>NZ_HG964450.1:0-64230 GCF_000612725.1 Mycolicibacterium austroafricanum
GAGGCGGCACCGCCCCGGCCTCACCGAAGATCGGTGCGCCCGGCGGCGCAGGAGACGGCGGCGCCACCACACCAGCCGGCATTGCCGCGGGCCCGCCGGGAATCGGAGGAGCCGGCGGCGTCACCACACCGGCGGGCACCGCTGCGGGTCCACCGGGAACCGGAGGCAGCGGAGGCAGCGCCGCCCCGCCGTCGCCGATGACGGGGACGCCCGGAACTGGAGGCGACGGCGGCGCCACGTTGGCCACCGGGGTGCCTGCCGGGGCGCCCGGCACCGGTGGCAGCGGCGGAGTGCCACCACCGATCGGGGTCCCCGCGGGGACTCCCGGAACGGGCGGCGCAGGCGGGGTCGCGCCCGCTGCCGGCCTGACCGTGGATCCGGGGGGCGTGGGCGGAACCGGCGGTGTCCCAACCCCGGTCGTTGTCGACGCCGGCGTCCCGGGTGTCGGCGGAACAGGCGGGGTGGCACCCGAGGACGGCCGGACCACCGAACCAGGCGGGGTCGGCGGCACCGGCGGTGTTCCGACCGACGACGAGCTGCTGGCGGGCGGCCGCACGACCGGCGGAGCGGGCTGCCCCGGGTTGGTGAACGACCGCGCCGTTTCGGTCAGCGCCTGGGGGATGTCGCCCGGACGGGAGATCACCTGCTGAAGAATGCCCACGCAGGGCACGCCGCCCCGGGTGGGGGTCGCGTTTGCGGAGGGGCCCAGCAGCGGGGCGCTCAAGAACAATCCCGCGCTGCCCATCATGACAACGACGATGCTCTTTTTCGTCCGTGACATGTGCTCCCAGTCCTTCTGCGTTCGTGCCGCGCGAATTACATCCGCGTAGTTACTGGGCTTACTCAACCGACAATTTGAGAAATCACCGCCGCGACAGAACCGGCGTTATCCAACCGTTGTGAAGGAGTGGCGTTCCCGTCACAGACGAGACCGGTGAGCTGCGTTGCCGGCCGCCTGTCGAACCGCCAGCTTCGCCGTGATCGGCCAGCGCCGCGTCGAGGACCGACAACGGGCCGACGTACTGCAGCGAGGCGCGGAGCCCCGAGCCAGTAGACGCCGCCACCGCCTCGTCGCTGCCGCAACCGGGTGACGTCCGAGGAACTGCCGCGCGGGCCGGAGATCGTCGTGCGGATGTCCTGGACGACCTCCTGCAGATCGTCCACGCACCGCGAAAGCCGTTGCCGCACTTCAGCTGGGTCGGTGCGTGCGACGGCCACCAACGGTGCACCACAGTGCCCGCGAATCCGCGCTGCGGATGAGGACCATTGACCCTGTCAGCCGAACGCTGCGGCGAGCACTGTTGTTGGTGAACCGAATGGAGGGCCGGGATGCCTGCGACACGAATTCGGATCGAGGCGATAGTCGACGCACTGCAGTTGGCCTGCCGGGCACCGTCGCTTCACAACAGCCAACCGTGGCGGTGGGTGGTCGTCGACCACAGGCTGGATCTGTACGTCGACCCTGCGCGCGTGATCCGCTCCGCCGACGCCACCGGGCGCCAGGCGTTGCTGAGCTGCGGTGCCGCGCTCGACCATTTCCGGGTGGCGATGACCGCCGCCGGCTGGAACACCTCGGTCCGGCGATTTCCCGATTCGGCCGATCCGCATCACCTGGCCACCATCGAGTTCGCGGCCGCAGGCGAGGTCTCATATGAGCAGAAGCGACGCGCCGATGCGATCCTGTTGCGTCACAGCGATCGTCTTCCGCTGGCGGCGCCGCCGGACTGGGAGCGGCTGACCGACACATTGACCAGCGCCGCCGGACGCGGTCCCGCGCAACTGCACGTCGTCGCCGAAGACCTGCGCAGCCCATTGGCCGAAGTCTCTCGCCTGGCCGAGGCGATGCGCCTCTACGATGCTCGCTACCATGCTGAATTACATTGGTGGACAGCTAGTTTCGCTGAACGCGAAGGAATTCCGCGCAGTGCGCTGATCACGGCGACCGAAAGCGAACGGGTGGACATCGGACGGTCGTTTCCGGTCACCGCGTCGCCGGAACGCCGCGGCCACCTCGACGAGGACCGCGCCGGCGTGCTGGTGCTGTCCACAGTGGACGACTCCCGCGAGAGCGTATTACGTTGTGGTGAAGCGTTGTCGGCCGTCCTTTTGGATGCCACTATGGCGGGAATGTCGACCTGCACCGTCACCCATGTCACCGAAGTGCCCGAAGGGCGCGACGTCCTCGCTTCTTTGATCGGTGGCACGGCGATCCCCCAGGCCCTCGTGCGGGTGGGGTTGGCCCCGGCGATGGACGCCACCCCGCCGCCGACGCCCCGCCGGCCGGTCCGGGAAGTGCTCGAGATACGCGGAGGTGCAGCATGTTAGAACCGAGCGCGTGCATCGTGGTCGGTATCGACGGGTCGCCGGCTGGTGTCGACGCCGCGCTGTGGGCGATCGAGCAAGCTGTCGACCACGACATGCCGCTGCGGTTGGTGTATGTGGTCGACGCCGGCGAGCATGGCACCGTCGATCCGCACGACCAGGCGCGCAGTATCGCCACCGCAGAGGTGGCCCTGCGCTACGCACTGGCCGCGGTGGAGTCGGTCGAGCGGCCGGTCAAGATCGAGGTGGAGATCCTGCAGGGCAGACCGGTTCAGACGCTGCTTGAGGCGGCCCGGTCCGCGGCGATGCTGTGCATCGGGGCCCGGGGACTCAAGCACTCCACCCAGGGCCGGATCGGGTCGACCGCGGTGGCACTCGCGACGTCGGCACTCTGCCCGGTCGCAATCGTGCGCTCGCACCGTCCCCACCGCAGGGACCGTGCCGTGGTCATCGAGTTCACCGACGGCGCCGTGATGCAGCGCGGTCTCGCCGAAGCGAAGCGACGGCGGGTACCTGCGCGGGTGCTGATCCCGGCACGGACGCACCCAGACGCCAGATCGCACGCCTCGGCCGCATGGGAGCGCAGGCTCGCCGAGTGGCAACGCAGTTACCCCGACGTCGAGATCGTCCCGGTCAGCGAACGCATCGACACTCTGGACTATCTGGCGGCGCATGGGGGCGACGTGCAACTGGTGGTCGCGGGCCGCAACCGGCCCGGCGGCGTGGCTGCTCTCGTCGGACCTCCCGGCAACGCCGCCCTTCGCGACACCGATTGTTCGATACTGGTGTGTGAACCGCACAACGTACTGTGATCGGGTGCCGACCCGTTGGGGGGATAACGTCGCAACATGGTGAAGGTTTTCCTGGTAGACGACCACGAAGTGGTCCGGCGCGGACTGATCGACCTGCTCAGCAGTGACCCCGAACTCGACGTGGTCGGCGAGGCGGGATCCGTTGCCGAGGCGCTGGCGCGCATCCCTGCGCTACAGCCCGACGTCGCGGTACTCGACGTCCGCCTGCCCGACGGCAACGGCATCGAGTTGTGTCGGGACCTGCTCTCCCGGCTTCCCGACCTGCGCTGCCTGATGTTGACCTCATTCACCTCCGACGAGGCGATGCTCGACGCGATCCTCGCCGGCGCCAGCGGCTACGTGGTGAAGGACATCAAGGGGATGGAACTGGCCCAGGCCATCAAAGACGTCGGGTCGGGCCGCTCCCTGCTCGACAACCGGGCCGCCGCGGCGCTGATGGCCCGGCTGCGCGGTGAGGGTGAGCGCACCGACCCGCTGTCCGGCCTGACCGAACAGGAGCGCGTGCTGCTCGGCCTGCTCGGTGAGGGCCTGACCAACAAGCAGATCGCGGCCCGGATGTTCCTCGCCGAGAAGACGGTCAAGAACTACGTGTCCCGGCTACTGGCCAAGTTGGGCATGGAGCGCCGCACCCAGGCCGCGGTGTTCGTGTCCAAGCTCGAGCGCCACCATCGGCCGGACGGCGAATAGCGGCAACCAGGCGCCCTTCACGCGATGGGCGACCCGTCAAGGTGGGCAATGACTTCAGTCACGTCACGGCGTGGGGTCGCGGGCAGCGGGTCTGCGTTGACCGGTGCCCATCCCACCCGCAACAGCATCTGCGGATGTCCGTCGGTGCCGAACACGTCACGACGGACCGCCTCGCGGGTGTCGGCGATCTCCAGCGGCTCGGTGATGGGGCAGCACGCCAGCCCGAGCGCCGTTGCGGTCAACAGCACGATGCTGGTCGCCTCTCCCGCCCGCAGCCAGGACAATCGGTCGTCCTCGACCGTGCCGAGTGCCAGCACCGCCGCGTTGTCGTCGGCCGGCTCGGTGTTCGGGGTCTGCGGTAGCACACCACCGGCGAAGGCTCGCAACGGAATCGGTCCGGTGCCGTCGCCGTCGGGCACATTGCGGGCGGGAACTCCGGCCGTCGACGCGTACCGGCCGCTCCAGGTGGCCAGCTCGGCCAGGTAACCCTGGTCGGACTGGTGCTGGAACGCGGCCTCGTTCACCAAGCGTTTGAGGGCGTCCAGGTCGTCGACGCGGCGCAGCATCACCCCCGCGCGGGCAGCCCGGGCGCCCATCAGGGCGATGTCCCCCCGCGGCACCGGCCATGGGCTGTAGTGGCGACGGTCCGTGCGGCGCCGCGGGATCGCGGCGGCCAGGGTGATGTCGAGCTCCGCCGCTGGGTAGCGATGCACCTGGATCGCTGCGACGTGATTCGGATCAGCCGGGTTGGGAAACCTGTGCACCTTCGACTGCCAACCCAGCGCCGCCAGCGCCACCACACAGTGGTTGAGCGCCGTTCCGCAGCTGAGCATGAAGTCCCGGGCGTCCGGGTCGATGTGCGGCAGCAACAGATCGGGGTTGGCGAACAGGTGCAGACTGTGGTCGCCCACCCGCCACTGCCATGGTTGTGAGTTGTGCACTGACGGCGCACGATTCGCCAGCGACAACGCCGACCGCAGGGTCACGCTGTCCGGAAAGTTCGTGGTCATCGCCTCGTGTCCCCTTCAGGTGTGGTCGTCCTCCCTCCAAGGATTGCTCCGCGCGTGACCCCGAGGTCAGAGCATAAAGACCTCTTCTGCCGGGAACTACCGCAACCACACCGCGGTGTCCGGCGGCAGCATGCCGTCGACCCCGGGCTCCGAGGCCAGCACCACCGCCGCTCCGGCCGGCAGCGGCACGCCGGCGTCGCCGGTGTTGACCCAGCACTGCGCTCCCCCGCGCTCGAACGCCGCGATGTCGGACGCCACCTCAAGCCACTTGACGTCCCCGGTGTCACGCCACATCGTCGGGCGGAGTTCCAGGGCGGAGCGGTACAGGTTCAGCGTCGAACCCGGATCGCGCTCCTGCGCTTCCACGCTGTGCTCGGCCCAGTGCTCGGGCTGCGGCAACCACGTCACCGCTGCGGGGTGTGCCGCGAATCCGTAGGGCACCGACGTTTCGGTCCAGGGCAACGGGATCCGACACCCGTCCCGACCGACGTCGGTGAATCCGGACTGCACCCACGTCGGGTCCTGACGCGCCTCGTCGGGCAGATCCTCGACCTCCTCGAGGCCGAGTTCCTCACCCTGGTAGACGTAGGCCGTTCCCGGTAACGCGAGCTGCACGAGCGCCGCGGCGCGGGCACGCCTGCGCCCGAGGGCATGGTCGGGCCGTTCGTCCTCCCAACGGCCCCGCTCCCAGTCCGTCTCGATCAGGTGGGCGGGCTGCGAGCGGGAGAACCTTGTCACGGTGCGGGTGACGTCGTGGTTGGACAGCACCCAGGTGGGCGGCGCGCCGACCGACGCGGCCGAATCGATCGCGTCGTCGATGACCTCGCGCAGCATCTGCGCACGCCACGGGGTGCGCAGGAAGTCGAACTGGAACGCGGTGTGCAGTTCGTCGGGCCGCAGGTAGCGGGCCAGCCGGGCGTTGCTGGACACCCACGCCTCTGCGATGAAGATCCGCTCGGGCGCGTAGCGGTCGGCCACCGCCCGCCAGCCGCGGTATATGTCGTGCACGCCGTCCTGATCCCAGGCGGGGTGGCGGCTTTGGACCTGCAGGAGGGTGTGCGGCTCCGCATCGACGCCCGCCCCGTCGGGCAGGCCCGCCGCTTTGACCAGCCCGTGCGCCACGTCGATGCGGAAACCGTCGACACCACGGTCGAACCAGAACGCCAGGATGTCCTCGAACTCCGCACGGACCTCGTCGTTCTCCCAGTTCAGGTCCGGTTGGCCGGGAGCGAACAGATGCAGATACCACTGGCCTTCCAGCGGACCACGGTCCACCCGCGTCCACGCCGGGCCCCCGAAGACGCTCTGCCAGTCGTTGGGCGGCAGCTCACCGTCGGCACCCCGCCCAGCCAGGAAGTGGTAGCGCCGCCGGGCGCCGGGCTCGCCGGCGAGGGCGGCACGGAACCACGCGTGCTGGTCGGACGTGTGATTGGGGACGATGTCGAGGATCACCCGGATTCCGAGAGCGTGCGCCTCCGCGATCAGCGCCCGCGCATCCTCGAGGGTGCCGTAGGCCGGCTCGATGTCGCGGTAGTCGGCTACGTCGTACCCCGCGTCGGCCATCGGCGACGGATACCACGGGTTGATCCACATGGCATCCACACCGAGCCGCGCCAGATACGGCAGCCTGGCCCGCAGACCCGCGATGTCGCCGACGCCGTCGCCGTTTCCATCAGCGAAGCTGCGGATGTAGACCTGGTAGACGACGGCGGTCTGCCACCAGGGCGACTCTTCGGGGGCCACGGGCGAACTCCTCCACACGGTGCGTAAACGTTTTCTCACTCAGATTCCCGCGGGAGCACCATATTGTCAATCTGTATTGTCCATACGTAAATAGTTACGTTCAGATAGTGTTGCGACCTGATGATTCCGAAGCAGACCGTCAACATGACCGACGTCGCGCGACGCTCGGGCGTCTCGATCGCCTCGGTGTCCCGTGCCCTGCGCGGCGAGTCCGGGGTTTCTGCCGCCACCCGCGACCGCATTCTGTCGGCGGCGCGCGAGCTCGCCTACGTGGTGTCGCCGGAGGCCTCACGGTTGTCGGGCGGCCCCACCGGCCGCGTCGGGGTCATCGTGCCCCGGGTGGATGCGTGGTTCTACTCGACGATCCTGGCGGGCATCGCCGACGAATTCGACACCGTCGGTATGGATCTGATCTTGTGCACGCTTCCGACATCGGCGGCCCGTCACCGGTTCTTCGAAGCACTTCCGTTGCGTCGCAAGGTCGACGCGGCGGTCGTGGTCTCCCTCCCTCTGTCCGCGCGGGAGCGCACCCGGCTCGATCAACTCGCGGTGCCGACCGTGTTCGTCGGGGGCCACCGCACCGAAGACCACCGGCCGTGGGTCGGCATCGACGACGAGCGCGCCGCCCAGCAGGCCGTCGGCCATCTGCTGCGGATCGGCCATCACGACATCGCGATGATCCAGGCCGCCGACGACACCGACATCCCGTGGGCGACCGATCAGGCCCGGATCCGCGGATTTCACCAGACGATGCAGGAGGCCGGTCTCGCGGACCCGACTGTGGTCACGGTGAAGTGGAGTGTCGACGGTGGCTCACACGGAATGGAGACGCTACTCAGCCGCTCCCGGCCGCCGACCGCGGTGTTCTGCCACTCCGACGAGATCGCGCTCGGCGCGCTGCGCACCCTGCGTCGATCAGGAATATCTGTACCACAACAGGTTTCGGTGATCGGTGTCGACGACCATCCCGCCGCCGAACTCAGCGATCTGACGACGGTCGCCCAGCCGGTTCGCGAACAGGGTCGGATCGCCGCCCGGGTGGTGCTCGGAGGGCTCGGCGACGGGGATGCGTCCGGACCGCCGGCATCGGTCACCACGCTGCCGACCCGCCTGGTGGTCCGCGGATCCACCGCCCCGCCGCGCTGAGACCGCTGCCCCACCAGCGCTGTGAGGTGTGACACACTCTCACACGTACCGAATGTGCTGCCCGTGGCCCTCATCGGAGACCACAACTTCATAGACGAGGACGTGATGAAACGAAATCAGTTCGCCCGCGGGCGACGACGTCGTGCGATCGCACTGGCCACCGCGCCTCTGATCGCGGCGTCGTTGTTGTCCGGGTGCGGCAGTCAGGGCGGTCCCCCGACGCTGACGTGGTACATCCTTCCCGACAACGGAGGCTCCGTGGCCCGCGCGGAGCAATGCGCCGAGGCCTCCAACGGCGCCTACCAGGTCCGGATCGAATCGTTGCCGAGCACCGCGACCGCCCAACGCGAGCAGATGGTGCGCCGCCTCGCCGCAGGCGATTCGTCGATCGACCTGGTCAGCATGGATGTGGTGTTCACCGCCGAGTTCGCCAACGCCGGCTTCCTGCGCCCGTACACCGAGGAGGAGACCAGCCGGCTCACCGCAGGCATGCTCCCGGCGCCGGTCGAGACCGGCATGTGGGAGGACACGCTTTACGGAGCGCCCTACAAGTCCAACACCCAGTTGCTGTGGTACCGCAAGTCTCATGCCGCCGCTGCGGGCGTGGACCCCGCCAGTCCGACGTTCACGTGGGACGAGATGCTCAAAGCCGCTGAGCAACAACAGAAGAAGATTGCCGTCCAGGCGCAGCGCTACGAGGGTTACACGGTGTGGATCAACGCACTGGTGCTCTCGGGCGGTGGCGAGTTGCTTCAGGACGTGGAGGCCGGCCGCAACGCCAAACCCTCCATGGCCACCCCGCCCGGCGAGAAGGCCGCCGAGATCGTCGGCAACCTGGGCCGGTCCAGCGCGGCGCCGACCGACCTGTCCAACGCCTCGGAAGAGCAGGCACGCGCCAACTTCCAATCCGATCAGGGCATGTTCATGGTCAACTGGCCCTACGTGCTGGCGGCGGCCCGCAGCGCCGCCGAAGAGGGCACCTTGCCGCAGGCGGTCGTCGACGACATCGGTTGGGCGCGCTACCCGAGGGTCTCGCCGGACCGGCCCAGTGCGCCGCCGCTGGGTGGTGCGAACCTCGGCATCGGCGCCTACACCAAACATCCGGACCAGGCCGTCGCGCTGGTGGAGTGCATCAACGCAGAGCCCAAGGCCACCCAGTACATGCTCGACGAGAGTGAGCCCTCGCCGTACGCCGCGTCGTACGACAATCCTGAGATCCGGGAGACCTACGAGAATGCCGACCTGATCCGGGAGTCCATCGGAGAAGGCGGCCCCCGTCCGCCGACCCCGTTCTATACCGACATCTCGGGCGCCATCCAGCAGACCTGGCACCCACCCGCCTCGGTCAACGCTGAAACCCCGGAAAGGACAGATCAATTCATGGCCGACGTGCTGGCGGGGAGGCGGCTGCTGTGACCGCACTTCACGAAGCCCCCATCCAGAAGGACCCCGGCACACCGGCGGTCAGCGAACGGGCCCGCGGCGAACGCCGGCTCGGGATCTACCTGACCCTGCCGTCGTATGTGGTGATGCTCCTCGTCACCGCCTACCCGCTGGGCTACGCACTGGTGTTGTCGCTGTACAACTTCCGGTTGACCGACCCTGAGGGCCGCAGCTTCGTCGGGCTGAGCAACTACCTCGTCATCCTCACCGACCCGCTGTGGTGGAACGACTTCGTCACCACGCTGGCGATCACGGTCGTCACGGTTGCCATCGAGTTGGTGCTCGGATTCTGGTTCGCGTTCGTGATGCTGCGCATCGTCCGGGGCCGCGGGCCGTTGCGCACCGCGATCCTGATCCCCTACGGCATCGTCACGGTGGTGTCGGCGTTCATCTGGCGCTACGCATTCGCCATCGACTCGGGTTTCGTCAACCAGTGGCTGAACCTCACCGAGTTCGACTGGTTCGGCGACCGGTGGTCGGCAATCTTCGTCATCTGCCTCTCCGAGATCTGGAAGACCACTCCGTTCATCTCGCTGCTTCTGCTGGCCGGTCTGGTGCAGGTTCCCGAGGACATGCAGGAGGCCGCCAAGGTCGACGGTGCCACCGCATGGCAGCGGCTGTGGAAGATCACGTTGCCGAACATGAAGGCCGCGATCATGGTCGCCCTGCTGTTCCGCACACTCGACGCGTGGCGAATCTTCGACAACCCCTACGTGATGACCGCGGGTGCCAACAATACCGAGACGATCTCGTTCCTGGCCTACCGGCAGAACGTCACACTGGTGAATCTCGGTATGGGATCGGCGGTCTCGGTTCTGCTGTTCCTATCGGTCGTCGGCATCGCCTGGATATTCATCAAGGTCTTCAAAACCGACCTCTCGCAAGTCAGGGGTGACCAGTGACCAAGAACACCAAGTGGTGGACGATCGCCGGCATCGTCATCGTCATCTACAGCTTCGTGCCGATGCTGTGGATGATCAGCCTGGCGTTCAAACCGCCGTCGGACATCGTCTCGGGGAAGCCGTCCTTCCTGCCGAGTTCGATCACCTTCGACAACTTCGCGCAGATCTTCAGCCAACCGTTGTTCACCCGGGCGCTGATCAACTCGATCGGCATCGCGGTCATCGCCACGGTGATCTCGGTGATCATCGCGATGTTCGCCGCGTACGCCATTGCCCGCCTGGAGTTCCCCGGCAAGAAGCTGCTGCTGTCGCTGGCGTTGGGCATCGCGATGTTCCCGCAGGCCGCGCTGGTGGGGCCGCTGTTCGACATGTGGCGCGGACTGGGGATCTACGACACCTGGCTCGGTCTGATCATCCCGTATCTGACGTTTGCGCTGCCGCTGTCGATCTGGACGATGTCGGCGTTCTTCCGCCAGATCCCCTGGGAGATGGAGCATGCCGCACAGGTCGACGGCGCCACGCAATGGCAGGCGTTCCGCAAGGTGATCGTCCCGCTGGCCGCGCCGGGGGTGTTCACCACCGCGATCCTGACGTTCTTCTTCTGCTGGAACGACTTCCTGTTCGCGATCTCGCTGACGTCCACCGACAGTGCCCGCACGGTGCCTGCCGCACTGGCGTTCTTCCAGGGGGCCTCGTACTTCGAATCCCCCGTCCCCTACATCATGGCCGCGTCGGTGATCGTGACGATCCCCGTCGTGATCCTGGTTCTCATCTTCCAGCGGCGCATCGTCGCCGGTCTTACTTCCGGAGCAGTGAAGGGATAGCCCCATGGCAGCAATCACGATGCGCAATATCGTCAAGAAGTACGGTGACGGCTATCCGGCGGTCAACGATGTGAGCCTGGACATCGCCGACGGCGAGTTCATGATCCTCGTCGGCCCTTCGGGCTGCGGTAAGTCGACCCTGTTGCGGATGATCGTCGGCCTGGAGGACATCACGTCGGGCGAGATGCTGATCGGTGACAAGCGGGTCAACGACTTGGCCCCGCGCGACCGCAACCTGGCGATGGTGTTCCAGAACTACGCGCTGTACCCGCACCTGACGGTGTTCGAGAACATCGCGTTCCCGCTTCGGTTGGCCGGCAAGCTCTCCGACGAGGAGATCCGCCAGCGCGTCAACGAGGCGGCCAAGACGCTGGAACTCGGCGAGCATCTCGACCGCAAGCCGGCCAACCTCTCCGGTGGTCAGCGCCAGCGCGTGGCGATGGGACGCGCCATCGTGCGCGAGGCCGACGCGTTCCTGTTCGACGAGCCGCTGAGCAACCTCGACGCCAAACTGCGCGGCCAGATGCGCACCGAGATCCTGCGGCTGCAGCGCAAACTGGGCGTCACCACCGTCTACGTCACGCATGACCAGACCGAGGCGATGACCCTCGGTGACCGGGTCGCCGTGTTGAAAAAGGGTTTACTGCAACAGGTTGCCAGCCCGCGCGAGCTCTACGACCAACCGGTGAACCTGTTCGTCGCCGGCTTCATCGGATCGCCCCCGATGAACTTCGTCCCTGCCCGCGTGAAGGGCAGTGAGATCGAGCTGCCGTTCACGACGATCCCGCTGCGCGACGAGTGGCGCGGCGCGGTGGAGGACGGCAAGCTCTACATCGCCGGGATCCGGCCCGGCGCCTTCGAGGACGCCGAGTTCGTCGACAGCGACAAGGCCTCGCGCGGTGTCACTTTCGACGTCACTATCGATGTCACCGAGTGGCTGGGCAATGAGCAGTACGCGTTCGTGCCGTTCGAGGCCTCTGCCGAGATCTCGAAGCAGTTGGCCGAGCTGGCCAGCGAGCTGGACAGCGAGCAGCTGCGCCACCAGATCTGCGTCGAGCTCGATCCGCTGAGTCGGGTGCGTTCCGGCGACAAGGCCACCCTGTGGCTGGACGCCGAGCGCATACACCTGTTCGATCCGCATTCCGGTGACAACCTCACGCGCGCAACCGAGTCCACAGGCCGGCACGCTGCGACCACCGGCTGAGCCGGGGCCGCTCCGGCGATGGCCGCTCCCGAACTGCGGCTGCGGGCCCCGTGCCCGGGACTGATCGCGCTGCCGTGGGAACGGCCGCTCGCCGACTGGACGGCGCCCGAGGTCCCGCTGCGCGTCATCGCGGTGGGCCCCAGTCGGCACCTGGTGAGGTTCGTCGAGTCCGACGGTGAGTTGTGGGCGCTCAAGGAGCTGCCACCGCGGATCGCCGGCCGCGAGTACGGCGTGCTCAGTCGGCTCGAGCAGATGGGACTCAACGCGGTCCGCCCGGCCGGGCTGGTGTTCCAGTCCGACTTCGACGCCGCGATCCTGCTGACCCGCTACCTCGTCGGCTCGTGGCAGTACCGGCGCCTGTTCATGCGGCTGCCACCCGATGCCCCCAAGCACCGGGCACGGCTGTTCGACGCGATGGCCACGCTGCTGGTGGAACTGCACCGGCACGGGGTGTTCTGGGGTGACTGCTCGCTGGCCAACACACTGTTCTCCAGAGACGGCCAGGTACTGCAGGCATTCCTGGTCGATGCCGAAACCAGCGAAATCCACCCTGCGCTGTCCGAGGGGCAGCGCACCCACGACATCGACATCACCGTGGAGAACGTGGCGGCGGGTCTGCTCGACCTGGCGGCCAAACTCGAAAGACCAGACCTGGAACCAGGTTTCATTGCCGAGGCCGTGGGCATCAGGGAACGCTACGAACAGTTGTGGGAACTACTGCACGCCGAACCGACCTTCGGTTTCGCCGACCGCTACCGGGTCGAGGGGACGATCCGCAAGCTCAACGAGCTCGGCTTCGCCGTCGACGAGGTGTCCCTGCAGCCCGTCAGCTCCGGGACGGACGAGCTCCGGCTGCATGTCGCGGTGGGTGACCGCAGGTATCACGCGACCCAGCTGCGTCGGCTGACCGGGATGGACGTCGGCGAAGGGCAGGCCCGTATCCTGCTCGGCGACCTGCAGGCCTATCAGAGCCAGTTGTGTCGCGAAGCCGGCCACGACGTCGACGACAGCACCGCCGCCCAGTTGTGGGTGATGGAGGTGGCCACACCCACCATGCACCGCGCGTACGCGGCCGTGGGCGGCACCGGGACCCCCATCCAGGCGTACTGCGATCTGCTGGAGGTCCGGTGGCTGCTCTCCGAGCAGACCGGGCACGACGTGGGCACCGAGCGCGCGCTGCAGGCGTTGACCCGCAAGGTCGTGCCGTCCGAATCGGCCGCACAGCTGATGGTCGTTGAGGATCCCACCGAGCCGTTCTCGGTACTCGACGAGGACGACTAGCCTCCACAGGCATACCGCAACTACGTGCATATTCTACGGATTGATCCGCGAGCATGATTGGATAGGTCATATTGCTCCGCATCCGCGGAATGACCCGATCTGCCGTGGAGGGGTTGTGCCCGACATCCGCATCAAGGACGCCGCGATCCTGCTCGGCGTCAGCGACGACACCGTGCGTCGTTGGATCGACAGCGGCAGCCTGCCTTCCTACAAGGACGACGCGGGCCGCAAAGTCATCGACGGCAGGGCGCTCGCCGACTTCGCCCGTGACCACGCCTCGCCGCCGCCGGACCCGTCGGGTGTCGGCAGTTCGGCGCGCAACCGGCTCGTCGGTCTGGTCACCAAGGTGACCGCCGACCGGGTGATGAGCGAGGTACAGATGCAGTGCGGCCCGTTCACCGTCGTCTCGCTGATGAGCACCGAATCCGTCCGGCAACTCGGCCTGGAACCGGGTGTCGTCGCGGTCGCGGTGGTGAAGGCGACGACCGTGATCGTCGAGACGCCGGCCGGAGTCTCATGAGGTCGACGCTCGGCTTGGCCTCGGCGCTGAGCGTGGCGGTACTCGTGGCGGGATGCTCTTCCTCACGAACCGATTGGGGCGCAACCCCGAACGGCACTGTCAATGTGTTCGCCGCCTCGTCGCTGAAGAAGACGTTCACCGAACTCGGAGCGCGGTTCGAGAAGGACCATCCTGGAACAGAAGTCACGTTCAACTTCGCGGGATCCGCCGATCTCGTCGCCCAGCTCTCGCAGGGTGCGCCCGCCGATGTCTTCGCCTCCGCCGACACCAGGAACATGACCAAGGCCGTCGACGGTGGTCTCGTCGCGGGGCAGCCCGCTGACTTCGCCTCCAACACGCTGACCATCGTCACCCCGCCCGGAAATCCCCGGGGCATCACGTCTTTCGGCGATCTCACCAGGCCGGGGACGCAGGTCGTGGTGTGCGCGCCGCAGGTGCCGTGCGGGTCGGCCGCCGAGCGGGTCGAGGAAGCCGCCGGCGCGACGCTGACCCCGGTGAGCGAGGAGTCCGCCGTCGCCGATGTGCTCGGCAAGGTCACCTCCGGGCAGGCCGACGCGGGTCTGGTCTATGTCACCGACGCCGTCGCCGCCGGTGACCGTGTCACCGAGATCGCTTTCCCCGAATCTGGTGTCGCCGCGAACACCTATCCGATCGCCGCGCTGGCCGGGTCGCGGAATCCGGACGCCGCACAACAGTTCATGGCACTGGTCACCGGCCCGCAGGGGCGCGAGGTGCTGTCCGCGGCGGGCTTCGGCCCCCCATGACCGTGCGGCGGACGGGTGGGACGATCCAGGTCGGGCTGCCGGTCTGGGTCTATCTTCCGGCGGCGCTCGGCGCATTGTTCGTCATCACGCCGCTGCTTGCGGTTCTTCTGCGGATCGACTGGCCGAACTTCCTGCCGCTGATCACCTCCGAATCCTCGCGCACCGCACTGCTTCTGAGTCTGAAGACGGCAACCGCCAGCACCGTGGTGTGCGTGCTGCTGGGAGTTCCGATGGCCCTGGTGCTGGCTCGTGCACGGTTCGCGGGCCAATCGGTGCTGCGTGCCCTCGTGCTGCTTCCTCTCGTGCTGCCTCCGGTCGTCGCCGGCATCGCGTTGTTGTACACCTTCGGCAGGCAGGGCCTGCTCGGCCAGCACCTCGAGGTGCTCGGTCTCCGGGTCGCCTTCTCCACCACCGCGGTGGTGCTGGCGCAGTCGTTCGTGTCGCTGCCCTTCCTGGTGGTGAGTCTCGAAGGTGCGCTGCGCTCGGCGGGGTCGGGGTACGAGAACGTCGCGGCCACGCTCGGCGCCAAGCCGACGACGGTGTTGCGGACCGTGACGCTGCCGCTGGTGCTGCCCGGCCTGGTGTCGGGCGCGGTGCTGGCGTTCGCGCGCTCGCTCGGCGAGTTCGGTGCGACACTGACCTTCGCCGGCTCGTTGCAGGGCGTGACCAGAACACTGCCGCTGGAAATCTATCTGCAGCGGGAAACCGACGCCGACGCCGCGGTGGCGCTGTCGCTGCTGCTGATCGTCCTCGCCGCCGGGATCGTGATCGCCACGACGGGTCGCAGGTGGACAGGGTCGCCGTGAGCAGCGTCCATGTGCAGACACGTCTACATCAGCGCGCTGTCGAGTTCGACGTGGAAGTCGACGAGGGCGAGGTGCTGGCCGTGCTCGGCCCCAACGGCGCAGGCAAGTCCACGCTGCTGATGCTGATCGCCGGCCTGCTGCGTCCGGACGTCGGGCGTATCGAACTCGGTGACGCGGTGGTCACCGACACGGCAACGGGGACATTCGTACCGGCGCATGCGCGTCGCGTCGCGATGCTCAGCCAGCAGGCGATGTTGTTCCCGCACATGACCGTGGCGGCCAACGTCGCCTATGCGCCCCGATGCAGGGGCGAGTCGCGTAAGACGGCGCGTGCCACGGCGCGGCGATGGCTGACCGCCGTCGGAGCGGACGAGCTGGCCGACCGGCGGCCGGCGCAACTGTCGGGCGGTCAGGCGCAGCGGGTGGCGGTCGCCCGCGCCCTGGCCGCCGAGCCACATCTGCTGTTGCTCGATGAACCGATGGCCGCGCTCGACGTCACCACGGCGCCTGCGCTGCGCCGGCTGCTCCGCGAGGTCCTGCGGGACAGCGGCCGCACGGCGATCGTCGTCACTCACGACCTGCTCGACGCGCTGGCCCTCGCCGACAAGGTGGTGGTCGTCGACAACGGCCGGATCGTCGAGAGCGGACCGGCGCGCGATGTGTTGACGGCGCCGCGCAGTGACTTCGCCGCCCGCATCGCCGGGGTCAACCTCGTCGCGGGCACCGTCGTGGAGTCCGGCGTCGTGCGCACCTCGTGGGGCTCCGTCATCTCGGGGGCGGGCGACGTCGCAACGGGCGCGCGGGCCGTCGCATTGTTCCAGCCCGCGGCGGTCGCCGTTCACCTCTCCCCACCACACGGCAGCCCACGCAACGTGATCGCGGTGACCATCGCCGGGATCGACGTGCACGGTGCGGGCGTGCGGGTGCGCGGCACCGATCAGCCGGACGGCGCGACGGGCCTGGCCGCCGACATCACCGCCGCAGCAGCCGCCGACCTGGATCTGGCCCCGGGGCAGACCGTGCACTTCGTGGTGAAAGCCCAGGAAGTGCAGGTGCACCCGGCGTCGGCGCGATGACCCCTGGCTTGCTCGGCCCCGTCAATCTGACGGACCGGAATCTTCCGCTGCGGTGTCGGCGGCACTCTCACGGGGCTCGGCATCGTTCTGTGTGACGGTGTCGTCGGACTCGCTGTCCGGTTCCGTCGCTTCGCGGTCAACGTCCTCCGTCGACCTGGTCTCGTCACCGGGAGCCTCGGCGTCGTCGGCCGTGACGTCGCGATCTTCGGCCGTCGCTTCCGACACTTCCGCGTGATCCGCGGAGGTGCCCGTCGGGGCCGCACCGTCCCCTTCGGACGCCTCGACCTCGTCCTGCGTGTCCTGCGGGGTGACAGTGTCCTCGACGTCGTCGGGAACCTCGTTGGTCAGGGTGCGCAGCGCGGTACGGACCGGATCGTTGCGGCTGTAGCCCCGGTCGACAGTGGCTTTCAACTCGGCTTCCCGGGGCGCAAGTGAAGGGTTGAGCAGGACGAGCGGGAGCCGCTGGGCGGGAACAAGATAACGGGTCGTGGTGCCGCCCAGGAGGTTCTGCGTGACCGTGACGTTCTCGTCGGGCACCTGCGACAGATCGGCGAACATGGCCAGTATGTGCCGGACCGCCGCTCCGGCCAGTGCGTTCGCGACCGCCGTCAGGTTCCACCAGCGATCCGGAAAATCGGCCAGACCGTCATACTCACCGGTGACTTCCACAGTGTCGTAAGGGGTTTGGGGCGCGCGCCGGTACGTGTAGTCGTATACCGGGTTGTACCGCTCGGTGTCGTCGATGATCTGCTGACGGCTGGAGTCCGCCACGACGACGAAGTTGATCTCGTCCGCTTCCGGATTCTCCTCACCGTCGCTCTGCCATTCCCTCAGTACCTCGGTGACCACCAGCGACCCCGCCGACAGTCCGACGACGGTGACCCGTTCACCCTCAAGCAGATTGCCATCCGCATCGCGCTCGAGACGGCCGAGCGCGGCGTCGATGTCGGCGTTGAGATTGGCGGTCCCGATCTCGATCGAATCGCCGAGCGTCATGTCGGCGGCTCCGGTGTACGGCCGCGCCTGCGCCGGCCAACTGACCGCCCTGCGTTGGTCGTAATCGCGCAGGGCGCCCCCGAGAAGCTCGGACATCACGACGTCGTGCAGAGTGGGCGTGCCGATTCCTCCGATGACCAACGCGGTGCTGACACCCCACCCCGGCGTGGCAGTCGCCATCGCCAGCCCCGCGGTCACCGCGGCCGCCGCACAGGTGACCGCGCTCCTCCGTACCTTGCCTGTGGTTCTACGCATTCGGAACTCCCCCGCTGCTCGAAAATAAAACGGCGTCGCCGTCGACTTGCGTCCAGAATGTGCAGGGCGGAAATCAACCAAACTTACAATTTCATGTTGGCAATTCATGCAAAGGCTGTCGGCGTTGCCACCAGCGACGTGCAGGTGCGGGTGATGATTGGCAAACCGGGTCGACCACCATCTGCGCGACTTACCGGGAACATCCGATCACGTTGCACGCCTGCGCACTTCACCATGGGACACACCGAGCCGGCGGCACAGGACGTCGTCGAGGACAGCGGCGTAGATCAGCGCGATTCCTGTCACCCGCTGTTGCCGCAGGCCGGATAAGTGAAGATTTTCTCTCTCACTCCACTTTCAACGGCCGGCACTCGCCGAGACGATGTCGACGCGGAAGGCTTCATCGCCGGGCGCACCATCGCGTACTCGCTTCAGGACGGCGACGCCGACCACCAGCCCGGCACCGATCAGCCCGGGCCAGAACAGGAACTGGGCCAGGGCGATCCTGCGCTGCACCCGAAGACCGCGACGGACCAGGGAACGACCACGACGGATGACTCTCATGGTGCCGGACTCCTCTCCGTAGGGATCCGACGGCCTTACCCCGCCAACGGTGCCGGCAAACGCGGTTTGCGCCTGCCGCCCCGGGAGCGAGGAGCATGTCTCCACGACGGCGGTTCTTGCGGTCTTCGGCCTCGCCTTGGCGATGGCGCTGGTGTCGCGCAAGGGACGTTGGACGGTCTCCTCTGCCCTGCTGACCGGACGACGAGCGCCGCCGATGTTTGGTTTTGACCAGTTCGGCAATTCCTCTCAGGACCACACCACCTCGGATCGGAGCACAATGATCATCCTCGGAATCATCCTTCTGCTGATCGGCTATTTCACCGGCCTCTCGATCCTCTACACCATCGGCGGAATACTCGTGGTGGTCGGCATCGTGCTGTGGATCCTCGGCGCCGTCGGCCGCCCCGTCGGCGGACGAAAAGTCTGGTTTTAGCCGCTCAGCGGTCGAAAACGGTCGTTCGATCGACGCTCCGGCGGCCAATCCTGCAGTCCCTCCGGGTTGCACATACCGAACCGACCCGTATTGTCATTGGAAGGTGATAGAAGTGAGTCACCGCGTTCGAGAGGTAAGTCCTTGAGCCTCCAGGAACTTTGCGTCTCATCGGTGACTACCTACCGCAGCAAGCGCATGTCGAGAACCCGGCGTGATTCGTTGGTCCGAATGCCAATCGCTAGTGAGCGGTCCACAACGTAGACGAGGGTGCTCACTCCCGTCAGATGACTCGCCCGCAAAGGAAACAGACGGCGAGCAATGTCGCGACCCAACCGAACGATCCATCGTCTCGGTTTACCCACCGGGGTCGGCGACCCTGGGTCATACCCCAGACCCAGCACCGAGCACTCCATGCGTCGCGTTTCGAGACCCGAAAGCCGTTACTGTGCAGACAATTGAACGTTCCAAGACTGTTGAACACACCAACACCGTCGACCACACCAAGCCCCGAAACACGCGCTCGCGCAGCCGCAGCGCCTACGACGACGTCGTCGACATGTTCCGCGAGTTGGCACTGCTCGACGAGGGATCCGCGCCATACCGACGCCAACGCGACGCGATCATCGAACGCTGCCTACCGCTGGCCGACCACATCGCGCGCCGGTTCCGCGGCCGCGGCGAAGCGCACGAGGATCTCGTGCAGGTGGCGCGGGTCGGGCTGCTCAACGCCGTCAACCGCTTCGACGTCGATTCGGCCAACGACTTCCTGGCCTTCGCCGTACCGACCATGATGGGCGAGGTGCGTCGCTACTTCCGCGACCACGGTTGGTCGCTGAAAGTCCCGCGACGCCTCAAAGAACTCAACGTACGACTCAACAGCGCGCGGTCCGAGCTCACCCATCAACTCAATCGCGCACCGACCCCGAGCGAACTCGCCGAGTTCCTGGGAATGGAGCGGGACGAAATCGTCGAGGGCCTCGTCGCGGCCAACGCGTATTCCACCCGGTCCACCGAGCAGGAGACGATGCGCACCGGCGATGGCGACGGTTTGACGCTTCTGGACACGATCGGCGGCCCCGACGAGGGCATCCAGCGGGTCATCGACATCCAGACGGTGCAGCCGCTGCTGGCGAAGCTCCCTGCCCGTGACCGCCTCGTTCTGCAGCTGCGCTTCTTCGACAACCTGACGCAGAGCCAGATCGCCGAACGGATCGGCGTCTCACAGATGCACGTGTCGCGGCTCCTCGCCCGGGCGTTGGCGACGTTGCGCGAGCAGATCGGCTGACAGCAGCGGCGGCTTAGCGCAGGATTTGCCAGCATTGCGCAGCAGGTGATCGACACCTGCGGAAACCACGCGGTAGTGGCAGCGCACACCGGACGCGACGACTAATTCCGTAGCGCGCCTAACGATGACTGGCAGTTTTGCCGCCGCGAGTGGATCCGCAGATCCACGAAACACCTTCCCAGGGCAAGGATCTGGGAAATGTGTTCAAGTCGACGACAGGCTGCGAAATTCGTACTACCCTTTGCGGTGGTTGAGTTCCCAGCCCGCGCAGGCGCCCGATCGGCGCAGCCTGAGTGCGGTAGCTGGCCGGCAAAGACGTCGGGATACCCCACAAGGCTTCTCTGCAACGACACTTGTGGAAGTGAGGATGGTCGCCGTCGGTACCAAAACCATCTACCGCCCGCGCACCGCGGTCACGGATGAGCAGGAGCGATGCGGTCATGCGACGTTCGCCGTACGCCGGTGTTCTGCGCACCGGATGGCCATCGCGGTGATCGGCGAGATCGACGCCGTGAACGGCCGGGCGCTGGGCCGCTACGTCGAACGCCACACCCGCATCTCCCGGCAACTGGTGCTCGACCTGCGGGCCGTGGATTTCTTCGGCAGTCAGGGCTTCACCGCGCTGTACTACATCAGCGTGCACTGCGCGCGCAGCGACGTGGACTGGGTGATCGTCGGCAGTCCCGCGGTGCGACGCCTGCTCGCCATCTGCGACCCCGACGGCGAACTGCCACTGACCGACGCACTGTCCTCCGCGCTGGCGCGGCTCGACCGTCTGGCGCACGGCGGCCAACATCTCGTGTGGACTGCTAAGTCCGGGTGGCACGCGCGGTGAGCTGAGCCCGTCTTGGACGACGTCGTCGCGAACCGGGACGCGCGCCTCCACGGATCCCAGTTCGGGCCGATAGCATCACTTACAACCACAAGTGATGCTAACGTCGAGGTATGGCATCAGTTAGCTCCGGCACCGCGATCGGGTACGAGTCGCTGACCTGGGATGCGCCCGTCGAAGCAGGCTACGGACTGGCGGACCTCCGTGCGGCGCAGCGACAAGCAGGAAAGTACGAGGCAGCGGTCCCCGCCTCCATCGCCGACCTCACCGTGGCATTACCCGCGGGAGTCCTGGCCGACGCTGAAGAAGCGAGCAACGAGATCACCCGTTTCGATGCCGAACTCGGCGACGAGATCGCCCCGTTTTCCGCGGTCTTGCTGCGATCCGAGTCAGCGGCAAGTTCGAACATCGAGAATCTGACCGCATCAGCGCGCGCCATCGCCGAGGCCGAAGCCCTCGGCGACACCAGTCGGCGCAATGCCGCTCTCATCGTGTCCAACACCGAGGCGATGAAGGCGGCCGTCGCACTGGCCGACCGACTCGATGAGAACGCGATCCTTGCGATGCATGCCGCCCTCATGCGTGACAGCAATCCCGCCTCGGCCGGCCACTGGCGCACTGAACAAGTCTGGATCGGTGGCGGTAACTTCGGCCCCCGGGGCGCCGACTACGTGGCTCCACACCACGCCCGCGTTCTCGACAGCATCGAAGACCTGATCGCCTTCACCCGCCGCGCCGCCATGCCGACGCTCCCCCAAATCGCCATCGCCCACGCGCAGTTCGAAACCATCCACCCCTTCACCGACGGCAACGGACGTACCGGACGCGCGCTCATTCAGGCGATGCTGCGGCATAAGCGACTCACGCGGCAGATCACCGTCCCGGTCTCGGCCGGGCTACTCACCGACACCGATGCCTACTTCGGCGCCCTCGGGTCCTATCGCGACGGTGATCCCGCGCCAATCGTCGAGCGGCTTTCGGAAGCATCAATGTTGGCTGTTGCCAACGGGCGTCGACTGGTCGCCGACCTCAGGTCACTTCGCGAAGAATGGAACGCCAGGATCATCGCCCGCCGAGACTCCGCTGTCCATCGGGTCGCCGACCTTCTCATCAAACATCCCGTCTTCAACGCGCGACTTCTCCAGCGCGAACTCGGCGTCAGGACCGGAAACGCGCGCCGATACGTCGATCCACTGACCGACGCCGGGATCATCGTCGAATTCACCGACCGCGCGCGCAACAGAGCCTGGCGCGCGCCCGAGGTCTTGAGTGCCCTCGACGACTTCGCCACGCGGGCGGGACGTCGCGGCCGGCCCGATTGAGTCGGTAGACCTGCGAACATCGGATTCGGCGAAATGCGGGACCGCGTCACGCCCGCTTCACGTCCAACCACGCGCGGCGTGTGGGCTCGATGACCAGGTCGTTGGCGTGGTGCAGGACGTTTTCGGCCCACAGCCCGATGCCGGCCACTCCCAGTTGCGGCCACCAGTTCGCGGCCACGTCCGAGACCTGGCGAATGGGGATTCCGTTGGCGACCGCCGCGAAGTGCAGCCAGACATCATCCGCGTGCGGACACACCGCGGCAAAGGCGTCGCCACGACGCCGCAGCACCGACAACAGTTCCGGCGGGTAAGCGACACCGGAGACACCGGTCGCGAACACTCGATCGGACGGTTCGCTGGTCGTGCACATGGGCCAGCCCGCGTAGGGGGCGTCGGAGCGGATCCGCGCGCGATAGGCGGTGACCTCGCCATCGCGATGCGCGGCCACCAGCCTCGACAGCCAGGTCCGCGGGTAATAGACGTCGTCATCGGCGGTGACCAGCGTGCGCGTCGGTTCCTGCGCCATGACGTAGGGAAAGTACTTGTTGTGGGGGCCGAAGTCCCCGCAGTGGTTGATCTCCAGGCCACGCCGCACCAGGCGCCGCAGCGTGCGGGGAGGTTTTCTGACCGCGGATTCGTCGGCCAACCAGAGGATCACGCGCCGAGGGCGTTCCACACCGCGCCCGATCGTTTCGATCGTCTTCCACACGGTGCGAATCCGCACTCCGTGACTTGCCAGCGAAACATCTGCGTCGCAGGTGCCGACGATTGGTTTTCGGGAACGATGGTTGATGACGCGAAGCCACCACCCGTATCCCGTGAGCTGGAAAGGCAGCAGGATCCATCTGAGCGGCCCGCCCGGAAAAACACCGTCGTTCGTCACGTTCGGCATCCCATACCAACCTCCCGCGCTTACTGTGCCAGAACGGTCGACCTGGTGCCGGGTGCAAGTGAAGCATCCTGGTCTGGATGGCGACCTCGGCCAATCCACCTGATCAGGCGAAAAGGCCACCCGCGTACAGAGTTTGAGTGATGCCGGCCTGGTGTTGGCCGAGTGTTTACCGTCAGCCACCGCACGCAGCCGCTGCGCCCGGTGGGCACTCGGTTACCGCGGCTACCGATGGAATCGACTGCGGAAGTGGATTATTCGGCAGGCCCCAACTGGCGGCCGGGTGGTTGCCACGACCGCGCGGCCAGCTGTGTGCTACGCCGGTGCGGACGAACCAGACCCGTGTTCATCGTCGTCATCGGGTTCGAACTCGTCGAACAGTTCAGCGGTGACCTCGGCGGAAACGACCAGCGAATACGCCTGCGCGAGTCTGAGCAGTTTGACGTCATCGGCCTTCGGCGCCTGATCCCGTATCGCCTTGAGCAGTTCCTTGGCAGCTTCATCGGCCAGTTCGTTGAGGTCAGCCATGATCAGTATCCCTTGTGCTCGAGGTCGTCCTACTGCGACAAGGTCGACCGTAGCGCCGAAGGTGCGGCGCGTTGCCTGATTCACTGGGCGGTTAGCTGTCGGCCAGGTGAGGTTCACCGTCGGCGCCTCGCCGGCTCCGGCGGTCCGGAAGTCGGATTCGATCCGGATGGACGCCCGAGTCGCGCGCCGTCGCGGATGGGAGCGCGGATACAGCGATCGCGACCATCAATGCCGACGACCCCCTGTCGGCCGAGCCCTGCCGGGTTGTCTCCGACGCCGTCTGCCGCCGTTCAGCGATCCTTCAGACTGCGTTCACGGCAGGTTCGTCACCGGCGGCAAGAGCTGGAAAGGATAGCCGAAAGTCCCTCCCGCACAGGACTAATGGCATTATCGAGCTGCCTGTCCGACACCAAAGCTGAGTGCATGGCCAACACACCTCCCCCGTCGTCGAATTCCGTCGGCACGACCCCAGTTGATGTTCCCATGTCAGGTCGGCTGCGCCTCACGCGCGGGCGGGCACCCTCAGAGCACATCGATGGCGCATGGTGGCCGACCTCCAAGCGACTCGACGACCAACTGCCCGATCTCGTGGCCGCGTTGCGCGACCGCATACCGTCGGTGGCTCTGGTTGGGTATCGCCGCGATGGATGGATCGCCCCACCGCAGGTGGATCTCGGCGACGGTCATATCGTCCAGCTGCTCAGCTTTGCCAGTGACGAGCCGCCCACCATCATCGTCATCGGCGAGGACGGTCACCATCTGACGCTGCGCGTGATCGACCCCGACACCGACCGACACGACGCCCAAGTCGCCCTCGACGAGATACCCCGCAGGTCAGATTCGCAGCGGCTGAGCCGGCCGGCCGCTCGATCAGTGGCCGAGGTGGCCAAGAAGCTGGCCGACCATGAAGGCCTCAATCAAGTCGAGCGCAATGCCGAACTCCTCCGCTGGTGTGAGGACGCAGCCACGCAGTTCGACGAGGCCAGAATCCAGACATTCGTCCCGATCCTCGTCGAACACATCGTCAACAACCGCATCCACCGGGAACGCCGCGCCGCCCGCGACCGCACCCACGACACGGAGGCACCGCAGACCACCAGCTAGCCCAACACGAGTTCATCGGCGGTGGCGGACCGTCAATCGACGCACGCGTTAGAGTTGACCTGGTGCGAAGTGAGAAGGAACTCGCCGCGGAATCTGATTTGCTGCAGGCCATTGAGTGCTGCGCTTTCCTCGGCGCTGAGCGCAAGCATCTCGCCGAGCAATCGGCGCGCCTCGAGGCCGTGGCCGCCGCGACGCTGTCCACCGGCGGCGACGTTTCCGGGCTGAGGCGGACTATCCGGCAAGTCGACAGCGATCTGCGCCAGATCGATCGCATGCTTGAAGCGATCGAATCGCGCTTTCCCGCGGCGGTCCAACGCCGGGCCTAGCCAGTTCGGTATTGGTGGAGCACTTGACGAATGCGGAACTACGTCGCGAATCGCCCAGCCGCGCTTGACCCGAGCACAGGTCGTCCCAGCACGGGCCGGGGCGACAAAAGTAGCCTTTTCCCGGGATATTGATGGTGGTCCCGGCTGGGTTCGAACCAGCGACCTTCCGCGTGTGAGGCGGACGCTCTCCCACTGAGCTACGAGACCGGGGCGTTCGACGAGTCGAACGAGGCAGAAGACTAACACGCGGCGCGCTCGACCCGGGAATCCGCTGGTCGGCGCAATCTCGGCGTCGCGCCTCCCAACAGGGGTTTTCCCGGTAATCTGCCCGCAGGGAGCCGCCGGGTCGGCCCGGCGCCGCAGGGCACCTACCGCCAACGCCGCCAAGGCGATTCGGTACGGGAGATCGGCTGAGGAGAAGCACCATGAAGCAGGTGGTCGTTGCGGCGGCGTTGGCCGGAACCGCACTTCTGGGCCCCGCGCCGGTGGCCGGGGCCGACATCGTCGGGTTCACCTCGCCCAGCGGCAACATCGGATGCATGCTGGACGACGACATGGTCCGCTGCGACATCGCCGCCCGCGACTGGGCGCCTCCCCCACGGCCGGCCGACTGCCCGGACTTCACCGGCTTCGGGCAGGGGATCTACCTGGAATCCACCGGCCACGCAGCGTTCGTCTGCGCCGGGGACACCGCAATGAGCAGCGGACCACCCCTCGATTACGGCCAGGTCCGGGCCGCCGGCGGGATCAGCTGCACCAGCGAGCCGTCGGGCATGCGCTGCGCCAATTCCGACGGCCACGGCTTCGTGATCTCACGGCAGGCATACCAGCTGTTCTGAACCGCGGCGCGCCGTGCGAGCAAGGGATTTGTGTATGCCCAGCTGCCTGGACTATCGTTCTGCATCGCGACGGGCGACGATCTCGCCCGTGGCGCGCGGATGTAGCGCAGTTGGTAGCGCATCACCTTGCCAAGGTGAGGGTCGCGGGTTCGAATCCCGTCATCCGCTCGAGGATGCAGTGGCATCAACCCAGCGGTGGAGTGGCCGAGTGGTGAGGCAACGGCCTGCAAAGCCGTGCACACGGGTTCGATTCCCGTCTCCACCTCCGAGATGTTCCCGGCGCGATTAGCTCAGCGGGAGAGCGCTTCCCTGACACGGAAGAGGTCACTGGTTCAATCCCAGTATCGCGCACCACAGTCACCATGAAGGCCCGGGCAACCCGGGCCTTCGTCGTATCCGGAGTTGATCGTCCCGGTTCGCAGCGTCCACACTTCATCGAACATATGATCGAATCGTGGCCATGCAGAAGATCGGGCACGGCGGCCAGCCTCTCCGCCCCGTCTTCCGCCGCGTGCACCCCCCGAGGGCTGTCCTGGTCGACCTGATCGCCCTGTTTCCGCGGGAGCCGCACTGCGAGGACAGGTATCACCCGAAGGGTCTGCAGATGGATGCGATCGTGGAGGGGAAGCTGACCTGCTGGGGCCTGAGCGAGCAAGGCCGGTGGTGGGGCCTGGTCACCTACCCCATCAGACACGGCAGCGAGAAGGACCCGGTGACCCACTGGGTTCCGGCGTCGGTGCTGCGGCTCAAGTAGCGGCACGTAAGTCACGTCCGCCCTGGCGTTTTGACGTTCACCACACGTTCACCGCATCGCCGCAGGACGCCCGCACGCCAAGGCTTGCGACAAATTGACCGGCGCGAAGAACGACGGCAGGCTGACCGCCGTGATCGCGTTGACCGAACAGCAGATCATCGATCAGCTCACGCAACGGCTGGCCGATGCCCACAGCGACATCGAGCCGGCACTGGTCGCCAAGGTCGTGTACGCGCAGTACGCCCGCTTCGAGGGCCTGCCGATCCGCGACTACGTCCCCCTCTTCGTCGAGCGCAACGCCGCCGCCGAACTGACCAAGCGGACGGCCCGAGTCCTCAGTTTCGAAGCAGAGACATAACTGTCTATTAGGTGCTTCTCAGGTTCGGCCCATAAGTTCGACAGTGTTCGGTTGCCCCCCAACCGAGCAGGACGAACCCGATACGCTCGGCCCGCCACCAACCCCCCGGGTGGCGGGCCGAGATCTTTCCCGGGATCGAAATCTCACAACACCCGCCCGCCACCGGCTAATGTCGCGGTACGCCGAACGGTTCCTGGACAACGTGGGGGTGGAAGATGATCCGCGAAATGCTCGCAGCGGCGGCACTCGGCGGCGCCGCGCTGTGCGCCGCCCCCACAGCGCCTGCGGAACCAGGGCCGATGTACCCCGACAATCCGGGCCGGTATGCCACCGACGTGCCGGGGATGGTCTACGGCGCGCACCTGACCGCGCCCTGCACCAACATGGACCGCTTCACGTTCGGGCGCGGCCCCGGCGGCGAGGCGCTGCAGTGCCGGTGGATTCCCAACCAATGGCCACCGATCTACACCGGCTTCTGGCAGACCAGCTATCCGCTGGTCGGCGTGCGCGACATCGGAAGCCCCTGCCCCCAACGGCAATCGGCGGCCCAGGCTCCCGACGGCCGGCCGCTGGTCTGCATGGGCGGCCAAGGGTGGCAGGCCGGAAAGTTCAACGGAGTCGGCTTCACCCCGATGTGACCAGGGCCCTCACGAGGAGCGCAGCGTCCGACTCGGCTCGGTGCCGAACACCTCTTTATAGGCGCTGCTGAAGCGCCCCGGATGGCTGAAGCCACACCGCCCGGCGATCGAGGTGACCGTGTCATAGGCGGGGTCGGCCGACTTGAGTTCCTGGTGCGCCCGCTCCAGCCTGACCCTCCGCAGATACTCCAGCGGCGTCGTCGCCATGTGCTCGCGGAACGCGTACTGGATGGCCCGCGGGGTCACGTCCGCCGCCGCGGCGATATCGCGGATCGTGATGTCGTACTGGGCGTTTTCGTGGATGAAGTCCAACGCGCGCCGCAGCATGCGCGGCTGCGTCGAAGATCTGTCGCTAGCCCTCACCATTGACCCGGTGTTCCCGGACTTACGGCAAGACGAAACGCGACAGTGACCCATGCCACTGGCGTGACACCATGAGGCAATGACCGATCGCATCGAGGTACCCCGCACCATCGCCGCGCCGGCGAGCGAGATCTTCTCCGTGCTGCGCGATCCGCAGGGCCACGTCGCGATCGACGCCACCGGCATGCTTCAGGACGCCGACGGCGATCCCGTCCGCGCCGTTGGCGACACCTTCGTCGTCCACATGGACCGCGAGGCGCTCAACGACTTTCCCGAACTCGGCCGTTACGACGTGACCGTGCAGATCACCGAGTACGAGCAGGACAGCCTGATCGCCTGGACCATCCTCGGCCGGCTCAGACCCCAGATCGGCCACGTCTACGGCTACCGCCTGGAGCCCGCCGAGCAGGGCACGCTGGTCACCTCCTTCTACGACTGGTCCGGCATTCACCAGCAGTGGCGCGAGGCCGGCATCTTCCCGGTGGTGTCCGAACTCGCCCTGCGCGGCACGTTGGGCATCCTCGACCGGACGGTCCGGCGCGGCTACCGTCGCGGCTGATCGTCAACTTACGGTTGACGATCACGCTCCGTCAACCTACGGTTGACGCATGAACGATTCCAAGATCAGTCATCCGGTGCGGCTCGACGACCTCATCGACGTGATCAAGCAGGTTCATGACGAACCGCTGGAACAGCTGACCGACGCGGTGCTTGCCGCCGAAGCGCTGGGCGAGGTGGCCGACCACCTGATCGGGCACTTCGTCGATCAGGCCCGCCGTTCCGGCGCCTCCTGGACCGAGATCGGCAAGTGCATGGGTGTCACCAAACAGGCCGCGCAGAAGCGGTTCGTGCCCAAGACGCCCACCGACACCGGCGCGCTCGACCCCGACGCCGGATTCAGCCGCTTCACCCCACGCGCGCGCGCCGTGATCGTCGAGGCCCAGAACAAGGCGCACGACGCCGGCAACCCGGAGATCCTGCCCGCCCACCTGATCCTCGGCCTGTTCGCCGACCCGACCGGCCTGGCCGCGCGACTGGTCGCAGGCCAGGGTGTCGATCTCGCTGCGGTCGCCGACCACATCACACTGCCGGCCAGGGTCGACGGTGTCCCGGCGCTCATCCCGTTCGACACCCGTGCCAAGAAGGCGCTCGAGTTGACGTTCCGGCAGGCGCTTCGGCTGGGCCACAACTATGTCGGCACCGAGCACCTGTTGCTCGCCCTCTACGAAGAGGAGGACGACGACGGCGTGCTGCACGGCCTCGGCATCGACTTCGACCGATTCGAACGTGAGCTTCGGGAAGCACTGGAGGCATTCTCCGGCCAGTGATCTCACATTCGTGCCGCCCCGGCCGTCTTCATGATGTGAAGGTGCGACCGTTCGAAGAGGTGGTGGCCCACCACGGCGCCACGGTGCTGCGGGTGTGCCGCGCGGTGGTCGGCGCCGCGGACGCCGAGGACGCGTGGTCCGAGACGTTCCTGTCCGCCCTGCGCGCCTACCCCGACCTCCCCGAAGACGCCAACGTCGAAGCCTGGCTGGTGACCATCGCCCACCGGCGCGCCCTCGACGTCGGGCGGGCGCGTGCCCGACGCGCGGTGCCCGTCGAGGCGGTGCCTGAGCGCGCCGACGCGCGCGCCGACCCGGCCGCCCGCGATCCGGACCTGTGGACGGCGCTGCAGCGACTGCCCGCCAAACAACGCCATGCCGTGGCCTACCACCACATCGCCGGGCTGCCCTTCACCGAGATCGCCGCCATCCTGGGCAACTCCCCCGACGCCGCGCGCCGGGCCGCCGCCGACGGCATCAAGAACCTGCGCGCACACTATCGTGAGGACGAAAAGCCATGAGCATCAACATGTTCGACGTAACCGAAGCAGACGACGCCGACACCCTGGCCCGGTTGCACGGCCGCCTGACCGCCGCGGCCGACGCCGACGGCCTGCTCGATGTCGCCTACCGCACGATCGACTCCCCCGTCGGCAGCCTGCTGTTGGCGGCCACGCCGGTGGGGGTGGTGCGGGTGGCCTTCGACGTCGAGATCCACGACGCCGTCCTCGCCCGGCTCGCCGAGACGCTGAGCCCGCGCATCCTGTACGCACCGCACCGCCTGGACGCCGTCGCCCGGCAGCTCGACGAGTACTTCGCCAAACAGCGCACCACCTTCGACGTGCCCGTCGATCTGCGCCTCGCCGACGGGTTCCGGCGCAGCGTCGTCGAGCACCTGCGCGACATCGGCTACGGGCGCCGCGAGAGCTACGCACAGGTGGCCGCCGCGATCGGCAGCCCCCGCGCCGTACGCGCGGTCGGCACCGCCTGCGCACACAACCCGCTTCCCGTCGTGATCCCGTGCCACCGCGTCGTGCGTTCCGACGGGACCATCGGGCAGTACGTCGGCGGCCCGCACGCCAAGACCGCACTGCTCGATCTGGAGGCGGTCCGGGAATGAACCGGCGTCCGGCGCCGTAGAAGATGCCATGAGACTCAACGACGCAGCCCGCGACCTCATCGGCAACGGCGCCGATGCCACGTTGGTCACGTTGAACCCCGACGGCAGCCCGCAGGTCAGCCTGGTCTGGGTGGCCCTGCAGTCCACCGCCGACGGCGACGAGCTGGTGTCCGCCCATCTGGCCGACTACAAGAAGCTGCGCAATGTGCGGCGCGACCCCCGCGTCGCGGTCACCATCGTCTCGACCGGCGGCGTCACGGGCGTCATGCGGCCGTACCTGTCGATCACCGGAACCGCGAGGGTGGTCGAGGGTGGAGCGCCCGAGTTGCTCGCCGACCTGGCACGGACACTCGCCGCGCCCGGCACCCCGTTCCCGCCCGCCGACGCACCCCCCGGTTTCCTGACCCGGATCCGGATCGACAAGGTCGGCGGAGTCGGCCCCTGGGCGCCCTGACCGCCGAGACCATCCAGGCGACCGGCCGGGTGTGCGATCATGCCAGGCATGCGTCGCTGGCTCGTACTCCTGACCGTCATCCTGGCGACATTCGCCGGTGTCGCCGCCCCGTCGGCGTCGGCCGCCGAGATCCCGATCGGGCGCCTCGGCGACACGCTGCGGGTCGAGTACGAGGGCCTGGTGGCCGACGTGTCGGTCAACAACATCGCGCCCTCGCCACCGCCGCCGGGCTTCGGCTATCCGCCGCGCGCGCCGCGCTATCAGGTGTTCCGCGCCGACATCACGGTCACCCCGGTGAAGGTGCCCACGCCGTACGCCATGGCGATCACGTTCTCGTTTCGCGGGGTGACCCCGACCGGTGACGCCTATGAGTCACGCAACAGCGACGCTCCCGACGCGCTGCAGCACATGATGCAGAACGCCGTCGCGGGCCAGACCTTCACCGGCGGCGTCTGGTGGGACTGCTACCGCGACCTGGTGTCCAATGTCGTGCTGCTGGACAAGATCACCGGAATCCGCCTGGCCCAGTGGAACGTGGCCTGAGGGTCGCACCGGCCACCGCCGACCAGGTCGCCGAACTCGCCGACGTCGCCGCGCGCACCTTCCCGCTGGCCTGCCCGCCGTCGGTCGGACCGGACGACGTCGCGGCGTTCATCGCCGAGAACCTGTCCCGCGAGCGGTTCGCCGACTACCTGGCCGACCCTGACCGTGCCGTCCTGACCGCGGTCGCCGACGGTCGAATCCTGGGCTACGCCATGATGATCCGCGGCCTGCCGGACGACCCGGACGTCGCGTCGGCGGTGACGGCGACACCGACCGTGGAGCTGTCGAAGATGTACGTGCTCCCCGAGGTTCACGGCGGCGGCGTTGCCGCCGCGCTGATGAGCGCGGCGCTGCAGCACGCGCAAACGCTGGGAGCGGCGTCGGTGTGGCTCGGGGTGAACCAGCGCAACGAACGCGCACAACGCTTCTACGCCAAGCACGGCTTCACCGTCGCGGGCACCAAGACCTTCCGGCTCGGCGGCCACTGGGAGCAGGACTACGTGATGGTGCGCTCGGCCTGACCGGCGGCGGTCAGCGCCAGCAGCCGGGACGTGGCGCGCAGATACTTCTTGCGGAATCCGCCCTCGAGCATCTCCTGGCTGAAGATGGTGTCGAGCTTGGTACCCGACGCGACCACCGGGATGCCGGCGTCGTAGAGCCGGTCGGTCAGCGACACCAGCCGCAGCGCGACGTTCTGATCGTCGATGGGGTGCACGCCGGTGACGAACACCTGCGAGACCCCCTCGATCAGGGTCAGATACCGCGACGGATGCATGGTGGCCAGATGCGCACACAACGCGTCGAAGTCGTCCAGCGTGGCGCCTGACACCTCACCAGCGCGCCGGGCCACGTCGTCGTCGCTGGGCGGCTCCGGCGCGGGCGGCAGGTCGCGGTGCCGGTAGTCCGGCCCCTCGATCCGCACGGTGGTGAACATCGCTGCCAGCGTGTGGATCTCGCGGAGGAAGTCCTGCGCGGCGAAGCGGCCCTCGCCGAGCTGTTCGGGCAGCGTGTTCGACGTCGCCGCCACCGACACGCCGCGCTCGACCAGAGCCGACAGCAGCCGCGAGATCAACGTGGTGTTGCCGGGATCGTCGAGTTCGAACTCGTCGATACACACCAGCACGTAGTCCGACAGCAGGTCGATGCACTCGAGGAAGCCGAACACCCCGGCCAACTGCGTGAGCTCACCGAAGGTCGCGAACGCCTTCTTGCCGGACACGGCGTAATACGACGACGCCAGCAGGTGCGTCTTGCCGACACCGAACCCGCCGTCGAGATACACGCCGACGCCGGGGAGTACCTCCCGCTTGCCGAAGAGCTTCTTCCTGCCGGCCCGCCGCTGCTCGGCCTGCTCGCAGAACTCGCGGCACGTCTGCACCGCCGCCGCCTGCGACGGCTCGGCCGGATCGGGCCGGTAGCTGTCGAAGCTGACGTCGGCGAACGTGGGCGGCGGTATCAGCTGAGCGATCAGTCGTTCCGGTGTGACGCTGGGCTGTCGATCCACCAGATGTGCGACATCACTGGACCCGTGCATGCAGGCACCTTAACGGCGTGTTCTGATTCTGCGTATGTCCGGCGACGGTGACGGGACGCAGTTCACACTGCTGGGCCGAATCGAGGAGCTTGGCGCAGAAGGCGTCGCGGCACACTACGGCTACCCCGACGGCCTGCAGTCCTGCTGGGTGCGCGCCAACATGATCGCCTCCGTCGACGGCGGCGCGACCAGCGGCGGGAAATCCGGCGGCCTGGGCGGCGACGGCGACCGCGCACTGTTCGCGACCCTGCGCGACCTCGCCGACGTGATCGTGGTCGGGGCGGCCACGGTGCGGGTGGAGAACTACTCGGGGGTTCAGCTCGGCGCCGCCGAACGGTTGGCGCGGCAGCGCCGGGGGCAGGCCGAAGTGCCGCCGGTCGCGGTGCTGACCCGGTCGGGATTGCTGGACAGGGACGCCAAGCTGTTCCACCTCACCGACGTTCCACCGCTGATCCTGACGTCCTCGGACGCGGTCGAGGACACCAGGCAACGGCTGGGCGCGGTCGCCGAGGTGGTCGACGCCTCGGGTCCGGCACCGGACTCGGTGGATCTGCGCACCGCGCTCGATCTGCTCGCCGAACGCGGCCTGGTCCGGGTGCTCACCGAGGGCGGGCCGGGCATCCTCGGCATGTTCACCGAGCAGGATCTGCTCGACGAGCTGTGCCTGACAGTGGCGCCGCTGCTCCTCGGAGGGGGCTCGGCGCGCATCGTCACCGGTCTCGGCGAGGTGCGCAGCGACTTGGCGCTGCTGCACGCGCTCACCGACGACCGCGGCTTTCTGTACCTGCGCTACGTCCGCGACCGCCTGGCGCGGGACGCGGAACGGTAGCGGCCGGTCAGTACTGTGGTCCCCATGCGTCGTCTGGTGCCGGCTGTCGTGCTGTCGATGGCCGTCGTGCTTCCGCTGGCGGCCTGCTCCCCCGGCCTGGCCGCCAACCCGCGCTTCGCCACCGACTCCGGCGCCGGCCCGCAGGGTTCACCGCAGACCAGCGATCAGCCGCCCGGGCCGCCCGGCGTCGAGGCTCCGAAAAACGACCTGTCCTGGCGGGACTGCACCTCCCGGGTGTTCGCGTCGGCGGCCGTCCAGCCGCTGGGGGGAGTCAAGCTCGACTGCGCCAGCTACGACGCCGACCTCGATCCGATCAACGGCGCCACCGGAACCGTCAGCATCGGGGTGGTGCGCGCGACGTCGGTCGAAACCCCGGCCGACGCCGGCCCGCTGGTGATGACCACGGGATCGGACCTGCCGTCGTCGGTCCAGCTTCCGGTGTGGCTGTCCAGAGCCGGCTCGGATGTGCTGAAGAGCCACCCGATCGTGTCGGTCGACCGCCGCGGAATAGGCATGTCCGGTGCGCTGGACTGCCGCGACCTGTTCGACCGCCAGGAGATGTTCGAGCAGGCCCAGTTCCAGTCCGGTGACGACCCCGTCGCGAACCTCGGCGCGATCACGATGACCGCGACCACCAGCTGCACCGACACCATCGCCCCCGGCGACTCGGCCTACGACAACTCACACGCCGCCGAGGACATCGAGCGGCTGCGCACCACCTGGGACGTGCCGACGCTGGCGCTTCTGGGCATCGGCAACGGTGCGCAGGTCGCCCTCGCCTACGCGGGCTCGCACCCGAACAAGGTGGCCCGTCTGGTCCTGGACTCGCCGCTGCCGCTGGGCATCTCGGCCGAGGCCGCGACCGAACAGCGCGTCAAGGGTGAGCAGGCCGCCCTCGACGCGTGGGCGGCACAGTGTGTGGCGACGAACTGTCCCCTGGGCCCGGACCCCAAGGCCGCCGTCGACGCACTGCTGACCGCCGCGCGACAGGGCAACGGACCCGGTGGGGCGTCGGTGGCCGCCGTCGCCGACGCCATCTCGACGGCGTTGGGCTATCCGCGGGGCGGGCGGGTCGATGCGGGCACCGAGCTGGCGTTGGCCATCGCCGACGCCCGTTCCGGCGACACCAACCGGCTGAACAATCTCATCAACCAGGCCGAGACGCTGCGCCAGACCGACGGTCAGTTCGTCAACACCTGCAGCGACGCGCTGAACCGGCCGACCCCTGACCGGGTCCGGGAACTGGTCGTCGCGTGGGGCAAGATGTACCCGCAGTTCGGCACCGTCGGCGCGCTGGACATGGTGAAGTGCCTGAACTGGCCCAGCGGCAGCGCGCCGAAAGAGCCCAGCGAACTGGAGATCCCGACCCTGCTGCTCGGCGTCGCCAACAACCCGATCGTCGGCAACGAGGGCGTCGCCGCGGTGGCCGCGACCGCGATCAACGCCGGCTCCTCCAACCGGCGGGTGATGTGGCAGGGCATCGGGCACGGCGCGACGATCTACTCCTCGTGCGCTCTGCCCCCGGTGCTCGAATACCTCAAGAGCGGTGAACTGCCGTCCACCGACACGTACTGCCCGGCCTGACGGTTCACCGGGTCCGCTGCGGTACGGTGCGGGGCGTGCGCGATCTTGTTCTGACCGCTTTCCGGCCCCGCACGTCCCCTCCCACGACGGCGTCTGTGCTGCGGTCGATCCTGTGGCCGCTGGCGATCATGGCGGTCATCCACCGCAGCTATGTGCTGGTCTTCAACCGTTACATCACCGACGATTTCGCGCCGGTGTACCGCGCGGTGATCAACTTCAAGTTCGGTTGGGACATCTACAACGAGAACTTCGGCCACGTCGACCCGCACTATCTCTATCCGCCCGGCGGAACGCTGATCATCGCGCCGTTCGGCTACCTGCCCGAGGTCGCGTCGCGGAACTGGTTCATCTTCTTCAACACGGTCGCGATCGTCCTCGCGGGCTATTTCCTGCTGCGGCTGTTCAACTTCACGCTCGCCTCCGTGGCGGCACCCGCGCTGCTGCTGGCGATGTTCTGCACCGAGAGCGTCACCAACACGCTGGTGTTCGGCAACATCAACGGCGTCATCCTGCTGTTGGAGGTGCTGTTCTTCCGTTGGCTGCTGGACGGCAACCGCAGCCACGAATGGTGGGCCGGGGTGAGCATCGGGTTGACGCTTGTGGTGAAACCGCTGCTGGCCCCACTGCTGCTGCTGCCGTTGCTCAACCGGCAGTGGCGCGCGCTGGTCACGGCGTTCGCGGTGCCCGTCGCGTTCAACCTTGCGGCGTGGCCGCTGATCAGCGACCCGATGAACTTCGTCACCCGCACCGTGCCCTACATCTTCTCCACCCGCGACTACTTCAACAGCTCGATCCTGGGCAACGGGCTCTACTACGGACTGCCGATGTGGCTGATCATGTCGCTGCGGATCGCGTTCGTGGTGCTGGGCGCGGCGGCGCTGTGGCTGCTGTACCGCTACTACCGCACCCGCGATCCGTTCTTCTGGATGCTCACGTCTTCCGGCGTGGTGCTGGTGACCTCGTGGCTGGTGCTGTCGCTGGGCCAGGGCTACTACTCGATCGTGCTGTTCCCGTTCCTGATGACGGTCGTGCTGCCGAACTCGGTGATCCGTAACTGGGTGGCCTGGCTGGCCGCCTACGGATTCCTGACCATGGATCGCTGGTTGCTGTGGCAACTGCCGACCACCGGCCGCGCCCTCGAATACCTGAAGATCACCTTCGGCTGGTCACTCATGTCGGTGGTGGTCTTCTCGGTGCTGCTGTTCCGCTACCTCGACGCCAAGGACGACGGTCGCCTCGACGAGGGCATCGATCCGCCGTGGATGAAACAGCTCACCCCTGCGGACAAGGCCGCCGAGTAGCCTGGCAATCATGACAGGCCCCAAGCTCGTGCTCAGTGACGACCAGTGGCGCGAACGGCTGACACCGCAGGAGTTCGCGGTGCTCCGTCAGGCCGGCACCGAGCGCCCGTTCACCGGCGAGTACACCGACACCAAGACCGACGGCGTCTACCAGTGCCGCGCCTGCGGTGCCGAGTTGTTCCGCAGCAGTGAGAAGTTCGAATCACACTGCGGGTGGCCGTCTTTCTTCGATCCGGCCGACTCCGATGCGGTGCTGCTGCGTCCCGACGACTCGCTGGGCATGCGCCGGGTGGAGGTGCTGTGCGCCAACTGCCACAGCCATCTGGGGCACGTGTTCGAGGGTGAGGGCTATCCGACGCCGACGGACCAGCGCTACTGCATCAACTCGATCTCGCTTCGCCTGGTTCCGTCGCAGTCCTGACCCCGATACCGGGACGAGTCCACCTGCGCGATCTGGCAGCGATACCCCGCGCCGGCGCCCGATGAGCTGTGGTGGCTGCGCGTCAAGGTTCCGTCAATGTCGCCGTCCCAGCCGTTAAGAGCCCGCTAGGCGACTGGCTTCACCGTGCCCGCAGCGCCACCGTGGAGGGTGAACACCTGGACACGAGGTCCGGGGCTGGAATGAGAAGGTTCGGTGACGATCTCCGGAATTGTGCTGTCCCTGTTCGCCAACGGCAAGGCACAGGCGCGTCCACCCGCGACTACCCCGGCCGACACCGATGCGGTCCGGCGCTGCGCCCTGTACCGGAACTGCTTTCCATCGATGGACGTCGCCTACCCGGCGCTGGTCGTGCGCGACCACACCGTCGCGAAATGGGTGCGCGCGCACGACGTTGCCGTGCACGTCCGTACCAGCGAGGAACTCGGCGCCGTGATCTCGGCAGGCGTGCACCCTGCCCGCCTGACGGTTCACGCCGACGGGGTCCTCACCAACGAACTCGTGTTCTGCGCAGCCAGTCTGGCGGTCGGCCACATCGTGGTGAACTCCGTCGATCAGATCGAGATCCTCACCCGGGCGATCGGCAGGCAGCGTCGACAAGCCGTCTTGGTGAGAATCGTCGACACCGCCGCGAACGGGGAATCCTACGCGGCCATCCGCGCCGTCCTCGCCGGCGCACGGCTGAGTCTGATCGGCTTGCACGCCGACATCGGCTCGGCCGCAGCGGACTTCGTGAGCTACCCGGCCGCGGTCGGTGACCTGATCTGCACGATGCACCGCTTTCGTCAATCTCACGGTCGGGTGCTGACCCGACTGAGCCTCGGTGGTGTGCCCGCCCCGGCCGACGATTGGGTGGCCGAACTCAGCCGGCAGGCCGCCGTCATCGATCAGTCGCTCGACGACGCCTGTCTCACAGTCGACTTCCCCCGCCCCACGGTCACGGTGTCGGCATTCACCGTCGCGAGCGGGAAGCGTGCAGCATGATCGCACTACCGTTCGGCACGGCGACGGCCGCACGCCTCGACAACCGCGTCGGCCATGCCGCGGTGTCGCGGAAGTATCAGGAGTACCAGCGCGCGATCATCGATCTCTCGGTCTGCACCGATCCCCATCTCGCGCTCCGCGTCGCCGCATCGAGGCTACTCGAGCTCATCGGTGTGCACCATCGACTGCCGACCCCCCTGTCGGGTGAAGCGGCAGAGGAAACTGTGACAGCGATGGTTGCCTGCGTCTCCTGCTTACGTCGTCATCATGGCCAGATCGCGACTCGGCTCAGCTTCGCCGGACTGATGCCCGACCACAATCTGGCACCGAGAGGCCTGCGCGCCGCCGCCGAGAAGCTGGAATCCCTCGTCGAGGATGCATGCGCCCGATTCCGTTACCCGCGACCGGCTTTGGTGGTGCAGTGCTGAGGCGAGTCGTTCGTCGGGTGCTCGACGGAGACGCACAGTGGGGCTCGCTGACCATTCAACCCGACCGATTCGGCACCCGCTATCACCTGGTGGTCTACCCGCCGGGCATCACCGCGACCGAGCGGCGCCGTGTGCGGATCTGGCGGGGCTGGCCGTTGTGGGGGGCCCTGCTGTGGATCCTGTCGCAGATGGTGCTGATCCGGCACCTCGACCCCTGGTCCGCTCTGTTCGCCTCGGCCGGACTGGTTGTCGTCACCGCCGCCACGGCGTGCGCGATGGCCGGTCCGGCGCGCGCCCGCGTGCACACGCTCGCGGCGACCTTGCTCCCACGCCAGTACGACCCCGTCTCCAAGGCCTTGTGCACCACGATGCACCAGCTGGCGAGAACCTTGCGCGAAGCCGACTCTCAGCGCGCACAGGGTGTGATGAGCCCTGCACAGTTCGAGATGACGTGGTGGCGGGTCTACAACGAGATGGCCGTCGTGGCGCATGCATGTATCCGTGACTCATCGCCGGGAGCCTCTCAATGAGTACCTGCCGACGCTGCATCGGGGCCTCAGCCGCGTCAACTGGATGTACCTGGCCACGGTGACCGCCCTCGCGGTGATCCTGCATGCGCCGCGCAGGGCATGCCGACCAACCATCAGGGCAGCGCGGCGACCAACTGCTCGACCGACACCCGGGGGCCGGTGAAGAAGGGGGTCTCCTCGCGGACGTGGCGACGCGCATCGGTGGCGCGCAGGTCACGCATCAGATCGACGATGCGGTGCAACTCGGGCGCCTCGAAGGCGAGCAGCCACTCGTAGTCGCCCAGCGCGAACGCGGGAACCGTGTTGGCGCGCACGTCCTTGTAGCCGCGCGCCGCCATCCCGTGCTCGGCCAGCATCCGGCGGCGCTCCTCGTCGGGCAGCAGATACCACTCCAGTGAGCGCACGAACGGGTAGACGCAGATGTAGGCGCCGGGCTCTTCGCCGGCGAGGAACGCCGGGACATGGCTCTTGTTGAACTCGGCCGGACGGTGCAGGGCCACATTGCTCCACACCGCGGTCGAGGCGCGGCCGAGTGCGGTGGTGCGGCGGAAGTCCGAGTACGTCTTCTGCAGCGCTTCGACGCTCGCGGCGTGCGTCCAGATCATGAAGTCGGCGTCGGCGCGCATTCCGGCGATGTCGTAGATCCCGCGCACCACGACTCCCCCATCCTCCTGACGTTTCAGGAAGGTCGCGGTGTCGTCGACCACCTTCGCACGGGCTTCGTCCGCGGTGTCCAACGCGCCGGGCGTGACCGCGAACACCGAGAACATCAGGTAGCGGATCGTCGCGTTCAGTTCGTCGTAATCGAGCTTGGCCATGTGCCCATCGTGCCACGCACCCTCAGGCGCCCCCGCACGTCACCGCCCGTCGACTACCAGGGCGGCCACCGCCCTGGTCGCCGCTGCGACACAGGCAGGCACCCCGATCCCGTCCAGGTACGCGCCGGCGACCGCAAGCCCCCCGGGGAGGCCGGCACGCAACTCGGCGACCAGCGCGGCGTGCCCCGGTCCGTACTGCGGCAACGCGTCGATCCAGCGCACCACCCGCGAGTCCACCGGCTCCACCGAGATCCCGAACAGAACGGAGAGATCCTGTGCCGCCCACGCCAGCAGATCCTCGTCTCCGGTGCTGCGCGCGAGATCGTCGCCGAAGCGGCCGTAGGACAGCCGGACCATCTCCACGTTGGCGCGCCGCCCCCACTTCTTCGACGACAACGTGACGGCCTTGGCGCGGAGCCGGCCCTGACCCGCGACGAGCACTCCGGACTGCTCCGGCAGCGGGGTCCCGCCCGGCAGTGCCAGCGCCACCACCGCCGCCGAAGCCACCGGGATCCGGCGTGCGGCCGCGGCGGTGCGCGGAGCAATATCGGCGACCAGTGCCGGCAATCTGGGAGCCGGCACCGCGAGCACCACGGCGTCCGCCGGCCAGCGGGTGCCCTCGTCGTCGAGCACCTCCCAGCCGCGCGCCCCGCGGCCCACGCTGCGCACGCTGACCTGCGCCCACTCCAACCCCGACCGGCGGACCAGCTCGTCGACCAGCACCTGATACCCGCCGTCGATCGCGCCGAACACCGCGCCGGCCTGCGGTGGCGGCAGCGCTCTGGTCACGGCCTCGGTGAGACTGCGCGCTCCACCGTCGAGCGCCGCGGCCACCGTCGGTGCGCCCGCGCGGATACCGATCGTGGCGGCCGAACCGGCGTACACCCCGGACAGCAGCGGGTCGACCGAGCGGATCACCACCTGCTCGCCGAAGCGGTCGCCGACCAGTTCGGCCACGGACGGGTCGGCGCCCTGGCACCAGGAGAACGGGCGGCGCGGTTCGTCGAGCATCCATCGGATCGTCGCGTCGTCCACGAGGCCGGCCAGCGCCTCCGGGCGCGACGGGATTCCCTGCACGGTGTCCTTGGGCAGCGGGTGCAGCCGGCCCTCGCTGTAGATCAGCGGCCGCGCGCCGGAGGGCACGATCTGCCTGCCCGACAGTCCGAGCTCGCCCAGCAGCGCCGGCACCTCCGGCCTGCGGGCGACGAAGGCCTCCGCTCCGACATCGAGCAGCTGTCCGCCGATCCGTTCGGTGCGCAACACCCCGCCCAGCCTGTCTGCCGGGTCGAGAAGCGTGATCGATGCGTCCGGACCGGCGGCCACCCGAAGCCGGCAAGCGGCGACCAGCCCCGAAATACCGCCGCCGACAACACAATACCGCGCAGGGACGGCGGTACTCACAGCTCGTGCACCAGTGCCACCGTGTCGGTGATCACGGCGGGGTCGGTGGCCGGCAGCACCCCGTGTCCGAGGTTGAACACGTGCCCGACCGCACCGGCGTCAACCGCCCGTCTGCCGTCCTCCACGACGGCCCGCACCGCACGTTCCACCACCGGCCAGCCCGCGAGCAGCACCACGGGGTCCAGGTTGCCCTGCAGCGCGGTGCCCGGCCGCACACGTGCGGCGGCGTCGGTCAACGACGTGCGCCAGTCCACGCCGACCATCGCGGGCACCCCGTGCCCGGTCACCGCCTCGGACATCGCGCCGAGCAGTTCGGCGGTGCCGACCCCGAAGTGCGTCATCGGCACCCCGGCCCCGGCCAGTGACGCGAACACCCGCGCGCTGTGCGGCAGCACATAGGTGCGGTAGTCGGCCAGCGACAGCGTGCCGGCCCAGGAGTCGAACACCTGGATGGCGTCTACCCCGGCGTCCACCTGGGCGCGAAGGAACGCGATCGTGATGTCGGTCAGCGCCGTCATCAGCGCGTGCCAGGTGGCGGTCTCGCCCAGCATCATCGCCTTGGTGCGCTCGTGATTGCGGCTCGGACCGCCTTCGACGAGATACGACGCCAGCGTGAACGGGGCGCCGGCGAAACCGATCAGCGGAACGTCGCCCAACTCCCCGACCAGCCGACCGATCGCGGTGGCCACCGGGTCCACCCGCGAGGGTTCCAGCGGCCTGATCGCGGCAACGTCGTCCGCCGTACGGACCGGCTGCGCGATGACCGGGCCGACGTCGGGGACGATGTCGAGGTCGATACCCGCCGCGCGCAGCGGCACCACGATGTCAGAGAACAGGATGGCGGCGTCGACACCGTGCCTGCGCACCGGCTGCAGCGTGATCTCGGTGATCAGGTCGGCGTCGAAGCAGGCCTGCATCATCGTGTTCTTGGCCCGTAGTGCGCGGTATTCGGGCAGCGACCGACCCGCCTGTCGCATCATCCACACCGGCACCCGGAGCGGCTTGCGACCGGCGACTGCGGCCAGGTACGGGGATTCGGGCAGCTCGCGGCGCGTGTTCATCGCCCCCCATGGTGCCATGCCGGGTCGGGCCCGAATCGGCGCGCCATGAGCACAGACCTGCCCGAATGGGCTAGCGTCAAACGCCGTGACCACCGCCGAACCGGCTCAATTCCGTGAAGCGGTGGCGGCGATGACTGCCACCACCGTAAGACCGGAGATCGAGCTGGGCCCGATCCGGCCGCCGCAGCGCCTGGCGCCCTTCAGCTACGCGCTGGGCGCCGAGGTCAAGCATGCCGAAACCGCGGTCATTCCCGAGCGGTCCGAAGGCGACGCGTTCGGGCGGCTCATCCTGCTGCACGACCCCGAGGGCGCCGAAGCGTGGGACGGCACGATGCGGCTGGTCGCCTACATCCAGGCGGACCTGGACTCCACCGAGGCCGTCGATCCGCTGCTGCCCGAGGTGGCTTGGAGCTGGCTCGTCGACGCACTGAACCAGCGAGCCGAGCACGTCACCGCGCTGGGTGGGACCGTCACGGCCACCACGTCGGTACGGTACGGCGACATCTCGGGGCCGCCCCGCGCGCATCAACTGGAGCTGCGCGCCTCCTGGACGGCCACCGATCTCGAACTCGGGCCGCACGTGGAGGCGTTCTGCGAAGTGCTCGAGCACGCCGCAGGCCTGCCGCCCACCGGGGTGACCGACCTGAGCTCCCGCACCCGCGCCTGAACCCGATGTCAGAACCCGAGACCGAGGGCGTGTCGGTGGACGCCGAAGCGCCCGACGACCAGGCCCCGCAGGCCGAGCCGCTGCTTCGCCCGCGCGACGGAGTACCCGACGTGTCCGTCAGCCGCTACGAGATCGCCAAGGCCGCGGACCTGCTGGCGTCCGGGCACGGACCGTTCGCGGTCGACGCCGAGCGGGCGTCGGGCTTCCGGTACTCCAATCGGGCCTATCTCGTGCAGATCCGGCGGGCGGGGGCGGGCAGCGTGCTGATCGACCCGGTCAGCCACGGCGGGGATCCGCTGGAGGTACTCGCGCCGGTGGCCGAGGTGCTGTCCGATGCCGAATGGGTGTTGCACGCCGCCGATCAGGACCTGCCCTGCCTGGCGGAGATCGGTATGCGGCCGCCCTCGTTGTACGACACCGAACTGGCCGGCCGGCTGGCCAACTACGAGCGGGTCAACCTGGCAGCGATGGTGCAGCGCCTGCTGGGGCTGCAGCTGACCAAGGGGCACGGCGCCGCGGACTGGTCGAAACGGCCGCTGCCCCAGGACTGGCTGAACTATGCCGCACTGGACGTCGAGGTGCTCGTCGATCTGCGCCATGCCATCTCCGAGGTGCTGCAGGAACAGGGCAAAGAGGGTTGGGCCGCAGAGGAATTCGAGTATCTGCGGACAGTGGAGGCCACCCCGACACGACGCGACCGCTGGCGGCGGACGTCGGGAATCCACAAGGTCCGCGATCCGCGCGCGCTCGCCGCGGTGCGGGAACTGTGGACCACGCGCGACCAGATCGCTCGGCGCCGCGACATCGCACCGGGCCGCATCCTGCCCGACAGTGCGATCGTCAACGCCGCGACCGCCAACCCTGACACGATCGAAAAGCTGACCGCACTACCGATTTTCGGTGGATCGAAACAACGGCGCAGCGCTGCGGTGTGGCTGGACGCACTGGCCCGCGCCCGCACCAGTGAGCCTCCCGATGTGCAGGAGCCGTCCAACGGCCCGCCGCCGGCGTCCCGCTGGGCGCGCCGCAAACCGGAGGCCGCGGTCCGCCTGGAGGCGGCCCGCACCGAGCTGGCTGCGCTGGCGGACCGGGTTTCGGTGCCCGTGGAAAACCTGCTCTCACCGGAGATCGTGCGCAGGCTGTGCTGGGACTGGAAGCCCGTCGAAGGTGTCGACGCCACCGCGGCCGCGGTGGACGCCTTCCTGCGAGATTCGGCCGCCCGCCGCTGGCAGCGTGAGCTGGTGGTGCCGGCGCTGGCCAAGGCGCTGGCCGGCGCGGGGCAGTGATCCCGGTCAGCTGAAGGCGCGCGCCAGGAACCGCGTCGAGTCGGGCATCGAAGCCAGCACCGTGCCGCTGTGGTCGGAATCCGGATACACCTTGAGCGTCACGTCCTCGCCGTTGGCGCTCAGCTTCTCCGAGAACCGCAGCGTCAGGCTCGGCGGGACATCACGGTCCTGCATCCCGACACCGAGGAAGACCGGGCGGTCATAGCCCGATGCGGGAACGCCCATGAAGTCATCGATCGCCTCGATGGCTCCGGGAATCGACGTGACCGGAGCGGTGAAGAAGCCGGGCACCGTCATGCCGTCGAGCGCGCCGGCAAGGTCTGCGGCACAAGATGTTTCGGCCTTGTCGGCGGCGGCGCGACCCGCAGGGGTCAACACCCGGTCCACGCCGAGGTCGGGGCGCGCCTCCCGCAGCGCTGCGACGATGTAGGCGGTGTAGGCGTTGGCCATCGGGCCGAGTTCGGGCGGCACCACCATGTCGGGCCCCGCTTGCTTGACGATGGTCTCGACGTTGGCCGGGGTGCCGGTGGCCACGACGCCGCGGTAGTCGAGCCCGCTTCCGGCACTGAACTCGCTGGCCCACCGCGCCGTCGCGACCGCGGCGCCCCCGCCTTGCGACTGCCCGACGACGGCCCACTTCGGGGACAGCGGCAGGTCCATGTGGTGTGCCGCGAGCACCGAATCGACCACGCCGCGTGCGGTGGTGACGCTGTTGAGGTAACTCATCAACCCCGGCGTTCCCAACCCGGCGTAGTCGCTGCCGACGACCACGTAGCCCTGGTCGAGCCAGTGCGACAGGTACTCGTCGTCGCGCCCGCTGCGCGGCAGCGCCGACGGGGTGCAGTCGTCACCGAGTCCGACGGTGCCGTGCGCCCACGCCACGACCGGCCAGCCACCTTCGGGCGCAGGCGTTTTCGGGGTGAACACCACGGCGGTGCTGACCGCCGGTCGACCATGCTGGTCGACCGTGGAGTACAGGATGCGGTAGGCGCCGGCGGCCCCGGCCACTGAAAGGGCGGGATCCAGCGGGACGGTCTCCAGCAGCGCGCCCGGCGCCGGGACGGGTGTCTCGTGGACGCGGGCGTCCAGCCCCGACCACGTCGGCGTCGCCGCGTCCGCAGTGGTCGCGCAGCCCATCAGAACGGCAGTCGCCAGTAGCGCCGCACCCGGGATGCGGCAGATGTTCGTCTTGGTCACCTCAGTCGACGTGCTCGCTGACCTCACGGTCACCCGTCGAGGCCCCGAGCGCGGCCACCCAGCCGGTGATCTGGCGGGCGATGTTGCGTTCGGTCAGGCCGACAGACTCCAACACCTCGCCGCGCGAGGCGTGGGCGAAGAACTCCTGAGGCAACGCGGCGTCGCGGCATGGCACGTCGATCTCCTTGTGCCGCAACGCGCCCGACACCGCCGAACCGACACCGCCGTGGCCGCCGTTGTCTTCGAGGGTGACGACGAGCTTGTGCCTGGTGGCCAGCGTGGCGATCTCCTCCGGAACCGGCAGCACCCAGCGCGGGTCGACGACCGTCACGCCGATCCCCTGGTTGCGCAACCGGTCGGCGACCGCCAGCGCCATGGCGGCGAACGGGCCGACGGCGACCAGCAGCACGTCCTCGGACATGCCGTCGGCGGGGACGGCGAGCACATCGACGTCGCCGCGCCGCTCGATCGCCGGGATGTCCTCGCCGACATCACCTTTCGGGAAGCGGATGGCGGTAGGGCCGTCGGAGACATCGAGCGCCTCGCCGAGCTCTTCGCGCAGCCGGGCACCGTCACGCGGTGCGGCGACCCGCATCCCGGGCACGATGCCCAGAATCGACAGGTCCCACATGCCGTTGTGGCTGGCGCCGTCGGGTCCGGTGACACCCGACCGGTCCAGCACCACCGTCACGGGAAGCTTGTGCAGCGCAACGTCCATGAGCATCTGGTCGAACGCACGGTTGAGGAACGTCGAATAGATCGCCACTACCGGGTGCATCCCGCCCATCGCCAGGCCGGCCGCCGACGTCATCGCGTGCTGCTCGGCGATGCCGACGTCGAAGAACCGGTCCGGGAAGCGGTCCCGGAACGCGCTCAGGCCGGTCGGTCCGGGCATCGCGGCGGTGATCGCGACGATGTCGCGACGCTTGCCGGCCAGCCGGATCAGCGCCTCGGAGAACGTCGAGGTCCATCCGGGGCCCGGCACCGAGGTGGCCAGACCGGTCTCGGGATCGATGACGCCGCAGGCATGCATCTGGTCGTCGGCGTCGTTCTCGGCGGGCGCATACCCCATGCCCTTGCGCGTGACGACGTGGACCACCACCGGGGCGTTGAAGGCCCGCGCGTGGCGCAGCGCGCTCTCCACCGCGTGCTCGTCGTGGCCGTCGATCGGACCCACGTACTTCAGCCCCAGGTCGGTGAACATCACCTGCGGCGACAACGCGTCCTTGATGCCCACCTTGATGCTGTGCATGCACTGGTAGCAGAACTCGCCGATCATCGGGACACCGCGGACTGCCTTGCGGCCCTCCTCGAGGACCCGCTCGTACCCCGGCTGCAACCGAAGACCCGCGAGATGCTCGGCGAAACCGCCGATCGTCGGCGCATAGCTGCGGCCGTTGTCGTTGACGACGATCACCACAGGCCGGCGCGACGCCGCGATGTTGTTCAACGCCTCCCAGCACATCCCGCCGGTCAACGCGCCGTCACCCACCACCGCCACGACGTGCCGGTTGCGGTGGCCGGACAGCTCGAAGGCCTTCGCCAGCCCGTCGGCGTAGGACAGCGCCGAGCTGGCGTGGCTGGACTCGATCCAGTCGTGCTCGCTCTCGGCGCTCGACGGGTAACCGGACAGGCCGTCCTTCTTGCGCAGCGAATCGAAGTCCCGGCAGCGGCCCGTGAGCATCTTGTGCACGTAGGCCTGATGACCGGTGTCGAACAGGATCGGGTCGTGCGGCGAGTCGAACACCCGGTGCAGCGCCAACGTCAGTTCGACCACGCCGAGGTTGGGTCCCAGGTGCCCACCTGTGGCCGCGACTTTGTGGATCAGGAAGTCACGGATTTCGTGGGCCAGGTCCTCCAGCTGCGCCTGCGACAGGTGCTGTAGATCTGCGGGACCGCGGATCTGTTCAAGCATCCCGTCAGTCTACGCACGGGCACAGCCGTCAGTCCTGTCGAGTCTGGTACACATCGGGCACTCCGTCGTGGTCGTCGTCGGCCGTCTCTTCCCGGTGAATGCGCCGGTAGGCACGGTTTCTGGTGAGCAGCACGATCGCCGCCAGCGACGCCGCCAGCAGTGACCCGGACAACACACCGATCTTCACAAATTCGTCACGTTCAGATCCCATCCCGAACGCCAGATCGCCGATCAGCAGCGACACGGTGAACCCGATTCCGGCGAGCATGGACATGCCCAACACGTCGACCCACCGCAATGAGGAGTCGAGGCTGGCCCGTGTCACCGCCGAGAGCACACGCGTGGTGACGAGAATCCCGATGGGTTTACCGGCGACCAGACCGAGCACGATGCCGAGGGTGATCGGGTCGCCAAGCGCACGGGACAGTCCGCTGAGACCACCGATGCTGACCCCGGCGGCGAAGAAGGCGAACACCGGTATCGCGATGCCTGCCGATATCGGGCGCACCCGGTGCTCGAAGTACTCGGCCATACCCACCCGCTCCGCGTGGTCGACCTGCTGTCCCCGACGGGTCGCCGATCGGTGCACCGGAACCGCGAAGCCCAGCAGCACGCCCGCCACGGTCGCGTGCACTCCCGACTCGTGCACCAGCACCCAGGTCGCGACCGACAACGGGACGAGCAGCCACCATTTCTGCACACCGCGCTGCGCGCACACCGTGAACAGCGCCAGCGGAACCACGGCCAGCGCAAGCGCCCACGCCTTGATGTCGTCGGTGTAGAACACCGCGATCACGGTGATCGCCAGCAGGTCGTCGACGACGGCCAGGGTCAACAGGAAGGTGCGCAGCGCCGACGGCAGGTGCGTGGAGATGACCGCGAGCACCGCCACCGCGAACGCGATGTCGGTCGCGGTGGGGATCGCCCAACCGCGCAGCGCGCCGTCCCCGGTGTTCAGATTCACCAGCACGAAGATCAGCGCGGGCACCACCATGCCACCGACGGCCGCGGCGATCGGCAGCGCCGCCCGACTCGGATCCCGAAGGTCTCCTGCGACGAATTCGCGCTTGAGCTCCAGGCCGACCACGAGGAAGAAGATCGCCAGCAGTCCGTCGGCGGCCCAGGCCCCGAGGGTGAGGTTCAGGTGCAGACCGAGCCATTCACCTCCGAGTTCGAAGTCGCGCAGCGCGAAGTAGCTTTGCGACCACGGTGAGTTGGCCCAGATCAGCGCCGCGGCGGCGGCCACCAGGAGAATGATGCCGCCGACGGTTTCCTTGCGCAGGATCTCGGTGACCCTGTTGGTCTCGGACCACGAGCCGCGGGCGAGAAGTGCCCGCCGGATGCGTCGTGCGCGGGGATCGGATGTCACGGCCTGCCTTACTGGTCGTCGGCGAATAGACGCCGACCAGTCTTCCCGGCACACCTATGGTCGGTAACCCTACTACCGGGTGAGCACGGCGACACACTCGACGTGATGCGTCAGCGGGAACGAGTCGAACACCCGCAGCTCCTCGACGGCGTACCCGTGCCCCAGATACAGGCCCACATCCCGGGCGAATGACGCTGCCTCGCAACCGATGTGAATGATCCGGGGTACCTCCGCGGCGGCCAGCAGGTCGACGACCTCACGTCCCGCGCCGGTCCGCGGCGGGTCCAGCACCGCGACGTCGGCGCGGGTGCGCTGACCGGTCAGCGCCCTGCGCACCGAGTCGGTCACCACCGACACGTTGCCGAGGTCGGCCAGCGCCGCCCGCGCAGCCCGCGACGCACCACGCGAGGTGTCGACGGTGGTGACCGCCCCGGTGTCGCCGACAGCCCGGGCCAGTGCCGCGGCGAAAACCCCTGCGCCACCGTACAGATCCCAGGCCGTCATCCCGGCCTCCAGCTGCGCCCACTGCGCCACGAGCGCACTGTAGAGCGCAGGTGCGTCGCGGTGCGCCTGCCAAAACGCCGTCACCGGGACCCGCCAGGTACGGCCGGCAACCCGCTGGACCGCTTCGTAACCGCCCTCGACCACGGCCGTGCGCTGACCCTTGCCGGTGTGTGCGACGTGCCGGTTCCCGTCGTCGTCGACGACAACGTGAACCACGCTGCCGGCCGGCCACTGCGTGTCGGCCAGACCGTCGAGCATTCCCGCGGGCAGCTGGGCGCAGTCGAGCCGGTGCACCAACTCGGCGCTGTGGTAGCGGTGGAAGCCCGCACGCCCGTCGGCGGACGTGTCGAGCCGCACCCGGGTGCGCCACCCGGTGGCGCCACCGTCGCCGACCGGCTCCGCGGTGGCCTCTGATTCGTCGCACCACCGGTAATTACCAAGGCGGGCAAGTTGATTGGCGACAACCGCGCCCTTGATCCGGCGCACCGCCGACGGTTCGGCGAAGGCCAGGTCGCAGCAGCCGGAGCCGTCCACCCCGGCGATCGGGCACAGCGAGTCGATGCGCTCGGCAGCCGACTCGAGCACCTCGACCGTATCGGCGTTCCAGTACGCACCCCGGTCTCCGACCAGCCGGGCCCGGACCATCTCCCCGGGCAACGCGTAGCGCACGAACACCACCCGGCCGTCGTGGCGGGCGATGCAGCTGCCGCCGTTCGCCGCTGCGACGGTGGTCAGGACGAGTTCATCGGTGCTCAATCGAGGAAACCCCTGCGCGCATCCCCCGGCGCGGACTGCGGCGCCAGCTTCTTCAACCGCTCCGACGAAGACAGCTGCCACGGAACCGAAGTCACCATCACGTTGGGTTCGAACAGCAGCCTGCCCTTGAGCCGGAGCGCGCTCTGATTGTGCAGCACCTGCTCCCACCAGTGGCCGACGACGTACTCCGGGATGAACACGGTGACGACCGTACGCGGCGAATCCTTGCCCACCCTCTTGACATAGTCGAGCACCGGTCGGGTGATCTCACGGTACGGCGAGGCGACCACCTTCAGCGGCACGCTGATATCGCTGTGCTCCCACTTGTGCACCAGCTGTCGAGTTTCCGCGTCGTCGACGCTGACTGTGATCGCCTCCAGCACATCCGGCCGGGTGGCACGGGCGTAGGCCAGGGCTCGCAGCGTGGGCAGGTGCGCGTTGGACACCAGCACGATCGCGTGGTTGCGGCTGGGCAGCACAATGTCCTCGGTCTCGGCGGCCCTGGCCTCCAACTCACGGGTCACCGACGCATAGTGCTTGTGAATCAGCTTCATCAACCCGAACAGCGCGCTCATCGCCAGGATCGCGATCCACGCCCCCGCCAGGAATTTCGTGACCACAACGATGACCAGCACGGTTCCGGTGCAGACCAGTCCCACCGAGTTGATCACCCGGGCACGCATCATCCGCCGTCGCGCGACGGGGTCGGTCTCGGTGCGCAACAGCCGGGTCCAATGCCGGACCATGCCGATCTGGCTGAAGGTGAATGAGACGAACACCCCGACGATGTAGAGCTGGATCAGCGCGGTGACCTCGGCCTGGAACGCCACCACGAACGCGATGGCCCCGAACGCGAGGAACAGGATGCCGTTGGAGAAGGCCAGCCGGTCACCGCGGGTGTGCAGCTGGCGTGGCAGGAAGCGGTCTTGGGCCAGAATCGATCCCAGTACCGGGAAGCCGTTGAACGCAGTGTTGGCGGCCAACACCAGGATCAGCGCCGTCACCCCCGCGATCAAGTAGAGCCCGAGTGGGAAATCATGGAAGACGGCGTCGGCCAGCTGGGCGATCAGGGTCTTCTGTTGGTAGTCGGCGGGCGCACCGCCGAGTTGTTCGAGGGGGCGTTCGGCGACCTGCACGCCGGTAGCCCTGGCAAGCAGGATCATTCCCATGAACAGCGTGATCGCAATCACACCGAGCAGCAGCAGCGTGGTCGCGGCGTTGCGCGACTTGGGTTTCCGGAAGGCGGGCACGCCGTTGCTGATGGCCTCCACACCGGTCAGCGCGGCGCTGCCCGACGAGAACGCCCGTGCGACCAGAAAGACCAGCGCAAAGCCCAATACCTCGCCGTGCTCGGAATGCATCTCGAAACCGGCCGACTCGGCACGCAAGTCTCGCCCCAGGACGAGAATCTGCAAGAACCCCCACGCCAGCATCGCGTACATACCGATCATGAACGCGTAGGTGGGGATCGCGAAGGCGGTGCCGGATTCCCGGATCCCGCGCAGATTCAGCGACGCCAACACCAGGATCGCGATGACCGCGAACCACACCTTGTGGTCGTTGATGAACGGCACCGCCGAACCGATGTTCGTCATCGCCGAGGACATCGACACCGCGACCGTCAGCACGTAGTCGATGAGCAGCGCGCTGGCCACGGTCAGCCCAGCGGTGGGGCCCAGATTCGTGGTGACGACCTCGTAGTCCCCGCCGCCGGACGGGTAGGCGTGCACGTTCTGGCGGTAGCTCGCGATCACGATGATCATGACCCCGGCCACCGCGAGTCCGATCCACGGCGCCATCGAGTAGGCCGCGAGCCCGGCGACCGAGAGCACCAGGAAGATCTCCTCGGGGGCGTATGCCACCGAGGAGAGTGCGTCGGAGGCGAAGACCGGCAGCGCTATCCGCTTGGGAAGAAGGGTGTGCGACAGCCTGTCGCTGCGGAACGGCCGGCCGAGCACCAATCGCCGTGCGACGGTCGAAAGCTTAGACACGAGTGCCAAGAGTAAGCCCGAAGCTCGACGGCCGTCGGAAAGCTGTACCGTTCCGGGTGCGCAGGTTTTTCGGCGACCTCGGCTGGGAAAGGACCGCAAGGTGCGTGTAGTGGTGATGGGGTGCGGCCGGGTCGGTGCATCCCTGTCGGACAGCCTGGCCAGGATCGGCCACGACGTCGCGGTGATCGACCGCGACGGCACCGCGTTTCACCGGCTCTCCCCCGACTTTCCCGGCGAACGGGTGCTCGGTATGGGGTTCGATCGCGACGTGCTGATCCGGGCGGGCATCGAGCAGGCGTCTGCCTTCGCGGCGGTGTCCTCCGGCGACAACTCCAACATCATCTCGGCGCGGGTGGCGCGGGAGACCTTCGGCGTACAGCGCGTGGTGGCACGCATCTACGACGCCAAGCGCGCGGCCGTCTACGAGCGGCTCGGCATCCCCACTGTGGCCACCGTGCCGTGGACCACCGACCGCCTGCTCAACGCGCTGACGCGGGAAACCGAGACCACCAAGTGGCGCGACCCCACCGGCAACGTGGGGGTGGCCGAGCTGGCGCTGCACGAGGACTGGGTGGGCCGCCGGCTGAGCGAGCTGGAGGCTGCCACCGCCGGCCGGGTGTCGTTCATGATCCGCTTCGGCGCCGGGCTGCTGCCCGACGCCAAGACCGTCATCCAGGCCGGCGACCAGGTCTATCTGGCGGCGATCTCCGGGCACATCGCCGAGGCGATGGCCATTGCGGGGCTGCCGCCGAGCGAGGACGCGGAGGGCTGACGACGATGAAAGTAGCCATCGCCGGAGCGGGCGCCGTGGGTCGTTCCATCGCCCGCGAGCTCGTCGAGTCACATGACGTCACCCTGCTGGAGCGCAACCCCGACCACATCGACGTCGACGCGGTCCCGGCCGCGCATTGGCGCCTGGGCGACGCGTGCGAGCTGAGCCTGCTCGAATCGGTCAAGCTGGAGGAGTTCGACGTCGTCATCGCCGCCACCGGGGACGACAAGGCCAACGTCGTGGTCAGCCTGCTGTCCAAGACGGAGTTCGCGGTGCCGCGCGTGGTGGCCCGCGTCAACGACCCGCGTAACGAATGGCTCTTCGACGAGTCCTGGGGTGTCGATGTCGCGGTGTCCACGCCGCGGATGCTGGCCTCGCTGGTGGAAGAGGCGGTGTCGGTGGGCGATCTGGTTCGGCTGATGGAGTTCCGCAAGGGCCAGGCCAACCTCGTCGAGATCACCCTGCCCGACGACACCCCGTGGGGCGGCAAACCGGTCAAGCGCCTGGAGCTGCCCAGGGACGCGACGCTCGTGACGATTCTGCGGGGCCCGCGCGTCATCGTTCCGGAACGCGACGAACCCCTCGAAGGCGGGGACGAACTGCTTTTCGTCGCCGTCGCCGAGTCCGAAGACGAGCTGCGCGAGTTGGTGCTTAATCCCCAACATCGCTGAGCGGTGGGTTAGGTCGGCTCCTGCGCAGCGTCGTGGACGTCGTCGCCGTGCGCCGTGTCGGCAGGTTCGTTCAGCCCGCGCTCATGGAGCGCGCGCTGCGCGGCCCGGATCGCCAGGTAGGTGACGAGCGCGGCCACCGCGGTCAGCGGCCAGCCCATCGCGATGCGGGCGACGCCCAGCCAGCCCGTCTGGTCCGCGTCGTAGAGGTGGTGCTGAACGACGAACCTCGACGTGAACACCGCCACCCACACCAAAGTGGCGGCGTCGAACGCCAGCACCGCGCGCCGCGCCTCGCGCCAGCGCCGGTCGTTGGCGTGCACCCAGGCCCAGATGTAGCCGACCACGGGGCGACGGATGACGATTGACAGCGTGAACACCACGGCCCAGAACAGCGACATCCAGATGCCGAGCAGGAAGTACCCCTTGGACGCCCCCACGAGGTAAGCGATGAGCGCGCTGATGCCGACCGCGAAGAAACCCGAGATCGCCGGCTGTGCGGACTCTTTACGGGCCAGCCGCCAGATGAGGATGAGCGTGGCGACACCCAGCGCGGCGCCGATGGCGGGGATCAGCCCGAATGCCGAGGAGATCGGGACGAAGACGACGACCGGCAGCGACGAGTAGATCAGCCCGCTGATGCCGCCCATCTGTTCCAGGACGGCCGCGCCACGCGCCGGAGATGTCTGCTGCTTGCCCGGATCGGTGCCGGGGTCGCTCACTTCTGGATCTCGTAGTGGGGGTTGTAGATCGCCTTGGATCCGTTGTCCAGCTTGCCGACCCGGCCGTGCACCTTGAGGGTGCGGCCCGATTCGATACCGGGGATGCGGCGTTGTCCCAACCACACAAGCATCACCGTGTCGGTGCCGTCGAAGAGTTCGGCTTTGACGCCGCCCGCGCAGCTCTTGCCGTTGCACTCGACGCTGCGCAAGGTGCCGATCATCGTGACTTCCTGACCGCGCTGACAATCGATCGCCTTCTGGGCGCCGGTGCCTGCGGCTTCCTCACTGAGCTCTTCGACGTCGAGTCGTTCCGGGTCTTCGGTCAACCGGCGGGTGAGCCGGCGAAGATATCCCTCGGCCGTGGCCATTGGCCTCTCCTGACCTTCTGCCAATCCACTGTGGATCTACCAATCAACGCCACGGTAGACCTCTTGGTTCCCAGATGCTAACCAGGGCGGGGGGTTCGCGCGGGTCGCGTCGTCAAGAATTCCACGAACAGGCACGATCGAAACATGGCGGTCGATCTGCGCGGTGTCACCACTATTCTGCTGCCCGGCACGGGCTCCGATGACGACTTCGTCTACCGGGCGTTTGCCCCGGCACTGCACGAGGCCGGTGCGATAGTCGTCACACCTCCCCCGCAGCCGCACCGTCTCATCGACGGATACCGCGACGAGCTGCGCGACGCCGCGCGGTCGCAACCGATCGCGGTGGGCGGGGTGTCCATCGGCGCAGCGGTGGCCGTCGAATGGGCGCTGGCACACCCCACGCAGGTGGTCGCGGTGCTGGCAGCGCTGCCGGCGTGGACCGGTGCCCCCGATGCGGCACCCGCGGCGATGGCCGCACGGCATTCGGCTGAACTGCTGCGTCGCGATGGCCTGGTGGCGACGACCACGCAGATGCAGGCGACCAGCCCGAGGTGGCTTGCCGAGGAACTGACGCGCTCGTGGCTGAGCCAGTGGCCCGCACTGCCGGAGGCGATGGATGCGGCGGCCGGCTACGTGGCCCCGACGAGCGGGGAAATGGAGCGCCTCGGTGCCGCGCTCGGGGTGGTGTCGGCCGTCGACGACCCGGTGCATCCACTCGAGGTGGGCATCGAGTGGGTGTCGGCGGCACCGCGCGCGGCGCTGCGCACACTCACGCTCGACGCCATCGGCGCCGACCCGGCGGTACTGGGCGCCGAGAGCCTGGCCGCGTTGTGGGATGCCGACAACCCGGCGCGTCCGGCGGTGAGGTGAACCCGCGGCTCGTCCCTCACCGCTTGATCGTCATCCGCCGGACCTGATTGGCGAATTCCTCAACGCGGCTCGTCCCTCACCGCTTGATCGTCATCCGCCGGTGATGGTGCGCAGCTGCTGCATCGCCGATCCCATCGTCGAGCGACGGGCGTTCGGCTGCGGAGGCTCCTGCTGCGCCGGCGCGGGCTGCTCGGGTGCCTGCTGCTGCGCGGGTGCCTGCTGCTGCTGCGCGGCAGCCTGCTGCTGCGCAACTGCCTGCTGCTGAGCGGCGGCCAGTTGGGCGGCCATCGGCTCTGGCAGCTGCACCGGCAGCGGGGTGCGCACCGGCAGCGGGGTATCTCCGCGGCGTACCACCGTGTCCGCCAACGCGTTTCGTGCTTGTTCGGCCAGCTCGGCCATGCGCTCGTAGGGGCCGTTGACCACACAGCGGACCATCCACCGGTAACCGTCCACCCCGATGAATCGCACCACTGCCGCGCCCTCACCCGCGGAGCCGACGACTTCGCGGCCCCACGGGCCGTCCTCGATGCTGACCTTGGGCGCATCCTTGCGCAGCGAATCGGCGAGTTCCGACGCCACTTCCCGCCACAGCCCGGCAGACTTCGGTGCCGCATAGGCCGCAATGGTGAACCGTCCGTCGGGCGTCACCACCCACACTGCGCTGGGCGCGCCCGTCTCGTTGAGTTCCACCTGCACCTGCCCCGCCTCGGGCATCGGGATCAACACCGAGCCCAGGTCGAGGCGCGCCAGCGCGGCGACCGACGGATCGTCGAAGTCGTCGATGTCGAACGGACCTTCAAGTTCCTCGTCGTGGGTGTCCACCGACGTCACCTCCTCAGGCGCTTCTGCGCTGTCTACCTAATGGTCTACCTGGTGCCACGTGCGCCTCCATCTACAGACTGGCATGCCCACCGGAGGAGCCGTGGCCGCCGTCGCCGCGGGTCGTATCGGCCAGCCCCGCCTCGTCGAACGACGTCACCTCCACCAGCTCTGGCAACTCGACGCGCTGCACCAGCAGCTGCGCGATCCGGTCCCCCCGCCGAATCGCGATCGGAGCGGCGGGATCGAGATTGATCAACGAGACCTTGATCTCACCGCGATAGCCGGCGTCGACGGTTCCGGGACTGTTGACAATCGAAAGTCCCACGCGCGCAGCAAGACCCGAGCGCGGATGGATCAGCCCGACCATGCCGTGCGGGATCGCCACCGCGATGCCGGTGGGCACCAGCGCACGCTGGCCCGGTGCGAGTTCGACGTCCTGGGCACTGTAGAGGTCGACTCCCGCGTCGCCGTCGTGCGCGCGGGAAGGCAGCGGAAGGTCGCGGTCGAGTCGCACTACCGCCAAAGTGGTGGGCACGCCGTCAGAGATTACTCTGGGCCGCGTGTCTGACACGCGTGCCACTGCCCAAACAGTCCGCTACCGCGAGCGGCTGACGGTCCCGCTGTGGTGGTGGCTGCCCGGACTCGGTGTGGCCGCATTGATCGCCCTGGAGATCAACCAGGGCATCCGGGCGCTGCCGGGCTGGTTGCCCTACGCCGTGCTGCTGCCCGTCGCGGCCGTCGTGCTGCTGGGGCTGGGACGGACCGAACTGCGGGTGGTAACCGCCGCCGACGGCCAGACCGAGCTGTGGGTCGGCAACGCCCATCTGCCCACCGCGGTGATCTCCCGCACGGCGGAAGTCCCCCGGTCGGCGAAGTCGGCCGCCCTCGGTCGTCAGCTCGACCCGGCGGCCTATGTCGTGCACCGGGGCTGGGTCGGACCCATGGCACTGCTCGTCCTCGACGACCCGGACGATCCCACCCCGTACTGGCTGATCAGCACCAAGCACCCGGACAAGGTCCTCGCCGCGCTGCGCGCCTGACGCAGGGCACGCAGCCCGGCATCACGCGGCGCAGTCGGTGCAGATCATCACGCCGTTCTTCTCGCTTGCCAGCCGGCTGCGGTGATGAACCAGAAAACAGCTGGAGCACGTGAACTCGTCGGCCTGCTTCGGGATCACCCGCACCGACAGCTCCTCACCGGAGAGATCGGCGCCGGGAAGCTCGAAGTTCTCGGCCGATTCGGACTCGTCGACGTCGACGACAGCCGATTGAGCTTCGTTGCGCCTCGCCTTCAGCTCCTCGAGTGAATCCTCGGAAACGTCATCGGTCTCTGTGCGCCTTGGGGCGTCGTAGTCGGTGGCCATACCTGTCCCCTCCGTGAAGCTCGTTGCAGCAGTGCTTTGTACCAGCGTCGAACGCATCCGCCAAATGATTCGTGCCCGTATTGACACCGGTTCTAATGTGATTTATGTCACATTAAGCCTGCATTCGTCGTTGCCGCCGGTCGGAGCGTCGCACGCGGTGGCTCTAGAGTGCTGATCGTGGTCGCGCAAATCACCCAGGGCACGGCGTTCGACAAACACGGTCGTCCGTTCCGACGCCGCAATTTCCTGCCGGGAGCCGCGCTGTTCGCGTGCCTGGCGATCGCCGCCCTGCTGGTCTGGGTCATCGCCCTGTCGCGGCCGCCCGAGGTGCAACAGGCCGCTGTCTGCAACCCGCCCCCGGCCCCGACGGAGCCGGGGGCGCCGGTCCCCGACCTCGGCGAGCAGGTGTCCCGGTCGACGATGATCGACGTCACTCCGGCCAAGCTGGCCGACACCAAGATCCGGGTTCTCAACGCCAGCGGTCAGGGCGGGCAGGCCGGCGAGGTGGCCGGCGAGTTGCGCGATCTCGGTTTCGCCGATCCCGAGGCCGCCAACGACCCGATCTATGCGGCCGCGCGCCTGCAGTGCCAGGGCCAGATCCGGTTCGGACCGTCCGGGCGTGCCGCGGCGGCGTCGATCTGGCTGGTCGCACCATGCACCGAGCTGTTTCAGGACGGGCGTACCGACGACACCGTCGATCTGGCCATCGGCACCGACTTCACCGAGCTCACCCACAGCGACGACATCGACGCAGTACTGGCGAGCCTGCTGCCCGACGCCACCCAGCCCGCCGATGCCGAGCTGCTGACCAAGGCCCACACCGGCACCTGTTGAGCTCAGCCGCCGACGGCTCCGCAACGGATCAGCGCGGCGTCGAAGGCTGCACTGATCCCAGGGGCGGCGGCCACCATCACGCCCGCGCCGTCGCCCGTCGCAGGCGGGCGAACATGCGCGCCCGCCTCGGTGGCGATCAGCGCGGCCGCGGCCCAGTCCCACAGGTGCACGTCGTCCTCGTAATAGGCGTCGAGCCGGCCCGCCGCCACCGCGCACAGGTCCAGCGCACACGATCCCATCCGTCTCACATCACGCACGTCCGGCAACAGCCTGGCCGCGATCTCGCCCTGTCGCTGCCTGTGCTCACGCTCGTAGGAGAACCCGGTCCCCACCAGCGCCATGGACAGGTCCGTCGCCGCGGTGCACCGCAACGGGGTGAGGACACCGCCGCGCCGTACGCCCGCCCCGTGGCCGAGCGCCGCCGAATACACCGCTCCGGCAGCGACGTCGGCGACGGCACCGGCGACCGAGACGCCGTCCCGTCGAACACCCACCGACACCGCGTAGGCGGGGATCCCGTACAGGAAGTTGACCGTGCCGTCGATCGGGTCGAGCACCCAGGTCAGCCGGCCGTCTGCGACGTCGACTGAGCCGCCCTCCTCCTCGCCGAGGATCGCGTCGCCCGGACGCAGCTCGGCCAGCCTGTCCCGCAGCAGGCGTTCGGTCTCGGTGTCCACGACGGTGACGGGATCGGTGGGGCTGCTCTTCGCCCGCACCGCCGACTGGGCGCCGCCCGGCGCCGCGCCCGCGCCGAAGACCTCGGTGCGGCGCCTGCCGACGAACTCGGCGGCTTCGGACGCCAACTGCTCAGCCACGGCACGCAGCCGCACGGGATCGGTGTCGATGTTCACCCGCTCATCGCAGCACATCCGGCCGGGCCGGGCGGCACGGGGATGCACGACTGGCCCCCATCACAATTGGTGAGCCGATAGGGTGTCATCGCGCGCTCGGCCACCCGACGGCACGGCCCGCAGCGCCGAAGAGCACCGGTGCCATCACTTGCGCAGAGGAGCCTGCATGACTGCCGACGCCGAGCCATCCCCGTCAGCCGCCGCCGCAGAATCGGGCTCCGGCTCGCCTCGGCGCGGATTCGGCATCGACGTCGGAGGAAGCGGCGTCAAGGGCGGAATCGTCGACCTCGACACCGGCCGGCTGGTCGGTGACCGGTTCAAGCTGCTCACCCCACAACCGGCGACTCCGGACGCCGTGTCGAAGACCATCGCCGACGTCGCCGCGCACTTCGACTGGGAAGGTCCGCTCGGGGTCACCTATCCCGGCGTCGTGGCGGACGGGATCGTGTGCACGGCCGCCAACGTCGACAAAGGCTGGCTCGGCCTCAACGCCAAGGAGGTCATCGGCGGCGCACTGAGCGGTCAGCCCGTGACCGTGCTCAACGACGCCGACGCCGCCGGACTCGCCGAAGAGAAGTTCGGCGCGGGCCGCGACAAAACGGGCGTCATCGTGCTGTTGACCTTCGGTACCGGCATCGGCTCGGCGGTGATCCACAACGGCGTGCTGCTGCCCAACACCGAGTTCGGACACCTGGAGGTGGGCGGCAAGGAGGCCGAACACCGAGCCGCCAGCTCGGTCAAGGAAGCCAAGGGTTGGAGCTACGAGCGCTGGACCACAGAGGTCACAAAAGTACTGGTAGCCATCGAGAATGCGATCTGGCCGGACCTGTTCATCGTCGGCGGCGGCATCAGCCGCAAAGCGGACAAGTGGGTGCCGCTCCTGCAGAACCGCACGCCCGTCGTCGCCGCGGAGCTGCAGAACACCGCGGGCATCGTCGGCGCGGCGATGGCCTCGGACGTCGACGTCACCGCTACCGGAAAGTAACCACCCGCGGGCGGCGCGCCTTGGCGTCAAATTTGCCGCTGCGCACAGCGTTAACCCACACTGTCGTTACAATGGTCAACGGCGGCCGCCTACCGGATAGCGGCGGAGCATCCCACCCCGACATCACGCCGTGAGATCGACGCCGACATTCGACATATAGCCGACCCACATTCGGTTGCGCACGTGTGCGCGCCGAAGACGCACGACCGAAAGGGTGTACGTGGCAGCGACCAAAGCAAGCCCGGCAACCGAAGAGCCGGTGAAGCGCACCGCAGCCAAGGCCCCCGCCAAGAAGGCGCCCGCGAAGAAGGCCGCCAAGAGCGCGCCCGCGAAGGCCACCAAGCCGCGCGCCGCCAAATCCGCTGATGCGCCGGCCACCCGCGGCCGCGCCAAGAAGGCCACCGCGCCCGGGGCCGTCGACGACGATCTCGCCGGTTCCGACGTCGAGACGGGCGACGATCTCGTCGAGGCCGAGCCCGGCGACGACCTGGAGGTCGAGGACACCGAGCTCGTGCTCGACGAGGAACTCGAAGTCGACGACGACACCGCGGTAGACGGTGACTCCGACGACGAGGACGCCGACGAGGGCGCACCCAAGGCGGCCAAGCCCGCCAAGGACGGCGACGACGACGGTGTCGCCGAGCCCTCCGAGAAGGACAAGGCCTCCGGTGACTTCGTCTGGGACGAGGAAGAGTCCGAGGCTCTGCGGCAGGCGCGCAAGGACGCCGAGCTCACCGCTTCGGCGGACTCGGTCCGCGCCTACCTCAAGCAGATCGGCAAGGTCGCGCTGCTCAACGCCGAGGAGGAGGTCGAGCTCGCCAAACGCATCGAGGCAGGCCTGTACGCCACCCAGTTGATGGCCGAACTCGCCGACAAGGGCGAGAAGCTGCCCGCCGCGCAGCGACGCGACATGATGTGGATCTGCCGCGACGGTGACCGCGCCAAAAACCATCTGCTGGAGGCGAACCTGCGTCTGGTGGTGTCGCTGGCCAAGCGGTACACGGGCCGCGGCATGGCGTTCCTGGACCTCATCCAGGAGGGCAACCTCGGTCTGATCCGCGCGGTGGAGAAGTTCGACTACACCAAGGGCTACAAGTTCTCCACGTACGCGACGTGGTGGATCCGGCAGGCCATCACCCGGGCGATGGCCGACCAGGCCCGCACCATCCGTATCCCGGTGCACATGGTCGAGGTCATCAACAAGCTGGGCCGTATCCAGCGCGAGCTGCTGCAGGACCTGGGCCGTGAACCCACGCCCGAAGAGCTGGCCAAGGAAATGGACATCACGCCGGAGAAGGTGCTGGAGATCCAGCAGTACGCGCGTGAGCCGATCTCGCTGGACCAGACCATCGGTGACGAGGGCGACAGCCAGCTGGGCGATTTCATCGAGGACTCCGAGGCCGTGGTGGCCGTCGACGCGGTGAGCTTCACCCTGCTGCAGGATCAGCTGCAGTCGGTGTTGGAGACGCTGTCCGAGCGTGAGGCCGGTGTGGTGCGGCTGCGGTTCGGTCTCACCGACGGCCAGCCCCGCACGCTCGACGAGATCGGTCAGGTGTACGGCGTCACCCGCGAGCGCATCCGGCAGATCGAGTCGAAGACGATGTCGAAGTTGCGCCATCCCAGCCGTTCTCAGGTGCTTCGCGACTATCTCGACTGAGGTTCGGCAAGTTCTGCTCAAGAATTAATTAAGGCGCGTGCCCTAGCGTCAACGGCGATGAGAACGATGCTGATGACGCCGCCCCCGGTCGTGCTCGCCGCAGTCGGCCGGTTCCGCGGCCTGCTGGACCGATTGCACACGCTGACCGCGCCGAGCCACATCGCCGTGCTGGAACTCAGCCTGGGTTCCTGGTTCACCGCGGCGTTGTACGCCACGGTGCGGCTCGGCATCGCCGACGCGTTGGCCGACGGCCCGCTGCGCGCCGACGACGTCGCCAGGAAGGTCGGCGCCGATCCGGAAGCCACTTACCGTCTGATGCGCGCCCTGGCGAGCCGGTCGGTGCTCAAGCTCCGCCGCGACGGACGGTTCGCGCTGACCCGGCTGGGGCATGCGCTGCGCGTCGACCACCCGGAGTCGATGGCCCCGCTGATTGCGTTCGTGGGCAGCCGCCAGCATTGGGAGCACTGGGGCGAGCTGCTGTATTCGGTGCAGACCGGCCGCACGGCGGTCGAGAAGCTGCGCGGCAGCGAGTTCTTCGAGTACCTCGACACCGACCCTGCGTTCGCGAAGGTGTTCAACGAGTCGATGACCGGCGGTTCCCGCGCCGTCATCGAAAACGCGATCCCCGCATACGATTTCAGCGATCGTCGGCTCATCGTCGATGTCGGCGGTGGTGAAGGCGGGCTCCTGGCCGCGATTCTGAACCGGACCCCCACCGCCCGGGGCGTGCTGTTCGATCGTCCTTCCGTGGTGGCCGGCGCGGATTCGGTGCTGGGACCGGCCGGGGTCGCGGCGCGGTGCCGGACAGAGGGTGGTTCGTTCTTCGAGGCCGTACCCGCCGGCGGGGACGCCTACGTGATGAAGGCGATCATCCACGATTGGGGCGACGATCAGTCGCTGTCGATCCTGCGCAACGTGCGTACGGCGATCGCCGACGACGGCAGACTCCTGTTGTTCGAGATGGTCCTTCCCGAACGCGCGCCCGCACACCTCGGCTTCATGGTCGACCTGGAGATGTTGGTGACCGCCGGAGGCCGCGAGCGCACGGCGTCTCAATACGCAAAGCTGTTGGCGGACTCCGGATTCCGCATGACCCGGGTGATCCCGACCGCCAGCCCGCTGTCGATCGTCGAAGCCGTCCCGGCCTGAGGGTCAGTCAGCCTGCGCGCCGCTGCCGCCCGACCCGCCGCTGCCACCGGCACCGCCCTTGCTGCCCGTCGGCCCGGTTCCGGGCTTGCCCGCGCCGCCCGACCCGCCGGACGCGCCGTCGCCCGACGCTCCCCCGGTGCCCCCACGGCCACCGGCGCCACCGGAGCCACCCACGCCCGTCGCGCCGTTCGCCGCGTCTGCACCCGCGGAGCCCTCGCTGCTGCCGGCGCCCCCTTTACCGCCGAGGCCGCCGGCGCCACCGTCACCGCCTGCCCCACCTGCGCCGCCGCTTCCGCCGTTGCCCCCGGTCCCCGCCGTGACGGGCCCGCTGCCGGGGTCGGATACGTCGGCGCCGCCCACGCCGCCCGAACCGCCGTCACCGCCGGTCGCGCCGTTGCCGCCGGAGCCACCGTTGCCTGCCGCGCCGCCGGCGCCGCCATTTCCGGTGCGCGACCCACTGCGTCCACCCGCACCGCCGTTGCCTCCCGCCGCGCCGGTCGCCCCGGCCGCGCCCGTTCCGCCGGCACCGCCGTTGCCCCCGTGGCCGCCGAAGCCGACGGTCTGCCCGATGTCGACGGACCCGCCGGCACCACCGTCGCCGCCTCTGGCCCCGGTGCCGCCGGTTCCTCCGTTGCCGCCGCGGCCGCCGAACGCTGCGGCGGTCGGTGTGGCTTCCTGTGCGAGTCCGGCGTCGCCGCCGTCACCCCCGAGCCCACCCCCGGCGCCGTTTCCTCCGTCACCGCCGTCACCGCTGATGTTGTATCGATGCGGCAGCGCGAGGAAACCGGTGACGCCCTGGCCGGTGCCGCCGACACCGCCGGACTGGTTCGTGCCCGCGGCCGCGTCCTTGCCGCGGCCGCCCGCATTGCCGGTGATGGCGTTGTCAACGACGACGTTCGTATACGGGAATCCGGTCGTCCCGAGGTAGTTCGGACTGCCCGCCGCCGCGCTGCCGCCCGCGGACGGGTTCACGCTGTCGACACCGACGCCCCCGTTTCCGCCGTTCCCGCCGGCGCCGCCGTTACCGTGCAAGCGACCGGCGTCACCGCCGGCGCCGCCGTGGCCACCGCGGGTCCCGGGGCCGCCGTCGGCGCCGTGGCCACCGT
>NZ_HG964450.1:66457-93854 GCF_000612725.1 Mycolicibacterium austroafricanum
GCGCCGACGGCGGCCCCGCCGTTACCCGTCGAGGCGAAGATGCCCGCATCCCCGCCGTCGCCGCCATCCTGGCCCGGCAGATAGCCATCGCCCCCGCGGCCGCCGTTCCCGCCAAACATCCCGGCGTTGCCACCTTTGCCACCGCGTGCACCGTTTCCGCCGTTGCCCCACAGCACGCCGCCGTTTCGGCCATCGCAGGCCGAACCCTCACAGTCTTCGACCGCATCCGCACCGTCGCCGATCAGCCAACCGCCGGGGCCGATCATCGGCCGCACCGCCGCCACTCCCGGCGCGGCGGCAGTTGCCGGACCGGATCGGTCACGCTTGGGCGACCCCGCCGCACCGAAGAGCCAAATATCCTCTGGCACAGGGGAATTGGCGACGATCAGAGAATCGAAGGAGGCCAGTCGCACCGGACGCTCGACGGTTGCCGGAGTCTCCGAGCACAGGCCGGCCAGCAGTCCGACGCCCATCACCGCGGCACCGCCGGTGCCCGCGGCGATCCAGTACCGCGGGCCGGCGCCGGCGCACCTGAGGATGTTCCCGTCGGAAGCGTCCACCGTTTTGCTGAGGCGCCGTGCCATGCCAAGTCCCCCGTCTGCCTGCCTGTAGGAATTAGCTGAAATCTACATGGCAAATCGACAGCGCTGTCAATAGACTCTCGGTCGAGGCGTGTCGGCCGACCCGGCGGGGAAGCGTCAGCGCTTGCGCTCGCGCACCTTGTACGTCGACGGCCATGACTCACGGGTGTCATCGCCGACGAGGGGAACACCCTTGGAGCCGATCCTGACGTCGTAGGCCTCCTTGCCCGCGCCGACCTCGCGGTTGGCGTGCTCGGTGGCCAGATAGATCAGCTGGTCGATCTCCGCTTCGGCGAACGCGACGAACGTCGTCTTACGCACGATCTCTTCCTCGGGCGGCAGCATCCGGTCGGGCAGGATGCGGGTCAGCAGCGCCGCGACGCCCAGCAGCGAGAACGGCACGACCCAGTAGCACAGGAACGACAGCGGCGTCCTGGTGTCGAGAATCGTCGCGTCCCCCTGCACGAGGGGCGGGATCGCCGAGGACACCGTCATGCCGCCGAACGCGGCGATCCAGATCCACGTGAGCGCCGACGTGATCCGGGCGAACGGCTCGCTCTCGATCACCTCCTTCGGCTGGCCCACGACGGCGAACTCCCGGACGAACGGCCTGCCGACCAGCGCGCCAACCAGCGCCACCAAGAAGATCCCGGCGTTGCTGAGCGGCTGCAGCCACCGCTCCATGAACGCCGAGCTCATCGTGAAGGTCAGTGCTGTGAGGACGAGAAATGTTGCCACAGCACCGATTTCGAGGGTCCGGCCTGGTGAGCGTGCCACCCTTGCGGCAACGAACGCGGCGACGGCGACGGCGAGCGCGATCAGCACCGCGGCATGGAACGGCACGTTGCCGACAAGTACCCAGTAGACGATCCACGGCGCAAACCCAAAGATGATGCCCACGGCGAGCAGTGTATTGAGTCACGGTCGGGCCGGGTCGGGCACCCTTGTCACATCGGGCCTATTTTGTCACGGTGACCCAGCGCATGAACATCTCGTCCGGATCGCCGTTCGAAGCCGAGGTCGGCTACTCCCGTGCGGTACGCGTCGGACCGCACGTCGCCGTCGCCGGCACCACCGCGCCCGGCGCAGGACCCGCGGCGCAGGCCCGGGAGGCGTTGCACCGCATCGAAGCCGCCCTGAACCAGGCGGGTGCATCGCTGTCGGACGTGGTCCGGACCCGGATCTATGTCACCGACATCTCGTCATGGGCCGAAGTCGGCGCCGTCCATGCAGAGTTCTTCGGAGACATCCGGCCGGTGACGGCCATGGTCGAGGTGTCGGCCCTGATCTCACCCGAGTTGGTCGTGGAGATCGAAGCGGACGCGTTCGTGGGGCCGGTGACCTAACCCTCGAGCGGAGGAAACCGACCGTCGGAACCGGGGCGGTATGCCGTGACGCTAATCACAGCCGCCACCGGTAAAGGTCCGTACAAATGTGGGAACACCATGCCATCGGGATCGGTTGGGAGCCCCGGTTCCCAGCGCACAGGAGAGGCGAGGCGTGCGGCATCGACGCGTAGCAGCATCAGGTCGGTCCGGCCGGCGTAGAGCCGGTTGGCGGGCAGATGAACCTGCGCGGGAGTCGAGAGGTGGACGAATCCGGCGCTGTCCAGAGAATCCGGCGCGTGCACGCCGCTACGCTGGGCCCGCCGCCACTCGTCCGAGCCGCACAGGTGCACAAGGACGGGTGCTGAGCTCATACCGCCGCCTTTCGACCGCCGCAACGCGGGTATCCGTGAGACACGACACACCCGTAAACCCCCGGGGAACAAGGCCGGAACCCCAAGCGTCTGACAGAGTAGATGTAAGTCGCTACCACCCAACGGAGGTGCCATGACCGCAACGCTCACCAGCCCTGAATTGACCAAGGCTGACCGCTGCGACCGTTGTGGGGCCGCGGCCCGAGTCCGGGCGAAGCTGCCGTCGGGTGCCGAACTGCTGTTCTGCCAGCACCACGCCAACGAGCACGAGGCGAAGCTGGTCGAACTCGCAGCCGTCCTCGAAGTGAGCCCGCTGGAGCCTTAGCGCTGAATCGGCAATGCTGGTCTGGTCATGGATGACCAGTCAGAGCGGCCGGACGTGCGGCCCACGCAGCGGGCCAGACCGTCTCGCCACCACATTCGGCACATCACGATCCGAGCCCTGAGCAAGAGTTGGGACGACTCGATCTTCTCGGAGTCGGCCCAGGCCGCTTTTTGGTGCGCCCTGTCGCTGCCGCCGCTGCTTCTCGGAATGCTCGGCAGCCTCGCCTACGTGGCACCGCTGTTCGGCCCCGACACCTTGGTGACGATCCAGAGCCAGCTCGTCAGCCTGGCGGGACGGTTCTTCTCCCCCAACGTCGTCAGCGAGATCATCGAGCCGACGGTGCGTGACATCGTGCGCGGGGCGCGCGGTGAGGTGGTGTCGCTGGGCTTCGTGATCTCGCTGTGGGCGGGGTCGTCGGCCATTTCGGCATTCGTCGACTCCATCACCGAGGCCCACGATCAGACACCGCTGCGCCACCCGGTGCGGCAACGGTTCTACGCGCTGGGGCTCTACGTCGTGATGCTCGTCGGTGCGATCGTCGCGGCGCCGTTTTTGGCACTGGGCCCGCGCAAGGTGGCCGAGTTCATCCCCGACAGCTGGGACAGCGCACTTCAATTCGCCTACTACCCGGTGCTGTTCGTCGCGCTGGTGGTGTCGGTGAACCTGCTGTACCGGGTGTCGCTGCCCAAACCGCTGCCGTCGCACCGCCTCCTGCTGGGTTCCGTGCTGGCCGCCGCGGTGTTCCTGATCGCGACATGGGGGCTGAGGGTCTACCTGACGTGGATCACCAGCACGGGTTACACCTACGGCGCGTTGGCGACGCCGATCGCCTTCCTGTTGTTCGCGTTCTTCCTCGGGTTCGCGATCATGATCGGCGCCGAACTCAACGCGGCCATCGAAGAGGAGTTTCCGGCGCCGGACACGCACGCGAAACGCTTCCGCTGGTGGCTGGAGGCCAAGGCCGAATCACTCAACGGCACCACCTCCCCGACCGCGGCGCCCGGTGAACCGCGCGCAGCCGCCGGCGGCCCGGTCGCCACCAGCGACGCGGCTACTTCTTGAGCTGCTCGTAAATCTGCTTGCAGTCGGGGCACACCGGCGATCCCGGCTTCGCCGAGCGCGTCACCGGGAACACCTCACCGCACAGCGCGACGACGTGCGTGCCCATGACCGCGCTTTCGGCGATCTTGTCCTTCTTGACGTAGTGGAAGAACTTCGGAGTGTCGTCGTCTGTCCCGTCGTCGACGCGTTCGTCGGTCTCGGTGCGTTCGATCGTCTGGGTTTGCATGGCCACCATTCTGCCTGGCAATGGATTGGTAAGAAACGCGATGGGTGCAGGTCGGCCCAAATGTGGAACAGTGGAGGTGTGAACGCCGGATTGACCAAGCGATGCGCGACTCCGAGCTGAGTTTCGACGACGAGGGCCGTCCGGTTCTGATCACCCGGGCCGCCCCCGCCTACGAGGAGCAACACCGGCAGCGGGTGCGCAAGTACCTGACGCTGATGTCGTTCCGCATCCCCGCGTTGATTCTCGCCGCGGTGGCCTACGGCATCTGGCACAACGGCCTCATCTCCCTGGCGATCCTGGTGGTGTCGCTCCCGCTGCCGTGGATGGCGGTGCTGATCGCGAACGACCGGCCGCCCCGTAAAGCCGAGGAGCCGCGCCGCTACGACGTACCGCGGCGCATCCCGCTGTTCCCGACCGCCGAGCACCCGGCAATCAACAGCGCGCCCGACCGGACGCCGCAACACGGCGCCGGCGAGCCGCACGGCGACGTTCCGCGCTGAGCGTATTCCGGCGCCATTCTCAGCACATTCTCAGGTCGACCTCCAATAACCGCAGATCAGAAGGTGTGAAGCACCAGGATCGCGGGAACTCTTTGCGGGCTTGGGGCGTTGTAGCTCATGAAAGTTCCACCCGATCAGGAGGCCGCCATGGCAAATGCCACCACCAGCCGCATCGACCAGGATCTGGATGCTCAAAGCCCAGCTGCCGACTTGGTGCGGGTCTACCTGAACGGCATCGGCAAGACTGCGCTGCTCAACGCCGCCGACGAGGTGGAACTGGCCAAGCGGATCGAGGCGGGTCTGTACGCCCAGCATCTACTCGACACGCGCAAGCGCCTGGGCGAGAACCGCAAGCGCGACCTGGCCGCCGTCGTTCGCGACGGTGAGGCGGCGCGGCGCCACCTGCTCGAGGCCAATCTGCGACTGGTGGTGTCGCTGGCCAAGCGCTACACCGGGCGCGGGATGCCGTTGCTCGACCTCATCCAGGAGGGCAACCTCGGGCTCATCCGCGCGATGGAGAAGTTCGACTACGCCAAGGGATTCAAGTTCTCGACCTACGCCACGTGGTGGATCCGCCAGGCGATCACCCGCGGCATGGCCGACCAGAGCCGCACCATCCGCCTGCCCGTGCACCTGGTCGAGCAGGTCAACAAACTGGCCCGGATCAAGCGTGAGATGCACCAGAACCTCGGCCGCGAAGCCACCGACGAGGAACTGGCCGCCGAGTCGGGCATCCCGGTCGAGAAGATCACCGACCTCCTCGAGCACAGCCGCGATCCGGTGAGCCTCGACATGCCGGTGGGCAGCGACGAAGAGGCCCCTCTGGGCGACTTCATCGAGGACGCCGAGGCGATGTCGGCCGAGAACGCCGTGATCTCCGAATTGCTGCACACCGACATCCGGTACGTGCTCGCCACCCTCGACGAGCGTGAGCAGCAGGTGATCCGGCTGCGGTTCGGACTCGACGACGGGCAACCTCGCACACTGGATCAGATCGGCAAGCTGTTCGGGTTGTCCCGCGAACGGGTCCGCCAGATCGAGCGTGAGGTGATGGCCAAGCTGCGCAACGGTGAGCGGGCCGACCGTCTGCGCTCCTACGCCAGCTGACCCCGCAACCGAGCCCCCGCTGAAGGCCCGCCGGAATTCCGGCGGGCCTTCGCGGCGGGTGGTGTGCGCCGTGTCGCCTGTGCAAGGGCCTCTGCCGGGGCGCGCCGGCCGGTAGACTCACCTAGGACGGAGGGTGTGCGATGAACGATCTGGTGGATACCACCGAGATGTACCTGCGAACGATCTACGACCTCGAGGAAGAGGGCGTGATCCCACTGCGCGCGCGTATCGCCGAGCGTCTCGACCAGAGCGGCCCGACCGTCAGCCAGACCGTCTCGCGGATGGAGCGCGACGGGCTGCTGCACGTCGCCGGTGACCGGCACTTGGAACTGACCGAGAAAGGCCGTGCGCTGGCGGTCGCGGTGATGCGCAAGCACCGTCTCGCCGAGCGCCTCCTGGTCGACGTGATCGGCCTGCCGTGGGAGGAGGTGCACGCCGAGGCCTGCCGCTGGGAGCACGTGATGAGCGTGGACGTCGAGCGCCGCCTGGTCCAGGTGCTGAACAACCCCACCACCTCCCCGTTCGGCAATCCCATCCCGGGTCTGTCGGAACTGGGCGTCGGCGACGAGATCAACGAGACCTTCAGCATGGTGCGGCTGACCGAGCTGCCCGCGGGCATGCCGGTCGCCGTGGTCGTGCGGCAGCTCACCGAGCACGTCCAGGGCGACGCCGAACTGATCGCCCGCCTCAAAGACGCCGGAGTGGTTCCGAATGCGCGCGTGACCGTCGAGGTCAAGGACCACGGTGGGGTCATGATCGTCATCCCCGGACATGAGCAGGTCGAGCTACCCCACGAGATGGCCCACGCCGTCAAGGTCGAGAAGGTCTGACCGACCCGTTTTCGCAGAGCTGAACTAACCCGCCCGGCGGCCGAACAGTCGCCGTGGCGGCAGCCTGACTCCCAGCTGCTGCGCCAACCGGTACCCGGTCCTGGCGAGCTCGCGAATCTGCTCAGGCCGCATCCCGGATCGCAACGCATGCTCGAGCATCCCGGCCATGTTGTGCAGCGGCTCACCCCGCAGCGCCTGGTCCAGCGATATCCCCGCAAGCGGACCGTCACCGCGCGCGTACGCCGAAAATGCCAGCAGCACAAGTGCTTCCACCCGCCAGGGCTCGGGCAGACGTCGCGCCAACTCGGCCCATACCGCCTCGGCGGCGCCGGCGCTGTCCCCGACGGCCAGCGCGTAGAGCGTGTCCCGCACCCTGGCGTCGGTCAGCGACCACGCCAGCCGCACCAAATCGGCGTCGGCGAGCGGGCGGTCGCGTTCGCCGCGTTCCACACACGCGAGCGCGTGTTCGACATCGCTGCGCGCCTCTGAGTCCGGCCGGGACGGGTCGGGAGCGGACGCGCTCTCGATTTTCCGCCCCAGCGCCGCAGCGCGCGCGGAGTCCGCGGTCGCGACCACCGCGACGAGTTCGTCGCGTCGCCGGTAGAGGCGGCGGCCGTCCAACACCGCCGCCACCGCGGTCGGTGAGGCCGTCGGGTCCTCGACCACGCCTGAGTTGCCGCAGCCGTCGACGCAGTACCAGCGCGCACCGCCGGCGATCTCGGCGACCACGTAGGCGGCGGCCAGTTCCACGCCGTGCGCGTCGAGTTCGTCGGTCAGTGTGTTCGCCAGCCTGCGGTGCTCGTCCGCGCACATCGCGCAGCCGGCACCGGAGTCGTCGACGATCACCGCGATCGCGGTCTCGGCGCCTGCCGCGGCCGCGAGTTCGGCGAGCTGGCAGAGCTGGTCCGGCGGTGGGTCGGAGAGGTCGGCGCGCAACACCGCGCCCATGTCTGCATCGGCGACGGTGACCAGGACGAGGGATCGCTCCGGCACGAAGCCGAGCACGGCGGGTAGTGCCGCGATGAGGGCACCGGGACGGTCGAGCGAGGAATAGGGGCGAGGTGTTGTGGCCATGAGGCCAACTTCGCAATCGCTGCCGACGCCGAACGGTCGATGACATCTCGCCGGTGCACAACTGTGGATGAATGCGGATTTGGGGATAACTGCGCACCGATCCCCGTGGGAACCTGTTCACACGATGTTGACGTCGGTGGCCATGCACGGTGCCCGCAACCGGCGTAGACCTTGTGCATGGCTTCGAAGCTGGAGTACGACCTCGTCGTCATCGGTTCCGGCCCCGGCGGGCAGAAGGCCGCGATCGCGGCCGCGAAACTCGGCAAGACGGTGGCGGTCGTGGAGCGCGGACGCATGCTGGGCGGCGTGTGCGTCAACACCGGCACCATCCCGTCGAAGACGCTGCGCGAGGCCGTCGTCTATCTGACCGGGATGAGCCAGCGGGAGCTGTACGGCACCAGCTACCGGGTCAAGGAGAAGATCACGCCTGCCGACCTTCTCGCCCGCACCACCCACGTCATCTCCCGCGAGCAGGACGTGGTGCGGTCGCAGCTGATGCGCAACCGGGTCGACCTGGTGCAGGGACACGGCCGGTTCCTCGACGCCCACACGGTGCTCGTCGAGGAACCGCACCGCGGTGAGCGCACCACCCTCACCGGCGAGCACATCGTGATCGCCACCGGCACCAAACCGGCCCGACCCGCCGGGGTGGAGTTCGACGAGGAACGGGTGCTGGACTCCGACGGCATCCTCGACCTCAAGACCCTGCCGACGTCGATGGTGGTGGTGGGCGCGGGCGTGATCGGCATCGAGTACGCCTCGATGTTCGCCGCGCTCGGCACCAAGGTCACCGTCGTCGAGAAACGCGGCAGCATGCTCGAGTTCTGCGATCCCGAGATCGTCGAGTCGCTGAAGTTCCACCTGCGCGACCTGGCCGTGACGTTCCGGTTCGGCGAGGAGGTCACCGGGGTCGACGTCGGCGCCGCCGGAACCGTCACGACGCTGGCCAGCGGCAAGCAGATCCCCGCCGAGACGGTCATGTACTCGGCGGGCCGCCAGGGTCAGACCGACCACCTCGATCTCGCCAGCGCCGGGCTCGAGGCCGACGACCGGGGCCGGATCTTCGTCGACGACAACTATCAGACCAAGGTCGACCACATCTATGCCGTCGGCGACGTCATCGGCTTCCCCGCACTGGCGGCGACGTCGATGGACCAGGGCAGGCTGGCGGCGTACCACGCCTTCGGTGAGCCCACGCAGGGGATGACCGAGCTGCAGCCGATCGGCATCTACTCGATCCCCGAGGTGTCCTACGTCGGCGCCACCGAGGTGGAACTGACCAAGAACGCGATCCCCTACGAGGTCGGAGTGTCCCGGTACCGCGAACTGGCCCGCGGGCAGATCGCCGGCGACTCCTACGGAATGCTGAAGCTGCTGGTGTCCACCGAAGACCTTCGGCTGCTCGGCGTGCACATCTTCGGGACCAGTGCCACCGAGATGGTGCACATCGGTCAGGCCGTGATGGGTTGCGGTGGCACGGTCGAATACCTTGTCGACGCCGTCTTCAACTACCCGACCTTCTCGGAGGCCTACAAAGTGGCGGCGCTCGACGTGATGAACAAGCTGCGCGCACTCAGCCAGTTCCGGAGCTGAGTCAGTCGCACCCGTCGTCGAACTGGTCCGGCGCCTCATCGCCGGGCCCGCCGGCCTCGGCACGCGCCACCAGCGCGGCCACCGCCGCGTCGAACGGCGGCGAGAACGACAGCTCCTCGGCGCATCCGCCGCCGTCGAGACCGCCGACGAGACCGGTCACCGTGGATCCGGAGATCCACGGTGCGCCGGAGAAGCCGTCGACCACCCCGGCGCAGTGCAGCGCCGGAAACCCTTGTCGCGCAGGCGCTGCCGCGGCCCGGCAGGCGGTCGGGCCGCCCGCACCCGCGGGATAGCCGAGGACGGTGATTTCGTCCCCGACCGCCGGGGCGGCACCGACGCGCAGTCCGCCCCCGGTCACCGAGTGAAGCCGGTCATCGTCGTCGCGGCTGACCCGCGCGACCGCGTAGTCGGCCATCGGGTCGAACCCGGAGATCCAGCGTGGATCCAGGAACACCGCATCGACGCGCCAGGCCTCGGGCGGGGAGGACCCACCGTCGAACCCGGGGACGAAGTCCGCCTCGACCCCGGCGCCCAGACAATGCGCCGCGGTCAGGATCAGGTCCTCGCCTGCCGACGCCAGCGCGGCCCCGGTGCAGATGTGTCGGTCCGAACCGCCGAGAAAGAGCGCCCCCACGCGGGGATCAGGAGCGACCGGCCGCGCCGTCGGGGTGTCCGGGACCGCGGACGGCGGGTGCGGCCGCGGCCCGGCCGCACAGGACGCGAGCAGCGCGACCACCGCGACGAGCGCCAGACACCTTTTCGCTGTGGAGGCAGTGGCCATCCCACCGATCCTCCCCCAGCCGGCGGTTCCTGGCCGACCGGGCGGGGCGGTCGGGCCCGGGGCGCCGCGGAATGTCACGTCGGCGTGTGGGCGTTCGAACAAGTGGGTGACGCCGGGTGGCCCGGCGTGGCGGTGAGCCGCACACGTGGGAGACACTTGGTGTTCACGGTTGTGCCGACATCACATGTTGCGAGTACCGAGGCGAGGAGGCGAGACAAATGGCTGACGACGTGCACGACCCCGGCCACGAGTACCAACCGGAGCAGACCGGAATGTACGAGCTGGAATTTCCGGGTCCGCAGTTGTCGTCGCCCGACGGCCGGGGCCCGGTACTGATCCATGCCCTCGAGGGTTTTTCGGACGCCGGGCACGCGATACGGCTGTCGGCGCAACACCTCAAGGACACCCTCGACACCGAGCTGGTGGCCTCTTTTGCGATCGACGAGCTGCTCGACTACCGGTCACGGCGACCGCTGATGACGTTCAAGACCGATCACTTCACCCACTACGACCAGCCCGAGCTGAATCTCTACGCGCTGCGCGACACCGCGGGGACACCGTTTCTGCTGCTCGCCGGCCTCGAGCCGGACCTGCGCTGGGAACGATTCATCACAGCGGTGCGGCTGCTGTCCGAGCGACTCGGCGTGCGACGGGTGATCGGACTGGGCTCGATCCCGATGGCGGTGCCGCACACCCGGCCGATGACGCTCACCGCGCACTCCAACGACAAGGAGCTCATCGCCGAGCACCAGCCGTGGGTCAACGAGGTGCAGGTCCCGGGCAGCGCGTCGAATCTGCTGGAGTTCCGGATGGCCCAGCACGGCTATGAGGTCGTCGGGTTCACGGTCCACGTTCCGCACTATCTGGCGCAGACCGACTACCCCTCCGCGGCGGAGACCCTGCTGTCGGAGGTCGCCAGGAACGGTTCGCTGGAGATCCCCACCACGAAGCTGACGCAGGCCGCGGCCGAGGTCTTCGACAAGATCAACGAGCAGGTCGCCGGCAGTGCCGAGGTCGCCCAAGTGGTGGAGGCCCTGGAGCGCCAGTACGATGCGTTCGTTGCCGCTCAGGAGAACCGGTCTCTGCTGGCGCGGGACGAGGACCTGCCGAGCGGAGAGGAACTCGGCGCCGAATTCGAGCGGTTCCTCGCGCAACAGGCCGGCGAGAAGAAGCGCAAGGACGGGGACGACCCCAGAGAGGGCCTGTGACACCGTGACACCCGAGTCCGCGCGATGACCGAGCGCAAGCCCAACCTGCGCCCGGTGCGCGAGCTCACCCCCACGCTGAAGTTCTGCACCATCCACGGCTACCGGCGGGCATTCCGGGTGGCCGGGTCAGGTCCCGCGATCCTGCTGATCCACGGCATCGGCGACAACTCGACCACCTGGAGCACGGTGCAGACCCAGTTGGCGCAGCGGTTCACCGTCATCGCGCCCGATCTGTTGGGGCACGGCAGGTCCGACAAGCCACGCGCCGACTACTCTGTCGCCGCCTACGCCAACGGCATGCGGGATCTGCTCAGCGTCCTCGACATCGACGACGTCACCGTGATCGGCCATTCGCTCGGCGGCGGCGTCGCCATGCAGTTCGCCTACCAATTTCCACAACTGGTCAACCGACTGATCCTCGTCGGCGCGGGCGGGGTGACGAAGGACGTCAACATCGCGCTGCGGCTCGCCTCGCTGCCCATGGGCAGCGAGGCCCTCGCCCTGCTGCGGCTTCCGCTCGTCCTGCCCGCCCTGCAGGTTCTCGGACGCGTCAGCGGCACGGTGTTCGGATCGACCGGCGTCGGACGCGACATTCCCGACATGCTGCGCATCCTGGCCGATCTGCCCGAGCCGACCGCGTCGTCGGCGTTCGCCCGCACCTTGCGGGCGGTGGTCGACTGGCGCGGTCAGGTGGTCACCATGTTGGACCGCTGCTACTTGACGCAATCCGTTCCGGTCCAACTCATCTGGGGTGACTGCGACGCGGTGATCCCGGTCAGCCACGGGGAGATGGCCCACGCAGCCATGCCGGGCTCGCGGCTGGAGGTCTTCGAGGGTTCCGGCCACTTCCCGTTTCACGACGACCCCGATCGCTTCGTGGAGGTGGTCGAGAAGTTCATCGACACCAGCGAACCGGCGGTGTACGACCACGAGTACCTGCGTGGGCTGCTTCGCGCAGGTATCAGCGAGGGCACCATCTCAGGCCCGGCGGACACCCGCGTCGCGGTGCTCGACGCGATGGGTGCCGACGAGCGCTCCGCAACCTGACGGGGCCCGCACCACGTAGCATCGGACGCATGGCCATCGACGTGACAGTGCTGCGCGTATTCACTGACCGGGACGGCAGATTCGGCAACCCACTCGGTGTCGTCGACGCTTCCACGGTGCAGGCGGCCGACCGGCAACGCATCGCAACCGAATTGGGCTTCAGCGAGACGGTCTTCATCACCCTGCCGCGCGAGGGGACGCACAGCGCCAGTGCCCATATCCACACCCCCACCACCCAATTGCCGTTCGCGGGGCACCCGACGGTAGGCGCCTCATGGTGGCTCAAGGACCGCGGCCTGCCGATCAAAACCCTGCAGGTACCGGCAGGCATCGTGCAGGTGACCTACACGGGGGACCTGACCGCGGTCAGCGCCCGCGCCGACTGGGCGCCGGACTTCTCGATCAACCACGTGGCCTCACTGGATGATCTAGCCGCCGCCGACCCCGACGACTATGCCGACGACGAGGCCGAGCACTACCTGTGGACCTGGCTGGACGAGGCTGCCGACACCATCCGGTCTCGGATGTTCGCCCCCCATCTGGGCATCCGCGAGGACGAGGCCACCGGCGCGGCGGCAGTGCGGATCACCGAGCACCTCAGTCGCGACCTGACGATCGTGCAGGGGCAGGGATCGGTGATCGAGACCAAGTGGAGCCCGGAGGGCTGGGTGCAGATCGCCGGCCGCGTCGTCGACGACGGCCAGCGGCAGATCGACTGACCCGGCCGTCAGCCTCAGCTCTGGGCCGGAACCTCACGGTGGGCCCGCAACGCCTGGATCTCGCGCTCGAAATCCTCGGCGGAGGAGAACGACCGGTAGACCGATGCGAACCTCAGATAGGCCACTTCATCCAGTTCACGCAGCGGACCGAGGATCGCAAGGCCCACTTCGTGGCTGGGCACCTCGGCCGATCCGGTGGCTCGCACCGCGTCTTCGACCTGCTGTGCGAGCAGATTGAGGGCGTCGTCGTCGACCTGACGCCCCTGGCACGACCGGCGCACCCCGCGGATGACCTTTTCCCGGCTGAACGGCTCGGTGACCCCGCTGCGCTTGACCACCGCGAGCACCGCGGTCTCCACCGTGGTGAACCTGCGGCCACATTCCGGACAGGACCGACGCCTGCGAATCGCCTGGCCCTCGTCGGTCTCGCGCGAATCGACGACCCGGGAATCCGGATGCCGGCAGAACGGACAGTGCATCACCGCTCCTTCGCCGCATCGACAGTCAAACGCTTCGAACGCCTTTGAGCGTACCTGCGCAACCCACGGGCGGCCCAATGCCGGACCTAACGGTGCATACCTCATCGAATCCGCCCTCAGAGAGATTGCCCAGCAGTGTCTTTCGGGAACTCGCGGGCCAGGTCAGGCGACCGGGGCGATGAGCGTCTGCCCGGCGTCCAGCGCGACCGATTCCAGCTTGTTCAACTCGCGGATGCGGTCGACGACGTCGGCGACCGGGGCATCTGGGGCCACCCGCTGCGCGACGTGCTGCAGCGACTCACCACTTTGCACCTGGACCACCGCCAGCCGGCCCGGGATCTCTGCTTGATCGCCGACCAGCTCGCCGAACTGGCCCACGAGGCCGAGCCACAGGGTGATCGCCGCGGCGACCAGCGCCAACAACACCGTGGTCGCGGGCGTGATCGGGCGGCGCCGGTGCGGCGCCCGCGACACCAGCACGCCCGTCCCCCGGTAGCGCACCGGAGCCCCACCGGGGCGCCGTGACGGTGACCTGCGCACCGGAACCACCGGGCGTACCCGACCGCCGCCGACCTGCAGCCGGGGCGCCCGCTCGAACTCGTTCCACGTTTCGCGATCGTCGAGAATGGTCATCTGCTCGCCTTTCGATCTGGGCCGGTATTCGCTCTTGTGTTCGAATACTAGTCGATCAGGTGTTCGATTTATAGAACACGTGATCGAACTGTTGCGAAAGGTACCGCGACGCCCCGACAAGTTCCCGACAAGTTCCACCGGGCCGTGAAGTTCCAGCCGCGGCCCGCAGCCGGAACCCGACACGCGTCGAACACATGTTTGATTAATGCCGTCGGTCGGGTTACATTCGGGCACATGAGCGACGACAGCAGTGACAGCACCAGCGGCGCCGGCTCGGGCCGCGGCCGCGATTCTGGCCTGACCGAGCGTCAGCGCACCATCCTCGACGTCATCCGCGCTTCCGTGACCAGCCGCGGCTACCCGCCGAGTATCAGGGAGATCGGCGACGCGGTCGGGCTGACCTCCACCTCATCGGTCGCCCACCAGCTGCGCACCCTGGAGCGCAAGGGCTATCTGCGTCGCGATCCCAACCGGCCCCGCGCGGTCGATGTCCGAGGGAGCGACGACCACGCCGCCCCGATCGTCGCCACCGACGTCGCCGGGTCGGACTCGCTGCCCGAGCCCACGTTCGTACCCGTGCTGGGCCGCATCGCCGCGGGCGGACCCATCCTCGCCGAGGAGGCCGTCGAGGACGTCTTCCCGCTGCCCCGCGAACTGGTCGGCGAGGGTTCGCTGTTCCTGCTCAAGGTGGTCGGTGAATCGATGATCGACGCCGCGATCTGCGACGGCGACTGGGTTGTCGTCAGGCAGCAGAGCGTCGCCGACAACGGCGACATCGTCGCCGCGATGATCGACGGTGAGGCCACGGTCAAGACGTTCAAGCGCACCAAGGGTCAGGTCTGGCTGATGCCGCACAACCCGGCGTTCGACCCGATCCCTGGCAACGACGCCGCCATACTCGGCAAGGTCGTCACCGTCATCCGCAAGATCTGACCGGTTTCGGCCCCAAACCTATTCCGCCGGCGCTATTCGCCGCGGACGAAACCGTTCGTACGCGCAATTTCTTCAGTGGCGAACCAGATCTCGACGGGCGCCTCGTGGTAGTCGTCGCTCTCGGGAGTCCAGTAGAGGCCCGTCTTGGTGTCGGCCTTGACCGGATATCCCTCAGGGACTTCGTCGGGGTCGTCGAACGGCATGTGCAGTGCGGTTCCCAGCGGCATCGGCTCGTCGATGTCGATCCGCGCGTGCCGCCCGGTGTCGGTCATCGAATCCGGGGCGGGCGCCACGACGGATTCGATGTCCGGCGGAAGGAGCGGCTCACGGTCGATGTCCAGCGCCTCGGTGGCCTGAGTGACATCCTCGACCTCACCGTCGTCGACCGTCGGCTCCTCGGGCGTCAGCACCCGCGTCGGAGCGGTGTCGACGGTGTCGGGGTTCTCCTGTTCGCCAACCTGTTGTTCGCGCTCACCGAGCTCCGGTCCGGTGTCGCCACCGCCGGCAGGCACGCCCCAGAAAGTCGACGGATCGGGGTGGAAGTCCTCGGTCGACGAGGACGGTACCGGGGTGGCCGACGCCAGCGACCCGATCCCCTCACGGGCGTAGCGGTCGCCGAACAGCGCATCCTCGGGACCGTCGTCCCGGACACCCCCGCCGCCTTCGCCTGCGAGTGCGGGCGCGTAGTCGTGCCCCGTCTCCCCCGGCACGCCGAACAGTTCATCCCCGCCACCGCGGCGCCCACGCGTGCGCAGCACGGCGAATGCCGCCAAGCCCGCCAGGAGCAGCACCGGCACGATCGCCAGCAGCCACCACCAGGTCCACTTCAGCCCGGAGCTCTCACTGTTCTCCGATGCCTGCGACTGCGACTGCGGCGGCGCCTGCGGCGGCTCGGCGCCCGGGACCTCCAGACCCGCCAGTTGCGGGGCGAGGCCGGCCGGTTCGGTGCTGAACTTCTTCGTCGCCGTGTCCCAGGACAGGGCGCCGCCGTTGAAGCGCTGGGTGATCACATCACCGTTCTGGGTCTGGTCGGCGACCGGAGCGCCCAGCTCGCCGGTCGCACCACCCAGCTTCTGCCACGCCGCGTTCATCGCGCCGCGCACGATCACCGCGCCGTGGTCGGGCGTCCAGAAGATGACCGGTTTGTCTTCGGCGGCGAAGGAGCTGATACGGCTCGCCGGTGCCAGTCCACCGTCCGCCTCGCTGGTGATCGGGAACCCGAGATCACCTTCCGGACCGCCGACGCTCTGGTACTTGGCCAGCACCTGACCGGTGACCACATTGGCGCCCGTCTCCGGGCTGTAGAAGATCGCGCCGTTGACGAAGTCCTGGCCCATTCCGTCGGAGCCGATCTCGTACGGGTCTCCTTCGGCCGCGCCGAGCGGCCCCCTGGCACCGCCGGCAGCCCGGCGGGCGGCGTTGATCGCCGCGATCGGGTCGTCAGGGATCGACAGGTCGGTGAGCTGACCCGCCAGCTCGGGCGGCACCGTGGTGAACGTCTTGGCACCCGAGTCGTAAGACAGCTCGCCGCCGGTGAACTTCTGGGTGACGACGGACCCGTCGTAGGTCTCGTCCTCGGCGGGCACCCCGAGCACCCCGGAGGAGCCACCCAGCTTGTCCCAGGCCGCGTTGATCGGACCGCGGACCACCCTCGCGCCTGTCGCCGGAGTCCAGAAGATGACCGGATTGTCGGCAGCGCTGAATGTGCTGTTACGGCTCTCCGGCGCGCGCCCGGGACCCTCGTCGATGGTCGGAAAGCCGAGGTCGCTGTCGGCGGGACCGCCGAGTGAGTCGTACTTCTCCAGAATCGCGCCCTGCATGAAGTGGGCGCCGGTGGCCGGGGTGAAGAACATTCTTCCCGACGCGAAGTTCTGGGCGAATCCAGAGCCCACCGGGTACACGTCGCCCGATCTGGGACCCAGCGGACCGGTGTCGCCACCGCTGGACTGCCATGCCGCCGTGATGGCGTCGTTGGCTTCCACTTCGGGCTGCGCCGTGGCGTGGGGGGCGAGCAGGAGCGCCGTAGCGACCCCCAGCAGCCCGATCGTCAAACGACCCACCAGACGTCGGCGCAGCATCGGCTGCCGGCTCATTCATCCTCCCCGCGGTCGGCGACTGGTCCTTCTGCAAGTTGCTTGCAAAATTCTGAGAAAGTTACCGCGTCCGTTCACTTTGCTTTAGCGAACGTCGATAACCAAGTCACCTCGCCGAATCCAGAACAAAAGAATATGCACCGGCCGAGCGGTGTGCGACCCCGTTCGCGACGGATCAGACGCCGAGACTACGGCCGATGATCTCTTTCATGATCTCGGTGGTGCCCCCGTAGATGGTCTGCACGCGGGCATCGAGATATGCGCGCGCGACGTCGTACTCCCGCATGTATCCGTACCCGCCGTGCAGTTGCAGGCAACGATCGATGAGGTGGACCTGCTTCTCGGTGGAGTACCACTTGGCCATCGCCGCCTGCTCGACGGTGAGCTTGTCCTGCAGGTGCAGCTTGATGAACTCGTCGACCATCATCCGCACCACGGTCGCCTCGGTGGACAGCTCGGCCAGCAGGAAACGGCTGTTCTGCTGGCTCCCGATGGGCCTGCCGAATGCCTTGCGCTCCTTGGTGTACTGCAATGTCACGTCGAGCACGGCCTCCATCGCCGCCGCCGCCATGATCGCGATGCTGATGCGTTCCTGCGGCAGGTTCTGCATCAGGTAGATGAAGCCCTGGCCCTCCTCGCCCAGCAGGTTCTCCACGGGCACCTTGACATCGGTGAACGACAACTCGGCGGTGTCCTGCGCGTCGAGGCCGATCTTGTCGAGTTTGCGGCCGCGTTCGAAGCCCGCCATACCGCGCTCGACGACCAACAGCGAGAAGCCCAGCGCGCCCTTGTCCGGGTCCGTCTGGGCGACCACGATCACCAGATCGGAGTGGATTCCGTTGGTGATGAAGGTCTTCGCCCCGTTGAGGACGTAGTGATCGCCGTCCCGGACCGCGCGCGTCTTGATGCCCTGCAGGTCACTGCCGGTGCCCGGCTCGGTCATCGCGATCGCGGAGATGATCTCGCCACTGCAGAACTTCGGCAGCCACCGTTGCTTCTGCTCTTCGGTGGCCAACCGGATCAGGTACGGCGCCGCGACGTCGTTGTGCAGGCTGAACCCCAGGCCGGTGTACCGGCCTGCGGTCACCTCCTCGGTGACGATGGTGTTGTAGCGGAAATCGTCGACCCCGCCGCCGCCGTACTCCTCGGGCACCGCCATTCCCAGGAAGCCCTGTTTGCCCGCCTCCAGCCACACGTCCCGGTCGACGAGCTTGTTCTTCTCCCACTCCTCGTGATGTGGGGCGACGTGGCGGTCGAGAAAGGCGCGGAACGACTCCCGGAACATGTCGTGCTCGGGCTCGAACAGCGTGCGTTCGTAAGCGATGACTGGCTTGGCTTCTGATGCGCCCATGACTACGTCTCCGTCGTGGTCGGTCCGGCAGTTGCCGTCAACGTACCCCATCCAACCGGATGGTTGGTCGGGGCGGGCGCGCCGTTAGACTTTCGTCCGTGTCGGCAACGCAGACCAGCTTGACGCACTGGGGCGCGTTCTCCGCGACGGTGGAAGCCGGTGAGATCACGGCGGTGGCCCCGGTGGCCGGGGACGACGACCCCTCGGTGGCGCTCGGCAATCTGCCCGGATCGGTCAGGCACATCTCCCGGGTCACCACGCCCGCCGTCCGCCGCGGCTGGCTGGATCACGGCCCGGGACCCGACGACAGTCGCGGCGCCGACGACTTCGTCGCCGTGACGTGGGATGAACTCACCGAACTTCTCGGCGACGAACTCCGCCGTGTCATCGACACCCACGGCAACGGGGCGATCTACGGCGGATCCTACGGCTGGTCCAGCGCGGGACGGTTCCACCACGCACAGAGCCAGGTGCATCGCTTCTTGAACTGCCTTGGTGGGTATACGTTTTCGCGCCACTCCTACAGCCTCGGTGCGACCGGGGTGATCATGCCGCGCGTGGTGGGCACGCACGACGACCTGTTCAAGCGATCCACCCAGTGGGACGTCATCGTCGAACACACGGATCTGATGGTGTGTTTCGGTGGTGTCGCACTGAAGAACACCGGCGTCAACCACGGGGGCACGACGGCCCACCCGGCGCGCGGTGCGCTGGACCGTTTCCGCGCCCGCGGCGGCCACCTGGTGTCGTTCTCACCGCTGCGTGACGACGTCGACGGGCCGTGCGACTGGTTTGCACCGGTACCGGGCACCGATGTGGCGATCATGCTGGCGCTGGCGCACGTGCTGGCCGCCGAATCGCTGGCCGACCGTGACTTCCTCGCCACCTACTGCACCGGATACGACCGGTTCGAGCGCTATCTGCTCGGTGTCGACGACGGGACACCGAAGTCTCCGCAGTGGGCGGCGCAGATCTGCGGTCTCGATGCCGACGATCTGACCGCGCTGGCGCGGCGGATGGCAGCGTGCCGCACGATCGTGACCGTGAGCTGGTCGCTGCAGCGCACCCGCCACGGCGAGCAGGCGCCCTGGATGGGCCTGACGCTGGCCGCAATGCTGGGCCAGATCGGGCTTCCCGGAGGCGGATTCGGCCACGGCTACGGGTCGATGAACGAGCCTGGCCTGGCGCCGGTGCGGTGCGGCCTGCCCCGACTGCCCCAGGGGATCAACCCGGTGACGACGTTCATCCCGGTCGCCGCCGTCAGCGACATGCTACTGAGCCCGGGCGAACCGTTCGACTACAACGGCCTGCGACTGCACTACCCCGACATCAGGCTGGTCTACTGGGCCGGCGGCAATCCGTTTCATCACCATCAGAACATCCCGCGGTTGCGGCGGGCGCTGCGCAGGCCCGATACCGTGGTGGTGCACGACCCGTACTGGACGCCGATGGCAAAGCACGCCGACATCGTGGTCCCGTCAACCACTTTCGCCGAGCGCCACGACTTCTCCGGCTCGCGTAACGACCCGGTGCTGATGGCGATGCGCAGGCTCGCCGAACCCTATGCCCAGGCCCGCGACGACTACGACACTTTCGCCGCGCTGGCGCGCAGACTCGGCGTCGCAGACACCTTCACCGAGGGTCGAACGTCGGCGCAGTGGCTCCGCCACCTCTATGAGAAATGGTCGGCCACGTTGGATTTCGAGGTTCCGTCGTTCGACGAGTTCTGGCAGGTGGGTCAAGTGCGGCTGCCCACCGACGAGGGACTGACCCTGTTCGCCGACTTCCGCGCCGACCCGTCGGCGCACCGGCTCGCCACCCCGAGCGGGCGGATCGAGATCTTCTCCGCCGACATCGCCGGCTTCGGCTACCGGGACTGCGTCGGCCACCCGGCGTGGTTCGAACCTGCCGAGTGGCTCGGCGGGCCCCGCGCCGAACGCTATCCGCTGCACCTGCTGGCCAACCAGCCGGCAAGCAGGCTGCACAGCCAACTCGACGGAGGCGCAACCAGTCAGGCCTCGAAAGTCGCGGGGCGGGAACCGGTCCGGATGCACCCGGACGACGCCGCCGAGCGAGGGCTGGCGGCCGGTGACGTGGTGCGCGTGTTCAACGACCGCGGCGCGTGTCTGGCCGGGGTGGTGCTCGATGACCGGGTGCGGCCGCGGGTGGTGCAGTTGTCCACCGGCGCGTGGTTCGACCCCGCCGATCCCGCCGATCCGGATTCGATGTGCGTGCACGGGAACCCGAACATGCTCACCGACGACGTCGGAACGTCAGCGTTGGCACACGGATGCACGGGCGCGCACGCGCTCGTGCAGATCGAGAAGTACACGGCCGCACCACCTCCGGTGCGTGCGCATCAGCCGCCGGTGTTCGCGGCGCGCTGAGTTCCCTGGCGGGGCCTGCGCCGCCGGGGGCCACGGGCGCTGCGCGACGGGCCGCCGCGGCGTGGATCGGCGCCCCGGTGGTCCTGGTTCCTGACCGCAGGTTTCGTGGCCTGCACGGCCTTGGGGGCGACGTGCCGCAGCGGTGCGACCTCGCCGACAAGCGCGTGCACCTCCGCCGAGTTGGCGTCGACGTTGCTCGGGCGCACGGTAATCCCGGCGCGGCGCAGCAACTGCTGGGTGTCCCTGCGCTGCTCGGGCAGTACGACGGTCACGACGTCGCCGTCGCTGCCCGCCCGCGCGGTGCGGCCCGACCGGTGCAGGTAGGCCTTGTGCTCCATCGGCGGGTCGACGTGCACGACGAGTTCGACGTCGTCGACGTGCACACCGCGGGCGGCGATGTCGGTGGCCACCAGCACCCGGGCCTCGCCGCTGCTGAATGCGGCCAGATTCCGCTCCCGGGCCGGCTGGGACAGGTTGCCGTGCAGATCCACCGACGGCACACCGGCATCGGTGAGCTGCTTGGCCAGTTTGCGGGCCTGATGCTTGGTGCGCATGAACAGGATTCGCCGTCCGGTGCCGGAGGCCAACCGGTGCACCAGGTCCTTCTTTTCCTGCACGCCGCCGACGTGGAACACGTGGTGGGTCATCTGGGCGGGAGCCTCGGCGGCCTCGTTGACCGAGTGCAGCACGGGGTCGTTGAGGAATCGTTGCACCAGCTTGTCCACGCCGTTGTCGAGCGTGGCCGAGAACAGCAGGCGCTGCCCGCCGCGCGGTGTGGCGGCGAGGATGCGGGTGACGCCGGGCAGGAAACCGAGGTCGGCCATGTGGTCGGCCTCGTCGAGCACGGTGGTCGTCACGTCCTGCAGGCTGATCAGCTTTTGCCCCATCAGATCTTCCAGGCGTCCCGGGCACGCGACGACGATGTCGACCCCGGCGCGCAGCGCCGCGACCTGCCTGCTCTGGGACACGCCACCGAAGATCGTGGTGATGCGCAGCCCGTTCGCCGCGGCCAGCGGCTGCAATGTCGCGGTGATCTGAGTCGCGAGCTCGCGCGTCGGCGCCAGCACCAGCCCCGACGGGCGCGAGGGCTGACTGCGACGACCGGTGAGGGCGGTCACCAACGGGATGGAGAACGCGAGCGTCTTGCCGCTGCCGGTCTTTCCGCGGCCGAGGACGTCGCGCCCGGCCAACGCGTCAGGCAGCGTGGCCGCCTGAATGGGGAACGGCTCGGTGATGCCGCGCTGGGACAGCGACTGCACCAATGGTGCGGGCACGCCGAGGTCGGTGAAGGTGGGGGTGGTCATGTGCGCCTTTCAGGCTGTCGGGCGTGTGCCCGACGACCGCGACGACGTGAATCGTCCAGCGGAAGTGCGCACACAGTGGCGGTAGTCGCCGTGGTGAATGGTTGGCGTCGGCGGTCTCACGGGCGACATGTTCTGAAGTGGAACTCACAGCGGTCGCAGCCGACGTTCGAGACCCAGACTACCGCACATCCGTGCGAACACCACATCGCGGAGGTCAGTACGTCGCGTAGTCGGCCAGCCCGGCTGCGAGCGAGACCGGCACGCGGGCCTTGATCCTGGTGCCCCGCTCGGTGTGTTCGGTGGCGTCGATCCGGCCGTCGGCGTGCAGTCGCGCCACCAGATCGCCGCGGCTGTAAGGGATTGTGACGTCGACCACGGTGTCGGTCGGCACCACGAGTTCGGCCATCCGCGCGCGGAGCCGGTCCAGCCCGTCACCGGTGTGCGCCGACACGAACACCGCACCCGGCAACGCACGCCGCAGCTGCGCCAGCGTCACACCGTCGGCCGCGTCGGTTTTGTTGACCACCAACAGTTCTGGCGGCGGCGCGATATCGTATTCGGCCGCCACCTCGTTGATCACCTGGCGCACGGCATTGATCTGGGCCAGCGGGTTGACGTCGGATCCGTCGACGACGTGCACCAGCAGTTCGGCGTCGACCACCTCTTCGAGCGTGGACCGGAACGCTTCGACGAGCTGGGTCGGCAGATGCCGGACGAATCCGACGGTGTCGGTCAACACGAAGGGTCGGCCGTCGTCGAATTCTCCACGGCGCGTTGTCGGTTCGAGCGTCGCGAACAACGCGTTCTCGACCAGCACACCGGCTCCGGTCAACGCGTTGAGCAGGCTCGACTTGCCCGCATTGGTGTAGCCGACGATCGCGATGGAGGGAATCTCGGTGCGCCGGCGTCCGCTGCGCTGTGTGTCGCGGATCTTCTTCATGTCCTTGATCTCGCGGCGCAGCTTGGCCATTCGCTCACGGATGCGGCGGCGGTCGGTTTCGATCTTGGTCTCACCGGGGCCGCGGGTACCCACACCGCCGCCGGCGCCGCCGGCCCGGCCACCGGCCTGGCGCGACATCGACTCGCCCCAACCGCGCAGTCGCGGCAGCATGTACTCCATCTGCGCCAGCGACACCTGTGCCTTGCCCTCCCGGCTGGTGGCGTGCTGGGCGAAGATGTCGAGGATCAGCGCCGTGCGGTCGATGACCTTGACCTTGACGACCTTCTCCAGCGCGTTCAGCTGGGCGGGGCTGAGCTCACCGTCGCAGATGACGGTGTCCGCTCCGGTGGCCACCACGATCTCACGCAGCTCCAGCGCCTTGCCCGAGCCGATGTAGGTGGATGGATCGGGTTTGTCACGCCGCTGGATCAGGCCATCGAGCACCTCGGAGCCCGCGGTCTCGGCGAGCGCGGCGAGTTCGGCCAGGCTGGCGTCGGCGTCGGCGGCGCTGCCCTCGGTCCACACGCCGACGAGCACCACCCGTTCCAGGCGCAGTTGGCGGTATTCGACCTCGGAGACATCGGTCAGCTCGGTGGACAGGCCGGCGACCCGGCGGAGCGCGGTGCGGTCCTCAAGGGCCAGCTCACCGACGCTGGGATTGTCGTTGGAAAATTCGGGATACGTCATAGGCGAATCAAGGTTCGCACGAATGTCACTTAACATGCACCCCTATTAACGCGCCCGCCGAGCCGACAATTCCACGCCGGCGGGCCGGCAGATCAATCACGCCGGCGAGCGGGCAATTCGATCACCCCTGAGCCGCCCACCATTCGTCGGCGAGGTCGCCGTGTGCGACCAGCACCGACGGGCCCCGCAGGTAGCTGTTGGCGTCGGTGATCGTGACGACGACCTCACCGCCGGGGATCCGCACCGTCAGCGACCCGGTCTGCTCGCCCTGGTGGGCCAGCGCCGCGACCGCCGCCGCGACGGTGCCGGTGCCGCAGGACCGGGTCTCCCCCACGCCCCGTTCATGGACCCGCATCGACACCGCGCCGTGCTCCGGTGCGGTGAGCACCTCCACGTTGACGCCGTCCGGGAATTGCGCGGCATCGAACACCACCGGCGCCGCGACGTCGAGCGCAGCCAGTTCCCGGCTGCTCATCGCCGCATCGACGCAGGCCAGATGCGGGTTACCGACGTCCACGGCCAGACCGTTGAACTGTCGCCCGCCGACCGTGGCGGCCCCGACACCCAGCTGATTGGCCTTGCCCATCTCGACGGTGACATCGGCGCCCACCCCGGCGAGCGCGTTGAGGACCACGGGCCTGGGCCCGGCCAACGAGCCGACGACGAATTCGTCGCGCGATTCGAGCCCGCTGGCCCGCAGATAGTGCGCGAACACGCGCACGCCGTTGCCGCACATCTGCGCGATGGATCCGTCGGCGTTGCGGTAGTCCATGTACCAGTCACCCTCGACGACGCCCTCGGGCAGTCGGTCGAACACCCCGGCGGCCCGGGCGGCCCCGGCGGTCGTCACCCGCAGCACCCCGTCGGCACCCAGCCCCTGCCTGCGGTCACACAGCGCGGCGACGGCTGCCGGTGTCAGCGCCAGATCGGCGGTCAGGTCGGGCAGCAGCACGAAGTCGTTCTGCGTACCGTGACCTTTGGCGAACTTCACCAGGTCAGGATACGTCCCGCCAGATCCGAATCACCTTGTCGGCGAGTGCGGCACTTCCACCGGCCGCGCCGTCGAGCCAGGTGATGCGGTGGTCGCGACGGAACCAGGAGCGCTGCCTGCGCACATAGCGGCGGGTGCCGACGAACGTCGGTTCGCGCGCCGCGCTGCCGTCGCCGCCGGCATCGAGGTCGGCGAGCACCTGCGCGTAGCCCAGCGCCCGCGCCGCGGTGACACCCTCGCGCAGCCCGACGCCGAGAAGCCCGACGACCTCGTCGACCAACCCGCGCTCGAACATGAGGTCGGTGCGACGGGCCAGTCGCTCGTCGAGAACTGTTGTGTCCCAGTCCAACCCGACGATCACGGTGCCCCAGCGTGGCGCCCCGATGGTGGGTGCCGACGCCGCGAACGGCTGCCCGGTCAGCTCCACGACCTCCAGCGCCCGCACGATGCGCCGCCCGTCGGTCGGCAGGATCGACGCGGCGGCCGCGGCGTCGACGTCCGCGAGCTCGTGGTGCAGCGCCGCCACCCCGATCTCGGCGAGCCGGCGCTCCCATCTGGTCCGCACCCGGGGGTCGGTGGCCGGGAACGACCACTGGTCGAGCAGCGACTGCACGTAGAGCATCGACCCGCCGACGATGACGGGCAGCGCCCCGCGCGCGGCGATCGCCTCCACGTCGGCCGCCGCAGCCTGCTGGTAGCGCGCGACGGTGGCGGTCTCGGTGACGTCGAGCACGTCGAGCTGGTGGTGGGGCACCCCGTGCCGCTCGACGACGGTGAGTTTGGCGGTGCCGATGTCCATGCCGCGGTAAAGCTGCATGGCGTCCGCGTTGACGACCTCCACGGCGATCTCGGCGCTGAGCAGGCCGGCCACGGCCAGCGCCAGGTCTGATTTTCCGGTCCCGGTCGGGCCGACGATCGCCAGCGGTCGCACGGCCGTCACGGGGTCCAGACGCCGACGAAGTAGCCGACGCCGTAGGGGGCGCCGCGGTAGAGCTCCTTGGCCGACCGCGGCCCGGGCTCGGCCAGTCCCGCCAGCACCTGGTAGGCGACCCGCCCTAGGACGGTCGAGGGCAGGCGCATCAACGCCGCGGTGTCACCCGTGGCCAGCGCGTCGTCGAGGGCGGCCTGCACGCGCGGCGAATCCGGGTCGTGGCCGCCAGGGGCCGCCGGGGTCAGGGTGTTCGCACCGTCGGCGACCACGAGCACGCCGACCTCCTCGGGCGCGGCGTCGAGCTGTGCGCGCAGCCGCCGGCCCAGGTCGGCCGCGGCCCCGGGTTCCTGATCACCGCGACAGGCCCACACCTCGGCGACGGCCTGTGGGCGGGCGAGGCCACGCAGCCATGCCGTGATCAGGGCGCACAGCGGCAACGCCGTCGGCTCGCCGCTGCCGGGTCCGGACAGACCGACCCTGACGTCGACGCCGTAGCCGGCGAACGTTCCGACCGATTCCGGTCCGTGCACACCATCGGCCGCGGCGACACCGACGGCGATCCAGCGTCGCGGCAACTGCGCGGCGGCGGACACCGCGGCCGCGCGAAGGTCCTCGGTCTCGGCGGCCGCCGAGGAGGCGAGTTCGGGAACCATCACCGGAGCGGACGGGACGATCACAATGGCGCTCAACATCAGCTCCAAGCTAACCCGACGGTTCTTTGACGGTCGCCTCCCCACGGGCCAGCGCCGCGGTGGCCGTCACCATCGCCGCCACCGCGACGACCAGCGTGGCCCAGCCCGCCGCACCCGGCCGCAGCGTCTCGCCGAGTACCACCACGCTCAACACGCTCGCCACCACCGGTTCGGCCACCGTCATCGTCGGCAGCGAGGCCGTCAGCGCGCCCGCCCGGAACGCCGCCTGCTGTGTCGAGGTGCCCAGGAGCGCGACCACCGCCCACGCATAGAGCTCCGGGGTGCGCAGCAGCTCGGTCAGGCCGGCGAGGCTCGTGACGTCGAGGCGGTGCACCACCGCCTTGGTCAGCACCGCGAACAGCCCCCACAGCGCGCCGGACACCACAGCCATCAGCACCGCGCTGATCGGCCCCGACCACACGGTCGCGCCCACCACGCACAGTGCCAGCAGGGGCCCGAGCACCGTCGCCACACCCAGCCACGTCTCCAGCGACGCCCGGGACGCTCCCTCCGTGGGGTTCCCGACGGTGACGATCACCGCCACCGCCCCGGCCAGCACCGCAGCCCACAACAACTCCCACCGGGTGACGCGCCGATGCGAGAGCCTGGCGCTGATCGGCAGCGCGAACAGCAGCGAGGTGACCAGCAGCGCCTGCACCAGCAGCACCGAGCCCAGACCCAGCGCCGCGGCCTGCAACACGAAGCCGGCCGCGGCGGTACCGCTTCCCACCCACCACCGGCCGTCACGCAACAGCCTGCCGAAAAGCTCCAGGTGACCGATGGGTTCGTCGGTCACGCCGCGCGCCGACCGCTGGTGGATGACGTCACCGACCGCCATGAAGAAGGCGGCGGCGAGGGCGAGCAGCGCGGCGAGATCCGCCTTCGCCATCGGCGACCTCCTTCGGGGTTTTCGGACAGAGCCTAGGCAGCGGCGGCGGCCAAGGCGTGGGCGCAGCGCCGGGCGACCTGTTTCAATAGCCTTCAACACTGTCGTGAGGCAGTCTTGAAGGCTCATCGTTGTAAGGCTCATCAGGCGCCGCATCGCGCGGCAGGTGCGCGGACACGCGCGGAGGACACGAGGTAACGGACATGACGACAACCGAACCGGGCGAATCCCAGGAAGCCGCCCACCAGGGCCCCGATCCCGCGCAGGAGACCACCTCCGCGCCGGCCCCGAGCCCGAAACCGTCCGCTGCCGTCAAACCCCGGCCCGGCCCGGCCCGG
>NZ_HG964450.1:96322-132911 GCF_000612725.1 Mycolicibacterium austroafricanum
CGCCGTGCCCGCCGCCGCCCCGGTGGTGGGCACCGCCCCCACCAGCGATCCGCACCGCTTCGGCCGCGTCGATCCCGACGGCACGGTGTGGCTGATCACCTCCTCCGGTGAACGCACCATCGGCTCGTGGCAGGCCGGCGACGCCGAGGCCGCCTACGCGCACTTCGGGCGCCGTTTCGACGACCTGCACACCGAGGTGGTGCTGCTGGAGACCCGCCTGGCGTCGGGTTCGGGCGACGCCCGCAAGATCCGTTCGGCGGCGGCGACCCTGGCCGAGACCCTGCCCGAGGCGCACGTGCTCGGCGACGTCGATTCGTTGGCCGCGCGGCTGGCCGCGATCGTCGAGCACGCCGAGAGCGCCACGCAGGAGGAGAAAGCCAAACGCGAGGAGCACCGCGCCACCCAGACCGCCCGCAAGGAGGCGCTGGCCGCCGAGGCCGAGGACATCGCGGCCAACTCCACCCAGTGGAAGGCTGCCGGCGACCGGCTGCGGGCCATTCTCGACGAATGGAAGACGATCACCGGCCTCGACCGCAAGGTCGACGATGCATTGTGGAAGCGCTACTCGGCGGCCCGCGAGACGTTCAACCGCCGTCGCGGCTCACACTTCGCCGACCTCGACCGGGAACGGGCGGGCGCCAGACAGGCCAAGGAGTCGCTGTGCCAGCGCGCGGAGGAACTGTGTGATTCGACCGAATGGGGTCCGACTTCTGCGACGTTCCGCGATCTGCTGACCGAGTGGAAAGCGGTCGGGCGCGCGGCCAAGGACGTCGACGACGCGCTGTGGCAGCGTTTCAAATCCGCCCAGGACAAGTTCTTCTCGGCGCGTAACGCGGCCACCGCGGAGCGCGACGCGGAGTTCCGGGCCAACGCCCAGGCCAAGGAGGCCCTGCTGGCCGAGGCCGAGCGGATCGACGCCTCGGATCTGGACGCGGCCAGGGCGGCGCTGCGCGCGATCGGCGACAAGTGGGACGCCATCGGCAAGGTGCCCCGGGAGCGTGCGCCGGAGCTGGAGCGCCGGATGCGCGCGGTCGAGAAGAAAATCCGCGACGCCCCGACCGGCGGTGTCGATCCCGAGGCGAAGGCCCGCGCCGAGCAGTTCCGGGCCCGCGCCGAGCAGTTCGAACGGCAGGCGGAGAAGGCGGCCGCGGCAGGTCGCACCAAGGATGCCGAGCAGGCCCGCGCCAGTGCCGAGCAGTGGCGACAATGGGCCGAGGCGGCCGCCGACTCGCTGAGCCGGAAGCGCTAGCCGCTACTCCTTGGGTGGGTCGTTGTCGCCTTCGTCGGGGAAGGTGTCGAGCAGGCTCTTGTTCTGCCCCTCCGAGTCGGCGCGACGCCGTTGGTCCTCGGCGGCCAGCTGCAGCGCGGTGCGCGTCGCGACCACCCTGGCCCAGTGGTAGGTCAGCAGTATCACCGCAAACCACGCCGTGATCAGGCCCAGCCCCGGCCCGGGGTAGGGTTCCGGCGCGGTCTGGCGGGACCACACGGCCAGCAGTCCCAGGAACGTCGCCACCGTGGAGCCGGCCAGCGCGATCCAGGCCAGCGTCCACCGCCGGGTCAGCAGCGCCAGCATCGAGAACCCGACGCCGAAGACGAGCGAGAACCACGCGAAGACCCGCGACGGCAGCGCGACACCGTTGTCGACGGCGGCCCCGGAGCCGGTGAGCACGTCCAACCCCCTGGCCCCGCCGGTGTGCGGCAGCAGGAGCGTCGCCAGCAGCACGAACACCAGGATCGCCAGGAACAATGCCCTCACCCCGGGGTCGATCTCGCGTGCGATGCGCCGCTCGGCGGCCTCCAGGTCGCCCTTGAACTGGTCGAAGCCGTTCGCGCCGTGCGCCTCCGCGTTCATCGTGCACATCCCGTGGTCGCGGGCAGCGGATCCGGCGCACCGACGGCGGGCATGCCCAGGCCGACGCCGGTACGTGGCTTCTGTCCGGCTGCGTGCGCATCGCCCGCACGGGTGCGTCGGTGCTCGATCAGCCCGGCATCGGCGATCAGATGGTGCGGGGCAGCGCCGGTGACGGTGGTCACCACGACGTCGCCCGGCCTGACCTCGCTGCCGACGGCGCCGGGCGCGAAGTGCACCAGCCTGCCGTCCCGGGCCCGGCCCGACATCCGCGCGGTGGCCGCATCCTTGCGCCCCTCCCCGGTGGCCACCAGCAACTCGACGCGCCGCCCGATCTGGGCGGTGTTCTCTTCCAGCGAGATCCGCTCCTGGAGTTCGATCAACCGTTGATAGCGTTCGGACACAACGGCTTTGGGTACCTGGTCGGCGAGCTCGGCAGCCGGGGTGCCCGGCCGCTTGGAGTACTGGAAGGTGAAGGCACTGGAGAATCGGGAGGCAGCGACGACGTCGAGGGTGGCCTGGAAGTCCTCCTCGGTCTCGCCGGGGAAGCCGACGATGAGGTCCGTGGTGATCGCCGCGTGCGGGATCGCCGCGCGCACGCGGTCGATGATGCCGAGGTAGCGTTCGGCGCGGTACGAGCGGCGCATCGCGCGCAGGATCCGGTCCGAGCCCGACTGCAGCGGCATGTGCAGCGTCGGGCACACGTTGGGCGTCTCGGCCATCGCCTCGATGACGTCGTCGGTGAACTCGGCCGGATGCGGTGAGGTGAAGCGCACCCGTTCCAGCCCGTCGATGCGGCCGCACGCGCGCAGCAGCTTCGCGAATGCACCCCGGTCGCGGGGTTCCGTCGGGTCGGCGAACGACACACCATAGGCGTTGACGTTCTGCCCCAGCAGTGTGATCTCCAGGACACCCTGGTCGACCAGCGACTGCACTTCGGCGAGCACGTCGCCGGGGCGGCGATCGACCTCCCGGCCGCGCAACGCGGGCACGATACAGAAGGTGCACGTGTTGTTACAGCCGACTGAGATGGAAACCCAAGCAGCGTAAGAGGATTCGCGACTGGCGGGCAACGCCGACGGGAACTCCTGCAGCGCCTCGGCGATCTCCACCTGGGCGACGCGGTTGTGCCGGGCCCGGTCCAACAGGGCCGGCAGCGAACCGATGTTGTGGGTGCCGAACACGACGTCGACCCAGGGGGCCTTGCGCAGCACCGAGTCCCGGTCCTTCTGGGCCAGGCACCCGCCGACGGCGATCTGCATGTCCGGATCGGACTGCTTGCGGGGGGCGAGATGACTGAGGTTGCCGTACAGCTTGTTGTCCGCGTTCTCCCGCACGGCGCAGGTGTTGAACACCACGATGTCGGCGTCGGCGCCCTCGCCCGCGCGCCGGTACCCGGCGCCTTCGAGCAGGCCCGCGAGGCGCTCGGAGTCGTGCACGTTCATCTGGCAGCCGTACGTACGGACCTCGAAGGTGCGCGCGGAGCGATCGGGTGAAGGCCCGCTCGCCTGCTGCGTCACCGTGGAAGTCACGGCCCCATCCTACGGAGCACCCGGGGCCGCCCCGAAATCACGCGGGGCGAGCGAAGCGACGGGGGAATCACTCGGGGCGAGCGAAGCGACGGGGGAAACACACGGGGCGAGCGAAGCGACGGGGGAAACACACGGGGCAAGCGAAGCGACGGGTTAATCACCAGATCGCGGAGTTCCTGCATGTTGGACCTTCCCTGGGTAAGGTCATCACGCATGGAGAGCCCCAGGGAGTCCCCTGATGTGCCGATGATCTCGATGAAGGCGGTCAACAAGCATTTCGGCTCCCTCCACGTCCTCAAGGACATCAACCTCGACGTCGGTCAGGGACAGGTCGTCGTCGTGCTGGGGCCGTCGGGTTCGGGCAAGTCGACGTTGTGTCGCACCATCAACCGTCTGGAGACCATCGATTCGGGCACCATCGCGATCGACGGCAAGGTGCTGCCCGCGGAGGGGCGCGGCCTGGCCCAGCTACGTTCCGATGTCGGCATGGTGTTCCAGTCCTTCAACCTGTTCGCGCACAAGACAATTCTGGAGAACGTGACACTCGCACCGATGAAGGTGCGCAAGACATCCAAGGATCAGGCGCGGGAGAAGGCGATGAGCCTGCTCGAGCGGGTCGGTGTGGCCAACCAGGCCGACAAGTATCCCGCGCAGCTCTCCGGGGGCCAGCAGCAGCGCGTCGCGATCGCCCGCTCACTGGCCATGAATCCCAAGGTGATGCTGTTCGATGAACCGACCAGCGCACTGGATCCCGAGATGATCAACGAAGTGCTGGCGGTGATGGCCGGATTGGCGACGGACGGCATGACGATGCTCGTGGTCACCCACGAGATGGGCTTCGCGCGCAGGGCCGCCAACCGCGTGGTGTTCATGTCCGACGGCGCCATCGTCGAGGACGCCGAACCCGCCCGGTTCTTCGAGCACCCCCAGACCGACCGCGCCAAGGACTTTCTCGGCAAGATCCTCCACCACTGACCGCCAGTTCCGACGAAAGGAATCACCACATGTCCCCCAAGTCCCTGTCCGCGCGCGTCGTCGGCGCGCTCGCGCTGGCCGCCGCACTCCCGTTCGCAGCGACCGCGTGCGGCGGCGGTGACGGTGGCGGCGGAGGCGCCGGCGGCGGAGGCGACACGATCGTCATCGGAACCAAGTTCGACCAGCCGGGCCTGGGCCAGAAGAACCCCGACGGCACCATGAGCGGGTTCGATGTCGACGTCGCCACCTACGTCGCAGGCGAGCTCGGTTACACCCCCGACAAGATCGAGTGGAAGGAATCACCGTCGGCGCAGCGCGAGAACCTGATCCAGAACGGTCAGGTGACGTTCATCGCGGCGACCTATTCGATCACCGACGCGCGCAAGGAGAAGGTGTCGTTCGCCGGCCCCTACCTGATCACCGGGCAGAGCCTGCTGGTGCGCTCGGACAACACCGACATCACCGGTGAGGCATCGCTGGAGAACAACAAGATCCTGTGCTCGGTGTCGGGCTCGACGCCGGCGCAGAAGATCAAGGACAAGTACCAGGGCGTGCAGCTGCAGCAGTACGACACCTACTCGGCGTGCATCGACGCGTTGAAGAACGGCGCCGTCGACGCCGTCACCACCGACGAGGTGATCCTCGCCGGTTACGCCGCGCAGAGCCCGGGTGCCTTCAAGATCGTCGGCGAGCCGTTCTCGGAGGAGCGCTACGGCATCGGCCTGAAGAAGGACGACACCGAGCTGCGCACCAAGATCAACGACGCGTTGAGGAAGATGGAGGAGAGCGGAGCCTGGAAGGAAGCGTTCGACAAGAACCTGGGCCCGGCCGGGATCACCGCGCCGACACCCCCGCCGCTCGACAACTGAGCGACCAGGTAGCCACCGGAGCCGCACGTGGAGGTTTTCACCGAGTATCGCGCGGAGATTCTCGCCGCGTTCTGGACGACGATCCAGCTCACCGTGCTCGCGGCGATCGGTGCGCTTGTGCTCGGCACGGTGCTGGCCGCGATGCGGCTCGCACCGGTGCCGATGCTCAACTGGATCGGCACCGCGTACGTCAACATCGTGCGCAACACGCCGCTGACGCTGATCATCTTGTTCAGCTCGTTCGGGCTGTCCCAGACGCTGGGGCTCACGTTGGCCGACAGACAGTCTGCGACGTTCATCGCTGACAGCGGCTTCCGGCTGGCGGTGCTGGGGCTGACCGTCTACACCGCGTCGTTCGTGTGCGAGACGGTGCGCTCGGGGGTGAACACCGTCCCCCTCGGCCAGGCCGAGGCGGCCCGCTCACTCGGCTTCACATTCGGACAGAACCTGCGAATCGTGCTGCTGCCGCAGGCTTTCCGCGCAGTCCTCATCCCGCTGGGCTCGGTGCTGATCGCGTTGACGAAGAACACCACGATCGCGTCGGCCATCGGCGTCGCCGAAGCCGCGCTGCTGATGAAGGAGATGATCGAGAACACCGCGGCCGTTCTGGTCGTGGGCGGGATCTTCGCGCTCGGCTTCGTGATCCTCACGCTGCCGCTGGGATTGTTGTTCGGTTGGCTCGGTAAGCGAATGGCGGTGGCCCACTAGTGGCCGGCTCTGTGTTGTTCGACGTCCCCGGGCCGCGCGCACGGCTTCGCAATCACGCGGTCAGCGCGGTCACGGTCGTGGTCGTGCTGCTGGTGGCGTGGGTGGTGTATGCGCGGCTGGACTCCCGGGGCCAGCTCACCGCGGCGAAGTGGGAACCGTTCCTGACCGCCGATCTGTGGCGTACCTACGTCCTGCCCGGCATCGAGGGCACGTTGACGGCGGCCGCGGTGTCGATCGTGCTCGCGCTCGCGCTCGGTTTCGTGCTCGGCGTGGGCCGACTGTCGACACACACCGCGATCCGGTGGGCGTCGTCGGTGTTCGTCGAGTTCTTCCGCGCGGTGCCGGTGCTGATCATGATGATCTTCGCCTACTTCCTGTATGCGTTCTACGACGTCTTCCCGTCCAAGCACCTGGCGCTGGCGGGCGTCATCACCGGTCTGACGCTGTACAACGGCGCCGTCATCGCCGAGATCGTGCGCGCGGGCGTGCACGCCCTGCCGCGCGGCCAGACGGAGGCGGCGTCCGCGCTCGGGTTGACCTGGGGTCAGACGATGCGGTCGATTCTTCTGCCGCAGGCGATCACCTCGATGCTTCCCGTCCTCATCTCGCAACTGGTGGTGGTGTTGAAGGACACCGCGCTCGGTTACCAGATCACGTTCGTCGAGATGGTGCGTCAGGGCACGGTGATCGGCTCGGCGTACGGCAACTACATCCCGGCGCTGATCGTGATCGCGCTGTTGATGATCGCGCTGAACTTCACGCTGTCATGGTTGGCCACGCGGCTGGAACGGCGCATGCGTAGATCCCGCAAGGGCCCGGCGCCCATGGAGGCCGAGCCGCTGGACCTGCAGGGCGACCGCAGCCGCGGCGTGTGAGTTGCCGGTGAGATGACCGCAACCCGGTACGCGTTCGAGGTGCTGCCCGAGTCGACGCTGCGCGACATGGTCGACCTGATGGTCCGGCTCATCGAGGCGTGCGGCGCCGTCGTCATCATGATCGGCGCGGTCGTGGCCATCGCCAAGTTCGTCGTCGCGTTGAGCCGCCGCAGTATCAACCAGTTCTCGGCGGTGCGGCTGACACTGGCCCGGTTCCTGGTGCTGGGGCTGGAATTTCAGCTCGCCGCCGACGTGTTGCGCACCGCGATCTCACCGTCGTTCGAGGAGATCGGCAAGCTGGCGGCGATCGCGACCATCCGCACGGTGCTGAACTACTTCCTCAACCGGGAGATCGCCCAGGAGCAGCGCGAGATCGAGCTGCTGAAAGCCCCGCGCGTCCCACCGCCGGCGCCGTGAGCTTCGTAGTCGGCGCATCCTGGTGTCTGGCGATCGCCGGGATCGTGCTCGGCGTGGCCGCGCTGGCGGTGTTCGGCAAACCGATGCCCGCGCTGCGGGTGACTGTCGAACTCCTCATCGCCGCTGGGCTGCTGCGGCTGAGCGTCGATTCCTCGTGGACGGCCATCCTCATGGCTGCCGCACTGATCGCGTTGCGCCGCACCATCACCCGGAGTCTGACCGCGGATTTCACCGCCTCCCCGTGGGGGCCCCGAACCACCTAGCGGCGGCCTCGGCCGGTGCCGCTGCGCTGTCCCCGGCCACCCAGGCGACGTGGCCGTCGGGCCTGATCAGCACCGCCGCGGGCGCGGGCACCTCACCGATCACCGGGAGCTCCCACACGGTCGCTGCGTTGGCCCTGACCATCCGCACTCGCGCTTCCCATCCGGTCAGATCGATGGCGTCGGGCGCGCCCAGGTCGAGCAGTACCGGCCTGGCCTGGCGCAGGAGCGCGGACACCCGGGTGGGGCCGTGCGCCGTCTCCAGGTCGAGGTCGGGCATGCGCAGCCCCAGCAGCGGGTGTCCGTCCCCGAGGTCGTAGTGGATGTCGAGCCCGGACATCATCGCGGCGAAACGCCTCCGCGGCTCATCGATGTCGAGCATGTCGGAGACGACGCCGTGCAGGACCGTGGTGCGGTCGTCCGGACGCAGCAGCGCCATCTGGGCCACGGCGTTGCGCAGCACGCGGGCACCGACCGGATGCCGCTCGTCGTGGTAGGTGTCGAGCAGCGTGTCCGGCGACCTCCCCTGGACCACCTGGGCCAGTTTCCATCCCAGGTTCACCGCATCCTGCATTCCGGTGTTGAGGCCCTGTCCGCCGACCGGATGGTGCACGTGCGCGGCATCCCCGACGAGCAGGATTCGCCCGCTGCGGTAGGCCACCGCCTGTCGCGCCGTGTCGGTGAACCTGGAAATCGAGGTGGGGCTGTGGATTCCGAAGTCGGTGCCGTACACGGTGACGAGCGCCTCGCGCAGCTCTGCCAGGTCGGGGACACCGGAGCGGCGCAGGTCCTGTTCGGTCACCATGATCCGCACCGGTCCGTCGTCGGAGCGGCTCAGCGCGTGTACGCCCAGTGCGTCGCGCCGGATGCCCCACTCGGGTTCCCGACCATCCTCGGGGGCGATCTCGACCTCAGCGAGCAGATAGCTGGTGGTGGGCTCCCACCCGGGGAACTCGATGCCTGCCGACTTGCGGATCAGGCTGCGCCCGCCGTCGCAGCCGACGAGGTAACCGGCCCGCAGGACCCGGCCGTCGGACAGTTCGATGTCCACGCCGGCCCCGTCCTGCCGAACCCCCACGACCTCACGCCCCCGGTACACGGGGACGGCGAGCTCGTCGACCCACTCGGCCAGGATGCGCTCAATATGCTTCTGCCACAACGCAAGACCGTAGGGGTGACGGGTGGGAAGGTCGCTGACGTCGAGGCGCACCTGGGCGAACCCGTGCACCTGCATCGTCTCCCCCGCCGACAGGAAGCGGTCGACGACGCCACGCTGGTCGAGGATCTCCAGGGTCCGCGACAGTAGGCCGCCCGCACGCGAGCCGGTGATCTCCGGGGTGGTGCGCCGCTCGACGACAGCTACGTCCACCCCGGCCAGCGCGAGTTCGGCCGCGGTCATCATCCCGGTGGGCCCACCGCCGCCGACCACCACCGCATGGTCGGTGTCGCCGTTCGGATCGCCGCCGTCATCGCGGCTGTCATCGCGGGTGTCTTTGTAGGCGTCTTTGTGGTGTGTTGTGGTCACGGCAGCTGATTCTGGGGCCGGACCCGGGTCTTGCCGCAAGACCGGGGGTGCCCAATAATGTGAGAGGGGGAAGCGCAGATCACTCCCCCGGGCTCACACTTTCCGGCGTTCCCTTTCGTTCGCCAACTCCGCCGTGACCACATCGAACGCCATCGTCTGGTTGTAGCCACGCCGGGCGAGCATGCCGACCAGACGTCGCGCCACCTTGTTCTCGGCGTCCCTGTCGTCCGGATCGCCCAGCTTCTCGCGACGCAGCTTGTCGCGAACCAGCTGTTCGGCACGGGTGCGTTCGGCGCCGGCGTCGATCCCGGCCAACGCACCGTCGATCACCTCGTTGTCGACGCCCTTCTTACGCAGCTCGGCGGCCAAGGCGCGCTTGCCTTTTCCGGCGTTGAGGCGACGCGACCGCACCCACTGTTCGGCGAAGTCCTCGTCGTCGACGAGTCCGACCTGGGTCAGCCGGTCGAGGACGGCGGCGGCGATGTCGTCGGGATACCCGCGCTTGGCGAGCGCAGCCTCCAGCTCGGCACGGGTGCGCGCCCGGGCGGTGAGCAGGCGCAGGCACAATGCCCGCGCCTGCTCGCCACGCTTGGTGGACTCGTCGGCCTCCGCCGGATCAGAAGTCGACGGGAGCGGGAAGAGCGTCATCGTTCGCGTCGTCGGTCAACTGGGCCCCGATACCGAGCTTCTCTTTGATCTTCTTTTCGATCTCGTTGGCCACATCGACGTTCTGCAGCAAGAAGTTTCGCGCGTTCTCCTTGCCCTGCCCCAGCTGCTCGCCGTCGTAGGTGAACCAGGATCCGGACTTGCGGATGAAGCCGTGCTCGACACCCATGTCGATGAGCGAGCCTTCGCGGCTGATGCCCTTGCCGTAGAGGATGTCGAACTCGGCCTGCTTGAACGGCGGCGACACCTTGTTCTTGACGACCTTGACGCGGGTGCGGTTGCCGACCGCGTCGGTACCGTCCTTGAGGGTCTCGATGCGGCGCACATCCATACGGACCGACGCGTAGAACTTCAGCGCCTTGCCACCCGTGGTGGTCTCGGGGGACCCGAACATCACACCGATCTTCTCGCGAAGCTGGTTGATGAAGATCGCGGTGGTACCCGAATTGTTCAGCGCGCCGGTCATCTTCCGCAGCGCCTGGCTCATCAGGCGGGCCTGCAGGCCGACGTGACTGTCACCCATCTCGCCCTCGATCTCGGCGCGCGGCACCAGGGCAGCGACCGAGTCGATGACCAGGATGTCCAGCGCACCGGACCGGATCAGCATGTCGGCGATCTCGAGTGCCTGCTCACCGGTGTCGGGCTGGGAGACCAGCAGGGCATCGGTGTCCACGCCGAGCTTCTGGGCGTAGTCCGGGTCCAGCGCGTGCTCGGCGTCGATGAACGCCGCGATGCCGCCCGCGGCCTGCGCGTTGGCCACGGCATGCAGCGCGACGGTGGTCTTACCGGAGGACTCCGGACCGTAGATCTCGACGACGCGGCCACGGGGCAACCCGCCGATACCGAGCGCGACGTCCAGGGCGATGGAGCCGGTGGGGATGACCGCGATCGGCTGGCGCACCTCTTCGCCGAGCCGCATCACCGAGCCCTTGCCGAAGTTCTTGTCGATCTGTGCGAGCGCCAACTCCAGGGCCTTCTCGCGATCGGGGGCTTGCTGAGCCATGGTGATACCTCTCCGGTAGTCGTTGTTGACCGGTTCTCGGTCGGTTGGCCGTGACGCTATGCGAGGCCACCGACAAGTCGCTGGGTCGAACTCCCCCCACAGTAGACGAACAGGTGTTCGATTCAAGCGGACACGCCGACGGACTATCTTTTCCGGGTATGACGCGCCAGGAGGTCCAGATCCCTGCCGACGGCGGGCAGATCGCGGCGTACGTGTACCGACCGCAGGTCACCGGCGGTGGCACCGCATGCATCGTGATGGCACACGGCTTCACCGGCACCCGCGACGACGGTCTTCCGGATTACGCCGAGGCGTTCTGCGCCGCCGGCCACACCGTCGTGCTGTTCGACTACCGCCACTTCGGCGCGTCGACCGGTGAGCCCCGCCAGCTGCTCGACATCGCCGAGCAGCGCCGCGACTACCACACGGTGATCGCGTGGGCCCGCCACCTCGACGGTGTCGACCCGAACCGGATCGTGGTGTGGGGTTCGTCGTTCAGCGGCGGCCACGTGCTCGCCGTCGCCGCCGAGGACCCCCGGATCGCCGCGGTGATCGCGCAGGCGCCGTTCACCGACGCACTCGCCACCCTGCGCGAGATACCGCCGAGGAACATCCCCCTGCTGCTGATCGCCGCCGTGCGCGACCAGGTCGGCGCGTGGCGCGGACGGCCGCCACACACGGTGGCCGCCGTCGGCTCCCCCGGCACCGTCGCCGCACTCACCTCACCGGACGCCAAGCCCGGCTTCGAAGCCATACTCGGACCGCCTCATGTTCACGTTCGCGTTCAACCGGCCCGGCCGCAAGGCCGCGAAACTGCGGATGCCGGTGCTGCTGTGTGTCTGCGACGACGACGTCGTCACCCCGCCGGGACCGTCGGTCGAGGCGGCGCACCGCGCCCCCCGTGGCGAACTGCGCCGCTACCCGTACGGCCATTTCGACATCTATCACGACCCGAAGGCCAGGGCCGACCAGCTGGAGTTCCTGGCGCGCGTCGTCGGTGACCGCACCGCCTGACCGATCCTGGACGCACCGCGTGCGACGGTCCTGTCGCGGATCATCCGGGTGCGGCGGGCCCCAGGATGCGGGAGCGCCGGCGCTGAGATTCACCACTGGTCGCGCGGGACGTCGAAGTCCGCGCACAGCGCCCGCCACACGTCGCGCGGCTCGACGCCGTCCTCGATGGCCTGCGCGGCGGTGCGGCCTCCCATGCTGGTCAGCACGTGGTCCACCAGCATCGACGACGCCCGCACCGCACCGAACTGTCCCGCGACGAGCTCCTGGAATTCCGTCAACCGCACGGGGCCAATTTACGCCGGGGCCCCGAGGGCGGCGTGGCACACCCGTACCGGATCGGCGACGTCCGCGACGCCCGCCCCGGCAAGGCGGGCAGCCTCCCGATAGCCCGGCGAGCCGAGCACTTCCTGCACGGCGGCGGTCAGCGTCGAACCGGTCAGCGGCCGGACGAGCTGCGCACTGCCTTGGCGGACAAGGCGATTGGCGATCTCCCATTGGTCTCCCCCGCCGGGGACCACGACCATCGGGACGCCGGCCAGCAACGACTTCGCGACCGTACCGTGCCCGCCGCCACAGATCAGCAGATCCGCCTTCGCCAGCAGTTCGTCCTGCCGGCCGAGACCGACCACCGCCCACGGCGGGACCTCGGCGTCGGGTCCCTCGAGGCGCGACACCACCACCCGCGCCCCCTCGGGCAGCACCTCGCCGGGCACCAGCGTCGCCAACGCCAGTTCGGCCAGCCCGACCGCACCGGTCGTCGCGGTCGACGGGGCCACCACGACGACGGGGCCGTCCCCGGCGGGCAGCCGCAGCACGTGCGTCGTCGGCTCGAAGTGCAGCGGACCCACGACGACCGCGTCTGCCGGCCAGTCCGGGCGAGGCACCTCCAGTGCGGGCAGCGTGGCGATCAGGCGACACACCGGGCCCGGATCCGCGGCGGGCAGCCCGATCCCGACCCGCGCTTCGGACCGCTGGCGCAGGCCGGCACGCCACGAGCGGGCGCTGAGTGCCCGCAGCACCGCATCGCGCAGCCGGCCGCGCAGGCCGGTTCCCGGTGCCAGCCCGCTGCCGATCGGCGGCAGACCCTTGGACGGGTGGTAGAGCGGATGGGTGTTCAGTTCCGCCCACGGCAGTCCCAGCAGGTCGGCGGCCAGCCCGCCACAGGTGGTGATCGAATCCGAGATCACCAGGTCCGGTGCCAGCGCGGCGATCGGGTCCTTGTTGAGGACGGCCATCCGGGCGGCGCGGTGGTGGATCTTGGCGCCGGCGTCGGTGTCGTCGTCGTCGGCGGTGGGGTCCAGGCCGAGCAGTTCGACCGCATCGACGCCTTCCCGACGCGCCGTGTCGAGCCATTTGGTTCCGGTCAGCAACGTGGGGTGGTCCCCGGCCGCCAGAAACCTCAGGCACAGCGCGATCGCCGGGAAAGCGTGCCCCGGGTCAGGTCCTGCGACCACGGCAACGCGCATGCGGGCTACCCTGCCACACCGTCCGCGGTTAGGCTCGGGCGATATGACCGACGATGCCCAGGCCACACTGCGGCCGACCGCCACCACCGACGCCCCCGACACGGTTCGCAAGTTCCTTTTCGCGCTGGCGGAGCAGGATTTCGACACTTTCGAGTCGCTGGCGGCGCCCGATCTGGTCTGGCAGAACGTCGGCCTGCCGTCCATCCGGGGGCGCAGCAGGATCATGAAGATGTTGCGCCGCGGCGAAGGCAAGTTCGGGTTCCTGGTGAAGTTCCACCGCATCGCCGCCAGCGATGAGCGCTTGCGCGAAGAGCGGACCGGCACCGATGGGCGCTTGCGCGAAGAGCGGACCGGCGCAGGCGCCACAGTGCTCACCGAGCGCACCGATGCGCTGGTCTTCGGGAAGCTGCGGCTGCAGTTCTGGGTGTGCGGCACGTTCGAGCTGAACGACGCCGGCCAGGTCACGCTGTGGCGCGACTACTTCGACTACGCCGACTTCCTGATCAAGGCACCGCTGCGGGCGCTCGCCGGGCTGGTGGTGCCGTCACTTCGTCCGACCTTCTGAGCCACGCTCGGCTCGGGTCCGGCTCAGGCGTTCTCAGGCCTGTTTCAGCCGGCCCAACTCGTCGAACGCCTGCGCCCAGCCGGTCAGCCGGTCGGTGGCCATCCCGAGCTCGTCACGGTACCGGCGCTGCGTCATCGGCGAGCGCGACATCGGGCCGGAATTCGCGGCGGACACCAATTGCGCTGCCGCGGAAACCATCTCGTTGTATTGACGGGCGCCGCGGTCGAGTTGGGTGGTGTACGCGGTGATCGTGGGCGCCAGGTAGGCGCGAGATTGCGGCGCCGATCTGGCGGCCTTCTCCATCGACACCACTTCGGTGGCGGTCGCGGCCATCGTCGCGGCGGTCTGCTCGGCGGCCACCCGCAACTCGAGCAGCTCGCCCGCGGGCAGCAGCTGCCCGCGCTCCATGACTCCCAACAGCGAGAACAGCCCGCGCTCGGACGCCGCCAGCGAGGCCATCGGTTGGCGGGCCGCCGACCCCAGCGGCGGCAGCCGACGTGCGGCCCTGCTCCGCTGCGGCGGTAGGGGTTCGCCCCGCAGCCACCGGTAGCGCAGGAACGCCAGCGTCGCGAGGAACCCGGCCCCGACCGCGATCGGCGCCGGGATGAACAGCGCCCAGACCGGTGTGCTCCAGGAGGCCAGCAGCGCGGTCACCCCGACCCACAACACCGTCGACAGCGTGAAGAACACCCCCAGCCGCAGCGCCCAACGCCGCTTGCGCAGCAGTTTGGCGCGCGGATCGGCGGCGGCATGGAGCTTTTCGGCCACCATGTCCGACCAATCCGCGGCGGTGTCGATACCGCGCTGCGCCAACGAACGCCACGCCTCTGGTCTGCCGGTTCGGGTACTCACCACTAACTCCCGTCGAAAGTTACTGCGACAGCGGGTTTTCCGGTGCCGGATTGGCCGCCGGGGTGGCCGGGGACTGCGCCGGGGTGGCTTGGGTGGCGCCCCCGGCGGGAAGCTGCTCGCCCCGCATGGACGCCCGGATCTGCTCAAGCCGCGAGTGCCCGGCCATCTGCACGCTGGCCTGCTGGACCTCCATCATCCGGCCCTGCACGGAGTTCTGCGCCAGCTCGGCGGAGCCCATCGCGTTGGCGTAGCGGCGCTCGATCTTGTCGCGGACCTCGTCGAGGCTCGGCGTGCTGCCGGGGGCGGCGATCTCGCTCATCGACCGCAGCGAGGCGCTGACCTGCTCCTGCATCTTGGCCTGCTCGAGCTGGGACAGCAGTTTGGTGCGTTCGGCGATCTTCTGCTGCAACACCATCGCGTTCTGCTCGACGGCCTTCTTGGCCTGGCCGGCGGCCTGCAGGGCCTGGTCGTGCAGGGCCTTGAGGTCCTCGACGCTCTGTTCTGCGGTGACCAGTTGCGCGGCGAACGCCTCGGCGGCGTTGTTGTACTCGGTGGCCTTGCCCGCATCACCGGCAGCGACAGCCTGATCGGCCAGGGTGAGTGCCTGACGGACGTTGACCTGCAGCTTCTCGATGTCGGCGAGCTGGCGGTTGAGCCGCATCTCCAATTGACGCTGGTTGCCGATCACCTGCGCCGCCTGCTGCGTCAGCGCCTGATGCTGACGCTGAGCCTCCTCGATGGCCTGCTGGATCTGCACCTTCGGGTCGGCGTACTCATCGACCTTGGAGCTGAACAGCGCCATGAGGTATTTCCACGCCTTGGTGAACGGATTGGCCATGAGTTCATTCCGCCTTCGTGTCTGTCGAACTGTGTCGGTTGTACCGGCAAGTACCTAGACCCAACTTATCGGGTCCGCGCAGTCGCCACACCCCTGCACGGGGAAGCGGTCAGGCCACCGCCATCGACACGACCTGCGGAATGACGACCTTGGTGGTGACGTCGATACCGGCGGTGCCGATGGGCTCGGGCGCCGCCACCCGCGCTTCCTCGACGGCCATTTCGTCACCGGCCTCGGAGAGCACCCGCGACAGCGGGACGTCCAGCGCCCCGCAGATGGCGCTGAGCAGCTCGCTGGAGGCTTCTTTGCGGCCGCGCTCGACCTCCGACAGGTAGCCCAGGCTCACCCGCGCCGAATCCGAGACCTCCCGCAGGGTCCGCCCCTGCTCGACCCGGGCGCGACGCAGCACGTCGCCGATGACCTCCCGCAGCAGTGTCGTCATCGCGCGCCCCTTCCGATTGTCGTCGGTGTGCTTTCCAGACCAACGCTCGATGCCGCCCGGATGGTTCCCGAACGCGGCACCGTTGTTCACTGCCGCTCGACCAGCAGCCGCAGCCGGTGCACCGCGGCGTGCACGGCGGCCAGCCGGATGTCCCAGCGTCCGCCCGCGAGCTGTAACCGCACCACGTCGGTGTCCACCGGCCCGGCCAGGCCGAGGAACACGGTGCCGACCCGGTGCCCTCCGTGAGGTTCCGGACCCGCCACCCCGGTGAGGCCGACACCCCAGGTCGCCCCGCAGCGCTGCATCGCGCCGACGGCCAGCGCACGAGCGGTGGGTTCGGCGACGGGACCGACTTCGGCGAGTAGCTCGGGGGCCACACCGGCCAGTTCGGCCTTGGTCTCCACGGTGTAGGTGACCAGGCCGCCCCGCAGCACCGTGCTGGCGCCCGGCACGCCGGCCAGGGTGGCGGCCAACAGCCCGGCGGTCAACGATTCGGCCGTCGCCACCGTCTGCCTGCGCACGGTCAGATCGGCGATCAGGGCACGCGCGTCGTCATTGACCAGCGGATCGTCCACGCCAGTCCCTCACCGCCGACACGAAATAGTCCACCCCGGTGGTGACGGTCAGTGCCACCGCGGCGAGCATGATCACCCAGGCGCCGGTCAGCCATCCGTCGGACAGCGGAAGCACGAACAACCCGATGGCCACGGCCTGCACGAGGGTCTTCAGCTTGCCGCCGCGGCTGGCCGGGATCACGCCGCGGCGCAACACCACCAGGCGCAGAAGCGTCACCCCGAGCTCGCGGACCAGGATCACCACGGTCACCCACCACGGCAGGTCCCCGAGGACGGAGAGCCCGACCAACGCCGACCCGATGAGGGCCTTGTCCGCGATCGGGTCCGCCAGAGTGCCGAACTCGGTGACCATTCCGTAACTGCGGGCCAACGCCCCGTCGAAGCGATCGGTGATCACCGCGACTGCGAACACGACGAATGCGGTTATCCGCCACGACGTTTCCTGACCGTCGCCGGCGAACAGCGCGAACAGGAATACCGGTACCAGCGCCATCCGGATGCCGGTGAGCAGGTTGGCGAGGTTCGCGACCCGGGCACGGGGAACCACAGGATCGGTATGTGGTTGGCCCGGCACCGCCACAGAATACTGGTTGCCTCAGCCGATACCCTTCGGAGCATGAGCGCAGATCCGGACGCGGCCACCGGTCAGCTCCTGGTGCGCCGCGCAAGGACATCCGACGTGCCGGCCATCAAGGCGCTCGTCGACATCTATGCGGGCAAGATCCTGCTGGAGAAAAACCTGGTGACGCTGTACGAGTCGGTGCAGGAGTTCTGGGTGGCCGAGATCGACGGCGAACTGATCGGCTGCGGCGCCCTGCACGTGATGTGGTCCGACCTCGGCGAGGTGCGTACGGTCGCGGTGCATCCGAAGGCGTTGGGCCGCGGCGTCGGCCACGCGATCGTGGAGCGGCTCCTGTCGGTGGCGGCCGACCTGCATCTACGACGGATCTTCGTGCTGACCTTCGAGGTGGAGTTCTTCGGGCGGCACGGCTTCCAGGAGATCGAGGGCACCCCGGTCACCTCGGAGGTGTACGAGGAGATGTGCCGTTCCTACGACACCGGTGTCGCCGAGTTCCTGGACCTGTCCTACGTCAAGCCGAACATCCTGGGCAACACCCGGATGCTGCTCACCCTCTGACTCCGCCGGCTAGAAGTCCGGCTCGTCCCCGTCTGGGTCCTCGGCGCCGTTCGCGTCTGAGCCGCCGCGGATCAGCGCCAGCGTGCCCGCGAGCTCGTCGGGCTTGACCAGCACCTCGCGCGCCTTCGACCCTTCCGACGGCCCGACGATGCCGCGGGTCTCCATCAGGTCCATCAGCCTGCCCGCCTTGGCGAACCCGACGCGCAGCTTGCGCTGCAGCATCGAGGTCGAGCCGAACTGCGAAGACACCACCAGCTCGACGGCCTGCAGCAGGACATCCATGTCGTCGCCGATGTCGGGGTCGACGTCCTTGCGCTCCCCCGCCTTGACCGCGGTGACACCCTCGACGAACTCGGGTTCGGCCTGGTCCTTGGTGGCCGAGACGACCGCGTGGATCTCCTCGTCGGTGATGAACGCACCCTGCAGGCGGATCGGCTTGTTGGCGCCCATCGGCAGGAACAGGCCGTCGCCCATGCCGATCAGCTTCTCGGCGCCCGGCTGGTCCAGGATGACGCGGCTGTCGGTCAGCGACGACGTGGCGAACGCCAACCGCGACGGCACGTTGGTCTTGATCAGGCCCGTGACGACGTCCACCGACGGGCGCTGGGTGGCCAGCACCAGGTGGATGCCTGCGGCGCGCGCCTTCTGGGTGATCCGGACGATGGCCTCTTCGACATCGCGCGGAGCGGTCATCATCAGGTCCGCGAGCTCGTCGACGATCGCCAGGATGTAGGGATACGGCTTGTACACCCGGTTGCTGCCCAGCGGCGCGGTGATCTCGCCCGATCTCACCTTCTCGTTGAACACGTCGATGTGCCGCACCCGCGACGCCTGCATGTCCTGGTAGCGCTGCTCCATCTCCTCGACGAGCCAGGCCAGCGCGGCGGCGGCCTTCTTCGGTTCGGTGATGATCGGCGTGATCAGGTGCGGGATGCCCTCATACGGCGTCAGCTCCACCATCTTCGGGTCGATCAGGATCATCCTGACCTCTTCCGGGGTGGCCCGGGCCAGCAGCGACACCAGCATCGAGTTGACGAAGCTGGACTTACCGGAACCGGTGGAGCCGGCGACCAGCAGGTGGGGCATCTTGGCGAGGTTGGCCGAGATGAAATCGCCCTCGATGTCCTTGCCCAATCCGATCACCAACGGGTGGTGATCGCGTCGCGTGGACGGCGCGGTGAGCACGTCGGCCAGGCGCACCATCTCGCGGTCGGTGTTGGGCACCTCGATGCCGACGGCCGACTTGCCCGGGATCGGCGCGAGCATGCGCACGCTCTCGGTGGCCACCGCGTACGCGATGTTGCGGGTCAGCGCGGTGATCTTCTCGACCTTGACGCCGGGTCCGAGCTCGACCTCGTAGCGGGTGACGGTCGGTCCGCGGGTGCACCCGGTGACCGCGGCGTCGACCTTGAACTGCTGAAGCACCGAGGTGATGGCGTCGGTCATCTGCTGGTTCGCCGACGTCAGCCGCTTCGGCGGGTCGCCGGCGACGAGGAGGTCCAGCGGCGGCAGCGTGTACGGCCCTTCGACGACCCGGTCCAGCGAGAGCGCGGGCTCCTTACGCGGCTTCTTGCGGGAGCGGCCGGCCGGTTCCGGTGTCGTCGGCGCGTCGTCCTCGATCGGGTAGTTGTCCATCGGAGAACCGGCGGGAAGGGCAGCGGGTGGGGTGGCGGGAAGTGCAGCGGGTGGGGAGGCGGGAAGGACTCGGGCGGCAGGCTTCTCCAACGGTTCGGTCGGCTGGTTGGCCGTCGGCCACGCCGCGTCGTCCCGGCCGGGGTCGGCGTCGTCGTAGTAGCCGTCCGAGAAATCGTCGGCCGCGTCGGGGTCACCGTCGTGGTCGTCGTACTCGTCGGCGTAGTCGTCGTACTCGTCGTCGTACTCGCGCTGCCAGCGGGTGGTGAACATGTCGCGGACGACCGCGGGCACCTCGCGGATCGTCGTGCCGGTGACCAGCAGCAGACCGAACAGCACACCGATGAACAGCAGTGGCGCGGCGATCCACGGGGTCACCCCGTCGGACAGCGGTCCGCCGACGACGAAGCCGACGAAGCCGGCGGCGTGCTGCCGCGCGGTCGGGTCCTGCGGCGCGCCCGACCACAGATGCCACAGTCCGAGCGCGGGCAGCGCCACCATCGCGAAGCCGAGGATCAACCGGGGGCGCGACTCCGGGTCGGGCTCCGAACGCATCAGGATGACGCCGATGGTCGCCAGCACGATCGGCACCAGAACCACGGCCGAACCGATCACGATCCGCACGGTCGTGTCGATCCAGGCGCCGACCGGCCGTGCCGCATCGAACCACGAACTGGCTGCCACCACGACCGCGAGTCCCAGCAGGGCAAGGGCGATGCCGTCGCGGCGGTGTCCGGGCTCCAGCTCGCGGGCCCGACCGACCGACCGAGCCGTGCTTCCGGCCCCCTTGGCCAGCATCAGCCAGCCGGCGCGCATGCCGCGACCGACCGCCGTCCCAGCCGTGGCGACCGGTGACGGATGACGCCGAGCGGGTTTGCGTCGCGCAGGCGGGCGGGCAGGCCGCGCTCCGCCCCGGGATGGGGCCTTTGACCTGGTCTGACGTGTTGCAGATCGGGCCGCGGTCTTACTCGCCATGGGGGTAAGCCTAGTCGCAAACGCCTCAGATGCACCATCTGCCACACTGGTCACAGATTGGTGTCGGTCGCTGACCAGCGACTTGACGCGGTGTGACCCGCCACACGTCGCCTGAGTAGGGTGGACAGCTGTCCAGAACCACCCAGCGAGGAGATCGCATGCCTGTTGTCGTCATCGCCACCATGAAGGCCAAACCCGAGTCCGTCGACGCAGTCCGTAACGCGTGCCAGGCGGCCATCGAGTCGGTGCACGACGAGCCCGGCTGTGACCTCTACGCGCTGCACGAAGCCGACGGCACCTTCGTGTTCGTCGAGCAGTGGGCCGACGCGGACGCACTCCAGAAACACAGCACGGCGCCCGCGGTGGCCACGCTGTTCGGCACCGTCGGCGAGCTCCTCGACGGCGCCCCCGACATCAAGATGCTGCAACCCGTGGTGGCCGGCGACCCGGCCAAGGGCCGGCTGCGGCCGTAGCGGGGTCAGGATGGGTGAGCTCACCGGCAAGGTCGCCTTCATCACCGGCGCCGCGAGGGGGCAGGGCCGCGCGCATGCGGTGAAGCTGGCCTCCGAGGGCGCGGACATCATCGCGCTGGATCTGTGCGCGCAGATCGACTCCGTCCCGTACCCGCTGGCCACGCCCGAGGATCTGGCCGCCACGGCCAAGCTCGTCGAGGACGCGGGCGCGCGCATCGTCACGTACCAGGCCGACGTCCGCGACCGCGACGCCGTGAAGGCCGCCGTGCGGGACGGCACCGGGAAGCTGGGTGACCGCCTCGACATCGTGGTCGCCAACGCGGGGATCGCGCCGATGGCGTCGGCCGACGCGTGGCAGGACGTGATCGACGTCAATCTCACCGGGGTGTACAACACGGTCGACGTCGCGATGAAGCCGATGGTGAAATTCGGCAACGGCGGGTCGATCGTGCTGACCAGTTCGGTCGCAGGCCTGATCGGTCTCGGTGCGCCGATCGCCGGTTCGGTGGGCTACGCCGCCGCCAAGCACGGCATCGTCGGGATCATGCGCGTCTACGCCAATTTCCTTGCCCAGTACAGCATTCGGGTCAACTCGGTGCATCCGGCGGCCGTCAACACCCCGATGATCGACAACGAGTTCACCCGCTCCTGGCTGGATGGGATGGCGCAACAGAGCGAGGGCGGGCCCGACATGGGCAACGCGCTGCCGGTGTCGGCGCTCGAACCCGAGGACATCGCCAACGCGGTGTTCTGGCTGGTGTCCGACGCCGCCCGCTACGTCACCGGGATCACGCTGCCGGTCGACGCGGGGTATATCAATAAACGATGACTGCCCGAAATGCCGCCGCGCAGACCGCCTTCGGGCCGATGGTGCTGGCGGCGATCGAGCAGAATGAACCGCCGCTGCAGCGCCTGGTCCACGACGATCTGGCCGAGTCGTTCCTGCCCGGCCGGTTGCGCCTGCTGGTCCGGCTGACCCGGGTGGCGGCCTTTCGCCGGGCGGCCGCGACCGTCACCGACCGCTCCGGGCCCGGCTTGTGGGCGAGCATCGCCTGCCGCAAGCGGTACATCGACGAGCGCCTGTCGGACCCGCTGAACGACACCGATGCGGTGGTGGTGTTGGGCGCCGGGCTGGACACGCGGGCATGCCGGATCGCGCGGCACGGCGACCTGCCCGTCTTCGAGGTGGACCGGCCCGTCAACGTCGACCGCAAGGCCGCCGTGCTGCACCGGGTGTTCGGCGCCGTGCCGGCGTCGGTGCACCTTGTTCCGGTCGACCTGGAAGAAGACCCGCTGATCCCTGCGCTGGAGTCGCACGGGTACCGCCCCGAACAGCGCACCTTCTTCATCTGGGAGGGCGTCACGCAGTACCTGAGTCCGGAGGCGGTGCATGCCACGCTGGCACAGCTCGCCGGCGCCGCGCCCGGCAGCAAGCTCGTCTTCACCTATATCCGGCAGGACTTCATCGACGGCACCAACCTCTACGGCGCCGACGCCGTGTACCGCCGGTTCCGTAAGCGCAGTCAGGTGTGGCGGTCCGGTGTGGTTCCCGAACAGGTCGGCGAGCTGCTGGCCGGACACGGCTGGCGTCTCGTCGAGCAGGCCGGTCCGAGCTATTTCCGCGATACCTACATCCGCCCGACCGGCCGCGAGGTGAGCGCTTCCCCCGTCGAATGGACGGTTCTGGCCGAACGATGACGTCGGGGCGGGCGCGCCCGGAACCGGCGTAGCATCGAATCCTGTCGGGTGGACGCTGGAAGCCAGGTTCTTCCCCGGTTCTTCGCAGGGTCCGCTCGCCGCTTTCTGTGGGGCATGAGGGGGACGTGATGCTCGACTCCGAATCGGTGCGGCCATGACCGCCATCCTGATCGCCGAGGACGAGCCACGCGTTTCCACTTTTGTCCGAAAAGGACTGTCCTCCAACGGTTATTCGGTGACACTGGTGACCGACGGGCGGTCGGCCTACTTCTCTGCGCGCAATGGCGGCTTCGATCTGATGCTGCTCGACACCGACCTGCCCGGAATGGACGGTTTCGCCGTGCTGCGGCGGTTGCGTGCCGACGGCAGCCCGCTTCCGGTGGTGATGCTCATGTCGCGCGCCGGCGTGGCCGACACGACGGCGGCGCTCGAGGAGGGCGCCGACGATTACGTCGTGAAGCCGTTCCGGTTCGAGGACCTGCTGGCGCGGGTGCGGCTGCGGCTCACCGCGGGTCGCGCGGCATCGACGACACTGGCATACGGGAGCCTGTTGCTGGATCTGCGCACCCGCCGCGCGCATGTCGGTGACTACGCCGTGGATCTGTCGGCGCGCGAATGCAAGCTGGCGGAGACCTTCCTGCGCCATCCGGGCCAGGTGCTCTCTCGCGAACAACTGCTGAACCAGGTCTGGGGGCACGACCACGAGACGGGGTCCAACGTCGTCGACGTCTACGTCCGGTACCTGCGCCGCAAGCTGGGGGCGAACCGGTTCGCGACGTTGCGCGGCATGGGGTATCGACTCGAACCCATCTGACCGGCACCATTCTTCAGCAAACACCGCAGCGGAGTCCGAAATATGCACCCCGCCCCGCTGCGACGGCAGGATTCCGAATTCTCTCCGGATGTGCTGACGAGACCCCCTTAGATAATTGAGCAGTCAAAAACTCCAGCAAGACGCTGCATCGCAGGGGCATCAGGCAGCGGACCCGCTATTGGCAGAATTTGCTGCAGAGCGGCGGCCGGCAATCTGTCATGACGTATTGCGCATGGTGTCCCGCTGTGGATAATACGGGTAGAGCAACACCGTGGACAGTCAAGGGACGGCCGCAGGTCATGGTTGACGAGGGGTAGCCATGACACTTCGACGGACAGGGTCCGCCGAAGTGCGGCCGGCCCTCGACGCCTCGACCTCCGCTAGATCTCGATGACCGTCGGCACGATCATCGGCTGTCTGCGGTAGGTCTCTCCGACCCACTTGCCCACCGTCCGGCGCACCGCCTGCGCGATGCGGGCCGGGTCGGTCACGTTCTGCGACGCGAGTTGATCCAACTCCGCACCCACCTTGCGGGCGACGGGTTCGAGTGCCTTGGGGTCTTCGGAGAAACCCCGTGAGTGCAGATGGGCGGGCGCGGCCGGCTTCCCTGTCCCGCGACGCACGATCACCGTCACCGCGATGAAGCCCGACGACAGGATGAGGCGCTCGCCCAGGGTGGCGTCGCCGACGTCGCCGGTGATCTGTCCGTCGACGAACATCTTGCCGACGGGTACCGCGCCGGCGATACCCGCCCGGCCGGCCACCAGGTCGACGCTGACGCCGTTCTCGGCGAGCACGATGTTCTCCTCCGGCACCCCGGTGCTGGCGGCCAGCGCGGCGTTGGCGCGCATCATCCGCCACGTCCCGTGCACGGGCATGACGTTGCGCGGGCGCACCCCGTTGTAGAGGAAAAGCAGTTCGCCGGCGTATGCGTGACCCGAGACATGCACGCGCGCTTGTTGATTGGTGACGACTCGGGCACCGATCTTGGCCAGCGAGTCCATCACCCCGTACACCGCCTCCTCGTTGCCGGGAATCAGCGAGGACGACAGGATGATCAGATCGCCTGCGGTGAGCGTGATGCTGCGGTGCTCACCGCGGGACATCCGCGACAGTGCGGCCATCGGCTCACCCTGGGTGCCGGTGGTGATCAGCACCACCCGGTCGGCCGGCATCATCTCGGCGGCGGCGATGTCGAGGACGTCCTCGTCGGCGACCTTGAGATAGCCGAGCTGGCGGGCGATGCCCATGTTGCGCACCATCGACCGGCCCACGAAGGAGACCCTGCGCCCCAACGCAACCGCGGCGTCGATGATCGACTGCACCCGGTCGACATTCGACGCGAAGCACGCCACGATCACCCGACCGTCGGCGCCGCGCATCAGACGATGCAGCGACGGACCGACCTCGCTCTCCGACGGCCCGACGCCCGGGATCTCGGAGTTGGTCGAGTCGCACAGGAACAGGTCAACGCCGGCGTCACCGAGACGCGACATCCCGGGCAGGTCGGTGGGCCTGCCGTCGGGCGGCAGCTGATCGAGTTTGATGTCACCGGTGTGCAGCACGGTGCCCGCGCCGGTGTGGATGCCGATGGCCAGGCACCCCGGAATCGAGTGGTTGACCGCGAAATACTGGCATTCGAAGACGCCGTGGGTGCTCTTCTGTCCTTCGGCCACCTCCACCAGTTTCGGCGAGAGGCGGTGTTCACGGCACTTCTCGGCCACCAGCGCGAGCGTGAACTTCGAGCCGACGATGGGGATGTCGGCGCGTTGCTTGAGCAGGAACGGGATCGCCCCGATGTGGTCTTCGTGGCCATGGGTGACGACGAGCGCCTCGATATCGTCGAGCCGGTTCTCGAGGTGCCGCAGGTCGGGCAGGATCAGGTCGACGCCGGGCTCGTCATGGGTGGGGAACAGCACCCCGCAGTCCACGATGAGCAGACGACCGAGATGCTCGAAAACGGTCATGTTGCGGCCGATTTCGTTGATTCCCCCGAGCGCGGTCACCCGCAGCCCGCCGGGGGCCAGCGGCCCCGGTGGAGTGAGTTCGGAATTCACTGCCGCAGCACCCCGGCTGCGCGCATGTCGGCGGCGAGCTCCTCGACCTGTTCGTCGGTGGCCGGAATCTGCGGCAACCTCGGCTCGCCGACCTCGAATCCCTGCAGCCGGAGACCGGCCTTCGACAACGTGACCCCCCCGAGTCTCGCCTGGGCCTGGGACAACGGTCCGAGCGTGACGTTGATCTTGCGGGCGGTTGCGATGTCGCCGGAAGCGAAGGCCGTCATCATGTCCCGCAGCGCACTGGCGGCCAGATGGCCCCAGACGCTGATGAAACCGACGGCGCCCATCGCCAGCCACGGCAGGTTCAGCGCGTCGTCGCCGGAGTAGTAGGCCAGCCCGGTCTCGGCGATGATCTGGCCTCCACCGTGCAGGTCACCCTTGGCGTCCTTGATGGCGACGATGTTCGGATGGCCGGCCAGCGCGCGGATGGTCTCCCACTCGATCGGCACCACCGAGCGCGGGGGGATGTCGTAGAGGATGACGGGCCGGTCGGTGGCGTCGGCGACGGCGGTGAAATGGGCCGCCAGCCCGGCCTGCGGCGGACGTGAGTAGTACGGCGTGACGACCAGCAAACCGTGCGCGCCCTCCGCGGCACTGGCCTTCGCCATCCGCACGCTGTGGGCGGTGTCGTAGGTGCCCGCGCCCGCGATGACCCTGGCCCGGTCGCCGACCGCTTCCAGCACCGTGCGCAGCAGCGCGATCTTCTCGTCGTCGGTGGTGGTGGGCGACTCTCCCGTGGTGCCGGACACCACGATCCCGTCACAGCCCGCGTCGACCAGGTGATTCGCCAGCCGGGCCGCGGTGTCGGTGTCCAGTGCACCGTTGGGCTTGAACGGAGTCACCATTGCGGTCAACAGGGTGCCCAACCGGGCTGGGGCGTCGAATCCGCTGGTGCTCACGGGCACTTAGATTACCCGGTCGCCCCGGTGCGCCACGAATGCCTTTCGGCTCACACCTCGGTTGCCAGCGGGCTGGTCGCCACCTCGGTCCCGTCGGCCAGCACGACGATCTCGAAGTCGGAGAACACCTGCGGTGCCGCGTCGACGAGCTGCCGCAGGCATTCGATCGCCAGGCGCCGGATCTCGAGGTCGGCATGTTCGCTGGCCCGCATCGCGATGAAGTGTCGCCACGCGCGGTAGTTCCCGGTGACCACGATCCGGGTCTCGGTCGCGTTGGGCAGCACCGCGCGGGCGGCCTGACGGGCCTGTTTGCGCCGCAGCGTGGCGTTCGGCTGGTCGGCCAGCCTGGCTTCCAGCCGGGTGAGCAGTTCGGTGTAGGCGGCACGGCCCGCGTCGGCGGCCTCGGTGAAAATCTCCAGCAGCTCGGGATCGTCTTCGATGCCAGGCGGCGCCACCACCTGCGAGTCGTGCTCGGGGACATAGCGCTGCGAGAGCTGCGAGTAGGAGAAGTGCCGGTGTCGGATCAGCTCGTGGGTGCACGACCGCGAGATGCCGGTGATGTAGAAGGACACCGACGCGTGTTCGAGCACCGAGAAATGGCCGACGTCGATGATGTGCCGCACATAGCCGGCATTGGTCGCGGTGCGCGGGTTCGGTTTGTCCCAGCTCTGGTAGCACGCCCGGCCGGCGAACTCGACCAGCGCGGCGCCGCCGTCGGCGTCGGTGCTCCACGGCACGTCCGGGGGCGCCGAGAACTCCGTCTTGGCGATCAGCTGCACACGCAGCGGCGCGATCTCGGCCACGCGGTGAGCCTAGCCTGCACCGGCTCGTCAGCCCGCTCGCGTGTCGGTGGCGCACGCGGCTGTCAGCCGGGGATGTCCAGCCGATCGTGCACCACTCTGTTTCCGCCCGCACGCTTGGACTGGTACATCGCCGCGTCCGCGGCCCGGATCAGTCGATCGAGGAAGCCGGGATGATCGATCTCCGCGCCGGCCGCCACGGTCGTGCTGCAGATGCCGAAGCTGGCGGTGATCTGGAACGGCGTCGCCGCGATGCCCCTGCGGATGCGCTCCGCAGTGATCGCGTGGCGCGCGGCGGCGTCGACGTCGGCGATCACGAATTCCTCGCCGCCGAGCCGGCCCAGCACGGTGCCGGGTTCGGTGTGCTCCTGCAGCACTGCGGCGACGCTGACCAGCGCCGCGTCGCCGACGGCGTGCCCGTGGGTGTCGTTGAGCAGCTTGAAGTCGTCGAGGTCCACCATCGTGACGTTCACCGGGGTGTTGACCTGCCGGCGCGCCGCGATCAGATCGCGGACCATGTTGTAGAACGACCTCCGGTTCAGCAGACCGGTGAGCGGGTCACGGTCGGAGTCGCGCAGGTCGATGTGCAACGAGTGCACCAGCGTGTGAATCCCGAAGGGCACCCCCAGGTTCAGTCCGAGAACCAGCGCGGCCGACCCCGCGACGATCCGGATGTCATCCGTCTCGACGAGTATCCGGACGGCGTTGATCGTCGCGCAGCTCAGTGCCACAACGAGATTCGCGACGACGTGGGCCAGCGCATGGAAGTAGGCCACGAATCCGCCGATGGCGGCGAACATCGTGCATCCCATCAGCCCGGCGTACGGATCCTGGATCGCCAGACAGCCCGCGGCGATAGACACGCTGCAGACCGTGCTGTACGCCAGCGACTGGGCGCGGCTCGGCCAGCGGAACAACCACAGCAACGAGGCTGCCAATGCCGACGCCGACGCCCCGATCACGATCCAGGTCTGCAGGGGCCCACCCGGCCCGGCCGGGCTTCCGACCATCACGACGGGCACCGCTACGAGGAGAACGGTGAAGACGAACGTGGCCATCCGCCACCGCACCTGGAGCCCGCGGTCACGAAGGTAGGCGCTGAACCAGTCGAACTGGTCCGATCGCTGCCACCACCCGCGCCACCAGCCCAGCACGCACTCTCCTCGATCTCTTCTGACGATGCCGGTTACCTACCCGACTGAAGTGTGCCCCCTGATCCCTGCCGCGAGCATCACGAGGCCGGCGCCCACCCCCGATCGGCGGCACCTACACCGGGTTGGCGGCGATGAAGTCGACGACGACGGCGGCCAGCTCGGGCCCCTTGTCTTCCTGCAGGAAGTGCCCACCACCGGCGATCGTCACCTCGGGTCGGCCCTGGGCGCCGGGGATGAACTTGCGCAGCGGAGCGTCGGCGCCCGTGGTGATCGGATCGGAGTCGGAGAACGCGCACAGGAAGGGCCGGTCGAACGTGCGCAGCACCTCCCATGCCGCTCGGTTGGCGGGCGCGGCCGGATCGTCCGGGCTGGTCGGCACCAACGTCGGGAACTGCCGCGCCCCGGCCTTGTACGAGTCGTCCGGAAACGGCGCGTCGTAGGCGGCGATGACCTCCGGTGCCAGCGTCGACACGCACCCGCCGTTGACGATGTGGCCCACCGCGAAATCGGGTGTCTCCTGGCTGAAGCGCTGCCAGGCCAGGAACGCCTCACCGGGCCGCTGATCACCCGTCGGCAGAGTGGTGTTGGCGGCCACCACGCGGGCGAACCGGTCCGGGTGCTCGCCGACCAACCGCAACCCGATCAGCCCGCCCCAGTCCTGGCAAACCAGCGTGATGCCGGTCAAGCCGATCGCCTCGATCGCGGCCCAGGTCCAGTCCACGTGCGCCTGATAGGTGTAGTCCTCACGGCGGGTCGGCTTGTCGCTGCGACCGAACCCGACGAGGTCGATCGCGACGGCGCGCAGCCCGGCATCGACCAGGACGGGAATCATCCGCCGGTACAGGTAGCTCCACGACGGCTCCCCGTGCAGCAGCAGCACGACCGGGCCGTCGGCCGGGCCCTCGTCGAGGTAGTGCATGCGCAACCCGTCGACCTCGACGTAATGCGGGGCGAACGGGAAGTCGGGCAGATCGGCGAAGCGCTCGTCAGGGGTACGGAGAATGTCCACGGGCTCAGCTAACCAAGGCGTCGCCCAACTCCGTCGCCAAATCGCCGCGATGCCCCACGGTCACATCGGCGAGCCCCAGCCAGCCCGCCATCGACTGCAGCTCGGTGGCCAGCGCGCGGGCCACGCGTGCGCGGTCGCGGCCGTCCTCGGTGAACGCGCCGAGGACCTGCAGGGTGCCCGACACCCTGTCGGCCTTGAGGTCGACCCGGCCGACGAGGTCGCCGTCGAGCAGGAACGGCCACACGTAGTAGCCGAACCGCCGCTTCGCGGCCGGGGTGTAGATCTCGATGCGGTAGTGGAAACCACCGAAGAGTCGCTCGACGCGGGGCCGGAAGAAGATCAGCGGGTCGAACGGACACAGCAGGGCCGTGCCGCGGTCACGACGCGGAACAGTCTGGCCCGCACGCAGATACGCCGGGGCGGGCCACCCCTCGACGTCGACCCGTTCGATGTGACCCGCGGCGAGCAGGTCCGCGATGGCGGGTTTGACCTGCCGTGCGCCCAGCCGGAAGTAGTCGCGCAGGTCGGCTTCGGTGGCCACGCCCAACGAGGTGGCGGCCCGCAGCGTGAGCTCGCGGACCGCGTCGGCCTCGTCCACCTGCCGGTCGACCACCTCGGCGGGCAGCACGCGCTCGGTCAGGTCGTAGTGCCGCGCGAAACCCACCCGCGTTGCGGTGGTGAGCACCCCGGCCGACCACAACGCCTCCGCGACCCATTTGGTTTCGCTGCGGTCCCACCACGGACCCTTGCGGCCCCTTGGCTCCGACTCCAGATACGCCTCGATCTGGCCCGCTGTCGACGGCCCCAGCGCGGCCACCGCCTCCACGACCGACTCGGCCAGCTTGGCGTTCTTCTTGACGATCTCGACGCCCCACCGGCCGTGCCGGTACTCCTGCATCCGCCAACGCAGAAGTGGCCAGTCGTCGACCGCCATCAGCGCGGCCTCGTGCGCCCAGTACTCGACCAGCAGTCGAGGCGAGCGCGCCGAATGGCTCCACGCGGCACGGTCGAGGAGGTCGCGGTCGTACGGCCCGATCCTGCTGAACACCGGCGCGTAGTGTGCCCGCACCGCCACCGACACCGAATCCAGCTGCAGCACCTGCAGTCGCGCGATCAGGCGCTTCAGGTGCGCGCGGGTCACCGGGCCGGCCGGCTTCGGCTCGTGGAACCCCTGTGCGGCGACAGCGATCCGGCGGGCCTGCGCGGCGGTCAGGGTCGCGCTGCGAAGAGGGGGCGCCATCACGCCATCGTCGCCTAGCGCACCGACACCGTGCGGGCGGGCTGTGGCGACGACCGCCTCTCAGCGCACCCGGACATCGTCGATGTCGATGGAGACCGTGATCGGCTCGGGCACCTTTCTGCCGTCGTCGTCACGACCGTGCACGACGCGCGTGACCGGTAGCACGATGCCGTCGTACTCGCGGTGCCCGTCCATGTAGTGCGCCGCAGGCGTGCCGCCGGCGATGTCGACCTGGTAGTCGCGCCGTCGCAGCAGACCGTCCGAGTCCACGTAGAGCACCTGGTCGGCGCTGTGCGTGGCGATCGTGTCCGGGTAGCGCACTCCGAGCCGGCGCCAGGTCTGCCCATCCTCGCGCCATTCTCCGAGTTCCTCGGTGTACACGCCGGGGAACGTCAGCGAATACGGTTCGGACAGATAGGTCCACATGGCGTAGCCCGCGAAGTACGCCAGTTGCAGCGGCGACCACGGGGTCGTCAGGGTGTGCCCGGCGAACGACGCCCGCGGATCGCTCAGCGTCTGCACCTCCCGGTGCGCGTCGTCGTCGGACTGAATCCCCACCCGGTCCGGGGTGTACTCGGACCGCATTCCGGGCTCGGGCAAAGGCCGGTGCCATGCCCGCTGCTCCTGCACCCGGATCTCGACGGTGGAGTCGTCGAGGATGCCGTCGACGTTCTTGAGCGACCACAGAACACCGCCGACGTTCTGGTGGATCGCGATGGTCTCGATCTGCCGCCAACGGTCGGTGCCGCCGTAGGCGGCCAGCACCTCGTCAAGAAGCTTCATAAACGTGCCTTTGCTCGTTCACCACCGCCGAATGCGATGCCGTCTCACGACGACGCAACCCCCGCGTGGCAGAGGGAAATTCCCGTGGCCGGCTACGAGTCCGTCCGGGCGGCGGACAGCCTCATTTCCGTACGTAGCTGTAGAACCGGTAACGCAGCCCTGACGAACTGTCGCGCCAGTCCCCCTCGGTCCCGACCCACGCCTCGTCGAGAACGGGCGCCAACGCGTCGTCGTCCTCTCTGCGCAGGTCGATGTCCACCTCGGTGATCTCGCATCGGGTCGCCAACGGCAGCGCCAGCCCGTAGATCTGCGAGCCGCCGATCACCCAGGCGTCGTCGAGCGGCGCGTCCTCAAGCGACGTCACCACCTCCGCCCCGTCGGCCTGGTAGCCGGCCTGCCGGGTGACGACGACGTTGCGGCGGCCCGGCAGCGGGCGGAACTTCGCGGGCAGCGACTCCCACGTCAGCCTGCCCATGATCACGGTGTGGCCCATGGTCAGCTCCTTGAACCGGGCCATGTCTTCGGGCACGTGCCACGGGATCGCATCGCCACGGCCGATGACCCCGGAACTGGACTGCGCCCAGACCATGTTGAGTTCACTCAGGGTCATGATTCGGACCTGCAAGCAGTCCTCAACATCGTCGATTCGGACCTGCAAGCAGTCCTCATACAGCCACCGGGGCCTTGATCGCCGGGTGCGGGTCATAATTCTTGATGACGACGTCCTCGTAGATGTAGTCGAAGAGTGAATCACGCTGCGCTAGAGCGAGTTCCGGATAGGGCCGGGGCTCGCGGGACAGTTGTTCGGTGACCTGTTCGACGTGGTTGTCATAGATGTGACAGTCGCCGCCGGTCCAGATGAACTCGCCGACTCCGAGCCCGGCCTGCGCGGCCATCATGTGGGTCAGCAGTGCATAGCTGGCGATGTTGAACGGCACCCCGAGGAACAGGTCGGCGCTGCGCTGGTAGAGCTGGCAGCTCAGTCGGCCACCGGAGACGTAGAACTGAAAGAACGCGTGACACGGCGGCAACGCCATCTGCGGGATCTCGCCGACGTTCCACGCCGAGACGATGTTGCGACGCGAGTCCGGATCCCGCCGCAGCAGGTCCAGCGCTGCGCTGATCTGGTCGATGTGCGCACCGGAAGGGGTGGGCCAGGACCGCCACTGGACTCCATAGACAGGTCCGAGATCACCTGTGGGAGAAGCCCATTCGTCCCAGATCGTGACGCCATGCTCCTGCAGCCAGCGGACGTTCGAGTCGCCGCGCAGGAACCAGAGCAGCTCGTAGACGATCGACTTGGTGTGCACCTTCTTGGTGGTGATCAGCGGGAACCCGGCGTTCAGGTCATAACGCATCTGGTGACCGAACAGGCTGCGGGTGCCGGTTCCGGTGCGGTCGGATTTGGTGGTCCCGGTATCGAGCACCAGACGCAACAGATCCTCGTACGGCGTGGCGATCGGCACGCGCTTAGCTTACGTGCAGTCGGCCGGAGTAGAACGGAACCCATGCCGAGGATCACCGACACCGTGACAACCGCCGACGGCGACTGCCCCGTCAGCCTGCACATCCCGGACGGCGGGGGACCGTGGCGCGGCATCGTCATGTATCCCGACGCCGGCGGTGCCCGTCCGACATTTCGCGCCATGGCCGACAAGCTCGCGGGATACGGCTACGCGGTGCTGGTGCCCGATGTGTATTACCGCGAGGGCGACTGGGCACCGTTCACGATCGCCACGGCCTTCGACGACGACGTCGAACGCAGGCGGCTGTTCAGCTTCATGGCGAAGGTGACCCCTGAGGTCATGGCCGCCGACGCCACCGCGTTCTTCGACTACCTCGCCGGCCGACCCGAGGTCCGCGGCGACACGTTCGGGACGACGGGCTACTGCATGGGGGGCCGCACGTCGCTCGTGTTGGCAGGCCGGCTCCCGGATCGGGTGTCGGCCGCCATGTCGTTCCACGGCGGCGGCCTTGCCACCGACGACCCCCACAGCCCGCACCTGCTCGCCGACCAGATGCGCGCGGCGGTGTACGTCGGCGCCGCCCGCAGCGACAGGTCCTTCACCACCGAAGACGGCGAGCGCCTGGAGAAGGCCCTCACGAGCGCCGGTGTCGAGCACACCATCGAGTGGTATCCCGCGTTCCATGGGTTCGCGGTGCCCGACAACGGCCCTTACGACGAGCCCGCGGCGCGGCGGCACTGGGAGGCGATGCGCTCGTTCTTCGCCGCTCACCTAGTCTGAGCAGCGTGTACGAGCAGAATTTCAGCGAATCGGCCTTCGGCGAGCAGGGGCAACGCATCGACCCCGTCCTGGCCCGCAGCTGGCTGTTGGTCAACGGGTCGCATTACGACCGGTTCCAGGCGGCGGCCCACTCGCGGGCGGACATCGTGGTGCTCGACATCGAGGACGCGGTGGCACCCAAGGACAAGGCGGCGGCCCGCGCGAACGTCACCCGCTGGTTCGGCGAGGGCCACGACGACTGGGTCCGTATCAACGGCTTCGGCACCGAATGGTGGGCCGGTGACCTGGAGATGCTGGCCGGCACGTCCGTCGGCGGGGTGATGCTCGCGATGGTCGAATCGGTCGACCACGTCACCGAGACGGTCAAGCGTCTGCCGGGAGTCCCGATCGTCGCCCTGGTCGAAACCGCTCGCGGGCTGGAACGTATCAACGAGATCGCCTCGGCGAAGGGCACCTTCCGGCTGGCGTTCGGCATCGGCGATTTCCGTCGCGACACCGGGTTCGGCGACAACCCGATGACCCTGGCCTATGCGCGGTCACGCTTCACGATCGCCGCGAAGGCCGCCCATCTGCCGAGCGCGATCGACGGCCCGACGGTCGGATCGAGCGCCCTGCGGCTCAGCGAGGCGACCGCGGTGTCGGCGGAGTTCGGCATGACCGGCAAGATCTGCCTCACCCCCGAGCAGTGCCCGACCGTCAACGAGGGACTCTCCCCATCGGCAGAGGAAATCACTTGGGCCAAGGAGTTTTTCGTCGAGTTCGAGCGTGACGGCGGGGAGATCCGCAACGGCTCCGACCTGCCTCGAATCGCCCGCGCCACCAAGATCCTGGACCTGGCGCGCGCCTACGGCATCGAACCGTCGGACTTCGACGACGTCGACGAGCCCGCCCACATCCCCGCGCCGTCGGACACCTACCACTACTGAGCTTGCCGGCGCCTGCGCGCCAGGAAGCTCGCCACCGCGCGCATCACGCCGCGGGCCGCGTAGATGCCCACGATCACGGTCAGGACGAGCAACAGGATGAACATCAGCAGCCAGTTCGAGCGGGTGTGCTCGACGTGCCACCAGACGATGGTGAACAGGATCGCGCAGATGAACACCACGATGTCGCGCCAGTTGCCCTGATACGACATGGCCAGTTCCCGGAGCTCCCGGCTCTTGTCCGTGGCGGCGATCAGACCGTCGATGCGCATGTCGATGATCCGCTGAAGCTCGGCGCGGCGCTCGGCCTGGTCGGCCGGGAGCCGTTCCATCAGGTCCAGATCCCTGGCGATCGCGTCGCGCACGTCGGGCGGGCGCAGGTTCCCCGCCGCCAGCCCGAGCAGCGCACCGCCTGCGATCGGTGCGCCCGCCAGGGCGAATTCGGCCATACCGGGCATGAGACTCCTCCGTCATTCCATCAGCGTTGCGGCCACAGTCGCACCGAGATTCCAACACGCTTCCAGGTCATCCTTGGCAGGCTTGCCCGAGACGATCACCGTGTCGGCCGCCTGCTCCCACCCGAGCCCGCCGGTGATCCCCGCAAGCGCGCGTTCCGCGCCCTCGGTGCCCTCGTTGCCGTGAAGATAGATGCCGAACGGCCTGCCCCGCGTCGCGTCGAGCAGCTGGTAATACGCGCAGTCGAATGCGTGCTTGAGCGCGCCGCTGATGTACCCGAGGTTGGCCGGTGTGCCGAGGAGATACCCGTCCGCCTGCAGCATCTCCGCGGGCGACACCGTCAGAGCCGGACGGCGCAGCACCTCGACACCCTCGATCTCCGGATCGGTCGCGCCGGCCAGCACCGCCTCGAACATCTCGTGGCAGTGCGGGGACGGCGTGTGGTGGACGATCAGCAGCGTCTTGCTCACCGGGCCGCCTCCTGCAGCAGCACGGCCTTTTTCATGGTCTCCCGGGCCCGGCCGCGGTCACCCGCATAGTCGTACGCGCGGGCCAGTCGGTACCAGCGCAGCCAGTTGTCAGGGTCGGCCTCCAACTCGTCACGCACGGTGGCGAACAGCGCGTCGGCCGCGTCGCGCTCGATCCGGCCTGACGGTCTGCGCGGTAGCCCGCTGACGTCGAGCTCCATCCCCTGCTCGCGGGCCAGTCGGGCCAGGCGTTGGTGTGCCAAACCGGCTTTCAGCGTGGCGACCATGACCCAGACACCGATGACGGGAAGGATCAGGATCGCCAGCCCGAGCCCGATCGGCGCCGGCTCGCCCGAGGTGATCAACATCAATGCCGCGCGGCCCAACAGCACGAAGTAGACGACGAGCGCGACGCACATGAAGCCGATCAGCAGCTGGATGCGCAGTGCGCGCGCCCCCTCGCTCATTTCAGGTCGAGCAGGGGTTCGATGCCGATCGTCAGGCCCGGACGCTCGCGGATCTTGCGCACCGCGAGCAGGACACCGGGGACGAACGAGGTGCGGTCGATGCTGTCGTGCCGGATGGTCAGCGTCTCACCCATGGTGCCGAACAGGACTTCCTGGTGCGCGACGAGACCGGCGAGCCGGACCGAGTGCACGGGGACGCCGTCGACGTCCGCTCCCCTGGCCCCGTCGAGACCGGTACTGGTGGCATCCGGGTTGGGCGGCATGCCTTTTCGTGCCTCGGCGATGAGGCGGGCGGTCCGCATGGCGGTGCCCGACGGCGCGTCAGCCTTGTGCGGATGGTGCAGTTCGATGACCTCGACCGACTCGAAGTACTTGGCGGCCTGCTGCGCGAAGTGCATCGACAGCACGGCGCCTATCGCGAAGTTCGGCGCGATGAGCACCGAGGCACCCGGTGTGGCCGCGAGCCATTCCCTGACCTGATCGAGGCGCTCGTCGGTGAACCCGGTGGTGCCGACGACCGCATGAATCCCGTTGTCGATCAAGAACTTCAGATTGTCCATGACGACACTCGGGTGGGTGAAGTCGATGACGACCTCGGTGTCGCTGTCCACCAGCGCGGACAGCGAGTCGCCGGCGTCGACACCCGTGGTGAAGGTCAGGTCGTCGGCGGCCTCGACGCCCGCCACCATCGTCGCGCCCACTTTGCCCCTGGCGCCCAGCACTCCCACTCGCATGGGCTCACCCTAGCGTCCGATCCCAGGCCTCAGGAATTTTGCTCGTCGCCCCTGACTTGGCCGGTCCCGGCGGTCGATCTGCAGGCGTCGGCGCTGACCTGGGGCGCTCCCAAGGATCAGTTGGTGGTTGGTGGTGGGGGTTGGAAGGGTGTGTACCACTTCCATTGGGCGCGTTCCCCGGGTGGTCCCT
>NZ_HG964450.1:132932-194046 GCF_000612725.1 Mycolicibacterium austroafricanum
GCGCCGCGCCACCTCAACATCCCAGCCGGCCTTCACCAGCGCCCAGAACGCCGCCACCGTGTCCGGCAACGGCGCCCGCCCCACACCCTCACCACCGCCACCGTCGTCGTCGGGGCCGTAGCCGCGGTCGACGGTGTCGTGGCCGTCCCCGCGGCCGGGGTCGCTGTTGATGTCGTGGTTGTGGTCGTCGGTGTGGTCGGTGATGTTGTGGTCGCGTTTCCACTGCGCGACCAACCCTTCAAGATGACAGTTCAGGGCCGTGTCGAACGTCGCCGCCTCATCATGGGGCAACGCGATCCGCCAATAGGTGTACTGCTCATCACTGGTCTTGGTGATCGACGCCCGCGGCACCGGATCGCGCCGGGGCTTGGCCTCAGATTCGGATTCAGGGTCGCAGTCGGCACCAGACTCGGATTCTGGGTCGGGTTCGGGGCGGGGTTCCTGCTTGACCGCGGTGCGCAACTGAGCCACCGTCGAATGGGCGGCCAAATCGGCGTAATGATCATCAGAACCCGCCCCCGCCCGCTCGGCGATCACCCCGACCTGATCCAACGACAGCCGACCCTCCCGCAAATCCCGACTACACCGCGGGAACTCGTCCAACCGGCGCGCCACCGCCACGATCGTCTCAGCGTTACGAAACGAGGTCCCCAACTTCCACGCGAGCAGGCCCTCCAACGACTTCACCCCGGTGATCCCCCACAGCTCGGCGCGGTCAATCTCGGCAGCGATCTGCGCAATACGCCCATCAATGGCATTGCGCTGACCCGCCAACTCCGCCAACTCCTCGAAAAACGCATCCAGCCGATCCGACTGACGCACCACACCACCAGTGCCAGTACCAACCGGAACCCTCGAAGACATAACCCCATCCAACCAGCAGGGTCCGACAAAAACGGCGACGCGAAACCGACTCGGTGCGGCCTCTTTTCGCCGAATCGGCAGTAATAAACAGTCAGTGGTGAAATGACCGGGCCGTGCCGGTTCACGCTGCCACGTTCCACACCCCGGCTAGTCTCATGGGATGACTCGTGCCTTCCGGCGGGCGCCGGCGCTCACCTTGGCTGCTGCATGCGCACTGCTGGGCGGCGTGCTGTCCGCGGCGCCCGCGGCCGCGGCACCGTACGGCAGCAACGGCGTCTTCGGTGTCACCACCCAACCGCGCGACGGCTGGGCGACCGCGTACATCCCGCCCGGGCACTACCGCGTAGACCAGTCCCCCAGCATGCAGCCCTACCAGAGCCCGCCAGGCCGCTGGTTCCGGTGCAGCGACTTCCCTTGCGCGCCAACATCTCCGGGGAACATCCTCGGAACGGGTGCAGCACTTAGGGACGTGCCGACGTTCGTCGACATTCTGCCCAGCGACGTGGCCGTCGCGCTGCACAACGTCACGCTGACCCCTGCCTGAGGTTCAGCGCACCAGGGCCGGATCGAAGGTGGCCCGCGCAGCGACTGACGCCGCCGCAGCGGCCACCAGCACCGTGGCATCACCGTCGCGGCCCTTCGGGAAGACGATCTCCGCGCTGTCGGGACCGTCGCGGTGGGCCATCAGCCAGTCGTACAACAACCAGTCCAGCGCGCACGCGACGTCGTAAGGGTCCGCATCGGTCTCCGCCGCAGATGAAACCACCTTCTGCATGGCCTCGCAGTGCTCACTGCGCGCGGCGTCCTTGTTGGTGCCCGAGCTGTCGTACAGCAGCATCGACAACGTCAGCGGCAACCGGGCGCCCGCCTCGGTGCGCACCACCCAGCGGCCGCCTTTCCACGGCCGGGCATGGTCCACCTGCGCCATCTCGCCGTATCCGCCGACGACACCTGGCTTCGGTTCGTCGAGTTCACCCTCAAGCGGTGCCGGCCCTAGCATGTCCAACGGATGTCGGGCCAGAATCGACATCAGCACTGCGGTGCCGATGATCTGGCCGGCCCTGGCGTCCGGCGCGAGTCCGAGACGCTCCACTGCTCGCGCATAGTCCAGGCACGCCCGGTCCACACTGCGATAGAGCTCGCCCAGATCCTGGCGGTCCTGAACCGTCGGCCTCCGCCCGCCGCCGAGCAGCTCCCCGAACCGCCGGGAAGCATCGATCAGCGAATCGTCGAGAGCGGACAGATGCGTCGCCACCAACCGGTCGGGTTCGTCGTCCTCGCCGACGAGCACGTGCAGTGTGGTGGGCGCACCGTCGGATGTCGTCCAGTAGAAACCGATCTGGCCGTCGTCCTGCACGATCCGCGGCCTCAAGATCGTCTCCAGATCATGACGCGGTTGTTGCCCGAGTCCGCAACGGCCAGCAGGTCGCCGTGCAGGCTCACGCCGTACGGCCAGCAGAGGGTGTCGCGCCCCACCAGCGACCAGCGGTTCTCGCCGTTGGACCCGAAGTCGGGTTGGGCCAGCACATGATCGGCCGGCCGACCCCCGAGCGCCTCCGCCTGCACACCGTCCCACACCAGGATTCGATTGTTCGCCGTGTCCGCGACGACGACGCAGCCACCGTCGAGGTCTATCGCGTACGGGAACCGGAACCTGTCACCGGTGTGCGGGCCGTAGGGCCACTCCTGCGCGGTGACGAAATCAGGCTGCCCCAGAACGAGATTCGCGTGAGCATCCGCCGCCGGGTGCGGTGACCAGCCGAGCACGCGATGGTCTCCGGCATCGGCGACCAGCAGCAGCTCCGACGTCCCGGCGATCGCGTGCGGCCACCGGAAGCTCGCCGGTCCGACCGCCTGGCCCCGGTTCTCCTCCCTGGCACTCGCCGTCGGCTGGCCGAGCACGATGTCGGCGGCCTGCCCCGGTTCGGGGATGCCGCCGCTCCACCCCAACACCCTCCGGTTGCCGGTGTCCGCCACCCAGAACCGGTCACCGAGTATTGCGAATCCGAAGGGCCAGTAGAAGGTTCCCGCCGAGCAGGCCTGGCCCGCATTGGGTTCCACGGATCCGGCGTCGCGCTGCCCGAGCACCACGTCGGGTGCCACATCGTCGGACTCGGGCACCTGGTTCCAGATCAGGAGTCGATGGTGCCAGGCGTCGGCGACGATCAGCCGGCCGTCGACGATCGCGACGCCGGTCGGCAGGTTCATCCCGCGCTCCGGCCCGCGGCCCCCCGCGGCGCGGCCCTCCGCGTACCCGTGCGGTTGACCGAGGACCACATCCGCGGCTTGTTCGTCCGCATGCGGCAGGCCGTGCCAGATCAGGACGCGGTGGTTGCCGGAGTCTGCGACGACGACGTGCTTGTCATCGACGAAAACCCCACGCGGCGAATACATCCAGGCCATGCTCGGGGTCGCCTGGGGCAACGCCAGCCCGCCCGGCGCTGGTGCTCCCAGCCAGCGCAGCGGTCGCCAGCCGCCGCTGTTGTCCTCGGCCGGCGGCGTTTCCGGTGAGTGGCCGGCAGGCCGCCCGGCAATGGTGTGCCGCACCGTGTAGCGGCTCATCGGCCGGTCCGAACCCAGACATCCCCATCGTCGATCCGCAACGGTAGCTGCTCCAGTTGCACCCCCGGCGCGGACAGGCACTCCCCCGACTCCGCGTCATAGCAGAACCCGTGCCACGGACACGTCAGCGTGCCCGCCGTGGCGTCGAAGACCGCATCGCCGAGCGGCAGCGCCTCGTGGGCGCACTCGTTGTAGAAGGCCGACAGTTTCTGTCCGATGTTGACCACGAGGACGTCGCCGCCGAGGACCCGGATCTCGTCGACGGCGATCGAGTCCACGCTGCCGAGGTTCACCCATCCGTCCGGCTCCGCTCTGGGCGGTATCCGCAGCGCCTCGACCGGTATCAGCGTCGGTGTGGCCTCGCCGGACACCACCTCGACCGCCTCCAGATTCGGAACACCCTGCAACAGAGCGGCTTCGACGAGTTCGCGAAGAGTCACCGAGGCCATCGAACAACCGTTGCAGGCCCCTTCGAGCCGGACGAACGCCACGCGGTCGTCGACCCGCACCAGCGTCACGTCCCCACCATGGCTGTGCAGTTGCGGGCGAACGGCGGCCAGCGCCCGCTCGGCCAGCGTCACCGGATCGGGCCGGATGATGCCGTGCAGCGTCAGCAGCATCCGGACCACAGGGTCGTCGACCAGATCGAACAGCAGCGGCCGCGCAGCGTCGTCAGCCCGCATCCGGGCCACGATCGTCGTCAGCCCGGCGCGATGGACTTCCTCCACGGCCGCCTTGAGTTCTTCGGCTGCTGCCCGCGCGGTCGGGTCGAGTTCGGCCAGTGCCGCGACCGCAGCATCGACACGCCTGGCAAGAACCTCGAGATCGGCTGTGCCTGCGCCCACGGCAGTCATCGGGCGCCCTCGCGGGAGATCTCGTCGAGCACGCCACGCACCGCGCGGACCGATTCGGTGTCCCCGTGCTCCTCGAAAAGGAAGCGCGCCTCGTACAGCCTGGCCTTGGCCTGGTCGAACAGACCGAGATGGGCAAGCACGTTGCCCTGGTTGGCCAGCACCCGCGCGCGCCCGTGCGGGTCGACGTCCCGGTCGCGGGCATCCAGCACGGCCTCGTAGATCTCAACCGCCTCGACAAGGTTCTCCTGGCGGTGACGAGTTGGGCTGTACACCAACGAGTTCGCCAAATTCAGCTGCACGCTCGCCCACCGTTGCGGGTGCTCGTCGCGGGTGAACACCGTGAGTGCCTGGCGCAACGACTGCGCGGCGATGCCCAGCCGCAGCTGGCTCGACGCCTCCACCATCGGCATCGTCAGGTAGGCGGTGGCCAGATCGGCGTGACCCGAGGCCCACAGCAGCGGAGCGTCCTCGCAGCGGATCAACTGCAGTGCCGAGTGGTAGTGCGGTATCGCTGACGGCATCAGCTCAGGTCGGAGCGCGGCCTGCTCGTGCAGCATGCCCGCGGCGGTGAGGTGCAGTTCGGCGCGAGCGACCTTCAGCCCGTCGGCACCGTCGAGCAGCGCGAGTGCCCGGTCCACGCGCGCCAGGGCGGACGGGTCGTCACCGTCGCGGCAGATACCCGCGGCCGCGCCGAGCAGGACGCCGGCCAGCGGTCTGCTCACCGGCGCCGCCGCCTCCGCGGCCGCGTCGAGCAGCTGCACGGCCTTCGCCGGTGCGTCCGCGGCGATCGCTGCCGACGCGGCGGTGGCGAGCACCGCGGCAGCAAGCTCGCCGTCGAGTCCGTCAGCGCCGGGGACCTCGTCACTGCGTCCGAGCGCGAACAACACCACGTCGACGAGCACCCCGAACTCGCCGAGATCCGCGCGAACCGCGTCGGGATCGGCCGAGTCGGGATCGAGAACGAACCGGTTGTAGCGCGCCACGGCATCGTCACCGGCCAGTGCCGCCAGCGCAGCGTCGCGGTCGCCGGCCAGCGCATGCCGGTGCCCGGCCAGCCGGTCGGGCCACACCTCGGGCAGGCGGCCGGCCAGCAGCGCAGCACGCACCGGGTCGGTGTCGTCGCCGGCGGGGATCAGCAGATAGCCGAGGGGCAGGCCGAACACACCGAGCGGTTGCGGTCGCGCCACCAGGTCCGCGGCGCCCCGCCCGGTCGGTTCAACGGCGGTGTCGGTCACGGCCCTCCCAGGGGACTCATCGCAGATCCCGTTCTGCGGCACGCTTGATCAGATCGGCCGCCAGATCCGCGCGGCGACGGGTGCGGTGCGTGCTGATCCGTCTGCGCACCACCCCGTCGTCGAACACGACGACGACATCGACGGCCCACTGTCCGCGTTCGGGCACCACCACTGCCTCAACGGCACGCGCATTGTCTTCACTCACGAGCATCACCGGTCCAGCCCCGGTTCGTCGCCGAGTGGAATGCGCAACGCCGACTGGTCATCGTCCCAGGATGCGCCCCGAACGCCCGTCATGGCGAGGTCCATGAGCACCTCGCGAACCAGAACCGACCGGTCCCCGGCGGGCGTGCGTTGCTTGAGCAGCAGTCCGCCGCTTCGGGGGCCACGCAGCGGGACGAGCCATAAGGCGCCGTCACGTACCACCGCGGCCACGGCGTCGGACGGAAACCTCGCGGCCGCGAGCTCGGCGTCCAGCCGCAGGTATCCGTCTGCGGTGAACTCGACCGTGACCTCACGCCGGCCGGCGGGACGCAGCGGTGCCAGGTAGTCGCGCTCGACGATGGACAGGACCTCTTCCATTGCGGTGGCCACCGGTTCCGAGAGGTCGGCCCCCATCTCGACGCTGTCGACCTCGATCAGGAACACGGTGATGTCGGTGGGACAGGCGTCGCCCAGCGCCCAGCGCGCGAACGCGATTGCGTGATCCCAGCGGAACGAATGGGTGTGCAGACCCTGCAGCGGCGGCAACTCGGCGAGTTCCGCGCCGGGCACCCGAAACGTCGTGCCGGGCGCCGAACCCGTGGCCGCCGCGTCGATGATGACCACCCGTCGAGCACCGTTCATCTGGAATGCGACATCCATGCCGGCGGTACCACCGTCGACGAGCTTCGCGCCGTCGGGCACGCCGCGCTCCCACAGGTGGCGGACCAGGACCGGACCGACCCCGTCGTCGCCGCGCAGCAGATTTCCGCAGCCGATCACCAGCAGGTCGCAACCCGGCGGCTGGAGGGATGCCGCCGGGCTGCAAGCTTCGGGATCTGTCCCAGGTGACGCCAGTTCACACCATCCCGTTGATCACGAACTTGCTCAGTTCACGGCCGGTCTTGCCGTCGTAGGCATGCACCGTGCACACCAGGCAGGAATCGAAACTGCGGGCGACGTGGCCGAGTTCGACCGGATCCTCGGCGTCGACGATCGGGGATCCGACCAGCGCCCGCTCGATCGGGCCGAGCACCTCCGAGCCGTCCCGGGGTCCGATGTTCCACGCGGTGGGAGTGACCACCTGGTAGTTCTTGATCTTGCTGTCCTCGATCACGATCCAGTCCGACAGTGCACCGCGCGCGGCTTCGGTGGAACCGAAACCCTTGCCTTCGGCGTACTCGGTGGGCTTGGTGTAGAAGCTCTCCTTCAGCTCCAACGCGTCGAGCCACTGCCGCGTCCACTTGTAGTACTTGGGCGCCTCGTGCATGCGGGCCAGCTGGCGCACCATCACCGACGGGCCGATGGTGTTGTAGATGTCGCCGAACAGCGGGTCGTTGTCCTGATGCGCGGCGGCGCCGGGTCCGGCCGCCGCCATGCGGCGCGCCAAAGGTCCTGCCTCCAACGGGATGTTGCCCAGATCCCCCACGGCGTAGCGCGGCGACTTGGCCCAGCTGTACTTGCCCTGCTTGCGTCCCTGCTCGGGGTCGATCGGGATGGTCTCGCCGTCGAACGGGTGCAGTGGCCGGTCGCCCTGGTAGAAGGAGTGCGTGACGTCCTCGAGGACGTTGGCCTGGTCGAACTCGAAGTAACGACCGTCGGCGTACACCCCTGAGCGGCCGATCAATGCTGCGTTGCGGCCGTCGATCGTGGGGTTCTCGTACAGGGACGGCTCGAAATATGTTCCGGTGGCAAGGTAATTGCCCACCCCCTGGCCGTACTTGTCGAGCCCGACGTCCAGGCAGTACCTGATGAAGAATCCGCAGTCGCTGTTGTACTGCGCTTCGTTCTCGTCCACCCAGGCCAGTACGTCGTTCCAGGTCTTGTTTTCCAGCCAGCGATCCACCGAACAGCCCAGCCACTGGCCTTCCAGCCAGGCATCGTTCCAGTGCTCGAGGATCGCGATGGAACGGGTGACGTCACTGAGCGTGGGGGCGCACATCACCCCGCCCGGAACCATGAAGCTCGAGTGGGGCCATTGCCCGCCGTAGATCGCATACACCTCAACAGGTTTGGCGCTCAACACGACACCGGGTTGGTAGCTGGTGCCGACATACGGCGCGAATCGGCGGACAGCCTCGTCATACAACGCCGACTTCGCATAGTTCTTGTTGGTCAGATCGATGGCGAACAGTGCATAGAAGTAGCGCGGGATCGACTGCAACGTCTCACACGCCTGACAGATGTTGCGCACCAGCGTCGCGTTGTGCGGCATGTGGGTGCGCCACGCGGTGTCCAGGGCATACGCGGACTTGTAGAGATGGCTTCCGCCGCAGATGCCGCAGATGCGCGGGCACACCACCAGTCCCGACTGAGGGTCCTTGCCCTGCAGGATGATCTCGAATCCGCGGAACATCGCCGCCTCGGTCCACGCCGAGGTGACGACCCCGTCCTCGATCGTGACGCGGACGTCGAGGTCACCCTCGACGCGGCCGAGCGGGCTGACGAAGAGATCCAGCTTTGACGCCATATGAAAAGTCCTTCCTCGGACGCGCTAGACCACGAACATGTCTTCTTTGGACCACTGCGGCGCCGCGATCCGCGCGGCCGCCGCCAGGCCCATGTACGTGAGGTGATCGGTTCCCTCGGGAACTTCCTTCGGGATCATGCCGCTGACCTTCTGCGTCTTGAACAGCGTCCCCGGCGCCAGGTCGAAGTGCGGGAACTCCGGTTCGGTGCAGCCGATGCAGGGCATCCCGGCCCGGGTCTTCGACGACTGCCGGTTCCACAGAATCCGGTTGCACGGCGAGTGCGTCATCGGACCGCGGCAGCCGAATTCATAGAACAGGCAACCGGTTCGGGTTCCCTCACCGAACGACAGGGTGGACTGCTTGTACTCGAAGAACTGCACCCGGGTGCAGCCGGTCTGGGTGAACGTCTTGAAGAACGTCTCCGGGCGGTGCAGGTCGTCGAGCGTGATGTCGCCGGCGCGGCCGGTGGCCAGCGCCACCAGAATCTGGGTGATCCAGTCCGGGTGAGCGGGGCAGCCAGGCACATTGATCACCGGGAGGCCCATCTTCGACCGGAAGTCGGGGCCGAGGAAGCCGCCCTTCTCCCGCTTGTGGAACTGCAGTCCGGTGGACCCCGACGGGTTGGGTTCCATCGCGGGGATACCGCCCCAGCAGGCGCAGTCACCGATCGCGACGACGATCTGCGCGGCTCCGGCCAGGTCGGTGACCCAGTCCTTCATCGGACGGTCGGCGAACATGTCGGTGCGGCCGCCGTAGGCCTGCATGACCGTGCCCTCGAACACGAAGATGTCGAGCGGCCGCTGCCCGTTGGCGCAGTCCCAGAAGACCTTCTGGGCATTCTCCCCGAGTTCGAGCCCCAGTGACGGGTGCCAGAGGAGGTCGAGGCCGAAGTCGACGATCAGGTCGACGACGTTGGGCTCCTCGGCGTTGAGGAACGACATGGTGTTGCCACTACATGCCCCACCCTGGAACCACAGCACCGATGCCATGAGCACTCCTCTCGGTCACCGGAAGCGCAGGCCTCCGGAGCAATCAGTTCCCGAATTCAGTTGTGCGGGACCGCGTTGGGCGCGGTCAGACTCGTCGCCCGAAGGCCCGGGCCACTTCGAGCAGGTAGACGAGACCACGTGTGACGTCGGGGTCCCTGGCGGCGCCGCGCAGCGTCTTCCACACCCCACGGACCCCGCGGGGCGGCGCCGGCATCGACTGCCGCGCCGACACCAGCGCGTCGCCGAGGGCGGCGACCACGTCGGCGCCCTGCGGCTTGGTCAGTGAGGAATTCAGCAGCGTGCTGATCGCCGGCGCCGCGTTCACCAGCCCACTCGTCAGAACTGCCAGGCTGGCCGACAACTCGCCCAGGTCACCGGTTTGGCCCTTGAGCTCACCGATCGCCGAGGTCAGGTTCGCGGTGATGTCGTCGCCGCGACGGACGAAACCGTCGAGTCCGGTGACCAGGACTGCCAACAGATCTGCATGCTCGAGCAACGTGTCCAGCGCTTCGGCGACCCGGGGGTCGTCGAGGCGGTCCCGGAGCGCGGCGGACGGTCCGGGGGCGGCCGGATCCAGGACGGGAGTTGACGACCCACCGTTGGTGTTCACACTCGACCTCCCTGCCGACTCCCCCGCGCGGGAGGGATGAACCTCAACGTACTCAGCCGTCGCGGCCCTGCCTATCGCTTTCGCGCAACCGCTATCAGGATTGCGCAGACATGACTACGCTGAAGCGAGCCCGATGTTTAGGAGACTTTGCCGTGCCGACGCGAATTCCGTTATCCCCCGGCCAAGTTAGCCTTCCCTACCTTGCACGGAAATAGCGGTCCCGGTGTCGCGGCTGACGCGTCTGGGCTTCATCGACATCCGGCGCACGAGTGATCCCGTCCGCCGGAAGGTGCGTTCGCGCGGGGTGCCGCCGGCGCTCACCGAGCACGAGATCTTCTACACCGAGGACATCAGCAAGGCGACGCGGCTGATCGGCCGCGCCTTGTCGCCGCTGACGCTGACGGTGGATCCCGCCGACGCCGACGGGTTCGCGGCCACCATGCACGGCATCCGGCTGCGCAACGTCAGCATGCTCTACCTGGACTTGCACGTGCCCGCCTCGATCGACATCCCGGAGTCCGGCCGCTACTACGCGGTGCACATGCCGATGAACGGGGTGGCCATGGTTCACCACCCGTCCTCGACGTTCCAGGCCAGCACGATGCGCTCACTGGTCTCCAGCCCGGGTGTGCCGCTGCGCATCGACCTCGGTGTCGACACCCCGCAACTGCTGATCCGCATCGAGCAACAGGCGATGACCGCCCATGTGACGCGGCTGATCGGCCGTAATCTGGCGCGGCCGTTGGTGTTCGAGCCCGAGTTCGACCTGGCCACCGAGGCCGCGATGCGCTGGAACGCGGCGGTTCAGCTCGTGCACACCGAGGTCTACCATGCCGGTTCGCTGATTCAGAAGGGTCGCGCGATCGGGCCGGTCGAGGAACTGGTGATGAGCAGCCTGCTGCACCTCCAGCCGTCGAACTACCATGCCGACATCACCCAGCCCTCACCCCCGGATCCCCGCCGCACGGTCATCCAGCAGGCGATGGATTTCATCGACGACCATCTGGCGGAACGCATCACGATGGATTCGCTGGCGGCCGCCGTGCACATGAGCGTGCGGTCGATTCAGCAGGGCTTCCGCTCCGAACTCGGCATGTCGCCGATGGCGTTCGTCCGTGAGCGGCGCCTGGAGCGGGTGCACGAAGAACTCGCCGACGCCATCCCGTCCGACGGTGTGACGGTGACCGCGGTGGCCGAGCGCTGGGGTTTCCACCATCTCGGCAGCTTCGCGGTGGAGTACCGGAAACGCTGGGGCGAGGCGCCGTCGGAGACGCTGCGCCGCTGAACCTCAGCAGATCCGTGGAAGTTGCTCCCCCAGTTCACGTTCCACCACCCGGGTGGTGCCGAACGGGGTGCGCGCCACCGCCATGCCGGGATGGTCGGCGACGACGCGTCCGATCACCGCGGCACCGACGCCCTCGGGGCACCCGCGCATCGCGGCGAGTACCGCCTCGGCGTGCTCGGGGGCCACGAACGCCACCATCTTGCCCTCGTTGGCGACCTGCAGCGGATCCAGCCCCAGGAACGAGCAGGCCGACGCGACGGTCTCGGGGACCGGAATGGCCGCCTCGTCGAGGTCCACGCCGACCGATGCGGCCCGGGCGATCTCGACGACCGACGCCACCAGGCCGCCGCGGGTGGGATCGCGCAGCGTGTGCACCGCATCGGGCGCGCCTGCAGCCAGCATCGCGCCCACCAGCCGGTGCAGCGGCGCACTGTCGGTGGTCACCACGGTGCCGAAGTCGATCCCCTCGCGCACGCTCATGATGGCGACCCCGTGCTCGCCGATGTCACCCGAGACGATCACCACGTCGCCGGGGCGGGCCCGTTCCGGGCCGATCACCACGCCCGGCGGGACGACTCCCACCCCGGCGGTATTGATGAAAAGCTGGTCGGCGCCGCCCTTCCCGACGACCTTGGTGTCACCGGTGACGATGGGAACCCCGGCTTCGGCGGCCGCCCTGCCCATCGTCGCCGCGACGGTGCCGAGCACGTCGATCTCCAGGCCCTCCTCGAGGATGAACCCGGCGGTGATCCCGATCGGTTGCGCTCCGCTGCAGGCGAGATCGTTGATCGTGCCGTTGACCGCGAGGTCGCCGATGTTGCCGCCCGGGAAGAACAGCGGCTGCACGACATAGGAGTCGGTGGTCAGCGCGATGCGGCCGGAGCCGGTGTCGAGCACCGCCGAATCCCGGCTCGGCCCGGGCTGAGATCCGAACGCCGGCAGGAAGAGGTTTTCGATCAGCTCCTCGGACAGCACGCCGCCACCCCCGTGCCCCAGCACCACGCGTCTCGTCTCGCGCAGCGGGAGCGGGCACACCCAGTCGGCGGGGTCGACGGACACGGGCGTGTCAGGCATGCGCGGCCGTCTCCAGCCGGCGGAACTGGTAGTACGCGGCACACGCGCCCTCGCTGGACACCATGGTCGCGCCCAGCGGTGTGCGCGGCGTACAGGTGCGACCGAATGCCGGACACTCGTTGGGTTTGAGCAACCCCTGCAGTACCTCCCCACTGCGACAGTCCGGGGATTCCGCCACCTGGAGATGGCCGACACCGAACCGGCGCTCGGCGTCGAACTCGGCGTAGCGCGGCGACAGGGTCCATCCGGACCGTGGAATCATGCCGATACCGCGCCACTGCCGGTCGGTGACCGCGAACACCTCGGCGAGGGTCTTCTGGGCCACGAGGTTGCCCTCGGCGCTGACCGCGCGGGGGTAGGCGTTGCGCAGCGCGGGTGTGCCCTCTTCCAGCAGCTCCACCACCTGCCGCACGCCCTCGAGCAGGTCCAGCGGTTCGAAACCGGTGACGACGATCGGCACCCCGAATTCGGTGACAAGCGGTTCGTATTCGGAAGTGCCCATGACCGAACAGACATGGCCGGCGGCGAGGAAGCCCTGCACCCGGTTGGTGGGAGACGACAGGATCGCGGTCATCGCCGGGGGCACCAGCACATGCGAGACCAGCATCGAGAAGTTGGTCAGCCCGAGTCGCTGAGCGTGCAGCACCGCCATCGCGTTGGCCGGTGCGGTGGTCTCGAATCCGACACCGAAGAACACCACCTGCTTGTCCGGGTTGTCCGCGGCGATCCGGGTGGCATCCAGTGGGGAGTAGACGATGCGGACGTCCCCGCCTCGGGCGCGCACACCGAACAGGTCCTGGCTGCTGCCGGGAACCCGCAGCATGTCGCCGAACGAGCAGAAGATGACGTCGGGGCGTGCCGCGATGGCCAACGCCCGGTCGATCATCTCCAGCGGCGTGACGCACACCGGGCAGCCCGGGCCGTGGATGAACTCGACCGCTCCGGCCAGCAACTGGTCGATTCCGTTGCGGATGATCGAATGTGTCTGTCCACCACAGACTTCCATGACGGTCCAGGGCTTGGTGGCCCGACGGCGGATCGCGTCGACCAACACCGCTGCCGCCGCCGGGTCGCGGAACTCGTCGAGATATCTCATGCCGGGTCCCTCCTGCCCACAGGCTGCTCGCCGGCCAGTTCCTCGTCGAGGACGCCGAGGTCGGCGAACATGCGCAGCGTCTCGTGGGCCGACGCCTCGTCCAGTCGGGCGATCGCGAAACCGGCGTGCACGATCGTGTACTCGCCGACCTCCATGTCGGGGAGATACGCCAGGCACACCGTCTTGGTGGTGCCGCCGAACTCGACCGTGGACATCCGTGTCCCGGCCTCCTCCCAGATCTCGATCACCTTGCCGGGGATTCCGAGGCACATGGACCGCTCCTTTCCCGAAACATCCTCTGCGAGAGCGTTGCCGCCGCGACAGCCGCCTGCCCCAACGCCAATCCGCCGTCATTGCACGGCACCACCCGGTGGGTGAGCACCTCCAGCCCGCGCACACGGAGGCCGTGGGCGATTCCGGCCAGCAGCCTGCGGTTGGCGAACACCCCGCCGGTCAGCCCGATGGTCGAGACCCCCGCAGCAACCGCGGCGTCGCCCGCGGCCCGCACCGTCGCACGCACGACGGCGTCGTGAAACGCCATGGCCAGATCGGCGCTGGGCACCCCGCGGCGCACCCCGTCGACCAACGCGGTGATCACCGGTGCCGGGTCGAGGACACCGGCGGTCACCTCGAAGTCGACGGCCCGCCAGGGGCGCCCGGCACGGGCCCGGTGCTCCAGCTCGATCGCGGCCTGGCCTTCGTAGCCGACCTGCTGGCACACCCCGAGAAGGCTGGACACCGCATCGAAGAGCCGGCCCATGCTTGTGGTGGGCACGCATCCCACGCCGCGCCGCAGCTGCTGGGTGAGGATGTGCAGGCCGGCTGCCCCGAGGGCGGCGACCGGCGGGAGATCGTCGGACGCCTCGATCCCGGCCCGGTCGAGCAGGTCCAGCGCGATGCGCGCGGGTTGGCGCACCGCTCCTTCTCCGCCCGGCAGCGCGAACGGTGCCAGGTGGCCGACCCGGGTGAAGCGAGCCGGATCGCGGACCGCGAGCAGCTCACCACCCCAGATCGTGCCGTCGGTGCCGAAACCGGTGCCGTCGTAGGTGACCGCGATGATCGGCTCGCCGAGCCTGCGGTGTTCGGCGAGCAGCGAGACGGCGTGCGCGTGGTGGTGCTGCACGGCCAGGAGCCGCTCGCCCCGCCGCTGGGCCCACCGCGTGGTCGCGTACTGCGGGTGCAGGTCGTGCGCGAGCACGGTGGGCGCACTGCCGGTGAGAAAGCCCAGGTGATCCACCGCGGCCGCGAAGCAGGCCTGGGTGCGCGGGTCGGCCATGTCGCCCAGGTGTGACGACAGGTGTGCGCGGCCGTACCTGCCTGTCAACGCGAACGTGGTCTTGATGTCACCACCGGTGGCCAGGATCACCGCCGGGTCGTCACCGTCGCCGACGCCGGCGCCGACGCTGACCGGCAGTGGCGCGTAGCCGCGGGACCGCCTCAGCGGGACCTCGTTTCCGTCATCGTCGATGCTCACCACGGAGTCTTCGCAGGGCACGTGAATGGGCCGGTCGTGGGTCAACACCGCATCGGCGAGGCCGTCGATCCAATCCAGGTCACCGTCGCGGAACACGATCGGCGAACCGCCCTGGTTGGCCGAGGTCATCACCAGTGCCGGCATGTCGGGCTCGGCGAACAGCAGGTGGTGCACGGGCGAGTAGGCCAGCATGACGCCCAGGTCGGTCAGGTTCGGCGCGACGTGGACGCTGACCGCTCCGGCCCGTGCCGGCAGCAGCACGATCGGGGCGGCCGCCGACGTCAGCGACCGGGCGGCGGCATCGTCGACATGGCAGATCCGGCGCGCCGCCTCGATGTCGGCGGCCATCACCGCGAAGGGCTTGGCGGGCCGGTTCTTTCGTCGTCGCAGCCGCGCAACGGCATCGTCGTCATCGGCACGGCAGGCGAGGTGGTAACCGCCCACGCCCTTGACCGCGACGATCAGCCCCGCGCGCAGCGCCGCGGCGGCCGACTCGACCGCACCGCCGTGGGGGCCAGGACCATGCCACGACAATGTCGGCCCACATTCGGGACAGGCGATGGTCTGCGCGTGATAGCGACGGTCGGCCGGGTCACCGTACTCGGCGGCGCATGACGGGCACATTGCGAACCCCGCCATCGTGGTGGTGGGGCGGTCGTAGGGCAGATCGGTGATCACCGTGTACCGCGGTCCGCAGTTGGTGCAGGTGATGAACGGATGGCGGTGGCGCCGGTCGGCGGGATCGAACAACTCGCGCAGGCAGTCTGCGCAGGTGGCGATGTCGGGTGACACCAGTGTGCGGTCACCGTCGTCACCGGACGGCGTGCTGTCGAGGATGCGGAAAACCGTCTCCCCGAGCGCCGGACGCATCTCGGTGACGAACGAGTCGACACACGCCAGCGGCGGCGGGCCGTCACGTAGGGTTCGGACCGCCGCGTCGACGCGGGGTCCGGGACCCTCCAGTTCGCACCGGACGGCGCGCGCATCGTTGAGAACAAAACCGGCCAGCCGGTTCTGCGCGGCGATCCGCGCGACGGCGGGTCGGAAGCCCACACCCTGGACCACTCCGGTGATGGTCAACCGCACCCGCACGCTGTCACTCGGCACGGGCGCCGCCGTGGTTCTCCGAACGAGCGCTCATGGGCGCGGTCTCCTCTGAACTACAGCCGTCCTGCGTCACTGGGCTGAGAGCACAGACCGGTGTCGCCAGGTTAGCCCCGGCAGCAGGCCACAACAATCGCAATCTCGCACGAGATTTCTGCGCTTTTCCGATGCCTGTGCGGGCTTATCCTTCGAACTGTGCACGAGTTGTCGTTATGCCACGCCATCGCCGGCGTGGTGAAGACGCATGCCGCCGGCCGCCGGGTCGACGTGGTGCGGGTGCGGGTCGGGGCGCTGCGCCAGGTGGTGCCCGACTCGCTCCTGTTCTGCTGGACGATCGTGCGTGAGCACGAGCACCTCGGCGACGCCGAACTGGAGCTCGAACGGGTACCCGCGGCGGTGGATTGCCGCGGCTGCGGACGGCAGTCCGAGATCGCCTCCCGGTGGTCGGTCTGCTGTCCCTCATGCGGCAGCGGCGATGTCGTCGTGGTGCGCGGCGACGAGTTCCTGGTGACTTCGATCGACGTGGCCTCCGAGGTCGGGCATGGGTAGGTTTCACCGCCATGACGACGGGACGGCGCACACCCACGACCATGACGGCAGCCCTTCCCACGACCACGGTGACCACAGCGGCTACCACACCGCCGCCGAGCGTGTCGACGTGCTGGAGGCCATCTTCTCCGAGAACGACCTGCGTGCCGCGGCGAACCGAAATGCCTTCGAAGAGCACGGGATCCGTGCGCTGAATCTGATGAGCTCGCCCGGATCCGGCAAGACCAGCCTGCTCGCGGCCACGCTCGACGAGCTGGTCGGCGAGATCGCTATCGGCGTCATCGAGGGTGACATCGCCACCGACCTGGATGCCGCAAGGCTTGAAGGTCGGGGCGCGCAGATCTCACTTCTGAACACCGACAACGGTTTCGGCGGCGAGTGCCACCTCGATGCCCCGATGGTGCACCGGGCACTGGCCGGCCTCAACCTGGCCGGTCTCGACCTGGTCGTCATCGAGAATGTCGGAAACCTGGTGTGTCCCGCCGAATTCGACGTGGGCGAGCACGCGAAGGTGATGGTGTACTCGCTGACCGAGGGCGAGGACAAGCCGCTGAAGTACCCGGTGATGTTCCGCGCCGTCGATGTGGTGCTGCTGAACAAGATCGACCTGGCGCCCTACCTGGACGCAGACGTCACGACCTACACGGAGCGGATCCGGCAGGTAAACCCCACGGCCACGGTGCTGCCGGTGAGCGCGAAGACGGGCGAGGGCATGTCCGAGTGGTACCGGTGGCTGCGGACCTTCGCGAAGGACTGATACTCACAGCGGCGAGGCGCCGCGCAGGTGCTCGAAGATCAGCGACGTCTGCGTGCCCGCGACATCGGCGTCGGCGTTGAGATTCTCCACGACGAACGCCCGCAGGTCGTCGGTGTCACGGGCGGCCACATGCAGGATGAAGTCGTCGGCACCGGCCAGGAAATACACGTCCATCACCTGCGGCTTGCTCCGGATCTGCTGAATGAAGTTGCGGATCTTGCCTCGCGCAGTGAACTGCAGGCTGACCGAGATCATCGCCTGAAGGGTCAGCCCGATCGCCGCCGGATCGATGTCGGCATAGAACCCGCGGATCACCCCCAACTCCTGCAGGCGCCGCACCCGGCCGTGGCAGGTCGACGGCGCGATGCCGACGAGTTCGGCCAGCGCGCTGTTGGAGATGCGCGCGTCCGAGTGCAGCGCGGTCAGGATCCGCCGGTCGATGTCGTCGACGGTGACCCGAACATCCTTCGACGACACGGGCCCTTCCCGTCGATAACCCGATGATTCTGTGGCCATAGCGCGACTCTAACGAATCTTCGACAAGAACATTGCCAACAATCCGCTGTTTCTTCACACTTTGTCTAGCCAGTCATCACAGCGAGGAGCGATCATGCGCGTCGGCATCCCGACGGAGATCAAGAACAACGAATACCGGGTCGCGATCACCCCGGCAGGGGTTGCGGAGTTGGTGCGACGCGGGCACGACGTCCTCGTCCAGTCCGGGGCGGGTGACGGATCGGCGATCTCGGACGCCGACTTCAAGCGCGCAGGCGCACAGCTGGTCAACGGCGCCGACGAGGTGTGGGCCGAGGCCGAACTGCTGCTCAAGGTCAAAGAACCGATCGAAGCCGAGTACTCGCGGATGCGCGAAGGCCAGACCCTGTTCACCTACCTGCATCTGGCGGCGTCCAGGCCGTGCACCGACGCACTCATGGCCTCACGCACCACGTCGATCGCCTACGAAACCGTCCAGACGGCCGACGGTGCGCTGCCGCTGCTCGCGCCGATGAGCGAGGTGGCGGGGCGACTCTCCGCACAGGTGGGCGCCTATCACCTGATGCGCACTCAGGGCGGCCGCGGCGTGCTGATGGGCGGCGTCCCCGGTGTCGCGCCGGCCAAGGTCGTGGTCATCGGCGGTGGCATGGCCGGCGACAATGCCGCCGCCGTGGCCTGGGGCATGGGCGCGCACGTCACCGTGTTCGACCTCAACGTCAACACACTGCGCAAGATCGACGCCGAGTACGGCGGCGCCATCGAGACCCGGTACTCGTCGAGGCTCGACCTGGAGGATGCGGTCAAGCAGGCCGACCTGGTGATCGGCGCGGTCCTGGTGCCCGGCCACAAGGCCCCCAAGCTCGTCACCAATTCAACGGTGGCGGCGATGAAGCCGGGGGCGGTCCTTGTCGACATCGCCATCGACCAGGGCGGCTGCTTCGAGGATTCCCGCCCCACCACCCACGACGATCCGACGTTCACGGTGCACGACACGGTGTTCTACTGCGTGGCCAACATGCCCGGCGCGGTGCCGCGTACGTCGACGTGGGCGCTGACCAACGCCACGATGCCCTACGTGCTCAGGATCGCCGACAAGGGCTGGCGGGATGCCTGCCGCGCCGATGCCGCGCTGGCGAACGGGCTCTCGACCCATGAGGGCGCGCTGCTGTCCGATGAGGTGGCCGCCGATCTCGATCTGCCCTACACCGATCCGGCCGACGTACTGGCCTGAGGGCATCAGTCGAACAGATCACCGTCGACGTAGAACCACCGGCCGGCGCGCACCGCGAACCGGGACCGCTCGTGCAGGGCCCCGGTTCCGTGGTGGGCGAGGAACTCCACTTCGCCGGTCTGGTCGCCGGGTCGGCCTGCGACGGAGTCGATCACCTCCAACCGCGTCCACGTCACCGTGGCATCGTCGGCGATGTCGTCTGGTCGCGTGCGCGGATGCCACGTCCGCCAGATGTAGTCGGCCTCACCCGCGACGTACGCGCTGTAGCGCGACCTCATGAGCTGTTCGGCGGTCTGCGCCTGCCGCTCCCCTTGGTGGAGCGGCAGGCAGCAGCGTCCGTACGGTTCACCGCTGCCACAGGGGCAGTCCTGGTCGGCTCGCATGGTCACAGTGTGCCTGATTTGACGGGTGTCAAGTACGATCGGCGGCATGGTTGCGCTCACCGACGTGCTCACCGCCGTTCCGACCACCACCGCCGGGGCGCTGGAGCTCTTCGACTCCTGTCCTGCCATCGAGACCGACTTCATGCTCGGCACCTGGCACGGCGTGGAACTGCCGACCGGCCATCCACTGGACGGGCTACTGGCGGCCAGCGGCTGGTGGGGCAAACACTTCAAGGACTGCGAAACAGTCCACCCCTTGCTCTTCCCCACCGCCGACGGCGCCGGTCTGTGGCCGCTGAACCCAGCACTTGCGTTCGCCGGCCTCGGAGCGGCCACCAGGCTGCCCGTACTCGGGAGCCGCGGCTTCGCGGGCGTCATCACCGCGCTCAAACCCGCCCTCAGGGCGCGGGGGCCCAAGGCCAGGCTGCGCACCACCCGCTACCGCGGCGTGGACACCGCCACGATGATCTACGACCAGCTACCGGTCAACGACGTGTTCCGCTCGATCGACGACCGAACCGTGCTGGGCGCGATGGATCTGCGCGGTATCAGGACACCGTATTTCTTTGTGCTGCAACGCGACAACTCGCTGCGACTAACCTAGTTCGGACAGCACCAACGCTGCCAGCTCACCGATGAGCGGGCGCAGACTCGGGGCGTCGGGGTCATCGACCGCGGACCTGGTCATCAGCGACAGCAGCACCTGCTGCCCGGCAGGACCGTACGCCACGCCGACATCGTTGGTGGTGCCGTAATCCCCGCTACCCGTTTTGTCCGCACTGGTGTAGCCGGCGGGCAGTCCCGCGCGCATGCTCGAGGTCTGATTGGCCAGCATCCAGTCCAGGAGCTGTTGGCGGGTCGGCGGATTCAGCACGTCGCCGGTCAGGATGTTGCGGTAACCGTCACCCAGCGCACGCGGCGTGCTGGTGTCCCTCGGATCCCCCGGCAGCGCGGAATTCAACTCGACCTCCCAGCGGTCCAACCGCGTGCGGTGGTCGCCGATGCTGCGCGCGAACGCGGTGATCGCCTGCGGCCCGCCGAGCACGCGCAGCAGACCGTTGGCCGCTGCGTTGTCGCTCTGCTGCAGCGCGGCCTGACACAACTCGGCCAACGACATCGACGTCCCCACCCGCGGCTCGGTCACCGGCGAATGGGGGCGGATGTCCCCGGGCTCGATCGGGACCGCGTCGTTGAGCGTCAGCTCGCCCGTCTGGGTGCGCTGCAGCACCGCCGCGGCCGCGTACGCCTTGAAGGTCGAACACATCGCGAAGGACTCAGTATCGCGATAGGCGAGGCTCTTTTGCGTGTTCAGATCGATTGCGTACAAACCGATCTGGGCATTGTGCCGGCGACCGAGCGCATCGAGGCGCTGTTCTACCGGCGGTAGCGGTTGTGCGGGGTCGGCGAGCACGGTCTGCGGGGAACACGCGGTCAGCGTGACCAGCGACAGCCCGCCGAGCAGTACGTTTCGTCGGGAAAAATCCATCACCTACGAGGCTACCGGTCAGCTCCCGATCCTCTGCAACGGCCGCGGCAGCGACCGCTTCCTGTGCACCGGGCCGAGCACCGCCGCACCGAAGGGTTTGGTGAGCAGTTGCCGCGCGACCGCGTTGACGTCCTCGAGGGTGACCTCGTCGATGCGCGCCAGCGTCTCGGCGATGCTGCGGTGCTTGCCGTAGTTCAGCTCGCTGCGCCCGATCCGGTTCATCCGCGACGCCGAATCCTCGAGACCGAGCACCAGCCCGCCCCGCAGCGACCCCTTCGCGATCCTGCACTCGTCGGCGGTGATTCCGTCACGGGCCACCTCGGTCAGCACGTCGGTGGTCACCCGCACGACCTCGTCGAACCGCTCCGGTAGGCACCCTGCGTAGATCGACAGCGCACCGCTCTCGGCGAAGGTGTCCACCGTGGAGTACACCGAGTAGGCCAGCCCGCGGGTCTCCCGAATCTGCTGGAAGAGCCGTGAACTCAGGCCCCCGCCGAGGGCCGAGTTCAGCACCGACAACGCCCAGCGGTGGTCCCAGTGCCGGCCCGGGGTTCGCACGCCCAATGACAGATGGGTCTGCTCGGCGTCACGGCTGACCAGGTGCAGTGTCGGCTGTCCGCCCACGCGACCGGCGCCCTTCCGCGGCGGCACCGGGGCCCGGCCCCGCTCCAGGCGCGGGCCGAAGTGTTCACGGACGAGCTTGACCACCATGTCGTGCTCGACGTTGCCCGCGACCGCCACCACCATCCGGTCCGGCGTGTACCGGCGCACATGGAACGAATGCAGCTGCGACCGGGTCATCGCCGAGATCGACTCGACACTGCCGATCACCGGCCGGCCGACGGGGTGGTCGCCGAACATCGCCGACAGGAACACATCGCCGAGTGTGTCCTCCGGATCGTCGTCGCGCATCGCGATCTCTTCGAGCACGACATCGCGCTCGACCTCCACGTCACCCGGAGCGCAACGCCCGTTCAGGACGACGTCGGCGACCAGGTCGACGGCCAGCTCCAGATCCGAGTCCAGCACGTGCGCGTAGTAGCAGGTGTGTTCCCTGGCGGTGAACGCGTTGAGCTCACCACCGACGGCGTCGACCGCCTGGGCGATCTGCACCGCGGTACGCGTCGGAGTGGCCTTGAACAGCAGGTGTTCCAGGAAGTGCGCAGCACCGGCCACACTTCGGCCTTCGTCGCGCGACCCCACGTTCACCCACACCCCGACCGACGCCGAGTGCACCGACGGGATGTGCTCGGTGACCACACGCAGGCCACCGGGCAACTGGGTGCGGCGCACCGCCGTCGACTTATCGGGGGCGTCTCCGCCGCGTTTTCCGCGGCGGAGCGCCTGCGAGCTAGCTGCTTGTCGTCGCTGCATCGACCGGTGCGTCAGCGGGTGCGTCGGCTGCCGTCTCGCTCTCTTCGGCGACCAGGACCAGCGAGATCTTGCCGCGGTTGTCGATGTCGGCGATCTCCACGCGCAGCTTGTCGCCGACCTTCGCCACGTCCTCGACCTTGTTGATCCGCTTGCCGCGGCCCAACTTGGAGATGTGCACCAGACCGTCACGGCCCGGCAACAAGGAAACGAAAGCTCCAAAGTCGGTGGTCTTCACCACCGTGCCGAGGAAGCGCTCGCCGACCTTGGGCAGCTGCGGGTTGGCGATGGCGTTGATCTTGTCGATCGCCGCCTGTGCCGCCTCGCCATTGCTGGCGCCGACGAACACGGTGCCGTCGTCCTCGATCGAGATCGACGCGCCGGTCTCCTCGGTGATCGAGTTGATCATCTTGCCCTTGGGCCCGATGACCTCGCCGATCTTGTCGACGGGCACCTTGATCGTGGTGATGCGCGGTGCGTACGGGCTCATCTCGTCGGGGGTGTCGATGGCCTCGGCCATCACCTCGAGGATGGTGATCCGGGCGTCCTTGGCCTGCGCGAGGGCACCTGCCAGCACCTGGGAGGGAATACCGTCGAGCTTGGTGTCCAGCTGCAGGGCGGTGACGAAGTCCTTGGTGCCCGCGCACTTGAAGTCCATGTCGCCGAACGCGTCCTCGGCGCCGAGGATGTCGGTCAGCGTGACGAAGCGACGCTCGGTCTTGCCGTCAATTTCAATGTCGTCAGAGACGAGACCCATCGCGATGCCGGCGACCGGAGCCTTCAGCGGCACACCGGCGTTCAGCAGCGACAACGTCGAGGCACACACCGAGCCCATCGAGGTCGAACCGTTGGAGCCCAACGCCTCCGACACCTGACGGATCGCGTACGGGAACTCCTCGACGCTGGGCAGCACCGGCACCAGGGCACGCTCGGCGAGCGCACCGTGGCCGATCTCGCGGCGCTTCGGCGAGCCGACGCGGCCGGTCTCACCGGTCGAGTACGGCGGGAAGTTGTAGTGGTGCATGTAGCGCTTGGAGGTCTCCGGGCCCAGCGAGTCGATCTGCTGGGCCATCTTGACCATGTCCAACGTGGTGACACCCATGATCTGGGTCTCGCCACGCTCGAACAGCGCGCTGCCGTGCGCCCGCGGAACCACCGCGACCTCGGCAGACAGGGCGCGGATGTCAGTGACGCCGCGGCCGTCGATGCGGAAGTGGTCGGTCAGGATGCGCTGGCGGACAAGCTTTTTGGTCAGCGAGCGGTAGGCGGCGCCGATCTCCTTCTCACGTCCGGCGTACTGCTCGGCGAGCCGGTTGAGGACCTCGACCTTGATCTCGTCGGTGCGGTCGTTGCGCTCGTTCTTGCCCGCGATGGTCAGCGCCTCCGACAGCGCCTCGGTGGCCACCGAGGCGACGGAGTAGTAGACGTCGTCGCCATAATCGGGGAACAGCGGGTACTCGGCCGTCTCCTTGCCGGCGGCACCGGCCAACGCGGCCTGGGCGTCGCACAGCACGGCGATGAACGGCTTGGCGGCCTCAAGGCCCTCGGCCACGACCGTCTCGGTGGGTGCACCCGCACCACCGGCGACGAGTTCGATGACGTTCTCGGTGGCCTCGGCCTCGACCATCATGATCGCGACGTCTTTGTGGTCATCCCCAACTTTGCGGCCGGCGACGACCATGTCGAACACGGCCCGCTCGAGCTGCTCGACGGTCGGGAACGCCACCCACTGGCCGTCGATCAGGGCGACGCGCACACCGCCGACCGGACCGGAGAACGGCAGGCCGGAGATCTGGGTCGACGCCGATGCGGCGTTGATGGCGAGCACGTCGTAGAGATCCTTGGGATCCAGGCTCAGCACCGTGACCACGACCTGGATCTCGTTGCGCAGACCGCTGACGAACGACGGGCGCAGCGGCCGGTCGATCAGGCGGCAGGTCAGGATCGCGTCGGTGGACGGGCGACCCTCGCGGCGGAAGAACGAGCCGGGGATGCGGCCCGCGGCGTACATGCGCTCCTCGACGTCGATGGTCAACGGGAAGAAGTCGAAGTGCTCTTTGGGGCTCTTGCTGGCGGTCGTCGCGCTCAGCAGCATGGTCTCGTCGTCGAGGTAGGCGACGACGGCTCCGGCAGCCTGCTGGGCCAGCCGGCCGGCCTCGAAGCGAATGGTGCGGGTGCCGAAGCTCCCGTTGTCGATGGTGGCGGTGGATTCGAACACGCCGTCTTCAATTTCAACTACAGACATGGACGTCCGTATGGCCTCTCTGATTCACATCAGCGGTTTCGCGTGATCACGCGCAATGATGCGGACAACTCCGGGTCGCCCCGGGAAGTCTCGCCCTGATGCGTCGACGGCCGTCGATCGAAGCTGCCGGAGTGTCTCTCCGGCAGCCACTACCGAAGACCGCGCGATCGGGCGGTTTGTGTCATGTCACGCGGGAACGGTGCACGCGGATCTGCGAGGACCGCACCCAGTTGTTCGTGCCGTTGGCATCGGAACGCACCCATGGTACATCCCGGCACACACAAAACCCCTAATCCGGGGCCGCGGTACGCACCGACAGAACAGAACCGCCCCGCTGCCGGATCGGCGGCGGGGCGGTGTCCGAACGAGATGCGCTGGGTCAGCGGCGCAGACCCAGGCGTTCGATGAGCGAGCGGTAGCGCTCGACGTCGACCTGGGCGACGTACTTGAGCAGCCGGCGGCGGCGGCCGACCAGCAGCAGCAGCCCGCGGCGCGAGTGGTGATCGTGCTTGTGCTGCTTCAGGTGCTCGGTCAGATCGACGATCCGCTTGGTCAGCAGGGCCACCTGGGCCTCCGGCGAACCGGTATCGGTGTCGTGCAGGCCGTACTGGCCCAGGATTTCCTTCTTCTGTTCGGCAGTGAGCGCCACGAGATGACTCCATCAATTCGGTCCGCGAACATCGAGGGCACCGACATCAGAATCGAGCCCCGAAAAAGCGCGGCCACCGCGAACTGCAGCACGCGCCGGGTCGGCAGGCAGTCTAGCAGCGGGCACAGCTCACCCGCGAATCCGGCGAAAGCCCTGCTAGTGGGCCGACAGCAGCGCGCGGGCGCGTTCGGTGTCGGCTCCCATCGCGGTGACCAGGTCGGCCACCGAATCGAACTTCTCCTGCCCGCGCAGGCGCGCGACGAAGTCGACGGCGACGTGCTGGCCGTACAGGTCGGCGCTGGTGTCCAGCACGAACGCCTCGACGGTGCGGGTGCGCCCGGAGAAGGTCGGGTTGGTGCCCACCGACACCGCGGCCTGGTAGCGCTCCCCCGGCGTGACGGTGCCGACGACAGGGCTGTGCCCCAGCACGGTGAACCAGGCCGCGTAGACGCCGTCGGCCGGGATCGCCGAGTACATGGGCGGGGCGACGTTGGCGGTGGGAAACCCGAGCACTCGGCCGCGGCCGTCGCCGCGCACGACGACACCCTCGACCCGGTGCGGGCGGCCCAGCGCCTCGGCCGCGGCGACCATGTCTCCGGCGTCGACGCAGGACCGGATGTAGGTCGACGAGAAGGTGACGGTCTCGTCCTGGTGATGTTCGGCGACCAGCGAGAGCGAGTCCACCGCGAAGCCGAACCGCTCGCCGGCCTTGCGCAGCAGGTCGACGTTGCCCGCGGCCTTCTTGCCGAAGGTGAAGTTCTCCCCGACGAGCACCTCGACGACGTGGAGTCGCTCGACGAGAAGTTCGTGGATGTAGCGCTCCGGGGTGAGCTTCATGAAGTCGGAGGTGAACGGCATGACGAGGAAGACGTCGATACCGAGTTCCTCGACGAGCTCGGCCCGCCGCGTCAGCGTGGTGAGCTGGGCGGGGTGGCTGCCCGGGAAGACGACCTCCATCGGATGCGGGTCGAAGGTCATCAGGACGACCGGCACCCCGCGCGAGCGTCCGGCCTTGACCGCACGGCTGATCAACTCCTGGTGTCCCCGATGGACACCGTCGAACACTCCGATGGTGACGACGCACCGACCCCAGTCTGTGGGGATTTCGTCCTGCCCCCGCCAGCGCTGCACGCCGCTAGCCTACGACCCGATCGCAACTCTGGCTCAAATAGCTGCCGAGCGACACCACCGGATCAGGTGATGATTGCCTAAACTTTCTCTTCGTGAGTCCTGATGGCAACCCCGCCAACCCCACTGATCTGTCGACGGTCGCCCAGGACTACCTGAAGGTCATCTGGACCGCACAGGAGTGGTCGCGCGAGAAGGTCAGCACCAAACTGCTGGCCGAGCGGATCGGGGTGTCGGCGAGCACGGCGTCGGAGTCGATCCGCAAACTGGCCGACCAGGGCCTGGTCGACCACGAGAAGTACGGCGCGGTCACCTTGACCGAGGCCGGTCGCCGCGCCGCGCTGGCCATGGTGCGCCGGCACCGCCTGATGGAGACGTTCCTGGTCAACGAGCTCGGCTACAGCTGGGACGAGGTCCACGACGAGGCCGAGGTGCTCGAGCACGCCGTCTCCGATCGGATGCTCGACCGGATAGACGCCAAACTCGGCTACCCGACCCGCGACCCGCACGGCGATCCCATCCCGGCCGCCGACGGCAGGGTGCCCACGCCTCCCGCACGTCAGCTGTCGGACTGCCAGGACGGCGAGGCGGGCACCGTCGCACGCATCTCCGACGCCGACCCCGAGATGCTGCGGTACTTCGACGCGGTGGGAATCAACCTGGACTCCCGGCTGCGCGTGGTGGCCCGGCGCGACTTCGCCGGCATGATCTCGGTGGCCATAGAGAATCCAGAACACCCAGAAAATCCGGCGAACCCCGACGGGGCCACGTCCGGCCATGACAACGAAACCACCGTCGACCTCGGAAGCCCAGCCGCACAGGCGATTTGGGTCACAGCGTAGGAGTACACATGGCCAAACTGGAGTTGTCCCGCTCGCTGCCCATCCCAGCCGAGCGCGCCTGGCACCATGCCGCGGACCTGTCCACTCTGGGCGAGTGGATGAGCATGCACCAGGGCTGGCGCTCGGAGCTGCCCGACGAACTCGGGGTCGGCGCCACGGTGGTCGGGGTGGCGGGCGCCAAGGGCATGCGCAACCGGGTCACCTGGACAGTGCGCAGGTTCGACCCACCCTCAGCCCTCGAGATCAGCGGCGAGGGCGTGGGCGGAACCCGCTACAAGCTGGCGATGAAGGTCGCCTCCGCCGGAGACGGCTGCACATTCACCGTCCGGATGGATCTGGGCGGCGCCCCACTGTTCGGCCCCATCGGCGTCGCAGCCGTCCGCGCGGTCAAAGGCGACATCGACAAGTCGATCGAACGCTTCGAACAGCTCTACGCCTAGTCATCGAGTGTCGATGCGGCGGTTGTAGTCCCGCCGAGCGGTGTCGTCACCGTCGAGCATCCGGTGACCGGCGCCGAGCGCGGCCATGACCTGGGTGCGTGCGGCGCCGGGAAGCAGACCGTAGGCCCAGGACACCGGGCGCAATCGAGCGGGCACGTAGACCGTACGCCGGTGCCGCCGAACCCCTGCGACCACGCCGGCCGCGACTTCCGCGGGTTCACACGACCTGAGCAACCAGTGATCGCGCAGCCCGCTGGTGAGCTCGGTGTTGACGACGCCCGGGAGCACGCACGTGAACCGCACCCCGCAGTCACGCAGCTCAAGCGCTGCGGCCTCGGTGAACCCCACCACCGCGAATTTGGTTGCGGTGTAGGTGGCTACGCCGCCGAAGGCGATGCGGCCCGCCGCGGACGCCACGTTGACGATGTGACCGGAGCGGCGGGCGACCATCCTGCTCGCGGCGTGCTGAGTCCCGAACACCACCCCCGCCACGTTGACCGCGAGCTGGCGGCGGACGGATTCGGGCGACTCGTCCAGCATCTGGGTGACGGGCATGATGCCGGCGTTGTTCACCATGACGTCCAGCGGGCCCAGGCGTTGCTCGACCTCGTCGAGGAACTTCTCGACGCTGTCATGGTCGGTGACGTCGACGCCGGACCCGAGGCAGCCGATCTCGGCTGCGGTCCGAACGGCCAGATCGGCGTCCAGGTCACCGATGGCCACCGAGGCTCCGGCCGCCGCGAAGGCGCGCGCCGTCGCCGCGCCGATTCCCCGCGCCGCGCCGGTGATGGCGACCACGCGTCCGGTGAGATTTCTGTCTGCGGTCACTGTTCCGCCTTTCATACCGAGTTGTGCCGACGTTCGTGGACCGCGCGCGGGACGGCTGGGCACCATCTCAGCGCTGCTCCATTCGCGCCAGATCCCGCTTGAGGACCTTGCCGGTCTCATTGCGCGGCAGGGCATCGACGAACAGGACGTCGCGGGGCACCTTGTGGCGCGCCAGCCTCGATCGCACGGCGTGACGGATCTGATCGGCATCGATGTCCGCGCCGGCGGCGGGCACGACGAACGCGCGCAGGCACATCCCGAAATCGTCGTCGCGCACCCCGACCACCGCGGCCTCCCGGACACCCGGTAACTCCACAAGCAGATTCTCGATCTCGAGCGGATAGACGTTCTCGCCGCCGGAGATCACCATGTCGTCCTCGCGGCCGTCGATGAACCACAGCCCGTCGTCGTCGAAATGACCGGTGTCGCCGCTGGAAAGGAGTCCGTCGACGGTCTTCTTGCTTCCGCCGCCGGTGTAGCCGCCGAAACTGAGTCCGCTGGACACGTAGATGGTGCCGACTTCGCCGGCTCGGGTGATCCGGCGATCCCGACTGTCATAGGCGGCGATCGTGCATCCGATCGGCGGCCGCCCCACAGTGCCGGGGGCGCGCCTGAGTTCCGCCGGTGTCGCGACGGCCGCGGTGGCCACCTCGGTCGAGCCGTAGAGGTTGTACAGCACCTCACCGAAATGCGCCGCGGCCCTGCGGTAGAGCTCCGGCGACAGCGACGACCCGGCGACGAACACCACCGACAGCGACGAGGTGTCGAACGCATTGAGCGCCGCGGGCGGCAGGTCGAGGATCCGGGACAGCATGGTCGGCACCAGGATCAGTGCTCGCGCGTGATGCTTCTGCACCGCCTCCAGCGTCTCGCGGGCGTCGAAACGCCGGTGGAGCACCACGTGGTTGCCCAGCGCCAGGCCGACGGTGCAGGTCGCCAGCCCGGTGGCGTGGAACAGCGGTGCGGCAACAACGTAGGCGCTGTTGCGCGGCCATGGGATGCGGTCGAGAAGCTGGGCCGACTGCAGCGGGTTGAGCCGGTCGCGTGGCGCACCCTTCGGGATACCGGTGGTGCCGCTGGTGAGAAGCACCAATCCGCCCGGCCGTCGCGGGACAACCGGTATGGCAGTACTTTTCGTTGCAGCGCGACTCGCCATCTGTGTGCCGGTGAGGCGCACGACGTCCGGGTCGAGATCACGGAGCAGCGGTGCGAACTCGTCGTCGGCAACGACGGTGGTCACACCCTCGCGCAGGCACACATCGGCCAGTTGCGGTGCGGCGAAACCGGTGTTCAGGAGCACCGTTCGCACGCCTGCCTTGTTGGCTGCCGCGAGGTCGAGGACCAACTCCACACCGCTTCGACGCAACAGCCCCACCACCGCCGGTCCACCCGCCGCGGCCGGTATTGCCTGTGCCCGCGCATTGGACTGTTGGTCCAACTCGACGAATGTCAAGGTTTCGGTGTCGTCGGTGAGCGCGGGCCAGTGCCGGTACTGCGCGGCCGTGAAGCTTGCCAGTCCGCCGAAGGCGCCGTAGCGACGCACGGCTCGGGATGCGCGCAGCGCATCCCGCGGACGCAGGGGGTCGACCATCCCGCGTTTGCACAGCACCACCGACGCGCGAGCCAGAGTCACTGTGTGCAGGAGTCTTCCACTTGCACTCATCGGGGAATCCCATCCAGGAGTCGGAACGTGAGCCGGACCACCGCGGCCGGATCATCGAGCTGTGGGCAGTGGCCCGAGCGGGGAAGGACCACCAGATCGCTTCCCGGTATCTGCCGGTGCAGGATCCGGCTGGCGTGTACCGGGATGATCCGGTCCCGTCCACCGTGCACGATCAGAGTCGGGCAATTCACCCGAACCTCCCGATGACCGCCGGCGGTCTCGATCGCGTACTGAAACGCATAGCGGCCCAGCGTCTCCAGTGCCCGCGGCTGAGTGGCCAACGACGACCACCGACTCACCACGTCGGGATTGACCACCGCGTCGGGCCCGTACAACACCTTCCTGGCGGCGGCCTCGGTAAGGGCTCTCGCCGCCGGTGCAGGCAGCCGGATGGCGCCCACCCCGCGCCACACCGGCGCCGGAACCGGCCGCAGACGCGCCAACCGTGCCAGCCAGTGCCTGGCGTTGACGGGGTCGTCGAGCGCGACCAACCCCGCGACGAGTGCCGGATGACGGTTCGCCGCCCGCACCGCGGTGGCCGCCCCGAGCGAATTGCCGACCAGGACAACCGGACCGAGATCTTTCAGCAGCGCTCCGGCGAATGCGTCGAACTGTCCGAGCAGTGGTCCCGGGGCGCGGGCCCCTGCCCGGCCGAACCCGGGCAGATCCACCGCGACAGCTCGTCGGCCCGCGGCACCGAACCCGCGCAGAACCTCCGTCCAGGTGTCGGCGGAATCGGCGTAGCCGTGCAGCAGCACCACCGGTGGGTCGCTGCCCGGCACTGCCAGCACACGAGTCCCGACCCCGCCGAACGAGGCGCGAGTCTCGACGATCATCCCGACAGCAGCCCCTTGGCGATGTGAGTCACCTGAATCTCATTGCTGCCGGCATAGATCATCAGCGACTTGGCATCCCGCGCGAGTTGCTCGACGCGGTACTCGGCCATGTATCCGTTGCCGCCGAACAGTTGCACGGCTTCCATCGCCGCCTCCGTGGCCGCCTCGGACGAGTAGAGCTTGATCGCAGAGGCCTCCGCCAAGCTCGGCATCCTTCCGGCGCCCAGGCGTTCAAGTGTCTGGAAGACCATGTTCTGCACGTTCATCCGGGCCACCTCGATTCGGGCCAATTTCAGCTGAATCAGCTGGAACTGACCTATGTTGCGCCCCCAGAGGGTCCGGGTCTTGGCATAGTCGAGGCACAGCCGGTGACACTCGTTGATGATGCCCAGGGACATCAGCGCGATTCCGAGTCGCTCGGCAGCGAAGTTGGCGCGTGCGCTGTCGCGTCCGTCGCCGGCGCCGTGCTGCTCGGTTTCGCCGAGCAGCCGGTCCGGGGACAGCCGCACGTTGTCGAAGAACAGCTCCCCCGTCGGCGAGGACATCATGCCCATCTTCTTGAACGGTCTGCCCTGGGTCAGCCCCGCCATCCCCGAGTCCAGGACGAACGTGAGGACCGGACGCTGCCGCGGGTCGGTGGCCGGGTCGTCGGCCAACTTCGCGTAGACGACGAGCACGTCGGCGTCGGGGCCGTTGGTGATGAACGTCTTCTGCCCGTTGAGGATGTAGTCCGCGCCGTCGCGCTTGACATAGGTCTTCATCCCGCCGAATGCGTCCGAACCGGCATCGGGTTCGGTGATGGCCCATGCGGCGATCTTCTCCAGCGTCATCAGCTCCGGCAGCCACCGCTCCTTCTGCGCCAGCGTGCCCCGGCTCATGATGGTGGCCGCGCCCAGCCCCAGGCTCACCCCGATCGTGGACAGCAACCCGATGCTGACACCGGCGATCTCGGAGACCAACACCGCGGCCATCGACGCCTGGGCGCCGATGTCGCCGAGTCCTCCGCCGGCCTTCTTCTCGTGCTTCTCCCCGGTGGACCCGGACTCGTGCCGTGCCCGCTCCTTGTCCAGCATCGACTTCACCGCATCGGCGGCGACCGCGTCGAGTCCGAACTCGCTGAACAGCTTTCGTGCGATGGGGTAGGGCGACAGCGCGCCGCTCTCAAGGTCGTCCAGATGCGGTCGGATCTCGGTGGCGATGAACTCGCGCACCGTGTCACGCATGATGATGTCGGTATCTGACCATTCGTACACGGTTACGCTCCGGGCAGCCGGGCGGCGATGTCGTCGAGCTCCCAGACCTTGTCGGTCTCGATCGTCTCGACGTCCTGCCAGCCTTGGAGCAGCGAGATGGCGCCACCCTGAACGGCATACACCTTGCCGGTGACAGGGCACTTCTCGCTCGCCAGATAGCCGACCAGCGGTGAGATGTTGGCCGGTGCGAACAAATCCAGTTCGCCGTCGTCGGGTTCGGCCATCAGCGCTCCCATGCCCGGCGTCGCCAGCGTCAGCCGGGTCCGCGCGATCGGCGCGATGGCGTTGACCCGCACCCCGTACCGCTCGAGTTCTTCTGCGGCGATCAGTGTCAGTGCGGCGATCCCGGCCTTGGCGGCCCCGTAGTTCGCCTGACCGGCATTGGGCAGCGTCACGCCGGACCCTGATGCGGTGTTGATCACCGCCGCGGTCGGCTGCTCGCCTGCCTTGGACTGTTCCTTCCAGTACGCGGCGGCGTGGTGAAGCATCGCGAAATGCCCCTTGAGGTGGACGTTGATCACCGCGTCCCACTGGTCCTCCGCCATCCCGGCGATGAACGCATCGCGCAGGATGCCGGCGTTGTTCACCAGGACGTCGAGACGGCCGAACTCGTCGATCGCCTGTTGCACCACACGCTTGGCGCCATCCCAGTCGGCCACGCTGTCGGTGTTGGCCACCGCCCGACCGCCGTTGGCGGTGATCTCGGCGACAACCTCGTGCGCGGGGCCTACGTCGGCGCCCTCACCGGTGTTACTGCCGCCGAGGTCGTTGACGACGACCGCGGCGCCCTGCGCCGCGAACAGCAGCGCGTGCTCGCGGCCGATGCCGCGACCCGCGCCGGTGATCACCGCGACCCGGCCATCCAACATTCCCATCATGTGTCTCCTTTGACTCGTCAGTCGGCGATCTCGGCAAGACCGTCGGTGATTGCCTTTTCGGCGCCGCCGGCCCGGGTGGTCTCGAACTGGTAGGTCGTGACGCCGGCCGCCGCGGTGCCGCTGTCCCTCTTCCAGATCGACGTCTCGAGATCGTCGCCGGGGAGCACCATCTTCGAGAACCGCACGGCGAATCGCCGTAGCCGGCCCACGTCCGAGCCGGCGACCTCGGTCAGCACGGCCCACGAGGTGAACGCCATGGTGCACAGGCCGTGAGCGATGATGCCCGGCAGACCGGCGTCGCGTGCCACCTCCTCGTCGAGGTGGATCGGCATCGGGTCACCGGATGCCGGGGAATAGCGGAACGTCTGGTCGTGGTCGATGTGCTGGGCGACCCGGGCCAGGGGATCCCGCTCCCGTAGCGCTTCGTCGAACTTGTGCGACGGGCTGAGCTCGCCGATCTTCTTGCCCGCGTTGAAGCCCCGCACGAAGCACGTCACGTACTGCTCGTTGACCAGCTCGCCGCCCTCGGTCCGGCACTCGATCAGGATCGCCGCGCGGGTACCGTTGTCCAGGCCCTCATATCCGATCATCTTTCCGCGGGACACCAGCTTGTCCCCGGGGCGGATCGGGCGGTGGAAGTAGAAGTCCTGTTCCCCGTGCACCACCCGCGGAACGAGTTCCACCGGGAGTACGTCGACCGTGGGCATCATCATCGACTCGAACACCGGGACGATGGCGAACACGGGCGGCGCGACATCACCGTTGCGATGCGCCTCGATGGGATCATTTGTGGCCGCGGCATATTCGGCGATGCGCTCGCGGGTCACCTCGAAGTGATCGTCGTCTGTCCAGGTGTCCAGACCGCTGTCGTCGAACGCCGGATCGGCCACCGCCGCGCGTGTGTCCGTCACGTCACACCGCCGCCGAGGCGAGCTCGTCGAGCTGGCTGAGCGTCTTGTCGAGCTGACGCAGGCCGTCCTTCTCCACCGCTTTGGCCAGCGCGCCTTTCACCAGCGCACCCTCGAAGTCACCACTGACGGTGAACGTCGAGCCGGCGCCCGACGGTTGGATGGTGAACGTGAAATCGGCCTTCACACCGGCCATTCCGGTGCCGCCGAGCGCCAGCGCGGTGGGGGCGTCGACCGCCTTGACGATCCATTCGATCTTGTTGGCCATGTTCAGCATCACGATCTTGGCCGTCAGCCGGGCACCCGGGGTGAGCGTGGCGGGGGGCTGATCCAGCCACCTGTCGTGCACGGTGAACCACTTGTCCCAGGTCTGCGGGTCCGAGATGATCGCCCACAGCTCCTCGGGAGCGGCGCTCAGATCCCTTGTGGCTTCGATGTGTCCCATGGTGTTACTCCTGTCGTCGGGTTGTGTCTTCGGAGGTCAGCGCGTCAGCGTTCGGCGCGTTGGTAGGCGGTGACGACGGCGGCGCCGCCGAGACCGATGTTGTGCTGCAGCGCGGCGGTCACGCCGTTCACCTGGCGCTTGTCGGCGTCCCCACGCAGCTGCCAGGTCAATTCGGCGCACTGCGCCAGCCCGGTGGCACCCAGCGGGTGCCCCTTGGAGATCAGTCCGCCGGACGGGTTGACCACCCACCTGCCGCCGTAGGTGGTGTCCCCTGCGTCGATCAGTTTCGGAGCCTCGCCTTCACCGCACAAGCCCAGCGCTTCATAGAGCAGCAACTCGTTGGCCGAGAAGCAGTCGTGTAGCTCGATCACCTGAAACTCCTCAGGTCCGAGACCCGCCTGTTCGTAGACCGATTGCGCCGCAGCGACATTCATGTGGTAGCCGATCAGCGCCTTGCAGGTGCCATCGAAGCTGTCACTGAAGTCGGAGGTCATGGCTTGACCCACGATCTCCACGGCACGGTCGGCGAGCCCGTGTCTGTCGACGAAGTCTTCGGAGGCCAGAATCGCCGCGCCGGAGCCGTCAGAGGTCGGTGAGCACTGCAGTTTCGTCAAAGGGTCGTAGATCATTCGCGAATCCAGGATGTCGTCGAGCGTGTACTCGTCCTGAAACTGTGCGTACGGGTTGTTCACCGAGTGCTTGTGGTTCTTGTACCCGATCTTCGCGAAATGCTCTGCGGTGCTTCCGTATTCCTTCATGTGCTCCCGGCCCGCGGCACCGAACATCCACGGCGCCGGCGGGAAGAGCACCTCCGAGATCTCGGCGAGCGCCAGGAAGTGCTTCTCCATCGGCTGGGCCCGGTCGTCGTACGTCGACCCCAGCGATCCCGGCTGCATCTTCTCGAAACCCAGCGCCAAGGTGCAATCGGCCAATCCGCCGCGGACCGCACGCGCGGCCAGGTACAGGGCCGTCGAACCGGTCGAACAGTTGTTGTTCACGTTGACCACCGGCACGCCTGTCATGCCCAGCTCGTAGACCGCCCTCTGCCCCGACGTCGACTCTCCGTACACATAGCCGACGTATGCCTCCTCGACCTCGCGATAGTCCACACCCGCGTCGTCGAGCGCCTTGGTCCCCGCCTCGCGGGCCATGTCGGGATAGTCCCAGCCCTCCCGGCTACCGGGCTTCTCGAATTTCGTCATCCCCACGCCGATCACGAACACCTTGTTCGGCATCGTCTGTCCCTTTCGCTCAACACCTTTGGCGTCTGCGCGCCACAACCGCTCGAACAAAACATACATATCTGACTGTATCTTTGCAAGAGGGTGTCGCGGGCCCGAAGGTTGTCGGCAGGTAAAGGCAGAAAGAGGCAGGCGGCCGCCCGCCTCACCTCATCGGATTACTCGGACGGTTCGGCTTTCAGCGCGTCGGCGAGTGCCGAACCGAGGTCGACACACGCACGGTCCCAGCGCCGACGAGCGAGATCGAGATCACGATCGACGAAGCTGACCACCAGGATGCCACGAAGCGCATCCATCGCGGTGAAGATGGCGTTACGAATCCTCTTGTGAGAGAAGGTATTCGGGAGAAGTTGATCAATCGCAGCGACCAGGGTGCTGTTCACCATCGGCTCGACACGGGCCACCTCGCGGGCGAGGACATCATCGGTGCGCGCGGCGACCCACAGTTCGATCGTGGCCACGAACATGTCGCCCTGGTGCGACTCCCAGAGAAAGTCCAACACCCTGGGCACCGGGTCGGGACTCGAAAGCAGTCGCCCGTTCTGCCGGATCGCCGCCTGGATGCGCTGCTCGGCGAGGTGCTCGATGGCAGCGACCACCAGGTCTTCCTTGGATCGGAAGTGATGGACCTGAGCGCCGCGCGTCACCCCGGCGATCTCGACGATCCGCGGGGTCGTGGTGCCCGCGTACCCGTAGGTGACCAGGCACTCCACCGTGGCATCCAGCAGTCGGGTGCGCATGGCTGCAGTACGTTCGGCCTGGGTGCGCCGCCTCGTCGCCGCGCGTTCGACTCCCGTTCGCATTCTGCCGCGCCTTCCCCCGATCGCCCGGTCCCCCGGCTTGCAGGTCGGATCAGACTACCTCCGACGACAACCGTGACCAACATCAATCGCACCCCACACGCCACGCCGCACCGGTGCTTGACATACATGCATGCATTTATGTACGGATAGGCGCGGGCCCGGATCAGGCAAGGCGGTGAATGCGGCGATGCACCAAAGCGCACCGGCGATGGTGACACGCCGATGAACCTCATCGACGCCGGCGCCCGGAGCCCGGAGGCCCTGTCACGGGAGCACAGAAGTGTCCTCGTCGTCGACGACGACCCCGGCATCTGCGACCTGCTGGAGAGCGTGCTGGAACTCGCCGGCTATCACGCCCGTCGCGCATCAGACGCCGGCGAGGCGATGACCACCGCGACCCGCCACCGCATCGATCTGGCCTTGATCGACATCGGCTTGGCCGGAGTCGATGGCCGCGTCCTGCTCCCGCACCTGCGGCGGCAGGATCCCACCACCGGTCTGATACTGCTCACCGCACGTTCCGACATCGAGTCCAAGGTCGACGCGTTGCGCGGCGGCGCCGACGACTACATCACCAAGCCCTTCCATCCCACTGAGGTGATCGCACGCGTCGACGCGGTGCTGAGGCGAACGAAGGGCGAAGAGCCCAGTGAACTCGGCTATGCCGATCTCACCGTCGACATCGACCGGTTGACCGTACGGCGCGCGCAACGGAAGCTCGCCTTGACCCCGACGGAACTTCGACTACTGGTGTTCCTGCTCCGCAACGCCGAACGCGTCGTCTCCCGCAGCCAGATACTGGACCAGGTCTGGCAATACGAGTTCCGCGGCGAAGGGCTCATCGTCGAGAAAGTCATCTCCAATCTCCGCAGAAAGGTCGACACCGGGAGCGAACCACTGATTCATACCGTTCGGGGGTTCGGCTACACGCTGCGCAGGGCCGACCGGGATACATGACGGCTTCGTCGCGAGCACCGTCGATGGTCTCGACGGTGCGGACCAGAACCGTCGCGGTGGTCTGCGCGGCGCTGTCGGTGATCTCGATCGCGGCAGTGGTCGGGCTGTCCGCTCTGGTCGACGTGTACACACAGCGTCATGTGGATCTCGCGGCCCGAGTCCTCGACTTCGCCGCATCGAGCCACGACGAGACGAATCCGCTCGACCCGGTCGACTTCGCAAAAACCCTGCCGCGCAACACTACTGTGATCTTCGCCGACCGAGGCGGCACACACACACTGTGGTCGACCTCGAGCTCCCGCTCCGCGGAGTCGGACGTCGACAGTCTGCTTGCGCCAGTGCGCCCCGACGAACGACATCGTCGACGCAACGATGGGCGGCCACCCCGTGCGGGCCCGGGCACTGCGTTTCGACAATCCGGTCGTCATCGGAAACCGCACGACCGGTTGGCGCGCGACAGCGGACACCGCGGTCGTCGCGCTCGGCGCCCGCTCGGCGACGAAGTTGACGCGGGTGATGGCTGCGGTGGCCGCGATCACCGGCATTGCCACCATGATCGGAGCTGCAGCTGCGACCACCGTGCTGGTCAGGCGCACCATGTCACCGCTGACCCGGCTGACCACCGCGGTTCAGGGGCTGGGCCCTCACCCGCGCGCGGGCTCGCTACCGCGGGGCGCGGGGAGCCGGTTCCGTGAGGCGGCGACTCTGACCGAAGCCATCGCCGATCTCGTCGACCGACGCGCACGCGCCGAGGAAGAACTGCGTGAGTTCATCGCGAACACCTCGCACGAGCTGCGCACCCCGCTGACCAAGATCCAGGGATGGTCCGAGCTCTACTTCCAGCGACCGCCCACCGCCGTGCACACCGACAGGGCGATGCAGAGCATCGTGGAGGAGTGCGACCGAATGCGCGCCATGATCGACGGCCTGTCGATGCTGGCCCGAGCACAGGAGATACCCGAACTCGCAACCGAGGACGTCGACGTGTGCGCACTGTGTCGGACGGTGGCCGAGGACGTTGCCGTCATCTCCCCCGGATGCCGGGTGCGCACCGATATTCCGGAGCAACCGATCCTGATCGCGGCACATTCGGACCGCATCACTCAGGTACTGCGGAACATCGTGGGTAACAGCCTCGTCCACGGCGGACCCGACGTCTGCATCGGCATCCGGGTGGCCGCGGACTCTCACGGCGTCAGCATCGACGTGACAGACGACGGACACGGGATACCGGCCGAGCACCACCCTTCCTTGTTCGCGCGGAACTACTCGGCCGCCGAGGGTGGCAGCGGACTCGGATTGGCCATCGTGCGCGCCATCGTGACGTCTTACGGCGGTGACGTCTCACTACGGTCGGTCGCTGGCGAGGGCACCGCGGTGACCCTGCATTTCCCGTGACCGGAGCGACATAGCCGGTTTATTCAATCGATGTGCTTCAGGGATGCAGCCTTCAGGTAACGGTCCACGCATCGTCAGGCCCGCACCGTCCACTGAAGGACGTGCTGCGGAACAGACAACACATCGACCGAAGGAACTCCATGTCCCCCCAAGGAATATCGCAACGGTTTGGATCGGTGGCCCTCAGCCTCGTCCTGGCCGCGACGATCCTCACACTCTCCCCGACTGCAGCGTCGACGCCCGACACCGACGCCTCCTCACCTGCCCTGGAGACCTTCCGTGTGCAGAAGGTCATCGACTTCGACCTGCCGGCCGGCGTCGTCGCCGGCAGCGCGGATCTCAGCCCCGACGCCGAACACCTGCTTCTCGAGGTCGAGATCGACGGTCAGACCCAGATCGCCGTCACCGACCTCGAGGGCCGCAACTACCAGTGCGTTTCGTGCGGCGCCACCGGCAATGCCACCAAAGCGCTTGCACTCCAGGACAACAAACGAATCTGGTTCGCCGACACCTCCGGACAGCAGTCCGGCGAGGATCCGAGCAGTGGAGGAACCGGCACGATCAACTACGCAGTCCTGGAGTGCGGGCCTTCCATCTACGACTGCCAACAGCGCTCCGTCAAGAAGGTGAAGTTCCCCTCGGACCGGCGCAACCTACCCGCACAGAACCGCGAGGCCAAACCCCGACCCGTTCGGCGAGTACGTCACCTGGAACGAGGTGTCGGCCATCGAAGGCACCCGCATGAGTATCGCCGCCCTCGGTACCGCCGGGGACGGATACGAGCTGACCGGACAACGGGTGTTCAGCCCGCAGTGGTCGAAGAAATCCGACTACGCCAAAGACCGGGAGAACGCCATGCGCTTCTATGAAGGAGCCTCCTGGCATGCCGGTGGCCGGCTTCTGAAGTATCAGACCACCACCACCGGACTGAACTACGACATCTACCTCATGGACACCTCCACGGGCGAGCGCCGACAACTGACCACCGATCTCGACTACAACGAGTCAGGTGACGTCGCACCCGACGGCAAGACTGTCTACTTCAGCTCCGCCCGCGGGCTGGACCGGATGGACGTCTTCACGGCTCTGGAACGGCCGTCCCTGATCGACAGCGGCGCGTTCGGCCAGATCGGACGGGTCGGCCTCTGGAACAACCGACGTTGCATGAACGAACCCTGGCTGATGAACATGGCGGTAGGCCAGATTCGTGGTGGTTACTCGGGACAGCCCCTCGTCATCGACCCTGCCTGGACCCTGCGCGGCTGGAGCTGGTTTCCGGATTCGACACGCGCGGTGGTCAACGAACAGCAGCGGCCCGATGATGTGACGGGTCCGGGTTCTCCTGACACGCCTTGGCGGACAAGCATCATCGAATTCCCTACCAGGACACCCTCCGCGCCCCTGGCACCAGTGCACCAGAGCAGGGCGGCCATCGAGACCTGGTCGGTTCCGGTCAAGGACTACAACCCGATGATGGGCCGTCAGTTGCTGATAAAGGTTCTCAAAGGCAAGAGCTCCGGGACCGCGACACTGCAGTACCTCGGGGTCTACGCGACGGGCTCTTATTCAGTCACCTACAAGAACTACTCCGACGACGGTAGGAACGTCCTCAACGGAACCGAACGCATCGCCATCACCAATGCCGTGAACGACGCCGAATGGAGCGCCGACCTCACCAGCAAGGGCGACCGCACCGGCTACCTGAAGGGCACGATCAAGGTCCGCGCGCAGAACAAGTTCACGGGCAAGGTGACCTCTGAGGTCAACGGTGTCACGTACACCGGCGTCCCGACGCAGGCCGACTGTCCGGCGATCGCCGCACCCAAACTCACGATCACCGCCGCGAACGGCCGAGTACTGATCACGTCGACGGTGCCCGAGGACGATCAGGCGAGACCGGTCCGTGGGGTCGAGGTGAAAAGCGGGTCGGGATCTGCCATCACGGACGAGAATGGCTACGCCACAGTGCTGTTCACGCCCGGTGACACCATCACCGCCGCCGGTGGCGGTTTCGAATCAGCCAGCTGGCCGGTCCCGGCCTCCTGATGCTCCCGGGTACGCGTGGACCGTGCGGGGCCCGCCCCGCACGGTCTGCGCACACCCCACCGATTGGAGAACCATCATGGCAAGGCCCGTTGCTGTGGCGCTCGCGATCACTGTCACCACGGTCGTCTGCGGAGTCGGCCCGGCCGCATCGGCGCGCGCCGAGCCGGAGGCACCGGATGCCGGCACCCTGGCCTCGCTGATCGTCAGGATTGCTGAGGCCGATCAGTCGCTCCACGACCTCGACGCGCAGATCCAGACATTGCGGGAGGAGGTGAACAAGACGATCGCCGATCTCGCCGCGGCTCACGAACACGCCGCACGGGCCGACCTGGACGCCGAGGCCACCGCTGTGTCCCTGCACGATGCGGTTCGCGCCGTCGATACCGCCCTGGAGCGGTTCGACCGATTCGCGGTTGCGACCTACGTGCACGGTCCCGGCATCTCGCTGGTGGCACCGGACGGGCCGGAGGATCTCCTGGGAAACGTGGCCTACGCCAATGCACTGCACATCAGTGCTGCCAACGCAGCTGAGGATCTGCAGCGAGCGCGGACCGAACAGACCAACAGAAACTCGGCCGCTCGGCAGGCCCGCCAACGAGCCGATGCAAGTCTCAATTCGGCGCAACGCCGCCAACTCGACGCCGTGGCCGCGCTCAGAACCGCGCAGGATCGGCTGGCCGCGAAGCGAACCGAGTTCGCCGCTCTTGTCGACCAGCGTGATCATGCTGTCGCAGCGCTGAATTCGACGTCACTCACTGTGACACGTCGGGACGAACTCATACTCCAGCCGTCGATCACGAGGCTGCCCCGCGACCTCGGTGCGGTCATCGATTCCCTCGTGGCGATCGCACGCGACTCCACCAGTGCGACCGCCGAGATGGGCCGCGCGTTCCTCGCACAGGCGGGGGTTGGACCGGACGATGTCTCGATATCTGCCTCTGCGCCCACCGGTGAGCTGCCACGGTCGGTGAGGTGGCAGGCCTCCGAGTACGTTGTGGCGCGCGCGCTTTCGCAGCGTGGGGTGCCGTATTCGTGGGGTGGCGGAGCCGCGACCGGACCCAGCCGCGGTATCGACACCGGCGCGGACGTGGTCGGATTCGACTGCTCGGGTCTGATTCTGTACGCGTTCGCCGGTGTGGGGATTGCGTTGCCCCACTACACCGGCCACCAGTATCAGGCCGGCCGCCAGGTTCCCGTCACCCAGATGCGTCGTGGCGACGTGATCTTCTTCGGACCCGGCGGCAGCGAGCACGTCGCGCTCTATCTCGGCAACGGCGTCATGCTCGAGGCGCCAAGACCGGGGCAGTTCGTCCAGGTCTCACCCGTGCGGACGTCCGGTATGACCCCGTACGCCGTGCGGTTCATCGAGTACTGACGTGCATCGCCACCGCAGGACGCTCACGGAGCGGGCGACCCCATCACGAGATGGTTTCCGTCGATCGAGGACTCGACGGTGCCGACCATCGAAAGCTGGTTCACGATCTTGACGCCGTCGGCCCGCAGGTATCCACGTTCGTTGCCGCCGGCACCGGTCACCGTGACGTCCGCACTGTAGGTGATGTTCGTCAGCGTCGCGTTGGCGACCGTGGTCTCGGTGCCGTTGAGGATGAACCCCGCCTCGTCCTCGAAATCCGTGTAGGTCACCGTCGTCGTAGTCAGGTTGCCGGATTTGGACGACGTCACCACCGCGGTGCCGCCGACCCTGCCCGCCCGTGACGGTTCGGTCGGGGTCGCGGTGACCACGACCGCAGACAGCGGCTGCGCCCAGGAGGATGTCTCGGGCGTGGACACATCGTCGGCACGGGTACCACCGTCGATGTTGTTCAACGTCGCGACCACCAGTCGGGTGTCGCCCGGGTCTGTCTTGCTACGCTCCCAGAACGCGACCTGGGACCCGTCCGGACTCTAGTTGGCCACCGGCACAGAGTTGTACGCGCCCGAGGTGTCGCCCAAGAAGATGCCGTTCGCGCGGTTGAGCTCGTCCTCGGTCGACACCACCCAGGCCTGGTTCAGTGAACCCTTCTTGGCCTGGAAGGTGGGGAACACCACGTAGGCGGGCACGAACGTCGGCCGGACGATCTGCGACATGGGGGTGAGATAGTCCAGCGTGCGCGAACTTCCGACCGCCAACCATTGACCGTTCGGCGACATGTCGACCGATTCGTCGTAGTCCAGGTTCGCGGTCAGCCTGGTGACGGTGCCATCGGCCAGGTGGACCAGCACGTTGTCGGCATTGCCTGCCTCGTATCTGCCCGAGAAATCGGTGATCATCACACCCTTGCCGTCGGAGGTGAAATTCTTCAGCTCCCCTCCGACATAGACCACGCGGGCCTCGACGATCTCGTATCCGGTCTCGGTACGCTCCAACCGACCGACGCTCGACACCAGTTGCGTGGCCGTGCCCGAACTCAGCAATTGCGTGAAGCCCACGTGCAGGCCGTCGGGTGCGACCCGCAGTTCACGCTGCCTCTGTACCACAACGACATTCGGTGGGACGTTGACCGGAACGGTGATCTCGAGCAGTTGTGAACCTGTCCCGCAGGCGGCGACGCCACCCGCGCACTCAAGGATGTAGTGGTCCGCGGTTTCGCCTCCGGTGTCCGATTGCGTGCCCACGCTCAGCAGAATCCGATTCCCGTCCTCGAAAACGAACGGCTTGGAGAGATTCTCCGTGATCTCGGGTGCCAGACCGCAACTGAGGCACTGCAATCCGGTGCCGTCCGGATTGACGCGATAGATCTCCGATCGACCACCCTCGACCGGAGTGCCCCGGAACACCAGCGCCTTCCCGTCGGCGGTATACGCCGGGTTCTGCGGTTGGCGGACGGTGTCGGGGAGCGGGACGATGAAGCGGTCGGCGCTGGGCTGGATGCTGTGCACATCCAGACCGATCGTCACCCGCGGTATCCCGAAGTCGGGCCGCAGAAAATGCAGAAGGTTCAACTTTCCGTCGGTGACACGCACCCTGAAGGCGTCGGTGCCGCCGACCTGCGCCCATTCCAGATCGGGCGTATACGTGAACGTTCCGGTCTGCTGGTCGATCACCACGGTTCCGTGCTCGGGCTTGCCGACGACCCGGTAGGTCAGCTCGTCGCCTTCGGGATCGGTGGCGCCGACGCTGCCCGTGATCACGCCGAGTGGCCCCTGGGTGGTCGCGTCCGGGTCATAGTCCACCACCGGCGCCTGGTTGAAGAAGTTCCGTCGTACCCACCCCAGCAGCGACCACGCCATCGCCGACTGCGCGGGCTGATCGGCCGGATCACCGGCTGGGGCGGCAAACGCCCTCGCGGGCGCCAACTCTCGATGTGCGGCCGCGGGCTCTGCGACCGGTGCGCCGGCCGTAACCTCAACCGCCGGTTCCTCTACCGGCGCCATCGGTTCGGCGGGGTCGACGACTGTCCCCGGGTCCCCGGCTGATGGCTCGTCACCTTCGGAGCGGTCAACCTCCTCCGCTTCGAGATCTTCTGAATCGACCTCGCGGTCGCTGTCCCGACTCTCGGCGTCGTCGGAAGAGCCGTTGGTTGCGTCCCCGACGACACTGTCGCCGGGCTCTTCCCCGTCTCCCGCCGAGGACGGTCCGGAATCCCCGGTGGCGGCGGATTCCTGCGGATCGGCGCCGTCGCCTCCCTGTCGTGACGGTTGGTCCCCGTCGCCTGCCGACCCGCCGTCTCCGGACTCCGAATTGGAGGACTGCGCGGTATCGCCTCCGCCCGACGAGGCAGGCTCGGCGGCGGCGACTCCCTGGCCTGTCGTCACCACTGCCGCTACCGCCAACGCGGCTGCGAGCGTTCCGTACCGCGCGGCGTCGACGAGTCTGCCGGGGCCGCGGTCGTCGGCGTTCGTCATGGTTCCTCCATCGGCAAGTCAACAAACATTCAGCTATGAACGTAAATTAACGTAGAGGCAATCTTGCTGATGGTCAAGCCTCTCGACGCGAGAAGATCGGACGTCAGCTCGATTTCGGTGCACCACCAGTGCATTGCGCCCGCCGCGCCAGTCGACCAGATCCGCGGCCGACAGTCGCCTTCCATAGAGCCAGGACGGCGGCATCGGCTACATTCATGCAGTCAAGAACGCATGTCGAGTCAGGAGGAGGCTACACCGGGCGAGTCGCCGGGGCGGCGGGCGCCACGAGCATGCGCGACCGGGTGACCTGGACCGTGCATAGGTTCGATCCGCCCTCAGCGCTGACGATCAACGGCGAGGGCGTGGGCGGAACGCGCTACGAGCCGACCGTGAAAGTCGCCTGCGCGTGTTTACCGCAGCGCTCAGCCGAGCGCGCTCGCGTCGGCGTCTGCCGCGTAGACCCCGAGCAGGTCACGCGCCGAGACGATGCCGACCAGCGTGCCGTCACGCTCCACAAGAACGTGCCGGATGTAGCGGTCCATCATCCGCGTCGCGACCCTGGCGACGGTGTCGTCGGCGTCGCACCAAATCAGCTTCTTGCTCGCCACATCGGCGGCCGGGACGCTCGACGGGTCCTGCCCGGACGCAACCACCCGCGCGACGTCGCGCTCGGTCACCAGCGCCTCGGGCCGCGGGTCATCTCCCACCACGACCGCACCGACCTCGTTGCCGACGATCGCCGCCGCCACGTCGGCGACGGTGGCATCCGCCGATACCCGGACCACCGATCCCCCGATGATCGTGGAGACCTGGATCGAACCTGCCGCGGGAATCTCAGTCATGACCCCATCGTCGCACCTCGACAGACAGCGTCGTCGACAGCCCCGGCACGTCCCGCCGACCGCCCGCATCCAGGCGCACACCCCGCACTACAGCGTCGCTGGACGCAACACCACCACCGAGCGAGTCCGATCACCCTCATCCGACAGCAGCGCGATGACCCGGCCGTCGGGCGCTGTCGCGGCGTACACGCCGTCGATGCCCGCCACCGGCAAAGCCCGCCCGTGACTGGCCGATTCGGCTTCGGCCTCGGTGATGTCCCGACGCGCGAACGCGCGCAGGCACGCCTCGTCGAGGCTGTAGGACAGCCGTGGCGCCTCGGCGAGCTCATCGAGGGTGCGGGCCTGCTCCAGCCCGAAGCCGCCGACGCGGGTGCGTCGCAACGCGGTCAGGTGCCCGCCGACGCCGAGCGCGGCGCCGACGTCACGGGCCAGCGCCCGGATGTAGGTTCCGCTCGAGCAGTCGACGGCGACATCGACGTCCACCAGCTCGCCGTCCCGCCGCACCTCCAGCACCTCGAAGCGGTCGATCCGCACCGGACGGGCCGCCAATTCGACCGTCTGCCCGTCCCGGACCATCTGGTAGGCGCGCTTACCGGCGATCTTGATGGCACTGACCGCCGACGGGATCTGGTCGATCGGACCGCGCAGCGGCGCGATCGCGGCCTCGATCTGCGCGTCGGTCACCTCGGCCGCCGAAACCGACTGCAACACTTCGCCTTCGGCGTCTTCGGTGGACGTGGTCTGCCCCAGCCGGATGGTGGCGGCATACGACTTGTCGGTGGCGGTGAGCAGACCGAGGATCTTGGTGGCGCGTTCGATGCCGACCACCAGCACACCGGTGGCCATCGGATCCAGCGTGCCCGCATGTCCGACCTTGCGGGTGCCGAACAGCCTGCGGCAGCGGCCGACAACGTCGTGGCTGGTCATCCCGCCCGGCTTGTCGACGACGACGAGTCCCGGGGCCGGATCGTTCCTCGGGTGCGCGCCTTCGGTCACAGCACGATCGCCGTCAGGGCGATCCCGTTGCGGACCGACCACCTGCCGGCCAGCGAGGTCAGCGGCGGGCCGGATTCGGCCTCGGGGTCGATCAGGATCTGCGAGGTGAACGTGCCCGACTGACCCGAGTTGTCGGAACTGTCGATGTCAAACGTGATATGGGCGTCCTCGAATCCCAGCCACCGGTGTGTGAGCGGGAACCACGCCTTGTAGGTCGCCTCCTTGGCGCAGAACAACACCCGGTCCCAGTGCACACCGGTCGGCATGTCGCCGAGCTCGTGGCGTTCGACGGGCAGGCTGATCGCGTCCAGCACGCCCGTGGGCAGCACGTCGTGCGGTTCGGCGTCGATGCCGACGGAACGCACCTCCGCGCGACGGGCGACCGCCGCGCCACGGAAGCCCTCGCAGTGCGTCAGACTGCCGACGATGCCGTCGGGCCAACACGGTTCGCCCTTGTCCCCCTTGAGGATCGGCACCGGCTCCATCCCGAGGTCCACCAGCGCCTGGCGCGCGCAGAACCGCACGGTGATGAACTCGTTGCGCCGCTTGGCCACCGACCTGGCGATCAGCGGCTCTTCCTCGGGCAGCGGCGCCAGCTCCTTGGGGTCGGAGTACATCTCTGCCGCCGCCAAAGCGTCGATCTCACCGGGAAGTACTCCGGCGAGCAAAGTCGCTGCGATCACGCCCGGTCCCTGATCCGCTGCTGCATCTTCTCGGCGTTGTCTCGCATCTCCTGCGTGATCTGGAAGTGGCCGCCGAACTCGTTGAGGTAGCCGGGCGCGTACTTCGGGTCGGGCAGGATCTGCCGCAGCCACCGGTACGGCCTGCGCCTGCGCCACTCGCGCGGATATCCGACCGACACCTCCTCGAACCGCACGCCGTCGTACCAGGTGGTGCGCGGGATGTGCAGGTGCCCGTACACGGAGCAGACGGCGTTGTATCGGGTGTGCCAGTCGGCGGTCGCCGTGGTGCCGCACCACAGCGAGAACTCGGGATAGAACATCGCGTCGCAGGGTTCGCGCACCATCGGAAAGTGGTTGACCTGCACGGTCGGCATCATCCAGTCGAGGTCTTCGAGTCGCTTGCGGGTGTAGTTCACCCTGTCGTGACACCATGCGTCGCGCGTCGAGTACGGCTCGGCCGAGAGCAGATACTCGTCGGTGCCGACGATGTTGCGTTCCTTGGCGATCGCCAGGCCCTCGGCCTTGGTCCCCGCGCCCTGCGGCAGAAACGAATAGTCGTAGAGCAGGAACATCGGCACGATCGTGGCCGGGCCGCCCTCCTCGGTCCACACCGGGTAGGGGTGCTCGGGGGTGACGATGCCCATCTCGTCGCACATGTTGACCAGGTAGTCGTACCGGGCCCTGCCGAAGATCTGCATCGGGTCGCGCTGGGTGGTCCACAACTCGTGGTTGCCCGGCACCCAGATCACCTTGGCGAACCGTTTACGCAGCAGGTCCAGTGCCCACCGGATCTCGTCGGTGCGCTCGCCGACGTCGCCGGCCACGATCAGCCAGTCGTCGGGCGAGGCGGGGTGCAGCGACTCGGTGACCGGTTTGTTGCCGGTGTGTCCGGTATGGAGGTCACTGACCGCCCACAGCGTGGGGCGTCTCTCGTCAGTGGTCACAGCCCGTCAGCCTACTGGTGGACACCGGCCGACCACCTGCCGGCAACTAGAACCTGTTCTAAGTTCCTCCCCGACGGCGCGCCGCGGCCCGTTACACTCCCGGGCAGGAAGACGACGGACAGAGCGGCGGCCGCGACGGACTGCCACGAGAACCAGGGGGTGTGATGGTCGCCAAGCTGCGACTGTTCTCGGCGCTGTGCGCGCTGGTCGCAGCGGTGGTCGTGGTCTGGCAGACCACACCGGGCGGAGTCGCCGGCCCGGGCCCCGTGGACCTGCGGTCGACGTTCGCGCCGCTGCCGGCGGCCACCACCACCATCAAGTCACCGGTGATCGACCTCACCGACCCCGATCCGTTCGATCCGTGCCGGGACATCCCGCTCGACGTCGTCGCGCGAATCGGTTTGGCCTACACGCCGCCGGCGCACGAGGACAGCCTGCGCTGCAAGTACGACGCCGGGAACTACCAGATGGCCGTCGAGGCGTTCGTGTGGCGCACCTACGAGGAGACGCTGCCTCCCGACGCCGTCGAGTTGGACATCAACGGCCACCGCGCGGCCCAGTACTGGATCATGAAGCCGACCGACTGGAACAACCGCTGGTGGATCACCTGCATGGTGGCGTTCAAGACCAGCTACGGGGTCATCCAGCAGTCGCTGTTCTATTCGCCGATCTACTCCGAACCCGACCCCGACTGCATGCAGACCAATCTGCAGCGGGCCCACGAACTGAGCGCGCACTACATCTATTGATATCTATTGATATCAGCCGAGCCGCTCGGTCGGGATCGAGCGCTCCAGCATGCCGTAGGTCGTCTCGCCGTCCCAGGTGTAGCGCGCTCCGGCCTGCTGCAACGCCGGGAACGTCCAGTTGGCCATCGTGGCCAGTTGTCCGGCGGGAACAGTGCTCGGATCGGTGATGTCGTGGGCGGACAGCACCGTCTCGCCCTCGATCCGCACCGCGCCCCGCCCGGTTTCCAGCACCACCGACACGTCCTCCCCGACGGGTTGGAGCCGACTCAGCCACGGCGCCGCGACCACGCGGGCCGGGATGAGTGTCCCGTCGCCGGAGAAGACGTATCCCTCGTTGAAGGTGGGCTGCCCGTCCGGCCGTGGCGGGTAGGCGATGTAGCCGAAGGCGCGGCCGCTGGGAAACAGCGCCGACTGCCAGCAGTGACCCCAGAAACCCTCCAACTTGCGCACACCCTGGCGCTTGATGCGCAGGCCGGTGCCGGTGAAGTGGTGTCGTTCGGCGCCCACGTCCAGTGAGCCGGTGGCGCGGAACAGCTGTTCGTAGCGCGGTCCGCCCATCAGGTCTCCGGCGATGGAGCTCTGCAGCGACGACGCGGCGTCGGCCCGCAGCGCGCCCTGCACCCACGGCGGCACCGCCGGTGTGGCCCGCACCTCGAACCGCACGTCGACCGGAGGACCGGTCTTACGCCCCTCCACCAGGTCCTGCGAGCTGGTCTGGACCAGCGTCCCATCGAACGCCATTGTCCAGGTGTCGAATTCGCGCACGCAGGTGAATGCCAGTGGACCCGCACCCAGCACTCTGGGGGCGCCGTCGGGTCCGGCGACGGGCAGACTCGGGGCATCCTCGCGGGTCCGAAACACCCGGCCGTCCGGGAAGGCCACGTTGATTTGAACGGCGTGGGTGCCCCAGTTGGCCGCGACCGCCTCGATGCCGACCCTGGGTAGCCCGAGCTCGCCCCGATCGTCGGACACCCAGAAGCTCACCGAGTCCCGCATCTGCGGATCGGCGGGCCTTTCGGCGAACGTCAGCTCCCGGCGCGGATCTATCCCACCGGTCAAATCGATTGCCATGGAGGTGGTTTCATCTCTCTTCTGGTGCGTCACGGGGTCCGATCCAGCGCCGCGCGTGCGCCACGTAGTCGGCGAACAGTGGCCGGATCCGACCGGGATCCAACCCGAAAGCGCCCGGGTCCGCTGTCGGCTTGGCTTCGCGGTTCTGCGCGTTGTGCGCCCACCACCCGCGCATACCGGATTCGAACTCGACGGTGACGGGGTCGCCGAGCCAGGCGTAGAGCGCACGCACCTCGCCGACCGGGTCCTGGGCCATCGTGCGGAAGTCGATGTCGAAGAAGCGGTGATCGGCGCCGTCCTCGCGGAAGGCGACTGCGCGGCCCATCCCGACGGACCACTGATACGTGTTGAGTTCACCCAGGTATCGGCGGTCGACGTGGTCGCTGAAGCCGCCGACGATGTCGGCGTACACATCGGCCACCGACAGCAGTACATCGGTGGGATCGCGATGGGTCATCACGAACCGGGCGTCCGGGAACACCGCGTCCAGGCAGTCCAGCGACAGCACGTGGGCGGGTGATTTCAGCCGCCACGGGCGTGTCGGCTGCCCCCACTGCAGCAGCTTGAGCACGCGCCGCTGATAGGTGTAGGTGGACGTGAAATCGGCCCGCTCGACCAGCCACTGCGAATAGCTGGGAATGTGCGCGAAGGCCTGGAAGATCTGCGAGGTGAAGTCCAGCGCCATCAGGTCCAGGCACTCCGCCGGGCCGTCGGGATCCGACGGGACGTGGTGGCGGCTGCCGGCCGGCACCTCGGTCACCCCCGGCGGGATGCGGGGGTCGTCGCCGGCAACGGTCGACGGCGGCGGACACGGCCGGGCGGCTTCCCAACTGTGCAGATACCGGATACCGGGATCCTGCGCGAGCAGGAACGACAGCGCCGTGGAGCCGGTGCGCGGCAGTCCCAGCCCGAACAGGGGTGCGTCGACGCGTTCGTCGTCGATCTCCGGGTGGCGCCGGTACCAGTCCTCCACCTGCAGGCGCTGACGCAGGTGCCCGACGATGCGCGGGTACATGAAGGCTTCGCCTCGCGCGTTGAGCCGGGCTTCCCGGTCCAGCGCGCCGACGAGGATATCCAGACCTTCCCGGAACGCGTCGTCGCCGAAGTCGTCGAGCCCGCTGCTGCCGCGTGCGGCCCGCAGCAGGTCGTCTGACGATGCCACGCCGCACCCCCTCGGATAATTCGAGACAGTACACTGCCACCAATATGAGCGAGGCGTCAAGCAACCGCAGGGCATACGACAGTCCGGCTCGCCGCAGGCGGGCCGAGCAGACCCGCGATCGCATCCTGACCGCGGGCAGTGAACTGGTACACGAGTACCGAACCTGGGATTGGCGCGAGCTCACGTTCCGCGCCGTCGCAGAGCGGGCCGGGGTCGGCGAACGCACGGTCTACCGCCACTTCCCCACCGAACGGCACCTGCACGACGCGGTGATGCGGCGACTTGAAGACGAAGCCGGCGTCGACTACCACGGGATCGACCTCGCGAATCTCACCGACGTCACGGGCCGGTTCTTTGCTTCGCTGCAACGCTTCACGGTCGACAGAACCGTTCCCACCCCCGCGGGGCCGGCGTTCGCCGGCGCCGACGAGCGTCGCCGCCGGGCCCTGCTGCACGCGGTCGCCGACGCCACACCGGACTGGCCCGAGGACCGCAGGCGCGCCGTCGCCGGCGTGCTCGACGTGTTGTGGAGCCTGCCCAGCTACGAACGCCTGGCCGACGCGTGGGAGCTGTCCGCCGCGGACGCCTCCGGCGCGCTGAACTGGCTGATCGACAGGGTTATCGCGTTGATTCAGGCGGGCGACGCCCCGCCGGCAGGCCAGTAGTGTTCGTTAGGTGAGCTCTGAACTGTCCCGCCTGGCCCGGCACGCCCTCAGCCGAGCGCTGCACCTGCCGCCGCCGGTCTGCGACTACGCCGTGAACCGCCACGTGCGGGTGCCGATGCGCGACGGCATCGAGCTGGTCGCCGACCACTACACACCCCGCACCGCAGACCCGGCGGGCACGCTGCTGGTGCGCGGCCCCTACGGCCGCGGTTTCCCGATCTCGGTGCTGTTCGGTTCGATCTACGCTGCCCGCGGCTACCACGTGGTGTTGCAGAGCGTGCGCGGCACGTTCGGCTCGGGCGGTGAGTTCGACCCGTTCGTCAACGAGGTCGCCGACGGCGCCGACACCGCCGCCTGGCTGCGTGATCAGCCGTGGTTCACCGGCACGTTCGCCACTATGGGGCTGTCCTACCTCGGGTTCACCCAGTGGGCGCTGCTCACCGACCCGCCACCGGAGCTCAAGGCCGCGGTGATCACCGTCGGCCCCGACGACGTCAGCGGACCACGTTGGGGCAGAGGCTCGTTCGGCCTCAACGATTTCCTGGGCTGGAGCCACCTGGTCGGAGGCCAGGAGGATCCGAACCGGCTGCGGTCCCTGCTGCGCCAGGCCGGCGCGCAACGACGGGTCACCGAGGCGTCACTCGGGCTGCCGCTCGGGCCCGCCAGCCGCACCCTGCTCGGCGACGGCGCACCGTGGTTCGAGTCGTGGCTCGAACATCCGGAGACCGACGACCCGTTCTGGAGCGGGCTGCGGCTGCGGGACGCGCTGGCCGACGTCGACGTCCCGGTGCTGCTGCTCACCGGCTGGCAGGACCTGTTCGTCGAACAGACCCTCGAGCACTACCGCATGCTGACCAGCCGCGGGGTGACCGCCGGGCTCACCGTCGGCCCGTGGACGCACGGACACATGATGACCACGGCCGCCCCGACCGTGCTCGGCGAGACCCTGGACTGGCTGGCCACCCACCTCGGCGGCGCCGCGCCGCTGCGCCGTTCCCCCGTACGCATCCACCTCGGCGGGCGGGGCTGGCTGGATCTTCCCGACTGGCCGCCGGCGATGCCCGACGTCGTGCTGCACCCGCAGCCGGCAGGCCGGCTCGGACCCGCGGCACCGGAACCCGATGGCACGGCCACGTTCGTCTACAACCCGGCCGACCCCACGCCGACAGTCGGCGGCCGGCTGCTCTCCCCCGCCGGCGGCTACCGCGACGACACCGGGCTGGCCCGGCGCGCCGATGTCCTGACGTTCACCGGCACCCCGCTGCCCGCCGACCTGTATGTCGTCGGCCATCCCGTGCTGGAGCTGGCCCACACGTGCGCCAACCCGCACAACGACCTGTTCGTCCGGGTCAGCCAGGTCGACGAGCACGGCCGTTCCCGCAACGTCAGCGACGGATATCAGGCGGCCGCACCGGATTCCGGGACGGCGCGCATCGAGCTCGACCCCGTCGCGTGGACGTTCCCGGCCGGCTCCCGGATCCGGTTGCTGATCGCCGGCGGGTCACACCCGCGCTTCCTGCGCAACCTCGGCACCGGTGAAACCGCAACCACCGCAACCACATACAAGACCGCGCGGCACACCGTTCACCTCGGCGAGCAGAGCCGGCTCGTGCTGCCCGCCGGCTCGCACACGCCCTCAACCGACTGAGTCGCGAACCCGCTGCGCGATCTCGTCGAGTACGGCGTCGGTGTGCACCGGCGCGGCCCACACCGGGCTGACCGGAAGGTCCACCCAGCTCGCGCAGCCGCGGTAGGCCGGGGTGCGGGTCAGACGCACCGGCTCGGCCAGCGGCACGGCCGACACCACCAGAGCGGTCAACCGGTGCCGGGGCCGGAAGTCCAGGCGGTCGACCTGCACCGATTCAGCCGTCCAGATATGAAGCGGTGCAATGTCTTCCAGGCCCTGCGGACGTTCAACCGGGATGGCGGCCACGACCCGTGCGCCGGCTCGCACCACGACGGCGTCGTCGGTGCTGTCGGCGGCGGCCGGCTCGAGGAGGTCGCGGTGTTGCGGGCGGACCCGTTCGGCGTGGCTGTGCGCCACCGTGGGGAACAGCAGGAACCGCGACTCAGCCACTTCGGGAGCCAACTCGAATCGCTTCTCACCGATGCCGCCCTTGCGCAGCAGCACGGTCTGCCTGCCGTCCAGCAGCGCGTGGATCGCCGCGCTCCACTCTTTGAGCGCCGGCTGGGTCGGGATGGCGGTCATCCCAGCTGCAGGCGTGCGCGCACCTCGGGGCGCCGCAGCGGCGGAACGGTTTTCGGTGGTTGCCTGCGTGGCTGCAGACCGGCCAGGAGGCGCCGGGTGGACTCGGTGACCTCGGCGACCGCGGTCTCGAAGGCCTCCACGTTGGACCCCGAAGGTCGGGTGATCCCGCTGACCTTGCGGACGTACTGGCGGGCGGCGGCCTCGATCTCGTCGGGCGTGGCGGCCGGCTCCAGACCCCTCAGCTCGGTGATGTTTCGGCACATGGACACCACGATAGGCGCGCAACAGGGCTGCGGTTACGGTGAGCGGATGAGCACCGCCACCGACGTCTTGCTGATCGACACCACAGACCGCATCCGGACCCTGACGCTGAACCGGCCCGGCTCGCGCAACGCTCTGTCGGCGGCCCTGCGCGGGCGCCTGTTCGAGGCGCTGCGGGAGGCGCAGGCCGACGACGACGTCGACGTCGTCATCCTCACCGGCGCCGATCCGGTGTTCTGCGCCGGCCTCGACCTCAAGGAGCTCGGTGACACCACCGAGCTGCCGGACATCTCGCCGAAGTGGCCGCCGATGGACAAGCCGGTGATCGGGGCGATCAACGGCGCCGCAGTGACCGGGGGCCTGGAGATCGCGCTGTACTGCGACATCCTCATCGCCTCCGAGCAGGCCCGCTTCGCCGACACGCATGCCCGCGTCGGGCTGATGCCCACGTGGGGTCTGTCGGTGCGGCTGCCGCAGAAGGTCGGCGTCGGGATGGCCCGCCGGATGAGCATGACCGGTGACTACCTGTCCGCCGACGAGGCGCTGCGCTGCGGGCTGGTGACCCAGGTGGTGCCGCACGCCGAGCTGCTCGACACCGCGCGGCAGATCGCGACGTCGATCGTGGGCAACAACCAGAATGCGGTACGTGCACTGCTGGCGTCCTACCACGGCATCGACGACGCGCAGAACGGCGCGGCGCTGTGGCAGGAGGCGGCGGCGGCGCGCGAGTGGATGAAGAGCGCCTCCGGTGACGACATCGCCGCCAGCCGCAGCAGCGTGATGGACCGCGGCCGCACGCAGGTGCGGCAGTAGGGCACGGCCGCACGCAGGTGCGGCAGTAGGGCACGGCCGCACGCAGGTGCGGCAATAGACCGCGAGCGTGCGTGTCTGTGCCCTTCCGGCCGGCGTGTCGCCTGCAAATCCGCACGCTCGCCGGTCTTGACAGTGCCCCCTCGGCACGCGGCAGAGTCGGGCCATGAGTGAATACGAACGCCCGGTCAACCACCACGGCGATCACCCGGGATTCTCCGGATTCACCGGAGATCTGTTCGCGGTGCTCTTCCTGCTCGCCGGCCGCCGAACCGCGGGGTTGGCGGCCGCCCTCACCGAGGTCACGGCGAGCGACCACGTCGTCGACATCGGATGCGGGCCCGGCAACGGTGCCCGCATCGCGGCCCAGCGCGGTGCGCGGGTCACCGGTGTCGACCCGTCACGGTCCATGTTGCGGGTGGCGCGCGCCGTCACCCGCGGTCGTCCCGCGATCACGTGGGCCGAGGGCACAGCCGAAGCGCTGCCCGTGCCGGACGCGTCCGCGACGGTCGTGTGGGCCCTGGCCACCGTGCATCACTGGCGCGACGTCGGCGCGGGCCTGTCCGAGATACACCGGGTGCTCGTGCCGGGCGGACGGTTGCTCGCCGTCGAACGGCAGGTGGCGCCCGACGCCACCGGTTTCGCCAGCCACGGATGGACCGGACAGCAGGCGGAAACCTTTGCGGCACTGTGTGTCACCGCCGGGCTGGCGGACGCGAAGGTCAACGCCGACCGCGCCGGCCGGCGCGAGGTGTGGACGGTTCGCGCGGTGCGCCCATAGGCTCGCGTCCGTGAACGAGGCGCACCGGCTCTGCGGCAGCGACCAGTGGCGGCAGATGATCCGGGACGTGATCCTGCCGTGGGCGATGGGCGACCACCGACTCGGTGACGACGTGCTCGAAGTCGGTCCCGGCTACGGGGCCACCACCGACGTGCTCTGCACGGAGGTCGCCCGGCTGACCGCGGTCGAGATCGACCCCGACCTCGCCGCGATGCTGATCGACCGGTTCGCGGACCAACCGTCGGTGCAGATCGTGAATGCCGACGCCGCCGCGCTCGACTACCCCGACGGCCGGTTCACCGGCGCGGCGTGCTTCACGATGCTGCATCACGTCGAGCCCTCGCAACGCCAGGACCGGCTGTTCGCCGAGATCGCACGGGTGCTTCGCCCCGGCGCCGTGCTGGTGGCCAGTGACAGCCTGGCCAGCGAGCCGCTGCAGCAGATGCACGACGCGGACACCTACAACCCGGTCGACCCGCAGACGCTGCCCGGCAGGCTCGAAGCAGCGGGCTTCACCGACGTCGAGGTGCAGACCAACGAGTTCGGCTGGTCGGCGGTGGCCCACAGGGCATGAATGTCAGCGGGTTCCGGGCACCAGCCAGCGACCCGACAGTGCGCGCCAGCCGACGAACACCAGTCGCAACACCATGAACGCGCTCAGCCCGGCCCAGATACCGAGCAACCCCCAGCCGAACGCCAGCGACAACCAGATCAGCGGCAGGAATCCCACCAACGCGCTGATCAGCGTCGCGTTGCGCATGAACGTGGCGTCGCCGGCCCCGAGCAGCACCCCGTCGATCGCGAAAACGATTCCCGCGACCGGCAATTGGGCCACCAGGAACCACCACGGCACCCCGATCTGATCCAGCACCGATCGGTCGTCGGTGAACACCGCCGGGAACACCGAGGAACCCAACGCGAACACCGTGGCCAGCACCACACCGGCCACCGTCGAGAAGATCGTCACCCGCCAGGCCACCGCTTTCGCGTGGGTCAGCTGGCCCGCACCGAGCGCCGCGCCGACCAGCGACTGTGCCGCAATGGCCAGTGAATCCAGCACCAGCGCAAGGAAATTCCACAGCTGCAGCACCACCTGGTGCGCGGCGACGGCGGCGGCGCCGAACCGGGCGGCCACCGCCCCCGCCGAGATGAAGCAGGCCTGGAACGCCATGGTCCGCAGCACCAGGTCACGGCCCATCACCACCTGGGCGCGCAGCACCGGCGGCCGCAGTCGCAACGGCACCTTCTCGACGACCAGCGCCCGGCAGAACAGCGCCGCCGCCAGGTATTGCCCCACCACGTTGGCCACCGCCGAGCCGGGCAGACCCAGTTCGGGGGCGCCCAGCCAGCCGTACACCAGTAGCGGGCACAGCACCGCCGACACCGCGAACCCGAAGATCACATAGCGCAGTGGGCGCATCGTGTCCTGCACGCCGCGCATCCACCCGTTTCCGGCGGCGGCGATCAGGATCGCGGGTACGGCCAGGCTGGCGATTCGCACCCAGGGCAGCGCGGTCTCGGCGATGCGACCGTGGTCGGCCCCACCGGCCAACACCGACACCAGGGGCACCGCGGTCAGCTGCACGGCGACGACGATGGTGGTGCCGATACCCAGCGCCAGCCAGGTGGCCTGCACCCCCTCCTCGACCGCGGCGGTGCGGTCGCCGGCGCCGTAGAACCGCGCGGCGCGGGCCGTGGTGCCGTAGGACAGGAATGTCAGCTGCGAGCTCAACACGCCCATGATCAGCGCGCCGATCGCCAGCCCGGCCAGGTTCAGTGCGCCGAGCCTGCCGATGACCGCGAGGTCGAACAGCAGGTAGATGGGTTCGGCGGCGAGCACGCCGAGCGCCGGAAAGGCGAGCGCGGCGATCCGGCGACTGCTCGCCGGGGCGACGGGCTCAGCCAAGGGCGGTGCGCAGCGAGGCGATGAGGTCGTCGGCGGTTCCGGAGGCCGAGTAGCCGGCGGCGAGGCGGTGCCCGCCCCCGCCGAAGGCGCTTGCCACCGTCGACACGTCAAGAGATTTCGACCGCATCGAGACCGACCATCGTCCGGGTCCGATCTCCTTGAACACCGCCGCCACCTCGGCCTGCTGTGTGGTGCGCACGATGTCGACGATGCTCTCGATCTCCTCCGACCGTGCGGCCGTCCACTCGCTGTGCTCGACGACGGCGTAGACCAGGCCGCGTCCGCCGGCTGCGTCGGCGTCCAGCCGCGCCGAACCGAGCACCCGCGACAGCATCGGCAGCCACGCGAACGGATGGGTGTCGAGCAGGGTGCGGCTGATTGCGGCGTTGTCGACGCCGATCTCGAGGAGGCGTGCCGCCAACCGGTGGGCGCGGGCGCTGGCCCACCGGAACGACCCGGTGTCGGTGGTCAGTCCGGCATACAGGCAGTGCGCGACGCCGAGGTCGATCGGCTTGTGCCACGCGTCGAGCAGATCGGCGACCAGCATCGTGGTCGAGTCCGCGGCAGGATCGACGAAGTTCGCGGTGCCGAACAGGTGGTTGGAGGCGTGGTGGTCGATGACCAGGACATGGTCGGACTCGGCGAGGTCGCGCAGCCCGCCGAGACGGTTGACGCTGGGGATGTCGACGGTGACCACCAGGTCGGCGTCGCGGCGCATGTCCTGCGGCGCGACCAGCAGATGCCCGCCGGGCAGTGTGAGCAGCGATTCGGGCAGCTTGTCCGGCTCGGCGAAGCCGACCTGGACACTCTTGCCTGACTGTTCGAGAACCAGCGCCAGGGCCAGGCCGGCGCCGATCGTGTCGGCGTCGGGGAAGACGTGGCACACCACACTGACGGTGCGGGCCGATGCGAGCAGGTCGGCCGCTGCGCACGCGTCGACGCGGGCGCCCGTGATCAGGGCGTCGGTCGTCGAGTCAGTCATCGAGCGAGTTGGAGCCACCCTCGTCCTCAGCGTCCCCCGATGCTTCGTCCTCCGCCCCGGTTACACGGTACGGGTCGGCCTCGCCTGCGTGCCTGGCACCCTGCCGAACTCTCGCCAAATCCTCATCCGCGGCACGGGCCTTCGCCAGAAGCGCCTCCATGCGGTGCGCGGTGTCGGGGACGGTGTCCCGGGCGAACGACAGCGTCGGGGTGAACCGGACCCCCAACGAGGCGCCGACCTTGGTACGCAGCACGCCTTTGGCCTTTTCCAAGCCGGCGGCGGCACCCTCGTAGTCGGGTTCCTCGTCAAGGGACCGGCCCAACACCGTGTAGTACAGCGTCGCGTCGTGCAGGTCGTTGGTGACCTTGGCATCCGTGATCGTCACCCCGGCCAGCCGCGGATCCTTGATCTCGTACTCGATGGCCGAGGCGACGATTGTGGAGATCCGCTTGGCGAGCCGTTTCGCCCGTGCGGGATCAGCCATGTGGTCCTCTCTTCACGCGAGCGCTCATCGACGCTTACGTCCTCGCCTTCTCGACCAGCTCGTACGTCTCGATGACGTCGCCTTCCTTGATGTCGGAGTAGGTCAGTGTCAGACCACACTCGTAACCATCGCGGACCTCGGTGACATCGTCCTTCTCCCGCTTGAGCGACGAGATGGTGAGGTTCTCGGCGACCACCACGTTGTCGCGCAGCAGCCGCGCCTTGGCGTTGCGGCGCATGATGCCCGACTGGACCAGGCAGCCGGCGATGTTGCCGACCTTGGACGACCGGAAGATCGCGCGGATCTCGGCGCGGCCGAGCTCCTTCTCCTCGTAGACCGGCTTGAGCATGCCCTTGAGCGCGCTCTCGATCTCGTCGATCGCCTGGTAGATGATCGAGTAGTAGCGGATCTCGACGCCCTCGCGGTTGGCCAGCTCGGTGGCCTTGCCCTCGGCGCGGACGTTGAAGCCGATGATGATCGCGTCCGAGGCCGACGCCAGGTTGACGTTCGTCTCGGTGACGCCACCGACACCGCGGTCGATGACACGCAGCTCGACCTCCTCGTCGACCTGGATACCCAGCAGGGCCTCTTCGAGCGCTTCCACCGTGCCGGAGTTGTCGCCCTTGAGGATCAGGTTCAGCTGACTGGTTTCCTTCAGCGCCGAATCCAGGTCCTCCAGGCTGATCCGCTTACGGGTGCGGGCGGCCAGCGCGTTGCGCTTGCGGGCGCTGCGCCGATCGGCGATCTGCCTGGCGATGCGGTCCTCGTCGACGACCAGGAAGTTGTCACCGGCACCCGGCACCGACGTGAAGCCGATGACCTGCACCGGACGCGACGGCAACGCCTCTTCGACGTCCTCGCCGTGCTCGTCGACCATTCGGCGCACGCGGCCGTAGGCGTCTCCCGCGACCACCGAGTCACCGACCCGCAGCGTGCCGCGCTGGATCAGCACGGTCGCCACCGGGCCGCGACCGCGGTCCAGGTGCGCCTCGATCGCCACACCCTGGGCCTCCATGTCGGGGTTGGCCCGCAGGTCCAGCGACGCGTCGGCGGTCAGGATGACCGCCTCCAGCAGTGCCTCGATGTTGGTGCCCTGCTTGGCGGAGATGTCGACGAACATCGCGTCGCCGCCGTACTCCTCCGGCACCAGACCGTACTCGGTGAGCTGGCCGCGGATCTTGGCCGGGTCCGCGCCTTCCTTGTCGATCTTGTTGACCGCCACCACGATCGGCACGTCGGCAGCCTGCGCGTGGTTGATCGCCTCGACCGTCTGCGGCATCACGCCGTCGTCGGCGGCGACCACCAGGATCGCGATGTCGGTGGCCTTGGCACCGCGGGCACGCATGGCGGTGAACGCCTCGTGACCCGGGGTGTCGATGAAGGTGATCGGGCGTTCGGTGCCGTCGAGGTCGACGGTCACCTGGTAGGCGCCGATGTGCTGGGTGATGCCGCCGGCCTCGCCCTCGCGGACGGTGGCGTTGCGGATGGTGTCCAGCAGTCGGGTCTTGCCGTGGTCGACGTGACCCATGACGGTGACCACCGGAGGACGGATCTCAAGATCCTCCTCGCCACCCTCATCCTCGCCGTAGGTGAGGTCGAAGGATTCCAGCAGCTCGCGGTCCTCGTCCTCCGGGGACACCACCTGCACGACGTAGTTCATCTCGCCGCCGAGCAGCTCGAGCGTCTCGTCGCCGACGGACTGGGTGGCCGTGACCATCTCACCGAGGTTGAACAGCGCCTGCACCAGCGATGCCGGGTTGGCGTTGATCTTCTCGGCGAAATCGCTCAGCGACGCGCCGCGGGCCAGCCGGATGGTCTCGCCGTTGCCGTGCGGAAGCCGCACACCGCCGACGACCGGGGCCTGCATGTTCTCGTATTCGGCCCTTTTCGCGCGCTTCGACTTGCGACCGCGCTTCGGTGCGCCGCCGGGACGACCGAACGCTCCCGCTGCGCCACCGCGCTGGCCGGGACGACCGCCGCCACCGCCACCGCCGGGACGACCGCGGAATCCACCGCCGCCGGCAGCGGGTGCGCCGCCTCCGGCTCCGCCGCCGCGGTAGTTACCGCCGCCG
>NZ_HG964450.1:196427-340326 GCF_000612725.1 Mycolicibacterium austroafricanum
CGGGGCGTGCACCCTGCGGACGAGGCGGCATGCTGCCGGGCGAGGCGCCGGGCCGGGGGCCACCGCCGGGACGGGGACCGCCTGCGCCGGGACCCGGCCTGGGACCGCCCGGACCCTGAGGCCTGGGCGCCGGCCGCTCGACCGGCTGCTGCGAAGAGAACGGGTTGTTGCCGACCCGGGGGGTCCTGGCTGCGGGCTTGGGTGCACCCGGCTTCGGGGCGGAGGGCCCCGGGCGCGGTCCCGGCGTCGGGCCGGGCCGGGCCGACGGCGCAGCAGGCTCCGCCGGGGTCGCCGCCGCGGGCGCGGCCGGTGGTGCAGCCGGCGCGGCGGGCTGTTGCGCTACCGGCGGGCCGGGCTTGGGGCCGGGCCGGCTCTGCGGCGCGGACGGCTTGACCGTCGCACCGGCAGCACCATTGCCGCTGGGCGCAGCCTTGGTCTTGTCGGACTTGGAGCCACCGTATGACTCCCGGAGTCGGCGGGCGACGGGAGCCTCCACCGTCGACGATGCCGACTTGACGAATTCGCCTTGCTCACTGAGCCGGGCGAGTACTTCCTTACTTGTGACACCGAGTTCCTTAGCCAACTCGTGCACGCGGGCCTTACCTGCCACTACATCTCCTGTCTGGGAGGCGACAGCGGTGGTAGGCGCCGCGCCTCGGGTTAGCTATGACGCATGGTCATCGGGACTTCACGGTGTGCTCATGTTCTTCGCTTACCTGTTCTCTTGACCGGGTGTGCCGTGCGCGTCCCCGGTGGGGAAACGCTCTGACAACGCGGTGATGTCCGGTGAACCGGTGATCCGTAACGCTCGGCCGAAGGCCCGCCGCCGGACCGCGGCTTGCAGGCAGACCGGATCGGGATGCAACCAAGCGCCCCGCCCAGGAAGCCGTCTCGCTGAGTCAACGGTCACGGTGCTGGGTCCATTCCCAGGTCCGTTTCCACTGTCTGCAGCGACAACCCGAAGCAATTCGACGGCCAGCTCTCGTTTCCGGCACCCGATGCAGGTCCGCACCGGCCCCGCAGTGGGGTTGATGGCACTTTTCCGCATCCGAGCCGATGTCTCGCGCTGGATCACAGCTGAGTCTACCGTCACCGCACTGCTGAGAGGAAAACCGGTGTGCAAAGCCGACGACGCGCCGCCGGTCAACGCTCCTCGACCGCGCCTTCTTTGGCGGCGTCGTCGCTGCGGATGTCGATGCGCCATCCGGTCAGGCGCGCCGCCAGACGTGCGTTCTGGCCCTCCTTGCCGATCGCGAGAGAGAGCTGGAAGTCCGGCACGATGACGCGCGCCGCACGGGCGGCCTCGTCGATCACCGTCACCGACACCACCTTGGCCGGCGACAGCGCGTTGGCCACGAACCGCGCCGGGTCCTCGTCGTAGTCGATGATGTCGATCTTCTCGCCGGACAGCTCACTCATCACGTTGCGCACCCGCTGCCCCATCGGGCCGATGCAGGCGCCCTTGGCGTTCAGCCCTGGCGCCCTGGTCGCCACCGCGATCTTGGAGCGGTGGCCGGCCTCCCTGGCCACCGCGACGATCTCCACCGAGCCGTCGGCGATCTCGGGAACCTCCAGGGAGAACAGCTTGCGCACCAGATTCGGATGCGTTCGCGACAGGGTGATGAGCGGCTCCCTGGCGCCGCGCGTCACGCCGACGACGTAGCACCGCAACCGGTCGCCGTGCTCGCACCGCTCTCCGGGCACCTGCTCGGCGGCCGGGATCACACCTTCGGAACCCTTGGTCTCGCTGCCCATCCGGACCACCACGAGCCCTCGGGCGTTGGCGCGCGCATCACGCTGGATGACGCCGGCGACGATGTCGCCCTCGCGCGCCGAGAACTCGCCGTAGTTCTTCTCGTTCTCGGCGTCGCGGAGCCTCTGCAGGATGACCTGACGCGCGGTGGTCGCCGCGATTCGGCCGAAACCCTCTGGGGTGTCGTCCCATTCGTGCAGCACGTTGCCGTCTTCGTCGGTCTGGCGGGCGATCACCTTGACGGCGCCGGTCTTGCGGTCGATGTCGATGTGCGCGTCGGCCTCGTGGCCCTCGGTATGCCGGTAGGCCGTCAGCAGTGCCGATTTGATGGTGTCGACCACCACGTCGACCGAGATACCCTTGTCGGCCTCGATCGCGTGCAGGGCCGCCATGTCGATGTTCACGCTCGGGCTTCCTTCCTGGAGACGCCCGCCAGCTCCAACTCACGCGGACTCGGCGGCGAAAACTCCACCTGGACAACAGCTTTGGCGATCGCGTTGAGTGCGATCTCGCGGACCGAAAGGTTACTTCGCCCCTCACGCACCACGACGCCGACCGTCCCGTCGGCGACCCCGCCGATGCGGCCGGTCAGCACGGATCCGTCGGTCAGTGTGATCTCCGCCAGGCGCCCGCGCGCCCTGCGGTAGTGCTTTTCCGTGGTCAGCGGGCGATCCACCCCGGGCGAGGTCACCTCGAGCACATACGGCGCGGAGTCGAGACCGTCGAGCAGTTCGGAGGCGATCCTGGACAGTTCGGCGACAGAGTCGAGATCCAGGCCGTGGTCGCTGTCGGTGACCACGGTGATGCGCGGTGGCCGGGAGGCGGCATCGATGACCACGTCTTCGAGGTCGTAACCGGCACGCGTGAATTCACCGTCGAGCAGTTCGACCACCTGTCGTTGCGACGGCAATCCCGTAGACCGCTCCGCCACGGCGAGCTCCTCGTCTTGAGTTGTCCGGACACGGTGCGCAAGAGGGCTCCTGCGAATCCGACTCCCCACGATACGCCAGCGCCAGGTGCCCGAACGACCAAAAGCGCGCACCGCACCGTGGGCGGCAGCACCGCCCGCCGGGACCCGGATGGCAGGATGTGGGCGTGCCGAGCCGCCCGCCGACCCTCAGCCGTCGACGCGTCCTCGTCGGTGCGGCCGCGCTGGCAGCGCTCGGCGTCACCGCCGCGGGCTGCGGCGATCCGCCCCCTCCCCCGGATCTCGACGATCTCACCACCGCGCTGGACCGGGCCCGCTCCGACAGCCGGCTGGCCGACGACGTCGCCGCCACGGCCCGCGGCAAGCTCGCCGACGCATTGACCGGGATCGCCGCGCAGCGCTCGGCGCACGCCGAGGCGCTGGCGGAGGAGATCGTGCGCATGACCGGCCGTGCCGCACCGACCACCAGCGTGACGTCGTCAACGGGGGCGCTGACGACCACCACGACGGCGTCGGTTCCGGCGCCGACCGCCGAGGACGTGATCGGCGCCCTGCGCACCTCAGCCGACAGCGCCACACACGCCGCCGGAGCGCTGAGCGGCTACCGGGCCGGGCTGCTCGCCTCGATCGCCGCGGCGTGCACCGCCGCCTACTCGGTCACGCTGGCCGGTGCGGGAGGTTCACGATGACCGCCCCGGACCAGGGGATGCCGTCGCGGCCCGACGACGCGGCCGACGGCGCGCTGTTCGACGCGATAGCCACCGAGCACGCCACCATCTACGGGTACGGGTTGGTGTCGGCGCACTCGACTCCGGACGTCAACTATCTGGTGTCGGAGGCGATGGCCGAGCACCGCGCCCGCCGCGAGGCGGCCATCGCGCTGCTCGCAGAACAGGGTGCCGAGGCGCCGCTGCCCGCGGCCGGATATCAACTGCCCATGGAGGTCGACACGCCGGCGGAGGCGGTCGACCTCGCGGTTCGGATGGAAGAGGACGCCGCGGTCGCGTGGCGCGCCGTCGTCGAGCAGGCCGCCGACCAGGCGGTGCGGGCGTTCGGCGTCACCGCGCTGACCGAGTGTGCGCTGACCGCCGCCCGGTGGCGCGCCGTCCGCGGCGACTCGACGGTCACCGTCGCGTTCCCGGGCGGCAGCGAGTAGATCCGGGCTATGCCCCGGCCAGCGCGGCGCTGATCCGCTCGGCCGCGCCGTCGACCGGGATCTCGTGCTTGTCGCCGCCGAACCGGTCGCGCAACTCGACGATGCCGTCGGCCCAGCCGCGCCCCACCACCACGATCCACGGCACCCCGAGCAGTTCGGCGTCCTTGAACTTCACGCCGGGCGAGGCCGTCCGGTCGTCGAGGAGCACGTCGACGCCGAGCCGGTCGAGTTCGGCGGCCAGTTCGGTGGCGCCCGTGCGCGCGTCGGCGTCCTTGTTGGCGATCACCACGTGCACATCGAACGGTGACACGGTCGACGGCCAGCGCAGCCCGAGTTCGTCGTGATGCTGCTCGGCGATGACCGCCACCAACCGCGACACCCCGATCCCGTAGGAGCCCATGGTCAGCCGCACCGGTTTGCCGTTCTCGCCGAGCACGTCGGCGCCGAACGCGTCGGCGTACTTGCGGCCCAGCTGGAAGACGTGGCCGATCTCGATGCCGCGCGCGGCGACCAGCGGTCCGGCACCGTCCGGCGAGGGGTCACCCGCACGGACCTCGGCCGCCTCGATCGTGCCGTCCGGGGTGAAATCGCGCCCGGCGACCAGGTCGACGACGTGCTTACCCAACTCGTCGGCGCCGGTGATCCACGCTGTGCCGTCCACCACTCTGGGGTCGACGAGATAGCGGACGCCGTTGGCCAGCAAGGCTTTCGGACCGATGTAACCCTTCACCAGGAACGGGTATCTGGCGAAGTCGGCGTCGTCGAGCATTGCGTACTCGGCCGGTTCCAGCGCCGCCCCGAGGCGCTTGTCGTCGACCTCGCGGTCGCCGGGCACGCCGACGCCGAGCAGCTCCCACTCGCCGCCGGGCTCGCGCACCTTGAGCATCACGTTCTTCAGCGTGTCCGCGGCGGTGACGGTCCGGCCCAGATCCGCCCCGTTGGCCCAGTCCACCAGCGTGGCGATGGTCGGGGTGTCGCCGGTGTGGTGCACGGTTGCGCTCGCCAGCCCCGCAATCTGCTCCGGGGAGATCGGTTCCGGCACCATGGTGACGACGGCCTCGACGTTCGCGGCATAGCCGGACTGCAGGCAACGCACGTAGGTGTCCTCACCGACGTCGCTCTCGGCCAGGAACTCCTCGGAGGCGCTGCCGCCCATCGCCCCGGACACGGCCGAGACGATGACGTACCGGACCTTGAGCAGGTCGAAGATCCGCTGGTAGGCCTCGCGGTGCGCGATGTAGGCGTTCTTGAGGCCGTCGTCGTCGATGTCGAACGAGTAGGAGTCGTTCATCAGGAACTCGCGGCCACGCAGGATGCCCGCGCGGGGTCGGGCCTCGTCGCGGTACTTGTTCTGGATCTGGTAGAGCCGCAGCGGGAAGTCCTTGTACGACGAGTACTCGCCCTTAACGGTGAGGGTGAACATCTCCTCGTGGGTGGGGCCCAGCAGGTAGTCGTTGTTGCGGCGGTCCTGCAGCCGGAACAGGGTGTCGCCGTACTCGGTCCACCGGTTGGTGGTCTCGTACGGGGCGCGTGGCAGCAGCGCGGGGAACAGGATCTCTTGTCCGCCAATGGCATTCATCTCATTGCGGACGATGTTCTCGATCTTGCGCAGCACCTTCAGCCCCAGCGGCAGCCAGCTGTACAGACCGGGGCCGACGGGCCGGACGTAGCCGGCCCGGATGAGCAGCTTGTGGCTCGGCACTTCGGCGTCGGCCGGATCGTCGCGCAGGGTGCGCAGGAACAGCTCGGACATGCGGGTGATCACAGCCGAACACCTTACTGATGCGCTCAGCCCTCCGTCGCTCCGCGCTGCTCCGCCGAAATCCAGAGCTCGCCTGTCTCCACCGCGTCGCGGTTGTACTTCGCCACCGCGATCTGGCGCGCCGAAAACCCGATGAACAGCGCCGCCGCGCCGACGAGCACCGAAACCGCGGCCACCCACAGCAGCGAATAGGTGTAGCCGGCGTCGAGCGCATCGAGTTGAGCGGGCGTCATGGCGGCCACCGGTCCGGTGGTTCCGCCCAGGTAGAGGGTGCGTGAGGTCTGCACCGCCTGGATGACGACCAGCACCACGGGTCCGCCGAGATTCTGCACCATCAGTGTGATCGACGAGACGGGTCCGATCTCGCGCGCTCCGACGTCGGCGATCGCGCACAGCGGCAGGATCACCGAGATCACCCCGATGCCGAAGCCGCCGACCACCAGGGGCGCGATCAGGTCCGGGACGTACGGGATGCCGCGGTCGAGTGTCGAGCCGTAGAGCATCGCGCACGGCACCAGAAGGCCGGCGCCGAGGATGATCCACCGCGGCGCGAGATAGGGCGCCACCCGGGCCGCGACGACGGTGCCGACGCCCAGCGCGAGCGCGAACGGGATGAAGGCCATGCCGGCCTGCAGCGCCGAATAGCCCATGACGTCCTGGACGTACAGGCCGATCATCACCGTCGCGCTCAGCATCACCCCGCCGGCCAGGAACAGCGAGAGGAACGTCGCCACCCGGTTGCGGTTGTCGAACACCGTCAGCGGGACGATCGGGTGGTCGGCGGAGCGCTCGACGACGAAGAACGCGACGAACAGCAGCGCCGACGCGACGGCCGCGCCGATGACGAACGGGTCGGCCCAGCCTCGGGACGGGCCCTGAGTGAAGAACAGGACGGCCGACGTGCAGGCCAGCGTGGCCAGCAGGGCGCCGGTGACGTCGAGCTTGAGTCGCTCGTGGTGCGTCTCGGCGAGCCGGAACACCGCGATCGCGATGATCGCGATGCCGATCGGGACGTTGATCAGGAAGGCCAGCCGCCACGACACGACGGTCAGCGCGCCGCCGAGCACCAGGCCGAGGACCGACCCGGTGGCCAGCATCGCCGCCGACACCGCCAGCGCGCGGTTGCGGGCGTGGCCGACGGCGTAGGTGGTGGCGATCAGCGCCAGCCCGGTCGGGGCGGCCACCGCGGCGCCTGCGCCCTGGAACGCGCGCGCGGCGACGAGCGTGATCTCCTCGGTGGCCAGGCCGCACACGAGGGAGGCGATCGTGAAGAGACCGACGCCGGACAGGAAGGCGCGTTTGTGCCCGACCGCGTCACCGATGCGCCCGCCGAGCAGCAGCAGGCCGCCGAAAGCCAGCACATAGGCGGTGATGACCCAGCTCTTGCCCGCGTCGGAGAGGTTCAGTTCGGCCTGCATCCGCGGCAGCGCGACGATCACGATGGTGCCGTCGAGCGTGGACATCAGCTGCATGCCGGTGATCGCGACGATCGCGATGCCCAGCACCGATTTCGACAACGGAGTCGTCGCGTGTTCTGACGACCCGGAAGCCATGGTGAGCCACCCTACCGAGGCGCGGGATCTCGGCGTGGTTATCGCCGCTGAGCGACGATTCTCACGCCGAAGTCACTACAGTTCGCCGGCGTCGATGGCGTCCTTGACTTCCTGCGCATGCGCGACCTGTTCGGCCGTGTATCCGATGAACAGCGCCGCACCACCGACGATGACCGCCACCGCGGCCACCCACAGCAGGCCGTACGAGTAGCCCTGATCCAGGGCGTGCAGCTGCGCGGCGTTCATGTCCTTGACCGGGCCGGTGGTGCCGCCGAGGTACAGCGTCCGCGACGTGATGACGGCCTGGATGACCGCGAGCACGACGGGCCCGCCGAGGTTCTGCAGCATCAGCGCGATGGCCGACACCGGGCCGATCTGGTCGAAGCCGACGCCGGCGATCGCCGAGATCATCAACGGCACGACGATCATGCCGATACCGAAGCCGCCGATCGTGATGGGCAGCACCAGGTTCGGGAAGTACGGGATCCCGGCGTCCAGTGTGGAGCCGTAGATCATTGCGGCCAGCACCAGGACGCCGCCACCGATCACCAGCACCCGTGGCGGGAACTTCGACACCAGCGCCGAGGACAGGCCGAGGCCGATGCCCAGCGCGATGACGAACGGGATGAAGCCGATACCCGCACGCAGGGCGCTGTAGCCCATGATGTCCTGCACATACAGCCCGATGGTCACCGTCAGCGTGAACATCACGCCGCCCGCCAGGAAGACCGCCGCGAATGTGGCCACCCGGTTGCGGTCGTGGAACAGCGCGAACGGCACCACCGGGTTCTCGGCCGTGCGCTCGACCCACAGGAAGGCGAGGAGGCAGCCGACGGCGGCGACGGCGGAGGCGACGGTCACGGGCGAGGCCCAGCCTGACTCCGGACCCATCGAGAACGCGAACACCGCGGCCGTACAGCCCATCGTCGCGAGCAGCGCGCCTGCGGCGTCGAGCTTGAGCCGCTCCTTGTTCGTCTCGCGCAGCGTCTTGCGGGCCAGATAGATCATGATCAGGCCGATCGGCACGTTCACCAGGAACGCGAGCCGCCAGGACACCTCGGTGAGAGCGCCGCCGACCACCAGGCCCATGACCGAGCCCACGCCGGTCATCGCGGCGAACACCGCGGTGGCCGCGTTGCGGGCCGGTCCCTTCGGGAACGTCGTGGCGATCAGCGCCAGAGCCGTCGGCGATGCGATGGCCGCGCCGACGCCCTGCAGCAACCGGGCGATGACCAGGGTGGCCTCGTCCCACGCGATACCGCACAGGACCGAAGCGATGGTGAACAGCGTGACGCCGACGATGAAGGTCCTCTTGCGGCCGATGGTGTCGCCGAGGCGGCCACCGAGCAGCATCAGTCCACCGAACGTCAGCACATATGCGGTGATGACCCAGCTTCGGCCGGCGTCCGACAGGTTCAGTTCGTCCTGGATCTTCGGCAGCGCGACGATGGCGATGGTGCTGTCCATGGTGGCCAGCAGCTGCATTCCGCCGATCGCGATGACCGCGGCGAAGAATCGCCGCGACGGCACCCAGGCCGGGGTCCTCCCCGCCCGCGCTCCGTCGCCTCCGCGGCCACCCGCCGTCTCGCCCAGACCGGGGATTCGAGCGGGCAGGGCACGGTCCGAAGCCCGGCCTGAGCCTCGTTTTCCACTGCCTTCAGCATCACGTTGGATGGCGGCACGCTCCGCATCGTTGAGAGCCGTCATATCGGGTTACCTTACAGTAATCTTAAGAATCCTTTAAGCGCCGAAGCCGGCCACCGCCCCGATGACGATGATCGCGGGGGGCCGAATACCGTCGGACCGGATCCGTTCCGGGGCCTCCGAGAGCGTCGCCCGCAAAGTCCGCTGCGACGATGTCGTTCCATGCTGGACGACAAGCACCGGCGTATCCGCTGGTCGGCCGCCTCTCAACAGGATCTTGACGAAGAGCTCGATGCGTTCCACCGCCATCAGCAAAACGATGGTGCCGTTCATCGCGGCCAGCGCATCCCAATTCACTAACGATTCGGGATGATCCGGCGCCACGTGCCCGCTGACCACCACGAACTCGTGGGTCAGACCGCGATGCGTGACCGGAACGCCGGCCAGTGCCGGGACGGCTATGGCGCTTGTCACACCGGGCACCACGGTGACCGGGATGCCCGCCTCGGCGCAGGCGATCACCTCTTCGTAGCCGCGGGCGAACACGAACGGGTCGCCGCCCTTGAGCCGGACGACGAACTTGCCTTCCCGGGCCCTGGCGATGAGCACCTCGTTGATCGCGTCCTGCGCCATCGCCCGGCCGTAGGGGATCTTCGCCGCGTCGATCACCTCGACCTCGGGCGACAGCTCGGACAGCAGATCCTGCGGCGCCAGCCGGTCGGCGACGACCACGTCGGCGTGGGCAAGCAGTCTGCGGCCGCGCACGGTGACCAACTCGGGGTCCCCGGGACCGCCGCCCACCAGCGCGACGGTGCCCTTGGCGACGCCGGGCGCCGCCGAACTGTCGACGCCGATCAGGCCCCGCTGCAGGGCCTCGCGGATCGCGGTGCGGATTCCCGCGGAGCGGCGGTGTTCACCGCCGGCCAGCACCCCGACCGACAGCCCCTCGTACTCGAAGGTGGCAGGGGTGACGGCGGTGCCCTCGACCGCCACGTCGGCCCGCACGCAGAAGACACGCCTGCTCTCGGCCTCCGCCACGATCGCGGCATTCACCTCGGGGTCGTCGGTGGCGGCGATCACATACCAGGCGCCCTCGAGGTCCCCGGCGCGAAAGTCGCGCATCGTCAAGGTGATTCCGTCGATCGCCTCGACCGCCGGGGTGGCAGCCCTGGTGATGACGTGCACGTCGGCACCGCTGGCCACGAGCAGCGGCAGCCGCCGCTGCGCGACCGTGCCCCCGCCGACCACGACGACCTTCTTACCGGCGAGGCGCAGGCCCACCAGATACGCGTTCTCGGATGTCAAATCGCTCCTCGCGTCCGCCGAAGTCACCCGGCGAGCCTAGTAGTTGCGGCGGCCGCGACGAAGCGGGCGATGGCCCGAGGATGGGCCGCGGGATGGGTGTGCAGGTATCCGGCGTGCACGCCGCCCAGCACCGCGCCGTCCTCGACCATCTTCGCGCCACGGCCCGAATACCGCCAGGCGGGCTGCCGGGCATCAACGAAATGCACTGTGGTGCGGTGGAATTCGTGCCCGACCACGCGGTCGCCGATGTTGTGCAGTGGCGAATCGGCGACGGCCACCGCGTCGCGGTACCCGAGGGTGAGCGATTCGGTGAACGACGCCGAACCGGAAAGCACACCGCACATCGGATGCCCGTCGAGATCGTCGACCAGGTAGGTGAGGCCGGCGCATTCGGCCTGTACCGGCGCACCACCGGCGGCCAGCGCCCTGATCTGCTCGCGTACCACCTCGTTGGCCGACAGCTCGGTGCCGAACTCCTCGGGGAAGCCACCGGGAAGCACCAGGGCCGCAGCATCAGGGGGCAGCGGGTCGCACAACGGATCGAACTCCACCACGTCGGCGCCGGAGGCGCAGAGCAGTTCCCGGTGCTCGGCGTAGCCGAAGGAGAAGGCCCTGCCCGCGGCCAGCGCTACCGTCACCCGCGCGGGTGACGTGCGGGGTGGCGGCGTCCACGGCGCGTCGTCGACGCGGCTCGAAGCCACCGACGCCACGGCGGCCAGGTCGACGTGCCGGGCCACCAGCTCGGTCATGGCCTGCACCGCCGCGGTGGCGCGACGTCCGTGCTCGACGGCGGTGACCAGGCCGAGGTGGCGCGAGGGTACGGCGAGTTCGTCGGCCCGCGGGATCGACCCGAGCACCACCGCCCCGGCCTGTTCGCAGGCCTGGCGCAGCACCTGCTCGTGGCGGGCGGACCCGACCCGGTTCAGGATCACCCCGGCCAGCCGCACCGAGCTGTCGAACGTGGCGAAACCATGTAAAAGCGCTGCCACACTGTGACTTTGGCCGCGAGCATCGACGACGAGGACGACGGGAGCGCCGAGCAGCGACGCAACGTGCGCAGTGGATCCCTGAGCGGGGCCGACGGCGGCGTCGCTGATGCGCCCGTCGAACAGGCCCATCACCCCCTCGACGACCGCGATGTCGGCGTCGTCGCTGCCGTGCCGGTACAGCGGGCCGATCAGAGACTCCCCGACGAGCACCGGGTCCAGATTGCGGCCCGGCCGTGCGGTGGCGAGCGCGTGGTAGCCGGGGTCGATGAAGTCAGGACCCACCTTGAACGGCGCCACCCGGTGGCCGGCCCGCCGCAGCGCGCCCATCAATCCGGTGGCCACCGTGGTCTTTCCGCTGCCGGACGCCGGCGCGGCGATCACCACTGCGGGCGTGCTCAACCCCTCGTCCTCCCCCACCCGTCTGCCCCCACCCCTCTGCCTGCCCCCACCCCTCTGCGCGAGCGTGCGTGTCTGCGGGCAACACGCCGCCCAAGTTGCGAAATTTGCGCACGCTCGGCCGCGATCCGGTCCGCTGCGTCGGCGTGACGCGAGGGACTTTCAGAATTGCGTCGGTCGAGCGCCTGCGTGCGCGAGCGTGCGCAAACTCGGGGAAATGCCCGGCGTGGCGGCCTCAGACACGCACGCTCGCGCAGAGGGGTGGGGGCCGTCACCACTCGATCCCTTTCTGGCCTTTGCGGCCCACATCCATCGGATGCTTGACCTTCGTCATCTCGGTGACCAGATCGGCGGCGTCGACCAGCGCCTGCGGTGCATCACGGCCGGTGATCACGACGTGCTGGGTGCCGGGACGGGCCGTCAGCGTCGAGACCACGTCGTCGACGTCGAGCCAGCCCCACTTGAGCGGATAAGTGAACTCGTCGAGCACGTAGAAGTCGTGACGCTCCTCGGAGAGCCTGCGGGAGATCTCGGCCCAGCCGTCGGCGGCCGCCGCGGCGTGGTCGATCTCGGTGCCGGCCTTGCGCGTCCACGACCAACCCGAGCCCATCTTGTGCCATTCGACCGGGCCGCCGACACCGCGCTCGTCGTGCGCGCGCCCGAGTTCGCGCAACGCGGTCTCCTCCCCGACCTTCCACTTCGCGCTCTTGACGAACTGGAACACCGCGATGTCGAACCCCTGGTTCCACGCGCGCAACGCCATCCCGAAAGCGGCCGTCGACTTACCCTTGCCCGGCCCGGTGTGCACCGCCAGCAGCGGAGCGTTGCGCCGCGCCCGCGTCGTCAACCCGTCGTCGGGAACCGTCAGCGGCGAACCCTGAGGCATCGCAACACCTTTCTACGCGGCGCCCCGGTCGGCCTGCGCCTTCACCAGAGCGGTCAGATTCTCGGCACGCAAATCGTCCAGCCGCACCGACGGCGCGCCGAGCCGGCGGGCCAGATCCTGCGCCAGATCGAGTCGGATGTAAGAGGTTTCACAATCCACCACGACGGCGGCGGCGCCCTCGGCCACCAGCCGGGCGGCCGCGGCGCGGGCCCGGCCCAGCGGATCCGGCCCGCCCGTGGCGCGGCCGTCGGTGAGTACCACAACCAGGCTCCGGCGGGCGCGGTCCCTGGCCCGTTCCCGCACCACCATGTCGCGCGCGGCCAGCAGACCTTGTGCCAGTGGGGTTTTGCCGCCGGTGTCGAAACGGGCCAGCCGCCGGCTGGCGATGTACACCGAGGTGGTCGGCGGCAGCAGCACCCGGGCATCCTGCCGGCGGAACGTGATGACGGCGACCTTGTCCCGGCGCTGGTAGGCATCCCGCAGCAGCGACAGTGTCGCACCGCTGACCGCCGACATACGGTCGCGGGCCGCCATCGACCCCGAGGCGTCGACGACGAAGATCACCAGATTGCCCTCGCGGCCTTCGCGTACCGCGCGCCGCACATCGTCGGGCCCCGGACGCACCGCGCCCGGACCCCGCCGGCGTCCCGCCGCGTTCAGCAGCGTCGCGAACATGTGCAAGCCGTGGCCGGCCCCGGCATCCTCGGTCGCCGCGATCACGGTGCCGGTGCGATTGCGGGCGCGTGACCGACGACCCGGGGCTCCCTCCCCGACACCGGGGACGACCAGCGCCCTGGTCTTGAACGTGTGCGCCGGTGGCGCGCTCTGCCCGCTGGGCGATGACGACTTCTGTTGCCGCTCTTGACCTTCCGCGACATCATCGGGATTCGACCCACCGCCCGGCGGGTCAGGCTCCGGATCTGAATCCGGCGGGCCGTCGACCGACTCCCCGGCCTGTTCCATCGCCTCGTCGAGCCGGTCAGGGTCCAGACCGGGGTCGTCGAACGGGTCGCGGCGCCGCCGGTGCGGCAGCGCCAGTTCGGCCGCCACCCTGATGTCCTCCTCGCCGACGGTCACATCCCCCGTCGCTTCGCCCGCCCCGGTCGCCGAAACGCGCCATGCGGCGTGCGCCACCGCGGTGCGCGCCACCACGAGGTCCGCGCGCATCCCGTCGACGTCGAACGCCGCGCACAGCGCGGCGATGCGTCGTAATTCGTTGTCGGGCAGCACCACATCGGCGATCAGCGCACGCGCCTTGGCGATCTGGGCGGCCAGGTCGGCGTCTGCGGCGGCGTAGCGTTCGGCGAATGCCGCCGGGTCGGCCTCGTAGGCCAACCGGGACCGGATCACCTCGACGCGGACGTCGACGTCGCGGGAGGCAGCCACGTCGACGGTGAGCCCGAACCGGTCGAGCAGCTGTGGGCGCAACTCTCCCTCCTCGGGGTTCATCGTGCCGATCAGCACGAACCGGGCATCGTGGCTGTGCGAGACGCCGTCGCGTTCGATGTGGACCCGGCCCATCGCGGCCGCGTCGAGCAGCACGTCGACGAGGTGGTCGTGCAGCAGGTTGACCTCGTCGACGTAGAGCACCCCGCGATGTGCCCGCGCCAGCAGACCGGGCGAGAACGCGTGCTCGCCGTCGCGCAGCACCTTCTGCAGATCCAGCGAGCCCACGACGCGGTCCTCGGTGGCGCCGATCGGCAGCTCAACCAATTGACCGCCGTGCTCACCGGACGCCGCGAAGGCCGCCGACAAGACGTGCGCCAGCCCGCGCACGGCGGTCGATTTCGCGGTGCCCTTCTCGCCGCGGATCAGCACTCCGCCGATGTCGGGCCGCACCGCGCACAGCACCAGTGCCAGCCGCAGCCGGTCGTGTCCGATGACCGCGCTGAACGGATAGATCGGCGGCGACGATTCCGGGGACGTCACGGCTTGACCATCGGGACGTGCGGAATCCCGTCGTCGAGAAATTCGTCGCCGTCACGGACGAAGCCGTGCCTGCGGTACATCTCCTCGAGGTAGGTCTGGGCGTTGATGTGGCACGGGTAGTCGCCGACCTCCGCGAGCGCGGCCTGCAACAGCCTGGCGGTGTGGCCGTTGCCGCGATCGCCGCGCTTGGTGCACACGCGACCGATCCGGAACGCCTTCTGCCCGGCCGGATGTTCCTCCATCAGACGCAAAGTCGAGATGACCTCCCCTTCGGGGTTCTCCAACCAGAAGTGTCGCGTCTCCGCCAGCAGGTCGCGACCGTCGAGTTCGGGGTACGGGGTGGCCTGCTCGACGACGAAGACCTCGACACGCAGCTTGAGCAACTCGTAGAGCGTCGCTGCGTCCAGGTCCTTGGCCCAACTGCGACGCAGCGCCACTGTCATCCGGCAGTCCTGAGTCAGACGGTGGCCGCGGCCGGGGAATGCTCGGTGCCGGCCGTCGATTCGTCGGCGGTGGTGGCGGGGATGCTGCTGGCGGGCTTGTCCAGTTTGAGCACCGCGGTCCCGTGCGCCCACACCTCTTCGAAGAGTTTGGGTTCGTCGGACAGTGCGGTACCGAGCGACGGGACCATCTCCTTGAGTTTGGGCTCCCAGCTCGGGTACCGGTCCGAGAAGCACCGCTTCATGACGTCGAACATCGCCGGCACCGCCGTCGACGCGCCTGGGGACGCGCCGAGCAATCCGGCGATGCTGCCGTCGGCGGCCGCGAGCACCGTCGTCCCGAACTCCAGCACCCCGCCCTTGCCCTTGGCCTTGCGGATCACCTGCACGCGCTGCCCCGCGATATCCAGCTCCCAGTCGGAATCCCTTGCGCTGGGCGCGAAGTCACGCAGATTCTCGACGCGGGCCGACTCACTGAGCAGCAGCTGGCCGATCAGGTACTTCAGCAGCCCCATCTCGGTGAGGCCGACACCCAGCATCGAGACCAGGTTGTCGGGCCTGACCGAGAACGGCAGGTCGGTGACCTTGCCCTGCTTGAGGAACTTCGGCGACCACCCGGCGAACGGGCCGAACAGCAACCACGACTTCTCGTTGATCACGCGGGTGTCCAGGTGGGGCACCGACATCGGCGGGGCGCCCAGCGGCGGCAAGCCGTACACCTTCGCCTGGTGCCGCGCCGTCAGGTCCTGATTGCCGGTGCGCAGCCACTGGCCGCCGACCGGGAAGCCGCCGAATCCCTTGGCCTCCTTGATGCCGGCCTTCTGCAGCAGCGGCAGCGCGCCGCCGCCGGCGCCGACGAAGACGAACTTGGCGTTGATGGTGCGTTTCTGCCCGGTACGGCGGTTGGCGATCTTGACCGTCCACGTGCCGTCGGAGCCCTGGGTGAGGTTGACCACCTCGTGCCCGAACAGAGTGGTCATGCCGTGCTTGGCACCGAACCCGAGGAGTTGCCGCGACAGCGATCCGAAGTCGACGTCGGTGCCGTCCTGGGTCCAGTTGAGCCCGACCGGGTTCGAGAAGTCACGCTTCTCGGCCATCAACGGCAGCCGGCGCGCGAACTCGTCACTGTCGTCGATGTACTCCATCGTCGCGAACAGTGGGTTGGTGACCAGTGCGTCGTAGCGCCTGCGCAGGTACTGCACGTTGTCCGCGCCGGTGACGAAGCTGACGTGCGGGATCGGGTTGAGGAAGCTGCGCACGTCGGGCAGCACGCCGTTCTCGACGGCGTAGGTCCAGAACTGCCGCGACACCTGGAACTGCTCGTTGACGCTCACCGCCTTGGTGATGTCGATGGAGCCGTCGGGCCGGGCCGGCGTGTAGTTCAGCTCACACAGCGCCGAGTGGCCCGTGCCCGCGTTGTTCCACGGATCGCTGCTCTCGGCGGCCGCACCGTCGAGGCGCTCGACCAACGTCATCGACCAGTTCGGTTCCACCAAACGCAGCAGCGCACTGAGGGTGGCGCTCATGATGCCCGCTCCGACCAGCAGGACGTCGGTCTTGTGTGGTTCTGACACCTTTTCGATGGTCCTTCGTGGTTGCTGCCCGTTGAAAACGGCTTACCGGTGTTCAGGTTATCCCGCCTGACTCGCCGGTAACCCGCCGACCACGACCCAAGACCTCTCCGTGGCCGCGTCGCGCCACTAGGGTGGCTTTCGTGTCTGGATGGGAGCCCGACGTGCTGCCCGGATACTGGCAGTGCACCTTCGCTCTGGGACCCGATCCCGACGGTGAGGGTGAGCTCGAGGCCACGCTGGTGCGCCGGGGCGATCCCGAGCCGTCGGCACGTCACGCGGTACTGGTGGTGCACGGTTTCACCGACTACTTCTTCAACACCGAGCTCGCCGACCGCTTCGCGGCCCGCGGATTCGCTTTCTACGCGCTCGACCTGCACAAATGCGGCCGGTCGCACCGGGAGGGCCAGACTCCGCACTTCACCACGGACCTGGCGCGCTACGACGTCGAGCTCGAACGCGCGCTCGATGCGATCGCCGCGGTGGGCCCGGCCCGCGTGCTGGTCTACGGCCACTCGGCGGGCGGTCTGGTGGTCTCGTTGTGGCTGGACCGGCTGCGCGCGCGGCGGGCCACCGCGCGCAAGGGGGTGTCCGGACTGGTGCTCAACAGCCCGTGGCTCGACCTGCAGGGGCCCGCGATCCTGCGCACCCCGCCCACGTCGGTGGCCCTGATGGCGATGCGGCGTGTGCGCAAACACAGAGTGGTGCGCCGCCCCACCGAGGGCGGCTACGGCACCACCCTGCACAGGGATTACTTCGGCGAGTTCGAGTACAACCTGCAGTGGAAACCGGTCGGCGGGTTTCCGGTCACGGTCGGCTGGATTCATGCCATCAGGCGCGCGCAGTCCCGGCTGCACCGCGGCCTGGATGTCGGCGTGCCCAATCTGATCCTGCGGTCGGACCGCAGTGTGCGCGAGGTCGCCGACCCGGCGTCGATCCAGCGGGGCGACGCCGTGCTGGACGTCGCCCAGATCGCGCGCTGGGCCGGGTGCATCGGCAACCGCACGACGGTGGTGCCGGTCACCGACGCCAAGCACGATGTGTTCCTGTCTCTGCCGGAGCCGCGGCGCGCGGCCTACGCCGAGCTTGACCGCTGGCTGGACTGGTACCTGGCCGAGGCCTCGGCCACCTCACCACAATCCGACGGGGGCGCAGGCCATGGCTGACTTCGACATCGCGATCATCGGTACCGGCTCCGGCAACTCGATCCTCGACGAGCGGTACGTCGACAAGCGGGTGGCCATCTGCGAGGAAGGGGTTTTCGGCGGTACCTGCCTGAATGTCGGCTGTATCCCGACGAAGATGTTCGTCTACGCCGCCGGGGTCGCCCACGATATCCGCGAGTCGAGCCGCTTCGGGGTGGACAGCCACATCGATAAAGTGCGGTGGACCGACATCGTGTCGCGGGTGTTCGGCCGGATCGACCCGCTGGCCAGCGGCGGCGAGCACTACCGCCGGTCGTCGCCGAACGTGGAGGTCTTCGCCAGCCACGCCCGGTTCGTCCCCGGTTCCGGCGACGGGTACCGGCTGTGCACCGCGGACGGCGACGAGTTCACCGCCGAGCAGGTGGTGATCGCCGCAGGCGCGCGGGCTACCGTGCCGCCTGCGATCGCCGACTGCGGCGTGAAGTTTCACACCAGCGACACCATCATGCGGATCTCGGAACTCCCCGAACACCTGGTCATCGTCGGCGGCGGGTTCGTGGCGGCCGAGTTCGCGCACGTCTTCTCGTCGCTGGGGTCACGCGTGACGATCGTGCTGCGCGGCACCACGATGCTCTCGCACTGCGACGACACCGTGTGCGAACGGTTCACCGACATCGCGGGCAAGAAGTGGGAGATCCGCAGCCGGCGCAACGTCGTCGGCGGCCAGTCCGACGAGTCCGGATTGACGCTGCGACTCGACGACGACTCGACCGTGCACGCCGACGCGCTGCTGGTGGCTACCGGCCGCGTGCCCAACGGAGACCTCCTCGACGCTCACCATGCGGGTGTCGAGGTTGCGGACGGTCTCGTCGTCGTCGACGAATTCCAGCGCACCACAGCGCGGAACATCTTCGCCCTCGGTGATGTCAGCTCGCCGTATCAGCTCAAGCACGTCGCCAACCACGAGGCGCGCGTGGTCAGACACAACCTGCTGCAGGGCTGGGACGACACCGAGAACCTGATGCCCGCCAATCACCGCAACGTGCCGTCGGCGGTGTTCACCGAACCTCAGATCGCCTGTGTGGGACTGACCGAGAACGAGGCGCGCTCAGCCGGTTATCGCATCCGCTCCAAGGTGCAGGACTATGGCGACGTCGCGTACGGCTGGGCGATGGAGGATTCCACCGGGTTCGCCAAGCTGATCGTCGACGACGACACCGGGCTGCTGCTCGGCGCGCACATCATGGGTCATCAGGCCTCGTCGATCATCCAGCCGATCGTGCAGGCGATGGCGTTCGATCTGCCCGCGCAGGACATGGCGCGGGGCCAGTACTGGATTCACCCGGCGCTGCCGGAGGTCGTCGAGAATGCGCTGCTCGCGCTGTGCGGTGAGCCGCCGTGGCCGCCTTCGAAGCGGCACTAGGGAGACGTCAGGCGGCCGCGGCGTCGCGCAGGTAGCCGCGGGCGGTTGCGACGTCCACCAACAAGCTACGGAGGGCTCGACGGCCACGGTGCAGGCGTGACATGACGGTGCCGACCGGGATGTCGAGGATGAGCGCGATCTCCTTGTAGCGCAGACCTTCTACGTCGGCGTAGTACACCACCAGGCGCTGGTCTTCGCGCAGCCGCCCGAGCGCGTCCCTGACCTCGTCGTCTCCCAGCGCTTCGAGTGCGGCGAGTTCGGCGGACGGCAGACCGGTGGAGGAATGACGGCCGTGCCCGGCCAGCTGCGCGTCGGTGATGTCCTCGGAGAGAACCTCTTCCGGCCGGCACTGAGCCCGGCGGTAGGACTTGATCCATGTGTTGGTCATGATGCGCAGCAGCCAGGCGCGGACGTTCGTGCCGTCCTCGAATCGGTGGAATCCGCCGTACGCCTTGACCATCGTCTCCTGCACCAGGTCCTCGGCGTCGGCGACGCTGCCGGTGTAGCGGCGCGCAGCGCGGTAGAGCTGATCGAGCAGCGGCAGCACGTCTCGCTCGAACCGTTGCAGGACAGTGTCTTCCGGCGGTGAATCCATCACTGGACCTCCAAATAAATTGTCTGGCTGTTGATTCCACTGTATGGAGGATCTCCGCATCTGGACGATTCGCATAGAAACCACAAACATTTGGGAATCGTGTGAAGGTGACCGGCGCAGCCGGCGAGGCCGATACATATGCCGATACATATGAGGTCTCTATGAGGGTGGTGACGGATGCGGCCGCGGCGGCGACAATGGTCGGGTGACGTCTGCGCCGGTCGAGGACCAGGGCCCCCGTCGCGCGATCCTGGGCAGACTGCCCCGCATGTACCGCGCGGACGGGTCACCGATCCGCGTCCTGCTCGTCGACGACGAGCGCGCGTTGACCAATCTGGTCAAGATGGCACTGCAGTACGAAGGGTGGGAGATCGACGTCGCCCACGATGCCGCCGAGGCCGTCGACAAGTACCGCGCCAATACCCCCGACCTGCTGGTTCTGGACATCATGCTGCCCGACATGGACGGGCTCGGCGTGCTGGCACAGCTGCGCGAATCCGGTGCCTACACTCCCACGCTGTTCCTGACCGCGCGTGACTCCGTCGCCGACCGCGTGACCGGTCTGACCGCCGGTGGCGACGACTACATGACCAAGCCGTTCTCGTTGGAGGAGCTCGTCGCGAGGTTGCGCGGGCTGCTGCGTCGGTCGGCGTACCTCGCGCCGGCCGACGACGAGTCGCTGTCGGTGGGCGATCTCACGCTCGACGCCGCGAGCCGTGAGGTGACACGGGCCGGTGAGCCGGTCTCGCTGACCTCGACAGAGTTCGAACTGTTGCGGCTGCTGATGCGGAATCAACGAAAAGCGTTGAGCCGCACTGACATATTGAGAAAGGTATGGGATTACGACTTCGGCGGGCGAACCAGCATCGTCGACCTCTACGTGTCGTATCTGCGCAAGAAGATCGACGCGGGCAGGGACCCGATGATCCACACCGTGCGCGGCGTCGGCTACATGCTGCGACCCGCCCGCTGATGCGCGCCTGGAAGAGCTGGACCCTGCTGCGACAGCTGGTCGTCGGCGTCTCGGTCGTGGTCATGGTTGCGCTCGTCTCGGTCGGCGCCATGACCGTGATGACGCTGCGCTCGTCGGTCCTCGGCATCATCGACACCCAGCTGTCCGTGGCGGCCGACGCCACCATCAGCTCGGTGGCCAAATACCGCAGTACCCCGGGGCCCGGCGGCCAGATGCCCGCGCCCGGGGCGATGAAACCGCTGACGCACCTCATCGGGCAGGCGCCTGGCAACATCGTGGTACTGATCCAGAACGGGGAGGTGGTGGACTCGGCCTTCTTCGGCGACGGGGACGCGCAGGTGGCGCCGGCGGCGGCCGTCGAGACGATCGCCGACCAGTCGTGGACCGACCCGCAGCCCCGCACCGTCGAGCTGCCCGGGCTGGGCTGGTACCGGATGGAGAGCCGGGCCGGTGACGGCGACGAGGTCCTGGTCACCGGGGTGTCACGAACCCCGGCATGGAATGTGATGGTCCGCGAGACCGCGATCGTGTCCGGGATCACCGCCATCGCCCTGGTCGTCACCGCGCTCAGCACCGTCGCCATCGTCCGGTTCGCGTTGCGCCCGCTGCGCCGCGTCGCCGCGACCGCGGCGGAGGTGGCCGGCCTCCCCCTCGACCGGGACAACCACGCGATCACCCCGCGCGTCCCGGCAGGTGACACCGATCCCAGCACCGAGGTCGGCCTGGTCGGCGACACCCTCAACCGGCTGCTCGACCACGTCGAACACGCCCTGGCCGACGTCGCCGCGTCCGACCGGCGGATGCGCCAGTTCATCACCGACGCCAGCCACGAACTGCGCACCCCGCTGGCCGCCATCCACGGTTACGCGGAGTTGACCCGCCAGGACAGCTCGGTGCTGCCACAGACCACCGAGTACTCGCTGGCCCGCATCGAGGCCGAGGCGCAGCGGATGCACGCTCTGGTGGCCGACCTGCTGCTGCTGGCCCGCCTCGACGAGGGGCAGGACCGCCAGACCACCGAGGTCGACCTCGCCGATCTGGTCGTCGACGCCGTCAACGACGCGACGGTGTGCGCGCCCGAGCACCGGTGGCTGACCTCCGTGCCCGACGAACTGGTGAACGTGCTCGGCGATCGCGCCCAGCTGCACCAGATGCTGGCCAACCTGTTGTCCAATGCGCGGGTGCACACCCCGGCGGGCACCACCGTGACGACCACCGTTTCGAAGGGCACCGCAGCCGACGGCACCGGGTATGTCGAGCTGACGGTGACCGACGACGGCCCGGGAATCGACCCGCAACTGTTGCCGCATCTGTTCGAGCGGTTCGTGCGCGCCGACAGATCACGATCCCGCCAGAACGGGAGTTTCGGCCTTGGCCTGGCGATCGTCGCGTCGATCGTGGAGTCGCACGGCGGCACGATCGACGCGACCTCCGGTTCGGGGACGACGGCTTTCCGCGTCCGGCTGCCCACCGCGGCGGTCGGCGCTGCGCAGCCGGTGTCAGCCTGAACCGACGGCGAATCCCCAGGGCAGTTCGAGGCGGTGCGCGGCAAGCAGGTCGGCATCGGAGAGCACGTCCGCGGTGGTCCCGTCGGCGACGATGACGCCGTGGTCCATCACGATCGCCCGTTGGCACAGTTGCGCGGCGTAGGGCAGGTCGTGGGTGACGATCACCATCGTGGCGTCCAGCCCGGACAGCGTCTCCGCCAGCTCCCTGCGCGCGACCGGGTCGAGGTTGGCCGACGGTTCGTCGAGGACGAGGACTTCGGGTTCGCACGCCAGCACGGTGGCCAGTGCGGCCCGGCGTCGCTGGCCTCCCGACATGTGGGCAGGGCTGCGTGCGGCCAGCTCGGTCATGGACACCACCTCGAGAGCGCGCGCGACGCGGGCCTCCAGCTCCGCTCCCCTGATGCCGAAGTTGGCCGGTCCGAACGCCACGTCCTGGGCCAGGGTCGGCATGAACAGCTGATCGTCGGGGTCCTGGAAGACCAGGCCGACTCTGCGTCTGATGTCTCGAAGAGTGTTGCGGGACAACATCGTTCCGCCGATCTCGACGCTGCCCTGCAGCGCGGTCAGCACTCCGTTCAGATGGAGCATCAGCGTCGTCTTACCGGCCCCGTTGGGGCCGAGCAGGGCGACGCGTTCACCGGCGGCAACCTCGAGATCGATCCCGCCCAGCGCCTCATGCCCACCGGGATATGCGTAGTGCAGGCCGCTGACCCTGATCGCCGGGGCCGTCATGACAGCACCAGCGCACAGACCGCCACCGCGACTGCGGCCGCCGCGGGCAGCAACGCCACCGTCCACTGCCGTGGCGTCGCCGGCGCCGCGCAGCCTGCGCCGACCGCGAGCGCAGGCACATGGCCGTCGAATCCGCGGGACAGCATGGCCAGGTACACCCGCTCTCCCCGTTCGTAGGACCGCAGGAACAGTGAACCGACGCTTGTGGCGGTGGCCCCGATCTGATGCAACATCCTGGGGGAATCGCCGCGGGAGATCCGGGCGACCCGCATCCGGCGGGCTTCGGCCGACAGCACGTCGATGTAGCGGATCATCAGGGTCAGCACCGACACGATCACCGCGGGTACCCGCAATCTGCTCAGCGCGACCGGCAGTTCGCGGGCCGTGGTCGTGGCCGCCACGGTCAGCGACGCGGCGACGCCGAGCGTTCCCTTGACCACGATCCCCCACGCCGCGTACAGCCCGGTGACCGACAGTTGCATCCCTGCGACGACGACCCTTTCGCCGCCCTCCGCGAACGGCAGCAGCAGTGCCAACACGATGAACGGCGCCTCTATCAGCATCCGGGGCAGGATCCACGCCAACGGGATCCGCGCCACCCGCCACACCGCGAGGATGATCAGCCCGAAAAGACCGAAGGGCCAGAACAACTCCCGGGGTGTGGCGACCACCGCCAGGACGAAGACCGTCAGGCAGACGATCTTGACCTCTGCGGGCGCCCGGTGCACCGGCGAGTCACCGTCCCGGTAGAGCGGATGCGAGTGACCGCCGCCCACCTCAATCCCTCACGGTCGACTTCGGTTTCGCGCGGGAGCGGGCGATCGACCAGAACGCGCCGCCCGCGACGACGACGGTGACGACCACACCGAGGACACCCGCGAGACCGCCGGTGCCGTCCCTGCCGCCGAGCGCGTAGTCGGCCAGCGGCGAGCCGGCCAGCGCATGGTCGCGGGCGTGCTGGGCGATGCAGTCACCCCGCAACTCCTCGCCGTCGGCGGTCTCGACGACTTCGCAACCCTGCAACGTCGCCGAGTCCAGGCCGTCCGGACTGGAGCTCGCGAGGTAGGAGACGCCGCCGGCGACCACCAGGGTGACCAGTGCGAAGCCGATCCAGAACCACCAGCTTCGCCGCGTCGGGCCGGTCACGCCGGGACCGCCGTTCTCACGCGGTTGGTCCGCAGCAGATACACCAGGTCGGGGCGGGCCCTGACCACCGCCATCACCGTCAGCGCGGTGATGATGCCTTCGCCGACACCGATCAGCACGTGGGTTCCGAACATGTAGCCGGCCACCGCGCCCAGCGACGTCGTCGCGGCTCCGCCGAGCGAGTACTCAAGCACGAAACCCATCGCCGCACAGACCGTCCCGATCACCGCGGAGACGAAGGCGATGCCGCCGACGACCGGGACGGCGACGTCGTCGCGGCCACGGCGGGCGAGGCGGTACAGCAGCAGTGCGCTCGCATAGCCCGCGGCGACACCGAACACCGACATGTTGGTGATGTTGGCGCCCAGAGCGGTCACGCCGCCGTCGGCGAACAGGAAGGCCTGCACGATCAGGACGATGGCCACGCAGAGGGCGCCGGTGAACGGGCCGACGAGGATGGCCGCAAGCGCCCCACCGAGCAGGTGGCCGCTGACGCCGGGCAGGATCGGGAAGTTCACCATCTGCACGGCGAAGATGAAGGCGGCCACCAGACCCGCCAGGGGCACGGTCCGCTCGTCGAGTTCCTCGCGGGCCCGCCACGCGCAGATCCCCAGCGCGACGACGGCGATGATGCCGAAGAGCACCGATATCGGGGCGTTGACGATGCCGTCGCTCATGTGCATGGCGACGTGGTCGACGGTCATTCGACGAGCCTAAGCCGCCATCTGATCATCTGTCCAGCTGAACAGATAAGTGCGTTATCGCACCCGGTCGCCGGTCGGGTCGTACAGCGGCCGCAGGGAGACGGTGATCGGGTAGAGCGCTCCGCCGACGTTGATCTGGTAGCTGCCGGACCGCACCCAGTCGGGGTCGACCACGGCCCCGTCGCCGGACCGCAGGTACGCCAGCCCGACCGCGGCGCCGACCGTCTGACCCCACGCCGCCGACGTCGCCTGCCCGGCGACGGCACCGTCGCGCAGGATGAGCTCACCGCCCCACAGCATCGGCTCCGGCGAGTCGACGCGGAAGCTGACCAGCCTGCGGCGGGGGCCTTCGGTGCGGGCGCGCTCGACGGCGTCGCGGCCCAGGAACGCGATGTCGGTCTTGAGCTTGCAGGCGAACAGCAGGCCCGCCTCGACCGGGTTCTCGCTGGGAGTCAACTCGCGGCCGAACGCGCGGTAACCCTTCTCCAGCCGCAACGACTCGATCGCGTAATACCCGCCGCGGGCGACGCCGTGCCGTTGCCCCGCCGCCAGCAGATCCTCGTAGACCCCGACCGCGAACTCGGCCGGAACGTAGAGCTCCCAACCCAGTTCACCGACGTAGGTGATGCGGGTCGCGCGGACCGTGGCGTATCCGAGCGAGATCTGCCTGCTGGTGCCGAACGGGAACGCGGCGTCGGACAGGTCGGCATCGGTCAGCGCCGACAACACCTCCCGCGACCGGGGTCCCATCACCCCGAACACCGCGTAGGCCGACGTGACGTCGACCAGGTGGGTGTTCGCCCCGTCCGGCCAGCGCCGTCGGATCTGGGACCGAATGTGGTCCTTGTCCCGCTCGGTGGTGGCGGCGCTGCTGACGATCAGGTATTCGTCCTGACCGGTCCGGGTCACGGTGACGTCGGATTCGTAAGTCCCGCGGGCGTTGAGCATTCCGGTGTAGACCGACCGGCCGACCTCGACCCCGACGTCGGCGGTGCACAACCATTGCAGCGCCGCTTCGGCGTCACCGCCGACGAGCAGGTACTTCGAGAACGAGGTCTGGTCGAACACCGTGACACCCGTGCGGGTGCTGGCCTGTTCAGCGGCCGACCAGTCCAGCCAGTTCGGTTTACCCCAGCTGTAGTCGATGACGGGCTCTTCGCCGGGCGGGGCAAAGAAGTTGGCGCGCTCCCATCCCATCCGGCTGCCGAAGTTCGCTCCGGCCGCGTCCAGCAGATGGTGCACCGGCGAGCGGCGGAACGGTCGAGCGGTCTTCATCTCCCGGTTCGGCCACGGGATCTCGTAGTGGATACCCAGCACCTCGGCGACCCGGTCGTGCAGCCACCGGTTGTTGCCGTTGAACGGTGCGAACCGCCGGATGTCCACCCCCGTCAGGTCGGTGGTGGGCGCGCCGTTGACGATCCATTCGGCCAGCGCCCGGCCCGCGCCGCCGGCGGTGGCGATGCCGACCGAGTTGAAACCGGCGCCGACGAAGAAGTTCCGGCACTCGGGCGCCTCGCCGAGGATGAACTGGTTGTCCGGGGTGAAGCTCTCCGGGCCGTTGTAGAACTTCTTGATGCCCGTCGTCTCCAGTGCGGGGATGCGCAGCAGTGCGCTGTTCATCAGGATCTCGAAATGTTCCCAGTCCTCGTCGAGCAGCTGGAACTCGAACGGGTACGGGATCGCGTCGGGCGACACCCACGGTTTGGCCTCGGGCTCGAACCCGCCGATCACCAGGCCGCCGACCTCCTCCTTGAAGTAGGTGTAGCCGTCGGGGTCGCGCAGGATCGGCAGATCGGGGTGGACGCCGTCGATCTTCTCGCTGACGACGTAGAAGTGTTCGGCCGAGTGCAACGGCACGTTGACCCCGGCCATCGCGCCGACCTGCTTGGCCCACTGCCCGGCACAGTTCACCACGATCTCGGCTTCGATGTCGCCGGCGTCGGTGCGCACTCCGGTGACCGCACCGTCGGCGAGGAGCACGTCGAGCACGCGGGTCTTCTCGACGATGCGGCATCCGCGGGTGCGCGCACCCTTGGCGAGCGCGAAGGTCAGGTCGGTGGGGTTGGCCTTGCCGTCGGCGGGCAACCAGATCGCCCCCACCAGGTCGTCGACCCGCATCACCGGATAGTGGTCGAGAGCTTGCGCAGGCGTGAGCAGTTCACACTGGAGATCGAACGCTTCGGCGTTGGCGGCCGTGCGGCGCAGCTGCACCATCCTGTCTTCGGTGCGCGCCACCGTGACGCCGCCGCACTGCTTGTAGCCGGCCGAAAGACCGGTTTCGTTCTCCAATTCGGAGTACAGCGCGGTGGAGTACTGCACCAGCCGGGTCATGCCCTCCGAAGCGCGCAGCTGACCGACGAGACCCGCTGCATGCCAGGTGGTCCCACTGGAGAGCTGGCCCTGTTCGACCAGCACGACGTCGGTGACACCCAGCTTGGTCAGGTGGTAGGCGACGCTGGTTCCGATGACGCCGCCGCCGATGATCACGGCTTGCGCACGTGCGGGCAGGGCCTTGGGTGACGTCATATGCTCCTCGCTGTCTCAGTCTTCGGCCGCGACGGCGTCGAGCAGACGCGGGAAATGCGGATTGCGGAATTCGGCGACCGCGGCCTCGTAGCGCTCCATGGCCCACTCCCAGAAGTCGAATTCGATTGCGCTGGAGCCGTACTGGATGCACCCCCAGAGCGTCCATCCGTACTTGGCGACGATCCCCTGCAGGTGCGCCCGTGCCGTCTTGCGGCGCGACGGGCGTCCGTAGTAGGCGGTGACGAGCTCGTCGAGTTGGTCGAGGGAGAGCCCGCACTCGCTCCAGATGTTGCCCAGCTCGAAGCAGGGGTCGTTGTTGCCGGCGTATTCGTAGTCGATCAACCACATACGGTCGCCGTCTTCGATGAAATTGCCCGCCAGCAGGTCGTTGTTGCAGGGCACGGTCGTGTCGTCGGTGGCGGTCAGCACGCGTGCCGCCGCCGCGAACGCGTGCGCGTGGTCCAGGTAGTCGGGCGGGATGCGGAACCCGTGCTCCGTGACGGTCGCGAGGTAGGCGGGCTGACGTTCGAACATGTCGAAGCGGCCGCGGAAACGCGGCCCCCGGTGCAGCGTCCGGCACGCGTCGGCCACCTTGGCGATCACGCCTTCGCGCTGAAAATCGCTGTTCTCCAGCGTCTTTCCATCGATGTAGCTCAGCAGCAGCACGCCGAGATCCGGCCGGTAGTCCAGCACCCGCGCGCCGACGCCGGCCCGTTCGGCCGCCACGCTGTTGTAGTGCTCACGGTCGCGGTCGATTCCGAGCAGGTTGCGACCGGTATCCACGCAGCGGGCGACATACACCCCGTCCGGAGTGGTGATCTTGACGTTGCGATTGGTCAGTCCGCCGGACAGATACTGCACTGTGCGTGGTCGCCCGGCCAGCAACCCGATCTGGTCGAACAGCGTGTCGAGCTGTTCGTCGGTGAGCCGGGACGACATCACAGCATTCTAAACCGGGAACCGTCAAAGGTCTAGACTAATAGCCTTGCCTGACCGGGTCCGCGCGGGACTGGATACGGATCGTGGTCCGATCGGAGCGGTGGTAATCGCGGGAGAACTCGACCGCAACACCGTTGTCGGCGAACGAGGTTCGCACGACGAGCAACAGTGGGCACGACGGCTCGACACCGAGCACCCGGGCCTGCTCGGGTGTCGCAGAGGTTGCCTCGATCCGCTCGTCGGCCGCACATGGAGCGTGGCCGTAGCCACGCATCAGCGCATACAGCGAGGCCTGCAGATTCTTCGACAACATCCCCGGGAACACCGCGGCGGGCAGGTACGCCTCCTCCAGCACGATCGGCTCACCGTTGGCGGTACGCGCCCGCAGGATCCGGTGCACCTGGTCTGTGCGCCGCAGCCCGAGAGCCCGGCTCACCTCGGCGTCGGGCCGGCCCGTCGTCGCCATGAGTACCTGCGCACCCGCCTCCACTTCGAATCGGCGCATCTGCTCGGTGAACCCGGGCAGGCTGGCATGGTCGAACTCGAACCGCGGCGCCGCGACGAAGTTCCCGCCGAATCTGCCACGGCGACGGTCGATGAGACCCTTGGCCTCCACCGCGCTGAGCGCCTGCCGCAACGTCATTCGGCTGACGCCCAACGAGGTGGCGATCTCCACCTCCGGTGGCAGCTTGTCGCCGGGTATCAGGTCCCCCGAGGCGATCAGCGCCTCCAGCCACTGGGCGATGCGCGCATGGGCGGGCAGGTCGGACGAACCGACCAGGTCCGGACGGGCCGCCAGCGGCGCCGCGTCGACGGTGAGGACGCGCACGGCCAAAGTGTAGATGTCGGCCGTCCTACAGCCTGGTCATCGTGACCAGAAGGTACTCCGCCTCCCAGAACGCGTTCGTCTCGTCGCCGCGGTTCCATTCGGTGAGCAACGCCAGGAAGTCGCGATCCAGGGCACCGATCCGGTCCGCGTGCCCGGCGTTGAACCGGTAGGCCGCGATGGTCGGCCCGTAGTTGCGCTTCCAGTACTCCCGGAAGCCGGCCGGGTCGGCGCAGTGGTCCATGCGCACCGTCTGCCGCCGGGTCGTCAGATCGCCGACCCTGTCACCGAACAGCGTCGTGACATGGTCCGTGTCGCCCCACAGTGGCGGCGGGTTGGCGCCGGGCGGCGGAGGTGGAGCGTACGGCTTCATGGTGGCGAACAGGTTTCCGATGAAGCCGCCGGGTGTCCAGTTCACCATCCCGATCGTCCCACCCGGCCGGCACACCCGGATCAACTCGTCGGCGGTCGCCTGATGGTGGGGCGCGAACATCGCGCCCACACAGGACATCACCACGTCGAAACTTCCGTCGGCAAAGGGCAGCGACTCCGCGTCGGCTTCCACCCATTCCAGGTCGACGCCGCGCTCGGCGGCGATGCGCCGACCGGCGCCGAACAACTCGGGGGTCAGGTCGCTCGCGGTGACGATTGCACCGACTTCGGCCGCCGGGATGGCGGCGTTACCCGATCCTGCGGCCACGTCGAGAACACGGTCGCCGGCCTGGATTCCGCAGGCGCGCACCAGTTCCGGACCGAGCTCGGCGATCAGCTCCGCGGCGACGGCGGGGTAGTCGCCCGACGCCCACAGCGCGCGGTGCTTTGCCTTGAGTTGCCGGTCTGCGTCGTGGGCACCGATGGATTCTGCTGTTGTACTCATTTCCGAATCTCCTTCTGTGTCATGGATTTACCGTCATCGACCCGACTAGCCGTCGGCTCCGTCGGGTCCGTCACTGCCGTTGCGGGTGGTTCCGGCGCCGAGTGCGCCACCGGAGCCACCCTCGGCGCCGGAACCGCCCTGGCCGCCGGGACCACCGTTGCCGCCGTGTCCTGTCCCGGTCATCGAGCTTCCACGCCCGCCGTATCCACCGTCGCCGCCGCGGTTACCCGGACCGCCCTCGCCGCCGGGGCCGCCGTTACCCGCATAGGCCGCTCCGGTGGTCGTCGTCGCGTTGCCACCGTTTCCGCCCGCGCCACCTCGGCCTGAACCTCCCGATCCGCCGACCCCGCCGTTGCCGCCGGTGACGTCGCCGTCCCCGGCGAGCGCGCTACCGCCTGTGCCGCCCGAACCCCCGGTGCCGCCCAGCCGTCCGCGCCCGCCGTTGCCGCCGTTTCCACCGGCCGCGTCGCCGCCCTCGGCGAATGCCGCGCCGCCGCCACCGCCCGCACCGGCGTAACCGAAAGCGCCCCCGTCCCCGCCGTCTCCGCCCGATCCGCCGCCGGCGTCCTTGGCCACCGAGCCGGCGCGCGCACCCTCTCCGCCGTCACCACCGTCACCGCGAAACGCTCCGCCGTTGCCGCCCCGGCCCCCGTAGCCGCCGGTCGCCGATCCGCCGGTGGAGTTGGCCGAGCCACCGTCGCCCCCGTCCCCGCCGTTGCCGGCGAGATAGGAGTGCCCGCCCGCGCCACCGTCGCCTCCCCGGCCGGTTCCGGTGCCCAGGTTGATCCCCTGTCCGCCGGCGCCGCCGTCCCCTCCTCGGCCGAACACGGCATTGCCGCCCGCGCCGCCCGCCGCCGCCTGCACCGGTTCCGTCGAGAGCCTGGCATTGTCGCCTCCCGCGCCTCCCGCGCCGCCGTCTCCGAAAAGACCGGCGTTTCCCCCGTTTCCGCCTGCCTGCCCGGGAAGGCCGTCACCGCCCCTGCCGCCGTCACCGAAAAGGCCGGCGTTTCCCCCGTTCTGGCCGGGGGCGCCGTCGGCGCCGTTGCCGATCAGCCAGCCACCGTTCTGGCCCGGCAGCACACCGTTGCCGATGAGAAGTCCACCGGGACCGATCAGACCGAGGAACGCGCCCGTCGGGCTGACGAGGGTGACCGGTGCGAAGTCGACGGATGCGGGACCCGTTGACCCCGCACTGCGCGAGTTCGCGCGCCCGCCGAAGATCGTGGGGGCCGGTTGCACGACGGCCTGCAGGACGGCGTGCGAGGCGACGCTGCCGGAGGCGGGTCCGGGCGTTGCCACCACCTCTCCCGGGGTGTCGTCACGGACTGCGCCGTCGGAGACCACGCTCTCGACGCGTGATTGCGACGCGACCGGGACCGGGACCGGGACCGGGACCGGGACCGGTGTTCCGGCAGCGGGGTGCGCGTTTGCCACCTGCGGCGTCGGCGGCGCCGCCGGTGTCTCGTCCGCCGTCACGTCCGCCGTCACCAGACGGATCGCCGGCTGCAGCGCCGGCGTTTCAGGACCCGACAGGGGCACGGCGGTGACGGCCAACCCGACCCCCAGCGTCAACGCGAGAGCGCCGACGCGTCCGACGTGGCGGCCGCAGTCCGACATTCGTGTGGTCGAGTCCAAGGCTCGTGGGTGTGGTTGTGTCATGTCGCTCTCCAGGAATCCATCGGCCGCTGGTCGGTCCGGTGTCAGGTGAGCCCACCGTGCCCGTCGGGTCTTCAACAGACGTGAAGTAGCTGTGAAATACGCACGTCACGGCCTGTTGTGCGTCGCGAGGGCGACGCTGCGGCCGACCATCGCGGGAGGCTGCCGGGTCGATGTACTCGGCATTTCACAAATCCGTCAGGTCCACCGAAGCGCCCTCATGCATCGTCGGCATCGTCAGCAACCGGGCCGCATACCGGCCCACGAAGCAAGGAACAGAACATGATTGACACCACGACTCCGGGCGGCTCACGGCGGATGCGCCCATCGGTCATCGTCACCGGCGTGGCAACGGCCGCAACGATGGCCGGGCTGCTGGGACCCGCTGTTTCCCACGCAGAGAAAGTGTGGGATCTCGGCTCCTACGATTCCTGCGCGCAGGCGGCGAGCGACCGGCACAGCCAGGGCAAGACCACCGACAGCGAGTTCATCGAGGAGATGCAGTTCTGCTGCATTCGCTCCGACGGCGAGTGGAACACTCAGGCGGTGAAATGCCAGGCGCCGCCCGCCACCTTCCAGACCGCACCGCAGTCGCCGCGCTCAGTGGTAGCGCCTGCCCCGGGCAAGGCCGCGCTGCCATGAGTCGGCGCCGCGGCCTGATCGCCGGCCTCACGGCGTTTCGCCGAATCCGGTTGTTGCAGAACCTCCCTGCGAATATCAGCGATACCGGGCAAGGGCCGAGTAGGCGCGTTTGACGGCGTCGACCCCACTGAGCCCGTCGGCCGCGGGCCGGCCGAGGTCAGCCACCGCGGTGTCGGTCAAAGGAGACGGCTTGCCCGCCTTGACGAGTGCACAGTGCAACGCGGCGGCGTCCTCGGTGGCGCCCAACCGGACCAGCAGGCGCGTCACGTACCGCAGGTTGAGCCACTGCTGGCTCCAGTCCCCCACCCTGTCCCAGTACTCCAGCACTGCGATGAATTCGCCTGCGGCTCTGGCCGAATCACCGTGCACGGCGCGGGTGGCGGCGGCTTCCATCATCGCGATGCCCTGCCACCAGAAGTTCCGCACCGACGCGGCCGACTGTGCCGCCTCGTCGAACAGCGCCAGCGCCTGCTCGGGCTCGCATTTCTTGAGCACCAGGCCGAGGGCGTAACCCGCCATCGAGCGCGCCGTCGGGTTGGCGGTCGTGTCCGCAACCTGGACCGCCTCCTGCGCGGCGTGCAGTCCGGCTTCCGGGGTGCGCAGTGCGGCGTAGCAGATCGCCACGTAGAACAGCGTCCACACCAGCCGGATGGGATCGGCCTCACGGCGCGCGCGCTCCATTTCGGCGGTGTAATGCGCCAGCGCGACATCGGGACGGCCCTCATAGAGCGCCACATCGGCGAGCACGTCACCGGGGTAAGCCACCCGACCGTTTCCGCGCTGGGGACTACGGCCGCCGGCCAGAGCCGCCAGCGACCGGACGCGGTTGTCCTCGCCGCGATTCCACGCGCCGCGTGCGGCGAACCCGACAGCCGCCGCGAACAGAGGATGGTCTGGACCGGTGACCGTGAACGCCCTCTCAGCCCACTCCGACGCCTCGTAGCCCACCCGCAGATGTCCGAACTCCGACAGCGAGGTGACCAGCCGCATCGCGAGATCGACGTCCCCGTCGGCCATCGCGCGATCGAAGGCCACCCGAAGGTTGTCGTAGTCGGGCAGCATCCGGTCGACCCAGGCGCCCTCGTCCACGGTGTGCATTCCCGCCGCGGCACGTTCGGCCAGTCCGGTGAAATACACCGCATGCCGGCGCGCGTACACCTGTTCGATTGCGTTTTCGCGCAAGAGGTTTCGCCCGTATGCGCGCAACGTCTCCAGCAGGCTGTACCGCGTCCAGCCGGTGCCGGGGCGGAGCACGACGATGGATTTCTCGACCAGGCCGGTGAGGAGCGCGAGGGTGTCCTCCTCACCTGCCGCATCCTCGGCGCACACCCCGTGCGCCCCGGCAAGGTCGAAACCACCGGCGAAGACCGACAGCCGAGCGAACAACTGCTGTTCGGACTCGGAGAGCAGCCGGTAGGACCAGTCGATGGTGGCGGCCAAGCTCTGCTGGCGGGGCGAAGCGCCGCGCGCTCCGCCGCTGAGCAGACGCAACCCGTCGAGCCGGCGCGCCAGGTCGAGGCTGCCCATGACACGGATCCGGGCTGCCGCCAACTCGATCGCCAGCGGCAGACCGTCGAGTTGACGACAGATCTCGGCCACGGCGCCAACCGGCTCACGGTCGAGGTCGAAATCAGGGCGACCCGCCCTGGCGCGATCGGCGAACAGTGCGCTGGCCTCGTCCGGCGGCAGCGGCGGCACCGGCATGATCCGCTCTCCGGCGACTCCGAGCGCTTCCCGGCTGGTGGCCAGCACGGTAACCCCCGGGCACCGCGCAACGATGCGGTCGATCAGCTGCGCGGCGGCGTCGAGCAGGTGCTCGCAGTTGTCGATCACGAGCAGAAGCTCCCGCGTGGCGAGGTACTCGATCACCGTCGCGTCGATGTCGAGCCCCTGCCTCTGCTGCAGGCGCAGCGCGCCCGCCACCGCGTGGCCGACCGCCGCGTCGTCGGCCAGGGCCGCCAATTCGCACCACCAGACACCGTCGCCGAATCGGGCCTTGTGACGCGTCGCCGCCTCGAGGGCCAGCCGGGTTTTGCCGGCCCCGCCGACACCGGTCAGGGTGAGCAGCGGACCCTGCCCCAACGCGGCTGCGATGTGGGCCAGTTCCTGCCGACGCCCGATGAAACTCGTCACGCGCCGGGGCAGTGAATCCGCCTGCGGAATCCCCTGCGCTCCCACCGCCGGCGTCGCCGGGGCCCGGTCGGAGTCGCCGTCGAGAATGCGTTGATACGCCGCCCGCAAGGTGGGGCTGGGGTCCACGCCGAGCTCGTCGACGAGCCGCTGACGCGTTCGACGGTAAGTGTCCAGCGCCTCGGCTTGCCGCCCACTGCCGTACTGCGCCAGCATCAACTGGCCGGCCAACCGCTCGTCGAGCGGGTGCGCACGCGATGCGGCCACCAGGTCGGCGAGCAACTCTGCGTGCCGTCCCGCGTTCAACGCGGCGTCGTTGCGCTCCGAAACGATGGAGAGCCGCTCCACCTCGAGGGCGGTGCGCAGCTCGTTCACCCAGGGAGTGTCCAGCGTGGTGCACAGTTCCCCACGCCACAACGACAGCGCCTCGTCAAACAGATCCGCTGCCCGTGCGGGTTCGGCGCTGGAACGGGCGTCGGCGACGAGGCGGCGGAACCGGTGGAGGTCCACCGCCGAGGGATCCGTCGACAACATGTAGCCCCCCGGCTCGCGGGTGATCGTCACCTCATCGGAGCCGGCGAACAGGGCACGCAGCCGGGACAGATAACCGGCCAGGGCGTTTCGGACACGATGGGGCGGGTCTCCGGCCCAGACCCGGTCGATGAGCTGCTCCGCGGGAACCGGCTGGTTCACATCCGCCAGAAGTGCCACCAGAACGCAGCGCTGGCGGGCGTGACCGACGTCGAGGCGTCGTCCGTCGACGAGCACCTCGACGTCGCCGAGCAGCCGCAATTCGGTGGCCACCCGTACAGCCTTCACCAGAGAGCCCGCCGCCGCGCGGCGATTCGCGCGGTCAGCCGTGCCGGGCGCCGATCCAGTGCAGCAGGTCGTGCACGGTTTCGTCTTCCAGCCGGTATGTCACAGACCGTCCCGCGCGGGTGTTGGTGACCCACCCTTGTTGGCGCAGGACCCGAAGAGCCTGCGAGACCGTGTTCTCCGACCGGCCCAGGGCAGCGGCGAGATCACTGACACAGATGCCGGGCGCCCGGTGCAGGCAGAGCAGGATCTCCAGCCGGTGCGGGTCCGACACCAGGTCGAACCGCTGTGCCCAACGCGGCGTGTCCACCTCGGCCAACGCCGAGGTCGCCCGCTCGACCAGCTGCTGATCGTCCACACGTGCAATGTAGTCCGCGGCGGGCGCGCGCAAAACGCCAGCATCCGCGGCGTGTCGGCGGGCAGACACCTTGAACTCGCTGCGCCCGGGGCGTGAGTCAGGCCGTGTCAGGCGGTGTCAGGCCGTGTCAGGCCGTGTCAGTCCAAGAAGCCGTGCAGCAGTGCCGCCGAACCCCACACGTGGGCCGCCATGGTCTGCGCCGCGCCGTCGGCGTCGCCGGCCAGGATCGCCATCACGATCGCCTCGTGCTGTTCATCGGAATGAGCGATGTTGCGCGGCAGCAGCGGAATGCAGTCCAGCATCTCGTTGAGCCGCATGCGGTTCTGCGCGACCAGCGGCACCAACGACGGCACCCCCGCCGCCTCGGCGATCGCCAGGTGCAGACGGGAGTCCAGACGGCGGTAGTCCTGCGGGGCGGCACCACGCACGTCGAGCAAGCGACTCCACAGCGCTTCGCGTTCGGTGGCACTCAACGTGCGACAGGCCGCCATCCGCGCCGCGCCCGTTTCGAGGATCTCGCGCAGCCGCAGCGCGTCGTCGATGTCGGTGCGACTGAACGCGACATCACCGGTCCGCGGCGCCGGGAGGGCGTCGGCGATGAAGGTACCCCCGTACCGCCCGCGCCGCGACACCAGATAACCGGCATCTGCCAGCGACTTGATCGCCTCGCGCACGGTGTCGCGACTCACCCCGAGACGCGTCGCGAGTTCCCGTTCGGGAGGCAGCGATTCGCCCGGCCGCAGCACCCCGAGACGGATCGTCTGCAGCAGCCGCTCGACGGTGTCCTCGAACGCATTGAGCGGCCGCACCGGACGCAGCAGCGCATCGGCAGCAATCTGCTCCGCGGTCGCGTCAGCGCCGTCTGAAGCCGTCTGCTCCTCGCGCAAGCGCTCGTCGGAAGCCGTCTGCTCCTCGCGCAAGCGCTCGTCGGAAGCCGTCTGCTCCTCGCGCAAGCGCTCGTCGGTGGGTTCCGGTACGGCCGACATCCCTGCCCCTAGAGCGGCGTCACGTAGTGGCCGCTGATGCCGCCGTCGACGAGGAACGACGACGCGGTGATGAACGATGCGTCATCGCTGGCAAGAAAGGCCACCGCGGCGGCGAGCTCTTCGGGTTCGGCGAAGCGGCCGACGGGCACGTGCACGAGCCGGCGGGCCGCGCGTTCGGGGTCCTTGGCGAACAACTCCTGGAGCAGCGGAGTGTTCACCGGCCCCGGGCACAGGGCGTTGACCCGGATGCCCTGCCGCGCGTACTGCACCCCGAGTTCACGCGACATCGCCAGCACACCGCCCTTGGACGCGGTGTAGGAGATCTGCGAGGTGGCCGACCCCATCACTGCGACGAAGGACGCCGTGTTGATGATCGAGCCCTTCTGCGCCGGAACCATGTGGCGCAACGCGGCCTTACAGCAGAAGAACACCGACTTGAGGTTGATGTCCTGCACCCGGTCCCACGCGTCGACGCCGGTGTTCTCGATCAGGTCGTCCTCCGGCGGGGAGATCCCCGCGTTGTTGAAGGCGATGTCAACCCCCCCGTGCACCTCGAACGCGGTGTCGAAAAGGTGGTCCACCGCAACCTGATCCGCGACGTCGACCTGCACGAAGGTCACGTTCATGTCGTTCGCGACGCTCTTACCGGTGGAGGCGTCGACGTCCCCGATGACGACGATGGCGCCTTCGGCCTGCATCCTCTTGGCGGTGGCCAGGCCGATGCCGCTCGCACCGCCGGTGATGACGGCTACCTTGTCTTTCAGTCGCTGGCCCAGATCCATCAGTGTTCCTCCTGTACGGCAAAGAAGACGTTCTTGGTTTCGGTGAAGGACAACGGTGCGTCCGGCCCGAGCTCGCGGCCCAGCCCGGACTGCTTGAACCCGCCGAACGGGGTGCTGTAACGCACCGACGAGTGCGAGTTGACCGACAGGTTGCCGGATTCCACCGCACGCGACACCCGAAGCGCACGAGACAGGTTGTCCGTCCAGATCGAGCCGGACAGACCGTACACGGTGTCGTTGGCCAGCGCGATCGCATCGGCCTCGTCCTCGAACGGCAAGACCGTCACCACCGGGCCGAAGATCTCCTCGACGACGGTGCGATCGTCACGCTGCGGCGTCAGCACTGTGGGAGGGAACCAGAACCCGGGACCCGACGGAGCATCACCACGGAATGCCACGGGCGCGTCGTCGGGTACGTACGACGCCACCGAATTCCAGTGCGCCCTCGACACCAGCGGGCCCATCTCGGTGTCCTCCGCCGCCGGGTCGCCCACGACCACACCCTTGACGGCCGGCTCCATCAGCTCCATGAACCTGTCGAAGACGTTGCGCTGCACCAGAATCCTGCTGCGGGCGCAGCAGTCCTGCCCGGAGTTGTCGAACACCCCGTAAGGGGCCGTCGCCGCGGCGCGCTCCAGATCGCAATCGCCGAAGACGATGTTGGCGCTCTTGCCGCCGAGTTCCAGCGTGACGCGTTTGACCTGGGTCGCCGCTCCGGCCATCACCCGGGTGCCCACCTCGGTGGACCCGGTGAACACGATCTTGCGGACGTCGGGGTGGCTGACGAAGCGCTCCCCGACCACCGAGCCGCGGCCCGGCAACACCTGGAAAAGGTCTGCGGGCAAACCGGATTCGACCGCGAGTTCGCCGAGCCGCATCGTGGTCAGCGGCGTCCACTCGGCGGGTTTGACCAGCACCGCGTTGCCCGCGGCCAGCGCGGGCGCGAACCCCCACGCGGCGATCGTCATCGGAAAGTTCCACGGCGTGATGACGCCCACCACGCCGAGCGGCTCGTTGAACGTGACGTCGAGGCCGCCGGCCACCGGAATCTGCTTGCCGGACAGCCGCTCCGGCGAAGCCGAGTAGTAGTTCAGGACGTCGCGGACGTGGCCGGCCTCCCACCGGGCGTTGCCGATCGGGTGACCGGAGTTGGCGACCTCCAAAGCCGCCAATTCCTCAACGTGTGCGTCGACGACCGCGGCGAAGGCACGAAGCCCCGCCGCCCGCTCTGCGGGTGCCAGTGCGGCCCAGCGGCGTTGGGCCGCCCTCGCGCGCGCCACCGCGTCGTCGACACCGGCTTCATCGGTCTGCTCGACGGTGCGCAGCAGCTCCTCTGTCGCGGGGTTGATCACATCGCTTGCCAAAGCCCCAGCCATCAGCTCACTTTCTCTATTTTGTGCCAGGCGTAGTCGCCCGCCGCGCTCACCAGCCCCGCGAACAGACGTAGGTCGTCGAGTCGTTCCTCCGGGTGCCACTGCACCGCCACCGCCCAGCCGTCGGAACGGGTCGCCGGATCGAGCTCCACGGCCTCGACCACGCCGTCGACGCCCCTGGCGCTGACGATCAGGCCGTCGCCGAGCCGGTCGACGGCCTGGTGGTGGTAGCACTGCGCCTCGATGTCGGGCCCGACCAGCGCTGCCACCCGGGTGCCGGGCACGGTGGTGATCGAGGAGGTGGTGAACACGGCGTTTCCCTGCTGGTGACGGGTGTGACCCACGACGTCGGGCAGATGCTGGTGCAGAGTCCCCCCGAGCGCGACGTTGAGCATCTGCGCACCCCGGCAGATGCCGAGGACCGGAATCTGCCGACGCAGCGCCCCCTGCAGCAGCGCGAACTCGAACGCGTCACGGGTTCGGCTGTCGCCGACGGGCTCGTCGGTGGCCGGATGTCGTTGCGCCCCATAGGACGACGGGTCCACATCGCGTCCGCCGGTGATGATCAGCCCGTCGAGGCTGTCGAGCACCCGGTCGGCGACGGCGGCATCGGCGGCCTGGGGCGGCAGCAGCACCGCGATGCCGCCGGCCATCCCGACCCCTTCGAAGTAGATGGCGGGCAGGAAGCTGGCCCGCACATCCCACACCCCGGTCTGGGCCTGCTGCAGATACGTCGTCAGGCCGATCACGGGGCGCGTTCGATCGCGAAGAGACACGGAATCGCGTTGTCGAGCCTGATTTTGTGCGAGTTTGCGACTGCTCGCGCCAGGATCAGAGCCGTTCAAATCCGCGCTTCCTCTCCCAGTCGGTCACGGCGGCGTTGAACGCCTTCAGCTCCACGGCCGCGTTGTTGAGGTAGTGGTCGACGACGTCATCGCCGAACGCGGCGCGCGCGACCTTCGAGTTGTCGAACAGTTCCACGGCCTCGGCCAGAGTCGTCGGCAACCGGTCCGCGCCGCTGGTATAGGCGTTGCCTTCCATCGCATCAGCGAGCTCCAGCTCGTTGTCGATCCCGTACAGGCCGCCGGCGATCAACGCCGACACCGCCAGGTACTGGTTGACGTCGCCGCCGGGGGCGCGGCATTCCACCCGCATGCCGTGGCCGTGGCCGACCACCCGCATCGCGCAGGTTCGGTTGTCCAGGCCCCAGGCGACTGCGGTCGGCGCGAAGCTACCGTCGACGAATCGCTTGTAGGAGTTGATGTTCGGCGCGTAGAACAACGCCATCTCACGAAGGGTGGCCAACTGACCGGCGATGAAGCTGCGGAACATCGGCGACATACCCAGCGGATCGGAGTCGTCGGCAAACACCGGAACACTGGGCCGGCCCTCTTCGTCCAAACCGCGCAGCGAGATGTGGATATGGCAGCTGTTGCCTTCGCGCTCATCGTATTTCGCCATGAACGTCAGGCTCTTGCCGTGCTGGTCGGCGATCTCCTTGGCACCGTTGCGGTAGATCGTGTGGTTGTCGCACGTGACTCGGGCGTGGTCATAGCGGAACGCGATCTCCTGCTGGCCGAGGTTGCACTCCCCCTTCACCCCTTCGCAGTACATGCCCGCGCCGTCCATCCCCAGCCGGATGTCGCGCAGCAGCGGTTCCATCCGGGTCGAGGCGTGCATCGCGTAGTCGACGTTGTAGTCGGTGGCGGGTGTGAGCCCCCGGTAGTCGGCTTTCCAGGCGTCCCGGAAGGTGTCGTCGAACACCATGAACTCCAGTTCGGTGCCCACGTAGGGCACCAGTCCACGCTCGGCGAGGCGCGCGATCTGCTTGTTGAGGATGCTGCGCGGCGCCTGTGTCACCGGCGTGCCGTCGGTCCACGACAGATCGGCCATGACGAGCGCACTACCGGGCAGCCACGGCAGCAGACGAAGCGTGCTGAAGTCGGGGGTCATCACCATGTCGCCGTAGCCGGTCTCCCAGCTGGAGATGGCGTAGCCGTCCACGGTGTTCATATCGACGTCGACGGCGAGCAGGTAGTTGCAGCACTCGCAGCCGTGCTCGGCGACGTCCTCGGCGAACAGCCGCGCCGACACCCGCTTGCCGGTGAGCCTGCCCTGCATATCGCAGAACCCGACGATGACGGTGTCGATGTCCCCCTCGTCGATCAACTGTTCGAGAGCCGCCTTCGTCAGCATGCCGCGTGTGCTCATCAGCTCGAGCCCGACCTTCCTACGGATTTTGTCTGCCGACCGACCATTGGCGGGCGCCGGCGGCGGGGCCTCAACATTTCACCAACACATTTTCATGTCCAAAGGTCGGACACCAGACCAATAGCCGATCTATTGTCCCCATGGTGCCAGCGCTCGTCCACCGCGCTGCCTTCCCACACAGGAGGTCCCCCGTGCCTGAGGGTCACGAACATCTCAACGAGGACGAGCAACACCTCGCCAGACTCGGTTACGTCCAGGAGCTGCAGCGATCCTGGTCCGGTTTCTCCAACTTCGCGATCTCGTTCTCGATCATCTCGATCCTGGCCGGCTGCTTCACATCGTTCGGTCTCGGCTGGAACAACGGCGGGCCCGCGTCCATCGCCTGGGGCTGGCCGATCGTGGCGGTGTTCATCCTGCTCATCGGCCTCTGCATGTCCGAACTGGTGTCCGCGTTCCCCACCTCGGGCGGCATCTACTGGTGGGCGGCCAAACTCGGCGGCCCCAAGGCGGGCTTCTACACCGGCTGGCTCAACCTGATCGGCCTGATCGCCATCCTGGCGTCGGTGGCCTACGGCAGCGCGACGTTCCTTGACCTCACGCTGATGACCTTCAGCGAGTCGTGGGCCGCGGGCTACAGCCTGACCCGCGTGTTCGTCATGTTCGTCGTGATCCTGGCCGCCGCCGCGATCATCAACATCTTCTCGTCGCACCTGCTGGCCATCATCAACAACGTCTCGGTGTGGTGGCACGTCGCCGGTGCGGCGATCGTCGTGGCGATCCTGTGGATCGTCCCCGACCGGCACGCCAGCTTCTCGGACGTCTTCGCGACCACGGTCAACAACACCGGCATGTTCGACGGCGAGAAGGGCGTCGGTTGGCTGCTGTTCGTCCTTCCGATCGCGGCCATCCTCACCCAGTACACGATCACCGGCTACGACGCGTCGGCGCACCTGTCGGAGGAGACGCACAAGGCCGCCGACGCGGCCGCCAAGGGCATCTGGCGGTCCATCTTCTACTCGGCGATCGGCGGCTGGATCCTGCTGCTGACGTTCCTGTTCGCCGTCCAGAACGTCGACGACGTCACCGCGGGCGGTGGCCTGGTGCAGGTCATCTTCGCCCAGGCGCTCGACTCGAAGTGGATGGGCATCGTGCTGCTGATCTCGTCGGCCGGCCAGCTGTTCTGCACCACGGCCTGCCAGACCAGCGCGTCGCGGATGCTGTTCGCGTTCAGCCGGGACCGCGCCGTACCCGGGCATCAACTGTGGGCCAAGATCAACGCCAAGCGGGTGCCCGCCAACGCGGTGCTGGTCACCGCGATCCTGGCCGCCGCCATCACCCTGCCCGCGCTGGTCCCGGTGGACGTCAACGGCGCCCCTGCACCGATCGCGTTCTACGCCGTGGTCTCGATCGGTGTCGTCGGCCTGTACCTGTGCTTCGCCGTGCCGATCTACCTGCGGTGGCGGATGGGCGACGACTTCGAGGTCGGCACCTGGAATCTGCGCGGCCACTACAAGTGGATGGCGCCCGTCGCGCTGATCGAGATCGTGGTCACGTCCATCATCGCGATGTTCCCGACTTCCATCGGCGGGGTGCCGTGGGGCGGCTCCTTCGAATGGAAGTTCGTGAACTACACCCCGATCCTGGTCGGGACGGTGCTGTTTCTGCTCTTCGTCTACTGGAACGTGTCGGTGAAGCACTGGTTCACCGGACCGATCAAACAGGTCGACGCCTCCGGCGAGCGCCTCGAAGGGGTGTCCTGACCCCGCCGCCCAGATGTTGTGACGAGCGTCTCGATCTTGATGTGCCGACCGCGGTTTGACGGGGTGACGTCGGGGTAATCACCGACGGCACTGCCGGGCGCTGGCGCACGGCTGCACCCAGAGTCGATCGACACGATCGTGTACCGCCTCACAGAGTAGGGTCGAACAGGTGTGTGGAGCCACCGGCGAGGTGCGCCTCGACGGAACAACCCCGAATGTCCGCGCCGTCACCGCGATGGCCGAGGTCATGGTTCCCCGTGGCCCCGACTCCGCCGGTGTGTGGTCCCAGGGCAGGGTCGCCCTCGGGCACCGGCGCCTGAAGATCATCGACCTGTCCGAGGCCGGCGCCCAACCCATGGTCGATGCGGAGCTCGGGCTCACGATCGCCTGGAACGGCTGCATCTACAACTACGAGCAGCTACGTGACGAGCTGTCCGGTCACGGCTACCGGTTCTTCTCCCACAGCGACACCGAGGTGCTGCTGAAGGGCTATCACCACTGGGGGGACCGCTTCGTCGACCACCTCAAGGGCATGTTCGCGTTCGCCATCGTCGAGCGCGACAGCGGGCGGGTGCTGTTGGGCCGTGATCGGCTCGGCATCAAACCGCTCTACCTCACCCGCACCGCCGACCGGGTCCGGTTCGCGTCGTCGCTGCCTGCACTGCTGGCCGGTGGCGAGGTCGACACCCGCATCGACCCGGTCGCGTTGCACCACTACATGACGTTCCACTCGGTGGTGCCCGCACCCCGCACCATCCTGCGTGGTGTCGAGAAGCTGCCCCCTGCCTCGCTGACGGCGATCGAGCCGGACGGCCGGATCACCACCACGACGTACTGGGAGCCGGACTTCTCCCGCCGCGAGGAACGTGCCGGCTGGTCCGAAAAGGACTGGGAGGACGCGGTTCTGGAGTCCCTGCGGGTCGCGGTGAAGCGTCGCCTGGTCGCCGACGTCCCGGTGGGCTGCCTGCTGTCGGGCGGGGTCGACTCCAGCCTCATCGTCGGTCTGCTCGCCGAGGCGGGCCAGCACGGCCTGGCGACGTTCTCGATCGGCTTCGAGTCCGTCGGCGGAGTCGCGGGCGACGAGTTCAAGTACTCCGACATCATCGCCGACCGGTTCGGCACCGATCACCACCAGATCCGCATAGGCACCGAGCGGATGCTGCCCGCCCTCGGCGGCGCGATCGGCGCGATGAGCGAGCCGATGGTCAGCCACGACTGCGTGGCGTTCTATCTGCTCAGTCAGGAAGTCGCCAAGCACGTCAAGGTGGTGCAGTCGGGCCAGGGCGCCGACGAGGTGTTCGCCGGCTACCACTGGTATCCGCCGATGGGTGAACCCGCCGCGGCATCGGTGGAGGGGTCGGTCGCCAGTTACCGCGCCGCGTTCTTCGACCGCGACCGGGACGGCTATGCCGACATCGTCTCGCCCGGCTACCTGGCCGCCGACGACCCGAGCGAGCTCTTCGTCACCGAGCACTTCGCCCGCCCGGGCGCGCAGACCGGCGTCGACCGGGCACTGCGCCTGGACACCACGGTGATGCTCGTCGACGACCCGGTCAAGCGCGTCGACAACATGACGATGGCCTGGGGGCTGGAGGGCCGCGTCCCGTTCCTCGACCACGAACTCGTGGAACTGGCCGCCACCTGCCCGCCGCAGCTCAAGACGGCCCACGACGGCAAGGGTGTTTTGAAACAGGCTGCCCGCCAAGTGATCCCGTCCGAGGTGATCGACCGGCCCAAGGGCTACTTCCCGGTCCCTGCGCTGACCCACCTGGAGGGGCCCTACCTGGAGCTGGTGCGCGACGCGCTGTACGCGCCGGCGGCCAAGGAGCGCGGGCTTTTCCGCCCGGATGCCGTGGAACGGCTGCTCGCCGATCCCAACGGCAGGCTCACACCGCTGCGGGGCAACGAGCTGTGGCAGATCGCCCTGCTTGAGCTTTGGCTGCAGCGCCACGGCATCAACGGACCCGCGGCATGACGGCGGTCGATCCCACCCGGGACCACCCCGAAGGCATCACGCTGGCCCTGCACGATGCGTCGCCGCCGGACATGGTGGACGCCATGCGGGACGACGTCGTCCTCGAATTAGGCTGGGGCCGGCTGATTTTCGGGCAGACATTCGCCGACCCCGAGAAGCTGGCCGACGTGCTGCGCGAAGAGGCGCAGGGTCGCCGCGACATCTGCATCTACGCGCGCGAGCCCCACGTCCTGGTGGCGCGGGCGCCCGCCGAACTGTTCATCGACCCCAGCCACACCTACCGCCTGCGGTTCCCCGACGACGAGGATCACGCGGCACCGCCGATGACGGGGTTCAGCGTGCGCACGCTGCGCAGCCGTGCCGACGCCGACGAGATGAACCGGGTCTACGTGCGGTGCGGGATGGTGCCCGCACCCACCGACGTGATCTGGGACAACCACCGCGGGCAGAAATCGGTCGACTACCTCGTGGCGGTCAGCGACGAGGACGGCGCGGTGCTCGGCACCGTCACCGGCGTGGACCACAAGACGCTCTTCTCCGATCCCGAGGAGGGCTCCAGCCTGTGGACCCTGGCGGTGGACCCGACCGCCACCCTGCCCGGCGTGGGCGCCGCGCTGACGCGCAGCCTGGCCGCCCTGTACCGCGACCGCGGCCGCTCCTACATGGATCTTTCGGTGGCGCACGACAACGCCGCCGCGATCGCGCTGTACGAGAAGCTCGGTTTCACCCGGGTGCCCGTGATGGCGGTCAAGCGCAAGAACGCCATCAACGAACCGCTGTTCACGCATCCGCCGGAAACCGTCGACGACCTCAACCCCTACGCGCGGATCATCGCCGACGAGGCCATGCGCCGTGGCATCTGGGTCGAGGTCCTCGACGCCGAGGCCGGCGAGATGCGGTTGTCCCACGGCGGCCGCAGCGTGGTGACCCGAGAGTCACTGTCGGAGTACACGTCGGCGGTCGCGATGGCCCGCTGCGACGACAAGCGTCTGACCCGTCGGATCGTCGCCGAGGCGGGCATCGCCGTGCCGCGTGGCAGGCTGGCCAGCTTCGACCAGGCCGATCACGACTTCCTGACCGAGGTCGGCGACGTCGTCGTCAAGCCGACCCGCGGTGAGCAGGGCAAGGGCATCACGGTGGGCGTCGACGGACCCGAGGAGCTGGATGCCGCCCTGGCCAGGGCCCGTGAGCAGCATCCTGAGGTGCTCATCGAGCAGCGCGCCGACGGTGACGACCTGCGGCTCGTCGTGATCGACGGCAAGGTGGTCGCGGCCGCGCTGAGGATGCCCGCCGAGGTCTGCGGGACCGGAAAGCACACCATCCGCGAGTTGGTGGAGACCCAGAGCCGGCGACGCGCCGCCGCCACCGGCGGTGAGTCCCGGATCCCGATGGACGTGGTGACGGAGACGACGGTCCGGGAAGCCGGCTATTCGTTCGACGATGTGCTGCCCGAGGGTGAGCGCCTGCGGGTCCGACGGACTGCGAACCTGCACCAGGGCGGCACCATCCACGACGTCACGGCCACGGTGCACCCCGAGCTATGCCGGGTCGCGGTCGCCGCCGCACAGGCCATCGGCATCCCGGTCACCGGCATCGACCTTCTCGTCCCCGACGTCACCCAGCCGGAGTACGTCTTCATCGAAGCCAACGAGCGGCCCGGGCTGGCCAACCACGAGCCCCAGCCCACCGCGGCGGCGTTCGTCGACTTCCTGTTCCCCGGCCAGCCGGGGCTGCCGCAGGCGTGGACGCCCGACGAGGCGCCCGGCCCGGGAGCCTGACGCCGTTACCAGGTGCTCGTGCGCATGACGATCTCGGCGGCCAACTGCGCGGTCGAGTCCGCGGCGTTGCGGCGGCCCAGCAGATCGACGATGCGGTATTCGCCGTACACGTAGCGCTGACTGGCCTTGGCGACCGCGCGGGCCGCGCTGGTGCTCACCAGGGCGGTGGTGTTCAACTCCACCGGCGGGCAGTGGTCGTCGCGCACCATCCCGGCCAGATCGGCCACCCGCGGATGGCCCCGGTCGATCACCACCAGACCGATGAAGCGGTCGAGCCGGGTGGCGGCCAACTCCCAGGCCAGTTCACCTCCGAGCCGGTCCCCCACCAGCAACGCCCACCGGACCTCGAGGGTGTCGAGGATGCTGATGACGTTCTTGCCGGTCAGCCGCGGGTCGGGCCCGATCACCACGGTCTTCAGCGAGGCCGTGTGCAGTCGTTGGCAGACCCCTTCATAGGCGGCGGGTACCAGCTGCGCGGCGCCGAGCAGCACGACGACAGAACCCTGCTCGGGGCCGGCGACCACCACGGGTACGCCGAAGCCGTCGACGGTCACCATGGGAGAGGGCATTGCGTCACGCTACAGGGCAGACGGGAGTCGGCGGGCGTCTTTTCACGCTGTTAACGCAACGCCCCTGCCAGGCCTCAAACCGCTTGTGCGCGTTCAGCCTGTTTGGTGGTGATCTCCAGAAAGGTCTGCGGCACCGTGCCTTTGACGGAGATCGAGGCATTGGGTGTGGGGAACGCGATACCGAAAACCGCCATCGCACCCACATTTTCGAACGCGAAGTACACGCTGTTCTCCTCGCCGCGCAACCGCATCGTCTGCCGGTAGACGAGGGCGTCGGGGCGTGGGCTCGGCAGCTGTGTCGTGGTCACCGGGATGCCCGGGTCCGTCGGGTCGAAGAACGTCTCGTACTCGGCACAACGCTGCGCGGTGGCGGCCAGCCGCTCGAGGTCCAGCCGCCACGTCAGCACGGTGATCACCATGCGCACCCCGTCGTAGGCGGCGGCGTATTCGGCGGCGCTGCCCGGACCCCATTCCGCGGTGACGGCGATGTCGCGGGTCAGCGCGTCGGCGCAGCCCTCCGGACGCGACAGCATCGCAGGCGGTCTCTCGACGTTGTCGTCGCGGGGTTCGTTGAGGGCGCGCTCGTAGCGCACCCCGGGCGGGAAGTCCGCCTCGGTGAGCACGACACGGTCCAGCTTGGCACCCGGCCACGTCGCGGTGCCGGTGATGGTGTCACCACAACCGGTGAGCACAGCCACGAGCACCGCCGCGACAAGCGCCCGCCTGGTCATGATGTCAGGCTACCGACGACCTCAGAGCTGGGTGAGGATCTCCGCGCCGGATTCGGTGACCACCAGCGTGTGCTCGAACTGGGCGGTCCACTTCTTGTCCTTGGTGACCACGGTCCAGTCGTCGTCCCAGATCTCGTAGTCCAGGCCGCCCAGGTTGATCATCGGCTCGATCGTGAAGGTCATGCCCGGTTCGAGCATCGTCTCCACGGCAGGCTGGTCATAGTGCAACACCACCAGTCCGTTGTGGAAGGTGGTCCCGATCCCGTGCCCGGTAAAGTCGCGAACCACGTTGTAGCCGAACCGGTTTGCGTAGGACTCGATGACACGGCCGACGATCGACAGCGCGCGGCCCGGCTTGACGGCCTTGATTGCGCGCATCGTCGCCTCGTGGGTGCGTTCGACGAGCAGCCGGTGCTCCTCGCTGACGTCGCCGGCCAGGAAGGTGGCGTTGGTGTCGCCGTGCACCCCGTCGATGTAGGCGGTGACGTCGATATTGACGATGTCACCGTCCTCGACGACCGTGTCGTCGGGGATGCCGTGGCAGATGACCTCGTTCAGCGACGTGCAGCAGGATTTCGGAAAACCCTTGTAGCCCAGCGTCGACGGGTAGGCACCGTGATCGACCATGTACTCGTGGGCGATGCGGTCGAGCTGATCGGTGGTCACTCCCGGCTCGACGGCCTTGCCTGCCTCGGCGAGGGCGCCCGCGGCGATCCGCCCGGCCACCCGCATCTTCTCGATCACTTCCGGGGTCTGCACCCAGGGCTCGTTGCCCTCACGCGCGGTCGGCCTGCCCACGTACTCGGGGCGGACGATCGACTTGGGTACCGGCAGCATCGGCGAAACCGTGCCGGGCCGGAGGGCAGTCCGTACTGACATGTAGCAATGCTAGCACATCCGAGTACGATGACGGTATGGGTGCGGACGAACCAAGAGCCACGTTACCGCCGCTGAGGGCACTCGTAGGCGCTCGCGTGTCCGTCGTCCAGGGACCTCAGAAGGTCTCCCACGAGGCGCAGATCGAAAGCACCACACGTTGGGCGTCGTCCAAGGGTTACGAGATCGTCGGGATGTTTCAAGACCTCGGGGTGTCCGCTGAGAAGCGACCGGAGGATCGGCCCGAGCTTGGCCGGTGGCTCACCGACGAGGGAGCCTCGGAGTGGGATGTCATCGTCTGGTCGAAGATGGACCGCGCATTCCGGTCCACCCGGCATTGCGTTGACTTCGCCCGTTGGGCCGAGGAGCGCCACAAGATGGTCGTGTTCGCCGACGACGGGCTGACGCTGGACTACCGCCCTGGAGCCGCCAAAGGCATCGACGCCATGATGGCCGAGCTGTTCGTTTACCTCGGCTCGTTCTTCGCCCAACTGGAGCTAAACCGCTTCAAGTCCCGAGCCACCGACAGTCACCGGGAGCTGCGCCAGCGCGACCGCTGGGCGTCTGGAGTCGCGCCGCTGGGGTTCAAGGTTGTCGACCACCCGAGCGGCAAGGGCAAGGGTCTAGACACCGACCCCGAGGGTAGAGAACTGCTGCATCAGATGGCCGAAAAGCTCTTGGCCGGCTGGAGTTTCGTACGTATTGCTACGTGGCTCACCGAGACGGGGGCTTTGACCAACCGAGACCGGGCACTAGTGGCGAAGGGCAAAGAGCCCCGGCGTAAACCGTGGACGGTGAGCGTGGTCTCCAGCGCACTCACCTCACCCAAGACGCAGGGCATAAAGACATTCAAGGACAAGGCAGTCCTAGACGGCGACGGGGAGCCCGTGCGGCTCGCACCGCCGACGTTCGACCCCGACCATTGGAAACAGATCCAGGACGCCGCTGCCCGTCGCAAGCAGAACCGCCGCACCCCAACAGGCTCGGTCAATCCGATGCTCGGGGTGGGCTTCTGTGGGCAATGCGGGGCTTCGCTCTCGCAGCAGGTCAGCAAGGACCGGAACGGCAGTGACAAGACGTGGCGCGTATACCGCTGTAGCCGCACTCCGCAGAACTGCCGAGGGGTCAGCATCCGAGCTGACGACGCGGATTCGCTTTTAGAGGAGACATTCTTAGAGCGGTGGGGAGACGAGAAGATCACCCGGCGCGTGTTCGTCGCCGGGGAGGATCATTCCCACGAGCTGGAGCAGGTTCTCTCCAGCATCGACCGGCTACGTCGAGAGTCCGACGCGGGGCTGATCGCCTCGGAGGACGACGAGAGGGTCTACCTCCAGCGGATGAAATCGCTCATCGACCGCAGAACCGAGCTGGAGGGCAAGCCTCACCGGCCCGCCGGGTGGGTCACCGAGGAGACCGGACAGACCTACCGCGAGGTCTGGCACACCGAGCGCGACGACCTTGCGCAGTACCGCCGACAGCTCATCACCGACCACGGCGTGAGGTTCGAGTTGTCGTCGGGTAAGCCGCTGCGCTGGCACATCTACCGCCCAGAGGACGGCGTGCCGCTTGCTGACCCTCGTACGGTGTCAAGGCTAACTACCTCTGCCCGTACAGCAGGCCAAATTCCGTTTGAAGTATAACAGAGAACCCGCAGATAAACACCCCTTTCTGGGGGTTGATGTTGTGCTGTAGGTGTGCGACGGTGTTTGTGCTCAGCAAACACTTAGAAGGAGAACACCATGAGCGCTACCGCTGTTGAAACGGACCAATTCGAGTGGATCGAGGCGGTGGGTACCGCCGTCGAGACCTACCCCGACGATCTGACGATGAACGACTTACTGGCCGCGTACGGCCTGATCGGCGTCAAGACGACGCTGAACGACATGCAGACAGCCCAAGGTCTATGGCACTTGGAGACGTACGGCTTCCTGCGGGTCGACCGGACCCGCCGAAGCCGGCCCCGGTACTCGCTCACCATCCCCGACGAGATCGTGACGGACGCCGAGCTGGCGGCAGGCACACTGTGAACCATGGATGACACGGACTGGTTGAGGTCGATAGAGAACGTCTGTGAAGGCTCAACATCAGATGACCTGGAGGCCGCTAAGTCGATCCTGGCTTACGGTGACACCCTGCCCACTGACGTGGCAGAAAGCGCGCCTATTCAGAGGCTTGTGCAACTCGGCGTGCTGGAGCTGAAACGGGAGCCCGGCACCGATGGATATAAGTACCGCAAAATCGTGCTTGGCAGAACCGACGACGGTCACCTTGTCCGCTTCCCACTAGGCAGCTAAGTGTGATCCCGGTCATACCACGACAATCTGACCAGCAGTAATACCGCTGAGCATTTTGTTAGGGTGCCCTCAGGTTACAAAGTCGAATGTACTACAGGGTGGAGGGGGTAGAGCTTTCTGAGCTCCCGCCTTCCCTTAAGAACTTCCCGGCCCTAATTGGCCGGAAGGCGGCAGCCGAGGTTGTCCCGTTCTTCGTGGAATTTGAGGTGACGGTCCCTCACCTGAGGCCTGCCTGATGGTAGGTCTTCGGGTGAACCGCCAAGTACACCTCGAAGAAGGAGTAAGGGACCGCCATGAAGACCGTACCTACTGTTCGTCTCGCTGACACGATCGATGCTGCCGCTCTGCCCGAGTTGCCGGAGGAGATCGCGCTGGCGATGACCGATATCGCCGATGCCGCGCGTGAAGGGCTGATGGCGATGAGCGTGGCCGCCGGGATGGCGGTGATGGCCGCGATGTTTGAGGCCGAGATCACCGAGATTGCCGGACCCAAGGGCAAGCACAACCCGGATCGCGCCGCGGTGCGCCATGGCGCCGAGAAGGGATCGGTGACTCTTGGCGGTCGCCGGGTGCCGGTCGAGCGGCCGCGGGCACGCACCGTCGAGGGCCATGAGGTGCCGTTGACCAGCTACGCCCACTTCGCTGCTGACGACCTGCTGACTCAGGTGGTGATGGAGCGGATGGCCGCCGGGGTGGCCACTCGCCGGCACGCCCGCACCGCCGAGCCGGTCGGCGAAAAAGTCAGCGGCACACAGAAATCCACTTCGAAGTCGGCGATCTCGCGTCGATTCGTCAAGCAGACCGAGACCGCGCTGGCCGAGTTGATGAGCCGCGACTTGGCCGGCGAGGACATCAAGGTGCTCATGCTCGACGGGGAGCATATGGCTGGCCGGTGCGTGGTGGTGGCGCTGGCGATCACCGCCGACGGCACGAAGAAGCCGGTCGGGTTGTGGGACGGCTCCACCGAGAACAAGACGGTGGTGTGCTCGCTGTTGGCCGATCTCGTTGAGCGTGGCCTGCGCTTCGATGACGGACTGCTGGTTGTCTGCGACGGGGCCAAGGCATTGGCCGCCGCGGTGCGTGAGGTGTTCGGCGCCAAGGCTGCGATCCAACGATGCACCCTGCACAAGCGTAGGAATGTCGCCGATCACCTGCCCGATAAGGAGCAGGCCTGGGTGGATGCCAAGCTGGTCAAGGCGTTCGGCCACCCTGACCCCCACACCGGGCTAGCCAATGCCAAAAGCCTTGCTGCGCAACTGGAGAAGAACTATCCCGGCGCGGCCGCGTCGCTGCGCGAGGGGCTGGACGAGATGTTCACCGTCGCCCGTCTGGGCATCGACGGCCGGCTCGCCAAAACACTGACAACCTCCAACCCAGTCGAGTCGATGATCTCGATCGCGCGCACCACCAACCGAAACGTCACCCGCTGGCGCGACGGGCAGATGGTGCTGCGCTGGACCGCAGCCGGCATGCTCAACGCCGAGCGAGCCTTCCGCCGCATCAAGGGCCACAAGCAGATGCCCCAGCTCGTAGCTGCCCTACATCGACACGCCCACCCCAAAACCGCCGCCGGTACCGAAGCTGTCGGTGCCGCCGCCTAGAGTTCACCATGGATCGTCACCAAGAATCCACGAGACTCGGGACATGCTCCGGCAGCCGATCGGTTGTCGTAAATCGAAGTACGGTGTCAATCTAGGATCAGGCCTCGGTGGCGGTTCGTCAGCTTCGATTTTTACCCCATGGTTGATGGCGGTTGGAAAACCCCCGGTAGAGGTTGAGCGGCCTCCGCGACAGGCCTTGTGCTGCGCAACCGGGGGTTCTCACACTCACTCACCATCTTCGCCGGAACGTCCTCTTCGACGTTCTGGCTTTTTTTGTCAACGCAAAGGCTCCCACGAGCCTTACCGCCTGGTCTGAGGCCGGCGGTCCATCCCAGAGATGAGGGGCACGTCTGTGGCGGCCCCAGAAGGAAACCAATCATGACCGGACGTCGCTGCACCGAGCACCCGGAGCATCACCGCCGGAACGGGCGCTGCCAAATCTGCCGCCACGAGGCGAGAAAGCGCCACGCGGCGAAGTGCCGTGAACAGCTCCGGCGCTACCGCGAGCTAGAAGCCTTGATGGCCTCCTAGCCCCAAAGAATGTACGGCCCAGGAGGCCGTCGTATACACCCCAAGGAAGGTGAAACACCATGTCAGACCAACACATAACGATCCACGAACTACCCGATTTCTGGCAGGAGAAAGTCCGAGCGCTACGAGCGGAGAACAGGAGTCTCCGGGCTCGTCTGCGCCAGTTCAATGGGTGTCAGAGCGACTTACCCAACGACTGGGCGAAGCGGCTGGAGGAACTGCGCCGCGAGAACGCCAGATATAGGACGCAGCGTAACGACGCCCGTGCCGAGGCCGAATCTCTCCGCGCCGAGCTGGAGGCTCGGAGCAAGTGACTATCGCCGCTGATTACTGCGACTACTGCGACAGCCTCCCTTGCGACTGCGAAAGCCAAGATGTACACCCGAGGTTCGCCCACAACATTGTGGACCCCGAGGACCGCAGCGGATTTAACCCTGTGGAGTGGTCCCAGACTGTCCAAGCTAAGAAGCCGATTCGGCTAGACCCGGTATCCGGAGCCCTCTGGTCTTATGGGGCCGGCGTGTGGAGCGAGGACCGGAAGGTTGTCGAGCACACTTTGCCGATGGTGATGGGTAAGAATTACCGCAGGCCAAAACACCTAGGGACGGTTATCGACCGGATCCGCGCCGAGATGGTCCACCACGATAGGACCATTCACCCGGATAACCCTGAGCCTCGTTACGTATCCACGCCATCGGGCCTATTCGACATCGAGACCGGAAAGGTCGTAGGTCACAGCCCCGACGTGCTGACCACGTACCAAATCCAAGTAGACCCCGAGTTCGACACTCCAACAACGGAGTTTGATGCATTCCTGGAATCGGTTCTCCACCCCGGAGACCGAGATCGAGTGCTAGACATACTGGCTTACCTGCTATTGCCGGGTAACCCGAGACAAAAGGCAGTGATGTTCTCCGGGCGTGGCCGAAACGGCAAGGGGATATTGCTCCGGGTCGTGAGAGCGATAGTCGGGGATTCCAACATCTCGACGGTAGCGCTGAGCAAGATGGGAACCAGGTTCGCAGCGGCGCACCTGTACGGCAAGCCGCTGAACATCGTGGGCGACATCGACGGGGAGCACATCACCAACACCGGAGCATTCAAGATGATGACCGGCGATGACCTGGTGCATATGGACGTGAAGAACGCACAGGCGTTTTCGGCGAAAGTGTGGGCTGTTCCCGTTTTCTCGGCCAACCAGATTCCGACCTCGGCTGACACCTCCGATGGCTACCTCCGGCGCTGGGAGGTCGTCGAGTTCCCCAATACGTTCGACGGCTCGGATACCACGCTGTTCGATCGGCTGTTAGACGAGCTGCCAGCGATCACCGGGAAGCTGTTGCAGCACGCTCACCGCAACCCGTTCCACATCCGTACGTCGGAGCCGGGGCAGCGCGCTCACACCGCATTCGCCAACAGGTCTGACCCGGTCCGTACGTGGCTCGCTGAGACGGAGCTAGAGGGATTCACCGAACGCAAGGCCGCGTACCTGAACTACGAGTTCTGGATTCGTGACGGTAACGGCAAGACAGCGTTGACCAAAGGCAACTTCTACTCTCGCGTCTCGGCTGTCCTCGGAGACCCGAAGACCCGTAAAGGTGCCCGAGGTTGGGAGTTCGTCTCGGTGCCCGAACCGGTACCGGACCCGTTCCAACCAGAACTTACTCCGGAGTAGGGTGCAAAACAGGGTGCAAAACTCACCTGCGGTTTTGCAAGTTCTGCACCCCGAATTGCACCCCACCGAAACGCGGCTACCTGCGAAAACACCCTCCAGGGTGCAAAAGGTGCAATTGAGATGAAAGAGCCCCATATATGTCGGGCTCTCCCGGCCCCCGAGCGAAGCGAGGGAGCCCCCGTCCCGAGTCCGCGTCAGCGGTGAGGGTCGGGAACCGATCAACGAAGGGCCTCGGTCAGCCAAGACCGGGGCCTTTTTGCATGCCCAAACAATCCGAAAGAGAGAACGCGATGACAGAACACAACCGACCCGATCCAATCACCGAGGCATTCGCCCGATGCGCCGCCCTCGGCGGCGGCACTGACGAGGTGTGGCAGATCGACCTAGACCGCTGCACCTATTCGCTCGGCCAACCTGGGCTGTGGGACGGCGCAATCTTCGCCGCCTGGAGTGCTCGATGAGCATCCGCGTTGACCTCTCCGGGTCTGCCGACGTTGAGGACGGAGGAGTCCAGAGCGTCGAGTCCACACGCGAGGTTCGGCCCGATCCGGGATACCACCGAGACCGACCATCCGCCCGCACCGAAGAGGAGCGGCTGGAGCACTTCGAGCACTGGTACGCCAAGCGCGGCGCACCTTACGCCGCTGCCGTCCGCGAGGCCGGCGCAGAGCCTTGGACGGATTCGATGGACGAGCGCCGCGAGCTGTGGATGCGCCGATACACCCGACCGGCCCCACCGGCCAACCTGCGGACGATGCCCGGCATACCCCGGAGCCATGCCCCGGAGATCACACAAACCACTAAGAGGACTGCCGCAGCATGACCTGCCCAAGACACAAGCACTGCGCATACACCGGCACCGAGCCGGGGCTGTGCCCGACTTGTCACGCATCCACAAAGAGATGCGCCGGTCGCCACGGCATGGCTCCCGCCGATGGGAGCTGGCGGCGCGGATTCGCTTCTGGCATGACACACGGCACTTTGAGGCAGGGCCAGTCCCTTCACCCCGGCGAAGCGGGTTCGTCGGAGCTGACAGTGCGTCAGCCCCCAGGACCACCCTCTGAGATCAAGCAGGAGACAACAGCATGAGCGAGACGACAACGCCTGAGAACGAGACCACCGAGACCCCTTCCGAGGATGGTCCGCAGGATGATTCTCAACCCGGCGCCGGGAAGAGTCCGGGCGCAGAGGCCGCTAAGTACCGGGTACGTGCCCGCGAAGCGGAGACCGCCCTGGCAGCCGCCCAGACCCGTATCGAGGCGATGCAACGCGCCGAAGTCGAACGGCTGGCGTCGGCTGGCCTGAGCCATCCGGCGGATCTGTTCTCGCTCTCGGGTAACGGGCTGGCTGACTACCTCGGTGAGGACGGCAACGTCGACCCCATCAAGGTGGCTGCTGACGTGGAGGCGATCCTCCAGGAGCGACCTGGCCTTAAGGTTCGGGATCTCCCGGTCGATACGTCGCAGGGGCACGGCAGCACCCCCGGCAGGAAAGCGCCCCACTGGGGAGCCCTGTTGAAGGACTAGCACTCCCGTGCAAAAAGACTTGGCACTGCTCGGCGCGATCTGTGATCGCTCGGCGGTAGCCGCGTAGCCACTGTGTGGCGGCGGATCTGGTCTGTGACCTGATCTGTGTCCATTCATCCATCCCAGCCCCGAGGTCTGAATGCCTTGGGGCTGAACTGTTTCTAGGAGAAACAACATGGCAATGCAGCATTCGAGCACCAACGACGCCTTTAGCCCGCAGGACTTCGGCGCGCTGCTGAACACCGCACTCCAGAGCGAGTCGGTCGCTTTGCAGGTCTCGACGGTCGTCAAGACCGACAAGGTCTCGATCACCTTCCCGATCTGGGACGAGGATCCGGCTGTCAACTGGCTGACCGAGCTGGGCACCATCACCGCCACCGATGGCAGCACCGATGGCGTGACGGTCACCCCGAGCAAGGTCGGCGGCATCACCCGCCTGTCCAACGAGCTAGCCGACGACAGCTCCCCCGAGGTCGCAGAGCTGGCAGTGCGGGGGCTGGTCAATCAGATCAGCCACGCTATCGACACCGCGTTCGTCGGTAACACCACGACCAACGGCCCCTCGGGCCTGCTGAGCATCGCCTCGACGGCGGTCGATACCGGCTCGGCTATCGCCAACACCGACCCGTTCGTGGAAGCTGTCTTCGCGGCGAAGAACGTCGGCGCCAAGCTGACGCACTGGCTGATGGCTCCCAGCACCGCCGAGACCGTCGCCCAGATCAAGAAGGCCAGCGGATCTAACGAGTCGCTGATCTCGTTCGACGCTCGCGGCGAGCTGTCGATCCTCGGCCTGCCGGTGTTGACGCACCCCGGCGTGGACTCCAGCACGTTCTTCTGGGGTGTCCCGATGGATCGTGTTGTGACCGTGCTCCGCAAGGACGCCGAGGTCACCCGGTCGAAGGACTCCGGTTTCTACAACGACGCGCTCGACGTGCGAGCGATCACCCGCGTCGGCGTCGGATTCCTCCACGAAGCCGCCGTCGTCCGAGGCTACGACGCAGCCTGATCTGCTTCACCACAACGATGTTCGGCCCTCCGCCCTCCGGGGCGGGGGGTCGTTCTCGTCCCTTGAAAGAACGAGGAGAAAGCAAACCTGATGTTTCGAATAACCAACCCGGACAACGTGAAATCGCTATCCGTATTCGGAGGGAAAGTCTTCTATATCGAGCCCGGATCGCTGGAGATCGACGGGGAGATCCTCCGGTTCCGGATGAACCGCAGCGACCTAGTGGCCCAGATTCACCGCGACGAACTGGCGAGCTTGGTCGAAGAGGTCAGCAAGTGAGGGGCGGGCGCCAAGTCAAGCGTTGCGTCCGAGACGGGTGCTACCGCAACGTCACCAAAGGGAATTGGGATCACTGCTCGTTCATGTGCAAGGCCGTCGACAACGAGATGGTCCGTGCCCAGCGGGTGTGCGATGCGGTCGGACCATCCGCCGGAACGGGGGAACTGTGGGCGGCAGTCGTGGAGATGTCGGACGCCTGGACCAGGTTTCAGATGTTGGACAAGAAGATCTACGACGCAGCCCGCGAGGCCGGCATCACCTCCGATCAGTGGATGGCAATCAAGCTCGGTGAAGCGATCAACGAGGAGCACCGATGAAGCCGGAACGACCACCCTACGAACCGACCGGTGGAGGCACCCTGATATCCCAGTCGGGGAACGTAACGAAGGTGCCAACCTGGAGAGCCAAGGAACTCATCGAAGACGGTCTAGCCAAATTGGCAGTAGTTCGCATCGTGTACCCGGAGACGTGGCCCCACCTGGCTGAGGTGGTGTATCCCGAAGGACACGCCGTGGTGATCGAACGGCCTGTCGGTCCTGTCGAGAAGCCGCCCGTGCATCCGCATCTGCCCGACGAGCGCAACCGTGGCGGTGCGGAGTAGTGCGGTAGGCCGAGCGGTGGAGTGTGGCAGCCTCCCCCCTCTCGCGGGTGGGTAGGCCGCTAGGCGTGGGGCACCCTGCCCACTAGGGCGCAGGCACCGGGGTAGGCCCCCTCCCTGCCGCTGGGGTAGGTGCAGGCTGCCTGGGTTGTGCGTGGCGTGGGCACGCAGTGCCTAAGCCTGCCGGCCTCTGCTCTTGAGGGCTGTGCACCGGGTCTGACCTGCGGGTATGCCCCCCCGCCTACCCAGGGGGGTATACCCCTGCCCCCGCCTTCCCGACCGGGGCGTTATACGTCCGAGAGATCGCGTGCGAACTTTGGAACTCGAAATGCCGGAACAAGCCCTGCTCAGGGCCTATAAGGCTGGAAAAAAAGAGGTAGAAAATGGCTGGTATTAGCCAAGTAGAGAGAGAACGACGAGAACGGCTTTACGAGCTCGGCTTGAAGCAGTGCAACACGTGTGACGAGCCGCTTCCGCTGGCCTCGTTCGCGGCTCGGGCAGACGGATACCGGGGATTGAACGGCACGTGCCGCCGCTGTAAGACCGCAGCCACCCTGAACTACCAGAGGCGCACCCCGGAGAAGCAGAGACAGCGCCAGACACGCTGGCAGAGGGAGAATCGAGAAGCCTGGCTGGCGATCTCCCGACGTAGAGACGTGAGGGTCAGGTGGCGACGGGTGGGGGTTGTCGCCTCGTGAAGCCCAGAATGCCTAAAGGCCTTGGGTATCAAGGCCAGAAGCTCTGGAAGTCGATTACCGAAGAGTTCGACCTCGATAGCGAACCGGACAAGCTCCGGATTCTCTACGACGCCTGCAAGATGGCCGATGCCGTCGACCGGCTCGACAAAGTGGCAATGTCAACTTGAATTGGCCCCGGTGTGACGACGTGATTTGGCTCCACCTCGGTCGGGTTGGGGCTGTCGCGTTGGTGTCGGCGTTAGCCGCAGAAGATGGCTGGGTCGCGGTCGACGTCGGCGCAAAGGCCGCCGATGTGTGGTGTGGGGTCGAGGAGGGCCGTCGCGGTCGTTAGCGAGGTTGGTCGGCTGCGGCAGTGAGCGCTTCGTAGGCGGTGTCGAGTTGTCGTTGGCGGCGCCGGTTGGGTTCATGGTTGGACTCGGCAGCCAGAGCGTCGATCAGGTCGTCGAGTTCGGTCTCAGTCATCGCGAGGTGCAGCTCGTTGTTGAGGGCGCGGATCGCGAAAACTGCTCGTTGGCAGTCATTGTCGAGGAACGGCAGGGTTCGCAGGATCGCTGCGGTGTCGGCGTCGATGAGGATGCCGTGGCGCGGTTGGGCCGCGGTCAACCCATGTCGGCGGAGGTCGTAGATGGATCCTGCCCAGTTGCTGATGGTGCCGTCGTCACCGCAGCAGGTGCAGCGCCAGCCGATGGGTTGATCGGGTTGGGGACAGACCACCGTGATGCGGCCGGGGCAACGGCGGGTGGCAGGTCGGCGCCGGCACGGCAGAGCGGTCTCCCATGGGGTGTGGGCGTCGCCGGCTGACGCTGCGGCGACGATGCCGGCCAGGTGCTCGGCGAGCTTGCGGGCCGGCCCGGGGGTGTCGGGGCCCAGGTCGAGGAAGTGCTGCAGATCGGCGACCAACATGTCCTGGTCACTGTATCGGCCGCGCGGGGCGGCGGTGTTCAGGTACTGCTGGGCTCAGTAGTGGAGTGGCGTCGGGTGCGGGCGTGAGCCAGCCGGTAGGAGGTGGTGCCGGTTTCGATGATTTGTCCGGCGAAGGTCAACCGGTCGACAATGGCCGCGCACAAGCGCGGGTCGGTGAAGGTTTTGGTCCACGCCGAGAAGGGTTCGTTGGAGGCGATCGCCACCGCCGAGCGTTCTTCACGTTCGGTAAGCACCTGGAACAACAACTCCGCACCACGGCGATCCAGCTGCAGGTAGCCCAGCTCGTCAATCAGCAGCAGATCAACGCGACCGTAGCGGGTGATCAGCTTGCTCAGCTGGGCATCGTCAGCGGCTTCGACGAGCTCGTTGACCAGCTTGCTTGCCAGGGTGTAGCGGACGCGATAGCCGGTCTCGGCGGCCAGGGTTCCCAGCCCGATCAGCAGGTGGGTTTTGCCGGTCCCGGAGTCACCGATCAAACACAATGGCTCGCCGGCTTTGACCCAGGCGCAGTTGGCCAGCGTCCCGATAACCGCCGGGTTGATCGCCGGGTTGGCCTCAAAGGTGAAGTCGTCGAGCCGCTTTGGCCGGGGAAACCCGGCATCGCGCACGCGACGCTCGGCGCGGCGCCGATCCCGGTCCTCGCACTCGGCGATCACCAACTCCGAAAGAAACCCCAGATAGGACTGTTGTTCACGTTCGGCCGCGATGGCGATCTCGGCGAAGCGGTCGCGGATCGTGGGCAGCCGCAACATGCGGGCGCCCTGTTCGATCGCCGCGACCGCGGCCTGGTCGGTGACAGTGCGGCGCTGCGGACTCATGAGCTCTGCCGACCCAACAGGGTGTCGTAGGCGACCACCGACGGCAGCGGACGCTCATCGACGATCGCTATCCCCAGACGATGCTGCGCCAGTAGAAGCAGCTCTGCGCTGTGGACCGATCCGGCTGACAGTCCTGCGCCGCCGCGGCGCTGTTCGGCAGCCTTTCGGGCCTCCAACGCCACCACATCAGCATTAGCCGAGCCCACCGACAGGGCGGCGCCGATTCCGGCCAGCACATCAGCGCGATCCAGATGGCGGTGCAGCAGCAGCACCTCGACCAGGGCGCGGGTGCCCGCGGCATCGCCGTGGATCTTACGGGCGGCCGCCCACCAGGCGTCGTGCTCGGCGGTGAACAGTTTGGCTGCCCGGGCCTGGGCCAGCGCGGTGGCCCCGGGCAGCGCTCCGGGTTTGCGGGCCAGGATCTCCAGATAGTGGTCCAGATCCAGCACTTTGGTGCCCTTGCCGATCGCACGCGGATGCCGCGCCACCACGGTGGTGCGGTCATAGACGGTGACATGGGAGGCAGACAATTTCACCCGCACCCGATGCCCGATGAACCGGGCCGGCACCGAGTACTGGTTGCAACGCACCATGATCTGGGCATACCGATCCACCCGCGGGGTCAACGTCAACGCCGTCTCAAAGGACTCCTCGGTGACCGGCTGCAGGAACTGTCGCTCGGTTTCCCAGTCCTGACCAACACTGTTGGCGCGGTTAGCGATCCGACGATGATCGTCAGCGTCATCAGCAGCGGACAGCATCGCGTTGAGCTCGTCGAGGGAGTCGACCACCGGCATCGGCACGCAGTGGTTGCGGCGGAACCGGCCGCCTTCGCCTTCCACACCGCCCTTCTCGTGGCTGCCGTCATGACCGGGCTGGCAATACCAGGCTTCAAAACCGAAGTGCGACCGGAACGCGATCCAGCGCTCGTTCTCCTGACGTGAGCGTCCGAACAGCACCTGTTTGACCGCGCTGTTGAGGTTGTCGTAGCGGATCTTGTCGACCGGCACCCCGCCCAGGCGGGTGAACCCGTACACGTGGCCTTCCAGGAACGCCTCCTGGCCCTGCGTTGCGAACGCCCGATGCGCTGCCCGCCCCGAGAACGACAACCGCATCGTGAACAGCGCGGTCTTGGTCTTCACCCCGGCCAGCACCACCCACAGATCGTGGAAGTCGACCTCGGCCTCAGCGCCCGGACGATACGTCTGCGGCACAAACCCTGCTTCCAACGCCCGGCCTGCCTCGGCCGCGATCTGCGGACGGCGTTTACGGATGTGGTCACGCACTGTCGAATACGACAGACCGTGAGCGTCGTGTTCATCGACCAGGCGCGCCAAAACCCTTCGGGCGGTGTGGCGTTGCTTCTTCGGAGCCTCCAGATCCGACCGCAGCATCTCATCAATGGCCGCCTTGAACGGCTCCAACCGCGGCGCCACCCGTTGCGCCTTCTTGCGCGGCGGCGGCACCGCTGATTCCAACGCTTGGCGCACCGTGCGCCGATGCACCCGATGCTTGTCGGCCAGCGCCCGGATCGACAACCCCTCGACCCGATGATCCCGGCGGATCGCCGCGAACTGCTCCACCCTTGACCTCACCCTCCAACCACCACCCTCGTCACAAGCGATCCGGGCCATCCGAACCGCACGTGATCACTGTCAGGTGGGGCCAATTCACGTCGTCATAACCGACGCGGAGTGTCGTGAAGACGGGGCCAAATCAGACCGTCACCACGCACACCCGCGACCACACAGGTGGAGCCACTTCTAGCCGTCCACCCGGGGCCAAATCAGGCTGTCACAGCCAAGTCAGGGCCCGCTCAGCGCGTGTGCGGCGCTCCAGCAGCCAGTCCGGGAAGTAGGAGCTTTGCCGCAGTTTGGGGATCGCCAGAGCCAGACTGCCTGCGCGGGTGTCGAACTGGCGGTGCCGGTACCCGTTGCGGGAATTGGTGCGCTCGGTACTGCGCTCGCCGTACCCCGCGCCGCACAGCGCGTTGGCCTCGGCTCCCATCAACGTGTGGATGAACGTGTCCAGCAGCCCACGCAGCACGTCAGGGTGACAGGTGGTGAGTCGTTCGGCGGGCACGGCGGGCAGGTCGATATTGTGGGCAGTGGTCATCGCGCCGATTCCTTTGCTCGAGTGACTTTCGCGGGTCTCTCGAAGAACCACGCGATGACCTTCAATCATTCGGCTACGACACGCCGGACATCCTGATCAGGTTCCGGACTCGTACACCACTCTGCTGGACGCAACCCACCCATCACGGACCGAATACACAGATTCAGCCATCCTCACCGCTGCTAGATATTGCGCCTGCCGGCTAGTTAGAAGGCTTCCAGGCCAACCTAGCCACTGCGTCATGGCTGTGAATGCTCTCGATGTTGCGCGCCGTGATCTTGTGGGGGACGCCCAGAGATCGACATGCCAGATGGAGGTCGCGGATCAGATCCTCGACGAACTTCGGGTTGTCATAAGCCGCCATCGTGATGGCCCGCTCATCGGGTCTCTTCACCACGGGGTAAACGGGGCATGACGCCGAGTCCCGGATAAGCTCGACGAGCTCACCCACCGACACCGGGTAGGGAGCATCGTTCTCGCCGTCCACGGATAACAGCACACGACTACGTTGGTTATGGGCCCCATAGTCGCTGATCTCCTTGCTGCACGGACATAGCGTCGTGACGTCGGAGGTCACAGAGCACGCAAGTTGAAATCGGTCAGTGACAAGTCGAGCATGGAGCGACAAGTCGTGGACTTGGTATCCGGAATTCGCGGTGACCGGCGATTCCACATAGGTCGCCACCGGCATGGTTAACGAGAGACTCAGATCAGAGGCCTCTAAAAGTGCCGCAATCGCTTTAAGCGAGGTGTGCAGTTCGTAGGGATGTACCGTACTAAGGTGTGGTTCAACGGCTTGGACCATGCGACTCATATGCGTACCGCGGCGATCAGGGGACAAACCGACGGTCAACTCGATGTTGGCGATGCCAGACTGTTCAATCACGCCATCGTCGAAGGTGACCGGGTACCGCAGGCCGGATATACCGACCTCGTCTATTGGGACGCCACGGACATCTAACTCACTTTGCACATCGGGCAATGATTCGCTCATCGCCCGATCACCGCTTGCTAGGCCCTCGGTACACGCACCCCGACGTACAGGTCTCCCGCACCTGAACCGCGGACATCATCGGCAGAGACGAAGCTAGTTCATTCCAGATCCAAACGGCGAGTCGCTCGCTCGTCGGGTTCTCGAGGCCCTCGATCTCGTTGAGATAGTGGTGGTCCAGTCGGTCGATGACCGGCTTGCAGGCGTCCTTAATATTGGCGAAATCGATGACCCAACCTGACTGCTCTCCGATTGGGCCCTCGACGTGGACCTGAAGCTGAAACGAGTGGCCGTGCAGACGCGAACACTTATGATCGCTCGGAACATTCGGAAGCCGATGCGCCGCTTCGAATTTAAACTCGCAAAAGATCTCCGTCGTGTCTGTCATGGGATTCCTAAGAATTTGTGGGTTTGCAGGTTCAGCCGCCACTTGGGGCGCTTCAGGCAATATTCGACGGCCGCAGCCGTATTTTCGCGGACCGCAGGACCATCCATAGGCGAGATCCGAAACGACCCGAAATCGAGGTGTTCGAACTGAGCCGGATCACCGCCTTCCTGTGGGTAGACCAGCTTCAATTCGTCACCTGACGTAAGCACCAAGGGCGCATCGACCTTCGGGCTTACGCATATCCAATCGATGCCGGCGGGCGCCGGCTTAGTCCCGTTCGTCTCGATTGCCACATAAAATCCACTCGTATGGAGGGCTTCAACGAGTTCATCGTCAAGTTGCAGTAACGGCTCCCCTCCCGTGCAGACAACCATGCGGTTGTCGTAGCTCGGCTCTGGCCAGGCTCTCGCCACCGCCTCCGCTAGTTCCGCTGCGCTCGTGAAGCGTCCACCGCCCACGCCATCCGTACCGACAAAGTCGGTGTCACAAAACTGGCAGATCGCGCGCGAGCGATCCTTCTCCCGTCCTGTCCAGAGGTTGCACGACGCGAAGCGACAAAATACTGCCGGCCTGCCGGTGTGATGCCCTTCACCCTGCAGGGTGTAGAAAATCTCCTTGACCGTGTAAGCCATCAGGCGGCCCGATACTCCAGTGGGTCGCTCAAACCGGCTTCTTCGAAACCCTTGAGCCGAAGCAGGCACGAATCACAACTTCCGCACGGCCGACCGTTTTCATTTGGGTCGTAGCAAGACGACGTTAAGCCGTAATCAACACCTAACTCGATGCCGGCGCGAACGATCTGCGCTTTCGTCATGTCGATTAGGGGTGTGTGGATAGTGATGCCAGCGCCGCCGACGCCGGCCTTGGTGGCGAGGTTAGCCACAGTCTGGAACGCTGCGATGTATTCCGGCCGGCAATCGGGATAGCCGGAGTAGTCGAGTGCATTGACCCCGATGAAGATGTCTTCCGCCTGCACCGTCTCTGCATAGGCGAGAGCGAATGACAGAAATATGGTGTTCCGGGCCGGCACGTAGGTAGATGGGATCTCGTCGGACAGTTCGTCTACCGTCCCATGCTTTGGGACCTCGATATCAGCGGTCAGTGCAGAGCCGCCGAAAACCCGTAGGTCGATCTCCGCGACAACGTGACGTTCCACACCCAGGTGGTTGGCGACCCGTCGTGCTGCGTCCAGTTCAACGGCGTGTCTCTGGCCGTAGCGGAATGACAAGGCGTAGGGCGCGAATCCTTGATCCTTCGCGATCGCTAGCACTGTGGTGGAGTCGAGACCTCCACTCAGCAGAACTACTGCTCGATCTCCCATCGAATCCTCCGGTGATCTGTCGGCGTGTCCGGTTATAGTAACGAAAACTACACCACATACCCGACACATCCGTGATGTAGTTTTTGGGAGGCGGAGGGAGCATCGTGCGGAAACTGACGATCATCGTGAACTGCACGGATCGCAAGTCTGTGGCCCCGCATCCCGACCTGCGGATACAGACGCTTCCGGATGGAGACACGGCAACTCGGTTCGAATCGTGGCGTCGGCGTGTCGAAGGCGCGGAGAAGTCGATTGAACTGGTGAACCTGTATCAAGGCGAGGCGTGGCTTCAGGCGAGATCACTTGCAGAAGACGCCCGCAAGCAGGGCTTTGCGATCTGCATGCTAGTCGCCTCCGCTGGATTGGGCCTGCGGGATGTCACTCAGTTTGCGCCGTCCTACGCCGCGACGTTTGCGGGAAACCAAGCGGACTCCGTCACCGACATCACTCAAACCTCGCAATGGTGGACTCGGCTTGGTGGTTTGTCTCAGACAACTTCCCTTAAGAGAGTGGCACGAGAATCAGTTCTGCTCGTCCTGTCGGAAAACTACGCGCGGGCGATGGATGGGGATCTGGCGGCACTAGCGGAACGCGGTGGCGATTATCTCCTTGTGGGTGGCTGGCGGACGATCGAGGGCTTACCGCGGATACCCTCAGATCGAGACCTGCGTAATGCGCTTGGAGGCACTGTCTCCAGCCTGAGCCTTCGCATGGCAAGGCGATGGATGTCTCGGCGATCGGGAACCGACCTCTTTACCGAGGCAGATCAACTCCGATGGTCACGATGGGCCCGTACCGTTCGCCGATCCGAGTTATACGAGCGCACGCCGAGGACTGACGCCGAGATCAAAGCCTTCATTCGTGAGCGTTTATGCGAGGACCCTAATCTCTCCGCCACGCGCGCCCTACGCATGCTGCGCGACCGTGGCTTTGCTTGTGAACAGAAGCGATTCGGCGCGCTGTTCAAGGATCTATCGAGGTACGGATGACCGATAACCAAGATCGGGTCATCGAACGGCGCGCCGTTCGACTGGAACAGAATTCACATACGCCCCTTTACCTGTTCGCGTTGGCAGCGCATGAGATACGCGAAGTAGCTGATGTCGCCCGGATCTCACGCGATGAGGCCGGGAAGCTGATTGGATATCAGCGGCCAGAACGACGTAACCACGTTAAGCAGATCCTTGATTACCTGAACTCTGGCGATGTTCTGTTCCCCAATGGATTGATCCTGGCACTACCCGATACGGTCAGGTTTCGTTCCAGCCGAGGACCGGGCACCACCGATGACATCGGTTCTACCGCTGGAGTTATCGAAATACCTATCCCTGCAGACGAAACACTTCCTCGGCCAGCCTGGATAGTAGATGGGCAGCAGCGCAGCCTGGCCCTTGCGCGTACCGCTAATAGTGACCTAGCGGTGCCCGTTGCCGGATTTGTCGCACCCACTCTCGAAATGCAACGGGACCAGTTCCTTCGTGTTAATACCGTTGCGCCCTTACCATCGAACTTGGTCACCGAACTACTCCCAGAAGTGATCTCAGCACCCTCGCCACGCTTGTCACAGCGGAGGATGCCCTCGGCACTAGTCGACATGCTGAATCGCGACCCCGAATCTCCGTTTTTTGGTCTGATAAAGCGAGCCTCAAGCGAGGGAGACGACCGGCGCGTCGCGGTCGTCACCGACACCGGCCTCGTGGAAGCTCTCAAAGAGTCGCTTGAATCACCCTCTGGTGTGCTGTTCCCCTATCGCAACATGGCGACCGGTTCGACGGACACTGATGGGATACGCCGCGTGCTTTTGACCTACTGGTGTGCAGTTCGAGCTGTATTCCCGGATGCATGGGGCAAATCACCCAGCGAATCGAAATTGATGGGCGGAGTAGGAATCCGAGCCATGAGTCGACTCATGGACCGTGTCATGGTGCATATCGACCCGACAGACCCCTCAGCCATGCACCAGACTCAGAAAGAGTTGTCCTATATCGCCGATCGATGCCACTGGACGAGCGGTACATGGGATGAGCTAGGGCTGCCCTGGAACGAGTTGCAGAACGTGTCTAAACACATCTCTGCGCTCTCTAATTTCCTCGCCCGCGCCTACGTAACGAGTCGCAGAGGACGCTCATGAGATTCTATTTTCCGGATAGCCAGGACCAGGTCAGCCCGACGTACGACTTCATCCACGACGAACACTCACCTCTGCGAGTACGACAACGTGATGACCGCTACGCACATGAAGTCCTCACTGCGCCGGCTTATCACGGCATTTTGGTCTCCAAAGCGATTGTTGACGGCTCCGTCCGCGGCGTAGGCAAGTACTCGATGCCGCAGCGCCAACGCCTCTATCGTCTTGGCGTACGCGGCTTCTTTCGCTTGCCCGACGACATTGCGACTCTCGGCGATTGCGGAGCTTTTACGTACGTCAACGAGTCGGAGCCTCCGTATACAGTCGACGAAGTGCTGGACTTCTACGAACATTGCGGATTCGACGCCGGTGTGACCATGGACCACATCATCCTCGGGTTCCGTCGCGACCTCAGTGACGCGCCAGAGGAGTGGAAGGAGCGCCGGCACACATCTTTGGACCTAGCAGAAAAGTTCTTGGTGGCTGCAGAAGAGCGCAACAGCGAGGTAGAACTGCTGGGAGCCGCGCAGGGCTGGGATCCAGCGAGCTACGCTGATAGCGTTCGGCAATTGCAGGACATGGGATATCGGCGCATCGCGCTTGGTGGCATGGTTTCACTGAAGACCACAGACATCCTGGCTTGCCTTCTCACGATCGACCGCATTCGCGCACCCGAAACTCAGCTACATCTCCTTGGCATCACGCGATTCGAAGCAATGGGAGCATTCAGCACTCTCGGCGTGACAAGCTTCGACAGCACATCGGCCTTTAGACAGTCGTTCATGGACGAACGCGACAACTACCACACGCTTGAGCGAACGTTCGCAGCGATTAAGGTGCCCCAGGTTGATGGCAATGTCAGCCTCAAACGTGCCATCCTTGCTGGCAAGGTTTCGCAAGGCGAAGCCATCGCCGCCGAACGGTGCAGCCTGCAAGCGTTGCGCGCCTACGACAAGGGCCAGCTTTCTGTCGACGAAACACTCGAAGCGGTGGTCGAATACGAGAATGTGATCGGCGTCAAGAAGTCTTACCGCAGCCAGTATAGAGAAACCCTAGAGGCAACTCCATGGAAGACGTGCCCGTGCGGGCTGTGCGAGAAGCACGGCATCGAGATAGTGATCTTCCGCGCGAGTGAACGAAACAAGCGGCGTGGCTTCCATAACTTGTCGGTCCTGGCCGAGAAGATGAAATCACTTCGTCCGGCCGGCGTGCCGACCCTTGAGAGGAGTGCAAGTGGCTGACAGATATGAGATTCGGGTACCAGCACTCGAGGTGCGGCAAGGTGAGCGTTCGATTTATTGCTTCGCGGTCGATGGCAAGCGACTTCTCGACTTCACAGCGGTTTCGCGTGTCAAGCGGACGGATCATGGCCAACTAGACGGCTATCAGCGTCCGGAAGTTATTAGTCACATCCGCGCAATCCGACGGTACATCGAGTCACCGCAAGCGATGCTCCCGAACGCGATTGTGCTCGCCTTCGACTCGCGAGTCCGCTTCGTCGCGGCCCGCCGCCGGAGTCCCGTCGACTATTCCACTTTGGGTGAGCTGATCATTCCGATTGACGAAAGCCTGTCCGACGCGGAGAAGCCGGCACTGCTGGTGGACGGACAGCAACGTGCAGCCGCGATCAGAGATGCCGACGTCGCTGAATTTCCAGTTGCAGCAGTCGCATTCATTGCTTCAGGCGAAGACGAGCAACGGTCCCAATTCATACTGGTCAACAACACGAAGCCGCTGCCAAAGGGGCTTATCCATGAACTCCTCCCCGACGCGACAGGTCATCTGCCCCCTAAATATGCGCGTCGACAGTTACCAGCACAGGTGATGACGCGCCTGAACCTGGATTCAGATAGTCCGTTCCGCGGAGCAATTGCCACTCCGACCTCACCGGACGGGTACATCAAGGACAACAGTGTCCTGAAGATGATCGAAAACAGCTTGTACGACGGGGCGTTGTACCAGTATCGGAACCCCGAAGACGGGTCCGGCGATATCGAGCACATGGTTCTCCACCTCAAGATCTATTGGAGCCTTGTCGAGGCCACTTGGCCCATCGAATGGAAATTGATTCCGCGAAAATCACGCCTCACGCACGGTGTAGGTATCCAGTCGATGGGCTATGTGATGGACGCATTGACCGATGGGATCACAGCCGACGCGCTACCTTCGATTGGTATAGAACAGAACCTAGACAACTTGTATGGAGTCGCTGCGTGGACATCCGGGGTTTGGGATCTAGCGCCCGACGACCAACGCCGTTGGAACGGCCTACAAAATACGCCTAATGACATTAAACTACTCACTAACGCTTTGCTACAGGCACTTTGAAGGCTGCAGGACTCGCGGAGTGACAACGTTCTGATGTGACTACCCGGCTAACTGATTATCGGTCACGCCATATGCACGGCGCCCCGTCGGCATGATTTCGGGAGCCCGCACGTGTTTCGGCTCCGCGGAATGTCGGCAGAAGAAGGCGTTGAACCGGTGCTCGTTCTAGTCCGCTCATGGCGCCGGCCGCACCAAACCATTTCTCACGCGGCAGGTGGCGTCGTCCCCGAGAGCGTCGCCGAGGTGGGCTACTGCCGGCTCGGCGGCGTCGACCAGTGGGTGCTGATCCGCGGCCACGACCTGGCCAACCCGCCGCTCATCCACCTGCACGGCGGGCCGGGCTTCAGCGAGACCCGCCTTCTCCGGCACTTCAACGCCGAACTGGAGAACCGGTTCACCGTCGTCTACTGGGACCAGCGCGGCGCCGGCAAGTCGTTCCGCCGCGGCATGCCGCGCTCGTCGATGACCGTCGAGCAGTTCCTCACCGACCTCGACGACCTGGTCGAGATGGTCTGCGCTCGCGTTGGCCGCGAGCAGGTCGTGCTGCACGGCCACTCGTGGGGATCGTTGCTCGGCGTGCTGTACGCCGACCGGCACCCGGAGCGGGTCGCGGCCTACCTCGGCACCGCTCAGATCGGCGACGCGGCGGCAGCGGAGTCTGCCTCGTACGCCTGCGCGCTCGCCGCCGCTGAACGGCGCGGCAACCGCCGGGCCTTGAAGGCGCTGCGCGCCATCGGCCCGCCCCCGTACCCGGCAGCCGGCGTGTTCACCGAGCGCACCTGGCTGCAGCGCCTCGACGGCCAACTCTCACCGAAAGCGCTGTGGAAACTGCGCGGGCCGGTGTTCGGCGGCCGCCCGGAATCCTCGCCGCTGGACCTGGTCAACCATATCCGCGGCTTCCGTTTCACGATGGACGTGATGTGGCAGGAGGTCTCCGCGCTGAACCTCCTCACTGCCGTGCCCGCAATGCGGATGCCGGTCGTCTTCTTCGTCGGTCGCCGTGACCACTGGGTGCCGCCCGACACCACCGTCGCCTACTTCGACATGTTGGAAGCACCGTCGAAGCAGCTGCTCTGGTTCGACGAGTCCGGTCACGAACCGTTCGTCGACGAACCCGCCACGTTCAACCGCGCGGTCGTCGACACGGTGGGCGCACTCATCACACCGTGAACACGACGCCACCTCGACTGTCGCGCACCGCGGCCGCGATGACCGTCGTGGCGATGGGGCTGGGGTACACCGCCGCCATCGTTGATCCGACGATCCTGTCCGCCGAGATGTCGACGGTGCGGATCGGTCTCGGGATGTCCATGAGCGCAGCGACTTTCACCGCGAGCCTGGCCACGCTGACGATGGCCGCCGCGGTCCTCGGCGCCGGCGCCCTCGGCGACGTCTACGGCATGCGGCGGATGTATGTGGCCGGGCTGCTCGGCACCATCGCGTTCGGTGTCCTGGGTGCCGCCGCCCCCACCGCAGCAGTTCTGATGGTCGCCCGCGCCGGCCTCGGGGTGGCGTTGGCGTTCCTGCTGGGCTTGTCGCTGGCCATCGTCAACGCGGTGTCCGCGCCCGAGCGCAGAACGACGGTGATCGCGTGGTATTTCGGGGTCGGGTTCGCGGTCGCGGCCCCGCTGCCCGCGATCGGCGGGTTGCTCGCTACCCAGATGAGCTGGCGGGCCAGCCTTCTCGTCACCCCGGCGCTGGCGGGGGTAGCGCTGGCCATCACGCTGCGGTACGTACCGCACACGCCCCGCACCCACCGCGCCCTCGACCTGCCCGGCCTGGCGCTGGCCGCCGTCGCGCTGCTGGCACTCGTCTTCGGTATCGCCCGACTGGAGACGGCAGCAGACGTCGTCGCCGTCACCGCCCTGTGCACCGCAGCCCTGGCCGCCGCAGGCTTCATCACCAGAGAATCAAAGACACCCCAACCGGCATTGGATCTTTCGATCTTCCGCAGTGGCCGCTTCAACGCCGCCGTGACCGCGGGAGTGGTGTTCAACTTCCTCACCGGCGGGCTGCTGATCCTGTTCGCGTTCTATCTCGTCACCGTACGTGGCGAATCACCGGAGGTGCTCGGCCTGCTGCTGATCCCGGCCACCGTGCTGGCCGCGGTGGCCGCCACGGCCGCGGGACCGGCGGCGGTACGGTTCGGTGATCGACCGATACTGGTCGGCGGGTTGGCCGTGATGTTGGCCGCAGTGCTACTGCTTCGGCTGTTCGACGAAAGCACCTCGCTGACAGTGGTGTTCGCCGCCGTGGCGCTGATGGTCGTTGGCGGCGCCCTCGTGGCGACCCCGCAGGCGTCGATCATGATGGCCAGCGCCCCCGCTCACCTCGGCGGCGCGGTCTCGGGCGTCAAAAGCGCTGTCAATCAGACCGGTTATTCACTCGGCCCCACCGTCTTCGCGCTCGTCGGCATCAATCTCATCCTCGCCGAAGGCACCGAGAAGCTGGCGGGCTCCGGCATCACGCTCGAGGAGGCGCGCGAGGCGTTCCGGGCGACGCACGGCGGCCCGGCGGGCGGCTCCCACCTTCTCGACCCCGACCGCGCCCAGATCGTGGCCACTGCCGCGACCGAGAGCATGCTCGACGCGATCCACACCATCAGCCTTCTGATGGCCGCGGTCCCGATGGTCGCCATCGTCGTCGCACTCCTCTGGCTCAAGCCGGACTCCCGCCAAGAGGTCTGATCCTGCCGAAAGGCACCCAGGATCTCGAAATTGCACTGAGGGCCGTCAACCGCCGGGGGACCGCGACCCTCAGAACAATCTCGGTGCGAGCCGAGAACGCCGATCTCGGAGGCGGACGGCATCGCGATGTCGGTGGCAGACAGTACCCTCGGCTTGTCGACCGAACCTGCCAGTAACAGCGCTCGCTGACTCAAGGGACGGCGCAAGGCTCCGGGTCCGCGCAGCGAAATGGGCGGACTCGATGGCTAGGGGGGGTACGGGTGAGTAGCAGGGGTTCAGAGAAGATCGGCTGTGGCACCGTCCTCGGCGTCCTCGTCCTGATCGCGGTGATCCCGAAATCGGTCTGGATCACGCTCGGCATTCTCGTGGCGGTTGCCGCTCTGATCGTCTTCGTCAGCTGGGCAGTCAACGAGAACGACAAGCGTCTCGTCGCAAAACGCGAGCGGGAACGCGCAGAGGAAGCGGCTCGCGTGGCCGCCGCCAAACGTGAACGCGTCGAGAAGGCCCGCAAGCGGAAACAGCAGCGCATCAAAACCCTCGGCAAGGCGAACACGGCACGACTCGAATCGGCACTGGCTGCAGTGAAACAGGTGGGCGCCTCCGAAGCTGCGCGTGCAGGGTGGCTCGGCGAAGTCGACTTCACCGCCGACATCCGGAGTATCACCGACAACTTCCGGCAGGCACACGCCCTCCGCGAAGTCGGCGACAAGTTGTCCGCACTCGACAAGCCCAACCAGGACGATCGCAAGATCCTCTCGGAAGCAAGAACCACCGTCGCCGATCTGGAGCGCGCCGCGTGCGAACGCGTCGAGCTGATCGAACGATGCGCGACGCAGGCCCGCCTGATCGACAAATCACTCCAAGAAGAACGCGACGATGCGCGGACTGCGGAGCAACGCGCAGAGCTGCACGCGAAGTTGAGTGCCATGCTTTACGGGATTGAGGCAGCGCCGGACACCGCGCCGACGGACTCGGCGGCGGACGCGGTGATGGCACGCGTCCAGGCCTACCTGGAAATCAAGAACCAGATTCAACAGGCCCGTGACAGCTGATCAGTACGACGGCAAACCCCACTCACCGCCGCCGAAATAAGCAACCGCGGTGAAACCCGATTCGGACGCTTGCTGAGCCTCGGGTGGGTACCGTAAAAGCCAATACTCGCAGTTCACCGGAGGACGTGAGGCGATGGCGGGCGAGATTGCATACGAGTTGGCAGCCGCCGGATTCGTCGACGCCGTCGAAGTGGGCAGGGGCGGTGGCGGCGTCGTCTACCGCTGCCACCAGCAGTCACTCGGGCGCACCGTCGCCATCAAGGTGCTGGCGTCTTCTCTCGACGAGGACGACCGCGAACGATTCCTGCGCGAGGGCTACGCGATGGGCGGCCTGTCGGGCCACCCGAACATCGTCAACATCCTGCAGGTCGGCATGACCGAGCAGGACCGGCCCTTCATCGTGATGCCCTACCACGCAAGGGGTTCCCTCGCCGACCAGGTGCGGCGGGAGGGCCGCATCCCGTGGCCCGACGCGCTGCGCATCGGCGTGAAGCTGTGCGGGGCGCTGGAAACCGCGCACCGCACGGGCACCCTGCACCGCGACATCAAACCGGCCAACGTGCTCGTCAACGACTACGGCGACCCGCAGCTCAGCGACTTCGGCACCGCACGCATCGTCGGCGGATACAAGACGGTGACCGGGTTCTTCACCGGCACGCTGTCCTACACCGCGCCCGAGGTGCTCACCGGTAAACCGCCGACGGTCGAGGCCGACGTCTACTCGCTCGGCGCCACGATGTACGCGATGATCGCCGGCAAGGCCGCCCACGAACGCAACACCGACGAGGAGTTGATCGCCCACTACCTGCGGATCACCTCGCAGCCGGTGCCGGACCTGCGCCACCTCGGCATCCCGTCCGACGTGTGCTCGGCGATCGAGAAGGCGATGTCGCTCGAAGCGGCCGCCCGGTTCGACTCCGCCGCCGAGTTCGGCCGCGCCCTACAGGAAGCCCAGCGGCACAACGGGTTGACCGCAGACACGATGGCGATCGGCGAGCCGACCCCTGCTGCCGCGCCACCCGAAGGGACGCAAGCACTTCCGCTGTCCGCACCGTCCGATTCCGTTGTCCTGCCACCGATCCCGGCCGCCACGCCACCAGCATCGCCGCCGGCCCCACCGCCGCCGCCACCGCCCGACATGTTCGCCCGCAGCCCCTCGAACAGCCCACCCATCACGCCGTGGCCCGTCGCCCCTCCCCCTTACCCGGCATCCGTCGCGCCGGCCAAGAACCGCAAGAAGACCTTGATCGCGCTCGCCGCCGCGGCGGCCGCGGTGCTGCTGGTAATCGGCACCGTCGTCATCGTGGCGTCGCGGGACAACAGAAGCGGCGAGGCCGGCGGCGTGACGACCGCGGCGCGGCCGACCGCCGAAGCGCAGCCCGGGTGGCGGCCGATCGCCGACTCCCGCATCCCCCTCGCCGCGGCGGCGGCCACCGAGGCCGACGGCACCATCTGGATCTTCGGCGGCATGGGCGCCGACAACCGGGTCAGCGGCGCCCACGAGGGGTACGACCCGGCAATCGACAGCTGGAAGGGCGGCGAGGCCCTGCCCGTTCCGGTGCAGCGGGCGATGTCGGTGACGTGGCAGGACACCCCCGTCGTGCTAGGCGGCTGGCGTTCCGAGGGCGCCGACACCAAGGTCGCCACCGACCAGGTGTGGCGGGTGGTCAACAGTCGCTGGGTGCAGTTGCCGCCGCTGCTGCAGCCGCGGGCCGCGGCCGCGGCCGCCGTGGTGGGCGACCGCATCGTCGTCACCGGCGGTGTGGACGCCGCCGGAAAGGTGCTCGACACCACCGAGGTGTACGACGGCAGCGGGTGGACGCAGGCCGCGCCGATGCCGACACCGCGGCAGCTGCTGGCCGCGGCGTCGGACGGCGAGCTCGTCTACGCGATCGGCGGCACGAACGGGACCGCGGACCTGGCGACGGTCGAGGCGTACGACCCGGCCGCCGACACCTGGACGGCCATGCCCGCGCTTCCCGAGCCGCGCAGCGACTTCGGGGTCGCGGTCACCGACGCCCGACTGGTGGCGGTCGGCGGCACCGCCGCGGGGCGGCCCCTGAAAACGGTTACCGCGCTTGACCTGACGACGTCGACGTGGTCCGACCTGCCGGACCTGGGCACCGCACGCCGCGGAGCGGCCGTCGCCGCTGTGGGCAAGTCGGTGTACGTGATCGGCGGGTCGACCGGCGCCGGCGACGGCCAGGCCACGTCGTCGGCCGAAGCACTGAAACTGGCGCCGCGCACGCCGCAACCCGCGGCGCAATGGCGCTCGCTGCCGGACGCGCCCACCGCCCGGCTGATGATGGCGTACACCGTGCTTGACGACCAGATCTGGATCGCCGGCGGAATCCGGGAGGGCGAGACGCTGGACACCGTCGAGACCTACGACACCCGCACCCAACAGTGGCAGTCGCAGCCGTCGCTGCCGATTCCGCTCAACCATGCGGTGGCGGCGACCTACCGCGGCGAGGTCGTGGTGATCGGCGGCGCCACCGACACCATCACGCAGGCCTCAGACAAGGTGTTCGCGTTCCGCGACGGCACCTGGGTCGAGTTGGCGAGCCTGCAGCACGCGCGGGCGGCGCCCGCGGCGGCGGTGGTCGACGACAAGCTCGTCGTGGTCGGCGGGCAGAACGACAAACAGGTCGTGCCCCAGACCGAGGTGTTCGACGGCCAGTCGTGGACACAGGCAGCCGACATGCCCACTCCCCGTGAGCATCTCGCGGCGGTGTCCGACGGCGTGTACGTGTACACGGTCGGCGGCCGGCTCCTGAGCGCCGACGAGAACTTGGCGGCCTTCGAGCGCTTCGACCCGGAGTCCGGGAACTGGGAGAAGCTGCCGGACATGCCGACTCCGCGCGGCAGCTACGGCGCGGCGTACCTCGACGGTCGCATCGTGGTCGTCGGCGGCGAGGAGCCGACGCGGGTGCTGCCCACCGTCGAGATCTACGACATCGCCAACCGAAAATGGAGCACCCAGGCACCGGTCAACACGCCCGTGCACGGGCAGGCGGTCGCGGCGGTCGGCTCCACGGTGTACTGCATCGGGGGCGCCGACCGGCCGACCCACGAAGGGCCGGTGGCCACGGTCGAGGCGCTGGACTTCACGTAGCGCCGTCGCGCAGCTGGGCGAGGGTGACCGCGCCGCGGCGCAGCGCCTCGTTGGCCAGCCGGACGCGCCGGTCGCCCTCGGTGGGGACGGCGAACTTGTCGTACAGGTTCTGCAGGTGCTGTTTGACGGCGGCCTCGGTGACGTAGAGCTCGCCGGCCATCGCCCGCACCGACGCGGGCTCGGGAAACGGGTCGTCGGACACCAGCGGCCGGCACAGCACCACGAGCACGTCGAGTTCGCGCCGGGTCAGCCGCGGCGGCGCGTCGACGGGCTGGGCGGCGACGGTCTCCTCGTCGCGGCGGCCGTCGGCGGCCTCGCGGACCATCCAGAAGATCAGCCGCGACTTGCCGACGCGCACCTCGTCGCCGGAGTGCAGCACGCGTTCGGCGGTGATCTTCTCGCCGTTGAGGTAGGTGCCGTTGCGGCTGCCCATGTCGCGGATCGACCATGCGGACCCGAGGTTTTCGAAGACGGCGTGCAGCCGCGAGACGGTGTCGTCGTGCTCGAGCGCGATGGCGTTGCTCGAGGCCTTGCCGAGGGTCACGCGCTGGCCGCCCAGTGGGACGAGCTCCCGTCCGGTCGGCTTGAAGACTTCCAGGTGGGAAGACATGCGCACCTCCTCTCCGGGCATTCTGGCGCAGCGATCGGGTTCGTGGCGCGCGAACGCTGCCTACGCAGGGACTCGGCCCGCCACCGGTTGCGGTGACGGGCCGAGCGGGGGGTGGCGGTCAGGGCTGGGCCAGCACGGAGCCGCGGCCGAGCACCGGCGACCGGAAGACGCCGCCGCTCTTGGGTTCCGTCGGTTCGAGGACGCCGCCGCTGTCGGCCACCGGCGGTTGGAAGATGCCGCCGCTCGCGGGCCCGGTCGGCTGGAAGATGCCGCCGCCGGGCGTGGTCGGCTGCTGGAAGATGCCGCCGGTCTTGGGCGCCGTCGTGATCGTGATCGTGCCGCCGCGGCAGCTGACGATCTTGCCGTCGACGAAGACGTCCTGGCCGTCGTCGATCGGGATCGGGTAGCCGTCCGCGTCGGTGTAGGTGCAGCCGCCACCGCCGGGGGTGGGCTCGTTGTCGGTGGCGAATGCGGTAGCCGGGGCGACGGCGAGGACGGCGAAGGCCCCGAGGATGGTTGCGGCGTACTTGACTCCGGACAGCTTGCGGGCGGTCGATGCGCTCATGATGTTTCCTCTCGAAGTGGTGCTCGGGTGTTTCGTTGTTGAGAGGAATACTGCTGGTCAGAGCCCTCGGCGGTAATCGCCGGCAAGCCAGAGTCCAGTGCCGGAACGGGAAGACTTTCCTATCCCGCGGGTAAGGGCGGGTCCCCTGGCAGCCGCTGCCGATGACCCGTCGTTGTCGTACGGTTGGGATCCACGAGCGCCGCGAGGAGGTGCGTCATGGGTGAGCGTGTCGAACCGTCCGCCCTCGTGGGCGGCGACGGCCACGCGGTGCAGCACAGGCTGGAGCGGTGCGTCGCCGCGTTGCGGCGCATGGTCGACGACGGCTGGTTCGACGACCACGACGACACCGTCGGCATGGAGGTGGAGCTCGATCTCGTCGACCCGTTGGGCCGGCCGCGGCTCATCAACGACGCGGTCCTGGCACGGCTGGGCCGGGCCGACATGCAGCGTGAGCTCGGCCAGTTCAACGTCGAGCTGAATCTGGCGCCCCGCCGGCTCCGGGGCGGCGTCCTGCGCGAGTGCGAATCCGACCTCGACGGCGTGTTCGACCGGTGCAGGGCGGCGATCGAGGTGCTCGGGGTCCGGCTGGTCGCGGTCGGCATGCTGCCCACCCTGAGCGCCGAACAGCTGACCGCAGAGCATATCTCGCACAGCCCGCGCTACGAGCTGCTGGCACGGCGCGTGCGCGCTGCTCGCCACCGCCCGTTCTCGGTGCGCATCCTCGACGGGTGCGAGCCGGTGGAGTTCAGCACCGACTCAGTCGCGCCCGACGCCGCCACCACCAGTCTGCAGCTGCACCTGCGGGTGCCACCGGACCGGTTCGCCGCCTACTACAACGCCGCCCAGACGATCGCAGGCGCCCAGCTGGCGGTGGCCGCGAACGCGCCCTACCTGGTCGGCAACCAGGCCTGGCAGGAGACCCGAATTCCGTTGCTGGAGCAGCTTCTTGACACCCGCCGCCCCAAGGACGTCCGACGCGGCGCTCCGGCGCGTGTCAGCCTCGGCGACCGGTGGATCGACGATCCCGTGGAGTTGTTCGACGAAACCGTCCGGGACTTCCCTCCGCTGTTTCCCACGCTGGAGGCCGAGGATCCCGACGTCGCCGTCGATGCGGGGCGTGTACCGGGCCTGCGCGAGCTGCGGCTGCACAACGGCACGGTGTGGCGCTGGAACCGTCCCGTCTACGACGTCCAGGCCGGACGCCCGCAGCTGCGCATCGAAAACCGGGTGCTGCCCAGCGGACCGACCGCCGTCGACATGATCGCCAACGCCGCGTACTACTACGGCTTGGTCCGCGCGGTCGCCGATACCGACCCCGCCCCGTGGGAGCACATGCCGTTCGCGGTGGCCGAACGGGACCTGCACCGTGGGGCGCGCGACGGCCTGGCGGCGCAACTGCACTGGCGAGGCGCCGAACACCCGGCCGATCGGCTCACCCGTGAGGTTCTGCTGCCCGCCGCGGCAGCGGGGCTCGATGCCTGGGGGGTCGATCCCGACGACCGCGACCGGTACCTCGGAGTGATCGAAGCGCGGGTGCGCAGCGGCCGTACCGGCGCCGCCTGGCAGGTCGAGACGGTGCGCCGCCTACAGGATCGCGGGCTCGATCGCATCGCGGCACTACATGAGATGACGCGGCGGTATGTCGAGCACGCGCACACCGGCGCACCGGTGCACGAATGGCCGGTGTCGTGACCGGCGGCGCAGAGATCACGGCCCGGCACGGTGTTACTCCGGACTCAGACCCCGGCGCCGAGTTCCGCGTAGACCGTTGCCTCGAAGCGCAGGATCGTCTCGACCATTTTGCCGTCGAAGAACGGCAGCAGCTGGGTCGCGATCACGGCGCCGATCCCCGCCTTACGGTCGATCCAGAAGAAGCTGTTGAACAGCCCTGACCAGTCGGCCGAGCCTGCGCTGCGCATGCCGGGCAGGTCGATCAGGTACAGGTGGAATCCCAGGCCCCACCCCTGGGGCACGTCGAGCAGCTCGACGGGGTTGGACAGCTCGGGGACGGCTGGCTCCATCTTCTTCGGCAGCGGCGCCCCGTCGAGGTGGTCCCGCAACGCGAGCTCGACGGTCTCCTCCTTGAGGATGCGCGTGCCGTCGAGCTCGCCGCCGTTGAGCCAGGCGCGCACGAAACGCCCGTAGTCGGCGACCGTCCCGTAGGACCCGTGGCCGGCGGCATCCCACTCCGGCGCGGCAGGCAGGTCGAGATCGGTCGCCACCAGGCTGCCGTCGGGCGCCCGGAAGCGGACGGGCAGCAACCGCGCGCGTTGCTCGTCGGTCAGGTCGAACGTCGAGTCGGTCATGCCGAGCGGGCCGTAGACGTGCTCGGCGAGGTAGTCGGCCAGCGTCTGGCCGCTGACGGCCTCGACGACCATGCCGAGCCAGTCGGTGCTGACGCCGTACTCCCACACCGTGCCGGGGTCGTGCACCAGCGGGGCGCTCAGGCTCTTCTTGACGCCCTCGAGCGGGTTGGGAAAGTTCTGCCCTTCGCAGTACGCCAACAGCTCTCCGTTGAGGAAGTGGTAGCCGCAGCCGGCCGTGTGGTTCATCAGCTGCCGGACGGTCGCCTGCGTCTTGGGCGCCCGCAGCACCGGCTCATTCCCCTGGAAGCCGTCAATCACCTGCAACTCGCCGAACTCGGGCACGAGCGACGCGACGGTCGCGTCCAGGTCGACGCGCCCCTGCTCGACGAGCTGCAGCGCCGCGGTGGTCGCGACGGCCTTGGTCATCGACGCGTTGCGGAACATCGTGTCATGCTTCGCATCTCCCGCGGCGCCTTCGTAGAGGACGCCGTCGCGGCCGACCACCGTGGCGGCGACGCCGTGCAGCGACCCGTCGGCGGTCACTTCGCTCAGAAGGTCGTCGATCCGCTCAAAACCCATGTAAAGCTCCTCTGCCTCCGGGACACCCGGGCCATCATCGCACGCGGCATCAGGCATGCCGACAGAAATGAGCGACCCCACCACGTCACGCGGGTTCCCGCCGCCGCGGCTTCACGAGAGATGTTCGCGGCAGGCCGATCTCGTGTGCCGAGAGCGGGATTCACGTCGCAACCCGACTACCGGTTGCGGGTTCGTCCAGGCGCAGAAGGCCGATGCCGTCGGCAGCCTTCGCCGCGATGGACCGCGCGACGTCGTCGGCGGGACCGTCGGACTGCGCCTGCGGCGTCGACCGTTCCAGAAAGCGGAGCAGTTCGACCGGGAACGGCAGCACCAGCGTCGAGTTCTTCTCCGCGGCCACCTCCACGACGGTCTGCAACAGCCGCAGCTGCAGTGCCGCGGGCTGCTCGGACATCACGCAGGCCGCCGAGGCCAGTTTCTGCGAGGCCTGCAATTCGCCGTCGGCGGTGATGATCCTGGCCCGTCGCTCCCGCTCGGCCTCAGCCTGGCGGGCGATCGACCGCTTCATGGAGTCGGGCAGGATCACGTCCTTGATCTCGACGCGGTCGATGTGGATGCCCCAGCCCAGCGCCGGGCTGTCGATCATCAACTCCAGGCCCTGGTTGAGGTGTTCGCGGTTGGACAGCAGGTCGTCGAGGTTGCTCTTGCCGATGATCGACCGCAACGACGTCTGCGCGACCTGCCCGATGGCCGACATGTAGTTCTGGACGTCGACGACAGCCCTCACCGGATCGGCCACCTTGAAGTAGATGACCGCGTCCACCCGGACGGTGACGTTGTCGCGGGTGATGCCGTCCTGGGCGGGTACCGGCATCGTGATGATCTGCATGTTCACCTTCTGCAGGCGATCAGCGATCGGTACCAGCAATGTCAGCCCGGGCTCGCGCACCCGGGATTGCACCTTCCCGAACCGGTACACCACGCCGCGTTCGAACTGTTGGATCACGCGCACGCTTGCCCCGAGGAGCGAGAGCAGAGTCAGGGTGACGACGCCGGCCACCGCGTAGAGGATGATCATGACGCCTCCGTCCCACCCGGGGTCACGTCGAGGCACGGACTGGCGAACCTCGCCGTCAATGCGTCGAGGCCCGAGGGAAATCCGACCGATCTCCGGCCCAGCGGGCCCGAGTCCATACCTCGATTGTGGCACCGGCCGCCGGCGGACTCAACGTCGCCGATGAACCGCTGCCGCTATGCGGCCGGCGTCACGTCCCGGTTCGCGTCAGCGGCGTGTGCGGCCGGTCGATGGTGCTCGGGCGCCCAGCCGACGTAGGTCAGATACACACCGATCAGCGCCATCACGGCGCCCGCCACCATCCACCAGGCCGTCGCGCCGATCATGTTGTCGGCCAACGACATGAACGAATCAGGGATGAACAGCAGCAACATCCCCCGCACGACGATCAGCCAACCCAGCGCCGAGACGATGATCGCCGCGGGACCGTGCCAGTACTGATGCAGGGCCACGATGACAAGGCCGCCGATCAGGATGAACGCACCCGACACCCACGGCCACGCCGAGTTCGCCGAGAAGTCCGACAGCAGCGTTCGCATGTCCGACGCCCGCAGCACGGCCGCGACGTCGGCGATCACCAAGAAGGGTCCGAGCACGCGGGCGAACATCCGCGTCCGCTCATGGACCTGTTGTGACGTGTTCATTGCAGTGACCTCCATCCGACGGACGGCTCTGCCCGCCGGTACGAACAACGCCGTCCCGTCCCTTCCATCAGAGCACCGGATTCGTTTTCGGGATAGGGACAGAAGTCATCTCGTTGCGATGCACGCTGGACGGGGGGTCTCCGCCGTGCCACCGTGGACACAGCCGCATAAGTTCCGAGGAGGTGTTGGCCATGGAGCAGACACAGCAGAACCCGGCCCAGCAGGAATGTCCTGACTGTCATGCGCTCACAGCAGACTTGGCGGCGCACAAGCAGTGGCATTCCAGGCTCGTTCACGACATCGCCACCGCCGTCGACAGAGACGCCAAACGCCGAGTGGGCACTCAATAGCGAGGGGGAAAGCTGCCCTCATCCGCCTGTTCGCGGCGGTTTGCGAATCCCGCGCAATCCACAGTCAGGTGCCCCGATCGGTCCTAAGCTGACGCCATGAGCGCCCAGGGTCGGGCGAAGTGGGGGGCGATCGCCAGGCTGGCGGGCTGTTGCCTCCTCGCCGGGCTGCTCGCAGCAGCGCTGATGTTCCCGTTCGTCGGGGGCGCCGGGACGGCGATTCTGCGCGTATCCAACTCTGCCACAGAGGAATCCACGCAACTGCTCGAGGGTGAGGTGCCGCTGGTGTCCACGATGGTGGACGCGGCGGGCAACCCCATCGCGTGGCTGTACGAGCAGCGCCGCTGGGTGGTGCCCGGCAACCGGATCGCCAACACGATGAAGCTGGCGATCATCTCGATCGAGGACAAGCGCTTCACCGAGCACAACGGCGTCGACTGGCAGGGCACCCTGACCGGCCTGGCCGGGTATCTGCAGGGCGCCGTGACGACCCGGGGCGGGTCGACGATCGAGCAGCAGTACGTCAAGAACTTCAACCTCTTGGTGAAGGCGCAGACCAACGAGGACCGGCGCGCCGCGGTCGAGATCACCCCGGCGCGCAAACTGCGCGAGATCCGGGCGGCCCTGGCCATGGACGCGGCGCTGCCCAAGGCGGAGATCCTGACCCGCTACCTGAACCTGGTGTCGTTCGGCAACGGCGCGTTCGGCGTTCAGGACGCCGCAAGGACCTACTTCGGCATCAACGCCGCCGAACTCAACTGGCAGCAGGCCGCACTGCTGGCCGGGATGGTGCGCTCCCCCAGCTCACTGGACCCGTACACGTACCCCGACGCGGCGCTGGAGCGGCGCAACGTGGTGCTCAACACCATGATCGAGAATCTGCCCGACCGGGCCGACGAACTCCGCGCCGCCAAGGCCCGTCCGCTGGGTGTGCTGCCGCGGCCCGACCCGCTGCCGCAGGGCTGCATCGCCGCCGGTGACCGCGCGTTCTTCTGTGAATACGCGCTGCGCTACCTCGCCCGCGCGGGCCTGAGCAGAGAGGATCTTGCCCGCAACGGCTACCTGATCCGCACCACGCTGGACCCGAAGGTCCAGGACAGCGTGAAGACCGCGATCAACAAGGTCGCCGACCCCACCGCCGTCGGCGTCGCCAGTGTGATGAGCGTGATCAGGCCCGGCAGGGACGCCCACCGCATCGTCGCGATGGCCGACAGCCGCACCTACGGGCTGGACCGCGACGCCGGCCAGACCGTGCAGCCGCAGCCGTTCTCCCTCGTCGGCGACGGCGCCGGCTCCATCTTCAAGATCTTCACCACAGCCGCGGCCCTGGAGATGGGACTGGGCATCAACGCCAAACTCGATGTGCCCCAGACGTTCCGGGGCACCGGCCTGGGCGACAGCTCCGAACCGGGATGCCCACCGAAGACGTGGTGCGTGAAGAACGTCTCCGGGTACGGCGGGCAGATGACGGTGACCGATGCGCTGGCGAAATCGCCCAACACCGCGTTCGCCAAACTGATCGCCCAGATCGGTGTCCCCCGCGCGATGGACATGGCGGTCCGGCTCGGGCTGCGGTCCTACGCCGAGCCCGGCACCGCCCGCGCGTACGACCCCGAGACCGACGAGAGCATCGCCGATTTCGTCAAACGCCAGAACCTCGGATCGTTCACACTCGGCCCGCTGGAGCTCAACGCGCTCGAGCTGTCCAATGTGGCCGCGACGCTGGCCTCCGGCGGCATGTGGTGCCCTCCCAGCCCGATCGACACGGTCTTCGACCGCCACGGAGGCGAGGTGGCCCTCGAGGAGGCGCCCTGCGAGCAGGTCGTCCCCGAGGGGCTCGCCAACACGATGGCCAATGCGCTGGGCAAGGACCACATCAGCGGAACCGCCACCAGCGCGGCGGGATCGGTCGGATGGGATCTGCCGATGGCAGGCAAGACCGGCACCACCGAGTCGCACCGGTCGTCGGCGTTCCTCGGCTTCACCAACCAGTACGCCGCCGCGAACTACATCTTCGACGACTCCCCGACACCCTCGGGCCTGTGCACGTCGCCGCTGCGCCGGTGCCGTGACGGAAACCTCTACGGCGGAACGGAACCGGCCCGCACCTGGTATCTGGCGATGAAGCCGATCGCCGAGGACTTCGGCCCGGTGGCCATGCCCCCCACCGATCCGCGCTACGTCGACGGCGGCCCCGGCAGTGAGGTGCCCCGAGTGGTCGGGCTGAAGCTCGACGCGGCGCGGAAGAAGTTGGAGGACGCCGGCTTTCAGGTCGCCGCGGAACCGACCGCGGTGAACAGCTCCTCCGCGAAGGGCGTCATCGTGGGCACGACGCCGAGCGGGAAGACCATCCCCGGTTCGATCATCACGATCAACACCAGCAACGGGATCGCCCCCGCGCCGGTGTACCAACCGCCGCCCCCGGGCGCGCCACCTCCGCCCCCTCCCGGGGCGCCACCGCCCCCGCCGCCGAACGTCATCCAGATCCCCGGGCTGCCGCCGATTGTGCTGCCGTGGCCTGCTCCACCTCCGCCGCCGCTACCACTACCACCACCGCCGCCTCCTCCGCCCCCGCCGCCGGCGTGACGCGCGCTCGACTTCAAGCCGCGAGATTGCAGTCAGGGCTGTGGAGATCGGCGCGCCCACGACCCTCAGCGCAATCTCGGTGCACGCGACCCAAACTCACGCCGCGACCGCGACCACCTGCGCCGCGGCCATCGTCGGCAGCTTCACCGACATGCCCTCGACTGTGATCGCCCCGTACGAGTAGAAGTTCAGGAAGCTGAACGACGACGTGAGCACCTGCAGCGTCACCGACTCCCCCGGTTTGAGCGTGTGCGCGATCTGCTCCATCGAGAACGTCACCGTGTGCGACTCCCCATCCAGCACAACAGGAATCGGCGTGACCTGGTTGCCCAGCACCAGCCCGGTCTCGTCGTCGACCAACTGCGCGTACACATGCTTGGCGTTACCGGTGCCCGAGTACGTCAGCGTCAGCTCCGGCGCCCCCAGCAGATGCGTAGGCTCCGTCGCGTCCGGCACGCGCAGGTTCACCGCGTTGAGTGCCGGCGCCGCCGACGGCAACCCCATCGCCGCGCGGATCACACCCCGCGTCAAGATCGCCGGGTTGGGTCCCGACCCGCCGATGAACGGCACGAACGGCAGCGTCTTCCCGCCGTTGGCCAGCGTCGCGGTGACCGACTCGCCGGAAGCCACCGGGTAGACCTCCGAGGAATACCAGTCGCCGTGCTGATCCACCCACTCGAATTACGGTCCGGGATCGATGGATTCGTCACCCTTGACGTGGCGGTCCAGCCATTCCATCGTCTCCCGCCACACCACCTCGCCGTCGTTGAAACTGCTCAGGCACGCACCGTGGCCGCCGCAGAACCACACCACCTTCGTCGTGGTGCCCGCCGCGATCAACGCCTTGGCGTTGGCGTCGGCCTGCGCCAGCGTGGTCAGCGTGTCCACCGTGCCCTGGATCAACAACGTCGGCGCCGTGATGTTGGCGAGTTGGTCGGCGAAGTTGAGGCTGTTGAACAGGTCGATGTCGGACTGCGCCGCCTCACCGGTGAGCACCGCCTCGATCACCGCCGGCAGGACCCGCTCGTTGGGACGCGCCCCACGCCCACCAGCAGGGCGCTCAGGAACGTGCCCCAGACGCTGCTGACCGCCTGACGCGGGAAGATCGCGTCCACCAGGCTGTTCCACGCGATGGTCGGCACGATCGCGTCGATCCGGTGATCGACTGAGGCCGCCGACAATTGGATGCCGCCGCCGTAGGACACACCCACCATCCCGACCTTGGGATCGCCGTCGACGCTGTCGACCTCGCCGAGGGTGGACAGCCAGCTGATGATGTGCGAGATGTCGCGGCCCTCGAAATCCGGTGATTGCAGCTGCATCCGGCCACCCGAATGCCACTCCCCGCGCGGATCCCAGGTGACGACGTTGTAGCCCGCCTTGCGCAGCATGCCGATGCCGACCACGTCGTGCGGCAGGAAGCTGTCGATGTCCAGGCCCAGGGTCGTCGACCCCGGCAGTCCGACACCCGGACCGGACAGCACCGTCGGCGCCGACTCACCGGCCTGCAATCCCTTGGCCGGCATGAAGTTCACATAGATCTCGGTGCCGTCGAACGACTTCACCCGCACGGTGCGTGCCCGCGGCGTCCCGGGCGGGGCGTCGTGGTCGATCGGGAAGCCGATCAGCGGATGCAGGATCTCGGAGACGAACGGGATCGCGTGGATCAGGTGCACGATCGGCGTCACCACGAACCTCCCGAGTACCGGGATCTGCTGCAGCCACTCGAACGCCGGCTTGAGTTCGGTGACCTCGACGTCGGTCGGGATCGGGTACTCGTCGTCGACGAGGCTGAGGGCCGCCTGCGCGCCGACGGCGTCGATCGTTGGCTCATCGGCCTTTCCGCGGGCGGTGGCCAGCACGGACAGTGCCAGCGCGGACTCGGCGGGGGCGGCGGGCTCTTCGTCCTTATCGGCCTCGAAGTCCGTGTGGCCGACGTTCGAGATCGGAGTCGAGACGAACTCGGGTTCGTCGTCTTCCTCGGCGGCCTCGGCGTCGACGGGCCCTTCGACGACGGGCGTCGGATCTTCGGCGAGCTCGGGTTCGACGACAGGCGCCGGCTCGTCGGCGGCCTCGGGTTCGACGACCTCGTCCTCGGCGTCTTCCTCCGGTTCGGCCGAGTCGGGGTCCGCCTCTGCGACCGACTCGTCCTCGACGTCACCGTTCGGTTCGGCCCCGTCGGCAGTGTCGGCCTCCGAGGTGCTGTCGTCGGGCATGTCCTTCGCCGGTGCCGCCTCCGACGTCTGCGACGTGCTGGTCGCCGTGTCCGACGCAGCGCCGTCGTCCGCCAAGGCGACACCTGTGCCTGCCAGAATCGCCGCTCCGATACCGAGAGCTACCGCCAACCCACCGACTCGACCCACATATGTCCCCGCAGTCACGGCTATGTACTTACCGTGCCTAGCGACCCTCCGGAGCAGCATCGCCGAATCACTGGAGACTGCTTCCAAGGCGTCAATATCTTCGGAACGCCGCCGGGAGCGCGTTTCGACGCGACCTATCTCGCGAGATTGCTCTGAGGGCCGTTGCCCGTCAACAGATCACGACCCTCAGCGCAATCTCGCGGCCAGACCAGGACCCCTACGCCCGCAACGCCGAACCACGTCCCCTGCTATTGCGCCGAGCCGTACTCCAACGCCGGCTCCGCCGAGTCCACACTTCCGTTGCTCGAGATCGTCAACTGGTCCGGCTGCACGTCGTAGCGGGCCCCGTCCGAACCGGTGACGACGAACCCGTCACCGGAACGCCGTGCGCCCTGGATCTCCCGGTTCGCGCCGTCGCGCAGCCGCTCCCCGCGGTAGTAGTAGTCACCGTCGCTCGTCTCGCAGATGATCGCCAGCGACAGCGAGGTCCGGATCAGCGCCGCAGGCGTGCTGCCCGAGTCGCACCGGGCCGTATGTCCTACGAAGCCTTGCGAATCCGTGCCCGACACCCCCTCGACCGCCGACGCCGAAGAAGTCGAGGGCGCCTCCGACGACGACGACGGCGGTGCCGCGATCCGAGGCGACGGCGACCCGGTGTCCCCGCCGCTGAACACCAGCACCGCGGCCAGCACCAGCGCCGCGGTGAACATCACGACCGTCGCGGCCACCAGCCCCACCTGACCGCGGCTGAACCGCCGGGCCGGCGGCGCCACAGCAGGCATCGGCGGCATCGGCGGCGGGGTCGGGTACACCGTCGAGAACTGCCGCGTCGACGGCGGCGTCACCGGGGCCACCGTCTCCGCGGCAGGTGCGCCCTCGGCGGCAGCAGAGGCCGCCCGCGCCAGTTCCCCCGCCGTCGGATACCGGTCGTGCGGCTGCTTGGCCATGCCGCGCGCGACGACGTCGTCGAACGTCCTGCTGACGCCGCGGCGCATGATGCTCGGCCGCGGCGGCGGTGCGAACATGTGCGCGCTCCACACCTGCCGCACATCGGCCGCCTCAAACGGCGCCCGGCCCGTCAGCGACTCGTACAGCAGGCATGCCAGCGAGTACACGTCCGACGCCGGACCGCCCCGCTCCCCGCTGAACCGCTCCGACGCCATGTAAGCGCTCGACCCGACCACCAGGCCCGTCGAGGTCACCGACGCCTCACCGCCGCCGTGCGCGATCCCGAAGTCGACCAGATACGCGAAGTCGTCCGGGGTCAGCAGCACGTTCTCCGGCTTGATGTCCCGGTGCACCAGGCCGTTGGCGTGCGCGGCGTCCAGCGCCGCGGCGACCTGCCGGAGGATCGACACCGCCCGCGCCGGCGGCAGCGCCCCCTCGGCGCGCAGCACGTCCTTGAGGCTGGCGCCCTCGACCAAGCGCATGTCGATGTAGAGCACGCCGTCGATCTCGCCGAAATCGTGCACCGGGATGACGTGTGGCTCCTGCAGCCGCGCCGCAACCCGCGACTCCCGGCGGAAACGTTCCTGGAAGCTGTGGTCGGCGGCCATCTCCGGGCGCAGCAGCTTGATTGCCACCATCCGCTCGCGCGCGGTGTCGTAGGCGCGGTACACCTCACCCATACCCCCGACCCCGATCACCGACTGCAGCTCGTAGGGCCCGAACCGGGTGCCCAACCGAGAGCCGCCCTTCGGGGTGCTCACATGCCATCCTTTCCGTCGTCGACCGGCAGCGCGCCTAGGTTTCCCGCATCGCGCCGCGTCCTAACCGCACCCGGAAATCAGCAGTGGTGGAGCAACTCGGTCAGCTCGCCGTCGAAGCGGTCGGCCAGATCCCACAGGTCGTCGACCAGCTGCGGGCACGACAGAATACCCACATTAAGGGTGTCGCCCAGCGACATCACTGTGATGTTGAGCCCCGACCCGTGAAAGATCGGGCCCAGCGGATACAGCGCAGTGATCGCGGCGCCGCCGCTGTACAACGTGGTCGTCGGCCCGGCCACGTTGGAGATCACGCAGTTGTGGATCGCCGTGTGGGTCAGCGGGGTGTGCGACAGAACGCTCAGCAGCGTCTCGAACGCGCCGCGGGACAGCGACTGCGCCAGGTCCACCAGCAGCGTCGGGCCCAGCGATGCGCTGTGTTCCTTTGCCCGCGTGTCTGATTCGGCGATCGCGCGCAGCCGCTGCACCGGATCCTCGACGTCGGTGTGCAGGTTGCAGAACATCCCCGACAGCTGGTTGCGGCCCGGCCGGTCGGAGATGTCGTGCACCGACGCGGGCACCACCGCGATCAGCGGCTTGTCCGGCAGCTCGTCCCGGTCGGCCAGGAATCCGCGTAGGGCGCCTGCGCACAGCGCCATCACCACGTCGTTGACCTTGACGGCGAACCGGTCCTTCACCTTCTTCACGTCGTTGAGATCCAGCTGTACGAGGGCGAGACAGCGCTCCGACGTCAGCTGCGCATTGAACCGGGTCGCCGGCGCGGAGAACGGCGCCGCCATGGTCTTACCGGTCAGCGCCCGGGTCACGGTCTTGGCGATCACCGCCGTCGTCTCGGGGATCACCCTGGTCAGCTGCCACGGCAGCGTGACGAACCGCCACAGGCCGTCGGCGGCGATCCTCAGCCGCGTCGCGTCACCGGGGCCCTCGACCGGTTCCGGGGGCGGGGCGTCGGGCACCTCGTCGCACAGCTGGTGGAGCAGGTGGGCCGCCGACACGCCGTCGACCGCCGCGTGGTGCACCTTGATCATCAACGCCAGGGTGTCGGCTTTCGCGCATCCCTCGATGACCCACATCTCCCACAGCGGTTTGGTGCGGTCCAGCAGGGTCGAGGCGATGTGACCGCAGACCTCGGCGAGTTCCTCGCGCCCTCCCGGCGCGGGCAACGCGATCCGGTTCAGGTGTCGCGCCAGGTCAAAGTCCTTGTCCTCCACCCACACCGGATGATCGAGGTTCAGCTGACTGTCGGCGAGTTTGGCGCGGAACTCCGGCAGCGCCGGGATCCGCTTGGCCAGCTCGTCGCGGAACCGTTCGAAGCTGTAGCCGCCCGGAACCGTCGACGTGTCCAGTTCGACGACGGAGCACACATGAAGTGGCACCGTGGCCGACTCGCTGTACAGAAGACCCGCGTCGAGCCCGCTCAGCCTTTCCATCCCGGGACGATACCCCCACTGTGATCTGGATCAAACCGTCGGCTGGTCCGACCCCGACCCCGACATCGCCTCCAGTGCGCAAAAGCGCGAGAATGCCGCGCTGGACGCAGTCTCGGCGTATCAGGTGGAGAGGTCGAACTTCCCCTCGGCTAGCCGTTTCGGTGCCCGGCCGTCGACCAGTTCTTCGCGGTCCTCAGGATGCTTCCAGTAGTGGCGCACCAGCCAGTAAAGCCCTGCGCCCCCGGGCACGTAGATGTCAGCCATGCCGATGATTTCTTCACTACCGTCCCGCAGTCGGAGCACGACCGCTCGAGGCGCCCGTCGAGATTCAGCGTGAGCGGCAACGTCGACGACGTCGTCCCACTCGAGGGCTCTCTCTGAGCGGACGTCGACGTTCTCGATCATCGCCGGTGTCAGCTTGACGTGACCTATTCCGCCCCGACGCCACGCAAGAAGCAACCCGTACATGACGGTGCACAGTGCGACTGCCGCGGCTCCGGCCCACACCGTCTGCAAGGCGCGCGTCTGCGCGAACTCGATCGCGCCCAATGGCGCCGCGACAACGAAGACCAGCAGACTCGGTATCGCCGCTACCGAGCCGGCGAGAATCAGAGCGGTAGTACGCCGGTCCGGCCACACAGTGAATCCGGTTGCGTCGCTAACTGTTCGCGATGTCGTTCGCCCTAGCATTATCAGCAGGACCGCAGACGCGAACAGGATCAGGAAGGCGGAAAACCCGATGGTGACCGCCAACGTCAGATAACCTCCGCGCGTTGAGGCCGCCGCACCCAGGCCGAGGTAGGCAAGCGCGACACCAATACACGCGACAATCGCCGCCGCTGCGAATCTGCTACTGCGCCGCCACTCGTCTGGGTCGGGCAGATCTAGTACGGACATACGACATCACCGACGAACTTGCCCAGTTCGGCACCCCCGACGGCGCCAAATCCACCAAGGATCACCGCTCCGAGGGGAACCGTCAGCGGTGCGACGGGGCCGCCGAACGCACCGATGATCTCACCCTGCTCCTGCAGCGCGAACTCCTGCAGCACCGCCATTTCCTCTGCCGACGCCAGCACCGGGTCGATGAGCACCACCCACTGGTCGGTCACGTTAAGCGGTCCGGCCTCGACCTGATCGGCCTTGCTCAACAGGGCCGCCCGCGCGCATCCGATCGTGCCGGCGCCGCTCGTGAGTGCCGCCGCCACCGCGGTGGTGTAGGCGCTGAATTGCTGCGCCCTGGCGTCGGCACGCCCGAACATCCCGGTCGCCGCGTCGTGTGCGGCTCCCGACCATCCGCGGGTTTCCGGGAGCCGATTGACCGCATCGTCGATCCCCGACACCGCGGAACCGACCGAACTTCCGCTGGATTCGACGGCTGCGCCACTCGCACTCAACGCGTCCGGGTTCCAGCTCTGCAGCGTTGAACGGGAGGGGAGCACAGCGATTGATTCTTCCTCAGCTATCAAGCCCTCCAGTGCACCAATTGCGGCGGGCACGTCCTTGGACATCGAGATTGCGTGCAGGGTCGTGACCTGCACGCAGCGCACGACCGTCAGCGCAATCTCGGCGACCAAGCCGGTCCCTGGCACGCCCCGCCGTCTCTCGGCGACCAAGCCGGTCCCTGGCACGCCCCGCCGCCTGAGGGAAGACTGAACCGATGGACCAGCGACAGTTGGCCGACTTCCTGCGCACCCGGCGCGAAGCGCTGACCCCCGCGGACGTCGGCTTACCCACCGGCCGGCGCCGCCGCACCGCCGGCCTCCGTCGCGAGGAGGTCGCCGCGCTGGCGATGATCTCGACGGATTACTACAGCCGGATGGAACAGCAGCGCGGTCCGCAGCCGTCGGTGGATGTGCTCGCCTCGCTGGCGCGTGCGCTGCAACTGACGCTGGACGAACGCGACCACCTGTTCCGGCTCGCCGGCCACAACGCACCCGCCCGAACCCCCGCCGGCGAGCAGGTCAGCACCGCCATGCTGCGCATCCTCGACCGGCTCAGCGACACCCCGGCACAGGTGATGTCGGCGCTCGGCGAGACGCTGGTCCAAACCCCGGCCGCCAGGGCCCTACTCGGCGACGAGACCACCTATCGGGGGTTGGCCCGCAGCGTGGTGTACCGCTGGTTCACCGACCCGACGTCGCGCACGGTGTACCCGGCGGAGGACCACGCCGCGATCGGACGCAACTACGTCGCCGCCGCCCGGATGGGCTACACCCGGGACGGGGCCGGGTCGCGGGCGGCCGAAATCGTCGACGACCTGCTGAGCCGCAGCGACGAGTTCGCCGAACTGTGGAAGCAGCATCTGGTCGGAACGGCACACGAACTCGACAAACGCCTGGTGCACCCGGCTCTCGGGGTGCTCGAACTGCAGTGCCAGATCCTGCACGACCCCGCTCAGCTGCACACACTGCTGGTCTTCACCGCCGCACCGGGAACTCCCAGCCACGCCAAGCTCGCCGCGCTGGGCGCCGACCCGCAGTCCTATCGGCGCGGACGCTCCATCAACGGATCGACAGTCCCTGAATAACGCGCCAAGGTTTCGCCACAGTGGACCACATGACACGCAAAGCCACGGTGGACGTTCCCGACCTGCACGGCAAGCTGGCCGTCATCACCGGCGGCAGCGACGGGATCGGCTTCGGGCTGGCCGGTCGGCTGGCCGCCGCAGGCGCCGAGGTGATCCTTCCGGTGCGCAATGCCGACAAAGGCAGGCGCGCAGCCGACGCGATCCGCACCACCACACCCGACGCCCGGATCAGCACCCGCCCGATGGACCTGTCGTCGCTGCAGTCGGTCGCCGACCTCGCCGACGAGCTGCTCCGCGAGGGCAGGCCCATCCACCTGCTGATCAACAACGCCGGTGTGATGAACCCGCCCAGTCGGCAGACCACCGTCGACGGCTTCGAACTGCAATGGGGCACCAATCATCTCGGACATTTCGCATTGACTGCGCGGCTGCTTCCGCTGCTGACCGCCGGCGCTGCGCGGGTGACGACGCAGTCGAGCATCTCGGCGGCACGCCACGCGATCAACTGGGACGACCTGAACTTCGAGAAGTCGTACGCGGTAGGCAAGGCCTACAGCCAGTCCAAGATCGCGAACCTGATGTTCGGCCTGGAGCTGGACCGCCGCAGCAGGCATGCCGGCTGGGGCATCACCAGCAACGTCGCGCACCCCGGCGTGACCGCCACCAATCTGCTTGCGGCCCAACCGCATATGGGCCGAGACGGCGACACGCTCAGCGTCCGGCTGATCCGGCGTCTCGCCGGGCTGGGCATCCTCACCCAGACCGTCGACCAGGGCCTGCTTCCCGCCCTGTATGCCGCCACCCACCCCGATGCCGAAGGCGGTAAGTTCTACGGGCCCAGCGGGTTCCAGCATCTGAGCGGCGCTCCCGCCGAGCAGCAGGTGTATGGGCCGGCGCGCGATGACGCCGACGCCGCGCGACTCTGGAGGGTGTCCGAGCAGCTCGCCGGGGTGCAGTTCGCGCTACCGCGAGCCGGCGCCTGAGTCCTTGGGCACCGAGATTGCGTCCAGGGCTGTGAGGTGCGCGCAGCACACGACCGTCAGCGCAATCTCGGCGACTAAGGCGACCATGGCGACCAAGGCGACCAAGGCGGCCAAGGCGGCCAAGGCGACTAAGGCGACCAAGGCGACCCCGGCGACCAAGGCAATCTCGGCGACTAAGGCGGCAAAGCACCCGCTAGCGGGACTGCGCGGAATCCCCGGCGCCCGCCGGCACCCAGTGGTGCATCGCCGACTCCAGCTCCGGCTGACTCAGCGCGCCTGCCGGAAGCTGTTCCAGGCCCTGCTGAGACCGCATGCCCTGCAACAGGATCGCCACGTAGCGCCGCCACAGATCCGCCGACACCTCGCCGGAGTACTCGCTCACCGTGCCCGCCATCAGACCCAGCAGCGGCATGTCGGTCGCCGACACCTCGGGACGCAGATAGCCGTCCCGCTGGGCGCGCTCGACGAGCTTGGAGATACGCGGATGCAGCTCGGTGCGGGCGGCGTCCACCCGGCCCCCGCAGTACGCCCTGCTGAACACGACCTCGCGCAGGCCGCGGTCGGTCGCCGTCATCTCGCACAACTGCCAGACGAACCAGGCGAACCCCTCCCAGGAATCCTCGGCGTCGAGCGCGGTCTCGGCGAGCACGACGAGCTGATCGATCCCGTCCCGGAAGATCGCCTCGAACAGCGCGTCCTTGGTGGGAAACCGCCGGTAGACGGTGCCCACACCGAGGTTGGCGTGGTGCGCCACCTCGTTCAGCGTGGCCTCCAGCCCGCGGGTGGCGCAGAGTTCGCGGGCGGCCTCGATGATCCGCCGCCGGTTGCGCTCGGCATCCTTGCGCAGGCCCGCCGCCTCCGGATCCCCAGCACTCATGTCGCCGAGTGTACGGACGGCGGCCGAGCGTACAGAAGCCCGCGCACGGGCGCGGGTCAGCCGGACGGGTCCCATCCGTGCATCGCCGCGTGCATCTGCTCCTCACCGAGCGCGTCGACGCCGAGCGGCTTCTGATCCGGACGGCATCTCATTCCCTCGAGGAGAAGCTCGACGTATCGCCGCCAGAGTTCGGGATCGACATCCCCGGCCCACTCCCCGACAGTGCCGGCCAGTAGTCCGATGACCGGCATGTCCGTGGATTCGACGTCCGGACGCAGGTATCCGTCACGCCGCGCCCGTTCCACCAGTTCCTTCATCAGCGGGGCCAGCCGCTCGCGGACGCGCTCCACACGGTTGCCGCCGTAGGCCTTGCTGTACACCATTTCGCGGAGCCCACGGTCGGTTGCGGTGAGTAGACACTGGCGCTCGACGAACCACACGAACCCCTCCCACGAATCCTGGTGTCGCAGAGCAGCTTCCGCAAGACAGACCACCTCGTCGACACCGCTTTCGAAGATCGCCTCGACGAGCTCCTCCTTGGTGGCGAACCGGCGGTAGACCGTGCCAACGCCGACACCCGCGTGACGGGCCACATCGTTGAGGCTGGCCTCCATGCCCTCGACGGCGAAGAGCTCGCGCGCAGCGGTGAGCACGCGCTGCCTGTTGCGCTCGGCGTCCTTGCGCAGACCACGGCAGGGTTTGTCAATCACGAAGTCCAATTTAGTGATGTGCCTTACCAAAACGCAATAACCGGATTGACTCTATCCACTTGCGCGCCTAGATTGCCTAACAGATCGCATGCCGGCTGGTGGCCTGCGGAGTCCCTCGTCGAAAGGCACGACTTTGCCTGCAGCTTTCGCGCGCACAAAACTCCCCCGAAAGTCGTTGCACAGCAGTGCCGATCACGCGCGGTGCGCGTGGTGATCACTGTCGTCAAGCGGGTCTGGCTACCCGTGCTGGTGATCGCCGCGGTGGCGGTCGGCGCCGTGACGGTGGCGAATCTGCGGTCGGTGTTCGGCTCCGACAAGGCCATCGTCACGCCGGTGGACGCCGACACCGCCGAGAACTTCAACCCCAAGGTCGTCACCTACGAGATCTTCGGCTCCGGTTCCACCGCGACCATCAACTACGCCGACCTGGACGGGAAACCGCAGCGCACGGGCGAGGTGAGTCTGCCCTGGTCACTGACCTTGGAGACGACGTTGCCGTCCGTGATGCCCAACATCATGGCCCAGGGCGACGGTCAATCCATCACCTGCCGAGTCACCGTCGATGACGAGGTGAAAGACGAGAGGACGGCCGAGGGCTTGAACGCCGCCACCTACTGCCTGGTGAAGGCAGCATGACCACGTCTACAGACGACGCACCCACCGACGTCCTGCCGCCGGCGCGGCACGCGGCCCCCTCCCGGCCGAAGCTGCCACGCTTCATCCGCACGTTCGCTGTGCCGATCGTCCTGGCCTGGGTCGCCATCGTCGCGCTGCTCAACACCGTCGTGCCGCAGCTCGAGGAGGTCGGCAAGCTGCGCGCCGTGTCGATGAGCCCCAACGATGCGCCCGCGCTGATCGCGACCAAGCACGTCGGCGACAAGTTCGACGAGTACAACACCTCCAGCTCGGTGATGATCGTCGTCGAGGGCGAGGAGGCGCTCGGTCCGGACGCGCACGCGTTCTACGACGAGGTGGTCCGCCAACTCGACGCCGACACCGAGCATGTGCAGCACGTGCAGGACTTCTGGGGTGACACCCTGACCGCGGCCGGCGCCCAGAGCATCGACGGCAAGGCCGCCTACGTGCAGGTGTACATCGCCGGTGACCAGGGCGAGACGCTGGCCAACGAATCGGTGCACGCCGTGCGGGCCATCGTCGACAGCACTCAGGCGCCCCCGGGGGTCCGCGCGTATGTCACCGGGCCCGCGGCGCTGACCACCGATCAGAACATCGTCGGCGACGCCAGCATGAAGACGATCGAGTCGGTGACGATCGGCATCATCATCGTGATGCTGCTGATCATCTACCGATCGGTCATCACGACGGTCGTCACCATGTCGATGGTTTTCGTCGGCCTGCTGTCGGCCCGCGGCATCGTCTCCTTCCTCGGGTTCTACGAGGTTTTCGGGCTCACCACCTTCGCCACCAGCATGGTGGTGACGTTGGCCATCGCCGCCGCGACCGACTACGCGATCTTTCTGATCGGGCGATACCAAGGGGCCCGACGATCGGGGATGGACCGAGAGTCGGCCTATTACGACATGTTTCACGGCACCGCCCACGTGGTTGCGGCCTCGGGACTGACGATCGCCGGTGCGACCGCCTGCCTGCACTTCACCCGGTTGCCGTACTTCCAGAGCATGGGATTCCCGCTGGCCGTCGGCATGATCATCGTGGTGGCCGCGGCGCTTACCCTGGGTCCGGCGCTGATCTCGATCGTGACGCGGTTCGGCAATGTGCTGGAGCCCAAGGGAAACGGGCGGGCACGAGGCTGGCGCAAACTCGGTTCGGCGACGGTCCGCTGGCCCGGTGCGGTCCTGGTGATGGCCACCGTGCTGTGCCTGGTCGGCCTGCTGGCCCTGCCCGGGTACCACACCAATTACAACGACCGCATCTATCTGCCCGACGGGGTGCCCGCCAACGTGGGTTACGCCGCGGCCGACCGGCACTTCTCCGACGCCAAGATGAATCCCGACCTGGTGATGGTCGAATCGGATCACGATATGCGCAACCCGGCGGACTTCCTGGTGATCGAGAAGATCGCCAAGGCGCTGACCCGGGTGCACGGAATCGCTTCGGTCACCACGATCACCCGTCCGGACGGGAAGCCGATCAAGCACGCGTCGCTGGCCTACACCATCAGCCAGAGCGGCAACGGGCAGATCATGAACAACGACTTCCAGCAGACCGTGCTGGAGAACACGCTGCAGCAGGCCAACGAGATGCAGGTGACCATCGACTCGATGGAGGAGATGCAGCGCATCACCCTGGAGCTGTCCGAGGTCACCCGCGAGATGGCCGACAAGATGAAGGACACGTCGGCGAACCTCAACGAAGTCCGGGACCACCTGGCCGATTTCGACGATCAGTTCCGCCCGCTGCGCAACTACTTCTACTGGGAGCCGCACTGCTACAACATCCCGATGTGCTGGGCACTGCGGTCGGTGTTCGACAGCCTCGACGGCATCAGCACGATGTCCGACGATTTCACCGAGCTGGTGCCCAGCATCGAGCGGATGGCGCAGCTGACGCCGCAGATGGCGGCCATCATGCCCGCGATGATTCAGACGATGAAGAACCAGAAGCAGATCATGCTGAATCAGTACCAGGCGCAGAAGATGCAGCAGGATCAGAACATCGCCATGCAGGAGGACAGCACGGCGATGGGCGAGGCGTTCGACACCGCCCGCAACGACGACACGTTCTACCTGCCGCCGGAGGCGTTCCAGACCGCCGACTTCCAGCGGGGCATCAAGCTGTTCATGTCCCCGGACGGGAAAGCGGTGCGCTTCACCGTGTTCCATCAAGGCGATCCCTTGACCGAAGCCGGCACCGCCCGCATCGATCCACTGCGCGTCGCGGCCGCGGATGCCATCAAGGGCACCCCGCTGGAGGGTTCCACGATCTACGTCGGCGGCAGCGCCGCGATGTACAAGGACATGCAGCAGGGTGCCGATTACGACCTGCTGATCGCCGCCGTCGCATCGCTGATCCTGATCTTCCTGATCATGGTGATCCTCACCCGGGCCGTCGCGGCGGCTGCCGTCATCGTCGGCACCGTGGTGTTGAGCCTGGGCACGTCGTTCGGTCTGTCAGTTCTTCTGTGGCAGCACGTCGTCGGTATCCCGCTGGGCTGGATGGTGCTGCCCATGTCGGTGATCGTGTTGCTTGCCGTCGGCGCGGATTACAACCTGCTGCTGGTGTCACGCATGAAAGAGGAGCTCCACGCCGGAGTGAACACCGGAATCATCCGGTCCATGGCCGGCACCGGATCCGTGGTCACCGCAGCGGGATTCGTGTTCGCCTTCACGATGATCGGCATGATCGTCAGCGACATGATCGTCATCGGTCAGGTGGGTACCACCATCGGTCTCGGCCTGCTGTTCGACACGCTGATCGTCCGGTCACTGATGACACCGTCCATCGCGGCACTGATGGGCAAATGGTTCTGGTGGCCGACGCACGTGCGGCGACGTCCGAAGCCGAAACCCTGGCCCAAGGTGGCCGAGGAAGTGACGGCATGACCGGGCCCGACATCCGGTGGACGCTGCGGGCTCTGCTGATGATCGTCACGGCGGCGGCCGTGCCCGGCCTGCTGGGCGCGCCGCGCGCCGCCGCCGACGCCACCGACGAGTATCCGATTCCGAGCAAGCAGATCGAAACGCAGTGCGACGCCGAGCAGTATCTGGCAGCAGCCCGCGACACGAGCCCGGTCTACTTCGAGCGGTACATGCTGGACAAGAGCAACCGTCCGCTCGACGTGCAGCAGGCCGCGGAGGACCGCATCCACTGGTTCTACTCCCTCGATGCGGTCGGGCGTCGTCAGTACTCCGAGAACACCGCCACCAACATCTACTACGAGCAGGTGGCCACCCGGTGGGGAAACTGGGCGAAGGTGTTCTTCAACAACAAGGGCATAGTGGCCAAAGCGACTGCTGTCTGCATGAACTATCCGCGCGGTGACCTGTCGGTATGGGACTGGCCCGTCGCCCGCTGAACGAAGCGCCACCCCCGCGGGCCCGCCAACTCGCCGAAACTGCTTCTACTGCGCGCTGATACGGGAAACGGCCGCGCTGGACGCGATCTCGGCGGCGGCTGGTCTGTCCGGCAATGCCAGCCGGTGGATGATCCGCAGCGTCGACCCGTACTGGTGGGCCAGCGAGCCGGTGAGGTAGGGCAGGCCGTACTTCTCGCACAGCGGGCGCACCCGACGGGAGATCTCGGCCAGCCGGTTGCTCGGCAGGTCCGGGAACAGGTGGTGCTCGATCTGGTAGCACAGGTTGCCGCTGGCGAAACCCAGGAACCTGCCCGCCTTGAAGTTGGCCGCGCCCAGCATCTGTCGCAGGTACCACTCGGCCCTGGTCTCGGTTTCCAGGACGTCGGCGGTGAATTTCTGGGTGCCCTCCGGGAAGTGCCCGCAGAAGATCACCACGTACGCCCACAGGTTGCGCAGCAGGTTCGCTACCGCGTTCGCCTTCAGGGTTCTACGCCAGCGCCGCAGGCTCAGCGCCGGCCACAGGGCATAGTCCTTGAACCCCTGACGGGCCACCTTGCCGACCAATGCCCTGGTCTGCGAGAGCTTTTCGGCCCGCGACCGGTCCAGGTTCACCCCGTGAAGGGCGATGCCCCATTCGAACGTCAACGCCAGGAACAGATTCTGCAACGGCTGCAGCAGATACCGTCGCCGCCACGGCTGATCAGAGGTCACCCGCATCACGCCGAAGCCGAGATCGTCATCCTCACCCAGCACGTTGCTGAACACATGGTGGCGGTAGTTGTGCGACGACCTCCACTGTGACGAGACCGCGACCATGTCCCACTCCCACGTGCTCGAGTGGATCTCCGGGTCGTTCATCCAATCCCATTGGCCGTGGGACACGTTGTGACCGATCTCCATGTTCTCCACGCTCTTGGCGAACCCGAGCGCGGCGGTGCCCAGCACCCAGCCCGCCGTCGACCGGGTGGTGGCGATGAGCAGACGCGCCGCGACGTCGAGCGTGCGCTGGAACGAGATGGTGCGCCGGATGTAGGCGGCGTCACGGCTCCCGAGCGACTCCTCGATGTCGCTGCGGATCGTGTCGAGCTCACGGCCGAGGCTTTCGATGTCTTCGGGGCTCAGATGGGTGTAGTGGGCGATGTCGGTGATTGCCATGGCGGGGTCCTAGAGTCGATCCAGCTGAAGGGCGTGGATACAGACCCTGAAACCGAAAGAATGTGTGGGAACCGGTCGACGGTGAGCGAGCGAGACAGCGCATCGAGTCGGCGGGTTGATTCCAGTGTACCCGTCGCCGGCGCCGGTCAGTGCCGAGGCGACCCGGCGAGCTCGGCCAGCAGGTCCGGCAGCGGGACCGTCGCGAGACCGATGGCGCTGTCGCAGATCCCGTACGGGATCACCAGGGTGTCCGCGTGGACGAGCGCGCCGCACGAGTACACCACGTTGGGCACATACCCGTCCCGGTCGTCGGCCGCCGGGGTCAGCAGGGGCCGTCGCAGTCGTCCGATCACCCGGGTCGGATCGTCGAGGTCAAGCAGGATCGCCCCGATGCTGTACGTGCGCATCGGCCCGACGCCGTGTGTCAACAGCAGCCAGCCCCTGTCGGTCTCGATCGGCGGACCGCAGTTTCCGAGTTGCAGCGTCTCCCACACCTCGGCCGGCTGTTGGCAGGGCAACGCCGTGGTCCAGACCGACAGATCATCGGCGAAGGCGACGGTGTTGGTCTCGCGGTCCGACCTCGACATCGCGGCGTACCGGCCACCGATGCGGCGAGGGAACAACGCCAGCCCCTTGTTGGCGGCGGCACTCCCGACGAGGGGCCCGGAGGTGAAGGTCTGGAAGTCCGCGGTGGTGAGCAGTTGCTGGCTGATGTGCGATCCGCTGTAGGCGGTGTACGTCGCGTGGTAGCGGATCGAACCGTCGTCGTCGACGAAACGCACGAAGCGGGCGTCCTCCATGCCGGCGTGTTCGGCTTCCATCTCCGGCCACAGCACCCGCTCGGAAAGTGTTGTGTCATCCGGGAACTCGACCGCGTAACAGCGGGCGGCGACGCCGCGGATGGTCGCGATCGTGTCCTCGACATGTCCGCGTGTGCTCAGGTGGGCGCGCAGTCTTTCGAGCCGCTCGTCCAGGTCGGACCTGGTGAACAGCGCACCGAGCGCATCGAAGACGTAGTCGGCGGCCTCGCCGCCGCAGCCCTTGTCACGGAGTTCGGTGCGGAAGACGGCGGCGTCCAGCAGGGTGGGCTCGACCCGTCCGGTGGAGGCGAACGGAGCAGGTTCGTCGATCGTGGCGTGACCCGTCGAGCCGACGACGCCCGTCCGGAACCCGATGCTCGAACGGTGTCCCTCCCCGATCCCCCGGACGCTCATCACGAACCGCAGGCTGCCCGGGACGGTGCCGGACTGGTCGGGGTGCGCGACGACGCTCGGATTGCACAGTGCCGCACCCTCGATCGAGTACTCGTTGGTGAACGTGGCCCCCAGCAACAGCATGCGCGCCTCGGTGAACTCCCGGGTGGGGTCGAGCCGGTCGGCGAGCTCCCTGGCGTGCCGGCGGAAGGTGCCGGTCAGATCACGGTGACGCCCGTCGAAGCGGATCAGCACATCCTGCAGGGCCGCCCGCACCTCGTCGTCGGTCAGGGCCAGGATCCGCGACAGCACCGCCCCCGCACGGGACTCCTGATGCTCGAACCCCTCGTGGCCCGGCACGAACAGCCGGGTGACCACGCGGCCCGGGTCGGCCGCAACCCGCTGCGGGCTGCGGGTCACGAGCTGGATCCCGGTGGATGTCATTGCGGGACAGGCACGAAGCTGCGCGCCTGCTGCAGGGTGGAGATCACGGCGAGGGTGGACTCGGCGCCCTGGTTGAGGTTCACCCGGTCGGCGTGCAGACCGTCGAAACCTGCACCGGTCCGGGGATCCCACATGGGCAGGCCGAGGTCGTTGTCGCCCTGGAACCAGGCCGCGGCGGCCATGACGCCCTCGGGCCACATCGGGCTCGGATCGGTGGCCGCCGCGCGGGCGCAGGCATCGGCCAGGCTGGCCACCTCGATAGGCTGCTGGTCGAACCCGGGTTGCCTGTCGTCGGGTCCCCGCCCCGTGGCCGGGGTGGGTGAGAGGTGACCGTCGGCCGTTTCGACGCCAAGCAGCCACTCCAGCAGGTCCAGACCGCGCTGCCGCAACGCCGGATCGTCCAGTGCCACGCCCGCGGCGATCATCGCCTCGACCAGTACGGCGTTGGCGTAGGAGAGCCGCTTCTCGGGCCACGGCCATTCGGCGTCACCCGTCGCCGGGGTAACCGAAGCGGCGTAGTCGGTGAGCAGTGCCAGCGCGGCCGAATGCCCGGGGGTGACGCTGAGAAGCTCGGCGGCACCGAGCGCGGCGAACGCCGTCGCGCGAAGGTGGGGTGACCTGGTCGCCGCGGAGCGCTCGAACTGGATCGTGGCCAGCCGGCGGACCAGGCTGACGTCGCTGTGGGCGGCGGCGGTGCCCAGTCCCCAGATGGCCCGGCCCCAGTGGTCGTCGGTGCTCGGCACGTCGGTCCAGTGGCCGCCCGCGCTCATCCGGTTGTGGCAGGTGCCGTCGTGGCGCTGGGCGCGGTTGAGGAAGGTCAGCGCCGTGCCTGCGAGCCTGTTGACCTCGGGTGAGGAGTCCGGCTCGCGGGTGGCGACCACCAGCACCCTGGCCACATCGTCGGTGCAGTAGCCGTGCTCGCGACGCGGCTGGCTCAGCTGGGCGTGCTCGAAGGTGGCCCGGTGGTCCGTCATACCCAGCAGGTGGGTGAACACCGGGTACGGCACGGAGCCGGTCACGCGGCCGCCAGTCGCTCGGCGACCAGGCGCTGGGCCAGGGCGATGTAGGCGGAGGCCACCACGGGCCACGCCATCGCAGGGGCCAGCTCACGAGCCGCGAAGGCCATGGAGCCGGCGGCGCGCGAGTCGGTGAGCAGCCGCCGCAGGGCGTCGACGAGCGCACCGGCATCGTCGTGATCTACGACGGTGCCCGCGCCGGTGCCGAGCAGTTCGACTGCGTGGGGGAAGGCGGTGGCGATGACGGGTCGCCCGCTGGCTACCGAATCGACCAGCACACCCGAGGTGACCTGCTCTTTCGAGTCGTAGGGCAGGACGACGACCGCGGCGTCCTGCAGCAGTGTCGTCAGCGCTTGGGGGGTGCGGTAGGTGGCGTCGAAGACCACCGAGTCGGCGACTCCAAGCCGCTGGGCCTGCGCCATGAGACCGTCCCGGTAGGCCTCCCCGTGGGTGGCGAGCACCTTGGGGTGCGTGCGGCCTGCGATCAGGTACCGCGGCGCAGCGGGAAGGTCCTTCAGCGTGACCATCGCGTCGATGACACGCTCGATGCCCTTACCGGGCCCCAGCAGGCCCCAGGTCAGGATCGTCGGCCGCCCCACCGGTTTCGGTGCCACCGCGTCGGGAAGCGCCGCGCCGTGCGGGATGATGCTCACCTTGTCCGGATCCACGGTGTAACCGGCGCACAGCCGGGCCCGCGCCGCGGCGGACATCACGACAGCGCGACCGGCGAGCGCCAGGACGTCTTCGAGCACCGAAAGTTGGTGTGGCGTAGGGCTTTCGAGCACGGTGTGGACGACGACGATCGACGGGACGCGCAGGCCCCTGATGATCTCGACGACTTCCTCGCCGTCGGCGCCGCCGTAGATGCCGTACTCGTGCTGGATGACGGCGACATCGCAGCCGTTGAGCCGCTCCGCCGCTGCCGCGACCGACGGCGACGACCCGTTGACGAGCTCCCCGACGACCTTGCTGTCCGCCGAGGGTGTGCCGTCGGCGATGCGCACCACGTTGACGTCGATACCCCGCGCCGACAGACCGCCGGCAAGGGCGGCGCTGAACGTGGCCAGCCCGCATACCGTGGGCGCGTACGTGCTGAGGATGCCGACGCTGGGCAAGTAGGAAAAGCCCTGCATTCCAAAGGGAGCGAGCAAATGGTTGGCTGACGATGAAGCATTCAAGACGGTCCAGACCGGGCTGTTGCCACCGGCGTCGCCGGCGTGTGTGAAGACTCGGGGAGAACACCGCGACTGCGCAGAGAATGCTCTCAACCGGACTGCTGGGATTGCCAGCTCACCTCAGCCTACACCTCCCTGTGCCCTGACCAGGCTTTCAGAGGCGGCGCCGCCCACCGGCCCGAGGCGCCCACCACCAGCGATTTTGTCGGCGCATTCAGGGGCTGGACCGGCTGATCGCCGAATGTGTCGCTCGCCGTGGGCAAATCGGACATGCGCACCCTCTCCGTAGGCACACCTCGACGCCCAGAGGCCCCAATACGCCAAGACCGGGCCCCGGCGCGCTACGGTTTACCCGGGTTGACACTCCAGCCACACGGACACGTCACGGCGGCGACCGCAGATCCCTGCCGCGCCGAACTCGGCGTCATCCGACATGCACGGTGTGCGACACACTCGGGAGTTCCGTGTCCAGACAAGTCACAATTCGACCCCCGGCCGGGTGCGCTGCACCCGCCGCTGGCTGCACACCCCGTACAGTCGGAACCCCAGGCACCGCGCGTCCCTCGCTCCGCCCGGACCGAGGACCATCCGGACCGGACCCGAGGAGTCCACGTCCTCCCTGTGACAGCGGCCGAATTCCCGCGGACTCTGCCCCGACCGACCGCCCCGCGGCACAGCTGCGGGCCATGTTCTCAGACCACGCGCGCGTGCGCGCCATCGCCATAAAGGGCTGTCTATGAGCCGCTTCACCGAAACGATGTTCGCCAACGCCCACCTCAGCACCAAGGGGTTCAACACCGGCGAGCCCCACTCGCCGGTCCGCCATTCCTGGGAAGAGGTCCACCAGCGCGCCCGCAGGGTGGCCGGCGGACTGGCCGCCGCCGGTGTCGGCCCGGGCGACGCGGTCGCGATGCTGGCCGGTGCACCCGTCGAGATCGCCCCGGCCGCGCAGGGCGTCTGGATGCGTGGGGCCAGCGTGACCATGGTGCACCAGCCCACGCCGCGCACCGACCTGGTGCGCTGGGCCGAGGAAACCACCGCCGTCATCGGCATGATCTCGGCCAGAGCCGTCGTCATCTCCGATCCGTTCATGGCCGCCGCCCCAGTGCTCGAAGGCCTCGGCATGACCGTGCTGACCATCGCCGACCACCTCGCCGCTGATCGCGTCGATCCCGTCGACACCAACGACGACGACATCGCGCTGATGCAGTTGACCAGCGGTTCCACCGGATCCCCGAAGGCCGTCCAGATCACCCACGCCAACATCGTCGCCAACGCCGACGCGATGACCGCCGGCTGCGACTTCGACATCGACACCGATGTGATCGTCAGCTGGCTGCCGTGCTTCCACGACATGGGCATGACCGGCTATCTGACGGTGCCGATGTACTTCGGCGCCGAACTGGTGAAGGTCACGCCCATGGACTTTCTGAGCGATATCCTGTTGTGGCCCAGGCTGATCGACAAATACCGGGGCACGATGACCGCCGCGCCGAACTTCGCCTACAACCTGCTGGCCCGACGCCTGCGCCGCCAGGCCGACCCCGGCGAGTTCGACCTGTCCTCGCTGCGGTGGGCGCTCTCGGGCGCCGAACAGGTGGATCCGCTCGACGTCGAGGACCTCTGCGACGCGGGCGCCCCCTTCGGTCTCAAACCCGAGGCGATCGTCCCCGCGTACGGCATGGCCGAGACCACGGTCGCGGTGTCGTTCTCCGAATGTGGCGGCGGCATGGTGGTCGACGAAGTGGACGCCGACCTGCTCGCCGTCCTGCATCGCGCGGTTCCGGCCACCAAGGGACACACCCGACGCCTCGTCACCCTCGGGCGACCCCTGCAGGGCCTGGAAGTGCGGGTCGTCGACGAGGACGGCGCCGAGCTGCCCGCCCGCGGTGTCGGGGTCATCGAGGTGCGCGGTGAACCGGTCACCAAGGGATACACCACCGTCGCCGGATTCATTGGCGCGCAAGATGATCGCGGCTGGTACGACACCGGCGACATCGGCTATCTCACCGAGGTCGGCGACGTCGTGGTGTGCGGACGACTCAAAGACGTGATCATCATGGCCGGACGCAACATCTACCCCACCGACATCGAACGGGCGGCGGGCCGCGTCGACGGGGTCCGGCCCGGCTGCGCCGTCGCGGTGCGCCTGGAAGCGGGCCGGTCGCGGGAGACGTTCGCAGTCGCCGTGGAGTGCAAGGACTTCGGTGACGAAACCCAGGTGCGCCGGGTCGAACGGCAGGTCGCCCACGAGGTGTTCGCCGAGGTCGACGTGCGGCCGCGCAACGTGGTGGTGCTGGCGCCGGGCACGATCCCGAAGACGCCGTCGGGAAAGCTGCGGCGCGCGCATGCCCTCTCGCTCGTGAGCTGAGTCGCGTATCGTCCGGTAGCAGATGGCTGATTTCGACGCACAGCCCGGCCGGGCCACGCAGACAGATCTGTCGGCCGCGCAGCGCCAGGCCGACGAGATCGACCTGCATGCTGGTCTGGATGGAGTCGCCGGCCTGGTGGCCGGCGCCCGGTCGATCGGTGACCTGCTCGGTGACGTCGCCGCATTCGCGGCGCACGCCATCCCCGGCGTCGATGGTGTGAGCATCGCCTTGCGCCGGACACACCACGAACCGAGCGAGGTTCAGATCTGCTCCGCCACCGCCGACTTCGTCACCGAGATCGACCGGGTCCAATACGACGAGCTCCACGAGGGACCGTGCGTCACCTGCATGCTTACGGGCCGGGTCTCCGTCAGCGGCTCCCTGGGCAGTGACGAGCGCTGGCCGCATTTCGGCGGCAGGGTGGCCCGGATGGCGGTGCACTCCGCGCTGTCGCTACCCCTGATCGTGGACGACCAGGTGATCGGCGCGATCAACGCCTATGCCCACGCCCGCGACGCGTTCGGCGACCACGCCGTGCAGCTGGGTACCCAGTTCGCGAAGCCCGCGGCTGTCGCGGTGTACAACGCCTATTTGCTGGCCGGCGCGCGGGAGCGGACCGAACGGCTGCAGCGGGCGCTGAGCAGTCGCGCGGTGATCGACCAGGCCATCGGGATCATCCGCAGCCGCTCGGGCGCAACCGCGGAGGAGGCGTTCGACCGGCTCAAGCGTCTGAGCCAGGCCGACAATGTCAAGCTTGCCGTCGTCGCCGAGCAACTGGTGGACGAGGCGGTGCGCCGCGCACGGGCCAGGAAAACCCCTTAACGCTCCGGGCGTGCGGCGTAGTCGAGGATCGAGGCGACCAGCGTCGGGCGGGAATGCCGGTCTTTCATCAGCCGGCGGGCGACCTCGGTGAGATGTTCACCGTTCGCGTGCGAGTAGCCGCGCAGGACCCTGAACGCATCTTCGGTGGACACGTCGAGTACTTCCCGCAGGAAGCCCTTCGCCTGCTCCACCACGACACGGCTGGTGAAGGCGGTACGGAGCTGAGGAATGATGGTCGACGGTGTCGGCGCCCGCCCCTGCAGGATCGCCACACAGGCAATATGGGCCAGTGTCTGGGCGATGAGGCGGTCATCGTCGAGGAGCGCACCGGGCCTGACGCCGAACAGGCCGAGGGCGCCCATAGCGTCGCCGGCCGCCCGCATCGGCACCGCATGCACCGATGCGAAGCCGCCGTCCAGCGCCGCGGGAACGAACGTCGGCCACCGCCGCACGGCCTCGTGCAGGTCGGCGACGGGAACGGGTTCACCCGACCCGAAACTCTCCAGGCACGGGCCCTCGTGGGCCTGCAACTGGAACAGCTCCAGTTCCCGGGCCTGCTCGGAAGTCGCGGCGAGCAGGCTGAGCTTGCCGAACGGATCGGCGAACAGAAGACCGGCCGCCGCCACGTCGAGCAGCTCGGTGCAACGCTCGGTCAGCTCGGTGAGCAGGTCCACCGTGTCGAAGTCGACGAGCAGTCGGTCGACGAAAGACGCCACCACGTCCAGGACCTGTGTCTCGCGAGCGCCATCGGTCACGCCGCCCTCCTCCCCGGGGATTCTTCGTGAGGCCGCATCAGTCGGCCTCCAATTTCAGTGTGCGCTCGAGAATGTCGCGGGCGACGTCAGTTGCCGCGCGGCCGGTCGAGTACGCGTGGGCGCGCAGTCGCAGCAATGCCTCGGCGGGTTCCACGTCGAGCTGGGCCACGAGCATGCCGGTGGCCTGGCTGACCTCCACGCGGGACAGCGTGTTCAGCTCTGCCCAGGCGTCACTTCCGGGGTCGTTGACGGCGGCCTGCATGTCCTCGTCGAGAAGGTCCAGCAGCGGCACCCCGGCCAGCTCGGCCGCCACCACCGCCCCACCGAGCTGCGCAGCGGTGAGCGCGCCGGGCGCTTCCCGGAACAGATCGAGTGCGCCGACATATTCGCCGGCCACGATGACGGGCATCGCGGAAACCCCGTGAATCCGCATGGCGAGCATCGCCGGACCGTAGACCGGCCAGCGCCGGCCCGCCGGTCCGGCGAGATCGGCCACCTGCACCGGGGCGCGCCGCGTCACCGACTCCAGACACGGACCCTCGCCGAGGATGAACTGCAACTCGTCGCACTCCCTGGCCCGCGGACCGCTCGAACCGAGCGTGCCGGCGTTGGCGCCGTCGAACACCAGCGAAATCGCCACGGCGTCAACGGCGAGGAGCATCACGCACGCCTCACACAGACGATCGGCTGCGTCGACTCCGCGGCGGCCGTCGACGGCCGCGAGCAATTGTTCGACGATCGACACGCTCAACCGCAATCCGTCCGGTTCCGGCCCGCCGGCCGTCGCGCCGAGTTTATGTCCACAGCCGTTCGTCAGACGCCGGAGCCGTCACATCAGTGCCGGAAACGTAGCTTCTTCCAACGCTTTTCGTCTCCGTCGACCTCGGTCCACTCGCCTGCCGCATAGCTGTGCGGTTGGCTGGAGCCGGTACGGACGACGTCAAGGGTGCCGTCGTCGTGTTTGACGTAGACGTCACCGGACCTCATGTACTCGTCGACTCCGCCACCGGGCAGCTTCACCATGACAGTCACGTCCTACACCTCCAAAGGTGGCATCCATTGCGCACGTGCAGACGACCCGGTCTGTCAACGCACCCTCTCGGGTATCGAGTCCAGTACGTGCAGCACGCGCACCGCCAATTCGCCCGCAGCCTTGTCACCGAGCTTGGAATGGTCCTTGATGGTGTCCCGGACGAGACCCACACGCTTCTCGTAGGGGGTTCGGAACGTTGTTGGCGAAGCCGTCATGATTTCCTCTTGAAGTCAGGCATGTTCACTCGAAATCGAGTACCCGATAAGGTCGACGGTACGCCGTTCCCGCGCCGGGCGTCGGGAGTACGGCGAATCCCTCAGGCGGCTCGCCGTCGTCGACGCGCGCGGGCGCCGTCGCGCAGCGCGGTCCGAAGCCCGCCCACCGCAAAGCGGTCACCGACGAACTTCCTCTCCGACGCGGTCTCCGGTGCGTCGTCACTCGTGGCGGTGAGCAGCCGGTCGGGAAGCGCAAGCTTGTGAATGGTTCGAAGTGTCAAGAAGTACTGGCGCACAATTGAACCGGTGGTGTACGGCAGATCGTACCGACGGCAGATCGCACGCACGCGGACCGAGATCTGGGCGTAGCGGTTGCTCGGCAGCTCAGGGAACAGATGGTGCTCGATCTGGTAGCACAGATTGCCGCTGGCGAACGCCAGCAGTCGGCCCGCCCTGAAGTTCGCGGCGCCGAGGATCTGGCGTAGATACCACTCTCCCCTGGTCTCCTGCTTGATGACGTCCGGGGTGAACTTCTCCGCACCGTCGGGGAAATGCCCGCAGAAGATCACGACGTACGCCCAGAGATTACGCACGACGTTGGCCGTCACGTTGGCGACCAGCGTTCTGCGCCAACGGGTTCCACTCATCGCCGGAAACATCACGTAGTCTTTGACCGCCTGTCGCGCGATCTTTCGCCTCAGGGTCGCTCGCTGCTCTGCCAGTCGGTCGGCATCCGGCATCAGGCGATCACGCTCCGAATGGATGCCATGCAGGGCGATCCCCCACTCGAAGATCACGGCCAACAACATGTTTCGGAGCGGCTGCAGCAGATGCACAGGCTGCCACGGCTCGTCGCGGGTCATCCGCATGATCCCGAACCCGAGGTCGTCGTCGACGCCGACGATGTTCGTCATCATGTGGTGGCGGTAGTTGTGCGAATACCTCCACTGCGAGGAGACCGCCACCATGTCCCACTCCCACGTGGCGGAGTGGATCTCGGGATCGTTCATCCAGTCCCACTGACCATGGGACACGTTGTGACCGATCTCCATGTTCTCCACGCTCTTGGCGAATGCCAGCGCGGCGGTACCCGCCATCCATCCGGCCCGCGACCCGGTGACGGCGATCCCCACACGCGCAACCACCTCGAGCATCCGCTGAAACCGGATCGTGCGCCGGATGTAGGCCGCATCCCGCTCGCCCAGCGACCCCTCGATCTCGCGGCGAACCTCGTCGAGCTCCCGCCCGAGGGCCTCGATGTCCTCCTTGCTCAGATGCGCGTACGCAGCAAGATCGGCGATTGCCAATGAAATTCCTGCCGATCCTTCTTGTTGGGTGAGGTACCCGGGCTGTGCGGTGAACCCGATTGATCGCGGACCACCGGCGCCGCCTGGACAGGCGACGGCGGTGTATCGGCGCTTCCAAGCCTAGTGAGGCTGCGCCTGTGCGTCAACGCGTCCGGACCATGCGGCCGTCGGGCCCGGGCGGCCGGCCACGCGGGTACGCTGACCTGGGGTCGGGACTACCGGGCCGGTTAGGCCAGGGCCCAGCGATGTGCGACGAGAGGGGCCGGCTCGATGCCTGAAAGCACTGAGAAAGAACAACTTTCGATCGGGATTCTGGCGGGATCCCGTAAGCCCGACGAACGACGGCTGCCGATTCATCCCGCACACCTGGGCAGGATCGATCGGGCGGTGGCGTCGCGGGTCTTTCTCGAGCACGGTTACGGTTCCCGTTTCGGGGCCACCGACGCCGGGTTGTCGGACCACGTCGGGGGGATCCGCACCCGGGAAGAACTGTTCGCCGAGTGCGATGTCATCCTCCTGCCAAAGGTTCAAGCCGAAGATCTTGCCGAATGCTCTGTGGGACAGATCGTCTGGGGGTGGCCGCACTGCGTCCAGGATGCCGACCTGACCCAGGTCGCCATCGACCGGAAACTGACACTGGTCGCGTTCGAGGCCATGAACCACTGGCGACCCGACGGCGGCTTCAGCCTGCACGTCTTCCACAAGAACAATGAGCTCGCCGGCTACTGCTCGGTGCTGCACTCCACGCAACTGGCCGGGGTCACCGGGAGCTACGGTCGCCGGCTGAGCGCCGCGATCCTTGGGTTCGGCGCGACAGCCCGCGGCGCCGTGACCGCCCTCAACGCCCTCGGGGTTGACGATGTACACGTACTCACCAACCGCGACACCGCGGCCGTGGGATCACCCATCCATTCCACCCAGATCTCGCAGATGGGGCGGGACGAGGGCGCGCCCGACCGGATCTGGGCCGACGCGCCGGACGGCCGCGTCCCGCTCGCCCAGTTCCTCGCCGACAGGGACATCGTCGTCAACTGTGTTCTCCAGGACCCGAACGCGCCCCTGATCTTCGCCACCGAGGACGACCTGTCCTCCTTCGCGCCGCGCAGTCTCATCGTCGACGTGTCCTGCGACGTCGGCATGGGCTTCTCCTGGGCGCGACCCACCTCCTTCGCCAGGCCCGTCGTCACGCTGCCCAACGACGTCCTGTATTACGCGGTGGACCACAGCCCGTCCTACCTGTGGGATTCGGCCACCTGGGAGATCAGCGAGGCGCTCCTGCCCCACCTGCGCCCACTGCTGGAGGGACCCGCGACCTGGGCCGTCACGCCGACCATCGCCCGCGCGATCGAGATCCGTGACGGGGTGGTTCTCAACGAGGACATCCTGTCGTACCAGCACCGGGACAGCGCCTATCCCCACGAGGTCGGCACCGGTCATCGGTGACCGTCACCTGATCGACATCAGTTCTCCGATGTCGTCCGTCGGGAGATCACCGTCGACGATCGCGGTGACCTCAAGCTTCTCCAGTGTGATCGCGCCCTTGTGGTTGTCCAGGAAGGCGGTGTCGGCCGCATCGCGACCGGTCGCGATGCGGACCAGCGTCTGCCTCGGCGCCAACAGCGTCCCGTCGACCACACGCCAGGCACCGTCGACGAAGGCCTCGCCGACGGCGTGAAAGTCCATCGGGTACAGCCCCGGCGCATACACCGAAACCACGCGTGCGGGGACGTTGACGGCCCGCAGCATCGCCACCACGAGATGGGCGAAGTCCCGGCACACACCGGCGCCCGCGAGCAGCGTGTCCACCGCGCCGTCGATGGGGTCGCTGGACCCCGGGACGTAGTTGAGTCGGCTGCCGACCCAGGCCGACACCTTCTCCAGCAGCGTGGCCGAGTCGGCATACCGGCCGAATTCGGTTGCGGCGAAACCATAGAACTTGTCGGCCTCGGCGTAGCGGCTCGGGCGCAGGTACATGGACAGGTCGTACTCGGTGACCGGCGCCGGATCCGTCTGACCGATGACGGTCGCCGCGTAGTCGACCTCGAGGGTGCCCCCCGCGACATCCAGCTTGTGAATCCGGTTGCCGTGCGTTCCGCTGACCTCCAGTGCCTGCACAGGTGTCCCGTCGAGCACGAACGACAATGACTCGTAGACCACGGCATTGGGATGCGGTGCGACGGCGATCTGGAACTCCAGCGTCGTCGGCGCGGTGACGGCGACCTCCAGCGCTGAGCCGACGACGCGTTTCATCGGGGTCGGGGTGTCCGTCCGGGTCACACGCGTAGCTGCCGCTCCGTCAGCAGGCGAGCCGCCAGCTCCAGGTAGGTGTCGGCAACGACCGGCCACGCCATCGCCGGCGCCAGTTGCCGCGCCTCGGCGGCCAGCGACCCGGCCAGCCGCGGCTGTGTCAGGACACGGCGTAGCGCGCAGGACAGGGCCTCGGGATCGTCATGGGGGACGAGGATGCCGGCACCGTCCCGCAGGACCTCCACCGCATGCGGGAACGCGGTGGCCACGACGGGTCTGCCGCTGGCGACTGCGTCGACCAGGGCTCCCGAGGTCACTTGATCGGTGGAGTCGTAGGGCAAGACGATGACTGCCGCCGCCTGGAAGAGCGCTGCCAGCGATGCCCGGTCCAGGTGGCGGTCCTCGAAGGTCACCGAATCCGCGACACCGAGGCGGCGGGCCTGCTCGATGCGGGCTTCGCGGTAGGCCTCGCCGTCGCGGGCCAGCACCTTCGGATGCGTGCGGCCCGCCACCACATAGCGGGGATGGCCGGGCACGCTCTGCAACGAGGACATCACGTCGATGACGCGCTCGACGCCCTTACCGGGGCCGAGCAGACCGCACGTCAGGATGGTGGGCCTGCTGCCACGCTTCGCACGTGGGCCGGTGGGCAGCACCGCACCGTACGGGATCGTGACGACCTTGCGGCGGTCCACGCCGTACTCACGGCACAGCCGCTCCCGTGCCGCCTCGGACATCACCACCATCCGGTCGATCGTCGCCGCCATCCGCTCCATCACCCAACGTTGATGTGGCGCAGGGTTTTTCAAGATCGTATGGGCGACGGCCACCGTCGGGACGCGCAGCCCGTCGATGACGTCCAGCAGGTCGTCGCCGTGTGCGCCACCGTAAACGCCGTAGTCGTGCTGAATCACCGCGACGTCGCTGTGATTGAGCGAGTCGACGCAGTGCGCCGCCGATCGCGCCGAGCCGTTGACCAACTCCCCGACGATCCTGGCGTCACTCGACTGTGAGCCGTCGGCAACCCGCACCACGCTCACCTGGGACCCGCGCGCGCTCAAGGCGCCCGACAGCGCTGAGCTGTAATTCGCGAGTCGGCACGGTGTTGGAGGGTAAGTACTGAGCAGGCCGAATCGGACCGTCCGGGGGATCGGTCGCTTCACGGGTGGAGCGAGAACAGACTCAAAGGTGGGCGCAGCGTTCAAGGCAATCCAGACGTCCGGTGGTACCGGCGCGGCGGCGTGAGCGGTTGCTCGGCGAGGTCAGCAGAAGTCAGCTGACAGCCGGACCGGCGGGGTTCCCAATGAACTCCAGGCTACACCCGATGCCCCCCACCGGTTGGACTCGCAGCGTAGGGTCGAACCATCGGGACCATTCAGGGCCCACGATGAAGGGCCCGCCATGGCTGACAAGTCTCCGCGTCAAGGAATGTCGAAAAAGTCCGGTAAGTCTCTCAAAGAGAAACGTGCGGACAAGCATGCGAAGTCGGCAGCCAAGACGTCGGCCGCCGAGTCGATCCACGAGATCAAAAAACGCTGACAGACAACGGCTGAACGCCTTCCCGCGCCGGGATTGCCTCCATTTCGGGATGATCCGCCAAAAGACCGCACGGAATGCGACTTCGGCGGGATCGGCTGCTACGCCGCGACAGTCTCCTCGGACGAGGATGCCGCCGATGACGCCGCTGCCGCGATGGCTGTGGGCAGCTTGACCGACATGCCCTCGACGGTCACGTTGCCCCACGAGTAGAAGTTCAGGAACGAGATCGTCGAGGTGACGATCTGCACCGTCACCGACTGGCCCGGCTGCAGCGTGTGCGCCACCTGCTCCAGCGAGAAGGTGGCCGTGTGCGACTGCCCGTCCAACTCGACCGGAATCGGCGTCGCCTGATTGCCCAGCACCAAACCCGTTTCGTCGTCCACGATCTGGGCGTAGACATGTTTGGCGGTCCCGGTTCCGGAGTAGGTCAGAGTCAGCTCCGGCGCACCCACGATGTGCGTCTCGACGGTCGCATCCGGCACCGTCAGGTTCACCGCGTTCAAGGCCGGCGCCGCCGACGGCAATCCGACGAGGGTGCGTACCAGACCCTTCAGCAGGATCAGGGGGTTCGGCCCCGACCCACCGATGAACGGCACGAACGGGATCGTCTTGGGGTCGTCGCTGGACGCCTCGATCGGCGCGCCGAGCGACCCGGCCGGATAGGTCTCCGACGAGAACCATTCACCGTGCTGGTTCACCCACTCGAATTGCGCTCCGGGATCGACGGTTTCGTCGCCCTTGACGTAGCGGTCCAGCCATTCCAGCGTCTCGCCCCACACCTTCTCGCCGTCGTTGAAGCTGCTCAGGCACGCGCCGTGGCCGCCGCAGTACCACAGCACCTTCGTCGTCGTACCCGCCGCGATCAGCTCCAGCGCGTTGCGGTGCGCCTGGTCCAGGGTGAACAGGGTGTCGACCGTGCCCTGGATCAACAGCGTCGGAATCGTGATGCCGGCCAACTGATCCTGATAGCCGAAGCTCTCCACCAAATCGATGTCGGCGGGATCGGCGTGGCCGAACAGCACACCGGCGATCGCCACCGGGAAGATCCGCGGATGCTCGCGCGCCAGCGTCAACGCCAGCACCGTCGGCAGTAGCGTGCCCCAGCCGCTGTTGACCGCTTCGCGCGGGAACAACACGTCGGTGAGGTTGTTCCACGCGATCGTCGGCACGATCGCGTCGATGCGGCGGTCGATTGCCGCTGCGGCCAACTGGATTCCACCGCCGTAGGAGGCGCCGACCATGCCGATCTTCGGGTCGCCGTCCACCTTCTGCACCGCGTCCAGCGTCGACAGCCAGCTGATGATGTGCGAGACGTCGCGGCCCTCGTAGTCGGGCGAGTCGAGGAACATCGTCCCCTCGGAATGCCATTCGCCGCGCGGATCCCAGGTCACCACGTTGTAGCCGGCCTTGCGCAACATCCCGACCCCGACGACGTCGTTGGGCAGGAACCCGTCGATGTCGATGCCCAGCGTCGTGGCCCCCGGCAGACCCAGCCCCGGACCCGACAGCACCGTCGGCGCGCTCTCGCCGGCCTTCAGCCCGGTGGCGGGCATGAAGTGCACGTAGATCTTCGCGCCGTCGAACGACGTGACCCGCACGGTGCGCGGCTTCGGATCGCCGGGTGCGGCGTCGTGGTCGACCGGCCAGCCGATCAACGGATGCAGGAACTCCCCCACGAACGGCAGCGCGTGCGCCAGGTGTACCAGCGGCGTGACGACGAACCTGCCCAGCACAGGGATGTGCTGCAGCCACTCGAGCGGCGGCCTGAAGTCCTCGACCACGACGTCGGTCGGGATCGGATACTCGTCGGCGGCCAGGCTGGTGCCGACCTGGTCACCCGCCGACTGCGGGGTTTCGTCGGTGGCTTCCCGCCCCGCCGCCAGTACGGACATCACCAGCGAGGCGAGCGCAGGTGACGCAGGCGCCTCGGTGTCGGCGACCGGCTGGTCGGGCGCGGTTTGGTCGGAGATATCCCTGGTCACCGTCTCGGTCTGGTCGGTCTCGGTCTGGGCGGCGGGCTGCTCGACGGCCGGCGCCTCTTCCGGTTCCAGCGGCTCCGCGACGGGCGGCTCCGCGTCGACGGGCTCTTCCTCAGCCGGCTCTTCGTCGACGGGCTCTTCCTCAGCCGGCTCTTCGTCGACGGGCTCTTCCTCAGCCGGTTCTTCGTCGACGGGCTCTTCCTCAGCCGGCTCCGCGTCGACGGGCTCTTCTTCAGCCGGTTCGTCCTCAGCCGGCTCTTCAGCTCCGGATTGCGAAGAGTCCCCGGCCTTCTCGTCGGCCATGGCCCCTCCCGACGACGCCACGGACTGCGAGGACTGCGAGGTTTCCGTGGACGAGTCCGATGCTGAGGCCCCGGTGCCGTCGTCCGCGGAGGCGACTCCTGCCCCCGTGAAGACCGCTGCACCGATCCCCAGCGCGACTGCCAGACCACCGACTCGACCCACGTATGACCCCGCGCCCATGAACAATGTGTCTACCCTGCGCCGACGGGCTTCCGGAACCCCTTTCGGGATTTATTACCGATGAGTCAGTTAGCCCGCCTTGCGTCGACGGAATCAGCGGCGCTGAGGCGGGATCACGACGGATCCCTTCGTATGCGCAGGCGTAAACCGCGCGATGCTATGACCGCAGCTGCCACGCCAGGTCGATCAACGGGGCCTTCGAGTTGCGCCGACACGCAGAATCCGCCGCGAGACGACACCTGCGGATCGAGGTTCGTCGCCGCCGAATTCCCTGAAAGCCTTGGAGTCTGATGAGTCTCCGATCCGGCTCCCAATCAAGACCGCTGCAAAACAGTGTGGGCTGGCAGGGATACCCTGCCAGCCCACACTGCGTATTCGAAGTCTGTTAGACCGCGGTCACTCGGACCGCCTGCGGCCCCTTGTTACCCTGCTCGACCTCAAACTCGACGCGCTGATTCTCCTCGAGCGAGCGGTATCCGTTACCGCTGATCTCCGAGTAGTGGACGAACACATCGGGTGCGCCGCCGTCAGGGGCGATGAAGCCGAAGCCCTTATCGCCGTTGAACCATTTCACAGTTCCCTGTGCCATACATTTCTTCTCTCACTTTGCACGAATGTCAGACAGACATCCTTGTTCAGGCTATCACGTCAGCCCTAGAAATCGCGGATCGGCATTGGATCCCGCTGAAAGGCATTGCACGCCAATCGGTTTCACGAAACAGCGGGTACTGCGCTCCAGTTCTCGCTCTCGGCCTCGGCCATTTTCATCACCACGCACGCGGTCTGGAAAAGTCGGCCGTCTCCGGATCCACCCGAGGTGGGTAGACCCGCCGCGGTACGCAGCACCATCGCCCCCAACGCCTGCGACGTCATGCTCGGCACCACCAGCAGTCTCGCGCACGCGGTGCGGCCGTCGATGTTCATCAGGCGGGGCCGCCGGTGATGCGCCCCGGAAAGCGTCAGGTGCGCCGCGCTGGCGATCGTCTCCAGGTCGAGCTGCCCTTCGGTGGCCGACCAGTTGACCCGGATCGCGACGATCTCACCCAGCTGCGGGTGCAACGCGCCGACGAGATCCGGCAGCTCCATTGCCATGGCGGCCGAATGCGGCCACCAGGCGCCGTCGATCCCGGCGCCGAGCTCCTTGGCCAGCGTGACGCGGATTGGCTTCGCCGCCCGACGTGCGAGCGGAATTCCGTTCACCGCGAACGCGATTCAGAGGGAAATCCGTTCTGCGGCAGGTCGGAGAAGACCGGGTTCTGCACGCGCTCGTCGGAGGTGTTTCCGACGGGTTCGGCGTGCGAGGTCTGTCGATGGGAAAACAAGTCAGAGGAATCCATAGTTAAAGGTCCTTGAGTGGTACGAGGCGGGCCCCGCACAGTGTCCGAGCGAAGAAAATCGCGTCGCGGGCCGAGTACGTTCCTGTCACGTCGTGGCGGCGGACGAACCGTCCGCGAACTCGACCTGGTATCGAGGGTACACCCCGGCCGTCAGGCGGGCCCGCTCATCGGGCACTTCGGCGCCTCCGCCGCCACCACCCGCTTCGCCCTGACCCGGATCCGCGCGCCCCGATGCGGCACGAAGATGACGTGCTTGAGGCGACGATGTTCGCCGCGCGCCGTGGTGGTCTCCAGCTCCACCCGGCGCAGGATCTCGCGCAGCACGACCTTGAACTCCACCATCGCGAACGTCGCGCCCAGGCAGCGGCGGTTACCCCCGCCGAACGGCAGATACGACGACGGGCTCAGCGTCGCGCCGAGCATGCGGTCGGGGTCGAACCGGTCGGCGTGCGGATAGATCTGCGAGTCGGCATGCACCGCCACCAGCCCGGGAATGACCATCACTCCGGCGGGCAGCCGGTATCCGGCCAACTCGACCGGCGCCTTGAGCACCCTGCCGACGTCGAACACCACCGGCCGGTCCCGCAGCGTCTCCTTCGCCACCGCGTCCAGGTAGTCGTCGTCCCCGTCGCGCGCCGCCCGCACCGCCTTGGCCAGCACTGCCGGGTGCCGGGTGAGCCGCTCCAGCGCCCACGACAGCGCGGTCGCCGTCGTGTCGTGGCCGGCCACCAGCAGCGTGATCAGCTGGTCGCGCAGCTCCTTGTCGGACATGTCACCGGCGCGCACCAGCATGGCCAGCGCGTCGGTGCGGGTGTCCAGGTCGGGGTCGGCGCGGCGGTCGGCGATCTCGGCGTAGAGCAGGCGGTCGGCCTCGGCGATGGCGTCGCGCACCGCGCGCCACGGGCGGCGGCGCAGCAGATCCTGGTTGGCGATCGCCAGCGTCTCCCACGGCCCGACGCTGAGCACCCGCGGCATCACCGTGCGCAACGCGGCCAGCCGGGCCTGATCGCTGGCTCCGATCACCGTCCGCAGGATCACCTCCAGCGTGATCTCCGACATCTTCGGCGCCACCGGGAAGGTCTCGCCCACCGGCCAGCCGGCGATGTTGTCGGCGGCGATCTCGGCGATGACGCCGGCCTGCGCGGCAACCGCATCCCGGGCGAACGGGGCGAGCATCAGGCGGCGCCGGTCGCGGTGCAGGTCGCCGTCGATCACCAGCACCGAGGTATCCCCCAGCAGCCCCTTCAGCATCGAATTGGCTTCGCCCGCATGGTAGATGTCCGGGTCACCGGCGAACACCGTCTTGATGTCGGCGGGGTCGGTCAGATAGACCAGCGTCCCCATCGAGGCCACCCGCAGCGTGAACGCCGACCCGTAGCGGCGTCTGCACGCGGCGACGAAGCGCGGCCCGCACCTCAGCATCAACGCGGCCTGCACGGACCGAGGCAGCCGCGGGCCGGGCGGCAGCGACGTCGGCGTCATCACCCCAGCGTAGAAGGCACGGCCCCTGCCGTACCGCGGATCACGCATCGCAGCGCCCTGAAAACGGGTGTCTAGCCGGGCACCGAGCGGGGTAGCCAAACGGTATGACTGTTATCACGCCGCTGACGTCAACCACCTCCGAACAGCTGACGGTCAGCGGCGCGGCGACGGCCACCAGCGCGGCACAGATGCGGCACAGATTCGGTGACTGGCTGCGCGAGCGCGGCATCCCCGACGTCGAGCGCAACGACATCCTGATGGCCGTCAACGAGGCGCTGGCCAACTGCGTCGACCACGCCTACGCCGGCCGGCCTTCGCCGGGACCGATGACCGTGCGCGCGGACTTCGAACCCGTCAACAGTTGTCTGAGCGTGTGCGTCACCGACCACGGCCGCTGGCGCCCGCCCGGCCTGTACCGGCGGCCCGACCGACGGGGCCGCGGCGTCGCGTTGATGCACGCGTTGACCGACCACTGCACCATCAGCGGTCGCCGCGACGGGACCACGGTGTGCCTGGACTACCGCTGCGAGACCCGGCCCGCCGACAACTAGCCGAGTACCTGCACGACGAGGTATACGCCCGTCGCCGCGAACAGCGCCACGAACAGGCCGAGCGCGACGAATGTGACGACGGCCCTCGGGGTGAGGTTGCGTCCGGCCGCTGGGTCGCGGTTGGCCGTGGCCCGCGTCTGCGCCGAGTCCGGGGGCGCCTCTCCGGGGCGGACACCCCCGGCGCGCTCCTCGCCGGGGGTGTCCATCGGATCTGGATCAGGAGGTAGCGCGGTCACAGGTCATTCACTCTTTTCGGCTTGTCGCTTGTCCTTCTCGGCCTCGCTGAAATCCGCGAGCCGGTCCGCGTGGGCGCGCGCACCCGCGGCCGCACTCCGCTTGGATGCGGCGTCGTCGAGTTCCTTCTCGGCCACCGACGTCACCACCTTCTCGGCGGCCCGACTGCGGTTCTGCATGCTGCGCTTGGCCTTCTCGGCGGCCTCGACCTTCCGGCCGGCCGCCTCGTCGACCTCACGTTTGGCCTGCGCGGTGCGCGACGCGACGCTCTGCGCCACGTCCTGGGTGCGCTTGTCGGCCTTCTGCCGGGCGTTCTGCACCCGTTGCCGCGCCTCCTGGCCGGCCTTCTGCGGCGCCGTCGCGGCCTTGTCGCGCTTGCGCTGCAACTCGTCGGCGGCCTGCTCTTTCTGCTGCGCGGCGACCTCGTCGAGGCGGGCGGCCTCACCGAGGGCGGACGCCTTCTCGATGCGGGTGATTCCCGACTCCTCGAGCTCGTTGTCGCGCAGGAAGCTGCCCGCCGCGGCGTCGGCCGCACCGATCGCGCGTTCGTAGAGCAGCCGGGCCGGCGCCTCGGTGTCCACGCGCGTGAGGAACCGACGTTCGATCAGCTGCAGCGGTGTCCGGGCCAGCCGGTACTGGAAGCGCAGCACGGCGAACGGGATGTCGGTGATGCTCATCGTCAACTCCTTTGTGTCGTCTGCGTTTACGGCAGCTTGGGATGGTCGTCGGCGGCTGCTGCCTGTCGCCGCAGCCGATCCGCGTCGGCTTCGGCGCGTTCGGCTTCTGCCGTTTTCTGTTGGTAGTCCGCGGCGGCCTCGTGGTACTCCTCGGCGGCGTCGGCGACCCGGCCGCGCCGCTCCGCGGTCGCGCGCTGCGCTTCGCGTTGCACGTCGGCCTCGAAGGCACTCTGGGCGCCGGCCACGTCACGGCGTCCGGATTCCTCGGCCATCTGCCGTCGGGCGGCCTGCTCGCTGCGCACCGCGCTCTCGGCGGTGGCGGCCTGCACCTCGGCCCGGGCACGTTGCTGCGCGCCCCGCAGCTCGGCCTCACCGGCCTTTTCACGGGCCTGCGCGGCCTCGGCGTCGGCCTCGGCCTCGTTGCGGCTGGCCGCGCGCCGTTCCTTGGCCTCGGCCTGTTCGAGCTGCCCCTCGGCGGTCAGCGAGTCATTGCCGGTGATCGCACCGGCGACCTCCTTGGCCTTGCCCTTGAGGGCCTCCACGAAACTCTTGCGGGTCTGGGCGGCCTTGTCGTCGCTCATCGGCGTCTCCTTCGGGATCGTCGTGAACTGCCGACGTACCCACCAGGAGCCGATCTACACGGGCCGGTGGCCTATCACCTGGTCGCGCCGTTGACGGCCGGTTTGTCGATCATGCCGCGCTCGACGCCCCACATGGTGGCGATGGCCCGGTAGTCACCGCTCTCGATCAGGTGCTCCAGCGCCAGGCGCAGCGACTCGGTCAGTCCTGAGCCTTTCGCCACCGGCCAGCCGTAGGGGGCCGAGTCGAACACGTCGCCGGCGGGCACCAGCTCGCCGCGGCTGAGCTTGATCGCGAAACCCGTCACCGGCGAATCGGCCGACATCGCGTCCACCTCGCCCTTGATCAGCGCGGTGGTGACCTCGTCCTGGTTCTTGAACACGACCATCTCGATCGGCTCCATCCCGGCGGCCGTGCACTGGTCGCTCTTGGCGGGCAACTCCTCGGTGGCCTGCAGGGTCGCTTCTGCCACACCGACTTTCAACCCGCACGCCGATGCCGGCCCCAGCGCGGTGCCGGGTCGGCGGGCCCACTGCGTGCCGGCCTCCAGGTAGGTGACGAAGTCGACGAGCTCCTCGCGCTCCCTGGTGTCGGTCACCGAGGACATCCCGACGTCGAAGGTGCCGTCGACCACCGAGGGCAGGATCGCGTCGAACGTGGTGTTGCGGTAGTCCGGGACCAGGCCGAGCACCCGTGTCACCGCGTCCATCAGCTCGACGTCGAAGCCGACGAGCTGTCCGTCGGCGTTCTTGAACTCCATCGGCGCGTACGGCACGTTCACCCCGATGACCAGCCGGCCGGTGCCGCGGATGTCGGCGGGCACCGTCGCCGCGATCGCCTCGACGGCACCGTCGGGCAGCGGCGCGCCGGCGTCGTGCCGCCACGGCGCCCACACCCACAGGCCGATTCCGACCAGGGCGGCGACCAGCACCGCGGCGCCCGCGGCCAGCAGCCCCTTGTGCGGCTTCTTGCGGTCCGGGCGGGCGGCGGCGTGCCGCGAGGTTCTGCCGGGTCGGCGCACCGGCGCGTTGAGCGCCCGCTTCGCGGCCTGGGCGAGTTCCCCGGCGCTCTGGTAGCGCTTGTCCGGCTTCTTGGCCATGCCCTTGGCGATGACCTCGTCGAACGCGGCCAGCCGCGGATCGGTGTCGGACGGGCGCGGGATCTCCGAGACCATGTGCCCGGCGATCTGCTGCTCGAGGCTGTCGGCGGGGTAAGGCCTTGAGCCGGTGAGACATTCGTAGAGCACACAGGTCAGCGCGTAGATGTCGGAGCGGGCGTCGACCTCGCCGCCCTCGAACCGCTCCGGCGCCATGTACGCCAGCGTGCCCAGCGTGCTGCCCGCGGTGGTCAGGCCCTTCTCCCCCGCGGTGCGGGCCAGCCCGAAGTCGATCAGGTACACGAAGTCGCGGCCGGTGATCAGGATGTTGGACGGCTTGATGTCGCGGTGGATCAGATCCAGCTTGTGCGCGGCGTCCAGCCCGTTGGCGACCTGCTCGACGACCGTGACGGCGAACGCCGCGCCGAGGGGTTTCTCCGTCTCCTGCAGCATCGTGCCGAGGTTGCGGCCCTCGATGAGGCGCATGTCCAGGTACAGACGGCCGTCGATCTCGCCGTACCCGTGGATCGGGACCACGTGCGGGTCGTTGATGCCCGCGGCGGCCTGGGATTCGCGCCGGAACCGGGCCTGGAACGTCTCGTCCTGCGCCATGCTGTGTGGCAGCACCTTCAGCGCGACGACGCGGTCGGTCTTGGTGTCGTAGGCCTGATAGACCTCACCCATACCGCCGCGGCCGATCAGCTTTTGGAGTCGATAGTGCCCGAATGGTGTCGCATTCACCGGTGCTCTCCTCGGCTGCGGCCAATCGGTCTGGCGTTAGAAGCTACATCGCATTTGCCGGGGCTGCCCGGACGCATGTCAATCGCCTTGCGACCCGTTGCCCGATTTGGGCTGCCCGGTTGAGGACGACACGACGGCGTGCTTCAGGGGTGCAGCATTCTTACCACGCGCAGGTGCCCGACGACATGCCCTGCCACGAGGCCGGATGTGTCCTTCAGTGCCCACTCGGGCACGTCACGACGGCTTCGCGATGACCGAAGCGGCCTTACCTGGGATTTTGACGCGGCCAGGCGGGCATCCTCAGAGCCGGAACATTTCCCGCGCCATGGCCGAGCGCTCGAGGAGCGCGTCGCGCTGCGGCGGGTAGAAGCGCTTCTTGACCAGCGGTTCCCGGGTGGCCGTGTCGAGCTCGATCTCGGCCTCGATCGGCCGGATCAGGAGTCGTCGCAGCAGAGCCGCCAGCGACCAGCGGGCGGACTGTCCGAAACCAGAAATCGAAGCCATGGTGAGTCACCTCTTCTTCTGTGTCGCAAGCTCTTTCGCCGCTGGTGGCCTGTCTGCCGCCAACGCATTCACCCTTGCGATCCAATTCTCAGAACGTAACATAAGATTTAGAAGTAGCCAACAGATAAATAAGCGATAGTGGAAAAGAGGAGCTGATGAGTACCATCGTCGGCATGACACGGCGCAGCTACGGACAGTTCTGCGGCCTGGCGCACGCCCTCGACGTGGTCGGCGAGCGCTGGACGCTGCTGATCGTGCGGGAGCTGGGCTCGGGCCCGAAGCGCTACGGCGAGCTGGCCGACGCGCTGGCCGGCATCGGCACCAGCCTGCTGGCCACCCGCATGCGGCAACTGGAGACCGACGGCGTGATCCAGCGCCGGCTGGACCTCGACCAACCGGGGTCGGCGGTGGTCTACGAGCTGTCCGACGCCGGCCGTGAGCTCGCCGAAGCGATGATCCCGTTGGCGATGTGGGGCGCCCGCCACCAGATGAGCCACGCCGATCCCTGCGCCGAGGCGTTCCGCGCCGAGTGGCTGCTGGCGTTCCTGGCCGCCGACCTCCGCGGCGGCATCCCCGAAGGCCTGGCCTCGGTGTACGAGTTCCACGTCGACGACAGCACCGCCTGCCTGCAGATCCGCGACGGCCGGGTGTCGGTGCGGCCGGGACCGTGCGCGACGCCCGCCGACGTCACCGTCCGCGCCACCGCGCGGGCGATCGCCGCGGTCGTCGGGCAGAAAGACCGGCTGGAGGACGCGGTCGCCGAGGGCCGCATCGAGGTGACGGGTGATCCCGCCGCGATCGCGACGCTGATCGGCGCCGTGGAGAAGCGCCTTGCCTAACCGTCCCTGCCGGCGAAATCGCGGTTACCGCAATGATTCAAGAACGGCATCAATAGTGCGCTAAATGGTCTTGGACAGGCATGGATATGCCTCCTACCGTCTAAGACATGACTGCCACGATCTCGGGCGCCACCAGCCTCACCGGACAGATGCTGATCGCCGGGGCACCTGTGCGGGGCACCGGCAAGGAGGTCCGCGCATTCGATCCCGCGGCCGGGCAACCGCTGGAACCGGTGTACCAGCACGGCGACAACACCCACGTCGACGCCGCATGCGCTGCGGCCGCCGACGCGTTCGCGCAATACCGCGCCACCACATCGGAGCAGCGCGCCGCGTTTCTCGACACGATCGCCACCAACATCGAGGCCGTCGGCGAGGCGCTGATCGCCCGCGCCGTCGCCGAATCCGGACTGCCGCAGGCCAGGATCACCGGCGAGCTCGGCCGCACCACCGGACAGCTGCGCCTGTTCGCCTCGGTGCTGCGCGAGGGCAGCTGGAACGGCGCCCGCATCGACACCGCGCTGCCCGACCGGACCCCGCTGCCGCGCCCCGACCTCCGTCAGCGCCATATCCCGCTCGGTCCCGTCGCGGTGTTCAGCGCGTCGAACTTCCCGCTGGCGTTCTCCGTCGCCGGCGGTGACACCGCCTCGGCGCTGGCTGCCGGCTGCCCGGTCGTCGTCAAAGGACACGACGCGCATCCCGGCACCTCCGAGCTCGTCGCCCGCGCCGTCACCGACGCCGTCACCACCTCCGGACTGCCCGCGGGAACGTTCTCGCTGCTGTTCGGCTCCGGCCCCGGTCTCGGCATCGCACTGGTCACCGATCCGCGCATCAAGGCCGTCGGTTTCACCGGATCACGTTCCGGCGGAATGGCCCTCGTCTCCGCCGCGGCGGCGCGTCCCGAACCCATCCCGGTGTATGCCGAGATGAGCTCCATCAACCCGGTGTTCGTGCTCGACGGTGCGCTGAAAACCCGCGGCGCCGAGCTGGGCCGCGCGTTCGTCGCGTCGCTGACGATGGGTTCCGGCCAGTTCTGCACCAACCCCGGACTGGTGATCGCCGTCGACGGACCCGGGCTGGACACATTTGCCGCCGCCGCTCGTGACGCACTGGCCGGCTCGCCGGCCACCCCGATGCTGACCCCGACCATCGCGCGCAGCTACGCCTCCGGTGTGGAGGCGCTGTCCGGTGCCGCGCAGCTTGTCGGCCGCGGCGCGCCCGGTACCAGTGAAACTGCTTGCCACGCCGCGCTGTTCAGCACCGATGCGCAGACCTTTCTGGCGTCGGAGGCATTACAGGCCGAGGTGTTCGGCTCGTCGAGCCTGATCGTGCGCTGTGCCGGCTTCGAGCAGATGCGCGCCGTCGCCGAGGGCATCGAAGGACAGCTCACCGCGACCGTCCACGCCGACGACTCCGACCTCGACGACGCGGGCCGGCTGCTGCCACTGCTGGAACTCAAGGCAGGTCGGATCCTGTTCGGCGGCTGGCCGACCGGCGTCGAGGTCTGCCACGCGATGGTGCACGGCGGACCGTTCCCGGCCACGTCGGACTCGCGCAGCACCTCGGTCGGTTCGCGGGCCATAGAACGCTATCTGCGGCCCGTCTGCTATCAGGACGTGCCGGCCCCGTTGCTGCCCGGCGCGATCGCCGACGGAAACCCCGAAAAGCTGTGGCGGCGCGTCGACGGCCGACTCACCCAAGACTGACCTCCCTTCCTCACCTCCTGAAAGGCCCGTCATGCGACCGACCTCGCGTCCTGATTTCCGCAGCGTTCTGTTCTTCCCCGTCACCCCGATGACCCCCTCCGGTGTCGTCGACCTCGACGCGCTGGCCCGCCACATCGCCAAGGGTGTGGACGCCGGCCCAGGTGGCGTCTTCATCGCCTGTGGCACAGGGGAATTTCATGCCCTGGAGGACACGGAGTTCGGTGACGTGGTGCGGACCGCTGTCGACGTGGTGGCCGGACGCGTTCCGGTGTACGCCGGCGCGGGCGGCGCGGTGGCACAGGCCAAACGGTTCGCCCTGGCCGCCGAGGAGTCCGGAGCTGACGGCCTGCTGCTGATGCCGCCCTACCTCGTCGAGGTGCCGCAGGCCGGCCTGGTCGACTACACCCGCGCCGTCGCCGATACCACGGACCTGCCCGTCATCGTCTACAACCGCAACAACGCGCGGTTCACCGAAGAGTCCGCCGTTGCCGTCGCCGAGATCCCCAATGTGATCGGATTCAAGGACGGCACCGGCAATTTCGACCTGGTAGCCCGCATCGTGCAGGCCGTCAAGACCAACGTCGACCCCGACTTCCTGTTCTTCAACGGACTGCCCACCGCAGAGACCACACAGCTGGCGTACCGCGCCATCGGGGTGCCGCTGTACTCGTCAGCCACGTTCGCCTTCGCCCCCGACCTGGCGCTGGCGTTCTACAACGCGCTGGACTCCGGCAACGAACAGCTCGCCGAGGCACTGCTGAACGCGTTCTTCATCCCGCTGGTGCGACTGCGCGACACCGTGCCCGGCTACGCCGTGTCATTGGTCAAGGCCGGCGTCACGATGGAAGGCATCCCGGCCGGACCGGTGCGCCCACCTCTGGTGATGCCCAGCACCGACGATCTGACCGAGCTCGCCGCGATCGTCAAGGCCGGCCGCGCGGTGCTGTCCGGCGCGCTCGCCCAGGCAGTCTGACCGGTGGCGCCGATCCGCGTCACCGGTGCGCGCATCACCCCCGTCGCGTTCGCCGACCCTCCGCTGCTCAACACCGTCGGGGTGCATCAGCCCTACGCGTTGCGCGCGATCATCCAGCTGGACACCGACGCCGGTCTGGTGGGCCTGGGCGAGACCTACGCCGACACGCGGCACCTGGCGCGTCTGCGGGCCGCCGCGGAGGCCATCACCGGCCTGGATGTGTTCGCACTGAACAGGATCCGCGCATCCATCGGTTCCCGACTCGAAGGCGACACCGCCGCGGTCGGCACCGCGGGAATGATCACCTCGGCGAGCGTCGTCGACCAGGTGCTGTCCCCGTTCGAGGTTGCCTGCCTGGACGTGCAGGGGCAGTCGCTGGGGCGGCCGGTGTCGGATCTGCTGGGCGGCGCGGTCCGTGATGCGGTCCCGTTCAGCGCCTATCTGTTCTACAAGTGGGCGGGACACCCGAACGCCGAACCCGACCGGTTCGGCGAGGCCATGGACCCGGACGGGCTGGTCGCGCAGGCCCGCCGGATCATCGATGAATACGGCTTCACCGCAATCAAACTCAAGGGTGGGGTGTTCCCTCCCGAAGAGGAGATGGCGGCCATCGAGGCGCTCTCGCGTAACTTCCCCGGTCTCCCGCTGCGGCTCGACCCGAACGCGGCGTGGACGCCGCAGACCGCCGTGAAGGTCGCCTCCGGCCTGGCCGGGATCCTCGAATACCTGGAGGATCCGACGCCGGGGCTGGCCGGGATGGCCGAGGTGGCACAGCAGGCGCCGATGCCGCTGGCGACCAACATGTGCGTCGTCGCATTCGATCAGCTGGCGCCCGCTGTCACGAAGAACGCAGTGCGCGTGGTGCTTTCGGATCACCACTACTGGGGCGGGTTGCAGCGCTCGCGGCTGCTGGCGGGCATCTGCGACACGTTCGGGCTGGGGCTGTCGATGCACTCCAATTCGCATCTGGGTATCAGCCTGGCCGCGATGGTGCACCTGGCCGGTGCCACACCGAACCTCACCTACGCGTGTGACACGCACTGGCCGTGGAAGACGGAGGACGTCGTCAAGGACGGGGCGCTGGCCTTCGTCGACGGGGCGGTGCCGGTGCCCACCTCCCCCGGCCTGGGTGTCGAGATCGACGACGACGCACTCGACGCGCTGCACGAGCAGTACGTGCGCTGCGGCATCCGCGACCGCGACGACACCGGCTACATGCGCACCGTAGATCCGTCGTTCGAGCCGGCCGGCCCCCGCTGGTGATTCGGGTCCCGGGTGATCTCCCGGGTCCTACGGTGGAGGTATGACAGAGCCAGCCATCGACACTCAAACCCCCGAGGCGCTTCTGCGGGTGGTCAACCCCACCCTGCGCCTGGCGCTCAAGACTCCACTGGGCGGATTCCTCGGCGACTTCATGCTCGTCGCGTTCACCGGCCGCAAGTCCGGCAAGGAGTACGCGATCCCGGTCAGCGCGCACCGACTCGACGGTGAGCTCTATGCGGTGGCGGAGGCGCAGTGGAAGTACAACTTCCGCGGCGGCGCCGAAGCACAGGTGTCCCACCGCGGGAAGACACGCACGATGCGCGGGGAGCTCATCACCGACCCGCCGACCGTCGCCGGCATCTGTGAACGGGTGGCGGCCTCCTACGGGCCCAGGAAAGCGCAGCGGCAGATGGGGATGGCGTTCCGCGACAACCGGCTGCCCACGACCACCGAATGGGAGGAGGCGGTGACCCGGCTGAAGATCGCGGCGATCAAGCTAACGTCGAAGGCCTGATGTTCTCACTCGCCCGGTTGTCCTGCTTCGTCGCCGTCGCCGAAGAACTGCACTTCGGCCGCGCCGCCGAACGGTTGCACATGACGCAACCCCCTCTGAGCCGTCAGGTACAGCAGCTCGAGAACGAGCTCGGCGTCCAGCTCATCGACCGCACCACCCGCAACGTGACGCTGACCCCGGCGGGCGCTGCGTTCCTGCCCGACGCGCGGCGCATCCTGCAGCTCGCCGAGGGCGCCGCGCAGACCGTCAAACGCATTCCCGCCGGCGATCTGGGCACCGTGGTCGTCGGGTTCACCGCCGCCTCGGCGCACGCCGTGCTACCCCGGCTACTGGAACGCGTGCGGGAACGGCTGCCCGACGTGAAGCTCGATCTGCGCGAGATGGTCACCGCCGCGCAGATCGAGGGGCTGATGACCGGTGAGCTGGATCTGGGGATGGCCCGCCCGCCGCTGAAACGGCCGGGACTGGTGTCGCGGCCGCTGCTGCACGAGCAGCTGTTGGCCGCCCTGCCCGAGGGGCACCCGCTGGCCGACATGACGCGGGAGCTGACGCTGATCGACCTCGACGGCCAGGACTTCGTCATGTATTCGCCGGTGCAGGCCCGCTATTTCAACGAGCTGCTGATCTCGACGTTCACCATCGCCGGCACCACCCCGCGGTACGTGCAGTACGTGACGCAGGTGCACACGATGCTGGTGCTGGTGCGCTCGGGGATCGGGATCGCGCTGGTGCCTGCGTCGGCGGCCACCCTGCATCCCGAGGGCGTGGTGTTCCGGACCATCGGGGCGTTCCGCGAGCGACCCGTCGAGCTGGACGCGGTGTGGCGCGGCGACTCGACCAACCCGGCGCTGCTGCGTGTCCTCAAAGACGTCTTGCCGCAACAGGAATGGACCACCTAGTCTTCCCCGCCGAAATTGCATTCCAGCAGGCCGCTTCTCGCACTTTCGCTGCTGGAATGCAATTTCGCGCTAGAGGAGTTGCGGGAGGCGGTCGGGGATACGGAACGACGCGCCCACCTGGACCGGTGCGCCCGGGCTCGTCACATACGGCACGGTACGGAAGTCGGCACGCAACTCGTCGGGCGTGATGCGGGTGCGGACGTAGCCGCGGCGATTGCTGAAGTACCGGATGTGGGGGTTGTCCGGCAGAATCTCATCGACATCGGCGCGGGTGTCGGAACCGTCGCCGCCCGACGAGATCGATGTGGTGACCAATTCCGTTGCGACCCTGCGAGACAGCGGGTCACCGGCGCGCTCGTACACCTCGGCCGCCCAATGCGCGTGCACATCACCGGTCAGCAGCACTGCGTTGCGCACCGGGGAGTTCGCGATCCCCGTCGTGATCCGGTCCCGGTTGGCGACGTAGCCGTCCCACGCGTCGGGGTTGAATCCGCGGCCCGGTCCCGGTGTCAGGTCCAGCTGGCTGAAGAACACCTGCTGACCGAGCAGATCCCACCGCGCCCGCGACTGCTGAAACCCGTTGAGCAGCCACTGTTCCTGCGCCTGACCGGTCAGCGTGCGGAAGGGGTCCAGACGCGCCGGGCAGTCGCTGCGGTACTGGTCGTCGCATGCCTGGTCGGACCGGTACTGGCGGGTGTCGAGCATGTGGAAGGTCGCGAGCGCACCCCACTCCACCCGCCGGAAGAGTCGCATCTCGCCGCCGCGGGGCATCGCCGACGAGCGCAGCGGCATGTTCTCGTAGTACGCCTGCAGCGCGGCGGCGCGCCGCGCTGAGTAGTCCGGTTGCGGCTCCTCGGGAACTTCGTCGGCCCAGTTGTTGTCCAGCTCATGGTCGTCCCACACCACCAGCCAGGGGGCGGCGGCGTGCGCAGCCTGGAGATCGGGGTCCGTCTTGTACTGCGCATAGCGCTGACGGTAGTTCGCCAGTGTGACGGTCTCAGGGCCGACGTGCCGACGGACAGCATGTTCGCGCGCGGCGTACTCGTATTGGTAATCACCCAGGTGCAGAACGAGATCCGGCTCCTCTTCGGCCAGCCGCCGGTACGCGGTGAACCAGCCCTGCTCGAAGTTCGAGCAGGACGCGAAGCACATCGTCAGCGACGACGCCGGCGCGTCGGTTGCCGGCGCGGTCCTGGTCCGGCCCGCGGGCGAGAGGTAACCCTCGGCCCGGAACCGGTAGAAGTACTCGCCGCCGGGCCGCAACCCGGCGACTTCGACGTGCACGCTGTGCGCCGACTCGGGCGTCGCGACGGAGCGGCCCCGCTGCTCGATCCGGGTGAAGGTCTCGTCACCGGCGACCTCCCATTCCACATCCACGACGCGCGCCGGCATGCCGCCCAGTCCGTCATCGGCCAGCGGCCGGGGCGCCAACCGGGTCCAGATCACCACCCCGTCGGGGCTCGGCTCCCCCGAGGCCACCCCGAGGGTGAACGGATCGGCCGCGACGACGCCACGTCGAGGTTCGCCGGTGAACCCGAGCAGCGGGACGGCGGCGAGGCCGACCGCACCCTTGAGGGCGGCGCGGCGGCTGAGCTTCGGCGACACAGCGAAGTGTCGGAAAGCGATCTGTCGAGCCGGTGACGCGCGGGCGTCGGGCGTCCCGCCACAGTCATGCCGTCACGAGAACTCGCCGTGAACGCGAGTTGGCCGGGAATGCGAATCCCGGACGCGGCGGTCGTCAACGGGGCTAGCCTCGACATATTCGGAAAGGAGCATGTGATGGGCAAAGACGACCACGAGATCTCCGAAAAGCTGAAGAACCAAGGCTGCCGGTGCCACTGCGGCACCTGTAGTGGCGACGGGCACTGCCACAACGTCGCCGCCGGCTGCAACGTGCGGCGTTGACCTAGTTCGCCGCCGCAGGCAACGGCACCGGCGTCACCAGTTCGCCCGTCGCCAGGAACTCGTCGAGATTGCGTAGCGTCAGCGCTTCCATGGCCGCGCGGGTCTGCACCGTGCCGCTGGCCACGTGCGGCAGCAGCACGACGGTGTCGAGCGCGAACAACTCCTCGGGCACCTGCGGCTCGTCGGCGAAGACGTCCAGACCGGCGCCGGCGAGCCGACGCTCCACCAGCGCCGAGACCAACGCGTCCTGGTCGACGACACTGCCGCGGGCGATGTTGATCAGATAGCCGTGCGGGCCGAGCGCGTCGAGCACCTCGCTGCTCACCAATCCGCGGGTGCCGTCACCACCCGCCGCGGCCACGACGAGCACGTCCACCGAGGCCGCCAGCTCCACCGGGGACGCCGCATACGTGTACGGCGAATCCGGCACCTCGTGCCGGTTGTGGTAACTGATCGTGCATCCGAATGCTTTGAGCCGCAATGCGATTGCGGCGCCGATACGGCCCAGGCCGATGATGCCGACGTTCGTTTTGCTGACCTGGCGGGTCAACGGATACATGCCGTCGACCGGCCAGCGGCCTGCCCGCACATAGCGGTCCGAGGCCGAGAACTGCCGCAACGTGTCGATCATCAGACCCACCGCGGTGTCCGCGACGCAGTCAGTGAGCACGTCGGGTGTGTTGCTCACCCCGATGCCGCGGGCAGCCGCGGCGGCGACGTCGGTGGTGTCGTAGCCCACGCCGAAGTTGATCACCGCCGCCAGATTGGGCAACGCGTCCATCAGCGCGGCGTCCACGCCGGTGCGCCCCGACGTCACGACCGCGATGATCTCCGCGCCGCGTTCGGCGAGGAACGCGGCCCGTTCGGTGGGTTCGGTCGGCAGCCGCCGGGCCGCGTAATCGTCGGCGAGCCTGCGCGACAGGGACGGCATCAGCGGGCCCACCTGCAAGACGGAACGGTTCTCTTCGGTGCCCATGGTGCGTCCCACGGTACGACGAGCTGCAGATACCGGTCCACGTCCAAATTGGAATGGACTTATACCGAAGGCGCATAACTAGACCGGAGCCGAGAGCGCGTGCGCATCAACCCGCATGACGCCACCTTGTCTACGCAGGTCAAGCACCATTTATGAGCAACTCGGGCAGTGGCACGGACGTCGCAAAGTCGCCCCAAACCGCGATTTGGGCCGGGTTGACGCTGTTTTGGAGACGCTCTTACGGTGTGGTTGCCATCACAGAGTTCATCTACATACGTGGACGTCACCATCCCCGGCCCGGGAGGATCCATGAACCCCAGCACCGCGTTGAAGCCTCGACGGTTGGTCGCCGGCCTCGCCCTCGCGACCGTCACCGTCACGGCAGGCGGCTGCACCGTCGCCAATTCCGGGGGCGGCGGCTACGACCCCGACACGCTGCGCATCGTGCTCCAACAGGAGCCCCCGACTCTGGAACCGTGCGAGAGCTCGCTGACGTCGACCGGCATCGTGGTCCGCTCCAACATCACCGAACCGCTGCTCGAACGCGACGCCGACACCGGCGAGCTGCAGCCCCTGCTGTCCACCGGGTGGGAACAGACCTCCCCCAACGAATGGACCTTCACCCTTCGTGACGGCGTGACCTTCTCCGACGGGGCGCCGTTCACCTCCGAGGACGCCGCGTTCTCGATCGATCGCGCGGTCAACTCCGACCTGCAGTGCAACGTCGACGGCTACGTCTTCGGCGACGAGAAGCTGGGCCTGCAGACTCCGAACCCCAGCACGGTGGTCGTCAGCACCACGGAGCCCGATCCGATTCTGCCGCTGCGTATCTCGTTCGTCGAGATGGTGCCGCGCACGACCAGCACCACCGAGAAGGTCCGCGAACCCATCGGGACAGGCCCGTACGCGATCGAACGCTGGGACTACGGCCAGAAGCTCGTCCTGGCCCGCAACGCCACCTACTGGGGTCAGGCACCGTCTTTCGCCAAGGCCGAATACCAATGGCGCAGTGAGGGAAGCGTGCGCGCTGCGATGATCACCAACGACGAGGCCGACATCGCCACCGGCTTGGGCCCTGAAGACGGAGCGGGCGATCTGGGGGTCCCGTTCCAGAACAACGAGACGACCGCGCTGCGCATGCAGGCCACCGAACCGCCGCTCGACGACATCCGAGTGCGGCAGGCGATCAACTACGCGGTCAACCGCACCGGCATCGTCAAAGCGCTGTTCCGTGATCTCGGCCAGCCCGCCGCCCAGTTGATCCCCTCGGGCGTCGTCGGCTACAACGCCGAGCTGCAGTTGTGGCCGCACGACCTCGACAGGGCCCGAGCCCTGATCGAGGAGGCCAGTGCCGACGGCGTCCCGGTCGACCGCGAGATCCGGCTGATCGGACGTACCGCGCAGTTCCCGAAGATCACCGAGACCATCGAGGTGCTGCAGAGCGAGTTCACCGAGATCGGCCTCAACGTCAAGATCGAGATGATGGACACCGCCGCCCAGTTGGAGTACCAGCTGCGGCCGTTCCCGCCCGACACCGGGCCGTACCTGCTGATGATCATGCACGGCAACCAGGCCGGCGACGCCGCATTCACCCTCGACCAGTACATGCTGTCCGACGGTCCGCAGGCGGCCTACGGCACACCGGAATTCGACGCCAGGATTCGCACCGCCGAGGCGCTGACCGGCCAGGCCCGCCAGGACGCGTTCGCCGCCCTGTTCGCCGAGGAACCGCAGGAGATCGTCCAGATGGCCTACATCGCGCACATGAAGGGGATTCTCGGCAAGTCCAAGCGCATCGACTACACCCCCAACCCGGCTACCGGCGATGAAATGTTGCTGGCTGCAATGACTCCCGCGGGTAACGACCGCACCGATCAGTCCTGACTCCGACGTTCAAGAAGGGCCCGCCCTGATGTTCTCCTTCGTCCGGCGCCGGATGTACACCAGCGCACTGCCGTTGATCATCGTTCTGCTCGGCGTGTTCCTGCTCGCCCGGCTCACCGGTGACCCCACCAACCTGTACCTGCCCGAGTCGGCGACCGAGGAGCAGCGCGCAGAGTTCGCGGCCGCCAACGGGTTCAACGATCCGCTGATCACCCAGTTGCTCGACTACTTCAAAGGGGTGATCCACCTCGACTTCGGCGCTTCGCTGCGTACCGGCGAGTCCGCGGCTGAGATGGCGCTGCGCGCCTTTCCCGCCACCCTGCAGCTGGCGTTGACGACCATGCTTTTGGCGATCGTCGGCGCCATCGTGATCGGCTGTTGGGCCGCCTACCGACCCAACTCGCTGGCCGACCGGTTCTCCAGCCTGCTGTCCATGACGGCCGCGTCCATCCCCGACTTCTGGTTCGCCATCACCGGCGTGTGGCTGTTCGCGGTGCTGCTCGGCTGGCTGCCCACCTCCGGCACCGACGCGGGCATGCTGTCCTGGATCCTGCCGATCGCCACCCTGATGATCCGGCCTCTCGGCGTTCTCACCCAAGTGGTCCGCGGTGCAATGGTTTCCGCGCTGTCGGCGCCGTACGTGCGGTTGGCACGCAGCAAGGGTGCCGGTGACTTCAGGATCGTCACCCACCACGCGCTGCGCAACGCCGCAGCCCCCGCACTGACCGTCGCCGGCGACCTCGCGGTCGGCCTCATCAACGGTGCGGTCGTGGTCGAGGCCATCTTCGGATGGCCCGGCATCGGCAAGCTGATGATCGACGCGATCCTGCAACGCGACTTCGCGGTGCTGCAGGCCGCCGTTCTGCTCACCGCGGTCAGCATCTTCCTGCTCAACATCTTCATCGACGCCTGCTACGCGCTGCTCGACGCACGCGTGCGGGAACCGGCAAAGGTCTGAACCCCCGTCGCTTCGCTCGCCCCAGGAGGCCCAACAACATGACTCAGATCGACCTGGTCCCGGTCAAGCCGACCACCGCGATCATCGGCGAGGACGACACCGCAACCTCGCGCAAGCGAGGCGGATCGCTGTGGTTCCGGCTGCTGGTCAACGACCGCGTCGCCGCCGCCGCCGCCTGCGTGCTGGGGTTGGTGTTCCTCACCGCGATCCTCGGCCCGATGCTCGTGGGTGAGCTGGCCACCGAGATCGACCTGGACAACTCGAATCAGCCGCCGTTCACGCTGTCGCACGGCTGGGCCAACGTCCTCGGCACCGACCCGTTGGGACGCAGCATGCTGGCCCGGCTGATCGTCGCGTGCCGGACCACGCTGTCGGTCGCGATCCCCGCGGTCGTCATCTCGGCGGTGGTCGGGTCGGCGATCGGCATGTGGGCCGGCTACTACCGGGGCTGGCGGGAGACATTGGCGATGCGGGTCGCCGACGTCATCATGAGCTTCCCGTCACTGCTGCTCGCTGTCGTGGTGCTCTACGTGTTCTCCCCCAGTGCCGCCAACATCGTGCTGGTCCTCGCGATCACCCGTATCCCCGTCTACCTGCGCACCGCCCGCGCCGAATCGGCCGAGCTGCAGAGCCGGGTGTTCGTCGATGCGGCCCGCACCTTCGGGGCGAGCGCCAACTCCATCATCTGGCGCCACGTACTGCCGATCGTGTTGCCCACCCTGCTCACCGTCGCGACGCTGGATTTCTGCTACGTCATGCTCGCGGAGAGCTCGCTGAGCTTCCTCGGCATCGGGATCCAGCCGCCCGACGTCAGCTGGGGCCTGATGGTCTCCCAGGGCCGCACCTACCTGCACAGCGCCTGGTGGCTGTCGTTCTTCCCCGGCCTGGCCATCGTGATCACCACCGTGTCGGCGACGATTCTGGCCGCCTGGGCCCGCATCGCCACCGACCCCGGGCAGCGGTGGCGCCTGACCGTCCCGCAGAAGCGCCTGAGCAAGTTCACCAAGACCGGAAAGCGCCTCCCTTGAAAGGCTCCAGCATGACCGCATTTGTCGGACACGACGCGCATCCCGCCGACGTGGACACGCACAACGCCGGCCCGGTGCTCGACGTCGACGGCCTGACCGTGGAGGTACGCACCATCGGCGGAACCCTGCGCGCCGTCACCGGCGTCTCGTTCCAGGCCCGTCGCGGTGAAACCCTGGCCCTGCTGGGTGAATCCGGCTGCGGCAAATCGATGACCGCCACCGCACTGGTCGGTCTGCTGGACCCGGTCGCCGACATCGTCGGCGGCACGGCGCTGCTGGCCGGCCGGCAGGACCGAGTGGACCTGCTCAACGTGGACCGCAGGAAGCGACGCGAGATGGCGGGCACCGAGCTGGCGATCGTGTTCCAGGACGCGCTCACCGCGCTCAACCCGCTCTACACCGTGGGAACCCAACTGGCCGAACCATTCCGGATCCACCAGGGTCTGAGCGCCAGGGAGGCCAAGCGCAAGGCTGTCGACCTGATGGCCCGGGTCGGCATCCCGCAACCGGAAAGCCGGCTGAACTCCTACCCGCACCAGTTCTCCGGCGGGATGCGACAGCGCCTGCTGATCGCGATGGCCGTGGCGCTGAATCCGAGCGTGCTGATCGCCGACGAGCCCACCACCGCGCTCGACGTCACCGTGCAGGCCCAGATCATGGCGCTGCTGCGCGATCTGCGCACGGAATACCGCATGGCCGTCGTGCTGATCACCCACGACCTCGCGCTGGTTGCCGAGGAGGCCGACCGGGTCGCGATCATGTACGCCGGACACATTGTCGAAACCGGCACTGTTGCCGAGGTTTTCGCCCACCCCAAGCATCCCTACACCCAAGGCTTGCTGAGTTCGGTGCCCGTCAACGCCCGCCGCGGTGATGCGCTCACGTCGATCGGTGGCTCCCCGCCGGATCTGCACTCGATCCCGCAAGGCTGCGTGTATCAGGCGCGGTGCCCACTCGCGGCCGAAGTGTGCCGCACCACCAGGCCCGCGCTGGCCCCGGTGGGTGGCGATCGCAAGGCCGCGTGCCACTTCCCGGAAGAGGTGTCCCCCCGCATGCGAGGAGAGAGAACAGATGTCTGAGAACCTTCTCGAGGTCCGCGATGTGCGCAAATCGTTCCGCGTCCCGCACGCCGGCAAGAACAAGCTGTGCGCGCTCGACGGCATCACCCTCGACCTCAAGCGCGGTGAGACGCTCGGCCTGGTCGGCGAGTCCGGCTGCGGAAAGTCCACCCTGGCACGCACTTTGATGATGCTGGAACGTCCCGACGAGGGCACGGTCCGGTTCGACGGCGTCGACCCGTTCAGCCTCAAAGGTGCGGACCTGCTGAAGTTCCGCCGCCGTGTGCAGATGGTGTTCCAGGATCCCTACGCCTCGCTGAACTCCCGGATGTCAGCGGCCGAGATCATCGCCGAGCCGTGGCGCAGCCACAAGGGCATCGTCCAGAACCGTCATGACCGCGACATGCGGGTGCGCGGGCTGCTGGATCTGGTGGGGCTGGGCGCCAAGGCTGCCGGCAAGTACCCGCAGGAGTTCTCCGGCGGGCAACGCCAGCGCATCGGCATCGCCCGCGCGCTTGCGCTGAACCCTGACGTGATCGTCTGCGACGAGCCGGTGTCCGCGCTGGACCTGTCGGTACAGGCACAGGTGCTCAACCTGCTCAACGACCTGCAGGAGCAGCTGCAGATCTCCTACATCTTCATCTCCCACGACCTGTCCGTGGTGCGCCACGTCGCCGACCGCGTCGCGGTGATGTACCTGGGCCGGATCATCGAGAACGGACCCACAGAGCGCGTTTTCGAGCGGTCCAGCCACCCCTACACCGCCGCGCTGATGTCGGCGGCCCCCACGCTGGACGGCGCGCAACGCGCACAGCGCATCCTGCTCAAGGGCGAGGTGCCCTCACCGATCGATCCACCGTCGGGATGCCGGTTCCGGACCCGGTGCTGGAAGGCCACCGACGTGTGCGCGACCACCACACCTGCGGCCGCCGTGGACCCGGAATTGGCCGACCACACCGCGCTGTGCCACCACCCACTGCTGCTGGAAGGGAGTGGTCGTGAAACCGTACCGGCATGAGCATCAGCGAGTAGCGGAACGGATCGCGCATGAGGACCAGCGAGTAGCGGAGCGGATCGCGCATGACCATAGCCGGCTATTGCGTTCTGGCAGCAGCCATCCTGTTCGCCTCCGCGTTGCAGGCGTCGATCGGATTCGGGATCGGGATGTTCGCGGCGCCGATCGTCGCGCTGGTCGACCCCTCGCTGATCCCCGCCACGCTGATCATGTTGGCGACGCTGGTCACGCTGATCGTCGTGGTCCGCGAACGGGAGGCGATCGACCTACGCGGCACGGGCTGGGCACTGGTCGGCAGGGTTCCGGGGACGGTCGCGGGCGCACTGCTGCTGGCCGCGCTTCCGCACCGCGCCCTGTCGATCCTGCTGGCCGGGGTGGTGCTGGGCGGGGTGGTACTGACCAGCAGCGGCTGGATCCCGGCACCGCGACGACGCAATGTCGTGGCGGCCGGCGCGGCATCGGGACTGCTCGGCACCGCGACGGCCATCGGTGGTCCGCCGATGGCGCTGGTGTGGCAACGCAGCAGCGGCGCCCAGCTGCGCGGCACGATGAGCGGCTTCTTCCTGACCGGCTCGCTGATGTCCCTGGTGGTACTCAGCCTCACCGGCGCGGTGAACCAGCGCACGTGGTGGGGGTTCGCGGTGCTGGCGCCGGCGGCAATGCTGGGCTATCTGCTGTCCCATGTGCTCAACCGGCACCTGAACCGGCAGCGGCTGCGGTGGCTGGCGATCGCGGTGTCGGCGGCGGGCGCCATCCTGCTGATCGGCCGGGAACTGCTCGCGATCTGAGGAGCGCGGCGTGACCGAGCCCGACATCTCGGTACGTAAGGTCAAATCTGCCGTACGCACCGTCGAGCTGCTGGAGTACCTGGCCGCGCGCCCGGACGATCCGGCGCGGCTGCGCGAGATCAGCGACGCGCTCGACATGCCGCGCAGCAGTGCCCATGCGCTGCTGCGCACCCTGGTCTGCCAGGGCTGGGTGCGCAGCGACCCCACCGGGACCCTCTACGGGATCGGTATCCGCGCGTTACTGGTGGGCACCAGCTACCTCGACAGCGACCCGTACCTGCCGCTGATCACCCCGTTCCTGGAGGATCTGCGCGCCGAGCTGGACGAGACGTTCCACCTCGGCCGCCTCGACGGCACCGACATCGTCTATCTGGCCACCCGCGAATCCACCCAGTACACGCGGACATCCAGCCGCGTCGGTAGACGTCTGCCCGCCTACGCCACGTCACTGGGCAAGGCGCTGCTGGCTGAGCGGTTCGGCACCGAACGGGACGAACACGTCCCGGCCGCGCTGAAAAGCCTGACGCCGCACACGATCACCGATCGCACCGAGCTCGACCACGCGCTCGACGAGGTCCGGATCCGCGGCTACGCCTGTGACGACGAGGAGAACACCACCGGGCTGCGGTGCTTCGCGGTGCCGCTGCGCTACTGCAGGCCCGCCCAGGACGCGATCAGCGCCTCGGTACCCGTGGAACGACTCGACCCGCAGCGCCAGCGCGAGATCATCGACGCGCTGCGCGCCGTCGGAGACAAAGTGTCTCGGGTGGTGCGTCCACTGGCCAACGGCGACAAATGGTTCGCGTCATGACAGAAATCGGAAGGTGAACCCATGAAGACCCCTGTCATCACCGACGTCACCGTTGTACCGATCGCCGGTCACGACAGCATGCTGTTGAACCTGTCCGGCGCGCACGGCCCGTTCTTCACCCGCAACCTCGTCATCGTCGAGGACTCCGAAGGCAACACCGGCGTCGGCGAGGTGCCGGGCGGTGAGCCGATCCGCCGGACGCTGCAGGATGCGCGAGGGATCGTCACCGGCCGCAGCATCGGCGACTACCACGCCGTCCTCAACGAGATGCGCCGCACCTTCGCCGACCGCGACGCCGGCGGTCGCGGCACCCAGACCTTCGACCTGCGGGTGACCGTACATGCAGTCACCGCAATCGAATCCGCGCTGCTGGACCTGCTCGGCCAGCACCTGGAGGTGCCGGTGGCCGCGCTGCTCGGCGACGGGCAGCAGCGGTCGCGGGTGCAGGCGCTGGGTTACCTGTTCTTCGTCGGGGACCGCACCCGGACCGACCTCGCGTACCGCTCCCCGTCCGACGAGGAGCCTGGGGCCGACGACTGGTTCACCGTCCGCCACGAGGAGGCGATGACCCCCGACGCGGTGGTCCGACTCGCCGAGGCCGCCCGCGCCCGCTACGGGTTCGCCGACTTCAAGCTCAAGGGTGGTGTGCTGCCCGCGGCCGACGAGGCCAAAGCGGTCATCGCGCTGGCCGAGCGGTTCCCCGATTCTCGAATCACGCTGGACCCCAACGGAGGCTGGCTGCTGGCCGACGCGATCAGGACATGCCGCGAGCTCAAAGACGTGCTGGCCTACGCCGAGGACCCGGTCGGACCGGAAGGCGGGTTCTCCGGACGCGAGGTGATGGCAGAGTTCAAGCGCGCCACCGGCCTGCCGACCGCGACCAACATGATCGCCACCGACTGGCGAGAGATGGGTCATGCCATCCGATCCGGCGCCGTGGACATCCCGCTGGCCGACCCGCACTTCTGGACGATGACCGGCTCTGTGCGCGTCGCGCAGCTCTGCGATGCCTGGGGACTGACATGGGGTTCGCACTCCAACAACCACTTCGACGTTTCGCTGGCGATGTTCACCCATGTCGCCGCCGCCGCGCCCGGTGACATCACCGCGATCGACACACACTGGATCTGGCAGGACGGCCAGGCGATCACCACGAATCCGTACCCGATCGTCGACGGCTACCTGAGCGTGCCGGACGCCCCCGGCCTCGGCGTCACGCTCGATGAGCCCGCGGTGCAGGCCGCGCACGCGCTGTACCAACGGGAGGGGCTCGGCGGCCGTGACGACACCGTCGCGATGCAGTACCTCATCCCGGGCTGGACGTTCGACGGCAAGCGACCCGCGCTGGACCGGGGATGACGTGAGAGTCCTTGTGGTCGACCCCAACCTGGTGCCGCACCGGGAGCGTCTCGAAGCCGCGATGCCACCCGGGACGGAGGTCCGCTGGCACGTCGCAGGTGTGCCAGAGGACGAACTGCGCAAAGCCGAGGTGTTCGTCGGCAGCCGGTTCACCGCCGAGATGGCCCGTCTTGCCGAGAACCTGCGGCTGCTGCACCCCGCGGCGGCCGGCACCGACAAGATCGATCTGTCGGCGCTGCCGGCGGATGTACTGGTGGCCAACACATTCCACCATGAGCGATCGATCGCCGAGTACGTGGTAGGCGCTGCGGTGATGTTGCGCCGCGACTTTCTCACCCAGGATGCGCGGCTGCGTGACGGGGTCTGGGCCAGCTCGGTGTACGACAGCACCGTTCCGCAGCCGTCCACCCTCGCCGACGCCCACGTCGGCTTCGTCGGGTTCGGCCACATCGGTCGGCACACCTGGAAGCTGTTGCAGGTGTTCGGGTGTACTGCCGCTGCGGTCACCGGATCGGGTCGGGTAGCCGACGACGCCGGGCTGGCCTGGGTGGACGACACCGGCAAGCTGGAGCGGTTGATGCGCGAATGCGACGTGGTCGTGGTGTCCGCACCGCTGAACCGCCACACCGAGGGCATGATCGGCGCAGCCGAGCTGAAGGCGCTCGGGCCCGACGGTGTGTTGATCAACGTGGGCCGGGGTCCGCTGGTACAGGAGCGGGCTCTGTACGACGCGCTGGCCGGCGGCGCCATCAAAGCTGCAGCCGTGGACGTCTGGTATCGCTACCCGGCCGACGGAACCGGTTGCGCGCCAAGTGATCTACCGTTCGCGACGCTGCCCGGCATCCTGATGACCCCGCACACGTCGGGCGTCACCACCGACACCTTCAAGGGCCGCGTCGACGACGTCGCCGCCAACATCGGTCGGCTTCAGCGCGGCGAACCCCTGCGCAACCTCGTCCCACACTGACCGCCGGGATTTGCGCTGCGCTTTCGGCGATGTGACGCGCGTGGGACGCGATTTCGGCGCAGAAGGGGGTCAGTACTCGGGTTCGTGGAAGCGGTTGATGATCGGGATGCGCTCGATGATGCGGTCGCGCAGCCTCGGCTGCTGCGGCGCCGGCGGCACGTAGGCCGGCTGCTGTGCCGGCGGAACGTAGGCCGGCACCTGCGCGGGCGGAACGTACGCGGGCGCCGCGGGAGCGGGCGGAAGATAGTTGGCCGGCGGGGGCGGCGGCACATAGGCCGGCGCGGGCGCGACGACCGGCGGCGGCGCCAG
>NZ_HG964450.1:342033-616785 GCF_000612725.1 Mycolicibacterium austroafricanum
CCGGTGCCGGGATCTCGACGGCGACCGGCTCGGCCACCGGCGGAGCGGCGGGCGGCGGTGGCGCGGCTTCCGGCTCCGGCGGTGCGGCCTTGACCGGCGCCGGCTTCACGACCGGCTTCTCGACCGGTTCGGGGGTCGGCTCCGTCACCGCACGCGCCATCTGCGGGGCCGGGCTGTCGGGTGTCAGCGTCATCCCCAACGCCACCGACAGGGACACGACGAACGTCACGACCGCCGTGGCCAGCACCGAGGCTAGCGTGGCCGTCGGGGACAGCCTGCGCCGGGCGGGTGTGGCCTGGGCGTCGAGGATCGACACCGCGGAGGCCGACGCCAGCGCCGCTCCCCTGGCCAGGGCAAGGTCGGCCTCGTCGGCGGAGACGACGGGGACCGTGCTGCGCTGCTCGAGCGCGGACACCACGCCGGCGACGTCGCCGGAGCCGAGCACGAAGATCGCGTCGGGGTCGAACCCGTCGACGTCGGTGAGGGCGGCGGGATCGACCCGGTCGGCCGTCACCCCGTCGGGTGTCACGGCGGCGATCACCGAGGTGCCGGGCTCGGCGAGCCCGACCACCACCCGTTCGCAGCCCGCCAGGTCGGCGATCCCGCAGGCCAGGGCTTCGGCGGACTCCACGTCGGAGACGGCGATGACGTTCTCGACCCCGCGGTCGGTCAGGCCCTGCCACACCGCGCTGGCGGTGCGCTCAGCCTCGACGGTCCAGGTCAGGCCGATCGCGTGCACCGGCCGGCCGAGCAGCCGGTCCAGCAGGGCGTCGGCCTGGAAGGCGTCGTCGACGGGGACGGAGCCGCGGTCGATGGTGACGCTCTCTTCACCGGTCGCACCGTCGACGAGGACCCAGCGGATCGATGACGCCGTCATCGACAACCCGAGCACTAGGTCCATGAACAACTACCAATCTTCCCTCGACTGGCCCTCGACATTACCGCGACGGGTCGTCACCGCACAGCCAGCCGTCGGGCCCTCCGGCTGCACCGGGGGGTTCACCTGGCCGTTCATCAGCCAGACTGAGGTGCATGACCGATTCCGGTGCCGCCCGCGTTGCCGTGTACCTCGACTTCGACAACATCGTGATCTCCCGGTATGACCAGGTGAACGGTCGCAACTCCTTCCAGCGCGACAAGGCCAAGGGCCCCGACGACTGGGCGGAACGCGTCGCCCGGGCCACCGTCGACGTCGGCGCCATCATCGACTTCGCGTCGTCGTTCGGGACGTTGGTGCTGACCCGCGCCTACGCCGACTGGTCGGTCGAGATCAACGCCGGCTACCGGGGACAACTGGTCCAACGCGCCGTCGACCTGGTGCAGTTGTTCCCGGCTGCCGCCTACGGGAAGAACGGTGCCGACATCCGCCTGGCCGTCGACGCGGTCGAGGACATGTTCCGGTTGCCCGATCTGACCCACGTCGTCATCGTCGGGGGCGACTCCGACTACATCGCGCTGGCACAGCGCTGCAAGCGCCTCGGCCGGTATGTGGTGGGGATCGGGGTGGCCGGGTCGTCGAGCCGGATGCTGGCCGCCGCGTGCGACGAGTTCGTCACCTATGACGCGCTGCCCGGGATCCCGGTGATGGAGCCCCCACCGGTCGCCGACGAGAAGCCGGCGCCGAAGCGCCGCACGAGTCGGGCCAAGGCTGCCGAGGTGGCCGAGACGGCGGAGGAACCCGACTCGCCGGACCCTCAGGTGGCCGCGACCGGTCTGCTGACCCGCGCGCTGCGCATCGGTTTGGAGAAGGAGGACGTGGAGTGGCTGCACAACTCGGCGGTCAAGGCGCAGATGAAGCGCATGGATCCGTCGTTCAGCGAGAAGTCGCTGGGGTTCAAGTCCTTCAGCGATTTCCTGCGGTCCCGCCTGGACGTGGTGGAACTCGACGAGAGTTCGACGACCCGTTTGGTGCGGCTACGGGAGAAGCCGTAGCGCGGCGTCAACCGGTGTCGCCGACGTAGCCCGACGTCCGGGCGAATTCGGTGGGTGAGCATCCCGCCACCCGGGTGAACGCGGTCGTGAACGCCGTCGCCGACTGGTAGCCGACGCGCTGGGCCAGCTGCGCGATCGCCGGCCGCTCCGTGCGCAGCAGCTCCTTGGCCAGCGCCACCCGCCATTCCAGCAGATACTGCATGGGTGGCATTCCCATTGTGCGCGTGAATCTTTGAGCGAACACCGCCCGTGACACCGAGGCGACGCGGGCCAGCTGCTCGACGGTCCAGCCGTGCGTGACGTCGGCGTGCAGTTCCATCAGCGCGGGAGCGAGCACGGGGTCGGCCAGCCCGGCGATCAGCCCGCGCTGCGCGCCGCCGAGGTCGGCGGCGGTGTGCACCCGCATCGCCTCGATCAGGAGCACCTCGACGAGGCGTTGCAGGATGATGTCGCGGCAGGCGCCGTCGGCGTCGGCTTCCCCGGTGATCAACTCGACGAGGCGGTGCAGCCGCTGCGCGCCCGGTTGGTCGGCTCGCACCAGTATGAGCGGGGGCAGCAGCGCGACCAGCAGCGGCGCGTTGGCCGCGTCGAATCTGAAGTAACCGCCGAGCATGCGCATGGTGACCGGCTCGGATTCGCCGCCGTGTCGGGTGTGGCGGGAGTGGTCGAGCCCGGCGAACGTCGGGGCGACGTCCCCGCCGGCGCCGAGGGTGAATTCCGGGGTCTGCGGCAGCAGCAGGAAGTCGCCCTGACGCAGTTCGAGCGGGTCGAGACCGTCGGCGTCGAGGACGCAGCTGCCCTCCAGCATCAGGCAGAAGGCCGGGTCGCCGTAGCGGGGCTTGCGCACGCTCCATCGGCCGCCGCCGGTGATGACCTTCGACAGCACCGCTTCCGGTCGCAGCAGGCTCATCAGCACTTCCATCGGATCTGTGTCGCCCACACCCAGACGCTAATGGGTGTCGAGCTCCTGCGCGTCCTCCCACGCTCCGCCGAAATTGCATTCCAGCAGGCCCGCACTCGAACTTTTGCTGCTGGAATGCAATTTCGGCGACTACTGGGCCAGGGCGACGGCGTCGGCCCCGGCGGCATACCGGAGCCGGTCGGAGGCGTCCGTCGCCGCCAGATAGACGACCTCGGCGACATCGTCCGGGGTGGTCACCGCAGCGGGTGATCCGAACGACTCCATGATCGGCGCGGCGAAATCCTGGTACTCGTCGGGGATCAGGTCGGCCATCCGGTGAGAACCGTTGCTGGCGAACTGCGTCCCCGGACCGTAGCCGGGCTCCACGAGCTTTGCCCGCACCCCGAAGAAGCCGAGTTCCAACGCCAACGAACCGGTGAAGCCTTCGATCGCGGCCTTACTGGCCGTGTAGGCGGCCGCCAGCGGCATCGCCGCCAGGGTGACGCTGGACGTGACGTTGACGACGACGCCCGAGCGCCGCGCCCGCATCTGCGGCACCACGGCCTGCGTCATCGCCATCACCCCGAAGGTGTTGGTGTCGAACAGCTCTCGCACGGTCTGCATCGGCGTCGCCTCGAAGGCGCCCACCGCGCCGATGCCGGCGTTGTTGACGAGCACATCGATCGGCCCGGCGGCCGCCACCGCGGCCGCGATGCTGTCAGGCCGGGTCACGTCGAGCGCGATCACCCGCAGCCGGTCCGAGGGGGGCAGTACATCCTGGCGCGGAGTTCGCATGGTGGCGACGACGTTCCAGCCTTCGTCGAGGAAACGGTGAGCTGTCGCGAGGCCGTAGCCGGACGAACATCCTGTGATGAGCACTGTGGTCATGACGGAAAGTCAACCGGCCGCGCGGCCGGCGATCAACGCCGTGGCGTCCGGAAGTCCTTCGCGATCGTCTTGGCCCGCCCTACTGATCCCGGCGAAATCGGCGGACGTTCTTACGCGCTGTCGGTGGTCTCGTCGGGCGCGGGAGTGTCCTCGCCGGAAGCCTGGACATCGTCCTCGCCGGCGGGTTCGTCGGGAACCTCGAGCTCCTCGGAAACCTCTTCGGCGACGGCGGGTTCGGTCGCCTTGGCGTCCTCGACCTCACTGCCCTCGGCGTCCGCGACCTCACTGTCCTGGGCGTCCGCGACCTCACTGTCTTCAGGCTCAGCGCCTCCGACCTCGACCTCGTCGACGGCAACCTCACCGTCCACGGCGACGTCGTCGGCGCGGCTCAATTGAGCGTCTCCGTCGGCGACGTCGGCCGAGGAGTCGGGGACGACGGTGTCGGACTCGACGGTCTCGGCCTCGTCGGCCGGCACGTCGACCGCGCCGAGAGGCTTGAGCGGCGCGAAGAACTTGGCGCGGGTGGGTTCGCTGTAATCGCTTCGGTCGTAGGCGAGTTCGATGAACCAGCGCAGCGGGGCGTCCAATGCGGCGATGATCGGGTCGGGCAGCCACGCCACCGGCATCAGCAGCGGCACCGGGTAGGTCTTGACCACGTAGTAGTGGGTGTTGGAATCCGCGTCGAACTGGTAGTAGTCCGGATCACCCGTGGCTTTCGCCGCCTCCAGGTCGGCCGCGGTCAGTTCGAACTGAGTGTTGCCGTGTACCAACAGGATTCCCACGACGGCATTCGCGACCGCGATCGGGTTCCACAGGTAGGTCGGGAAGTCGGCCCAGCCGTCGTACTGCCGGACGACGTCATAGGTCAGATCGCCGTTGTCCGGTGTGGCCCCGCTGAAGGTGAAGTCCACGATCGGGACCGTGATGCCCTTGAACCGCTGCATGATTCCACCGTTGGGGCGACTCGGGTTGCCCACCAGGATGTAGGTGTTGCCGGTGTGCGTCGCCTTGTACCGAGAAGCGACGACCGCGCCATGGGAGAAGCCGAAGATCATGTCACCGGCGGCGAGCTGCTCCGCCTCGAGCGACTCGACGCCCTGACTGACAGCCTTGTTGAAGGTCGGATCTGCGAAACCGCCGCGGGAGAACGGCCAGAAGCCGGCGTTGTAGAGGATCTGCTCGTACGGCGAGTCCGGCGGCGTCACCTCCGTGCCGTCGATCACGACGTCGATGAAGTGCTCGAACTCCTGCTCGGTGGGCAGGTAGCCGATGTTGGTGCCGCGGACATAGTGCAGCGAGGCCGTCAACTGAGGACTGACCGACAGGGTCGGCGCGACGCCGATCGCGGCGGCGCCCGCCAGCGCCACTCCCGCGGTCGCCGCCGCGGTGACCGCAGCCTTGATGCCACACTTGCCCATATCGTCCCCCTTCGCTCCCGCGGGGTCCCCCGAATTCCCCCCGCGAGCCACCGCGAGTCTACAGCGGGAGGTTTGCTGAATCCAAGGATGGGATTTTCTGACACCGTCTCGGCAACCGTACGGGTGTGATGTTTGCGCACATGTACTGCGCCACTGACACTGCTCCCTCCGCCGAGCAATCACGCGTGGTCACCAGCGCGAATTCGCTGCACGGTCGGCCGGCCTCAGGGCGGGAAAACGATGACGCCTCGGCGAAAACACCGTGGTCAGTCCATGTGGGGAATAGAGTTCGGCTAGTCGGTGACATCGCGCACACAGCCGACGGTGTCCTTGCCCGAGGAGACGACATGGGGGATTCGGAAGCCATCGCGAACATCCGCGGGCATGCCCGTCACGTGGGGCGCGTCGGTGCACTGGCGTTTGCTCTCGGGGTCGGCGGCGCCGTCCTCACCGGAACCGCCGTGGCCTCGGCGGAGACACCGGAGTCGAGTCCACCGTCGGTGAGTACGTCGGCATCGTCGGAGTCGGAGACCACCGACCCGGGTCCGACGGTGTCGGACGACGAGACCGCCACCGAGGATGAGGCCGAGGAGGCCGCTGAGGCGGCAGAGGAAACTGAGGAGACCGAGGAATCGGAGACAGCAGACGAGTCCGCTCAGGTCGAGGAATCGGACCAGGACACTGCGGCCGACGACGACGCGTCCCGGGACCGCGATACATCCAGCGAGAGCACGCAGGCGGCGGCCGCCGAACCCGAGGAAGTCGGGGAAGCCGCGGAGATCGAGGAAGCCGAGGAAGCCGAGGAACCCAGCTTCTTCGAGAAGCTCTTCGCCAACAAGACGCCGACGTTGGATCACCGGCCTTCCGAGAACACCCTGGTCGCGGGCAGTGTCCTCGGCGACCTGCACCCCGACGATCCCGACTCGACCCGGCTGACATACACCGCGACCACACCCGGGCACGGATCGGTCGTCGTCGACACCGACGGCACGTTCCTCTACACGCCGGGCGAGAGTTACAGCGGGCAGGACAGCTTCCAGGTCACGGTCAGCGACGCGCGCAGCGGCTTCCACATCCACGGCGCAGCAGGCCTGCTCAACCTGTTCACCTTCGGACTGCTCGGCAGTAGCGGACACCGCAGCACCCAGACCGTCTTCATCGGATACGAACGGGCCACGGTCGTGTCCGGCCTCAATTCGCCGGTGGACTTCCGCTTCCTACCCGACGGCCGCATCCTCGTCGCCGAGAAGGCCGGCGCGATCCGTATCGTCGAAGACGGTGTGCTGCACGAGGATCCACTGATCACGCTGGCGGTGCGCACCGAATCCGAGCGCGGTATCGAAGGGCTCGCCGTCGACCCGGCCTTCGGGACCAACGGCCGGATCTACGTGGCCTACATCGATGCCGAGACGACCCGGAACACGTTGTCACGCTTCATCGTCAACGGCAACACGGCCATATTCGACACGGATCTGCTGGTGTCGACGCTGGCCGCGGCGCCCAACCACCACGGCGGCGCGCTCGGATTCGGGCCCGACGGCGCGCTGTACTGGGGCGTCGGCGACAACGCCACCGGCGCGAACGCGCAGAACCTCGGCAACATCCACGGCAAGATCCTGCGGCTGAACACCGACGGCAGTGTCCCGGTCGACAATCCGGTGATCAACGGCGCCCGTACGCACATCTACGCCTACGGTCTGCGCAACCCGTTCCGGCTCACCTTCACCCCCACCGGACAGCTGCTGGTCGCCGACGTGGGCGCCGCGTCCTTCGAGGAAGTCAACCTCGTCACCGCCGGCGGCAACTACGGCTGGCCGAGCTCCGAAGGCCTCTGCACGAGCGCGTGCACCGGCAAGACCGATCCGGTCTTCACCTACACGCGGGGCAGCGGCGCGGCCATCACGTCTGTGGCCGTGTACCAGGGCAAGGTGTTCATCGCCGACTTGGTCCAGGGCTGGATCAAAGTCCTCACGTGCACACCGGACTACACGGCCTGCGGCGACGTACAGACCTTCGATCCCGCCGCGGGCACCACCGTCGTCCTGGCGGCCGGGCCCGACGGAAACCTGTACCAACTGACCTATGCCCCCGGCGAGCTCATCGCCATCAAGCCCGCCGGCGGCGACGCGGATTCGGAGGTTTGACGACCACCGCGGCGGGGAACGTCGGCGTCACGCTCGAGTGGCGGGAGGTAGACATGTCAGGCCCGAGAATGCTGACCAAGGCGCTCGACTTCTGCCGCGCAGGATATCCACCGCCCGGTGTTCCGCCCCGCGGCTTCATCACGCTGCTGGCACTGTACGGGCGGCGCGACACCGGCCGTCCGGTCAGCTCACCCGCACCAACTCCACCACCGGGATGATCCTCGGCGGGGATCCGACGGCACCCTGATCAGTCATTTGACCTGCCAGCCGACGGCGGGGTCGGCGGCGAGGCCCACCACGTCGACGGCCTCGAACCACTGCACCGGGATCGTGCTCAGCTCACGCTGCATCACTTGGAAGTCGGTGCCCTCCCACCCGTTGCTCATGCCCGCGAGATTCAGGCCTTCGCCGCCGGGGCCACTCGAGTCGTAGATGACGGCCCCATGCACCTGGAGCGCGCGCAGCACCGCCTGTGTCGATTCGGCGTACCCGCTGAGGTCGACGTCCTCGCGCAGCCGGAACACCATCCCCATCGGAACACCATCGGCACCGCTCCCGTCCCCCGCGCGCGCCGGCCAGACGTAGCCCGCGCCGAGGTCTTTGGCGATGGTCATGCCCAGCATGTGGTCGACGTATCCCCGTTCGATCTCGTCGGGGCGCAACATCATCGGCACCTGGGGAAGCTGCGAGGCGTTGGCGTATCCGATGGCGGGGTACAGGCCCGAGTTCATGTCGTAGTGCACCCCGCCCTGCGCAATCCACGAAGAGCCCCAGATCGACCGGTAGACGGCGTTGCCGAGGATGTCCAGGATCCCCGCGCCGGGCAGTTCGACGCCGTTGGCGACGTTGATCAACTCCTGCGAGATGCAGGTGCCTTCCTGGAACACGAACAGGTGCCGGTCCCAGGCGGGATACGACGGCATGCCCTCCACCAGCGGGCGATCGGGAATCGCATACGGCCGGTCGTCGATGCCGGGCCCTGTGGTCGAGTAGCCGCGGTTGAACACGACGTCCTCCGTCGGGTGGTCGGCTGCGACGACGTTGACCGGGATGCCGGCAGTGCTTCCCATCCACTCGGAGCCGCCCCAGCGGGCCGCCATGGTGGCGCCGCGACCGCCACCGAGGAGCTCGATCCACGAGTTCGATTCGGAAAGTGTTGGCAGGCCGCGGATGTCGGCATGGAAGATGGTGTCTGCCGGCATCAGCGTGCACCCGCAGAACGTGGACGGCGGCACGGCGGCCGGCGACTGGGTGTCGGGAGCGATCGCGACGCTGACGGTCACGGTGGTGCTGCCGCCGTGCCCGTCGGTCACCGTGACCCCGAAAGTATCGGATCGCGACGCGGGGGTGGAGTACACCGAGGCGGCGATTCGTCGGGCAATCTCGTTGGGCCGGTAGGTGATGGCGCCGTCGGCGGCCACCGCAACCGTCCCCTTGGTGGTGGCGGTCGGGCCGCTGTAGGTCAGGTTGTCGCCGTCGGCGTCGGTTCCGATCACCGTTCCCGTGACCAATCCGGTTGCCACATCGGGGTTCTGCACACCGGCAGTGGCGGTCGGCGCCACGTTGGCCGGGCTGATCGTCACCGTGACCGGGATTTCGGTGACTGCGCCGTAGGCGTCGGCGACCGCGACGCGGAAGGTGTCGGTGCGGTCGGCCGTCGACGCGGCGGTGGCCGCGGCGCTGTGGCGGGCCGCCGCCGTGGGGGTGTAGATGAACGTGCCGTTGCCGTTCACGGTGACACGGCCCCTGGCGGTGTCGACCGTCGACGCCACGAACGTGAGACGATCCCAGTTCGGGTCGGTCGCATTGGCTTTCCCGGTCACCACGCCGGTCGCCTGCACCGGTGTGTTGACCGTGGTGGCGCGGGCCCTCGGTGCGCTGTTGAGCGGCACAATCGTCAGGTTCACCGTCGACGAGGTGACGCCGCCGCGTCCGTCGCTGACCGTCACCGCGAAGCGGTCGGACCGGACGAACGGCACGAACCGCGCCAGCAGCCGAGAGAAGGACGTCGGTGTGTAGGTGAACGCGCCGGTGCCGTCGCCGGTGACGCGTCCGAACGTGGGTCTGGCCGCGGTGTAGCGCAGCTGGTCGCCGTCCGGATCGAGGCCGGTCACCGCGATATTCGTGACGCCGCTGAGCGGGTCGGGCACGCCCACCGACGTTGTCACGCTGGGTGCGGAGTTCGGCACCTCAGCGGCGGCCTCGCCGGGCTCCGAGGATCCGCGCCGCGCGGACGACATCAGCGCCGCGACGGCCTGGGTCTGCGCCGGCGCGGGGTCGCCGCTGTCGGTGCCCTCGCTCTCGGTTTCCTCCGCGGCGGCGGCCTCCTCGTCGGCGTCGGCGATCTCGTCGGTTTCCTCACCCGACGACGCTGACGAGACCGTCTGCCCGGCAACGTCATCGCGTGGGTCTTCGTCATCGCTCGGGTCTTGGTCAGCGTCGACCGACTCAGCCGATGCGGTGACCGCGTCCTGGTCGGTGTCGCCGCGTTCCGCGGCCCCGCTGCTGGGATCCCCGGTGTCCGACGCCGACGAGGGCGCATCTGCGGTCGCTGTACCGGTGCCCCCGAGCAGCACCGCGGCTCCGATGCCCGCCGACACCGCCACACCGGCGACCCACCCGACGCGTTGCTGTGCCGACACGGGACCCCCTCCCACTTCAGCCTGAGGGTAGCCCTGGCGTTAGCCGGACAGTGCCGAATCACCAAATCCCACCGCATCGCGGCGCCGGTTCGAATCGGCTCCGGGTGGACCCTCTACCATGTGTCAGCCGCGTGATCGACGCCCCGTCCGGCCGCGCTGCGCATTCACCTGTCACCGATGGAGGGCCATGCCGAGCTGGATCGCGGATCTCGTAAGCCTCGACGGTGATGGAGAGACCTTTTGTAGCACAGCGTCTTTCGGTGCCGGGAACCGTCTCTTCGGCGGGTTGATCGCCGCGCAGGCCCTGGCCGCTGCCGGGGCGACCGTGGAATCCGCGAGGTTGCCGCAGTCGCTGCACGCGTACTTCATCAAGGGCGGCCGCGTCGGGGTCGACGTGGAGTACGTCGTCGAGCGCACCCGTGACGGTAAGTCGTTCAACACGCGACGGGTGACGGCGAGCCAGGACGGCGTCGCCATCTTCGAGATGCTGGTCTCGTTCCATCGATCCGAGCCGACCGCCGACTGGCAGCGGAGCCGGCAGCCGACCATCGCGCGGTCAGAGGTCACCAAGGCGACCCGGCTACCGGAGCGGTGGGCCGATCACTTCGAGGTGCTCACCGCCCGCGATGGCATGGACGACTGGCCGGTCCAGCCGATGTGGTTCCGCAGCCGCCAGCCGGTCGAGGACGATCCACTGTTGCGGGCGTGCGCGCTGACCTTCATCTCCGACGTGGGCCTGGTGGCGGTGGCCCGCCCTCCGGGTAAGGCGCAACTGCCGGGCCCCGGCGGGGCCGCCAGCCTCGACCACGCGGTGTGGCTACACCGCCCCTTCGACCCGCACCAGTGGCATCTCTACGACGCCGAAGCGGTCAGCCACAACGACGCCCGAGGCCTCGCCCGAGGATCGATCGTCGACGAGCACGGGACGCTGGTGGCCAGCGTCGCGCAGGAGTCGTTGTGGCGGATCTGATCAGCTCGCCCGCACCAATTCGACGACGGGGATGACCCGCGTCGTGCTGCGCTGATAGTCCCCGAACTGCGGTTCGACCGCGACCTGCTTGGCGTAGATCTCATCGCGTTCGGCCCCCTGCAGCGGCCGCGCGGTGGCCCGGAACGTCTCGGTGCCCAGCTCGACGGTGACGTCGGGGTGCGCCACCAGGTTGCGGTACCAGTCCGGATGGGTGTCGGCGCCACCCTTGCTGGCGAAGACGAAGATGCGGCCGTCGTCGAGCAGCGGCACCAGCGGCGCGATGCGCTCGGTGCCCGACTTGGCGCCGAAGTGGTGCACCAGCACCAGCGGCTTGCCCTCGAAGATGCCGCCGGCCTTGCCGCCGGTGGCGCGGAACTCGTCGATCACCGCGCGGTTCATCTCGTCGAACGCCTGTTTGTCCATGACTGCTCCCTCTGTACCCGGCCTACCCCCTAACTACCTCACACGTCGGGCCACCTATTCCCGGGCCGCAGGAGCCGACCGGCGGGAGATCCTCTGTCGAGCTTCACACAGCGCCAAGCTGGTCGGCCAAGAACCGGACGGCCAGATCCCACCACTGCCGTGCGTGTCCCATCGCGCAGTGGTCGTCGCCCGGGTAGAGCTTGAGCAGTGCGTTGGGGGCGTACGTCGCGATGTCGATCGAGTCCCGGGTACTCGCAAGCGTGTCGGAATCGCCGTTGATCACCAACAGCGGTGCGGTCATTCGCGGGTAAAGGTCCTTCAGCGACAGCGCCCGCAGCTTGGTCAGCAGGTCGGCGGTGCTGCGGGCGTGCGTGGTGTTCGCCATCGTCCACATCATGATCTCGGGGGTGCCGAAGGCTCCCGACGGCCGGAACGTGCGGTCCGCCGGCGCCCCGTTGGCGACGACGGCGCGCAGACGCGGATCGGCGGCGGCCATCCGGGCCGCCCAGTATGCGCCGAAACTGAGCCCCAGCATGCCGATCCGGTCTGCGTCGACGCGGGGGTCGGCCGCCAGCCGGTCGATGACCGCGCGATACACGTTCTCCGCGGCGACGGTCAGCGGTTGCCGGTAGGTGTAGGTGCCCGGCATCTCCATGATGAACATCCCCAGGCCGTGCCCGCGGAACTTCAGCCACGGCAGCAGGGTCTCGGCCACGACGCCCTCAAGTCCCTTGGCGCACAACACGGTCGGCGAACCACGGACACCGAGCGGGAACACCGCGGCGCCCTCCACGACGTCACCGCCGGGGACGGGGACCCGTAGGTGCTCGATGCTCAGACCCATCGCCGGGGCCAATGCCTCGGTGAGGACATCGCACAGCCGCCGTGACTGCGCGTGCGCCTTCAGTCGCTGCGGTGTCCAGCCCGGCCACGCCGCCGCGAACTTGTACGTGACCACCTTGATGAGCGCATCCACCGCGATCGCGGCGTCATCGCCCGCGGCGCCGCTGTGCAGTCGGAACGTCGTCACGGCGTCCGGTGACGCCACCGGCCCCCGGTCGGCCAGGATCGACACGGCGGGGGTGAGCAGCTCACCCAGTGCGGACGTGTCGACCGGGCCGGCGAGCATCTGCGCGACGGTGGGCCCGCCGAGCCGGGCCAGGGCCGCGTCGGCGACGCCGGCGTGGTCGGCGGCGATAGCCTGCCAATGCCCCGCCCAGGAGCCGTCACGGAACGAGCGGCACTGCGCCAATTGCTCTGCGAAAAAACGCTTGTCAATCCCACCGAGGTGCGTGACACGGTCTGCGAACAGCGCGGGCAAGAAGTACGCCGTGCCCCATCGCGACGCCGCCCACTCGGTGGTGCGGGTCAGCGCACAACCGCTGGTGACCAATCGGCGGGCGACGGCGTGTCCGGCCATGTACGCATCCCGTCGCTAATCCACCGCCACGGCAGCGACGATGTCGAGTCGCGCCGCACGGACCGCCGGGGGAACCGCCCCCAGCAGGGTCAAACCGAATGCGGCGCAGGCGAACAGCATCGCAAGCGGGCTCGGCCGGTACACCACGTCGATGCTGAGTACATTGCTCAGCGCCGCTGCAGTCAGGTACTGGTTGACCACCCCCAGCACCGCTCCGAGTGCCGCACCGACGACACCGATGCCTGCGGCTTCGGCCAGCACCGTCCGCAACGCGAAGCGGCGCGACGAGCCCATCGCCCGCAGCATCCCGAGTTCACGCCGCCGTTCCAGCACCGACAGCATCAGGGTGTTCAGCAGCGCGACGCCGGCGACGAAAACGACGATCCACGCCATGATGTCGATGAGCGCGGTGCCCTGGGCCATCGAATCACCTACGGCTGCGGCCGCCTCCTGCCCCGGGTACACCAGGACGTCGGCGGGGACGCGCCCTCGGATCGTCGCCGCCACCTGGTCGCGGTCGGCGCCGGCTGTGAAGTTGACCGCGAGGACCGTTGACCCGGGCCGGGCATACCATTCCCGCAGCAGCGTCAGGCTCATCGAGACGACACCGCCCAGCAGCGAGAAGAACGGGACGATCTCCAGCACCCGCACCCGCCTCTGCCCGGTGGGCGTGGGTAGCGTCAATTCGTCTCCCACCCCGATACCGAGGCTGCGCGCGATGTCCCGGGAGACGACTACCCCGTCGCCGGCCAGAACCTGCTCTCGCACTTGATCGTTCATCGCCTGTGACGGCGGCGCCACCGAGCCGCGGGCGAGCCCCTGCATGATGATCCGTTGACCGGCGAGCGTCGCGTACGCCATCTGCCCGGGAACGACCTCGGCCACCCCGGGGATCGATGCGATCGACGCCTCCGCATCCTTCGGGAGGATCGGCGCGGTCGGGTACACACCGGGGCCGGAGACGCTGACGTAGAGTCCGGCGTCGCCGAGCGAGGCGAAGCTCGCGTTCGTCGAGTCGATGGCGTTGGCGTTGGCTCCGGTGCTCTGCACCGTGATCGACACCGCGATCAGTACGGTCATCAACGTGGCCCACACGCGGCGCGGGGACCGTTCGATGGTCGCCGCCGCCAGCGCGCCCGGCGCACCGAAGGCCCGCGCGACCGCGGCGGCACCGGCGACGAGCGGGCCGGCGAAGGCGAAGCACAGCGCGATATCGCCGGCAGCGGCGAGCCCGACGGCCGCCACCGACACCTTGCCCAGATCGCGGGACGCCACGAGCGCCGCGACCGCCACGAGGCCGACCCCGACGACACCCACCACCAGCCGCGCCCTGCGGGGGACGGCATCGGCGGCCGACACCCCCACCGGGGCCAGCGCCTCGACCGGCGCAACCTTGTACACCTGGCGTGCCGCCAGCGTCGCGGCGGCCACACTCACCACGACACACGCCGCCAGCGCGACGGGAATCGCGTATCCGGGCAGGATGTACTCGGTTCGGGTTTCGTATCCCTGCAGCAGGGCCGCGGGAAGGGCACCGATCGAACGCATGCCGATCAGGACGCCCAGCGCGGCCCCCAGCAGCCCACCGACCAACCCCACCGCTGCCGCCTCGGCCAACAGGTCTGCGACGATCTGACGTCTCTTGGCGCCAAGGGCGCGCAGCAGCGAAATCGCCGGTCGCCGTTGGGTGATCGCCATGCTCATCGCGTTGAAGATCAGGAAGCCCGCCACCACCAGCGCACACGACGCCGCCGACAGCAGCAGAGTGCTCATGATCGACACCGCGCCACCGGATTGGGCGGAGCGGAACATCGGGTCGGTGACGACGGCCCGTCCATCCACCGCCTCCGTGACGCCCGCGCGCACGGAAGCCGGGTCGGCGCCGGGCCGATCGACCACGAGCACCGAGTCGATCATCCCGGCACGGCCCATCAGCCGCTGCATCAGCGGCAGCGGGCCGACGATGAAGTTCCCCCCGTTGATCCGTTCCGCGTCGGCACCGGTGATGACCGCCGCGACCCTGACCTCGCCGGTGCCCAGAGCGATCACGTCGTCGACCGCGTGGCCGGTCCGGGCACCCACGGCGACCATGCCGGGTTGGGTCACCAGCGGGCCGATCTGATCCTGCACGGCCCGCTGCAGGTCGCTGAGCATGGCCCTGATGCTGTCGTCGACGCCGAGCACGACCACCCGTTCGCCCGGCGGACCGATCGACGTCCGCAGCATCGGTATCGCCGCAGCCACCCCGGGCACCTTCGCCACGTCCGGCCGCACCGACTCCGGGAACCCGCTGTCGGTGACGCCGGAGACCTCGAGGGTTGCGTTGCCCCCGATACCGGCGGCGAGCCGGTCCGACGATCCCGTGATCGATCCGGTGATACCGAAGACCGCCACCAGCAGGGTCGCCGAGATCGCCACCACCGCCAGTGACATCGCGGTGCGGCCGGGATGTCGCCGCAGTTCGCGCGCGTTCAACACGCGCATGCGGTCGCCGATCATGTCAGCTCGCCACCGGCCAACACGTCGGAGCCGATGCGGCCGTCGATCAGGGTGATCACCCGGTCGGTGGCCGATGCCGCGCCGAGGTTGTGAGTCACCATGACAACTGATCGTTCGTCCTGGTGGGCGATGTCGGTGAGCAGCGCCATGATGGCCGCACCCGTCTTGGTGTCGAGGTTGCCCGTGGGCTCGTCGGCGAGGATCAGCGGTGGGTCCATCATCAGGGCGCGGGCCACCGCCACCCGCTGCATCTGCCCTCCGGACAGCTCCGAGGGCCGGTGCTCCGCGCGATCACCGAGTCCGACGACCGCGAGCAGATCCAGCGCGCGTGACTTGACCTTCGCCATCCGGGACCCGTCGAGCAGCTTGGGCACCGCGACGTTCTCCCACGCCGTCATCGTCGGCAGCAGGTTGAAGAACTGGAACACGAATCCCACGCTGTGTCTGCGGAATTCGGACTGGGCCTCGTCGTCGAGGGCGGCGATCTCCGCGCCCTGGAACCGGATCGACCCGGCGTCCGGCCGGTCCAGCGCACCGAGCAGGTGCAGCAGTGTGCTCTTGCCGGCACCCGACGGGCCGACGACGGACACGAACTCCCCACCGCACAACGACAGGGTGATCCCGTCGAGTGCGCGCACGGTCTGACCACCCACGCGGTAGGTCTTGGTGACGTCGGTCATCTCGAGCATGTGACTGCCCGGGTCACGATGTCTGGAGAACGACATCCGCGTGCCCAACGGTCGCCGGCTGCCCATCCGGGTCTGCGGTCTTCATCTCGGTTCCCTCCTCGGTCGATTCGGGCGTCTGCGCGGCCAGATACTCGGCGAGCGCCCCGATGGTCGGGTAGTCGAACACCGCCGTGGCGGTGATGGTGAACCCGCTCCCGAACTGTCCCACCAACCGGTTTCGGAGCTCGACCGCCATCAGCGAGTCCATGCCCAGTTCCAGGAACCGGCCGGTGGCCGCCGGCGGCTGCGCCAGGCCCAGGATCTGCTGCAGTTCCCGCTGCAGATGTTCGGTGACGAAGCTGCCGCGCTGCGCCTCGGGCACGTCCTGCAGCTGTTTGAGCAGGGCGCTGTCGCCGGGACCGGCCGCGACCGCGCTCGGCAGCACGTGGTCGAGAATCGGTGGACGGGTGGCGCCCAGCAGCTTGGCGGCGCGCTGCCAGTTGGCCTTGAGCACGACCGCCGAAGCGATACCGTGTGCGACGATCTCGCCGAGGGCGTTCAAGGCGGCAGTCGGCTCCAGCGGAATCAGGCCCTGCGCACCGAGATTGGCGCGTGCCGCATCCGAGGTGGCCATCCCGCCCTGGGCCCACGGACCCCAGTTGACACCGGTCGCAGGAAGACCGCGCGCCTTGCGGTGCGCCACCAGCCCGTCGAGCACCGCGTTGGCGGTGGCGTAGTTGGCCTGGCCGGGGGAACCGAGCACGCTCGACCCCGACGAGTACACGATGAAGAATTCGAGCTCGGTGTCGCGGGTGAGCCGATGCAGATGCCAGGCCCCGAACGCCTTCGGCGCCAATGTCGTCCGGAAGCGTTCCGGGCTCTGCTGCGGCAGCAGCGCATCATCGAGCACACCCGCCAGGTGGGCGACACCTCCGAGCGGCGGCAACTCTGTCCGGATCCGCTCCAGCAGATCCCGCACCGCAGACTCGTCGCCGACGTCGGCGGCGAAGGTATGGATCCGGCAGTGGTAGCGCTCCGCGATCTCGCTGATCGCGCGCTCCGTCGCGGCGTCGGGCATCCGGCGGCCGGTCAACACGATGTCCCCCGCGCCGAGTTGGGCCAGGTAGGCCGCGGCGTGCAGGCCGAGGGCGCCGAGCCCACCGGTGATCAGATAGCTCCGATCGCCGTGCGGCTGCAGCGGTTTCGGCATCTGCAGGATGATCTTGCCGGTGTGCCGCGCCTGTTGCATCCGGCGGAACGCCGTTGTGGCCTCGGCCAGCGGGTAGGCCTCGAACGGCAACGGCGCTGTCTCGCCCCGTGCCAGGCTGTCGGCGAGGTCGGCGAGCAGGAGCTGGATCCGGTCGGGATCCTGCTGCATGACGGCGTCCAGCGCCAGGACCTCGTAGTCGATGTCGGGCCGCGCCGCCGCCATCTGCTCGGGCGACCAGATGTCCCGCTTGGCGATCTCGGCGAAGCGGCCGTTCCGGGCGGTCGCCCGCACGGTCGCCGCGACGAACCCGTCGTTGGTCAGGCTGTTGAGCACCACGTCGACGCCCGCACCGTCGGTGTCGGCGAGGATCTGGTCGGCGAAGTCCGTTGTGCGCGAGTCATAGACGTGGTCGACTCCCATCGCCCGTAGCATCGGGCGCTTGTAGCCGCTTGCGGTGGCGAACACGGTCGCACCACGCTGCCGGGCCAGCTGGACGGCGGCCAGGCCCACGCCGCCGCTGGCGGCGTGGATCAGCACGCGGTCACCGGCGCGCAGCGCCGCCCAGTCGAACGCCAGTCCGGCGGTCAGCACCGCAGCGGGTGTGGTCGCCGCGGCGACCGCGGAGATGCCCTCCGGCACCGGCGCCAGGAACTGAACCGGCACGTTGACCCGGCTGGCGAACGCGCCCACCGCGAAGCCGAAAACCTTTTGCCCTACTTCGAATCCGTCGACATCGGGCCCCGGCGCCGTGACCACGCCCGCGAGTTCGCCGCCGATCGGCCCGGGATCCCCCGGGTACAGGCCCAGAGCGTTGAGCACATCGCGGAAGTTGAGACCGGCGGCCTCGACCCGCACCTGGACGTGACCCTCAGGCGGCGCCGTCACCTCGGTCTCGGACACGCGCAGGTTGTCGAGCACACCGCGCTCGGTGGGCGCCAGCACGTAATCGGTGCCACGCGGGATCGCGAGTTGACCGCTGCGCGACCATGGCAACAGCCGCGGCACCAGCAGCCTGCCCTGCCGCAGTGCGAGTTCGGGTTCGTCACCCGGGGCACCGAGCAACCGTGCCAGTGCGGGGCCGGCGTCCTCGGATCCATCGAGGTCGACCAACAGGCAGCGCAGGCCCGGTTCTTCGGCGATGAGGGTGCGACCCAGCCCCCACAGCGCCGACTGCACGGGATCGACGGGTTCGCCGGCTTCGGCGGCGACGGCGCGTTCGGTGACGATCCACAGTCCGGCAGCCGGTTTCGCGCCCAGCGCCGACAGCGAGTGCACCGCCCCGAGCACGTCGCGGATCTGGGCTTCCAGCCGGGCCGCGAAGTCAGCCGACGGTTCCTCCGGCCGTGCCCGCCCGGTGACGCCGAGTACGACGCCCGCCACCGGTGCGCCGCGCTCGTCGGCAAGCGCGAAGAGTCGCCGCCAGTGCTCGTCGTCGGCTGGGTCGAGCAACACGCGGCCGTCGCGGTCGGGATCCCAGATCCGGTCGAAGCCGATCCGGATGCTGCCGGGCACATCGTCGGCCAGCGCGTCGAGTCCGGCGACCAGCCAGGTGCTGCTCGGGCCGAGGGCGCCGTCGTCGCGGACGGGCGGGCTGGTTTCGCGCCAGCCGACACGGTAGATCAGCCGGGTCGCGTCGGCGCCGAGCCCGCGCAGCAGCGCCTCCCGGGGGGCGCGCTTCACCGTGAATTCGCGGATACCGCCGAGGTTTCGGCCATCGTGATCGAGGAAGTCGAGGTCGAATACCTGAGTCTCGCTGTCGATGCCGCCGGTCTGCCACCTGGCCCGGCAGTAGAACCGCCGGGGCATGCGCTCACGCACTTCCACCCGCCCGTACCGCAACGGCAGGAACAGTTCCGGATCGGCGTCGGTCTGTGCGGCCGCCGCCAACAGTGCCGCGCCGGCGATTCCGGTGCACAGATCCAGCAGCACCGGATGGATCGGCTCGCGGCCGAGGTGCTCACCCAGTTCGGCGCCGACCGCGATGTCGCCCACCGCTTCTCCGGTGCCGACCCACAGCGAGCGCAGTGAGCTGCACCAGGCGGGTCCCCAGGCCAGATCGTTGTCGGCGAAGGCGTCGAACAGCTGCTGCGGGCGCGTGCGGGTCAACCGCTCGATCGCGTTGTCGACCGGGTCCGCCGCAGCGTCGGGTGCGGCGTCGGGTGCGGCGTCTCCGACACCGGCGGCGACGGTCCCCGACGCGTTGCGCGACCAGTCGGCGTCGCGATCGCCGTACGGGCGGCTGTGCACTTCGAATGTCCACCCGTCGGCATCGTCGGTCCGGTGCAGCATCAGCTGCACCTCTCGCGAGTCCTTGTCGCCGAGAATGATCGGCTCGTAGAAGAACACCTCCTGCACCCGTGCGGGGGTCGGCATCGCCGCCAGAGCCATCGCCGCATAGGTGGCGCCGGGAACCACCACCGTGCCGTAGATGACGTGGTCGGACAGCCATGGCTGCGTCTTCACCGACAGTCGGCTGGTGTGGACGATGTCGCCTGAGGCGAGGTCCTGCGCCGAGCCCAGCAGTCCGGATCCGCCGCTGCCATCGGAACGGATGCCGGCCGTCTTCGGCCAGTAGGAGCGGTGCTGGAATGGGTAGGTCGGCAGCTGCAACCGGCGATGCGGCCCACCGTCGTGACCGGTGAAATCGAGCCGATGGCCGGCGATATAGGCAGCGGCCACCGCCTCGGCGAGCTGCCGCCGCGCATCGGGCCCCTTACGCAGAGAGGGGATTGCCCGCGGAGTGGCCGCGGACTCCGGCCAGACGCGTAGGGCAGCCGCGATGAGGAACGGTTGCGGCCCGATCTCCATCAACACCGAGCAACCCAGGTCGGCAAGGGTCCGCACACTTTCGGCGAACTGCACCGGCTGGCGGGCGTGGCGTCGCCAGTACTGCGCATCGATCACGCCGGGCCCGGTGACCACCGCGCCGGTGCGGTTGCAGACCAGCGGGCGTGTCGGTGCCGCGTACGCGAGACGTGCTGCGCAGGACTCGAATTCGTCGAGCATCGGGTCGAGCAGCGCGGAGTGGAATGCGTGACTGGTGTCCAACCACGTGGTGCGGATTCCCTCCCCGCTGCAGCCGGCGACGATCTGTTCCAGGTCGGACGCCGGGCCGGCCAGCACGGTGTTCGGCCCGTTGTAGGCGGCCACCGACACCTGGGGGAACTCGTCGGCGAAGTCCTCGACGACCTCGGCGTCGGTGAACACCGCCACCATTCGGCCGCCCTCGGGCAGAGCGCCGAACAGCCGGCCGCGGTCGGCGACCAGACGCGCGCCGTCCTCGAGGCCGAAGACCCCGGCCACGCAGGCAGCGGCGTACTGGCCGACGCTGTGCCCGAGCACCACATCGGGCTCGATTCCCCTTGCCTGCCACAGTCGCGCCAGGCCCATCTCGATCGCGAACAGCGCCGGCTGGGCATACGAGGTGTGCCGCAACGTCTGCCCGTTGTCGCCGTCGGTGTCGAAGAGCACCTCCAGCAGCGGGCGCGGTAGCGTGTCGCCGATCGCCTCGGCACAGCGGGTCACCGTGTCCCGGAACACGGGCTCGGTGTCGAACAGCTCGCGCGCCATCCCCGGGTATTGGCTGCCCTGCCCGGTGAACAGCCAGGCCGTCTTCGGCGGGTCCCCGCACACACCGCGCACCGCACCCGGGCCCAGCCGGTCTTCGGCCAGACCCGCCAGCAGGTCACGCGCTCCGTCCACCGAGTCCACGACCAACGCGGCGCGGTGCTCGAAGTGGGACCGCCCGGCGCCGGCGGTGTAGCACACGTCGGCGATGTCGGCGTCGGGATGCGCGGTCAGCCAGGATTCGTAGCGGCGCGCCAACGCGGTGAGCGCCTCGGGCGACCGCGCCGAGATCGGCAGCACGCAGGCCGGTTCCGGTGCCGTCGCCGACTCGAGCCCGGCGGCGCCATCCTTCCGGTCGGTCGGGGGTTGCCGAAGATCGGCCGACTGCGCCGGCGGCTCCTCGAGGACGACGTGCGCGTTGGTCCCGGAGAATCCGAAGGAACTCACCCCGGCGCGCCTCGGCCGCCCGTCGGCCCGCCACGGGGTCGGCTCGGCCACCACCCGCACCGCAAGCCGGTCCCACGGAATGTGCGGCGACGGCGTCTTGAAATGCAGATGTCTGGGCAGCATCTCGTGCTGCAGCGACAGCACCACCTTGATCAGGCCGGCGACGCCGGACGCCGACTCGAGGTGTCCGACATTGGTTTTCACCGACCCCATCAGCAAGGGCCGGTCAGGGTCCCGGCCGTCGCCCAGTACCGCCCCGGCGGCCTGGACCTCGATCGGGTCGCCGAGCGACGTTCCGGTGCCGTGCGCCTCAAGGTAGTCGATATCGCTGCCGGAGAGGCCTGCGCGGGTCAGCGCTGCGGCGATGACCCGTTGCTGTGCACCGCCGTTGGGCACCGTCAGCCCGCCGGAAGCGCCGTCCTGGTTCACCGCGCTGCCGCGGATCACCGCCTGGATCCGGTCGCCGTCACGCACGGCGTCGCTGAGCCGTTTGAGCACGAGGATGCCGCAGCCTTCTCCGCGCACGTAGCCGTCGGCGGCGGCATCGAAGGTCTTGCACCGGCCGTCGGGCGAGAGCATCCGGGCCCGCGAGGTGGCGATGGTGGTGGCCGGGCTGAGCAACACGTTGACCCCGCCGGCCAGGGCCAGATCGCAGTCGCCGGACTGCAGGCCCTGGCAGGCCTGGTGCACGGCGACCAGCGAGGAACTGCATGCGGTGTCGACTGCGACCGCCGGGCCCTCCAGCCCGAGCGTGAACGACACCCGCCCGGCGATGACGTTCAGTGCGTTGCCGGTGATGAACTGCGCCTCGATGCCATCGAGGGAGCCACCCGACAGTAGGTGCGAGTACTCGTTGGCCCCCACCCCCACATAGACCCCGCTTCGACTGCCACGCAGCGCCGCCGCGGAGTACCCGGCACGTTCGAGTCCCTCCCATGCGGTCTCCAGGACCAGCCGCTGCTGAGGATCGATCCAGACGGCTTCGCGCGGGGAGATTCCGAAGAACTCCGGATCGAATCCGTCCACCCCGTCGAGGAATCCGCCGTAGCGGCTGTAGATCTTGCCCGCCGCCTCCGGATCGGGGTCGTAGAACTCGTTGATGTCGAAGCGGTCGTCGGGGATCTCCCGGATCAGGTCCGCACCCTCGGCCAGCACCGACCAGAACGCGTCCGTGTCGTCTGCGCCCGGAAAGCGGCACGCCATTCCCACGATCGCGATCGGGTCGTCCGTTCGCACCGTCGACGGCGTGTCGGACTGGGCCACGGTGTGTTCCGAGAGGCCGAGGACATCGCCGAGCACGTATTCCGCGGCGTCGCTCAGGTGCGGATGATCCATCGCCAGGGTCACAGGCAACTCCTTGCCGAGTCCCTGCTCGAGGCGGCGGCGCAGTTCGATGGCCATCAGGGAATCCATGCCGAGGTCGAAGAAGCCGGCCTCGTCCCGGATTTCGGCAGCGTCCACGCGCGTCACCTCGGCCACCGCGGCGCGCAGGTACTCCAGAACGAGCTTCCGGCGTTGCTCGACGGGCGCGAGCGTGAGCTCCTCGACGAAACGGGTGGTACCCGACGGCGCCGGCGCCGAGACGTCGGGAACGTCGGGCACCTCACGTTCGAGCTGTGAGAGAAACGCACGTCGCCGCTGCAGTTGGTAGACCGGAAGGAAGGTGGCCCAGTCGATCCGGGCCACCACCGCGTGGGCCGTCGACGCCGCGATGGCGTCGGCCATCCCCGCCAGAGCGTCGGCGGGCGCCAGCGTCTTGACCCCGCGCCGACTCAGCTGTTCCCGTGCTTCCGCATCGGCCATACCGGCCGCCCAGGGACCGAAGTTCACGCTGATGCCGGGAACGCCCCGGGCGCGCAGGCTGTCGGCCAGACCGTCGAGGAAGGCGTTCGCCGCACCGTAGGCGGTCTGACCGTGGCTGCCCCAGACCGAGGCGATCGACGACGTGGACAGGAAGAAGTCCAGCCCCATGTCTGCCACTGCCTCACTCAAATAAGCCGCTCCCCAGACCTTTCCCGCGAACACCCGGTCCACCTCGGCATCGTCGAGGGTGCGCAACGGGCTCGTCCCGATCTCGCCGGCGGCGTGCACGACGCCGGCCAGCGGTGGGAGCTCGGAACGCATGGTGCTCAACAGGCGCGCGACGTCGTCGCGGTCGGCGACGTCCGCTGTGACGACCAGGACCTGGCAGTGGAACCGTTCCCGGATGGCGTCGATGCGCTGCTGTGCGGTGTCACTCGCCGGTCGGCGGCCCGTCAGCACCAGGTGGCCTGCGCCGCGCGAGGCCAGATACTCGGCGATCTCCAGTCCGAGCGCGCCCAGCCCGCCGGTCACCAGATAGGTTGCGTCCCTGCGTAATTCCAGCGCGGTGGGGTTCGGCTTCTCGGTCCGCCGCGTGAGCCTTGCGACATGGATTTCCCGGCCCCGGACGGCGATCTGGTCTTCGCTGGTCGGTGCTGCCACGATGTGGTCGATCAGGGCTGACCACTCCTCGGTGTCACCCGTCGTGACGTCGGCCAGCCCACCCCAGAGTTCGGGGTGCTCGAGGGCGGCTGCGCGACCGAAACCCCAGAGGCTAGTCTGCGCCGGTTCGACGGTGTCGTCGCCGAAGATCCGTTGTGCCCCAGCGGTGATCAGCCAGATGGGGGTACGAGCGTCGGCGGTGGCGGCGAGTTGGAAGAGCTTCCGGGCCGCGGCCAGGACCCGATGCTGCATCCATTCGAGCGTCCCTGCCGCCGACCCACCGGATTCCTCGAGCGCTGCGAGGTACAGGATGTGCGGGCGTGGTTGGCTCACCGTCGCGCGCAGCGCCTCCTCGGCCGGCGCCGCGTCGGCGTCCGACCCCGGTAACCCGACGATGTGGTAGGGATGTCCGCGTCGCTCCAGCACCTCGGCAATGGGCTGGGCCGCTCGGGAATCGTGGGTCACCAGAAGCCAGGTGGTCGCCTCGGTGGTGGGCCGGGCCGCGCCCGGAGCCTCGGATTTCTCCCACCGGATCTGGTAGCGCGCATCGGCGATGGACTGCGCACCGCGCTGCTGCCGGTGCCGTGCGGCCAGCTTGCTGAGCACGTCGACGGTCTGCGCGCTGCCGGTGGGGCCGTCCAGCAGCGCTGCGAGTTCATCGATGCGTTCCTCGTCCAGGAACTGGACGGTCTCGGTGTGCACCGGGTCGGTCGGTGCGGTCCGGGCCTGGCCTTGCGGAAACCAGTAGGCCCGATGCTGAAACGGGTAGGTGGGCAGATCCAGCAGTCGGCCCCGCCCGTGTTGCCGTGCGGCGGTGTCGGGGCGATGTCCGGCGACGTAGGCCTGGGCCAACGCCTCGGTGATCTGACGGCGGTCGGACCCCTTGCGGCGCATCGACGCGGCGACGCGCGGCGCAGTGACGGTCCCCGGCCAGGTCCGCATCGCGGCGGCCGTCAACACCGGTTGCGGGCCGATCTCCATCAGCAGCCGGCAGCCCAGATCCGCGAGGGTGCGCACGCTCTCGGCGAACCGGACCGGCTGCCGCGCATGTCGGCGCCAGTACTGCCCGTCCAACCTCGCGTGCCTGCTCAGAACCTCACCGCTGCGATTGCACACCAATGTCCGCTGCGGCGTGCCGAACTCGAACCGGTCCGCACAGGACTCGAATTCCTCCAGCACCGGGTCCAACAGCGCGGAATGGAAGGCGTGGCTGGTGTCGAGCCAGTCACAGCGGACGCCGGCGGCACTGAAGCCGGCCACTGCCCGCTCCAGATCCCCTGCCGGGCCGGACAATACGGTGTTGTCCCCGTTGTAGGCGGCCACCGACAGCAGCGGAGAGTCAACGGTGCAGCTCTCGACGCGGTCGGCGGGGGCGAACACCGCCGCCATCCGGCCGCCCTCCGGCAGGCTGCCGAACAGGCGTCCACGCTCGGCCAGCAACACCGCGCCGTCCTCAAGACCCATGACGCCCGCGACGCAGGCCGCCGCGTACTGCCCGACGCTGTGGCCGAGCACCACGTCAGGCTCGATCCCCCATGACTGCCACAGCCGCGCCAGGCCCATCTCCACCGCGTACAGCGCCGGCTGAGCGTAGGAGGTGTGCCGCAGGGCCTCCCCGCCGTCCGCGTCGAACATCACGTCCAGCAGTGGGCGTTCGAGGACGTCGGCAGCCGCCTCCGCGCACCGGGTCACGACCTCCCGGTACACGGGTTCGGTGTCGAACAGTTCCCGGCCCATGCCGGGGTACTGACTGCCCTGACCGGTGAACAGCCAGGCGGTTTTCGGCGGGTCCCCGCACTCCCCGCGCGCCAGCCCCGGGCCCGGACGGTCCTCGGCGAGCGCGCCGAGCAACTCATCCACGCTCGACCGGGAGTCGACGACCAGCGCGGCGCGATGGCGTAGATGGGACCGGCCCACCGCGGCGGTGAAGCACAGATCCGGCCATGACGCGTCGGGGTTGGCGGCAAGCCAGGTGCGGAGCCGGTGCGCGGTGGCCGCCAATGCGTCCGGGGTCCGGGCGGACAGCGGCAGCATGCCGAATCCCCCGGGGGCCGCGGGCTGCGGCGCCGCTCCGGCACGGTCTGCGCGCGGTGCCTCCTCGACGAGCACGTGGGCGTTCGTACCGGAGAATCCGAACGAGCTGATGCCGGCGACCCGGGACCGGCCGCTGCGGGTCCACGGGACCGGGTCGTCGACGATCCGCACCGGCAACCGGTTCCACGGGATGTGCGGCGACGGACTGCGGAAGTTCAGGTGCTTGGGCAGCACCTCGTGTTCGAGGGACAGGATCACCTTGAGGAGGCCCGCGATGCCCGACGCCGCTTCGAGGTGACCGATGTTGGTCTTCACCGATCCGATCAGCAGCGGCCGATCCGGCTCGCGTCCCACGCCCAGCACCGCACCGGCGGCCTGGACTTCGATCGGATCACCCAGCGGGGTTCCCGTCCCGTGTGCTTCGAGGTAGTCGACGTCGGCGGCGGTGAGGCCCGCATTGTTCAGTGCGTCGGCGATCACGCGTTGCTGCGCGGCACCATTGGGAACGGTGAGGCCACCGGAGGCGCCGTCCTGGTTCACCGCGGTGCCGCGGATCACCGCCCGGATGCGGTCACCGTGGCGGATCGCGTCGGCGAGTCGCTTCACCACCACGACACCGCAACCCTCGCCGCGGACATAGCCGTCGGCGGAGGCGTCGAACGTCTTGCACCGGCCGTCGGGTGCCAGCATCCGCGCGCGTGAGAAGTTGATCATCGTCGCCGGGCTGAGCAGCACGTTGACGCCTCCGGCCAGCGCGACGTCACACTCGGCCAGCCGCAGCGCCTGGCACGCCTGATGGACCGCCACCAGCGAGGAGCTGCACGCCGTGTCCACCGCGACGGCCGGGCCCTGCAGCCCCAGGCGGTAACTGATCCGGCCGATGGCCGCCGCGGGTGAGGTTCCGGTGCCGAGGTAGGCCTCGATGGCGTCGTGGGTGAGATTGTCGGTGAGCATGCCCAGGTAGTCATGGGTGGACAGACCCATGAACACCCCGGTTCTGGTGCCTGCCAGTGCAGAGGGTGCGGTCCCGGAATGCTCGACCGCCCGCCACGCGGTCTCCAGCAGCAGCCGGTGTTGCGGGTCCATGAACATCGCCTCACGCGCCGACACCCCGAAGAACGGGGCGTCGAAGCCTGCGACGTCCTCGACGAAGCCGGCCCGCCGGGTCACCATCTTGCCCGCGGCCTCCGGGTCGGCGTCGAAGAACTCGTCGGCATCCCAGCGGTCCTGCGGCACCTCCGAGATCGCATCCCGCCCGCCGCGCAGGACATCCCAGAACTCGTCGGCGTCGGCGGCACCCGGGAACCGCAGCGCGTACCCGACTATCGCGTATCCGTCACCGGCGCCTTCCAGTTCACGCACCCGCGCCCGCAGGACCTCGATGGCCTGCAGTGCCCGCTTCTGCAGATCCGTCATTTGCGGTCACCCAACAACTCGTCGAGGCTCTTGAGCTTCATCGCGAGCGCCCAGTCGCCCTCGACGCTCAGCCTGCCCATGAAGAACAGGGCACGCCGGTCCGCTCTCCCCTCCACCAGTGCGATGAAATCCCTTGTCTCCATGCGGATGATGCAGTGCGCGTCACCGTCGCCGTCGATCACCCGGGGGTTGTCGGTCAGGTCGACGAGGAACGTCCGTGCGTCATCGCCGTCCAGTTCGAATTTGTACACTCCGCCGAACTCGCGGGCCGCGTCCGGGTTTTCGTCGATCATCGTCGCCGCGCGGTCCATCAGGTCCTTCACCGTGGTCATGGGTCTGCCTTCCTGCAGTCAGGGTGTTGAGCTGTCGAGCCGGGTGAGCGCCGCGGCGTCGGGTGTCGGGAATTTCGTCAGGGGGTGGCCGGCCTCGATCGCGGCCAGTTCGCGCGCATAGAGTCTGCGCAGCAGGATGATTGCGGCGTCGGAGCTACCGAGCCGGTTGAGCGAGCGGTCGGGCAGGACCCCCTGGCCGAGCAGGACGACACCGTCCTCGATCAGCACCTGGTCCGGGCGGTCCTCGATGTCCTCCCAGCGTTCCCGGCCGCTGAGCACGGCGCGGATGATGTCGTCGACCGGCCGCAGCTGGGACAGGTATTTTCGGCCCTCCCGCACGCCCGCCGCCACCCGGGCGCCGACGTCGGGCGGCAGATGAGCCGCGATGAACAGAAAGAACATCATGTGGTTCTCGTCGTCGATCGGCACGTTCCACAGGAAGCTCTTGAAACCGCGCAGCACTCCGGCGCCCGAGTTGAAGTACAGAGTGTTCGGCATGAGCAGCGCGAGCCGGCGGACGAACCCGTTGCTGAATGTGCTGGTCTGGGTGAGGCCGAAATCGGCGAGTTCAGCGCTCATCTCCGGGATCTGGCCGGCGTTGCCGTCGTCCTGATAGATGCCGGTCTTGTGCACCCAGTACTGGTGTACGTCGTCGACGGTGTTCTCCAGATCGTGGAAGTAGTTCCACTTCCGGTGTTCGATGACGTGGAAGCGGCCGTACTCCTCCAGTTCCGGCCAGCGCGGCAGCTCCGGCACCGGCGACTCACCCAGATAGGTCCAGATGAAGCCGAAGTACTCCTCGACGGGATAGCTCGCGATGCGCACCTTGTCCGCGAAGCTTCGCCGCTCTGCCGGCTGGTCCACGCACTGACCGGCGCCGTCGTACTGCCAGCCGTGGTATCGGCAACGCACGCAGTCGCCTTCCACGGTGCCGACCGCCAGCAGCACCCCGCGATGTGCGCAGCGGCCCGCGACGATGTGGGCGATGCCGTCCTCACCCCGGTACAGGGTCAGTTCCTCGTGCAGGATCTTCAGGGGCACGGCGCGTCCCGCTTCCAGCTCCTCGGAGGCGTAGACCGGCTGCCACCGCTGCCGCAACAGGTGTCCGGCCGGGCGCCCGGGGCCGGTGTGCTCGAAGTCCGGGTCCTTGAGACTGTTCATCTGGTTCTCCTCCCGTCAGGCGCAGTCGACATGCAGCGCGGAGACCGCGCCGATGAAGCCGGCGACGATGCATTCGATCGACCGGGGGTCGAACAGCGTGCTGTCGTAGGTGAGCGTTCCGGTGATCTGCCGGTTGCGCGTGCTCATCGCGGCGGTCAGCTCGCGCCGGGCGATGACCCGCTCGGGCGGCACCCGGGTCAGCCGGAATCCGCCTGCGGCGAACTCGCCCGGCACCGGGTCGTCCATCAGGAACACGGTTTCGCCGATGGCCGCCGCCGACGGTCCGTGCTCAGCCGCGAGCGCTGCGATCACGTGCTGCGAGGGCGCATCCTGGTGTGACAATGCGCCCAGCACAGTCGTTTTCATGTTCTGCACCATCGCCGCCAGGCCGCCTCCTGCCGGGAGGTCGATGCGCAGCGGCACGGTGTTCATGAACGGGCCGAGCATGAGTTGGGTGACGGGATCGTTGCGCCGCGTAACCGGCGAGCCGAGTACCACGGTCCGCCGCCCGGCGTAACCGCCCAGGGCGGCGGCGAATCCGGCGAGCAGCACCGTGTAGAGCGACGCATGCTCGCGAACGGCCAGCGCCCGTGCGGCCGCGGCGACCTCGGCCGGAAACTCGAAGTCCAACTGGCCGGCGGCGCGTCCTGAGCGACCGGTGCGCGGGTGGTCGGTCGGCAGGGCCGGCGGGAGCTCGCCGACAGCGAACTCGCGCCGGAAGTGGTCGATGCGTCGCTGCAGCGCGGCACCGGTCAGCCAGGATCGTTCCCAGATCGCATAGTCGGCGTAGTGCAGGTCACCGTCGAGCAGTGGGAAGTCGGGCAGGCCCGCCGAACTGGCGACCAGCCCGCCGATCTCGCTGAGCAACAACCGCATCGTGTATCCGTCGGCGAGGATGCGGTGCACCCGCAACCGCAGGATGTGGTTGCCGTCGTCGATCCGGCACAGCTCGGCCCGCAGCGGTGGACACGTGGCGAGATCCGGCTGATCCGGCCAGACATCATGCTGCAGCGCGGCGGCACCGTCGAAGATCGGCACCCCGGGGGTGTACGAATCGAGGATCACCTGCGCGGCCGACGCGCCGGACGGACGGAAAACGGTGCGCAGCAACTCGTGTCGATGCGTCGCCGCCTGGATGCCACGCACCACCAGGTCCGGGTCGAGGGGCCCGGTGATGCGGATCGACACGTCGATCCAGTGGGCAGGGGAGCCGGGGTCGTCACATTCGGTGCGCCACATCAGCTCCTGGGCGTAGGAGAGGGGCGACGGCCCGGTGCGCGCGACCGGCCGCAGCAGCGGGGCCTCCGACGTGTCGACCCCGGTGTCGCCCTCGATCCGGTGGGCCAGGTCGGACAGTGTCTGATCTTCGAAGAGGGCCTCGAGGGGCAACTCGACCCCGAGAAGCTGGTGTATCCGGGAGCGCACCTGCGCCGCGAGAAGTGAATGACCGCCGAGCTCGAAGAAGTTGTCCCCTGCCCCGATCTGCTCGAGTTGCAGTGTGTCGCTCCAGATCTCTGCCAGCGACTGTTCGATGCCGGAACGGGGCGGGACGTATTCGATCTCCTGGTCGCGGGTGATGGTGACCTCCGGCAGCGCTGTCCGGTCGAGCTTGCCGTTCGGTGTCAGCGGCAATTGCTCGAGTGCCGTGAACGCCGACGGGACCATGTGGTCGGGCAGCTGCCTGCGCGCGTGAGCGCGCAACTCCCCGACCGGGACGGGGGTGTCGCCGGTGGTGAAATAGGCGACCAGTGCGGCGCCGTCGGCGTTCGCCTCGCGCACGACGGTCACGGCCTCGCGCACGCCGGGATGTTCGAGCAGCACGCGGTCGATCTCGGCGGGTTCGACCCGCAGACCACGGATCTTCACCTGCCGGTCGGCGCGGCCCCGGTACTCGATCGCCCCGTCCCAGCCGAGCCGGACCATGTCGCCGCTGACGTACAGCCGCTCGGCGGGATTCCACGGGGCGGGTACATATTTCTGCGCGGTCAGCGCCGGATCGCCGACGTATTCGCGGGCCAACGCCGGGCCCGCGATGAACAGGGCGCCGCCGACGCCCGGCGGCACCGGCCGCATCAGCCGGTCCAGCACGTACATCCCGACATTGGCGCGCGGCCGTCCGATCGGCACGATGCTCTGGGCGTCCCCGTCGGGCGCGCCGACCGGGTACAGGCTGACGATGCCGGTGGTCTCCGTCTGTCCGTACATGTTGATCCACGAGGCGCCGCCGCCCAGCTGTTCGCGCCAGGCCCGCACGACGCCGGCCCGCAGCGGCTCGCTCGCGGTGAGCAGCAGCCGCAACCGGTTCCGGCGCAGAGCGGCCCTCTGCCCGGCATCGGCTGCCGCCACCACTTCGATGACGCGGCGTACCACGGTCGGGACGAGGTCGGCGACCGTCACCGCCGACTCGCCGATCCGGCGCAGCAGCGCAGCGGGATCGCGGCGTTCCTCGGTCGTGGCGATCACCACCTCGGCTCCGACCGCGAAGGGCACCAGCATCTGCCGGATCGACGACGAGAACGAGATCGAGGCGGTCTCGAGGTAGACGTCCTCACCGGTGATACCGAGCTCGCGGCCCAGGGTTTCGGCGTACTCGACGACGCTGCCGTGGGTGACCGCCACCCCTTTCGGCCGTCCAGTGGAACCGGAGGTGTACATGATGTAGGCCAGATCGTCTGCGGCCGCGAGATTTTCCAGTCGCTCGGCGGAGCACAGCCCGGCCTCGGCGCCGTCGACGTCCCGCTCGTCGAGGAGCAGCGCCACCCCGGCCTCACCCAGCATGTGCTCGATCCGGTCCTGCGGATACGTCGGGTCGACCGGCACGTACACGCCGCCTGCCTTCAGGATGCCGAGCATGCCGACCGCCATCGCGGCGCTCCGCCCGACCCGCAGCCCGACGGCCGCTCCGGCCCCGACGCCGAGCGCACGCAGCCGGCGGGCGAGCCTGTTGGCGGCGGCGTCGAGTTCGCGGTAGGTCAGCGAGCGGTCCGGGGCCCTGACCGCCACCGCATCCGGGGTACGGTCCGCCGTCATCTCGAACAGCTCCGGCACCGACCGCGCCGTCGGGGCCAGGGGCGATCGCGTGACCGCGTAGTGCGCTCGCTCGGCTTCGGTCAGCATCGTCACCTCGGACAGCCGCAGGCGGCGATCGCTCACCAGGGCGTCGACCACCTCGCGGAAGTGGGCGATCAGCCGCTCGATCCGGGCCTCGTCGAACAGCTCGGTGGCGTACTCCACGTGTCCGGCGAGCAGTTCGTCGTCGAAGAACGTCAGCGTGAGATCCCTTTTGGCCGTGTGGGTGTCGATCTCTGCAACGTCGAGGCCTAGACTGCTCAGCTCCGCGGCCCCCGCAGCCGGCTGCACCACGAGCTGCACTCCGAACAGCGGGTTCCGGCTGGCGTCCCGGTCCGGGGCGGTCGCGGTGACGATGAGGTCGAACGGCACGTCCTGGTGTGCCAGTACCTCCGACATGCGCCCGCGGATCCTGTCGATCAACTCCGTCATGTCGGGGTCACCGTCGAGCCGGATCCTGATCGGCAGTGCGTTGACGAAGAGCCCGATGAGGTTCTCGGTTTCGAGCCTGCCGCGATTGGCGGTCAGCGTGCCGATCACCAGATCGTGTTGCCCCGAATAGCGTTCCAGCACGGTGGCGAAGGCCGCCAGCAGCGGCACCGACAGCGTGACGTTGCCGGCCCGGCACAGATCGCGCAATGCGTCGGCACGTTCCCGTCCCAGGTCGAAGCGGATCCGCGCGCCGCGGAAGGTGGGGGACTTCGGCCGCGGCCGGTCGGTGTCGAGCTCCAGCGGCGGTGCGCCCGCCAGATCGGCCTTCCAGAACTCGATGTGGGCGTCGAACTCGGGACCGGTCAACTGCTCGCGTTGCCACCGGGCGTAATCCGCGTACTGGATCGGCAGGTCGTCCAGCGGTGCCGGTTCCCCGCGCTCCAGCGCCTGGTAGGTCCGGCCGAGGTCGCCGAGCAGCACACGGAATGACCAACCGTCGGTGACGATGTGGTGCATCGTCACGACCAGCACGTGCCGCTGGTCCCCGACCCCGAACAGTCGCGCCCGGAGCAGCGGGCCGGCGCCGATGTCGAACGGAACGCTGGCTTCCCGCACTGCGGCGGCAGCGATGTCGGCCTCGTCACCGATCTCCTCGAAGGCCAGCTTGATCGGTTGAGGAGGTGTGAGTATCGCCTGCGGGGCGCCGTGGCGGCTCTGGAACACCGTGCGCAGCGCCTCATGTCGGTCGACGACGGCCTCGAGGCTGCGCTGCAGCACCTCATGATCCAGTGCGCCGCGGATGTCCACTCGGATGGCGACGTTGTATGCACTCGAAGACGGAAGCAGCTGATTGAGGAACCACAGCTGTTCCTGTGCGTGCGACAGCGGCACGTCGCAGGGCAGCGTGCAGCCGTGCGGCACCCGGGGAATGGGCGACTCCCTCCGCGACGGATCCGACGAGGCGTCCAGCCACAGCGCGTGCAGCGCCTCGGCCAGCGTCGACACGGTGGGATTCTCGAAGAACAAAGAGGCGGGCACCGGGGTGCCCAATGCGGCCTGCAGCCGTCCGCGCAGCTCCATCGCGATCATCGAGTCCATACCGATGGCCATGAATTCGGCGGTGGGGTCGATCTCCGCCGGGGCTACCCGCAACGCGTTGCCGAGCTCGGTGCGGGTCAGCTCGATGATGCGGTCGATCCGCTGCTCGTCGGACATCCCGGTGAGCCAGTCGCCGGTGTTCGACTCGGCCGCCGGGGATTCGACGCCGCCCCCGGCCCGCAGCGTGTGCACCTTCGTGGTCGGGAACCAGTAGGCGCGGTGTTCGAACGGGTAGGTGGGCAGGTCGAGTGTCCGGCGTCGTCCGAGGTGACCGGCGAAGTCGAGCCGGTGACCGGTGGTGTACGCGACGCCCAGCGCATCGGTGAAACAGCGGTGGGCGTCGGCATCGCGGCGCAGCGAGGCGATGGCGGTGGGTACGGGCGCGGTCTCGGGCCAGTTGCGCAGCGCCGCCGCGATGAGGACCGGTTGCGGGCCGAGCTCCATGAGCACCGCGCAGCCCAGATCGGCCAGAGTTGCCGCACTGTCGGCGAATCGGACCGGCTCGCGGGCGTGCCGCCGCCAATACGGCGCATCGAGCCGGGTCTGCCGGGTCAGCACCTTGCCGGTGCGGTTGCAGACGAGCGTCAGCTTCGGTGCGCGGTATTCGAATTGCGCTGCGAAGGACTCGAATTCGTCGAGTGCCGGGTCCACGAGAGCGGAGTGGAATGCGTGGCTGGTGTCCAGCCAGTCACAGCGCGACCCCGCGGCGGTCAGCTCGGCGTGGACCTGTTCGAGATCGGGTGCGGGGCCTGACAGCACGGTGTTGGCGCCGTTGTAGGCGGCGACCGACAGGCGGGAGTGCTCGGCGGTACAGCGTTCGACCCGGTCTGGATCGGCGAACACGGCGAGCATCCGCCCACCCGAGGGCAGATTTGCGAAGAGCCGGCCGCGTTCGGCGATCAGCCGGGCGCCCTCGTCGAGGCCGAAGACCCCGGCGACACAGGCCGCCGCGTACTGGCCGACGCTGTGGCCCAGCACCACGTCCGGCTCGACGCCCCAGGACCGCCACAACCGTGCCATCCCCATCTCCACGGCGAACAGGGCCGGTTGGGCGAAGGCGGTGTTCCGCAGATTGTGCTCGGCCTCCGGCCCGTTATCGAAGATCACCTCCAGCAGCGGCCGCGGCAGCAGACCGTCCAGCACCTCGCCGCACCGTCGCAGAGTCTGCGCGAAAACCGGTTCGTGGTCGAACAGTTCCCTTGCCATGCCGGGGAACTGGCTGCCCTGGCCGCCGAACAGCCAGGCCGTCTTCGGTCGGTCACTGCAGACGCCCCGCACCAGTCCGGGAGCCGGACGCTCTTCGTGGATCGCCCGCAACAACCGTCGGGCCCGCGGTCGCGAATCCACCACCAGCGCTGCGCGGTGCTCGAAGTGCGACCTCCCCGCCCCGGCCGCCGCGCAGATGTCGACGATCGTCGCGTCCGGATCGTCCTCCAGGTATGCGAGATGGCGAGATGCCAGCCGCACCAGCGCTTCCGGCGTGCGCGCCGACAGCGGCAGCAGGTGGTACCTGCGGTGGGGCGCCTCGTCGGGTTCCTCGGTCGGTGAGGCGACGGGCGCCTCCTCGAGGAGCACATGTGCGTTCGTGCCTGAGAATCCGAACGAACTCACCCCGGCAATGCGCGGTCTGTCGTTGCGCTGCCACGGCGTCACCTCCGCGACGACACGGACCGGAAGCCGCTCCCACGGGATGTGCGGCGACGGCCGCCGCAGATGCAGATGCCCGGGCAACGTCTCGTGTTCGAGCGACAGCACCACCTTGATCAGCCCGGCGATGCCGGAAGCGGCTTCCAGATGGCCGATGTTGGTCTTCACCGAGCCGATCAGCAGCGGACGGTCGGGGCCGCGGCCGTCACCGAACGCCTCAGCCGCGGCCTGGACCTCGATGGGATCGCCCAGGGATGTCCCCGTCCCGTGCGCCTCCAGATAGTCGACCTCGCCGCCGCCGAGGCCGGCACGGCGCAGCGCTTCGGCGATGACGTGCTGCTGCGCAACGCCGTTCGGAACTGTCAGGCCGCCGGAGGCGCCGTCCTGGTTCACTGCGCTGCCGCGGATCACCGCCCGGATCCGGTCGCCGTCGCGCAGCGCGTCCCCGGTGCGTTTGAGCACCACAACCCCGCACCCTTCGCCGCGCACGTAACCGTCGGCGGCGGCGTCGAAGGTCTTACACCGTCCGTCCGGGGCCAGCATTCGCGCCCGGGTCAGGTTGATCATCGGGACCGGGGTCAGGATGACGTTCACCCCACCGACGAGCGCCGTGTCGCAGTCGCCGTCTCTCAGCGCCTGGCACGCCTGGTGCACCGCCACCAACGACGAGCTGCACGCCGTGTCCACGGCCACCGCCGGCCCCTGCAGTCCCATCCGGAAACTGACGCGCCCGGCCGCGGCGGCGGGCGAAGTGCCGGTGCCGGAATAGATGTCGACGTCTTCGTAGCCGGTGTGCGCGATCAGCATGCCGAGGAACTCGTGGGTGGACAGCCCGAGGAAGACGCCGGTCCGCGTGCCCGCCAGCGCCTCCGGCGCGATGCCCGCGTGCTCCACCGCCGACCACGCGGTCTCCAGCACCAGGCGGTGTTGCGGGTCCATGAACATCGCTTCCCGGGCCGACACCCCGAAGAACGGCGCATCGAAACCCGCGACGTCGTCGACGAACCCCGCTCGGCGGGAGACCATCTTGCCCGCGGCATCGGGGTCGGCGTCGAAGAACTCGTCGACATCCCACCGGTCGGCAGGGACTTCCGAGACGGCGTCGCGGCCTTCGGCCAGCACATCCCAGAACTCGCGCGCATCGGCGGCACCGGGGAAACGGACCGCATACCCGACCACGGCGAAGCCGGACTGCCCGGTCACGATCGTCCACCGTCCAGGATGTCGTCGACGCGCTGCTGCAGTAGATCGACCAGTGCGGCCTCATCGAGTGCGTCGATCTGCCCGGCGCTGTAGACCCCGGCGTCGGGGCGGTTCGAGCCCGACCGGTGCCCGGCGCCCAACTTGGCGTCGCGGATCAGACCGGCCAATGACGCGATGCTCGGATGGTCGAGCATCGACGTGGGCGGAAAGGTGAAGTCAAACGCCGCGGACAGGACGTTCACGAGTTCCACACCCTTGAGCGAGTCGATTCCCAGCTCCGTCAGTGGTGTGCTCCAGGTGAGGTCGGAGATCGACAGCTCCTGCCGCAGCCAGTCCGCCAACTGCCGCTCCAACATGCCGGGCTGGCTGAGTGATTCGAGATCGAAGTCGATCGTCGCCTGGCCCGCCGGCGAGGCCTGCCAGTCGTGTACCACGGGCAGACCGGAGCGGCCGAGTTCGTCTCTGCACCTGGCGCGTTGGATCTTTCCGCTCGATGTCTTGGGCATCCCTCCGGGACGGAGCAGCACCACGCGCTGCAGCGCCAGCTGATGATCGCGGGCCACCGCCCGCCGAATCGCGTCGACGATGTCGTCGCCCACGATCGAATCGACCAGATCCCTACGGATCTCGCTGACCGAGACGAGGTCCACCCGACCGGACCGCTCCACGCCGATGACCGCGCCGGCATCCGGTTGCAGCGCCGGATGGCTGCGCTCGACGGTGTACTCGATGTCGTGCGGGTAGTAGTTGACCCCCCGGATGACGATCACGTCGTTGAGCCGGCCGATGACGAAAAGCTCCCCGTCATCGACGAAGCCGAGATCGCCGGTGCGCAGGTACGGCCCCTCCCCCGTCGTCAGGCACGCGCCGAAGGTCCCGGATGTCTCGCCGGGGTTGTTCCAATAACCCTGTGCCACACTGTCACTGCGCACCCATATCTCGCCGAGCGTGTGCGGCTCGGCGACCCGCCCGTCCGCACGCACGATCTGCACCTCGGTGCCTGCGGCCGGGCGTCCCGATCCGACCAGCCGCTTGACGCCGGGCCCGTCGTCGATACGCGGCCGCACCTGCCCGACGTGCAGCTCGGATTCGTCCACGGTCAACTCGGTGGCCGGCTTCGACCCGTCGCTGCCGCTCACGACCAGCGTCGCTTCGGCCAGACCATAGCCCGGCGACAGACATTCCGAACCGAAACCGTTGAGCGCGAACTGGTCCCGGAACTGGTGCAGGGTGTCGGGGCGGACGGGCTCGGCCCCGTTCCACGCGACCCGCCAGTTCCTCAGGTCGAACGTGGTCGCACCGGCGGCCCTGGCCGCGTCGACGCAGGCCTGATAGCCGAAGTTCGGTGCGCCCTGGTGCGTTCCGCCGTAGCGCGAGATCGCCTCCAGCCAACTCAGCGGGTTCCGGACGAAGGTCGCCGGCGCCATCAGGAACTGCGGACGCGCCGACCAGATCGGAAGCAGGACACCGGCGATCAAACCCATGTCGTGGAATACCGGCAACCAGCTGACCCCCGTGGCGTGGTCGTCGAACGCCAGAATCTCGCGCAGCGAGTTCAGATTGGCGGCGAGGTCGCCGTGGCGGACCATCACACCGCGCGGGGATCGGGTGGAACCGGAGGTGTACTGGAGGAACGCCACCTGATCCGGATCCGGCAGCGCCACACGCCCGTCGCCCGGCCGTGACGGAAGCACATCGGTGGCGATGACATCGACGACGGTCGGGGCCGCGCCGGCGTGTGAGTAGAGCTCGGCGCGGTGAGCAGCCGAGGTCAGCACACACCGCGCTGCGCTGTCCTTGAGCACCGCCGCCAATCGTTCAGCGGTCCGCCGTGACTGCGGCAGGGCTGCGGGCACCGCGATCGCACCGGCGTAGAGGCAGCCGCAGAAGGCGCTGACAAAGTCGAGGCCCGGCGGGTACGAGAGGACAACCGGCACCCCGCCCATCCCGCGGTCGAGCAGGCCGGCCGCAACCGATCGTGCGCGATCGTCGAGCCGGCCGAAGGTCAACGAGTCGGCCACCTCCAGCCGGTCGTCGAGGAACGACAGGATGCGCTCGTCCGGGCATTCGTCAGCGTGCCGGCGGAGGCGGCGGGACAGCAGATCTTCGAGAAACATGGCGCTCAACCTCGGCGGCCGTGGGTTACGTCAGTGTCGACGCCTCGTAACGGGTACGAGTGAGATCCGATCTGGAGCATGTCCACCGGGACACGATCGCGAATCGGCATTGAAGACTTGTTGAGGCTATGTTGAATCCCCTGGACAGCCCGTGAACGAGGGAGCGGCCGCAGTGCTTGTCGGGCACTGGTCTGCCGCCGCATCCGGCGCGTCGACGGCCGGTACGCACCGGTGCATCGACAACAATGGGAGTGATTCCCGGCGCTGAACTGCTCCGGGAGCGAGGCGCGGCCCATCGTCCGCGACAGCTGTGAGCGGGCCGAGGACCCCCCAAGAACGCCAGCTCGGTCACCATGGCGCTCCGGCCAGGCTCACCCGGTCAGACTATCCGCGCCGGGGGCGCGCCGGACGAGTTTGAATGACCGCATCGTAAATTTCTGCGGTCGCCGCGCGGAACTCTTGGCGGCACCCACATCGTGCGGTCGACGATGCGCGGGCGACTCCGCACGCTCGAGGCATGATCGAAAGAGATCAGCGATCCGCGACTTCGGGAGGGCATCGATGCCGTCGAACACCGCCGCGCCCCCGCAAGCGTCGCGCCGTCGCCGTCTCCTCCTGGCGGCCGTCACCGCGATGGTGGTCGGCTCCGTCCCGACGGTGTCCTTCCCGGCCGCCGCCCAGGTCCCGATATTCGACCTTCAGGCCCATCGAGGTGGCCGCGGCGAGACCACCGAAGAATCACTGCGGGCCTTTGCGAAGTCACTCGAACTCGGGGTCAGCACACTGGAATTGGACGTCGTCCTGACCAAGGACGGTCAGCCTCTGGTCTGGCACGATCCTGTGATCCAACCCGAGAAGTGCACCGACACCGGACCCGCGTTCGCCGCCGACGCGCAATACCCGTACGTCGGAAAGCTGGTGCACGACCTCACCTTGGCCCAGATCCGCACGCTCGACTGCGGGAAGCTGCTCGACGGTTTCCCCGACGCCGAGGTCGTGACCGCCAACAAGATCGCGACGCTGCCCGAGGTCTTCGGCCTCACCGATTCGTACGCGGCCGGCGTGCGCTTCAACATCGAGACGAAGATCGAGGCGGACAAACCCGAGACCTCAGCCGGACCGCGCGAGATCGTGGACGCGGTACTCGCCGCGGCCAGGTCGGCGGGCAAGCTGGATCGGGTCGAGATTCAGAGCTTCGACTGGCGCACGCTGCCGTTGGTGCGCCAGCTCGAGCCGGCGATCCCTCTGGTGGCCTTGTGGGACGAGACGACGTGGGTTCCCGGCTCGCCGTGGCTGGCCGGGATCGACCCCGCGGTGGTCGGCGATCCCCTCACCGGCGCCACGATGGTGGGCGCAGGCATCGTGTCTCCCGGCTACTCGATTCCCTATGGCCTGACGCCCGACGACCCGGGCTTCGCGCTCGTCGCCGACAGACCCTTCATCGAACGGGCACATGCGATGGGCTTGAAGGTCATTCCGTGGACAGTCAACGACGAAGACACCATGCGGGCACAGATCGCCGCCGGCGCCGACGGCATCATCACCGACTACCCAGCGCTGCTGCGCGACGTGATGACCGAGTTCGGTCTGCCGTTGCCACCGCCATACCGCCGTCACTGACCCAAGCGGTACGCCGAATTGGCGACCGCGCTGCGGGTCCGCAAACACGTCAGGCCCCCTCGAAAGGGGGCCTGACCCAGCGTGGCAGGTGCAGGATTCGAACCTGCGTAGGCGTTAGCCGACGGATTTACAGTCCGCTCCCATTGGCCGCTCGGGCAACCTGCCGGGTGCTGCATCGCGCTGCAGAGCGCGCACAGCAGGATACAACGAGGACGGTGCCCCGACACAAATCGTCCGGTGGGGGCCGGTGGTCGACAGGCCACGGCCAGCGGCGAAGATGGACCAAGCACCGACACCACGAGGGAGGGACGAGTCCAATGGCGGATTCATCGTTCGACGTCGTCAGCAAGGTCGACCGCCAGGAAGTCGACAACGCGCTCAACCAGGCCGCCAAGGAGCTGTCGACCCGGTTCGACTTCCGCGGCACCGACACCACGATCGCGTGGAAAGGCGAGGAGGCCATCGAGATCGTCTCCTCCACCGAGGAGCGGGTAAAGGCCGCTGTCGACGTGTTCAAGGAGAAACTGGTCCGTCGGGACATCTCGATGAAGGCGTTCGACGCCGGCGACCCGCAGGCCAGCGGCAAGACCTACAAGGTCAGCGGCACCCTCAAGCAGGGCATCTCCAGCGAGGACGCCAAGAAGATCACCAAGCTCATCCGAGACGAGGGCCCCAAGGGCGTCAAGGCGCAGATTCAGGGCGACGAAATCCGTGTCAGCTCGAAGAAGCGTGACGACCTGCAGGCGGTCATCGCGTTGCTCAAGGGCGCCGACCTCGACGTCGCGCTGCAGTTCGTCAACTACCGCTGACGCAGCACACCGCTGATGCCGGCCGCGGTGCCGGCGTCGATCTCGTCGAACAGCCGCAGCAGCCGTCTGATCAACGCGGTGAACCCCGGCTCGAACTGCGTGAGCAGCGGCGGGAACGGCGGAGCGATGGCGTGGCCGGCGTCGGTGACCGTCCAGCCGGAGGCCCGCAGTGCCTCCACCACACCGGTCAGCCCGTCGCGCGTCGCCGTCAGCCGGCTGCCGCCGGTGTCGAGGGTCTCCTGCACGGCGGCCAGCCGGTCACGCAGCTGCACCTGCGCGGCGAGGTTCCGTTCGGCCTGTGTGATCGTCCCCTCGCCCGCTGCGCCCCGCCACGCGGCGCGCAGCCGCCGCACCGATCCGCGCTGCTCGGTGATGAGCGCGTCGAGCTGCCCGATCTTGGCGCGCAGCTCCGTCGCCGCGGCCGTCAGGCTCGCCAGGTTCGATGCCTCGACCCTCGATACCGTGACCGGCAACAGCCACCCCCTCAGCAGTCGAATCCCATTATCGCCGCCGCCGGGTCACGGTCGGTGCACCTCTTCCAAACCCGCCCTCACGCCCGCTCCCCCGTCCTAATGTGATCTCCCATGGCACCAGCGCAGCGTGAACCCAAGGTCGTCGTTCTCGGAGGCGGATCGTGGGGAACCACCGTCGCCTCCATCTGCGCCAGGCGCGGGCCGACACTGCAGTGGGTGCGTTCCGCGGAGACCGCGGCCGACATCAACGAGAACCATCGCAACTCCAAATACCTTGGCGACGAAGTGGAGTTGGCGCACACGCTGCGCGCCACCACCGACTTCACCGAGGCCGCCGAGTGCGCCGACGTGATCGTGATGGGGGTGCCGTCACACGGCTTCCGCGGCGTGCTGACCGAACTGGCGGCGCACCTGCGGCCGTGGGTGCCGGTGGTGTCGCTCGTCAAGGGTCTCGAGCAGGGCACCAACTATCGGATGAGCCAGATCGTCAACGAGATCCTGCCCGGCCATCCGGCCGGGATCCTGGCCGGGCCCAACATCGCCCGCGAGGTCGCCGAGGGCTACGCCGCCGCGGCCGTGCTGGCGATGCCCGATCAGAGTCTGGCCGCCAACCTGGCACAGTTGTTCCGCACCAAGCGCTTTCGCACCTACACCACCGACGACGTGGTCGGCGTCGAGATGGCAGGCGCGCTCAAGAACGTGTACGCGATCGCGGTCGGTATGGGCTACTCGCTGGGCATCGGTGAGAACACCCGGGCCATGGTGATGGCCCGGGCGGTGGCGGAGATGTCGAAGCTCGGCGTCGCGATGGGCGGCAACCGCGACACGTTCGCGGGGCTGGCCGGCATGGGCGATCTGATCGTGACGTGCACGTCGCAGCGCAGCCGCAACCGGCACGTCGGCGAGCAACTCGGCCAGGGCAAGACGGTCGAGGAGATCATCGCGGCGATGAACCAGGTGGCCGAGGGCGTGAAGGCGGCCAGCGTGATCATGGAGTTCGCCGACAAATGCGGCATCTCGATGCCGATCGCGCGCGAGGTCGACGGGGTGGTCAACCACGGCTCGACCGTCGAGCAGGCCTACCGCGGGCTGGTGGCCGAGAAGCCCGGCCACGAGGTGCACGGCTCGGGCTTCTAGTTTGGCCTAACCCGGATTTTTCGTGAAGTGTTGTGATTTTCGGGGTGTAGATACGCGAAAGTGCCTGTCCTGCAAGGAATAATTGGACTTCTCTACGGTTCAATCGTTCCTACGGGAAGGCACCTCGCAGGTGAAGAATATCGTGGCCGCAGCGCGGGTGAAAGTGTCCGCCGATGGGCAGGGCGTGGTGTCGCATGCCGGGATGGGCTTGCTTCGTGAGCTTGCCGATCTGACGGGGTTATCGTCGCAGGTCACCGCCGTGCTGGCTGACACCTACCGGGGCCCGTGGGTGTACGCACCCGGTGAGGTGTTCGCCGATCTGGCCGCAGCGGTCGCCGACGGGGCCGATTGCATCGATGCGGTCGGCCAGTTGTGTGGGGACCGTGAACATGTGTTCGGCGCGAAGGCCTCGACAACCACGATGTGGCGGTTGATCGATGAGCGCATCGACGCCGCCCACCTGCCCGGGGTGCGGGCTGCACGAGCCGGCGCACGGGCCGCAGCATGGGCGGCTGGAGCCGCCCCCACTGGTGAGGGCTGGCTGCACATCGACCTCGATGCCACCCTGGTCATCGATCACTCCGACAACAAGACCGGCGCCACCCCGACCTGGAAGAAAACCTATGGTCACCATCCGTTGCTGGCGTTTCTGGATCGTCCCGAGATCGCCGGTGGGGAAGCGCTGGCCGGGCTGCTGCGCACCGGTAACGCCGGCTCCAACACCGCCAGCGACCACATCATCGTCTTGCACCACGCGCTGGCCTCGCTGCCGCCGCGATGGCGGCCCCGCCCAGGTAGTCCACCAGATTCGGATGCCTGCCGGGTGCTGGTGCGCTGCGATACCGCTGGAGCCACCCACAAGTTCGCCGACGCCTGCCGCACCGCCGGGGTGGGATTTTCCTTCGGATACCCCGTCGATGCGCGGGTCCAGGACGCGGTCGACACCCTCAACCTCGGCCAAGCCTGGTATCCGGCGATCGACACCGACGGCGGCATCCGTGACGGCGCCTGGGTCGCCGAAGCCACCGGCCTGGTCAACCTGAGCAACTGGCCCGCTGGCACCCGGCTGATCCTGCGCAAAGAGAGGCCCCACCCGGGTGCGCAGCTGCGGTTCACCGATGCCGACGGGATGCGGGTCACCGCATTCATCACCGACACCGAACCCGGCGTCATTGCCGGTCAGGTCGCCGGATTGGAGCTGCGGCACCGCCAGCACGCCCGCGTCGAAGACCGCATCCGCGAACTGAAAGCCACCGGGCTACGCAACCTGCCCTGCCAGTCGTTTTGGGCCAACGCCGCCTGGCTGGAAATCGTGCTGGCCGCCGCCGATCTGGTCACCTGGGCCCGGCTGATCGGCTTCGGTGACCACCCCGCACTGGCCCGCGCCGAGATCGCCACCTTCCGCTACCGGATCCTGCACGTCGCTGCCCGTATCACTCGCAGCGCCCGCCAGGTTCGCCTCCGTATCGACGCCACCTGGCGATGGGCATCAGCGATCGCGACCGCCTGGCAACACCTACGCACCGCTTTCGGATAACCAGCAAATCACTCGACCCACCGACCACGAAAGACCAGGCCCTGGGAAAGCCCGCCCCACCCGGCGACACGGGACACCCCACCACGCCCGCCACCCGACAACGACCACCCAGCAACACAATTCAGTGACCGAGCGGACCCGTCATCAACTCGATGCAAAATCGAGGCTAATTGAAGTACGGGTTGGTGCCCTCGGGACGCGCCAGCAGCGGGTTGACCGCGTTGACGATCCACGACGCAGTCGGGCTGACCACGAAACCGGACTGGTTGCGGCTGTCCACGCACGCGGTCAGCGTGCCGTCACCGCCGCAGCTGACCGTGCCGAAGCTCAGCCGGGTGTTCGGCGGCAGCGCGTTGACCGGACCGCCGAAGATCGGCGCCGGCGACGACGCCCATCCGGGCACTCCGCCCGAGACGCCGCTGACCAGGTTCGCGTTCTGGGGCGCGCCCGGCAGCACGCCGTTGCAGCCGTAGCCGCCCGAGCGCTGCAGCATGCAGGTCAACCCGTTGGAGCTGAACGCGTACGCGGAGCCTTCGAGCACCGCGAAGTCTTTCGGGTTGACCGGCGGATACGCGTTGATGTCCGGTGCCGGCGGGGGCGGAGGCGGTGTCGGCTGCGCCGCAGCCAGACCGGACACGTTGAGGACACCGGCCGCGGCAACACACACGGCACCGACGACGAATCTGCTGCGCACCATCACAGCCTAGATGTCGCCACAGGGACCGGCAGTGTTAGCCAGTGGGTCAGTACAGGCCAGGGTGTCGATAGGTGTCCGGACCGGCCATCGCCTCCAGCCGCGCGATCCGGTCGGCGATCGGCGGATGCGTCGCGAACAGCTTGCCGATCTTCTCGCCGGACCGGAACGGGTTGGCGATCATCAGGTGCGCCTGGTCGGCCAGCTGCGGCTCGGGCGGCAGCGGGGCGCGCTCGACGCCGGCGCTGATCTTGCGCAGCGCGCTGGCCAGTGCCAGCGGGTCGCCGGTCAGCTCGGCGCCGGACTGGTCGGCCTGGTACTCGCGGGACCGGGACACCGCCAGCCGGATCACCGTCGCAGCGATCGGTCCGAGCAGCGAAACCAGAAGAATTGCAAGCGGATTCGTGCCGCCGTCACGGTTGCCGCCGAACATGCTGGCGAAGAACGCCAGGTTGGCCAGCGCGGTGATCACCGACGCCATCGCGCCCGCCACACACGAGATCAGGATGTCGCGGTTGTACACATGGGACAGCTCGTGGCCGAGCACCGCGCGCAGTTCCCGCTCGTTGAGCATCTGCAGGATGCCGGTCGTGCAGCACACCGCGGCGTTGCGGGGGTTGCGGCCGGTGGCGAACGCGTTGGGCGCCGCCGTGTCGCTGATGTAGAGCCGCGGCATCGGCTGGCGCGCGGTGGTGGCGAGCTCGCGCACGATCTTGTACATCACCGGCGCCTGCATCTCGTTGACCGGCTGGGCGTGCATCGCCCGCAGCGCCAGCTTGTCGCTGTTGAAGTACACGTAGGCGTTCATGCCGATCGCAAAGAGCACGGCCAGGAACATGATGTTGCGCCCGAACAGGGCGCCGACACCGACGATCAGACCTGAGAACAGCACCAGCAACAGGAACGTCTTTGCCCTGTTGGCGTGCGGATGCCAAGTCATTCGGGTGTCCTCCTCAACAAACCTGCATGAGTCTTCGCGACGTCAACGACCGATCGCCCCACTAAGGTTCCGGGGAGGTCAACCGTGCCGGTTGATCGTGTACTGCACCAGCGTGGCCAGCGCCTGCCGGCCGGGCCCGGCGGGAAGCTGCCCGAGTTCCTGCTCGGCTTCGCGGGCGTACGCGGCCACGGTCTCCTTGGCCTTCGTGATGCCGTCGGAGGCACGCAGCAGCCGCAGCGCCTCGGCGAGGTCACCGTCGTCGGTGACCGGGGTGGCCAGCAGTTCCCGCAGCCGGTCGGCGTCCGGGCCCGTCTCACGCAGCGCATACAGCACCGGCAGGGTGTGCACGCCCTCGCGCAGGTCCGTGCCGGGCACCTTGCCCGACTCGTCGGGGTCGCTGTCGATGTCGATGATGTCGTCGGAGATCTGGAACGCGGTGCCCACGATGCCGCCGAGACGGGCCAACCGCTCGATCTGCTCGTCGTCGGCGCCCGAGAACGTCGCCCCGAACCGGCCCGACGCCGCGATCAGGCACGCCGTCTTCTCGTAGACCACCTTCAGGTAGTGGTCGACCTCGTCGACGTGGTCGGCGGCGCCGCGCGTCTCCCGCATCTGGCCGGTGACCAGCAGCGCGAACGTGTCCGCGATGATCCGCACGGCGTCGGGGCCCAGCCTGCTGACGAGGCGGGACGCGGTGGCGAACAGGTAGTCGCCGGCCAGGATCGCGATGTTGTTGCTCCAGCGGGCGTTGGCGCTGGGCGCACCACGGCGGACCTGCGCCTCGTCCATGACGTCGTCGTGATACAGCGTCGCCAGGTGCACGAGTTCGATGACCGCGCCGGCGACGGTGACCTGCCAGGCGTCCGGCTCCGGACCCAGCTGCGCGGACAGCACGGTGAACAGCGGACGGAACCGCTTACCGCCGGCCTGGAACAGGTGCTGGACCGCCTCGGCCATCAGCACGTCGGCTTTGCCCAGCTCCTCGGACATCAGCGCCTCGATGCGGGCAACTCCGTCGCGGACATCCTGAGCGAATTCGGCGTCGCCGAAGTCCACTCCCGCCACCACGTTCGCCGGTGTCCTCACACAGCCAACATACTGTGAAGCATGACCTCAGCGGCGGGCAGGAGCGCAGCGACCGGGGATTCGACAGCGGTCGATGTGGTCGTCGTCGGAGCCGGACCTGCAGGTTCGTCGGCCGCGGCGTGGGCCGCGCGCGCCGGGCGCGACGTGCTGGTGATCGACTCCGCGCAGTTCCCCCGCGACAAGGCCTGCGGTGACGGGCTGACCCCGCGGGCGATCGCCGAGCTGCGTCGGCTCGGGCTGCAATCGTGGCTGGACGGCCGCATCGCGCACCGCGGACTGCGGATGTCCGGGTTCGGCGCCGACGTCGAGGTGGCCTGGCCCGGACCGTCATTCCCGTCGATCAGCAGCGCGGTGCCGCGCACGGAACTCGACGAGCGGATCCGGCTGGTCGCCGTCGACGACGGCGCGAAGATGAAGCTCGGCGTCAAGGCCGTCTCCGTGGAACGCGGTTCGGGCGGCCGGGTGACCGGCGTGGTGCTCGATACCGGCGAGGTCGTGCGCTGCAGGGATTTGATCGTCGCCGACGGCGCCCGGTCCACGCTGGGGCGCGCGCTGGGACGGGAATGGCACAAGGAGACCGTCTACGGGGTCGCGATCCGCGGCTACATCGCGACCCCGCGCAGCGACGAGCCGTGGATCACCTCGCATCTGGAGCTGCGCTCCCCCGCCGGCGAGGTGCTGCCCGGGTACGGCTGGATCTTCCCGCTCGGCAACGGCGAGGTGAACATCGGCGTCGGCGCGCTGGCCACGGCGAAGCGGCCCGCCGACGCGGCGCTGCGGCCGCTGATGAACTACTACGCCGGGCTGCGGCGCGACGAGTGGGGATTCTCCGGAGATCCGCGGGCCGGGCTGTCGGCGCTGCTGCCGATGGGCGGCGCCGTGTCCGGGGTGGCGGGCCCGAACTGGATGCTGATCGGTGACGCGGCGGCGTGCGTGAACCCGCTCAACGGCGAGGGCATCGACTACGGGCTGGAGACGGGCCGACTGGCGGCGTCATTGCTCGGTTCGGGCTCGTACTCGGCGGCCTGGCCGGCGCTGCTGCACGGGCACTACGCGCGCGGCTTCTCGATCGCACGGCGGTTGGCGCTGCTGCTGACGTTCCCCCGCTTCCTGCCCGCGGCGGGGCAACTGGCGATGCGGTCGTCGGCGTTGATGAAGACCGCGGTCCGGGTGATGGGCAACTTCGTCACCGACGAGGACGAGGATGCCGTGGCGCGGGTGTGGCGGGGCGCGGGCACGCTGTCGCGCCGGATGGACGCCCGCCGCCCGTTCACGTGACGCGGCCGTCTGCACCGCGAGCACCGCGAGCGTGCGTGTCTGCACCCTCCTCACCGCGAGGGTGCGTGTCTGCGGCGGACACGCCGTGTGAATGCACGAGAATCCGCACGCTCGTCGGGCGGCGGACGTGACTTCGGCGTACCGCGCCCCGATGCGCTCACGGCGTGACGACGTCGACCCGCAGCCGGCGCTCGACCGGGCATTTGCGTTGGGGCTCTGCGGATTCGGCGACGACCGTGATGCCGAACGGTTGGAGCGGCGGGTGCGGCGGTTCGCCGCAGTGCCCGACGGGTCGTTCGTGTGGACGCGCGACGGTGAGGGGTGGTACTGGCTCGGCCGTCTCGACGGTCCGTACTTCTACGACGCCGACGGCGAGGTCGTCGACCTCGTCCACGTCCGGAGCTGCCGCTGGCGGCCGGACCCGGTCACCGAATCACGTTGCCCGGCAGCCGTTGTCGCGACATTCGGGCGCGGCGGCCGCAACTTCCAGCAGATCCACGACGCGCGGGTGGGTGAGGAGTCGCTGCGACTGTGGGACGACCGCTCGGTCAGGTGAGCTGGGCGAACCCCGACCGCAGCACCGCCATACTGGCCGAGGTGATCTCACCCAGGTCGTCCATACATCCACTTCGGCCCCAATGCTCCACTGCCACAACGAGAGCCGCGGCCAGCGCGGCGCCGGCGACATCAGCGACGAGGTCGATATCGGCGGTGCCGGCGTAGCGGGTCCGTATATGCCCGGTCAGCACATCGGCGAACGACGACTGCACCACGCGAAGATGGCCCGCAATGCGCTCGGCGCTGATCAGTTCGGATCGGGCCGTCGCGGCCTGACGCACCACTTCGAGGTCGTACGGAAACTCGGCGATCGCCGCGCGGACCGCGTCGAACACCGACTCCGATCCGGGGCGCCGCGCCAATGCCGCAGCTAGCCATTCGACCTGGGTCTCGTAATCCTGGAACAGGACCGCTTCCTTGGTCGGGAAGTGGCGGAAGAAGGTGCGCTCGGTGACCCCGGCCGCGCGGGCCAGTTCGGTCACCGTCACATTCGCGAAACCCCTGGCCGCGAAACTCGCCAGCGCAGCGCGCCGCAACGCCTCCCGGGTGGACCGTCGTCGCTGCTCGTGCAGGGTCGGTGTCGCGGTCACAGGAGCAGAGCCTACGCACCAACGAAGATTTATGTCAGTACTGACACATTTTATGTCAGTACTGACATGATCGGTCCATGAGCGACTACGACGCGATCATCATCGGCGCGGGCCACAACGGACTGACGGCTGCGACGGTGCTGCAGCGGGCCGGTCTGCGCACCGTGCTCCTGGAAGCCAACACCTACGCCGGCGGCATGGCGGCCACCGTCGAGCTCATCGACGGGTTCCGCTACGAGATCGCGGGGTCGGTGCAGTTCCCCACCCCTGCCGTGGTGGCCAAGGAACTCGGCCTGGACCAGCTACCCACCGTCGACACCGAGGTGATGTCGGTCAACCTCGGTGACGACGGCGACGAACCGATGATCTTCTACCGGGACCCGATGCAGTTCATGACCCACCTCGCCGAGAAGCACGGCGAGGACGCGGTGGCAGGGATGGCGGGATTGCTCGGCTGGAGTCACGGGCCGGCGCAGGCGCTGGGCCGCTTCGATGTCTGCACACCACCGAAGACGATCGACGAGATGTACGCGTGCGCCGCCGACGAGGACCAACGCAGAGCGATCCACGACGTGCTGTTCGGCACGGCGATGGACGCCATCGACCGCTACCTGCCCGACAGGCACCGGCACGCGGTGCTGCGCAGCATGCTCGCCTTCCTCGCCGTCAACTCGACCTACCGCGGACCGTATACGCCGGGCAGCGCAACATGTTTGGCGTTCGCCCTCGCCGTGCCCGATGACTCGACCGCGATGATGACGAAACTGCAGGGCGGAATCGGCGCGCTCTGCGACCACCTGCTGGACCAGTACCTGCGCTGCGGCGGCGCCATCAGATACCGGGCGAAGGTCGACGGGATCACCGTCGACGGCGGACGCGTCACCGGCGTGCGGTTGCGGGACGGCTCCCGCATCGACGCTCCTGCCGTGATCTCCACGCTGTCACCGGATCTCACACTGAACACCATGGTGGGCGCCGAGCACCTGCCCGCCGATCTGACCGCCCGCCTCACCGGGCGCGACCACCGGGCGTCTTTCGTGCAGATCCACTTCGCGCTGGACGGACTGCCCGAATTCGCGCCTCCCTACGACTTTCTCAACGAGCCCGGCATGCAGGGATCCATCGGCATGTTCAACTCTCCCGAGGAGCAACAGCGACAGTGGGAGGAGTGCCGGCGGGGCGTCATACCCGACAACCCGTCCATGGGCATGCAGATACCGTCGGTGCACGACCCGGCGATGGCGCCGCCGGGTATGCACGCCGCCAGCGCTTTCGCCTACGCGTTCCCCGTCGAGACCCCCCGGGATCAACACGGCCGCCTCAAGAACGTGATGGCCGAGAAGGTCATCGACAAGATCTGCCGGTACGCCCCGAACTTCCGCGACGTCCAGATCCGCCACATCACATTCGCGCCGTATCACATGGACACGATGTTCGCGGCTCCCGCGGGCGACTTCTGCCACGGCCTGCTGCACCCGGATCTGATGGGGCCCAACAGGCCCGGACCCAAGGGCTTTCTGGACATGCCCGTACCGATCGACGGCCTCTATCTCGGTGGCGCCGGATGTCACGGCGGGCCCGGTATCACATTCATCCCCGGCTACAACGCCGCACACCAGGTGCTCGCCGATCGCGTCAGCGCAGCGAGTGCGCGAACCCGCTGACGTCACGGATGCTGGCGGCGAACACATCCGGCATCGCGGCCCCGAACAGCAGATCCCCGCCGTGACAGGTGCCCGCGACGATGCGACCGACCGCAGGTACACCGGCGCGCAACAGCCTGCGATAGTACTGCAGGCCCTCGTCGCGCAACGGGTCCAGCTCGTTGACCGAGATCACATGCGGCGGAAGGCCTTTCAGCTCGTCGTCGTCGGCGACAGCCGCCCAGCACGCCGCATCGCCCACGTTCGCACCCTCGGGGTCGTACAACGACCCGAGCAGCGCGAGCTGTTCACGACTGACGAAGTAGCCGTCGTTCTCCACCAGCGACGGCAGATCCTCACATGCCTGCAACCACCGATTCGAGATGTAGGGGCACTGCGCGTAGAAACCCGCGATCTCGTCGACCCATCCCTCACGTTTCGCCTTGTGCGCCAACGTCAAAGTCAGGTTCCCGCCACCGGATTCGCCGGAGACGACGATATGGCTGATACCGAGTTCGTCCCGGTTGGCGCTGACCCACCGGGCCCCCGAGGCGCAGTCGTTGAGGCCGGCCGGATACGGGTGCGGACCGAGCTTTCCCCCGGAATTGCGGAATTCGACGCCGACGACGACGAGGCCGGTGGCGGCGAGGTGCTCACGCAGCCGGATATAAGCGAGGTCAGCGGCACTCGCGATCGCCATTCCCCCGCCGTGCAGATGCACGATCCCGGGCAGCGTGCCCGCCGCGTGAGCGGGCCTACTCACGAACACCGTGATGTCGTTGCCGTCGACGCCGGGGATGGTGCAGGTGGTGGTGGCCACCCCGTCGGGCGCGGGTAGTTCCGCGGCCAGCACCTCGAACACCGCGCCCATCCCCTCTTCGCTCATCGCGGCGAAGGCGTGGCGCTCCTCGAGTGGTGAATCCACCGACAGACCGCTGGCGGGCAGTCGGCCTTCCAGGCCGAACCGGGCGAAGACCTCGACCATCCGCGGGTCCGCGCGGGGATCGGTGCCGAGCGTGGAATCGGGATCAGCGTGGCGTCCGAGCAGCATGAGCGTCACGCTAATGCTGTCGCGCAGGCGAAGGGGCACTTTCGAGTGGCGCGAGCGTGCGCGGAATCGAGTTCCACACGCAGGGGATTCCAGCAGAGGGCGCGCACTCACCAGGGTCCACATGAAGTCAAGGAAAATGTGTGCCGGCGCGTGTCTCGGGTACTTGGATGGGATCACGGGTATCGAAACCCGGACTCAGCACTCAGGGGGTGCCCGTCACCGATGGACAACCGCGTAAGCGGCTGCGAGCGCCTGGTACTCGGCGAACCCGATCGTCGATGCCGATGAGCGCCGACGGCAACGGTCGCCACGGGGGCTCCCGCATCCTGGGCACTGTCAAACAGCGCGGCGCCGTGGTCGTCGACGGGTTACGGAGTCGGCTGTGGCCCGTGCCCGCTCTCGGGGTGGTGGCCGCCGTCCTGGCCGGCATCTCGATCCCCGAACTCGACAGCGCCGTCGATGCGCAGCTGCCTCAGACACTGGCTGGCTACCTGTTCGGCGGAGGCGCTGACGCGGCGAGGGAGGTCCTGGGCGCCATCGCGACCTCACTGATCACGGTCACCTCGCTGACCTTCTCCTTGACCCTGGTCACGTTGCAGCTGGCCAGTTCTCAATACACCCCGCGGCTGTTGCGGACATTCGCAGCCGACCGGTTCGTCCAACGAACCCTGGCACTGTTTCTCGCGACTTTCGTCTATGCACTCACGGTTCTGCGCACCGTCCGCAATGACAATGACGGAACCGCGGAGTTCGTTCCGCAGATCGCAGTCACGGTGGCCTACCTGCTGGCCATGGCCAGCGTTCTGGCGCTGGTGCTGTTCCTCGGGCATCTGGTGCGCCAGATACGGATCGAGACGATGCTCGACCATGTCGCCGACGATATCGAGCAGACCGCAGGCCGGCTGCTCGACCGGATCGACGACCACCCCGCTGGCAGCGATGTGCCCGTCCCGCCCGCCGACGCGTCGATCGTCACCGCGCGCTCCTCGGGCTTCCTTGTCTCGGTCGCCGAGCGAGCCCTGCTCGAGGCGGCCGTCGACGCCGACGTGGTGATCTGGGTGGACCGCCCGGTCGGATCGGACATCACCGCGGGTGTCCCGGTGGCGCTCTGCTGGCCCGCACAGAACGGGGACGGACCCCTCCACGGAGACCGGTGGATCTCGGTGCGTGACCGGGTCGCCGGCGCCCTCACCGCGGGTAACGAACGCACCGCGACCCAGGACATCGGCTACGGGTTCCGTCAGCTCACAGATGTGGTGGTCCGTGCGCTGAGCCCGGGCATCAACGACCCCACCACTGCCGTGCACGGCCTGAACTCGAGCAGCGCAGCACTGTGCCGACTCGCCCGATACCGCCTGGGCCGCCGGATTCTGTGCGACGAGAACGGGGCGGCCCGGGTGGTGCTGGCACAACCTGACCTGCCCGACCTGCTCGACCTCGTGGCCGGCCAGCCGTTGCTCTACGGGGCGAGCGACCCGGCGGTACTGACGCGATTGTTGTCGATGCTGCGCGAACTCGCCTGGGTGGTGGTGCTCCCCGAGCACCACCGCGCGATCGCCGACCGGCTCCGCCGTCTGGAGCGGGCCGTAGCCGAGCAGGATTTCGACCCCGTCGAGCGGCAACGGCTGGATCAGCTGGCGCGCAATGTGCGGGAGGCACTCGGTCGTCGCTGGCCTCCCGGTTGAGTCTCGTCAGCTTCAAAGTCTCGTCGGCGCAGCAGTGTCGGCCGATCTCGTCAGCGCCGACGGACCGCCGACCTCGTCGTCGGAGAAGGCGCTGAGAGAACCGTCGCCCCCGGTATCGAGCCGTGCCCCAGCCAACGAAGTCACACGCGGTCGGCCCGGCACGTATCAAAGCGCCTTCTGTGGGTACGGATATGGCATGGTGCGTTTGACAGCTGTCTTCGTGGGAGTGGTGGCCCTGCTGGTCGGGATCCTTGGACTGATCACTCCGGTGTCGGTCTCCCCCTATCGGCAAGTCGTGAGTTGTGGGAGCGCGATCGCCCCGGACCTGTCCGAGGCCCGATCACTCGACGACACCAGTGCCGCGAACGTCCCGGTGGCCGGCGAGGTCGTGGTCGACACGGACTACACGCAACTCTGTCGCATGGAACTGGAGGACCGGAGGCTGTGGACCATCACCGTCGCGGTGGTGGGGGCGCTGGCGATGAGCGCCGCCGGAATCCAGCGCGTTCTGGCGTCGCGAAAGACGCCGGCCCGCTGAGACCTTCATCAGCAGCACCGTGAGCGTGCGGGTCTGCACCGCGACACGCCGTAAAATCTGCGCAATACCGCACGCTCGCGACGGGATTCACCCAAGCTCTCCCCATGGATGCGCCTCTGGAACCGGTCATCATCGCCGAACACGGCGGTCTCGTGGTGGCCGAACGAGGGGCCGAGGTGCTGGTCTTCGACCGTGGTAACGGGCCGTCGGACATCACGCTGTTCGTCCTCGTCGTCATCACGCTGGTGTTCGGCGGTTTCGGTGTCATATCGGTGTTCTCGGATGTGTCGTCGGGAATCACATCCCGGCCAGGGTTGCTCGGCGGCGTCATCCTCGCCGTCGGAATCGTCGCGGCAATCGCGATGTACTTCTGCGCCAAGGGAATCCGTAGCAGAAGGCGACGACCGCTGACCGCGTTCATCCCGGTGGCTGTGTTCGACCGGGCCCAGCAGACCTACCGGGACGGCGGGGGCGCGGTGATCGCCCCGCTGGATCAGGTGCGGTTCGAGCGAAGAATGCAGCTGACCTCCAGCTCGCCGAAGCTGGTTGCAGTAACCCCTTACGGGGAACGGATAATCAAGCGCGGCAACCCGTTCGGCGGCAGCATCGGAGACCTCGACCAAGTGCTCAATGACGTCGTTCACGGCCACCGCGGTTGACGAGCGTGCGCGATGTCGGGGTTTCCCGCGGCGAGTCGGCCGCAGACACGCACGCTCGCGGGTAATCTCGCGGGTAATTAGGCCTTGGTGGCGGCGTGCAGCGCGACGATGCCGCCCGTGAGATTCCGCCAGCGCACGTCCGACCAGCCGGCCGCCTCGATGCGGGCCGCGAGCTCGGCCTGATCCGGCCAGGCCCGGATGGACTCCGCCAGATACACGTAGGCGTCCGGATTGGACGACACCGCCGACGCCATCGCCGGCAGCGCCCGCATCAGGTACTCCTTGTACACCGTGGCGAACAGCTTGTTCGTCGGTGTGGAGAACTCACACACCACCAGCCGCCCGCCCGGCCGCGTCACCCGCGCCATCTCCCGCAGCCCCGCCGAATGGTCGACGACGTTGCGCAGACCGAAGCTGATCGTCACCGCGTCGAACACCCCATCGGCGAACGGCAGCCGCGTCGCATCCCCGGCCACCTTCGGCACGTCGCGCGCCGCGCCGGCCGCCAGCATGCCCACCGAGAAGTCCGCGGCCACACACCACGCCCCGGAGCCGGCCAGCTCGACGGTCGACACCGCCGTCCCGGCCGCCAGGTCCAGCACCTTGTCCGACGGACTCAGCTGCAGCGCCTCACGGGTGGCACGCCGCCAGAACCGGTCCTGTCCCAGCGAGAGCACCGTGTTGGTCAGGTCGTAGCGCCGCGCGACCCCGTCGAACATCGACGCCACTTCATGCGGGTCCTTCTCCAGCGAGGCGCGGTTCACGAAGCCGAACGTATCAGGCAGGAGGCTGGCAGTCGGCTGTGCGCTCGGTGTGACAGGGAATGCCAGGCCACCCGACGGGCATTGATCCGGGCATGACCGAAAAAGTCTGGTTCATCACCGGTGCGTCCCGGGGGTTCGGCCGCGAATGGGCGATCGCGGCGCTCGACCGCGGCGACAAAGTGGCCGCCACCGCGCGCGACCTGTCCACCCTCGACGATCTGACCGCAAAGTACGGCGACGCGCTGCTGCCGCTGACGCTTGACGTGACCGACCGCGACGCCGATTTCGCCGCGGTCACACAGGTCCACGACCACTTCGGCCGGCTCGACATCGTCGTCAACAACGCCGGCTACGGGCAGTTCGGCTTCGTCGAGGAACTCTCCGAGCAGGAGGCGCGCGCACAGATCGACACCAACGTGTTCGGCGCGTTGTGGATCACCCAGGCCGCACTGCCCTATCTGCGGGCGCAGCGCAGCGGCCACCTCATCCAGGTGTCGTCGATCGGCGGAATCGTGGCATTTCCGAACCTGGGCATCTACCACGCGTCCAAGTGGGCACTGGAGGGCTTCTCTCAGGCGTTGGCGCAGGAGGTCGCCGAGTTCGGGATCCACGTCACGCTGATCGAGCCGGGCGGCTTCTCCACCGACTGGGCGGGGGCCTCGGCCAAACGTGCGACGGCGCTGCCCGCCTACGCCGAGGCACACGCCGCCACCGAACGCACCCGACAGGCACGGACCGCCCGGCCCGGTGACCCGCAGGCCTCGGCCCGCGCACTGCTCACGGTCGTCGACGCGCCGGAGCCGCCGCTGCGGGTGTTCTTCGGCGAGCTTCCCCTGGAACTGGCCAGGGCCGACTACGAAAGCCGGCTGGCCAACTGGGAGAAGTGGCAGCCGGTGGCGATCGAAGCCCAGGGCTGAGGGCCGGCCATGACCCGTGGTGACCACCGCCGCCCGCACCCGTTCTACGGGGTGGCCCTGTCGGCGGCCGCGCTCCCGTCGTGCTGGGCGGCGTCGCTGATCACCGCGACGTGGCTGGCGGCGTCGATCTACGTCGGCGCGGCGTGCGCGGCCGCGGTCGGTTTCGTCATGACGCTGCGCGACCTGCCGACGTAGCCGCAAGCGCGGCTCATCGCACCCTGATCTCGACCATCGGCACCTCGGTACCAGGCGGAGCGACCCGCCCGTGCAGTGCGCCCTCGATGACCGTCCGCAGCGACTCCCAAGCCCGCGGATGCCGTTCGATGTAGCGGCTCAGCCGAATTCGAGCAGCGTGTAGGCGCCGCGGTAGTTCCTGGTCGGCTTGAACTGCCAGAACGCGGGGAACACCCGCTCGAAGAGGAACCCCCGGCCGCGCGGCATCGGCAGGTCGTGCACGGCGGCGATACCCGGCACCGTGTGGACCAACTCCGCCAGTTGCGCCGGCGACAGGCTGAACGGCATCGGCGGCACCCGGTAGCGCGCCGACGAGCGCATCCCCTTCGGCGCGATCTTCTTCACCATCGTCGGCGGCAGGTCGAAGATCATCTGCCCGCCCGGGAACCGGCTGGCGCAGGCGGTGATCAGGTCCATCGCCTCGTCGGGCTGCAGGTACATCAGCAGGCCCTCGGCGGTGATGAACACACCGTCAGTGGTGTCGACCGCATCCATCCAGCTGTAGTCGAGCGCGGACTGCGCGAGGGTGGTGATGCGGGGTGAGTCCGGCAGCAGTCGTCGCCGCAACGCGATCACCGGTTCGAGGTCGATGCTGACCCAGCGGAACCGGGAATCCGGAATCGCCGCGTCGAGCCGCCAGAAGCTGGTCTGCAGACCTTCGGCCAGCGCGACCACCGTGGCGGCGGGATGCCGGGACAGGTAGCGGGTGGCGGCGCGGTCGAACGCCAGTGAGCGCAGCGCCATCTCCTGGCCCTTGCGGCGGCCGAACTTGTCGAAGTCGAAGTCGATCGCATCGACCAGCCGGATGGCCATCGGGTCGTCGATGATGGCGTTCGGGTGCCGCGCCTGGTAGGCGCGCCCGTTCAGCGTCAGCAGCGCCGTCTCCGAGACGCCGGCCAACGCACCGGCGTCGATCTTGCCGTCCTGGTCCACGCCGACGAACCTACCCGCCGGTGCTGTCAGACCAGGTAGATCGGATCCGCCGTGGACAGCAGACCCAGCCGGGTGTCCACGGACCGCTAAGCGGCACGCAGCCGACGGGCACCCATCACGGCCTCGTAGTGGCCGAGCAACTCGTCGCAGATCACCGGCCAGGTGCGGCCCAGCACGCTCCTGCGGGCGGCCACCGAGTAGCGGCGACGCTCGGCGACCAGATGATCGACGGATTCGGCGAGCCGACTCTCGAACTCGGCGACCGGCAACAGCAGCCCGGTGCGGTAGGGCGCGACCAGGTCACGCGGGCCGCCGGCGTCGGGGGCGATGACCGGCAGGCCGGAGGCCATCGCCTCCTGGACGGCCTGGCAGAACGTCTCGTGCTCGCCGGGATGGACGAACACGTCCATGCTCGCGTACGCGGCGGCCAGTTCGTCCCCGTACAGGGCGCCGGTGAAAACCGCCCGGGGCAACTCGGATTCGAGCTTGGCACGGTCGACACCGTCACCGACGACGACGATCTGCAGATCGTCGCGGGCGTGCAGTGCGGCCAACCTCTCGACGTGCTTCTCCGGCGCCAGCCGGCCGACGAATCCGATGATCGGCCTGCCGTCCGGTGACCAGGAACGGCGCAGCCGCTCATCGCGCGCCGACGGCGCGAAACCCGTCACATCGACCCCGCGCGCCCACTTGTGGACCCGGGGAATGCGATGCGCGGCAAGGTTTTCCATCGCCGACGTGGACGGAGCCAGGGTGCGGTCGGCTTTGCTGTGCAGGCGGCGGGTCCACGCCCACGAGGCATGCGAGAGCATGCCGATGCCGTAGCTCTGGGCAAATCCGGCGACGTCGGTCTGGAACACGGCCACCGTCGGGATGCCGAGGCGGCGCGCGGCGTGCACTCCGCCCCAGCCGAGCAGCGCCGGCGACGCCAAGTGCACGACGTCGGGATCGAATCCGCGCAGCACGCCGACCATCCGGGGGCGTGGCACACCCAGCGGCAGAGACGTGATCTTGGGGAACATCATCGACGGCACCCGGTGCACGCGCACCCCGTCGTACACCTTGTCGGCCGCCGGTTGACCGCGCGGGGTGTCCGGGGCGATGACGAGAACTTCGTGACCGGTGCGGCGCAGGTGCTCGATCACCCGGAGCACCGAGTTGGTGACACCGTTGACATTCGGCAGGAACGATTCGGCGACGATGGCTACGCGCACACCAGTGACGGTGACAGCACCACCTGTCGGCGAGGTTGCGGCCAGGGATATGTCACACGAATTGCCGGTGCGGCGGCAATAACGTGCCTGCAGCCGCCACACCAGCCAGGATGGACCCATGCACTGGATCCGCCCCCTGGCCGCGCTGTCGGCGTTCGGGCTGCTGCTGACCGCCGTCGGATGCGCCGAGCAGGTCACCGGCTCGGCCCAGGTCGATGCCACCGGGGCGCCGCTGGCGGTCACCGAGGACGGCTTCGGCATCGTCGCCGGCTTCGACGACGCCCCCGCCAAGATCGAGATCTACACCGAGCCGCAGTGCACCCACTGCAGCGATCTGCAGCGCGAATTCGGGGAACAGATCGCCGACAGCATCACCGTGGGCACCCTGCAGGTCACCTACCGCCCGATGACCTTCCTCGACGACGACTATGACGGCTACTCCGCGAAGGTGGCCAACGCGCTGTTCCTGGCCACCGAGGCCGTCGACAACTCCGCGGCCACCGGAACCCAGCTGCAGCGCTTCGTCGAGGAACTATGGATCAACCAGGACCCAGGCGGCGTCGTCTTCACCGGCGACGAACTGCGCGACATGGCGATCAGCGCAGGCCTTCCGGAGGCGGTCGCCGACCACGTCGCCGCCGACAGCGAGGCCGTCGACGTCGCCGAGATGGACGACACCAACTTCGGCCTGCTGTTCGACATCGACCGCGTGGACACCGGCACCCCGACGGTGTTCGATCTCGACTCCGGGGAGAAGCTCGACATCTTCGACGACGAATGGTTGAGCAGCCTGCTGCGGACCTATTAGACGGCGGCGCGGCGCCTGCCACGGCGTTCGATGAGCGCGGTGCCGCCCAGCGCGGCACCGGCCACCAGCCAGCCGACCACCGCGATCGAGCCGGCCGGGATGATCGCCAGCGCGGCGTTGCGGTGCTGCACCCGCACCAGATCCGGGTTGTTGGTGTCGTATTCGACGTAGATGCGCATGCCGTCTTCGAGCTCGGACGGATAGAGCACCCCGAGTTCCGGGCGGTAGGTGATCCGGTCGGGGGTGACGAACTCGATGGTCGAGCGGCGCTGACCCGCATCCAGCACGGTGGCCTCGGCCACCCCGAGGTGGCGTTCGATCTGCCGGTCGTTGCGCCAGGCGCCGAGCACCAGCAGCACCGACTGCAGGGTCACCAGACACGCCGCGACGACGATGCCGATCCGGATCCGACGCCACACCCGCGCGCTGCGGGACTCCCCCGGTTCGCCGTACAGGTGCGGAACAGCGTACTGCCACAACGCTTTCAGGCGTCGCAGGAGCTCGGTCACAGGTTGGCCCTGATCGACGCGTGCAGCGCCCGCAGCGACGACCTGTCGGCCTTGACCTCCAGCACCCGCATACCGTCGAAGTCCTCGTCGAGCGCACCCGCGAGTTCACCGACCTCGATCTGGCGGCTCTCCACGTGATATGCGCGGCACAGCGCACCGACGTCGACGTCGTGGGGCGTGCCGAAGATGCGCGACGACACGTCCGAGAACCGCGGGTCACCCTGCTCCAGCAGCTCGAAGATGCCGCCGCCGTTGTCGTTGGAGACCACGATCGTCAGCTTGCGCGGAGTCGGCTCCGTCGGCCCGATCAGCAGACCGGAGCTGTCGTGCACGAACGTCAGATCCCCGATCAGCGCGACGGTGCGGCCGCCGCTCCGTTCGTGCGCCAGCGCCGCCCCGATGGCCGTCGACACCGTCCCGTCGATACCGGCGACGCCGCGGTTGGAGCGCACCTTGACGTCGGCGGTGTGGAACCCCACCAGCGCGATGTCGCGGACCGGGTTGGACGCCCCGAGCACCAGCTGGTCACCGGGGCGCAGAGCGTCGGCCACGGCCGCCGCCACATGCAGCCCCGTCGTCAACGGATGCGCGGCGAGCTGGCCGCGCACCGCGTCGACCGCGTGACGGTTGACCTCGGCGCACCTCCGAAGCCACGCCTGTGCCGGCGCACCGGCGGTGACCGCGCGGGTACCGGTGGCCTGCGAGTTGCCCGACACGTCCGGCCAGCGCGGGCCGGTGGTGAGCGCAAACACCGGAACCGCCGGGTCGGCCAACAGCGCCGAGACCGGGCGGTGCAGCGTGGGCCGGCCAAGCATGATCACCTGCTCGGGCCGAATCATCCTCAGTGCCAACGGATGCAGCGGGGTCTGCGCAGCGGGTGCGGTGGGTTCTGCGACCGTGGGCAGATGGGCCAGATTCGGGTGCACACCCGCCCCGTGCCCGGCGATGACGACCGTGTCCGGCGTCAGGTCGAGGTCCAGCGGCTGGTCGAACGTCACCGGCGGGGTGTACGTCCACGGCCTTCCGTCGGGGCGGCCGTCCGGCGCGTAGGGCACCGCGGGTTCCTGCGCGTCGGGGACCAGCGGCTCGCGCAGCGGGATGTCGAACTGCACCGGGCCCGCGTTCGCCGACCGGGCCCCCGTGGCGGCCACCACCACCCGGCATGTCGCCGAGCGCCACTGGCCGTTTAGAGACGCCATGTCGGCGTGTTCCTCTGCCAGGCCCAAGCTGATGTTGGCGCGTACCTGGGTGCCGAAATAGCCGAGTTGCTCGAAGGTCTGGTTGGCGCCGGTTCCGAGCAACTCGTAGGGCCGGTTGGCCGACAGCACGATCAACGGCACCCGGGCGTAGTTCGCCTCCACCACCGCCGGCCCCAGGTTGGCGACCGCGGTGCCCGACGTCATCGCCACGCACACCGGGGCCCGCTCGGCCACCGCCAGCCCGATCGCCAGGAAGCCCGCGGTGCGCTCGTCGATGCGCACGTGCAGCCGCAGCCGGCCGGCGCGGTCGGCGTCGTGCAGCGCGAAGGCCAGCGGAGCGTTGCGTGACCCCGGGCACAGCACAACGTCGCGGACGCCGCCGCGGATCAGTTCGTCGACGACCACCCGGGCCTGCGCCGTCGAGGGGTTCACCACTACAGGGTATCGGCGAAGAAATTGAGGATCGCGGTGTTGACGACCTGCGGCTTCTCGATGAAGCCCAGGTGGCCCGTGCCCGGGATCTCCAGGAACCGGCCGTTGGGCAGCGCGTTGGCGACCTCGCGGCCGAGGTAGGACGGCAGCACCACGTCGTCGGCGAACCCGATGACCAGGACCGGGGTGGTGACACTCTGGTAGGCCGACAGCCGGCTGCCCTGCGGCGCGATGTCCAGCTGGGTGCGCATCCCCGGCGTCGGCTTCTGCGGCCACATCGTGAACATCTCGATCCAGTCCCGTACGGCGTTGTCGTCGTTCAGCGTGTTGGGTGAGAAGCTTTCCAGCAGACGGACTTTCGCCTCGAATTCGATGGGGAGCTCGATGCCGGACTCTGCCAGTGCACGCTCGCCCCGCCAGAAGAAGTCGCGGGTGCGGTCGTGGCGTCCGCGGGTGGCCATCAGCACCGCCGACTTCACCAGCTCGGGGCGCGCCACCATCAGCTCCTGGGCGATGTAGGAGCCCATCGACAGCGCGACGATACGCACCGGGGCCAGCCCGAGGTGCTCGATCAGCGCGGCGGTGTCGCCGACCATGGTCTCGGTGGTGAAGCCCGACGCGTTCTCGGTGGCGCCGATCCCGCGGTTGTCGAACGTCACACACCGGTAACCGGCGCGGGTGAAGACCGGCACCTGATGCAGGTGCCACGTGCGCCCGGCGCCGCCACGACCTGCGATGAAGAGCACCGGATCCCCGGAGCCGCGATCGTCGAATGCCAAATTCACCCCGACGACGGTACTGGAAGCGTCGGTAAGCGCCGAGATTGTGCTCGCGGTCGCTCAACGCGCAGTGGTCACGACCCTCAGCGCAATCTCGCCGGCTCCCGGCGGGAGCGCCGCGCACGGATCCGTTTGAGGGCGGCGTCCCAGAGCAGGCCGGTCGAGGCGGCCAGCGCGGCCGGCCTGGCCATTTCCCGGCCCATCATCGCGGTGGCCAGCGCCTTCGTCGACGCCGACGCCTTCGACATGTGCCCGGAATCGAACGGCGGCTGCGGGTCGTACTCGATCGACAGCTGGATGGCCTTGGCCTTGGACTCCCCGGCGATCTGGCCGGCCAGCCACAGACCCAGGTCGATACCCGCCGACACCCCGGCCGCGGTGACCGTCTTGTCGTCGGCGACCACCACCCGCTCGTCGCCGACCGGCTGCACGCCGAACGTCTTGAGCACCGGCAGCGCCGCCCAGTGCGAGGTGGCCCGCTTCCCGTCGAGCACGCCGGACGCGGCCAGGATCACCGAGCCCGAGCAGACCGACGTGGTCCAGGTCGACGTCTGGTGGGCCCGGCGCACCCAGTCGAGCACCTTCTCGTCGCGGGCGTGCTCCATGGTGGCGAACCCGCCGGGGATCAGGATGATGTCGGGTGACGGGGTCTCGTCGAAGCTGTGCGTGGCGCCGACGAGCAGCACGTGCGAGTCGGCGGCGATCGGGCCCGGCTCGTGCCACACGAACCGCACCTCGACGTCGGGCAGCCAGCGCAGGCTCTCGTAGGGCCCGATGAAATCCAGAGCGGTGAACCCCGGATAGAGCATGATGGCGACCTGCACGGTGCACTCCTCTGTCGTTAGGCGAATGTTCTGCGGTATTGGTCCGGGGAGACGCCGAGACGCCGAACGAAGTTGCGGCGCAACGTTTCCGCCGAGCCGAAGCCGCAGCGGGCGGCGATCACCGTGACGGTGTCGTCGGTCTCCTCCAGTTGCCTGCGGGCCGCTTCGGTGCGGACCCGCTCGACATAGGCGCCCGGCGCCTCACCGACTTCCTCGGTGAAGACGCGGGTGAAGTGGCGCGGGCTCATCGCGGCGAGCCGGGCCAGCTCGGCGATGCTGTGCGCGCCGCCGGGCTCGGCCTCGACCGCCTCCTGGACGTCACGGATCGGGGTCCGCCGGGCGCGCGGCATCCATACCGGCGCGGCGAACTGCGTCTGCCCGCCCGGCCTGCGCAGATACATGACCAGGTGGCGCGCCACGATCTGCGCGGTCTCGGTGCCGTGGTCGTCCTCGACGAGAGCCAGCGCCAGGTCGATGCCGGCGGTGACACCCGCGGCGGTCCACACCTTCTCCGAGCTGCGCACGAAGATCGGGTCGGGATCGACTGTCACCGAAGGGAATTCCGCGGCCAACTGGGGCGCGTAGGCCCAGTGCGTGGTGGCCACGCAGCCGTCGAGCAGCCCGGCCTGCGCGGCCAGCACCGCACCGTTGCACACGCTGACCACCCGGCGTGCCCGCGCCGCGGCGGCGGTGATCCAGTCGATCAGGACCTGGTCCTGCCGGGCGGTGTCGGCGCCCCAGCCGCCGGGCAGCACGACGGTGTCCACCGCCTCGTCGGGACCGGGCAGCGGGTCGGCCGCCAGCGTGAGACCGGTGCCGGTGCTGACCGGCGCGCCGTCGACCGCCACGACGCGCACGTCGTATCCGTCACCGAGGCCGCGGGCACCGACCGACAGCGAGGCGCCCGTGAACACATCGAATGGTCCGACGACGTCGAGCGCCTGGACGCCGGCGAAGCCGACGATGACCACGGTGCGCACCATGGGTTCAGTGTTGGCCAGTGCGGCGACGGCGTCCAGGCCATGCCCCCCACAGATCAGGACACGAGGGGGAAGCACTCCCGGACCCGCGCGATCCACCACTGCCTGCGGTCCGGCGGGGCCGCCAGGGCGGCGATCCGGTCGGGGTCGGGGGTGACCGGCGCCGCGGGCAGATACCCGTCGACGGGAACGACGGGAGCGGCGACGTCGTCGACGAACAATCCCCCGGTGCCCAGGCCGCAGGCGTGGTCCAGCCTGGGCAGGCTTCCGGCGGCGACCAAGCCGATCCCGATGCCGACCGCGGAGTCCAGCGCGCTGGACACCACCACGGGGATGTCGATCTGCGCGGCGATGTCCAGCATCGCGTGGACGCCCCCGAGCGGGGCGACCTTGAGGACAGCGACGTCGGCGGCGCCGCTGCGGACGACGTGCAGCGGGTCCTCGGCCTTGCGGATGCTCTCGTCGGCAGCGACGGGGACCTCGACGCGTCGGCGCACCTCGGCCAGCTCGGGCACGGTCCGGCAGGGTTGTTCGAGGTATTCGATCGGCCCGTCGGCGGTCAGTGCCCGCGCAGCGGCAACCGCCTCGTCGACGGTCCATCCGCCGTTGGCGTCCACCCGGACGGTCGGCACCGCGGCGCGCACCGCGTTGACGCGCGCGACGTCGTCGGCGAGTGTCTGACCGGGCTCGGCGACCTTGACCTTGGCGGTGCGCACGCCGGGGAACCGGGCCAGCACCGCGGGGACGTCCTCGGCGGCGATCGCGGGCACCGTCGCGTTGATCGGGATGCGCGGGCGCCGCACCTCGGGCAGCGGGCGGTAGGCCGCCTCGATCCCGGCGGCCAGCCAGTGCGCGGCTTCGGCGGGCCGGTACTCGACGAACGCGCCGAACTCACCCCAGCCGGCGGGGCCGTCGATCAGTGCGAGCTCGCGGGTGGTGATGCCGCGGAACCGGACCCGCATCGGCAGCGCCACCACGTGAAGCCGGTCGAGGACGTCGGCGAGGTCGGCCACCGCTTCATCGTGCCTCAGCGGCCGGAACGCGCCGGCACCGGTGCGGCCGCGGCGTCGGACCCGGCGACGGGGTCGGCGGCCGGGGGCAGCAGCTTGAGCCCGACGACGGTGGCGATGATGCCGGTGAGGAACACGGCCTTGCCCAGCGAGGCGTGCTCGTCGCCGCTGAGCATCGCGTAGCCCACCGTCAGCGCGGCGCCGAGCCCGGTCCACACGGCGTACGCCGTGCCGATCGGGATGTGCTTGGTCGCCCAGCCGAGACCGCCGAGGCTCGCCAGCATCGCGACGAGGAACACCACCGTCGGGCCCGGCGCGGTGAAGCCGTCGGCTCTGCCGAGCGCCGTCGCCCACACCGCTTCGAGCACCGCACTCACGATCAGCACGAACCACGCCACGTCAACTCACCGCCTTCAGTCCGACGACGCTGCCGACCAACAGGCACAGCAGCAGAACCCTCGCCGTGGTGGCGGCTTCCTTCTTGGTGACGATCGCCCACACCACCGTCAGCGTGGCGCCGATGCCGACCCACACCGCGTAGGCCGTGCCGGTCGGCACCTCGGTCATCGCGTACGCCAGACCGGCGAGACTGGCGGGCATCGCGACGGCGAACACCACCGTCGGGCGCCAGCGCCGGAAACCGTTCGACATGCCGAGCGCGGTCGCCCAGACGGCCTCGAGGAAGCCACTGGCGACGAGTATCAGCCACGCCACAAGACCCTCCTGCGAGTCAGTCTTGTCTGTGCGGGTACTGCTCCCTCGTCCGCCGGCATCCGGAAATGGACGCCGCACCAGCCACGTTACACACGGGTTTCGGGATGGTCATGTCCTGGAAACACGGGGTGACGAGGGTCTCCGGCACGCCGATCTAGACCGTGGCGCGGTCGCGGCCGTCCCAGTGCGGCTTGCGCAGCTCCTTCTTGAGGATCTTGCCGGTGGGGTTGCGCGGCAGCTCGTCGGTGATGTCGACGGTCTTGGGGCACTTGTAGGCGGCCAGCCGCTCCCGGGCGAACGCGATGATGTCGGCTTCGGAGGCCTCGCCCTCGACGACCACGACAGCCTTGACCACCTCACCCCACTTCTCGTCGGGCACACCGATCACCGCGACCTCGACCACGGCATCGTGCTCGGCGAGCACCCGCTCCACCTCGATGGAGTAGATGTTCTCCCCGCCGGAGATGATCATGTCCTTGAGCCGGTCCTCGACGAAGATGTAGCCGCCGTCGTCGACGCGGCCCACATCGCCGGTGCGGAACCACCCGTCCTCGGTGATCGACTCCGCGGTCGCCTCCGGCTTATTGTGATACCCCTTCATCACTTGCGGTGAGCGGAACCACAATTCGCCCTGCTCACCGGTCGGGACGTCCTCGAGGGTGTCCGGGTCGACCACCCGCACCTCGGCGTTGGGCACCAGGGTGCCCGCGCTGGACAGCCGTTCCTCCCGGCCCGGGTCGCGGTGCGCCTCGGGTAGCAGGTGGCTGATCACCCCGCAGAGCTCGGTCAGACCGTAGGCCTGCATGAAATCGGTGTTGGGCCAGGCCTCCAGCGCCTGACGCAGCAACGGCAGCGGCATCGGCGAAGCCCCGTAGGCGAAGGTCTTGAGCGACCCGAACAGCTTGACGGCGTCCTCGCCGGCGTCGAGCACCTTGGCCAGCACCGCCGGCACCAGGAACGTGCGGTTGGCGCCCTTGAGGATCGCGCCCGCCAGCGTCATGCCGTCGACGTCGCGGGTCATCACGCTCGGGAATCCGTCGTGAATCCCGAACTGTACGTAGGACGATCCGCCGACGTGGAACAGCGGCATCGACACCATGTTCTTGTCGCCCTCGTCGAATTCGAAGCCTTCGTGGGCGTTGACGGTGTGGGCGATGATGTTGGCCTGGGTGAGCTCCACGCCCTTGGGCCGGCCGGTGGTGCCCGACGAGTACATGATGATGCAGACGTCGCCGGGTTCGACGTCGTCGGCCCGGTCGACCGGCGAGGACGCCTCCAGCATCGCCTCGTACTCGTCGTCGCCGTCGGGTTTGACCGAGATGACGTGCTCGACCTGGGTCAGCTTGTCGCGGATCTTGTCGATCGACCCCGTGAACTCCTCACCGACGATGAGCAGCTTGGCCCCTGAGTCGTTGAGCACGTAGTCCAGTTCGTCGGGCGCCAGACGGCAGTTCACGATCGCGGTCGCCGCACCCAGCGACGCCGCGGCGAACGTGAGCTCGACACACGCGGGGTGGTTCTTGTCGAGGAACGCGACGACGTCCCCGCGCGAGATCCCGCGTTCGGTCAGCGCTCCGGCCAGCCGGCGGACGCGGTCGTTCCACTGCGACCACGTCCAGGACCGCTCGAGGTAGTCCATCGCTTCACCGTCGGGATTGACGGTCGCCCAGTGGGCAAGTCGTTCGTCCAGGAATCGGGGTTCGGTCAGCTCGGCCATGCCCAGAAGCGTGCCACGCGAGCCGCTGCCGCTTGCCGGATTCGCTGGTTTGCCCCGGCTCACCGCACCAGCGGCGCGAGGTAGGTCCGGGCGTATCGCGCGACGGCCTCGTCGTCGGTCACGTCGAGCACGTCGGTGTTCACTTGCACCAGCGACGCCGCGAGCCGGATGTGGACCTCGGCGACCGCCAGCAGCTCGCTGTCGGGCATCGTCGCGCCGGCGGCGCGCAGCGCCTTGGCCATCGCCGTCGCGGCGCTGACCAGGAAGAGCCGGGCCTCGGCGACCATCTCCGTCGTCGCGGTGAACTCGCCGTCGAGCTGCAGGAAGCGGCGCATCACCGGTTCGCCGGTGAGCAGCCGGACGCCTTCGCGGAACGCGGCGACCGCGGCCTGCTGTGGACCGTCGTCGATCGCGACGGTCTGCAGCCGCGCCATCGCGAACTCGAACGTCTGGCGGCCCAGTTCGGTGATCAGCGCGTCTCGGCTGGGAAAGCGCCGGTACAGCGTGCTGCGGCTGACGCCCGCCTGGCGTGCGACGACGTCCATGCTGAGCCGGCCGACCCCGACCAGCGCGACCTCCTCGGCGGCGGCCTTCAGGATCGCCGACTCCTGCTCGGTGGGGCTGTCGGTGTTGCGTGCCCGTCGCATCGGCCTAGCCCACCGGGCACCGGCCGGCCGGCGGCGCGAACGAATCCAGCGCCACCGACCGATGCAGCCGGACCAGCTTCTCGTATTCGATCCGGTTGCGCGCCAACGGGATCAGCAAGACGCGGTCGGGAAGCGTGCGCCATGCCAGCTGCAGCAGGCGCGTGTACACCGCGAACTCGCGGTCGTGGCGGGACTCCCACCGGAAGCCGGTCATCTCCCGTATGCCGGGGTGCAGAATTCCGAATGAGCACACCTTGACCACCCGACCGGCCAACGGCCGCAGCGCCATCCAGCCCGGCGTCAGCGCCACCCGCAGCGCGGGCGGCAGCACCAGCGTGGGCAACGGCAGCTTGGTCAGATCTTGGGTGACGCGGCGCAGGAACGGATTCGACGCGAGCTCGCCGTCGACCATGTCGTCGTAGTAGGCGACGGCCTCGGCGTAGCTGGCGGGAAACTTCGCGCTCTTACCGGGCAACTCCAGGGACCGGAAGCCCTCCAGGAGTTGCTGATAGGCGACCTCACGCTCGTCGTCGTTCAGCGTGTGCCCGGTACACGGGGTGAACGAGTTCATCACGAGAAGCAGCCCGCTGACCGCGATCCAGTTCCACAGCCGGGGATCCAGCGCGCTGTAGCGGACATCGGAGAACTCACCTGTGCCGTGGCCATGGACCTCGCGGTGCATGGTCTTGAGGCGCTGCCCCTCCGCTTCGCGGTCGGTCGCGTCACCCCAGATCGCCAGCAGCGCCGAAAATCCGCTGCGCACACCGCGATCGGCGAAGTTGGAGGCGAACCGGCCGGTCTTGTCGACGGCCGCCGCGACCGGCACCAGGGCCACCTCGTCGAACGCGGCGGCACCGAACAGCCCACCCAGCACGCTGCCGGAATGCTTGCGGAATTCGTGGATCATCTTCGGGCGGACATTGCTCTTGGAGCTGAGCGTGGAGTCGACGGACTCCGTGGCGATCGCGACCATGGCGCCTCCCGGCATTGTCGTTGACACAAAGACTAGCGATTTGTGTCAACATGTCAACGGTTGCGGCGGTCGCGGGGTGCGAGCGCGCGCGAAATGCACGGGTTCGGCGGAGTGTCGGCGTGCAGACACGCGCGCTCGGCAGGCTAGGTCAGGCGCCGGTGCAGACGCCGGAATCGCGGATCGCCGTGCCGTAGACGTTGGCGGTCGCGTTGTTGGCGTTGATCTGGCCTGCGGGCACCTGCTTCTTGATCTTGTCGCTGATCTGGGTGAACTGGTACCACAACCGATAGATCGAATCCCCGTGGAACAGCGGCGAATACTCGCTCTGATCCGGATAGTTGACGATGAACAGCGTGTCGGCCCGCGGCGCGAGGAAGGCCGCGGACTGATCGAGGTTGGCCGCGACCGTCGCGCCGGCCCGCTGCACGCCGGGGTCGGACCAGTCGTCGCGGCGGTCGCCCAGGAAACGCTGGAAGCCGAACGCCTGCGCCATCAGCGTGTCGTACTGCGCGTTGAACCACTGGCAGGACTCACGTTGTGCGGTGATCTGTTCGGGCGTGACGCGGTTCTGCCACAGGTTGTACGGAAACAGTGAATAGTCCGGCATCCACGCCGAGGGGTACGGCGTGAACACCGGCAGCGTCGGGGGAACCGCATCGGAATCCGGTTGCGCGGTCGCGGTCGCCGGCACCGCGCACACCACGATGCCTGGCACCACGATGCCCACCAGCAGCAGCGCGATTCGCCGCATCACGGTGATCCGCCGAACTCCGGACGCAGGACAGGAGCCAGCGCGGCGAGCGGGATCCGCGCCTGCACGGTCCCGCCGTCCATCGACCACTGCATCAGGCCCGGGGTGAAGTTCGTCGGGGTGTCCCGTCCGACCGGATAGTCCGGCATGTAGAGGATCAACTCGTCACCCGAGATCGCCCACGCCTTGTACCCGCCGGAGTACACCTTGTCCGGGGTCCAGCGGTCCGGGGTGAACGGATAGGTGCCGGGCTGGTGCGGCGGCGGCGCGGCGTCGAGGGCAGCCACGATGAACGGCGCACCCAGGCGCGGGATCTCGGCCAGGTGGTCGACGCCGGGTTTGAACAGATCGGCCAGCTGCACCTGCCGCCCGCCGACGAACGTGAAGGTGCGATACGCATCACTGACGATGGGGGCGTTCGGATGCGCCAGGGCGTCGGTACCGACCGTGCCCGAGTACATCTCGTGGAAGACGGCCGTCATCGCCTCACCCCGGTGAAGGATCTGGAAGTGCTGCTCTCCGAAGCTGTTCTGCACCATCTTCGTCGCCGCGTTGCGCCAGTTGTTCATCAGGGTGGTGAGGTACGCCCGGATCACGGGGTTCTCCACGAGATCACCGGGCAGCGCAATCCTGATGTCTCGGGTCGCTTTGCGCTCCGACACCACCGATGTCGTACAGAACTGCCCGTCCCACTGACCGCCGAGTTCGTCACAGAACGACGCAGCTGACGCCGACGCGGGCGACGCGGTGGCCATCACGACCGACGCCAGCACAGCGGCAACACCACTGCACGTCAACCGGCGTACCATTACGCCAACTCGACTTTGGCTGCGCGCCAACGCCCGTCGACGTACTCCATCGTCATCTTGATGCGGCTGCGGTCGATGCGAGGGTCCGGGACCGCGGAATTGGTCACCGACTGATCCACGAACAGCAACACCACCACCCGGCCCTCTTCCACCGACTGGATCGCCGACTCGACGACCACGCCGCGCGATGCGGCCTTGTTGTCGATCAGCAACTGCCGCAGCTGCATACTGGATTCGGAGTACATGTCCTTGAACTCACCGGTGGCACCGTCGAGGACCTGGTTGAAGTTCTCGTCGACCTTCGCCGAATCGATACTCGTCAACACCTGCGCGTAGGTCACCGCGGCCTGGCGCGCCTGCTCGCCGGCCTGCGTCAGCTGGTGCTGTTTCCATGTCATCCAGCCGAGCACACCCGACACCGCCAGCAGCGCGGCGAACACCAGCGCGACGACGCCGAGCAGGACCCGGCGCCGCCATCCGCGGGCGGTCATCGGCTCATCCGGGTCCGAATCGTCGTCTGCAGGCTCGGTTTCGGTGTGCGCGTCGTCGACGTCGGCATCCCCGGGACCGGCGCCCTCGGGCGTCTGTTCGTCGTCGGCGCTCGTGTCGGGTTCGTCGTCGCGGGTGCTCTGCGTGGTGACCGTCATGTGTCAGTTCCTCGATATCTCAGCGGGGCGGCTCGATCGGAAGGGTGGGGCCGCCGTAGGGCGTCGGGATCGTGTAGCGGCCGCGCGGCGTCGGGTCGGTCTGGCGGCCCAGATCGGCGCCGGGCGGCGGCCCGGCGGTGTCGTCGCCGGCCGGCCGCGGCGCATTCTTGGCGCCGCGCACCAGAACTCCCGGATGGTCGTCGCGGCAGTAGTTGTACATGAACGGCTCCGGGAAATCGGCCGAGGACGGCGGCCGGCGCGGAGTTCCGTAATCACACGTGTACCGCGGGTAGATCTCACCGGTCGCCCACAGTCCGTTGTCGTGCATCGCGCTGCCGATCGCGTCGAGCAGCGAGGTCCGGTAGTCCGGGAACAGCGCGTGCAGCGCGGGCACCCGAAGATAGAGCAGTTGCGAGGTGGTGGTCAGATTGCCGAGCAACTGCACCATGGTGTCGGAGTTGTCGGCGAACAGGTTGTCGACGCTGTTCAGCGTGCCGGGGGCCCGATCGGTCAGCCGGCGGAAGCCGTCCCGCATCCGGTTGACACCGTCGAACGTCTGCGCCAGGTTGTCCGAGGCCACCTCGATGCCGGCATTCTTGTCGGCCGCCAGCGTGAACACCACACGACTGGTGCGCAGCATGCTCGAGGTCTCGGGGAGCACCGAATCCAGCGTCGTCAGAAGGAAGGTGCCGCCGTCGATGATGTCGGCGAGCTTCTGCGGTCCGGCCTCGGTCATGCTCAGCTCGTGCTTGATCACCTCGAGCTTGCCGGGATCGACCTGGGACAGGGCCCCGTCGGCATTGGCGAGCAGATCCGCCAGGCTCACCGGCACGGTGGTGTTGTCCTGGGCGATGACACTGCCGTTCTCCAGATACGGGCCGGCGTCGGAGTCGGCGACGAAGTCGATGTACTGCTCACCGGCCGGCGACAGACCCGACACCCGCACCGCGCTCGACATCGGTACCGCCACAGACGAATCCATCGACACGACGGCGTTCACTCCGGCCGGGGTGATGTCGAGGCGTTCCACCCGGCCGATCGGCACACCGCGCAACGTCACATTCTGGTTCGGCAGCAGGCCCGCCGACTCCGGCAGCTGCACCGTGACCCGGTAGCTCTTCGCGAGCGGATTGACCTGCAGCGCACCGACGAACAGATAGGCCGCGGCGACGACCAGGATGAAGACCAGCGCCCCGGCGGACAGCCACGCCCGGCCGCGGTGGACCGTCCGGACCACCCGGACGACGGAGTCGGCGAGTGCGTTGATCATCACGGCACCCCCGGTGCCGGCGGCGCGACAGCCGGCGCAGGTCCGGGCGGTACCGGCCCGGGCGGCGCGAGCTCCCACTGCCCCGGCTCGGTGGGACTCGGGATCACCGGCATCTGGGGCACTTCCGGCCCCTTGCCCACCACCCGCTCCTGCAGCCGCAGCAACGTGTAGCGCAACGAGCCGACCAACTGGTGCCAGTTGTAGCGTTTGGGGCCGTGCAGACCGGGATCGCCGGCGAAGCCGATGTCGGGGATCGAGCCGAGGACGAGGCGGTCGATGCTGGCGCGCACGGCGATGGCATTGCTCGTCGTGGATTTGATGAACGGCGGCATCAACCGGTTCAACGAGTAGAGATCCGCACCCGGGGCCAGCACGACGTCGTTCCAGGCGCCGGCGATCCTGCTCGCGTCCGCGATCACGCTGCGCCCACTGGTGTCGGTCCCGGCGATCGACGGAAATTTCCTGAGCTGTTCGGTGGTCGCGCCGACGGTCAGGACCAGGTCGGCGATGCCGTTCGTCTGGGCGGCCAGCGTACTGGTGGCGGGCGCCGCGGCGTCCATCACCTCGGCCAGGGACTGGTTCTTGGCCTCCAGTTGCGCTGCCAACTGCGAGGTCTCGGTCAGCGCGGTCTTGATCTCCTCGGAGCGGCCGTTCAGGGTGCCCAGGGTGTGGTTGGTCTTGCGGATGAGCTCACCGAACGCCTGACCCTGGTCGCCGGTGGCCTTCCCGAGACCGTTGATGATGTTGGTGAAGTTGCGGACGGCTCCGCCGTTGACCAGGATCGCCGCCGAACTCAGCACGGACTCGACGGTGGCCGCCGCGGTGGTCGACTCGAGGCCGATGGTGTCGCCGTCGGTGAGCAGCGGCGTGCCCTGCCCTGCCGACGGAGGTGGCTTGATGGAGACGAAGACGTCGCCCAGCGGTGTCGCCGAACGCAATTCGGCGGTACTGCCCACCGGCAGCAACACCCCTTCCCTGATCCGCAGGGTCGTCACCGCCGTGTAGTCGCGGGCCTGCATCGATTCCAGTTGACCGATGTCGGCGCCGGCGAGTTTGACCTTGGCCATCGCCGGCAGGTTCAGAGCGTTGGAGAACACGGCGGTGAGCGTGTAGCCGCCCGAACCGCCGCCGGGGGCAGGCAGCGGCAGACTCGACAAACCCTCTGTCGCACAGGAGGTCACCGACAGGCAGGTGGTCATCGCTACCGCCAGTGCCGAAGCCGCTCGGCGCGTCATCATTTCTGCCCCATCGCCGTCAGACCGTCGAGCACGTAGCTCAACCCGAAGTCCGGGCCGAAATCCTGCAGTGTGCCGGTGCTGCAGCCGAGTTGACGCAACCCCATCATGTTGCACATCTCCTTGACCGTCTGGGTGTCGAACAGCACCTTGTCGGTCAGCACATGCATGCGGACGGCCCCGTTGGTCCGGTCGATCGCGTTGTAGATGTTGTCCAGCGTCATCGGTGTGACGTCCAGGAACTCGGCCAGGTCGCGTTGATGGTCGACGGTCGTGGTGACCGCGGTGTTGCCGTTGGTGACGATCTGCCTGATCGCCTCCCGGTGGGTGTCGAGCACCTCGCCGAACTGGACGATCACCTCGTTGAGCTTCTTGCCGGTGGTTCCGGTGCCGAAGTTCTCGTCGGCCAGGACCTGGCTGAGCTGCCGCACACTGGAACCGAACTCGCGCAGCGTCGCGTCGTTGTCGGCAGCGGCCTGCGACAGCGTGCTGACGTTGCGGATGATGGTGGTCAGCTGGTCGCGGGTCACCTGACCGTGATCGGCGCTCAGCCGCAGCGCGGTGGACAGTTCCCCGAGCGCGTCCTTCATCTGCTGACCGTTGCCGTCGGCGATCGCGGCGGATGCGTTCACCACGTCGGCGACGGGACCGCCGCCCCGGCCGTCCCCGCGCAGCGAGGTCGACAGCTTGTCCAGAACGTCGAGCACACGGGCGAATTCGACGGGCGTCCTAGTGCGGTTCAAACCGATGGTGTCGTGATCGCGCAGGGTCGGGCCGTCGCCGCGATACGGCGGCGTCAGCTCGATCTGCCGGTCGGTGAGGATCGAGTTCGAGATCGTCACCGCCTGGACATCCGCGGGCACCTGCACGTCGCCGTCCACGGTGAACTCGACCTCGACGTAGCCGCCCTTGGGCTCGATCCGGACGACCTTGCCGACCGGCATGCCCAGCACGGCGACCGTGTTGCCCTCGTAAAGTCCTGCCGCACTGTCGAACTGGGCGGTGACCGTGATCGCGTCCAGACGGTCCGACAGAAAGGACCACCCGATCGCGGCGACGGCGACGACCGCGACCAGACCGGCGACCACCAGCGCCGTCACCTTCGCCCGGCCGCTCACTTGCAGTCCTGGAAGTACTGGATCATCCCGAACTGTTTGGCCCTGCCGCTGATCGCGCACATCCAGGAATCCACCAGCAACCCGTTGGCCGCGTTGAACTCGACGGCGTTACCCATCCCGGTGGCATTGGCCAGGCCGCGCAGCGCGGGCGGGCCGGACTGCAGGATGCTGCGGAGCAGATCGTCGTTCTGCCCGAGCATGTCGGAGAGTTCGCGCACGTTGACCAACAGGGCCTCCAGTTCCGGGCGGTCCTCGATGACGATGTCGCCGAGCGTCTGGACGAGGTTGGTGATCGCGTTCATCATCGCCTGGAACGATGCCCGTCGGAGCACGAATTCGCCGACGAGATCGTTGCCCTGCCGAACCAGGCTCCCGATGTTCGCCTGCTGGCGGCGCAGTGTGTTGCTGACGACTTCGGTTGTCTCCAACAGTGATCCGAGCTGGTCCCGGCGGTCGGCGATGATCGTCGACAGTGTGTAGGTGTTCTCCAGCGCCTGCGGCAGGATCTCCGGCATGCCCTGCAGCTGGCGGCCGAGAATGCTGAGCGTCTCGGCGAACTTGTCGGAGTCGACCTGCTCGAAGGTGGTGGTGACGTCGGTCAGCGCCTCCTGCAGGTCGTAGGGCACCTCGGTGTGGGACAGGTCGAAGTGGCGGTCGGGTAATGCGCCCGTGCCTTCGGGCTCCAGGGACAGATACCGCGAACCCAGGATGGTGGTTACCTTGATGACGGCGCGGGAATCCTCGCCGAGGTCCACGTCGTTGCGCACCGTGAAGCGCGCCTCGACGTGGTCGCCGGCGAGCTTCATGTCGGTCACCTCTCCGACCGGAATACCGGCCACGCTCACCGGATTTCCCGGCTGCAGCGCTGCGGCCTGCAGGAACTGCGCGGTGAACGTGCGGTATCCGACGTCGGCGGCCTTGATCAGCAGGAGCGCACCGACCAGCACGGCGACCACGACGACCGCGACGGTCCCCAGCCACGCCTTGTGATAGCTCTCCAGCCGCCGGCGGCGGCGCTTCGTCTGCTCAGCCATTGGCCATGTTCCTGCACTTCGGGGAGTACTGGGCGTCGTTACCCGGGGTGGCCGCGTCGACGATGATCGGCGTCACGTCGTTGAGGCCCGGGAAGAATCCGGTGGTGTTGAGGTCACACGCGTAGGCGTTGGCGTAGGCACCCTCACTGGTGATCCGCGCAAACCCCTTGAGCAGCAACGGGAGATTCGCCCCGGTGAAGGCGAGCTGAGGCTCGATACTCACCAGGTGTTGGGCGAAACCCGGCTCCCGCTCGATGAGTTCGTTCAGCGACGGGTACACGTCGTCGCTGACGGTGGACAGCCGACTGACGACCCGCGAGATCGATCCGGTCGAGTCCACCAGTTCCTGCCGCTGGGCATCGAAGATCGACACCGCGGCCTGTGTCTCGGTCAGCACCTGGTCCATGCTGTCGTTGTGCTTGGCCAGATTCGACATCACCGTGTTCAGGTCGGTGATCACCGCGCCGAGTTCTTCGTCGTGGCCGGCGAACGATTCGGTCAGCTGGGAGGTCTGATCCACCAGCGCGACCAGTGACGCCTCGTCACCCTGCAGCGACTGGATCACCCCCTGGGTCAGATCGTCCGCGGCCTGCGGGTCGAGCAGGCTGAACAACGGCTCGTATCCGTTGAGCAGCGTGGTCACGTCGAACGACGGATCGGACCGCTCGAGAGGCAGCACGCTGCCGGCCGGCAGCGGCACCGGCTCCCCCTGGCTGCCCAGGGTGAGACCGAGATAGCGCTGCCCGACGATGTTCTGGTAGGTCACCGACGCCACGGTCGTGCCGAGGACCTGCTGGTCGCTCTGCACCACGAACGAGACCTTCGCGAGTTTGCCGTCCAGCTCGATCTTTTCGACCCTGCCGACGCGAACACCGGCCATCCGGACGTCGTCACCCTCACGCAACCCGAAGACGTCGGTGAACATCGCCGAATACGGCACCTTCTCCCCGGCCACATCCCGGCGCAGGGTCACATACACCAGCCACGTCAACGTGATCGCGACGACCATGAACAACGACAGGCCTATCAACGGACCGCGGTACTTCATCAGGGCTCCCCGTCGATCGACACCGTGGTCCCGCGCGCCAGAGGCCCGAGCAGCAACTGGGTCGCCGGGGTCGCGTGCCGGCCCGTGATCAGGCTGAGTTGGCGTTGCTCCTGTTGGCTACCAACGGGTCCCACGTTGCCTCCATAGGACGCCGGTGCGAACGGGGCTTCCGCGGACCCAGGCCCGGGCGCCGCCGGTGCGGGTGCGGGTGCGGGTGCCGCCGGTGCGGGAGCGGCGGGACGCGGAGGTGGGTCGCCCGGCTTCGGCGCCACCGGCGCCGGCGGTGACAGTGGAGCGGGGAGCTGAGGCGGGGGCACCAGCGCCGGGTTCGCGGTCAGCGGTACCGGCGGGGACGGCGGCATCCACGGTGGCAGCGGCGGATTCGGGTCGGCGAGGCTGGGATTCGGATTCACCAGCGGCGGACCGACCGCGATCAGGTTTCCGCTGGGGCCGATCTCGGTGCCGGGCGGCGGTTGCAGATCCTTCGGCGGCTGATAGTTCTGCGGCAGCAACACATCCGGCAGCGCCGCGCGGGTCGGCACCAGCGGCGCGGTGTAGCAGCTGGGCCCCTTCAGACCGGCGTACTGCGGGCAATCCGCCCGTGTGTAGGAGTAGGTCGGCGTGAAGGACAGGTTGATCCGTATGTTGCCGATGTCGTGCTCGTGTATCCACACCTCGTCGAAGAACTTGCGCGACAACTCGTTCAGCTTCACGAACGCCGGAACCCAGTGCCGGGACGTGTCGGCGAGGCTGCCGATGACGGGGGTCATCTCGGTGGTGATCCGCACCAGGCGGTCGGCGTGGTTGTCGAACGCGGTGCGGGTGGTCTCGGAGGTCCGGATGCCGCCGTTGACCAGAGAGGTCAGCTGCGCGCTCTGTTCCACCAACGTCTGCATCGGCTGCACCGCCTGGTGCAGCGCATCGACGAGTTCGGGGGCGGTCTGCTGCAGACCGCGCGTCGCATCGACGAGCGCGGAGACCGTCGTCGGCCCGGGCTCGGTCGCCACGATCCGATCGAGTTCGTCGACCATGCGGTTGAGTTGGGCACCGGAGGTGAGCAGTTCGGTGCGACGGTCCTCGGTCGCCGCGTGGACCGCGGCGAGGATGCCGACGGTGTCGTCCTCGCGACCGCGGCCCGTCGCGGCGAGGATGTCGCGCAGCTTGCTGATCGTCGTCTGGAACAGCACGGTCGGCAGCTCGGTGTCCTCGGGGATCTCGGCGCCGGGCTGAATCGGGGGCCCACCGGAGCCGACGAGCTGGACCGACGACACCGCGAACACATTGCTCGGCACCACCCGCGCGGTGACGTTCGCCGGGATCGACCTGGCGTATTCGGGTTTGAGATCGATGTGGACGAAGTTGGGTTCACCGTTCTCGGCGGGGGTGACGTCGTCGACCGCGCCGACCAGCACGCCGTGGTACTTCACGTCGGAGCGCTGCGGAAGACCGTCGCCGACGTTGACCATCGCGGCGACGACGCGCACCCGCGGGTCGAGCCGGCCCGTCGACTTGACCAGCAGCACCGCGGTCACGATCGACACGATCGCCAGCACGGCCACACCGCAGACCAGCAGCTGGCGGTCGGAGGGTCCGCGCCCGTCGAATTCGAACGAGTTCGCCATCTAGCCGCCGAACCTCGCTCCCGCGTCGACCGACCACAGCGCCATGGTCAGCAGCATGTTCACCATGATCACCACCGTGATGCTCGCCCGCATCGCGTGACCGGCGGCGACGCCCACCCCGACCGGACCGCCGCTGGCGTAGAAGCCGTAGTAGCACTGCACCGTGGAGGCGATCCACACGAAGATGACGGTCTTGAGTACCGAGTAGAGGATGTCCTGCCCCGACAGCATCAGCGTGAAGTAGTGCATGTACGAGCCGGTGGATCCGCCGCTGATGACCATCACGACGGCCTGGGTGGTCAGGTAACTGACCGCCAGGCAGACGACATAGAGCGGGATGACCGCGATCACCGAGGCCATCAACCTGGTTGTGACGAGGTACGGAATCGGCCTGATGCCAAGGGATTTGAGGGCGTCGATCTCCTCGGCGATCCGCATCGACCCCAGCTGCGCGGTGAACCGGCACCCTGCCTGGGTGGCGAACGCGAGCGACGCGGCGATGGGCGCGAGTTCGCGTGTGTTGACCAGTGAGGAGATGATTCCGGTCGCGGGCCCCAGACCGAGCATGTCCAGGAAGTTGTATCCCTCGATGCCGACCAGGGCGCCGACGGTGATGCCCAGCACGATCGCCACCCCGGCGGTCCCGCCGCCGACGACCAAAGAGCCGTTGCCCCAGGCGATGTCGGAGAGCAGCCGGACGAACTCCTTGCGGTAGTGGCTGATCGCCACCGGGATCCCGAGGAGTGCCCGGACGAAGAACACCAGCATGTGCCCGAGCCGGATGATCGGCGTGGCGAGCATCCGGTAGGCCTTTTTGGCCGGCCGCACAACGGCCGGTGAGAACGTCGACGCGGACATCTACAGGCCCACCCGCGGGAACATCAGAATGTAGAGCTGGCTGATCGCGACGTTGACGACCATGAGCACCAGGATGGATTCGACGACGGCGGCGTTGACCGAGTTCGCGACCCCGGTCGGCCCGCCCTGGGTGGACAGCCCCTTCTGACAGGACACGATCGCCACGATGGCGCCGAAGATGACCGCCTTGACCAGTGCCACGATCATGTCGCCGGTGGTCGCGAACGACGCGAACGTCGCCACGAAGCTGCCCGGTGCGCCGTTCTGGAAGTACACGTTGAACAGATAGCTGGCCAGGAAGCCGACGAAGCACACCACGCCGGTCAGCGCGACGCCGATCATGATCGCCGCGGCGAAACGCGGCACCACGAGGCGGCGGATCACCGACACGCCCATGACCTCCATGGCGTCGGTCTCCTCGCGCATCTTGCGGGAACCGAGGTCCGCGGTGATCGCCGAGCCGACCGCCGCGGCCATCAGGATCGCGGCGGTCAACGACGCGGCCTGCCGGATCACGGCCAGCCCGCTGGCCGCACCGGCCAGCGACGTCGCGCCGACCTGACCGGCGAGCAACGCGAACTGGATCGACAGCGTCACCCCGATCGGCAGCGCGACCAGGACGGTGGGCAGCACAGCGGTGCCGGCCATGAACGCACCCTGGCGCACGAACTCCTGAAACTGGAAACGCCCGGTGAACAGGTCGACGAAGAACCACTGCAGGGTGCGGACACCCAGGACGAACTGGTCTCCGACCGTGGCCAGCGACGCCAGCGGATGGCGGCGCACATAGCCCCCGACCCAGTCCTGCACGGCATGGACGGAGTCATCGCGGCGAACCGGCTGATCCGCCGTCGTCATGCCTGAAGTCCGTTCCGCCGCAGTGCATTCTGACCGACGATGCCGACGGCCGCACCGCGTGCATGGACCGGGGAGGCGCATGAGCGATTCACGTTCCACGCCTCCCGATTTCGATGACCCACCCGTCTGAAGCAACCTAGGTAACCAGGTTCTGGATGGTCGTCACCGTATGGCCGCAGCGCTGATCGCGTCAAGGTTTCGGAAATCTTTCATTAACTTATTAGGCGGAGCAGGAGGTGCGCCCCGGGGATTGACGGGGCTGCAGATTTCAGGCGTGCTCCGCGAGCAGCAGCACCCGCAGCAGCCCGCCGACGAGCTGACGCGACGAGTCGGTGTCGGCAAAGCGCTCCAGCCTGCCGATGTCGACGACGAGACCGAGGCCGGCGTGCACAGCGAACCTGGCCTCTCGCAGTGACAGATCGGGGCGTGCGACCACCACCTGCCCGGCCCAGCCCTCGACGATCGACCGCTGGATGTTGTGCAGCGCGGCCCGGTCCTCGGCGGGCACGTTGAGCTGTTCGGCGTAGTAGACGTAGGCCAGCTCCGGCTCGGCGAACGTCCGCCACACATACGCGTCGATCAGCTGGCCGACGGCGGTACGTTCGTCGGGCGCCATCGCCAGGATCGCGCCCATGTCGCTGGAGACCCGGTCGGCGGCGCGCCGGTAGATGGTGCTGAGCACTGCGGACTTGCCGCTGAAGTACCGGTAGATCGTCGAGGCGGGCAGGCCGATCGCCGAGGCGATGTCGTCCATTCCGGTCTCGCGGAATCCGTGCTCGTGGAACAGCCGCAGCGCTGCGGCAAGGATGGCTTCGTACTCGCCGGCGGGACCGATCGACGGGGCCGGACGCCGTCCGGGCTTTTCGCGGGCGGGTACCGCCGGCAGCTCGGCGTCGCGGAGCCGGCGCGCCAGGCTCACCAGCAATCGCCGCATGTCGTTGACGGGAAGCTTGGCGCGGTGGTCACAGATGCTGCCGATGGCGCTGAGCACCGACGCGGTCACCGTCCACCGCTGCCTGCTGTCGAGTTCGGGCCGCAGCGCCGACAGCGGCCGCTGCAGGCGGCGGTTGACCACCTTGATCTGCTCGTTCGAGATGGCCTGATCGGGCTCCTGCAGATACCGCGCCTCCCACCGGTACAGGCCGCCGCTGGCGCGGGTCTTGATCGCCGCGTCGGCCAGCGCAGCAACGATGCGCTCCCACAACTCCTCCGGGGAGTCGCCGGATTCGTCGTCGGCGAAGGCCGTCGCCGAGACCAGCTGCTCGCCGAGATTCAGCACGGCCGCCCGGAACAGGTCGTACTTGCCGGAGTAGTGGCGGTACAGCGATGCGGCCGTGACGCCCACGCGCGACGCGATGTCCTCCATGCTGACCGCGTGGTACCCGAGTTCGCTGAACGCTTCTGCCGATGCTCGGGCGATCTGTTGCTTACGATCTTTGGGCCGCCTGCGCGCGTCGCGGACGCCCACAGAGGCTGCCATACGGCACACCCTAACGCTGCGCCCCGCGCCGCGGGCCCGAGTCGGTTTCTTGCGAACGGCCATTAACTTCGAGCGGCTCTCCCGCGCCGCGCTTCGGCGGGCGCGGTCGGTCGCGCCGACATCGGGTCCGAGCCGTGGACGCCGCCGGGAGGCGGACCCGTCGGCGCGGATGCCACGGATGCCGAAACGCTTGCGCACCAACGGCGCACGCCGCCGATGGTGACCGGGCACCGCCGGTACGGGCTTTGATGTGCCACCATCGCCTGATGGCCTCCCGAGACGGTCGAGCGCATCCACCGACCGGGCCCGACGACGAACCCGAGGGTCGCGGACGGCGGTTCCTACGCCCGTACCGGAAAGACGACGGTGCCGCGTCCTTCATGGACCGTGCGCTGCTCGTCGCGCTGGCCTACACCGCGATCGGGGTCGTGTACCTCGGATTCCACGTGCCCGTCCTCGATCGACTCGAGGCGTTGTTCAGCGCGCAATTCACCGTCTTCGCCGATCTTGTCGCCATCGTCGCGGCCGTGGTGCTGTGGCCGCTGCTGCTCCTCAGCTCGTGGGCCTGCGGGACGGTCGGGTGCGGCGTGCTGTAAAAAACGATTTCCGTCGGACCCTTCTGCGGGAATTGGAACACGTTCTAGTCTGTAGCCATGACCGCAGTCGATGTCTCCTCGGGCGAGCGCTCGTCGGACCCTCAGCTCCGTCCTTTCCTGCATTCCGGCCACCTCACCGTCGGCGCGCTGAAGCGCCACAAGGACCGGCCCGTGCTGTTTCTCGGCGACACCACGTTGACCGGTGGCGAACTCGCCGATCGCATCAGCCAGTACATCCAGGCGTTCGAGGCGCTCGGGGCCGGTACCGGTGCCGCCGTCGGCCTGCTGTCGCTGAACCGGCCCGAGGTGCTGATGATCATCGGCGCGGGCCAGACCCAGGGCTACCGCCGCACGGCACTACACCCTCTAGGCTCGCTCGACGATCACGCCTACGTGCTCACCGACGCCGAGGTGACGTCGCTGATCATCGATCCCAACCCGATGTTCGTCGAACGTGCGCTCGGACTGGTCGAGAAGGTGCCGACCCTCACGCAGGTGCTGACCATCGGCCCGGTTCCCGAGGAGTTCGCCAAGGCCGGGGTGAAGGCGGTGGACCTCAGCGCCGAGGCGGCGAAGTACTCCCCCAGGCCGCTGACGGCTGCGGCCCTGCCCCCGGACCACATCGGCGGGTTGACCTACACCGGCGGCACCACCGGTAAGCCCAAGGGCGTCATCGGCACCACGCAGTCGATCACCACGATGACGACCGTGCAGCTCGCGGAATGGGAATGGCCGGAGAACCCGCGCTTCCTGATGTGCACGCCGCTCTCGCACGCCGGCGCGGCGTTCTTCACCCCCGTCATCGTCAAGGGCGGTGAGCTGATCGTGCTGACGAAGTTCGATCCGGCCGAGGTGCTGCGCGTGATCGAGGAGCAGAAGATCACCGCGACGATGCTCGTGCCGTCGATGATCTACGCGCTGATGGACCATCCCGATTCCCACACCCGCGATCTGTCGTCGCTGGAGACCGTTTACTACGGCGCGTCGGCGATGAATCCGGTGCGGCTCAAAGAGGCGATCCGCCGGTTCGGGCCGATCTTCGCGCAGTATTACGGCCAGTCCGAGGCGCCGATGGTGATCACCTACCTGTCCAAGAAGGAGCACGACGACAAGAGGCTGACGTCGTGTGGCCGGCCGACGCTGTTCGCGAAGGTCGCACTGCTCGGCGAGGACGGGCAGCCCGTCCCGCAGGGTGAGGTCGGGGAGATCTGCGTGTCGGGTCCGCTGCTGTCGGGCGGGTACTGGAACCTGCCGGAGGCGACGGCCGAGACGTTCCGGGACGGCTGGATGCACACCGGCGATCTGGCCCGCGAGGACGAGGACGGCTTCTATTTCATCGTCGACCGCACCAAGGACATGATCGTCACCGGCGGGTTCAACGTCTTCCCCCGCGAGGTGGAAGACGTTGTCGCCGAGCATCCGTCGATCGCGCAGGTGTGCGTGATCGGCACCCCCGACGAGAAGTGGGGGGAGGCGGTGACGGCCGTGGTGGTCCTGCGGCCCGACGCCGACCGCTCCGAGGCGGCCGTCGAGACGATGACGGTGGAGATCCAGGCGTCGGTCAAGGAACGCAAGGGGTCGGTGCATGCCCCCAAGCAGGTGATCGTCGTGGACTCGGTACCGGTGACCGCGCTCGGCAAGCCGGACAAGAAGGCGGTGCGGGCGCGGTTCTGGGAAGGCGCGGGGCGTTCCATCGGCTGAGCCGATGATCAAGCAGGAGCCGGCTGAGCCAATGATCAGGCAGGGGTCGGCTGAGTCAGCAGGGGTCGGCTGAGTCGACTCCCGCCAGGATCCGGTCCAGCAGTTCACCGGCGGTACGGGCCGCCTGCTCGACGTCGCCTGCGGCGATCTGGTCTACGAGCACGCCGTGGTCGACCATCTCCACCGGCACATGGCGCGTCGTCGCCACGCTGGCCGTGACCACCTCGATCAGACCGCGGTAGAGCTCGGTGAGGGTGCGGTTGCCCGAGCCGCGCACCACGGCGTGGTGGAATTCGGCGTCGGCGCGGGCGAACGCGTCGGTGTCGTCGGCTGCCGCGCATGCGTCGCGGCGGGCCAGCAGCGTGCGCATCTCCGCGATGTCGGCGGGCGTGCAGTGGGCCGCGGCCAGGCGCGCGCCTTCGACCTCGAGCGCGCGGCGCACTTGCAGCACCTCACGCAGCTCGGCGCCGCACAGTCGGCGCAGCGCGCCGGACACCTCGCTGGTGGCCCGCACGTAGGTGCCGTCGCCCTGGCGGACTTCGAGGATCCCCGCATGCGCGAGCGCACGAACCGCTTCGCGCACGGTGTTGCGCCCCACCCCGAGCGACTCGACCAGCACCGTCTCGTTGGGTATGCGTTCGCCGACGCGCCACTCGCCGCCGGCGACGGCACGCCGGAGTTGCTCGATGACCTGGTCGACCAGACCGGTACGCCGGGCAGTACTCAGTGGCACCCTGTAAAACCTTTTCGTCCAATCATGGGATGTATGGCACCGTAGCAAGGTGCGGACCGAACGGCAGGAAATCACCACGGACCCGGCGCTCGACCCGGCGAGTCGCGTCCCGACGGTGGCCGGAGGTGCGCTCCTGGCGGTGGCCGTCGTGCTCACCGCGCTGAACCTGCGTCCCGCCGTCACCAGCATCGCGACGCTGCTCGAGGACATCCGCGCCGAACTGTCGGTGTCGGCCACCTGGGCCGGACTGCTGATGACGCTGCCCGCGCTGTGTTTCGCCGGCGCCGGCTTCGCCGCCCCGTGGCTGGCCGCCCGGATCGGTCTTGGCCGCACCATCTCGGCAGCGATGGTCGCGCTCACCGCAGGGCTCGCGGTGCGCGGGGCCGCCGGACCGCACGTCGTCATCGGCGCCACGCTCGTCGCCTGCGCCGGAATCGCGCTCGCCAACGTGCTGATCCCGGTCGTCATCAAGGGGTCCTTCCCCGCGCGGATCGGGCTGATGACGGGGATCTACACCGCGGCCCTGCAGGGCGGTGGGGCGCTGGGGTCCGCGGTGACGCCCGGTTTGGAGGAGCCGCTGGGCGGCTGGCGTGCGGCGGTGGCAGTGTGGGCGGTGGTCTCCCTGTTGGCCCTGATGGTGTGGGTTCCGGCGACGGGGCGCCACCGCGGCACGTGGGCCGCGCACAGCCTGCCCGCCGGCCGGCGTTCACTGCTGGGCAGCCCGCTGGCCTGGACGATCACGCTGTTCTTCGGCAGCCAGGCGTTCATGGCATACATCGTGATGGGCTGGCTGCCGCAGGTGCTGGTCGACAACGGCGTGGACCAGGTGCAGGCCGGCCTTCTGGTCGGCCTGACGTCACTGATCGGCGTGCCGCTGTCGTTGTTGATCGCGCCGATGGCCGCGCGCAGACCCAGCCAGAGCGGGTGGATCGTCGCGGTGGGCATATTCGGCTTCGCCGGCGCCATCGGGTTGATGGTGGCACCCGCGGCGCAGCCGCTGCTGTGGAGTGTGCTGATCGGGATCGGCATGAGCGCGTTCTCCATGGCGCTCGCGGTGCTCGGGCTGCGGGCCCGCTCAGCGGCGGACACCGCGCAACTCTCCGGCATGGTGCAGGGGTTCGGTTATCTGATCGCCGGCGCCGGACCCTTCCTCTTCGGCCTGCTCCATGACATGTCGGATGGGTGGACGGTGCCCTGGATGATGTTCCTCGCCGTCTACGCGGTGCAGATCATCACCGGGGCGCTGGCCGGGCGGGCCCGCTACGTCTGAGCGCCCAGGGCACAATCACGGCATGCGGACCTGCCCCGGGGACCACCTCGGCCTGGACTTTCCCACCGACGCTGCGTCATTGGGCGCGGCGGGTCCCGACTTCCTCACCGCGGCGTTGCGCCGGTCGGGCGTACTGGCCGGGGACGACGCCGTGGTCGCCGTCGACGAGTTGACCGAGTTTCGCGGCGGCAGCACCGGCCGCAAGGCGCTGCTGACGGTGTCCTACCGCAGTACCGGCCGGCTCCCGCGTGAGTTGTTCGTCAAGTTCTCCCGCGATTTCGACGATCCGGCCCGCGATCTCGGGCGCAGTCAGATGGCGCTGGAGGTCCGCTTCGCGTTGCTCACCCGGGCCCCGGGTTTTCCGATCGCCGTGCCGCGCTGCGTGTTCGCCGACTACCACGGCGCCTCGGGCAGCGGTGTTCTGATCACGGAACGGATTCCATTTGGAGACAACGGAATAGAGCGCCAATACGACAAGTGCGCCGACCATGCGATGCCCGAGCCGGTGCAGCACTACACGGCGTTGTTCAGTGCGCTGGGCCGTCTCGCCGGTGCCCACAAGGCCGGCCGCCTCGGCAACGACGAGGACTTCGCGGTCGACATGCGCCTGCTGTCGGTCGGCCGGCGTGCGCCCTACACCGCCGATCAACTGCGGCGCCGCGTCGACCTGCTCGCCCAACTCGGCGCCCGTCACCCCGGCCTGGTACCGGCCAATGTCGTTTCACCGTCCTTTGTTTCACGGCTTCACGACGACGTCGGCGTCATCGCGGGGCGGGTCGACGCGCTGTGGGACCGGCTGGCCGCCGACGCGGACCACCTCGCGCTGTGCCACTGGAACGCCAACGTCGACAACGCGTGGTTCTGGCGCGACGGGGACCGGCTCAGCTGCGGGTTGCTGGACTGGGGGTGCGTCGGCCAGATGAACCTCGCGATGGCGATCTGGGGCGCACTGTGCAGCGCGGAAACTGCTATGTGGGACAACCACTTCGACGATCTGGTGAATCACTTCGTCGCCGAGTATTCCGCCGCGGGAGGACCGGAACTGGACGCGGCGACACTGCGTGAGCACGTGATCGCCTACGTCGCGATCATGGGTACCGCCTGGCTGCTCGACGTGCCGGGGTATCTGCTGAAACTGCTGCCCGAGACGGTGACCGACCGGTTCGACCCGCGGATCGCCGGCGATGAGCAGGCCCGTAGCCGGCTGCTGATGATGACGAATTTTCTGAATCTGTGGGAGAAGTCGGACGTCCGCGCGGTGCTTGAGGGCTGACCACTCATCGCGCGCCCTGGCAGGATGGGTGGGGTGAGCGACCTGCAAGCGGTGCTGTTCGACTACTCCGGCACGCTGTTCCGGCTCGAGGAAGACGAGAGCTGGTTCGCCGAGATGGAACTCGACAGCCCGATGACCCCCGAGGGCAGTCGCGAGGTCGACGGCCATGTGCAGGCTGAGTTGATGCGGCGGCTCACCGCGCCCACCGGCCGCTCGGTGTCGATGACGCCCGCGGCGCTGGACGCGTGGATGAACCGGGACCTGGCTCCGCACCTGCACCGCGAGGCCTATCTGCACGTGCTGCGCGAATCCGGGCTGGCCCATCACCACGCCGAGTCGCTGTACGGCAAGGTGATCGACCCGGCCTGCTGGACCCCTTACCCCGACACCCCGACCGTGCTCCACGGTCTGCACCGGCGCGGCATCAAGACCGCCGTGGTGTCCAACATCGCGTTCGACGTGCGTCCGGCGTTCGACGTGCTCGGGGCAGCAGGCCACGTCGACGAGTTCGTGCTGTCGTTCGAGGTCGGCGCCGTCAAACCCGATCCGGCGATCTTCCAGACCGCGTTGGACCGGCTCGGCGTGGCCGCCGGCCGCGCGCTGATGGTCGGCGACAGCGACGAGGCCGACGGTGGCGCACGCACGCTGGGATGCGCGTTCGCACTCGTCGACCCGCTGCCCACGGGTGAACGCACGGACGGCCTGGTCGCCGCGCTGTGGGCCAACGGCATCCAGCTGTAACTTCGATTCCATGCCGAGCAGCGAACGCATCCGGCCGCCGTGGTGGCTGAAGTACGTCAACAAGGTGATGATCGTCCTCAACCGGACGGGACTGTTCAGCGACGGGCCCGTTGTACTGACCGTGACCGGACGCAAGTCCGGCAAGCCCAGGTCGACGCCGATCACGCCGTTCGAGGTCGACGGCCGGCGCTACGTCGTCGGCGGTCTGCCGGGATCGGACTGGGTGCGCAACGCGCAGGCCAATCCCGAAGCCCTGCTGGTACGCGGCAGGACGCGGGAAGCGGTGCGGATGGTGGAGCTGCCGACGCAGCAGGCCCGCCCGCTGCTGAGGCAGTTCCCGGTGCTGGTGCCCACCGGTGTCGGGTTCATGAAGAACGCCGGGCTCGTCAGCGGACCGCACCCCGACGAGTTCGAAGCGCTGGCCGGGCGCTGCCCGGTATTCCGCTTCGATACCGTTTGAGGCGTGAGCGCCCCTGGGACCAATCCGTTCGACGCCAGCCTGTGGGAGCCGGTGGCCGGCTTCGAGGACCTGACCGACATCACCTACCACCGCCACGTCGTCGGCGGCGCACGCAAGCCGACGGTACGCATCGCGTTCGACCGCCCCGAGGTGCGCAACGCGTTTCGGCCGCACACCGTCGACGAGCTCTACCGCGTCCTCGACCACGCCAGGATGTCCTCGGACGTCGGCGTGGTGCTGCTGACGGGCAACGGCCCGTCGGCCAAGGACGGCGGCTGGGCGTTCTGCTCGGGTGGCGACCAGCGCATCCGCGGCCGCAGCGGTTACCAGTACGCGTCCGGGGAGACCGCCGAGACGGTGGATCCGGCCCGTGCGGGGCGGCTGCACATCCTCGAGGTGCAGCGGCTGATCCGGTTCATGCCCAAGCCGGTGATCTGCCTGGTGAACGGTTGGGCCGCCGGCGGCGGGCACTCGTTGCACGTGGTGTGCGACCTGACGCTGGCCTCACGTGAGCACGCTCGCTTCAAGCAGACCGACGCCGACGTCGGCTCCTTCGACGGCGGGTACGGGTCGGCGTATCTGGCCCGCCAGGCCGGGCAGAAGTTCGCCCGCGAGATCTTCTTCCTCGGTCGCGCCTACACCGCCGAGCAGATGCACGCGATGGGCGCGGTGAACGAGGTCGTCGACCATGCTGATCTGGAAAATGTTGCGCTGCAATGGGCTTCGGAGATCAACGGCAAGTCGCCGCAGGCCATCCGGATGCTCAAGTACGCGTTCAATCTGCTCGACGACGGTCTGGTGGGCCAGCAACTGTTCGCCGGTGAGGCGACACGGCTGGCGTACATGACCGACGAGGCCGTCGAGGGCCGCGACGCGTTCCTGGAGAAACGCGACCCGGACTGGTCGCCGTTCCCCCGCTACTTCTAGGGATTTCGGCGTGCTGAGTCGCGCTGGGCGCGACCAGCCACGCCGAAATCACACGGTCTGGACGCTGGCGCGGTAGCGCAGCGGCGAGAGCCCCACCTCGCGCTTGAATGCATTGCTGAATGCGCTCTCCGAGGTGTACCCCAGCCGGAGCGCCAAGGGCCCCACTCGGGTGTCGCTGTCGCGCAGCGCGTGCCGGGCGAGCTGCATGCGCCAGGCGTTGAGGTAGGTCAGCGGCGGCACTCCGGCAACCGCACGGAAGCGCTCAGCGAACGACGTGCGCGACATCGCCGCGGCTCGCGCGAGTTCCTCAAGCCGCCAAGGCTTTCCGGGTTCGTCGTGCATCGACGTGACGGCGGGGCGCAGCCGCTCGTCGGTGAGCAGTCGCAGCCATCCCGGCGGCAGGTCGTCCGCCTGTGCGAGGTAGGCCCGCAGTACCTCCAGGAGCAGGAGTTGGCCCTGCTGCTGCACGGCGAACGCCGAGCCGATGCGATTGCCGGTCACCTCGTCGAGCACGCGGTTGAGGATCGCGTGCAGGTTGGTGGCCTCGTCGGCCGACGCCCGCACCAGCCCCACCCGCGGCAGGGCCTGCGCCAGCAGCGCCGCCCCGGTCGGGTTCACGTCGACATGGCCACCGATGATGACGTCGGCCTCACCGCATTCGGCGCCGTCGACCCGCACGAAGGCATCCCCGGACTGCTCGACGTCGAGCTTCGTCGCGGGCGCCGCACCTGGACCGCCCTCGAGCACCACCTGCGTGCAGCCGTTGAGAATCGCGACGTCACCCGGTTCGAGGTCGATCGGGCCGTATCCGTCGGTGGCAAGCCGGACGCGGCCGCAGACCACCCCGATCATCTTGACCGGATCCTTGATCTCCAGCCTGCAGAACCAGTCCCCGCGCACCGAGAACCCGCCGGACACCATCCCCGCCACCTCGATGAGGTCGAAGACGTCCGACAGCTGATCACGCTTCATATTCGTACTATCACGCAGAAAATCCGAACTTTCAACCATTCAGAGTACGACCCCCTGGTTGCAGAGTGGCGTCATGACCAATAAACAACGTCCTCTCGGATCCGGCTTCACCGCCGCGTCCACCGCCGCCGACGTTCTCGCCGGCACCGACCTGACGGGTCGCAACGCCATCGTCACCGCAGGCCACGTCGGCCTCGGCCTCGAGACCACCCGCGCCCTTGCCGATGCCGGTGCCAACGTCGTAGTGGCCAGCCGTAATCCCGAGACGGCAGCGGCGGCGCTCGTCGGTGTCGAGCGGGTGCGGGTCGAGCAGTTGGACCTGATGGACCCCGCATCGATCGGCCGGTTCGTGGCCGGATACGGCGAGGCCGCACTGCACATCCTGATCAACAACGCCGGCATCATGGGCGGCGCTCTCGTTCGGGACGCGCGCGGCTACGAAGTCCAGTTCGCGACCAACCACCTCGGCCATTTCCAGCTGACCAACGGGTTGCTGCCCGCGCTGCGAGCGGCCGACGGCGCGCGCGTCGTCGAGGTGTCGTCGTGGGGCCACCACCTCTCCGACATCCGTTGGGAAGATCCACATTTCGAGGCCGACTACGACGGCATGGTGGCCTACGGCCAGTCCAAGACCGCCAATGTGCTGTTCGCCGTGGAACTGGACCGGCGGTGGTCCGGAGACGGTATCCGCGGCTATTCGCTGCACCCGGGCGGGATCGTCTCGACCAACCTCGGCCCGTCGTTCACCGTCGACGACTGGCGGGCGATGGGGCTGATCGACGACGACGGCCGGCCGATCGTCGATCCGGACCGCGACATGAAGACCCCGCAGCAGGGTGCCTCGACCCAGGTGTTCGCCGCGACCAGCCCGCTGTTGGCCGACATCGGCGGCGTCTACCTGGCGAACAATGACGTCGCCCCGCTGGAGGCCGACGCCACACCCGTCACCGTCGACATGGGCGCGGGCCCGCTTCAGACCACGCCGGGTGTCACCGGCTACGCGGTCGATCCCGAGTCGGCCGAGAGGCTGTGGGAGCTCAGCGAGAAACTGCTCGCCTGACCGAACCGCCGAGATCGCATTCCACGCGGCAGAAGCGCGAGAGCGGCCCGCGCGGAATGCGGTTTCGGCGCTGGAAATAGACTCGCGCCGTGACTCGTAGGAACCCGCTGCGGCGGCTGGCCGACCAGGTTGTGCTGACCAGCATGCGGCCGCCGATCCTTCCGGCGCTTCTGAACCGGCCCAACCGCGAGACCATCGACCTCGAGGGCAAGCGCGTCCTGCTGACCGGGGCGTCGTCGGGCATCGGGGAGGCCGCCGCCGAGAAGCTGGCCCGCCGCGGAGCCACCGTGGTCGCGGTGGCCCGGCGTGGCGACCTGCTCGACGACCTCGTCGCACGCATCACCGACGCCGGCGGCCGGGCCCGCGCCCACGCCTGCGACCTGTCCGACCTCGACGCCATCGACGCACTCGTCGCCACGGTCGAGAACGAGCTGGGCGGTGTCGACATCCTGGTCAACAACGCCGGCCGCTCGATCCGGCGGCCGCTGGAGGAGTCGCTGGACCGCTGGCACGACGTCGAGCGCACCATGACGCTGAACTACTACGGGCCGCTGCGACTGATCCGCGGCCTGGCCCCCGGCATGCTCGACCGCGGCGACGGACACGTCATCAACGTGTCGACCTGGGGCGTGAAGACCGAATCCCCGCCACTGTTCGGCGTCTACAACGCGTCGAAGGCCGCGCTGTCCTCGATCAGCCGCATCATCGAAACCGAATGGGCCGACCGCGGTGTGCATTCCACGACGCTGTACTACCCGCTGGTGAAGACACCGATGATCGCGCCGACGCGCGCCTACGACGGCCTGCCCGGGCTGTCGGCCGAGGAGGCTGCGGGCTGGATCATCACCGCCGCCCGGCACCGCCCGGTCAGCATCGCACCCCGGATCGCGGTCACCGCGCACGCGATCAACAGCATCGCCCCGGCGGCGGTGGACACCATCATGAAGCGCCAGCGGATGCAGCCCAAGGACTGAAAATCCTTGATACACAACCTCGCCGACATCATCCGGGTTCACGGCCGGCAACGCCCGGGCGCGCCGGCACTGGTGGTGGGTGACCGCACGATCACCTACGGCGAGCTCGACGACCGTTCCAGCCGGGCCGCGCAGGCGTTCGCGCAGGCCGGCGTCGGGGTCGGCGACCGGGTCGCGTTCGTCGACAAGAACGGCGCCGAATTCTTCGATGTCACTTTCGGGCTGGCGAAGCTCGGCGCGGTCGGGGTGCCGGTCAACTGGCGGCTGGCGGCGCCCGAGATGCGCCACATCATCGCCGACTCCGCGGCGAAAATCGTTGTGGTCGGCCAAGACTTCGCCGGCCATCTCGAAGCGATCGAGGACGACCTCGACACCGACATCGTGGTGATCGGCAACCACCCGCGCTGGCCGGCTTTCGACGACTGGGTCGCGTCGCATCCGCCCGTCGACCCGGGCGTCGTCACCGGACCCGACGACGTGGTGCTGCTGATGTACACCTCGGGCACCACGGGCGCACCCAAGGGCGTCATGCTCAGCAACACCAACTACGTGTGCAAGACCGGTGGGGTGGCCGGACCGTGGAAGTTCGACGCCGACGCCGTCAGCCTCGCGGTCATGCCGCTGTTCCACATGGCCGGCTCCGGGTGGGCGCTGGCCGGGCTGTGGCAGGGCGCGACGACGGTGGTGCTGCGTGACGTCGAGCCGGACGCGATCCTCGACGCGATCGCCCGTCACCGGATCACCAACATGCTGCTGGTGCCCGCCGTCATCCAATTCCTGCTCGATACCGATCGGGTCGAGGAGGTCGACTTCTCAACCCTGCGGGTGATCGTCTACGGCGCGTCACCGATCAGCGACGACGTCCTGGTCCGCGGCATCGAACGGTTCGGCGGCATCTTCGCCCAGGTGTACGGCATGACCGAGACGACGGGCTCGATCACCCAACTCGACGGCCCCGACCATGTGCCCGGACTGCTGCGCTCGTGCGGCAGGCCCTACCCGTGGGTGCAGATCCGCATTGTCGGGGACGACGGCGGCGACGCCGCTTCCGGCACGGTCGGCGAAGTGTGGACCCGATCCGAGCAGAACATGCTGGGCTACTGGAACAACCCCGACGCGACGGCGGGGACGCTGACACCGGACGGCTGGCTCAAGACGGGTGACGCCGGCTACCTCGACGACGACGGCTACCTGTTTCTGCACGACCGGATCAAGGACATGATCGTCTCCGGCGGAGAGAACGTGTACCCCGCCGAGGTCGAGAACGTGCTGATGACGCACCCCGCCGTCGCCGACGCCGCCGTCATCGGCGTACCCGACCGCCGGTGGGGTGAGGCGGTCAAGGCCGTCGTCGTCGCGGCCCGCGGTGCCCAGCTCACCGAGTCCGAACTGATCGCGTTCGCCCGGGACCGGCTCGGCGGGTTCAAACTGCCCAAGAGCGTCGACTTCGTCGACGTTCTGCCCCGCAACCCGAGCGGCAAGCTCCTCAAACGCGCACTGCGCGAGCCGTACTGGGACGGCGCGGACCGCCACATCGGCTGAACGGCGTGGTAGACACGCAGGCATGGAGATCCTGGCCAGCCGCGTGCTCTTCCGCCCCAAGGACTATGCGCGTTCGGTGGCCTTCTACCGCGACGGCCTCGGCCTCGCGATCGCCAGGGAGTACGGCGGCGGGACGGTCTTCTACGCCGGGCAGACGCTGATCGAGCTCGCCGGGCACGGCGCACCGGCCGACGGCGCGCCACCGTTCCCGGGCGCGCTGTGGCTGCAGGTACGTGACATCGCCGCGGCCCAGGAGCAGTTGCGGGAACGTGGCGTCCCGATCGCCCGGGATGCCCGGCAGGAGCCGTGGGGTCTGCACGAGATGCACGTCACCGACCCGGATGGGGTCACGCTGATCTTTGTCGAGGTGCCCGAGGATCATCCATTGCGCCGCGACAGCCGGGGTTAGCGGGACGACGATCAAGCGGCGAGGCACGAGCCGCGTTGAGGAGTCCCGCAATCAGACTTAGCGGGACGACGATCAAGCGGCGAGGCACGAGCCGCGTTGTGGGCTTGACCCCGTTTGGTGGACACAGGGTCAGGCGGCTTGTGCCGTCTGAGTGATCCGGTTCTCGTAGTCGACCGGTGAGGTCATTCCGAGGGCCGAGTGGCGCCGGCGGCGGTTGTAAACCCGTTCGATCCAGTCGCCGACGGCGAGCTTAGCGGCTGCCTTGGTGGGCCACAAGTAGCGGTCATAGAACTCGACTTTCATTGTGCCCCAGAATGATTCCTGCTGGGCGTTGTCCCAGCACACTCCGGTACGGCCCACTGAGCGGGCCAGGTTGTGATCGCGGGCGAACCGGGCCAGCTGCGCGCTGGTGAATTGGCAGCCGCGGTCAGCGTGCAGCACGACCTGCTCGGCCAACTCGCCGCGCATCGCCACCGCCATCGCCACGGCCGCCTCGACCAGGTCGGTGCGCATGTGCTCATCGATGGCCCAGCCGATCACCCGCCGGCTGCAGCCGTCGCGGACCGCGCACAGGTACAGCCAGCCCTCACCGGTGCGCAAATACGTGATGTCCGACGTCCAGACCCGGTCGAGTTCGCCGACGTCGAACCGGCGTTTGACCAGGTCTTTGGGCACCGGGGCATCCAGATCGACGATCGTGGTCGCCGGCGCGAAGGTACGTGGGCTGATCCCGGCCAGGCCCTGGCGACGCAGCGAGGCGGCCACCGTCTTGCGCGACACCGTCTCACCGCCATCGCGCAGGTCGGCCAGGATCCGTGGAGCGCCGTACACGCCGTCAGAGGCCTTGTGGAAGGCCGCGACCTTGGCGTCGAGCTCGGCACGCCGCTGCGCCGCCAGCGAGGGTCCCGCGGCCTGGGTTTTGCGCCATTTGTAGAACCCTGAGCGAGAGACTTCCAGCAGTTCGCACATCCGGGTGATCGCGTAGGTGGCCTTCTCCGCTTCGATCAGAACGTAGGCGTCTACGGGTTCTGTTCGGAGGCGAAGAAGGCCGCGGCTTTTTTCAAAAACTGCCGGTCCAAACGCAATTCGGCGTTCTCCTTGCGTAACCGCTCCAACTCGGCCCGCTCATCAGCATCAAGCACCGCGCCATTATCCCCGGCGCAGGCGGCGCGCCGAGCCTGGTGCACCCAGCGGCCCAGCAATTGCTCACCGACACCGATCTCGGCGGCCACATGAGCGATCGGACGACCCGTCTCGATCACCAGGCGGGCAGCCTGCTCCCGAAACTCCGGGGTGTACTTCTTACGCTTGCCCGACATACGGACATCCTTCCCGTGAGACCAGCAGTCCCACCAGTCAGGTGTCCACCATCAGGGGTCAACCCCAGTTGAGGAGTCCCGCAATCAGACTCAGCGGGACGACGATCAAGCGGCGAGGCACGAGCCGCGTTGAGGAGACTCAGCCGGTGGGGGTGGCCAGCGGCCAGCCGACGGAGGCCAACCGCGCCGCGACCTGATTCATCTCTTCGGGCGTGGGTTCCTTGTCGGTGACGACGTGGATCGCCGCGCGGATCTCCTCGGGAGTCACGGTGTCGGACCGGCTGCCCTTGAGCACGGTCTGGGCGATCTTGACCACCTCGTCCTCACTCAAGGTCCGGGCCAGCAGGGCCAGCAGCGCGAAGTAGTCCGTCTGCGGGACGCCCTGCGGGTAACCCTGGTGCAGCCAGCCCAGGATGTTGTTGAACGCGCTCTCGGCCATTGCCTTCAGCTCACTTCTTGGGCAGGAACGGGAACAGGTCGACGCCGGTGTGATGGAAGAGCGTCATCCGGGTGATCCACAGGACGGCGGTCAGGATCACCCAGCCGACGAACACGAAAAGCAGGACCCCGAGGTACTTCAGCGCGGCGTTGGGCGTCGCCGCGGCGGTGCCGTCGGTGCCGTCGGACCCAGTGCCGCGCGAGAACGCCACCAGGCCGAGCGCGAAGATCGCCGGCAGGCCCGCACCGAGAAACATCCCGATGCCGAGCACCTTCAGGATGCTCTCGACATAGTTCATTTCGGGAATCCCTTTCAGACCGCTGCCGCGGGCTTGGAGTCGGTAGGGGGCTTGGTGTCGGTAGGGGGCTTGGAGTCGGTGGGGGGTGTGGTGTCGGTAGGGGGCTTGGCGTCGGTAGGGGGCTTGGCGTCGGTAGGGGGCTTGGCGTCGGTAGGGGGCATGCCGTTGGTGATGGCCTCACGGAGCGCGGTCGGCACGACCGAGTTGGTGGACACGTCCCAGTCGGCGTTGACGTTGCTGTGATCCACCTTCTGCTGCTGGGCGCGCCACCACAGGTAGAGGGACAGCCCGCACAGCAGCAGGAAAATCAGGCCGTCGCCGACCAACGACGATCCGGTCAGCGACTCGACGCCGTGGGAGAGCCAGAAGGACAGGGCGCCGACGATGCCGGCTGCGGGCAGCGTGATCAACCAGGCGACGGCCATCCGGCCGGCGACCGCCCACCGCACCTCGGCGCCCGGCTTGCCGACACCGCTGCCCAGGATCGAGCCGGTGGCGACGTGGGTGGTCGACAGGGCCATGCCCGCGGCACTGGAGCTCAGGATGATCGCCGCAGAGGAGGCCTCTGCGGCAAAGCCCTGCGGGGACTCGATCTCGACGAGGCCCTTGCCGAGGGTGCGGATCACGCGCCACCCGCCGAGGTAGGTGCCCAGACCGATGGCCAGCGCGCAGGAAGCGATGATCCAGAACGGCAGACCCTGTTCCTTGACGTCTCCGGTCAGGTGGCCGGTGGTGATGAGGGCCAGCGCGATGACACCCATGGTCTTCTGCGCGTCGTTGGTGCCGTGCGACAACGCGACCAGCGACGCGGTAGCGATCTGGCCCCAGCGGAAGCCCTGCTCGCGGCGGTTCCTCATCACGTTGCGGGTGATGCGGTACACCAGCCAGGTGCCGCAGCCGGCAACCAGGCAAGCGATCAACGGCGCCGCGACGGCCGGGATGAGCACCTTCTGTGTCACACCGGACCAGTTGACGCCCGCGAGGCCGACCGCGGCGAGGCCGGCACCGATGAGACCGCCGAACAGCGCGTGCGAGGAACTCGACGGGATACCGAACAGCCAGGTGAGCAGGTTCCACAGGATGCCGCCGACCAGGCCGGCGAAGATGATCGTCAGTCCAGTCGAGGCGTCGATCGACGGGATGAGCTGACCGGTCTTGCTGTCCTGGATCTTGAGTACCGAGGTGGTCACCGTGACCGCGACCTCGACGGACAGGAACGCGCCGACGAGGTTCAGCACGCCGGCGAGGATGACGGCCGTCTTGGGCTTGAGCGCGCCGGTCGCGATGGATGTCGCCATCGCGTTTCCGGTGTCGTGAAAGCCGTTGGTGAAGTCGAAAGCCAACGCTGTGGCGATCAACAGCACCAAGATGATCAGCTCTGCGCCCATGGCGCTAATTCTGCGTCCCGGTCGGCGACTCTGACGAAGTTTCGCCACGGAATGTCGACGGCGTGACATGGCCCTTCTGCCGGCGACGCGATGGCGTTCATCAAACATTCATTTCCCGTCGGACGATCGTTCCTCGACCGCAAGCTCGCGGCACGGCTGTCGGGGCCGACCGCGACTAATATCGGACTGCCCGGAGGCAATTGGCGCCCGGGCGGAGAGTGAACTCGTGACCAGATTTCTCGCCCGGATCGTGGCGTGGATCGCGGCCGGATATCCGGAAGGTGTGCCGGGCGCGGACCGCATACCGCTGCTGGCGCTGCTGCGACGACGCTTGACCGACGACGAGGTGAAGGCCGTGGTCGCCGAGCTCATCGCGCGTGCCGAGTTCCGTGAGCGGGGCTCCGTCGACATCGACCCCATCGACATCGGGGTGCTGATCACGCAGATCACCGACGAACTCCCGTCACCCGACGATGTCGAGCGGGTCCGGGCCCGGCTGGCGGCCCAGGGCTGGCCGCTCGACGATCCGCGCGACGCGGAGGAGGACCGATAGCCGTCCTGCACCCCGTCGGCTTCGGCGCGGACGACGCCGCACCGACCACCCTGAGCGTCGTCCGTGACGTCCTCGACGGTCACGCCAGCATTCTGCCGGTGCCAGCCCACGACCCCGCCCAGGCCGCCGCACTGACAACGGCGTTGCGTGCCGGCGAGCCCATCGACGACGCGATCGGCGTGGTGCTGTCCACGTCGGGCACCACGGGCACGCCCAAGGGCGCGATGCTGACCGTCGCGGCGCTGACGGCCAGTGCGGAGGCGACGCACGCGCGCCTCGGCGGGCCCGGTCGCTGGCTGCTGGCGCTGCCCGCCTACCACGTGGCCGGATTCCAGGTGCTGGTGCGCAGCGTGATCGCCGGCGTCACGCCGGCGGCCGTGCCGGCCTCTTTCGAGCCCTCCGCGCTGGCGGCGGCGATCGACGCGATGGGCTCCGGCAGACGCTATGCGTCACTGGTGGCCGCCCAGCTGGACAAGGCCCTCCGCGACCCACAAGCGACGAAGGCACTCGCCGGGCTGGACGCCGTGCTGATCGGCGGCGGCCCGATGCCCGCCAATGTGGCCGAAACAGCCTCGGCAGCAGGTGTTTCCGTTGTCCGAACGTACGGGATGAGCGAGACGGCGGGTGGCTGCGTCTACGACGGGGTGCCGCTCGACGGTGTCGGTGTGCGGGTGGACGACGACGGCAGGATCTGGCTGGGCGGCCCGACGGTCGCGGCCGGATACCGCAATCCCGTGACGCCGGATCCGTTCGCCGAGCCGGGCTGGTTCCGCACCGACGATATTGGTGTGCTTGATGATTCCGGTGCACTGAGGGTGCTCGGAAGGGTGGACGACGCGATCAGCACCGGCGGCCTCACCGTGCTGCCCGGTCTCGTCGAGACCGCCCTGTCGACCCATCCGGCGGTGGCCGATTGCGCGGTGTTCGGGGTACCCGACGAGCGGCTAGGACAGCGGGTGATCGCCGCGGTCGTCGTCGCCGCTGGCGCTTCGGTGACATTGGCACAGTTGCGGTCTCACGTCGCCGACACCCTGCCTGCGACGGCGGCGCCGCGCCAGCTGCACCTGGTCGACAAGCTTCCGCGCCGCGGAATCGGCAAGGTGGACCGCCGGGAGCTGGCACGCCGGTTCGCGTGAGGGTGCGCCCCGCGATGGCGCCGTGAAGTGACCTCCGTGCGGGGAGGGGCGCCCAGCGATGTGGTCGTTGACGAAGTCGAGAACCACGGCAATGCTCATCTCGATGCAACGCGGGCGCCCATGTCTGTACCGATGGACTGAGGACGGGCTCGCGAGCGTGCGTGTAGTGCCGGCATTTGCGGCGTGCCGCAGTGCAGACACGCACACTCGCGCAGGAAGGATGGGGGGATGCGTAGAGAGGCGGTCGCCGTCGCGGTCGGGTCTGTTCTGGTCGTCGCGGCGTTCGTCATCCCCCACCTCGACCTCGGCATCGTCACCCCGCTGATCAACGCCACCCCCGAGCGTCTTCGCAGCTTCGCCGACACCGCACCGATCTTCGGGTGGTGGAATACCCACGTCGGCGCGGGCACCATCCCGGCGTTCGCGATCGGCGCCGCGGCCGTGCTGTGGGGGCCGCCGCTCGCGCAGCGCCTGCCCTGGCGGTGGCTGCCCTGGCTGTCCTGGACGGTGTCCTGCGCGTGGGCCTTCAGCCTGGCCATGGTCGACGGCTGGCAACGCGGCTTCGCCGGCCGCCTCACCGCCCGCCACGAGTATCTGCGACAGGTTCCGACGGTCACCGACATCCCCGAGGCGCTACGCACCTTTGCCGGCAGGATCCTTGATTACCAGCCTGATTCGTGGATCACCCACGTCTCCGGTCATCCGCCCGGAGCTCTTCTGACATTCGTGTGGCTGGACCGCATCGGGCTCGGCGGCGGCGCCTGGGCCGGCCTGCTGTGCCTGCTGGCCGGCTCCAGCATCGCGGCCGCGATCGTGGTGACCGTGCGTGCGCTGGCGGACGAGGACACCGCCCGCGCCGCCGCGCCGTTCGTGGCGGTGGCACCGACCGCGATCTGGATCGCGGTGTCTGCCGACGGCTACTTCGCGGGCGTCGCGGCCTGGGGCATCACGCTGCTGGCGCTGGCGGTGCGCGGGTCGGTTCGCCGGCCCGTAGCTGCGGCCATCGGTTCCGGATTGCTGTTGGGCTGGGCCGTCTTCCTCAACTATGGCCTGGTGTTGATGGCCTTTCCCGCGGTGGCCGTGCTGCTCGGCGCCGCGACGTGGCGGGCCGCGGTGCGCACGCTGGTTCCTGCGGTGGTCGCGGCGCTGGCGGTGGTCGCGGTGTTCGCTGCGGCCGGGTTCTGGTGGTTCGACGGTTATCTGCTGGTGCAGGAACGCTATTGGCAGGGCATCGCCAACGACCGGCCGTTCCAGTACTGGGGCTGGGCGAATTTCGCGTCGGTGGTGTGCGCCATCGGCCTCGGCAGCGTGGCAGGCCTGGGCCGGGTGTTCGACATCGCCGCCATCAAGCGGCGTTCCGGTCTGCACCTGCTGGTGCTCGGCGCGCTGTTGGCGATCGTGGTCGCCGACCTGTCGCAGCTGAGCAAGGCCGAGACCGAACGGATCTGGTTGCCCTTCACGGTGTGGCTGGTGGCCTCCGCCGCGCTGTTGCCGCCGCGATCAGCGCGATGGTGGCTGGAGCTCAACGTCATCGGCGCGCTCGCGATCAACCACCTGATCCTGACCAACTGGTAGCAGGCGCACCAGCAGGTGATACGCCGGTACGCACGCCCACACCAGCGCGATCGAGATCCACAGGCCCGCCGGATAGTCGCGGTCCAGCACGGTCGGATTGTCGGGCCGTGCCCCGGGCCTGCCGTACACCGGAATCGCAAGAATCACCAACACCACGCTGCACAACGCCGCCACGGCGACCGCCGACCGCCAACTGCCAACTGCCGGGATGACGGTCCGCCACGCCACGCCTGCCGCGGCACACAACGGCGCGAACACGAAGTCGTGCACCACGACACCGACCAGTGCCCACACGGCTATCCGGACGAGCACCGTCGACGAGGTGTCCCACAGCAGCACCCCACCGTACAAACCCGCGGCCACACCCGCCACCACCAGCAGGACCCGCGCTGCGGTCACGGCACGACCTCGATGCGGGAAAGCCATTTGGTCTGCAGCACACCGGGTCTCGATGGTGCGATCAGGCGGCACGGGTAGCCGTGGTCGAGGTCGAGTGGCTCACCGTTGAGGTCGAGTGCCACAAGCGTCATGTCGTCTCGCGCATGGCGGGCAGGCAGCACCGTACGAGAATAGGGACCCGGCGGTTCCAGCGAGATCATCCGCACGTCGGAATCCGGCGACGCTCCGACCAGCGCCACCAGGTGGGCCAGCACCACACCCGACCACTGGCCCTCGGCACTCCAGCCCTCGACACAGGCGATGGGCAGCCGGTGGGTCGCCTGTGGCATCGCCCGCAGTTCGTCGACGGTGAACTCCTGGGCGCGATCGCCGTTGATCACCGTCAGCCGGTAGTCGGCGGAACGCGCCGACCCGAGCACCCCCGCGGCCACCGCCGTGCGGTTCACCGGAACACCCTGCGGCCCTTCGCCAGTACGAGGAGCCAGCACCGAGACCCGGCGCAGCAGCGGCACCGTCTGCCCGGCGGTGACCAGCGTCGCCAACCCCACGGCCAACCACGTGCCACGCAGGACGGTACGCCGTGACGGACCAAGCGACCCACTTCGAGCGACGTCGTCGAGCGGTTCCCCCAACGCCCGCCGGATGACCGGCAGCTTGACCCCGATGTGCACGACCACCGCGCCGAAGGCGACATAGGCCATCGCGTAGTGGGCCGTGGTGAAGAAGAACCCGAACACATACCACTGGGCGATGTTGAGCAGCCCGGTGCTCAGCTGGAAGAGCACCGACGCCACCAGCACCAGAATCGACATGCGCTCCAGCGCGCGAACCGGACCACCGATCACCGGCCGGTCGAACAGCTTCGGCCACACCGACCACAGCTTGACGACGACCAGCGGAATCGCCACGATGCCCGAGGCGACATGCAGGCCCTGGGTGAACCGGTAGAGCCAGACCGGGCGCGTGGGCCAGTCGAACCACGGCTGCGGGTGCTGGATGAGATGGCTGATCAGCCCGGTGACCAGACACACCGCGATCGCCACTCCGAGCGCCACACCGACTCGGGCGGTGATCGCGGTGCCGCGCACCGAGGCAGCCATCAGGCGACCAGATCCGCGACGACCCGGGTGCCGATCCGATGGATGCCGGCCACGGCGAGCCCGGCCTCGGCCGCCAGCGACGGCACACAGTCGATCCCGACCGAGGCCCAGCGGAACCACGGGCCGATCATGCGGTGAGATTCGAGGCGGACCCATCCGACGTCGACTCCCGATGTCGTGCCGTCGAGTTCGGCGAGGCACCGACCGCCACGACGCAGCAGCTCGGTTGCCCTGCCCAGGACCCGGCGCGGGTCACCGCCGAGACCCACGTTGCCATCGGCCAACAGCACCGTCTGCCAGCGGCCGGTGCCCGGCAGGGGTTCGAAGACGTCCCGCCGCAGGGCCGGCGCGCCGCTGCGGCGGGCCAGTTCCACCGCCGTCGCCGACAGGTCCACGCCGAGCGCGGGCACACCGCGCTGCACCAGATGCGCGACCAGCCGGCCCGGACCGCAACCGAGGTCGATCGTCGGACCGCGGCACAGGCCGACCACCGCATGGTCGAATGTGGCGTCGCCGCCGCTGCCACCGAGCCACCTGCGCACCGGAAGCTTCTTCACGCGCCCGTCGTCGTGGCGGACCCAACACCGCTCGCCGTCGAGTGCGCGGTCGTAAAGCTGCCCGAACATCAGGGCCCCACACCCGCCGTGGCCCGGCTGAACCGGGAGCCGGGCCCACAGCCGGCGCGCACCGCACCGACATCGTCGATGGTGTCGACGTCGACGAGCTCACACACGAGTTCCACATGGATGCCGGTGTCCTGCAGCGCCGCCAGCGTTACAGCACCGGTGTCCGGCGTAGACATCGGCACATTGCGCAGGCACTCGGCGAACGCGGCGTCGCGCACACCCAGCACCCACCAACCGCCGTCGCGCGCCAGCCCCAGGACGGCGTCGCTGCCGAGAAGGGACTGCGCGCACCGCTCGAGCAGTTCGGGGCTCACCTGCGGGGTGTCCATCCCGATCTGAACAATCGGCAGCCCGCCGGTAGCCGCGGCGGCATCGCGATGCGCATTGACCAACCGCTCGGCGAGATCTGCGCCGCGCTGCCCGATCACAATGAAATTGTCGAGGCGCGAACGGATCTCGTCGGCGCACCGCGCGTCGTCCAGGTTTCCCGTCAGCGCCACCACCTTCGCGGCCGCCGGGCAGTCGGCCACCGCGTCCAGGGTGTCCAACAGCGCGGCCGCCGCGATGTCGGCGGCCACGTCGGCACCGAGCGCAGCGGCCAGGCGGGTTTTCGCCAGCCCGGGCACCGGGGCCTTGGCGACCACCAGAACGCCGACCGGGATCACGAGATGGCCCTCCAGAAGTCCCAGGCCGCAGTCGCCGATCCGCGCACCGATCCGCTGACCTTCGACGTGCCACCGGTGCGGGGACCGTAGGCCACGTCGCGCTCGGTGACCGACCAGCCCGCCGCGGCCGCCCGCACCAGCAGCTCGAGCGGGTAGCCCGAGCGCCGATCCGTCACCCCGAGCGACAGCAGCGCGTCCCGGCGCGCCACCCGCATCGGGGCGATGTCGTGCACCTGCAGGCCGTGGCGGCGCCGCAGCCGCCAGCACACCGCCGCGGTCCCCAGCCGCGCATGCCACGGCCACCTCAGGCCCGGCTGTGGGCGGCGCCGCCCGATCGCCATGTCGGCGCCCCGTTCGACGTCACCGACGAGAGCAGGCAGCTCCTGCGGATCCAGTGAGCCGTCGGCGTCGAGCACAGCCACGATCGGCGTCGTCGCCGCCACCACACCGGCGTGCACGGCCGAGCCGTACCCCGGCCTGTGCTCGGTCACGACCTCGGCGCCGTGCCTGCGCGCCACGGCAGCGGTGCCGTCGCTGCTGGCGTTGTCCACCACCAGCGCGACATACCCACGAGGAATGGCCTCGAGCACGCCCGGCAGAGACGCCGCCTCGTCGCGACAAGGCAGCACCACGGTGACGGCGCAGTCGGGCATGTTTGTTCACGCTAAGTCAGCGGCGCAGGTCAGTCGAGGGGCGAGCCTGACGAAACCGTGACATCCACGCTGGTCGTGGCATTACCGCGCTACCCTCGGTGAGATGACCAGGGTGCTCATCGCCGACGACGACGACGTGGTACGCGACGTCGTGCGCCGTTACCTCGAGCGCGACGGGCTCGAAGTGTGCACCGCACCCAACGGTTCAGAGGCGCTGCGGCTGCTCGGCTCCCGGCGCATCGACGTCGCGGTGCTCGACGTGATGATGCCGGGTCCCGACGGTATTGCGCTGTGCCGCAACCTTCGTAAAGGCGGCGACTACTCCGTCCCGGTGATCCTGCTGACCGCCCTCGGAGAGGAGCAGGACCGCATCGCCGGGCTGGAGGCCGGCGCCGACGACTACCTCACCAAACCGTTCAGCCCCCGCGAACTGGCGCTGCGGGTGAGGTCGGTGTTGCGGCGCTCGCCGGCCACGGGCGGTGTGCTGCCCGTCGACATCAGGTCCGGGGACCTGACCGTGACGACCGCGTCGCGCACCGTGACCATGGCCGGGACACCCGTGAGCCTCACCAACCGCGAATTCGACCTGCTGCTGTTCTTCCTCACCCATCCCGACACCGTCTTCACTCGGGAGGATCTGCTCAAGCAGGTGTGGCTTTGGGACTTCGGTGACCTGTCGACGGTCACGGTGCACGTGAAGCGTCTGCGCTCGAAGCTCGGCGACCGGCATCGGGTGCAGACGGTGTGGGGTCGCGGCTACATGTGGACCTCCGGTGCCGCCGGCTGACTTCTGGGAGATCGTGGGGTGGGCGCTGGCCTGTTCGGTGCCGGTGGTTCTGGTCGGCGCGGCGGTCGTCCGGTTGGCGCGCGCCTGGTCGCTGGCGGTGAGCATGGTCGCGCTGGTGCTGATCCCGGTGCTGGCCACCCTGGCCGGGGTGCTGGGCGCCAGCGGGTTCATGATCACCGAGACCTTCGAGCGCACCGCCGTGGTCCTGCTCATCGTGTCGATCGTGACGATCCCGGCGGCGGTGATGCTGGCCCGGTACCAGGCGCGACGCATGGTGTGGGAGGCCGAGATCCGCGACTCCGAGGCCGCCGCCGAGCAGTCGCGGCGGCGGCTGGTCGCGTTCGTCAGCCACGACCTGCGCACCCCGCTGGCCGGCATCCGCGCGCTCTCGGAGGCCATCGCCGACGGCGTCGTACCCGACGACGAGATTCGGGTGAGCGCCAAACACATTGAACACGAATCGATTCGACTCTCCGAGATGGTCGACGACCTGTTCGAGATGTCGAAGATCAACGCGGGCGCGCTGACGCCGTCGTTCGACAAGGTGGCGCTCGACGAGGTCGTCGACGACGTGCTCGCCGCGCACCGCATCACGGCTGAACGCGCCGGGGTTCACCTGCGTGCCGTGCTGCCCGAGCAGCCGGTGCGGGTGGTGGGCAGCGACCGCGCGCTGGTGCGGGTGCTGTCCAATCTGGTGGCCAACGCGATCGCGCACACACCGGCGGGCGGCAGCGTCGAGTTGTCGCTGGGCGCCGACGCGACGGGTGCATGGGCGCGGGTCGACGACACCGGTGTCGGCATCGACGAAGCCGACCTGCCGCGGGTGTTCGATGTCGCGTACCGCGGTTCGAACAGCCGTGTGCCGCGGGCGGATTCGTCGCTGCCGAGCGGGTCGGGGCTGGGGCTGGCGATTGCGGCCGGGCTGGTGCAGGCCCACCGCGGCACGCTGTCGGCACACAATCTGCCGACGGGAGCACGCTTCGAGGTCCGGCTGCCGCCGGCCGACTAGATTCCGCGAACGTGCATCCCCGGTAGTGAATGCACCGCGGCAACTACCGCAGACGCACGTTCGCGGGAAGTCAGTCGGGCAGTGAGTTACTGAGGCGTTCGGCGGCGGCCAGGTAGTCCTCGATGAACTCGCGCACCACCTCGCGGGCGGGCTTCACCTTGTTCATCAGGCCGACACCCTGCCCGACGAAATACGTCGCGAGCGCCTGCGCGCCCTCGTGCCCCTGCGAGGCCAGCACGTCGATCCGGCGGATCACCGGCTCGCACAGCATCGACTGCAGCGGCAAGCCCAACGGCTGGTGGCCGTCCTTGGCCGGCACCCAGGCGTTCGTCCAGTCCGAGACCAGCTGCCGCGACGGCTTACCCGTGCGACCCGCCGAGCGGACGGTGTCGCGTGAGGTGGCGGCCAGCATCTTGGCCACCGTGTGCGGCGCCGTCTCGGCCTCCTCCGTCGTCAGCCACACCGAACCCGTCCACGCGCCGGCCGCACCCATCGCGACCATGCCCGCCATCTGCCGTCCGGTGACGATGCCACCGGCCGCCAGCACCGGCGTGGAACTGCCGATGCCGGCCAGAGCTTCGAGCACCTCGGGCACCACCACCAACGTGCTCACCTCGCCGCAGTGGCCGCCGGCCTCGGTGCCCTGCGCGACGATCAGGTCCACGCCCGCAGCGGCCTGCTTGACCGCGTGCTCCTTCGCGCCGACCAGCGCCGCGACCGGGATACCGCGTTCCTTGCCCGCCGCGATCATGTAATCCGGCGGTACGCCAAGGGCATTGGCAATCAGCTTGACCGGATGGGTCAAGGCGACGTCGAGCAGTTCGCGGCCGGTGTTGCCCGACAGCGACGAGCCACCGAGGCGCCGGTTCGGCTCGGGCTCGATGTCGTGGGCGCGCAGCAGGTCATCGACCAGGTCGCGGTAGGCCTGCGGGATCCGGGCGGCCAGGTCGGAGCTGGACAGCTTCTCGCCCTTGCCCTCGAACTTGGCGGGCACGATCAGGTCGACGCCGTAGGGCTTACCGCCCACCGCGTCGTCGATCCAGGCCAGCTCCTGATCCAGCTGCTCGGGGGTGTAGGCGGTGGCGCCGAGCACGCCGAAACCGCCGGCGTTGGTCACCGCGGCCACCACGTCGCGGCAGTGGCTGAACGCAAAGAGCGGGAAGTCGATACCGAACTGTTCACACAGCGCTGTGGACGTCATCGGCCCAGTATGGCTTGACGGGTGTCAAGAGGGGAGTGCGGGCCCCCGTAACAGCACGCTTGCGCGAGGAGCGACCTCGGGCGTCAAGACGGGAGTGCGGGCCCCCGCAGCGGGGCGGTCGCGAACTCACACAACCCGTCGGCAGGGTCGACGACCGCGCGAAAGCCCAGGACGTCGGCGGCCCTGGCCGGGTCGGCGACGATATGGCGGACATCGCCGCTGCGGTACTGGCCGGTGACCAGCGGCGAGACGTCGCCGCGCGCCTCACACAGCGCGGTGGCGACATCCAGGATCGACACCGGCTTGCCCGAGCACACGTTGAACGCGTTGAAACCCTCGGTTCCGGCTTCGACGGCGGCCACGTTCGCCGCGGCGACGTCGTCGACGTGGACGAAATCGCGCATCTGCCCGCCGTCCTCGAAAACCCTTGGCACATCGCCGGCTTCGAGAGCCGACCGGAAAATCGCGGCCACCCCGGAGTACGGGGTGTCGCGCGGCATGCCGGGGCCGTAGACGTTGTGGTAGCGCAGCGCGACCACCGACCCGCCCGTCGACTCACTCCACGCCAGCGCGTAATGCTCCTGGGCCACCTTGCTCGCCGCGTACAGGCTGCGCGGCCGCAGCGGTGCGCCCTCCCCGACCAGCGCCCAGTCCACCGGCTCACCGCAGATCGGGCAGCGGTGGTCGAAGGCGCCGGCGTCGAGGTCTGAACGCGTGCGCGGGACGGGGTCGACATCGCCGTGACCCGGGCAGACATAACGGCCCTGGCCGTAGACCACCATCGACGAGGCCAGCACCAGCCGCCGGCAGCCTGCGCCGAACATCTGCGCGAGCAGCACGGCGGTGGCGAAGTCGTTGTGCGCGGCATAGGACGGCGCGTCGGCGGCGTCCACGCCCGCCCCCACCACAGCCGCCTGGTGGCAGACCACGTCGACCCCGGCGACCGCGTCGGCGACGGCCGCCGCGTCACGCACGTCAACCCGCGCGACGTCGTCGGGCGGCGCGGCGTCCTCACCGTGCGCGGCGGGCAGCATCGCGTCGACGGCGACGACGTCGTGACCCCCGTCGATGAGCCGCTCCCGGATGCGGGTGCCGATGAATCCGGCCGCACCGGTGAGCAGCACCCTCATGGCAGATCGAACGGCAACTGCACACCCTCGTGCGGCATGCAGTGAGTGCACGTACGCTCGGCGTCGACCTGCTCGATGGCCTCGTGCACCAGCTGCTTGAACGGCACCAGGTTGCGTTCGAACTCGGCGAACACGTCCACCGCCCGCACCCCCTGCCCGTGCTCGACGCCCGCATCCACATCGGTCACCAATGCGATTGCGGCGTAACACATCTCAAGTTCCCGCGCCAGCACCGACTCGGGGTAGCCGGTCATGTTGACCAGCCGGAAACCCTGGTCGGCGAACCACCGGCTCTCGGCGCGCGTCGAGAACCGCGGACCCTGGATCACCACCATCGCCCCACCGTCGACCACGCCGGGCAGCCCCGTCACCGCGGCGCGCAGCGACGGGCAGTACGGATCGGCGAACCCGACGTGGATGCCGCCGGAGTCGAAGTACGTGTCGGGCCGGCCCGACGTCCGGTCGACGAGCTGGTCGGGCACCACCATCGCGCCTGGCCCCAGCTGCGGGTCGAGGCTGCCGACCGCACAGGGGCCGAAGACGCGTCGCACACCGAGCGCGCGCAACGCCCACATGTTGGCCCGGTAGGGCACGGTGTGGGGCGAATACTCGTGCCGGACACCGTGTCTGGGCAGGAACGCCACCTCGTGCGCACCGACGCTGCCGACGGTGATCGCCGCGCTGGGCGGGCCGTACGGCGTGTCGACGGTTACCGACCGGGCGTCGGAACCGAAGAACGAATAGAAGCCGCTGCCGCCGATGACCCCAAGCACCGGGCTACGCATCCTCCTCGTCGGCCTGCTGCGAGGCACGCCGGGCGCCGTCGCGGATCTCGAACACGTCGGTGGCGAATCCCCCGATGGCGTTCGCGACGTCCTTGACCGCCGTCGTGATGATCGTGGTGACCTCGCCGACCGCCGATGCCCCGGCCGCGACGATCTCCTGAACCGCGTCCTTACCGATCTCTGTCTTGCTCAGCCGGTCGTCCATGCGCTCAGTCTGCCACGGTCGCGACCTGCAAGACTTACCGTCGTGGCCAGTCTTGCCCAGTGGGTCGAGGGGGCGCGTCCCCGCACGCTGCCCAACGCCGTCGCGCCCGTCATCGCCGGCACCGGCGCCGCGGCGTGGCTGGAGGCCGCATCGTGGTGGAAGGCACTGCTCGCGCTGGTGGTGGCCGTCGCCCTGATCATCGGGGTCAACTACGCCAACGACTACTCCGACGGAATCCGCGGCACCGACGACGTCCGGTCCGGGCCGCTGCGCCTGGTCGGCTCCAGACTCGCGTCGCCGAAGTCGGTGCTGACGGCCGCGGTGGCGAGCCTGGCCGTCGGCGCCGCCGCCGGACTGGTGCTGGCGTGGTTCTCGGCGCCGTGGCTGATCGCGGTCGGCGCGGTGTGCATCGCGGGGGCGTGGTTGTACACCGGCGGGTCGAAGCCGTACGGGTATTCGGGCCTGGGCGAGGTCGCGGTGTTCGTGTTCTTCGGCCTGGTCGCGGTGCTGGGCACCCAGTACACCCAGGCCCTGCGCGTCGACTGGGTGGGCGTGACGCTCGCGGTCGCGACGGGCTGCCTGTCCTCGGCGGTGCTGGTGGCCAACAACCTGCGCGACATCCCCACCGACGCGCAGTCCGGCAAGATCACGCTGGCCGTGCGGCTCGGGGACACGAAGACCCGTGCGCTGTTCCAGACGCTGATGGTGGTCGCGTTCGCGCTGACGCTGCTGCTGATGCTCGCCACGCCGTGGTGCGCGGTGGGTCTGGTGGCGCTGCCGCTGGCGGTGCGCGCGGCCAAGCCGGTGCGCAACGGATCGGCCGGCAAGGATCTGATTCCGGTGTTGAAGCACACCGGGCTGACGATGCTGGTCTGGGCGGTGGCGGTGGCCGTCGCGCTGGCCTTCGGCTGAAACTGCTTCACCTGCGCGAGCAGCGCGGCCGGTTCGCCCCGCGCGGTGATCCGGCGCGTTTGAGCACCCTGAGCGACGGTTTGCGCGCCCGATCCGCGTGGTACATGCAGCGGGATGAACGCTGCGCCGCTCCCCCGCGACTCCACCGACGACGCCCGTGAGGCGCAGCGTGTCGTCGCGGCGCTGGCCGACGCGTTCTCGGCCAAGGTGGTCGGCCAGGAGCATCTGCGCGAGACGCTGCTGATCGGGCTGCTGACCGGCGGTCACATCCTGCTGGAAAGCGTGCCCGGGCTGGCCAAGACGACGGCGGCGCGAGTCGTCGCCGAGGCGATCGACGGGCAGTTCCGGCGTATCCAATGCACACCCGATCTGCTGCCGAGCGACATCATCGGAACCCAGGTCTATGACGCGGCCACCACGTCGTTCGTCACCCAGCTCGGGCCGGTGCACGCCAACGTGGTGTTGCTCGACGAGATCAACCGCTCCAGCGCCAAGACCCAGAGCGCGATGCTCGAAGCGATGGAGGAACGCCAGACCACGATCGCGGGCGTGGTCTACCCGATCCCGGAGCCGTTCCTGGTGATCGCCACGCAGAACCCGGTCGATCAGGAGGGCACCTACGCGCTGTCGGAGGCGCAGACCGACCGGTTCCTGCTCAAGGAGATCGTGCGCTACCCGTCGCCCGAGCAGGAGGTCGAGGTGCTCGCCCGCCTCGACGCCGGGCTCTTCGACAAGGCGCATCCCGTCAGGCCGGTGGCGACCCTCGACGACATCCGCCGCCTGCAGCGGGTCACCCGCGACGTGTACATGAGCCGGGACCTGATGCTGTACGCCAGCAGGCTGGTCGGCGTCACCCGGGAACCGGGCAACTACCTGCCCGGGCAGGTCGCCCGGCTCATCGAGTACGGCGCCAGCCCGCGCGCCACCATCGCGTTGTGCACCGCGGCCCGCGCGCTGGCGTTGCTGTCGGGCCGCAACCACGTGGTGCCCGGTGACATCGCCGACCTGGCGCACCGCGTGCTGCAGCACCGGCTGATCCTCGGCTTCGAAGCGGCCAGCGCGGGCATCACCCCCGGTGTGGTGGTCGACGCCGTGCTGCGCGCGGTCCGGGTTCCCTGAGCGGCGGCACCTTGTGGGCACGCACCTCAACAGAGCCAGGGCTCGCTTCGGGACCGACACCCGCGGTCTGCTCGAAGGCGGCAGGCACGCGCTGTTACACACCCGCACAATGGAGTTCGACGAACTCCGGCCCTACGTGCCCGGTGACGACGTGCGCGACATCGACTGGAAGGCCTCGGCCCGCTCCGGTTCGGTACTGATCAAGCGGTTCGTCTCGGAGAAACACCACAAGATCCTGCTGGTCGCCGACTCCGGCCGGAACATGCGCGGACTGGCCCCCGATGGCGAACGCAAATGCGCTGTCGCCCTGAACGTCCTGGGCGCCCTTGGGCTCATCACTCTCGGCCGCGCCGACGAGATCGGCATGGTGTACGGCGACGCCCGAGGCAGCCTGCGCGCCCGCCAGCGCCGTGGCGAGAACCACATCGAGAGCATGCTGGCCGGCTACCACACTCACACCGCGACACCGGGGCCGAGCGACATCGTGCGCCAGTTGAGCTATGTGGCAACGCATTACCGTCATCCGCTGTTGATCGTCGTGGTGTCCGACGAACCCGAGCCCGACGACCGGCTCGGCGACGCCCTCGACCGGCTGACGGCCCGTCACGACGTGATGTGGGCGATGATCGCCGACATGCCCGCGGTCGAGGCCGGGAGCGGGGGCTACGACGTCGCCTCCGGCCGGCCGGTACTCGGCCCGGCCGCCGTCGACCCGCGCGTGGTCGCCGCGTACCGGCGCGCCGAGGACCGGCGCACCCAGCATCTCGCGGAGTTCATGGCGGGCCGTGGGATTTCGCACGCGACGATCGCAGGGTCCGACGAAATCCGGCGCCGCATCACCGCGATGACGAGGGTGTGGTCGCGTGCCGGATGACCTGCTGGAGTTCGTCAGCGGACCGCCGTCCTACTCAACGGTGTGGCTGTGGCTCGGACTCGGCCTTCTGCTACTCGTCCTGCTCTGGTATGCAACGGTTTTCGTCGCGACCATGCGGCCGCGCAGTCTTCGCAGTGCGCCCGCGCTACGAAGGCTGCACGGCCGGCTGCTGCGCTACCGGTACGCCAGGACCGCCGGTGACGTCACGCGCCGCTACCGCGACGGGGAGCTCGGTGCGGTCCGGGCCGGAGCGGAGTTGAGCCACACGCTGCGCAGCTTCCTGCACCAGGCCACCGGCGCTCCGGCGCAGTACATGCAGCTGCGCACGCTCGCGGCCGGTGATCTGGCGGCCGCCGCCCCGGTCCTGGAAGCCCTGGGCACCGCGCAGTTCGACAGGTCCTCGACCGTCGATGTCGGCGGGCTGGGCGACCGGACGGCAGAACTGATCCGATCGTGGAGCTGACATGGTGGCCGGTGGCGGCCGTCGGGGTCGGCGCCCTGGTCCTTGCGGTGGCGGTGGCACTACTCCTGCCCGCACGCGGGGACAGCGGTCTGCCGCTGGCCAACACCGCACGCCTGACCGCGCTGCCGGAGTACCGAGCCGTGGTGCGGAGGCGGACGCGAGCCGCCGTCGTGGCCCTGACCCTGTTGATCCTGCTGTTCGCGACGTCGGTGCTGGCCACCGCCCGCCCCGGTGGAACGTTCTGGGACGCCGACGCTTCCGAGCCCCGCGACGACCTCATGCTGTGCGTGGGGGCGCCGGCCGACGACGGGGCGACCGGCCGCTTCCTCGGATACTTCGCGCGGCAGGCCACCACATACGGTTCCGAACGCATCGGGCTGACCTCGGCGAACCGCCGACTGGTGCCGCTGACCCGCGACTACCAGTTCGCCGCGGGACGCCTCGCCGAATTCTCCCGCGGCGGCCCCGCGGTGCCTCAGTTCACGGTGCCGGTGGAGTACGACGACTACGCCCCGACCGTCGCCGACATCCTCGCGCTGTGCCTGACCGGGTTCCCGGGGCCGGGCGACACCCGTCGTTCCCTGATCTACCTCGGTCCCGGCACCCTGCGCGCCCCCGGCGACGACCGGCCGTCGCTGTTCACCGACGCCCAGGTCACCGAGATGGCGCGGCACGCCGGGGTGCAGATCAACGCCGTCGCGACCGCGGGCCGCGACACCGGCGCGCTCAGCGCGGCCACCGAGGCCACCGGCGGACAGTTCTTCCGGTTCGACGCCGCCGAGGTCGACGGTCAGCTCGACGCGGTCCGCGCCGAGGCTCCGCCCGCGCCGAGCCAGGGCCTCGACACCCGGGAGGATTCCCCCGCCGCCGTGCTGGTGGCCGCGCTGGCGCTGGCGGCGCTGCTCGGGGTGGCGCTGCCGGCGGTGCGGCGATGACGTTCGACCCGGTGTTGCCGCCCGCGGTGCTGGCGGTGGTCGCGGTGGTGCTGGCCGGATTGCGTGCGGTGGCGCTGCGGCGGATCGCCGGGGCCGGTCACCGCGCGGCGCTGCGGTGGACCACCACGACCGTCACGATGCTTCTGCTGCTGGTCGCCGCGGCACGCCCGGGCAGCGGTGCCGCGCTCGAACCGGGATCCGGGCAGCCCCGCCACGCCGGTGCCAACGTGTACTTCGTGGTGGACCGGTCCGCGGACTCCGCCGTCACGGATTCCGACGGCACACCGCGGATGTCGAAAATGCGTGAGGACATCGACGAAGTGGTCACCGCCCATCCGGATGCGCGTTTCGCGATCATCGCGTTCGCGTCCCGCCCTGCCATCGAGTGGCCGCTGTCCGCAGATACCTGGAGCCTGACACCGGCCGTCGACGCGCTCACCCCGTACGCCGGTCCGACCGCGGCCTCCGCCAACGTCAACGCCGGCGCGGCGGCGAATGTGTTGCGCTACCAGCTGATCGCCGCCGGCCAGCAATACCCGCACGCTCCCAACCTGGTGTACTACCTCGGATCCGGGGCGCCCGAATCGACGGTCCCGCAGGGCACGTTCGACACCGGCCCGGTGGACGGCGGTGCCGTACTCGGGTACGGCACCGGGGAACCGGCGCTGCGCGCCATCGCCGATCAACTCGGTCTGCCCTATGTGCAGCGCGGCGCCGGGGAAGCGCTGCCGCGGCCCGATTCCGCACAGACGTCCGCCGTGCCGGGTGACCCGGCCGCCACCGACGGACGCGTCGAGTACTACTGGGCGTTCACTCTGCTGGCCGCGCTGCTGCTGCTCCTCGAGATCTTCCTGACCACCCGGGATCTGCTGCGGGCCCGGACCACCCGGCGGGAGGTGCCGACGTGACACGGCCTGCGGCCCGGATCCGGTTGCGGCGGCGGCTGCTGTTGGCGTCCACGCCGCCGGCACTCGTCGCGGTGATCGTCGCGGTCAAGCTGATTTCCGTTGTCGTGGTAGGCAATTCGGCGCACGCACACTACGCGTCCGGCGATGTCGGCGCGCTGAACGACGATGTGTCGCTGCTGCAGATCCTCAATGTGGTCGAACCGGCCAACGCCGCCTCCGCGGCGGGCGGACTCGCAGTACTTCAGGACCGGCTCAAGGAGGCGGACGCGCAGTTCGCGAACGCGCTCACCCGCACCGGGGCCGACAGGTCGTGTCCGGTGCGGGTGAACCTGGCACTGGTCCGGGAAACGGAAGGAGACATCGACGCCTGGGAGGCGCGGCCGGAGCCGGCCCGTCACCGCTATGAGAGCGCCCTGGCGGTGATCGCCGAAGCCCCTCAAGGCTGCTTCGACGGCAACACCGACCCGGATTCCGCCCGTCGGGCCGTCCGCGAAGACGCCGACGAGCGGATCACCGCCAAGATCGACGCGCTCGGCTCGGTGACACCCCTCGCACCACCACCGGCGCCGCCTCCCGTCGAGGTACCGGTCGGCCCGTCGGCGCCGCCGGTCGCGGTGCCCGACCTGTCCGATCCCGCGGAAGCCCGTCACCTCGACCGCGGCAGTGATCCGCTCGAAGCACTACGCCAACTGCTGCGCGACGCGGCAGCAGGCTGACGGTCAGGCCCGCGAGGTACCCGTCCAGTACTCCACGATCCGGCCGTTGGCGATCCGCAGCAGGTCGTTGCCCGTGAAACGGGCCGGGCCGGTGCCCGTCGCACCGGTGGCGATCCAGCGGGCCGCCACGATGTCCCCGCCGACGACCGGGCCGACCTCCACCACGAACAGCAGTTCCTTCAGCGCGGCGCGGGTTTCGTCGACGATGGCCTGCAACTCGGCTGGTCCGTGCACGTCGCGGGTCGGCCAGTGCCCCACGAAATCCGACGACACCAGATCGGCGGCGATGCGCTCGCCGGCCCACAGGCCGTCGATCCAACGTTTGTACAGCCGTTCACTGACCATAGCCGTGGGGCTACTGATACCTCTGGGGTTTGTCATGCCCCTGGGGCGGGCCATGACCTGCGAATCAATCATGACATTTCTGTTACCCGCGAACGGCTTCAGCTAAGCCCACCAAAACGTCACGGCGTTACGTTCGCGCCAATATATGTCAGGAGTCGGTGCCGTCCTCGTCCCCGCGCAGTCGGGCCTGCAACTGCTCCTTGTCGCGGCGGCGACGCTCGTCCATCACCGCGATGCTCTCGTTGGCGCGGCGCCGCAACGGGGCGAAAAGCCAGATTCCCAGCGGCAACGCGATGATGATCGCGAACAACAAGGCAACCACGAGGGGGAACTCGCGGATCCCGATCAGGTGCCCGACACCGAGAATCACCGCGGTCACGAGGGCGACGAGCACCAGCCGCGCGGCGGTGTAGGCGAGCAGGTCGAGAATGAGCCGGGATCCCGGCCGTCGGTCGTCGGACACGAATCCGAGCCTACCCACGGCGCGTATATTGACAGGAAGGAGGTTTTGAGTGGCGTATTTGCTCCTGATTCTCGTCTTGGCCGCATTGGTCTACGTCGGCTGGCGGGTGGCCCGGATGACCGCGAACCGACCGCGCACCCGGGTGATCGGACCGGACGACGATCCGGAATTTCTGCGACGGATCAATCCGCGCGACGATCAGCCCCGGCCCGACCAACCTCGGCCCTGACCGCGCACCACACGGTCGCTAACCGGCCGGGTCGGTACGCCGCGCTCCAGGAAAACCGTCGGCCACCGCTGCGGCCAACTCCAGCAACGATTCTCGGGTGTCGGCGCGAAGCCGGTCGAGGCTGATCTCCGCACCTTCCTCCAGATGCGGGTCGAACGGCACCTGACACACCGCACGGCAGCGCCGCGCGAAATGATCGACCACCTTGTTCAAATCGACCCTGCCCGCGCCTTTCCCGGCCCCGCGCCGGACCCCGTTGATGACAGCGATCGAATTGCCGACCATGTCCCCGTGTCCGTGAGCGTCGAGCCAGTCCAGGGTCGCCGACGCGCTGCGCGCCCCGTCCACCGAACCTGAGCTGATCACCACCAGCACGTCCGCCTTGTCGATGACCCCGGACATCGCCGAGTGCAGCATGCCGGTGCCGCAGTCGGTGAGCACCACGCTGTAGAACCGCTCGAGTACGTCGACCGCGCGGCAGTAGTCCGCCGCACTGAACGCCTCCGAGACCGCGGGGTCACTTTCGGATGCCAGCACCTCCAGCCGACTGGGCCCCTGCGACGTGTACTGCCGGACGTCGCTGTAGGCGGTAATCCCCTCCGCGTCGCGGAGCAGGTGACGCACGGTGGCCGGCGTCTCCAGCGGCACCTTCTGGCTCAGCGTGCCGCGGTCGGGGTTGGCGTCCACGGCGATCACCCGATCGCCGCGCGTCGCCGCGAACGTCGCGCCGAGCGTCGCGGTGATCGTCGTCTTGCCGACGCCGCCCTTCTGCGACAGCATCGCGATCCGGTAGCAGCCCCGCAGCGGCCGTTGCACCTGCGCCACAAGGGTGTTGCGGCGGATCACCTTCGGGCTCTCGCCCACGTCGATCAGCCGGCCGGAGGCCCGGTACAGCCATTTGCGCCAGCCCGCCGACGGACCGCGGTGCGCGTTGCCCAGCAGCGCGACCGTCGACAGGTCCAGATACGGCGCCGGGTCGGCGGTCAGGACGGGTGGTGCCCCCTCCGGGGGCGTCGGCGCCGTCCATTCGGCCGGGACAGGTGCCATCGGATCGCAAAACCGTTGCTGTGCCCGAAAACTGCCCGGTGCGTCAGCCAACAGTCAGTCCCCTCTCGGCTCAGCCGACTTCTTCCCAATTGTCGGCTCAGCCGACTTCTGCCCAATTGTCGGCTCAGCCGACTTCTTCCCAATTGTCGGCTCAGCCGACGCCCGCGTACGAGTGCAGGCCCACAGTGACCAGGTTGATGAAGAACAGGTTGAACACCATCGCGACGAACCCGGCGATGTTGATCCAGGCCGCCTTCTTGTCACGCCAGCCCGCGGTCGACCGGGCGTGCAGGTACGCCGCGTAGATGACCCAGGCGATGAACGACACCGTCTCCTTGGGGTCCCAGCCCCAGTACCTGCCCCACGCCTCCTCGGCCCAGATGGCGCCGAAGATGACCCCGAAGCCGAACACCGGGAACGCGAAGATCGTTGTGCGGTAGGCAATTCTGTCGAGGGTCTGGGCATCGGGCAGCTTGGCCACGATGCGCCCGATCGCGTCGGTGCGGCCGGGATCGCCGAGCCGGGACATCTTCAGCAGGAACAGGATGCTGGCGACACCGCCCACCAGGAACACCCCGGAGCCGAGGCTGACCACCGACACGTGGATCGGCAGCCAGTAGGACTGCAGCGCGGGCATCACCGGCGCGGCGTGCGAGTACAGCCATTTACCCGAGACGGTCAACAGGATGAGAACCGGGACCAGGACGAACACCCACAGCGAGCGGTATTGCGGACGGCGCAGCACCCAGGCCGCGGCCACCAGCCCGCAGAAGCTCGTCAGGTTGATGAACTCGTACATGTTGCCCCACGGCACCCGTGAAGTGGACAGCCCACGCAGCACGATGCAGGCCGCGAGCAACAGGATGCCGACGTAGATCAGCGCGACGCCCGCGGCGCCCATCCGCTCGTCGAACGGGCGTCGCGGCGCCTCGACGACGACGCCGGGGGCAGCACTGTCGCGTGAGACGCCCGCGCCGCCGGCGGTGACCAGCTCACGGTCGTCCGCCTTGCGGCTGCGGTTGTAGGCCAGTTCGACGGCGAGCAGCAGCAGCGCCGCCACCAGCACCAGCACCGACGACGTGAACGCCCAGTCGGAGTACCGGGCCAGGCCGATGTCGATGGTCGTGCTCATGAATGATCCGCTTTCTTCTGTTCCTGCAGCGGCGTGGTCGTCCCGATATCGGCGAGAAGCCGCGCCGTGAGCCGTTCGAACTCGTCGCCCCACCCAGAGTTGTCGGTGCGGGCCAAGCCGCCCAGCTCGACGTTCACCGTACCCGCCGCTCCGGGCGCCAGCCGGACCCAGACGCGTCGGCGCCGTACCACCAGCGACACCAGCAGCCCGCCCATCATCGTCATCGAGAACACCAGCACCCAGATCTGGGCCGGGTCGTGGGAGACCTGCAGGTTGACGAACGGCACCGCGCCGTCGAACCGGACGACGGTACCGTCCTCGAGCCGGGTGTCCTCACCCGCCTTCAGGTTGACCCGCGCCATCTTGGTCAAGCGGCCCTGGCCGATCATCCGCTCGTCGAGGGTGAACAACGACTGCGGCCGCCCGGTGTCCAGGCCGGTGTCGCCCTTGTAGATGTCGATGGCGACGGCCGGGTCGTTCATCTCGGGAAAGCTCGACGACAACAGGGTGCCGTGAAGCTGGGCCGTCGGGGCGAACAGCCCCTGGATCGCGATCTGGTTGCGGCGGCGCTCCCGCTCGTCGGTGTATGTACCGCCGGGCGGGTCGAAGCGCATCGCCCCCGACGACAGGAACGTGATCTGGTCCTCGGGCCGCCACTGCAGCGTCTGGGTGCGAGTCTGCCCGTCCGGGAACGTCACCGTGAACGTCGGGGCGTAACCGTGGCCCTGCAGGTAGACGCGGTCGCCGCCGACCCGTAGCGGCTCGTTGACCTTCAACAGGTAGGGCCGCCAGGTACCGGAGGTCAGGTCGTCGCCGGCCTGATAGTCGATGTTGGCCGCGAAACCGACCGCCTGACCGTTCTCCAGATAGGTGGCCGTGAAGTCGTTGACCCGTACGCACATCGGATACAGCGAGGTGCCGTCGACGGTGTTGCCCGCGCGGAACGAGTCGAACGCCGCCGGGGAGGCAGAGCAGAAGCCGGGTCCGCCGTCGGCCACCACGATCACGTTGCCCTCGTAGCTGAACATCTTGCCCGCTGCGATCGCCACGAGCAGGCCGAGCAACGAGAAGTGGAAGACAATGTTGCCGAACTCGCGCAGATAGCCCTTCTCGGCCGAAACCTCGACACCGCCGTCGCGGCGGGTGGTCCGGCGCCAGCCGCGCAGCCGCTCGTCGACGGCCGCCGCCACGGCGGCGACGTCGGTGCCGGCCACCTCGGCGCTGTGGTATTTGGGCAGCCTGCTCAGGTTGCGCGGCGCCGGCACGGGGGTGGCGCGCAGGCTGCGGACGTGCTCGACCATGCGTGGAGTCAGACACCCCACCAGCGAGACGAACAGCAGCACGTAGATCGCGGTGAACCAGAAACTGGAGAACACGTCGAAGGCCTGCAGCCGGTCCAGCCACGGACCCAGCGTCGGGTGCTCGGCGATGTACTGGGCGACCTTGGACTCGTTGAGGCTGCGCTGCGGCAGCAACGCGCCCGGGATCGCCGCCAGCGCGAGCAGGAACAGCAGCACCAGCGCCGTACCCATCGACGTCAACGTCCGCCAGGTGTTGCGGATCAGCGCGAGCAGACGCGAAATCGCACGTTTGGGGTTCTTGGGACGCAAGTTCGTGTCTTCTCGCGCAGCGGAGGTGACCATCAGATCGGGAGCCTGACGTCGCTGACGAACGCGTCACGGATCCAGGACACGAACTCGTTCCACAGACCGGTGACCAGCGCGGCACCCACCAGGATCATCAGCACGCCGCCGAGCACCTGGATGGTGCGGGTGTGCCGGCGCAGCCAGCCCAGCCCGGCGACGGCGCGTGCCGATCCGAAAGCGAGCAGCACGAACGGGATTCCCAGCCCGAGGCAGTACGCGATGACGAGCACCACGCCGCGCGCGACGTTGCTGCCCTCGGTCGCCGAGGCCACCGCGATCACACCTGTCAGCGTCGGGCCGAGGCACGGTGTCCAGCCCAGCGCGAACACCGCACCCAGCAGCGGCGCGCCGCCCAGCGTGGAGATCTGCCGCGGTGTGAACCGGGTGTCTCGCTGCAGCACCGGGACCAGACCGATGAACACCAGGCCCATCAGGATCGTGACCACGCCGCCGAGGCGTTGCAGCAGAAGCTGATTGGTGATCAACGCCGTCGTCATGCCCAGCACCGCGACGGTGCCGAGCAGGAACACCACGGTGAAGCCGGCGACGAACAGCCCCGCCGCGCCTGCCACCCGCAGCCGGGCTCCCTTGACGGCGACGGCCGCAGAACCGGCGGCGCCCTGGTCGACGCCGACCACCGCCGCGAGGTAGGACAGGTAGCCGGGCACCAGCGGGATCACGCACGGCGACGCGAACGACACCAGACCGGCGAGCGCGGCGAGGCCCATCGCCAGCAGCAGTGGGCCGGTCGTGGTCAGCTGGTCGATCTGATCGAGGGTCATCGTTCGGCCGCCAGCCGTTCGACGACCGGTTGCAGATCCTCGGCAAGCAACTCGCGCAGGAACACCGCGGCCACCCGATGCTCACGGTCCAGCACCACCGTCGACGGGATCACCGTGGTCGGGTAGCGCCCACCGAACGCGATCATCGTGCGCATCGGCGGGTCGTAGATGGACGGAAACGTGACGCCGCGGTCGATGATGAAGTCGCGCGGCGCGTCGATGTTGTTGTCGCGCACGTCGATCCCCAGAAACGCCACACCCTGGCCCCTGGTCGCCTCATAGACCTGCTGCAGTTGGGTGATCTCGGTGCGGCACGGACCGCACCACTGGCCCCACACGTTGACGACGACCACCTTGCCGGCGAAGTCCTCCAGCGAGATCGTCCTGTCGGTGTCCATCAGGTCCGGTCCCGACAGCGGCCCGGGGGTGCCCCGCTTTTCCGGCGGGTCGTAGAAGATGTCGGTCTGCCCGCCCGGGGCGACGAACTCGAACGAGCCACCCTGGGCGACGACGTCACTGCCGGTGGCGCACCCGGCGAGCACAGCGGTGGCCGCGCACGCTGCGAACAGCGCACGCATCAGGGCCACCACCCGGCTCACTGCCCGGCCAACTCCGAATATCCCCAGCCGACACAGGTCTCGTCGTGAAAGTAGAACGACGTCACCGACGCGAGGTTGCACATCCTCTTGGTCGGGAAGTGGTGCAGCGGCCGGTCGGTCATTGCGCGGCGCAACGTCTCCACCGGCAGCTGGTGGCTGACGCACACCGCCTCGTGTCCGTCGGCGGCCTCGCGGGCCCGCGCCACCGCGCGCTTCATACGGGCCGCGATCTCGGCATAGGGCTCACCCCAGGAAGGCCGCCGCGGGTTGCGCAGATGCCACCAGTTGCGCGGGTCGCGCAGCGCCCCGTCACCCGGCGAAACACGCTGGCCCTGAAAGACATTCGTCGACTCGATCAATTCGTCGTCGACGTCGACGATCAGGCCGTGCCTGGCCGCGATCGGGGCGGCGGTCTCCTGGGCCCGCTCCAACGGAGAGGCGACGACATGGATGATGTCGCGGGCCGCCAACCACTCGGCGACGGCGTGGGCCTGCGCCTGGCCCCGCTCCGAAAGGTGGTAGTCCGCCAGCCTGCCGTAGAGGATCTTCTCAGGGTTGTGCACCTCACCGTGACGCATCACGTGCACGACTGTTTTCATGCCGTCGCCTGCGCGGCCGCACGGGCCGCACCCGGCAGGGCGGCGGCGATCTTGTCGAACGCACCGTCATCGAGAGCCGTTGAGACGAACCAGCATTCGTAGGCGCTCGGCGGCGGGTAGACGCCCGCGTCGAGCAGGCCGTGGAAGAACGCCGGGAAACGCCACGTCTCAGTGGCTCGCGCGGCGGCGAAGTCGGTCACGGGTTCGGCGCCGAAGAACACGCTGAACATGTTGCCGGCGCGTGGAATCTGATGCGCGACACCGGCTTCGGTCAACGCGTCGCTGATCAGGCCGACCAGCCGGTCGGTGTTGGCGTCCAGCGCGGCGTAGGCGGTGTCGTCGGCGGCCCGCAGCGTCGCCAGTCCGGCCGCCATCGCGACCGGGTTTCCGGACAGCGTGCCGGCCTGATACACCGGGCCCAGCGGGGCCAGCCGGTTCATCACCTCGGCCCGGCCGCCGAACGCCGCGGCGGGCAGCCCGCCGCTCATCACCTTGCCGAACGTGAACAGATCGGCGTCCACCGGATCGACGCCGTACCAGCCGGCGCGGCTGACCCGGAAGCCGGTCATCACCTCGTCGAGGATGAGCAGGGCACCGTGCGCGGCGGTGATGCGGCGCAGCTCGGCGTTGAAGCCGGGCAGCGGCGGGACGACGCCCATGTTGCCGGGGCTGGCCTCGGTGATCACGCAGGCGATCTCGTCACCGAAGCGGCCGAACACCTCCTCGACCGCGGGCACGTTGTTGTACGGCAGCACGATGGTGTCGGCGGCGGCCGCGCCCGTCACCCCCGGCGACGACGGCAGTCCGAGCGTGGCGACCCCGGAGCCGGCGTCGGCGAGCAGGGCGTCGCTGTGGCCGTGGTAGCAGCCGGAGAACTTGACGATCTTGGCGCGGCCGGTGAATCCGCGGGCCAGCCGGATCGCGCTCATGGTGGCCTCGGTGCCGGAGTTCACCAGCCGGATCAGCTCGACCGGTGCGACCCGGTCGATGATCTCGTGGGCCAGCTCGGACTCCGACGGGGTCGGGGCGCCGAACGACAGCCCGTCGGCGGCCACCCGCTGCACCGCCTCGACGACGGCGGGGTGCGCATGACCGAGGATCATCGGGCCCCAGGAGCACACCAGGTCGACGTAGCGGTTGCCGTCGGCGTCGGTCAGCCAGCACCCCTTGGCCGAGGTGATGAACCGCGGCGTGCCGCCCACGGAACTGAAGGCCCGCACCGGCGAGTTGACCCCGCCGGGGATGACCGAGGCCGCGTCGGCGAACAACTTCGCGGACAGGTCGGTACTGCTCATGCCGACCAGTGTCCCAGCCGGGCCGAAATCGTCCAACTACAGGGTGTAGTGGTTACGTTTTCTGCGTGAGCTGGAACACCGGGTGGTCGGTGTCAGAGGGCAATCGGCGCCAATAACTGTCCACCGCCTTGCCCGCCAGCGGGCGGTAGGCAGCGATGATCGGCGCCCGCTGGTCGACGGGGATCTCGGTCGCGACGTAGCCGGTGTGACCGACTTCGACGTTCGGATCGGCCCGGACATTCTTGACCCAGTCCGACTCACCCCTTGTGGACACCAGGTACCTGACCCCGTCGACCGCGGGCACCACGACGGGGATGCGTTGCGGCCGTCCGCTACGGCGCCCGTGGACAGTCAGTGTCTCTCCCATCCCGACGCGCATGGCGATCCGATTGAAGATCCGCCTCGTGAACCATGGCGGCTTGAGGTAGGCCACGACCTGAAGTGTCCTCGCTTCGGTCGAGCCTCCGCAATGGCCAGTAGCCGAGTCGGTGCCCGCCGCAGCGGCCCACCGCCACCGCCGGGCCCATGACCTGCCGGTATTGCTGGTCGAACGCGGGCGGCAGAGGGTTGAGGGGTACCAGATGGTCATGCCGGCGGCGGATCGTGGTGACCCCCCGGGTCGCCCGGTGACTCAGGCCGGCTGCACCTGGGTCATCGGCTTCTCGCAGCAGACCTCGCGGTGCTCCATGTCGGGCGAACACGGACACGCCTTCTCGTAGACGAGCACCGCACCGCACTCCTTGCACTCGTACCGATCTCCGACGCTTCTGGGCATCTGGCACCTCCGTGAGTGTTGCGTTTCGATTGACGGGTCAATCCGACCACCGTGGCCTCCACGCCGGAAGGGCCGAAATACCTCTGCGGCCAAGCCGGGTTCGCGTAGTCGACTACTCGTTACACCCGGCGACGGCCGGCGCACCATCACTGCACAGCCCGACGGTTCTTGGGTTCGGTAGCCGTCGCGATGGGCTGTGCTGCTCACAGCGGCCGCGCGAGGGTGTGGCCTCACGAAGGGAGAACCCATCATGAACACCATCTCTCGGCTGGCGACCGCCGTGGCCGTCTCGGGCGGACTGTGCCTGGCAGGCGTGGCGCTGGGTTCGGGTTCGGCCCAGGCAGACACCTGGTGCCCCGGTGACTACCTGTTCACCGGGATGCCGAACTGGGACATGACCGTCTGTCACGAGTACTACTGGGCGCACAAGTACGACCTCAACGCGCCCACCACGCTGTTCATCGAGGGCGTGCCGCCCGGGCCGCCGGTGCCGGGGTTCTGCGGCCGGGACCTTTTCACCGGTCGACCTCTGCCCTGCTGAGGCCGCCGACGGATCGGCTCAGCCATGTCGAGGTGACTCGGGAACTTTGCCCGCCGGTGGTGCGACTACCTACCCATGCCGGTTCTGGTGGAGGGACACATATGACCACACTTCGGCAGTTGGGCACGTTGGAGCGCTCGGTGATGGACCACCTCTGGGCGGTGGACTCGCCACAGACCGTGCGCCAGGTGCACCATTCCCTCTGCGCTCAGCGCACTCTGGCGTACACCACCGTCACGACTGTGCTGCGGCGGCTGGCAGGCAAGAACATCGTCCTACAGATGCGCGATGGCAGGACTCATCGGTACGTCGCCGCCCGTAGCCGCGACGAGCTCGTGGCTACGCTCATGATCGACGCGCTTGCGCAGGTCGACCACGGCGACAGGCAGTCCGCGCTCGCACACTTCGTGGCGCAGGTGGGTGCGGACGAGAAGCAGGCAATTCGTCGCGCACTCGCCGCAGCAGAGCCCAGCCCCATCGACAGCCCCTGTCGCACAAGCATTTTCACGTCTTTACGCAGCGCCTGATCGGGGTTGGCGCCCGCGCGGTGGTCAGCCGGCGCCGGGGTCATGTCAACGAGCGGGCCTGTCATCGACGTCACGTCGCGGATGAGGGAAGATGCTGCCATGGACTGTGAGGTGGCACGTGAGGCGCTCTCGGCGCGGATCGACGGTGAGCGTGAGCCGGTGCCCTCAGCGCGAGTCGACGAGCATCTGCGCGAATGCCGGTCCTGCGCCGAGTGGTACCGGATCGCTCGGCAGCAATCACAATTGTTGCAGACCTTGGCCGGCCCCGGCCCCGCGGGACGTGATCTCGGTGAGCGGGAGGTGCCGGATCGACGTCCCGGGGTGCACGGCGGCGTGCGCTACGCACTGGTGGCCGTCGGTGTCATCCAGTTGAGTCTGGCGCTCGTGCAGGCCCTCGGCGTCGACTTCGGCCTGATCACTCCGCATCACGGGATGGCAGGCGGAGCGCACCTGCTGAACGAATCGACAGCGTGGTCGGCCGCGTTGGGGGTCACGTTGATCGCCGCTGCGGCGCGTCCCGTCTTCGCGCCGGGCGCGGCGATGGCGGCGGGTGCGTACGCCGCAGCCCTGGGGTACTACGTGGCGATCGATTCGATGACCGGACACGTCACGGCCGCGCGGGTGGCCACCCACATCCCGGTGGTGTTGGGCGCGGCTCTCGCCTTCTTGCTCTGGCGCGGATCCCGCCCGCACCGGCGCCACCGCGACGCGAGGACGGCGTCACCCGACCCCGGTGCGGGCGTCAGTCACCCCGATCCACTCGGGGAGCGCCGACGCAGGAAACTCGGCACCCAAGACAACTCGGCAGCCTGAGACTCACAGCATGACGGCGAACATGATCGCCATCCCCGCAGCCGCCGCCGCCTGGCAGAGTATTCCGAAAAGCGACGGCGTCATCGCTGCGGTGCCGGCGCGGCGGGTCACGAAGTACCGGTAGATCCAGTACACCGCAGCCACCGCAAAGCCCACCGTCCAGAGCCAGTTCACGGCGGATATGTATCCGGGCTCGGAGATGTCGTGTGAGCCCGCCACTTCCACCGCAGGCATCTCCTGTCCACCCCCGCCGTGCCCGGCGTGGCCCCCGTGTCCGCTGTGGCCGCCCGCGGCGTCGGTCTGGCCCGATCCGCGCCCGGGCAGAATCGACCCGTTCATCACCGCATACATCCACGACATCGCCAGCATCATCACCGCGTGATAGCCGTTGGCGAGCCGGCCCGCTGTGCTGGTGGCCACCAGGGCCGCGACAGCGACGAACCACGCGGTGGCGGCCAGGAACACCACCATGGGTCCGGTGGTCGGCAGGGCCGCTCCGCGCGGCCACGCCATCACCGCCATCGCTACGGCCATGAGTAGGTGCAGGCCGTGCCCGATCGCCTCGGCCCGGTGGTGCCGGGCGACAATCAGCGTGACCAGGCATTCGACCGCGCTCACGGCGAACAGGACCGTCACCACCCAGCGCAGAGTGAGGTCGGCGATCACGCTGCAGTCGGCTCGTCGACGGGTGGATGGGTCACGGTTCTCCGGTTTCGCTGTCTGGCTGAAGTCTGTCTTCGCATATCCATAGTCGGGCAGGCACTCGGCGAAGTTCCCGGCTACGACGCGCGGTCGTAGACTCGCAGGCGGTCGGTCTTCGATCGGCTGTCAGCGAAAGGCCGACATGAGCATCACGGCAACGGAGCACGCATCCCGTCTGGGTGATCGATGGATGGTCCCCGCCCTGGGAATCGCGGCGCTCGTCACCGCGACATTCGTCGCGATCTACGCGACGTCATCCGGTCGAGCGCGGTTCGATGCGGCCGGACTGCCGTTTCCCGGTGCCGCCATGAACGTCGCAGAGTACGTCGGCTATTTCGCGGCCACGCTCGTCGCCGCGGTCAGCGTGGGGTTGTTGATCTCCATCATCGCGACGGCGGAACCCGACGACCACGGCCGGATTGATCCATCGGCATACCGACTGCATGTGTGGTTGGAGCGGACTGCGATCTCATGGTGCGTGCTTGCCGTGGCGATGGTGGTGGTGGACGCCGCCAACTCGGCCGGCGCGACAGCCGGCCGGGTGATCACTGAGGGCGCGCTCGGGGACGCGCTTGCCGCGTCGGAGTCGGCACGCGGGTGGGGTGCGGCGGCGATCGCTGCCGCGGTAGTGGCGGTCGGCGTTCGCTTCACGCTGCGCTGGTTCGGGCACTGTCTGCTGCTGATTCCCGCTTTGATCGCCCTGATCGCGGTGCCGGTCACGGGTAACGCGGGTGAGGGGCCTGATCACGACGTGGCGACCGGCGCCGCCATGGTGTTCGCCGTGGCGATCGCGGTTCTGTTGGGGGTCAAGGTGGCCGCGGCGGTCAACCCTGCCACGCCCACGCGCCTACATCGTCGGGTGCAGATCCTGTGTGTCGCGGCAGGGGCCGCCGCGATGCTCTACGGGGCCACTCTGGCCGGTGTGATGGTGCGCGGGACGTCGGTGTGGGCCACCGACTATGGCCGCATCGCCCTGACAGTCGGGGCGATGCTCGGGATCCTCTGGCTCGCCGATTCGGTTCTGCTGGCGATGCACCGCCGCACCCCTTCCTGGGCCATGGCGGTGGGTGCGCTCGCGATGGTGGGCATCGTCGGCGGCCTGTCGGTGATGGCAGTGCAGCCGGCGCCGCGATTCCTCGTCGAGACGTTCACCACCTGGGACGTTTTTCTGGGCTACGAGCTGCCCGGGCCACCGACCGTGCCGAACTTCGTGACGTACTGGCGGTTCGATCCGCTGTTCGGGGTAGCGGCGGGCGGGCTGCTACTGGCGTACGTCATCGGTGTCATCCGGTTACGTCGCCGTGGCGATTCCTGGCCCGTCGGGCGCACCGTGGCCTGGACGGTGGGCACACTCGCCCTGCTGGTCGCCACCAGTTCCGGGGTGCGCGCCTACGGGTCCGCCATGTTCAGCGTGCACATGGGCGAGCACATGGCGCTCAACATGTTCATCCCGGTCCTGCTCGTGCTCGGCGCACCGGTCACGTTGGCATTGCGGGCGTTGCCCTCCGCTCCCGCGGGTCAGCCGCCCGGACCCCGGGAATGGGTTCTGTGGTTGGTCCATTCACCGGCGACGAGGTTCCTGGCTCACCCGGTGGTCGCCTTCGTGCTTTTCGTCGGCTCGCTGTATCTGGTGTACTTCACCCCGCTGTTCGACACGTTGGTGCGTTACCACTGGGGCCACGAGCTGATGACCCTGCACTTCCTGCTCGTCGGCTATCTGTACTACTGGGGCATCGTCGGCGTGGATCCAGGGCCCAAGCGCCTGCCGTTCCTGGGCAGGCTGGGCCTGCTGTTCGCGGTGATGCCGTTCCACGCGTTTTTCGGCATCGCCACGATGACCATGACGACTGCGCTCGGGGGCACATTCTACGGGCATCTGGCGCTCCCGTGGGTGGCCGACCTGACCGAAGATCAGTACGTTGGTGGCGCAATCGCCTGGGGGGCAAGCGAATTGCCGGTGATCATCGTCGTCGTGGCGCTGGTGACGCAGTGGGCGCGACAGGATCGCCGCGCCGGAGCCCGACACGACCGGCACGCCGACAGCGGCTACGACGACGACTTGGACTCCTACAACGCGATGCTCAGAGAACTGGCGCGCTCCCGCAGGTAAGTCCCGGCCACATCGACGAAGATCGTTACGGGCCCTTCGGGATTAGTCGCAGCAGACCGAAGGGAAGTTCCCGCACTGATCTCCAGTTGCGTGACTCAGTGTGTCTGTGCCACCGTGCCTTTCGAATCCGGGCTGCAACCGACCGAAGGCTACGATGTCGATCACCGAAACCGAGCACACCGCCAGCTCTCGATCCGAGGCGCGCAGCACATTCCACTCGTTCTTCGTGCGGCTGCATTTCTATGCCGGCGTCTTCCTCGGCCCGTTTCTGTTGATCGCGACCGTCAGTGGCGGGCTGTACGCGATCGCCCCCACGCTCGAGCAGTGGGTCTACCGCGACTACCTGCACGTGGAGAGCCCGGGTACTTCACTTCCGCTGGCGGACCAAGTGCTTGCCGCGCAGCAGGTTCGGCCGGAGCTGACCGTGGCCGCGGTGCGTCCGGCCGTCGACCCGGGCGAGACGACGCGGGTGATGTTCACCGATCCGTCGCTCGGCCCCTCCGAGCGGCACGCGGTGTTCGTCGACCCGGTCTCCGCGGAGTCCCTCGGCGAACTCACCGTGTACGGCAGCAGCGGAGCCCTGCCGCTGCGCACGTGGATCAGCCAGCTTCACCGGAGCCTGCACCTGGGGGACCCCGGCCGGGTGTACAGCGAGCTCGCGGCGTCGTGGTTGTGGATCATCGCCCTCGGCGGGGTGTACCTCTGGGTCGGCCGGTACCGCCGGATGCGCGCGCAGGGCTCCACCCAGGCGCGGCTGCTGACCGCCGACCGCACAGCCACCGGCAGACGCCGGACCTTGAGTTGGCATGGTGCGGTGGGCATCTGGATTGCCGCCGGGTTGCTCTTTCTGTCTGCGACAGGTCTGACGTGGTCGATGTACGCCGGAGCCAACATCACCGAGCTACGCTCGGCACTGTCCTGGACCACTCCCAGCGTGTCCAAGAAGTTGCCGGGCAACGCCGAGGACGGCACGGACGCCGGTCCAGGCCACGATGGGCACGATCACGGCGCGGCCCAAACTCCTGATCCTGTTGCACCTCCGCAACCTCGGGTGGGCGACCTCGACCGGGTGCTGGCATCGGCCCGGGCCGCCGGGATCGACGGGAAGGTGGAGGTGTCGATCCCCTCGGACGCCACCACTGCATTCACCGTCATGCAGACCCGCCAGCCCTGGGTGATGTCCAACAACGCGGTCGCGGTGGACGGCGCCACCGGGGCGATCACCGACGTGATCTGGTTCGCCGACTGGCCGCTGGCGGCGAAGTTGGCAGCGTGGGGCATCCAGTTGCACATGGGTCTGCTCTTCGGTCTCGTCAATCAGCTTGCGCTGGTTGCCCTCGCGATCGCACTGGTGACCGTGATCGTCCGCGGCTACCTGATGTGGTGGCGGCGCAGGCCGACGCGGGGCGGCGCCGCGATGGGACGGGCACCCCGGCGCGGGGCGCTGTCGACCCTGTCTCCAGGTGCCGCGGTGGTCGTCGTGCTCGCTTGGGTGACGATCGGGTGGTTTGTGCCGTTGCTGGGCCTGAGTCTGGTGATGTTCGTGGCGGTGGACGCCGCGGTCGGCGCCGTCCAGAACCGCCGGCACCGCGGCGCACCGTCGAACGACACCCCGAGGGCGTGATCTCGGGTCCGGCGTCGACGGCCGTGGAACTCCGGTCGGGCGGCCGACGACCAATACAGCGATGCACAGTCGACATTCCTCAGTAGAAGAAACCCTGCGCGCGATCGAGCACCGCGTGGTGAACGACGTGTGGATCGGCCGGACCAAGGGGACAGTCGGCGCGGCCTTGACCGCGGTTCTCGGCGCGACATCGGTGGCAGGTGTCGCCCTTGCTGAGCACGGCGGCCACCGCGTCGCTTTGGCAGCCCATGGCCTTGGCCTTCTTGCGGCGCTGAGTTCGGTTGCCGCCCTGTGTATTCGGCGATTCACCTGGAGCTGCGCCGCAGCCCAGCTCTGCGCTGTCGCCACCGTCGTCGCCGTCGGCGCGTTCTGGTGGTATCGCACCGGAACCACCGGCGCACCGTGGTCCACGACAGTTGCCTGCGTGGCGGCCGGACCGCTGACAGTCGGGTGGATCGGCGTGCTGATCACGCCGCTGGAACTGTCACAGCCGGATATGCGGGCTTACGCGCGCGCCGAGCACTGAAACCGCTCAGCGCGACAGGCCGAACTTCCTGATCCGCAAGCTGTTCGAGACCACCAGGAACGACGAGAACGCCATCGCGGCACCGGCGATGAGCGGGTTGAGCAGTCCGGCCATCGCCACCGGGATCGCGGCCACGTTGTAGCCGAACGCCCAGACCATGTTCGTCCGGATGGTACGGATCGTCTCACGCGCCAGCCCGAGTGCCAGCGGGACGGCGCCCAGATCGTCGCGCACCAGGATGATGTCGGCGGCGCCGATCGCGACGTCGGTGCCACGGCCGATCGCCAACCCGAGGTCCGCCCTCGCAAGCGCGGGTCCGTCGTTGATGCCGTCCCCGACCATCGCCACGACCCGTCCCTGCGCGCGCAGCGACTCGATGACCTCGACCTTGCCTTCGGGCAGCACATCGGCCACCACCTCGTCGATCCCCACCTGCGCCGCGATCACCTCGGCGGTGCGCGCATTGTCGCCCGTCACCAACATCGTGCGCAGTCCGGCCTCGTGCAGCGCGGCGATCGCGCCCGCAGCCGAGTCCTTGACCGTGTCGGAGATGGTCAGAGCGCCACACACCACGTCGTCAACTGATACGAAAACCACTGTCTCACCCCGAGACTCACCATCCTTGCGGGCGGCGGCGAGGCCGGCGGGCACCACCCGACCCCTCGCGACCCAGGCGGGTCGTCCCACGCAGACGTGCTGGTTGCCGACGGTCCCGGTCACACCATTGCCGGTGTCGGCACGAAAGTCACTGACAGCACGGCAGTTTTCGGCACCGAGGGATGCCAGGACCGCCCGCGCGACGACGTGCTCGGAACCCGACTCGACTGCTGCGGCCAGTTCGAGGATCTCCGCGCTGTCCCATCCGGCGGCGGCGACCACAGCGGTGACGGTGGCCTGGCCGGTGGTCAGGGTGCCGGTCTTGTCGAAGACCACCGTGTCCACGGTGCGGATCGCCTCCAACGCCTGGTGGCCTTTGAGGAAGATTCCGAGCTGGGCGCCGCGACCGGAGGCGACCATCATCGCCGTCGGGGTCGCGAGGCCGAGCGCGCACGGGCAGGCGATGACGACCACCGCCAACGCGGCCGCCACCCCGCGATGGACGTCGCCGGTGGCCGCAATCCAGCCGACGCCGGTGAGCACGGCCAGCGCCAGCACGACGGGGACGAACACCGCCGAGATCCGGTCGGCGAGGCGCTGCGCGTTGGCCTTCTGGGTTTGCGCTTCCTCGACCAGGCGCACCATCGCGGCGAAGTGGGTGTCGGCGCCGACAGCGGCAGCTTCGATGGTCAGGCGGCCGTCGAGCACCGCGGTACCGCCGATGACGTTGCCTCCCGGGACCACGTCCACCGGTTTCGACTCGCCTGTCATCGCGCTCATGTCGACCGCCGCGGAGCCGTCGATCACCAAGCCGTCCGCGGCGATCGTCTGGCCGGGTCGCACGACGAAGCGTTGGCCTTCCTTCAGTTCGGTGGCCGGGATCTCCATCTCGGTGCCGTCCTCCAACAGCACCGACACCGATTTCGCGCCGAGGGCCGCCAGCGCCCGCAGCGCGCTTCCGGCCTTCGATTTGGCGCGTGCCTCGAAGTAGCGGCCGGCCAGGATGAAGACGGTCACCCCGGCGGCGACCTCGAGGTAGATGGAGTCGCTGCCCAGCAGCGCGTCGAGGATTCCGTCGCTGTCCGGGGGACTTACCCCGATGGACGTACCGAAGAACATCGTGTAGGCCGACCACACCGTGGCTGCGGTGACGCCGATGGAGATCAACGTCTCCATGGTGGCCACCCCGTGACGTGCGCTACGCAGCGCCGCGGCGTGGAACGGCCAGGCCGCCCATGTCACGATCGGCGCCGCCAGCGCAGCCAACACCCATTGCCAGCCGGCGAACCGGGTGTCGGGCACCACCGCGAACATCACCGACAGGTCGGCCAGCGGCACGAACAGCACCGCCGCCACCGCCAGCCGGACCATCAAACTGCGGGCGTACCGGGCATCCGGATCGTCGTCGGGCTCGGCAGCCTGCTGCGTGTGGAGTTGGGCGGGATAGCCGGCGTCGGTCACCACGCGGCACAGCTCGGTGGCCCCGACGCCGGCCGGTGCGTCGACGGTGGCGACCCGGGTGGCGAAGTTCACCGACGCGCGGACGCCGTCGACCTTGTTGAGCGTGCGCTCCACGCGGGCCGCGCACGACCCGCACGACATTCCACCGACCTCGAGCTGAAAGCGCTGGATGTCAGTATCGGGGGTGACCGAGGTGGTCAACGTTCATTCCTCACAGTTTCCGGTGGCTTCGATTGTCCAGGCACCACCCGATCACATAGTCGGATCCAGCCGCCGATGAGTTCCCACCCCCCATCGAATAGGGTTCTGCAGGTGACATCAGGCGAAGAAGACCACGTTACCGCGCTGGCGCTGGCCGCCGGTCGCGGTGACGACGCCGCCCTGGAGCAGTTCGTCAAGGCCACCCAGCGCGATGTGTGGCGGTCGGTGGCCTACCTCGGCGACCCGGGCACCGCCGACGACCTCACCCAGGAGACGTATCTGCGGGCGATCGCCTCGCTCCCCCGATTCGCCGGGCGGTCCTCGGCACGCACCTGGCTGCTGTCGATCGCCCGGCGCGTGGTGGTCGACCAGATCCGCCACAACCAGGCACGCCCGCGCACGCAGCACACCACCGACGTCGACGTGATCCTGGAGCGTCATCGCCCGGTCCAAGGATTCGAGAACCTCGTCGAGATCCGCGTCCTCCTCGACGGGCTGGACGAAGACCGCAGGCACGCGTTGCTGCTGACCCAGGTTCTGGGCCTGTCGTACGCCGAGGCGGCTGAGGTGTGCTCGTGCCCGATCGGCACGATCCGCTCCCGTGTGGCACGCGCCCGGGAAGACCTGATGGCCGCGGTGCAGCGCACCGAACGCACCGGCTGACGACTCCCTCTGCATCTTGCCGGAACTTTTCGCCGCGACTTCCGACTAACGCCAGGAAAGCGTTGCCCTCAAGCCGAGGGCGGACCGCTCGGCGTGAGGGGACGACATGGCCAGTCCGGTGACATCGAAGCGACGCGGTGATTCCGCGGTCCTGCGGCGGATGTGGCGACTGCATTTCTGGGTGGCGCTGTTCACCGCACCGATGCTGGTGGTCCTTTCGCTGTCGGGGCTGGTCATCCTCTACACCGGGCCGCTGGATTCCCTGCTGAACCGGTCCCTCGTCCACGTGTCCGCAGGGCCGCAGACGATCCAGTTGGATCGGCAGATCGAGGTCGCGCAGCAACAACTCGGCCCGGACTACACGTTCGACGCCGTGACGCCGCCGGCCTCGCCCGACCGCTCCACCCGCGTCGACTTCCTGGCACCGGGGGCGCTGTCGTACCCAGCCGCCGAAAGCAACCTGACGCAGGTGTTCGTCGACCCCTACACCGGGGAGTATCTGGGACAACGCCAAGCACTGTCAGGACTGATCGGCTTCGCCAACAACATGCATCGGTTGTTCGGCAATGACGGGCCGCAGGTGCATCTGCCGTCGCTCGGTCATCTCATCGACTCCGACGCATATCCCGATGCCACCATTCCCGTCGGAATCGGCAACCTCTGGTTGGAGCTGACCGCCTGCTGGATCCTGGTGCTGTTGGCCAGCGGAATCTACCTGTGGTGGCCACGCGCCATCGAAAGCGCCAAGCCGATGTTCAGAGTGCGGTGGAGCAAGGGCGGTCGGATCCGGTGGCGTGATCTGCACGCCCTGACCGGGGTGGTGATCGCGGTGATCCTGGTCTGCTACATCGTCTCGGGACTCACGTGGTCGCGCTACTGGGGCGAGAACTGGCGGGCCTTCACCGCCACCGTCACCCCCGCCACCGAGGTAGAGGCGGCCTCGACCCCGGCTCAGCTGGGAGACTACGACCGCCTGGGCCGCCGGATCGCGTGGGCGGCCACGGGCGAAGGCATTCCCGAGTCCACTCCGCCGGGCCCGATGGCCGCAACGCTCACCTTCGCCGACGTCGACCGAATCGCCAAGTCCGAGAACATGGTTCCCGGTTATGCGATCATCCCGCCCTCGGACTCGACCGACGGAGGCGAGACGATTTACGGCAGCTACGCAGTGGTCAACGCGTGGCCGCAAAGGCTCTCCGAACAGCGCACGCTCTATCTGAACCAGTTCACCGGCGAGACCATCAACAACGCCACCGCCGAACACAGCGGCGCGCTGGGCGCTGCGACGAGCTTCGGCATCGACATGCACATGGGCAACCAGTTCGGGGTGCTCACCCGGATCATGGCCACGGCCGCCTGCCTGGGCATCTTCGTCATGATCGGTACCGGGCTGGCGATGTGGTGGAAGCGTCGACCGTCCGGGAAAACCGGTGTGCCCGGCCCCGCGAGCCCGGCCATCCGAGCCGACACTCCCGCGCGGGCCAAGGTCGCGATCGCGCTCATCGCCGTCGTCGTGGGCGTGATCTATCCGGTCTTCGGCGTCTCGCTGCTGCTGGTGCTCGCGGTCGAAGCCCTGTTGGATGCCCGGCGCGCCAACCGATCCGACGGCGAAGCGGCTGAGGTCTCGCTGCCGGAGACCATCGGTGACTCCGACGGTGACGAGGTGCCGGTGGGAGCGCTTCACTAGGTCAGCCGGAGATCGAAAGGCGAAGCGGCGCAGCTGAAGTAAACGTCAGTCCGGTGCCGCATCCTGGCGGGAAACCGTCATCGCGATGGTCTGGAGAATCTCCTGCGCACTCTTGCCGACAGCAGGCCGGACAAGTTGACCAGCCCGACCGTCAACGCCGGAGCGCCCTGGCGTGCAACAGGTCGTCGTCGCGGTCATCGATCCACGCGGTCATGACGTCGATGGCGCATTGGGTCTTTTCGTCATCGGCCATTGTGATTGACCACTCTCGGTTGCTGACTGGTCGGTCGGCGGGTGCCGCCGCAACGGACACTCCGAGCCAATACTTTAGCAAATGAACACGTGTCTGGATAGACAGGTATCGTGGGAAGCCCGGGGCACCGCGATATGCGTCGGGTGCGGCGCGCCCACCCGAAGATCAGAGAGGACCTTCATGGCCGAGTACACGCTGCCTGACCTGGACTACGACTACGGCGCGCTGGAGCCCCACATCTCGGGACAGATCAACGAGATTCACCACAGCAAGCACCACGCCACCTACGTCAAAGGCCTCAACGACGCCCTCGCCAAGCTCGAAGAGGCACGCGCCAACGGCGATCACGGTGCGATCTTCCTGAACGAGAAGAATTTGGCATTCCATCTCGGCGGGCATGTGAACCACACGATCTGGTGGAAAAACCTGTCCCCCAACGGCGGAGACAAACCCACCGGCGAGCTCGCCGCCGCCATCGATGACCAGTTCGGCTCGTTCGACAACTTCCGGGCGCAGTTCACCGCGGCCGCCAACGGGTTGCAGGGCTCCGGGTGGGCGGTGCTGGGCTACGACACCCTCGGCGATCGACTGCTGACGTTCCAGCTGTACGACCAGCAGGCCAACGTGCCGCTCGGCATCATCCCGCTGCTGCAGGTGGACATGTGGGAGCACGCGTACTACCTGCAGTACAAGAACGTGAAGGCCGACTACGTCAAGGCGTTCTGGAACGTCGTCAACTGGCAGGACGTACAGAGCCGTTTCGTCGCCGCCATCGGCAAGGGCCAGGGCCTTATCTTCTGAATCTTCGGTAGCCTTCCGCAAGCTCGCCGCATGATGGAGGCATGCAACTGCCGCAATGGCTGGCGCGGTTCAACCGGCATGTCACCAACCCGATCCAGCGTCTGTGGGCGGGGTGGGCCCCGACGATGGGCATCCTCGAACACGCCGGGCGGAAGTCCGGTAGGCGCTACCGCACACCCCTGACTGTGTTCTCGACCACCGACGGCGTCGCGGTCCTCCTGACCTACGGTCCGGACCGGGACTGGCTGAAGAACATCGTGGCCGCGGGCGGCGGCACCATGCGCCGCTACGGGAGGACATTCCCCGTCGTCAATCCGCGGGTGATGACGAAGGCCGAGGCGGCGCCGTCGGTGACCGGGTGGATGCGGCCGTTGTTCGGGCTGCTGCCGTTCGAACAGGCGGTACTCCTCGATCGGGGTTGATCAGCGACGCGGGGTGACACGCGCCCTGATCGGCCCCTTGGCGACCGTGGTCAACGGCACCTCACACTCGAAATCGTCGTCGAGCGACTCGATCCGGCAGGCCCGGACCACCGTGGCGAGCGCCAGCGTGGTCTCCAGCCGGGCGAAGTGTTCCCCGATGCAGGGCCGCCCGCCACCGAGGAACGGCAGGAACTGCCAGCGGTCGCGGGCCTGGACGTTCTCCGGGCTGAACCTGTCCGGGTCGAAGGCCATCGGCTCCGGCCACAGGGTCGGGTCGTGGTGCAGCGCGTACAGCCCGAGCGCGACCAGGCTGCCGGCTTCCACCCGGTAACCGTCCACCGCGAAGTCTCGGGTCACCAGCCGCGCCACGCCGGCGGCGGGCGGGCACAGCCGCACCGACTCGTGCAGCACCTGGACGGTGTATTCGAGCGCGGGCACGTCGTCGGGCGTCAGCTCGCGGTCACCGATCGCGGCGGCCTCCGCCGCGACGCGATCCTGGATGTCGGGATGGTGCCCGAGCACCCACAGCGCGTGTGTCAGCGCCGTCGCGGTGGTGTCATGGCCGGCCAGCATGAAGATCAGCAGGTCGTTGGAGATCTCCTCATCGGTCAGCGGTCGGCCGGTCTCCGGGTCGGTGGCGGCCATCAGCGCCTGCACCAGCGGGGCGTCGCGCGTCGGGTCGCACCGACACGCCTTGACCATCTCATCGGTGATCACGCGCATGGCGTCCACTGCCCTACGGGCCCGCCGTCGCGCCGGGGTGGGCAGCCAGCGCGGCGCCCGCACCGGTCGCAACGCCCGGTCGGCGGTATAGGACGAGGCGACATGCATGCATCGGGCGATGGTCTCGCCGCGTTCGTTCAGATCGACGCCCAGCACCGAACGGCCCAGCGACTGCATGGCGACTCTGCGGCACTCGGCGTCGAGGTCGACCTCGCCGCCGTCGGGCCATCGGTCGACGAAAGCCTGTGCGGCCTTGGACATGTGGCCACCGAAGGCGCGCACGCCGAACTTGGTGAACACCGGCGCCAGAGCCCGCTTGCGGGGCCGCCACTGTTCGTTGGGCAACACCCACAGACTGTCGCCGGCCATCTCCTGCACCTGCTCGTGGATGATGCAGCGATCCGATGAGGCGTCGTTGCGCCCCAACACATCCCGCATCCCGGCGGGTGACATCACCGCCACGATCGGGGGCATGAGCTTCCTCGGCCCCAGTTGGATGCGGGTGATCGGGCCGCCGGCGTCGCGGATCACCTCCTGGCCGGTGTCGAGTCGCCGGACCAACTGCACCAACTTCCACAGTGGCAGCGGGTTGCGCGGGACCAGCGACAGTGAGGCCACGTCGGGCGGAGCGGCGGTGTCGCGGGTTGTCATGACGCGTGCCAATTCTGGACTACGCCCGCACCTTCGGTCATCACGGTGCCGGGCATCACGCGCAGCCGGTAGGGAGCCAGTCGCAACACGGCGAACTGGTCGGAGGTCGGCCCGTCCTTCCAGAACGGGATGATCGACGGGTCGTATCCGACCGGGGGCGGCGCGGCGGCGAACTTCTGCCACACCGCGGTGCGGGTGTCGTCGTCGGAGTACCACTCGACCAGGCATTCGGCGCTGCAGGTGTCGTGGGTGGGGGTCCAGTAACTCACGGACACGTCGGGGTGGACCGCCAGGTGCGCCCGCTTGATCGGGCTGGGGACCGTCGCCACCCAGCCGAAGAGGTCGGTGCCGTCCCATTCCCAGTACGGATGCAGGATGCGGCTGCGCGGTTTGCTGTCCGCGTCGACCGTGGCCACGGAGGCCCAGACGATGGAATGTGCCATCTCCACGAACGACGGCGCGATCCGGTTGAGGGGTGTCACACGTGCCAGACTAGGCAAGCGGACGGCCTTTCGGTGCCGCGGTCACTCCTCGAGTTTCCTGCGGAACTCCTCAGTGTTGCGGTACTCGACATTTCCCTCGTCGGCCGTGGTCTCGATGTTGCCTTTGTCCTTGTCGTCGACCCAGTCGGTGACGGACGTGCCCGCGACCGTGCCGCCGCTGCCGGGCAGCGTCGTGGTCTGCAGATCGTCGGAGTAGGCCTTGGCCATCTGTTTGGCCTTCTCGCGGTGCTCGTCGGTGACGTCGGGCTTCCCGGTGAGTTGCTGGTTCTGGGCGTCTGTGTTCTCGGCCATGCGCAACGGCTGCCCGAAACTGTGAGCCACGAAACACCACCGCTCATGCCGGAACCGTCCGCAGCGCCGCGGGCAGGCTGGGCAGGAAGTGTTGACGAGCGAACGCGCGGATGTCGTCGCTGGTCTCCAGCGGCTGCGCGCTGGGCAGCAGCAACACCATCGCGGCGTAGCGCAGGATGCAGTCGGCGAGCTCGTCGACGGCAGCCGGGCCGATTCGCTCGGCGAAACCGGGCGGGAAGATCACCCGCAAGGCCGCGGCCATCCGGTCGATCGCAGCACGGTGGTAGCGGGCGGCGAGCTCGAGGACGAGTCCGGGTTCGTCGACGATCATCTGGTGCAGCACCCGGTGCCCGCGGAACTTCAGGATCGACAGCGTGAACGCTTCGACGTAGTAATTCGACTGGGGCCCAGCACCTTTGAGTTCGGCAGCGATGTCGGCGAAGAGCTGGGTGTTCTCCCGTTCGATGACGGCGCCCACCAACTCGTCCTTGTTGGCGAAGCGCCGGTAGATCGTGGTGCGACTGACCCCGGCGCGGCGCGCCACGTCGTCGAGCGCGACGCGGCGGAAGCCGTGCCGTTCGAACTCGACGACGGCGGCGTCGAGAATGTGCTCGGTCGCGTCAGCCCCGCGCATAGCCCTTGACGGCGTAGCCGCTGTAGCGCACCCGCATCGGCAGATGATCCCAGATCCAGTTCACCGGGCGTGACCGCCAGATCGCCGCGAAGCGTTGGTAGCGGCGTTCCTGCTTGTCGGTCCAGGGCAGGCCCAGCAACATCCGCGCCCGCGGCGGCAGTCCGCCCGTGGTCAGGAACGCCGCCAGCGGGTTGAACACCGGGGCGACCAGCCGCCACACCAGCGGATGCACCGCCTTGGGTTTCGGGAAGCCCTTGGTCACGTAGCCGACGCCGTACTTCGCCGACGGGTGCGCGACGAGGACCTGGTCCATCATCCGGTCCCAGTACTGCTCGAATTCGGCGTAGGTGGCCGGCATCGGGCGGTCGCTGACGCCGTAACGGCGGTACCAGGTCTTCGACTCCATCCAGATCTGCTCACGCTCGGCGTCGGTCAGCCGCTTCACGAACGTGTCGGCGAAGTAGTAGATCTGCTCGACGAACGTGGCGTGCGCCCAGAAGTACGTCTCGGGGTCGAGCGCGTGGTAGCGCGCTCCGGCGGCACCGTCGGCGCCGGGCATCTCACCCTTGACGTGGTGGTGGAAGTCGCGCACCTGTAGGCCGGCGTTGTCCTCGTCGGACCCGTAGACGGTGTTGAAGATCGGCGGGATGGTGCGCTTGAGCCGCTCGGCGGTGTCGGCGAAGAACGTCGAGTGGTCGTACACGCCCTGGCCGAGCTCGGCCAGCATGTTCTGCAGCACCGCGGGCCGTGGTCCGATCAGAAACATTCGGTTGTCACCGAAGTATTTCCAGACCAGCGACTGCGGCCCCAGCGGAAGCGCGTCATCGAGGTGTTCGGTCTGCTGCGCCAACTCAGTCATGGGCAACAGTGTTACAGATTCTGCACTTTGTACCAAAGGTGCTGTGAGCAGGCTCACTGCACGTGCTTACGGATCACCCACCCCGCGACCAGATATCCGAGCACACCGCTGTACACGGCCTTGACCAGCATCAGCGCGGTCAGTGACGCCGTCGCGACGCCAACGGTCTGCAACAGCCACGCCACCGCGACGCTCACCGCGGCAGCGGCCGCGCCCAGCCCCAACCCCGTCAGCCAGCCGCGCTGCGGCGGCCGCCGCACGCCGAGCCGGCCCGCCCGCGCCTCACGGCGCACCCCCCGCGCCGCGAACGCGCCGACCAGCGTCGCCAGGATCAACGATGTGATGACGAAATTGACCACCAGGCCGTTGACACCCCAGACCGGCTGGACCGGCTTGTGCCGGCTGGTCAACCAGTCGATGGCCGGGTTGAGGACCAGGTTGACCAACCCGGCGATGGTCGCCTGCGTCCGCAGGTAGCCGCCGACGGTGGAGCTGGGCGCGGCCACGCTCAGGTCCCGCCGGCGGTCTGGTCGCACGGAACACCGCCTGCGCATCTCCGCTGGCGAATGCGACGCGGCGCTGCCGGGCCACCTCCTGCAGATAGCCCTCCACGCGGTCCGGGGACTCGGCGTAGGACCGCCAGAGTTCGCGGGGCTTCTCGGGAAACGCGATGATGCCCTCGCCCGCGGCCACCCCCGCCAGGATCAGGCGCGCCGCCTCCTCGGCCGGTATCGAGTCCTCCGGCGGTGCCGCGTCGACCGGCCGGCCCAGGATCGGCGTGCCGAAGATTCGGCTGACGACGTTGCCGGGACACACCACCGACACCCGGATCCCGTCGGCGGCCAGTTCGTAGCGCAGACTTTCGGACAACCCGACCACGCCGTATTTGGTTGTGCAGTAAAGCGATTGATAGGGAAACGGCACCAGCCCGGCCAGCGAGGCGGTGTTGACGATGTGGCCGCTGCCCTGGCGCACCATGATCGGCACCGCGGCGTGCACACCGTAGATCACGCCCCACAAATTCAGATCGACGATGCGCCGCCACTGTTCGAGGGTCGCCGCGCCGATGGGCATCGTCCCGCCCACCCCGGCGTTGTTGAACAGAAAGTCCAAAGAGCCGTGCGCGGTGGCGGCCCCCTCGACCAGCGCCTGCACCGCCTCCTCAACGGTGACGTCGACGGCGGCCGAGTGCACCCGGCCGCCGTGCATGCTCAACCCCTCGGCGACGGTCTTGAGCCGGTCGGCGTCGAAGTCAGCGAGCACCACGGTGGCACCGTGGTCCAGCAGAGCCGTGCCGACCGCCAGCCCGATACCCGACGCTGCGCCGGTGACGACGCAGACCTTTCCCCGAAAATGATTGCTCACCATGCCAACTCCCGTGCTGGTCGACCCGGATGATCTGGCTGCCGACGGTGACCCGGCATCTGATAGCCGGCGTTCTCAGCGAACTGGAACACACTCCCCATCAAAGAGAACGCGGCACCGCCGAACTAGAGACTATGGTCCCCAGTCGCGGGCGAGCGTCGCCGCAGACCCGATATGCCCAGCACGGTCAGCACGCCGGCCACCGTCGCCAGCAGCAGCGACAACGTCAGCAACGGCGCGTTGTAGACCACGGAGGTGGTCTCCGGCTCACCGTCGAGGACCGGGGCCACCGTCACCGTGGCGCTCGCGGCCAGCCAGCTCAGCACGCTGCCGACTCCGGCCAGCACTGCCACGCCGAGCTGGACGATAACCTTCACGGGGCCGGCTCCGGGGGGATGCGTTCCTCGATCAGGTTGGTCAGCGCGGCCCGCAGCTGCTGGTGCTTACGCGCCCACGCCTGCGCGGTGCGGTCGTTGGTCAGCCGCAGGCCGATGCCGGTGCGTCCGCGCGGGACCCCGGTGAGCTCGCCCAGCGCCCGCGCATACTGCCATTTCGGCGTCTCCGAGCCGGTGGCTTCGGGATAGACGCGCACGATCTCGTCGGTCAGCGTGATCTCGGTGCCCTGCCTCAACTTCTCGGTGGTCAGCTCCACCGACGTGTGAATGCGGGCCGCCTTGACCTGAATGGCCAGGAACAGCGAGACGAGCACGAAGAAGATCCCTGGCACCACCCACTGGATGCCGTAGCCGGCCGACAGCTGGATCATCGCCATCGCGCCTCCGGCGGCCGGGCCTGCCAGCACCCACAACCAGCTGGCGCCCTGCTCGTAGAACAGCACCTCCGGCTGGGTTCCGGCGGGTTGGGTGTCGGTGGGCTCGGTCACGGCAGGTCCTTCTGTTGAAACCAGAGTCGCGCCGAGGGCTGAACGAACAGCAGCGCGCCGATCAGGACCGGCAACAGTCCGAGCAGGATCAGCGGCTGGGCCACCCCGACGCCGATGGCGAGCATCCCGATGACGACCACCGCGGCGAACCCCAGGGCCAGCGTGGCAAGCCGGAACCGGGCGTCACCTCGTCGCGCGCGCCCTGCCAGGAATGCCAGCGCCCCGGCCACCAGCACCGCGCCGATACCGCTGTACCGGTAGATGGTCAGGTAGCTGCGCACCTGCTCGTCGGACACGGTCGGCGGGATCGCCGACCGTGCGGCGTCGTAGGTCGCGGTCAGCGCCATCAGACCGCCGACGATCATGATGACCGCGCCGGCGATGAAGCACCAGAACGCAATGTCGACGATGCGTGGCCTGCTGGATGGCGTCGGGGCGGTCATGGTCGGGTCAGCGTAACCAATCAGCGCATGAAGAACTCATGGGAGTCCTTGCGGTGCAGCAGGTACACCCCGCCGGCGATCAGCACGGAACCGATGATCACCGGAGCGGCATAGGCCATCGCCGCCGCCGCAGGCCGCTCCACGGTGAACAGGTTGGACAACGAGTACACCACCGCTGCGATCGCACCACCGGTCAACAGCGTGCGCGCCCAGCGGTAGCCCTGCCGCATCAGGAACATGAATGTCAGCACCATCGCCACCAGGACCCCGACGAACACCAGCGACAGCGCCAGGATCAGGCCGACGGGGTGTGCTCGCGTGATGAGCAGGTCGACGACGTAGCCGATCGTCAGCAGTGGCAGCGCCACCACCCACAGCCAGAATGCGGTGTCGACGTCCTCAGGTCTGCCCGGCTGCTCGCGGGAATCGGTCACGACAGCCAACGGGCCACGTCGACGGCCCAGTAGGACAGCGCGATGTCGGCACCGGCACGCCGGATTCCTTCCAGGGACTCCAACACCACGGTGGGCAGGTCGATCCAGCCCCTCTCCCCGGCCGCGGCGATCATCGAGTACTCGCCCGACACCTGATAGGCGGCCACCGGAACCGGCGAGATGTCCGCGGCGGCCCGCACCACGTCGAGGTAGGCCATCGCCGGCTTGACCATCACGATGTCGGCACCCTCGTCGATGTCGAGTTGGATCTCGTGCAGCGCCTCACGCGCGTTACCGGGGTCCTGCTGGTAGGTGCGCCGATCGCCCTGCAGGCTGGACCCGACCGCCTCCCGGAAAGGTCCGTAGAACCCCGACGCGAACTTCGCGGCGTACGCCAGGATCGCGGTCTCGCTGTACCCGGCGGCGTCGAGGCCGTCGCGGATCGCGGCGACCTGACCATCCATCATCCCGCTCGGACCGACCATGTGGGCACCCGAATTCGCTTGGGCCACCGCCAGTTCGACGTAACGTCGGTTGGTCAGGTCGTTGTCGACCCGGCCGGTGGGGTCCAGCACCCCGCAGTGCCCGTGGTCGGTGAACTCGTCGAGGCAGGTGTCGGCCATCAGCACGGTGCTGTCGCCGAGGTCCTTGGCCAGATCCCGCAGCGCCCGATTGAGGATGCCATCGGGATCGACACCGGTGCTGCCGGTGGGGTCCTTGTCCTCTTCCCGGGGAACACCGAACAGCATCAACCCGCCGACGCCTGCCTCCACCGCATCGGCGGCGGCCCGGCGCAACGAATCGCGGGTGTGCTGCACCACCCCGGGCATCGATTCGACGGCTCGGGGTTCGTCCAAGCCGTCGGCGACGAACATCGGCAACACCAGGTGCCTTGGCTCCAGCGATGTCTGGGCGACCAGCCGGCGCATCGCCGGGGTGGTCCGCAGCCTCCTGGGCCGGTGTCGAGGAAAGGCCATTGTCTACCTTCCGCGAAATTGCATTCCAGCAGAAAAAGTTCGAGTGCCGTCCTGCTGGAATGCAATTTCGGCGAGTTCTCAGCGGCGGCGGCTCTTCTTCCGCGGCGGCGGCAACGCACCCTCGGCGCGCAGCCTGGCGGCGTGCTCGGCCAACGCCTCCACCAGCGGTCCCACCGCGGCGACCTCCGGCTGCACGTCCACCCGCAGCCCGAACTCCGCGGCGGTCTCGGCGGTCTTCGGTCCGATGCAGGCCACGATGGTGCGGGCGTGCGGCTTACCCGCGATACCGACCAGGTTGCGCACCGTCGAACTCGATGTGAAGCACACCGCGTCGAAGCCACCGGTCTTGATCATCTCGCGGGTCTGCGCCGGCGGCGGTGCCGCGCGCACCGTGCGGTAAGCGGTGACGTCCTCGATCTCCCAGCCGCGCTCGCGCAGACCTTCGGCCAGCGTTTCGGTGGCGATGTCGGCGCGCGGCAACAGCACCCGGTTCACCGGATCGAAGATGTCGTCATACGGCGGAAACTCATCAAGCAGGCCCAGAGACGACTGCTCGCCCGTGGGCACCAGCTCGGGGTTGATCCCGAAGGCGCGCACCCGTTCTGCCGTCGCCTGACCGACGCAGGCGATCTTCACGCCGGAGAATGCGCGAGCGTCCAGGCCGAACTCGTTGAACTTCTCCCACACCGCGCGCACGGCGTTGGTGGAGGTGAACACCACCCACTGGAACCGGCCGTCTACCAATCCCTTGACGGCCCTTTCCATCTGGGCCGGGCTGCGCGGCGGCTCGACCGCGATGGTCGGCACCTCGATGGGCAGCGCGCCGTGGCCGACGAGGCGGTCGCTCATCTCACCCGCCTGATCCTTGGTGCGCGGCACCAGCACGGTCCACCCATACAGTGCCCTGCTCTCCCACCAGTTCAGCTTCGCGCGGTGGGCGACGGTGCGACCGAGGGTGACCACCAGCGTCCCGGTCAGCGGGCCTGCGGGTTCGGTGACGGCCGGCTTGTCCAGCACCGCCTTGTCGAGCAGCCCACCAAGGGTGGTCTCGACGGAACGCTGCTGGCAGGTGGTGCCGTTGGCGGTGACCACGGCCGGCGTGGAGTCGGCGAGGCCGTACTCGATCAGCGTGCGTGCCGCCTCCGGCAGGTGCGACGCCGTGGCGTGCAGGATCAGCGGTCCCGGTGCGGCGGCCAGCGCCGCCCAGTCGACATTGGGATCGCGGACGTCGGCGACGGTGTGCGACGAGCCCAGCGGCAAACCCGCGTAGGTGGGCACCGCCGAGGTACCGGGCAGTCCCGGCACGATCTCGAAGTTCAGCTGGGTCTTGGCCAGCGCGTTGATCTCGGTGATCACCGAGTCGATCGACAGCGGATCTCCGGCGACCAGCCGGACCACGTCGACCCCGGTACGAGCCTCGGTGGCCAGTGTCTTCGCGACCTCGGCCGGATCGCCCAGGGCGGGACGCACGTCGGGTCCACCCGGGATGACCGCATCTTCGGCGGCCTTGCCGCCCTCGACCGGCTTATCCTGCGCGTCGGCGTCCTTGACCACCGCGTCGGCGGGTTTCGCGGCCGCGCCGGCGGCGGCAGGGGGCAGCGGCCCCGACGGCGGCGGCAGCTCGGAACCCACCAGTTCCAGCACCGCTTCAGGCACGTCGGGATCGGTGAACACCAGGGCGGCGTGAGCCAACACCGCCCGCGCCCGCGTCGTCAGCAGGCCCGGATCCCCGGGCCCGGAGCCGACGAACGTGATGCGGCCGGGCTTGCCCTTGCGTCCTCGCAAGCTCATCTGTCTCTCCCGCCTTCGTCCAACAGGTCACGCGCTCCCAGCTCGAACAGCTCCTCGGCCACCGAGAGCCCCAGCTCCCGGGCCCGATCGGGTGTCCCGATGCCGGTCGCGCGGATCACGTCGGATCCGTCCAGCGTCGCCACGCAGCCGCGCAGCGACAGCTCTTCGAAGACGCGGCCGTCCTCATCGATAGACTCGACCACCTCGGCGATCGCGCCCACCGGTGCGGAGCAACCCGCCTCCAGTTCGGCCAGCAGGGTTCGCTCTGCGGTGATCGCCGCGCGCGTGTCAGCGTCATCGAATTGCGACAACACCTGCGCAAGCGCCGTATCACCGGCGCGGCACTCGACTGCCAGAGCTCCCTGCGCAGGCGCCGGCAACATCTGTACCGGCTCCAACGCCTCGGTCACCGCGTCGAGGCGGCCGATGCGGGCCAATCCCGCTCTGGCCACCACGATGGCGTCGAGTTCACCGCTGCTTACCCTGTTCAACCTGGTATCTAGGTTGCCTCTTAGGGGGCGGATTTCCAAACCGAGACCCAGTGCTCTAAGCTGTGCGGCCCGCCGCGGGGAGGACGTGCCGATCACCGAGCCGGCCGGCAACTCCCCGAGCACCAGGCCGTCGCGGGCCACCAGCGCGTCCCGGGCGTCTTCGCGCACCGGTGTGGCGGCGATCGTGAAGCGCGGGTCGGGCGCCGTCGGCAAATCCTTGTACGAGTGCACGGCGGCGTCGACGAGGCCGTCGGCGATGGCCTCCCGCAGGGCGGCGGTGAAGACCCCCACACCGATCTCGGCGATGGGTGCGTCGGCGCGTTGGTCCCCTTCCGTGGAGACGATCACCAACTCGGCGTCGTGCCCGGCGGCGATCAGGGCATCGCGCACGGTTCCGGCTTGGGTGGTGGCCAGCAGGCTTCCCCGGGTGCCGATTCGAATCACGTATTGGCTTTCGGCGGGCCGAGCGTCACTCGGTCATATCGAGATCGATGGCAAGGGAACCCATTTCGTCGCCTCCGGCGAGGGGACCCAATTCAGTGCCGGCGACCGCGTCGACCGCGTGCTGATCGAGTTCGAACAACTCGCGCAGCGCCTCGGCGTAGCTGTCGCCGCCCGGTGCGCCCGCGAGTTGTTTGACCCGCACCGTCGGCGCGTGCAGGAGCTTGTCGACGACCCGGCGAACCGTGTTGGCGACCTCGTCGCGGTGTGCGGCGTCCAGCCCCGGCAACCGGTTGTCCAGCCTGAGCAACTCGGCCTCGACGACATCGGCAGCGCGCTGACGAAGCGCGGTGACGGTCGGGGTGACCTCGGCCATGCGTTGCCCGGCCAGGTACTTGGCGACTTCCGCCGCCACGATCGTGCGGGCCGCGTCGGCATCGGTGGCCGCGGCCCTGGCCGTCGGCTCCCGCAGGATGCGCTCCATGTCGACCACGAACACACCCGGCAGGCCGGCGACCGCAGGGTCGACGTCGCGCGGCATGCCCAGATCGCAGATGACCAGTTCCTTGGGCTCCCGGACGTGGGCCAGCCCGCGGTGCACATCAGCGAGCGAGACCACCGGCCGGACCGCGCCGGTGCAGGTGACGACGATGTCGGCGTCGGTGAGCAGCGGGGGCAGGTGGTCGAACGGGAAAGCCTCGGCGGTGATGCCGTAGCTGCGGACGTTCTCGGCGAGCTTGGCGGCCCGGGGCAGCGTCCTGTTCACCACGTGGATGCGTTCGACCCCGGCGCGCATCAGCTGCTTGGCGGCCAGCGCGCCCATGGATCCGGCGCCGACCAGCACCGCGCTGCGGCCGGCCAGGGACCCGACCTTCTTCTCCGCGGTGTCGAGGGCCACCGACACCACCGAGGCGCCTGCGGCGTCGATCCCGGTCTCGGAATGGACCCGCTTGCCCACGGCCAGCGCCCGCTGCGACAGCTCGTGAAGCGTGCGACCCACGGTGTGGTTGGCCTCGGCGGAGGCGTAGGCGCGGCGGACCTGGCCGAGCACCTGCTGTTCGCCGATCACGGCGGAATCCAGCCCGCCGGCCACGGAGAACAGGTGCTCGACGGCCGCCTCGGCGTAGCGCACGTAGGCGTACTTCGTCAGATCCTGCAGTGACATGCCGGAGTGCTCGGACAGCACCTGCCCGATGACCGAGAGGCCGCCGTGGAACGCCTCGACCACGGCGTAGATCTCGACTCGGTTGCAGGTGGAGAGCACCATCGCCTCGGTGACCAGCGAGGACTGCAGCACCTGGTCGATGAGCTTGGCCTGATCGGACTCGTCCGCGCTCAGTTGCTCCAGAACGGACACCGGCGCGCTGCGGTGCGAAACCCCGAAGAGCAGGACGCTCATGGCTCCCTCACCACGATCAGCACGGCTTCAAAGGTAGTCGTTAACCAGCTGGCCCACCAAATTTGCTCCATCGGTGCCGAAATTGCATTCCACGCGGTAAAAGTCCAAGTTGACGCGCGTGGAATGCAATTTCGGCGGGGAACCTCAGGCGAGGTCGTCGCGCAGCCTGGCTTCGTCGACTTCCCAGTAACTGTGTTCGGCACCGTCGAGCAGCACCACCGGAAGCCGGTCCCCGTACTCGGCCCGCAGTCCGGCATCGCCCGCGGCGGCGGCCGCGTCGACATCCGTCACCGTCAAGGCGAAACCCAGTTCTGCGGCCAGCTCGGCCAGCCGCGTGGCCACGGCCGAACACATCGGGCAGCCCTCCCGGGTCAGCAACTCCACCTGTCGATCCACCCCGCCAGTATCCCGGGCAGGTGCCCTAGTGTTGTAGCCGTGTCCGATACCGGGGGAATCGAGGTCGGTTCCGGCAGCCGGGCGCAGGAACTCGCCGGTGAGGTCAGCGCCGAGGTCGCCGCGGAAGGGCTTGCCCAACCGCTGGACGACGTCGCCGGCCCGCCGCCGCCGCCGCCCGATCTGACCGCGGCCGCGTTCTTCGACGTCGACAACACGCTGGTGCACGGGTCGTCGCTGGTGCACTTCGCCAGGGGCCTGGCCGCCCGCGAGTACTTCACCTATCAGGACCTGGCCCGCTTCGCCCTGGCGCAGGCCAAGTTCCAGTTGACAGGCCGGGAGAACAGTGACGACGTCGCCGCGGGCCGGCGCAAGGCGCTGGCGTTCATCGAGGGACGGTCGACGGCCGAGCTGGTCGCGCTCGGCGAGCAGATCTACGACGAGATCATCGCCGACAAGATCTGGCCGGGCACCAGGGCGCTGGCGCAGATGCACCTCGACGCCGGCCAACAGGTTTGGCTGGTCACGGCGACGCCCTACGAGCTGGCCGACACCATCGCCCGCCGGCTGGGTCTGACCGGCGCGCTGGGCACCGTGGCCGAGTCCATCGACGGGGTGTTCACCGGCCGGCTCGTGGGCGACATCCTGCACGGCACCGGCAAGGCGCACGCGGTGCGCTCGCTGGCGATCCGCGAGGGACTGAACCTGCGCCGCTGCACCGCCTACTCGGACAGCTTCAACGACGTGCCGATGCTGTCGCTGGTCGGCACCGCGGTGGCCATCAACCCCGACGCCGACCTGCGCGACCTGGCCCGGGAGCGGGGCTGGGAGATCCGCGATTTCCGCACCGCCCGTAAGGCCGCCCGCATCGGGGTGCCGTCCGCGCTGGCGCTGGGCGCTGTCGGCGGCGCGCTGGCCGCCGCGGTGTCCCGCCGGGAGAAGAAGTAGCCGCCGATTCGACCGCTGGTAGGCTCGCGCCGCTCCCGGCAGAAACGGAAAGACTTGGCATGGCCATCGCAGAAGAGATCATCGGAACCCACTACCGGTATCCCGACTACTTCGCGGTAGACCGCGAGAAGATCCGCGAGTTCGCCCGCGCCGTCAAGGACGAGCATCCGGCGCACTACTCCGAAGAGGCGGCCAAGGAGTACGGCTACGACGCCCTGGTCGCATCGCTGACGTTCCTCGCGGTGGCCGGCCGCCGCGTGCAGGAGGAGATCTTCAACCAGTTCGATCTTCCGATCAACATGGAGCGGGTGTTGCACCGCGACCAGAAGCTGATCTTCCACCGGCCGATCCTGGCCGGCGACAAGCTGTGGTTCGACTCCTACCTCGACTCGGTGACCGAATCGCACGGCGCGGTGCTCACCGAGATCCGCGGCGAGGTCACCGACGACAACGGCGAACCGGTGATCACCAGCATCGTCACGGTGATGGGCGAAGCCGAATCGGACACCGAAGCCGACGAGCTGACCGCCCAGATCGCCGCGAAGCGGGACGCCGCAGCGCTGTCGAAGTTCGTTGCTGGGCAAAGCCCTCAAGCGGACTGAGCGGGACGGTCAGCCGAAGAAGGTGTTCCTGCGGTTGGCCAGCAGCTGGTACAGCGTTTGCTGGATGGTCTCGCGCACCTGGTCGGTCAGATCGAAGGTGACCATCGGATCGTCGGCGGCGGATTCGTCGTAGTCCGCGGTGTCGATGGGCTCACCGAACTGGATGTACCACTTGGACGGCAGCGGCACCACGCCCAACGGCCCAGCCAGCGGGAACAGCGGTGTGACCGGGAAGTACGGCAGCCCGAGCAGCCGGGCCAGCAGCTTCACGTCGGCCATCATCGGGTAGATCTCCTCGGACCCGACGATGGAGCACGGCACGATCGGCGCCTTGGTGCGCAACGCGGCGGACACGAACCCGCCGCGGCCGAACCTCTGCAGCTTGTAGCGGTCCTTGAACCGCTTGCCCAGACCCTTGTAACCCTCGGGGAACACGGCGGTCAGTTCCCCGGCGGACAGCAGGCGGTGGGCGTCGTCGGTGCAGGCCATGGTGTGGCCCGCCTTGCGGGCGGCCTGTCCGACCATCGGCATGTCGAACACCATGTCGGCGGCCAGCAGGCGCAGATCGCGGTGCGCGGGGTGCTTGTCCCGAACGGCCACCTGCGTCATCAACCCGTCGAACGGCAGCACGCCGGCGTGGTTGGCCACAACGAGCGCCGCACCCGTCTCCGGCAGGTTCTCGATACCGCTCACCTCGACCCGGAACCACGAGTTGAAGAACACCCTCAGCAAAGGCAGAAAGATTGCGTTGGTGAGGTGGGGATCGAAGCCGAACTCGTCGACGGTGTACTCACCGGTCATCCGCTTGCGGATGAACTCGGAAACCGCGGCGATGCGCTGCGCAAGCTCATTGGGTGCCGCGCCCTCGAGGCCGGAGCCGGCCCCCTGGCCGCGATGCTGATCGATCTCGCGGACGACGGCGGCGATCTGGTCGGCCGATGCGCGACTTCCGGAATCGGCCAGCACTGACGGATGTCTGCGCGCAGCGTCGGCACGCTGAGAGGCGGCGCGCCGCTGGGCCGCACCGCGACCCGAATTCGCGTGCAGTGGAATGACTTTCGCTTTGGGCTCGCCCGCCAACGTCGTTTCCCTCCCCCCCAAGTTCCCCCAGTGTCGTCTCGAGACGGAAGTTTACCGTCCCCAGCGCTGCGCCGCCGCGACCGCGCGATTCTCCACCGACCGGATCCAGTCGGGGTCCACGATCGGTGTCAGGCCACGGCCGCGCACATAGTCGTCGAAGGCTTCCGCCGTCGTCCACTTCGGCGTGTAGCCCAGCTCGGTGCGCATCCTGGTGGTGTCCATGACGCGGCCGTAGCTGAGGTAGTCGAGCTGCTCTCGATCCAGTTCGGTGTTACGGGTGGCGCGCCACAGCGAATCCACCGCCACCAACACCGAACGCGGAACGGGCAGCGCCAGCCGCCCCGACCGCCGGATCGCCTGGCTCATCATGATGACCCCGGACGCCCCCACGTTGAACGTGCCCGCCTTGCCCGCCATCGTCGCGCGCTCCAGCACACCGAGCGCGTCCTGCTCGTGCAGCAACTGCAGGCGCGGATCGTGCCCGATGATCGTCGGCACGACCGGACCCGCCAGATACCGCGACAGCGCCGTGTCCATGGCAGGGCCGATCATGTTGGCCAACCGCAGGATCGTCACCGCGATATCGGGTCGGCGCCGGCCCAGGCCACGCGCGTAACCCTCGATGTCGATGCTGTCCCTGGCGAAACCCTCACCGGGCGGCCTGCGGCGGCTGCTGCTCTCGGAGAACAGCACCGGGTCCCGTGAACTGGACCCGTACACCTCCGACGTCGACTTGAGGATCACCCGCCGCACCGAAGGCGCCTTCTGGCAGGCCGCGAACAGCTGAATCGCGCCCATCACGTTCAGTTCCTTCAGCGTCGCGCGGCCGCCCGACCTGGGCGCGTACGACGCCGCCGCGGCGTGCACGACGGTGTCGACGTCACCGTTGCGGATGACCTTGGCGATGAAGGGGTTGCGGATGTCGGCCCGGACGAACTCCGCGCGACCCATCCTGCGCAGCAGATCCTTGCTCGGCGCGATCGCGTCGACCGCGATCACGTGATTGATCAAGGGGTTCTGCGCCAGCCGTGCGGTCAGGTATCCACCCAGGAACCGGCACGCGCCGATGACCAGCACGACCTTCGGGTAGTTCAGATCGTCACGGGTGTCCGAGCCGTCGGCCCCGGAACGGCCTCCAGACCGGGCCTCGGAATCCATCCAGACAGCCTAGCGGCGGGGCGGAGGGCCTACTTGCCGAGTTTTCTGCGCTGCACCCGGGTGCGACGAAGCAGCTTGCGGTGCTTCTTCTTCGACATGCGCTTGCGCCGCTTCTTGATGACAGAACCCATGAACTCCGCTACCTAGATGTGTGTGTAGATCCGTCGGATCTCGTCAGTCTCGACCGGTCACCTTACCTGGCGACCGTACCGGCGCCGAAATCCAGTTCGGCGACGGGCGCGAGCGTTCGCGCCGCGACGATCTAGCCGGCGTCGAAGTACGAGCTCTCCAGCATGTCGTGAACCGCTTTGGCGTGCACGCGGAACGAGCGACCGACCCGCACCGCGGGCAGTTCGCCGTTGTGCACCAGGCGGTAGACGGTCATCTTGCTGACCCGCATCAAGCTCGCCACCTCGGCAACGGTGAGAAACTGAGCTCGTTGCGGCTGCCCGTCACCGGCGGTGCTCTGGCCGGCGTCGCGCGCCGCCTTACCGCCGGCCGAATCCCGCGAAGATGGCCCGTTCATAGACGTCATCGCAACCCAATCCATCAGGCGCGGGCAGTTCCAGCGGCTTCCCCACCGCTGGCACCAACCCGTGCTTACCACTGGGAGAATAGCGTGGCAGGTGTGGTTACTGCGACGGGTGTGGGCTAATCAGTTCCAAATTCATGAACTACTCCGGTGTAATTCCGAGCTGCTCAGAGCGCGTTTTGGCGGCCTCCACGGCGTTGGCCACGGCCGCCCGCAGACCGCCCCGCTCGAGTTCCCGCAGCCCAGCGGCGGTGGTGCCGCCCGGTGAGGTCACCGTGGCGCGCAGCTGCGCAGCCGACGTGTCCATGAACGCCCCTGCCGCAGAATCGTTCGACGGCGCGGATTCGTCGAGGCGCTCGAGCAGCATCGCGGCCGAACCCGCCATCGTCTGCACCACCAGATCGGTGGCCACCGAGCGCGCCAGGCCCGCGTCCACCGCCGCGTCGACGAGCGCCTCGACCATCAGGAAGAAGTAGGCGGGACCCGAACCCGACACCGCGGTGACCGCGTCGATCTGCGACTCGGCGACCGTGAGCACGCCGCCGACCGCGTCGAACAGCAGCGACACCTCCTTGAGGTGCTCCTGGGTGGCGAACCGGCCCGGCGCGAGCGCGCTGACCCCACCGCCGACGAGCATCGGCGCATTCGGCATGACCCGCACGACCGGAGAACCGGCAGGCAGCTTGTTCTCGTAGTACGCGGTGCTGACACCTGCGGCGACTGTGACGAAAACCTGTTCGGCCGCATTGCTTTCCGCGCGCGCAGCGGTGTCGGCGATGTCACCGATGACGTACTGGACATCGCTGGGCTTGACCGCGACGACGACATACGTCGCGGCGTCGACCGCGTCCGACACGGCCGTCACCAGCACCGAGTACTTCTCCGCGAGGTACTTCGCCCGTCCGGGGTTCTTCTCGGCGACCACCAGATCCTTGACCTGCCTGCCGGCGCGCAGCAGTCCTGCAAGCAACGCCTCTCCGATACTCCCGCCGCCGATGATCGCGATTCTGGCCATGCCGCACAGCATCGCACGCTCGCGGTGGGCGCATACCTGCCGGCTCAAGCCCGACTGCCGACTGCCGACTCAGCCGGTCGGCACCAGCGCGAGCTGACGCGTCTGCACGATGATCCGCCCCTCGCAGTCCACCACGATGTGGTCCTCGTCGAACCAGTCCTGACCGATCTGGGTCGCCGTGCACATCACCCGCAGCCACCCGTCGGCCGGGAGCGCCCTCAGAAACGCCGTCAGCTGAACCGTCGGCGCCCATCCGAACCTGTTGACCCCGAACGTCACCGGCGCCGATACGTCCCCGCACAGCAGCGCGAACAACACGTCCGGCGCCACCCCCTTGGGTCGCACCCAGTACTCGATGACGGGCATCCCGCCGTCCGCGCGGCGCGAGAACGATGTCAACGACGGCCTGATGTCGCAGCCGTGTGCGAGGTGCACGATGTCGGCCATCGAATGCCCCGGACCGATCGGCTCCAGGCCGGGCGGTGGCTCCGGCGTCATCAGCGGGATCACCGGGTTGACCGACAGCAGCGGCGGCACATGGTGTTCGGGCGTCCCCATCGTGATCGCGGCGCGCAACGCCACTCTCTGCTCTACGCGCGAGCGCTCATCGCGCGTGCGCACCCCTTGCCGCAGCTCCACATCGATCAGGCTGACCCGCCTGCCGCGCTTGCGCACCGTGGTGACGACTTCCATCGGGCCGGGGTCGGGCGCCCACAGGAAGCTGCCGGACACCGCGATGGGTTCCACCCCGGGCTCGTCGAACTCGGTACGGGCCGCGTTGGCGCACAACGCCAGCATCGCGCCGCCGTGCACCTTGGGTCCGATCGTCCAGTGCTCGTTCAACACCCCGTGGTACACCCCGTCTCCGGCGGGGGTCAGCGCCATCGCGTCGGTGAACAGGGTGGAGCCAGTCATCACGGAATCCTCGGGTGTCAGCGCAGCAGATGTCGGCGAGCGAACTGCAGCGACTCGGTCAGTAACGCCTCGCGTTCGGCAGCGGTGCGCGCACCGGAGGTGCTGACTTCGAGGATGACATGACCGGCGAAGTCGCTGGCGGCCAGCATCTCGCAGACCTCCACTGTCGGCTGGGTGCCCCGGCCCGGCACCAGGTGCTCGTCGGTCGATGCGCCGCTGCCGTCGGCCAGGTGCAGGTGCACCAGACCGTCACCCATGCGCCTGGCCATGTCGACCGCGTCGGTGCCCGCGGTCGCGGTGTGCGACAGATCCAGCGTGTAGTGCGCGTGCCCGCCGTCGAGCGGGTCGTAGGACGGTGCGAACGCGGAGATACCCGGCCCGGGGTTGCCTCCGCGTTTCCGCATCCGCTCGATCGAGGTCTGTCCCGCCCCGAAGAAGCGGTCGGCCCGGAACGGGAACATGTTCTCCACGGCGACCATCACGTCACTGGTGGCCTCCAGCGCCGCGACCTGGGCGCTGAATCCCTCCGCGTAGCGGCGCTGCCACCGGAACGGCGGGTGCACCACGACGGTCTGGGCGCCGAGCTTCTCGGCGGCACGCACGCTGCGTTCCAGCTTCGGGACGGGGTTGGCGCCCCAGACGCGCTGGGTGATCAGCAGGCAGGGGGCGTGCACCGACAGCACCGGCACGTCGTACTGCTCGGACATCTGGCCCACGGCTTCAACATCTTGACTGACCGGCTCGGCCCACACCATCAGCTCGACGCCGTCGTAGCCGAGCTTGGCGGCGTACTCGAAAGCGGCCTCAGTCCTCAGCGGATAGACCGAGGCCGTGGACAGACCGACCTTGATTGCGGGACGCACCGTGATCTGTCGGCTTCAGCCCGATTGCAGCAACGCCAACGGACCCAGGGTCACCAGCGCCCCGACCGCCACCGCGATCAGTGTGCTGCCGATGTCCTCGGTCTTGCGCACCACCCGGACACCCACCACCAGACCGAGGATCACCAGCACCGACAGCACCAGGGCGATGATGTTGTTCCATTTCCACAGCTGGTCGAAGGCCACGAACAGCCCGGCACCGAAGATCACCGCGATGATGCACTGGCCCACGATCCACAGGCCGTGCACGAACGAGGACATCCGGCGCGGCTCGCCGTACGCCTCGTCGGTGAGGTCCTCGTCCTCGTCCTCGTCGTGCTCCTCGGTGGGGCGCCGTCCACGCCGGGCCAGGTCGTCGGCCACCGTCTGCCCACCGAACAGCGGCTCCTCGGTCGACCGCAGATATGACGGCAGTTCGTCTACGTCTTCGTCCTCGTCCTCGTCCTCGATCTCGACGTCGGCGCCGATGAGGGTGTCGTGTGTGTCCCGCAGGGCCAGCTCGTCGTCGAGGTCTTCGATCTCCGTCTCGGTGAGATCCTCGTCGGTGTCGATCTCGACGTCGGAGTCGAGCGTGTCCTCGTCCACCGGGTCGGGAGTCCACTGCTCGGCATCGACGGTCGAGCTCTTGCGGCCGAACCGGCCGAAACCGAATCTGCGGGCCGGCTCGGCGGTCTCCTCCGGTTCGGTGCCGCGCTGCTCCATGTGCGCTGCGTATTCGGCGACCGCTTTGGCGTACTCGTCGTCCTCGAGTTCGGGTTCGGCCTCGATTGCGGATTCCGCTTCGGGTTCCGTTTCGCCGTTCTCGTCCTCGGCGGTGACGGTGTCTTCCGCCGGTTCGACCAGCTCCCCGTCGGGCTCGACGCTGGCGGCCTCATCGACCGAACCGTTGGTCGGCGTGGCCTGTTCGGGTTCGGGTTCGGGTTCGCCCGGCTGTTCCTCGACCGGAGTGGGCTCGTCCGGGCGGACGATCGGGATCTCGCCGGTCAGTTCGGCGACGGTGACGGCGTCGGCGTTGCCCCGCCGCCGGCGGCGCCTGCCACCGACCGGGGGTGAGCCGATCGTGCCGTTCTTCGCCAGCAACTCGGCGACCGAAATCGGCCGGGTGCTGTAGCTGTCATCAGATCCAGTCATCGCCTGCTGCCTTTGAGCCTCGCTGCTTACCGTCCAGCATTGCGCACGGACATCGGACGCGCGGCTGATTCTCCTCCGTCGGCCTTGCCGGCCTTGTCCGTTCCGCCCACCTTGCCCGGTTTGCCCGAACCGCCCGAATCGTCGGTGTCGCCCACGAAGGCGCTGCCATCGGCCTCGCTGTCGAGTTTCCGCAGGATGAGGCCCTCTCGCAACGCCCATGGGCAGATGTCGACGCTCTCGATGCCGAGGGCTTTCATGCTCGCCTCTGCCACCAATGCGCCCGCGACGATCTGCGGTGCCCGATCGGCGCTCACCCCTTCCAGTTCTGCACGGTCAGCCGCGGTCATCCTAGAGATGAAATTTATGAGTTGCCGAAGACCCGATGCGGTCAGCGTGCGCTTGACCCGCGGACCGGCGCCCGACGGCGCGGCACCGGTCAGTCGCGCCAGCGAGCGGAACGTCTTCGACGAGGCCACCGCCAGGTCGGGCGCGCCGGCCTCGGCAATCGCCGCCGCCGGCTCGGACAGTTCGTTGGACAGCCAGTCGCGCAGCACCGCGACCCGGCGGCGGCCCGGCGGATCGTCGGGAAGCCACTCGCGTGTCATCCGGCCCGCACCGAGCGGCAGCGACAACGCGACGTCGGGCTCCTCGTCGACACCGCTGGACAGCTCCAACGACCCGCCGCCGATGTCGATGTTGATGATGCGGCCCGCGCTCCAGCCGTACCAGCGGCGCACCGCCAGGAACGTCAGCCGCGACTCGTCGACGCCGCTGAGCACCCGCAGATCCACGCCGGTTTCGGCGCGGACCCGGGCCAGCACGTCTTCGGAGTTCGTCGCATCGCGCACCGCCGAGGTGGCGAACGCCATCAACTCCGCGCAGCCCGAGCTGGTGGCGATCCGCGCGAACTCGTCGATGGTCCCGACCAGCTTGTCGGCGCCTCTGCGGGTGAGCTTCCCCGAGTTGTCGATCGACTCCGCCAGCCGCAGCGAGGCCTTGGTGGCACTCATCGGTGTCGGGTGGCCGCCACGACGGGCGTCCACCACCAACAGATGGACTGTGTTGCTACCCACGTCGAGCACGCCTAATCGCACCCAACCAACTTAATGGGTCTACCGTTGAAAACCGTGAGCGCATCGGCATCCCGTCCTGGTGAGGTCGAATTGGATTTCGCCCGCGAGTGGGTGGAGTTCTACGACCCGGACAACCCCGAGCACCTGATCGCCGCGGATATGACGTGGCTGTTGTCCCGGTGGACGTGCGTTTTCGGCACTCCGGCCTGCAAAGGCACCGTGGAGGACCGGCCCGACGACGGATGTTGTTCGCACGGCGCGTTTCTCTCCGACGACGACGACCGCGCCCAGCTCGACGACGCGGTCAAGCTGCTGACCGACGAGGACTGGCAGTTCCGTGACAAGGGCCTGGGCCGCAAGGGCTACCTGGAGCTCGACGAGTACGACGACAAGCCGAATTGGCGGACCCGAAAGTACAAGGGCGCCTGCATTTTTCTGAACCGTCCGGGTTGGCCGAAGGGCATCGGGTGTGCGTTGCACCAGAAGGCGCTGGCGATCGGTGTCGAGCCGCTGACGCTCAAGCCCGAGGTGTGCTGGCAGCTGCCGATCCGCCGCACCCAGGAATGGATCACCCGGCCCGACGGCTCGGAGATCCTCAAGACCACGATCACCGAATACGACCGCCGCGGCTGGGGCGAGGGTGGCCTCGATCTGCACTGGTACTGCACCGGAGACCCGAACACCCACGTCGGCGCCAAGCAGGTGTGGGAGTCCTACGCCCCCGAACTCACGGAGCTGCTGGGCGAGAAGACCTACGCGGAGCTGGCCGCGATGTGCAAGCGCCGCAGCGGCTTGGGCCTGATCGCCGTCCACCCGGCGACCCGGCTGGCAGAGTAGGGATTTCGGTGTAGTTGGTCACGCTGAGGTTGACCAACTACACCGAAATCACATGATCAGCCCTCGAGTTTGTAGCCGAGGCCGCGGACGGTCACCAGGTGCACCGGATTGGCCGGGTCCGCCTCGATCTTGCTGCGCAGCCGCTTGACGTGCACATCGAGGGTCTTGGTGTCACCGACATAGTCGGCGCCCCACACCCGGTCGATGAGCTGCCCCCGGGTGAGCACCCGGCCGCTGTTGCGCATCAGATATTCGAGTAGGTCGAACTCCTTGAGCGGCAACGTGATCGACTGGCCGTTGACGCTGACCACATGCCGCTCGACATCCATCCGCACCGGTCCGGCCTCCAGCACACCGTCACCGATTCCGGCGTCGTCGGCGTCGGAACCGCGGCGGAGCACGGCGCGGATCCGGGCAATCAGCTCACGAGCCGAGTACGGCTTGGTGACGTAGTCGTCGGCGCCGAGCTCCAGGCCGACGACCTTGTCGATCTCACTGTCCCGGGCGGTCACCATGATGACCGGGACGCTGGAGCGCGACCGCAGCTGCTTGCAGACATCGGTGCCGCTCATACCGGGCAGCATCAGGTCCAACAGCACGATGTCGGCGCCCGCCCGCTCGAATTCGGCGAGGGCTGAAGGCCCGTCAGCCACCACGGTGGCCTCGAAGCCTTCTTTGCGGAGAAGGAAGGCCAGGGGATCAGCCAAGGACTCCTCGTCCTCCACGATCAGCACGCTGGTCATCGATCAATCAGTCCTCTCGTTCGGCAAGTTCGTCTGAATCAACGGCATCGTCGCCGTGGGGATCAAGGGGGAGGGCCGCGGGGATCGACAGGGTGAACGTCGACCCCGTCCCCGGTTGGCTCCACAATCGGATGGAGCCGTTGTGATTGGCGGCGACATGCTTGACGATCGCCAACCCGAGTCCGGTACCACCGGTGGCCCGGGACCGCGCCTTGTCGACACGGAAGAATCGTTCGAACACCCGCTCCTGATCCTCGGGCGCGATGCCGATCCCGCGGTCGGTGACGGCGATCTCGATGTTCCCGCCACGCCGTCTGCGACTGATCGAGACGGCAGATCCGTTGGGCGAGTAGGCAATTGCGTTGGACACCAGGTTCGCGATCGCGGTCACCAGCAGGGTCTGGTCGCCGAGCACCTGATAGCCGGTCGGCGCGTCGGTGGTGATCACGATGTCGGCATTGTCGGCGGCGACCTTGTGCCGCGACAGCGCCTCGGAGACGACGGTGTCGACGTCGACGGTCCCCAGGTCAGGCAGCCGTTCGGCACCCTGCAGCCGGGACAGCTCGATGAGCTCACCGACCATGTTGGCCAGCCGATTGGACTCGGTCACCATCTTCTCGGCGAAGTGCCGCACGGTGTCGGGGTCGTCAGCCGACGCCAGCACGGCCTCGGCCAGCACCCCCATCGCCCCGACCGGCGTCTTGAGCTCGTGGCTGACGTTGGCGACGAAGTCGCGACGGGTCGCCTCCATCCGGGCGTGTTCGGACTGATCGTCGACATAGACCACCGCGAACCGGCGGTCCTGTTCGGTCAGCAACTGGACGTGGCCGCGGATCGACAGCCCGGAGCGGCCGGGCTGGCTGCGCTTGCGGGGCGAGAGGTCGAATCCGACCGGCTCGCCGGTGGCCAGCGCGCGCTCGGCGGCCACCCAGGCCCTGTCGTCGAGCAGCCGGTCGCGCACCAGGCCGAGTTCCTGCGCGCGGCCGTTGGTGTAGACGACGTCCCGATAGGTGTCGACGACCGCCATCCCGACCGGAGATTGCGACACGATGCGTTCCAGCATCTGGGACACCGTGATGCCTGCTTGTTCAGCCGAACGCCGCTGCCGGTGTTCCCGAAGCCGGGGCACCACCCGCGCTCCGAACACCACACCGACCGCCAAAGCGAGCAGTGCCACGACCGCCGCGAGCAGCAGCGCCGATAGGACACTCACGGACAAAGCGTACGCATTCGGTGAACGTCATCCCAGCAGCGTGCGGCCAAAACGGGACAAGTCACACCACCAGAGACGGAAGTTCGAATCACCGACCCCCACTGTTCACCCGCTGTTCGCCGGACACCGGCAGCCGCCCTATTTGGCTCCCTGCGCGGCCACCGCCGCCGCTCCCGCGGCGGCAGCCTCCGGGTCGAGGTAGCTGCCGCCGGGCACGGTGGGCTTGAGGTCGGCATCGAGGTCGTACCGGAGCGGGATTCCGGTGGGGATGTTCAGGCCGACGACGTCCTCATCGGACATGCCGTCCAGATACTTCACCAGCGCCCGCAGCGAATTGCCGTGTGCCGCGATCAGCACGGTCTTACCGGCTTTCAGGTCCGGAACGATCACCTCGGTGAAGTACGGCACGAAACGTTCGACGACGTCCTTGAGGCACTCCGTCAGCGGGGCGCCGCCGACGACGTCGGCATAACGCGGGTCACGGTCCTGGCTGAACTCGCTGCCGGCCTCGATCGGTGGCGGCGGGGTGTCGTAGCTGCGGCGCCACGCCATGAACTGTTCCTCGCCGTACTTGGCCTTCGTCTCGGCCTTGTCGAGACCCTGCAACGCGCCGTAGTGACGCTCGTTGAGGCGCCAGTCCCGGTGTACCGGGATCCAGTGCCGGTCGGCCTTGTCCAGCGCGATATTGGCGGTGGTGATCGCGCGCCGCAGCAGCGAGGTGTACAGCACGTCGGGCAGCCGGTCCTGCGCCTTGAGAAGCTCGCCTGCGCGCGCCGCTTCGGCCCTGCCCTTCTCGGTGAGGTCCACGTCGACCCAGCCGGTGAACAGGTTCAGCGCATTCCATTCGCTCTCACCGTGGCGGAGCAGGATCAGCGTCGCGGTTTCAGCCATGGCCAGATCCTCTCACGGCCCGGTGTGGTCGTCGTCCCGGTCGTCGGTGATGAGATGCTCGAACGCCTCCAGGTTCTTCAACGACTCGCCGCGCGACACCCGCCACTCCCACTCCTTCTGGATGGACGAGCGAAAACCCAACTCCAGCAACGTGTTGAAGTCCGCGTCCACCGCTTCGAGCACCTGTCCCAGAACGCGGTCGATTTCGTCGGGAGTCACCGACGCCAACGCCATCCGCCCGACGAGGTAGATGTCGCCGACGTTGTCCAGGGTGTAGGCGACGCCGTAGAGCCTGCGGTTGCGCTTGAGCAGGAACTTGTAGACGCCTTCGTGGTTCTCGTCGGGCTTGCGGCACACGAACGCCTCGATGCGCACCGAATGCTCACCGATGGACAGGATCGTGTTGGTCTTGAGCCTGCGCTCCCCCGGCAACGCGACGACCAGCCCGGAAAGGCCGCCCGCAGCCCCGTCGTGGTGGCTGTACTCCAGGCCGTGCTCTTTAAGGGTCTCCTCGATGACGTCCCGGACGTCAGAGGAGCTCATGCCCGGACACCCCGGCGCATCGAGAACCGCCGTCCGCTGCGCCGGGCGAGTTGTCCCTGGTGGCGGGCCCGGTGGTCGGCGATCGCGCGACCGTAGCCGGCCAGCAGCGCGTCGACGGTGTGCGACCAGGAGAACGTGGCGGCGTGGTCGACGGCCGCCCGGCTCAGCGTCTCCGGATCCGCGGCCAGCACGTCGGCCAGCGTGCCGGCCCAGTCGCCGGGATCGTGGCCGTCGACCAGGGCGCCGGAGACACCGTCGCGCACCGCGACCGGAAGCCCTCCGACGGCGGCGGCCACCACCGGGGTGCCGCAGGCCTGCGCCTCGACCGCGACCAGGCCGAAGGATTCGGAATAGCTGGGCACCGCGACGACGTCGGCGGCCCGGTAGACCTGGACGAGGTTGTCGCGCGACTGCGGCGGCAGGAATGTGACGCGGTCGGTCATGCCCAGCTCGGCTGCGAGGTTCACCAGGTTGTCGGGGGTGGCGAGACCTCCCGCGCCGGGGCGCGAAATCAAGCCTGAGCCGGACGGTCCGCCCGCGATCAGGACCTGGACGTCGGGCAGCAGCGCGGCCGCCCGCAGCAGCACATCGGGCGCCTTCAGCGGCTGGATCCGCCCGACGAACGCCACGATCCGCGAGTTGGCGTCCAGGCCGAGGGCGGCGCGGGCGGCCAGCCGGTCACCGGGTGTGAAGGTCGCCAGATCGACGCCGGGGTGGACCACGTCGATCCTGGCCGGATCTGCCTGATGTAGCGAAACCAGTTGCTGCGCTTCATGTTCGGTGTTGACGATCAACCGGTCGGCGGCGTCGACCACCTGCTGTTCACCGATCGAGCGCATCGGGGGCTCCGGGGCGTCCCCGGCGGCCAGCGACGCGTTCTTGACCGCGGCGAGGGTGTGCGCGGTGTGCACCAGCGGCACCGCCCACCGGTCGGCGGCCAGCCACCCCACCTGGCCGGACAGCCAGTAGTGGGAATGCACGATGTCGTAGTAGCCCGGTTCATGGGTGGCCTCGGCCCGCAACACGCCCGCGGTGAACGCGCACAGCTGCGTCGGCAGGTCGTTCTTGTCCAGCCCCTCGAACGGTCCGGCCACGACGTTGCGCACCAGCACCCCGGGCGCCACCGGCACGACCGGCTGATCGGCCGACGAGGTGGCCCTGGTGAAGATCTCCACGTCGACACCCCGGTTGGCCAGCTCAAGAGCGGTCTGCAGTACGTAGACGTTCATGCCACCGGCGTCACCGGTGCCCGGCTGGGCCAGCGGAGACGTATGCACGGACAGCACCGCCACCCGGCGAGGCTCTGGCAGTCCGGAAGGCAGGCTGGCCGGCTCGGTAGCTAGACGCACATCGTCATGTCTACACCGCCGCGCCGAAGCCCGACCTCAGGCACTCACTTGAGGCCTGCGCGCCCGCCGCATCGCACCGATCGGATCGGCGTAGAGCCCACCGAGCGACACGATGCCCGCCCCGGCCTCCTGGATCCGGTTGCCGAACGCCGTCACCCGGATGTCGCGGTGCGGCAACACCGAGCGGGCGGCGAACGCCGACTCGACCAGCGGCATGCCCTCGGGGTACTCGGTGAAGGCCTGCCCACCGACTACCAGATCGTCGGGGTTGAGCATGTCGCGCAGCAGTGCGACGGCCTCGCCGAGGACCCGCGCCCGCTCGGCGACCAGCGCGGCGGCCGCCGCGTTGCCCTGCCGGGCCGCCCGCAGCACCGCCGTGACCGTCGACGTGGGGCTTTCGGCCGCGACGATGCCCGCCTTGCGTGCCGCGGTCAGTACCGCCTCGTCACTGACGGTGGACTCCAATTGTCCGGTGCCACCCAGCAATTCGGAGAAGGCGGGCAGAGCCGCGATCGTACCGGGACCGCTGGACGGGGAATGCACCTGGCCACCGATGGACAGTGCGTAGCCGACGGTTTCGCGGGCGTACACGTAAAGGCTGGTGGTGGACTTTGCGGGCTGGCGGCGCACTCCGAGCAGCAGTTCGGCTCCGGCCATCGCGTCGACGTGCGAGGCCAGCGACACCGGCAGGCCGAGGGCCTCGCCGAGCACCGTCCCGACGGGCGCGTCCGACCAGCCGAGGCGCGGATGGTTCACATAGCCGGTGGCACTGTCGACCACACCACCGGTGGCCACCCCGACCCACAGCGGGCGGCGGCGGTGCCTGGGGGCACCTCCCGCTCGCGGGGGACGGCTCAGGTAGCGGCGGGCGCTGCCGGCTACCGCCGCCAGCGCGGCCGCCTGGGGACCGCGCGGCGTCGCCGTCTCGACCACATCGAGCGTGCGCCCGAGCAGGTCGGTGGCCACGATGCTGGTGGTGCGGGCCCCGATGTGGATGCCGAGCGTCAGGAACGGTTCGTGGTTGACCTCGACGGGCACGCGGGGCCGCCCGATCGCCCCGGAGACCGCGAGATCGGCCCGTTCACGGAGCAAACCGGCCTCCAGAAGCGCTGTGACCTGGCGGTTCACCGTGGCGATGCTGAGCCCGGTGACCTGTGCGATGACGTCGCGGGCGATCGGACCGCGCTGCCTCGCGGCGGCGAACACCGCGGCGGCGGCAGCCTCAGGGACGCGCAGCGCCGGCGCGACGATGTGGTGCAGCAGCGCCTGCGGATAGCGGCCGCCGCCGGCCGGCCTCGCGCGCTTGACGGACGCGGTGCGGGGGCGCTGAGCGAGGGTGGAAGTGCTCACTGGGAATGGTCCTTCGTCGAGTCGGATGGTCTGGCAGATGCCACACCTGGCGACTCAGCGGGACTCGATCAGTCCGGGCGCAGTCAGGCGCGGCGGGGTGCGCAACAACAACACGCACGCCGCGCGGCAGCGAGAACTGCCTGACTGTTCAGGAACACGAGGTCAAACTAGCACGACCCTGCGCGCTCGTGCGACGGTCGGATTGTTGGGCCTAGGGTTGAACCCATGACGACGCCAACAGATGCCCGCCGGGTTGCAGTGGTCACCGGAGCCAGCGCCGGAATCGGCGAAGCGACCGCGAGAACTCTTGCCGCGCAAGGCTTCCACGTGATCTGCGTGGCACGCCGGGAGGCCCCGATCCAGGCGCTGGCAGCCGAGATCGACGGGACGGCGATTGTGGCCGACGTCACCGACCCGACCGCCGTGGCGGCGCTGGCCGGCCGACTGGACCGCGTCGATGTGCTCGTCAACAACGCGGGCGGGGCCCGCGGGCTGGAGTCGGTCGCCGACGCCGATGTCGAGCACTGGCGGTGGATGTGGGAGGCCAACGTGCTGGGCACCCTGCATGTCACCCGTGCGCTGCTGCCCAAGCTGATCGACTCCGGGGACGGGCTGATCGTCACCGTCACGTCGATCGCCGCGGTGGAGATCTACGACAACGGGGCCGGTTACACCTCCGCGAAGCACGCCCAGGGCGTGCTGCACCGCACGCTGCGCAGCGAACTGCTCGGAAAACCGGTGCGGCTCACCGAAGTTGCGCCCGGCATGGTGAAGACGGAGTTCTCCTTGAACCGCTTCGACGGCGACGCCGAACGCGCCGACAAGGTCTATCAGGGCGTCACGCCGTTGGTGGCCGAGGACATCGCCGAGGTGATCGGGTTTGTGGCGAGCCGGCCATCGCACGTCGACCTTGATCTGATCGTGGTGCGGCCGCGCGACCAGGTGTCGGGCGCCGCGGGCTCCCGCTTCAACCGGAGCACCTGACCTCGCCGAAATTGCATTCCAGCAGGCGTTCACTCAACTTTTGTCTGCTGGAATGCAATTTCGGCGGGAAACCGATCAGCCGCCGGGCCGGTCGCCCACCGGCTGCGGCGCCTCCGACGGGGTCACCGGCGCGGTGCTGGGAATCCCGGTGGGCGACTCCTGCTCCGACAACGCCGACATCGCCACCCACTCGTCCCACGGCACCGCCCAGTCCCAGATGTCGCCGTCCTCGTAGGAGAGCTGGAGGCGGGTGCCGGTCACCTCGACGGGATCGCCGTACATTGCGACGTTGAAGTACTGCTCGGCATCCTCGAGGGACAGATTGATGCACCCGTTGGTGACGTTGCTGTTGCCCTGGGCGCCGGAGCTGGCCGGGTTGGCGTGGATGAACTCGCCGTTGTTGGAGATCCGCACCGCGAACCGCTCCCGGACGTTGGCGTAACCGGCCGCGGGGTTGGTCATGTAGAAGTCCTCGTACTTCTCGGTGACCACGTGGATACCGCTGCGGGTGACGTTGCGGTCCAGGTCGCCCTCGCCGTAGCTGCACGGGAAGTCCATGATCACGCCTGCGTCGGTGATGACCTGGATTCGGTGCGAGGAGGCCTCGGCCTTGACCACCTGGAAGCGGCCGACGGAGAAGTCCAGCGTCGAGTCCGCGGCGCCGTAGGCGCCGTCGCCGAACGGCACGCCGTAGAGCTTGGCGTCGACGTGCACGGTGGTGCCCGCCGGGTAGTACTCCCTGGTCCGCCAGTGCACCCGGGAGCCGCCCGCTTCGTCGGGCAGCCACGCCCAGCCACCCTCGACCGGCGGGGTGGTGGTCACCTTCAGCGCCTTCTCCACCTCGGCGCGGTCGTCCTCGGCGATGGCGGCGTCGAACTGCATGATGATCGGCGCGGCCACACCCACGGTCTGCCCGTCGGCCAGCTGGAACCGTCCGCTGACCTGCGAGGTCGGGTCGACGGTGGTGAAGGACCCCGCCAGCGGGACCGCCTTGCCGTCGTTGCCGACGACGGTGCCCGCCCACGTGTAGGTGGTGCCGTAGCCGAGTGGCTCGGTGATGGTGAACGCGGTGCGGTCGCGGTTAAGGGAGCCGGCGACGGTCTTGCCACCGGCGTTGGTCAGCGTGACCTTCTGGAACCAGCCGTCGGCGACCTCGACGCCGACGTTTCCCGTGGGCGCGACGTCCTCGGCCGCGTCGGCCGGTTGGTAGGTGACCGTCGGCTCCTTCGGGGCGTCCTCGGCGGCCACCCCGTCCGTCGAGGTCTTGTCGCCGGACATACAGGCCGCCAGGGTGCCCGGTGCGACGACGCCGACCGCGAGGGCGGCGAGGGCACGCCGTCTCGTCATCCACGGCAGCGGTTCGGCAGGGCTCACGTGAACCCACGGTACCTAGAGCGAGCAGCCGATCAGAACCGGCTCGGGTGTGAGTTCGATCCCGAACGCGGCCCGGACGCCGTCACGCACCGTTCTGGCCAGCGCGATCACGTCCGCGGTGGTGGCGGTGCCGCGGTTGGTCAGCGCCAGCGCGTGCTTGGTCGACAGCCGGGCCGGCGCTTCGTCATCGGGATAACCCTTGCCGAATCCGGCCCGCTCCACGAGCCAGCCGGCCGCCAGCTTCACCCCGTCCGGGGCGGGATAGTTGGGGACCGGCCCGTCGACTGAGGCGGCGAGCTGGTCGAACTCGGCGCGGCTTACCACCGGGTTGGTGAAGAACGAGCCCACGCTCCAGGTGTCGTGGTCGGCCGCGTCGAGCACCATGCCCTTGCGCGCCCGCAGCGACAGCACGGCCGCGCGGACCTGCGCCGGGTCGACCCTCTCCCCCGGTTCGGCGTTCAACTCTGCGGCCAGTTCGCCGTACCGCAGCGGCGCGCTGCGTCCCGACGCATCCAGGGCGAACTCCACCTCCAGCACCACCCAGGCCGACGATTTCTTCAGAATGCTTGTGCGGTAACCGAACTGGAGGAAGTCGGGGTTGACCCAGCGGTCGTCGCCGGTGCTGCGGTCGAGCAGCCGGACCCGCCGGATCGTGTCGGAAACCTCGGCCCCGTAGGCGCCGACGTTCTGCACCGGCGTCGCTCCCGCCGACCCCGGGATCCCCGACAGGCACTCCAGGCCGCCGAGCCCCTGAGTCAGCGACGCGGCGACGACGTCGTCCCACACCGCCCCGGCCTCGGCACGCACCACGGCGCCGTCGACCACGATCCCGGTGTTGGCCAGCCGCACGACGGTCAGGTCGGCGAGGTCGTCGGCGATCACCACGTTGGAGCCACCGGCCAGGATCAGCGCGTCCGGCCCCGCCGCACGCACCGCAGGCGCGATCTGCTCGGTGGCCACGCAGGTGATCAGGCGCCGCGCGACGGGCCCGACACGCAGCGTGGTCAGCGGCGCCAGCGGGACCTGCTCGGCAAAAGGCACGCCGCCGGACAACGAAGTCACCACGGCCGGTAACGGTAGCGTGGCCAGCTATGCCGCGTTCATTCGACATGGCCACCGAATACGGGGGCACGGTCGAACAGGTGCACCGCGCGTTCAGCGACGAGGGGTACTGGCTGGCCCGGCTGAGTGACTCAGGCGCCGACCATGCCACGCTCGACGCGATGGTGCTCGACGCGGCGGGCAACCTCCACATCAAGACCACGCAGACACTGCGCGCCGACCGCCTGCCCGCGGTCGTCACGCAATTCCACCGCGGTGACCTCAGCCTGGTGCGCAAGGAGATCTGGACGCCGGTCTCCGAGCAGCGGGCGTCGGCGGTGGTGCACGGCTCGATCCCGGGCGCACCGGCCAATCTGACCGGCGAGGCGGTGCTGATGCCGGCTGGACCGGGGTCGCAGATGCAGGTCGCGGCCACGATCGAGGTCCGGGTGCCGCTGCTCGGCGGCAAGATCGAGAACTTCATCGGCCGTCAGTTGGCGGATCTGCTGACCGCCGAGCAGCGTTTCACCACGGTGTGGATCACCGAGAACCGCTGACCGGTCTCTACCATCGAGCCATGGCCGCCCCGATAGGACAGGTCACGCGCGGCACCACCGGCCACAACCGGTTACGTCGCAGCGACCGCTGGCTCGTTCATTCCTCCCGGGTCCGCACGGCACTGCAGACCACTTCCGATCCGCTCGTCGTCGATCTGGGTTACGGCGCGAAACCGGTGACGACGCTGGAGTTGGCGATCCGGCTGCGGCAGGTGCGCGCCGACGTGCGTGTCGTCGGCCTGGAGATCGACCCGGAGCGGGTGCGCGCCGGGCAGGCCGCCGCAACGCCCGGCGTCGAGTTCGCGCTCGGCGGCTTCGAATTGGCGGGCAGACGCCCAGTCCTGGTGCGCGCCTTCAATGTTCTCCGTCAGTATCCTGTCGAAGCGGTGCACGACGCGTGGACCGCCATGCAGCACAGGGTGTCTGCGGGCGGGTTGATCGTCGACGGCACCTGTGACGAGCTGGGCAGGCTGTGCTGCTGGATACTGTTGGACGCCGCCGCGCCGGTGAGCCTGACACTCGCGTGCGATCCGTTCGCCATCGAGCGGCCCTCCGACCTCGCCGTGCGCCTGCCGAAGATCCTCATCCACCACAACGTCGAGGGTCAGCCGATCCACGCGCTGTTACGGGCCGCCGACCGCGCGTGGGCCAGCGTCGCCGGGCACGGCGTGTTCGGGCCGCGGGTGCGTTGGCGTGCCATGCTGGAACTACTTGTCGGCGAAGGGTTTCCGGTGGCCGCGCCGCGCCGCAGCCTTCGCGACGGAATTCTCACCGTGCCCTGGGCCGCCGTCGCACCCACCGCCCGGTAGCCCGGTCTACCGAAAGCTGAAGTAGACGCCCAACAGTAGTGCGAAAAGCGCGGCCAACCAGAGGTGCATAACTGCCCGAAGCCAGCCGGGCGAGTTCCGCACTTCCATGAAATGCCAGATCACCAATTGCGTTTTCAGCGCCGCGATCAGCAGAACGACGACGGTGACGGCGATATTCACCTGGTGCGATGAGCCGCCATCACGCGCGGTCAGCCACGACGCGACGGTCACCACCGTCAGCAAGGCCCAGACGATGACGAGCGGGCTACGGATGTAAGACGTCAACGACTACCTCATCAAGTAGAACAGCGCGAACAGGATGAGCCAGAGCACGTCGACCATGTGCCAGTACGTTGCGCCGGTTTCCACTAACGAGATTCGGGGGTTCGGTGATATGCGCAGCTCTCGGACGACGAAGCCCAGGACGACGAGTCCGAGCAGCACGTGGCACAGGTGCAGCCCCGTCATCACGTAGTAGAACATGAAGAACGCGTTGGTCCCCGGCGTCAATCCAGCGGTCACTTCCGGGACGTACTCGAACAACTTCAGTAGCGGGAACGCTGCGCCGAAACCGAGTGCGATGACGAACAACCGCACTGCGTCTGCCACTTTGCCGCTGCGGGCAGCGGAGGTGCCCAGCGCCACGAACAGTGAACTGGTCAGCAACATGACCGTGTTGACCGCGCCGATGTCCTGGTTCAACCGGGCCTGACTCTGCAGGAACAGGTCTGGGTGTTGTCCTCGGTAGAACATGTAGGCGACGAAGTAGGCGCCGAAGATCACCAGATCCCCGATGACGAAGAACCACATGCTCCCTTCGCCGGGGAGGTGGCGGCCTGTCCTGCCGTCTCGTCGGGGCTCGCCGATGCCGGCGGTCTGCCCCTGCGCGACCTCCGTCATGCGTGGGCCGTCGGCCGAGTGGCGGGCAACGATGACGCCACGACGAACTGGGCATTCTCCAGCTCGTGGACCGGCTGGTTCTTGATCGCTCGGTAGATGCAGAGGTAGACGATGATTTGCCACGGTACGTACAGCGCCATCGCGAACCAGAACGTCATCAGACCGTCCCAGGCGAAGGGTCCGGAGGTGGCGATCCAGACGGGTGCGGCCATGAGTTCGGTGAGGTACTGCCACACGGTGTAGTAACCCAGCCACTTCGGGAGGATGTTGTTCCGATCGAGCAGGATGGCCAGCCCGAACGCCATCCACATGATGCAGAAGCAGCCCAGCGAACCGATATAGGCCAGGTAGCCGAAGTCGAAGAGCATGGCCAGGATTGGCGGGTCGTACCCGGTTCGGAACGCGCCGAGACCGAAGCAGAACATGGGAAAGAGCATGCCGACGATCGCGCCGGTGGTGGCGCCGACGATGATCGTGTAGCGGAACACCGGGCTGACCGACATCCGCTTGACCTGCATCACGTAACACGCGTTGGTGATCGGCGCCAGCCCGAAGGACAGCGTCAGGATCGCGCATGCGATCAGCAGATTGTGGGACTGCATGAACCCGACGATCTCCGGCGTCGAACTGCCCGGTGATCGCGGCGGCATCATGAAACTCAGTGGCACGAAGACGATCCCGAAGAGCGTGAAGAAGCCCGGAACGATCCAGAAGGCAATCCACTGATCCAGCTTCGGGTGTCTGCGCCACGACGGCGATGTTCCCGCGGCGGGGTTGTCGGCGACCTCGACTCGCTCGTTCATGCGAGGACCTCGCGCTCGCTGCCCTGCCGATTGACGATTCGCAACAGAACCAGGAACATCACGACGATGTACGTGGCAAAGACCAAGAGCCGCAACGTGAACGACACCGCACCATCCCACGCCAGTGGACCCGACTTGTAGAGGATGGAGAACGCGCCGGGAATCAGCAGTGCGGCGATGGCGATGTTGAAGTGCGCCACCCAGCGCGGGAAGATCGGGTCCGGCCGTGCGTCGAGGTAGATGCTCAGTGCGAGACAGAGGTTCTGGACGGCGATGCTGCCCACCGGAGCGATGAAGAAGAACCACGCCATGTCGTTCAGCAGGCTGATGAGCTGCGGGTCACGTTCGGGCCTGAACGCGGCGACACCCCAGCAGTAGTCGGCGAGGATGAACGCCGTGATGCTCACGCCGACGCACATGATGTACGCGTAGGTGAACACACTGCTCGACGTCGCGGTGCGCGAAATCTGCACCGCGGCAACCGCGAACAGCGGGACCAGTGACCCAGCGATCAGATTGCACAGTATGACGACGCCGAGGATTCCCGTGACATTGGTTCGGAAAAACGCCGCGACCTCTTCGGGTGGCATGGCCGGAGACAGCGGTGGCGAGAAGACCGGGAAGAGAAGACAGGCGACCGCGAACAGCGCCCCCGCCGCCGGCGTCGTCCACAACAGGATGCGCTGACCCCTGGTACTCATCACACCGGCCTGACCGTTCCCGTGGCCCTGACCCCGCAGTGAGCTGCCGCTGGAGGGTTCGGGCCGCAATCCGCATCTGGTTGCCGATCGGCAACCAGCATCAGCCACGGTAGCCGTTCGGCAACTAGGTCTCAAGAGGTCGAGTGGCTCCGAGCGCCCTCCCGCGTCGATGCCGAGATGGCGCAGTCGTTCGGCGGGGCGCTCACTTCACCGTGGGACGTCGTCGCATTCCGCGGGTGAGGCGAGCACCGAGCAGCACCGCCACCGTCAGGACCAGCACGGCGGCGCCGATCAGCACCGGAATCGTCAGGTCGATGCGTTCGTAGCGGTAGACGACCGCCTGGTAGGGGTCATCGTCCGGTGCCTTGACGAACTCGAAATCCGATGTGATGGAAGCGGGGTCGACGATCGTCGTGGTCATCTTCGTCAGGTAGCTCCCGGCGCCGGCCAGCCCGGTCAGCGCGGCGTTGTCGGTCCGCCCCGCGATGGAGCCTGCGTAGTCCTGTCTGACGATGTGAACGGACGCGTCCGCGTCGTCGCGGCGCATCCGGTGTTCGCCGAGGGTGTAGATCGTCACCGTCTGCCCGGTGGCCGCCTGCGCCGACATCCGCATCGGATAGACCAGTTCCTCGGACGCGAAGCGCAGCATGACCGGGGCGAGCGGTCCCGCCAGGGACGCCGCGTCGGTGGTCAGGCGCATCGCGACGACCGACCACCCTTCCCGCAGATAGGGGTCGAGTCCGGCGGAGATCTCATCACGGAGCTGATATCCGTTGTCGTCCAGCCATTTCCGAATACCGTCCAGATCTCCACCGGAGAGTGTGGTGGCCTCCAACGGACCCAGCTGGACCTGCTGCAGCACCGTCGGATCGCCCGGGCCTGCCCCCGGCGCCCGTGCGGTCGCCCCCTCCGACGCCATCGCGCCGTCCCAGCCGATCGTCCAGCGCCGCACCGTCTCGATGCGCGGAGCGGACAGCTCGGCCAGATCGTCGAAAAGGTCGGCGGGTGCGGCCGACACCGTCGCCGGGGCGGGGGTCGGCATCACCAGCGCCGCGTTGTCGGCGGAGGTGCTCAGGTTGAGCCGCATCACGATCGTCTCGGTGTCGCCGTCAGCGGTGAGCAGCGCCAGCTCGTCGGCGATGCGCATCGACGGATCGGCGCTGAGCAGCCCGCCGCACGCGCACGCGGTCGCGACGGTGGGCGCCGACAGCGACGTGGCCAACAGGCACCACACCGCGATCAGCGACCACCACCGCACCCGTGCCATCCGGTGAGATTACGTCGCCTTCGCCAGCTCCGGTTCCTTCTCGAACGCATCCGGGTCGTCGAGTGCGTCGTCGATGTCCTGGGCCACCCGGATGTCGAGTCCGCGCATGTGCGCGGGACGCGTCGCGAGCGACACCGACACGTAGGTCAGGATCGCCGCGGCGAACGCGATGAACGTCGGCCACCCGTCGAACGCCGCACCGACGAGGGTGTTCGGGATGTACAGGATGGTGTTGTCGACGCCGTAGATCGTCGGGGTGAGCACGAAAAGACCGACCCGGACCACGAATCCGACGACCATCGCCGCCATCGCCGCCTTGACCGTGCCGCGACGCCAGTACAGCCCGAGGATGAACGGCACCGCCAGGCAGGCCAGCAGCAGGTCGAACGCGAGAGTGAGCAGGATGCCCGTCTGCTTCACATAGATCGCGAACGCAATCGAGAACAACGTCATCGGGACCATCGCGATGCGCGTCGCGCGCAGCAGCGGATCACGCTTACCGGGCTCGTGCACCCGGCGCACGCCGCCGAGGTTGCGTACGCAGACGTTCGAGATGGCCAGGATGGCACCGTTGGCGGTGCTCATCGACGCCCCGACCAGACCGCACAGCACCAGCACCGTCAGCCCGGCCGGCGCGTACTGGTCGAGCAGCACGAACAGCACCGGGCCGTCCAGTTCGGCCGGCATGAACGAATGTGCGGCCAGCACCACGAGCCCGAACGGCACGCAGATGGCGACGGTCCCGGTCGCCGCGCTGAAACAGGCCTTGCGGGCGGCATCCGGCGACTTGGCCGAGAACACCCGTGCCATGAAGTCGATCGCGACCACGTCACCGATCCCGAGTGCGATCAGCGTGGCCCAGTTGATGACGGCGCCCTGCGCCGGGTCGGACAACTGACCGAACGCGAAAGGTCCTGTGCCCTCGGCGATGTCGATACCATGGGTGCTCGACATCCACACGAAAAGGCCGATCGCGCCGGCCAGGATCAACGCCATCTGGATGATCGCGGTGTAGGCGTCGGCGATCAGACCGCCGGTGCCCGTGTAGGCCACGGCGATCGCCGCGATCAGCACCACCCCGAGCCAGTACGGCATGCCCAGGAAGTAGTTGAACAGCAAGCCGCCGGCCACCAGATTGCCTGCCACCAGCATGCAGAACGCGACGACGAGCAGCAGCGACGCCCCCACCTCGACCGACCGGCCGAACCTGAGCCGGTAGTAGTCGGGGAACGACGTCAACCCCATCCGGTTCATCGGTTTGGCGAAGAAGATGCCGGTGATGGTCAGGCACAGCGCCAGGCCCAGCGGCAGCGTGGCGCCCGCCCAGAACCCGAATCCGAACGCGAGGTCGGTGTTGCCGAGGGTGGCGTTGGTGTCCACGGCCGCACCCATCAGGGCACCGCCGACCAGCCAGAACGGCAGCATCCGGCCGCCGACAAGGAAATTGGAGCTGTCACCCTCGATACGCCTGGACACGAAGAAGCCGACGGCCACCACAACAGCGATACTGATCGCCACGCCGAGAAGGATCATGGAGTCTCCCGAATCGAACTGGAGTCTCCCGGGCTTTTGTCCCGCCGTGGAACGGCCGGGCTCCGGTGCCGGCCGCCTGCGCCTCTCGGACCAGACCCGGCTGCCTGCCGGCGGAACCCTAGGCGCGCCCCACATACCTGTGTGAGTCCAACTCAGAAAAGCGCCGGCTCATTACGTCAGGTCACACAGGATGTAAAAGATGCGTTTCCAGTTCCGGTGGACAGGGATTCACGGACGTGCTGACAATGACCACAGGCGTCGCGTGTTCCGGCGCCCCGGACGAGGTGCGTCGTACCCGGTCAGCGACAAGACGGCGCGATGAGGAGTACTCGTGTCCGAGTCGTATGACGTACCGAACCCAGATCTGCCCAACGCCGAGGGCGCCTGGGCGCAGCAGGCCGAAGCCAGGCTCGGCGACCGCCGGCTGCGGGAGGAGATCGACCGCGGCCTCAGCTACGGGCTGGAGGCCGCGCCGACGATCAACGACCGCACCATCTCGACGTTCGTCCGCGGCGAGAAGCCTCACTTCGCCGGTGAACGGGGCACCTTCCTGAAGTGCCCGTTCATCGAGGACGTCAACGAGGTCGACGACGCCGAGGTCGCGATCTTCGGTGTGCCGCTGGATGCCGGCGCCACCTACCGCCCCGGAACCCGGTTCGGCCCGCAGGGGATTCGCCGCTCCACCAACCTGTTCGGCACCTACAACTACGAGTCCGGCGTGGATCTGCGCGAGCAGCTGAACATGGTCGATATCGGCGACGTGTTCACGATCCCGGGCAACCTGGAGAAGTCGTTCGACCAGATCAGCCAGGCGATGGCGCACGTGGTGCAGAAGGGCGTGATGCCGATCGTGCTCGGCGGCGACCACTCCATCGGCTTCCCCACCATCCGCGGTCTGGCGCCCTACATGGACGGCAACATCGGCATCATCCACTTCGACCGGCACGTCGACACCCAGGAGACCGACCTCGACGAGCGGATGCACACCACGCCGTGGTTCCACGCCACCAACATCAAGAACGCGCCCGCGACCAACCTGGTGCAGATCGGCATCGGCGGCTGGCAGAGCCCGCGCGAAGGGGTGAAGGTGGGCCGTGACCGCAAGTCGACCGTCATCACCGTCGGCGACGTCGAAAGGGTGGGGGTCGAGAAAATCGCCGAGATCGCGCTCGAGACGGCATGGAAGGACGCCAAGGCGGTGTACCTGTCCTTCGACATCGACGTCATCGACGCCGGGTTCGTGCCCGGCACCGGCTGGCCCGAACCGGGCGGGCTGCTGCCCCGCGAGGCGCTCAACCTGGTCAAGATGGTCTCCGAGCCCGGCCTGGCCGGCATCGAGGTGGTCGAGTGCTCACCTCCGTACGACTGGGCCGAGCAGACCGCGCTGATGAGCTCGCGGGTGATCCTCGACAGCCTGGCCGCCCAGGTGCGGTCCGGCAAGCTCGGCAAGAAGGCCGCCAGGGCCGACCGCCCGGCCTGGGGGCCGTAACTAGGCTGGGGGCATGCGCATCGCGTTGGCTCAGATCCGCGGCAGTACCGACCCGGCCGAGAACCTCGACCTCGTCGAGGAGTACACCGGGCGGGCCGCCGAGGCAGGTGCGTCCCTCGTGCTGTTCCCCGAGGCGACCATCTGCCGCTTCGGGGTTCCGCCGGCCGAGATCGCCGAGCCGTTCGACGGCCCCTGGGCCTCGGCGGTACGCGGCATCGCCGCGCGCGCGGGCGTCGTGGTGGTGGCGGGCATGTACGTCCCGTCGGACGACGACGACCGGGTCACCAACACGCTGATCGCCACCGGGCCGGGGGTGGACGCGCGCTACGACAAGATCCACCTCTACGACGCGTTCGGCTTCAGCGAGTCCAAGACCGTCGCCCCGGGACGTGATCCCGTCGTCATCACGGTCGAGAGCGAGTCGGGGCCGGTGAAGGTCGGCCTGACGTTGTGTTACGACATCCGGTTCCCGGAGCTCTACGTCGAACTGGCCGAACGCGGCGCGGAGATCATCACCGCGCACGCCTCATGGGGCAACGGTCCCGGCAAGATCGACCAGTGGACACTGCTGGCCCGGGCCAGGGCCATCGACACCAGCACCGTGGTCGCCGCCGTCGGCCAGGCCTACCCGGGCGACGAGATCGCCGCGCTGGGGCCGACCGGGGTGGGCCACAGCGTGGTGGCCTCAGCGCTGGGTGAGGTGCTGGCCTCGGCGGGCGCGGACCCGCAGCTGCTGATGTGCGATATCGACCTGGAGGCAGCCCGTGCCGCCCGCCAGACCGTCGCGGTGATGCACAACCGCTCAGAGGCAGTCCGCTCTTCGCGCGAGCGCTCATCGCCAGCAGTCCGCTCTTCGCGCGAGCGCTCATCGCCAGCAGTCCGCTCTTCGCGCGAGCGCTGATCGGCATCCACTCAGGGCAGTAGGGCAGAATCGCTGGGGTGACTGATCCCTGGGCGCGTCCGCCACAACAGCCCGGCCCACCGCCGGCACCGTTTCCGCAGGACCAGCCCCCCGGTTACGGGCCAGGGCCGACATCTCCCACCCCTCAGGAAGGTTCCTCGTTGCCGGCGAAACTGAAGAACATCTTCAGCGACCCCATCTCGATCGTGCTGGTCGTCGTGATCGTGCTGGCACTGGTGTTCGCGGGCCTGCTCGGCGCCGAACTGTATGCGCGTAACCGCGCGGACACGGTCGTCGCCGGCACCGTCGAGTGCGTCGTCCAGGACGACGCCACCGCATCGTTCGGCGTGCTGCCGCCGTTCCTGATGCAGCACGTGTCGGGGCACTACACGAACATCCGCATCGAGACGGCTGGCAACCAGGTCCGCGACGCCAAGGGCATGAAGGTCGACCTCGACATCAACGACGTCCGGTTGGAGGACTCCCCCACCTCCAGCGGAACCATCGGTTCGCTGGTCGCGCACATCACCTGGAGCGCCGAGGGCATCAAGCAGACGATTCAGGGCGCCATCCCGCTCGTCGGCAGCTTCGTGACCGGGGTGACCACCAACCCCAACGACGGCACCGTCGAGCTCGAAGGCGCGCTGGGCAGCATCACCGCGCGTCCCGAGGTCGCCGACGGCGGCATCGCGCTGCGGGTGCAGCAGGTCACCGGCCTCGGCTTCACCCTGCCCCGCGAGGCCGTGCAGCCCGCGCTGGACGCGTTCACCTCCGAGCTGACGCAGGACTACCCGATGGACATCCGCGCCGATTCCGTCGAAGTCACCGATTCCGGTGTGGTGAGCCAGTTCTCGACCAGAAACGCATCCATCCCGAAGCAGACCGACGACCCCTGCTTCGCCGGGCTGTAGGCGTCAGTCGGGAAACCCGGCCAGCACCGCGCGGGTTCCGGACAGGCCCAGCCGGGTGGCACCCGAGTCGAGCATCGCCGCCGCGTCTGCGGCGGAACGGATCCCGCCGCTGGCCTTCACCCCGAGACGGCCGCCGACCGCGCCCGCCATCAACTCGACGGCACGGACCGAGGCGCCGCCGCTCGGGTGAAAACCGGTGGAGGTCTTGACGAAATCGGCGCCGGCGTCCTCGGCCACCCGGCAGATGTCGACGAGCAACGGTTCGCCGCTGATCTGGAGGATCGCGGCCGACTCGACGATCACCTTCAGCACTGCTTCTGGGGCGGCGGCACGCACCGCCGCGATGTCGGATCGCACGGCGCCGAGTTCTCCGGCAAGAGCGCATCCGACGTCGATGACCATGTCGACCTCCCTGGCTCCCGCCTCGACCGCCAACCGGGCCTCCTCGGCCTTGATCGCCGAAACGTGCTTGCCGGAGGGGAATCCCACCACCGAGGCCACCGTCGCGTCGGGCGCCAACAGGGAGACGGCCGCGACGAACGTGGGGGACACACAGATCGCGTAGACGCCGAGTTCGGCGGCCTCGGTGACGAGGGCCTCGATATCGGCCTCGGTCGCCTCGGGCTTGAGCAGGGTGTGGTCGACCAGCGCCGCGACCCGGGCGCGCGAGTAGGAACCCATCAGAAGGGCTCTTCGGTGCCGCCCGGATTGCATCGGGTGGCGATCATCTGCTCGGGGCTGACCTCGGGGCGCCACGGTTCCAGGTTCCAGCTCACCTTGCCGGGTTCGACGAACTCGGCGAAGTTCCAGTGGCACAGGAACTGCTCCCGCATGCCCGGAATCGCGGCGTCGGGGGACAGCGTCAACACCTCGGCCCACGCCGCCTCTGCCAGCGCCGCAGTGCCTGCATGACCGGATGTGCGGCGTGCCGACGGCGTCGGATACACGCGCAGGCTCGAGAGGTCACCCCACTTCGCCCACGTCACGTGGTCGACGTACGGCGGTGGCCCGGGGACCGGGGACGCCGCAGCGGGAGGAGCCGGCACCACCACAGTGCCCGCCGCGGCCACGGCGGCGATCACGAACGCGCGCACTAGCGTGACTTTCCCTGGATCTCCAGGATCTTGGGCCGCACGTCGACCAGGTAGACGCCCGCGGCGACCGCCGCGATCGCCACGCCGGTGATGCCGAGCACCAGAGCCAGCAGCACGCCCACCCCGAGGATCACCAGCCACACCGGCTTGGTCAGCTTGTCGGCTGCGGTGTAGGCGTCAGGCCGCTGCATTGCGGCATGCACGAACGCGTAGGCCGACGTCACCAGGACGGCGATCTGCAATGCGAAGAGGACGTAACCCACGAGGCCTTGGAGCTGCACGCTCAATAGCCTATGCGGGTTACGTCCCCTTTTCGACTTCCGCCGCTCGCGCGGTGGGGTCGGTTACTTCTGGGTGACCTTCTTGGCCGCCGCCTTCTTGGCCGGGGCCTTCTTGGCCGGGGTGGCCGCAGAGGTCTTCGCAGCCGCAGCCGGGCTGGCCTTCTTGGCCGGCGCCTTCTTGGCGGCCTTCTTGGCCGGCGCGGCGGCCGACTCGGCCTTCTTCGGCAGCTCGACGCCGACCAGCTTGGCGGCGCGCTCACCGACTGCGCGGGTCTGCGACGCGACGTTGCCCAGCGCCTCCTGGGTCAGCTCGACGGCCTGGTCGGTGTACTCCTCGACCCGGCTGGCGGCCTCTTCCAGCGCCGGCTGGGTGCGCAGGCGCTCGATCGCCGCCTCGCCGCGCTCGATGAGCTTGTTGTAGGTCGACTGCGCGGCCTCGGCGTAGCCCTCGGCGAACTTGCGCAGCTCCTCGGCCGTCAGCTTCTCGCGGATGTCGCCGAACTGGGCCGGCAGATCTTCCTGCAGCTTGGTGATGCGGGCGCGGCTCTCCTCGACGCGGCTCTTGGAGTCGGTGCGGGCTTCGCCGGCACGCTCACGAAGCGTCGCGACGATCTCGTTGACGCGCTCCAGCGCCAGGTCGGCTGCACCGACCGCGGCGAGCAGAGGGGCCTTCAGGTCGTCGATGTCGAGTTGGTTCTTGTTGGTCTCAGCCATGGCTGTGTCCTTCCTTCGGAGGTTTGAGTTCTGTGATCGATTGCGGGACTTCGGGGATCTCTAGAGGGCTCTTGTCTTGTTCAGTCGTGGGCTCCTCGTCTACGTCGGTCACATTGTCGCCTCGCGCTTCCGTCGCTGAGACCGCTTCGGCGAGGACGGCCTCGTTCTGCTGGCAGAACGAGGTGTAGATGTCGAGCAGCACCTGCTTCTGCCGCTCGTTGATCGCCGTGTCGGTGACGATGGCGTCGCGGACCTCGTTGGTCTCACTCGGCTCGAGGATTCCGGCCCTGACGTAGAGAACCTCGGCGGAAACCCGCAGTGCCTTGGCGATCTGGTTGAGCACATCTGCGGACGGTTTCCGCAGGCCCCGCTCGATCTGGCTGAGGTACGGGTTGGACACCCCCGCCTTCTCGGCCAGTTGCCGCACCGACACCTGCGCGGCTTCGCGCTGGGCCCGGATGAAAGAGCCGATGTCCTGTGCAGCGCTGGACATGACAGCGGCAAGATTCTCATCCTGCGGCATGGGTTGCCCCCTCGTGCGGTGGGTTATCCGATTACCGACAACACCAACCGTACGACGGGGTGCTAACTTTTGCAAGCACCAGTTAGCGCAGGTCAGAACAATAGCTGGGCTATCGAATAGATGGCCAGACCCGCCAGCGACCCCACCACGGTGCCATTGATGCGAATGAACTGCAGGTCGCGGCCCACGTGAAGTTCGATCCGGCGGCTGGCCTCCTCGGCATCCCACCGCTCGATCGTGTCGGTGATGATCGTGGTGATCTCCGCCCCGTACTCGCCGACGAGGTGCTGAGCCCCGCGCACGATCCAGTTGTCCGCCTTGTCGCGCAGGTCAGCGTCGTCGCGCAGGGATTCCCCGATGCGCACGACGGTGTCGGCAATGCGGGTGCGCAGTGACGACGACGGGTCGTCGACCGATTCGAGAATGATCCGCTTGGCCGCGTTCCATGCCGTCTCGGCAGCCCTGGCGACCTCGTCGCGGGCCATGATCTGGTCTTTGACGTTCTCGGCCTTGCGGATCGTGGCCTCGTCGTTCTGCAGGTCGTCGGCGAACTCGAACAGGAACCGGGTGGCCGACCGGCGCAGCTCATGATCGGGATCACGACGCACCTTGTCGGTGAAGTCCATCAGCTCGCGGTGGATGCGATCGCCCACGAGATGGTCCACCCACCGCGGCGACCAGGTCGGCGAGTCACGTTCGATGACACGCTCGATGACCTCGCCGGCGTTCAACGACCACTGGAAGGCGCGATCGGCGAGCAACTGCAACAGCGCCTCCTGCCTGCCCTCGACCAGCAACGTGGACAGCACCCGCCCGACAGGGGGACCCCACTGCGGTTCGGCGATCCGCTTGATGATCATCCGGTCCAGCACATGCTGGACGTCCTCGTCACGCAGCATTTCGACCAGCACGCGCAGCACGGTCGCCGTCTCGGCGGCCACCCGCTCGGCATGCTTGCGGTCACAGAGCCACTTGCCCACCCGGCCGGCGACGTCGGCGTCGCGCAGCTTGGTCTCCACGTTGGCCGGGGACAGGAAGTTCTGCCGCACGAACGTGCCGAGCCCCTCCCCCAGCTGATCCTTCTTCCGCTTGATGATCGCGGTGTGCGGGATCGGAATGCCCAGCGGATGCTTGAACAGCGCGGTGACCGCGAACCAGTCGGCCAGCGCGCCGACCATGCCGGCCTCGGCCGCCGCCCGCACATATCCGATCCAGGGGGCCGCACCACCGGATGCGGCACCCCGGGACTGCGCCCAGGTGCAGATGAGGAAGATGACGCTGGCCCCGAGCAGGAAACCGAGCGCGACCAGCTTCATGCGCCTGAGCGCGCGCCTGCGTTCGGCGTCGGCGGCGCTGTCCGCGTCGGCTATCGCCTGGGCGAAACTCGTCAGCGCGCCGGCGGGCCGGACGTCCGGGGCATCTAGTCGGTGAGCCACATGTCCCATCATCCCTGCGCGGACAACCAGCCGGGGCCGGCCGCCGTATTATCGATGCGTACATAGGGAACGGATCACCGCGAACGTGGCACAACAATTCCCGCCGGTGGCGGCCAAGACCGACGGACGGAAACGGCGCTGGCACCGGCACAAGGTGGAGCGCCGCAACGAGCTGGTCGACGGCACGCTGGAGGCCATCCGCAGACTGGGCAGCAACGTCAGCATGGACGAGATCGCGGCGGAGATCGGTGTCTCCAAGACGGTGCTCTACCGCTACTTCGTCGACAAGAACGACCTCACTACCGCGGTGATGATGCGTTTCGCGCAGACCACGCTGATCCCCAACATGGCGGCCGCGCTGTCGTCGAATCTGGATGGATACGACCTGACCCGCGAGATCATCAAGGTCTACGTCGAGACCGTCGCGGCCGAACCGGAGCCCTATCGGTTCGTGATGGCCAACAACTCGGCGAGCAAGAGCAAGGCCGTCGCCGACTCCGAGACGATCATCGCGCGCATGCTCGCGGTCATGCTGCGCAGGCGCATGGTGTCGGCAGGCATGGACACCGGCGGCGCCGAACCGTGGGCGTACCACATCGTCGGCGGCGTCCAGTTGGCCACGCACTCGTGGATGTCGAATCCGCGGATGACCGCCGAGGAGCTGATCGACTATCTGACGATGCTGTCCTGGAGTGCGCTGTGCGGCATCGTCGAGGTCAACGGATCGCTGGACACGTTCCGTCAGAGTCCTCATCCTTCCCCGGCGTTGCCCACTCGCCTGCTTGACTAGGGCGCATGAGCGAAGCTTGCGAGCGAATCATCGGCCCTGAATGCGCCGACCGAGCCTGCGAGGACGGCGCATGAGCGAAGCTTGCGAGCGAATCATCGGCCCTGAATGCGCCGACCGAGCCTGCGAGGACGGCGCATGAGCGAAGCTTGCGAGCGAATCATCGGCCCTGAATGCGCCGACCGAGCCTGCGAGGACGGCGCATGATCGAAGCCGGCGAACCCAACGACCTGCCGTCGCTGTGGTCACACGAACCGCACGCCGAATTGATGTTCCAACCGGGCGACAAGGTGGCCGACATCGACACCGAAGCCACCCCCGGCTTCCGGGGCACCAAGTCCGACGCACCCACACTGCAGGCCGAACGCAACGTGCGCTTCGCCGAACTGCAGGAAAAGCTCTATGCCAACAGCCGTTCCGGCGACACCCGGTCGGTGCTGCTGGTGTTACAGGGCATGGACACCGCAGGCAAGGGCGGGATCGTCAAACACGTTGTGGGCGGCGGCAATCCGCAGGGCATTCAGTACCGCAGTTTCGGCAAGCCGACGGCCGAGGAACTGGCCCACCACTACCTGTGGCGGATCCGCAAGGCGCTGCCGGCGGCCGGTCACATCGGGGTGTTCGACCGCTCGCACTATGAGGACGTGCTCATCGTGCGCGTCCACAATCTGGTCCCACCCGATGTCTGGCAGCCGCGCTACGACGAGATCAACGCGTTCGAGCGGGAACTCGTCAACCAGGGCACGTCGATTGTGAAGGTCGCGATGTTCGTCTCGCTCGACGAGCAGAAGAGGCGGCTGGCCGCGCGGCTCGAGCGGCCCGACAAGTACTGGAAGTACAACCCCGCCGACATCGACGAACGGCTGAAATGGCCCGCGTACCAAGAGGCGTACCAGGCGATGCTGGACCGCACGTCGACCGCGTATGCGCCCTGGCACATCGTGCCCTGCAACCGGAAGTGGTACAGCCGGCTGGCGATCACCGAGTTGCTGATCGAGACCCTCAAACGCCTCAACATGTCGTGGCCGCCGCCGGACTTCGACGTCGCCGCCGAGAAGAAGCGACTGGCCTCGGCCTGACCGGGCCGAGCCGGCTCAGCCCGGCGTCAGCCCTTGACGAGGGTGAACTGCCCGACGTTGGTGATGCCGCGGCGGAAGAAGTCGGCGCAGCCGGTCAGGTAATGCATGTAGCGCTCGTAGACCTCCGGCGACGTGATCCTGGTCGCCTCTTGCCGGTTGGCCTCCAGGTTGGCCGCCCACATGTCCAGCGTGCGCGCGTAATGCGGCCGCAGCAGGTGGGCGCGCTCCAGCGTGAACCCGGAGTCGGCGGCCAGCTTCTCGATGTCCTCGACGGCGGGCAGCTGCCCGCCGGGGAAGATCTCGGTGCCGATGAAGCGCATGAACTTCAGATCCGAGATCGTGAGCTTGATGCCGTTGTCGCGGAAGAACTTCTGCGTGTGCGCCAGGATGGTGTGAAGCAGCATCCGGCCGTCGGCGGGCAGGATGCCGAAAGCCCGTTCGAAGAACAGCGGATAGCGCTCGGCCTTGAACGCCTCGAACGCGCCGATCGACACGATCCGGTCGACGGGTTCGTCGAACTCCTCCCAGCCCTGCAACCGCACCTCGGCCTTGCGCTCGGTGTCGAGGCCGGCCATCAGCGCCTTGCTGTACTCGAACTGTTTGCGGCTCAACGTGATACCGATGACGTTGACGTCGTACTTCTCGACGGCGCGGCGCAGTGCGCCGCCCCAGCCGCAGCCGACGTCGAGCAGCGTCATCCCCGGCTCAAGGTTCAATTTGCCCAGCGCAAGGTCGAACTTGGCGATCTGCGCCTCGTCGAGCGTCATGTCCTCACGCTCGAAGTAGGAACACGTGTAACCCATCGTCGGCCCGAGAAAAGCGCGAAGAATTCGTTGGACACGTCGTAGATCGACTGCGATTCCTCGTAGTACGGCGACAGATCAGGCACAGCGTTCGACATGCGGCAGGCAACCCCTTGCGGTTCGTCGGCCGACCGAGAACGCACCGGACACCGGGGCGGGGCGCAGACGGGCCTCTACCGCAGTCCCGGCTGCACTCTCAACCGGCGTGTCAATATTCGGTTAGAGCGTAACGAAGTATTCGGCCTTAGCGTAACGAAGTCGTCATTCATACACGTACGACCCCCTGAGCTGGCCCGATGCCTGCTCAGTAGGTGTAGAACCCCTTGCCCGACTTCTTGCCGAGCTGCCCGGCCTCGACCATGCGCTGCAGCAGCGGCGGCGGCGCGTAGTGCGGGTCCTTGTACTCGTCGTACATCGAATCCGCGATCAGCTTCATGGTGTCCAGCCCGATGAGGTCGGACAGCCGTAGCGGCCCCATCGGGTGCGAGAGCCCGGCCACGACGGCGGTGTCGATGTCCTCGACGGTGGCCACACCGGCTTCGGCCATCCGGATCGCCGACAGCAGATAGGGCACCAGCAGTGCGTTGACGACGAAGCCGGAGCGGTCGCCGCAGCGCACCACCTTCTTGCCCAGCACCTCGTCGGCGAACTGTTCCACCCGCGCGATGGCGTCGTCGGAGGTGACGAGCGTGTTGACCAGTTCGACCAGCGGGAGTACGGGCACGGGGTTGAAGAAGTGCAGGCCGAGTACGCGGCTCGGGTTCTTGGTCGCCGCAGCGATCTTCATGATCGGGATGCTCGAGGTGTTCGACGCGAGCACTGCATCGGGATCGGTGACGACGGCGTCGAGTTCGGCGAAGACCTTGGCCTTGACGGCCTCGTCCTCCACGATCGCCTCGATCACGAGCTGGCGGTCGGCGAGGTCACCCAGGTTGGTGGTGAACGTCAGCCGTGCAACCGTCGCGTCGAAGTCGTCGGCGGCCAGCTTGCCCTTCGCCTTGGCGCGCTCCAGCGACGCGGTGATGCGGTCCCGGCCTGCGGCCACGAGGGCTTCGCTGGGTTCGTAGACGACGACGTTCGCGCCCGCCTTCGCCGCCACCTCGGCGATTCCCGAGCCCATCTGCCCGGCGCCGACCACACCCACACGTTCGATGCTCATCTGTCCTCTGCTCTCTTGGCGTGCGGGATGACCCGCCGTTCTCCTCGCGCGGTATGCCGCTGTTCTCTGCGCACGGGGCATCTGGCGCCCACACGCGTCAGACCCCGCCCAAGATTTCTGGGCGGGGTCTGCGCTGTCAAGCTCGGTACCAATGCTCCTCGCGCAAGCGCTCGTCGGTCCGAATGCACGCGCGCGAGCCCTCGTGCGCGAGCGTGCGCTATATCTGCGTGTTGCACGGCGTGGCGCCTGCAGACACGCACGCTCGCGGCCTAGTGGCCTGGTGGCCTGGTGGCCTGGTGGCCTGGTGGCCTGGTGGCCTAGTGGAACTGGCCCTCTTCGGTCGAGCCCGCGAGCGCGGTGGTCGAGCTGGTCGGGTCCACGGTGGTGGCGATCCGGTCGAAGTAGCCGGCGCCCACCTCGCGCTGGTGCTTGGTCGCGGTGTAGCCACGCTCCTCGGCGGCGAACTCGCGCTCCTGCAGCTCGACGTACGCAGTCATCTGGTTGCGGGCGTAGCCGTGGGCCAGATCGAACATCGAGTAGTTGAGGGCGTGGAAGCCGGCCAGCGTGATGAACTGGAACTTGAAGCCCATCGCGCCGAGCTCCTTCTGGAACTTCGCGATCGTCGCGTCGTCGAGGTGCTTGCGCCAGTTGAACGACGGCGAGCAGTTGTAGGCCAGCATCTGGTCCGGGAACTCGCTCTTGACGCCCTCGGCGAACTTCTTGGCCAGCTCCAGGTCCGGCGTGCCGGTCTCCATCCAGATCAGGTCGGAGTACGGCGCGTAGGCCTTGGCACGCGCGATGCAGGGCTCGAGCCCGTTCTTCACCCGGTAGAAGCCCTCGGCGGTGCGCTCACCGGTGATGAACGGCCGGTCACGCTCGTCGACATCGGAGGTGATCAGCGTGGCCGCCTCGGCGTCGGTACGCGCGATGACGACGGTGGGAACGCCGGCCACGTCAGCCGCGAGGCGGGCCGAGGTCAGGGTGCGGATGTGCTGCTGGGTCGGGATCAGCACCTTGCCACCGAGGTGGCCGCACTTCTTCTCCGAGGCCAGCTGGTCCTCCCAGTGCGACCCTGCGACGCCGGCGGCGATCATCGCCTTCTGCAGCTCGTAGACGTTGAGCGCGCCACCGAAGCCGGCCTCACCGTCGGCAACGATCGGGGCGAGCCAGTTCTCAACCGAGGTGTCGCCCTCGACCTTGGCGATCTCGTCGGCGCGCAGCAGCGCGTTGTTGATGCGACGCACCACCTGCGGCACCGAGTTGGCCGGGTACAGGCTCTGGTCCGGGTAGGTGTGGCCGGACAGGTTCGCGTCACCGGCGACCTGCCAACCCGACAGGTAGATGGCCTTCAGGCCGGCCCGGACCTGCTGCACGGCCATGTTGCCGGTCAGCGCACCGAGCGCATTGACGAAGTCCATGTCGTGCAGCTGATCCCAGAGCACCTCGGCGCCGCGGCGGGCGAGCGTGTGCTCCTCGACGACGTGCCCCTGCAGGGCGACGACGTCGGCGGGCGTGTAGGTGCGGGTGATGCCCTTCCAGCGCGGGTTGTGGTCCCAATCGTGCTGGATCTGCTCCGGGGACTTCGGCGTTCCGACGGTGGACATGGGCTGCTCCTTCGTTTGATGCAAACCACCGGAGGGCTGGCCGACCTCGGCGGTGTTAATGCTCCAGCGGTTTCGCTGGCTTGCTAATCCGAGGATGCCTGAAGCCATAACCGCAGGTCCACCCGTTTCGATTGCCAATTTCCGCCAACCGAATCGGTGAAGTTGCTAATTCTGCAAAGGGCCACTGACCTGAACCGGTTCAGAAGCTACCGGCGGGTAGCGAATCTTCGCAGGTCAGTACGCTTGTACTGTTTGGGTGAGCCGATCAGAGCGGGAAGATGGCCGCGACGGCTTTCGTCTCGTTGCCGACCGCGTATGTGAGCGTTGTAACAGTCCGGTCGCTCAGTTCTTCGCCGAACTTGTCGGTGGATCCCGCGGGGTGGACGTGTCGGATGATCTCCAGCTTGTCGCCGAGCGCCACCGGAAGATCGTGCTCGATGGTGACCCGTACGGGTGCGCTCATCAGCTCGGGCTGCGAGTAGAGGTAGTCCTCGACCACGCTCCAGTACACCGAGTTGTTCATGTGGTCGAAGATGTCGATGTCGCTGACCCGGACCGGGTAGTCGCGGATGTGCTCGGCGTCTTCACGGCTACCCGCCCTGAGATAGGGCTTCCAGCGCAGACGGTTCTCGTCGGTGGTGCGACGCAATCCTTCGATGAAGTCGTCGGAGATCCGGGCGGGTCCCTGGGTCTCCCGGTTGATGTTGATCCAGAACGCCTCGGATTCGATGAGTCCGCCCTTGCGACCCTCGATGCGCACCCGCATCTCACACCACCGGTTCGAGGTGCCCGAACACCAGCGCCGCAACCGCAGCATGTCCTTGAACACGACCGGCTCGATCATGTCGATCATGGTCCGGCGCACGATCCACAGCGGGTGGGTGTCCTCGTAGCCCATCTCCCGCAGCTGGTCGGTGCCGATGTCCTGGATGTGGCGGGTGGCGGCGTCGAACTTGAGCCTGCCCTCGCGGTCCACGTCGGCAACACGCAGCGGCCATTGGATGTCGAAGACGTCGGGGTGTGGATCCGGCACCGGCATCATCGCCTTGGCCAGGCCGGTCGCTCCCGGGGTGGTACTCACGACCTTCGATACTGCCACATCGCCGCAGCCTGCGAATGCTGCAAACTTTGCCTTAGCAGGGTTGTTACGCTGTCTGACGTGGCCAAGACTTTCGTCGGCGCCCGCATCCGACAGCTGCGCAGCGAACGCGGGTTCAGCCAGGCAGCACTGGCGCAGATGCTGGAGATCTCGCCGAGCTACCTCAACCAGATCGAACACGACGTCCGGCCGCTGACCGTCGCGGTGCTGCTGCGCATCACCGAGGTGTTCGGGGTCGACGCGACGTTCTTCGCCTCCCAGGACGACACCCGCCTGATCGCCGAGCTGCGCGAGGTGCTCATGGACCGCGATCTCGACGTCGACGTCGACCCGGCCGAGGTGGCCGACATGGTCGGATCGCACCCCGCGCTTGCCCGCGCGATGGTCAATCTGCACCGCCGGTATCAGCTCACCACCACCCAGCTCGCCGCCGCGACCGAGGACCGTTTCAACGTCGGGAGCGGCGGTGGGTCGGGCGCCATCACGATGCCGCACGAAGAGGTGCGCGACTACTTCTATCAACGGCAGAACTATCTGCACGACCTCGACACCGCCGCCGAGGCGCTCACAGCCGACATGCGGGTGCATCGTGGCGATCTCGCCGGCGACCTGTCCGACCGGCTGCGATTCGTCCACGGCGTCACCGTGATCCGCAGCGTGGACCTCGGCGAGGGCGTGCTGCACCGCTACGACCCGGTGACCAGACGCCTGGAGGTCGGTGCGCACCTGTCGTCGGGGCAGACGGTGTTCCGGATGGCTGCCGAGCTCGCCTACCTGGAGTGCGGCGAGCTGATCGACAAGCTGGTGGACGAGGGCAAGTTCACCAGCGAGGAGTCGCGCAAGCTCGCCCGGATGGGATTGGCGAACTACTTCGCCGCCGCCGCCGTGCTGCCCTACGGCCAGTTCCACGAAGTGGCCGAGAAGTTCCGTTACGACATCGAGCGGCTCTCGGCCTACTACTCGGTCAGCTACGAGACCACCTGCCACCGGCTTTCCACCCTGCAGCGGCCGTCGATGCGCGGTGTCCCGTTCTCGTTCGTGCGGGTCGACCGCGCCGGAAACATGTCGAAACGGCAGTCCGCCACCGGGTTTCATTTCTCGTCCAGCGGCGGGACCTGCCCGCTGTGGAACGTGTACGAGACGTTCGCCAACCCGGGCAAGATCTCCGTCCAGATCGCCGAGATGCCCGACGGGCGCGCCTACATGTGGGTGGCGCGGACCGTGGAGCGACGCGCTTCACGCTATGGTCAGCCGGGTAAGACGTTCGCAATCGGCCTCGGCTGCGAATTGCGTCACGCGCAGCGGCTGGTCTACTCGGAGGGGCTGGTGACCGGTGACCCCAACGTCCCCGCGACACCGATCGGCGCCGGTTGCCGGGTGTGCGAGCGCGACAACTGCCCGCAGCGCGCGTTCCCCGCACTCGGGCGCGCGCTCGACATCGACGAACACCGCTCGACGGTGTCGCCCTACCTGGTGAGGCAGCAATGAGCAATCCCGCCCGTATCGCCCCCGGCGGCTTCAAGGAACTCGGCCCGCTCAACTGGGCCATCGCCAAGATCGGGGCCCGCGGGATCCGACGGCCGAGGTTCAGCCTGATGAACGTGCTCGGGCAGCACCGGCTGTTGTTCCTGACCTGGCTGCCGCTGTCGGCTCACCTGCTCTACGTCGGCAAGCTGTCGCGGCACGACGCCGAGGTGGTGATCCTGCGCGTCGCGCACCTGCGCGACAGCACCTACGAGCTTCAGCAGCACCGCCGCCTGGCCCGCAGTCGCGGCGTGGACGCCGACACGCAGGCCCGCATCTTCGCCGGACCCGACTCCGAGGGCCTGACGGACCGGGAACGGGTGCTGATCACCGCCACCGACGAGTTCGTCGTCACCCGCGGCGTGTCCCCCGAAACGTGGCAGGCGCTCTCCGCGCACCTCACCAAGCCACAGCTGATCGAATTCTGTCTGCTCGCAGCGCAATACGACGGTCTGGCGGCCACCATCACCACGCTGCAGGTGCCGCTGGACTTCCCCGACTGAACCGGGACCTGTTTGACATAGTCGACCGCGGCTGTAAACCGCGCGGCTACCATGCGTCCATGTTGTCGAACCCGTGGCGTCACCCTCCGGGTGTGCCTCGCTGTGAGCCGCCCCGCGCCGAGGGTGCGTTCTTCCTGCCCGACGGCCGCCGCATCGGTTACGCCGAGTACGGCGATCCGTCCGGACCGGTCGTGTTGTGGTTCCACGGCACCCCCGGCGGCCGCAGGCAGCTGCCGATCGTGGGTCGACGCGCGGCCGAGAAACTCGGGTTGCGGGTGATTCTCGTCGAGCGCGCGGGATCCGGGTTGAGCCACCGGCACTGCTACGACCGGGTCGGCGACTGGGCCACCGACATGGCGCACGTGGCCGACCTGCTCGGCGCCGAAAAGCTCGGTGTGGTCGGGTTGTCCGGCGGCGGCCCGTTCGCGCTGGCATGCGCCGGGATGCCCGCGCTGGCCGACCGCGTCGTCGCCGTCGCCGTCCTCGGCGGGGTGACACCGTCGGTGGGTCCGGATGCCGCATGCAGCGGCGCCATCACGCTGTCACGCAAATTCGCGCCGGTGACCTCGGCGATGCGGCGCCCGTTCGCCGCCGTCACCGCGGGCCTGCTGACCCCGGTGATACCGCTGGCACACCTGGCGTACCGCGGCCTGAGCGCCGCGATGCCCGAGGGCGACAAGCGGGTGTTCGCCAACCCCGAGATCGAGGCGATGTTCATCGACGACATCGTGCACGCCGCCAACGGCGGGTTCCAGGCGCTGCTCGACGACGCGCGGCTCTTCGGCCGCGACTGGGGCTTCCGGCTGGCCGACGTCAAGGTTCCGGTCCGGTGGTGGCACGGCGACGCCGACTCGATCATCTCGCTGGCCGACGCGCAGGCCGCCACCGAGCACCTGCCCGACGTCGAGCTGCTGCTGATGCCCGACGAAAGCCATCTGGGCGGGTTCGCGAAGGCCGACGACGTGCTCGACTTCCTGCACCAGCATCTGCTCAGCGGACACCGGCCGTAACGACGACCCGGTCGCCGCCGCGCGCCTTGGCTTCGTACATCGCCGCGTCGGCCGCGGTGATCACGTCGATGAGATCAAGATCCGGCCGCGTGCAGGTTGCCAGGCCGATGCTCACCGTGACGGGCGGCTGGGCGGGTGCCGAGACCGCCGCGCGGATGCGCTCGGCGACCTTGCCGGCCTGCTGGGCCGGAATCCGGTCGACCACCAGGAATTCCTCACCGCCCCACCGCACCACCACGGCATCCCCACGCACGCTCTGCCGGATCCGTCGCGCCGTCCGGATCAGCACCTCGTCGCCGACCGCGTGCCCCAGCGTGTCGTTGACCCTCTTGAAACCGTCGACGTCGATCAGCAGCGCACACAGGTCGGCTCCGGTGGGCGCGGCCTCGTTGAGCCGCTGCATCGACACCGCCAGACCCCGCCGATTGGTCAGCTCGGTCAACGGGTCGGTGAGTGACTGCTTCGAGCTGCCCTGCAGCAACCAGAATCCGAACTGCAACGCCGGCAGGATGCACACCGTGACCAGGAGCGCGATCACGGCCCGGGAGACCGCCACCTGAACGCCGTAGTCGGGCGTGGACGCCGCCAGCCACACCGCGATGCCGACGACCGAGACCGTGCACCAGGCGATGTGGGCCAGGTGCAGCCGCGGGCCGTGGAAGAACACCACATAGCCGCCCGCGCACAGCAAGATGGGGATCCCCGACATGGCCAGGTTCGGGTCCCCGAACAGCAGCGCCGACAGCGTCATGAGGACGTCGACGCACCCGACCAGGACGGCCGATTCCCGGGCGGTCGGCCACGGCAGGAAGGCCCAGCGCGCGGCCCAGGCCAGCGAGCCCACGGCGACGACCGCCCAGCCGAGGCGGAACACGGTGTCGTCGGCTCCCGGTGGCAGCACGACGTTGACCGCCGAGAGCACGCCCATCGTCGCGCCGATACCGGCGATCAGCCAGCGCAGCACCGGGAGGAGTCCGCGGCTGCGCAAAAAACCGATCCGCCACTGATATTCATCTCGCTGACGCCACCACTGCAGCAGCAGGTCGCCGACGGCTCCGTCCCCCATCGGCTCACCTTAGTCGCCGGTGAACGCCGCCAAGCCACGAAATGCGGTGTCGGACACTTCATTGCGGCACGCCGGCTACAGGTACGTCACCCCGAGCACAGCGAGCGAGAACAGCACCGGCGAGATCGACAGCCCGAACAGGAACGCCGCCCAGATCTCGCTCTTGCGGTCTTTGCGCTGCATCTTCCGCCGGCCCAGCAGCGCTGAGGCAAGGCCGAGGATCAGCGACACCCCGGCGACGACCAGCACCCAGGTGGGCACGTTCGCCGACGCGATGGCCGCCGAGATACCGGCCAGCCACAGGATGTGGCCGACCACCAACCCGCCGATGCCGGCGACCCAGATCGCTCTCAACTAGAAATTGATCATGTGGCCGACCAGGCCGTGGAAGCATTCCTGCATCGCCTCGGACAGGGTCGGGTGGGTGTGCACGTTGCGGGCGAGTTCGTTGGCGGTCAGGTCCCACTTCTGCGCCAGCGTCAGCTCGGGCAGAAGCTCGGAGACGTCGGGGCCGATCAGGTGCCCGCCGAGCAGCTCGAGGTGTTTCCTGTCGGCGACGAGCTTCACGAATCCGGTCGGGTCACCCAGTCCGTGGGCCTTGCCGTTGGCGGTGAACGGGAACTTCGCGACGACGACGTCGTAGCCCTCGTCCTTGGCCTGCTGCTCGGTCAGGCCGAAGCTGGCGACCTGGGGCTGGCAGAACGTGGCACGCGGCAGCATCCGGTAGTCGCCCAGCGCCAGCGTCTCGGCACCGGCGATGGTCTCGGCGGCGACCACCCCCATCGCCTCGGCGACGTGGGCGAGTTGCAGCTTGGCGGTGACGTCGCCGATCGCGTAGATGTGCTGGACGTTGGTGCGCATGTAGTCGTCGATGCCGATGGCCCTGCGGTCGGTCAGTTGCACGCCCGTCGTCTCCAGGCCGAAGCCCTCGACGTTGGGGGCGAACCCGATGGCCTGGAGCACCTTGTCGGCCTTGAGTTCGTCGGTCTTGCCGTCCTTGGAGACCGTGACCGTGACCGTCGAACCATCATCTTGGATCTTCTCGACCTTGGTGCCGGTCAGGATCTTCACGCCCAGCTTCTTGTACTGCTTCTCGATCTCCTTGGAGACCTCGGCGTCCTCGTTGGGCAGTGCGCGCGGCAGGAACTCCACGATCGTGACGTCGACGCCGTAGTTCTTCATCACGTACGCGAACTCCATGCCGATCGCCCCGGCGCCGGCGATGACGATCGAACCTGGCAGCTCCCGCGACAGGATCTGATCCTCGTAGGTGACCACGTTCTCCGACAGCGAGGTGCCGGGCACCAGCCGGGTGCTCGAGCCGGTCGCGATGATCGCGTTGTCGAACTCGAGCTTCTCGGTTCCGCCGTCGTTGAGATCGACTTCGATGCTGTTGGGCCCGGTGAACTTGCCGTAGCCGTGGATCTCGGTGATCTTGTTCTTCTTCATCAGGAAGTGCACACCGGCGACACGGCCGTCGGCGACCTTGCGGCTGCGGTCGAACGCGGCGCCGTAGTCGAAGCTCGCCTCCCCGCTGATCCCGAACGTCTTGGCTTCCTTGGTGAAGATGTGCGCCAGTTCGGCGTTGCGCAGCAACGCTTTCGACGGGATACACCCGACGTTCAGGCACACGCCGCCCCAGTACTTGGGTTCGACGATGGCGGTGCTCAACCCGAGCTGGGCGGCGCGGATAGCCGCGACGTAACCTCCGGGACCGGCTCCGAGAACAACGACGTCATAGTGGGTCACGTTCACACCCTATCGGGCGCGGCAAGACGGGCGGGCTACCTGGCGATCCATTCGAACACGTAGGCGCCGTACAGCACCGCTGCACCGACGGCCGCGGCCAACGGCGCCGACATCATCGCGATCGCGGTCGCCGCGACACCCGGCCGGTCCTGCACCATCGCGGTCAACAGGCTGCCGACGATGCAGGCCACCACGAACACCAGCACCGCGAAGACCGGCACGGCTTTGTCCGGCGAGTGGTACCACCAGTAGTACAGCCCCGCCCCGGCCGCGGCCGCGACGATCCACATACCGGCGACGACGAGCACGAACCGCCAGCGGCCGACGGACTGCGCCGCCGCGGGGACGACGACCGGCTGCGCGGGTGGCCGCGGCAGTTCGTCGGCGTACGCCGGGTCGTCGAGCGCGATCTGGTCCTCAGACACCGGTGGCCACCTGAATCGCGGTCAGCGCCCCGAACCATCCCGGACCGATGGCCAGGACCATGGCCCCGACGGCGGTCATCCACCGCCGGTTCGAGAACAGGATCGTCAGCATTCCGACGATGCTGGGCACACCGATCACCAGGCCGATGGCGAGGTCGGGCCGGATCGTGGCGGTGATCTCGACGGCCGCCAGCAGCGCCGCCATCATGCCGAGAGCGACGCCGATGATCATCACTCCGGCCAACACCGATGCTCGTGGCAGCGGGATCACGGTTCCGACGATAACGCCGCGACCGCCGCAAATCGGGGCGGCGCGCCCTAGCACGGAATAGCAATCCGGGTTGCTGCTGGGGCGGCTGCTTTCACAGCCAGGAACGCTATTCCGGGACGGGGATCGCGCACGCGTCGACGGCCTGGGCCTCGGCGACGACGTGTGTGCCGTTCGACACCGGCCGTTCGCCGCGTTCGTAGGCCGCACCGGTCACCGAGGGCACGGCGTCGAGGGCGCGGTTCTCCTCTTCGGTGAACGCACGCCCCCGCGACAGGAAACGCTTGCCCTCGGGTGCTTCGAGGCTGAACCCGCCGCCGCGGCCGGGAACCACGTCGATCACCAGCTGGGTGTGTTTCCACGCGTCGAACTGCGGACCGGAGATCCACACCGGCACCCCGTCCCCGACATCGAGCACGGCGAGAAGCACGTCGCGGTCGCCGACCAGGAACTCCCCGTCGGGGTAGCACATCGGCGACGAGCCGTCGCAGCAGCCGCCGGACTGGTGAAACATCAACGCGCCGTGCCGGTCCTGCAGGCTGCGCAACAGTTCGGCGGCGGCCTCGGTCACCAGTGCCCGGTTCGGTGCGTCCACGACGGTCATTGTCCTCCATGGGTTGTCGCCGGCGCACCCGCCATTCGGGCAGTGCGGATCGCGGGTGCGTTCGACGGTGGGAGCAGCAGGCACCGGTCGGCGGGATACCGGACGGACAACTCGATCGACGCGGCGAACCGGTACGGCTGGGCGGCAAGGATTCCGGCGAACTGCTTGCGCAGCCGCGACATCTCCGCGCGCACGGTCACCACCTTCGACCGGTCGCCGTAAAGGTCCTCGGCCAGTTGCGGCGCCGACCGGCCCTGGGGTGAAAATGCCAGCGCGCAAAGGATTTCCGCGTGACGCAGCGAAAGGTCATGACGCCAGCTGCCGAACGCGCCGGCCATGATCAGCGACGGCGTGTCCGGGTCGCTGACGTCGAGCGTCACCTGCGACGGCCGGTCCTGCTCGGCCCCGCCCTCGGCGTCATCCCCCTTGGCCGGCCGCACGAGCCAACCGCCGGGCAGCGGCTCGACGGCGCACATGCCCAGCGTCGCCAACCGCACCCGCCCCGGCCCCAGCCGTTCGGGCAGCAGGATCCGGTTGTGCAGCGGCATCGCGTCGACGGCGGCCACCCAGCCGTCGGTGTCGACGGCCAGCGCCGGGCTGCCCATCCGCGCCAGGATCGGGGCGGCGAGCGCACGCAACCGGTTCAGCGTGCGGTCGTGCTCCTGGCGCAGGTGCGATTCAGCGAGCCGGGCCACGGCGTCGACGAGGGCGACGGTCGTCGGGTGCACCGTGGCAGCCGGGCCCGACACGTCGACGACGCCGATGACCTGACTTGTCCTCGGATCCCGGATCGGCGCCCCTGCGCACGTCCACGAGTGATGGCTGCGCAGAAAGTGTTCGGCCGAGAACACCTGGACGGCGCGCTGGGACACCAGCGCGGTGCCGATGGCGTTGGTCCCGACAGCACCCTCGCCCCAGTTCGCGCCCTCGATGAAACCGAGTCGGTCAGCGTTCATGAGCACCGACGGCGATCCGGAGCGCCACAGCACCCGGCCCTTCGCGTCGGCGACCACCAGGATGTTCTCCCCGTCGGCGACCAGCGACTCCAGCCCGCGGGAGATCTCGTCGAGCACGTCCATCAGCCCCGACGACCGGCGCAGCATCTCCAGCCCGCCCATCTCCACCACCGTGGTGTCGGGTCCTCGGTCCTGCATGCCGCTGGCGATCAGCCGCTGCCAGGACTCGCCGATGACCTCCCGGGGCCGGGCGGGCGCGCGATGGCCGGCCATCGTCGCGTCGTAGACGGCGGACATCAACCGCGCGTAGCTGCGCGGGTCCTCGCCGACGGCGACGGCCGGTTCAGGCACGGGTGGGCCTTGCATCGAACCCCAGTGTGCCCCGCGCGCGAGCGGTAGGCCAGAGCATCTCAGCGGTAGACCAGCCCACCGTCGATGAGCCCGGATTGCCCCGTCATGTAGTCGGCGTCCGGGCCGGCCAGATACGACACGAACCCCGCGACGTCGTCGGGCGTCTCGGCGCGGCCCAGCGCGATGCCACCGACGAACTTGTCGTAGGTCTCGCCTTCGGCGGCACCGGTCAGCTCGGCGAACCGCTTGTCGATCTCGACCCACATGTCGGTGCCGACGACGCCCGGGCAGTACGCGTTGACGGTGATGCCGTCGGCGGCGTGTTCCTAGGCGGCGGCCTGGGTGAGCGCGCGCACGGCGAACTTGGTGGCGCTGTAGGGGCCGAGCATCGCGAAGCCGTCGTGGCCTGCGATCGACGAGGCATTGATTATCCTGCTGACTCTTCCTTTATCTTTGTTCTTCAGCTCCTTGAACTTGGCGACGGCGGCCTGGGTCCCCCACAGCACCCCGTTGACGTTGATCGCCCACAGCTTCTCGATCTGCTCGGGTGTGACGTCACTGATCGGCCCGACCAGCGCGATGCCCGCGTTGTTGACCATGATGTCGAAGCCGCCCAGCGCAGCGGCGGCGTGGTCGACGGCGGCGAAGACCTGCTCGCGGTCACTGACATCGGCGACGAACATTGTCGTCTTGCCACCGATCCCGGCGATCTCGTCGGCGACGCCGTCGAGCCCTTCGGGCAGGACGTCGACGAGTGCGATGTCGGCACCGTCACGTGCGAGCCGCAGCGCGATGCCCCGTCCGATGCCGCGCGCCGCACCGGTGACCAGGGCGACTTTTCCGTTGAGTGTCATGGGTCAGGCTCCGTTCGGGTCGACGAGAACTTTCATCTTGGTGCCGGCGTGCAGTGCCTCGAAGCCCTCGTCGACGACGTCGTCGATCGGGATCCGGGTCACCCAGCCGGTGGTGTCGTACTTGCCCTGCCCCATCAGCGCGATCACCGCTTCGAAGTCGGCGCCGGTGTAGCACAGCGAGCCCTGGATCCGGGACTCGTTCATCACCAGATTCAGAAGCGGTGTCTCCAGGGGCTTTTCGTAGATCGCGACGCTGATCATCGGCTTTCGCGACCCGACGCAGGCCAGTGCCGTGCTGACCGCAGGGGTTACCCCGGCTGCGTCGAACACGGCGTCGGCCCCGTCGCCGCGCGTGTGGTCGGCGATGAACGCCGGCACGTCGACGCTCGTCGGGTCCAGCGTTCTGGCGCCGAGCACCTCGATCGCGGCGCGCCGCGTCGGCGACGGCTCGACGACGAAGACATCATCAAGTCCTTTGCCGCGCAACGCGAACCACAGTCCGATGCCGATCGGGCCGGCGCCGAACACCATCGCGGTGTCACCGGGGCTCACGTCGCCGAGCGTGGCGGCGTGATAGGCCACCGACATGGGCTCGACGAGTGCGCCGAGTTCCAGCGACACGTTGTCGGGCAGCTTGTGCAGCATGCTGGTCGGCACCACGGTGTATTCGGCCATGCCGCCGTCGGACATCAGGCCGTGGAAGCCGATCTGCTGACAGACGTTGTAGTTGCCTGCCCGACACGGTCCGCAGTGGCCGCACTTGTAGATCGGTTCGACCGCGACCCGGTCGCCCTCGCTCCAGCCGGTTACCCCGTCGCCGACTGCGGCGATGGTCCCGGAGAACTCGTGGCCCATGGTCAGCGGCAACTGCTGGCCGGTCAGCGGGTGCGGTTCGGTGGGCACGAAGATCGGGCCTGCGTAGTACTCGTGCAGGTCGGTGCCGCAGATCCCGTTGAACCCGACCTTGAGTTTGACGGTGCCCGGACCGGGCTCCGGTTCGTCGACGTCGTCGACTTCGAGCTTGTTCGGTCCGTAGTAGACAGCTGCTCTCATAGCCGCATGTCTATGTGAGCGCGGCCACACCCCGAAAGAGTTGCAGGGGGTTGCAGCGGCCGTGTGCAACGCTTCGCAACCCTTGCCAGCAGCGACGCATCCGGTGTGTCCTGGCTCACATGACATCAACACTTGAGCCGCAGACCACAACCGATCCGACGCCGCAGCAGCGCGTCGACGCCTGGCTGGCCGACTTCGAGGCCGCGCTGGCCACCCGCGACATCGAACGAGTCGCCGGCATGTTCGCCGTGGACAGCTTCTGGCGTGACCTCGTGTCGTTCACCTGGAACATCAAGACCCTCGAAGGCCGCGACCAGATCACCGACATGCTGGGTGCGCGCCTGGCCGAGACGGACCCGTCAGGCTTCCGGACCCGCGAGCCCGCTGTCCAGGACGGCTCCGGAGAAGACGCGGTGACGTCGGCGTTCATCGAGTTCGAGACAGCCGCCGGTCGCGGCACCGGGCACCTTCGTCTGAAGGGCGATCAGGCCTGGACGCTGCTGACCGCGCTTCAGGAGCTCAAGGGCCACGAGGAGCGCAAGGGCCCGAGCCGGGTGCTGGGCGCGGTGCACGGCGACGACCCGGATCCGCGGTCGTGGGCCGAGAAGAAGGCCGCCGAAGATGAGGAGTTGGGCCGATCCATCCAGCCGTACGCATTGGTGATCGGCGGCGGGCAGGGCGGTATCGCGCTCGGCGCGCGGCTGCGTCAGCTCGGGGTGCCCGCGATCGTCGTCGACCGCCACGAACGCCCAGGCGACCAGTGGCGCAAGCGGTACAAGTCGCTGTGCCTGCACGACCCGGTCTGGTACGACCACCTGCCGTATCTGCCGTTTCCACAGAACTGGCCGGTGTTCGCACCGAAGGACAAGATCGGCGACTGGCTGGAGTTCTACACCCGGGTGATGGAGGTGCCCTACTGGTCGAAGACCACCTGCCTGTCCGCCTCGTTCGACGAGGGGTCCCAGACCTGGACCGTCGAAGTCGACCGCGACGGTGAACGGCTGACCCTGCACCCGACCCAACTGGTGCTCGCGACCGGCATGTCGGGCAAGCCCAATGTCCCGACGCTGCCCGGCCAGGACGTCTTCGCCGGCGACCAGCACCACTCCAGCGCGCACCCCGGACCGGACGCGTACGTCGGCAAAAAGGCCGTCGTGATCGGGTCGAACAACTCCGCCCACGACATCTGCAAGGCGCTCTACGAGAACGGCGTCGACGTCACGATGGTGCAGCGGTCGTCCACGCACATCGTCAAGTCCGACACCCTGATGGACATCGGGCTCGGCGACCTGTATTCGGAGCGCGCGCTGGCAGCAGGCATGACGACGGAGAAGGCGGACCTGACGTTCGCGTCGCTGCCGTACCGGATCATGCACGAGTTCCAGATCCCGCTGTACGACCAGATGCGCGAACGCGACAAGGAGTTCTACGACCGGCTCGAGGCGGCCGGGTTCGAATTGGATTGGGGCGCAGACGGTTCCGGGTTGTTCATGAAGTACCTGCGCCGCGGGTCGGGCTACTACATCGACGTCGGGGCCTGCGACATGGTCGCCGACGGCAGGATCAAGCTGGCGCACGGGCAGGTCGACCACCTGACGGAGAACTCGGTGGTGCTCGCCGACGGCACCGAGCTGCCCGCCGATGTGGTGGTCTACGCGACCGGCTACGGCTCGATGAACGGCTGGGCCGCCGACCTGATCGGCCAGGACGTGGCCGACAGGGTCGGCAAGGTGTGGGGTCTGGGCAGCGACACCCCGAAGGATCCAGGTCCCTGGGAGGGCGAACAGCGCAACATGTGGAAGCCCACCCAGCAGCCCAACCTGTGGTTCCACGGCGGCAACCTGCACCAGTCGCGGCACTACTCGCTGTACCTGGCGTTGCAGCTCAAGGCACGGTTCGAGGGGATGGCCACGCCGGTGTACGGCCTGCAGGAGGTCCACCACCTGAGCTGAGCTGGTGGTTTCGGCGTGTTCGGTAGCGGCTGTCGCAACCGAACACGCCGAAATCACAGGTTGTCGACGATGTCCTTGGACTCCTTGAGGCCCAGGCCGGTCTGCTCCCGCAGCAGCTTGATGGCCTGGATCTTCTTACCGGCAAGGGCCAACTGCACGACCTCGGGACTGACCTGCCAGCCACCGCCTCCGGTGGCGGCCGGCGCCGCCTCGGTTTGTGCGCCCGCGCCGCGCAGCGCCCACTCCAGTGCCGCGACGCGGCGTTCCAGGTCGTCGACCCGGCGGCGCAACCCGCCGTCATCGACATCGTCGACATTGTCGGACCGTCCGAAGAGTCCCATGCTGGGCGAGTATGGCGCATTGCGCAGAATGGTGGGCGTGACCGACACCGACAGCAAGCAGACCGATCCCTACCTGTGGCTGGAGGAGGTCACCGGCGACGATGCGCTGGCCTGGGTGCGTAAGCACAACGACCCGACGGTGGCCGACCTCGGCGGTGAACGCTTCGAGCAGATGCGCGCCGACGCGCTGGAGGTGCTCGACACCGACGCGCGGATTCCGTACGTCCGGCGCCGGGGTGACCACCTCTACAACTTCTGGCGCGACGCGACCAACCCCAAGGGGCTGTGGCGGCGCACCACGCTGGAGAGCTACCTGACCGAGAAGCCGGCCTGGGACGTCATCATCGACGTCGATGAGCTGGCCCGGGCTGACGGTCAGAACTGGGTGTGGGCCGGCGCCGACGTCATCGAACCGGACCATTCGCTGGCGCTGATCAGCCTGTCGCGCGGCGGCTCCGACGCCGCCGTGGTGAGGGAATTCGACCTGCGGACACGGGAATTCGTCACCGGCGGGTTCGAGCTGTCCGAGGCCAAGTCGCAGGTCTCGTGGGAGGACGCCGACACGCTGCTGGTCGGCACCGACTTCGGCGAGGGATCGCTGACCGAATCGGGATATCCCCGTCTGGTGAAGCGGTGGCGGCGCGGGCAGCCGCTCGCCGAGGCCGAGACCGTGTTCAGCGGTTCCGAATCGGACGTGGTGGTGGCCGGTTCCCGGGACCGCACCGAGGGATTCGAACGCACGCTGGTCAGCCGCGCCCTGGACTTCTTCAACGAGCAGGTCTACGAGCTGCGCGACGGCGAGCTGATCCGCATCGACACCCCCACCGATGCCAGCATCTCGATCCACCGGCAGTGGCTGCTCATCGAACTGCGCACCGACTGGAGCTACCGATTCCAGAATTATCCCGCCGGATCGCTGCTGGCCGCAGACTACGAGGAGTTCCTCGACGGCAGGGGCGAAGTGCAGGTGGTGTTCACCCCTGACGCGCACACCTGCCTGCACCACTACGCCTGGACCCGCGACCGCCTGGTCGTCGTCACGCTGGCTGACGTGGCCAGCCGGGTGCAGGTCTACACACCCGGGACGTGGACTGCCGAACCGGTGGCCGACCTGCCGCAGAACACGAACACCACGATCGCCGCGGCGGACCCCCTCGGTGACGAGATCTTCCTGGACTCTTCCGGTTTCGACACCCCGTCGCGACTCCTGCACGGCACGGCCGGCGGACCGCTGAGCGAGATCAAGCAGGCGCCGTCGTTCTTCGACTCCGCCGACCTCGAGGTGTCGCAGTACTTCGCCACCTCCGACGACGGAACCCGGGTCCCGTACTTCGTGGTCGGCCACCGGCACCGCCAAGGTCCCGGACCCACGCTGCTGGGCGGGTACGGCGGATTCGAGGTGGCCCGCACCCCGGGCTACGACGGCGTGCTGGGCCGGTTGTGGCTGGCCCGCGGCGGCACCTACGTGCTGGCCAACATCCGCGGCGGCGGCGAATACGGACCGACATGGCACACCCAGGCCATGCGAGAGGGGCGGCACCTGGTGGCCGAGGATTTCGCTTCTGTCGCAAGAGATCTGGTGGCGCGTGGGATCACCACCGTCGAGCAGCTGGGTGCGCAGGGCGGCAGCAACGGCGGCCTGTTGATGGGCATCATGCTCACCAAATACCCCGAGCTGTTCGGAGCGCTGGTGTGCAGTGTGCCGCTGCTCGACATGAAACGCTTCCACCTGCTGCTGGCCGGCGCGTCCTGGGTGGCCGAGTACGGAGATCCGGACAACCCCGACGACTGGGCGTTCATCTCCGAATATTCGCCGTACCAGAACATCTCCGCCGACCGGCGCTATCCACCGGTGCTGATCACCACCTCCACCCGCGACGACCGGGTGCACCCTGGTCACGCGAGGAAGATGACGGCGGCGCTGGAGGCGGCCGGGCATCCGGTGCGGTACTACGAGAACATCGAGGGCGGTCACGCGGGAGCGTCCGACAACCCTCAGATCGCGTTCCGGTCCGCGCTCATCTACGAGTTCCTGCACCGCACGCTGAACGGAAACTGAGATGGCCATGTCGTGGTGGCTGCTGGGTGCCGGCGCGCTCGCGCTCGTCCTCGGCGCCGTCGTGCCGGGATGGGATACGCCGGCCCGTCCCGCGCGCGCGGTCAAGCGTCGCATCTACTGGGCGGGAACCGCGGTCGGTGTGGTGCTGCTGTTCCTCGGCGGCCTGCCGGACGTGCAGAGCGCGATCGCATTCGCCGCCGCCGCGATGATCCTGATGACGGGGTGGGCGTATTCCCGCACTCCCCACATCAAGGTCGGCGGGAAGATCTATTCCGCCTACGAGCCGAACCGCGAACCGGATCCGCCGGCCGGCGTGTAACGCCCGAGGTTCTTCTCCCCACTACGACGTGATCACCGCGCCACCCGCAGCGCGGCCCGTCGAGAGGAACCTCATGACCACCTTGAGCCGCCACACCGTCATCGACCGGTTGCCCGTGTCCCGCCTGGAGAGCGCGGGCGGTGCACTGGCCCGTTACGGACTTGTCGTCGTCATCGCCTGGATCGGCGCGCTGAAGTTCACCGAATACGAGGCAAACGGCATCGCGCCGCTGGTGTCGGAAAGCCCGTTCATGAGCTGGGCCTACGACATCTTCTCCGTCACCACGTTCTCTGCACTGCTCGGCGTGCTGGAGCTGACTGCGGCGCTGCTGATCGCGGTCAAGCCGTGGTGGCCCAAGCTGTCGATCATCGGCTCTGTGATCGCCGTCGGACTTTTCGTCGCCACGCTGAGTTTCCTGGTGACCACCCCGGGAGTGTTCGAGGCCTCGGCAGGCGGTTTCCCCGTGCTGTCGTCGACCGGGCAGTTTCTCGTCAAAGACGTCGCGCTGCTCGGCATCTCCGTGTGGACGCTGGCCGACGCGATCAGAAGTTCCCGGCCCTGACCCCGCCGTGACGGGCTACCATCTCGCCGAGATGACCACCACGTCAGCCGACGAGGCCGACCTCATCGCCGCCCTCCGGGCGCGCGATGAGGTCGCGTTCGCCCGCCTGGTCGATCAGCACACCCCCGCGATGCTGCGGGTGGCCCGCGGATACGTGGCCAGCCACGAGGTCGCCGAAGAAGTGGTGCAGGAGACGTGGATCGCACTACTGAAGGGAATCGACCGTTTCGAAGGCCGATCCTCTTTGCGCACATGGCTTTTCACCGTGATGATCAACATCGCCAAGACCCGCGGCCTGCGCGACCGCACCGACGCCGACGTCCAGATCGCCGCCTACACCGGCGGCACGGTGGATCCGAAGCGGTTCCGCGACAGCGACGATCCCTGGCCCGGTCACTGGAAAGCCGACGAGGTTCCGTCGCCGTTTCCGGATACTCCGGAAGGGTCGGTGCTCGGCGGCGAGCTGTTGGCGGTCACCCGACGGGAACTGGCCAAGCTTCCGGAGCGCCAACGCCTGGTGGTCACCATGCGCGATGTGCTCGACATGGACTCGGCCGAGGTGAGCCGCATGCTGGATCTCAGCCCGGCCAACCAGCGGGTGCTCCTGCACCGAGGCCGGGCCGCGGTGCGGCAGGCGCTGGAGAACTACCTGAAGGAGCCGGTGTGAACACCGAACAACCCCTCGACTGCAACGAACTCGTGGAGTTGGTCACCGACTACCTCGACGGCACACTCGACCTGCACACCCGGGCGCGCTTCGACGAACACCTGCTCGGGTGTGACGGCTGCGCCAACTATCTGCAGCAGTTCCGCACCACCGTGGCGACGTTGGGCAGGGTCTCCGAGGACGCGATCGACCCGGCCTTCCGGGACAAGCTGCTCGACGCGTTCAAGAATTGGAGGTAGCCGTGCCGGAACCCGAGTTCGAGACCCTCCTGTACCGGGCCGATTCCGCTGTCGCGACCATCACGCTGAACCGGCCCGAACAGCTGAACACCATCGTCCCGCCCATGCCCGACGAGATCGAGGCCGCAGTCGGTCTGGCCGAACGGGACCCGCAGGTGAAGGTCATCGTGCTGCGTGGTGCGGGGCGCGCGTTCTCGGGCGGCTACGACTTCGGTGGCGGCTTCGCGCACTGGGGCGAAGCCATGAACACCGACGGGCGGTGGGACCCGGGCAAGGATTTCGCGATGGTCAGCGCCCGCGAGACCGGGCCGACGCAGAAGTTCATGGCGATCTGGCGGGCGTCCAAGCCGGTGATCGCGCAGGTGCACGGCTGGTGCGTGGGCGGCGCCAGCGACTACGCGTTGTGCGCCGACATCGTCATCGCCAGCGACGACGCCGTCATCGGCACCCCGTACGCGCGGATGTGGGGTGCGTACCTGACGGGCATGTGGATCTACCGGCTCTCGCTGGCGAAGGTGAAATGGCATTCGCTGACCGGCGAGCCGTTGACCGGAAAGGAAGCCGCCGCAGTCGAACTCATCAACGAGTCGGTGCCGTTCGAGCAGCTTGAGGCACGGGTGGCCGAGGTTGCGCAGAAGTTGGCGGGCATTCCGCTGTCGCAGCTCCAGGCGCAGAAGCTGATCGTCAACCAGGCTTTCGAGAACATGGGGCTGGCCTCGACCCAGACGCTCGGCGGCATCCTCGACGGGCTGATGCGCAACACCCCCGACGCGTTGGGGTTCATCGACACCGCGGCCGCCGACGGGGTCCGGGCCGCGGTCGAGCAGCGCGACGGTCCGTGGGGTGACTACAGCCAGGCGCCGCCGCATCGCCGGCCCGACCCGTCGCACGTCATCGAGCCCTGACCCTTTCCGTTACGGCTCCGTTTCGTTATTGTCGGTGCCATGACCGACACCGACGTCGTCGTGGTGGGCGCGGGGCCCACGGGTCTGACGCTGGCGTGTGCGCTGCGGTTGCACGGCCTGACCGTGCAGGTGGTCGACCGCGCCGCAGGCCCGGCGACGACATCGCGGGCGAACTTCCTGCATGCCCGCGGCTCGGAGGTGCTGGGCCGGATCGGCGCGCTGGGCACCCTGCCCGACGAGTCGCTGCGAGCCATGCGCATCACCAACTACCTGGGCGACCGCCCGCTGGTGACACTGGAGTTCGGCGACCCCCGCATGCGCACCGCGGCACCACCGATGGTGATCTCGCAGGCCAAGGTCGAGGCCTCGCTGCGGTCCCGGCTGGCCGATCTCGGCGCAGAGCCGCAGTGGGGTAACGGGCTGGCCGCACTGCACCGCAACGACGACACCGTCGTCGCCGAACTCGACGACGGGACCAGCGTCGAGGCCCGGTGGCTCGTCGGCTGCGACGGCACCGCCAGTACCACCCGCAAGCTGGCCGGGATCGGGTTTCCCGGCGTCAAGCTGACCGAACGATGGCTGCTGGCCGACCTGCACCTGGACTGGGACCTCGACCGCGGCGGCACCACCGGCTGGATCCATCCCGGCGGCCTGCTCGGCGCGATGCCGATGCCCGACAGCAGCGGGGCCCACGATCTGTGGCGGGTGTTCGCCTACGACCCCGGTCACACCGAGAAGCCCGCCGAGAGTGAGATTCTGGAGCGGATGCGGCAGGTCATCCCGCAACGCAGCGGACGCCGGGTGCACGTCGGTGACCCGGAGTGGCTGTCGGTGTTCACGGTGCACCGCAGGTTGGCCGACCGATACCGGCAGGGCCGGATCCTGATCGCCGGTGACGCCGCCCACGCCCACGCACCGTTCGGCGGTCAGGGCATGCTCACCGGCATAGGCGACGCCGAGAACCTGGCCTTCAAGCTCGCGCTGGTCACCCGCGGCCTGGCCGCCGACCCGTTCGTCGACACCTACGAGGCCGAGCGCCGGCCGCTGGCCACCGAGGTGCTGCGCGGCACCAGCGCGGCGACACGGGTGAACATCGCGGGCAACCCGGTCGGCCGGTTTCTGCGGGACCGGGTAGCGCCGAAGGTGTTCGGTCTCGCGCCGGTGCAGCGGTGGACGACCTACACCGCGTCCCAGTTGTGGGTGAGCTACCGCAAAGGACCACTGGGCGGTCGCGGGCCCAAGCCGCGGGCGGGTGACCGGATCCCCGACGTGGCGTGCGTGCGGCCCGACGGCACCCCGTCGCTGCTGCACCACGAACTGAGCGGGCGCTGGGCGCTGCTGGCGCCGCCCGACGCGCCGGCCGGGTGCGCCGACGTGGCCCGCCGCCATTTGGGCGACTTCGTCGAACCCCTGACCTTCGACGGGGACGAGGCGATGCTGATCCGGCCGGACGGCCACCTTGCCTGGCGTGGCGACGCCGGCGACGCCGACGGCGTAAACCTCTGGCTCACAAGGGCATTGACCACCGGCAACGCGCGATGACGGCGTCCCGCGGCCGCCCGCGGGACGCCGGCGCCGATGTGGCGATCCTGCGCGCCGGACTCGAGCTGTTCATCGAACGCGGCGTCGAGGGCACCAGCATGGAGCAGATCGCCAGAAAGGCGGGAGTCGGCAAGCCGACGATCTACCGCCGGTGGGCCACCAAGGAAGAGCTGATCTCGGCGGCGATGGAGACACTGGTCGTCGCCGAAACCGGGTGGGCGTCACCGGAGGCCATCGCCACCGAGTCGCCCTACGAACTCGTCGAGGCTGCGATCGAGGGGGCCGCCGTCGCGACCACCACGCCGCAGTACCGTGCGCTGGTCGCCCGGGTGTTCGGCTCGGCCGTGAGCCATCCGGAGCTGATGGCCACGTACTGGCGCCGCTACATCCTGCCGCGGCGGCGGCTGGCGGCCGCGCTGCTGGAGCGGGCACGTGAGCTGGGCACCGTTGCCGCCGACGCGAACCCCGACGTGGCGATCGACATGATGGTCGGCGCGGTGACGTACCGCGTGCTGCAGCCCGACCCGCCCGACGTCGACGAGATGCGGCGCTATCTCCGCGAGGTGTACCGACAGGTCGGGCTGCTACCGGACTGACCGGGTGCTACGTGTCGCGCCGGGCGTGCCAGCGTTCCAGCACTGCCGGGATCTCGGCCATCAGGAAAGCGTAGAAGTCCCGCATCTCGACCAGACGCTGCCGCGCCAGGCTTGTACGGCCGGTCACCGCGATCCCGGCGTCGGCAGCGTCCATGAACGCCGCGATGGTCTGATTCTGACCGGTGTACAGCATCGCCCACGCGTCGGGCCGGAGCCGGAAATGGTCACGGCGGCTACTCGGTGCCGGCACGCGCTCGGCCAGCCCGACCGCCGTCAGCGTCTTCAACGCGCCCGAGATCGACCCGGCACTGGCCTGCAGATCGTCGGCCAACTCGGCCATCGTCACACTGGGCTGCTCGGAGAACAACAGCGCAGCAAGCACCCGCGCAGTCATGCGCTGCAGCCCGTGTCCTGCGAGAACAAGTGCGAGTCGCTCCGCGGCGTCATGCACCTTCGGCGAGGGAGCCACCGACGAAACCTCCTGCAGATAACTGGTCTTCAATAATTTCTGAAAGTTTAGTACAGTCGGTCGCGGTGCTCCGGGAAGTCTGGTCGGAAACACGTATCCGGCTGCCCAGCGAAGGTTGACACAGACACCATGAACACCGAATCCGTCATCGACGTCCGCGACCTGACGTACACCTATCCGAAGACCGCCGAACCCGCAGTGCGGGGAATGGATTTCGCCGTGGGCCGAGGCGAGATCTTCGGATTCCTCGGCCCCAGCGGGGCGGGCAAGTCCACCACGCAGAAGCTGCTGATCGGGCTGCTGCGCGGGCACGGCGGCCAGGCGCTGGTCTGGGGGCGAGATCCGCTCGACTGGGGACCGCGGTACTACCAGCGCATCGGGGTGTCCTTCGAACTGCCCAACCACTACCTCAAGCTGACCGGCGCCGAGAACCTGCAGTTCTTCGCCTCGCTCTACGACAGCGCCGGCCCCGACCCGCGAAGCCTCCTCGACGACGTCGGCCTCACCGATGCGGCAGACACCCGAGTCGCCAAGTACTCCAAGGGAATGCAGATGCGGCTGACATTCGCCCGGTCGCTGGTCAACGACCCGGAGCTGTTGTTCCTCGACGAGCCGACATCCGGACTCGACCCGGTCAACGCCCGCCGTATCAAGGACATCATCCTGGACCTGAAGGCCCGGGGCCGCACCGTGTTCCTCACGACCCACGACATGGCCACCGCCGACGAGCTCTGCGACCGCGTCGCCTTCGTCGTCGACGGCCGCATCGTCGCCCTCGACGCACCGGCAGAACTCAAGATCGCCCGTAGCCGTCGCCTGGTCCGCGTCGAATACCGCAGTGCCCAGGGCACGTTGCAGACCACCGAGTTCCCGATGGACGGTCTGGCCGACGACCCCGAGTTCCGCACCGTGCTGCGCGACCACCATGTGGAGACCATCCACAGCCGCGAGGCCAGCCTCGACGAGGTGTTCGTCGACGTCACCGGCAGGAGCCTGGCATGAAGCGGTGGGTCAGTGCGCTGCGCCTGGAGGCCACCCTGCAGGTGCGGCAGCGGTTCGTTCACGCCGCGGTGATCTCCGGGATGCTGTGGCTGGTGGTGCTGCTGCCGATGCCGCAACACCTGCGCAGCATTGTCGAGCCCTACGTGTTGATCGGCGATATCACCATCGTCGGCTTCTTCTTCATCGGCGGCGCGGTGTTCTTCGAGAAGCAGGAACGCACGCTCGGCGCCGTCATCTGCAGCCCCCTACGGTTCATCGAGTACCTTTCCGTCAAAATTCTTGTGCTCACCGGTGTTTCGCTGTTCATCGCAGTGGTGGTGACGCTGGCGACGCACGGCACCGACTTCCGCCCGGGATTTCTGGTGGCGGGTGTGGTGCTCGGCACCCTGGTGATGCTGCTGGTGGGCTTCATCTCGGCGCTGCCGTTCGACTCGGTCAGCGACTGGTTCCTCTCCACGGTGGTGCCGCTGCTGATCCTGTCGCTGCCGGTGATGTACATGCTCGGCGTCTGGACCAACCCGGCGTTTTACCTGGTTCCGACCCAGGGCCCGCTGCTGATGTTCCTCGCAGTCTTCGACCAGGTCAGCCTCGCACCATGGCAGGTCGGCTACGCCGTGCTGTACCCGCTGATCTGCGCCGCGGGGCTCTACCGGCTGGCCAGGGTCATGTTCGGCCGCTACGTCGTCGAACGGTCGGGGGTGGCGTGATGAGCGTATCGATGACACCACGACTTCGGGCGTGGGCAGCGTTCGGCCGCAACGACCTTCGTGGCACCTATCGGGACCCGCTGCTGGTGATGTTGGTGCTGGCCCCGGCGATCTGGACCATTGGCACCGCGGTTGTGGTGCCGCGGTTGTCGGTCGCACTGGCGCAGCGCTACGACTTCGATCTGGTGCCCTACTACCCGCTGGTGGTCACCGGACTGCTGCTGCTGACCAGCATCATCATCGTCGGTGGCCTGGCGGCGTTTCTGGTGCTCGACGAGATCGACGCGGGCACGCTGACGGCGCTGCGCGTCACCCCGGTGACGTTGGCGAGTTTCTTCGGCTACCGGGCCGCCACCGTCGTCGCCGTCACCACTGCCTATGTGGCGGTGACGATCCCGTTGACCGGGCTGCTGCCGTCTTCGGTGGTGTGGCCGCTGATCCCGATCGGGATGGTCGCCGGGCTGTCGTCGGTGGTGACGATGTTGCTGATCGTCGCGGTGGCGAGCAACAAGGTGCAGGGGATCGCGATGCTGCGGTTGCTGGGCCTGCTCATCGCCGGAATACCCTGCCTGCCCTGGTTCGTCGACTCCGCGTGGAACCTGGCGTTCGGCGTGCTTCCGCCGTACTGGGCGGCCAAGGCATTCTGGGTTGCCTGCGCAAACGGCACCTGGTGGCCGTACCTGATCGGCGGCGTCGTCTTCAACGCCGCCGCGGGCTGGCCGCTGCTGCGCCGGTTCGTCGCCAAGAACACCTGACCCGCCGAGATTGCACGCAGGCAGCGAAATTTCGAGTGAGGACCTGCTGGAATGCAATTTCGGCGGGCAGGCGGCGTCAGGCCCGGTCAGGTCCTCGCAGCACGCTGCCCAACACCGCGGCGGTGACGCCGAGCAGCACCAGCGCGCCGCCGGCGATCAGCGTGTAGTTCAGCCACTGGTGCAGGCTGGCCTCGGCCGAAGCGACCATGACCTCGGCCACCGTCCGGATGTTGCCGGCCGTCCGGTCGAGACCGGCGTCCACGAAGCGGCCACCGACCTCGATCGCCGCCCATCCCGCGGCGCCCACCAGCAGCGCCGAAACACCAAGCGCGGTCAGCACTTTGCCACGTGACCTGGCCGCGGCCAGCGTCAACAACGCGAGCAGGCCGGTGACGACGGCGGCGCCGATGCTGACCCACGGGCCCCAGGTCGCCAGCGGGCGCAGCTTGCCGGGCTGCAACTCGGGTGCATCCACCGTGATCGGCACCGTCAGCGTCGGAGGAACCTGCAGATCCAGGGTGCCGAGGGTGGCCGAGAACGACGGGTCCGCCAACATCGGCGCGACGTCGATGAGCCACTCGTCGGTCGAGTTCCCACTGGGCACCGCACCGGTGAACATCCACCTGTGCGCGATGCGGTTGGCCTGCGCGAACTGGCCCGGGAACCCTTCGTTGCGGGTGTAGGACTCCGCCACCTGCCGGACCAGCTCGGGGTTGAGCGAGTATCCGTTGTCGGCGGCCAGCGAGACGACCTGGGTGGTCAGCTCGGCGGCCATCGCCACCTGCAACCGACCGTCCCTGGCTGCCGAGTCGGCCAGGCCGGCGTAGCCGTCCTCGCCGACGATGTGCGTCTGGGCCCACACCGCGGGGACGGCGGCGGCCAGCGCGATCGTCGTGAGCAGCCACAGCAGCAGCGCGGCGAAAAAGCGCACGGGCGCGTCCTCCTGTCTCCTGCTCCAGGTCGCCGCCCGATTTGTCCGGTCAGTCGGAAAGTGCGCGCCCCACGATGAGCGGATCGGGCCGGCCCACGACGTCGTGGTCCTTGTTGTCGTAGTCGAACTTACTCAGCACGTGGCGCATCGCGTTGATGCGGGCGCGCTTCTTGTCGTTGCTCTTGACCACGGTCCACGGCGCCACCTCGGTGTCCGTCCAGGCGAACATGTCCTCCTTGGCCGCGGTGTAGTCGTCCCACTTGTCCAACGAGGCCAGGTCGGTCGGTGAGAGCTTCCACTGCCGCACGGGGTCCACCTGACGGATCGTGAAGCGGGTGCGCTGCTCGGAGGCCGTCACCGAGAACCACAACTTGGTCAGGCTGACGCCGTCGTTGACCAGCATCTGTTCGAAAAGCGGTACCTGCCTGATGAATTCGGCATGCTGTTTGGGCGTACAGAAACCCATCACCCGTTCGACACCGGCCCGGTTGTACCAGGACCGGTCGAACAGCACCATCTCACCGGCCGACGGCAGATGCTCGACGTACCGCTGGAAGTACCACTGGGTGCGTTCCTTCTCCGTGGGTTTCTCCAACGCCACCACCCGCGCGCCGCGGGGATTGAGGTGCTCCATGAACCGCTTGATGGTGCCGCCCTTACCGGCCGCGTCGCGCCCCTCGAACACGATGACGTGCCGGTGCCCGTGCGACTGGCTCCACTTCTGCAGCTTCAACAACTCGATCTGCAGCAGCCGCTTCTGCTCCTCGTAGTCGGGCCGGGTCATCCGCTCGTCGTACGGGTAGTTCTCACGCCAGGTGTCGACGACCTCGCCGCTGGGCTGGATCAGCAGCACCGGGTCGTCATCGTCGTCGTCGACGACGGTATATCCGGAGATGTCCAGGGTCACCGGCGCAAGCTACCGACCGCCTCGTACCGGACGGTGACGCGCCGGTGAACAGCAGGTGCGTTACTTCGCCACGCGTCGCGGCCGGATCAACGCGAGCTTGGTCATCAGCTTGTTCATCCGCTTCAGCGCGCGCATCGAGTTGTTGTAGTAGTTGCCGCCCGCTCCGAGGTTCGTGCGTGGACTGACCACCGTCTCGATTCGGCAGAACTTTCGCAGGCCTTCGGGCCCGCCGAACCGCGCACCGATCCCCGACGATTTCCAGCCTCCCATCGGGGCGGTGGTGCACATCAGGTTGGAGATCACGTCGTTGATGTTGACTCCCCCACAATCCAATTGCAGCGCAACGGCATTCGCCCGATCGACATCCCTGGAGAAGACGGCCGCCGAGAGTCCGTACGGGCTGTCGTTGGCCAGCCGGACCGCCTCCTCGACCGAGGAGACCTTCATGATCGGCAGGGTGGGGCCGAACGTCTCCTCGGTCATGCACGCCATCGAGTGGTCGACGTCGACGAGCACCGTCGGCTCGTAGAAGCTGCCCGGGCCGGAACCGCGTTTGCCTCCGGTCAGCGCCCTGGCACCCTTGGCCAGGGCATCCTCGACATGGCGTGCGGTGATATCGACCTGGCTGTCGTCGATCAGCGCGCCGAACGCGTTGCCCTCCCCCGCCCCCATCTTGAGGTTTTCGACGTCACGCACCACCGCGGCGACGAACTGGTCGTAGACCTGCTCGAGCACATACACCCGCTCGACCGACACGCAGGTCTGCCCGGCGTTGAACATCGCGCCCCACACCGCGGCGTGGGCGGCGAGGTCGACGTCGGCGTCTTCGAGCACGATCATCGGGTCTTTGCCCCCGAGCTCGAGGCTGACCGGCGTCAACCTGCGCGCCGCGCGCTCCATCACCTTCACCCCGGTCGCGCTGGAGCCGGTGAACTGGATGTAGTCGGAATGGTCGATGACGGCCTCGGACACCTCACGCGCCCCCTGGGCCAGCGCCAGCACGTCGGGACCCCCGGAATCCAGCCAGCCGCGCAACAGCAGTTCGGCGGTCAGCGGGGTGCGCTCGGACGGCTTGAGCAACACCGCGCAGCCCGCGGCGAGCGCTCCGATGGCGTCCATCAGCGCATTGGCGACCGGGTAGTTCCACGGCGCGATGATCCCGACGACGGGGCGGGGCCGGTAGTGCACGGTGATCTTCTTGATCGACAGGAACGGCAGCGATGCCGGCCGGGTTTCCGGCGCCAGCGCTTTGGCCATGGTCCTGACGTAGTAGGACGTGATCATGATGATCAGCGGCACTTCCTGGGCCGCGTCGGCGGCCGATTTCCCGGTCTCGGCGATGAGCAGCCGCTCGATCTCGTCGCGGTGCTCCCCGAGCCATACCGCGTAGCGGGCCAGCACCTTCGCGCGCCCGTTGGGGCCGCGGGTCTCCCATTCCCGCTGCGCGGTGCGCAGGCCGGCCGCCAGCCGGGCCACGTCCGCGGGGTCGGTCCAGCGCACCTCGCCCGCGACGGCTCCGGTGGCCGGGTTCTTGATGGTTCCGGTGCCGGTGAAGGTATGGGTGGGCTGCACGTCAGACGTCGCTGTCATGAACCCCATGCTAACGATTTTTGTGACCCAGCTCGCACCTGGGTTGACGCCTGTCAATTTTGGCCGCCGACACGGCGGCGCACACCAGTGCGGTTCCGAGCAGCAGCGCCCCGATCGCGTCGGTGAAGTAGTGGTAGGAGACGGCCTGCCCGACGACCGCGAGAACCGTGATCACCGCCGCCCCGACCACGGCCCAGGCCGCGGCGCCCACCAATAGCACCGCCATCGCCAGCACGACGACCGTCACCGTGGTGTGCCCGCTGGGAAAGCACACTTCGCCGTCCTTCAACCGGCCGAACGCGCGCTTGCCGAACCGGGCCGCCGCGACCGCCACCACCGGTGTCACCGCCGCGATCGCCGCGAGCCGCCACCGACGCCGGAGGAGGGCCGCCGCGACGACCGCCACATACGCCGCGACGACCACCCGGCTGTCGGTGAACACCAGCAGCCGCCCGAGGTCCGGGTGGCGCTTGCCGAGCTCCTGGAACCAGTCGTCAACCGGCGTCGAACCTTGACCGACGGCAAGGCCCAGCAGCACGAGCGAGGCCAGCCCGACGGGCGGCCACCACCGGATCAGCGACCTCAGCGCACGAGCCCCCGGATGTAGGCCGCCTGGCCCAGATGCTGGGCAGCGTCGTCGATGATGCTGACCAGCCGCACGCTCGCCGTCACGGGCGGCGTCCAGCGCTCGTCGACAACCCTGGCGAGTTCGTCGGCCGACACCGAGGCCACGTACTCCAGGGACAGCTTGTGCACCGCGTGGTAGTAGCCGGCGAGCAGTTGCGCCGACGCGCGCACCTTCGCCACCTCCTCGGGGGTGTGCCCGTAGCCGTGCGCATCACGGGGCAGGTCCAGGGCGAACCTGTCGACCCAACCGTCCCGGAACCACACCTGCTCGATGCCGGCGATGTCGCACAGCTGGGCGTCCTGGATGCGGGCGCTGTGCCAGATCAGCCACGCGATCGTGTTGGCCTGCGGTGTCGGCCGGTAGTAGGCCACCTCGTCGGTCAGGTTCTCGGTGAGATCGTCCACGTGCTCGATCAGGCGGGTGAACGAATCCCGCAGCAGTTCGCGGGCGGCATCTATTTCGGCCATGTCCGCCAAGCTACGCCCCGTGGAAGACGGCTTCGACGTTGTTGCCGTCGGGATCGCGAACGAACGCCCCGTAGTAGCCCGGGTGATACTCGGGCCACAACCGGGGTGCGTGCAGCGACTCCGCACCGGCTTCGAGCGCGGCGTCGTAGAAGGCCTGCACGGCGTCGACACCGGCAGCCTGGAACGCGATATGGACCTCGCGGTTGGGGCCGGAGGCGTCGCCGGTGCTCATGTCGGCGATCCAGAAGTCGGGTTTGCCGTCGACGCCGTACCCGACCGCGACCTGAAAATCCATCTGCCGCGTATAACCCAGCACGCCGAGAACCTTGTCGTAGAACGCTTTCGACGTCTCCCAGTCCGCGCAGTTGATTCCGAAGTGGTCGATCATGGGATCACCGTACATTCGGGGTATGACATATGACCTTGTGATTCGCGGGGGCACCATCGTCGACGGCCTCGGCGGCGAGCCGTTCACCGGGGACGTCGCCGTCCGGGATGGCGTGATCGTCTCGGTGGGCACCGTGGACGCGGCCGGCACCCGCGAGATCGACGCGGACGGGCTGCTCGTCACGCCCGGTTTCGTGGATCTGCACACCCATTACGACGGACAGGCGATCTGGTCGGACCGGCTCACGCCGTCCTCGGCGCACGGCGTCACCACCGCCGTGATGGGCAACTGCGGGGTCGGCTTCGCGCCGTGCCGGCCCGCCGACCACGACGTGCTGGTCGACGTGATGGCCGGTGTCGAGGACATCCCCGGTGTGGTGATGGTCGACGGTCTGCCGTGGCACTGGGAGACGTTCCCGGAGTTCCTCGACGCCGTTGGATCGGGACAACGAGACATTGATGTGGCGGCGTTCCTGCCGCATTCGCCGCTGCGGGTCTACGTGATGGGCCGACGCGGGGTCGACCGTGAGCCCGCCGGCCCCGAGGACCTGGCGATGATGCGCAAGCTGGCCGCCGAGGCGGTGGCTGCCGGCGCGCTGGGGTTCGCGTCGTCGCGGTTCACGTTGCACAAGACCGAAAGTGGCAAGCCGATCCCGAGCTACGACGCCGATCGCGCCGAGATCGAGGCGATCGCCCGCGGTGTCGACGACGCCGGCGGTGGGCTGATCCAGTTCGTGCCGGACCTGGTGGCCGGCGACTACGAGCCGGTGCTGCAGACGGTGTTCGACGTGGCCGCCGAGGTCGGGCTGCCGGTGACGTTCACGCTGGCGATCGGCAACGCCGGCGACCCGTTCTTCCTCGACGCATTGCGGATGGTGGAGAAGGCCAATCAGAACGGCGGCCGGATCAGCGCCCAGATCTTTCCGCGGCCCATCGGGCTGATGCTCGGTTTGGACCTGTCCGGCAACCCGTTCGTGATGTACCCCTCGTACCGCGAGATCGCATCGCTGCCCCTGGCCGAGCGGGTGGCCGAGATGCGCAAACCCGAAGTGCGGGAACGTATCCTGAACGACAAGCCGGAATCGGACGGACACCCGCTGATGTTCGCCGCGCAGGCCTGGAACTACATGTTCCCCCTCGGCGAGCCGCCGAATTACGAACCGTCACCGTCGGATTCGATCGGTGCCCGGGCCCAGGCCCGCGGTGTCAGCCCGCTCGAGGAGGCCTACGACCGGCTCCTCGACGAGGACGGGCACGCCATGCTTCTGGTCACGCTGGCCAACTTCCGCGACGGATCCCTGGAGACCGTCGCCGAGCTGATCCGCCGCGACGACGTGGTGCTCGGTCTCGGCGACGGCGGCGCCCACTACGGAATGATCTGCGACGCAAGCTTCCCCACCTACATGCTGACCCACTGGGTACGCGACCGCGCCACAGGTCGGTTGTCGGTCCAGGACGCGGTGCGCGAGCTGACCTCGGTCCCCGCCCGGGTGGCCGGGCTTGCCGACCGCGGCCGGATCGCGGTGGGCTACAAGGCCGATCTCAACGTCATCGATGCCGACGCGCTGACGCTGCACAAACCGGTCATCGTCAACGATCTGCCCGCCGGTGGGCGGCGCCTCGACCAGACCGCGGACGGCTACGTCGCGACGATCGTCTCCGGAGAGGTGATCGCCGAGAACGGCCAACCCACCGCGGCCCGCCCGGGAAAGCTCATCCGGGGCCGACAGCCCGCCCCCGCGTCGGCCTGAGATCTCGCGACATGAGCGTCAAAGTGGATCTCGACCGGCTCGCCGAGACACTCGGCGACTTCTCCTTCGCCTACCTCGTCACCGTCGGTGACGACCACCGCGCACACACCGTCGCCGTGGACCCGGTGCTGAGCGGCGGCGGCTTGCTCATCGCGTCTGTCGGCACCCGCACCGGCGCGAACGCCGCAGCGCACCCCGACGTCACGCTGGTCTGGCCGCCGCGCGAGCCGGGCGGGTACACGCTGATCATCGACGGCCGCGCGGAGAGCGACGGCAACGGCTTACGCGTGCAGCCCGGCGGCGCGGTGCTGCACCGCAAGCCGGGACCGGACTCGCCGCCGTCCGCATCCGGCTGCGGCGACGACTGCATCCCGCTCCACGGGTAGGTTCCCGCGCACGACACGAAAAAGCCCGGCGCTGCTTGACGCAACGCCGGGCTTCCTCGGTACAGGGACTTAGAAGTCCATGCCGCCCATGCCACCGGTCGGGTCGCCGGCGGGTGCGGCGGCCTTCTCCGGCTTGTCGGCGACGACTGCCTCGGTGGTGAGGAACAGGGCCGCGATGGACGCTGCGTTCTGCAGCGCCGAGCGGGTGACCTTCACCGGGTCGGCGACGCCGGCCTTGAGCAGGTCCTCGTACTCGCCGGTCGCGGCGTTGAGGCCGTGACCCGCGGGCAGGTTGGTGACCTTCTCGGCGACCACACCGGGCTCCAGACCACCGTTGAAGGCGATCTGCTTGAGCGGAGCCGACAGCGCGACGCGCACGATGTTGGCGCCGGTCGCCTCGTCACCGGTGAGCTTGAGCTCCTCCAGAGCGGGAGCCGACTGCAGCAGCGCGACGCCGCCACCGGCGACGATGCCCTCCTCGACGGCCGCCTTCGCGTTGCGAACGGCGTCCTCGATGCGGTGCTTGCGCTCCTTGAGCTCCACCTCGGTGGCAGCGCCGGCCTTGATCACCGCAACACCGCCGGCCAGCTTGGCCAGGCGCTCCTGCAGCTTCTCGCGGTCGTAGTCGGAGTCGCTGTTCTCGATCTCGGCACGGATCTGGGCCACCCGGCCGGCGATGGCGTCGGAGTCACCGGCGCCCTCGACGATGGTGGTCTCGTCCTTGGTCACGACGACCTTGCGGGCGGTGCCCAGCAGCGCGACGTCGGCGGTCTCCAGGGACAGACCGACCTCTTCGCTGACAACCTGGCCACCGGTCAGGATCGCGATGTCCTGCAGCATGGCCTTGCGGCGGTCACCGAAGCCCGGAGCCTTGACGGCCACGGACTTGAAGGTGCCGCGGATCTTGTTGACCACCAGGGTCGACAGGGCCTCGCCCTCGACGTCCTCGGCGATGATCAGCAGCGGCTTGCCGGCCTGGATGACCTTCTCCAGCAGCGGGAGCAGATCCTTGACGGTCGACACCTTGGAGCTGACCAGCAGGATGTAGGGATCCTCGAGGACGGCTTCCTGGCGCTCGGCGTCGGTCACGAAGTAACCCGAGATGTAGCCCTTGTCGAAGCGCATACCCTCGGTGAGCTCGAGCTGCAGGCCGAAGGTGTTGCTCTCCTCGACGGTGATGACACCCTCGTTGCCGACCTTGTCCATGGCCTCGGCGATGAGCTCGCCGATCTGGGTGTCGCCGGCCGAGATCGCGGCGGTGGCAGCGATCTGCTCCTTGGTCTCGACCTCTTTGGCCGACTTCAACAGCGTCTCGGTGACCTTCTCGACGGCCTTCTCGATGCCGCGCTTGAGGCCGAGCGGGTTGGCCCCGGCGGCCACGTTACGCAGGCCCTCACGGACCAGCGCCTGTGCGAGCACGGTGGCGGTGGTGGTGCCGTCGCCGGCGACGTCGTCAGTCTTCTTGGCAACTTCCTTGACCAGCTCAGCGCCGATCTTCTCGTAGGGATCCTCCAGCTCGATCTCCTTGGCGATGGACACACCATCGTTGGTGATCGTGGGAGCGCCCCACTTCTTCTCCAGGACGACGTTGCGACCCTTGGGGCCCAGCGTCACCTTTACCGCGTCGGCGAGGGCGTTGAGGCCCCGCTCGAGGCCGCGACGAGCCTCTTCGTCATACGCAATTGTCTTGGCCATTGCGAAGTGTTTCCTCCGGATTGGGGATGCACGTCTTGTCGGTCGGAATCGATGCCCGCGACGGACGACCAGGGCTGTGCTCGCAGATGCGGCCCCGGCCTCACCGGCCCGACCTAGCACTCACTGGTCGCGAGTGCCAACTGCATTCTTAGCACTCGACCTGGGCGAGTGCAAGGTTGGGTCACACCTTCCCGGGAACCCTCAGGCCGTCCTCGATGACCCGCACCACCCGCTCGGACACCTTGCCGTACACCGAGCCGTCGTGGAATTGCGGCACCTTGCACACCACCAGGAGCGCCTTGATCACCGCGACGTCGACGTCGGCGCGGACGGTGCCCGCGCGTTGGGCCGCGGCCAGGAGTTCGCCGAGCGCCGCCAGGAACGCCGCCTCGGCGCCCGGCGCCGCAACCTCCAGATCGAGGCCGTACCCGACCAGCGCGTCGACCAGACCGTGATCCGCCGCGGCACTGCGCACCATGTCCTGCAGGAACACAAAGAGTGCCTCACCAGGACCTTCGGTCTTCAGCAGGGTTCGCGCATGGTCGACGATGCGGCGCACGCGGTCCTCGGCGACTGCGACGACGAGCGCCTGCTTCGTCGGGAAGTGCCGGTAGACCGTGCCGGCGCCGACCTCCGCCCGCCGCGCGATCTCGTCGATCGGGACGCCCAGCCCCTCCGCGGCGAAGGTGTCGTAGGCGACCTCTAAGACCCTCGCCCTGTTGCGCGCCGCGTCGGCCCGTAGTGGTCGGGTCACGATTTCCCTCCTGGCGAACACTAAGCGGGGCGTACGTTCCGTATTGTCGGGTACAACCGGAGCTATCGCCCCGTTTACGCAGTCTACGAGCACCAGGAGACACACCATGACCGACTGGACCACCGCCGACATCCCCGATCAGACCGGACGCACCGCAGTCATCACCGGCGCCAACACCGGGCTGGGCTTCGAGACGGCGAAAGCCCTCGCCGTCGGCGGCGCACGCGTCGTACTCGCGGTCCGCGACACCGCAAAAGGCGCGCAGGCAGCCGAGAGAATGATCGGTGACGTCGACGTCCAGCAGCTCGACCTGACGTCGCTGGCCTCGATTCGGGCCGCGGCCGAGGCACTGAAGAGCCGCTTCGACCGCATCGACCTGCTGATCAACAACGCGGGCGTGATGACGACGCCGAAGGGCACCACCGCCGACGGCTTCGAGCTGCAGTTCGGGACCAACCACCTCGGCCACTTCGCGTTCACCGGCCTGCTGCTGGACAAGCTCCTCGACGTCGACGGTGCCCGCATCGTGACCGTCAGCAGCAACGGCCACAAGATGGGCGGCGCGATCCACTGGGACGACCTGCAGTGGGAGCGCAGCTACAGCCGGATGGGCGCCTACAGCCAGTCCAAGCTGGCCAACCTGCTGTTCACCTACGAGCTGCAGCGCCGGCTGGCGCCGCGGGGCAAGACGATCGCGGTCGCCGCCCACCCAGGGACGTCGAGCACCGAGTTGGGTCGCAACCTGCCCGCCGCCCTGCAGCCCGCGCTGAACCGGATCGCACCGCTGCTGGCGCAGAGCCCCGCGGCCGGTGCGCTGCCGACGCTGCGCGCGGCCACCGATCCGAGCGTGCTGGGCGGGCAGTACTACGGACCGGACGGAATCGGCCAGCAGCGGGGCAATCCCGTCGTGGTGGCCTCCAGCAATCAGTCCTATGACCTGGCCCTGCAGCGGCGGCTGTGGACGGTTTCCGAGGAGTTGACGGGGGTCACCTTCCCCGTCCCCGTGCCCGCCTGAGCGGGATCACCCGCCGACCTCCTGTCGTTGCGCCGGGTCGTCGGTCGTCTCCCTCGCATCCGACTCCTCCGCGGGCTCAGACGCCTCCGGGTCCTCCGCCGCTTCCCGCTCATGCGGTTCCTCCGCGGACTCCCGCACATCCGGGTCGTCCGCAGAATCAGAGACATCCGGGTCGTCGCGGTCGAGCCGGCCGTCGCCTCCGGCCTGCCGGGTCGGGGCGGCGACCTCGGTCTCCTTCTCACCGCCCGCGTCGTCGTCGCCGTCGCGGTGGATCCTGCCGTCATACAGGTACGGCCGGGAATCGCCGGGCTGGTCGTGACGGTGGTAGCCGGCATCGATGATGGGGCGCAGAATCTGATCGGCCGCGTCGACGACGCAGTCGGGGACGCCGATGTCACGGAACGGCCGCGTCAGCGGGAGGTGCTCAGTCGGCACGAAATACCTGGTGACCGTGCCGTCGACGGTGATGTTCTCGGGCGGCACATCGTCGAGGTCGATGTCCCAGCTCGCCGGCCCGTGGACATAGAGCAAGGCCATCGCCGAGTTGGCGACGGCAACCAGGTTCCACGGCCGATCGGGCGGATCGGCCCAGCCGTCGTATTCACCGACGATGACGGTGGTCGGGTAGGGGGACTGCGCAACGCGGCTGACCGTGTAGTTCAGCAGCGGAATGCGCGTGCCCTCCTTGAAGTACTGCGCCATGCCCTCCTCCGGCGAGGCGATCAGGACGAACCTGATGTCGTCCGTCGACGGGGGATCCGGGCTGTGGGACAGATCCGCGGCGAGTCTGGACGCCACCATGCTCCCCATCGATTCGCCGATGACGACCGCCTTGCCGTCGATCTCACGCACGGCGACCTCTGCCCGCTCGAGCCCTTGGAGAAGCGCACGGTCGGTGGAGAACGGATTCTGCGAGTAGTCGACCACCTGGGGGTCGGCATCGTCATGCAGATTGATGCCGATATACGGATAGGTCGCGGCGATGATCGGAAAGAACGGGTTGATCGGCTTGAAGGGGGAGGCTCCCGGGATCAGGACGGCTCTCTCGGCCGCGCCGACCGGGCCGGCCACTGTTCCGATCCCCAGCAGCACACACGCCAGCGCGATCAGGGAAACCAAACACCTGCGGACTACAACCATCCCGTTGTCCTCCTGCTCGGCGCGCGCCGACGAGCAACAGGTCAAGCGTGTCATCTTGTCGGTCACGCCGCAGCGAAATTGCCGCCACCGTCAGCTTGGTGCGGGGGGCGCGGCCGGGCAGACTGGACGCGTGTCCCTCGTGGTGCCGCCCTACCCCCCGCCCCGCTACACCGCCGACCAGCCCGAGGTCAGCGCCTGGCTCAGGCGCGGCGACGAACCGCCCGACTACGACGCCTTCGGCCTGGTCCAGTACCACTATCTGGCGAACCAGCAGGCCACAGACGGTGACTACGGGCTGTACCGGGTGGAGATCGCACCGAAGGGCGGCGGCCCGGGACCGCACTTCCACCGCGGCATGTCCGAGGCGTTTTTCGTACTTTCGGGCTCGCTGTCGCTACACAACGGAACCGAGTGGGTGGACGGACACGTCAACGACTTTCTCTACGTGCCGCCGGGTGGCATCCACGGGTTCCGCAATGAGGCCGACGAGCCCGCGTCGATCCTGATCCTGTTCGCCCCCGGCGCACCCCGCGAGCACTATTTCGAGGGATTGGCCCAGCTGGGTGAGCTCACCGACGAGGAACGCCGGGAGTGGTTCGTCAAGAACGACAACCATTTCGTCGAGTAGCCGAACCGACCCGGGGACAGACACGCCGTACCCCGGACACGCCGCGGAGATGCGATCGCGGAACAGCCTGCCCTAGACTGCATTCCGGTCGAAAGGAGTTCAAGGGTGCGGGCTGATGCAGCGCCCAGCACCCAGGCGTTGCGGGGCTGGCAACGTCGGGCTCTGGTCAAATACCTATCGGCCGCTCCTCGTGATTTTCTCGCGGTGGCCACACCGGGTGCCGGCAAGACCACCTTCGCGCTGCGCATCGTCGCCGAGCTGCTCGCCGAAGGCACCGTCGACGCCGTCACGATCGTCGTGCCCACCGAGCACCTGAAGATCCAGTGGGCCCAGGCCGCCGCGCGGCACGGTATCGCGCTGGACCCGAAGTTCTCGAACTCGAACTCTCAGACCTCCTCGGAGTACCACGGCGTCGTCGTCACCTACGCGCAGGTGGCCAGCCACCCGACCCGGCACCGGGTGCGTACCGAGAACCGCAAGACCCTGGTCGTCTTCGACGAGATCCACCACGGCGGAGACGCCAAGAGCTGGGGCGACGCGATCCGGGAGGCGTTCGACGACGCGACCCGCCGGCTCGCGCTGACCGGGACGCCGTTCCGCAGCGACGACAGCGCGATCCCGTTCGTCACCTACGAAGAGGACGCCGCCGGCTTCAGGACTTCGGTGGCGGATCACACCTACGGCTACTCGGACGCGCTCGCCGACGGCGTGGTCCGGCCGGTGATGTTCATGGCGTACTCCGGTGAGGCCCGCTGGCGCGACAGCGCGGGCGAGGAGCACGCCGCCAGACTCGGTGAGCCACTGACCGCCGAGCAGACGGCGCGGGCGTGGAAGACCGCGCTGGACCCGAAGGGCGAGTGGATGCCCGCGGTGATCGCCGCGGCGGACAAACGGCTGCAGGGACTGCGTCAGCACGTGCCCGACGCCGGGGGCATGATCATCGCCTCCGACCAGACCACCGCCCGCGCGTACGCGGACCTGCTGGTGAAGATCACCGGCGAAGCGCCGACGGTGGTGCTCTCCGACGACAAGGGCGCCTCCGATCGGATCTCGGAGTTCTCGGCGGGCACGTCGCGGTGGCTGGTGGCGGTGCGGATGGTGTCCGAGGGCGTCGACGTGCCGCGACTGGCCGTCGGGGTATACGCGACGAGCGCATCCACGCCGTTGTTCTTCGCCCAGGCGATCGGTCGGTTCGTGCGGTCGAGGCGGCCCGGCGAGACCGCCAGCATCTTCCTGCCGTCGGTGCCGAACCTGCTGCTGCTGGCCAGTGAGATGGAGGCGCAGCGCAACCATGTGCTGGGCAAGCCGCACCGCGAGCCGCTCGAGGATCCACTCGACGCCGAACTGCGTGAGCAGAAGCGCGACGAACCCGGTGAGGAGGAGAACAGGATCGAGTACCTCGGCGCAGACGCCGAACTCGATCAGGTGATCTTCGACGGGTCGTCGTTCGGCACGGCCACGCCGGCGGGTAGCGACGAGGAGGCCGACTACCTCGGCATCCCGGGCCTGCTGGATGCCGAATCGATGCGGGATCTTTTGCGGCGCAGGCAGGAAGAGCAACTCACCAAGCGCACCGAATCAGGCTTGGCGGTCCCCAAGACCACGCACGGGCAGCTGCGCGATCTGCGCAGCGAGCTCAACACCCTGGTGTCGCTGGCGCATCACCGGACCGGCCGTCCCCACGGGTGGATCCACAACGAGTTGCGCCGCCGCTGCGGTGGCCCGCCGGTGGCCGCCGCCACCCGCGAGCAGCTTCAGGAGCGCATCGAGGCGGTGCGGGCCCTGCAGCGCGAGTTGTCGGCGTAGCGCAGGAATCGCCTCAGAGGCCGAGCAGCGCGGGAAAGTCGGCCACCGAATCGATGACGTGGTTCGGCTGCATGGCGAATTCGTCTGCGGCCCAACGGTCCAGCGTGTCCTGACGGAACTTGCCGGTACGCACCAGCACACCCGACATACCGACCACCTGCGCGGCGAGCACGTCGTTGTTCAGGTCGTCCCCGACCATGTACATCTCGTCGGGATCCACACCCAGCCGGGCCGCCGCGGACAGAAAGCCCTCCGGCGCGGGCTTGCCGACCGCGGTGGCCTTGCGGCCCGAGGCCTGCTCCATTCCGATCAGATACATGCCGGTGTCGATGCGCAGTCCGTCGGTGGTGGTCCACGCGGTGCTGCGGTGCATCGCCACCACCGGCACGCCCTGGGCCATCCAGTCATACACCCACGACAGCGTCAGATGGCTGTATTCGGGCCCCGCCCCGCCGAGCAGCACGACATCGGGCCGGGCGGGCGCGCGCGGACCGGTGAACTCCGAGGAGTAGACGAGATCGATGCCGGGCATGTCCTCGCCGATCTGTCCGCTGTTGACCAGGAAGCAGCGCGCATCCGGGTAACGGTCACGGACATAGTCGGCGGTCAGCACCGCGGCGGTGATCACCTCGTCCGCGCGCACCGCCATGCCCGCCTCGGTCAGCAGATCGGCGATCTGCACGCGTGTCCTGGTGGTGGTGTTGGTCAGGTACGCGCATGCGATCTGGTTGTCCGCCAACGTCCGCAACGTCTCGGCGGCACCGGGGATCGGCTTCCACGACGTCACCAACACACCATCGATGTCGAACAGCACTCCACCGATAGCCATGGTGCGACAGTAAACCGCCGACGCTCGGCCGCAACTCGGGCCCCACTAGCCTCGCGCCCACGCCGTCCTGCCCACCCACGGCGAGGTCGCCGCGACGATCGACCACGCAAGGTCGGCGGGTACGTCGATCACCTCGTAGCGCTTCACCCCGGCAGCGGTCGCCGCCACCAGAGTGGCCACCCCGGCACGCCGCTGCGGCAGGGACTGGCGCACCGTCCATCCGACGATGCCCGCGGCGGCCACACAGTCCCGGCGGCGCTGCAGGCTGCCCGCCCTGGCCACCAGCCAACCTCCGCCGACCCGATGCCCCAGCGACCGGGCACGGTCGAACCCCAGAAATCCGCAGGCGATCGTCAGCGCCGCGGGCGCCAGCCACGCCCACCACGGCACGTCGGCGAACACCGACACCACCGCCAGCCCCGCCACCACCGCGGCCGGCGCCAGCATGGCCCTGGTCCATCGCCGCCGCGTCGCCACCGGACCATGCGCGGTCAAAGGCCCTGTCACCGCGTCGGCCCGCTCGACGAGCTCGGCGAGCACCGCTTCGGCGGTGCCGCGCGGGCACGGCGGAAGCAGCTGCGAGGCCTCGCCTGCGCCGGCGACGCCGGTCATCACCGCGTCCAGTCGGGCGCCGCCGAACAGCCGCACCAGCAGCGGTTCGCGCAGTGTGCCGCCGCGCAGCCGACGCATGTCGAAGGTGTGTTCACGCACGCGAAGCAGCCCGTGGGAAAGATGCAGTACCTCGGCGTCGCGGCGCAGCACCAGGTTCCCGTAGCTCAGCAGTGACTGCAGCACCGACAGCGCCACCGAGGCGAACAGCACCACGACGACCACGACCGTGACCGCGCCGAACGCACCGAGGCTCTCCGCGGCTCTCTCGCCTTCCCGAAACAGGCCTGAATCACGCAGGGCCCCAGACACTTCCGGGTGAGAGAGGATGCCGAGCGCGGCGGCGATCATCAGCAGCCCGGTGAACGTCAGTGGGCTGTAACGCAACCACGACGGTTGCCACCGCGCCAGCACCCGGGTGGGCTCGGCGCTCCCGGCCGGTTCGAGCGACTCCGCCAACAGAATCGCCCGCAGCCGGGCCACCTCGGCCACCGGCACCGCGTCGAGTTCGAAAGACGTGTCCCCCGTTGCTTCCTGGCCGGTGCTGACCCGGACCACGGTCAGCCCGAGGAGCCGGTGCAGCAGCCGGGCGTCGGTGGACACCGAGCGGATCCGGTTGCGCGGCACCGACAACACGTTGCGCTGCAACACGCCGGTGCGCAGCTGCACGTCGTCGGCGCCGATACGGTACGTGGTGGTGAACCATCGGGCCAGGCCGTAGGCGATCACCAGGGCCACACCGGCAACCGCCCACAGCGGGTTGCCCGTCGCCGAACCGAGCACCAGGGAACCGACCAGCACCGGGATCTGGCGCACCACCTCGTGCACCGGATGCACCAGCAGCATGCGCGGGCTCAGCCGGGACCATTCCGGCGTCACGTGGCGTCCTCGGCGCCCAATGCGGCGATGTCGGTCAGCCGCGCCACCACCCGGTCGGCGACGTCGACGTCCAGCGCGACGATGCGCACCGCCCCGGCCGACGACGCGGTCGTCACCGTCACGTTCGCCAAACCGAACAACCGGTCCAGCGGGCCCCGGTAGGTGTCCACGGTCTGCACCCGCGAGATGGGCGCGATGCGGCGCTCCTGCACCAGCCAACCCGACCGGGTGTAGACCGCGGTGGCGTCGAGATCCCATCGGTGCACCCGATAGCGCCACAGCGGCGCGACGACGACCGACACGACGGCGCCGACCACGGTGCCTGCGGCGACCAGCATGTGCAGCCACGGCACCCGGCCGTCGACCATGAACCACACCGCCTGTGCGGCCACGGCGAACATCCACGGGATGGCGGCCCCGATGGCCCAGACGAGCGGCGCTTTCCGGCTCGGCGGGTGCGCCGGTTCGGCCATGTGCACGGCTGCGAGCCTAGTTGCGCGACCATCCAACCCGGTTGCGTGCCCAGCCCGTAAGTTGAATCCCATGAGCTCAAAGTGGACCGCCGCCGACGTGCCCGATCAGTCCGGCCGGGTCGCCGTCGTCACCGGCGCCAACACCGGCATCGGTTACGAGGCCGCCGCGGTACTGGCGGGCAGGGGCGCCCGCGTCGTCGTCGCGGTGCGCAACCTCGACAAGGGCAGGCAGGCGGTGGGCCGGATCAGGCAGCTTCACCCGGGCGCCGACGTCGTGTTGCAGGAACTCGACCTGTCGTCGCTGGCCAGCGTGCGGACCGCCGCCGAGGAGCTGCGCGCCGCGCATCCCCGCATCGACCTGTTGATCAACAACGCCGGAGTGATGTACCCGCCGAAGCAGACCACCGGCGACGGCTTCGAATTGCAGTTCGGCACCAACCATCTCGGCCATTTCGCGCTGACCGGCCTGCTGCTCGACCGGCTGCTGCCCGTGGAGGGCTCGCGGGTGGTCAGCGTCGCCTCCATCGCCCACAACATCCAGGCCGACATCCACTTCGACGACCTTCAGTGGGAGCGCGGCTACAACCGCGTGGCCGCGTACGGGCAGTCCAAGCTGGCCAACCTGATGTTCACCTACACGCTCGCGCGCCGGCTGGCCGCCAAGGGCGCACCGACGATCGCCGTCGCCGCACATCCGGGGATCTCGAACACCGAACTGATGCGTCACGTCCCCGGCTCCCAGCTGCCCGGCTTCGCCTGGCTGGCCGGGCTGGTCACCAACAGTCCCGCGGTCGGGGCGCTGGCCACGCTGCGGGCGGCGACCGACCCAGGCGTGCGCGGCGGCCAGTACTACGGACCGTCCGGGCTGCGCGAGCTGGTCGGTCATCCGGTCCTGGTGCAGTCCAACCGCAAGTCCCACGACGTGGACGTGCAGGAACGGCTGTGGACGGTCTCCGAGGAGTTGACCGGCGTGAGCTACGACCTCTGATGCGCACCGTCGACGAGCACCGGCGGGTGGTCGCCGGGCTGATCACCGCGCGGGCGCCGGAGGCCGTGCCGGTCGCCGACGCGCTGGGCCTGGCGCTGGCCTGCGACGTCGTCGCGCCGCTGTCGCTGCCCGGTTTCGACAACTCCGCGATGGACGGCTACGCCGTCGTCGCCGAGGACATCGCGACCGCCACCGACGACACCCCGGTGCGGCTGCCCGTCACCGAGGACATCCCGGCCGGCCGCACCGACATCCCGACGCTGCAGCCCGGCGCCGCGCACCGGATCATGACCGGGGCTCCGCTGCCCGCGGGCGCGACGGCGGTGATCCCGGTCGAGGCCACCGACGGCGGCGTCGACACCGTGGCCATCCGGGCCGCCGGCCGGGAGGGCCAGCACATCCGCCGCGCCGGAGAGGACGTCACCGCGGGCACGACGGTGTTGCATGCCGGACAGGTCGTCACCCCGGCGGCCATCGGCCTGGCGGCCGCGCTGGGCCTGGCCGAGCTGACCGTGACCCCGCGCCAACGGGTGCTCGTCGTGTCCACCGGCACGGAGCTGGTCGCCGCGGGCGACGCGCTGCAACCCGGGCAGATCTACGAATCCAACGGCGCGATGCTGGCCGCCGCGGTGCGCGACGCCGGAGGTGAGGTGGTCGCCTCCCTGATGACCGGTGACGATGTCGACTCGTTCCTGGACGTGCTGCGCCGGCATCGCGCCGAGGCCGACCTGGTCATCACCACCGGCGGGGTCAGCGCCGGCGCCTACGAGGTGGTCAAGGACGCATTGACCGAGGGCGCGGTCGAGTTCGTCAAGGTCGCCATGCAGCCGGGCATGCCGCAGGGCGCCGGATTCCTCGGCGACGGCGACGGGACAGCCATCATCACGCTGCCGGGCAATCCGGTCAGCGCGCTGGTGTCGTTCGAGGTGTTCGTGCGCCCGGCGCTGCGTGCGGCGATGGGTCTGCCGCATGCCGAGCGGCCGCGCCGCACCGCGATGCTGACCGAGGATCTGGTCTCACCGCGGGGCAAGCGGCAGTTCCGCCGGGGCGTGTTCGACCCCGTCACCGACACCGTCACCGGTTACGGGCCGCCGGCGTCGCATCACCTGCGCTGGCTGGCGTCGGCGAACTGCCTGCTGGAGCTCGACGAGGACACCGCGGAGGTGGCTGCGGGCTCGCGAGTGCAGCTGTGGGACCTCCGCGCAGACTCGACCGGGCCGTAGAGCCGTAGAATCGCCACACGATGGCCAGACGCCCCGACCTCAAGACAGGACCAGCGCGCCTGGCGGCCCTGGTTCGTACGTCCGTACCCCCGATGCACCCGGCGGGCCTGCCGTTCGTGGGCGCCAGCCTCGCGGTGGCGCTGGCCGGGCGGAAGTCCCGTTGGCTGCGCAACGCCGGTGTCGCGTCCGCGGCGGCCAACGCCGCGTTCTTCCGCCACCCTCCGCGCACCCCACCGACCCGCCCCGGCGTGGTCGTCGCGCCGGCCGACGGGCTGATCTGCCTGATCGAGGAGGCGATCCCGCCGAGCGAACTACGGCTTCCCGCAACACCTTTACCGCGGATCAGCATCTTCTTGTCCCTGCTGGACGCCCACGTGCAGCGCGCCCCGCTCGGCGGTGAGGTGATCGCAGTCGAACACCGCCCCGGGCTGTTCGGCTCGGCCGACCTGGCTGCGGCCAGCGAGGACAACGAGCGCAACAGCATCGTCATCCGCAGCCCGGAGGGCGCTCAGGTCATCGCCGTGCAGATCGCCGGCCTGCTGGCCCGCCGCATCGTCTGCGACGTCGAGCCCGGCGACACCGTCCGCCTCGGGGACACCTACGGACTGATCCGCTACGGCTCCCGGCTGGACACCTACCTACCCGCCGGATCCGACATCCTGGTCGACGTCGGGCAGCGGACGCTGGCCGGCGAGACCGTGCTGGCCGAGCTGCCGCGATGAGACCCCGCATCAAGGCGCCCATCGTCAGCGTGCGCATCCTGCCCAGCGCGATGACCGTCGCCGCCATCTGCCTGGGGCTGAGCGCGGTGAAGTTCGCGCTCGACAACCGCCCGACGGAGGCGATGGCCTTCCTCGCGATCGCCGCGATCCTCGATGCGCTCGACGGCCGGCTGGCCCGCGCGTTGAAGGCGACCTCGCGGATGGGTGAGGAGATCGACTCGCTGGCCGACGCCGTGAACTTCGGTGTGGCGCCGGCTTTCATCGTGTACGCGACCCTGCTGTCCACGTCGCGGATCGGCTGGATCGTGGTGCTGCTGTACGCGGTGTGCATCGTGCTGCGGCTGGCCAGGTTCAACGCGATGCTCGACGTGGACCAGCCGGCGTACGAGAAGAAGTACTTCACCGGGATGCCCGCGCCCGCAGGTGCGATCGGGGCGATCGGCCCGCTGGCCGCCAAGATGCAGTTCGGCGACGGCTGGTGGACCTCCGAGCCCGCGGTGGTGATCTGGATGATCGGCGTCTCGCTGCTGGTCGTCAGCACGCTGCCGATGCGCAAGATCCACACCTTCTCGATACCGCCGAACATGGTGGCGCCCCTGCTGGCCCTGCTGGCGATCGGCGTGGCGGCCTCGATCCTGTACGGGTACCTGGTGATCCTCGCGATCATTCTGGCCTACGTCCTCCACATCCCGTTCGCGATGCGCACGAAGCGTTTTCTCGCCGAGCACCCCGAGGTGTGGGACGACAAACCGCGCCAGCAGCGGGCCGCCCGACGCGCGATCCGCCGGGCACAGCCGCACCGCCGTTCGATGATGCGGCTGGGCCTGCGCCGGCCACCGAGGGGGTGACGTGTCCGAGCGCGCACATCTGACACTGACGGCGCGGCTGAACACCTCCGCGCTGGACTCCCGTCGCGGCGTGGTCCGACTGCATCCGGAAGCGATTGCCGCCCTGGGCATCCGGGAATGGGATGCGGTCTCGCTGACCGGGGCGCGCACCACCGCCGCGGTGGTCGGCCTCGCTCCGCCGGGGACGCCGACGGGCACGGCGCTACTTGATGACGTGACGCTGTCCAACGCCGGGCTGCGCGAGGACACCTCGGTGCTGGTCGCCCCGGTCACGGTCTACGGCGCCCGGTGCGTGACGCTGAGCGGCTCGAAGCTGGCCATGCAGTCGATCACCGCCGCGACGCTGCGGCAGGCCCTGCTCGGCAAGGTGATGACGGTCGGCGACACGGTGTCCCTGCTGCCCCGCGACCTCGGCCCGGGCACCTCGACGTCGGCGGCCAGCGTCGCGCTGGCCTCGTCGGTGGGCATCACCTGGACCTCGGAGCTGCTGACCGTCACCTCCGTCGACCCGGCGGGACCCGTGAGCGTGCAACCCAATTCACTGGTCAACTGGGGCACGTCCACGGCGACGCCCGCCGCACCCGCGGATGCCACCGGCCAGCATGTGGTCACGACATCGGCGGAGTCGACGACACCGGCGGTGAGCTACGACGACCTCAAGGGCTCACACACGCAGGCGGCCCGCCTCACCGAGTGGCTCAAGCTCGCCATCGACCAACCGGAGCTACTGGAGAAGCTGGGTGCCACCGCCAATCTCGGCGTGCTGGTGTCGGGGCCGGCCGGTGTCGGCAAGGCCACCCTGGTCCGGACGGTCTGCGCGGGCAGGCGACTGATCGAGCTCGACGGGCCGGAGGTCGGTTCGCTTCGCGCCGAAGACCGACTGGCCAACGTGTCCTCGGCCGTCGCCGCCGTCCGCGACGGCGGCGGCGTGCTGCTGGTCACCGACGTCGACGCGCTGCTCCCGGTGCCCGCAGACCCGGTCGCGACCCTGATCCTCACCGAGTTGCGCTCGGCGGTCGCGACCAGAGGTGTCGCGTTCGTGGCCACGACAGCGGTACCCGACAATCTGGACCCGCGGCTGCGCGCACCGGATCTGTGTGACCGCGAGCTGGGACTGACCCTGCCCGACGGCGCGGTGCGCGCACAGCTGCTGGAGGTACTGCTGCGCGAGGTCCCCGCCGAAGACCTTGAGATCGGCGAGATCGCGGAGCGCACACCGGGTTTCGTTGTGGCAGACCTGGCCGCGCTGGTGCGCGAGGCGGCGTTGCGGGCCGCGGCGCGGGCCAGCGAGAACGGCGAGAAGCCCGCGCTGCGACAGGAGGACCTGATCGGCGCCCTCGGCGTCATCCGTCCGCTGTCACGCTCGGCGACCGAGGAGGTGTCCGTCGGCTCGGTGACCCTCGACGACGTCGGCGACATGGCCGCGACCAAGCAGGCACTCACCGAGGCGGTGCTGTGGCCACTGCAGCACCCCGAGACATTCCAGCGACTCGGGGTACAACCCCCACGCGGTGTGCTGCTCTACGGGCCGCCCGGGTGTGGCAAGACGTTCGTGGTCCGGGCCCTGGCCAGTTCCGGGCGGCTGTCCGTGCACGCCGTCAAAGGCGCTGAGCTGATGGACAAGTGGGTCGGATCCTCGGAGAAGGCGGTGCGGGAGTTGTTCCGGCGGGCGCGCGACTCCGCGCCGTCGCTGGTGTTCCTCGACGAGATCGACGCACTGGCCCCGCGACGCGGGCAGAGCTTCGACTCCGGGGTGACCGACCGCGTGGTCGCCGCGTTGCTGACCGAACTGGACGGCATCGAGCCGCTGGTCGACGTGGTGGTGCTGGGCGCGACCAACCGTCCCGATCTGATCGACCCGGCGCTACTGCGCCCGGGACGACTGGAGAAGCTGGTCTTCGTCGAGCCCCCGGACGCCGAGGCACGCACCCAGATCCTGAAGACCGCAGGGAAATCCGTGCCGCTGGCCTCGGACGGACCCGAAGCCGTCGACCTGGAGACACTGGCCGCGGATCTCGAGGGCTACAGCGCCGCCGACTGCGTGGCGTTGCTGCGGGAGGCTGCGCTGACCGCGATGCGCCGCTCGATCGACGCGGCCGACGTCACCGCCTCCGATGTGGCCACGGCGCGCGAGACCGTGCGGCCGTCGCTGGATCCCGTCCAGGTCGAAGCGCTGCGCGCGTTCGCCGAATCCCGCTAGGCCGATCCAACAACATCTTGACACTGACTAGTTCGAGTGGCATCGTCTGAACTAGTCGTTGTCAAGATTCGGGAGGGATCATGAGCTCCATCGTCACGCCTGCCGCCACTCCGAACTTCCGCGTCGGCGACCGCGACCGCGACATCACCGCCGGCCTGCTCGGCCAGGCCCTGGCGCAGGGATACCTCGACATGGCCGAATACGAGTCCCGCCTGCAGACGGTGTACGACGCCCACACCGCGCCCGACCTGCGCCTGCTCACCTCAGACCTACCGGTGGCCGAGCTGCGCCGCAACGATCCGCAGCGACGATCGGCGCGGATCGCGGCGGCCCGGCGCGGTATCCACGCCCATCTCGCGGCCTACCTGACCATGGTCGTCATCGTGCTCACCGTCTGGCTCGCCGTCGGACTTGGCGCGGGCTCCTGGTACTTCTGGCCGGTCTGGCCGATCCTCGGCGCAGGCATCGGCGTGCTCGCGCATGCCCTGCCGGTCCGCTACGCCTTTCCGGCCTGCGCCGAAATTGCATTCCAGCCGCGAAAGCGCGAGTGACGGCCTGCCGGAATGCAATTTCGGCGGCTGTCTGGCTAGGCCGGGTCGCCGTATTCGTCGAACCAGTACGCGAGCTTGCCGCGGCGACTGACCGCCCGCAGCCGCCTCTCTGCCAGATCCCGCGTCACCGACGTCGTCACGATCAACAGCTCGTCGCCGACCTGCAACCGGGTCACCGGCTGCGGGACGAACGGTTGACCGGCCCGGATGATCAGCGTGATGACGCTCGGATCGGGCAGCCTCAGTTCCAGCACCGTGACGTTGTGCAGCCGCGACCCGGGCGACACCGTCATCGTCAACAGCTCGGCTCCCAGCACGTCCAACGGCGCTGCGTCGACCTGGATCTCACGGGTGGTGTCGCGCGGGATCAGGTGCAGCCATTCGGCGACCAGCCGAAGGCTCGGCCCCTGGATCACCGTGAACAACACCACGAGGATGAACACGATGTTGAGCAGTCGCCAGCTGTCGGGCACTCCGGCCACGATCGGATACGTGCACAGCACGATGGGTACGGCGCCGCGCAGACCGGCCCACGACAGGAACACCTGTTCACGCCACGGCACGCGAAAGCCGATGAGCGACAACATGACCGACAGTGGCCTCGCCAACAGCAGCAACACCAGCCCCGCCACGACCGCCGGCACCACCTCGTCGAGCAGCTCGTCGGGTGACACCAGCAGACCGAGGATGACGAACACCCCGATCTGGGCCAGCCAGCCGGCGCCCTCGGCGAACGAGCGCGTCGCCGAACGGTGCGGCAGACCGGAATTCGCCAGCACCACGCCGGCCAGATACGCGGCCAGGAACCCACTGCCGTGCGCGGACCCGGCCGCCGCGAACGCGAGCATGCCCAGACCGAAAGTCGCCAGCGGGTAGAGCCCCGTGGCGGGCAACGCGATACGCCGCAACGCCATCGCGCCGAGCACACCGGCGCCGAGCCCCAGGACTGTGCCGATGGCCAGCTCGTAGGCCAGCGTCCCGACGATCGTCACCGGATCGAGGTCCAGTGGTACGACGCTGAACAGCGTCACCAGGATCACCGCCGGTGCGTCGTTGAAGCCCGACTCGGCCTCAAGCAGGCCGCTGACCCGCCTCGGCAGCGGCACCACCCGAAGCACCGAGAACACCGCAGCGGCATCGGTGCTGGAGACCACGGCCCCCAGCAGAAGGGCCAGCTGCCAGTCCATCCCGAGAATCCAGTGCACGGCACCGGCGGTCACCGCGGTGCTCACCGCGACCCCGACCGTTGCCAGCACGCCTGCGGGCGCGAGCACCTTCCGGATGTCGCTGAAGCGTGTCGTGAGACCGCCCTCGACGAGGATGACCGCCAGCGCCGCCGTACCCAGATCCTGTGCCAGCTGCGCGTTGTCGAAGGGCAGCCCGAGACCGTCCTCGCCGACCAGCACGCCGACCCCGAGGAAAAGCAATAGGCTGGGCAGGCCGATTCCCGTGGCCAGCCGGGTGGCGGCGATGCTCGCCAGCAGCACAAGGCCGCCGATCATGAGCGCCACGTAGAGCTGGTGCAGGGTCACCGGACAAAGTAAATCAGGACTGTCGGCGCCGGACTCGGCGGTGAAGGAGACCACATGCGGATCGCCGTCGCGGGTGCGGGTGCGGTCGGCCGGTCCGTCGCGCAGGAGTTGGTCGGGTACGGCCACAAGGTCCTCGTCATCGAGAAGGAGTTCGACCGCTACCAGCCCGCGACGGTCCCCGGTGCCGAGTGGTTGTGGGCGGACGCGTGCGAGATCGCCTCGCTCGAGGAAGCCGAGATTCAGATCTGCGACGTCGCGATCGCGGCCACCGGAGACGACAAGGCCAACCTTGCGATGGCCCTGCTGGCCAAGACCGAGTTCGGCATCGGCCGCGTGGTCGCCCGGATCAACGAGGCCGGCAACGAGTGGCTGTTCACCGAGGCGTGGGGGGTGGACGTGGCGGTCTCCACACCGCTGGCGATCGTGGCCGCCGTCGAAGGCGCCATCGACGTCGGGCACCTCATCCGTCTGATGGCGCTCGGCAGGGACTCGCGGGGCGACCTCGGCCGGCGCGCTGCCAATGTCGCCAAGTTCACGCTGCCCGAGGACAGCCCGCTGGTGGCCCAGCAGGTGCGCGACCTCGCGATGCCCCGGGACAGCGCCCTGGTCACGCTGGTCCGTGGCAACCGGCTGATCATTCCCGAACCGCACGACGTGCTACGCGCGGGCGACGAGATGCTGTTCGTCGCGGCGTCCGGGGTCGAGGAGCACATCGAGGCCATGGTGCAGGGCACCCGTAGACTGGAGTGACTCCAGAGTCAGTACGGCTGACACCTTTGTCCACCTGCCCGACGGTAAGCCCGCCCGACAGCGTGCCGCCCACGACGAGACGGAGCCATGCTCGCCATCCTCGCTGCCCATGCAGTCGCCGCCCTTCTGGCGCCGCTCCTCGTGCACCGCTGGGGCCGGATGGCGTTCTACCCGCTGGCGCTCGTACCGCTGGGCTCGCTGGTCTGGGTGGTGTTGAACTGGCCGGCGCGCGGCCAGGCGCGCACCGTCGATGTGTCCTGGGTGCCCGATCTGTCGATGGACATCGCGCTGCGTTTCGACGCGCTCGCCGCGGTGATGAGCGTGCTGGTGCTCGCGATCGGCGCCCTGGTCCTGTTCTACTGCGCCGACTACTTCCACCATCACGACGGCCGCAAGGAAAAGCGCCTGCCGAGTTTCGCCGCGGAGCTGGTGGCGTTCTCCGGGGCCATGTTCGGCCTGGTCACCAGCGACAACATGCTGGTGCTCTACGTGTTCTGGGAGATCACGACGGTCTTGTCGTTCCTGCTGGTCGGGCACTATGCCGAACGGGCGACGAGCCGGCGGGCCGCGATGCAGGCGCTGCTGGTGACGACGTTCGGCGGGCTCGCGATGCTGGTCGGCATCGTCGTGATCGGCAACATCGCGGGCACGTTCCTGCTGTCGGAGTTGATCGCCGACCCGCCCACCGGTCTGGCGGCGTCGGTGGCCGTGGTGCTGATCCTCGTCGGCGCGCTGTCGAAGTCGGCGATCGTGCCGATGCACTTCTGGCTGCCTGGCGCCATGGCCGCGCCCACCCCGGTCAGCGCGTACCTGCACGCGGCCGCGATGGTGAAGGCCGGCGTCTACCTGATCGCACGGATGACGCCCGGGTTCGCCGACAGCCCCGAGTGGCGGCCGACCGTCGTCACCCTCGGCCTGTTGACGATGCTGCTGGCCGGCTGGCGCGCGATCCGCGAGTACGACCTGAAGCTCATCCTGGCCTTCGGCACCGTCAGCCAGCTGGGCTTCATCACCGTGATGGTGGGCGTCGGCGGCAGCGAGATGATGCTCGCCGGCCTGGCCATGCTGTGCGCGCACGCGATGTTCAAGGCCGCGCTGTTCATGACCGTCGGCATCATCGACCACGCCACCGGAACCCGCGACATCCGCAGGCTCGCCTGGCTCGGTGACCGCAGCAGGCCGCTGCTGATCGTCGGTTGCGCGGCCGCCGCGAGCATGGCGGCGTTGCCGCCGTTCTTCGGGTTCGTCGCCAAGGAGGCGGACTTCGAAACCGTATTGCACAGCCCGTATCTGGGTGCCGCGTCACCGTTCGTACTCGCCGGCATCGTGCTGGGCTCGGTGCTGACCACCGTCTACAGCCTGCGGTTCGTGTTCGGCGCATTCGGCCGCAAAGGCCTGCCCCATCCGAGCACCCGAGTCGAGGAGATGCACCGTCCGGAGCTCGGCTTCCTGATCCCGCCCGCAATCCTGGCCGCCGCCGGGCTGCTGTTCGGCCTGTGGCCGAAGCCGCTCGACACCGTGCTGCGCAACTACAGCGACACGGTGCCCGACCCGCTGGGGTACACGGGTGACTACCACCTGGCGCTGTGGCACGGGGTGAACCTGCCGCTCCTGCTCTCGGTGCTGGTGCTGGCGGCCGGTATCGGCGTCTACTTCGGGCGCAAGCGTCTGCGCCGCGCCCGCGCGGACTTCGTGCCGCTGGGCAACGCCGACCGCATCTACGACGCGGTCATCCGCGGCGCCGACGTGCTCTCGGTACGTCTGACCGCCCTCACCCAGCGGGGCTCGCTGCCGCAGACGCAGTCGTTCATCCTCGTCACGCTGGTGCTGCTTCCGCTCGGCGTGCTGGCCCTGGGTGCCCGCGACCGGCCGCGGTTCGAGTTGTGGGACTCCCCGCCGCAGGTGGTGGTCGGCCTGCTGATGGTGGCCGCTGCGCTGGCGGCAGTGGTCATGCGCAACCGTCTCGCGGCGGTGTTGCTGGTCGGCGTCACCGGTTACGGCTGCGGGGCGATCTTCGCGTTCCACGGCGCACCGGATCTCGCACTGACCCAGTTCCTGGTCGAGACGTTGACGCTGGTGGCCTTCGTCCTCGTGCTGCGCACCCTGCCCGCCGAGACCAGCCGGGCCGAGAACACCCGCTTCCGGGTTCCGCGGGCCGCGCTCGCCGTCGCGGTCGGCGCGACGGTCACCACGCTGGCGGCGTTCGCGATGGCCGCCCGCACCGGCCGGCCCATCGCCGAGCTGCTGCCCGAGGCCGCCTACGTGCTGGGCCACGGCTCGAACACCGTCAACGTCATACTCGTCGACATCCGCGCCTGGGACACCATGGGCGAGGTCTCGGTGCTCCTCGTCGCCGCGACCGGGGTCGCGTCGATGGTGTTCCGCAGCAGGCGTTTCGGTGCCGCGCCCCGAGTCTCCGACGCAGGGCAGCCCGACATCGGGCGGCTGCCCACATCCTTCAACACCAGCCCGGCCGCCGGCGACATCATCTGGCTGCGCGGCAGCGGACTGCGTGACCCGCGGCACCGTTCACTCGTGCTCGAGGTCGCCACCCGGCTCATCTTCCCGGTGATGATGGTGCTGTCGGCGTACTTCTTCTTCGCCGGCCACAACGTCCCCGGGGGCGGATTCGCCGGCGGCCTGATGGCGGGGCTGGCGCTGGTGCTGCGCTACCTGGCGGGTGGACGTTACGAACTCGGCGAGACGCTGCCGCTGGACGCGGGCAAGATCCTGGGTGCGGGCCTGACGCTGGCGGCAGGTACCGCCGCCGCCTCCCTGTTCCTCGGTGCCCCGGTGCTGTCGTCGGCGCTCATCCAGGTCGATCTTCCGGTGCTCGGAACCGTCAAGTTCGTCACTGCGCTGTTCTTCGACCTCGGCGTGTATCTGATCGTGGTCGGTCTGGTGCTCGACGTACTGCGCAGCCTCGGGGCTCGCATCGACGTGGAGCTCAGTGAACAGTCCCGCCCGCAGACCGGCCGGATGGCGCGGCAGCGATGACCACCTACCTCGTCCCTCTCGTCCTGATCGGGGTGCTCACCAGCGCCGGGGTCTATCTGCTGCTGGAACGCAACCTCACCCGGATGTTGTTGGGGCTCCTGCTGATCAGCAATGCGATCAACCTGCTGATCCTCAATGCCGGCGGCCCGTCGGGTAACCCGCCGGTCCGTGGCCGCACCAGCGGTACGGAGACGACGACGGCGGACCCGTTGGCGCAGGCCATGATCCTCACCGCGATCGTGATCACCATGGGGGTGGCCGCGTTCGTGCTGGCGCTGACCTACCGCTCGTACCGGATCAACACCATCGAGGAAGTCGCTAACGACCCCGAGGACACCCGGGTGTCCCAGCTCTCCGGCAAGGAGGACGACGAACAAGAGGACCGCCTGGTGCCCGACGCCGCCCGCGACACCGACCTGCCCGACGAGCTCGACGCACTGCCCGGTTACGAGGGGTCGCGATGATCGGCGCACAGTTCGCGTCGGTACTCACACCGCTGCCGGTCCTCGTGCCCATGCTCGCGGCGGCGGCGACGCTGATCGCCGGACGTCGGCCGCGTCTTCAACGCTCGATCGTGGTTCTCGCGCTCTCGACGGTCGTCGCGGTGTCGGCCGCCTTGTTGTATCTGGCCGACCGCGACGGAACTTTCGCGCTGCAGGTGGGCGGCTGGGGGTCCACCGAGGCCGGCATGGGCCCGCTGGGCGTGACGCTGGTGGTGGACCGGTTGTCGGCGCTGATGCTTGTGGTGTCGTCGATCGTCCTGCTCGCCGTCGTGTTCTACGCCATCGGCCAGGGCATCCGGGACGGCGATGAGCGGCAACCGGTTTCGATCTTCCTGCCCACCTACCTGGTGCTGTCGGCGGGCGTCTTCATGGCGTTTCTCGCCGGTGACCTGTTCAACCTGTTCGTCGGCTTCGAGGTACTGCTCACCGCGAGCTTCGTGCTGCTGACCATCGGGGCAAGCAAGGAACGGGTGCGCGCAGGCATCTCGTACGTGATGGTGTCGATGGTGTCGTCGCTGGTGTTCCTGTTCGGCATCGCGCTGGTGTACGCCACCACCGGAACGCTGAACCTGGCCGAGATCGCGGTCCGCCTCGACGACGTGCCCGAAGGCACCCGGATGGCGCTGTTCGCCGTCCTGCTGGTCGCGTTCGGCATCAAGGCGGCGGTCTTCCCGCTGTCGGCGTGGTTGCCCGACTCCTATCCCACCGCGCCCGCGCCCGTCACTGCGGTGTTCGCCGGCCTGCTCACCAAAGTCGGTGTGTACGCCATTATCCGCGCCCATTCGCTGCTGTTCCCCGGCGGCGGGATGGACCGTGTCCTCCTGGTGGCGGGTCTGCTGACGATGATCATCGGCATCTTCGGCGCGATCGCCCAGAGCGACATCAAGCGACTGCTGTCCTTCACGCTGGTCAGTCACATCGGCTACATGGTGTTCGGCATCGCGCTGTCGACCCACCTCGGGATGTCGGGGGCGATCTACTATGTCGCACACCACATCCTGGTGCAGACGACGCTGTTCCTCGTCGTCGGTCTGATCGAGCGGCAAGCCGGCGCGTCCACTTTGGAGCGCCTCGGCGGTCTGGCCGCCGCGAGTCCGCTGCTGGCGTTCGTCTTCGTCGTCCCTGCGCTCAATCTCGGTGGCATCCCCCCGTTCTCGGGATTCATCGGCAAGGTGGCGCTGCTGGAGGCCGGCGCCCAATCCGGGTCGGTGCTGGCGTGGGCCCTGGTGGCGGGCAGCGTCGCGACGAGCCTGCTGACGCTCTACGTGGTGGCGCGGGTGTGGACCAAGGCGTTCTGGCGGTCGCGGGAGGACGCACCCGAGGGACACCTGTCGGGTCCGGCCCCGGCGGCTCTGCTGGACAACACCGACGAGACCATGGACATCGAACTGGCCGACCGGGACGACGTGGGCAGGATGCCGGTCGGCATGCTGGCGCCGACCGGTGCGCTCATCGTCGTCGGACTGTTGCTGACGATCCTGGCCGGCCCGATCTTCGGCTACAGCGATCGGGCCGCCGGCGAGGTGATCGATCGCGGTCAATACATCGGCGCGGTCCTCGGGGGGACACGATGAGACTGCTCGCGCTCCGCGCCTGGATGGTGTGCTGGCTCATCCTGGTATGGGTTCTGTTGTGGGGCAACATCTCTGCGGCCAACATCGTGTCCGGCCTGGCGGTCGCGCTCGTCATCACCCTGCTGCTCCCGTTACCGCCGGTTCCCGTGGAGGGCCGGCTCCATCCCCTTTCGGTGCTGCGGCTGGTCGTGACCGTGGCCTACTGGCTGGTCGTGTCATCGATCCAGGTGGCGGCGCTGGCCGTGAAGCCGGGACCGCCACCGCTGACCGCGGTGCTGCGGGCACACCTGGACGTCAAGTCCGATCTGGTGCTGGCATTGGCGGTCAACATCTTGAACCTGACCCCCGGGAATATCGTGCTGGAGATCGACCAGGCGCGCCGGATGATCTACGTGCACGTCCTCGACGTCGGGTCCGACCGCACCGTCAACCGCTTCTATCACCAGATCGACCAACTGCAGAAGCTCCTGGTGGCCTCGTTCGAGCGCGAGGCGGACTGGAAGCCGTCGGCGGAGAAGGAGGTGGACCCCGCATGATGTACGTCTGGATCGCGGCCGGTGCGATGCTGTCGCTGGCGGCCCTGACCACCATGTTCCGCATGCTGCTCGGCCCGACCACGCTGGACCGGTTGGTCGCCCTCGACACGCTTGTCGCGGTGACGATGTGCGCCATCGGCACCTGGGCGGCGTTCAGCCTCGACACCACGGTCACGTACAGCCTGACCGCGCTGGCGCTGATCACGTTCGTCGGCTCGGTCAGCGTCGCGAGGTTCCGCGTTCCGGACATCGCCGACCCTGCGGACAAGGGGCCCGCGCGATGAACGTCTCCGACATCGTCGCAGCCGTGCTGATCCTGGGCGGGTCGGCGCTGGCGCTGACCGCGGCGATCGGCGTCGTCAGATTCCCCGACACGCTGTCGCGGATGCACGCGGCCACCAAGCCGCAGGTGCTCGGCCTGCTGCTGGTGCTCGCCGGTGCCGCGATCCGGCTGCGCGGCAACGTCGACATCGGCATGCTGATCCTGACCGGCATGTTCACGACGATCACCGCACCCGTGATCGCCAACCGGGTCGGGCAGCTCGCCTACCGGGAGCAGAACATCCGCGACGATCTGCTGACCAGGGACGAGATGCATGATTTCGCCGCCGAACGGGAATCCGGCGGCCATGACAGTTCTGGGCGGTGACGCGGACGCCGTCTACGCCGACCTCACCCCCGCGCGCGTCGCGATGGCACGCGCACGGGAGGCGGGCGAAACGTGTCCGCTGTTCACCGATCCCTACGCCGGATTGCTGGCCGGGGGCGCCGCGGAAGACCGCCCCGCGATAACGAATTACGTTGCCGCCCGGACGAAATGGTTCGACGACTACTTCCTGGCGGCGAGTTCGGCGGGTGTCTCGCAGGTGGTGATCCTGGCCGGGGCCCTCGACACGCGGGCGTGGCGGCTGCCGTGGCTCAACGACACGGTCATCTACGAGGTCGAGCAGCCTGCGCTGTTGGAGTTCAAGCAGCGCGCCCTGGCACAGGCGGGCGCGGAAGCGGCCGCCCGGCACGTCCCGGTTCCCGTCGACCCGGACGACGACTGGCCGAGAGCGCTGACCGCGGCGGGATTCGACCACACCGAACCGACCGCGTGGGCGGCCGAGGGCCTGCTGCCGACGTTGTCGGCGCAGGCACAGGAGCAATTGCTCGGCAACATCGATCTCTACAGCGCGCGTGACAGCAGGTTCGGCCTCGAGACCCTTTCCTCGGGCCCTGACCACGCCTGCTCGCTGTGCGCCCGCCTCTGGGAGGTGAACTCGACGACCATCCCCGATCTGCTGGACCGCTACCACCGCACACCACCGCAACCCCGCGATGATCCGTTGCGTCACAGCGTCTTTCTCGACGCCGCGAAGCTGTGATCACTCCGACAGCTGGAATTCCACCATCGCGGTCACCGTGTCCACCGCTTCGGACAGCGCGGTGACCCGTTCCGCGGCGCTCGGCGCGGCCAGCACCGAGTACCGGTCTGCCTGACCCATGGGCAGACGAGCCGTCAACGCGTACAACCACTTCGCCGCTTCCCCGGATTCGTCGGCGCCGGCCACGATATCCCGGGCGTTGACCTGTGCGCCGCGCGCGGCGGCGATCCGCTCGAACAACGCCACCATCCGGTCCTCGATGTCCTGGATGGCCTCGACGTCGACCGCCTGCCCCGGCTCGTCGGGCCGCAGCTCGACCACCGCCCTCGGGTACGGGTCGTCGGGAAGCCATTCGAGGACCCGAATCCGTTCCCCTATCACGCATTTCAGCCGGTATCGACCGGAACCCATGTCGACGCACTCGGCGATGTGGGCAAGTGCCCCGATGTCGCTGCGGGTGTCGCCGCCACCCACCTCTCGACCGGCGGCGATGAGCACCACCCCGAACGCCGGATCCTCGGCGGCCAGACATGCCTGCACCAGCGCCGAGTATCGCGGTTCGAAGATCCGCAACGGCAGTTCCTCGCCGGGCAGCATCGCCACCTCGAGCGGGAACATCGGCACCGTCGGCATGGTCTACAGCACCAACTCGCTCACCAGGGCGTCGACCACGGCCCGCAGATCACCGTCGTGCTCTTCGGCGACCCGACGCTGGCGCTGATAGGAGGCGCCGTTGTGGTAGATGTCGGGAACGCGGGAGAGCTCTTCGACACACGACAGCCGCTTCGCCACCGGCTGCAGACGCTCCAGCAGGTCGTCGAGATCCTCGGTGACCAGCCGCTCGTTGCTGTCGGCGTCCAGGATGATGATGGCGTCCAGGCCGTAACGTGCTGCGCGCCATTTGTTTTCCTGCACATGCCACGGAGGCATCACCGGCAGCGACTCACCCGCGTCGAGGCGGCGGTCCAGATCGACGATCAGGCAGTGGGTGAGGGCGACCAGCGCCGACAGCTCGTGCAGATTGGAGACGCCGTCGAAGATCCTGACCTCGATGGTGCCGAGATGCGGGGACGGCCTGATGTCCCAGCGGATCTCGTTCATGTGATCGATGATCCCGGTCTTCTTCTGGTCACTGACGAATCGCTCGAACTCACGCCATTCCTGGAAGTGGAAGGGCAGCCCGGCCGTCGGCAACTGCTGGAACATCATCGCCCGGTTACTGGCGTAGCCGGTGTCCTCACCGTCCCAGTACGGAGAGGACGCCGACAGCGCCAGCAGATGCGGGTACTGATGCAGCAACGCGGTGATGATCGGCATCACCTTGTGCGCCGACGAAACACCGACGTGGACGTGCACGCCCCAGATCAGCATCTGGCGACCCCACCACTGGGTGCGCTTGATCAGCTCGGCATAGCGCGGCGCGTCGGTGAGTTTCTGTACCGACCAGTCCGCGAACGGATGGGTGCCTGCGCAGAACAGGTCCATGCCGCGCTCGCGCACCACCTCACGCACCGGGCGCAGCGTGGATGCAAGGTCCTCCATGGCCTCACCGGCGTTGTCGCAGATCCCGGTGACGACCTCAACGGTGTTGCGCAGCAACTCCTTGTGCACCCGAGGGTTCTCGCCGATCTCGGCGATCACCGAGGCTGCTTCGTTGCTCAGGTCACGGGTGGTGGCATCGACGAGCGCGAACTCCCATTCGACGCCCACGGTAGGCCGGACCGACCCGACGAAGTCGATGCGGCCGTCAGCCCGTTGGTCAGCCGCCAGTGATGACACCGCAGGCCACCCGCGCTCCGGCGTCGCCGGTCGCCAGGGTGGTCTGATCCGGTGGCGGCGCACCGTTGACCTGCTGGTAGCGCTCCGGCGGGATGTTGGCGAAGTTGTCGGCCTTCTCGTGGATGATCAGCGCGGTACCCGCGCCGTCGAGCAGGTCTTCCTTGGTGAAGGCGTCGGTGGTCGTCACCAGCTTCGCCGAACCGTCCTCGCGCACCTGCAACGACGACAGGTCGCCGCTGGCGGGGTGCCCGCTGTGCCCGGACACCTGGAAGTGGCCGCCTGCGGAATTGAAGTCGGCCGGTGCGCCGCCCGTCGGTGCGACGGAGTCGGCCTCGCACTTGCCCACCGAATGGATGTGGATGCCGTGGAACCCCGGCGTCAACTCGCCCGCACCGCTGGCCTCGACCGTGACGGTGGCGTAGCCGTCGGAGAACGTGATGTCGGCGGTGGCGACGGTGGTGCCGTCGGCCAGCTTCAGGTCGGCCGTCAGCGTCTCGCCACCTGCCTGCGTACCGCTCCCGTGTCCGGAACCCTGCTCGTCCGGCCCCGCCGTCGGGGAGGGCGAACCTGTCCATACCGGGGGCGTGGTGCCGGGCGAATCCGAGGGCACTTCTCCGGGAGGAGAGCACGCACTCAAGGCAAGTGCGGGCACTGCGAACAATGTGGCGGCAGCGACGGACCTGAGCATGAGCAAGAGCCTAGCCGGTGACCAGTACGACCACTCCCGGTGGCTGCTCTGTGAGCTCGGGCACCCGCGGGGCGACCGGCGCTTCGAGTAGTCGGCCGACCTCTTCTGCGGCCTCCTGCTCGCCGGGTTCCTCCCCGAAGTACACCGTGGTCACCGTCACCTCGGGCACGACGAGGTTGCCGACCTCGGTCACGTTCCACTTGTCGTCGCGCAGCCGGGTGGCCGTCGCTTCGGCGGCGCCTGCGGTCTCGGAGATGTTGAACACGCGCACGTCAGGCCTGGCCGGTTCTTCGGGCGCGGCGCTCGTGGTGGTGGTCGTCGTCACGGTGGTCGCCGTGGCCGACGACTCGTCGTCACCGTCGGACCCGCCCATGGACTGCAGGGCGACGAGCAGGAAGACGACGCCCAGGAACAGCAGGACCATCACCATGGCGCGAAGGGGCAGTCCCGAGGACTCTCGCTGGTTCATCGGCGCCTACTGTATCGCGGGCCGGGACGTTGCCCCGGTGACCTAAGTGACGTCGAAACCGAGGCGGCGCGCGGCGCGCGCCTTCTGCCTGCTGGCGCGCAGCCGGCGCAGCCGCTTCACCAGCATCGGGTCGGCCGCCAGCGCCTCCGGCCGGTCCACCAGCGCGTTGAGCACCTGGTAGTAGCGGGTCGCCGACATGGAAAACAGCTCCTTGATGGCGTCTTCCTTCGAGCCGGCGTACTTCCACCACTGCCTCTCGAAAGCCAAGATGTCGTGCTCTCGACGGGTCAGACCGTCGGTGGGCTCGGTGTCGTCCCCAGAACGCTCAGCCCGCGCGATGGCGCCGTCCATTTCGCTACTCGAACCCTTCCGGAATCGGGAATGACATCAGTGTGGTTTCGGCGAGTATTCAATCACGGCTCGGTCACGGACACCGTCACCAACCGCCGCGAGTCGGCGGCGAAAACAACGGCACCTAAGCTTCCACGCATGGCCGTTAGACCCATCCGCATCGTGGGAGATCCCGTCCTGCACACCGCCACCGAACCCGTGCCCGTCGGCGCCGACGGTTCGTTGCCTGCCGATCTGGCCGATCTCATCACCGACATGTACGACACGATGGACGCCGCCCACGGAGTCGGGCTCGCCGCCAACCAGATCGGGGTCAGCAAGCGGGTCTTCGTCTACGACTGCGCGGATGAGCGCAAGAAGACCACCCGCCGCCGCGGGGTGGTGATCAACCCCGTGCTCGAGACTTCCGAGATTCCCGAAACCATGCCGGACCCCGAGGACGACGACGAAGGCTGCCTGTCGGTGCCCGGCGAATCGTTCCCGACGGGGCGGGCCGACTGGGCGCGGGTCACCGGGCTGGACGCCGACGGGACACCGATCACCCTCGAGGGAACTGATCTGTTCGCCCGGATGCTGCAACACGAGACCGGTCATCTCGACGGGTTTCTCTACCTCGACCGGCTGATCGGTCGCAATGCGCGCAGCGCCAAGAAGACCGTCAAGTCCCACGGCTGGGGGGTTCCCGGACTGTCGTGGATGCCCGGCGAGGACCCCGATCCGTTCGGCCACTGACCGATGACCGAGGTGCCTGAAGTCGGCACTCGGGTCAGCCTGCGCTACCGGCTGCCGACAGACTCGGACCGGCCGTTCACCGACGTGGTCGGCCATATCGTCGACGCCGGCCCGGTGGTGCGGATCCACACCCGGCGCGGCGATGTCGTGGACGTCGCACGCGAGGACGTGGTGGCCGTCCGGGTGGTGCCCGAGATGCCGGTGCGCACCGGAGAGATCCGCAACCTTGAGCACGCCGCCGCGCTGGGCTGGCCGGGCACCGAACATCAGTGGCTGGACGGCTGGCTGCTCCGGCATGGGCACGGGGTCACGAGGCGCGCGAATTCAGCAGTGCCGCTGCGGTTTTCTTCTTTCAGCGAGATCGCAAAGGTTGCGGACTGGTATGCCGAGCGCGGGCTGCCCGCGCTGGTGTCCGCGCCGGACCGGCTGCTCCGGCTTCCCGACGGCGTCCCCACAGATGCCGAGAACCTGGTCATGGCAACCGATATCGCAGTTGCCGGGGTGACGGACGCAGCGGTCTCGGCATCGCCCGATGACAGGTGGCTGGCCCTGTACCGGCGGGACGTTCCGGTCGATGTGCTGACCGCCGTCGTCGACGGGGTGGTCGGTTTCGGTGAACTGGCCGGTGCCGCGGTAGGGCGGGTGGCGGTGACGGACGCACCGGACGGTACCCGCTGGGCGGGGGTCTCGGCGGTGCACGTGTCTGAGGACGCGCGTCGGCAGGGCCTGGCGCGACGGCTGTGCGCGGGGCTGCTGGACTGGGCTCACGGGCGCGGTGCGACGCGCGCCTACGTCCAGGTGGTCGTCGAGAACACCGCTGCGCGTGCGTTGTACGCGGCGATGGGCTTCCGGGTGCACCACCACTCGCGGTACGTCCGCGCGCAGGACCTACTGTAGGGCGCATGCGCCTGGCTACCTGGAACGTCAATTCGATCCGCGCCCGGGTCGACCGCGTCACCGATTGGCTGGAGCGCGCCGACGTCGACGTTCTGGCCATGCAGGAGACCAAGTGCTCCGACGACCAGTTTCCGACCATGCCGTTCGCGGCGCTCGGGTACGAGATCGTGCACTGCGGCTTCAACCAGTGGAACGGGGTGGCGATCGCCTCGCGGGTCGGCATCGACGACGTCGAGGTCGGATTCGACGGCCAGCCCACCTGGAATGACAAACCGGAGGTGGAGGCCGCCGCCGAAGCCCGCGCACTGGGCGCGACGTGCGGAGGGGTGCGGGTGTGGAGCCTGTACGTCCCCAACGGACGCACCGTCGACTCACCTCACTACGTGTACAAGCTGGAATGGCTTGCCGCACTTCGTGACACGGCCTCGTCGTGGCTGGAGTCCAACCCGTCGGCACCCATCGCCCTCGTCGGCGACTGGAACATCGCCCCCATCGACGACGACGTGTGGGACATATCGCTGTTTCAGGACAGCACACATGTCACCGAGCCCGAGCGCGCGGCCTTCAACGCCGTCGTCGACGCCGGATTCACAGACGTGGTACGACCTTTCACACCCGGCCCGGGCACCTTCACCTATTGGGACTACACCCAGCTGCGCTTCCCGAAGAACCGTGGCATGCGCATCGACTTCATCCTGGGCTCCCCCGCGCTGGCCGAACGCGTGGTCCACGCCGAGATCGCCCGCGATGAACGCAAGACCGGCAAAAACCGCATCGGGTCACCCAGCGACCACGCACCCGTGGTCGTGGACCTGAGCGACTGACCGCGCGGAAACGGGGCACCTCCTTGTGGGAGGTGCCCCGTTTCGGCTTTGACGGTTACCGACGTCGCCGCTTACGTGACGTCGGCCGGGTTATCCGCTCAGCGCACGTCGGCCGGATTGTGCGCTCAGCGCACGTCGGCAGAATTGTGCGCTCAGCGCACGTCGACGTAGTAGACGCTGCCTGTCACCGTCTGCTGGTAGGTGCGGTCGGTGAAGTCGTCGCGGACGGTGGAGCGGATGTCGCCGCCCTTGTGGACGCCGACGACGCTGGCTTCGCTCAGCGGGGCATCGGAGAGCCGGTTGACCACGACACGGTGGCCCTGGGCTTCGAGCTGGCTGATCGTCGCGTCGGCGTTACCGCCGGTGGGGGCGGCGATCGCGGGGGCGGCCAGGCCGAGCACGGCGGCGCTCAGGCCGGCGGTGATCGCGGTGGCGATGGTGAGGTTCTTCATGGTTCTGCTCTTCCCTTGTCTGGGGTCGGAGCCGTGGAGCGTGTCGCGCGGTTTCGACGTGTGGTGGTGTTCCGTTCTGGTAGATCGTGATCGATCTGACCGGTTAAACCCGCAGGTCAGGTCAATAATTCCAGTGGCAGAAATTGATCGGCGGCTGGCAGAAACACAGCGGTGAAACTTGCCCGACCGCCACCTATAATCGAACGCATGTTCGACATATCGATTCCCGGGCCCGCCGACCTGGCGGCGTTGGCGGACGCCGAACTCGTCGACGCCGCCACCGCGACCACGCAGGCGGAGAACGCGGTGTGTGCCCGCAAGCTGGCCGTGAGGGCCGAACTGTTCATCCGCCGCACCACACTGGCCCGCACCCTCGACGAACGCCGCAACGACGCCCACACCGCACTGCTGACCGGAATCACCACCCTGGCCTGCCAATGCGGGAACCCCGACCGCCACGCCAGCACCAACCCCCGACCCCTGCGCGACATCACCGTCTACGCCCTCACCGACCACACCACCACCGACAGCGGCGACGCCGACACGACCGACACGAGGGTCACCGCGGGAGGCGGCCAGGAGCACCAACTCGACGAGGAGGACGGTGCACGGGCGCCCACGACCGATGACGCCGAGACCGCCGATGACGCCGACGCGACAGTCGAGGCGAATCCGCCCGCCCCGCCGGCGCCCAAACCCCGCCGCCATCGCCTGGACCGCGCCCACCGGCCACACCTACACCACCCACCCCGGCAGCCGACTGCTGTTCCCCGCCCTGTGCCAACCCACCGCCACCCTCTGGACCGGCGAACCACCCAAAGTCCCACAAAGCCAACGACGCGGGGTCATGATGCCGCGGCGCCGAAACACCCGCGCCCACAACCACGCCGCCCATATCACCGCAGAACGACGACGGAACGCCCAAACACGCTACGCCACAACCGGAAACACCCCGCCATACCTACCGCGCGACCACATCCCCTACCAATCCTCCACCGGATGGCGCCAACCCGACTATGGCAACGACCCACCACCGTTCTAGGAGAGAATGAATGAAAATCCTTGTGGCAACAGGCCATACGCAGGGCACGCATCCCGGCGACTACCACTTCTGCATCGAGCGTGAACTGGTCTGGATCCAGGAACCGTGCGACCGTGACCTTCGCGACCCTGACGGGCCCTGCGGCTGTGGGCGAGGGTTCGCTGGGGCGGCATCACATCGGGCCACCACCACCGCGATGGTTGTGGAATCCGAGATGAGCCGCGACGACGTGGTTCTCGCATTCCAGACCAGTCTCGACGACGGCGGATGGCCGGTCGCGTGGGCCGAAGACGTCGCCGACGAGAACCTGGAGATCGCCGCGCGACTGCCCGCCGGCGCGATCATCACCCGGAAGCTGGAGCACTTCTTTGTCAGAGGCGCGCTGTTCTAAGGGTTCTCGACAACCTCGGCGTAGCGGCCCGGGTTGAACATCGAGGCGATCATGCCGATCACCATCATGATCGCCGCGGCGACGAACACCACGACCAGACCCGAATGGAACGGCTCGATGATCAGATGCGGGAAGAAGGTCTGACCGGTGAGCACCTCGGCGTTGACACCGGGCTGCTGCAGCGCGTGGTAGGGCTCGAGCAGTTCGGCGATCGGGTTGTAGCCGAGGAATGCGGCGAACAGGCTCCCGACCGGTGGTAGATCCGCCACTTGTTGGGCGACGTCGGCGGAAACCCCTTGCTCCTGAAGACCGCTGCTCAGCGCTCCCGGCAACGTGTTGGCCAGCCCGACGACCATCAGCGAGAAGAAGATTCCGATCGACAGCGACGATCCGGCGTTGAAGAAGGTGGCGCGCACCCCGGACGCCGCACCACGTTCCGACGGCGGGACGCTCGACATGATGGCCGCGGTGTTCGGCGCGGTGAAGATGCCGCCGCCGACCCCGTTGAGGAAGATCAGCACGGCGAACACCCAGTAGTCGAAGTCCACCGGGATCATCACCAGCGCGATGAACGAGCCCGCCATCAACAGCATTCCGCCCACGGTCAACGGTCTCGCGCCATACCGGTCCGACAGCCACCCGGCGATCGGTCCGGCCAACAGGAACCCGACCGTGATGGGCAGCATGTAGATCGCGGCCCACAGTGGCGTCACCTCGAAGTCGTAGCCGCGCAGCGGAAGCCAGATGCCCTGCAACCAGATGATCAGCATGAACTGCAGGCCGCCGCGTCCCATCGACGACATCAGCCCGGCGACGTTCCCCATCCCGAACGCCGCGGACCGGAACAACCGGACGTTGACCATCGGCTGAGCCACCCGCAGTTCGACGACACAGAACACCACCAGCAGCGCCAGCCCCGCGGCAATCGACCCCAGCACCCACGGGTTGGTCCACCCGGTCGTCGACCCACCGTAAGGCTGGATGCCGTAGGTGATTCCGATCAGCAGCACCGTCAGCCCGATGCCGAACGTGAGCGTGCCCGCCCAATCGAGCCTGCCCGGCGTGCGCACGCCGATCTCGACCAACGACCGCAGGCTCCAGACCGTGCCCGCCAGCCCGATCGGCACACCCACCCAGAAGATGGCCTGCCAGTGCCACTCCGAGAGCACACCGCCGACGAGCAGACCCAGGAACGAGCCGGCCACCGCGGCGACCATGTTGACACCGAGCGCCATGCCGCGCTGATTGGCCGGGAAAGCGTCGGTCAGGATCGCCGACGAGGACGCCATCAGCATCGCCCCACCGATACCTTGGATCACCCGCCATGCGATCAGCCAGATCGCGCCACCGTCCAGATGGAACGGATCGAACGACAGCGCGATCGCCGCGACGGTGAACACCGCGAAGCCGACGTTGTAGATCCGCACCCGGCCGAACATGTCGCCGAGTCGCCCGAACGGCACGACCAGTACCGCGGTCACCACCAGGTACCCCATCAACATCCAGAGCAGATAGCTGATGTTGGCCGGCGCGAGCGGGTTCAGCCCGATGCCGCGGAAGATGGCCGGCAGCGAGATCAGCACGATCGAGGCGTTGATCGTCGCCAGCAACGTGCCGAGCGTGGTGTTCGACAGGACGATCCACTTGTAGTGCGGGTGGTCGGCGTTCATGCGGCTGCGCCGTCGCGCGGTCTCCGCTGCTGCACCGGTCTCGATCTCCGTCGTCATCACTCACCCACCTCGCCCACAAAAGAACATATATTAGCTATACAAATTACCGCCGGTCAATTCGAAGTACCGGCCGTGCTGTTCCCTGGGCCCGGTCGCTGCGCTAGCGTGGCACTCGCCACTAACGCGGGAGCGCGTACCGAGCGCGCTGAGAGGACGGGTAGGCCCGTCGACCGTACGAACCTGACCGGGTAATGCCGGCGTAGGGAGAACGCACATGTCTGACGTCGTCAATGTCACCACCGGGCCCATCGCGGGCAGCACCAAGGTGTATCGGAACGGGGTGCCGTTCCGTCGGGTCAACCTCACCACCGGCGAGCATCTCGACCTGTACGACACCTCCGGCCCGTACACCGATGCCGGCGCCGTCATCGACCTCGAGGCCGGCCTGCCCCACCGTCGGGTGACCCGGAACCGCGGTACCCAGCTGCAGCGGGCCCGCGCCGGTGAGATCACCGCCGAGATGGCCTTCATCGCCGAACGCGAAGGGGTTTCGCCCGAACTCGTCCGCGACGAGGTGGCCCGCGGCCGCGCGGTGATCCCCGCCAACCACAACCACCCCGAGGCCGAGCCGATGATCATCGGCAAGGCGTTCGCGGTGAAAATCAATGCGAACATCGGCAACTCGGCGGTGACCTCCTCCATCGCCGAAGAAGTCGACAAGATGGTCTGGGCCACCCGCTGGGGCGCCGACACCATCATGGACCTGTCCACCGGCCGCGACATCCACCAGACCCGAGAGTGGATCCTGCGCAACTCACCCGTGCCCGTCGGCACCGTCCCGATGTACCAGGCCCTGGAGAAGGTCGGCGGCGACCCGGTGAAGTTGACCTGGGAGGTGTACCGCGACACCGTCATCGAGCAGTGCGAGCAGGGCGTGGACTACATGACCGTGCACGCAGGCGTGCTGCTGCGCCACATCCCGCTCACCGTCGATCGCGTGACGGGCATCGTCTCGCGCGGCGGCTCGATCATGGCCGCGTGGTGTCTGGCCCACCACCGGGAGTCCTTCCTCTACACCAACTTCGAGGAGCTCTGCGGCATCCTCGCCCGCTACGACGTGACCTTCTCGCTGGGCGACGGGCTGCGGCCCGGCTCCATCGCCGACGCCAACGACGCCGCCCAGTTCGCCGAGCTGCGCACCCTGGGCGAACTCACCGGGATCGCGAAATCCCATGGTGTGCAGGTGATGATCGAGGGGCCCGGGCACGTCCCGATGCACAAGATCGTCGAGAACGTGCGCCTGGAGGAGGAACTGTGCGAGGAGGCGCCGTTCTACACCCTCGGCCCGCTGGCCACCGACATCGCACCCGCCTACGATCACATCACCTCGGCGATCGGCGCGGCGATCATCGCGCAGGCCGGCACCGCGATGCTGTGTTACGTGACGCCGAAGGAACACCTCGGGCTGCCGAACCGCAAGGACGTCAAGGACGGCGTCATCGCCTACAAGATCGCCGCCCACGCCGCCGATCTCGCCAAGGGCCACCCGGGAGCGCAGGCCAGGGACGACGCCCTGTCCAAGGCCCGCTTCGAGTTCCGCTGGGAGGACCAGTTCAACCTGTCACTGGACCCCGACACCGCCCGCGAATTCCATGACGAGACCCTGCCGGCCACGCCGGCCAAGACCGCCCATTTCTGTTCGATGTGCGGCCCCAAGTTCTGCTCGATGCGGATCAGCCACGAGGTACAGGAAGCCATGAAGGAGAAGTCCCGCGAGTTCGCCGATCAGGGGAACAAGGTGTACCTACCGGTGGTGACGTCGTGACGTTCCTGCCGCTCACCCCACCGGGCCAAACCCCTCTGCGGGTGATGACGATCGCCGGGTCGGACTCCGGCGGCGGGGCGGGCATCCAGGCCGATATGCGCACCTTCGCGCTGCTCGGACTGCACGGCCTGGTCGCCGTCACCGCGGTCACGGTGCAGAACTCGGTGGGCGTCAAGGGCTTTCACGAGATACCGCTCGACATCGTCGCGGGTCAGATCGAGGCGGTGGCTTCCGACATCGGGCTGCAGGCCGCCAAGACCGGCATGCTGGCGTCGTCGGAGATCATCGAGACCATCGCCGACACCTGGGTCGCCCAGGGACTGCACGGCAGCGTTCCGCTGGTCGTCGACCCGGTCTGCGCGTCCATGCACGGCGACCCGCTGCTGCACCCCAGCGCGCTGAACGCCCTGCGCGACAAGCTGTTCCCGCTGGCCACCCTGGTGACGCCGAACCTCGACGAGGTCCGCCTGCTCGTCGATATCGACGTGGTCGACGAGGAGTCCCAGCGTGCCGCCGCGCGCGCCCTGCACGCCCTCGGCCCGCAGTGGGCCCTGGTCAAGGGCGGGCATCTGCGATCGTCTTCACACAGCCCCGATCTGCTGTTCGACGGCACCGACTTCCACGCATTCGATTCCACCCGCATCGACACGGTGCACGACCACGGCGCCGGAGACACCCTGGCCGCCGCGATCGCCAGCGCGCTGGCACACGGCTATCCGGTACCCGACGCGGTCGCTTTCGGGAAGCGCTGGGTCACCGAATGCCTGCGTGCCGCATACCCGTTGGGGCACGGCCACGGACCGGTGTCCGCGTTGTTCCGGCTCACGACATGACCCTCGAAGACATAACCGGCGTCGCGCACCGCCCCGACGGCACACCCGCTGGTGTCGTCGCACTGACGCACGGCGCAGGCGGAAACCGGGAATCGCCGATGCTGCAGGCCCTCTGCGAGGAGTGGGCGCGCCGCGGATGGCTCGCGGTGCGCTACAACCTGCCCTACCGCCGGCGCCGCCCTAAGGGCCCACCGTCCGGCTCGGCGACCGCCGACATGGCGGGCATCGTCGAGGCGGTCACCGCGGTGCGAGCCCTCGCCGACGGCCCCGTCATCGCGGGCGGTCACTCGTACGGCGGGCGGCTCACGTCGATGGCGGTCGCCGACGGGCTTCAGGTCGACGTGCTGACGCTGTTCTCCTATCCTCTGCACCCGCCCGGCAAGCCGGAGCGCGCCCGCACCGAACACCTGCCGCGCATCACGGTGCCCACGGTGTTCACCCACGGCACCGCCGACCCGTTCGGCACGCTCGACGAGCTGAGGTCCGCCGCCGACCTCGTGGCGGGCCCGACCGAGATCGTCGAGGTCACAGGCGCCCGCCACGATCTGAACTCCAAGAAATTCGACGTTCCCGCGCTTGCGGTCGATGCCGCCCTGCGCATGCTGGGCTGAGCTATCGTCGCAGCGTGACCGTGCCGCCGCCCTATCCGCCGCCGCCTCCGCTGCCGTATCAGGGCGGGCCCGGCCAGCCGTACTACCCGCCGCCCCGGCGGACCAACTGGTGGGCGGTGGTCTCGCTCATCTTCGGCGTCATCGGTGGGGTCCTGATCAGCCTGGTCTGCGGCATCGTCGGCTTGGCCAAGGTCAAGCAGTATCAGAGCGGCCGCGGCATGGCGATCGCGGGCATCGTGCTCTCGGTGCTGTGGTCGATCGCAATCGTGGCGATCATCATCGCGGCGGTCAACGACGACACCGTCAACGCCACGAACGTCAAGCTCGGCGACTGTCTCGCCGAGATCCCCGGCGGGGAGCGGGTGGCGAGCGTCAAGACCGTCAGCTGTGACCAGCCGCACGCCGGCGAGGTGTTCGCCGTGTTGACGATGCGGGACGGCGACTTCCCCGGTCAGGCCGCGGTCGAGGCGTACCACGAGAAATGCAGCCCTGAACTGCAGCGCTACTCGCCGGAGTCCATGACGGACGACTCGGTGCAGCTCTACGTGCTCTACCCCACCGCCGAGACGTGGGAGGACGGCGACCGCACGGTGACCTGCATCGCGACCCTCGACCCGCCGCGAACCGGGTCCCTCAAAGGCTGAGTTTTCGGGGACCTCGGGTACCGTTACGCCATGATTTCGGAGCACTTCGACGCGGTCATCGTCGGAGCCGGGTTCGCGGGTATCGGGGCCGCCATCCAGTTCAAACGGATGGGCATCGAGAACTTCGTGATCCTGGAACGTGAAGACGATCTGGGCGGCACGTGGTACGTCAACCACTACCCGGGGCTCGCCGTCGACGTCCCCACCACCACCTACTCGTACTTCTTCGAGCCGAACCCCAACTGGTCGCGGCTGTTCTCCACCGGCGCCGAGATCAAGCAGTACGCCGACGATGTCGCCGACAAGTACGACGTGCGCAGGCACATCCGGTTCGGTGTGACAGTGGGGGGCGCGCGCTGGGATGACGACGCCCAACTCTGGCGGGTGAACCTCGCCGACGGTGAGACGGTGGACGCCCGGTACCTGGTCACCGCCACCGGATTCCTGTCACAGCCCCACATGCCCGACATCCCGGGCATCGCCGAGTTCGACGGACGGGTCATCCACACCACCGCGTGGGACGACTCCTACGATCCGACCGGCGAGAAGATCGGCATCATCGGCACCGGCGCCACCGCCGTGCAGCTCATCCCCGAGCTGGCCGAGAAGGCTGCCGATCTGACGGTCTACCAACGCACCCCGATCTGGGTGGTGCCCAAGATCGACTTCCGGTTCTCCGAGCGCGCCAAGCAGCTGTTCGCCCGGATCCCGTTGACCCAGCGCCTGATCCGCGTGATCACCGACACCATCTACGAGCTCATGGTGTGGGTGGCGGTCCTGCACAACCGGCAGACCCGCGGCCGGTTCAACATCGCCGCGGGCGATCTGGCCAAGATGCATCGGTTCGCCACCATCCGGGACAAGGAACTGCGGGCCAAGCTGACCCCCGACTACGACTTCGGCTGCAAGCGGCCCACGTTCTCGAACAGCTACTACCGCACCTTCACCAAGCCGCACGTGCACCTGCAGGACAGCGGCATCGCCAAGATCGAGTCCGACGGCATCGTCGGCAACGACGGCACCAAGACCCCGATCGACACCCTGGTGCTGGCCACCGGTTTCGACCTGTGGGAGGCCAACTTCCCCGCCATCGAGGTGATCGGGCGCGACGGCCGAAACCTCGGGAAGTGGTGGCGCGAGACCAGGTTCCAGGCCTACCAGGGTGTTTCGATGCCGCACTTCCCGAACTTCCTGTCGCTGGCCAGCCCCTTCGCGTTCCTCGGGTTGAACTTCTTCAACACGGTGGAGTACCAGATGCGGCACATGGATCGTCTCTTCGGCGAGTTGAGGCGCCGCGGTGCAACGACTTTCGAGATCACCGAGGAAGCCAACGCCCGGTACCTGGCCCGCATGACCGCGCTGCTCGGCGACTCGCTGTTCACCAACGGAAGTTGCGCGACCGCGCGGTCCTACTACTTCAATCCCAGCGGTGAGCCGACCCTGCTTCGCCCCACCTCCACCAGAGCCGCGATCCGCGAGGCCACCGACTTCCCGATCGACGACTACCGCATCGTCTAGTATCCGGTTGTGCCCAACGAAAATTCGCGTGCCGCCACCGTCGCCGGACTGGCCCTTGCCGGGGCCGGCGTGTCCCACTTCGTCGCCCCTGCGCTCTACGAGGGCCTGACCAAGCCGGCGTTCCCGACGAACACCCGGCAGCACGTGTACGTCGACGGTGCCATCGAGACCGCCGTCGGCCTCGGTATCGCCTCCCCCAAGACGCGCAGGCTGGCCCTCGTCGGGCTGGTGGTGTACCTGCTCTATTTGGCAGGCAACGTCGCCCGTAACCGGTAGCGGCCCAGCAGCGTCATATCCACCAGGCCCGACACGGTCTCCCTGGCCTCTTCGGAGTTCTCGTACCGCATCAGGCGGCCGAGGTCGACCACAAGGGCCATCGCCGCGTGCACGGCGAAGCGCGCTTCCGCGGCGCTCCACTCCGGTCGGACCGCGACAACGAGCTCGACCCACGACTCAACGGTCGAGCGCTGAAGGTCGCGCACGATGCGTTGGTCGGCGGCCGACATGTTGAGCCGCTCGCTGTAGTAGACGCACTCCAACTCGGGCTGGTCGAACGACCGCTGCACGTAGCCGTCGATGACGGCGGTGAGCGCCTCCTCGGGGTCCGACATCGTCGCCACGACGGAGGCGAGTTCGGCCGACACCCGGTCGGCGGCGCGCCGGAAGATCGTGGCGAGGATGTCACTCTTGCCCGAGAAGTACTTGTAGATACCGGAAGTCGGCATTCCCACCGCCGACGCGATGTCCTCCATGGTGGTGTCGCGGTAGCCGTTGCGGTCGAACAACTGCATCGATGCGGTCAGCAGCGCCTCGTATTTGGACGGCTCGGCCGTGGGCCGCGCCGGCACGACGTCGGGCGGGTAGCGCCGCGGATCGGCCGACAGCTCGGCACCCAGCACCGCGCGCGAGATCTGCGCGATCAGCGCGTGCACCTGCGCGGCCGGCAGTTTCGCGCGGTGGTCGACGATGCTGCCGACGATCGACAGCACCGCCGTGGACAGCGTCGAGCGCTGCCGTGCGGTCAGCTCGGGCCGCAACGCCGACAGCGGGCGGTGGATCCGGTGGTGCACCGTGTGGATCTGCTGCAGCAGCGTGGCCTGGTCGTCGCCGCGCAGGTACCGGCCCTCCCAGCGGTACAGACCGCCCGAGCCGCGGTTGGCCAGCGCGGTGTCGGTGAGCGCCGACACCAGCCGGTCGAGCACCACCTGCGGGTCGTCACCCTCGATTCCGGCCGTACCGTCGACGAGTTGCTGGCCGAGGTTGAGCACCGCATCGCGGAACAGCTCGTACTTGCTGGAGTAGTGCCGGTACAGGGCGGCGGCCGAGATACCGACGCGTGAGGCGATCATCTCCATGCTGACGCCGTAATAGCCCAGCGCACTGAACGCCTCGGCCGACGCGCGCGCAATCTGCGCTTTCCGGTCTTTCGGCCGTCGTCGGATGCCGTGATCATCGGCGGTGCTCGCCACCGAACCACGATATCGTGGGCGCGTGAGCTCGCCTGGTGGGTCGACGCTTGATCGTCGCCTCGGAGTGTTCGACACCGTCACCATCGGCCTGGGCTCGATGATCGGCGCGGGAATCTTCGTCGCGCTGGCCCCGGCAGCGGCCGCGGCGGGCAGCGGGCTGCTGATCGGGCTGGCGGTCGCGGCCGTGGTCGCGGTCTGCAATGCGATGTCGTCCGCCCGGCTCGCGGCGCGCTACCCGCAGTCGGGCGGCACCTACGTCTACGGCCGCGAGCGCCTCGGCCCGTTCTGGGGTCACGCCGCGGGCTGGAGCTTCATCGTCGGGAAAACGGCGTCCTGCGCGGCGATGGCGCTGACCGTGGGCTTCTACGCCTGGCCGGAGTACGCCAATGCGGTCGCCGTCGCCTCGGTGGTCGCGCTGACAGCCGTGGGTTACGCCGGGGTGCAGCGGTCCGCGGCGTTGACGCGCATCATCGTCGCGCTGGTGCTGGCGGTGCTGGCCATGGTGGTGGTCGTGCTCCTCGGGTTCGGGGGCGCCGACACCTCCCGGCTCGCCCTCGGCGACGACGTCACGGTGTACGGGGTGCTGCAGGCGGCGGGTCTGCTCTTCTTCGCCTTCGCCGGCTATGCGCGCATCGCCACACTGGGTGAAGAGGTTCGCGATCCGGCCCGCACCATCCCGCGCGCCGTGGCATTGGCACTGGTGATCGCCCTGATGGTGTACGCGGTGGTCGCGGTGGCGGTGGTGAGCGAACTCGGTGTCGCAGGCCTGGCGTCGGCCACCGCCCCGCTGTCGGATGCGGTCCGGGCCGCCGGATTTCCCGGCCTCACACCCGTGGTGAACGTCGGGGCCGCGATCGCGGCGCTCGGCGCGCTGCTGGCGCTGCTGCTGGGGGTGTCGCGGACCACGCTGGCGATGGCGCGCGACCGGTATCTGCCCGCGGGCCTGGCCGCCGTGCACCCGAATCACGGCACACCGCACCACGCGGAGGTGGCCGTCGGCCTGGTCGTCGCAGTGGTCGCGGCCTTCGTCGACCTGCGCGGCGCGATCGGGTTCTCGTCGTTCGGGGTGCTGCTGTACTACGCGATCGCCAACGCGTCGGCGTGGACACTGGGCGCGCGGCTGATACCCGCGATCGGGCTGGTCGGCTGCCTGGTCCTGGCGTTCACGCTGCCGCTGACGTCCGTACTCGCCGGCGCCGCGGTGGTGCTGGTCGGCATGATCGCCTACACGATCGGAGGCACGCGATGAGAGCCTGGACGAAGGTTGATTCGCGGCCTGACCCGGATTTCGTGGTCGCACCCGACGAACGGCTGAGCTGGCCGCGCACGCTCGGCCTGGGCGCCCAGCATGTGGTCGCCATGTTCGGGGCCACCTTCCTCGTCCCCGTGCTCACCGGTTTCCCGCCGGCCACCACGCTGCTGTTCTCCGGTGTCGGCACCATCCTGTTCCTGCTGATCACCGGCAACCGGCTACCCAGCTACCTGGGGTCGAGTTTCTCGGTCATCGCCCCGGTGACCGCAGCGGTGGCTTCAGAGGGCACCGGCAGCGCGCTCGGCGGAATCGTCGCGGTCGGGGTGCTGCTGATCCTTGTCGGCGGTGTGGTGCACATGGTCGGCACCCGCTGGCTCGACCTCACGCTCCCCCCGATCGTGACCGGCGCGATCGTCGCGCTGATCGGGTTCAACCTGGCCCCGGCGGCGAAGAACAACTTCGAACAGGGCCCGCTGCTCGGGTTGGTGACCCTGGTGCTGCTGGTCGCCGCGCTGGCTTTCTTCCGCGGCATGATCGGCAGGCTCGCCATCTTCGTCGCGGTCGCCACCGGTTACGTGCTGGCGTTGCTGCTCGGCGAGGTCGACACGTCGGGCATCGCGACCGCCCCCTGGATCGGGCTGCCCGAATTCGAGGCCCCGACGTTCACGCTGTCCGTGTTGCCGATGTTCCTGCCCGCGGTGATCGCGTTGATCGCCGAGAACATCGGCCACGTGAAATCGGTCAGCCAGATGACGAAGACGGATCTCGACCCACTGATGGGACGAGCACTGGCCGCCGACGGGGTCGCGACGACGCTGGCCGGGTTCGGTGGCGGCTCGGCGACGACGACGTACGCCGAGAACATCGGCGTGATGGCGGCGACGCGGGTGTACTCGACGGCCGCGTACTGGGTGGCCGCGCTGGTCGCCGTCGCTTTGTCGTTGTGCCCCAAGGTGGGTGCGGTCATCGTTGCGGTCCCGGCCGGGGTGCTCGGCGGTGCGACGGTGGTGCTGTACGGGCTCGTCGGCATCCTGGGTGTGCGTATCTGGCTGACCAACCACGTCGACTTCTCCAAGCCGATCAACCAGATGACCGCGGCCATCCCGCTGATCATCGGCATCGCCGACTTCACCTGGAGCGCAGGCGGTCTCACGTTCACCGGGATCGCGCTCGGATCGATCGCCGCGCTGCTGATCTACCACGGCATGCGGTTGCTCGGCTTCCGGCAGCGCGGCTAGGGCGCACTCCGGTCGCGCTCGTCCCGCGCAGGCACCCCGTTCACGCCGTCGATCGACTGCGCGTAGGTGCCGATCGCGAACGCCGCGGAGGACGCCATGATCGCCAGCGCACCCCGGTCGACGTTGTCGATGTCGTCGCGCGGGGTGTGGTAGTTCGGGTCGAACGCCACCCCGGCCTGTCCGCCCCAGAGCCGGGCCTGCACCTCGGTTTTGAGCTGCGAGGAGCCGGTGGTGAGCCCGCCGACGGGTATCCCGGCGGCCAGGAAGGGGCCGTAGTCGGTGGTCCGGGTCAGCGGCATGTCCGCGGGACGCACCCCCGCGGTGTTCAACCGGGCGGCCAGGGTGCGTTCGATTCCCGCCGAGCCGTCCGGCACCGGGGCGACCGGACCCGTCTGCGTGGACTGGTCGCCGTCGTCGGTGAAGTAACCGGGGTTGGGTGAGCCGACCATGTCGAAGTTCAAGTAGAGCGCGATGTCGTCGAGCTGCTCCTTGCTCAGCGACCGCAGGTAGGTCTTGGAGCCGTCCATCGACACCTCTTCGGCTCCCCAGAACGTGAACCGGACGGCGTTGGCCGTCTGCGGTTCCCCGCCGAGCTGGACGGCGGTCTCCAGCACGGTGGCCACGCCGGACCCGTTGTCGTTGATCCCCGGCCCGGACCGCACGCTGTCAAGGTGCGCCCCGACCATGACGACGTTGCGCGCATCCCCGGTTCTGGTCTGCGCGACCACGTTTCGCGATGTCGTCATCACCGGCCTGTTGTCCAGCACCAGCGTGACCGGCGACTCGGTGCGACGCAGCGCGGCGTCCGCCGCCGGATCGATGACGCCCACCGGGACGGTCAGGTCGTGGTAGTAGCCCGGCGAGAACAGGGTCGGCGCCGCGCCGACGGGCCGCGACGGGCTGGCCTGACTGACCACGAGCATGCCGACCGCGCCCTCGGCGACCGCGACGCGCTGCTTGGTCACGATCGAGCATCCGGCGTCGTCGACGACGGCGATGGCCTTGGCGACCGATACGTCACCGTAGTCTGCGGCGGTGCATCCGGCCGGGCGGCGCGGGCGCAGGGTGATCGCCTTCAGCCCGCCCGGCGGCGTGGTGAGCAGCAGCGAGGCCTGGTCGACGCGGAACTGCCGGCCGGCCACCGTGAGCGACGGCTTGCCACCCTCGGAGCCGGACAACCGTTGAAACTCGGGGGTCTGGACATCGAAGCCCTTGTCGCGCAACAGCTGTGCCACGTAGTCGACGCTGGCCTGGTAGCCGGGTGAGCCGTCGGCGCGGTTGCCGTCATTGGCGTCGGCGATCTCCTGGAACTTCCCGAGATGGCCGTACACCCCGTCGATGGTGACCTTGTCGGCCAGCTCAGGTCCCAGTCCCGCCACCGGCGCCTGCAGGCCCGACGAGCAGGAAACGACCAACGCACACACCGCGACCAGCGCGCCGAGCCCGCTGCGACGGGATGTCATGGCGCGGTCAGCTTGTGGCGGATGCGATCCTCGCGGATCGGGATACCGTTGCGGCCGCGCTGATCCTGTGCGTAGAGCCCGACGGAATAGGCGACGCCGCTGCCGTGGATCTGCAGCGCCGTGCGGTCGATGTGTTCGAGCGTGTCGGAGGCCTTGTGGTAGTTCGGGTCGAACGGCTCGTCGGCCCGCCCACCCCAGATCTCGGCCTGCTCGGCGGACATCTTGTCCTCCGCACCCGAGAAGAGGCCTCCCGCAGGCACTCCGACCATGGTGAACCCGTCGTAGTCGGACCGGCCGTTGAACGAGGTGTCCTGCGCCGGCTTCCCGGCCCGGTCGAGGTAGGCCATCAGCATGCGCTCGATCCCGGCGGACCCCTCGGGCACCCGGGGCACGCCCTCCCCCTGGCCGGGCGGGGTGGACTGGTTCCCGTCCATGGTGAAGTAGCCCGGGTTGGGGGAACCGAGCATGTCGAAGTTCAGGTAGAGCGCAATGTCCTTGAGCGCCTCGGCGTCCAGGGAGGTGACGTAGTCGCGCGAGCCGAGCAGGCCCTCTTCTTCGGCTCCCCAGAATCCGAACCGCACGGCGTTGGCCACCTCCGGTGTACTGCCCAGCTGCAGCGCGGTTTCCAGCACGGCCGCCACCCCGGAGCCGTTGTCGTTGATGCCCGGCCCCTCCGCAACGCTGTCGAGGTGGGCGCCGACCATGACGACATCGGCCGTTGACCCGGTCTTGGTCTGCGCGATCACGTTGCGGGACTGCTCGACCCGCACCCCGGCGTTGAGGTTGAGCACCGCCGGTGCGCCCTGCTGGCCGCGGAGCCGTTCGCCCACGTCCTTGGTGACGTAGACGACCGGGATCTTCACGTCGGTGGACTCCCCGAGCGTGCCGGCCCCCAGGTCGCCGCCGTCCTGGCTGTCGGCGACGATCAGGGCCACCGCACCGCGCTCGGCGGCCACCGCCTGTTTGCCGCCGAACGGGCACGCCCCCCGGTCGACGAGCACGACCGCGCCCTGCACCGGAAGTCCGTTGTAGTCGTCTGCGGTGCAGCCCGGGGTGTCCTCGCTGCGCGCGGCGACCAGCGGCCCGGAGACCCCCTCGGGCCCGGCACCGATGGTGAACTCCATCGGCCGGGCCGCCGTCTTGGCGCCCGCCACGGTCAACGACGGCTCGTCGGCCCACGGGATCCTGACGTCGAACGTGGGGGTCTGCACCTCGAAACCCTTGTCCCGCAGAGCGTCAACGACGTAACCCACGCTCGCGTCGTAGCCGGGCTCACCGAGTGCCCGGTTACCGCCGTTGTCGTCGGCGATCTCCTGCAGCCTGGTCAGGTGGGCCATCATCGCGTCGGCGGTGACCTTCTTCGACAGCGCGTCGGCGAACTCCGCGGCCGCAGCCTGATCGCGCACCGGCTGCGGCGCGGGGTCCGCGTTACGACTGCAGCCGGCGACGACCAGCAGGGCGACGGCCAGCAGGGCCACGAGTCTTGTCCGGAGCACGGCCACCACGTTAGCGCGGTCCGGAGCAGTCACCGAGATACTGCAGGACCGCCGCAGCGGTCTCGGCCGGCCGCTCGATCTGCAGAAAGTGTCCGGCCGCCGGGATCGTCACCACCCGGCTACCCGGCGGCAGCACCGCACCGATCGGCTCGGCGTACCCGGCCTGCATGGCGCCGTCCTGCTTGCCCTGCACGTGCAGGATGGGCGCCCGGGGCAGCTCGAAGCACCACTTGTGCAGGTCGGCGTACATCCGTCCCGGGCGCGACGGACGAACCATGGCGCGGTAGTAGGACACCGCGGCGCGGCGGTGGGCCGGGCTCGGCAGCGCAGCCAGTGCGTCGTCGAGCTCTGCGGCGGTGTCGTAACCCGCGGGTCCCCAGTCCTGCCAGAGCCTCGGGATGACCCGCGGCAGCAGCCGTTCGGGCAGTCCCGGCAACTGGAAGAACAGGATGTACCAGCTGTTGCGCAGCTGGCGCGGCATCATGCGCAGCTGCCGGGCCAGCGATCCGCGGGTGCGGTTGATCGCGCCGACGGGCGGCACCGCCATCGAAACATGGTCGGCGAAAGGCGATTCCGGGTACGCGGCGATGGCGCTGGCGGTGAACGCACCCCAATCGTGGCCGATCAGGACCGCGTCGTCGGGGGCTCCGAGTTCCCGGTGGACGGCGAGCGCGTCGTACATCAGGGCGCCGATGTGGTAGTCGCCGTCGGGGGCAGGCCCCGTCGGCGCGTACCCGCGGGAGAACGGAGCCACCACCCGCATGCCGTGTTCGGCCAGCAACGGGGCGAACTTGCGCCAGCCCCATGCGCTGTCGGGGAAGCCGTGCAGGCACAGCACGAGCCGGCCGTCGGGCGGACCCCACGACAGCGCGGCGACGTCGAGATGTGGCAGGCTCAGCCTGAGCGTCTGCGGTGCGGTCACCTGCGCCATGCTAAGTGTCTCGTCGATTGACGGTGATCAGGGCCGCAACGAACACGGTGGCCACGACGGCGGTGAAGTAGCCGAGCGAACCCGGACCGCCCCAGTGCATCGCGAACTCGGGGAACAGCCACTGCACGTCGAGGAACCGGAACATGTTCGCGAACGGTAGATAGGGGCCGATCTGCCAGCCGCGGCCCGGCAGGTTGGCGAGCAGCGGCTCGATGAGCAGAGGCCAAAGCAGCAGGACCGTCACCGCGCCCGCCGTGTGCCGCAGCAGCGTGGCGACCCCGACGCCGAGCACGGCCGCCGGCGCCGCGTACAACGCGATGGCGGCCACGAAGCCCGCCGTGGCCGCCGGCGTCAGCGCGTCGCCGACACCCGGATCGGCCACCAGGCGCGCCACCAGGACCGAGCCGACCACCATCACCGCCGCAGACAAGGCCGAGAACACGGCCGCGACAAGCGCTTTGGCGCAGAACACCAGCGTGCGGTGAGGCGTCGCCATGAATGTGGTGGCGATCAGGCCGCTGCGGTACTCCCCCGTCACCGTCATCGCCGAGACGACCATCAGGACCGGAACCCCGAACACCGCCACGCCGAGCGCCGCGTCGGGCACCGTCAACCGTGCGTAGTCGTAGGCGACGGAGGCCTGCAGCGCCGACAACCCGAAGCTGAGCACCGCAGCAGCCACCGTGGCCCACAGCGGTGAGCGCAACGTGGTCAGCTTGATCCGCTCGGCGTTCAGGACGGCGCCGGCAGTCGCCATCATCGGGGGGTCCCGCGGTACTCGGTGGCGTCGTCGGTGGACGCCAGGTAGGCCTGCTCCAGCGAAACCTGTTGTGAGCTCAGCTCGTGCAACGCGATGGAGTGCGCCGCGGCGAGCTCGCCGACGGCCTCGGTGGTGGTGTCGTGCACCGTCAACGACGTACCGTCCCCCCGCACGGCCAGCCCGGCCGCGGTGAGCACCGTGTGCAGGTCCTGCAGCCGCGGGCTGCGCACGCGCACCACGGCCCCGCCGGAGCGCCCGATGAACTCGGTCACCGTGGTCGATGCGATCAGGCGACCTCTGCCGATGACGACCAGGCGGTCGGCGGTGTTGGCCATCTCCGACAGTAGATGGCTGGACACCAACACGGTGCGGCCCTCTCCCGCCAGTGTCCGCAGCAGCGTGCGGACCCAGTGAATGCCCTCGGGGTCAAGGCCGTTGACCGGTTCGTCGAACAGCAGCACCGGCGGGTCACCCAGCAGTGCCGCCGCGATGCCCAGCCGCTGGCTCATGCCCAGCGACAGCGTCCCTGCCCGCGAGCCCGCCACCGCGGTCAGCCCCACCATCGCCAGGACCTCGTCGGGGCGCTTGGGCCCGATGCCGTTGGTGGCGGCGATCCAGCGCAGGTGGTTACGCACGGTGCGGTTCGGGTGTATCTGCCTGGCATCCAGCAGCGCGCCGACCGTGCGCAGCGGATTCCTGAGCTGTCGATAGCTCTTCCCGTCGATGGTGGCGGTGCCCGACGTGGGATGAGCGAGGCCGAGGATGATCCGCATGGTCGTGGTCTTGCCCGCGCCGTTGGGCCCGAGGAATCCGGTCACCACGCCGGGCTCGATCGTGGCGGTCAACCCGTCAACAGCCCGCGAGGACCCGTAAACCTTTGTCAGCGCCCTCAGTTCGATCATGCGGCCGCCGCCACAACCAGGTCGGCGACCGCGCGCATACCGTCGGCGTTGGGGTGCAGCGGAGCCGGCCTGCCCGGGATCGGCAGCGCCGGCAGGGTTGTCCAGGGCGCGCCCGACCAGGCGTGGTGGTTGCGGCTCGCCTCGGCGGCGGCCACCAGGCCGCAGCCGGTGGCCTGCGCCGCATCGGCGGTGAGCTGCTCGAGCGTGGCGGCGACGTGCCTGCCGAGTGTCAGGTCGGCGGCGCGCAACGGGGGTGCGGCGCCGGTGGGCGGGAGCAGGGTCAGGTAGTCGACGAACAGCACCGTGGCATGCGGTGCGCGGCGCCGGATCTCGTGGCCGACCTGCACCAGCGCGCCGCCGGTTTCGGCGAGCGCGAGATACCGCGCCGACGGATCCAGCAGTTCGCGTAGCCGGGCGCCGAGCAGCGGCACCCGCCGCACCCGCCCGGGCAGGGCGGCGGCGAGCAGCATCGGGACGTAACCGGCGTCGTTCCCTCCGATCGTCACCGTGACCAGGGTCTCGCCGCCGTCGAGGGCGTGGATCTGCGGTGGTGCCCCGCGCTGGGATTCGGACAGCACGTGCGCGGTCGTCGCCCCGGAGTAGGTGACGTCGACGAGGTCGAGCCCGAGCGCGGCGGCGACCAGGTGCGGGTAGTTGCGGGCGGACCGGCCCGCCGTCCGCGGTGAACCCGGCGCCCGCGGCGCGATGCCCGGCCCGGCAGCCATCGAACTGCCCAGGGCCACATACCTGCTCACAGCGAGGGGCTGCTTGCCTGCGCCCAGAACCTCTTGGGGATGCGGCCGGCCCGGCGGGCCAGGTATCCGGCCCGGACCGCGGCCGCCATCGCCGCTGCCATCGCGGGCGGATCCGCGGAGCGGGTCACCGCGCTGGCCAGCAACACGGCGTCACAGCCCAGTTCCATGGCCAGTGCGGCGTCGCTGGCCGTGCCGATACCCGCGTCGAGGATGACGGGCACGCTCGCCTGGTCCACGATCATCTCGATGTTGTGCGGGTTGGCGATGCCCAGCCCGGTGCCGATCGGCGAGCCGAGGGGCATGACCGCGGCACAGCCCGTCGCCTCCAGCCGCCGCGCGAGGACGGGGTCGTCGTTGGTGTAGGGCAGCACCACGAATCCGTCGTCGACGAGTTGTTCTGCCGCCCTGACCAATTCGATGGCATCGGGCAGCAACGTGCGCTCGTCGGCGATGACCTCCAGCTTGACCCAGTTCGTCTGCAACGCCTCGCGCGCCAGCTGGGCGGTCATCACCGCCTCGGCCGCACCGCGGCAGCCCGCCGTGTTGGGCAATGGGGAGATGCCAAGTCGGGTCAACAGATCCAGCACCCCGGTGCCGCCTTCGGCGTCAACCCGGCGCATCGCCACCGTCGTGAGTTCGGTTCCGGATGCGACCAGCGCCGCCTCCAGCACCGCGAGGTTGGCCGCACCGCCGGTGCCGAGAATCAGCCGCGAACCGAACTCGCGCCCGGCGATGCTGAGCTTGCCCGTCGTGAAATCAGAGTCAGCGAACTCGGAAACCGCCACATCAGCCACCCTGCACCGCCGCCACCACCTCGACCTTCGCTCCGTCCGTCAGCGCGGTGTCCCACTGCGAGCGCGGAATCACCGCCCAGTCCACCGCCACCGCGATTCCCTTCTCCGGGAAGCCCAGCCGATCGAGCAGCGCAGCGACCGTGATGGCGTCGTCGACCTCCACCAACTCGTCGTTGACCGTGACCTTCATCGGACCAGCGCTCCTTCCAACTCGGCGGCGATCGAGTCCGCCGTCCAGGGCGCCAACAGGAAACCCGACCGGCCGTGCCCCGCCGCGACCAGTGTGCGCTCGTCGAGCCTGCCGACGAGCGGGAGGTTGTCGGGCGTCATCGGCCGAAGCCCGGCCGCCGCCTCGGCGAACTCGTATTCGCCCAGTGCGGGCATCACCGCGCAGGCGTCGTCGAGCAGATCGCGGACCCCGCTCACCGTGGGTGCGGTGTCTCGTCCGTGCTCGTACTGCGTCGCCCCCACCACCACACCGTCGGCGCGCGGCACCACGTAGACCTGCCGTCCGTGCACCCGGGCCCGCACCACCCGCCGCGGAACCGGCAGGCAGCCGGGTCGCCAGCGCAGGCGTAGCACCTCACCTTTCACCGGCCGGACCGGGAGGCCGGGCCACAGTTTGGGGGCGTCGATGCCGTTGGCGAGCACCACCGTGTCCGCGGGGCCGACGTCGGTCAGCGTCGCCACCGGCGGCGCCCACTCGACGTCGAGTCGTTCACACTCGGCGGCCAGCGCCGCCACCACCGCCCGGTTGTCGACCGCCAGCTCGGTCTCGGCCCGGAATCCGTGCCGGATACCTTGCGCGAGAAGCGGTTCGACATCCCGCGCCGCAGTCGTCACCGTCACCGGGTGACCCTGCCCGGAAAGCCACGCCGCGACGGTCTGCAGGTCCGCGGCGTCGGCCCGGTCGACGGCGACCACCAGTGACTCGCGTGCGGTGACCACCTCCGGGGGCAGACCATCGAGAAATCCCTCCCGCCAGAGCCGAAGCGAGTCCAGACCGATCTGGAGCAGCCGCTCCTCGCCGGGCCAGCCCTCGCTGTGCGGGGCCAGCATCCCGCCGGCGACCCACGACGCACCCGCCTCGGTGGTGCGGTGCACCCGCACGGCCCAGCCGTCCTGCAGCGCCCGCCGTGCCACCGAGAGCCCGATGACGCCGCCGCCGACGACGGCGAGCGTTCCGCGGGTGTGGGCTGGCACTGGCTGGCTCCCTTCGCCGGCATGACCCGGATCAGGTGTGACGGTAAGAGCCGGCGGGCTCACTCTCAGTCCCCGTACCCGGGACTCCCGTGTGGTCGGCTACCAGCCTACGTCGCGGCGGCGCTAGCGTTCGAGGGTGCGTGAATCCCGCAACCTCGACAGCGCTGCGCTGTACCTGTGCACCGATGCCCGCCGCGAACGCGGCGACCTGGCCGAGTTCGCCGATGCGGCGCTGGCCGGCGGTGTCGACATCATCCAGTTGCGCGACAAGGGCTCGGCGGGCGAGCAGCGCTTCGGCCCGCTGGAGGCCCGCGAGGAGATCGCGGCACTCGAGGTCCTCGCCGACGCGGCGCGCAGGCACGGCGCACTGTTCGCGGTCAACGACCGCGCGGACATCGCGCTCGCCGCGGACGCCGATGTGCTGCACCTCGGCCAGGACGATCTGCCGCTGACCGTGGCCCGCCGGATCGTCGGGGACCGCATCGTGGGCCGTTCGACGCACGACCTGGATCAGGTCAAGGCCGCGGTAGGTGAAGCCGTCGACTACTTCTGTGTGGGTCCGTGCTGGCCGACGCCGACGAAACCGGGCCGCCCCGCACCGGGACTGGACCTGATCAGGGCGACTGCCGCGCTGGGCACCGACAAGCCGTGGTTCGCGATCGGCGGCATCGACGCGGAGCGTCTGCCCGACGTACTCGACGCCGGGGCACGGCGCGTGGTGGTGGTGCGGGCCATCACCGCAGCCGACGACCCCGGGGCCGCGGCCGAACGGCTCGCCGGGATGCTCAGCGCTGCGGGTTGACCAGCAGCGGGATCGACGCGGTGACCTCGCGCAGACGGTCCCAGCTCGCGGCGAACCCGGGATGCAGCGGCAGGTTGGCGACCTCGTCCTCGGCCACCCAGCGGAGCTCGGCACTCTCCCGGTTGGGGATGGTGGCCAACTGTTCCTCGGCGTCGGCGATGACCGTCGTGTACGTCCACCCGGACGCCTCGGCGGTGACGACGGTCGTCCGCACGGTCAGCTGATCGGCAGGCAGGCCGGCTTCCTCTTCGGCCTCGCGCACCGCCGCCTGCTCGGCCGTCTCGTGGCTGTCGCGGGCGCCGCCGGGGAGTCCCCAGGTGCCGCCCTGATGACTCCACGGTGCCCGGTGCTGGAGCAGCACCGCCGCCGATCCGCCGGGTCCCGGCGCGCGTAGCAGCAACCCGGCCGCGCCGTGCCTGCCCCAGTACGCATTGCCGGCTTCCGACACAACCCAGCCGTCACCGTCGCCACGCACGCGTTCAGGATAGGGAACCGCCACGGAATTCGGGGCACCTGAATCCACACGCGTCGCACGAGTACCTCTTAGAATTCCCTCATAGAAGGTCGGCGCTCGATAGAGTTGGCCGAACGACCGCCGGAAAGATCGAGACCAGGATGAGGTCCGCGCAGACGTGACTGTGGAGTTGGCGCACCCCTCGACCGAACCTCTCGCGTCACGGTCGCCGACGACACCGTCGCATCCGCGGTGGTGGTTCCTCTGGACCACGCCGGGCCGGATCCTCAGCATCGGGATGGTGCTGGCCGCGCTGGTGGTCGGCAGCGCGTTCGCGACGTCGACGACGATCAACGACCGCCAGCAGGCGTTGACGACCGTGTTGAACCACACCGAACCGCTGGCGTTCGCCGCCGGGCAGCTCTACACCACGCTGTCGGTCGCCGACGCCGCGGCGGCCACCGCCTTCATCGCCGGCGCCGAACCGCGCGCGGTCCGGCAACGCTACGAGCAGGCCATCACCGACGCGTCGGTCGCGGTGACACGGGCGTCGAGCGGGCTGACCGAGGAGGAACTGGTCCAGCTGCTCGGCCGGATCAACGCGCGTCTTGCGGTGTACACCGGTCTGGTGGAGACGGCCAGGACCAACAACCGGGCGGGCAACCCGGTCGGTTCGTCGTACCTGTCGGAGGCCTCAGCGCTGATGCAGCAGCAGATCCTGCCGGACGCGCAGCGGCTCTACGAGGAGACCTCGGCCCGGGTGGACGCCGAGACCACCGCGTCGACCCGGATCCCGACACCGGTGATCCTGGTGGTCGTCGCGACGCTGTTGTTCGGGGTGTTCGCCAACCGCTGGCTGGCCAAACGCACGCGCCGGCGCGTCAACATCGGCTTCGTCGCGGGTGGGCTGGCGGTGTTGATCATGCTGATCTGGGTCGGTACGGCCCTGGTGATCTCGACCAGCGACAGCCGCAGCGCCAAGGAGACCGCGGCCGAGTCGCTCAAGACTGTGACGACGCTGGCGATCACCGCACAGCAGGCGCGCGCCGACGAAACCCTGTCGTTGATCCGCCGGGGTGACGAGAATCTGCGCAAGCAGTCGTACTACCAACGCATCGACGACATGAAGCAGCAGCTGGCGCGTTATCTGTCGCGCGACGATTCGATCGACAAGACCGATCTGGCCGACGCCGGGGCGCTGCTGGACCGGTGGCGCGCCGCCGACGACCGGATCTCCGCGTACATCGCCGTCGGCAACTACCAGGCCGCGACGCAGGTGGCGTTGGGCACCGGCGAGGACGACTCCACACCGGCGTTCGACAAGCTCGACGCGGCGTTGACCAAGGGCATCGACCAGAGCCGGACCCAGTTGCGCAATGACATCGTCAACGCCCGCCGGGTGCTGTCGGGGGCGACGGTCGGCGCCGCGGCGCTGTCGATCGTGGCGGCCGTGGCGGTGGCGTTGGGGATCTGGCCGAGATTGAGCGAGTACCGGTGAT
>NZ_HG964450.1:616807-727643 GCF_000612725.1 Mycolicibacterium austroafricanum
CAGACAGCCGGTGATGAGCGCTCGCGCGAAGAACAGACAGCCGGTGATGAGCGCTCGCGCGAAGAACAGACAGCCGGTGATGAGCATGAAGATCCTGGGCGCGCTGCTCGCGGGGGTGCTGGTGCTGGGTGGGTGCGCGCAGACGTCGCCGGTGGTGGCAACACCGAGTGTCACGCTGGCGCCGCCGACGCCTGCGGGGCTGCAGGAGATGCCGCCAGAGCCCGCGCGTCCACCGACCGCCGCGGACGACGACTGTGATCCCCTGGCCAGCCTGCGCCCGTTCGACAACGAGGAGGACGCCGCGAAGGCGGTGGCCAACATCAAGGCCAGGGGCCGGCTCATCGTCGGCCTCGACATCGGCAGCAACCTGTTCAGCTTCCGCGACCCGATCACCGGCGAGATCACCGGCTTCGACGTCGACATCGCCGGTGAGATCGCACGCGACATCTTCGGCACCCCGTCGCAGGTGGAATACCGCATTCTGTCTTCGGCGGATCGCATCGAGGCGCTTCAGAAGAACCAGGTCGACGTGGTCGTCAAGACGATGACGATCACCTGTGAGCGCAAGAAGCTGGTGAACTTCTCCACCGCCTACCTGTCCGCCAACCAGCGGATCCTGGCACCGCGGGATTCGAACATCCGGCAGTCGTCCGACCTGTCGGGCAAGCGGGTCTGCGTCGCGAAGGGCACCACGTCGCTGGAGCGCATCCAGCAGATCACGCCGCCGCCGATCATCGTCGGCGTGGTCACCTGGGCGGACTGCCTGGTCGCGTTGCAGCAGCGCCAGGTCGACGCGGTCAGCACCGACGACTCGATACTGGCCGGGCTGGTGTCCCAGGACCCCTACCTGCACATCGTGGGGCCGTCGATGAACGAGGAGCCTTACGGCATCGGAGTCAACCTGGAGAACACCGGGCTGGTGCGCTTCGTCAACGGCACGCTGCAGCGCATCCGACGCGACGGCACCTGGAACACGCTGTACCGCAAGTGGTTGACCGTACTCGGGCCCGCACCCGCGCCCCCCGCCGCGAGGTACTCGGACTGATGACCGAGCCAGAGGATCTCGACGGGGGACCGGGCACCCAGCCGGCCGGCTACACAGACCTCGCCGACGACACGATGTCGACGGTGCGGCCGATGGCCACGCAGGCGGTGTTCCGGCCCAACTTCTTCGACGACGAAGACGACAGCGACGGGCTGCACACCGGGGATACCGAACCGCAGCTCACCACCACGACGGTGACCCGCCACATGTCACCGACCCGCCGCCTCGGTGGTGGTCTGGTCGAGATCCCGCGAGTGCCCGCGCGGGATCCGTTGGCGGCGTTGATGACCGATCCGGTGGTGGCGGAGTCGAAACGCTTCTGCTGGAACTGCGGCAGACCGGTGGGCCGGTCGACGAAAGACGGCAGAGCGCTCTCCGAGGGCTGGTGCCCGCACTGCGGCAGCGCGTATTCCTTTCTGCCGCAACTCAATGTCGGTGACATCGTCGCCGACCAGTACGAGATCAAGGGCTGCATCGCTCACGGCGGACTCGGCTGGGTGTACCTGGCGTTCGACAAGAACGTCAACGACCGGCCGGTGGTGCTCAAGGGGCTGGTGCATTCCGGCGACGCCGAGGCGCAGGCCATCGCGATGGCCGAGCGCCAATTCCTCGCGCAGGTGACCCACCCCGGGATCGTCAAGATCTACAACTTCGTCGAGCACGAGGACAAGCACGGCAACCCGGTCGGCTACATCGTGATGGAGTATGTCGGCGGCACGTCGCTCAAGCAGGCCACCGCGCAGAAGAGCACCCGGCTGCCGGTCGCCGAGGCGATCGGCTTCATGCTCGAGATCATGCCCGCGCTGGGCCATCTGCATTCGATCGGGCTGGTCTACAACGACCTCAAGCCCGAAAACGTCATGGTCACCGAGGACCAGCTCAAGCTCATCGACCTCGGCGCCGTGTCGCGGATCAACTCGTTCGGATACCTTTACGGCACACCGGGTTACCAAGCCCCCGAGATCGTGCGCACCGGCCCGACGGTGGCCAGTGACATCTACACGGTGGGCCGGACGCTGGCGGCGCTGACGTTGAAGTTGCGCACCCGCAAGGGGCGCTACGTCGACGGGCTGCCCGAAGACGACCCGGTGCTGGCCACCTACGACTCGTTCGGCAGGCTGCTGCGGCGCGCGATCGACCCCGATCCGCGACGGCGTTTCCAGAGCGCGGAGGAGATGTCGAGCCAGCTGATGGGTGTGCTGCGCGAGGTGGTCGCCAAGGACTCCGGTGTGCCGAGGCCTGGCTTGTCGACGGTGTTCAGCCGGTCACGGTCGACGTTCGGCGTGGACCTGCTCGTCGCTCACACCGACGTGTACCTGGACGGGCAGGTGCATTCCGAGAAGCTCACCGCCCAGGAGATCGTCAGAGCGCTTCAGGTGCCGCTGGTCGACCCCACCGACGTCGGAGCGACGATACTCTCGGCGATCGTGCTGAGTCAGCCGGTGCAGACTCTGGATTCGCTGCGCGCAGCACGCCACGGAACGCTCGACTCCGAGGGCATCGACCTGTCGGAATCGGTGGAGTTGCCGTTGATGGAGGTGCGTGCGCTGCTGGATCTGGGCGACGTCGCCAAGGCCACCCGCAAGCTCGACGACCTGGCCGACCGGGTCGGGTGGCGCTGGCGCCTTGTCTGGTTCCGCGCCGTCTCCGAACTGCTGACCGCCGACTATGACTCGGCGACAAAGCATTTCAACGAGGTCCTGGACACCCTGCCCGGCGAGCTGGCCCCGAAGCTGGCGTTGGCGGCCACCGCCGAACTCGCCGGGACCGCAGACGAGCACAATTTCTACAACACCGTGTGGTCCACCGACAACGGGGTCATCTCGGCGGGATTCGGGCTGGCCAGGGCGCAGTCGGCGGCCGGGGACCGAGACGCGGCGGTCCGCACGCTGGACGAAGTGCCAGCCACCTCAAGGCATTTCACGACCGCACGGCTGACCAGCGCGGTGACACTGCTGTCCGGGCGGTCCAGCAGCGAGATCACCGAGCAGCACATCCGCGACGCCGCGCGTCGGGTGGAGGCCCTGCCTGACACCGAGCCCCGCGTGCTGCAGATACGGGCGCTGGTGCTGGGGACCGCGATGGACTGGCTCGCCGACAACACCGCCAGCACCAACCACATCCTCGGTTTCCCGTTCACCGAGCACGGGCTGGCGCTGGGTGTGGAGGCGTCGCTGCGAAGCCTGGCCAGGGTGGCGCCGACACAGGCGCATCGCTACGCGCTGGTCGACCTGGCCAACAGCGTGCGACCCATGTCGACGTTCTAGCCGACGCAGCCAGCAACGACGAATTCCGTTGCTGGCTGTCTCCCCGCAGCTCACGGCACCCCCGCAGTGTGCCGATTGCCGGGGTTCACCGCCGACAAAGTGCCAGCTAGAAGTACATCGACGGGATTCTGTTCAAGATCTGTTCAAGCAACGGATTCCGTAGTAACGTGGCTGCACTACTAAGGTGACGTCATCGGCGCAGCTTTGAGACGCGAGGGCCCCGATCCCTGACTTCACCCACAGCACGAATCACGGTTCTCAGCTGATTTCGTCTGAGGGAGTGTGCTAAATGTCCATATCCGATCCATTGCCCGCATCCAGCACCCAGCGGGTGTTCCGACCGGATCCGACGTCGTTCGAATTGCGCGAGGAGCATCATCGCGCGACGTTCTCCGCCTGCGAGCTGCCCCCGTCGACGGTGCTCGTGACGATCCACGGTGAGGTCGACGCGACCAACAGCATGGCCCTGGCCTGCTATATCGAGAAGCGCCTCGGCGGGGCGCGCAAGCTGATCCTCGACCTGCAGACAGTGGAGTTTTTCGCCGCCTCGGGGTTTGCCGCACTGTCCAACATCAACGTCGTCTGCGCCCGACGCGGTGTGCGTTGGAGCCTGCTCGCGGGAACGCATGTCCGCCGGCTGTTGAGGATCTGCGACCCGGTGCGCGAGCTACCCGTGGCCGAGACGGCCGCCAAGTACTCCCGCACACGCCCGAGCGATCGCAAGCTCCTCGTCAGTCGGCACGACTAGCACGGTGATCGGTGCCCCGTCGGGCGAGATGCGGCGGGCCGTCCGCGCGGGGCTCGCGTTGAGGTGCTCGTCGAGTTCGATGCCGAAGGCCGTCAGTCCGGACAGCACGTCCCGGCGCACCGCCGCGTCGTTCTCGCCGACGCCCGCAGTGAAGGTGATGACATCGACCGAGCCGAGGGTCGCCAGGTAGGCGCCGACGTACTTGCGCAGCCGATGGATGTACACGTCGTAGGCCAGTTGCGCGGCCGCGTCGCCGGATTCGATGCGCCGGTGCAGCAGCCGGAAGTCGATCTCGCCGCCCAGCCCGCGCACCCCTGACCGCCGGTTGAGCATCGCCTCGATGTCCTCGACGGTCATGCCCGCGGTCCGCCACAGATAGAAGATGACACCGGGGTCCACGTCCCCGGATCGCGTCCCCATCACCAACCCCTCCATCGGGGTCAGGCCCATCGAAGTCTCCACGGGCCTGCCACCCAGAATGGCCGACGCCGACGCACCGTTGCCCAGGTGCAGCACGATCTGGCTCAGCGACTCGAGCGGGACGTCCAGGAATGCGGCCGCCTGTTCACTGACGTACTGATGCGACGTGCCGTGGAAACCGTAGCGGCGGATGTGCCAGGGCCCGGCCACCTCGGCGTCGATCGCATAGGTGGCCGCCGCCGGCGGCAGGTCGTGGAAGAACGCGGTGTCGAACACAGCGATGTGCGGCAGGTCGGGCAGTGCCTTGCGGGCCACCTCGATCCCCAGGATCGCCGGTGGATTGTGCAGCGGCGCAAGGGGGGACAGCTCCTTCAACCGTTCGATGGTGGCGTCGTCGACCACCGTCGGCCGGTACAGGTCCTGACCGCCGTGCACGACTCGGTGCCCGACCGCGACCAGCCCGAGATCGTCGAGCCGGTGGCCGTCGGAGGCCAGCGAGTCGAACACCATCTGCATCGCCGCGGCATGGTCGGCCACTGCCGGCGCGTCAGAACTCTGCTCGCCGATCCGCTCGACGATCCCGTCGGCGACCAGCACACCCGAATCCGGGTTGAGCACTGCGTATTTGACCGACGACGAACCGGAGTTGAGCACCAGCACCGACCGCGACATCGCCGTCACCCCTGCGCCTGGATCGCGGTGATGGCCACGGTGTTGACGATGTCCTCCACCAGGGCGCCCCGCGACAGGTCGTTGACGGGTTTGTTCAGGCCCTGCAGCACGGGCCCGATCGCGATGGCACCCGCACTGCGCTGAACCGCCTTGTAGGTGTTGTTGCCGGTGTTGAGGTCCGGGAAGATCAGCACGGTGGCATGCCCGGCCACCCTCGAGTCGGGCATCTTCGTCATCGCCACCGACGGTTCCACCGCGGCGTCGTACTGGATCGGCCCCTCGACCAGCAGCTCGGGCGCGCGTGTCCGCACCAGTTCCGTCGCCTTCCTGACTTTGTCCACGTCCGCACCGGTGCCCGAGGTACCCGTCGAGTACGACAACATCGCCACCTTCGGCTCGATGCCGAACTGCGCGGCGGTCCGCGCCGAGGAGATCGCGATGTCGGCAAGTTGTTCGGCGGTGGGGTCGGGCACGATCGCGCAGTCGCCGTAGGCGAGCACCTCGTGGGCAAGGCACATCAAGAAGATGCTCGACACGGTGGAGACGCCGGGCACCGTCCTGATGATCTCGAACGCCGGCCGTATCGTGTGCGCCGTGGTGTGGCACGCGCCGGAGACCATGCCGTCGACCAGGTCGTTGTGCACCAGCATGGTGCCGAAGTACGACACGTCCTTGATGATCTCGTGGGCCTGCTCGACGGTGACGCCCTTGTGTGCGCGCAACGCCGCGTACTGCTCGGCGAACCGATCACACAGCTCGCTGGTCTGCGGATCGAGCACCACCGCGCTGGACAGGTCCAGGCCGAGCTCCGCCGCGCGTGCCCTGACCCGGGCCTCCTCGCCGAGAATCGTCAGGTCGGCCACGCCGCGGTGCAGCAGTCGACCCGCGGCCTTGAGGATGCGGTCGTCGTTGCCCTCCGGAAGCACGATGCGCTTGCGGTCGGAGCGGGCCCGCTCAAGCAGCTGGTGGGTGAACATCTGCGGGGTGACCACGGTGGGAATCGGAATGGCCAAGTGCGCCAACAGTTCCGCAGTGTCGACGTAGGTGTCCATCAATGTCAGCGCGGTGTCGATCTTGCGATGCGACGTCGAGGTGACCCGTCCCCTGGTCGCGGCGATCCGGCTGGCGGTCTCGAATGTGCCGAGTCTGGTCTCGATGACCGGCAGCCGCAGCCCCAGGCCCGACACCAGCGATCCGATCGCAGGATGCAACGTGAGCCCGCCGTTCAGAATGACTGCCGACAGCGATGGGAATCCTGCTGCGGCATGGGCACTGAGCACCGCCAACACCACGTCGGACCGGTCGCCGGGGGTGACGACCGCGACGCCTTCGGTGAGCCGCTCCAGCACGTGCTCGGCCGTCATGCCCGCGACGAGGACGTCGAGCACTTCGCGGTCGAGCAGCGCCGGGTCCCCTTGCACCTGGTGGCCTTCGACCGCGCTGCGCAGTTCGGAGACCGACGGCGCGACCAGCAGGGGTTCTTCGGGCAGCACGTAGCTCTGCGGTCCGATACCCGCCAGGGCCTCGGCGACGTCGACCAACAGGGTCGGGTCACAACGGTTTACCACCACGGCGGCGGTGTGGGCGTGCTGGACGGCGATCTCGTTGATGCACACGTCGACGACCTGGAGGATCTGCTCGGCGGTGCGGTCCTTGCCCTTGACCGCGAGCACCACCGGCGCACCGAGGTTGGCGGCGATGCGCGCGTTGACGGACAGCTCGCTCGGCGCGGCGACGTCGGTGTAGTCACTTCCGACGACCAGAACCGCGTCGCACCGGTCGGCGACGCGGTGAAAGCGGTCGACGATCTCAGCCAGCGCCGCGTCGGGGTCGTCGTGCAGTTGCTGATAGCTGACCCCGACACAGTCCTCGTACGGCAGTCCCGCGGTGGTGTGGTCGAGCAGCAACTCCAGGATGTAGTCCCGGCTCTCGCCCATCCTGGTGATCGGCCGGAAAACCCCGACCCTGGCCACCGTGGCCGAGAGCCGGTGCAGGATGCCCAGCGCGATCGTCGATTTTCCGGTGTCGCCTTCCGGCGACGCGAGGTAGATCGAGGAGGTGGCTCCCGTCGTGGCGTCAGGCACGTGTCAAAGCCTGCCTGTCAACTGGCGGTCATGTCCACCGGGACCCGCAGCGTGGCGAGCAGTCCGCGATGGTCGGCACCGGGCACCACCACGGTCTCGGCGGTCGCGGCGGAGCAGTTCTTCGTCAGGATGTGGTCGATGCCCAGCAGTGGCGGCCGCATCCCGCGGCCGGGATAGGTGCGTGCCAGGCCCGCGCCGGCCTCGGGACCGGCGTCGCCGTATCCCTGGTCCAGCAACCGGTTGAACGGCGCCATATCGGCGGTGGCGTTGAAGTCGCCCGCCACGATGACCGCGCCCGCGCCTGCGCTACGGCCGACCTCACGCAGCGTGTCGGGGAACAGCGCGAGGTCGGACTGCCACGCCGCAATCGGCATAGGCCACGGCGCGGCCAGGTGAACGGAAAGCACGGTGGTGTCGACGCGCACGCCGGGAATCCGGATCCGGGAGCCCACCATCGGCAGCGCATAACCGTCGATGCGTCCGGAGTGCACGATGGGGTGGCGGCTCCAGATCCCGATGCCGGACGCCATCGGCGCGGGCACGATCACCCGGTGTGGGAAGGCGGTGTCCATCCCGGCCGCCGCCAACCCGTCGGCCGCTTCCTGCGTCATCTCCTGTACCGCGACGACGTCGGCCGCGGCACCGGCCAAAGCGACGAACGCGGCCGGATCCGCTTGGCCCATACCGAGGTTGGCGGTCAGCACCCGCAGGTCGACCGCCGCGACGTCCGCATCCGAAGATCCCAGATAGCGCGGCACGTACACCCACATCAGCGCCACGGTCAGCGCCACCGCCACCAGGGTCAGCATCCAGCGCCTGCCCAGCACCAGCAACAGCATCGCCACCGGCGCCGCGACCGCGAGATACGGCGAGGCTGCCGCGACGATCAGGCTCGGGTGCCCGGAGATCGGCAGCCAACGCGCACCGAACGCCACCAGACCGACGGCCAGGGCACCCAGCCCCGCCACGGTCGCGAGAATGCGGACCATCTCGCTGCGCCGGTGCTCAGCCGAGCTTGCGCAGCCTCGGTTCCAGGTCGCGCTTGAACAGTTCCAGGAAACGCTTCTGGTCGTGCCCGGGTGCGTGGAAAACCAGATGATTGAGTCCATAGCCGACATATTCGGCGACCTTGGCGACGGCCTCGTCGGGGTCTGACGAGACGATCCAGCGTTTGGCGACCTGCTCGATCGGCAGCGCGTCGGCGGCCTTCTCCATCTCGATCGGATCGTCGATGGAGTGCTTCTGCTCGGCGGTCAGCGACAGCGGCGCCCAGAAGCGGGTGTTCTCCAGGGCCAGCTCGGGATCGGTGTCGTAGGAGATCTTGATCTCGATCATCCGGTCGATGTGGTCGGGATTCTTGCCCGCCGCCTCGGCCCCCTCGCGCATCGCGGGGATCAGCTTGTCCTTGTACAGCTCCTCGCCCTTGCCGGAGGTGCAGATGAAGCCGTCGCCCGCCCGCCCGGCGTATTTGGCGACCTGGGGCCCGCCAGCGGCGATGTAGATCGGGATGCCGCCCTCGGGCACGTCGTAGATGGAGGCGCCCTTGGTCTTGTAGTACTCGCCCTCGAAATCAACCCGGTCGCCGAGCCAGAGATCGCGCATCAGCCGCACCGATTCACGCAGCCGCGCGTAGCGCTCCTTGAACTCGGGCCAGTCCCCCTCGTAGCCGGTGGCGATCTCGTTGAGCGCCTCACCGGTGCCCACGCCGAGGAAGATCCGGCCCGGGTACAGGCAGCCCATCGTCGCGAACGCCTGGGCGATCACCGCCGGGTTGTAACGGAAGGTCGGGGTGAGCACCGACGTGCCCAGCTGCAGCCGCTTGGTGCGCTCGCCCACCGCGGTCATCCACGCCAGCGAGAACGGCGCATGGCCGCCCTCGTGCCGCCAGGGCTGGAAGTGATCGCTGACCGTCGCGCTGTCCATGCCGTGCTCTTCGGCAGCGACAGCGAGCTCGACGAGTTCCCGTGGCGCGAACTGCTCCGCCGACGCCTTGTAGCCCAGTTTCAGTTCAGCCATAGATAAGTTTCTACACTCGGCTCATGGCAACGGCTCTGACGGCCATCACCGACAGCGTCCATTTCGCGCAGACCGACCTGGTGAACTGGACCCTGGTCGCCGACGACGGCGGCGTGCTGTTGATCGACACCGGCTACCCGGGGCACCGGGAAGAAGTGCTGGAATCGCTGGGACGGCTCGGCTTCGGGGCGGCCGATGTCCGCGCAATCCTGTTGACCCACGCGCACATTGACCACTTCGGGTCCGCGATGTGGTTCGCCCGCGAGCACGGTACCCCCGTCTACTGCCATGCCGACGAGGTCGGCCATGCCAAGCGCGAGTACCTCGAGCAGGCGTCGCCGTTGGCCGTCGCCGCGCATGCCTGGCAGCCCAGGTGGCTGAAGTGGTCGCTGACGCTCATCCGCAAGGGCGGCCTGGACCGCACGGGCATCCCCACCACCGCGGCGCTGAGCGAGGACATCGCCGCGGGACTTCCCGGGGCGCCGGTGTGCGTCCCGACGCCGGGGCACACCGGCGGACACTGCTCCTACGTGGTGGACGGCGTGCTGGTCAGCGGCGACGCGCTGATCACCGGCCACCCCGTTTCGCGGCGCCGCGGACCGCAGCTGCTGCCGTCGGTGTTCAACCACGACGAGGTCGCCTGTCTGCGCAGCCTCGAGGCTCTTGGCATGCTCGACACCGAGGTGATGCTGCCCGGCCACGGGCCGGTGTGGCGCGGACCGGTGAGGGACGCGGTCGCGCAGGCAACCACGGCGGAGCCGTGAATCAGGCAACCACGGCGGAGCCGTGAATCAGGCAACCACGGCGGAGCCGTGAATCAGGCAAGCGTCTCGTAGCCCAGCAGGAACAGGGCGGTCAGCGCCAGCCCGCAGGCGACGACGATCGACGGCATGAGGATCATCGTGTCGAGTTCGTCGTCGTCGAGGACGTCGGACTCGAAGCGCCCGAACAGAACCCGGGCGAGCCCCGTGCGGCGGAACACCCGCACGAGCAGGCGCACCGCCCCGCTGTCCCGGTGGCGGCCGACGAGCAGGCGGGACAGCCCGCCGAGAGCGAATGTCAGGGCGGCAGCCGCCAGCATCAACCAGCCAACGGTCGCCTGCGACACATTGGCAAGCCTATAGGTCGGTGGCGCGGCGCATCGTGGACCCGGTCAGTGCCGCTCCTTGAGGAACGCGATCGCGTAGACCTCCCCCTCGGCGGGCAGCGGCTCCTCGAGGCGCTGGTATCCGAGCGACGAGTACAGCGCCTCGGCTTCGGGCTGGCGGTCACCGGTGGTCAGGTAGATCCGCGAGTAGCCTCGCGCGGCGATGTCGGCTTCGAGGCGGGACACCAGGGCCTGCCCGAGCCCTCGCCTGCGGTACCGGGCGTCGGTCCAGATGCGTTTGAGTTCGGCCGTGGTGTCGTCGAAGCGCCGGAACGCGCCGCCGGTCACCGGTTGCCCGTCGAGCAGTCCGATAAGCAGGCCGCCGCCGGGAGCCTCGAACTCGGCGGCCGGATAACCGCGCAACCAGGCATGCACTTTGTCGCGTGAGCCGCCGTAGCGGTCGGCGTACTCGACGGCGAGTTCGTCGATCAACGGAGCGGCGAGTGGGTCGTCCTGACCCACCGCCACGAAGCGCAACTCACCCACTGTCTGCACGGACATCACGACACTGTCCAACGTAGGTCGGGCTCTCCGCAATTTCCCGCGCGGCGTCGTCACCGGGTGTCGGGTTCCCGCATTTCCGTCGCGGCCCGTCTGCTCGCGAGCCGGTGCCCGAGTTGCTCGGCGGTGAGCGTCCATCCGTGCTCGTGGTCGTCGAACGCTTCCTGCGGCAGCAGCGAGTGTTCGATGGACATCAGCGTCGCGTCATCGCCATGCGGCACGAATTGGACGTCGACGATGCTCTGCGCCGTCGGGTCCGACCAGCCCGAGTGGCTCCAGGTGAAGCTCAACCGATTCGGCCGATCGACGTCGAGAAACTGTCCGGTGATCAGCACCAGGGGTCCGTCGTCGCCGTCGTCCACATCGAATCGCACCCGTCCGCCGACACGGGCCTCGATCGTGATCGCAACACACCGGGACGGCCGGGGGCACATCCAGTCCGCGAGCGCCTCCGGATCGAGCCATTCGTCGAACACCACGTCGGGGGTGGCCGGCATCACCCGCCGCACGCGCACGACCGGTCCGCCGCTCACCGGCCGCGCGCCTTCTTACGCAACCGCTCCGACAACGCGTCCGCACGCGCCGACCAGAACTCGGTCTGCTCGTCCATCCATCGGCGGGCGTCCGACAGACCGTCGGGCTGCAGCGACAACCAGTGCTCGCGCCCGCGCACCTCCCGTCGCACCAGGCCGGCGGATTCCAGCACGCCGATGTGACGGGACACCCCAGCGAAGGTCATCGGCAGTGGCGCCGCCAGATCGGTGATGCGTGCATCGCCGGTACGCAGCGCCTCGAGCAATCTGCGGCGGGTGGGATCGGCGAGCGCGGCGTAGGCCCGGTCCAGCACCAGATCTTCAACCATTCTGTTGACTATAGCCGCCAACCGTGGTGTCCTGATGGAACCAATATTCAACTGACATGTTTAATGATTGGATCGATCGTGAAGACACCCCAGATCGTGTCGGCCCAGGACTGGGACACCGCCCGCTCGGAAATGTTGGTCAGGGAAAAGGAGTTCACCAAAGCCCGCGATGCCATGGCGGCCCTGCGTAGGCGGATGCCATGGACGCTCGTGGAGCGCGAGTACCGGTTCGAAGGACCGGAAGGCCCGGCCACTCTGCTCGACCTGTTCGCCGGACGTAAGCAATTGATCGTGTACCGGGCTTTCATGGATCCGGGCGTGAGCGGCTGGCCCGAACACGGCTGTGTGGGCTGTTCCCTGATGGCTGACCACATTCCGAACCTGTCGCACCTCAACGCGCGCGACACCACGCTCGTCTACACCTCCCGCGCGCCACAGGCCGACCTTGCGAGGATTCAGAGACAGATGGGCTGGAACATTCCCTGGTACACCATGGTTCCCGGCGATGGGAACTGGTTCGACGCCGACTTCGGCGTGGACGAGTGGCACGGCACGAACGCGTTCATCCGCCTCGACGGTCAGGTGTTCCGCACCTACTTCGTCGACGGGCGGGGTGACGAGGCGTTCGTCAACACGTGGAACTTCCTGGACATCACGGCACTGGGCCGTCAGGAGAAGTGGGAGGACTCGCCTCCCGGCTACCCCCAGACGGCGCCGTATCAGTGGTGGCGCCACCACGATTCCTATGACACGGCCGAGTCGTGCGGGGGCCACTGTGCTGATCGATGACATCTACCAGGACACCCGGGCGCGAATCGCGGGACTGCTGACGGAACCGGAGGCGTGGGCGCGGCCCGTAGCGGCGTGCCCCGGATGGTCCGTCCGCGACGTCGTCGCCCACATGACGGCGGTGGCTCAGGACTGGGGGGACGGGTCTCTGACTGGAGCTCCGACCGACGACGAGACGGCCGAGCACGTCGCGAGGTTCGCCGGTCAGGACAACGCGCGACTGCTCGACACCTGGTCCGCCACATCCGAACGACTCCATCGCCTTTCCGAAACCGCCGGGTTCGTACCACCTTTGGGCGACATCGCCTGTCACGAGCACGACATCCGCGGCGCCGTCGACCGGCCGGGCGCCCGGGACGCGGCATCAGTGCGGTGGACGGCGGACCGACTGCTCACGATGTTGGAGAGCCCGGTCCCCCTGCGGGTCGTCACCGAGGATGCCGACTATCGCAGCGGCCCACCCGATGGCCACGAAATAGTGCTTCGCACAACGCGGTTCGAGTCACTGCGCTGGCGCACCGGACGCCGCAGTCCGGCACAACTGGCCCGGATGGACTGGTCGGCCGACCCGGCCCCGGTGCTCGGCCATCTATGCCTGTTCGGGCCCGCGACCGATGATGTCATCGAATGACCCCCTGAAACCACCCCTTCACACCAAAACTTGACACGTGTAAAGTTCGCCCGCATGGACAACATCCGGGGCAAGACCATCGCGATCACCGGGGCCGCCCGCGGCATCGGATATGCGACCGCCGAGGCCCTCCTGAGGCGCGGGGCGCGCGTGGTCATCGGCGACCGCGACGTCGCACTGCAGGAGTCTGCGGTCGCACAGCTGACCAAGCTCGGGCCGGTGTCGGGCTACCCGCTCGACGTCACCGACCGGGACTCGTTCGCGACGTTCCTCGACAAGGCGCGCACCGACGGTGGCGGCCATGTCGACGTGCTGATCAACAACGCGGGCGTGATGCCGATCGGCCCGTTCCTGGACCAGTCCGAGCAGTCGATCCGCTCGTCGATCGAGGTGAACCTCTACGGCGTCATCACCGGGTGTCAGCTGGCGCTGCCCGACATGATCGCCCGCAGGCGCGGCCACATCATCAACATCGCGTCGCTGTCCGGCCTCATCCCGGTGCCCGGCCAGGTCGTCTACGTCGGCGCGAAGTTCGGCGTGGTGGGCCTGTCGACCGCGCTGGCCGACGAGGTCGCACCGCAGGGCGTGGACGTCTCGGTGATCATGCCCCCGTTCACCAACACCGACCTGATCTCGGGCACCACGTCCAGCGGGGCGCTCAAGCCCGTCGAGCCCGAAGACATCGCCGCGGCGGTGGTGAAGACGCTGAACAAACCCAAGACCCACGTGTCGGTGCCCCCGCCGCTGCGGTTCACCGCGCAGGCCGCCCAGATGCTGCCACCCCGCGGCCGGCGCTGGCTGAGCAGGAAGCTGGGCCTGGACCGGGTGTTCCTCGAGTTCGACACCACCAAGCGGCAGGGCTACGAACAGCGCGCCCAGTCCGCACTCGGCGTGGTCGAGGGATCGGAGCACAAACCCTCGCCGAAAATGTAGGTACGCAGCCGGAATCCGCTAAAGGCCCTGCTGGAATGCAATTTCGGCGGCTCAGAAAACCGGTGGTGGATCGCCGTGTCGATACGCCTCGATCACGTCGAGGTGCTCGAACAGCTCGTCGAGATTGAACTGGTAGTCGTCCGACATTCCGACAAAGACGACGTGCGCGGTCTCGCCGCCGTCCTCCGGGGTGAGCAGCACCACCGTCACGTTGACGGTCTCGTCCTCGTCTGCCACGTCGGCTTCCGACGGCGGCCAGTACCACGCCACGCCTGTCTCGTCAGCCGAGTTTCCGTCGTCTTCGGCGAACTCCCACCCGCGTTCGGTCAGCTTGGCGTCGAATTCCTCAAGATCCGAGGCGATTTCGAGTTGTTCGACGACACGCGCCGGAACCCAGGCCTCGTCGCGGGCGGCCCGCCGCTTGTTGCGGCGGGCCTTCTTCTGGTCCGAGCGCCTGGACAACTACCCGAGCGCCCGGTCCAGGTCGGCGAGTAGGTCCTCGGTGCCTTCCAGCCCGACCGAGATCCGCACGACCCCGTCACCGAGCCCGATCGCGGCGCGTCCCTCCGGCCCCATCGCCCGGTGCGTCGTCGTGGCCGGATGGGTGATCAACGACTTCGCGTCGCCGAGGTTGTTGGAGATGTCGATGATCTGCAGCTTGTCGAGCACCTCGAAGGCCCGCTCCTTGGCCGCGTCTGGATTGCCGGCTCCGCCGGCGCTGGCGAGCTCGAACGTCACCACGGTGCCGCCGCCGGTCATCTGACGCTTGGCCAGGTCGTACTGGGGGTGTGACTCCAGGAACGGGTACTTCACCCAGCTCACCGAGGGATGCTGTTCGAGGAACTCGGCGATGCGATGGGCCGACGAGTTCTGGTGCTGCACCCGCAGCGACAGGGTTTCCAGGCCCTTGAGCAGGGTCCACGCGTTGAACGGGCTCAGCGCCGGACCGGTGTGGCGCATCAGCTTCTGCACCGGCTCGTCGATGTACTCCTTGCTGCCGAGGATCGCCCCGCCGAGCACCCGACCCTGCCCGTCGATGTGTTTGGTGCCCGAGTACACCACCACGTCGACACCCAGCGGAAACCCCTGCTGCAGGATCGGGGTGGCAAAGACGTTGTCCAGCACCACCTTCGCGCCGGCGGCATGCGCAAGCTCACAGACCGCCGCGATGTCGACCAGCGACTGCATCGGGTTCGAGGGGGTCTCGAAGAACACCGCCTGGGTGGGCACCGAAAGGGCCTGCTCCCACTGCGAGAGGTCGTCGCCGTCCACGAACACCGTCTCCACGCCCCAGCGTGGCAGGATCTCGTTGCACACGACGAAGCAGGAGCCGAACAGGCTGCGCGCGGCCACCAGCCGGTCACCGGCCCCCAGGAGCGCACCGAGCGCGGTGAACACCGCCGACATGCCGGACGAGGTGGCGAAGCAGGCGGGCGCACCCTCGATCAGGCGCAACCGCTCCTCGAACATCGAGACGGTCGGGTTGCCGTAGCGCGAGTACACGTAGCGGTCGATCTCGCCGGTGAACGCCTTCTCCGCGGCGGCGGCGGACTCGTAGACATACCCCGAGGTCAGGTACAGCGCCTCGGCGGTCTCCTCGAACCCGGACCGCAGCAACCCGCCCCGCACGCCGATGGTCTCCTGGCTCACCCCGTCCGGCAGCGCCGCCGGAATCCGCACCGAAGGCACCTCCGTCATGACTGCCTCCAGGGCAGTCCGACCGCCTTCCACCCGGTGACACCGCGGTGCCCGTTCTCGTCGGGGTTGCCCTCGAACCCGTCGAGGATGTTGTAGGAGGGCGCGACACCCGCCTCGGTGGCCGCCTTCGCAGCACCGATGGAGCGGTTGCCGGAACGGCACAGGAAGACCACGGGCCGCTCCGTGTCCGAACCGGCGCCCCCGATCCTTTCCAGAAGATCGTCGACGAAGCCGTCGTTTCGCGTGCCGTCGGTGCGGCTCCACTCGATGTAGACGACATCGCGGTCGAGGCTGGACAGGTCGGGCACCCCGACGAACCGCCACTCGGCGTCGGTGCGGACGTCGACGAGCACCGCAGCGGGGTTCTCGTTCAGGATCGTCCATGCCTGCTCAGGCGTGATGTCTCCGGCATAGCTCACGGTCGTGAGTGTCCCACAGCTAGCTGGGGCCGGTCGAACAGACCTTCCAGGTCCCGCCCTCGCGGGCGAAGGTCATCTCGACGGTCTCTTTGGCGTCGGGATTCTTCTCGAAGTAGTAGGTGATGTCGGCGGTGGCCCGGTCACCGTCGATGACCACACCGGCCACCTTCTCGACGAACCGGTTGCCCCGCTTCTCCACCGAGTCACGTTGCCGGTCAAGCACTTCCGCCTCATCTTCGCGCGCTTCGGCGCACGTGAAGGCCTGCAGGTCGGAGTAGTCCGCGCGCTGCAGAGCGTCGTTCTGCCCGGAGGTGGCGCGCGCGATCAGCGCTTCGTCGGTCAGTCCGTCACCGGAGAAGACGTTGAACAACCAGATTCCGATCACGACGGCGACAATGATGCTCAGTGCCCCCAGGAACGGGGCCACGGCGCGGCCACTCGAGGTCTCGTCGGGCTCTGTCACCGGAGCCTGCGCACGGCTGTCGCGACGCGGCGGGCGCGATCGCGCGCCACGATGGGATCCTGCGCGGTGGCCGTGGACCAACTGAGCCAGGGCGTTTCGCCGCCGCCGGCCGCCGCGGCCGGAAACAGGCGCACGTCGCTCTCGGCGACCGCGAGCGCATCGGCCAGCACCGCACGGATCTCACGGTCGGGCGCCGCGTGCCCCTCTCCGTCGGTGTAGCTCACCTCGACGGCGCCGGGCGAGATCATGATGGTGTCGACGGGTAGCCCGAGAACGGCCCGCGCGTGCAGTTCGAACTGCGACAGCCGCTGGGAGCGCAGCGTCACCAGGCCACTGTCCTGCAGTCGGGGCCGGACGTCGGAGAAGTACACCTCGTCGCCCCGCACCAGCAGTTCCACCGCGAAGACCCCCCGCCCACCGAGCGAGTTGACGATGCGGGCCGAGATCGACTTCGCGGAGTCCAGCGCCGCCGGTGAAAGTTGTTGCGGCTGCCATGCTTCGAGCGCGTCGCCGTCGTTGCGGTGGTGCCCGATCGGTTCGCAGAAGTGCACGGTGGGGCCGGCCGCGCCGGTGGTGCGCACCGTCAGAAGCGTCACCTCGAAGTCGACCTCGACCACGGTCTCGGCGATGATGCGCTGCACGCTGCCCGCGGCCGTGGCGTGGCGCCACGCGGGCTCGACATCGTCGGGGCGCAACAGTACCGACTCGCCCTCCCCCGGTGCCGCCGAGACCGGTTTGACCACCATCGGGAACCCGGCATGCGCCGCGATCGCGGTCAGTTCCTCCACCGACCCGGCGAACCAGAAGGGCGCGGTGGGCAGGCCCAACTCGTCGGCGGCGAGCCGGCGCAAGCCCTCACCGTCGAGGGACAGCCGGGTGGCTCGCGGCGTGGGGAACACCTCGACGTCGTCCTGTTCGGCGACGGCGATCAGGGCGTCCGTCGCCACCGTCGCGGCGTCGGCGATCACATACCGGGGTTTACGCTCGTCGATCAGCGCCGTCAGCGCCTGCGTCTCGCCGTGGTCGGTCACCGTGACGACGTCGGCACCGAGATGCCGGAATGCCAGCGCAAGCTCACTGCTGCGCTCGCCCGCGCCGAGCAGCAGGACCGTGTCGGGGTTCGTGTCACTCCTCGATGGATCACTCATCGGTTTTCCAGCCTGCCAGACGGACCGCCGGAATCGGCGCTGAGCGCCGCCCGAAATGTGCTCATCGCGTCGATCAGCGCGGTGAACACCCGGTGAGCGGCCGTGAGGTCGCCGTCCGGGAGGCCGGCCAGCCCTTCGTGGACGTGATCGGCCAGCGGTGTGAAGAACTCGCGGGCCACGTCCATGCCGTGGTCGGCAACCCGCAGCATCACCTTGCGGCGGTCGCTCGGATCGGATTCGCGCAGCAGGTGTCCGGAGGCGTTCATCCGCTCCACCAGATACGTGATCGCTGCGCCCGAGGTGCCCATCCGCTTCCTGAGCTCACCCGCCGTCAACGGTGTACCTGCATTCTCGGCGACCATGACGTGCAGGAGGGCCCGGAAGTCGTTGGGTGTCAACGCATGCAGGCCCGCGAAGCGATGGCCGATCCGGTCCGACTCCGCGGTCAGCGCCCGCATGTCGGCGGCGATCGACGCCTCCAGTGCCACCCGGTCGACATCCTGCACGCACCCACCATAGCGAGAAACTTCAATTGATTAATCATTAATATTCTGAAATGTTGGAATGATGCGCCGTCGATACTCCTGGGTGGTCGCGCTCCTTCTCGTCCTGCTCTCCGGTGCCCTGATGGGCCTGCTGGGCAGCGGCGACTCCGGTTCGCAGTCACCGCTGATCGTGCCGCCCGAGGCGGAGTCCGCCCGCGCCGACGCCGCCCGGGCGGCCCTGCCCGGCGGGGACCTGGTGCCCGCCATCCTGGTGGTAACCCGCACCGACGCCGCTCCGCTGACCCCCGCCGACGTCGCCGCGGTGGACTCGGCCCGGGACCGCATGCTCACGGTCGCAGGCAGCGCCGGCACCGGAGGCCCGCCCACGCAGGTCTCCGAGGACGGTCAGGCGGCGGTGGCGACGGTTCCGCTGTCGGCCGACCTTTCGGGGTTCGCGCTCACCGACAAGGTCAAGGAGGTGCGCGCCGCGGCCACCGACGGACTGCCGCAGGATCTGCGTGCCGAGGTGACGGGCGGACCGGCTTTCGGCGCCGATATCGCCGACTCGTTCTCGGGGGCGAACGTGACGCTGCTGGCGGTCACCGCGGCGGTGGTGGCTCTGCTGCTGATCGTGACCTACCGCTCACCGGTGCTGTGGCTGGTGCCGCTGCTGGTGATCGGGTTCGCCGACCGGGTCGCCGCCGTCGCCGGGGCGGCCGTCGCCGAGACACTCGGCATGAGCCCGGACGGGTCCACCGGGGGAATCACCAGCGTGCTGGTCTTCGGCGCCGGCACCAACTATGCGCTGCTGCTGATCTCGCGCTATCGGGAAGAACTGGGGCGCAGCGAATCCCACCGTGACGCGCTGGACACCGCGGTACGTCGCGCCGGGCCGGCGATCATCGCCAGCAATGCCACGGTGGTACTGGCGCTGCTGACTCTGCTGTTCGCGTCGTCGCCGAGCACCCGCAGCCTCGGTGTGCAGGCCGCTTCGGGGTTGGTGATCGCCGCGGTGTTCGTGCTGCTGGTGCTGCCCCCCGCCCTCGGCGTGTTCGGGCGGAAGCTGTTCTGGCCGTTCATCCCGCAGGTCGGGGCCAGACCGCTGACCGACAGCGGGGTCTGGCACCGGGTGGCCGCCGCCGTCGCGCGCCGGCCCGCCCGGGTCGCCATCGTGTCGATCGGCGGGTTGGCCCTGCTGTGCACCGGACTCCTCGGCACTCCGGTCGGGCTGTCGCAGACCGAACAGTTCCGCGTCCAGGCCGAGTCGGTCAGCGGTTTCGAAACACTGGCGGCGCACTTCCCCAGCGGCCTGACCGACCCGGCCCGGGTGATCGCCTCGACCGAGCGGGCCTCCGACGTGCAGCGCGCCATCACCGAGACGCCCGGCGTGGTGTCGGCCGTTGCCGCCGGGAACGGACCCGGTGGGGTGAGCCAGTGGTCGGTGGTCCTGCAGGCCGCCCCGGCATCTGACGAGGCGTTTGAAACCGTTGATGCGCTTCGTGATTCGGTCCACCGGGTGGATCCCGACGCGCTGGTGGGCGGGTCCGACGCCACCGCGCGCGACGCGGCCTCGGCCGCCGCCCACGACCGCGCCGTCGTCATCCCCGCGATCCTGGTCGTCGTGCTGCTGGTGCTCTACCCATTGCTGCGCTCGGCGCTGGCACCGCTGGTGCTGGTCGGGGTGACGGTGCTCAGCGCACTGGCCGCGCTCGGTCTCGGCGGTTGGGCGAGCGTGCACGTGTTCGGGTTCCCCGCCCTCGACTACACCGCCCCGCTGTTCGCCTTCCTGTTCCTGGTGGCGCTCGGCGTGGACTACACGATCTTCCTGGTGACCCGGGCACGCGAGGAGACACCCGAGCACGGGACCCGCGACGGCATCGTGCGCGCCGTGTCGGCGACCGGCGCGGTGATCACCAGCGCGGGCATCGTGCTGGCGGCGGTGTTCTGCGTGCTCGGGGTGCTGCCGCTGATCGTGCTGACCCAGGTCGGCATCATCGTCGGCCTGGGCATCCTGCTCGACACCTTCGTCGTGCGCACCGTCATCATCCCCGCGCTGTTCACGCTCATCGGCCCCCGGATCTGGTGGCCCGCACTGCGCGAGGACGCCTCCTCCGGCGGGTAGCGTCGAGAGATGAGCCAGGCCGTCCGCCCCGACCTGCCGCCGGTGCACATGCGGCGCGACGGGTTCGATCCCACGCCGCAGCTGCGCGAGATCCGCGAGACCGAGGGCGTGCGGGTGATCACCAGCGCCTTCGGGATGTCGGCGTACCTCGTGACCCGCTACGAGGACGTCAAGACCGTGCTGTCGGACCACACGCGGTTCTCCAACAGCCGCCCGCCCGGCTTCGTGGTTCCCGGGGCGCCCCCGATCGACGAGGACGAACAGGCGCGCAGCCGTGCCGGAAACCTGCTCGGACTCGACCCTCCCGAGCACCAACGGCTGCGCCGCATGCTCACCCCCGAGTTCACGCTCCGGCGGATGAGGCGGCTGCAGCCCCGCATCGCCGAAATCGTCGACGCGCAACTGGACGCGTTGGCGGCGGCCCGGGACGGAGAAGCCTCAGCCGACCTGGTGGAGCACTTCGCGCTGCCGATCCCGTCCCTGGTGATCTGCGAGCTGCTCGGTGTGCCGTACGCCGACCGCGACGACTTCCAGCGGCGCAGCGCACGCCAACTCGACCTGTCCATCCCGATCCCCGAGCGCATCGAGCTGGTGCGGGAGGGGCGCGCCTACATGAGCAGCCTCGTCGCGGGAGCCAGGACCCGTCCCGGCGACGACATCCTCGGGATGCTCGTACGCGAACACGGCACCGAGCTGACCGACGACGAACTGGTCGGGATCGCCGGCCTGCTCCTGCTGGCCGGCCACGAGACCACCTCGAACATGTTGGCGCTGGGCACCCTTGCGCTGTTGCGCCACCCCGACCAGCTCGCCGCGGTGCGTGACGACCCGGACGCGGTGGCGCCGACGGTGGAGGAGCTGCTGCGCTGGCTGTCGATCGTGCACACCGCGATCCCGCGCATCACCACCACCGAAGTCGAGATCGCCGGCGTCGCGATCCCGGCCGGGCAGTTGGTGTTCGCGTCGCTGCCGTCGGGCAACCGCGACAACGAATTCATCGAGCGTCCTGAGGTTTTCGACATCACCCGGGGAGCGCTGGGGCACCTGGCGTTCGGGCACGGGGTGCACCACTGCCTCGGCGCGCCGCTGGCCCGGATGGAGATGCAGATCGCGTTCCCCGCACTGCTGCGCCGCTTTCCGACGCTGGCGCCTGCGGTCGAGTTCGACGATGCGCCGTTCCGATCGTTCCATTTCATCTACGGTCTGAAATCGTTGGAGGTGACCTGGTAGATGAGGGTTTCAGCGGACCGCGAGCTGTGCATCCAGGCCGGCAACTGCGTGATGGTCGCCCGTGAGGTGTTCGACCAGGACGACGACGGCATCGTCGTCGTGCTCGAAGACGACGTCACCGGCGACGCGGCCGAGCACGCGCGGGAAGCGGTCAAATTGTGTCCGGCGAGCGCTCTTCGTCTGGAAGATCGATGACGCCCGCGCGCGCGAGCAGAAGCAGGCTGACGATGAGCACCCAGACCGGGAACGCCACCGTCATCCACGCGGTGATGTCGCTGCCGACCAAGACGCACAGGGCCACAACGTAGGTCACGATCACCAGCCAGATCGGCATGAGCCGGGTCCGCAGCCAGATGGTGGCCAGCGAAATCATGAAGACCGCGGCCATCCGTAGCGCGTAGGTGTCGGACAGCGAGACCAGCAGCGCGTGGCCGAACTCCGTGACCTCCGTGCGGGCATCACCCAGCCCGGAGTGCTTTCTGGCGGCGATCAGGCCTGCCCCGACGGCCGTCGACGCGAAGATCATCGCCAGGAACAGCAGCCCGCTGCCGATGAAGACCGTCGAGAAGAACTTGTCCTCCAGCGCACCCAGCCCGTCTCGGATCACCCCGATGAACCACAGGAACGCGATGCCGGCGAACGGCATCAGCACCACGGCGATCCGGAGCCGGTGTTCGGAACCGGGCACCGACGTGCGGATGATCACCAGTGCCACACCGAACAACAGCGCGAACAGCACGCCGGCGAACGCCGCGGCGCGCGGCGTGGTCAGGTAACGCAGGTGGCGGTCCGCCGGATGCGTGGTCATTGCCTCATGCTGGCACGGCCGACCCTCAATCTCCGGCAGCAACGGCGTCGTCGACGATCACGGTCTGGTTGCCGCCGGCATGCTTGGCGCGATACATCGCCGCATCGGCCAGCTCGATCATGGTGCGCACGGCACTTTCGAGGTCGCCGTCGACACGCGCCGCGGCCGCCCCGATACTCACCGTGGGAACGGCCGCCGCGTCGCAGCGCGCCACCTCGGCGTGCAGCAGCGCCGCAAGGCGCCGGACCGTCTGAGTCCCGCCCTCGACCACGACGACGAACTCCTCGCCGCCGGTGCGGGCGGTCACCGACCGGACCCCCAGATCCGTGACCGCGGCGCGGGCGGCTTCGGCCACCCCGACCAGCACCCGGTCACCGGCGTCGTGACCGTGGCCGTCGTTGATCGCCTTGAACTTGTCGATGTCGAGGGCCAGCACCCCGATCTGCACGCCGCCGGGCGCCACCAGTTCGGCGAGGTGGACGTCGAGCCCACGCCGGTTGTACAACCGGGTCAGCGGGTCGTGCAGCGCGTCGACGGCGCCCATCCGCAGGGCCGACAGGTACGACTGCACGATGACCGGGACACCGATGACCGTCGGCAACAGCACGAGCAGACGCACCGTGACAACCGACACCGGCGCGGTGGCCTGGGCGATCGCCAACCCGTAGGTCACCGCGAACACCGCCGTCGAGAACGCCAGATGCAGCACCAGTGCCCGCGGACCGTGCACCACGACGATGTAGATCCCGTTGGCCGCCAGCAGCGCCAGCCCGGGCATCGCGGTGAACGCGTCCTGGTAGCAGGCGATGACCACGACCACCGCGACATCGGCGTACACCGCGAACGCCACGGATTGCCCCTCGGTGGGCCACGGGCCGAAGATCCAGATCACGCCGAGCACACAGGAACTGACCGCGATCGCGATCACCAGGACGCGAGCCGCGACCGATCCCCCGTCGTAATAGGCCCACACCACGGTCAGCAGCGCAGTCAGGCCGTACAGCAGCGAGAAGCACCCGATGAACACCTGATGCAGCCGCAGCAGTCCGCGGGAGCGGAAATATCTTGCGGTCCAATCAAATTCGTGCGGCTGTCGCCACCAGATGAGGAGGAACTCGCGTAACCCCATCCCGACCTCCCCCAGAGGCGTCCGTTACGGCTGCCCGGGCAGCAGCCTGATCATGAGCCCGTTCGACTCGGCCAGCACATTGCCGTCGGCGTCGAGAAGCTCGGCGTTGACGAACGCCTTGCGCCCCTCGGTATCCCGCAGCCAGCCCCGCGCCGTCAGCACGGTGTCGATCGGCGTCACCTTGCGGTAGTCCACGTGCAGGAACGCGGTACGGCTGATCGGACGGCCGGTCGCGTGGATGACCATGCCGAACATCGAGTCGAACAACAACGGCAGCACCCCGCCGTGCACGGCGGAGTTGCCGCCCACGTGGTAGCGGCTGAACGTGACCTCCAGCTCGACGCCGTCGGCCTCGAACCTGGTCACCGTCCACGGCGGCATCAGCAGGCTGCCGGCACCCGGCAACGAGGGCACCCGGTTTGCCGGTCCGACACCCTCGCCGGCCCGGTACGGATCGAGCAGCTTGACCAGTTCCTCGACCCGGTCGGCGGCGTCATCCCAGGTGTCCGGGTCCGGGTTCACCGAAACGGCGAGATCCTGCGCCTGCCGCATCGCGGCGAGGAAACGCGCGAAACCCGGCCCGGGATCGGCGGCCTCGAACACCGGGAACCCGCCGTGGCGGTCGTATTCGGGGTCGACGCGTCGCGGATCCAGCCCGAAGTCGGTCACGGTGTGGCCAGGACGTCGCGTCGCACGATGGTCTGATCGCGGCCCGGACCCACGCCGATGCACGAGACATGGGCTCCGGCAAGGTCTTCCAACCGGAGGACATAGTCGCGCGCCTTGGCGGGCAGTTCGTCGAACGTACGGCAGGCGCTGATGTCCTCCCACCAGCCGGGCAGTTCCTCGTAGATCGGCTCGGCACGCGCGATGTCGCTCTGGGTCATGGGCATCTCGTCGGTGCGCTTGCCGTCCACGGTGTAGCCGACACAGATCGGCACGGTCTCCAGGCTGGACAGCACGTCGAGTTTGGTGAGGAAGTAGTCGGTGATGCCGTTGACCCGGGTCGCATAGCGGGCGATGACGGCGTCGAACCACCCGCAGCGGCGCGCCCGGCCCGTGGTGACACCGACCTCGCCTCCGGTCTTGGCGAGATAGGCGCCGTGGTCGTCGAACAGCTCGGTGGGGAACGGACCGGAACCGACGCGGGTGGTGTAGGCCTTCAGGATTCCCAGCACGGTGGTGATCCGGGTGGGCCCGATACCGGATCCCACCGACGCGCCACCTGCCGTCGGATTCGACGATGTGACAAAGGGATACGTGCCGTGGTCGACGTCGAGCAGGGTGCCCTGCGAGCCCTCCAACAGCACCGTCTCGTTGCGCTCGAGCGCCTCGTTGAGCAGCAGCCGCGCGTCGGCGATGCGGTGTTTGAAACCCTCGGCCTGTTCGAGCAGGTTCTCGACCACCTCCGCGGGATCGAGCGCCTTGCGGTTGTAGATCTTGACCAGCACCTGGTTCTTCAGTTCCAGCGCGCCCTCGATCTTCTCGGCGAGCAGCGCCGGGTCGAGGACGTCGGCGACGCGGATGCCCTGACGGGCGATCTTGTCCTGGTAGCAGGGTCCGATACCTCGGCCGGTGGTGCCGATCTTCTTGCTGCCCGCGTAGCGCTCAACCACCTTGTCGATCGCGACGTGGTAGGGCATCAGCAGATGTGCGTCGGCGGAGATCAGCAGCCGCTCGGTGTCCACGCCGCGCTCCTCGAGCCCCTTGAGCTCGGTGAGCAGCACACCGGGGTCGACGACCACGCCGTTGCCGATCACGTTGGTCACGCCCGGGGTGAGGATCCCCGACGGAATCAGGTGAAGCGCGAAGTTCTCCCCGGTGGGCAACACCACGGTGTGCCCGGCGTTGTTGCCACCCTGGTAGCGGACGACCCACTGGACACGTCCACCAAGGAGGTCGGTGGCCTTACCTTTGCCCTCGTCACCCCACTGGGCGCCGATGAGCACGATTGCCGGCATCGCAGTCCTTCGCGTCTTCCCGCTAGTCTTTCCGCTCGAGCTGCGCTCGATACAGTGTGCAGCCGGTGACCCACCATATCTCAAGGATCGAGTTGGACCTGTCAACAGTCGCGATCGTGCGCCTGGGCAACGACCGGGTTCCCCGCGCCCTGCGCGACCTTCCGGTCCTGGCTTCCGCCGACGCCGACGATCTCGTCGGCTACCGGCGTCTCATCGTGGTGGGCACCCACCGGGACTTGTCGCAGGTCCTGACCCAGCTGCTGCGCGCCGACCGGCTCGACATCGAGGTGGCCCACGTGCGACGTCCGTGGCAGGGCCGACGCGCCCGCACCGCCGCCGCGACCAGGGTGCCTCTCATCCGGGACGAGACGGGAACAGTCACCACCGAGGCCGCGCTGTGGCTGGCTCCGGAGGGGCAGCGCACGCTGCGCGGCGAGGCCGTCGTCGACGACGAGCCGTTGTTCGACGGCGAGGTCACCGGTGTGCGCATCGAGCCGACCGCGGCGATGCCCGGGCTCCGCGCCGGCGTGCTGTCGGGCCGGACGCGGCCGAAGCGGTGGATCAGCGGCCGCGCCGCCCAGCTGGGCACCACCGGCGCGCTGGTGGTTCGCGACGGCGTGGCCGGCAATCGGCAGGTCAGACGGTCGACGTTCTATCGGCACACCGAGGGTTGGCTGCGGGTCGGGCGGGGGTGAACCTGACCCTGGTGCCGTCCCGGGGCACCAGGACCGGCGAGGCCCGAAACGGCGGCGTCTCCAGGTGGGCGCTGACGGGCTCCAGTTCGCCTTCCCGCAGCACGGTGTGCAACGTCGTGGTCAACTCGCGCATGGCGAAGGCCGCGCCGATGCACCGTTTCACCCCGCCGCCGAACGGGATCCACGCGTACGGATGCGGCCGGGAGCCGAGAAAGCGCTCCGGCCGGAACTCATCGGGCTGCGGATAGGCGTCCGGATCCCGGTTGATGACGTCGAGCAGCAGCACGATGCGGGTGTCGGGTTCCAGCGTGTACTCGCCCAGCCGGTAGGGACCCGTGGTCATCCGGCCGGTGATCGGCGCGGCGGGCCGCAGCCGCAGGGTCTCGGCGATGACGGCCTCGGTGTAGTCGGTGTCGCCGGACACCGCTTCGGCGCGCACCCGGGCCAGGGCCCGCGGATGGTGCAGCAGCAGGTCGATCAGCCACGACAGCGTGGTCGCGGTGGTTTCGTGCCCAGCCAGCATGAGCGTGATGAGATCGTCGCGGATCTCGTTGTCCGACAGGGCTTCCCCATCATCGGCGCGGGCGTTGGCGAGCACGCTGAGAATGTCGGCGCGCTCGGCGGACGACGGATCAGACCGGCGTTCGGCGATCAGCGGCAGCACCAGTTCGTCGATTCTGCGGTTGGCGTCGGAGAGTCTGCCCCAGCGTCGCAGCGCGCCGAACCGCCGCAGCGCGTAGCGCACCGGCGTCTCCTCCGACAGCGCCAGGTCGAGCAGTTGGTGAAACGGCTTGCCGAACCGGGCGACCGACTCGGGGTCGTGCACCCCGAAGACCACCTGAACGATGATGTCCAAGGTCAGTTCACGGGCGGCGTCGAGCATCCGCATCGGCCGCGCGACCGGCCAGGTCGCCATCGCCGACCGGGTCGATGACTCGATGATGGGCACGTAGCTGTTGAGCATCTCGCCGTGCAGCGGTGGGGTCAGCAGCCGCCTCCTGCGCAGGTGGTCGGGCTCCTCCAGGACGAACATCGACCGCGGACCGTAGATCGCCGCCGCCGGCCCGACGCCCTCGCCGCCCAGCAGCACGTCGGGATTCTCGGTGAACACCTGCTTGGCCAGGTCGGCGTCGGCGACTGCGACCACCTTCCCGAAGCCCAGGACAGGCAATGCCACCACCGGCCCGTACCGCCGCACCATCTGGTGCACGATCGCCTGCCCGCCCATCCCGAAGGCGGCGGCGTACACACCGCCGAAGACGGGCGCCAGCGGTGGCGGTGCGGGCAGGCTCGGTGGTCGCACAATACGAACCATCTCACGGCCGGTAGCTTTCGTGGGGTGAGTGTTCGGCCACTGCACCAGTCGGTACGACCGAGCCCGATCTTCCTCGCCCTGGTCGCGCTCACGGCGGCCGGCGGAGCCCTGGCGTGGACATCGGCCGGGCGGATCGAGCCCGTCGCCTACCTCGGCGTGTTCGTCTTCGTCATCTTCGGCTGGTTGGTGACGTTGTGCCTGCACGAGTTCGGGCACGCGTATTCGGCCTACCGGTTCGGCGACCGCGACGTCGCGGTGCGCGGCTACCTGACGCTCAACCCGCTGAAGTACTCGCACCCGCTGCTGTCGCTGGGGCTGCCGGTGCTGTTCATCGCACTCGGCGGGATCGGGCTGCCCGGCGGGGCGGTGTATGTGCAGACGGCCCATATGACGGACCGGCAGAAGACGTGGGTGAGCCTGGCCGGGCCCGCCGTCAACCTGATCTTCGCGGTGCTGATGCTCGCGGTGACCCGGCTGCTGTACGACCCGGCCCATTCGGTGTTCTGGGCCGGCGTGGCGTTCCTGGGTTTCCTGCAGGTCACCGCGCTGCTGCTGAACATGCTTCCCATTCCGGGCCTGGACGGTTACGGCGCGCTGGAGCCACACCTGAGCAGCGACACGCAGCGCGCACTGAACCCCGCCAAGCAGTGGGGTTTCTTCATCCTGTTGATCCTGCTCATCGCGCCGCCGCTGAACCAGTGGTTCTTCGGCGCGGTGTACTGGCTGTTCGAGCTCTCCGGCGTGCCACCCGCCCTGTCCGCCATCGGCGGTCAGCTGACCCGGTTCTGGTCTGCCTGGACCTGACCCTTGTCACATATGCGTCTTTGCGCATATATTTCTGGCCATGGGTGCCGGACACGACCACAGCCACGGCGGTGACACCAGGGTCTCCCGCATGGTCATCGGGGCGGGCATCCTCACCGCCTTCTTCATCGTCGAGCTGAGCACGGCGCTGGCCATCAACTCGATCGCGCTGCTTGCCGACGCCGGCCACATGCTGACCGACCTGGTCGCGATGTTCATGGGGCTGACCGCGGTGCTGCTCGCCAAGCGCGGCAGCACGTCGCCGTCGCGCACCTACGGCTGGCACCGCGCCGAGGTGTTCACCGCCGTCGCCAACGCGGCGCTGCTGCTCGGGGTGGCCGGGTTCATCCTCTACGAAGCCTTCGAGCGACTCGGCGACGCGCCCGACATCCCGGGTGTCCCGATGATCGTCGTCGCGCTGGCCGGACTGCTGGCCAACGCCGTGGTGGTGCTGCTGCTGCGCTCGCACTCCAAGGAGAGCCTGGCGGTCAAGGGCGCCTACATGGAGGTCGTCGCCGACACCGTCGGAAGCATCGGGGTGCTGATCGCGGGCATCGTCACCGTCACCACGCGGTGGCCGTACGCCGACGTCGTCGTCGCGGTGCTGGTCGCACTCTGGGTGCTGCCCAGGGCCATCTCCCTGGCCAGAGCGGCGCTGCGGATCCTGTCGGAATCCTCGCCGCGCCACATCGACGTCGAGGAGCTGCGCGCGGCCCTCGGCGCCGTCGACGGGGTCACCGAGGTCCACGACCTGCACGTGTGGACGCTGGTACCGGGTAAGGACATGGTCACCGCCCATCTGACCAGCGACCGCGACTCCGCGCAGATCCTCGACGACGCGCGGGCCGTGTTGACCGCGCGCGGGCTCGATCACTCCACCGTGCAGGTCGAACCGCCAGACACCGCCGCGGACTGCGACTGCGAAAGCCGGAAGCGCTAGGTCAGCCCGAGTTCGGCGCGGGCCGCCGGATCGCAGTCGTCGAGCAGATCCAGGCAGCGCTGATACTCAGGCAGCTCCCCGATCGCCTCGGCCGCGCGGGCCAACGCCGCCACGCACCGCAGGAACCCCTGGTTGGGTTCGTGCGCGAACGGCACCGGGCCGAAGCCCTTCCAGCCGTTGCGGCGCAACGCATCGAGGCCGCGATGGTAGCCGGTGCGCGCGTAGGCGTACGCGGTGACGGCCTGCTCGGCGTCGAGTGCCTGTTCGGCGAGCACCGCCCAGGCGATCGACGCAGCCGGGTGCGCAGCGGCGACGATGGCGGGGTTCTCCGACGCATCGAGCTCGGCCTCGACGGCGGGATCGCCGGGCAGCAGCACAGGTTCGGGTCCGAGGAGATCGCCCATCCGAGTCATGTGCCCCATTGTGCCGTGTGGGCGTGGGCGGGCGTCACCGCGGATGGCTAAGCTCCGCGGTATGTCGAACGCAGGAGGGTCTGACAACTCCGACCAGGATCCCTCGCCCGCCGAAGCCGAGACCGAGGTTCTGCCCGGGGCCGATTCCGAGCATGAACCCGCGACGGAGGTCTTCGCCCCCGCCGAGCAGCAGGACGAAGATCCGGACCAGCCCGGCGAGCGACGGTTCACGGCGCCGTCCGGGTTCGACGCCGGCTCCACACAGGTCATCAACCGGCCCACCGATCCGGCGACCGAGCAGTTCTCGGCGCACGACCCCGGCGCGCCCACCGAAGTCTTCGCGCCGCAGAAACCCGCTGCGCCGCAAATGATCCCGCCGCGCGGGGACACACCGAAACCACCCAAGAAAAGGCGCAACTGGGGCTGGCTGGTGGCCATCGTCCTCGTCGTCGCCGCGCTGGCCGCCGTCGCGATCCTCGGCACACTGCTGCTGACGCGTGGTTCCGGCTCGACCGTGTCCCAGGAAGACAGGGTCCGGTCCACGATCCAGAACTACGACGCCGCGATCGAGAAGGGTGACCTCGCGACGCTGCGCAGCATCACCTGCGGCACGACGGCGGAGGCCTACAACAACATCGACGACAAGAAATGGATCGAGACGCACCGGCGGGTGGCCGACGCCGGCCGCTACCCCGTCGTCGCCAGCATCGACCAGGTCGTCGTCAACGGCGACCACGCCGAAGCCAACGTCACCACGTTCATGGCGTTCGCGCCGCAGACCCGCTCCACGCGCAGCTTCGATCTGCAGTTCCGCGACGACGAGTGGAAGATCTGCCAGGCCCCTCAGCCCTAGCCGGCCGACACGCTCCGGCCCGCGCTGTGCAGATCCTTGCAGGCCTCCACCACCCGCTCGCTCATCGAGGCCTCGGCCTTCTTGAGGTAGCTGCGCGGGTCGTAGACCTTCTTGTTGCCCACTTCGCCGTCGACCTTGAGCACGCCGTCGTAGTTGGTGAACATGTGGGCCGCGAGCGGACGGGTGAACGCGTACTGGGTGTCGGTGTCGACGTTCATCTTGACCACGCCGTAGCGCAGCGAGTCCTCGATCTCGGACTTCAGCGAGCCCGAGCCGCCGTGGAAGACGAAGTCGAACGGCTTGGACCCTGCCGGCAGCCCCAGCTTGGCCGACGCGACGCGCTGCCCCTCGGCGAGCACCTCGGGCTTGAGCACCACGTTGCCCGGCTTGTACACGCCGTGCACGTTGCCGAACGTGGCAGCCAGCAGGTACTTGCCGTGCTCGCCGGCGCCGAGCGCCTCGATGGTCTTCTCGAAGTCCTCGGTGCTGGTGTACAGCTTCTCGTTGATCTCGGCCTCGACGCCGTCCTCCTCGCCACCGACCACGCCGATCTCGATCTCCAGGATGATCTTGGCGGCCGCGGCCTGCTTGAGCAGTTCCTGCGCGATCGAGAGGTTCTCGTCGATCGGCACCGCCGAGCCGTCCCACATGTGCGACTGGAACAGCGGGTTCTGTCCCTTCGCGACACGCTCAGCCGAGATGGCCAGCAGCGGGCGAACGTAGGTGTCCAGCTTGTCCTTCGGACAGTGGTCGGTGTGCAGCGCAACGGTGATGTCGTACTTGGCGGCGATCACATGCGCGAACTCGGCGAGCGCGACAGCGCCGGTGACCATGTCCTTGACACCCAGACCCGACGCGAATTCCGCACCGCCGGTGGAGAACTGGATGATGCCGTCCGACCCGGCGTCGGCGAACCCCTTGATGGCGGCGTTGACGCTCTCCGAGCCGACGCAGTTGATCGCGGGAAACGCGAACGAGTGCTCCTTGGCGCGGCTGAGCATCTCCGCATAGACCTCGGGCGTAGCGATGGGCATGAGCGGTCCTTTCCGAGACGGGCTTGCGTCCGAGTATTTCAGGAATGCGATCCCGGCGCGCTGCTCCGCTCGAGATCCTCGTCGGGTTCGCCAAGGCCGTCATTTGTTGCCATGATTCGCTGGTGGGGGTGTTCGGACGCCAGGCGGAGTCCGCTGCCGTCGCGGAATTCCTTGCCGCCACCGCGCCCGCGGGTCTGGTGATCAGTGGTGAACGCGGCATCGGCAAGACCACGGTGTGGTGGGACTCCATCGAACAAGCCCGCGCTCTCGGCTGGCAGGTGCTGACGGCCCAACCTGTCGACGCCGAGTCGGAGCTCGCCTACCGAGGCCTGGCCGACCTACTCGCCTCCGTCGATGGCGAGGTGTTCGCCGTCCTGCCGACCCCGCAGCGGACGGCAATCGACCGTGTGCTTCTGCGCAGTATGGCTACGGCCGCGCCGGCCGAATCCCGCGCGGTCGCCGCGGCCTTTCTCACCGTGATCGAGCAGTTGTCCGAAACAGCACCGGTGCTCATCGCCATCGACGACGTGCAGTGGCTAGACCGGTCCAGCGCGACGGCCGTAGCGTATGCAGCGCGTCGAATGTCGGGTGCGCAAGCTGTGTTGACCACGGTGCGCACCGGCAGCGACGCGTCCTGGCTTCAGCTGCCCCGCCCCGACGCCGTTCGGCAGATCACACTCGGCCCGTTGAGCGTCGGCCTGCTGCACAAGATCGTCACCGAGCGGCTACACCGGTCATTTCCCCGCCCAACGATGGTGCGGATTGCCGAGCTGTCGAGCGGGAATCCGTTCTACGCCATCGAGCTGGCCCGAGCGATGCCTGATCCTCGTGCCAGTGGCGAATTGCCTCTTCCGACAACGTTGTCCGATCTGCTACGCACCCGTCTCGACGGCCTCGAACCGGCAGTCAGCGACCTTCTACTGGCAGCCGCATGTGCGGAAGCGCCTACCGCCGAGCTGATCGCGCGAGCCACCGGCAACACCACGGCGCACGTCGACGAGTTACTCGCCGACGCCGAAGCCGACGGGATCGTTCACTTCGACGGCATCCGGCTGCGCTTCGACCACCCGACGTTGTCGGCCGGTATTCGCGCAGGCGTGAGCCCGGCTGAGCGCCGGGCCATGCATCGCAGGCTGGCCGACGTGGTGGCCGAACCCGAGTTGCGCGCACGTCATCTCGCACTGTCGGCGGTTGCCGGGGACGAGACCACTTACGCTGCGCTCGACGCGGCGGTGCGATCGGCCAGTGCTCGCGGAGCGCCGGCAGCGGCAGCCGAACTACTCGAGCTCGCGATCGGGCTGGGCGGCGACAGTGCCGAACGCCGGATCGAGCTGGCGCGACAATGTTTTTACGCCGGCGACGCGGGACGCGCCCGCGAGCTGCTGGAGACGACCATCGCTAGGCAACAGGTGCCTCTCGAGCGGGCGGGGGCCCTGGCGTTCCTCGGTGTGGTGCGGCTGTTCGACGAAAGCTTCGCCGCCGCCGCCGAGGTGCTCGCACAGGCTCTGGCCCAAGCCGCCGACGACGTCGGCCTGCGGGTGCACATTCGCATCACACTCGCGTTCGCGTTGTTCAACGCCGGTGACCTGCACGCCGCCATCGACTGCTGCGACCGTGCGGTTGCAGATGCCGTCACCCTCGATAAGACCCCCGAGACCGACGACGCACTCAGCCGCGCACTGAGTTTGCGCACGGTCCTGCGATTCCTTCACGGAGACGGGCTCGACGAGACTGTTCTGAAGCGCGCTCTGGACTTGGAGGACCGGTCTGCGGACACCCCCGTGGCGTTGTCTCCCTTCGCGCACTGCGCGACACTGCGGGCATGCATCGGTGACCTTGACACTGCGGCCGCCATGCTCGCCGACGAGCGACGGCGCCGCCTGGAACGCGGCCACGACAGCGAACTTGTCTATATCGCTCTGCACGCTGTGCTCACCGATGTGTGGCGCGGCGACTTCGCCGCCGCCAGCCTGCTCAGTGAGGACTTCTTCGAGCACGCTGAGCAACTGGGCGGTGAGTTACCGCGCTTGCTGGCGTTGACCTGCCGGGCAATTGTGGGAGCTCACCTCGGGCAGACAGTGGACGCCCAGCAAGACGCCGCCGAGGCGATCACCCTGACCGAGCGGTGCAGTTCGCCCAGGCTCGGTGAGTGGCCGCGGATGGCACTGGGTTTCGTGGCGGTATCCCAGGGCGATTACCACGCGGTGATCGCCGCCCACGAGCCGCTGCGGGTGGCGCTCCTGGCAGCGCCGGCGAACACCGAGATCATCACCGCGTGGTTCGTGCCCGACGCAGTCGAGGCATTGATCGGCGTCGGCCGCCTCGTCGACGCGGAATCGCTCATCACCGCGCTGGAACGGAACGGACGTCGTCTGGACCGAGCGTGGATGTTGGCCTCCGGTGCGCGTGGGCGCGCCATGCTCGAGGCCGCCCGCGGCGACCTTGATGCCGCGGTCGACCACATCGGGCGGGCAATGATCGAGTACCAGCGGTTGTCGATGCCGTTTGACATCGCCAGAGCCCAACTGCTCGCCGGCCAACTCGAGCGACGCCAGCGCCGTGACCAGACCGCCGCTACCTTCTTCCGGCGAGCGCTGGAGACCTTCGAGCGGCTCGGCACCCCGCTGTGGGCCGACCGCGCCCGCGCCGAACTGGGCCGCGCCAACCTCGGTCCGCAATCGGCCGGCTCCCTGACGCCCTCCGAGCGACGGGTGGCCGAACTCGCCGCGTCCGGGATTACGAACCGCGCGGTGGCCTCCGCGCTGTTCATCAGCCCCAAGACCGTCGAGGCCAACCTCGCTCGCGTCTACCGAAAGCTCGGCATCCGGTCACGGGCAGAACTCGGCCATCTGATGGCTCAACTTCCTGGTCCCACCGCAGCGAGCTGAAGAACTCGCCCCGGCACAGTCGGCGAAGTAGGGAAACACCCTATTTAGTCGACACTGGCTCGAGTGCCATCGTGATGGTTCGGAGTTGCCGATCGCGACGACAGGAGATGTCATGCCCAAGTCATTGCAGCCAATGATTCGTGACAGCGCGACGATCCCGCCCGGTCATGACCGCCGACGATCAAAACGTCTGGCGGCCAATGGATTTACGGTAACACTCCTAGCTGCAGCATTGCCACTCGCATCACCGACGGCCCACGCGTTGCCGCAATTTCCTCTGGCACCCGCATGCAGCAGCTACTCCTACAACAGCCCTGCGATGGAGGTTGCGCAGGACAACAACGTGACGGTGGTGGTCGACAAGTCTGGCGACTTCTTCTCCGGTAACGCCGGATACACGCAGAACGGAAGTGGGGTGTGGACCAACGGTACCGCTGTCGGGCGAATCAGTGGCCGCAACATCACCGTCGACTTCAAGTGGAACAACGGCTTGACGACCCACTGGGACGGTTACATCGACGATGACCTCACCGCCCGAGGAACCGCCAAGAACAGCGAAGGTGCGGTCAATACCTGGTCTTCGAAAGCCAAGTTCGGTTGCGTCCCCGCCGCGGCACCACCTGCACAGTCGCCAGGGCCCGCGAATAACCCTCCGCCACCGGACGAGCTGACAGCCACGGTGAACGCCGATACGGACCTCTACGACAAAGCAAACGACGACGGTGACGCCGTGGTCATCGGCCAGCTGAACGTCGGACAGGTGGTGAAGGTGCAGAGCGCATGCTCACCCAACGCGTGGTGCTTCTTGGTCGAGCCCAAGGGCGCGGCCTGGGGAAGAGATCTCACGAACAACTGAATGCGGAGGCGGCGTTCGAAGGCGCATGAGGAACGAGCCTGCAACTGGTCCGCGGATGGTCGCTGCGGATCTGAAGTACGGCGTTGAGTCCTTGAATTAGCCAGCAGGACAGGGGATTACCGTGCTGGCCCGTTCACAACCGAGCGTCCCGAGCGGACGAACCTCGAGAAACACCCGATTAGGTCGACCGATATGACACCAACCATCAAACCGATGGGCCCTGGCGCACCGTGTTACCTGGTCGAGTGGTACCAGCCTCCGATGTGCGACGCGGCACTCCACCTTCTCCAGTCGTGACCGTGCGAGTGCTGGTAAATCGGGTGTTTCCCTATCGCTGCCCGAGTGAGTCGCCACCGCAGACATAGGGAAACACCCTATTTTGTCCGCCGACACAAGCGGCTTACGGTCGAGCCATTGAGTGAGTAGCCGGCGACGGACGAACACCCGAGGAGACAGCCGTGATCCCCGTTCGAACCTCCAAATATGCAACCCCTGCAGTAGTTTTCGCGGGTGCGTTTGCACTGTCCGGCGTGACGGCATCCGAGCTGCAGTCAACGCAGCGCGCAGCGGCTCACCCTGCGGCCCTCTGAACTACAACTTCGACCTCGAGGGCGAGGCGCAGCACAGGGTCGGTAACAGGCTGCCGGGGGTGCCTCCGGCAGGCCAGTACAAGGGCAGGATGTACCAAGGTCACGCATCATCCGATCCGACATCGAGGGCGACGGAGATCCTCGTCAACGAGATGCGCCCCCAGATCACCAACTGCAGCTACAAGGACTTCGGCGTGGGCATGGCCCGAGACGACGAAGAAGAGACGAGTTACGTGAGCATCGCGCTGGGCGAGCCGCCCGCGGCCCCCATACCGGAAGCCGAGGCGCCGAAACCCGCGGAGAGGCCCATCAAGTGCACCGGCGGCCCGACCATCCCGGCCGGCCAAACCTGCCCGCCGAAACCACCGCCGGCGGAGATGGCGCCGACGAACGCCGTCACGCTGAATATCGTCCGGGAAGGCCTGCGCGCCAAAGTGACTGTCGGAAATACGTCGAATCTGCGGGCGCAGTGCACCTACAACGCGACCGAAATAAACGGACTGGGCATTCCGGTCAACCGCGACTTCGAGGTCAACCCGAAAAGCACCACCCCGCTGGAGTTCCCGGCTCCGCTGATCGGGCAGACCTACACAGTGGTGGTGACCTGCCGCGCCAATTTCAACGGCACGGACGTCGAGATCGGTCGGGTGCAGCAGGACTTCTCAAGCTTCTGACGGCAATCTGAACCACGTTGCCGCGCCCGCCCGCCGGGAAATCCACCTGCCCGTCACCGCGACGCGTCATACCGGTCTCGTGGGCGCGAGACGGATGTCGGTCGCCGCGGTGAGCCGATCGGCGGGCAAACCGGCGTGCCGACATACCTTCGAGACCAAATCGGCTGAAGCGGCACAAAAGACCCCGAAGACCATCTCGTCGGTGGGGACCACGATCATGGACATCAACTGGATCGTTGGTCCGAGCGCCGATGCTGCCGCGGCACTTGATTGCAGGACAGCCGATGTCCGTTCGAGCGATCCGCGCACGACGGCGGGCTGATACCACTCGACCAGATAGCACGGTTCTGCAGGACCCACAGCTCGGAGGCTATCGGGCCGCGCAGCGGCGTTAAATCGGGCGAATCCCTAATCAGCGCGATCCGAGCCGAGCCGCACCGGCTGTGACATGATCCTGGGGTGGCCGCGGGGGTGGTGAGCCGCGATGCCGAATGCGCGGCAGTCGCTGGGTTTCTCGACGCCGCGATCCGCGAACCCAGCAGCCTGCTGATCGAAGGCGAAGCGGGAATCGGGAAGACCACCATTTGGCTAGCCGGGGTGGAGCAAGCCCGCGTGCGCGGCTTTCAAGTGCTTGCCACCCGGCCGGCGCAGACGGAATCGGTGCTGTCCTACGTTGCGCTGGCAGACCTACTGAGCCGCGTCGACGCGACGGTGCTGGACAGCCTGCCCCACCCGCAACGACTCGCGTTGGACCGGGTCCTGCTTCGCGGGGATGCCGGTGACGCCCCGACCGATCCGCGGGCGGTGGCCGCGGCGTTCCTGTCGGTCATCGAGACGCTTGCGGAGGTCGGGCCGGTGTTGATCGGCATCGACGATCTGCAATGGCTCGACCCCTCCAGCGCGGCCGCCGTCGCGTTCGCCGCACGCCGGCTTTCGGGTGCGGTCGGGGTGATCACGGCGATGCGCAGCGACGCGAGCCCCGCCCTCGACCTCTTTCGGGATCGGCTGCCCAGACCGGAAACCAGCAGGCGCCTGGTGGTCGGCCCGCTGAGCCTGGGCGCCTTGCGGACCATCGTTGCGCGCCGGCTCGGCCTGTCGTTGCCGCGACCGACAATGGTGCGCATCCACGACATCTCCCGCGGCAACCCGTTCTACGCCCTACAACTGGCATATTCGTCCGTTGATGGTGAAATATCCATGCAAACACCACTTTCCGATCTGGTTCGAGCCAGGGTCAGCGAAGTGGGGGCGGAGACGCGGGAAGCGCTGCTCGCCGCTGCCTGTGCGGGATCGCCGACAATCGACCTCATCGCGCGGGCGATGAACGTCACCCACTCGCGCGTAGCGGAGATCCTCGACGAGGCCGAAGACCATAAGCTCATCCACTACGAGGGACATCGGGTGCGGTTTTCGCATCCCCTGCTGGCCGCCGGTATCCACGCCGACGCCCCTGCGCCCCGGCGCCGACGGATGCACGCCACGCTCGCCGGTATCGTCACCGAGCCAGAGCTGCGAGCCCGACACCTGGCGCTGTCGGCTACCGTCGCAGACGAACAGACGCTGCACTCCCTGGACGCCGCCGCGCTGTCAGCGGCCAACCGAGGCGCGCCCGGCGCCGCCGCAGAGCTTCTCGATTTGGCCATCGGCCTCGGCGGCGACACTCCCGAGCGTCATATCCGGGCAGCCGCACATCACTTGCACGCCGCGAACTTCAACGAAGCAGCGACGCGGCTAAACCAGATCATCGACACGCTGCCACCGGGTCGGTCGCGCGCGGAAGCACTGACCCTGCTGGCCAAGGTCCGCACCGCCGAAGAGAACCTCGCTGAGGTGATGGCGGTGCTCACGCGCGTGCTGGCCGACTCCGCTGACGACCCCGGCCGACGCGCGCACGCCCTCATCCTGCTGTCTCACGCGCAACTCAATTCGGCCCAGTTCGACGAGTCTGCCCGCAGCATCGACGAGGCCGTCACGCTCGCCACCGAACTGGACCGAACTGATTTATTGAGTGCTGCCCTGGCCCTGCGCGCGATGCAGAACTTCGCCTCCGGGCATGGTTTCGACGAAGAGACGATGGCCCACGCACTCGCGCTTGAGGATGGTGCGTCCGACATTCCTCTGGTGCTGCGGGCACCCGTCAACAATGCGCTCCTGCTGGCGTGGACGGGCCAGCTGCAGCGCGGGCACGACGCGATGATGGCAGTGCGACGACAGTCGCTGGACCGAGGCGAGGAGCACGAGCTGGCCATCCTCGACTTTCATTGCTTCCTGATGGCTCTCTGGCGCGGTGACCTGGCAGACGCCGGCTTGCTGGCCGAGGACGCGCTCGAACGGGCCAACGCCCTGGGCGACCCGGAGCCCGTGTGCATCGGTCTGACGACGCGGGCGACCCTTGCCGCCTACGCAGGACACGAACAACGCGCCAGGGACGACGTCGCGCAGGCGTTGGTGCAGTTGCAGCTGCTCGGCACACCCCCGATGACTCGGTACCCGCTCGCGATGCTGGCCTTTCTGGAGGTGTCACTGGGCAACCACGCCGCCGCGCTGAGCGCGCTGGAACCGGCGTTGGCGCTGATCGACTCGACACCCATGGCTCTGGAGATCATGATCGGTCTGTTCGTTCCGGACGCCGCCGAGGCGATGGTCGCCATGGGACGTCTCGACGACGCCGAACGGCTGATCGAACGGTTCCTCGACGACGGCCGACGGTTGGACCGGGCATGGATTCTGGCCTGCGGCGGACGCTGCCGTGCGATGCTGCTCGCTGCGCGCGGCGACGTCGACGCCGCGGCCAACGCTGCCCAGCTGGCGATGGTCGAACACCAGCGGCTGCCCATGCCGTTCGAACGCGCCCGAACGCAACTTCTGGTCGGCCAACTCGAACGCCGGCAACGCCGCAACCAGGCCGCCTCCGCCGCGCTCAACGAGGCGCTGCAGACCTTCGAGCAACTCGGCACCCCGCTTTGGGCCGAACGCACCCGCACCGAGTTGGGCCGCGCCAACGTCGGCCCGCACCGCGACGCCACCCTGACCCCGTCCGAGCAACGGGTCGCCGAACTCGCAGCATCCGGCATGACCAACCGCGACGTCGCCGCCGCCCTGTTCATCAGCCCGAAGACGGTGGAGGCCAACCTCTCTCGGATCTATCGCAAACTCGGTATCAACTCGCGGGCCGCACTCGGCCGACAGATGGCCGAGGAACGGGGAGACTCCTAACCGGCGAAATCAGGACAGAGATGAGTCGTGGCCGCGCTGACGAACAGCGTGCCCTGCTGAAACAGGTAGCGCGATTCCACCCGGCCCATCTCGTCGAGCACCGGCACACCACCACGCAGGTCTGCGCACGCGGCGAAGCCCGCGGCGATGACTTCGTCGGCGTTCTTGCCCGGCAGCCAGGCGTCGTTGACACCGAGTTCATCCAGGAAGGTTGCCGGGTCAGCCGCAGCGCTCGGGGCGCAGACCAATGCACAAGAAGCACAACTGAGCGCGGCTACCAGCGAGTGAAGTCTGGGCATCGGATTCTCGTCTCTTCAGGATTGACATCGCGTTGCTTTCGGCCACGTCGACGGTATTCGCCCGGACTGGGACTTAAATCGGGTGTTTCCCTATCGCTGCCGCAACAGAAGAACGCCACAAGAATAGGGAATCACCCTATTTAGTCGCCGATGATCAACGGCTTACGGTCGACCCACTGGAATTCAGCCGAGGGGAGTAGCCGTGACCACGACTCGCACCACTGTATCCATCGCTACTGCAACGCTTTTCGCGGCAACGTGGGCTGTGTCCGGGGTGGCGGTGGCGCCGGTTGCGCACGCCAGCCCGCTCGACGGAATTCGCGCCGCCGTCAACGCTGCACGCAGCGGGTCACCCTGCCCCCCGTTGAACTACAACATCGACCTGGAGGGCGACGCGCAAGCGATGGTGGGCAACACCTCACCGGGTGTGCCGCCGGGCGGCCGCTACAACGGCAAGTCCGCGACGGGCGACTCGCAGGAAGATCCCACCTCGGAGGCGATCCGGGTTCTCATCGACAAAATGCGCCCTCTGATCACCAACTGCAGCTACAAGGATTTCGGCGTGGGCATGGTCCGAAACGACGACCGCGAATTCAGTGTCGTGAGTCTCGCGCTCGGCGAACCGCCCGCCGCGGCCCCGGTTCCGGCGCCGGTCCAGGAACCCGCGGGGAGGCCCATCAAGTGCACCGGTGGCCCGACCATCCCGGCCGGCCAGACCTGCCCACCCAAACCGCCGCCGGCGGAGATGGCGCCGACGAACGCCGTCACGCTGAACATCGTCCGGGAAGGCCTGCGCGCCAAAGTCACTGTCGGGAACACGTCGAATCTGCGGGCGCAGTGCACCTACAACGCCACGGAAGTCAACGGGCTGGGCATTCCGGTCAGCCGCGACTTCGAGGTCAACCCGAAAAGCACCACCCCGTTGGAGTTCGCAGCTCCCCTGCCCGGGCAGACCTACACGGTGGTGGTGACGTGCCGCGCCGACTTCAACGGCCAGAATGTCGAGATCGGTCGAGTGCAGCAGGACTTCTCAAGCTTCTAGACAGTCAGCGCGGGATCTGGGGAGAAATCTTGCGCGCGAGGTCGACGGCGGCGGCGTCGGCTTCGTCGTCCGACAACGACAGGACGGCGACCTGCACCATGTTGTTGCGGCCACCCGCCGGGAACTCCACCTGACCGGGCACCAGAAACCGCATGCCGTCCGGACCCGGTGTACCGACGTCGGGGAATCCGGATTCGGGTGGGGCGAGAGTGTTGTTGACCGCCGAACCCGGATTACCGATCTCGATCGCAACGGACTCGTAGTTGTCCGGGTTCTCCCAGAGGCATCCCGGCATGGTGGGGTCGGTGGAGGTCGAGCGTCCCTCGACGGCTACACCGAGCAGCGCCGAGACGTCCTGCGCCGACAGCAGCGCGCACGCGTCGATCGCGGCGGGGGTGGCCGCCGGCGGGGCCGCCGGTGTGTCGCCGGCCTCGGTGTCCCCGTCGCCGACACTGCCCGGCGAGCTGCAGCCCGCCACGGCAAGAATCGACATCACCAGTGTGAAAGTGCGCAACGCGGCCGGATGCTCAACCATGAGCCAGACGCTAGTGTCGGCGCGACGCAGGAGAAATCAGGTGTTTCCCTACGTGGTGAGCACCATCCGGTAGCGGGCACGGCCGGAGTCCATCGCCTCATATGCTTCGGCGGCCCGCTCCAGCGGCACTTCCTCCACCTTCGCGCGCACCCCCGACAGCAGCGCGAAGTGCATCGTCTCCTCGACGTCGCGCGATGTCCCCGACGGATGACCGGTCACCGAGCGCCCGGCGTTGATCAGGTCGAGCGGACTGATCGGCAGGTTCTCGGCGGTGACGCCGACGACGACGAGTTCGCCGGCCGGACCCAGGCCGCCGACGGTCGCAGCCATCGCGGCGGCGTTGTTCGCCGTCGCCAGCACCACAGACGCGCCGCCCAGCTTCGTCAGCTCCGCGGCGACGTCCTGCCCGGTCGAGTCGATGTAGTGGTGTGCGCCGAACTGCGTGGCTTCCTCGGCCTTGCCGGTGCCGCGGCCGATCGCGACCGTCTCGAAGCCCATGGCCCGCGCCCACTGCACGCCGAGGTGACCGAGGCCCCCGACACCGAGGACCGCGACCAGGTCGCCGGCCTTGGCGCGCGTCTGGCGCAGGCCGTTGAACGTCGTCACGCCCGCGCAGCCCATGGGTGCGGCTTCGACGAATGACAGCCCGTCCGGTATCCGCGCGAGTGCGGTCGCGGGCGCCGTCACCGACTCGGCATAGCCGCCCGGGTAGTGCCAGCTCGGCACCTGCATGCGTTCGCACTGCATGAAGAAGCCCCTCCGGCACGGGACGCAGCGGTTGCAGTTGCCTCCGAACCAGCCGACCGCCACCCTGTCGCCGACCGCGAAGTCCTCGACACCGTCCCCGAGCTCGGCGACGGTTCCCGCGATCTCGTGTCCGAGCGTGACCGGCCACTGCAGACCGGGAAAGTGGCCGGCGCGGATCTCCCGGTCGGTGCCGCACACCCCGCACGCGGCGACGTCGATACGGACATGGCCCGCAGGCGGGGGCAGGGTGTCGACCTCGACGTGGGTGAGCGCTTCGTTGGCGGAGGGGACCTGCACGGCCTTGTGGGTGGGCATGACCCAGCCTAAGTCGCCGGTACCCTTGGGACCCGTGGTCGTCGACAATCTCGCGCTGATGCCCGATTTCCTGGACCCGATCAACCTGTTGAGCTACTTCGGGACCTGGGCGCTGATCGGTCTGCTCGTGGTCGTCTTCGTCGAGTCCGGGGTGCTGTTCCCCGTCCTGCCGGGCGACTCGCTGCTGTTCGTGGCCGGGATGCTGGCGGCGGGCACGGCGGCGGCGTCCAAGGAGGGCAATGTCGCCAACGCCGACTTCCAGCTGTGGCAACTGCTGGTGTTCATCCCGATCGCGGCGGTGCTCGGCGCCCAGGTGGGCTACTGGATCGGCCGCAACGTCGGCACCGCGATGTTCAAGCCGGACGCGCGGTTCCTGAAGCAGAAGTATCTCGACGAGGCTCACCTGTTCTTCGAGCAGCGCGGCCCGTTCGCGATCGTCGTCGCGCGGTTCGTGCCGATCGTGCGCACGCTGGCGCCGATCACCGCCGGTGCCGCGAAGATGAACTATGCGGTGTTCACGCTGTACAACGCTGTCGGCGCGGTGGTGTGGGGTGCGGGTCTGACGCTGCTCGGCTACTGGCTGGGCAGGTTCGAGGTCATCCAGAAGCTGCTCGAGCCGATCGTCATCGGGATCGTGCTCCTGTCGGTGCTGCCGATGCTCATCGAGTGGTACCGGCGCCGCAAGGCCGCCAAGCAGGCCGGCGGCGCAATCCCCGGCAGCACCGAGGCCGAACCGACCGGTTAGCGCCTCCCCGCTTCCAGCGCCCGGATCAGGCTGGCGGCATCCCACGGTCCCCTGTGCCGGATGCCGTTGACGAACAGCGTCGGTGTCGCGTTGAGGTCCATCGCCTCGGCGTCCTCGGCGTCGTCGGTCACCCGGTGCAGCACCTTCGACGAGTGCACCCGCACGTCCTGATCGAACTGCTCGATGTCACACCCGGCCGCCACCGCGTAGCGGTACATGTCCGACCACTCCAGGTCGTCCTGGTGGTCGAACAGTTCATGGGCCATCTCCCAGAACTTGCCCTGCAGTGCCGCGGCCTCACTGGCCCGCGCGGCGTCGAACGCGCGCGGATGCGCCCGCTCCAGCGGGAAGTGCCGCCACACATACAGCAGATCGTCGCCGAAATGGGCGCGCACCTCGTCGATCGCCCCGGTGGCCCGGCTGCAGAACGGGCATTCGAAGTCGCCGTACTCGACGAGGACCAACGGCGCGTCGTACCTGCCGCGGACGTGGTCGCGGTCGGGCTCCACCGGGCGCAGCAGCTTCAACCCCACCGGTTCGGGCGGGCTCAGCCAGTCGGTGATCCGGAAGACCGCCCAGCCGAATACGAATGCGAGGACGGAGGCCGCCAGCACGCCGATGCGCGCCTGATCCTGACGGCTCGCGTCGGAGATCGCGATGTCGACGATGAACAGCGAGATCGTGAATCCGATCCCGGACAGCGCGGCGCCGCCGGCGATCCGGCGCAGCGTCAGCCCCGGCGCGAGCACGCCCAGTCCGGTGCGGCGCATCAGCCAGGTGGCGCCGGTGATGCCGACGAACTTGCCGATTACCAAACCGGCCACGATGCCCCACGTCAGCGGCGACCGCAGGGCCGTCATCAGGCTCTGCCCGTCGAGCAGCACGCCGGCGTTGACCAACGCGAACAGCGGAAGGATCACGAACGACACCGCCGGACCCACCGCGGTCTGCATCCGCTCGTTGATCGAGATCGACTCCCGCAGCGAGCGACTCGCGGCGCGCGCGTACTGAGAGTTCGGCGACTGCCGGAACGCGCGGATCTGGTCGACGGCCCGCTCGACGGGGCGCCGTTCCGGCGTGAACACCGGGATCAACAGCGCGACGGCGACGCCCGCCAGGGTGGGATGGATCCCGGCCAGGTACAGCGCCACCCAGAGCGCGACACCGAGCACCGCGTAGGCGGGGCCGCGCACCGCGGGCAGGAACCGCACCAGGGCCAACGCGACGAGCATGGTGACCGCGACGACCAGCGGCCCGACTTGGATGGCGTCGGAGTAGAACACCGCGATCGCGACCAGCGCCCCGACGTCGTCGACCACGGCGAGCGTGAGCAGGAACAGCCGCACCCGGGCCGGGAACTTCGGCTTGATGATGGCCAGCGCACCGACCAGGAACGCGGTGTCGGTCGAGATCACCACGCCCCAGGCGTGGGCGTTGTCCCCGGACGGGTTGAACGCCAGGAACACGATGGCAGGCACGATCAGGCCTGCAGCGGCGGCGACGACGGGCACCGCCGCCCTGGACCGGTCGGTGAGCTCACCGATGGTGAACTCCCGGGTCACCTCGAGCCCGACGATGAAGAAGAAGAACGTCATCAGCGCGTCGTTGACGAGGTGCTTGACCGTCATCTCGAAGTGGTGAGCACCGAACCCGAACCCGATGTGGGTTTCCAGCAGGGTCGAATAGCTCTGCGCCCAAGGCGAATTCGCCCACAGGATGGCCACGACGGTGAACGTCAGCAGCAGTGCCGCGGCGGTGTTGTCGGTGGTCCTGGTGGCCTGGCTGCCGCGGGACAGCCGCGAGGGGAGCAGCGGGAATCCCCGCGCGGTGGTCTGCTCAGTCACTGTCACCTGCGGTCACAACATGCGCGGCCTCCAAAAGCATCCATCCGGCAAGTTGCACCGACAGGTCGCGCTCGGGGATCTCCGAGGAGTTGACCGCGCCGTCCACGAACTCGGCGTCCCCGGTACCCGCCGTCGGCAGTTCGGCGGGGCGGTCCCAGAACGCCGCGAACAGCGGCAGACCCTCGGTGTCCTTGCCGGTCTGCCTGTTGTCCCACGCGGCGCGCGCCGAGGTGAGCACCAGCTCGGTCGCCGTCTCGCGGGCCGTGCCATCGGCCGGGGAGTCGCCGGGCAGCGCCGTCGCCACCAGGGCCAGATACCGCGCGAGGATGCCGTTGAACAATCCGCCGTCGCCGCCGCCGGCACCCTTGATGACCCCTGCGGGTGCCATGTGCTCGGCGACCGCGGCCACCAGGCGGTGCACCCGCTCGGCGTGCCGGGGTGCGTCGGTGCGCACGGCGAGCTCGGTCTCGAGGCCGAGCACGACGCCCTGGCAGTAGGTGTACTGGGCGCGCACCAACGAGCCCGCCTTGATGCCGTCGAACACCAGGTGGGTCTCCGGATCGATCAGCGTGTCGTCGATCCAGTCGGCCATCTGCTGGGCCCGCCGCAGCCGGTCGTCATAACGGGCCAGGAAGATCGCGGCCGGTCCGTTGGCGGGGGCGTTGAAGAACTGGTCCTGTTTGCGCCACGGGATGCCGCCGCCGTCCTCGGGCACCCACGCGGTGACGAACTGGTCCGCCAGCTTCGCCAGCGCCCTGGGCCGCGTCACCCCGGTCAACCGTCCCGCGCGTTCCAGGGCGAGCGCCAACCATGCCATGTCGTCGTAGTAGTCGTTGGTCCACCTGCCGATGTTGCGCAGCCGAATCCCGCGGATCTGCTTGGTGATCACGCCGAGCCGTTCGGGTCTGGGGTCGCGCACCTGCGCGTCGACGAGGTTGTCCAGCAGGTGGGCCTGCCACCAGTAGTGCCAGGTGCCGAATCGCCGGTCCCGGCCGTCGGCCGGCCAGGCCACCACCCCCAGTTGCGTTCGCGGCAACCCCCACAACCGCTTGAGGTGTCGGGCGGAGATCGCGGCTTCGGCGCTGGCGGCGCGGTTGGCCCACATCTGGTCCATGCGGTCGATCCTGCCCTACCAGCCCCCACCTGGCTATGAGACAAATATGTCTCATATGAGCTAAAGTTGTCACATGACTGCGACCCGCGATCAATTGCTGCGCGCCGCGGCCGATTTCCTGGGACGGCGCCCCAACGCGACGCAGGACGAGATCGCCGCCGCCGTCGGCGTGAGCCGCGCGACCCTTCACCGGCACTTCGCCGGCCGGCTCGCGTTGATGACCGCGCTGGAGGAACTCGCGATCACCGAGATGCGCACAGTGCTCGACACCGTCCGGCTCGACGAGGGCACGGCGACGGAAGCGCTGCGCCGCCTGGTGTCGGCCTGCGAGCCGGTCTCGCCGTACCTGGCCCTGCTCTACACCCAGAGCCAGGAGATCGACATGGACACCACGCTGGAGGCCTGGCGGGTGATCGACGACAAGATCACCGCACTTTTTCTGCGCGGTCAGCGCGACGGGGAATTCCGGCCCGACCTGACCGCGGCGTGGCTCACCGAGATGTTCTACAGCCTGGTCGGCGGCACCGCGTGGTCGATCCGCGCCGGACGTGCCGCCGCCCGCGACTTCGACCGGCTGATCATCGACCTACTTCTGCACGGGGTGACCTCGTGACGCGCCGCTGGTCGGCTCTGGGCGTCCTGACGCTGGCCGTTCTGCTCATCGGTATCGACGGCACGGTGCTGGCGCTGGCGACCCCGTTCATCAGCGCCGACCTCGGCGCCACCGGCACCCAGATCCTGTGGATCGGCGACATCTACTCGTTCGTGCTCGCCGCGCTGCTGATCAGCATGGGAAGCCTCGGCGACCGGATCGGACACCGGAGATTGCTGCTCTGCGGCGCAACGGCTTTCGCGGTCATCTCGGCCGTCACCGCGTACTCGACGTCGCCGCAGATTCTGATCCTCACCCGCGCGCTGCTCGGGATGGCGGGCGCGACGCTGACCCCGGCCACGCTGGCGTTGATCCGCGGCCTGTTCCCCGACCAGCGGGAGCGCAGCATCGCCGTCGGCATATGGGCGTCGGCGTTCTCGGCGGGCGCCGCGCTCGGCCCGGTAGTGGGTGGTGTTCTGCTGGAACACTTCTGGTGGGGTTCGGTCTTCCTGATCAACATTCCGGTGATGGTGGTACTGCTCGTCGGCGGTCTGCTGCTGCTGCCCGAGCACCGCAACCCCGACCCCGGCCCGTGGGACCTGCCCAGTGTGGCCCTGTCGATGGTCGGCATGCTCGCCGTGGTGTACGCGGTCAAAGAGGGCTTCGCCGGGCTGGCGCACGGTCTCGGCCCCGACGTCGCCGTGGCCGGCCTCGTCGGCGCCGCTGCGCTGACGGTGTTCGTGCGCCGCCAGCTTCGCCTGCCGGTACCGCTGATCGACGTCCGGCTGTTCGCCAACCCGCGGTTCTCCGGCGTGGTGGCCGCGAACCTGCTCTCGGTGCTCGGCCTGTCCGGTCTGGTTTTCTTTCTGTCCCAGTACTTTCAGCTGGTGCATGGGTACGGGCCGCTGAAGGCGGGCCTGGCCGAGCTGCCCGCGGCGGTGACGGCCACGGTGTTCGGTGTGCTGGCCGGGGTGGCCGTGCGGTACGTCTCACACCGCGCGGTACTCGCCACGGGCCTGGCGCTCGTCGGCGTTGCGATGGCCGCACTGACCGCCTCGCTACTGGTGTTCACCCCTGTCGCGCCGTACCTGCCGCTGGGTGTTGCGCTGTTCGTGGTCGGCGTGGGACTCGGCCTGGCGTTCACCGTCGCCAGCGACGTGATCCTGGCCAGCGTGCCGAGGGAGCGCGCCGGGGCCGCGGCCGCGGTCTCGGAGACGGCCTACGAGCTGGGCATGGCTCTGGGCATCGCGATGCTCGGTTCGATCGTCACCGCCGTGTACCGCACTGTGCTCGTGGCACCCGAGCTCCCCTCAGCGGCAGCAGATCTGGCCCGCGACTCGCTTCCCGGCGCAACTCACGCCGCGCACTCACTGCCGGCCGATCAGCAGGCGACGCTGCTGGACGCGGCGCGGGCCTCGTTCACGCACGGGCTGGCGTCCGCGTCGGCCGTCGGCGCCGTGCTCCTGCTCACCGCCGCGGTCGCGGTGTGGTGGCTGCTGCGGCCGGGGTCACCAGGCGCATCCGAGGTCGGCGTGCTGGCGGATCCAGGTGTGCATCGCGATCCCAGCGGCGACGCCGGCGTTGATGCTCCTTGTGGAGCCGAACTGGGCGATCGAAACGGTTAGCGGCGCACCGCTTTTCGCATCGTCGGTGATACCCGGCCCTTCCTGGCCGAAGATCAGCAGGCAATCCCGTGGCAGCGAGGCCTCCTCGATGCGGGACGCACCGGGCACGTTGTCGACGGCGACGACCGTCAGGCCTGCGCGGCGAGCGAAGTCGAGCAGCTCGGCAGTGGTGTCGTGGTGACACAGGCGCTGGTAACGGTCGGTCACCATGGCTCCGCGCCGGTTCCACCGGCGCCGCCCGACGATGTGCACGGTGTTCACCGCGAACGCGTTCGCCGTGCGCACCACCGACCCGATGTTGGCGTCGTTGCCGAAGTTCTCGATCGCGATGTGCAGCGGATGTCTGCGCGTGTCAATGTCGGCGATGATGGCCTCACGCGTCCAATACCGGTACGCGTCAACGACGTTGCGGGAATCTCCGGCACGCAGCAATTCGGGGTCGAGGCGCTGGTCGTCGGGCGGTGGGCCCTGCCACGGGCCGACGCCGGGCCCCTCACCCCACTCGGTGGGCCCGGGCAGATCAGTCATCGGTGGTCCACAGTGCGGCGTGGGTGCCGGTCAGCGACACGGTGGCGTACAGCAGCGCCGCGTTGATCTCTCCCTGGGTGCACAGCGACACGCCGACCTGCACGCTGTCCCGTGAGGCGTCGGGCAGCACGAGCATCGAGGACCCGTACACGTCACATGCGTGGCTCAGCCCCTTGCCGGAGCGGGTCGGCGCGGTGAGCACCATCATCGGCCCGCCACGCTGGACGGAGTCGTCGCGGTATCGCGCTGCCAGGCCGCTGATTTCGAGGCCGAGCAGCATGTAGCCCTCGCCCTGGAAGGCAGCGGGGTCCCCGAGTGCAGTGGGGGTGAGCTTGGCGCCGTCCGCGCGGAAGGCGTCGACGCTCGTGGTCTTCAGCGCCAGGCCGGTGTCCGTGCCGGTGGTGGGCGGCAACCCGACCGGGAACGCGGCAGGGTAGGCCACCGTCGTGCCGGGCATGCGGTTTCGCGGCGAGTACACGTAGACGCCACGCACCTGGGACTGGTCGCGCAGCGGCCCCAGACACACCGTCCCGGTGAGCCGGTCGGGAGTCGGCGCCGACAACGGTTGGATGTCAAGGCTTGTCACGTTTCGGCAGCCGCCGAGAGCGTTCGCCTCGAGGGGGTGCGCCAGCGCCCCGTAGAGACCGAAGCGGATGTCTTCGGGCGCTGTGTGCGGCTCACCGTCGGCGGCCGGCGAGGCGTCGACGTCGATCAGGACGTTCTCGGCGTCGAAGCGCAGGTTCGACACCGACATGTTCCAGCCCAGGATGGCCAGTGAGTCGCCGATCTTCGCGGTGGCCGCGGAGAACACATCGTCGCGGCGCTGCGGTTCGGAGCATGACGTGACGGCGAGCAACAGCGCCGTCAGGATCGCGATTACCCGCACCGGTTCTCAGGTCCGACCACGGCCCCTGCCCACCACTTTCGTCAACGCGCGCACCAGTTTTCGCGGCACCAACCGGCCTCCGGTGGTCAGCGCCTTGTACTGCAGGCCGGGGATGATCACCACTTTGTGTTTGGCGATACCAGCCATCGTCTCGCGGACCACGTCATCGACCTCGAGCCACAGGAACGACGCGGTGCCCGCCATGTCGATGCCGGCCCGCTCGTGGAACTCGGTGCGCACGAACCCGGGACACAGCGCGTGGGCTGCGACGCCGGTCCCTTCGAGGCCGTTGGCCAGCCCTTCGGTGAACGACACCACCCACGCCTTCGACGCCGAGTACGTCGATCCCCGCCCGGGCAGCAGACCCGCGACGCTGGCGACGTTGAGCACCGTGCCCTCGCCCGCGGCCAGCATCGGGGGCAGCGCGGCGTGCGTGAATTGCATGACCGCGGTGACGTTGACGTCGAGCTGCGCCTGCAGCAGCGCGTAATCGGCCGACCAGAACTCCCCCGACGTGCCGAACCCGGCGTTGTTCACCAGGACCCGGACGCCGGCGCGCAGCCGGTCGGCGACGACCGCGCGGTCGTCGGCGTCGGCGAGATCGGCGCGGATCACCTCGACATCGGCCCCGGCTTCGTCGTGCAGCTCTGCGGCGAGCCGGTTCAGCCGCTCGACGTCGCGTGCGACCAGCACCAGGTCGAACCCGTCGACCGCGTAGCGGCGCGCGAAGCCCTCACCGAGCCCGGACGTCGGTCCGGTGATCAGAGCGACGGGGCGGGACATGCCCCAGAGGATACTTATCGCTGATAGTTCGGCGACTGCCGCCCGTTGCGCTGGGGCGGTCCGGCCGGCGGTGGCGGGGTGCGGCGCGCCGGGTCGGGCCGGCCGGCCTCGGGCCTGGCGGGCGCGGGTGTCAGCGGGCGGCTCGGCGAGCCGCTGCGGCGTGCGACGGGCTGACCGGTGGCTGCGGACGGCAGCGGAGGCAGCACCCGCAGCAGGTCGTTGAACTGGCGCACCGTGCGCAGCCCCTCGTCCCACTGGGCCCGGGTGCTGGTGACCGGCATGCTGATCAGCGTCCAGTTCTGCTCGTTCCACATGATCTCGGCGCAGTCGGGCGCGGTGTGGGCGAACGTCACCATGCGGCGGTCGCAGGCCCGGCGGGCAGCGTCGAGGTTGGTGGAGTACACCATCCGCGGGCCGATCGCTCCGAGCAGCCAGATGTCGCTCTCGCGGGGTTCCTTGATGCCCTTGAGACGCATGTCGACGACGACGTTGGTGCCGACCTTGCGGTGCAGCGCGATGACAGTAGCGACGTCGTCGAGGTCGAAGATGAACACCGCCTCGCCGCGGATCTGGCCGAGGACCACGTTGCGCGCGGTCACGTCGCCCACGGTCGACATCACGCCGCGCTTCCAACGCTTCAGGATGTCGGTGGACTCGTGCTCGTAGTCGAAGCCGTGCGACTTCGCCCACGACTTGCGGCGGCGGCCGAGGCCACGGCGGCGGTCCAGATCGACGTACAGCAATACCGCCGCACCCACGAAACAGAGTGCGGACAGCGTGAACCAGAGCGGAACCATTGGGTCAAGAGTATCCGCTCGAGGCGGTGCGGTCCGAATCCGAATGGGTCACAACCCGGTCACCCTTTGCCGCGCCCCTCTTGCCGAAATTGCATTCCACGCGGTCATCCGGCGGGATTATGCGCGTGGAATGCAATTTCGGCGGGTGTCAGCTCAGCCCAGGACCAGCGAGTCGCCGTTCGGGCTGACGTTGACCGGCACAATGTCGCCGTCGTGCACGTCACCGGCCAGAAGCAGCTTGGCCAGCTGGTCGCCGATCGCCTGCTGCACCAGCCGACGAAGCGGCCGGGCACCGTAGAGCGGGTCGAAACCGCGCTCGGCCAGCCACTTCTTGGCAGGCAGCGACACCTCGAGGGTGAGGCGACGCTGGGCCAGCCGCTTCTGCAGCTGCGCCAGCTGGATGTCGACGATCGACACCAGCTCCTCCGGGTCGAGCGCGTCGAACATGATCACGTCGTCGAGGCGGTTGATGAACTCCGGCTTGAACGCCGCCCGCACCGCGGCCATCACCTGCTCCTCGTTGCCGCCGGCACCGAGGTTCGACGTCAGGATCAGGATGGTGTTGCGGAAGTCGACCGTGCGACCCTGACCGTCGGTCAGCCTGCCCTCGTCGAGCACCTGCAGCAGCACGTCGAACACGTCCGGGTGGGCCTTCTCGATCTCGTCGAACAGGATCACCGTGTACGGGCGCCGCCGCACCGCCTCGGTCAGCTGACCGCCCTGGTCGTAGCCGACGTAGCCGGGAGGGGCACCGACCAGGCGAGCGACCGAGTGCTTCTCGCCGTACTCGCTCATGTCGATGCGGACCATGGCCCGCTCGTCGTCGAACAGGAACTCGGCCAGCGCCTTGGCCAGCTCGGTCTTGCCGACACCGGTCGGGCCCAGGAACATGAACGAGCCCGTCGGGCGGTTCGGGTCGGCGACACCGGCCCGGCTCCTGCGCACCGCATCAGAGACAGCCTGCACGGCCTTCTTCTGCCCGACGACACGCTTGCCGAGCTCGTCCTCCATGCGCAGCAGCTTGGCGGTCTCACCTTCGAGCATGCGGCCGGCCGGGATACCGGTCCACGCCGACACCACATCGGCGATGTCGTCGGGGCCGACCTCCTCCTTGAGCATCACATTCTCGCGGGCTTCCGCCTGGGGAACCGCCGCGTCGAGCTTCTTCTCGACCTCGGGGATGCGGCCGTAGCGCAACTCGGCGGCCTTGGCCAGATCGCCGTCGCGTTCGGCCCGGTCGGCCGCACCGCGCAGGTCCTCCAGCTGTTCCTTCAGCTCTCGGACGACGTCGATCGCGCCCTTTTCGTTCTGCCAGCGGGTGGTGAGCTCCGCCAGCTTTTCCTTCTGGTCGGCCAACTCGGAGCGCAGCTTCTCCAACCGATCCTTGGAGGCAGCATCCTCTTCCTTCTCCAGCGCCATCTCCTCGATCTCGAGGCGACGGACCAGCCGCTCGACCTCGTCGATCTCGACGGGACGGGAGTCGATCTCCATGCGCAGCCGGGAGGCGGCCTCGTCGACGAGGTCGATGGCCTTGTCCGGCAGGAAACGGGCGGTGATGTAGCGGTCGCTCAGCGTGGCCGCGGAGACCAGCGCCGAGTCGGTGATCCGCACACCGTGGTGCACCTCGTAGCGCTCCTTGAGTCCGCGCAGGATGCCGACGGTGTCCTCGACGGACGGTTCGCCGACCAACACCTGCTGAAAACGGCGTTCCAGCGCGGCGTCCTTCTCGATGTACTTGCGGTACTCGTCGAGCGTGGTCGCGCCGACCAGCCTAAGTTCACCGCGGGCCAGCATCGGCTTGATCATGTTGCCGGCGTCCATCGCCGATTCGCCGGTCGCGCCGGCGCCGACGATGGTGTGCAGCTCGTCGATGAACGTGATGATCTGGCCTGCCGAGTTCTTGATGTCGTCGAGGACAGCCTTGAGCCGTTCCTCGAACTCGCCGCGGTACTTGGCCCCGGCCACCATCGAACCGAGGTCCAGGGAGACGACGGTCTTGTCCCGCAGGCTCTCCGGCACGTCGCCGGCGATGATGCGCTGGGCCAGGCCCTCGACGATCGCGGTCTTGCCGACGCCGGGCTCACCGATGAGCACCGGGTTGTTCTTGGTGCGACGGCTCAGCACCTGCACGACGCGACGGATCTCGTTGTCGCGGCCGATGACCGGGTCGAGCTTGCCTTCCCGCGCGCGGGCGGTCAGGTCGGTGGAGTACTTCTCCAGCGCCTGATAGGTGCCCTCGGGGTCGGGGCTGGTGACGCGGGCACTGCCACGCACCTTGACGAACGCCTCACGCAGCGCCTGGGGCGACGCGCCGTGTCCGGTCAGGAGCTTCGCGGTGTCCGAGTCTCCGGTGGCGAGCCCGACGAGCAGGTGCTCGGTGGAGACGTACTCGTCGTCCATCTCGGTTGCGAGGCGCTGCGCCGCCGTGATTGCAGCGATGGCCTCCGAATTCAGCTGCGGCTGCGAACTCGAACCGGTCGCGCTGGGCAGCCGGTCGAGCAGGCGCTGCGCCTCGGCGCGGATTGTCGCGGGGTCTACACCGACGGCCTCCAGGAGAGGTGCGGCAATGCCATCGTTCTGGGTGAGCAGTGCCATCAACAGGTGCGCGGGCGCGATCTGCGGGTTGCCCGCGGCCGTGGCCGCTTGCAGCGCCGAGGTCAGGGCCGCCTGGGTCTTGGTCGTCGGATTGAACGAGTCCACGACACCATCCCTTCCATGTACAGGGGGCCGCACAGCGGACCCTTGAATTGTTTGTCCACTACTCCAACGCCGTCAATGTTGAGTCTGTTCCGCTCAAGTCTGTCCAGTTTTACCAGATTTTCCGCCGGTGGACACGGACACGGTGTCCACTGTCCCGGCTGCGGCCGGGTTACCGTCGCGGTATGTCCGATTCCGGCTTCGGTGACTTCGAGTTCGAACGGAAGTTCTTCGTCCGCGACATGCCTGCCGTGGCCGCCTCCGACCCGAGTCCCGCCCTGATCGCGCAGGCCTACCTGTTCGCCGCCGACGGCTACGCGGTACGCGTCCGGCTGCAGGGAGCCGCGCCTGCCGAACTGGACGGCACACCCGCCGAGTTGGTGGCAGCGCTGGGCGACGGGGCGATCGGCACCATGACCGCCAAAGGGCCGGCCGCCGGAGGCACCCGCTACGAGGCCGAGCGCGAACTCGACCCACTGGTCGCCGGCCAGATCGTCGCGCGCGCCGAGCACGTCGTCCTCAAGATCCGGTCCTCGGTCTGGCTGGGTGAGGACGGCTGGGTCATCGACCGCTTCCTGGGCGGCAACGCTCCCCTGGTCCTCTCCGAGGTGGAACGCGACGGGCCCGTGGTCGATCTGGCGATCCCGTCGTTCTGCACCACCGAGGTCTCCGAGGACGACCGGTTCCGCAACGAGTACCTGGCGCACCATCCGTTCGGCACGTGGGCCGAGGACTACCGTCGCGAACTCGAGCTGCTCGGACCGAGTTTCGTCAACAGCCTGGGCCGGAACCAGTTCGAGGGCACCCTCCGCGGCGATTAGGGCGTCAGCGCGGTTCGTGTGCCTCACGTTTCCCATGTTGGACGGGAGATCGCCTTTCCCAGTGCGCCCACCGGGCCACCAACTGCGAGCCGGTCGTACAGGTAGTGCGCAAAGACCGCGACCAACAGCAACCGCGGCAACGGATCCGACGTGATCCGAACGCAGTTCAGCCTGTAGTCGAAGTAGTCATTCATTGTTTCGGTTGCCCGCCACTGACGCTCGACGGCGCCCAGCGTCCCTCCGGCAGGGTCGCGAATCGGCTCGTTCACCGGGACATCACGCTGTTGTGGGTCGATCGACACGTCCGTGGTCGCGAATACATGTGTGCCCGACTCGATCTGCATCGTGACGCGTGACGTTCGAAAGAGTTGTCGCCAGTAGGAGCTGACCTGTCGCAGCTGTCCGAGATGCCGGCCGTTGTTGTCCGCCACATGTAGTCGTTGTTTGGCCTTGTTTCCGACACATGCAATGAACATCATGGGCCTGCCACCGGGGTCGATCACCTCGAACGTGAGGCTCGATGTTTCCTGCCCCGCGACTGGGACTCTCCCCACCGACCGAATGAATCCCAGTTGCTGGCCGCGACCGCCTTCGACTGCACAGGACACCTCCCGATCGAACCTGCCGGGAATGGCCCGGAGGTACAGCACGGGTTCCCCGAGCGGATATCCAGACGCTTGCGCGAAGGATGCGACAGGTGGCGAAGCCATGACGCTGCCGGTCCACTGCACACCGTCAAAGTACCTCAGCAGCAACGGATCCCACGGATCAGGAAACCAGCCAGGCGTCTTCCCGGCATCTGCGACATCGTCGATGACCGGCCACCTCCCCACTGGCACCTGCTTGGGATCGTACCCACGTCGGTGGCCGATCTGGCGCACCGATGTACCCCGCCGGTGGGATACGGTCGATAGTGACGAAAAGGGGGCGGGCCGGTGGGCCTCTTGGACTTCTACAGCGACCTGATGCACCAGGTCGGCGAGACCATGCAGCGGGTGGATCCGTTCGGTCCAATGGGCGCGGCCGGTGAGGCAGTCACAAGCCTCCTCGCAGTGGGCGACATCGTCGGCGACCATGGCGCCGATGCCATGTGGAACCTCGCGGGAGACGTCGGCGACGTTGCGAGCGTGGCGCAAAGCATGCTGCCGTTGGCCAGACAGACGTTGATCATCGAAGGTGGCCTGAAGATGATCTGCGTGATGGAGGAACAGGTCGGCGGTGCGAATGTTCCCACAGAAGGAGACAGTTTCAGCGCCAGTGCTCATCGGTTCAATCAGATTGGTGACTCCATTGCTTCTGCAATGCCGGACGACCGTTGGCGCGGCACCGCCGCCGACGCCTATACCTCGGCGAACGAGCAGCAGCATGCGCGAGCCCGGAAACTCGTAGATGCCGATCTCAAGGTCCGCATGGCGCTCTCGGCTGAGGCCGGGGAGGTACGTACCACCCGTCGAATGTTCAACAAAGCGGCAACTGTGATGGGGAATGCGATCGTTCCGGCCCTGGCTGCACGCGCCATGGGTAAACACGGGAAGGCGATCTCCCATGGCATCGAGACGGGGGCCGTCGCTTCGGCCATGCCGGTTTGCATCTGGCATATGACGCAACTCGCCGACCATTCAAGCCGCGCAGCGGAAACGCTCAAGGATGCGGTTGCGTTCTACGAACAAGTGGCGGCCGAGGGTTACTCGACCCGGATGTGAGGACGCGACACGTTGACAACCCCGGGCGAGCAGCTGCACGTCGAGCCATCGCATCTCCGCCGACTGTCTGCGCGACAGAGCACCGCTGCCGCACAGATCGCGGACGCCATCCCGCTGACCGCCGATGAAGCCGGCCAGGTACTGCGCAGCCACGGGATCGTGTGCATGCCGACATACCTCGCCGCCCAAGCAGTATTGCTGGCCAGGGCCAAGGCTGGTATCGCGGTACAGGTCATGTCCGAGGCGTTCGCGGCGAATCTGGACACTGCGGCCGCGAACTACTCGTGGACCGACCAGGATTCCGGCAGCAACATCGACGGCAAGATGCGGCCGGGCCGCCGATGACCGCATTCGCCGCCGCGCAGGGGCCGCCCTTCTGGCCGGGGTCTAGGACTTCCGGAAGACGACCCAGCGCAGCGCGCAGTACATGTAGGCCGCCTCGCAACCACCGGCGATCAGACGCGCGATGCGGTAGTCGATGCCGAGACCGGTCAGCACCGTCGACAACGCAAGGATGAACGCCAGATAGTTCACCACGACCACGACGATGTAGACGGCCAGCTGGGGGCCGACCGGCGCGTGCGAGCGAAAGTTGAAGTACCGGTTCAGCGCATAACTCAGACCGAAGGCACATGCGTAGGCCACGGTCACCGCAACGGGATACGGCACACCCAGTCCACCGCGCAGCAGCGTCAACAACACCAGGTCGACGCCGAAGGTGAAGCTGTTGATCAGAGCGAAGCCGAGCAAGGTCGGCGGGACGATCTCGTCTAGCCCGAAGGGCAGGCGAGCGACGACCTGCTCGCACCAACGGTGAAACCGCTCGGGGGCACGAGCCTCGACCACCACGGGTTTCACTGTGACGCCGTCAGGTGTCGGGTACGTGAGCGACCGGCCAACGCCAGGAGTCAGGTCAGTGGTCGCCGTCGGTTTTCGACGCGGAACCCGCCGGCGAAGAGGCGGTCATGCCACCGAGATCCGCGCCCGGACCTCGAAATCCAGATCGACGGCCTCGGCGACGTAGACGTCCTGGCTCATCTGGTTGCCCCGCATGGTGACTTCCCCGCGCGGACTGACATACGTCAGATACTCCGCCGCCGACGTGAGGGCTTCGATGGCCAGGGAGCCCGCACGCGACGCGAGGGCGATGAGAAGCGCGATCGCCTCATAGCAGGATTCACCGATGCTGTTCAGCGCCGGCGCAGCCAGTCCGAACCGGTGGTAGTAGCGGGCGGCGAACTCCATGCTGGCGGTCGTGTTGAGGGCCTCGAAGTACCCGGCGGCCGAGAACAGATTCCTGTTGCAGTGACTGCCGCTGGCCATCAGCATGTTCTCCTCCACGTGCGGGCTGAGCCGAGGGATCGCGGCATCGAGCCCTGTGGCCGCGAACTGCCGGTTGAACGCCACCCCGTCGCCGCCCACGAGGAGGACGACGACGCCCGTGGCCTCGGTGAGCTCGACCTGCCGGATCGCGTCGGTGAAGTCCTCGGTGCCCAGCGGAACATACAGTTGCCCCACGAGCGGGGAACCCTGCGCCCGCGCATGCCTGGCCGCCGCAACACCGGTACCACGGGGAAAGATGTAGTCGTTGCCGATCACGATCCACCGGTCGATGCCGTACTCGGCTTTCATCCAGTCCATTGCCGGCAGGAGCTGCCGGGACGGCGTCTCGCCGGTCAGGAACAGGCCGGCCGTGTGCTCACCGCCCTCGTACAGCGGGCCGTAGACGTACGGCACGCGGCCCGCGGTCACTCGGGCGATCGCTTTGCGCACCGGCGAGATGTGCCAGCCCGTCACCGCGTCGATCGCCCCGCTCTCGACGAGTCGAGCAACTTCAGCGGCCACCACGGACGGCGGGCGACTGCCGTCGACGGGAACCAACCGGACCTGGCGACCGAGAACCCCGGAGGACGAGTTCGCGTCGGCGATCGCGAGTTCAGCGCAGGCCTCACACGACGGACCGTAGATGCCTGCGGATCCGCTCCGGGGTATCACCAGGGCGACATTCAGGGTCTGGTTCACCGTCGTGCTCCGTTCGCTACCTCTTCTCGGCTCGACCTGAGCCATCGTCACGCCGGTGGGTTACCGCCGCGTTGCGCATCTGTTCGATGAGTGAAAAGTTGTGAACTGGTAGTACCCGGCGCTACAGCGACAGATCGCCGACGCGCGCGAGCGTACGGATAAACCCCACCGCGGCCTCCTCGCCCAACTCCTCGACGAGCGCGGCCTTGACCAGGGCCTCCTGCTTGACCAACTTGCGCACCTTCGTCTTGCCGCGCGCCGACAGGTAGATCAGCACCCGCCGTCGATCGGCCGCGTCGACGCGGCGGAGCACGAACCCGCCCTCGACCAGCTTGTCGACGATCCTGGTCAGCGTGGGCGGCGGGATCGACATCGCCGACGATATGTCGCTCATCGTCAGACCGTCACCACCGCGAAGCATGCCCAGGATGCGCCACCCCTCGATGGCGGCGATGTCTCCGTCGAGCAACCCCCGGCACAGCGCATCCGTCCAACGACGCTCTGCCCGGAAGAAGACCTCCGACACGCTGTCGAAGTCCGTCGCGACCGTCACCATGCTCCTCGCCGCCGCCAAACCGCCACCTTCGTCTGAAGGTTTCTCAGTCCTGAGAGTACCTCAGTGCACCTCACGTCGCTCCCTGCCTACGCCGGCTGAACTGAATCAGCATCGTTGCGGCGCAACGAGACCCGACCGATCAGCGAAGCGCCGTATTCCGATGCGACACCGAACGCGGCACCCACCAGCGCCGTGATCGCCGCGATCAGCGCGGGGTTGGACATCCCGAGATCGGTGATGGAATGGCCCGTCGCGGCGATGGTGCCCACGGTCATCGCGAACCCGAACACGATCGCCGGTGTCGCAGATATCCACTCCAGCCGCGAAACCTGGACCATGGCAAAGCTTCCCAGGCCGACAGCGATCGACAACCACAGCGCACCCGTGGTCCCCTGGACCGCGAGCAGTGTGCAGGTCGCGATGGCGATGCCGGTCCAGTTGCACGCCACGGACTTCAGTAGCGCCGGCATGCCCGACCCGACGAAGAAGAACGACGCCCATGCCAGGAACAGCACCCAGACCGGAAGATTCCAGATCGTCGCCGTCATCAACGTCGACACCATTCCCAACACACCGACACTGATCGACAATGCAGTGACTTTCGACATACTCGCCCCTCAGTGGTGGTGGTGGTCGTGGTCGTGGTCATGATCGGAATGCGCAAGCCGCTGCGCCTCTGCGGCAGCCCGCTGATCGAGCTCGGCCTCGGCGAAGAACCCCTTCTCCCGTGACAGTCGGCAGAACGCCTCCGCGAACTGCCGGTAATACACTGCGGGATCACAGGTCTCACCCACCCCGGAGTCCTCGATAGCTGCGATCAGGTGCGCCTTGAAGTCGTCCCACTCGAATGTTCCCGCCTGGCACAGGTGCACGACCAATCCGAACAACCGGCCCTGCCATGGAGCGTCGAACACCAACTCCCCGTTCGACCGCGGCAACGCCGCGTCGCTGTCCAGTGCGTCGAAGTCCGACAGGTCCAGTGCCGCCGCGGTCGTCATGACGCCGTCGCTGCGGTGACGAGCGCCGTACCGACCATCGAGTCGCGGCTGATCAACGGGACGAGCTCTTCGGCCGTCAACCCCTCGGTGCCCTCAGGACGCTGCGGAATGACGAGGTAGCGGATCTCTGCGCTGCTGTCCCACACATCGATCTTGACGTCGTCGGGCAGCGACACCCCGAACTCGGCGAGCACACTGCGCGGTTCCTTCACCACGCGCGCGCGGTACTGCGGGTACTTGAACCACGCCGGCGGGATCCCCAGCAGCGTCCACGGATAGCAGGAGCACAGTGTGCACACGACGACGTTGTGCCGCTCGGCGGTGTTCTCGACGGCGACCATGTGCTCGGTCTGCAGACCGGTGAAACCCATGTCCGCGATCGCCGCGGTCGCGTCGGAAAGCAACCATTCGCGGTATTCGGGTTCAGTCCAGGCCCGCGCGACCACCTTGGCGCCGTTGACCGGCCCCATGTCGTTCTCGAACGAGGCGACGACGGCATCGACGGCCTCGTGCTCGGCAAGGCCCTTTTCGACCATCAGCGATTCCAGCGCATTGACCCGCGCCTCGACGTCGGTGAGTGAAAGCCAGTTCATGGTGTAACTCCTTGGGGTCGGACTGCTCAGGCGGGTTCGAGGTAGTTCTCGAACAGATCGGCATAGAGGTCGAATTCTTCGGGCGTTTCGTCGCCCCACAGGTCGGTGGACGTGAACCGGACCATGTACAGGTGGTGCGGCGTCTCGATCTGGCGGTGTGCGCTGTCGGCCGGATCATGGTGAGCGCCGTAGTGTTTTGCGATCACCCCGGGGATCTTGTTGAGATAGCCGGGCAGCCGGTTGTGGGTGACCTCGTTGAGGTTGCGCACCAGCACGCTGTCACCGACGGCGTAGGCCGCGGGTTGGTCGGCCGGACGGTCATGGGGTGTGCCCGCCCACAGCACCTCGATCATCTTCTCCGCGAACGGCGAGAGCGTCTCCGGCTTGGTGGGATGCGGTGTCATCGACGGTGCGCCGAGCTCTCGCATCCGCTCGTCGATCTCCTCATGGGAGATGTACCCCTTGTCATTGAGCAGCTTCTCGACAGAGAACAGCCAGTGCGCGTAGTACGTCGAGTCGAGGTAGTCGCTCCATTTCATCAGCTCGATCCCATGTCGCTGCTCGTCGAGGTTGAACGCACCCTTGGCGATCGCCATGGCGGTGACCGAGTGCATCCGACCCTCGAAGGGGTAACGCCATTCCGGTATCCCCGGCTTGAGGAACTCGGGATCGATCGGACCGATGCCGTCGCGCCCACCGAGATCGTGTGGACCATGCATACGAATCTCTCCAATCATTTGCTTGAACAAACACTTCCAAATGGAAGGATGTACCTGGAGATGAACGCATGCAATGCCGAGAGGCGGCTCGTAACAAAGCATTTACCTGCGGCCGCCGTTGCCGTGTTACTTCGAGGTTTCCATCGCTCCCGAGGCGTCCTCTCGTATTGACGTGTCGACACCCGAGCGGTAAGCAGGTCACACGCAATAGTTGCGAAATGGAAATATCACCCCCACCGCAAAGGAAGCACCCCGATGAACTCGACACCTGCGCCCGACTCACTGTCTCGCCGAGCCGCCGCCGTCCTGCCGGACTCCACCACCACCGGCGCCGCGCTGTGGCTGACCACGTCCACCGTGGTCGCACTGATCGCGTTCTACTTCCTGGCCTTCGACCAGGGTGCGGTGTCGGTGTTCGGCGCAGACACCCACGTACACGAGTTCCTGCACGACGCCCGGCATCTGCTCGGCTTCCCCTGCCACTGATCGACAAGGAGAAAGACGATGAAGAAGATCATCGGAATCGGCTTGGGCGCAGGCGCATTGGCAGGGATGTCCGCCTTCGGATATGCCCGCGTCCAGGTAGCGCCCCTGATCGCCCAGGCCATCCACCACGAAGATGAGCGGTCGCACATGCTGGCCGGGATCACCGCTGAACACAGTCACGGGCACGAGGTGTTCACCCGTGCGGTGCAGGAGAACGTCGGGGCAGGCGTCGGGGTCATCGGCTTCGGCATGGTCGTCGGCGTACTGTTCGCCGTCGCCTACGCGATGGTGTCCTCGTCGTTGTCCGCCCTCAGCCGGTCGGCTGGTCCAGCCTGGGTGGCAACGGCTTTGAGTGTCGTCGGGCTGATCGCCGTGAGCCTGGTGCCGGCCCTGGTCTATCCGGCCAACCCACCGGGGGTGGGCCAGGAGGAGACTGCTGGTCAGCGCACCGTCGCCTACCTCGCCTTGCTCGTGGTGTCCGTGGCCGCCGTCGCCGTGCTCACTGCCGTGGCGCTGCGATTCGCCCCGCGGGTGGGCGCCTGGACATCCGTCATGGGCGCGGTCTGGGCCTACGTCGGTGTGATTGCGCTCGCCGCAACGATTCTGCCTCGGGTCCACGAGGTCCCGGCCGGCTTCCCGGCCGACCTGCTCTACGAGTTCCGTCTCCAGTCGGTGCTGACCGCCGCCGTGATGTGGATGGTGTTGGGCACCGCGTTCGCCGGGGCGAGCGCGCGGGCGCTGCCTGCGCGCATCCAGATGACTGTGAAAGAGGTTGTCCATGACGGTCGTTGAGTTCACGCCCTCCCGTGACCAATACGTGTGGACGTTCGGCGGCGCAGAGCCGGTCATGGAGGTGGCGCCGGGCACCGCGCTTCGGTTGTGGACCGAGGATGCCTTCGCGGGGCGGGTCACCTCACCGACCGACAGGCCGAGTCAGGTGCTCAACCCGAAGGAGCTCAATCCGCAGACCGGCCCGTTCTACGTGACGGGCGCCGAGCCGGGTGACACCCTTGCACTCCACTTCGCCGCCATCGAGCCGGCGAGGTCGTGGGCCGCGTCGACCACCATCCCGCTGTTCGGCGCGCTCACCGGGACAGACCGCACGGCGACCCTGCAGAGTCCGCTGCCGGAGTTGACCTGGATCTACGACGTCGACGTCGAGCGGGCGGTGGCGACGTTCGTCGCGCACGAGAGCGACTTCAGACTGGAGCTGCCGTTGGCGCCGATGCTCGGGACCGTGGGGGTGGCGCCGGCGCTGCGTGAGGTTCGCACAACGCTGGTTCCCGACTACTTCGGCGGCAACATGGACACCCCCGAGTTGCGGGCAGGCACGACCGTGTACCTCGGTGTCAATGTCGACGGTGCGCTGTTCTCGGTGGGCGACGGGCATTACCGCCAGGGTGAGGGCGAGACATGCGGCACTGCGCTCGAGGGCGCCATGAACGTCACCGTGATCGTGGACCTGATCAAGGGTGGAGCGCCCGCCTGGCCGCGCTTCGAGCACGACGACGCACTGATCACCGTCGGCTCCGCACGCCCCCTCGAGGACGCCTGGCGCTGCAGCCAGGTGGAGATGGTCGGGTGGATGACCGAGCTGTACGGCCTCGGCCGGATGGATGCCTATCAGCTGTGCAGCCAGCTCTGCCTCTCACCGCTGGCCAACGTCGTCGACGTCAACTACAGCGCGGTGACCAAGCTGTACAAGCAGCTTCTCCCCCACGTCGAACCGTACGGCGGCGTCCATGCCCGGCTGCGAGAGCGCGCAGCCGTGCTTCAGCTCGCGTAATCCCAGAACTGGAGCTCGTGCACGGTGGCGAACACCGTGAAGGTCAGGCCATACATCACGAGGATCGCCACGGCACCGGTCAGGGAGATGCGCGTCCCCGCACCGTCGACCGGGTCCAGCCACTTCCGGAACGGCCGCGACGCCGCGGGCATCAGCCACCATTGCATCGCGCTGACACTGACGACCTGACTGATCCACAGGCCGAGCCACGGTGCCGCGCCGGCGGCGTCGAGGATGGGGCCGAGGAAGCGCGAGAGCAGCATCACGGTCGGATACAGCACGAGCAACACCAACATCGCCGATTTCCAGTTCGGTGTCATCAGCGTGTGACCGTCGTCGATCCGCACGGTGGTGCCGAACGGCGTGGTGTTCGAGACCGCCGAGAAGTCTGCGCTCAGGGTCGACCGCAGCCCGTGCAGCGCGGAATCGCGTTCCTCCGACCGCATCCACGCCGACAGCTGGTGTCCGGTCCGAAACCGCACGATCGACGACCACTCACCGTCCCCGTCCGCCGGTAGGAGCGTGGTGCCCTCGTAGCCGGGCAGCCCCGCGGCCACGCTCGCCAGCTGCACCTGCACGTTCCGGAAGTCGGCGTCCTTACCGGCGGAGACGGTGTGGCGGAACAGTCCGACGCCGGGCGACGCGGGTCCGTCCCTCGACAGGACGAGTTCACCCGAGCTGCGCCAGTAGCCACAGGTCTGGCCCTCGGCCAGGATCGCGATCCTCGGCGTGCTGTCCAGCCACGAGTGCAGCGGTGTCTCCCCGGAAAAGGTTACCGCGACAGCCGAATCCAGCCCTGGCTCGTCGTGCACCGAGATCCGTCCCGACACGTAACCGGGCGCCGACCGGGCGGACCCGAGCAGATGCTGCGCCCAGACGTCGAACGCGGCGGCGTCCCCGGCCCGATGAAAGACCGTCACCGCGGTGACCTGCGTCATGCGGTGACCATACCGACGACATCCGCGCCGCGTCCTTGCTAGGTTTTCCCGGTGCCGGGTAGCTGGGGACCGATCCTGACCGAACTCATTCCGCTCGCGCTCGTCATCGCGCTCTCGCCGCTGTCGATCATTCCGGCGGTCCTTGTCCTGCACAGCCCGCGGCCCCGGCCGACGGGCCTGGCCTTCCTGGTCGGCTGGCTGGCCGGTCTGGCCGCGCTGACCGCCGCGTTCCTGGAGCTGTCCGACCTGGTCGGTGGCATCGGCACCAAGCCGCCGTCGTGGGCGTCGTGGTTGCGCATCCTCGTCGGCGTCGCGCTGATCGGGTTCGGCGCCTACCGGTGGGTGATGCGGAAGAAGTCCGAGCACATGCCCGGGTGGATGACGCGCATGAGCAGCCTGACGCCTACGAAGGCGGCGGGGACGGCGGCCGCACTGACCGTGCTCAATCCGAAGGTGCTGTTCATCTGCGCCGCAGCGGGTTTGGCGATCGGTTCGGCGGGTCTGGACTCACCGACCGTGTGGGGTGCGCTGATCTGGTTCGTCGCGATCGCGGGTGTGACCGTCGCACTTCCCATCCTCGGGTACGCGGTCTCCGGGGAACGGCTGGATCCGGCACTGAACCGGCTCAAGGCGTGGATGGAACGTCAGCACGCGGCACTGGTCGCGGTCATCCTCGTCGCGATCGGTCTTCTGGTGCTGTACAAGGGGATTCACGCACTACTCGGGTAGGCCGAGTTCGCCGGCGTCGGCGGTCAGATACCGGGCGACCACGGGTGCCAGCAGCCTGACCACATCCTCGGTGGGCAGTTCCGACAGCGGCGCTATCCCCATCACGTAGCGCAGCATCGCGGTCCCCACCAGGCTGCTCGCAGCCAGCATCGCCCGCAGCCTGGCCTGTTCACCGCCACCGAGCACGCCCGAGACCGCGGTCAGCACGTAGTCCTGCATGAAGCTCCGAAATGCTTCGTGCGCATCGGGATTCGAGGTTGCCGACGCCAGCATGACGCGCATGCTCTGCGCGCTGTCGGCGGCCTCCCACACCCCGAGGTAAGTGGCGACGATCCGCGTTCCGATGTCAGCGGGGTCACCGCCGGTTGCGGCGAACGCCGAGACCAGCACGGCGGGGTCGATGATCAGGCGCAGCGACTCCCGGAACAACTGTTCCTTGGAACCGAACAGGTAGAGCACCATCGATGGGTCAACCCGGGCGTCGTCGGCGATCGCGCGCAGTGTCGTCTTCTCGTAGCCGTCCCTCGCAAACCGGGTTTTCGCCGCCGCCAGCACGGCCTCCTTCGACACCGGTTCCCCCTGTCGGCGACCCCGGCGCCTGGCTGTTTCACCTGGTCGCGGCATAAAAAGACGCTACCATTTCAATAGCTGTTGAAATAACGCCCGGACAGTCTTACGCTGCCTGCAGCCGCTAATTCAACGTCGAATGAAAAGAGGTCGGCCATGACTTCCCACGGGACAGACGCCCGTCACACCGTCACCGTGCACGAACCGCCCGCCGCCGCACGCGCCGCGGGCATCATCGTCGCCATCACCGCGCTGCTGGCGCTGGTGGCGATCGCCTTCGCGCTGCCTGCCGCCAGGTCGGGACCGCATCACGTGCCGATCGGCGTCGCAGGCCCGCAGGCCGCAAACGGCCAGATCAGCACCATGCTCGACGAGAAGATGCCCGGCGCCTTCGAGGTGACCTTCTACCCCGGCGAGGCCGCACTGATCGCCGCGATCCGCAACCGCGAGGTCTACGGCGGTTTTGTGGTGCCCGCCCAACCGGGTGAGCAGCCCGCGCTGCTGGTCGCTTCCGGGGGCAGTCCGATGATCGCGCAGCTGCTCACCCAGATCGGCTCCGAACTCAGCCGGCAGACAGGGATGGCGTTGCGCACCGAGGACCTGGCCCCGCCCACCGCCAGGGATCCGCGCGGCACCGGGATGGCCGCCTCGGCGCTGCCGATCACGCTGGCCGGAATTCTGCCCGCGATCGCCCTGGTCCTGGCATTGCGGCGGGAGATCTGGACCGGCTTCGCCGCGGCCGTCGTGTTCTCCGGTATCGCGGGCGTCACTATCGCGGCGCTGCTGCGCTACGTCCTCGGATCCGTCGACCAGAACTTCTGGGGAGTCGCCGCCGGGCTGACCCTGGGGGTGGCGGCGGCGCTGCTGTTCATGTTCGGCCTCGGCTCGCTGTTCGGTCGGGCAGGTCTTGCCGTCGGCGCGCTGCTCGCGTTACTCGTCGGCAATCCGCTGTCCGGGCTGGCCGGCGCGCCGGAAATGCTGCCGATGGGCTGGGGGCAGCTGGGACAGCTCCTTCCGCAGGGCGCCACGGCGACCCTGCTGCGCTCGACGGCCGCGTTCGACGGCGCAGGCGCAGCCACAGCGATCATCGTGCTGGTGTGCTGGGCGTTGGCCGGAACCGCCCTCATTGTGGCCGCCGCCATTCGGCACAGGAAAACGGCACCCGCGTGACTTAGGATCGTGCGGCGTGGGACTCGAAGACCGAGAATCGATGCGCATCCTCCGGGAGGCGCTCGATCTCGACCTCGGGTCCGAGGCGCTGATCGGTGACTTCTATACGCGATGGTTCGCCGCAGACCTGTCGGCCCGCGACCTGTTCCCGCCGGACATGGAGAAGCAGCGCCAGGTCTTCGCCCAGGCGCTGTGCTGGCTGTGCGACGAACTGATCGCGCAACGCGCCGAGGAGCCGGTCGCGTTCCTGGCCCAGCTCGGCCGTGACCACCGCAAGTACGGAGTCACCCAGGGCCACTACGCAACACTGCAGGATGCATTGCTGACCACACTGCGCAAAGCCCTGGTAGAGCAGTGGGACCGGCGGCTCGCCGAAGCCGCCGACGACGTCGTCCAGCTTGTCGTCGGGGTGATGAGCGGGGCCGCCGACGCGGAGACCAGCCCGCCGTTCTGCGACGGCACCGTGCTCGAACACCTGCGGCCGGCCCGCGACATCTCGGTCGTCAGACTCAAGATGGACCACGCGCTGGCCTACCACCCAGGTCAGTACGTGCCCGTCCAGGTGCCGCAGTGGCCGCGCCGATGGCGCTACCTGAGCCCGGCGATCCCCGCCGACCCGCAGGGCTATCTCGAGTTCCACATCCGTTCGGTCGCCGGAGGCATGGTCAGCACCGCGATCGTCGGCGAGACCCGGCCCGGCGATCGCTGGCGGGTATCCAACCCGCACGGGGCGATGGAGATCGACCGCGACGGCGGTGACGTGCTGATGGTCGCAGGCAGCACCGGGCTGGCCCCGCTGCGGACACTGATCATGGACCTCGCCCGGTTCAGCCAGAATCCGCGCGTCCACCTGTTCTTCGGCGCCAAGTACCCGTGCGAGCTCTACGACCTGCGCACGCTGTGGGAGATCGCGTCCACCAACCCGTGGCTGTCGGTGACGCCAGTCTCGGAGCTGAACTTCGACCCCCCGTGGGCCGCCGACTATCCCGACGTCACCCCGCCGCGCGGGTTGCACGTCCGTCAACTCGGCCTACTTCCGGAGGTGGTCACGCGGTACGGCAACTGGAGTGACCGCCAGATTCTGCTGGCCGGCCGGCCGGCGATGGTGCAGGCCACCAGGTCGGCGCTGATCGCCAAAGGGGCGCCTGCCGAACGGATTCAGCACGACCCGCTGGCCAACTGAGCAACGCATGGCAGGATCGCAGGAATGGACGAGTTCGAAACCGTCACGCTGCGCGATCCGTCGTCCCCGCTGACGGCCACCTATGTTCCAACGGCCGGGATGGTGGCCACCTCGCTGTCCGATGACGGCATGGAACTACTCGGCCAGCGCAGGGGCCTGCTCGCCTACGTGTCCAACCACAAGACCATGGGCATCCCGATCCTGTACCCGTGGGCTAACCGCCTGTCCAGCATGGGTTACGGCGTCGACGGTGCGGTGGTGACGCTGACACCGGGCACCGGCGGGGTACGCACCGACCAGCACGGGGTGCCGATCCACGGCACGTTGGGCGGCTACAAGGACTGGACCGTCACCACACTGCTGGAGTCTCAGCTGACTGCCGAACTGGATTTCGCCGCACGGCCGGGACTGCTCGCCAGTTTCCCGTTCCCGCACCTGCTGACGCTCGACGTCACGCTGCTCGACCGCACGCTGACGGTGAAGACCACCGTGACGGCGACGACCGGTTCCCGGGTGCCGCTGTGCTTCGGGTTCCATCCCTATCTGCAGCTGCCGGGCATCCCACGCACGCAGTGGACGATCGAGACCCCGGCCATGCGGTACCAGCCCGTGAACGCGTGGGGGATCCCGACCGGCAGGGTCGAGCAGCGTCCGGCGGCCTCAGAACCATTGGGCGACAAGTTCATCGACGACGGCTACGACGAGGTCGAGCCTGGATCGGTGTTCGCCCTCTCCGGCGGCGACCGACGCATCGAAGTTCACTTCGACCAGGGCTTCACCGCGGCGCAGGTATTCGCGCCGGGTGACGACGACGTGGTGTGCTTCGAACCGATGGCCGCCCCCACCGACGCGCTGCGCCGGGGCGGCTACCACGAAGTGCAGCCGGGCGAGTCCGCGGTGGCACAGTTCCGGATCAAGGTCTCGTAGTCAATCGCCGAAATTGCATTCCATGCGGTGAAATCCACCTCAGACTCAAGTGGTCGCTGCAACACCTGATTTGTCCGGAGGTGTTGTTCGATGGGTTTTGGCGGGCATGGCAGCAAAGAGGTTCATGAGTCGGCGCGTGAGGTGTTCCTGGAGGCGTTGAGGTCGGGTTTGTCGCAGTCGGCGGCCGCGACGGTCGCCGGGGTGGCCCACCAGCAGGGGTCGAAGTGGGCAAAGGCGGCCGGTATCCCGGCCAATCTCAGACACCGCGGAACCCGGTATTCGGTGGCCGCTCGGGAGGCTTTCTGGTCAGCGATGAAAGCCGGATCGTCGATCACCCAGGCTGCACTGGTCGCCGGCGTGTCGGAGAACGCCGGCGCGATCTGGGTCAAACAGGCTGGTTATGTGCCCAGAACAGCTGTCCCTGTCGAGGAGTCAACCGCGCGAGCGCCTCGGCCGCGAGCGCCGTTGACGTTCACCGAGCGTTACCGTCTCGAAGAGCTGCTCGAGACCGGATGCGCTCCGCGGCGGGCCGCCGAGGTGCTGGGTCGCCACCCCGACACCATCAGCCGTGAGATCGCCAAGGGAATGACCGAGTCGGGGTATCGAGCCCGCCTCGGCCAGGACGTGGCCGAGGCCAACCGTAAACGGCCCAAACCGCGCAAGCTCGAGGACAACCCGGCGCTGTTGGCCGAGGTGGTGGCACGCTTGGAGAAGCGGCATAGTCCCGAGCAGATCGCGGGCCGGCTGCGCGAGGATTTCCCCAAGAAACCGGAGATGTGGGTGTCACACGAGACGATCTACCAAGCGCTGTATGTGCAGCCCCGCGGCGAGCTGGCGAAAGTGGTCAAGGCCGCGCTGCGTACCGGCCGGACCCGACGGAAACCTCAGGGCCGCAACGAAACTGGTCCAGGAAAGCTCAAAGACATGATCAACATCAGTGAGCGGCCCGCCGAGGCTGATGACCGCGCGATCCCCGGCCATTGGGAAGGAGATCTGATCCTGGGCAGCACCGCTTCGGCCTCGGCGATCGGCACCTTGGTCGAACGCACCACCGGTTTTGTGGTCCTGCTGCACCTGCCCGGCGACCACACCGCCGCCACCCTGGCCGAGGCGATCAGCGCCAAGATCCCCGAGATACCTGAGATCCTGCGCCGCTCCCTGACCTGGGACCAAGGCCGCGAAATGGCGCTGCACACCAAGATCACCGAGGCCACCGGGCTGCCGATCTACTTCTGCGATCCGCACAGCCCCTGGCAACGCGGCACCAACGAGAACACCAACGGCTTGCTCCGTCAGTACTTCCCCAAAGGCACCGACCTGTCGTTCTACGGTCCCGGTTGGCTCGACCAGGTCGCCGCCGAACTCAACGCCCGACCCCGCAAACGCCACAACTGGCGCACCCCCGCCGAAGAACTCGACCGACTACTCTCAGACCCGTCCACATTCGTTGCAGCCACCGCTTGAATCCAAGCACGAAATAGCCGCGTGGAATGCAATCTCGGCGGAGATCAACGGGAGTTGCGCGGCTGCCACACCACCAGCGCGGTGCTCTTGGGCCGCGGCTGCGCCCGCAACCGCTCGACTTCGTCGCTGAGCTCACGCACCCGCGCCTGCAGCGCCTCGACCTGGTTGGTCAGCTCGATGATGCGCTTGATCCCGGCCAGGTTGACGCCCTCGTCCTGGGACAGCCGCTGCACTTCACGCAGCAGGTCCACGTCGCGCTCCGAATAGCGCCGTCCCCCACCGGAACTGCGCTGCGGGCTGACCAGGCCGAGCCGGTCGTAGGTGCGCAGCGTCTGCGCATGCATACCGGCCAGCTCGGCGGCCACCGAGATCAGAAACGTTCTGGCCTCTTCGTTACGGCGGGGACGGCCGGCGCTCATCAGGCACCGGCCCATCCCGCCCGCGGATCGAACCCGCCGGCGCGTTCGGCCTTCGCGTACGCCTCCAATGCCTCGGCGGCCTCACCTTCGAGGTGCGGCGGCACCGCCACCTTCACGGTGACCAGCAGGTCACCGTGACCGCCGGAGCGCTTGGGGACGCCACGGCCGCGGACCCGCAGGATGCGGCCGTCGGAGGTGCCCTTCGGCACCCGGACCCCCACCTTGCCCTCCAGCGTGGGAACAGAAAGCGTTGTACCCAAAGCCAGTTCGTGAAAGCTGACCGGAACGGTCACCGTCAGGTCGTCGCCGTTGCGTCCGAAGACCTTGTCCGGCTTGACATGAACGGTCACATACAGGTCGCCCGAGGGTGCGCCGCGTAACCCGGCCTCGCCCTGGCCGGCCAGCCTGATCCGCTGCCCGTCCTCGACACCCGGTGGAATCCGCACGTTGATGGTGCGGGTCCGGGTGGTCACCCCGGTGCCCCGGCACTCGTCACACGGGTGCTCGATGATCGACCCGCTGCCTCGGCACTCCGTGCACGGCTCGGAGAACCCGAACGCACCCTGGTTGCGGCTGATGACGCCCGCCCCGTTGCAGCTGGGACACACCTTCGGGCTGGTACCCGGACGTGCACCGCTGCCGTGGCAGTTGGTGCACGGCGCCGGGCTGGTCAGCCGGAGCGGCATCGCCACCCCCTTGGTGGCCTCAAGGAAGCTCAGCTCGGTCTCGGTCTCCAGGTCGTTACCCCGACGGGGCCGCGACGGACGCGGCTGTTGCGCGCCACGGCCGAACAGCCCGCCGAAGAGGTCACCGATGTTCGCGCCGCCGGCCTGGCCTGCGGCGTCGAACAGATCGTTGAGGTTGAACTCCTGACCGTCGCCTGCACCGAAGCCGCCGAACCCCCCGCCGCCGCCGCTGAAGCGGCCCCGACCGAACCCGCCGCCTGCGAACAGCCGGCGGGTTTCGTCGTACTCCTTGCGCTTCGCCGGATCGGTGAGCACCTCTTTGGCCTCGGAGGCGGTCTTGTACCGCTCCTCGGCCTCGGCGTTCCCCGGATTGCGGTCGGGGTGGTTCTCCGCGAGGATCTTGCGGGCGGCCCGCTTGATCTCCTTCTCGTCGGCATCGGAAGCGACGCCGAGCACCTTGTAGAAGTCCTTCTCAACCCACTCGCGTTGGGCCATTTCGCGCCACCTCCTTACCTGCTCGTCATGGCTGTCGGTCAACTCTTACGATTCTGCGGGCTGGTCCGGCTCCGAGCCGGTATTGGCCGGCCCGGACGCGTCGGGCACCGTGTCGACGACGCCCACCAATGCGTGGCGGACCACCTGCTCACCGACCCGGTAGCCGCGCCGCATCACCGTGCCAACCACCGGGTGGGTGCCCTCGCCCTCGTGCTGCACGGCCTCGTGCAGCGCGGGGTCGAACTCGTCGCCTTCCTCGCCGAAACCCGAAAGCCCAAGCCCCTCAAGGACTGCCACGATCTTGTCGGCGACAGCCTTGAACGGGCCGGATTCCAGGTCGCCGTGGCTACGCGCCCGCTCGAGGTCATCGAGAACCGGCAACAACTGGCTGACCACCGTGGCCTTGGCCCGGTCTGCCATCAGTTGCTGATCGCGCAGCGCCCGCTTGCGGTAGTTCGCGAAATCGGCTTGGACACGTTGCAGATCGGCGAGCAGCTCGGCGGCCTTGCCGGCCTCCTCCACCGACTCACCGGCGAACTCGTCCGGCGCCGGCCCACTGGGGGCCGGCCCGGCGTCCGAGTTCTCGCGGTTCTCACGCACCTGTCCGGTGTCCGGGTCGATGCGCCGCTTGTCGGTGACGGTGATCGGTTCCTCCCGCTCGACTGGATCGCTCACTTGCGCTCCTGGTCGTCCTCAACCACCTCGGCGTCGACCACGTCGTCGTTCGAGCCCGACGGGCCGGCGGATTCGCCGCCGCCCGCGGCCTGCTCAGCCTGGGTGGCCTCGTAGATCGCCTGGCCGAGGGCCTGGCTCTCCTCGCCGAGCTTCTCCATCGCCGACTTGATGGCGCCGATGTCGGTGCCGGCAAGCGCGGTCTTGGCGTCGGCGATCGCGGAGTCGACCTTGGTCAGGGTGTCCTCGGGGACCTTCGATCCCCCTTCACCCTCGCGCTGTTCCTTGACGAACTTCTCCGTCTGGTAGACCAGCGACTCGGCCTGGTTGCGGACGTCAGCCTCCTCGCGACGCTGACGGTCCTCGTCGGCGTGCGCCTCGGCATCCTTGATCATCCGGTCGATCTCTTCCTTGGACAGGCCGGAGCCTTCCTGGATCTTGATCGTGTTCTCCTTGCCGGTGCCCTTGTCCTTGGCGGTGACGTGCACGATGCCGTTGGCGTCGATGTCGAAGGTGACCTCGATCTGCGGGACACCGCGCGGGGCCGGCGGGATACCGGTCAGCTCGAAGGAGCCGAGCAGCTTGTTGTGCGCCGCGATCTCACGCTCACCCTGGAACACCTGGATCTGCACCGACGGCTGGTTGTCGTCGGCCGTGGTGAAAGTCTCCGAGCGCTTGGTCGGGATCGTGGTGTTGCGTTCGATGAGCTTGGTCATCACGCCACCCTTGGTCTCGATACCCAGGGACAGCGGTGTGACGTCAAGCAGCAGAACGTCTTTCACCTCGCCCTTGAGCACGCCGGCCTGCAGCGCCGCACCCACGGCGACGACCTCGTCCGGGTTGACGCCCTTGTTGGGCTCCTGGCCGCCGGTCATCTCCTTGACGAGCTCGGTCACCGCAGGCATCCGGGTGGAGCCACCGACGAGCACCACGTGGTCGATGTCGCCGACGGCGATGCCGGCGTCCTTGATGACCTGCTGGAACGGCTTGCGGGTGCGGTCCAGCAGATCCTGGGTGATGCGCTGGAACTCCGCGCGGGTCAGCTGCTCGTCGAGGAACAGCGGGTTCTTGTCCGCGTCGACGGTGATGTAGGGCAGGTTGATCGACGTGCTCTGCGAACTCGACAGTTCGATCTTGGCCTTCTCGGCCGCTTCACGCAGCCGCTGCATCGCCATCTTGTCCTTGGTCAGGTCGATGCCGCTGGTGCCCTTGAACTTGTCGACGAGCCATTCGACGATCCGGTCGTCCCAGTCGTCGCCACCGAGGTGGTTGTCACCCGAGGTGGCCCGCACCTCGACGACGCCCTCGCCGATCTCCAGCAGGGACACGTCGAACGTGCCGCCACCGAGGTCGAAGACCAGGATGGTCTGTTCCTTCTCGCCCTTGTCCAGTCCGTAGGCCAGCGCGGCCGCGGTCGGCTCGTTGACGATACGCAGCACGTTGAGTCCGGCGATCTGGCCGGCTTCCTTGGTGGCCTGACGCTGCGCGTCGTTGAAGTAGGCGGGGACGGTGATCACCGCGTCGGTGATGTCCTCACCGAGGTAGCTCTCGGCGTCGCGCTTGAGCTTCATCAGCACGCGAGCGCTGATCTCCTGCGGGGTGTAATCCTTGTCGTCGATCTTGACGGACCAGTCCGAACCCATGTGGCGCTTGACCGACCGGATGGTCCGGTCCACGTTGGTCACCGCCTGGTTCTTGGCAGGCTGGCCGACCAGCACCTCGCCGTTGCGCGCGAACGCGACGACCGACGGGGTGGTGCGGGAGCCCTCGGAGTTGGCGACGACGACGGGGTCGCCACCCTCCAGCACTGCGACGACGGAGTTGGTGGTCCCGAGGTCGATACCGACCGCACGAGCCATAGTTACTGCCTCCTGATTAGACGATCATTGTGGTCTGAGTGCACCGCACTCAAGACTGCTCCGGTCGGCACGTCCGTGTCAACCCAGACTTGAGTCTGTTTCACTCAACTATCGATGGGGTCAACGGGGCCACCCGGGATTTTGTTCCCGAGCGTCGGAGAGTGTGGCGATGAGCAGGGCACACGCCGAATCCATCGACCGTCCGACCGGATCTGGTGACTTTCGGCCCAGGGTGAGCGGGCAGTGGTTAGCCGATAATCGAGGTGTCAGATCAAGATCAAACGCGAGAGGCGTAGCGGTGGACACTTTCTTCGGGTTACCGGCACATCCCCTGGTGGCGCACCTGACGGTGGTGGCGATTCCTGTTGCTGCCCTGTTGGTCGTCGTGGTGGCCCTTCGTCCACGCGTTTCTCCGTTGGTGAAGATCACAACGCTGGCGCTCGCCGCGTTATCGGTGGTGCTGGTGCCGCTGATGGAGTCCTCCGGAGAGGCGCTGGAGGAACGTGTCGTGGAGTCGGCGGCCGTCGAACGCCACACGGAGATGGGTGAAACGTTGACACCGTGGGTGATCGGCTTGTTCGTGACGATCGTCGCCGTTCTGGTGCTTGATCGAGTGCGCAGCCGTACCGCACGCGACAGTCGGAGCCGGTCCGGAGTGGGTGGCAGCACGCTGCTGGCCGTCGGCCTCGCGGTCCTCTCCGTTGCCGTCGCCGCCGGCGCCGTCGTGCAAACGGTCCGCATCGGTCACAGCGGCGCGGAGGCAACCTGGTCAACAGTTACTGCTCCGGCGCCCAGCCCATCGGAGGACGACGACGACTGACGAGCGGAGAAGTCGAGCCTGCCCGCCTCCGCGGCGCACGCGGTGTTGGGCGGTCTAGGACCCGACGGGCCTGGCGCCGAAGACGAACCTGCGCCCGGTGATGTTGAGCGGGCGGATCCGCACGAAGTGGTTCTTGACCGTCGCGGTCCACGGCACCAGGTCCGCCGCCTCGGCCTCGGCGATCTCCTCCTCGGTGTGCAGCGAGCGGGCGGTGCCCTTGACGATCACGCTCCAGCCCTGGGTGTCCTCGTACCCGTCGGCCTCGAAGAGCACCTCCTTGCTGATCGCCGAGGCGACCAGTTTGGTGCCCTCGGCCGTGCGGAACAGCACGGTGCGGTTCTGCACGGCGAAGTTCACCGGGAAGATGTGCGGCTCCCCCTCGGTGCTGGTCACCAACCGCCCGAGCGGGGCCCCGGCGAGCAGATCCCAGCACTCGGACGCGGACAGGATCGAGATCGGCGCAGCCTCTTGGGACATGGGCGTGATGCTACCCATCCGACTCGACATCGGGGCCCCACGAGCGCAGCCGGGGCAGCAGGGCGTTCTTCTTGTAGTGGTGTTCGGCCATCCGGCACAGGATGTCGTCGAGAACCGTCACCGCTTCTCCGATGTGCGGGCCCTTGTTGAGCATCACGCATTCGGCCCGCTCGCCCATCGCGGCGTCGCTGACCTCCGCCCGCGACGGCAGACCACTCCTGGCAAGTTGGTCGAGCACCTGCGTCGCCCAGATCACCGGCAGGTGCGCGGCCTCGCACAGCCACAGGATCTCCTCCTGCAACTCGGCGAGCCGTTGGTAGCCGACCTCGACCGCGAGGTCGCCGCGCGCGATCATCACACCGGTGCGGGGGCGCCGCATCGCGGTGAGCAGCAGCTGCGGCAGATTCTCGAACGCGGACGCGGTCTCGATCTTGAGCACGACGCCGACATGGTCACCGCCGAGCCCGGCCAACGTCTCGTGCAGGCGCAGCACGTCGGCGGGATCCTGCACGAAGGACAGCTGCACGAGGTCGGCGATGTCGACGACCGTCGTCAGATCGGACAGATCCTTGTCGGTGAGCGCCGAGATCGGCAGCCTGGCGTCGGGAACATTGATGCCCTTGGCGGCGCGCAGCTTCGAACCGCTCCCCGCGGCGCGCTCGACACGCACGTCGAGAGCGTCGGGATTCACGGTGACGATCTCGCCACCGATCTTGCCGTCGTCGAAGTAGATCCGGTCCCCGACGCGGGCGTTGTCGAACAACTCGGGAAGCGTGCAGCCGATCACCGGGCCGTCCGCGGAATCCGTTGGCACGGGCGAACAGTCGCGGGTGAGCCGGAGCCGATCACCGGGACGCAGAAGCAGGAACTGCTCGACCTCCGGCACTTCCCCCACCTCGGCCGCGTCATGCACACCGTCGACGCGCAGCGTGGTGCCCGAAGTGAGGTAGGTGGTCTTGTCGACGGTCGCCACCCGGCCCGCGATGCTGTCATGGGCGGCGCCGACGACCAGCCGCCGCTTGGCCCCACGGGTGTCGTACAGCGTGATCGTCTCGCCGGGGCGCCTGCGTGCCAGCCAGTCGGCTGGCACCGGAATCACCGTAATCCCTTGCTCTGCAGCGTTTTTCCCTGCGCACTCGGGGAGCAGCAGCGCCTCGGCGGGTGCCAGCACCCGGCCCAGCGCGTCGCGCTTCGGGTGCAGCTTGACCACTCGGGGCCCCGGCCGGATCGGACCGGTCCGCAGCTTCGGACCGGCGAGGTCCATCGCGATCGCGCAGGCCCGGCCGGCGTCGGCACTCGCGGCACGGACATGGCCTGCCATCGCCCGCCATGCCTGCGGGTCGTCGTGGGCGCAGTTGATCCGGGCCACGTTCATCCCCCGGTCGACCAGCCCACGAACGAGCGCGGCATCCGTCGCGGCCTCCGACGGCAGCGTGACCATGATCCGCGTCTCCCGGCCCGACGGCGCCGGACCGAGCAGATCGACACAGCGGCCCCGCAGCAGCTCGCGGCTCTCCCGCGCCCCCACCACGGCGGGTTCCGGTGGCCTCCAGTCCCCCTGGAGCATCGCCTGTGCAGCGGACCGCACCAGCCGCAGCGTGGACTCGACGTGCGCCTCACTGCGCCCGAGCGAGGACAGGCCGAAATCGGCCAGCCTGCGCTGCAGATCCCTCAGGTCCGTCTGACGAATCGCCCAGTAGTGCACGATGTTTCGGGCACTGGCGCGGTACTGCGGGGCCACCGCAGCGATGCCGTCGGCCCAGGAGTTCTCGGCGTCGTCGAGACGGTCGAGCAGATCGGAGAGCTCGCGCACCACGCGCACCAGCTCCCGGTCGTTCGGGCTGTCATGCGCCAACCACTGGATCTCCTGCGACGACACGACCAACTCCCCTGCCTCGACCCGTCTCCGGCGGGCCACGGTAACCGCCGCCGGTTACCTCGCGATGAACGCCGGATGTGCTGGGTTCTTCCCCTCGAAGCCGCGAGTCACTCCCGTCACGCACGCCACATGCTGCGTAGGCTGGACGGGATGAGACCTCAGGTGGCCCTGGCCGGGGCGGCACTCGCCTGCGCCGTCGCGCTCGTCGGTTGCCAGTCGTCGATCGAGGGCACCGCCACCCGTACGCCGGACTCCTTCACCGAGCCCGATTTTCCGACCCCGCGACCGAGCAGACCGACCACTGCGCCGCCCACGACCGGCCCGGCCCCGTCCACGCGCACCGGGCCGCCGGCCGGTGAGGTGCTCTCCCCGCAGAACGGCTACGTGTTCATCCAGACCAAGACCGGAAAGACGCGCTGCCAGCTCGACGAGCAGGAGGTCGGCTGCGAATCGGCATTCACCAACGCACCCGAGATCGACGGACTGCCGGCCAACGGGGTGCGGTTGAGCGCCGACGGCGATCTCAGCTGGGTTCTGGGTAACCTGGGCGCCATCCCGGCGGTGACACTGGACTACCGCACCTATTCGGCGGTGGGATGGACCATCGAGGCCGACGAGAACGGCACCCGGTTCACCAACGACGGCACCGGACACGGCATGGTGATCAGCGTGGAGGGTGTCGAGAGTTTCTGACATCCGGGGATCTGCGGCGAAGGGAACAGCACGACCATGACCGTTGCCCAACGAGAGCGCGCCGCCCTGGTGGCGACCTTCCGCAACGTCCCACCCGACGCCCCGACCCTGTGCGAGGGCTGGGACGTGCGGGATCTGACCGCCCATCTGGTGGTCCGCGAGCGGCGGCTGGACGCCGCGCCGGGCATCATGATCCCGGCTCTGGCCGGCTATACCGAACGCGTCCAGCGCCAGGTGGCGGAATCGACCGACTGGGACGTGCTGCTGAGCCAGGTCGCCGCGGGTCCGCCGCTGTACTCGCCGTTCAAGGTGCTCGACCCGATCGCCAACGTCGCCGAGATGTTCATCCACCACGAGGATGTCCGGCGCGCCAAGGCCGGCTGGGAGCCCAGGCCCCTCGACGAGCAGACCGTCTCGGCGCTGCGCAGGCCCATCGCGATGATGGCCAGGATGACGTTGCGCAAGGCGCCCGCCCGGGTCGTGTTCCGCACCCCGCAGGGCGACACCGTGGCCGCCGTCGGACGGGGCGAGGAGGTGACCGTCACCGGGGACCCCGGCGAGCTGCTGATGTTCGCCGCCGGCCGCGACGAGGCCCGGGTTTCCCTCGACGGTGCCACCGACCTCGTCGAGCGGCTGAAAAGGGCCCGCGGCGGTCTGTGAGCTTAGGCTTGAGCACCGTGGCCGCGACAAACACTCCAGATTTCCGCATCTTCGTCGAACCCCAGCAGGGTGCGAGCTACGCCGACCAGCTCGCCGTCGCCCGCACCGCCGAGAGCGCGGGCTACTCGGCGTTCTTCCGCTCCGACCACTACGTCGCCATGGCAGGCGACGGCCTGCCCGGCCCGACCGACTCGTGGGTGACGCTGGCGGGTCTCGCACGCGAGACGTCGACGATACGGCTGGGCACGATGGTCACCTCGGCGACCTTCCGGTATCCGGGGCCACTGGCCATCTCGGTGGCTCAGGTCGACGAAATGAGCGGCGGCCGTGTGGAATTCGGGATCGGCGCGGGCTGGTTCGAGGCCGAGCACAAGGCGTACGCCATTCCGTTCCCGCCCTTGGGTGAACGCTTCGACCGGCTCACCGAACAACTGGAGATCCTGACCGGCCTGTGGACCGCCGCGCCCGGTGAGACCTTCGACTACTCAGGGCGGCACTACAGCATCGTCGATTCGCCGGCACTGCCCAAGCCCGCCCAGCGCCCGCACCCGCCGATCATCATCGGCGGCGGTGGCGCCAAACGCACTCCGGCGCTGGCGGCGCGGTTCGCCGACGAGTTCAACATCCCGTTCGTCCCGCTCGACACGCTGACCGAGCAGTACGGCCGGGTGGCCGCGGCGGTCGAGAAGTCGGGTCGCGCCAGAGACTCACTGACCTACTCGGCGGCCTTCGTGCTGTGCGTCGGCCGCGACGAGGCCGAGATCGCCCGCCGGGCGGCCGCCATCGGCCGGGAGGTCGACGAACTACGGTCCAATTCTCCGGTGGTGGGCACCCCCGACGAGGTCGTCGACAAGCTGGGCCCCTTCCTCGAAGCCGGTGTGCAGCGGATCTACCTGCAGGTTCTCGACATGTCTGATCTGGAGCACGTGGAGTTCTTCGCCGAGGCTGTGATCCCCCGGATCGGCTGACCCGGCGACCGCTCGGCGGTCATGGCTACTATCAGTGGCCGTGAGCAGCCGATATCGTGACGAAACGCCGGAAGAGCCGCCCGTCGCGTGGCACAACCGGACGTCGACGCTGCTCGCAGCGAGCGTCGCAGGCCTGGTCGCGATCGCTTTGGTGATCACTCTGATCTCCTATGTGGCCCGGCAGTTCAACGAACCCGAGCAGGCCCCGCTGTACTACGTCCCGCCCGCGTCGTCGGCCAGCACCACCAGATCGGGCACGTCGACCACCACGGAGACGATCACCAGCACCAGCCCGCCCATGACCAGCGACATCAACCCCGACCTCACCACGGAGTCGCCGACCACGACCAAGCCGAGCACCCGTCCGCCCCGCACCCGCGAGACCGACGACAACGGCACGACGTCGACCTCGCGCAGCCGGCCGCGCACCAACGTGACACGCACGCTCTCCCCGGTTCCGTAGCGGCGAGCGCCTACTATCGGTTTTCGTGGCGCGATACGGCGATTCCGACGACCAGAACTACTACTCCGACGACGAGCCGACCCAACTCAGCAACTACGGTGCCGGTTACGGCGACTACGGCCAGCCGGCTGATGCGGCGACCCCCTGGTACCGAAAGCCGGTCGCGCTGGTGTCCTTCGGCGCGGTGGGAGCGCTTCTGATCGCCCTCGTGGTCTTCGGTCTCGCCAGGGCCATCACCGGAGATTCGACCTCCGACACCACCACGACCACCCCACTGACACCGTTGACCACCACGTCGGCGCCCGCCGTGGTACCCCCCGCCACGGTCACCGAGACGGCGACGGCGACCACCACCACCGAACCGGTCACGACGACGACCACCACGACCACCGAACCGACGACGACCACCACCACCACCACGACCACGACGACCACCCCCAGCACGTCGGTCAGCACCAGCACCAGCACCAGCACGGTGACGCAGACCGAAACTCAGACCGAGACGGTCACCGAAACCCCGGCGCCGCCGGCTCCTTAACAGACCGTCTCGGGGGAAGCCACGCACTCGGTGACCGGTGCCGGCTCCTCAGACGGTTCCGGCGCGGGCTCCGGCGAAGGTTCGGGCGACGGCTCCGCAGCGGGCGACGGCTCCGCAGAGGGCGACGGCTCCGCCGAGGGTGGGGGTGTCGGTTCTGCCGAAGGCTGCTGCGAAGGCTCCGGCTGCTGCGTCGGTTCCGGGGTCGGCGGCGCGAAGGTGAACACCGGCCACGGGATCTGCGGCTGCGCCGGTTCCGGAGCGGGGGCCGCCGGCGGCGGTGCGGGAGCGGGTGCGGCGGCCGTCGCGGGTGCCGGTTGCGGAGCCGCCTGCTTGGTGACCGTGCGCTGCTGGACCGGACCCTGCGCGGGGGCAGCGACGACGGTCGCCGTCGACGCCGAGGGCGCTGCGGGCGCAGCGGGCGCCGGCGCCGCAGGGCTTTCGACGGCCACCTCCAGCGGCGCCACGGCCATCGGGGTGGCGATGCCCGGCGAACCCGCCGGGGCGGTGTCGGCCTCAACCCCCTGCGAGGTCATCACGAACGCCGTGACGGCGGCCGCCGCCAGCGTCGCCGCACCGGCGAACACCACCCCCGGCCGCCGATACCAGGGCCACGGGGCCGGATCGGTGACTGCCTCGTCCGGGTGATCGAAACGGACCTCGGGACGCGCGTAATCGGTGTCGTACGAGGCGAATTCGACCAGCGCGGGATTCTCGGCCGCGGCCGACCAGGCCAGCGGGACAGCGGCCGCCGCGACGGTCGGCGCCGGGACCAGCGTGGTGCGTGCCTCGGGCTCGGAACTGCGCAGCGCCAGCAGTTCGGCACCGGCGGCCGCGGCGGCCTGCGGATCCGACGACGTCACCACGGGGACCCGCAGCGCTTCGGAAAGCCGTTGGCCAACAAGAGGTATGGCGGCGCCGCCACCGACAGTCACCACGGCGGCCAACTGCGCCCGCGGCACCGCGTTGCGCTGCAGCGTGTCGACGAGCGCCGCCACGAAGCGGTCGAGCGGATGAGCGATCACGTCGTCGAGCTCGGCGCGAGTCAACCGCACCATCGTGTGGGCGCTCGGCAGTGCCGTCGCGGTGTCCGCGCTCAGCCGTTCCTTGGCGCCACGGCACAGCGTGCGCAGGTCGGCCAGCGAAGCGACCGCCGATGTTCCGGCCGGGTCGAGGTCCAGCCCGGTCACCACATGCCTGAGCACCAGTTGGTCGACGAGGTCACCGGAGAAGTCCTCGCACCGAACGGTCGGCCCGATCAGCGTCATACCGTGACCTGCGTCGGCCAGCGTGATACTGCTGCCCGTTGCACCGAAATCACACAGCACCACCACACCGCGGCCGGGCAGACCACGCTCGGCGTCGACCGCCGTGAGCGCGGCCACCGCGTCAGACACCACCGTCAGATGGGGGACCCGGGCGCGCAACGCCGCCATGGCCGAATCCGACCAGTGGCCGGGAACCGCGACCGCCGCGACGTCGGGCCGGCGGTGCGGGCGCGCGAGCCGCGTCGCCGCCTCGATGACGTCGGCCGCCAACCGGTCGGCGTAGTGACGCCAACCATCGGCGGCCACCAACGGAACCGGATCCCCGACGCGGTCGACGAAGCCGGCCAGTGACGGCGGCGCCAGCGTCACCGTCGCGCGCCGGACCATCGGCCTGCCGTCGGCGACGGCGATCAGGTTGGCTGCACCCAGCGAGACGCCCAGAGAACTGCGCATACCTGTACATCGCTCGGCGGCACCGAAACGTTAGGCGCGCGCGTACTCCGCAACCAGCGCTTCCGCGCTGCGCACCGCCGCCCGGCAGGCCCGGGCGGTGAACGGGTCATTCAGCGGATGCTCAGCGCGCCGCCGCCACCGCTGGGCCGCGGCGAACGAGGCGCGCGGCCCGTCGCCGAGGGTGTCGGGCGTGAGCCCCAGCCGGCTGGCAGCGTCGGTGCCCGAGCCGCCGATGAGGCGCCGCAGCGACGCCATCTCATCGTCGTTGAGAGTGGTTGACCGGGAACGCAACTGGCTGAGCAGACGCAGCTCTTCGAACGCGTGGGTGTCGGCGAGCAACGGTTCGATGTCGGCGAGGATCCTGGGCGTGGCGTAGATCGGGTACCGCTGCACGAACTGGCGCAGCGACAGCAGCGCGGTGTGCGCCTTGAGCAGATCGGAGCGCTGGGCGAACTGCTGGTCGATCACCTCACGCAACGCCGGCAGACCGCTGCGTTCGAGCAGTTCGTCAGCCAGCGCCACCGAATCGCCCACCCCGGCGCGCAGCACCGCGATCGCGATCCTGATACCGAACATCCCGAACCGGTCCAGCAGCTCGGCGCGCACGCCGGGGCTGACGGGCAGCGCGTTGTCCTCGCTGTCCTCGCGCACGAAGCGGTCCACGGAGAGCATGGCCCTGGCCAGCTGAGCCGGCTCCATCTCGGAGAGCTTCTTCAGCGCCACGAACTCGCTCTGCCGCAGGGTGCGCGCGGTCAGCGCCAGCAGGCCCGACACCGGCACCACCGCCTGGCAGATGCCGGTGCGCTCCATCTCGTCGGTGAACCGTTGGGCGACGTCCCCGGCCGACATCATCGCGTCGATCCGGCCCGCCCCGATCTCGTCGGCCCGCGACGCCACCCCGATCACCCCGAGCGCGCCGGCCGAGCCGCCGACGAGCTGGCCGATCTGCTTGAGCAGCGCGATGTCGGCGGCGTTGAGGGTGCGCAGCAGGAACACCACGGCGTCGACGCGGGGTACGCCGTCCTCGGGCACCAGCAGCCGCAGGGTGCGGGCCGAGACGTCCCGCGACAGCGACGAGGTTCCAGGGGTGTCGATGATGGTCGCGTCGATCAGCTCGGCCGCCGGCCACTCCACGTCGAGGTCCACCACGTCGTCGGGATCGAGGCTGGCGAAGTCGAAGCTCAACCCCCGCTGCCCCGGGTCGGCCCGGTCTCGGATGATCGGGACGTTCGAGCGGCGTCCGCCCCGGTGGTTCGCGGTCACTCTGGGCGTCGGGCCGTGCCGGAACCAGGTGACGATGCGGGTCGCCTCGGTGGCGTCCGTCGGCGCGATCTCGTCCCCGACCAGCGCGTTGACCAGCGTCGATTTACCGGCCTTGAGCGTGCCGGCCAGGGCGATGCGCATCGGTTCGTTGAGTCGGCGCCCGATGCGCTCGAGCTCAGCGTGCAGGTCGGGCCGCTGACGGTAGGCAGGATCGCCCCGGTAGGCCGCGATGGTGCCGCCCAGGATCGCCCGCACTCGGTCGCTGGTGCTCAGATTTCACCGTCTCGTGTCGCTCGACTGATAACCGTTCGAGCTTAATGACGCTACGACGCCAACTTCTCGGTGTGGTCGAGGACCTGCCGCAGGACGTTGAGCTGACGTTCGAGCTCCTTGACCCGGGTGTTGCGTTCGGTCTCCTCCAGCTTCGCCGCGGCGAGGGTGGCCTGCAGCGACTCGTTGAGCGAGCGGGTGGTCTGGTTGGCGATCTCGCGGTAGTGGTCGCGCAGCTGGCGCTGAATCCCCTTGAGCCGGTCGCGGGACTCCTTGCCGACGACGAACGCCACGTCGTCGACGAACCGGCGGACATTGGCCTTGGCCTCGCTGCGCACCCGCAGCATCCGGTTCTCCATGTCCTCCTTGTAGGCCTTGCGCCCCAGCACGAAGCCCGCCCCCAGCGACAGCGGGTTGAACATGCCGAGACCGGCGAAGGAGGTGAGCATGCCGAACATCAGCACGCCGCCGTAGGAGCCGCGCATGCCGGTGACGACCTTGTGGCCGAACTTGAGTGGTTTGGCCTCCAGCTGGGCCAGTGACTTGAATTCGCCGAAATCGGCGCCCATTTCGCGGGCGTCGATGGCCGGCATCCGCACGGCGTCCAGCCCGGCCTCCCGGAACGTCCGGGCCACGTCGGCGGCGAGCGCCTCGGCCCGCTGGTAGGCCCACACGAAGTTGTCGCCGACGGCGGTGGCGACCGCGTCCTCGAGTTCGGCGCCGATCGCCGCCCAGTTCTGCGTCGGGTCGGAGCCGTCGATCACCTCTTCGGCGTGAAAGGTGATGTTGCGGAACCGATGTCGCAGATCGTGGTCGACGTCGGCGGTCAGGTCGGCGATGCCGTCGTTGAGGACCTGCTGCCACAGCGCGGTGTGCTGGAGCGCATCCTGGGCCTCCTGCTTGCGGCGTTCGAGGTCGGCGGTCAGCTGTTCGCGGGCGGTCGGGTCGTTGAGGGCCGAGAGCTCGGACTGCACCGACATCCTCAGGTGTTCCGCCGCAGAACGGATCTCGCCGACCACCTGGTCGCGGACCCGGCCGCGCTGGCTGGCGAGCACCTCCTCGGACAGGAACTTCACGATCGCCGGGAAGTTCGACTCCTCGTTGAGTTCCTTGTCGTTGAGCGCCACGGCGTGACTACGCAGCGTCGAGGACACCGGGATCAGCGGTGTGGTGACGCCGGCGCGCTGCAGGTGTGCCCGGTTGACGTCGACCACCTGCCGCCAATGTGGGTAGAGGTCGGTCTTGGTTGCGACGATCAGCGCGACCGGGCACACCTCCAGGGCCTGCCGGATGAATGTCATCTCGGGCTCGGTGAACTCCTGGCTGGTGTCACTGATCATCAGCATCGCGTCGGCGTCCGGCAACAACCCCAACGTCGCCGACAGGTGCGGCTGGCCGTGGCCTCCGACGCCTGGGGTGTCGACGAACGCCAGGCCGCCCTTGAGCAGCGGGCTGGGTGCGTTCACCTCGACCCGGAGCACCTCACGGCCATCGGCCTGCGGGGCGCGGCGCAGATCGTTGCGCAGGTCGGCGGTCGGGATCTCGACGAGTTCGGGCTCCTCGCCGCCGGGCCGGGCCACCACCAGCCGCGCCGACGCCTGCTCGCCGTAGGACACCACGGTGGGCAGCACGGTCGACTCGTCGTCTCCGACGCGCGCGACCGGCATGTTCAGCAGCGAATTGAGCAGCTGGCTCTTGCCCTGTTTGAGCTGGCCGGCGATCACCACCCGGATCTGGGGGTCCGCGAGCCGTGTCCTGGCCCGCGCCAGCCGGTCCGCCAGATCGCCGCGGTCCTGGGCCTGCGCGATCCTGCTGGCATGGTCGATCAGCTCGACGATCGCCGTGTTGGCCGGCTGTGTCATGGTGCCCCTCTTGTCGCGGCGTGGTTCAACGGTAAGCGCGAGGACCGGCGGGGACCGTCACGGTCCCCGCCGGTGTCGCGGTGGCGGATCAGAACGCGTCCAGCGCCGCCAGGGTGTCGTTGTTGGAGGCGACATCGGTATCGGTCTCGATGCCGGTGACGTTGTCCGAGAACAGGTCGGTGTTCGTCTCGTTGCCCGAGCCGATGTTGGACTCGTAGGTCGACGAGTTGTCCTCGACCGAGCTCTCCGTCGAGGTCGCGATGTCGGTGTCCACGGCGGTGTTCACGGAGTTGTCCTCGGAGTTGTCGCTGCCGTAGTCGCCGTCGATCTGGGTGCCGGTGTTGACGTCGTTGTCGGTGATGATGATGCCGCCACCGCTGCCGCCGTCACCGCCCGCCGCATTGCCGGATCCGATGCCGATCAGGCTGCCGCCGCCGTCGGCGCCGCCGCCGTTGCCGCCGCTGGTGTCGACGTCGTTGAGGACGGGTGCGTCGTTGTCGGTGATCAGGTCGTCGCCGGCGGTCTGGGAGTTGTCCTCGACCTCGTTGTCCTTGCCGACGACGACGTTGGACCCGGAGCCGGCGAGGATGTCGCCGTTGTTCATGGTGTTGCCGTCGCCGAGTGCGGCGCCGTCGCCGGTGACGATGTCGCCGTCGTTGTCGCCGTCGACCACGACGCCGCCGTCGGTGGCGGTGTTGCTGGTCTTGTCGCCGAAGGTGATATCGCCGAAGCCGAGGTTGAACGCACCGTTCTGGGCATTCGCGCCGGCGTCCTGGACCGGGCTGGCCACCGGCACGTTGTTGCCGCTGAGCAGATCGGTGTCGGTCTCGGGGGCGAACGTCGGGGCCCACGAGGTCTGCGGGGAGAACGGCGAGGCGAAGTTCGAGGCGAGCTGGTGATGATCGGCGACCGCGCGCTGCAGGCCGACGATCGGATCACCGCCGCCGAGTGCGTAACCGGCCGGGGCGGCCGTCGCGGCCACCGACGCCAGCTGCGCAGCGGTCACGTTCGGCAGGCCGGCGTCACGCAGCGCGCCGTCGGGATCCATGACGAACGACGCCGCCGACGCGGGGCTGCGGAACAGGTCGAGGATGAAGTCGATGAGGGTGTTCATGGCATTGCCTTTCTCGTTGGTTCGAGGTCCTTCGCCGGTCCATCCCGGCGATCTGGACACCACGTTATGGAGTTCACGGGACCCCGGAAACGGGGAAGAGTCCTATCCCCCAAGGGGGCTACCTAGGGCTTTCCATCACTAACCCTTAGGGGATTAGGGGTAGCGCGGGGTCGATCCCCCTGCAGGCCGCATCCGCACAGCTCAGACAGCAGAAAACCCGCATGGATCGCTCGATCCAAGCGGGTTGTCCAGGGCTGCCGACGATCAGTCGAACAGGTCGAACCCCGGCGCGTCGTCACCCAGGTCGACGTCGGCGGCCTGCTGCAGGAAGTCCTCGACCGGCTCGGTCTGCACGACCGGCACGTCATCGATCCCGGCCGGGAAATCGGCCGCCTGCGGTTCGTCCACCTGCACCGATGCCGGCACGTCGAACAGGTCGACCGTCTCGGCCACCCCGCCGTCGGTGTCGATGACGACCCGCTCGGGCAGTCCCTCCTCGGTCACGTCGAACGCGTCGAACGCCGCGGTCGCCGCGCCGCTGGCCCACACGTTGCCGACCGGCTCCGCGCCGAGGGCGTCCAGGCTGTGGGTGGGGGTCACCATCGTCAGCGACTCGGCCACGACCGGGATCAGGTTCTGAACATCGGTGCTGGTCACATCCATCAGATTCGCGTCCGCGAGGGCCTGCGCGGGGTCGGCGGCGTAGCGTGCCGCCGCGTCGGGATCACGCACCAGCGACATCACGAAATCCAGCAGTGCGTTGGCCATGCCTCGATGCTAGGCGCGGTGGCGGCGTCCGGGATCGGTGAATCGCCCAACTCCGCGAAACCGCCGTTAGGGGGTGGACCATTAGGGGATCACCGATATTAGGGGCAGATCCACGGTGATGACGCCGTCAGCCGCTAAGGTGGTCAACGGCCCAGACAGGAGAGAGCCCAAATGACCGAACCTCTCGGGTTGTCGATCGGGATGACGAACCTGGTCGCGGCCCGCGTCGGCCGACCACCGGTGACGCGTCGTTCCATCCTCAACGTCTACGCCGACCGCGCGCCCGAGGTGGGTGCGCCGGCCGAGATCCCCGGCTTCACCCAGCCGCGGGTCGTCCTGAACGGATTCGTCGAGCGCGTCGGCGATCCGGTTCCCCTCGTCGCCGCCGACGGCTCGGCGCATCGCGGCGAGCAGACCCTGGCACAGGCGCTCGACGCGATGGCGGCGCTGGTCGACGGCGGCGCGCCGGTCGCCGTCGCCGTGCCCGCACACTGGGGCCCCGGCACCGTCGGCGCGCTGCGTGGCGCGCTGCGCGCCGCACCGAGGCTCTCCCCCAACGGCGTTCCGCCCGCCCTGATCCCCGACGCGACCGCAGCACTGGCCGCGCTGCGGGTGACGCCCGGGCTGCCGAACCAGGGCGTGGTCGTGCTGGTCGATCTCGGCGGCAGCGGCTCGAGCATCACGCTGGCCGACGCCGGCTCGAGTGCCGCCACCATCGGACAGACCGTCCGCTACCCGGAGTTCTCGGGCGACGCCGTCGACCAGGCGCTGCTGGACCACGTGCTGGCCGGGGTCGCCGACGCCGGCACCGCCGACCCGGCAGCCACCGCGGGCACCGCGGCGGTGGGCCCGCTGTCACGCCTGCGTGACCAGTGCCGCGCGGCCAAGGAACGGCTTTCCGGGGAGACGGCCACCGCGGTACCCGTCGAACTGCCGGGCTTCAGCTCCGACATCCGGGTCACCCGACCCGAGCTGGAACAGCTGATCTCCGAACCGCTCACCGGCCTGCTGTCCGCGATCGACGACGTCCTGCAACGCAACGGCATCGCGTCAGGCGACGTCTCGGTGGTGGCCACCGTCGGCGGAGGTGCCGCGATTCCGCTTGTGACACAGCGACTTTCCGAACACCTGCGCGCACCGGTGGTCACCACTCCCGAGCCCGCGCTCAACGTGGCCGCCGGTGCGGCGTTGGTCGCCAACCAGAGCGTCGCCGCCGACGCGCCGACCGGAATGGCCCCCGCCGCGGATGCACCGACGGCGATGGGCCATGCGGCGTGGGCTGCGGGTGCGGCGGGTGTGGCCGCCACCGAGTCGGCAGGCGACGGGGCCTCGTCGGCGACGTTCCGTGCGCTGGCCTGGTCGCAGGACGACGACGCGGCCGGGGACCCGCTGCCCTACACCGGTGAGGACTACACGGTGGCGGGCGGCTACGCGGATTCCGGCACCGCCGCACGCCCGTCAATCGATTTCGCGGGCCAGGACGACACCTACACCGACGACCTCGCTCCGTTGCCCTGGTACAAGCGTCCCCCCGTCCTGTTCGGGGTCGCGGCCGCGGCCGCACTGCTCGCCGCGGGCGGCCTGGCGGTGACGTTGACCGGCTCACAGGGGGATTCGGGCACGGTCACCGAGACGGCGAGCGTCCCGAGTGAGACGCCGCCCGCCGAGTTGCCCCCGCCGGTGACCACGGTGACCGTGGGGGCCGACGGCATCGCCACCACCACCGTGAGCCAGCCGCCGCCTCCGCCCCCGCCGTCGTCGAGCACCACCACGCCGACCACCGCGTCGACGACCTCGCCGACCACGACGACGACCACCACAACTACGACGACGACCACCACGACGACGACGACACCCACCACGACCACCACCAAGACGACGACGCAGCCGACCACCACGGCGCCCCCGACCACGACGCAGCCTCCGCCGCCGACCACGACGGCCGCGCCGCCCCCGACCACCGACGATCCGCCCGACCCGATCACGACGACGGTGATCATCCCCGAAGACGGCGCCTGACCTCGGCGATGACGAGTCCGGCCGCGCCCCGGTTGTCGGATCTGCCACCGGCCGCCCGGGAGGCCGTCGCAGCCATCGAGGCCGACCCGCACACACCGGTCAAGCTCGTGGTCGCCGGTGGCGCGGGCAGCGGCAAGTCCACGGTGTTGGCTGCGGTCCGCGCCGCGCTGCGGGCGTCCGGGCGCCCGGTGCGGTCGCGGCCCCGCGGGGACGACGACGCCGGGGACGCCGTGACGGTCGTCGACGACGCCCACCTCCTCGACGACGCCGAGCTCGATCGGTTGACCGAACTGGCGGCCGACCCGTCGGCCGGTGTCGTGATCGCCACCGAACCGCTGGCGCATCACAGGCCGCTGCGCGAACTCGTCACCGCGCTGGAGCGCGAGCACCCGGCGGTGACGCTCGGACCGCTGCCACCGGTCGAGGTCAGCCGGATCGCAGCCGCCGCGCTCGGTGTGCCCGCGGCGCCCGAGCTGGTGCGCGCGGTGCTCTCGGCTACCGCCGGCCTGCCGTTCCTGCTGCGGCCCGCCCTCGCCGCGGCCGGTGAGGGGGCGGCGGCGACGCGGCAGGCCGCGCGATTCGGCCTGATCGAACGGCTCCGCGGCTGCGACGAACGCCTGCTCGACACCCTGGTGGTCTCGTCGCTGAGCTTCGACCTCGGTCCCGACGACGTCGCCGCCGCGCTGCGGCTGAGTTCGCAGGAGGCGCTGGCGGTCGTCGACCGGGCCCGTGCCAGCGGACTCATCGAACCGGCGCACCCCCAGGCGTTCCAGCGCACCCTGCACGAGGCCGTCGCGCAGGTTGTGGGTGCGGCGCGACACCACGACATCGAGGTCTCGGTTCTGCGGTCGCAGCTCGAATTGTCCACTCTCACAGCAGATCTGGCGTTGCGATTAGCCGAACACGGCCTGCGCGACGAACGACTCGCCACCGCATTGACCGAACTGGCCGGGCGTACCCGCGGGCATCCGGCCCGCACCGCACGGCTCTATCGGGCGGCGGCCGAAGCCGGTGCGAGCGCCCCCGGTGTCCGGCTCGCTGACGCGCTCGCCCTGACCGGTGACTGTGAGACGGCCGGGCGACTCGCCGACGATCTGCTGACCGCACCGGATCCGGCCGAGCGGGCGGCGGCGGTGCGGATCGCGGCCAGCGTCGCGCTGCACGACGGCGGCGCTGCGCAGGCCCATTCGCTGTTCGAGTGGTTGGGCCCGGTACCCGACCCGGTTCTGGGCGCGGCGGCCACCATCGCCGCGGTCGCCGCCGGAGACTCCGCCGCGGCGCGGTCCGCCGCTCAGACACCGGACCCGGGCCCGCCGACCTCGACGGCGCGGGCCGCGTCCGGTCTCGCCGCGGGGCTGGTGATGACACTCGATCAGCCGTACCCCGCCGCCGTCGCACGATTGAGCCGGGCCCTCGGCACCGATCTGGGCCAGGCCATGGTGTTGCCCGACACCCCGGCCGCGCTCGTGACGCTGGCGGCGCTGCACGGCGGAGACCCGGTCCGGGCCCGAAGCGTGGTCGGCCGCGCCGTGCACACCGACGGACAGCGCGAGGCCGAGGATGCGAGGTTCGTCACTCGACGGCACCGGCTTCTCCAGGGCTGGGCGTACATGCAGGACGGGCAGCTGCACGCCGCGAGCGCCGCGGTCCGGGCGGCCGGAGATCCGGGACGGCACCGCCGCGACGCGCTGTGGGCGGCGGCGCTGCAGACGGCCGTGGCGCGACGTGGCGGCGACAGCGGAGCCATGCAGAAGCACTGGTATTCGGCGGTGGAGGTGCTGGCGGAGTACTCGATCGACGTGTTCACCGTGCTGCCACTCGGGGAATTGTGGGTCGCCGCCGCCCGAATGCGGCAGGTCGAGCGACTGCGCCACACGCTCGACGAGGTGTTCGCGATGCTCGGCGCACTCGGCGATCCGGCCCTGTGGGCGGTACCGCTGCACTGGGCCGGGGTCCACGCCGGCATCCTGGCCAATTCGCCGGACTCGGTCGCCCCGCACGGTCAGGCCCTCACCGCAGCGGCGCCGCACTCGTCGTTCGCACGTGCACTGGCTGCGGCGGGCCGGACGTGGCTCAAAGTGCTGGCCAACCACGTCGATGCCGGCGAGGTGTCCGCAGCGGCGCGCGGGCTCGCGCAGTACGGCCACACCTGGGACGCGACCCGCCTGGCCGGCCAGGCCGCGCTACAGACCACCGACCCGCGGGTGTCGCAGGCGATGCTGCAACTCGCCCGCGACCTGAAAGACGCCGTGGCCGGAGACGCACCGGCCGACCTGCCCGACGGCGCCCCGCCCTCGGCCGCAGCGCCGGCCGGCCCGTCGGCGCGCCCCACCGCGGCACACCTGTCCGACCGGGAACGGGAGGTGGCCGAATTGCTTCTGCAGGGCCTGCCCTACCGCGACATCGGCGCCCAACTGTTCATTTCGGCGAAGACCGTCGAGCATCACGTCGCCAGGATTCGCCGCCGTCTGGGCGCCGAATCGCGCTCCGAATTGCTGTCGATGTTGCGCGCGCTGACGGATGCCGGGGCGCGCACCTGACCCACCCGACCACGAGTTAGGTCAGCCTTTGTAGCGGCGTTTCCCGGGCGGATGTAACTATGAGCAGGCACCGAGCTAAAGTTACTGGCCAGTAACATACTGTTGGTTACCCACGGGTAACAAGAAATCCGGAGGCCCGCGTGGATACGCAGATGTTGATCAGGATCATCGTCGGGGTCCTGATGATCGCCGTCGTCGGCGTCTTCGCCGTCAAACGCGTCCTGTGGCTGACCACGCTGATCCGGTCCGGCCAGCCCATGAGCGAGGGCAACAACCGCAAAGACCACCTCAAGAAGCGCATCACCACGCAATTCGAAGAGGTCTTCGGGCAAACCCGGCTGCTGCGCTGGTCCATCCCCGGCATCGCACACTTCTTCACCATGTGGGGCTTCTTCGTACTGGCCACGGTGTACCTCGAGGCGTTCGGCCTGCTCGTCGACCACGACTTCCACATCCCGCTGATCGGCCGATGGGACGCGCTCGGCTTCCTGCAGGACTTCTTCGCCGTCGCGGTGCTGCTCGGCATCATCACGTTCGCGATCATCCGCATCGTCCGCGAGCCGAAGAAGCACGGCCGCGACTCCCGCTTCTACGGTTCGCACACCGGCGGCGCCTGGCTGATCCTGTTCATGATCTTCAACGTCATCTGGACCTACGCACTGGTCCGCGGCGCGGCCGCCGTCGTCGGCAACCTGCCCTACGGCAACGGTGCGTTCTTCTCGCAGTTCATGGGCTGGATCATGCGTCCGCTCGGGCACACCGCCAACGAGTGGATCGAGACGTTCGCACTGCTGGCCCACATCGCGATCATGTTGGTGTTCCTGCTGATCGTGCTGCACTCCAAGCATCTGCACATCGGCCTGGCGCCGATCAACGTCACGTTCAAGCGCCTGCCCAACGCGCTGGGCCCGCTGCTGCCCGTCGAGTACAAGGGCGAGCTGGTCGACTTCGAGGATCCCGCCGAGGACGCCGTGCTCGGCCGCGGCAAGATCGAGGACTTCACCTGGAAGGCCTACCTCGACATGACCACGTGTACCGAGTGTGGGCGCTGCCAGTCGCAGTGCCCGGCCTGGAACACCGGTAAGCCGCTGTCGCCGAAGCTCGTGATCATGAACCTGCGCGACCACCTGTTCGCGAAGGCGCCCTACATCCTCGGCGACAAGGAGAGCCCGCTGGAGAACACGCCCGAGGGCGGCCTCGGCGAAGAGCTCCGCGGTGAGAAACACAGCGAGAAGCACTCCCACGAGCACGTGCCCGAGTCCGGTTTCGAGCGCATCATGGGTTCGGGTCCGGAGCAGGCGACCCGCCCGCTGGTCGGCACCCTCGAGCAGGGCGGCGTGATCGACCCCGACGTGCTGTGGTCGTGCACCACCTGTGGTGCCTGCGTCGAGCAGTGCCCGGTGGATATCGAGCACATCGATCATATTGTCGACATGCGCCGCTACCAGGTGATGATGGAGTCCGAGTTCCCCGGTGAGCTCGGGGTGCTGTTCAAGAACCTGGAGAGCAAGGGCAACCCCTGGGGCCAGAACGCCAAGGACCGCACCAACTGGATCGACGAGGTCGACTTCGACGTCCCGGTCTACGGCAAGGACGTGGAGTCGTTCGACGGCTTCGAGTACCTGTTCTGGGTCGGTTGCGCCGGCGCCTACGAGGATCGCGCGAAGAAGACCACCAAGGCCGTCGCCGAGCTGCTCGCCGCGGCCGGCGTCAAGTACCTGGTTCTCGGCGAGGGCGAGACCTGCAACGGTGACTCGGCCCGCCGCTCCGGCAACGAGTTCCTGTTCCAGCAGCTGGCCGCGCAGAACGTCGAGACGCTGGGCGAGCTGTTCGAGGGCGTCGAGCGGGTGGACCGCAAGGTCGTCGTCACCTGCCCGCACTGCTTCAACACCCTGGGCCGCGAGTACCCGCAGCTCGGCGGCAACTACACGGTGCTGCACCACACCCAGCTGCTGAACCGGCTGGTCCGCGACAAGAAGCTGGTCCCGGTGAAGTCGACGGACAACGGCAAGGACATCACCTATCACGACCCGTGTTACCTGGGTCGGCACAACAAGGAGTACTCGGCACCGCGTGAGCTGATCGGGGCGTCGGGCGCGACGCTCACCGAGATGCCCCGGCACGCCGACCGCGGCCTGTGCTGCGGCGCCGGCGGTGCGCGGATGTGGATGGAAGAGCACATCGGTAAGCGCGTCAACACCGAGCGCACCGAGGAGGCCATCGACACCGGCGCCTCGGCCATCGCCACCGGCTGCCCGTTCTGCCGCGTGATGATGACCGACGGTGTCGACGACGTGTCCGCAACCCGGGATATCGAGAAGGTCGAGGTGCTCGACGTCGCGCAGCTGCTGCTCGGCTCGCTGGACCAGAGCTCCTTCACGCTGCCCGAAAAGGGCACGGCGGCAAAGGAAGCCGAGGAGCGCGCGGCCCGGGTCGCGGCGCAGGCTCCTGCCAAGGTGGAGGAGCCGGCCATCGAGACCAAGACCGAAGCCAAGACCGCCGCCGAACCTGCCGAGGCGGCGAAGTCCACCGCTGCGGCCGACACCGAGTCCAAGCCCGTGACGGGGCTCGGACTGGCAGGCGGGGCGAAGCGGCCCGGCGCCAAGAAGCCCGCCGCGGCCGAACCGGCCGAGGACAAACCGGCACCGGCGCCCGCGAAGGGCCTCGGCATCGCCGGCGGCGCCAAGCGGCCCGGCGCGAAGAAGGCAGCCCCGGCGGCGGAGAGCACCACTGCCGCCCCGGCGGAGAGCACCTCCGCGGCTGAACCGGCCAAGACCGAGCCGGAGGTCAAGGGTCTCGGCATCGCGGGCGGCGCGAAGCGCCCCGGTGCCAAGAAGCAGGCCGCTCCGGCCGCCGCCGCACCCGCGGCGACGCCGGCGCCGGAAGCTCCTGCCGAGCCCGAGGCCGCTGCTGGGGCACCGGCCAAGCCGGAGCCCGAGGTCAAGGGCCTGGGTATCGCTGCAGGTGCGCGCAGGCCGGGTGCAAAGAAAGCACCCGCCGCCCCGGCGGCGGAGACCACCTCAGCCCCAGCGGAGAGCACCCCCGCGCCTGCGGCCACGCCCGAACCCTCGTCCGCGCCCGAGGCGCCGTCATCGAGCGGTCCGGACAACGGCGAGACCCGCGTCGTCGGTGATGAACCGCCGGTGAAGGGTCTGGGCATCGCCAAGGGTGCCCGCCGCCCCGGCAAGCGGTAAATCAGTCGCATCGAGAGTGCGTCCAGGGTCGTTGCGGTCGCCCGTCAACGACCCTGGGCGCACTCTCGATTCATATTTCGCTGGACGACGGTGCGATCATGAGTGTTGTGAGTACCCATCAGGCGCATTGGCACACCGGAAGTGGCCAGCATGCGCGCCAGCGTGAGTTCACGCAGTCGAGCAAGCTGCAGGACGTCCTGTACGAGATCCGCGGCCCCATCCACGAACACGCCTCCCGCCTGGAGGCCGAGGGCCACCGCATCTTCAAGCTCAACATCGGCAACCCCGCGCCGTTCGGCTTCGAGGCGCCCGACGTGATCATGCGCGACATCATCGCGGCACTGCCCTACGCGCAGGGGTACTCGGATTCCAAGGGCATCGTCAGCGCGCGACGCGCCGTGTTCACCCGGTACGAACTCGTCGAGGGATTCCCCAAGTTCGACATCGACGACGTCTTCCTCGGCAACGGTGTCTCCGAGCTCATCACGATGACGCTGCAGGCGCTGCTCGACAACGGTGACCAGGTGCTCATCCCGGCCCCGGACTACCCGCTGTGGACCGCGTCGACCGCGCTGGCCGGCGGCACGCCGGTGCACTACCTGTGCGACGAGACTCAGGGCTGGAACCCCGACATCGCGGACCTGGAATCGAAGATCACCGAGCGCACCAAGGCGCTGGTGGTGATCAACCCGAACAATCCGACCGGCGCGGTGTACAGCCGCGAGACCCTCGAGCAGATGGTCGAACTCGCGCGCAAGCATCAGCTGCTGCTGCTGGCCGACGAGATCTACGACAAGATCCTCTACGACGACGCCAAGCACATCAGCCTGGCCACGCTGGCCCCGGATCTGCTCACCCTCACGTTCAACGGGTTGTCCAAGGCCTATCGCGTCGCGGGTTACCGCTCCGGCTGGCTGGTGATCACCGGCCCCAAGGAGCACGCCGCCAGTTTCATCGAGGGCATCAACCTGCTGGCCAATATGCGGCTGTGCCCGAATGTGCCTGCCCAGCATGCGATTCAGGTGGCTCTGGGCGGTCACCAGAGCATCGACGATCTGGTGCTGCCGGGTGGCCGACTGCTCGAGCAGCGTGACGTCGCCTGGGAGAAGCTCAACGAGATTCCCGGGGTGTCCTGCGTCAAGCCCAAGGGTGCGCTGTACGCGTTCCCGCGGCTGGACCCGGAGGTCTACGACGTCGAGGACGACGAGCAACTCGTACTCGACCTGCTGCTGCAGGAGAAGATCCTGCTCACCCAGGGCACCGGATTCAACTGGCCCACACCGGATCACCTCCGCATCGTGACCCTGCCGTGGGCGCGCGACCTGGCCGCCGCCATCGAACGGCTCGGCAACTTCCTGGTCAGCTACCGACAGCAATGAGCAGGCCGCGCGCAGACAGTGCCGACGCGCGCGAGCCGACCGCATCGCTGATCCGGCTGCTGAAGATCGACCATCGCTCCTGGCGCCCGAAGGTCCGGTGCAGCAGCGCGACGTAGCGAGTCAAGGTGTCCATGTCACCCGTCGCCGCGAGGTAGCAGCACGTGGTCTCATACGCGATCAGCAGGTTGTTTCCGACGGCGTACTCGACCAAATGCCTTGTTGTCTCCATCGTTTCGATCGCCGACAGCGTGCGGCCGAGATCCGCGCATACCCCGTCGGCGAATGCCACCATGTCCGTGTTGCGGTCGAACCCCAGTTCGTAGGGCGCCCCCGGCGCCAGAGACTCCCAGCGGCGATCCAGCAGAAAGCTCTCCGGCGGGTGCAGTTGATGCTCATGCCCGGGGCAGGCCGCGTCGACTTCCGCCGAACCCACCCCGACGTTGACGAAGAACCCGTGCCACGGCGTCACCCCGTTGTGCCAGTTGTTCTGAAAATTGATCCTGTCGCGGAGCGGGCCTCGGTGGCGGTCGAAGTCGTTGCCCAACCTCTCAAACCCCCGTTCCGCCAGGAACGCGTCGACCGCCCCGGACAGCATCGCCTCAAACGATCGTCTCAACCGCGCTCGCTCGACTTCCCTTTTGATCATTGACTCAGGCTAAAGCCGGCCACCGAGTCGTCCCCGCGGCAATTTCCTAGGCTGTCCGGGTGACGCACACGCACTCGCACTCCCATTCGCTGCACGGCCCGTCACCGCTGGGACCGCTGGCGGCCAGGATCGTGGTGGGTCTGCTCATCGCGATCGGGGTCGCGACGCTGATCGGCGGCGCCCTGCTGTGGCCCAGCGGGGAGAAGGCCGACATCCCGCTGCCGTTCCAGAACGCCGCGGGTGGCGCGGTGACCACCGAGGCCGGGCACGTACTGTCCAGCAGCGCGGCGGTGTGCGGGAGCCCGTCGGTGGGCGCGGTGCTGACGTCGGCGCCGATACCCGCCGAGGGTGAGGGGGCCGCCTGTGTGCAGGCACTGGTGGCCATCGACTCCGGCCCGAATCAGGGCGCCAACACGCTGCTGGAGTTCAGCGGCGGTCCGGGCCAGCCGAGCCTGGCCGTGGGTGACGACGTCCGGGTGAGCCGGCAGGTCGACGACGTCGGGTCCACCACCTACGCGTTTTACGACTTCGAGCGCACCTGGCCGCTGACGGTGTTGGCGGCGGTGTTCGCGATCGTCATCGTCGCGGTCGCCCGGTGGCGGGGGTTGCGTGCGCTGGTCGGCATCGTGATCGCGTTCGGTGTGCTCGTGGTGTTCCTACTGCCCGCACTGCGCGACGGCGCCCCGGCGGTTCCGGTGGCGCTGGTGGCCTCGGCCGCGATTCTGTACGCGGTGATCTACCTGGCGCACGGGGTCAGCCTGCGCACCAGCGCCGCCCTGCTCGGGACGCTGGCCTCGCTGTTGCTGGCCGCCGTGTTGTCTTGGGCGGCAATCGAATCGGCACATTTGACCGGGCTGTCCGAAGACCAGAACAACACCGTGGCGGCATACCTGGGCAATGTGTCGATCACCGGTCTGCTGTTGGCGGGGTTCATCATCGGGTCGCTGGGTGTGCTCAACGACGTGACCGTGACGCAGGCGTCGACGGCGTTCGAACTGGCCGCGCTCGGCGACGGCGCCTCACGCCGGGCGGTCTTCGTCGGCGCGATGCGGGTCGGCCGCGACCACATCGCCTCCACGGTCTACACGCTGGTGCTCGCCTACGCGGGCAGCGCACTGCCGCTGCTGCTGCTGTTCAGCGTCGCGAACCGCTCCCTCGGTGACGTCCTGACCAGCGAAAGCGTGGCCATCGAGATCGCGCGCTCGGCGGTCGGCGGAATCGCGCTGGCGTTGTCGGTGCCGCTGACCACCGGCATCGCGGCGATGCTGGCGACACCGCGGCGCGCCGCCCGCTGACTCAGGCGGTGTCGATGGCGCGATCGACGTTCAACGACGAGACGTGCCGACTCCATACTGTCGCGCTGGGCACAGTTGACGACACGGGTTCCGTCGGGCTCCGATGGAGGCTCGCTGAGAGCCAGCCACGGCCTTTCACGCGCGTGCGCGGCCCATCACCGTTGCGTCAGGGAACATCACGCGCGAAACCCGTTGTCCACCAGTTGCATACGAACGGCTACCGCTGCAGCAACTCCAGCAGGTACGCCCCGTAACCGGACTTGAGCAGGGTTTTTGCCCGCGCCTCCAGCGCGTCGTCGTCGATGAAACCTACCCGCCACGCCACCTCTTCGGGCATGCTGATCTTGAGTCCCTGCCTGCGCTCTATGGTCCTGACGAAGTCGGCGGCGTCCAGCAGGGAGTCGAACGTACCGGTGTCCAGCCATGCCGTTCCCCTGGCCAGCACTTCGACGCTGAGCCGGCCCTGGTTCAGGTAGGTCTGGTTGACCTCGGTGATCTCGTATTCACCGCGGGCCGATTTCCGCAGCCCGCGGGCGATCTCGATGACGTCGTTGTCGTAGAAGTACAGCCCCGGCACCGCATAATGCGATTTCGGGGTCGCCGGCTTCTCCTCCAGCGACAGCGCCGTGCCGTCCTCGGCGAACTCGACCACGCCGTAGGCTGACGGGTTGGCCACCCAGTATGCGAATATCGCTCCGCCACTGACGTTCTGAAAGCGCTGCAGGCTGGTTCCCAGGCCGGGGCCGTAGAAGATGTTGTCTCCCAACACCAGTGCCACCGAGTCGGTGCCAATGTGCGATGCCCCGATCACGAACGCCTGCGCGAGGCCGTCCGGCTCGTCCTGAACCGCATAGCTCAGGTTGACGCCGAAATCCGATCCGTCGCCCAGCAGCCGACGAAAGTCCGCGGCGTCGTGCGCCGTGGTGATCACCAGGATGTCGCGGATGCCCGCCATCATCAGCGTGGACAGCGGGTAGTAGACCAGCGGTTTGTCGTATACCGGCACCAGCTGTTTGCTGATGCCCAGGGTGATCGGGTACAGCCGGGTGCCCGATCCGCCGGCCAGGATGATGCCGCGCATCAGCCGGTGAGATCCGCTTCGGTCAGTTCGGTCGCCGCGAGCGCAGCGGCGAGATCGGGATGCCGGAACACCGACGTGATGTGGTCGTGCACCACCCGGAAGGCCGAAGCCTCCGTGCCGGTCTCCCCGGTCACCGAGATCGTCTGCTGCTCGACGACCACCACACCGTCGTGGACGTACATCCGACCCGGCTCGATCTTGACGTCGAGCGCCTGCGCCCACTCCCGCAGGGCGGCATGCCCCTGGCCCGCGCCGCCGGCGTCGCCGATCTCGATGTCGTCGCTGGAGAGCTCCAGCAGGGTGTCGAGGTCGGCGGCATTGAGCGCGTCGTGCCAGGCGAGGACGGTGGCCAGTTCCGAAGTGGTCATGTCGCGAAGGTACCTACTCAGAACGGGGTGCGCTCCAGCCACCCGTCCCAGACGGCGGCATCCCCGAGCATCTCAAGCCCGGCGTCGGCGGCGGTCTTGCGCCGCACCGCCGCCAGCAGGAGCCCGGTGACCGGTCCGCGCAGCGCCACGCTGCTCTTGCTGTGGCTGTGCGACCAGGACAGCCCGTCCTCGTCGTGTGCGATGGTCCACTCCCCCGTCGGGCCCAGTTTCTCCTCGCTGGCGTGCAGATGGATGGATTGCCCACGGTCCAGGGCCGGGGGGTGCCGTCTGTCGACGGTGGCCAGTTCGATCCACTCGCTGAGACAGTCGGCGGCGAAATCGGCGGGCAGCTCGAAGTCCGCCCCCAGCGCCAGCGCGGCGTCGGCGCGGTGCACGGCCGTCTCGTGCACGCGTCTGCGGATCCACCAGCCCGCCGGCCTGGGGCCCACAAACGTCCACACCCGCGCATCGGCGCCGACGTGGTCGACGGCGTCGATGACCATCTGGGCGCCGCGCTGGAACCACTCGATTGCGGCGTCGTGGTCGTCGGGCGGTTTGCCGTCGCGCACCTCGCGCGGATCCAGTGGTTGGTTGCGTCGCTCGCTGATGATCTGGGCGGCCCAACGGTTTCCGCGCCCCACGTGGCGGTAGAGCTGTTTGAGCGTCCACTCCCCACACGTGGGCACCGGGGTCGCCGGGTCTGCCGGTCGGATCAGGTCACCGAAGGCTCGAGTCTGCTCGAGCAAGGCTGCTCGGAAGTCCACCTCTACGAACCTAGCGCGGCGCGCGCGGTTCCAAGTGTGATCGGCAAGGTTGACCACCCTCTCAGCACCCTGGTGTCGCGGCGGCTGCCCTGACCGGCCAGCCGGGCATCCGGGTAGCGCTCGAAGAAGGTCCGCAGTCCGACCTCGCCCTCGGCCCGGGCCAGCGCCGCGCCCAGGCAGAAGTGCCTGCCGCCCGAGAACGACAGGTGCCGTCCGGCGTTGTCGCGTTCGATGTCGAACCGGTGCGGGTCGGTGAACACCTCCGGGTCCCGGTTGGCGCCGGCGAGGTGGAGGATGACGAGCTCACCGCGCTTGATCTCGGTCCCGCCGATGGTGACGTCCCTGCGGGCGAAGCGGGCGCTCATCTGCACGGGCGAGTCGAGCCTCAGGATCTCCTCGACCGCGTTGGGCCACAGCTCGGGGCGGGCCGCCAGCGTCTCCAGATGCCCGGGCGTCTCCAGCAGCATCCGGATACCGTTGCCCAGCAGGTTCACCGTGGTCTCGAAGCCGGCGGCCAGCACCAGCCCCGCGGTGGCCTGCAGCTCGCGATCGGTCAGCCGGCTGTCTTCGTCGGCGGCCTGACTGGCCTGCATCAGCTGGCTCATCAGGTCGTCGCCCGGATTGCGGCGCAGCTCGTCGAGATGGCCGCCGAGCCATTCGTTGAATCCGACGAGGCCCTCGTGCACCTGGGTGTACTGCCGCCAGGACAGTCCGATGTCGAGGCTGGGCGCGCCGAGCTCACCGAAGTGCAGGATGTGCTGGCGGTCGCGTTCGGGGACGCCGAGGATGTCGCTGATCACCGCGACCGGCAACTGCGAGCAGTACCGCTCGACGATGTCCACCACCCCGGATTCGCGTTCCAGGTCGTCGAGGAGGTCGTTGGCGGTCTGCTGGACCCGCTCGCGCAGCGCCGCCACGGCCCGCGTGGTGAACACCGAGGACACCAGCTTGCGGCACCGGGTGTGGTCGGGCGGTTCGATGGACAGCAGCGACGGCGGCTCGATCGGATGCAGCAGGCCCGGATGGGTCTTGCGGTTGATCCACTGCAGCGGTTTGGGCAGACCCGCACCGAGCGAGGACACCCGGAAATCGTCGGAGCGCAGGATCTCGTTGACCGCCCGGTGGTCGACGCTCATCAGCACCGCCCGGCACCGGATCACCGGCCCGCGACCGCGCAGTTCGTCGGCGAACGCGGCGGGGTCGGCGCGCACTGCGGGATCGGCGATCAGCCGGGCCTGCGGGTCCTCTCCGCGACGGACGGCGACCTTGGACAAGCCGCGAATGACGCCGTGCAGGGCCAGCCACCGGATGCGCTGCTGCAGATCGGCCGCCATCAGTTCAGCTTAAGCAGGGGCCGCAGATCATCCAAGCGGTCGAACAGGTGCCAGATGTAGGACGACGACCCGTTCTCGCGGTGGGCGTGCAGGTCGGCCAGCTCGGGGTCGTCGCGATAGCTGTCGAAGGCCTCCCTGGACTCCCACTCGACGAGGATCAGCACCGTGCGGGGTGCGATGTCGCCGGTGACGGACTCCTGGAACCGGCCGAGCGCGACGACGCGTCCGCCGTGCTTGGCGACCTCGGCCGGCGAACGTTTCGAGTAGGCCAGGTATTCGTCGCGGTCGGCGATGTCGAACAGGTTCAGCGCGTAGACAGCCATGCGGCGACGCTACGCCGCCGCCGGTTCTCCACCGAAGCGTCCCAGCGCGAACACCTGCCAGCCCGCCTGCTGCCACTGTCCGACGTCGAGGCAGTTGCGGCCGTCCACAACGACTTTCGCCCGCACCGTGTCGGCGAGCAGCACGGGGTCGAGCTCGACGAACTCGCGCCATTCGGTGAGGACCAGGACCGCGTCGGCGCGGTCGCAGGCCTCGACCACGGTGGTCGCGTAGTTCAGGGTGGGAAACAGCCGCCGGGAGTTCTCGATCGCCTGCGGGTCGTAGACGTTGACGGTGGCGCCGTTGAGTTGCAGCATTCCGGCGACGTTGAGCGCGGGTGAGTCCCGCACGTCGTCGGACTCCGGCTTGAACGCCGCGCCGAGCACCGCCGTGTTGGCGCCCAGCAGCGAGCCTCCGCACGCCTTGGTGGCCAGTTCGACCATCCGGGTGCGGCGACGCATGTTGATGCTGTCCACCTCGCGCAGGAACGTCAGCGCGTGGTTGGCGCCGAGCTCACCGGCGCGGGCCATGAATGCGCGGATGTCCTTGGGGAGACAGCCGCCGCCGAATCCGAGGCCGGCGTTGAGAAACCGGCGGCCGATGCGGGCGTCGTGGCCGAGCGCGTCGGCCAGCAGCGTGACGTCGGCGTCGACGGCCTCGCACACCTCCGAGATGGCGTTGATGAACGAGATCTTGGTGGCCAGGAACGCGTTGGCCGACACCTTGACCAGCTCGGCAGTCTGCAGGTCGGCGATCAGGAACGGCACCCCCGCAGCGAGCAGCGGAGCGTACATCTCCCGCAGCACCGGTTCGGCTAGTTGTGAATCTCTTTGCACCCCAAGCACAATGCGGTCGGGGTGCAGGGTGTCCGCCACAGCGAACCCCTCCCGCAGGAACTCCGGGTTCCACGCCACCTCGACGGTGACGCCCTCCGGAGCGAGGCCTGCGGCACGCACACTCAGGTCTGCTGCGGTGCCCACCGGCACCGTCGACTTGCCCACGATCACCGCCGGACGGGTCAGCAGCGGCACCAGGGTGTCGATCACGGCGTAGACGTGCCGCAGGTCGGCACCGTATTCGCCCTTCTTCTGCGGTGTTCCGACGCCGAGGAAATGCACGTCGGCGAATCCCGCCGCCTCGGCGTAGTCGGTGGTGAACCGCAACCGACCGGCATCGATGTTGCGCTGCAACATCTCTCGCAGACCAGGCTCGTAGAACGGCACCTCGCCGCCGGAGAGCTTGGCAACCTTACCGGCGTCGATGTCGACACCGAGAACGTCGTGGCCGAGCTCGGCCATCCCTGCGGCGTGGGTCGCGCCCAGATAGCCGGTCCCGAAGACGGTGCACCGCATACCGCCTGTATAGGCAGCCCCGGTGAGCTGACCGCTACGCGACACTGAGCGCCAGGCCAACGGCAGGTGACGAATACCCGCTCAGGACCGATCGGCACCCGTGAGGTCGAGCGCGATGTCGACCAGCATGTCCTCTTGCCCACCGATCATTCCTCGTCGTCCGGCCTCTTCGAGGAGCGTGCAGGCGTCGATGTGGTAGCGGGCGGCCGCCTCGGCGTGACGCAGAAAGCTGGAGTACACCCCGGCGTAACCCAAGGTCAGCGTTTCCCGGTCGACGCGCACCGGACGGTCCTGTAGCGGCCGGACCAGATCGTCGGCGGCATCCTGCAGTGCATGCACCAGCGGTCCGTCGCTGCGCAGGATCTTCATCATCAGGTCGGTGCCGACGTCCCCGGAGCCGAGGATCGCCACCGGGCACTTGACTGTCGGTGTCATCACGTCCTCAGGTGAAGGTCACCGACACGGTGCCCAGCCCGCTGACGGCGGCCGACGCGTCGTCCCCGGGTTCGACGAACGCGGCGGTCGTAAACGAACCGGACATGACGAACTGGCCCGGCTGCAGCGCCACATTGAACGGGGCGAGCGCGTTGGCCAGCCAGGCCACCGCCGCGGCGGGATCCCCGAGAACGGCGGAACCGAGCCCGGTGTCGATCTCGGTTCCGTTCAGACACAGCGATGCTCGCGCCGATGCCAGTTCCACGTCGTCGGTGAAGGGCAGCCACGGCCCCAACACCACCGCGCCCGAGCTGGCGTTGTCTGCCACCGTGTCGCACAGCGTCAGCTTCCAGTCCGCGATCCGGCTGTCGACGATCTCCAGGGCGGCCGCGACCGCACCGGTGGCGGCCCGCACCTGCTGCACTGTGATTCCTGGGCCGCGTAACGGCTGGTCGAGCAGGAACGCCACCTCGGGCTCGACACGCGGCGCGCAGAACCGGTTGCGCGGCAGTGTCGCTCCGGACGGCACGACCATGTCGTCGAGGAGGTAGCCGAAGTCCGGTTGGTCGACGCCGAGCAGGGTCTGCATGGGCTCCGAGGTGAGCCCGATCTTGCGCCCCACGACGATACGGCCCTGGTCCACCCGTTTGGCGAGGTTGACCTGTTGAATCGCGTAGGCGTCGGCGATGTCCATCTGCGGATACCGTTGTGTCAGTTGGCCGATCGGGGCGGCGTCGGCATCTGCGACGGCGAGCAGGTCGGCAGCGTGCTCGATCAGGTCGCGGGGCATCGTCATCGGTTGTTCTCCTCGATCATCCGCAGGGCGGTGTCATAGAGCGCCTGACCGTGCAGCGCGAAGAGAGCCATGAGATCCACCGTGTCGCCGCCGATCTCCTTGGCGATGAACAACCCGTCGGCACCGGCGATGGCATAGGTCGACAGGTGGCGCACCTGCTCCTCGGACAGGTCCAGACCCAGGTCACGGATGCTGGTCGCAAGGGCGGCGAACGCCTGCTCGCGGACCTGGATGAACATGGCCCGCGCCTTGGGTTCGACCGGACGGCGTTCCAGGGCGAGCATCAACCCGAGGCGCAGGAAGTCCGGCGAGTCCAGGACCGCTTTGGCGGTGCCCATCGCGACTTCCATCAACCGGTCCCGCGCCATCACGTCGTCGGGCAACTGCCAGACGGTCAGCCAGTTGGCGAAGCTGCGTTCGATGACGGCGGCGATCAGGTCGTCTTTGTCCTTGAAATGCCAGTAGATGGAACTGGCGGGTAGACCGCATTTGGCGCTCACCGCGCCGATGCTCGTGCCCTCGTAGCCCCGTTCGGCGGCGATCTCGGTCGCCGCGTCGAGGATCCGCCTGCGGGACAGCTCTCCGTCGGCGCGCCGCTGACGGCGCTTCGGCTGGTCCGTCATGACTGATTCATCTCCGCTTCTTGACTCTGTAGTGATCGCTACATTACCGTAGCGATCACTACAGCTCAAGTTCGCGGCCGACCGGGCGGCGACATTCGGATAGCGAGACAGTCATGGATGACTCATCGACCTATGACGTGGCGATCGTCGGGTACGGCCCGGTGGGCGCCACCGCGGCCAACCTTCTGGGCCGGAGAGGGCTCAAAGTCGTTGTCATCGAGCGTGATCCGGACATCTACTTCCGGGCCCGGGCCATCTCGACCGACGAGGAGGTGATGCGGATCTGGCAGCAGATCGGGCTGGCCGAACAACTCAACGCCGAGATGCAGCCCGGCTGCGGTGCCGACTTCGTCGACGCCGACGGTAGGAGTTTCGTCAAGCTGCTTCCCGCGGACCGCGGAAACGGACACCCTCCGCAGCAGTTCATCTACCAGCCCGCGGTGGACAAGACGCTGCGCGCCGGCGTCGACCGCTTTCCCAACGTCACGGTGCTGCTGCGACACGAATGCCTGCGTCTGGTGCCCCGCACCGACGATGTCGAGTTGATGCTCGCCGACCTCTCCGAAGACCAGTTCAAACGGATCCGCGCCACCTATGTGATTGCCGCCGACGGCGGGTCGAGCGCAGTTCGCGGGCAGCTGGGAATCGGTTTCACCGGGAGCACCTACTCCGAGCGCTGGATCGTCATCGACACCAAGGTGCTCAGGGAGTGGCCCGGTCACGACAGACTGCGGTTCCACTGCAACCCGGCCCGCCCGACCGTCGATTGCCCAACTCCGCTCGGGCACCACCGGTGGGAGTTCCCGGTCCGCGACGAGGAGGACGAGCGGGACCTCCTCACCGAGGATGCCATCTGGAAAGTCCTGCACGGCCAGGGAATCTCGAAGGACGACGTCGAGATCATCGGCTTCGCCTGCTACAGCCATCACGTCCGGTTCGCGGACCGGTGGCGGGTGGGCCGGATCTTCCTCGCCGGCGACGCGGCGCACGCCATGCCGCCGTGGATCGGCCAGGGCATGTGCGCCGGCGTGCGTGATGTCGGCAATCTGTGCTGGAAGCTGGAGGCTGTGCTGACCGGGGCAATGCCCGAGTCGGTGCTCGACAGCTACCAGGCCGAACGGCTGCCGCACGTCCGGGAGGTCACGCAGCGCGCAGTCAAGGTCGGGCGCCTCATCATCGAGCGGAATCCCCTGCGCGCCAACATCCGTAACCACTTCTTCCGAGCCGCGAGCAGGCTGCCGTTCTTCACCGCCTGGCTGCGCGACCACCGCTGGCTCCCCGACGCCCGGTACCGGGCCGGCCTGCTGACTTCCGACCGCCACCCCGCGGTGGGCTGGCTGATCCCGCAGCCCTGGGCCGTCGACGAGAAGGGTGACCGGGTGCGCCTCGACGACGTCCTGGCCGGCGGTTGGACGGTACTGCACATCGGCCCGGAAAGCCTTTGGCGGTCTTGGCGATCGGCCGGCGTACCGGTGATCGCCATCGCCCCACCGGGCAGTGCGCCGGCACCGGGTCGCATCGTCGACCGCGACGGCACGTTGATCCGCTGGATACAGACCAAGAAGGCCACCGTCGTGGTGGTGCGGCCCGACGGATTCGTCTACGCCGCCGCCGCAGATCAGCCGTTGCCGGCGCCGCCGGCCGGATTCACCCCTCGAGTGAGGCAGCAAGCATGACCAGATCTGATTCCGAATACCGGGTTCGCGTCGGCACCGCCGAGATATCCGTGACCGACACCGGCGGCGACGGGGCACCGGTCGTGCTGCTGCACGGCGGCGGCCCCGGCGCGTCGGGGATCTCGAATTACTCCCGCAACATCGACGCGCTGGCCGCGTCGTACCGGGTGATCGTCCCCGACATGCCCGGGTACGGCCGATCGACCAAGTACGTCGACCACAGCGATCCCTTCGGCTATCTCGCCGACAGCATCCGCGGCATGTTGGACGAAATGGGCGTCCAGCGAGCACATCTGGTGGGCAACTCGTACGGGGGTGCGGCCGGGCTGCGGCTGGCGCTGGACACCCCGCACCGCGCGGACAAGCTGGTGCTGATGGGCCCCGGCGGCATCGGCACCACCCGCGGCCTGCCCACCCCCGGCCTGAAGAGCCTGCTGGGCTACTACGCCGGTGAGGGACCCAGCCGCGAGAAGCTCGCCACCTTCATCCGCAACTACCTGGTGTATGACGGCCCGTCGGTGCCCGACGAGCTGATCGACCTGCGCTACCAGGCCTCCCTCGACCCGCAGGTGGTGGCCGACCCACCGCTGCGCCGCCCGTCCGGCCTGCGCACGCTGTGGCGGATGGACCTGACCCGGGACAAGCGGCTCAGGCGCCTGACCAACCCCACCCTGGTGCTCTGGGGTCGCGACGACAAGGTCAACCGCCCGGCCGGTGGGCCGATGCTGCTCAACATGATGCCCAACGCCGAACTGGTGATGACGTCCCACACGGGTCACTGGATGCAGTGGGAGCGCGCCGAACTCTTCAATGAGCTCGTCAGCGACTTCCTCTCCCCCGACACGAGATTGGCAAGTTCATGACACCTGACGTGTTCGGAAAGGTGCACCTCGGTTACCTGGTGATCGAGACCGAGAGGTTCGCCGACTGGCGGCGCTTCGGGCGTGACGCCATCGGCATGCACCTCGACGAGACGTTGACCGATGTGATGCGGTTTCGCCTCGACGACAACGCCTGTCGCTTCCTGTTGACGCGCGGACCGGCCGAGGACACCGCCGCGCTGGGCTGGGAAGTCGACGACCACGACACCTTCGACACCATCGCGGCGCGCATCCACGACCACGGTGTTCCGGTCTCCGACGGGGCCGCCGAGGAGGCCGAGATTCGCGGCGTGGAACACTTCATCCGCTTTCCCGGCCCCAACGGCCTGGTCCAGGAGTTGTACGTCACCCCGCGAAAAGGATTGCAGCACCTTCGGTTAGGGGTTGCGGGTGGCTTCGTCACCGGCGTCGACGGCATGGGGCACGTCGCCATCGCCACGAAGAAACCCCATCAGATGCACGGCTACTACCGAACAGTGTTCGACGCACGCCTGTCGGACTACATCGACGAGACGATCAGCGGACTGAAGTTCAAGATCAGGTTTCTGCGGGTCAACGAGCGACACCACAGCGTGGCCATCGCCTCGGTGAAGCGGTTGCCGCTCAACCCGATCCGCACCCGGATCCAGCACTGCAACATCCAGGTCGCCGAACTCGACGACATGGCGTCGGCGTATCGCCGGGTCAAGGAGCTCGGTTTCGAGATGGCGCTGTCGGTCGGCCAGCACACCAACGACAAAGAGCTGTCCTTCTACGCCGTCACTCCGTCGGGGTTCGAATGGGAGGTGGGATGGAATCCGATCGTCGTCGACGAGGCGACGTGGGAGCCCACCACCCACCAGGGCATCAGCCTGTGGGGTCACACCCCGGAGGGGCACACCATCGTGAACCTTCTCGAACGGTTCAAGGCCGGCATGCGTTCGGTGTTGCACGCGGAGGACAGCGTGCCTGCACTCGTGTGAATGGAAGCCGGCGCCGCCGTGGTCAGCCGCGACCTCCGCCGGGCGCGCAGAAGATCAGGAAGCAGCCGTCGCCGTTGACATCCCCGGGAACTCCGCTGCCCGAACCGCCGCGGGACGAGCCGGAGTCACCGCGACCGCCGCCGTAACTGCCGCTGCCGCCGTAACTGCCGCTGGAGCTGCCACTGCCTGAACCGGCACCGGACCCGCTGCCCGGCCACTGCGGCTGCTGCGGCACCTGGGGAACCGTGGGCACCTGCGGCACGGTCGGCACCTGCGGGCGGGTGGGTACCACCGTCTGCGTCGGCAGCGTCGGCGTGGGCTTGTCGTCGTCGTCGTCCTCCCACGGCGGCTGCCACGGTTCGTCGGGCTCGACGGTCTGGGTGGGCCACGTCCACGCCGGTTTGGGCGGCGTCCACTGCGGACGGGGCAGCACGATCACCGGGGGCGGCACGACCACGGGCGCGACGACCGGCGGTGCC
>NZ_HG964450.1:730017-852431 GCF_000612725.1 Mycolicibacterium austroafricanum
GGGCCTGCTCGACGTAGACCGTCCGCGGCGCCTGCTGCGGGGCCTCCTGCACCACCGGGATCGGCGGCTTGATCGTCTCGGCCGACGGCGGGTTCGCGGGCACGTCGGCGGCCTCCTGGCGCGCCGGGGCCGGGGCGGGCGCGGGGACCTGGCTGGGCACGATCGCGCTCTGGGCCGGGCTGGGACGCTGGTCGGCGGTGGGCCGGATGCTGATGGCCAGCGAAACCACAAGCGCGGCAACGCCGATCACGAACAGCGAGGTCAGTGCGCTGCCCACCAGCAGGAACGGTTTACGGCCTTCGTCGACGGGACGCATCTCGGTGGGGGCGAACTCGTCGACCACGTCCTCGGCGCCGACGGGCGCGAGCTGGGTGTCCGCGCCGGCCAGCCCGGCGTACACCGAGCCGGCCGTGGTGCCGTCGGGATCCTGGGAGTAGGCCAGTCCGACGGTGGTGGCCTCGAAGGCTGGTGCGGCCGCCGACGCCAGCGCGGCGCCGCGGGCGAGCGCGAGTTCCGCGTCGTCGGGCGCGCTGACCGGAAGCGACACGAGGTGCTCCAGGTGAGCCTTCACCGAGCTGATGTCCACCCCGGAACCGACGACGAACATGCCCTGAGGTGGCGCCTCCTGGGCCGCGACCGCCTCGGCCATCTCGGTGAGCACGGCCATCGCGTCCGCACTGTGCAGACTGCGGCTGAGCACTTTGACCACCGACCCGTCGTCGGTCTGCACGACCGACAGCGTGGCGGTGTCGCGGTCGACGAACAGCAGTGCGGTGGTGTCGTAGCCGACGGCCCGGCCCACCGCCTGGGCCAGCGAGGCCGCGGCGTGACCTTCCGAAACCAGCATGACGTCGTCGATGCCGTGCGTGGCCAGCGCGTCACGCAGCGCGGTGGCCTCGGTGTGATCGCTCCAGGTGACACCGATGGTTCTGAGGTGATGCCCCCCGGTCTCGGCGCTCTCCTTGGTGCCCTGGATCGCCGACACCACATGCTCGGCGACATTTGCTGACCCGTCGGCAGAGTCGACGTGGAAAACGTCGTGGTCAACCGTGACGCCGTCTGCCTTTTCCCCCTCGACCAGCACCATGCGCACCGTCGTAGGTGTCATCGACACACCTAATACGATGTCCACTGACCCCTCCCGAAACGTTTGCTGCAGCTTTGCGGTCGGCACCGCTCAATCGGGCACGGCGAGCCGACAACTAGATACTTCATCGGCGCTTTCAGCTGCTGCGTTACATCCCACACTGTTAGCTGACAGCGGTTGAAGACCTGGCCGGAACGCGACGGCACGAATGACCGGTGGCGCCGGTGCTCCCGACACTACCCCCGATGGATGAGATGCGACTGTGACGTTTCTGCTCAGTCGTTCTTGACGAAGTTCTGGTAAGACCGCGACGGAGTCGGGCCGCGCTGACCCTGGTATTTGGAGCCGACCGAGCTGCTGCCGTATGGGTGCTCGGCGGGGCTGGTCAGGCGCAGCAGGCAGAGCTGGCCGATCTTCATGCCGGGCCACAGCGTGATCGGCAGGTTCGCGACGTTCGACAGCTCGAGGGTGATGTGGCCGGAGAAGCCGGGGTCGATGAACCCGGCCGTGGAGTGGGTAAGCAGGCCGAGCCGGCCGAGGGAGGACTTGCCCTCCAGCCTGCCGGCGAGGTCGTCGGGCAGGGTGCAACGTTCCAGCGTGGCGCCCAGCACGAACTCGCCGGGGTGCAGCACGAACGGCTCGCCCTCCTTGGGCTCGACCAGGCTGGTCAGGTCGTCCTGCCGCTGGGCGGGATCGATGTGGGTGTACCGGGTGTTGTTGAAGACCCGGAACAGGTTGTCGAGGCGGACGTCGACGCTGGAGGGCTGGACCAGGCTGTCGTCGAACGGGTCGACGCCCAGCCTGCCCGCCGTGATCTCGGCGCGGATATCGCGGTCGGAGAGCAGCACCGCACGAGCGTATCCGCACGCCGCCCGGTCAGGGGCAGGCGGCGGGTGCGTCGTCGCGGACCGCGCGGTCGGCGGGCAGCGTGTAGGTGACCACCGCGTGCGCGTCGCCCGGACCTTCGTTGCGCACGGTGTGCGGCACACCGGCCGGGATGAAGACGGACTGACCGGCCGGGTAGGCGACGGGCACGCAGTCGGGTGCGGACTGGACGTGGACCGTGCCCTCGGTGATGACCGTGTGCTCGGGTCCCGGGTGGGTGTGCCAACCGCTGCCGGCCGGGCCGTTGAGCTCCAGCTCCTGGACGTACAGGGTGGTCGGTTGACCCACCGACACGATGACGACGGGCGCGTTGGTGGTGCCCTGGCCGAGTTCGGTGCGCTCGACGTCGCCCTCGGGCGGGGTGGCCCCGGCCGTGGCCGGGGCGATGGTGGCGGCGATGACGGCTGCGGCGAAGGTGACGACGTGCTTCATGGGCTTCCCTCGGAGTGTGTGTGGCCGGCCGGCGGCCACCTCCCGCGGACGGACCGCCGGATGTTAGCCTTCCTGATCAAGCAGGCCGATGTAGTTCAATGGCAGAACATCAGCTTCCCAAGCTGAATACGCGGGTTCGATTCCCGTCATCGGCTCCACGTTGAGCCGCGGAAACACTATGAGGAGTTCCAAGCGGCCGCTTGAAGTTCGTGAACGTGGGTCGCCGCCGCCTTGTGGCGGAGTCCCGTTGACCGGGCACTGTCCGCCGAAACCGATCCGCTCCCATTAGGTCGGCGTCGCGCCGAGGCTGATGTGCAAGTGTCGCACCACCGCGTCGGCAACGGCCTCAATCGGAGTCACCTTGCCCCTGGTCACCCAGTCGGTGAGCCACACCTGCAAAGCCGAGATAACCAGAGCGCCAGCAATTTCCGGACGCAAGCCGGTGATTTCCCCGGCCTTGACGGCGGCCTCGGCGGCTCGGGTGATCATCTCCATGCCGGTCCGCCAGGCGGCGCGCTGACCACCCCTCCCAGCGTCGCCTGACGGTGATGCCCAACTCAAGCCCTCGTTGATGTGGAGTTGCAGGAAGTGAGGATGCGCGGCGAAGAACTCGACCTCGGCGCGGACACCGACCAGGATGGCCTCCAACGGCGACTCGACCGTCTCCGTGCGAGCGTGCACGGCGCTCACGAACTCCTGCATGCGCTCGGCGTTGAGGGCGTCCCAGATGTCGTCCTTACCGGCGAAGTGCTTGTAGACCGTCGCCAGCGACACCCCGGCGGTCTTGGCGATCTCGCTCATCCGCGCATCGGTGAAGCCGGTCTGACTGAACTCGTACTCTGCCGCAGCCACGATCTGTTGCCGATACATCGTGCGGCGCGCATCGGCGATGTCGGCGACCGGCGATGAGGATCGGGGCGTCGCCATCATCACCTACCCGTCTTGAATCGACCCTTGCCACCCGCCAAGTGGGTGCTACGGTGCCACAGTAATTGCCGTTCTGCATGAAAGAACAATGATTACTCACCTGACCACGAAGATGAGGGAACGTGCCGATGGCGACCGTAGAGGCAGCACAGGAAGACGCGCAGCCGATCACTGCGAAACTGCCACGGTCGCGTGGACTGCGCATTGCGTGGATCGTGGCGTTCGGCTCGCTGGTCCTGTCGTTCCCGATCTACAGCCACCTGGCATTTCACAGCAGCGTGGACCGCGTCGTCATCGCCAACGCAATGGCCGTGCAAGTCACCCTCGCCTACTTCATCGGCATCTTCGCGGCGCTGCTTCCCATCCCATCGCTCCGCAACTGGACCCGATTCCAGCGCGTCCAAGGGGTCGTGCTGCCCTTCGTGATCGCCTCCTACACAACACATCTGACCTGGGAGCTTGGCTGGCTGATCATGCACAAGGCCATCGCAGGAGCGCGCAATGCGGCCTGGGCGTATCCCTGGTGGAACTACATCGACGGCGGCGATCTGCGCTACCTGCATGCCGAACCCAACTTCATGATGGTCGAGGTGCTCTCGGTGATGAACGCCTGCGTGGGCATCACCGGACTCATCCTGTTGTTCCGGTCCAAGTTCACCGACTACCGGGGAACCCTGCTCGTCATGACGACCGCCGTGACACACACCGTGCTGACCTGGTACTACTACGGCACCGAGATCATGGCCGGGTTCCCCTCGGTCAACACCGACAGCATCATGGACCTCGGCGTGAAGTTCATCCTGCTCAACGGTCCCTGGTTGATCGCGCCGTGGTTCGTACTCGGATGGGGATACACGATGCTCAAGAAGCAATTCGCTCTCGCGACACGGCCTTCCGCGCTGCCAGGTAAGTAAGCAGACCAACTGACGTGACCACGCAGCCACCGATCTTCAACCTGACCGAACCTGGACCCGCGTTCGCGGAGTTCGTTTCAGGGATCGACGGATCGAAACCATATCGGCGCGTCACTTTGTCGGCTCATCGCTCCCAGCGCAGTCGTCTCTCGGGCGTGATCGTCATCCCACGGGTACGTCTGGATCGAGAGCGTACGGTTCGTCCTTCCCCGCTCTCCGGTCTGCCGCCAGTCCGCAGCAATCTCGGCGGCCGCACGGCACGGCCAACGAAGCCAACGCGCTGAACTGCGGCTTCCCAACACCGCCAGCGCGGCAAAGGCCCGCAAACGCCCAGCACGTAATTCGCGCTGTACTACGACGCGCGTCGCAGTTCTTGTTGTCACGGCGATATCACAAAGTCACGCCGATCTGTGCGAACAACCACCGACACACCCGGACGCCGAGCCGCAGGTCAGTGCGCATCCACAGACCTTCGGAGACACCTGTGGATGCCCGGATCGACTTCCCGAGCTGAATACGCGGGTTCGATTCCCGTCATCGGCTCCACGTTGAAGAGGCGGCGCTTCCCAAACGCCCTCTACCCATCCCGCCAGCACCGTAGATTCGCGGCCATGGGCGGCAACCAGCGCAGCGCCGTCGGCCGCGGGATCGTCCTGGTCGCGCTGCTCGTCGCAGCAGGGTGCGGAGGCGGCAACGACGAGGCCGCCGACGAGCCGGACTGCCCTTCGGTTACTTCCCTCCCCCCTGGAACGACCCCGACCACCGATCCGCGGTGTGTCGAGCGCGCAACCGAACGCGAGACATCCGGTCCCGCTACCGCCGCGCAAGAACAGCGCAGCACCTGGACCGGCTCGTTCCACCTGGAGTCGACCGGGCACGACTGCACGTCGTCATACGACGGAGACGCCCGGGTTGAGGTAGAACCCGGGGGCGCAGCAAACGGTTTCGTCAGCGCAGACGGCTCGTACAGCTGCGCCGGGGCGCCGACGATCACCGAGACCCACAGCGCTCCACTGAAGGGGATGTTCACCGGCGACGCGTTCCGGCTGACCGCTCAGGGCGAACTCGGTCTCGCGACCACGTGCTTCCTCTCTGAGGTCACAGTCCCAGTGGAGGGGGATTTCGCGTCAACGGCATACACCTACACAGCACCCAGCGGCGACGTCTACAACTGCCGCATGACCCTCGACCGCGCGCCGGCCGGCTAGGCCGCATGGCCAAAGATTCCCAAACTGAGAACGCGGGGCGATCGATCCCTCACCATCGCAGGTAGCTCCGGGGGGAAGGAACTTGTCATGGCCATCACGCCTGATCAGGTCGAGCTGGTGGCCCGCCGCGTGGCTGACGACCTTCTGACACCGCTTAATAAGCGGGACCGCGACGTCGACGATCGGATGACACGCGAGGCTGCCGCACCAGTGGTCTACAACGCGTCCCGTGATCTGATGGCGGCCGTCGCGGGAAATGCCGCGCTCGACGAGGTGCTGATCGACGCGAAGCACTCAAGTGGGTACTCCACCGCGGGGTTTCGCGGCTTCAAGGCGAAGGTGCTGCTACTCGTCGCGACCAACCACAGACTTTGGTATTGCCGTCACGACGACGGCGCAATACAGCAGCTGCAGCCCGTCGACTACCGGTCACTTACCGTGACGAAGAAGCGCATTTCACTGACGGCGCCGAAGCTGGAGGGCACGACCATCACCTGCGGCGGCGCGACCGCCGAGTGGCTGACCCAGTTGCAGTCGGGTCGTCGCGTACCAGCAGCTTGGCTGCAGCCGGAGCAATCGCCCCGAGCAGCGGTCGCCACCCACGGCCGACCGCCCTCCGGCTGGCACCCCGATCCTTACCGGCGCTATCAGCTGCGGTACTGGGACGGCGCCCGTTGGTCCCAGCACGTATCGACAAACGGCGTCGCCGCCGTCGATCCGCTAGGCCCGTAGCACTTGTCCGTGCGGTGCCCGATCGGACAGGTTCGGCAAAGCCTCTGGCTGCACGACAGGCACATGGCGAACAGGGGTGATTGCAGAGGCCTCACGCGCGGGAAGAGCAGAGTCATCCAGTTCCCCGATGATCGGGACGATGCCAATCGCTGCGAGCGCATCGACCACCCTCGGGGGTGCGGGTCAGACCGCGCACGGTGTGTCCGTCACGGATCAAGCGCTTGGCAACAGCTACACCGATATAGCCGCGCGCCGGTGAGAAAGACGTCGATTGGAACTCCTGGTGTCAGAAACGATGGAACGACGGGTGTTTCAGCTGCGGAATCGTCCCGCAGCGCGCAGGGCATCATCCAGCGGCGCGCGTTGCTGTCGGTCACCGAACTCACAGATGCGGGTGATGCGGCCGTCGTGAACAGTGATCAGTAGGCAACGAGAGATACGCACCGTGACGCCGGACTCCAGCTCACCCGATGCGGTTGCCGCCATAGCGAAACCGTCGGTGTCGACCTTGAGCGACCAGACGTGGTCGGAGTGGCCCCGCACGATCTCGGCGGTCGCGCCGAGCATCCGTAGCATCGCGGCCGCGAACTCCCGACCCGGCAGCACCATCGTCTCGTGGTCGAAGCTATGCCAGACCTCGACATTCTCGGCGAACAACTCCTCGAAATCGGGATCTTCCTCTACCAACGTGTACGCCTGAACGAATCGGCCGGCAACCCGCGCAACCACACTCAGCGCTTCAGTATCGACCAACGGCTCCTTGGGTCCACCCGCGGCGGCCGTGGATGGGTCATCTTCAGTCATGATTCAACTCCTGAAATGTCTAGCGCGGGCGGAACTTCGGTTCGAGAACCTGTCCGTATCGAGAGTTCATCTGGACTGAACCATGCGCAAGGATCCTTGCTGTTCAGGCAAAACCACTACGCAACCGCCAGAAGGGTTTTCAGTTCGGTCCTGCCGGCTTCGTCCAGCGCCAGCAGCGGTGCCCGCGGGTCGCCGACGGAGACGCCGAGCAGCTCCAGTCCGGCTTTGACGGTGGTCGGCAGCCCACCGGCGACGATGAAGCGCAGCAACGGTGCCAGGTCGTCGTAGATCTCCTGGGCCCGGCTGAGCTCCCCGTCGCGGACCGCCGTGTACAGATCCAGGCACGGCTGCGGCCGCAGATTCGGCGCCGCCGTGCACCAGCCGGCCGCCCCCTCGGTCAGGGCGTCGAGCACCAGCGGGTTGCTGCCGTTGTAGAACGGTAGCGCTCCCCCGGTGAGCTCCTTGATGCGCTGCATACGGCTCAGGTCGCCGGTGGATTCCTTGACCATCGCGACGTTGTCGATGTCGGTGAACATCCGCACCAACAGCTCGGGGCTCATGTCGATGCCGCTGGTGGCGGGGTTGTTGTAGGCCATGATCGGCAGGTCGGTGGCCGCGGCGACGCTGGCGTAATGCCGGGCGATCTCACGGTCGGTGAGCTTCCAGTAGGACACCGGCAGGATCATCAGTGCGTCGGCTCCGGCCCGCTGCGCGTACTTGCCGCGCCGAATCGTGTTGGCAGTGGTCAGATCCGACGCCCCGACGATCACCGGCACGCGGCCGTTCACCACCCCGACGGTGGTGTCGACGACGGTGTCGAACTCAGCCTCGGTCAGGTAGGCGGATTCTCCGGTGCTGCCCAGCGGGGCGATGGCGTGGGCGCCGGTGGCGACCAGCTGTTCGACGAGTGCGGCGAGCTTGCCGGTGTCGATGTCCTCGCCGTTACTGGTGAAGGGAGTGACGGGGTAGGCGATGATGCCGTGGATCTCGGTGGTGGCGGTGGTCATCAGAGGGTTCCCTTACGTGTGGTCGGGTCAGCGGTCGAGGGCGTCGGGATGGTTGGCGAGGGCGCGCCGGGCGTAGTAGGCGAAGTTCGCCTGGCTGCGCTTGGGCGTCAGCGTCCAGTCGTGGGCCTCGCGGGCCAGTCGGTCGGGCAGCGGCGCGATGGTGCCCGCGGCCATGGCGGCCAGTTGCAGCTTGGCGGCGCGCTCGACGAGCATCGCCAGCGAGCAGGCCTCCTCGACGCTGGCACCGGCGACGACGTGTCCGTGGTGGGCCAACAGGATCGCCTTCTTGTCGCCGAGGGCCGCGGAGATGATCTCGCCCTCTTCGTTGCCCACCGGCACACCCGGCCAGTCGGGAAGGAACGCGCAGTCGCCGTACAGCGGCGCGATGTCCATCTGGGAGACGACGAGCGGAACTTCGAGCATGGACAGGGCCGCCACATGGAAGGGGTGCGTGTGAACGATGCAGTTGACGTCGGGGCGGGCCCGGTAGATCCACGAGTGGAAACGGTTGGCGGGGTTGGCCATTCCTTCACCGTCGAGGACTTTGAGGTCTTCGTCGACGAGCAGCAGATTGCCGGCGGTGATCTCGTCGAAGCCGAGGCCGAGCCGCTGCGTGTAGTACGTACCGGGGGCCTCCGCGCGGGCGGTGATCTGGCCGGCGAGGCCGGAGTCATGTCCGGCGTCGAACAGCGCGCGACAGGTCACCGCCAGCTTCTCCCTCAGCGTCAAGCTGGATTCGGTGACGTTGCGGCTCAATCCGTCGAGGGCACGCCGCATCAGATCGCTCTTCGAATCGTGCATGGTGCTGGTCATCTGAATCTCTCCTTCCGAGTTCCCGTGAATGACACGTTGGAGACGATAGGACACACAGTGTCCTATCGTCAATCGGGTATTCTGCTGGCGTGAGTGGTTTGTTGCGTGCCGTCCGCCAAGAGCGGGGTATGACGCTGGATGACCTGGCGGCCGACACCGGCCTGACCAAGAGCTACCTGTCCAAAGTGGAGCGGGGGCAGAGCGTCCCGTCGATCGCAGCCGCACTGAAGATCTCTCGTGCCCTTGAAGTGGATGTGGCGCAGCTGTTCTCAGACGATCCCGAAGTCGCGACGATCAGCGTCGACCGGGCCGCCGAGCGGGGCGCCGATCGCCACCACGCGGTCGCCGCGCGCATGCTGGGCAAGGAGATGTCGCCGTTCGTGGTGCGCCCGGGCCGCACCTTCACCACCCACCCCCACCCCACCCACCTCGGACAGGAGTTCATCTTCGTCCACTCCGGCAGGGTGGAGCTCAGTCACGACGGCCGGATCATCGCGCTGGAGGCCGGCGATTGCGCGTACTTCGATGCCTCCGCGCCACACAAGTTGCGCCAGATCGGAGAGGACGCCGCCGAGGTGGTCGTGGTGGCCGGCAACGCGCCGCGGCCGGGCGCGCCCAGGCGCCGCGGCTAGCGGACCCGCCGCAGCACGGCCGACAGGTGATGCTGCAGCGGCTGTCCCACCGCGGCCATCCGCAGCGTGTAGGTCAGTGTGTCGCCGCGGAGCTCGATGGACCTGCCGACGGCCGTCACCTCTTTCGCCGACCCACTGCGACCGATGGAGCTCGAGACCAGTTCCATCCGCAGCCCGTCGCCGTCCGCGGTGAGCTGCCCCTCCTGGATCTCGGTGATGCCGGTCGGGTGCGCGAGGATCCATTCGATGCGGTCCGGCGCAGACGCGCGCAGATAGCCGGTCTCGGCGTGCAGCGGCCGGCCGTCGTCTGCAGCCCGTGTGCGCTGGGCGTAGGTCAGGAACGGCTTGCCGACATGACCGAACGTGATCTCTTCCGTATAGCCGAACGGCTCGATCGTCGGGTATTCACCCGAGCCCTCACCGACCCAGGTGCCCAGCAGCGGTGCCAGCGCGGCCACATCGGGGTGCAGAGCGGGAACGGAATCAGCCATCAGGCCAGGGTACGTCGGGTCCGGAGCGATCCCCGACGGCCGGCGAATCTGCAGTTGTTGCTCACAATCACCGTGTGAATGAGCAGGAAGTTCAGTCTCGGCGGACGCGGGGAGGTGCTTTGTTGCGACGGCCGACTCGGGGCCGACGAAGTTAGCGCGGGCCGGACGGCGGGCCGGTCGGTGGGCCGGTCGGCGGGCCGGTCGGTGGGCCGGTCGGTGGGCCGGTCGGATGGCCGGTCGGTGGGCTGATCGGAGTCACGGTGATCGGCAACCAGTGGGTGCCCGGTCCCTCGCCGGGGCAACCCGCACCCCCGACGGTGATGGTCCGTTCACCGGAAAAGCTGCCGTCGGGGTTCGGGATCAGATAGTCCGAGCGCACCGACTGCACAGCGCTGGCGGGATTCATGCGATCGCAGAGGTAGGGATAGTCACCGCTGGTCTCCCAGCGGTCGTTGTTCCATCTGTACTCGAACACCGTCGGCGCACCGGGGTTTCGAGAAAGGTCGTCTGAGTTGTCCATGCTCACCGCGCAGCCAGCCACGTCGCAGCGGGCGGTGTATTCGACCTGAAAGGTCTTGGCGGGCATCGGCGTCGGCGCACCGTTGAACGTCTGCTTCGAGAAGTCGACGGACACGTCGTAGAACCCGTACAGCAGCGGAGGCGTAGGGCGATCCGCATCCGCGACCACGGGCGGCGCTGCCAGCACCCCGCATCCTGTCAGCGCTGCGGCGCCCAGTGCCCTGGCGAGATTCTTCGGCATCGGACCAGTTAACCCGCCGCGCACCGTCCACGTCCGGCAATCGGGCTGCCACCCTGCGCGGCACAGCCCTGCGCGGGCGCGAATCGCGATTAACTTTCTGACTCATTTTCGAGACGTCCCGCTAACGACAACATAGGTTGTCAAGGTCTCGGATGCCGTCGCCAGAAGGGAGTCGTCCGCGATGGAAGAGGTCGACCTCAGGGAAAGCCGCCGACGAATCCGGTCCCTCACGTACGGCGTCGCGGCGGCGACGATCGCCGCAGTCGTGGCGGCCGTTCCCGTACAGGGCACGGCATGGGCCGACTCCCCCACCGTCGAGTCGACCTCCAGCACGACCGTCGACGCCGCTCCGGCCGCGCCCGACACCGCCACAGACGCCGACACCGGGGAGCAGGCCCAGCCCGACGTCGGCGCTGAGGAGCCGGCCGAGTCCGAGGTCGACACCGAGGGGCCCGCAGATCCTGGCGATCCCGAGGAGCCGGCGGCCCCTGAACCCGAGGACACCGAGGACGTCGAGGAGCCTGGGGCCGTACCGGGCGAGGCGGAGGGCGGCGGAGATCCCCGGCCCGTCCAGCCCGACGAGACCGAAGCTGTTGCAGTAGAGTCACTTTCGGACGACAGCGACGCCGAACCGGACGCGGAATTCTCCCGCGACGTCGTCACCACCGGGCCCGCCGAGCGGACCGGTGCGGCGGTCGCGACGGTGACCCCCGCGGCGCAGCTGCTGACGATCGAGGTCCCCGACACCGAGGCGCCGGCGCTTGTCCCGGCCCCGGTGATCACCACCACGACCACCATCGAGGCGCCGCCGAGCGCGCCGAAACCGTTGTCGCCGTTGGCCAAACTGCTGCAGCTGCCCGGCCGGCTCATCAACGCCTTCCTGCAGGTGTTCGACCTCACGTCCTCGGCGAGCACCCCCCGCAGCCCGCTCAGCCTCGGGCCGATCAACGACCTGTTGTTCGCGGCGTTCCGCGAGTTCGAGCGGCTCCTCGGCCTGGATCAGCCGCCGGCGGTGCAGCCGGCGGTTCCGGCCCTGACGTACGACGGGCCCACGACGGCGACGACGCCGACGGTGGCCCAGTTCCTCAACGCGTCCGCGGCCGGCTACGTGCTGGGAGGTGCCCCCGCCGATCTGGTGCCGTTCACCGTCAACGGATTCCAGATGTCGTCGACCAACATCTTCTCGGGCATGGTGGCCAAGACGTGGGTGACGCCGCAAGGGCAGATCATCATCGCCTACCAGGGCACCACCGGCGGATCGAACCTGCTGTTCAACCCGCTCATCACGGTCAGCCAGGTGCTGGCCGACCTGCAGGTCATCTTCACCCGGACCACGCCGTGGGCCTTCCACGATGCGCTCTACTTCGCGAAGCGGGTGCAGATCAGGGCAGCCGAGCAGGGGTACAGCTCCGAGAACATCTTCGTCACGGGCCACTCGCTCGGCGGCTGGGAAGCCCAGTACGTCGCGCAGCAGATCGGTCTCGCAGGCATCGGCTTCGAGGCGCCCGGCATCAACACCCGCGTCCCGGGCAACGGCGCGGACGCGATGTTCGTCAATGTCGGCACCTACGGCAGCGCCGCTCCGTACATGTCCACCGATCTACCGGGCCTGCAGCCCTTCATGCCGCCCTACGTCCCCGGCGGCGGCAGCAAGCCGCACTACGGGCCGATCGTGATGATCGGGGACCCGGCTGCCATCACGCCGCTGCGCAACGCCTCCGCGCTGTGGGGCAAGAGCCTGATCGGCAGCGTGATCTTCCTGGTGGACTTCCTCGGCAACTTCTTCCAGTACCACCTGCCCGGCGTGCAGGCCCACCACCTCGACGTCGTCCCCGATCCCGGCATGGTGCCCTGGATGGGGCGGCCGAGCGGACCCGTCCACACCGGCTGGGGCGCCCTGTCGATTCAAGGGCTGATGAAGGCCGCGTCCGACGCTGGACAGCTGTTCAGGCCCTGACGGCAGATCGATTCCCGCGACATCGGTGGGTTTTGCAGCCAGAACCCTGCCCATTCCGTTTACCGTTTGAGGGTGCCAAGCATGGATCGTCGCCGCGCAATGTTGACGCTGGGGTTCGGGATGGCCGCTGCCGCCCTGCCATTTCCGAAGGCCGGGGCCCAGCCGGTGATCGGCGACGCGCCGCCCCCGGGACCGTCCGGACCAGGGCTTCCGGAGGCCGCCGTACCCGGGCTGCTGTTCGCCGACGAGTTCAACGGACCGGCCGGCTCGCCGCCGAACCCCGCGGCGTGGTTCATCGTCCCGGCTCGGGAGACCATCCGGAACCCGCACGAATGGGACAAGCCGTTCAACATGGGCCGGTACGTCACCGACCAGGAGCATGTCTTCCAGGACGGGAACGGCAACCTGGTCATCCGGGCGACGCGCGGTGAGGGCGCGAACATCCAGGAGAAGTACGCCAGCGCGAAGATCATCGGGAACTGGCGCGGCGGCGTCGGCACCACGTGGGAGGCGCGCATCAAGCTCAACTGCCTGACCGACGGCGCCTGGCCCGCTTTCTGGTTGATCAACGACAACCCCGTGCGCGGCGGCGAGGTCGACCTCGTCGAGTGGTACGGCAACCGGGACTGGCCCTCGGGCACCACGGTGCACGCGAAGCTGGACGGCACCATGTTCCAGACCCACAAACACCCGATCGACTCGGCATGGCACACCTGGCGTATGACGTGGCTGCCGACCGGCATGTACTTCTGGAAGGACTACCAGCCGGGCATGGAGCCGTTCTTCACCGTGGCGTCCAACTCCCTGCCGGACTGGCCCTTCAACGACCCGGGATACACGATGGCTCCGGTGTTCAACATCGCCGTCGGCGGCTCCGGCGGTCGCGAGCCCGCCGGAGGCACGTACCCTGCGGAGATGCTGGTCGATTGGATCCGCGTCTTCTAGCTGGCAAAATGACGTCTCGCTGACGTCTGCAACAATTCGAGCGGCGCACCCTCGCTCGGCGGTTACATTGCGCTCGTGACGTCAAGACGTTGGGCACTGTGGTTGTGGACCCTGGGCGCGGGCGCGTGCATCACGCTCGGGGCGGGAACCGGGGTGGCCGCAGCCGACACGGAGACCTCCGGCGGGGACGGTCCGTCCAGCCAGTCGGACGACCGTGATGCATCCGAGGCCTCCTCCCACGGAGCGCCGGACCAAGGCACCGGAGAGACGCCGGACCCCAACGCCGGTGACGGGGTCGATGCGGACGACTTGTCAGATCCCGCGACGGTGCCGGCGTCTGTCGAGCTTGCCGACGACGTGGTACGCGACGCGGACGACGAGGCGGCGCAAGAGGCCGACGCCGCTGAAGAAGTCGACGCCGACACAGAAGCCGAGACCGCAGCCGACACCGCCGCAGAGGCGGAGCCCGCCGCGGAATCCGGGTCGGGGTCGGGGTCAGCCTCGACCGTGGTGGACGAGGCTCCGGTCCAGCCGGCCGCCGCGGATGCCGAGCCGGTCCGGGCCACCGCCCCAGAGGCCGCGAACGTTGCCCCGGCCCCGGTGACCGGCGTCAAGACCGGCCGCGCCAAGCTGACCATCCCCGTGGGCCCCCACGATTACCGGACCCGCGCGGACTGGTATCTGCCGACCCAGGCGGACGGTTCGGTGGCGGCGACCGGTGTGATCTGGCTGCAGCACGGCTTCCTCGGAAACAAGGCGTCGCTGTCCAAGCTGGCACAGACGCTGTCGCAGCAGACCAACAGCATCGTCGTCGCCCCGAATCTGTCGTCGTTCCCACTCGCCTGCGCCGGCTGCTGGATCAACGGCGTACCGATGCAGGAGGCCGTCGCGGCCATGTTCCTCGGCGACCGGACGTCGCTGAACGCCAGCGCGAACACGGCCGGCTATCTGGGCACTCTGCCGCAGGATTTCGTGATGTCCGGCCAATCCGCGGGCGGAGGGTTCGCCACGGCAGTCGGCGGCTACTACACGGAGGACCCCGGCAACAACGGCAGCCTGCGCGGCGTGATGATGTTCGACGGCTTCTCGTTCGGCGGGGTGCTGACGAAGTCCCTGGCCAAGCTGGATGACCCCTTCATCCCGGTCTATCAGATCGCCGCACCGCCCCAGCCGTGGAACTCGTCCGGAGCGTCGACCAAGGAACTCGTGGCGGCCCGCCCGGGTCAGTTCGTCGGCGTGACCCTGGCCGGAGGCTCCCACGCCGACGCGCTGATCGGCGGGAACGCGCTGTTCGACTTCTTCGCGCAACTGGTGGCGGGGTTCTCCCCGCCAGGAAACACCGCCGCCGTCTACACGCTGGCCACCGGCTGGATCAACGACATGTACCAGGGTCTGGGGCCCAGCGACGGCACCGGCATCTACGGCGACCCCGACCAGTACATCGTCATGGGCGACACCGCCGCGATCGTGCTCGCTCCCCCACGGGTGGTCGACGTCGACCGCTATCTGGGCACCTGGTACGAGGTCGGCAGTGTCAAACAGTTCTTCTCGATCGGCCTGGTCAACACGAAAGCCGTTTACAGCCTCAATCCCGACGCGTCGATCAAGGTCGAGAACTCGGGCAACTACTTTTTCAACAACGGGCCCGAGTCATCCATCGTCGGGTCCGCACTGCCGGTCGATCCCACCAACAACAAGCTCAACGTCCGATTCTTCGGTCCCCCGTCGGCCCGCCCGCCGGGCAACTACTGGATCGTCGACCTGGACCCCGACTACCAGTGGGCCGTCGTCACCGACCCCACCGGCCTCAGCGGCTTCCTACTCAGCCGCGACCCCGTCGTCTCAGCCGATTTCTACCAGGAGCTGCTGGACCGGGCTTCGGTCAACGGTGTGAAGGGATGGATCACGCGGACCCGACAGCCCGCGGCGAACCAGACTCAGCTCTGAGCAGCGACCGCGGCCTCCAGGTCGGCGAGCACGCGTTCGGTCAGCGGGATGAGCGACCCGATATCGGGCACGACATCGCGGCCGGAGACATAACCGAACGTCACCCGGTCGGCGTAGGAGCACATCGTCACGTTCAGCGCCTGACCGTCGATGGCGGTCGACACCGGATAGATCTCTTCGAGATGCGCTCCATTCCAATACATCTCGGCTTGTGGCCCGGGAACGCTGGAGATCGACACGTTGTAACCGCGCCGTAGCCGCGGCGCCAACGGCGCGATCGGCGACAGGACCGTCACCGCGATACTCGGCGCGAGAAGCAGCATCGTCGCGTTCGATCCCCGGTCGGTCACCTGATGCTTCGCCCATGTCATCGCACGATGGATGTAGTCCAGCCGCTCGAGCGGGTCGGCCAGGTCGGTGCCCAACGGACACAGCTGAAGACCGAACAGGTTTCCGTGTTCGTCGTCCTCGGCGGAGTGCTCGCGACCGCGCACCGTCACCGGACAGATCGCCACCAGCGACGAGTTCGGTAGCTCGTCGCGGGCGAGCAGCCACTCCCGCAGCACACCGGCCACCACGGTGGTCAGCACATCGTTGCCGGTCACCCCTGCCGCCTTCTGGACGGCACGGATACGGGATTTCGGCCAGCTCCCGCCCGCGAAGCTGCGCTCACGTCCGATCCGCCCGTTGAACCTGGTGTAGGGCGCCTCAAGCGGCAGAGCGGCGGTCCCTGAACCGAGACTGTTTGCCACAGTGGATATTTCGGCGATGGCGAGCTGGCGCGCTGTCTCGATCCCCCCGGTGAGGCCCCGCAGTGCCACCCGGGCGAGCGACAGCGGATTGGGAATCCTTCGGCGTGAGGTGGAGCCGTTCCCGGCGGGCGACTTGTGGGCGTACAGGGGCCGCATCGAGCGCTTGTCGGGGTCGGGGGTCAGTGCGCCGGCGATCATCGCCAATCCGGCGACACCGTCGATCACTGTGTGGTGCACCTTGATGTAGTAGACGAATCGGCCATCGGCCAGCCCGTCGATCAGATACGCCATCCACATCGGCCGGGATCGTTCCAGCGGCTCGCTGTGCAGCTCACTGATCAGCCGCCACAGCGCTTCGTGATCGGCGCCGGCGGGCAGCGTTCGGCGCTGCAGATGCTTGCGCATGTCGATGATGTCGTCGGTGTGCCACACCCACAGGCCCGCGGTGTCGAGCCCCGCGTGCGGGTGCCTGCGGAATCTCGGATCGAGTTCTGCGGTATCGGCCAACGCCGACCGGTAGAGCTCGTCGACATATCCGGGGCCGGCGTCCGCCGGCGGGCAGAGGATCAACACCGCCGCGGTGTGCAGCGGCTCGGAGAGCACCTCCGCGGTGATCATCGCCGCGTCGAGCGGTTCCAGAAGATCCATCACCCCGGCGCTTCGGATCCGTAGTAGCCCAGCCGCAGCAGGTCCGAGATCTCGCTGACGAGAGGCATTCTCGGGTTGGTCCGGTTACTGAGGTCCTCGAAGGCGGTCATCGCCAGTTCCGGCAGCGCCGCGGTGAACGCGTCCTCCGATACCCCGATCGCCTTGAGTGAATCGGGCATGTCGAGTTGTTCGAGCAGGTCCTGCACGCCCAGGAACAGACGGCCGCGACTGTCTTCCGGTTCGTGGCCACCGAAGATGAGCTGGCCGATCTGGGCGTACTTGTCGGGTGCGATGTAGGCCGAATACCCGGGTGCAGGCATGAACTTGCTCGGCAGACTTGCGTTGTAGCGCAACACATGCGGCAGAAATATCGCGTTCGCCCGTCCGTGGGCGATACCGAACTTCGCGCCGACGGCATGGGCGAGGGCATGGTTGGTTCCGACGAAGGCATTCGAGAAGGCGAGGCCGGCCAGCGTCGCCGCGTTCGACATGTCGGTCCGCGCGGCCAGATCCTCCGGGTCGCGGTACGCCCTCGGCAGGGCGTCGAAGATCAGTCGCGCCGCCTGCGCACACAACGCATCGGTGTAGGGGGAGGCGAAGATGGAGACGACCGCCTCCAGTGCATGTGTCAGCGCGTCGATGCCGGTGTCCGCGGTCAGCACCGGTGGCATCGACGACGTCAGCACCGGGTCGACGATCGCGAGGTCGGGCACCAGGCTGTAGTCGACCAACGTCTGCTTCCTGCCGCGCACCGTCAACACCGCCGCGGGTGACACCTCCGAACCGGTTCCCGAAGTCGTCGGTACGGCGACCAATTGAAGACGGTGCCGGTCGGTCGGATAGTCGGCCACCCGCTTACGGGGGTCGAGGAACGGCATCGTCAACTCGTCGAGCGTCTTCTCCGGGTGTTCGAAGAACAGCCGCATCGCCTTGCCTGCGTCGAGCACCGAACCTCCGCCAACGGCGATGAGCACCTCGGGTTGCACCCGTTCCAGCAGCTGCACCCCGCGGCGGATCATCGACTCGTCCGGCTCCGGGGGCACCTCGCTGAACACCTGCACATGGCGGGTGCGCAGTTTCCCGCGTAACAGGTCGACCACACCACGCTCGTCGCTCGCCGCGTCGGTGACGATCACGACGGTCTCGCAGTCGAGGTCGCGGAGGTTCTCCAACGCACCGGCATTGAAGTACGTGTTGGACGGCACCCGGAACCACTGCGGCGGGGTGCGACGCTGGGCGACGGTCTTGATGTTGAGCAGCTGCCGATAGTTGACGTTCTCGGTCGTGCTGGAACCGCCCCATGTGCCGCAGCCCAGCGAGAAGGTCGGGGTCAGGTTGTTGTAGACCCCGCCGAGAGCGCCGACCGCGGTGGGCGCGTTGACCAGGATGCGGCCGGTGCGCACCGCAGCGCTGTACGCGTCGACCACTGCCTGGTCGTTGGCGTACACCGCCGATGTGTGGCCCAACCCGCCGTGCTCGGTGACCAGGACCGCGACGTCGATGGCATGGTCGACGCTGCGCGCCCGAACCACGCCGAGGACGGGCATCAGCTTCTCCTGCACCAGCGGGTGCGCGGCGAGCTCTTCGAGGTCCGCGGGCAGCGCCGCGAGGAGCACCTTCACCGTCGGCGGCACCGAGAAGCCGGCCCGTGCGGCCAGTTCCGGCGCCTTCTGCCCCAGGGCCTCGAGGGCGATCTTGTCGCCGCAGCCGAACGCGAAGCGGGCTATCGCGGAGGTCTCCTCCTCCGTGAGCAGGCGGGCGCCCATCCGTTCGAACTCGGCGATCATCGCGTCATAGATCTCGTCGTCGATGACGCACGTCTGCTCGGCGGGGCAAATCACCGAGGAGTCAAAGGTTTTCGAGATGAGGATGTCGACGACGGCCCCCCGGACGTCGGCCGTCTTGTGAATGTAGATGGGGGCGTTTCCCGGTCCGACGCAGAGCCCCGGTTTGCCGGCCGCATTGGCCAGCGCGACGATCTTCGGTCCCCCGGTCACCCAGAGGAAGTCGATCTTGTCGTGGGCGAACAGGTAGTGGGTGACCTCGTGGGCCTCGTCGGGGATGACCTGCAGCGCCCCGGTCGGCATGCCTGCCGCTTCGGCTGCCTCGCGCAGGATCTCGACGCTGCGTTCACAGCACCGCACCGCGTACGGCGACGGCCGGAACACGATGGCGTTGCGGGTTTTCGCGGCGACGATGGCTTTGAACAGCACCGTCGATGTCGGGTTGGTGACCGGCGTGATCGCCAGCACGACGCCGATCGGTTCGGCAACCCGGACGATGTTGTTCTCGATGTCCTCCTCGACCACCCCGACCGACTTCTTGTCGCGGAGATAGTCGTGCAGGAACTCGGTCGCCACATAGTTCTTGACGACCTTGTCCTCGAACACCCCGAAGCCGGTCTCCTCGATCGCCACCTGTGCCAGGGCGGCAGCTGCGCGGATCCCGGCGCGCACCATGGCCTCGACGATCGCGTCGACCTGCGCCTGGTCGAGCTTGCGGAATTCCGCGGCCGCGGCCGCGGCCTTGTCCACGACCGCGTCGATCTCGCCGCGTCTCATCTGTGTCGTCGACATACCCGAACCTCCTGCAACATGGCGCCGCCCTCGCCGATGCCCGCCGGTGACATCGTCACCTCACCGACGGCGACGCGAATAGAGGCTAAAGTCCGTGCCGTTATACCCGGGTGATCAGCCATCTACCGCGAAAAACCCTCGCGCACGCCGGTTTTTGAATGCGCAAACAGCTAGGCAGGCCTTCCGGCAGCTGTCACCATGATCAGATGAACGCAAAGACCACCTGTGCGGTCGTCGGCGGCGGACCGGCGGGCATGGTGCTCGGCCTGCTGCTGGCCCGCGCCGGCGTCGAGGTCACGGTATTGGAGAAGCACGCCGACTTCCTACGTGACTTCCGCGGCGACACCGTGCACCCCACCACGCTGCGCCTGATCGACGAACTCCGACTGTGGCCGAAGTTCTCCGCGCTGCCGCACAGCCGGCTGGAGCGGGCCACCGTCGACGTGGGTGCGGGCCGCACCATCACGGTGGTCGACTTCGGGCGGCTGCGACAGCCGCACCCTTATATCGCGATGGTGCCGCAGTGGGACCTGCTCAACCTGCTCGCCGAGGCGGGCGAGGCCGAACCCACGTTCACCCTGCGGATGTGCACGGAGGCCACCGGGCTCATCCGCGAGGGCGGCCGGGTCGTCGGGGTCCGGTACCAGGACCCCGACGGGCCGGGCGAGTTGCGCGCCGACCTCACCGTCGGCTGCGACGGGCGTGGATCGGTGCTGCGCGGGCTGGCCGGGCTTCAGGTGCGGGAGTTCCCTGTCAGTTTCGACGCGTGGTGGTTCCGGTTGCCCCGACCCGCCGACGACAGCATCTACACGTTGGTGCCCCGGATCGCGCCGGGCAAGGCGATGATCGTCATCCCACGGGAGGGCTACCTGCAGATCGCGATGCTCATCCCGAAGGGGACCGACGCCGAGCGGCGGGCCCGCGGCCTTGACGCGTTCCGCGCCGACGTGCTGGCGCTGCTGCCCGAGGCCGCGACCACCATCGAGACGATCACCAGCCTCGACGACGTCAAGCATCTCGACGTCCGGTTGAACCGCTTGCGCCGCTGGCACACCGACGGGTTGCTGTTCATCGGCGACGCCGCCCATGCCATGTCGCCGGCCGGCGGCGTCGGCATCAACGTGGCCATCCAGGATGCGGTGGCCACGGCGCGACTCCTCGCCGACCCCTTGCGCCGCGGCGCGGTGACCGAGCGCGACCTGGCCGCTGTCCGGCGCCGCCGCGTGGTTCCCGCCGCGCTGACGCAGGCGCTGCAGCGCCAGATCGACAAGCGGTTCCTGAGGCCGATTTTGGACGGTGACGTCACTGGACCGCCGCCCGCGCTGGTGCGTGCGATCGAACGCGCGCCCTGGCTGACCTTCGTTCCGGCGTACCTCGTCGGTGTGGGCGTGCGGCCCGAACGGGCACCCGAGTTCGCGAAACGGCGGCCCACGTAGGGTCACCCCATGACCGACGCCGCCCCGCCCGCCAACCCGTTCGATCTCACCGGCCACGTGGCCGTCGTGACCGGCGGCGGCTCGGGTATCGGGCTCGGTATGGCCGAGGGGCTGGCCCGGGCCGGGGCCACGGTCGCCATCCTGGGACGCTCGGCACAGCGGCTGGATTCGGCCGCGGCCACGCTGCGCAGCCATGGCAACCCGGTACTGCCCGTGGTGTGCGACGTCACCGACGAGCAGGCGGTGACCGACGCCATGGCCCGAATCCGGAGTGAATTCGGTTGGCTTGATTCATGTTTCGCCAATGCCGGGGTGCGCGGCAGGTTCACCCCGACGCTGGACACGTCGCTGGCCGAGTTCCGCGAGGTCACCCGTGTCGACCTCGACGGTGTGTTCGTCACGTTGCGTGAGGCGGCGCGCCAGATGATCGGGGCGGGGCGGGGCGGCAGCCTGGTCGGGGTCTCAAGCCTGGGCGCTGTGCAGGGCATGCCGCGGCAACCGGCCTACGCGGCGTCGAAGGCGGGGGTGACCTCGCTGATGGACAGCCTGGCCGTCGAGTTCGCCAGATACGGCATCCGCGCCAACACCATCCAGCCGGGATGGTTCGCCACCGAGATGACCGCGGACGGTATGGCCGACGAGCGGTTCAGGGCACGTGTGCTGCCGCGCGTGCCGGTGCGCCGGTGGGGCGCCGCCGAGGACGTCGGCGGTATCGCGGTGTATCTGGCCGGCCCGGCCAGCGCCTACCACACCGGTGATGTGCTGCGCCTCGACGGCGGCTACCTGAAGTTCTGACGTTTGGGGATGGGGTCGGCAGGACATGAGAAGACGGTGAGCCCGCTGCCCGGCATGCTGCCGACACCCGACGTGCAGATCACCGATGCCGGCGTCGACGCGACGCTGGCCGCCGCGGTGGCCATCATCAACCCGCTGCTCGACGTGCTGTGGGGGACGGATCCGCTCGGCCTGAAGCGACGTGACGACGGTGTGGGCTGGGCACTCAACGCTGCCGACCTTCCCGGCACTCCGGCCTGGGACGACATGGACGCCGACGCCCGGATCCACTGGTGGGTGTGGCGGGTCGGTGCATTGAACACCGTCGCGGTCGCCTTTCCCGGCGTGCTGGGGATCCTGGCCCGCCGATTGCCGATCCAGGATCTTCTCGGGTTCGTCAGCCAAGCCATCGTGCTGTGCGCGGTGGCGCGGGAACTCGGCGTGACCGATCAGCGCCCGCAGGTACGCATGCTGGCAGCGGTGTTGTGCGACCGGGATCTCTCGGTCGTCGTGTACCAGCCGAGCACCGACCGGCGTCTTGTCGACATCCCGCACCACCCGTTGGGCATCGTCAGCGCGGTGTGGAATCTCGTCGGTCTTTTCGACGCCATCGGTGACGAGGTCGGCAAGCGCCCGCAGCCGCGGGCTCCGTTCCGCTATCTGGGGCTGCTGCCCGCCGTCGGCGCGGTCGCCGCCTACTTCGGCGAGTGCGGTGCGCTCGCCCGCGCCGCCAAGATGGGCCGACGCTGGATCGAACGGCAGTCACAGACCTAGCGACTCCTGTGCCGCCCGCAATGTGGTCGCCGACGCCTGCAGGCCCTGCGACTCCGATTCCGACAGTGGCACTTCCAGCACCTGACCCGCGCCGTGCGCCGAGACGACCGTCGGCAGCGACAGCGCCACCCCCGAGATGCCGTGCGCGCCCTGCTGCACCGTGGACACCGGCAGCACCCGGTGTTGATCGCCGAGCACGGCCTCGATGATGCGGGCCGAGGACAGTCCGATGGCCAGGTTGGTCGCACCTTTCCCGGCGATGATCTCGTAGGCGGCGTTGACCACGTCCGTGGAGATGCGGCGCCGGTTCTGCTCGTCGAAGACGAGCACACCGTCGCGACGGAACTCCGTGGCCGGCACACCCCCGACCGACACACTCGACCACAGCGAGATCTCCGAATCGCCGTGCTCGCCGACGATCAAGCCGTGCACGTTGCCCACCGCCAGGTCGGCCTGCTGGGCGATCAGGTAGCGAAACCTGCTGGAGTCCAACACTGTTCCGGACCCGAACACGTGGCCCGGGGCGGCGTCGACCGACCGGGTGGCGGCGAACGTCACGACGTCGACGGGGTTGGTGACGAAGATGACGACGGCCTCGGGTGAGTGTGCGAGCAGCTGAGGGGTCAGCGTCTGCGCCATCGCGACGTTGGCCGCGGCCAGCTCCAGGCGACTCTGCCCGGGTTTCTGCTTCGCGCCCGCTGTCACGATGACGACCGCAGACCCGGCGGTGACCGCGATGTCGTCGGATCCGGAGATCCGGCAGTGCGGGACGAACTGACTGCCGTGCTTGAGATCGAGCACCTCGGCGCGCACCTTGGTGGAGTTGACGTCGTACAGCGCGAGCGCTCCGGCCGATCCCCGGATCAGGCACGCGTAGGCGATCGCGGTGCCCACGCTTCCCATGCCGACGATCGCGACCTTGGTGTTCTGTTCGACTGGCATGGACACATTCTTGTCGAGGTTGCGCCAAGGCAATTTGACGTGCGCGAAAACACTGGCGCTGCCTGCGTTTTCGTCCGGGACTCGGAGCGATCAGGAGGTTGCAGGCTGGAAGGAACCTGTGAATCTCGAGTTGCCGGACGGAAAATTTCCTCCAAAATGCTTACCGGACCGGAGAAGACCGTAGAGGCTTACGGGAACTCGCCGATAACAGCAGGGGAACCACACATGCACATATTTCGCCGAGCACTGATCATCGCCTGCGTCGCATCGCTGGCCGCTTTCGGAGTGGCGGCCTGCGGCAGCGACGACAGTTCCGGCGGCGGCGGGGGCAGCGGCGGTGACATCACCGTGAACGCAACGTCGTTCCCCGACTACATCGACCCGCAGCTGTCCTACACCGTGGAGGGCTGGGAGGTGCTGTGGAACGTCTACACCCCGCTGCTGACCTACAGGCACGCCAGGGGCAAGGAGGGCACCGAGGTGGTCCCGGCCCTGGCCGAGGCGCTGCCGGACATCTCCCCGGACGGGAAGACCTACAAGCTCAAACTGCGGCCGAACATGAAGTACTCGGACGGCACCCCGATCAAGGCGTCCGACTTCACGTACGCGATTCAGCGCCTGTTCAAGACGGATTCGGGCGGCTCGGTCTTCTACAACGTCATCGCCGGCGCCACGGAGTACGCCGACGGTGCCGCCGACACGATCACCGGCATCACCACCGATGACGCGACCGGCGACATCACCATCCAATTGACCGAGCCCAACGGCACTTTCGACAATCTGCTGGGGCTGATGTTCGCCGCGCCGATCCCGCAGAGCACGCCACTGGACGCCGACGCGACGAACAACCCGCCACCGGCGAGCGGACCGTTCATGTTCACCACGGTCGACGCCCCGCGCACGCTGACGATGGAACGCAATCCGCAGTTCCAGACCGTCAAGGACGCGGGCGCCGACGAGGTCGCCGACGCCGGGGTGGACAAGATCACCCTCATCGAGAACAAGAACCAGAGCGCGCAGGTGACCGACATCATGCAGAACAAGGTCGATTTCATGATGGACCCGGTGCCATCGGACCGGCTGCAGGAGGTGAAGAGCCGCTACTCCGACCGGTTCCGGATGGAGGACTCGATCAACACCTACTACATGTTCATGAACACCGAGCGGGCCCCCTTCAACGACGTCAGGGTGCGACAGGCGATCAACTACGCCATCGACCCCGAGGCGCTGAACCGGATCTTCGGCGGCCGGCTGCACCCGACTCAGCAGGTTCTGCCACCGGGCATGCCGGGCTACCAGGAATACAAGCTGTATCCGGGGCCGGACATGGACAAGGCCAGAGCGCTGATCGCCGAGGCGAATCCGGCCGACCGCGACATCACGGTGTGGACCGACGACGAGCCGGACCGCAAGCGCATCGGTGAGTACTACCACGACCTGCTCACCCAGCTCGGTTTCAATGCCACGCTGAAAGTGATTGCGGGCGACGTGTACTGGACGACGGTGGGCAACCAGTCCACCCCGGACGTGGACACCGGCTTCGCCGACTGGTTCCAGGATTTCCCGCATCCCGACGACTTCTTCCGTCCGCTGCTGCACGGTGACAGCATCCTGCCGACCAACGGGAACAACCTGTCCCGCGCCAACATCGCGGAGAACAACGCCAAGATGGACGAACTGGTCACCAAGCAGATCACCGACGAGGGTGTCGAACAGCAGTACGCCGACTTGGACCGGGCCTACATGGAGCAGGCGGTGTGGGCCCCGTACGGCAACGAGCAGTTCACCACGTTCCTGTCGGAGCGGATGGACTTCGACAAGTCGTATCATCATCTGCTGTTCAAGCAGGATTTCACCTCGTTCGCGCTGAAGTAGTGGTCGCCGTCCCCGAGGCACCCCCCGGGGTGCCCGAATCCCAGGTCCAGGGCCGCAACCCGTGGTATCTGGCGTGGCTTCGGCTGCGCCGCAACAAGGTCGCGCTCGGATGCGGACTGTTGTTCGTGCTGATCGTCGCGGTGTGCCTGGCGGCACCGCTGTGGGCGGATTATGTGGCCCACACCGGACCGAACGACAACCACATCACCGACACCGTTCTCATCGACGGCGTCGAGACCGACATCGTGGCGCCCGACGGCACCCCGCTGGGACCCGGTCTGCGGGGCCGGTACCTGCTCGGCGCCGATCAGAACGGCCGCGACGTGATGGTGCGGCTGCTCTACGGTGGCCGCACCTCGATCTACATCGGCCTGGCCGCCGCGGCCGTCACCACCGTCCTGGCTGTCGTCGTCGCGCTGCTGGCCGGCTACTACCGCGGCTGGATCGACGCGGTGCTGTCGCGGGTGCTCGACGTCATCTGGGCGTTCCCTGTGCTGCTGTTGGGTATCGCGTTGGGCACCGCGCTGGCGATCGGCGGTCTGAAGCTGGGAGTCATCGCCATTGCCGGGGATTCGATCTGGATCCCGATCCTGATCATCGGCCTGGTGTACGTGCCGTACATGGCGCGCCCGCTGCGCGGTGAGATCCTGGCGCTGCGCGAGAAGGAGTTCGTCGAGGCCGCCGTGGCCCAGGGCATGGGGCCGCTGCGCATCATGGTCGGCGAGCTGCTGCCCAACATCGTCTCGACGATCATCGTGTTCTTCACGTTGAACATCGCCAACAACATGCTGCTGGAGTCGGCGCTGTCCTTCCTCGGGGCCGGGGTGCGGCCGCCGAACGCCTCGTGGGGCACGATGATCGCCGACGGCTACCAGATGATCTACACGGCGCCGCACCTGACCATCGTTCCCGGCCTGATGATCGTGGTGACGGTGTTGTCGCTCAACGTGTTCGGAGACGGGCTGCGCGACGCACTGGATCCGAAGGCCCGGATCAGGATTGAAGCCAACGATGCGGGCCGGCACTGATGGCGCGGTTCATCGCCAGGCGGCTGCTGGGCATGGTCGCGGTGCTGTTCGCGATCTCGGTCATCGTGTTCCTGATCTTCAACGTGGTCCCGAACTCGGATCCGGCGGCGCGCATCGCCGGCAAGAACGCCGACCCGGACCTGATCGCCCGGGTCAACGCCGACCTCGGCCTCGACCAGCCACTGCCGGTCCAGTACGTGACGATGATGAAGCAGATCTTCACCGGCCAGCTGACCTCGTATGCCAGCAACCGCAATGTGGTGGAACAGATCTGGGAGGGTCTACCCGCCACCTTCTCGTTGTGTATCGGCGCGGCGGTGATCTGGATGTCGCTGGCGGTGCTGTTCGGTTACCTGAGCGCGGTGCATGCGGGCCGGTTCGCCGACCGCGCGCTGACGGTGCTGTCGCTGGTCGGGATCTCGATGCCGGTGTTCTGGCTGGCCGCGATCCTGCTCTATTTCCTGAGCTTCAAGGTGCAGCTGTTTCCGACCGGCAGCTATGTGGACCTCACCGAGGATCCGCTGGACTGGGCGTATCACCTTGTGCTGCCGTGGTTCACGCTGGCGGTGCTGTTCATCGGTTTCTACAGCCGGGTGCTGCGGTCCAACATGCTGGACGCGATGAACGAGGACTACGTGCGCACCGCAAGGGCCAAGGGCCTCAGTGAACGTCAGGTGCGGATCCGGCATGTGTTGCGCAACTCGATGATTCCGATCGTCACGCTGTTCGGCCTGGATTTCGGGATGGTCGTCGGCGGTGGAGCGATCCTCACCGAAACGGTCTACAACCTGCCCGGTGTCGGGCTGTACGCCGGTGAGGCGATCCGCAGCCTCGACCTTCCGCCGCTGATGGCGGTCACCATGTTCGGGGCGTTCTTCATCGTGTTGTTCAACACCGTGGTCGACGTCGCCTACGCGGTGTTGGATCCCCGGATCCGGCTGGGAGAGGCGGCGCCGGCATGACGCGGGAGCCACTGCTGCGGGTCGACGACCTGCGCGTCAGCTTCGCCACCGAGGACGGTGTCCTGCAGGCGGTCGACGGGGTGTCGTTCGACCTGGCGCCCGGCGAGGTCCTGGCCGTTGTCGGCGAATCCGGTTGCGGCAAAAGCGTCACCGCCCAGACCCTGACCGGGCTGACCCGGTCGCCCAACACCCGGATCTCCGGGTCGGTGACCTACCGGGGCAGGGAACTCACCGGACTCGGCGACGATGCGCTGCGCGACATCCGCGGCGAGGAGATCGCGATGGTGTTCCAGGATCCGATGTCGTCGCTGAACCCCGTGTACCGGGTGGGTGACCAGATCGTCGAGATGATCCGGGCGCACCGCGACGTGTCCAAGAAGGAGGCCCGGGAGCGTACGGTTGAGTTGCTCACCTCCGTGGGCATCCCGAATCCGCAAGCGCGCGTGCGTAGTTACCCGCACGAGTTCTCCGGTGGCATGCGCCAGCGGGTCATGATCGCGATGGCGCTGGCACTGGAGCCGGCGGTGCTGATCGCCGACGAGCCGACGACCGCGCTGGACGTGACGGTGCAGGCGCAGATCCTGCGCCTGCTCGCCGACCTGAACCGCGAGCGGGAGCTGGCCGTCGTGTTGATCACCCACGATCTCGGCGTCGTCGCCGAAGTCGCCGACCGGGTGGTGGTGATGTACGCGGGGCAGATCGTGGAGGACGGCACCGTCGACGACATCTTCTACAGCCCGCAGCACCCCTACACCTGGGGTCTGCTGGGCTCGCTGGCCCGGCTGGACCGGCCGCGCACCGGACGGCTCGCCCAGATCGCCGGTGCGCCACCGTCTCTGCTGGATCCGCCGTCGGGTTGCCGGTTCGCTCCGCGCTGCGCTTTCCAATTCGGCCGGTGCGATCAGCCGCCGCCGCTGGACCACGACGGTGGCACCCACCTGGACCGCTGCTGGCTGGGTGGCGACGTGAAGGCCGAGGTGCGACCGTGACCCCGCTGCTCGAGGTGAGTGACCTCGTCAAGCACTTCCCGATCAAGTCCGGCATCGTCATCGAGCGCGAGGTGGGCCGCGTCCGCGCGGTCGACGGCGTCAGCCTGACCCTCGGCGAAGGCGAGACCCTGGGCCTGGTCGGCGAATCCGGGTGCGGCAAGTCGACGCTGTGCCGGGCCATCCTGCAGCTGACGCCGCCGACCTCGGGGTCGGTGAAGTTCATGGGCCAGGAACTGGTCGGCATGTCCGGACGCGAGTTGCGCCCGCTGCGCCGCCAGATGCAGATGATCTTCCAGGATCCGTTCTCGTCGCTGAACCCGCGCAAACGCATCGGACAGATCATCGGCGACCCGATGGACCTGCACGGGTTGGCGAGCGGCGCGGACCTGAAACGGCGGGTGCAGGATCTGCTGGACCGGGTCGGCCTGCGCCCCGAGCACTACAACCGCTATCCGCACGAGTTCTCCGGTGGGCAGCGGCAACGCATCGGAATCGCCCGGGCTCTCGCGCTGCGGCCGAAGCTGATCGTGGCCGACGAGCCGGTGTCGGCGCTCGACGTGTCGGTGCAGGCGCAGATCGTCAACCTGCTCAAGGACCTGCAGGACGAGTTCGGGTTGTCCTATCTGTTCGTCGCGCACGACCTCGGGGTGGTGCGGCATGTGTCCGACCGCGTCGCGGTGATGTACCTGGGCAAGGTCGTCGAGGACTCCGGAACCGACGACCTGTACGACCGGCCCATCCACCCGTACTCGAATGCGCTGCTGTCGGCGGTGCCCATCCCCGATCCCCGGCGCAACGAGGCCCGCGAGAGGGTGGTCCTCGAGGGCGACGTTCCGAGTCCGAGCAACCCCCCTGCGGGGTGCCGGTTCCACACCCGCTGCCCCTGGGCCTCCGAGGTGTGCGCCTCCGACGAGCCGGCGATGAGCGACTACGGCCCGGGGCACGCGGCGGCCTGCCACCATCCGCGCAGCACGGCCTGACAGAAGAAATCGGCCCGATCGGCTGTCCCCTCCGCAGCCGATCGAACCGACACTGCCAACATTAGGCGCGGGGAACCCGGGGAGGAATCGGGGAAATCCCTATTTCTTGCCCCGACAACCGTGAAGGTCGGCGTGAATCCGCCGGTCAGGGGGTGTCGGGGACCGGGATCGGGATGGGGACCGGAACGAACGGCACCTCCAGATAGGTGGTGGTCATCGCGGTGGTCCGCGGCTGCTGCGTCGTGGTCGGCGGCGGCTCCGTCGTGGTCGGCGGCTCCGTCGTGGTCGGCGGCTGAGTCGTGGTGGTAGTCGGCGGGGTTGTCGTCGTTGTCGTCGTTGTCGTTGTCGTGGTTGTCGTGGTTGTCGTGGTGGTCGTCGGCGACGTCGTCGTCGTGGTGGTCGTGGTCGGCACCATCGTCGGCGGGGTGGTGACGACGGGCGGAGCAATGGTCGTCTGCGGCGGCGGCTGCACGGTCTGCTGGGAGACGGTGACGGTCTCGGCCGCAGGGGGCGCCTCCGACGGCACCAGCGCGCTGCTCAGCGGCACGTTTCCCGGTGTCGGCGTGGTCGGATCCGAGCTGTCGACGCTGGTCAGCGCAATCGCAGCCCCGCCGACCGCGAGCAGGGCCAGCGCGGCCACCACTCCGATCACCGACAGCGGGAATCGCGGCCCGGCCCCGGCATCATGGTCACGGTCGTCGTACGGGACGACGACCTCCGTCTCGTACGCCCCCGACAACGCATAGGGGTTGGGTCGCTCCTCGGGGATCTCGCCGGTGTACGGGACGACGTCGTCGACGGGCGAGTCGTCCTGCGACCAGGCCAGCGCGTACGTGCTGTCCGCCTCGGGCGCGGCGACGGTCGCCGTCTCGGCACCGCGGCCATAGCCGGCGAACAGCGCCGCGCCGACGGCGGCGTCCAGCGCCGGCTGGGGCGTCGTGACCACCGGCACCCGCAGGCGCTGCGAAACCTGCTGTGCGATAAGCGGGATGGCGGCGCCACCGCCGACCAACGCCACCGAGGAGATGCTGCTCCAGCCGATGCTGTTGCGCGCCAGCGCCTCTTCGAGCGCGACGAAGACACCGTCGAGCGGGCGGGCCATCAGCTCTTCCAATTCGGCTCGCGTCAAACGGATCTCGCCGCGATAGCCGGGCAGATCCGCCGTCACCTCGGTCGCCGTCTGCACGGACAGACGTTCCTTGGCGGCGCGGCACTGCTCGCGCAGCGCGGCCAGTGACCCGACCGCGGCGGTCTGGGCGGGGTCGACCCCGCCGCCCACACCGTCGAGCACATGGCCGAGGACCGCCTGGTCGATCTGGTCGCCGGCGAACTCGGCGTACCGCTGGGTACCGCCGATCGCGGTGAACGCCGAGGCGGCGTCGACCAGCGTGATGCTGGTTCCCCCGCCGCCGAAGTCCAGCAGCACGGCCACACCGCGACGGTCCAGACCCGGGTTGGCGTTCAGCGCGGTCAGGGCCGCCTCGGAGTCCGGTATCAGCCTCGGGCGCGATCCGCCCGGGGAGAGGATGGCGCTGGCTTCCAACGTGTCGGCGAGCGCGGCCGTCGTCGCCGGGGACCAGTACGACGGCACGGAGATCGCCACGTCGGAGGGGGCCTGCGCGCCGGCAAGCGCGGCCATCGACTCCAACGCCTCGACGACCAGCTGCGCGGCCGGATAGGTGTTCCCGTCGGCGGCCACCAGAGGTACCGGATCCCCGACGCGTTCGACGAACCCGGACAGCACCACGGCGCCGGTTTTCCCAGCGGGCTCACCGACCTCGGGAGCCGAATGTCCATACAGGGTGAGCACCGACCGCCGGATCACCGGCTGCCTGCCGACAGTGGCCGCCGCGAGGTTGGTGGTTCCGATGGACAACCCCAACGCATCGCTCATGATTCAGGCCACCCTAGACGATTTCGCGACCGGAGCCACGCAACGGTTCTGGTGTGTGCTGCAATGGCGCCCATGAGTGACATCGATGACATCAAGCAGGTCAAGTATCGCTACCTCCGCGCCCTGGACACCAAGCACTGGGACGACTTCGCCGACACTCTGACCGAGGACGTCATCGGCCGGTACGGCGAGTCCATCGGTGAAGAACACCACTTCACCAACCGCGACGACCTGGTCAATTTCATGCGTAACTCGCTGGGCCCGGAGATCATCACCGAGCACCGGTGCACCCACCCCGAGATCACCGTCGACGGCGACGAGGCGGAGGCCATCTGGTACCTGCAGGACCGGGTGATCGCGCCGGACTTCAACTTCATGCTGATCGGTGCGGGTTTCTATCACGACCGCTACCGCCGCACCCCGGACGGCTGGCGCATCTGCGAGACCGGCTACGACCGCACCTACGACGCCTCGATGAAACTCGATGCGCTGGAGTTCAAGGTCAAGGCCGGGCGCGCGATCAACATCTGATCCTCACTCGGTGATGGCGATCATGGCGCCTGGCCGCAGCCAGCGCATGATCGTCACCAACGTGGCGTCGTCAATCGCGACGCAGCCCGCAGTGGCTCCCCCGTCGGTGCTGTGCACGAAGAACGCGCCGCCCTTGCCGGGGATGCGCTCCTTGTTGACACCCATCACCACCGCGTGCGCGTACTGCGGGATGTCGAGATTCTCGGTGCCGGCGCTCAGCGACGTGTTGAACGGGCAGTTCTCCTTGTCGCAGACCTGCATGGTGTTGTAGGTCGGGCTCTTCATGTCGCCGTCCCACCAGTGGTTGGGCCCCACCTGGACGTACTTGAGGCCACCGCCGGGATTCGGCTGCGTGCCGAACGCGAAGTCGAGTGTGTAGATCCCCTTCGGCGTCATCATGGAACCGTCGAAATGGTTGGGCGACATGCCTTTTTCCCCGATCTTGGCGGGAATCCCGACCCCGCCCGCCACCGGCTGCCACCCGGCCGCGGTCCGCTCCCACACGTCGAGTTTGGCGTCGGAGCCACCGGTACCGGTGACCGCGAGCACCTGGGTGGCCGGACCGACCGAGTTCGCGAACCACGGCGAGAAGTCGGCCCCGGCCTGCGCGGGCGTCAGCAGGGCGGCCAGCAGCGCCGCGCACAGCAGCATCGGCAGTCGAAACATGCACCAACTGTGCCATCCCGCCGCGCCGTTTCGGTGATTCCGCGCCCCCGCGCGCGATTGCGTGGCAGATAGGTTGGCGTCATGGACCTTCTGCCTGGACGACGTCGCGGCCGTGGAATTCGTCAGATCGGGGAAGGCCTCGGCACCCTGGACCGCGAGGTCTTCGAGGCGGTGGCGGAGTCGCCGAGCCCGCTCCTCGACGCCGTGATGCCGCCGCTGACCAAGGCCGCAGACCACTCCAAGCTGTGGTTCGCGATCGCGGCGGGGCTGGCGGCGTTCGGCAGCTCCTCGGCCAAACGCGGCGCGACCCGCGGCGTCGTGTCGTTGGCGTTGACGAGCCTGCTCACCAACCAGGTGGCCAAGCGGGTGTGGAAGCGGGAGCGGCCCAGCCGCCTGCTGGTGCCGCTGGCCCGCCAGACCCGGCGCCATCCGACATCGAACTCTCTGCCGTCGGGACATTCGGCCAGCGGGGCGGCGTTCGCGGTCGGTGTCGGACTGGAGAACCCCCCGCTGGGCCTGGGGTTGGCGTTACTTGCCGGGTTGGTCGGGATGTCGCGGGTGGCGACCGGCGCGCACTACCCGGGCGACGTGCTGGCCGGCTTCGGTATCGGGGCGGGCATCGCGGTGCTGGGCGCTCGGGTGGTCCCGCCGATCGCCGAGGCCCGCATGCCCGGCGCGGAACCGCTGCGGGTGGACACGCCGGCGCGCCCCGACGGGGAGGGCGTCACCCTCGTCATCAACCCGGCCTCGGGCAGCGGTACCGGTGCGCGGGTGCTCGACGAGGTCCGCGAGGCGCTTCCCCGAGCCGAGATCGTCGAGCTCGGGGAGAACGACGACGTGGTGGAGGTGCTGCGGTCGGCGGCGCGGCGTGCGGAGGTGCTCGGCGTCGGCGGCGGTGACGGGACGGTGGCCGCGGCGGCGGCGGTGGCCGTCGACGCGGGCGTCCCGCTGGCGGTCTTTCCCGCGGGCACCTTCAACCACTTCGCCAAGGACATCGGGTGCGACACCGCCACCAAGACCGTCGCCGCGATCAAGCAGGGCACGGTGTCGTGTGTCGACATGGTGTGCCTCAACGAGAAGCAGATGGTGGTCAACACCGCCAGCATCGGCGCCTATCCGATGTTCGTGCAGACCAGGGAGAAGCTGGAACACCGGATCGGCAAACCGCTGGCCGGCATCTACGCGATGTTCCACACGCTGCGCCGCGATGAACCGGTCCGGATCGCCTATGACAACAAGACCCTGCAGACGTCGCTGTTCTTTCTGGGGAACTCGGCCTACCTGCCGTCGGGTTTCGCACCGTCGCGGCGCACCCGGATGGACGACGGCCTGCTCGATGTCCGGATCCTGGAAACCGGGCGGCGGATGAGCAGGCTGCGGATCCTGACGGCGGTCACGCTGGGCCGGTTGGAGCAGAGTCCGCTCTACCACGAGCTGCGTGTGCCGGAGTTCGCGTTCCGGTCCGTCGACGGGCCGACGGTGCTGGCGCTCGACGGCGAGGTCGGCACGGAGGTCGAGGAGGCCAGCTTCAGCGCGCTTTATCGAGCACTGCCGGTTTTTCGGCCCGCTCGATGACGGGAACTGACGGCCACACCAGCAGCAGGCACGCGACGAAGTAGGCGTAGCCGAGGGCCCAACCGGCGATCACGTCCGAGGGGTGGTGCACGTTGAGCACCACCCGGCCGATGCCGACCACCAGGATGACGGCGATTCCCAGCGCGACAAGCCAGCCGCGCAGCGCGGGACGGACCACGGGCAGTACGACGGTGAGCAAGGCCGCGACGGACACCATGACACCGAGGGCGTGGCCGGACGGGAACGACGTCGACAGCGCGGACACCATCGCGGTATCCGGGCGGGGACGGTCGACGATGTACTTGGCGGTCTCGGTGACCACGGCGCTGAGTTCCACGGTGACCGTCAGGAAGACGGCGAGCCGGAATCTGCGGCGGACCAACGCCACCACGATGACGACGAGGACGGCCAGCCGGAACGCGCCGGGACCGAGCAAGGTGCAGAGCACGTCCCAGGCCGTCACCCAGCGCGGGCGGCCGTCACCGAACCGGTTCGCCGGGTTCAGCACGTCGGCGTCGATGCCGGCCAGCCACACCCAGCCCTGCACGTAACCCACCCACATGAGCAGGTAGACACCGAGGGCGGCGGCGGCACTGCCGATCAGCCATCCGCTGCGCAATCTCACCTCACCAGCTCTACCACCCGGCGTGCTGAGCTACCGTGCGAGGATGGCCGTATTTCTGCGGAAACTGTTCCGAATCGGCAAGCTTCCCAGCGCGTTGCGCGCCGAGGTCGAGGCCGAAGGTGTGCTGTTTTTGTCCGAGTACGTGGCGGTCACGCGCCGATTCCGCGGCGCTGTGCCGGGGCTGCGGTCGGCGGGCAGCATCGCCAGCTACGTCGGCTCGCTCGTCCTGACCAACGAACGCGTGTTGGGAACGCTGTCGTCGGTGCCCAAGCTCGCCGGCCGGACGATCGATCTGCGCTGGGATGCCCCTCAGGCCGGCGCCGTCAAAGCTGAGCTGTCCGAGACCGGCCTGACGCTCGATGTCGACCTCGACGCCGTCGATCCACGCTTTTCCGGGGAGCTGTCCCTGCATTACAAGGAGCACATCCCTGCTGACGTGCTGGCCCTGCTGCCCCGCACGTCGCTGGCCTTCGACCCGCCGCCGGAATACATCTTCCGCGCCGTCGGTGTCGCCTACCACCCCTGAGCGCCGACCATCGCCCGGTAACCGTCCCACACGCTCGGGTATCGCGTCCGCCACGGCGTGGCGGCGCGCAGGCGCGCGTTGTTCACCCGCAGCGATCTCGTCATCGACGTGGCCCGGTCCCCCAACAACAGTGCCGCCCGCCCCGGCGGGGTAAGCCACGGTCGTACCCCCACCGCCGCCGCCATCGCCGCGCTGTGCTGTGTCGCGGTGACAGGGCAGTCGTCGACGACGTTGTAGGTACCCGGCGCAGCCTCCAGCGCAGCAACCACCGCGGCGGCCGCGTCCTCGAGGTGAATCGAGGACATGTAGCTGCCGGGTTTGCCCGCCTGAAACGTGACGCGACGACGCGCCAGTCGCATCATCGTCTCGCTGTGGCCCGCACCCGGCCCGTAGAAGAACCCGAACCGCAAAACCACGGCGTCCCTTCCGTTTTCCCCGAACCTGCGGTTACTCGCTTCGGCGCCGTGGTTGCCCGCCGCGATCGGGTAACGATCGACCGGCCAGTCTTCGTCGATCCAACGGGCGCCGCCGTCGCGGTAGATCATCGCGACCGACTCCTGCACCACTCGCCCCACCCCTGCAGCCAAAGCCGCGTCGATGACGGTCGCCGACCCCTGGATGCGGATGCGGTGACACTCCTCCCACGCTGACTTGAGCATGAAACGCGCGGGCGTCGGCAATGACGACGCCAGATTCACCACCGCCGTGTGACCACGAAACGCGGCGGTGAGCGCGTCGCGGTCGAACAACGACACCTTCACCGCCGTCGCGCCCTGCCGCTGCAGCACCGCGGCTTTGGCGTCACTACGCGCCACAGCCGTCACATCGTGCCCGGCAGCGATGAGGGCCGGCACCGCGTAGCCGCCGATCGCTCCGGTGCCTCCGGTGACGAAGACCCGCATGCCCGCCACGCTAGTCCGCTTATCAAAACGGTGGGGCATCGTCCTGAACGGTCTTCAACAGCGCCTCGTTCTCCCGGCGCTGCTCGGCGATGCGTCGGGCTCGCGCCTGCGCGCGGGTCTGCTTGCGCCGCGGCATACCCAGACCTGAGGGCCGGCCCGGGGCCGGGGCCAGGTCCGCTGAAGAGACGACAACCGGGGCCGTCGGCCGGCACAGCGCCGGGAACAACAGTCTGCTGCCGGGATGCGTGGTGAAAACCTGACCGCCCGGCGACGTCCACACCACAGTGCCGTCACAGTCCTGGGCATCCCTCCAACCCCAGAACGTCTTGAGCAAGTGGTGTTTTCGGCAAAGTGCCTTGAGGTTCGACGCCTGCGTCGGCCCCGCCGGGTAGGCGATCGTATGGTCGAGATCGCAGCGGTCGGCTGGCACGTCGCAGCCCGGGAACCGGCAGGTCATGTCGCGGCACCGGACGAAATCGGCCAGCTTCTGTGACGGCGTGTAGCGCGGCTCCGGCGGTGACTGGCCCGGGTGGACCAACCGTTTGATCGTCGCCGTGTGCGCCACGGTGGCCGCCAAAAGCGGCGCAGGCAGCATCCCTCCACCGAGGATCATCGCGGGCTTGGTCTTGGCCGGCCCGGTCGCCGGCGGAGGCGCGAGTAAGTCCTTGCCTCGTCCGGAGCCCGGCTCCTGGCGCGGTTCCCCGTCCGGTTGCAGGTCATGCGCCTCGGCCGCGTCCTGGCCCGCTTTCTCGTCCGGATCCTCGCCCGGGTGCACGTCCGGCTCAACGGCCGCGTCCGGCGGGCGTTCGCCGTGCCCGGCGAACGGGGTGTCGTCGGTCAGGCTGTCTTCGTGTGCGATCACGTGCACCACGACCGCGCTCGGCGTGCGCTGCGCGGCCTCGCAATCGTCGATGCCGCACAGGCACATCAGGCGGTCGGCCTTGGCCGCCATCGCCCCGATCGCATCCGACCGCAGTTGGTCCTTGGTTCGCGGGTCGCGGTCGCACACGCTGCGCGCCAACTCCTCGAGCCGCCGGTCCAGGGCCTCGCCGTCATGAGAGTGCAGCACCGCCTCGACGTAGCAGACGCCGGACCCGTTCTTCGCCGGAATCACATCCACGTGCCGTGACCGGGACGAACCCTCTGCCCGCACCACCGCAGAGGGGTCGAATCTGTCCACCCAGTAGTCGATCTCGGCCTCCTGCTTGGCCACCGACAACGACCCCCACGCGGTGAGCTGCGCGGCGATCTCGACATCGACCTTCGCCCTGGCGTCGCGGTCGGCGATCAACCGGGTGCGCTTCACCACGGTCCTGGCGAGGCGATAGGAGATCGCACCCGTGGCGAACACTTCCGCCACCCGAGGCAGCCGTTCCCGCATCGCCCAGGCGTCGAGAAGCTCATTCGACGCCACTCCGGGTGAGACATTCTGCGCCGCAGCCACCTCCGCGGACACCGCATCCCAGTTGTCCAGGCACCACTGGTCTCGCTCGGCACTGTCCTTGTCGGCCAGCTTGGCCTCCAGCAGGTCGGCCATCGCGAAGAGTCGGCGCGCCGCTGCGGCGTTCTCCATCCGGGCCCACGCCCCGATGGCAGCCGCTCCCCGCGACCGCACCGCCGACTCGACCAAACCTTCGAACATGCTTTCGACACTAATCCTCCCGAAAGCGAGCCGGGCGCTCGAACGGTGCGTCGAACTCTCCGCCTGTGGATGAAATCGGATTTGGGGAAGTCGGCGCGATGCGGCCCTGTAGTGCAGGCAGCAGCCCGGCGCGCGATCACGTCACCTGCGCGACGACGAACACCCGCCGGAACGAAAAGAAGGTACGGCCGTCGGATCGAACTGGATAGGCCTGCGCCAAAAGCGGGATGATCGCCTGCCGGTACCGCTCCCAGGCGTCATCGGACAACCGCTGTCGCACCTGGGTCAGCGCCGTCCCGGTGATCCAGTCCAATACAGGTGTCTCCCCGACCAACTCGTGCACATACGTGGTCTCCCAGGCATCGACGGTGCAGCCGGCGTCGGTGAGCAGACCGGCGTACTCGACCGGCGCCCCGACCACGTCCGCGTCCCGCCACGGCATGTCGGCCAGCGCTGCGGTGAACGGTTCGCGGCGGGCCACCTCCCGGATCGCGGCGTGCGACGGTGCGTCGAAGTTGCCCGGCACCTGAAACGCGATCCATGACCCGGGTTCCAGCTGCCCGGCCCAGCGCACCAGCAGGTCGCGGTGTTCGGGCACCCACTGCAGCGCGGCGTTGGCGATCACCACATCGGTGTCGGGTTCGGGGACCCAGTCCGCGATGTCACCGAGGCGGGCGTCCACACCACGTCCCCGCGCCGCGGCCACCATCTCGGGGGACGAGTCCCAGCCCTGCACCTGCGCATCCGTCCAGCGCCTGCCCAGCACCTCGGTCAGGTTGCCCGGGCCGCAGCCCAGGTCCACCACCCGGTGCGGGCGATCCGCCCCGACCCGGGCCAGCAGATCGAAGAACGGGCGGCCGCGGTGGTCGGCGAAGTTCAGGTAGACATCGGGATCCCACATACCCGCAGATTCTGCTCTTCTCGCGCGGGTGCATCATCGACTCGATGGACGAACCTGAATCGGTCCGGCGGATATGGCAGGCGCTGGAGCTGCCCGGCATCGTCGACGTGCACACACACTTCATGCCGAAGAACGTGATGGACAAGGTGTGGCGGTACTTCGACGACGCCGGCCCGCTGATCGGCAGGCCGTGGCCGATCACCTATCGCAGCGACGAGAACGCGCGGCTGCGCACCCTGCGCTCGTTCGGTGTGCTCGCCTTCACCTCGCTGATCTACGCGCACAAGCCCGACATGGCGGCCTGGCTGAACCAGTGGGCGGCCGGGTTCGCCGCCGACACCCCGGACTGCATGGCGACCGCCACCTTCTACCCCGAGCCCGGCGCCGCCGGCTACGTCAGCGCGGCGATCGAATCCGGCACCCGGGTGTTCAAGGCCCACGTCCAGGTGGGCGACTACGACCCGACCGATCCGCTGCTCGACGACGTCTGGGGCCTGATCGAGGACGCCGGAACACCGGTGGTCATCCACTGCGGGTCGGGCCCCGCCCCGGGGACGTACACCGGGCCCGCGCCGATCCGGGCCGTGCTGGCAGAGCATCCCCGGCTGCGCCTGGTCATCGCCCACATGGGTGGGCCGGAATACAGCGAGTTCCTGGACCTCTGCCAGGATTTCGAGCAGCTGCACCTGGACACCACGATGGCGTTCACAGGGTTCACGGAGAAGAACATGCCGTTCCCGGCCGGTGAGTACGGCCGGCTGCGCGACATGGGCGACCGGATTCTGTTCGGCAGTGACTTCCCGAACATCCCCTACGGCTACACCCACGCCATGTCGGTGCTCACCGAGCTACCGTGTGTCGACGACACCTGGTTGCGCAACGTGTTCCACGACAACGCGGTTCGCCTGTTCGGCGCAACCGGCAGCTGCCCCGGGCTACCATCAGCAGAGCCGCACCGGGTGAGGAAGGCAGCGCCGTGACCGAATCTCATGCTCCCGTCGATCCGCCCATCCCGGTGCCGGACGTCCCCGGCGCCGACGCCACCGCCCGCGGGCTGCCGCGCCGCCAAGATCTGACGTTGCGCCAGCGACTGATCGTGGACTCTTCGGCGGTGGCCGACCTGGCGCTGCGCACGTCGATCGCGTCCCTGCTGAGCGCCACCATGGTGCCGTCGGTGAGCAAGGCGCTGCGCAGGTCGGAGGCGGCCGCCGAGCAGGATCATCTGCGGTTCTACGCCGAGCTGGCGGCGGCCAGGGATCCGCAGGTGTCCTTCCCCGCGCCACAGTCGCCGCCGCGGGTGTCCTCGCGGCCCGCCAACCCGGTCGCGGAGTGGATCGCACGGGGCAACGTCCGTAATATCCGCTTCGACAGCAGCTTTCGGGCGGTGAATCCCGCACTGCGCGACCAGTGTGCCGGATTCGTGCGCAACAACGTCGTTCACGCCCAGCACTGGCGTCACGACGACGGCCCGCGGCCCACCCTGTGCCTGATCCACGGTTTCATGGGGTCGGCGTATCTGTTCAACGGGCTGTTCTTCTCCCTGCCGTGGTTCTACCGCTGCGGCTACGACGTGATGCTGTACACGCTGCCGTTCCACGGCCGTCGCGCCGAGAAGTACTCGCCGTTCAGCGGACACGGCTACTTCTCGCACGGCATGGCCGGTTTCGCCGAGGCGATGGCACAGGCGGTGCACGACTTCCGCTCGATCATCGACTACCTGGAGTTCACCGGCGTGGACCGCATCGCGCTGACCGGAATGTCGCTGGGCGGATACACCTCGGCGCTGATCGCCAGCGTCGACGACCGCGTCCAGGCAGTGATCCCGAACGTTCCGGTCGTCACCCCGGACCGCACCGTCGACGAGTGGTTCCCCGCCAACAAGGTTGTGGCGCTGCGGGACTGGATCGCCGGCACCGACACCGAACTCGTCGGCGCGGCGACCATGTATTCGTCACCGCTGAACTACCGGCCGCTGATCCCCAAAGACCGACGGCTGATCATCGCCGGGCTCGGTGACCGGCTGGCACCGCCCGAGCAGGCCGAGATCCTGTGGCGGCACTGGGACCACTGCGCGTTCCACTGGTTCCCCGGCAACCACGTGCTGCACGTCAGCCAACCGGACTACCTGCGGCGGATGACCCGCTTCATGGGCGCATTCATGTTCGACTGAGCACCGGCGGCATCAAACCGGTGGGACCGGGCAACCGCTGGTCCGAACCCGGCGCCATCGCGGCCAATGCCGCAGCGTGCCGTCCGTGTTGCGGGGTCAACCCCGGCGGCGACGCCCTGACGCCCGGCCGTTGAGCGGTACGCAGGGCGCAGGTCGCAGCGAACTCGGGTTGCGCTCTGTCGCCGGTGAATTCCACCGCCGTCCAGATCTCGTCCGCATCGAGAGCCCGGACCGCCGAGAACAAGCCGTCGAGCGGCTCGTCGGCGGCGATCCGGTACGCGGCGAGAAAGCCCCGGCCGTCCTCGACACCGCGCCACCGTTCCTTGGCGTCACCCGAGAGCGGGCCCGCCGCGGTGTCGTCGACCGACACTTCCCAGCCGGCCTCGCGAAGCTGATCGGCCAGCCGACGGCCCGCCAGTTCTGCGGTGTCGCGCAACGGGATCGCCGGCGAGCGGGCTGACAGCGCCGCGATGTTGTCGGCGGCACCGAGGGTGAGTGCGACCCAGGTCGCGGCGGCACCGGGGCCCGCGATGCGGCTGGTGACGCGGACCTTGTCGAAGCTGATGCCGTAGCGGTCCAGGTAGCCGGCCACCAATGACAGGGGCAGCTCGGCGGCTTCTCGTGGTTCGAGCCGCAGCGCGACGGTGGCGTACTCGCCCGACGGTGCCGCGTCGCGGATTCGTCCGCGGCGCAACAGGATCGCCGTCCGTCGACCGAATATGGCCGTCACGAACCGCCCACGCCAGGATGCGAACAGCACGACGACGACGGCGATCGCCACCCCGAGCAGCCAGCGCTGCGCTACGGTCTGCCACGGGTAGGTCATCACCGCCGGGATGACGAACAGCGCGGCCAGAGTGAGCCGGACGGTCATGACGACGTCTCCTTCCTTCTCGTGCTCATCAGGGACACGGTGAGCACGACGAGCGCCAACACTCCTGCACCGGCGAACGCGACTGCGCGCGGGACCGGATCCTTCGGCGGCGGTGGTGCCGGAGCGGCGACCGGCCTGGCCGCCGTGGTACCGATCTCTTCGGTGGCGGGCACATTCCAGGTCAGCGCCGCGACCGGGTCGATGCGTCCTGCGCCGACCAGGTTCGACGGGGATCTGGCCGCCGACTGCGCGGTGCCGGTGAGACGCTCGATCACCTGCCGCGCGGTCAGGTCGGGAAACCTGCTGCGCACCAACGCCGCAACGCCGGAGACGTACGCCGTCGCATAGCCGGTGCCACGGACCGGGTCGATCCGGTCCCGGTCGCCGGGCAGGCCGTTGGCGAGCCCACCGGCCTCGTCGTTGCTCACCGAAGTGATGTCCTCGCCTGGCGCGGCGATGCCGACCCACGGCCCGGCCATCGTGAACGACGACGGCGTGCCGTCGGGAGCGAGCGACCCGACCGACAGCACGTACTGCTGCCACCACGCCGGGATCGCCACGGCGGTGACCCCCGACCAGTTCCGCGGATCCGACGGCAGCGCCGGGTCGGACAGCGGGTTGGAATCGCAACCACCGGCAGCGCCGCCCTCGCCCGCGGCGGCGACGATCACGACGTCCCTGTCGACCGCGGCGTACCGCAGCGCCGCACCGAGGCCGCTCTGGTCGAAGTTCTCGCCGACAGGCACACACGTCACGGCGGAGATGTTGATGACGCGGGCACCAAGGTCCGCCGCGCGCACGATCGCGCCGGCCATCGCCTCCGTCTCGAGCATCGCGCGCGTGACGGCCGGGTCCTCGCCGGCATCCCGCGGCGCGTACCGCGGCGAGGACACCCGGATCGACAGGATGCGGGCGGCGGGCGCGACTCCGGAGAAACCGTCCGCGCCGGGCTGTCCGGCGATCAGTCCCGCGACGAGCGTGCCCTGCCCGTCGCAGTCGGTCAGACCGTCACCGGAGGCGACGTAGTCACCTCCGGCCTCGACGTCGGGGAGCCGCGGTCCGGGCTTGACCCCGGTGTCGAGTACCGCGACGGTCTGCCCCTCACCTCGGCTGTGGGTCCAGGCCTCGGACAGGCGCAGCGCAGTCCGATCCGGGGTTGCGGCGCCGGGGTCGGTGCCCGGGAGCGCGGTACTGATGACACACGGATTGCGTTGCGCCATCGCCCCGACCGGCCCCGCGCTGCCGCCCGGAGGGGGCACGGCAGGGTCCACCTCGGGCGGGGTGATGGCGCCGGCCGGCGGCGCACTGGCCGCCAGCAGCGCGACCGCGGCTGCCAGCGCCCACGGGTGTGCACGCACAGTCAGAATCCGTTCAGCGCCCAGGCGAAAAGCCCCACAAGGTAGGCCATCACCGGGATCACCGACGCATCCACCGCGGCGGCGGCGAAGCCGAGCAGGCGGCGCATCGGCAGCGAGTAGGTCTGCGGCTCGGCGATACGCGGGTTCAACGCCGCGACCACCCAGGCGGCGGCGAGGACGGCGAACGCGCCCAGCGTCCACCACGCGGCATCGTAGCGGCCGGTCACCGCGAAGATGCCCAGCAGCACCGCCGACATCAGGAACGGCTGGGCAAGCAGCCACGCCTTGCAGGAGGCGGAATCCCAGACGCGGGCGCGCAGCACCGCACCGAGTGCGGTGGCTCCCACCAGGAGCCAGGCCCACGGGGACGCGCTGCCGTCACCGCCGACACCGGGCCAGACCGCGAACACCGAACCGGTCACGCCGAGCAGCACACCGGCGGCGATGAACCCGGTCTGGTGCGCGTCACTCGCACGGATACGCCGCGGCAGGTCTTCGAGCACCCTCAGTGGGGGCGCCGACGGGGTCGGGTCACCCGGCGCGGGGATCACCGGTACCGGCAGCCTGGCACACATCGCGGACAACTGGGCGGCCTGCACCGTGACGACCAGCCCCGCCAGAATCAGGATGCAGCCGACGTGCACCGGTGTCAGGGTCCAGACCGACGCGACCGCGCTGACCAGCAGGACACCGAGCGCGGACGCCGCCGCGGCGGTGAACAGTGCGATGGCCCGTTCGCCGACGGTGATGCTGATGACCGACCAGGCCGCCACGCCCGCAGCGCCCAGCACGATGTTGGAGGCGCCGAAATCGCCGGGGACGGCGAGGGTGAACGCCGCGGCCACCGAAGGCAACGCGGCGGCGGCCAGCGCCGTGGCCAGGCGCGGCGAGCTGGCACGGGCCAACAGCGCCCCCAGCACCGCGCCGATGGCCACGGCGCTGACGGCGAACAGGCCGATCAGTGAATCGGTGAACACCCGGTGTGCGACCGCGAGCGCAGTGGCCACCACGATGAGACCGATCACCGCCGCGGTGGCCCCGCTCCGAATGTTCGCCACGCCCCAAGGCTTTTCGCGCGAGGCCGAGAAGATCATCGCGGCGTCGGCGATGTCCTCGACGATGCGGGGTGCCGGCGGGCCCGCCGGCACCGGCTGCAGCGCCAGAAGATCGCCGTCGACGACGCCGACCGTGTTCAGGGTGGCGTCCAGGCTGAACGGCGCGCCTCCGATCGGTGCGAGGCTGAGTTGTTCTGCGCCACCGGCAGAGTCGTCGCTCGGCGCCACGATGCGCTGCACCGCGGGGACGATCTCGCGCAGCGGGAGATCGGCGGGCAGCGCGATCTCGGTGATCCGCCCGGTCCGGTCCGCGGCGGCCTCGTCACCCACCGCGGCGGTGAGGACGGCGACCCGGACGATCGGCATGACGACGCCTGCGAGGGTGTTGGTGTCTAGCGGTGGCATATCTCTTCTCTCTGGCTTCTGCTGTCGAAGTCTCTGGTGACGGGCTGGTCCGGGAACCACGGTCCGTCGGGAAGTGCGGCGGTCAATCGCTCGACAGCGGTTGCCACGGCGATCGGGTCCCCGGGTGCGAACGTCGAGATCCATTCCCCGTCAGGGGCTCTGGTCGGGCTCACCAGCACGCGCCCCGCCGTGGTGTCCACGATGCTCACCCCGACGTCGGTGCTCACGCGATGTCCGTCGCGGTGCCGGCCGGCCACGATCTCGACGTAGTTGCGCGCCTCCTCGAACGCGGCCACCACCACAGGGCGCGCGGACGGGGGGACACCGAGATAGTCGAGCAGGTCCCGGACCGAGGCACCTCGGCGGATCTGGTCGTCGGCCTTCGCGCCGACCCGGGCGGGCAGCGAGAACTCCGCGAAGCGCGCGGGCGAGCGTCCCGACAGACCGACCGTCAGCACCGGCACCAACGCCTGCGGATGGTCGATCTGCATCTCGGTGAGGGTGATCAGTCCGCCGCTGCGCAGCGCCACGACCGTCCGCGAGGCGCCACGGGCGATGACGCCGCGCAACATCGCACCGCGTGCCCCGACGAACCGGAGCTCCAGCCACTGCGTGGGCCGGCACACCAGCCGGATCCACCGTGCCACCGCGGCATCCACCGCCCGGTCGGCGTTCATGACGCCCATCCGGGTCAGCCGTTCGGCCTGTTCGCTCTCGAACTGCGCCCGCTGCGAGTGGTCGCTGTACGGCGGGGTGATCGCCAGCACCCATGGAAACGTCCCTGCACCGAGGGTGTCGGCGAGAAACCAGGCGGCCTCGGCGGTCAGCTCGACGGCATCAGCGTGCACGGGTACCGATCAGCCCCACTTGGCGCCTTCGGCCTGATCGCGTGCGGCCATCGACGTGGTGTTCATCTCGTGGGTGCCGGCCATCGCACGGTAGGCCCGAACGAGTTCCTCCATGGCGCCGTTCCACTGCGCCTGCCAGGCCTGGTAGGTCAGGCCGGTGTCGCCCTGCCAGGCACTCTGCAGGGCGGTTTGCTCGGCGGCGATGTCGGCGCCGACGGCATGCAGCGCTCCGGCATAGCTGTTCATCTCGCCGGCGTGCGCGAGCATCGCCGGGTAGTTGTACATGATCTGGGACATCGTGGTCTCTTTTCGGTGAGGTGTCGGCCGGATCAGATGACGGTGTAATTGCTTGCCGCGGAGGCATCTTCGGCGACGTAGGAGGCCGCCGCATCGCCGATGTTGGCCTGTGCCAGGTCGAGCAGCGCGTTGATCTTCGCCGAGGCCTCCACGAAGCGCGCGTGCGCAGCCTGGAACGCGGCCGACGACTCTCCCATGTGGAACGCCTGCGCCGACTGCGCCGCCTGCTCGGCCTGTGCGATCGTGCTGCGCATCAGGCCGGCCTTCGCACCGAATGCCGCCTCGGAGGCGACCAGTTGCGGAATGTGAGCGTCCAGCATGCTCATGGTTGTTCCTTTCCATCGTGGTGGTTGTGGCGTTCGTCGGGTTCGGTGTCCGGGTCCCAGGTCCCCGGCAGCATCGGCGCTTTCGGTCCGCCGCCGAACGGGTCGCCCGGCAGCGTGGTCAACCCGCCGGCCTGTGCGGCGTCCCTGGACACCGTGCCGGCGAAGCCCATGGGGCCGGCACCGCGTCCGGTGGCGGCGATCCGCGGCTCCTGCCGCACCGGTGGTTCGTCGTCGGGCTCGGGCTCGTAGTCGGCGTACGCGTCGGCGTAGGCGCGACCGGCGATCTCGTCCTTCTGGCGGCGCCTGCGCTTACGCCGCTCCGCCGCCGAGGCCGCGACGCCCGACGCCGCCGCCGGGATGCCGGAGGCCGGCGCCTTGGCGCTGGTCGAATCACGCACGGTCGGCGAGAAGCCCGTTCCGGGGTCGCGGCCGGCCACCGCGTAGGGCACGAACGACGCAGTGGCGGCGGCAGGAGCGCCCGGTGCCGGCGCCGTCCCCGTCGCCACCGTGCCCACCGTCGCCGCCGCGCTGCTCGGTGGTGGGGGCGCCGAGACCGCGATTGCGGGACTCGGCTGGTCGGCGCGGGTGGGCGCCGGCGACGATGCGGCGGGTTCCTCGGCAGGTGCGTCTTCGGCGGGCGCCGGCAGGTTCTCCAAGAGGTAGGCACCCACCCCGAGCACGATCGCGAGCGTGGTCGCCACCAGCGGCAGGAGCAGAAGTGACGGGTACAGGATCGAGGCGCCCACCCACGAAACTGCTTGGTAGGCAACGGCAGCCAGGAACGGGCCCCAAGTGATCAGCGCCTGCGCCGGGTTGGTCAGGAAGTCGGTGATGAGCTTGATCGTGTTTCCGAGCGGGTCACGCAGGAAGTCGAAGATCGGTTCGAACAGGAACCTGAGCAGTTCACCGTAGGCGCGGATCAGGTCGGCGATGATGTTGGAAAGATCCAGGGCTGAACCGGCTTCCGCGGCCTGCGCCTGCGCGGCGAAGGCGGTGACGTCAGCTGCTGCCCTGCCGGCTTCCCCCACACCGGGCGCCAGCACAAACGGGGCGGGTGTCGCGGTCGGCGTCGCGGCCAGCGCAGCGCCCGAGACCGCCTGGTAGGTCGCCATGGTGGTGGCCGCCTGGATCCACATGCGGACGTAGTCGGCCTCTGTCATCGCGATCGGAATCGTGTTGATGCCGAGGAAGTTCGTGGCCACCAGCACGGCGTGGGTGGTGTGGTTGAGCGCCAGTTCGGACAGCGTCGGCATCGTCGCCAGCGCCGTCGAGTATGCGGCCGCGGCGGCCTCGTGCTGCGCCGCCGCGGCGGCGCCGGCCGCGCTCTGCTGCGCGAGCCACGCCAGGTAGGGCGTGTGCGCGGCCACGTACTGTTCCGAGCTCGGGCCCTCCCACGCCCCGGCCTGCACGTCGGCCAGAATCGAGCTGAGTTCTGCTGCGGCAGCGGCGTACTCGGCGCTCAGCGACTGCCATGTCGCTGCTGCGGCCAGCATCGACCCCGGACCGGGGCCGCTGCTGAGCAGCGCCGAGTGCACCTCGGGCGGCAGCGCCATCCAGACGGGGGAAGACATGGTGTCAGCCCCGGGCGATCAGGTAGGACGAGGCCGCCATCGCGTCACCGCCGGCGTAGGACGCTGCCGATTCGCCGACACCGATGCCGGACCGGCCCAGCTCCTCGACACCCTGGGCTGCCACGCTCTGGTGTTCGGCGGCCCTGGCGCTGAAGCCGGTGGCGGCCTGCAGGGACACCGCGTCTGCTGCCGGTGGGAGCACGGCGGTGACCACGGGAGCGGCCGCGGCGTGGGCTGCCGCCATCCGGGCGGTGAGCGCCTCCACCGCCGCGCCGGCCGCGGTCAGGCCTTCGGGGACTACACGCAGGGTCATCAGCTGTATTCCTTTCCGCTGTGGCCGGATCGGGCGGCCGTGCGCTCGGCGAGGGGGTTGACGAGCTGGACGAACGTGGGGCTGCCTGAGGAGTTGCGGTCGTCGAGCAGCATCGCCCGTCCGACGGAGAGGCGGGCGAACCGGTGGCCTCGGATCTTGCCGCCGTCGGCAGGGTTGCCCGACAGCAGGAACGTGGTGGCCTGCAGATCGTTGAGGCGCCGCAGCAGCGGTGCGGTCATCACCGCGTGCGCCGAGCCGGCCGCGCGGGCGGTGACGATCACGCGCAGACCCAGGTCCGAGGCCTGGGCCAGCAACCCGATCAACGCCGTCCAGGGCCGCTGCCCGGCGAACGGTCCGCTGATGGCCGGGCCGTCCGGGATCTGGTCGACGTCGTCGATGATCAGGTAGTGCAGGTGGCTGCCCGACCCGTTCGCACCGGCGCGGAAGTCCCACCGGCTCAGCTCCTGCGGGCTCAGACCCGCAGGCGGACGGCGCTTTTCGAGCAACGCCGACAGCCCGAGCATGGCCGGGGTGATCCGATCGATGTTGGGGGTGTACTCGTTGTCCGGGAAGATCGGTTCGTCGACCAGCTGCAGTCGCCGGTCGATCACCGTGAACGCGACCTGGTCGGGGCGCGAGTTCTCCCGGATCGTCCGGATCAGATGCCGCAGCAAGGTGGTCTTGCCGGTCTTGGCGTCACCGAACACCATCATCAACGGGTTGTCGCCGAAGTCGACGGTGACCGCGGCCAGGTCCTCTTCGCGCTGTCCGACCACCACCCGCTCCGGTGCGGGGTACAGCGTCGGGAATGCACTCGGCGACAGGTCGGTCGGCAGCAGCCGGACCGGCGGCGCGCTCCGGCCGGGATAACGGGCGTTGAGCGCGGGGATGGATTCGGTTGCCGGAGCAGCGAACAGGAAGTGCTCGGCGGCCATGGTGAGGCCGCGGCCGGGTTGATCCGCGGGCACGCTCTCGGCGGGCCGGCGCAACGCCGCGTCCTTCGAGACCACACGGACATTGCTGTCACGGGGGTCGTGCAGCCGCAGCTCCAACCGCAGCCCGAGCCCGTCACGCATCGTCAGAGGCACCTCGAGCCAGTTCGGCGTGGTGACGACGACGTGGATGCCGTAGGAAAGCCCGGTGTTGACGAGCTCGGTGACCCTCGCCAGCAACGGGTTCCGGACGTTGAAGGTGTCGGTGTTGTCCCTGCTGAACGCGTACAGATTGTCGATCAGCAGGAAGACCTCACCGTAACCGTCCCGGTACTGGCCGTCGGCAGCGGCGGCGCCGTGTTGTTGACGGGCCCGCAGCAGCTGCTCGAGCTCGCCGAACGTGCGGCGGATCCGCTCGGGTTCCAGCGGGGAGGCCACGCTGCCGACGTGCGCCAGGTTCTCCAGCGCGCGCAGCTGACCGCCGCCGTAGTCCAGGCAGTAGAAGCTCACGTCGCCGGGAGCGTGCAACGCCGCCGCGGACAGCACGAAAGTCTGCAGCGCGCTGGACTTCCCGGACTTCGGGCCGCCGTGGATCACCATGTTGGCCGCCGCCGACGTTGCGTCGAAGATCAGCGGGTCGCGGCGCATCTCGAACGGCCGGTCGATCTCGCCGAGCGGCCAGCGCCACTGCCGCGCACCGACACCGGCGCGCTCCAGCACGTCGCGCAGCGGGATGGGTTCGTCCAGCGGTGGCAACCACAGCTGGGGCGCCCGGGGTCCGTACTGCGCCAGCTGCTCGCCGATCGTGGTGATGAGCTTGCGCGGCGGCAGCACCTCGACGTCGGCGCCGTCGTCGACGATCACCGTGTCCGGCTCCGGGTCCACCCATCCGGCACTGAACAGCTGCGGCTTCGGGATCGCGTGTACCACGATCGACCTGTCCACCCGGGGCGGCTCGTAGATGCCGTCGACGTAGGTGCTGCGGAACTTGATCGGCAGCGCACCGGGCGCGGGCACCAGGAAGCCCTCGCCCTTGTGTTCGCGGCCGGACTCGATGTGGTACGCGTCCTCGACACCGATGATCTGCCGGGACACGGCCGGGCTGGCCACCTTCAGGCCGATGCGGTACGAGGTGTTCTTGTCGATGTCCTTGATCCGGCCGACGTCCAGGGTCTGCGACGCGAACAGGAGGTGGATGCGGAACGAACGACCCTTGCGCGCAACGTAATCGAACAGGTCGGCGTACTCGGGGTGCTCGGCCAGCATCAGCGTGAACTCGTCGGCCACCACGAACAGGGTGGGCAGCGGCGGAAGGTCGTGGCCCTCTGCGATCGCGTTCTCGTACTCGGTGACCGAGCTGAACGCACTGTTCTGGATACGGCGGCCCGCCTCCAAGAGCAAATGCTCGCGCCGGGCCACCTCGCCGCGCAGCGTGTCGGCGAACCGGTCGGCCAGCGAACGCTTTTCGGCCATGTTGGAGATCACGGCGACGACCTGCGGGAAGTTGCGGAAGATGTCCGCGCCGGCCTCGCCCTTGAAGTCGGCGTAGATCACGATCAGCCGGTCGGCCGGGTGAGTGGTCAACAGCGACAGCAGGATCGCCATCAGCGTCTGCGACTTGCCCGACCCCGTCATGCCGATCATCAGGCCGTGCGGGCCCATCCCGCCCTCGGCCTCGTCCTTGAGGTCGAAGATCAGCGGTTCACCGGTCGCGGTGACCCCGATGGGCACCCGCAGTTCGTCGTCGCGGTTGCGGGGCGCCCACAGCGCGGCGACGTCGAGTGCCGACGCGTCCGGGATGCCCAGCAGCGTGGTGAACGCCGCACCGCCGGCGCTCGCCGACCGGCCGTGATGGGGGTTGGAGTCCCACCGGGCCAACCGCCGCGCGATGTGCCGGGCGTCGTCGGGTGCCATCCGGTCGGCGGCGTCGACGAACGGAACCCAGCTTCCGTTCAGCCACCGCTCGATCCGCCGTGCGGCGACGCGCAGGATCGGCCGCTCCGGATCCGGGTACTGGTCGCGGTCGGGCTCTCTGTCGGTCCGGTGGATCACCGTCACGCCCGCCAGACCACGGCCGATGAACTGGCCGGGGTCCGCGTCAGGATCGTCGAGCACGACGAGCAGGTGTTTGGCGTCGGTGGGACCGTCCCCGGTGAACGGTGCCCGTTCGGCCAGGGCCGGGGCCAACAATGCGTGCAGCGCCGCGGGTTCGGTGGCCAGGTAGCGGGCGGGGCCGACCCCGTCGTTCTGCCCGGGTACGTCGGTGTGCGGCAACCACTTCAGCCACGACCACGCGTCGGATTCCAGACGCGTGCCGGCGAAGGCGACACCGAGCACCGACGGGTCGTGCCACGTCACCGCCTGGGCGATCCATGCCCGCAGCGCGCCGGCGACCTCGGCTCGGTCACCGATCACGGTGATGCGCGCGACCTTGGTCAGGTCGACACCGGCGGGGGCGTCGTGGATGGTGCGCTGGGTGTCGAGCAGGCTGCGCAAGGTGCTGTGCGACACCGGTTCCAGGTCGATCTCGTCGGCCGTGTCCTTGACGCGCAGCGCGGTGGCCAGTGGCTGGTCGTGCAGGCCGGCGCGCAGCACCAGGAAGTCGGGGTCGTGCGGATCGCGTTCCCACTGCCGCCGGGTGCCCGGGATGCTGACCAAGGCGGCCGGTTCGGGGTGCGACCACTGCAGCGCGGCGCGCTGCTGGTCGGCGTACGCGCGCACGTTGTCACGCACGACCGACAGGTAGCGCAGGTAGTCGGCGCGCTCGGCGTCGACCTCCTCGGTGCGCATCTTGTTGTCGGTGCCCCGGTACAGCGCCGTCGCGGCGAGCAGTAGGACGAACGGGAAGAACAGCATGGTCGGTGAGATCATCCGCAGCCCGGTCGCGACGAGCGCGACGATCATCCCGACGATCAGGATCACGATCAGGTACGGCAGCGCCCGGCGCAGCAGCGACGGCGGGATCACCCGCGGCAACTCCGGGGGCGGCTCGATGGTGATGGTGCCCTTCGGGACCACCGGCGCGGGCACCCGCTTGCGGTGCTCGAAGATCAGCCTGCTCATGGTTTCTCCAACGCAGAGGTGGTCTCCAACCGGGCCGGTGCCGGATTGGGGGCCAGTGAGTCGTGGGCCAGCAGCGCGTCCGTACGCGACAGGGTCGGGCCCACGGCGAATTGGGACAGCACCGACGACGGGATGGGCAGCGGTGCGGTGGTCAGCCCGAGCGCGGCCACGGTGTCGACGCCGTCGGAGCCGGTGTCGATGCCGTAACGCACGCCGGTGTCGCTGATCCAGAACAGCGAGCCGGCACTGTCGACGAAGTAGCCGGTGCCGGGCGGAAGCGCGACCCGGTCGGCTGGGCCGCCCGGTGTCCCCGAGCTGACCAGCTCTACGGTGCGCGCGCCATCGGCGACCGGCAGCACCGCGCCGGTCCGCAGCGTCAACGAAGCATCCTGTGCACCTTCTGGTTTGGCCCACTGCGCACAGGTCACCGGATCGGCGGCGACGTCGACGAGCGTGACCCGGTCCGACGGGTAGGCCGCATTGTCGACGCCGGCGGCCTCCGGGATCCTGGCCACCACATCGGCGTCCAGCCGCGGTGGCTGCGCCAGTCCGTAGGAGTTCGAGTTGCGCAGGATCGCGGCCACCACCGGCGAGACCGCCTGCAGCCCGTCGGCGAGGACGACGTAGTGCCGGATCGCGTTGTCGGCGTCGTAGGCGACGACGACGGCGCCGATCGGCAACGGTTCGGGCAGCGGGGCGGCCGACGGCGAACCCGCGCCGGGGATCGCCGGGGTGACCAGCGGCGGCCCCTCGGGTATCGCGTTGAACAGGCCGACGGAGATCGGTTGCGGCGCTGCGCTATCGACGCCGATACCGAGACCTCCGGTGACGGCGCGGTCGGCGAGGTCGATCGGGCTGCGCTTGCCGTCCCACAGCAACCAGGTGCGGCCCCCGTTCTCGGCGAGTACGGCATGGCCGGCGGGCAGCGCGGCGGCCCGCTCACCGCCGTCGGCGGGCCTTCCGGCGATGACGGTGACGCCGGCGGTCGATCCGGTCGCCGCGTCGCACACCGTCCAGTACGCGTCGCGGGTGGTGTTGGCCACCATGCGTTCCGGCGCTCCGGGGATGCCGATCAGATTGCCGCGCGGGAACTGGTCGAGTTCGCTGCTCTTGACCATGGCCGGGTTGTCGGGGCGGCCGGCGATCAGGCGGGCGGAGGTCAGGTTAAGCACCGGGTGCAACTGCTCGCCCAACCGGACGTAGAGCGCCGCGGTGTCCCGGTCGGCGAGGACGGCGTCGGTGCCTGCCGCGCCCGAGGGGCGGATCAGCGAGAACAGGAAGCAGCCGATCAGCCCGGTGACCAGGATCAGTGCGCCGACGAGCACCGAACGCGACTGCGTGCGCAGCGGGTCCACCAGCATCCGGGTGTCGTGCAGGGCGACCCCGGATGCGATGCGGCGCATCACGAATCGCCATCCGGTGACCTGGTGGCGAGTCACGAAGCCGCGCCGGTAGGTGACCCGGTCGGGGTTCCCGTTGGTGGGGGTGCGGGAGGCGAACGAGCGCCGCTCCTCCTCTGGCGCGCTCACGCCTGGTCCGAAAGTTGTTGCGGCATGGACAGTCCGAGGCCGCGTAGCAGCGGGCCGGCCGAGTTGGCGACGTCGGTGGCAGTGATCGTCATCAGCTCGTCGTCGGTGAAGTCGTCCGATTCCGAATGGTCGAGCCGGTATTCACGTTCCTCCTCGGAGCGCTCGACCAGGTTGCGCACGAAGCGGCCGTTGCCCGCGATGTCGAGGCTGCGCCGGTTCACGCCGTTGACGTCAGGTGTGGTGGCCTGCGCCAAATACTCGAACAGACGCTCCATGTCCCTGCGGGCCGCGTCCTCGAAACGCGAGTCGCGCTTCTCGGCCATGCGTGTGGCGATTTCGACGAGCTCCTTGCCTGAGTACGACGGGAAGTCGATGCTTCGGGTGAACCGGGACCGCAGCCCCTCGTTGGTGTCGAGGAACGTGTCGAGGTCCTTGCGGTAACCGGCGACGATGACGACCAGCCGGTCGCGGTCGTTCTCCATCCGGGCCAGCAGCGTGTCGATCGCGACCAGGCCGAAATCGTTCTTGGCGCCGGTGGAGACCAGCGCGTAGGCCTCGTCGAGAAACAGCACACCGTCGAGGGCGCTGTCGATGATCGCGTTCGTCTTGGCCTCGGTCTCACCGATGTGCTGACCGATGAGGTCGGCCCGGTGCACCTCGCGCACGGTCTCCTTCTTCAACAGCCCGAGGCCGCAGTAGATCTTGGCGACCACGCGGGCGATGGTGGTCTTACCGGTGCCGGGCGGTCCCGCGAACACCAGGTGGTTGGTGCGCTGCGCGACGGTCAGACCGCGCTCCTGACGCCGGATCGCCATGGCCACAGAGCTTTTCAGCCGGGCAACCTGATACTTGACCTCGTCGAGGCCGATGAACTCGGCGAGCTCGGCCTCGGCCTCGATGAGCAGGTGGGCCTTGCGGTCCTTGGCCCCCGGGTCGACGAAGTCAGCCTCGCCGGGTTCTGTCCCGGGATCCCACGGGTTGCTCCGTGCCTCGATGCGCGCCGCCGTCGTCGTCGGGATCCCGAAGCTGCTGTCGGACAGCGCTTCTTCGATCTGCACGTTCTCCGGGTTGGCGGCGTAGAGCTCCTGAAGCAGCTCGTGAGCCTCCTCGTCCTCCCCCTGGGCCCGCAGCGACAGCGCCTTGACCAACGCGCCGTCCACGGACGCGACGACCACGGGCCCTTCGGGCCGCTCAAGGTGCGACAGCGCCGGGGCGAACATGCCCAGCCGGGCCAGCGCGGTGCCGAGCGCGACGCGGGCGGCGTGGGCGGGGGTCTCCTCGAGGGACTGATCGGCCACCAGCGGGGTCAGCATCCGCACCACATCGTTCCAGCGCGCCGTCCGGTAGTGCAGCACCGCGCGCACCCACCGCGCCTCCAGCCACTGCGGCCGACGTTCCAACAGACCGGCGATGAGCTCGTCGGCTTCCTCGTAGGCGTCGGTGTCGCACAGGCGGACGGCGTAGGCCAGCGCGAAGTCGTCGCGGGTGGCGGCCCGAAACCGGAGGTACAGGCCGGTGTCGTAGAGGAAACCCAGCGCGCCGGGCGCGAGCTGGATCTCTCGCTGCAACACCCCGAAGGTCGCCGACGTGCGCCACACCGCCTCGACGACATGCGGTGCGTCGTCGCCGGCGGCGGCCAGGCCGACCCACGCGTCGCACTGGTCGTGCGCGATGCGCGTCAGCGCCGCGAAGCCGCTCCTGGCGGCGGCCAGATCGGCGGGCCGCCGGCGGTCGTGCACGACCAATCCGAGCGCGCGGCAGCAGGTCGCGAAGCGGCTGACCACATGCTGGTCCACGCGGACCGTTCCGGCCGCAGCCGCGAGCGTGTCACTTCCAATGTCCATCAACTGTTTTGGCGGTGCTGGACCCGGCGCAGGCCCCCCGCCGCCTCCTTGCGACGACTTATGTATGGCTAAGCTAACTTTGCTGAAGTTAGCATTGCATAAGCTAAGTGTCGAGGGGCACGGGGTGGCCGGCGGAAGTGACTCGGCTCACGGGTTCAGACGAGCGGACGGCCGGTGCGCACACGCCAGTCCAGGTCCTTGAGCAGGACGTTGAACGGGAACTGGCGGACGAATTTGGGAGAGACGCTGTTGACGGCCCGCAGCGCGGCCATCAGCCTGTCGAACCTGCGCTGCTGCCCGGCATCCCACGGCAGCCGCATCTCCTCGCGGAAGCGCTGCGGCAGGAAGCCCGTCGTGATCAGCAGCGCCAGCTTCTCGGTCTGCCGCTGCAACGGTCCGGGCAACGCCAGTCCGCGTAGCCGGGTCGCCGCGATCGGGTAGAGAAACTCTCTGACGGTGTCGTCGATGTGCACGTCGTCCAACGACTCCTGCCAATAGCGGTCGAACGCCGCACGGTCGGCGGGCCACATGTCCTCGGGCACCTGGAGCATCGTCGCCAGCGCCCGGCCCTGCAGATAGAGCCGGTCGGCGGTCTCCTCGTCCATCTCCCCGACGAACAGCCGGTGCACGTCGACCACGCCTTTGTAGAGGCAGGCGCCGACCCAGAGCTGCAGGTCCTTGTCGAAGGCGTGGTACTTGACCGGGCTCTCGTCGGTGGAGAACACCTGCGCATGCGCGCGGTTGACCGCCCGCCGGAACGCCGCCTGCTGCTCGGGGGTGCCGTTGGTGGACACCGCCAGGTAGGTGAAGGTGGTGCGGGCCCGCTTGACCGGGTGGCGGTCGATCCGCCCGCTCTCGACCCGGCTCTCCAGCACGCCGTATCCGACGCCCGGGCGCGCCAGTTGCATGATCACGTTCGCGGGGCCGGCGAGAAGACCCAGGCCGAGCATGCCGTCATCGGACCGGGTCGAGACCCGAGCACGCGGACCCGCGGGCACGGAGGACTCGCTCACGGGACGTTCGACAAGCGGTACGGGCGCACTGACCGATTCGTCCAGCGTCACGGGGAACACTCCTCTCGGGGGCGCCCGCCAAATGTGCGAACGCGTGTTTCCTGATATTGCTCCGCTGGAGCGACAAGTGTCAAGATGGTCGCCATGGGCCAGGTACGTCCGTACCGCGGAGTGGACGCTCGGCAGCGCATCGCCGAACGTCGCCGCCGGCTGCTCGAAGCCGGTCTCGATCTGCTCGGCGGGCAGGCCGCACCGGCCGAACTCACGGTGCGCGCGATCTGTGCGCAATCCGGGCTCGCGGCGCGCTACTTCTACGAGAGTTTCGCCGACAAGGACGTCTTTGTCGGAGCGGTCTTCGACTGGGTGGTCGCCGACATCGCCGCCACCACGCAGGCGGCCGTCGCCGCCGCGCCCGTGCGCGAGCAGAGCCGCCAGGGCATGGCGAACATCGTGAACACCATCTCCGACGACATCCGGGTGGGCCGGTTGCTGTTCAACACGCGGCTGGACAACCCGGTGGTGGTCCGCAAGCGGGCAGAGTCCGGGGCGCTGTTCGCGTTGTTGTCCGGCCAGCATGCGGGGACCGCGCTGCAGGTCGAGCCGAACGAACGGATCCGGGCGGCCGCGCACTTCGCCGTCGGTGGCGTGGCCCAGACGTTGAGCGCCTGGCTCGCGGGCGATCTCGCGTTCACGCCCGAACAACTCGCCGGCCAGCTCGGCGCGCTGCTCGACCAGCTCGCCGACCCGACCCTGTACCGGGATTAACCCGAGACCTGCACCCGCCGGTCGGCTGCCGTCTTCGGCACCGTCGTCGTATCGGTGTCGCCGAATTGTTTGGTCCAGCAGGCGAATTCGAGGGTAATCCCGTCCGGGTCGAGGAAATAGAAGGACCGCACGTACACGCCGGGGTGCACAGTCGCCGAGACCTGCGCCTCGCTCTCGTCATGGTTGAGGACCGGACCGACCCGAACCCCCTTGTCCTTGAGCCGCTGCCGGTACTCGTCGAACTTCTCCGCAGGGACATGGAAGGCGAGGTGGTTCATGGTGCTCACCGCGCTGACGATGTCCCCGATACCGGGGATGGCCTCCGGCGACGAGATGCCCGGCACCCGGTCGGGCGCGTCGGCGAACCAGAAGAACGCGACACAGTCACCGTTGCCCGCGTCGAAGAAGAAGTGCTGCCCCATCCCGCCTGGCAGATCGAGCGACTTGACCAGCGGCATACCGAGCACGTTGGTGTAGAAGTCCACGGTCTTGCCCATGTCCGAACAGACCAGGGCCACATGGTTGATGCCGCCGAGCTCGAACTCGGTATTGGTGTTGTGTGGCTTGATCATGCTTCGGAGCCTTCCTGGAGCGCTGCCGAAATTGCATTCCAGCAGCGAAAGTTCGAGTGCGCGCCTGCTGGAATGCAATTTCGGCGCGCGGGTGTGAAACTGAATCTAACATCAGGTTCAGTTTCAGATCAATGACCGCAAGGAGTGCAGCGCGAGTGAGTATCAGTCCCCGCGAAGAGCTGCCGACGGTGCGCGGCCGCCAGACCCAGGCCGCGATCGACATGGCGGCACGCTCCGTCATCGCGCGCAAAGGGATCCTGGCCACCACCGTCGCCGACATCGCGGGCGAGGCGGGCCGGTCCACGGCGTCGTTCTACAACTACTACGACTCCAAGGAGGCGATGGTCCGCGAATGGGCGGTGCGCTTCCGTGACGAGGCGCGCACCCGTTCGGTGTCGGCGGCGCGACCGGGACTGAGCAACTGGGAGCGCTCGTACCAGGCGGCTGCCGCGCATTGGAACACCTACCGCAACCGGCTCGCCGAGATCATCGCCGTGAGCCAGATGGCGATGATCAGCGACGACTTCGCCGAATACTGGAACGAAATCTGTTCGCTGCCGATCGCATTGATCACCTCCCTGGTGAAACAGGCTCAGCGAGAAGGATTCTGCCCCGAAGACGACGCCCGCCTGGTGGCGGTGGCCCTGGTGTCGATGCTCAACCAGTTCTGCTACACCCAGCTCTCCGGGGTGAACGCCGACGCAAGCGCCGACATCGACGACGAGGCATGCATCAAGACCCTCGCCGACATCTTCTACCGGACCATCTACTACCCGGAGAACGGACAGCCATGACCCGCACCGCAGCCACCCAGATGCCGGGTGTCACCCGGGAATTCCTCGGGCTGGACTCGTCCACCGCACGGCGCGCAGGCTCGGGCGGGCATCCCTGCCAAGGCATCTACCACCGCGGCATGGGCCGCAAGCCCAAGGTGGCGATGATCGCGGCGCACTACCAGATCGACTTCTCCGAGCACTATCTGGCCGACTACATGGCCACCCGCGGCATCGGCTTCCTGGGCTGGAACACCCGCTACCGTGGATTCGAGAGCAGCTTCCTGCTCGACCACGCGCTTGTCGACATCGGTGTCGGTGTGCGCTGGCTGCGTGAGGTGCAGGGCGTCGAAACCGTGATCCTGCTCGGCAATTCGGGCGGCGGCTCGTTGATGGCCGCGTACCAGGCCAATGCCGTCGACAAGCACGTCACCCCGCTGGACGGCATGCGGCCGGCGGCGGGCCTCGACGACCTGCCACCCGCCGACGGGTACGTCGCCAGCGCCGCGCATCCTGGCCGCCCCGACGTGCTCACCGCATGGATGGACGCCTCTGTGATCGACGAGAACGACGCGGTGGCAACCGATCCCGATCTGGATCTGTTCAACGAACGCAACGGCCCCGGCTACGACGCCGAGTTCGTCGCTCGCTACCGGGCGGCCCAGGTCGCGCGCAACGAGGCCATCACCGACTGGGCGGAGGCGGAACTGGCCCGCGTCCGGGCCGCGGGCTTCTCCGACCGGCCGTTCACGGTGATGCGCACCTGGGCCGATCCACGCATGGTGGATCCCGCCCTGGAACCGACCAAGCGCCCGGCCAACATGTGTTACGCGGGCGTACCGGCCAAGGCGAACCGGTCCACGCACGGGATCGCAGCGGCCTGCACCCTGCGCAACTGGCTCGGGATGTGGAGCCTGCGCCACGCGCAGACGCGCGCCGAACCGCATCTGGCGCGCATCACCTGTCCGGCGCTGGTGATCAACGCCGAACAGGACACCGGCGTGTATCCCTCCGACGCGCGGCGCATCCACGACGCCCTCGGCAGCGCCGACAAGACGATGCGCTCGGTGGACACCGACCATTACTTCACCACCCCGGGCGCGCGGTCGGAGAAGGCCGATACCATCGCCAAGTGGATCACGCGCCGCTGGTGAGGGTGCTCGCGCATTTCGTTCCGGGTGGACCCGACAGCAAGGTCATCGAATTCCTTGCGCCGTGCCGTGATTGGCTTGATGTCCGATTCTGCGCCGAAGACGACGACGACACCTTCTACCGGGAACTGGCCGACGCCGAGGTGATCTGGCATGTACTGCGGCCGCTTTCCGGGGAGGATCTGGCCAGGGCGCCGCGGCTGCGGCTGGTCCACAAGCTAGGCGCGGGCGTCAACACCATCGACGTGGACGCCGCGACAGCGCGCGGCGTGGCGGTCGCGAACATGCCCGGCGCGAACGCGGAGTCGGTCGCCGAGGGCACGCTGCTGCTCATGCTGGCCGCGCTGCGCCGGCTCCCCGTACTCGACCGGGCCACCCGCGAAGGCCGCGGCTGGCCGTCGGATCCCACGCTGGGCGAAACGGTTCGCGACATCGGCGGCTGCACGGTCGGGCTGGTCGGCTACGGCAACATCGCCAAGCAGGTGGAGCGCATCCTGGTGGCGATGGGCGCCGACGTGATCCACACCAGCACCAGGGACGACGGCAGCGCGGGTTGGCGCAGCCTGCCCGACCTGCTGTCCGCCTGCGACATCGTCTCGCTGCACCTGCCGCTCACCGACGCCACCGCCGGATTACTGGGCCGCGATGCGCTGGCCCGCATGAAATCCGATGCGGTGCTGGTCAACACTTCTCGCGGGCCGATCGTCGACGAGGAGGCGCTCGCCGACGCGCTGCGCACCGGAAAACTCGCCGCGGCCGGACTCGACGTGTTCGCCGTCGAGCCGGTACCCGCCGACAACCCGTTGCTGCGCCTGCCCAATGTGGTGCTCACCCCACACGTGACCTGGTACACCGCCGACACCATGCGCCGCTATCTCGAGTTCGCCGTCGACAATTGCGAACGATTGCGTGACGGGCGCAACCTCGTCAACGTGGTGAACGATGTCGCCGGGTAACCTCGGTCCCAACCAACCGGTTAGCTAGCCACGACGTAGTGGAGAGGTGTAGCAGCCATGCCCATCGCCATTCTTGAAGAGCACAACGATCTGGCCGATTCGGTTCGCTCGTTCGTCGAGCGCGTCGCTCCGTCGGAGGTTCTGCACGACGCCCTGGAGAACCCGGTCCCCAACCCGCCGCCTTATTGGAAGCCCGCGGCCGAGCAGGGCCTGCAGGGGGTGCACCTCGCCGAGTCGGTCGGCGGGCAGGGTTTCGGCATCCTCGAGTTGGCCGTCGTGGTGGCCGAATTCGGTTACGGCGCGGTGCCGGGACCGTTCGTCCCGTCGGCCATCGCCAGCGCGCTGATCGCCGCGAACGACCCCGATGCCGCGGTACTCGGCGATCTCGCCTCCGGTGAGCTCATCGCGGCCTACGCGATCGACTCCGGACTGACGGCGACCCGGCACGGGGACAAGCTGGTGATCCGCGGTGAGGTCCGGGCCGTGCCCGCCGCCGCGCAGGCGTCACTGCTGGTGCTCCCCGTCGCGATCGAGTCCGGCGAGGAATGGGTGGTGCTCGACGCCGCCTCGCTGGAGATCGAACCGGTGCGCAGCGTCGACCCGTTGCGGCCGGTGGCACATGTGCGCGCCAACGCCGTCGAGGTCGGCGACGACCGGGTGCTGGCCAACCTGAGCCGTGGCCACGCCCGGGCGCTGATGTCGACGCTGTTGTCCGCGGAGGCCATCGGGGTCGCCCGGTGGGCCACCGACACCGCCGCGGCCTACGCCAAGATCCGTGAACAGTTCGGCCGCCCGATCGGCCAGTTCCAGGCCATCAAGCACAAGTGCGCGAACATGATCGCCGAGACCGAGCGGGCCACCGCCGCCGTCTGGGATGCCGCCCGCGCCCTCGACGAGGCCTGCGGAGCCGGCGATGACGCCGGAGTGCGCGAGAACCCGGACAGCTCCTACGAATTCGCCGCCGCCGTGGCCGCGACGCTGGCCCCCGTCGCCGCGCAGCACTGCACCCAGGACTGCATCCAGGTGCACGGCGGTATCGGCTTCACCTGGGAGCACGACACCAACGTCTACTACCGCCGGGCGCTGGTGCTGGCGGCGTCGTTCGGTCGCGCCTCGGACTACCCGCAGCGGGTGGTCGACCTCGCCACCACGACCGGGATGCGGGCCCTGAACATCGACCTGGATCCGGAGACGGAGAAGCTGCGCGCCGAGATCCGCGCGGAAGTGGCTGCGCTGAAGGAGATTCCGCGGGAGCAGCGGGCCGCCGCGATCGCCGAGGCCGGATGGGTCCAGCCGCACCTACCGGTGCCGTGGGGGCGGGCATCCAGCCCGATCGAGCAGATCATCATCGCCCAGGAGTTCTCGTCCGGCCGGGTCAAGCGGCCCCAGATGGGCATCGCGGCCTGGATCATCCCGTCGATCGTCGCGTTCGGCACCGACGAGCAGAAGCAGCGTTTCCTCCCGCCGACGTTCCGCGGCGAGATGATCTGGTGCCAGCTGTTCTCCGAGCCCGGCGCCGGGTCCGACCTGGCCAGCCTGACCACCAAGGCCACCAAGGTCGACGGCGGCTGGCGCATCACCGGCCAGAAGATCTGGACCACCGGAGCGCAGTATTCCGAATGGGGTGCGCTGCTCGCGCGCACCGACCCGAGCGCACCCAAGCATGCCGGCATCACCTACTTCCTGCTCGACATGAAGAGCGCGGGCGTGGAGGTCAAGCCGCTGCGTGAGCTCACCGGCAACGCGATGTTCAACACCGTGTTCATCGACGACGTGTTCGTCCCCGACGAGATGGTGCTCGGCGAGGTGAACCGCGGCTGGGAGGTCAGCCGCAACACGCTGACCAACGAGAGGGTGTCGATCGGCAGCAGTGAGCCGCCGTTCCTGCCCAGCCTGGACAAGTTCGTCGAGTTCCTCGGTGAGGGACAGTTCGACCAGATCGCGCAGAACCATGCCGGTGTGCTGATCGCCGAGGGCCACGCCGCCAAGGTTCTGAACATGCGGTCCACGCTGCTGACGCTGGCCGGTGGGGACCCGATGCCCGCGGCGGCGATCTCGAAGCTGCTGTCCATGAAGACCGGGCAGGGTTACGCCGAGTTCGCGGTGTCCTCGTTCGGCACCGACGCCGTCGTCGGGGAGCCGGACCAGGTCACCGGCCGCTGGGCCGAGTACCTGCTGGCCAGCCGCTCGACCACGATCTACGGCGGCACCTCCGAGGTACAGCTGAACATCATCGCCGAGCGACTGCTCGGGCTGCCGCGCGACCCGTAAACCGGGTTTCCGCGGCGCGAGAGCGGGAACCCCTCCCGTGATGTCCAACGATCGTGATTTCGTCGAGAAACGGTTCAGCCGGCCCGGGGAGTACCGCGCCGCGGTGATCTACACGTTCGTGGTCGTCGTGCTGGCGGCGATCGCGTTCGCGGTCTACGCGTTCGGTGACCGCAGCTCGGTGTTCAGTGCCGCGCTGGTTCCGGTGTTCCTGTTCGCCGGCGGCGTCGGCGCGCTGCTGCGTACTTACCGGCAGTGGAAAGGCGGCGGCGGCTGGACCGCGTGGCAGGGCGCCGGCTGGTTCCTGCTCCTGCTGATGCTGCTGACGCTGGCGGTCCCCGGCGGCGCGGCGTTCTCGAACTAGCCGCCGAACGAGGCACGAGCCGCCCGTCAGTCGCCGATGGCCTCGACGTCGACGAGCACGTGACGCGGCCCGCGGAAGATCTGACTCTGCCGGTACGGCGGAGGGTCGCTGACCAGCCGCGGCCGGTGCACGCGCCGCAGGAAGATCTCCAGCGCGAGGTTCACCTCCAGCCGCGCCAGCGGACCTCCGACACAGGTGTGAATGCCACTGCCCCAACCGAAGTGCTCGTTGTCCGGCCGGAAGATGTCGAACGTGTCGGGGTCGGCGAACCGGCGGGGATCGCGGTTCGCTGCGCCGTACATCAGGTGGACCGCGGCGCCCTCGGGGATCACGGTGCCGCCCACCTCGATGTCGGCGGTGGCGCTCCGACTGGGGAAGAACTGCACGGCCGACTGCAGGCGCTGCACCTCCTCGATCGCACGGGGGATCAGTTCCGGGCGGTCACGCAGCAGTTCGACGGTGCCGGGGTTGCGCAGGAAGGTCAGCACGCAGTTGGAGATGGTGTTGACCGTCGAGTCGTGTCCGGCGATGAGCAGCAGCACCGCGTTGGCGAGCACCTGACCGGGCGGCATCGCGCCGTCGGGACCGGAGGCGTCGTTGACCAGTGCGGACAGCAGGCCGTCGCCGCCGGCACCGCGGTAGCCCTCGATCAGGCCGGCCAGATAGTCGCGCAGCGCCGCCTGGGCGTCGCGTGCCCTCGCGGCTCTGCCCTGGCCCTCGTCGGTGGTGGCGTCGGGACCGAGGTCCACGCCGGCGAGCATGTCGAATATCCAGGCGTGGAACCTCGGCTCGTCCTCCAGTGGCACTCCGAGGATCTTGCAGATCACCATGACGGGCACGGGGTAGGCGTAGTCGTCGACAACGTCGATCCTGGTGCGCCCGTTGGCCTTCGCTGTGTCGAGCAGGTCGTTACACAGCGCGACGACGGCAGGCTCCATGCTCGGGATCAGGTCGGGTGAGTGCGGCGGCGCGAAGTGACGGCTGACCTGGCGGCGCGCCCTGTCGTGGCTGGGCGGGTCGGTGACGATCAGGCTGGGTTCCGATCCGTAGGCGCCGACGTCGTCGGCGGGTTCGGCCGGTGCCCGGTCGGAGCTCAGCGGACTGCGCCGGAAATCGGAGCTCACTCGCGGGTCGTGAGCCAGCGCGAGCAGCTCGTAGTACCCGGTCACGACGTAGAGGTCGTCGGCGACCCGCGCCACGGGCGTCTTGCGCAGCTCGGCGAAGAACGGGTAGGGGTCGGCGCGGTGGGCGAAGGCCATCGCCTGCGCCCAGGCCTGCGATGCGGTCGTCATCGGGTTTCCTCGGGCATCATCGGCGCAGGAATTCTGCGCCGCGGTCGGTCGGGTCGTGCCCGGTGAGAACCACGTCGGGAATCCCGGTGGGCACGCGGGGGTCGGGGAAACGCGCCGGCATGGGCTCGCCGAGGACCGGCCGGTCGAAGCCGGGCGGGGGCGGGGGGAACGGCGCCGAGCGCTCGATCAGATCGGCGTAATAGGGCAGCCACTTGCCGTGGTTGAAGGTGACCGCGCCGACGATGCGTCCGCGCCGGCCGTACGCCGCCGCGAACCGGTACTCCCCGGGCGAGCCTTGGGTGAACACGATCTCGTCGCCGAACGAGCAGACCCCGACACCCTTGATGTTCACCCCGAACTGACCGGACCAGAACGACGGCAAGGGCAGGTGCGGGCGCCGGCCGGTCTCCAGGTTGATCATGTTGTTCGCCGCGACCTCACCGCCCGAGACGGCGTTGTCCCAGTGTTCCAGCGACATGAACTGGTACTCGTAGAGCACGTGTGGCGCCCGGGCCACATCGCCGGCGACGAAGATGTTGTCGGTGACCACACCGTTGACGTCGAAGGCGCGGCAGCCGGCATCGCAGGCCACTCCCCAGAATCCCGTCGCCAGCCCGGCGTCGTCGAGCCATTCGACATTGCGGATCGATCCCAACGACGCCACCACCACGTCGACGGGCAGCGTGGTCCCGTCGGACAGCCGCGCGCTGCGCACGTGACCGGTGTCGTCACCGTCGAGTCCGAGCACCGACACCCCGGTGCGCAGGTCGACACCGGCATCGCGTTGCATCGCGGCGGCCAACTCGCCGATCACCCCGCCCAGCGCTCCGACCAGCGGTGCCGGACCGCGTTCGGCGACCGTGACGGCAAGGTCGAGTTCGCGGCACACCGAGGCCATCTCGGACCCGATGAATCCGGAGCCGACGACGAGCACCCGGTTCGGCCGCGCGTGCAGCGCCGCCTGCAATGCGGCGGCGTCGTCCCGGGTGCGCAGCGTGAACACGCCGTCCAGCGCCGCCTCATCCGGATTCGGCCACTGCCGGGCCCGCACCCCGGTGGCGATCAGCAGCCGGTCGTACTCCACCGCCGAACCGTCCGCCAGCAGAACGCGTTTGGCGCGGCGGTCCAGACCGGTCGCGGCGACACCGAGTCGCCAGTCCGCGTCCACCCGGCGCAGCCGCGGCAGCTTCGTGTGGTCGGCCGGCACCCAGCCTTTGAGGACCTGTTTGGACAGCGGCGGCCGGTCATAGGGCTCATGTGGTTCGTCGCCGATGATCGTCAACGAGCCGCTGAACCCGCCGTCGCGCAGCGCTTCTGCCGCGCGCAACCCGGCCAGCGAGGCTCCGACGATGACGATGCGGCCGGTTCTGCGGAACGAGTCGACGAGTTCGCCGATCAGTTCGACCGTCACAGACTGTCCCGATCCTCGGGCGGGTCAGCCTCGACGACGATCGCCTGCACCGGGCAGGATGCGGCAGCCCGCAGCACACGTTGTCGTTGGGAGACATCGGGGTTCGGGTCGTAGGCCAGGGCCTCCTCGCCAAGCATCTTCAACACCTCGGGAGCCAGCGGGACGCACTGCGCATATCCCTGGCATCGGTTGAGGTCCACCACGAGCCGCATCAGATCTCCTGTCCGCAGTGGTTACACGCAGCCGCTGACACTGATGCGCCCGCCCACTCCGGCGCACACATCGGCGGTCGCCGGCGCGGGCTCAGCCAGCAATGTGCACCCGGCGACGCCCGCAGACCGGTAGGCCGGAATCGCGATTCTGCCGCGCAGCGGCCAGTGGCACAGTGACTTCACGCGCCGATTCTGACGCCATCGTCAGAGCCGCGTCTTGGTTTCAGGCGACACAGCCACAAGATTTCGGTGGGTGTTCACGATCCGCGCCACCTGCCTACGCGACACCGGCCTCAGCCCGACTCGAACGCTCGCGCACCAGGCACCGGGGTGGGAGCAAACCCTGACGCGCGCCGGGTGTTCCCGATCGAGCGCGAGATCAGGGCAGGATCGCGTCGACGTAGCCGCCGTCGACGCGCAGTGCGCCACCGGTCGTCGCCGACGCCAGTGGCGACGCCAGGTAGGTGACCATGTTGGCGATCTCCTCGGGCCCGATGAGGCGCTCGATCAGCGACTGCGGCCGGTGTAACCGCATGAACTCGCGCTGCGCCTGCTCCCAGGGCAGCGATTTGTCGACCAGCTGGTAGACGAAGTCCTCCACCCCTGCGGTGTGGGTGGGTCCGGCGATGACGGAGTTGACGGTGACGCCGGTGCCCGACGCGTCCTTGGCGAAACCCCGCGACAGGGCCAGCAGCGCGGTCTTGGACACCCCGTAATGGATCATCTCCTCCGGGATGACGATCGCCGAATCGCTGGCGATCTGCAGCACCCGGCCCCACCCGCGATCCACCATGCCGGGCAGATAGTGCCGGATGAGCCGCGCGGCGGCGAGCACGTTGACCTCGAAATAGCTGCGCCACTGGTCGTCGGTGATCTCGCGCGCCGGCACCGCGCCGAAGATGCCGAGGTTGTTGACCAGGATGTCGATGTGCGGGAGTTCCGCGGCCAAGGCCTGCGCGCCTGCCGCGTCGGCGACGTCGGCCGCGACGCCGACGACATCGCCGTCGAGTGTCGCCACGGCCTCGTCGACCCGGTCCCGGCTGCGTCCGTTCACTGCGACGCGCGCTCCGGAGGCGGCCAGCGACCGGGCGATCGCGAGACCGATTCCCTGGGTCGAGCCGGTGACGAGAGCGGTCTTACCTGTCAGATCGATTTTCACGCACGGGTACGACGACCGCCGGCCGCCGAGTATTCCGCGAGCGTGCGCGAAATCGCGAGATCTGACGGCGTGGCGCCCGCAGACACGCCCGCTCGCGGGGTTAGTCCGGGATCTCCATCTCGCGCAGTTGGCGCTTGAGGATCTTGCCCGTGGGGTTGCGCGGCAGCTCGTCGAGGAAGACCACCTCGCGCGGCACCTTGTAGCGGGCCAGGTTGTCCCGCACGTACGCCTTGATCGCGTCCTCGTCGACCGCCGCGCCCTCGACCTTGACGACAAAGCAGCGCAGCCGGGCGCCCCACTCCTTGTCCTCCACCCCGATCGCGGTGGCCTCCACCACCTCGGGGTGGCCGCTGACGAGGTCCTCGATCTCGGCGGGGAACACGTTCTCACCGCCGGAGACGATCATCTCGTCGTCGCGGCCGCTGACGTAGAGCAGGTCGTTCTCGTCGAAGTAACCCACGTCGCCCGAGGACAGCAGCCCGTCGATGATCTGCTTACCGCCGCCGCCGGTGTAGCCCTGGAACGGGAAGAAGTTGCCGACGAAGATCCGGCCGACCTGACCGCGCGGCACATCATTGCCGTTGTCGTCGAGGATCCTGACCTTCATCCCCTTGACCACCGGCCCCACGGTCGCCGGGTTGATCGAAAGATGTTGTGGGCCTGCGATGGTCGCAAACGCCACCTCGGTGGAGCCGTAGAGGTTGTACACGACCGGTCCGAGTTCCTTGAGCGCCCTGGTGGCCAGTTCGGCGCCCAGCTGCGAGCCGGACACGAACACGATCCGCAGCGACGACAGGTCCGGCTTCGGGGAGGTCTTGTCGAGCTCGTCGAGCATCCGCGACAGCATCACCGGGACCACGACGATCGCAGTGGCCCTGTGCTTCTCGATGTCGGCCAGCACGGTGGCCGGCTTGAACCGCCGGCGCAGCACCAGTGTGGTGCCCAGCATCATCGCGATCGTCGCGTGCAGGAAGCCCAGCGCGTGGAACATCGGCGCGGGCAGCGACGTCACTTCCTGCGACTTGAACGGCACCGAAGACAGGATCCCGCCGATCGGCGCCAGAGACGGTGGCGCGCTGCGGTTCGCACCCTTCGGCGTGCCGGTGGTGCCGCTGGTCAGGATGATGATCGACGAGTGTTTGGTCGCCTTCGGCGGCGGGTTCGAGGTGGTGCGCGCGATCAACTCCTCCAGCGTCTCGTCGGTGCTGCCCGACGGCTCCTCCTTGTCCGGGTTCACGCCCAGGGAACGCAACTTGCCGAGCTCGGGCTCGGCGGCCGCGACGGCGGCGGTGTACTCGTCGTCGTAGATCACGAGCTTGGCGCCCTCGCGCTCGGAGACCTCCTTGATCTGCGGGCCGGAGAACTCGCTGTTGAGCAGGATGATTCGCGCGCCCACCTTCCCTGCGGCGTACACCGACACCAGGAACCACCGGTGGTTGCGGGCCAGGATCGCCACCCCGTCTCCGCCCTTGACGCCCTTGGCGAGCAGCCCGTTGGCCACCGCGTTGGCCGCGTCGTCCAGTTCCTTGAACGTCATCTCGCCGAAGTCGTCGATGACGGCCGCCCGGTGCGGGTAACGACGCGCGTTGAGCGCCGGGATCATCCCGAACTCGCCCCAGCGGCGCATGTCCGCCACGAACGCGGCGATGTCCTGCGGCGGCTCCAGTTTCAGTGCGCCCGCCTCGAACATCTTGCGTGCGTAGTGCAGCTCGGCCGAGCCCCGCTCCAGGTAGGTGCCGACGGTCTGCTGGAGCTTGGCGGCGGCCTGCAACGGAAGATCGCTGAGCTTGGGCATACGTCAACCTTATGTGACGGAGGTCGCAGCGCGGTCTGGAACCTACGATGAGGAGATGGCCGCTCGCGAGTCGTTCGAGATCGCCGGCGAGCAGGTGCCGATCACCAATCCGGACAAGGTGGTGTTCGGCGATCTCGGGCTCACCAAGCTCGACCTGATGCGCTACTACGCCGCCGTCGCCGACGGGGCGCTGCGCGGCGTCCGGGATCGTCCGATGATCCTGAAGCGGTTCGTCAAGGGCATCGAGCAGGAGGCCGTCTTTCAGAAGCGGGCCCCGGAGAAGCGGCCGGACTTCGTCGACGTCGCCGAGTTGAAGTACGCGTCGGGCACGTCGGCCAAGGAGGCGGTGCTGCACGACGCCGCCGGCCTGATCTGGGCGGTGAACCTCGGCTGCGTCGACCTGAACCCGCACCCGGTGCGCGCCGACGACCTCGAGCACCCCGACGAATTGCGGGTCGACCTCGACCCGATGCCCGGGGTGGGCTGGCGCCAGATCCTCGACGTGGCGTTCGTGGCGCGGGAGGTGCTGGAGGACCACGGCCTGGTGGCCTGGCCGAAGACGTCCGGCTCGCGTGGCTTCCACATCTATGCGCGCATCCACCGCCGCTGGCCGTTCAAGCTCGTCCGGCTGGCGGCCGAGACCGTTGCCCGCGAGGTCGAACGCCGGGCCCCGGAGTCGGCGACGGCGCGGTGGTGGAAGGAGGAACGCCAGGGTGTGTTCGTCGACTTCAACCAGAACGCCAAGGACCGCACCGTGGCGTCGGCGTACTCCGTGCGGGCCACCCCGGATGCGCGGGTGTCGACGCCGCTGTTCTGGGACGAAGTCGCCGACTGCCGCCCCGAGGAGTTCACGGTGCGCACCGTGCCGCGCCGGCTCTCCGAGCGCGGCGATCCCTGGGAGGGAATGGACGATGCCGCGGGCGGCCTGGAGGCCTTGCTCGACCTCGCCGACCGGCTCGGGCCGGCCGAGAAGGCGCCCAGGGGTGCCCGCAAGTCAGCCGACGGCCGCAGGGTTTCGGTCATGCCGTTGATCGAGATCGCCCGGACCAAGACCAAAGACGAGGCCATGGCGGCGCTGCAGCAGTGGCGCGACAAGTATCCGGCTGCAGCCGAAAAGCTGGAGCCCGCAGACGTTCTCGTCGACGGCATGCGCGGCCCCAGCTCGATCTGGTACCGGATCCGGATCAACCTGCAACACGTCGCCGAGGACGCGCGGCCCGCACAGGAGGAGCTGCTGGCGGACTACAATCCGTGGCACAACTACACCGGCGCGCAGCAACAGCGCCGCGACTAAGTTACCGACGAGTTTGCTGGCGGACCGTAACGAGGTTCTTAGCGAAGTATTAGTAGATACACCCAGCGGCCTTAAGTTGCCTCACTACCTTGAAGCATGTGTAGCCCACCGACGGGCTACGGGAGCTCTAGATCGAGGGAGGCTGCGATGTACGGCAATCCGACGTTTCACTGCGATGGCGCCGACATTCGGGCGCACTGCCGTCAGTTGGCTACCGTCGTGACGATCTCCGGCCATCTCGACGACGTCAACGTCGAGACCGCCAGCCACTACGTCGATCGCTTCATCCTCACCGAGAAGCCCTTCGTTCTCGACCTCTCCGGCGTCGATTCGTTTACCCGCGAAGCGATTTCGCTGCTGTTTGCCATCGACGACGTCTGCGCCTCGGCAGGCGTGGACTGGTCGATGATCGCCAGCCGTGCGGTCGAGCAAACACTGCGGGACGCCGGCATCGAGTTCCCGGCCGCCGGCTCGGTTCCCGAGGCGCTCAACCACTTCGCCGACGCGATGGTGGCACGCCGGCAACTGCTCCCCCTCCTGACCAAGACTGCGTAAGGATCACTGTGTTACTTGATGTCCGGTGGCTCCGGTACCTGCTTCAGCGTCACCACAGGTCGCACGTCGAGCACCTCGCCCTGACCCGCGGCTGAACCGTTCGCCCTCCGACCGGCCGGTTGGCCGTCGGTCGGCGCGCGCACTGATTTAGTGTGCAGCTATGGGCACTGATGCCGACCGGGTTGCCGACGCCGCCCGCCGGGTGGTCGACGAACACGACCCCAAGACCGTCCCGATTCCCGAATTCCTCGGCGCCTGCTTCGACGCGGGACTGTCGTGGGTGCACTTCCCCGAAGGCTTCGGTGGCCTCGGCCTGTCCCGCGGACTGCAGGCGGTTGCGGATCGCATCCTGCAGGGCGCCGGCGGTCCGGTCCCACTGGGGCTGAACCCGATGGGGTACGGCATGGCCGCCCCGACGGTGCGGGAGCACGCCCAGACCGACGAAGTCCGCCATCGGCTGCTGCGGCCGCTGGCGACCACCGAGGAGATCTGGTGCCAGCTGTTCTCCGAACCCGGCGCCGGATCGGATCTCGCAGGGCTGGCCACGTCGGCCGTCCTCGACGGTGACACCTGGGTCGTCAACGGCCAGAAGGTGTGGACCAGCCTCGCCCACCGCGCCAAGTGGGGGCTGCTGCTGGCGCGCACCGACCCCGACGTCCCCAAACACAAGGGCCTCACGTACTTCGTCATCGACATGCACGCCGACGGCGTGCAGACCCGCCCGCTGCGGCAGCTCACCGGGCACGCGGAGTTCAACGAGGTCTACATGACCGATGCCCGCATCCCCGACGCCTACCGGCTCGGCGCGGTCGGCGACGGCTGGCGGGTCGCGATGACCACGCTGATGAACGAGCGCAGCGCGCTCGGGGGCAGCGGCAGCAGGCGCGGGGCGGGCACCGTCTCGGACGCGGTCGCGCTGTGGGCGTCGCGCCCGGACCTGCACACCCCGGTGTTGCGCGACCGGCTGACCAGGCTGTGGCTCCGGGCCGAGGCGCAGCGGCTCACCTCCGAGCGGTCCAGGGCGTCGGCGACCGTCGGCGGACCCGGCCCGGAGGGTTCGGTCGGCAAGCTCGTCGGAGCCGAGCTCAACCAGCACATCTACGAGTTCTGCATGGATCTGCTCGGTCCCGAAGGGATTCTGTACGGCAGCTACGGAATGCAGGACACTTCCTCGAATGGCGACGCCCAGGACTGGCGCGGACCGATCCAGCAGCGGTTCCTGCGCAGCCGCGCCAACACGATCGAGGGCGGAACGTCCGAGGTGATGCGCAACATTCTCGCCGAGCGGGTGCTCGGCCTGCCGGGAGACCTCCGCGCGGATGCGGGGATGCCGTGGAAGGAGGTGCCGCGTGGCTGAGGAGCTTGCGGATCAGCCCGACAAGATGGCTGAGGAGCTTGCGGATCAGCCCGACAAGATGGCTGAGGAGCTTACGGATCAGCCCGACAAAGTGGCTGATTCGCAGGGCGCTGAGTACGTGTTCACCGAGGAGCAGGGTCAGCTGCGCGCCGCGGTGCGCAGATTCTGTGCAGACCACATCGACGAGACCGCGGTGCGCGCTCAGATGGCGTCCGAGCCCCGGTTCGACCCGAAGGTCTGGGCCAGGCTCGGCTCCGAGCTGGGCGTGCTGGGGATGTCGGTTCCGGAGTCCCACGGTGGCGCGGGCGGCACGCTGGTCGACCAGGCGGTCGCCGTCGAGCAGCTCGGCGCCGCGCTGGCATGCGGCCCGCTTTTCGGCACCGTGTATCTCGCGATCCCCGCGCTGGTCGCGTCGTCGCAGCCGGGTGATCTGCTGGCACCGCTGATCGAGGGCATCCGCACCGCGGCATTCGCCGTCCCCGACGCCGGCGGCGACTTCGATGCCGACGCCGTCACCGTGGAAGCGATTCCCACCGACCAGGGCTGGACCCTGACCGGCACGGTCCAGCGGGTGGTCGACGCAGGCGCCGCGGACGTCGTCCTGGTCGCCGCCGCCGGCCCCGACGGCCTCGGCCTCTACGCGATCGAGGCGGACAACATCGGCGTGCAACGCATTCCGCTGACCACGCTCGATCTGACCCGGCCCCAGGCCACCGTCGGGCTGTTCCATGCGCCGGCCAGGCTGGTGGCCGGGCCCGCCGAGGCGGAACGGGTGATCACCCATGCGCTCCAGATCGGCGCGGCGCTGCTGGCGGTCGAGCAGGTCGGCGCGGCACAACATCTGCTGGACCTCACCGTCGACTACGCGAAGAACCGGCTGCAGTTCGGCAGGCCGATCGGCTCGTTCCAGGCGGTCAAGCACAGGCTCGCCGACGACCTGGTCGCGCTCGAGCACGCCCGATCGACGGCCTACCACGCGGTGTGGGCGCTCACCGATGGGTCCGACGACCCTGCCCTGGCGGTGAGCATCGCACAGGCGACGTGTTCGGAGGCGCTCGTTCGAGTTGCGACCGACACCATCCAGGTACACGGTGGTATCGGCTTCACCTGGGAACATCAGGCGCATCTGTACTACAAGCGGGCCTACACCGACGCGGCCCTGCTCGGCAGCGCGGAAGCGCACCGGGCCCGGGTGGCCGAGCTGGTACTCGACGTCGCGCCACGCAAGGACGCTCCGCGGGTGGCGACGGGCATGCCGAGCTGAGAGGAAGCCAAGTGACGCAACAGATTTCGCGATATCTGGCGGCTGCGGCCGTCGCTGCCGCCACCGTGGTCGCGCCGCTCGCGGCATCGGCGCTCACCGCCCCTGCCACCTGGACCGCGCAATGCCCGCCCGGCCAGACGGGCGTGATCTACGGTTGCGCGCCGTTCTGCGTGGCCGGTAAGTACCTCGACACCCAGACCGGTCTGTGCATGCCGGTCGCGCCGCCGCCGCCTGCCGCCGCGCCGCGGTACTAGGGACCGCCCGTGAATCCAGTGGACCGCTTCTTCGAGATCACGGCCCGCCAGTCGAGCGTGGCCACCGAAATCCGTGGTGGCGTGGTCACGTTCATCGCGATGGCCTACATCATCGTGCTGAACCCGATCATCCTGTCGGGTTCGGCGGACGTCGACGGCAACAAGCTCGACTTCGCGCAGGTGTCGGCGATGACCTCGCTGGCCGCCGGCGTGATGACGATCCTGTTCGGCGTGGTCGCCCGGTTGCCGTTCGCGCTGGCCGCCGGCCTCGGTATCAACTCGTTTCTCGCCACCACGGTGGTCGGCTCGCTGACGTGGCCCGAGGCGATGGGCCTGGTGGTCATCAACGGCCTGATCATCGTGCTGTTGGCCGTGACAGGTCTGCGCCGGTTGGTGTTCGACGCGGTGCCGATGCAGCTCAAGCTCGCGATCACCGCGGGCATCGGGCTGTTCATCCTGTTCATCGGCCTGGTCGACGCCGGCTTCATCTCCTCCACGGGCGTGCCGTCCCCGCCCGTGGGCCTCGGCGGCGGCGGGCAGGGCTCCATCAGCACCGTCCCGACCGTGATCTTCGTGTTCACGCTGCTGCTCACCGGGGTGCTGGTGGCCAAGCGGGTGCGTGGCGGAATCCTGATCGGGCTCGTGATCGGCACCGTGATCGCAGTGGTGGTGGAGGCCATCTGGCATCTCGGATCGGCCACCGAGAAGCCCGGCGGTTGGAGCCTGTCGGTGCCCACGCTGTCGGGATCGCCGTTCTCCCTTCCCGACCTGTCCCTGGTCGGGGCGTTCAGCCTCGACAGCTTCGGCCGCATCGGGGTCCTCGCCGCCGTAATGCTGGTCTTCACACTGGTTTTCGCGAACTTCTTCGACGCGATGGGCACGATGACGGGGTTGTCGCGGGAAGCCGGGTTGTCGGACGCCAACGGCACGTTCCCACGGCTGCGGTCCGCACTGGTGGTCGAAGGTGCCGGCGCGGTGGTCGGCGGCGCGACGTCCTCGTCGTCGAACACCGTGTTCATCGAGTCCGGTGCCGGCATCGAGGAGGGCGCCCGCACCGGCCTGGCCAACGTGGTGACCGGGTTGCTGTTCCTGGCTGCGATGTTCGTCGCCCCGTTGGCCTCGATCGTGCCGACGGAGGTGGCGGCCGCCGCCCTGGTGGTGGTGGGCGCGATGATGGTGTCGCATCTGCGCCACATCGACCTGTCCGAGTTCTCGGTGGCGCTGCCGGTCGTGTTGACCGTCGCGGTGATGCCGTTCAGCTACTCGATCGCCAACGGCATCGGCGTCGGCTTCATCACCTGGGTGGTGATGCGCACCGCAGCGGGCAAGGTCCGCGAGGTCAGCCCACTGTTGTGGGTGGTGGCGGCGGGTTTCGCCGTGTACTTCGCGCGGACCCCGCTGGAATCGCTGATCGGGGTGTGAGAGCGGCTCTACCGCGGGGCGGCGGTGACGCGCTCGCGGCGCGTGAGCACCAGCGCCGGACCGTCGGTGATCGCGATGGTGTGCTCGCTGTGGGCGGTGCGGGATCCGTCGGCGGAGCGGATCGTCCACCCGTCCGGGTCGTAGACGATCTTGTCGGTGCCCGCGGCGAACCACGGTTCCAGCGCGAGCGTGAGCCCCTGGCGCAGCTTGAGCCCCCGCCCGGCACGCCCGACGTTGGAGACGTGCGGGTCTTCGTGCATGGTCCTTCCGAGCCCGTGACCGCCGAACTCGGTGTTGACCGGATAGCCGTAGTCGGCCGCCACGGCACCGATCGCCGCCGAGATGTCGCCGAGGCGGTTTCCCGGCAGCGCCGCGGCGATGCCTGCCGCCAGTGCTTCCTCGGTGGCCGCGATCAGGCGCCGATCCTCGGCGCGCGGGGTGCCGACAATGATGCTGCGCGCGGAATCGGCGACCCATCCGTCGATCGACACCGCGATGTCCATGCTCAGCAGGTCACCGTCGGCGAGTACATAGTCGTGCGGAAGTCCGTGCAGCACTGCGTCGTTGACGGACAGGCAGATGACATTGCGAAAAGGTCCGCGGCCGAACGACGGCGCGTAGTCCCAGTAGCACGACTGCGCACCGCGCTCGGCGAGCAGTGTGCGGGCGCGCAGTTCCAGGTCGAGGAGGTTCACGCCCGGGCGGGCACGGCCGGCGAGATCGTCGAGCAGCTCGGCGATGAACGTGCCGGTGACGTCCATCGCCGCGATTTCCTGTGGTGTCTTCAGCTCCAGCACGAGCCGTCCTTCCTCTGCCGCCCGAAACCGGTATAGAAATACCAGGCTAGCCGAAGGTTCGGTATTTTCATACCGGAGCGGGGTACGCTGCCCGCATGGTGCGTCTCCCGCTGACCGCAGAACAGCTCGCCGCAGGCAAGCGCCTCGGCGAACAGCTCCGGCGGGCCAGGGGCGAGCGCACGCTGACCGATGTGGCTCAGGCGGCGGCCATTTCCCCCGAGACGCTGCGCAAGATCGAGACCGGTCGGCTGGCCACCCCGGCGTTCGCGACCATCGCCGCACTGGCACGGGTGCTCGACCTGTCCCTCGACGAACTCGCCGTCAGCGCTCTGGCGCGTGTCGATCTGAAGCACACCGGCTAGCTCGTCTGCGACAGGCGCTCGGCTGCCACGCCGATGACCACCGCTCGGATCTGCCGTTGGATGTCGCGGCTGGTCATCGGCTCGGTCGACCCGTTGGCGAAGGCGAAGACCAGCCCGCTGAGGTAGGTCAACACCACCGACACCTGTTCGTCCAGCAGTGACCGGTCCAGGGGCGCGGTGAGGCCGTTCTGCATCGCCGTCACGAGCCGTTCGGTCAACGCACGATAGCTCTCGGACACCTGCTGGAATCCCGCCGCGATGCCGGCGTCGCCCTTGGCCAGCATGGTCAGCTCCAGCCGGGCGCGGGTCCGCGACAGGTGCGGTTCGTCTCGGACGAGCAGAACCTGCTCGGCGAGCATGGGCAGAAGATCGTCGCCGGCGCCGTCGGGAACGTCGTCGAACGCCTGGGCAAACGCTTCGGCGTCGTAGCGGGCCAGATGGTCGGCGACGCCCTGCAGCAGCGCCACCCTGGTCCGGTAGTAGAACGACGTCGTGCCGTCGGGCACACCGGCGCGGCGATCGACCTTGAGGTGACTCAGGCCGCGCGGACCGTCTTCGGCGAGCAGCGTGATGGCGGCGTCACACAGCTGGTGACGCCGCTGTGCGGCATTGGGTCTACGGCGGCTGTCAACACGTGTCATCGTACGGGCGCTGCCGATGTTCCGCCCAAGTTGGGTGACCGCCGAAATTGCGCTCCATGCGGTGTTTTCGGGCCTTCTGCCGGCGTGGCGGACAATTTCGGCGGGTGGTCAGCGGTACTTGTCGACGTACTCGGTCATGGTCTTGAGCTGGTAGCGCGAGACGTCATGGGCGTGCTCGTCCTCGGCGAAGACCGAGGAGACCATCACGGTGTCGTCGCGGTCGTAGAAGCCGAGCTTGCCCAGGCCGCCGAAAAATTCGTCCCAGTCGACGTCACCGTCACCGATCTTGAGGTGCTGGTGCACCCGCACCGGGTTGCCCGGAGGGTTGGTGATGTAGCGCAGCCCGTGTGAGCGGTGGTGGTCCATCGTGTCGGCGACATGCACCAGCCGCAGCTTCTCGCCTGCCGCGGCGATGATCTCGGCCATCCCGCCGCCCATATGGAAGGTGTGGCACGCGACGTACACCATTCCGATGTTCGGCGAGTTCACCCCGCGGATGATGCGCACCGCCTCCATGCCGTCCTCGACGAAATCGTCGGGGTGCGGATCGATCCGTACATCGATGCCCTCGCGCTCGAAGATCGGCACCAGTTCCTCCATCGACCGGAAGAATGCCCGCTCGGATTCCTCGGCCTTTTCCGGGCGTCCGGAGAACTCGGTGTTGATCACGTTGACCCCGAGGTCGACGGCGATCTGCACGACGCGTTTCCAATTGCGCACCGCCGCCTCCCGGGCGTCCTCGTCCGGACCCGACCAGCGCAGCACCGGCAGCACCGACGCGATGCCGACGCCTGCAGATGCGCACGCCTTGCGGAACCTGGCTACCAGGGTGTCGTCGGCTCGCGGATGGTTGAAGAACGGGATGAAATCGCGGTGCGGAGTCAACTGCAGGTACTCGTAACCCAATTCCGCGACCAGCGCCGGGAATTCGAGCAGGTCGTAGTCGTGGTGGAACGGCGTCGGATCGAGTGCGATCTTCATGACGTCAGGCTCCAGGGATCGAGACGCGGTCGACCATGCTGACCGCGACGGGTTGACCGGACTGCAGGGCCTGCACGCCCGCCTCGCACACCGCGGTGGCGGCGTAGCCGTCCCACGCGGTGGGGCCATCTGTGTAGATCCCCGTCGTGCCGCCGGATCGGACCGCGTCGACCCACCGCTGGATCTCGGTGTCGTAGGCCTGACCGAACCGCTCCTTGAAGCTCGGGGTGATGGTGCCGCCCCACGTGCCGGGTGCGCTCTTGCGGACCAGGCCGACGTCCAGACCGATGATGACGCTGCCCTTTTCGGCGACCAGTTCGGTACGCACCTCATACGCGACACCGGTGGTGACGAACAGCTCGACATCGACGTGGCGGCCACTCGCGGTACGCAAGATCGCGATCTGGGGATCGCACAGTCCCTCGCGGGCAAGTGAATTCGGTGTGGGCTTGACGATCTGGATCGAGACGATCTCCTCGTCGAACAGGAAGCGTGTGACGTCGACCTCGTGGACCAGCGAATCCCGCACCGTCATGGCCGAATCGAAGTGGCCGGGCACCACAGGGTTGCGGTGTACGCAGTGCAGCACCAGTGGGTTTCCCAGCTCACCGCCGTCGATCAGCGCCTTGAGCGCGCGGTACTCGTCGTCGAACCGACGCATGAAGCCGACCTGGATCAGCCGGACGCCCAGCTCCGCTTCCCGACGCACCACCTCGAGCGAGGTCTCGACGTCGGTGGTCAGCGGCTTCTCGCACAGCACCGGCTTGCGGTGTTCCAGGCATGCCAGCAGCTGCTTCTCGTGCGTGGGTCCCGGCGTCGCGAGCACCACGGCGTCGACGTCCCGGTCGGCGATCGCATCCAGCGGGTCGGCGATGGCACGGCAGCCCGTGATGGTCGCGGCGAGCCGCTCGGCCTTCTCGGTGACCTGGTCGTTGACGACGGCAACGCGGGCACCGGAGATGCGGGATGCGATGCGCGCGACATGGTCTGCGCCCATCAGGCCGACCCCGAGGACGGCGACACCGATTTCAGACATGGGGAACGGCTCCTACTTGAAGGTGACGGAAGGGATGCCGCACGACCCGAGGTAGCTGCGGGTGCGCTTGGCGATGGGCAGGGGGGCGTCCGGCTCACAGGGGTACATGTCCTGCTCGACGATCGCGAAGACCTCGATGCCGAGCTTTTCGATCTCGGCGAGCAGTGATGGCATGTCCGGGATTCCGCGGGGAGGCTCGGTCATCGCGCCGAGCTTCACCGCCTCACCGAACGGCAGGTCCTCGGCCTCGACCTTGGTGCGGACCTCCGGATCGACCTGTTTGAGGTGCAGGTATCCGATGCGTTCGGGTGCCCGCCGGACGATGGCGATGTTGTCGCCGCCGCAGTAGGAGATGTGACCGGTGTCCAGGCACAGGTTCACGTACCGGCCGTCAGTGCCGTCGAGGAACCGGTAGACGTTCTCCTCGGTGTCGACGTGCGAGTCGGCGTGCGGATGGTATTGCGCACGCACACCGTAGGTTTCGAACATGGCCTTGCCGAGGTCGTTCATGCCGGCGGTCTTCTTCGCCCACTGCTCGGCGGTGAGGTTGCGGTCTTCGAGCACCTCCCCGGTGGCCGGGTCGCGCCACATCTCCGGGATGACGACGACGTGCGTGCCCCCGACCGCGGCGGTCAGCTTGGCGACGTCCTCGATCTGCCTCCAGACCGAGTTCCACGCGTCATCCCCACGGGATCCGGATTGGTGCAGGTGTTCGAACACCGTCCCCGCCGAGAGCTTCAGCCCGCGGGCGGCCAGCTCGTCGGAGAGCTTCGCCGGGTCGGTGGGCAGGTAACCGTAGGGGCCGAGTTCGATCCACTCGTAACCGGATTCGGCGACCTCGTCGAGGAAGCGGGAGTAGGGCGTCTGTTGCGGGTCATCGGGGAACCACACACCCCAGGAATCCGGGGCGGAGCCGACGCGGATGGTGCTCATACTGCGGTCCTTTCGATCAGTGACGTCGAGACGCCTTCGGATTCGAGACGTTCTTCGAGTTCTTCGAGGGTGCTGCCCTTGGTCGGGCACCGTGCGGTGCACGAACATCCACGACACGGGGACGGAACGGACACCGGGCACCTCATTTCGGAATCTAACGCGCGTTAGTAACGCGCGTGAGGTCTACTATGAATCGGCTCCACGAATGTGTCAACCGTCACGTATCGAAGGGATCTCGCCAGTGAGCACACCGCGCCGGCGTCGCCCGACGATGGCCGACGTCGCCGAACGTGCCGGGGTGTCGCGCACCCTGGTGTCATTCATCCTCGACGGCAAGCCCGGCGCCAGCGACGAGACGCGTCGGCGCGTGCTGGCGATGGCCGACGAGATCGGTTACCGACCCGACTCAGCGGCCCGGCTGCTGGCTCAGGGGCGCAGTCGCACGCTCGGCGTGATGACCGATGTGCGGCAGCTGTTCCAGGCCGAGCTCGTCACGCACATCTATCCGGCCGCCGAACGGCTCGGCTACGAGGTGTTGCTGTCGGCGAACCTGCCCGACCGCACCGAAGCCACCGTGGTGGACTCACTGCTCAGCCACCGGTGTGGCGCGCTGATCCTGCTCGGGCCCACGGGCGACCAGAGCTTCCTCGAGAAGCTCGCCCAACGGGCCCCGGTGGTGGTGGCCTGCCGGCGACTGACCGGACTGAATCAGCAGACACCGCTGGCCACGGTGCGGACCAACGACGCCAAGGGCATCCGGCAGGCCGTCGACTACCTGGTCGGGCTCGGGCACCGCAGGATCCACCACGTCGACGGCGGCTGGGACCCCGGCTCGGCCGACCGGTCCCGCGCCTACAAGGCGGCCATGCGCGCCCACGGGCTGGCCGAGGAGATCGTGGTGATTCCGGGTGCCCACAACGAGGACGCCGGCGCCGCGGCCGCACGCGCCATGCTGGCCGCGCCCACGCTGCCGACGGCGGTGCTGGCCGGCAACGACCGCTGCGCGCTGGGCATTCTCGACGTGTTCACCCGCGCCGGGGTGGACGTGCCCGCGCAGGTGTCGCTGATGGGATACGACGACACCCGACTGTCGGAGAACCCTCGCATCGACCTGTCGACCATCCATCAGGACGCCGCCGAGATCGCCCGCCACGCGGTGCAACTCGCGGTGCAGATGCTTGTCGAAGGACCGCCGCACGCCATGGACGTCGTGCTGGAACCGACGCTGGTCGTGCGGGGAACCACGGCCCCGCCCCGCGGTGGGCCCGCGGCGCGCTCCGGCATTGCTGACACAATCGAGGGATGACCACCGGCGAGCAGCCCAGTCTGCGGGAGCGCAAGAAGACGCGCACCCGCGAGACCGTGCGCCGGGAGGCCTTCCGGCTCTTCGAGCTCAACGGATACGCACAGACCACCGTCGACCAGATCGCCGAGGCCGCCGACGTCTCGCCGAGGACGTTCTTCCGCTACTTCCCGACCAAGGAGTCGGTGCTGTTCTCCGACGACCTGCTCACACCGATCATCGAGGCCTTCCTGGCCGCGCCCGCGGAATTGTCCCCGGTGGCCGCCTACCGCCATGCCGCCGCGCAGGTGTTCGCCGCCATGGCCGGGCCCGACTTCGACTACGTGATCGCCCGTCAGCGGCTTCTGTACGCCCTTCCCGAAGCCAAGGGCGCGCTGTGGAACGAGCACGTCAAGGCCATCCGGGTGCTCACGACGGCGATCGCGGAGCGGCTGGACCGGCCCGAGGACGACCAGGTGCGCGTGACGGCCGGGGCGATCATCGGCGTGTTCATGGCCGCCTCCGACGACGCACCGTTGGACGGCGAGGCGTTCCTGCAGGCGCTCGACATCCTCGAGACGGGCCTCCCGGAGTAGCCACTCGCCCATACCGTTGCCTTTACAGTACGATTGTCTGGAAGCAGCGGCCAGCAGTGAATCCCGGAGGTAACCGATGACAGAATCCGCCGAGCAGTTCCGGGATGCGCCGATCTTCGACGCCGACCAGCACATGTACGAGACCCCGGAGGCGCTGACGAAGCACCTCCCCCAGCGGTACTCCCGGGCCGTGCAGTTCGCGAACTTCGGCAGGCACACCCGCATCGTCATCAACAACCGGGTCTCCGACTTCATCCCCAACCCGACCTTCGAGCGGGTCGCCGCACCGGGTGCGCACGAGAAGTTCTTCGCGGGTGAGAACACCGAGGGCCTGACGCTGCGGGAGATGCAGGGCCCGGCGATCGAGGCGCCTGCCGCGACCCGCAATCCGGCCGACCGGGTCGCCGAGCTCGACCGCCAGGGGGTGCGCGAGGCGCTCAACTACCCGACCCTGGCCAGCCTCATCGAGCACGCCACCGCCGACGATCCCGAGTTGACGCTGGCGGTGATCCACGCACTGAACCAGTGGATGCTCGAGCACTGGGGTTTCGACTACCAGGGCCGGGTGTTCTCCACGCCCATCATCAACCTCTCCGAGGTCGACGGCGCCCAGCGCGAACTGGACTACGTCCTGACCCACGGCGCGAAGGTGGCGCTGATCAAGCCGGGGCCGGTGAACGGGCTGCGCGGCTGGCGCTCGCCCGCGCTGCCCGAATTCGACCCGTTCTGGCGCGACGTCGAGGCCGCCGGGCTGCCGATCGTGCTGCACGCCAGCTACCCGCCACTGGACGACTACGTCGGCAAGTGGGAGCCTCCGCACACCCAGAACTTCATGGCGATGAGCGCATTCCGCTGGATGGTGCTCGGGCACCGCGAGATCGCCGACATGATCACCAGCCTGATCTGCCACGGCACCCTGACCCGGTTCCCGAAGCTGCGCATCGCCTCCGTCGAGAACGGCAGCTCGTGGATCTTCCCGCTGTTCAACGACTTCGACGAACTGGCCAAGAAGATGCCGCAGAACTTCGGTGAGCATCCGCTGGACGTGTTCCGCCGCAACATCTGGGTCAGCCCGTTCTGGGAGGGCTGTGTCTCCGACGTCGTCAATACCGTCGGCTGGGACAAGGTGATGTTCGGCTCGGACTATCCACATCCGGAGGGCCTGGCCGAGCCGAAGGGCTTCTGGAAGTACGCCGAGGGCATGGACGTGCGCCGCACGTACGACTTCATGGGTGACAACGCCCGCCGCTTCATGGGACTGCCGATCGCCAACCCGGATCCGGCCGCGGCCCGGCCTCCGGCGCTGACCACCGCCTGAGACGTCGGCGGCGCCCGTATCTAGACTCCGGGGCGATGAATGATCGTGCGGTGCACTTCGTCGGCGCCGGGCCCGGCGCCGCGGATCTGCTGACCGTGCGTGCGGCCCGGTTCCTCGCCGACGCCGAACTGGTGCTGTACCCCGGCACCTACCTGGATGCCGCGGTGCTCGCCCACTGTTCACCCGACGCCGACCTGGTTGACACCGAGAACCTGGACCTGGACACGATCGTGGCCCGGCTCGTCGACGGCCACCGCGCCGGCCTTCGGGTGGTGCGGCTGGTCTCGGGCGATCCGTCGGTGTATTCGGCGCTCTCCGAGCAGACGCGCAGGCTCGACGCGGTCCGGGTGCCCTGGGAGGTGACGCCGGGGGTGCCCGCCTACGCGGCGGCCGCGGCGCGCGTCGGCCGGGAGCTCACCGTCCCGCTGGTCGCCCAGTCGGTGGTGCTCACCCGCACCCGGCAGCGTTCGACGGTGATGCCGGATACCGAGTCGCTCAAGGCTTTTGCCGCCACCCGCGCGACGCTGGTATTGCACCTGGCCATCACCCGGATCCGGGAGTTGATGGCCGAGATCGAACCGGAGTACGGCGCGGATTGTCCGGTGGTCGTGGTGTACCGGGCCTCCCAGCCCCAGGAATTGGTGCTGCGCGGCACGGTCGCCGACATCGCCGACGCGGTGCAGGAGGCCGGACTGCGGCAGGCCGCGGTGATCCTGGTCGGCCGCGCGCTGGCGGGCCGACCCGACCCGGACGCCGGGGAGAGCTACCTGTACGACCCGGCGCGCGACCGGTCGGGGCGCAGCTCGTGAGCGACGACTGCGCGGCGGCGCTGTACGACGTCATCAACCGCCGCCGTGACACCCGCCGCGAGTTCACCGGGGAGCCGGTCGCCGGCGACGTGCTGCAGCGGGTGTTGCTCGCCGCGCACGCGGCGCCGTCGGTCGGCATGTCCCAGCCGTGGGATTTCATCCTGGTGCGCTCACCGCAGACCCTGACGACCTTCCGGGACCACGTGGCCGCTGAACGGGAAACGTTCGCGGGCGAGCTGTCCGGGGAACGCGCCGAAACCTTCGGGCGCATCAAGATCGAGGGCATCTGCGAATCCGGCCTCGGCATCGTCGTCGGCTACGACCCCACCCGGGCCGGCCCGCAGGTGCTGGGCCGGCACGCCGTTCCCGACGCCGGCCTCTACTCGGTGGTGTGCGCGATCCAAAACCTCTGGCTGGCAGCGACGGTCGAGGGACTCGGGGTCGGCTGGGTGTCGTTCTACCGCGAGGAGTTCCTCCGCTCCCTGGTCGGGATGCCCGACCACGTGCGGCCGGTCGCCTGGTTGTGCGTCGGACCGGTGGCCGAGCTGCCCGACGTCCCCGATCTGGAACGCTTCGGCTGGCGGGCCCGATCCTCCCTGGAGACCGTGCTGCACCAGGAGTGCTATCAGGCGCGTTGAATGGGCGCCATGACAGTTCGCGATATCCAGGTGACGTTCGACTGCGGCGACCCCGGCGCCCTCGCCGGTTTCTGGGCGCATGTCCTCGGCTATGTCCTGCAGCCCCCGCCTGCCGAATTCGACACCTGGGAGGACGCCCTTGCCGCGATGCAGGTGCCGCCCGAGCGATGGAACGACGCCTCGGCGCTGATCGACCCGGACGGGCGGAGGCCGGGGGTGTTCTTCCAGCGCGTGCCGGAGGGCAAGACCGCCAAGAACCGGGTTCACCTCGACGTACGCGCGGCCGAGGGCCACGACGGTGCCGAGCGGATGGCCGCACTGGAACGGGAGTGCACGCGGCTGGTCGCGCTGGGTGCGACCCGCCTCGAACGCCACGAACCGATCTCCCTGCTTCAGGGTGGCCACATCGTGATGGCCGATCCGGAGGGCAACGAGTTCTGCCTCGACTGATCGCGCCCGTCAGATCTTGAGCACCCGGCCGGCGATCACCAGATGCACTTCGTCGCAGACCGCCGCGACCCGCTGATTGGCGGTACCGAGCAGATCACGGAACAGCACGCCGGACCGGTGCGAGGGCACCACCCCGAGCCCCACCTCGTTGGTCACGACGACGACCGCCTCGCGGCGTGCGGTCAGCGCGGCGCACAGCGCGGTGAGACGAGCGTCCACGGCGTCGTGCACCTCCCGGGAGCCCTTGTCCCACAGATTGTTCCGGTCCAGCACGGCCGTCAGCCAGGTGCCCAGACAGTCGACGAGGACCGCGCCGTCGGCGTCGCGGACCGCGGCGGCGACGTCGGCGGTCTCGACGGTCTGCCAGTGCGCGGGCCTGCGTGTGCGGTGGCCGGCGACACGCGCGTCCCAGTCCGGATCGCTGCCGTCGGCGGGACGCCCGGGCGCCAGATAGGTGACCTGTCGCGCGTCGCTCAGAAGTGCTTCTGCGTGGCGGGATTTCCCGGAGCGGACGCCACCGGTGACCAGGATCATCATCTCGACGCCCCGGGGAGGTTCCGGACCCAGGCCACGGCCTCGGTGGCGTCGTGGACGGTGGGCACCCCTGCGGCACGGGCCGGGCGCCGCACGACGACGACGGGCACGTCGAGCTGCGCAGCGGCCTCCATCTTCGGCCAGGTGTGTTGTCCCCCTGAGTCTTTGGTGATGAGTACGTCGGCGCGGTGTTCGCGCATCAGGTGCAGTTCGCCGGGCAGTTCGTACGGGCCGCGGCTGGTCAGCAGTCGCCAGGTCGGAGGCAGGGCCACGTCGGGGGCCTGCACCACCCGGGCCAGCACGGCGCGGTCGCGCAGGTCGGGGATGAACCGTGCGATCTCCTGGCGTCCGACGGTCAGGAACGGGCGGCGGCCAAGCTGCGCCGCGGCGGCGGCCGCCTCCTCGTGGGTGTCCACCCAGTGCCAGGAGTCCCGGCTGCGGTCCGCCCAGCCGGGACGCTCCAGGCGCAGCAGCGGTGTGTCCCCCGCCGCTGCGGCGGCGTTGGCCGAGATGTTCCTGGCGAACGGATGGGTGGCGTCGACGACGGCGTCGTAGCCCGACAGTGCGGCGCGCAGCCCATCTACGCCGCCGAAGCCGCCGATGCGGACCTCGCCGACCGGCAGGCGGGGGTCGTTGACCCGCCCCGCCAGCGAGGTGGTGACCTCGACGCTCTCCGCGGTCAGCAGTTCGGCCAACGCCCGCGCCTCGGAGGTGCCGCCCAGCAGCATGATTCGCATCACGGCGATCCGGGCGGCAGGAACGGAAGGCCTTGCGGCGGAGCATGTTCGGCGAGGAGCAGCAGCGCGTCGACGTCGAGGTGTTCCTCGACGAGATCCCCGAGGAGGTCGATTCGGTCTTCGCGAGCCTTCGGGAACGAGGCGCCGGATGCCGGCACTCCGAGGGTTTCGGTCAGGAAGCGCGCGCGCAGCGCGTCACCCTCGAACGCGCCGTGCCACATCGTGCCGAACACCGGGCCGCACCGGACGCCGCCGGGGAACTCGTCGCCGCCGGGGCCCGGGGTGATCCGTCCGTGGTGGATCTCGTAACCCGACGCGGAGGTGCCCTCCCACTGCCCCTCGGGAAGCCGAAGTGCCTTGTCGGCAACGAAATCCGTCTCGACGTCCAGCAGTCCCAGCCCGTCGGCCTCGGCGGCGCCGCCCTCGACGCCGTGCGGGTCGCGGATCACACGGCCCAGCATCTGGAAGCCGCCGCAGATGCCGAGCACCGGTCTGCCCGCCGCGGCGTGGGCCAGCACCGCCCGGTCCAGCCCGCGTGACCGCAGCCAGGCCAGATCGGCGATGGTGGAGCGCGTCCCCGGCAGCACCACCAGGTCGGCGTCGGCCAGAGCGCTTGGGTGCGAGGCGAATACGACGTCGAGGTCGGGTTCCAGACCGAACGCGTCGACGTCGGTGAAGTTGCTGATCCGCGGCAGCCGCACTACCGCGACCCGGCGCGCGCCCGGCCGGGCGGACCTGCGGCCCTGCAGTTCCAGGGCGTCCTCGGAGTCGAGCCAGAGGTCGGGGTGCCATGGCAGGGTGCCGTAGACCCGCCGGCCCGTGAGGCGCTCAAGGTCACGTAGCCCGGGCGCCAACAGGGCCGGGTCGCCGCGGAACTTGTTCACCACGAAGCCCGCGATCAACGCCTGGTCTTCGGGTGAGAGCAGTGCGACCGTGCCGAAGAACGCCGCGAACACTCCGCCGCGGTCGATGTCACCGACCACCACGGTCGGCAGTCCCGCGTGGCGGGCCAGCCCGAGGTTGACGTAATCGCCTGCACGCAAGTTGATCTCGGTGGGGCTACCGGCCCCCTCGGCGACGATGACGTCGTAGCGGCCGGCCAGGTCGTCGTAGGCGGCGTGCGCCGCGGCGGCCAGCGCGCGCCGGCCCTCCAGCCAATCCGACGAGGACACGTGCCCCCACGGCCGGCCCATCAGCACCACGTGGCTGCGGCGGTCGCTGCCCGGTTTGAGCAGCACCGGGTTCATCGCGGCTTCCGGGGTGGCACGCGCGGCCAGCGCCTGCACCCACTGCGCCCGCCCGATCTCGACTCCGCCGTCGTCCCCCGCGCAGACCATCGAGTTGTTGGACATGTTCTGCGCCTTGTACGGGGCCACCTTCAGCCCGCGGCGCGCCAGGGCCCGGCACAGCCCCGTGGTCACCGCGGTCTTGCCGGCGTCGCTGGTGGTACCTGCGATCAGCAGGCCCGTCATCGGTCTCTCCGGATCAGAAAGACATCCATCACCCAGCCGTCGTACGCGTCGGCCGCGGCACGGGCGTCGGCGACGGCGGGAAGCACGTCGCGCAGCCGCCCGGTGACCAGTCGCTCTCCCGGGGCGCCGAGGTTGGCGCCCCACCAGATCGTCCAGTCGTCGAGGCCGGTGAAATCCAGCCGCTCGGGCGGCGGGTTGAGCATCGCGACGATGTTGTCCATGCCCGCCGCGACCGCTTCCTGCAGCCGCCGGCCGGTGGTGACGTGCACGGGTTTGCCGACCTCATGCAGCACGATGCGGTGCCGCGCGGCCAGCAGCTGCGGCGCACTGATCCCGGGCAGTACGTCGAAGTCCAGCGCGACGTGAGGTTCCAGGAGGGCACGCACCTTCTCCACGACCCGGATCGTCGAGTCGTACAGCGAGGGGTCCCCCCACACCAGGAACGCGGCAGTGCCCCCGCGCTCCTTCAGGACGCCGGCGTACTGGGCCGCGCGGGCGTCATGCCAGTCGGAGACGGCGGACTCATAGCCGCCGGCGCTCAGTCGCTCGGAGCGGTCACGGGGCGGGTCGGGCAGTGCGACGAGCTCGGCGCCGCCGTGGGCGCGCACGATCGCGCGACGCAGCGCGAGCAGCCGGTCGTCGTCGGCCTTCTCGGCGGCCAGCACGTAGTCGACCGTGCGCAGGGCGCCGGCGACCTCCGGCGTGACGTGCTGCGGGCCCATGCCGACGCCGAGAATCCGGACCTTGACCGCGGCGACCATGTCAGCGATTGTCCCTGTCCGCGCTCACCGGTCGCGAAGCAGCCCCGACGCGGCCGAGTCGACCGCTGCGGTGACCTGCCTGACGGTGTCGCTGTCGAGCTTCCAGCACTGCCAGTACAGGGGCACGTCGAGATGCTGGTCGGTGATCGGCACGAACGACGCGTCCAGCAGCTGGATGGGGTACATGCCCCACCCCAGCCCGGCGTGCACGGCCGCGCCGAACCCGGCCGCCGTCGGGACGTAATGGACCGGACGTGCCACCGACCTGCGAAACACCTTGCGCACCAGTTGATCCTGCAGCGCATCGGCGCGATTCCAAGCCAGCGACGGTACCCGTTCCGCCGCCTCGCGGGTGAATCCGTCGGGGAGGTGACGCTGCACGTAGGCCTCGGTGGCCACCGGCACATACCGCATGACTCCGAGCGGTTGCACCCGGCAACCGGCCACCGGTGCGCGTTCGGTGGTGACGGCCCCCATCACCACGCCCTCACGCAGCAGCTGCGCCGAATGGTCCTGGTCTTCGATCCGGATGTCGAACAGCACGTGAGGCAACCGGGCGAACACCTCGGTGAACCACGTCGCCATCGAATCGGCGTTGACGGCCATCGCGATTCGGGGCAGTTCGGCGCTGCCGCCGCGCATCTCGGCGAGCGCCTCGGCCTGCAGCAGGGCCGTCTGCGCCGCCAACCGCAGCAGCGGTACACCCGCCGGTGTTGCCACACAGGGTTTTTCCCGCAGCACCAGCACCTGGCCGACGCGTTGTTCAAGGGCCTTGATGCGTTGACTGATCGCCGACGGTGTGACGTGCAGGCGCTCGGCCGCGGCGTCGAAACTGCCGAATTCGACGACTGCCGACAGCGCCGCCAGTTGCCCGGTGTCGAGCTGGTCCACCACATCAGCGATCCTAATCAATGCGCTGGTTTCATCAGCGATACTGATGCGAAACGGTGCACCGGGTCGCGTCGTCGTCGCCTAGGCTGCTCTCGTGGTGCTGACCGCCCGCTCCGACGCCGATCCCCCGGGTCGGCATCTGGACGAGCGCCTGCGGCGGAAGATGCTCCTCATCAACCTCGGCCTGCTGTCGGCCGTGTACGCGTTGGCAGTTGTCCAGGCACTGGTCCTCGACAGCCCCCGCTCGGATGCCCGCGGCGAGATCGTCGCCGTGGCGCTGACCGTTGCGGGCCTTCTGGTGTCGCTGCGCGCGCCGCTGGCCGGGTGGCGGTACGTGGTGGCGCTCTTCTGCATCAGCGCGGCCCCTATCCTGAGCGTCCTGTTCCACGAACTGATTGCCGCCCAGATCTGGTCGGTGGTGCCGCTGATGTTCGTGGCCATCTTCATCCGCACCTGGCACAGCGCGACGACGGCGCGGGTGGTGGTGGCGGGTATCGCCGCCGCGGCGGTGATCGCACTGCTGGTGGCGCCCGCTCCCATCCCGGTGGTGTGGCTGGCCTTCTACGCGGTGAGCGTGCTGGGAGCGGCCGAGGTGTTCGGGCTGGGCAACGCCGCACTGCTCGACGCGGCGTTCCGCGATCCGCTCACATTGGTGTGGAACCGCGCCGGGGTCAGCCGTCGAGTCGGCCGACTGGTCAGACAGGCACGCCGCCGCAGCCAGGAGATCGCCGTGCTGGTGTTCGACGTCGATGACTTCAAACGCGTCAACGACCAGCGTGGGCACGCCGCCGGTGATCGCCTGCTGACCGACCTCGCCGGCCGCTGGGTCGCGGAGATCCCGCGATCCAGCGTCATGGGCAGGATCGGTGGCGACGAGTTCGTGCTGATCGTGGGCGGATTCGACGAGACGCAGGCCCGGGCGCTTGCCGACCAGCTGACGAGCGGACTGCCCGTGCCCGTCACCTACGGTGTCGCGGCGGGACCACCCGGGCACCGTGCGCTCGACACCCTGTTCGCGGCCGCCGACCGCGATCTCTATGAACGCAAACGGCTACGCAAAGCGTAGGTGGACATACATATCGGGCGACTATGTAAGGGATTCAGCGCGGGATCATGCATTCGCCTGCCTGTTTCCGCCTGATGGTCATACATTGTTGTTGATTCGTAAATCCAGTCGGCCCGGAAGCGAGGCGACGATGGTCGTCAGCCCCACGGTGGCAAACGTGTTCGACGCAGGCCTGCCCACATTGACCTACGACGTGTTCTCGACCCCCGCCGAGGTGTGGCCGGACCTGCATGACGCCCAGCGGACAGCCCCGATCGCCATCGGCCCGATGGGCCCCGAGGTGCTGTCCTACGAGATGGCCCGCGCTGTACTGCGCGACACTCGCTTCACGATTCCGCCGGGCATCAACCTCGCGGCCCAGGGCATCACATCCGGCCCCCTGTTCGACAAGGTGATGTCCACCCTGCTGTGCTTGGAAGGCAGCGAGCACCAGCGACTGCGGAAGCTGGTGTCCAAGGCGTTCACCCCCCGTGCCACCGAGCGTCTGCACGACACCATCGTCGCGGTGGTCGACGAACTGGTCGACAACATCGCCGGCGCCCGCCGCTGCGACGTCGTCGCCGACATCGCCCGCCCGTATCCGATCCCGATCATCTGTGCGCTTCTCGGCGCGCCGCGCGAGGACTGGCGGTTGTTCTCGGACTGGACCGAAGACGTCTTCCGGGCCTTCAGCTTCAGCACCGACGTCGCCACGGTCCAGGACGATGTCATGCGGGCGTGGAACGAGTTGGACGACTACGTCGACCGGATGGTCGCCCACCGCCGCAGGCACCTCACCGACGATCTGCTCTCCGACCTGATCCGGGCCGAGGATGACGGCGACCGGCTGAGCACGTCGGAGCTGCAGATGCTGGCCGCCAGCCTTCTGATGGCGGGCACCGACACCACCCGAAACCAACTGGCGGCGTCCGTGCAGGCGCTCAGCGAGCGACCCGACCAGTGGGCGCTGCTGGCAGACCGTCCCGAGCTCGCGATGCGCGCGGTTGAGGAGACGATGCGGCACTCCCCTGTGGTGTGCGGCGCACCGCGGATCGTGCTCTACGACGTCGAGTTCGACGGATACCTCTTTCCGGCAGGCACTTTCGTGTTCGTGAACACTTTCGCAGCCAACCGGGACCCGGCCGTGTATGCCGAGGCCGACCGGTTGGACCTCACGCGCGATCAGGCACCGGCCATCCTGACGTTCGGCGGCGGCGTGCACTACTGCCTGGGCGCCAACCTGGCCCGACGGGAGCTGGCCGAGGCGCTCCGCATCCTCGCGGGCCGCCTGTCGAATCCACGCCGAAGCGGCTCTGCCCCATGGAAACCGATGCTCGGCATGACGGGGCCAACCGTCCTCGAGCTCGAGTTCGATGCGTAGCCGCGGATGGTCCGGCCGGTGGCCGGCCTCCGACGAGGAGGCGATCAACCGGATCCTCGACGCCGCCGACGACATCGTCGCCGAGCACGGAGCGGCGATGCGCCTCACCGATGTGGCCCGCGCGTTGGGGGTGACCCGCCAGACGGTGTACCGCTACTTCCCCGGGCCGGAGGCCATCGTGGTTGCCTGTGCGATGCGAGCGGCCGACGGCTTCATCGACCAACTCGCCGCGCACGTGCGCGGTCTGACCGATCCGGTGGCGGCCATGGTCGAGAGCGTGTCCTACTCGGTGGAGCGGCTGGCCGGTGATCACCAGTTCGAGAACCTGCTCACCTCACGGCGCCGGGGCAACGTGACGACATCGCTGACGTCAGAGACCGCGATGACGTTCGCAAGGTCGATCCTGCAGCGATTCGACATCGATTGGAAGCAGCACGGTTTCGACGAGACGGCGCTCGACGAGCTCGCGGAGCTGAGCCTGCGCACCATGCACTCGCTTCTCGTCGACCCCGGGGAGCCACCACGCGATGGCGTCGCATTGCGTCGCTTCGTCGCTCGCTGGCTGGGACCGGCGATCCTGTACCCGCGCCTGGCGCGGGCAGTGGACGTCATCTCGCCGAGGCGTTGATCACCACGTCGGAGGGGCTGTGCCCGGCCACCCTGCCCGCGACGAAGTCGGCCGCCTGCTGCGCGAGCCCGGCCTGCACGTACTGGCTGTGGGCGGGCCGGTCATCGCCGCTGGAGCACACCGGGTCCGCGCCGTTGCAGAGGTCGATCGCCTTCGCGCCGTACAGCGGGCTCACCGCGGTCAGCGGACGTCCGATCTTGGTCGACGGGTTCCCGAACACCGCCACGGCCGCCACATGGTCGGCGACCGCGGGCGGCAGCGGCCGGCCGAATCCGAAGGTGGCGTTGGGATCTGCGGTGATGAGATCGACCGCAGCGGCGCCCTGCGAGTAGCCGCCGATCACGATGCTGGTGGCGGGGCACGTGGCGACGGTCGCCTGGATCCGTGCGCTGGCATCGTCCGCGCCCACCGGAGCGGACTGCAGGAAGTCGTAGGACGCAGGGTAATTCACCGCGTACGCGGACACGGTGCGGCCGCCCAGCTCGTTCTGCAGGTCGTCGACGAAGGCCTGTCCCACCCGGCCGAGGCCGGCGGGTTCCGCCGTACCGCGGGCGAACACCACCTGCACGTCCGGACACGATTCCGCGGCTTGAGCGCTGGCCGCGCCGGGGCCGATGAGCCCGGCGGCGAGCACACCACCGACCCCGGCCATCACGAGAGCGCGGCGGACGGACGTATCGGAGGCGGCAGGGGCGGTGGAACGGCGCTCGGACATGACGGGTCTCCTCGGTCGTGGCCGCCCCGTGCGGCGACACAGAGTGAAATGTCCGGACTACTCCAGAAATTCCACCCGACAGCAGAGACTTCAGTTAATGGCGGCTAGCACCCACCAGCACCACCTGTTGGCTGGTGGCCGGGTTCGCCGCCGTCTCGTAGCCGCGCAGCGGCTCGTACACGAAGAGGTAGCGGCCGCCGAAGTCGAAGATGGCGGTCAGGATTGCGTCGAGCAGCGGCGGCCACACCGGACGTGCGGGCACACCCAGGGGCAGCACGACCGCGGTGGCGGTGCCGGACGGGGTCACCACCGGAATGTGCTGCCCGGGCGCACCGTAGATCCCGTCGCTGGTGGTGCCGGCGAACAGGTCATTGACCCAGCCGTCCGTGATGTCGGCCGCGGCGTCGATGTTCCTGGGCAGGGAGAACCCACCGACGAGGTACTCGCCGAACTGCACGATCGGGTTGCCGCCCTCCATGTGGTCGATGTGCAGGCCGCCCTTGAGCCCGACACCGCTGAAGCGATCCGGGCGGGCCAGCTGCAACTTGTCGGCCATATCACCGCCGCGGCTCCAGAAGTACCGTTCCGAGGAGATCAGGTAGATCGGCCGGTCGTGCGCGCCACGCAGCTTGGCCAGCGCGTCACCGACCAACCGTGACCCGGCAGGCTCCACCCCGTCGAGCATCACCACACCGGCAAGGTCCTCGATCGCGCCGTTGTCGACCATGAAACCGGCTGCGCTGGTGACCAGCGTGCCGCCCGCGGAGTGGCCGACCAACACGAACTTGTCAGGCAGCGTGATCATGTGACCGGCTGCGGCACCGGCGCTTTCGGCCAGTGCGGCGCGGTCGCCGACGAACAGGTCGGCAACGGCTCGGTGCATGGTGGACCCGCCCACCCATGCGGCGTCGGGGGCGAAGAAGTTCGACGTCAGCGACGGCGCCACCACGATGGCGTTGGTCCGTTCGGCCAGCCGCGCCGCGGTGTAGCTGTACATCGGTCCGCTGGCCAGGAAGCCGTGCTGGAAATACACCAACCGGGTGGACTCGTCGACAGTCTCGGGAAAGTACCAGTCGGCTTGCACGGACCGGCCGCTGCCGATCGGCAGGTTCAGCGTCGACGTCCGTACCGTCACGCCGCTGTTCGCGGGCAGTACCGGCGGACCGTCGATCAGTTGGATGAAGCCCACCAGCACGTTGAGGACGACCGAACCCACGACGTTGAGCAGAGACGGCGCCCGGGAGGGGGTCGTTTCCGCGGTGGCGCCCACCGGAACCGACTCGGTCTCGGCCAGTGATCGCTGCGGGCTGTCCCTGTCGGTTCGGGACTCTTCGGTGACCGTGACGGTGGCCGGGGTGATCGCGCCATCGGACTCGACGATGACGGCGGGATCGTCGGGTTCGGCGGGTTCGGCGATGTCCCCGTCGCCCACCACCTCCTCGTCGCCCACCACCTCCTCGTCGCCGACCACCTCCTCGTCGCCGGCCGGGTCCTCACCGACTGCGGGATCGTCGGCCACGTCGCCGTCAGCGCCGATCATGCTGTCGGCATGGCGCTTTCGGTCGGGGTCCTCGGGGTCCTCGGCTTCGAGATCGACCTCGGGCGGTGGGTCGTCGGCGTCGATGTCTTCTTCGGGTGCCGACTGCTCGTCCTCATGCTCGGTGTCGGGGACGCTGGTTTCCGCACGGGCGGCATCGGACGTGGTGTCCGACTCGGTCGCGGACGTGGTTTCCGACTCACCCGGCGCGGCGAACGCGGTCGGCACACCCAGCACCACCATGCCCGACATCGTCGCTGCGACGAAGCCGGTGCCGATCAGCACCGTCCACCGACTACCCATGTATCTCTCCGAATTAAATAGACGTATAGAAGCGAATGTCTATTTATATGCTCTGGGCGTCGTTGAGCACAAGGGTTGGCATACTGGGACACCGATGGCAGAACCTGATTCGCCCGACGCCCCGCCGCGGCGACGCGCGCGCGGACGGCCCGTCGGCGGCGGGAACACCGCAGAACAGGCGAGAACCGTCCTGATGGACGCCGCGGAGCGCTCGATTCTGCAGCGCGGCTTTCAAGCGTCGACGATGGAACTCATCGCCCGGGAAGCCGGATACTCCCGCGCGGCGATGTACCGGCAATTCCCCAGCAGGCAGCATCTGCTCGAAGCGCTGGTGGCGCGCAAGACCCACAGGCATCAAACCGAGATCGTCAGCCGACTGCCCGAAAATGCCGATCTGGCAGAGATTCTCGTCGAGGGACTGGTGATCGTCGCCACCGAGCTGGTCCACGACCCGCTGTTGCAGACGCTGTCCGAGCAGACCGACGAGGGCACCGTCGCGCACCTCGTCGCCGGCGCCGCGCGACTCCCCGAGCTCGTGGAGCAGCTGTTCGAGGCGATGGACGACGGTGAGGCCGGGCCGGTGTTCCGGCCGGGTCTGCGTCCCGGCGACGTCGGGCAGTTCCTCGTCACCACCTCGCTGAGCATGCTGCTCGGCGTGATCCCCGGCATCGACGACCCGGAGACCGCACGCCGCTACGTGCAGACGTTCGTACTCCCTGCGATCCTCGCCGAACCGCCGGCGCCGCGGGAGGTGTTCGGGCGTGAGACGCCGGCGCGCTGCACGTAGTTCTCGGCGGCCCGCGCGATGAAGTGCTCGGTGGGTTTCGGATGCCAGCCCAACTCGCGGGTGGCCTTGGCGTGGCTGGCCGGTGAGGTGTGCGCCAGCAGGAAGGCGCTCTGTCGGCTCATCGGAACCTGAACGGGCAGTATCGATCCCACCGCATCAGCGAGGCGGGCGAAGCCGTACAGCACGGCCATCGGGATACCGAACCGGGGCCGACGGGCGCCCACCGCGTCCGCCGCGGTGGTGAGCAGCTCGCGGTGCGTCATGAACCGTTCGGAAGCGATGTAGCGCTCACCGACGCGCCCCCGAAGCGAGGCCCGCAGCATCGCGTCGGCCGCGTCGTCGATGCCGACGACTTCGGCGCCGACCCCGCGGACGTAGAACGGCAACCTTCCGAGGGCCGCGAGTTGGACGAACATGCCCTGGCGCGGCTGAAAGTCCGGTGGCCCGTAGGGGTTCGAGACGTTGACCACGACGGCGGGCACCCCGCGTTCGGCGGCGTAGGACAGCACCAGCCGCTCGGCGGCGCGCCTGGATTCGATGTAGCCGCCTGCGCGGTCGGCCCAGTTGAACGGTGTGTCCTCGTCGACGGTCTCCCCGTTCTCCCCGACCGCGATGGTGCCGATCGTGCTCAGGAACACGAACCTCTTCAGGTTCGCGGCCGCGGCGACGTCGAGCACCTTGCGAAGGCCTTCGACGTTGGTCTCGAACAGCGGTGCGGGGTCCTTGAGCTCAGCCCTGGTGTCGACGATGCAGTAGTACACGACGTCGCGGTCGGCCATCGCGGCGGCGGCCGTCGCGGGATCGAACGGGTCCCCGATGGTCCGTTCGACGTCCACCCCGTCGATTCCTTTGGTGGAACTGGACTTTCGCAGCAGCACACGGACGTCGGCGCCACCGGTGGCGAGATGGCGGGCCACACAGGCCCCCACGTTGCCGCTGGCCCCCATCACCAGGGCCCGCTGGCCTGCCACGTTCACGTCGTCGTCGCTCGTCACAGCGACACGATAACCGACGAAGATACCGTAAGCGCGACGGTTGGCGGTTACTCGACGTGCTGGCGCAGCTCGGAAGCGGCGTCCGACTCGGTGTCGTACACCCGCACGATCGCCTCGTCACCCTTCTTGAGGTAGGTGGACTCACCCAGCGGCGTGTAACGGGTCGCCCCGATACCGATCAACACGTGTTCGGGATGACCGCTGGCGACCATCAGCGCGCCGACATCCTCGAGCGGGGTGTCCGGCGAGCCCTTCTGGTTCGCCAGCCGCTCCACGATCCAGTCGAGCAGCACTTCGCCGTAATAGGAGTAACCGATGAGCGGGCTGTCGACGCCGTAGTCGTGCTCCTCACCGTCGCTGTTGAGATGGCAGACCAGCCGCAGGGTCGCCGTGGGACCGTCCGGGGTCAGGTCGCTGATGTCGAAGAACTCGGCGGCGACCCCCTTGGACGCGGGCCCCCAGTTCTTCTTGTGGCTGATCTTCTTGGCGCCGGGCCTGCGGATCGAGCAGTCGTTGAACGCCCCCAGCGCGAACGGTTGCAGCGTGACGATGGTGTCGCCCTCCCACACCACCCGGCACGCCAGTCCCACTTCGGGCTCGATCTGCAGGTTGAGCGGGCCGGAGAACTCTGGGCTTTCGGCCGGCAGCACGATCGCGTCGCGGGACAGCGGGAACTCGCCGAGGAAGGTGTCCGACCCGGGCGCGTACCAGGGGAAGATGCCCTTCGGCGCGGCACCCTCAGTCGTCACGTTGACGAAATCGGCGGCCTCGCCGGCCTGTTCCAGATGCCCGGCGAAGTTGCCGGCGACTCCGAAACCGAACCAGGTGCGCATCTCGTCCAGGGAGATTTCGATCACGCCCAGCAGCGTACGCGCAGGCCCTAGTCAGCTCGCGAGCGTGGTTTCCGGGTGGACGCCGTACCTGCCCCGGTAATACACCGCAAACGCTTCGACCACACCGAACCCCCAGCGCGCCGCGATGTCGGCCACGGTGGCGGTCGCGGGGTTGTTGGCGATCAGATCGCGGTGGGCGTGGTGCAACCGCACCTTGCGCAAGTGTTCCTTCGGGGTGCAGTTCAAGTGGCACCGAAACATCGCGTCGACCGACTGCGGAGTCACGCGGGCGGCCGCGGCGATGTCGCCCAGTGAGATGTCTTTGTCGGCGTTGTCGTCGATGAACGCCAGCGCGCGTTCCAGCAGCCGCCGACTGCTGTCCTGGACGCGGGGCGGGGCGGCGGCGGTGTTGGGGAACGCGGCGAGCACACATCCCGCGAGGTAGCGGAGCAGTGGACCGGTGACCAGGGGTTGCGAAACCGCGTGGGCATTGGACGCGACGTCGCGCCGCAGGTGTGACATCACGTCGGCGAGGTGGCGGTTCGCCTCTTCCGAGACCGGCGACAGCGACGTCAGGTCGACCGGCTCGCCGTCTGCGTCCAACCCTCCGGATGCCACCTCTGCCAACAGGTTCCGGTCCAGCAGGATCGTGTCGTAGCGGGCGCGGTCGATATCGCCGTGGATCCGTTCACCGCAGCGCCCCCCGAACGCCAGCACCGTGCCGGCGCCATGGCGTTCCGGCGGCCGACCGGGCAGGTGGCCGCCCAGCACTCCGCCGCGCACCCGGCAAAGATGTACAACGTCGGACGGATCCATGTCGGCGATCACGTGGAAGTCGAACTCGGCGTCGTCGACAGTCAGCGGTCCGACCCTGGTCCGGAAGATTCGGGTCCGTCCGCTCGGGACGTCGCGGTCGGACACCAGTCGCATCGCCGTATAGGCCGCGCTCAAGGCGGCCTCTGCCTCGCCGATGTTATCGGCGTCGACGATCACCGCCTCGCTCACGAGCCCCCCAACTGCGAATATGCCGTCCGACAGTCAGCAGCCATCTTCGCACCGACAAACCCACTTCAGGGACTTTCAGCAAAGAACGCCGGCTCACCGCATGTCTGGCCGGTGTGCTGCGTGGGTACTGAAGAACCCAGACGGAGGGAGTTGACATGGCCGGTGACCGCACATCCGAAGAGAAGACCGAGGAGCCAGCCGGGGGCAGGCCCGGTCCCGAAGACCACGGCCGTGAGGGCGGCATGGCAACTCGGGAGATCGCGCCCGAGCTGACCGAACCCGACGGGGACCGCGACTGATTCAGCGGCGGCGCCGCAGCCAGACGACCAGACCGATCCCGGCCCCCGCCGCGAGCAGCGCGCCGACCGGGACGGCGGGACGACTCTTTGCGTTCTGCTTCGCGTCGGCGACCGCCTGTCGGGCGCGTGCTTTGACGTCCAGCTTGTCCGAGAGCGCGCCGACCGTTGCGCCCAGTTCCCCGCGGGTCTGTTCGATGTCAGCCTGAAGCTCGGCGATGCCGGCGTCGGGCCCGGGCTCGGGCCGCGGGTCAGGTCCTGCTGCCATGGCGTGCCACCTTGATCTCGTCGATGTCGGACTTGACGCTGTCCACGGACTGCGCGGCCGGCGGTGGAACCTGTTCGGCCTGCTTCTTCCCGACCAGCGCGGCGATGCCGGCAGCGGCGAACACCACGACTGCGACGATCACCGCCGACAACCACACCGGCAGCGCCAGCGCCAGAGCCGCCACCGCGCCGGCGATCAGCGTCGCCAGGCCAAGTACGGACAGCAGCGCGGCAGCGCCGACCATTCCCGCACCCAGCCCGGCATGCTTGGCCGACTCCTGCATCTCCTTCTGCGCCAACCGCATCTCGTCGCGGACAAGCCGGGACGTCTGCTCGGAGAGTTGACTCACCAACTCCCCCATCGATGGCTCCGTCTTCGAATGCGTCACCGCATCTCACCTCCTGAGCGTCAGGGACCTCGTTCCGTCGAATGCCCACTGCGGAGGTGCGCAAACCGCGTCAGCGCGGGTAGCCGTCCTCGCAGGTCACCTCTACGGTCACGACGTTCGCCTCTTCTTCCTCCACAACGTTGGCCACGTCGCAGCTCTGCAGGGGTGAGTCTTCGGCACCCACCACGTGCACGCTCTTTCCTTCGCTCTGGAGCTGCGCGATCGCATCGACGGCGCTCTTCGGTTCTTCGGACTCGTCTGGTTGCGCGATCGCGCTCCCCGCAAGGCCCAAGGCGGCCGAGACAGTCAACGCGGCGGCAGCTGGATAGATGAGACAGTTCATATCAACCGGGTTCCCTGGGCACGACGCCGCTAACCCTTTGCGCCGTGCGCATCTCTCGTCGAAAAGTGCTCAGATGCAATCGAATTGACCCGAGCGACAAACGCGCGGTCACCGCCGCAACACAGCCTCGGGTGGCGTCAGTGCGACCACCCGGTAGCTGACGCCGGCGGGCCACCCGAGATGGCCCTGCAGGTACAGCTGGATCCACGTCGGCTCACCGGAGGGGTCGGCGGCGAAGGTGGCGGCGGCGCGGGTGACCGCACCGACCTCTCCGGACCCACACAGCGCGACCGACACGCTGAGCCCGGCGCCGGCGAGCGCGGCACCCGAATACGGCAGGCTGTCGGGCAGGTAGAACGACGCCTCGACATTCGGCGTCCTGATTCCCTTCGGCGCATTCGCGGCCCGGCGCAGCAGCATGCCTGCCACCTCCGGCTTGCCGTCGAACCACACGACTCCCGCGTAGTCGGTGCGGCGCGCCTCGCCACCCCCGGGAAGACGCACCAGGGTGTCGACACGAGGCTGCGGTTCGACCTCGATCAGCGTCATGGTTGCACTCTAGATTGCCGAACTGGCGTCCAACTGCACGTATTCGCCAGTCCGTCCATGGCGGAGTGGGACCTTCCTTGCGGAGCGCTTCACCGGTTTGGATGAAAGGTGTCGATCTTCGGTGCGTCTACGAGTGTCGTTTCGGTGGGCGGGGTTGCGCCGTTGCGGGTGCGGATCCAGCTTGCGGTAATGGCGATGGCGAGCAGGGCTACGACGACGGCCAAGGAAATGCCAGTCGGGATTTTGTAGATCTCCAGCAGCAGCATCTTGACGCCGACCCAGACCAGCACCAGAGCGAGACCCAGTTTGAGATAGATGAAGCGGTGCATCAGGTCGGCCAGAAGGAAGTACATGGCGCGCAGGCCGAGGATGGCAAAGGCGTTGGAAGTGAACACCAGAAACGGCTGCTGGGTGACGGCGAAGATTGCGGGGATAGAGTCCACGGCGAAGACGATGTCGGTGACCTCGACCAGAACGAGTACCGCCAGCAATGGAGTGGCCACCCAGCGGCCGGCTTGCCGAATGAGGAATTTCTGGCCGTGGTAGGTGTCGGTGACCGAGATGAGGCGACGAAACAGCCGCAGCACCATGCTGCGCTCGGGATTGATAGTTTCGTTGCGGTGCAGCGCCATTCGGATTCCGGTGGCTACCAGGAATGCGCCGAAGATGTACAGGATCCAGGCGAAGCTGGCGATGAGGACTGAGCCGGCGGCGATGAACACCGCTCGGAATACCAGCGCGCCGAGTACTCCGTAGAACAACACCCGGTGCTGGTATTCCCGTGGCACCGCGAAGTAGCTGAAGATGATCGCGAAGACGAACACGTTATCGACCGCGAGCGATTTCTCGATGACGTAGCCGGCGTAGTACTGGGCGGCGAACTCCGCCCCCCACATCCACCACACGATGGCCCCGAAGGCCAGCCCGAGGGTGACCCATACCGCTGACCAGGCGGCAGCCTCACGCACAGTCACGACGTGCGCGTCACGGTGGGCGAACAGGTCGATGGCGAGCATCGCCAAGATGACGCCAAGGACCGCAGCCCACGCCCACAACGGAACAACCATGTGCTTTTCCTCCGGTTCGAACGGGTGAACCGGAGGTCTCCCCAACCATCGGACGCTGGTATTGCGAGCGGTGGTGCTCAGACCGGGCAGCCGCAGGGGGCTGCCGTAATGACGATCCGAGCGAGGCGGGTACTCCCCTCCACGGACCAAGAATGACGAACTTCAGTTCGTCTGTCAAGCCGAATGCAGCACACCGTAGGTTCTCAATCCCGGTTCGAGTGCGTTCTGGCGCCACCGAGTTTCGATGCCTTAACGTCGTCGGCATGCGATCCGCTGAACCCTCCGCCGTGAACTCGGCGCTCGACGCCCCGCACGGCACTGCGGGCACCGGAGCGGCGGTCGGGGGATCGTGGACCTTCCTGAGCAACCACGCCCATGTACTGCTCTGCCTCGCCGATGACCCACACCAAACTCTGCCCACGATCGCCGCACGTGTCGGAATCACAAGCCGCGCAGTGCAGCTGATCGTGTCCGACCTGATCCTCGGCGGCTACCTCACGCGCACGAAAGTCGGCCGCCGCAATCACTACCAAATCAACCCCGGCGGGCACCTACGCCACCCACTGGAGGCTCACCATCGCGTCGCCGACCTCATTTCGGCGCTCGGCCCGACTGCGCGGTCGTAATCGCTTGTCGACCTCACCATGGCAACTCCTTGACACGCGAACTGGAGTTCGTCATTCTGGTGTCGAGGGGAGTACCTCATTTCAGCCTGACGTTCGTCAACACGTTCCGGCCATCCGGACCCGGCGCAGGCAGCCCGCCTGATGAGAGTCGCTGACGGGCCGAGGAAGACCTCGTTCTAGAGCGCATCACACCCGCTTAGGCGGCGTTGAGGCCTTTCCAGACGGGACCTGCCGTGACCATGACCCCATCCGCCCCCCACCGCATCGGCGATACATCAGCTGTCGCAACCGCATTCGGCATCACCGACACCGACCACCTCGTCCCGGTCACTACAGACATGGTGACCGTGCTGCAGTCGATGCGGTCCGATCCGAGCATCTCCATCTTGGCCAGCACCCAGCCCGGCCCCCGCCCGGGGGGCAAGGACATCGCCACGCTGCGATCCCTCGCGAGTCAGGCGCGTCAACGGCTGGCGGTCGAAGGCTGCACGGACGCCGTTGCGCTGCTTGATGCGCTGTCGGCGATGATCACCGAAGCGCTCGGCCAACCCGCTGACCGAGCAATAGCGCTGTTCGTCAACCGTGCTTACAGCTGCTGGGCCACTCTGCCGGTTCCCGTGATTGACCGCTGCGTCATCGATCCCACCTTCGCCACCCGCGACCTGGTGCGGACCCTACACCACACCCCACGCCACACGGTGCTCCTGCTGTCCACCGACCAAGCCCGCCTCCTGCACGGACATGGCGCCACCCTCACCCCCTCCCCCGCCAGCGCCTTCCCCATCCACCGTCGCGTCGCCGGCAAGAACCGGGGCCCCACCGCCGAACGGCCCGACGACTTCTTGCGCCGCGTCGACCGCGCACTGGGCGCCGCGCTGAAGCTCAACCCCACACCGCTCGTGCTGGCCGCCGCCGAACCGACCGCCTCCACCTTTCACAACCTGTCCCGCAACACCGCCCGCCTCGCCGGCACCGTGAAAGGCAACCACCTCACCACCCCCACCGAAGGCCTGGTGGACCTCATCCGCCCGGTGCTCCGCGACTACCTGACCTCACGGGGCCACGAAGCTCTCGTCCACGTGGAGCGTCGCGCCCGCACCGGACGAGTACTGCGCGACATCGACAGTGCCTGGCTGGCCGCCCGCTGGGAACGCCCCGAAATGCTCGCCGTCGAGGAGCACTACTACTACCCCGCCCGCCTCGACGACACCGGGGACACCCTCATCCCCGCAACCGACGTCGATCACCCCGACGTCATCGACGACGCCGTCGACGAACTCATCGAAACCGTACTCAGCCGCGGCGGCTGGATCGCCCTGGTTGCACCGGGCGAGCTACCGGACAACACCCACTTGGCCCTAACGCTGCGCAGTCGCTGATCTGGCCGCCGCGCCGCAGCCGCGGCGGCCGATCGAGTTCCCCGGTCACGCCCAAGCCGATCCTTCGGGCCACGAATGCGACCGCCTCACCTCCAGCGGCGCACCGTGTCGGCACGTACGGATTTCATAAGAACTCCAAACATCCATCTAGAAGGCGCATTTCGCATGGCCTGGTGCACAACGCTCCTGCCAACGACCGGAGCATCGCTGCGCAGCCCCGCCGATTCACTGCGCGCGGGCGTCAGCGGCGGCATCGAGCAGGGCGTCTGCGAGGCGGGCCGTGGCCGGCGTGAGGTGGTCAACCGGACGCGAGGCCAGATACACCTGCCACAGCACATGGTCGGCAAGTTCGACGGGCCGCAGGTCACTGAACCGGCGGGCTTCTGATGCGGGCATGAAGGCGGTGCCCAACCCGTTGCGAACGAGGTCGGCGATCGCAGCGAACCCGGCCGGAACCTCGTACTGGGTGCGGGGGGCAACGCCCACGGCGCGAAAGGCCCCTTCCATCAGGCGGCGCAAGCCGAACTCAGGCGGGAACCCGACGATGTCCTCGAGGGCGACATCGGCGAGATCAAGGGTCCCTCGATCGGCGAACGCATGGTCACCACGGCACACGAAGACCATCGGCTCCGCGAAGAGCAGCCGCATCTCCAGCTGACGAGGGAACCGGTCGGGCACCGAGACCAGCGCGAGGTCCAGCGAACCCTCCACGAGGGCGCCCAGGTAGGCCGACGCGCCTGCTTGGCTCAGCCGCAATCGGAGCCGGACAAAGGGGTGCGCGCGGTGGAAGTCCCCCAGCGCGCGTCCGACATCCATGGGCCCGAACGAGATCAGTGATCCGAACTCAACTGTGCCCATGAGTGATTGGCGGAACTCGCCGACCGAATCGGCGGCCGCGCGGCTTACGCGCAGCACCTCGTAGGCGTGGGTGAGGAACCGATCACCCGCTGCCGTGAGTCGAATCTGCTGGCGAGACCGGTCGAACAAATCGACGTCGAGTTCGCGTTCGAGCTTCGCGATGGACGTCGACAACGCCGACTGCACCACATGGACACGCTCCGCGGCGCGCGTGAAGCTCATTTCGCCGGCGACGGCGAGGAAATGCTCGACCTGGCGTAACTCCACGGACCGTAGCGTATCTACAAAATTGATGATATCTATCAAAATGAATCGTTGGACACGATATGGCGGCCCGGGGTCAGATGGGAGACATGCCCATCGTCACGTCACCAGCTCGGTCCTACGACTTCATCGTGTGCGGCGCCGGTACCGCCGGATCGGTGGTTGCTCGCCGGCTCGCCGAGAATCCCGCCGTGTCGGTATTGCTGGTCGAAGCGGGCGGCACCGATCAGGTGCCCAGCGTTGCTGCGGCCGATCAGTGGCCACTGAACTTGGGAAGCGAACGGGACTGGGGCTTCTCGGCGGTGGCGACCTCCCACCTGAACGGGCGCGCGGTGCCGCTGTCGATGGGGAAGGTGCTCGGTGGCGGATCCAGCATCAACCTGATGGTGTGGGCGCGCGGACACAAAGCCGACTGGGACTACTTCGCCTTCGAATCCGGCGACGAGGGCTGGGGTTACGAATCGGTCCTGGATCTCTATCGCCGGATCGAGGACTTCCACGGCGACCCGGACCCGGACTACCGCGGCACTGGCGGACCGGTTTACGTCACGCCCGCACCGGATCCGAATCCGTTGGCGCCGGCCACCATCGAGGCCGCTCGAACCGTGGGGATCCCGACGTTCGAGAATCAGAACGGGCGAATGATGGAGCAGTCCGCGGGTGCGGCGATCAGCGACATCCGCGCGCGTGGCGGCCGCCGTCAGTCGGTGTTCACCTCGTACGTGGCGCCGGTTCTTCACCAGCCCAACCTCGACGTCCTCACCTGCGCACTCGTCACCCGAGTGAGCTTCGACGGTGACCGGGCAACCGGCGTGGAACTTGTGCTCGACGGACAATCGCATCGCATCGCCGTGAATACCGAGGTCATCCTCTCGCTCGGGGCGCTCCACACCCCAAAGGTATTGCTGCACTCCGGAATTGGAGACGAGACGGAGCTGCGTCGCGTCGGCATCCCGCTTCGCACCCACCTACCCGGGGTCGGCCGCAATCTTCAAGACCATCCTGGCTTCGACTGCGTGTGGGAGTACAGCGAACCGCTGGCCCCACGCAACAACGCATCCGAGGCCACCTACTTCGCAACCAGCGCAGCCGGCATGGACGCCCCCGACCTGCAGACCTGCCAAGCCGAAGTGCCGAAATCCAGCGCCGAGAACATCGCGCGGTTCGGCCTCCCGGAATTCGGATGGACGCTGTTCGCCGGTGTGGTCCGACCCAAGAGCCGCGGCCACCTCGCGCTGCGGTCAGCTGATCCAGTCGACCCGATCGACATCCACGCCAACATGCTCGCCCACCCAGACGACGTCAAGGCCGCCGTCGCTGCCGTCGAACTATGCCGGGAGATCGGCAACTCCGCACCCCTGCGGCCCTTCGCCAAACGCGAGGTCATGCCGGGCAACCTGCGGGGGCCGGATCTGGAGCGGTTTGTCCGCGACGCCGCTTCGAGCTACTGGCATCAAACGTGCACCGCCAAGATGGGCCGCGACGCGATGTCGGTCGTTGATGCTGCGCTCAACGTCTACGGCGTCAAGGGCCTTCGCGTCGCCGACGGGTCCATCATGCCCAGAGTGACCACGGGCAACACGATGGCACCGTGCGTCGTCATCGGCGAACGCGCCGCTGACATCATCCGAAAGGAGCACGCACTGTGAACGGCTTCAGCAGAAGGGACTTCGGCCTTCTCGCCACAGCAGCCGCAGGTGCCGTCACCCTGACGGCGTGTACGTCGACACCCGCCACCGCGGGCCCACCGCCCGCGCCGAGGAACCAGCTCGGCCCGATCAAACAGATCGACGCCGGCGACCTCAACGTCGGGTACGCCGAAGCAGGCCCGCCCGACGGCCAACCCGTCATCCTGCTCCACGGCTGGCCCTACGACATCCACAGCTACGCCGACGTCACCGCGATACTGGCCGCCCAAGGCTTCCGGGTCATCGTGCCCCACCTTCGCGGCTTCGGAACCACCCGGTTCCGGTCGGCCAACACCGTCCGCAACGGCCAGCAGGCCGCGCTCGCGCACGACGCGATCTCGCTCATGGACGCGCTGAACATTCCCGATGCCATCCTCGGCGGGTACGACTGGGGCGGACGCACCGCCAACGCCGTCGCCGCGCTCTGGCCGCAGCGGTGCACCGGACTCGTCGCCGTCAGCGGCTACATCGTCGTCAACCTCGCGACCAACCTCGAACCCTTGGCACCGCAGTCCGAATACGGCTGGTGGTACCAGTACTACTTCGCCACCCCACGCGGCGAACTCGGATACCGACGCAATACCAAGGACTTCAACCGGCTCATCTGGACCAACGCCTCCCCACTGTGGCACTTCGACGACGCGGCCTACGACATGGCCGCGAGGGCGTTCGACAACCCCGACCACGCCGACATCGTCATCCACAACTACCGGTGGCGGCTCAGCCTCGCGCCGGGCGAAAGCCGATACGACGCTGACGAACAACGCTTGGCTGCCAAACCGCCCATCGAAGTTCCGACCATCACCATCGGCAGCGACTTCGACGGTCCCGCGAAGGACGGCAGCACCTACCGCGCGCTCTACACCGGCCCCTACCAACACCGCGTCCTCGACGGCATCGGGCACAACGTGCCACAGGAAGCCCCTCAGGAATTCGCTTCAGCGATCACCGACGTCACTCGACAGTAAGGAACGACCTCATGAACACCACTGCGGCAACACTTTCCGGGCGCACCGCACTGGTCACCGGTTCGACCTCCGGACTCGGCGCCGGCATCGCCGAGGCTCTCGCCGACGCGGGCGCCCACGTGGTCATCACCGGGCGCACGCGAGCACGCGGTGAACAGGTCGTCACGCAGATCGAATCCCAGGGCGGCCGCGCGGTGTTCGTTCCCGTCGACTTCGCGGCAGGACCCGGCACCATCACCGATCTCGTGGTGACGGCGACCGAGGCCCTCGGTGGCCGGCTCGACATCCTGGTCAACAACGTCGCCACCCTCGTGCAACCGGCACCCACCGCTGACGTCACCGCCGAGGAGATCACCACTGCATTCGGCGTCAGCGTCGCCACACCGTTCCTGCTCACCGGGCTCATAGCCCCGGCAATGGTGCAGCGTGGCGATGGCGCGATCGTCAACATCGGCTCGATCAGCGGCATCATCGGCGCCGCAGGCTCGGCGCTTTACGGGGCCACCAAGGCGAGCGTGCACTTGCTGACGAAGGCCTGGGCCGCCGAATACGGACCCTCCGGCGTCCGGGTCAATGCCGTGGCCCCCGGTCCCATCGCCACCGAACGCACCCGAGAGTTCGGCGACGCCATCGCACCGGTCCTGGCTCGCGTGCCGTCGCACCGGATGAGCACCGTCGCCGAAGTAGCCTCCGCCGTGGTGTTTCTCGCCGGGCCCGAGGCCGCCAACATCCACGGCACGATCCTGAGCGTCGACGGCGGCGCGACAGCGGTCTGAGACGAGCCGGCCGCCGTCACCAAGCTTGGCAACCACCCACACCCCGGATAGGAAAACCCATGCCCACCGTTCGTCTGCAGATGACCTCTGCGCTCAGCGCACCCGACCTCATGGCCGTGCTTACCGACTTCTCGCCCGCCCGGCCCGCCATGTGGCCCACCATCGACGCCGAACTGACCCGCCGTCCAACGACATTCGCACGACGATCCCTGGCCGCCCTGCTGCCGCTGGCCGCACCGAAGGCGCTGAGGAAGTCGTTCACCGGCCCGCTGCAGGCCCAGTAGCCGACTCACACCACGGAGCACACCATGTCGATCCTGCCCGTCCCCGTCGTCGCCGACACCGTGGCCCGGGTGTTCGCCGCCGCGGTCAATCCCGCTCCGAAGGCGGCGGTGCGCTTCGCCGACATCCCCGGCCGCACCGCACAGGTCACCATCCCCACTCGCCATGGACCCGTCACCGCAACGATCTATCACCCACCATCGGAAGTTCAATCCCCACCGGTGTACGCCAACGTCCACGGCGGCGGGTTCGTCGTCGGGCATCCCGAGCAAGACGACCCGTGGTGCCGGTACCTGGCCGCCAACGCCGGCGTCGTGGTGGTGAACCCCGACTACGCGCTGGCGCCGCGTCGCCGCTTTCCTGCAGCGCCGCAACAGATCTACGACATCGTGTGCTGGGCCGCCGACGAGGCCCGGGACTGGGACGGCACCCGGCTGTGCGTCGGTGGCCAGAGCGCGGGCGGCAACCTCAGCGCCGCGGCCGCACGACTGGCACTGGAGAACCGCACACCGATCATCTCGTTGCAGGTACTGCACTACGCCCCATTGGATTTGGTGACACCCACCCGGGACAAGCCGTCGGCGTTTGGCGCACGCGCTGTCTTGAAACCCTGGATGGGTGAGGTGTTCGACACCGCCTACATACCCGATCCGGCGCAGCGCAGTGACCGTCTCGCGTCCCCGGCCTGGGGTGCCAACGCCGAAGACATCGTGGGCATCGCGCCCGCTGTGGTGGTGACCGCCGAGCACGACCGGTTGCGAAACGAAGGGCACCGCTACGCCAAGAAGCTCGATGCCGCCGGATCCTTGGTCGAATACCACGAGGTTGCCGGTGTCGACCACGGCTACAACATCATGGGCGGGGCCCTCGGCGCCACCGAGCAGGTCTACTCGCGGATCGCCGGCCACGTCGCGCGCGCGACAGGTTCAGCGTGACGGCCCGCACAATGCCGTCAACTCAACTGTAGGTTGCCAAACTGCGTGTCATTTGTCCGCGCGTCGACCAGGTGCAACCGTTGCATTGCCATTGAAATGTCGGCCGAGTTCTGCCATCTAAATGGCGAATCCTAGAACCAAACGGTTGTCCAAGAAATCGCATCGCGTCAACCGCTGACATCTCGCGCATGCAGCGCGACACGCGACCTCGAAGTTGTGAGCCGGCCGGTTGCGGTCTTCCACTTCTTCCTACGTCGCTAACGGGCAGGTGGGGTGGGGATTGGCATCTCCCATGTCACATGGTGTCGAGGCGGTCGCCATTGTTCTGCACAGCCTCGTTCACAAATCCGTTCACAATGTTCGTGCCGTCCGACCTCGACAGAAAGGTCGAAAGACCAGCCGGCTGGACGCTGTGATTTCGTTGTGCCTACCGAGCTAGACGCGCGGGGCGGCCCGTCTGCTGGTTGCTATCTTCGACTCTTTGGCGTCGCTATCGGTCTTGCGGTGGGCGGCGAGAAAGTCATCGACGATGTTCGCGCAGTCATTGTGAGTGATGGTGCGAATCCCGGTCATTCGGGCGAAGGCGAGTGGTCCGACGAGTTGGCAGAGCGCCAGTTCCCGGTCGAAGTCGTCAAGTTCGGCTTGTGCTTTCGGGCTGGTGAGTATGGCGTCAAATGGTTGACGGTACTGGTCAACGACTCGGGCCCGCAGCGCCCCCGATGTGTGGCGGTCATCAGCTTCGTTATTGGAGCCGGTGGGCCCCAATGAGAGCCACGCGAGTGTCGTGACATGCAGCGGTGCGTCGTTGAAGAGTGCGGCTTGGCGGCTGAGCAATTCGATCAGCTGCTCACGGAGGGGTCCGCTGGTCGGTGCCGGAGTGGTCACTTGTGGGAGTAGGCGTTCGAACGTGGCTGCGAGCAGATGCGACGAACTGTGGAAGTGGCGGTACAGCGTGGTTCGGGCCACTTTGGATGCTTTGGTGACCGCATCAATGGTGACTGCTTCCACCCCACCGGTGCTCAGAAGCGTTGCAGCAGCATCCAGCAGCCGGGTGCGGGACCGGATGCGCCGAGGGTCCACGTCGTCGTCAGGGACTGGCACTGACTGACTGTCGCTCACTCATTCACCTCGGCGGTCGATCTTTCACGCGATGCTGTCACAGCAGTCTAGCAGTGTGGTACTAACGGTAGCGCAGCGAAACCGATCGTATTGGAGGGTGATGGTGCCCAAAAGCGTGTTGCCGCCTGAGCGGCTGCCCTCGCACACCACGACCTGCATGGGTTGCGGCCCGGACAACCCCCACGGACTGCGGTTGGTGGTGCATCGCAGCGGCGACGCGGTGTACTCCGATGTGACGTTCGACGAGCGCCATATCGGGGCCCCGGGCCTGGCTCATGGCGGAGCCGTGGCCGCCGCGTGTGATGACGTCCTGGGCTTCACGTTGTGGATCGCCGGCACCCCGGCGGTGACCCGCACCCTGACGGTCGAATATTTGCGGCCGGTGCCGCTGCATCAGACCCACCGGATTACTGCCCACATCGTCTCTCGTGAAGGGCGGGCGCTGCATGTCACGGCGACAGGCACGGGTGAGGGTGGGATCGCCCGCTTCACCGCCAGTGCAGTGTTCATTGTCGTCAGCCCTGAGCACTTCGCCGCACACGGCGATGTCAACGCTTTCGGCGATCTTCTGGAGCAGTTCTCGCGCGGCGGCGGTCTGGACCCGGGGCCGTCATGACTTTCCCTCAGGCGCGCAGCCGCGGGACAACCCTGCCTTCGGAAGCGAACTCGGTCGCTACAGAGAAGCGGGCCGCTAACGCGTCGCGTTCACGCGCCTCCGCACGGCGCCGGGAAACGATTCTGGATGCAGCTTTGGCCGTGGCCGCGGCGGGTGGTTACGAGGCGGTTCAGATGCGGACGGTTGCCGAGCGGGTCGGCATCGCCGTCGGCACGCTTTACCGCTATTTCCCGGCGAAAACCCACTTGCTGGTAGCAGCGCTGACGCGCGAGTTCCGTCGACTCGACTCCGCCGGCGACTGGGCGGGTGGTGAGGGCACACCGCTGGAACGGCTCGAACGGCTCACCGCACATCTGCATGACCGCTGGCAGCGCGACCCATGGCTGACGACGGCCATGACACGGGCCTTCGCCGTCGCAGACACCCGCGCCGCCGCGGAACTCGACCGCGCGGCCGATGAGATCCAGATCCTGCTAGCCCGCACGCTCAGGGGCGGCGAACCCACCCCCGCCGATCTGCACGTCGCTGGGGTCATCTCCGACATCTGGTTGGCCAACCTCGTGGCCTTCAGCGGCGACCGCGCGACAGCCGCCGACACCCGCGACCGCATTGACCGAGCCACCAGGCGCGTCGTGACCAACGCTGCTCGGCCCACCGCCAACCGATAACGATACTACTGGTATCGCAGCGCTACTTAGCGTACTCTTTGGGGATACGGCTCAACGATGCGTCGAAAAGAGACTGCCATGTACACCCAATGGATCGAAAACCTTGTCGTACAACGCCTCTCGCTGCATGGCGGCCTGGTTCTGGATTTCGATGACTACAACGAAATCGTCATCTCCTGCCCCCTGCTATTGACCCTTCCGGCCGTCGGCACCTACCCCATCGAGGCGGTGCGTATTGACCCCCTCAGGATCGCGACCCACGAACGTCCACTGCTGAACCTCGCCGGAGCGGTGTGCACCCAAGCCTGGTCCAGCGACGATGGAGGGCTACACCTGAGCTTCTCGGGCGGGCACCGCATCGATGTCGAACCCGACGTTGAACAGACAGCGTGGGAGCTCTATGGCATGCGCCACGGCTACATGGCCTGTCTGCCTCGGGGGCGGGTTCGCGTGGTCCGCCATGACCTCCCCGACACCGACGACGCCAACATTCTCAACAGCGCCACGCAATCATCGGCGGTGTCGGCGCGGCAGACGCACTAAATGGGCCGCGGACACGGGGACGGGTCGACGTGGGCGGCAATGCGTGGATCAGGTTGAACCAGGACCGGACTGCCCTGGCGACATCGAGGCGGGCGAGCATTCCCCGATGATGCTGTCGAGGTTTTGCTGCACCCGTTCCGCAGCGATGCCAACCGATGGTGAATACAGCATGATGTGGTCGAGGACGCCGTCGTAGCGTCTCAGTTGTTCACGGACCTCGTGTGCCGTCCCCGCGACGCCCATGGTGTCGATCATCTCCTCGGACACCGCGGCGAACATCGCCGGGAAATCGCGCTGGGCGAATGCTTCCCGGATGGTTCGGCCTTCGCTGGCGAAGCCGTTCACATCAAGTACCGTCTCGTAGGATTTGACCGAGGAGTAGAACGCAATCTGCTGCGCCAGTTCGCGCCTGGCGACCTCGGCGTCGTCGTGGATGGCGCACATCACCATGGAAATGATTTCCACGTCATTGGCGTCGCGGCCGGTGTGCGCGGCACCCCTGGCGATAGCGGGCCGGACGATCTCCTCGACGTAGGTGGTGGTGAACAGGGGATGTCCGGCCAGCCCGTCGGCCACCCGCCCGGCCGCCTCGCACATCCGAGGCCGGACACCGGCGGTGACGATCGGGATCGGCCGGCTGGAGGGTCCCACGTCGCCGGTCGGCGTGAGATTCATTCTGTAAAAACGACCCTCGTGATGGACCGGGCCTTCATGCAGGTTCCATATCCGGCGCAGCAGCATCACGAGTTCTTCCATCCGCAGCGCGGGCGCGGAGGTGTCGGGCACGCCGTGCCAGTCGCTCATCATCCGCTTGGTGCCGTTGCCGATGCCGAGTACCAGCCGTCCGTTGGAGAGTTCGTCGAGATCACGCGCCTCGGTGGCCAGCACCAGGGGGCTTCGGCCGACGCCGTAGAGAATGGAGGAACCGATCCGGCAGTTCTGTGTGCTGTTGGCCATCGCGGCCATGGAGATCGAACCCGACCGGGAGTAGAACTCCGAGGCCCATACGGCGTCGAACCCGGCCGCATCGGCGGCCTGGGCGGTCTGGGCCAGTGACTTCAAATCCGCGCCGAGAACCGACAGGCCGTAGGTGCTCATGACTGGTCTCCTGTGCGCGGGCGCAGGCCGTCGAACATGACGGCGCTGAGGGTCCTGGCGACCACCGTCTCGTCGAGGTGGTTCTCGGTGACCAGGTACATGAGTGCATTGATGGTGACCGCGCCGAACAGCGCAATGGACGTCGATCGTGCGTCGGGCTGGGCGACGAGGGATCCGTCGCGGGCTCCTTCGACGAGCAGAGTTTCGACGGGTTGTTGGTAGGCGGTATTGATCATCTCGGCGATGGCCGGCATGCGGGCCGCTCGTCCCAGTTCGCCGATGAGTGCACGGCATACCGCTGGCCGCTGCGCCATTGCTCGCAGTTGTGCGCGGATGACGAGTTCGAGGCGTTCGGCACCGGTGCCGTCGGTGTGCACGATCGCGGTCACGGCCTCGGAGATGTCCTTGAGGAGGTCTTCGAGCAGGAAGGCAAGGATGTCCTCTTTGCCGGCGAAGTAGTAGTACAGCGTCGCTTTCGGCACACCGGTCACCGCGGCGACGTCTTCGATCTTGGAGTCGTTGAGCCCCTTCTCGGCAAACAAGTCCGCCGCGGCGGGAAGCCGATCAGAGATCTGACGTGGAATCTTGCGCATTGCCCCCATGTCCCGTTCGGCCGGTTTAGGCTGCGAGTCTAAACTGTCGTTACTTTGGTGGTCGGAGGTCTTGGTGGTCTCGGTGCAGATTCGTTACGACCCGTTCGACGCCTCGATCCTCAACGACCCCTATCCGACGTACCGGCTATTGCGTGACGTGGCTCCGGTGTACCGCGCCGAGGAATCCCATACCTGGGTGTTGAGCCGGCACGCCGACGTCCAGGCCGCAGCACTGGATCACAGCACATACTCCTCGGTGGACGGCATCTTCCCCACCCCGCCGGGATCAGACTTCATCGGCTCATTCCTGCCGATGATGATCGTGATGGACCCTCCCCGCCACGACCAGTTGCGTGCCCTGGTCAGCCGGGCGTTCACTCCCCGGCGGGTGGCCGGGCTGCAGGGCACCATCACACAGATGGCCGCGGAGTTGTTCGAGCGCCTCGACGAGGGCTCCGGATCGGCGGACTTCGTGACCGACTTCGCCGCGATCCTGCCCGCGGCGGTGATCGCCGATCTGCTGGGCGTTCCCGCCACCGATCGTGATCAGTTCCGATTGTGGTCGAGCCAACTGGTCCAGGTCGACGTCAACCACGGACAAACCACCGATGCACTGGCCGCCGCCGCCGCGATCTACGCCTACTTCACCGACTTCCTCGCCGACCGCCGCAAGAATCCCCGCGAGGACCTGATGTCGGCGTTGGCGAACGCCACAGTCGACGGGATCGGACTGACCGACGAGGAAGTCCTCGGCTTCTGCGCGCTGCTGCTCGTCGCGGGCTACGAGACCACCACCAATCTGCTGGGGAACTCCGCGGTCGTGCTGGCCCAGCATCGGCAGACCCGCCGACGCCTAGCCGCCGATCGAACACTGTTGGGGCCTGCAGTCGAGGAGTTATTGCGCTACGACTCACCGGCACAGGGACTTTCACGAACCCTGACCCGCGACGTCACCCTGCACGACACGACGATGCGTCAAGGTGAGAAGGTGCTGCTGCTGTTCGGGTCGGCCAACCGCGACGAGCGTGCCTTCCCCGACCCAGACGTGTTCGACATCGAGCGCACCAGTGAGCACCAAGTCGCCTTCGGTCGCGGCATCCACTTCTGTCTGGGCGCGGCGCTGGCGCGGATGGAGGCCCGCATCGCCTTAAATGCGTTGCTGGACAAGGTACCTGACTGGGAGGTCGACCTTGAATCGGCGCGGCGGCTGCGGTCCGGACCGATCCGCGGCTACACATCGCTGCCCATCACTTGGACCACGCCGGTCTAGCTCGTGCCACACTTCGACGACGCGTCGCGTGCTTCACCGCGACGGCCAGGTTCGTCGCCGTCGATATCGAGCACTCCGCCGCGCACGGCGACGTCGGCGCATTCGGCGACATGCTCAAACGATTCGCGGGCTCGAACGGTGATCGACCCATGACCGGACAGGAGAAAGGGGCATGGTGGTGGCAGTGACATTCGCGCACTTCGATCAGCAGATCGCCGACCAGCTGCTCAGATCGGCGAACACAGCCGGTGGACTGTCGACGTTTCTGAGCTTTCGGCACACCGAACTCACTGCCGGTCGGCTGGTGGCAGAGATGGAAACCCGCGCCGAACTGCTCACACCCTTCGGCAACCTGCACGGCGGATGTCTATCGGCGATGGTCGACCACTGTCTCGGAGTCGTGTTCTACCCCGTCATTCCGGCCGGATCATGGGTCGCCACCACCGAATTCAAGCTGAACCTGCTGCGACCCGTGTCCAGCGGGGTGTGTGTCGCCGTCACCGACATCGTGTCACTGGGCAAGCGCAGCGGAGTGGCGCGCATCGACATCAGCAACGGCGACAAAGCCGTCTGCGTAGCCCAGGGCACGGTTACGGTCGTGAACGCCGCGGGCAACGCACAATGAAGGTGCTTGTAGCCTGTCGCACGCTTCGGGCGGACTCCGATCTTGCCAGGAAGGTGTCATGACCTCCGCCGTGCAGCATCGGGTCCGAACCCAGGACGGGATCACCCTGGCCGCCGACTGCTACGACCACGAGGACGCCCGTCCCGTCGTGCTGCTCCTGCACGGCGGCGGCCAGAACCGGCACGCGTGGAGCGCTTCAGCGCGTCGCCTCCACGCATGCGGATACACAGTCGTCGCCTACGACACCCGCGGTCACGGCGACAGCGACTGGGACCCCGCCGGCAGGTACGACCTCGAGCGACTCGCGACCGATCTGCTCGCCGTGCGTGAGCACTTCAGCGCCGCTACCGCCCCTGCCGTCGTAGGTGCATCCCTTGGGGGCATGACCGTGCTCGGCACGCATCTGTTGACATCCGGGGCGTCGTGGGCGGCGGTCGTCCTGGTCGACGTCACCCCGCGGCTTGAATTCCAGGGCGCTCGTCGCGTAGTGACGTTCATGGCCGCACATCCCGACGGCTTCGGCACCCTCACCGACGCCGCCGAGGTGATCGCCGCGTACAACCCCCATCGCTCGCGCCCGGCCAACGTCGACGGCCTACGCAAGGTGCTACGGCAGCGTCACGACGGCCGCTGGATCTGGCGGTGGGACCCGGCATTCATTCACTCCAACTTCGACTTCCTCCGCGACGAATCGACGACGGGAACGGAGCAATTCGACGCGATCAGCCACCTGCTGATCGACGGAGCCCGACGGGTCAGCGCCCCAACACTTCTCGTAAGGGGCCTGTTGTCCGACGTGGTCTCCCAAGCCACCGTCGACGAGTTCCAGCAACTGGTTCCCCACGCCGAGACCGTCGACGTATCCGGCACCGGACACATGATCGCCGGCGACGACAACGACGCCTTCGGCTCCGCCGTCACCGAGTTCCTCGGCCGAAGCATCCTCCAGCCCCCGCCGTGATCGGGCAGCGTCGAGCGGCCAGTAAAAGTGGGCCCCACCAAGGTTATTGAAACGCCGCCTATGACTAAGAGGAGGCCCTCACAACGCCTTTCGGCACGCCGAATAGACCGCGACAGGCTCTGGTCGAGCTAGACGCTGCTACGCGCTTGTTGGCGACCATCGGCGTCGAAGAGTTCCTTGGTCCAGCATTCGAGGATTTCTGCGCTGTCCCAGTCGTCGGGATGAAATCCGCCGCGGGAGTAGGAACGAAAGCGCTCAATTGCTGCTGAGCTGAATAGCGGGTTATGCCGGAAGGCTCGAAGGCTGCGCAGCAACCGCACCGGGTTGTAGGCGGCACGGTCACCGGCCAGAGAGCGGGTGGTCTGGATAACCAACTCGCTGAACAAGAGGAGGCTGGCGATCCGCATCCCCCAGACCCTGGTGCGTTCGCTTCCACCGACCGTCTCGTAGACATCGAAAGCGACGGCCTTGTGCTCGCATTCTTCCAGTGCGTGCCAGAGCAGAATAGGCCGCACTTCGGTGTCGCCGATCAATTCTTGAGCTTCGTCGCTGGTGAGAATGATTTCGGCGAATGTCGCCGTGTAGTGCTCCAGGGCGGCCGTCACAGCCAGGCGCATCCTGGGAGAAAAACGCTTCTCAAGTCGGCCAACCAACTTCTTGATATGCCGATCGATCCCCTCGGTGGGATAGCCCATCGCTTGGAGCCGATCGTTGAGCAGCCGATGCTGGTGTCGGTGGGTGGCCTCTTGTGCAATGAATCCCTTGACCGCCTCCTTGAGGTCAGCGTCGCTGATGTGGTCCCGGTACTCGCGGACTGACCGGATGAAGAAGTCTTCGCCTTCGGGGAACGTGGCCGACAAGGTGGACACAAAGTGGCTCATCACCAAGTCGCCATCGACGAAGTGCTGCCGACTGGTCCCAGCAGGCATGTCGAATCGAACACGGCGGGGCTTCGGGACGACCCGCGTGGTGGGCCGTGTGGACGAATCGTCGCTCATGTTGTTCTCCCGTTCGTCAAAGGCACGCTGGCAATCTGACTCTAAGCCTTGTCAGAATTAGATGGCAAGCTATCCACGTGGTTTCGGCGCGGGTGTATAGCGGGATGTCCGCCGAGGAGCGTCACCGGAACCGGCGCACTCGTCTCATCGAGGCCGCAACCGAGTTGATCGGCACGCGCGGTGTTGCCGCCGCCACTGTGACTGCCGTCTGCGCTGAATCAGGCGTCACGTCACGCTACTTCTACCAGCACTTCTCCGGCCGAGACGCCCTCCTGCGGGCTGTCTACCAGCAGCTCTATGCCACCTTCCAGGAGGTGATAGTCGACGCGATCCCCGATGCCGGCGAGCCACCGGAGGTGCTGGCGTACGCGCCGATCCGCAGGCTGGTCAGCATGATCGACAACGACCCTCGGCTGGGTCGGATCCTGTTCGTGGAATCTGCCACCGAACCGCTGCTCCGAGAGCTACGCAGCGAACTGATGGCAGGTTTCACCGACCTCGTCTTGCGCGAAGCCAGACTCCACCTCGACATCGCCGACTCCGCCGTGGGGGTGGCCCATTTGGCTTCGACCTTGGGCGTGGGAGGGCTATTCGAAGTCTTGCGCCGCCGACTCGACGGAGAACTCGAGTTCACCACCGATGAACTCGTTCAGCACTGCGCAGGTTTCCTGGGCAGCCTCGGCAATTACGTGCTGCTGCAGAACACGGACCAGTCGGCCACAACCGAAGCCCGACCCCACAGGTAGCGGCCCGCGGCCCCGCTACGCGATGTGGCCGTCCGTGCATTCGATGTCAACGTCGGGGACCAGCAACAGCAAGACCCTGAACGACATCCAAGGCCAGTGTCGTCGACTGAACAGCGTCGGCCTTGGCTTCCAAAAGCCAACTGAGTGTTCGACCATTCCGCTGCCTACTGTGACCGCGGCCGCGGGCCTACTCGATAGCGGCCGCCACCACGTGCACTACATGCGGTAGCGTAGCGATACCGACAGTATCGCTACGCTACCAGTGGAGGTCTAGTGACCGACGGCACTGCAGATTCCCCAAGCCAGGCCACGCGTTCTGGTCGGGGCGCCAACGGATCCCCCGACCCGGCCGACACCCGCGAGTACAGCGAACGGTTGGCAGCGCTAGCCCGGTTCACCCTCCGGCACAAAGCGCTGGTCATCGGGGTATGGCTGGGCGCCGCGGTGGTTCTCGCGCTGCTGTTTCCCCAGCTGGAAACCGTGGTGCGCCAACAGTCGGTGGACCTCATTCCTCGCGATGCGCCGTCCTTGCAGACGGTTGACCGCATGAGCGCCGCGTTCGGCGAAGAAGGCTCGAAAACCATGGTGTTTGTCGCCATGGAAGACCCCAATGGCTTGACTCCGACTGCACGGCAGCGCTACGGCGAACTCGTGAGCCGGTTGCAGTCCGAAGGCGACCACGTCCTGCTGGTGCAGGACCTACTGGCCGATCCGATTACCGAAGCCCAGGCGGTCAGCGTCGACCGCAAAGCCTGGTACCTGCCCGTCGGCGTCGCCGGCACCCTCGGAGACCCCACGGCCGCCGAATCCGTCAACGCGGTGCGCGACATCGCGGCGGAGGTGTTCACCGGCTCGACCACGACCGTGCAAGTGACGGGACCACCGGCGACCTTCAGCGACATGATCGCCTCGGCCGAGCACGACCTGCTGCTGATCTCAATCGCTACCGCGGGCGTGATCGCCCTGATCCTGCTGATCGTCTACCGGTCGGTGTTCACCGCGCTGTTACCGCTGCTGGTAATCGGGTTGAGCCTGGCGGTCGGGCGCGGCGTGCTGTCCGCCCTCGGCGAGATGGGCATGCCGGTCTCCCAGTTCACCGTCGCCTTCATGACGGCGATCCTGCTCGGCGCCGGAACCGACTACACCGTGTTCCTGATCAGCCGGTACCACGAGCAGCGCCGCGCCCAAGTACCCGCCGATCAGGCCATCATCCACGCCACCGCCAGCATCGGGCGTGTCATCCTCGCCTCCGCCGCCACCGTCGCACTCGCGTTCCTGGCCATGGTTTTCGCGCGGCTCAGCGTCTTCGCCGCCCTGGGCCCCGCGTGCGCCATCGCCGTGCTGTTCGGATTTCTGGCCACCGTCACCCTGCTGCCACCCGTGCTGTCGCTAGCCGCCGAACGCGGCATCGGTGAACCCAAATCCGATCGCACCCGCCGCTACTGGAACAGCGTCGCCGTCGCCGTGGTCCGCCGTCCCGTGCCACTACTCATCGTCAGCCTGGTCATCCTGCTCGCCCTATCGGCAGCCGCCGCAACCATCAAAATCAGCTACGACGACCGCAAGGGACAACCAGCCACCACAGCCAGCAACCAGGGCTACCACCTGCTGGACCGCCACTTCCGCAAAGACGTCGTCATCACCGAATTCCTCGTCGTGGAAAACCCGACCGACATGCGGACCGGGAAAGGACTGGCCGACCTCGACGAAATGGCCTCCCGCGTCTCCCAGATCCCCGGCGTCACCAAAGTTTCCGGAGTCACCCGCCCCACCGGAGAGCGCCTCGACCAAGCAGAACTGGCCTGGCAGAACGGCCAGATCGGCGACAAAATGGCCGGCGCGGTCGCCGAGGGCAACTCACGCAAAGACGACCTCGCCAAACTCACCGGCGGCGCCGACCAGCTCGCCGACGGCCTCGCCCAACTCGACAGCACCGTGCGCACCGCCCTCACACCACTGGCCGAAATCCTCACCCAAGCCCAATCCGCAGGAACTCAAGTCAACCAATTCCGCCCACTGCTGCAACAGCTATCCGCCACCGCGCCCGCCGTCGACCAAGCCATCCAATCCAGCCCAGGACTACGACCGCTGGCCAACCAAGCCCAAAACGCAATCAGCCAGCTCGACCCACTCGTCGGCGCCCTCAACACCTCACCGTGGTGTGCCACCACCCCGCAATGCGCCCAAATCCGCGACCAGGTGAAGATCCTGGTCACTCTGCGCGACAGCGGATTCTTCACCCAGATCGCCGACCTCGGGGACCGCTACGATCCCGCCACCAACGCCACCGTCGGCGGCACCCTCGCCAACGTCCAGAACGCAGTCGCCTCGCTGGACAAGGCATTCGGAGCCCTCGGTGACCCCGCCGACCTGGCCACCAACCTCCGCCGACTACAGGACGGAATCGGACAGCTGGCCTCCGGCGCCCAAGCACTCGCCACCGGCGTCCGCACCCTCGCCGACAGCAACATCGAAATGCTGTCCGGCATGAGCCAGATCGCCACCCAACTGCAAAACTCTTCACGCGCAGCGGCCGACTCCGACTCCTCGAGCGGTTTCTACCTGCCCGCCAACGCATTCGAGAACCGGCAATTCACCGACGTCGCCGAACAATTCCTCTCACCGGACGGCAAAACAGCGCGGTTCATGATCGAAAGCAGCCACGACCCATACAGCGTTGAGGCGATGGACCTCGCCAGCCGCATCACCGACACCGCCAACACCGCACGACCCAACACGTCACTCGCCGACGCAACCGTGTCCGTCGCCGGCTTCCCCGCCGTCAACTCCGATATCCAACGACTCCTATGGGCCGACTTCGCACAACTAGCCATCGCCACCATAATCATCGTCGGCGTCATCCTGGTCCTACTGCTGCGCGCACTCCTGGCACCCCTCTACCTCTTAGGCACCGTCGTGCTGAACTACCTCGCCTCGCTCGGCATCGGCGTTGTGGTCTTCCAATGGGGACTAGGCCACGAAATCGCCTGGCCCGTACCATTACTCGCATTCATCATCCTCGTCGCCGTCGGCGCCGACTACAACATGCTGCTCGTCTCACGGCTCCGCGAAGAATCCGGAACCAACATCCGCGTCGGCGTCCTGCGCACCGTGGCAAACACCGGAGCCGTCATCACCTCAGCGGGCCTGATATTCGCCGCCAGCATGTTCGGCCTCATGGTCGGCTCAGTCGCCATCATGATCCAGGCCGGCCTCATCATCGGCTTCGGACTGCTGCTCGACACCTTCCTCGTGCGCACCCTCACCGTGCCCGCCATCGCCACACTCCTACGCGAAGCCAGCTGGTGGCCCACCAAAGCAACAAACCCGCGACGTGGAGACCCCAAGCAGAAAGCATGAACGACGAGCCTCACACACTGACCCCGGATCGGTAGGAACAAGCACCGAGACGTCGAAATCCGCCATCAACAGCGACGACAGTTCCAACCGTGACTCGTAGATCACAGTGTTGTCTTCGGTGGCGGCCCAATAACACCACGAGCAATGACGCTGCCCTTTGTACCAGCGAAACGTACGCCACGGAATCGCGCCAAACAGTGCTGCCTCCGACACCTCGGCCGCCGCGAAACGCTCAGTTTCACCGTTTGCAGACGCAGATCGATGATCGCCGTCGTGATATCCACCTCTAATGAACCGGGCACTTTCCAGTGTTGCGGGGTCTCAACTGTAGGTTGCCAAACTGCATAACATCTCCCGCCGCACCAACCTGCACTGACAGCGCGTTGTCACGGGAATTGCGGGCGTTCATTGTCATCTAAATGGCGGATCCCAGAACCGGACACTCACCCCTCTAATAACTGCCGCCACGGCTGCGAAGTCCCCTGCGATCTCTGAGTTATGAGCCGGTCAGTCGTGGTCTTGCTCAACCACCTATGCCGCTAACCTGCAGTTCAGCGCCTTATGAGGGTCTCTAACCTGAGTTTGGACACCCCGGCTGATTCTCGCGGTCGGTAGTCGCTTGACCTGCAGCGTTGCTCTGGTGGGTGGGTGTTTTGGGGTAC
>NZ_HG964450.1:852711-1111345 GCF_000612725.1 Mycolicibacterium austroafricanum
CAGGTACGTTCGTGCGGTGGCGTACGTGCGTAAAGTGCGCACCGCCTCGGGCGCGGTGGCGGTGCAGGTGGCCCGCAAAGACTCGGGCCGAGTGGTGATCCTGGCGCATCTGGGGTCGGCACATACCGATGCTGAGCTGGGCATTCTGCTTGAGCAGGCCAAGGCGATGGTCGTCGGCGGCCAGGCAGCGCTGGATTTCGAAGTAGCCGCACGGGCCCAATCGATGGCCGATGTGGCCGACTTCCGTGCGCAGACATTGATCCCCGAGCGAGCCACACCGACGGTCGCGGCGCCGGTGGTGCCGCCAGGACGCACGGTCGGAGCTAGCTCGCGTCTGCTCTACGACCTCCTCAGTCACGTTTATGACTGGCTCGGCTTCGATACCGTCGGCGATGCGGTGTTCCGGGATCTGGTCATCGCCCGGATCGTTGAGCCGACCAGCAAGCTCGACGCGTCACGGGTCCTGGCCGATCTCGGTGCAGAACTGGTGTCCTACAAGACCATCGACCGCCATGTCCGCAAGATCCACGCCAGCGGTCACCGCGACGCGATCGCCGAGAAATGCTTCGCCTACGCCACCGACTGCGGCGGGCTGTCCTTGATTTTGTACGACGTCACAACCCTATATTTCGAAGCCGAATCCGAGGATTCACTGCGCAAGGTCGGCTACTCCAAAGAACGTCGCGTCGATCCACAAATCGTCGTCGGCCTGTTGGTGGACCGCACCGGATTCCCTTTGGAGATCGGCTGTTTCGAAGGTAATACCGCCGAGACCACCACCATCGTACCGATCATCACCGGTTTCCTGGCCCGGCACAACCTACAGGGCACGCCGATGGTGGTGGCTGCCGATGCCGGCATGCTCTCCCAGAGCAACCTCGCAGCCCTCGATGAAGTGAAGCTGTCGTTCATCGTGGGCTCCCGGATGACCAAGGCACCCGGGGATCTGGAATCGCACTTCCATTGGAACGGTGACGTTTTCACCGACGCACAAATCATCGACACGGTCACACCCCGGCACGGCAACATCAAGGTCAACAACACCAAGGTGCGTGCTGAGCCGGTCTGGAACCCCGACAGCGACGCTGGGGCGTGGCGGGCTATCTGGTCGTATTCGGCCAAACGTGCCCGCCGCGACCAGAAGACCCTCGCAGCTCAGGAAGCCCGAGCGCGAGCGATCGTCTCCGGTGAGAAGAAAGCCAAGACAGCACGATTCGTCACAACCCGCGGTGATGACCGCGCCCTCGACGAAGCCAGCCTGGCCCGCGCTCGATCCCTGGTAGGACTCAAGGGTTACGTGACCAACATGCCAGTCACGGTGATGCCGGCCGCCGAAGTCATCACGAAATACCACGACCTCTGGCACGTCGAGAAGTCCTTTCGGATGTCTAAGTCCGACCTCGATGCCCGGCCCATGTTCAACCGCATGCACGATGCCATCGAGGCACACCTAACCATCGTGTTCGCCGCCCTGGCGGTCTCCCACGTCATCCAGTCCCGCACCGGACTGTCCATCGCCAAAGTCGTCAAGCAGCTACGGCCCCTGCGCTCAGCGACCATCACCATCAACGGCGCCACCCAGACCTTCCCGCCCGAGATCCCCGACGCCGAACGCAAAGTCCTCACCGATCTCGGCTTCAAGCCTGGGTACTAAGCGAAATGTCCAAACTCAGGTCTAATGTTTGCGCCGTATCTGACTGGTCTCGGCCGTTTCACAGGGTTTCGTTCACATACGCGTTCACATGTCGACCAAATTCACTGCCAAGTCCTGCCCATGTATCGGCTTTGGTCGAATCCTGCGCAGTTTCTTCCGGCCTTCAGAGTCAGCCAGTGAGCCAACAGTCCGACCGGGCAGAATGGTTCCCAGTTACACCACGGCCCCGCTCACACCCCGAGCGGGCCCCCGAGGTCCTTGTCGCCGCATTGGCGACCCCGCAAACCCGCCACCGGTCACCGCTCACCCTGACAGTTTCATCCGTGGTGTAGATGATCCGCCGCGATCCGGGTGGAACTCCAAAAACATCGCTGGCGCCAGGTAAGAAAGCTAGGCCCGAACAATTGCGTTGTCGAAATGGCCCTTCGCCAGCATTTGGCGCAGGACTTTCTTATCGAACTTTCCGACCGATGTCTTGGGTACCACTTCGATGAACGCGAATTCCTCAGGTACCCACCATTTTGCAATTCGCTCGCGCAGATGTGCGGCTAGCTCCTCGGCGGTAGCAGCGCCATTCGGTTCGTGGACTACGCACGCCAATGGCCGCTCGCCCCATCGATCATCGGGTTTGGCAATGACTGCAGCTTCCAGCACGTCCGGATGGGCCATGAGCTCGTTCTCAACGGCCAGTGACGGGATCCATTCTCCGCCGGACTTGATTACGTCTTTGGCACGGTCAGCGATGCGGATGTAACCACCCTGCGCGATGGATGCGACATCGCCGGTCCGTAGCCAGCCATCGTGGAATTTATCCGGTGCGGTATCGCGGTAGTAGGCCGACGCGATCCACGGGCCGCGCACCTCCATCTCGCCGGTCGACACACCATCCCACGGCAACTCCGTGCCGTCGTCTGCGACGATGCGGACATCGACGAGCGGAGATACACGGCCGGCGCTGGTTCTGAATCCCCACTCCTCCTCGCCCTCGACACCCGCTGGAGGGATCGCTACTGCACCGAGCGGGCTCGTCTCGGTCATACCCCACGCCTGGACCACACGCACGCCGTGTCGCTCCTCGAATGCCTCCATCAGAGACCGCGGCACCGCAGACCCCCCACAAGGCACCATTCGGAGAGATGAAAGGTCCGGGGAGGCCCCATCCGCAAAGCGGAGGATGTCGTACCAAATCGTGGGAACGCCTGCGGCGAGCGTCACCTTCTGCGACTCAATCAACCCCACGAGTGGTTCTGCCTGTAGGAACTGCGATGGCATGACGAGGCTTGCCCCTGTCAGCCCTGCCGCATACGGCAACCCCCACGCGTTGACGTGGAACATCGGCACAACCGGCAGCACCCGATCGCGGCTACCCACCCCGAACGTATCGGCCATGGATGCAGCCATCGCATGCAGTACCGATGACTTGTGTGAGTACAAAACGCCTTTGGGACTTCCGGTGGTCCCGCTTGTGTAGCAGAGCACTGCGGCGGACCGTTCATCCAGATCGGGATAGGCGACTTCGTCGCCGGCCGATGCGATCAGCGATTCGTAACGAAGGACGTCGCCCAACTCATCGGCGGCACCGTCGCCCACCACCACGACATGTTCCACCGTTGCCAATCGCGGACGGATCGACGCCAACAGCGGAATCAGCGATTCCGAGACAAAGACAATCTTGTCCTCGGCATGGTTAGCGATGTAGCTCAACTGGTCAGGATGCAGCCGCAGGTTCAGCGTATGTAGGACGGCCCCCATGGCAGGCACTGCGAAATACAGCTCCAGGTGCTCCTGGGTATTCCACATCAGAGTCGCCACCCGGTCACCGGGGCGCACGCCGAGGCTGCGCAACGCACCTACGAGCTTGTCCGTTCGCGCAGCCACGTCACCGTACGTCGCCGTATCGAGATGGCCGGGGGAACGCAACGTCGTCACCACACTCGCGGCGTTCACTGTGCGCATCCTGTCGAGGATGGTCTGAACCGTGAGTGGCCGATCGTGCTGCATGAGGCCTTCCAGGACGGGACGGGTCGCTGGGTCCTGAAAACGGCTGGCGCTACCGGAACTCATGAGGGGAGTATCGTCGATCACGCCCAAGAACGTCAACAGCGTGTTGAGTTAACCAACATAAAGGTGTGCAATTCGGCGCACTGACGTGCGGTGCGACACCGAGGCCGATTATCCTCACTGGCGACTCGCCGAAAAGTGCCGGAAATTGCAATAATCGACCGATGCGGCTAGGCAATCACTGTGACAACTGTGCGAGTGCGACACGATGAGTAGTCGTCGGCGTGCCGGATCCGCGGCTGCAAGCGCGTCCGCGCAGAAGCCTTCATTACGGGAAACCCAGAAGGAACTGACCCGGAATCGAGTCATCGAAGCTGCCCTCGAGGTGTTCGAGGAGCGAGATTTCGCCTCGACGACCATGGACGACATCGCGGTTCGGGCGAACCTCAACCGCGGCACCATCTACCTGCATTTCGAGAGCAAGGCAGAGATCCTCAAGGGTGCGATGCAGGGGATGGAACCAGACGAGTTCGAGCTGTTCAAAGAGTTCGGCGCCGCCAAATCACGTCCCGAGCTGGAAGTGACCTACGACCACGTACTCACTTTGTGGAGCCAGATCGGGAAGATCTGGCGCCACGCGCGCGACGCCGCGGCAACCGATGAGACTCTGCGGGAGTGGACAGAAGGGGTCTTCAACCGCCAGGTCCGAAAGGTTCGACAGGTATTCGAGGCGCGCGGGATGAGTGCAGGATCTGCCGAGGTTCGCGCAACGCTCGTCGTCAGCATGTGGAGCGAATTCATGACGCGCTGGGCGGCGAACCCGTCCCCACGTAAACGTAAGGCAACGGTGGCCGCCCTCGCCGACATCCTGGAGGCCGTGCAGTCGGTCCGGAAATAGGCTAAGCCCGCCGATCACCCACCACGGCCGAAGAACAACGCCAGCAGCCGTTCCATCAGGTAGGTGGTGCGTCGCCGGTACGGAAACATGTATGCCTCCCGCTTCATCGCGAACCTGGTCACCAAGATCGTCTGCTGACGGCAGTATTTGCGGATGCCCTCGACACCGTTACGCCCCCCAAGGCCCGACTGCTTCCATCCCCCGAAAGGTGCTCGCGCATCAAGGAAATTGGCGCACGCATCGTTGACGACCGAGGATCCCGCTTCTAGGCGTCGTGCGATGAACTCCCCTTGGTTGACGTCGCGTGTGAAGACGCTGGAGTTCAGTCCGAAGTCGGAATCGTTGGCCAAGGTGATCGCCTCGTCGGCATTTCGGACCTTGACGATCGGCAGGACAGGGCCGAAGGTCTCCTCGCGCATGAGCGCCATGGTGTGGTCCACGTCAGCGAGAAGCGTCGGTTGGAAGAAATTGCCATCCTTGCCGCGATGCCCACCGACCAGCACCCGCGCACCGTCTTGAACGGCTTCCTGTACGTGCCGCTCAACGATGTCGACTTGTCCCGGACCGGTGAGCGAACCGATGTCGACCGTGCCTGCCGCCCCCGGCCCTCCGACGCGCAGATCCTTGACTCGGGCCTCGACCAATTCCAGGAACGCGGCATAAACGGACTCTTCAACATAGATCCGTTCGACCGACATGCACGTTTGCCCCGCGTTACACATGCCTGCATACACCGCGACGTTGGCAGCCCGCTCCAGGTCTGCATCGGCAAGCACAATCATCGCGTCGTTTCCACCCATTTCCAGCGACGCCGGGATTAGCCGTTGGGCCGCACGCACAGCAACTGCCCGGCCAGTCTCGGTAGAGCCGGTGAACTGGATCATGTCTACGTTGTCGACCAATGCCTGCCCGACGTCGCCGGACCCGTTGGCCACCTGGCAAACTCCGGTCGGCACGCCGGCCGCGGCCATGCCTTCTTCCACGATCATCGTTGAGGCGAGTGGCGTCACTTCACTGGGCTTGAGGATCACCGCATTGCCGGCCATCAGCGCGGGTAACGCATCCCCCAATCCCAATACGAGGGGATAGTTCCAGGGAGCGATGACGCCCACGACGCCGCGGGGCTCGTAGCGCGACACCACCCGTCGCCCCGCCAGGAGAAGTTCTCGGGACCACTGACGTTCCTCGCGCAGGTACCCCTCAGCATGACCTGCCCAGAAGCCGATGGCCTTGCACACGTACAGGATTTCGAGCAGTGCGTCCTCGTAGGTCTTACCGCCCTCAGCGCAGACGGCGGCGATCAGCCTGGCTCGGTTGTCGACGATCCACTTTCTCAACTCACGCAAGGCTTTCGCACGTGACCGGAATCCCGACAATTGCCACTGGGATTGCGCACGACGCGCCCGCTCCACGAGGTCACCGACGTCCGAGGGGTCGGTCGTCGGCACCCAACCCACCACCACGCCGTTGACCGGGTTGTACACCGGCATCCTTGCATTCGGGATGTCCTTGCCCATCTGCTATCGACCTCTTTCGGGAAAATCGCGAAGACGTACCGCCGCCGCAACCGCGATCGTACGTCGCACTGTTGCTTTACTCAACGCATTGTTGATTGTAGTTTCTACACCGCCGATCGCGGCCCAACGAGAATGGAGACATACCGATGACCAACAGCGGCCGTTCCGATCTCGATCCCGGCCTCAAACAGTTGCTCAAAGCGGCCCCTATCACCTTCGACTTCGCCGGCGACGGTGTCGAGCGATCTCGGGCTCGATTCAACAAGGCATCCGCGTCTGGCGTCGCGGTGAGCCCCGGCGTCGACAGCACCGACCATTCTTTCGTCGGGTCGACGGGCAACAGGCTCTCGGTGCGCGTCTACCGCCCCCACACTCTCGAGCTGTCCGCCGGCGCTCCAGTCGTACTCTTCTGCCACGGAGGGGGATTCGTGCTCGGCGACCTGGACAGCTACGACGGCTTCTGTAGGCGCCACGCAACGGGCGCTGAGGCCATCGTGGTTGCCGTCGACTACCGGTTGGCCCCTGAACACCCCTATCCTGCGGCAGTCGACGACACCCAGGAGGCCCTGCGCTGGATCCGCCAGCATGCCGACGAGATCGGCGCAGACATCACCAGGCTGGCCGTGGCGGGCGACTCAGCTGGCGGGAACCTTGCGGCAGTCGCGACTCAGATCGCCCGCACCCACAGTGACCCGGCTGTGAGATTCCAGCTGCTGTGGTATCCACTCACCACTTGCGACCTGAACAGCCCGTCGATGACAGAGAACGCCGATGCGCCGATTCTCGGCCTGTCGGCATGCCAGACCCTGCTGAGCTGGTATGCCCCAGGCGTCGATCTCGGCAACCCTCCGCCAACCTTGGCGCCCGCATTCGCGCCCTCCTTGGATGGCCTGCCACCGGCCTTCATCGCGACCGCCGGCCATGACCCCTTGCGCGACGACGGATTCCGATACGCCGAACTACTGTCTGCCGCGGGCGTTCCCGTCCAGCACCATCACGCACCGTCACTCATCCACGGCTATGCCTACTTCGACGGCGTCCTCCCAGCCGCTACACAGGCAGTTGACCGTGGACTGGCGGCGTTGCGGGCTGCGTTGCACAACTGATCCGAGCAGCCCCTTCCGCCGGGTCAATTGGGGTCGACGAGGGCGCTGCCGTAGATGCTGCTGACCCAGATATGGGCCAGCGTGCTCACGGTCCGCTCCGCGGGCACCGAGGCCGGCTCTGACGCGAACGACGCAAGCATGAGCCGTTCGTTCATCAAGTTCAGGGCGATGGCCAGATCCTCGGCCGGCAAGGTGCCCGGGGCCGCGCCGCGTTCACGTTCCGATCGGATGGAAGCCGTGGTGTAGTCGATCCACTTCTGCATGAACTGCGACCATGCTTGCTGAACTTCCGGGTTGTGCGGCCGCATCGCGGCACCGGCCAACATCACCGAACGGTGCGCGCCGAATGTTTCAAACAATGCCTTTATCGCCTGCCACACACCCTCTGGCCTCACGGGCCGGTCGTCCCGGCCACCCAGCGCGGCATCGGCGCGCGCATCGGCCTCGGCGATCACGCGATCAAGCAGGGTCAGCAGAACCGCATCCTTGGAGGGAAAATAAAAGTAGAACGTCGGACGGGAGATGCCGGCGCCTTTAGCCAAGTCGTCCACGGAGATGTCGCTCAGCGGGCGCTCACTAAGCAGGTGCTCAGCCGTCCTCAGGATGGCCAGCTCGCGATCGTCGCCGGATTGTCGGGCCACGCGGCGGCCGCGACCAGCAGGAACAGGCGAACTCATCACCCAAAGACCTTACATGACGTTGATAGAACTCGACGTAGTGTTGACAAACATCAACACGCTGTTGATACCGTCGGTACCATGACCGAACACCTCGACGTTGTGATCGTCGGCGCCGGCATTTCCGGCATCAGCACGGCGTGGCATCTGCAGGACCGCTGCCCGACCAAGAGCTACGTCATCCTGGAACGCCGCGAGAACATCGGGGGCACCTGGGACCTGTTCAAATACCCCGGCATCCGGTCAGACTCCGACATGTTCACGCTCGGGTTCCGGTTCAAGCCGTGGACCTCGGCCAAAGCCATCGCCGACGGGCAGTCGATCTGGAACTACATCAACGAGGCCGCCGTCGAGAACGGCATCGACAAGCACATCCGCACCGGTCACCGGGTCCTGTCGGTGGACTGGTCGGATGCCGACAACCGCTGGACCGTCGACGTCGAGGCCGGCGGCGAGCGTAAACAGATCACCGCCTCGTTCCTGTCGGTGTGCAGTGGCTACTACAACTACGACGAGGGCTACTCGCCCAAGTTCCCCGGTGCCGCGGATTTCAAGGGGCAGATCGTCCACCCACAGCACTGGCCCGAGGAACTGGACTACACCGGCAAGAAGATCGTCGTCATCGGCTCCGGCGCCACCGCCATCACGCTCATCCCGTCGTTGGTGAACGACGGCGCCGGCCACGTCACCATGCTGCAGCGCTCACCGACGTACATCGGGGCGCTGCCGTTGGAGGACCCCGTTGCGGCCAAGGCGAACAAATACCTGCCGAAGAACGTCGCGCACGTGGTCAACCGCTGGCGGGCGATCGCCGTGTCCACCGGCCAGTACCAGGTGGCGCGCCGCTTCCCGCAGGTGTTCAAGAAGGCGTTGCGCGATATGGCGACCCGGCGGCTGCCGGAGGGCTTTGACTACGACAAGCATTTCAGCCCGCGCTACAACCCGTGGGATGAGCGAGTCTGCCTGGCGCCTAACGGTGATTTCTTCAAGACCATCCGGTCTGGTAAGGCCGACGTGGTCACCGACACCATCGAGACCTTCACCGAAACCGGTATCAGGCTGACCTCGGGTACCGAGTTGACCGCCGACATCATCATCACCGCAACAGGGTTGAACATGCAGTTGTTCGGTGGCGCGACTGCCTCGCGTAACGGTGAGCCGATCGATTTGACGAAGACGATGACCTACAAGGGCCTCATGCTCTCCGGGGTGCCGAACATGGCGATCACGTTCGGCTACACGAACGCGTCCTGGACGCTCAAGGCCGATCTGGTCTCCGAGTTCATCTGCCGCGTACTGAATTACATGGATGCCAACGGTTTCGACCGTGTCGAACCGCAGCATCCCGGCGACGCGGTCGACGAGCAGCCCTTCATGGACTTCACCCCCGGTTACTTCCGGCGTGCCATGGATACCCTGCCCAAATCCGGCTCCGAGGCGCCCTGGAAGCTCAAGCAGAACTACTTCTTCGACCTTCGGATGATCCGGTACGGCAAGGTCGACGAGCAATCGCTGCTGTTCACCACGCATCGGGCGGCTATCCCGGCTTCCTCATGATGGCGTAGACCGCCTTCAGTGCGGGGAGCTCGGGTGCTAGATCGCGAGTATGGAGGCAAGGGCGGTCAACGGCACCCGGACGGTGACGGTCCCGCCGTCCATGGACCATACGAACCTGTCACGGGGCCAGGGGTTTTCATGCGCCATCGGCGCATCCGGGAGATAGAGAACCAGTGCATCCTCGGTCACCGCGAACGCCCGGTAATCCCCTGAGTACCCAGACCGGTCGGGCTGCGGTTCCCACTCTTGCGCAGCGAACGGATAAGTCCCCGGATCGTGAGGCGGCGCAGCCTGGTCGAGGGCCGGAATCAGAAACGGTCGCACCAACGGCGGCAACGCTGTCAGCGGATCGACCTCGGGACGGAACAAGTCAGCCAATTGTAGTTGCCTACCGTTGACCATGTCGAAGGTGAACGTTCGGTAGGCCCGGTTCGGCGGAGCACCGACAGTCTGCCAACGCTCTTCGAAGACAACTGATGTCAGCGGACCCCGGGAGAAGCGTTGATAGTCGGCGCTGTAATCGCTGTCACGAGGCATCGACTTGCCGATTTGGCGCCATCCACCGACCAATTCGCTGAGGTATGGCGTGATCACCGCACCGGCCATTGGGCTTTCGAGTAGATCATCGGGAAGTCGTACAGATAGGTCCATCGTGGCCGCACGCTCGGAGGTGAGCGCACCCCGGCACACCCCGTCTCCGCGCGCCCATTGGCCACCCAGCACTGCCGTGCACGTGCGATCGGGTTCTCCAGCGGCAACCGGCGCCGCAATCACTGCCGACACGGTCACCACGATCCCGCTCATGATCCATCTCACCGGAGGTGTCATGGCTTACTTGATGTCGACCTTGCTCGCCAGCCAACGGCCGTCGATCCGTTTCAGGACCATGTTGATCCGGCTCCGGTCGATCCTCGGCTCGGGGTTGGCCCGGTTGCTGATTGACTGGTCGACGAACATGAGCACTTCCGCTGTGTCTTTCGTTGCCGATTTGAGAGCTGCATCGATCACGGTCCCGTGGCTGACGGCCTCATTATCGATCAGAAGTTGCCGCAGTTCCGTTGAGGACTGGCTGTACATATCCTTGAAATCCCCGGTGGCACCATCGAGCACCTGGGCGAAGTTTTCGTCGACGTTGCCCTTGTCAATGGATGTGAGGATGACAGCGTAGCTCTGTGCGGTCGCCAGTGCTTCTCTGCCATTGGCCGTGACTGAGTTCTCTTGCTGGACTTTCCATCCCAGGTATGCCGCCGACGCGATTGCCGCAGCAAAGATCAACGCTCCCCCGGTGACCGCCAATCGCCGCGTCCACCACCCGGCGGTGCGTGCACCGGGTTGGGGCCTGGCCGGCTGGTCATCTACTGGGTCGTCGCCGATGGTTTCGGCAGCATCCTGGGCACGCAGCGCTGTGTCGGTCACATCGGCGTCGGCGGGGGTGTCGTCGTCGATGACGTCATCGAACACGTCTGTTGTGGTTGAGCGTTTAAACATAGGTACTCCTGCTGTTTTGGATTCATTGAGGGGGTTCAAAGGGCAACGGTGGTCCCCCGTAGGGCAGTGGGATGGTGTTGGGTCCGACGGGAGCTGGATCCGTCGTCGCCAGCGGGTCATGACCCGGGGGTGGCCCCGCCGTGTCGTCGCCGGGTGGTCGCGGGGCATTACGCGCGCCTCGGATCAACACGGACGGATCTGGATTGTCGCAGTATGTGTATAGATACGGCTCGACATAGTCGGCCTGTGATGGCGCGCGCCTGGGCAGCCTATAGTCGCAGCTGTATCGCGGGTACGGGTCGACCAGCGTCCACACCCCGCCGTCGCGGGTGGCCGCCGCGACCGCTTCGAGCATCGATCCGCGACTGTCCGGGAACAAGGCCCGCAATGCCGGCACCCGCACATAGGACAGTTGGGCGACGGTCGTCAGATTGCCCAGTAACTGGACCATGGTGTCGGAGTTGTCCGCGAACACCGCATCGAGTTGATGCAGGGGTCCGGTGCCTGTGTCGACCAGGCGCCGGAATCCACCGTCCATTCGGTTGAGGCCACCGAGGACGTCCTTGACGTTCTGTGCGGTGCTCGCCAGGCCCGGCTGAACGTCGGTGATGGTTCCGAACACCAGTCGGCTGTTACGGATCACGCTCACTGTCTCGGGCAGCACTGAATCTAGGGTGGAGATCAGGAATGCGCCTCCATCCAGCAGTGCCGCAAGCTTTTTCGGTCCGTGTTGCCCGACCCGCAATTCCTCGGTGATGACGGCCACCTTGTCCGGATCGATTTGGGCGAGGACGCCTTCGGAATCTGCCAGCAATTCAGCGAACGACACCGGCACCGTGGTCCGCTTCTCGCCGACGACGCTGCCATCGGTCAGGTAGGGGCCGGCGTCGCTGTCTGGCCGGAAATCCAAGTACTGTTCACCTGCCGGTGACAACGCAGACACGCGTACCGCGGTGTCTTGGGGAATCTGCGTCCTGCTGTCGATCAAAGCCAACGCTGTCACCGTTGCACCTTCGAGGTTCACGGCGGTGACCCGTCCGATCGGGACGCCCCGCAACGTCACATCCTGGTTTGCCAGCAGTCCGCCGGACTCCGGCAACACCACCTGGACCAGAATCTGTGAGCGGGTGGGGTTCACCCTCAGGGCTACCACCACGACATAGGCGATCGCCACTATCAGCACCAGGATCAATCCGGCGAAGGCAGTGAGCGAGCGTCGCCTTGCCAAGCGGCGGACGGTGTCGACGACAAGGCGCGCGCCGAACTCGAACGGGTTGGTCGTGCTCATGATCTCGGTCCATAGATTCGGTCCAGCAACAGATTCCACTCGTAGCGCAAGCTGCCGATCATGGAATGCCAATCCGTTCCATCCGGTCCGTGCATGGTCGGGTCACCGGGGTAGTTCTTGTCCGGCAGCGCTCCGAGTGCAATCCGCACGACGTCGGCGGTGCCGCGAAATGAGGTGGACCCGACCATGTCCAAGACAATGGGCAGCAGCCGGTTCACCGGCACGATCGACAGATTCGGATCGGTGGCGATCGTGTTGAATGCAGCGGACAGCCGGTTGAGGTCGGCAATGAGGCTGCGCGTATCGGTACCCTGCAGCGACGGGAACCGTGACAGCTGACGGGTGGTCCGCGCAATCTGGTCGACCACGTCGACGATCTGTGCGGTGTTGTCGGAAACAACTCGGGTGGCGGGTCCGGCCGCGGCGATGGCCCGGTTCAGGCTGTCCTGTTGGCGCGATACGGTGGTCGCCAATGCTGAAGTGCTCTGCAGCGCGGCTTTGATCTCTGTCGACCGCTCATTCAGCCGCGAGATCAGGGCACTCGATTCGTCCAGCAATGTCGCGACGCTGGCTCCGTGCCCTCCGACTGCGGCGCCCGCCCCGTTGAGTAATGTCGTCAGGTTCCTGATCACACCACCGTTCACCATTAGCGCAGCCGAGCCGAGCACCTCCTCGATTGACGCCCCACCAGCGGTGGACTCCAGCGGGATGGTGTCCCCCGCCGTCAATTCGGCGGCGTGCGCACCCCGGTTTTGGCCCGGATTAATTGCGACGAACAAGTCGCCCAACGGGGTTGCCGAACGCAACTCTGCGGTCACACCCTCCTGAAGGCGGACATCGGATCGGATCTTCATGCCCACTCGCGCTGTGAACTGTTCCGCCCGTATCGAGTTCACCTCGCCGATATCTGCACCGTTCAACTTCACCTTCGCCTTGGCCGGAAGGTTCAGGGCATTAGTGAAAACCGCGGTCAGCGGGTACGTGTCGGAACTGGACGGCCCTGCCAAAGGCAACGACTCCAGACCTAGCCCGCAGCCTGAGACGGCTAAAGCGGTGATTGGCGTCATCGCGCATCCGAACGCGCGTCGCGCAGATATCCTCCGAACGTTCATCAGCGCGCCCCCGCCATCAACTCGAGCATGCCGGTAACCCCGAAGTCGGGACCGTAATCCCTGACTGTTCCGGTTGCACAACCGAGTTGCGTCTTGTTGATCAGGTTGCAGACCTCTTTTCCGAACTGACTGTCGAACAAAATCTTGTCCGCGAGCGCATGCATGCGCAGTACGCCGGCATTCGGGTCGGTGATGTTGTAGACGTTGTCGATCGCCAGCGGTGCGACATCGAAGAACTCGGCCAGTTCACGCTGATAGTCGACCATGGCGCGGGTGATCGTCACCGCGTCAGCAGCGGTGTCCTTCAGAGTGTCGCGATTTTGCTCGAGCAGCGATGTAGCTTGCGCAATGATCTCGTTGACCTTGGCGCCAGTCGTCCCGGCGCCAAGATTCTCGTCAGCCACCAACTGGCTGAGTTGGTGCACGTGGGAGCCGAATTCGCGAATTGCGCCGTCGTTGTCCGCTGCTTCCTGCGTCAGCACGGCCAGGCTCTTGACTACCGCCTGGATGTCCCGTTGACTCTGTGCTCCGTCGTCGGTCCCCAGGCGTAACGCCTCAGAGAGTTCGTTGAGTGCGGCCCTGATATCGTGCCCACGTCCTTGGGTGGACTCCGCCCCGATGGCAATGAGATCCGCGACCGGACCCCCACCCTGGCCATCGCCGCGCAGCGCGGTCATCAGCTTGTCGACCATGGCCAACGTGCGGTCGAACTCTACGGGTGTACGGGTACGGCTCTGGCTCAATACATCTCCGTTGCGGAGCTTCGCACCGCCGCGGTACGGCGGAGTCAGCTCGACGTGCCGATCGGTGAGAATTGAGGTGGAGACGGTCACCGCCTGTACGTCGGCAGGAATCTCGACACCGGCGTCTATTTCCAGCTCGACCTCGACGTACGTGTTCTTCGGGGTGATGCTGGCCACCGTTCCCACCGGCATCCCCAACACTGCCACCACGTTTCCTTCGTACAGGCCAACGGTATCGGCGAACTGCGCGGTCACCCGCATGGGCCCGGATTCGCTCTGCCGGGTGACCAGCCCTGCGGTGAGGACGAGGCTCACGACGCCGAGCGCGACGGTTATTGCTGTCAACCGCCGGCTCATTCGCAGTCCTTGAAGTACTCGACGAGGTTGAACTGCTCGGCCCGTCCACTGATCGCGCACATCCAGGAGTCGATCAGCGGGCCTGCGGGCAATGTGGCATCGGCAGCCATACCACTTCCTGTCACGTTGGCGATGTTGCGCATGGGTATGGGCAGGACCTGCAGTACATTGCGAAACAGGTCATCGTGTGAGGCAATCATGTTGGCGAAATCCCGCACGCTGAGCAGCAGCTTGTCAAGCCCGGGCCGGCCGTTGAGCACCTTGTTCAGTGTGTCGACCAGCGCGGTGGCACTGGCGAATAGTCGGTGCATTGCTTCCCGCCGCGTCGTGATCTCAGCAAGCAGGGAGGCGCCCTGCGTGATGATCGCACCGATGTTCGCCTTCTGGTCTCGGATCATCGTCGTCAGCTGTTCGGTGCTGATCAACAGCGTCTTGAGCTGGTCGCGCCGGTCGGAGATGACCGATGCGAGGGACCGCAGATTTGTCAGCGCTCTTGGCAGAGCGTCGGGAACACCGGTGAGGCTGTGCGACAACGTCGTCAGTGATTGCGCGATGCGATCTGCGTCGACCTGCTCGAAGGTCGATGTGGCGTCGGCGAGGGTTTCCTGCAGGTTGTAGGGCACGCTTGTGCTGGCAAGGGGGATGTGCCGGTTGTCCAGGCCGCCGTCGCCTGCCGGAGACAGTTCGAGGTATCGCGAGCCCAGGAGCGTGGTGAGCTTGATGGCGGCATGCGTATCGGCGCCGAGTCGCACATTGTCGCGCACGGTGAACGTGACGCGCACGCGATCGCCGGCCAGTTCCAGCGTGTCGACGTTGCCGACCGAGATCCCGGCGATGGTGACGCGGTCGCCCGAGCGGAGCTGGGCGGCCTGCCCGAACTCCGCTGAATAGCGGGTCTTTCCGGGTTCGAGGGCGCCGATCGCGAGGACAACGGATACCAGCAGCACGATGACAGCCAAGGCGATGGTGCCGAGCCAGACCTTGCTGAACGAATCGATCGGACGCTTGAGCGTGATTTTAGGAAGCATGATCTTCTACCTGCATACCGGGGAGTGTTTGATCGTGTTGCCCGGTGTCGCGTGCCGCACGATGTCGGGTATCAGCCGGGACAGAAACGCGAACAGGTGGGAGGTGGCATCGCAGCCGTAGATGTTCCCGTACGAACCCTCTTGAGTGAATCGTGCGATCCCTTTCAACGTCGCGGGCAGGTTCGCTCCGAAGAAGGCGATGCGTTGGTAGCCTTCTCCGGCGAGATGTGTCGTCAAACCTGGTTCACGGGCGACCATCTCGCTGAAGTCTGGATAGACGCTGCCGGCGACGTCGGCCAGCCTTCCCATCGCCGAGTTGATGGAGCCGACAGAGTCTCGTAGTTCTTCGCGCCGGCTGTCCAGGGCGGACATGATGTCCCGGGTTCGCGTGATCACCGTCTGCAGATTGCCATTCTGATCGGCCAGGTTGGTGACGACATTGTTGAGATTGGTGATCACCTCGCCCAGCACCTGATCAGGTCCGGCGAATACCTCTGCCAGAGAGGAGGTCTGGGTGATGATGCTCAGTATCGAGCGGTCATCTCCTTGCAGAGCCTCGATGATCGCCCCGGTGAGGTTGTCCACTTGCTGGGGATCGAGCAGCGCGAACAGGGGCTCGAATCCACGGAGAACGTAGGTGATGTCGAACGAAGGTTCCGTGCGTTCGAGCGGGATCTCACCGTTGCCCGGAAGTGGCCTGCGGCCGGCGTCCTGACCGGAAGACAGCCCGATGTAGCGCTGACCGATGATGTTCTGGTACACCACAGAAGCGATGGAGTCCGTGTAGAGCACCTGGTCTTTGTCCACGCGGAACGTCACCTTTGCGACCGTGTCAACCAAGTCGATCCGGTCGACCCGTCCGACTCGTACACCGGCGACCCGGACATCGTCGCCTTCTTTCAGGCCCATCACGTCGGAGAACGTCGCCGTGTACTGGTTCGTTGAGCCGGATACTTCCCTGCTCAACGTCACATACACCATCCAGGTGACCATAATCGTGAGGACCAGGAAGAGACTCAACCCGATCGTGGACTTGCGGTAACTCACCGGGCCCCCTCCGAATCAGGTACCAGCTCTACCGTCGAGCCGCGCACTAGCCCGGATTTTTCGTGGTTTGTTGCTGGTGAGGGTGTGTAGATAAGCGAAAGTGCCTGTCCTGCAAGGAATAATCGGACTTGTCTAAGGTTCGGATCGTTCCAGCGGAAAGGCACCTCGCAGGTGAAGAATATCGCGACCACATCACGGGTGAAAGTGTCCGCCGACGGCCATGGCGTCGTGTCGCATGCCGGGATGGCCATGCTGCGCGAACTCGCCGACTGGACCGGGCTATCGACGCAGGTGACCGCCGCGTTGGCCGACACCTACCGCGGCCCGTGGGTGTATGCGCCCGGGGAGGTGTTCGCCGACCTGGCGGCCGCGGTCGCCGACGGCGCCGATTGCATCGACGCCGTCGGCCAGTTGTGCGGGGATCGTGAGCACGCCTTCGGCGCGAAAGCCTCCACCACCACGATGTGGCGACTGGTCGATGAGCGCATCGACGCCGCCCACCTACCCGCAGTGCGAGCAGCGCGCGCCGCGGCGCGCGCGGCGGCCTGGGCCGCCGGAGCCGCACCCACCGGCGATGACTGGCTGCACATCGACATCGATGCCACCCTGGTCATCGATCACTCCGACAACAAGCACGGCGCGGCCCCGACCTGGAAGAAAACGTTCGGCCTGCACCCGCTGCTGGCGTTTCTGGACCGCCCCGAGATCGCCGGCGGGGAAGCTCTGGCCGGGCTGCTGCGCACCGGTAACGCCGGCTCCAACACCGCCAGTGATCACATCATCGTCCTGGCCCAGGCACTGGCCGCCCTTGCGCCGGTGTGTCGGCCCGACCCCGCCACTCCCGACAACCCTGAAGCACCCAAGGTGTTGGTGCGCTGCGACACCGCCGGAGCCACCCACAAGTTCGCCGACGCCTGCCGCGAACAGGGGGTGGGGTTCTCCTTCGGCTACCCCGTCGATGCCCGCGTGCAGGACGCGGTGGACACCCTCAACCTCGGCCAATGCTGGTACCCGGCGATCGACACCGACGGTGGTATCCGTGACGGCGCCTGGATCGCTGAGGCCACCGACCTGGTCAACCTGGACTCCTGGCCACCGGGCACCCGACTGATCCTGCGCAAAGAACGCCCCCACCCCGGCGCCCAATTGCGGTTCACCGACGCCGACGGGATGCGGGTCACCGCCTTCATCACCGACACACCACCCGGTGTCGTGGCCGGCCAAGTCGCCGGCCTGGAACTGCGCCACCGCCAGCACGCCCGCGTCGAAGACCGCATCCGCGAACTCAAAGCCACCGGCCTGCGTAACCTGCCGTGCCACTCGTTCTGGGCCAACGCCGCCTGGCTGGAAATCGTCCTTGCCGCCGCCGACCTGGTCACCTGGACACGACTGATCGGCTTCCGCACCGAGACCGGCCTGGCCCGCGCCGAAATCACCACCTTCCGCTACCGGGTCCTGCACGTGGCGGCCCGCATCACCCGCAGCGCCCGACAACTACGGCTACGCATCGATGCCACCTGGCGATGGGCGCACGCGATCGCCACCGCCTGGCAGACCATCCGCACCGCCTTCAGATAGAACTCCGGCCCACCCGACCCACCGACCACGAAAGACCAGGCCTTCGGGAAAGCCCGCCCCACCCGGCGACACGGGACGATCAACCACTCCACTACGCCGAAACCGCCACCCCGCAACACAATTCAGCAGCCGAACCGCACCCACATCAACTTCGATGCAAAATCCGGGCTAGCGGCCCCAGGAGCAGTTGCGTCGCTGTGGTCGCTTCCGCGTCACCGACGATCAGACCGAGTTGGTCCCTCTCCTGCGGACTTCCGACCGGTCCGACATTGCCTCCGATGACCGACGTTTGCGGTTGCACCTCGGCCGGTAGCGGCGGCCCAGCCGGGACGGGGCCGGGCGCTTTCGGGGGTGATCCCGCACTGCCCGGCAGCTCCCCGGCGTGGCGCACCGAGTCACGCGGCGGAGCGAGGTTGGGACGGTTCTCGGATACGCCCTCAGGTGCCGGGAATCCCATCGATCCCAGGGCCGGGTACAGCTGAGGCGCCGTCGGAATTTCCGGAGCGGTCTCGCAACTGGGCCCGGCGAGCTCTCCGTAGCGGGGGCAGTCTGCACGGACGTACGTGCGGGTGGGAGCGAAACTGACTGTTGCTCTCACGGTGAGTTGGTTTGTGACGGGGTCGGTCACTTTGATGACGTTCTCGGCCAGCTTCTGGACCCGGCCCGCAATGGGATTGAACAGTTCCGCGTTGTCGGCGAGCGTGCCGATCACGGGGGTCATCTGAGTCGTGATGTTGATCAGCCGATCTGTCTGATTCTCGAACGATTCGCCCATCGTCGACGCCGTTAGATGCGCCGAGTGCAAGAAGTCGGTCAGGGCCGCCTGTTTCTCGACGAGAGTCGTCATCGGCCTGATGGAGGAGTCGAGAGCCTCGAACAGCTCCGGGGAGCTCGCGTTCAGAGCGGTCGCAGCGTCAGCAAGAGCTGTGACCGTGGACGCCGTGGCGCCGTCGCCGACGACAGTGTTGAGCCGGGTGACGATCTCGTTCAGGTCTCGCCCGGCTGCCCGCAGCTCTGTTCCCCGCCCGTGGGTGCCTTCAGCGAGTGTGGCCAGCAGCCCGACATTGTCCTTGCTCGGGTCACGTGCGATCGCGGCGAAGACTTTCCGGAATTTGTTCAGGGTTGTCTGGAACAACACTGTGGGCAGGCTGACGTCCTCGGCGATGACCGTATCCGACCGCATCGGAGGTCCGAGCTCTCCGTTGTCGACCAACTGCACCGAGGACACTGCGAAGACGTTGGAGGGCACCACCCGCGCCGTCACGGTGCTCGGAATCGCCTCGGCGTATTTGGGGTCGAGATGGATGTGCACGACGTTGGGCTGCCCGACGGGAGCCGTCGTGACGTCGGCCACCTGGCCCACCAACACGCCCCGGAATTTGACGTCGGACTTCGCGGGCAGGCCGTCACCGACGTTGACCAACTCCGCGGTCACCCGCACCATCCGGTCCAAGTCGCCTTTGGACTTCGCCACTGCCAGAACACTTCCGAGAGCAGCGATCAGGACGAAACACGTACCGAAGATGAAGAGTCGCCGATTCGAGGGGCTGTAGCCGTTGAGGTCGAATGAGTTCGGCATGGATTACCCTCCGAACCTGGCGCCGGAATCCACACCCCACAGGGCCATGGTCATCAGCATGTTGACCATGATGATCACGGTGATGCTGGCGCGCATGGCTCGCCCTGCCGCGACACCGACGCCGGCCGGACCGCCCGACGCAAAGTACCCGTAGTAGCACTGAATCGTGGATGCCACGAATACGAAGACCGCGGCCTTGACCGTCGCGGAGATGACGTCGCCCCCGTTGACGAACATCGAGAAGTAGTGCAGGTAGGTACCCGCTGATTGGCCGGAGGAGATCGCAACGACCGCCTGGCATGCGATATAGGCGGCGGTCAGGCAGGCAAGGAACAGCGGCACCGCGGCCACGATGGCCGCAGTGATCCGGGTGGTCACCAGATAGGACACCGAGTTGATACCAAGCGTGTCGAGTGCGTCGATCTCGTCGTTGATGCGCATCGCACCCAGTTGCGCGGTGAAGCGGCACCCGGCCTGGGTGGTGAACGCGAGCCCCACCATCACCGGAGCCAGCTCACGTGTGCCTACAAACGAGGACACCAGGCCGGTCGCGGGTCCGAGCCCGAGGAGGTTGAGGGCGTTGTAACCCTCGACCCCGACGAGTGCACCCGCGGTTGCGCCCAGCACCATCGCCACGCCGACTGTGCCGCCGCCGACTACAACTGAGCCGTTGCCCCAGGTGATGTCGGCGAGGACACGCATGAATTCCTTGTGATAACGCCGTACGGTGGCGGGCATCGAAGCCACGGTGCAACCGAAGAAATAGACAACGTGGCCGAGCTTGGCCACCGACAGCGAGGCTGACTTGGCCGCGTCTGTGACGGCACGGACGCCCGGCGGGAGATCGGGTGCAACAGTCATGTCAGAAGCTCTCGCGCGGGAAGACCAGCACATACAGCTGGGTCATCACAACGTTCACGACCATCAGCAAAAGGATCGCCTCGACCACCGCAGCGTTCACCGAGTTCGCGACCCCGGCTGGGCCCCCTCGCGTGCTCAGACCCTTGTGGCAGCAGACGATCGCCACGATCGCGCCGAAGACGACGGACTTGGTGAGAGCGAGAAGTAGGTCGGACACGGTTGAAAACGATGCGAAGGTTGCGACGAATGAGCCCGGCGTTCCAGCCTGCAGATACACGTTGAACAGGTAGCCGGCGATGAACCCGACGAAGCAGGTCAGTCCGGTCAGGGCGACGCCGATGAGGATCACCGCCACGAAACGTGGCACCACGAGTCGCTGGATGGGTGAAATCCCCATCACTTCCATCGCGTCGATTTCCTCGCGCATGGTGCGGGCTCCCAGGTCCGCGCACACTGCGGATCCCACTGCTGCCGCGAGCAGAATGGCAGCGACCAACGGGGCTCCCTGCCGGACAACCGCAAGGCCGGTTGCCGCGCCGGCCAGTGATGTCGCACCGACCTGCCCAGCGAGAAGGCTGAACTGAATGGAGAGCGTCACACCGATCGGTATGGTGACGAACAGTGTTGGCACAAAGGCTGTTCCAGCCATGAAGGCAGCCTGCTGCACGAACTCACGGTATTGAAACCTGCGCGTGAGGATGTCCTCGATCAGGTAACGCAACGTATGGACGGCCAAGACCACCTGCCCACCGACGGTCTCCAACGACCGCAGCGGATGCGTCTTCACGTATCCACGCATCCAGTCGCGGATCTCCCGCAGGGCCGACCGTTCCACGACAGGACGAACATCCGGGGTGGCCAATGCGGGTGCACCTTCCATCAGACTTCTGTGCTTCCTAACGTGGTCTCCGGGTGATCGAACGGTCCTAGGTCGTCCAGATGCCGTCGACTTTTGAGGCATCGGGCCCACTGGTAGCAAGAAGGGCGAAGAGTTCCTGGCCCATGCCACCGCGTAGATCCCTGGCGAGGGCCTCCTTCAGCGGAGCCCGAAGGACCTGAGTTGTCACCCGACGCACGGTTCGCGGCTTCTGGGCCAGCATTTCGCCGATCTCGCGTGCACGGTCGTACACCTTGTCCTTCGGCACGACCTCGTTCACCAACCCATAGCGAAGAGCCGTTTCGGCGTCGATCAGTTCCGAGGTGAGCATCGCGTAGTTAGCCCGCTTTAGGCCCATCGCCGTCCGCATGGCGATCTGAATGCCGTCTCCAGGTACCAGGTTGATTAATAGATGCGGATCAATGATGGTCGCATCCTCAGCCGCGATGGTGATATCGCAGAACAACGCGAGCTCGGTATGAAATCCGGGACCGTTGATAACCCCGATCGTCGGGATCTCGAGGCTGTTGACAAGACCCTCACAGATCCTCGTGCCGTCGTAATAGAAGTTCTCGTAAATGAAGGGTGCCAAATCAGCCGACGTGGCTTTTGTCAGTTCTTCGTCGACCGTGCCGATGAACGTGTCACCTGTCCCACCGAAGATGAAGACTTCGGTGTCCGCATCCTGACCGACCACGGTGGTCAGTTGATGAACAGCACGATGAACGCCGGGCGCCCAAACCACCGGCCCACCATGAGTGTGCATTTGAGCTGTGAGAACGCCTGATTCGCTCCGACTCAGTGCCAGATAGGGGGCGAAGGCCTCCCGATACTGGTCGAACGAGAGGTGCGGAATCATGCCGGGAAGCACGGGTTCAGGTGTGGTGGTTGTCATCTGCACGAGTATTGCCCGCGGAATCTAAAAGGTCAACACCCTGTTGAGTCAGCGAACATAGCGATGTCACTAGGACGCAGTCTCCGAGATGCGCCGACTCCCATGTCCCGACCCCGAATCGCCTGGCCAGGCCGCCGGACGAGGTAGAAGGAGCACTGCTGGCCGAGATCCAAGAAGTCCAGTGGCTCAACACAACTCCAGCACCACCGTCAATTACGCTGAGAAAGGCTCACGTTCACGCCCCGGCGATCAGCCGCATGCAGCCCAGACCACCGTCGGATCCGACCGAACTCATCCACCATCGGAAGCAACCCCTTGCGCCAGAGGTACGCTCTCTCAACACAGGAACGTCTGTCGCCGGAGGCGCACTCAGTGGATCTTCGACAGCGCCCCCGCGACCAGCTTCACGAACAGCCGCTGATACCCCGACCCAGTCAACCGCACCAGGGCGTCCAAGAACCGCGCGTCGTTCCCCACCAGGACGCGCGCCTTGCGCCGACGCGTACCGTCCAGGATGATCTGCGCGGCACGCTCGGCGGACGTGCGGGCCAGCTTCCCGTCGAATATCCGGGCAAACTCTGCGGTGTCTACCCCTTCTACCGCCCCTGAGTTGCGAGCGATTGCGGTGCGAACACCGCCCGGGTGTACGGCCGTCACCGCGACCGCGTGGCCCGCGAGCAGCATTTCTTGCCGAAGCGCCTCGGTGAAGCCTCGCACGGCGAACTTGGCCGCACTGTATGCCCCTTGCCCGGCGATAGCACACAGGCCCGCCGTACTGGACATATTGATCAGATGGCCATCACCCGAGGCGATCAAGTGTGGCAGAAAGGATTTCGTGCCGTTGACGACGCCCCAGAAGTTGACGTCCATCACCCGCTCGATTGCCTCGAACGGCATGACTTCGAGATCACCGGTGAACCCGACGCCGGCTATGTTGTAGAGCTGATTAACTCGACCGAAGTGTGCCGCGACGTCGTGTGCATAGTCGCTAAAGCTCTCCCGGTCAGAGACGTCAAGAATGTCCACGCGCGGGATGGTCCCGAGCGCCTCAAGTGAAGCGGCCGTGTCAGCGAGCCCTGCCGGGTCCTTATCAGTGATCGCGACGGTAGCACCGCTTTTGGCCAACTCGACGGCGAGAGCCTGGCCAATGCCGGAACCTGCGCCGGTGACAACGGCGATTCTCCCCGCGAAAGACGTCATGCCGGGGCTCCTTCTCACTCGTGGCGCGATGGGCTTCGACACCCGGCGGTCCGGAATGCCTTTTGCCCAACGTCGGCATTAAATCATCGCGTTGACGAGTGAGTCAACAGCGCGTTTATCCGTCGGGGATGGTCGCGCCCCTCGAAACCCCCGGTCACGCGTTCGCCACATTGCTGCCCTTAGCGTCTATTGAATCAACATACTGTTGACAATTGGCGTGGCATTCGTGATATTTGACCCCTTGGTCCGCCGACACGATGTCGGCTCCCCCGATGCCGGTCTGCGGACCATCAGATGGCCCATTCCGCGGGCCGAGAATGGAAGGAGAACGACGTTGACCGTCGTGGCTATCACCGGCGCAGGGCGTGGCATCGGACAGGCGACGGCCGAACGGTTCGCCAGGGCCGGGGCCCGCGTGGCTGTCGGTGATATTGACGTCACCGCCGCGGAGTCAACCGCGTCCCGCCTGCCGAACGGTGTCGGACTCGTGCTCGATGTCGCAGACGCAACGTCGTTCGGCCGCTTCGTCAGCGAGACAGAAGCTCGACTGGGTCCGATCGACATTCTGGTGAATAACGCCGGGATCATGCCGGTCGGCCCATTCCTGAACCAGAGTGTCGAGCTTGCCCGGCGACTGATGGACATCAATGTCCACGGACCGATTAATGGGATCCGGGCGGTACTTCCCGGCATGCTGTCGCGCGGCGGTGGGCACATCATCAATGTCGCTTCCACGGCCGGCAAGGTCACCGGCCCCGGTTGCGCGCTCTATTCGGGGTCGAAGGCGGCGGTCATCATGATCAGTGACGGCATCCGCCAGGAGTTCGGAGCCCGCGGTATCACCGTGACCACGGTGCTGCCCTCTTTCACAAATACTGAGCTCATCTCGGGCACCAAGGGTCTTCGTGGCGTCCAGACCCTGGAACCGCTGCAGGTTGCCGATGCCATCGTGCGGGGGGTGGCCCGCAAGAAGCCCGTCATCGTGCTGCCAGCGAGCGGACGGCTCACCCTTTGGATGTCGGCCAACCTACCGGTCCGTGCCCGGGATGTTTTCATGAGGATTTCCGGCGGTGATCGCGTCTTCATGGACGTCGACACCGCCGCCCGCGCAGCCTATGACAAGAGAATCAGCACCGCCCCGGATACATCGGCCGCCAACACCGCGGCGAGCGACCGGGCGCAGTAATCGGTTTCTACCCCGTCCGGCGGGGAATGCGCCGGCTTGCCATCTGCGAGCCGGCGCATTCCCGTCGGAGCAGCGTCAGGCGGATCTGTACCCCGCTGGATTGGGGCTGTCCACCCACAGATCAACCTCCAGATCGGCGCCTTCCACACAGTCATAGATCGACAGGTCTTCGACTCCTGCGTCCAGCAGCACGTCCTCACACAGCAGAGTGTGGCCGGTGAACTCCGTCGCCGGCTTGGTCAGGATGACGTAGGCGGCGTCGGCATAGACCGCGGGCTTGCGCGCCTTGGCCATCGCGTCGGCACCGCCCAGCACATTCTGCACCGCGGCGGTAGCCACCAATGTGCGTGGCCACAGAGTGTTCGACGCGATTCCCACCTCACGGAGCTCCTCGGCGATGCCCAATGCGCACAGTGTCATGCCGAACTTGGCCATCAGGTACGCCGTCGGTTTCAACCATTGTGACTCCAGCCTGATAGGCGGTGACAAGGTCAGGATATGAGGGTTCGCACTCTGTTTGAGGTGCGGGATGCAGGCCTGGGATACGGCATAGGTACCCCGGACCTGGATGCCGTTCATCAGATCGAACCGTTTGAGCGGTACCTCTTCGATGGAACCCAGGTTGATCGCTGAGGCATTGTTGACGCAGATGTCGATCCCGCCGAACTGGTCTGCTGCACGCTGCACAGCCTCGGCCACTGCCTCACCGTCACGGACGTCTCCAACAATGGGCAGCGCGCACCCGCCCGCCGCCTCGATCTGCTGCGCTGCGGTGAATACCGTGCCCTCCAGTTTCGGGTGCGGAGATGCAGTCTTCGCCATCAGCGCGACATTGGCCCCATCGGCTGCCGCGCGTTTGGCTATCGCCAGGCCGATACCCCGGCTGGCCCCCGAAATGAACATTGTCTTTCCGTGCAGTGACACTACTCTTCCAATCTGGTTGCACCGGTGTCCCTTTGAGTTCAGGACTGCTAACTAGAGCGACTCGGCAGACGGGTGGTCCGAACAGCGCCCGCGCGGTTGAAGTCAACGTTCTGTCGCGGCCGCTACGCCGGCTCGTACACCTCGGACAGAACCTGTGGCGCGTAAAGCGTGTCGATCAGCTCCGCATAGTTCTCTAGGACGGCCGCCCGTTTGACCTTCATCGTCATCGTCATCTCGTCACCACCCGGCTCCCAGAACTTGGGCAGGATAACGAACCTTTTGATCTGTTCGACGCGAGCGAGTTTCGTGTTGCCCGCGGCCACGCCGCGGCGCAGCTTCTCGACTATTTCGGGATCGTTCGCCAGCGCCTTCCCGTCCCATTCGGTCAGGCCGGATCGAAGGGCCGCAGCCCCCGCCGCCTCTGGATCGAGCACGATGAGGGCGGTGACGAAGGGGCGCGCGTCGCCAATGGCAACGACCGAGCCAATCAGCGGGCAGCTGCCCTTGACTGCGTTCTCGATGTTCGACGGCGACATGTTCTTTCCCGCCGCGTTGATGATGATGTCCTTCTTGCGGCCGGCGATGCGTACGAGGCCGTCGTCGTCGACCGTGGCGATGTCTCCCGTATGCAGCCAGCCATCTTCGTCGATGGCCTCGGCCGTCTTGGCGGGTTCTTTTCGGTACCCCTTCATCAGCAAAGGACCACGGATCAACAATTCACCGTCCTCGGCAACCTTCGCCTCCACGCCGGGCAGCAACCTACCCACCGTGTCAATGCAAATCTCTCCCGGTCGTGATGCCGACGCGAGGGCGCCCAACTCCGACATACCCCAGTTCTGTCCGATCGGCACTCCCAGGCCGGCGAAGAACGCCACTGTTTCGGGAGCTACCGGCGCCCCGCCCGAGACCGCCCAGCGCACCGCGTCCAGCCCAAGTCGAGCGCGCAGCCCCGAGAGCACCGCCGCATCTGCTCTTTCCCACTCCTCGGAGAACTCTGGATCCATGTCTTTGCCGCGCAGCGCATACTCACCACGGCGCGTCGCAACCCCTAGGCCCCACTCGACCGCCCGTCGTAGTTGCTCGTCTTCAATTCTCTCCGGCGATGTTTCGACAGCGATCCGCAATTTGTCCCACACCCGTGGCACCGCTCCGAAGATGGTCGGGCGGACATCCGGTAGCGCCGCCGCCACGCCGGCGATGTCGGAGACCGTGGTGATTTGTGACCCGTATACCTCCTGGACATAGCACGACGTGAACCGGTCTGCGATGTGGGCGGACGGCAGATAGGAGATCACCCGGTCCGCCCGGTCGAAACCGGCGACGCTGTGAGCGGCACGCGCGGTGAACAACATCGCCGCATGGGTGATCTCGACGCCCTTGGGATTCCCGGTGGTGCCCGAGGTGTAAATCAGCGTGAGAATGTCATCGGGTTGTACCGATTTCCACGTCGCTTCGAAGTCGAACCCCGGCTCGGCACGCGTCAGGAAATCTTGCAGACTGATCGTGCCGGCGGGAGATCCGTCGATGCAGACAATCGTCTCGATCGTTGTTCCGCTGGCGATCACCCGATCGACGTATGCCTCCTCGCAGAACAGCACGCGGTTGCCCGCGTTGTCGAAGACATACCTCAACTGCTCGGGGGGCAATGTGTTGTAGGCCGAGAACGACGTGGCTCCGACATGCTGCGCGCCCACTTCCAGCGGGTAGAACTCGATGCGGTTGCCCATCATCAGCGCGACGGTGTCGCCTCGGCCTATCCCGTGTGCCGCCAGGGCCGCGGCAACCTGCTCGACCTGCCCGGCGTACTCGGCCCAAGTCAATGTCTGGGCATCACCGGGCGTCCGCAAGGCCACCCCGGTCGGATCGCGGTGAGCGGTCCGTTGGAATGCCGCACAGAGAGTATTCGAGTGCATGGAACTCCTCACTTATGGGACTGACCGGTGCGCCGTTGCGCCAGATCGCCGCGTGCGCTCCACCAGGCGTCGCCACCCGTGATCGCCGCAGTGAATTACGACTGTCCGGGGACTCTGCCCGCACAGCGGCATGAACCACCGACGGTCATAGACTCGGCGATCCGAAATGTTTTGTCAACATGATGTTGAGTGACTGATCACACCGGCGCTTAAATGCAGGGGCGACAGAGTAGGCAAATGCGCTCCGCATTCAGATGCCGCGCCGCGACATCGCTACTATCAACACTGCGTCTATTAACTAGACAAAGAATATGGCTGGCCCAGCTCGGGCGTCCTGCCGTCAGCGGGTGCGCCGAGGCTGCGGGCTCGCGGGCAGGAGCCGCTGTGATGATGACAATGTCGAAGAGCTCGACCACGGTGTCGGCAGAATGGTTGCCGGTGTGATGACCTCAGCACCGGCCAGTCGGCGTAAACGGGCGAGCACTTCACGGGTCAAGCACTCGGACGGCCGTCCCCCGCTGCGCCAGATGCAGAAAGATCTCACTCGCACCCGCGTCATCGACGCCGCCCTGGAGTTGTTCGACGAGCGCGACTTCGCGTCGACGACCATGGACGACATTGCCACCGCTGCCAACCTCAACCGCGGTACCATCTACCTTCACTTCGATAGCAAGGCCGAGATACTCAGAACGGCACTCGACGTCCACGGCCCTGACGAGTTCGAACTCTTCGAAGAGCTCGCCGGTGCGCAGAGTCGTACGGAACTGGAAGCAACGTATGACCACGCGTTGACACTGTGGCGCCGCCTGGGACGCATCTGGCGCCATGCGCGCGACGCCGCGACTACGGATGCCTCGGTCCGCCAATGGCGCGACGACGTCTTCGCGCGGCAAGTGCGTCAACTTCAACAGACCTTGGAAAAGCGCGGGGTTACGTCCACCGACGCCGAGGTACGGGCAGTCATGATCGTCTCCATGTGGAGTGAGTTCATGCCACGCTGGGCCTTCGGCGAGGGAGTGCGGGGCCGCAAGGTGACAGTCACGGCACTCTGCGATTTCCTTGAGGCGGCGCTGAAGCCGGCCGGCCCCCACAGGCCGCTTTGAGCGACGCGGGGGCCAGCGCCACGCATCACACCTGATTGGACAGTTCCGCTGTCGAGCGAATCCGGAAGCCGTCATATCCTGCCGCCGCAACGCCGTCGCAGATTTTCCGATACCGCCCCAGCCCGCCGAGGAAGAGTGGAAACTTTGCCGCTTTGCCAGGAACGTTCGCCCCGTAATAGTAGGAAGTCTTGTCGAGTGCGTATACCGACCGTTCTGCGAGGTCTTCCACCTGGGCAGTCCAACTGGCCTGGGCTTCCTCGGTCGCCTCAATCTCTACACGACCATTAGAACCGAGGGTGCGAATGCATTCAGCGATCCAATCGACCTGCTGTTCGGCCAGTCTGATGAACATTGTCAGCGGACTGCCCGGCCCCGACACCATGAACATATTCGGGAATCGCGCCACCGTCATCCCGAGGTAGTTCACCGGCCCGGACGCCCAGGTATCCCGAAGCTGGGCTCCCCCGCGCCCGTTGACATCGATACGCGTCAACGCCCCGGTGACAGCGTCATATCCGATCGCGTACACAATGACGTCCACTTGGTACTGAGTTCCGTCAGCGAGTTCGATTCCGTCGGGCGTGATCCGCGAAATCGGATTATCGCGGATGTCCACCAGTGACACCGCATCCGACTCGAGTGCTTCATAGTAACCGTGGTCAGCGCAGGGACGTTTGGCACCGAATGGAAATCCCTGGGGCAGAACGCTTTCAGCCAGTTCTGGACTGGCCAACCGTTCGCGTGTCTTTTCCCTGAGGTATTCGGCAACGATCTCATTGCTCGACATGTCGGTCAGCACGTCACCAAACGTCACGGTGAATGCCAGGGCTCCCCCTTCTTGCCAGCGGCTGTCGAGTTCACGGCGTCTCTGCTCAGGTGACAGCTCCGTAGCCGGCGCGGGGTTGACCTCGATGCTCAAGCCGGTATGCGAACGCCACTGGCGCTCGCGCCGCGCCGGATAGGTAGCCTTGATTTCGGCCGTCTGCTCAGCCGACAGCGGATGGTTCCGTCCGGGAATGCTGAACTGCGCAGTGCGCTGGAACACGAATAACTGCTCGACGTCGCCGGCGATCGCCGGCACGATCTGAACCCCACTGGAACCCGTCCCGATGACGGCGACGCGCTTTCCGGCGAAGTCCACACCACTTTTGGGGAAGGTGGGGGTCATATAGGACTCCCCACGGAAATGATCCGCGCCGGGGAATGGCGGATTCAACGGGGCGGAGAGTCCACCGGTGGCGAGCACGACGTAGGTGGCGGTCAGCGATTCGTTCTCGCCGGTGACCACGACCCAGCGGCAGGCCTCATCTTCATACCGAGCCGAGGTAACACTGGTATTCAGCTGGATGTCGTTCCGCAGCGCGAAGCGATCAGCAACGAAGTTGATGTATTCCAGTATTTCCGGCTGAGCGGCATATCGCTCAGACCACGTCCACTCCTGGTCCAACTCAGGATCGAACGAATAGGAGTAGTCGGCACTCTCGACGTCACACCGAGCCCCGGGATAAGCGTTCCAATACCAGGTTCCCCCGATCTCCGGAGCGGCTTCGAGGACACGTACCGAGAATCCGTCGCTGCGCAGCCGATGCAACGCGTAAAGCCCCGCGAAACCGGCACCGACGACTATCACGTCGAAGTCAACCGTGACTGCGTCGCCGTGGGTCCGATCAAGTCCTTCAACAGAATGCGCTGTGGCCATGGGCCATAGCATCGACCAACATATGGCTTTCTGTCAACAGAGCGTTGAGTGAATCAACGATACGACGCGCATAAGCCCCAGCTGACGGAGGGCGCCTCGGGGAAGGTCGCCGACCCCGACCCGTCCATCCCGGTCGCCAGACTGCCATATGCTCAACACAGTGTTGATTGACCCGACACGACGCCGTACTATCGAGACATTCCCCACGGAAAGGGTTGCCTTGACCAGCTCGTTGAAGGACCACGTCCAGGAAGCCGCTGTCGCCCTGTTCGACCGCTTCCCCGCACGGACCAGACCGCTGGCCACGCCGCCACCGGGCAGTGGGCTCAAAGCTGTCATCGGCGACAGCGGGGCGCCCGGGGTCGGGTACGCACTCAATCTGACGAAGGACCCGGTCGGCTTCTTCCGATCGCGGTATGAGAAGTACGGCGAAATATCCTGGATCGGCGCGTTTGGACGCCGATGCGCCGTGGTGTTCGGACCCGAAGGGACCGAACGCGTGATCGCCAACCGGAACAAGGAATTCTCGGCGGAGCGCGGCTGGGGCTACTTCGGGAATCCGTTCTTCGCCGGCGGCATCCTGTTCATGGACGGCGAAGAACACCTGCATCATCGCCGCGTCATGCAGGAGGCATTCACGCGCAGCCGCTTGATCGGTTACATGCGTGAGATGGACCCGGAGATCAGCCGAACGGTGAAATCGTGGTCGCCGTCGGAGACGTTCCGGGTTTACCACCACATCAACCAGATGACGCTGGACGTAGCCACGAAGGTCTTCGTCGGGGCGGAAGGGCCCACCGAGGCCGACGGTTTGAACAAGCTCTTCGTCGAGTGCCACGGCGGCGTCACTTCAGTGGTCCGGGCCGATATCCCGGGCGGCGCATGGCATCGGGGTCTGGCGGCGCGTAAACAGCTTGAGGAGTACTTCTACGCGAAGCTGCCGGCCAAGCGCAGGAGCGCGAGTAACGATCTGTTCAGTGTCCTAAGTCGCGCCGAAACCGAAGATGGCGAGCGGTTCACCGATGAAGACGTCGTCAATCAGATGATCTTCTTTCAGCTTGCCGCCCACGAGACCACCACCATCACGACAGCGATGTTTGCCTACTTCCTCGCCAAATTCCCGCAATGGCAGGACCGGCTGCGCGCCGAGGCGCAAGCGTTGGGCAAGGAGCAGTTGGAGTTCGAGGACTTCGAGGCCCTGCCGACCTTTGAGTTGGCGTTCAAGGAAACACTACGGATGAACTCGCCGGTGGGCCTGATCGCGCGCGAGGCCACCAGCGACACCGAGATTCTGGGTCACTTCATCCCTTCGGGCACCCTGGTACTTCTTCCGGTGTTCTCCACCCACCGCATCGAACAGTGGTGGACCGACCCGGACACCTTCGACCCCGAGCGGTACACCGAGGAGCGACGCGAGGATAAGCGCCACCGATACATCTGGGCACCGTTCGGCGGACATGCCCACAAATGCATCGGCATGTACTTCGGCGGTATGGAGGTCAAGTCGGCGATCTATCACATGCTGTTGGAATACTCCTGGACGGTACCCGACGGTTACGAGCCGCCCATCGTCCACGGGACGGGACCACTCCCGTCCGACGGACTTCCGATCCAGCTACGACGGCTGCACCAGGGAGCATCCCAGTGACGCATTACAGGCCCAACGTTCGGGACCAGGAATTCACACTGTTCGAGGTCCTCGGAATCGAACGTGCCTTCGAGGCTGGCACATTCAACCACCTGGATGCCGACACCGCCCGCGACATGCTGCACCAGATAGCTCGCTTGTGTGAAGGCCCCGTTGCAGATTCGTTCATCGACGGCGATCGCAATCCACCGGTGTTCGATCCCGAAACACACTCCGTACTACTGCCCGCGTCCGTGGAGAAAGCGGTACGCGCCATCATCGACGGCGGTTGGGACAAGGTTGGCGTCGAGGAAGAACTCGGCGGCATTCCCATGCCTCGCGTCCTGTGTTGGGCCCTCTTAGAGCACGTCATGGGCGCCAACCCGGCGGTGATCTTCTACACCTTGGGCGGCTCGTTCACGAGCATCTTCTACAAGCAGGCCACCGACGAGCAGAAGAAGTGGGCAGCCATCGCCTCGGAGAACAACTGGGGCGCCACCATGGTGCTCACCGAGCCCGACGCGGGTTCGGATGTGGGCGCCGGCCGTACCAAGGCTGTCAAGCAGGAGGACGGCTCCTGGCACATCGACGGGGTAAAGCGCTTCATCTCCGCCGCGGATTCGGGAACATTGGTTCCGAATATTCTTCACTTGGTGCTGGCCCGCCCCGAGGGCGCCGGACCGGGCACCAAGGGCCTTTCACTGTTCTTCGTGCCGAAGTACCACTTCGACCCCGAGACCGGCGAACTCGGCGAGCACAACGGTGTCTTCGTCACGAATCTAGAACACAAGATGGGCCTCAAGGCATCCGCTACGTGCGAACTCTCGCTAGGCCAACATGGCGTTCCGGCCGTGGGCTGGCTGGTCGGCGAGGTGCATGACGGCATCGCGCAGATGTTCGACGTCATCGAGCAGGCCCGGATGTTGGTGGGCACCAAGGCGATCGCCACGCTGTCGACCGGTTACCTGAACGCGCTGGAGTACGCCAAGGAGCGTGTCCAGGGCGCCGACCTGACCCAGATGACCGACAAGACCGCGCCGCGCGTGACCATCACCCATCACCCGGACGTCCGTCGCTCGCTGATGACCCAGAAGGCCTACGCCGAAGGTCTGCGCGCGCTCTACATGTACACCGCCACCTTCCAGGACGCTGAGGTCGCCAAGGCGCTACACGGCGTGAACGCCGACCTCGCGGCACGGGTCAACGATCTGCTACTGCCGGTGGTCAAGGGTTTCGGTTCGGAGCAGGCGTACGCCAAGCTCACCGAGAGCCTCCAGACCCTGGGCGGATCCGGCTTCCTGCAGGACTACCCGATCGAGCAGTACATCCGCGACTCCAAGATCGACTCGCTGTACGAGGGCACCACGGCCATCCAGGCCCAGGACTTCTTCTTCCGCAAGATCGTACGCGACAAGGGCCAGGCACTGGCCTACGTGAGCGCGCAGATCGACAACTTCGTGAAGAACGAGACCGGCAACGGCCGCCTGAAGGCCGAGCGGGCGCTGCTGGCGACGGCCCTGGACGACGTGCAGGACATGGCCGCCACCCTGACCGGCTACCTGATGGCCTCCCAGAAGGAGCCGTCCGACATCTACAAGGTCGGCCTGGGCTCGGTGCGCTTCCTGATGGCCGTCGGCGACCTGATGGTCGGCTGGCTGCTGCAACGGCAGGCCGTCGTGGCAATCGAGAAACTCGCTTCTGGTGCCGGCCTGCCGCCATCGGCCAGTGGGGACAAACTGTTCTATGAAGGCAAGATCGGCGCCGCGTCGTTCTTCGCCAAGAACTTCCTGCCGCTGCTGACCAGCACCCGCACCGTGCTCGACGCCATCGACAATGAAGTGATGGAACTGGACGAAGCCGCCCTCTGAGCACCATCGACTGCGCCCACCGACGGCAAACCTAGCGCTGACTGGCCCACCGTCGAAGGCCTACTTCCGTCGCGTCACTCCCCTAGTCGGGTGCCGGTGTGGGAGATCCTATGGCCGCGATTGACCGACGCAACCCACGGATAGCGCCACTCAAAATCGCTGTATCCGTATGAGCCGACGGTGCCCACCACCAGGGAGGAGCCACCCATGTACACGCTGACCATCAATGACCACGGATGCGACGTGACCACGCTGCACGACACCCCAACCGCCGCCCAGGCCGCCCTGAACCGCGCCCGAAGACTTGGGAGTGACTGCCGACTTCAGCAGCGCGCCCCGATGGTTCGGTTCACCGGGAGCACACCGTGCGTCGCCGGCGTCGATCTGTCGGTATGACCGGCTACGTTTGATCCAGAGGTCGAGCGCAACGGTCAGGAGAGGCACGTGAGTGTCAACGACGCATTCAGGACGTTCCAGGATGTCGTTAACGCTGATATCGCGGTCGTACGCGAAGCGCGGGGTCGGCGAGACCTGTTCCGCGATGCGTTCAAGCCGCTGACCGATGTCGATGAGATCATTCCGTCGGGGTCGCTGGCGCGGGGCACCCAGAAAGATCCCATCCGGGACGTCGACGTCATTATCGTTTTTGCGGGCGGCGAGCACCCCGACTGGGGTGAGCAGGGCGCGTCCGCCAAAGACGCCCTGGACTACACCCGCGAACAGGTCCATGACCTGCTCGGCGCCACCGACGGCACCCACGCCCAGGAAGTGCGCCTGGCCAGGTGGCGCAATCACGCCGTTAAGTGTTTCCTGGATGACCCGAACGATCCCGATGCCTTCACCGTGGATGCCATGCCTGCGCTGCGGCGGGACGGAAAACTTCTCATTCCCCAAGCCGCCTCCGAGGAATGGATCAACGCCAATCCCGAGTACCTCATTGCTGAAGTCGCTGCTAAGCACGCTGCCTGGAACAAGTTCGCTGGATCGGTCCGGATGTTGAAATGGTGGGCCGCCGAGCAGAACATCAAGATCAAGTCCCTCGTCATGGAGGTCCTGGCGCTGCAATTCCTGCCGATCACCTCCTCGCAACCTTCGGCGATCACACAGTTCTTCGTCAGCGCCGCCTATCACATTGAAGGCGGCGGGGAGGTTGTCGACCCGGCCGGGCTATGCGGTCCCGTTCAGTCCGATCTTGATTTCGACCAGTTTGCGGATTGCCTGTCGAACGCGCGTGACAGCGCCGCCAAGGCCAGCCAGGCGCAGGTGAACAACGACACCAATTTCGCCATTTATCATTGGGGCACCGTTTTTGGAGACGAGTTCCCCCGCCCCGCCACCACTCCCATCTCAGTGGTTGCGCCGCCGCCGCGCCCCGTCAAGGACACGCCGCAGGGATGAGCACTGCGCCGCGCGGGACAACAAGCAAGGACCGTACGCCGATCCTGTGGATGGACGCGGAACCCGCCCGGCTACCTCGTGATCACGGTGACATCGCGGCCTTCGCCTCGCAGTTGAACTACTTTGGGCCGGAGTCGCCAAGCGGCCTGGTGTTTCCGCACGGCGGCTGGAGCGGAGAACTTCCGCGCTGGCCTTTCGACCGTGCCGAGCCCCCGGCGCTGACCGACCTCATCGGCGGGCGAGGCGTCACCGTGGTGATGGCTTACCCGGCCGCGTACCCAATGGTGCCGCCCATCATCTATCCCCTCGATCCTGAGCCGACGCTGCTGGAACAAACCCAGACTGCCTGGCACGTCGCACCCGGGGGTTCGCTGTGTTTGCTGCAGACCGTGGGTGCGTGGCAGCCCGACGCCAGCGTCACTGAGCTGCTGGCCAAGGCAGCCGGATGGCGCATTGAGTATGCCCTCATGAAGGCAGGCGCCATTACCGCGATGTCGATCAACGGGATCGTCTCGGATTCTTCCTACGACCACCTCATCGACCGCACTGTTCGCGCACAGCAGGACACCAGCTCCCAAAGCCAGGATCCCGATGTACCGCAGTGATCCCCATATTGTGTTGACCCGGGACGGCGCCACCAAGATCACCTCGTCGACACTAACGCGCGGCGGCCTCACGATGCGCCATGTGCCGACCGACAATCTATTCGTCGTCCACGCCGTCGACGTCGCTGAAGGTACGCGCACCCAAGTCGACATCCCGCGCGAATACACGACGCTACGCACCTGGGGTGATCAAACCCGCCCTGCCCAATGGATACGCAAGCCCACCGAGACGATCAACATCGACCACTTCGCCATGATCCGCCGACCCGGGGCCACAGCAGACTTCCAGGGATTCAAGACGATCATTCCGCGCCTTCTCGACCCAGGCACCAAGTACGGAATCCTGATCACCCACGACCCCGAGCTGACCCCAGAGCTACGCATCATCGGGGTCAGCGAATACGCCGGTTGGCTCATCCACCGCGATGGCGTGCGACCCATACACGTCGAAGTGCAACCCCGGACTATCGGTATCGCGCAACTCGCGGGCACATGGCCCATCGAACGCCTTGCGGCCAACTCGATCATGCTGGTCGGCTGCGGCAGCATAGGCAGCGCGGCAGCAGAAGCCCTGGCAGGTTATGGCGTCGGGCGCGTCGACCTAGTCGATCCCGACCGATTCCTCTGGCACAACATGCTGCGACACACACTCGGCCCTGAAAGCGTTGGCCGCTACAAGGTTTCGGCATTGCAAAGTCTTCTCAACCAGTCATGGCCATCCCAGGACGTCCGCGCCCACCGACTCGATGTCGTCGACGATGCACACCACATCCGGCGGCTTATTGAAGACGTCGACCTGATCTTATGCACCGCAGACGGCGTCGCCCCCCGACGGGTCGTCAGCCATCTCGCGCGCCGCAGCGGCAAGCCAGCCGTCCTCGCCTGCGTCCTTGATCACGGCGCGATTGGCGAAATCATCCGGCTCCGTCCCAGCCCCCGTTTCGGATGCCTACTGTGTCTCCGCAGCGCGCTCGCTGAGAACGGCGCGATGGACGCCGAGGCAGACCAGGAACTGGACTACGGGACGGGCAGCGCCCACCAACCCATGACAGCAGCCCCTCCGGACCTGCGCTACGTCGGCACCCTCGCCGGCAAGACCGCGGTCGCAACGCTACTGGAGTCGCTGCATGGCGACCACACTCAACAGCTGCCCGCAGAGCACGCCATCATCGGACTGCACCCCGGAGGCGACCTGCACCAACCCTTCGACATCGCCAAACCCGGCGACATACGCTGGTTGCCTATCCCACCCCCACGCACGAAATGTCCAACGTGCACCCCGTAAACAGCGACGCAGCCGCGGCGACGATAGGAATCACCCCGACCGCACTGACGACGATCGCTCAGGAATCATCGCGTTCACGCGACGGCCTGGAAGCCGTCGGTATCCTGCTCGGGCGCGAAACCGACCACAAACTCTTAGTCACCCGCGCCGGAGACCCTGGACCACAGGCACATCAAACGGAACGCTCGTGTGTTCGCGATCTCGGTCACGCTCAGCAGCTCGCAGCGACAGCATGGAACGCCGATCGCAGTGAGTGGATCCGCGAATGGCACACCCATCCCGCGGGTGGGCTCACGCCGAGCGACGTCGATATGCGCTCCTACCTTCGCCATCTACGCGAACCCGCGCTGCAATTTCGCCACTTCGAGTCGATCATCATCAGACAAACCGGCTGCTCCGAGTTTGCCGCCGCCACATGGCTCATCGAACGCGACAGCATCCGCATGCTGCCGCTTACCGTTGTGCACTCCGCCGCCGAGCAACCCCTCTGCCCCTCCGACCCAGAACCAACCTCGCACACTCGGAGCAAACAGTGAAGGCCGAGCCCGCCACCCCCGACCCGACAGGTCCCATTTTTATCTCATACCGGCACAGCGACGGAATAGACCTCGCCGCTGAACTGGCAGGGCTCTTGCGGGCCGCTGGCATTCCGGTGTGGAGAGACAAAGACGATCTTCCGCCTGGCGACACTGAACACCGCCTCACACAAGCAATTTCAGCGGGAATTAGCGGCGCAGTCATCGTCACCACCGCGGACATTGCTAACAGCACCGTCGTGAAATTCCTTGAAGCACCTCTATTACTCCAAATACATGATGACTACCCCGAGTTCGCACTCGCTGTCGCCAATGCCATTGAAAACGAGCACGGGTCACTGGACTACACGGCACCCGACAAGCTGCTGGGCGTCAAACCTGGCACGTTAGCAGGAGTCGACCAACACCGCGTCGACCGTGCGGAACTTCTCCACATCGTTGATCGACTCCTCAGGCAACGCGTAGCGAATCACCGCGCACACGTGGCCGATACGCACCTCTTTGAACTTAGCGTTCAGACCCGTAACGCGCCGCAGTCATTTGACCGCACGCTGGGCCAGCTCGACATCAGGCTACGGCCTGCCGGCCACGGTCGGTTGCCGAGCGCGGCCGGGTTGAGCGATCTGCGCGATACCATCGGCCTTCTTCCGGATGCGGTCACCCAATCGGCTGCCGAGCGCGTACGGATCCGCGGAGGTGCGCACCTGTGCGTTGCCTTCGCGCTTGGAGCCTCGCTCCCCTCTTCACGCATCGGACACATGGAAGTTTTTGATCAGCAGGGTAGTGCGTGGAGTAGTGCCGGCGAGGCCCGCTTCACTTCTCCGCCTCACATCTACGTCGAAAGGCAGGCAATCAACAGCGGCGTAGCAGCGCCGGGTCGCCGCGCCGTTGGCGTCTACCTGGACCTGCTCGCGCAGCGCAGTGACGCGGCTTTCGACCAATATCTCGAGGCCAACGACCAAGACCTCACCGCGTGGCAACACATGCGAAGCAGCGGAGGCGATCTCCTGGATCCTTCACTGGCCGGCGCCACCGCGGCGGACGCGGCCGCACACATCCGCGCTCTGGCCAACGATCACGCCAACGCCGACGTACACCTGTTGCTCCGGTGCCCCTTCCCCATCGCCATGCTGATGGGCAGACTCACCAACACCCTCCGTGTGGTCGCCTACGAGTGGGACGACAGCGACGACGGTATCGACGCCGACGGACGTCCCTGTTATGTGCCAGCCCTTCGCGTCCGCGCCTCCGCTGCCACGGGGGTCATCGAAGAAGTCCTACTCCGCGACACCCGGGACGATCGCTCCTGATTGTCAATACCGAAGCGTGGCGACCCGAACAGGCAGCGGGCAGCTCTGCGCCAGAGCTGACGGCGCGATGTGATTCGCCGGGCGTCGAAACACCGAGGCTGTCCCTGAAGCCGCTATGCGGGGACCTCTTCGCGCTTCGGTGCGCATTGCGGGCAGCGCAAGGGCCGCCTGCCGCGGGTGCGCGGCCGTTCCCAGCTGTCAAGGCATTCGGTACAGACCAGCGTTTCGATTGCCGGCGGCGTCGACGCTTTCGGTGGTCGACTTGCGCCGGCATCTTTCCGGGTGTGTGGTCGGCTGCCGCGGCACGAACCGCATAGTGGCGTGCTGGCGCGTCGTGCCGCCATCCAGGAGTGTCCGCAGCTGCCGCATACCTGTGCAATGCCAGGACTCGTGACGGTAGTGACCGGCAACGGATTTCGCGTAGCCAGAGCCCGGCGGTAGTCGGCGAATGACGCTACAGGGACGCCGAAGCGGCGAGCGGCGTCGATCTTGGTCGATTCCGATGCTGTGTCGGCGGCGATGAGAAGTCCACAGGTCTTGGTGAGCGAGTGGTGGGTGACAAGACCGAAAGCGCGTGCTTGCGGTTCGATGACCGTTTCCCGGTCGATGGGCTCGCCAAGCTCGTTGAGAGCGGCCCCAGTGAAGCACACCTTCATTCCGGGTTCCAGCGCAATGGTGGACTCAGTGAGCCGGTAGGCGTTGGTGCGTCGGTTGACCAGTCTTGTGTCTAGTTGGAGAAGTGCTGCGGCACGGTACAATTGGTCGAGCTCGGTGTCGGTGATGACCGAGTCTTCGAGTGCGGCGTCGATCAGGCCGTTGAGAAACTCTCGGTGTGCGCGTTCTCGCTGCCGGTCGTCGAGGCCGAGTTCGTCAGCAAGCGCGGAGAGTTCGGCTCGTTCCTCGGCAGTCAGCTGGAGGTCGCTGATGGCGCGGTCAAGCAGCGTCACGTACGGAGCGACATCGGGATCGGCGTGCACCCCTCGTGCGAGCTCCGCAAGATAAGGGACGTCGAGGGTCGCGCTACCGAAACCGTCGCGGGTAAGAACGCGCCGTGGTGCGGCGTGGCGCACAGGTATGACCGATGCGGGCGAACAGGAACCACTGAACACATCTGCGACCGCGAACAGCAATTGGCCGGTGGCACGGGCGTCCACGAGCGCGCGGTGGGCGTTGCCAAGAGTGATGTCGTACTCGGCACAAGCGACGGCGAGTTTGCATCCCGTAGCATGCAAAGTGTCGAGGCCGCGCCCCCAGTCGACATCGATACCGGCGCGGGAAAACTCCCGGTCGATCATGCGGGTGTCGAATCGCAAGTTGTGGCCGACCACGACAGCGCCGTGCAGGCGGGCCGCGAGATAGTGAGCAACATCGTCGAAACTCGGGGCATCAACGAGCATGGAGGCGGTGACGCCGTGAATCCACGTCGGACCGGGGTCGCGATGCGGATTGACCAAAGTATCGAACTCATCAATGACGGCGCCGGAGGGGTCCATGGTCACGACGGCGACCTCGACGACGCGGTCGACGTGGTACAGACCGGTGGTTTCGACGTCGATGACGGCGATGCGTTGGGCTCCGGCGAGAGCCTCCAACACAGACCGCCCCGAGTGCCCGGTGTCAGGGCCTTCAACGCTGGGCGGCGCGGTGTGGGTCCAGCCCGTCCACTCGGTGCCTGTCCACCATCGCAGGTCGGCTTGCTTCCATGGGTCTTGATACCAGCCTGGTGCCACGGTGCTCATCTGCAGGTCCTCCCCCATCGGTTCTGCACATCTGAGCGTAATGACAGAACTGAATCGTCTCGTGTGTTTTGCGTGGATGGCTAACCAAGTCATATGCGCGAAGCGCAGGCCTATCCTTGAGTACACGGCTTTGCCGAGACCCGAGAGGTTGGGACAAGTCACTGCGGAGCCGGTGGCGCCGAACGACGACCTGCTGAACGCTCAGTATGCGCAGCTGACAGAAGTTTTCGACGATGAGATCGCCAACGCTGAACGACGCGCGGCGCGCGATATTTACGCGCCAGTCGCACGCCAATCAGCAATTAGGCCCGCAGCACGCAGTCACCGTCCGTTGGCCGGGCACGTCGCAGTCCTTACTGCTGCGGTATCCGTATTCGGCCCGTTGAGCAGTCATCCGCCGTTGCTGACGGCGCGGTGCGTCTCGACCGGCACAAGCAGCGCCACCTCGCGCCCGCGACGAGTGATGACCAAGATGCGGCCCTGTTCGACTTCACCGAGGATCCGGCCGAAATGACGGCGCAATTCGGTGATGCCCACCCGCGGCACTAATGCATCAATCATCAGGGGCTGCGCAATCGTCTTGCGACCACAGAGAACGTTGGGTTTAGCAGCGGTGAGAGACAACGGGGCGGCCAAGTTCCGTTGTCAGTTCCGGCACGGCCTACGATAACGTCGCGAGGCTGGGTGAATCCGCGCAAATACGCAGCCGCGGAGCGGTGACGATGGGCAGCATCCGGATACGCCTTGTCCACGGTCACACTACTTAGCGTAGTGACATGCAACGACAGAAGCGCGAAAGTCGGCCGCGCCGCCGGTAGTCATTTCGTCACTGTGACGCGCGACTGGATGATGAATCAGATATCGACGCGGCGGCCCTGTGACGGCGGGCTTCAGCGCGAGTGGAGGTGATCGGCCGTCAGCGGCCCCAGCGAGTCCCCGAAGAGACCGCCAGGGAGTCAACCCGAGCCATAGCCCGTGCCTGGCGGTTCCTTTTGATGCTTTGCCTGGATTTGGCGGCTGTGGTGTCGTAGCGCCGCCGAAGCGTGAGCGTGCTGCGGACGTACTGGTGTGCGCGTTCGCAGATGAGGTGGGCCCTCGGTGTCAGCGCTTCGGCGTTGTACACGCGGTGGGCACCGGCGCCGGCGTAGGTGGAGATGAGAACGACTTCTGCGAGTAGGTGCGCAGCTGCGGACACATCGTGGGTATCCAGGATTGCCGCGGTGATTGCGGTGGCGGTGGCGATGTCGAGGGCGGCGGGGCGCGCAGCGGGGGCGGCTCTGTGCCCGCTGCTGGCTCCGCCTGCGATAGATACGTCAGCAAGCGCCTGGGGCATAGTCGTTCCCGCTGGCATGTTACCCAGGAGCGTAAATACATAGCGGGCAATGATTTTGACGTCCTCGAAAATGGCCTGCGGCGCGGGCTGAGTTGCTCTGTACACGCGGAGTGGAGCTCGGCGTCCAGCGAGCAGAGCGTTCACGAGCCGTTGGCTGTGCACCATCGCGGCGTTGACAGGCTCAACGCATTCCTGATCCTGGCCGAGGTCGGCTCCGCAGCACGCCCGCTCCCCCGACGAGTCGCGCACGGGTTCAGCACACCGGTCGAGCTGGGGCATCTGACTCCCAGGAGGGCGACCACGTTGCCGCGCAGCACAAGTCGGGCAGAAGTCCTGCAGTGAACGGTTATGGGTCAGGCAGACGAAGGTCCAGTTCAGGCGCCAGGCAAGTAACCAGCGCCCGCCGGTATCGGTCAGGCATTGCGGACACCAGCGCGAGTGCGCTCGCCAGGCCCAGGTCGAAGACGGTAACGTTTGCGCCCCGCGGAGGGCACTGTCCGGGTTGCCAGTGCACGGGAAGGCCAGTGCGGCAACAACTGCGGGATCGCATCCGGTGACTCCGGCGATACGGTCAGTGTCGGCGAAGTCGAGCAGGCGCATCCAGGCCCCGTAGCCCGAATGCGCTATAGCGCAACGCTCGAGGACTGTCCGACGGGAAACACCATGCCGGAACGCGATGGCGTCAAGCCAGGAGTCCAGCGCCTCCCCCGGGATCGGTCCCACCCACAATGGGAAGCTCCGTCGCCGGCCCGGCGACAAGACTGGACGCGATGTGGGCCAATAGACGCGCGAATCGGACCCATCCATCGACGCAGCGATAACCAAGGATAATTGTATCGCAAGCAGTACATTGATTGGGGCACTCTTTGATGAGCAGACTTTTATGTACCACGGGTGGCTACTTATGGGATGCCGACACGAGTTCTGAGGATGATCCCGAGCGCGCCCAAATGTGGCAGCGTCGACGTGCGCTAGTGGGTGGGCGGATTCGCGCCCTGCGGTTAGAGCGCGGGTTGTCGCAGGAAAGTTTGGCGTTGGAGTCGGGCATTGCGCGCAATCAGCTGATTCAGATGGAGCATGGGCGGCGTGGGGTGTTGATAGAGCGGGTGTACGACATCGCCGAAGCGCTCGGAGTGGCCGTTGGTGAGATCGTGGTCGACGACCCCGGGGCACCGCGGCGACCGTAGTCCGGGGACTGGCACGGTCAAGGCCCGCCCCACTCGGCAAGTTGGGCGACGGCGACCAGTACCTCCTCGCCGAAGGCGGTGCATCTCAGCGGTCCGTGGACGAGAAGCCGTGCGCGGAAGTCCTTTTCCAGCCGTGAGATGCAGCTGCCGGTGGCGGCAACGTTGATGCCGAGATGGTGTCCGGCGTCGGTGAGTGTGGAGAACTGCGCGATGATGGCGAATCGCTGCAGCCGCTCCCATCCGCCGTGCCCGACGAGTGCCGGAACGAGGAGGTCGGGAACGTTCGGGTTCGCCCTTACCTGGGATTCGGTGCGCCGACGCACGGTGCGCAGCGGTGACCTGTACGGTTCGACGAGCCTGACGACCGTAGCAGCCCGGATGTGTAATTCTCGGGCTAGTTCGGCGCAGCTGCGCTTCTTGAGGACGTACTCGGTGTAGAGCCAGTCGCCGTCCACGGGGGGAGTTGCTCGCCCGCCTGGTCGACGCAGCGGGATGCCGTAGTCGCGGGCTAACCGTGCGATTGTTTTTCGGCCAAACCCCGTGGCGGCTTCGATGTCGGCGAGGCTGCGCTGCTGTGCGGTGTAGAGGTCGATAAGACGGTCTCGCGGGAGTGCTCGGGCCGCATCCTGGTACACCGTTCCTGGTCGTAGGGCGCCGGGTCGGGGTGTCCACGCCGGTCGCGGCTTGGCTGGTGCGGGATGGTGTTCGAGGACTGCGCGGACCAGATTGGCGTTGACGCCGAGGCGCTGGCTGGCAGCGGGGATGCTGCACTGCTGGTCCCGGATCAGGCGATGAAGCTCGCCGAGATCGATATCGGTGTCGCTACCACCGGGCAGCGTTCGGTGCCTGAGCAGGCTCAGCGGGGGTGCCCACACCACCGGTTCGTCTCGGATTCCCTGCTGGTGCAGGAAGCGCAACGCATAGTCATCGAGAACTTCTAGCAGGTGCGGGGTAAGTCGGTGCGGGAACTGGCCGAGCGCCGCGTTGGTGCGCGGGGCGCCGCGACGCGGTGCGGCGGTGCCGCAGATCCGGTGCTGAAGGTAGGCACGCGTGTGCGCTGCGGGACGTGCTGGCCGACCGGCCTGTCGGCAGATGGCGTTCCAATCCACCTGGGGTAGCAGAGCGCCGTAATTGAGGCTTCGGCGCTGTTGATAGTCGATGGGACTGTCGTGGGTGTCCAGGTAATCGGCGAGCATGCCCACCGCTGCACGGATCTCCGGCCAGCAGGGAGACTCCTTGAAGCGCCACAACCGGTACACCGCCTGGCGGTGGGTCAGGGGAATGCTGAGAAGTGCCGCGGCGTCCGCGATATCGAGATCGCTGCCGACCAGCAGCACTGCGGCTGCCAGCACGGCCCGCGCACTAGCGAGTCCCAGCGTGGGTGGAGTCAACCGGAGCGCCCAGTCCGGCCAGAGCGCCGCCGGAAGACGACGCAGCAATCGCCGCTGCCGCTCCACGTTAGTGGGGTGCTTTCGTGGAAACGGGGAGTCGAGGCGGTAGTTCAGCTGTTGCACGGGGGTCAGACGATCTCCGAGCGCGGTGTAGTGCAGCCCCTGCAGTACCGGACTTGGCGTCGGGCCGTCCACCCGACCGATGCGTTCCTGTTCATGTAATACGTAGCGCGAGACCTCGTCGGGCAGCGCGGCCAGGGGTGCCGCGGCGGACTGCAGATCCGACTGATTGAGCAGCGTGATCGCGGCGGTCGCTGCGGCCGCACTTTCGATCACCGATGCTGCGATGCCTCCCGTAGCGCCCGCAAAAGAGTTGTTTTGCAACTGCTTTCGGTACAGGGTGGCGAGGTCAGCCGGTAACAACAGGTCGTCGAGGTAGGCGCCCTTAGTGGCCGAGAAGATGCCGCGTCCGAGGAGGCGGATATCACCCAGGACAACGGGTACCGCGGTGGGGTGAGCGGCGTAGAGCCCAAAAAGGCCCTGCTTACTATTTAGCAGATTGTCCAGGATGCCTTGGGCACGCAGTGCGGGGTGATCGGGCGGCAGGTCGATGACGGGGGTGGTGGCCAAGTCGGCGTCGCAGCGCGGCCGGCGTCGCTGCCCCGTCGTCGTGGCGTCCGGGTAGGCGCAGTGAACGGGGCGCGGCGGCACCGCGTCGGCAAGTAGCCGCGCGCGCTGCCGTCGGCCGCATCGTGGGCAGCGCTCCGCGAGCAGACAGTGATGCTGCAGGCAGGCAAAACTCCACAGCAGCCTCCACCGCAACAGCCACGCTCCCCCGCTGGCGGCTAGGCAGTGCGGACAGAATCGCCACCCGTCGCCGTGATGACGCGGCGTGATGGCGGTAAACGTTGGGGTCGCATCCGGGCGCAGGGTCACCGCCGGTAGGTAGCGGACCAGTGTCATCGCGTGGACTTGTGCCGGTGAGGCACCGGTGGCGGCGCTGATTCTTTGCGCGGTGTCATCCGTGCCGGCGATAGTGCTGACGGCCTTGCGCAGATCTCTTGTCATGTCGAGGCCCAGATGCTGGTAAAGGTCCTTGAGTGCAATGCCGTGGCGCACTGCCGTGGCCTGCAGCCAAGAATCCAGCGCCTCGCCCGGCACGGGTGCTGTAGCCAGCGGCAGCACGCGGACCGTGGTCATGGTGGCGACGTGGCGGCCCGCAGGCGTGTGGTTTTCCGGCCGGTGCGAAACGCGGCCTGCAGCTCGCGACGGCCCAGCTCAGCGGCGCTATCGATGCGACACGTGTCGATCAGGTCGGCAGTGAGTTTCTCGGTACCGGTGCGCATCGCTTTCTGACAGGCCAACCTGATCAGCGCCATCAGCGACCCGATGTGACCGGTGCTGCGCACGAACAGCTGATCAGACAGGTCGTCAGCCAGCATGCCCGGATACTTCTGGGTCAGCAGCAGCCGCTGTTCCAAAGTGAGCAGAAGCTCGCGCCAGCGTCGCCGCTGCGTCTCAGTGTCCACACGAAACGGCGACATATCCACCGGCGTCGTGCAGCGCAACAGCTGCTCCATCTCGTGATCGCGGTACGCGTTGCGGTCATCAAGAAGCGCGTTGCGTTCGTGCAGCCCAATCCCGATCAGAAGTACTGTCAGCGGGAATTCGTTGGCGATGTACTTGAACTGGTTGCTCAGGTCGGTCATCCGTTCATGGCGGCCCCGCAAGAAGTGCAGATCATCGATGATCAGCAGACGTGTCTCACACGACGACACATCATCGAGCGCACACCGCAGAAGCTGCTGCGCGCTGGCCCGAGACACACCGGGATGAGCGTAGAAATCGCACAACGCTGCGTTGAACTCGCGGGTTCCGGTGGAGGCGGTCATACCGATCCGGCATACCGGCCACCGCTCGTCGCCCGCGCGGGTGGTCACTCCGTAGCGCTCGATGTGTCGACGGTGCACGCGCTTCCCGAAGACCCGCGATACCGTACTTTTCCCCAGTCCGGGCAGACCACTGAGCGCGATCAGGGGTTTGGCGTCCTCACCGGTCTGACAGTTGCACGCGACGAAATCCTCGAGTTGTTCGAGCACCGATTGGCATTCGGCGGTCATCACCGTGCCCATCTGAGCATGCCAGCGGCGGCGCTGATCGTTGTAGTCCCCTGCAGCAGATGCACTCAATCGCCGAAGCGCTTTGTTGGACAATAAATCTGGCCTGTCCAGCGGGGGCGCCTCGACCATCGCGCGCCATCCCTCTTTGCGCGCCAAGGTCAGGTTGTCCAGGTATTCACGCGGGTTTCGGGGATCTGGTTTACTGCGCGCGCGTGCCCCGGTCGTCTGCTTGGAATGCGGGGAGGCGCCTGCTGTCATTGCACCTCCAGCACAGCGTCGTAGAAGCTGCCGTGCTCCAGCGGCGGTTCGTCGGCATCGTCGAGAACATCCGGCTGGTCGGGTTCGTCGTCGAGATCATCAGCAAGGGCGTCTGCAGACCCGGCCGCAAGGCCACGCTGCCCCGGTTGACGATCCAAGGCTGTTGTCAGCGAACTCAATTCGGAGCTTGATGGCGCGGCGAGATCAGTGATGAGTCCCGACTGGTCGCGGGCCACCCGGATGGCCATCCGCCGCTCGGCCATGGAGTTCCCGACGGTCAGTTTTCGGCGTTCCAGAAAGCTGGTAATGGCCAGGGGGTCGTCGACGTATCGGTTCTGCGCCTTGGCCAACTGCCGCTCGAATCGCAGTATCTCCTCGCTCATCGGCGCGTCAAGCATGTCGGCGTGCTCCCACGTGAGCTGATGCCAACGTTGGTTGCGCTGATCGCGGAAGAACACCTTGGTGATGTCGTCAACGTTGTAAGCGATCGGCCACTTCCCGTTCGGGTACGGACTTTTCTCCTTCGCCCGGCCGGCGACAATGTCACCTTTATAGATTCGGCCGTCTATTTCGATGCCATAGTGCTGGATGGTGCGCCACGCCACCGGGAGAAACTCATACGCCAGATCGGGGTCCCTCGGGACCTCGAGGTAGCCGGCGCGCGCCACCCCGTGGGCGAACATCTCCGCTGGGGTCATGTGCAGGCCAGGAACACAGAAACCCGTCAGACTGTCATGGGACGTGTGGTGATAGATGACCGCGATCCATTCGCGGATGATGGCCTCGAGTTCATCGAGATAGAACCAGGAATCCTGTTCTGGCGACAGTCCGCGGGCGAAGACGTCTTGGCCCTTATAGCCGGGTAGTTCCTGCAGCAGGCCAACTCGAAGCGTGTTGAAGAACCGCTCCACTGGTCCTTTGTCGCGGGGTTGGCGCAGCCGGGCTGGCTGAATCGAGATCCCCAAACGCTGGCACACGCTGTTGAGGTGAGCGCTGACATAGATTTTGCCGTGATCGACGATCAGTGTGTCGGGCACCACCGCCGGGGTCGCCGCCAACACGCTATTGGCATCCAGCACTTGCTGTTCGACCAGGACCGAGCGCGGTATGCCCCGTGGAGGCCACATCGCCTCAGCGGGCCAGTCCCGTCCCGCCGGGCGCGGTCGAAACGTCTCGTACAATGCCGCGGCCGCATCGATAGACTTCGTGGACACCGGGGTTAGACGCAATCCGGTGATGCAGCGGCTGTACCAATCCATCGCCACCGTCAGCTCGGCATTGATCCACGTCAATGTGTGGGGGTCCATCGCGAACACGTCCAGGCGGGTCGTGTCCATCAGCAGGTACTCCCCCGGCCGCATCGGAGCAAGCTTGCCGTACACCTCCTTCGACCGAGCAGCGACGTCACGGTTACGTTTCGTGCTGTACTTGAACAACGGCTGCTGGTCTTCGAGCTCACCCAAAATTCGGTACGCTGTACTCTGTGAGGGAATCTTCACGGCGCCGACACCGAACCGCGCTTCCAACCGAGCGCGCGTGCGCCGAATAATCAAGTCCTCGTTGGGTTTCGATAGATCTAGGTACTCGCCCATGACCTCCAGCGCCGTCTCACGCCACCGCGGATCCTGACGTCCGCCGATACCGGGCTGAACCTCACGTTGCGAGATCAACCCTGCCTCTCCATGAGCACGGTATAGCTGCACCCACCGTTCGATGGTGCGGTAGGCCACGCGCTGCCCGGCAGCGCGTAACTCGAAAGCCTTCGCGTGGTAGCGCTCCGTCAACGGAATCTCCTGACGGTATTCAGGTTTCGGCTCCCACGGTAACGCGGTCTCGGCACAGCCCGAGCGGTATCCGGTCAGCACTTCTCGCGCGTGCGCAGCACGGTTACAAGCTCGCTGCCGCGCAGCGGCAGGGACCGCTGCCAACGTAATGCTGGCCGCTTCCCCAGCACCCAGCGCAACCTCATCAGCATCAGTCAGGATCACGCTGCGGTCACTCATGAGTAGTTCACGCAGCGACAGACGCCTGATCGTGTCGCCGCGTAGCGCTTTAGCGAGAACTTCCAACGAGTCACCGGCGACGTGCATCTCGACGATCTCGTGCGCCATGCCCTCATACTGGAAGCGGGTTCCGGTTCTGATCGGTGTCGACGCCCGCGTCATCACGCCGCACCCAAGACGGTGCAAGGACGCAACGGACATCCCAAGTCAACCGAAAGCTCGTGATTCCACAACGTATGCAGTAGCGCGCTACACACCACCGGCCGAGCTCCCGCCCTACCGAGCACCCGTAGCGCGTCGTCGAATCGTAGGCCAAACAACTCTGTACGACGAAACCGTATTTCGCGCAGAGTATCTCGTGAGATGTAGCGTAAACGCCGATACCCCGCAAGGAATCGGATGTTTCGCATGATTACAGGGGGCGGCTCGCTGCAGACCCGGTACTCCCAACCCAATGAGTTGACTACCTCACGCGTCCACGAACATAGCTCGCCGGCAGCCGGGTCCTCTGCAAGCCGCCGTGCCCGGACAACATCGACCACTACCAAACCCGTTGTCGTGCGGAGCAAATAGTCTGGAATATGGCGGCGACGGTGACCGTTGACCACTGCCTGCAATAAGAATGGCTGAGCGACGATCTGAAGCACCGTAGGATCAAAGTCGGCCATCAGAAGCGCTGATAGCTCTAACCGCGACTCATAGATGACATGGCTGGCTTCCGTTGCCGCCCAATAGCTGCCCGAATAATGACGTTGCCCCTCGTACCACCGAAAAGTCCGCCACGGACTCGCGGCGAATAAGACAGACTCCGACACGCCCGTCACTGACCAACGCTCAACCTCCCCCTCCAAGGACCGCACATCGACGGTCGCAGACTCAACATCAACGTCGACAGCCCCCTCGCGGATCCAACCTTTAGCCAGCGACTCACCCACCCACGGCCGCCCAGCGACCGCAGCGTCGGAGCCTTGAGAACCCGGCGCAGACATCTGATCACCCCCGCCACAGTTGGCGTGCAACCAGCTTGCGCGCTCCACCAGGGGACGGGCAAGAGGTTGAGCCCCATTGCGGCAAAACAAGTCGCCCAAAGGTCATACTTATTCTCATCCAATTGGCGGATCCGCCACCAGCCGCCATCGCAAATGAGAATCCGCCACGCAGAATGAGAACCGACAAGAACCTGTAGGTTGCCAAACTGCATGGCATTTCCCACCGTGTCGACCTGGGTGAGGAGCGCGTTGTCACAGGAATGGCGTGTGCTTCATTGTCATCTAAATGGCGGATCCGAGAATCGAAAAGCCATCCGCTATCAGCAGCCGCGCGGCGGGCACGTACCCTGGCACCTCTGAGTTATGAGCCGGCCGATTGCAGTCTCGCGTTTCTAACGTGGCGGTCAGAAGTCGGTTCGCGTCTCGTGTGTCACGCCGTGCCGTTGCGGGGTCCACCCCGTTGCGCACAGTTTCGTTCCTAGATCTGTTCACAAAAAGGCGCCGCCGGAGGATGCGTGGGGCGGGCCGTGCTGCGCCCACGGCTCCCCGAAGAGATCTACCCGTCACGATCCGTCGCTCAGCAGTCCCCACCGTTAACGCCCTGGATGGTTCACCGGCTTCCCGGCGCATCGGGCCCGTGCGCTGACCGTCGCCGCGCACCGCAAAGGCCAATCGCCAGGACTTCGAAGCGATCGCCTCTCGATCGCGCGCAGCGCCTACGCTGTCGTCGAATCCACGTCGGCGCGGTGACCAAGTACAGCGCGCGCGTGGCGTTCGCCGCCTACGCCGACACCCATTCACTCGGCGGCTTCGATTCGCGCGCTGTTAGACGAGAAGCACCCTGAGTTCTCTACTGTTCGTACGTCAAGCCCGCTTAGCCAGATCAGAAGCGGCAGTCGGCCCGAGCCGGCGACTACACCACAACGCAGAAGGTTTTTTGAAGCGCCGTAGCGTCCGCGAAGGCGCTGAAACGGCGGGCCGTAGTAACGTTAGCAACGTTGCCGTAGAAACGAACGAAGGCTTTGCGGGTCTCGGCCGGTGATGGCGCAAACGTCATCGGTGACGTCGCCGAAATCCCCTGCGGCTATGGCCAAGTAGGTCGAGACCCACGCGTCGCACTCCCACTGCGGGGCATCCCAGCGGCGGCGAGACTCGTAGGCCTCCGCCACGGTCTCGTTGTGGAACGACACCGTCCTGCCGGTCGCTTCGGAGATGGCCTCGGCGACCTCAGTCAGCGTCAATGCCTCCGGGCCGGTGAGGGTGTAGGTGGCGCCGAGGTGAGCGGCCGGATCCTGCAACACGACCGCGGCGACGGCGGCGATATCGGCTCGGGTAACGGACGCCAGTCGGCCCTCGCCCGCCGGTCCCCGCAGCACGCCGTCGTCTCCAACCAGTTCGGGAAGGACGTCGGTGTACAGGCTGTTGCGCAGGAACGTATAACGAAGACCGCGGTCGATGATGTGCTGCTCGGTCGCCCAGTGGTCTCGGGCGAGAGTGAAGACGGCGTCGTGGGCGGCGGCATTGAACGACGTGTAAACGATGTGACCGACTCCTGCCGCAGCCGCGGCGTCGACGAACGCACAGTGCTGGTCAAGACGGTCAGCGCTTTCTGCGCCGGACACCATGAACAGTACGTCGACGTTCGCGAGGCTTTCACGGGTGCTGTCGTCGTCGGTGTAGGTGCTGCGGATTGCGACAGCATCGCGTATGTCCGGAGCTTTCTGCGGTTTGCGCGCCAAGAGCCGCAGACTCACTTTGCGCTCCGCCAGCCGCTGTGCGATCAACCCGCCGAGCTGCCCGGTCGCACCGGTGAGCGCCATCGATGGATAAGACATGGGCCTCCTAGCCGGATTGCGATGGCTTATCGGGCGCGCGGTACCCCGCGGCCGAGTCTCGCAGCCACCAAATCTGAGCTGGACACAGGATTCCCACGGCGTTCGACACGACGAAATTCGCTGCCTGTTCGTCGTTGGGGAAAACGTCACGCTTCGTGTCCGTCATAACGTCCGCGTATCGGACGCCGCGTGTGACCCTCTCGCAGACGCTCCAGCCATACGCGAGCGCGTCGTTGTTCGGAAAGTCGAAATGCCGTCGCACCATCACGTTGTACACGTACTCCACCTCAGGCGCCGGCACCGCAGCCGCTGGCGGTGCGACGCACAATCCGATGGCAATCGCTGCCGTTATTGCGGCCACGACCGAAGTCCTCGCGCTGTGCCTCACCAACACCTCACATCCTCCTGCTTGGGACCCGTTGCGATACTCAACAGGCCGACTCCGTGCACAGCGGCTGGGGGTGTCGATCCGACACTCAATCGGCGAGGACGATTGCCGAATCGGTCGCGGGACGACGGAGCAGCGTCCATCGGCCGCTCGATGACAGGGACGTTACGCACGATCTGCACCACACCGACGTACGGTTCGAAGGCAGCAGCCACTTCCGTGCCCGAGTAACCGTGCAGCCAGTCGCGCAGCGTAACGGCAACGTCCGAAGGAAGCACGACCTCGTTGCGCATACATCGACCGACGAGAGCGAACAGTGCGCTCGCCAGGTCCCCGGCACCGATCCTCACCGACAATCGTGAACGGTCTTCGTCCGTGAGGTAGGGCCGGGCGATGTCCACCAGCGCCCATGCCAGACAGCGCTGTTCGAATCGGTTTACGTACACGATGACCTCACACTTTCGGACGAATGCTGCCGTGACGTCATCATTCGCAGTACGCGCCGGACGTCGTCAGCGCGAGACTGCAATGTCTCCGACGAACCGCACCTGGCCGACACCACTGCGGCATTGAAAGCTGTCTGAACCACCAAGCGGCAATCTTGTCGCGCCCACGAATCGTCGATGCCGAATGCGGCAGCGCATTCGACGGGTCGGTGAAGCTTCGGACGGAGGAGGCCGTCGAAATCGCTTTGTGTGAGCCGCGCCGAGGCATTCGGATGCTCGGCCATCTGCCGATACAGGCTCATACACCAAGCGACGACCGTTTCTGCCCACGAATCCATTACTTGCAGTCCGGTTTTCAATCGATCACCGTGCAGAGCGATGACGTGTTGAATCAAGTCATCATGACCTTCGACGCACTTGTACAACGTTCGGGTGGAAATCCTGATGTCGACGGCGAGTCGCCGAGCGGTTAGCGCCGAAACTCCGTCCGAATCGATGACCGCGAGTGCGCGCTCGTAGATCGATTCGGCCGTTACCTTTCGCTGCGGGCCGCGTCGCCCTTCAAACGGAAACGTGTCGATTCGACCATGGCTGTCCCCCGCGAGCCGGCCCCCGGTCACATTACACTCCCGCGATCGGGATCGGGATCGGGATCGGCGTAGTTTGATCGACGGCGCGGGTTCTGGAGCCGCTTTCCAGGTCGTCGCGGATGGCTTCCTGGGCGGCGGGCGGCAGGGTGTGCATGATCTCGCGGACGCGGGCCTGTCGTCGGGCTACGGCTCGGCGTTCGGGCATGCCTGGTGTCGCCGTGATCTGCGGTGGGACGCCTTCGATCTCGTCGACACCGCCATCGTGGTGCCCGGCGTCCAGGAGTGCCTGCTCCTCGGCCATCGTCGACTCGTCCTTCTCCTCGGACATGCCGATCGGGCCGACGCGGCGGCCGTTCAGAAACTGCTTGACGACGGGCTCTTCGGAGGTCAGCAGCACCTCGCGGGGACCGAACATCACCAGATGCTTGCGGAACAACATGCCCATGTTGTCGGGCACCGTGCGGGCGATGTTGATGTTGTGCGTGACAATCAGGATCGTGGCGTCGATCTGAGCGTTGATGTCGATCAGCAATTGCGACAGATACGCCGTGCGAACGGGGTCCAAGCCGGAGTCCGGCTCGTCGCAGAGGATGATCTGCGGATCCAACACCAGCGCGCGAGCCAGGCTGGCGCGCTTGCGCATACCGCCGGAGATCTCGCCGGGGAACTTGTTCTCATCACCGGCCAGACCGACGAGGTCGAGCTTCTCCATCACGATCTGACGGATCTCGGATTCCTTCTTCTTCGTGTGCTCACGAAGCGGGAACGCAGCGTTGTCGAACAGGTTCATGGAGCCGAACAGCGCGCCGTCCTGAAACATAACCCCGAACAGGGTGCGGATTTCGTAGAGCTCCTTGGCGGTGCATTCGAGGATGTTGGTGCCATCGACGATGATCTTGCCGCGCTCGGGGCGCAGCAGACCGATCAGGGACTTCAGGAACACCGACTTACCGGTACCCGACGGGCCCAACAGCACGCTCACCTCGCCCGCCGGGATGTCGAAGGACACGTCCTGCCAGATCTTCTGTGAGCCGAACGACTTCGTGAGTCCATCGACTTCGATTCCGATACCCATGCTGTCCTTTCGCTATTCGGTGTTCGCGCCCGGCGCGATCGGGGCCGGCTCGACGGCCGGCCCGAGGGGAGCTTCGGCCGGCGTCGGTTTGGTCAGGTCAACGTCTTCTTCGAGTCCGGGGTAGATCGGCAGGATTCGACAGAGCAGCAATACGGACTGCGCGCACGGATCCGGTGCCGGTTGGGCTCCGGCGACGGGGCTCGCGAGCACGGCGGCCACGCTTACAGCCATTACGGTGAAAAGTGTTGAAGGAAAGCGCACCAGATGCATGAAGAGTGTCCCTCGCTATCGGATTGATGCGGTCATGTCGGCGGACATTGCGGCCAACTGCGGCCCCCAGCTGCTCCAGTCGTGCTGCCCACCCTCGGGGATGTCGAAGTGACCGTTTCCGCCGCCGATGTTGCGATACTGGTTGAAGAAGCTGCGGTTACTGCCCTGCGCCTGGTCGCAGTAGCCGATCATCGCCGCGGGGTCGCTGCAGGTCGGCGTCGACGGACTGTAAATCCAGAGCCGAATATTGTTGTCCACCAACAGATGTGCGTGTACGTCCGGATCGTGCCACTTCCACCGGCCGAGTTGCGCCGCGCCCCACATGGCCTGGGTGTTGACGCCGCCGTACTGGGCCATTCCGGCGGTGATCGCCCCATTGAGCGTCGTCGCCGACGGGGTGAGGAAGCCCGACATGGATCCGGCGTAGCGATAGCGGTCGGGATGGAACGCGGCGAGTGTCAGTGCGGCGTAACCACCCTGCGCGGCACCGACGACGGCGTGCCCTCCGGGGGCGAGCCCCTTGTTGGCGGCCAGCCAGTCGGGTAGCTCGGTAGACAGGAAGGTGTTCCACTGCTTGCCGCCGTCCATCTCCCAGTCGGTGTACATGCTCCACGCCCCGCCGGCCGGGGCGACCACCGATACACCTCGGCCACCCAGGGTCCCGACCGCGTCGCCCGCGGTGATCCAGTTGCTCACATCGGGCGCGGCGTTGAACGCGTCGAGAAGTAGCACCGCGTGGGAGCCGCCTGCGGCGAAGGCGACAGGGATGTCCCGACCCATCGCCGCCGAAGGCACCATGAGGTACTCGACGGTGGCGGCTTTCGCCTCCACGGCGTTCCACAGGCACAAGGCCATCAGCACGATGAGCACGGCGCGCAACAATCTCGTGGCTACGCGCACTGGTGAGTCCATGGGTTGGCCGCTTTCACATCGCTGTTAGTGTCTTGGATCCTTCGGTCACACAGGGGGATACGCCGGCGGCGGGTACACGCCTCGTAACGCCCAGGGGAACCAGTTGAAGAAGTACTCGATCTCGTCGCTGGCGTCGTAGTCAGGGGTTGGGATCCATGACCGCGGTGTCCTTTCGGGGTAGGTGGCGTTGACGACGATCAAGCTGGCTTGCCGTAGACGGCGACGACGACGCTGCGGTCGAGGCTGTTCTCCGACCACACCCCCATCTGGGTGTTGCCGCAGTCGGACATGATCGCCTTGTAGTCGGGCCGGTAGTACCACTGGTTCAGGATCTCGATGCCGTTGATGGCCAGCGCCGGGTTGATGGCGACGGTCTCGGCGACGACGCCTCGATATCCCGCGGCGTTGGCGCGGTCCTGCGCCGTGGATCCGTCCGAGCCGATGTCGCCGTCGAGCGCGCGGTTGGTGAGCACGTCGTTGGTGTGCCATTGAGCCGCCAACCGCAACTGCGGGTCGATTGTGACGTTGTTCCTGCAACCGGCGTCGTGCTGGATGGTGTAGACGTTGGCGACGACGCTGTTGTTGAGTCGCCTGTTGTCCGCGGCTGCCGGGGCGGCCAGCGCCACACTCAGCGCTATGGTCACGCAGGACACGACGGAGAGACCGACACCGGCGGGCGAGGTGATCACTTCGGCTCGAAACCCGAGACGAGCCAACGCTGCCCGATCTTGTCGAGGGTGACCTCGACGGCTGAGGCGGTGTCGGTGGGGGCGTCGGCTCCGACGATGATGCTCTGGTTGACGAACACCATGACGGTGGCGTGGGTATCGGTGGCGGTGATGGACGCTGCGGCGGGGACCGAGGCGGTGGCGGAGATCTTCTTCTGCTGCGCACCGGGGATGACGACGTCGTCGATGAGGGACCGGTAGGAGTCGCGGAACGACCCGGTGAGGAGGTCCTCGGCTCCGTGCAGGGTCGCTTCGACGTTGTCGGGGCTGTAGGACAGCATGGCGATCGACGCCTCGGTGGCCGCCTGAACGGACTGTGCTCGCGCGGTGTCGACGCCCTGCGCGACGACGTTGCGGTACTTCAGGTAGCCGGCGCCCGCGGCGAGTCCGAGCACGATCAGCGGCACGACGACGAACACGATCAGCGTCGACCACGAGAAGGCCTTGTGCGGATCACCTTGCGTGGTATCGACGCTCCCAGTGGTCTCACGTTCGGACTTGGAGTCCGGCGAATCAACCTGCAAGTCGGTGCTTTCGGCGTCCGTCACGGCGTCGACGGTGCTCACGGCACGAACTCCACGTTGGCGACCTTCACGTCATCTCCCACTTTCTGAACGTCGATTCGCATGCGCCACGCCTTCGACGTGGGTTCGGGCGCACCGGCGTTGGTCGTATTCACGGTGACCGCGACCAACGCCTGAGCCTGGTCGCCGGACATGGATTCCAGGCCAGCCATAGTGACGGTGCCGGTGGTCTTGGACTGAACCTGCTTTACGACGTCGACGAACGGTTGCGCACGTTTGGAGAAGTCGTCGTAGAAGGTGCCCTTGGCGTTGTCGACGATGCGCTTGACGTCGCCGTCGGCCTGCTGCCAGTCGATGGTGGTCAGATTGATCGCTCCTTGGCGGGCGGCCTGGAGGTACGCGGCTCGTTGATCGGCCGCCTGCTGCGTGTGCTGCAGTTGCAGTCCCAGCCATCCCGCGACGGCGCCGACGGCGACGATCATGATCGCGCCGGCGATCGCGGCAAGCGTTTTCGGTGACCGTGGGCGCCGAGATGGGGGGTCCTCGTTCGGTACGTCGCCGTCCGCGTCAACGTCGTCGGCCTCGGCGTCGTAGGGCTTTGCCTCGGGCTCGGATGATTCCGCCGCCGCGTCGACGTCGGTGCGGTCATCGAGGTCGTTCTCGTTGATCGTCTTGGTGGTCATGGTCCACTTCCCTCCGGTGGCGTCAGAAGGTCCTGCCACGTCGATGGTTTGGCGTCTCTTGCGAGATTGGCCTGGGTGTATTGCTTCCCGTCGGGACCGATGTAGGTGCCGCTGGCGGGGTCGTACTCGGCGACGGCGATCGGCGGTGGCGGCGGGATCGGGGTCGATCCCGGCGCGCCTGGCGGCGGCTGGGGAACGGCCTGGCCCGATGTCGTCGCGTTGGGGTCGCCTTTCCAGTTGTATCCGTCGTTGAGGGGCACGTAGTTCCCGTCGCTTTCGCACTCTTTGACCGTGGCGGCGCGTTTGCCGGGTCGCGTCGCGCAGGGCAGGTTGCGCGCTCCGCGCACGGCAAGCGCCGAGTCCTGCGGCACACGGCAGTAGAGGTCGCCGGCGATGCGGTCGGGATAGTCCACCGCGGCCGGTGGTCGCTGCTGGGTGGCGGGCAGGTAACCGGTCGTGCACGGTGGCGGGAGGTTGATGTTGAGGTTGAACGACAGGAAGAAGCCTTTGTAGTCCTGCTTGGTGTTCCGGTTGGCCAGACCCGCGCCTTGGAGGACTTCGATGCCCGGCGGTAGCAGTACGAGCAGCTGTTCGAGATTGGGTTGGTAGGTGACCGCGACGTCGGCGACGCTGACGAGGTTGCTCAACAGCACGGGCACGGTCGGTTTGACGCGGTCGATGAGTGCGCGCGCCTCCTCGACAGCCGCGGGGCCCTGGTTCAGCACGCCCTGCAGGTCGCCGTCCTGGTCGCGCAGTTGCCCGGTGACGCTGGCGATGTTGGCGGCCCAGCGTTGGATGGAGTCGGCGGTGTCGGTCTGGGTGTCCAGGACGGGCTTGGCTTCATCGACCAATGCGGTCAGTGAATCCAGGTTGGCGCGCGCGTCAGCGGCGAGATTTGTTGTGCCGTCTACGATTCGGGACAGCTCGGGTCCGAGTCCGCCGACGGCGGTGTAGGCCTCGTCGATGGCTGTGCGCAGGTTGTCGTTCGGAATTGCCTGCAGGCCGCGGTTGGTCGCGGTGAGCAGGGCGTTGATGTCGGGTGGCACGACGGTGCGGTCGAGCGGGATGACGTCGGCGTTCTTCAGTGCGGGGCCGTCGCCGCTGTTGGGAACGAGTTCGACGTACTGCTCGCCGACGGCGTTGGTGCTGTGCACCTGCGCCTGCAGGTCGGCGGGGATCGGTATGTCCGAATCGAGCGCCAGGACGGCGTTCACACCGGAGGGGGTGACCTCCATGTCCTGCACGCGTCCGACCTCGGTGCCGCGGTAGGTGACGTTGGCGTTTTTGTAGAGCCCGGCGGCCTCGGAGAGGTTGACGGTCACGGTGTATTCGCCGATGCCGAAGAACCGGCTGGGCACGTGCATGATGAGCGCGGCCATCAGGGTCCCCGAGACGAGGGTGACGATGGCGAAGAACGCGAGTTGCAGTTTCACGCGTCGGTTGAGGTGCATCGGTCAGGGCCCCTGGTTCAGGTTGTACGGCGCCAGAATGGGATTGACCGCCGTGTACGGGCTGGGGAGTTGGCCGATGGTGCGACCCCACTGCATCTCGAGTTCGGTGAGGTCGCCTTCGAACCTGGTGCCGGTGAAGAACGAGGAGTCGAGTCTGCTGAGGGTGAGATCGGCGATGACGCTGATGTTGGCGTAGTCACCGCGGAACCACTTGTTCAGGTTCTCCTTGGAGAAGGGGTAGGTGGTCAGCAGGCTCAGCGATCGCGTCAACGCGGGTCCGGCGTCGGCCAGCGACTTCAGCACTGGACCGAGGTCCTTCAGTTCGGCGACGAGCGCGTCCTTGGTCTGATTGACCGAGTCGGCGGCGAGTGCGCTGAACTTGCCGAGTTGGTCGACGGCGTCGATGAGGTTGTCGCGCTGGTCGTTGAGCACCGTGAGGGCCTGGGGCAGCGTGTCGAGCGCGCGGTCGAGCACCGGCTTCTGTGCGGCGAACTGTCCGGCGAGCTTGTTGATGCTGTCGGTGGCCTCGATGATGTCCTGGGTCTGTTCGTTGACCCGCGCGGTGAATGTCTGCAGCTGACCGAGCAGGGTCCGCAGCTGGTCTTGCCGCTTACCGCCGAACGCGGTGTTCAGCGCGGTGGTGATGTCCTGTACTTCTCCGATGCCGCCGCCGTTGAGTAGCAGCGAGGCCGCGGCCAGTGTCTGTTCGGTCGACGGGTACGCCGCGCCGTCGGCGAGTTCGATGAGTGAGCCGTCGTGCAGTCGGCCCGAGGGTGCCGCATTCTGCGGTGGGGCGAGCTCGATGTGCAACGATCCGAGCAGGCTGGTCTGTCCCACGGTGGCGGTGGCGTTGGCGGGCAGAACGACGTCGCCGTTGAGCCGGATCGTCAACAGCGCGTGCCAGTCCTGGCGCTCGATTCGGGTGACGGTGCCGACGTTGACGTCGCCGACGCGGACCCGCGAATTGGGTTCGATGTTGTTCACGTCCGGCAGCTGGGCCTGAATCGTGAACGCCCCGTCCCCGACCCCTTGTGCGCCCGGCAGCGGCAGGGTGTTCAGACCCTTCCAGTCGCTGCACCCGGTCAATGCGCCGGTGGCGGCGACAGCGGTGAGCAGCGCCGCTGCGCGGCGCGTCGCGCGGCTCACGATCCCGCTCCGGGCGGTGCCATCATGCCGGGCAGTCCTGCAGCAGGGTCGGTGTCGACGACCTGTGTGGCTGGCGGCACGGCCTCGGCCGGCAGCAGGGGTCCCGGAGGTGGCGCATCGGGCACGGGCCCGGCCTGGGGTGCGGCGGCGGCCGGCTGCGGCGGAACGAAGTCCGGCCTCATCCAATCCTCGCTGTAGGTGACCTCGTTGGGCCGCACGCTGGGTCCGACAAACGGGTTCACACCGAAGGGCAGGAAGTTGTATTGGCGGTTCTTCACGATGGGCGCCAGATACTGCACACAGAGCTTCGAGGACTGTTCGGCGTTCAGCCGCGACGCGGCCTGGATGGCGCCGCAGAGGAACGAAATCGGGTTGGCGAAGTTGTTGAGTGCCAGAGCACCGGTCAGTGTGCCCTGCGCGGGTTGGTAGATGTTGATGAAGTTGGCCAGCGTGTTGGGCGCGATGTGCAGGAATTGTTCGAGGTCGCCGATGCTGTCGTGGGCGGCTTGCGACACCGACGCCAGTTTGTCGGTGGTGGTTCCGAGCGATTCGCGGTTCTCGGCGACGAAGCTCTGCACGTCGCCGACCACCGAGTTGAGATCGCGTACGGCGTTGGCGACCTGGCCGGGGTCGGCGGCCAGCGCGCCGGTGACCGATGCGAGATTCTGGTTGAGCTGGCGGATCAGGTCGGTACTGCCCTGCAGTGCGGACACGAGCATCGACAGGTTCTTGATGCTGGTGAAGGTGTCGTCGCTGTGGTCACCGAGCGCCGAGACCGTCTGCGACAGTCTGATGATGGAGTCGCGGATGGCCGGGCCGTTGCCGCGCAGGTTGTTCGCGGTCGTAGTGACGAACTCGCCGAGTGTGCTCACCCCGCCGGGCTGGGTGGGTTGCAGTGTGTCGGTGAGCTTTTCCAGTTGTACGCGGAAGTCGTCGAACTCAACGGGCACTGCGGTGCGGTCCTCGGGGATCACGGCGTCGTCGGTCAATGTGGCTCCGCCGGTGTAGGGCGGGGTGAGCTGAATGGCACGGGAACTGACCAGTGTGGGTGACAGGATCGCAGCCTTGACCTCGGCGGGTACCGCGTACTGGTCGTCGATCCAAAACGAGATCTTCACGCGTGTCGGCTCGGGGTCGATGGCGGCGATCTTGCCGACGTTGACTCCGCGGATGCGGACGTCGTCGCCGACGAACACGCCGTTGCTGTTCTCGAAGTACGCCACGATCTGTTTGCGCGACACCGCCTGGGTGGCGGACACGATCAAATAGCCGCCGGCGATCAGTGCGGCCACCAATGCCGCGGCGATGCCGATGCGGAGTGTCCGACGGTCCTTCATCGAGTGGGCTCCTCAGCGTTGGGGGCCGCCGCGGGCGGCTCACCGGGTGCGAGTTGGAACACCGGTGGGGTCGCGGTGGCGTTCGGGTCGTTGCCGGGTCCGGGGGCGGGCGGACCGGGTGGGGGTCCCCCCGGAGCCGGGGCCGGTCCCGGATCTCGGTAGGGGTAGCAACCGGTCGGACCGGGCAACGGCACTCCCGGTGGGCCGCAGCCCTGGTCGCCGGGATTGCCGGTGATCGCGTCGGGCAGTGTGAGGTTGGGGTCCCCTCCCTGGCCGGTGCGCGGCATCGGGATCGGCAGGCTGGGGATGCCGGGCTGGCCGGTCTGCGGGTCGACCCGTTCCGTAGGTGCCAGGACGTTCGGGTCGAGCCCGAGATCGGAGAACGCGGCGTCGATGAACGGCTGCGCGAACTGTCCGGGGACGAGGTTGGCGAGGTAGGCCTTGAAGAACGGACCCGAGGCCAGGGTCTCCCCGAGTGCCATCGCGTAGGTCGAGAAGCCGCGGATCGACTCCTGCACTTGGGTTTTGCGGTTGTCGACGATCGTCAGCACCCCGTTGAGGCGATCCAGCGTGGGCTTGAGGCTTTCGCGGTTCTCGGCGATGAAGCCCTTGATCTGCCGGGCCAGTGCCGAGACGTTGCCCGAGATCTGCTCCAGGGCGGCGTTCTGCGCGCGAAGTGCGACCAGCAGCGCGTTGGTGTCGCGGATCAGGCCGACCACTTCGTCGGTGCGCTCCGACAGGACCGTCGTCGCCTTCTTTGCGTTCTCCAGCAATGTGCGCAGTTGTGCGTCGCGCTGATTGATTGAGTCCGAGAACCGTGCCACGCCGTCGACGGCCGCGCGGATCTGAGGCGGGGTGTCACGCAGCGTGTCCGACAAGGTGGCCAGGGAGTCAGACAGCTGGGTAGTGTCCAGGCCGCTGATCGTGGAGGTCAGGTCGCCCAGGGCGTCGGGCAGCTGGTAGGGCGAATTCGTGCGGGCCATCGGGATGGTGTCGCTCAAGTGGCCGTCGCCGCGCGGGGTTACCTCGACGACCTTGTTGCCGAGCAGGCTCTTGGTCTTGATGGCTGCTTCGGAGCGCTCGCCCAGACGGATGTCGTCGTCGACGGTGAATTCGACGAGCACTCCGTCGGGGGTGAGGCTGATCTTCTGAACCTGGCCGGCGCGCACACCCGAGACCTGCACTGGGGCATCGGAGGTCAATCCGCCAAGTTCGTCGAAATAGGCTGAGTACGTGTCGGTTCCCGAAAGGAACGGGATGCGCGTGAAGTTGAAGCCGATGACCACGGCGGCCAGGACGGCGACCGTGCCGATAGCGCCGATCACGGCGAGGTTGCGTTCCCGGAAGGGTTTCATCGCGGCGTGCACCTGCCCGAGTCCTGACCGGCGATCTTGATGTAGACGGGTTGGCCGCCCTTGCCGTTCACCTTGAGTGCCAGGTCGCAAAGGTAGAAGCTGAAGAAGTCACCACTGAGTCCCTGTCTGTTCAATGTGCGGTAAGCGTCGGGCAGCGTGGCGAGCAGGTTGTCGAAGTATTCGTGGTCGGCCAGGACGGTGCTGGCCACGCGGTCGGTCTGGTCGAGAGTGGTCTTCAGCGGCGGCCGGGCCTGTGACAGCAGGTCGGCGATCGACCCGGCGGCCTCATTGGCGTAGGCCACCCCGTTGCTGATGTCCTGCTTACGGCCTTCGAGACCGTGAATCAGTTCCGACAGTGAGTCGACCGCCGAGCCGAACTTCTCGCTGTGGTCGCCTAGCGATCCCAGCACGGAGTTGAGGTTGCCGATCACCTCGCCGATGAGCTGGTCCCGGTCGGCGAGCGTGTTGGTCAGCGCTGCAGTCTGATCCAAGACCGCGCCGATGGTGGCGCCCTGGCCCTGGAACGCGGTGATGAGCTGGTTGGTCAGCGTGTTCACCTGGGTGGGGTCCAGGGCGCGGAACAGCGGGCGGAAGCCGCCGATGAGGGCGTCGAGATCCAGGGCGGGTGCAGTGCGCTCCAGCGGGATGGTGCCGCCGGGTGCGAGCTTGGTGGTACCGCCCGCACCCTCCTCCAGCGCGAGGTAGCGACCGCCGATGAGGTTGTCGTAGCGAATCACCGCGCGGCTGCCGCCGGTCAGCACCACGGTGTCATCGGCACTGAAGGCGACGTCGACGGTGGAGTCGTCGCGGACGTGGAGGCTCTTGACCTTGCCGACCTCGACGCCGGCGATGCGCACGAAGTCGTCTTCCTCGAGGCCGCCGACGCCGGCGAAGATCGCGTTGTAGGTCTTCTCGGGTTCGAATCGCAGTTGTGCGAACACAGTCACCAACGCGAAGGCACCCGCGGCGCAGAGGGTGACGAACAGCGCTAGGCGCCATAGCGTCCCGGACAATTTCGCGCGCAAAGTCTTTGGCCTCTCTTTGAGATCGGACGTCGGTGGTGGGTCAATTGCCTGCCGGTGGTGCCGCGGCGTCGGGCACGGCCTGCGGCCCTTCGGGTGCCGGTGGCGCGGGCGGGACACCCGGATACAGCGGGGTGCCGTCGGGCCCGTACAGCGGTGCCCCATAGGGCGGCGCACCGGGGTACGGGATCGGTCCGGGTGCCGGGCCTCCGGGGTAGCGGATGCGGGGTGGCTCCGGGATCGCCTTGGTGACCGGGAAGTAGTTCGCCAGGCCGGGGAACCCGATGCCGGGGTTGGGTCGCAGATCCAGACCGGTGCCGAACCCGGTGTTGGCGATCAGTGCCCTCACCGGCCAATTCTTCGCGACGTCGGGCAGTGAGCCGCAGCCGGGCTTGCCGCCGGGCCCGCCCTTGGCCGCATTGATGGGGAGATTGGCCGGGTAGCGGTAGGGGTCGTCGCCGAACAGGAGCGCGGCGTCCATGATCAGCGACTTACCGTTGGCGCCGCCGGTGTAGTCGGCCAGTCCGTCGTCGAGTGCGGTCTTTGCGCCGACCAGCATGCAGGTCAGCGACGGGTTGTACTTCATCAGGAGGTTTGTCGTCGGTTCGAGCAGGTTCACCGTCCTGATTAGGTTGTCCTTGCTGGGCCCGAGCAACTCCACGCCGCTGCGCGACAGACCGGCCACGCCGACGAGCAGCGCGTCAACCTGCTGGGCCTGATTGCTCACCGTGGTGCTGGTGGTGGCCACCGCGTCCAGAACGCTGATGAGATTCTGCGCCGCTCCGGAGTAGACGTCGGCGACGTCGCGGACGGCGTGCAGGTCCTCGCGGACGGTATCGGTGCGCGGGATCAGTTGCGTCAGTACGACGTTGGTGTCCTCGGTGGCCTGCCCGATGCGTTCGCCCTTGCCGCTGACGGCTTCGTTGACCGCCGAGAGGATGGAGTTCAATTTCGCTGGGTCGATCTGATCGAGCAGGGTAACCAGGTTTTGGAAGACTGTGTTGACCTCAAGGGTGGTGTTCAGCGAACGCAGCACCGTGCCGGCGGCGATACGCTGCGGGCTGGGTTGGTCGGGGTAGATCAGGTCGACGTACTTCGATCCGAACAGGGAGGTCGCGTTGATGCGCGCCTCGACGTTGGCGGGGATCTTGTCGACCTGATCGCGGTCGATCTTGAGCGTGATGCTGGCGGTGTCGCCGCCCCCGGCGATGGTGGCGACGTGGCCGACCTGCACACCGCGCATCTTCACCTTCGAGTTCGGTTCCATCACCAGACCGGAGCGGTCCGCGGTCAGGGTGACAGCCAGGTCGCGGCTGAAGTCGCGATTGAAGGCAGCCACGCACAGGGCGACGAGTCCGACGATCGTGACGATGAGGGCCAGTGCCAGCCATTCGGAGGCGATGCGGGGGCCCGTCTTGCGTTCGGTGGACACTGTTCTACCCCGAGAAGTTGAAGTTGCCGGTCTGGCCGTAGAGCGCCAGAGTCACGAAGAGGATGACGAAACCTGCAGCGACAAGCGATGTTCGAGTGGCTTGGCCCACCGCGCGTCCCACCCCCGCGGGCCCGCCCGATGCATTGAAGCCGTAGTAGGTGTGGATCAGCATCACCACGATGCACAGCACGATGACGGTGATGAACGAGTTGACGACGTCCCCGGGGATCAGGAACGTCCTGAAGTAGTGGTCGTAGACGCCGGTGGACTGTCCGTACAGCACGGTTGTGCCGAACCGCGCTGCGAAGTACCCCATGAGTAGCGAGACGCAGTACAGCGGGACGACCACGATTACGCCCGCGGCCACTCTGGTGGAGGCGAGATACGCAACGGAGCGGATGCCCATGACCTCGAGTGCGTCGATCTCCTCGTTGATGCGCATCGCACCCAGTTGGGCTGTGGCACCCGCGCCCAGGGTCGCTGAGAACGCGATGACCGCGGTGCCCAGGCCGATGAGACGAGTGAAGAGGAACGCCGACCCGAAGCCCGTCAGCGCTTCCACGCCGAGTTCGGAGAACTGATTGAACCCCTGCGCGGCGACGATGGCACCGGTGGAGATGTTGAGGAAGGTGATGACGACGACGGTGCCGCCGATCATCGCGAGTGCGCCCGTGCCGAGGCTCATGATGGCGATCTGACGGAGCAGTTCGGCCTTGTAGTGCACGGCGACGTCGACGATCGAGCGCAGCGTCAGTCCGTAGAAGCGCGCCTGCTCGCCGATCTGCTGCAAGCCGCCGCGGATTCCGGTTGCTCGACTCAGGACACGTGGAAAGCGTTGTCGCACAGCGGTGGCGGTCATTTGGTCACCTCGAAACCGATGGCAGTGACGACGATGTTGATGACGAAGAGCAGCACGAAGGAGAAGACCACCGTCTCGTTCACGGCGTTGCCCACGCCGGCGGGACCGGTACGCACGCTGATGCCCTGATAGCACGCGATGAGGCCGGCGCTGAGGCCGAACAGCGTGGCTTTGATCATCGAGACGACGACGTCGCTGAGCCCGGTGATGAGTGTGAGGCTGGCGACGAAGGCGCCCGGCGTGACGTGCTGGAAGAACACCGAGAAGAAGAATCCGCCGGTGAGGCCGGTCAGCGTCACCAGCGACGACAACAGGAACGCGACCACAGTGGCTGCGAGCACCCTGGGGGCGATGAGCGCTTGGATCGGGTCGATGCCCATCACTCGAAGGGCGTCGAGTTCCTCGCGAATGGTTCGGGCCCCGAGGTCGGCGCACATCGCGGCGGCACCCGCCCCGGCGACGACCAGCACGGTGACGAACGGCCCGATCTGATTGACCGCGCCGAGAGCGGCGCCGGTGCCCGAGAAGTCGGCGGCGCCGAATTCGACCAGCAGCACGTTGAAGGTGAAGACGGTTAGCACCACATACGGGATGGACAGCATCAGCGCCGGCAGCAGAGCGACGCGTGCCAGAAAGACTGTCTGCTCCAGAAACTCCCGCCAGGCGTACGGGGGGCGCACCATGGTGATCATCGTGTCGAGGGAGAAGGCGAAGAAGCCGCCCACGCTCCGTAGCGGAGCGAGCGCCGCCGTTTGACTCAAGTGGCCGGTCCCCGATCGACGACGCAGGAAGGACGTGGCGCTCATCGACACAACCCCCCGCGCCATGCCGTTCGGCGCGCGGTCCGACACCGGTGGGATTGCATGCTGTTGGAGCTCCTCTGTCGTTCGCGGCGTGTAGACGCTTGGTCGGTTCGGCGAGTGTCTTTTCGTTTGCGGTGCGCGACACTGCGTGTGGTGATCGTGACGCCGACCACAAGAAGTCTTGCGGCGCCAGCGTCCGTCGACAATCCGTTGTACGCGCCCTGGAAACGTCGTGTTTACCGTGCCGCCGCGGTGTTCTCGCAGTTCATCGCGCCGGTACGGTGCCGAGGGGACAACCCGGTATCCGAAAAGCGCGACGGACGGATCGGGGCCGCGATCTCCGCCGCCGAATGTTGGCGTTCGACATACCGCGATGAAGAAATTAACGCGCAGGAAGGCCGGATGTCGAGTTTGGACTTCGCCGGTCCGCCAAGCACTTAACATAGAATGGTCCCCGAAAGACGTTGTCCTACAACGCCGCATGCCCGCCGCGGAGAATCGCGACGGGCATGAGCATGGGGGTGGGGGATCAGGCGGCTACGAGCTGACCCTTCTGCGCTCGCATCTTCTTCTTCGCCGGCGTGGAGTGCTTGGGGTCCGGCAGAACCTTCTCCTGCATCAGGAACGTCATCTTCAGCCCGAACTCGAAGAACTTCCGGGTCAGGGGATGGACATCGGGGATCCTGTGGACGCGGTGCACGGGTTCGTCCCACAGCGCCATGATCATCTTACGGCCGATCCATCGAGTTCCCTTGGGAAACCACCGATTCTGGAACTGTTCGATGACGGCCTCGCACGTCATCCCGCCCTCGGGTGAGTACTCCCAGTCGGTGCCTTCGTAATCGGCCATGTACTGAAGCATTCCGTCGAAGTCGTCCGGGAAGTCCGTGACCGGGCCGTTGGCGGTCCACATGAGCTTGGCGATCTCCGCCCAGTACAGGTGACAGGCGATCCTCTGATTCTCGGTATAGCCGGGCAGTCCGATGCGGAGCCTGAGGCGGTGCATGTCCGCACCGATCCAACACATCGTGTACACGAAGTCCTCGTTGTGGGCGAAGTTGCCCGGCATCTTCTTCTCCATGGCCATGTGCAGTCGATTGACGTGCTCGACCGATTCCTTGGTGGCCATGCTCGACGGTCCGTGCTCGAACCATCTCCAGAACGCGTCGGCGGTGTCCTTCTCGCGCTTGTCCTGATGCTTGATTATTTTCCCACTGCCCTTACGTGCGATGGTCTCCCCGCCCCACGGAGGCAGGATGAAGTGCGGAAAGCCCGTCGAGTAGAGAACGTTCATCTCGAAGTCGCCGACGTAGTAGCACGTCGACAACTGCCAGATGCGCTCGTAATCACGGCGCGGATCGAGCCTTTCGATCTCCTTGGCTATCCACTTGTATCCCTTGGCGCTCATCGTCTTTGATCCTTTCAAGGTCCGCTGTCAGGAGTAGATGGTCTGCACGTTGAGGTAGGCGTTGAGGCCGTCGGGCCCGAGTTCGCGTCCGATGCCGCTGTCCTTGACGCCGCCGAACGGTGCGCTGGGATCGGGCAGGTAGCGGTTGATCCCGATCGTGCCGGTTTTGATCCGGCGCGCTACCGCGCTACCCCGTTCCGGATCGGAGGTCCAGACGGTGCCGCCGAGCCCGTAGCGGGAGTCGTTGGCGATGCGAACCGCGTCGTCGACATCGCGGTACCGAATGACACCGAGGACCGGGCCGAAGATCTCTTCCTGGGCGATGACCGAGTTGTTGTCGACGTCGGCGAACACGGTGGGGGTGACGAACCAGCCCCGGTCGCGGTCGCTGCGCTGGCCGCCGGTGACGACGCGCGCGCCGTCGCCCTTGCCTTTGTCGATGAAACCCTCGACGCGGTCGCGGTGTATGGCCGACGCCATCGGACCGATCATGGTGTCGGGGTCGAGTGAGTCACCAACCGGAAGGCTGGATACGAAAGCGGCCAGCGTGTCGACGATCTCGTCGTGGCGGTTGTCCGGCGCCAGGATCCGCGTACCGAGGTAGCAGGTTTGGCCGTTGTTGACCAGCAGGCTCTCGAACAGACGCTCGCCCATTGTCTCGGGGTTGAGGTCGGCGTCGTCGAGAACGATCGCCGCCGACTTCCCTCCGAGTTCGAGCGTGACCGGCCGGAGCAGCCGCCCGCACGTTTCGGCGATGAGTCGTCCCGCCGACGTGGATCCGGTGAACGCCACCTTGTCGACGTCGGGATGTCCGACGAGGTACGCGCCCACATCCCGCCCACCGGGTACGACGTTGACCACGCCTGCCGGAATCGAGGTCTCGGCAACGGCTTCGGCGAAAAGGAATGCGTCGAGTAGCGTCTCCGGTGACGGCTTCAGCACGATCGTGCACCCGGCGGCGAGCGCGGGTGCGATCTTGAAGGACGCCAGGGTCTGCGGGTAGTTCCACGGCGAGATCGCCGCGACGACCCCCATGGGTGCGCGGCGGACTGTAGAAGTGCCGCCGAGCAGGTGAGGTTGGGACGTCTCGAACGACGTCTTTCGCAGGAGGTCCGCGTAGTACCGCAGCACGATCAGGGGGAAGCCGCCTTCAAGCTGCCCCGCGATGGTGATCGGCATTCCGTTCTGTGCGGATACGCGACGCGCCATCTCGTCGGATCGGGATTCGAGCTGCGCGGCGAGTTCCTCGATCGCCTCCGCACGGCGCAACGGATCCCACGACGCCCAGCCGTTCGGGTCGTCGAACGCCCGCCTCGCCTCGCTGACGGCGGCGTCGACGTCGGCCTCGCTGGCAGCGGGTACCGAGCCAATCGGTTCCTCGGTGCTGGCCGAGGACAATTCGTAGGTGTCGCCGGACGCCGGCGTCACCCAGTCGCCCCCGATGAAGAGACGGTCGTACGTGGTCATGGTCGCGGTTCTCCTTCGGACGGCAATCAGGCGGGGGTGAGCGTGATGGGCAGGGTCTCCCAGGCACGCAGGGTGTTGTTGTGATGACGACGCGGTGTGCCAGTCATGGCGATGGACTCGAACCGCTGGGTGAGCGCGACGAGCAGGGCTTCGGCTTCCAGCCGTGCGACGTGCTGTCCGACGCATTGGTGGATCCCCATGCCGAACCCGACGTGTCCGGAGGGGTTTCGGCGCAGGTCGAACTGATCCGGATCTGCCCATCGCCGGGGATCGCGATTGGCCGAGCCGAGGAACATGAGGATCTTCTTGCCGTCGGGGACCACGTGGTCGCCGATCGCGATGTCCTTTGTCGCCGTGCGGAAGAACGTCTGCACCGGCGACTCCCACCGAACCGCCTCGTCGAACGCCACACGCGCCAATGCCGGATTGTCCCGTACGGCCCGCCACTGGTCGGGATGGTGGGCAAATGCCGCCAAGACCGCCGATATTCCCAGCACGGTGGTGTCCACGCCCGCGGACAACAGCGAGCGCACCACGAGGGGGGCCTGCTCGTAGGTGATATCACCCCGGTCTGCGGCCGCCCATATCTGTGCGCCGAACGTCGGTTGGCCGTCGATCACCTCGTCACGGAGCGCGGCTCTCTCACACTGTGCCATCACCCACGCCGACAGTTCACCGATCCGGTGCGCACCCTTCGCGACCAGTTCGTTGGAGGGGCCGAAAGCGTTGAATAGGTGGTCGCCGTACGGCAGCAGGTTGTCGCGGCCGGTGCGGCCGATGCCCACGGCGTCGGGAAACACCCGCAGCGGGAAGACCCGCGCGATGTCGGCGACGGCGTCCACCTCGCGGCGATCACACAGTTCGTCGACGAGGGCTGCCGCGTCGGCGATCCAGTTGTCGCGCAGTCCCTTCAGCGCGCGAACGTTGAGAATCGCGGAGAGGACCCCTCTGGGCGCGTCGTGGCGAGGGGGGTTGCTCTCGAGCAGGAGACTTGGTGGGCGCCAGGGCTTCTCGTATCTGAAGTTGCTCAACCCCACCCCCGCTGCGGACTCAAAGGACTGCCAGTCGATGAGCGCGGCGTGGACGTCGTTGTACCGGCCCATGCCGTACACGTCGTAGCGGGAGAGGTACACGATGGGTCCGCGCTCCCGCATGTTGCGGTGGAAGTCCGAGGGGTCTTCCAGGATCGTCGGTCCGAACGGATCGTCGGACATTCGGGGCAGGAGCGGAGTTGCACTGAGGGTCACGGTCGGCCTTACAGATCAAGTACGAGTCGGTCGGAACACGCGCGCGAGACGCACGGCAGCATGACGGTGTTGCTGGAACGTTCGTCGTTTGTGAGCAGTGAGTCGCGGTGATCGGGGACGCCGTCGACGACGGTGGATTCGCACGTTCCGCACAGACCCCTCCCGCACGACGAGAGAACGGGAACACCGGCCTCGGAGACGACGTCGAGAATCGACTGGTGGGGTTGCACGGTGACGGTGACCCCAGAACGTCGCAGTTCGACCTCGAACGGAGTGCAACGAACGGGTGACGCCAACGGTTCGGCGACGAAACGTTCGATGCGGACGGTTCCCGGCTTCCTATCGCCGCCGACCGCCTGGACGGCCGCCAGAAGGGGCGCTGGTCCGCAGCAGTACACCTTGCCGTCGGCGGGAAGTGCCTTGATGGACTCCCGAATCGGCAACAGCCCGTGCGTGTCCTGAGGCCGGATTCGGACCTGCCGCCCGTACCGTGACAGCTCGTCGACAAACGCCATCGACGCCGCGGTGCGGCCCCCGTAAAGCAACGTCCACGACGCGTCGACCATCTGCGCTTGGTGAATCATCGGCAGGATGGGGGTGATGCCGATCCCGCCGGCGATGAATAGGTAGTGCTCGGCGGGGGCCATCGCGAAGTTGTTGCGCGGCCCTCCGACGCCCACGACGTCACCCACTTTCAGGTGGTCGTGGACGTAGGCCGACCCGCCGCGACCGTCGGGTTCCCTCAGGACCGCGACCTGGTAGGTGTGTGCGTCCCATCGATCGCCGCACAGGGAGTACTGACGTATCCGGTCACCGGGCAGGAACAGGTCGATGTGGGCTCCCGGCGCCCAGTCCGGCAGTCGAGCGCCGTCGGGCTTTCGGAGCACGAGCCGGCGCACGCCCTCGGCGATGACCTCGGCGGATACCACCTGCAGGGCAAGGTCCGTGTTCGCGCCGGCGCTGGTACGCATGGGCGTCGCGGGCAGCGAAGTGGTCATGGTCATGACGATCCCCTGTGAGTGTCCTGACTCACAACGTCGCTTCCATTCAATGAGAGCGAAGTTGGTGCAATGGCGGCGCGGGCGGGATCACGGGTGTGCTCAGTGCGCGGTGGATGCCTCGACTGCTTGCCAGCAGAGCCGGAACGTGGCTGATGGCGCTCGCATCGCGCGGCACGATCGCCGACAGCGCCCCCACGACCCGCTCGCCGGAATCACGAATTGGGACCGCGATCCCGGTGGCGTCGTGGTGGATGTGTCCCGCGCAGAGGGCGTAGCCGTTGCGGCGGATGTCGACCAACGTGGCTCGCAACTGGGCGCCGTCGCCGATGGTGTGCTCGGTGAATACCTCGAGGTGCCCGTTCGTGATGCGCTCCTGCATCGCGTACGGACTGTTGGCAAGGAGAACCAGACCCGATGACGAGGCGTGAATGGGCAGGCGACCCGCTATGCGCGTCACGTTGATCACCGCACCGGGAGCACTGAGCCGTTCGATGAACAACACGTCGTCGCCATCCAGGACTCCGACTTGTACGTGGTGCCCCACTACGGAGTGCAGGTCTTCGAGGAACGGCATGGCGGCATCACGCAGGTTCCTCATCGGCGAGGCGCGAGATGCCAACTCCCACAGTCGTATTCCTATGCGGACACGACGTTGGGAGTCACGTCGCAAAAGACCGTGTTCGACCAGTTCGTCGATCAATCGCGATGCGGTCGACAGCGGCAGGCCCGCCCGTTCGGCGATGTCGGACACCGACACCGCGACGTTGTTCGAGTCGAACACCTCCAGAATCCTGACGGCGCGCTGCAGCACCGACTCTCCGGAGGGGGATCGAGCCATCAGGACAGCGTCGCATCCGCACATTCGTCGGTGGCGTGAATCGGCGAACGCGTTCCGTAGCGTCGAACGCCGGTGTTCAGCGCGGCCGACGGGCTCTCGCCGAAGGTCTGTCGGTACAGGCACGCGAAGCGACCGAGATGGGTGAAGCCCCACCGGTGAGCGATCTGGGTGACCCCTTCGTCGCCGGTCGCGCAGCGGAGGTCGTCACGAGCCTGGCGCAATCGAGCCTGACGCACGTAGCGCATGGGCGTTGTGCCGAAAGTCGCTCGAAAACCCTCCTGCAGCGCGCGCACACTCAGTCGGGCGTGCGCGGCGATTGACGTGACGTCGAGCGGCTCACCCAGATTGTCCTCGATGTAGTCGACGGCTCGCTGGATGGTTGGCGCGCGTACAGCTGACGAATCGACGTGGAGGGCGTCGGTGTAGTTGTGACGCGCGGCCAGCATGAGGCCGGTCATGATGCTCGCGGACAGGCTCTCCGCCATGAGCGGGTGGAGGCAGATCGATTCCGGGCGGTGTACTTGAACCGCGAGGTCGCGGAGCATCGACCACCACTGCGCGCAGCGCGGTTCAGTGAGATCGATGGCCATGTCGAACTGAATCGGTTCGACGGTGTGGCGATTCAGCATCTTCGCCAGATGCCGTTCGGCCGAGGTTCTATCGATTTTGACGGCGAGCACCCAATCGCGGCCGTCACCGAATCCGCGCATCATCGTCTGCCGGTCGTGCCGGTACACGGCCGCGCGCGACGGTGTCGCGACCACGCGGTCGGTCCCGCAGCTGGTCTCCAGCCTCCCTCGCATGGGGATGTTCACCTGGTAGGCGTCGTCGAGTGCGGCGGTGCCGATCTGCACTTCGGTGCCCCACGACAGCCAGCCCAGCGTGACGGCGCCGAGGTCGACCCCGTCGATCTGCAGCGCGAAGCGGGACGTCGCCCCCAGCACCGCGACGCTGTGCGGATAGAACACCCGCGCGCCGACCGCGCGCGATTCGTCGACGTCGCGGCTACGGATTGATACGCGTCGACGGGTATCGGCAAACTCTACGGACATCGGCACATCACACCAGCGCAACGCGCTACAGTCTCACTGGCCATTTCACTGGGCGAAAACCTCCGCTCAGGTCGTGACGAGGGACTTCAGGTCGACGCCGACATCAGCCGCTTGTTCGGGCGTGATCGCGCACCGCCCCGCCAGCAGCTTCCTGGCGGCCATGTGGTCGCGGGCGGCGTTCACCGATTCGACCCCGAGGAGTACGTCGCCGCCAAAACAGAACACCGAGAATGAGCCCCGCCCGGGGTCCCCGCGAAGAATTGCACGGTCGTATCCAGTTACGAGACCGGCCATTTGAAGCTTGCTGTCGAACTGTTCGGTCCAGAACCAGGCGACCCTGTCGTAATCGCTCGCCTGGCCGGTGAGTCGCGCGGCGACGCAGCGCGCATGGTCGACGGCGTTCTGCACCGATTCCAGGCGGACGAGGCCGGGCCGTGAGGGCAGCGGATACGCCGCACAGTCGCCTACCGCGGAGATGTTCGCGTCCTCGGTGCTCAGCATCGAGTCGACGACGACACCGTTGTCCACGGCGAGGCCGGCCGCTGCGGCGAGTTCGGTGTTCGGTATCACGCCGATGCCGACGACGATCACGTCGGCGTCGATCCGCTCCCCCGCCGTTGTGATGACAGTGGCTGCGCGGCCGTCCTTCTCGGCTATCTCGCCCACGCCGGTGTTCATCAGCAGGCGAACGCCGTTGGATCGGTGAAGGTCGGCGTAGTAGTCCGACATCTGCCGGCTCACGGCGCGGCCCATTGGCCGCTCGGCGGCTTCCACGACGGTGACGTCGGCGCCGTGCGCACGGGCGGCCGCGGCGACCTCGAGGCCGATGAAACCGGCGCCTATCACCACTACCGAGGCACAGGACTTCAGGCGTGCGGTGAGTGCGTGCGCCTCGTCGAGGGTGCGCAGATAGTGCAGACCGCCGAGATCAGCGCCGGGGACATTCAGCCGCCGGTTGCGAGTCCCGGTCGCGAGCACCAGGTGTTGGTAGGTCTGGGCCGTCCCGTCGGCCAGCCTGACACTCCCTGCGTCGCGGTCGATCCCGGTCACGTTGCGTCCGCAGCGCAAGTCGATGTTGTTGCGGTCGAAGTAGGCGGCAGGTCTCAGTGCGATGTCGTCGCTGTCGGTGGGTGCTTTGAGGAACTCCTTGGACAGCGGCGGCCGCTGGTAGGGTGCGCACCTCTCATCGCCGAGGATCACAATGGGATCGTCGAACCCCTTGCTGCGCAATGCGACTGCCGTCTCGACTCCCGCCTGGCCGGCCCCGACGATGACGACTGGTGCGGTCATGACGTTCAGGCCTGTTCGTCGGGTAGACGCACCACGATGCCGTCCAGGTCGTCAGTCACCGGGATCTGGCACGACAGGCGACTCTCCCCGGTGCGGGGGCTGGCCGTGCCGTCGAGCATCTCGTCCTCCTCGTCGGTGATCGGCGGAACGCGGTCGGCCCAGGCTTCATCGACGTAGACGTGGCACGTGGCACACATGACCTGGCCTCCGCATTCGCCGACGATGCCGTCGATGTCGTTGGCGATCGCCGAGTGCATGATCCGTTTGCCGGCGGCGACGGTGACGTCCTGCTTGGTGCCGTCCGGATGGACGTACGTGATGGTAGGCATCGTGAATCCTCTTGTGTTTAAGCGTCTTCGAGACGGGTTACTAAGCGAGGAGATCCTCGCGCCCGGCGTCTTTGAGGTCCTGGATGTAGATCGGGTAGAGGAACTTCGTGTTCGGCACCAGCTTGAGCACCTTCATGATGGCACCCTCGGCCTTGACCTGACCCTTGGCCATCGCCAGGGTCATGTTGACCTTGCCCTGCCAGAAGCGGTTCGCCGTATCGGTGTCCATCTTCAGTGTCGCGTTGGGGGTGACCGACCCCTCTTCCGCGGTGGTGTAGACGGCCTTGTTCGGCATGTCGAGAACGACCGAGCTGTCCGGGTCGGTGCACGAGACCAGCAGCACGGCACCCGTCGCGGACAGCTTCGGTCCCAACTCTGGGTCCTGGTAAGCCTTTTCGAAGATTCCACCGACGAATTTGCGGAGGTCTGAGGGATGGGAGTACTTGGGCATGGATCAATTCCTTTCAGGGAATGCTGATGTCGTCGTTGCGGAAGGCCAGGGTGGCACCGCCGGTGGCGAAGTTCGCGATGTCGGCGGCTGCGGCCTGTCCCTCGGGTGAGGACAGCCCCGCCGCGGCGTCCTCTCTGCTGGCGAATCCGATGTCGGCGAGCATGTACACCGCCGGCGGGGTGCCGTCGAGCGATTCGCATCGTCCGGCGACGAACTGCTGCACACCCGGAATCTGCGCGGCGAGAGCGAGGTGAGTTCCGCTGTAGTACTCGTCGAAGACCGCGGGGTCGTCGGGGTGGCCGTAGCTGATCAGTACGCGATACACGGTGCGGGCTCCAGTCGAGTCAGGGCCGGTCGGCCGGGATCGGGTTCGCGGCGGGATCCCAGTGCACGAGAACGTGTTCGGGCCCTCGGAACGACGTATTGGGCAGATAGGTGTACTCCTGGCCGTCGACGAGGTGCATGTGCGGCAACCGGGTCGCGAGGATCTCCAGGAAGATCTTCATCTCTGTGCGAGCGAGGGTGGCGCCCATGCAGGTGTGCGTCCCTAGTCCGAAGGTGAGGTGTCGGCGCGAGTTGGAACGGTGGATGTCGAACCTGTCCGGCTCGTCGAACACCGTGTCGTCCCGGTTGGCCGAAGCGGTCACGATCAGCAGCCGCGAACCGGCCGGGATCTCGACGCCTCCGACGGTGACGTCGTCGGTGGTCATCCTGCGCCAGGCGACCACCGAGCCGGCGTAACGCAGGCACTCCTCGACGACCTTGGGGATCAATGACAGGTCGTTGCACAGTTCGTCCCAGGCCTCCCGGTTCTCGAGCAGGGTGCGGAACGCATTGGCGGTCGCATTGGTCGTCGTCTCATGAGCGGCGAGGATGCCGCTCATCATGATGTTCTGCAGGTAGTTGTCGGTGATCAGCTCCGGGTTGACGGCCTGCGCGCGGATGGCATGCGGAATCCAACCCGGTGCATCGGGCGTCTCCTTGAGTCGCTGAACCAGCGAACCCGCGAACTCCCAGAACTGACCCATGCCCGTGGCCACGCGCTCCTGTTCGGACTCGTCCGGCCTTCCCCAGGTGAACAACGTCTGCTGCATGCCGAACTGGCGGCAGGTCTCGATGTCCTCGTCGGGGACCCCGAGGAACATCAGCGCCACGATGCAGGGCACCTCGTAGATCAGGTCGTCGATCAGATCGGCTTGACCACGCTTGATGAACCGGTCCACGTACTCGGTGATGACCTCGTGGATGCGGGGAGCCAGCACCGAGACAGAGTCGATCTCGAAGGGTTCCATCAGTGCGCGACGATGCGCCGTGTGCATCGGCTCGTCCTCGTTGACGATAGTCGGCCCCGGCGCGAAGTCGTACTTGTCCAGGATGTCGATAGCCTCTTCGCTGATCGGGGTGATCTGCTCCAGGGTGATGGCCGCGGAGAACGTGTCCGGGTCGCGGAAAATCGCCTTGACGTCCTCGTACCTCGTCACGACCCAGTAGTCGAGGATCGGGCTGTAGAAGACCGGCTCCTCGCGGCGTGCACGCGCCAGGCTGTCCGCCGGATTGACCTGGTAGGCGCCCGTGAACGGATCGAACTGGGCCGCCATCGACGACACCGGACATCCGGTGGGCGTCACGGCGTGAGTCACAGGGCATCCACCGGTGTCGGCGGCGGTGTCGGGCTGAGCGGTCATGGTCTCTCCGAAGGGGCTGGTGTGATCTCTGGCACTTCCTTCCTGCGAAGTTAGGCCCAGCTACCGAGCACCGTCGATCCACCCAACGCGCCCCTCTATCCCCTTTGCGCGGCGGTTTCAATGGTGATGATTATCAGGGTTCCTTGCATTCTCCGGTGTGACTCTGGTCTCATAGACGGGTGGCAAGTGAGTTGGCTTTACCCGCGCGGCCGTCGATGTCGATGTGCAGCCGAGACATAGAAGAGGCGCAGACCATCGGCGGGGCGATCTACTACCCGCACCGCGTCGACGTCTTGGGACACGCCTCCGACTTCTCGATGCACATCGATGCCGCTCAGCTCGGTCCGGTGACGATGGGTTGGCTCTCGTACGACACGGAGGTGCAGGTCGGTACGGGCGCGCTGACCGCGGCGTACCACGTCAACATTCCCGTGCGCGGTGAGCTGAAGACCGGGTCCGGCGTGGACCGCGTGATCGCCACGTCGACGCGCGCGGCGGTGTATCGATGCGACCGACCGACCGTCATGCGCGGCTGGCGTGACGACCAGTGCCGCATGCTGGCGGTGAAGATCTCCCGCCCCGCGCTCGAGGAGCAGCTCGCGACGCTGCTCAACCGCCCCGTCGACGGCCCCATTCAGTTCGCGCTCCCGCTCGACCTGACCGAGGTGCGAGCACAGCAGTGGTGGACGTTCCTGCGCGATCTCGCCAATCAGATGAGCACTCCGGACGCGCTGTGCCGGCACCCGATGATGGCGGCGAGCCTCGCCGGCAGCGTCATGACCGGCCTCCTGCTCGCCGCGCGGCACAACTACCGCGAGGAACTCGACGCCGATGCCCAACCCGCGCGTCCCGCCACCATCCAGCGCGCCGTCGAGTACATCGAGGAGCATCTCGCCGAGCCCATGGATGTTGCAACCATCGCCGCACACGTCCGCCTCAGCGTGCGCTCGCTGCAGGAGGGCTTTCAAACCTCCTTGGGCACAACGCCTATGCGGTATGTTCGCGACTTGCGGCTGCGCCAGGCCCGCCGCGATCTCGTCGCCGCGGATCCCCGCTCCGACGGTGTCGCGCAGATCGCGATGCGTTGGGGATTCACACATCTGGGCCGTTTCGCCGGGCAGTATCGCGATGCGTTCGGGGAGTCGCCGTCGGACGCGCTGCACGGTTCGCTGCTCGTCGACGCAGCCCACGCCTAGCGGCACCGGAGAAGTGCGAACGCGCCGCAGGTGGCTGCGGCCGACTGGCGCAACCACCTCCGCCGCGTACGGGGGTTCAGGCGTAGTAGCGGTAGACCATCTCGGCCACCACGGCGGGCTTCTCGCTGCGATTCGATTCGACGGTTCCGTTCACGGTGACCTGGTAGCCGCCGCCGGATACCTCCTCCACCGCCGCGACGGTCGCGGCGAGCCGCACCTTCGCGCCTGCGGGAACGGGCGCCGGGAAGCGAACCTTGTTGAGTCCGTAGTTGATCGCCATGCTGAGTTCCTTGATCTCCAGGAGCTCCGACCAGAGCGGGATTAGCAGCGACAACGTCAGGTATCCGTGGGCGATGGTCTCCTTGAACGGACCGTCCTTCGCCTTCTCCGGGTCGACGTGGATCCACTGGTGGTCGTGGGTCGCGTCGGCGAACAGGTCGATGTCCGACTGGGGGATCTCCAGCCAGTCGCTGTGTCCGAGGTCGCTACCGGCCAGCGAGGGCAGATCGTGCGGGGTGGTGATCGTCGTGGTCACAATGTCCTTTCAGGGGTTGTTGTTCGATTCGGTGTTGATTTGCTTGCACTGAGCCGCAATTCGGTTCTGCGGATCTTGCCCGTGGCGTTGCGGGGGATGGCGTCGATCACCTCGAAGTACTTGGGGATTTTGTAGCGCGCCAGTTCGGTGGACAACGCCGTGCGTGCGGACTCCTCATCGAAGCCGGAATCTTCAGGAACCACGTAGGCCAGTCCGACCTCACCCCACTTGTCATCGGGCACGCCGACTACGGCCGCCGACGCGATTCCGGGCAGACGTTCCAATGCGGCCTCGACTTCGACCGGATAGATGTTCTCACCGCCGGAGATGATGATGTCCTTGACGCGGTCGACCACGGCGGCCAGACCGTCCTCGCCGGTGGCGATGACGTCGCCGGTCCGATACCAACCGTCGTCCGTCAACGCCGCAGCGGTGTCGTCCTCGCGCTGCCAGTAGCCCGCGAACATGTGCGGTCCGCGCACGACGAGTTCCCCGGACTCTCCGGGGCGCGGCGGTCGCGCGCGACCGTCGTCGATCATCGCCACGTCGGTGAAGAAGTGCGGCACGCCGATCGCGGTGGGTCGGCCCGCGGCCGTCTGGTCGGTGGCCATGTAGACACCGGCGGCGGCCTCGGTCATGCCGTAGCCCTGGAGTAGGGGTACACCGCGACGCAGCCACTCGACGGCGACCCGCTCCTGCACCGGGGAACCTCCGTACACCACGGTGCGCAGCGAAGTGAGATCCGTTGCCTCCCAATTAGGATGGTCGCACAACATCTGCAGGATCGTCGGGACCGCGGAGAATCCGGTCACTCTACCGACGGTGATCGCATTCAGAACCACCGCGGGATCAAAACGGCTGACCGGGCGCACCTGTCCGCCCTTGAACAGGGTGGGCAGGGTGACCTGACCCAAACCCGTCACGTGGAAGATCGGAGCGATGCACAACGTCCGGTCGCTGGACGTGACGTCGAAGTGTGCCAGCTGGTTCACGGTGTTGAACGTGACGTTGCGATGAGTCAGCACAGCACCTTTGGGTGCGCCGGTGGTCCCCGACGTGTACAGGATCAGGCAGGGGTCGTCGAAGTCCACGGCGGGGAATGCACCATCGGGTCGACCCTCCTCGACGAACAGTTCGTAGGGCCGATGCGCCGCGTCGAGATTCGCGTCCTCCAGGGCCAGGACGGTCCTCAACGGCGCCGGTGACGAACCGATCTCGTTGACGATCTGCGCATGGCTGGCGGCGACGACGACGAGCACGCTCGCTCCACTGTCGTCGAGTATGTAGGCGATCTCGCGGGCGGTCAACCTGGTGTTGAGCGGAACGAAGACCCCGCCCGCCAACCCCGTGGCGAACAGCGCTTCGAACGCGCTCACGTCGTTGGGCCCGAGATAGGCGACGCGCCCACCGGGCGCCAAACCGTCCGTGAGCAGTGCCGCCGCGAGTCGCGCAGTGCGCCTGGCCAATTCGCCGTAACTGAGACTGCGACCGTCCTGGACCAGGGCGGTGGCGTCGGCGTTGATGCGGGCGCGGCGCCACGGCCAACTGCCGAGCCCGTAGTTGTGTCCACCCGCGTACAACGCGGCGTCCAGTCCCACCGTGGTCGGGGTGCTCACGGTGTGCCGAGTTTCAGCGCGGCGATGGCGTTGTGCTTGACGATCAGCGGGCGGACCTCGTCCTTGATCGGCAGGTCCGCGAAGTCCTTCATCCACCGGTCCGGGCTGATGAGCGGGAAGTCGGAGCCGAACAGCACCTTGTGCTTGAGCAGGCTGTTGGCGTACTGCACCAACTGCGGGGGGAAGTACTTCGGGGACCACCCCGACAGGTCGATGTACACGTTGGGCTTGTGGGTCGCCACGGCGAGGGCCTCGTCCTGCCAGGGGAACGAGGGGTGCGCGATGATGATGGTCAGTCCGGGGAAACGGGCGGCGACCTCGTCGAGCGCCATCGGATTGCTGTAGCGCAATCGGATTCCGCCGCCACCGGGAAGACCGGCGCCGATGCCGGTCTGTCCCGAGTGGAACAGCGCCACCATTCCGAGTTCCTCGAGCGCTTCGTAGAGCGGGAACACCGCCGGGTCGTCGGGCCAGAACGCCTGCAGGCTGGGGTGGAACTTGAACCCCCGCACCCCGTGCTCGGAGACCAGCGCGCGAGCCTCCTCCACGCCGGCGGCCCCCTTGGCCGGATCGACGCTACCGAAGGGGATCAGCACATCGGGGTGTCGGCGCGCGGCGGCGGCGATGTCCTCATTGCGGATCCGGCGATGCCCCAGGGCCGACTCGGCGTCGACGGTGAACACGACCGCGGCCATGTCGCGTTCGCGGTAATAGGCCGCCAGCTCGTCGAGATTCGGTGGTCCCGACTCCGCGCCGAAGTACTTGTCTGCACCGGCGCGCAGCGGCTCGGGTAGCGAATAATGTCCGCAGCCGTCCGTTTCGGCGTGCGTATGTACGTCGATCGCGACGATGCGGTCGAGATCCAGACCGGTGGCACCCATCGTCACGCGTTGGCGGTTGTCGGGATCTGCGGGAGTGCGATGCCGTAGGTCTGCTGCTGCTCGCCGATGCTGGAGTCGAACGCCTCGGCGATGGCGTCGGCACTCCAACCGCCGTCGTGAAACGCCGACGCGATCTCGGCCGGATGCGACCAGAGCGCCAACCGGTCACCGCCGATGCCGATGCACTGACCGGTGACGTGTGCGGACGCGTCCGATGCCAGATACACCACGAGACCCGCGACGTCCTCCGCCGTGCCGAACGACGCCGCACGGCGCACGACCGAGGGAATAGGCTTGCCCGCCTTCAGATCTTCGACGTAGGGAGCGAGGAACGGGATCGTTTCGGTCATGGCGGTGGCCGCATTGGGAATGATCGCGTTGACGGTGACGTTCGCCTTGGCGCACTCCATGGCCCAGGTCCGCGCCATCGCGGCGATGCCTGCTTTAGCCGCTGCGTAGTTCGTCTGCCCGAAGTTTCCGCGCTGGCCGGCGGGTGAGCCGGCGAGGATCAGGCGTCCCCCCTCCTTGGCCTCGCGGAAGTGACGCACCGCCTCGCGGGCACACAGGAAAGTTCCGCGCAGGTGTACCGCGATGACCGCGTCGAAGTCCTCGGCGCTCATGTTCCACAGCACCTTGTCCCGCAGGATGCCTGCGTTGGTCACGACGGCGTCGAGGCGGCCGAACTCGGCGACGGCGCGTTCGACCAGTCCGGAAGCGGCCTCCTCGGTGCCGACGGCCACCGTGTGGGCGACCGCACGACCACCGGCGGCGACGATGGACTCCGCGGCGGCCTGTGCGACGTCGTCGTTCACGTCGTTGACCACTACCGCTGCTCCGGCGGCGGCGAGCGCCTGTGCGTACGCCAGCCCGAGGCCTCGCCCGCTACCCGTGACGATCGCGACCTTGCTATTCAGATCCATTACTCGGCTTTCCTTTTCGTGGGTGTGCCCGCGGTCAGAACCGCAGCACCGGCTTGATCGCCGCGCCGCTGATCATGTCGGCGACGGCGGAGTTGATATCGGTGAAGTCGTAGAAGCTGACGAGCTTGTCCAGGGGGAATCGCCCCGAAGCAACCAGGTCGACCAGCACGGGAATCAACGTCTGAATTTCGCTGTCCCCCAGTGTCAATCCGACGACGCTGCGGCCGGGGATCATCGCGTTGACGTCGAGTTCGACGGTGGTGCCGAACGGCGGCGCTCCGACGATCACGGATGTGCCCCGCGGCGCGAGGGCGTCCACCGTGGTGCGGAGAACGCCGACGTTGCCGGTGGTTTCGACCGCGCCGTGCACGCCCAGTCCCCCCGTGATGGTCGTGACGGCATCGCCGACGTCCTCGGTGGTGGCGTCGATCGTGTGCGTGGCACCGAGGGACTTGGCCAACTCCAGTCGTGCGGGGACCCGGTCCACGGCGATGATGCTGGCAGCCGGGGTCAGCCGGGCCGCCATGACCGCTGACAGTCCCACCGCGCCCGCACCCGTGATCAGGATGTGCTGGCCCGGAGCGGGTTTCAGTACGTTCCAGACCGCGCCGGCTCCGGTCTGGACGCCGCAGCCCAGCGGAGCCAGCAGCTCCAGCGGCGCCGCCGGATCGACCTTGACGACGCTGCGCTCGTTGACGACGGCGAGACGGGCGAAGGAGGACTGTCCGAAGAAGTGTCCGCCGAGCGCGTGTTCGCCGCGTGCGATGGGACTGGTGCCGTCGGGACGGGTGCCTCCGATCAGGTTCAGCGGCAACCAGGTTCGGCAGTAGGCGGGGTGTCCGTCTCGGCAGCTGTCACACGCACCGCAGGAGGCGAAACTGCAGAGTACGTGGTCTCCGGGCGTCACTCCGCGCACGGCGGCGCCGACGCGTTCCACGATGCCGGCGCCCTCGTGTCCCAGCACACCGGGCAGCGGGAAGGGCAGCGCTCCCGAGGCGACGCCCAGGTCGGTATGGCACACTCCCGCCGCGACGACGCGCACCAGTACTTCGTGAGACTGCGGTTCGTCGAGTTGAACCTCGCCGAGTTCAAATGCAGCACCGCCTGTTTCGACGACGGCGGCGGTAGTGGTGATCGTCATGGTGGCTCCTCAGCTCTCTCGCGTGTCCTACAGCGCGATCACGACGGACTTGGTCTTGGTGTAGGACTCGAGTACTTCGGGGCCGTATTCGCGGCCGAACCCGGACTGCTTGACTCCGCCGAACGGGATCGCGGGATCCAGCAGGGCCCAGTCGTTCACCCAGACGATGCCGGCGTGCAATTCCGCGGCGACGCGGTGTGCGCGGCCGATGTCAGCGGTCTGCAATCCGGACGCCAGCCCGTACGGCGTGCTGTTCGCCAGTGCGATCGCCTCGGCCTCGTCGGTGAAGGACTGCACGGTCAGGACCGGTCCGAAGATCTCCTCCTGGACGACGGGGCTGTCGTTGTGCACGTCGGCGATCACGGTGGGCGCATAGAAGAATCCCCCACCCGCGTCGATACGGCTTCCACCGGTGACGACGCGTGCACCCCCGGTACGGGCCTGGCTCACGTAGTCGTCGACCTTCTGCAGATGCCGCTCGGCAACCATCGGACCCATGAGCGTCGTGGTGTCGAAGGGGTCGCCGACGGGCACGGTGGGCACCGCCTCGGCCAGGATTCCCAGCACGGTCTCGTAGATCTCCGCGGCGACGAGCAGGCGCGGACCGCCCATGCAGAACTGGCCGGCGTTGAACGTGAATGCCTTGATGATCGCTGGAATCGCGCGCTCGAGGTCGGCGTCGGCGAACACGATGTTCGCAGCGTTACCACCCAGCTCGAGGGTGATGGGCTTGAGCGCCTCACCCGCCAGAGCTCCGGCGTGGCGGCCGATTCCCGTCGACCCGGTGAATGCGATCTTGTTGACGTCGGGGTGCCGCAGGAGCGTCTCGCCGACAACCTGACCCGGACCGGTGACGACGTTGAGAACACCAGCGGGGACACCTGCCTCGCTGAGGATCTCCGCCATCACCAGAGCACTGAGCGGCGTCTCGTCGGACGGCTTGTGGACCACGGTGTTACCCGCTGCCAGTGCGGGTGCGAGTTTGGTGCTCGACAGGATCAGGGGGAAGTTGAACGGCGTGATGGCGCCAACGACACCCAGCGGTTCCCTGCGGGTGTAGGCGTGTGCGGGAAGGGGCGTCGGCCGGGTGTGCCCACCCAGTGTGTGCGCCAGGGCTGCAGCGTACTCGTACTGATCAGCGGCGGTTAACACGTCGACCGGTCGGCACAGCGTGACCGGTTTGCCGACGTCGATACTCTCGACGGCCACCAACTCGTCGGCGCGGCTGCGGATGAGTTCGGACGCACGGGTCAGCACCCTGGCCCGCTCCCGCGCGGGGAGGTCCGACCACCGACCGTCGTCGAACGCCGTACGCGCCGCCAACACGGCGGCGTCGACGTCGGCGGCCTCCGCCGCTGCTACTCGGGTGATGACCTCGCCGGTGGCGGGATCGAGAACCTCGGTCTGCCGGCCGCCGTCAGCGCCGCGCCAGCGCCCGTCGATGAACAGCCCGTAGGACTCAGCCAGCTCGGGACGCGGAACGGTGGTCGGGGCTTCGGTGGTGGTGGTCATGGACGTTCCTTCGCTATCGCTGCTGACGCCAGGTTTGCGTGGGCAAGGCTCACCGGCCGGCGGGATCGGCACGCCGGCCGGCGGTGTCCTGGTGGGGTGCCGTAGCCGTCGCCGACGGCGCCGCGGCCCGTTAGAGTAGGCAGGAAACCTGATACTCCCGCTACCGATCGGAGCGCGCCGCTGTGACCGCAGTGGAATCTGAAGGTGTTGGCCACCAGCAGCATCCGTCGTTGCTGTACGCGATCAAGCAGGTCGAATTGGCAATCAGGTCGCACCTCGACACGCTCTTGAAGCCGTACGGCATCACGGCTCTGCAGTACACGGCGCTGACGGTGTTGCAGCACAGTGCTGACCTTTCGGCCGCTGATCTGGCGCGCCGTTCGTTCGTCACGGCCCAGTCGATGGGCGAGATGGTCGACACTCTGCAGCGGCAGGGGCTGGTCAGCAGGCATACCGATCCTCAACACCGTCGCCGGATGCTGATGACCCTCACCGCCGACGGTCGCCGACTGCTGGCCGAATGCGATGACGCCGTCAACGCCCTGGAGGCTGCCATGGTCGCCGGTCTGAGCTGGCGCCAGCGTCGAGCCCTGCGCGTCTACCTGGACAGCTGCCGAGCCGCGCTGCACTGACCGCACCCCGGCGGTGGTCGCCGTCATCGGTGCGACGCGTCCCTGAGGTGCTTCGGCCACACACCCGACTTGCCCGGAGCGATAACACCGTTGGGGTCGAGTGCGTCCTTGATCTGCTCGTGAAACTTGAGCAGCGCGCCGTCGCCCCAATTGAAGGTGGCCATGACCTCGTCCATGAGCGCGTTGTGGGTACGGTATTCGCCGTAGCCGGCTTCGGCGGCCTCGCGAACGAGGACGCGCGTCATCTGCAGAGCCTCTTCACGGACGTCGGGCTGCGTGGTGTCGTAGACGAACAGGCACACGTGGTGCATCTCGCGCAGGCCGATGATGAATTGCGCCGCGTAGTCCTTGTTGTAGTCGTTGGCGCGGTCGCGAACCATCGTGAACTGCCTGAGCGCATCACGGCCATCGGGGGCCGACACCGGCGAGAAGCAGATGTGGCCGCCGTTGGGCACCCAATTGAGCAGTTCCAACTCGTCGAGACTCGGGACGCCGTTGTTGATCTTGTGACGATCCTGGAGCACGTGGCCACCGCGGTCGTTCCGCTCGTCGTTCGTGAAGAACCGCGCTCCGGAGATCTGGCCGAACGCCTCGCGGATCATGCCGTAGTACATCTCGATCACCGGCGGGGGTCCGTAGAGTGTGCCGTAGAAGTTCCAGTAGCCCAGGTCCAGTTCGCGTTTCATCGTTTCGATCGCCTCGGCGGGCATCGGACCCTCGCCGTCGAACCACTCACTGCGCCGCGAGACCGCGGCGGCGTCCATGAAGATGTTGCGCAGTACCGGGACGTTCTGCAGCGGCGCCATGTTGATGCGCAGCGGCAACATGATGTCAATGATCTGCTCGAGATCCTCCTCGCGATCGAAGGTGATCAGGAAGGACTGCGAGCCCGGCGGTTTGGGCATCAACGCGATACCCATCTTGGTCACGATGCCGAGGTTGGACTGAGTGAAGAGACCGTCGGGATACGGGCCGAAACCGTACGGGAACAGCTGCCAGGTGTTGCTGCCGGGCAGTGCGCCCATCCCGGTGCGCATGACATCACCCTGTGGCAGAACGACTTCCAGACCGGTCTGCCACATGAAGTGATCGCCGTACGGTGTGTAGCCGACGCCGCGGTCCAACGCGTTGCCCACGACGCTGCCCCACCCCAGGTCCGGACAGTCGAGCATGAGGTTGATGTTGTTCGCCTGGAGATACTCGTAAAGGTCGAAGTAGGTCACACCGGGTTCGAGCAGTGCGTACCCGAACCGCTCGTTGACCTCCAGGATCCGGTTCATCCGTTCGCCGGTCTTGACGATCACGGCACCGGACAGCCGGGGCGAGGCGCCACCGTAGCCGTTGTTCTTACCCGTCGACACCGGTTGCAACGGGATACCGAATTCATTGGCGATCAGGACGATGTCGCGGACCTGCTCGGTGCTCTCCGGTGACACAACGGCCGACGGCAGGTATTCGATTTCGGCGCCGACCGGATAGGGATCCTGGAAAGCGGCAAGGTCCTGCTCTGCCGACAACACCCACTTGTCGCCGACGACGTCGCGGAATCGCTGCAGTGCCGCGTCGAAATCCTGCTCGCTGACTCCGGGAGGGAGAATCCGTGCCATGTTGGTCTGCTCCTCGATCGAGCGCCGTACCGTGCCGCCGTCAGCGGCTGCCGTCGCGCCGGGTTGAACCGTGGAAATGGTCCACGCTCCTTGCGTCATCGAGTCTTCCGTTATGCGCGGCGGCCCTCAATCCGCTGTGCGCGGCCAATGACGGCGCGGCGGGAATTTCCGAATGCGCATGTCAAGCCCGTGATCAAGCACCGTCGCAACAGTGACTATCCGTATTGCGCGCAACCGAGGAGTCGAGCGTCGGGCGATACCGTGATGTTGAGCGACCACCCTGCCCCGACCGGTGTCATGCTTTCGTTCAGTGAAATTCGGGGGTGGGTGAACGGTGGCCGATGTCGTTCACTGGCGGTATGCGCACTCAAGTCGCCATCATCGGCGCCGGCCCGGCCGGCATGTTGCTGTCTCATCTGCTGGCCGCTGACGGTGTCGACTCCATCGTCATCGAAGCCCGCACCGAGGAATACGTTCTCGCCCGTATCCGCGCCGGCATCCTGGAGCACTCGTCGGTGGAGTTGCTGCGGTCGGTCGGCCTCGGCGATCGGCTGTCGCGCAACGGAATCGAGCACCGCGGTATCTACCTACAGACACCGGGCGAGCGGCGTCACCTCGACTTCGTCGACCTCGTCGGTCGCAGCGTGTGGGTGTACGGGCAGACCGAGGTGCAGAAAGATCTCGTCGCCGCGCGGCACGCCGCTGGCCAGCAGATCGTGTACGAGGCCGCTGACGTGGCCGTGCACGACATCGAAACCGAACGGCCGTACGTCACTTTCACCGTCGACGGCGCCCAGCAGCGCGTCGAGGCTGACGTCATTGCCGGCTGCGACGGCTCGTTCGGCCCCAGCCGCGCCGCCGTCCCGAAAACGGTGAAGCAGGTGTGGGAGAAGACCTATCCCTACTCGTGGCTGGGCGTTCTCGCCGACGTACCTCCGTCGACCGACGAATTGATCTACGCCTGGCATCCCGACGGGTTCGCGATGCACTCCATGCGGTCGGACACGGTGAGCCGCCTGTACCTGCAGGTGCCCAACGACACCGACGTCGGATCCTGGTCCCACGACAGGATCTGGGACGCGCTGTCGACGCGCCTGGGTGCCGGTATCGAGGGCTGGACCTTGCAGACCGGCCCCATCACCGAGTCCAGCGTGCTGCCTATGCGTAGCTACGTGCAAACGCCTATGCGCCACGGGCAGCTCTTCCTGGCCGGCGACGCCGCGCACATCGTGCCGCCCACCGGCGCCAAGGGCCTCAACCTCGCCATCGCCGACGTGTCCCTTCTCGCACCGGCGTTGATCGCGTTGCTCAAGAAGAGCGACCCCGAGCAAGCCGCGAATTACTCGGCGAACGCGCTGCAGCGTGTGTGGCGGTGCACCCACTTCTCCTGGTGGATGACCAGCATGCTGCACATCAGCGGCGATTCGTTCGATGCTCAGCTACAGCAATCCCAGTTGAGGTGGGTCGCGTCCAGTCGTGCCGCGGCGATGGGACTCGCCGAGAACTACGCCGGCTTGCCGCTCAACATCGGCTGACGGCTAAAGACCCAACGAACTGGGCCCGGCGGTGATCCGCCGGGCCCTAGTCGTCCCCATGAAAATCGCTCGTCTTAATCCGATGTGCACTTCAGTGGCCGCGGGCGATCCACTCCTCGAGGTGCGGCGCCTCACCGCCGATACTGGTGGCGTCGCCGTGGCCGGTGTAGACGTGCGTGTGCGCAGGCAGCGTCATGATCCGTTCCCTGATGGACTCGATGATCGTCGGGAAATCGGAGAACGACCGACCCGTCGCACCCGGACCACCTGAGAACAGCGTGTCGCCGGAGAACAGCGCGTCCGCTTCCGGCAGGTACAGGCACACCGATCCGGGCGAATGTCCCGGCGTGTGAATGACGGAGACGTGTGTGCCCACGAATCCGATCCGCTGAGAGTCGTCGAGGGCCATGAACGGCGTGTCGTCGTGCACTGTGCGCCAAAGCATCTCGTCTCCAGGGTGCAGAAGCACCGGGGCGTATAGCCTCTCCCCGAGTTCCGTGGCGACGTTGACGTGATCGTTGTGACCGTGGGTGCAGATCACCGCGGTGACGTCTCGACCGTCGACCGCAGACGCGATGGCGTCCGCGTCGTGCGCGGCGTCGACCACGATGACGTCGGTATCGGTGCCGATCAACCAGACGTTGTTGTCCACCTCCCACGTTCCTCCGTCGAGGCTGAAGGAACCGGAGGTGACGACGCGCTCGACCCGCAGGCCCGCCCGCTCGGCGACCAGGGCGGGGGTCGTCACAGCACGACCACCGATCGAAGAACGTGGCCGTGGTGCATGGCATCGAAGGCCGTTTCCACGTCTTTCAGGGTGATGCGCTCGGACACGAACCGCTCCAAAGGAAGTCGACCCTGCTGATACAGAGCGACCAGAGTCGGGAAGTCCCGCTCGGGTAGGCAGTCCCCGTACCAAGACGATTTCAAGGCCCCGCCGTGCGAGAAGAAGTCGATCAACGGCATCTCCAACCGCATGTCCGGCGTCGGCACCCCGACGAGGACGACGGTCCCGGCGAGATCGCGAGCGTGAAACGCCTGCGTCCACGTCTCCGGCCGCCCCACCGCGTCGATCACGACGTCAGCTCCAAATCCATCTGTCAGGTTGCGAATCGCCTCGACCGCGTCCACGTCGCCGGCGTTGACAATGTGGGTCGCTCCGAAATCGACCGCCCATTCCAGCTTCTTCGGATCGCGGTCGACCGCGATGATGGTCGATGCACCCGCCAGGTGAGCACCCGCGATCGCTGCATCGCCGACGCCGCCGCAACCGATGACTGCCACGGAGTCTCCGCGACCGACACCCCCGGTGTTCACCGCCGCGCCGAGTCCGGCCATGACGCCACAGCCCAGGAGGCCTACCACGGCGGGGTCCGCGTCGGCGTCGACCTTGGTGCACTGCCCCTCATGCACCAAGGTCTTCTCGATGAACGCGCCGATGCCCAGAGCCGGTGTCAGCGGCGTCCCATCTGTCAACGTCATCGGCTGCGAGGCGTTGTGGGTGTCGAAGCAGTACTGCGGTCGCCCGCGCTTGCAGACCCGGCACTGCCCGCACACCGCGCGCCAGTTCAGGACGACGAAGTCTCCAGGTTCGACGTGCGACACGTCGGGGCCGACGGCTTCCACTACACCGGCGGCCTCGTGGCCCAGCAGGAACGGAAACTCATCGTTGATTCCGCCTTCGCGGTAGGTCAGGTCGGTGTGGCACACCCCGCAGGCCTGAACTCTGACGACAACATCGTGCCCTGTCGGATCAGGTACCACGACGTCGACGATTTCTGTCGGCGCTTTCGAACTTCGGGCGATAACCCCACGGACGGTACTCGGCATGCTGGTTCCTCGTTGTTGGCGGCGCGCGGTGCGCGTCGTGTTTCGACCCGCCACACTGTGCTGCCCGAACCACCTGCAGCAAGAGGCGAGTTTCACTGGCCGAAAGGCATCGGATTCGCCGTTGGTGTAAGCCAAAAGTCGGAGCCGTTAGACCAGGCTGCGTGAAATCCCCTGCGCAGCAACGTGCAATGCAGACACCAACCGCAGCTTGTCTCGCTTCAGATTCGGCACCACCAACCCGAGTGCTGCGACGGCGATTTCGTCGCGAAGCACCGGCACCGCCACCGAACACGCGCCCAGCGTCATCTCCTCCACCGTGGTGGCATAACCGTCTCGGTGGACCCGGGCGAGCTGTCCCTTAAGTACGCCTGCGTGGACGATGGTGTGCGGTGTGACCCGTATCAGGTGCGACACCACTTCCGCCTGGATCTCTTCGGGTGCATACGCCAGCAGCACCTTGCCGACCCCGGTGGCGTGCAACGGAAGTCGCGAGCCGATCCTTGACACCACGGGCACTGACGCGTGGCCTGCAAGTCGGTCGAGGTAGAGCGCGTGCGCACCCTCGCGCACCGCCAGGTGCACCGTAGCGAGGGTCGCCCCGTAGAGGTCGTGCAGGAACGGCGACGCCAACTCGCGCAGGCCGGTCTGCATCGGAGCGAGCAAGCCGACATCCCACAGACGGCGCCCGATGACGTAGTCGCCGTTCGCCGTGCGTGCGAGGGCGCCCCACTGCTGCAGTTCGTTGACCAGTCGGTACGCGGTCGGGACCGGCAGGCCCGCGCGGTGCGCCATCTCGGTCAAGGTCAATCGACGATGACCGGCGTCGAAAGCCGCGAGCAGCGACAGCGTGCGCGATGCGACCGATGTGCCACTCTCCGCCACATTGCCCGCCATCACGTCCTCCTCATTCGGGTTCTTTCACTGGATGAAAGCATAGCCTCGGGTTCACGCGATCGTGTGCTTAACGTCACCTGATATGACAGCTCTAACGGACACCGCAGCCCTGGCGTCCCAGCGCGAGATTTCGACCGAGATCGCGGCATCCTGTTCGACAGGAACGCACGTTCAACCTCAGCTCGACTACCCGCCGTATCGCAGTAGCGTCCTGCGCCACCCCGGAAACCCGTTGCTGCTAGCCGACCCCCACGACCTGGAGTTGGCAGCGCCGTGTTTCGGCGCCCACGACGTCACGGCCCTGGACTCCGACCTCACCATCGGGCGCGCTGGAGAGCCGATCGGCGAGCGCATCATCATCACCGGGCGCGTCACGGACACCCGCGGACGCCCCGTCGCCGGGCAGCTCGTCGAGATCTGGCAGGCCAACGCCGCCGGCCGCTACATCCACCTGCGCGACCAGCACCCCGCTCCCCTGGACCCGAACTTCACCGGCGCCGGTCGCTGTCTCACCGACGCCGACGGCACCTACCGGTTTCAGACAATCAAGCCGGGGCCGTACCCGTGGCGCAACCACCACAACGCCTGGCGCCCCGCCCACGTGCACTTCTCGCTGTTCGGCACGCAGTTCACCCAGCGGCTCGTCACGCAGATGTACTTCCCCGGCGACCCCCTGTTCCCGCTCGATCCGATCTATCAAGCGATCACCGACCCCGCGGCCAGAGACCGGTTGATCGCCACCTACGACCACGACATCACCCTGCCCGAATACTCCACCGGTTACCGCTTCGACATCGTCCTCGACGGCGCTCGACGCACCCCCACCGACGAGGACGCCCATGCCTGACCTCGCACCCACACCCGGACAGACCGTCGGACCCTTCTTCCACTACGGCCTACCCTTCCCCGGTGATAGCGAACTCATCCCCGCAGCGCATCGCAACGCGATTCGACTGCACGGCAACGTCTTCGACGGAACCGGCGCACCCGTCCCCGACGCACTCATCGAAGTCTGGCAAGCCGACAGCAAGGGTGAAATCGTCGCCGAGCAGGGCTCGCTGCACCGCGACGGCTGGACGTTCACCGGATGGGGACGCGCGGCGACCGACGCCGCCGGCCACTACAGCCTGAGCACCGTGACCCCCGGAAGCACCGGCCCCGGACAGGCACCCTTCTTCGCCATCACCGTCTTCGCGCGTGGTCTGCTCGACGCGCTGTTCACCCGTGCGTACCTGCCGCACGGCAACGTGTCCGGTGATCCGCTTCTCGCCGGACTCGCCGTCGACCGACGCAACACGTTGATGTGCACACCCGAAACCACGGGCTACCGGTTCGACATCCACCTGCAGGGACCGGACGAGACCGTCTTTCTAACCTATCCGCGCTCCCCGCATGACTAATCTGCTGTGGCCCGGTGATCACCGTGCGGGCGCGCTGCTCACCGACACCGCCGTGCTGCGGGCGATGGTGGACGTGGAGAGCGCCTGGCTACAGGCGCTCGCGGCCAACGCGCTGGTGCCATCACCCGCCGCGAACTGCGACCTACTGAGCCTGCTGGGGGACACCGATCTCGACGACCTCTCGACGGCCGCCGACGCCGGGGGAAATCCGATCATCCCCTTGGTCACAATCCTGCGCGAGCGCGCCCCGGAACCAACGCGCAAGTGGATACACCGCGGTCTGACGAGCCAGGACGTCGTCGACACCGCACTAATGCTCGCGCTGCGCGACACCGTCGAGCACCTGCGCGGCGGCCTCGCCAGCCACATCCGCCGCCTCGCGAACCTGGCCGACGGTCACCGATCAACTGCCATGGTGGCCCGCACCCTGACACAACCCGCGGTCCCCACCACCTTCGGCGTCAAGGTCACCGCCTGGCTCACCGCTGCGTGCGACGCCGCCGAAACACTCGAAAGCGTCCGCACGCCCGTCCAGATCGGCGGCGCAGCGGGGACTCTGGCAGCAGTGACGGAGATCGCCACTCCGATACAGGGGCCCGCACACGCGGCCAAGACCGCCCTTGCACTAGCCGACGACACTGCCGACGCGCTCCGCCTGGAGCGGCGCGCACCCTGGCACACCAGCCGTGCACCGATCACAACGATCGGTGACGCGCTCGTCGGGTGCACCGACGCGTGGGGCCGCATCGCAGCCGACGTCCTGACACTCGGGCGACCCGAGATCGGCGAACTCGCCGAAGGCGTCGAGCCCGGCCGCGGCGGATCCTCCACGATGCCAGACAAGAGCAATCCTGTTCTGTCCATTCTTATTCGACGCGCCGCGTTGGCGGCTCCCCCGCTTGCAACCGCCCTCCACACCGCCGCAGCGCTTGCCAACGACGAACGTCCCGACGGCGCGTGGCACGCCGAATGGGACACGGTGCGCACGCTCGGGCGGCGGACCCTCGTCGCTGCATCCCACGCGGGCGACCTGCTGAACGGGCTGCGCGTCGACTCCGATCGGATGCTGGCCAACCTGAAGGCCGTCGACGTCTCCGGAGAGCAACGCGCTATCGCGGCATTGACCGCAAACGATCCGGCGACAACGTATCTCGGTGCCGCTGACGCGATCATCGACCGCGCCGTTGCACGCGCGCACCGACACTCGGATAAGTCGACGTGACCACACCCGTCATCACCACGATCGACTTCGGCGGACCGCGGGACGCGCCACTGCTTCTGCTCGGCCCCTCGCTGGGTACGTCCGTAACAGCTTTGTGGTCGACTGCCGCGCACCTCCTGACCGCTCGACACCGCGTGGTCGGGTTCGACCTGCCCGGTCACGGCCGCAGCCCCGCGCCCACCGCGGCATTCACGATCGCCGACGTCGCCTACGCGGTACACGAAGCAGCGGTCACCTACGGCTCTGATCGCTATCACTACGCCGGAGTGTCCGCCGGAGGCGCGGTGGGTCTCGAACTGCTTCTACGACACGGTGACTCGATCAGCAGCGCCACCTTGATCTGCACGGCGGCCAAGATCCGCACCACGGCGGCGTGGCTAGAGCGAGCCCAGCTCGTCAGGTCGAAGGGCACCGCGGTGATGCTCGCATCGGCGACGAGCACCTGGTTCGCCGACGGCTTCACCGACCGTGACCCGGACACCGCGGCCGCGCTACTGACGTCGCTGCACGACACCACGTCCGAGGGCTACGCGGCAATCTGTGAGGCCCTCGCACAGTTCGACGTCCGACAGAGTCTGGAAGCGATCACCAACGACGTCACGGCGATCTCCGGGAGCCACGACATCGCGACCCCGCCCAGCTCTCTGCGATACCTCGCTGAACACATTCCACGTTGTCGCTATCTAGAACTCGCCGACGCCGCTCACCTCGCCCCCGCCGAACAGCCCGCCCTGATCGCCGACGAACTACTCGCCATCACCCAACGGAGCCCACTGTGACCTGTGAAACCGACCGATACACCGCCGGCATGGCGGTGCGCCGAAGCGTGCTCGGCGACGCGCACGTCGAGCGCGCGATCCAACGCACCACCGCCTTCACCGAGGACTTCCAGCACCTCATCACCGAGTACGCCTGGGGATCCATCTGGACACGTCCGGGACTGGACCGCCGCTCGCGGTCCATGATCACCCTCACGGCGCTGATCGCTCGCGGACACCACGAGGAACTCGCGATGCACCTGCGCGCCGCACGCACCAACGGGCTCACCGACGACGAGATCAAAGAGGTAATCCTGCAGTCCGCCATCTACTGCGGAGTGCCCGACGCGAACACCGCATTCCGCATCGCCACCGACACCCTCTTGGATCAGGAGCGGGAATCGTGAGCACAGCCTTCCTGTACGCGGCGACACGTACGCCGTTCGGACGATACAACGGCGCACTCGCCGAGGTGCGGCCCGACGACCTGGCCGCCGCGAGCCTCACCGCTCTGCTGGACCGCACACCCGAACTCGATCCCGAGCGGATCGACGACGTCATCCTGGGAAACGCCAACGGCGCCGGCGAGGAGAACCGCAACGTCGCCAGAATGGCCCTGTTGCTCGCCGGCATGCCGGTCACCGTGCCCGGCAGCACCGTGAACCGCCTCTGCGGTTCCAGCCTCGACGCCACCATCGCCGCCACCCGCGCCATCGAATGCGGCGACGCCGATGTCGTCATCGCCGGGGGCGTGGAATCGATGACCCGCGCCCCCTGGGTACTGCCCAAGCCGTCGCGCGCATTCCCGGCCACCGACGTCACCGCCGTGTCAACCACCCTGGGATGGCGCCTCGTCAACCCCGCGATGCCCGCCGCCTGGACCGCGTCACTGGGCGAGTGCAACGAACGGCTCCAGCAGGCTCATGCGATTTCGCGGGAACGACAGGACGCATTCGCCGCTCGCTCCCATCGGCTCGCCACCAATGCCTGGGCGGCGGGCTTCTACGACGATCTCGTAGCTCCCGTGCCGGGCGCCGAGCTCACACGCGATGAGGCGATCCGCGCCGACAGCACCCCCGAACGCCTCGCGGGGCTCAAGCCCGCCTTCCGCCCCGACGGCACTATCACGGCAGGGAACGCCTCCCCGCTCAACGACGGCGCCGCCGCCCTACTTCTCGGCTCCGCGGACGCAGCCGCGATCATCGGCGTCGATCCTCTTGTGCGTATCGCCGGAAAGGCCGCAGCGGCAATCGAACCCGACAAATTCGGCTTCGCACCGGTAGCCGCGGCGGACGCGGCCCTCGCTCGCGCCGGGGTCACCTGGTCGGAAGTCGGTGCGGTGGAACTCAACGAAGCCTTCGCCGTGCAATCTCTGGCATGCATCGATGCCTGGAAGATCGATCCCGACATCGTCAACATTCAAGGAGGCGCGATCGCGATAGGACATCCGCTTGGTGCGTCCGGCGCCCGACTCGTCGGCACACTCGCCAAGACGCTGCGCGAGGGCCGCCACCGTTGGGGTGTCGCAGCGATCTGCATCGGCGTCGGCCAGGCCCTCGCGATCGTCGTCGAGAACTGCTCGGAAGGAACGTCGTGACCGCTGTCATCACCACCAACGCCGCGGAGTCCGTCGCAGGCATCGAGGACGGTGCCACCATCCTCGTCGGCGGCTTCGGAATGGCCGGCATGCCCACGACCCTGATCGACGCGCTCATCGATCAAGGTGCCACTGAATTGACCGTCGTCAGCAACAACGCGGGCAACGGCGACACGGGGCTCGCAGCCTTGCTGGCAGCGCGACGTGTCCGCAGGATTCTCTGTTCGTTTCCCCGACAGCATGATTCGCACGTCTTCGACCGGCTCTACCGCGCGGGCGACATCGAACTCGAACTCGTCCCGCAGGGCAACCTCGCCGAGCGCCTGCGAGCCGCCGGGGCCGGGATCGGGGCGTTCTACTGCCCGACCGGAGTCGGCACACCACTCGCCGAAGGCAAGGAGACGCGGGTAATCGACGGTCGCGAGTACGTGCTGGAATACCCCATCCGAGGCGACTACGCCCTCATCGGAGCGCACCGAGCCGACCGGCTCGGAAACCTCGTATACCGCAAGACGGCGCGGAACTTCGGTCCCGTCATGGCCACCGCGGCAGCGACCGTCATCGCGGAGGTGTACGACGTCGTCGACGTGGGAGCCCTAGATCCCGAGAACGTCGTCACCCCCAGCATCTACGTCGACCGCGTCCTGCACGTCGCCGCATCGAACAGGAGGGCATCGTGACCACCCCCGTCGAACATCTCGACCGCGGCCCGCTCAGCCGCGACGAACTCGCCGCGGCCGTCGCCCGCGACATTCCGGCGGGCTCGGTGGTGAATCTGGGTATCGGCCAGCCCACGTCGGTAGCCGACCACCTGCCCGCGGACAGCGGGGTCGTTCTGCACACCGAGAACGGCATGCTGGGAATGGGACCGGAGGCCCACGGCGACGACATCGATCCCGACCTCACCAACGCCGGCAAAATCCCCGTCACCGAACTGCCGGGAGCCGCCTACTTCCACCACGCCGACTCGTTCGCGATGATGCGCGGCGGTCACCTCGACGTCTGCGTAATGGGCGCCTTCCAGGTGTCCGAACGCGGCGACCTGGCGAACTGGAGCACCGGCGCACCCGACGCCATCCCCGCAGTCGGCGGCGCCATGGATCTCGCCATCGGAGCGAAGTCGGTGTACGTCATGATGTCGTTGTTCGCCAAGGACGGAACCCCGAAGCTGGTGACGGAGTGCACCTACCCGTTAACGGGAAAACGTTGCGTACGGCGGATTTACAGCGACGCGGCGATCATCGAGCTCGACGCCGAGCGCGGCGCAACCGTGCTGGAGACGTTCGGAATTGCCGCCGAGGAGTTGGAGCGCAAGCTCGACCTCCGGATCCTGCCGGCGCCGGTCACATCGTGACCGCGAAACCGAACGAGCCGACCGCAAGCCCGCGGATCGAGGTGGTCTTCCTCGGCTACCGGATCGGGCTTCCGTGACCCGTCGCAACCGCCTCGGCGACTTCGACGTACCGGCCAGCGCCGATGAGGACGAACTCACCGTCAGCGGCGCCCAACACGAGGCGGCGGGCGTCAAAGCCGTACTCGTGTCGATGCAGCGAGGCCTCGAGCAGATGGGACCCGCACGCACCGCGGCGACACTCGCCAAACTCAACCAGCGTCACGGATTCGACTGTCCCGGATGCGCGTGGCCGGAGGAGCAGGGCGGCCGAAAGCTCGCCGAGTTCTGCGAGAACGGCGCCAAAGCCGTCGCCGAGGAGGCCACCAAACGACGCGTCACCCCCGACTTCTTCGCCCGCCACAGCGTCGACGAGTTGGCCGCCCGCCCGGAATACTGGCTGTCGCAACAGGGCCGGCTCACTCACCCCGTCCTGCTCGAACCCGGTGCAACGCACTACCGCCCGGTCACGTGGAACGGTGCCTACAACGTGATCGCCGAACACCTGCGTGCACTATCCAGTCCCGACGAAGCGCTGTTCTACACCTCCGGGCGCACCAGCAACGAGGCCGCGTTCCTCTACCAACTCCTCGCGCGCAGCTTCGGCACCAACAACCTGCCCGACTGCTCAAACATGTGCCACGAGTCGTCCGGCACGGCGCTCACCGAATCCATCGGCATCGGCAAGGGTTCCGTGACCGTCGACGACATGATCCACGCCGACTGCATCGTGATCGCGGGACAGAATCCCGGCACCAACCACCCGCGCATGCTGTCGATCCTAGAGAAGGCGAAAGCCAACGGCGCCAGAATCATCGCCATCAATCCGCTACCTGAAGCCGGTCTCATGCGGTTCAAGGATCCGCAGAAGGTGCACGGTGTGGTCGGCCACGGTGTGCCGATCGCCGACGAGTTCGTTCAGATCCGCATCGGCGGGGACATGGCACTGTTCGCGGGCCTCGGTCGGCTGTTGCTGGAAGCTGAGGACGCCGAGCCCGGCTCAGTCGTCGACAGGATGTTCATCGAGCGGCACTGCGCACGCTTCGACGAGTACGAGACCCGAACGCGCTGCTTCAATCTCGACATCGTCACTGAGGCGGCGGGCGTCGACCGGCAACAGCTGCGTCGCGTGGCCGACATGCTCATCGCATCCGAACGCACCGTCCTGTGCTGGGCGATGGGCCTCACCCAACAGCGGCACGCGGTTGCGACCATCGGTGAGGCCACCAACATCCTCTTGATGCGCGGCATGATCGGCAAGCCCGGAGCCGGTGTGTGCCCGGTGCGCGGCCACTCCAACGTCCAGGGCGACCGCACCATGGGTATTTGGGAGAAGATGCCCGAGAACTTCCTGGCAGCGCTGGACACGCGGTTCGGGATCCGCAGTCCCCGCCGGCACGGTTACGACACGGTGGACGGCATCAGGGCGATGCGCGATGGGCGGGCGTCGGTCTTCATCGGCATGGGTGGAAACTTCGCCGCGGCCACCCCAGACACGAGCGTCACCGAGGATGCTCTGCGAGGGTGCGCACTGACGGTGCAGATATCGACGAAGCTCAATCGGAGCCACGTCGTCCACGGTGCGACGGCGCTCATACTTCCCACTCTGGGCCGGACCGACCGCGACTACCGCAACGGCGTGAAACGGGTTGTGTCGGTAGAGGACTCCATGTCGATGGTGCATCTGTCCCGCGGCGGGCTGACCCCGCCGAGCGAGTACCTGCGTAGCGAGGTGGCCATCGTCTGCGAGATGGCGCGTGCGGTCCTGGGTCCCGACCATCCGGTGCCGTGGGAGTCGTTCGCCGCCGACTACGACCTGATCCGCGACGCGATCGCCGACGTCGTGCCCGGATGCGCCCACTACAACAGCCGTGTACGGCGCCCCGACGGTTTCCAGCTGCCGCACCCGCCGCGCGACTCCCGAGAGTTCCCTACTACGACGGGCAGAGCGAACTTCTCCGTCGAACCACTCGAATGGGTGCCGATACCGCCTGGGCGGCTCGTGTTGCAGACCCTGCGCAGCCACGACCAGTACAACACCACCATCTACGGCCTCGACGACCGCTACCGCGGCGTCAAGGGAGGCAGACGCGTCGTCTTCGTTAACCCCGCCGACATCGCCGCACTCGGACTGACTTCCTCATCCAAAGTCGACATCGTTTCCGAGTACCACACAGCTTCAGGGGACATCGAAGAACGCGTCGCAAAGGACTTCGTCGTCGTCCCCTACTCGACGCCCGAGGGCAACGCCGCAGCCTACTACCCCGAAACGAATCCTCTTGTGCCGCTCGACCACACCGCTCGACGGTCGAACACCCCGGTATCCAAAGCGATCATCGTTCGACTCGAACCGACACGTGGGTAGCGTTACGGTCCGTCGAACTATCCGGGACACGATCGCCAACGCGTAGCAATGCGGCCGCACACACACCCCCACCCCACTCGGGTCAGGTAGAGCCGGCCGCAGCCATCAGCGCAATCGCACCCGTCCAGATGTCGCAGTCCGACACCGTGGGCCCGCACACCACATGGCGGTGAAACCGTGCGATCTGCGAGGCGTGCACACGCCGATCGCGATCAGCTTCCCCGCACTCCTCATGACCGGTGAACCCACCCGCCGGCACTGACGTTCAACGCGGCCCGCCTGATCGGCCGCACCCCGCCGCGCGTCCCGGCGGACCCCGCCCGTGGCGCCAGACCGCGATCTTGCATCCGGCGCGCGGCTGCGATGGACTACTAGTGGGCGCAGCAGCGCCCCCGGCGGACCTCGCGCCCCCGGCGTACCTCGACTCCGCGCTGCGACTTTCAGCGTCGCAGGATGCACTGCCCGCCTTTAATGGGACCGACAAGCTGGGGCCACCTAGCGGCGTTCCTTGCGATCAGTACCAGCGCTACTGACGCACGCAGCCTATGTGCGACACGCCGAGAGTTTGTAAATTCAGCAAACATTGTCCACAGGTAACTACACTCATGTAACTCAGTGCGCGCGTCTCTGACCTGCGCATTCTTGGCTTGCTCCACAGACCGCTGTGAGTAATTCCGACCTTATCCCCATCGATGCTGGACGGTTACCTCGTCGACATACCGAGTGTTGTCCGGTGCGGGAACTAAGATTCCAAGAAGGTCCAGACCGAAATTCGATCTGGACTGAGGTCCTCGGTCTGGAACCCTCTTGGCTGCTTTGGCGGGCAGGTCTTGACGGTAACACCGGCATTCGCCGGGGGCAGCGGCAACCCGCCGTCTGCCTGACCCTGGGCTTCGCCATGCACGCATACCACCGTGCCCCACCAGTGCATAAGGAGCACCAATGGCGAAGAGTGACACCCCGAAGAATCGGCATGTCGTGCAGAACCCGAGCGGCGGATGGGACGTCAAGAAGCCGGGCGCGACGCGTTCGAGCGCCCACACTGACACCCAGCGGCAAGCGACGAAGCGCGCGACCGAAATCGTCCGCAACAACGGCGGCGGTGAGGTCCGCGTTCACGGGCGTGACGGCAAGATCCGCGACTCCACCACCGTCGCACCGGGCAACGACCCGTACCCGCCGAAGGGCTAAGGGCGTGACCGACACTTCGATCGTCACCATCAGCCTCGGCGGCATCGCCGACTTCGTGACCGCGGGATCAAGCCAGAAGCTGGCGGTGGTGCGCGGCCTGGTGGACCTCTACGGGGCGCCGTACCATCCCAGCCGCGATTTCTACGGCGACATTCGTCAGGCGATCGACGACGGAATCCTCCTGGGCGATGACCGTGACCGCGTGAACGCCGCGGCTGCGGAGTGCAACATCAAGCGCCGGGACCACTACGAGGCCGTCGCGAGCGGATGGCGAGAATGGCGGCGACGCAAGAATCTTGAACGGTTTGCGGATACGGCGTATTGGCACGAACAGCAACTGGCAGTTCGGGTCTCGCCGCGCTTCGTGTGGCGACAGACGATGAACCGCGATTTGGTCTGGCCGTACTTCAAGGGCGAAGAACTCACCAGGGACGGAGCACAGGCGGCCATCCGCATCATGGAGATGGCATGCCCCTCAGAAGCTGGCCGACCGGCAATTCTTGACGTCCGCCGTGGTCGGCTTCACCGTGCTCGACGCCGCGACCGTGACTACGACGTGCTGCTTCGGGGTCAGGTCTCTGCCCTGCTACAGATGTACGAGGCACTTCGCCCGGCTGCCTGAACCGCGCAGTGCGGCGTTCATCCGCCACCAAATTACTCACGACCCGGTGGCGAGTCACGGCCGGAACTGTCGTCGCCGTTAATGGCGGATTTCGATGTCTCGGTGCTTCGAGATCGCGCTCAGCCGATCCTCTTGCAAGCTGTGGTAAGTGGTCGACTGCGACGCCACATTCCGGACTTCGCTGTGGCGCATGGGGACTGGCTTGGTCAGCGTTGGTGTAGTCCGCAAGGAACGTCTTGGCGGAAATCCGAAGATCCAGGCGTTGTGCTCGTGGACTCGCGAGGTTATCGGATCTGATTGCTCCGCCACCAGGGCGTCCAAGAAGCGTGCGCCTCCAGCTGGGACAAAGCAATAGCGAACCAGGACCGCGTACCCGCAACCGGCAGCCAGATCCCCGCTGGCGCATCTCCCTGTTGATTCTCGCGTTCAGCGCCTGTCGGGTGATCCCGAGCAACGCGGCAGCGTCAGCGACCGGGTCTCCTGTGCAGTAGACAGCGACGACACGCCTGGTGGACTGCAACGTCTTCACACCGTGAAGCGATCCGTAGCATAGAAATACTCAGCCGGGAAGGGGTGCGGTCCACTTGACTCTGAAGGCAACGTCGCGAACGGGGCGGATCGCACCGCGCAAACGGCAGGCGTCAGCGTACATCTGGCGCAGGAGGCCCCGTCCAATGCAAACGTCTTACACCGATACCAGTGAGGCCCGCATGAGCCGTACCGTACATTGGGCAGATTGTCACCCATCAAAGGAGCAAGGATGAAGTACACCGCCGCGGTGAGCGATGATCTCACTCGACCGGAAGGTGAACCATCCCTTGCCCAGAAACGCGGAACAGATGTCATTCGAGTGCGTGTCGGCGCCTCGCCGGTCAACCGAGATGAGGCGCGGCGCGCTGCGAAGATAATCCAGCGAATTCGGAAAGCAAAGTAGCCACTAAGTGCCACTGCGAGCCAACGCACTCGATAAGGGTGCCTATTTCCATGATCTGTTAACGGACCAGACGTGGATTATTCGTCAAGTCACATCGTTTGAGTACTTAGACCTACCTTCCGTGTCGCTTCGGACATCGATAACAGTCGACGGCGCGGAGGTGCTCCGCCGGGCAGGCAAAGCGGGCCTGACCGCTGATGCCGTCGATTTTCCTCTCGGAATTTTTCCAAAGTCGCTGTTCGGTTCGTTTGATTTGACCGACTCAGAAGGCTGCGCAGTTCCACTCCTGAGAAGTGAATACGATTCCTCCATCGCTGTTGCAATTTTGAGGGACGAGATGGTATCTCAGGGTGCAGATCCTTCGCGCATTAGCCCACAGGTTCTCGATAAGCTGTATGCGATCACATCAAAGCACGACGGCGACAATTTCGTTCGTGATATTAAATGGATTCTCGCTCAAGAAGGCGCGGTCGACTTTGGAAAGCTTGAGGAAATCTTCACGCCAGATCTTTTTGACACAATCGGATATCTTAATGACGAAGGATATTACCTCGTAAAATTACTTGAACAGTTCGCCGCAGACTACATTCCGATAGTTCAGATGCGTCGCGAAGCCATGCAAGGCGTGTTTGTGCTAAAGTACCGAGAGGTGACTCATTCCCCGGAATTTAGTCTTCTATCCGGCGGTAGCGCAGCGCGGTTCATATGGACGCCGGCACCCGTCGAACTGCAGATAGATGGTGTGAACTTGGGCTTGGCAGGTAGCCAACATTTCCGCGCGAGCGCACCCGATAACACTGTTATCACCGACGCAGTAATAGTTAACCCTCAGGACGGAGACGAGTCAGGTCAGGATCACCTGGTCCACATTTCGCCCCGGTGGGCCTCTCTATATACAAACTTTCGCGACGATCAGGGTGCTCATACCGTGAGGATTTCGATCATTCCCGAAGCCCGCCCTCTGATGTTTCCAGCGATTGCGGCGCTACTCACAAGTATCGCAGTTCTAGGCTTTGGCGCCGCACTTGAGATTTCAGACGCGCTCGGAACCCGACAACCGTCGCGGCTGGAGGCCATCGCACTGAATTCGTCCGGTTCAGTAATTGCGATGTTGTTGCTGCTGCCGTCGTTATACTTGCTAGCGCTTGTCCGGCGTGATCAGCACGGAATCGCATCCGCACTACTGAGATATCCGAGGTACGCGGTCGCAGCAAGCGCTATTGTTTCGCTTGGCGCCGCGGTTCCAGCGGCCTTTTCAACCAGGCCTTTTGTAACCGTCACACTATGGTCAATCGCCTTTGCCATCTGTTTGGTGGTCGTGGTTATCGTGTTGCGCAATTGGTGGTGCGTCGAGAAACTGCAGAAAAACGCCAAACAGCGCTTATGGAATAAGGACATCGCCCGAGGCGGACCCGGGGGCGGCCTAGCCTCGTGACGGTGGGCCCGGCAGAATCGAAGTATGAGAAACAGTTAGCAACTTGCCGGATGTAACACTCGCACGGGCGTCTTTCTTCGAGGCTAGCTACGAATTTGTGTCGCTTGCGGCCTCTCTAGTCGCTCACCGACCAGAAGAACTTATTACGCTGTCCGGCTGGCCCCTCGACCTGGTTCGCGTAGGTATGTGTTTATATTCCGACCCCTGCCGCAGGTAGCAAGCAGCAACAAACCGACTTGTAGTAGCCGTTGACGGTCTCGGCCAGCGCGTTGTCGATGATGCCGCCGTAGTCAACTACTTCGGTCGGGCCGTGGCGGCCATTCAGGTCGAGTTGCAGTTGCACGCCGCCAGGATCAGATACGTTTTAGGAGTAGTACCACCGGTCAAGCTGTTCGGCATATTTGGCAGCGAACGTGGCGACGTGTCCATCGCGGCCAGCGCCGGTTTCATCGCGGAGGGCGTCCAGCGGAACTGCTGGCGCCAGGTTTGAAAGCGGTGACCCGACCCAGACACTGACGAGAGTTACACCGCGTCGCGGCGGAACAGAGCGCATTTCGCCGCCGCGATCCGACCTGCGGCTTGTGTCCGCATGCACACCCGTCAAAGGTCCGAGAGGGCGCTCGGGGACGTCTAGTGCACTTCGTGCGTGGCCGGTTCACACTCCGGGATCCCAGCTTCAGACAAGCCACTCTCGGACCGAGATTTAATGTACTACTCGGCCCCAATCCGCGATTTCGTTCCGACCCGATGTATTGGTCGCGCCGTCCATGGAGCGAAACTTACGCTCGTCGTCTTGGTGCGCGAGCCGACTGTGAGGCGTCGGTAACGCCAGATGAGCCGTCGCTGTCGTACAGGGGAGGGTCTGTGCCCCCGCGTGAAAGAGAGCCGAGCCACCGAGCGCGGCCGCGTGCGGATATGCGTCAACGCTGCCGGCGCAGTGTAATTCGGCGGGTGGCGACGAACTGCAGCTGTCCCAAGGCCCCTATGCGGGAACCGCGTCGCGCTTGGGCGCGCACTGAGGGCATCGCAAGGGTCGTCTCCCGCGGGTCCGCGGCCGTTCCCAGCTGCTCATGCATTCGGTGCAGATAAGCGTCTCGATCGCTGGCGGCGTCGACGCCTTCGGTGGTTCGCTTACGTTCGCGTCTTTCCGGGGGCTTGGTCGGTTGCCGCGGCACGGACCGCACACCGGGTTACTAGACCGTCGTGCTGCCATCCAGGAGTTTCCGCAGCTGCCGCATACCTGTGCAACGCCAGGATTCTCGATGGTAGTGACCGGCAATGGATTTCGCGTAGCCAATGCCCGGCGGTAGTCGGAGAACGACGCCACTGGGACGCCGAAGCGGCGAGCGGCGTCGACTTTGGTTGATTCGGAGGCTGTGTCGGCGGCGATGAGAAGTCCGCAGGTCTTGGTGAGCGAGTCGTGGGTGACAAGACCGAAAGTGCGCGCTTCGGGTTCGATCACCGTTTCCCGGTCGATGGGCTCTCCGAGCTCATCGAGAGCGGCGCCGGTGAAGCACACCATCATCCCAGGTTCCAGCGCGATGGTCGATTCGGTGATTCGGTAGGCGTTGGTGCGCCGGATGACCAGCTTTGCGTCTACGTTGAGAAGCGCTGCAACACGGCATAATTGGTCGAGTTCCGTGTCAGTGATGACCGAGTCTTCGAGCGCGGCGTCGATGAGACCATTGAGAAATTCGCGGTGCGCGCGTTCTCGTTGCCGGTCGTCCAAGCCGAGCTCCTGGGCGAGTGCGGAAAGTTCGGCGCGTTCCTCGCCAGTCAGTTGTAGGTCACTCATGGCACGGTCGAGCAACGTCACGTACGGAGCAACATCGGGATCGGCGTGCACGCCTCGCGCGAGCTCGGCGAGATAGGGGACCTCAAGGGTCACGGCAGCGAATCCGTCCCGGGTGAGAACGCGCCTTGGTGCGGCGTGGCGCAACGGTATTGCCGATGCAGGCGAGCAGGAACCGCTGAACATGTCTGCGACCGCGAACAGCAGCTGTCCGGTGGCTCGGGCGTCACTGAGAGCCCGGTGGGCATGCTCAATATCGATGTCGTATTCGGTGCAGGCGACGGAAAGTTTGCATCCTGTGGCGTGCAGGGTGTCGAGGCCGCTCCCCCAGTCGATATCGATACCGGTGCGGGAGAATTCGCGTTCGATCATGCGGGTGTCGAATCGCAGATTGTGGCCGACCACCACAGCGCCGTGCAGGCGAGCCGCGAGATGGTGAGCGACATCGTCGAAACTCGGGGCATCAACGAGCATGGAGGCAGTTACGCCATGGATCCATGTCGGACCGGGGTCGCGGTGCGGGTTGATTAACGTGTCGAACTCATCGATGACCGCGCCGGTTGGGTCCATCGTTACGACGGCGACCTCGACGACACGGTCGACGCGGTACAGGCCGGTGGTTTCGACGTCGATGACGGCGATGCGTTCGGCTTGCGCGAGAGCCTGCGCGACGGCCCGCGCTGGGTGCCCGGGGTCGGGGCCGTAGGTGCTGGGCGTCGTGGTGTGGGTCCAGCCGGTCCACTCGGTGCCGGTCCACCATCGAAGGTCGGCTTGCTTCCACGGGTCCGGATACCAGCCTGGTTCCACGATGCTCATCTGCAGGTCCTCCCCCATCGGTTCTGCACATTCGAGCGTAATTGCTGGTCCCAATCGTCTTGCGCGTTTTCGCGTTGACGGCCAGCTAGAGGGCACGTGGCGATGCGCCGGCCTATCATTGACCTCATGGCGTTGCCGAACCGCGACAGGCTGGGACGAGTACCTACTGAGCCGGCAGCGACTAACCAAGATGTCTTGAGCGACCTGTACGCGCAGTTGGCAGAAGCCTTTGGCGATGAGATCTTCAGTGCTGAACGGCGCACAGCTCGCGATCGATACATCCATCGCGCGCAGCGCGCGGACTAAGGCCCCGGATACACAATCTATGTCCGGTGATGCTGGCATGTAGTCAGTGACTATCGGCAGCTGTCGTTGGTCCGACAAGCACCTATACAAGGTGGTGGTGAAGCGGCTCCTGGCGGGTCATCTCAACAACATCGCGTCACGCACCCGGGCTGACGGCGCGATGCGTCTCGACCGAGACAAGCAGCGCCACCTCGCGACCACGACGTGTAATGACGAAGGTACGGCCTTTTTCTACTTCGTCAAGAATCCGGCCGAAATGTCGGCGTAACTCGGTGATACCCACCCTTGGTAACGATGGGTCAATCATGTTGCTGTGCAACCGCTTTCATGATCGTGCGCGCGTGTCGAGGCCGGAGTGAAGAGCGCAGTCTGAGTGGACCTAGTTTCCGTTGTCATTCCAAGGTGGCTGGAGCCGCTCTTGTATAGCCGGGTCGAACACTGCCATGGGTCGCGAATCCCGGGGCCGCCGACGACGACGCGAATGAAATTGGCGAATCCGTGCGGGTGCGCGGGCGTTGCCCGGCGACAACACGTGGCGTTCGGATGCGCCCTGTCCGGGATCACAGAGCTCAGCGTAATCGCCTGAATCGACAGCAGGCGGGCATTCCATCCTCAACCGGTCATGGTGCGATCGCTTATTGGCTATCGTCGAAGTGTGGCGAAAATGGGGCCGACGGCGGCGAGATACGTCGATCGTCTGGCGGGAAATATCCTGCGACTTGCCCGAGCAAGAGCCGGTCTGTCGCAACGACAGCTCGCTGCGATCGCCGGTGTCCCACAGTCGACCATCGCGCGGATCGAATCGGGCCGGCGACAGCCTTCCCTGCCGGTGCTTGCCCGCATCCTGGCTGCTATTGATTGCGAGATGCGGATAGCGATCGCTGATTATGACCGCCACGACGACTTCTTCGATGACGAGAACGCGAACCTCCAGCCCGAAGAGCTGTGGCAGCGTCGCGGCGTACATGACGACTTCGCCCGCCAACTCCGAGAAGGCTCGCTTGCCGCGGAAATTGCATCTAGGTTTGCCGACGCGTGAGCCAAGAGCCCCGAGCGATTTCGTCACGTGACGCTCAACCTAGGGGTGGGTCCCGATGCCGCGCGCTGATGCTGGCGACCTTCGAGCGAATGAGCTGGCTGGTTGTTAGCGGCCGTGGCGAGTCCCTGAGGAGAGTGCCCGCGAGTCTTCCCGCGCCGTAGTTCGCGCCTGGCGGTTCTTCGTAGTGCTCTGCCCAGACTTTGCGGCGGTGGCGTCGAAGCGCCGCCGACGCGTGATCGTGTTTCGGACGCTCTGTTGCGCCCGTTCGCAAATGAGGCGTACCGGCGCCGTGAGGGCTTCGTGGTTGTGCCCGCGGTCCGTGCCGGCGTGGGCGGACGCAAGGATGACATCGGCGAGTAGTGACACCGCTGCGGAAGCATCGTGGGCGTCCAGGATCGATACGGCGATGGTGGTGGCGATCGCTACGTCACGGGCTGTCGGATGCGCAGCCGGGGCGGCTTTGTGACCGTTGGCTGCGTAGGCGGGGTTGCACAGCTCAGCGAGTTCCGGGGATAGACTCGTTGCCGCTGCACTGTCATCAATATGTGAAAACACGTATCGCGCAATGATTGTGACGTCTATAAATATGTCCTGCGGTTCGGGTCGAGCGCTTCCGTACACCCGCAGTGGCGGTCGGAGTCCCGCGAGCAGAGCGTTCACGAGTCGTTGGCTGCGCACAGTCGCGGCATCGACAAGCTCTACGCTTTCGTCAATTTGGCCGAGGTCGGCACCGCAGCGCGTCCGCTCCCCCGATGGGTCGCGCACGGGTTCGGCACACCGGCCGAGCTGGGGTATCTGGTTCGCGGGAGGGCGGCTCCTTTGGCGGCCCGCGCAGGCGGGACATGCATCGTGGAGTAGGCGATGATGGGTAAGGCAGGCGAAGGTCCAGTTGAGGCGCCAGGCGAGTAACCAGCGGCCGCCAGTATCGGTGAGGCATTGCGGGCACCATCGAGAGTGCGCTCGCCAGCCCCACGTTGTGGACGGTAGCGTGTGCGCCGCGTAGAGCGGTCCGTCTGGATGGACGGTGCGCGAAAAGGTCAGCGCGGCAACAACTACGGGATCGTACCCAGTGATTGTGGCGATACGGTCGATGTCAGCGGGCTCGAGGAGGCGCATCCAGGACCCGTATCCCGGATGTGCTGCTATGCCACACCGCTCAAGAAGTGCGCGACGGGAGACTTGGTGCCGGACGGCCAGGGCGTCGAGCCAGGAGTCCAGGGCTTCGCCCGGGTAGGGTGCCACCCGCAACGGCAAGCTGCGCTGCAAGCTGCATGGCGGAACCGCCCGGGGCATATGCGCGCGGACGACGGCATCCGATACAGCTGCCACCTTCAACAACGCCACATGGCAGTGTATCTCTTGCTGTACATAACTATATGTGCTTCTTGAAGGGCAGACTTTTAAGTATTGCAGGTGGCTACTTATGGGGTGCCGACACGAGCTCCTGAGGATGACCCTGATCGTGCGTTGTTGTGGCAGCGTCGACGTGCGTTGGTGGGCGGGCGCATTCGCGCCTTGCGGTTAGAGCGCGGGTTGTCGCAGGAGAGCTTGGCGCTGGAGTCCGGCATCGCGCGCAATCAGTTGATCCAGATGGAGCATGGGCGGCGTGGGGTGTTGATCGAGCGTGTCTATGACCTTGCCGAGGCTCTCGGTGTATCGGTTAGCGAGATCGTTGTTGATGACCCGGCAGAGCCGCGACACCGCTAACCGCCACGGTTAGGGTCCGCCCGACGCGGCGAGTTCTGCGATGGCATCAAGGACTTGGTCGCCGAATGCGGTGCGTCGGAGCGGTCGGTGCGTGAGAAGCCTTGTGCGGAAGTCTTTCTCAAGCCGTGAGATGCAGCTGCCGGTGGCGGCGACGTTGATACCGAGGTGGTGTCCGGCGTCGGTGAGTGTGGAGTATTGCGCGATGATGGCGAATCGCTGCAGGCGTTCCCACCCGCCGTGCCCGATCAGCGCCGGAACGAGCAGCTCGGGCACTTGTGGGTTGTCTTTGAGCTGCTCCTCGGAGCGGCGTCCGACGGTGCGCATGAATGACCTGTGCGGTTGGACGAGAGCAGCGACGGTGGCGGCGGAGATATGCAGGTCTCGGGCCAGCTCGGCGCAGCTGCGGCGCTTGAGCACGTATTCGGTGTAGAGCCAGTCGGAGTCCACGGGGGGAGTTGCTCGCCCGCCTGATCGACGCAGCGCAATGCCGTAGTCGCGGGCCAAGCGTGTGATTGTCTTTCGGCCAATTCCCGTGGCCGCTTCGATGTCGGCGAGGCTGCGCTGCTGGGTGATGTAGAGGTCATCGAGGCGGTCTCGCGAGAGTCTCTGGGCGGCTCGCTGATACACGTTTCCTGGTCGTCGAGCGCCAGTTCGGGGTGTCCACGCGGGTCGCGGCTTGGCTGGTGCGGGATGATGTTCAAGGACTGCGCGGGCCAGATTGGCGGTGACGCCGAGGCGCTGACTGGCAGCAGGGATGCTGTAGTGCTGATCCCGGATCAGGCGATGAAGTTCGCTGATATCGATACCGGTGTCGCCGACGCCGGGCAGCGTTCGGTTCCCAAGCAGGCTCAGCGGGGGTGCCCATACCACCGGTTCATCCCGGATTCCCTGCTCATGCAGAAAGCGCAACGCGTAGTCATCCAGGCCTTCCAGTAGGTGCGGGGTGAGTCGGTGCGGGAACAGGGCGAGCGCGGCGTTGATACGCAGGGCACCGCGACGCGGTGCGGCGCTGCCACAGATTCGGTGCTGAAGGTAGGCACGTGTGGGCGCTGCGGGACTTGCTTGCCGACCGGCCTGTCGGCAGATGGTGTTCCATTCGGTCTGGGTTAGCAGACCACTGCAATTGAGGTGTCGGCGCCGTTGATAGTCGATAGGGCTGTCGTGAGTGTCTAGGTAGTCGGCGAGTATGCCGAGCGCTGCACGGATCTCGGGCCAGCAGGGGGACTCCTTCAGGCGCCACAGCCGATACACCGCCTGGCGGTGGGTCAGGGAAATGCCGAGCAAAGCAGAGGCGGAAGTGATATCGAGATCGCTGCCAACCAGCAGCACTGCGGCCGCCAGCACGGCCCGCGCACTCGCAAGTCCCAGCGTAGGTGGAGTCAACCGCAGCGCCCAGTCCGGCCACAGCGCCGCCGGAAGACGACACAGCAATCGCCGCTGCCGCTCCACGTTGGTGGGGTGCTTTCGTGGAAACGGCGAGTCGAGCCGGTAGTTCAGCTGCTGCACGGGGGTCAGACGATCTCCGAGCGCGGTGTAGTGCAGCCCCTGAAGTACCGGACTTGGCGTCGGGCCGTCCACCAGACCGATGCGTTCCTGTTCATGTAATACGTAGCGCGAGACCTCGTCGGGCAGCGCGGCCAGCGGCTGAGCTGCAGATACCAGATCCGACTGATTGAGTAGCGTGATCGCGGCGGTCGCCGCGGCAGCACTTTCGATCACCGATGCTGCGATGCCTCCCGCAGTGCCCTTAACAGCGTTGCCGTGCAATTGCTTTCGATACAGTGCGGCGATGTCAGCGGGTAACAGCATGTCATCGACAAAAGCGCCCTTGGTGGCCGACAAGATGCCACGTCCCAGCAGGCGTATATCCCCCAGGACATCAGATACCGCGGTGGGGTGGGCGGCGTAGAGCCCGAAACTCCCCTGCCGACTATCCAGCAGGCTGTCCAGAATGCGTTGAGCAATCAGCGCGGGGTGATCGGACGGCAGGTCAACGACCGGGGCGTCGGCCAGATCAGCGTCGCAGCGCGGGCGGCGTCGCTGCCCCGTCGTTGTGAGATCCGGATAGGTGCAGTGAGCGGGACAAGGCGGCGCGTCGGTCAGTTGCCGCGCCCGTTGCCGTCGGCCGCACCGTGGGCAGCGGTCCGCGAGCAGGCAGCGATGCCGCAGGCAAGCGAAATTCCACAACAGTCTCCACCGCAGCAGCCACGCTCCCCCACTCGCGGCGAGGCAGTGTGGGCAGAATCGCCACCCGTTGCCGTGATGACCCGGAGTGATGGCGGTAAACGCAGGACTCGTATCGGGGTGCACGGTGACCGCCGGTAGGTAGCAGGCCAGTGTCATCGCGTGGACTTGCGCCGGTGTGACCCCAGTTGCTGCGCTGATTCTGTGCGCGGTGTCATCCGTGACGGCGATAGCGCTGACCGCTTGGCGCAGGTCCTTGGGCACGTCGAGGCCCAGATGCTGGTACAGATCCTTCAGTGCGATGCCGTGGCGCACCGCCGTGGCCTCTAGCCAGGAATCCAGCGCCTCCCCCGGAAGGGGTGCGGTGGCCAGCGGTAGCGCGCGGACCGGGGTCATGGTGGCGGCACAGTTGTCCGTAGGCGTGTGGTCTTGCGGCCGGTGCGAAAGGCGGCCTGCAGTTCGCGGCGGCCCAGCTCAGCGGCGCTGTCGATGCGGCACGTGTCGACCAGGTCGGAAGTGAGTTTCTCGGTGCCTGTGCGCATCGCTTTCTGACAGGCCAACCTGATCAGCGCCATCAGCGATCCGATGTGACCGGTACTGCGCACGAAGAGCTGATCAGATAAGTCGTCAGCCAGCATGCCCGGATACTTCTGGGTCAGCAGCAGCCGTTGTTCCAAAGTGAGCAGAAGGTCGCGCCAGCGTCGCCGCTGGGTTTCGGTGTCCACGCGAAACGGCGACATATCCACCGGCGTCGTGCAGCGCAATAGCTGCTCCATCTCGTGGTCGCGGTACGCGTTGCGGTCATCAAGAAGCGCGTTGCGTTCGTGCAGCCCGATCCCGATCAGAAGTACTGTCAGCGGGAATTCGTTGGCGATGTACTTGAACTGATTGCTCAAGTCGGTCATTCGCTCGTGGCGGCCTCGCAAGAAGTGCAGATCATCGATGATCAGCAGACGTGTCTCACAAGACGACACATCGTCGAGCGCACATCGCAGAAGCTGTTGCGCGCTGGCCCGAGACACGCCGGGGTGGGCGTAGAAGTCGCATAAGGCGGCGTTGAACTCACGGGTTCCGGTGGACGCGGTCATTCCGATCCGGCATACCGGCCACCGCTCGTCGCCGGCGCGCGTGGTCTCCCCGTAGCGCTCGATGTGTCGACGGTGCACGCGCTTCCCGAAGACCCGCGATACCGTACTTTTCCCCAGTCCGGGCAAACCACTGAGCGCAATCAGGGGTTTCGTGTCCTCACCAGTCTGACAGTTGCACGCGACGAAGTCCTCGAGTTGTTCGAGCACCGATTGGCATTCGGCGGTCATCACCGTGCCCATCTGAGCATGCCAGCGGCGGCGCTGGTCGTTATAGTCCCCCGCAGCAGATGCACTCAATCGCCGAAGCGCTCTGTTGGACAACAATTCTGGCCTCTCCAGCGGGGGCGCCTCGACCATCGCGCGCCATCCCTCTTTGCGCGCCAACGTCAGGTTGTCCAGGTACTCACGCGGGTTTCGGGTGTCGGGTTTGCTGCGCGCGCGTGCCCCCGTCGTCTGCTTGGAATGCGGGGAGGCGCCTGCTGTCATTGCACCTCCAGCACAGCGTCGTAAAAGCTGCCGTGCTCCAGCGGCGGTTCGTCGGCATCGTCGAGAACATCCGGCTGGTCGGGTTCGTCGTCAAGATCATCAGCAAGGCCGTCTGCAGACTCGGCCGCAAGGCCACGCTGCCCCGGTTGACGATCCAAGGCTGTTGTCACCGAACTCAATTCGGAGCTTGATGGCGCGGCGAGATCAGTAATGAGCCCCGACTGCTCGCGGGCCACCCGGATGACCATCCGCCGCTCAGCCATAGAGTTCCCGACTGTCAGTTTTCGGCGCTCCAGAAAGCTCGTGATGGCCAGGGGGTCGTCGACGTATCGGTTCTGCGCCTTGGCCAACTGCCGCTCGAATCGCAGTATCTCCTCGCTCATCGGCGCATCGAGCATGTCGGCGTGCTCCCACGTGAGCTGATGCCAACGTTGGGTGCGCTGATCGCGGAAGAACACCTTGGTGATGTCGTCAACGTTGTAGGCGATCGGCCACTTCCCGTTCGGGTACGGGCTTTTCTCCTTCGCCCGGCCGGCAACGATGTCACCTTTATAGATTCGGCCGTCTATTTCGATGCCGTAGTGCTGGATGGTGCGCCACGCCACAGGGAGAAACTCATACGCCAGATCGGGGTCGCTCGGGACCTCGAGGTAGCCGGCGCGCGCCACCCCGTGGGCGAACATCTCCGCTGGGGTCATGTGCAGGCCGGGAATACCGAAACCCGTCAGACTGTCGTGGGACGTGTGGTGATAGATGACCGCGATCCATTCCCGGATGATGGCCTCGAGTTCATCGAGATAGAACCAGGAATCTTGTTCTGGCGACAGTCCGCGGGCGAAGACATCTTGGCCCTTATAGCCGGGTAATTCCTGCAGCAGGCCAACTCGAAGCGTGTTGAAGAACCGCTCCACTGGTCCTTTGTCGCGGGGTTGGCGCAGCCGGGCTGGCTGGATCGAAATCCCCAAACGCTGGCACACGCTGTTGAGGTGAGCGCTGACATAGATCTTGCCGTGATCAACGATCAGTGTGTCGGGCACCACCGCCGGTGTCGCCGCCAACACGCTATTGGCATCCAGCACTTGCTGTTCGACCAGGACTGAGCGCGGTATGCCCCGCGGAGGCCACATCGCCTCAGCGGGCCAGTCCCGCCCCGCCGGGCGCGGCCGGAACGTTTCGTACAGTGCCGCGGCCGCATCGATCGATTTCGTGGACACCGGGGTTAGACGCAATCCGGTGATGCAGCGGCTGTACCAATCCATCGCCACCGTCAGCTCGGCATTGATCCACGTCAATGTGTGGGGGTCCATCGCGAACACGTCCAGGCGGGTCGTGTCCATCAGCAGGTACTCCCCCGGCCGCATCGGAGCAAGCTTGCCGTACACCTCCTTCGACCGAGCAGCGACGTCACGGTTACGTTTCGTGCTGTAATTGAACAACGGCTGCTGATCTTCGAGCTCACCCAGAATCCGGTACGCGGTCCGCTGCGACGGCATCTTCACGGCGCCGACACCGAACCGGGCCTCCAGCCGGGCGCGGGTGCGCCGAATGACCAGATCCTCGTTGGGCTTCGACAGATCTAAATACTCACCCATGACCTCCAGCGCCGTCTCACGCCACCGCGGATCCTGACGTCCGCCGATACCGGGCTGAACCTCACGTTGCGAGACCAACCCTGCCTCTCCATGAGCACGGTATAGCTGCACCCACCGTTCGATAGTGCGGTAGGCCACGCGCTCCCCTGCAGCGCGTAACTCGAAGGCCTTCGCGCGGTAGCGCTCCGTCACCGGAACCTCAGAACGGTATTCAGGTTTCGGCTCCCACGGCAACGCAGTCTCGGCACAGCCGGAGCGGTATCCGGTCAGCACCTCTCGCACGTGCGCAGCACGGTCACAAGCTCGCTGCCGCGCAGCGGCAGGTACCGCAGCCAACGTGATGCTGGCCGCTTCCCCAGCACCCAGAGCGACCTCATCAGCTGCAGGCAGGACCACGCTGCGGTCACTCATGAGTAGTTCACGCAATGACAGACGCCTGATCGTCTCACCGCGTAGCGCTTTAGCGAGAACTTCCAAAGAGTCACCGGCGACGTGCATCTCGACGATCTCGTGCGCCATACCCTCATACAGGAAGCGGGTTCCGGTACTGATCGAAGTCGACGCCCGCGTCACCGCGACCCACCTATCACAGAGCACGGGCGCAACGGACGTTCCAGGTCAATCGAAAACTCGTGATTCCACAACGTATGCAGCAGCGCGCTACACACCACCGGGCGAGCTCCCGCCCTATCGAGCACCCGTAGCGCGTCGTCGAATCGTAGGCCGAACAACTCTCTACGACGAAACCGTATTTCGCGCAGCGTATCTCGTGAGATGTAGCGTGAACGCCGGTACCCAGCGAGGAATCGGATGTTTCGCATGAGTACGGCGGGCGGCTCGCTGCACACCCGGTACTCCCAACCCAGCGAGTTGACTACCTCACGCGTCCACGAACATAGCTCGCCGGCAGCCGGATCCTCTGCAAGCCGCCGCGCCCGGACAACATCGACCACTACTAAACCCGTTGTCGTGCGGAGCAAATAGTCTGGAATATGGCGGCGACGGTGACCGTTAACCACCGCCTGCAGTAAGAAGGGCTGAGCGACGATCTTAAGCACCGTAGGGTCAAAGTCGGCCATCAGAAGCGCTGATAATTCTAACCGCGACTCGTAGACGACATGGCTGGCTTCCGTTGCCGCCCAATAGCTGCCCGAATAATGGCGTTGCCCCTCGTACCACCGAAAAGTCCGCCACGGACTCGCGGCGAATAAGGCGGACTCCGACACGCCCACTACCGACGAACGCTCGATTTCACCAGTCGAAGACCGCACATCGATGGTCGCCGTGAGCACATCTACGGCAAGCCCGTCAGCGAGGTTCCAAGCCTGCGGCAGCGATCCACCGACCCACGGCCGCTCACCAACCGCGGTTGCAGATTTCAGGCCAACCGACGCCGACATCAGACTCATTCCGCCAATCAAAGGCGCGCAAGAGCAGCGTGCTCCCTCTGGCCGAACAACGCAATAGCTCAACCAGGACTAGCAGTATCCGGATCTGCAATAAGGCATACGATTTGCCATCCAAATGGCGGATCCGCCAACATCCGCCATTTCAAATGGCAATCCGCCATCCAGAATGGCAACCGACATCAACGGTGTGCCGACGATGGCGTCGAACGGCGCGTTCATAAGCGCTACTAATCCATATGAAGAATCTTTAGCTGTACTGCACCACCCGGGATCCCTAACGTAAGCCGGGTGAACCCCGCCTACGTAGTCGTCCTCAGCGGCTTCGCCACCACCATGGCGCTCATCGCCGCAATCGGCGCGCAGAACGCGTTCGTGCTGCGGCAGGGCATCCGCGGCGAACACGTGTTGCCCGTCGTCGCGGTCTGCACGGTGTCGGACCTGGTGCTGATCAGCGCGGGCATCGCGGGGTTCGGCGCGCTGATCGCCGCCCATCCCGACATCGTGACCGCCACCAAGTTCGGCGGGGCGGCATTCCTGGTCGGCTATGGCCTGCTCGCGGCCCGTCGCGCGGTCAAGCCGGGTGTGCTCACGCCGGCCGACGCCGCACCAGCCCGCCTGACGGCGGTGCTGGCCACCTGCCTGGCGATGACGTTCCTCAATCCCCACGTGTATCTCGACACCGTGATCCTGCTGGGCGCGCTGGCCAACGAGCATCAGGACAGCAAGTGGCTGTTCGGCGTCGGCGCGGTCGCCGCGAGCGCGCTCTGGTTCACCGGTCTGGGGTTCGGCGCCAAACGGCTGCGCCACCTGTTCGCGTCGCCGAAGACCTGGCGTCTGCTCGACGGCGTCATCGCCGCGACGATGCTAGCCCTCGGCATCTCGCTGGTCGTGAGCTGAGCCGCAGCCGAAAAGTATCGCCATGTAACGCGAGGCGTTAGCCTCGTCGATGTGACTGTTGTGCAGGTAGTCAAAATCGCGGCCTTGAACGCGCTCCTCGGCGGCGCCGCTCTGGCTGCCGCGACCCAGGCCGGGGCCCAGCCGGCCCCGGTGGATCCGGCGCTGCCGCCGGCCCCGCCCGTCGTGGCCGCGCCCGCTCCCGGCGCCCCGGTGCCGGGTGTGCCGGCGCCGGGCTCGCACTCGGTCACCGTGACCCCGCTGGACGCGGGCAGCATCCCGCCGCCCGCACCGCCGCCGGTCGGCGCGCCCGTCATCCCGGCGGTGCCGAACGCGAACTTCGGCAACACCGGCCAGCTCGATTTCCTGCGCGAACTGTGGAACATGCGCAACTCCGCGGAGTTCTTCCAGTCGGTCGGCCCCGGCTCGCTGGATCCGGCGACGTGGCAGCCGCCCACCCCGTACGGCACTCCCCCGCCGCCTCCGGCGGCCGCGCCCGGTTCACCCCCGCCGCCGGCGTCGGCGCCGCCACCGGTATGGCCGCCCGTCCCGGTCCCGGCACAGGTGCCGTAGCACTCTCTACTTCCGTTCTGTGGCCACCTTGGTGCCCCGGCGCCGGTTTCTGACGATGAGCGCCGGCGCGGCGGCGTTGCTGACCGCCTGCGGCTCCGAGAAGCCCGGTGCGATCGCGAGCGACGGCTCGGTGACCGTGCGCCACGCGTTCGGCGAGACGAAGATCCCGAAGCCGCCCACCCGGGTGGTCAGCGCCGGCCTGACCGACGCCGACGATCTACTGGCCCTCGGCGTCGTGCCGATCGCGGTGACCGATTGGTTCGGCGCCGAGCCGTTCGGTGTGTGGCCGTGGGCGCAGCCGCGACTCGGCGGGGCGCAGCCGGTGGTGCTGTCGCTGGCCGACGGAATCCAGGTCGAGCAGATCGCGGGTCTGACCCCCGACCTGATCGTCGCGACCGATGCCGGCCTCGATCAGGACACCTACACCCGGCTCTCGGAGATCGCGCCGACGATCGCGCAGTCGGGTTCCGCGGCGTTCTTCGAGCCGTGGCGCGATCAGGCCGGGGCGATCGGCCAGGCGGTGTTGCGCCACGACGACATGCAGAAGCTGATCACCGACGTCGACGCGAAGTTCACCGGCGTCAAGGACAGCCATCCGCAGTTCGCCGGGAAGAAGGCCCTGCTGCTGGCGGGCACGCTGTTCCGCGACAGCGTGCAGGTCAGCGGCCCGTCCTGGCGGCACGAGTTCCTGACCCAGATGGGGTTGACGGTCCTCGAGACCGACGACGCCCTGATCCCGCGCGACCGCATCGCCGAGGTGCTGGGAGCCGCCGACGTGCTGATCTGGACCACCGAGAGCGACCAAGAGCAGGCCGCGCTGCTGGCCGACCCGGCCATCGCCGGCATTCCGGCGCGGCGCCACGTGTTCACCGGCAAGGAACTCGCGGGCGCCATCGCCTACGCCTCCACGCTGTCGTATCCGGTGGTCGCCGACCGGCTGCCGCCGATGCTCGCCGCCGCCGTCGGCTGATCTAATGGGCCGGTGACAGACTCCACCGTCGACCAGGACCAGCACGCCTCGTTCGCCCGCGTCGGGTCGGCCTACTACCCGGTTCTGGTCGCGATCTTCACCGCGCTGGTGATCATCTCCAACGTCACCGCGACCAAGGGCGTCGAGTTCGGGCCGATCATCACCGACGGCGGGTTCATCGTGTTCCCGCTGACGTACGTGATCGGCGACGTGCTGTCCGAGGTGTACGGGTTCAGGGCCGCCCGGCGCGCCATCTACACCGGCTTCGCGATGAACGCCCTTGCCGCCCTCGCCTTCTGGGCCACCATCTACCTTCCCGCGGCCGACTTCTACCCGAACCAGGAGCACTTCGAGAACGTCGTGCACGCGTACACGGGCCTGATCGTCGCCGGGCTCGCCGGCTTCCTCGTCGGCCAGACCCTCAACGCGTGGTCGCTGGTCCTGATCAAGGAGCGCACCAAGGAGAAGTATCTGTGGGCCCGGCTGATCGGGTCGACGTTCGTCGGGCAACTGGGCGACACCGTGGTGTTCTGCGCGATCGCCGCAAGCGTCATCGGTATCACGTCGTTCAGCGACTTCCTGACCTACACGGCCCATGGCTGGCTGTACAAGACCCTGGTCGAAGTCGCGATCCTGCCGGTCACCTACCGCGTGATCGCGTTCATCAAGCACCGCGAGCCGAGCTACCAGCCGCTGACCGTTTGACTCCCGTCCCGCCGAAATTGCATTCCACGGGCGTTGTCAAGCTGCGTGGAGTCGGTTGGGGTCTTTTTCGGTGGGCAGGTTGATGCCGACGATGGCCGCGGGTGATTTGGTGTGCGGGCGTGCTCGGAATCGTTCGGGGTGGGCGTGGTAGTAGGCCTGCAGGATGTGGTCGCGGTGCATCCACTGTCGTGTCCACGATCCGTTGTGGACCTCGTCGGGGGTGAATAACGCGATGCCGCTGTGGCGGTGGTGCTGGTTGTACCAGCGCACGTAGGCCTGCACCCAGGCGTGAGCGGTGTTGAGATCGTCGAACACCCCGGGGTAGTTCGGCCGGTACTTCATGGTCCGAAACTCCGATTCGGAGAACGGGTTGTCATTGCTGACGTGTGGCCGGATGTGTGTCTGGCCGATGCCGAGGCCGGCGAGCAGGTCCTTGAGCACGGTGGAACGCATCGCCGGTCCGGAATCGGCGTGCACGACCGCTGGTGGTCCGTGTTCGGCGATCGCAGTCTTGAACATCTCCACAGCCAGGTCGTCGCACTCGCGTTCCTCCACACGCCAGCCCACGATCTTGCGGGAGAAAATGTCGACGATCGAGTACGTCTTGAACGACACACCGCGCCACGGACTGTGCAGGTCGGTGATATCCCAACTCCAGATCTGTTGCGGACCAGTGGCTTTGAGCACCGGCGCCGACCGGGGCGTCTTGTTCGTCGCGCGGGTCGGCGCGACCGGACGCAGGCTCTGGTCGATGACCGCCGCGATGCGCCACCACGACCGCCGCGAGGCCAACAGCACACCGGCATCCCACATCGTGGCGAAGGACTGGTCCACCGACACCCCCGCCAGCCAGCCGGCGATGATCTGTTCGGCGATTACCGCGCGGTCGGCCACACCGATGCGCGACGGGTAGGCCCGATCCTTGTGCGGCATCGGGTTGGCCACGCGCGGGCGCGGGTGTGATCGGTAGTGCCACGTCGAGCGCGACAACTCGATCATCGCCAGCGCGCGGCGCTGCGACCCGATCGCCGCGGTCAGCTCGGCGACGAGTTCGTTCTCGAGGTCGAGGAATCGTCGGGATCGTTGGTCATCGGGGTGGTGTCGGGCTCGTCGACGTTCATCTCGTGCAAGAGCCCGATAGCTTTTCCCAGGGCCTCATTGGTCGCCTCAAGCTGGCGCACCCGCTCTCGTAGCTGAGCGAGTTCGGCCTCGTCGCGCTCCTGTCTGGCCGCATCAACGTTGGCTAACGCTTTGCGCAGCGCCGGGGGAACTGTCATCGCACCACTGTCTCGCGGAATCAGGCCGCGGTCGAGGTCGCCACCAAACACCGCCGCCTGCCACCGCCTGAATCGACCGTTCGAAACCCCCTGAGCAGCAAGCCACGGCCCCTTCTGCCCATGAGGCACCCGCTCGTACTCAACAACGAACTCACGAATCTCGGCAACACTGAACCCTGCACTGATCGACACAACCCAACCCCTTCACACCGGCTCCAACTGACTCACATCGAGCCTGGCAAAGAGGGCCACCAGCGAAAGTTCGAGTGGCGACCTTGGGGTTGACCCCTGATGGTGGACACCTGACTGGTGGGACTGCTGGTCTCACGGGAAGGATGTCCGTATGTCGGGCAAGCGTAAGAAGTACACCCCGGAGTTTCGGGAGCAGGCTGCCCGCCTGGTGATCGAGACGGGTCGTCCGATCGCTCATGTGGCCGCCGAGATCGGTGTCGGTGAGCAATTGCTGGGCCGCTGGGTGCACCAGGCTCGGCGCGCCGCCTGCGCCGGGGATAATGGCGCGGTGCTTGATGCTGATGAGCGGGCCGAGTTGGAGCGGTTACGCAAGGAGAACGCCGAATTGCGTTTGGACCGGCAGTTTTTGAAAAAAGCCGCGGCCTTCTTCGCCTCCGAACAGAACCCGTAGACGCCTACGTTCTGATCGAAGCGGAGAAGGCCACCTACGCGATCACCCGGATGTGCGAACTGCTGGAAGTCTCTCGCTCAGGGTTCTACAAATGGCGCAAAACCCAGGCCGCGGGACCCTCGCTGGCGGCGCAGCGGCGTGCCGAGCTCGACGCCAAGGTCGCGGCCTTCCACAAGGCCTCTGACGGCGTGTACGGCGCTCCACGGATCCTGGCCGACCTGCGCGATGGCGGTGAGACGGTGTCGCGCAAGACGGTGGCCGCCTCGCTGCGTCGCCAGGGCCTGGCCGGGATCAGCCCACGTACCTTCGCGCCGGCGACCACGATCGTCGATCTGGATGCCCCGGTGCCCAAAGACCTGGTCAAACGCCGGTTCGACGTCGGCGAACTCGACCGGGTCTGGACGTCGGACATCACGTATTTGCGCACCGGTGAGGGCTGGCTGTACCTGTGCGCGGTCCGCGACGGCTGCAGCCGGCGGGTGATCGGCTGGGCCATCGATGAGCACATGCGCACCGACCTGGTCGAGGCGGCCGTGGCGATGGCGGTGGCGATGCGCGGCGAGTTGGCCGAGCAGGTCGTGCTGCACGCTGACCGCGGCTGCCAATTCACCAGCGCGCAGCTGGCCCGGTTCGCCCGCGATCACAACCTGGCCCGCTCAGTGGGCCGTACCGGAGTGTGCTGGGACAACGCCCAGCAGGAATCATTCTGGGGCACAATGAAAGTCGAGTTCTATGACCGCTACTTGTGGCCCACCAAGGCAGCCGCTAAGCTCGCCGTCGGCGACTGGATCGAACGGGTTTACAACCGCCGCCGGCGCCACTCGGCCCTCGGAATGACCTCACCGGTCGACTACGAGAACCGGATCACTCAGACGGCACAAGCCGCCTGACCCTGTGTCCACCAAACGGGGTCAAGCCCAACCTGCTGGAATGCAATTTCGGCGGGACGGGATTTTGAGCCTTCGGTAAGGGGGCTCTGGCAAGCCTCACAGAGCTTGGCCGAGGGGCAGATTTCGAAGCTACCCGACGGTAACGTAGCGCTATGAGCGTGACTGCGGATGCAATACACACAGTGCGCACCGGGGGCGTACAGAAGATTCTTGACTACGGCGATCGGGCGCTGCTCCTCGAGTTCGACGGCAGCGCAGAGGTTCTCGCATGGACCGACGCCGTTCGGGCAGCTGATCTGCCGGGCGTGGAAGACGTCGTGCCCGCCGCGCGGACCGTGCTGGTGAAATTGGCGGGCAGCCGCTACCGGGCCCCGACGCGGCAGCGGCTGGCAGCGGTCCGGCCGACCGCGCAGGCCCTGGCCGAATCGACGGCTCCCGACACCCCCGACGCCGTCATCGACGTCGTGTACGACGGCGAGGATCTCGACGAGGTCGCCCGGCTCACCGGGTTGAGCCGCGACGAGGTCATCGCCGCGCACACCGGGCGGTTGTGGCGGGTGGGATTCTGCGGGTTCGCGCCGGGCTTCGCCTACCTGGTCGGCGGGGACGAGCGGCTCGCGGTGCCCCGCAGGCCCGAACCCCGCACGAAGGTGCCCGTCGGCTCGGTGGGGCTGGCCGGTGAGTTCACCGGCGTCTACCCGCGGGAGTCGCCCGGCGGTTGGCAGCTGATCGGCCGCACCTCGGCGGTGATGTGGGACGTCCACCGGAAGGATCCGGCGCTGCTGACGCCGGGGATGTGGGTGCGGTTCCAGGCCGCGGACGCGGACGCGAGGAGCAGTTCAGCGGAGGTGACCTCGTGAACGGTGTGACGCTGGAGATCCTGCAGCCCGGTCCGCTCGCCCTCGTGGAGGATCTGGGCAGACCCGGGATGTCGCATATCGGAGTGACCCGCTCGGGTGCGGCCGACCGCCGCTCACACACGCTGGCCAACCGCCTCGTCGCCAACCCGGACGACTGGGCGACGGTCGAGGTCACGATGGGCGGGTTCACCGCACGGGTGCACGGTGGCGACGGTGAAGGGGTCGCGATCGCGGTGACCGGCGCCGACGCCGACCCCGCTGTCAACGGAATCCCGTTCGGCACCAACAGCATCCACTATGCGCGCGACGGCGAGGTGATCTCGCTGGGGTCACCCCGATCCGGGCTGCGTTCTTATCTGGCGGTGCGCGGTGGCATCGACGTGGAGCCGGTGCTGGGGTCGCGCAGTTACGACGTGATGTCGACGATCGGACCGCAGCCGCTGCGGCGCGGCGACGTGCTGACCGTCGGTGCGCACACCGACGACTTCCCCGAACTCGAGCAGGCGCCGGTCGCGGCGATCGTCGACGACGTGCTCGAGCTCAAGGTGGTGCCCGGGCCCCGCGACGACTGGTTCGTCGACCCCGACGTGTTGGTGCGCACCAACTGGCAGGTCACCAACCGCAGCGACCGGGTCGGCATGCGGCTGGTCGGCATGCCGCTGGACTACCGCTGGCCGGATCGCCAGCTGCCCAGCGAGGGCGCCACCCGTGGCGCGATCCAGGTTCCGCCCAACGGCTTTCCGGTGATCCTTGGCCCCGACCACCCGGTCACCGGCGGCTATCCGGTGATCGGCGTGGTCGTCGACGACGACATCGACAAGGTCGCCCAGGCCCGGCCGGGTCAGACAGTCCGGCTGCACTGGTCGCGGCCGCGACGCCCGTTCGAGGACGACGGCCGAGCCGTCAATTGGGCACTGACACCGCCGGACGATCGCTGGTAGAACCACAGGTGTGCGTGCACGCCTGATCCACACCTCCGATCTCGACGACGAGACCCGCGAGGACGCCCGCCGGATGGTCATCGACGCCTTCGACGGCGACTTCGCCGACGAGGACTGGGAGCACGCCCTCGGCGGTATGCACGCGGTCATCTCCCTGCGCGGTGACGTGATCGGGCACGCGGCCGTCGTCCAGCGCCGTCTGTACGTCGGTGACCGCGCACTGCGCTGCGGCTACGTCGAGGGTCTCGCCGTCCGGGAGGACCACCGCGGCAAGCGCCTGGGCCACGCGCTGATGGACGGTGTGGAACAGGTGGTGCGGGGTGCCTACCACCTGGGTGGGCTGAGCACGACCGACCTCGGCAAGCCGCTGTACACGGTGCGCGGCTGGGTTCCGTGGACCGGCCCGACGTCTGTGCTGGCCTTGGATGGGGCGACCCGGACACCGGAGGACGACGGATCGCTGTACGTGCTCCCGGGCGAGCTGCCGGCGTCGGTCACGCTGGACCCCACCGCCCCGATCGCCTGCGACTGGCGCAACGGCGACGTCTGGTGACCTCGCTCCGACCTCACAGCACCGGCCCGGCGACGGTGAACGGAATTTCACCCCGTGAGCGGGGGCGACACAACTGCGCAACGGCCGGTTAATCACCTCGAAACACGGCCTGCATAGACAGTTGGACATGAGTGAGCCGGACTGGGCGCCGCTCACCGGATTCCGGGTTGCGGTCACTTCCGCGCGGCGCGCTGACGAGTTGAGTGCGCTGCTGCGCCGCCGTGGCGCGACCGTCTGCAGCGCCGCCGCCATCGAGATGGTGCCCCTACCCGACGACGACGAACTGCGGCAACACACCCGGTCGCTGATCGCCTCCCCGCCTGACATCGTCATCGCCACCACGGGCATCGGGTTCCGCGGCTGGGTGGCCGCCGCCGACGGGTGGGGCATGGCGACCGAGTTGACCGCCGCGCTGAGCAACGCCCGGATCGTGTCACGCGGCCCGAAGGCCACGGGCGCCCTGCGCGCCGCCGGCCTGCCCGAGGAATGGTCACCGGAGTCGGAATCCTCCCGCGAGCTGCTGCACTACCTCGTCGAGGGCGGCATCGCCGGAACCCGGATCGCGGTTCAGTTGCACGGCGCCACCGCGGACTGGGACCCATTCCCCGAGTTCCTCGACGAATTACGTGCCGCGGGAGCCGAAGTGGTGCCGATCCGGGTGTACCGCTGGCATCCGGCGCCGCGCAACGGCGAATTCGACCAGCTGGTGGCCGGTATCGCGGACGAGAAGTTCGACGCGGTCAGCTTCACCTCTGCGCCCGCGGTCGCGTCGGTGCTGCTGCGCGCCACCGAGATGGGTCTCGAAGCGGAGGTGCTGTCGGCGCTGCGCACCAATGTCCATGCGATGTGCGTCGGCCCGGTGACGGCTCGGCCGCTGGTGCGATTGGGCGTGCCCACCTCGGCGCCGGAACGAATGCGGTTGGGCGCGTTGGCCCGTCACATCACCGACGAACTGCCGTTGCTGCAGACGCGCACCGTGCGCGTGGCCGGGCATCTGCTGGAGATCCGCGGCACTTGCGTGCTGGTCGACGGCACGGTCAAGGAGCTGTCCCCGTCGGCGATGGCGACGATCCGGGCGTTGGCGCTGCGGCCGGGCGCGGTGGTGTCACGCGTCGATCTGCTGCGCGCCCTGCCCGGCAGCGGCACCGACACCCACGCCGTCGAGACCGCCGTGCTGCGGCTACGAACCGCGCTGGGAGACAAGAAGATGGTGTCCACCGTCGTCAAGCGCGGCTACCGGCTGCCCGTCGACGAGGCGTTCGCGTCATGAGCCTGCTCCTGGTGGCGCACGGCACCCGCAAGCAGCGCGGGGTCTCGCTGATCGGTGACATCGCCGCGCAGGTGTCGACGGCCCTGGGCCGTCCGGTGCGGGTCGCGTTCGTCGACGTGCTGGGCCCGACGCCGGCCGAACTGCTCGGCGCGACGCGGCATGAGCCGACGGTGTTGGTACCGGCGTTTCTGGCGCGCGGCTATCACGTCAGCAGCGACATCCCCGCCCACGTCGCGGCGAGCGGGCACGACGACGTGCTCGTCACCCGGGCGCTGGGCCCCGATCCCGCGCTGGTTCGGGTGCTCGTCGACCGCTTGATCGAATCCGGTTGGCGCCCAGATGATTCAGTGATTCTTGCCGCTGCGGGTACCTCGGACCCGGCGGCGATGCGCGATCTGCACACCACCGCGACCTGGCTGTCGGCGACGATCGGCGCACGGGTGGAATTGGCGTTCGCCGCGACCGGTGAGCCCAGGATCGCCGACGCGGTGGCCGGGCTCCGCCGCCCGGGCAAGCGGGTGGTCGTCGCGTCATACCTGTTGTCCGAGGGCCTGTTCCAGGACCGGCTGCGCGACAGCGGCGCGGACGTGGTGACCGACCCGCTGGGGACTCACCCCGGGGTGGCGCGGCTGATCGCGAACCGGTTCCAACGGGCCGGGTTCGACACCGCCGCCGAAATTGCATTCCAGCAGCGGACTTTCGAGTACGCGCCTGCCGGAATGCAATTTCGGCGATAAAGGTCAGGGGTGCGGTGTCGTTGACGGCGGCAGCGCCGCCACCAACGGGGTGTCGGCGCCCACCCGGCCCACCTTCGCGGCGCCGCCGGGATCACCGAGCGGCGCGTCCCGGCCGGCCAGCGTCATAGTGAAGAACGCGGCGTTGTCCTCGAGGAACTCCATCTCCTCGTCGGGCAGGTCGGTCTCGTAGTAGATGGCGTCCACCCGGCAGGCGATGCGGCAGGCGCCGCAGTCCACGCACTCGTTGGGGTTGATGTACATCGCGCGATCGCCCTCGTAGATGCAGTCCGCCGGGCATTCCTGCACACAGGACTTGTCCACGATGTCCACACACGCGCTACCGATCACGTAGGTCATGCCTACGACGGTAAGTAGTCGACCCCCACGTGTCGTGGGCCAAAGGTCCCTTTTTTGGTCACGACGAGATTGCGATCGGCGCGGGGAAAGCGCGAAAAGACCGCGTGGAATGCCATTTCGGCGCTCGCCTCAGGAGGCGAGCTGGACCTCGCCGTCGGGAGTGATCCTGGTCTCGTACACCGCCAGCGAGTGGTCGGGGTCATCGAGGCAGGTGCCGTCGTCGAGCGCGAACGCCTGCTTCTTGATCGGAGACTGAACCGTCGCGCGGCCCCCTCGGTCCCCGACGATGCCGCGCGACATCACCGCGGCCCCGCTGAACGGGTCGATGTTGCCGACCGCGTGCACCGTGCCGTCGTCGAGGCGGAACAGTGCGGCCTGCGCGCCGTCGGGGAGCAGCACACCCACCCCGCGGTTCGGGATCAGGAAGTCGTACCGGCAGGCGGTCGTCCAGGTTTTGACGTCGTTGAGCAGCGTCATCTGTCGGCTACCTTCCTATCTTGGGCATACCGATGGAAACCGGTGCGGGCACCATCCGGCCTGCGTTCTCGGTGAACGTGACGGTCGGGTCGGGCACGTCGGGGGCATTGACGAACGATACGAACCGCGACAGCTTGTCGGGATCGGAGAGCACGCCCTTCCACTCGCAGGCGTAGCCCTCGACGTGGCGGGCGATCGCGGCCTCGAACTCCTCGGCCAGCCCCAGCGAGTCCTCGCAGACGACCTCGCGCAGGTGTTCCAGGCCGACCTGCTCCACCCAGGGTGCGGTGCGCTGCAGGCGATCCGCGGTGCGGATGTAGAACATCAGGAACCGGTCGATGTAACGGATGAGTGTCTCGTCGTCGAGGTCGCCGGCGAGCAGTTCGGCGTGCCGCGGGGTCATCCCGCCGTTGCCGCCGACATACAGGTTCCAGCCGGTCTCGGTGGCGATGACGCCGACATCCTTGCCGCGGGCCTCCGCGCACTCCCGTGCGCAGCCCGACACTCCCATCTTGATCTTGTGCGGGGCACGCAGCCCGCGGTAGCGCAACTCCAGGTTGATCGCCATCTGCACCGAATCCTGTTGGCCGTATCGGCACCAGTCGCTGCCCACGCAGCTCTTCACGGTGCGCAGCGATTTGCCGTAGGCGTGGCCGGACTCCATGCCGCCCTCGACGAGCCTGCGCCAGATCTCGGGCAGTTGCTCGACGCGCGCCCCGAACATGTCGATGCGCTGCCCGCCGGTGATCTTGGTGTACAGGCCGAAATCCCTGGCGATCTCGCCGATCAGGATCAGGTGCTCGGGGGTGATGTCACCGCCCGGCACCCGGGGCACCACGGAGTAGCTGCCGTTGCGCTGAATGTTGGCCAGGAAGTGGTCGTTGGTGTCCTGCAGCGAGGCCTGTTCGCCGTCGAGGATGTGCGTCGAGCTGGTCGACGCGAGGATCGACGCCACCACGGGTTTGCATATGTCGCAACCCTTTCCGGATCCGAACCGCTCGATCAGCCCGGAGAATGTGCGGACCTCGGTGGCGCTGATGAGCTCGAACAGCTCGGCGCGCGACTGGGAGAAGTGCTCGCACAACGCTTTCGACTGCTCGACACCTTCGGCCTCGAGTAGCTGCTTGAGCAGCGGTACGCAGGATCCGCACGACGTGCCCGCCAGCGTGCACTTCTTCAGCGCCGGCACGTCGCAGCAACCAGAGCCGATGGCCTCGGTCAGGGCACCCTTGGTGACGTTGTTGCAAGAGCAGATCTGCGCACCGTCGGGTAGCGCGCCGACGCCGAGCCCGCCGCCGCCCTCCGCTCCGGCCGGCGTGATCAGCGCCAGTGGGGCGCCCGGGAGCGGCTCGCCGACCATCGGTCGCAACAGTCCGTAGGAAGACGCGTCGCCGACGAGGATGCCGCCGAGCAGGGTCTTGGCGTCGTCGGAGAGGACCAACTTTGCGTACGTCTGGTTGACCGCGTCGTTGACCACCACCTCGAGGCAGTTCGGTGTGCGGCCCATCGCGTCGCCGAAACTGGCGACGTCGACACCGAGCAGTTTGAGCTTGGTCGACATGTCGGCCTCGGGGAACTCCGCGCCGCCGCCCAGCAGCCGGTCGGCCACCACCTCCGCGGAGGTGTAGCCCGGTCCCACCAGGCCGTAGCAGCGGCCCTCGATGGCGGCCACCTCACCGATCGCGTAGATGTTCGGATCGCTTGTCGCGCAGGAGACGTCGGTGAGCACCCCGCCACGCTCGGCGATCGCCAACCCCGCGTCGCGGGCCAGCTCGTCCCGCGGTCGCACCCCGGCCGCAAACACCACCACCCCGGCGTCGATGTTGGTGCCGTCGGACAGCGTCACCCGCACCGAGTCGTCCTCCTCGGACCGGCGGACCGGCCGGTTGCGTTGGGCTGGAGCGATAGCGTCGGTGCCGACGCCGGTGTGCACGGTGATGCCCAGCTCGGTGATCATCGTTCCCAGCAGAGCCGCGCCCGCCTGATCGAGTTGCTGGGCCATCAGTCCCGGCGATTTCTCCACGACATGGGCGCTCAGACCGAACCCGCGCAGCGCGTTGGCGGCCTCCAGGCCGAGCAGGCCGCCGCCGATCACCACACCCACGGGGGCACGGCCGCCGTCGGTGGCCGACATGGCGTCGGTCCGGATCGCGTCGAGATCGTCGAGGGTGCGGTAGACGTGGCAGCACGGCAGGTCGCGACCGGGAACGGGCGGCACGAACGCGTAGGAGCCCGTCGCCAGGACCAGCGCGTCGTAGTCGATCCGGGTGCCGTCGGCGGTCGTCACCGACTTCGATGCGGGGTCGAGGCGGGTCACGCGGCACCCGAGCCGGACGTCGACCATCGGATCCCCGGCATAGTCGTTGCCCGGCAGCGCAAGCCGCACCCTGTCCCAGTGCTCGGTGTAGCCCGTCAGCCCGACCCGGTCGTAGGCCGCGTCGAGTTCCTCGGCAAGTACGGTGACCCGCCATGTGTCCCCGGTGTCCCGGGAGCGCAGCGCCTCGACGAACCGGTGGCCGACCATCCCGTGGCCGACGACCACGACGTGCGAAGTGGAGCTCATGACGGCCACGTTAGGGAGCCGATATTGCCTTTATGTCGCCCTGTGTGAAGCGCCCATCACGGAGTGCTCACGTCAGCGGCGCGACCCCTGTGAGCCGTTCGCCGACGGCGAACGCCCAGGCGGAACATGAGCGCCATCGACTCAAGTTCTAGACAGTGAACCGGAACGAAACCGGTCACGACTCTAGGAGATGACGACATGAGCAACGTAGCCCTGTGGACGCGGCCGGCCTGGAACACCGACCGTTTCGTCCGGGACTTCTTCGGCCCCGCGACCGCCACCGAGTGGGCCAAGGGCATCAACCCGGCCGTCGAGGTCACCAAGGACGGCGACGACGCAGTGGTCCGCGTGGATCTGCCCGGTGTCGACGTCGACAAGGACGTCAACGTCGAGGTGGACAAGGGACGCCTGGTGATCCGCGGCGAACGCCGCGACCAGCGGTCCGAGGAAGCCGAGGGAAGGAAGATCAGCGAGGTCCGCTACGGCGCGTTCCACCGGTCGTTCGCGCTGCCGGCGCACGTCACAGGCGAGGCCGTGTCGGCCTCCTACGACGCCGGCGTGCTGACGGTGCGGGTCGCCGGAGCCCACCGGGGCGCCGAGGCCCACCGCGTCGCCATCGAGAGCAAGTAACCGTTGGCCCGGTACCGGTGGGATCCGTGTGGATCCCACCGGTACCGTGCTGCGCTATGGGCACACCTCTGGCCATCGACACGGCGCTGACCGTGCTCGCCGCCGGCCTGATCTTCATCTGGGCGCTGATTCTCGGGGTCTGGAAGTACCGGCAGATGGCCACCAGCCCCGATCACCTCGCCCACCCGTACGTCGACATCGCCCACCGTGCCGCGCTGCTGTACGCGTTCGCGACGATGCTGCTGGCCGTGTTCGTCGAGCTGAGCGCGTGGCCGACGTGGGTGAACCTGACGTCGGCGGCGGTGGTGGTGGCGTTCTTCGTGCTCGCGATCGCCACCTACGTGATGCACGGGATGCGGCGGGACACCACCAACCAGTTCGAGCGAATCGACACCACGGTGCGGGTTGCGATGGCCGCGCTGATCGTCGGCGAGATCGGCGGCACCGTCGTGCTGGTGGCCGGGTTCGCCGCCGCCCAGTTCTCCTGACCGCCGGGGCCGGGTTTCACCACCACTGAGGAGGTGGTTCACGAACGCGTTGCCTTGGCGACGAGCTCACTCACGTCCCTGAGGTGGTCTTCCATGGCCTGGCGCGCGGCGAGACCGTCGTGGGTCCGCACGGCATCGAAGATCTCCTGGTGCCCACGTACCGACGCGCAGCGCCCATGCCTGGTGGAATGGGAGTGCTTGCGCACTTCACCGGTCCACTCGCTGGCCAACGTCTGCAGCGCGGTCAGAAGCGGGTTCTGCGCGGCCTGCGCGAGCAGCAGGTGAAACTCGATGTCCAGGCGAAGCGACTCGGCCTGGAGAAGATTCTCGTGCGACTTGTCAAGCACATCGCGTAGCTGCAGCACGTTGGCCGACGTCGCCCGATGTGCCGCCAGTTCGGCGATCGACGGTTCGATCACGGAACGTAATTCGGCGGCGTGCTCCTGTTCGGTTCCGCCTCCGGCTATTGCGAGCAGTTCGTCGACGCTCGCGGTCGGCGCCAGCACGATCGTTCCGCGGCCGCGGGTGCGCGAGACGAGACGCTTCGACTCGAGTTCGTGCATGGCCTCGCGCAACGAGGACCGCGACACCGACATCGACGCCGCAAGCTCACGCTCCGACGGCAGTCGGGTGCCGGGCGAGATCTCCCCGGTCGCGATGAGCCGTTCGAAATGCGCTGCGAGCGCGACAGATACACTCTGCGGCCGCCGGATCAGCGGCGGGATCGCCTCTCCTCCAGGTGCGTTCATCGGGCTCCTGTCTCGTTGTGCAGGTCCCCAATATAGGTCTGATGGTCGGGCCAAGCAGTCCGCAAACCGCCCCTGGCCGTTTCCGGTCGGATAACTCCCCGTTACGCGTGTTACAAGACGCGTCCCCGGCGCGCTGCGTCGTTGGCGGCGACTTAATCTCGTCACCAGTTGGCCGGACCATCCGGCCATGATCGCCTCCCGTCCCCCTCCGCGTCAGTGAACAGGACCTGCCATGAAGAACTCGCGCACCGCACTTTTCGCCGTCCTCGCCGGTGTTGTACTTGCCGGCTGTTCGTCCACGACTGAGGCGGCGACCACCGAAACACCCAGCGAATTCGCCGATCTGGCAGCGTCACCGGCATGCACCGAGCTGCGCGCCGAGAATCCCGACCTCGCCGGCAAGACCCTCACCAACGCGATCAACCCCTACACGCCGGGCTACGAGACCATCAATCCGGAAAACCCCAGTGAATACCAGGGTTTCGACATCGATCTGGGCAACGCGCTCGGCGCCTGCCTGGGCTTCAAAAACGACTACCTCTCGGTCGGATTCTCCGAACTGATCCCGACGGTCGCCAGCGGCCAGGCCGACTGGATCATCTCCAACCTCTACGCGACAGAAGAGCGCGCCGCCGGCGGCGTCGACTTCATCAGCTACTCAAAGGTGTTCGACGGGATCCTGGTGGCCAAGGACAATCCGAAGAACATCACCGGCATCGACACCTCGCTGTGCGGACTCACGGTGGCGCTCAACAAGGGATATGTCGAGGTTCCGCTCGTCGAAGCCGTCGGGCCCGAGTGTGTGGCAACCGGCCTGAAGGCACCGACCGTCAGCCTGTTCGATTCCAGCGCCGACTGCACACAGGCGGTCCTCGCCGGACGCGCAGACGCCTACATGAACGACATCAACACCGTCAACGCGTTCGTCGCCGAGCATCCCGACGAACTCGCCTCCGCAGAAACCGTCATGCTCGACTACACGATCGGTATCGGGGTTCCCCAGGGCGACCACCAGTTCCGCGACGCCATCCAGGCGGCACTCACCGAGGTGCAGGCGAGCGGACTGCAGGACGAACTGGCCGCCAAATGGAAGCTGTCCGAGAACGCGGTAGCGGCACCCACAATCCTCAGCGTGGGCTGAGGAACACCCCAATACTGCTGCTACCGCTCGTATCTGACAGAGGCGACGTGAATACATGGACAAGTTCCTGCACTACCTGACGCTGCCGTGGCTCATCGACGGCATGCTCTTCACCCTCCAGCTCACGCTGTACGGATTCACCGGGGGGCTGTTTCTCGGCGTTCTCCTTGCCGCGCTGCAACTTACACGGTCACGCGCCCTCACCGCGATAGGGCGTACCTACGTCGTCATCTATCGCGGCACCCCGCTGATACTGCAGCTCGTCTTCGTGTTCACCGCACTACCCCACATCGGCATCACCCTGCCGCCAGTCGCCGCCGGCTCGGTCGCCCTCGCGATGAACGAAGCCGTCTTCATATCCGAGATCCTGCGCTCGGGGATCAAGGGCGTGGACCCCGGCCAGTCACTCGCCGGGCGAGCGCTCGGCCTGGAACCCCGCAAGCTGATGCGACGCGTCATCGCCCCGCAGGCATTCCGGTCGATGGTGCCCGCCCTGGGCAACGAGTTCATCTCCACCATGAAGAACTCTGCGCTCGCGTCGGTTATCGCCGTGCCCGAGCTCACCCTGCGCACCCAGCAGCTCGCCTCGTCCACCTTCGACTATTTCTCCATCTACTTCGCGACCGCCGTAATGTATCTCGCCCTCACCGCAGTCCTGAGCATCATCCAGCTGCTGCTCGAGGACGCGCTCAACCTCGACCGGGCGAACCGATCGCTGCTGTCCCGGTTGGACTTCCGGCGCCGGACGACCACGCCCACCCCTGTTGTGACCCCCGTCGTCCCGGCCGGTCCGCAGGTCGAGCGGCAGGAGATCGGCGACACCGTCCTCGACATCCGGGACCTCCACAAGGCGTATGGCGCCAACCAGGTGCTCAACGGCATCACGATGTCGGCGAGGCAGGGCGAGGTCATTGCTCTGCTCGGGCCGAGCGGATCCGGAAAGAGCACGTTGCTGCGCACGATCAACCACCTCGAGTCGGTCGACACCGGCACGATCCGTATCGCCGGGCAGACCCTCGGCTATGACGAGTCCGGCATGCCGCTTCCCGAGGGGCGGATCGCGAAGGCCCGGATCGACGCCGGTGTCGGCATGGTCTTCCAGCACTTCAACCTGTTCAACCACATGACGGTGAGGGAGAACATCGCGGCTCCGCTGCGCTGGATCCAGCGTCTGGGCAAGGAGGAGGCGGCCGAACGCGCTGACGCACTGCTGTCGCAGGTGGGTCTCGCGGACAAGGCCGACACCCTCCCTCACCGGTTGTCCGGCGGGCAGCAGCAGCGGGTCGGCATCGCACGCGCGCTGGCCGCCCGACCCCGAATCCTGCTGCTCGACGAACCCACAAGTGCGCTCGACCCCGAACTCGTCGCGGAGGTGCTCGGCGTCATCCGCGGCCTGGCCCACCACCACGGGCTCACGATGATCATCGCGACCCACCAGTTGCGGTTCGCTCTGGAAGTCGCCGACCGCGCCGTCTTCATGGCGGGCGGGGTGGTCGTCGAAGAGGGCAGCGCCGACCAGGTGATCAACCGACCCCAGGATCCGGCCACGGCCCGCTTCGTCAACGCGATGCAGCTGGCGGCCGGATGACCGTCAAGCAGACCTTCAATTTCACTGCTGCCGAAGGAGTTCCGCCAAAGGTCGGCCCGTTCGCACACGCCACCCGCTGGGGTGACACCCTCTATGTGACAGGCCAGATGCCCACCGATCCGGCCACCGGCACGCTCGTCGACGGCGGCCTCGCCGAGCAGGCGAACCGAGTCCTGGCGAACCTCTCGGCGGTGCTCGCCCAGTTCGGCGCGACCCTCGACGACGCCCTGATGGTGCGCGTGTACCTCACCGACTTCGACGACTTCGACGACTTCAACGCCGAGTACGTCAAATGGTTCAAGGGTCCGCTGCCCAGTCGCACGTGTGTGGGCACCACCGGCCTCGCGGTGGGAGCGGCCGTCGAAATCGACCTCGTCGTAGGCCTTTCCCACCCTCAGTCCACCCCCGCACCGGCACCTTCGGAGGCATCATGATCTTCCCGACCCTTCATCCCGGCGAAGGCCACATCGGTGGCGAGCACTACCTGCCCTCGCATCCCGACGAGGTGCTCTGGGGCTGGCTTCCCAACGCGCAGACCCGGCCGGCGCTCTCGGTGGCCTCCGGTGACACCGTGACGATCGACACGGTGAGCCACGAGGGAATCCTCGAAGACCAAGGCCGCGACCCGGTTTCGTACTTTGCGCAGTTCGGTGTCACCAACGTCCTCAAGGACGTCATCGACATCGCGTCAAGCCCTCTGGCGCATGACGACTCCTGCGGTCCGCACATCGTCACCGGGCCGGTCCGCGTCGCCAACGCCGATCCCGGTGACGTGCTCAAGATCGAGGTCCTGGATCTGGCGATGCGCGTGCCCTACGGGTTCGTCAGCAGCCGGCACGGTTACGGCGCGCTCGCCGGGGAGTTCCCGGAGTTCCCGGATTCCGAGCCGGTCCGTGAGGTCGACCAGATCGTCTCGATGGGCACGATCTGCCATTTCAGTTGGGTCGAGATGCTGCAGGGTAAGCCTTACGGCAAGATCGCTGCGGGCCACGGCAGCGGGCGCACCGTGCAGTTCCCGGTCAACCCGTTCCTCGGCATCATGGGCGTCGCCCGCGCCACCGAGGACCCGGTGCCGTCGGTGCCTCCCGGCACCCACGGCGGGAACATCGACATCAAGCACGTGGTGACGGGGTCGACGCTGTACCTGCCCGTGCAGGTCGAGGGGGCCAACTTCTTCGCCGGCGACCCGCATTTCGCGCAGGGCAACGGCGAGGTGGCGCTGACGGCGCTCGAGGCGTCACTGCGCGCCACCGTGCGACTGACGGTGCTGAAGTCCGGCGACGCCCACTCGGCGATCGGAGCCCTGACCAACCCGGTGGTGGAAACCGCGACGCACTGGATTCCGACCGGTATGGACGCCGACCTCGACGAGGCCATGCGTATCGCGGTCCGAAACGCCATCGCCTTTCTCAACACCCGGTTCGGCGTGCCGCGCGATGTCGCGCTGGCCTACCTGTCGGCGGCCGGCGACTTCGAGGTGAGCCAGGTGGTGGACGCGGTCAAGGGCGTGCACTGCATGATCCGCAAGGCCGACTGGGCCGCCTGGTTGTAGGCGCGGGCTGTGGGCGCGCGAGGGTCAGCTAGATCCAGCGCGCCAGGATCTCCCTGGCCCGCTCGGCCAGCGCCGCCTGCCAGAACGGGCCGAAACTGATCCGGGCCACCCCGAGCGGTCCGTATGACGCCGGGTCGGCCGACTCCGGCCGGGCGATCGCGTTCACCGGCAGCGGCAGCTCCGAGGTCAGACGCCGCATCACCTCCGGCGGATGGACACCGACCGGGTAGAGAACGTCCGCCCCGGCGGCGGCGGCTTCTTTCAGCCGCGCGATCGCGCGGTCCACCCGGTCGGACTCGTCGCCGTCCTGACGCAGGAACAGATCCGTCCTGGCGTTGACCACCACGTGGACGCCCGCCGCGTCCGCCGCCGCCCGCAGCGCACCAACCAGCTGCGCATGTTCGGAGGACGACCGCAGCCGCCCGCCTTCGCTGTGCACGGTGTCCTCGATGTTGAGGCCGACCGCGCCCACGGACAGCAGACCCTCGATGAGGCGGGTCGGCGCTTCGGCATATCCGGATTCGATGTCGACCGAAAGCGGAACGTCGACGGCGGCGGTGATCTGGGCGACGCGGGTCAACACGTCGTCGAACGTCATGCCCTCTCTGTCGGACTTACCGACCGAGTCCGCGAGCGGGTGGCTGCCCACCGTCAGCGCCGCGAAGCCGGCGTCGGTGGCCAGCTTCGCCGACCAGGCGTCCCACACCGTCGGCAGGATCACCGGGTTGCCGGGCTGGTGCAACGCCAGCAACGCCTCCGCGCGAGCCTTCAACACATCGTTCGTCATCGACCTCTCCGCTCATCAAAGTGATCTGTCTCACGCTTAACACCGGTGATTTAGCTAGCATCAGTTGCGTACTGTGATCCATGACACCCTTCAGCCCAAGGAGGTCGCTTGTCCAGCACCAGCACCACCGAACTCTCCCAGCTTCACGAACTGATCGGAAGCCTCCGGCGATGCGTGACATCGCTGGCGTCGCGATACGGGGACAGCCCAGCCACCCGTCGCATCGTCAACGACGCCGAACGGCTTCTCAACGACATCGACCGCCTGGACATCGACGCCGAAGAGTTGGAGCTCGTCCGCGGGGTCAGCCGGCACCCGCACGTCGCCGAGCGGATCGCGATCCCGGACACCCAGTACGACACCGAGTTCTGGCGCGGCGTCGACGACGAGGGCCTCGGCGGCACTCACTGAACCGTGCCGCCCGGGGGACATAACTTCATCGAAAGGTAACTGTGAGCGCACCCACCGCCGACCGCAACGCGACCGGCGTCTTCTCGCCTGGCCGTGCCCAGATCCCGCAGCGCACGCTGCGGACCGACCGGTGGTGGATGTCGCCGCTGATCATCAACCTGGGCTTCGCCACGTTCGTCATCTACGCGACCGTCCGGGCGTTCATGCAGAACAACTACTTCGTCGCGGAGTACGGCTACCTGACCCCGTTCTACTCGCCGTGCGTCAGCACCGGGTGCGTACCGGAGGCCAGCCACTTCGGCCAGTTCCTGCCCGACGTGTGGTGGTTGCCGTATGCGGCGCTGTCCCTGCCCTTCCTGCTGCTGTTCCGGCTCACGTGCTACTACTACCGCGGCGCCTACTACCGCACGGTGTGGCAGTCGCCGACCGCCTGCGCGGTCGCCGAACCCCGCGCGAAGTACACCGGGGAGACCCGCCTTCCGCTGATCATCCAGAACACCCACCGGTACTTCTTCTACATCGCCGCCATCATCTCGGTGATCAACACCTACGACGCGATCATCGCCTTCCACAAGCCCGACGGCGGTTTCGGACTCGGCCTGGGCAACGTCATCCTCGTGGTCAACGTGATCCTGCTGTGGACCTACACGGTCTCCTGCCACTCGTGCAGGCACGTCGCAGGCGGACGGCTCAAGCACTTCTCCAAACACCCTGTCCGCTACTGGATGTGGACGCAGATCAGCAAGCTCAACACCCGCCACAAGATGTATGCCTGGATCACCCTGGGCACCCTGATGTTGACCGACTTCTACATCATGTTGGTCGCCAGCGGAACCATTTCTGACCTGAGATTCATTGGCTGACAACGCATTGTCTCCCAGCGGAACGGTCAGACTGACAAGTGAGGATTAATGGCTGAACTAGAACGGCACGAGTACGACGTGGTCGTGATCGGTGCCGGAGGGGCCGGACTGCGCGCGGTCATCGAAGCCCGTGAGCGTGGCCTGCGGGTGGCGGTGGTGACCAAGTCGCTGTTCGGCAAGGCCCACACCGTGATGGCCGAGGGCGGCTGCGCGGCCGCGATGCGCAACGTCAACACCAAGGACTCCTGGCAGGTGCACTTCGGTGACACCATGCGCGGCGGCAAGTTCCTCAACAACTGGCGGATGGCCGAACTGCACGCCCAAGAGGCGCCGGACCGGGTCTGGGAGCTGGAAACCTACGGCGCATTGTTCGACCGCACCAAGGACGGCCGCATCAGCCAGCGCAACTTCGGCGGGCACACCTACCCGCGGCTGGCGCACGTCGGTGACCGCACCGGTCTGGAGATCATCCGCACCTTGCAGCAGAAGATCGTGTCGCTGCAGCAGGAGGACAAGAAGGAACTCGGCGACTTCGAGGCCCGGATCCGGGTCTTCCACGAGACGTCGATCACCGAGCTGATCAAGGACGGCGACCGGATCGCGGGAGCGTTCGGCTATTACCGCGAGACCGGCAAGTTCGTGCTGTTCGAGGCGCCCGCGATCGTGCTCGCCACCGGCGGCATCGGCAAGTCGTTCAAGGTGTCGTCGAACTCCTGGGAGTACACCGGCGACGGGCACGCGCTGGCGCTGCGCGCCGGTTCGGGTCTGATCAACATGGAGTTCATCCAGTTCCACCCGACGGGCATGGTCTGGCCGCTGTCGGTGAAGGGCATCCTCGTCACCGAGGGCGTGCGCGGCGACGGCGGAGTCCTGAAGAACTCCGACGGCAAGCGGTTCATGTTCGACTACATCCCCGAGGTGTTCAAGGGGCAGTACGCCGAGTCTGAAGAAGAAGCCGACCAGTGGCTCAAGGACAACGACTCCGCCCGCCGCACCCCCGATCTGCTGCCCCGCGACGAGGTGGCCCGCGCCATCAACGAAGAGGTCAAGGCAGGCCGCGGAACACCGCACGGCGGTGTGTATCTCGACATCGCGTCGCGCATGCCGGCCGAGGAGATCAAGCGCCGGTTGCCGTCGATGTACCACCAGTTCATCGAGCTGGCCGAGGTCGACATCACCAAGGACGAGATGGAGGTCGGCCCGACCTGTCACTACGTGATGGGTGGCATCGAGGTCGACCCCGACAGCGGCGGTGCCGCCACCCTCGGACTGTTCGCCGCGGGCGAATGCTCCGGCGGCATGCACGGCTCCAACCGGCTCGGCGGCAACTCGCTGTCGGACCTGCTGGTGTTCGGCCGCCGCGCCGGGCTCGGCGCCTCCGACTACGTCCGCTCCCTGCCCGATCGGCCGAAGGTGTCAGAAGTGGCGCTGGAGCGGGCCGAGAAGCTGGCGCTGGAACCGTTCGAGGCGAAGGACAACGCCGAGAATCCGTACACGCTGCACGCCGAGTTGCAGGAGTCGATGAACGACCTGGCCGGCATCATCCGCAAGCAGAACGAACTCGAAGAGGTCCTGCTCAAGATCGACGAGCTGAAGCGGCGCTACCGGAACGTCGTCGTCGAGGGCGGGCGCATCTTCAACCCGGGCTGGCATCTGGCCATCGACATGCGCAACATGCTGCTGGTCAGCGAGTGCGTCGCCAAGGCGGCGCTCAAGCGCACCGAGAGTCGCGGCGGGCACACCCGCGACGACTTCCCGCAGATGGACTCGAACTGGCGCAACAAGCTGCTGGTCTGCAAGACCGTCGGCGGCGGTGACGACCCGGTCATCCCGGAGATCTCGGTCGAGGTGGAGCCGCAGCCGCCGATGCGGCCCGATCTGCTCGCCACGTTCGAGCTGTCCGAACTGGAGAAGTACTACACCGCCGAGGAATTGGCCGAGCACCCGCAACGGAAGGGCTGACAATGGCTGCCTACCAAGGAAAGCTGCGCGTCTGGCGCGGCGACGACACCGGCGGTGGACTGCAGGATTTCACCGTGGAGGTCAACGACGGCGAGGTGGTGCTGGACATCATCCACCGCCTGCAGGCCACCCAGACCCCGGACCTCGCGGTGCGGTGGAACTGCAAGGCCGGCAAGTGCGGCTCGTGCTCGGCGGAAATCAACGGCCGCCCCCGGCTGCTGTGCATGACCCGGATGTCGACGTTCGGCGAGGACGAAGTCGTCACCGTCACCCCGCTGCGGACCTTCCCGGTGATGCGCGACCTGGTCACCGACGTGTCCTTCAACTACGAGAAGGCCAGGGAAATCCCGTCGTTCGCCCCGCCGAAGAATCTGCAGCCCGGCGAGTACCGGATGGCGCAGGAGGACGTGAACCGGTCCCAGGAGTTCCGCAAGTGCATCGAGTGCTTCCTGTGCCAGAACGTCTGCCACGTCAACCGTGACCACGAGGAGAACAAGCTGGCGTTCTCCGGTCCGCGCTACCTGATGCGCCAGGCCGAACTGGACATGCACCCGCTGGATACGCACGGGCACCGGGCCGAGCAGGCGCAGGACGAGAACGGTCTGGGGTACTGCAACATCACCAAGTGCTGCACCGAGGTGTGCCCCGAGCACATCAAGATCACCGACAACGCGTTGATCCCGATGAAGGAGCGCGCCGCCGACCGCAAGTACGACCCGGTGGTGTGGTTGGGCAACAAGCTGTTCCGCCGCCGCTGAGCGGCGAATCGGGCGCAGGAAGTAGTCGTATGACCCAGACCGACGACGGCGCGGAACGCGCCGTCGTCGGCTCGCTCCGTACCCAGAACAGCTACGTTGTCGCGGGGTCGATCGCGACGACGGACAGCGCGGTGGTCGCGGGATCCATCGCCACCGCCGGCAGCGCCGCCGTCGCGGGATCCATTGCCACCGCGGGCAGCGCGGCAGTCGCACGGTCGATCGCGACCGCCGGCAGCGCCGCCGTCGCCGGGTCCATCGCCACCGCGGGCAGCGCCGCGATCGCCGGCTGCATCCTCGTGGTGCTGTCGATCGCTTGCCGGGGATGCCTGGCCTGTCTGGGGTGCATCGCGTGCATCAAGTGCAAGGCCTGTGTGGGCTGCATCGACTGCGAGGACTGCATCGGCTGCGTGGGCTGCGTGAACTGCTCCGGGTTACGCAACGCGGTCGGACTGCGCAACGTGCACGCCGCCTAGCGAATCGCGCGCAAAACGCGACACGTGGGGTGCTTGAGCGCGCAGAATTCGCCGGAGAGAAGGAGGCGACCCATGCCGGAGACCCCGCTGCTGCTCGACCCGAACAACTTCGACCCGAAGCGGCTCGACCCGGAGTCACGGCGCCTCCTCGCAGCCCTGATCGACTGGTTCGAGCAGCGCGGCAAGGTGCGGTTGCTGCGCGACGACCTGAATGCGGAATGGGTGACCGACTTCCTGGACTTCGTGAGGCGGGAACGGCTGTTCGCGACGTTCCTGACCCCGTCGGAGTTCGCCAACGGTGACCCGAACAAGCGCTGGGACACCTCGCGCAACGCCGTGCTCAGCGAGATCCTCGGGTTCTACGGCCTGTCGTACTGGTACGCCGAGCAGGTCACCATCCTCGGCCTCGGACCGATCTGGCAGAGCGGCAACGTCAAGGCCAAGGAGCGGGCGGCAGAGCAGCTCGAGGCCGGCGGTGTGATGGCGTTCGGGCTCTCCGAGCGTGACCACGGCGCCGACATCTACAACACCGACATGCTGCTCACCCCCGCCGGCGATGAGCGCTCGCGCGAAGAGCAGACAACTGCCGACGGGGACGACGACGGCGTCTTGTTCCGCGCCTCCGGCGAGAAGTACTACATCGGCAACGGCAACGTGGCGGGCATGGTGTCGGTGTTCGCGCGACGCACCGACGTCGAGGGCGCGGACGGTTACGTGTGGTTCGTCGCCGACAGCGGCCACGAGCGCTACGAGCTGATCGGCAACGTCGTGCACGGCCAGATGTTCGTCAGCAACTTCGCGCTGCACGACTATCCGGTGCACGAAGAGGACATCCTGGCCACCGGGCCAGACGCGTTCTCGGCGGCCCTCAACACGGTCAACGTCGGCAAGTTCAACCTGTGCAGCGGCTCGATCGGGATGTGCGAGCACGCCTTCTACGAGGCGATCAACCATGCCAACAACCGCATCCTCTACGGCAACCCGGTGACCGCTTTCCCGCACGTGCGGGCCGGCTTCGTCGACGCCTACACCCGGCTGATCGCGATGAAGCTGTTCAGCGACCGCGCCATCGACTACTTCCGCAGCGCCGGGCCGGACGACCGCCGCTACCTGCTGTTCAACCCGGTGACGAAGTCGAAAGTCACGTCCGAGGGCGAGAAGGTCGTCACGCTGCTGTGGGATGTGCTGGCCGCCAAGGGATTCGAGAAGAACACCTACTTCTATCAGGTCACCCGCCTGATCGGGGCGCTGCCGCGGCTGGAGGGAACGGTGCACGTCAACGTCGCGCAGATTCTGAAGTTCATGCCGAACTTCATGTTCAACCCGGCCCCGTATCCCGAGATCGGCACCCGCGACGATCCGGCCGACGACGTGTTCTTCTGGTCGCAGGGCCCGGCTCGCGGCGCGTCGAAGGTGCGGTTCGCCGATTGGGCGCCGGTCTACGAACGCAACACCGGCATCCCCAACGTCGCCGTGTTCTACCAACAGGTGCAGGCGTTCAAGGACCTGCTGGCCACCGCGGCGCCCGATGCCGACCAGCAACGCGACCTGGACTTCGTGCTCGTGGTCGGGCACCTGTTCACCCTCGTGGTGTACGGCCAGCTGATCCTCGAGCAGGCCGAGCTGACCGGACTGGAAAGCGACCTCGTCGACCAGATCTTCGACGTCCAGATCCGCGACTTCTCCGCGTACGCGGTCGCGCTGCACGGCAAGCCGAGCTCCACGCTCGAGCAGCAGGAGTGGGCACTGTCGGCGGTGCGCAAGCCGACCGTGGACGCCGTCCGCTTCGACCGGGTATGGGACCAGGTGAGGAGCTACGACGGCGCCTACGAGATGCGGCCCTGAACCGGATCTGACGCAGTCAGGTGTACCGGCGGGATCCGGGGGTACGCTGCGGAGAGCAGCCAATCACCGACGAAAGGCAGCTCCGATGTCGCTTCGCGAGCCCCACAGCATCAACGACATTCGCACCGCGATCCGCGAACTCAGTACCCGCGCGGACCTGGCCCGCAAAGAGGGCCGCAACGCCGACGCCGCCGAACTGGATCAGCGCGTCAAGAACTACCGCGAAGAACTCGCCGCCCGGCCCTGACGGCAGGGCGGTATCGGTTCCTCAGGCACCGAGGCGGCGGAACGTGCTGCGGTGGAACACAATCGGCGGCACATCCGGATGCACCGTGATGTCGCTGACTCGCAGCACCACGATGGTGTGATCGCCGGCGGCCACCAGCTGTTCGATGCTGCTCTCCAGCCACACGCTTGTGCCGTGGATGAACACCGCGCCACGCGCTGAGGATGCCGTCTCCAGACCGGCGAACCGGTCGCCGGTCTTGGCGGCCAGTGTGCGTGCGGCCGCATCGTGGGCCTCGCCCAGCACACTGATACCGAGGTAGGGCACGTCCTTGAGTTTCGGCCACGTCGTCGACGTGTTCTGCACGCAGAAGGACACCAGCGGCGGATCCAGCGACACCGGCACGAACGTGCTCGCCGCCAGGCCGACACGGGCGCCGTCCACCTCGGCCGCGATCGCGATGACGCCGGAGGGGAAATGTCCGAACGCCTCGCGCAGAGACGCCGCGTCGAGGTTGGTCTGCGAGTGGGTTCCTGAACCGCTCATCGACGCCATCATCCCACGTAACCGTGCGCCGCGGCCACGTCCGGGTGCGCCCGCAACCGGCTCTTCCACGCTTTGCGGCCGTACACCGGGAAGATCCGCTCGTCCGACGGGTCGGCGGTCACGCCGCGGGCGACCCGCCGTAGTTGGTCACGCAGCGTGTCGAGGTCGTCCCGCAGATCGACGACGGGCAACGCGGTGCTCAGAGCGGTCACCGCGCCATCATCGCCGCCTCGCCCCGGCCCGGCCAGGGTCCGGATCGGCGTGAACGTAAGCCGGGCGGAGGCGGTTCGACGGTAACGTGACGCCATCATGTGGTTCCCGCTCCTGGTGATGGCTGCCGCGGTGAGCCTGGAGCCGTTCCGGATCGGGATGACGGTGGTGATGGTGAACCGGCCGAGACCGGTGCTGCAGCTGCTGTCTTTCCTGGCGGGTGGCTTCGTGATGGGCACCGCGGTGGGGCTGATCGTGCTGTTCGTGTTGCGGCCCGCGCTGGGGTCTGCGCATTTCACGTTGCCCAGGGTGCAGCTCGGGGTCGGCGCGGTGGTACTGGTCAACGCGGTGTTGCTGGCCACCGGTGTGCTGGGAGGTAACCGGGACGGTACGGCCGCCGGACGCTGGGCCCCGTTGGTGACGCGGGCACGCCGGTTGCTCGAAGGGCGCTCGCTGTGGACGGCGGGCGTGGCCGGGCTCGGCATCGCGCTGCCTTCCATCGACTACCTGGCCGCGCTGGCCCTGATCGTCGCGTCGGGCGCCGCGGCGGCGGTGCAGTTCAGTGCGCTGATCGTGTTCAACGTGGTGGCGTTCGCGCTCGTGGAGATCCCGCTGCTGTGTTACCTGGTGGCCCCGGACCGCACCCGCGCCGCACTTTCGTCGCTGTACGAGTGGGTGCGGGCGCAGGGCCGTCGCGGCGTCTCCCTGCTACTGGCCGTGGTCGGCTGCGTGCTGGTCGCCGTCGGCTTCGCCGGACTGTAGGCAGTGGCCCAGGACTACGGCGGATTGTTCAGCACGTACTGAAGCCCGGACAGCAGCTGCGACACCGGGTCGGCGGCGCCGCCGAACGCGGCCTGCGTCGCCGGGGCGGTGACCTCTGCGGGGTCGTAGCCGTTCACCGGGTCCACGGTGATCGGCGCGGTCAGCGGATCGTCGTTGCGCGAATACCCCGCGTCGACGAACGGCTTGAGCACCGCGTCGAGTTCGATGAGAGTCTCGGTGGGCACCCCGAGGTATTTGAACGGCAGCACCAGCGGAAGGTGCTCCTCGGGGATCATGTACGTGGTGGTCTTCGCGCCCCTGGAGTTGACGGTGGTCCGGATGTTCTGCGGCGGCACCATACTCGGCTCGGTGAAGGCGACCGCGGTGTGACCGGTGGCCAGGCCCACGATCGCATTGGCGACGGATATCCAGTTGTCCGGGCGGTCCGGCCAGTCGGCGATGCTGTCGTATGCGGAGACGAATTGATAAGTGTCGTACTGGCTTTCGACCGGAGGCGGAATCCGGTAATCGAGTGACGGGACGACGCTGCCGACGGGGAAGTTCTGGGTCAGGAAGCTCTCGCCGAAGGCGTGCCGGGCCACCGGGTCGCCGTACATCGCGAAGCTCAACTGGTCCGGCGGCGGGGCGGCCGGATCGTAGGCCAGCTTGGCCTGCACGTCGTTGAGCACCATCGCACCCTCGGACAGCCCGATCGCGGTGCCGCGTCCGCCCTCCCGGATCGCGGTGATGACATTCGGGGTTCCGACGTCGACGGACTCGCCGACGCTGGGGCCGTCGATCCCGATGCCCGGGAAGGAGTCGTCCAGCCGACCGATCCCCGGGAACAGCCGTTCCAGGGTGTGGCCCTGGACCTGACCCGCGGGGTAGTCGACGATCTGCCGGTCCAGCCCGGGGAACCAGTCCGCGCCCGTGCGCATGATGTATTCGTCGTAGGGGATGCCCAGCACGTGGGCGCCGCCCAGCGCGTACGCCCTGCCGGGGGTTCCCAGCGGCGGCGGAGCGTCGGCCGGCGTGGGGCTCGGTGGCACCGCAGGTGCTTCGTCGGCCGCGGCGATGCCGAATCCGAGACAGCCCGCGGCGCCGATGGTGGTCAGCGCGGTACCGAATGCGAGTAGTCGCTTCATAGCTTTGACACACCACCCCGACCTGCTCGGCTGCACTGCCTCGAACCCTACCCGCCTGACCGTCCGGCGCAGCTGACAACCGCGGATGGGATCGCCCTGTCACGCGACTCGGCCGACTGTGTTGCCTGCTAGGAGGCGTCAGTCGCCTGACGGATGAGCGCGCGCAGTTCGCGAGCGACGTCGTCAATCGGTTGGGTGTTGCGCTCGACGCGGCTCAGCGCCACGGCGCCCTCGACCGCGGCGACGATCAGGGTCGCCAGTCGGCGGGCGCGGGCCGGCGGGACACCCTGGTGCCGCAGCACCGTGTTCAGGGCGTCGCGCCAGCTGCCGAACGCGCGGGCTGCGGCCTCGGTCAGCTGCGGCGCGTCGTCGTTGGTCTCGACGGCGACCGCGAGGACGGGGCATCCGGCACGGAAGCCCGAGGCCTCCAGACCGGCCTTCCAGGTGGAGATGAATACGTCGAACGTGGTGGCGGGTGTCGCGTCGCCGGCGTCGCCGAGTATTGCGGCGAGTGCGCCGCCGGCCCGGTCCACCACTTCTTCGATGAGCTGTGCGCGACCGCCGGGGAAGTGGTGATAGACCGATCCTCGGGGGGCACGACTGTGACGGAGTATGTCGTCCAAGCTGGTGCCGGAGGCGCCGTGTTCGCGGATGAGCGTCGATGCGCTGTCGAGCATTCTTTCGCGTGCGTCGGAGGTGCGTGGGCTCATGCTCGATCTTCAGTGGCCGGAGTATCGGCGGTGGCCGAGGTCAGGGGCACCAGCTCGATGTAGTGCACGTCGGTGAGGGGGCGCGATGCGGCCGCGAAGGCCTTTCGTTTCCATCCCCATTGGGAACGGATGACCGCTTCGGCGTGTGCGCGCTCGGCTGCCGTCTCGAGGATGCGACCGCGCGCGGCGATCGGAGGAGCGAGCGGCTTACCCCGAAATGAGCACGGGGCGATGAGCGCTTCGGGATTGCGGCGGAGCCGCTTGGCTTTGTACGCCTGGACTTCGGTCCACAGATAGACACGGTCGCCGTCGTAGCCGGGCCATACGGGTTGAGGCATCGGTGTGCCGTCCTTGCGGTAAGTGACCACCAGACAGTGTTCGTATCGCCGCAACTCGTCGAAACCGTTGAACCGAATCGGCATGTCGAGAACCGTGTTCGCCTCGGGGGAACGCAATGCCCCTAAGAACCTCTTGTTCGCTCCGACGAGGGCGCGCCTGAGCCCGTCCATCGGGCCGCGATGCTGTGGGGACATGTCTGGTCTTCCATTCGGGGTCGTCGTTGTGGGGTGTCCGGCCGTCCGGGTGTCAGGTAGCCGGCTTGATCGAGCCCCACCGCTGCGGCCGATACTATGCAACATGGCATAGAACATATAGCGTTGCCCTGCAGTCGACAAGGCTTGATGTCGCGCCCGATAACGGTGGGCGCCTGCCGCTCGTCGTCGGGGTCGCCCCGGGCGGCACCAGGGCGTGTCCGCAACGTCGCCCCGAGACCGCCTTCACCAAGGGCGAGGATTTCATCGAGGAACCACTTGCGGATCATCCCGGCATCGGGAGCCGAACTTCGCGTAGCCGTTTTTTGTCAGTGGCTGGTGCTTGGATGGGGTTATGTCCTTGAGGGTTCCGGTGGGTACTGGCACTGGTGGTGTGGTGCGTCAGTCTGATCGGCTTGAGGTGTGTTTCGAGGAGTTGGCGGAGTTGGCGGGTCAGCGCAATGCCATTGATGGGCGTATTGCGCAGATCGCTGCCGAGATTGATGGTGCCGGGTTGTGGGCGATCACCGGGGTGAAGTCGTTGGAGGGCCTGCTCGCGTGGAAGTTGGGGACCTCATTTCGTAACGCTGAGACGATCGTGGCGGTGGCGCGCCGGTTGGAGCAGTTCCCGCGGTGTAGCCGGGATTTGCGGGAGGGTCGGCTGTCGTTGGATCAGCTCGGGGTGATCGCCGAGCGTGCGGGGGCGGGTTCTGATGATCATTACGCCGATTTGGCCGCTCATTCGACGGTGGCCCAGTTACGCACCGCGGTCAAGCAGGAACCCCGCCCCGAACCCGAACCCGACCCAGAATCCGAGTCTGGTGCCGACTGCGACCCTGAATCCGAATCTGAGGCCAAGCCCCGGCGTGATCCGGCGCCGCGGGCGTCGATCACCAAGACCAGTGATGAGCAGTACACCTATTGGCGGATCGCGTTGCCCCATGAGGAGGCGGCGACGTTCGACACGGCGCTGCGCTCGCATCACGAGGCGTTGGTGGCGCAGTGGAAACGCGACCACAACATCACCGACCACACCGACGACCACAACCACGACATCAACAGCGACCCCGGCCACGGGGACGGCCGCGACATCACCAACCCCGGCCCCGACTACGACGGTGGCGGTGGTGAGGGTGTGGGGCGGGCGCCGTTGCCGGACACGGTGGCGGCGTTCTGGGCGCTGGTGAAGGCCGGCTGGGATGTTGAGGTGGCGCGGCGCCCGCATGGGCAGCACACCACGGTGGTGATGCATGTCGACGTGAAAGACAAGATCGCCGCGCCCTGCATTTGGGGCCGGCGCTCTCGGCGGCTGAGCGCCGGTATCTGTCCTGTGATGCCACCTGTGAGGTGTGGTTCGAACGCCACGGGCAGGTCATCGGTTCCGGGCGCACCACGCGGGCGATCAGCCGGCGGTTGCGGCGGGCGCTGGAGCACCGTGACCGTACGTGTGTGGTGCCCGGCTGCGGGGCGACACGGGGGTTGCATGCCCATCACATCCGGCATTGGGAAGACGGTGGTCTGACCGAGTTGGACAACCTGGTGCTGGTCTGTCCCCATCACCACCGGCTGCACCACCGCGGGGTCATCACCATCACCGGACCCGCCGACCAGCTGACAGTGACCGACAGCGTCGGGCGCCACCTGGAACCGGGATCACTGGCCCGGCCCCCGACCCAATCCCCACCCGCAGTCGCGCCCTACCAAGGACCACCCGGGGAACGCGCCCAATGGAAGTGGTACACACCCTTCCAACCCCCACCACCCACCACCAACTAGGTCGCCCCGCGGGGAGCGCTCCCCTCGGCAAGGGCTTGGAACGGCTCGGACGGCTGGAGGTCAGTACCCAATCCAGCTCTCAAATGGATGGGCATATAAGGACATTCGGTTCGCGCCATCCGCTGCAACTGCGTTATCGATCGTCGCGGCGTTGCCGAAATCCGATGCGGACAGCCGGAACACCGGACAGCCGGAAAACCGAACTGTCGAAACGCCGAACTGTCGGGCTACCGCACTGCCGGGCTCAGGCGTCCAAGCGAACGAACTGGTCCTGCCGGTACTGCTCCACGCACGCGGCACGACGGATCTTGCCGCTCGTCGTCGTCGGAATCGACCCGGATGGCACCAGCACCAGGTCCTCGACGTTCAGGCCGTGCGCATTCGAGATCGCAGCGGTGACATCGCTCTTGACCTCACTGAGTTCGCCGAGGTGAGCGGGCTTCTTGAGTTCGATGACGGTGACCAGCTTCTCGGTGCTGTTCACCGGGATGGAGATCGCCGCGACCCGGCCCCGGGTGATCTCCTGCACCGTCGCCTCGATGTCCTCGGGATAATGGTTACGCCCCCGGATGATCAACAGATCCTTGATCCGGCCGACGATGAACAACTCACCCCCGTCGATGAAGCCGAGGTCCCCGGTACGCAGCCAAGGCCCGTCCGGCACACCCGGCGCAGGATCGACAAGTGTTGCGCCGAAACAGCTCTGGTCTTCGGAGGGTTTGTTCCAGTAGCCGGCGGCGACGTTCTCACCGTGCACCCAGATCTCCCCGATGACATCCGAAGGACATTCGCGGTGAGTATCGCCGTCGACGATCCGCAGCAACGGCGATTGCGGCACTTTGTATTTGACGAGCGCGGTGCCCTTGCCGGCAGCGCACGGTTGAACGCGGCCCGCGGCCAGTCCCTCGGTGTCGAAGTGCGCCGCCGGCGACGATTCGCTCCAGACGCCCGACGCGACGAACACCGTCGCCTCGGCGAGACCGTAGGACGGACGCATCATGTGATCTTGAAAATTGAAGTGCGCGAACCGATCCACGAATCGATGCAATGTGGCCGGCTCCACCCTCTCGGCACCGCTGATGATGCCGACCACGCCACCGAGGTCGAGCCCGGCCAGATCGGCGTCGGTGGTCTTGCGGGCGGCCAGATCGAACGCAAAATTCGGCGCCGACGACCACGCATGCGGATTCTCGGCCAGCGCACGCATCCAGCGGGAGGGCTTCTCCAGGAACGACACCGGGCTCATCAGCTCGGCGCGGCGGCCGCACAGAATCGGTGCGCAGACCCCCAGCACCAGCCCCATGTCGTGGTAGAAGGGCAGCCACGACACCAGCGTGGCGTCCGGCGGCAGCGGTTTCTCCGCGAAGAAGCTGCGCATCAGCTGTTCGAAGTTCACGGTGAGGTTGCGGTGCGAGAGCATGACGCCGGCCGGCAGCCGCGTCGAACCCGAGCTGTACTGCAGGTACGCGATGCTCGGCAGATCAGCCGGCTCCAGGCTCAGCCCGCCCCCGGCGTCCAGATCCAACGCGTCGACCTCGACAATCGTCGGCGCGGCATCCAGACGCGACGAGGCGACGTAGTCGCCGACGTCATTGGCCGTCGCGGACGTCGTGAGAACCACCGACGGCTCGGTGTCGTGGAGGACCGCGCCCACTCGGTCGTGACCGGAACCGGGATGAGGCAGGGGCAGCGGCACCGCGACGAGTCCGGCCTGCATGGATCCCAGGAACGCCAGGATGTACTCCAGGCCCTGCGGGGCCAGGATCAGTGCCCGGTCCCCGACCGCCCCGTGCCTGCGGATCTCGCGGGCCAGGTTCAGCGTCCGGATCGACAGCTGCGACCAGGTGAGGGTCTGCCGGACACCCGCCGGGTCGACGGCGTAATCGGTGAACGTGAAGGCGACGTCGCCGGGGCGCATGCTGGCGCGCCCGTGCAGCATCGACAGGATCGACGACTGGGACGTCATGTCATGTCCGTATCGACGGGTCGAACTGGTTCAGCGTGGCCTCCGGGATCGCGATAACCGCCCAAGCGGGGCTCAATCATATGCGCGCCCACCTAACCGCTGCCTGCCGATTCCACCGCCCGCGGCGCCGCCTGCTGCGGCCCGACCTTGGACGGCCACCAGTTCGCCCGCCCGACCAACGCGGCGATGGCGGGCACCGTGATGGTGCGCACCACGAAGGTGTCCAGCAGGATCCCCACGCCGATCACGAAACCGCCCTGCACCACGATCCCGATGCTGGAGAACAACAGACCCGCCATCGAGGCAGCGAAGATCAGGCCCGCCGCGGTGATCACACCACCCGTCGAACCCAGCGTGCGGATGACGCCGTAGCGGACGCTGTGCGGGGATTCGTCGCGCAGTCGCGACACGAAGAGCATGTTGTAGTCGGCACCGACGGCGACCAGCACCACGAACGCCAGCGGCGGCACGCTCCAGTGCAGTTGCTGACCGAGAAGCAGTTGGAAGGTCAGGACACCGATACCGATGGCCGCGAAATAGGAGACCACCACCGAGCCGACCAGGTAGAGGGGTGCGACGAGGGAACGCAGCAGCACGCTCAACGTCACCAGCACCACGATCAGGGCCGCGATGATGATGAACCGGATGTCGCGCTCGTAGTAGTCGCGCGTGTCCCGTAGCGCGGCGGGAAAGCCGCCCATCGATATCGAGGCGTCGGCGAGCGAGGTGTTGGGTTGGGCGCCCCTGGCGATGTCGTTGATCACGTTGACCTGATCCATCGCCTCGGGGCTGAACGGGTTGAGGCGGGTCTGCACCAGATACCGCACCGAGTGGCCGTCCGGCGAGATGAACGCCTCGGCGGCCTTCTGGAACTCCACTGCGTTCAGCACCTCGGCCGGGATGCTGAACCCCGCCATGTTCGCGCTCGCCGCGTCGTGCCGCATCGTCAGGAGAAATGCCGCGGCCTGGTTAAGGCCATCCGCCATTACTCTGACCTGCTCGACCAGTTGGTCGACTCCGCCCGCCACCTGCCGGCTGCCGCTAGCGAGCCGGTCGGTGCCCTGCCGGATGTCGCGCAGGCTCGTCTGCGCGCCGCCCGGCGAATCCAGACCCAGCTCGTCGACGGCCTTGACGATGTTGGTCATCGCCGCGTTCAGTGTCTTGACCGTCGAGTTCAGCGACTGCGTGTCGTCGAGGCCCTCCAGTTCGCCGGCCAGCGTGTTGATCCGTTCCAGCCGTCCGTCCGCACGCGCGTCCATCAGGCGCTCGAACTGCATGCGGGTGTTGACGCACGACGGATTCGCGTCGCAGACCGCGTTGCCGTGCAACGCCGCCAGGACGGGCCCGATCCAGCCGAACATGTCCCGCACCGCGGCGAAACTGATGCCCATCGACAGGCCGAGTTCGTTGACGCTCTGGACCAGCTTGGCCGCGGTCTCGACGTCGCGTACCAACCTGTCGCCGCCGTACTCGACGCGCACCCTGGTGACCGCGTCCAGCAGCGTCTGCAGGCTGGGCGCGATCTTGTTGACCTGCGCCCGCACGTCGACGAGGGTGTCGGCCAACGTGTCGGCCCCGGTGGTCAATTCGTCGAGGTCGTCGTCGCGCGCCCCGATCTGGGCGGACCCGGCGGCCAGCCGGTCACCGACGAGGCCGGCCTGGAACGTGGCGCGGAACTCCCGCGGCACCTCCCCCAGCGGCCTGGTGACGCCACTGACCAGGGAGATGTCCGGCAGCTGGGCGATCCGCGAAGCCATCTGCTCCAGGTCCGCGAGGGCCTGCGGGCTGCGCAGGTCACGTGGGGACTGGACGAGGATGTACTGCGGAATGGACTGGCTGATCGGGAAATGGCGTTCCAGCGCGGCGTAACCGACGGAACTCGGCGCCGACGCCGCCACGGCTTTGCGGTCGTCATAGTTGAAGGTCGCAAAGGCCGCGCAGCCGGCCAGCAGGATCAGCACCAGCACACTGGCCACCAGATGCGGCACCGGCCGGCGCACGATGCGGATGCCCGAACGTCTCCAGAACCGGGCGGTCAGTTCGCGTCGCGGCTTGACCCAACCGCGCGGCCCGGCGAGCACCAGGATTGCCGGCAGCAGGGTCATTCCGGCCAGGAACGCGACGCCGATGCCGATCGCCGACGAGACCCCGATCGTCCTGAACACCCCCATCTGGGCGAAGCTCATGACGAGAAAGGTGACGCCCACGGTGGCCGCGGATGCGGTGATCACCTTCCCGATCGAGATCATCGCCGCCCGGACCGCGTCGTCGAAGTCGGCGCCGGACCGCAGATAGTCGTGATATCGGCTGATCAGGAAGACCGCGTAGTCGGTGCCGGCACCGGCCATGATCGCGCTCAGGAACACGATCGACTGATTGGAGACGCCCGAGCCGGACAGCTGCGAGTATCCGGCCACCACGGCCTGCGCGATCACCAGCGACGACCCGATCGTCACCAGCGGCAGCAGCATCGTCACCGCACTGCGATACACCAGCAGCAGCACGCCGAGCACCAGGACGGCGATCGCGATCTCGATGGGCAGGCGGTCCTGCTCGCCGGCGACGGTGAGATCGGCGACGGTGGCGGCGGGACCCGTCAGATACACCTGCAGTGGACCGTCACCGAGGTGGTGTTTGACGACGTCGGAAACCCGGTTGAACGAGTCGAAGGCCCGCGGGGTGCCCAGCTCCCCCTCGAGGCTGACCGGAAGCACCCAGGTCGTCTTGTCCTCGCTGGTCAGGAACTGACGCAGTTGTGGTGTGCTGACGAAGTCCTGAACGGACACGACGTCCGTGACGTCGTCGCGTAGGGCGTCCACCACCTTGCGGTACGTGGCTTCGTCGGCCGGCTCGAGCCCGGTCTCGTTGATGAACGCAACCAGCAGAAGGTTGTCGTTGCTCGTTTCCTGGAACGCCTCGGCCATCTTCGCAGCGGTGACGCTCGACGGCGCATCGCTCGGCAGGATGACGAGCGGGTGCTTCTGTGCCATCTCGCCGAGGGACGGGAAGGACAGCGGGAGCGCGACGGCCATCGCGACCCAGACGGCGATCACCGCCCAGGGCCACCGCACCACGAGATCCGCTAGCCGCCGCATACTGCCCTCACCCCTCGCCGCGCCACGCTATGCGACGAGCCCCCAGGTGCCGCTGTCGGCGACCAACCCGGCCACCGACTTCATGACCTTCATATAGCGCGTCACCGATTTCTTGGCGACCGGATTGTCGGGATGCATGATCGCCATCACCGTGCCTTCGCCATACCGGAATATGTAAATGGTGAGCTGATAGGAGAAACGACCGTCCGGGTAGATACCGATGTTGTTCGCCAGACCCATGTCTGCGGCGGCGAGAATGGCGTTGAGCGGAGCCGCGCCGCCGTGGAAGAAATTCGACACCGGGAAATTCGGCCGCGGCCAACTCAACCACGGCGCCAACTCCAGTACCCGGTAGTACGGCACTTTCGCCATAAACAGATTCGAATCGAACGACGCCTGCGCTGCCCACGCGGCATCGGCGAAGGAGGTCGCACCGATCGGCACGGTGATCGGGATCAGACCGGTGAACCAACCCTGGGTCATGAAATTGTCCGAGGCGGAGCGGGAATCCCTGGGAGTGAGCCCGTAATACGGGCTCTTCGCAGTTAGCAGTGGCATTGGTGCCGGCTGGGTGTGACTCGCCGCGATCGGCGGGTGCAGGCCCACCGTACGCGGCGGCGTTGGTTGTCGGGGTTGCGGAATCCGAAGGCGATGCGCCCGACGTGCTTGACGATGCGGTTGTAGCCCTCGCTGCGAGCGTTGGTCAGCCCGGTTTGCAGGGCGGCGATGATCGGGGCCTGCCAGGTCTCGATGGTGCGGGCGAATCGGATGACCTCGGGCACCTTGCAGGCCGCGCAGAAGCGGTAGAACCGGTCTAGCGCGGCGGCGATGTCGTAGCGCAGCCCTCCTCGGTCGGCACAGGAAAGCAGTTCGCGCAGCAGTTCTTTGGCGATCCACGCCGCAGCGATGTCCTCGTTCGGATCAGCGCTCAGCAGCTTGGCGAACAGGTTGCTGCGCTGGTCTGCGGTGAGCCGCTCAGCACCGCGCAGCAGCCGGCGGCGGTTGATCCACTCGACGTCGGCCTTGCGACCGCGTCGGCCCCGCTGGGCCCAGGTGACCCGGCGGCGCACCGCGTCGAGCATGTCGTTGGCCTTCTTGACCAAATGGAACCGGTCGGCGATCACGATCGCCTGCGGCAACGCCTCGCGGGCGACCCGGGCGTAGGCGGGTGAGAGATCGATGGCCACGTGGGTGATCTGCGCCTTCCAGGTGGGGTCCTGGGTCGCCAGCCAGTCGATCACCGCCCCGGAGTTTCTGCCGTTGACCTGGGTCAGCAGGCCCTGATCGCCGGTGACGTCGACCAGGCCGGTGTCCCAGCGATCCACCCACACCCTCCGGCCGAGCGCCGGGTCGTGCTCCCATTTGGCTTTGCCGCGGCGGGTCTCGTCGATGCCGAGCACCGCAACCGGCTCCAGCTCGACCTCCAAGGCCTCCTCGGCGACGGTGATGACGTGGTCATGCACGGTGTGCCAGCCGCAGCCGTACTGCCCGGCTACCGCAGCCACGGAGCGGTCCTCGTCGAGCACCGCGCTGGCCATCGACGCCTTGGCCCGCGGGGTAACCCGCGCTCGCGCCGGAACGCCAGGCACCGACTCGGTGAACACCTTGCGCTCGCAGACCATGCTGGGGCACAACCACTTTCGCTTACGCCAGCGCAGCACCGGACGATCCGGGCCGACCTGCACATCACGCGGGCCGGTGTACACCCAGCCCTTCGACCTGCTGGAGCGCTCCCCACACGCGGGGCAGATCCCAACCCACTCCGGGGCGGTCAGTACATGCACCAACCGGGTACCGTCCTCGAGGCGCTGCACCGACTCGACGACCACACCGTCGAGATCGAGCAGCAATGAACTACCGTCAACCATGCCCGCGTTCCTTGTCCTGGATGCCTGAGAACACCCAGCTCACAGGGGCGCGGGCCCCTAATCAATCACCGACACGACACGATGTCGGACAACACCAGACCCCTATCAAGTGCGAAGAGCCGTAATACGTGAGGGCACCGGTCAGCTCGTGCTCCACCTGGGCGAGGCAGGCGAACAACCCGCCGACGAAGCGGGCGCCGGCCGCCGTGCACGCCGATTCGAAGCGTTCCGTCTGCGCGGTGTCCATCAGGATTTCCGACGTCATGCAACTGCGGGTCGACTCCGCCGGATTGCCCAGCGGAAGCGGGAATTCCGGAAAGCCGCCGCCGCTGTTTTCGGCGAATTCGATCCACGCCCGCACCTCGGGCGAATCCTCGGTCAACTCCGAGGTGTGCGCGCGCTCGCGGACGCAGAATTCGTCAAAGCTCCCGGCATCGGGAAGCGTGAGTGCCGCACCGCCGCCACTCAGCGCCGAATACATTCCGTTGGCTTCCATCATCGTCGTGCCGATCAATGTCGCGTCACCGTGCACATGATCCATGGAAGCGAAAAACGTGAAGTGGCCGTCATGCTGGATTACTCCGAAAGTGAAGCAGCCCCACTCCAGCGGGCTCGGTATGTCCACCACATGCGCGAATATCTCGTCGACCGTCATGTCGCCGTGTTCGATCGGGACGAATTCGATGTCGGCCGGATCGGCGATGGCGCGACGGAGAAACTCGCCCTCCTCGGTCCGCTCGAACCAGCTGCGGAAGGTGTCGTGCCGGCGCAGGTAGGCGTTCACGGCATGGTCCATCGCCGCGATGTCGCACTGTCCGGGCACTTCGCAGCTGGCGATGATCTGCCGGGAGAAGTTCAGCCCCGCGGTCGTCCGCTCCCAGTAGTTACGCAGATGCTGGCCCTGCATGTAGCTGACCGGCACCGAACTGACCTGCGCCCGGCGCGCCGTCTCGACAGCGGCGGCGGTCGGGTGCCAGGAGGTGACAGAGCCCGGATTCAGCGACCATTCATCAAGTGCGCCAACCGTGATCTTGCCGATGCGCAATACTGGGTCCTCCCCCGTGTGGCCGTTCCTGATTCGGCGTCAGCCCGTTGCTGGATCAACATACCCTCGCTTCCTGGGCGGTCGCCCGGCGCTGGCTGAATCCCGCACAGCAACACCGCGCACACGGCAGGTGCGCATGCAATAGTGTCCGTCGGGGGAAGGTGGTCGCCGGGCGCGTCAGGCGTCGCACAGGACCATTTCTGACCGCTGATGTATGGGGAGGACAACGGATGGGATCCGCTGAACATCCGAACGGACCGGCCCCGCGTTTCGCCATCGTCGGCTACGCAGCGCGTTTCCCGGGCGCCCCGGATGCCGACGCGTTCTGGGACGTGCTGCGCGAAGGCCGCGACGCGATATCGGACGTCCCGAGGGACCGCTGGGATGCCGAGGAGTTCTTCGACCCGGAACCCGGCGCTCCCGGCAAGGTGGTGACCCGTCGTGCCGGTTTCGTCGATGACGTGACGGGGTTCGACGCGCCGTTCTTCGGCATGTCGACCCGCGAGGTCAGGATGATGGACCCCCAGCATCGGCTGTTGCTGGAGACGGCGTGGCGGGCGGTGGAACACTCCGGGACCGCGCCGACGGCCCTGGCCGGTAGCAACACCGGGGTGTTCGTCGGTCTGGCCACCCACGATTACCTCGGAATGGCCTCGGACGAACTGACCTACCCCGAGATCGAGGCCTACATGGCCATCGGGACGTCGAACGCGGCGGCGGCGGGCCGGATCAGCTACCGGCTGGGGCTGCAGGGTCCCGCGGTCGCCGTCGACACCGCGTGCAGCTCGTCGCTGGTGGCGATCCACCAGGCCTGCCAGGCGCTGCGCCTGGGCGAATGTGACCTCGCGCTGGCCGGCGGCGCGAACGTCCTGCTCACCCCGGCGACCATGATCACGTTCTCCAACGCGCACATGCTCGCACCCGACGGCCGGTGCAAGACGTTCGACGCGGCCGCCGACGGGTACGTGCGCGGTGAGGGCTGCGGCGTCATCGTCATCAAGCGTCTGGAGGACGCGGTCCGCGACGGTGACCGGATCCGCGCGGTGATCCGCGGCAGCTCGATCAACCAGGACGGCGCATCGGGCGGCTTGACGGTTCCCAACGGCGTTGCCCAGCAACGTGTTATCGCCGATGCGCTGAAGCGTTCCGACCTCGAGCCCAAGGATGTCGGATACCTGGAAGCCCATGGGACCGGGACCTCGCTGGGCGACCCGATCGAGGCGCAGGCCGCCGGTGCGGTGCTCGGCGCCGGACGTGAACCCAGCCGGCCGCTGTTGATCGGGTCGGCCAAGACGAACATCGGGCACCTGGAAGCGGCCGCCGGGATCGCGGGCGTCATCAAGGTCATCCTGTCGCTGGAGCACCGGACGCTGCCCAAGCACCTCAACTTCGAGAACCCGTCGCCGCACATTCCGTGGGACCGGCTCGCGGTGGAGGTGGTCAAGGAGACCATCCCCTGGGAGCGCGACGGCGGTCCCCGCATCGCGGGGGTCAGCTCGTTCGGGTTCGCCGGGACCAACGCGCACGTCATCCTCGAAGAAGCGCCCGAGCAGGCGGCGGCGCCCGGTCCGGTGCAGCAGCCCGACCGCCGCTTCAGCCTGCTGCCGCTGTCCGCGCGGACTCCCGCCGCCCTCACGCAGCTCGCCGGGCAGTACCGCGACTGGTGGACCGCTCACCCGGAGGCCACCCTGGCCGACGTGTGCTTCACCGCCGGCGCTGGGCGCGCCCATCTGGAACACCGGGCCGCGTTGGTGGTCAATTCCGCCGAGTCCGCCGTCGAACTGCTCGGTGCGCTCGCCGACGACCGCCCGGCGCCCGGCCTGGTTCGCGGCGAGTCGCATGACACACCGAAGACGGCGTGGCTCTTCACCGGCCAGGGTAGCCAGTACCCCGGGATGGCACGGGAGTTGTACGACACCGAGCCGGTGTTCGCCGAGACGCTGAACCGGTGCGCCGAGGCAGTGGCCGATGTTCTCGAAAAGCCCTTGCTCGACGTCATTTTCGATGCAGAGGCGGACGACGCCGAGAAGACCCTGCAGAACACCTGCTACGCGCAGCCCGCCCTGTTCGCCGTCGAGATGGGGTTGGCCCGTCTCTGGCAGTCCTGGGGTTTCGAACCCGACGTGGTGCTCGGGCACAGCGTCGGCCAGTATTCGGCGGCCTGCGTCGCGGGCGTGTTCAGCCTCACCGACGGCGCGCGGCTGATGGCCGAACGCGGGCGCCTGTTCGGAAGCCTGCCCGAAGGTGGCCGCATGGTCGCGGTGTTCACCACCGCCGAGCGGGCCGAAGCCATGACCGACGAGTTCCCGAGCCTGTCGGTCGCCGCTTACAACGGCACCAACACCGTATTGTCCGGGCCCGCAGGGGATCTGGAGAAAGCGGTGGCCACGCTTTCGGCCGACGGTGTCCGGTGCGACTGGCTGGACACCAGCCACGCGTTCCACTCGGCGCTGCTGGACCCGATTCTCGACGACTTCGAGTCGTATGCGAATCAGTTCGATTTCGCGGCGCCGCAACGGATCCTGATCGACAACCGCACCGGTACCGCGCTGGGCCGGAGCGTGCAGCTCGATGGCACCTACTGGCGCAGACACGCACGTCAACCGGTGGAGTTCGCCAAGAGCGTACGCACCCTCGCCGAGATGAACTGCAAGCTTCTGGTGGAGATCGGGCCTCGACCGGTGCTGACCGCCGCGGCCCTTGGGGCATGGCCCGACCCCGCCACCGCGCCGAGGGTGATCGCGTCCCTGCGCCGAACCGCGGCCGACCACCGGCAGATCACCGAAGCCGTCGCCGACGCATACGTGTTGGGCCACCTGCCCGAGTTCGGCGCGTTTCGAGACGCGGGCGCGCGAAAGCTGGACCTGCCCACGTATCCGTTCGAGCACCGCCAGTACTGGTTCAGAGACAACCAGGATCCCGACGGGTCCGAGGCGCTGCAGCCGCGCACCCCGAGCACCGAGGCCGTCCGGCTCCTCGAGGACGGCCGCATCGAGGAGCTCGCGACACTGCTCGACGGCGCCGCCGGCGACCAGCAGACCCTGGACGTGCTGAGCAGGCTTGCCGCACAGCACAATCAGCAACGCAGCAGCCAATCGATCACGAACGACCGTTACGAGATCCGCTGGGAGCAGTCCGCGGCGGCGCTCTCGGGCGCGGAGACCGACGAGGTGTCGTCCTGGATCCTTGTCGGCGACGACACCGAGGCGACCCGGCCGCTGGTCGACGTGCTCAGCGCACGCGGGCAGCGGTACCGGATCTTCGGCCTGCCGGTGTCCGACGCGGACGAGGAACAACTCGGCGAAGCGCTACGCCTTGCGGCAGCGGAGGATTCGACGCTGCGCATCGTCCATGTCGGCGGGCTCGATTCCGACCCCGACCCCGGTACGGCACCCTCGATGCGGTCACTGTTGCGGATGCAACACCGGATCCTGGGCGGAACCCGGCGACTGTTCCGGGCTGCGGCCGCCGCGGAACTGCGCACCCCCATCTGGGTGGTGACCCGTCGGGCGCAGCACGTCACCGCCACCGACACGGTTGCCCCGGACCAGAGCTGCCTGTGGGGTTTCGGTCGTGCCGCCGCCCTGGAACTTCCGCAGTTGTGGGGCGGACTCGCAGATCTGGCCGACGGCACCGCCGACGAGTGGTCCCGACTGCTCAACCGGATCACGGCACCGCACGGGCCGGCCGTCAGGGAAGACCAGATCGCGCTGCGCGATCACGCGGTGTATGTGCCCCGGCTGGTTCGACGGGCCGGCCGGCCGGCCGGCAAACCGCTGCAGCTGCGCGACGACGCCACGTATCTGGTGACCGGCGGTCTGGGCTCGATCGGGCTGGAGATCGCCGGATATCTCGCCGCGCACGGCGCCCGCCACCTGGTGCTGACCAGCCGGCGCGCACCCGGTGATGCCACGCAGCAACGTATCGACGCGCTGGGCGCACAACACAGTTGCCAGATCCGGGTCGTCGCCGCCGACGTCGCCGACGCGCACGACGTCGCGCGCCTGCTGGCAGCCGTGGCCGCGGAGCTACCGCCGTTGGCCGGCATCGTGCACGCCGCGGGCGAGATCGGCACCACCCCGCTGGTCAGCCTGGAAGACAGCGAAGTGGATCGCGTCTTCGCCGGGAAGGTATGGGGTGCTTGGCATTTGAGCGAAGCGGCGGCTGACCTGCAGCTCGACTTCTTCCTCGGCACCTCGTCCATCGCATCGGTGTGGGGCGGGTACGGGCAGACCGCCTACGGCGCCGCCAACGCCTTCCTCGACGGGCTTGCCTGGCGGCTGCGCGAGCAGGGCATCTCCGGCGTCAGCATCAACTTCGGCCCGTGGTCGGCCGGCATGGCCGACGCGGAGTCGCGTGCCCGACTGGACCGGCGCGGAGTCCGGACCTTGTCACCCGCCGACGCATTGGCGGGGCTGGCCGACGTGGTGACAGCCGCGGAGGCACCGGGCCCTGCGCAGGGGATCGTCGCCCGCATCGACTGGGAGCGTTTCCTTCCGCTGTACCAGCAGGCGGGGCGGCGGGCGTTCCTGGCGGAGTTGGAGCGCGAGGTGCCGGACACCGCCCCGGCTGCCACGCCGTCGGGCAGGACCGAACTGGTCGAACGGCTCACCAACGCCCCGGTGCAGCAACGCAAGAAGCTGCTGACCGACTACCTGCGTACCGCGGTGGCCGAGATCACCCGGGTGGATGCCACGGAGATCCGCGAGGACGCGGGGTTCTTCGACCTCGGCATGGATTCGCTGATGGCCGTCGAACTGCGGCGCCGCATCGAACAGGGCGTGGGCCGCGAGATCCCGGCCACCCTGGCGATGGATCATCCGCGCCTGTCCGACGTGGCCGACTATCTGCTCGGCGAGGTGCTCGGGCTTGCCGAGCAGGCACCCGCCAAGGCGGGGTCGCAGCCGACGTCGGCGGCGGCGAACCGCACGGACGAACCGATCGCGATCGTCGCGGTGTCGTGCCGCTTCCCCGGCGCACCGGACCCGGAGGCCTTCTGGGAGGTACTGGCCGGCGGTGTCGACGCGATCCGCGAGGTCCCCGAGGACCGGTTCGACATCGACGAGTTCTACGATCCGGATCCCGACGCCGCGGGCAAGACCTACACGCGTTTCGGCGGATTCCTGGACGGTATCGACGGATTCGATCCCGAGTTCTTCGGCATCTCCCCGCGTGAGGCCGTCTGGATCGAGCCGCAGCAGCGGTTGATGCTCGAAACGGTGTGGGAGGGCCTGGAGAGGGCTGGGCTCGCGCCTGCCGACCTGCGAGGCAGCCGCACCGGAATCTTCGTGGGCGTGGCCGCCAACGAGTATGCGCATCTGCTGTCGTCGGAGTCGATCGAGAAGATCGAACCCCACTTCATCACCGGCAACGCGCTCAACGCCATCTCCGGTCGGGTCGCGTTCGCGTTGGGACTCGAAGGCCCGGCGGTGGCGGTCGACACCGCATGCAGTTCGGCGCTGGTCGCCGTCCACCAGGCATGCCAGGCACTGCATTCCGGCGACTGCGACCTGGCGCTGGCCGGCGGCGTGAACGTCCTGCTGAGCCCGGTGACGAGCGTCGCCGCATCCCGCGCCCGGATGCTGTCCCCCGTCGGGCGGTGCAAGACCTTCGACGCCTCCGCCGACGGCTACGTGCGCAGCGAAGGCTGCGGGATCCTGGTGCTCAAGAGGCTCGGCGACGCGGTGCGCGACGGCGACCGGGTGTGCGCGGTCATTCCCAGCAGCGCGGTGAACCAGGACGGCGCTTCCAGCGGCCTGACTGTGCCCAATGGTGGTGCACAGCAACGCCTTATCGGGATGGCGCTGGCGCGCGCCGGCCTTTCGGGCGGGGATGTCGACTACCTCGAGGCGCACGGGACAGGCACCCCGCTGGGTGATCCGATCGAGGTGCAGGCGGCCGCGGCCGCCTACGGCGCCTCACGTGACGCGGACCGCCCGCTGCTGATGGGATCGGTGAAGTCCAACATCGGCCACCTCGAGTCGGCTTCCGGGGCAGCGGGTCTGATCAAGGTTGTGCTGTCGCTTCAGCACAACCTGCTGCCGCAGAGCCTGCACTTCGAGAATCCGTCGCCGCACATCCCGTGGGATTCGCTGCCGGTGCGGGTGGTGGACAAGGCGATTCCGTGGCAGGCCGACGGCAGGCCGCGGCGCGCCGGGGTCAGCTCGTTCGGGTTCACCGGCACGAACGCGCATGTGCTGATCGAGGAGGCGCCACTCCCGCAGGCGGCCGACCCGGTCGAGGAACCGGACACCCGCGCGCTGCCCGTCGGTGTGCTCGCGCTGTCCGCCCGGTCACCGGAGGCGCTGACGGCGCTGGCGCAGCGCTACGAGGCCTGGCTGGGCGCCCACCCCGACGCCGATCTCGCCGACGTCTGCCGCACCGCCGGAACGGGCCGGTCGCATTTCGAGCACCGGGCCGCGCTGGTCGTCGATTCGGTCGCGGCCGCGCGCGAGGGCCTGGCCGAACTGGCGCAGAACCGGCTGCGGCCCGGCGTCGTACGTGGCGAACACACCCACCACCCCACCACGGCGTGGCTGTTCACCGGACAGGGCAGCCAGTTCCCCGGGATGGCCCGTGAATTGTTCGAGACCGAACCGGTTTTCGCCGACGCCGTGACACGCTGCGCGGACGCAGTCAAGGACATACTGCCGCGCCCATTGCTGGAGGTGTTGTTCGCCGCCGATCGGGAATCCGGGGAAGCGTTGCGGCACACGTCGTTCGCCCAGCCGGCGATCTTCGCCGTGGAGATGGGGCTGGCCCGGCTGTGGCAGTCGTGGGGCATCGAGCCCGACGTGGTGCTCGGGCACAGCGTGGGCCAGTACGCGGCGGCCTGCGTGGCCGGCGTGTTCAGCCTCGAAGACGGGGCACGGCTGATGGCCGAACGCGGCCGGATGTTCGGAAGCCTGCCCGAGGGCGGGCGGATGGTCGCGGTGTTCACCGACGCGAAGCTCGTCGAGGAGATCGCAGGAGACTTCCCGCGGGTGTCGGTCGGCGCCTACAACGGACCCAACACCGTGCTCTCGGGCCCTGGCGAGGATCTGGAACAGATCGTGGACAGGTTCGGCGACGACGGTGTCCGTTGCACCTGGCTGCAGACCAGCCACGCCTTCCACTCGGAGCTACTGGATCCGGTGCTCGACGAATTCGAGTCCTATGCGGCACAGTTCCAGTTCGCCACCCCGACCTTGCCGCTGGTCTGCAACCGTACCGGCACCGTGCTCACGGCCCAGACCCCCCTCGACGCCCAGTACTGGCGGCGGCACTCCCGCCAACCGGTGCAGTTCGCCGAAAGTGTGCGCACCGTGGCGGCGCTGGGATGTTCGGTGCTGATGGAGATCGGTCCGCAGCCGGTGTTGACCGGGTCCGCGGTGCAGGTCTGGCCGGAGCACCTGGCCGCACCCCGGGCGATCGTCTCGCTCCGCAAGGGTGTCAGCGACCGCCGCCAGATCACCGAGGCGCTGGCCGCGGCCTACGTGGGCGGCCACCGGCCCGATTTCGGTGCGCTGTATCGCCGGCCGGGTCGCGCAGTCGCGTTGCCCACGTATCCGTTCCAGCGTCGCCGGTTCTGGCCCAAGACGTCCGGAATCACCACCGATGGTCCGGCGGTCTCCGGCATCCTCGGCAGCGCCAAGGACCTGGCCAGCGGTGACACGGTCTACACCAGCAGATGGTCGGTCAGATCGCAGCCGTGGCTCGCCGACCACGTCATCTACGGCACCGTCGTCGTCCCCGGCGCCACCTACGCGGCGATGGCGCTGGCCGCGGTCGGCACCCCGGCCCGGGTGAAGGACGTCTTCTTCTACGAGCCGATCATCCTGCCCGAGAAGGCTTCCCGCGAGGTGCAGCTGACTCTTCACCCGTCCGAGGACGGCGGACAGAAGTTCCAGGTGCACAGCCGGGAGTACGGCGAACGCGGCACCGAATGGTCACTGAACGCCGAAGGCACCGTGGCCAGCGGTGTCGACGAGAACCCCCAGGCCGAGCCGTCAGGTCCCGTCGACGAGGCCATCGAGCGACTGAACCGGATGCGCCCACAGGACCTGTTCGAGACGTTCGCCGACATGGAGCTGGCATGGGGCCCGACCTGGTCCGGTTCCCTGAAATCGCTGTGGCTCGGCGAGGGCGAGGCGATCGGCGACATCCTCGTCGGTGAAGAACTCGCCGAGCAACTCGGCACCGAGCCGATGCACCCGGTGCTGATGGATCTGTGCACCGGCGTCGCGTTCCCGGCGTTCCCCGCGCTCCTCGCGGCCGAACAGGGCGTCAGCGACCTGTTCCTGCCGCTGCGCTACGGCCAGGTGACGTTGCGGGACAAGATGCCACGCAGGTTCTACTGCCGCGCCACCTGGCACACCAGCGAACTCGACAGCGAGACCCAGGTTTTCGATCTCGACTTCCTCGACCGCGATGGCCGTCACCTCGGCGGGATTCGCGAGTTCACGGTCAAACGCGCCCCCCGCGAGGCGTTACTCCGCGGCCTCGGCGGCGACGCCACCCGCCTGCTCTACACCCTCGGCTGGCACGAAGTGCCGGCACCGGCATCCGGTGACGCCGCGCTGAACGGCAACTGGTTGATCGCCGGGTTCGACGAACTGGCAGCCGGCGTGCCTGGCTGCATCCCGTTCGACCGGAGCACCGATCCGGAACCCCTGGGACAGCTGCTGGCACAGGCGCACGAACGCGGGATCGGCTTCTCCGGCGTCGTCTGGCGCGCCGCGGCGCCGAGCGCCGACGAGTCGAGCACCGCGATGGCAGCGCGGATCGAGACCGAGATCGCGGACCTGCTCAGCGCGGTGCACACGGTGCAGAACGGCGCCGTGAAGCTGCCCGGCGGACTGTGGATCGTCACCGAACGCGCCGTGGCCACCGAATCCGGTGAACCCGTCGATCCGGTGCAGGCCGCACTGTGGGGATTCGGGCGCACCACCATCAACGAGGAACCGGCGCTGCGCTGCAGGCTGGTCGACGTCGACGGATCACCGGAGGCCGTACTGGCGCTGGCCGGCCTGCTGGCCGCTCCGGTCGACGAGCCGGAACTCGCTGTGCGCCAAGGGAAGTTGCTGGCCTCGCGGTTGCTGCCGTGGGCGCGCAGCGGTCACCTCACGGTGCCCCGGTCCGCCGACTACGTGCTGGCCCCCACCGAACGCGGAGCGATCGACAACCTGCGTCTGACCGAGACGGACGTGGCACCCCCGGCAGAGGGTTACGTGCAGGTGCGGGTGGAGGCCGCGGGCCTCAACTTCCGCGATGTGCTCAACGTCCTCGGCCTCTACCCGGGCGACCCCGGACCGATCGGCGGCGACTTCGCGGGCACCGTCACGCAGTTGGGCAGCGGCGTCACCGGGCTCGAAGTGGGCCAGCGCGTCTACGGTTTCATGCAGGGCGCCTTCGCCAGCCGGTTCAACGTGCCCGCACAGCTGCTGGCCCCGATTCCCGACGGGATCGGCGCGGTGGACGCGGCGACCATTCCCGCCGCGGCGCTCACGGCCCGCCTCGCGTTCGACTGGGCGCAGCTCAAGCCCGGCGACCGTGTGCTCATCCATGCCGCCAGCGGCGGCGTCGGGCTGGCCGCCATCCAGATGGCGCAGCAGCACGGCGCCGTCGTCTTCGCCACGGCCAGCACCTACAAACGCGCCACGCTGCGCAAGCTGGGAGTCGATCACGTCTACGACTCGCGCACCACGGAATTCGCCGACCAGATCCTGGCCGACACCGACGGCGAGGGCGTCGACGTGGTCCTCAACAGCCTCACCAACGAGGGCTTCATCGAGGCGACCGTGCGGGCCACCGCACAGAACGGCCGGTTCGCCGAGATCGCCAAACGCGACATCTGGACACCGGAGCAGATGGCGGCGGCCCGACCCGATATCGCCTACGAGATCGTGGCGCTGGACACGGTGACCCTGCTGGAGCCCGAACGCATCCGGGGCCTGCTCGGTGAGGTGTCCGACGGGCTGGGCAAGGCCGATGGCTCCTCGCGCGCCGAATGGGTGCCGCTGCCCGCCGAGATCTACCCGCTGACCGAGGCCAGGGCCGCGTTCCGCCGCATGCAGCAGGCCCGGCACGTCGGCAAGATCGTGTTGCAGATGCCGAAACCGTTGCAGCCGCGCGCCGATCGCAGCTACCTGATCACCGGCGGTCTCGGTGCGATCGGTCTGCACACGGCGGCATACCTGGCCCAACTCGGCGCCGGTGACCTCGTGTTGACCAGTCGGCGCGCGCCCGACGCGGACGCGCGGCGCGCGATCGAGGAGATCACCGAGCGGTACAAGTGCCGCGTGCACACCTTCTGCGCCGACGTCGGGGACGAGTCCCAGGTGGCCGAGCTGCTGGCGCGAATCCGCGCGGAGCTGCCGCCGCTGGCCGGGGTGGCGCATCTCGCGGGCGTGCTCGACGATGCACTGCTCTCCCAGCAGAGCCTGGAGCGCTTCCGGACGACGTTGGCTCCCAAGGCGTTCGGTGCCTGCCACCTCGATCGCCTGACCGCGGGCGACGATCTGGACTTCTTCATCATGTCCTCGTCGGTGTCCAGCCTGTTCGGTTCGCCCGGCCAGGCCAACTATGCGACGGCCAATGCACTGCTCGACGGCCTGACCGCGCACAGACGCGCCCGGGGCCTGCCGGCCACGGGCGTCAACTTCGGTCCATGGGCCCAGGGCGGGATGGCTTCGTCGGAGGCCGCGACCGCCAACATCGGTGCGCAGGGCCTGGTTCCGCTGGAACCGTCGGCAGCGCTGGGCGCCCTTGCCGAGGTGCTCGCCAACGGAACCGGGCAGGCGGCCGTGCTCAAGGCCAACTGGCAGCGCGCCGCGAAGGTGCTGGGAAGTTCCCGGCCACCGATTCTCGATCTGGTGCTGCCTCGCCCGGAGGGCGAGGTGGCCGGGGACAGCGAACTGCTACGGCAGCTGCAGGAGATACCCGTCGCGCAGCGGGCGGGATTCGTGACCGAATTCCTGCAGCGGGAGGTGCAGAACTTCCTGCGGCTCGCGCAGCCCCCGGCCGCCACGAGCCGGTTCCTGGACCTGGGCACGGACTCACTGATGGCGATCGAGCTTCGCAACCGGTTGCACAGCCAGTTCGGCGGTGCGTTCACCATCAACGCGACCGCGGTGTTCGACTATCCGACCATCGGGGGGCTCGCCGAGTACCTGGTGGGTCAGCTACCCGACTCCGACGCTGCGGCGGGCGAGACGCCGGCCACCGAGACGTCACCGATTGACCACAATCACCCTGACCGGGAAGCTGATTCGCCGGGGTAGCCTGCGGACATGGTCGCCGACGCTTCCCCCACGCGCCCTAAATCGTGGCTGGCGCTGACGATCTCCATCGTCGCGGTCGTCGCCGCCTCGACGATCGGTGGTCTAGCGAGCCGCACCGCCGCCGACGATTACGGCCGTCTCCAGCAACCCGGTTTCGCGCCGCCGTCCTGGGTCTTCGGTCCGACGTGGACCGTTCTCTACCTCCTGATGGCTGTCGCGGCGTGGCTGGTGTGGCGCACCGGGCCGTCGCCCGAGACCAGGCGCGCGCTGACCTGGTACGCCGTCCAGTTGGTGCTCAACACCGCCTGGACACCGCTGTTCTTCGGTCTCGGCTGGCGCGGAATCGCGTTCGCCGAACTGAGCGTGCTGCTGGTGGTCCTGATCGCCACGGTGGTCCTGTTCTGGCGGCGCAGTGCGATCGCAGGGGCCATGCTGCTGCCCTACCTGGCATGGTCAGGGTTCGCCCTGTGCCTCAATTTCGCGGTGTGGCAGCTCAACTGAACCCAGACGAGGAGTCGGCATGACGAAATCGGTGTTCATCACCGGAGCCGCCACGGGAATCGGGCGTGCGACGGCGCTGCTGTTCGCGCAGCGCGGGTACCGCGTCGGCGGATACGACATCGATGAAGCGGGGCTGCGACTGCTGGCCGCCGACATCACCGCCGTCGGCGGCAGGCCGGTGGTCGGGCGGCTGGACGTCACCGACGCCGACGAGGTGGCGCACCGGTTGGCCGAGTTCGTGGACGCGGCGGGCGGCCGTCTCGACGTTCTGATCAACAACGCGGGCCTGCTTCAGGCGGGCCGTTTCGAGGACATCCCGCTGCCGGTGCACCACCGCGCGATCGAGGTCAACGTCAAGGGTGTGGTGAACGGTTTGCACGCCGCGTTCCCGTATCTCAGGGACACTCCCGACGCGGTCGTCGTCAACCTCTCGTCGGCGTCGGCGATCTACGGCCAGGTCGAGTTGGCCAACTACAGCGCCACCAAGTTCTACGTCCGCGCGATCACCGAGGCGCTGAACCTGGAATGGGCGCAGCACGGCATCCGCGTCATCGACATGTGGCCGCTGTACGTGAACACCGCGATGACCCAAGGCGTCAAGACCGGCACCACGCAGTCGCTCGGCATCCGGCTGACCGCGCAGGACATCGCGCGCGACATCGTCACCGCGGTCGAGGCCACCTGGCCGCGGCGCCTCGTCAAGCAGGTGCACTTCCCGGTCGGCGGGCAGGCGAAGGCACTGGCGCTGGGGTCACGCTTCTCCCCCGCATGGCTCACCCGGCTCATCAACAAACGGCTGGCCGGAAGCTAACTCCAGCGGGTGGCTTCCAGTTCCGGCGCCAGCGGCGGATGCAGCGGAACGTCGAGGCCGTCATAGATTCCCGGCTTCTGGGCCGCCAGCCAGCTGATCGCCCCGAGTAGCCGGTTGGCGGCGGTCGTGTTGCCGCCGTCGGCGCGGGTGCCGCCCGGCACATCCGCGCGCGTCACGATGGTCAGCTGCGGATCACCGTCGACGATGACGCGGTGATCGCCCACCCCTTGATCGGGTTGCGGCCAGTGCGGCGCACACGACGGGTCGATGCGGGTGATGTGCTCGACGATGACGCGCTGCCTGCCGCCGGACCAGCCGATGACCCGCAGGAAGAACGCGCCCTGGGTGCCCTCGTCGAATCGGCCCATGACGGTGTCGACGGAGTCGGCCAGCGGGAGCCGCTCGACCTCCTCGGTGATCTCGTCGATCTCCAGGCCCAGCCCGCGGCCGATGAGCCGGATGTTGCCGCCCCACACTATCGTCGGGATGGTCGGCAGCAGCATCATCGGTGTCTCGTCCATCGGGCCACCGAAACCGCAGGACACCCGCACCGCGTACGGCTGGTCGTAGGTCGAGTAGTCGAAGATCTCCTGGCAGGTGATGGTGTTGATGCGCGTGCACAGCCCCGCCGCGGTGACTGCGAGCGCGTCGTTGGCCCAGCCCGGGTCGACACCGCTGACCAGCAGCGCTGCCCGGCCGTCCTCGGCGGCGCCGGTGAGGCGCTGCACCCATTCCGGGGGTGCCGAGCGCGGATCGTAGAGCGAGTACAGAGACGGCGTGACGACGTGCACCCCTGCCCGCAGACACCGCTCGATGTCGGCGACCGCCTCGTCGGGACGGATGTCGCCGGAAGCCATGTACGCCACCGCGTGACAGTCGGCAAGGACCGCGTCGACGTCCGTGCTGGCGGAGATCCCCGTCGGCGCGTCCAGCCGGGCGAACGACGCGGCGTCACGGCCGGCCTTGTCCTCGGACGAGGTGATCAGCCCCGCCAGATGCAGCCCCGGAAAGGCGGTGACCGACCGGATCGCGGTGGCGCCCATGTTGCCCGTACCCCATACCGCCACTGCGGTCGTCGCACCCATCACGACACCCTATCCGGGCTAAACGTGAGTATCATCACAGACGGATAAAACCCCTGTTCAGGGCCTATTTTGTAGCCAAATTCGCACCCCGGCCAACCGCTGGGTTGGTCCAGGGGGGGAAATTGCCCACACTCGTCTTGCGTTGAAGTTACCGGGCGGTATAGTTAGGCACAGTTACTGGTGGGTAACTTAGCCGACAAGTACCCAACCGCATGTGGCGTTCTCGACGAGGAGGAACTAGTGAGCCACTACAAGAGCAATGTCCGTGACCAGGTATTCAACCTGTTCGAGGTTCTCGGCGTCGACAAGGCGCTCGGTCAGGGCAGCTACTCCGATCTGGACGCCGACACCGCGGTGGAGATGCTGGGTGAGATGGCCCGCCTCGCCGAGGGCCCGGTGGCCGCGTCGTTCGAGGACGGCGACCGCAACCCGCCGGTCTTCGACCCCAAGGCCCACACCGTGACGCTGCCGGAGTCGTTCAAGAAGTCCGTGCGCGCCGTGATCGACGGCGGCTGGGACAAGATCGGCGTCGACGAGGAGCTCGGCGGTACGCCGATGCCGCGCGCGCTGTTCTGGGCCATCCAGGAGCACATCCTCGGCGCCAACCCCGCCGTCTACATGTACGCGATGGGCGCCGGATTCGCCGACATCTTCTACCACCTGGGCACCGACGAGCAGAAGAAGTGGGCCAAGCTCGCCGCCGACCGCGGCTGGGGCTCGACCATGGTGCTCACCGAGCCGGACGCCGGCTCCGATGTCGGCGCCGGACGCACCAAGGCCGTCCAGCAGCCCGACGGCACCTGGCACATCGACGGCGTGAAGCGGTTCATCACCTCCGCCGACTCCGATGACCTGTTCGAGAACATCATGCATCTGGTGCTGGCCCGCCCCGAGGGCGCAGGGCCGGGCACCAAGGGCCTGTCGCTGTTCTTCGTGCCGAAGTTCCACTTCGACCCCGAGACCGGCGAGCCGGGTGAGCGCAACGGCGTGTTCGTCACCAACGTCGAACACAAGATGGGCCTGAAGGTCTCCGCCACATGTGAGCTGTCCCTCGGCCAGCACGGCGTCCCGGCCGTGGGCTGGTTGGTCGGCGAGGTGCACGAGGGCATCGCGCAGATGTTCGACGTCATCGAGCAGGCCCGAATGATGGTGGGCACGAAGGCGATCGCCACGCTGTCGACCGGTTACCTGAACGCGCTGGAGTACGCCAAGGAGCGTGTCCAGGGCGCCGACCTGACCCAGATGACCGACAAGACCGCCCCGCGCGTGACCATCACGCATCACCCGGACGTCCGTCGTTCGCTGATGACCCAGAAGGCCTACGCCGAGGGGCTGCGCGCGCTGTACCTGTACACCGCGACCCACCAGGACGCCGAGGTCGCCAAGGCGCTGTACGGCATCGAGCCGGAGCTCGCGCTCAAGGTCAACGACCTGATGCTGCCGATCGTCAAGGGTGTGGGTTCGGAGCAGGCGTACGCCAAGCTCACCGAGAGCCTGCAGACCCTGGGCGGATCCGGCTTCCTGCAGGACTACCCGATCGAGCAGTACATCCGCGACGCCAAGATCGACTCGCTGTACGAGGGCACCACGGCCATCCAGGCGCAGGACTTCTTCTTCCGCAAGATCGTCCGCGACAAGGGTGTTGCCCTGGCGCACGTGGCCGGCCAGATCGAGCAGTTCGTCAAGGCCGAGACCGGCAACGGCCGGCTCAAGGCCGAGCGTGCCCTGCTGGCCACCGCGCTGGAGGACGTCCAGGGCATGGCCGCGTCGCTGACCGGCTACCTGATGGCCTCGCAGGAGGACGCCAAGAGCATCTACAAGGTGGGTCTGGGTTCGGTGCGCTTCCTGATGAGCGTCGGCGACCTGGTCCTCGGCTGGCTGCTGCAGCAGCAGGCGGCGGTGGCGATCGAGAAGCTCGACGCCGGCGCCCAGGGTGACGACCGTGCGTTCTACGAGGGCAAGGTCGCGGTGGCGTCGTTCTTCGCGAAGAACTTCCTTCCGCTGCTCACCAGCACCCGGTCCATCGTGGAAAACCTCGACAACGAGGTCATGGAACTGGACGAAGCGGCCTTCTAGACCCTTCCACCGCTTCGGACCCGAGACGCCCCCGGACTCTTCACGGGGGCGTCTTGCGTTGTGGGGCAAGGTCATCGCGAGACGCAGGCACTGAGCGCGCTACTTCTCCCGATTCTTCGCAAAGGCCACGGCGGCACCCACGAGAACCGCGAGCGCGATCGCACCGAACACGTAGCGGGACCATCCGACCCGGTCGGCGGCGATGGCAGCCATGAATGCGGCCCCGGCGATCAACGCCCACCCCGAGTACAGCCGCGCCTGGCGACGTCGCTTCGCGGCATTGGCGTCGCGGGGCGCGAAGACCGCATAGGCAGCCAGGCCCAGGAATGCCACGAACGTCAGTAGCTGCGCGACATTCAGGGCCGTCATGCCTACTTTTTAGCAGGATGTTCAGCTGTCGAGGTAGGTGAGCACCGCCAGTACGCGGCGGTGGTGCGCCTGCGACGGCGCCAGGTCGAGCTTGGTGAAGATCGCCGACACGTGCTTCTCGACGGACCGCTCGGTGATCGAGAGCTGTCGCGCCAGACTGAGGTTGGAATGCCCCTCGGCCATCAACGCGAGCACCTCGCGTTCGCGCGGGGAGAGACGGTCCAGCGCCGACGTGCCGCGGCTCCCCATCAGCTGACGCACGACTTCGGGGTCGAGAGCGGTGCCGCGCGCGGCGACGCGCTGCAGGGCGGCGTCGAACTCCGCGATGTCGGCCACCCGGTCCTTGAGCAGATATCCCACTCCCTCGGCATTGCCTGCCAGCAGTTCGGTGGCGTACCTGGTTTCCACCCACTGGGAGAACACCAGCACGCCGACCTCCGGATGGGACCGCCGCAGCGACACCGCGGCCACCAGGCCCTCGTCGGTGAACGTGGGCGGCATCCTGATGTCGACCACCACCACGTCGGGCGCGAATTCCCGAACCGCCCCCAGCATGTCGTCGGCGTTGCCCACCGCGGCGACCACGTCGTGGCCTCGCTCGGCGATCAGCTGGGCCAGGCCCTCGCGCAGGATCGCGCTGTCCTCTGCGATCACTATCCGCGTCATTGGCCGGCCCCGGGTGGCACCACCACGGTGACCACGGTGGGACCACCGGCCGGGCTGTCGATCTCCAGCCGCCCGTCGACCATCGCGAGCCGTTCCGCGAGCCCAGTCAGACCCGAGCCGTTACCCACCTGCACACCCCCGGATCCGTTGTCCTCGACGTCGATTCGCAACTCGGTCGCATCACCTGCGACCCGCACGGCCGCAGCGCCGGCCCCGGAGTGCTTCGAGACGTTGGCCAGCAGTTCGGCCACACAGAAATACGCCATCGTCTCCACGCCGATCGAGGGGCGCACGGACAGGTCCACCGTGACGTCCACCGGGATGGGGTTGCGCGCCGCCAGCGTGTGGATCGCCGGTCCGAGGCCGAGATCCAGTGCGGGCGGACGTATTCCGCGGATCAGGTCGCGCAGCTCGGCCAGCGTGTCCTTGGTGTTCGCCAGCGCGTCCGACACCAGCATCCTGGCCTGCGCCGTGTCGCCGGCCTCCGCAAGGTGCTCGTCGGCGCGGGCCAGCGCCATGGCGACGGTGATGAGTCGCGCCTGGGTGCCGTCGTGCAGGTCTCGCTCGACACGCTGCAGCCTGGCGGCGGCATCGTCGACCACACCCGCGCGCGCGTTCTCCAGTTGGGCCACTCGACGTTCGCGTCCGGTCGGGCCGAGCAGCGCCGCGGCCACCCGCACATGCACCCGGCTGATTCCGATCATCACCCAGCCGAGGAGATACAGCGCCAACACACCGGCGACCGACAACACCACGTATACCGCGAGGGAATCGACCGGCTCGACGAGCGAGATGAACGGCTCCCCCGTCACCAGCCAGACCACCGGCGAGACGATCAGGAGCGCGGAGGCGACCACGCCGACGACGACGGCGGAGCCGATCGGCGTCATGAGCACCGCGTGCAGGGTGAGGAAACCGAGGCTGCGCCAGCCGACCGAGTCGGTCAGGGCTGCGGTGACGACCTGCAGTCGCCCGGCGGGACGCTCGAACTCCGGCGGGGCGTCGATCTGCGCCCCGACCAGCTGCGCCAACGCCCGGTACAGCCGGTTCCAGGCTCTGCCGCTCATCACCAGCAGCGCGAGCAGCGGGATACCGATCACCGTCAGGATCATCAGGGCCGACGCCAGACCGGCAGCGAACAGGAACGCGATGTCGACGATCGCCAGCACGCTGACCAGATGCACGTAGAGGTAGGCGCGCCAGGCGGCGGGCGCCACCGGGGCGAGGAGCAACCGGGGCCAGTCTGTCCCCGTTCTCGTCGGCGGCATGTCGGTCACGGTGGTCGGGTCGGTGGGTGGGCTGGTCGGCACTGTCACACCACCATGCTGGTCCGGCGGCGAGGGAAGTCGCGACAGTGGAGCCCAGCGTCTTGAGGGTGGGGCTGGCCACACCATCGGGGCCCCGGACACAAGGGCGGGTTCGGGAGGACACATGGGCGCGTCTCATTTAAGTTCACGCGGCCGACTTTCATCCCTTGTCGGCTCTTCGGATAGGTCACTCCCGAACCCGTCGTGCGATCGATGCTACGCCTGGTACGGCCCCTGCAACAGAGGGAATTTCGAGATTTTTCAGCCCCCGGAACGCATGTCCCGCAGCAGGGCGCGGGTGCGGTCCCGGCCCTCGGCGGAGCTGTCGAACACCGCGCCCACGTACTCGTCGACGCCCGCCTCCGCCAACTCGGCGAGGCGGTCGCGGACGGTCGCCTCGTCACCGATGATCGCGGCGTCCTCCGGACCCGCGTAGCCCTCACGGTCGAGCATCGCGCGGTAGGACGGCAGCGTGCCGTACACGGCGAACTGTTCGGCGGCCTGCTTGCGCGCGGCTTCGACGTCGTCGGTGACGGCCACCGGCAATGACGCGACCACCCGCACCGAGCCCTGTGGGCGTCCGGCATCGGCGGCCGCCTGCCGCAACGCCGGGCTGACGTGGTCGCGCAGAGTCGCCGGTCCGGTCATCCACGTGCAGGTGCCCGCGGTCCTCCGGCCGGCCACGCGCAGCAGTTGCGGTCCCAGCGCAGCGATGTAGACGTCGGGCCGCGGGGCGCCGGGGATGACGAGGGCACCCCTGGTCGTCACCGTCTCGCCGGTCGCGTTGGCCGGCTCCCCGGCCAGCAGCGGCAGCAGCCCGTCGAGGTACTCGTTGAGCCGGCGCACCGGCCTGTCCCACGGGATGCCCCACATGCCCTCGGTCACGGCGGCGTGTGTCATGCCGAGACCCAGGATGAAGCGACCACCCGAGGCCAGGCTCACGGTCAGCGCGCGCTGGGCCATCTGCATCGGGTGCTGATTCTGGATCGGCACGACGCCGCTGGCCACCTCGATGGTGTCGACCTCGCGGAGCGCGACCGCGAGGATCGTCAGAAGGTCGGGCTCGTAAGGCAGCTGACTGATCCAGACCCGGGCGAAGCCCTCGTCACGCAATTGGGAGAGATAGGCGATCGTCGCGTCGATCGGATTACCGCCGAGGCCACTGATCTGTCCGAACATGCTGATCTGCATGCCTGAAATCTACTGAAAAAGATGAGAGCCCCGTGTTGCCGTCGGGTCGGGGGGTCAGACGGCAACACGGAGCTATCCCCTGTATCGGCGCCTCCGCCCGGGGCGTTACAGCGATCCGAAACTTTTTTTCAGGAGCTTTTTCTACGCCTCCAAGATGGCCGTCACACCCTGCCCACCTGCGGCGCACACCGAGATCAGGCCGCGCACGGGCTTGCCTGTTTCAGCCTTCTTCTCGGCCAGCTGTTTGGCCAGCTGCGCGACGATCCGGCCGCCGGTCGCGGCGAACGGGTGGCCCGCGGCCAGCGACGAGCCGTTGACGTTGAGCTTGGACCGGTCGATGCTCCCCAGGGCCTTGTCCAGGCCGAGCCGTTCCTTGCAGTACTCATCGGATTCCCACGCCGCCAGGGTCGCCAGCACCACGGACGCGAACGCCTCGTGGATCTCGTAGAAGTCGAAGTCCTGCAGCGTCAGGCCGTTGCGCGCCAGCAGCCGCGGCACCGCGTACGTCGGCGCCATCAGAAGGCCGTCGCGGCCGTTGACGTAGTCCACCGCGGCGGTCTGGCCGTCGACGAAATAGGCCAGCACGGGAATCGAGTGTTCGGCGGCCCACTCCTCCGACGACAGCAGCGCCACCGAGGCTCCGTCGGTCAACGGCGTCGAGTTCCCCGCCGTCATCGTGGCGTCGCCGTTGCGCACGCCGAACACGGGTCGCAGCTTCGCCAGCTTCTCGACCGACGAGTCCGCGCGCAGGTTGTTGTCCCGGTAGAGCCCGAGGAACGGGGTGACCAGGTCGTCGAAGAACCCGCGGTCGTAGGCGGCCGCCATGTTGCGGTGGCTGGCGGCGGCCAGCTCGTCCTGATCGACGCGTTTGACGCCCATCTCCTTGGCGGTGACGGCGGCGTGCTCACCCATCGACATCCCGGTGCGCGGCTCGCTGTTGACCGGGATCTCGACGCCCAGGGCAGCCGGCAGCTTGCCGACCAGCTTGAGACGCTCGACGTTGGACTTGGCGCGTCGCAGCCCCAGCAGCACCCGGCGCAGGTCGTCGCCGAACGCGATCGGGGCGTCGGACGCGGTGTCGACTCCACCGGCCGCCGCCACCTCGTAGCGCCTCCGGGCGATGCCGTCGGCCGCCGCGATCGCCGCCTGAAGTCCGGTGCCGCAAGCCTGCTGCAGATCGAACGCCGGCGTGGCGGACGACAGCGAGCTGCCGAGCACGCACTCGCGCATCAAGTTGAAGTCGCGGCTGTGCTTGAGCACCGCACCGCCGATCACGGCGTCGAGCTTCTCGCCCTTGAGGTTGAAGCGATCGGCCAGTCCGTCCAGGGTCGCGGTGAACATGTCCTGGTTGGAGGCCTTGGCGTAGGCCCCGTCTGCGCGGGCGAACGGAATCCGGTTGCCGCCGAGGATCGCTACCCGGCGGGTTGTGTTGGTGTCAGCCACGTCTGCCTCCCGGCTCACTGATGGGGTGTCGAGGGTCATACTACCCACCGTTCTTACTCTGGAGTAAGTTCGTGATGGATGCGACAGTGCTGGGTAACCCCATCACCGTCGACAACGATGTACCCAGATCCTCGAAAGGCAGCGCCGTGGCTTCCGATCTCCTCTCCCAAGTCGTCAACTCCGGGCCGGGCTCGTTCCTCGCCAAGCAACTCGGTGTGCCGCAGCCCGAGCCGCTGCGCCGGTACAAGCAGGGCGAGCCACCGCTGGCCGGGTCGCTGCTGATCGGCGGCTCCGGCGCCGCCGGCGGTGGCCGCGTGGTGGAGCCGCTGCGCGCCGCGCTGGCCGACGACTACGACGTGGTCGCCAACAACCTCGGCGGTCGCTGGGCCGACTCGTTCGGCGGGCTGGTGTACGACGCGACCGCCATCACCGAACCCGAGGGCCTCAAGGGGCTCTACCAGTTCTTCACCCCGCTGATGCGCAACCTCGGCCACTCGGGCCGCGTCGTCGTCATCGGCACCACCCCCGAGGAGACCGGCTCCGTGCACGAGCGCACGGCCCAGCGGGCCCTTGAGGGCTTCACCCGGTCACTGGCCAAGGAGCTGCGCAACGGGTCGACGGCCTCGCTGGTGTACCTGTCGCCCGACGCCAAACCCGCGGCGACGGGCCTGGAGTCCACGCTGCGCTTCCTGCTGTCCGGCAAGTCGGCCTACGTCGACGGCCAGGTGTTCCGGGTCGGGGCCGCCGACGCGACCCCGCCCGCCGACTGGGACCGGCCGCTCGAGGGCAAGGTCGCGGTCGTGACGGGGGCCGCGCGCGGGATCGGCGCGACGATCGCCGAGGTGTTCGCGCGCGACGGGGCGAAAGTGATCGCCGTGGACGTCGAGGGGGCGGCCGAGGCGCTTGCCGAGACCGCCACCAAGGTCGGCGGCACCGCTTTGACCTTGGACGTGACCGCCGCCGATGCCGTCGACCGGATCGCCGAGCACGTCCGGGAACACTACGAGGGCAGGCTCGACATCCTGGTCAACAACGCCGGGATCACCCGCGACAAGCTGCTGGCCAACATGGACGAGGCCCGCTGGGATTCCGTGCTCGCGGTGAATCTCCTTGCACCACTTCGCCTTGCCGAAGGACTGGTCGCGAGCGGGCTGATCGGGGACGGCGGCCGGATCATCGGACTGTCGTCGATGGCCGGCATCGCGGGCAACCGCGGGCAGACCAACTACGCCGCCACCAAGGCCGGTATGATCGGCCTCACCGACGCCCTGGCGCCGCAGTTCGCCGAGAAGAACATCACCATCAACGCGGTCGCCCCCGGGTTCATCGAGACCAAGATGACCGACGCCATTCCCTTCGCCACCCGCGAAGTCGGCCGCCGGCTCAACTCGCTGTTCCAGGGCGGGCAGCCGGTGGACGTCGCCGAGGCCATCGCCTACTTCGCCAGCCCGGGATCGAATGCCGTGAGCGGCAACACCATCCGGGTCTGCGGCCAGGCCATGCTGGGCGCATAGGAATGAACGAGAGCAAGCAGCCCTCGGGGCTGAAGAACCTGGCACTGGCGGTGGCCGGAGCGCTGCCGCTCGTACCGCGCGGGGACACCCTGCCCACCCGCACGCTGACCGTCGAGGATCTGACCATCGATCCGGTCAACGTCGCCGAGTACGCCAACGTCACCGGGCTGCGCTTCGGCAACACCGTGCCGCTGACCTATCCGTTCGCGCTGACATTCCCGACCGTGATGGCACTGCTGACCGGCTTCGACTTCCCTTTCGCCGCAATGGGTTCGGTGCACCTGGAAAACCACATCACGCAGTACCGGCCGATCGCGGTGACCGACACCGTGTCGGTCGGCGTGCACGCAGAGAACATGCGGGAACACCGCAGGGGCCTGCTCGTCGACGTCGTCACCGACGTGAAGGTCGGCAACGACCCGGCGTGGCACCAGATCACGACGTTCCTGCACCAGCAGCGCACCAGCCTGTCCGATCAGCCCAAGCCACCACCGCAGAAGCAGCCGAAGCTGCCTCCGCCCAACGCGGTGCTGCGCATCACCCCGGCCCAGATCCGGCACTACGCGTCGGTGGGTGGCGACCACAACCCGATCCACACCAACGCGATCGCCGCGAAGCTGTTCGGGTTCCCGACCGTGATCGCCCATGGAATGTTCAGCGCCGCTGCGGTGCTGGCCAACATCGAAGGTCAGCTGCCGGATGCGGTGAAGTACTCGGTGCGGTTCGCCAAGCCGGTGGTGCTACCCGCCCGCGCCGGCCTGTACGTGGATCGCAGCGCCGACGGCTGGGAGCTGACATTGCGGCACCTGACGAAGGGCTACCCGCACCTGCAGGCGACGGTCACTAGCTTGAGATGACCGCGGTGGCGTCGACGTCTGCGGCCGACGGCGCGCCCTTGAGGCCCAGCCAGAACAAATTGATCATCAACTCGGCGGCTTCGTCGACGTCGGCGTCGCCGGTACTGACGCGGGAGGCGATCGCCTCGCCGGCCCCCACGAGTGCGACCGCCATCAGCTCGAAGTCGGTGTCCGGCTCCGGGAACTTGGTGCCCGAGCGCAGCAGGCGCCCGACGAGTTCGATGATGCGCTCGCGCCCTTCGCGCACGGTGTGGGCGAACGCCTGAGAGCTGGTCGCCTGGGTGTAGAGCACCATCCACGACGCCCGGTTGGCGTCGATGTACTTCAGGAACGCCAGCACCGCGGTGCGCAACAGCTCCTTGGGCGCGGCGCTGAAGTCGATGTTGCTGTTGACCTCGTCGACGAAGCGGCCCAGCTCGCGGTTCAGGCAGGCGCCGAACAGCTCCTCTTTGGACCCGTAGTACAGGTAGAGCATCGGCTTGCTGATCTGCGCCTCGGCGGCGATCGCGTCCATCGACGTCTCGTGGTAGCCGTTCACCGAGAAGATCTCGACCGCGGCGTCGAGCATCTGCTGCTCACGGACGGCACGCGGCAGCCGCTTGGTCCCACCTGCCATGCGCGTGCCTTCCTGACCGATAAGCGACAAAACTCCTACCCCAGGGTAAGCACTGGCCCAACAATCAGCCGCCGCAGCGTGGTGACGGGCCTTTCATCGCGATGACCCGGGTCACGGCCTCGTCGATCCGCGGCATCGTCAGCTCCCCCGCCGCGACCGCCTGCTCCAACCGGTCCAGCACCGCGGGCACCTCGGCGGTGCTGAGCCACAGCGCGACGTCAGCGCCGGCCTGGAGACTGCGCAGCACCGCATCGGCGACACCCAGCCGGTCGGTGATGGCCTGCATGCCGGACAGGTCGTCGGTGAACACCGGCCCACCGAACGGCGGGCCGCCGTAGTCGCCCGACCGCAGCAGCGCGTAGGCGGGTGGGCTGAGGCTGGCGGGTTCGCTGCCGGTCAGACCGGGGACCTCCATGTGGCCGACCATGACACCGACCGGCCCCTGCGTGGTCAGCGTGCGGTACGGAACCAGGTCGCGGGCCACAAGATCGCCGAGCGGCGGGGTCACGACGCTTCCGGCGTGGGTGTCGCCGCTTCCGCTGCCGTGTCCCGGGAAGTGCTTGAGCACCGGAAGCACACCGGCGTCGCGGAGGCCGCGGGCGTAGGCGCCCGCGTAGTCGACGACCGCGGTGGGGTCGGCGCCGAAGGACCGGTCCCCGATGACGGTGCCGTCCGGCGCGTCGGTGACATCGACGACGGGCGCGAAGTCGATCGTGATGCCGAGCCCACGCATCTTCCTGCCGCGTTCGAGCGCGATCTGGTAGACCTGCTCCGGGCTGCTGGTCGCCGCCAGCCGGCGCGGCGACGGCTGGGCTCCGATCAGTCCGGCCAGCCGCGACACCCGGCCGCCTTCCTCGTCGACGCTGACCGCGGGCGGCAACGGCGCGGCGGTGGCGGCGATGTCGGCCAAAGAGTTGTCGGACAGCATCGACAGGTCGGTCCAGCTGCCGACCATGATGCCGCCGACGTGGTGGGCGTCGACCACGGCGCGGGCGTCGGCGGCGCCGGTCACCCCGACCATGAGGCGCTGGGCGAGCTTGTCGCGGGTCGACATCGACGCGACGATCGCTGCGGGGTCGCCGCACGCCGGGGCGGCGGGCGCGGGGGCCGCGGGCAGGTTGAGGGCGGGCCCGGCAGCCATCGACGGCGTCGCGTGCAGCACGTGTGGCGTGGGCTCCGGCGCAGTGGACGACGTGCAGCCGACCAGAAGTGCCGATGCCGCCAGGACTCCGACGAGGGCCTCGGGGGCGGTCCGTGGGTTGGCCATACGTCCCGACCCTAACGGCAGTCCGGGCCTCGATCCATGCCCCGCCCTATGCCCCGTCGTCGAGCAGTCGTCGCATCGACCCCGCTCCGACCGAATATTCTGGCGCCGGCGACGAGCGGCGAACAGGAGCGGCGATGACGGGCCCCGAACCCCGGGACAAGAAGTCAGTGCTGGTCATCGCGTTCGACGGCTCGCCGACCGCCCGCCGCGCCGTGCAGTACGCGGGCCGGTTCCTCACCGCCGACCGCGCCGTGGTGTTGACGGTGTGGTCGCCGTTGGACCGGGGTTCGGACCCGGGGTCCTACAACTACGACCTGGACGGACCGCCCGACCCTCGAGACGACGACGAGATCGACATTGCGCTCGCCGAGGCGCAGCGCATCAACGACGAAGGTCTGGAACTCGCGCTGGCGGCCGGCCTTCCCGCGGAGCCGCTGCGCCGCGCGGCGACCTTCACCGTGTGGCAGGCCATCATCGAGGCCGCCGACGAACTCGATGCCGATCTGATCGTCACCGGCACCCGGGCGACCACCGGTCTCCGGTCGCTGATCCAGTCCAGCGTGGCCGATCACGTGCTGCGCCGCGGGGGCCGTCCGGTGCTCATCGTGCCGCCGGAGCCGTGACCGGCCCCATGCTAGGTTTGGCCGCATGGATCGGTTTCTCGTGCCCGCTGCAGCCAGCATCGTCGTCGGCCTGCTGCTGGGCGCGGCTGCCGTGTTCGGGGTGACGCTGATGGTGCAGCAGGACACCAAGCCTCCGCTGCAAGCGGGCGATCCGGCGTCATCGGTGCTCAACAGGGTCGAGTACGGCGACCGCACCTAAGCCCATCCGGCCGCTTCCGCGGCGCTGGTTGTGGGTGGCCGCGACGGCGGCGCTGGTCCTGACATTCGCCCAGTCACCCGGCCAGATCTCGCCCGACACCAAGCTCGATCTCACCGCGAACCCGCAGCGCTTCCTGGCGCGCGCGTTCAATCTGTGGAACAGCGAGCTGCCGTTCGGGCAGGCACAGAACCAGGCCTACGGCTACCTGTTCCCGCACGGCACCTTCTTCCTGGCCGGCGACGTCCTCGGCGTCCCGGGCTGGGTGACCCAGCGGTTGTGGTGGGCGCTGCTGCTGGTCGTCGGATTCTGGGGGATGCTGCGACTGGCCGAGGCGCTCGGTATCGGCAGCACGACGTCGCGGGTGATCGGCGCGCTCGCCTACGCGCTGTCGCCGAGGGTGCTGACCACGATCGGCGCCATCTCCTCGGAGACGCTGCCGATGATGCTGGCTCCGTGGGTGCTGCTGCCGGTTGTGCTGGTGCTCCAGGGCGGGTCCGGAGGGGTGGGAGAAACACAGGGCGGGTCCGGAGGGGTGGGAGAAACACAGGGCGGGTCCGGAGGGGTGGGAGAAACACAGGGCGATACCAGGGTGCGTCAGTTGGCCGCGCGGTCGGCGCTGGCGGTCGCGCTGATGGGGGCGGTGAACGCGGTCGCGACGCTGACGGCGTGCCTGTGCGCGGTGGTGTGGCTGCTGTGTCACCGGCCCAACCGCACGTGGTGGCGCTTTGTGGCGTGGTGGCTGCCGTGTGTGGCGCTCGCGGTGACGTGGTGGGTGGTGGCACTGCTGCACCTGGGCCGCATCAGTCCACCGTTCCTGGACTTCATCGAGTCGTCCGGCGTGACGACGCAGTGGATGTCGCTGACCGAGATGCTGCGCGGCACCGGCGCCTGGACTCCCTATGTCGCACCGACCGCCACGGCGGGCGCACCGCTGGTGACCGGGTCGGTGGCGGTACTGGCCACCACACTGGTGGCTGCGGGCGGTCTGGCCGGTCTCGCGCTGGCGACCATGCCGGCCCGCGGCAGGCTGGTGACGATGCTGCTGGCCGGCGTGGTGCTGCTGGCCGCCGGGTACTCGGGCGGTCTGGGCTCGCCCGTCGCGCAGCACGTTCAGGCGTTCCTGGACGCCGACGGCACCCCGCTGCGCAACCTGCACAAGCTCGACCCGTTGCTGCGGCTGCCGCTCGCGCTCGGGCTTGCCCACCTGCTCGGACGCATCCCGCTGCCGGGCAGCGTGCCACGGCCCGTCTGGCGCGACGCGTTCGCCCACCCGGAGAACGACAAACGCGTCGCGGTCGGCATCGTGCTGCTGTCGGCGCTGACCGCAGCCACCGCGCTGGCCTGGACCGGCCGGCTCACCCCGCCCGGCGCGTTCGACACGATCCCGCAGTACTGGCACGACACCGCGGCGTGGCTGGACGACAACAACTCCGGTGGCCGGGTGCTCGTCGCTCCCGGCGCACCGTTCGCGACCCAGGTGTGGGGTAACAGCCACGACGAGCCGCTGCAGGTGCTCGGCGACAGCGCCTGGGGGGTGCGCGACTCGATCCCGTTGACCCCGCCGGAAACGATCCGCGCGCTGGACTCCGTGCAGCGACTGTTCGCCGCCGGGCGTCCGTCCGCGGGCCTCGCCGAAACCCTTGCCCAGCAAGGCATTTCGTACGTCGTCGTGCGCAACGACCTGGACCCGGACGCATCCCGGTCGGTGCGGCCCATCCTGGTGCACCGCGCGATCGACGCGTCCCCGGGGCTGACGAAGGTCGCCGAGTTCGGTGACCCGGTGGGGCCGGGAACGGTGGAGGGTTTCGTCAGCGACAGCGGTTTGCGCCCCCGCTACCGTGGCGTCGAGATCTACCGGGTCGACCGGCCGGGGTCGCTGCAGCCGTATGTCGTCGACACCGACACGATGGCGCGGGTGGACGGCGGGCCGGAGGCTCTGCTGCGGCTCGACGAACGGCGCAGACTGGCCGGCGAGGCCCCGCTGGGGCCGATGCTGCTGACCCAGGACGCGACGCGGGCCGGGCTGCCGGCGCCGCTGGTGACCGTCACCGACACCCCGACCGCGCGGGAAACCGACTACGGCCGCGTCGACGACCACTCGTCGGCGATCCGCGGACCCGACGACGCCCGCAACACGTTCAACCGGGTCCCCGACTATCCCTCCACCGGAGCCGATCTGGTGTACGGGCAGTGGGACGGCGGCCGACTGTCGGTGTCCAGCGCGGCATCGGATTCCACGGCACTGCCGAACGTCTCGCCCTCCTCCGGGCCGGCCTCGGCGATCGACGGGGATTCCTCGACGAGTTGGGTGTCCAACGCGCTGCAGACCGCGGTGGGACAGTGGCTGCAGGTCGACTTCGACCACCCGGTCACCAACGCCACGCTGACGATCACCCCCAGCGCGACCGCGGTGGGGGCCCAGGTGCGGCGGCTGGAGGTGTCGACCCCCAACGGCACCAGCACCGTCCGCTTCGAGCGGGCGGGCGAGCCGCTGACCGTGGCGCTGCCCTACGGCGAGGCGCCGTGGGTGCGGATCACCGCCACCGCGACCGACGACGGCTCACCCGGGGTGCAGTTCGGCATCACCGACATCAGCGTCACGCAGTACGACGCGAACGGGTTCGCCCACCCGGTGAACCTCAGACACACCGTCGACGTCCCCGGGCCGCCGCCGGGTTCGGCTGTCGCACAGTGGGATCTGGGTTCGGAGCTGCTGGGCCGGGCCGGTTGCGCGCAGAGTCCCACCGGTACCCGGTGCGCGGCCGCGATGGCGCTGGCCGCCGAGGAACCGGTGAACCTCAGCCGCACCCTGACGGTGCCCGGACCCACGCCGGTGACACCGACGGTGTGGGTTCGCGGACGCCAGGGTCCCAATCTGGCCGACCTCATCGCGCAGCCGGGCCGCACCCGGGCCGTCGGCGACTCGGATCTCATCGACGTCCTCGGCTCCGCCTACGCCGCCGCCGACGGTGACCCCGGCACGGCATGGACGGCGCCGCAGCGCATGATGCAGCCGCGCACCCCGCCCTCGCTGGTACTCAAACTGCCTGAGGAGAAAGAGGTTTCGGCGATCCGGGTGACGCCGAGTTCGTCGCCGCTGCCTGCCCGACCGACGCTGATCGCCGTCGACCTCGGTGACGGTCCGCAGGTGCGCCGCATGACCGCAGGTGCCGAGACCTTCCGGCTGCATCCCAGGACCACCGACTCCGTCACGATCTGGCTGCTGGACTGGGACGACGTGATCGACCGCACCGCACTGGGTTTCGATCAGCTCAAACCGCCGGGCCTGGCCGAGATCGTCGTGCTCGACGACCGCGGCGCACCGATCGGGGCGGCCGACGCGACGGCCAACCGGGCACGGACCGTGAGCCTGCCGTGCGGACGCGGCCCGGTGATCGGGGTTGCCGGAGAGTTCGTCCAGACGTCGGTGACCACCACGGTCGGCGCCCTGCTCGACGGCAGGCCGATCCCGGCCCGCCCGTGCCGCACCGAGCCGATCCCGCTGCCCGCGGGCCAGCAGGAGCTGCTGGTCAGCCCCGGCCCCGCGATGATCGTCGACGGCGTGCAGCTGGCCACCCCGCGAACCGGTGAAGTCGGTTCTGCGACAACGTCTCCGGTGTCCACCGGCGCATGGGGAAGCGCGCACCGCGAAGTCATCGTGGAGGGGTCGGGGGTTTCGCGGATCCTTGTGGTGCCCGAAAGCGCCAACCCGGGCTGGGTGGCGCGCAGCGCCGACGGCGTCGCACTGACCCCGGTAGCCGTCAACGGCTGGCAGCAGGGCTGGGTGCTGCCGGCGGGGACCTCGGGAACCGTGACGCTGGATTTCGCGTCCAACGCCACCTACCGCGCCGGGTTGATCGGTGGGCTGGCGCTGCTGCCACTGTTGCTCGTGCTTGCATTCGTTCCTGCGCGCCGCCCGGGCCCGGCAGCGCAGCCGGTGCACCCGTGGCGGCCGCGCCCGCTGGCGATCGCTGCGGGTACCGCGGCGGCGGCCGGCGTCATCTCCGGGTTCGTCGGGGTCGTCGTGGCGTGCGTCGCCGTCGGCATCCGCTACCTGCTCCGCGGGCGCGCCGGGGTCAGGGACGCGCTGACCGTGGGCACCGCGGCGTTCGGGCTGATCCTGGCCGGTGCTGCGCTCAGCCAGAACCCGTGGCGCTCGGTGGACGGTTACGTGGGCCACTCGGCCGGGGTGCAGTTCCTCGCCCTGCTGTCGGTGGTCGCGGTGGCGGTCTCGCTGGTGACGTTCCCCGATTCGCGCCGTGTGCGGCCGCGCGAACGCGAGGATGACTGACATGACGGCAGCACCGGTTCCCCCGATCGGCACCCAGGTCTCGGCACTGGCCGCGCAGGCGCCCGACGCCCCGGCCGCGACGTGTGACGGCGTCACCGTCACGCGTCGGGAGCTGGACGCGACGAGCAACCGACTGGCCCGGGCGTTCGCGTCGCTCGGCGTCGGCGTCGGCGACTACGTGACGATCGTGCTGCCCAACTCGCTGGACTGGGCCTACTCGGTGCTGGCCTGTTGGAAGCTCGGCGCCGTGCCCCAGCCACTGTCGGCGCGGCTGCCCGACGCCGAGTTGGCCGCGCTGCTGGAGTTGCGCCGTCCCGCGCTGCTGGTCGGCAGGCCCGACCCGACCGGCGTCACCCCCGATGTCGCGGTGGAGTTGGCGGCCGAGTTCCCGGATTCCCCTCTGCCGGAGGCGGTCTCGCCGGTGTGGAAGTCGATGGCTTCGGGCGGAAGCACCGGCCGTCCCAAGCTGATCGAGGCGGGCAACGACAGCCGCGTGCCGCCCGCGATCGGCTATCCGCTGGGCGCGCAGGAAGGCGACGTCACCCTTGTCTCGGTCCCGTTGAGCCACAACACCGGGTTCACGACGTTCGCCGTCGGGCTGTTGCAGGGCCACCATCTGGTGGTGATGCCGCGGTTCGAGCCGCACGAGTTCCTGCGGTTGGTCACCGAGCACCGGGTGACGTTCCTGACCACGGTACCGACGATCATGCAGCGTCTGCTGCCGGTGTACCGGGCCGATCCCGATGCCTACGACCTGTCGTCGATCCGCCGGTTCTGGCATCTGGCCGCCCCGTGCCCGCCCGCGGTCAAGCACGCCTGGATCGAGCTGCTGGGCCCCGATGCCGTGTGGGAACTGTACGGCGGCACCGAATTACAGGCGCTGACCTTCATCTCCGGTGACCAGTGGCTGACCCACCCCGGGTCGGTGGGGGTCGTCGTCGCGGGCGAGATGAAGGTGCTCGACGACGACGGCGACGAATGCCCGCCCGGGGTCGCCGGTGAGATCTACATGCGGTCCGCGCCGGGCGGGCCGCCCACCTACCGGTATGTCGGCAGCACCGCCAAGTCGCGGGACGGCTGGGAATCCCTGGGCGATCTCGGCTATTTCGACGAAGACGGCTTCCTCTACCTCAACGACCGCAGGGTGGACATGTTTACCGTCGGCGGGCGCAACGTCTATCCGGCCGAGATCGAATCGGCGCTGGCCGAACACCCGCGGGTGTTGTCCAGCCTGGCGATGGGCCTGCCTGACGACGACCTGGGCCAGGTGCCGCACGCGATCGTGCAGGCGCACGGCCTCGACGAAGCGGAGGTGATCGCGTTCCTGGCCGAGCGGATCGCGTCCCACAAGCTGCCGCGCTCGGTGGAGTTCACCGACCGTCCGCTGCGGGACGACGCGGGCAAGGCGCGCCGGTCGGCGGTGCGCGACGAGGTGATCGCGCGGCGGTCGTCCTGATTTTCGCCGAAATTGCATTCCGGCAGCGAAACTCCGAGTGCAGACCTGCTGGAATGCAATTTCGGCGCTGAGGTCAGCGTGCCCGGGCGGGTTCGATCTCGTCGCTGACCGAAGAGTCCAGCGGCGTGGGGTGGTTGCGCCTTTCCCAGCGGCGCAACGCGTTCCGGCACGGCGACTCGACCAGCGCGTAACTGACCGCGGCGATGGCGAACCCGAACAGCACCGTCAACACCAACACCACGGTGAAGTGCCCGTTGAACGGGAACGCGCCGATGATCGGGAACACCATCGCCAGCGCGGCCAGATGCCACACGAACAGGCCGTAGGACCAGCGACCCAGGGTCACCATCACCGGGCTGCCCAGGATGCGGTGCGGGGTGTCGATCCGGTCGAGCACCAACGGGGCCAGCAGCGCCCCGGCGACGACCGCGCCCATCGCCGTCTTCAGCGTCACCTGACCGACCGAGCCCGGGTGCAGACCTTCCCGGCCGGCCAGCGGAGACGCCGCGATCAGGAACGCCGTCACCGCCAGGACCGCCATCAGCACCCGCCGCCGGGCCAGCCGGTGCGCCCAGCCCACCGGCCCGACGGTCAACTCCGCGAGCACCATGCCCGCGGCGAACCACGAGAAGAAGGCCGGCGGCCAGTTCCACAGGTTGTGCCCGGAGTCGGGATCGAACGGGATGCGTACCCAGAACAGGCTGGCGGCGGCGACCACGACGATCGCCGGGATCCGCGCGCGCACCGGCAACCGGCGGGCGAGCAGGGCCAGCAGGGGCAGCGCCAGGTAGAAGCTCATCTCGACCGACAGGCTCCACATCTGGGTCAGCCCCGAGGTCAGCGTCAGCGGCACATAGATCTGGGTCAGCGTGAGGTTGGCCAGCCACACCGTGAAGTCGGCGTTGACGTCCGGCAACAACGTCATGATCACCACCACCGCCACCAGGTAGCCGGGCATGATGCGCACCACACGCGACCGCAGGTAGTGCCCGGTGGTGGGACGTGACCGCAGCCCCCGCGCCGCCGCCGCATGCCCCCGCCACAGCAGGAAACCCGACAGCGCGAAGAACACCGCCACAGCCAGGTCGAAGCGGCCGAGCACGCGCCCGACCACCCCACCGCTCTGCCCGGTCTGGAACGCGACGTGGGTGACGACGACGCCGATCGCCGCGCACGCGCGCAGCCCTTCCACGGCGGGCAGGAACCCACGCGTCCCGCCGACGACGCTCGGGTCGGCCGGCGCTGCGGTCACGGTCACGCCGACAAGTGTGCCCGCCTCGACCCGCCCGCGTGAATCCGTGGGCTGACGGGTAGTCCCGCCCTGCCGCTGTACGGCCTCGTAGTAAGCGACGACCTTAGGCTGTGCTGTTAGGGTCGAACGGGTTTTGCCGCCACCGCCACACCCCGTGGCGGCGCGCGAAGGGAGACACGGTATTGAACCGCGCAGTTGCGCTGAGGATCGCCGCGTGCGGAATCATGGGCCTCGGAGCCGCGCTGCTCATCGCTGCGCTGCTCCTGTCCACCTACACCCAGGGCAAGATCGCCAAGATTCCGCTCGACATCGACGCCACCCTCATCAGTGACGGCACCGGCACCGCGTTCGACCCGGCCTCGCTGCTCGGTGAACGGTTCGTCATCAACGAAGACGTCCCGGTGGTGATGCAGCAGCAGATGACCGTGGAGTCGCCGGCGAACGCCGATGTGGTGACGCTGCAGGTCGGCACCACGCTGAAGCGCTCCGATCAGCAGAAGGACGAAGGCCTGCTGTTGGCGATGGTCGACACCGTCACCGTCAACCGGCAGACCGCCATGGCGGTGTCCAGCGAGACCAATCCCGGCGGTTCGGTGCAGAAGCCGCGCGCGATCGAGGACGAGAACCCGCCGACCAGCATCGCGCTGCCCCACGAAGGTCTGACGTACCGCTTCCCGTTCGACACGGAGAAGAAGACCTACCAGGTGTTCGACCCGATCGCGCAGAAGGCGTTCGACGCCAACTATTCGGGCGAAGAGGACGTCAACGGGCTGACCGCCTACAAGTTCACCCAGAACATCGGTTTCGACGCCGACGGCAAGCTGGTCGAGCCCGTCAAGTTCGCGTCGCTCTACGACGACGACGCCGACAGCCAGGCCACCGCGACCGCGAAGCTGTGGGGCCTTGAGGGCGATCCCGAAGAGTCGATCACGATGACGCGCTACTACGCCGCGCAGCGCACCTTCTGGGTGGACCCGGTGTCGGGCACGATCGTCAAGAAGACCGACCGCGGCTACCAGTACTACGCGCGCGAGGCCCTCAAACCCGAGGTGACGTTCGTCGACTACACCGTGACCAGCAACGAGGAGACGGTCGAGGCGCAGGTCGCCGCCGCGCAGGACGAGCGCGACCGGGTGTCGCTGTGGGGCCGCATCCTGCCGATCACGTTCACGGCGCTGGGTCTTGTCGCCCTGGTCGGCGGCGCACTGCTCGGGACGTTCAGCCTTCGCGCGGAATCCCTGCTGATCGACCCCGGCCTCGACGACACCGGCGGCCGGTTCTTCGGCAGGCGCGGCGACGAGGGCGAACCCGTTCCGGGCGCCGAGGCGATGACCGAGAAACTGCCCGCGCAGCGTCCGTCCGATCTGCCACCGGACAAACCGGTCTGATCGCGTCGTCAACCGCACCCGGGTGGCGCTCGTTCGTCGCGCCGGGGTATGCGCTGGCGTTGACGCTGGGCGTGACCGCGCCGCTGCTGGCGCCGGGTCATCTGCTGCTGCGTGATGCGGTGTCCACACCGCGGTCCTACCTGACCGACGGCGCGCTGGGCCTGACCCAGGCGGCGCCGAGGGCACTGCCGCAGGATTTCGCGGTGGCGCTGGCCTCGACCGTGGTCGATGGCGGTGTGGTGGTCAAGGCGCTGCTGATGCTGGGGCTGTGGCTGGCCGGTTGGGGCGCCGCGCGGCTGGTGGCCACGGTGCTGCCTGACGCCGGGACGGCCGGCCAGTGTGTGGCCGTCACGATCGCGATCTGGAATCCGTATGTCGCAGAGCGGCTTCTGCAGGGGCACTGGAGCCTGTTGGTGGGCTACGGCTGCCTGCCGTGGGTGGCCCTGTGTTTCGCGCCGAAATTGCATTCCAGCAGCGGAAGTGCGAGTGGGCCCCTGCTGGAATGCAATTTCGGCCGGGTGGGGGCGCTGCTGTTCTGGATCGCCCTGGCCGGGCTGACGCCCACCGGGCTGATGCTGGCCGCGACGGTCGCGCTGGCGTGCTCGATGGCTGCCGGCAGGTCGCGGTGGCGGTGCGCCGGTCTGAGCCTGGCCGCGTCGATGATCGCGGCGCTGCCGTGGCTCGTCGCCTCGGCGGTGGGCGGCGGCTGGGCCGCCGCGGCCGACCAGCAGCCGGGGGTGGCGGCGTTCGCGGCGCGCGCCGAACCGGGGCTGGCCACCCTCGGCAGCCTGGCCAGCCTCGGCGGCATCTGGAATTCCGAGGCGGTACCTGCCTCCCGGACAACACTTTTCGCGCTGGCCTCGGCGGGCGTGCTGCTGGCGATCGTCGCCGCCGGGGTACCGCTGCTGATTCGCCGCCGGACCGCGTTACCGCTGCTCGTCGTCGCGGCGGCCGCTGTCGCGATACCGACACTGATGGCCACCGGCCCCGGCCTTGCCGCCGTGGACGCGGTCATCGGCGCGGTGCCCGGGCTCGGGGTGATCCGGGACGGGCAGAAGTGGGTGGCGCTGGCGATGCCCGCCTACGCACTGGCCGGGGCCGCCGCGGTCATCGCGCTGCGCCCGCGGGTGCCTGCCGCGGCCACCGCCGCCGTCTTCGCTGCCGCGCTGGTGGCGACGCTGCCCGACCTCGCCTGGGGGGTCGGCGGCCGGGTCAACCCCGTGCAGTACCCGGCGGGCTGGTCGGCCGCGGCCGCGGTCATCAACGCCGACCCGGCACCCGTCGCGGTGCTGCCCGTCGACAGCATGCGCCACTTCTCCTGGGCCGGTGAGGCGCCGGTGCTCGATCCGCTGCCGCGGTGGGTCCGTGCCGACGTGCTCAGCACCGGTGACCTGACGATCGCCGGACGCACCGTGCCGGGTGAAGGCACCCGGGCGCGCGAGGTACAGCAGATGCTGATCTCGGGCGCCGACGCCGACCAGCTCGCCGCCGCGGGCGTGGGCTGGGTGGTGGTCGAGGGTACCGCGGATGGCACGCCCGAACTGCGGCTGCCTGTCGCCTACCGCGACGACGACCTCACGGTGTACGCGGTCGGCGGGGACGCTGCCGGCTCACCACACCGGACCGTTCTGCTCGCCGCGCACACGGTGTGGCTCGCTGCGCTGGGCGCCGGTCTCATCGCGATGCTGGTCGGGCTGCTGCGGTCACGCCACGCACACCGCAGGCAGCAGGACGTGGACGGGCCAGAGCGCGGCGACCAGTAGGTAGGCGAGCATGCCGCCTCCCGCGGGCAGCCGGGTCTGCAGCAGATCCTCCAGGTGCCGGACCTCCTCGACGTGGAAGAACGCCCACGCCAACCCGATCGTCACGTACGGGATCGCCAGCCACAGCCCGAGCTCGACGACGTCGGCGACCGACATCCGCCTGCTCAGCAGGCCGCGGGTGGCGGTGCGGATACCCGGCATGCGCAGCCTCTCAGACCAGCCGGCGCTGCCGGCGGACACGCATCCGGACGTCGGCGAGCAGCACGTGGCTGCCGCCCTGACGGATGAAGCCGGGGATGAAGCGGTTGACGAGTGCCACCACCAGGAACAGCCGCTCGAAGCACCATTGGCGCCCGCCACCCCACGTCACGCCAAGCGCATCGCGGAACACCGGGGCCAGGAATCCTGCGGTGAGGAACTTCAGCAGCGGCCGGAACGGTAGCGCCAGAACCGGATTGATCATCCGCAGGTTGATCAGGTCGGTGAGGTAGGACCGCACCACGTCGTCCATCTCGACCTGTTGGCATGCGGTGTCCCAGTAGCGGTCGAAGTCGGTGCGGGTGAGTGGCCACTGCTCGGCGCTGACCTGCAGCGTGGTGCCCAGCGTTGCGGCCGACAGATAGAACTGTTCGGACTGTTCGCGGGTCATCTCCCCGCGCAGCAGCTGGTAGGTGTCCTCCAGCCCGACGAACAGGCAGGCCGCCACCCACATCTGCAGGTCACGGTCGAAAGCGTTGTAGCGCACCGGACTCGACGGGCCGGACTTCACATGTCGGTGCACACCGTCGACGGCCTCCCGGAAGGCGGCGCGGTCGTCGTCGGACCCGAAGATCGCGACGGCAAGGTACTGGAATGTCGTGCGGGCCCGCTTCCACGGGTGCTTCGACAAGTTCCCGGAATCCACCTTGCTCTCGACCACGCCGTAACCCACTGCGGGCCGGGACAACTGCATGATCACATTGGCCGCACCTGCGGCGAACGACCAGAAGTCCATCGCGTCGGCGACCGTCACCGGGTCGTCGCTCCAGCGGGCGGTGCGGCGGTCGATCTGAATCCTGTTGCGGCTCATGAGGTACAGACGTCCGTGACCAGCAGTACGGGCCAGAACGCCACGGAGCCGACGAACGCCACCACTCGGGGCAGGCCGTCGGCGTTGGCGAAGTGGTCGGGCTTGAGTACCGCGACGACGATCCCGAGCACCCCGTACGGGGCGCCGAGCAGCAGCGCGGTGCCGACCCACTCGGCGATGGTCATCTCGTAGCCCAGGATCCGGCGCACCACGCTGAGCATGCCGCTATGTTAATGGCCATTCGCGCTGCTGTCCGCAATACCACCGAGATTCGCCGCCGTCGGTACTACTGTGCGAGGCGGGAGGTGCCCCGATGGCCACGGACGCGATCAGCATCGGCGGTGTCGATCTCGCCGACCCCGACACCTACGTCGGAGGCATGCCGCACGGCGCCTTCCGCGAGCTTCGCCGACACGCACCGGTGGCCTGGCATCCGTACGGCGACAATCCCGGCTTCTGGGCGTTGACCGGTTACGACGAGGTGCTCGCCGTCTCGCGCGACAGCCGGACGTGGTCGTCGCAGACGACAGGGGTGTTCCTCGACGTCCCCGCGCCCGAGGACTCCTATCAGCTGTCCCTGATGATGCTGACGATGGATCCACCCCGGCACACCGCGCTGCGGGCGCTGGTCAGCCGCGGCTTCACCCCGCGGCACGTCGCGCGGCTCAACGCCCGCACGGCGGACATGGCGCGCGACATCGTCGACGCCGCGCTGCAGCGCGGCGAGTGCGAGTTCGTCGACGACGTGGCCGGGGCACTCCCGTCGTACGTCATCGCCGAACTGCTCGGCATCCCACTCGACGACGGCCGCCGGCTCTACGCGCTCACCGAGATCATGAACACACGTCCGCTGCACGACCCGGAGCTGATGCAGACGCAGGTCGAGCTGTTCGGATACGCCGGCGACCTGGCCGCCTCCAAACGGGCGGCGCCGGGCGACGACATCGCGACCGCGCTGCTGCACGCCGAGGTCGACGGTCAGCGGCTCACCGACCTCGAATTCAACCTGTTCTTCATGTTGCTGCTCAACGCCGGCGGTGACACCACACGAAACCTGGTGGCCGCAGGCACTCTCGCGCTGGTCGAGCACCCCGAGCAGTGGGCGCGGCTGGCCGCCGACCCGTCGCTGATGCCGACCGCCATCGAGGAGATGTTGCGCTGGACCAGCCCGGTGAATGTGTTCACCCGCACCGCTACCCGCGACACCGAAGTCGGCGGGGTCCCGTTGCGCGCCGGTGAGCGGGTCGCGATGTTCTATCCGTCGGCAAACCGCGACGAGAAACATTTCGCCGACCCGGACCGTTTCGACATCGGCCGCGCCCCGAACCACCACCTCGCGTTCGGCGGGGGCGGCACGCACTTCTGCCTGGGCGCCAGCCTGGCCCGGGTCGAGGCCACCGCGATCTTCGGTGAAATCCTCACCCGCACAGCGCACATTGAGCTCGCAGGGCCGGTGGAACGGGTTCGGTCGGTGCTGATGAACGGGATCCGGTCGATGCCGGTGCGCCTCACCCCGGCGTCGGTGCCCGCCGCAGGGAAGGCCGGGCCGCGCAGCACGCATTGTCGAGGGCCCGATGCGCGCCGCTGAACGGATGTTTCTGACCAGATCACCTTCCTCCGGAGTCGGCCGCCGGTATGCGGTTGACACTTTTCACGCGGGCTCGGATCGGTTCTGCGGCAACTGTGGTGAAGGGCACGATCATCGGGAAGTGCGGATCCGAGGATCGGATCTCGGCGCTTCGGATGATGGTGGCGAGCGCGAGAGTGGCTTCGAGCATGGCAAAGTGGTCGCCGATGCAGGAGCGTGGTCCCGCGCCGAAGGGTAGGTATTGCCAGCGGTCGCGGCCTCCGGAGTTCTGTGCGCTGAAGCGGTCGGGGTCGAATACCAGCGGGCGCTCCCACAGCGCAGGATCGCGGTGGAGGGCATAGATGCCGACCGCCATCATCGAGCCGGCCTCGATGCGGTAGCCGTCGACCTCGACGTCGCGCATGGCCATCCTGGCGGTCGCCGCCGCAGGCGGGCACAGCCGCAGCGCCTCGTGCAAGACCTGAATCGTGTATCCCAGGGCGGGAACGTCTTCGGGTGTGAGCTCACGATCGCCGATCCCGACGACCTCGGCGCGGACCCTGTCCTGCACGTCGTGGTGGTGGCCGAGAGCCCACATGGCGTAGGTCAGCGTGGTGGCCGTGGTGTCGTGACCGGCGAGCATGAAGACGATGAGCTCGTCCCGGATCTCGTCGTCGGACAGTGGCCGTCCGGTTGCGGGGTCGCTGGCTGCGATCAGCGCCTGCACCAGTGGTGCGTCGCGGGCTGGGTCGGTGCGGCACGCCTGCAGGATCTTGTCGGCGAGCTTGTGCAGCGTGGAGCTCGCGGCACGGGCGCGTCGTCGCGCAGGGGTCGGCAACCAGCGCGGGGCGCTTATCGGTTGCAGCGCGCGATCCGCGATGTATTCCAGCGCTGTGCGAAGCGGCTCGGCGATGGCATCGGAGTGCTCGTCCAGGTCGAGCCCGAGCACGGAACGGCCGAGTGCACGCAGCGTCAGCTTGCGGCATTCGGTGTCGAGGTCGAGTCCGGTGCCGTCGGCCCAGCTGTCGGCGACGGTCTGCGCGGCCGTTGCCATGTGCCCAGCAAACTCTCGAACGTGCTGTTTGGTGAAAATCGGTTGCAGCGCGCGGCGGCGCGGGAGCCATGGCTCGTGGGTGAGGTCGAACAGGTTCGCGCCGAGCAGCCGGCGCATTTCGTGATGCACACGCGTCTTGTCGATATGACCTCCACCCCGGGCCAGGATGTCGCGGGCACCCTGGGGCGAGGTGGCGACGACCATCGGAGGCATCAGCCATTTGGGCGCAAGCTTGAGCCGTGTCACCGGTCCGCCCGCATCACGCAACGTTTCCAGCCCGGTATGGAACGTCCTGATCGCCCTCACCTGCTGCCGGTAGGGCAACGGATTCCTCGGCGCCAGCGGCAGTGCACTCAGGTCTTCTCGTTCGACCGTCCCGACCATGGTCGACTCCTTCCAAGCAGCCGGAGTAGAGGGCGTGCTCGAGGGTCCCGCCGAGACTGGTGCGGCGCATAGAGTAGACGACTACTCGAATTTTCCAGGTATGGCCAAAGCAATGGCCTGAACTGGGTATTCACTCACTATGATTCGGCTGTGGCAAGTGCATGGCCGCTGATCGGGCGACGTCACGAGCTAGCTCTGACGCATGCTGCGATCGCGGAATCTGGCGCGGTGGTGCTGACCGGGGCGGCCGGCGTCGGCAAGAGCCGGGTGGCCCGCGAAGTCCTGGAGCGATCTCAGTACCGAATCGCACGATGGATCGCCGCCACACAGACGGGTCGGTCCGTCCCGCTGGGGGCACTCGCACAGTTCGCGGGGGACTGCGGGCCCGATCCACTGCGCCGGGTACAGGAGGTCATCGACGCGCTGATCGGTGATGAGCCGCCGATGACCGTGCTGGTCTGCGTCGACGACGCGCACCTGCTCGACGAGCAGTCCGCCTTCGTGGTCAGTCAGTTGGTGGAGCGCCGGATCGCACCAGTTCTGATGACCATTCGTGACGGCGAAGCCGTCCCGGACGCGATCGCATCGCTGTGCGCGGATGGACGACGGCCGCGTATCGACATAGCCCCGCTCACCGCCGGTGACGTGACCGCACTGCTCGAGAGTGTGCTGGACGGACCGCTGGAATCGGCGAGCCTGCAACGCTTCTGGTCGTACACCCGGGGGAATGCGCTGCATCTTCGCCAGTTGATCGCTGATGAGGTCGCTGCAGGCCGGTTGGCCCAACGGTCCGGCGTGTGGATATGGGACGGCGCGCCCCGGCTGTCTCCGTCGTTGGTTGAGCTCATCGGGTCGAGTATCGGACGGCTAGCCGAATCGGTGATCGACGTGATCGACGTTCTCGCGGTCTGCGATCCGGTGGAACTCACTGTCCTGCATGGCCTCGCGGGCGCGTCCGAGTTGGGCGCGGCGGCCGAGCACGGACTCGTCGCCGTGGACCAGGTGGCGGGGCTGGTTCATCTCGCGCACCCGCTGTTCGGTGAGGTGCGCCGCGACCAGGCCGGTACGGCGCGCCTGCGGAATCTGCGACGCCAGGTTGCGGATGCGATCGGGATGCTGCCCTCGCAGTCCCCGGTGCAGCTGGTTCGTCGTGGGGTTCTGGCGATGGATGCCGACGGCAACCGAGATCCGGAGCTGCTGCGGTCCGCCGCCGAAGCCGCGCTGCAGCTGCTCGATCTGGATCTGGCCGTACAGCTTTCGCGATGTGCGGTGCAGGCCGGTGGCGGCCGAGCCGCGCAACTCACCCACGCGCTGGCACTGGGCATGGTCGGTGGCGGAAGCGGGTGCGACGACATGCTGGCTGCGCTGATGGCCACGGCCGAAGGTGGCGAGCTCGCACAGATCGCGTTGATGCGGGCGGCGATCCTCACGTGGAACATGGGCAAGCCCCATACGGCTGAAGCCGTGCTAGACAATGCATCAGAGGCTGCAGCGGGGTGTGGCCTGGCACCGTCGTGTGATGCGCTTCGTGCCTCGATTTGGGCTCAGCTGGGACGGTCGCAGGCGGCAGTGGAGCTTGCCGGGACGGCCTTGGCGGCCAACGCTGTGCAGCCGCTGGCGGCGATGTTCGGAATCTGGGCGTTGGTCATCGGGCACGGAGATCTGGGCAATGTCGATCATCTGCGCGAGGCCGCCGCAAGAGGGTACGACCTCGCGCTGTCGGCCCCCGAGGCCTCACAACTGCGATTCTCTCTCGGCTTGATGGAGATCGCCGGGCTCCGCTTGGCCGGCGCGCTCGAGTCGGCGCGAAGCGTGGCCGCACGACTGCGCGGGCAATCTCAGGATGTCGATGTCTCCCACGCCGTTACGGCCATGCTGACGGGTCTCGCCGAATTGTGTTGCGGCGAACTGATTTCTGCGCAGCATTGGTTTCGGGAATCGCTGGCCCGGGCCGCCAAGTTTCCGGATCTGTCTGTGTCGGTGTGCGAGCTGTCCGGTCTGTGGCTTACCACTGCACTGGCCATGTCCGGGAATCGTGTGGCCGCACAGGACGTCTACGACCGGACGCTGAAGACATTCGACGGTGAAATTGTGCTCTGGCAGTCCGAGGCACGGCTGGCCCAGGCGTGGCTTCACGCAGCCAATGGCTCGACCAGTCTGGCAACGGCAGTCGCGATCGACGCCGCGCGCGCCGCGCGTAGGTACGGTCAGCCGGCTCGCGAAGTTGTCTGCCTTCAAGCCGCGACACAGTTTGGCAGCGCCAGTTCTGCCGATCGCCTGCGTGAGCTGTCGTCGACGGTGCGAGGCCCACGCGCCGATGCGGCGTACGCTCATGCGAGAGCACTTCGCAAAGCCGACGGGCATGGCCTACTTGCGGCGGCGGGACGCTACGAGGCCTTCGGCGATCGCGTCGCAGCGGTCGATGCGGCCGCGCAGGCCGCAGTGGTGTTGGACAAACGGGGACAACGCGAGGCATCGATCGCCGCTGCCGCAACAGCCCGCCGCTTGGCCACCGAATCCGGTGCGGACACAGTGACCTTCCGCTCGATGAGGTGCTCGGCCGTCTTGACTCGTCGCCAGCGGGAGGTGATAGCGCTTGCTGCGAGCGGGCTTTCAAATCGGGAGATCGCAACCCGACTCGTCACATCCGTACGAACCGTCGAGAGCCACTTCCTTCGCGCCTGCCGAAATACCGGGACGAACACGCGTGATGAGCTGATCGCGTTCTTGCTGGGCGATGACCCGGCACCGTCGTGATCTGAACACAGTAGGTGGTCAGGTAGCGGGGCGGATCCGGAAGAGCCGAGCGAGCTGTTCGCGGTCCTCAATGCCCAGCTTGGCGTATATCCGATAAAGGTGGCCATCGATGGTGCGCACCGACACCCCGAGTCGTTCGGCGATCTCGCGATTGGTCAGACTCTCGCCCACCAGGACGGCGATTTCACGTTCGCGGTCAGTAATCGGTAGCGGCTCCTCGATCGCGGTGACTGCCGGGGTTCGCACGCAGTTACGGCCGGCCAGCCAGTGAGCACGGGTTGTCGCCTCCAGTTCCTTGACCCGCGCACCCGCCCGCGCGTGTTCACGGGCTGCGTGGGCCGAGGCGTCCGCGGCCATCGCCGCGGCTCCGAGCCGGTCGAACATGTCCGCCGCAGCGTCGAGACGGTCGCCGTCGTGCTCGGACAGACCGCTACTGTGCGCCGCGATCGCCTCGGCCAAGGGACTGTCCAGCTGTGCAGCGCATTGGCGGAGCCGCGCGGACTGGGACCTGTCACCGAAGCGGACCGCGGTATGCAGTGCGCACATCTCCACCGCCAACATTCCTTTCATGCGGGCCGTCTGGGCGGCGCGCAGCGCGTGATCTCTTGCCGTGGTCGTCTGTCCTACACAGGCACGATGCCACGACCGCGCCAGCTCCAGCTCCGGCACGAACACGGCGACCTGCGGTCCGTTGGCGTCCTCGGCTCTGGCCAACGCCGCAGCGGCACCGTCGGCGTTGCCGCGGGCCGCTTCGGCCTGGGCCAGCCACGCGGCAACCAGCATCACCCAGCCCGACGGCAGTGACTCCGACATTGTGCAAAGCGACGTATACAGCGCGTCGCATGCTGCCGCAAGCCGCCCCCACGCGAGATTCACGCGGCCGACCAACGCGTTGACGATCGCCTCAGCTTGTGGCACACCGCAAGTCATCGCCGAATAGCGCTTGCACGCAAGTTCGGCGGCGTCCAGGTCGCCCGATGCGGTGTATGCGAGCACTTCGGCCAATCCAATCGTGTAGTGCTGCGGCCCCGATTCGCAGTATCGGGCAGCTTGCAGGCCTTGCCGTGCGATCGGTCGAACCTCGTCGAGCCGACCCGACAACGAAAGCGCCCCAGCTGTGGCCATCGCCGCCCACACCGTGGCGATCGGCATCCTCTCCGTGGCGAGCGCGGCCCGCCCGAGGCGGACCGCAGCCGGCACATCACCGCTGAAGAAGGCGAGCGAGACCTCCATTGCGGTGACCAAACTCAGCAGCTCCTCTGATGCGATTCGCTCGCGCACCGTGGCCAGTGCCGCCTTCGCCCCGGCAGCGTGCCCGCAGCCGAAGAACAGGTTCGCCCCCCGCAGGCATCCCCAGCGGACCGTCGTCAATGCATCGGCGCCGTCGGGATCGAAGGCGGCGAGTATCGCCTCGGCTTCCTGCCCTCGGCCCTGCCAGCTGATGGCGTCGGCCAGCACAATCGCCGACGGGAGGCCGCCGCCGCGGTCACAGGCGAAGCGTGCAAGCTGTTCAGCGAGAACCAGATTCGACATCGTCACGGCATCAGCGGCTGCAGCGGTGATCAACTCCAGATCCGGTTCCGCGTCGCTGCACGTCATGAATCGGGCCAGCTGGATCCGACTGCGTACATCAGCACCGGTGGAGTAGGGGTGCGTCGCGTCTGTGCGCAGGAAATCGGAGATACTTTGAGCCAACATCGTGTTGAGCTGCCGTGTGCGGGCCACTCCGCAGCGTTGGCGGACCACTTCCCCGAGGATCGGATGGCCTGGCCTGATCAGCGTGTGCGATCCGTCATCGACGAACTGGATCACGCCGCGGTGTTCTGTCCGTGCGATCGCTTCCGCATCGCACAATCCGCGGAGAATATTCCAGTCCAATACCTCAGCGGCAGAAACGATCTCGACAACCTCGAACTCATCTGCGGTGAGACCGGCGAGCTGTGTCTGCACGAGCTCATACACATCCGCGCCCACGCGTAACCGACCGTGGAGCCGCCAACGTCCGCCCTGGCGCACCAGCACCCCGTCTTCACGTGCTGCACCGATCAGACCTCGCAGTACAAGCGGGCTCCCGCCAGCCAGATCATGCAGGCGGTCAACCACGCTGCTCTCGATCTCACCGTCGAGCACTGCATCAACCAACTCCTGAGTCTGCGTGCGGTCGAACGCATCCAGATCGACACGCAACAGCAGTTGCTCCTTCCACAACGCGGTCACGGCGTCAGGAACAACCCCTCCCGACCTGATAGTCACGATCAAGCGCGCCGTGTCGCTGGTCGCAACCTGTTGAACCAGCAATGCCGACAATGGATCAAGCAGATGTGCGTCGTCGATGGCAAGTACCAGGTTGTGTTCACACGCCAAGGCGCGATGGGCCGCCGCCAACATCACGGCCGGCTCGTGGGGGTCCTCAATCGACAGCGTGCGGTGAAACGCGCCCAGCGGCACCGCCTGCCCTGTGTCGGTGCCGAGCACAAACCGCGTCGTCTCCCCCTCCGAGTGCAGTGTCGCAGCGATTGCCCGTGCCAGCGTTGTCTTGCCCGATCCGGGCTCACCCACGAACACAACGCCACGAAACCCCGAGCCCGGCCGCAAAGCGTCGATCGCCCGACCGAGCTCCCCGGCGCGCCCGACCAGAGGCCAACCTGAAGACCCAGTCCACTTTTCAGTCACGGGCATCACTCCGTCCGCAATGCGCGTCCACAAACCTTACGGCGACGTAAGGCGCTGGGTGGCTGAAACCGATCGCCCGGCAACCCTGCGAAGCGCGGGAGCCTCAGATGACGCCGCTGGACGCGCGGCCCGCGCGCACCGCGGTCAGCACCGCGCGCATCGCGTCCGCACTCTGCTTCCACGAGAAGTCGCCGCTGCGCACCTGAGCCTTGGCGCCCAGCTGCTCGCGCAGAACGTCGTCGGTCAGCACCCGTTCCAGGCTGTCCACCAGTTCGTCGAAGTCGTCGACCAGCATCCCGGTGACGCCGTCGATGACCGAATCGGTCAGACCGCCGGAGGACCGGTAGCCGATGGTCGGCACCCCGTGCTGGGCAGCCTCGACCACCGAAAGTCCCCATCCCTCCTTGCGTGACGGCAGCACGTGAACCCAACCACGTTGCAGCACAGCGTGCTTGGTGGCATCGTCGACGTGGCCGTGGAACGTGACGGCATCCGAGATCCCGAGCCGTGCCGCGTGGTCGACCAGGCGCTGCGCCCACCAACCGTCGCCCAGCACGTCCAGGTGCACATCGGGGATCCGGGTGCGCAGCCGCGCCACGGCGTCGAGCGCGTCCTCGATCTGCTTGTGCGGCACCAGCCGCGACAGCACCACGACGCGCGGTGACTCCGAACGCGGTACGGCCAGCGTCGGCTCGGGTGCGGCGTCCACGCCGTTGCGCACCACCGCGATGCGCTCCGGCTGCACGCCCAGCAACGCGAGGTCGCGGGCCGACGGCAGCGACACCGTGACGTACTGGTTGCGCCGGTGCAGACGGGGGGACAGCCGGGATTCGACGAACCACCCGATCCGGCTCATCACCGGTCCGGCGACCGGCCACTGCTCGCGGTGGCAGTGATGGACCAGCACCACCGTGCGCCGCCCGTGCACCAGCCGGGACAGGAACGGCAGGCCGTTCTGGGTGTCCACCACGATGTCGGGCCGGATGCGGCGCATCGGTCCCAGACCGATTCTGGCGGCGGCCATCGCCAGCCCCGCCCACACATACACCGTGTAGGGGCCGCCTCTGCGCTGGATCTGCACACCGTCGACGATCTCCCGGCGCGCGGCGCCGGGGTAGCGCGCGGTGCGCAGCGTGACCCTGGTCCCGGATTCGGCCAGCTGCGTGCCGATCCGCTGCAGATAGGTTTCGCTGCCGCCGCCCTGAGGGTGGCCGGTGTCGCGCCAGCAGAGCAGCAACACCGAGCGGAGGGGCAGGTCAGACATCCGTGTCAGCCTAACCGGACGATCAGTAGGGTGACCGGGTGCCCGCCACCGACCGCTTCTCCGACCGGGCGACGCTGGCGCGGTCGGTGCGGCTGCTGACGGCGTTCCGGTTCGAGCAGAGCGCGCCCGACCGCTTCTACGGTGCGCTGGCCGACGACACCGTCGCGATGGTCGGTGACCTGTGGGAATCCGCCACCGGGGAATCGCAGGCCGGCCTGACGCTGCTCGACGTCGGCGGCGGGCCCGGCTACTTCGCATCGGCGTTCACCGCCGCCGGCGTGAACTACATCGGCGTCGAACCCGATCCCCGGGAGATGCATGCGGCCGCGCCGCGCACCCATGAGCGGGCCGGGACCTTCGTGCGGGCGTCGGGGACCGCGCTGCCGTTCGCCGACGACAGCGTCGACGTCTGCCTGTCGTCGAACGTCGCCGAGCACGTCGCGCAGCCGTGGCGACTCGGCGACGAGATGCTGCGCGTCACCCGTCCCGGCGGGCTGGCGGTGCTGTCCTACACCGTGTGGCTGGGGCCGTTCGGCGGCCACGAGATGGGGCTGACGCACTACCTCGGCGGTCGCCGCGCGGCCGAGATGTACACCCGCAGACACGGCCACCGGCCCAAGAACGACTACGGCTCGTCGTTGTTCGCTGTGCATGCGCGCGACGGGCTGCGCTGGGCGCAGGGCACGGGCGCGCTGCTCGCCGCATTTCCCCGCTACCACCCGCGATGGGCGTGGGGCCTGACCAAGGTGCCGGGCCTGCGGGAATTCCTGGTGAGCAATCTGGTGCTGGTGTTGCGGCCGTGTTGACGGCTGTCTTGCAACAGGTTCTCGTTTCGCTTCTCGATCGGTAGTGTGACGCCTATGACACAGAGCACGACGTTCAGGACCGAATGGGACAAGCTGTTCATCGGCGGCAAGTGGGTCGAGCCTGCCACCTCGGACGTGATCGAGGTGCACTCTCCGGCCACCGGCGAGCTGGTCGGAAAGGTGCCGCTGGCGTCGGCCGCCGACGTCGACGCCGCCTGCGCGGCCGCCCGCGAGGCGTTCGACAACGGGCCGTGGCCGCACATGTCGCCCGCAGAGCGCGGCGAGATCCTGGGCCGCGCCGTCAAGATCATGGAGGAGCGCGCCGACGAGCTGAAGTTCCTGCTGGCCGCCGAGACCGGGCAGCCGCCGACGATCGTCGACATGATGCAGTACGGCGCCGCGATGTCGTCGTTCCAGTTCTACGCCGGGGCCGCGGACAAGTTCACCTGGCAGGACATCCGTGACGGTGTCTACGGCCAGACGCTGGTGGTGCGCGAGCCCGTCGGCGTCGTCGGTGCCGTCACCGCGTGGAACGTGCCGTTCTTCCTCGCCGCCAACAAGCTCGGCCCCGCGCTGCTGGCCGGCTGCACCGTCGTCCTCAAGCCCGCCGCGGAGACGCCGCTGTCGGTGTTCGCGATGGCGGAGATGTTCGTCGAGGCCGGCCTGCCCGAGGGCGTGCTGTCGGTCGTGCCCGGCGGCCCGGAGACCGGTCAGGCACTGACGGCCAACCCCAATCTGGACAAGTACACGTTCACCGGGTCCTCCGGCGTCGGCAAGGAGATCGCCAAGATCGCGGCCGACAAGCTCAAGCCGTGCACGCTGGAGCTCGGCGGCAAGTCCGCGGCCATCATCCTCGAGGACGCCGACCTGGATTCCACGCTGCCGATGCTGGTGTTCTCGGGCCTGATGAACTCCGGCCAGGCGTGCGTCGGCCAGACCCGCATCCTGGCGCCGCGCTCGCGTTACGACGAGGTCGTCGAGAAGTTGGCGGCGGCGGCGGCCGGCATGGCGCCGGGCCTGCCCGACAACCCCGCCGCGATGATCGGCCCGCTGATCAGCGAGAAGCAGCGCGACCGCGTGGAGGGCTACATCAAGAAGGGCATCGAGGAGGGCGCCCGCGTCGTCACCGGTGGTGGCCGCCCCGAGGGCCTGGACAGCGGCTGGTACGTGCAGCCGACGGTGTTCGCCGACGTCGACAACTCGATGACCATCGCGCAGGAGGAGATCTTCGGCCCGGTGCTCGCGGTGATCCCCTACGAGGACGAGGACGACGCCGTACGCATCGCCAACGACTCGGTGTACGGCCTGGCCGGGTCGGTGTACACCACCGACAACGACCGGGCGCTCAAGATCGCGCGACGCATCCGCACCGGCACCTACGCGGTGAACATGTACGCGTTCGACCCGTGTGCGCCGTTCGGCGGCTTCAAGAACTCCGGCATCGGCCGCGAGAACGGGTGGGAGGGCATCGAGGCCTACTGCGAGCCCAAGAGCATCCTGCTGCCGTTCGGCTACACCCCGGCCACCTAGCGCGACAAAGGACCGCCCCCCTTGCGGGGAGACACAAACTCGCACGCTCACCGCTGTGGGCGTGCGAGTTTTGTCTTGTCGGCTCAGCCGGTCATCGGGAACGAGTGGTGCTCGTGCGCGATCATCCAGCGACCGTCGACCTTGCGCAGTCCGATCGTGGTGCGTAACCGGTTCTCGGGATTGGCGGCGATGTCCTCGGGTGTGCCGCACCGTAGCAAGCCTCGGGCGAATGCGACGTCATCCCCAGCGGTGACGTCGAGCTCGAGCAGCTGTAAAACCGCTCCGTTCCTGATGAATTCGAAGAAGTCCGGCCAGCTGTCGCGATAGCCCGCGATCCCGCGGATCCCGTCGTGGGGTGGCGGGACGTCGAACAGCACCACATCGTCGGTGTGCGCCGCGACGACACCGTCCAGGTCGCATGCGCTTATCGCATCGACCCAGCGCTCGATGGTTTCCCTGACCTGCTTCTCGTCATCGCTCATGCCGGTACAGACCGACACCGCGACCGAAACTCACCGCCGCCGCTCAGAACCCCGCTTCGGACAGCTCCATCGCGGTCAGATCCACCGCCTGCAGGATGCCGCGCTGGGCGGTCAGGCGCGGCAACACGTTGCGCGCGAAGAACTTCGCGGTGGCCACCTTGCCGGTGTAGAAGGCACGGTCACGTTCGCTGACGTCACCCTCCAGCGCCGTCAGCGCCGTCTCGGCCTGCTGCAGCAGCAGCCAGCCGAGCAGCAGGTCCCCGACTGCCAGCAGGAACGGCACCGACTCCAGCCCCAGCCGGTAGAGCTCGCGCGAGTTCTGCTGGGAGTCGACGAGGTACTTCGTCATCGCGGCGACCATCTCCTGGACGTCGTCGACGGCGGTGCCCAGCAGCGCCCGCTCGGTCGCCAATTCCTCACGGGCCGAAAGATCGTCGAGGAACCGTCGCAACTGGGACACCACGTGCAGCAGAGCGCCGCCCTGGTCCCTGGCGATCTTGCGGAAGAAGAAGTCCTGCGCCTGGATCGCGGTGGTGCCCTCGTACAGGGAGTCGATCTTCGCGTCGCGGATGTACTGCTCGATCGGGTAGTCCTGCAGGAATCCTGAGCCACCGAACGTCTGCAGCGACTCGGTCAGACACTGGTAGGCGCGCTCGGAGCCGACCCCCTTGACGATCGGCAGCAGCAGGTCGTTGACGCGGTCGGCCATCGCGGCGTCGGCACCGGACACGATGTCCGCGGCCGCCGGGTCCTGGTGCGCGGCGGTGTAGAGGTAGAGCGCGCGCAACCCCTCGGCATAGGCCTTCTGGATGAGCAGCGCGCGACGCACGTCGGGGTGGTGGATGATCGTGACGCGCGGAGCGGACTTGTCGGTCATCTGCGTCATGTCCGCACCCTGCACCCGCGTCTTCGCGTACTCCAGCGCGTTCAGGTAGCCGGTCGACAGGGTGGACATCGCCTTGGTGCCCACCATCATCCGGGCGTACTCGATCACCTTGAACATCTGGGCGATGCCGTTGTGGGTGTCGTTGACCAGCCACCCGACCGCCGGGACGCCGTGCTGACCGAAGGTGAGCTCACACGTCGCCGACGCCTTCAGGCCCATCTTGTGCTCGAGGCCGGTGACGAACACCCCGTTACGCTCGCCGGGCTCACCGGTCTGCGGGTCGAAGTGGAACTTCGGGACCAGGAACAGGCTCAGTCCCTTCGTTCCCGGTCCGGCCCCCTCCGGCCGGGCCAGCACGACGTGCAGGATGTTCTCGAACAGGTCGTCGGCGTCGCCGTTGGTGATGAAGCGCTTGACGCCGTCGATGTGCCAGGTGCCGTCGGGCTGCTGGACGGCTTTGGTGCGGCCGGCGCCGACGTCGGAGCCGGCGTCGGGTTCGGTGAGCACCATCGTCGCTCCCCAGTTCCGCTCGATCATCAGCGCGGCCCAGTGGCGCTGCTCCTCGTTGCCGATGGCGTTGATGATGTCGGCCATCTTCGGGCCTGCCGCGTACATGAACGCCGCGGGCTGGGCGCCGAGCGCGAGCTCGTTGATCGCCCATTCCAGCATCGACGGCGCGGGCACACCCCCGATCTCCTCGGCCATCCCGACCCGGAACCACTCCCCGTCCAGCCAGGCCCGGAACGACTTCTTGAACGGCTCGGGGATGCTCACCACGTGGGTGGCCGGATCGAAGGACGGCGGGTTGCGGTCCGTCTCGGCGTAGGCCTCCGCGAGGGGACCCTCGGCCAGCTTGGCGGCCTCGTGGAGCATCTCGCGCACCGAAGGGCCGTCGAGATCGCCGAACTCTCCGGTGGCCAGCACCTTCTCCAACGCGAGCACCTCGAAGAGGTTGAACTCCAGGTCGCGAACGTTGCTCTTGTAGTGACCCATGGGGACCCCTTCAGAATCATGCCGGTTCGCTCACCCTACGACGGTCGCGTCAGGCGCGGCGCCAATGGGCACACACGAAATCCGCGTTGACGGCCGAGGAGACCAGAGCCCATTCCGACCGCATCGGGAGCACCCGGGATCCGGCGCCCAGCGTGCACGGGGCGTAGGAGACGATCATCTCGTCCACCAGTCCCGCGGCGACGAACTGGGCGGCGACGTCGCCACCGCCCACCAACCACACGTTCCGGCCCGCCGCCGCGTCCTCGAGCACCGGATGCAGGTCGGCGACGTCCCCCGCGAACGTCCGGACGTCGTGGCCGTCGGCGATGATTCCCGGCCGGTGGGTGAGCACCCACGTCGGCTGCGGATACATCCATTCGCCCGGATGGTTCTCCAAAATCCATTCGTAGGTGTCGGCGCCCATCACCAGCGAGCCCACCGTTTCCATGAACGGGTCGATCGCGAACGGCCCGTCGGCGGCGATCTCACGCGAGATCAGCCAGTCCAGGCTCTTGTTCTCGTCGACGATGTAGCCGTCGAGGCTCGAGGCGGTGTAGTACACGGTGGACATCTAGTTTCCTCTCATCCAATCCAACGGGTCCCCGAGACGGGTCGTCACGCCGTGGCCCGCCAGCATGGACCGGGTGAGCCCCCGGCGGTGCGCCGAGTAGGTGAGCACGTGCGCGACGATGCCGTAGAGCTGGAAGGACTCCGGCGGATCACAGAGCGCGTCGATCACGGTGTCGCCGAGCCGTCCCGCCACCGCGTACTCGGACACCATTGCGCGCCAACGATTCCCGACGTCATCGTGGTGGGCCGCCAATGTTGCGGCGTCGACGAACTCCGGTTGCGTGCAGGCGCGGGATGGGAAGTCGTCGCCGGCGATCGTCGCAAGCCACACCTGTTTGGTCCACACGATCGCGCCGAGCACCGCACCGACACTGGGTTCGGGCCCGTCCCATTCCAGCACCGTCTGCCCGGGCGCGACCTCGGCAACCCACTGCTGGGGGCTCAGCAGCGCAGCCTGCCCGAGAAGGTGCGACGTGTCGGCGATGTCGTGGTCGATCATGAGCTGCGCGATGTCGGGTGTGTGCATGCCGGGAGGAGTGCGGTCACCGGGATCACTGTCCAGCCAGAGTGATTGCGGCGGATGGAAGTGCAGGCCGTTGGGGGCGGGCAGCCGGAAGTGGACGTCGGAGGCCTGTGACGGCGGCAGCCCGTACATGCGCCGGAACGCCCGGGAGAACACCTCCGCCGACGACCAGCCCTCGTCGGCGGCGACCGCGGACACCGCCTCGCCCCGTTGCAGGCGCCAGGCGGCGCGCTCCAGCATGACGCGGCGGCGCAGAGCGGCGGGCGACTCGCCGGTCAGCCGGCGCACCTCGCGCGAGAAGTGGAATTCGGAGGCGTAACTGCTGCGCGCCATGTCCCCCACATCGGCGTTGGCCGAATCGGTTACGGCGTCCAGCAGTTCGCGGAGCCGGTCGCGGCGATGAGCGCTTGCGCGAAGAGCAGAGGGGTCCGGATGAGCGCTTGCGCGAAGAGCAGAAGGGTCCGGCAGAGCCGCGTGCTCGGGCGAGGGATCGTCGGTCACGGTGTCCGAGTATCGTCGGTCGCCACCGTCAGGAACATGACAATTCCTGCTGCACTTCAGCTGTCGAGGACCCGCCCGACGCGCGCCTCGAGTTCGGCGCGGTCGCCGAGGTCGGCCAGGTTGATGCCGAACCGCCCTTCCAGCACCTCGAGCACATCGGCCGCACTGCCCAGCCGCGTCTTCTCGGAACCGCCGGCCCGGTGCACCGCGAGGCGGCGGCCGCGCAGGTTCCATCGCGCGTCGTCGGTGACCAACGCTGCGGTCAGCCCCCGGACGAACACCGACTCCGGATACGTGGACACGTACCAGCTGCCGACCTCCAGGTCGATGCGAGGCCGCGGGATCGGGTCGAGCAGATAGAGCGACTCCCAGACACCGCCGACCCGGGCCTGCAGCTCGAACCCTTCCGGATGGTCGAGCAACCGGTAGGGCTCGTGCCGGGTCTGCTGCACCGGGCCGGGTGCGAGACGGATCGGAGAACTCAACGTCTGACCACCGAATCCGACGTCGACGAGGTACGGGCCGTCGCCGTCGGGCAGTGTCACCGACAGCACCTGGTGAGTCTGTGCGGGCAGCGTGTCGTCGTCCTGCATCCAGATGACGCGTCCGACGAGGCGCTGCACCCCGAAACCGAGGTCGTCGAGCACGTAGCCGAGCAGCCCGTTCTGCTCGTAGCAGTACCCGCCGCGCCGACGTCCGAGGAGCTTGTCCGCCAACGCTTCCGCCGAGAGGTCCACGACCGGGATGCCGGTGACCGGGTCCAGGTTTTCGAACGGAATGCTGCGGTTGTGCCCGGCGACGATGTCACGCAGGGCGTCGAGGGTGGACTCGACCGGCATGGTGAGGCCGATTCGGGTGAAGTACGCGTCGAGCAGGGTGGACATGTCCGCCATGGTGCGACCTCAACGGCGGTTCAGGTCAATTCCGGCTTCTGACCGCAGGCCCCCGAAAGCACTATGGCGGAATCCCCCGACCGGGTTCCGCCACAGTGGTTCGAACCTACAGCGGCCGGTCCGGATCCGTCGGGCGTTTGGGACTACCTGCCAGCTGCAATTTCGCGTCGCCGCGGGATTGCGCCGCCGGCCTGTCGCGTTGACGCCATCATGACCGACACCGAACACACCACCGCCCTGGTCACCGGGGCCAACCGCGGCCTGGGCCGACGTTTCGCCGAGGCGCTGGTGGCCCGCGGCGCCAAGGTCTACGCGGCCGCACGGCGGCCCGAGACCATCGACATTCCCGGCGTCGTGCCGATCCAACTCGACATCACCGATCCCGAATCGGTGCGCCGGGCCGCCGAACAGGCCACCGACGTCACCGTCGTCATCAACAACGCCGGCGTCTCGACGCGGGCGGGGCTGCTCGACGGCACCCTCGAGGACATCCGGCTCGAGATGGACACGCACTACTTCGGCACTCTCGCCGTCACCCGTGCGTTCGTGCCCGTCATCGAACGCAACGGGGGCGGCGCCATCCTCAACGTGCTGTCGGTCCTGTCGTGGTTGCATCCACCGACCAGCGGCGCGTACTCGGCGGCCAAGGCCGCCGGCTGGGCGATGACCGATGCGTTGCGTGCGGAACTAGCGCCCCGCGGGATTCACGTGGCGGCGCTGCATGTCGGCTTCATGGACACCGACATGGTCAGCTACATCCCGGCCGACCAGAAGACCGACCCCGCGGTGGTGGCCGAACTCGCGCTCGACGGTCTCTTCGCCGGGCAGCCCGAGATTCTCGCCGACGAACTGACCCGCAACGTCAAGGCGCAGCTGTCGGCGGCGCCCGCCTGAGCAAGGCCGACAATCAAGATCAACGTTGCGATCGGGTGACCGGCCTTGACGACGGCCCCGCCGGTACTGGATTCTTCGGACACGTGATGCTGCTCATAACGCGGTGTCGATGCCTGTGAGCAGCGGGTAGGCTAGCAAAACTAGAACACGTTACAGTCCGACGCTGTAGTCAGCTGAGCCAGTCAAGGGGGCCGCCGTGAGCGCGACCGACATCGACACGTCCGAGATCACCAAGTGGGATCCCGTCCTCACCGAGCGGGTGATGGGCCTGCTCAAACCCTTCCTGAAGGGCTGGCACCGCGCCGAGGTGCGCGGCCTCGAAGACTTCCCCAACGGTGGTGCGCTGGTGGTGGCGAATCACTCCGGCGGGCTCTTCCCCATGGACGTCCCGATCTTCGCCAGCGGCTTCTACGAGAAGTTCGGCTACGACCGGCCCGTGTACACGCTCAGCCACGACATGTTGATGGTCGGCCCGACGGGCGCCTTCTTCAAGAAGACCGGTTTCATTCCGGCCAACCACCGCAACGCCGACGAGGCGCTGCGCTCCGGCGGCGTCGTCGTGGTCTTCCCCGGCGGCGATTACGACGTCTACCGGCCGACGCTGGCGGCAAACAAGATCGACTTCGGTGGCCGCACCGGCTACGTGAAGGCGGCGATCAATGCGGGCGTCCCGATCGTGCCGACGGTGGCCATCGGCGGCCAGGAGAGCCAGCTGTTCCTGTCCCGCGGGACGGAGCTCGCCAAGGCGCTGGGTCCGGTGGCGCGGGCGTTTCGCACCAAGATCCTGCCGGTGTCGTTCGGCTTCCCGTTCGGGCTGTCGGTCGTGCTGCCGCTGAACGTGCCACTGCCCGCCAAGATCACGATGAAGGCGCTGCCGCCCATCGACATCGTCGCCGAGTTCGGCGAGGACCCCGACATCGACGAGGTCGACGCCCACGTGCGGCGGGTGATGCAGCGCGCTCTCGACGAACTGGCTCAGGAGCGCCGACTTCCGGTGCTGGGCTGAACGCATGGGTATCACCGACCCGGTCACCAAGACACTGGGCCTGCTCTCGACGATGGTGCGCGCCGGCGTCATCGCGCCGATGCGGCCGGACAAGTACCTGCGCATCGCGGGTGCGATGCAGCGCGAGAACATGGCGATCACCTCAGGATTCGCCGCAGCCGCGCAGCGCTGTCCCGACCGCGCCGGCCTGATCGACGAACTCGGAATCCTGACGTGGCGCCAGATCGACCAGCGCGCCGACGCGTTCGCCGCGGCATTGCAGGCGCTTCCCGGTGGTCAGCCGGAGGTCATCGCGCTGATGGCGCGCAACCACCGCGGATTCGTCGACGCGCTGATTGCGGCCAACCGCATCGGTGCCGACGTGCTGCTGCTCAACACCTCGTTCGCCGGCCCGGCACTCGCGGAGGTGATGGAGCGCGAGGGTGAGGGCCGGTCCGTCGCGGTGGTCTACGACGAGGAGTTCACCGACACCGTCGACCGGGCACTGGCCGGCCGGCCCGACACCACCCGCATCGTCGCCTGGACCGACACTCCGGGTGACCGGCTCACGGTCGAGGGCATGATCGCCGAGCACGGCGGACAGGAACCCGTGCGTGCGCCGGAGAAGAGCCGGGTCATCCTGCTGACGTCCGGCACCACCGGAACACCCAAGGGCGCCAGCCATTCCGGTGGCGACCCGAGCGTGCTCAAGGCGATCCTGGACCGCACCCCGTGGCGCGCCGAGCAACCGGTGGTGATCGTCGCACCGATGTTCCACGCCTGGGGGTTCTCCCAGTTGGCGTTCGCCGCGTCGATGTCGTGCACGATCGTCACCCGCCGCAGGTTCGACCCGGAGGCGACCCTCGAGCTCGTCGACAAGTACCGCGCCACCGGGCTGTGTGTGGTTCCGGTGATGTTCGACCGGATCATGGACCTGCCCGACGAGGTGCTCGACAAATACAGCGGGCGCTCGCTGCGCTTCGCGGCGGCGTCGGGTTCGCGGATGCGCCCCGACGTGGTCATCAAGTTCATGGACCGGTTCGGCGACGTCATCTACAACAACTACAACGCCACTGAGGCCGGCATGATCGCCACCGCGACACCGCGTGACCTGCGGGCCGCGCCGGACACCGCGGGCAGGCCGGCCGAGGGCACCGAGATCCGGATCCTCGACGCAGATTTCAACGAGGTGCCCACAGGCGAGGTCGGCGGCATCTACGTGCGCAACTCGACACAGTTCGACGGCTACACCACGGGCAAGACGAAAGACTTCCACGAGGGGTTCATGTCCTCCGGTGACGTCGGATACTTCGACGAAGCCGGACGGCTCTTCGTGGTCGGCCGCGACGACGAGATGATCGTCTCCGGGGGAGAGAACGTGTACCCGATCGAGGTGGAGAAGACACTGGCCGCCCACCCGGACGTGGCCGAGGCCACGGTGCTCGGCGTCGACGACGAGAAGTTCGGCCAACGCCTTGAGGCGTTCGTGGTTTTGACCGCAGACGCCGCGGCTACTCCCGAGACACTCAAGCAGCATGTCCGCGACAACCTCGCGAACTACAAGGTGCCAAGGGAGATCACGATTCTCGATGAGCTGCCGCGTGGTGTCACCGGCAAGATCTCCCGCAAGGACCTCCAGGACCGACTCGACAATGCCTGACCATGCCTAAGCGCCGTCCGCTGCTGCGGGCCGTCGCAGAACTCCTCAACGCCGCCAACGGCCTTCGCCCGCTGGCCCGCGACGGCTACCTCACCATCCCGGTCTTCGCATTCGGCTGGCCGACCTCGGAGGTGTCCCCGCTCTACATGGCGGGTTCGATGCTCGACGCGATCCGGCGCGGTGTTCGTGGTGACTTCCGCGGCGCCCGCGGCCGGATCGCGCTGCTGCTCACCGCGGCCGCCTGGGCGCTGCTGTATCTGATCCACCGGCGCAACGTGGCCGCACAGCCGTACTTCGAGGACCCGCTGCGTGAGGCGCTCGGCGAGAACTACCAGCGGATCGCCGAGGCCGCGAAGTCGAGCAGGCGGCGGCGCGTCGGGGTCTTCCCACCAGACCTGGTCCGCCGCCGCTACGTCGAGAGCGTCGTGCAGTACGGCCCGCTGCGGGTGAACAGGGCCGACATCTGGCGCCGTGCCGACCTGCCGCGTGACGGCAAAGCGCCTGTGCTGCTGCAGGTTCCGGGTGGCGCGTGGGCGATCGGGATGCGTCGTCCGCAGGCGTATCCGCTGCTGAGCCACCTCGCCGACCACGGCTGGATCTGCGTGTCGATCGATTACCGGGTCAGTCCGCGCAACACCTGGCCGGATCACATCGTCGACGTCAAGCGGGCGCTGGCGTGGATCAAGGAGCACATCGCCGAGTACGGCGGTGATCCGGACTTCGTCGCGATCACCGGCGGCTCGGCGGGTGGGCACCTGTCCGCGCTGGCCGCGTTGACCGCCGACGATCCGCAGTTCCAGCCGGGCTTCGAGGATGCCGACACCTCCGTGGCAGCAGCGGTGCCGATCTACGGCCGCTACGACTGGGTGTCCGGACGCGGCAGCGGCCGCAGGGAGTTCATCGCTTTCCTGCAGGAATTCGTTGTCAAGAAGCCGATTTCGGGAAACCGGCAGCTCTACGTCGACGCGTCACCGCGTTACCGGCTGCGGGCCGACGCGCCGCCGTTCTTCATCCTGCACGGTCGCGACGATTCGATCATTCCCGTCCCGGAGGGCCGGGCGTTCGCCGAGGCACTGCGGAACGTGTCGACATCGCCTGTGGTGTATGCCGAGATCCCGCACGCGCAGCACGCCTTCGACTTCTACTACGGATCGCCGCGGGCGCACTACACCGCGCAGGCGGTCGAGGAGTTCCTGTCATGGGTGCAGGGCGAGCGCATGCTGGCCCGCAAGGCGGGTTAGTCGTTGGCCGCGGCGTCGAGGACGCCGTCGAGCACGGCCGCGATCCTGGCGGCCCACCCATCGTCGATCGAACCGGTGCGGGCCAACTCTGCGACATAGCTGCCGACGATGATGTCGACGAGCGTGTCCCCGACGCGGTCGCCGATCGCCAGCGCATCGATCGCCTGCCGCCGATAGGCCACCAGGATCGCGCGGAACGCCTCGCTGAATTCCGGGTCCTCGTCGGTGAGCAGCGCGGCGAAACCGCCTGCGCCGATGCCGGCGGCGATGACGTCGACCGACTGGGTGATGACCCACTGCAGCCGCTCGGCCCGACCGGATTCCGGAGGCGCCGACGGGCGCTCCCCCAGCGTCTCGAGCGCGGCGGTGAGTAGCATTCGCCGGTTCTGATGGCGCCGGTAGATGGTGGTCTTCGCGATGCCCGTGGCGTCGACGATGGCCTGCATCGTGACCGCCCGGGGACCGCGCGCCCGGAGCAGCTCCAGGGCGGCGTCGAGTATCCGTGCGCCGACCTCGTCGGTGCTCTGCGCTGCCATCTGGCGCCTCCTGTGCTGCTGCCGCCGCATATGCGGAACCTCGCCCGAGACGCTACACTCTCAGTAGCGCTACGCTACGCGTAGCGTGCTATAGGAAGGTTGGCGTCATGCGCACATCGTTCAACAAGGCCCCGCTGCCGGTCATCGGCTACATCCTGACCCTGGTCGGATTCATCAGCCTGGGCTCGTTCACCGCGGCCCTCGCCTTCGGGAGCAACCTGGCGGTGATCCTGGGCGTGGCAATGCTCGTGAGCTACGCGCTGGCGGCGGGCTGCTTCATGCTTCGCGCGCGTCAGATCGCGGCGGCAGACCCGACCGACCCCGTTGTTCTGGGCCTGGACCCGATCCGCGGTGACATCGACCGGCGTACCGCCGAGCGCTACCTGGCGCGATACCGGAGTCAGGATGCCGCGGTGTCCGATCCGGGCACCGGCGCCCGTGAGGCCGGGGTGACTCCGCGACTAGCCGACGCCGCCTGATTCCGCGCCGAAATTGCGTTCCAGCAGCCAGAGTCCGAGTAGGGCGCTGCCGGAATGCAATTTCGGCGTCGGCGGTGCTCGGAGCTAGTTGGCCATCGCCGTTTCGATCACCGTCAGCTCCGTGGAAAGTCCTGCGGCACGGCGTATCTCGATGAACTCGTCGACCATGGCCGTGGTGAGCTCATGGGGATCGTCGAGCGTCTTGCCGTCCGAAAGCACCGAGATGTTGATCTGGTCGACGTAGCTCCACACGGTGATGTTGAGGCCGCTGCCCGCGGTGAGCGGGCCGACGGAGTAGATCTCGGTGACCAACGCACCGCCGACACGGGCGCGCTCGCGGGGACCCGGCACGTTGGAGATCGGCAGGTTCATCACCTTGTTCTGGCCATCCTTGTTCGACAGCCAGCGGAACATCGCCTCGGCCGGGGCCGGCGGGAAATAGGCCGACCACCGGCTGACCAGCTCGGGACCGATCAGGTTGTTGCTCTCCTTGCCCGCCGCCGCGGCGGTGTGGGCGGCGCTGACCCGTTCCAGCGGATCCTCGACGTCCACCGGGAGGCTGACCAGCACACCGGTGAAGTAGTTACCGGAGATCCGGTCGCGGGAGAAGTCGAAACTCACCGGCACCGACGCCAGCAGCGGGTGATCGGCGCGACCGTCGTACCGCAGCAACAACTTTCGCAATGCCCCTGCGGACATCGCCAGCACCATGTCATTGATGGTGACGCCCAGCTGCTTGCCGGTCTGCTTGACGTCGTCGAGCGCCACGGTGGCGGTGGCGAACCTGCGGGTGGCGTCGACCATGTGGTTCATGAACGTCGGCGGCGGGGTGAACGGTCGCGTCAGCTCGGGCGAGAGCTTGCGCTCGCTGCGCTGCACCCGACGCACCCCCTGGGCGGTGTAGCGCACCACCCCGGGCAGCTTGGCGATCTGCCGGAGATGATCGGTGAACGCCGACCGGACCAGCTCGCCCCGGGTCGGGGCCGGGTCGGTGGCGTAGGAGTCCCGGTCGGCCTGCGGGCTGTCCTGCAGATCCATGCCGCGCGCCAGCAGGTTCGCCGACGCGACACCGTCGGCCAGGGCGTGATGGATCTTTCCGAGTACCGCGATCCGGCCGCCCGCCAGACCTTCGATCAGGTACATCTCCCACAGCGGTCGGCTGCGGTCCAGCGGGGTACTCGCGATCCTGCCCACCGCCTCGTCGAGCTCGCGACGACCGCCCGGCGCATCGACACGGCATGACCGAACGTGGTATTCGAGGTCGACCTCGGCGTTCTCCCGCCACATCGGGTGGTGGAACTTGAACGGGATGTCGATCAGCTGGTAGCGGAACGGGTCGAGTTTGTAGAGCCGTCCGTGGATGACCTTGCGAAGCTCCTCGACACCGAAGGTCGCACCGCCTTCCCGGGCGAACGTGTCGTCGAGCTCGATGACGGCCAACTTGAGCGTGTGCATGTGGACGTTCGGGGTCTCGCTGTACAGCAGCACAGCGTCCCAGCCACTAAGCCTCTTCACCGCGCCGCCTTCCGATCGGAGGTGACTATATAACCTCTTTGGCCCCGATGAGGGTCCGGTTTCGGTGAATATGGTTGAGGAACAAGCCGATTGCTGTCGACGCGGCACCGGTGCGCGCGCCGTCGGTCATGTCGAACCCGTGGCCCGCACCGGGGAGCTCGACGTAGCCGACCACCGAACGGGACACGCCGCGCAGCCGCTCGACGAAGCTCTGGGCCTGCGCCACCGGTATGACGCTGTCCCCGGTGCCGTGGACGACGAGGAACGGTGGCGCTTCCGGATGAACCCTGGCCATCGGGGAGGCCTTCCGGAACAGCTCGGGATGCCTGTCGAACTTGCGTCGCACCACCACCCGCTCCAGGAAGTCCATGAAGCGGACGCGCTCGACCGTCGACTTGTCCTCCCAGTCGTAGCGTCCGTAGATCCCGACGACCGCGTCGACCGAGGTGTCCGACCCCTCGGGCAGCTCGTCCTGCATCTCGGGATCGTTGGCCGTCAGACCGGCCAGCGCCGCGAGGTGCCCGCCTGCCGACGCTCCCGAGATCGCGACGAAGTTGCGGTCGCCGCCGAACTTGTCGACGTTGGCACGCGCCCACGCGATCGCCGTCTTCACATCGGCGACATGGGCCGGCCACGGATTGTGCGGCGCGACCCGGTAGTCGATCGACAGGCACACCCAGCCCCTTTCGGCCAGGTGCGACATCAACGCATAGCCCTGGAGCATGCGGCTTCCATGCACCCACGCTCCGCCCGGCACGAAGATCAGCACCGGGGCAGGCTCGGCGGGCAGATCGTCACGACGCCACACGTCGAGCAGTTGCGTCGGGCGCGGGCCGTAGCGCACCGAGGTGCGGTGCACGTGGCGCCGGTGCTCACGCATCCTCCACACCGGCGGGGTGCGCTCGGCCGCCGGCCATTCGATCTCGAGATCTTTGGGCCCGACGACATCCCGCAGCGCGGCCTCGGTCACCGCGTTGGTGCAGTCCCGCTCCTGCTTCTTGCGCTCGGCGTCGTTCGGCGTTATCAGCGACTTCGCCAGCGCACCGACGAAGTCGGGGGCGTGCCGGGTTCCCCAGATCCCGGCGGCCGTCAACGCTCCAAGTGGCTCAAGGTGTTTGCCGATCACCGGTAGCGATGCCGACGCCACGCTCATCGCCAGCATGAAGTCGGAGGGACCCGCGTTCAGCAACCATTGCAGGCGGGTGGTGAGAGTAGGTCCGGGATACCTGATGTCCGGCCGTTCCGTCATTGCGCGAGCGTACCCTTGGGCGGGAAGACGAAACGACAATCCGGGCGAAGATGTCTACTCAAATTTGCATCGTAGTCGTTTTGTGATGTGGATCACAGGTTTCCCGGGTCGACGGTGCGCGATAACGTCGGTTGCCGACCGTCAACTTCAGCAGTGAGGCCTTCACTTGAGCAAGACCGTTAGCGCGACCGTGACTGCGTCCAGGCTCGCCATCACCGACGACCACCAGGACCTCGCTGCCGCGGTGTCGGGCCAGCTCACCCGGCTGCAGACGCCGGCCAAGGCCAGGGCCGCGCTGGCCGGCGGCTCCACCCACCCGGCCGACATCTGGTCGGCCGCAACCGAACTCGGCTGGACCGGACTCGCCCTGCCCGAAGACGTCGGCGGCTCGGGCTTCGGGCTCGAGGAGTTGGCGGTGGTGATCGAATGCCTCGGCAGTCAGCTCGCGCCCGGGCCGTTCCTGTCCAGCGCGGCGGCTTCGGTGGTCATCGACCGGAGCGCACCGGATTCCGTTCGCGCCGAACTGCTCCCGGTACTGGCCGGCGGGGAGACGGTGGCCGCCCTCGGCGTGTCGGGCAGCGTCGTCGTCGGCACCGATCTGATCGTCTCCGGGGAGAGCCCGGTGGTGCTCGCAGCACCCGACGCGTCTGTGCTGGTGCTGACCGCCGGTGAGGACGTGGTGATCCTCGACGCCGGTCCCGCATCGGCGGCCGGCGGTGTCACCGTGACCCCGCTCGATTGCCTGGACCCCACCCGCAGCATCGGATCGGTGACGCTGCGCGACGTGCCCGTCGCCGCCGACCGCGTCCTGCGGGGGGCGGCGCGCAACGCGAGGACCGTGTTCCGGATCCTGGCCGCCGCCGAGGCCGTCGGCGTCAGCTGGGCGGCGCTGGACATGGCCGTGGGCTACGCCAAGGTGCGCGAACAGTTCGGGCGCACCATCGGCACCTTCCAGGCCGTCAAGCATCACGCCGCCAACATGCTGGTGGCCGCCGAGGTCGCCACCGCGGCCACCTGGGACGCGGCCCGCGCTGACGATCTCGACAGCGCCTGGTTCGCCGGCGCCGTCGCCGCCGCGCTGGCCATCCGCGCCCAGGTGTTCAACGCGCAGAACAACATTCAGCTGCACGGCGGTATCGGCTTCACCTGGGAGCACGACTCCCACCTCTACCTTCGCCGGGCCCGGACGCTGGCGGCCCTGATGGCCGACGGCGTGGACCCGCTGCTCGACATCGTCGACGGCCAACGCAACGGCCGGGCGCACGGCGCGTCCTTCACGCTGCCGCCCGAGTCCGAGGAGTACCGCAGCCAGGCGCGCGAGGCCGCCGCCAAGGTGCGGTCGCTGCCCGCTGGCCAGCAGCGCGACTTCCTCGTCGAGTCCGGATACCTGGTTCCGCACTGGCCGCAACCGTGGGGGCGGGCGGCGAACGTGCTCGAACAGCTGGTCATCGAGGAGGAGTTCGCCGGCGTCGACCGTCCCGACATGGGCATCACCGGCTGGGTGGCGCTGACGATCGCCCAGGCGGGCACCGACGATCAGCGCGAGCGCTGGGTGGAGCCGGTGCTGCGCGGACAGGTGATGTGGTGCCAGCTGTTCTCCGAACCCGGCGCCGGCTCGGACGCCGCGGCGGTACGGACGTCGGCCAAGAAGGTCGACGGCGGCTGGCGTGTCACGGGACAGAAGGTGTGGACGAGCCTGGCCCACCTGTGCCAGTGGGGCCTGGCCACGGTGCGCACCGACCCCGACGCCCCCAAGCACGCCGGTGTCACGATGATGGCGATCGACATGAACGCCGAAGGTGTGACGGTGAACCCGCTGCGGGGCATCACCGGCGACTCGCACTTCAACGAGGTGTTCTTTGACGACGTCTTCGTCCCGGACGCCGACGTGGTCGGCGACGTGAACAAGGGTTGGCTGGTCGCGCGGGCCACGCTGGGCAACGAGCGCATCTCCATCGGCGGCGGCTCCGGTGGGCCGGTGGGCACCACCCCGGACCATCTGATCAAGTTGCTCGACAGCTCACCGGCGACGTCGGCGATGTATGTCCGGCAGGCGGGCGAGGTGATCGCCGAGCTGCACAGCCTGCGGCTGCTCAACCTGAGGCGGGCGACCCGCGCGATCGCCGGCGCCGAGCCGGGGCCCGAGGGGAACGTGACCAAGCTGCTGGTCGCCGAATCCGGGCAGCGTCTCACCGAGCTGGCCTTCGAGCTTGCAGGCACCGCCGCCGTCGTCGGGCAGACACCGCAGCTGACCCGCAGTTATCTCGGCAACCGCGCCATGACCATCGCAGGCGGAACCTCGGAGATCACCAGGAACACCATCGCCGAGCGGATCCTCGGATTGCCACGCGACCCGCTACTTCGCTGACGGGTGCCCTTGCCGCACACGCATACTGAGCGGGTGCCAGACATCGAATTCCATCCTGAGCTGCGTCGCAGCGCCCGCTTGCTGCCCAAGCAGGTCATCACGCCCCTCACCCTGCCGTTCATCCGGGCGGCGTCGCGGCTGATGTGGCGCCGCAACGACAGCCCTGCGGACGTGGAGGTGCTCACCCTCTCCTCGGGGGTCGGGGTCCGGCTGTTCCGCCCCAGCGGAGTGGCGCCGGGCCGGGGGCCCGCGCTGCTGTGGATCCACGGCGGCGGGTACGTCATCGGTGACGCCGCCCAGGACGACGTGCTGTGCCGCCGGTTCGCCCGTGAGCTCGGCGCGACGGTCGCCTCGGTGAACTACCGGCTCGCGCCCGAGTATCCCTACCCGGTTCCGGTCGAGGACTGCTACTCGGCGTTGCACTGGCTCACCCAATTGCCTTCGGTCGATCCGGCGCGGGTGGCGATCGGCGGAGCCAGCGCCGGCGGCGGGCTGGCCGCCGCGCTCGCGCTGCTCACCCGTGACCGCGGCGAAATCGAGCTCGCCGCACAGCTTCTGGTGTATCCGATGATCGATGACCGCACCGTGCACCGGAAGGGGCTCGACCACCCGGGCCACCGGCTGTGGAACCAGTCCAGCAATCGCTTCGGTTGGCGCGCATATCTGGGCGACGCCGACCCGAACGAGGCCGTCCCCGCCCGTCGTGACGACCTCGCCGGCCTTCCGCCCGCCTGGATCGGCGTCGGGACGCTGGATCTGTTCCACGACGAGGATCTCGCCTACGCCGAACGGCTCCGCGTGGCCGGGGTGCAGTGCGAGGTCATGGTGGTCGACGGCGCCTTCCACGGGTTCGACGGGATCGCACCCAAAGCCGATGTGTCGCAGTCGTTCTTCAACAGTCAATGCGCACTGCTGCGGACCGTGTTCGCTTCTGCGGCGCCCTGACGGGTCACCCGCGCTGGTAGACGACTTCACCACCGATCACGGTGGCGGCCACGGCCGCGGCGTCCAGTTCCGCCAGCGTCGCCTCCGGCGGTGTGGACAGGATGCACAGGTCGGCGGCGGCCCCGGGTTCGACCCGGCGTGGGGTGGCCGGGCGGCCGGGGTCACCGAGGAACATCTGAAGGGCCGCTGACGCCGGGACGCATTCCGCCTCCCCCAGGACGTGTCCGGCCGGGGTACGACGGAACACCGCGGCACGCATCGCCGCCCACGGATCGGCGTCGCCGAACGGCGCGTCGGTGGACAGCGCGACCGGCACCCCGGCCCGCAGCAACGACGCCACCCGCCACAGTTCGGGTTGCTCGGCGGGCGCGACATCGGCGAGGTACTGGTCGCCGCGTTCGGCCACGAAGTTCGGCTGAGTCACCACGGTCACCGCGCGGCCGGCCAGGTCGGCGAGGCTGCCGTCGGGGACCACGGCGGCGTGCTCGATGCGGTCGAGGGGATGGGTTCCGCTGCTGCGCAACGCTTCCAGCGTGACGACGAGTTGGGCGGCCGTGACACAGTGCACCGCCACCGGGAACCCCTCGGCGTGCCGGTCGCCGATCCACCTGCTCAGCTCGTCCGGGTCGAGCTCGTCGTCGTGCAGAATGCGCTTGCCCGGCGCCAGGCACCGGACCCGCTGCCGCATCTCGCGCTGCAGCGCTGCCACGTCGCCCGCGGCCAGATCCGGTGTGGCATCGGTGACCCCGGTGACCCCGTAGCGGCACAGCAGCGCGCCGAGCTCGTCCAGGCCCGGGTCGCTGCGCAACGTCGCCGCCCAACTGCCGTCCGCACTGGGCAGTCGGCCGTCGGGATGATCGGCGAGCCCGACGCGTCGCAGCGCTGCGGTGTTCAGAATCCACTGGGCCCCGCTGCGATGCTGGATACGCACCGGCACGGACGGGGCGAGCTCATCGAGCACATGCCGGTCCAACGGCCCCGCCGCGGCATCGTGGTAGCCGACGGCGCGGATCCATCCGTCGGCACCGACCGTTGCGGCGGCGAGCGTTTCGGCGAGTTCTGCCCTGCTGTGCACTTCGTCGGGTCCGACCCGTACCGAGTGCAACGCCGCCGCGGCCGCGCGCAGATGGATGTGGTGGTCGTGCAGTCCGGGGATCACGGCGCCCCCGGCCGCGTCGTACTCCGTTTCACCCGGCTCGGCCGTCAGCCCGTCGGCCATCCCGGTGATCCGCTCACCGACGCGGATGTCGGTGCGGGTGCCGTCCAGGAGCGCCGCGCGCCGGATCAGCATGGTGCGGCCAGCCGATCGGCGACCAGGCGGTCGACGACGTCGTTGTCTGAACCGAGTTCGGGTCCACTGTCCGGCACCGACGGCGTTGCAGCGCAGTCTCTTTCATCGTCACCAGGCAGTCCCGCGTAACCGGCGGCCACCGCCGCCATCGAGATCTCCACCAGCTCACCGCCGCCGCGGGCATGTGACTCCAGCACGGCCAGCGCGGCGTGCAGTCCGGTCAGCGGGTCGGCGATCGCGTCCCCGCAGAACTCCGGGGCATCGGCACTACCGCCCACCAGTCCGCCCGACACCGCGGCGTCATCACCGAAGGCCACCCAATCGGCGCGGTCACCCGCCGTACCGTGGCCGGTGACGCGCAACCAGATCCGACCACGGCGGGCGGGGACGTCCGCCGGTCCCAGTCCGCGCCGTTCCAGTGCAGCGGGTCGCGACGACTCGATCACCACGTCGGCCACGGCCAGCAGTCGGCGCACACCATCCGGACGGGTGAAATCGGCACGGTAGGAGAGCTTTCCGCCGTTCATCCAGTCGAAGAAGGCGGGTGGCCCCTGCCGTGTCCCGTCGGGCCTGGTGGCGCTCTCCACCTTGACGACGGTCGCTCCCGCCCGGGCCAGCAGCTGTCCGCACAGCGGTCCGGCCCACATCGACGACAGGTCCGCCACCAGCAACCCGGTGAGCCCGCAGGGCTGAACCGGATCACCGGAACGTCGGAACACCGGTGCAGCGGAACCCGTTTCGCCCAACACTCCGACCGGTAGGCCGAGCAGCCGGGCCCGTTCGGCGAACGCGACCACACCGCGGTCATGCACGTTGCGTTCCACTGCGGGCCACGGGTCACCGACGACCGCGTCGGCCTCGACAAGGGCCGGGACGGCCGCGATGTCGTCGGGCCGGGACAGGGTCAGCGCGCACCAGCCGTCATGCGCGGCCATCAGCCGGGAGGCGCCCCCGGCGGAGACCCGGCCACCCGACCGGAGCCCCAGCAGAGCAGCCCGCCCGCCGAGCAGTTCGTCCGTGTCCGCCGCGATGCCCGCCCGCGCGGCCGTCGAGCGGGCGCGCTCGAGCACGGCGGCGGGAATGCGCACGGACGTCACCGGACCATTGTGGGTCACGGCGCCACGACGGTGCACCGACAGGACAGCACGACGGTGAACCGTCAGAAATGCACGACGGTGAACCGTCAGAAATGCAGGGCGCTGAACCGCCACTCCAGAACCTGCCTGTCCGCCCCGGGTTCGTCACCCGCCGCGTGGACGACCGAGCGCAACCGCAGCACCGCGCCGCGGCCGTCCGGGAGCGGGTCGGCGCTCTCGACGGTGAGATCGCTGTAGAGCGTGTCGTTCTCGTACACCGGCCCGGTGTGATCGCAGGACTCCCAGCCCAGCACCGTCACGAGGTTGGGCAGCAGCCGGGTCGCCTGCGCCAGGGCCAGGCCGATGGTGTGCCCGCCGTAGACCAGCCGGCGACCCGCGACACGTGAATCATGATGTGTGGCAGCGATATTCAGTGACAGCCTGGCCAACTCCGGGGCGCTGCTCACCACGTCCGCGGTGCTCCGACCCACCGTACCCACCAGCGCCGGGTCGAAATGCGGTCCCGGCACCCGCGTCCGGAACGCCTCGGCATCCCAGTCGGCGGTGGGATCGGCCACCGGAGCAGCGCCGGCCCCGATCGCGGAGAGATCGTTGTCGTGACCGGTCTGGGCGGTGTCATCACTGAGTGGGAGCATCGCGCACCGGTAGAAATCCAGGATGAGCCGCCCCACACCGTCGATCGTCGTCATGCGCAGTGCGGCAAGCCCGGTGGGCGCCCGGCCGGGCTTGGCGGTGTTCTGCCTCAGGCCCACCACCTCGGTGCGGGTGAACAACGAGTCACCGATGACGGGATAGCGGTAGAAGGTCAGGCCGCGGTAGAACAGGTTGGCCTTGACCCGCTGGGTGGCCAGCGTCGACTGGCCGATCGCGACGTCGCAGACCAGTGCCGGATGCGCCAGCGGCGCCGTCGCGCCGGCCACGGACAGGGACAGTTCGCCGTCGAGGGGCAGGCGCATCCGGTCGCCGATGATCGCCTGATGTGTCGCGGCCACTCCCGCCGTCAGCGTCATCGACGGAGCGGAGTCGAAGACCTGTCCGACCCTCAGGTCGTCGAAGTGGGGACCACCGGACATTTGGCCGCACAAAGTCACAGAGGGTGATGCTGGCACCGGCCCGGTCCGCATGTCAATATGGCGGGGCGAAATGGCCGTACATTTGCGAAGCAACGGAGGCGTGGGCATGGTCGAGGGTCTGAGCAGCGAAGAAGCCATGCTGGTGGAGACGGTCCGGACGTTCATCGACCGCGAGGTCCGGCCCACCGTGCGCGACGTCGAGCACGCCAACACCTACCCGGAGGCGTGGATCGAGAAGATGAAGCAGATCGGGATCTTCGGGTTGGCCATCCCCGAATCCGAGGGCGGCGCACCGGTTTCCACGCGCTGCTACGTGTTGGTCACCCAGGAGCTGGCCCGCGGCTGGATGAGCCTGGCCGGCGCGATGGGTGGGCACACCGTGGTGGCCAAGCTGCTGTCGCTGTTCGGAACCGATGAGCAGAAGCAGCGTTATCTGCCGCCGATGGCGACCGGCGAGCTGCGCGCGACGATGGCGCTGACCGAGCCCGGCGGCGGCTCCGACCTGCAGGCGATGAGCACCGTGGCCCGCCGTGACGGCGACGAGCTGGTGATCAGCGGGGCCAAGACGTGGATCTCCAACGCCAGACGTTCGGGGTTGATCGCACTGTTGTGCAAGACCGACCCCGAGGCCACCCCGAGGCATTCGGGCATCTCGGTCGTTCTGGTGGACAACCCGACCGACGGTCTCACCGTGTCGCGCGACCTGCCCAAACTCGGCTACAAGGGCGTCGAATCCTGCGAGCTGACCTTCGACGGGTGCCGGGTTCCCGAATCCGCGATTCTCGGCGGTGCGGCGGGTCGGGGGTTCGCCCAGATGATGAAAGGCCTTGAGACGGGCCGTATTCAGGTCGCCTCCCGCGCCCTCGGGGTGGCATCGGCGGCGCTGGCGGATGCATTGGCCTACGCACAGGACAGGGAGAGCTTCGGGCAGCCGATCTGGAAGCACCAGGCGGTCGGCCACTATCTCGCGGACATGGCGACGAAGTTGACCGCTGCGCGCCAGCTGACGCTCTACGCCGCCGACCGCTACGACAGCGGGGCGCGGGCCGACATGGAGGCGGGGATGGCCAAGCTGTTCGCCTCCGAGGTCGCAATGGAGATCGCGCTCAACGCGGTGCGAATCCACGGCGGCTACGGCTACTCGACCGAATACGACGTGGAACGGTACTTCCGCGACGCGCCGCTGATGATCGTCGGCGAAGGCACCAACGAGATCCAACGCAACGTGATCGCCGGACAACTGGTGGCCCGGGGCGGCATCTGATGCCGCCGGCCTATCAGGTGCTGCGAGAACGGCTTCGCGACGACATCGCCGCGGGCCGCTATCCCGACGGCACACGGCTGCCGACGGAATCGGAACTGGTCGCCCGGCACGGCCTGTCCCGCCAGACCGTACGACGCGCATTCCAGGATCTCGTCGCCGAGGGCACCGTGTACCGGGTGCCCGGGCGTGGGAGCTACGCGAGCGAGCAGGGCCGTCGCTACCTCCGGCAGCTGGGGTCCATCGAGGACCTGATGAGCCTGTCCGACGACACCACGATGGAGGTGGTCGACGGGCTGCGTCGACGCGTCGACATCGAGGCCGCCAGCCGCCTACGGCTGGACGGGGACGTCGTCTACTCGGTGCAGTTCCGTCGACTGCACGGTGGTATCGCGTTCGGGCACACCACCGTTGCACTCCCGCCTGCGGTGGCCACCTCCGTGCTCACGTCCCCGCATCTGGTCACCGGCGCCACGAGCACTCACACCGTGATCGGGCTGCTCGAGCCGCATCTGGAGAAACCGATCGCCGAGGCGGCGCAATCGATCACCGTCGCTGCCGCGGACGAGGCGGCCGCCGCGGCGGTGGCCTGCCCGCCCGGACATCCGATGCTGCGGGTGGACCGGCTCTACGCCGACGACGAGGGCCACCCGGTCGAGTTGGCCGTCAGCCAGTTCCTGCCCGAGCAATACACCTACCGGGTCACGTTGCGCCGCTCCAGTTAGGGAGTCCGCTCGAGCACCCCCGGTTGTCGCTCGCGCGCCGAGTTCACCCGACGGCGTCGACGAGGCCCCACCGCAGCGCCGTGCCGGCGTCGATCGGCCGCCCGGAGAGCACCAGATAAGCTGTGCGCCAACGTCCGATGCGGCGGGTGACGCTGACCGTGCCGCCGGCACCGGGGATCAGACCGAGCGTGAGCTCGGGCAACCCGAGAACCGCGTCGGCGTCGCAGGACACCCACCCGCAGAATGCCGCCATCTCCAGGCCGCTGCCCTGAACCTGGCCGTGCAACTCGGCGCGGCAGCCACGGCCCAGGCGCGCGGTGATCTCGTCGAGGACCAGGGCGGGGCTGTGCCGGGTGCGGGCCAGGTGCGCGCAGGCAGGATCGGTGAACGTGCCGAACTCGGCCAGGTCGCCGCCACTGCAGAACGACGGACCGTTGCCGGCCAGCACCACCTCGTCGACCGACGGATCCAGCCGCGCCACCTCGAGCGCTTCGAGCAGCGCCGCCCGCGCGTCGGTCGAGAAGGCGTTGTGCCGCTGTGGCCGGTTGAAGCGGATCGTCAGTCGGCCGTCGTGGCGTTCCGCCACCACGGGATCCGAGATATCCGGAACCCGCGCCGGCCCTCGCTCGGCGAGCCAGCGGGCGAACTCGGATCCCGACTGCAACGTCGAGTAGGCCAGCGACTCGGTGATCACTCCGGCGAAGGTGCTTCCCCCGGGGTCGAATGCGCGCAGCACGTCGTCACAGACCGCGGCCGCCTGCGGCCACCGCCGGCAGCGCTCCTCCAACTCCGCCAGGGTGTCGGGCACCGAGGTGACGGTGACCGCCCGGCGGTCATCGACGTCGTCCTCGGTCACCGTGAAAGTCGCGTCGTCGGAAGGGGTTCCGACAGCGACGCGGACACCGCCCCCCAGTTCGACCCGACTGTTCACGAGTGCTTCTTCACCAGCTCCTGCTTGTAGAGCTTGCCGGTGTCGGTGCGGGGCAGCTGCGCCTCGAACGACAGGGAGCGCGGGCACTTGTAGTGGGCCAGGCGATCCCGCAGCCAGGAGATGAGTTCGGCGGCGAACTCCTCGGTGGCGTCGGCGGGATCCACCGTCTGGACCACGGCCTTGACGCTCTGCCCCATCTCTTCGTCGGGGATGCCGAACACCGCGGCGTCCATCACCTTGGGGTGTGTGACGAGCAGGTTCTCGGCCTCCTGCGGGTAGATGTTGACCCCGCCGGAGATGATCATGTGGTGGCGACGGTCGGTCAGGTAGAGGTAACCCTCGTCGTCGAGATATCCGATGTCGCCCACCGTCTTCCAGCCCTGCGGATGGCGTGAGGAGGCGGTCTTGTCGGGGTCGTTGAGGTATTCGAAGTCGTAGCCGCCTTCGAAGTAGATCTCGCCGGCCTGGCCCGGCGGGAGCTCCTCGCCGTCCTCGCCGACGATGTGGACGACACCGGTCAACGGTTTGCCGACCGAACCCGGGTGCGTCAGCCAGTCCTCGGCGCTGATCAGCGTGGACCCGTGCGCCTCCGAGGACGCGTAGTACTCGTCGACGATCGGACCCCACCAGTCGATCATCTGCTTCTTGATGTCGACCGGGCACGGTGCGGCGGCGTGCATGACCCGCTCCAGGCTCGATACGTCGTACGACTTGCGCACGGCCTCAGGCAGTTTCAGCATCCGGGTGAACATCACCGGCACGAACTGGCCGTGCGTCACCTTGTGCTTGGCGATCGCGTCCAACGCGCCTTCGGCGTCGAACTTCTCCATCACCACGGTGGTGATGCCACCGGCCTGCGTCTGCATCGACCACACCGACGGCGCGGTGTGGTAGAGGGGGGCGGGGCTGAGGTACACCGCATCCGGGTGCATCCAGAAGGACACCAGCGCGGCCATCAACCCGGGCGACTCCGAGGGTGGCACATGCGGCAGTTCACGCTTGATGCCCTTGGGGCGTCCCGTGGTTCCGGAGGAGTACTGAAGCAGGTCGCCCTCGATCTCGTCGGCAATCGGGGTGTCGGGCTTGTCGGCCACGCACTCGGGATAGCGCTGCCAGCCCTCGAGCTCGCTGGAGGCGCTCGTCGCCGACGATTCGGCTCCCCCGGCGATCAGCCGCAGCGGCGGCAGGCCGTTTGGAAGTTCTTCGGCCAGCCCGGCCAGGGTGTCCTTGAGCTTGGCGGAGCCGACGATGGCCTTGGCGCCGCTGTTGTCGACGATGTAGGCCACCTCCGCCGCGGTGAGGTGGGTGCTGATGGGCACGTAGTACAGCCCGGCGCGGCGCGCTGCCCACATCACGGCGTGGATGTGCTCGTTGTTCTCCATCAGGATCGCGACGGCGTCGCCCTCGACGAGGCCGGCGTCCCGGAACAGGTGGGCCAGCCGGTTCGCCCTGGCTTCGAGTTCGCCGAACGTCACCACGGTCCCGGAGGGATACATGATGATGGCCGGTTTGTCAGGGGTGGCAACGGCGGTGTCGCGGATCTGCATGCGCTGACTCTACTTCGCCGAAGTTGACAGGTGTCAAACGTCACCATGGGTTCGCGGCAGTGGCGCCTCCCGGCCACCGCACCCGGACCCAGTCCGCGCATCGGCCCGCTCCGCTACGGCACCGGCGCGTACCTGCGACCGTCCGGCAGCCATATTGCGAGCAGGTTAAACTTTGAATTTCCCAGGAACCGTCCTTGATTTGCTCAGACGATATGTTTCGCGATAGGTGACGATAAGGGATACAAAGCGGTAACTGCCATCGCGTAATGGCGCCGGCCGCGGAAATCGCGTTTATCGACGCTTACCGGCAATAAAATGCCAATCTCGCCCACCCGGCAATGGCGCACCAATCATGTTTCGAGTTATCCGCCAAGGCGCTTCTACATAGCGTAGTAGCTGCATAAACAGACGACGGTGTTCGCCCTGGCATACTGTCTAGCACTACGAATTATTCACTTCTCAAGAAAGCCGCGGACGATGATTGCGGGTCCGCCATGTCGCTGATACCGTTCCGCCTCGTACAGCTCCGACGACGTAGCCAATATGTTCCATCGGAATCGCAGAAACTTTGCCAGAGATGCGTCCATCCGCACGATAAGACGATTGCAGCGCTTCAGGGGGAACGGCAATCCACGAGACGGCCGCGACCGCAGCCGAGCTCATCACTTCAGCGGAAGCAGGGGTAGGGCAATGGGGGAATTACCAGCGACGGGCCATGTCGGCAGTGCTTCACACCAAGGACAGACCACGACGAGCAGTCCGCACGCGCAGTTCATGCTTGCCAGGGACGGCGTCAAGGTGACGCCGTCCGTGAGCCTGGTCATCCCGGTCCGGAACGAGGCCCGCAACGTGGCCTGGGTGCTTGAACAGATCACCGAGGACGTGGACGAGATCATCCTGGTCGACGGCGCCTCCACCGACGCCACGCTGATCACGGCGCTGCGGTACCGACCCGACATCAAGGTCGTCGCGCAAGAAGGAGTCGGCAAGGGCAGTGCGCTGCGGACCGGCTTCTTCGCGGCCAGCGGCGACATCATCGTGATGATGGACGCGGACGGCAGCATGGCGCCCCAAGAGATCCGGCACTACGTGCACTTCCTGCGCAACGGCTACGACTTCGTCAAGGGTTCGAGGTTCATCGGGGGCGGGGGTTCGCTCGACATCACCGCGTTCCGGAAGCTGGGTAACCGCTTCCTTCTCGGCGTCTTCAACTCCTTGTACGACTCCGACCTGACGGATCTGTGCTACGGGTTCTGCGCCTTCCACCGCCGCTACCTTGAACTCCTCGAGCTCTCCGCAACCGGGTTCGAGATCGAGGCGGAGATGACGGTACGGGCGATGCAGGCAGGCTTGCGGATCGCCGAGGTGCCCAGCCTGGAGATGCCGCGCCGCTCCGGCAAGTCGAACCTGAGGGCCGTTCGGGACGGGACCCGAGTGTTGCGAACGGTGTTGCACGGCCATAGGTCCGGCGTCTCAGGCCACCTGTTGGAGGTTCTCTCACAGCGGCGCGGACCCGCAGCAGCTGCCGCGGAAGCCTGTTAGACACCTCCGCACCTCGATACCGGCCCGTGTATCCGAAGCACAGCCCGGCTGATCGCCCCCGACCCGACGCCCGACCCCGGGTCGTCGAAACACTCACTCGCTCGGCGTCGAAGACGGCGGCGCGCGCAGCATCCCAACGGTCGGCGCCGTCACACCGGCCGAATCACGGCACCAGGAGTAATCGTGAAAGCAGTCATTCTCGCCGGTGGGCGGGGCACCCGTATCAGTGAGGAATCCGAGAGCCGGCCCAAGCCGATGGTCGACATCGGCGGCCGCCCGATTCTCTGGCACATCATGAAAATCTATGAGACAGCGGGCATCACAGACTTCATCGTGCTCGTCGGATACAAGGGCTACATGATCAAGGAGTACTTCATGAACTACTTCTTGCACACATCGGACGTAACGATCGATCTGGCCACCGACAGTGTCGCGACAATTCAGTCCAAGACAGAGCCGTGGACGGTCACTCTTCTGGACACCGGCCTCAACACGATGACAGGCGGCCGCCTGCTGCGGGCCAAGGAGTACATCGGCGACGACACGTTCTGCTTCACCTACGGCGACGGCGTCTCCGATCTCGACGTGCGCAATGTGATCGACCACCACCGTGCCGAACGGACGACCGTCACTGTGACCGCGGTCCAACCCCCGGCGCGCTACGGCACCCTCGAGTTCGATGAACGGCGAGTCTCGTTTCAGGAGAAGCCGATCGGAGACGGCGGCTGGGTCAGCGGCGGCTTCTTCGTCGCACAACCCTCAGTGCTGGACTACATCTCCGGCGACGACACCGTGTTCGAGCAGGCGCCACTTCAGCGGCTGGCGACAGACGGTGAACTCTCCGCATACCAACACAGCGGATTCTGGCGAGGCATGGACACCCTCTGGGACAAGATCTACCTGAACGATTTGTGGGACAACGGCAAAGCGCCTTGGAAGATATGGGCCGACCAGCTGGTCTGACCCTGGCCGGCCACCCGATACCTGACGAAAAGAGTAGAGCACCATGCAATGCCGACTATGTGATTCGGACCGTATGCTCAGCGTTCTTGACCTGGGCGCCAGCCCACCGTCGCAGAGCTTCCTGCCCGCGGAGGCTCTCGACGCCCCGGAGCCGACCTATCCGCTACATCTGCGGCTGTGCGAATCGTGTCTGCTTCTACAGATTCCGGCGCTGATCACCTCGGAGGACACCTTCACCGAGTACGCGTACTTCTCGTCGTACTCCGACAGTTGGGTCGAACACGCCAAGTCCTACGTCGACGAGACTGCCCGCCGCCTTCGGCTCGGGCAGCGGTCTTTCGTCGTCGAGGTCGCCAGCAACGACGGCTACCTACTGAAGCATGTGCAGGCCAAGGGAATTCCGTGCCTGGGTATCGAGCCGTCGGTGAACGTCGGCGCGGCCGCCCGTGAACTTGGTGTGCCGACACGCACCGCCTTTCTCGACGAGGAGGAGGCGGCGTCGGTGCGGGCCGAACATGGACCCGCCGATCTGGTGATCGCCAACAACGTCTACGCCCACATCCCCAACCTGCGGGAGTTCACCCGAGCGCTGCGTGGGCTGATGTGCGACGACGGCTGGCTCAGCATCGAGGTGCATTACGCACTGAACCTGGTGGCGTTCGGGCAGTTCGACACCATCTATCACGAGCACTTCCAGTACTACACAGTGTTCTCAGCCATGCTCGCACTCGCCGAAGGCGGACTGACGCTCGTGGACGTGGAGATGCTCAGCACCCATGGCGGATCGATCCGCCTCTGGGCCCGCCCAGAGGGTGCCGCCCGACGGCCGAGCGAAAGGGTGACCGAGGCGCTCTGCGTCGAGAAGGCGGCGGGGCTGCACGACGTCGATGGGTACGTACAGTTGCGGGGCCGCACCGAGGCGATCCGACACGAGTTCCTGACCTTTCTGTTGGAGTGCAAGCGCAACCGTAAGCGTGTCGTGGCGTACGGGGCGCCTGCGAAGGGCAACACCCTGTTGAACTATTGCGGTATCCACAGCGACCTCATCGAGTACACGGTCGACAGGAACCCCTACAAGCACGGTTGTTTCACGCCCGGTACGCGGATCCCGATCCATGACCCGGCACGCATCGACGTCGACAAGCCCGACGTCGTGGTGGTGTTGCCGTGGAACCTCGAGTCGGAACTGACTGCCCAGCTGAGCCATGTCGCTGAGTGGGGCGGGCAGCTGGTGTATCCACTGCCCACCCTGCACAGCGCGGACCTGCACGCAACGCAACCGTCCCGCGAGGCGGAGACGTTGCGATGAAGGTCCTCGTCACCGGCCACCAAGGCTACCTGGGGACCGTCATGGTGCCCGTTCTGCAGGCAGCCGGGCACGACGTCACCGGTCTCGACTCCGGTCTGTTCGAGCAGTGCGTGCTGGGGCCGGCGCCGCTCGATCCCCCGGGTATCGAACAGGACCTGCGGGACGTGTCGGTGACCCAGCTCGCCGGGTTCGACGCCGTCGTACACCTCGCGGCCCTGTCCAACGACCCGCTGGGGGCGTTGGCGCCGGAAATCACCTACGCCATAAACCATCGCGGATCGGTCAGGCTGGCACGGCTGGCCAAGGAGGCCGGCGTTCGCAGGTTCCTCTACGCATCGACGTGTTCGGTCTACGGCGCTGCCGACGACGGGCTCGTCAACGAGGACACCGCGCTGCGGCCACTCACGCCTTACGCGGAGAGCAAGGTGCGCGTCGAAGACGACGTCGCCGCGATCGCCGACGATTCGTTCTCACCGGTCTTTCTGCGCAACGCCACCGCATTCGGCTTCTCGCCCCGATTGCGTGCCGACATCGTGGTCAACAACCTCGTCGCCCACGCCGTGCTCACCGGAGTAGTGCGGGTTCTCTCCGACGGCACGCCGTGGCGCCCGCTCGTCCACGCCCAGGACATCGCAGTGGCGTTTCTCACCGCGCTGGAGGCGCCGATCCACAAGATCCACTGTGCCGCCTTCAATGTCGGCACCGAGACGAACAACCTCACGGTGGCCGAGATCGCCGAGGCCGTTGTCGGTGCGGTGCCGTCCTCCCATCTGCTGATCACCGGTGAGACGGGGCCGGACCCGCGGTCCTACCGGGTGGACTTCTCTCGGTTCCGCGACACGCTCGGCTACGAGGCGACGTGGTCGGTCGCCGACGGAGCCACCCAGTTGTACCGGGCCTACCTGGCCTATGGCCTGAATCAGCACGACTTCGCCCACAAGTTCACCCGGCTGCCACACCTGGACGCGCTGCGCTCGGCCGGACTGCTCGACGAGTCGATGCGATGGATCAGGACAGCTGCATGAGTAGATCAGCCCACCGCGGCGCGCGGCGGTCCTGCGCCGACACAATCGCCCCGGCCAGCGGCCAGTCGATCGCGAGGTCGGGATCGTCGTGTGCGACAGCCAGGTTCTCGGAGGGGTCATGAGGACGGTCGATCCGGTAGCAGACGTCCGCCGTAGCGGTGAGGGCCTGAAATCCGTGCAGGAAACCCGGCGGCACATAAAGATGACGAAAGTCGTTGTCGTCGAGCAGGAAAGCCTGCTGCCGGCCGAACGTGACCGATCCCGGCCGAATGTCGACCAACACGTCGTGGATGGCTCCGTGCGCACAGCGGACCAGCTTGGCCTCGCCCCGACCGGACCGTCCGTGCATGCCACGGATTACGCCGCGGACCGATCGCGACTGGGAGTCCTGGACGAAGCGCGCCGACAGGCCGGGCGTCCCGAGATGGGCGTCGAAGAGTGCGGCGTCGAAGGTCCGGGTGAACAACCCGCGCTCGTCGCGGAACGGAGTCGGGGTGAGGACGAGAACGTCGGCGAGATCCGCGTTGTCGATGCGCATTGGGCGATCGTGCCATGAACGAGTGTCGGGGGTGTGGACGAGATGCCACCCTGCCGGTGCTTGACTTCGGGAATGTTCCTGCACCGGATCACTTTCCGCCGGCCGCCGATCCCATCGGCGCGGACGAGGCCTGCCACCGGCTCGCGATAGCGCTGTGCAGCTCGTGCGGGCTGGCGCAGCTGGCCGACGACGACACAGGCGGCCAGGAGATGCACGGTCTGGAGCCGCGCGCGCTCCGCGAGCAGGCGCAGGCCGCTGTCGAACAGGTGGCGGCCGCCGGCTGGCTGCGTGGCGATACGGTGCTTGAATTCGAGAGCCCGCACAGCGGAAGCTGGTTGCCACTCGTCGCCGTATTCGGCTACCACCCCGCTCCCGGCTCCGATGCCGACCTGGTGCTGGACTGCTTCGGCATCATGCACGAACCCGAGCAGCGAGCCTCGTTCGCGCGGCGGGCCGCTGCCACCAGATCCGGCGGGGTCCTGTTGCTGCAGTACCAGCCGATCGTGACCATCGTGACGGAGGGGCAGTGGAACGCGCTGCGGCACGGCCACTTTGCCTACTACTCATTGACCTCGCTGAGGAGCCTGCTCGCCACGGTCGGGATGAGCGTCGCCACGCTCTGGGAGTTCGATCTGTACGGGGGGACCACTCTGGTCGCCGCGGTGCACGGGGATGTTGAGGGCGACGAGTCCGTGCAGCACCTGCTGAACAAGGAACAGCAGATGGGTATCACCACCCCGGCGGGCCTGGCAGGTCTACAGGAAGGCGCGGATCGCGACGTCGAGATGTTGCGCGGGTGGCTGGCGCAAGAGGCCGCCGCGGGCCACACCGTGTACGCGTATGCCGCCGCGTCCAAAGCGGTCTCGCTGTTCAGTCGTGCCGGTATCACCACAGATCTGGTCAAGGCGGTAGCCGACGGCGCGCCGGCCAAGCAGGGCAGGCGTATGCCGGGCACCGACATCCCGATCATCTCACCTGAAGAGTTGCTCGCAGCCGACCCCGACCGGGTTCTGCTCACACTCGCCGACCTCCTACCGGAGGTCGAGGCTCGCTTTCCCGAGCTCTCCGGGCGATGGAAGGCACACGGACGATGACCACGACAGACGCCCCGGGAGCCATCGCCGCCGGTCCGGCCGTCATGCAGACACCGAAGGTGTCGATATGTATCCCCGCCCACCAGGCCGCTGCGTACCTGCAACCCCTGCTCGACAGCGTGCTGTCCCAGGCCTACGACGACTTCGAGGTGGTCGTCATCGACAACCACAGCACCGACGGCACTTCCGACATCCTGGCGCGCGTCGACGATCCGCGTGTTCGGGTCATGCGGAATCCGGCCACCCTGCCGTTCGTCGAGAACTGGAACCTCCTGGTGTCACAGTCCCGGGGCGAGTTCGTCAAACTTGTCTGCGCCGACGATCTGCTCAAGCCCGGCTGCCTTGCGGTGCAGGCCTCGGTCCTCGACAACAATCCCGATGTCGCCCTGGTGTCGGTGAAATGCGACTTCATCGACGACAACGAGCGCTTGATCGTGCCCGCCCGGGGACTCGACGGCATCGAGGGACAGGTCACCGCCGAAGGCGTGGTCAGGCGGATCGTGCGCAATGGAGGCAATCCGATCGGAGCACCGGTGGCGGGCATGTTCCGGCGCGCCGACTTCGACCGGGTCGGTGGGTTCACCGCCGACTTCCCCTTCCTGAGTGACATACATCTGTGGGTGCGGCTGTTGGGCTGTGGCGACTTCTACGGCATACCGGCGACACACGCCTCGTTCCGGATCCGCGGTGGCTCCATGAGCGGCCTGACCTCGGCGCGGACCCAACTTGCCCAGTCGCTCGACTTCGAGAAGTCGCTTGCCCGCGATCCGCGCTGGGACCTGTCCCAAATCGACCTTTTCCGCGGCTGGATGCGTTGCCACGAACAGACTTTGCGCCGGATGGCACTGTTCGGTCTGACCAAGTGGCGTGTTGCGCGACGTGACCGCGGGCCGGTCCGGGCCGGCCCGCGAGCCGGCACCGATCTGCCGTCGACCGTCGTGGCCGACACCCTGACCGTGGTGATCTGCGCCTACACCACGCAACGGTGGGATGAGCTCTGCCCTGCAGTGGAATCAGTTCTGAATCAGGACTTCCCGGTACTCGGCGTCGTCGTGGTAATCGATCACTGCCCGGAGCTGTACCGGCTCGCCCGGGACCGATTCGGTGCCCGAGGACGAGTCACGGTGCTCGAAAGTGACGGGGAGCGTGGACTTTCGGGTGCCAGGAACACGGGGGTGGGCGCGGCGCGCGGCGACGTCGTCGCGTTCCTCGACGACGACGCAGTCGCCGAGCCCGGTTGGGCGCATGCCCTGATGCGCCACTATCGCGATCCGCGGGTCGCTGCCGTCGGCGGCTATGCCGCCCCGGTGTGGCCCACGGGCGCCCGCCCGCACTGGATGCCTGCCGAGTTCGACTGGGTGGTCGGGTGCAGTTACACCGGGCAGCCGACCGAGCTGGCGGAGGTGCGGAACCCCCTTGGCTGCAATATGTCGATCCGCCGCTCGGTGTTCGACGACATCGGCGGGTTCAGGTCCGAGGTGGGCCGGGTCGGCAACCACCCGGTCGGCGGAGAGGAGACGGAGCTGTGCCTCCGCATCCGTGGCCGCCAACCGGATGCACGGGTGCTGTACGACCCGGACGCCGTTGTCCGTCATCATGTCTCGTGCGATCGGACGACGATCCGCTATTTCCGGCGGCGGTGCTACCACGAGGGGATTTCGAAGGCTGTCGTCACCGAGATCGCAGGCGTCGGCAACCCGCTGCTCGCGGAGCGGGCCTACACGACGCGGACCCTCCCGCGCGGCGTCCTGCGGGAGCTCACAGCGCCGAGGCAGGGCGGGTTCCGGCGCGCGGGAGTCATGGCTTTCGGGCTCGCAGCGACGACGGCCGGCTATCTGCGCGCCAAGACCCAGTACCGGCTCTCATGAATACGGCGGGCCGACTGCGCCTTCGGACCATCCCCGGTGGGGAGCTCGCGGCGGAAGCCAACCTGAACGTCAACACCTTCTCGCTCATGGTGTCCAACGTCCTGACCTGCGTTCTGGGGCTGGTCTACTGGGGCGCCACCGCCCGGGTCTTCCCCGCCGAGGACGTGGGCGTCGCCGCGGCGCTGATCAACTCCGCGCTCATGCTGTCCACGTTGTCCATCCTCTCCATCGACCGGTTCTACGAGCGGTTCCTCCCGGTCGCCGGGCACCGGGCCGGCGAGTTGATCAGCAGGGGCTTCCTCCTGGTAACGGCGGTGTCGATGGCGGGCGGCATCGCCCTGATTGTCTTCGGTCCGCGAGAGACGTTGTTCACCTCGGATTGGGTACTGCTGGCCTATCCGTTGTTCGTCGTCGTCATCGCCGTGTTCATCCTGCAAGACAAGGTACTCGCCGGTCTCGGCGTGGCTCGATGGGCCGCGGTGAAGAACACCGGGCTGGCGGTCGGCAAGCTCGCGGTCCTGTTGGCAGTGGCGACATTGGCGGGTTCGGGCGCCCTGATGGGCACGGCGGCTGCGTCGACCGCCATCGTCGCCGCATGGGGAAGCACCGCAGCCTTGATCGCCGCCTACTTCTTCGTCGTCATCAGTCGGCGCTGCCGGCAGCACCCGAGGTTCTCTCTGCACCCGGATCTGCCGCCGTGGAAGGACATCTGGTCCTACTTCGGCTCCTCCTTCGGGATCGCCGCGATGCTGTCAACCGGCGCTCTGCTGGTACCGCTGATCGTGGTCGCCCAGGCCGGGCCGGCCGCGAACGCCCACTTCCAGATCGCCTGGCAGTTCGTCAGTGCGCTGTACCTCGCGATCCATCTCGTGGTCAGCCCATACGTCGCCGAGGCGGCGACGCATCCAGACAAGATCCCCGCCCTGTCCTGGCGGACGGTGCGCATGCTGATCGCCGTGGCCGTCGTCGGGTGCGCCGGGCTGATACTCGTCGCACCACCCATGCTGAGCCTCATCGGATCCGACTACCGAACGGGCAGTGAGGATCTGTTGCTTCTGGCAGCGATTTTCGTCCCGCTCTCGGTAATCGGTGCCGCCTACGAAGGGTTTGCCCGCGTGCAACGCAAGCTTCGCCTGCAGCTGTTCATGACCTTCGTCTGGACGCTCACCGTGGTCGGCGGCTCGCTGATTGCGACCCGCTACGTCGGGGTCACAGGGGTCGGCTGGGCCTATCTGGCCGCGGAGTCGATCTGCGCTGTCGTGCTGATCGGTCCGGCGGTGATGTGGCTCCGGAAGCGCATGTACCTGCCGCCCACCAGTCAGCGACCATCCACCGAGCTCGTCGATGGGTGAACCGTGCGCTTCGTGACAGTTCGTGTTGTGGCACTGGGGAGTTCGCTGTGTCTGCTGCTCAGTGCGTGTACCGGCACGGCCAAGACCCACACCGAACGGTGCCCGGTGACAGCGGCCGCAAGCCTGGGCTGGGGCACGCCGAACCGGCTCGACAACTTCGATGGCCCGTCCTCTCTGCCGGACTGGATCGTCTACGACGGGCCGGGACACGCCGGCAACGGACGCCGGACACCGGGGGCGATGTCCGTCACCGACGGAATGCTGACCATCACCGGCGATTCACAGGGCAACTCGGGGGGAATGGGCTGGCTGCCCGGCCAGCTGCACGGCCGCTGGGAGGCGTGCGTGAGATCGTCGATCGCCCCGGCCGCCTACCACTCGCTGGTGCTGCTGTGGCCGGACGCCGAGGACTGGCCCGCCGGAGGCGAGGTCGACTTCATGGAGATCGTCGATCCCGCCCGCCAACAGGTCGAATTCTGGCTGCACTGGGGCCCCGGCGGTGCGAAGCAGTCGACGAAGGTCACCGTCGATGCGACCCGATGGCACAGTTATGCCGTCGAGTGGACGTCCTCACACCTCATCTACTACGTCGACGGCGAGCCGGAATGGTTGATCACCGACCCGAACCTGTTGCCGCCGCGACCGATGCATCTGTGTCTGCAACTTGACTACTTCGGCGGTGACACCGGCGGAGGAGCTCAGCAGTGGGTGGACTGGGTTCGCCAGTACGACCTGAAGGGGGAGTCGTCGTGAAGGTGTCCCGTTGGTTGCGAACGCTTTCCAGCCGTGACGAGAGGGTGGCTACGGTGTCGCTGGCCGCGGCCGCCTGCGGCGCGCTGGCCACGGTGCCTGTGTCCACACCGCTCAGGGGGGTGGTCCTGTTGGCCTTCGTGCTCACGGGCGTCGGCAGCGCGGTGATGTGCTGGATCGACCTGCCCGCCGCGGTCACGATGGCCGCAGTCGTCGGCATCAGCATCGCAGCGCTGACGGCCGTAGCGGTGGTGATGGCGTGGCTCGAGTTCTGGTATCCCGTGCCCTCGTGTCTGATCGTCGCCGCGCTGGTCGCTCTCAGCGGAGCCATCCGTCTGCGCACGCTCCGCGATCCGGCAACGGAGGCGGATCCGACGTGGTGACGCTGCAGAACCGCTTGCCGTCGAGCGGAGACACCTCATCCACCGACGACCAGCCCGCCAGAGCCCGCGCGCACGGTCCCGCGGTCATGCTCGTGGTCGCCGTCGGAGTTTGGGCAGTCGCGCTGTCGACTCTGCGACACGTCGAGGCAGGCACCTATGGACTGCTGGCAACCAGCGGCGGAGCTCTGTTGGGCGCAAGCGCGTGCGTGACGCTTGCCGCGTTCTTCTGGGCCATCGCCGTTCACCGCACGGTGTGGGCGGTGCTGGCGATCGTCGTGATGGCGCTGATCGCCCGGGTCACAGCGACGCTTCTCACCGAAATGCCACTCTATGTCTGGACCTACAAACACATCGGCATCGCCGAGTACATGATCGACGGGCACGCCTCACCGAGCATCCAGATCTATGGCGACTGGCCGAGTTTCTTCGCGTTGATGGCGTGGTTCAGCTCGGTGTCGGGAGTGGATTCACTCACCGTCGCGCATTGGTTCGCGCCGGTGTCTTCGTCGCTGCTGTCACTGTTGGTCGGCACCCTTGTGGTCAGTGCCGGCTTCGGGGCCCGCGCCGGACTCATCGCCGCGATGCTCGCTCTGATCATGAACTGGACGGGCCAAGACTACTATTCGCCGCAGGCTGCCGGCCTGATCCTCACCTTGTCGATTCTGACCCTGGTGCTGTACTCGAAGACGGCGCGCATCGCCGGGTACCTGGCGATCCCGCTGGCCGCGGTCCTGGTGGCAACGCATCAACTCACCCCGTTCTGGCTGTTCTTCGTGCTCGCCGCGCTAGCCGTCTTCAGACAGATGAGGCCGTGGTGGCTACCGGTCGTCTATCTGACGATGCTGGCGGTCTACGTGGTCCCGCGACTCAACCGCGCCGCCAAGTTCGACGTGTTCAGCGGCTTCAACCCATTGAAGAACAGCACCGTGGTAGCCGAGGCACCTGGCTCGGCCGGCCGGGAGTTCACCATCCTGCTGGAGCGCGGACTGTTCGTCGGGCTGTGGATTCTCGCCGCCGTATGTTTCATCGTGATCTGGCGGCGTCACGGGGCCCCTTGGGGTTTTGCCGTTCTCGCCTTCTCACCGGCGATGATCCTCGCCGGCCAGGACTACGGCGGCGAAGCGATCCTCCGCGTCTTCCTCTACAGCATCGCAGGGTGTTCGGCCCTGCTGGCGGTCGTGGCGGTGTTGCTCATCGATTTCGAGAGCCCGTGGCCGAGGGTCATCGGCTGCGCCGTGACCGCGCTCGTCGCCGCCGCGATCGGGGCCGTGGGGCTACAGGGCTATTACAGCGGGTGGAGTTACGTCACCGTCACCCGGTCGCAGGTTGAGCACAGCCGAAACCTGTTGGCACAGACCGAGGGCAAGTACGTGGTTGGCACCCTCGCGCAGAACGTCGGCTGGCCCGAGGGTTCGACGGCCGACGCCGTACGACTCCGGTTGCTCGATCCTGCCTACGATTCGGTGTTCGACGGGGTACGTCCCCATCTGTTGCACAAGGATTTCGCCACACCGCAGGACGTCTCGCTTATCGAGTCGACATTCCAGCGCAACGGACGCGCCAGGGCTCTCTATGTGATTCTTCCGCGTCAGGTGCGGGCCTACGGCGAGTACCAGGATTGGTTCCCACAAACGTATGTGCCCAGCCTGATCGACCTGCTGTCGCGAACACCGCTGTGGAGCAGGGTGATCGATGACGAACACACCGTTGTGTTCGAGTACAGGCCGCAGAAGAAGAGGTGACCCATGGCCCGTAATGTCTCTCCGGCGCCGGAGAAGCCGCCCCGCCGCCGGACGGGTGGTTGGTTCACCGCGATCGCGGTCGCCATACCCACGCTGATCTTCGTCGGGCTCGGTCTGCAGAGCGGCGTCAGCGCGAAGACCGACGGCCCCGTGCCGACACCTCCCCTTCTGGTCAGTGACAACTCGCGGTACTTCCTCGACGCAGCCGGCGAACCCTTCTTCTGGATGGCCGACACGGCATGGAGCCTTCCGATCAACCTCACCCGGGACGAGGTCGTGACCTACCTGGACATCCGGAACGCACAGGGCTTCAACGTCATCCAGACCGTGGCCATCTTCAACCAGGCCGGCGGTCCCGGCCCAAACCGGTACGACGACTGGCCGTACGACAAGACGCTGTCCCAGCTGGCCGTCACCGACGGGGCCGACCCGAACGATCCTGGGCAGTACGACTATTGGAACCATCTCGACTTCATCGTCGACCAGGCCAACATCCGCGGAATCCGTGTGGCCGTGGTCCCGGTCTGGGCACACGGCCAGGTCGGAGATCTGGTCACCCACGACAACGCGGCCGAGTACGGCAGGTTCATCGGAGCCCGATATCGCGACAGGAAGGTCATCTGGGTGCTCGGCGGGGACGCGGCCGCCAACGGCCACGAAGACGTGTGGCGGGCACTGGCGCGCGGAATCGCGCTGGGGCTCACCGGCAAGGAGAACTATCAGGGCTCAGCGATGACCTACCACCCGATCGGCGGAACCAGCGCCACACACTGGTTCCGGGGCGATCCCTGGCTGACCTTCGACATGATACAGGGCGGACATTGCCTGCGCTACAACGAAAGACGCGATCTGCTGCGCGCAGCCTACGAGACCGCGCCGACGCGGCCCTTCCTCGACGGCGAGCCGATCTACTCCGGCCACCCGTATTGCTGGGATCAGGAGCCGGAGGGCTACTCCACACCGATCGACGTCCGGCGCGACGCGTACTGGGCGGTCTTCGCCGGCGCCGCCGGACACACCTACGGCGACCACGCGGTGTGGCAGTTCTCCGGGTCGACCGGCCGGTCCAGCGAGTTGGGCGCGGTCGGTGAGTGGCGATCCGCGATGGAGGACGAGGCGGCCTGGCAGATGCGCAACCTCGTGTCCCTGGTCCATTCGTACCCGTGGTGGAAGGGATCTCCCGATAACGGAAGGATCGTCAAGAGCGTACGGTCGGGCGGTGCCCGGCTACAGGCGATGAGCGCTGCGGATCGCTCGTACGCGCTGATCTACAGCCCGGACGGCGAAGAGTTCGAGGCGGACATCGCGACGGTGGTCGACCCGCGCGCCCAGCTGTCTTGGTTCGATCCGCGCAGCGGCGCGCGGACGCCACTGGGAGCACTGGAGGCCGGCAAGGTCAGCTATACCCCGCCGAGCAATGAAGACTGGGTGCTGGTCGCGGATGCGAACCCCTGATCGACACCACCCTAATGCAGATGGGCGATGACGGCGGCCGCCGCACGGCTGTCCTGACCGAGATGCCAGTACCCGATCCCGAATCGGTGGCTGAATTCGGCCACCTGCTCCGCGCACTCGGCTGCGGTTCCCACCAGGCAGGCAGGCGTGCCGTGCAGTGGCCAATTCCTTTCTGTCGCAAGCGCTTCCTCCCATTGGGTGACGGGACGGGGAGGTGATTCCACATCAGTGACATCAAGATGCAGCACGCTGAACTGTATTCGAGGCATCTGCCTGCCGGCCCGCGCGGCGGAATCCCGGACCCGCGCGATCTTGGCGTGCAAGGACGGCGCGGCAACGTCAGCCACCGTCTCGTGATCGATGCGTCCGTTCACCATTCGGGGCAGTACACCGACGATGTCGGCACTGCGCCCGCCGAGGTCGAGCATCCGTGGACCGGCGGCGCCGAGCAGGATCGGCGGGCTCGGTTGCCGGCAGCAGCGGGGCAACGCCTCAAGGCCGGTCACGTGATAGTGGTGGCCCACGAAATCGACGGTGTCCTCGGTAAAGAAGTCACGGATGATCGTCAGCGCCTCGGCGCACTGATCAACCCGCGTGCGATGGGACTCAAAGGGGACACCGAGCGCGGCGTAGTCAGCGGCCAGCCATCCGGCGCCGAGACCGAGTTCGGCTCGGCCACCGGACAACCGGTCGATCGTCGCGATATCTTTGGCCAACAACGCGGGGTGTTGCAGAGGGTTCTGCGCGACGAGGGTCAACACCTTCAGGCGGCTCGTGCTGGCCGCGGCGAACGCCATCGCGGCCACGGGTGCGAGCTGCCAACCGCTGGTGACGTGGTGGGACACCGACACCGTGTCGAAACCGAACTCCTCCAGGCGACGGAGTTCCTCGACCCACGCCGAACCATCGTCGAGCAGGCGGGGCATGGGGGCGATGAACTCGAGCTGATCGCCGATCGACACGCTCGGCTCCGTCCTGTGGTCGCCCAGTGCCGCCTATGGTACGGAACACTGAGGCGCTCTGCAGGACTCGACAGGTGGAGGAAGTGAGAGGATCAAGCATGGCTGCTCTTCGAGTCGCGGTGGTGGGCGGTGGAATCGTGGGCCTTGCTGTCGCCAGGGAGCTCCTGCACTCGATCGACGGCGCGCGTGTCACCGTGTTCGAGAAGGAGTCCGGTGTCGCGCGACATCAGACGGGACACAACAGCGGGGTCGTACATGCGGGGCTCTACTACGCGCCGGGCAGCCTCAAGGCCCGACTATGCCGACGCGGGGTGCACCTGCTGCGAGAGTACCTCGCACAGAAGGACATTCGGTACTCCGAATGCGGCAAGATCGTGGTGGCACATACCGCCGGCGACGCGGCCCGGCTGGCCGGCATCCACGAGCGGGCGCTCGCCAACGGCGTTCCCGGAGTGAGGCTCGTCGACGCCGGCGAGATCACCGACATCGAACCGCATGCCCGAGGAATCAGTGCGCTGCACTCCCCGTCGACCGCGATCGTGGACTATCCGGCGGTCGCCGAGGCACTCGCCGTCGACATCGCCGATGCCGGTGGCGAGGTGCTGTGCGATCACGGCGTCATCGGAATGCGGCGGCACGGAACAGAGGTCGTCGTGACCACGGCCGCCACCTCTGGCGCCTTCGACGTCGTGGTCACCTGCGCGGGGCTGCAATCCGACCGCGTTGCCCGGATGTTCGGCGACAGTTCGTCACCGCGGATCGTGCCGTTCTTCGGTGACTACTTCCTGCTTCACGAGGCCAAGTCGGACATGGTGAACGGGTTGATCTATCCGGTGCCCGATCCGCGCTACCCCTTCCTCGGAGTCCACCTGACCAAACACGTCGACGGGCGCGTCAGTCTGGGGCCCAACGCTTTTCTGGCACCCGGCCGGGAGGCGTACACACGTGGCGGCTGGTCGGCCAGGGATGTGGCCGCAGCGGTGGGGTTTCCGGGCTTCTGGCGCTTCGCGGTGCGCAACACGGCCGCCGCGGTGCGCGAGGCACGCACGGTCATGAGCAGGGCCGCGTTCGTCCGGGAGGCGCAGAAGTACGTTCCCGACGTGAGTGTCGACGACGTCGTCCGCGGCCCGCGCGGCATCCGCGCTCAGGCGATGAACGCCGACGGCACCCTCGAAGACGACTTTGTGATCACGGGCACCGACAAGGTCATCCACCTGCGCAACGCGCCGTCACCGGGGGCGACATCGTCGTTGGCGATCGCCGAGTACATCGTCGGCACCGTCGTGCCGGCGCGACTCGGCGCGTGACAGCAGCTGTACTTCAGCTGGTGCGCGCGGAGAAGTTGCCGTGGAAACCCTGCGGGATGTGACTCGCAAGTTGAGCCGTGGCGACCGGTCCGCGCGACGGGTCCGCGGCATCCAGGATGACCAGCCGCGACGTCTTGTGCGCGGCCCGGTACTCCACGGTCAGCAACCAGCCGTCGTCCTCGGCCGTGGCGCCGGGCCGCGGTGCGAACACCGGCTCGCAGAAGCTGTTGCCGGGTTCGGGGGCGGGATAGCTGAGCTCCGTCTGATCGGCCAGGTCGAGCTTGGTGACCGTGTCGTACAGCGTGCCGAGCGTCCGGCGCGTGTTGACGTACGCGTAGCGGTGCGGTCGGCCCTCCCGCGCAGGGTGATGGCGGGGGAACTCACTCGGGCTGTCGGTCAGCGGCTCCGCCCCGACCCTGCCCGTTGCGCCGACCCGAAAACGCGTGAACTGCGAGGGCATGTCGGCCAGCGAGGTGGTGTGGAAGCGCGCGATGCGTTCGAGCAGCCGCCCGTCGGCGTAGGTGATGGCGTCGATGACCACGTCGTCTCCGTCATCGAAGGCGTTGCTCAGATGGAACTGCAGAACCGCCTCGCACTCGATACGGCGGATCTTTCCGCCGGCACGCGGCACCAGGAGAACCACACTGCCCCGCTCGGGGCGGTAGCGCAGCGTGTCACCGATCGGCGCGCGCCCCAACGCCACCGACATCGCGTCGGGGATGATCGGTGAGATGAGGAACACGATGTACCGTTCGGTGATCGCGAAGTCGTGGACCATCGCGGCGTACGGCAGCGCGGCCGAGCGGAAGTGCCGCAGGCGCCCCGTCCGGTCGGTGCGGTAGATGCGCAGGTGCGGACGCGGCATCAGCTCGACCCCGAAGTTGAACATCGCCCCGCTGCTCGGGCAGAAGCTCGGATGGGCGGAATAGCTTCCCAGCCAGCGTAATTCGCCGCCGAACCGACGTACACCCATGGTCTCGAGGGTATCCGGGTCGATCTCGTGCGGCGGGCCACCCTCCCACAACGCGTAGAGGCGGCCGGCGTGCTCGACGACGTTGGTGTTGGCGAGATTCGGTGGCACCCGGCAGATGTTCGCCCGCCAACCCCCCGGCGCCGAGGTACCCATGTGGCTGACACCGCCCCTGCCCCCGAAATGCCGGGTACGCACATAGCGGTTGCGGTAGTGCACGCCGGCGGCGTCGATGGTGAAGGCCGAGAGCATGCCGTCCCCGTCGAACAGATGACGCAGCGGCCGCCCCTTGTGGTCCTCCCAGCGACCGGGGCCGTTGCGGTAGAGCGTCCCGCGCAACCCGGCCGGGATCGTCCCGTCGATCTGTTCGACGCGGTAGTCGTGTTCGGCGGGTTGCGGCTCGCTGACGCCGAGGCTGCTCAGATCGTCGGGACCCATGGCGGACAGTTGCGCGGTGGCGGTCCTGCGTTCGGGGTCCGGCAGGGACTCCAGGTAGCGGCGAAGTGCGGGCAACGTCGTCAGGTCCACCGACGGGTCGAGTGACGCGGGCACGGCCCTCCTTCGCCAAATGAGACTCAAATGCAAATTAGTCTCAGTCGCATCGGTTCGTCAATGGCCCCGCCCGGGCGATCCCTCGGGTAAGAATTTCCGTGATGCCCACCACCCGGTCGTTCGATGCGCTGCTACGGTCTGCGCTGGACCTCATCGCCGACGGTGGCATCGATGGGCTCACGCTCAGCCAGGTCGCCGAGCACGCCCACGTCTCCCGGGCCACGGCCTACCGGGAGTTCGGCGACAAGGACGGACTCGTCGGCGCGGTCGCCCAGCACGAGATCGGCCTGATGCTGGTCGCGGTGCACGCCGACATCGACACCACCGCCGACGCCACGGCGCTGGTCGCGTCGATCGTCGTGTCGGCGTTGCGCTATCTGCGCAGCCATCGTGCGTTCACCTACGTCCGCACACACGAACCACACTGGCTGCTGCATGCCGCGCTTGCAGTCGGGGATTCGCGGACGGACCTCGTGCAGACCGTCGCGGCCGCCGTCACGCCGGCCATCGCCGTGGATACCCGACGGCTGCGACTGTCGGCGGTGCAAGCTGCCGAGGTGATGGTGCGCACGGTGCTTTCCCACACCCTCATCGAGTACAGCACCCTCACCGACGCGCAGGTCGGCGAAGCGGTGGCACACGCGCTCATCACCGACTGAGTGACTCCGCGAGCGTGCGCGAAATACGCACCGCGAGCGGCGTGTCGACCTCAGACACGCACGCTCGCCGAAATTGCGGGGCTAGCTGTGGCTAGCTGTCTTCGGCGAGGCGGGTCTTCAGCGCGTCGAACTCGTCCTTGATGCCGGTGGGCAGCTTCTCGCCGACGAACTCGAACCACTCCTCGATCAGCGGCACCTCGGCGCGCCATTCGTCGGCGTTGACGGCCAGCGCCTCGTCGACGTCGGCGGGGTCCACGTCCAGGCCCTCGAGATCGAGGTCGGCCGCGGTGGGCACGATGCCGATCGGGGTGCTCTTGCCGTCGGCCTTGTGCTCGATGCGCTCGATGGCCCACTTCAGCACCCGGCTGTTCTCGCCGAAGCCCGGCCACAGGAAGCGGCCGTCGTCGCCGCGGCGGAACCAGTTGACGAAGAACACCTTCGGCAGCTGCGACTCGTCGGCCTGCTTGCCGATGTTGATCCAGTGCTGGAAGTAGTCGCCGACGTTGTAGCCGAGGAACGGCAGCATCGCCATCGGGTCGCGGCGCACGGTGCCGACCTTGCCCTCGGCGGCGGCGGTCTGCTCGGAGCCCAGCGTGGCGCCGATGAACACGCCGTGCTGCCAGTCGCGGGCCTCGGTGATCAACGGGACGGTGGTCTTGCGACGGCCGCCGAACAGGATCGCCGAGATCGGCACACCCTGCGGGTCGTCCCACTCCGGCGCCAGCGTCGGGCACTGCGAGATCGGCGTGCAGTAGCGCGAGTTCGGGTGCGCCGCCTTGGTTTCCGTCTCCCGCAGGATCCAGTCCTGGCCCTTCCAGTCGATCAGGTGGTCGGGCTCGCCCTCCAGGCCCTCCCACCACACGTCGTGATCGTCGGTCAGCGCGACGTTGGTGAAGACGGTGTTGCCCGCGGCGATGGTCTTCATCGCGTTCGGGTTGGAGTCCCAGTTGGTGCCCGGCGCGACGCCGAAGAAGCCGAACTCGGGGTTGGTGGCGTACAGGCGCCCGTCCTTGCCGAACCGCATCCAGGCGATGTCGTCGCCGACGGTCTCGGCGCGCCAGCCCGGGATGGTGGGCTGCAGCATCGCGAGGTTGGTCTTGCCGCACGCCGACGGGAACGCCGCGGCGATGTAGTAGGCCTTGTTCTCGGGCGAGATGAGCTTGAGGATCAGCATGTGCTCGGCGAGCCAGCCCTCGTCATGGGCCATCGCCGATGCGATGCGCAGCGAGTAGCACTTCTTGCCGAGCAGCGCGTTGCCGCCGTAGCCGGAACCGTAGCTCCAGATCTCACGGGTCTCCGGGAAGTGGGTGATGTACTTGGTGTCGTTGCACGGCCACGGCACGTCTTTCTGACCCGGCTCAAGCGGGGCGCCGATCGAGTGCAGCGCCTTGACGAAGAAACCGTCGTCACCCATCTTCTGCAGCGCCGCCGCGCCCATCCGGGTCATGGTGCGCATCGAGACGACCACGTACTCGGAGTCGGTGATCTCCACACCGAGCTTCGGGTCGTCGGCGTCCAGCGGACCCATGCAGAACGGCACCACCCACAGGGTGCGGCCGCGCATGCATCCGCGGTACAGGTCGGTCAGGATGCCGCGCATCTCGGCCGGGTCCATCCAGTTGTTGGTGGGGCCCGCGTCGATCTCGCGCTTGGAGCAGATGAAGGTGCGGGATTCGACGCGCGCGACGTCGGACGGATCGGAGAGCGCCAGGTACGAGTTGGGCTGCTTCTCCGGATTCAGCTTCTTGAAGGTGCCCGCCTCGACGAGCTGCGCGCAGAGCCGGTCGTACTCTTCCTGCGACCCGTCGGCCCATGCGACACGGTCGGGCTGGGTCAGCTCGGCGACCTCACGAACCCACTCGAGCAGACCCTGGTGCTTGGTCGGTGCGTTGTCCAGTCCCGGAATGGTCGCTGCGGTCATGCTGTGTCGTCTCCCCTGCAATGTTCTGCGAAGTGCCTGCCTGGGCGCAGGCGCCGGAATCGGAACCCCGAGGTTCGGACTCCCTGGTCACTGTGTACTGAGGTTAACGCGGGTGAGATACCCGCGGTTAATCCGGAGTATGTCCATTCACTCACAGGAACGATTCAGATGGCCGCCACCGGGCGGTCTACCGACCGGTAACAAGTTCTCGCGTCTGACGAGGAGCATCCGCGCCTGTGAGAGGTCGTGTAGCTCGGCCTCGATCGCGGCGATCCGCCGACGGGTGTCACCGTCCCGGGCGGCTGCGGCGCGGGCGCTCTCGGCGGCGATCGCGGTCTCGGCGGCCAGCATCCCGGCCGCCACCCGTTCCTCGACGGCAGCCCGCAGTGCGGCGACCCCGTCGGCGGCCCACCTCTCCAGGACCGCGCGGTCGTGCAGCAGCGCCCGCGCCCTGATCACCCACGCCGTCGTCACCAACCCGATCGCGGCACCGGCAGTCAGGGCCGCCGTCGCGAACTCGGGCGCCAGCCCGGCCAGGAACCGGGTCACCACGACCGCGACCCCGAGGCCGAATCCGGCACCGAGCACGGTCATCAACCGGGTTTCCAGCCGCCGGGCGCGCAACGGCGGATCCGGCAGAAGCAGCGGCGCCGTCACCCGGGGTGGCGCGTCGTGCGTGTACGCGGTGAGGTCCGCCTCGACGGCGGCCAGCACCTCGGCACTGCGCCGCCGGGCGCGGTGCGCGAACCGGCATACCTCGCCCCTGCCCACTGCGGTGGCCTCGGCCAGCAGGTCGGTACGCAGTTCCGCACAGCGCCGGCGCGCGGTATGCGTCAGCGTCAGCCGGCTCTGCTGGATCGCCGACCGCAGCGCGGTGGCGCGTTCCGACGCCTCGCGGCGCCGCCGTTGCACCAGCCGGTCTCGCGTACCCCGAAGCAGGCACTCACGGGATTCCAAGGCGCGCAGGGCGTTTCGTGCGGGCCGGGTGGGATCGTCGAGCTGCGCCCGCAGGAGTGCGACGAGTTCGTCCATGCGCGGCTCGCCCAGCCGCGGCGCGGCTGCCGCCCCGACCCACGGCACCCGCCCGAAGCGCCCGGCGTGTCCGGCGAGGCACTCGCGGTTCGCCTCAAGGACGGCCGTCCAGTCCCGGTGGTCGTCGATCTTGGCCAGCACCGCGACCACCGCGTCGGTCGACGCCGCCACCCGATCGGCCAGCACGCAGTCGGACCGGGTGATCGGCGCGACCGCCGACACCACGAACACCACCACCGCCGGACGCTGCGGCGCGCCGGTTTCGCCCGCCTCGACGAATCGATGCGACGGCATCCGGCGGCGCAGTTCGGCGACCACGCCGCTGACCCCGGCCCGCGGCGGTCCCGCCACCAGCACGGTCTCCGGCCCGGTCATCGACGCCGACCCAGCAGCCGCAGCGAGCCGCGGGTGATGTCGGCCGCGCAGCGGCGGTGCATCTCCGTCACCGGTCCGGCCGCGTAGCGGTGCCAGCGCACCGCGCGCCGCTCGTGGGCTTCGCGGTCGTCCCCGCGGTCGACCCGCAGTCCCGCCGCCTCCATCGCGTCGACGGCGGCGGCCATCACCGCGACGACGACCTCGTCGGAGGCCAGGAACGCGGCCAGTCCGTCGTCGCGGGTCTCGGCGGCCAGCCGGTGCAGCTCGTCGACGGCAGCACAGACGCGTCGGTACCGGACCTCGGCCGCCGCGGCGCGCACACACTCCAGGACCCGGTCGGCCCCGCTGAGCGCGCGCAGCGCGCCGGTCAGGGTTTCCGCGGTGGCACCGTCGGCGCACGCCAGCACGGCGTGCGCGAGACCGAACCGGTCCAGACGCGCGAGCAACCGTTCCCGTACCGCCGCGGGCACCTCGTGATCGGCCGCCACGAACGCGTCGGTCGACGTCATGTCGACGGGGATGGCGGCCAACGTCCGCAACACGGCGATGTCCTGTTCGTCGAGTTCGACGGAGGCCAGGTGGGCGATCATCGGAACGACGGGGACACCCGCCGCCGCCGCGATCTGGGCCGCCCGCCGCGTCGCCGCGGCCAGCGGCCCCCCGGGTTCGCGGCCCGCGAGGTCGGCCTTGTTGAGGACGACGAGCGTGGGTATCGACACCCTGAGCATGGCGCGGTCCTCGGGCTTGAGCGTCTCCGCGGTGACGACGACCTGGATGTCAGCGGACCCGATGTCGGTGACGACCCTCACGCCCGCCGCGGTGAAAGCCCAGGCCACCGCGTTGCGGCCCACCCCGCGCCGGCCGCGCACCGCTACCCTGTGGGGTGCACGCAACCGCTTCTCCACCGCACTCAGGCGCGGGTTGTGCGCGTGCGCGGCGAACTGTGCGATGACGTCGACGAAGATGTGCCTGCCCCCGTGTCACAGGCCGGATTCGACAGCCTGTCCCTGACACACATCGTGGCACCGGTTCCGTGGGCGTCCCGACACGAATTTTCGACGGTCCGCCGCCCGGGTACCCGCTGGTACCAGGCGAAGGCAACTGTTGGGTATCAATCTGTAACACGATGCGGAGAGCAAGGTCTTGATGAGCGACCATGGACGGATGCACATACCGGAGTCCGGCCTCGCGACGCCCGCGGCCGCGCACTCCGACGATCCGCCGCACCCGCACTTCAACCGCAGGGTGACCAGCTTCCGGACCCGCCGCTCGACGATCTCCGACGCCCAGCAGGCGACCTGGGACCGGCTCTGGCCCGAGCTGGGCCGGCAGGTGCGGGACGGCGACGCGCCGGCGGGCCGGCTCGACACCACGCCGGCGGGCCGGCTCGACACTGAAGCATGGTTCGGACGTCACGCGCCGGTGGTGCTGGAGATCGGGTGCGGTACCGGCACGTCGACCCTGGCGATGGCCCAGGCCGAACCCGACATCGATGTGGTCGCCGTCGAGGTGTACCGCCGGGGCCTGGCGCAACTGCTCAGCGCGATGGACCGCGAAGGTGTCACCAACATCCGGCTGATCCGCGGCGACGGGGTCGACGTGCTGACCCACATGTTCGGACCCGATTCGCTGACCGGGGTCCGGGTCTTCTTCCCCGACCCGTGGCCCAAGGCCCGCCACCACAAACGCCGGCTGCTGCAGCCCGACACGGTGGCGCTGATCGCCGACCGGCTCCGCCCGGGGGGAATTCTGCATGCGGCCACCGACCACATGGGCTATGCCGGGCACATCGCCGAGGTCGGCGACGCCGAACCCCGGCTGAGGCGGATCGACCCCGACGACGCCGGCCTCCCGATCTCCACTGCCAGGCCCGTGACCAAATACCAGCGCAAAGCCCTCGCAGGCACCGAGGTGGCCGAGCTGCTGTGGGAGAAGACGACGCCGTGAGCCTGACCGACAACATCCCGGCCGTCCCCGACGCACAGGACACCCCGGCCAGCCCCGCCGACCTCGGCGCGAACCCGGCACCCCCGGCGCGCGTGCTGCTGGTCTGGGACGCCCCCAACCTCGACATGGGACTCGGGTCGATCCTCGGCGGTCGTCCCACCGCGGCGCACCGGCCGCGGTTCGACGCGCTGGGACGGTGGCTGCTGGCCCGCACCGCCGATCTGTCGGCCGAGTACACCGGCAACGGACGGTCGGTGGCGTTGGAACCCGAGGCCACCGTGTTCACCAACATCGCCCCCGGCAGCGCCGACGTCGTCCGGCCCTGGGTGGAGGCGTTGCGCAACGTGGGTTTCGCGGTCTTCGCCAAACCCAAGGTGGACGAGGACAGCGACGTCGACAGCGACATGCTGGCCCACATCGCGCTGCGGCGCGGCGAAGGCCTGGCCGGTCTGATCGTGGCGTCGGCCGACGGGCAGGCCTTCAAACTGCCGCTGGAGGACATCGCCAGGGACGGGGTGGAGGTCCAGGTCCTCGGATTTCGCGAACATGCCAGTTGGGCGTTAGCGTCGGATACCTTGGAGTTCGTCGACCTGGAGGACATCCCTGGTGTCTTCCGGGAGCCGTTACCGCGGATCGGACTTGATTCGCTACCCGAGCAGGGCGCCTGGCTGCAGCCGTTCCGGCCGCTGTCGTCGCTACTGACCTCGCGCGTCTAGGAAAACTGAAAGGTCTCGGGTCGACGTGCGCGGGCCGACGACGGCAGGGATGTTGGAAGACCGATAGGAGCTTACGTGTTCGCCTGGTGGGGTCGAACGGTGTACCAGTACCGATACATAGTGATCGGTGTCATGGTCGCACTGTGCCTGGGCGGCGGCGTCTACGGCATCAGCCTGGGACAGCACGTCACCCAGAGCGGGTTTTACGACGACGGCAGCCAATCGGTGCACGCCTCGGTGGTCTCGGACGAGGTCTACGGTCGCGACCGGACCAGTCACGTGGTGGCGATCCTCACGCCGCCGGACGGCGAGAAGGTCGACAACCCGGAGTGGATGGAAAAGGTCACCGGTGAACTGAACGACGTGGTGGCCGAGCACGAGGATCGGATCGTCAGCTGGGTCGGCTGGCTGCGCGCCCCCGACAGCACCGCCGAGACCGTGCAGCAGATGAAGACCGCAGACGGCTCGAAGACGTTCGTCAGCATCCCGCTCAAGGGCGACGACGACGACGAGATCCTCAAGAACTACCAGGCCGTCGAACCCGATCTGCTCAAGATCAACGACGGCAACATCAAACTGGCCGGTCTGCAGCCGCTGGCCAGCGAGCTCACCGGAACCATCGGCGAGGACCAGAAGCGCGCGGAGGTCGCCGCGATCCCGCTGGTGGCGGTGGTGCTGTTCTTCGTCTTCGGCGGCGTCATCGCGGCCACACTCCCCGCCATCATCGGCGGCCTGACGATCGCGGGCGCGCTGGGCATCATGCGCATCTTCGCCGAGTTCATGCCGGTGCACTTCTTCGCCCAGCCGGTGGTCACGCTGATGGGTCTCGGCATCGCCATCGACTACGGCCTGTTCATGGTGAGCCGGTTCCGCGAGGAGATCGCCGAGGGCTACGACACCGAAGCCGCCGTGCGCCGCACCGTGATGACGTCGGGCCGCACGGTGATGTTCTCGGCCGTGATCCTGGTGGCCTCCTCGGTGCCGCTGCTGCTGTTCCCGCAGGGCTTCCTCAAGTCGATCACCTACGCGATCATCGCGTCCGTCATGCTCGCGGCGATCCTGTCGGTCACCGTGCTTCCGGCCGCGTTCTCGATCCTCGGCCGCAACGTCGACGCACTCGGTGTGCGGACGCTGCTGCGGGTCCCGTTCTTCCGCAACTGGAAGCCGATGCGGGTGTACCTCGAGTGGCTTGCCGAGAAGACCCAGAAGACCAAGACGCGCGCCGAGGTGGAGAAGGGCTTCTGGGGCCGGCTCGTCAACGTCGTGATGAAGCGGCCGATCGCGTTCGCCGCGCCGATCCTGATCGTGATGATCCTGCTTGTCATCCCGCTGGGCCAGCTGGCGCTCGGCGGCATCAGCGAGAAGTACCTGCCGCCGGACAACTCGGTGCGCATCGCACAGGAGGACTTCGACCGCACCTTCCCCACCTTCCGCACGGAACCGCTGACGCTGGTGCTCGAACGTCAGGACGGCCAGCCGGTCACCGACCAGCAGCTGGCCGAGGTCAGGGCCAAAGCCATGACGTTCAGCGGGTTCATCGAGGACAACAACGATCCGACGAAGATGTGGCAGGAGCGGGCCGCCCAGGACAGCGGCACCAAGGATCCGTCGGTCCGGGTGATCCAGAACGGCCTGGTCGACCGCAACGACGCGTCTCAGAAGATCGAGGAACTGCGCTCCATCCAGCCTCCGCGGGGCGTCCAGATATCCGTGGGTGGCACCCCGGCGCTGGAACAGGACAGCATCCACAGCCTGTTCGACAAGCTGCCGCTGATGGTGCTGGTGCTGATCGTCACCACGACGGTCCTGATGTTCCTGGCGTTCGGTTCCATCGTGCTGCCGATCAAGGCGGCGTTGATGAGCGCGCTGACGCTCGGGTCGACGATGGGCATCCTGACCTGGATGTTCGTCGACGGTCACGGGTCCGGGCTGATGAACTACACACCGCAGCCGCTGATGGCCCCGATGATCGGCCTGATCATCGCCGTGATCTGGGGTCTGTCGACCGACTACGAGGTGTTCCTGGTGTCCCGCATGGTCGAGGCCCGCGAGCGCGGGATGTCGACCGCCGAGGCCATCCGCATCGGCACCGCCACCACCGGCCGGCTCATCACCGGCGCCGCGCTGGTCCTGGCCGTCGTCGCGGGAGCGTTCGTGTTCTCCGACCTGGTGATGATGAAGTACCTGGCGTTCGGTCTGCTGATCGCGCTGCTGCTGGACGCGACGATCATCCGGATGTTCCTGGTGCCCGCGATCATGAAGCTGCTCGGCGACGACTGCTGGTGGGCGCCACGCTGGATGAAGCGGGTCCAGGAGAAGCTGGGTCTGGGTGAAACCGAACTGCCCGACGAGCGCAAACGTCCGACGGTGCGGGAGAACCCGGCGCCGGCGGAGGCGTTGGTCGGTGCCGGTGGTCCGCCCGTGGCCGCGCCGCCGCGGCCGTTGCCGCCGCACGACC
>NZ_HG964450.1:1113536-1305712 GCF_000612725.1 Mycolicibacterium austroafricanum
CACGCCTCCCCAGTGCCCCGCCCCGGCCGCCCGCGGCGCCGGAAGAGGAGCCGCAGACCACCCGGTTGTCGATCGCCAAGAACGCGGTGCGCAACGCGGTCAGCACCGCCGCCGCCGCGGCGCAGCGCGCCACCGAGAGGCCCGCCTCCGGGCCGCCGGCCCCGCCGGCCCCGTCCGCCCCGCCTGCCCGCGAGGACCGCGAGATCGAGTCCTGGCTCGGTGACCTACGTGGTTCGCGCGCGTCGGGCACAGCTGCGGCCAATCCGCCGCAGCCGTTGCGGCCGTCCGCCGAGCCGACCCGGGCGATGCCCGACACCGGTGCGGCCGGGAACGAGCCGACCACGGCGATCCCGGCGCAGCGTGAATCCGAGCGGCACAGGGAATCCGCACGACACGACGATTCCGACGATTCGGCGGCGAGCACCCGCGCCATCCCGACGGCCCGGCAGTCCGACGCCGACGCCGCCACGGAGAAGCTCAACACCCGCCCCGACGACGAGGCGACCCGCCGCGGGGGCAAGGGGCTCAGCGCGCAGGACCTGCTGCGCCGTGAGGGCCGGCTGTAGCTGCCGGGCTATTCCTGCGGCGTTTCCACGTCGTCGGGTTCGGCGCGCACCACGGGCCCGTCCTCGGCCTCCATCGCGGCCTCCTCGGCGGCGGGATCCTCGGCGAGCAGGACACGCATCGCGCTGTTGACGAACGCCAGCGCCGGGACGGCCAGCAGAGCGCCCACGATGCCGGCCAACACACCGCCGCCGGCGATCGCCAGCACGATCGCCAGCGGATGGATGGCCACTGCGCGGCCCATCACCAGTGGCTGCAGCACGTGGCCCTCCAGTTGCTGCACCGCGATGATCAGACCGAGCGTGATGAGCGCGTAGATCCAGCCCTTGGCGATGAGCGCGACGATGACCGCCAGGAAGCCGGTCACGACCGCGCCGACCAGCGGGATGAACGCGCCGAGGAACACCAGCGACGCCAGCGGCAGCGCCAGCGGCACGCCCATGATGGCCAGTCCGACGCCGATGCCGGTGGCGTCGACGAGAGCGACGAGGAACGTGGCGCGGATGTAGCCGATCAACGACCGGAAACCCGCGCGGCCGGCGTCGCGGACCCGGTCCCGCACGTGCACCGGGAACATCTTGGTGACGAACGCGAAGATGTTGCGGCCGCCGTGCAGCAGGAAGATCAGCGTGAACAACACCAAAAGGGCGCCGGTGACGATCTCGGTGACGGTGCCAGCCGTGGACAGCGCTCCGCTGGTCAGCTTCTCCTGGTTGCTGCGCAGCGCCTCGATGGCCGCGTCGCGGAGCTGGTTGATCTGCTGGGGACTGACGTCCAGCGGGCCGTCGGTGAGCCACGTGCCGACCCCTTCGATGCTCGTCGTCACCTGCCCCACCAACGCGGGCGCACCCTCGACGAACTGCGTGATCACGAACGCGAGCAAGCCCCCGAAAAGCGCGAACCCGGACAGCAGCACCAACGCCACGGCCCCGCCCCTCGGTGCGCCGCGGCGGTCCAGGAAGTCCACCACCGGCAGCAACAGCGCGGCCAGGATCGTTGCCAGCGCGACGGGTACGACAATGATCTCGAGCCGAAGGATGAGCCACAGAAGCGTGACGATCGCCCCCAGGATCAGCAGCAGGCGCCACGACCAGGCCGCCGCCTTCCGGACCAGAGGGCTCACCGAGTCGTCGGCGAAAGTGTCGAAGCACGGGCCAGCTGACATCCCGGTAGCGTAACGGCCTGCTCTGTTCGTGCCCGGGATCTGCGGTTTCCGCCCTTTCGCGGCTTACCCTGTATCGCGTGTCCCACGACGCGCCCGCGAGCGACGCGCCGGCCGGCCCCGCCGGCCCCGACCGGAGCCGCGGCAAGTACTGGTGGCTGCGCTGGGCGCTCATCGCGCTCGCCGTCATCGTGCTGACCGTCGAGCTGGCGCTGGTGCGCGACCAGCTGGCCAAGGCGTGGAAGAGCCTGGTGTCGGCCGACTGGTTGTGGGTGCTCGCGGCCGCCGCCGCGGCGATGGCGTCGATGCACAGCTTCGCCCAGATCCAACGCACGCTGTTGCGGTCGGCCGGGGTGCGGGTGCATCAGTGGCGCTCGGAGGCGGCGTTCTACGCGGGCAACGCGTTGTCCACCACGCTGCCCGGTGGTCCGGTGTTGTCGGCGACGTTCATCTTCCGGCAGCAGCGGCTCTGGGGCGCGTCGCCGCTGGTGGCGTCGTGGCAGCTGGTGATGTCGGGGGCATTGCAGGTCATCGGCCTCGCACTGCTCGGCCTCGGCGGGGCGTTCCTGCTCGGCGCCAGGGAGAACCCACTGTCGCTGATCTTCTCGCTCGGCGGTTTCGTGGCGTTGATCCTGCTGGCCCAAGCGGTGGCGACCCGCCCGGAACTGCTCGACGGTATCGGTGCCCGGGTGCTGAGATGGATCAACTCGGTGCGCGGCAAGCCCACCCGCGCCGGGCTGGCCAAGTGGCGCGAGATCCTGACCCAGCTGGAGTCGGTGCAGCTCAGCCGCCGCGACCTCGGGGAGGCGTTCAGCTGGTCGCTGTTCAACTGGATCGCCGACGTCGCATGTCTGCTGTTCGCCTGCTTCGCCACCGGCGGGCATCCGTCGCTCGCCGGTGTGACGGTCGCCTACGCCGCCGCCCGCGCGGTCGGGTCGATCCCGCTGATGCCCGGCGGGCTGTTGGTGGTCGAGGCTGTTCTGGTGCCCGGCCTGGTGTCGAGCGGGATGTCGCTGGCGTCGGCGATCTCGGCGATGCTGATCTACCGGCTGATCAGCTGGATCTTCATCTCCGCGATCGGCTGGGCGGTGTTCCTGCTGATGTTCCGCACGGCACACGACGTCGACCCCGACTCCACCGCAGCGTCGACGGCCGCGGCCGCCGAGGATGTGGCCCCGCCGCTGTTCAGCCCGGACCCGGACGCCTTCCACCCGCCGGACGAGAAATCCGGTGCGCCACCGGAGGAGCCGGATCGCTAGCCTTCTTCAGGTGAGCACGGAGCCGACCATCGACCGCCCCTCCACCGGACTCGCGTTGAAGTCCCTTGCCGCCGACGTCGTGTGCGTCGTCGTGTTCTGCACGATCGGGCGGCGCAGTCACGCCGAGGGCCTGACCGTCAGCGGTATCGCCGAGACCGCCTGGCCCTTCCTCTCCGGCACCGCGGCGGGCTGGCTGCTGGTCCGTGCCTGGCGGCGGCCGACGTCGTTGATCCCGACCGGGCTGGTGGTGTGGGCGGCCTCGGTCGCGGTGGCGATGCTGCTGCGCAGGGCGACCGGGCAGGGCACCGCCGTGAGCTTCATCGTCGTCGCATCGTTGACCACCGCGGTGCTTCTGCTCGGCTGGCGGGCCGTGGTGCAGGTGGCCCGGCGACGGGCAGCCCACCGATCAGGACTCTGAATCCTGTTCCGGTGCAGGCTCATTCGAAATCGTGAAGGTGGCACGCAAGCCGCCCAGCGGACCGTCGGACAGCGTGATCGTGCCGCCGTGCAACGCGGCCTGCTGAGCGACGAGCGCCAACCCCAGCCCTGAACCGCCCGGCGCGGCATTGCTGCCCCGGGAGAAGCGGCCCAGTACCGCCTCGTGTTCGTCTGCGGGCAGGCCTCGGCCGTTGTCGTCGACGACGATGGTCACCGTGCCCGCGTCGCGGCGCGCGGCGAGCACGATGCGGGTGGCCTCACCGTGGGTGACGGCGTTGCGCACCAGGTTGTCCACCGCCAGCCGCAGCCCGCCCGGCCACCCCAGCACGGTGCCGAGATCGTCGGCCGCCTCGATGTCGATCTGTACGTCACGCCTGACCCGCATGTTCTCCCGCGCGACCCGCTCCAGCATGTCGGTCACGTCGATCACCTCGCGGTCCTCGGCCTGGGCCAGCTGGCCCGAGGCGAGCTGGCCCAGCGCGGTGATGATGCCCTCGACCCGGCGCTGCGCGCGGGACAGGTCGGCGACCACTTCCTCGCGTTCGTCGTCGGGCAGGTTGTGTATCCGCAGGGTGTCGAGGTCGGCACGCATGGCGGTCAACGGGGTGCGCAGCTCGTGGGCGGCGTTGGCCGCGAAGTCCTGGGCGGCCTGCAGAGAGTTCGTCGTGGCGCGCTGCGCGGCGGCGAGCCGGTCCAGCATCGCGCTCATCGCCTCCGACAGGTCCTCGGCTTCGCGCACCCCGCGCACCGCAGGCATCTGCTCGGCCTCATGGTCCAGCCGCTTGGTGTGTTCGGTGAGCTTGCGCAACGGTCTGATCGCCGGGCCGGCCAGCAACCAGCCCAGCACACCGGCGATGAGCACGGTGACCACGCCGACACCGATGTAGAACGGGATCCTGGCCCGGCTCAACAGGATGCTGTCGGCGCGGATACCGATCGACATCAGCACCCCGCCCTCCTGCTCGACCGGGATGGTCCGCACGCGGTACTCGACGCCGTTGACCATCACCGTGTCGGTGCCGGGGGGCAGCGGCGGCAACTGGAGTCCGCGCTGGAACACCACCTGCCCCGTCGACCGTGACCGGCCGGTCTGCAGCACGCCGCGGCGGGGATCCGAGAGCTGGTCGGGGAACATGCTGGCGTCGACGATCGCGTCGAGGCGCCGATCCAGTTGCGCCTCATCGTTGTTCGCCAACACCAGCGACGTGAGGATGGTGAACGCGGCGACCACCGCCGCCGCGGCGGCCGCCGCCGCGATGGCCACCCTGGTGCGCAGGGAAGCCGATCGCAGGAATCTGGGAAGGCGGGGCAGGGTCAGCACAGTTCCCGGGTCAGAGCTCTTCCCGCAGCACGTAGCCGATACCGCGCACCGTGTGGATGACGCGCGGCAGGCCGTCCCGCTCCAGCTTGCGGCGCAGATAGGAGACGAAGACGTCGGCCACGTTGGTGTCGACGTCGAAGTCGTATCCCCAGACCAGCTCAAGCAGTCGCTGCCTGCTCAGCACCACCCCGGCGTTCTCGGCGAGCGCGGCCAGCAGGTCGAACTCCCGCTTGGTCAGCTCGACCCGCTCACCGGCGACGAAGACGAGCCGGCGCGCGGTGTCGATGGTGAGCGAACCCACCGTCATGGTGTCCGACGTGGGATCGGAATGGTGCGCGCGGCGCAGCAACGCGTGCAGTCGAGCGACCAGCTCCCCGAGATCGAACGGCTTCGTCAGGTAGTCGTCGGCACCCGCCTCGAGCCCGGCGATCCGGTCGTTGACGGTGTCGCGGGCCGACAGCACACAGATCGGGATGTCGTTGCCCAGCGCCCGTAGCGCGGTGACCACCGCCACCCCGTCCAGCTCGGGCATCTGCACGTCGAGCACCAGCGCGTCGTGCGACTCGCTGGACAGCAGCCGCAGCGCCTCCTTACCCGTCGCGGCGACCCTGACGTCGAAGCCCGAATGCCGAAGACCCCGGGCGACCGAGGTCCTGACATCCGGGTCGTCGTCGACCATCAACACCGTGCGACCCGCACCGTCCTGAGCGGACAGCTCCCCCCCGCGAGCGGACGGAGCATCCACCCTGTCTCGCACCGGCGTTACGGGAAGTTCGGACCGTCGGGATCATCGGGGGTGAACCCGCAGCGGTGCTTGATATCCGCCAGCGGTTGACGGATTCCCCGCAGCTCGGCATTCACCTGCGGGTGCATCTCCAGGTAATTGGCGACCTCGGTCCGGATCTGCTCGTGCGGCATGCCGTGCAACCCGGTCAGGAACGTGTTCACGTCGGGGTGGGTGAAGAGGTAGGCCGACGAGGCCGCCGAGACACCGGAGGCGACCCCGGAGAAGTCGGCTGCCGTGCAGTTCGGCGGCGGAGGGGCGGGCTGAGCCGAGGCCGAGGGCAGGGCACCGACCAGCATTCCGCCGGAGACCGCACCCGCGCCGAGCGCACCCACGACCAAACGGCGCACAGCTGTGGCCGAGAACAACATGAAGGCTCCTTCTTCAGAGGTGGACCGACCCAATTTCGGACGCCGGTCGAGACCATCCTAGAAAGCTAAGCAGAACCGCCGCGCACTTTCTTGCCTAGCGGTTAACCGTTCATGAGAAAGTCCGCAGACGCCGGGTCAGCGCGTCTCGGTGACCCCGACGTTCTGCGCCGCCGGCAGCGCCGGAGCCTGCTGGGCGGCCTGCATCAAGCCGAAGACCTGCGGCAGGGTCAGCGGCAGTTTGCATTTGCCCGACAGCGCAACCAGCGGCTGCTGGAGCCGCTGCAGGTCCGCGGCGACCTTGGGGTTGGCGTCGAAGTAGGTCTTCAGCGCCGCCACCGACTGGGGCCCACCCTGCTGCTGCGAGATGGTGGTGATCGCCCGGTTGGCCTCGGGGTTGGCTTCGAGATAGTTGCCGGTGTAGGTGGCGACCTCGGCGACCGTCCTGGCCACCTCGCTGGCCGCGCACGGATCCGGCGCCGCGCCCGCAGGCGCCGCGGTCAACATCACCGCGCCGGCTGCGCCTGCCGCCGCGAGGGCGAACTTCTCCAGCAGATGCATGACGAACTCCTAACAGTTCGCTAACACGTCACGTGCTTCGCAAACTTGCTGCGATCATTGGCAGAGGGTCCCCGACGCCTGTACTTCTGTTACCGCAATTGCCCGCCATCCTGCCATCGCGCCGGCCGAGCACACCAATCCAGCGCCCGAACCTGCAGCTATTAGAGCTGCATGAGGCATTTCTGGCAGCTCTTTCCAGCCCCGCCGACTGGCAGAAACCTGCTGTACGCTTCCGCTACGGATTATCCGGGGAGAAAGTGGGGAGTTCCGATCCAGCAGTTCATGTTGCGCGTGAGCAGCAACCTGCGCAGGTTCCGCTGGGCGGTTTTCGCGGTCTGGCTCCTGCTCCTGGTGCCCTCGATCTATCTGGCCCTGAACCAGTCCAGCCACCTGACCGGCGGCGGCTTCGAGGTCGAAGGTTCACAGTCGCTCTACGTTCAGCGCCAACTCGAGGCGCAGTTCCCCGACCAGGGCGCCTCCCCGCTCGCCCTGGTCGCCGCGCCGCGCTCGGATGCGTCGTACGACGACATGACCGCCGCCGTCACCCACCTCGAGCGTCTGGCCGCCGAGGTGCCCAGCGTCACCGTCGTTCCCACCCCGCAACAGCCCCCGCCGCGGCCCGACCGCCCGTATGTCATCACGCTGCAGCTCGACTTCGAGAACACCGGTGCCGTCGACGTCGCCAAGCAGCTGCGCGAGAAGATCGGTGTCGACGGCGAAGAACCCGGCGAGATGGAGAACGGCAAGGTCCGGCTCTACGTCATCGGGCAGGGCGCCCTCGGTGCGGCCGCCACCCTGGCCACCAAGCACGACATCGCGCAGGCCGAGAAGTGGAACTTCCCGATCGTGCTGGTCATCCTGCTCGCCGTGTTCGGCTCGCTGGCCGCCGCCGCGATGCCGCTGCTGCTGGGGGTCTGCACCGTCGTGGTGACGATGGGGCTGGTCTTCCTGCTGTCGATGTACACGACGATGTCGGTGTTCGTCACCTCGACGGTGTCGATGTTCGGCATCGCGGTGGCGATCGACTATTCGCTGTTCATCCTCATGCGGTTCCGCGAGGAACTGCGCGCAGGCCGCGAACCCGAGGACGCCGCCGACGCCGCGATGGCGACGTCCGGGCTCGCGGTGCTGCTGTCCGGCCTGACGGTGATCGCATCGGTCACCGGCATCTACCTGATCAACACCCCCGTGCTGCAGTCGATGGCCACCGGCGCGATCCTGGCCGTCGCCGTCGCGGTGCTGACGTCGACGACGCTCACGCCCGCGGTGCTGGCCACCTTCGGCCGCAGGGCGGCGAAACGCTCGTCGTATCTGCACTGGGGCCGCGGTGTGGAGGCGACACAGTCGAAATTCTGGAGCCGCTGGACCGGCTGGGTGATGCGCAGGCCCTGGGTGTCCGCGACGGCCGCGGCAGCCGTGCTGCTGGCGTTCGCCGCGCCCGCGTTCTCGATGATGCTCGGCAACAGCATGCAACGGCAGTTCGACCCGACCCACGAGATCCGCGGTGGGGTCAACGCTGCCGCCGAGGCGCTCGGCCCCGGTGCACTCGGCCCGATCCGTGTGCTCGTCACCTTCCCGGAGGACGACGGCGCCGAGGCCGCGGCGCCGCTGCTCGAATCGATGCGCCAGAAGATGGGCCAGGCGCCCAACATCGTTTCGGTGTCGCCTCCGGTCTTCGGTAGCGACGGGCGCAGCGCGCTGCTGTCGGCGGTGCTGTCGGTCGACCCCGAGGACATGGGGGCCCGTGACACCGTCGACTGGATGCGCGAGCAGTTGCCGCCGGTGGCCGGGGCCGCCGCCCGCGTCGACGTGGGTGGCCCGACCGCGCTGATCAAGGACTTCGACGACCGGGTCAGCCAGACCCAGCCGTTGGTGTTCGTGTTCGTCGCGCTGATCGCCTTCGTGATGCTGCTGGTCTCGATCAGGTCGGTGTTCCTGGCGTTCAAGGGCGTGCTGATGACCGTGCTGTCGGTCGCCGCGGCCTACGGTTCGCTGGTCGTGGTGTTCCAGTGGGGCTGGCTCTCCGATCTGGGCTTCAAGCAGATCTCGTCGCTGGACAGCACGATCCCGCCGCTGGTGCTGGCGCTGACGTTCGGGCTGTCGATGGACTACGAGATCTTTCTGCTCACCCGGATCCGGGAACGCTTCCTGCAGACCGGCAACACCCGCGACGCCGTCGCCTACGGGGTGTCGACCAGTGCCCGCACCATCACCAGCGCGGCGCTGATCATGATCGCGGTGTTCATCGGCTTCGCCTTCGCCGGTATGCCGCTGGTCGCCCAGCTCGGTGTCGCGTGTGCGGTGGCCATCGCCGTGGACGCCACGATCGTGCGGCTGGTGCTGGTGCCCGCGCTGATGGCGATGTTCGACGAATGGAACTGGTGGCTGCCCCGCTGGCTGGACCGCATCCTCCCGTCCGTGGACTTCGAGAAGCCGCTGCCCAAGGCCGACATCGGCGACCTCGTCATCATCCCCGACGACATCTCGGCGCTCGCGCCGTCCGGCTCGGATCTGCGGACCGTGGTGAAGTCCGCGGCCAAGCTGAAAACTCTTGCGCCACAAGCGATCACAGTTGCCGATCCGCTCGCGTTCAGTGGCTGCCTACCGTGCGGCAAGATCAGCGGGACCCGTGTCGGCCGCGACGAGCGGATCACCGCGGCCGTCACCAACCGGGCCCACGGTAAAACCGTCGCGGTCAAACTGCCCAAGCACCCGGTGACGATGTGGCGCGGCAGGCTCGACGTGGCTCTCGACGCGCTGGCCGTCGAGCAGAACGCCGGCAACGGTGAGCCCCGGATCGAGCGCATCAGCCCGATGGAGACCACGAACGTGCTGCTGCCCACCGGCGACCGGTTGCAGATCCCGACCGGCGCCGAGACGCTGCGGCTCAAGGGCTTCCTGATCATGTCGCGCAACACCGCACGCGACTACCGCGACTTCACCGAACTGGTCGACTCGATGGACGTCGACACCGCGGCGGACGTGCTCGCCGGCATGGACCGGTATTACGCTGGGCAACCGGCACGCACGCACTGGGTGGCCACCCAGCTGGTGCGGCGTCTGGCCGAGCCCCTGCCCTCGGACGGCCCGGACATCGCGGCGGCCGGCGCCGACGAGGAGACGGAGTGGGCCAGGGTCAGGCAGCGCTGCCTGTCGGTGGCCGTGGCGATGCTGGAGGAGACGAGGTGATGGTGGCGCCTGAGATGTCGGGGAAGGTACGGGGTGAGGACCGCCGTGTCACCCCACCCGCCGACGACCGGCCGGTTGAGTTCTGGCCGACCGCCGCGATCCGCGCGGCGCTGGAGAACGACGACCTGGCGGTGTGGCAGCGCATCGTCGTGGCGATCAAACGCGATCCGTTCGGCAGAACCGCGCGTCAGGTCGAAGAGGTGCTGGAGACCGCGCGGCCGTACGGGGTGTCCCGGGCGATGTCGGAGGTGCTGACCCGCACCCGCGAACACCTCGAGGCCAACGAGTGCGCCGAGGTGGCCCGCCATGTGCACCTGCTTCTGGAACGTTCGGGCCTCGGCGAGCACGAGTTCGCCTCCCGCATCGGCGTTCCCGCCGACGACTTCGCCGCCTACCTGCGGGGCAGCGTCAGCCCGCCCGCCTCACTGATGATCAGGATGGGCCGACTGTCGGACCGGTTCGCCAAGATGCGGGCCCAGCGCTCCCGCGACTGACCCTTCCACCTGCCGTTCCGCGGATCCTCCTCAGCGGGAGTGGATCGGCGCGACGTCCTCGACTATCCAGCGGCCGTCGGTCTTGGACAACGCCACCCGCAGCGCCAGCACAGCGGTGTCGGGCCGCTGCCCGGGTGTGCTCTGGGTGCCCCGCAGGATCACTGCCACACTCGCCGCGTCGGGGCCGATCGCCTCGATCCCCGCAGACACCGTGCTGGCCTGGGCTGAGACGTTCCTCCCGCCCAGATCCTCTGCCACCGCGGCGAATTCGTTCTTGAAACGCTCGGCACTGGCCGCGGACATCATGCCGGCCGCACGGTCGATCGACGCGGTCGGGTTCTGCGGCGTGAACGTCGCCGAGGCCTCCGCGACGCTGCTGGCGATACCTGCCACCTCGGCGCTGTCGTCGCGCAGCGCCCGGTCGGGCAGAGTCCACTGGGTGTAGCCGACCACCGCCGCGGCGACCAGCGCGGCCGTCGTCGCGCCGACCACGGCCAACCGCAGCCCGGGACCGTCGTCGTCGGTGCCCACCGTGACGGCGTCACGCCGGGCCAGCACGAAGTTGGCGACCACCCCTTCGACCACCAGCACGCAGAGCACCGAGCACACCGACACCCACCACAGCGGCCAGCCCAGCGCGACGCCGATGTACAGCAGCGCCGCCACCGCAGCGAGCGGGGCCAGCACGTCGAAGGCCAGGACGCGTAACCGGTTCCTCATCGGATCGGCTCCAGCCGGGAGACGGCGAGTTTGCCGTCGACATCGGTGACGTCGAGCCGCAACGTCCACCGCACGGTCTGGGGCTTGTCGGTGCCCGCGTTCTCGGACAGCGACGTCGCCACCACCATCACGGTGTCGGTGCGCGCGGCGAAACCCTCAATTCCCTCCTCCTGCGGCGGGCTGTCGGGTTCGGCGTGGTGGATCGTCTCGATCGCCACCGAATCGATCTGCCCGGTGGTGCGTGACCGCAGCGTCTGCACCAACTTGCGGTAGGGCTCGACGGCGGTCTCGAAGTCGGCGTTGAGCTGGCCGACGGTGCCCTCGTGCAGCGTGGCCATGTCGGCGTCGACGGTGTCGGAGTTCATGTTGATGAGCACGCCGGTCCAGTCGGCCGCGGCCTGCAGCACCTGGGTGCGGTATCTGAGTTCGTCCGTGTCGTCGCGGTGGCCGCTCCAGACCCCGAGCGCCAGCACCGCCGCGGCGACCGCCACCACGCCGAGCACCGCCGAGGCGATGCCGTACGCGCTGAACACGCCGTCACCGTGGAGTTCAGGACGGGGCTCCGGATCGGAAAGCTGCTCGTCATCGGGCATGCGCGTGAGGGTACCGGTACGTTTCTGGAAGGATGTCGGGGTGACGGTAGAAGCACCTCGGAACCTGAAATCCGGAATCGACCTGCGCCACGTCGATACCGATGCCCGCCCCCAGGACGATCTGTTCGGTCACGTGAACGGCCGCTGGCTCGCCGAGTACCAGATCCCGGCCGACCGGGCCACCGACGGCGCCTTCCGCACGCTGCACGACCGCGCCGAGGAGCAGATCCGCGATCTGATCACCGAGGTGGCAGGATCCGGCGCCGCACACGGCACCGACGAGCAACGCAGCTCAGGCTCGATCGACGCGTCCCGCATCCCAACCTCGATCGACGCGACCCGCATCGGGGACCTCTACGCGAGCTTCATGGACGAGGACACCGTGCGGGCGCGCGGGCTCACGCCCCTGCGCGACGAGCTGGCCGCCGTCGACGCGGCCGACACCCCTGAGGCGCTGGCGCAGGTGCTGGGCGCGCTGCAGCGCGTCGGCGTGGGCGGCGGCACCGGCCTGTACGTCGACACCGACTCCAAGAACTCCAGCCGCTATCTGCTGCATCTGAGCCAGTCCGGGATCGGGCTGCCCGACGAGTCCTATTTCCGTGACGAACAGCACGCCGAGATCCTGGCCGCCTACCCCGGCCACATCGCGGCGATGTTCGGTCTGGTCTACGACGGCGAACCCGCCGACCACGCGGCGACCGCGGACCGGATCGTGGCGCTGGAGGCCAGGATCGCCGCGGCGCATTGGGATGTGGTGAAGCGCCGCGACGCCGACCTCACCTACAACCTGCGGACCTTCGCCGAGGTGACCGACCAGGCGCCCGGCTTCGACTGGCCCGGCTGGCTGACCGGACTGGGCGCGACGGCCGAGCAGGCCGCCGAGGTGGTGGTGCGTCAGCCGGACTTCCTGACCGCGTTCGCCGGGCTGTGGGCGGGCGAGAGCCTGGAGGACTGGAAGAACTGGTTGCGCTGGCGGGTGATCCACGCCAGGGCGTTCCTGCTGACCGACGAGCTGATCGCCGCGGATTTCTCCTTCTACGGGCGCAGGCTGTCGGGCACCGAGGAGATCCGCGAACGCTGGAAGCGCGGCGTGTCGGTGGTGGAGAGCCTGATGGGCGAGGCGCTGGGCCGGCTGTACGTGGAGCGGCATTTCCCTCCGCACGCCAAGTCGCGGATGGACGAGCTGGTCGACAATCTGCGCGAGGCCTACCGGGTCAGCATCAACTCGCTGGACTGGATGACCCCGCAGACCCGGGAGAAGGCGCTGGTCAAGCTCGACAAGTTCACCCCGAAGATCGGCTACCCGAACAAGTGGCGCGACTACTCGGCGCTGGTGATCGCGCGTGACGACCTGTACGGCAACTACCAGCGCGGGTACGCGCTGGAATACGACCGCGACCTGGCCAAGCTTGGCGGTCCGGTCGACCGGGACGAGTGGTTCATGACGCCGCAGACCGTCAACGCCTACTACAACCCGGGCATGAACGAGATCGTGTTCCCGGCCGCGATCCTGCAGCCGCCGTTCTTCGACGCCGACGCCGACGACGCCGCCAACTACGGCGGTATCGGGGCGGTCATCGGCCACGAGATCGGGCACGGCTTCGACGACCAGGGCGCCAAGTACGACGGCGACGGCAACCTGGTGAACTGGTGGACCGACCAGGACCGGGACGAATTCGGTGTGCGGACAAAGGCTCTGATCGAACAGTACGAGGAGTTGGTTCCGCGCGGCCTGGAGCCGTCGCATCACGTGAACGGGGCGTTCACCGTCGGCGAGAACATCGGCGACCTCGGCGGCCTGTCCATCGCGCTGCTGGCCTACCGGCTCTCACTGAAGGGCGAGCCGGCGCCGGTGATCGACGGATTGACGGGCGAGCAGCGCGTGTTCTTCGGCTGGGCCCAGGTGTGGCGCACCAAATCCCGTGAGGCCGAAGCCATCCGGCGTTTGGCGGTCGATCCGCACTCGCCTCCGGAGTTCCGCTGCAACGCGGTGGTCCGCAACATGGACGCGTTCTACGACGCCTTCGAGGTCGACGCCGACGACGAACTGTACCTGGAACCGCAACGGCGCGTGCATATCTGGAACTGACCGCCGGTCAGTCCAGGAACCGGGCCCGGACGTCGGGGGCCGGGATCGGGCAGGTGTCGTGGGTGCCGAAGATGCGGTAGCGGATCCGGGCGAACCCGTCGTAGAGCCGGTCCCGCAGGCGCGCCGGGACGACACCTGCGACCAGCAGTGCCCGCCACGGCCCGCCCAGGTACTCGGCCACCCGCAACGCCGCCGCGGACTTGACCGTCACACGTTCGTCGGGCCCGCCCGGGTTGTCGACGAACACCATCGAGTCGACGCCGTCCAGGGCCGGGTTCCGGACGATCACGCCTTCGGCGAAGCCGCTCTCGAGCGCCGCAAAGCGCAGAGTTCCGCGCCGGTCCAGCCGCAGAATCGTCTGCACCGCGCTGTTGCAGACACCGCAGACGCCGTCGTACAGCAGTACCGGTGCCGGCCGATGCGTGACCTCTGACATGGCACACCTCCTGTCGTCGTCATGTGGGTTCCCCGATGGCGGCCAAAGATGCCGGGTGTGAGCGAAAGCTCAGCGGGTGAACGGTTTCAGTGCCAACAGGTAGCCGGCGAGCAGAGCCGGCGGAGCCGCAAGCGGCAGCCACGGCACGTGCACGGGCAGCGCCAGCACGACGGCAGCGGCAGCGGCGAACCCGACGGCGAAGAACGCGGTCGGGGCAGTCGGGCTCGTGTGCCGCAGAACCAGATAGACGGCCGCGGCCAGTCCGGCGAGCACGGTGTGCATCGGCGCGGCGTCGGCCAGCACGGTTGTCAGCACCGCAAGCAGCACCGCCACCGTCGCCGCCGGACGCCACCACACCGAGACGACCACCGCCGTCAGCGCGGCCGCGGCCGCCGCGACGCCGTATCCGTGCACCCGGTAGGCCGCGGCGACGACCATGATCAGCCCGAACGCCAACGCCGGCAACAGTTTCGCGGTCATCGGCGCGCCCGGTGCACCGGAACCAGCGCCATCGCCTGATCCAGCGTGACGGCCGCCGGCCAGCCCACGACGTCGACGCCGACAGTCGCCATGTCGCGGTACATGAACGAGCGCTGCATCGACCACATCCGGTGCACCAGCGGGTCGTGGTCCCCTTCGAGCGGGCTGCCGTCGAGGACGTCGACGGCGACCACCGGATGACCCCGCTTACGCAGATCGATGAGCGCCAACGCGAATTCGGTGTCAAGCATGGTGGAGAACGCGATGACGATGGCGCGCGTCGGGACGGCGGGGCGCGGCGCCAGGGTGCCCGTGGCGTTCTGGAAGGTGTCGGAGGCGCCCAGCATCGTGTCGAGTACGCGGTAGAACTGCCGCTGCCCGATGTCAGCTCCCAGCCAGCGGACGTTGCGGCTGCCGAGCGCGACCAGTCCCGCCCGGTCGCCGTACCGCAGCGCGCTCTGAACCACCTGTGCTGCGCCACGAGCGATCCGTTCGGTGGCCGCGGTGGCCGGCCCCGGCGGTTGCGGGTAGGTGTCGACGAGGGCCACCACGTCGGCGGCCCGGTCGGTCAGCCGCTCGGTCACGTGCAGCGTGCCGCGGCGGGCACTGACGGGCCAGTTGACGGTGCGCAGCTGGTCGCCCGGCACATACGGCCGGATGTCGGCGAACTCGACGCCGGGACCGACGTGCCGGGTGAGATGCGTGCCCAGCCGGTCGAGCAGGTCGGTGCGCGGGATCGCGGTGGATTGCGGTGGTGCGACCGGGAACACGCAGACCTCCGCGGCGTCGGCCGTGCCGGTCCCCTCGACCAGCCCGCCCCGGCCGTCCACCCGCACGGTGGCCAGGATCGGATAGCGGCCCCACCGGGACGCGCGGACCGACAGCGTCGGCAGTGACATCGGCCCGACGAGTTCCATCCCCGCCACCACCGAGCAGTCCAGGGTCACCGCGCTACCGTCCTCCGCGCCCGCCGACACGGTCACCGCCACGCTCTCGCCCTCGAAGCAGCGCTGGAAGACCGGCTCTGCCTGCACGGTGACGGTCGGTTCCCCCCGCTGCCAGCCGATCGAACACAACACGCCGAGCAGTGGCGCGGCGAACGCCGCGAGCTCCCACCGCCCGGCCAGCAGTGCCGCCACGATCGCCGCCGCGGCACACGTGGCGATCGACCGGGTCAACGGGGATGCGCGCCAAATCAATTCGACGGTCGTCACTGCGTTCCCCGCGCACGGGGCACCGGTGTGCGCCGCAACAGCTCCTCGATCACGTCGGCGCCCTGCACCCGCCGGACCCACATCTCCGGCCGCAGGCTGATCCGGTGCGCCAGGGCGGGTACCGCCAACGCCTTGACGTCCTCGGGGATGACGTAGTCGCGGCCGAGCAGCAACGCGCGGGCCCTCGCCAGCTGCACCAGGTCGAGTTCGGCACGCGGGCTGGTGCCGACCGCCACCTGCGGATGCTGCCTGCTGGCGGTCGCCAGCGAGACGACGTACTGCAACACGTCGTCGTGGACGGTCACGTCCTCGACCGATTCCTGCATGGCCAGCAGATCGTGTGAATCCACGACCTGCTGCACCGTCGGGGCCGCCGATCCGCGCTCCAGGCGGCGGCGCAGCATGGTGACCTCCTCGGACTCGTTGAGGTACTTCAGTTCCAGCCGGATCGCGAACCTGTCCAGTTGCGCCTCGGGCAGCGGGTAGGTGCCCTCGTACTCGATCGGGTTGTCCGTCGCAAGCACCAGGAACGGCTGCGGCAGCCGATGGGTCACCCCGTCCACGCTGACCTGCCCCTCGGCCATCGCCTCCAGCAGCGCCGCCTGCGTCTTCGGCGGCGTCCGGTTGATCTCGTCGCCGAGGAGCAGGTTGGTGAAGATCGGGCCGCGGCGGAATTCGAAACGGCCGGACTGCATGTCGTAGATCGTCGAGCCCAGCAGATCGGCGGGCAACAGGTCGGGAGTGAACTGCACACGGGTGAACTCCAGCCCAAGCGCCGCGGCAAAGGACTTGGCGATCAACGTCTTTCCCAGCCCGGGCAGGTCCTCGACCAGCACGTGGCCGCGAGCCAGCACGGTGATGAGGATCAGGTTGAGCGCGTTGCGCTTGCCGACGACGGCACGGCCGATCTCGTCGAGCACAGCCTCGCAGCGGGCCGTGGTCAGCGCGGGTGTGGTCACAGTTTCTCCAACCGTTGCAGAATCTCGTCGAGCGTGCGTCGTCCGGGACCCTGTTCGGCACCTCCGGTCCGCGAGATGTTCTCCGGATCCACCCACTGCCACAGCTCGTCGCCGAAGACCATCCGGCCGGTCGCGTCAAATGCCTTCGGGTCCTTGATCTTCCGGTGACCGGCAGCGAGCTCGAATTGCCGGGCCAGCATCGGGCGCAGGCGGCGGTCCCAGTCGGAACGCGACGACTCCGACCAGGAGATCAGCGTCTCGGTGCGCGAGAGCCAACGGCGCATCGACGCCGCGGCTTCGTCGGTCACCGGGGCGGCCACGTCCTCGTCCCGGTGGGCGAGGTGGGCGCGGACGGCGACCAGCACGCACGCCAGCGCGCCGCCGGTCACCGCAAGCACGACGTCCCGTTCGAGTTGGGTTACCGCGAGCATCTGCACCACCACGATCAGGAAGGCGCCGACTACAACGACTTTCGTCATGTCGCCGCCTGCAGCTGATGCTGCACCTGCCGCAGCGCACGGACCGCGTCGGCGCGGTGACTTTCGTTCATCACGTGCGGACTGAAGCGGGCTTCTTCGAACAGGTCGACCAGTTCGGTTCCGGTGTCCGCCCGCAGTGCGTGGCGTGCGATGGCACGGGCCAGCACCTCCGACGGGGTGTCGGACTCCTGAGGGATCGTGCCCGGCGACTTCTCCAGCTCGCGCTCCATCGCGAGATAGCAGGCGATGATCGCCTGGCGCGGATCCCTGCTGAGGTCGCCCATTTCGGCCAGTCCGAGTTCGGCGGCCCTGGCCAGGTCGGGCTCGTCAGACTCGGACGTCGTCGTCCCGACGGTCGCCGGTTCCACCGGTGCCGGCGGCGCGGGCCCGCGCCTGCGGCCGAGCAGTGTGGCCGTCGCCGACAACGCGAACAGCAGGATCGTCGTCCCGGCCAGCAGGACGAACACGCTGCCGCCGTCGCCGGTCGGGGTCGGCGGCGCCGACGCAGGGTCGGGGTCGGCTCGACCGTCGGCGCCGGGCGCCGGCGGGGGTACGTCGTCGACGACCGCCGGGGACGCCCACCTCATCAGCACCAACATCAGCATCGACCAGACCAGCAGAACGGCGGCGGCGATCAGCAGCGGGCGCCACCGTAGGCCCGGCCATGGTTCGCGCAGATCCCTGACGGGACCGCCCGGGTCGGGAGCGGTTGAGCGCCGCCGACCTTGGGCGAGGATCGAGATCGAGATGACGCCGATCGACACGGCGAGGATGGCGGCGACGGCCACCAGGCTGCCGGTTCCCGACTCCGGGCGTTCGTCGGGTGGCGCGGCGCGGTCGGCGTCGGGCAGGTAGCCGCGCAACGCGACGACGGCCAGCAGCAGCAGCACGACCACCGCGATGGTGCGCCCCACCGCCTTCTTGTCCGCAGGCTCGATCTTGTCGGGCATGGCCCACCTCGACTCCGGCACCGACAGCCGGGCCGCCGTCGGCCTGTGCCCATCGTGGCACGACGGGCGGTGGGGGTGGAGCTATCCGGTCAGAACATCTGCCAGTCCGACGCGCCGTCGGGCTGGGTGTACATGCCACCGTCGGTGTTCTTGATGACGACCGCGTCGCCGCTGCCGAAGTTGTCGTAGAACCACTGGGCATTGGCGGGGCTGAGGTTGATGCAGCCGTGGCTGACGTTGCTCTCCCCCTGATCGCCCACCGACCACGGGGCGCTGTGCACGAAGATGCCGCTGTTGTCGATGCGCACCGCGTCCTGCACCTTGAGCTTGTAACCCTCGCCGGACGGGTCATCGACCGGCACACCGTACGTCGACGAGTCCATGACGATGTCGGCGAACTTCTCCAGCACGTAGTAGGTGCCGTTCTTGGTGTCGTAGCCCGGCTTGCCCATCGAGACGGGGAAGGTCTTCTCCACCACGCCGTTACGCACGACCTCCATCTGCTTGGTGTCGTTGTCGATCGTCGCGACCAGTTGCTCGGGGACGCTGAAGGTCGACTTGGTGCCTGCGGCGTCGATGGTGACGACGGTGCCCGCAGGCCAGAAGTCCTGAGGCCGCCAACGCAACTGGGTGTCGTTGACCCAGTAGAACCGGCCGGGCACCGGCGGGTTCGACGAGATGTGCACAGCGTCCTGGGCCATCTGCCGGTTGGCGATCGGCCGCTGGAAGTTGATGTAGATCGGCTTGGCCGCACCGACGATGGAACCGTTGGACGGGTTGAACGACGGCGGGATGAACGGCGGCTGACCGACGAACGGGTTCGGGTTCTGCCCGGCCGGGGTGCCTTCCGGGATGGGCATCGGCTGGCCGGGGATGACCGCCAGTGGGTTGGCCGCGGCGGGAGCCGCCGCACCCGCCGGCGCCGGGGCCGGCGGTGGAGCCGGCGCCAACGGGTTCGGGAACACGAACGGATCCGCCGGCGGCGGTGGCGGCGGCGCCGGTGCCGGAGCGGGCTGTGCCAGCGCCGACGGAGCGCCGAGCGTAAGTCCGGCGATCACGCCAACTGCCATGAACAGGGCGATGACCCGACCCCTGTTTCGCTGCCGCATGCGTTTACCTCCAGTCCAGCGACTGACCCCAGTGTGGCACAGCACCCGGATCGACCACGCTGGCGAACGCATCCGCCCGACCCCGGCGCCCTCCCCACGGAGGGCCTTGACCTGCTGTGATGATCGCTTCACGGGGCCTGTGCGTTACAGCGGGCCGCGACGGGATGAGGACGGTGATCATCGACGTTGTTGTCGGTCATGGCGACCATTCCGTCTGGATACGAACCGCTGCTGGAACGACCGCTCTACGGCCACCTGGCCACCACGCGTCCCGATGGGAACCCCCAGGTCAACCCGATGTGGTTCGACTGGGACGGGGAGGTGCTGCGCTTCACCCATACGACGAAGCGGCAGAAGTACCGCAACATCACCGCCAACCCGAACATCGCGATGTCGATCAGCGATCCGGACAATCCCTACCGGTATCTGGAAGTCCGCGGCGTCGTCGAGAAGATCGTGCCCGATCCCGAAGGTGCGTTCTACCTGCACCTCAACGACCGCTACAGCGGCCCGCTGACCGAACCGCCGGCCGACAAGGCGGACCGGGTGATCCTCGTCGTGCGGCCCACCGGCTACAGCTTGCAGTGACACTGGAGCCATGATCGTCGCGTTCAGCATCAGTCCTTCCGGCGGAGACGAGACCGGCGGGGTCGGTGACGCCGTCGCCGAAGCCGTCCGGATCGTGCGGGCGTCCGGGCTGCCCAACGAGACCAACGCCATGTTCACGAACATCGAAGGCGACTGGGACGAGGTGATGGCCGTCGTGAAGCAGGCCGTCGAGGCGGTGGCCGCCGTTTCACCACGGGTCAGCCTGGTGCTCAAGGCGGACATCCGGCCCGGCTTCACCGGACAGCTGACCGCGAAGGTGCAACGCATCGAGAATGCCCTGGGCTGAGTTCCCTTGCGCCGAAATTGCATTCCACGCGGCCGATCGCGCCTTGGATTCAAGCGGTGGCTGCAACGAATGTGGACGGGTCTGACAGTAGTCGGTCGAGTTCTTCGGCGGGTGTGCGCCAGCCGAGTCGTTTGCGGGGTCGGGCGTTGAGTTCGGCGGCGACTTGGTCGAGCCAGCCCGGGCCGTAGAACGACAGGTCGGTGCCTTTGGGGAAGTACTGACGGAGCAGGCCGTTGGTGTTCTCGTTGGTGCCGCGCTGCCAGGGGCTGTGTGGGTCGCAGAAGTAGATCGGCAGCCCGGTGGCTTCGGTGATCTTGGTGTGTAGAGCCATCTCGCTGCCCTGGTCCCAGGTCAGCGAGCGGCGCAGGATCTCGGGGATTTCGGGGACCTTGATCGACATGGCCTCGGCGAGGGTGGCCGCGGTGCGGTCCTCGGGCAGGTGCAGCAGCACCACGAACCCGGTGGTGCGCTCGACGAGGGTGCCGATCGCCGAGGCTGAGGCGGTGCTGCCCAGGATCAGATCGCCTTCCCAGTGACCCGGGATCGCACGGTCGTCAGCTTCGGCGGGACGTTCAGCGATACCGATCATCCCGTCTTTGAACCTGTTGCGGTCAATAGTGTTGCGGCCCTGCGCCTTACGGTGCACACGTCCAGTGCGTAAAGCTTTTTTGACCAGTCGGGCCAGCTCTCCGCGGGGCTGGACGTAGAGGGCCTGGTAGATCGTTTCGTGTGACACCCACATCTCCGGATCATCGGGGAAATCGAGACGCAACCGACCCGCGATCTGCTCGGGACTGTCGTGCTTTTCCAAGCGTGCCACCACCTCGGTCAGCAAGACAGGGTTGGCCTGCAATTTGCGGTCCTTAGGCCGCTTGCGACGGGCCTCGGCGACGTCCTGGCCCACCCGAGCGCGGTACCCCGAGCAGGTTTGACCCCGCTCGATCTCTCGGTTGATGGTGTCCTTGTGGCGCCCCAACGCCGCAGCAGCCTGCGCTGGCAGGTGGCCGGTTTCCAAGAGTTCCTCAAGCCGCCAACGCTCGGTGAACGTCAGTGGCGTTCGCGGCCGCGGGGGCGCGATCTCATCGGACGGGAGAGCATCGGGGGCCTGGGTTCTGGGCACATAACCAGCCTGGTTCACCCAGATCTGACCCATGTTCTCCGACACGCCGGCGATCACCGCTGCCTGCGTCGGTGAGGCTCCCGCCTGCATCGCCGCCCAGAACGAGTCGCGGATCGCCAAGGGATACCGGATACCGCGGTGCTTCAGATTCGCGGGCACTCCGGCAGCCTTGGCCCAACTACAGCCCGTCGTGTGAGAAACCCCAGCCACCGTTGCCGCCGCCGATTGCGACAACCCCGACCCCAACGCCTCCAGGAAGACCTCACGAGCCCCATCCGGAACGTCGTTGCTGCCACGCTTGCGAAACCCCATCGAACAACACCCCTAAACCAATCAGGTGTTGCAGCGACCGATTGAGTCTGACCGCCCGCGGGCCGCGTGGAATGCAATTTCGGCGGAGATTCAGGAACGGACGAGGCGCGCGATCGCCGCCGACGCCTCGGCGAGTTTCGCGTCGGCCTCCGCGCCGCCCACGGCCACCGCGTGGCTGACGCAGTGGCTCAGATGCTCGTCGAGCAGGCCAAGCGCGACCGACTGCAGCGCATTGTTGACCGCACTGATCTGGGTGAGGATGTCGATGCAGTACTTGTCCTCGTCGATCATCTTGGCGATACCGCGCACCTGACCCTCGATACGGCGCAGCCGCTTGGCGTAGTTCTCCTTCTGACCCGAGTAGCCGTGGGCGTCGGCCGCGACCGACTCCGGCGCGTTCTCCGTCGGGGCCTGATTGTTCGCTCCGCTCGGGGCCTGATTGTTCGCTCCGCTCGGGGCCTGATTGTTCGCTCCGCTCGGGGCCTGATTGTTCGCTCCGCTCACGGCAACCCCTCCAACATCTGCGTCATCTGCGCGATCTGTGTTTCCTGCGCGGCCACGATGTTCCTGGCGATGGCGATGGCATCGACGTTGGCACCGTCGGAAATCTCTGTGTTGGCCAACTCGACCGCTCCCTGATGCTGGCCGATCATCGACTGCAGCCACAGTTTGTCGAATTCCGGTCCGCTCAGCGACTCGAGCTTCGTGATCGTCGCCTCGTCGACGGTGCCCGGTAGCGCCCTTTCGGGTCCGCCGTCGTCCGGGCCGCTGCGGTTCTCCGGGTTCTCGTTCCACTGGACCAGAAAGACGTTGAGGATGTTGATCTCCGGCTGCTGGGTGGCCACGATCTGCTGGGCCAGCGCGGTCAGCTCGGGATTCGTCGACCGCTCCAGCGCCGTCCTCGACAGATCGATGGCCTGCGCGTGGTGCGGGACCATGTCGTAGGCGAACGCGATATCAGCGGCGTTGTAGCCCGCGGGATCCCCGGTGATCAACGGCGCCTCGGGCTCTTTCGAACCGCCCTGACCGTCGCCCGCCCCGTCGCTCTGACCGCCGCAGGCCACGAGCAACACCAACGCGGCCACCACGGCGATCACGCGCGCCATCAACGTCGTCATGCACCCAGGTTACTAGTACCCCACGGGGGTATCGGTAATGGTTTGGCCGGGAGAAACGCCAGGCGCATAATCACCCCATGCCCTCATCGCCAGACATCAAGCCCCGTAGCCGCGACGTCACCGACGGCCTGGAGAAGGCCGCCGCCCGGGGAATGCTGCGGGCGGTAGGCATGGGCGACGAGGACTTCGCCAAACCGCAGATCGGCGTCGGCTCCTCCTGGAACGAGATCACCCCGTGCAACCTGTCGCTGGACCGGCTCGCCAAGGCGGTCAAGGAAGGCGTCTTCGAGGCCGGCGGCTTCCCGATGGAGTTCGGCACCATCTCGGTGTCCGACGGCATCTCGATGGGCCATGAAGGCATGCACTTTTCGTTGGTGTCGCGCGAGATCATCGCCGACAGCGTCGAGACGGTGATGCAGGCAGAGCGTCTGGACGGCTCGGTGCTGCTCGCCGGGTGCGACAAGTCCCTGCCCGGCATGCTGATGGCCGCCGCACGGCTCGACCTGGCCAGCGTGTTCCTCTACGCCGGCTCGATCCTGCCCGGCCGGGCCAAGCTGTCCGACGGCACTGAGAAGGACGTCACGATCATCGACGCGTTCGAGGCCGTCGGCGCCTGTGCGCGCGGCCTGATGTCCCGCGAGGACGTCGACGCCATCGAGCGTGCGATCTGTCCCGGTGAAGGCGCCTGCGGCGGCATGTACACCGCCAACACGATGGCCAGTGCCGCCGAGGCGCTTGGCATGTCCCTGCCCGGCTCCGCCGCCCCGCCGGCCACCGACCGGCGCCGTGACGGCTTCGCCCGCAAGAGCGGCATGGCCGTCGTCGAGCTGCTGCGCCGCGGCATCACCGCCCGCGACATCATGACCAAGGAGGCGTTCGAGAACGCGATCGCGGTCGTGATGGCGTTCGGCGGCTCCACCAACGCGGTGCTGCACCTGCTCGCGATCGCCTACGAGGCCAACGTGAAGCTGTCCCTGGCGGACTTCACCCGCGTCGGCGCCAAGGTGCCGCACCTGGCCGACGTGAAACCGTTCGGCGCGTACGTGATGAACGACGTCGACCGGATCGGCGGCGTCCCGGTCGTGATGAAGGCCCTGCTGGATGCCGGTCTGCTGCACGGGGACTGCCTCACCGTCACCGGTAAGACGATGGCCGAGAACCTTGCCCACATCGCCCCGCCCGACCCCGACGGCAAGGTGCTGCGCGCCCTCGGCGAGCCGATCCATCCCACCGGCGGCATCACGATCCTGCACGGCTCGCTCGCTCCCGAAGGTGCGGTGGTGAAGTCCGCCGGCTTCGACTCCGACGTGTTCGAAGGCACCGCAAGGGTTTTCGAGCGTGAACGGGCAGCGCTCGACGCGCTGGAGGACGGCACCATCACGCACGGCGACGTCGTGGTCATCCGCTACGAGGGCCCCAAGGGTGGTCCGGGCATGCGCGAAATGCTCGCCATCACAGGCGCAATCAAGGGTGCCGGGCTCGGCAAGGATGTGCTGTTGATGACCGACGGCCGGTTCTCCGGCGGCACCACCGGTCTGTGCGTCGGCCACATCGCCCCGGAAGCGGTCGACGGCGGACCCATCGCCTTCATCAGGGACGGCGACAGGATCCGCCTCGACGTGGCCAACGGCACCCTCGACGTTCTCGTCGACACGGACGAATTCGAGGCACGCAAAGTCGGGTTCGAGCCGCTTCCCCCCGTCTACACCACCGGGGTGCTGGCCAAGTACACCAAGCTCGTCGGCTCGGCGGCCACCGGCGCGGTCTGCACGTAGAGCACTCCGGTGACGCTCGCCTTCCTGCTCACGTCGCTGGTGATCGTCGCCACCCCGGGAACCGGCGCCCTGTACACCATCGCCACGGGACTGGCGTTTGGAACGAGGGCATCGGTGGTCGCCGCCGTCGGGTGCACGATCGGGATCGTGCCCGCCATGCTGGCGGCCGTGACCGGGTTGGCCGCGATCCTGCACAGCAGTGCGATCGCGTTCCAGACCATCAAGTGGCTGGGGGTCGGCTACCTGCTGTACCTGGCGTGGATCACGTGGCGGGACAAGACCGAACTGGTCGCCGACGCGGTCTCCTCGGAGCGGCCGGGGTCCTGGCGCATCGCCGGGACAGCCGTGGCGGTCAACGTGCTGAACCCTAAGCTCACGATCTTCTTCTTCGCGTTCCTGCCGCAGTTCGTCGACCCGGTACGGTCCCCGGTCGTTCAGATGCTTTATCTGAGTGCGATTTTCATGGCGATGACGCTGGTGGTGTTCGCGCTGTACGGCGCATTCGCGGCGGGCGTGCGGACCCACGTGATCAGCCGGCCCCGGGTGGTGACGTGGATTCGGCGCACCTTCGCCGCGACGTACGTCGCGTTGGCTGCCCGGATGGCGGTCACGACGCGCTGAGTCCGCCGAGGTGTCCGCGTTCGACTTGAGCGCGAATATCCAGTGCCGCGGCCCACGATGTGAGTAGCATCACAACTTTGTTGATGCGCTCACTTCCCGTGGAGACAGCATGGCTCATGTGTTGGTTGCAGCTTCGGCAGCACTGATCGGCCTGATCGTGTATCCGTCCGCTCCGCTGGCCGATGCCGACGCAGACCAGACCATCCGGGTGCAGAACGGGCAGGTTCGGTGCCTTCTCAGCGCCGACTTCGAGGGTCGCGGTCGTCCCGCGGCGGTCTGCACCAGGGCGGACGGCGCTCCGTTCAGCACGGCGCCCGCACGGATGGACCTCGCGGTGGTGCAGGGAAGCGGCGAACTGTATTACCTCAAGGGCGCCCTGCCGGGCCCCGACACCGGAGATGCCGTGTTGGGCGTCGGCCAGACCTACCGCGCGAACGGTTGGACGATCGAAACCGAGGAACTCCGCACCCTCATCACCTACGACATCGGCCGCCACGGCATCAGGGTGAATCCGGTGGAAGTGGCCCCTATTTGGAAGTGACCCGGCGCGGGCTGGGCCTCAGGACCGCGGGGCACGCAGGCCGAGGGTTCGTCGACCGGCGTCGATCAGCTGCCTGCACAACTCCGCCTCGTCCGCCTCGACGACACCCGGTGCGGCGGTCGCGGCGATGCCCGCCATCACGACCGTGGCCCGCACCCGGCCGGCCAGCCCTGGCTGGACGGCCGCCAGAAGACCGATCTGGCGGCCGATCAGGTCTGCCCAATCCCGATCGGCGTGGATCACCTCGACCACACTGGGGTCACCGCTGGTGACTGCCACCAGAGCCCGGTTCGCGGCGGCCAACCGGGCATAACCGGTGAGGACATGTTCGGCCCGTGCCGAGGGCCTGCGCTGGGCTTCGGCATGTTCGACGATCGCGCGCAGCTGCTCGATCAACGGCCCGACCAGCGCGCGCAGGAGGTCCTCCCTGGCGCGGAAATGGTAGTAGAGCGAGCCCTTCGTGACGCCCATCTCGTCGGCGATCATCTGCAGTGACGTGCCCGCGTACCCGTGGCGCGTGAACAAGGCCAGCGCCACGTCGAGCACACGCTGACGCGCACTCTGCGGCGGCATCTGCGCCGACGACGCTGTCGTCACCTCGGCTCCCTACGTGTCGCACCCCACAATATCCGGTCGAGCGTCCGGTTGGCAGCCAGACGATCGTCCAGTAGATTACAGGACGATCGTCTGGTATGTCGCCGCTCTGCGAAAGGTTCTCCCCCATGGTCCGTGCATTGCCCCACAAGATCGCCGTCATCACCGGCGGAGCGTCGGGCATCGGGGCGGGCACCGCGCGGCGGTTCCTCGCCGAAGGCGCCCGCGTGGTGATCGCCGACATCGACCGCGAGCACGGAGAGGCACGGGCCGCCGAACTGGGCCCCGACTGCGTCTTCAAGTACACCGACGTCGCCAGCCGCGAGGACGTCACCGAGCTCGTCGAATACGCCGTGGACCGCTTCGGCGGCCTCGACGTGATGGTGAACAACGCCGGGATCTCCGGCCGGATGCAGCCGGAGCTGCTCGACGACGACTTCACCGACTTCGACCGCGTCATGCAGGTAAACCTGCTGGGCGTCATGCTCGGGACGCAGATCGCGGCGCGCCACATGAAAGACCACGGCGGCGGATCCATCATCAACACCACGTCCATCGGCGGCATCCAGGCCGGCTGCACCGTGATGACCTACCGCGCCGCCAAGGCAGGCGTCATCCACTTCACCAAGTCCGCGGCGATCGACCTCGCGCAGCACGCCATTCGCGTCAACACCATTGCACCCGGCGGCATCCCGACGGCGATCCTGTCCGCCGCCACCGGGGTGGACGAGTCCGACGAGCTGGGCACCACCGCGGCGATCCGCAAGGAGATCGCGGCCGAGCGCCCACTGAGGATGACCGCGTCCGTCGACGACATCGCCGCGGCCGCCGCGTATCTCGGCAGCGACGACGCGCGCTATGTCACCGGGGTGGTACTCCCGGTCGACGGCGGGATGACGGCGGGCAATCCGCGAAATCCGCTGCGCGACTTGGTAACCGCCGCTCAGTGAGGTTAGCCGGCGACATCGGCCCCTCGGCGACGGACCTGGGTCCCGGATGACCAGTGCTCCGCTTCGCCGGGCGCCGTCGCCGCTGCTCCTAGAATGGCGCCAGATCGGCGGTCATCGGCATCGGGCGGAGGTGAGGTTATGACGACGGCGTTCCCCGATACCGAGGTGCTGGAGAGCGTGCTTGACCGCGCTGCGCATGCCCCGTCGGTGCGCAACGCTCAGCCCTGGCGCTGGCACGTCGACCAGCGCGGCGTGCAGCTGTTCGCCGACTGGACCCGCCGCCTCGGCGACGCCGACTCCGACCGACGCGATGTGGTCCTGAGCTGCGGCGCGGTGCTGCACCACTGCGCGGTCGCGCTCGCCGACGCCGGATGGTCGAGCCGGATCCGTCGCTTCCCCGACGACGGTGTGCTGGCGGCCATCGAGCTCGCGCAGCGGCCACCCAGGGCGGGCAGCCACGAGCTGGCCGGCGCCATTGCGCACCGCCGCGCGGACCGGCGGCCCTACACCGGATCGCTGCCCGCGGGGATGATCGAACTGCTCATGCTTCGCGCGGAACGCTTCGGCGTCCGGCTGGCCGTGGTGCCCACCATTCGGTGGGCCCGGATCGGTGAAGCCGATTTCGCACTACGCTACGGCGACGGCTCACCGGGGCATCCGGGTGACGACGCCGCCATGCTCGTGCTGGCGACCGACACCGACACCGAAGTGATGCGGCTACGAGCCGGCGAGGCGCTCAGCGACCTGACGCTGGCGGCGACCGCCCTCGGGCTCGCCTCGTGCCCGTTGACGGACCCGCTGAAAGACGCCCGAGACCGGCTGGCCCTGGCGTGCGAGGTCTTCGACGGGGAGGCCTACCCGCAGGCGTTGATCCGGCTCGGGCGGCCGGCAGCCGGTGACCCGCTGCCGCCCGTGGACCGTCGGCCCGTCGCGGAGACGACCACGTTCGACCTTGATTAGGCGCCGGCTTTAACCGGTGAATCCCTCGCCCGATGTCGACCGGTCGTGATGGGTGTAGGTCAGCGGGATCTTCCGTCCGCCGGCGATCTTGTCCAGCATCGCGATCCGCTCACGCGCGGCCGCGCCGGTCTGCTTCCTGTGCTCACGGATCGGATTGGACCACGGCAGTTTGTCGGCCACCACGGCGATGCGGACGTTGAGTCTGGTCAGCTGCTCAAAGGTCTGCACGCGGCGTTCGATGTTGTAGCCGAGCGGCTCGAAGAGCGTGCCGACCAGCATGGCTTCGATCTGCTCGTACCCGAACACGACGCCTGCCGGCGCAAAGGCAATGGTGGCCGTGATCTGGTTGCTGTACCGGGAGACCACTTTTCTGAGCCAGCCGGGCAACGTCTCCGTCAGCGTTCGCAGGTGCTCGGGTCCGGCAATCGCATCGACAAGCTCGGCACGCCACGGGGACGGGCTGCCGCCCCTGGCAAGGACGTAGTTCAGCGACTTGATCAACTCAAGACCGTTGGAGGACGGAAGGAGTTCGGGGGCACCCCACAACCGCCCTGAGAACGACGAGTATTCGGCGAGGTCCTCGAGCTGCCCATGCGTCAGCTTGCGCCCGAACGCGTGATCGACGAGACGTCCGAGCAACATGCCGCTCCCGAAGCCCAGCAGCGACGTCACCGGAATGGGTTCTCCGAACTTCAGATAGACGTCGTCTCCCCATTTCCGCCGCAACCCACGACTGGCCAGCGCGTGCATCAACCGCACCCGCACCACATCCTGGAAAGCCTCCGACTGCCGGTCGAAGATCTCCGGCAGCGTGAACTGCGCGAACACCCGGGCGGTTTCGATGAAACGGCGCGGGCCGTCGTCCGCGAACCGACCTGTGGCCCCGGTGGCCGCAGAGATGTCGCCGGTCATCGCGGTCTCGTACACCGCCCACCCGCGGATGATCGTGGTGGCGGCCATCGTGCTCGACATCGCCAGCATCCGGCCCCGCTCAGCGGCGACGAGATCGAACCGACCTGGCAGCTGATCCAGATGCTCGAAGAGGTCGACGAACTCTTGGGGGGGATCGTCCAGCGTCTCGATACCCTGCGTGAGAGCCTGCTCGAACAGCGCGCGGCCCTGCGCATGACCAAGGCGCTCGAACGCGTCGACCACGCCGATCATGTGCTCGTCGCGCTGCCAGAAATAGTCGTCGCGCAGGCGCGTGAGGTCGCTGGTGTCGACCTCTTTGTCGATGTCGATCCACTCACCGAACATGAACTCGCGCATGCGACGCCACTGGGCGGCGAAATGGTCACGCCCCGGCGGGATGGGTCGCAACGGGCGATCGGGATGTTCGCGTCGATTGAAATCGACGTCCTCGAGGAGGATCTCTGGACGCTCACCAGTCACAGTCATGCAGCAACCCAATCTCGGATATAGAGGACACTGATTGAGACGTTATCTCACGATGCCGCGGATGTGAACGGCGATTCTTGATCTCGTCGCCGATTTCTTGCAGGCGACGGATCGTGATCACGTCCGGCTGCGGCCGGTCAGCCACCGCACCACTAGTCGTAAATGACGTCGAGCCCGCGACGCCGGAGTTCGGCCAGAGAGTCCCGCATCGCCTGCAGCTGCTCATCGGAATGGCCTGTCCAGTCGGTGATTTCGCCAACTATCCGCACGGGTTCGCGCGTGCGGAACGACCGGGTCGGATTTCCGGGCAGCTTCTTGTCGGTCACATTGGGATCGTCCTCCAGTGCACCCTGCGGTTCCACGATGAAGATCCGGCACCGGCCGTCGCCGGCGGCCAGCTCGGCCCCCCACACGGCAGCATCCAATGTCTGTGTCACGTATACGTGGTTCATCACCCGCCCTTCGTCATAGTTCGACCGGCGTCCGGGCAGCAGCACGTCGCCGACCGAAAGGTCGGCCCTGGAGCCGTGCAGGAACGCACCGGACTCGTGCATCTCAAAAGGTTTCGGTGTCTGCGGCACAACCACTTCCGTTCGTAGACCTAGTCGACCGCAGGATTGTGCCCCGCCTCGGGGGCCTTGCCGCAAGGCCCCCTCTATGCCATAAAGTGAGAGCGGGAAAGGCTGTGACAGCGCATGCATGTCCGCTTGAAACGACGAAGGCGCCCGCAACAGGGGCGCCCTCGTGTCACCAGCCGTCGTTCAGTTGCGCACGCTGGTGTCGACGTGCGGCACCTTCACCGTCGGGTAGAGCTGGTTCAGCCACGGGTTGTTGCTGTCCCGGCCATACCCGTAGCCGAAATCGTGGCCATAGCCGCTGTCGCTGCCATGTCCACCGAACGCAGGCCCGTTTCCGTCGGCCAGCGCCGGCCCGGCGAATCCGATCACCGCTGCGGACAATGCTCCCGCAACCACACTGAGAAGCCCGAATCTCTTCACGGCTCTCGCCTCTTTCCTCTGTACTGCTCCGTCGGCGGGCAGAACTCCCGCAACACCTGCTGGAACAGAGGACGGCGCGGATTGATTCCGGCGGTCAGTCAGCAATGCCGGGGCGAGGGCGTGGGACGGCGCTCCGCTATCGGCCGTGGCCTGTCTGATACTTCGCCGACATGGCCTCGATGCGGCGCAGCGCGATCGCCAGCACCGGCAGATAGCCCGGTGCCCACAGCGGGGCGCTCATCCAGACCCGGCTCCCGTCGTCCCGTGGCTGCACCCCGTGGCGGGTGGCCGGCACGCCGGCGACCCGCCAACCCCACGACCGGCCCTGGTCCAGCTCCGAGACCACGAACGGCAACGGCACACCGACCGGCGTCCAGATCCGTCCCGTCGTTCCCCACTCGAAAGCGGCCCCGTCGAGTTCGGCACGGGCCACGCTCGGACCCCACTGCGGCCACGCCTCCGGGTCGGTCAGCACGTGCCAGACCGCGTCCGCCGACGCTTCGACGTCCCTGCTCACCGTCCACATGCGGGCGGTATACCCCGGTGCGCCGTCAGCCGAACCTCGCGTGCAGCGCGGGCAGGAAGCCCGCGAGATGGTTCATCTCCTGGGCGCAGTGCACCAGCAGATCCCGGGGGTTCGGCAGCTGGCGCGCGGCCACCGGCCGAATCACGGTGTTCGCCAACAGGTTTCCGTGCCGGACGCCGACGTAGGGTCCCCCCATCCAGAACCGTGACCGCATCTCGGCACCGGCCGGCGTGCCACGCACATGGTGGACGAACCAGCCGATGTCGACCGGCACCTCCGAGGAGCCCAGCCGCGCGCACACCGCGACCGAGTCGCCGGGGTTCACGTCCAGCCCCACCGCCGCCGGATCGAGGAAGCGGATCGCGGCCTTCGCGTACGCCGACCCGAGGTATTCCTCGATGAGTGAGATCCGGCCGACGTAGTGTCCGTCTCCGCCGCCGTCGGCCCACCGCGCCGACGCGTGCGCCCGCGGATGCCACAGCTTGTAGCGCCGGGTGTCGCTGCCGTGCCAGCCGAACCACCAGTCCCACATCTGCGGTGTGACACCCGGCATGTCGGTGCGCACCGACACCTGGAACGCGCCGTTGCCCAACCGGCCGTACCCGTTCTCCGTCTCGTGGTAACCCTCGTCGAGAAGTGTTGCGGCGCTCTCCAATCGGAGGAGCAACGGTTCGGCCTGCGGGCCGTGGTGCAACGCGTCGACGATGTGGGCGGGCAGCGCGGTCATCTGGGGGTCGAAGAACCCGCCGTACTCGGTGTTGCCGTCGTCACCGCGGTACCCGAGGTAGGCACGTGCCATCAGGCCCTCCCCATCCAGCTGTGGAAGCGGCCCTGCGGGTCGTACTCGGCGCGGACGCGATCCAGCCTGGCCATCGCCTCCGGCGTGGCAAACGGTGCGGGACGGCGGCCGAGGTTCTCGTCGGCCAGCTGGATACCGGTCTGCAGGTGTTCCATCGCGGCCATGTTGGATCTCGCCCAGTCACCGTATTTTTCGTCGTCGGCGGCGTCGTCCCACACTCCGTAGAGAGCGAGGTAGATCTCGTCCTCCATGCTGTAGGCCATGTCCTGCCGCTGTGGTGACGGCCCCCAGTTCAGCCACAGGAAATGGGCGGGATGCGGCGGCATCGTCTCGAGGATGCGGGCGATGCCCGGCATCAGCTCGTCCGCGGACGCCGAGGTCCAGATGTTGTCGGTGGCGTAGCGATATCCGTCGGGATAGTTGCTCATCACCCCCGCATACCAGGTGTCCAGATCGGTGGGCGCATACGGCACCGCGACGAGGGCGCGGTCACGCACCGGGCAGGTCTCCAGCAGCGACAGGGCCGCGGCGGCCTCCTGCTCGGTATCGGCGAACACCGGCGAAGCCATCACGATGCCCGGGGACTCCAGACCCGCAGCCGGGACCGCACGCGAGGCGACCATCTGGAATTCCACCCGGCGGTCCACCTCGGCGCTGATCGACCGGGCCCACGGATAGATCAGCTCGGCCAGCTCTATCGGATACACGTACAGGCTGCTGCCGCAGACCCGCGGGCGCCGGTGCAGCTTGAGATGGAACGCCGTGACGACCGCAAAGAAGCCCGGCCCCGAACCCCTTGCAGCCCAATACAGATCGGCATGGTTGTCGCCGTCGATGTAGATCTGCTCACCGTCGGCGGTCACGACGTCCAGACCGAGCACGCTTTCGCATGCCGGGCCGAGCACGCGGCTGTTCCACCCGTACCCGCCCTGAAGCAGGTAGCCGCCGATGCACACGCCCTTGCAGTGCCCGGCCGGGAAGAACAGATCCTGCTCCCACAGCCGGCCCGCCAGCACGCTGCCCCCCACGCCGGGCCCCACCACTGCGGTCCCGGCCCCGGCGTCGACGTCACACCGGTCCAGGCCGTGCACGTCGAGCAGGACGCCGCCGTCGCGGATGTGATTGCCCGCCCAGCTGTGCCCGCCCGACCTGATGCCGATCTGCAGATCGTGGGCCGCGGCGTACCGCACTGTGGCCACGACATCGTCGGCATCGGCCGCCTGCACGACGAGGTCGGGGTAGCGCTCGGGGGTGCGCGCGTTCCATACCGTCCGGGCGCGTGCCTGTTCGTATCCGTCGTCGCCGCGGAAGAAGTGCCTGGTGGGAAGATCCATCTCATCCTCCACGAGATTCGGATATCGGATCTTGTGAGTCCGTTCAGCGGATCAATATAGTGACGGGATGCCTGGCGCGGATCAAAACGGACGAATCGACGCAACCGAGAGCCGTGACGACGGTCTGCAGGTCCTGCGCAGGGCTGCGTCGGCTCTCGACGAGATCGCCACCGCGCCGGGGCGGCTTCGGCTGGTCGACCTGGGCACCAACCTGGGGTTGGCCAAGTCGACGGCGCGCAGGTTGCTGGTGGCCCTCGTCGACGTGGGCTTCGCCGCGGTGGACGACGGCGGCCGGTACCACCTGGGCGACCGTCTACTGGGGCTGACCAGCGCGGACGGGTCGACTCTGGCGGCCAGGCTGCGGCCGGTGATCGAACGGGTCGCGCTGGCCACCGGGGAGACCGTGGACCTGTCGGTGCTGCGCGGACGGCAGATGTGGTTCGTCGACCAGATCGAGTCGGCCCACCGACTCCGCGCCGTCTCCGCCGTCGGCGGGCGGTTCCCGCTGCACGACACCGCCAACGGCAAGGCGGCGCTGGCCCTGATGGAGGACGACGCAATCCCTGACGGGTTACTCGGCGAGATCGCCGAAATCCGTCGGACCGGAATCGCCTACGACCGCGACGAACACACCGCGGGGATCTCGGCGGCCGGCATCGCCGTTAGGCTGCCCGGCGGGCACGTCGTCGCGATCTCGGTGCCCGCACCGACCGAGCGGTTCCTGGCCCACGAGGCCACGATCGTCGACGCACTGCGCGCCGCCGCAGCCGACCCGGTGTGGACCGGCGGTGCTAGCTGACCACCGCCACGGCGAAACCGTCCCAGCCCTTGGCGCCCACCGTCTGTATCGCGGCCGTGTCGAGCCGGGGATTGGCGCCCATCATGTCGAACATGGCGCGCACCGCACTGGCCTGCTCGTCGTCGGGCGCCGGGTCGAGGACGCGGCCGTTGCGGGCGATGTTGTCGACCACGATGACGGTGCCCGGCCGGCCCAGCGTGACGGCCCACTCGACATAGGAGACGTTGTTCTCCTTGTCGGCGTCGATGAACACCAGGTCGTACGACTCGCCGCGGTGTTGCAGGGTCGGCAGCGACTCCAGCGCGGCCCCGACGAGGATCTCCACCCGGTCGCTGACTCCGGCGCGCTCGAGGTTGCGCCGGGCCACCTCGGCGTGCGCCGGCTCGTATTCGAGCGTGACGACGGTGCCGTCGGGTCCGACGGCCCGGGCCAGTGCGATGGTGCTGTAGCCGGCGAGGGTGCCGATCTCCAGTACCCGGCGCGCGCCGGAGATCTTCACCAGAAGCGACAACAGTTTCGCGTGCTGCGCCGAAACCTCGATCGCGGGCATTCCGGCGGCCTGCCCGGCCGCTCTGGCTTCGCGCAGCGCATCGTCCTCACTGTGCAGCACGGACGTGAACAGTTCGTCGAGCGAAACCCAGTCGGGCGCAGTCACGCAGTCGACGCTACTTCACACCTTCCCGCGCGTACACGACCCGCAGCACGTGGGCGACCTCCGGTCCCATCACCGTCGCGGCCAGCTCACAGAACGTCGCGACGAACGCGGGGCCGTGCGGCGGGTCCACGTCGCAGAGGTGGTGGGCGATCTCATGCAGTACCACCAGTTCCCGCAGCGCCCACACCGCGCGGCCCTGCGGCACCGCGATTGTCGCCGCACCGTCCACCCGCTCGTAGTGGGCGGCCGCGGCGCCCCGGCGCGGCCGCACCCGCAGCGGTGCCGCCGCCGGCCAGCGATCCCGGACCGCGGGATGAGACAGCACCGTGTCGACGTAGGTCTGCACCGCCCCGGCGGAACCGAACCGCCCCTCCGGGGGCAGCGTCAGCTGCGTGCCGAAGAAGTCCACCACCGGATTCCCGCGCTCGGCGGCGCGGTCGAACATGGTGCGCACGAACCCTTCTGCGGCGTACACCTTTGCGCGCTGCCCGTCGCGGGTCATCTCTCCAACGCTGACCGCGCCCCCGCCAGCTCCGTCTCGCCACCCAGTCTGGCCCGTCGGCCGGCACGGTCGCCCGCGCGGCGCGCGGCCGACGAATAGCCCGCGGTGGCGCTCGTGGCACGCCACGTGCCGCGCGCCCGCGACGTCTCGCGGTAGTAGTCCTTGAGCTCGATGTCCTTGTTACGCAAGGCGATCGCGGTGCCCGGATTGCTCCCGGGACCACTCGTGGCCTCGCGCTGCGCCTCTTCGCGGGCTTCGGCGAGCCGCTGGCCCACCCTGGCGCCGAACGCGAGCTGGAAGTTCAGCCGCGCGGTGATCGTCGGCGTCGGCTTGTGGGCGCCGGAGCCGATGTAGTCCTTGGACGCCCGCACCATCTGCATGACGAGGCTGGTGTAGAGCGCGTGGGTGGTGTCGATGTCCTCGGCGAACCCGTAGGCGTACACGAAGGTGGAGTTCGACGCGACGTCACATTTGACGTCGTTGGCGGCGGCGATGACGACGAACAGCTGCACATAGGTGCGCAGTCCCCGTGCTCCGGTCTCACCGATGGTGATGGTGCGCTGCACCGGGGTCTGCGCCCTGGTGCGCCGGTCGGTGTGGCTGCGCGCGACCGCCAGGTCGATCGACGTCGCGGTGGCCAGCCGCTGGGCGGCAGCCATGAACGCGTCGGCTTCGTGTGGGTTGTCGGTGCCCTCGGCCTGGCGCAGCAGTGCCGCGATGCGGGCCAGCATTTTCTCGTCTGTGCTCATGCCGGCGAGGTTAGGGATCCGGTACGACGTTTCACCGGGTTCGAGTATCCCTCATCCCCACACCGGTTTTCATCCACAGGACGGCTCACTTGTCGGCGAACCCGTCCAGTGCGGAGACCAGCTGCCCGGACAACGGATCCTGCTTGGCGTAGTTGGCGATGTTGTCGGTCGGGTCGTCGCGCAACACGTGGCTGACGCCCTTGAGCTCGACGACGGTCAGGTCGGTGTGCTGCAGCGCAGCGATCAGCGGGGCCACGGCGTCGCAGCGGGCCTGGTTGTCGGAGTCCGAACAGGTGAGAAGCACCGGCGTGCCCGCGGGCACCGCGGCGGCCAGCGCGAGCGGATCGATCTTGTCCGCTTCGACCACGGCCGCGACGTTGCCCGGGTTCACGATCGCGTTCAGACCGTCGGGCAGTTTGGCGGGCACGGTGCCCTTGGTCCGGATCTCCTCGACCGCGGCCTGCCACGTCGCCACGGTCTCCGGGGATCCGTCAGCCTCGACCCGCTTGGTGATGATGTCCAGATAGCGCCCGGGCAGCGGCTGCAACAGGCCCAGAGAGTGCACCTTCGGCGCCCCGGGGGTGGTGTCGCCTGCCAGCTTCAGCGCGTGGATCGTGCCCTCCCCCAACGCATAGACCGATACCCGAGCGGGATCGGTGGCGGGCCGCCCGGCGAGGAAGCCCAGTGCCGCCGCGGCGCCATCGGTGTACACCCCGCTGACCACATCGGCGGGCCGGTTCTTGAACGGGCCGAGGCCCGTCCGGCCCGTCCCGACCTTGTCGTAGCGCAGGCTGGCCACACCGCGATCGGACAGCAGCTCGGCGAGTTGGCGCATGTTGCCGATCGGCCCCGCAACCTGGTTGTCGCCGTTGCGATCGGTGTTGCCGCTCTCGGAGATCAGCAGGGCCGCGGGCGCCGGTTGCCCCTCGGCGCGATACCGGTAGGTGCCGTGCAGGGTGAGGCCGCCCGCATCGAACGTCACCTCCTCGTCGGTCCACTTCGACTGGTCCTCGGCCGCGTCCGACGAGCATCCCGCCACCCATAGGAGGGCCGAGAGGAGAAGGGCTACAAGGGCTTTCACAGTTGCGACTCGATCCAGGAGGTGACGTCGTCGAGCACCAGGGCCTTCTCGGGTTCGTTGAACACCTCGTGGTAGAGCCCGGGGTACTCCTTGAGGTGCACATCGGCCGAACCGACGCGGTCGACGAGTTTACGGCTTCCTTCCACCGGGATCAGCTTGTCCTGATCGCCGTGCACGACCAGCAGCGGCGCGGTGATGGCCGCGGCCCGCGCCGGCATGGTCTCCCCGACGCCGATCAGCGCCCGCCCGACTCCTGCGGGCAACTTGCCGTGGTGGACCAGCGGATCGTTCTCGTAGGCGGCGACCACCTGCGGGTCGCGCGACACCGCGTCGGCGGGCAGGTTCTCGACGGGAAGGCCGGGCGAGAGGCGGCCCAGCACCTTGGCCAGCAACACCATCACCGGCGACACCGAGGAGTGGGCATCGACGGCCGGCCCGGAGAGCACCATGGCGTCGTAGTCGTCGGGATGCTCGACGCCGTAGGTGAACACGACGCCGCCGCCCATGCTGTGGCCGAGCACCACCAGTTTGCGTCCGGGGTGCTCGCCTGCGGCGATCCGGACCAGGCTGTGGAAGTCCCCGGTGTATTCGGAGATGTCACGCAGGTAGACCCGCTTGCCGCCGGAGCGGCCGTGCCCGCGATGGTCCAACGCGTAGGTGCCGAGACCGGCCTCGGCGAAGCGTGCGGCGACGTGGTCGTAGCGGCGGGCGTGCTCGGCGTAGCCGTGTGCGAGGACGACGATGCCACGCGGCGGCGTCTCCGGGGTCCACACGTCGTACACGATCCGGACACCGCCGATGCCGTCGAAACTGCGTTCGGTGCGGGTGACGGCCATGGCAGCGAGACTATCGGGCCGGCTCGGCATCGGCTTTCCCTGGCTGTCCCCGGCCGTCCCGGCCCGTCGCGCGAGTGCCTGGACATGTCACAGCCGGTGCGTAAGCTGCATTTCGTGACCGTCACAGCTCTTGACGGCAGCAGCGCCGAGGACGCCTTTCTCGCGGATGCGCAGAGGTATCGGCGGGAGCTGCTGGCGCACTGTTACCGGATGACCGGTTCGCTTCACGATGCCGAGGACCTGGTCCAGGAAACCTACCTACGTGCCTGGAAGTCGTTCAAAGGGTTTCAGGGCAAATCCTCGGTGCGGACCTGGCTGTACCGCATCGCCACCAACACCTGTCTGACGGCGCTGGACGGCAACAAACGCAGGGCGCTGCCGAGCGGGCTGGGCCAGCCGGCGTCCGACCCCACCGGGGAGCTGTTCGTGCGCCCGGAGGTGACGTGGCTGGAGCCGCTGCCCGACGCGCCCCGCGAGGACCCGTCGGATCCGTCGGTGATCGCCGAATCGCGCGAGTCGGTGCGGCTGGCATTCGTCGCCGCCCTGCAGCATCTCCCGCCGCGGCAGCGCGCGGTGCTGGTGCTGCGCGAAGTGCTGCAGTGGAAGGCCTCCGAGGTCGGTGAGGCGGTCGGCGCCTCGACCGCCGCGGTCAACAGCCTGCTGCAGCGGGCCCGCGCCCAACTCGACGAGATCTCACCGACCCGCGACGACGAGCCGGTGGCGCCGGAGTCCCCCGAAGCCGCGGAACTGCTGGACAAGTACATCGCCGCGTTCGAGGACTACGACATCGACCGGCTCGTCGAGCTGTTCACCGACGACGCGGTGTGGGAGATGCCGCCGTTCGACGGCTGGTATCAGGGTCCCGCCGACATCGTCATGCTGTCGAAGGTGCACTGCCCGGCGCAGCAGGCCGGCGACATGCGGTTCGTCAGGACGACCGCCAACGGGCAACCCGTGGCCGCGCTCTACATGCGCAACCCGGAAACCGGTGTGTACGAGGCGTTTCAGCTGCACGTGATCGACGCAGGCCGAACCGGCATCGCGCACGTGGTGGCGTTCAAGGAGAACGACCTGTTCGCGAAGTTCGGGCTGCCCCCCACGCTCTAGTCCGTGGACCTGGCGGCCCGGAGCCGGGACAGCACGACTTCGACGGCGGCACCGAACTCACGTTGCGCAGCGGCGGTGAGCCCGTCGAACACCATGGTGCGCACCAGATCCACATGCCCCGGCGCGGCGATGTCCAGGGCCGCCAGCCCGGCCTCGGTCAGCGCGACCGTCGCTCCCCGGCGGTCGTCGCCGTCGCCTTCGCGGTCCACCAGGCCGCGGCCCCGCATACGGCGCAGCTGATGTGAAAGCCTGCTCTGCTCCCAGCCGATCAGGTCGCCCAGCTCCTTGATCCGCATCGGCCCATGCTCCGAAAGCGCAACCAGGACGTCGTAGTCGGACAGTGAGAGCTCGCAGTCCTGCTGCAACTGGCGATGCATCGCCGTGTGCAGCCCGCTGACCATGGCGAGGTAGTTTCGCCAGATCACCTGCTGCTCGTCACTGAGCCACTCCATAGAGACCACCCTAACCGCGGAATATATGACACGTCATCAATGTTGTCGGCAGCAGGGCAGCCACCTAGGCTGACAAGGACTCTTCGAGGAGTGATCCCATGACCAGCAGCCCGAGCATCGTCGACGTCCGGCGGGCCGACGACCGCGCCAAGACCAGGATCGCGTGGCTTGACTCCAAGCACTCGTTCTCGTTCGGCAGCCACTACGAGCCGGACAACACCCACCACGGGCTGCTGCTGGTCAACAACGACGACATCGTCAAGCCCGGCACCGGATTTGACACCCACCCGCACCGCGACATGGAGATCGTGACGTGGGTGCTGCGCGGATCCCTGGTGCATCAGGACTCCACCGGGAACTCCGGCGTCATCTACCCCGGCCTGGCCCAGCGGATGTCGGCGGGACGCGGCATCATGCACTCGGAGAAGAACGACTCCTGGACCCTGACCGGGAAGGAAAGCCACAGCGAACCAGTGCATTTCGTCCAGATGTGGGTGGTGCCCGACGAGTCGGGCCGGGAACCCGGATACCAGCAGTTGGAGATCGACGACGAACTACTGCGCGGCAACCTTGTGACGATCGCGTCGGGGATGCCCGCGCACAGCGACGCCGCCGCCATCGCCATCGGCAACCGGTACGCGGCGCTGCACGGGGCACGGCTGGAGCCCGGCCAGAGCGTCCAGCTGCCCGAGGCGCCCTACCTGCATCTGTTCGTCCCGCGCGGTGACGTCACCCTCGAGGACGCCGGCCCGCTGCACGAGGGAGACGCGGTGCGGTTCACCGCTTCCGGCGGCCAGCGCGTCACCGCCACGACGCCCGCCGAGATCCTGATCTGGGAGATGCATGCGGGACTCGGTGCGGCATAAGCGATTCGGCGCGATCCTGCTCGGCGCCACGGTGCTCGCGGGGTGCTCTGCCGAACAGCGGGCCGAGCCTCCCCCGGCGGCGCCCGCTCCGGCGTCGACGACCTCCACCGCACCGGCCGCCGGGTCTACCCGGGTGACCGTCGAGGTCGACGACGGCCTGGCCGGGGCGCCGTTCGACGAACCCCGCGAGGCGGTGGTCCCGCAGGGCTGGACGCTGTCGGTGTGGGCGCGGACCCCACGTCCGCGGCTGGCCGCCTGGACTCCCGACGGTGACCTGCTCGTCTCGGTGCCGAGCGCCGGGCGGGTGCTGCGGTTCACGCCGCGCGGCGACGGCCCACCCGAGGAGTCCGTACTGCTCGACGGGCTCGACGAACCGCACGGCCTGGCCTTCGACGGCTCGACACTGTATGTGGCCGAAAGCGATCAGGTCGACGCCTACCGGTATGCCGCGGGGGCGGCCACCGAGCCCAGGACCGTCGCGGGCGGGTTGCCCGACGACCGCAGCCCGGATCTGCGGGGCGCCTATTCGCACGTGCTCAAGAGCGTGGCGGTCGGCCCCGACGGCGCGGTGTACTTCTCCATCGGGTCCACGGGCAACATCTCCGCGCAGGACCGCACCGCCGTCCCGCCGCGGGCAACCGTCATGCGGGTGCCGCCCGGCGGCGGACCGGCCGAGCCCTTCGCCACCGGAGTACGCAACGGCACCGGACTCGCCGTGGCGCCCGACGGCGCGGTCTGGACCGCCAACAACGGCCGGGACAACATCGCCTATCCCGAGCCGGGCCCGTCGTACGGGAAGGTGATCCCGGAGTACGTCGACGACAACCCGCCCGAGCAGATCGCCCGGCTGACCCCCGGACGGGAGCTCGGATGGCCCTACTGCAACAACGTGGGCGGGCCCGCCGACCTGCCGTTCGTCCGTGACGTCCAGACCAATGCCGACGGAGCGTTGCTGGACTGCGCGGCGCTGCCGCCCGTCGAACAGAGCATGGGCGCCCATTCGGCGCCGCTGGGACTCAGCTTCGTCGACGGCGAACTTCCGGCGCCGTTCCCCCGCGGCGCGCTCGTCGGCGTGCACGGTTCGTGGAACCGGCAACCGCCGCGCGCCCCCGAGGTGTCGTTCTACCCGTGGCAGGACGGGACGCTGGGGAACCAGCAGACGCTGGTCGGCGGATTCCAGGCCGACGACGGATCGCGCTGGGGCAGGCCCGTCGCCGCCGTCGTGGGCCCCGACGGGGCGGTGTACATCACCGACGACGCCGCCGACGCGATCTACCGGCTGGCACCGGGTTAACCCGGCGCGACGGCCAGCTTGTTGAGCACCGTGGCCATCTGCCGCTCGGCGCCACCGGCCCTCTTCTCGCACACCACCTTCATGACGGCACTGAGAAGCCTTGCGGTGCCGTACATTTCAAGATCAGCCTGGTAGGTCACCACGGACCCGGAGCCCTGGGCGTGCACCGTGATGGTGTCCACCGTCCTCGACGACTGGTTCTCCCCGACGAACACCACCCGGCGGTCGGTCAGCTCTTCGAGCTTGTAGGTCAACTCCGCGGTGACACCGAGGATCCTCGACACGCTGTGCCAGTAGGCGCCTTCGGCGACGGGGCCGCTGTCGATGCGCTCGCAGCTGCGGGTGCCCGGATCCCACTGCCGCGCGTGCTCGAAGTCCTTGAGGTAACCGACCACGAGGTCGGGCGGCGGAGCGACGGTGAAGGTCCGGGTCACGGTAGGCATCTCCTTCGGTTACCCGATCGGCGGCCACCCCACCCTGATCGGTCACCTTCCAAGCATGACGAACCCGGCCTCAGCAAAGGGCTCGGCAACCAGCCCGGAACCATCCCGTGATGCTGCTGTGACGAAAGTTGACAGGGTTTCTTCTGGGATTACTGTGGTTACGCCTGACCCGTCTTTTTCGATAGGAGCCGCCGGTGCCGACTCCACACGCAAACATCCGGCACCGCGCCAGGATCGCCGCCCTCGTGTCGAAGGCGACAGCGGTGGCGATGTGCGCCGTCGTGGCCGCCGCCACGGGGACTCCGACCGCACGCGCCGCCGGCGCCCGCGAACTGCTCGCCGGTGCGATCGCCAACACCCGCGGGTCGTACCTGGTGTACAACTTCGGCAGCGGGTTCCCGGCGCCGATGCTCAACGCGGCGGGCAACTGGTACGAGCTGAGCAACGGCGGCCGGCTGATGATCATCAAGGGCGCGTCCCAGCGGCTGGCGCCGCGGCTGCTCGCCGACTCCCACACCGGCTATCAGGCGCGCTGCGAACGTGATCCGCGCGCCCGCACCGGCGAAGGGCTCTGGCAGGCCTCCGAGATCTACTCCCCGATCGAGGCCTGGACGGCGCTCGGGCAGCCGACGATCGCGATCAACGCCAACTTCTTCGACGTGCGCGGTCAGCAGGGCGGCTCGTGGAAGACGACCGGGTGCAGTTCCCCGCTGGGCGCCTACGTCGACAACACCCGAAACCTGGGTCGCACCAACGCCAAGGTCACCGGCACGCTGGCATATGCGGGCAAGCAGGGGCTCTCCGGCGGCAACGAGAACTGGATGGCGCTGTCGACGATGATCCTGCCGGTGCAGGGCACGCCGTTCGTCGTTCCGCCCCGCAGCGACGACGACTACGACGCGGCCACGCCTGTGGTGACGCGGTTGATCGACCAGGGCACCCGGTTCGTCGCCGTCGCCGGCATCGGGCTGCTGGCGCCCGGCGAGACGGGTCAGCTCAACGATCCGGGGCCGAGCGCGGCACGCACCGCGCTCGCCTACGTCAAGGACCGCGACGAGATGTACGTGTTCCAGGGCGGCAGCTATACCCCCGATCAGATCCAGGACCTGTTCCGCGGTCTGGGCAGCGACACCGCGGTGCTGCTCGACGGCGGCGGATCCTCGGCGATCGTGCTGCGCCGCGACACCGGCGGCATGTGGGCGGGCGCCGGCTCACCCCGCGGCTCGTGCGACACCATGGCGGTGCTGTGCGATTCGCGTGAACGCGCCCAGCCCGCCTGGCTGGCGTTCAACTGAGCCACTTCGGCGTCGCTGGTCGCGCTCAGCGCGACTCAGCACGCCGAGATCCCTAAAGCTGCGGTGTCAGGTCGAACGAGGTGATGGTCGACATCCGGACGATGCGCCAGTCGCGGCCGTCCCGCTGCAACGTCAACCGGTACGACAGGTAGCGCAGCGACGGGATGTTCTTGGTCACCGGGCTGGTGGCCACCGAGTTGGTGTAGACCAGCGCGGTGGCCTCGGTCGGGGTCGTGGGCGGCGACACGGATTCGACGGCGGCGCCCATCACCTCGGTGGTGTTGGTGACCTGGGCCTGCTTGTTCGGCTCGACGATCGCGTCGATGTAGCGGCGGTACTCCGCGGCGAAATCCCCGCCGAGGTACACCGATGCGCGGTCGGCGAGCGTGGCCATGTCGTCGGGGGTGTAGGTCCACAGCGTGGTGATCGCGTCCGTTGCCGTGCGCGCGATGTTCAGCTTGGTCTCGACCAGGGCGCGCTGGACCAGATACGGCTGCACCATCGCCGCGGCGAATCCGCTCGCGCCGACGAACACCGCCGACGCGACGGCCGCCGCGACGACCAGTTTCCGGCCGGCGGGCCGGTGCGGCACCAGCACAACAGGTTCGGGCCCGGGTTCGGGCGGGTCGGTGTCGTCGGTGTCCAGCGCGTCGGCGGGGCCTTCGGTCTCCGGTTCTGCGTCCGGCGGCTGCGCCTTCGGGGTCCGCCGCGACTTACCTACGGGCACCTTGGGGTCCTCGACCTCGGTGGTCAGATCACCTGGATCAGGTTGCTGATCTTCCACTGCTGTCCTTCCTTGATAGCCGTCGCGACCCAGCGGCTCCCGCTCTCGATCGTCGACTTCCCGTCCGGCGTCTTCGAGGTGACCTTCGTCGCGATCAACACGTCGGCGCTGCCGTCGTCGTTCCATTGCCGCACCCCCGCGGCGAGCACCTCCCCGGTGCTCGGCTCGGAGCGAGCCACCTGAACCAGGATCTCGTTGAGCCGCCCGGCGAAGTTCTTCGCGAATTCGCCGGTGGCCTGCGCGGCGACGCGATCGGCATAGGCGTTGGCGTTGAACGGATCCAGGCTCGTGTACATGACCATGAACTCGCTCGTGTAACCCAGCGCGGCGGCCTCGTCGACCGCGGCGCGGCGATCCTGCTCGTGCCGGACCAGCATCAGGGCGCCGGCCGCGATCGCCGCAGCCATCACCAGGGCAACGATCCCGGAGACCAGCGGAAGTCCCCACCGCACAGCGGGTTTCGGCTCCAACCGGAAGTAGTCGGGACCGACCGCGCTGTCGCCGGGGTCGGAGTCGGTGAACCTGCGGGCCGGGCTCATTGCCCCGCCAGGTTCATCTGGGGCTTCTTCAGCACCGTCAGGTTCGCCACCCGCCACTGCCCGTCGGCCGACTTCTCGAAGTCCACCCGCACCGTCGCGGTGATGAACTTGACGTCGTTGGGGTTGGTGCCGCGCTGGCCCTGCATCGCCAGCAGCATCGACACCCGGTCCGGTGTAATGGGCGGATCGGTGAGCACCGCGCTGTTGACCGCCCAGTACTCGTTCGTGGTGGCGCCGGCCTGCTGCACGGCCTGCTGCTGAGAGATCAACTGAGGCCGATACCCGTCGGTGGTCAGGGCCTGGGCCCTGGCGAAGTCGTCGACGATGGTGTCCGCACCGTAGCTGAGCATCTGCTCGACGATGCGCGGTCCCTGCTCGGCGACCTGCTCGCGGGCCGTGTCCACCGCACGTTCCTGCCGGTACACCAGCGCATAACCCAGGCCCACCGCGACGACAGACGCCACTGCGGCCGCGACGAGCACCGTGGCGACCGTGCGGCGCATGTCCCGCTGCGGCCGCTCGACCCGGTACACCTCGGTGCCTGCCAGCAGGTCGGCGAAGGTCCGGCGCCTCCGGTCCCACAGCGGCCACACCCATCCGACGAACACCGCGAGGGTGTCGAGCAGGTGTGCGAGTTCGCGACCGGTCACCCGCAGCACCCCGACGGGCCGGTCGTCCGCGCGGCGCACGGCGATGCCGAACAGCGCACGCCCCAGCGTCCAGCCCGTCGCGACGGGCAGCATCAGCCGGTTGGCCGCCATCAGGAAGAACGTCACCGCCAGCGCCGCGATGAACAGCCAGCGCACCCAGCCGTCGGCGGCGGTCAGCGCCAGCAGCGCCGTCGTGACGATCACGCCGAGCCCGGGCAGGATGTCCACCGCGATCGCGCCCGCGCGGACCGGCCACGACGCCAGCGGCATCGGCGTGGTCGGATCGTCGGCAGAGGTGGTCAGGGTGGTGTCGAAAACCGCCGTCACGAGTTGACCTGGTCCAGGCTGGAGATCCGGTACTGCCCCTCGTCGAATGCCATCGTCGCGCGCAGCCGGTATCCGACCCGCTGGTCGGCGGCCTCGGAATTGGAGATCCTGACGCGCACCGCGACCAGCACATTGACCGTGCCGTCCTCGTTGCGCCGCTCGACGGCGGCCCGCAGGTCGTCGACCGCCACCGCCGCATCGGCAGCCTGGTAGGCCTCGGCCAGGACGCTGCTGAACAGCCCGGCCTGCACCCCGAACTCACCGGTGGAGCACTCCAGGATCTTCGACTGCGCGGCCGTCATCGCGGCCGTGTCGGGCGCCTGGGTGGCCGCCACGCATTCCTTGGCTGCCTGCAACGCGGCGTCATCGGAACGGGCGACCTCGGCCGCGCGTGCGTTCGCGCGCAGCGCGAGATAACCAGCGGTGATGCCGCCGCCGCCCAGCAGAAGCAGCACGGCGCAGATCGACGCGACCCAGCCTTTGCCCAACCGTGAAGGCCTGCGGGTGTCGGTCGGTTCTTCTTCTATGGGTTCTTCGGTGGATACCGCGTCGGCGTCGGCGCGCGATTCGATTCCCGGGTCGCTGCGCTCCTGCCCTCCGAAGGTCAGCCGGCTGGTGCCAGCATCTCCTTCCATCCGTCGTCTCCTGGGTTGCTCGAATTGCTCACGTTGTATCGGACCCCGTCAGGTCCCACCACCTCGCCACTGCTCGGGCTGTAGGCGGCGGTCGTGCCCGCCGGCCCCTGCGTCGGGGTGTAGATGCACGGGTTGGGCTGTTGACCGCTGCAGCTGACGGTACCCGAGCCGGGTGGGCTCGGAGGATCGCTGACCGGCGCGAGTGACTGCGGTGGCGGCAATTCGTCGGCGGGCAATGGATTGCGCCCGTTGTTCACCGACGGCGCGGGCACCACCTGACCTGGTGCGACGCGCTGGTCACACCGTGCCCCCGGGGCGGGGCAGGCAACGATCTGGTTCGGGTCGCCGTACCAGGGGTTGGTGCCCAGCGGGACGTACGGTTCATCGCTGCGGCACTCTTTCGGCGTCGCCGCCCGCTTACCAGGCACGTCGGCACACGGATAGTTGCGCGCGCCCCGCACGACGTTGCCCTGGTAATCCTTCGGGATCTTGCAGTACGTCCCCGACGGCAGCGGCGCCGTGCTGGTGTCGGCCGGCGACCGCCACTCCGACGAGGGTAAGAAGCCGGTCAGGCACGGCGGCGGCTGATTGATCGACAGGCCGAAGTGCAGCAGTCCCTGGCCTTCGAAGATGGTGGCCGTCTGCGCGATTGACGCACCCTGGGGCAGTACTACAAGTGTCTGCTCGAGGCCCTTGTTGTAGCGCTTCAGCATGTCGATCACGACGGACAGATTGGCCAGCGTCTGCGGCAACGAGTCCCGCACATCGGTGAACACGGTATTGACCTGGTCCAGCGTGGGCGCCGCCTGCTGCAGCCCGCTGCGCAGCGCATCGTCCTGCTCGGCGGTCTGCGACGCGATCACGTTCAGGTTTCGCGACCACTGCTTGATCGCCTCTCCGGACTGGACCTGGCTGTCCAGGATCGGTGCCGCGTTGGTAATGATGTCGTTGACCTGCGGGATGTTGTCGCGGAAGCCCTCGGCGAGGTTCGTCGTTGAGTCGACGAGCCGCTGCAGGGACGGACCGAGCCCGCCCACCGCGGCCGACGTCTCGGTGAGCAGCGCGTCGATCTTCTCCTTGGGCAATACGGCGAGGCCCTCGTTGGCGGCGTCGATCGCGGGACCGACCTCTTCGGGGACCGTGCTCTCGGTGATCGTCGAGCCCGGGCTGAAGTACTGATCAGTTCCCGACGGCGACACCAGGTCGAGGTACTGCTCGCCGATCGCCGACACCGAGTGCACGTTCGCGATCGCGTCCACCGGGATCTTGTACTTCTCGTCGATGCTCATCGTCGCCCGCGCACCGGTCTCGGTGGGTTCGACCTCGGTGACCTTGCCGATCTGGGTGCCCCGGTAGGTGACGTTGCCGGTGGCATACAGACCGCCGGAGCGCTCCAGGTCGGCGTAGAGCGTGTACTGCCCGACACCCGCCAAGCTCGGCAACCGCAGGTAGTGCAGGCCGAGCACACCGACCGCGAGGATGGTCAGGAGCGTGAAGATGATCAGCTGGATTTTGACGAAACGCGTCAGCATCGCTCACTCGCCCCTTTCCACCAGCGGTCCGCCCGGCACGGAATGTGCGTTCGGTGTGAAGCGCACATCCGGAATCATCGTGTTCGGGTCACGACCCCAAGCCTGTTCCAGTGCCCGGAGCATGCCTGAGACACCGGTGCCCGACAGAAACCCGTTGTCGATGGCCGACAGCGTCAGGTCCACCATGAGTGAGACGTTGACGTAGTCACCGCGGATTGCCTTCGGCACGTTCTCGATGCTGAACGGTGCGGTCAGCATCAGCTTCAGCGCGCCCAAAACATACGGTCCGGCCTTGCCCAACTCCCGCAGCGGACGCTGCAAATTGGCCAGATTGGCATTCAGGTTGTCACTCGCGGGGGCCAGTGCGTCCTCGGCGGCGCCGCTGATCCGGCCCAGCGCTTCGACGGCGTCAGCGAACAGATCCCGGGTATCCGCGAAATGCTCGATCAGCGGCGGGAATTCGGTGAGGACGGCATCGAGTGTGTTGTTCCGCTCGGCGACGATCGACAGCAGCCGGTTCGTCGAATCGATGGCGCGGGTGATGTCTTCGCGCTGCTGATTCAGTTCGTCGGTGAACGTGTCGAGCTGGCCGAGGAAGTTCCTGATCTCGTCACCGCGTCCGTTGAGGACGTTGTAGATCTCGGTCTGGATCGTCTCCAGATTCGACACCCCGCCGCCCGTCAGAATCGACGCGATGCTGGCCAGCACGCGCTCGGTCGTCGGGAACGCCGACGCGTTCTTCAGCGGGATCATGTCGCCGGACTTCAGCTTCTCCGGCGACGGGTCCGGCGGGAGGTCCAGCTGGACATGCTGAGAACCGAGAAGGCTCGTCTGACCGATCTTGGCGAGCGTGTTCACCGGCAACTGCACCGTGGGGTCGAGGTCCAGGGTCAGGGTCGCCACCCAGTTCCTCAGCTCGATCGCGCGGACGCGGCCGACGTAGACGTCGGCTACCCGCACGCGGCTGTTCACGTTGAGCGCCAACGTGTCCGGCATCTGGACGAGGATGGTCGTGTGGTCCGATCCCGTTCCGGGCCCGCCCGGCAGGGGGACGTTGGCTATGCCCTTCCAGGACCCGCACGACGTCAGCACCAGTGCCGCCGCACCGAGGGCGACGGTGCGCTGGGCCAAGGTGCGCAGCCTGATCATCGCGCTCCTCCAGCCTCGGCGGGCAGCAGCGGACCCGACGGCGCCGCGGGCGCCGCAGGTGCCGGTGCCGGTGCCGGTGCGCCGAGCGGGCTACCTCCACCCGGGATCACACCGGGAGCAGGCGCCGGTGGGGGTCCGGGCTGCGGGTACCACGGCGGGGGCAACGGGTTGTTCTGGTCGAACGCATTCGGGGGACCGGGCAGGTTGCCGTTCCGCGTCGTCCCGAATGCGGGCGGCGCCGCCGGCGGAACGATATCGGGGCCGCCCATCAGTTCGGCCAGCGATTCCGGTGTCAGCATGTTCGCGGTGAACGGCTGCACCTCGACGCCCTGCATGCCTGGCGCCACGATCCAGCCAGGCTCATGGTTGCCGTGCGAGAACAGGGTGTCGCGTGACCAGATGCCCGGCACGGTCGTGTCCTTGTATCCCGGCGGTGGCTGCAGGCGCGGCTCGGAGTACGCAATCTGCTTGGGCAGCGTCATCGCCGTCTGCAGCTGGTTCGCACCGAACGGCAGATAGTTGAACTTGATCGCGTCGAGGATCGGGCCCAGGTACTCCGCGCACAACTCCGCGGACTCCTGGTACCCCAGGCGGCTGCCCGCCTGGATCGAGCTGCAGATGAACTCCATCGGGTTCGCGAAGTTCGAGATGACCGGCATGTTGACGATGCCGCCGGCGTTTGGCGACGAGATGTTGACGATGTTCGAACCCAGGTTCGGGAACACGTGCAGACCCGTTTCCAGGCCGTCGCGCGGCTCCGGCTGCAGGATCGCGTTCGTCACTTCAGCCAGGTTGTTCACGTCGTGCGCCAGCACTTCACCGTTCTCCTCGATGAAGCCGCGTGCCGTCGACAGCAAGTCGTTGAGGTCCTGAACCGCGTCAGCGACTTCACGATCCGTGTTGGTGAACGCGTTGGTGAACTGCGCGAGATTGTTGTTCAGCGACACGAACTGCTGGTCGCTCTCGTGGAGCGCGTTGACGAACAGGGCGAGGCTCTTGACGACACTGAACAGGTCACCGCGCCCCTGGTTGAGCGAGAACAACGCTTCCGAGAGCGCGTTGAGTGACTTGTTCAGCTGCTCACCCTTGCCCGCAAAACCATCGGCAGCGGACTCGATGATGTCACCGAACGGACCCTTCGGCTGTTCGGGTGTGGGGCCCAGGTCGCGCAGCAGACGGCTCAGCGAGTCACGCAGATCGTCGTATTCGACGGGCACCTGGGTCCTGTCGGTGTCGAGCACCGCACCATCGGGCAGCGTGTTGCCGCCGGTGTAGGGCGGCGAAAGTTGAATCGTGCGCGACGCCACCAGGCTTGGGTTCAGGATCGACGCGCTGGCGTTCTCCGGGACCTTGTACTTGCTCTCGTAATGGAAGGTGACCTTCATCTTGTCGCCTGCGGGTTCGATCGAATCGATCGAGCCGACGCGCACACCCATGATCTGCACCTTGTCGCCGGGATACAGCGCCAGCGTCTGGGTGAAGTAGGCGACGACGGTGTTCGTCGTCGCCTTCTTGTAGAGGTTCCAGCCGAGGAAGCCGGCGGCCACCGCCACGATGATGATCACGGTGCCCAGGATCAGTGTGGTCTTCGACAGGCCGGGCGGCTTCATGTCCCGCACGTTGAAGATGGTCGACATGGTCTCCTACCCCCTAACCCTGTGATCCCGGCGGAAGAAATGGCGGATTGCCCGGCAGCGGCGGTTGCCCGGCAGGCGCCAACTGCGGACCGGGACCCGGCACGGCCGGCGCCGGAAGCGACGGCGGCAACGGCGCGATGCCCGGGGTGAAGTCGGCAGGCTGGGGCTGCGGCGCCAGCGGCACGGTGCGGGCACCGGGCGGCGCAGGCGGAAGCGGTGGGTTCGCACCCGGCACCGTCGGTGACAGCTGACCCGGGATGCCCGCCGCGGGCACACCGGGAGCCGGTTGCGGCCCATGGACATTCGGCGCCGACGTGATGACGTTCGGGGGCGGAAAACCACCGGGCACCGGACCGTACGGGCCTTGCGAGAGCGCCGCGCAGGGAAGCGGGTTGCCGGGGCTCGGGATCCCGTCTGCCGGCGGCGTGTACGAACACGGCGAGCCGGGCGGGACAGCAGGACCGGGGTTGGTCGGGGTGCCTTCGATCGGCGTCGGTGCCGGCGGGGGCGCGCCGTTTTCGAAGCCGACGCCGTTCGGGTCGGGGAAGCGGAACGCAGGCAGGCCCGCGTTGCGCCAGAACTCCTCGGGGTCGATGCCGCGCTTCTTGAATGCGGCATCGACGAACGGCTGCAGGATCCAGTACGGAGCGAGGTTGACGAGCATGACCTTGAAGTAGGGGCCCGACGCGAGCGCTTCGCCGAGGGACCCAGTAAATTTCGACAGCGAAGCCAGCACGTCGACGAGGTCGAACTTGCGCTCCCGCAGCACATCGCTGATGACCCTGAGCTGTTCGAGGACTCTGTTCAGGTTCGGGTTGTCGTCGATGACGCCGCGGACCTGAGTCGAGAACTTGTCGACGCGCTCGAGCAGCTGGCTCACGGCGTAGTTGCGCTCGTTGACCGCCGCGAGCAGCGTCTGCGCATTCACGAACAGCTGGTTGATCTGTTCGCTGCGGTTGCCCAGGACGCCCGCCACCTTGTTCGCGTTGGCCAACAGCTGCTTGATCTGGTCGTCGCGCTTTCCGATCGTGTCAGAGAACCGAGCGACCCCGTCGAGGGCGGCGCTGAGATGCGGGTAGGTCTGATCAATGGTCTCGGACAGGACATTCAGCGATTCCTTGACGGTCTGGGTGTCCCAGCCCGCCGCGGAGTTGCTGACATCGAAGAAGGCGTCGTAGATCTGGTACGGCGTGGTCGTCTGGCCCAGCGGCAGAACCCCGTTGGCGCGCAACGGATCATCACCGCGGGGTTCGATCTCGATGTTGCGCCGGCCCAGGATCGTGTCGGTCCGGATGGCGGCGCGGCTGTCGGTGCCGATCTCGGTGCCGTCCAGCGAGTAGCCGATGACCACCCGGTCGCCGTCGATGTCCGTCGACTTCACGACGCCGACGTCGACGCCGGCGATACGCACCTTGTCGCCCACGTTGATGCCGCCGGTGTCGGAGAACTGCGCGTAGTACGTCGGCTTCGCGAACAGCATGGGCACGCTGGCGAAGCTCTGCCCGACGCCGATGACGACGATCAGGATGATGATGCCCATCAGCCCGCTGCGGACGCGGTTGGATCCCTCGAGGACTCTCATTTCGGCGTGCACCTACCCGACGGCTGGCTCCAGACCTTCACGGTGCGGACGGGACCACCTGGCTGTAAACCGTTGAGCATCAACGAGACGTCGCAGGCATAGAAATTGAAGAAGTCACCGTAGACGCCGCCGGAGCGACCGATGATCTTCAAGGCTTCGGGCAGCCTTACAAGCTGGTCATTGAGCTGTTCCTTCTGATCGACTAGCGGCTGCTGGATGGCTTCCAACCGGCCGATCGTGCTCTGCAGCAGCGGACGGTTGTCGGCCAGCAGGTCGGCGACAGTGCCCGCGGCATCGCTGATGTCTCCCACCGAATCGGCGAGTGGATCGGCGCGGTTCTTGAGCCCCGTGATCAACACTTCGAAGTTCTTGACGGTGTCATCGAATTGCTGCTGGTGCTTGACCGTGGTGTCCAGCACCGTGTTCAGGTTGTTGACCACCTCGCCGATCGCCTGGTCGCGGTCGGCGAGAGCCGATGTGAGAGAAGCGGTCTGGTCCAGGATGTCGTTGATCGTGCCGCCCTGGCCCTGAAAGACCGTGATGATCGTCTGCGCGATCGTGTTGACCTTCTCGGGCTCCAGCGACTGGAAGACCGGCCGGAAGCCGCCGATGAGTGCGTCGAGGTCGAGCGCCGGTTCTGTTCTCTCCAGCGGAATCGTCGCTCCTGCAGCGATTCGGGTGTTGCTCTCACCGCGCTTGAGTTCCAGGTATCGGTCACCGATGAGGTTCAGGTAGCGGATCGATGCGGTGGTCTCGTCGAAAAGTTCCAGTGACCGGTCGACGTCGAAGTCGACCCGCGCCTTCGAACCGCCCTCGATCAACGTGACCTTTTGGACCTTGCCGACTTCCACGCCGGACGCGCGGACGAACTGGCCGGAGCGCAGACCACTGGCATTGCTGAAGATCGCCGAGAAGCCGTTCGTGCGATCGAATCGCATCTGGCCGAACACCACGATGATGATGCCCGTGAACAGCAGCAGCACCAGGGAGAAGGCGCCGAGCTTGATGGCGGTACCGGTGATTTTCATGGGTTGATCGTGTGCTCCCCGACTTGGCGTCCCCAGACGTACTCGGTGAACAGCGGCTGACCCAGTTCCATGTGGTTGTAGGGGGCGATCGACGCGCCGGTGTCCATGACGAGGTACGGCGCCGGCCACAGATCACGGGTGACGGGCTGCCAGCAGCCCGGCCGACCGCCGGGTCCGCCCTTGGCGTTCACGCGCGGCAGGTTGTCCGGATAGACGTAGGCGTTACCGGCACCCAGTCCGAGCACCTCCCCGCGGGTCCGCAGCGAATAGCCATTACCGCCTAGCGCCGCCGCGAGTTTGGGCTGAACGTCGTGGTAGTTGCGGATGGTGCAGAACAGCGCTGGGCTGTACTCGTCGAGCAGGGCGGTCGTGGGCAGCAGATCTTCGGCGCCGCGCGTGAGGTACGGGCCACCCCGTTCGAAGATGTCGCCGCCGTTGTTCCCGAAGCCCACTGCAGCCATCAACGCCTGGTCGACGTTCCCCTGCTGCTCGTTGAGCGTGCGCGCTGTCGTGACCGCGTTCTGCAGACCGTCGAACAGGTCCGGTGCGGCGTCGGCGTAGACCTCGCCGAGGTCGGCCAACAGCTGATTGTCGCGACGGATCTGCGGCATCTGGGGGTTGATCTCAGCGAGGATCTCGTTGCCGTTGGTGATCGACTCACCGAACCGATCGCCGAGGCCGTCGAGGGCCTGCGCGGTGGCGGTCAATGTCTGGTTCAGCTTGATCGGGTCGACCTGGCCTGCGATGTCGACGACCGTCTCGAACAACGTGTTGAACTCCGTCGTGACCGAAGTGACGTCGATGACGTCGGACGACGTGATCCGTTGGGGCGAGGGGTCCGTCGGAGACCGGAACGACACGTACTTGTTGCCGAAGACCGTCGTCGCGCTGATGTCGGCGTCGACATTCTGCGGGATCAGATCGAGGTATTTCGGGTTCACCTCGAGAACGATCTTGGCCCTCGGCTCGCCGTCGACGTTCGTCTCCTCGACGTTGCCGACGCGGCCGATCTCGACACCGTTGTAGGTCACCTTGGCGCCGGGGTCCATTGACAGGCCCGACCGCGCCGAGATCATCGTCAGCTGCGTGCGAGGCAGGAAGTCGCCACGGAACTGCAGGTACACCAGGACCAGCACGACGATGGTGATCAACGTCAGTACGAGACCCGCGATCTTGTACGGGGGCTGCCGCTTGGTGTTCATGGGTGCCGTCATCGCCGCTACACCGTCAGGTTGAAGTTCGGGTCGACGCCGTAGAGCGCCAACGAAGCGAACAGCACCACACACACGATCGCGACCAGCGAGGCGCGCATCGAGCGGCCCACCGCCTCGCCGACGCCGACCGGGCCGCCGCTGGCGTAGAAGCCGTAGTAGCAGTGGTTGAGCATCACGATGACCGAGATGATCACGGCCTGGATGAAGGACCAGAACACGTCGTCGGGTCGCAGGAAGGTGCGGAAGTAGTGCTCGTAGGTGCCGACGGACTGGCCGTAGAACACCGTGGTGGTCACCTGTGCCGACAGGAACGACATGATGATCGCCATCGCGTAGAGCGGGATGATGACGACGAAGCCGGCCATGATGCGCGTGGAGACCAGGTACGAGATCGACTTGATGCCCATCACCTCGAGCGCGTCGATCTCCTCGCTGATGCGCATGGCGCCGAGTTCGGCGGTGGCGCCGGCGCCGACGGTGGCCGCCAGCGCCTGGCCCGCGACCACGGGGGCGGCGATGCGCACGTTGATCAGCGCGGCGAAGAACCCGGTGAACGCCTCCACCCCGATGTTGCCCAGTGAGGCGAAGCCCTGGATGGCCACCAGCGACGACCCGGACAGCGTGACGAAGCCGACGATCGCGACGGTGCCGCCGACGACGGCCATCGCGCCGGTGCCCATGCCGATCTCGGCGATCAGGCGCAGCATTTCCCTGCGGTAGAACCGCATCGCGTGCCCGATCGAGCCGACCGCGGTGACGACGAACACCGCGACGTGGCCCATCGCGTCGAGCCCGCGCCCCGGTGCGCCCGCCCACTTCTCGGCGGTCGCCACCCCGCGGGGGAAGCGTGAGCGAAGGACTGCGGAGGTGGACACGTCAGCTCCCCGTTCCGAACCGGATGCCGATCGTGGTCAGCACGACGTTGACCGCGAACAGCGCGATGACGCACAACACCAGGGTCTCGTTGACCGCGGTGCCCACTCCCTTGGCGCCGCCGGCGACAGTCAGGCCGCGGTAGCACCCCACCAGACCGGCGATCAGGCCGAACGTGGCGGCCTTGACGATCGAGATGACCACCTCGGGCAGGCCGGTGATCAGGGTGAGGGTGGATACGTAGGCACCCGCGGAGACGTTCTGCAGGTAGACGCCGAAGATGAAACCGCCGACCAGACCGACGGTGATCACCGCGCCGTTGAGCAGGATCGCCACGAAGGTGGACGCGACGACGCGGGGCACCACGAGCCGGTGGATCGGATCGATGCCGAGGACTTCGAGCGCGTCGATCTCCTCGCGGATGGTGCGGGCGCCGAGATCCGCGCAGATCGCGGTGGAACCGGCACCCGCGACGACGAGGACCGTCACCAGTGGACCCAGCTGGGTGACGGCGCCGATGGCCGCGCCGGCACCGGACACGTCCGCCGCACCGAACTCGGCCAGCAGGATGTTGAGCGTGAAGATCAGCAGCACGGTCAGCGGGATCGACACCGCGAGGGTGGGTAGGAACGCCACCCTCATCAGGAACCAGCTCTGCAGGATGAACTCGCGCCACTGGAACGGCGGGCGCAGCGTGGCCTTGCCGACGAGCACACACATCCGCACGAAGCCACCGACAGCTTCCAAACCCGGCTTGACCTGTTCGCGGACGTAGCCCGTGAGGTTCGAACTCGACGTCACCGGTTGACTCCCGCGACGAACCCACGACTGGCGCAGCGCACCGGCAGCATCTGTCGCACGCTCCCTTCCAGCCTGGATCCAGATCGTGTGAGCACAGTCTCCCTACCGGTCGGTAGAAAGACAGGTCTCAGGACTGTACCCGATCGCGGAGGCGCTGCGTACCGCATCGGCGGGATTGAACGATCAACCGTAAGCAAGTTCGGTCCTCGGCCGCTAATTCCGTTGTGGTGCGGTTGAAATCGTTGGCGGAGTGGAACTTTCGCCTGCGTCAGCGAAACTCGCGGCGCTGTAGCGGATTCTCAGTTCCGTCTTGAGGACCTTGCCTGCCGGATTCCGGGGCAGCGCATCGACGATCTCGAGCGCCTTCGGGTGCTTGTAGCGCGCCAGCCTCTCGGTGAGGAAGTGCTCCAGATCCGCCAGCTCGATGCCCGCACCCGGTGTTGCTTCCAGCGAACTCCGCACCACCGCCACAGCAACGGGAACCTCGCCCCATTTCTCGTGCGCGCGTCCGATCACGGCGACCTCGACGATCTCGGGGTGGGCGGCGAGGACGTTCTCGACTTCGGCGCAGTAGATGTTCTCACCGCCGGAGATGATCATGTCCTTTTTACGGTCGACGACCCAGATGTAACCCTCTTCGTCCTGACGCACCAGGTCACCCGAGTGGAACCATCCGCCGGCGAAGGCCTCCGCGGTGGCCTTGGGGTTGTTCCAGTACCCCGCCATCAGTGTCGGGGCGCGGTAGACGATCTCCCCGACCTGACCGACGGGCACGTCGTTCATGTCCTCGTCGACGATGCGCGCGGACACCGTCGGGATCACCTTGCCGACCGAACCCAGTTTGCGGATCGCGTCGTCGCCCAACAGCATGCAGGTGACCGGCGACATCTCGGTCTGGCCGAACGCGGCCAGGATCTGCGCGCCGGGGAAGGTCTCCGCCATCTCCCGCAGCAGCGTGTCGGAGGCCGGGGCGGCGCCCCAGGACAGGAAGCGGAGCTTGAGGTCGCGGGGCCTGGCCTTCTGCGCGGCGCACACGGCCTGCCACTGCGCGGGGACCAGAAAGATGCCGGTGACCTTCTCGGCCTCGAGCACGTCGAGCAGTTCGTTCGGGTCGAACGCGCCGACGGGGTAGAGCACCGTCGGCCTGCCGAGCAGCAACCCGGACACGATGCTGCCGACACCGGCGATGTGGAAGAACGGCACCCCGATGAAGCCGATGTCGTGGTTGATGTCGGCGCCGTTGGTGAACAGCAGCGTCATCACCTGCCCGGTCAGGTTGGTGTGCGTGAGCACCGCGCCCTTCGGGCGCCCCGTGGTGCCCGAGGTGTACATGATCAGAGCGGGCGCGTCGTTCGGGATGTCGACCACCGGACACGGTGCGTTCTCGGCCAGCACGTCGTCGTAGCCGAGAACGTCATCTCCGGAGCCGCCGGCGGAGATCACGGTGGCCAGCGTCGGATCGATGGCGCGGACCGCGGTCGCGACGTTGGCGAGCACCGCCTCGGTGATGATGGCCTTGGCCTCGCAGTCGGACACCAGGAACGCGATCTCGGCCGGCGTCATGCGGAAGTTCACCGGCACCGCGATGGCGCCCAGCTTGTTGGTGGCGAGCACCGCTTCGATGAATTCGGTCCGGTTGAGCATCAGGATCAGCACCCGGTCGCCGAAACCGACGCCGCGCTTGTGCAGCGCGCCTGCCAGGGCGCTGACCCGCCGGTCCAGCTCACCCCAGGTGGTGGTGTTGCCCAGGAATCGCAGCGCCGGCTGGTCGGGCTGCATCAGCGCGTGCCGGGCGAGCTGGTTGGTCCAGTTCTGCCGGCGCGCCAGGTAGGGCTGCTCGGTCGCAAAGCCGGGCTGTTGGATCGCTTCGGTCAACGTCTTCTGCTCCATCGACGGGTTGCGGAAGGATGATATTTGATCAAACATGTTGTTGCCCCGGTCACACTAGGACCTCGGCGGCGACAGGACAACCCGTCCCGGCGCCTCGCCCGACAGGCCGGAAAGGCAACGACGGATGAATGCCCCCGCCAGGACTCCGGTCGCCGGTGCGGTGCGGCGGGAGCAGCTGTCCGACGAGGTGGCGGCCCGGCTACGGGCCGAGATCATGACCGGCGCGCTGCGCCCGGACTCGTTCATCCGCCTCGACGAGACCGCCGCGCGCCTGGGCGTCAGCATCACCCCGGTGCGCGAGGCGCTGCGCACGCTCCGCGGCGAGGGCATGGTCGAGTTGGAGCCGCATCGGGGACACCGGGTGGTGCCGTTGACACGCACCGACATCGAGGACATCTTCTGGCTGCAGTCGACCATCGCCCAGGAACTGGCCGCGACCGCCGCCCGCAACATCACCGACGCGCAGATCGACGAACTGGCCCAGCTCAACGAACGCCTCGCCGAGGCGGTCGAACAACGGGACCCGGACCGCGTTGCGCGGGCGGAGTTCACGTTCCACCGGGCGTTCAACCGGGCCGGCGGCCGGATCAAGCTGGCGTGGTTCCTGCTGCACGCCGCCCGCTACCTACCGCCGCAGCTGTTCGCCTCCGACGAGACGTGGGGCCCGGTGGCGGTCGCCAGCCACGCCGAGCTGATCGAGGCCCTGCGCAGGCGCGATGTGGACACGGTCGTCGAGTTGACCAGGGGACAGTTCACCGACGGCCGGGCACGGCTGATCGCGTGGCTCGAGCAGGTCGGGCTCTGGGGCTGACGCCGCTCGCGGCGACCACGTGCTCAAGACCCATGCGCCCGATGCGTCGCACGGGTCTGCGCTTTCAGGAGGTGCGAGGGCAGCGCTGCTTTTCAGGAGGTGCGAGGGCAGCGCTGAAATACGTGCAGGTGTGGGGAAGGCGTGGCCGCTGGGGCTCGCAAGCCCGGCCTTTCGCGACTTACCCCGGCCGCTACGTGCCCCAGCCGCACCAGATACCCGGGAGCTACGTCGACGCGAGTTGCTCGGCGCGGGTCTTGAGGTTGTCCGCCAGGTAGTCCAGCGTGTCCCCGACGATCTTCTTCACCATCGCGTTCGGGACGGCCATCTTCACCTCGACTTCGAGGTCGACGGTCAGCAGCGACGTCGCCCCCATCGCCACGACCGAGAATCGTTGCTCCTGCTTGGACAGGTGGTCGCCCTGCTGCAGCACCGTGTAGATCTGGTTCTCGCCCGGGTAGTACACCGCGGTGATGAAGGTGCCGGCCTGGCCCTGCACCACCACGTCGAGGCGGAGCTGGCTGGGGCGCCCGTCGTTGTAGCGGGCCAGCACCCAGCAGCCCTTGATCTCCTCGTTCCACTGCGGGTAGCTCTCGAAGTCGGCGACGATCCCCATGATCGTCTCGGCCGCAGCCTCCACCTCGACTGTCTTACTCACCAACGGCATCGGCAGAGCATAGCGAGTTCGGCGGGCCGGTCAGGCCGCCAGCGCGATGCCCTCCCGACGCAGCGCGGCGACCACGAGCGCCCGCAGTCGACGACCCACCTCGAACTGCTTGCCCGGCAGCGTGCGCGCCACCATCCGCACGTTGACGGTGTCGACCTCGATGCTCTCCACACCCATCAGCTGCGGCTCGTCGAGCAGGAGCCGGGCCAGGTCCTCGTCGTTCCCCGCGGTCACGGCCACCTCGCGCAGGACGTCGTTGACCCGATTGATGTCGGCGGTGGAAGGCACCGGGACGTCGACGACCGCACTCGCCCAGTCCTTGGACAGGTTCCGCGATTTGGCGATCATGCCGTTGGGCACGGTGTACACCTCGCCTTCGCTGGTGCGGAGTTTGGTGACCCGCAGCGTGACCGCCTCGACGGTGCCCGTCGCGGTGCCGCCGGCGCTGACGGTGAGCTCCACCAGATCACCGAAACCGTACTGCTTCTCCGAGATCACGAAGAACCCGCTGAGCAGATCCTGCACGAGACGCTGGGCGCCGAACCCGAGCGCGGCGCCGAGCACCGCCGCAGGCGCCACCAGCGACGCGATCGGCAAGCCGAGCTGGTTGGCGATGTCCAACGCGACCAGGACATAGAGCACCCCGATGGCCACCGACGACGTGGCCGCAGCCACCGCCTGCCGATGCTTGACGGTCTCCGAACGCACGGTCGGCTCACGGTCGTCACCGTCTGCGATGCGGCGGCTGACGCGCTCGGCGGCCCACCTGATGGCCCGCGTGACGACGAGCGCGAACACCACGACCATGGCGATGTGAAGGCCCGTGGTCATGATCCACTGCCCCACGCTGGTCAACATCCTCAGCCCTCCGGTCGACGACCCAGCTCAGCCTTGAGATCCCGGGCATTGCGGACCGCGTTGCCGCCGAGGTCGTTGTTGAAATACACGTACACGTCCCGGCCCTGCGCATCCCACTCACCGATGCGTGCGGCCCACCACCGCAGATCGTCGGCGCTGTAGGAGCCGCCGTACATGGCCTGCGGGTCGGGACCGTGCAACCGCACGTAGACGAAGCCGGCCGTGGCTTTCAGGATGCACGGCAGTCCCCCTCCGCTCATCACCACGTACGCGGCGTCGTGCCTTTCCAGCAGCTCGTACACCGCGGGGTCATCCCACGACGGATGACGGAACTCCACCGCGACGGGGATGCCGGCCGACATCGCGCCGAGGAAGTGGTCCAGACGTGCGTCGTCGCGCTCGAGCGCGGGGTGTAACTGCACCAACAGGGGGCCGCCGCGATCGCCGAGCGCGCGCCAGCCCCGCTCCAGCCGTTCGATCCACACCTCGGGCGTACGCAACCGGCGGGCATGCGTGAGCCCCCGCGCCGCCTTGACCGCCATGACGAAGCCGGGCTGCAGCTGGTCTCTCCAACGCTGGAACTGCGCATCCGATGGCCACCGGTAGAAGCTGCCGTTGAGTTCGACGGTGTCGAACTCGGCGGCGTAGCGCTCCAGCCGCCGTGCCGCGGGCAGACCCGGTCCATAAAGCACGTTCCGCCAGTGGTCGTAGGACCAGCCGGAGGTGCCTACTCGAACCGTCACCGGCCCCGGGTACCCGCGATGGCGGTGCCCCTAGCTCGGTTCCTCGAGAATCCGGGTTTTGACCGGGGCGTCGATGCCGACACCCAGCGGGGAGAGCGTGCGGACGGTCTCGTCGCGGATCAGGCCGCGCAGCAGCGCGGTGCTGAACTCGACGGCGATCTCCTGGGCGGTCCGTCGGCCGTGGGGTCGCAGCCACCGGTAGGACCCGAGCGTCATACCGATGTAGCCCAGGGCGAGCACGTGGGAGTCGCAGTCGTAGAACTCGCCGCTGGCGATGCCCCGATCGATCACGTCGCGGACATGCTCGTAGACCTGGGTCTCCTTCTCCCGGATGTACTCGACCTGCTCCTCGGTGAACCACTCGGTGATGTAGGGGCCCTCTTGGAAGTAGACGGCGGCACGCTCGATGTCGTTGGCGATGCCGACCAGCAACCGCCGGGTGAAGTGGTAGATCGTCTCGCGTGCGGTGGCCGTCGGATCGTCGTGCAGCGCGTCCACGGTGAAGTCGGCGGCACCCTTGTAGATGTCGTAGAGGATCAACGACTTGCTGGCGTAGTAGTGGTAGACGGTGGCCTTGTTCAAGCCGACCGCGTCGGCCACGTCGTCCATCCGCGTGCCGTGATAGCCGCGCGCGGCGAACAGTTTCGTGGCCACGGCCAACAGTTCTTCGCGGCGGGACATCCCGTTGGTCGTGGATTCAGACATGGCGACTCACTATAGGCAGGCTCGGCCTCGGCACGTTCTACTAACTGGTTGGTTCAGTCTAGGCCGTTGCCGTGTTCGGATGAGCGACGCCGGTCTAGACTCGTGCCAGGCTGACGGAGAGGTAGCGCAGTGGACCCGAACCCGGATTACGACGCAAGTGACGAGCTCGAGTACGGCATCAACTGGTGGGCGTGGATCCTGCGCGGGGTGTACCCGCCACCTGCCTACCCGCCGGTCTGATCCACCGTCCGCGCCGAACGGCGCTCGCTCACCCACATCCGGGCGTACTCCATGGCCTGATGCGCCCGCCTGCCCATGATGTCGACCTCGGCCCTGCCGCGTTGGCCGGCCACTGACAACTTCGATCGCACCTCTTCGCGCCAGTCCCGTGGCGGAACCGGCTCGCAGTCCGGAGGCCACTGGATCAACGACTCCTCGGCCGTGGCCGTCAGCGGGGCACCCGGCCGGCTGTCCTCGGCGTAGCACTCCCCGCATTTGCGGCAGCGCACTTCGTAGCGCGTACCGTGTCGCTCCGACTCGATGAAGACGTAATCGGCTACCGCGACGCATCGCGGGCATCTGGCAAGCCCGCGTTCGACCACCCTGCTCATGCCGATGATCGTGAGGCCACCAACGCATCCGACGCACGGGGAATTCGATGTCGATGCGTGATCGGTGCCGTTTCGAGATCTGGCCCGAGACGGCGGGGATGCTCAAGCCGCTCCCGTTGAACTCGCGGCTACGCCGCGGCTGCCTTCACCGCCCGGCCGACCTCGGCCCGCAGCTGCCCGTACTCCGGCGAACGCCGCAGCTCGTCGGGATCCACCCCGGTGCGCGGCAGGTCGACCGGGATGTCCAGCGCCACCTGGCCCGGCCTGCGGGTCAGCACCACGATCCGCGAGCCGAGGAAGGCCGCCTCGTCGGCGCTGTGGGTGACGAAAACAGTCGTGCGGCCCGATTCGGCGCTGACCTGCCGGACGTCCTCCTGCAGCCGCTCCCGTGTCAACGCGTCCAGCGCCGCGAACGGCTCGTCGAGCAGGAACAGCGGCGTCTCCGCCGCGAGTGCCCGCGCGATCGCCACCCGCTGCTGCTGGCCACCGCTGATCTCCCAGATCCGCCGGCCGGCCGTGCCCTCAAGACCCACGCGCCCGAGCAATTCCTCGCGGCGCTCGATCCGCTTGTCCCGCGGCACTTTCGCGTACCTGAGCGCCATGTCGACGTTGCCGCCGACGGTGCGCCACGGGAACAGCCGGGGCTGCTGGAACACCACCCCGGCCGTCACCCCCGGTGTGGGGCGCGCACCGGCCACCTGCACCGAACCCTGGCTGGGCTCCTCGAAGCCCGCCAGCAAGCGCAACAGCGTGCTCTTGCCGCACCCGGAGGCGCCGACGAGCACCAGGAACGATCCCGGATCGACGGTCAGGTCGACCGGTCCGAGCGCGGTGACCTCAGCACCTCCGCTGCCGTAGTGATGCGATACCGAATCGATCCGTATCGCACCGTCATTCGTTGAGGGCACCCGGTAGGCCTTTCGTGTAGACGGCGTCCTGGAACGTCTTCAACGGCGCCGCGGCCGGGATCTGCGACTGATCGGCCAGGAACTGCGAAGCGGATTCCAGGTTCACCGCGAGGTTGCCTGGATTACCCTCAGTGCCAAGCCATTCCGTGGATGAGATGTCCTGCGGGGTGAGGAACACCATCTGCTTGAGTTGACCGGCCACATCCTGCGGGGTCAGGCCGATCTCGGCGGCGATGGCTTCGGCGGCAGCCTGCGGATCCTCCCGGATGAGGTCAAGCGCGCGTCCCTGCTGCTGCCGCCACACATCGACGGCCTCGGGGTGGGCGGACGCGAACTCGTCGCTGACGGTCGCCAGATCGAGCGTGGGCTTGCCGGCATCGGCGAGCTGACGACTGGTGATCAGATCCCGGCCGGTCTTGCGCAGCTCGTCCAGGGTCGGCAGCCAGGTGTAGGCGGCGTCGATGTCCCCGCGCTCCCAGGCCGCGAGGATGGCCTGCGGTTGCAGGTCGATTAGCTGAACATCGTTGGCCGACAAGCCATTCTGGTCGAGCGCGGCCAGCAGGCTGTAGTGCGCGGTGGACGCGAACGGGGTGCCGATGCGCTTGCCCTTCAATTGCGCGATGGTGTCGATACCTGCCGCGTTGCGGACCACCAGGGCCTCGTTGTCGCCGGCCACGTCGAGCACGAACGCGACCTTGTACGGGATGTTGAGCGGCTCGGACAGGCCGCGCGCGACGGGGCTCGAGCCCAGCGCGCCGAAGTCGAGTTCCCCTGCGACGAAGGCGGTGTTCACGTCCGCGCCCGAGTCGAACTTCGTCCACTTGATGTTGTAGTCGGGCAGCGCTTCTTCGAGCCACGTGCTGTTCTTGACGATCAGGTCGCCGCTCGGGAAGGTCTGGTAGCCGATCCGGATGGTCGGCTTGCCTGAGTCGTTGCCTTGCTGCCCTCCGTTGTCCACAGCACAGCCCGCCAGAGCCAGTACGGCCGAGATGAGGGCAACGAGAAGGGCTTTGAGTTTCATATTCGGTTAGACCTTTCCTCTCCAGGGAACAGCGCGCCGCTCAGCGGCGCGAAGCAGACCGTCGATCACCAGACCGGAGAACCCGATGGCGAAGATCCCGACCAGCACGACCGGGGTGTTGTTGTAATTGCTTGCGTCCTTGACCAATCCGCCGACGCCCGGGATGCCGTTGAAAAGCTCGGCGGCCACCACCGAGCTGTACGCCATGCCGACGGCGAGCCGGACTCCGGTGAATGTCTCGGGCAGCGCCGATGGGACGACGACGTCGCGGATGACCTGGCTGCGGGACGCGCCGAGAGCCCTCGCGGCTTCCTGCAGCCCGACCGGGGCGGCGACGACGGCGGCGGTGGTCGCCACCGCGGCGGGCGGCAGCGCGGCCAGCGCCAGCAGCGTGATCTTGGGAGCCTCGTCGATGCCGAGCCAGATGACCAGAAGGAAGAAGTAGGCCAGCGGTGGCAGCGCCCGCAGGAACGTCAGCCATGGTTCCAGCACACTGCGGACCCAGCCGACCGATCCCATCACCAGGCCGAGCAGCACGCCCAGCACGACGCCGATCGCGACGCCGGCCAGGACCCGCCGCAGGGTCATGTAGAGGTGCTCCCACAACAGGTACCCGGCGTAACCACGGACCCCGTCGTGCGTGGTCGACACGTCGACGAAGGCCCCCCACACCGTGGCGGGGTACGGCACGAAGGTCTGGCTCCAGACGCCGCTGGCCGCGGCGAATTGCCAGGCGACGCCGAACACCAGCAGCGAGAGCAGCGGCAGCGCGGCGCGGGTCAGCCGACCGCGCCACCGACTCCGACCCGGGCGCGCGTCACTGCCCCGGGTCTGGTGACGCGCCCCCAGATCCGGGTCCGGTGCGATGTCGACGAAAACGGACACCGGCAGACCTTGACGGATGCGTCACGTTCCGGGAATGGCTAGGCTCACCGCGAGCAAAATGGGGTGGGGCCCGACCTTTACAACGGTGCGCCGATGCGTCACGCCCGCACCGGCGGGGTGCATCAAGCGGCCCCGCGCCTCTTACACTGACACCTTTACCCGTCCAACGCAGCACGGTGCCGGACCGCTCACAGGCGCCCCGGCCACACTGAGAGCAAAGCCTAGATCGGAACGATTTCGATGATCATCGGGATACCGAGAGAGTCTCTACCTGGGGAGACACGCGTCGCTGCGACCCCGCAGACCGTCGGGCAGCTGATCAAGCTGGGCTACCAGGTGGTGGTGGAGTCCGGTGCGGGTGCGGCGGCGAGCTTCTCCGATGCGGCGTTCGCCGAGGCGGGCGCGGGCATCGGGTCGCCCGATGAGGTCTGGTCGGCCGACGTGGTGCTCAAGGTGAACGCACCGACCGAGGCGGAGATCGCCGCCCTGCGCGACGGCGCGACGCTGATCGGCCTGATCTCGCCGGCGCTGCGGCCGGAGCTGGTCGAGCAGCTGGCCACCCGCCGGATCACGGTGCTGGCGATGGACGCGGTGCCGCGGATCTCGCGCGCCCAGTCGCTCGACGTGCTGTCGTCGATGGCGAACATCGCCGGCTACCGCGCCGTCGTCGAGGCGGCCCACAGATTCGGCCGGTTCTTCACCGGGCAGGTGACGGCGGCGGGGAAGGTGCCGCCGGCCAAGGTGCTCGTGGTCGGCGCGGGTGTGGCAGGTCTGGCCGCGATCGGCGCGGCGGGCAGCCTCGGCGCCATCGTGCGCGCCACCGACCCCCGCCCCGAGGTCGCCGATCAGGTCGCGTCCCTTGGCGGCGAGTATCTGGCCGTGGACCCCGCGGCGGCCGAGGTCTCGGCGACCGGTTACGCCAAGGAGATGGGCGACGACTACAAGGCCCGCGAGGCACAGCTGTATGCCCAGCAGTCCGAGGACGTCGACATCATCATCACCACCGCGCTGATCCCCGGTCGGCCGGCCCCGCGCATCATCACCGCGGACATGGTGGCCTCGATGAAGCCGGGCAGCGTGATCGTCGACATGGCCGCGGCCAACGGCGGCAATGTCGAGGGCACCGTGAAGGACCGGGCCGTCGTCACCGACAACGGCGTGACCATCATCGGCTATACCGATCTGGCCGGCAGGCTGCCGGCCCAGGCGTCGCAGCTCTACGGCACCAACCTGGTCAACCTGCTCAAGCTGCTCACCCCGGAGAAGGACGGGCAGCTCACCGTCGATTTCGACGACGTCGTGCAACGGTCGGTGACGGTGGTTCGCGACGGGGAGATCACCTGGCCACCGCCGCCGGTCCAGGTGTCGGCCGCTCCCGTTGCCGCCGCCGCGGCGCCGGTCGAGCAGAAGCCGGCGAAGAAGCCGATGACGACGGGGCGCCGCCTCGGCGTCACGTTCGCGGTCGCGGCGGCACTGTTCGTGTTGATCGCGCTGTCCCCCGCGGCGCTGCAGGTGCACCTGACGGTGTTCGCGCTGGCGATCGTCATCGGCTACTACGTGATCGGCAACGTGCACCACGCGCTGCACACGCCGCTGATGTCGGTGACGAACGCGATCTCCGGGATCATCGTCGTCGGCGCACTGCTGCAGATCGGGCACGGCAACATCGCCATCACCGCGCTGGCGTTCGCGGCGATCCTTCTGGCCAGCATCAACATATTCGGCGGTTTCGCGGTGACGCGCCGCATGCTTGCGATGTTCTCGAGGAGCTAGGAACATGTTCACGCTGGAAACCGCCGCCACCGCGGCCTACGTCGTCGCGGCCCTGCTGTTCATCCTGGCCCTGGCCGGGCTGTCCAGGCACGAAACCTCAAGGGCCGGAAACACCTTCGGGATCGTCGGGATGGTGGTGGCGCTCGTCGCGACCATCGCGCTGGCGCTGGCCCGCCATATCGAGCCGCTGGGCCTGGCGCTGCTCGTCGGTGCGATGACCATCGGTGCGGCCATCGGCCTGTGGCGCGCCAAGATCGTCGAGATGACCGGCATGCCGGAGCTGATCGCGCTGCTGCACTCGTTCGTCGGTCTGGCCGCCGTACTGGTCGGCTGGAACGGCTACCTGCACGTCGAGGGTGACCCCGGTAGCGCCGAGGCCCTGCAACTGGGCAGCGAAGGAATGCTCGGCATCCACTCGGCCGAGGTCGTCATCGGCGTCTTCATCGGCGCGGTGACGTTCACCGGCTCGATCGTGGCCAACCTCAAGCTCTCGGCACGGATCAAGTCGGCGCCGCTGATGCTGCCGGGCAAGAACATTCTCAACGTCGGTGCGCTCGTGGTGTTCATCGCGCTGACCGTCTGGTTCGTCATCGACCCGCAACTGTGGCTGCTTGTGGTGGTGACGGTGCTCGCTCTGGCGCTCGGCTGGCATCTGGTGGCCTCGATCGGCGGCGGCGACATGCCGGTCGTGGTGTCGATGCTCAACAGCTACTCCGGCTGGGCCGCGGCCGCGGCAGGCTTCCTGCTCGGCAACGACCTGCTCATCGTCACCGGCGCGCTGGTGGGCTCCTCCGGTGCGTACCTGTCCTACATCATGTGCAAGGCGATGAACCGCTCCTTCATCTCGGTGATCGCGGGCGGTTTCGGGATCGAGGCAGGCCCGGCCGAGGACAAGGATTACGGCGAGCACCGCGAGATCACCGCCGAGGGTGCGGCCGAACTGCTGGCGTCGGCCAGCTCGGTCATCATCACCCCCGGTTACGGCATGGCCGTCGCACAGGCCCAGTACGGGGTGGCCGACCTGACCCGCAAGCTGCGCGACCGTGGCGTCGACGTCCGCTTCGGCATCCATCCCGTCGCGGGCCGGCTGCCCGGCCACATGAACGTGCTGCTGGCCGAGGCCAAGGTGCCCTACGACATCGTGCTCGAGATGGACGAGATCAACGACGACTTCGACGGCACCTCCGTCGTCCTGGTCATCGGCGCCAACGACACCGTCAACCCGGCGGCGTCGGAGGATCCCGGCAGCCCCATCGCCGGCATGCCGGTGCTGACGGTGTGGAACGCCGACAACGTCATCGTGTTCAAGCGATCGATGGCCTCCGGTTACGCCGGCGTGCAGAACCCGTTGTTCTTCCGGGAGAACACCCAGATGCTGTTCGGCGACGCCAAGGACCGGGTGGACGCGATCAACGCCGCGCTGTCGGTCGCCGAGCACGTCTAGAGCACCGCAACTCTCGCGTCAGAAGGACGGGTCGACCCACTGAACCGGGGTGGACCAGCTGCCACCCCGCTATGGTGGAGGGATCCCGGGGGTGAAGCCACGGCCCCGCCGCAGCACCGCAAAAGCGGGGTAGCAGCATGCACACAGCGACCATCGACACTGCGACGGCGCCATACGCACCGCGCGACGACCTCCACTTCGAGAGCGACGACCTCGACGCGACCGAGGACTTCCTGGTCCGCGCCTACACGAAGATGTCCATCAGTGCCGAAGACGGCGAGCGGGCATCGGCACTGATCGACCGGCGCTGGCTCGGACCGGTCAGCTACGACGAGCTCCGGCTCGACTTCCACATGTCCTACGACGCCGCGCCGTTGGGCCGGATCTGCCTGTGCCGGGTGCACGAAGGATGCATCGAGGAGGACTTCATCGGGGAACCGCAGGACGTGTTCGTCCCCGGTAACGTCGCGTTGCTGTCGCCGCCGGAGTTGCCGTACTCGGGTCGGGTCTGCGAAGCCAGCTACGACCTGACGATGTTCGACACCGCGTTGCTGGACAGGGTCGCGACCCCCGATCGGGGCCGCTCGGCCGGCTCCGTGCGTCTGCTCGGCCACCGCCCGGTGTCCCCCGAGGCCCAGCTACAGCTGAACTCCGCCATCGAGTATGTGCGCACCGTGGTCCACTCCGACGGACCCGCGCCCACCCGCCTCGTCGCGTCCACCACCGCATCGATGATCGCCGCGGTGGTGCTGTCGGCGTTCCCCACCAACGCGGCCTCCGAGCCCACCGCCCTTGACCGCATCGATGCCAAGCCGCCGCTGCTGCGGCGGGCAACCGCCTACATCGAGGGCAACGCCGACGCCGACATCGCGCTCGCCGACATCGCCGGCAGCGTCCACGTGACACCTCGCGCCCTGCAGTACATGTTTCGCAAGTACCTGGACATGACCCCGATGGAATACCTGCGCCGGGTCAGGATGGACCACGCCCACCGCGAGCTCATCAAAGCTGACGCCGGGCAGACGACAGTCCAGATAGTCGCCGCCCGTTGGGGATTCGCACACACCGGCCGGTTCGCCGCGATGTACCGGGAAGCCTACGGGCGCAACCCCTCTGACACATTGCGGAGCTGAGCCGGGCGGCAGCCGCTCAGGCCGCGGGTGGCCGGGCCTTCGAGTAGCGCGCCGTCGGGGGCGAATCGGGAGCCGTGCAGTGGACACTCCCAGGCCCGGTCGGAGTCGTTCCACTTCACGATCCCGCCGAGATGGGGACAGACCGGCGACACGGTGCGCTGCACACCGTCGACGACGCTGGTGGCGCGCAGCCGCCACGGCGGTCCACTGACCACCCCGGTCCCGTCTGCGGGCTCCTCGGCCGACGACGTCAGCGGGGCCAGCCAGCCGTTGGCCAGATGCAGACCCACCTTGATGTTGGCCTGCAGCGCGGTGGGCACCCCACGCAGTTCGTGCAGCCGCCAGCTGGCGAAGGTCTGCGCCCAGTCCATCCGCCCACCGAGTATCCGGGCCGAGAGCGCCAATGCCGCGGCGACCCCGTTGGTCATCCCCCACTTGTCGAAACCCGTTGCCACCAGCACACTTTCGTGCATGGGCAGCAGCGGGCCGATGAACGGCACCTCGTCGTCGGGGTGGTAGTCCTGTGCGGACCAGTAATGAGTCTGCACCGCGCCGGGGTAGTGCAGGGCGGCCCAGTGCGACAACTCGGCAACGGCCTTGCTCGGGTTGTCGGCCCTGCCGACCGGGTGGCCCGCCCCTCCGACGATCAGCTTGCTACCCGCGGCGGTCGGGGCGTACCGCACCGATCGGGTGGGGCTGTCCACCGAGAGGAACATCGGCGTCGTGATGTCACCCGGCACATCGAAGGCCAGGCAGTACGACCGTTTCGCCTCGACGCGCGCGAAGAACATCCCGCGGTCCAGAATCGGTGTGCCGGTGGCGAGTACGCAGTGCCGCGCGGTGACCGAGAACTGCTCGTCGCGGGTGTCCTGCGCGGTGTCGGTCAACCGGAACCGGACCCGGACCGGATCGGTCCCGGTCACCGTGGTGGCGCGGACACCCTGCAACAGGGTTCCGCCGTGCTTCTCCAGTTCGGTGACCAGGCTGCCGAGGTAGGGCACCGGGTCGAGTTGAGCCTGCTCGCGCACCCGCACACCGCCTTGGAACGGGAACGGCACGTCGGCCTCGTCGACCCATTGGGCGTCGACCCCCGCCTCCCGGCACGCCGCCAGGACTTCTCTGGCCGTGCTGAGCCCGGATTCGGCCTGCGCGTAGGAGTGGTCGTCCTCGCGCTGGTAGGCCAGGCCGTGGTCGTCGTGGTACCGGATCAGCCAGTCCCGCCCCTCGGCGTTACCCGTCACATATGCGCTCAGGACGTCGGGCCCGTGCTTGGCTCGGATGCGCGCCAGCTTGGTGCCCTGCAGGACGCTGACCTTGCCGGTGGTGTTGCCCGTCGCGCACGCACCTACGTGGCGCGCCTCGACCACCAGCACCTTCTTGCCGGCGCGGGCCAGCAGCACGGCGGTGGTCAGCCCGGTGATACCCGCGCCCACCACCAGCACGTCGGCAGTGTGCGCCTGTGCCACCTCGTCCGGGCGGGAGGCGATTTCGATGCGACCGTCGGTCCACAGCGAGGACATGGCGCGCGGTTTACCCGGTGCGGGCCCGGTCAAACTTCCCGGTGTTTGTCGGCCACCCCAGCGGGAACGCCGATTCGGTGGATCAGACACAGGCACCGATGCTCGACGCGCTCGCCGACTATCACCGGCGGGACCGGTACGGCTTCACCCCACCCGGGCACCGGCAAGGTCGCGGCGTGGACGAACGGGTCACACAGGTGCTCGGCGTCGAACCGTTCCGCAGCGACGTGCTGGCCAGCGGCGGACTCGACGACCGCAGGATGCGCGGCGGCTTCCTCGCGACCGCCGAGGAGCTGATGGCCGACGCGGTCGGCGCCGACTACGCGTACTTCTCCACGTGCGGCAGCTCGCTGTCGGTCAAGGCCGCCATGATGGCGGTGGCCGGCGGCGGCGACGGGCTTCTGGTCAGCCGCGACAGCCACAAGTCGATCGTGGCGGGGCTGATCTTCGGAGGGCTGCAGCCGCGCTGGATCACCCCGCAGTGGGACGTCGAGCGGCATTTCTCCCACCCGCCGTCTCCACAGCAGGTCGAGGACACCTGGCGGCGGCATCCGGACGCCGACGGCGCGCTCATCGTCAGCCCCAGCCCCTACGGCACCTGTGCCGACATTCGCGGCATCGCCGAGGTCTGCCACCGGCGCGGCAAACCGCTGATCGTCGATGAAGCGTGGGGCGCTCATCTACCGTTCCACCGCGACCTGCCGACCTGGGCGATGGACGCCGACGCCGACGTGTGCGTGGTCAGCGTGCACAAGATGGGCATGGGCTTCGAGCAGGGTTCGGTGTTTCACGTCCAGGGCGACCTGATCGACCGCGACCGCCTGGCGGCCTGCGCCGACCTGCTGATGACGACGAGCCCCAACGTGCTGCTGTACGCGGCCATCGACGGGTGGCGCAGGCAGATGGTCGAGCGCGGCGAGGTGCTTCTCGGAGACGCGTTGGAACTCGCCGGCACCGTCCGCGCCACCGTCGGCGACCTGCCACAGGTCAACGTGATGGAGGAAGAGCTGCTCGGCGAGCAGGCGTCGCACGACCTCGACCGGCTGCAGGTGCTGATCGACGTGTCCGCGACGGGCACCACGGGGTACCAGGCACACGACTGGTTGCGGGAGAACTGCCGGCTGGATGTCGGGATGAGCGACCACCGCAGGATCCTGGCCACACTGTCGACCGCGGACGACAGCGCGACCGCGGCCCGACTGCTGGATGCGCTGCACGCGTGGAGTTCGGCTGCCGACAGCTTCCCGCGGCCACCGCGGATCAGGCTGCTTGACCCGGACGAGCTGCAGTTGGAGACGGTGATGCTGCCCCGCGACGCGTTCTTCGGCAGGACCGAGATGGTGCCCGCCGACGAGGCGGCCGGCCGTATCTCGGCCGAGCAGATCACCCCCTACCCGCCCGGCATCCCCGCCGCGATACCGGGCGAGCGACTCAACGAGGCCGTCGTCGACTACCTGCGTTCGGGGGTCGAGGCCGGCATGAACGTCCCCGATCCGGCGGACCCGTCGCTGCAGAAGTTCCGGGTCGTGGCCTAGTGGCGACCCGGCCGTTTCATCGCGCCGCAAGCGGGCAGTCAGACCGGGTGAGCATCTCCGAGCTGACCACCTTGCCGATCAGGGGCGGAGCGGCCCTGCGCAAGAAGAGGCTATTTCATCCCTCCGGGATTCTGTGCGGCGGCACCGTGACGCGCCTGGCACCCGACGGTGTCGGGCTGCCGCTGGTGTCCGGTGAGGTCGTCGGGCGTATCTCCAAGGGCGCCGGCACGCCGGGATCGTTGCCGGACTTCGCCGGCCTGGCGTGGCGGATGCCCGGCGACGCGGACGGGCCGCGGCCGTGGGACGTGTTGACGGTCTCGTCGGCCGCCCGCGTCGTGTTGCGCCCCGTCAGGTCCTGGCCGGAGGCGCAGTACTCGACACTGATGCCGCTGCGCTACCGCGGCGGCCTGTACTGGTTGCGCGCCCGCATGCGCACTCCTGTCGACGTTGACGGCTTGTCCGTGGAGGCCGTCCGCGACCGCATCGAAACCGGCCCTGTCGAGTTCACCGTCGAACAGGCCTGCGGCATAGGCTCTTTCACGGAACTGGCCACCCTGACGTTCGACCGTGAGCTGTGTGACGACGACCCCGGGTGTGATCAGCCCTTCGACCCCACGGTGCGCAGCGGCGCCGAGATCGCCTTGGAGCCTCGGTGGCTGACCAGGATGCGCAGGGCCGCGTACCGCAACAGCCGGGAAGGGCGGGGCGCCGAATGACCCGCGCGCCGAGGCTGACCGGTGTCCGTGCCCTGCGCGCGCTGGCCGACCTTGGTCTGCCGTCCATCGCGGCCGGCCCGATCGCCCGTCGTCGCCACGTCGTCGGCCTGCTCGACCGGTGGGAAGCCGACGCCCGCGGGGTGCGGCGGCTGCAGCTTCTGCGCCGGCGCTTCGGTCGCGGCCCCGTCGTGCTGGCCATCCCCGGCCGGCGCATCGTGGTCCCGCTCGACCCGGCTGACGTGGCGGGTCTGCTGGAACAGTCGCCGTATCCGTTCGATCCGGCCAGTTGGGAGAAACGGCACGCGCTCGCGCAGTTCCAGCCGCACGCGGTGCTGATCTCCCGCGGCGACATCCGCGCCAGACGCCGCCGGGTCAACGAGGCGGCGCTCGACACCGGCTCCGAACTGCACCGGTTGGCGGACACCTTCCAGGACATCGTCAACCAGGAGGCGGCGCAGTTCGCCGACCGGGCGCTCGAGACGCGGGGGTTCGATTCGGCGCAGTTCATCGTCGCGTGGTGGCGGCTGGTCCGGCGCCTCGTGCTGGGCGCCGAGGCGCGGGACGACGAGGCCGTCACCGATGACCTGTGGCGGCTGCGCACCTCGGCCAATTGGTCGTTCCTCAGCCTGCCGCACGTGCGCCGCCGCGAGCGGTTGTTCGCGCGGCTGTACCGCTACGCCGAGGATCCCGACCCCGACAGCCTGATGGCCGCGCTGAGCACCCAACCCGCATCGGGCGCCGTCGATCCCGTCGGGCAGGTGCCGCACTGGCTCTTCGCGTTCGACGCGGCGGGGATGGCCGCGCTGCGCGCCGCGGCACTGCTCTGCACCCATCCCGACGCGCTGGCCCGAAGCGAAACGGAGGACGCAGGCCGTGTCCGGGTGCGGCCCTTTCTGCGCGCCTCGGTGCTGGAATCGGTGCGACTGTGGCCCACCACGCCCGCCATCCTGCGGGAGATCGCGGCACCCACGACCTGGCATGAGGGCACGCCCGACGAGGTGACGGTCGCGCCGCCGGGCACGGTGCTCATTCCGGTGCCTGCCCTCCATCGGGACCCCGACCTGGTGCCGTTCGCCGACGAGTTCACCCCCGACGTCTGGCTCGACGGGCGCGCCTCGCAATACCCGCAACTGGTGCCCTTCAGCGCTGGGCCCGCCGCATGCCCGGGCCGCGATCTCGTGCTGTTCGTGACCAGCGCGCTGCTGGCCGCACTGTTGTCGCGGTTGCACCTCACGCTGGACCCCGATGGTGCGCTGCGACCCGGGCGCCCCCTGCCCGCGACGCTCAACCAGTTCGGGCTCTCGTTCGGCGCCTCCGTCGCCCCGCAGGGCGCAGCGCCGTCCTGATCGGTCGGTGGACCTCACGGTTTACACGTGTCATATCGTGGCGGTCATGGACTTCTCGATGTCAGCCAAGGCGCAGGACTATCACGACCGGTTGACCGACTTCATGACCGAGTTCGTGTTCCCCGCCGAGGAGTCGTACCACGCCTACCGGGCCGAGGCCGGCCCGGACGATCACACCGTGCCGCCGGTGGTCGAGGAGCTCAAGAAGCTGGCCAAGGCGCGCGGGCTGTGGAACCTGTTCCTGCCCTCGGAGTCGGGCCTGTCAAACCTCGAGTATGCACCGCTGGCAGAGCTCACCGGCTGGAGCATGGAGATCGCGCCCGAGGCCACCAACTGCGCCGCCCCCGACACCGGCAACATGGAGACGCTGCACCTGTTCGCCACCGAGGAGCAGCGCAAGCAATGGCTCGAGCCGCTGTTGGCCGGTGAGATCCGCAGCGCGTTCGCGATGACCGAGCCGGCCGTGGCGTCGAGCGACGCGCGCAACATCGAGACCACCATGCTGCGTGACGGCGACGACTACGTCATCAACGGCCGCAAGTGGTGGATCACCGGCGCCGCGGACCCGCGCTGCAAGATCCTGATCGTCATGGGCCGTACCAATCCCGACGGGCCCAGCCACCGACAGCAGTCGATGATCCTGGTCCCGGCCGACACCCCGGGTGTGGACATCCAGCGCTCGCTTCCGGTGTTCGGCTGGCAGGACCAGCACGGCCACTGCGAGATCGTGTTCGACAACGTGCGGGTGCCCGCATCGAACCTGCTCGACGAGGAAGGGTCCGGCTTTGCGATCGCCCAGGCCCGCCTCGGACCGGGCCGCATCCACCACTGCATGCGGGCGATAGGCGCGGCCGAGCGGGCGCTGGCGCTGATGATCGACCGCGTGCAGACCCGTATCGCCTTCGGCAAGCCGCTGGCCGAACAGGGTGTGGTGCGTGAGGCAATAGCCAAGTCGCGCAACGAGATCGAGCAGACCCGTCTGTTGTGCCACAAGGCGGCCTGGACCATCGACCAGCAGGGCAACAAAAGCAAGGATGCCCAGCTACTGGTCGCCCAGATCAAGGCCGTGGCACCGCAGATGGCGTGCGACGTGATCGACCGCGCCATCCAGGTGCACGGTGGCGCCGGGGTGTGTGACGACTTCCCGCTGGCTCGGCTGTACAGCTGGCACCGTGCGATGCGGCTGTTCGACGGTCCGGACGAGGTGCACATGCGCACGATCGCGCGCGCCGAGCTGGGTAGGGAGAAGTCCGCGATGGCGACGGCGGCGAGCCGCCAATCGGACACGGCGGCGAGCCGCCAATCGAACACGGCGGCGAGCCGCCAATCGGACACGGCGGTGACCGGCTAGTGGCCGCGGCCGGGGACGAGCTCTCGGGAGCGTGGAACTTCCGCGACGTGTCCGAGCAGACCGGCGTCGCACCGGGGCGGTTCTTCCGGGCCAGTGAGCTGTCGAAGCTCGATGACACCGGACGCGCGGCGCTGAAGGGTCTCGGTGTCACCGATGTCGCCGATCTGCGCACATCGCGGGAGCTGGAGCGGCACGGTCCCGGCCTGGTGCCCGCCGGCGTCGAGATTCACCACCTGCCGTTCGTCGAGACGATGGCCGCCGACGGGGAATCCCCGCACGAGCATGCGTTCCAACGCATGATGACCGACAAGCCCGATGACGAGCCGGTCGCCGACGCCGCCGCACGCTACATGACCGAGGAGTACGGGCGCATCGCCACCGCACCGTTCGCCCGGCGTGCCGTGCACCGCGTGGTGAACCTGCTCGGCTCGGAGCGTGCCGTGCTCGCACACTGCTTCGCCGGCAAGGACCGCACCGGCTTCACCATCGCCGTGGTGCTCGAAGCCGCCGGCGTGGATCGGGACGCCATCATGGCGGACTATCTCCGCAGCAACGTCGCAGTCCCCCGGTTGCGGGAGAGCATCCTGGCCACAGTGCGAGAGCGCGCCGTCGACGCCCCCGAGATCATGGAGCTGGCCGAGGCGCGCCTGACCGACGCCGTGCTCGGCGTGCGCGAGGACTACCTCGACGCCGCCCGCCGCACGATCGACGACCAGTTCGGCTCCCTCACAGGCTATCTGGAATCCGCCGACGTCACCGACGAGGACATCCGCCGGCTCCGCAAGGTCCTGCTCGGCTGAGCTTGCGCAGCCGTGGGCGAGGGTTGGAGCCGACGCGGTCCCGCCGAAATCGGTCCTCGGGATTCACCTCACGGCCCGCGCGTTCCGCACTTGAATCGCACGTAGCGTGAGGTTGTAGCGTCGCGTTCCATGCACAGCGGCGAGGATCGGCTATGGCGCGTTGGCGAATTGGCCCGCACAAGTGGATTGTCGGTTCGGGCACTGCACCACTACGAGCAGGTCGGCCTCATGTCCGCACGGGGGCGGACTTCGGGCGGTCACCGCCTTTACAGCAGCGAGGATGTACGGCGGCTGTATCAGATCCGCGCACTACGTGAATTCGGCTTGAGCCTGACCGAGACCGCCTCAGCCCTGGACGGCTCCGTCAGTCTCGACAGCGTTCTGAGAACGCACCTGCAACATGTGGAAACCCGACTCGCGCAACTGAGTTCGCTGCGAGACTGGCTTGCCGCGGCCTGCGTCCAAGCCGGCGCGCTCCCGTCGACAGAGTCGCTTCTGGCCACGCTGGAGGCGATGTCGGTCATTGCCGGCCACACTCGGAACCGCCGACCGTCCGATACACGTCACGCCTGGACGGCTCTCGGGCAGGAATTGCGCACGCTGCGTGACGCTGGGCAGCCGTCCTCCTCGTCGACGGTCATCGAGCTCGCACAGGCAGCCAGAGACTTGATCAACAGCTTCGCCGACCACGACCAGGCCGTGCTGGATGCCCTCGCCCATCTGCGACGCAATGCACCCCAGCTCGACGCCGCCGGCTGGGATCAGGACCTGATCGAGTTCCTCGACGACGCACTCACCGCACTCGACCGGCAGGAGGACCTTCGATGACATCCGAACAGATCGCGCACGGCGTGGGACCTGATCGCCTCGACATCGCCTACCGGCGCCATGGTCACTCCGGCGATCCGGCAGCGGTACTCATCATGGGAATCGCCGCGCAGTTGGTGAATTGGCCGCCTGAGTTCATCCGAGCGTTGACCGATCGCGGACTACAGGTGATCGTCTTCGACAATCGCGACACCGGACGTTCCACCCATCTCGATAGCGCGCCGGCGGATCTTTCGGCAGTGCAGGCCGGGGACCTGACCTCGGTCAGCTACACACTGTCGGACATGGCTGCTGACACCGTCGGGCTGATGGACCACCTCGGCATCAGAGCGGCGCATCTGGTTGGCGCCTCCATGGGAGGGGCTATCGCTCAGACGATCGCCATCGAGCATCCGGACCGGACGCTGTCCCTGTCGTCGATGATGTCCACCACCGGTGCGCCCGAGGTGGGCGCGGCTCACCCCGACGTCATGGCCGCCCTGTTCGGCGAACCGCCGGTCACCACACGGGAGGAAGAGGCCGCGCGGGCGATCCGCGCCGCCACTGTCGTCGGATCCCCGGCATATCCGCCGGATCCCGCAGCCATCGCTCGCCGGGCCGGAATCGCCTACGACCGCAGCCATGACATCGCGGGGATCACCAGAAACGCGGTAGCCGTCGTCGCCTCTGGTGATCGCACCGGTGCGCTGAGGACGCTGAAGATCCCCACTCTGGTCATCCACGGCCGCGCGGACAGGATGTGTGACCCCAGTGGGGGCCGTGCCACCGCTGCCGCCATCCCTGGTGCGCAGCTTGAGCTGATCGACGGCATGGGCCACGACATCCCTGCCCCGCTATACGACCGCATCGCCGACCTGATCGCCGAGAACGCACGCCGCTCCGATCATCTGCAGTTCAAGACTCGCGCGCCGTCCACACATACGCCCTGAACGACCCCGACAGCTCTCGATCTGCCGGCAGTACGACGACACAACTGCCACGCGGAGCGCACCAGATTCAGCGACCACGGTTCGCGGTTGTCGGGCAACCCGGAAGCTCGCTCGGCTACGCCGTCAGGAACACCCCGACGACCCAGGCCACCGTGGCCAGCAGCGCACCGGTGAGCTCCACGCCGACCGACAGCGCGACGCCCTTCAGGGCATGCCAGGTGGAGGCCCACGCCCGGGCCGCGTCCCGACGGATGCCCAACTCGGCGGCGTAGACGCCCAGCACAAAACCGATGAGCAGCCCGATGACGGGGATGACGAAGAACCCGACGACGCCCGCGACGCCGCCGACCACGAGCACCGAGGTGCGCACGTCGGCCCGGCGCATCCGCTTGACCGGCCAGGTGTATTTGATGATCTGGGACGCGATGAACAACGCTGCCGCGACACCGAAAGCCACCCAGGCCACCGCGGTGTTCTCGACGAACGCCCACACCCCGATCGCACCGATCACCAGAATCCCGCCGGGCAGGATCGGCACGATGATGCCCACCAGGCCGATCGCGATCGCCAACGCGACCAGGACGATTCCGCCGGTGCTCATGCCAGCGAGAGTAGCGCCTCAGGTCTGATACATCCCGAGGCCTATGTACGCCATGAACACCGTCAGCAGGACGATGTCGATGAGGTGGACGATCCTGCGTGTACGCACGCTGACGCCGCGGCGTCGCCGCCGACCGATTGCGGCGGCGCCCCATTGCCACGACAACGACGCCAGGAAGGCACCTCCGACGAAGACCGTTGCTTCCAGGCCACCGTAGGACGGCGCGGCGCCCACGATGACGCTGAGGAAGAAGAGGACTGTCACCGTGTCCGCCGCGGTGAAGGCGGCGCATTCCAGGTATGCACGCCGAGGCGACGTCGGGAGCCCCGCGTCTGGTGGGCCGGAGACGGCATCGATTCGAAGGAGCGCTCTGACAGCGAGTACCCAGAGCGCCAGCACGACCACGACCCCGGTCCACTGCAAGACGACCGCCCCCGGCGCCAGCAGTCGCCCAAGTGGCGAACCGGCCGCTGCCACCACCGCCGACCACGCGGCGTCACCGGAGGCGATGCCGGCGCCGGCGGCCAGTGCGACCAACCAGCCGCGGAGCGCCGCCGTCTCCAGCACCAGCAGAGCCGCACCCCCGGCCAGCGCCGCAGCGGAAAGCCCGATGAGCAACCCCGCCGTCAGGGCGTTGAGCACCCGCCTACGGCCTCACCTCGACGCGCAACGGGGTGCAGTGCCCCCCGTTGATCGGCTCGAGGTCCATCGAGCACGCCGTCACGATCACATGGATGTCGGCCTCGGCGCGAAGCGTGACCGAGTCCCCCGGTCTGCTGAGCGCGGGCAGGGCTGACACGACCCCGGTCTCGTCGACCGGGGTGCGCTGGAAGAAGTTGACCGGATCCGGAACGTGCAGGGGCCGCCAGTCGACCGTCGAGGCGGCGGTCCGAAAATTCTCACTGCAACTGCGATGGTGACCGTCGTACCCGAGCGCGCGGTACATCTCGGTGCTGCACGGTGCGGCGAGCATGTCGTGCGGGCCCGGCGAGTCATCACGTTCGAACGTCAGCAACGCCCGGTATCCGGTGCTGAAGAATGACTGTCCCACCGCGGGGAACAACCGCCAGTTCATCGCACGGGTCACCGAGACGCTGAGCCACTCGGTCTCGTTCTCGATCGACACCGCGAACAGGTCGGCGACCTGCGTGCCCTCCACGTCGATGAGCCGCAGTTGGTGGCCGCACGCCACGCTGACGATCGCGCCGCCCTGCGCGGGGATCTCCACCGTTGCCGGCGCACCGCTCGTCGGTATTGGCACAGGCGAAACCCTACTGCCGCGGGTTCGCCGAAAAGGGATTATCGCTCGACTGCGGCCCAGGCCCGCCGGCTCACGACTTCCTGCCGCGCACCCACTGGATGGTGCCGACCGTCTTGATTCGCACACCGGCCAGACCCAGGCTCTCGAAGGTGTCGCCGAGTTCATCGTCGCCGAAGGCGTGGGCACCGGCATTGGGCAGGTAGCGCAGCAGGCCGGCCGCCGGGCCCGCGGTCGGCACCATCACGGCCATGCGCCGCCCGGGCCGCAGCACCCGCACCATTTCCGCCAGCGCCACCGCCGGGTCGGGGATCAGTTGCAGCATCGCGATCGACACCACCGCGTCGAACGACTCGTCACGGAACGGCAGGTGTTGCGCGTCGGCGCGGATGAAACCCACGTTCGGTCCGGCTTCGGCGCGCACGGCACGCGCCAGCATCGGCTCGGAGATGTCCACGCCGAGCGCCAGCCCGCCGGGGCCGACCGCGCGGCCCAGCGCCCCGGTGACATTGCCCGGTCCGCTGCCGACGTCGAGCGCGGTACCGCCGACCGGGACGTTGAGCCATTCGGTGGGCTGCTGCCAGGCGGTCATCAGCCGCCGCGCGAGCGTCTGGGCGTTGTCGTAGAACATCGAGCCGAGGCGCGACGCCCACAGCGCCTGGATCGCGCCGCGGTTGCTGTCCGGCTCGTCGCCGAGCAGGTCCAGGTAGCCCTTGCTGGTGTCGGGGTGCTCCGGCGGGTCGATCAACAGCCGCTCGGTCATGCGCAGCACGGTGTGAGTCATGCCACCACGGTACGCCCGCGATTCACACTCCCAGGCGGTCTGCCAGATCGTGGAAATCGTCTGCCATGACGTCGAATTCGCCGTCAGCCGGGCGGGCCGGCGCACGGTCGGGCCCCTGCTCGAGAGGCCGGTGGACGAACGCCGTGGCCAGCCCCGCACGACGCGCACCACGCAGATCGGACGGGTGCGCGGCGACCAGCATCAGCTCGCCGGGTGCCACGTCGAGGATCTCCGCGCAACCGAGGTAAGCCTCCCGGTCGGGTTTGTAGTGGCCGAAGATCTCGGCCGACAGCACGCAGTCCCACGGTAGACCCGCACGCTTGGCCATGTTCGTCAGCAGTGACACGTTGCCGTTCGACAGCGTGGTGATGACGAAGCGCCGCTTCAGCCGGGTCAGGCCGGCGACCGCGTCCGGCCACGGGTCCAGCCGGTGCCACGCCCGGTTCAGCTCGTCGATCTCGCTGTCGCTCACCGTGATTCCGGTGCCTTCCAGCAACTCGACGAGACGCCCGCGGTGCAGGTCGTCCAGCCGCGTCCACGGCAGCTCGCCGCGCCGCACCCGATCCATCGCGGGCACGTAGCCGGCCCGCCAGTCGTCGGCGAAACGCGGCCAGTCCGCGGAGACACCGTTGCGGCGCCCGAAATCTCCGAGTTCGCGGATGACGCTCGAGCGCCAGTCCACGACGGTGCCGAACACGTCGAAGGCCAGCGCACGGATCACGACTGTCTGCTCTTCGCGCAAGCGCTCATCGGTGCCATCTGCTCTTCGCGCAAGCGCTCATCGGTGCCATCCGCTCTTCGCGCAAGCGCTCATCGGTCCGGCTCCAGGACGAGTTTTCCGTTGACGGCGCCGTCCGCGACGGCCTGCAACGCCGCCACCCCGTCCGACAGCGAGAACCGCACGGGCTCAGGCGGTCTGAGTCCTTGGTCGACGAGCGTGGCCAGCGCGGCACCCACCTGCGCCTGCGCGCCGGGCGTGCGGTTGACGAACTCACCCCACCCGACGCCGACGACGCTGACGTTGCGCAGCAGCAGCCGGTTGACCTTGACGGTGGGGATCCCGCCGGCGGCGAAGCCGATGACGAGCAGCCTGCCCTCGGTGGCCAATGCCCGGATCGCGTCGTCGAAGGCCGGCCCGCCGATCGGATCGACCACAAGGTCGACGCCGCGCCCACCCGTCTCAGCCTTCACCGCATCCAGCCAACCCTCGGTCAGCGGCAGCACGACGTCGGCGCCCAGCGACTCCACGAACTCGATCGCCGACGGCCGGTGCACCATCGCGATGACCCTGGCGCCCAACGCCTTTGCGATCTGCACTGAGGCGGTGCCGACCCCACCGCCGGAGCCGAGCACCAGCACCGTCTCACCGGCCTGCAGCGCGCCACGGCGCTGCAACGCGAAGTGCATCGTGTAGTAGTTGCCCAGCAGGCACACCGCCGACCCGTCGTCGAGCGCGTCGTTGGTCGGCACCACACTGCCCACCGGTACCGCGACCTGCTCGGCCCAGGCCCCCAGCAGACTGAACGCCGAGACCCGCTGCCCGGCAACGAGACCCGATTCCGCCGGGGCCGACCGCACGGTGCCTGCAACCTCGAGGCCGGGCACGAACGGCGCCGGCACCTTCATCTGGTATTCGCCGCGCAGCATCAGCAGGTCGGGGAAGCAGACGCCGGCGGCACCGACGTCGAGGACGACGGCATCGCCGCCGTGCACGTCCTCGACGTCGGTGTATGCCAGCCCCGCCGGGCCTGTCAGCTCTTGCGCGACAAGCGCTTTCACCTAATCGACCCCCGGTCGCTTCGCTCCTGCCAGCCGAGAAGTCAGCCGAGGCTGAAGGTGGCCCGCTCGGCCGCCGACAGATCGGTGATCTCGCCCCACCTGGCGGCGACGTCGTCGACCGACGGCACCTCGGTGAACGTCACGCCGCTGTTCTGGAACAGCGCGACACGCTGCACCTTGCCGCCGCCGACGATGAACACCGATGCCGTCTCGGGCACCTCCTCGGTGCACAGGTACGACACGATCGGTGCCACGTACTCCGGGGTGAGCTTCTCGAACACCTCCGGCGGCAGAATGTCCTGCGTCATCCGGGTGGCGGCGATCGGCGCGACGGCGTTGGCCTTGATGTTGTACTTCGCGCCCTCCTGGGCAAGCGTGTTGATCAGGCCGACGAGGCCGAGCTTGGCGGCGCCGTAGTTGGCCTGGCCGAAGTTCCCGAACAGACCGCTGGTCGAGGTCGCCACGACGACGCGGCCGAAACCGTTCTCGCGGAAGTGCGGCCATGCGGCACGGATGACGTTGTACCCGCCGTACAGGTGCACCTTGAGCACAGCGTCCCAGTTCGCGAACTCCATCTTGTGGAAGGTGCCGTCGCGCAGGATGCCCGCGTTGCTCACCACACCGTCGACCTTGCCGAATTCGTCGACAGCGGTCTTGATGATGTTGGCCGCACCCTCGGGCTCGGCGACGGAATCGTAGTTCGCCACCGCGCGGCCACCGGCGGCCTTGATCTCCTTGACCACCTCGTCGGCCATGGCCGACCCGGCACCGGTACCGTCCCGCGCTCCGCCGAGGTCGTTGACGACGACGCTGGCTCCCTCACGCGCGAGCGTCAGCGCGTATTCGCGCCCGAGCCCTCCTCCGGCACCCGTGACGACGATGACACGATCCTGCACTCCTGGCACTGATGTTCCTCTCTCAAAGGGTCCGGGCGCCACCAGCTAGAACAGCTTGCGCGCCAGCTTCCACGCCTTCTCTGTATACGGGGGGTAGATCATGGCGCCGAGGTCGGGTCGGGTCGGCTTGGTCAGCACCGACTTGCGGTGGCTGAACTCCTCGAAGCCGAACTTGCCGTGGTAGGCGCCCAGACCGGACGGTCCGACGCCACCGAACGGCAGCTTGTGGGTGGCGAAGTGGAAGATCAGGTGGTTGACGACCATGCCGCCTGCCGGGACTTCCTTGATCACCCGCTCGCGTACCGCCTTGGCCTTGGTGAACAGGTACGCCGCCAGGGGCTTGGGCCTCGAGTTGACGAAAGAGATTGCCTCGTCGAGGTTTTGCACAGTCACAACAGGCAGGATCGGGCCGAAGATCTCGTCGGTCATCAACGGCTCGGCCGGGTCGGGGTCCACCACGACGGTCGGCTGGATCTTCATGGCGACGGCGTCGGAGCCGCCGCCGATGGCGACCTTGCCTTTGGTGGCCGCCAGCGCGTTGGCGAGCCGGTTGAAGTGTCGCTCGTTGACGATCTTCTTGCCTGCCGCATTGCCCGCCTCGAACGTGTCGATCGCCTTGCGGATGGCCTCGACGAGCTTGTCGCGGATCGGGGCCTCGGCCAACACGTAGTCGGGGGCGATGCAGATCTGGCCCGAGTTGATGAGCTTGGTCCAGGCGATGCGCTTGGCGGCGACCTCGATGTCGGCGTCGGCAGCCACGATCACCGGGCTCTTGCCTCCGAGCTCGAGGGTGACCGGTGTGAGGTGGGTGGCAGCGGCCTCGTACACGCGGCGGCCGACCTCTGTGCCGCCGGTGAAGATCAGATGATCGAAGCCCTGCGCGATGAGTTCCTGGCTGACCGCGCCGTCTCCCTCGACGACGGCGATCGCGTCGTTGTCCATGTACCGCGGCACCAACTCGGCCATCAACGCCGACGACGCCGGTGCGACCTCAGAAGGCTTGAGCACCACGGTGTTTCCCGCGGCGATGGCACCCACGGCCGGGCCCAGTGTGAGCGCGAACGGGAAGTTCCAGGCACCGATGATCAGCACGGTGCCGTAGGGCTCGTATTCCACCCAGCCCCGGCCGGGCAGCTGCGACATCTCCAGCAGGCGGTAACGGCGCTTCATCCACTTGCCGACGTTCTTGGCCGCGTACGCGGCCTCACCGACGGTGCTGGCGACGTCGGCGAGCCACGCCTCGAACGGCCCCCGGCCCAGATCCTTCTCCAGCGCTTCGGCGATCGCGCCCTCGTTCTCGGTCATCAGCCGTTCCAGCGCGTGCAGCTGCTCTTTGCGCCACTGCACGCTTCGGGTGCGACCGGTCGCGAACGTCTGGCGGAGCTTGCGGACGACGGCCGGGATGTCGGTGCCGCCGACGTTTGCGGCCTGGGCGGGTACGACGGATTCGGTGGTCATGACGGGGTCCCTTCTTGACCTCGGGAATACCCGCATCGTAACCAACCATCCGGTTGGTGAACAGGAGCGGTCGGATGACGATCAAGCGGCGAGGCACGAGCCGCGTTGAGGAATCCGACCATCAGGCACCGTCGGATGACGATCGAGCCGCGAGGCACGAGCCGCGTTGAGGAATCCGACGGTCGGGGACCGCCGAGCTACGGCGGTTCAGCGCTTCACTGCGGTGGTGAACGTCGAGAACGACTGGTCGTCGCCGTCGGCGATTTCCACCAGGCGGTGCAGCCGCCGCATCTCGTCCTGCGAGGGGACGGCCTCGGCCCGCCACCCGTGGGCGGTGAGCCACTGCGCGACGTCGGCGCGGTCCGGGTCCTCGTAGGTCAGCTCGGTGATGTCCATCGGCTCGACGTCGAACTGCGCGGTGATCGACGCGAACCGTTCCCGCATGCGCTCGCGGCGATCCTGGGCGTGGATGCCCATGGATTCCGCAGCGACCCTGCTACCGGGAGCACTCAACTCGGTGATCTGCGCGAAGAGCCGGTCCTGCGCGTCGGCGGGCAGGTACATCAGCAGGCCCTCGGCCAGCCATGCGGTCGGCCGGTCCGCGTCGAAGCCGGCGTGGGTGAGTGCGGTGGGCCAGTCCTGCCGCAGGTCGATCGGCACCTCGCGGCGGTCCGCCGTCGGCTGCACTCCGTGCGACGCCAAGGTCGACGACTTGTACGCGAGCACCAGCGGTTGGTCGATCTCGAACACCGTGGTGCCGGCGGGCCAGGGCAACCGGAAGGCGCGCGAGTCCAGTCCGGAGGCCAGGATGCCGATCTGGCGGATACCCGCGTCGACCGCCGCGGCGAAGAACGCGTCGAAGAAGTGCGTCCGGACGGCCTGGTAGTTCTTCATGTGCTCGAACAACGGGCCGATCTCGGGATCGGACTCGGTCACCTTGGCGACGAATCCGTCGTCGGCGATGTACTGCCAGGCGCCGTTGCCGGCCCCGGCCACCAGGATCTTGGCGTACGGATCGTCGATCAGTGGTTCCGGGCGTTCGGTTTCCGCAGCACGTGCGGCCGCGACCATGACGGCGGTGGCCCCGACGCTGGAAGCGATGTCCCAGGTGTCGTTGTCGGTACGTAGTGAACTCATGACGGGCTCCTTCCGGTCAGACGCAGCATTGCATTGCAAGGCTATCTAACCAAGGGGCGGCGCCAGCTCGGCTGTGGGACAGGCCACAGCCCTGTGACACAGATTCACAGGAGAACCTCAGATGCGGTTACTCGCCGAGGTTCCAGAGCTTGTTGGCCAGCAGCAGTTCGAGTTTGTGCATCACGGCGCCGAAATCGCTGCGGTCGCCGACGAAGCCCGCGTAGAAACCCATTCCCCACACCACCGCCACCAACATTTCGACCAGATGGTTGACGTCGGTGTCGGCGCTCAACTCCCCGCGCGCGACCGCGTCGTTGACCGCCCAGGAGACGAATGCCCGCGAGTTGGTGAGCGAGTCGTGGTCGTCATCGGCGAGTTCCGGGTGACGCTGCGACTCCAGAACCGACGTCACCAGGAAAGCAGCCGCGGACCTGTCGTCGGTGTCGACCTGCGTGGCCACCGAGAGGAACGCCATCAGCCGGTTGAGCAGCGACGTCTGCTCGTGCGCCCGGGCGATGCCCACGCCGACAACCGAAGCGTAGGTCTGCTCGACCACCTCGGCCCACAGCACACGTTTGCTGCTGAAATAGTGGTTGATGGCCGGCCGGGTGAGATCCGCACGTACAGCGATCGCCTGGAACGTCGCCGCGTCGTAGCCAAGTTCGCTGAAGATCTCACGAGCGGCACGCACAATGCGCTCCCGCGTTTCAGCTGCCTTCGCTGCGGGAGGACGCCCTGGACCTCGACTCGCCGTATACGGCACGGTTAAATTGTGCCATACGTAAGCTGCGCAGCCAGCACCAGTTCGCGACCGTGACCCGACAGTGATCTTTCAGCAAACAATGCTGCCTGCTCATGGGCGTATCAGAGCGCCCCACCAACCCCGGCATGCTCGCCGGCGGCCGCCCGCGAACTAGGGTTTTCGGGTTATGGGGGCTGTGGCATCGCGAGAGTCGTTCTTCAAGACGGGCCTCGACGTGCTGGCCGACCTGGGCTACGGAGGCCTGAAACTCGCCGAGGTGTGTGACCGCCTCGGCGTCACCACCGGGTCCTTCTATCACTACTTTCCGAACTGGCCGGCGTACTCCCAGGAGCTGGTTGCGCACTGGTATGAGGGGATGACCCTCAAGGTCGTCGACACCGTGCAGGCCGAGACCGATCCGCGGCTGCGCATCGATCGCCTGATCGAGGCCGGACTCACGCTGCCGCACAGCGCCGAGGCCGCAATCCGGGTGTGGAGTGGCGTCGACCCTCATGTGGGCTCGGTCCAGGAGGCCGTGGATCGCCAACGCTTCGACGTCATGCGCGAATCCGCGCTGGAGGTACTGCGCAATCCGCGCCAAGCCGAGCTGTTCGCCGCCTGGGCGGTTTATCTTCTGGTCGGGTACGAGCAGGCCAGTTTGCCTGCGGACGTCGACGGCTTGCGGTGGATTGTCGGTCAGTTGCTCGAGGCGCTCGACTCGGGCCGGTTCACGTCGGTGCCCGGCCGTGAGTGAGGCCCCCGCGTCCGAGGCCGACGACGCGCCGGTCGGGCACGTCGTCGCCATGCTGCGCGAACGTCTCTACGGCGCGATCTCCTGCCTGGCGACCCTGGTGGTGCTGACGCGTTACACCGAGGACGACACCAGCGGGTGGGCGCGGATGCTCGATGTCGGGGTCACGATGGGTGGGCTGTGGGCGGCCAGCCTGCTCGCCGACTGGGTTGCCCACCTGAGCGTGCACGAGCAGACACCGCGGGGTATCGAGTGGTGGCGGATGCTGCAGGCTTCCGCTCAGATTCTGCAGGCGGCGCTGTTGCCGCTGCTCGCACTGGGCAGCGCGGCGGTCGGCCTCCTGGAGACCGACACGGCCCTGTGGGTCGCCAAATGGATTCTGGTGGCCGAGCTCGGGCTCATCACGCTTCTCGCCGTGCGCAAGACCCGTCTGCCCGGGTGGCAGCAAATCGTCACGGTGCTGCTGCTCATCGGGGTGGGCCTGCTGGTGATCGGCATCAAGGTCCTCGCGCACTGATGGCCGCCGCCCCGCACGAGCTGAGACATCGCCTCGTGCGGCGCGTCGCCCAGCGCGACCCGGACAACGACGCGTTACGCCGCGCGCTGCGCGCCGCGGCGGTGGTGCCGCTGGCCGCGGCGTTGAGCTTCGCGGTGGCCGGGGGAAGTGCGCAGACGCCGCTGTTCACCATCTTCGGCTCGACGGCGCTGCTGGTGTTCTCCGACTTCCCCGGCAACCGACAGAATCGCGCGGTCGCCTACGCCGGGCTCGGCTTCAACGGTTTCGTGCTGATCACGCTCGGCACACTCGTCGCGCCCCACCCCTGGCCGGCGGTGGCCGTGATGTTCGCACTCGGCGTGGTCGTCACGTTCTCCGGTGTGCTCAGCGAGACGATCGCCGCGGGGCAGCGCGCCACACTGCTGACGTTCGTGTTACCTGCCTGCACCCCGGCCGGCCCGGTCGGGGAGCGACTGCTCGGCTGGGCGATCGCGTTGGCGGTGTGTGTGCCCGCCGCCCTGTTCGTGTTGCCGCCGCGCCACCACGGACAGCTGCGCCGCCGCGCGGCGCGGGCGTGCCGCGCGCTCGCCGACCGACTGGACGGCTCCGCAACCCCCGCCGACGTCCAGCGCGCGATGGACGCGCTGCGGGCGACCTTCCTCGGCGCCGACTTCCGTCCGGTGGGCCTGACGGCCGGAAGCCGCGCCCTGGTGCGGGTCGTCGACGACCTCGAGTGGGTGGCCGACCGGGTGGGACGGAATACCGGTGTCGCCCTTCGAGACAAGGACGCGGTGGTGCGCGTGCTGCGGTGTGCGGCCGCCGTACTGCAGATCTCGCGACCTGCCGACCGCGACGCCGCCCGGGCCGATCTGGAGGCGGCACTGATCACGTTGCGTACGGTGGCGCGGGGCCGGTGGCGCGACGACCTCGACGCGATCCTCAGCGCCCCCGACGACGCGCAGGCCGTCGACCTGGGCCGGGATCTGCTGCGGCGGCGCACCATCGCGGCGACCATCGGTGCCACCGGCCGGGTCATCTCGGCCGCGGCCGCCGCCGATGCCCGCCCGGTCTGGGCTCGCGCGTTGGGTCTGCGTCTGCCGCCGACCGGCGCCTCGGACCGGCTTCTCCCCGAAACCGTTGCCGCCGCGCAGATCACCTCGGGCTTCCTGGCGAATCGGTCGGTGGCCGTGCGCAACAGCCTGCGTACCGGCCTGGGCCTGGCGCTGGCGGTGGCGGTCACCCACCTGTTTCCCGTCGAGCACGGCTTCTGGGTGGTCCTGGGGGCGCTGTCGGTCCTGCGCAGCAGCGCGCTGACCACCGGCACACGGGTCTGGCGTGCGGTGTTCGGCACAGCGATCGGGTTTCTGCTCGGAGCCGTGCTGATCAGTCTTGTCGGGGTGAATCCCGTGCTGCTGTGGCTGCTGATGCCTGTCGTCGTGTTCGGCTCGGCGTACGTGCCCGAGATCGCGTCGTTCACCGCGGCCCAGGCTGCGTTCACGATGATGGTGCTGATCTTCTTCAACCTGATCGCGCCCACCGGATGGCAGGTCGGGTTGATCCGCGTGGAGGATGTGGTGATGGGAACCCTTGTCGCCGCTGCGGTTTCGATGCTGCTGTGGCCCCGTGGCGCCACCGCGTCGGTGACGCGAGCGATCGACTCGGCCCGAACCGTATTCGCGACGTATCTGCGCACTGCGGTGCTGCGCATCACCCGGGGCGCCTCCGAGGCGCGCACCGACGAGGTGGCGACCCGCAGCCACGCCGCCCTCGCCGCCTCCCGGGTGATCGACGACGCTGTGCGGCAATATCTTTCGGAGAGCAGCGGCGAGACCGACTTCAGGGCGCCGATCGTCCGGTCGTTCAACCGCGCCATCCGGCTGCGTGGGGCCGCCGACCTGGTCGCCGACATCCCCACGCCGCCGCCGTTGGGCACGTATCCGAGCGTGCGCGCCGTCGTGGAGTCACACGCCGACGCCATCTGCGAACGGGTGGCCGGGCGCGCCGACCCGGAGCATTCGTGGGAGCCGATCAGCGACGACTTCGTGCGGGCGTTGCGGTCGGAGGCCCGCGGCGACGACCTCGGCCTGTCCGCGGCGTTGCCGCTGTTGACGGCGGCCGCCGCGCTCGGCGAACTCGAGCTGATCTATCCGCGACCGGCGACCGGTTGAGCATCAGCGCGGCGACCGGTTGAGCCTCAGCGCAGCGGGCGGTGCGGCATCAGCGCGTCCGGCGGGATGACGCCGAACTTGCCTGCTTCGAAGTCCTCCACGGCCTGGATCAGCTCGGACTTGGAGTTCATCACGAACGGCCCGTACTGGAACACCGGCTCCCGAATCGGCCGACCGCCCAACAGGAGGACCTCCAGGGCGGGCCGGTGGGAGTCCTGCGACCCGTCAGCGGCGACGGTGATGCGGTCGCCGGGTCCGAGCACGGCCAGTTGACCCTGCCGGACCGGATGCGCGACCGGCCCGACCGCGCCGCGCCCGGACAGCACGTAGACGAGTGCGTTGAAGTCGCGCTTCCAGGGCAGGCTCAGCTGCGCGCCGGGCTCAATCGTGGCGTGCGCCAACGTGATCGGCGTGTGGGCGACACCCGGTCCGCCTTGCCCGTCGATCTCGCCGGCGATGATGCGCACCAGCGCGCCACCATCGTCAGAGGACAGCAGCTTGACCTGGCCACCCTCGATGGCCTGGTACCTGGGAGCGGCGAACTTGTCCTTCCTGGGCAGGTTCACCCACAGCTGGATGCCGTGGAACAGGCCGCCGCTCTCCACCAACTCGGCGGGCGGCGTCTCGATGTGCAGAATCCCCGAACCAGCGGTCATCCACTGGGTCGCGCCGTCGCTGATCAACCCGCCGCCGCCGTGCGAATCCTGATGCGCGAAGCGGCCGTCGATCATGTACGTCACGGTTTCGAAGCCGCGGTGCGGATGCCAGTCCGTGCCACGGGGTTCGCCCGGCTGGTACTCGACCTCGCCCATCTGGTCCATGTGGACGAACGGGTCGAGGTCGCGGGCGTTCACGCCGGCGAAGGCCCGGACGACGGGGAAGCCCTCCCCCTCGTAGCCACGGGGACCGGTGGTGACCGAACGCACGGGGCGTTCCGTCTCGGCGGGGTCAGGCCCTGAGATGCGGGGCAGGGTGAGGGTGTCGGCGGTGATGGCAGGCATGCACAGATTAACCGGACTATGGTCCGATTCATTCCTTTCGCATCTCCCGCGAGGGCGCGGGTACCCCCTCCCGGACGAGAGGAGACGCCGGTGACCGAAGTGCATCAACCCGGGAGGTGGGAGGTCGTCGCCGCCACGCTGCACGACCGGGGCAACCCTGCCGACGGCGCGGAGGAGACCTCCCTGGTCCAGGGCTCCGAGGACGAAGCCCGCCGCGTCTACGCGGACGCCACCGCGCAGGCCGCCGAACAGGGCTACGAATACGTCAAGCTGCGGCACAACGGCGACGAAGTCGAGTCGTGGCCGCAGGCCACCGGCTGGACTGTCTAACCCAGCACCGACATTGCGACGGCGCGGGCGTCCGCGGCGCTGGCGGTGCGGAGCACGGCCTCGGCGGCATCGCGACACTGCTGGAGCGTGACCTGGGCGAGCTTGGCGCCCACGGCCTGGACGGCTGCTGCGGCCGCCGACAGGGACGTCACACCGAATCCGGTGAGCACGCATGCCAGCAGCGGATCGGCGGCGGCCTCGCCGCAGACGCCGACCGGCTTCCCCGCGGCCGCACCCGCGTTCACCGTCATCGCGACCAACGCGAGAACGGCCGGCTGCCACGGATCGGTGAGGGTGGCCAGCTCGGCCGACATCCGGTCGGCGGCCATCGTGTACTGCGCCAGGTCGTTGGTGCCGATCGACAGGAAGTCGACATGCTCGAGGATCCGGTCGGCCAGCAAGGCCGCCGCCGGCACCTCGATCATCACGCCCGGCGTCAGCCCGTGTGTCCGCGCCCTGTCCGCGAAGCTCTTCGCCTCCTCGGCGGTGGCGATCATCGGCGCCATCACCCAGGGCGGGTTGCCGGTGCGTTGCCCCGCCGCGGCGATCGCCTCGAGCTGACGGTCCAGCAGACCGGGGTTGTTGGCCGCGATGCGGACCCCGCGCACTCCCAGGGCCGGGTTGGCCTCGTCGGGATGGCCGGCAAACTTGAGCGGCTTGTCGGATCCGGCGTCGAGGGTGCGGATCACCACCTTGTTGCCGGCGAACGCCTCCAGCACCTCGGAGTAGATGGTCGCCTGCTCGTCGACGGCGGGCTCGGTGTCGCTGTTGAGGAAGCACAGTTCGGTGCGGAACAGGCCCACCCCCTCGGCCGGGGTCTGCCGCGCCGCACGGGCGGCCGCCCCGTCCTGGACGTTGGCGAGCACGGCAACGGCGTGACCGTCTGCGGTGACGCCGGGACCCGACCACTGCGCCGCGGTTTCGGCGGCCCGTTTGGCCTCGGCCACCGCCTCACGCGCGGACACCTCGTCCGGGCCGACGGTGACCGTGCCCCGGGTTCCGTCGACGAGCACCATGGCGCCGGCGGGAACGTCGTCGAGCCCGGCGACGGCGACGACGCACGGGATGCCGAGCTGGCGCGCGATGATCGCGGTGTGGCTGGTCGGGCCACCGAGCGTGGTGGCCAGCGCGACGACGAGGGCGGGGTCCAGACCGGCGGTGTCGGCGGGCGCGAGATCCTCGGCACACAGGATCGACGGCTCGTCGGGCAACGGAACACCCGGTTCGGGCAACCCGTTGAGCTCGGCGACCACGCGGTCCCGGATGTCACGCAGGTCGGTGACGCGCTCGGCCATCAGACCACCGAGCTTGGTGAACATCTCGATGAACTGGTCGATCGCGCCGTTGACCGCCCGCACCGCGGGGGTGCCCTCTTTGATGCGTTTCTCGGCGGCGCCGAGCCAGCCCCGGTCCTGAGCCAGCGTCGCCGTCGCGGCGAGCACCTCGGATGCGGCACCGGTTGCGTGTGCGGCCCGCTCCCGCAACCGGCCGGCGACGGTGGCGGCCGCGGCGGCGAAGCGTTCGTTTTCGGCGGCCCGCCGGTCTTCGGCGAGGTCGGGCATGGTGTCGCCGACGTCTGTCGACGGCAGCTTGCCGGGCCGGATCACCGGCGCGTACTGGACTCCCCCCACCACGGGCACACCGTGCAGCACGGTGCCGGCGGTCGGGTGTGAGGTGAGCGGAATCGACGCGGTCATGTGAACCAGGTTACAAGAAACCGTTGACAAGTCAACACATTCAGGAGTAAAACCAACAATATCAACATTGATCTGGCGCAAAACCCACATCTACGGAGCCACATGTATCCCGAGGAACGGCAGCAGGCGATCGCGTCGCTGGTGATGTCGAAGGGTCGGGCATCGGTGACCGAGCTGGCGCAGGCCTATGACGTCACCACCGAGACCGTCCGCCGCGACCTCGCCGTACTCGACAAGGCCGGCGTCGTGCGCCGGGTCCACGGCGGCGCCGTTCCCGTCCGCGCGCTGCATCTCGTCGAGCCCGGCGTGGGGGAACGCGACGTCATCCGGGCCGAACACAAGGACGCGATCGCCGCCGCCGCGGCGGAGTTCTTCCCGCTGAGCGGGGCCAGTGTGCTACTCGACGCGGGCACCACCACGATGCGGATCGCCGCACAGCTGCCCGCCGACCGTGAGCTCGTCATCGTCACCAACTCGGTGCCGATCGCCGCCCGCCTGGCCACCGTGCCTTCGGTGTCGCTGCAACTGCTGGGCGGACGGGTCCGCGGCGTGACGCAGGCCGCCGTCGGTGAGCAGGCGCTGCGCGTGCTGGACACGCTGCGGGTGGACATCGCCTTCATCGGCACCAACGCCATCAGCGTGCGCCATGGGCTGTCCACCCCCGACAGCGAAGAGGCCGCCGTCAAGCGGGCCATGGTCAGGGCCGCGAACTACGTTGTGGTGGCCGCGGATTCGTCCAAGGTCGGGCGGGAGGACTTCGTCAGCTTCGCGCCGATCTCCAGCGTCGACACCCTCATCACCGATCCCGAAATCTCCGCCGCCGACAGCGCCGAGTTCGGCGAACACGGCGTGGAGGTCATCTGCGCAGGAGGCCGACCGTGATCGTGACCGTCACCGCCAACCCGAGCATCGACCGCACCGTCTCGCTGCCGTCACCGCTGACCCGCGGCGCCGTGCACCGCGTCACCTCGGTGACCAACCAGGCCGGCGGCAAGGGCGTGAACGTAGCCAAGGTGCTGACGATGGCCGGCGTCGACGCGGTCGCGGTGCTGCCCGCCGCCGCCAACGATCCTCTGCTGCATGCCCTTCAGATCGCCGCGGTCCCGTACCGCGCCGTCACCACCACCGAACCGGCACGCACCAACCTGACGATCACCGAGCCGGACGGCACCACCACCAAGATCAACGAGCCGGGCGCGAAGCTCGACGCGGCGACACTGGAGGCGTTCACCGATGCGGTGCTCGACGCCGCAGGCGGCGCGGACTGGGTGGTGATGTCGGGGTCGCTTCCGCCCGGGGTTCCGGCGTCCTGGTACGGCGACGTGGTCGCGAGTCTGGCATCGCGGGACTGCCGGGTCGCCGTGGACACTTCCGACGCACCGCTGGCCGCCCTCATCGGCTCCCTCGACCGCGGCGCCCCGGATCTGATCAAGCCCAACGCCGAGGAGCTGGCCGGCGTACTCGGCCTGTCCGCGCAGTCCTTGGAAGACGCAGTGCTGCAGGGCGATCCGGGGCCGGTGGTGGCCGCGGCCCGGCAGCTGATCGACCGGGGCATCGGCGCGGTGCTGGCCACGCTCGGCGCTGCCGGCGCCGTGCTGGTCGACCACAACGGCGCGTGGATGGCTACGCCGCCACCCATCGTCCCGCGCAGCACCGTCGGTGCCGGTGACTCGTCGCTGGCCGGCTACGTGCGCGCCGAGGTCGGTGGCGCGGTGCCGCCGCAACGGCTGCAGATGGCCGTCGCCTATGGCAGCGCCGCGGCCGCGCTCCCCGGCACCACGCTGCCCTCCCCCGCCGAGATCGATCTGAATGCCGTTCAGGTGTCGCCGATCTCGCCCATTCCAGCCACCCGGTAGAGACAAGAGACGAAGGTAGGGCCATGACCAGTTCCACCGCACCCATCATCACACGCGACCTCGTGCTGCTCGATGTCGCCATCGACGGCGACAAACAGGCCGTCATCGCGCGGTTGGTCAACGCAGTGGCCGCCGCGGGCCGCACCGACGACGCCGACGGACTCATCGGTGCCGCGATGGCGCGGGAGGAACAGTCGGCCACCGGCCTGCCCGGAGGCATCGCGATCCCGCACTGCCGGTCCCCGTACGTGGACACCCCGACGATCGGGTTCGCGCGACTGACCCCGGGTGTCGATTTCGGCGCGCCGGACGGCCCCGCCGATCTGGCGTTCCTCATCGCGGCCCCGGACTCCGGCGGCCAGGAGCACATGAAGCTGCTGTCCAGCCTGGCACGGGCGTTGGTGCGCAAGGACTTCGTGGAGTCGCTGCGCAACGCCGGTTCGGCCGACGAAGTGGTCGCGCTCGTCGAAGGCGTGGTCAACCCCGCGCCGGCGGCACCGCCGGCCCCCGTCGAGAAGCCGGCCGCCAAGACCATCGTGGCGATCACCGCGTGCCCGACCGGCATCGCCCACACCTACATGGCCGCCGACGCGCTGGCCGCCGCCGCCAAGGAGGCCGGTGTCACGCTCGTCGTCGAGACCCAGGGATCCTCGGGCAGCACCCCGCTGCCGTCGGACACCATCGCCGGGGCCGACGCGGTCATCTTCGCCACAGACGTCGGCGTCAAGGACAGAGGCCGCTTCGCCGGCAAGCCCGTCGTCGCCTCCGGAGTCAAGCGGGCCATCAACGAGCCCGCCAAGATGATCGCCGAAGCCGTTGCGGCCGCCGACAATCCGAATGCCCCCCGGGTCGAGGGATCCGGCGCGGCGGCGTCCGAGGCGCCGTCGGGCGACGTCGGCTGGGGCACCCGCACCCGGCAGATCCTGCTGACCGGCGTGAGCTACATGATCCCGTTCGTCGCGGCGGGCGGCCTGCTGATCGCGCTGGGATTCCTGTTCGCCGGCTACGAGATCGCCGACACCGGCAACGACATCGCGCTGAACAATTCACTGACCAACCTTCCGCCGGGCGGTTTCCTCGAGTACCTGGGCGCGATCCTGTTCAGCCTGGGCGGGCTGGCGTTCGGCTTCCTGGTTCCGGCGCTGGCCGGCTACATCTCCTTCGCGATCGCCGACCGGCCGGGCATCGCACCCGGCTTCACCGCCGGCGCGCTGGCGGTCTTCATCGGCGGGGGCTTCATCGGCGGCATCGTCGGCGGTGTGCTGGCCGGCTTCGCAGCACTGTGGATCAGCAACCTCAAGGTGCCGCAATGGTTCCGGGGCCTGATGCCGGTGGTGATCGTCCCGCTCGGTGCGTCGCTGTTCGTCGGCCTGATCATGTTCTTCCTGGTGGGCCGGCCGCTGGCGCTGATCAACAGCGGCCTGACCAACTGGCTGTCCGGACTGTCGGGCACCTCGGCGATCTTCCTCGGCATCATCCTCGGCCTGATGATGTGCTTCGACCTGGGCGGTCCGGTCAACAAGGCCGCCTACGCGTTCGCCACCGCCGGGCTGGCGGCCGAGACCACCGCGTCGTTCGAGATCATGGCCGCGGTGATGGCCGCCGGTATGGTGCCGCCGCTGGCGATGGCGCTGGCCACCACCATCCGTCCCGGCCTGTTCAGTGAGCCCGAGCGCGAGAATGGCCGCGCCGCTTGGCTTCTCGGCGCTTCGTTCATCTCCGAGGGCGCCATCCCGTTCGCCGCGGCCGACCCGCTGCGGGTGATCCCGTCGATGATGTTCGGCGGCGCCATCACCGGCGCCCTGTGCATGGCCTTCGGCGCGACGTCACGCGCCCCGCACGGCGGCATCTTCGTGCTGTTCGCCATCGACAACAAGCTCGGCTTCGTCATCGCCCTGGTGGCGGGCACCGTCGCGGCCGCGCTGGCCGTCGTCGCAGCCAAGCAGTTCATCAAGGCCGGCGCCAAGACCGAACCCGAGCTCGTCACCGCCTGACCGTCCGTCCCGCCCTCAACGAAGGAGTATCCATGCCCACCAAGACCGTCATCGTCGGATCGGCCATCGGCCTGCACGCCCGGCCCGCCGCGATCATCGCCGAGGCTGTCGTCGAGGCCGGCGTCCCGGTCACGTTGTCGATGGACGGCGGTGAGCCCGTCGACGCCGGCTCGGCGCTGATGATCATGACGCTCGGCGCGGGCAACGGCGCCGAGGTCACCGTCTCCTCCGACGACGAGGACGCGTTGAACAAGGTCGCCGAGCTGGTCCAGCAGGACCTCGACGCCTAGCCCACCCCGCCGGAGTCGCATTCCACGCGTCAAATCACCCCGCGACCGCATGGAACGCGATTTCGCCAGGACCGAGGCCGGCAAGAAAGCGGAACGACCCCTCGCCGGACACCCTTAGCATTGCCGGTGTGCCGTTCACGCATCGCCTCGAGCTGACTTTTCGTGCCGCGCCGACAAGGCCGGAATGTTTGCTGCCGGCCCGCCTGCGACCGGATTTCTCGGGGGGTGACGTCAGGTGCGGCGAATTGGTGCGCTGATCGCCGCCCTGTTCCTGGTGCTGTTGACCGCTCCGCCCGCGAGCGCGATCGAGCCGCCGATCGTCGACCCGGCAGCTATCCCACCCGACGAAACCGGCCCCGACCAGCCGATGGAACAGCGTCGCATCTGCGCGGCGCCCACGGTCTTCCCCAACTCGAACTTCGCCGACCGCCCCTGGGCCAGCGATTACCTCCGGCTGACCGAGGCACAGAAGTTCGCCACCGGCGCCGGCGTAACTGTCGCGGTCATCGACACGGGAGTCAACGGTTCGCCACGGGTGCCCGCAGAACCGGGCGGTGACTTCGTCGACCAGGCCGGCAACGGCATGTCGGACTGCGACGCCCACGGCACGCTCACCGCGGCTGTCATCGCCGGACGCCCCGCACCGCACGACGCCTTCATCGGCGTCGCACCCGACGCACGGATCCTGTCGCTGCGCCAGACGTCGGACAGCTTCTTGCCCGTGGGCGCCCGCACCGACCCCAACGATCCCAACTCCACCCAGACGGCTGGCTCACTGCGCAGCCTGGCCCGGGCCATCGTGCATGCGGCCAACATGGGCGCGCAGGTCATCAACATCAGCGAGGCGGCCTGCTACAAGATCACGCGGCCGATCAACGAAGCCGTCGTCGGCGCCGCGATCAACTACGCCGTCAACGTCAAGGGTGCGGTGATCGTCGTGGCGGCCGGCAACACCGGCGAGAACTGCACGCAGAATCCACCGCCGGACCCCGCCGTCCCCGCCGACCCCCGCGGGTGGCAGGAGGTGCAGACGATCGTCTCACCCGCCTGGTACTCACCCCTGGTGCTCACGGTCGGCAGCATCGCACCCAACGGACAGCCGAGCGGCTTCTCGATGCAAGGCCCCTGGGTCGGCGCCGCGGCACCGGGCGAGAACCTGATAGCACTCGGCTACGACGGCAACCCGGTCAACGCGCTGCAGGGTGAGGACGGCCCTATCCCGATCAGCGGCACATCGTTCTCGGCGGCCTACGTCTCAGGGTTGGCGGCCCTGCTCAGGCAGCGATTCCCGGAGCTGACGCCTGCCCAGATCATCAACCGGATCACCGCCACCGCAAGGCATCCCGGCGGCGGGGTGAACAACGTCGTCGGCGCCGGCGTGATCGACCCGGTGGCGGCGCTGACGTGGGACGTCCCGCCGGGTCCGGCCGATATTCCCTACAACATCAAGGAGATTCCGCCGCCGGTGTACGTGCCGCCACCCGACCGCAGCCCCATCACCGGCGTCGTCCTGGTCGGCGTCGGGTTGGCCGCGCTACTGGGTATCGCAGCGTTGGGCCGACGAGCGTTGAGGCGCCGATGAGCAGGTTCGCGTCGATCTTCGGGCTGCGGTTCACCACCGGGCATGCGCTGTGGGCGGCGGCGTTGATCCCGGCGTGCATCCTGGTCTTCGCCCGGCTGGAGCTGCTGTGGCTCGGAATCACGCTGGGGGTGCTGATCGGTCTGGCGTCGGTGGTGACGATCCGCGGCCGCCGACTCACCGGCTGGGTGGCGGCGCTGTTCGCCTGGCGCCGCAGGCACAGGCAGCCGCCGCCCACTCCGTCGGAGCCCGCGGTCGGCGCCACGGTGATTCCCGGCGACCATGTCGCGCTGCGCTGGCAGGACGACTACCTGGTGTCGGTGATCGAACTCGTGCCGAGGCCGTTCACCCCGACGGTGATCGTCAACGGCGAAGCCTTCACCGACGACGTCGTCGAGACCAGGCTCGTCGAAGATCTGCTCACCGCTTACTGTCCCGATCTGGAAGCCGACATCGTCTCCGCGGGGTACCGGGTCGGCAAGACCGCGCCGGCAGCACTGGTCGCACTCTACGAACAGGTGGTCGGGCCCTACCCCGCACCGGCGAGCCGGCGAACGTGGATCGTGCTGCGCGCCGATCCGGACAAGACCCGCAAGTCGGCGTTGCGACGCAACGAAGGGGTCGCCGGGCTGGCCCAGTACCTGGTGTCGTCCACCACCCGGATCGCTGATCACCTGGCCAGCAAGGGTGTCGACGCGAGGCCGGCGCGCAGCTTCGACGACTTCGACCGCGCGACCGAGATCAGTTTCGAGCGCGAGACCTGGTCGATGGTCAAGGGCCGCAGCACCTTCACGGCCGCCTACCACGCGCCCGGCGGCCCGGATGTGTGGTGGTCGGCGCGCGCCGACCACACCCTGACCAGGATGCGCATCGTGCCAGGGTCCGCACCGACGACGACGGTGCTCCTCACCACTCTGGCGAATCCGTCGACACCACGCGGCTTTTCGTGCCTCTTCGGCGGTCAGCGCGCCGCGCTGCTGGGCGAGAACCCGGTGACCGACCGACACTACGAGCTGCCGATCGGATCAGCTGGTGTGCTGGTCGGCGAGACCGCTGACCGCTACCCGGTGTACATGCCGTTCGACGACGTTGACGTCAGCATCAACCTGGGCAACGCACGACTGTTCACCCAGTTCGTGGTGCGTTCGGCGGCCGCGGGAGCGGCGGTCACGCTGCAACCGCAATTCGAGGAGTTCGCCGGATTCGTCAACGCCCGAATCGGGCAGGTGGCGAAGGTGGCATGGCCCCATGCGACGACGTATCTGCGGCCGCACCCCGGTGTCGGACGAGTCATGTTGCGCGACGACTTCATTGCCACTCCTCGGCACAAGCAGTTGCCGATCCGGTTGATCAACCCGCGCGAGGAGAGCCGCTACCAGATGGTGCTCGAGCCATGACCGGGCGGACTCGATATCGGGAGGAGGGGTAACGGGGTAATGGCGGACGAACTCAAGGTCGACCCCGATGATCTCGACACGAAAGCAGGTACGGTCGAAGCGATTCCATGGGGGGAAGACCCCTCCGCGGTCGCGGTGGCCGACCCCGACAAGCTCACGCCGACGACAGCATCGGTGCGCAATCTGATCAAGAACGCCGAAGCTCTCGGCGCCGAGCAACGGTGGGGAATTGCCGAGGGCCGAAGACTCGCTGAGACGTTGAGACTCGTCGCGCAGGCATACCGGGCGGTCGACGAGGCCTCGGCGGGCAACATCGACAGCACGCTGCCGGGAGGCACGTCGTCACCGGCACCCGCGCCCGTCCCCATCCCACCCAACTCGGTGCCCGCACCGCCGCCTCCCCCGCCGATGCCCGGCTTCGAGAACGTCGCCGCTGATGGCGACATCCTCGATCCCATCGAGACCGACAACAAGCTGCTCGAGGGCGATCAGGCCGCCGCGCTGCGGGCGGCAGCGGCGCGGTGGAGCGCCAACGCCGTCCGACTGGCCGACGCCTCGGCCCCGTTCGAGATCAAGATCCAGAATTGGGAAGGCGTCGCCGCCGAAGCCGCGTACATCAAGTTCAAGTCCTTCGGCGGTTGGCTGCAGACGTTGGCAGGCAAGTGGACTCAGCTGGCGGCCGAGGCCGAGAAGCTCGCGGCCGCACACGACCAGGCCAAGGCGGCCAACGCACCGGTCCGGGCCCAGTACGAAGCCCTCCAGACCCAGTTGATGACGACGCCGATGGATGGCGGCGCCCAACGTGCCGTTCAGCTGCAGATGGAGCAGCTCTACCAGGAGTCCGAGGCGATCCGCGAGACCTACGCGAAGGCCGGGCAGCCCACGCCCGTGCAGCCGCCGCAGCCGCGGCCCGATGCCGTGGCGCCGGCCGCGCCGGTAACAGGCAACGGTGACCCGAATCGCCGTGGTGTGCCGGCGCACACGGAGGAGGAGTCACGGCGGGGCGGCGGTTCCGGTGCCGGACAGCCGTCGGGGTCGGGTGGACAGCAGCCGGGCGGGCAGCCGCAGATCCCGCAGGAGGCTCCGGTGTCCCCGATGTCGGCGGCCGAGCAGGCGGCCCAAGGCGCGCAACAGGCTGCGCCGCAGGGGGGTTCGCAGGGCGGGTCACCGGGCGGCGGCTCTCAGGGCGGCGGGTCTCAGGGCGGCTCACCCGCGGGCGGTTCGCAGGGCGGCGCGCCGGGCGGTGGAATGCCCGGTCTCGGCAAGGGCGAGCCCAAGTTGCCCACAGATCCCAGCCTGAGGCCGGCCGCAGCAGGTGGCGGAGGCTCCGGCGGCGGTGGTGGCGGAGGCGGAGTTCCCGCCGGCCCGCTGCAACCGGCGGTCGGCGCGGAGACCGTGGCGCCGACGCCGATCGTGCCGGCGGCTGCGGCGGGGCCGGGGGTGAGCAGCGGTTCGGGCGGCGTCGCCGGCGGCATGGGCGCCGGGGGAATGGCGCCCATGATGGGCGGGGCACACGGTGGCGGAGCCGGTGAGAAGAAGCGCAATCCCGCGCTGTCACCGGACGAGCCGCTCTACGTCGAAGACCGACCGCACACCGAGCAGGTCATCGGTGTGCGGCCGAGGCGGAGGGGCGCTGCCGAGGACACGAAGAAGGGGGACACGTAGTGACTGACGACATGCATCCGGAAGTGGCTGCGGTGCTTCGACAGGCGCGGCGACTGCAGTCGCTGATGGACGAGCAGTTGGACAAGATGGCGACCGAGTCGTTCACGGCGACCGATGAGAACGACACCGTCGAGGTCACGCTGAACGGCCACCAGTGGCTCAAGGATGTCTACATCCAGGACGGGCTGCTGCGGCTGGGCGCCGAAGAGGTCGAGCAGCGCGTGAACGAGGCGCTGCACAAGGCAAGTGCGGAAGCCTCGGCCTCGATCGACGCCGACCGTGAGCGAATTGACGCGGTCGTCGCGGAGATCACGGCGGAGATTTCGGACGACGAGCGGGAGTAGCGCGGTGGGCGGCGAGACGATCTCGGTAGTGCGCTCATCCAACCCAGTAGGCCTTGCAGAGGCTTCGGAAGCGATGCAACGGACGATCAGCGCGCTGGACGACCTCATTGAGAGCCGGCAGCGGACTCTGGACCAACTCAGTCTGGTCTGGTCCGGCGCAGCGAGCGACACCGCGATCAGGCGCGGACGCCGCTTGTTGCGGGAGAAGAACAACTTCCGCGACCGTCTTCACGCTATCCAGACGACATTGTTCAGGGGTGGCAGCCAACTGTCAGCTCTCCGTGAAGAGATCCTGTCGACGACAAGTCAAGCAACCACGCTGGGCGGAATCGTCGGCGACGACGGCTCGGTTCAACCGACGTCGGTGGCGCACATGCTCACGCCGACCATCGCCACGGCTTACTCGACCGTATTGCGCAAGCTGCTCCACACATTCGAGGCTGTCGACGAGGCCACGGCATCCGGCCTACGAGGCGGGCGTCCTGGTACCGGCGAGTCCATCTATCAAGCAGTCGACTTCGTCGTTGGCGGTGGCGCACCAGAGGCTCCACCTGATCAGGATCCCGCTGCCACTACGAGGCGACAGAATGAGATCAACGCGTTCAAGCAAGTATTCGGACGCCACCCGGAGTCACCGACGGACTGGAAGACAGCGGCCGCCCTTGATCCGCATAGCTACGACGATAAGTACAACGACGAGCCGCCGAGCGTCGTCGTAGGGCGCATCGAGCCCGTACCCGGGCAAGGAATCGTCAAGTCGGGACTCTTCATTCCGCGGGATGTCGTCTTCAACGTGCCACGCGACGATCTCGGTGACAACCGCGGGTTCGATCCCAATTTTGGTCCGGAGGAAACCCGCGTCAGCATTTACGTCGACTACGAAAACGGTCTGGTGATCGCGCGACAGAACCCGTCAGTGGATACCGCTGGCAATGTCCGCGTGCTGACACCTGATATCAAGGTGCAACAGGCACCAGGCGGGGCGGTGCGAATCCAGTACGAGGCGGCTAACGGTTTCGCGCCCCCCGGTGCCGAGCTTTCGGGTCATGTGGTTCGCGGTGACATCGTCGTTACGCCGGGGGCGGGTAGCGCGGCCGCAAGCGTCGATGGCGTCATCGGCGACTACCCGTCGTTGGAGGTCTACCAGGACTTGCCAACCGGCCAAACCTACACGCTCGTCCAAGACGCCGCGGACAGTGGCAATGTGTACGGCCCGCTGACAGAGCTGCCGTTCTCGCACGAAATTGGCGAGGGCACAGCGGCTTTCGCACCTTTCGAATCCCTTACTCCGCAACTTCCCGGCGGACCGCGCTATCCAGGCGACGCTATGCCTTACGTTCCCGGGCGCGTTGATCCGAATACGCCGACCGAACTCGCACCGGCTGACAAAATCCCCAACGTCGTCGTGGTCAAGTAGGCGATCGAATATGAACCCACAGACTCGTGTTGGTAATCGCCCGACCGCGTTCTGGGCCGCGGCCACGATAGGCGTTCCAGTCTTGCTGTCCGCGGCGCTGCTACTCACCCTGGTGTTGGAGATGTCGATAACCGCAGCCGACCTTCACCGTATGACATCGCGATTCATCGCTATTGCGATCGTGGAGGTGCTGCTGACAGTGGGGTCAGTCTGGGGTACAAGAAAATCCACTGCTGTGGGAGCAGGGACAGCGGTGGCCGCTGCGATCGTCGGCATCATTCTGGTCGCCGGGGCGGTGTTGACGTTGTGAGGCGGGCCGACTTAGGGCAGTTCTTCGGTCCGGCAAGCCTGATCGGTGTTGTCGCCGGAACGACATACTTGATGCTGATAGTGCTGCAGGTAGTCGAGGTCAACTACGGGTTCGCCGCCCTGGTCATCGCTGGAGCGCCGCTCATGCTCACATGGGGATGGGTGAAACAGCTCGGCACCGGTTTGGTGCTCTCGATTTGCGTGCTTCCGCTGACCGTCATCGCCTTTCTTGTCGGCGCAGGTTTGGGAGGGAGCGCGTTTGGCTGATCGCGCTATTGGGGTTTCGCGCGCATCGATATGGTGGCCCAGAGCGCGACAAAGAAGTCCGCGTACTCATGAATATCGGTGTCGTTGAGGGTGCGCAGGCTCTCGTAAGCTGGTGAGAGCCGAACAGACGTCGACACAGCGCAACTTATGCGTTGACTTGGGAGGATGGGATGACGAGGCGCGCTGTGGAGTGGTGCGTGTGACTTCACCTCCCCCCGGTCAGTGGTCTCCCCCGCCAGGTCCGCCTCCATGGGGTTCGCAGCAGCCGGGTCCGCGAGGCGGTGGCGCAGCCAAGTGGATTCTGGGCGGCTTGGCGCTTCTGGTAGTCGTCGTCCTGACCGTTGTAGCCACGTTGCTACTCACACGTGGGGATTCTCAAACGGGAACGCCGCAAGCGTCGTCGCCATCTGCAACCACCCCCGCCGATACCTCACCAATCGCGAGCGCCGAGGATGACGGTCCGGTCGAGGTAATTACTGAGGACCCAACCTGTACGGCATGGGGTCCCATCGCAGAAACCTTCTCCGCGCAAGCGTCTAAGGGCTGGAACGACCGGGATCCGTCCATCCCTGCTACTGGGTGGACGGCGGCCCAGCGAGCACAGCACGAAGCGATCGCGGACGCCATGGCTTCGGCCGCCGATCAGACGGTGGCACTAGTCAAGTTGACGACCCACCGCGTGATGCGCGAACTATACGACCAATCCATCGCGTACTGGCGTGCTTACGCCGCAGCGGTCCCTGCTTATACGCCGAATGATGATCATCTCGCCCGAGTGGCTACCGCCGCTGCCAACGCTGTGGGCAATATTTGCTCGGCGATTACATTCGGCTCAGCCGCATCTAGGGCGCCACTCGTCGCCCCCTCGCCTGCTCCGTATGGCGTCGGCGAACTTGGGAATCCTCAGAATCCGGCGCGCTACGTGACCGAACCTCTCTCGGTATGTCCCGACTGGATAGCCACTGCGGAAGAATTTGATAATGCCACTGCGGCGTGGCTAAATACCGACGCGAATATTCCCGCTTCTCAGTGGTCGCCCGAGCAGCAAGCAATTTACCTAGATGTGTTACCAATAATGCAATCCAATGCTGGTGAAATGCAGAATCTTGGCGCACAAAGTCTCGACCCCGTCTTTGATGACTTCGCTGCGCTTGCGGCACAATATCGCAGAGCCTTTGTACAGTCGATTCCCAGTTACTTGCCCGCTGACGGATATCTCGCGAACACTGCAGCAGAGCTGAGCGCTGCGAATAGTCACGCTTGTAGGGCTGTCGGGGCTAGCTGATGGGCATCGAGAAGGCGGCCGGTGAATTCATCGAAGAAATGACCGAGCCTGCAGGTTGGCCTGATATCGACGAGACGCTTATTTCTGATCGGGCTAAAGCAATGCTGGACATTCGCAATTCTGTCCACGCCACCGCGAGCGACTGGCGAGATCAGCAGACACATATGTTCGACGGTGATATATGGTCAGGCGGCGCCGCATCTGCCGCCAACTCGTCCATTCAGCAACGCATTGATGCGTTCAGCAGGTTGGAGGGCGACGCCGCCAAAGCGTACAGCTACTACAATCTTGTTGCAGGCATAGTTGAGCAAACGAAGAGTGCGATCAATCGTAATCTGGCGACTGCTCAGGGCGTGATTAAGAGTATCCGCGAATCTGCTACCTACAGCGAAGCAACTAAGACGGCGCTGATTAAGATGTACGTTGCTTGGCAGAATTCGGTAAATAGCGGACTGGTCAGCGCTGGTGTACCGCAGGTAGTCGACTTCAAGACTTTTGTTCCAGCACCAAATTCCATCCCAATACCGGTTCGGCCTTCGACTGCAGAACCGCCAGGACCCAATCCGCCGCAAGTGCGCTTTGCCACCACGAATTACGGCGCCCCGAGAATAAGTGCACCCATAACCCAATCGGTTAGCCCGCCCCCTCCTATGACACGGTCCGATGGTCAGGGAAGCAACCCTGGTTCACCGCCACTGGGCAGCCAAGCGACGGCATCCGCCCCACCTGACATCTCACCAAGCAGTCCCGGCGGCCTGGGCGGCCCAAGCTCCGCCCCAAGCCCTTCATCACCGTCGACATCGATGAGCTCGTCGGGTGGTGGGTCGTCATCCGGCAGCGGCGGCGCGAGTTCGTCCGGAGGTTCCCCGTCGGGATCAGGAGGGTCGTCCTCCTCATCCTCCGCAACCCCGTCATCGGTTGGCAGTCAATCGGCCACGGGCGCGGCGGGCGGTCAGCCCGCCGCTGCGTCGCCACCCAACGCCGCCAAGGCGCAGCCTTCTCCAATGCAGCCGCTGATGAATCAGGCGCCGCCGCCGTTGGCCTCGTCCGCGCCAGCGACATCACCGGCCCCACCACCGCCGGCGAGCAGCCAGCCCGCCACCACGTCACCGGCAACATCATCAGGCGCCGGACCAAGCAGCGGAGGCATCTCCGGCGGTGGCTCCGCTGGCCCCGCGCCCCTCGGCGGCCCAGCCACCAGCGGTCCTCCGCCCGCACCGCCTGTTCCCCTCGGCCCGCCCACCACTCCGGCACCGCCGGCGCCACCACCCGCCACCGGCGCTCCGGCCGCAGGCCCGGCAGCAGTCGGTCCTGGTGTCGCGCCGATGTCAACTACCGGCACCGCCGGCGGTGCGGCACCGGCGCCCATCCCGGTGTCCACCGCCCGCGCCGAGCGTGACGCGATCGCGGCCGCGTCCACTGCGGGCGCCCTGCGCCGCAAGACCAACGGCGCGGACCCCCTGCAGCAAGCGCGCCACATCGCCGCCGCCCTCAACGTCGGCATCATGGACTTCGGCTTCTTCTGGGTCACCGGCGTCACGATGGACGGCATGATCGTCGTCGCCAACAGCTACGGCCTCGCCTACATCCCCGCCGGGGTCGCCCTTCCCGACCAGGTCCGGATGGCCACGGCCGACGAGTCGATCCCGGCCGGCGAGCGCGCCAAATGGGCGACCTACCCGATACTCGCCGTGCAAGGTTGGGCGCAGCGCCACAACCAGCAGCTTCGTGCCGTCGTCGCCACCGAAGAGCAGTTCGCGAACTTCGACCCCGGCGTTGCGAAGATCATCCTCACCCAGGACGACATCCCTGAAAGCGGCCAGATGCAGGGACGCAGCCGCCTGGAAGTCATCGCACCCGAGGCGGCCCAACGCCTCAGCGCTGTCAGCGATTTCGGCTTGAACGACCTGTTGCCCCCCGCCACAGCAGACCTCGAACCACCGGCAGACGACAGCGCCCGGCTGTGGTTCGAGGTGGCCAAGCCCCTGATGAGCACTAATCCTCAGCGCAGCGGTCCGCATCTGCAGGCATTCGTCGCCTATGCCAGGCACGCCGAGGAGTTGGCGCTCCATAAGGCGCACAACGCCGCGGACCCGAGCGACCAACGACTGGCCATCGCCGACTGGGTCTACTGGCAGCACCTCGAGGTCCTGCTCACCGACGCCGTCGGCACGGATGCGGCCGTGTAGGTACCGTCGGTACGGATGCTTCCGTCGCCTCCACGACAGTGGCCGCACCCAGGCCGTCTCAACATTCCCGGCTACCCGGCCAACGGCCCCACAGAGAAATGGTCGGTCAGGGTCGCGGTTCTGCTGGTGCTCACCCTCGTCACCGTCGTCACCCACCAGGGGATGCCGCACGACGCCGGCCCACCACCGCCCGCGACGCCGGTACCCTCCGTGGGCCCACCGGTCGACGCATCCCAGATTGCCAGCGCCGAGGACGAAGACCCGGTCAGCATCGTCACCGACGACCCCACCTGCCCGGAATGGGAACCCATCACCGCCGCGCTGAACACCGCACTCGGGAACGGCTGGCATCAGCGCGATCCCTCGGTTCCGCAGACCGAATGGACCGACGACCAGCACACCCAGTACCGGGCGGTCGCCGTGGCGATGCGCGCGGCGGCCGACAAGTCCGTCGCGCTCGCGAAGCAGACCCCGCACCGGGTCATGCGCGAACTCTACGAACAGGCCATCGCCTACTGGCGCGCCTACGCCGACAGCGTCGACGACTACCGCCCATCGGCGGACCACCTCGCCGGGGCGGCCACCAGCGCCGCCGAGTCGATCCAATCAATCTGTGCCGCCATCGATTTCGGAGCGGCGGGGGCTCGAGCCGCCTTGGTGCTGCCCGGACCTCCCCCGGTGCCCGAAGGACCGCTGGCCGACCCCGGCCGCCCGCCGCGGTTCATCACCGGGCCGTCGGCATTCTGCAGCGAATGGGTCACCATGGTGAACGAGTACGGCACCGCCACCCGCGAATGGCGCGACCGGCACGACCCGAATCTCCCTGCCTCACAGAGTCCCCCAGACCTACGGGAACTCAACGCCAAGGCGGCGACGGTGATGCAGCAGAACGCCGACCGCACTCAGCTACTGGGTCTGTTGAGCGGCAACCTGACTGCCGCTGACTTCGCCGCGCTCTCGTCGCACTACCGGCGGGCGTACGCGATGGCCCTCCCCAGCTATGGCCTGCCCGACACCCACCTCGACGACGCGGCATCCCGGCTTCAGTCCTTGACCGACCACGCCTGCCGGGCGGTCAGGAAGTAGTCACCTTGGCCCCGGGATCCCGACACCGTCGATGGCGCGACCGGAGGTCTCGTCGGTCGCGTCGTACCGGTCTGCAGCACTCCTGAGGTCGGCACCGTAGGTGCGTGCGCTTCCGGCGATCTTCGTCATTTCCGTTGCCACCGTGGTTCTCGCCGCGTTGCAGGCAGCGGCAGTCTGTAGCTGAGGTACCGCAGCCGCCGCGTCACCAAGCGGGGCGTCGGCCTGCAGGCCGGCCATCCGGTCGCCGGCGGAGTCGAAGTCACTTCCGACCCGGCGCATCACGCTCGTGTCGACCTCCAGGGGCGCGCTCACAACTCGATCCTCTCGTCGGATTCCGCAGCACGGTGACGGCCCGGACGCTGTCCGCCGTCGGTGTCGGTTTTCTCCTCCGGCTCGGGCGCACGTTCGGCGTGAGGCTCAGCGGCGGCCGCACCCTCCTCGCGGGTTGCGGCGGTCGGAAGCTCCCCGGACGGTGTTCCTTTTTGCCCGTCCTTCGCGCCTTGATCCCCGAACTGCCCCACCATCTGCTGAACCTGTTGTCCGGCTTGCTGAGCGCCCTGCATGATCCCCTGCGGTACCGCCGCGACGGCACCCATCACCTGCATCGGCATCTGAGCCATCTGGCCTGCCATCTGCATCGGCATGCCCAGCGAGTCCGCGCCACCGCCGGCAGTGGAAGGCAAACTCCCTCCGCCGGCGCCTGTTCCGAGTGGGTCAAGCCGCGACTGCATCTGTTCGTGGATCGCCGCGCCGTTGCGCGCGTCAGTCTCGGCGTACACCTGCGCGGCGCTCACCACGTTCTGTGCGGTGCTGGTCGCCTGCGCCTGTATCAACGGCAGTTGGGTCGCGATTGGTGCCTCGACCGCCGGAATCTGCCCGATGATCGCCGCGGACAGGGGATCGTTTCCGACCGGATTGAACGGCGCCGGCGCCTGCGGCAACTCGCGCGCCGATTCCAGCAACGCACCGCCGGCTGCGCTCAGTTCCTCGGGGTCGACCGAAAGAGGGGGTGTGCCGCCGGTTGCCATGTCTCCCCCCTCAGAACCTCAGGTTTCGCAGGACGTCGTACACCCCGGCGATCCACAGCAGCATCGGGATGACCGCCGCGATGGTCGCCCCATCCAACAACTCGAGGATCCGTTTCGTCACCGGTGAGATCCTCCGGACGCCCTCACTTGCACCGATGACGATCACGGCCAGCAGAGCCAAGGCCGTGTAGATCGCCAACAACAGCCACGCACGCTCCGGGTACCACAGGCACAGCCGAACCACGACGCCCGTCGGGACCGCCACGGCCGCAGCCATCAGCGCCCACGCGCACCACCGCTCGGCGTACAGCCTCGAGCGAAACCCACACAGCATCGTCACCAGGCCGGCGACGATCATGCTGTGCAGGAAGAAATGGCCTTGCACCACAACGGCGATCGAACCGGCCGCGAGGATCAACGCGCCGGCGCTCAAGAATCCGATCAGCAGCCGCTTGGCGAGCCGACTGCGCTCCGTCAGCCGTGCCGCCGAACTGGGCACCGACGCGATGATCGCCTGCCAGGTCTCGGATTCCTCCGACGCGTCCGTCGTCGTCACCGGGTCCAGGAGCTCGTCGTTGGTCACCGTCTCACCCGGTGCCGGGATCGGCGGCAGCGCGATGCGGGCCACGGCCACCGTCAGTTTCGCGGCGTTGGTGACGACGATCAGGCCGAAGGCTATGGCACCGGCGGGAACCCAGTCGTTCCACCCGTAACCGAACGCGACCGCGGCGATCGTCAGCGCCAACGCGATCACCGCGAGGAAGGCCGCGACCTCTGCTCTTCGCCGTGGGCCGCCACGCGTCGCCAGCACCATCAACAGGACCAGGGCACCCGCACCCGCGACTTGCGGTGCACCAAGGCTGTCCACACCCTCCGGTAGCGGAACGGCCAGCACCACCGCACCGACGAGCGTCACCAGTGAGGAGACCAGCAGACTCTCGGCCATGTCCAGGTGTCGATACCGGTTCTGCGCCAGGACGCTACCGCCCATCAATCCGGCACCGAGCACACCGAGCGCGACGGCCCACCACCAGTCCCGGCCGGTTGATGACCACGACAGGATCGCAACGCAGGCGACCATGAATGCTGCGAGCGGCAGAATGAGGCCGACGAAGCGGTACAGCGCACTGCGGTCGAACTCAGGTGTCTCGTCGAGGACCGCGATCGCGTCGATCACGTCCTCGACGAGAGGCCGGTACCGCTCGGTGCGGCTCACCGACACGACGGTCAACAACGAGCCGTCAACGACGCCGGCGTCATCGAGGGATTCGGTGAGCTTGATCGGCGGGGCACCCGGCCGCGCGAATGACCACACCCCCTGCGCCTTGAAATCGAAGTCGGCCAGCACATTTTCGGGGGTATCGGCGAGAATATCGGCCAGCACCGACACCGTCTCATCGACATAGGTTTCGATGGGCGCGGCCGACGGTAGCACCAGATCGGTCATCCGCCGGCCGGTCAGGATCGTCACGCGGGTGGTCGTCGGACGACCCGGAGTGACGTTCGACGACGTCGGGGGTGCGACCGTCGCGGTCAACGCCGCTCGAGCCTGTCGAAGTCGTCGGACAACGCCGCGGCGAGTTCGACGATCTTGCGGTTGAACGTCTTGCCCAGCAGGCTGAGTTGAATCTCGGTTCCCGCCGCGATGTGCTTGTCCCAGGGCAACACGATCACCCGTCCCGCGGGCACGTGGCGTTCGAACTGCTGCACGAGATCCTCGACGTCGATGTTCGGCTTACCCGGGGTCACATGGTTGATCACCACGCACGAACGACCGAGCAGGTCCTGATACCCGTTCTGGCGCAACCAGTCCATCGTGATAGCGGCCTGTCGCGCGCCGTCGATGGAGGCACTCGCGACGATCACCAACCCCGACACGGTGGACAGAACGCCGCGCGCGCCCGGCTGGAACAGTCCGGCGCCGCAATCGGCCAGGACGAGGTTGTAGTAGCGCGAGACGATCTCGGTGGCCTCGCGCCAATCCTCGTCGTTGAACTCGCGGCGCGCAGCGCTGTATTCGTCCGAGGAGAGCACTTCCAGATTCGAGGCGTTCATGCTCGTGTAGGCGCGGATGTCGTTGTACCGGTTGAGCTCTTTGTCCGACAACAGGTCGGTGATCGTCGCCGCGGACTGACGGCCGGCTCGGTCGGCGAGGTTACCGCCGTCCGGGTCGGCATCGATCGCGAGTATCCGGTCGCCGCGGATGCTGGCGAGCGCAGAGCCGAGCGCCACCGTCACCGCTGTCTTTCCGACGCCACCTTTGAGCCCGAAAACGCCGATGTGGTACGAGTCGCGGGCGTTCCGGCGGATCCGGGCGTGCAGGTCGAGCTCGTAGAGCTCGTCGGCGGAGAGCCCGAGATTGATCCTCGTCATCACGTAAAGCCAGTGCCGCCAACCGCGTTGGGACGGCATTTTCACCGCGGACCGGACTCCGACGTGCGACAGTGCGTCGATCGCCCGGTGGTTGCCCATCGCTGCCGCGGAGGTCGGTGCTGTTGGCTGTCGCTGGTCGGTCGGCTCGCCGTAGAACTGCGACGGCGGAGGGGCCGGAGCTGGGCGCGGCGCAGGCGGTGGCGCAGAACGTTGTTGCTCGTGGCGGGCACCCACCGGCGGCGCCTGCGGGGCGCGCATCATTCCGTTGTTGGGGACACGTTGCGCGGCGGTCTGATTCGGCGGCTGCAGACCGGTGATCGGGCTCATCACCTCCGTCTGCCAGGTCGGGGGCGCCTGCATGGCCTGTGCGCGCGCAGCAGGCATGGGGGGCGGGGTGGCATCGCCATTGGGCGCGTCACCCGGGGGCGCCACGGTGTCCCGGCCGGCGGGCGGGGTGTCACGGTCCGACTCGTCGGCCGTTCGGGCGGCATCCGGGGAGTGGAAGAGCCGGTCATAGTCGGCCGACATGGTTGCCTCTCAAAGGGTTTGAGTGATGAAGAACGGGGTGCACGCGGTGGGCGACAACACAGCGTGTGGTCGCCCATCGCGCACATGGTCCCCGACTGGTCAGGTGAACTGGCCCGCCACGCCCTGATCAGCGCCGAACATGTCGCCACCGGAGCGGCTCAGAGCTTCGCTGAGGCTCTGCAGCGCCAGATTCAGCTCCTCAGAGTTCTGGTTCCAACGGTTCTGGACGGCGTCGTAGGCCATCTGCCCGTCACCCGTCCAGACGGCCTGCAGACGGGTCAGCGCTCCGTGGCCTTCTGCCAGCAGCCCGGCCACCTTTCCGACCTGTCCGCTGATCTCGCCTGCGTCACTTTCGATCCCGGCAAAATTGTATGTAATCACCTGTGCTCCTTGAATGTCGAAGTTGGGTTCGGTAATGGGGCTCTACAGGACGCTGCCCATGGAGTTCGTCAGGCTGGACGCATTGTCCGCGTCAGTGGTGTCGTACTTGACACCGCTGATGTTGATGTTCTCCGAGATGTCGGCGAGCAGGCGATTCTGCTGATCGGCTGCCTCGCGGTACCGCATCATCGCTGCCTGCGCCGCATCACCGGCAGCACCTCGCAGATTCGCCGAACTCGCCGCGGCGATCGCCTCGATCTGCGCGCGCACTGCCTGGAGTTCGCCCGTGATCCGGTCGAATGTTGCCGCCTCGGCGGCCAATACTGCGACGTCTGCTTCAAGAGCCATGTGTTGACCTTCTCTCTGTTACCGGCGTTTCGGTTTCCCTGTGCACTCGCCACCTCGGCGAGCCCTCCCGACCCAGGTGGCCGGTAAGTCTGTGGTGGACGACTACCAGTCGTCGTCGTCGTCTTCGCTGAGATCGTGTTCCAAGGGTGCAGGCGCGTTCAGTCCGGGTTTGTTGCCGCCGCTCTTGCCGCGCTGCCCCAGCATTCCCATCGGCCCACCGCCGCCCATCCCGCTTCCTGCGCCCACCGGGGCGAGGCCTGCACCGGCGCCGGCGCCGGCCCCCGCACCCACTGCCACGGCACTCACCGTCGGCTGCAGTCCCGAGCCGACGAGGTTCGACATCAGCGGTGTGCGCGCCGCGGTGCCACCGGCGCCGGGTAGCGACGCGGCGCGAACCAGGCCCGCACCCGTCGCCGCACCCGAGCCACCGATTGCCGGGTGGTTGGAAAACGGTGTGGCCCCCAGCATTCCGATCTGGGCACCCCGGTCACCGCCGAGACCGCCCATCTGACCGAACAGCGACGACATCTGCTGCAGCGGCTGGGTCAGCTGCTGGAACGGTTGGGTGACCCCTTGCATCATCTGCTGCGGCAACTGCCCGAGCGTGGACCCGAGCTGCGACGCCATCTGCATGCCCATCTGCATGCCCTGCTGGGGCGCCTGCTGAAGGAGTTGGCCTTGTTCCGCTTGCGAGCGGCCACTGTCGGCCGCCTGTTGTAGCAGCCCCTCCGCGTGGCCCGCCTTCTGGTTGACCTCGTCCAGCTTGCCGACGACGCTCACCTTCGTGAAGGTCGCGTTCCGCGCGGCGGCGCTGGCGATCCCCGGAGCCGCACTTCCGATCGCCGTGGCCATCGCCGCCTGGGTGCTGCCGAACACCGTGATCGGCTTCGGCGGCGCCACCGGCTCGAACGTCGAGTTGAGGATCGTCTCGGTTTCGTAACCGGTCATCACCGCGGCGGCCTGGTTCCACATCCGTATGTAGTCAGCCTCGTTGACCGCGATCGGGACAGTGTTCACACCAAGGAAATTCGTCGCATTGAGCACCGCGTTGGTGATGTGGTTGGTCTCGATCTCCGGCAGTTGCGGGGTGCTCGTTGCCGCAGAAGCCCACGCGGTGGCTTGCGCCGACGCCTGCGCAGCGCGCTTCTGGGCCTGCAACGAGAGCATGCGCAACCACATGACCATCGGCATCGTCGCCATGACCGCCCGCTCGCTGGCCGTGCCCTGCCACATCTGGGACAGCGTCGCGAGGCTGGCCGCGAGTTCGTCCGCCTGGGTTTCGAGTGAGATGGCGAACGCTTCCCAGCCCGCGGCGGCCTGCAACATCGGCACCGCACCCGCTCCGGCCTGCAGGCGCGAAGTGTTGATCTCGGGAGGAAATGCTCCCCAGATCGGTGGGATGGGAATGCCGATGGTGGCCATGGCTCAGGCGACTCGAAGTACCGGTCGGGTCAGATCAGGGTGGTGGCGTTCGAAGCATCGACCGCCTGGTAGGCGCCGGCAGCTTCGATGATCGATGCGCCGGCGCGTGCGATCTCCTCTTGCGCCAGCGCGTTGATCCCCAGGGTCTGGATGCCCTCGGCCGCGAACGTCACCGCGGCGGCAGCCGACACTTCGTCGGCGCCCGCCGGAGCGAGCGCACTCACGGCGCTGGTCGCTGCCGTGCCGGTGGCCAGCCCCCGCGCCCCATTGGCCGTGACCTGACCGCCGACACCGATTGCACCGGGATTATGACTCAATGGTTGCATTTGCTAGTTCCTCGCTGTTCTAAACACATGGATGTATTTAGTTGTCAGGTATCGGCACCGATACCCAGCGGAGATGGGTATCAACCCCCCCGACAATAATGGCTTTTCTACCGCCTTTGCATTTGCTAGAGAAGCACGGAATCAATGTTAACCGCTCTCGGAGGGTGGTCAGAACACTTCTTCTTCCGGTGGATCCACATATGCCGCCTGAATCACTTCCTTCACATCCGGCGTGACGTAAAACGCCTGCCCAGGCGGCCTTTTCTTGACGATGATCTCGCGCGAAGGGAAGTCCTGCTTCTCCCCGGACAGGAACATCGTCGGGGTGCCCGCCCCGTACGCAGCGCCGACGAACTTGTCCATCACCGCCCGGCTTGCCTGACTCATCTGACAGGTCACGACGAGGTGCAGGCCGATGTCGGCGGCTGCGGGCAGCAGCGGCGCCAGCGGGGCCATCGGGGAGAGCATCCCGCCGGCCGCCGTGATCATGTGCCAGTCGTCGACGAGCAGCACCACATCGGGGCCAGTCCACCACGACCGCTGCCGCAACTGTGACGGGGTGAGATCGGACGGCGGCAGGCGTTTGGTCAGGTTGGCGACAAGCGCCTTGATCGACTCCTCCAGCGTCGCATGGTTTCGGTTGATCGCTCCGGCAGGCAGCAGATGCGACTCGGGGACGGCCTCGAGCAGGCCCGACCGGTAGTCGGCCACCATGAACCGCACCTGCTGTGGGCTGTTGCGGGCGCAGATGGCTCGCGCGATCGCATGCGCGATGGTCGTCTTGCCCGATTTGGCGGCACCGAAGATCAGGTGATGCGGGGTCGAGTGCATGTGGTTGTGCGCCACCGTCAGGTCCGACTCGCGCACGCCGACCGGGATCGTCCACCGGGTGCGGTAATCCGCCTCCGGCCCAGGCGGTGTGGGATCCAGTTCGTGGAGATGGATGCGGCTCGGCAGCACCCGCACGCGCGGCGCTTCCTCGGTATGACGTGCGGCGATCTCCTTGACGGCGGCCGCCATCGCCGGCACCAACCCCTCGGCGCTGTGCACCCCGTCCAGCCGGGGCACCCCGATCATCAGGTGGTGTTTCTCGGTGGACACCGCCCGGCCCGGGCGATTGACCGGGATCTCGCGGGTGATCCGGTCGATCTGGGTCTCGTTGACGTCGCCCAACCGGAACTCGATCTTGGTGCCGAGGTAATCGCGCACCCTGGACCTGAGCTCGGTCCACCGCGGCGTCGAGATCATCGTGTGGACACCGAATGCCAGCCCCTGGCCGGCGATGTCCTGCACGGTGGCCTCGAGGTCGGGGAACTCTGCGGTGAACGCCGGCCAGCCGTCGACGACCAGGAACACGTCCCCGAACGGGTCCGCCGACGCCGGGTGGTTCGGGTCCTCGCGCATCTGCCGGTAGTCGGCCATCGACCCGACCCGATACTCCTTGAACGTCTGCTCCCGTTGCCTCAGTACGGCTTTCACCTCGGCAACCACGCGGTTGACCCGGTCCGGTTCGGCGCGGGTGGCCACCCCGCCCACATGGGGGAGATCCTCGATGTACATCAACCCGCCGCCGCCCATGTCGACGCAGTAGAACTGGATCTGGCGCGGTGTGTGCGAGGCGGAGGCCGACAGGATGAACGTCTGCAGCAGGGTCGACTTCCCGGTCTGCGGTGCGCCACCGACGGCGATGTTGCCCGCCGCGGTGGCGACATCGACTCCCCACACCTCCTGGCGGTGTCTGCGCGGCTCGTCCATGATTCCGAGCCCGATGCGCAGCGGGCGGCGGTCGTAGTCGCGGGCGATCAGCTCGTTGACCGGGGTGGGATCGGCCAACGGCGGCAACCACATCCGGTAGGCGTGGTTCTCGCCGGTGGTCAGCTGCTCGAGAACGACCTCACGCAGGACCTTCTGTCCGGAGTCGATGCTCATCAGCCCAGCCTCGCATCCATGATCGGCGCCGTCGTGAAACGGTGGATACGGATGTTCCTGTCGGCGTGTGCTTTCGGCGCCTCGTCATCCCCCGCGTTGCCGACCGTGGGTACATAGGGGTTGCCGGTGTAGACACTCTGGAACTTGACCGGGTCCTCCATGCCGACGCGGAGGAAGCCGACACCGCTCTCCTTGTTGGTGATGTACTGCGCCTCCGGCGTGCCGATCACCGCCTTGGACTCGGCAGAGCTGGTGGTGCGCAGCGCGATCCGGTACGTGAGGTTGGGTTCGAGCTTGTCGATGCGGGTGCCACCGGTGTTCAACGACTGCGTGGCCAGCAGCAGGTGCACGCGCAGCGAACGGCCGACACGACAGATACGGTCGAACAGCTGGATGAAGTCCGGGTGGTTCTGCAGTAGTTCGGCGAACTCGTCGACCACCACGAACAGTGTTGGTAGCGGCGCGAGGTCGGCCCCACGCTCGCGGTGCTTCTCGTACTCGGCGACACCGGAGAGCGCGCCCGCGGCGCCGACCTGCATCCCTGCCTGACGCAGGATGGACTGCCTGCGGTCGAGTTCACCCGTGAGCACCTCACCCATGCGGCTGACCAGCTCGGCTTCCTCTTCCATGTTGGTGACCACCGCCGCGGTGTGCGGCAGCTTCTCCATGCCGAGGAACGTCGACCCGCCTTTGAAATCTGTCAGGAGCAGGTTGATCTGGTCGGGATGATGGGTGGCGGCCAGCGACAGGATGAGGGTGCGCAGGAACTCCGACTTGCCCGAACCGGTTGTGCCGATCAGCATGCCGTGCGGGCCCGCGCCGAACTCGGCACCCTCCTTGATGTCGAGGTACATGACGTCGCCGGTCTTGAGCTCGTGACCGAACGGGATCCGCAGCCGGTCCCGGTCGGTGTCGGTGAACATCCGCCAACGGGCCGGTGTCACCTCCTCGACCGATTGCGCGCCGACGATCTCGTGCCACTCGGTGGCGACCTTCTTCTGGACGCGGGTGCCCTTGTCGATGATCGTCCCCGTGATCGACCAGCCCGCGAGCTTGCGGGCCACCCGTTCGGCCTGCCGCGGGGTCATCCCGTCCACCTGGCTGGCGACCAGCCGGAACGATGCACCCGGCAGCTTGTCGTCGGCGGTGCCGTCGGCGTCCACCCGGATCCGGTAGGCCGAGCGGTGGTTGCCGAGCGTGATGACGGTGACCCCGGACCTTCCGTCCATCGGGAAACCCGCTCTGCCGCCGGTCAAGTCGATCACGACGACGTAAGGGCCACTCGGAGCCGCATCGGCGGTGTGCGGACCGCGGGCGGCCAGGTCGCTGAGCGCGTCCGGGCGGGTGAACACCATGCGGGTGGTGCCCGCGGCGTCGGTGTCCGTCTCGTGCTGCAGGTGCGGTAGCCACTTCAGCCAGGCCCAGGCCGGATCCTCGGGGTCGTCGGTGAGGACCCGCATCTGCAACATGTCCGGCGGGTGGAACACCGCGAGGTGGCAGATCATCGCCGCGAGGAGCGCCGCCGATCCCGCGCTGTCACCACCGACCGCGATCGTCGGAAACGTCTTGAGCTGCACCAGTTTCGGGCAGTCATGGATCAGGCCGTGCGTACGCAGGAACTTCGTCACCCACATATGGCTGACGGGTTCGAGATGGGGCTGCGGGGCACCCGCGGGCCCGGCGAGCTCCGAGCCGACCGCGGGCTTCAACAGGCGGTCGACGGCGGGCTCGGAGCCGAGCCCGATCCTGGTGGCGGCGTAGAAGTCATGGTTGGCCGGCCGCGACCACTGCCGGTGGGTGCCGATGATCGACAGCAGGTCGTCGGGATGCGGGCCGTGGTAGTTGAAGAACGTCACCTGCGCAGACGCCGAGGAGGTCACCCGGGTGCGCAGGCCCGCCAGGTAGCGCAGATATTCCTTGCGGTCGGCGTTGATCTCGGGCACCTTCTTGCCGCCGCTGCCGCCGCCGGCCATCATGCCGACCGCGCCCATGACCACCATCATCGGCATCATCAGCATGTACGGCGAGAAGTTGCGCATACCGCCGAAGATCAGGATGGCGATCATGCCGAGCATGCAGCCGCCCATCACCCACGGCAGCGCCTTCTGCATGCCCGACGGCGGGATGTCCACCCCGAGGTCCTCGGGAGGGGTCACGTTGATCTCGCCGGGGGTCAGACGCGGTCCCCGCTTGATGATCGGCGTGAACTTCCGTGTCGTCATCCGCCGCCTCCGTTGTTCGCCCCCACGGGTGCGGCCGCGTCGGCACCGACACTGCGCGGATTGGGATTCGGTGGCAGCGTGTCGTGTTCGACCAGCGCCGCCTGCTGCGAGAGCACCGGCCCGTCGACCAACAGACTGACCACCTGCCACGGCGCGGTGCGGGGGGACGACAGCCCCAGCTTGGCCGCGGTCTCCTCGTCAGGAAGCCCGTAGCGCACACCCTGGGGGTCGATGTAGTACAGGTTCTCGCCGTACCGCGGGTCCGGTGACTGCAGCCGGATGTACTGCCCGCCGTCGATGTACACGGTCGCGTCACCCGTGATCTGGTCGATGCCGGTGCTCAGGGCCGACGGCGGCAGCGGCAGGCGGCGCCCGGCGATGACGGTCATCTTCGGCGCCTGGTCGCCTGCCACCCGTTGCCACGCCCAGCACAGCGTCGGAAGCTCCTGACGCGACAGCACGTCCATCGGGACGTCGGGAAGCGGTGAGTCGTACACCTGTTCCGGAATCCGGGCTACCGCACTGGATTCCAACGACGGGGGCTCGATGAGGCCGAACGAATTGGTGGCACGGAGCGCGGCGGCGGTGGTGGTGTTGACCTTCGCGACACCGTTGGGCAACACCACATAGTTCTGTTCGCCGGCCTGCTCGCCCGCGTCGGTGACGGTGACGAACACCGACCCGACCACCAACTCCGGCGGCAGACCGACCGAGTTCGGCGATCCGCCGGCCGGAATGTCGGGCAGCCGCCACGGCCCCGCGTTGGGTAGTGCGTTGAAGAGGCCTTCCGATATCGGGGCTGAGCGGGCGGTGACCGGGATCCCCACCGCCGAGGTCACCGCCCGGTCGGCCAGATCGATGAGGTGCCGGCCCGCCTCGGTGACGAGCCAGTTCTGGTCCTTGAACGAGACCAGCATCCCCTGCTCCGGTCGCATCGCGCCGACGGAGGCGTCCAGTGCCAGCGGCGTGATCAGGACCGACGACTCCACTGCCGGTGCGACACTGTCCGGCTTGATGACGGTGTCGCACAGCGTCCACTGCGACTCGGCGGACGACGCCACCGGCGTGGCGTAGGGGGCCCCCGGGATGCCGACGGGCTGTCCCTTCGGCATCTTGTCCAGTTCCTGGGACTTGACCGCAACCGGCGTCTTGCCGTCACCGAGGATGAGCCGCGCCGAGGTCAGGTTGTAGACGGGTCGCAGCTGGCCACTGTCGGGCAGCACGATGAACAGCTGGTTGGTGGTGCGGTCCACCAGAAGCGTGTCGCCGCCGCGCTTTCCGAGCGGTTTGAAGTAGGCCAGCAGCACGGCGCCGAGACAGATCAACACCGCGATGACGATGCCCGTGGTGACGGCGCGGCTGTAGAACTGCAGCGGGTCGTCGAACATCCGGGTATCACGCCGCACGATCGCGTGCTCGACCCGGCGCAGCAGGAATCGCCAACCGCTGACCTGCACCTTCGTGGTGAGCCGAAATCCCGCCATGACCTACCCGCTGATGTCCATTCGCCCGTGCACCGACGTGATCGCCGCTGCCATGTCGTCTCCGTTGATCTCGCTGAGCTGTTCGACGTCGAGGGTGTCGAAGTCCGGTGATCGGGCCAGACGCATGTCCCTGGTCTGCTCGCCGGCCTCCACCAGCTGTCGCGCATATCGACCGTTGCCCGCGACGTCAAGTGCCGGTTTCCCGTTCGACGTGCTCTGACTCAGCAGCGTCGCCGCCTCGAGCACCCGCTTGGCGGCCTCATCGGTCAGGCTCGAATCATTGTGTGCTGCAATGACTCTGGCGATATCGACGATCTCCTCCGGCGAGTAGGAATCGAACTCGATCCGGGTCGAGAACCGGGACCGCAGACCGTCGTTGGTCTCCAGCAGCCGGTCGATGTCATTGCTGTATCCGGCGATGATCACCACAAGCCGATCGCGGTCGTTCTCCATGCGGGCCAGCAGGGTGTCCAGCGCCTCGGTGCCGAAGGGGTCGGCACGCCCGTCGCGCTCCTGGACCAGCGTGTAGGCCTCGTCGATGAACAGCACGCCACCCATCGCCCGGTCGATGGTGCGTGCGGTCTTGACCGCGGACTGGCCTTCGTATTCGGCGACGAAATCCTTGCGTGAGGTTTCGACGAGCTTCGGTTCGGCGATCACACCGAGCCCGGCCAGGATGTTGGCCACGACGCGCGCGATCGTCGTCTTACCGGTGCCGGGCGGCCCGGTGAAGATCATGTGCTTGGACGCCTGGGCGACCTTCATTCCGCGGGCGGCACGGACTTTCGCCATCTGAGTGGCCGCACGGTAGCGCTCGATCTGATCCTTGACCCGGGTCAGCCCGATCTGGCGGTCGAGTTCGGCCTGTGCGTCGGCCAGCAGCATCTCCCTGCCGGTGTTGTCGGCCTCCACGGTGGTCGGGTCCCACGGGTCGCGCCGCGAGGCGATCTTCTCCGCCGTCGTCGTCTGCAACCGGTAGGACGGATCCTTGAGCGCGGCAGCGACCTCCGGGGACGGGTGGGAGGCCTGCAGCCACTCCAGCAGCCGCACCGCGGCCTCCTCGTTGCCGAGCGCACGGTAGGCCATCGCCGAGTACCACGCGATGGTCCGGTTGCACGCCTGCCCGGCCGGGGCCGAATTCGCCTCCACCAGGCGGCGTTCGGCCTCGGTGAAGAGCCCCAGGTTCGCGGCCGCCACCCCGTGTGCCACCAGCGCGGCGCCCGCCAGCAACTTGTCCGGCCACCCGGCACCGGCGGTGCGCACTTCCTCGATCACGTCGGTCCAGCGTTGCGCCGCACCGTAGACGACCGCCTTCACCCAGGACACCAGATGCTCACCGCCGGCGGCCTGCGCCTCGTCGAGCGCCTCCATCGCATCGGCATAGTTGCCGAGGGCAGCCTCACTGACGGCGAATCCCAATGTGATCGCCAACGGCGAGTTCACCGGGTAGGTGATGTCGCCGTACATCCCGCCGATCGGAACCCGGGCGCCCAGGCTGTTCATCGAGATCTCGGCGGTGCCCGCCAGTTGGCCGAAGTTGTTGCGCGAGTACCACGCCCGGAACATCGTCACGCGGTCGGTGTCGCCGCACCGGATCCGGCCCACCCAGGCGTCACAGGCGGACTCGTCGAGGGTGGTGATCTCGGTGAACAGTTCCAGCGACCGTGCCTGCGAGGTGGGCAGCAGGCCTACCGCGGTGCCGAAGACGCTTGCCAGGTGGTCGGTCATTCGTCACCTGCGTAGCGGGTCGTGAACAGCTCGGCGCGGGCCGCCCGAGCTTGTTCCGGGGTGGGCAGATCCAGGTCGCGGTTGAGAAAGTCCCTGGTGGTCACGTTGTCGTGGCCGTGTTCTCGCATCCCCTCCAACATGAACGTGTACTGGGCGGATCTGGCGTCCTGGGTGGCCAGGCCCGCGATGACCACGATCTCGTCGGCGAGCACCGCTTCGGGCAGCGCGGCCGCGCTCGGTGCCAACTCGATCTGGTGCACCCGGCCGTCCATGTAGGTCGTCACGGTCACGGTGCCGGGCGGGTTCGTCACGGTGAACATCGGCATCTCGCCGTCATCGTCACTCGCCGAGCCGAAGTCGCCGAAGATGACGCCGAGGTCGGCCTCGTCCTCGTCGCCGGCGATGCTGAAGTCCAGCGCCGCGAGGTCGTCGTGGTCCCCACCATCGTGAAATCCGGACGCGTCGAAACCGGACGCCTCGAAACCGGGCGGAGGGTTGGCCACCGTGAAATTCGCCTTTCTCAGTCCGAGTACGAGTTGTCGAGGGCGTCCGCGTGGTCGAACCATGCCCTGGACGGGAGGAACTCCACCAGTCCGTCGAGTGCACGCTGCAGGTTCTCCTGGGTGCCCGGTAGGAAGCTGCCGTACAGCTCGCCACCGACCTGCCTGGGAATGGACACGATCCTGCCGTGGGCCGAGTCGAGGACGCCGGCGCCCACCCCCGCCTGGGAGTAGGTCCCACCCGGGTGCCGTTCGGCGGCGGTGATCTCCACCCAGCTGTCCGGGTTGGCCGTCGCTTCGGCGTAGATCTTCGCCGACAACGGCGGCTGACCGTACGCGCCGATCTGCTCTGCGGTGCGGGCCTCCGCCAGCTTGGTTGCGATGCCGGTCAGCGGCTCGACGTCCGCCGCTGGGGCACCGCCGATCACCACGCCCACCATCGCTGCCAGACCGATCTGCGGTGCCACCCGCTGCAGCACGAGCATGTCTTCGTCACGGGCGGCGACGACATGCCGATCGCCCTTGCGGCAGACGACGAAGCGGACCATCTTGCCGCCGAGGTCCCTGCGCCACCACCTGCAGTCGAGGGTTCGGTCCGGGCGGCTCAGCGCGTCGACCATTGCCGCCACTTCCGGATGCGGGTCGCCGTAGGCGGTCAGAATGCCCTGAGCGGTCAGGTCCCGGGTCACCTGATCCCACACGATCTTGCGCTGATCCTCGTACGGGATGTTCGGCCGGATCCCCAGCGACAGCGGAAAGTCGACCAGGTGCAGCAGGTCGGCGATGACCAGCATGCCGTCGATCGTGACCTCGACACCCACCACGTCGTCATAGTGGGTGGGCTCGCCATCACCCAGGAACGGGCTCGCCATCACCACGACAGACCGGGCGCACGGACACCGGACCCGCGCTCTGTCCAGGCGATGGCAAATTTGCCGACCGCCATTTGACCGCCCAACTCAGCCATGGTCGAGCCCCCTTCCCTTCGGGAGCGTACCAGCGCTGCGGACCCCTTCAAGACACTTTTTCGCGGGCACACCGACCCGCCGAAGGGCCACCACGTGACGACCGCAGCAATCACTCCTACTGCTTTGAACAGCTTTGGAATGGAACTCGCTAACTGTGGATCACTTTGGACCGGCGATCAGCGACGACCGTCGCGTGGTCACGGTGCCGCCGCCGGAGGAAGGTGAGCGGTGCATTCCAACACCGCACGTCGACAGCCCAGGGAAGTTTGCTGACCTTTCGCCACGACTAGCCTTGGGGCCGACGCACCGAAGAGGAGACATGTGGTGAACGACCGCGATGACCCCGCGACCGATCAGGCCGCGGTGACACCGGAGCCTCCGCGGCCCCGCGAGATGTTCCGCCAGCCGACCCGTCCGCTCCCCCCGCAGCCTCGACGTCCCGACGGGTGGGAGCAACAACAGCCGCCGCCGGGCTGGGCCCCGCAGGCACCACCGTCGGCGCCGCCCTATCCGCCGCGGCCACAGGCCGACGCGCCGTGGACGGCACCGCAACCGACCTCGTATGCCGAGTGGATCCGTCCGGCCGATCTGGTCCCCCACCGCAAGGTCGTTCCGGGCAGTGGCTGGCGGTTGGCCCTCTACAAGGCGAGCTTCGGGCTGATCAACCTGGGCCCGTCACCCGAGGACAAGCGTGTGGCGGAGCTGGAGGCCACGATCCGCACGCCGCTGCGCGGACGTTTCAAGATCGGCGTGATGGGCAAGGGCGGCGTGGGCAAGACCACCGTCTCGGCGTCGATCGGATCGGTGCTGGCCGAAATCCGCCAGGACGATCGAGTCGTCGCCGTCGACGCGGACACCGCGTTCGGCAAGCTGGGCAGCCGCGTGGACCCACGCGCGCAGGGGTCGTTCTGGGAACTCGCGGCCGACCGCCATCTGGAGGCGTTCGCCGATATCCGTAATCATCTGGGCTGCAACGCCGCCGGACTGTTCGTGCTCGCCGGCGAGGCGACACCGGCACGGCGCCGGGTGCTGGACCCGGCGATCTACCGCGAGGCGACCACCCGGCTGGACCGCCATTTCACGATCTCGGTGATCGATTGCAGCTCCACGATGGATTCTCCGGTCACCCAGGAGGTGCTGCGCGATCTGGACGCGCTCGTGGTGGTCTCCTCGCCGTGGGTGGACGGCGCCGCCGCGGCAGGCCAGACCCTGGACTGGCTCGCCGCCCGCGGCCTGACCGATCTGCTGCAACGCACCGTCGTGGTCCTCAACGACTCCGACGGACACGCCGACAAGCGCACCAGAGGTATTCTCGCGCAACAGTTCTCAGGTCACGGTCAGCTCGTCATCGAGGTGCCGTTCGACGGACATCTGCGGCCCGGCGGCGTGATCGACGGTACGGGCGAGATGTCGCCTTCGGCGCGCCGCAAGTTCATCGAGGTCGTCGCCGCGCTGGCCGCGTTCTTTCCGGCATCGGTCACCCGATCTGGCTGATCAACGTCTCGATCGCGGCGATGTCGGCGGGCGAGAGCGGTTCGTCCGCCTCGGCCTGTTGCACTGCGTCCTCGGAAACGCCTGCCGCCTGCGCGGTTTCGAGGACCGTGAGGTTGGCGCCGCGGCGCGCCGCGTACAGCCGTTGGCCTAGGGTGGCGTGCGGTGCGCGGGCGGCGCGCACCATGAGGTCGTCGTAGAGGCCGCGGACCGCGCTCAGCGCCTTGATGAGTGCGGGGGTCACCCGGCCGATACGCGCCGCCCTCGACGCGACGGCGTCGAGCTGGCGCAGGTCGGCCAGGATCGCCGTGACCCGGGGAACGAACGCCGCGTCATCGACGGGTGGGAGCGCGGCCACCGTGGAGCCGAACGCACTGACGGCAGTGGTCACGGCCTGGGCGATCAGCGACACCTCGTCATTGCTCGCGGGGGCCCTGGACTCGGGCGGCGGCGGGGCGGCTCGTAAGGGTTCGCCGCGACGCAGCCGGGCTATGGTGCCCGGCGGCCACTGCAGGATCTCTTCGAGCCGCGCCCTGGTGCGCTCCCTCGGCCAGCTTCGCCCCTTCTCGAATGCGATCAATGCGCCGGCGTTGATGATTCCCTCGGCGGCGAGACTCCGCTGGCTGATGTCGAGTTCGCGGCGCCGGGCCGCGGCCGCGGCACCCGCCCTGACCATGCCGGGATCCGGTGCACCGGTCGACTGGTCGACCGGTTCGGCGTTCGTCATCTCCCGGGTCCTCAACCTGTGTCGTCACGGCGCACTCATCGTACCGAGCAATGTAGCAACTGCCGCGGGCGCTGGAGCGCCCCGCTGCACGTCAAAACTACATCACCATTGCGGTCTATACCGTAACAACGCGACAGGAAAAATCTGACATCTCCCGCCTCCGGCACGCCACCCCTTGTTGTGCGTCGTTGCTGGTAATGAGCCAGTTCGAGGAGATACAGACGGATCTCCGCAACGTCCCGCCCGCCAGACTGCAGCATTAACCGTTGCATCGCTATGGTTTGTCGGTTACGTTGTGCTCCATCGCGGCGTCCGTGCCGCCAGCCGCACAGAGGAGCAGACCGATGAACGCAATTCCGTGGGACGAAACGCCGATCGGCGAGTGCACGAGGGATCCCGAGCGGTGGACCACCACGGCCGACGACGAAGCCAAAGCCATCTGCCGGTCGTGCCCACGGCGTTGGTTGTGCGCGCGCGAGGCCTGCGAGTCACCCCGCGTCGAAGGTCTCTGGGCAGGGATCTACGTCCCCGAGGCCGGCCGTGGCCGCACGTTCGCGCTCCGCCAGCTCAAGTCCCTGGCCGAACAGCACGGTTACACCGTCCGCGAGCGCCGGGTCTACTACGCCGAAAGCGCGTGACACCAACCGTCCGCCGCCGCTCGCGGAGGGTCGGCGGCGGACGGGCCCCGGAATAGTTCCGGATGCGGTCCGGTTGATATGACTTGAGCTAGTCCTTCACAAACGCCTCCGGGGGTGTCAGGAAGGGATTGTCAAAGATTCCTATGAGGACCTGAGCGTGGGTGCGCTCTTGGTCCTCCTGGCACGCCCCGGAGGTGTTGTTGTGTCTGTGCAGAGTGCTCCAGTCACGTCGTCCACGATCGTCGTTGCCGTCGATGTCGGCAAGACTTCGGCGACGGTGTCGGTCACCGACGGCGCTCGTCGGCGGTTGATGGGCCCGGTTGAGTTCGCGATGACCCGGTCGGGTCTGAGGGCTGCGACGCAGCGCGTGTTAGCCGTGGCGCCCTCGTGTCCGCAGATCAGGGTGGGTGTGGAAGCGGCTGGCCACTACCACCGGCCCGTGGTGGATTACCGGTGGCCGCCGGGCTGGGAGGTGCTCGAGCTCAATCCCGCTCATGTCGCCGAGCAGCGCCGAGTGATGGGCCGGCGGCGGGTCAAGACCGACGGAATCGACTTGGAGGCGATCACCGAGTTGATGTTGGCCGGTCGTGGCCGGGTGGTCGGTGAGCGGGAGGTGCTCATCGGCGAAGTAGCGGCGTGGGCCCAGCATCGGTCGCGGCGAGTCGCTACCCGGACGGCGACCAAGAACCAGCTGCTCGCACAACTCGATCGGGCGTTTCCCGGACTGACGCTGGCGTTGCCGGATGTGTTGGGCACCAAAATCGGCCGCCTGGTCGCCGCCGAGTTCGCCGATCCGGCGCGGTTGGCGACGCTGGGAACGACCCGGTTGATCCGATTCGCCGCCGCCCGTGACGTCCAATTACGCCGCCCGCTCGCCGAGCGTCTGGTGACCGCGGCCAAGGACGCGTTACCGACTCGCGACGCAGTGGTGGCTCGACAGGTGCTGGCTTCTGACATGGCTTTGTTGGCTGACTTGAGTTCCCGGATCGCCGATGCAGAGACTGAATTGGCACGGCTGTTGCCACTGAGCCCGTTCAGTACCCTGACCTCGGTGCCCGGCTGGGGCGTCGTCCGTGTCTCGAATTATGCTGCTGCCCTTGGTGATCCAACACGGTGGCCGGGACCCCGGCAGATCTATCGCGCGTCGGGGCTATCTCCGATGCAGTACGAGTCGGCCGGTAAGCGCCGAGACGGATCGATCAGCCGCGAGGGCAGTGTGGCGCTGCGTCGAGCGTTGATAGATCTCGGTATCGGATTGTGGCTCACCGAGCCATCGGCCAAGTCCTACGCCCACGGACTCAAGGACCGCGGCAAGCGCGGTGGCGTCATCGCCTGCGCGCTGGCGCATCGCGCTAATCGCGTCGCCCATGCCCTGGTCCGCGACCACGCCGTCTACGACCCCGCCCGCTGGACCTGAAGAACCAGACCCCAGCCCAGGAAGGAGCCGTTACCTAACACCCCCTTCACAACCCTCGTCGGCAGTGCCACGCTGAAGGAGCGGGACGAAGGGCCGGATCCGATGCCGCTCCGGTTATGGCGGACCCACCGGGTTACGCCGCATCTAACTTGGCACCCGGCCCTTCGCCTCCACGGCAGCCCGAACGACGCCAGATGACCCACACCTCGAGGTCGCATAAGTCAACGTGGGCGCCCGGCACCCGCCCCCCAAACCCAAAGCCTCACCGCCGACACCAGAGCATCACCACCACACCCGAAAACCCCGGATGTCGACCCATCACGCCCAAACCGGTTCTTGACACGACCTACAGCCAGTTAGATGATGCGACGGTGCCGGGTATGCCCCGGGCCCCATCCAGAACAGTCGCTGCGAGCGACCACTCGCCGAGAGGCGCAGGCGGCACCGTCCCCAAGCGTTACCAGGTATCGACGAACCTGCCGAACCGGCTCCGTCCTGGAGCCGGTTTTCTCGTGTCCGTATCGGCCGCCGCGAACGTCGCCGCGATCACCGCGCGGGTCTCCGCCGGGTCGATCACGTCGTCGATCTCGAACAGCATCGCCGCGTTCAGCGCCTTGGCGTTCTCCTGCGCCGCCGCGGTCGCCAGCCGGACGCGTTCCTCGCGCTCCTGCTCGTCTTCGATGGCGTCGAGTTCCTTTCGCATCCCCAGCCGGACTGCGCCCTCCAGTCCCATCGGCCCCAGGTGCGCCCCCGGCCAGGCCACCGTCAGCACCGGTTCGTGCAGGCTGCCGCCGGCCATCGCCTGGGCGCCAAGCCCGTAGCCGCGCCGCAGGATCACCGCGGCCATCGGGACGCAAAGTGCGGCGCCCGCCACCAACATTCGCGATGCCCGGCGCACCAGCGATTCCGCCTCGGCGGCCGGGCCCACCATGTAACCGGGGCAGTCGATCAGCGACACGACCGGAAACCCGAACGCATCACACAGCTGCAGGAACCGTGCGGCCTTGTCGGAAGCGGCGGCGGTGATGGCGCCCGCGGTGAAGCGGGTGTCGTTGGCGATCACCCCGACCGGCCTGCCCTCGACGCGCGCCAGCGCGGTCACCATCTCGCGGGCGAACCGCGGCCGCAGGAAGGTCACCGAGTCCTCGTCGGCAATGGTCTCGATGACGGGGGCGACGTCGTAGGCGCGGCGCGCGCGGTCGGGCACCGCGGTGCGCAGCACGGTCTGGTCCGGCGCGCTCCACGAGTCGGTCGGGCCCTGGAAGTAGCCGAGCAGCGTCTTGGTCACCGCGACCGCCTCGGCCTCGTCGTCGACCACGACGTCGACGTTGCCGTTGGGCTCCTGCGTCGTCATCGGCCCGACTTCGTCTGGGGGCACGTCGCCCAGGCCGCCGCCGGCGATCATCGCGGGCCCGCCCATCCCCAGCGACGCGTCGCGGGTGGCCACGATCAGATCGGAAGCGCCTGCGATGACGGCATTTCCGGCAAAACAGCGGCCCTTGACGATCGCGATGCGCGGCACGACGCCGGACAGTCTCGCCCACAGCGCGAAGGCCCGGGTGTCGAGCGCGGACACGACTGGATAGTCGGTGTCACCGGGCCGGCCGCCGCCACCCTCGGCGAAGAACACCGTCGGCAGCTGCATCCGTTCGATGAGCTCGAAGAGCCGGTCCTTCTTACGGTGACCGAGCGCGCCCTGCGTGCCGGCGAGCACCGTGTAGTCGTACGACAACACCGCGCAGGGATGGCCGTCGACGCGCGCGGTGCCGGCGACCAGGCCGTCGGCGGGGGTGCGCGTGATCAGGTCCTCGACGTCGCGGCGCATCCGCTGCGGCGCGATGGCGAACCGTCCGTATTCCACGAAGGAACCCGTGTCGACCAGGTCGGCGACGTTCTCCCGGGCGGTGCGGCCCCCGGCCGCGTGCCTGCGCTCGACGGCGTCCGGGCGGGCGGCGTCCTCGGTCAGCGCACGACGGCGCCACAGCTCGGCCAGGTCGTCCCGGATCGGGTCAGGCATCGAGTTTCGCGATGGCCGTGGCGATCTCGCCGAGCAGCGCGTCGACCTGAGCCTCGTCGAAGCCGCGCTTGCCGAACGGCGGTTTGTTGAAGCGCACGTTGCGGACGTCCTCGGCGCTCAGGTGACCGCGGCCGTCGAGGCGGCGCGCGCACAACGCGACGAAGTCGCCGACCGCCTTCTCGTTGTATCCGCGCTTGCCCCACGGCGGCTTCTCGAAGACGAAGTTGCGCAGATACTCGGCCGTCACGGCGCCGTCGCTCATGGCGCCAGACTAGTGCCCGGGTTATCCACAGGGCGGGCGGTCGGCGCCTGTGGACTGTCGGGGCACGGGCATAACGTGCGGGCATGACGAACTGGATCAACACGGTCAGCCGCGACCATGTCGAGCGCGGCGTTCGCGGCCGTTTCACACAGGCCAACCACGGCAAGCCGCACATGCTGCGCAAGATGTCCCGGGGCGACTGGATCGTGTTCTACTCCCCGAAGACCGCTTATCCCGACGGGGAACCGTTGCAGGCGTTCACCGCGATCGGGCAGGTCGCCGACGACGAGCCCTACCAGGTGGAGGTGGCGCCCGACTTTCAGCCGTGGCGACGCAACGTCGACTTTCTCGACTGCGCCGAGACCCCGATCCGGCCGCTGCTCGACGATCTCGAGTTCATCGAGGACAAGGCGCGGTGGGGCTACAAGTTCCGCTTCGGCGTGTTCCGGATCGACGATCACGACCTCGAGGTGATCCGCTCCGCGATGGTCACGCCGACGGCACACATAGCCGGCACATAGCGGGCGATAAGCCCGCACCCACGAATCGCCCCTACCGTCGCAGGCACCAAACCTGCGAGGAGACACAGTGATTCATTCCAAGGTCCGGGTTGCGCTGGCCGCGGTGGCCGGTGCCGCAGTACTGCCCTTCGCCGTCGGGTGCTCGTCCGGTTCGGCAGCTGCCGAGCAGCCGTCGGGTAACCACGACGCGTTCGTGCAGTGCATGACCGAGCACGGGGTGTCCGCACCGCCCGGTGGAGGCCACTCCGGGCCACCCCCGGAGGGTGCCCCCGGGCCGCCGCCCGAGGGTGCAGGCGGGCCGCCTGGTTCCCCGGCCGACGGTGCAGGCGGACCGCACGGGTCCCCGGCCGACGGCTCTCCGCCACCTGCTCCGCCCGGCGTCGATCAGCAGACGTGGGACGCCGCGACGCAGGCCTGTGGGTCGCTGATGCCGGGGCCGCCGCCGTCGCGCTGACCTGCTCGTGGACCGGGCCGGTAACGCCTACGCTGGCGAGATGAGCAACACCGACCCCGCGCCGACTGAAGTCGATTGCGTCGCTTCACCGTTCGCGGGTGTCCTGCACCCACGCGAGGTTCCGCTCGGCGGCCCGCGGGCGATCCGGGTGCGGCGCACCCTCCCGCAGCGGGAACGCTCGCTGATCGGCGCGTGGTGCTTCGCCGACCACTACGGCCCACACGACGTGCGCGGGGGCACGGGTATGGACGTGCCCCCGCACCCGCACACCGGGCTGCAGACGGTGAGCTGGCTGTTCAGCGGCGAGGTCGAACACCGCGACAGCGCCGGCGTGCACGCGATGGTGCGGCCCGGCGAGCTGAACCTGATGACCGCAGGCGCAGGCATCTGCCATTCCGAGGTGTCCACGGGGGCCACGGAGATCCTGCACGGCGCCCAGCTGTGGGTGGCGCTGCCGGAGTCCGACCGCGACACCGACCGCGATTTCGCCCACTACGCGCCGACTCCTCGGCAGGTCGGCGCGGTCACGACGCGGGTGTTCCTCGGGGAACTCGAAGGCCAACGTTCCCCGGTGCACACGTTCACGCCACTGCTCGGTGCGCAACTCGACCTGGATCCGGGAGCCGAGGTCAGCCTGGACGTCGACGACCGCTTCGAACACGGGGTGCTCGTCGACCGGGGTGATGTCGAGGCCTGCGGGTCCGCGCTGGCGGTCGCCGACCTGGCCTTCCAAGGCACCGGCCACCACCGGTTGCACCTGCTCAACCGCGGGGACATCCCGGCCCGGGTGCTACTGCTCGGTGGCACACCGTTCACCGAAGACCTGGTGATGTGGTGGAACTTCGTGGGGCGCAGCCACGAGGACATCGCGCGTTTCCGTGAGCAGTGGCAGAACCACGACGCCCGCTTCGGGGCGGTCGAGGGTTACCGCGGCGCCGTGACACGGCTCCCCGCACCGCCGCTGCCGAACGCCACCCTGCGTCCCCGGCGCCATCCCGGGGTATAGAGGACGACATGACGACCGACAAGACAGGCGCCCCCACCGACGTCGCCCAGGAGTCTGACCGCTTCAGCATCTCCGTCGACGGCAAGAAAGCCGGCTTCACCGAGTACGTCGACTTCGGGGACCACAGGAACCAGCGCATCTTCCCGCACACCGAGATCGACGACGCCTTCGGCGGTCGGGGCCTCGCGACGATTCTCGTGGGCGAGGCGCTGGAAGCGACCCGGACTGCGGGGCTGCGGATCGTGCCGGTGTGCGAGATGGTCGCGGGCTTCATCGACAAGCATCCGGAGTTCAAGGACGTCGTCGATCCGGTCACTGCCGACGTCGAGCAGCTGGTGTCCAACCGCTGAGGCTATCCTCTGTGCCCGATGACAACACGGGCCTACTTCCTCCCCGATCGGGATGGTTTCGTGCCGACGGCGCTGGCACGGGGTCCGTGGGGAGGCACCATCAGCGGCAATTACGTCGGAGGCCTGCTCGGCCACGTCATCGACCGCGACACCGGTGACCCGGAGCTACAGCCGGCGCGGCTGACCGTCGACCTCATGCGGCCGGTGGCGATGGCGCCGGTGCAGGTGCAGACCTCGGTGGTTCGCTCCGGCCGGCGGCTCAAGCTGGTGGAAGCCTCGATGACGCAGTCCGGCACCGTCGTCGCCCGAGCCTCGGCGCTGATGCTGCGGCGCGGCGAGCAGCCGCCGGGTCCGCGGTGGTCGACGCCGGTGAGGATGCCGCCGGTTCCGCCGCTGCCCGACCCGCCGCCCAAGCGGGCCGTCCTGATGGTGTGGTCCTACGGCAACAACGGTGACACCCCGGCTCCCGGCCTGGACGCGTGGCGGTACGACGGACCCAAGCGGATCTGGACTTGCGACCTGGGGCCGCTGGTCGCAGGCACCGAGCAGTCCGCGTTCACCCGGGCGGCGGTGGTCGGCGAGATGGCGAGCTCGCTGACGCATTTCGGCGTGGACGGCCTGCCGTTCATCAACGCCGACTACACGCTGACGCTGAGCCGGCTACCGGAGACCCCGTATCTCGGCCTGGCCGCGTTGACGCACTTCAGCCACGCCGGGGTGGCGACGGGGACCGCGGTCGTCGTCGACGAACTCGGCCCGATCGGGACGGCGACGGCCACCGCGGTGGCCAACCCGGGTTTCGACCCGGCGCATCCCATCGGCTAGAGGTACTGCGCGGTGCTGCCCGAGATCGGCATGCCCTGCATGCCGAGCTTGCGGTGATCCCAGCTGCGGGTCCGCGACGGCACCACGCGCACGCAGATGCGGTTGTTCATCATCTGGTCTACGAACGGTCGCATCTCGTCGGTGTAGGGCCCGGTGTAGCGCTCCCAGACGCTGATGCCGACGCGCAGGCTGGTCTCCGGATCGTCGTAGATCTCTGCCTGCCCGTCGATCGACACCCCGCGAAGCGTGTCGTAGGACAGCCCGTCCTCGATCATCACGGTGATCGTCGGATCCCGACGAAGGTTGACGGCCTTCTGCGACTTGGCTTTCGTCTCGAACCAGATCTCTCCGTCGAGCACGGCGTACCACATCGCGACCAGGTGCGGCCGCCCGTTCGGCAGCACGGTGGCCATGGTGGCCGTGCGGCTGCGTTCGATGAACTCGGCGATCTCGCCGTCACTCATCACGATCTTCGCGCGTTCGTTCTTGCCCACGCGTCGATACTCGCAGGTCGCCTCCCGGGCCGTGACCCCGCCCGACGCTAACCCGGCATGTTTCGAACAGATTTGCGACGGGCACCCCGGACGTCATGAGCGACAACACCACACAGGCGCCCCGGGAGAACGCCGAGAAGGACACCTCGCAGTGGGTGACGGGCGACGAACCGATGACCGGCGCGCAGCGCAGCTACCTGCACACACTCGCACAGGAAGCGGGCGCCGACGTTCCCGATGACGCGACGAAGGCACAGGCCTCCGACCTGATCGACGAACTGCAGCATCTTACCGGCCGCGGCGAATAGGGCTGTACTGCAGCGCTATTCGCGCAACCAGTAACCGGGCACGGGACGGCCCGACACCGCGAGCAGCAGGTCGACGGTGCTCCCGCGCACCGCGTCGCCGCGGCCGGCCTCGTAGTCGCTGTCCGTTGCGATCAGCCGCAGACCTTCGGCACGCTCGCGCCCGCCGCCCATCGCGACGGCGGTGCCGACCTGATAGTCCAGTGCCGCCGCGGCGGCGTGGGCGTCGTAGCAGGCCTTGATTCCCAGCGGGCGCCGGATGTCCTCGCCGTGGACGATCGCTTCCACCAGCCGGGTTCGGCGCGGAGCGATCGGTGTCCGGGTCAGCGGCACCACGGCGCGCAGCGCGTCCAGCGTGTCGCGGGGATCGTCGCTGCGCTCCCGGGCGATGCCGAGCGCGTTGTCGGCGTCGAAGTCGAACCTGGCCGCCATCATCCGTCTCGCGAAGCCGACCCTGGTCGTCTTGGCGCTGTCGACGAGGTGGGCCAGCACATCGTGGACATCCCAGCCGGGGCACAGCGACGGCGTCGCCCAGGCGTCGTGCGGTAGCCCCGCGAGGTCATCGGCGAGGCGGGCCCGTTCGGCGTGGACGAAACGCCACACGGCGGCTTTGTCGAACCTCATGCCCGTTGTGACCTTGGGCGGGTGCCAATCTCATCGCTCAGCGGTCGTCGAGGGTGGCCTCGAACGCCACCCGGTCACCTCGGTAGAGCGCGCGCACCACCTCGATCGGCACCCCGTCGACGTCGACGGATCGCCGGTTGAGCAGCAACATCGGCATCGCGGTCGTCGACTCCAGCAGCTCGGCCTCGCGCGGCGACGGTAGCACCGTCTCGATCCGCTCGGTCGCCGAGCCGAACTTCACACCGCGCGCCCGGATCGCCGAGTACAACGAGGTCGTCGGATCGAAGTGCTGTTCGAGATCGCCGAATCGGTGCCGCGGAAGGTAGGTGCTCTCCAAGCCGATCCGCACGTCGTCGGCGAGTAGCACCCGCTCCAGGTGCATCACTCGCGCCGAGGGTGAAACATCCAGTGCGGCCGCGATTTCCGCGTCGACGGTGATGTTCTCCCACGTCACCAGGAGTCGGCCGGGCGTGCGTCCCATACGTTGGGCACCCTCGGTGTAGGACCTCAGCGAAAGCGGCTGGACGAGTTTGGGCCGTGACACCACGGTGCCCCGCCCGCGCCGTTCGATTCTGCCCTCGACCAGCAGTTCGTGCAGCGCCTGGCGCACGGTCTCGCGGGCCACCCCGAACCGCGCCGCCAGTTCACGTTCGGGGGGAAACGGGTCCCCCTCCTGTAGTCCGTCGAGGATGCCGTCGAGCCCCGTACGCACCAGATACGGCTTGGGGACGTTCATCTCGCGAGTTTCTGCGCCAGATCCAGCACCAGGTCGGCAGACGCCCCGACCGCATCCGGATCCTTGGCGGCGTCGTCGTAGCGGCGCAGCCGCAGCGCGTCGGCGCACCACGGGTGCTCGGCGAACTCGGGGTCGACGTGCGCGCCACCCTGTGCCGCAAGCGAGGCCACCGATGTCGGGCTCAGCGCGGCGGTGTAGGCGGGGTCGACGGCGGCCAGGTGCCGCTTGGCAGAGACATGTGCCCCGGCCAGCCAGCCAACCCTCGGCCCGAACCGCGGGGTGATCCAGTCGCGGGCCAGGCCGCAGTGATCGTGCACGTGGGGCCCACCGAGCAAGGGGCTGTGGCCGATGTCGTGCAGCGCGGCTGCCAGCACCAGCTCATCGTCCGCGCCGTCCTCGATTGCGCACGCCGCGGCCTGCATGGCGTGGTCCCACTCGTCGACCATCTCTTCATCCCACACTCCGCGAAGGGATTCCAGCACGGCAGCGGTCTCGGCACGGATCTCTCGGGCTCGCAGTGACATGCCACCACGATACCGCAATTGGTCTATACCAATTGTTTACCGGCTGTTCCCGCGGCCCACATCGTCCGCTTGCGGCAAGGACGTCCGCGTGCAGTTACGTCGGCGGCCATGCAGGTCACCATCATCGGCGCGGGCATCCTCGGGACTGCCCACGCCTGGCACGCGGTGCGGCGCGGTCACCACGTCATCCATCTCGAACGCGAGGTCGAGGCCCGCGGCGCCACCGTGCGCAACTTCGGGCTGGTCTGGGTGTCGGGACGCGCGTCCGGTGAGCTCGAGGCCAGCCTGCGGTCCCGCGCGTTGTGGGAGGAGATCGGCGCCGAGGTTCCCGCAATCGGGTTCCGCCCCTGCGGATCTCTGACTCTGCTGCGCACGCCTGCCGAGGTCGCCGTCGCCGAGGAGGTGTGCGGCAGGGCCGACGCCGCCTCCCGCGGATTCCGGTTGCTCGAGCCTGTCGAGGCGCGCGAGATCAATCCGGTGTTGCGGGGGAAGTTCCTCGCTGCGCTGCACTGTGACCGCGACGGGGCCGTCGAGTCCAGGCAGGCGCTGCCGGCGATCCGCGCGGTGCTCGACGCGACCGGCCGCTACACCTTCGTCCCGGGCACCGAAGCACGCGCGGTGGACGGCACCCGCGTCCACGACGACCGCGGCAACACCTACGACGCCGACGTGGTGATCGTCTGCGCCGGCGCCGCCCACGGCGGGCTGGTGCGGGACCTCGCCGGGGACATGCCGGTGCGCCGGGTCCGGCTGCAGATGATGCAGACCGCGCCGCTGGACGAACAGCTCACCACCGCGATCGCAGACGGCGACAGCCTCCGCTACTACCCCGGCTTCGCCGGGGGTGCACTGGATACGTTGCAGCGCAGCGAGAGCCAGGATCCCGTCGCCGACGAACACCACATGCAGCTGCTGTGCGTCCAGCGGCTGCACGGTGGCCTGACGATCGGCGACACCCATGAGTACACCGAGCCCTTCGACTTCGACGTGACCGAGGCGCCCTACAGCTACCTGACCGGTGTCGTCGAGGAGCTGCTGGGCCGCTCGCTGCCTCCCATCCGTCGACGCTGGGCTGGCGTGTACAGCCAGTGCGTCGATCCCGAACGGCTGGCCTACCGCGAGCAGGTCAGTCCCGGGGTGTGGGTGGTGACGGGCCCCGGCGGGCGCGGCATGACGCTCGGCCCGGTGATCGGCGAACAGACGACCAACGAGATCGGATTGTGACGATGCAACACAACGACATTCAACTGGCGGTCATCGACATGGCCGGAACTACCGTCGCCGACGACGGGCTCGTCGTCGAAGCCTTCGAGGTCGCGGCGGAAGCCGGCGGCCTGCCCGCCGCCGGGCCCGACCGCGACGACGCCCGCCAGTACGTGCTCGACACCATGGGCCAGTCGAAGATCACGGTGTTCCGTGCGCTGTTCGGTGACGAGGCCACCGCGCAGCGGGCCAACGCCTCCTTCGAGGACGCCTATGCCGCGTTGATCGCCGCGGGTCGCGCCGAACCGATTCCCGGTGCTGCGGAGTCACTCTCACGCCTGCGCGATGCCGGTATCAAGGTGGCGCTGACCACCGGCTTCTCCCCCGACACCCAGGGCAAGCTGATCTCCGCGCTGGGCTGGCATGACATCGCCGACGTCGTCCTCGCCCCCGGTGACGGTGTGCGTGGCAGGCCCTACCCGGATCTGATCCTCACCGCGTTGCTGCGCACCGGCGCCGATCGGGTGCAGGCGGTCGCCGCCCTCGGCGACACCGCCAACGACGTGGAAAGTGCGCTGCGCGCCGGATGCGCCATCGCCGCAGGCACTCTCACCGGCGCCCACGACGAACGGCAACTCGTCGCCGCCGGCGCCACCCACGTCGTCGCCTCCGTCACCGACTTCGCCGACCTCCTCCTGCGAGGCTGACCGGCGACACCGCGCACCACGCTCGCGGCAAGCGCCTGGTTGCCGAGATCGCGTCGTGTGCGGTCGTGGGGCGAATTCTCCCGCGTGGAATGCGTTTTCGGCGGTGGGCGCGCCCCGCAGCGCCGAACGTCACTCGGTTGCGGGGTCCGAGTTCTCCGTCCCCGCGGACTCGCCGGTGCCCTGCCCGTCGTCGGTCTCCGGTTCGCCGCCGTCTTCACCGTCGATGGTGTCGGCCGGTTCACCGCCGTCTTCACCGTCGATCGTGTCGGCCGATTCACCGCCCTCTTCACCGTCGATGGTGTCGGCCGATTCACCGCCCTCTTCACCGTCGATCGTGTCGGCCGGCTCAGTCGGCGCTGCCGCCGTGTCGGCCGTCTGCGGATCGTCCGTCTCGAGCTCGTCGACGATGCCGGCCACTTCATCTTCGGCCGGGCCTGCGGGTTCGTCGACGGCCTCAGGCTCGGGAGCGTCGGTGGCGGTCAGCTCGGTCAATTCCTGCTGCCCGGCCTGGTCCTCGATGTAGTCCGCGGCGTCCTGGTCGATCAGGATGCCGAGCGCGATGGGCCCGGGGAACAGGTAGCCCTCGACCGTCAGCGGCGTGACGAGGCCCGGAAGGTTGTCGAAGTCGCCGAACGGAGATCCGTAGCCGCCGTTGAGCACGCCGTCGAGAACCCGCGCGGGGATGTTGACCACCGCGTTGACCAGACCGACGAGGTCCAGTGCTGCCGCCGCGTCGACGACCTCGTCGATCGCCACGCCGAAGGCGGCGACACCACCGAGGATCGGACTCAGCGCGATCTGAAACAGCGCCTGCGGTGCATTGGGCTGGTTCATCAGGATGTCGACATATTCGAAGGCACCGAACACGGTCCTGACCGGTTGCAGAATCACCCTGCCGATCGCGGCCATGGCGGCCGCCCCGTCGCCTTCGCCGAGCGCATCGAAGGCCTCGCCCAGCGCGACGATCTGCTTCTCGATCGTCAACCGGGTCAACGGCAGCGGGTCGGCGAGGTATGCCTCGACGAGCGCTGCGCTGTTCTGCACCGCCCGCACCAGCACCTGCGGGTAGAGCTCCAGCGGGCTGGGGATCGCGGACAGTTGCACCGTCGCGTCGACGACGGGCGCGACCGCGGCGGCAGGCTCGACCGGCGCGCAGGCGATGACCCCGGCACCCAGCAGTGCGACGCCCGCGGTGAACGCCGGCTTCATCGTTGCGATCATGACACTCCCATCCCTGCCCCACGCCCGATGGCGGCAGTCTAGCGGCCGGACCGACGCCACGAAGCGAACTCGGCGACTGTGGCCGTTCATTCGCTGTACATTCCGAATTCACGCTCCTTCACCGTCTTTACGGGCACGTCGAGATAGCGGCTACGCTTCGCGCAGCACCTCAAGCAAAGGAGTGTCATGTCGTCCCCCACCAGCGCTGCAGTGCGCCTCACGGACATCCTGCCGACCGCCGCACCAGGCGAGATCCAAGCCTGGCTCAGGTCGGTGGCCGGGCCCGCCGAGCGCCGGCATCAGGTGTCGAGGTTGAGCCGAGCCGAATTGCGCCGCCTCGGTGAGGTTCTCGACGGCAGGACCGCCGAGATCCTGCTGGAATCATTGGACGACGAACTCGCCGCGCGCGCCGTCACCGCGATGGACGCCGCGGTGGCCGCCACCCTGCTCGCGGGTCTGGACACCGACCACGCCACCGACATCCTGCGCGAGATGCGCGCCCCCGCACGCGACTCGGTGCTTTCGGCGATGCCGGCGGACCGGTCCGAGGCATTGCGCCGAGTCCTCGAATGGCCCAGGGAGTCGGCGGCCGCGCACATGATTCCCGAGGCGCTGGCGATCACCTCTGAGCTGACCGTCGCCGACGCGGTCGAGCAGCTGCGCCGTGATGCGGTGGAGCTGCGTGTCGATGCCCACACCAGCGCCTACATCTACGTCACCGACCGCGACCGCCGCCTGCTGGGCGTCGCAGCGTTTCGGGATCTGGTGCTCGCCGATCCCGGTCGGCACGTCTCGGAACTGATGAACGACGACCTGCTCTGGGTGTCCCCGCTGACCGACGCCGAAGAAGCGGCCCAGGCGCTCGAGGACCACAACCTGGTCGCGGTACCGGTCGTCGACGCGGACATGCGACTGCTCGGCATTCTGACCCAGTCGACCGCCGCCGAGATCGCCGAGGAGGAGGCGACGGAAGACGCTGAGCGCCAGGGCGGTTCGGAGCCACTCGACATGCCGTACCTGCGTGCGTCGCCGTGGCACCTGTGGCGCAAGCGCATCGGCTGGTTGCTGCTGCTGTTCGTCGCCGAGGCCTACACGGGCACCGTGTTGCGCCACTTCGAGGAGGAGATGGAGGCGGTTGTCGCGCTAGCCTTCTTCATCCCGCTGCTGATCGGCACCGGCGGCAACACCGGCACACAGATCACCACCACACTCGTGCGCGCGTTGGCCACCGGCGACGTCCGGTTCCGGGACGTGCCGTCGATCGTCGCCAAGGAGCTGTCGACCGGCATGCTCATCGCGCTGACGATGGCCCTGGCCGCGGTGATCCGGGCGTGGACATTGGGCGTCGGCCCCGAGGTGACGCTCTGCGTCTCGCTGACCATCGGCGCGATCGTGCTGTGGTCCTCGTTCATCGCATCGATCCTGCCGCCGCTGCTGAAGAAGTGCCGCCTCGATCCCGCGCTGGTGTCCGCGCCGGCCATCGCCACCATCGTCGACGGCACCGGGCTGATCATCTACTTCTGGATCGCGCACCTGACACTGGCGCAGCTGCAGGGACTGTGACCTCCTCCCACCACTGAACCCTGCCGAAATCGCATTCCACGTGGGGTTTTCGCGTCTTCATCCGCGTGGAACGCATCTCGGCGCAGCTACTCAAGCCTTGCCGTTGCGCGTGCGATGCTTGCACCCGGGCCAGCAGCACGGACGACGCATGCCCTCCTCCAACTCCTCCTGCGTGCGCCGGATCCGCCGCTCCCGGGTCTTCTGCTGCTTGGCGTCCTCGACCCAGCAGATGAACTCGTTGCGCGCCAGCGGGGTGATGTCCTTCCACGCGGCGAGCGCGGACGCATTTCCCTCCAGCGCGGTACGCAGATCGGCGGGCAGTTCGTGCACCACACCGCCGGGCACTCGATGGCTGCTCACGGCGCCAGAGTAGCGCCACCGCGGCCGACCGTTCGTATGCGACGATCGGGGCGGCCGGAACGGGAGGATCATGGCGGTTTCAGTGTCGACGGTGCGGGACTCGAAGCCCGACCGACTGGTGGACGCCGCCGATGCCACCGGCAGGCACCGCTCCGAGCTGCAGACCATCATCGCGGGCCAGCGCGAGTCGCTCTCGCACCTGCAGGAACACTGGTCGGGGCAGGCGGCCTCGGCGGCCCTCGCGCGGGGGCTCGACGACATCGCCAGGCAGGACCGGGTCGCCGGGCGGCTGCTGAACCTGGAGTCGGCGCTGCGCAACGGCGGCCTGCAGATGGGCGCGCTGCGGGACGCACTGCTCGATCTGGTGTCGTCGCTCGAACGGTTCGGGTTCGCCGTGGCCGACGACGGGACAGTCACCCCCGAGCAGTGGCTGGTCGGACAGTTCCTCGACAGCCTGGCCGACAAGTTCACCGGGTTCCTGCAGAAGATGCTGCAACTGTTCACCGACCTCGACGAGAACACCGCCGCCGCAATCGACCAGGCCGCCGGCGTCGACATCCCCAACCCGCCCGTCGAGGTGGGCGGGCAGGACATCCATATCCCGTCGCCGGACACCGACCCCGCCGACGTCAAGCAGTGGTGGGATTCGCTCAGCGAGCAACAACGCCGCGAGCTGATCGACCGGCACCCGCCGATGCTGGGCAATCTCAACGGGATTCCCGCGGAAGTCCGCGACCAGGTGAACGTCGCCGTGATGGACGACGACCTGGACCGGGTGCAGAACGTCGCCGACCGCAACGGGGTGTCCACCGACGAGGTGGCGGGCAACCCGGGCCGCTACGGGCTGACCGACGGCGACGTCACCCGCTACCAGAACGCCAAGAGAACGCAGGAGGGCCTGCTGCACCAGCTCGGCGCCCAGGACGGCGAGACCCGCCGCTACAGCGAGATCGGCGAGCAGGAACGCCGCGACAAGAACTGGCGACCGACGATGCTGTGGGCATATGACCCGCAGGCCTTCGACGGCAAGGGCCGCGCCGCGGTGTCGATCGGCAACCCGGACCGGGCGTCGAACACGGCGGTCATCGTGCCGGGCACAAGCGCCAGCGTCCGCGACGGCTGGTTGTCCGACGGGCACAACGACGCGATCCATCTCTACGGCCAGTCGCTCAAGGCGGCCCCCGCCGACCCGACGGCGGTGATCTCCTGGATGGGCTACAACACCCCCGAGAGCTTCACCGACCCCAACATCGCCAACACCGGCCTGGCGCGCGCCGGCGGCGATGCCCTGGCATGGGATGTCAACGGACTCAACGTGACCCACGAGGCGGGTGTGCCCGAGCACGTGACGGTCATCGGGCACTCCTACGGTTCGACGACGGTCGCCGACGCGTTCGCCAACAGCGGTATGCAGGCCGACGACGCGATCCTGCTCGGCAGCCCGGGTACCGACGTGGCACGCAGCGCCGCCGACTTCAATCTTGACGGCGGGCAGGTGTACATCGGTGACGCGTCCACCGACCCGGTCGGTTGGCTGGGCCAGATGGGCAACACGCTGCCCGGCGAACTGAACGACTCCCTCGGCAACATGGTCGGTCCGACGGCCGGCCTCGGCGCCGACCCGGCGTTCGAGGATTTCGGCGCGACACGGTTTCGGGCCGAGGTGCCCGGCGCCGACATGATCGACCCGTCGGACCATTCGTACTACTACACCGTCGGCAGCGAGTCGCTGCGCAGCATGACCGAGATCGTCACCGGCAACGGCGGGCGCCTCGACGAGCTCGGGCTGCTGGCCCAACCGCGCACCGAGCTCACGGTGTCGACGCCGCAGCAGCTCGACGTCCCGGTCCTCGGCGAGGTGCCGTTGCCGCACCTGGAGGTCGAGACGCCGGTGATCTACGACCCCGAATGGAATCGGGCGGGAGGATCGGTGACCAATGACCACGGGTATTAGTCGTCATGTCGCGGCTCTGCTCATCGCGATGTCAGCTGTAGGAGGATGCTCACCGATGTCCCCATCCGACCAGAGCACACCGAAGGCGGACGGGCCCACCGCCCCACCGCCGTCAGACGCCGAATCCCGCGCACAGGTGGTCGACACCGCCAAAGACGTTGTGCGGGCGGCAGATCTGCGCGTGACTTACGCGAGCTTCCAGTGGGAGTGGTGCAACGACCAGGGCGATCCTCCGTTCCACGGCCGGGTCGACATGGCGTTCGAGGTGCCGCCCGGCGCCGACAGCCAGGGCCTGGGCCGGCAGATCGCGGCCACCCTCGCCGAGCTGCCGGGCTGGGCGCCAGGGCCACCACCGGGATTCCAGCCCGCGGGCGACGTCGTCCACAGGGGCGGTGTCATGGTGATCGTCGGTCCGGGAAACTACCCCGAGCGTGGCGCGGTCGAGATCTACGGTGAATGCCGCAACATGAACGACCACCGCGACGACAACGAGCTCACCGACATCACCGCCGAGGTCCGGGCCGGCTGAGCGTCAGCGCGGGACGTCGGGTGGGGTGATGGAACGCGGTGAAAGGTTCAGCGAACGAACATGTTCGGCCACTGCACCGAGGCTGGACACCCACACGTCGTCGTGGTCGAGCACGTAACGCATCAGCTCACCCAGCTCGGCGGCCCGGGACGGCCGGCCGGTGAGGAACGGATGGTTGGTCAGCACCCAGCAGCCGCCCACCTTCCGCAGCGCGTCGAATTCCGACTGCCACAGCTCCCGCGCCTTGCGCGGAGTCTCGATCAGTCCGCTTCCGGAGATGTCCGGCAGGAAGCAGTACTGCTCCCAGTCGTCGAGTGCCCATTGGATGGGGATCTCGACCAGCGACTCCTGCGCGCCGGGGGTGATCGCCAGTTCGTAGGGATGGTCGGCGTCCATCAGGCTCGAGTCGTACAGGAAGTCACGCTCGGCCAGCAGCGCCGGGGTGCGCCAGGACAGGTCCCACATCGGGGCGCGGTATCCCACCGGGCGAACCCCCGCCACGTCGGCCAGGGCGGCCAGCCCGCGGTCCAGGGCGTCGATCTCCTGCTCGAGGGTGAGCGCGGTGGGCTGCTCGTGCAGGTAGCCGTGGTGGGCGATCTCGTGCCCGGCGGCGACGATGCTGCGGACGGCTTCCGGGTACCTGTCGGCGGTGTGCCCCGGGACGAAGAACGTCGACGGAACCTGGTGCTGCTCAAGCAGATCCAGGATCCTCGGGATGCCGACCAGCGGCCCGTAGGCCTGATGACTCATCACGCTCATCCGGGCGCCGACACTCTCGTTGCCCCACAGGATCGCGGACTCAGCGTCGACATCGAAGGTGAACGCGGCGGCGGCGGTCTTCCCGTCGGGCCAGCGGAAGCGGTCCATCACCCGACCATAAGGCTGATCAGCTCGTAGGCGAGGTTCGCCGCGGCCACGGCGGTGACCTCGGCGTGGTCGTACGCCGGCGCCACCTCCACCACGTCGGCGCCGACGATGTTCAGCGCCCGCATCGCCCGCAGCACCGCGACCAGCTCGCGACTCGTCATCCCACCGATCTCGGGTGTCCCGGTACCCGGCGCGAACGCCGGGTCCAGCACGTCGACGTCGATCGACACGTACACCGGGTGCTCGCCGACACGCTCGAGCACACGCTCGATGACCCCGTCCACCCCGATGCGGTCGATCTCGCGGCAATGCACCGCGGTGAAGCCCAACTCGGCGTCGTCGAGCAGGTCCGCGGCATCGTAGAGCGAGCCCCGGATACCGACGTGGGCGGAGTGGCCCTTGACGATCAGACCCTGTTCGGAGGCGCGCCGGAACGGGGTGCCATGGGTGCACGGCGCCCCGAAATAGGTGTCCCACGTGTCGAGGTGGGCGTCGAAGTGCACCAAGGCCACCGGGCCGTGCAGCTCGTTGACGGCCTGCAGCGCGGGCAGCGCAATGGTGTGGTCACCACCGAGCAGAACGAACCGCTGTTCGGGGCTGGTGACCAGGCCGAGGATTCCGTCCTTGATCTGCTCCACCGCGGTGGTGATGTCGAACGGGTTGGCGGCGATGTCACCGGCGTCGACCACCTGCGCGGTCGCGAACGGCGACACCTCGAGCGCCGGGTGATACGGCTTGAGGAGCCGCGAGGCCTGACGGATCGCGGCGGGACCGAAGCGCGCCCCGGGCCGGTAGGTGACGCCGCTGTCGAACGGGACCCCGATGACGGCGATGTCGTGCGAGGCGACCTCGTGTCGTTGCGGCAGCCGCGCGAACGTGCCGAGCCCGGCATAGCGCGGCACCTGCTGGGCGTCGATCTGCCCGAGCACGCCGGATTCCGAGCGCATCCGCGGGTCGTTCTGCATTGTTGCCTCCTCCTTCTATGCCCGAGTCCGCGTCGAGCCGCCGTTACACGAGATCACCTGTCCGACAACTGCTTCCAGATCGAAGTCGGACAGCAGCTCGACTGCTACGGCCACTTCATCGGCGGAACCGATGCGTCCCAACGGGATCGCTTCGGCATATCGTCGGTGGATGTCGTCGAGGCCGACCCCGGCAGCGTCGGCGTCGACCTGCAGTTGGGGGGTGTCGATCACGCCGGGCGCCACCGCGTTGACGATGATGTGCTCGCGGGCGAGCTCCCGGCCCAGCGTCTTGACCAGTGAGATCAACCCGGACTTGGCGGCCGCGTAGGCCGTCGCCTCCGGCCAGCCCGTCACACCCCATTCACTGGCGATGACGACGATGCGGCCGGCCCCCGTTCTGCGCATGTGAGGCAGCACGCTCTGCACCAGGAAGAAGGTGCCGCCGAGGTTGGTGTCCACCACCTTCCACCAGTCGTCGTCGGCGTGCTCGAGCAGCGGCGCCATCGTCATGTAGGCGTGGTTGGCCACCAGCACATCGAGCCGACCGGTGGTGGCGGCGACGTGGGTGGCGAGGGCGCGGCAACTCTTCGGATCGGAGACGTCCCCGGGCGCGGTCAGCCCGCCGATCTCGGTCGCCAGGGCGGTGAGCGCGTCGCTGTCTTCGCGGTCGTTGACCGCCACCGTGGCGCCGGCGGCCGCCAGTCGCCGGGCGTGCGCGGCGCCCATGCCTCGGGCGGCGCCCGTCACCAAAGCGACCCGGCCGCGCAGGTCGGTGCTCATATCACCGCTCCCGAGTTCACGTTGACGACGTCTCCGGTGCTGAAAGTTGCGTCGCAGACCAGGTATTCGACGCAGCGGGCCACTTCGGCCGGTGTGGTGAGCCGGCGCAGCGGCAGTGTCTGCAGATATTCCGGTGCGCGCCAAGGTGAATCGGGGGCCAGCAGCGGGGTGTCGGTGGGTCCGGGGGCGACCGCATTCACCCGCACCCCGCTGCTGGCGGTCTCGACGGCGAGGCTGCGCACCAGCCCGAGGATGGCTCCCTTGGCGGCCGCGTAGTGGGCGTCCTCGTCACCACCGCCGACGGCGAGTTCACTGGCCACCGCGACCAGTGACCCGCGCGTGGCGGTCAGGTCCGGCAGGGTGGCGCGGGCGACGTTGACCAGCCCGCCCAGGTGCACGCGCAGCATCCGGCGCCACGCGTCCTCGCTGATGTCGGACACCGGAGCCATCTCGTAGTAACCGGCCGAGGTCACCACGGCGCTGACCGGCCCAAGCCGGTCCTGCAGTTGACCCACCGCGCGGGCCACCGCGTCGGCGTCGGAAACGTCAACCGCCCAGGTGTTTTCGGCGGGTCCGGGGTTCAGGTCCAGGCACCCGACGGTGTACCCGCGCGCGGTGAGCGCCTCGACCACCGCGGCGCCGATTCCGCTGGCGCCGCCGGTGACCAGGGCTACCGGCTGGTCAGTCATCCACCAGTGCCCGGTCGTCCTGATCCTGCGGTGCGGCGATCCGGGACTTCACGGTTGCGAACAACACCGCTCCGATCATCCCCAGCACCACGACGCCGATCCAGACCGACCAGTCCAGGTAGCGCTGCTCGAAAGCGACTCGGGGCCAGGCGATGTTGAGGAACTGGAGCACGGCCCACACCACGGCCACCACCGCGACCGGCAGCGTCAATCCGCGCAGTGAGAACGACGCGGGCTTCCAGACCTTGCGCAGGACCACCACGAGGAAGCCGATCAGCGGGAACAGGAAGGCCAGATAGAACCCGCCTGCGGTGAAGTTGACCATCAACGAGTAGATGTCTCCTGCGACGATGCTTAGCAGGAACAGGCCCGCTCCCAACACCGTGGTGACCAGGATCGCCACCACCGGGATGCGGGCGCGCCCGCGCAGCTGCACGAGTGTGCCGGCGGCAGGTAGTGCGCCGTCACGGGCGTAGGCCCAGATCACCCGGGACGCCGAAGTCTGCAGCGCCAGGAAGCTGGCCAGGAACCCGATGACGAACAGGACCTGGACGGGCTTGGCGATGCCGGAACCCAGCGCGGTGGTCAGCGTCTCGTACACCGGATCGCTGACGGCGCCTTCGGCGACCGCGTCGAGGTCCGGGATGGCCAGGATGATGGCCAGGCTGGAGTAGCCCACCACCAGCGCGATGAAGGCCAGCGAGAACAGCACGGCCTTGGGTAGGTCCCGGCCCGGGTGGTGCACTTCCTCGGCGATGGAGCCGGCGCTTTCGAAGCCGACGAAGGACCAGCCGATGAACGCGACCGCCAACAGGAACGGACCGCCGAGGTAGGACCAGAGGTCGACGTCGGTGCCGCCGCCTTCGAACAGCACCGACAGCGAGTTCTGCCGGTGGAACATCAGCAGCCACGTGCCCAGCACGACCGAGCCGATGACCTCGGCGATGATGCTGCCGATCATGAAGATCTTCAGCGCCTGACGGCCGACCAGGTTGACGGCCGTGCCGGCCAGCAGGATCAGCAGGGCGATCCAGGCCAGGGTGCCGCCCGACGCTTCTTCGATGCCGACGATGTGGGCGACGAAGCCGGCCGCGCCCAGCGCGACGGTCGCCATCGCGATCACCAGCGTCCACATGTAGACCCACCCGGCGAACCAGCCGTACGTGCTGCCCAGCAGGCGGCGGGACCACTGGTAGATGGATCCTTCCAGCGGCCAGCGCGACACCAGGGTGGCGAACACCAGGGCCACCAGGAACTGTCCGGCGAAGACCAGCGCGAAGCCCCACCAGAAGCTCGGCCCGGCGGCCGACAGGGCCAGGCCGAAGATGCCGTAGAGGGCGACGATCGGCGAGATGAAGGCGAAGGCGAAGGCGAACGCCGACCCCAGCGAGAATTCGCGGCGCAACTGTGGCGGCTGCTCCGCCGGGCTGACCGATATCGACATGGCACGAACTATCACGCCGGACATCCACCGACGCCAGTGGTTGACGCGAAGACGCCAAGATCGCACCGTGGCAGGGGGCCGGCGTTGAACGATCGCACAACGCCGAGCCGCCGGCGTGTGACGGCCGCGTTACGCTCCGTGGATGTCGGAGGTGCACGCTGAACCAGCTGCACCGACCCTGCGCGACCTCGCGACGGCCGGGCTCGGCTTGTCGGTTCCCGACGGCACGGCCCAGGAGCTGGATCGGCCCGTCAGCTGGGTGCACACCACCGAGATGCGCGATCCGTCCCGATACCTGCGCGGCGGTGAGTTGGTGTGCACCGTGGGCATCAGCCTGCACACCGACCAGGACTGTGCGACGTTCGTCGACGCGCTGTCACGGGCCAGGGCTGCCGGCGTGTGTTTCGGGGTGGGCGACGAGCACGACGCCGTGCCCGAGGCGCTGCTGGCGCAGTGCCGGCTGCACGGTCTGCCGCTTTTGGTGGCGCCGCCCAGTGTGCCGTTCAGTGTGGTCAGCCGCTTTGTGGCCGAGTACTGGCTGGGGTCGGAGATCGCGGTGGCGCGGGCCACCAATGCGCTGGTGCCTGAACTGCTTTCCTCGCTGCGCCGGCACGATTCGCCGCGGCAGCTGCTCGACAGCGCCGGGCAGCTGCTCGGCTGCTACTTCCTTCTGGAGCCCGAAGGCGGCGCGGACTCCGACGACGACGCGGTGACGGTGCCGGTGCCCGGCCTCGGCACGCTGGTGTGGGTGGGGCGGGGCGATCATCCGGAGCCCGCGCTGCTGGATCTGATCGCGCGGTTCGTGCGCGCCGCGCAGGGCGAGCGCGACATCGAGGCCGCACTGGCCCGGGAGCGGGTGGGTCAGCTGCTCTCACTCGTGGAGCGGCGGATGTTGTTGCCGGACGCGCTGAGTCAGCTGCTGGAGTGGCCGGGGTTCTCCGCCGGTGAGATCGCGTGCTCGGCGTGGCCTGCCGGTGCCGGTGCGCTGGTGTCGATGGCGTTTCCGGACGCGTTGATCGGTGACGCGCCGGATCTGTGCCTGATGCTGACGGTCGGGGCGCTGGAGGTGACCGACGATCTTGCGTTGCCGACAGGGCATTCGGCACCGGTGCCGTTGACCGACATCGGGTCGGCGATCGCGCAGGCCCGCATCGCGTTGACGTTGGCCGAGCACCGCGGCGGGCGGGTCGGGCCGGATCAGTTGAGCACGCTGGAAAGCCTGTTGGAGCAGTTGCCGCTGGCGCAGCTGGCGCCATTCAAGCAGCTGTTGATCGCCCCGCTGGCCGAGTTGGACAGTCAGCGCGGCACCCAGCACGTGCGCACGCTGCGAGTATTCCTGGCGTGCAACGGATCCCTGAGCGAAACCGCCAAGGAACTGTTCCTGCACACCAACACCGTGCGGCACCGGCTGTCTCGGATTCAGGAGATCACCGGGCGAGACCCGTTGCAGCACAACGACCTGACGGCGTTCGTGATCGGGTTGTGGGCAGCCGACCGGGCGGAGCGGCCAGCCGGGTTGTGAGGGTGCGGCGGCCCACCGCTTTTATACACCCGCACCTTCGGCACGGGCTCGATGCCGTGTCGGAGGCTGGTCCGATCGCTTCTCTCCGGCCGGACCGGCAAACCCCAGATTTCTGGGATGGTTTCGGCCTTTGACGGCCCATAACTTCGACGCCGCAATGATCTGACGCTGTGGGCCAGAAGGATCGTGGACGCCCGTGCACCGCCGCACGGTGATGGCGACCCCATCCGGTCTGCGGCCCGCGACAGGGGTGGGAAGAGCATGGGCAGACATTCGAAGGTTTCCGGAATCGGTTGGGCAGCATGGGTTACGAGTGGAATCGCCGTGCACGTGACGGTTGTCGTCGCCTGCACGTATGTGAGCGGCGGCCCGTTGGCCGCCACCGACTTGGCAGCGGCCACCAGCATCTTCGTCGATGGTTCTAAACCGATCCTGGGAGGACGTGAGGACGGGGTGCCGTTCTACCGGATGGCCGACTCGTTCAAGGGCGGCTATAGCGGCCCGGAGTACATCGAGAACTTCGTCATCTATCCGCGCAGCCTCGGCGCGCTCACCGGCTGGGGCGATCCGACCTACGACGACTCCGAGGACGAAGGCACCGTCAACACGATCGACGCGGTCCGGAATGCCAAGAAAGACACCGCGTTTCGGGCCGGTGATCCGATTCGCATCGTCGGATACTCGCAAGGAGCAGGAGCAGCCTCGGCCGCGATTCCCGAGCTGGAAGGCGGCGAATTCGCTGACGACAACATTCAGTACGTCCTGGCAAGCAACCCGTCCCGCAACGACGGCGGCATCCTGACACGGTTTCCGAAAGGGACCTACCTGCCGATCATCGGGGTGTCCTTCGGTGACGGGGTGAGCACGACCGACCCGGATACCGACGTCGTGCAGGTGACCAAGCAATACGACGGCGTGGCAGACGCGCCGGACTACGTGCTGAACGTCGTCGCCGACGTGAACGCCGTTCTTGGCTTCGCCTACCTGCACTCCGGCTACTACAAAGACGTCGAGCGCGTCGACCCCGAGACCCTCGACCCCGACGACCCGCCGGCCGGAATGCTCGTCTCCACCAACGCCGCCGACACCGTCACCGATGTGGTGCTCGAGGCGCCCGAGGGCGAGCTGCCGTTGACCATGCCGCTGCGCCAACTCGGTGTGTCTGACGACGTGGTTGTTGCACTCGACCCGTTCCTGCGCTCGGTGATCGAGACCGGCTACGACCGGCCGGTCGGGTCGGGCGAGTATCCCGACGAACCGGAACCGTTCAGGTTGGTGCCACCGGCCGATCAATGGGAGTCGGACGCCGCATCTGTCGCCGAGGGGCTAGCGGAGACCAAGCGCCGCCTCGCCGCGCTGCGCGACACCGACACGGGCGCAGGCCAAGACGCGAGCGATGACGACGCCGGGCCACTCGCGACGGGATCAGAGGACGCCGATCGGCACGACCGCCGCACGCCGTCATCGGAAGTCGACACGACGGACACCATCCACGGCCCCTCATGGTCGGACGAAGACGCGACCGACGACACCGACAGCGGCAATCCCCAGAAGGTCGGCCCATCCTCCGATCACGTTGGCTGGAACCAGATATCGCGGGCATCCGCCCTATCGCCGGGAGCGGACGCTGCCGCCGGCACGCCGCCAGCCGAGTCCACCGCGCACCCGGATGACGATGCCCGCCGATCGCCCGAGTCGGAGCCGCTGCAGCGCAGCGAGAAGACCCGCCGTCGCGGGGCATCGTAGGAAGGGATCGAGCGGATCCGTCGAGGCCTGATTAGGTTGCTGGACAACGGGGAATGCGGGCAGCCGGACCACCGGCGCTAGCGCAGCGTTGACCGGTGCCACACGACACGAGTCCGGTCGGCAGGCCGAAGCCGTGCTAGTTGTTGCTCGTTGGTGGTGGGGGTTGGTAGGGGTGGTACCACTTCCATTGGGCGCGTTCTCCCGAGGTTCCGGGGTAGGGGTTGACCTCTGGTGGTGGTGTGGTCGGGGGCCGCGCCAGTGACCCCGGTTGCAGTGGTCGGCCGGTGTGGTCGGTCACGAGCAGTTGGTGGGCGGGTCCGGTGATGGTGATCAGGCCGCGGTGGTGGGTTCGGTGGTGGTAGGGACAGACCAGGACCAGGTTGTCGAGTTCGGTGTCGCCGCCGTCTTCCCAGTGCACGAGGTGATGGGCGTGCAGGCCGCGGGTCGCGCCGCAGCCGGGGACCACGCAGGTGCGGTCGCGGTGCTCGAGGGCACGGCGCAGGCGGCGGTTGATCGTGCGGGTGGACCGTCCCGTGCCGAGGGGCCGGCCGTGGCGTTGGAACCAGACCTCACAGGTGGCATCGCAGAGCAGAAAGCGACGTTCCTCGTCGGTGAGCAGCGGACCCAGATGCAGGGCGGCGACCCGCGTGTCGATATCGACGTGCACGACCACGGTGGTGTGCTGACCGTGCGGGCGGCGGGTGGCTTCGGCATCCCAGCCGGCCTCGACAAGCTCCATGAACGCCTCACCGGCGCTCGGCCACGGCGGCAGCTGCACCCCACGGTCACCGTCACCGTCGCCGGTGGGGTCGGTGCCGTGGTCGCGAGTGTGTTGGGCGATCAGCCGGTCTTTATGCGACTGCAGGGCCGCGGTGAATCTCGCGGACTGCTCATGCGGCAGCTTGATCCGCCAGTAGGTGTAGTCGGCGTCGCAGGTGCTGGTGATCTCCGGCCTGGGCACCGGAGCGGGTTCGGGTTCCTCGTCCGCGTCGGCGAACGGATCGCGCACCGGTTCGGGATCGGGTCGGGGTTCGGATTTGACCGCGGTGCGCAACTGGCTGACCGAAGCGCTCGCCGCCAGGTGCGCGTAATGGGCATCAGAGCCCTGGCCGGCGTGTTCGGCGATCACCGCGACCTGGTCGAGGGAAAGACGGCCCTCACCCAAGGCCGTCACGCAGCGCGGGAACTCCTCGAGCCGGTCGGCGACCGTGGTGATCGTCTTGGCGTTGTGCGGCGAGCACCCGGTCTTCCACGCGACCAACGCCGCCACCGACCGCGCCCCGGTGATCCCGACAAGCCCGTCACGGTCGATCTGCGCGGCGATCTCCACGATCCGCCCGTCAATGGCATTGCGCTGCCCCGCCAACTCCGAAAGCTCCTCGAACAACACCTCAAGCCGCTCCGACTGAGTGCACCCAGCAGGCGAATCAACCACGGTCGAGGACATGACCCCAGTCAAACACGAGGCACCGACAAGTTTCGGCGTCGCGAAACCTCAATGCCGGCCGTTGAGTGCGACTCAGCCGCAGCCGATCTGACGGAGTACTGGTAGGTGCGGGTTCGCAACGGCGCCATGGTGATGTCGGGATCGATCGCGATCAGCTGCCGTAGTCGAGCTTTCACGTGGCTCAGAAGGTTTTCTGACAGTTCACCGTTGGGACCGGCTATTCTTTGGCACGATCCCGCAGAGCCAATCGGCGGCGAGGACAACTGCCCAGGTCTACAAGTTCCAGGCTGGCGCTGATGCTCAGGATTCTGGTGCCGTGCCGCTCGGCGATCTCGGGGGATGCGGGACCTTTCTCCAAATAGCGGAACACTTCACCATGCCGCGCTTCTCCGCCATGGAAACCGCCTCAGGCCCAGAACTCTAAGCGGCAGTGAGCCGGGACCTCGGATCAGCGCGAGTGGTACTCAGGACGAGCACCAGCCGACCTGCAGAGGCTCGGCCCGCCACCAGTCACAGAGCCGGTTCAGTTGCGGGCGGTACCGGTCGCATCCCCTTCCAGCTGCTCGCACCGATCGTGCGAGGGACTGGTGTCCTGAAACGGAATCGGGTATATCTGCGTGCCCGCTTTCAAGCGAAGCGGATAGCGTGACGAGCGGCCACCCAGGAGGGATTGAAGAAATGACACAAGATGTTCCGCCGTCCTTGGCGGCAGTGCTCGCGGAACCCGCTGTTCCACAACGCCCGTTCCCCTGGAACCGCTCTGCCTGGGCCACGGGAATGCACGACCTGCCTGACGTGCAGCGGGTACTCGATTCGCTGCCCGACGGAGTCGATCGAAATCTGGTCCGTGAGGTCGTTAACTCGCAGCTCAGTGACGGCCAAGTTCTTCCAGCCTTCGTCAGTGCCATGATCTGGGGTTACGGCGACAGCGGCTACGGACCGACTCGAGTCCGCTGGGTACTGACAGGCATCAAGACTGGCGCCCGCGACGCGCCGGTGCGGGGTGATGTCGTCGAATCGCTCCGTGCCGCTGTCGACACTGTGCGCATCCAGGGGCCTGTCGAAGGCTTCCGGTACATGAACAATGAGGGCCGGGTCAAGCATCTCGCTGGCGCGTTCTTCACCAAGTGGCTGTACTTCGCCTCTGCGACCACCAGTGCTGACGATGCCAATGCGGCGCCCATCCTGGACCGGCAGGTACAGGTTTGGTTGAAACTGGAGGCCAACCTGTTCATCGATATTCACCGCACCTCGGACTACGGGCGCTATCTCGACGTCCTACGAGCCTGGGCCGCTGCCTACGACCGCACCCCGGTGCAGGTCGAGAAAGCGATCTTCGGGCTGGCGACCGGACGTACCTAACAGCCGAAAAAGCACGATCAACTGCGGCACGTGCCGGCCTTGCCGCACAGTTCGTACTCACCATGCGCGTCCGCCCCTAGGCTCACCGCCGTGGGCAATGAGAAGCGCAAGCATGTTTCCACCAATCAGGGCCATTCACACGATGCCGGTGCCTTCCTGACACTCGGCCATGTGCTCGCCGCGATCGGCGCCGAGCATGCCCCGCCTATCCGACTGGATGACATCCGAGTGATTCGACACAGCTTCAACACCGGCGAAGCTTTGGGACTCAGAGGCCCCGAAGATCTGACTGAGGACAAGGTCCGGGAATACACACGATTCCAAGGCATCTCACCCCGGCAGTTTCCCGCGAACCCTGAGCGACACTGGGTGGTGCTGGTCGCCGACGGAAGGCGGCGCTCCCGGTTGTGGGGAACGTTCGAGAATCACGGCGAGATCGTCGCAGAGCGCACGGCGGAGGCCCGATTCTTTGATCTGCGTCGCAGCGACATTCTGAAACCACTTGTAAACCGGCTCGTCGTCGAGTGGGACACTCCGCGGGTCTGGCACCGACGGGCAGCAAGCGCAGCAGACATGCCCGTTCTCGAGATCGCCGACCGCGACAAGGTTCCGTTTCCGGGGTTCGACAATGTGCTACTTACCTTTCACGACCTCGGTGAGATGCTGTCAGACCCACGGTATCGCGACTGGCAGGTGGCGCTGTCGCAGGTGCAAGGCATCTACCTGATCACCGACTCGTCCAACGGCAAACAGTATGTCGGGAAAGCCGATGGCGCGGAACGCATTCTGCAGCGCTGGAAGTCCTATGCGCAGGACGGTCACGGCGGCAACCGCGCCCTGCGAGACCTCGCCAAGATCAGCATCGGTCTCGGCAGCGGCAAGACCGACCACGCGCGCCACTTCCTGTTCAGCATCCTGCGGGTGTTCGGACCAAGCACGTCGTCATCGGAAGTCGACAAAGCCGAATCTCACTACAAGGACGCTATGATGACCCGCAAGTTCGGCCTCAATCGCAACTGATCGGGTTCACGCACCACGTCTCAACCGCACCGCCGACAAAGACAAGGGGCCCGATCCTTCAGCTGTCCTGAATCGCGAGCACTTCAGGGATCTGCAACATGGCCTCGTCATACCCCGCCTGGGCCGCATCGTCGGAGACTGCCCGAAGTATCGGAAACAGCCACCGGCCCTGTCCCAGTATCGGATACTTTGGCCGGTTGGCTCGCAGCGGTCGTCCACTTTAGGTCGACCCCATCAAGGTGATCCACCTTGCCGTCATGGGAGACGATGTGTCCGCGTTCAGCGTCGAACTCGCCGGCCGACGATCGCTACCCCGCCCTCGCGGCATCCGCATACCCGGGTGCCAGCGCTTCCATCTGTTCGATTACCAGCTTGATCGCTTCGGGTTGCTTGTCTGGCGGGTACTTGTACTTCACCAGCAGCCGCTTGATCGAAGAACGCAGCTTGGCCCGAACGTCGTCGCGCACGGTCCAGTCGGTTTTGGTATCACGTTGCATGACCCCGACGAGCTCCCGGGCGATCTGCGCTAGCACGTCTTCACCCTGCAACTCGACGGCGGACTCGTTCTGCGCGACGGCGTCGTAGAACGCCAGTTCGTCATGGGACAGCGGCGGGCTGAAATGCGCGCCGCGATTGCTCTCTGCCGCAACCTCCTTGGCCATTTCGATCAACTCGGCGATCACCTCGGCCGAGGTGAGCTGCTGATTGGTGTAGCGCCGCATCAGGTCGGTGAGCCGTTCGGAGAAAGCCCGCTGCCGCACCACGTTGCTCTTGGTGGCGCGCACTGCTTCCTCGGTGATCACCGCACGTAACGCTTCGATCGCCAGGTGTGGGTTGCTCGCGGACGCAGCCTTCGCCTCGAACTCGGGCGTCAGATCCGACAGCGATGGCTTGGGCAATCCGGCGGCGTCGTAGATGTCGACGATGCCGTCGGAGGCGGTCGAGTCATAGACCAGGGACTCGAGCATCCGTCGTATCGCCTCTGGCACTGGCTTTCCGGATGCTTGCCGGTCGTTGGCGTCGAATTTCGCCATCCACACCCGGACTTCTTCGTAGAACTTGGCGGTCGGGCGCAGCGCATCGAGTGCCTGGTTTCCAGCGCACAGCGACCAGGCGCGCGACAGCTGGTTGGCCAGTGCCCGGAACCTGTCTGAGACCGTCGCCTCGCCTTCGGCGACCTGGTTGCCGGCAGTCGCCGGCGAGCGCAGGTAGTTGGTCAATCCCACGGCCGCCTTCATCCAACCGTGCGGCTGGGCGACTTTGGCGCGCCAGTCGTACCCGGCGCAAAGCGCATCCAGCTGGGCGATCAGGGTTTCGGTCAGCGCGACGGCCTCGTCGATGTTCTTGCCGACGGGCTTCTCGGTGCGGTCGGTCTGGGTGTACTCCGCCAGGGCCTTGTTCAGGTTCTCGACCAGCGGAGCGTAGGCGACCAGCAGCCCGTTGGGCTTCTCCCGGAAGGTCCGGTTCACCCGGGCCAGCGTCTGCATCAACAGCGCACCCTTGAGTGGGCGGTCCAGGTAGAGGGTGTGCAGCGGCGGCGCGTCGAAACCCGTCAGCAGCATGTCCTTGACGAGCACGATCTGCAGTTCGTCATCGGGGTCTCGCAGCCGCTGCTGAATGGTCTTGTTCTGCCCATCCCGGCGAACGTGTTTGGCGACCAAACCCTGGTCCTTGGCGCTACCCGAGTAGACGACCTTGATGACGCCCTTATCGACGGCATCGTCATGCCATTCCGGCTTGAGTTTGACGATCTCTTCGTAGAGCTCGGCACAGATCTCGCGCGTCGCTCCGACGATGAATGCCTTGCCGGGGCAGGAGATGAACTTACGCATCTCCTGCGACCGAACTTCCCAATGGTCGACGATGTCGCGGGCCAACGCCGCCAGTCGGTCCGGCGCGCCGTAAACCGCGTTGATGACGGCGACCGACTTCTCGATCTGATCGCGTTCGACGTCGTCGAGGCCGGCGGTGACCTCATCGGCGGCCTTGTCGAGGTCATCCTCGGTGACGCCCTGGGCGAGGGCGACCTTGATGAGCCGCGGCTCGAAAAACACTGGTACCGTGGCCTTGTCGTTGACTGCGCGGGTCAGGTCGTAGACGTCGATGTCGGGTCCGAAGACGTCGCGGGTGTCGCGGTCGGCTTCGGAGATCGGGGTACCGGTGAAGGCGATGTACACCGCGTTGGGCAGCGCATCGCGGATGTGCCGGGCATACCCGTCGAGGTCGTCGTAGTGGCTGCGGTGGGCTTCGTCGACGACGACGATGATGTTGCGGCGGTCGGTCAGCAGCGGATGGTCGGCGCCACTCTCCCGTTCTGCCTTCGACAGTCCGAACTTCTGCAATGTGGTGAAGTAGATGCCGCCGGTGGTGCGATTGGACAACTCGTCACGCAGCTGGGAACGCGTGGTGACCTTGACCGGTGATTCACCGAGAAGCTTTGAGCGGTCGAAAGTTGCGTAGAGCTGGCCGTCGAGGTCCTTGCGGTCGGTGACGACGACGACTGTCGGGTTCTTCAGTTTGGGCTGTTGGGCCACCAGATGGGTGTAAAGCTCCATCTCCATGGACTTTCCAGAGCCCTGGGTGTGCCAGACGACTCCGGCCTTGCCGTTGCTCTCAGCGGCGGTGACCGTCGAGCCGACGGCCTTGGTAACGGCAAAGTACTGGTGCGGCTTGGCGATCCGTTTGATCAATCCGTCGGCCCCGGCGTCGAAGGCGGTGAAGTTGCGGACTAGTTGTAGGAAGCGCTCGGGGTTGAAGAGGCCGTCGATCAGATACTCGAGTTCGGTGCCCAGGTGCACATCGTCGACGGGATCACCGAACGCGACCGGCTTGCCGTCGTCGTCGACGTTCCAGGGCGCAAAGTGCTCCAGCGGTGTGAACGGCGTCCCGTAGCGGGCGGTGAGACCGTCGCTGATGACGTTGAGCACCGCGAACCGGAACGCCATCGGGAATTCTCGCAGGTAAGTGGCGAATTGGGCGTGCGCGCCGGGCAGGTCCGCGTACTTCGAGCCGGCCTGCTTGAGTTCGAAGAACGCGATCGGCATGCCGTTGAGGTACAGAACGATGTCGAATCGGCGGTCGTGTTCGGCGTCGCGGATGGTGACCTGCTGCACGGCGAGGAGTTCGTTCTCCTCGGGCCGGTGGCTGATGAGCCGGATCGTCGGATTCTGCTCGATGCCATCGGAATCCACGTAGCTGATGCCTCGGTAACCCCCGACCAGGTACTGGTGCAGTCGGTAGTTCTCGGCGATGGCGTCTTGGGAGGACGGCTGCAGGATTGCCGCACGAGCTTGTTCGAGGTATTCGCCGGGCACATGGGCGTTGAGTTCGCGCAGCTTGGCCAGCATCCGGTCCGGGAGCACCAACTCGTCCCAGCTGGCGCGACCGTTCTCGGTGCCCGGGGCGATCGCGGAACCATTCAGCGGCAACCATTCCTGCTGGGCCAGCGTCTCCAGCGCGAGAGATTCCCATTCGGCTTCGCTGAAGTCAGTCATTGCTCTCCTTCTTGGACCACCGGATCGTGGGCGAGTTCGGCCTCGAGCTCGGCGATGGTCGGCAAGCTGGATTCCAGGTCTGCGGGCAGACTTTCGGTGATGACGGTTTTCCACTCGGCGACGCCGATCGGCGCGGTGTAGCCGCGCAGCGCGTATTCGGCGACGACGTTGTTCTTGGCCTTGCACAGCAGGAGACCGATGGTGGGGTTGTCGTCGGGGTGGCGCAGCAGGTCGTCAGCAGCGGCCATGTAGGTGCCGAGTTGGCCGAGGTAGCTCGGGTCGAAGTCGCCGATCTTGAGTTCGATGACGACGAAGCAGCGCAGCCGCAGATGGTAGAAGAGCAGGTCGGTGTAGAAGTCCGCGTCGCCGATCTCCAGATGGACCTGGCGGCCGACGAAGGCGAACCCTTGGCCGAGTTCGAGCAGGAACTTTTCGACGTGATCGGTCAGGGCGAGTTCGAGGTCACGCTCGCGGCGGATGTCGGCGGCGCCGACGAAGTCGAACAGGTACGGATCCCGGGTGGACTGTTGGGCGAGGTCGGAGTCCGCCGGTGGCAGGGTGCGGGCGAAGTTGGTGATGGCCTTGCCAGCCCGCTCGTGGAATCGTCCCTCGATGTGGTGGACCAGGATGTCGCGGCTCCAGCCCTGCTCGATGGCCGTCTGTGCGTACCATTCACGCAGGTCTGAGGCATCCAGCTTGTCCAGCAAGGCGACGTGGTGGTACCAGGGCAATTGTGCAAGCCTGCCTTGCACAATTTCAGGATCCGGCCAGGCCGCGGCGAAGGCGCGCATGTACTTGAGGTTGCGGGCCGAGAAACCCTTGGCGTCCGGGAAGCGCGCCCGCAGGTCGGCGGACAGCCGGTCGATGACGCGGGTGCCCCAGCCCTCGGTGTCCTGGCGGGCCAGGATCTCGCGACCCACCGCCCAGTAGGTGAGGACGAGTTCGGTGTTGGCGGCGGTGACGGCCCGGCGGCGGCCGATTTCGATGCGGTCTGCGACGGCGGTGAGGAACGCTGGGTACCAGTCGGGCCCCGATGTGTTTCTCGTGGGCGCAGACACCCCGTCGTCGGGGTCTCGATCGACGCCGGTCATGTCATATCCATCGCAACCACGATCCGTACCTGCGGTGGCCGTGGCGCATCACACCACCTCCGACACGCGGGCTTCGGCATCCTTGACGCGGATTCTGCCGGACATGAGCAGTGGGAGGAGTTCGTCTCGCGTGCGGGCGAGCACCCGAGTCTCCCGGAGGGCTGACAGTCTACGATCTTCGATCAACTCAAGTGACTCGCATACCCCGTCCCAGTCTGTCTCGTTGATCGCCGGGACACGTACGCTCTCGAGCGTCGACATCGTGATTGTTGAGAATACCGAGCCGTGTGCACGCGCCTTCAGCTCATCGGAAATCGACTCCAGTGCGCACCGTAACGCCACCCCCCGTCCTGCCGGCGGAATAAAGCCGTATGCCGACTGGTTGATCGCGCTTGCTACTCCCAGAGTCACGACTTTGCCAACCGTGCCCCTTGCAGTCAGGGCAACTGATCGCTCTGGTAGGGCAGCGAGGCGACCGACTGACTGAGAAACGGCCGAGCTGATCGTCTCGGCAGTAGCTAAGAGAACGCCACCGTCCGCAGCAGACATGTCGCGAACAGACGCCCACGGAACGTCACCTGCCCATAAGTTGCTATCGGAACGTGATGGTGTACCGCCAAGATGAGGCCGCACCAACGACCCTAGGGACACCTGACGGCTCCCCGTTGCAGCACGATGCCAGAGTTCCGACTGAAGGAGCCGACCGACATTCGCCAGTCTGCGATTCACGCCAATTTTGTCGTCGAGCGATCCCAAAATCGCTCCTATCGCTTGCTGCTCCAGAAGCCCAGGCAGAAGCGCAACAAAATCCTCGATACGGCTAGGGCTCGTATGACGAACTGTCGATCCCGAAGCAGTGCCTAGAATGTGGGATCTATAAGCGGCCGTGCGCAGGTAATAGTTGAGGAAAAGCCGATCAATCTTCGATCGATCGATCGCCTCGATAAGTCCGATCCGCTGATTGTGCAAATAGGTCGGGCCAGCCGGGATCAGCGCCGGCATACCGAGGGTCGCACCGTCGCGGCTAAGGTCGGTCATTGAAACCACTAAGTCGCCCGGCGCCAGTTCGAACCCTGGTGGGTAGTCGCCGTTGAACGTCTTTGGTTTCGATTCCTTGAATCCGCCTTCGATCGCGAAATTCCCAGGTGTGACCAAGATTGGATACGTCGGGTCTTCTGTGAACCCCTCGCCGGGGAAGGCATAGCCATGCTTGACAGAGATGAGATCGCCCAGTCGAACAGATTCACGCATCGATCCGCTCCAACTGCTCTCGAACCACCTTCTCCAGCCGCGCCGACTCATCAAACGCCGCAAGCAGTTCCGTCTTCAACCGGGCGATTTTCTCGTCGATCGGTTCGCCGTCGTCCTCGACGGCCGCAGCGCCGACGTACCGTCCCGGTGTCAGTGCGTAGTCGGCAGCCTTGATTTCGGCTAGGGTCGCCGACTTACAAAAGCCTGGGACATCCTGGTAGACAACGCCCTTCGCTGCCGCCGACGCCGATCCGCGCCAGGCATGGAAGGTGTCGCCGATCTTGACGATGTCGTCGTCGGAGAGGGCGCGCTCAGCGCGGTCGACCATGTAGCCCATCTCGCGGGCGTCAATGAACAGCACCTGCCCCGACCGGTCGACCGAGCCCTGCTTACCTGCGGTTTTGTCCTTGGCGAAGAACCACACGCACACCGGGATTCCGGTGCTGCGAAACAACTGGGTGGGCAGCGCGATCATGCATGACACCAGATCGGCTTCGACGATCTGGGCCCGGATATCGCCCTCGCCGTTGGAGTTCGACGACATCGACCCATTGGCCATCACCACACCGGCCTTACCGCCGGACGCCAGCTTGTACAGGATGTGCTGGATCCAGGCGTAGTTGGCGTTGTTGGCCGGCGGTACGCCGAACCGCCAGCGGGCGTCCTCCTCGTTGCGGGCCCAGTCCTTGATGTTGAACGGCGGATTGGCCAGCACGTAATCCATCTGGACATCGGGATGCTGGTCACGGGCAAAGGTATCGCCCCAGCGCGCACCCAGGCCCTTGTTGTCGATGCCGTGGATGGCCAGGTTCATCTTGGCCATCCGCCAGGTCTCCTCGATGGACTCCTGACCGTAGACGGCGATCTCCTTCGGGTCGCCGTCGTGCTCATAGATGAACTTCTCGGTCTGCACGAACATGCCGCCCGATCCGCAGCACGGGTCATACACCCGCCCGCGCGACGGTTCCAGCACCTCGACGATCACCTTCACCACGCTCGGCGGGGTGAAGAACTCTCCACCCCGCTTCCCTTCCGCCCGCGCGAAGTTGCCGAGGAAGTACTCGTAGACCTCGCCCATCAGGTCGCGCGCTCGGCCGTCACCCTGGCGGCTGAACCGGGCGCTGTTGAACAGGTCGATCAATTCACCCAACCGGCGCTGGTCGATGTTGTCCTTGTTGTACAGCCGCGGCAGGGTGCCCTGCAGGGTCGGGTTGGCCTTCATCACGGCGTCCATCGCCTCGTCGATCAGCTGACCGATGTTCTTGGCGGGCTCGCCACCGGCGGCCGGTAAACCCTTCGCATTCTCCGCCAGGAACTTCCACCGCGCGCCGGGCGGGACGACAAACACGCCGTAGCCCTGGTACTCCTCGGGATCCTCGATGAGGTCTTCGATCTGTTCGGCGTCGAGGCCGTCTGCCTCCAGCTCCGTCCGGATCGCCTCGCGGCGTTCGTCGTAGGCGTCGGAGACGTACTTGAGGAACACCAGGCCCAGGATCACATCCTTGTACTGGCTGGCTGACAGCGATCCGCGCAGTTTGTCGGCGGCTTTCCACAGTGTGTCCTTCAGCTCCTTCATCGTTGAAGGAAGCAGTGGCTCAGCCTTTTTCGTGCCCCTTCTCGGCGGCATCTCTGTCCTTTCCTAGTGATCCGCCGCGGCGACGCCGGGCGTGGTCGGTTGTGCGTCCAGCGTCAGGGCGCCGGCGGCGACCCCGTCGATCAACGCTGTCTTCAGTTCGCGGGCGGCCTCGACGCGCCGCCGCGCCTCGGCCTCGTAGTGCGCGATGTCAGCGAGGGCGACCTCAAGACGAGCAGCTTCGTCCGCCGACATCTCGGGTACCGTCCAACTCGGCCATTCCGATCCGGCGGTCGCGGTCTCGTTGATGACTGCGGCAAGCACCTGTGGGCCGAGATCCGCGGTGCGGCCCAGCCGAAGGATGCGGGCAGGCGCGGCGACCATGGCTCCACCGAACGTGTCGACCCACGCCCGGGGTTGCGGCTTCTGTACGAAGATCACGTCGCCGGGCTCTGTTCGCGTCGAGTGGGGATAGAGCCGTTCAGCGTCGACCGGATCCAGAGCGAGTCCATCATCGGCCGGCAAAACACGTACTGTGCCGTCAGACGTGGCGTGGGCCAGATCGATACGGTTGCCGCGCTTGAGCGTCAGCTTGCCTTCGTCGCGCAGCTCGCCCAACGATCGGTGCCGCAGCTTGAGCCTGCCCGGTGAGGCTTCGACGAGCACATCGACGGGTTGCAGCGGTGTCGTGGTGGTCAGCGTGATGGTGTGCACCCGCTCGACATGGCTGTCTCGGCCAGCCGGACTCAGCCCCACCGCCCGGGCGCCGCGCGGCACGAACGGCCCGCCTGCCAGCACGCCGGCGCGGTCGATCCGGCGCGCGTAGCGGAATGCCCGTACATCTGTCTGTGCCAGTGCGGCGGCGATGTCGGAGGCGAAGTCGCCGATGTCCAGGTCAGGTATCGCAGCGAGGTCGGTAACGTATGGTCGCTGCTCCTCGGCACCGCCGAGACACACCCACAACGCCAGGTTCTGTCGATGCGCCTCACGCCACAGCCCCCGCGGAAGGCGCACGGCCGCCATGACATTGCCGACGCGAAGCACATCCGCCCGCCGCTGCTGCAGCTCTCCTGCCAAGGTGTCGGTGAGCGCCGACGCCGGGCCCACAAGAACACCGATTCGGCCCGGCTCTAATCCGAGGACCAGCAAATCGGCGCGGTCGAGTACCGCCGCGGCGTCGAGCCCCACTGCGGACACGAAGGAGATCTCGCCGGCGTGCGATCTGCCCGTGCCCGCACCGGTAATCACCGCTCGACGCAGCACGGCGCGGTCCTTGGATGTCACGCCCATTCCGCATTCGGCCGCTACCGCCATTGACACCGTGCTTCCGTCGGCCCGCAAGGTCATGTCCTCGGCGCCCAGGAACACCGCGCACTCAGTCACGACCCGTCCCAGGATTCGCACGGCGTCGCCGGTGAGCTCGCGGACAGCACGCTCTCGGTAGAGCCGACCTTGCTCGATGCGCGCTAACGCGTCGGGTAGTCCGAAGGAGGCTTCGACAAGTTCGTCGACGTACTCCAGTACCGCGCCAGTGGGACGGATGGTGCGTATCTCGGTGAGCACACATCGATCGTCAGGGTCGTATTCCTCGGCCAGCCGCGCCCGTTCCGCTGGATTGGTGCCGGCAAGTTCGACCCCGGTGAGCACACGCCAGGCGAGTAGCACGACGAGCTCCTCCAGGTCGGCGTTGTCCGGCACAGCGATCGCGGGGGCGTCGTACTCGACCTCGGTGTTGTTGCCCCGGCCGGTGCGCTTCAGGTACTCGACCACCGCGTCGGGGTCGAACCGCTCGATACCGTCTCTGCGGCTCACCGCCTCAGGAAAGGGCACGAGTTCACCACGGACACGGGGGCGGTTTCGCCACATGCTGACGACCGGGCGCTGTACGTTCGCGAGGTCGGCCACATCCTGCAACGTCAAAGTCCGCACGGCCCGCCTCCCCTCACTTCCAGCCCACGGTATTCGCGCGGCGTCGTTATTGCAATGAATTACGCTGATAACCAGGCTTATCATTTAGATCTGTTGTAAATCGTGAGCTAGCCAAGTGATTCTCGATGCACCCGCCGCGCCCCTGCGGCTCAAGCACCGAGGAGCATTCATGACCGACCTGAAAGGCGCCCGCCTGGGCGACGACCAGAGCACGATCGTCATCAACCACCTGACCATCGAGGACAAGGACGTCGTCCGCGAAGCCCAGCGGTGGACCACCGGGCAACGCGGCGAGATCGTCGATGATCCCGCAGTTCTCGCGGATGCCGACCTGTCGGATTTCGTCGCCGAAGCCGTGAAGATCGGTGCCCACGCGCTATCGGCCACCGGGCAGTCCCAGGACGCTCGCGCCTTGGAACGGATGATCAAGGAGGCGGGCGACAAGACAGCGGCCACCTCCGCGCAGGCTGCCGAACTGACCGACCGCACCGTCAAAGACGCCACGAAGACGATGGCGAAGGCCGCCGAGGACGCCAAGAAGGCCATCGTTGAAGCCGATCAGACCAGCCGCAAGGAGTTCACCGAGTCGGTGACCGCCGCCAAGACCGCGCTGACCGCCGAAGTCCGGCGCATCTTCGCCGGCGACAGTCCGGAACTCCTGGAAAAGCTGCAGCCGCTGCTGGAAAAGTTCAGCGCCGAACTCGATGCCAAGAGCTCCGCGAGCATCACCGAGGTTGTCACCAAAGCCGTGAAGCAATTCGACCCCGCCGACCCCACGTCCCCGATGGCCAAGCACACCGCGACGCTCGAGCTCCGTCAGCAGCAATTGACCGAACTGCTGGGCAAGAACCACGAGGTGCTCACCCAGAAGATCGACGAAATCGGTACCGCAGTCAAAGTCCAGGAGGCCCGCGCCAGCCTGAGCAAGGTCACGCCGATCAAGGGTGACACGTTTGAAAACCAGGTCAACGAGGTGCTTTTCACCATCGCTACCGGCCTGGGCGATGAATACTCCGACACCCGCGCCATTGTCGGACACCTGCCGCGCTCCAAGAAGGGCGACGGACTGCTCACCGTGGACGGCGGAAGTGCGCGCGTGGCGATCGAGATGACGGACTCGGCCCGCGGGGGTTGGACCGAGTACCTGGACGAGGCCGAGCGCAACCGCCAAGCGGCGGCATCGCTCGGCCTCGTCCGAACCCTCGAACAGAACGCGGGCCAGTCCATTCGAGTCATCGGCTCACGCCGTGTCGTTCTCGCCTTCGACCCCACAGCCGATGATCCTGACCTGCTCCGCACGGTCCTCATGCTGCTGCGCACCGCCGCCCTGGCGGCCTCCACCCGCCGCGGCGCCAAACAGCTGTCCACCGCCGAAGAAAAGATCTGTGAAGCCGTCAACCAGCTGGATCGCATCGACGACATCAAGAAGGCCGCCGGCTCCATCCACAAGAGCGCGGAAAAGATCGAAACCGGCTGCACTGCAGTGACTTCTGGGATCAACCGGTTGTTGTCCGAGGCGCTGGCCGCGTTGGCCGACGCACAGGCCTCGGAAGACCCCTCGACCGACACATCCGGCGACACCGCTGCCTGATCCACTCAACAACAAGGAATGAAAATGAAGCGCATCTCCATCAAGGCTGCCGCCATCGCCCCGATCGTCGCCGTCGGATTGTCCGGCTGCATCGCTCCGGACGAGGTTACGTCGGCCAACGGCAACGACTCTGTTTCGGCATGGTCGGATATGACAACGACATCTCCGACACGGGCTGCGGCGCCGCCCACCCCGGCTGACTTCGTCGTCGGCGTGGTCATCACCGAGCAGAAATGCTTCGGATCCGCGGGCTGTAACTATCGCTACACGATCAACCCGCAGTACATCAGCTCCAAGCCCTTGCCGGAGAGGACGACCGTCGTCTACACCGTCACCGGCGGTGAACAGGATCAGGTCGGTAACTTCACCATCGACGCCGACGGCACGGCCACATTCGATCGCGAGACGCGTATCTCGGGCGAAGAGAACGCCAACCTGCAGGCCACCGTCACGCAGGTCATTCCCGGGCGGTGAAGAGCACCAACGGGAGACCCGACGCACGGCCGCACCGATCCATAGATGAGGCTGTCGACGTGACCAACATCGCCGACGCCATCGCCCATACTCGTGTCCCCATCTTCCACGGCACTCGGGCGTCGCTGGCCGAACCAATACTCTGTGGCGGGTTTGCGCCATTGCCGGTGACTAAACAGATCGAGGACGTCGCCGCGCAGTACGACGTCTCGATGGACGATCTGATGGAAGATCTCAAAGCGTACAACAGATTTGCGGTGGTCGATGCTCGACCAAACACGGCCTTTGTAACCGGGGATGCGGTGAAGGCGGGTAGTTGGGCGGATCGGGCACCAGAAGCCACGTGGGAGGCGCTATGGGCGGTCTACCGCATCCAAAACCCAGAAATCGGCTGGGACTGGAACATGTCGGACGAGGGACATCTCTGGGTACTGGCGCAGCGCGTCGACGACCCTCCGGCGGTGCTGGAAGCGCGTGCACCGCTGGTCGCCCTCCGGAATCGAAACAATGGCCGCACCGCTGCCGACGGGATTCGAGAAGCGATCGAGTCGGGCTCCACTGACGCTTTGTCGACCGAGCTGGAGCTGTTCCGTGCATCCCCCGAGTGGCTCGTTGCCCCATGTGATCTCACGCCGATCAGCTACCAGACGGTCCCCATGCGGGTGGACCATGACCTGATGCTGTTCATGTCGGGGGAAAGCAAGGAAACGTTCGTCGAGCGTTTGCGCGCGGGCTGCTGGGGAGAACCGGGTGCCAGCAGCGGCCCCGGCGACAGGCCGTGGCACCCATTCGAGGAGGTGTGGGCACGACTGAGCAGTGAGCGGCAGACCGCGCTCGAGGAGATCGTAGGAACGCCGATTACTTCGCGCATCTCCGTCGAACCGGACACCGTTGCGTAAGCGGTGCGGGAAATCCTGTACTCCGGCTTGGGCCCCGGCCCCGCTAAAAAGGGCCGTCACGGCGAATGCCCCACACTCGCGTCGCAGGCCAGGCCCAACCGCCCTCCACAAACGACAAAGGTCACGCCCTCTTACGAGGTCGTGACCTTTGTCGAACTGTGGGCGAAGGGGGACTTGAACCCCCACGTCCCGAAGGACACTGGCACCTGAAGCCAGCGCGTCTGCCATTCCGCCACTCGCCCGAATGACCGAGGGAGCCTATCACGCAGGCATCCCGGCTTCACAACCGTACTGGCGGACCCCCCGGAACTCCAAAACGAGCCGTCGCAGAACCGTGACCTGCATCAACGTGATTCTCAGAGTTCTGGTGGTCACGCATCGACCCAGATGGCCGATACCATGCATGAAGGCATCGCCACCAGCCGACACGCTGGCGGCGTCACTGCGCGGGTAAGAACAGTGCACCACAGCGAGGGAGGCGATCGGGCAGATGGGACTGGTCGGCCGCTTCGAGCGCAAGCTCGAGGACAAGGTCGGCGACGCCTTTGCCCGCGTCTTCGGCGGTTCGATCGTGCCGCAGGAGGTGGAGTCGCTGCTGCGCCGGGAGGCTGACGCCGGAGTCCGCGAACTGCATGGTGGGCGCATTTTGGCCCCGAACGACTACGTCATTACCCTCAGTGTGCCTGACTATCGAAAGGTTAGTGCCGACCCGGACATCACCGCGACCACGTTCGCCAAGCACTTGGAGGGATACATCCATGAGCAGGGGTGGCAAACGTATGGTGATGTGGTCGTCAGATTCGAGCAGTCGCCCAACCTGCACACCGGACAGTTTCGCGCGCGTGCCGCGGTCAATCCAGACGCGACCACAGTCGAACCCGCTCCACCCCCACGAGACGTCACGTCCCAGGCAGAACCAGGAGTACCACCGATGACCGACAACCCGACTTACCGCGGCGGCCAAGGACCGGGTCGGCCCGCGGACGACTACTACAACCGCCCCGAGGACGAGCGTCCCAACCGCGGCGACGAGCCGCGCGGCGGCTACCCGCCGGCCGACCAGGGCGGCTATCCCCCGCCGGCGGACCAGGGTGGCTACCCGCCCCGCGGCGGCTACCCCGAGCACGGCGGCTATCCCGAGCACGGCGGCTATCCCGATCAGGGTGGCTACCCGGAGCAGGGCGGCTACCCCCCGCAGTCCTACGAGCAGCGCCCGCCTGCGGGCTACGGTCCGCCTCCCGGCGGTTATCCCGACCAGGGCTACCGGCAGCCCCCGCCCGGGTACGGCCCTCCTCCCGGTGGCCAGCCCGGCTACGGCCCGCCGTCGGGCGACTATGACTACGGCCGTCGTCCCGACGACGGCGGCTACGGTCCTCAGGGCCCGCAAGGTCGGCCGTCCTACCCGGACCAGGGTGGCTATCCCGACCAGGGCGGCTACGGCGGTCAGCAGTACGGTCGCCAGGACTACGCGCAGCCCGATTACGGCCGCTACGGCGAGGCCCCGGCCGGCTATCAGGACCAGGGTTACGGCGAGCCCGCCGGCTATCAGGACCCGGGCTACGGACAGGGTGGCAGCTACGCCGGTTACGGCGCCCAGGGCGACTACCCGGCGGCCGGCGCCACCGTCACTCTGCAGCTCGACGACGGCAGTGGCCGCACCTACCAGCTGCGCGAAGGTGCCAACGTGATCGGACGCGGGCAGGACGCCCAGTTCCGGCTGCCCGACACGGGAGTGTCACGTCGACACCTGGAGATCCGCTGGGACGGTCAGGTCGCGCTATTGTCAGACCTCAACTCCACCAACGGCACCACGGTGAACAACGCCCCGGTCCAGGAGTGGCAGCTGGCCGACGGCGACGTCATCCGGCTCGGCCACTCCGAGATCATCGTCCGCGTCCACTGAGGATCGGCCGCTCGGGGGTAGCGGTCGCGTGGCGCTCACGTCGACCGACGCCCACGTATGGTGGCGGTTCCGACAGGACGCCGACGAGCGCTAGTGCGAGGAGTATTACGCCGACGAGCGCTTGCGCGAGGAGTATCAGCGGAGACGGAGAGGACGTCAGATGCAGGGCCTGGTACTGCAGCTGACCCGCGTCGGCTTCCTTCTGCTGTTGTGGCTGTTCATCTGGTCGGTGCTGCGCATCCTGCGCACCGACATCTACGCGCCCACCGGTGCGGTGATGGTGCGGCGCGGACTGGCGCTGCGAGGGTCGCTGCTGCCCAACCGCAGCCGAAGGCATGTCCCCCGGCAGCTGGTGGTCACCGAGGGCGCACTCGCCGGAACACGCATCCCGCTGGGAACGCAGCCGGTGTTGATCGGGCGTGCCGATGACTCGACGCTCGTGCTGACCGACGACTACGCCTCGACGCGCCACGCCAGGCTCTCGCCACGAGGTCCGGAATGGTACGTAGAGGACCTAGGATCAACCAACGGTACATACCTCGACAGGGCGAAGGTGACGACAGCAGTTCGAGTTCCGATGGGCACCCCGGTGCGGATCGGCAAGACGGTGATCGAGCTGCGCCCGTGACACTCGTCCTCCGATACGCGGCCCGCAGCGACCGGGGGTTGGTGCGCGCCAACAACGAAGACTCGGTCTACGCCGGCGCGCGGCTGCTCGCGCTCGCCGACGGTATGGGCGGTCACGCCGCCGGTGAGGTGGCGTCCCAACTGGTGATCGCCGCGCTGGCTCACCTCGACGACGACGAACCCGGTGGAGACCTGCTGAGCAAGCTCGACTCCGCGGTGCGCGAGGGCAATTCGGCGATCGCCGCACACGTCGAAGCCGACCCCGAGCTCGATGGCATGGGAACCACGCTGACCGCAATCCTGTTCGCGGGCAACCGGCTTGGCCTGGTGCACATCGGCGACTCGCGCGGCTACCTGCTGCGTGACGGTGAGCTGACCCAGATCACCAAGGACGACACGTTCGTCCAGACTCTGGTCGACGAAGGCCGCATCACCGCAGAGGAAGCCCACAGTCACCCGCAGCGCTCCCTGATCATGCGCGCGCTGACCGGCCACGAGGTCGAACCCACGCTGATCATGCGCGAGGCGCGCGCCGGTGACCGCTACCTGCTGTGCTCTGACGGGCTGTCCGATCCGGTCAGCCACGACACCATCGCCGAGGCGCTGCAGATCGAAGACGTGGCCGAAAGTGCAGACCGGCTCATCGAATTGGCGCTGCGCGGAGGCGGCCCGGACAACGTCACCGTGGTGGTCGCCGACGTCGTGGACTACGACTACGGACAGACCCAACCGATCCTGGCGGGGGCGGTGTCCGGCGACGACGATCAGAGCGACCCACCGAACACCGCCGCCGGCCGCGCGTCGGCCTTCAACCCAAAACGCAACGCCGCCAAACGCGTTGTGCCGCAACCGGAAGAGCCGCCGCCGCGCCCGCATTCCCGGCGACGCATGATCATCGCCGCCGCGGTGCTGGTCCTGGTGGTGCTGACGGGCCTGGCTGTCGGACGCGAGATCGTACGCAACAACTACTACGTCAGCGAACACAACGGCACCGTCTCGATCATGCGGGGTGTTCAGGGCTCCTTTCTCGGGGTCTCCCTGCAGGAGCCTTACCTCCTCGGATGTCTGAACGCCCGAAACGAACTCTCCCTCATCAGCGCCGGCCAGTCACAGGACAGCCTGGACTGCCGCCTCCTCGGCGTCGGCGACATGCGGCCCTCCGAGCGCGCGCAGGTGATCGCAGGCCTGCCCTCGGGCTCCCTCGACGAGGCCATCGGTCAGATCGAGGAACTGGCGCGCAGTTCCGTCCTCCCGGTGTGCGCGCCGCCCGCCCCGCCGTCGACCACCCGGCCCCCCGCGCCCTCTCCGCGCCCCGCGCCCGCCCCGACTTCCACTGCGCCGCAGACGACCGGGCCCAGCACCACCCCCCGCGCCAGTGGTCCGGCGCCCGCCCCGGAGACCCCGCGCACCGTCACCACCACCGCACCGTCGCCCGCGTCGCCGGCGCCCGTACCGCCGGCGTCGCCCACTCCCCCGCCGCCACCACCCACGGTGACCGCGCTGCCGCCCCCACCACCTGAGCCGGGAACGAACTGCCGGGAAGTCTCATGACGACCCAACCGCAGCCCGCAGTCGCGGTGACGCCCCCGCTGCCCAACCGCAGGAACGCCGAACTGTTCCTGCTCGGTTTCGCCGCGCTGATCACCACGGTCGCGCTGCTGCTGGTCGAGGCGAATCAGGAACAGGGACTGCACTGGGACCTGGCCCAGTACACCGTCGCCTACCTGGCACTGTTCACCGGTGCGCACCTGGCCGTCCGCCGCTTCGCCCCCTATGCCGACCCGCTGCTACTGCCTGTCGTGGCGCTGCTGAATGGCTTGGGGCTGGTCATGATTCACCGTCTCGACCTCGCCGAGGGTGAGACCACCGCGCAGGGTCTCGGCGGCACCGCCAACCAGCAGATGCTGTGGACGCTGGTGGGGGTCCTCGGATTCTCCGCCGTGGTGATCTTCCTGCGCGACCACCGCACGTTGTCGCGCTACGGATACGTCTGCGGTCTGACCGGCCTTGTCCTGTTGGCCATCCCGGCGATCCTGCCCCGCTCGATGTCGGAGCAGAACGGCGCCAAGATCTGGATCCAGTTCGAAGGCTTCTCGATTCAGCCCGCGGAGTTCTCCAAGATCCTGCTGCTGATCTTCTTCGCCGCGGTACTGGTGTCCAAGCGCGACCTGTTCACCAGCGCCGGAAAACACGTCCTCGGAATGGATCTGCCCCGGCCCAGGGACCTGGCTCCGTTGCTGGCGGCGTGGATCGCGTCGATCGCGGTGATGATCTTCGAGAAGGACCTGGGCACCTCGCTGCTGCTGTACGCGTCGTTTCTGGTGATGGTGTACATCGCGACCGAACGATTCAGCTGGGTGGTGCTCGGACTGGCGCTGTTCGCCGCGGGAAGCGTTGCGGCCTATTACCTTTTCGACCACGTCCGGGTACGGGTACAGACCTGGCGTGACCCGTTCGCCGACCCCGACGGCGCCGGTTACCAGATGGTGCAGTCGCTGTTCAGCTTCGCCACCGGCGGAATCTTCGGCACCGGTCTGGGGAACGGACAGCCGGGAACGGTGCCCGCGGCATCCACCGATTTCATCGTCGCTGCGATCGGCGAAGAGCTTGGGCTGGTTGGCCTTTCGGCCGTGCTGATGCTCTACACGATCGTGATCATCCGCGGGCTGCGCACCGCGATCGCGGTGCGTGACAGCTTCGGCAAGCTGTTGGCCGCCGGTCTGTCCGCCACGCTGGCGATCCAGTTGTTCATCGTCGTCGGCGGTGTCACCAAGCTGATTCCGCTGACCGGGCTGACCACGCCGTGGATGTCCTACGGCGGGTCCTCGCTGGTGGCCAACTATCTGCTGCTGGCGATCCTGGTCCGCATCTCACATTCCGCCCGTCGGCCCATCGTCACCAGGTCGCTGCCGCCGGGCAACATCGCGGGTGCCAGCACCGAGGTGATCCAGAAGGTATGAACACCTCACTGCGCCGCATCTCCGTCATGATCATGGCTCTGGTCGTGGTGTTGCTGGCCAACGCCACCCTGACGCAGGTGTTCACCGCCGACGGTCTGCGCTCCGACCCACGCAACCAACGGGTGTTGCTCGACGAATACTCCCGTCAGCGCGGCCAGATCTCGGCCGGCGGACAGCTTCTCGCCTACTCGGTCTCGACTCAGGGCCGGTTCCGGTTCCTGCGGGTGTATCCCGACCCGATGATCTACGCACCGGTCACGGGTTTCTACTCGCTGAGCTATTCGAGCACCGGACTCGAACGCGCGGAGGACACCATCCTCAACGGCTCCGACGAACGGCTGTTCGGGCGCAGGCTCGCCGACTTCTTCACCGGCCGCGATCCCCGCGGCGGCACCGTCGCCACCACCATCAACCCGCAGGTTCAGCGGGCGGCATGGGACGCCATGGAGAAGGGCTGCGACGGACCGTGCACGGGCTCGGTCGTCGCCCTGGAACCGTCGACAGGCAAGATCCTGGCCCTGGTGTCCGCCCCGTCGTACGACCCGAACCTGCTGGCCACCCATGACGTGGCCGAGCAGGCGGAAGCCTGGCAGCGTCTTCGCGACGACCCCGGCTCCCCGCTGCTCAACCGCGCGATCTCCGAGGCGTACCCGCCGGGATCCACGTTCAAGGTCATCACCACCGCGGCGGCACTGCAGGCGGGAGCCACGCCGGACACCCAGCTGACCGCCGCGCCGCAGATCGCGCTGCCCGACAGCACGGCCACCCTGCAGAACTTCGGCGGTGTGTCATGCGGTGCCGGCCCCACCACGTCGCTTCGCAACGCGTTCGCCCATTCCTGCAACACCGCGTTCGTCCAGCTGGGCATCGACACCGGCGCAGACCCGCTGCGCAGCACCGCCGGTGACTTCGGGGTGGGCGCGGTTCCACCGGCCATACCGCTGCAGGTCGCCGAGTCCACCGTCGGGCCCATCGCCGACGACGCGGCACTGGGGATGTCCAGCATCGGGCAGCGAGACGTCGCGCTGACCCCGTTGCAGAACGCCATGATCGCGGCCGCGGTCGCGAACAAGGGCGTCATGATGCGCCCGTACCTGGTTGAAAGCCTCAAGGGTCCGGACCTGGCGAACATCGCCACCACCGCTCCCACCGAAGAGCGGCGAGCAGTCACCGAGCAGGTCGCAGATACACTTACGGACTTGATGGTCGCCGCCGAGCAGGTGACTCAGCAGAAGGGAGCCATCGCCGGCGTGCAGATCGCATCCAAGACCGGCACTGCGGAGCACGGCACGGATCCGCGCAACACGCCGCCGCATGCCTGGTACATCGCCTTCGCGCCTGCTCAGGCACCCAAAGTCGCGGTCGCGGTGCTTGTCGAGAACGGGGGAAACCGGTTGTCGGCGACGGGCGGGGCCCTTGCGGCGCCCATCGGACGCGCGACGATCGCCGCGGCGCTGCGGGAGGCATCATGAGTCACCTCGCCGGAGGCAAGACCGTGAGCCACCTCGCCGGAGGCGAGACCGTGAGCCACCTCGCCGGAGGCGAGAAATGAGCCCAAGAGTCGGTGTCACGCTGTCCGGGCGGTACCGGCTGCAGCGGCTGATCGCCACCGGCGGCATGGGGCAGGTCTGGGAAGGCGTGGACTCGCGGCTGGGCCGCCGGGTCGCGATCAAGGTGCTCAAGGCCGAGTATTCGACCGACGCGGAGTTCGTCGAGCGGTTCCGCGCCGAGGCCCGCACCGTCGCGATGCTCAACCATCCGGGCATCGCCGGGGTGTACGACTACGGCGAGACCGACATCGACGGCGAAGGCCGCACGGCCTATCTCGTGATGGAACTCGTCAACGGCGAACCGCTGAACTCGGTGATCAAACGCACCGGGCGGCTGTCGCTGCGCCACGCGCTGGACATGCTCGAGCAGACCGGACGGGCGTTGCAGGTGGCACACTCCGCCGGGTTGGTGCACCGCGACGTCAAGCCCGGCAACATCCTCATCACGCCGACCGGTCAGGTGAAGCTCACCGACTTCGGCATCGCCAAGGCGGTCGACGCGGCCCCGGTGACCCAGACCGGCATGGTGATGGGCACCGCGCAGTACATCGCCCCCGAGCAGGCCCTCGGCCACGACGCCACCGCGGCCAGCGACGTCTACTCGCTGGGTGTGGTCGGGTACGAGGCCGTGTCCGGTAAGCGCCCGTTCATCGGCGACGGCGCATTGACCGTCGCGATGAAGCACATCAAGGAGACTCCTCCCCCGCTGCCCGCGGATCTTCCGCCCAACGTGCGCGAGCTCATCGAGATCACGCTCGTCAAGAACCCGGGCATGCGCTACAAGTCCGGCGGGCCGTTCGCCGACGCGGTCGCCGCCGTCCGCGCGGGGCGGCGCCCGCCCAGGCCCAACGCGGCGCCGTCGATCGGACGCGCCGCACCGACCGCGGTGCCCCCGGCGATTGCGTCCCGCCCGGCAGCCGACCCCACCGGCCGCGCTCCGGCCCCGACGTCGCGCACCCGTGCCACGGGCAGCCACCACCGCTCGGCCCCGCCCCCGCGCGGGGGGTTCTCGTCCGGGCAGCGGGCCCTGCTGTGGGCGGCCGGGGTGCTCGGCGCGCTGGCGATCGTCATCGCGATCCTGATCGTGTTGAACGCCCAGGACCGTAAGGACCAACCGCCGCCGACCACCGTCACCGAGACGCCGACCAGCCAGGGCGCGCCACCGGAGACCCCCGGCGCGGCCGCGCCCGCATTCGGCGATCATGAACCTGACCGATATTGGGTATTACGGCCCGTTGACAACCTGTCACCCCTGACGACACGGCACGTTTCAGAACAGAATTTGCGATGACGACCCCACAGCACCTTTCCGACCGCTACGAAGTCGGTGAGATTCTGGGCTTCGGCGGCATGTCCGAGGTCCACCTGGCGCGCGATCTGCGACTGCACCGCGACGTCGCGATCAAGGTGCTGCGCGCCGACCTGGCCCGCGACCCCAGCTTCTATCTGCGGTTCCGGCGGGAAGCGCAGAACGCGGCCGCGTTGAACCATCCCGCGATCGTCGCCGTGTACGACACCGGTGAGGCGGAGACACCGACCGGGCCGCTGCCGTACATCGTCATGGAGTACGTCGACGGTGTGACACTGCGCGACATCGTGCACAACGACGGCCCGATGGCGCCGCAGCGCGCGATCGAGGTGATCGCCGACGCGTGCCAGGCCCTCAACTTCAGCCACCAGCACGGAATCATCCACCGCGACGTCAAGCCGGCGAACATCATGATCAGCAAGACCGGCGCGGTCAAGGTGATGGACTTCGGCATCGCGCGGGCACTGGCCGACGCGGGCAATCCCGTCACCCAGACCGCCGCGGTGATCGGCACGGCACAGTACCTGTCGCCCGAACAGGCGCGCGGCGTCAAGGTCGACGCCCGCTCCGATGTGTACTCCCTGGGTTGCGTGCTGTACGAGGTCCTGACCGGTGAGCCGCCCTTTGTCGGCGACTCCCCCGTCGCGGTGGCTTACCAGCATGTCCGTGAGGATCCGGTGCCGCCGTCGCAGCGGCACGCCGGTATCTCCCCGGAGCTCGACGCGGTGGTGCTCAAGGCGCTGGCCAAGAACCCCGACAACCGCTATCAGACGGCGGCGGAGATGCGCACCGATCTCGTCCGGGTGCACAGCGGTGAGGCGCCCGACGCGCCGAAGGTGTTCACCGACGCCGAGCGCACGTCGCTGCTCGCCGCGAACCCCGCGCACCCCCGCACGGAGCCGGTTGAGCCGGACGATCGGCGCCGGCCCCGGTACGCGGAGCCGGAGCGGGGTGGGTCGCTGGGACGCTGGCTGATCGCCGTCGCCATCCTCGCGGTGCTGACGGTGGTGGTGACCATCGGCATCAACATGTTCGGCGGCGGGACCCGCGACGTGCAGGTTCCCGACGTGCGCGGGCAGGCGTCCGCCGACGCGATCGCCACGCTGCAGAACCGCGGCTTCTCGATCCGCACCCAGCAGAAGCCGGATTCCGAGGTGCCTCCGGACCATGTCATCGACACCGACCCCGGCGCCAACACGGAGGTCGGCGCGGGTGACGAGATCACCCTCAACGTGTCGACGGGGCCCGAGCAGCGCGAGGTGCCCGACGTGTCCGGCCTCAGTTACACCGAGGCGGTTCGTCGGCTCACCGAGGCCGGTTTCGAGAAGTTCCGGCAGACGGCGTCGACGTCGCTGCCCGAGCAGAAGGACCGGGTGCTGTCCACGGTGCCGCCGGCCAATCAGACCTCGGCGATCACCAACGAGATCACCATCGTGGTAGGCAAGGGGCCGGCGACGGCCGTCGTCCCGGAGTGCGTCGGGCAGACGGTCGAGGTGTGCCAGCAGATCCTGGGTGCGTCGGGGTTCACCAAGTCGGTGCCGGTCGAGGTGGACAGCACCGTCGCGGCCGGCCAGGTGGTCGGCCTGGAGCCCGCTGCCGGCCAGACCGTTCCGCAGGACACCGTGATTCAGATCCAGGTGTCGCGCGGCAACCAGTTCGTGATGCCGGACCTGCGGGGTCAGTTCTGGGCGGACGCCGAGCCGCGGCTGCGGGCACTCGGCTGGACCGGGGTGCTCGACAAGGGCGCCGACGTGCCCAACAGCGGGCAACGCACCAACGCTGTGGTGACGCAGAGCCCGTCACCGGGCAGCGGCGTGAACTACGGCAGCAGGATCACGCTGAATTTCGCGTCGTAGCCGCCGCGACGGCGTCCGCGACCTCGTCCTCGAGCCGGCGTACCAGCGCCTCATCCGGGGCTGCACCGCAAAAGCCCAGCCAGTTGGCGAGCATCCGGTGCCCACCCTGGGTCAGGATCGACTCCGGGTGGAACTGGACACCGTGGATCGGTAGCTCGACGTGCCGGACACCCATGATTACGCCACCTTCGGTCTTCGCCGTGACCTCGAGCTCGGCGGGCATCGTCTCCGGCAGGATCGTCAATGAGTGGTACCGCGTCGCGGTGAACGGGTCCGGAAGGCCTTTGAGCACGCCCTGATTCGTGTGGTGGACCGTGCTGGTCTTACCGTGCAGGAGCTCCGGGGCACGGTCGACGGTGCCGCCGAACGCCACGCCGATCGCCTGATGTCCGAGGCACACTCCCAACAATGGGGTGCGTGCGGCCGCGCACGCATGCACCAGACCGATCGACGCGCCGGCGCGCTCGGGAGTCCCGGGTCCGGGGCTCAGCAGCACACCGTCGAACTCCTCGGCGACGCGGCTGACGTCCGCGTCGGTGACCAACCTGTCGTCGTCATTGCGCCACACCTGCGCGTCCACGCCGAGCTGGCCCAGGTACTGGACCAGGTTGAACACGAAGCTGTCGTAGTTGTCGACGACCAAGACCTGCATCGGAACAGGCTACCGCCAGGACGTTGGCCGTCGCTCAGGCCGCGACGCCCTCGGCACCGTCGGGCGCGACGCCCTCCGGCGACCCGGACTCCGCCACCGTCGGCGACGAGGTCTCGCGCTGCTGCTCCGCCTCGGCCCCGGGTTCCGTCTCGATCTCGGCCTCGGGCTCATCCCCCTCGGGCCCGTCTGCCCCGTGTTCGTCGCCGCCGATGACGTCCGCGGGCTCCGGCGCGTCGGGTTCGTCCTCGACGACGTCCGCGTCGGGTTCGCCCTCGGCGATGTCCGCGCCGGGTTCGCCCTCGGCGATGTCGGTGTCGGCCGCGGACGGTTGCGCGTCCCCGTCCCCGTCCCCGTCGTCGGAGCGGCGTTCGGACGGTTCCGGGTCGGTGACGCCGTCCACACTGGGCGGCGGGTTGCCGTTGCCCCAGTCCGCGCCGTCGCCCTGCGGGGTGAAAGCGGGGCGCCGGTAATCGCGTTCCACCAACGGCCGGAAGGTCGCGTCGAGCTTGGCCATGCCCTCGTCGTCGACGAACCAGTCGAGCCAGCCCAGCATCGGCAGCACGTCGGCCTTGATCAGCATGTACGTCGTGTTGCCGTCCCGGTAGACGAGATTGTCGGGGTCGTTGATGTCGACGTCGTCGAAATAGGCCATGTGGCGCGCGAACGTGGTGTTGATCGACGAGAAGAAACCCCACCGGGTCGGGCGGTCGGCCACGCTGTCGTACTGCATCGTGACGTCCAGGTGCTGGTATGGAGAACCCTCGGGCAGGCCGGTCCAGAACAGGTTCCGGTCGTCGCCGCCGAACTTGTTCTCGGGGTTGCCGAACGTCACGACAAGCACTATCCGGTCGGGGTCGGGCGCCTTCGCGGGCTTCTCCGCCCACTCCCGGAGCCGGTGGTAGGTCGACGCCGCCCCCAGGGAGTACGCCATCACGATGACATCTCCCGGAGTGGCCGACACCGCCGTGTGGATCTGGCTGGAGCCCAGCGCGACATCGAACGGGGTGCGGTTGTTGTTGATCGACCGGCAGGTGTTCCGCTCACAGAACGAGCCCTGAAACGCCGTCTGGGTGGTGCCTTTCGGCTGGCCGGTGCCCTCGACGCCGAGCACCGTCGCAGCCGGCGCCGCAGGTGCCCATGACAGGCAGATCGCGGCCGGCACGGCCAATGCCGCGGTGAACATCCTGCGGCCCTCACGCACTCTCACGATTCCCCCCGGCACCTTCCAGCGTTTGCTGCCCACAGCCCACGGCTACGGGAAGCATCCACTGTTTTTGCGCGCTTTCAGCCACTGTCAGATTGCCGCCATTCGTCAGCGGCACCTGTCAGTGCAGTTCAACTTGATTGCTTGACCGTAAATATACATAGCACAGCTAGCGCAGCGTTGCTACCGATAGCAAAGAAATCTGTGGAAACGTTCAGTAACCAATAGGGCCGAGCGGCTGGGCGTACTTCATCCGAACCGGCTCCTGGTGCCCCACCAGCTCCACCTCGCGGGACTCCTCGGTGTAGCCGAGCCCGAAGCGGACCGCGTATCGCTTGTACAGCGTCACCAGGGGTGCCGCCGCCAACGCCGCCTGCATCGCCCCCGGATCTCCGACCGCCGAGATGACATACGGCGGGCTGTAGGTGCGGCCGTTGAGCAACAGCGTGTTGCCCACGCACCGGGGCGCGGAGGTTCCGATGATGCGTTGGTCCTGCACCTGGATGCCCTCAGCGCCGGCGCTCCACAGCGCGTTGATCACCGCCTGGATGTCCTGCTGATGGACCACCAGGTCGTCCGGTGACGCGTCCCGGGGAAACCGCCCCTGAGCGTCGCGCTGAGCGTCGTTGAGGGTGACGACCAGGCCCGGGCCTCGCAGGGGCGTCATGCCCGCCTGAGCGGCGAGCAGATCGCCACGCTCGACGATCGCGGACAGCGCGGCATCGGCGCCGGGGGAGCCGCCGTGATGGTTGTCGATCTCGAGGCTCAGCGAGTCGCGCTCGGCACCGAGACGGTCCACCGACTGCTGAGATTCCCGTACCAGATCGACCAGGCGTGGAGCGTCGCTGCGGCGGATCTCGTCGCCTCCCGAGACCCCGTGCGTCGCCCCGAGGAGCAGTCCGGCGGCCACACAGATCACCGGGACGCCGAAGCGCCACAAGGAGCGCTTCCCGGTGCGGGTGCCGCGGTGGTCCATCGGTGTCGTCTCTTTCGGAGCTGCCATGTGAGCCTGCGTTAGGCTTTCCCTACACATCGTCGCACTGACCGGTCGTTCGTGGCACCGGGAACAGGCGCGGCGCCGATCGTCCGAAGGTACGCATGCCCAAGTCCAAGGTCCGTAAGAAGAACGACTTCACCATCAATCCGGTGAGCCGGACTCCGGTCAAGGTCAAGACGGGGCAGTCGAGCACCTGGTTCGTGGTGCTGTTCGTCGGCCTGATGTTGATCGGGTTGGTGTGGCTCATCGTGTTCCAGTTGGCGGGCAGCGGACCGGACGTGCCGAGCTTCCTTCAGTGGATGGCCGATCTGAACGTCTGGAACTACGCCATCGCGTTTGCCTTCATGATCACGGGGCTGTTGCTCACGATGCGCTGGCGGTGAGCCGCCGACGGCTGCGAATGAATCCATCATGGTCGCCTGCCGTTACCCCGCAAGCCATCTGGCCGTCACCAGATCACACGGATGTGATTCATCCCCATTGGGGATAGCACTTGTGGATAACCGCGTTCGGCGCGGTAGAAGGGTGTGAGAAGCCCATGCAGCAAACACAGTGGGGTCCACCGGCCGCAAGCATCGTCACCGCGGGTGTGCTGGGACTTGCAATGGCTCTCGGCGCTGTGACGCTGGTCACAGACCCTCCGGGGCGCATTCTTGTCGGGGTTGCCTCGGCTGGGTTGGTTGTGTTTGCACTCATGTCGTGGCGCGCACGTCCGAAACTGGCAATCACCGACGGGGCGTTGACCTACCACGGCTGGTGGAGTGTGAAACGGCTCACAACAGCGGACATCACGCGCATCCGCATCACGGAGTTCCGCCGTCTGGGCCGAAAAATGCGGCTGCTGGAGATCGACACCCGCGATGGGCAGCTGCTGGTGCTGAGCCGCTGGGACCTCGGCACCGACCCGTTGCACGTGCTCGACGCACTCACCGAAGCCGGATACGCGCCCGGCCCGGGGTGATTTCGGTGTAGTTGGTCACGCTCAGCATGACCAACTACACCGAAAACGCTAAGAGATGGTGATCGACTCGATCACGACCGGGTCGGTGGGACGGTCGCTGCGGTCGGTGGCGGTGGTGGCGATCGCGTCGACGACCTTGCGCGACTCCGGATCGACGACCTCTCCGAAGATCGTGTGGCGCCGGTTCAGGTGCGGCGTCTCGGTCACGGTGATGAAGAACTGCGAGCCGTTGGTGCCCGGGCCGGCGTTGGCCATCGCCAGCAGGTAGGGCTTGTCGAACTGAAGCTCCGGATGGAATTCGTCGGCGAACTTGTAGCCCGCGTCGCCGCGTCCGGTACCGGTCGGGTCGCCGCCCTGGATCATGAACCCTTCGATGACGCGGTGGAAGATCACCCCGTCGTAGAACGGGCCCGACGAGCCGCCCGAGGCGTTCTCAGTGCTGTATTCCTTCGTGCCCTGGGCCAGTCCCACGAAGTTGGACACGGTCTTGGGGGCGTGGTTTCCGAAGAGTGCGATTTTGATATCGCCGCGGTTGGTGTGCAGTGTCGCGGTCGCGGTCTGAATGGGACTCGTCACAGGAATCCAGTGTGCCACGCCTGGTCTGAGGGCCAACCGGCCACCTTGCCGTTGGCCGGGATGGCAGGCTGGGGGCGCGACATCCGACAGCCCGAAAGAGGTGGGATATGAGCTCCACGACCCGCGTACGTCTGACCCCCAGTCAGCGGCTCAGCCGCGGCCTGATGTATTCGACCGTCGGCCCGATCGACGTCACCAGGGGAGCGGTGGGTCTCGGAGTCGAGTCGGCGCGGTCGTCCGCGGTGTGGGCGGGCAACAAGTATCGGCGAAGCAAGATGGCCCGCCAGCTGAAGGCCGAGCTCGCCGCGGCTCAGGAGGCGATCGCCGTCGAGGTGGCCGCCGCCCAGGAAGTGGTGGCCGGTTTGCCGCAGGCGCTCGAGAAGGCCCGCAGGTCCCGCCTCCGCAAGCGTCCGCTGCTGCTGGCCGGGATCGCCGTCGTCGTGCTGGCCGGGGGAGCGGTGACGTTCTCCATCGTGCGCCGCTCGACGCAGCCCGAACCGTCGCCGCTGCCGCCCAGCGTGGAGGTCAGCCCTAAGCCCTAGGAGGCCCGGGAGGCTGGGCCTCCGGCCTGGACCAGTTGCCGATCCAGTGGACGATCGTGACTCCCACCGGGATGTAGAGGGGTGCGAGCACCAGCCCCATGATGGCCAGGGGCGCGACGAGCTCAGACACCGACCAGATACCTCTCCCGCAGCTTGCCCTTGACCAGTTTTCCGGTCGGCGTTCTCGGCAGGTCGTCGACGAAATCCACCGAGCGCGGCGCCTTGTAGTGCGCGATCCGCGCCCGGGTGTAGTCGATCAGCTCCCGCGCCAGTTCCTCGGAGGGGTCGACGCCGGCGGTGAGGTGCACCACCGCCTTGACCTGTTCCCCCATCTCGGGATCCGGCACCCCGATGACCGCGACGTCGTGCACGGCCGGGTGCAGCGTCAGCGCGTTCTCGACCTCTTGGGGATAGATGTTCACGCCACCCGAGATGATCATGAACGCCTTGCGGTCCGCCAGGTACAGATAGCCCTCGTCGTCCACGTAACCGAGGTCACCGACGGTGGTCCAGAACGGATGCGCCGGATGCTGGGCCTCCGCGGTCTTCTCCGGGGCGTTGTGATAGCTGAACGGCATAGCGTCCCGCTCGAAGTAGACCGTTCCGACCTCACCGGCGGGTAGGTCGTGTCCGTCGTCATCGCAGATATGAAGCGTGCCAAGGACACTGCGCCCCACCGAACCCTGGTGGCTCAGCCACTGCCCGGTGTCGATGACGGTCATGCCGTGCACTTCCGTGGAGCTGTAGTACTCCCAGATGATCGGACCCAGCCAGTCGATCATGGCCTGCTTGACATCCACCGGACACGGAGCGGCGGCATGGATCACCACGCGCAGACTGGACAGGTCATAGCGGCTGCGGACCTCGTCATTGAGCTTGAGCATCCGCACGAACATGGTCGGCACCATCTGTGTCGCGGTGATCCGGAACTTCTCGATGTACCTCAACGTGTCGGCGGCGTCGAACCTCTTGGCAAGCACCACGGTTCCACCCAGCGCATGCACCATGCCACACCAACGCAACGGCGCGGCGTGATAGATCGGCGCCGACGAGAAGTAGACGTCCGACGAGGTGATGCCGAACAGGCCACCGGCGATGGCCACCACCGGATCACCGGGCTGGTCGACGCTGCGCTCCGGTAGATCGGGACGAATTCCCTTGGGAAATCCCGTCGTTCCCGAGGAGTAGAGCATGACAGCGCCGCACGGCTGCTCGGCCAGCGGGGGACCGGCCGCGGCCAGGGTGGACTCGTAGTCGGCGAATCCGTCGATGCGGCCGCCGAAGGCGATGCGCACCTCGGGACCGCCGGCCTCGGCAACCACCCCGTCGGCCAACTCGCGCAGGGCGGCCGACGCGACCAGTGCCCGCGCACCGGAATCGCAGACGATGTAACCGGCCTCCGCCGGGGTCAGGTGGTGGTTGATCGCGGTGACGTACAGCCCGGAACGCTGTGCCGCCCACAGCACGACGAGCGCCTCGGGCGCGTTGTCCGACAGCAACGCGACCACGTCACCGGGGCGCAGACCGGCGTCGTGCAGCACCCGGGCCAGCGCGGCGGACTGTTCGTCGAGCCGGCGGTAGCTGAGCGTTTCGCCGGTCTCGGCGACGACGACCGCCGCTCGCTCGGGCGCGGTCCTGGCGTGGGTACCGGGATACATCCGTCCTTCTCAGCCCTGCGCTGCCGCAGAGATGACGACCGGATACACGTGTTTGCGGCGGTCGTCGGTCATGTCGACGTGGATGAACTTCGGTTCGGTGTACTCGTCGAGTGCGTCGGGACCGAGTTCACGGCCGAGACCGCTCTGCTTGACCCCGCCGAACGGGTACATCGCGTTGATCATGTGCCAGTCGTTGACCCACACCGTGCCGGATTGCAGGCGGCGGGCGATCCCCAGCGCCCGTTCCCTGTCGGCACTCCACACCCCGGCCGACAGCCCGTACTCGCTGTCGTTCGCGATGGCGACCGCCTCGTCGTCGTCACCGTAGGTGAGCACGACGAGCACGGGACCGAAGATCTCCTCCCGGGCGATCCGCATGTCGTTGGTGGCGCCGGTGAGGATCGTCGGAGGCACCCAATGACCTTGTGCCAGAGCAGGATCCGTCGGGACGGTGCCCTGGTAGGCCAGCTTGCACCCTTCCTCCTGGCCGAGCGCGATGTACTTCTCCACCCGCGCCTTCTGCTTGGCGGAGACCAGCGGTCCCAGATCGGAGGCGAGGCTCATCGGGTCGCCCATCACCAGCGTCTCGGCACGGGCCACCATGCGGCGGACGAACTCGTCATGGATGGACTCGTGGACGAGCAGCCGGGTTCCGGACTCGCAGGCCTGACCGCTCATCAACAGGAACGCGAACAGCGATCCGTCGACCGCCAGGTCGAGGTCGGCATCGTCGAGGACGATGTTGGCGCCCTTGCCGCCCAGCTCGAGCGTGACCTTCTTCACCGTGTCGGCCGCCGCGCGCATGACGCTCTTGCCCACTTCGGTCGATCCGGTGAACGCCACCTTCCGGACGTCCGGGTGTTCGGCCAGACGTGCCCCGACGGTCGGGCCGGCGCCCGTGACCACGTTGAGAACCCCTGCGGGGAGCCCGACTTCGTCGGCGGCGCGGGCCAGCTCGAGCAGCGTCAGCGGCGTCTGGTCGTCGGGCTTCAGCACGACGGTGTTGCCGGCGGCCAGCGCCGGACCCAGCTTCCAGACCGCGAGCAGCAGCGGGAAGTTCCACGGGATGATGCCGGCGCACACGCCGACCGGATCCCTGACGATCATCCCTGCGGCCAGCGTCGGGGCCTCCATCAGCGGTCCGCTGGACTGGAACGCGTAGGTGCGCGCAAGGCCGGCGAAGTACCGCAGGTGCGCGATGGCGTAGCCGATGAGGAAGGCGCCCGCCGCGCGGACGGTGGCACCGTTCTCGGCGACCTGAAGTGCGGTCAGTTCGTCGGTGCGCGCAGCGAGGTTGTCGGCGATCGCATCGAGTACGTCCGCGCGTTGCTGTGCAGACGTGTTGCGCCACACCCCGGCCTCGTCGGCGGCCTTGGCCGCGGCGACCGCGTCGTCCACGGTGGTCACGCCGCCGTAGGCGACCGTCGCCACCAGTTCGCCGGTGGCGGGACTGCGGACTTCGATCGTGTCCGCGGCGTCACGCCACGCGCCGTCGATGTACATCCGGTAGTGCGGGATGTCGCTCATGAATTGCTCACCTTCATGTCGTAGTTCAGTTTTGCGATCCTGGATGGACCCGCCGGGCATGGCTCAGAACCGGATCACGCCGCGCAGGTTGCGCCCGTTGTGCATGTCCTCATACCCCTGGTTGATCTCCTCGAGGGTGTACTCCCGGGTGATGAGCTCATCGAGTTTGAGCCGGCCCGATCCGTAGAGGTCGAGGAGCCGGGGGATGTCCAGGCGCGGGTTGGACGAGCCGAAAAGGCATCCCCTGACCTGCTTTTCGTACAGCGTCAGGTCGAACAGCGACATGTCCACCACGGTGTCGGTGGGGTGCGGAATCGCGGTCATCACCACCCGGCCTCGCTTGCCGACCAGGCTCAGGGCCTGGGCCACATAGGCGCCCTCGGCGCTGTCGGTGGTGACGACGCAGACGTCGGCCATGGTGCCCCGGGTCAGATCGGTGATCAGGGCCTGGGCTTCGGCGACGTCGGCGGCCGCGTGGGTGGCGCCGAATTCGAAGGACCGCTCCCGCTTATAGGCGACCGGGTCCAATGCCACCACGTTCCGCGCGCCGGCGATGGCGGCGCCCTGGATCGCGTTGATGCCGAGCCCGCCGACGCCCATCACCACGACGGTGTCCCCGTCGGCAGCCTCACCGGTGCGCACCGCGGCGCCGTATCCGGTGGTGACGCCGCAGCCGACGAGGGCGGCTTTGTCCAGCGGAATGTCGTTGTCCACCTTGACCACCGAGGCGATCGGGACCACGGTGTACTCGGAAAACGTTCCCAGCACGCACATCTGACCGATATCGTAGGCGCGGCCCCCTGACGAACCATGGAAGCGGAAGGTGCCGTCGAGTTGGGGACCGGCCACGATGGCGGCCCCGTACACGCACAGGTTGCTGCGTCCGCGCGCACATTCGGTGCAGCGGCCGCACGCCGGGATGAAGCTCAGCACCACATGATCGCCGGCCTCGACCTCGGTCACCCCGGGGCCGACGTCGACGACCACGCCTGCGCCCTCGTGCCCGCCGACCACCGGCAGGTTCATCGGCATGTCCCCGGTCACCAGATGGTCATCGGAGTGGCAGAGCCCGCTGGCGGTCAGCTTGACCAGCACCTCCTGCGCACGGGGAGCGTCCAGCTCGAGCTCCTCGACCTCCCACTTCTGGTGCAGACCCCACAGCACAGCGGCCTTGGTCTTCATATCGTGATTCCTTTCGGGGCCGTCAGCGGCGTTCGGGGGTCCAGGTGGCGGGCAGGCTGTTGATGCCGTTGATGAAGTTGGCCACCTGGTATCGCGGTTCGGGCGCGGAGATGTCCGGGATGCGGGTGTACACCTCGGTCAGCAGCGACCGCAGCATGGTGCGGGCCAGTGCGGCACCCAGGCAGAAGTGCGGACCGCCGCCACCGAATGCGATGTGCGGGTTCGGGTTACGCGCGATGTCGAACTTGAACGGATCCTCGAAGATGTCCTCGTCGCGGTTGGCGGAGCTGTACCAGAGCACCACCTTGTCGCCGGCCTTGATCTCGGACCCACGCAGCGTGACGTCCTGAACGGCGGTGCGCCGCATGTGCACCAGCGGCGACGCCCAGCGCAGCACCTCCTCGACCGCAGTGTCCACCCTGCCCTCGACGTCGGCCACCAGCAGGTCGCGCTGATCGGGGAACTGCGAGAACGCCAGGATCGCGTGTGCCGACGCGTGCCGGGTGGTGTCGTTGGCGGCGACGGCCAGCAGCGTGAAGAACGCCTTCAGCTCGTCGTCGGTCATCTTCTCGCCGTCGAACTCGGCCTGCACCATCCACGACAACAGGTCGTCACCCGGGTTGGCCCGGCGCTCCGGAAGAAGGGTCGTCACCGTCTCGTGCAGGTCCATCACCGCGCCGACGAACAGTTCGACCGCGGTCAGGTCGCCGCGCACCTCCGGGTCGGTCCAGCCCAGCGTGCGCTGCGCGGCGTTGATGGTCTTCTCGTGCAGCTCACCCGGCGGCAGACCGAAGAAGCTGCCGAAGATGCGCCCGGGCAGTTTGACCGACACCAGATCGACGAAGTCGCCCTCACCGAGGTGCGAGATCTCCGAGATCAGGTCGCGGGCGTGGCCCTGGATCCAGTCCTGCAGCCGAAGCATGTTGCGCGGCTTGAACGCATCGAGGGTGATGCCGCGCAGCTGGGTGTGCCGCGGCGCGTCCATCGCGATGAACGACTGCGACATCATCCGGATCTCGACCGGGAAATCCTCGACCGTGATGCCCTCGGCCGAGGAGAAGATCTCGGGATGGCGGCTGGCGTACCGGATGTCCTCGTGTTTGGTCAGCGACCAGAAGCCCTTGAGGTTCTGCTCGGGGGGCAGCAGATCGGAGTCGGCCGGTCGGCTCCACGGCACGGGATTCTCGCGGCGCAGCACGGCGAATGCCGCATCCCGCTCCTCATGGGGCCTGGCCCAGAAGTTGCGGTCGCTGAGATCGATGTCGCGATGGGTTGGGACGGCGGTGGTCATCGAGAGTCCTTTCGTGCTGCTCCGCGCTGACCTGTGGTGCAGCTCACGTCGCGCAATCCAGGCCAGTCTCAATCACGCAGCAGCTCGATTACGCCGTCGTGCGGGCCAACTGCCGGTCCACGCGGGCCAGTTCGGCTGCGTGCGGGGGCCGGTCAGTTGACGGGAATGGTGAACGAGGCGGTCAGTCCGCCTTCGTCACGCGCGGTGAAGCGCAACGTGCCGCCGAGCGCGTCGACGATCTCGGCCACGATCCACAAGCCGAGCCCGGCGGTGCCGTGGCGGTCCGACAGGCTGACGAACTTGGTGGTCAGCTGGCCGAGATCCTCCTGCGGCACGCCGGGTCCGCGATCGGAGACGGCGACACTGAGATGCCCGTCGCCGCATTCGCACACCACGTCGATGGGCAGCCCGCGTCCGTGCCGTGCCGCGTTCTCCAGCAGGTTCGTCAGCACACGGCGCAGGCCTTGCGCGTCGACGTGGATGGCCGATGTCTCGCCGCTGATCGAGATCTGCAGTCGGGGCGGGCGGATGCCCGCCGCGTCGCCTGCTTCCCCGATCACCTCGGCCAGGTCGATGCGGCGGACCCGTCCGGACGAGAACGCCGGTTGTCGGCTGAGGTTCACGTCGGCCAACGAGTCGAGCATGTCCGAGAGGTGACGCGCGTGGCGTCCGGCGAGCTTGAGCGCGGACTCGCGGTCGGCCGATCCCATCTCCGACGAGACGAGTGCCTCGGTGAGCGCGTCCAGCGACGCGACCGGGGTGCGGAATTCGTGAAGCAGAACCTGCAGGCCCTCCTGCTGTGCCTCATACGAGCGCAGCAGGCGCGCCCGCAGATCCCGTTCCTCCTCGGCGGCGGCGTGTTCGGCCTCGGCCTCGACCAGCGCCTTCACCCGCGATTGGTGTTCGCGCTCGAGCAGTACCGACAGCGCGCCGCTGAGCAGCGCGATGAACACCAGATAGAGCGCCCACCACAGCCCCTGCACCGGTGCCGCCAGCCCGGAGCCGCCCCCGGCCGGCGACACCAGGACCACCACGAGATAGCCGAGGCCGGCCAGGCCGGCGAAGCCCAGACATTCGGCGAGTGTCAGTCGCGCCGCCGACGCGATCACCACCAGCGTCAACGCAGCCACAACCGGGCTGTCCACCCCGCCGGTGAGCCCGATCAACACCAGGCTGAAGCCGGTGTCCAGCAGCGACACCAACCAGGCGTAGCGGGTCCGGCGCACCTCCAGGTTCGGCCGCGCCATGACCACGGCCGCGTACGCCAACGTGCCGGCGAGAACCACCGCCAGGGCCACCGGTTGCCTACGCATCCAGTCAGGGCCGAAGGCCGCCAGCACGATGACCGACAGGACGACCACCACCCGAACCGACACGACGACACGAGCCAGGCCGAACCGATCCGCTGAGGGCACGACGAAGGCCCGCAGCCGGCCGGCGGTGTTCACGAGCTCACCCTAGACATCGCCCACCGGCCGGGCCCAGGCATTCCGGACTGCCGCGCAGCCGATGCGGCTACCATCCGCCCCGTGCACCACGGACCCTTCGTCATCGTGATCGTCGACGATCACGAGCTGTTCGCCGAAGGTCTGGAACTGCTGTTGCGGCGGGACTGGGGGGAGCAGTTCGTCATCGGCGGGCGCACCACGTTTGTCGAGGAGGCCGCGGACCTCGTCGGCTCCTGCAATGCCGATCTGGCGATCGTGGATCTGTCCATGCCGCCGCTGGGCGGGGTGGCCGCGATACGGCACATCAAGGCCCGGCATCCCGCCACGCGGATCCTGGCCCTGTCGGGGACCGGCGACCATCAGCTGGCCGAGGACGCGCTGCGCGCCGGCGCGGACGGGTTCCTGTCGAAAACCGTTCGGCCCGAAGCCCTCGTCGGCCCGCTGCAAACCATCGCGGCCGGCTTGAAGGTGCTCGACCCCGGCCTGCTCGACCGGTTGCTGTCGAGCACACGCAAGCCCGCGTCGTCGCTGGCGGACTCGCTGACGCCGGCGGACCTGAAGCTGTGGACGCTGCTGTCGACGGGCATGGAGACCGTCGACATCGCCGCGCGGATGGTGGTCTCCGAGCGCACCGCCAAGCGCATGGTGGCCTCGCTGCTGCACCGGCTCGGTGTCAACAACAGGATCGCCGCCGCCGCTCTCGCCGGCCGCAGCGGTCTGCTCGAAGACCTCGCCGAAGGCTGACGCCTCGTCGCAACTGGCACCTACAGGCCAAGTTTGGCGCGCTCGATCCAGCCCATCGTGCAGGCGAGCCCCAACACTGGGTGAACAAACGCGAATGGAGGCGTCATGCGGATCACGGTGGACTACACGTTGTGTGAGGGTCACGGCCAGTGCCTGATGGCTGCGCCGACGGTGTTCGACCTGCCCGACGGTTCAGAACAGGTCGTGGTGATCGACCCGGATCCGCCGGCCACCGAACGCGACGCCGTCGTGCGGGCGGCCGCGATGTGTCCGGCGGGAGCCCTGCGGGTGGGGGACTGACGAAAGGGAGGTTGTGGAGCCTAGGAGATTCGAACTCCTGACATCTGCCTTGCAAAGGCGAATCATGCTGCAGTTCAAGGGGTTTAGGCGGCACCGAACTGCTGAAACACACAACTGTGGTTAACAGCAGTTATCTGTAACTGTGGTCAAATTGTGGTCAGGATGTGGCCGTCAGTGAGGCGGTCCGGCGCAGGTTGCCACTCTTGCCCACTCAATAGCCGTCGTGGTGACACCTTGCCCGATGAAAGGAGTCGCGCAGTGCCGCGCGCCGGGTTTGACGCCGGACCGCCCTGGTCTTACTGAGCCCGCACCCGGTAGCGGTTGAGGACGACCTGCTCGGCGAGGGTCCACCCGAACGTGCCGCGCAGGGTGTACTCGTACTCGACGTCATCG
>NZ_HG964450.1:1308440-1343246 GCF_000612725.1 Mycolicibacterium austroafricanum
TTGAGAGCTTCACCAGAACCTTCAGGCCCTTGAGGGTCGACGGGAGGAGCGTTACCTCGTCGAATGCGACGTCCCCGTCACTGATCTGGGCGCCTTCAGCGACGAAGCCGGCGGTGACGCCATTGGCGACGCGGGGCACCCGGACGGGGCTGGAGGAGTCCAGTACCACGGGGCCGGCGGCCAGGAATGTCGATGCCTGTTCGAGGGGCTGGACGAGCAGGTTGGCTACCTGCGACTGAATGAGGGTGGAATTAGCGGAGGTGACTTCGATGGCCACGATTGAGTCCTAACGTTGTGTCGTTGATGGGGATTCGACACGTCGCCAGGACGTCAATCGGTGGTGCTACCGGGCGCCAGGCCCTCGTTGTGCAGTTTACCGCCTATGTGTGCTCTTTCAGTAGACCAAGCAGGCTGAACGGCTCCGAGGTTGAGCCGCGGTTACCTTGCCCAATGTCCCCCATCGGTCGGCGGCTCGCCAGGTGCGGCTTGCGGTCGAGGAGTTCGTCGATCGCTGCGGTGAGGGCTTCCGGGTCGTCGAGGTGGTCCTCGGCGAACTCCAGATCAGTAGGGTCGGCCAATCGCCCTGTGGCGCGAACTAACTCGGCGTGGAGGCGGCGGGCGACCTTCTGGGCGCGCTGGCGGTGCTTGCCGTTCTCGCGGCGCAACTCCTCGACGACCTCGCGGGGGAACACGTCGGGGTCGGATTCCGGATCTGACCCTTCAGGGTTTCCCGATTCCAAATCGGACTCGTCAGGGGTACGTATTGTTTCGTACCCCTTTTCCTGCGATGGCAGAGAAAGGTCATCTGCCTCAGCGTTGGTGGGTTCGGTTGCCTCGGTGGTGGCGTCGTCGGTCATTGTTGGTTCTCCTGTGCTCTGAGTCGGGTTACTGCGTCGGCTAGGTCGGTGGCGAGTGCGATGGCTTCGGCGGGGGTCATCATGTAGGTCAGTGCGCCGGTGCGCATTCGGATGGGGCGGCCCGTCTCGGGTGAGACGGTCACAGACGGGTCGAGATCACGTGCAGCCAGGCGCATCACGCCACCTCTTGGGTCGGCGTGGCCGCCCTGATCTTGGCGATTTCGTCGTCGGAGTATCCGAGCTTGCCCAACGCGTAGGCGGCGGGCAGTAGACCGGACTGGTAGAGCTTGACCACGGCGTCGGCCTCCTGGGCGACGGATCGGGTCGCGGCGTCGGCCCAATGCACCCGTATGTCGTCGATCAGGTTCGGGTCGCGGCCATCCCGGACAGCGATCATCAGGCGGGCGACCTGCTCCCACGCCCTGCCGAAGGTGGCTTGCCGTGCCTCGGCCCGAGCGGTCAGTGAAGCCTCGGCGGCCCGGAGGGCATCAGCGGATGCCGGGTTGTCGCTGAACACCCCGACGTAGTGCGCGGGCAAGGTGGACACGGCCATGATCTGCCCGAGGATGACCCGCACCGACGCCTCGTAGCCGGAGAGGTCGGCGGCGTTGTGAGGGTCCTCGTGCGGCTCCGGCGTCGCGGTTGCATGGTCCGCACAGCACCTGAACGTCCAAGAGCCTGATCGGCTTGCCAGCGGCTTTGCGTGCCCATGCTTCGGGGGTGTGGTCGGTCTGCAAGTCCTCTGTGGCACCACATGATCCGCAGAACGGTTGCAGCCTTCTGGCTCTGCGGGACAGGCGGTCCCAGGCGGCGTCGTAGCCGCGTTGGGTGGCGGTGCCTTTGGTGTCGTGCTCGGGGCAGCGTGGTCCGTCGCAGGGTTCGCCGCACTGGAGGCAGGTTCGGAGGGTCACTGGTCGCCCTCGGCTTCCATGCCTGTCAGCATTCGGAGGCCGTGGGTGATGACTTGGGAGCCGGTGTGGGTAGCCAGTGCTGGGCACGCGGCGGCGTAGGCGTCGATGATGGATAGCACGACCGGCGTGACGTTGTCGTCGTCGCCCTCCTCGATGACCCGGTGCATCTCCGAGGTGTCCTTGGCGTGGCAGGCGACGGCCAGGGCTGCGGCTCGTGTCCACTCGGTGGGTCGGGTCGGGTCGAAGTCGGTGCGCGTCCAGGCTTCGAGCCATTCGTTGAGGCCGTCGAGTCCGAGTGGTGTCAGCAATTGATCGGCGACGGCGTCGAGGGTGCCGATGAGGGCGACGATGAGGTTGGAGAGGCGGGCGACTTGGATGGTTTCTTCGAGGATGGCGTTGCAGCCGTCGACGTCGCGGGCGAGGCGGTGTTTGAGTAGTGCGCCAGCGCGTCGCCAGTCGCCGGTGGTGATGGTGGGGTTCATGCGGTTCTCCTTGGGTGTGGTCCAGAGTTCGGGGTCGACGAAGATGACGCGATGGCGGTTCATGATGCGGCCTGTTGTTTGCTGCGGCATTCGTAGTGGGTGTCGGTGCCGTTGGATACGGACTGTCCGCAGATCGTGCAGTTGGGGTAGCTGGAGGTTGGTTTTCCTTTGATAGTGCGGGCGCGTCGGCTGGTGATGAGGGCTGGCGGGTGGGCGTGGCTAGCCATCGCATTGGGGGATGGCGCGGGTGGATCTGCTTCTGCCCGACCAAGGGAGCGGTCCGGCGCACCCTGCTCCCTTGGTCGATTTTCGGCCTTCCGCACCCCTTCTGAAGTGCAAGGGAGCAAGGGAGCACTGTTTTGGGTGTCCGGGGTGCTCCCTTGGTCGGTCGCTCCCTTGGCTGGGAGCTTCCAGAACCACGGTCCGTCGCCGGTTTCCCTGACGGCGAGGACACCGAGTCGCTTCTTGGCGCGCTTGGCTTGATCCTTCGAGTAGCCGGCCGCATCGGCCCCGGAATAGACCTCGTTGGCCTTCTTAGAACCGTTTGCCAGGAACTCAGTCAGCCATTGGTCGACGTCGTGGCGATCCTCGTCTGGGGCCGATCCTGCGAGGAGCCGGTGAGCGTCGTACCCGGTGACGCCTTCCCACTCCACGCGGGCGACGCCGAGGTCGGGGCAATCGACGAGTCGGTAGGCCAACGAGTCGGGCATTTGGCCCAGGTTGGATTTCACACACGCCAGAACCCTGCGCGTCGGGTCGTCCGGGTCGGCGGCCACCAACAAGCCGGCGCGGGCAGCACCGACAATGCCGATCGACCCGCCACCTCGGTAGAGCGGATCACCGCCCTTGGCCTTGTTCAGGTGGCGCAGCAGGAGCACTGTGCAGTCATTGCGCTCTGCTGCTGCGGACAGGGCCGATAGCACGCGACGGATGTCCTGGTCCTTATGCGAGTCCGTGCCGTTCGAAAGAAAAGCCATCAGGACGTCGACGACTAGCAACCGTGCGCTGACGAGTTTCATCGCACGTTCCAGGTCGGCTATGTCGGCCAGGGTGAGCGGCCGGAGGTATCGCTCGCCGGTCTCGGCGTCGAGGTAGGACTTGCCTTCGATTGCGTGCACGCGGGTGACGTCTGCTCCCGAGGCGTCGAGGCGCGGCCGCACCGTGTCGGCTAGGCCATCCTCTGCCGAGAGGAGGAGCACGTCGCCGTGGTGCTCACAGCGCCCTCCGTCCGGCCAGCTTCCTCCGTTGGAGACGGTCGCAGCGATCTTCAGTGCAAGCGTGGACTTGCCGAGGCCAGGATCACCGTCGAGGGTCACAGGTTTACCGACGGGTAGCCGACCAGGCCACAGCCATTCGACGCGTTCCGGCAACACGTCTGACAGTCGAGTCAGCGTCAGTTGGGGGTCGGATGGTGTCCCCCAGTTGATCTCCGTCACGACGCTCTCCTGATCTCGTCAATTTCGTGACGACGCGTAAAAGTCCGTGCAGCCTCGGACCAGTCGGCGCCGCCCCAGATGTCCTCGGCGGCCTGGGCGCGCTGCTCCTGCCCGATCTCGACGCGGAGCACGTGGTGTTCTCCAGCGATGGCCACCGACAGCAGTTTTCGCGGGTCGCCGTCGGCCAGGGCGGACCATGCCGGTGTGCCGGCGACCGGAATGGGGCCACAATTGGCTTGGGCTACTGCGGCTTCGATGAACAGGTGTGTGGCCCACCAGTTGACTTCGCGGGAGGAACCCGCCGCGTCGAGGCGGCGGGTCTCCACGATCTTCTTGTCGGTCATTGGCTGAGGCCCGGTCTTGCTTCGGCGTTCTCGATGGCCTTGGTGAGTGCGTCGCGCAGGTATGTGGCTTGGTCGATGGTGAGCCAGATTTCGCCGATGCTGTCGTCGTCCGCGTCGCCGTAAACGCTCACCATGATCGAGAGGGCTTCACCGTCCTGTACCGAGTTCCATACGGCGGCGTGCCGCGGTCGGCCGAGGAGGGTGGACCCGTCGACACTGTCGGACCAGATGTGCTCGGAGTGCTGGGGATCATCCTGGGCTTGGCACCAGGTGTAGCCGCACACTGTCGTGGTCATCGGATCACCTCTTCTGCATCGCTGATGCTGTCCAGCGCGGCGCGGAGGTAGTCCCCGACGTTTCCGGGCTCGGTGCGCAGGAGGATGTAGGCGGCCCGGACTGCTCGGTGAGCGTTGGCCATGACGGCGTGCACGTCGGTGGTCCCGGTCCAGGTGTCGGCGAGGTCGGCGAGATCCTGCAGTGCGTTGGCGAGCGCACGGGCATCGGCGACCGGATGCGAGTGGCCACCGACGTAGATGGTGGGAACCTCATGCTCGGTGGTGCCGTCGTTGACGATCGACCCGTCTGGCAGTTGCGTGGCCCCGAGGCGGATGTCGAGGTCAGCCATATGGTCGGGGACCGCGGCGGGCAGCGACCACACGATCCGGTAAGAGCTGTTCCCGCTGGCGTCGGGGCAGAACGGCTCCTGGTTAAGAATGTCGACCCCGTCAGGGAGTGCCGGCAGTTCGGTGGTTTGTGTCATGATTGGTCGTACCTACTTTCTGATGGGGAGAGGTTCTGAATCCTCGGAGGCGGCAACCTCCGGGGATTCGCTTTTTCCGGGCCGGTTGGCCCGCAGATCCTCAGTGAAGTCGTCATCGACAAGGCCGAGGTCGCAGTGCCATTCCTGCGGCCGATTAAGCAGCATCCGGGCCGCCGATCCTGTTGTCGGCGAGGAACTTCAGGACATCGGCTCTGAGGTAGCGGATTCGGCCGCCGACTTTGCACCAGGGCAGTCCTCGGCGGCGGTAGCGATCCTGAGCAAGTGCGTCGACTGTCGTGTGCAGGACAGTCGCCACGTGCTCGGGTTTGGCGATGTGGGGTAGGAGGTGTTCGGGGACGTGCTGCTCCATCTGTGCCACGAGGTCGGCCACAAGGGCGTCGACCGTGGGCGGTTTTGTCATTGTCAACTCCTGTCGATGATTGGCGTTTCTGCTGCCAATTTTGGCAGTGCCTGAAGTAGACCACTCCGGTGATCCGCTGTCAAGATTGGCGACGGATCGTGTTTTGGCTGCCAAAGTGTGTCAGTATGGCGGGGTGGTAGGTAAGGAACCAGAAATTGGCCCAACGGCACGTGCTGTCGCCGACAACGTCAGGGAGTTCCGCGAGGCCGCTGGGTGGAACTTCACCGAGCTATCGGAACGACTGGCAAGCGAGGCGAACTGGTCGATCAATGCGGTTGGGATTCGCCGTATTGAGCAAGGCGAGAGGCGCGTTACGCCAGATGATCTTGCTGCACTTGCGGTCGCACTCGGTGTCTCGCCGGTTAGCCTGCTGATGCCGAAGCTGAGGACAGTCGGCACAAACGACGAGATCGAGTTCACTGGTCTGCGTTCGCCTGTTCGCGCAGAGGTCGGGTGGCTGTGGCTGACTGCGCAGGATCTCCCCACTCCCGACGCCCACCCGACGCCCTCTGCTGCCCGGTTTCTAGCGTTCCTTGAGCGGGCCTGCCCGCCGTGGGTCAGTGTGGAACTCGCTGATCGCTGGCGTGCCGACATAAAAAAATTGCGTCAGGACGCGCAACGCAACCTCATAGAAGCTGGCTGGGTAGACGAATCAGAGGTGGCTAATGGCGACGATTGAGAAGTACGAAACCGCTTCTGGTGCAACGCGTTACCGGGTGCGCTACCGGACGCCCGATCATCGGCAGACCACGAAGCGCGGGTTTGAGACGAAGCGGGACGCGACGGCGTGGGCGAACCAGCTGGAGGTCGACAAGCGCAAGGGAGCGTATGTGGCGCCAGCCGCGGGCCGGGTGAAGTTGGGGCAGTTCGCGGGGGAGTGGCTGGACTCGAAGCACAAGTTGAAGCCATCGACCCGTGCCCGATATCAGGTTGTGCTGGACACTTTCATCGCCGAGCACGCCGAGGTCCCGTTAGGGGACATCAGTCGCCAGTTGGTGCGGGAGTGGGTGGCAGATCTCAGCACGAGCCACGCCCCGGCGTCGGTGCACAAGACGATCGGCGTGCTTCGCCAAGTGCTGGCGATGGCGGTGCGGGAGAACCGTCTGGTGATGAATCCCGTTGACGGGGTCGAGCTGCCTTCGGTGACGTCGGTGGAGCAGCGTTTCCTGACGCTGGAGCAGTTGCACGCGTTGGCGGATGCGGCCGGGGATCACCGGGCCTTGGTGTACGTGCTCGGAACGTGTGGGCTGAGGTTTGGGGAGGCCGCCGAGCTTAGATGGGGCCGCGATGTCGATCTGCAGAAGTTGCAGATCCGTGTGACGCGGTCGGTGGCTCTCGTCGACAACAGGTTCGTGGTGGGGTCGCCGAAGAATGGGAAGGGCCGCACGGTCAGCTTGCCGGCCTTTGTCGCGGATCTCCTGACACCTGGGGACGCGGACGCCCTGGTGTTCCCAGACTCCACCGGCGGATACATGCGGGGCACGAACGTCCGGCGACGGTGGTGGGCCGACGCCGTGGCGGCCGCGAAGCTGTTCCCCCGTACCGTGCCCGACAGCGATGGCCGCGACACGGTGCTCTATGAGTTCAAGATCCACGAGTTGAGGCACACCGCGGCGTCGCTGGCGATCCAGGGTGGGGCGAACATCAAGAGCCTGCAGAACATGCTTGGCCACGAATCCGCCGCACTCACTTTGGACCGCTATGGCCACTTGTACGGGTCCGATGTCGAGGCGGTCGGGGTGGCCATCAACGCGCTATTGACTCGTGATTGTGGTCAAAATGTGGTCACGGACGCTGCCTGACAGCAGAACAGGCCAGACAACATACTGTCTGACCTGCTTGTTTGATTGTGGAGCCTAGGAGATTCGAACTCCTGACATCTGCCTTGCAAAGGCAGCGCTCTACCAACTGAGCTAAGGCCCCCGGTCAGGAAGGTAGGTCTGCGCCGGGGTTCGGCGCTGTGTGCCACACCTCGGGGCCGTGCTGTGTCCGCCACACGAACACCGCGACCGCCGCCGCGATGCCCGCGCCGAGCAGGAGCACCGGCTTCATCGACTTGTACCTTTCCGTGGGGCTAGGAGGACTCGAACCTCCGACCTCTTCGTTATCAGCGAAGCGCTCTAACCGCCTGAGCTATAGCCCCGTTCAACCACACGGACCGAGCGACGAGATTACCGTACGGACAACCCGTCTCCCAAACCGCGAAGTGGTGACCTCAGTCGCGGTCGGCGAGGGTGACCTCCACGCCGCCCACCAGATCGGTCGTCAGGTTGTAGATGAACGCCCCGATGGTCGCCGCCGCGGTGAGAAGCACGATGTTGACCAGCCCGATCAGCGCGGCCCCACCGAAGATCGTGCCGCTGGAGACCAGCTCTCCGCCGGAGCTGCCGCTGGCGCTGGTGAGCAGGTCGCCGACGTTGCTGTTCAGCTTGCTCCACACACCCATGCCGCCGAGGACCAGGTACAGGAACGCCACCGCGATCATCCACACGAAGAACAGCACCACCGACAGCAACAGCGACACCTTCAGCGTGCTCCACGGGTCGACGCGGCGGATCTGCATGCTGGCCCGCACGGGGCCGGTGTGCGCACGGGTGGCGACCTGCACGGCACGGTTGCCGGCCGGAGGTGCCGGTTTCGGCGCCGGCTTGGGCTGCTGTTCGGGCACCGGCCGGTCCACCGGCTTGCGTTGCTGCGGCGGACGGGGTCCCGACAGGTCGGGGATCTCACTGGCGTAGGCCGCACCCTGGTCGGGCCGTGGCCCCGGCTCCGGCCGGTTGCCTTCGGTGCGGACCACCTCGGTGCGCGCGTTGCGCTGCGCAGGCGCGGGCTCGGTCTCCTGGCTGCCGGCCGGGGCCGACCCACCGGCCATGAACCGGTTAAGCCGGGCATCGAGACCACCGGGAGCATTCGGCCGGGGTCCTTCGCCTTGAGCGCCCTCGGGAGCCTGGTGCTGCCGGGCCCGACCCGCTGGACCGCGCTGCCACGGCGGCACATCGGCACCTTCGGCGGTGTGCGCCGGCCGTGGTCCGCCGTCGTGACCTGAGCCCGGCGACCCGGCAGGCGAGCCGTTGGCCGCCTCACCCGCCCGTGGGTACCCCGGCTCCTGCGGTGAGCTCACCTACGACTCCTCATCATCAGTCGCGTCCAGGTCGGTGTTGACCTCGTCCGTGCTGTCGCCGACCTCGGCGTTGCGCGCGATCGCGATAAGTGTGTCGCCCTCACCCAGGTTCATCAAGCGAACGCCCTTGGTTTGGCGTCCGGCCTTGCGGACCTGGCGCGCGGCGGTGCGGATGACACCGCCGCCGGAGGTGATGGCATACAGCTCGGTGTCGTCGTCGACGATCAACGCCCCGACCAGGGTGCCCCGCCTGCGGTCGTACTGGATCGTGAGGATTCCCTTGCCGCCGCGGCCCTGTGCGGAGTACTCCTCGATGGCGGTGCGCTTGGCGTAACCGCCCGACGTGGCCACCAGCAGATAGGTGTCCTCGCGAACCACGTTCAGCGACAGCAGCTGGTCTTCCTCGTTGAATCGCATGCCCTGTACGCCGGAGGTCGCGCGGCCCATCGGCCGCAGCGCCTCGTCGGTCGCCGAGAAGCGGATCGACTGGCCCTTGGCGGACACCAACAGCAGGTCGTCCTCGGCGGAACACAGCACCGCACCCACGAGTTCGTCCCCGTCGCGGAGGTTGACCGCGACGATGCCGCCGGACCGGTTGGAGTCGAAGTCGACGAGCCTGGACTTCTTCACCAATCCGTTGCGGGTGGCCAGCACCAGGTACGGCGCATCCTCGTAGCTCTTGAGCTGGATGACCTGGGCGATGCGCTCCTCCGGCTGGAAGGCCAGCAGGTTGGCCACGTGCTGGCCGCGTGCGGTGCGGGACGCCTCGGGCAGGTCGTAGGCCTTGGCCCGGTACACCCGGCCCTGCGTGGTGAAGAACAGGATCCAGTCGTGTGTGGAGCACACGAAGAAGTGGTTGACGATGTCGTCCTGCTTGAGGCCGGCGCCCTGCACACCCTTGCCGCCACGCTTCTGGCTGCGGTACAGGTCGGACTTGGTCCGTTTGGCGTAGCCGGTCTCGGTGATCGTGACGACGACCTCCTCGCGGGCGATCAGATCCTCGTCGGCGACGTCACCGTCGGCCGGGATGATCCGGGTACGACGGTCATCGCCGTACTTGTCGACGATCTCCTTGAGCTCGTCGCGCACGATGGTGCGCTGCCGTTCCGGCTTGGCCAGGATGTCCTCGAGATCGGCGATCTCGGCCTCGATCTTGGCCAGATCGTCGATGATGCGCTGACGTTCCAGGGCGGCCAACCGGCGCAGCTGCATGTCCAGGATCGCCTGAGCCTGGATCTCGTCGATGTCGAGCAACTCGATAAGTCCCGCGCGCGCGATCTCGACGGTCGCCGAGGCCCGGATCAACGCGATGACCTCGTCGAGCGCGTCGAGGGCCTTGACCAGACCGCGCAGGATGTGGGCCCGTTCGTTGGCCTTGCGCAGCCGGTAGGTGGTGCGCCGGACGATGACGTCGAGCTGATGGTTGACGTAGTGCCGGATCAGCTGGTCGAGGCGCAGCGTGCGCGGCACCCCGTCGACGATCGCCAGCATGTTGGCGCCGAAGCTGGTCTGCAGCTGGGTGTGCTTGTAGAGATTGTTCAGCACCACCTTGGCCACGGCGTCGCGCTTGATCTCCACGACGATGCGCAGACCCACACGGTCACTGGACTGGTCCTCGATGTTCGAGATGCCGGTCAGTTTCCCGTCGCGGACCTGCTCGGCGATCGAGGTGATGAAGTTGTCGTGGTTGACCTGGTACGGCAACTCCGTGATCACCAGTGACGTGCGACCGCGGCTGTCCTCTTCGATCTCCACCACGCCACGCATCCGGATGGATCCGCGTCCGGTGTTGTAGGTGTCGGTGATGCCCTGCGAGCCGACGATCAGGCCGTGGGTGGGGAAGTCCGGGCCCTTGACCCGCTCACAGACCGCGGTCAGCGTGGCTTCCTCGTCGGCCTCGTGATTGTCGAGGCACCAGTACACTGCCTCGGCGAGCTCGCGCAGGTTGTGCGGCGGGATATTGGTGGCCATACCGACCGCGATGCCGCCGGAGCCGTTGGCGAGCAGATTCGGGAACCGGCTCGGCAGAACCGTCGGCTCCTGCACCCGGCCGTCATAGTTCGGGATGAAATCGACTGTCTCCTCGTCGATTTCGCGCAGCATCTCCATCGCCAGCGGAGTCAGTCGCGCTTCGGTGTTGTGACTGACGAACCCGTTCGAGATGAAAGAGTGGTCGTCGGTGTCGACGCGCAGGCTGTAGACCGGCTGCACGCCGGCACTCACGACAGACGCCACCTCGGCGTAGTAGAAGCGACCATCGGTGAGTTCGGTTGCGATCGCGCGGACGTCCGGGTCGGTGATGCGAGTCACGATCTCGCTGCCATCTCGGCGCCAGCGCGACAACCTGTCGATGTTGTGCTTGTGCAGCCACTCCTTGTCGACCCAGGGACTCCCGCACTCGCGACGGATGAACGCCGCCAAACCGGGAACATGATCGCCGTCGAGTCCTGCGGCTCGTTCGGGCAGGTCGGAGAGCAACCGCTGCAACTTCCGCTGCTTTGCTCCTCCGAATCCGACCCGCGCGGAGAATTCTTCGGCACTGGCGCGGTTGATGATGACCACCTTGTGCTCACCGGTGGCGTGCAGGTACCGCCGTGAGATGACTCCGAACTCCAGCAGCATCTGCTGGACGTCCTTCGCCAACTGGCCGCTACGAGTGGAGTAGGACACCTGAATCGTGTTGCGCGGCAGGGCCGAGCAAGATCCGTCACCCTCGAAGAGGGCCTGAAGGAATGCGCGCTTCACTGCGGCTGCAGAGTTCCACAGCCATTCAGGGACCATTTTGGCTGCCGACCGCTGGCCAAGTAGGTCCACCAGTCGGCTCCGCTTCAAGGAGGTGAGGTTCTGGATGTCCAACTCGAGCAGGTTCGAGCCGGAAACGATCTCCCGCTCGTACACATAGCGGGGCCCGCCGACGACCGAGTCGTACGCGGCAACAACCATGTTGAAGTAGTCGCGGTCAAGGTTGTTGAAACCGGCGCGCGATTCACTGACGAAACCTTCGCTGATGAAGGCTCCGAGCAGCAGCGCCTCCATCACGTCATGCCAGTCCGCGGGTCCGAACTCGACCGGTGGCGTCCGCTGAAGCACGACACGATCGCCGGGACGGATCTCTTCGATCAGTTTCCACAGCAGCGTGGGAACACCGCCGACGTCGACCAGACACAGCAGCGGGTGGTTCCCCGTCCCCGTGACCTCGTAGCCTTCGGTGGTTCGTACCGTGAAGGTTTCGTGATCACCCGAGTGGAACAGTGCATCGGCCACAACCGGGTTGCCATGCCTGTCCAGGACCTTGAGCTCAATCGCGTTGTCCGAGTTCGGCTGAGCGCCTGACACGACGTCGCCGATGCGCACCGACTGCCCGAACGGTAACCGCACCATCGAGTCGCCGGTGAGACAGTAGCGCATCGCGGCTGGCGGATCGTTACCCGGCGAGCCGAAGTTGCCCTGGCCGTCGACCAGCGGGTAGCGCAGTGACCACGGCTGGGCCATCCGGACCAGCGTGTCGTAGATCGACGCATCACCGTGCGGGTGGTAGTTACCCATCGTCTCGGCAACGGAGCGTGCGGATTTCGCGTGACCCCGGTCAGGCCGGAAGCCAGAGTCGAACATCGCGTACAGCACGCGGCGGTGCACCGGCTTGAGGCCGTCACGGACCTCGGGCAGCGCGCGCCCGACGATCACGCTCATCGCGTAATCGATGTAGCTGCGCTGCATCTCCTGCTGGATGTCGACCGGCTCGATGCGGTCGCCTGCTTCGCCGCCTGGAGGCAACGTGGTGTCAGTCATGAAATTTTCCTATGCCTGGTTAAACATCAAGGAAGCGAACGTCTTTGGCGTTACGGGTGATAAAGCTGCGTCGGGCCTCGACGTCCTCGCCCATCAGGATCGAGAACAGTTCGTCGGCGGCGGCCGCGTCGTCGAGGGTCACCTGACGAAGCACCCGCACCGACGGGTCCATCGTGGTCTCCCAGAGCTCCTTGGCGTCCATCTCGCCCAGACCCTTGTAGCGCTGGATGCCGTCCTCGACGTTGATCCGCTTGCCGGCGGCCCGGCCCGCCTCGAGCAGGCCGTCGCGCTCACGGTCGGAGTACGCGAACTCGGGATCGCTGCGCTGCCATTTCAGCTTGTACAGCGGCGGCTGCGCCAGGAAGATGTGGCCGTTCTCCACAAGCGGTTTCATGAACCGGAACAGCAGCGTCAGCAGCAGCGTCGAGATGTGCTGGCCGTCGACGTCGGCGTCGGCCATCAGCACGATCTTGTGGTACCGCAGCTTGGAGATGTCGAACTCGTCGTGGATGCCGGTGCCCAGTGCGGTGATGATGGCCTGAACCTCGGTGTTCTTCAGCACGCGGTCGATGCGCGCCTTCTCCACATTGATGATCTTGCCGCGCAGCGGCAGGATCGCCTGGAACATCGAGTCGCGGCCGCTCTTGGCGGAGCCACCCGCCGAATCACCCTCCACCACATACAGTTCCGACTTACTGGGATCGGTGGAGCGGCAGTCGGCGAGCTTGCCGGGCAGGCCGCCGATGTCGGTGGCGCTCTTGCGACGCACCAACTCGCGCGCCTTGCGGGCCGCCATCCGCGCCTGTGCCGACGAAACCGCTTTGTTGACAACGGTTTTCGCCTCAGCTGGGTTGGCTTCGAACCAGTGGCTGAGTTGCTCATTGCAGATCTTCTGCACGAACGACTTGACTTCGGTGTTGCCCAGCTTGGTCTTGGTCTGGCCCTCGAACTGCGGCTGGGACACCTTCACCGAGATCACGGCCGCGAGACCTTCGCGGATGTCGTCGCCGGTGAGGTTGGGATCCTTGTCCTTGAGCAGCTTCTTGTCCTTGGCGTACTTGTTCACCACCGAGGTCAGCGCTGCGCGGAAGCCTTCCTCGTGGGTACCGCCTTCATGGGTGTTGATCGTGTTGGCGAAGGTGTGCACCGACTCCGAGTAGCCGGCGTTCCACTGCATCGCGATCTCGACCTCGTGGCCCTCGCCCTTGCCGTCGAAGTCGATGATGCTCGGCTGGATCGGCGTCTTGGTGCGGTTGATGTGCTTGACGAAGTCGACAAGGCCGCCAGGGTAGTGGAAGACGCGGTGCTTGACCTTCTGCGGGGCAGCGGCCTCGGCGGCCTTCTCCTCCGCCGACTTCGGGGCCTCGGCGTGGTCGCTGACGACGTCGTCGACGACATCTGCCGGGGTGACGCGTTCGTCGGTCAGCTCGATGGTCAGGCCCTTGTTGAGAAACGCCATCTCCTGCAGGCGGCGTGCGATCGTCTCGAAGTCGTAGTTCGTCGTCTCGAAGATGTCCGGGTCCGCCCAGAACCGGATGGTGGTGCCGGTGTCCTTGGACTTCTCGCCCTGCTTGAGGGTGCCGGGCACCGAGCGGTCATACGTCTGGTGCCACTCGTAACCGTCCTTGCGGATATCGGCTTCCAGCCGGGTGGACAGCGCGTTCACCACCGAAACGCCGACGCCGTGCAGGCCGCCGGATACCTGGTAGGCGCCCTCCTCGAACTTGCCGCCGGCGTGCAGGACGGTCATCACCACGTCGACGGTGGGAATGCCGGTGGAGTGCATGGCGACCGGGATGCCGCGACCGTCGTCGGTGACCTGGACGCCGCCGTCCTCGAGAATCCTGACGTCGACCTTGGTGGCGAAACCAGCCATCGCTTCGTCGACCGCGTTGTCCACCACCTCCCAGATGAGATGGTGCAGGCCGCGCTCACCGGTCGAACCGATGTACATGCCCGGACGCTTTCGTACCGCTTCCAGGCCCTCGAGGACCTTGATGGAATCGGCGCCGTACTCAGCCGGGGCGTTCTTCTTCTGGGCAGCCACGTTGGAGGCGTCTCCTTGGTCTTTAGCAGGGGATTGCCGACTAAGGGGTCGACCGCCCCTTGCGGATCACCGTCACAGTCTACCTTCGCACACCGTCAGCACCGATTCTGCGGCGGCGTTTCCACATACCTGATTGCGACGTGCGCGGAATTTCTCGGATGTGGATAGGTCTTGACGCCGTCGGCAACGCCTCCCGGTCTTCTGGCGGCTCTGAGGGCAGGCCGGAACGGGTCAACCGTAGGTGTCCCGCGGACCGCGACCGGGCACGGTGTAGGGCCCCTTCCGCCAGGACGGTCCCACCGGCCCGACGATCTTGAGCGACGTGACCACGCCGTCGCCGACGGCCGCGGCGATTTTGGCCAGGATCTGGGACTGCACCATCCGCAGCTGTGTGGCCCATGCGGTCGATTCCGCCGACACCGTCAGGACGCCCTCATGCAGTGCGGTCGGCGCGGCGTGCGCGGCGATCTGGTCCCCGACCACGGCGCGCCACCTGCCGAACACCGCCCCCTCGGCGACCTTGGCCGACCAGCCCCGCGTCCTCGCCACGTCGCCGGTGACCGCTCCGAGCAACTGGGGGTCGCGACTGTCCGGTCCCGGGCCCGACCATCGGCGCCTGCCACTGCCCGCGACCCGGCGCGCAGTGGGGGAGTAGCGGCCCAACCCGACGTTCTTGCCCTGCTGGCGCGCCGCACCGCGCGCCTCCTCGAGGGTGCGGCGGACCAGGTCCATACCTTTGAGGCCCTCGAGATGGGCGGGCGGATTCAGGGCGTCGTCCTCTTCGGTCATGTCCGGACCACCGAGATGCGCCCGCCATCGCTGTCCTGCATGGTGATCCCGATCCGCCTGGCATCCCATTCGGCCGGGATGTCCTCCTCCACCGCGGCGGTCACCAGTACCTGCTCAGCGGTCGCGGCTACCTGGGCCAGCGCCTGCCGGCGGGCGCTGTCCAGCTCCGCGAACACGTCGTCGAGCAACAGCACCGGATCACTCCCTTCCACACGCAGCAGTTCGTAGGCGGCCAACCGCAACGCCAACGCCATCGACCATGATTCACCGTGGCTGGCGAATCCCTTGGCAACCTGATCACCGAGGCGTAGTTCCAGATCGTCGCGGTGCGGACCGACCAGACACACACCGCGCTCGAGCTCGGCGTCACGGCGCCGACTCAACGCGTCGAGCAGAGCCGCCTCGAACATCTCCTCATCGCTGTTCCCGGCCGCCGCTTCGGCTTCCACGACGTCCACGCCGCTGCGGTAGCGGATCGCGGCAGGCCGAGATCCCGGTGCCAGCAGTTGGTATGCCTTCTCAACTTCGGGAGCCAGTTCGTTGACCAGTTGCACCCGGGCCGAAATCAGTTGGGCACCATGGCTTGCCAGGTGACCGTCCCAGACGTCGAGTGTCTCGAGCGCCCCCCTGTCACCCCGGTATCGGGCACCCGAAGCCGTCTTGAGCAGAGCCGTCCGCTGCCTGACCACCTTGTCGTAATCCGCACGGACCGCCGCGATGCGCGGCCGTCGCGTGGTCGCGAGCTCGTCGAGATAGCGCCTACGCTCGCCGGGGTCACCGCGCACCAGCGCGAGATCCTCCGGAGCGAACAACACCGCCCGCAGGACACCCAGAATTTCACGGGCCGAACGCACGGGGGAGCGGTTGAGCCGTGCCTTGTTCGCCCGCCCGGAGGTGATGTCCAGATCCACCGCCAGTTCCCTGCCGTCGTTGACGACGATGGTGGACACCACCGCACGTTCGGCTCCGGCACGGATCAGTGGTGCGTCAGAGGCCACCCGGTGCGACCCGAGCGTGGCTGAATACCACAGCGCCTCAATGAGATTCGTCTTGCCGAAGCCGTTCGATCCGACAAAGACGGTGCGGCCGGGCTCCAGCTCGAGCTCGACGCGGGCCCACGATCGGAAATCGGTCAGTGCCAAGTGACGTACATACACGGATACACCTCGGTCAGCCTGATTCACTAACCCGCTTGACGGCGTGGCCGCCGAATTGATTACGAAGAGCCGCAACAGCTTTCATCGTCGGAGACTCGTCCTGCCGGGACAGGAAGCGCGCGAACAGCGAGGCCGCGATGCCCGGCACCGGGACCCGTAACCGGATCGCCTCTTCGACGGTCCACCGCCCTTCACCGGAATCCTCCGTGTAGCCGCTGATATCGGACAAGCTCGGATCTTCCTTGAGAGCCTTCGCCAACAGCTGCTGCAGCCAGGACCGCACCACCGTCCCGTTGGTCCAGGCCTGGTACACCGCTTGGGGGTCTTTCACCAGGTCTTCGGCGGCCAACATCTCGTAGCCCTCGGCGTAGGCGGTCATCAGCGCATATTCGATGCCGTTGTGCACCATCTTGGCGAAATGTCCGGCTCCGACCGGCCCGACGTGGACGAATCCGTCCTCGAGAGGTCCTGGTGGGCGCAGCGTCTCGAAGATCGGCATCGCGCGCGCCACGTCGGCGTCACTGCCGCCGACCATCAGCCCGTAACCTTCCGTCAGCCCCCAGATGCCACCCGAAACACCGGCATCGATGAACGCGATTCCCTTCTCCGCCAACAGATTCGCGTGCCTGCCGTCTTCGGTGTAGCGGGAGTTGCCGCCGTCGATAACCAGATCGCCCGGGCTGAGCACACCGGCCAACTCGGAGATCGTGCTGTCGGTCACGGTCCCGGACGGCACCATCACCCACACCACGCGGGGAGCGCTCAGCCGCGCCGCGAGATCCGCGAGCGAGGCCACGTCCGAGACCTCGGGTCTCGGATCGAACCCCACCACGTCGTGACCACCGTCGCGCAGCCGGGCACGCATGTTGAAACCCATCTTGCCGAGACCGATCAGACCCAACTGCATGTCAACGTCCTCCTCGTGTCGAAGTACCGGGTCAGCCGGGAAGGCGAACCGGCATCAACAGGTAGACGTAGTCGGTTTGAGCGGCCGGGAACGGCCCGCTACCTCCGGCGCCGCCGTCGTCTTCTGCCGCCGGCCGCAACACCGCGGGGCGACTCGGGGTGGTGAAGCCGAATGTCACGCGCTCGGCGTGCAGCGAGCTCAGCCCGTCGGTCAGATACGTCGGGTTGAATGCGATGGTCAGCGGATCGCCGGAGAACTCGACGGGCAGATCCTCCTCGGCGCGCCCGACATCGTCGGCTCCGGCGGACAGCCGCAGCACACCGTCGGCGAACTCCATCCGTACCTGCGCGCCGCGGTCGGCCACCAACGCAACACGCTTGATCGCCTCGGTGAGCTCGGCGACTCCGATGGTGGCGATCGCGGTGTGCTCGGTGGGCAGCAGCTGGCGGAACTTCGGGAACTCGGCATCCAGCAGCCGGGTGGTGCTGCGCTTGCCCTTGCTACGAATGCCGAGCAGTCCCTCCTTGCCGACACTCGGACCGGCTCCCAGCGCCAGATGCACTTCGTTGCCGTCGGTACCGGCCTTGGCCGCCTCGGCCAACGTCTTGGCCGGAACGAGGACCGCAGCCTCGACCCCGGCGGCGCCCGTCGACCACGTCAATTCACGCACCGCCAGCCGGAACCGGTCAGTGGCCGCCAAAACGACCTTCTCACCGGAGATCTCGACGCGGATACCTGTGAGCATCGGCAACGTGTCGTCGCGGCCGGCGGCCACCGCGACCTGGCCGATGGCCTCGGCGAACAGATCCGACGACACCACCCCGGTTTCGTCGGGCAGCGTCGGCAGCGTCGGGTAATCCTCGACCGGCATCGTAGGCAGCGAGAACCTGGCGCTGCCACAGGTCAAGGACACCCTGGTGCCCTCCACACTGACGTCGACGGGCTTGGCCGGCAATGCCCGGACAATGTCGGAGAGAAGCCGCCCAGATACCAAAACGCTTCCAGGAGAAGCTATTTCGGCAGGAATCTGCACCTCCGCGGAGACCTCGTAATCGAATCCGGAGATGGTCAGACCCTCGTCGGAACCGGTGAGCAGCACACCTGCCAGCACCGGGACGGTCGGGCGAGACGGCAGATTACGTGCCACCCACGCAACTGCGTCGGCGAAGTCCTCACGAGTGAGCCGGAACTTCAGATCCGTCAGACCAGCCGTTGTCGGCACGTTCATAGCGTCCCTTCGATGCACACCCCGATAAAAGCAGTTACCAGCGGTTTCGGCGGAGTCACACGTTGCGCCACCTGCGCACACTGCGACCACCGCAACGGCTGTCGATGAACCACCGTAGAGCTTTCGGCCCCAACTTGAAAGCTAAACGACAGGGCCGACACGCAGGCCGTGCCGGGTCCGTCGGACCGGTGGACGACAACTTTCCCCAGGGGCCTTCTTCTAGAAGAAATTGATGGATAGATACAAGTATCAGTAGTAGGTGCTGTGCAGATTGGGGATAAGGCGGGGTCGGCGCAGGCCAGCGGTATCGAGGGTCTGTGCGCAGCTTGGGGAGCGGAGTTGGACGACCGGGCGGCGCCTGGGGATCGGCCCGACATTGGGGAGTATTTCGCATCGACCGGGGACGTTGACCCCAGGTTGTCCACAGTCCGGTGCACAGCTGTTGGTGTGACAAATGGGGCGACAGTTGCAGAAATTCTCCAGCCGTGTGCAGGCGCGGTGGAGCGGACACGCGCCGCAACACGCCGGGGCCGGCGCGGCGAGGTGTCAGGAAACAGGGTGGGGTGAGCTGACCGTCAGCGCTTGGCGCGCTGCCGAATCCGGGTGGTGAGCTCTTTTACGTGATCGAAGACTTCACGGCGCTCGGCCATCTCGGCGCGGATCTTCTTCTCCGCATACATCACGGTGGTGTGGTCCCGGCCGAAGGCCTGGCCGATCTTGGGCAGTGAGAGATCGGTGAGCTCGCGGCACAGGTACATCGCGATCTGCCGGGACTGGGCCAGCGCGCGGGTCTTACCCGGGCCACGCAGTTCCTCGACGCTGGTCTCGAAGTACTCGGCGGTCGCCGCCATGATCGCCGCGGTGCTGATCTGCATCGTGCTGGAGTCGGAGATGAGATCCCGCAGCACGATCTCGGCGAGCGATTTGTCGATCGGTGTCTTGTTCAGGGACGCGAACGCGGTGACCCGGATCAGCGCGCCTTCAAGCTCACGGATGTTGCGTTCGATCCGGCTGGCGATGAGTTCCAGGACGTCGCCGGGGACGTCGAGCCGGTCCATTTGAGCCTTCTTGCGCAGGATCGCAATTCGGGTTTCCAGCTCGGGCGGCTGGACATCGGTGATCAAGCCCCACTCGAACCGGGTCCGCAGCCGGTCCTCCAGCGTGGCGAGCTGTTTGGGAGGTCGGTCGGAGGAGATCACGATCTGCTTGTTCGCGTTGTGCAGCGTGTTGAAGGTGTGGAAGAACTCCTCTTGGATGCCGTCCTTGCCTTCGATGAACTGGATGTCGTCGACCAGCAGCACATCGATGTCGCGGTAGGTGCGTTTGAACGACGCCCGGCGGTCGTCGCGGAGTGAGTTGATGAAGTCGTTCGTGAATTCCTCGGTCGAGACGTACTTGACCCGCATCCCGGGGAACAGCCGCTGCGCGTAGTTGCCTGCGGCGTGGAGCAGGTGAGTCTTGCCGAGCCCGGACTCACCCCAGATGAACAGCGGATTGTAGGCCCGGGCCGGCGCTTCGGCGATGGCCAGGGACGCCGCGTGGGCGAAGCGGTTGGACGCGCCGATGACGAACGTGTCGAAGGTGTACCGGCGGTTGAGGTTGACCGAGGTGGCGTCGTCTTCGGCGGCGCGATTGGCCCGGTTGGTGAAATACGACGGCCAGCTCTCTTCGGCGCTGGCGCGGGCGGCGAGGTCGTCGTCGACGACGTCGTCATCGGGGTCGGCCGCGGCCACCGGTGCCGGTGATGCGACGGATCCGCTGTCGCTCTCGTCGGAAACCGGGTCGGCGATCCGCACGCCCAGCTCGACGCGCTGACCCAGCTGCCGACTCAGCGCCGCCACGATCGGCTCACGGAGATGCCGTTCGATCTCGTTCTGAACGAACGGAGTCGGCACCGACAGCAGAGCGAAGCCCTCGGTGATCACGAGTGGCTTGACGAGTTTGAGCCACGCCCGCTGCTGCGGGGTCAGTGAACCGTTTCCGACTTCGCCGGCCCCGTTGAGTTCGGTGACGACGTTGTCCCAGATCGACACGAAGGGCGGATCGGGGTCAGTGGTCAACGACGCTCACCCCCCTTGTGGTCCCTGCGGGGACGGCCAGATAACGAGGACGAACTGTCCACAAAGTTATCCACAGGTTGTGGAAAGAGGACGCTCGTCGCCGTTAGGTTGTCTACCGGCGAGGACACCTTAATGCCGGAGCTCATCACGGTGCACACAGTGGGCTCGCGACGGAGTGTGGGCGTTCTCGCTTCGTTGTCTTTCGCCGATCCGATGTGGAATCGGCCTTGCCAGAAGCTAACAGTTTTCTCTCCGGGTGCCAACAGTTCTGCAACATTGCCGGGAAGCGGAATCGCGGCCGCCACAATAGTTCCAGACGAACGTGACGGCTGTGGTCGATGTGATGCAGACGACGTGTTTCGGATCGCGGGGCTGCGGCCACGAGGTGGTGGTCTGGCAGGTTTGACCCAGCGAAATCTCGTCAGTACCCTCGAACAGTCGCCCGCACGTGGTGATACGGCTGCGACCGGCCCGTTCGGGACCGCGCCGGCTAGCTTTGCGAGACCGATCGAGCTTACCAACGGCCGACTGCGTCACGTCCGTCATGAGGTTTCATGTCGGGCCGGCGTGGGGGCCAGACTCAACAAGGAGTAACTGCCGTGGCCAAGGGCAAGCGGACCTTCCAGCCCAACAACCGTCGCCGCGCCAAGGTGCACGGTTTCCGGTTGCGGATGCGCACCCGCGCCGGTCGTGCGATCGTCACGGCCAGGCGCGCTAAGGGCCGTCGCTCACTGACTGCGTGACCCGGTCAGGTCTGACGCGGTGCTTCCGGCCCAACACCGGATGACCCGGTCGACCGAGTTCGGTGCCACAGTCAGCAAGGGGACGCGGGCGGCTCAGCCCGATGTCGTGGTGTACCGGCTGCGTTCCGACCAGACAGCTGACCCCGGACCGAGGGTCGGTCTGATCGTCTCCAAAGCCGTCGGCAATGCCGTCCAGCGACACCGGGTGTCCCGGCGACTCCGTCATGCCGCACTCGCGGTCCTCGAGGATCTCGACCCGTCAGATCGGGTGGTGATCCGGGCGCTACCGCGCAGCCGCGACGCGGTCACACCCCGGTTGGAGCAAGAGCTGCGTACGGCTCTGGAGCGCATCAGGCAGCGGACCGGAGCCCCGTCATGACCGCGCGCTCCCGCGCGGTGCGGGCCGTGGTCTATCTGATCCAGCTCTACCGTCACACCATCTCTCCACTGCGTCTGCCGACCTGTCGGTTCACCCCGACGTGCAGCCAGTACGCCGTCGACGCGTTGACCGAATTCGGGTTGTTCCGTGGCGGTTGGCTGGCCCTGGTCCGGCTACTCAAATGCGGGCCATGGCATAACGGAGGATGGGACCCGATACCCGACCGCGAAAGTCACAGTGACGCAACGGGCGAGGGCCCGTGTGCCGCCGCGGTTACCTGTGGCACAGCCGAACACCGGAACCGTCCGGTACAGCAAGGGAAGAGTCAGACGAGTGTCGTTTAATTGGTTCAGCCTCGACATCATCTATTACCCGGTGTCGGCGATCATGTGGGTTTGGTACAAGGCTTTCGCCTTCCTGATCGGGCTCATTCCCGGTGTCGACGGGCCGTCGAATTTCTTCGCCTGGGCGCTGTCGGTGATGTTTCTGGTGTTCACGCTGCGCGCGATTCTGTACAAGCCGTTCGTGCGGCAGATCCGGACCACCCGTCAGATGCAGGAACTCCAGCCTCAGATCAAGGCGCTGCAGAAGAAGTACGGCAAGGACCGTCAGCGGATGGCGCTGGAGATGCAGAAGCTTCAACGCGAACACGGGTTCAACCCGATCCTCGGCTGCCTGCCGATGCTCGCGCAGATCCCGGTGTTCCTCGGGCTCTATCACGTGTTGATGTCCTTCAACCGGACGCAGACCGGCATCGGGCGGCTCGGGCTGTCGGTTGAGGAGAACCGCAGTCTGCCCAACTACTTCTTCAGCGCGACGGATGTGGGCCACTTCCTGGATGCGAACCTGTTCGGCGCGCCCCTGGGTGCCACGATGATCCAGCAGCACGGGCTGGACGCGTTCACGGAGTTCAACCGGTTGTCGGTGATCGTCGTCGGCGTCCCGATCATGATCATGGCCGGCATCGCGACCTACTTCAACAGCCGAGCCTCGGTGGCACGCCAAAGCCCCGAGGCGGCCGCCAATCCACAGACCGCGATGATGAACAAGCTGGCGCTGTACGTGTTCCCGCTCGGCGTCGTCGTCGGCGGTCCGTTCCTTCCGTTGGCGATCATCCTGTACTGGTTCGCCAACAACATCTGGACGTTCGGTCAGCAGCACTACGTGTTCGGGATGATCGAGAAGGAAGAAGAGCAGAAGAAGCTCGAAGCCATCGAACGCCGTGCCGCTAATGCGCCGGCGCCCGGCGCCAAGCCCAGCCGGAAGAAGAAGGCCGGGACCGATTCGGCTGTTGCGGGACCCTCCGACGGTGCCGCCGGAGCCGAGAGTGCGGGCATCGACGAGGCTCCCTCGGAAACGCCGCCGGCGGCCGAGAGCCCCACGACATCTGCAGCGCAGGGCGGGGCGAGCAATCGCACCCCGAGGCCTGGCGCGCGGCCCAAGAAGCGGAAACGTTGACGCGCGGGCGACCGCGACTAGAGGAGAGGTGTGGCAATGACTGAGATCGAGAACGGCGCCGGCGGCGCAGCTACGACGGCGGATGTCGAGACGCCGCCCGTCGAGGAGGAGCGCGCCGAGAGCGGTGCGTCGAACTCCGGGGAGGATCTGGAGGAGCGGCTGGTCGCCGAGGGCGAGATCGCCGGCGATTACCTCGAGGAGCTCCTGGACCTGCTCGACTTCGACGGTGACATCGATCTGGACGTCGAGGGCGACCGGGCGGTCGTGAGCATCGACGGCGGCGGCGACCTGACGAAGCTGGTCGGACGTAAGGGCGAGGTGCTCGATGCGCTGCAGGAGCTGACGCGGTTGGCGGTGCACCAGAAGACCGGTGAGCGCAGCCGACTGATGCTGGACATCGCGCAGTGGCGTCGCCGGCGGCGCGACGAGCTTGCGGCGCTGGGCGACAAGGTGGCCCACCGAGTGCTCGAGACGGGTGAGCGCGAAGAGCTCGCCCCGATGACTCCGTTCGAACGGAAGATCGTCCACGACGCGGTGGCCGCGGTGCAGGGTGTGCACAGCGAGAGCGAGGGCGTCGAGCCGTCGCGCCGCGTCGTCGTTCTGGTCGACTGAGGCGAGCGTCCGGCGGCCGAGTTACATCGATGTAGTTCTCCGCCAGCCCAAGGGAGTCGGTTGGTGGTTTCGCCTCGCGAAGTCGGAGGATGTTTCACGTGAAACATGCGGAGGTGCCACCACCGCCCGAGGCGGCGGAGGCGGTCTTCGGACCCGCGCTGGAGAAGGCCCATCTCTACGCCCGGATTCTGGCGGGGGCGGGCGTCGAGCGGGGCTTGCTCGGGCCCCGCGAAGTCGAGCGCCTGTGGGACCGACACATCCTCAACTGCGCCGTGGTGGGCGAGCTGTTGCAGCCCGGCGAGCGTGTCGCCGACATCGGTAGTGGGGCGGGGCTGCCCGGGATACCGTTGGCCCTGGCCCGGCCGGATGTCCACGTCATTCTGATCGAACCCCTTCTTCGCCGAAGCGAGTTCCTTCGGGAAACGATCGAAGAGATCGGCATTGACTGTGATGTCGTCCGCGGTCGCGCCGAGGACCGATCGGTCCGCGAGGAGGTGGGGACGACGGACGTGGTGGTGTCGCGGGCCGTCGCTTCCCTCGACAAGCTGACGAAGTGGAGCAGCCCGCTGCTGCGGGTGGGCGGCCGCATGTTGGCGATCAAGGGGGAGCGAGCTGACGACGAGGTACAGCAGCATCGGCGTGCGATGGCGGCTTTGGGAGTGTCCGAAGTGAAGGTGGAGAGATGTGGCGGTCAATACGTGGAGCCGCCCGCGACGGTGGTCGTAGGGTTTCAGGGAGTGGCGAAGGTGAGCCAGTCACGGTCAGGAAGGAGACACAGGTGATGTCCGCTTCCACTGATTCCGGGATCCCTGAGGCGATACCGCCTGCCGATGTTTCACGTGAAACGTGGAACTCTCCAGAGGTCGACACCCCGATCGGGGCTGAAGCCGAGCGTGCCGTCCGATTGATGCAGGCCGCCGTGCAGGGCCAGCTGCCACGTCCCAAGCGGCAGCGGGTGTTCACCGTCGCCAACCAGAAGGGCGGGGTCGGCAAGACCACCACTGCAGTCAACATCGCCGCGGCGCTCGCGCTGCAGGGACTGCGCACCTTGGTGATCGATCTGGACCCGCAGGGCAATGCCAGCACCGCGTTGGGCATAGAGCATCGCCCCGGGACGCCGTCGTCGTACGAGGTGTTGATCGGTGACATCTCCGTCGAGGCCGCGCTGCAACGCAGCCCGCACAGCGAGCGGCTGTACTGCATCCCGGCGACTATCGACCTGGCGGGTGCGGAGATCGAGTTGGTCAGCATGGTGGCGCGCGAGGGGCGGCTGCGCACGGCGCTCGGAGAGCTCAAGCACTACGACTTCGACTACGTGTTCATCGACTGTCCGCCGTCTCTGGGCCTGCTGACGATCAACGCGCTCGTAGCGGCGCCCGAGGTGTTGATCCCCATTCAGTGCGAGTACTACGCGCTCGAGGGGGTGGGTCAGTTGCTGCGCAACATCGAGATGGTGAAGGCACACCTGAACCCCGAACTCGAGGTCACCACCGTGGTGCTGACCATGTACGACGGACGCACCAAACTGGCCGACCAGGTGGCGATGGATGTGCGCGCCCACTTCGGCGACAAGGTGTTGCGGACCGTCATTCCGCGGAGCGTGAAGGTCTCCGAGGCGCCCGGCTACGGGATGACGATCATCGATTACGACCCCGGCTCCCGAGGAGCGATGAGCTATCTCGATGCGAGTCGGGAACTGGCGCTGCGGGGTGGGGACGAAGGAGGAGGGGATCGATGAACAATCAGGCCCGTAAGCGCAGCGGTCTCGGCCGCGGCCTCGCTTCGCTGATCCCGACGGGACCCGCGGAGGGAGGCGAGCCGGCCACGCTGGGACCGAAGATGGGAGCCGCCGCCGCCGACGTCGTGCTCGGCGGAGCACCCGTCGCCCCGCCGGCCGCCACCGACGTCAACCCGGTCGGGGCGGTGTACCGCGAGATCGCGCCGTCGCAGATCGATCCCAACCCACGCCAGCCCCGTCAGGTGTTCGACGAAGAGGCGCTCGCGGAGCTCGTGCACTCGATCCGCGAGTTCGGGCTCATGCAGCCGATCGTCGTGCGCGCGACCCCAGGGGGAGAGGGCGAGAGCTCCGACCGCTACCAGCTCGTCATGGGGGAGCGCCGGTGGCGGGCCGCACAACTGGCCGGGGTGGCGACGATCCCGGCGATCGTCCGTGAGACCGCCGACGACAGCATGCTGCGCGATGCGCTGTTGGAGAACATCCACCGGGTGCAGCTGAACCCGCTCGAAGAAGCCGCCGCCTACCAACAGTTGCTCGAGGAGTTCGACGTCACCCACGACGAACTGGCGACGCGGATCGGTCGATCACGTCCGGTGATCACCAACATGATCAGGCTCCTCCGGTTGCCGATCGCCGTGCAACGCCGGGTGGCCGCGGGCGTGCTGTCTGCCGGGCATGCGCGAGCGCTCTTGTCCCTCGAGGCGGGACCGGAGGCACAGGAGGAGCTCGCCGCGCGCATCGTGGCCGAAGGGCTGTCGGTGCGTGCGACAGAGGAAGCGGTCACCCTGGCCAACCGCAACGGCGAAGCTCCGCCCACGGCGCCGCGCCGCAAGCCGATCCAGATGCCCGGCCTGCAGGATGTCGCCGAACAGTTGTCGACGGCCTTCGACACCCGCGTCACCGTCAGCCTGGGGAAGCGCAAGGGCAAGATCGTCGTCGAATTCGGGTCCGTCGACGATTTGCAGCGCATTGTGGAGTTGATGAACGCGTCCCAGCCATGACCAACCACACCGGGGAATTACGTCACTGTGACACAGCCGGTACGGTTCCCGTTCCGGGAGCCGCTCGGTGCCGCAAAGCCGAAGTGCCCCATGTGATTTCGCGGAACAAGCCCGCAGGACCGGAATTCGGCGGCCAGATCGGGCCGGTGGATCGTCGGGCTTCTATCCTGGAGAGGCAACCGCGCGTTCCCGCGCGGTGTAGAGACCGGGGAGTCTAGTGGCCGCACGTATCACGCCCCTTCGGCTCGAGGCGTTCGAGCAGCTGCCCAAGCACGCCCGACGGTGCGTGTACTGGGAGGTCGATCCGGGGATCGTGGATCGTGGTGACCATCTGTCCGATCCTGAGTTCGAGAAGGAAGCGTGGCTGTCGATGGTCATGCTCGAATGGGGATCGTGCGGCCAGCTCGTGGTCGAGCACCGCGGCACGGCGGCGGTCGGTGAGGATCCCGGTGATGAACCATGTCTGGGATACGCGTTCTATGCGCCGCCGCGGTCGGTGCCGCGGGCGGGCCGCTTTCCGACCGGACCGGTCAGTGCCGACGCGGTGCTGTTGACCACCCTGGGGATCGAGCCGGGGCAGGGGAGCGCCGAACTGTCGCAGTCACTGATCACCGCGGTCGTCGGAGATCTCGTCCGTCGCGGCGTCCGCGCGCTCGAAGCCTTCGGGCGCACCAGTGCGGTCGATGATCTCACCGATCGGGCATCCGTGCCGGCCGACGTCCGGCCGGTGATGGAAACTCTCGGGGACTGTTCGGTGGAGCAGTGCGTTCTCGACGCCGACCTACTGATGGACGCGGGATTCGTGGTGGTCTCGCATCACGCGTACTTCCCCCGGCTGCGGCTCGAGCTCGAACAGGGATTGGGCTGGAAGGCCGGTGTGGAGGCGGCGCTGGAACTGCTTCTGCAGAGCGCGCAGTTGGAACAGCCGGTGGGTGCCGGGACGAGCAACTGCCTCTAGCCGATGCCGTTAGACGCGGCGGGCCTGTTCGACGGCGAGTTCGTGGGCGAGCAGTTCGGCGAAAGTGAAGGTGCCGGTGGGCCGGTCGTTCTTACCGAGCAGGTAGAGCCGCTTGACTGCGGCCAGGATCCCCTCGGCGAGCGCATCACGTGCCGTCGCCGACACCAGCGTCGCCCGGTCACCGGGGTTGGTGATGTAGCCGACATCGACCTGGACGGTGGGCATCCGGGTCAACCGCAGCAGATCCCACGTCCGGCCATGCACCCGGCAGTCGCGTAATCCGGTGCGCGCCACGACTTCCCGCTGAATGAAGTCAGCCAGGTTACGCCCGATGGTGGACACCGAACCGTGCGAGTTACCGAAGTGGAACGACGCGACGCCGTTGGCTGCCGGGCTGGGATGAGCCGCGCAGCGCAGGCTGATCATCATGTCGGCACCGACGGTGTTGGCAGTCGCCGCGCGTTCGGCATCGGAGGCGGAGGTATGCGCCGAGCGGGACAGGAACGTCTCGATACCGATCGCAGTCATCCGGCCCTCAAGCCGACTTGCCAAGTCCCACAGGATGTCTGCTTCACTGATCGGACCCGCGGGCCCGTTCATGATCAGACCGTGGTCGCTGCCGCCACGCCCCGGATCGATGATGATGCGCTTACCGGACAGCCGGGGCCCGGAGCGGCGCACGAGCTCTTCCTCGCGAATGGCGTGCGGCGAGCCGCCGGTCACCCGCGAACCGAGAAAGTACAACGAGCGCAACGTTTCCGGGCCACAGATGCCGTCCGGGTAGAGCCCGTACTCGCGCTGGTACGAGGACAGGGCGTTGTGGGTCTGCAAGCCGAAATGCCCGTCGACCAGGCCGGTGTAGAACCCGAGGTCCTGCAGCCTCGACTGCAACGTGGCGACATCATCGCCGTACATCGGCGCGCCGAACTGGTGATTGAGCGTGCGGGCACCGAGCCGGTAGGACGCTTCCTTGAGGGCCCGGTAGGTGGCTTCGCCGACGATACCGTCCACAAGTAGGCCCCGGTGCTGCTGAAACGCACGCACGGCGTGGTCCAGGTCGTCGTCGAACATGTCCGCCGCGACGTGCTTTCCGGTGGTCAGGTCCTCATCCGGACTGTCGATCATGCCGAGCGCGGACAGAGCGGCCCGGATCTCGGTGACCGCCCCCCCGCGGTCACCGCGACGCAGACTCGACATAGCCAGATTGTCTCAGACCGACGGGGGAATCGAGAAAACCCCAGGGAAGTCAGAGTGCCGCGATTCGCGGCACCTCAAGAGGTTCAGACGACCTCGGAGAGTTCCCGCAGCAGGGCAGCCTTGCCTTTTGCGCCGACGATTCGCTTCACCGGCTTGCCGTCCTTGAACAGGATCATCGTCGGGATCGACACCACCTGGAAGTCCCGCGCCGTGGCGGGATTCTCGTCGACGTCGATCTTGGCGACGGTGAGGGAACCGGCCTTCTCGGAGGCGATCTCCTCCAGCACCGGGGCGACCATCTTGCACGGCCCGCACCAGGTGGCCCAGAAGTCCACCAGCACCGGGGTGCCGCTGGACAGCACGTCGTCGGAGAACGAATCGTCGGTGACGGTCACCGTGTTCTTGGAATCGCTCATTGCTGTGCCCCAATCAGGTCGCTGTCATCCGTTGTGGTAGAGGATCTTTCGCCGGGCTCGGTGTGCTCGGCCAACCACCGTTCGGCGTCGATCGATGCGGCACAACCACTTCCGGCCGCGGTGATCGCCTGGCGGTAGGTGTGATCGACGAGATCGCCGGCGGCGAAGACACCTTCGACCGAGGTGTAGGTGGTGCGACCCTGCACCTTCACGTAGCCGGCATCGTCGACCTCGACCTGGTCGCGGACCAGTTCGGAGCGCGGGTCGTGGCCGACCGCGACGAACACGCCGGTCACCGGGAGAGTGGACTCCTCGCCAGTGGCGGTGTTGCGCAGTCGAATACCGGTCACCTTGGGGTCACCTTCGATGGCGGTCACCTGGGTATTGGTGAGGAAGGTGATCTTCTCGTTGGCCTGTGCCCGCTCCAGCATGATCTTGGAAGCGCGGAACTCGTCGCGCCGGTGGATCAAGGTGACGCTGCGCGCGAACCGGGTCAGGAAGGTGGCCTCTTCCATCGCGGAATCGCCACCGCCGACGACGGCGATGTCCTGGTCGCGAAAGAAGAACCCGTCACACGTCGCACAGGTGCTGACCCCCATGCCCAACAGGGTGTCCTCACCGGGTACGCCGAGGTGGCGTGCCGCGGCACCCATCGCCAGGATCACGGCGCGGGCCCGGAAGGTCTCGTCACCGACGGTGACGGACTTCACCGGCCCGGTCAGGTCGACGGCGTCGACGTCCTCCATCCGCAGGTCGGCGCCGAACCGAAGCGCCTGCTCGCGCATCTCGTCCATCAACTCCGGTCCGGTGATGCCATTGCGGAAGCCGGGGTAGTTCTCGACCTCTGTCGTGGTCATCAGGGCACCGCCGAACTGGCTGCCCTCGAACACCAGCGGGTTGAGCTGGGCGCGGGCGGCGTAGATGGCCGCGGTGTAGCCGGCCGGGCCGGATCCGATGACGATGACGTCGTGGATGGTTTCTGAGGAGGTCATGCGGGCCTTTCTACCGGAGGCGAGAGTTCTCCAGAACCGCAGTTGGGTAAACAACCGCGTTCTATGAACACCAGGGTAGGCCGGGGTGTTCCCGCAGCGGTATTCGGCGCGGCTCCTGCCGGGTTCACCGGCGGTTGACGAGGGTTTCGGCGAGCAGCCCGGTGTGCGCCGTGCTGCAGGTCGGCGACACGGCGACCGCAACGATCTGCCCGGCCGACGCACCGGGCAGCAGCAACAGCACGCCGGGCCGACCGGCCACGTCGATCTGCCTGCCGCCGAGGACCTCCAGGGTCGGTGCGTAACCGAGCCCGGCCAGGCAGGATGCCCGGCGCGGGGCGTCGGTGAGCGGCCCGAGGTCCGGTGCTGCGTCAAGGGCGGTGAGCAGCTCTGGGCCGGACAGCGGGAACGGCTGAGCGGGATCGGTGACCGTGATCTGCGAGGCGGTCGGTCCGGCCGGGAAGACGGGTGCCGGGTCGCGGGTCAACGTGATCGCCCCGACCACGGCGGCGGCCGCCACGGCGCAGGCGCCGATCAGCAGGCCGGCCCGGTGCAGTCGGGTCAGCTTCGGTCGGATGACCGCATGCGAGCCGGGGGGTGGGGCGGCCCGCAGCGCCGCGCTCACCCGCGCGGTGACCTCGGCGGGCACCTCAGGCGCGTTGCGCGCGTCGGTTCCCAGCCGCGCCAGTTCCCGGCGGACGTCGTCGATCAGGGCGTCCGGCGGATCGGTGTCGGGGCCCTGGCCCGCGCCGCTGTCCATCGTCGCCCCCGCCGGTCGTGCCGCAACAGATCGCTCGAGGCTATCGGACGCGGGTCACTCCGCGGTGGCAGTGAAACAGTCCAGCGAGGCGGCGAGCTTGGTGCGGGCGCGCGAGCAGCGCGATTTGACGGTGCCTTCGGCGACGCCGAGCATGCGGGCGGTCTCGGCGATGCTGTACCCCTGCATGTCGACGGCGACCACTGCGGCGCGCTGCTCGAGTGGAAGGCGCATCAGGGCCCGTTCGACGACGATGGCGGTGTCGACGCGCCCGGTCGGGTCGACGACAGGCCCCGCCTGGTCGTCGAGTTCCTCGCAGGCCCGGGATCTGTTGCGGCGCAGGCGATCCAAACACGCGTTGACGACGATGCGGTAGAGCCAGCTGCTGACCGCGGAATCATGACGGAATGTGCGTGCGGTGCGGTGCGCGGCGAGCAGCGCGTCCTGCAGGGCGTCGGCGGCGTCGTCGGGGTCCCTGCTGGTCAGTTGTGCGAGCCGGTACAGCTGGCGGTGGTGCCGGTGGAAGAGTTCCTCGAACGCGTAGCGATCCCCTGCGACGTGGGCGGCCAGCAGCTCGGCGTCGGTGCGCGGTTGCTGCTCGGGTCGTCCGTGCGTCCCCCCGAATATCCCCACAGCCGAACACTAATCCGCGCCGGGGGAGGGCCGGGACACCAGTTTTGCCGCGCTGCGGTCAGGACGCCGCGTTGAGCGTGACTTCCGCGATGTCCGAGCGGCTCTCGCCGTCGACCTGACCGAGGGTGGAGATCCACACCAGCACGTACGAGGTCGGCTCGGCGTCCTCGACCTCGATGGTGTTGGAGCCGGGCTTGACCGGGGTCGGGTCGGTCAGCGCGGTGGTGTCCTCCAGCGAGGACGGGGTGGCCGTCTCCGAGGACCGGATCTGGACGGACGTCCCGGTGCTGTTGAGGTTGACGGTGACGGAGCCGATCTTGGCCGGTTCCGGCAGCTGCAGCATCAGCCCGACACCGTTCTTGAAGTTCGGGAACGGGGCGGCGTCGGTGTAGGTGTCGATCGGCCACACCGTGGCGGGATTGCCGTCGATCGCCAACCCGGCAAGTTCCGGGGCGTCGGCCTCACCCTCGGGCGAAAACACGGTCACGCTGACCGGTTTGAGGGCCGAACCGCTCTGCCCCGGCTGGGCCGTCGTCGACGACGACGGGGAGTTGAGTCCGAGCTCGTCGCCGCCGAGTCCGTCGCCGACGTCACCGAAGATACGGCTGAGCACGGTCGCCAGCAGCACCACAGCGATCACCGCGATCGCGCCTGCGACCGACAGGCCCACGATGAGACCCTTGCGCCGCCGGGCCGCGGCCTCCGGATCGAGCTCGGCTGCAAAACCGGCGCCGCTCGGCGGGGGCGCCGGATCGTCGACGGGAGCGATGTGGTCGGTGCGGTCGGCGATGGCGGTGGCCTGCTGGAGGAGGTTCAGCAGGGTCGGGGCGCTGCGGATACCGCCACCCTCCTGCACGGCGTGCGCGGCGGCGGCCGAGATCTGGAACGGGATGTCGCGGTCGACGGATCGCGGCTCGACAGGCTGTCCCGCCGCGTCGAGGTCGGCGGGTGCGAGGCCGCTGGGTTCTCCGGTCTCGGGAAGCGGCCACCGGTTGACGAGCAGCGCGTACAGCGAGGCACCGATCCCGCGGATGTCGTCGTCGGGCGAGGCGTCGGGCAGTGTCGCCGGGAAGGCGAGCGCGACGTCGCCGTCGATGCTGACCCGGATCCGGCTGGGATGGTCGATGGACAGTGCCACACCGTTGCGGTGCGCGACCTCGGCGGCCGCGGCCAGCGACTGGATGGCGCGGGCGCCGCCGATCGGTGACGGGCAGGTGTCGGCCACCTCGGCCAGCGATCCGCCCCGGATCCACTCGGAGACGACCAGGCCGCCGACGCCGGTGCTGACCACGTCGAGGACGCGGGCCACACCGGGCATGTCGATGCGGCTCAGCCGCTGGGTGCGGTCGAGGATCTCCTGCACCGCCCGGTCGGGCATCGTCGCGTCGGGATCGACGAACGTGAGCGCCACCTGGCGGTCGAGCGCGGTGTCGAGGGCCTGCCAGAACTGGAGGTGGGCAGGGCCGCCGTGGGAGACGAGCAGCCGGTAGCGTCCGTCGACGATCGTCGCGCCGGGGATCAGGTGCATGTCCTCGGCGGTCGTGGCCGCCTCGGTCGCGGGTTCGCGGGGCGGGTCGAAGGGGAGGGCTTCGCGGGTGGGGTCGCCGGCATAGTCGGAGACCGGTGGCCGAGCCGCCGATTCGGGTCCGGCCGGCCGAGCCGCCGATTCGGGTCCGGTCGGCCGAGCCGCCGATTCGGGTCCGGTCGGCCGAGCCGGCGCCTGGGGCAGCACGTGGGTGCCGGCGTCTTCGGGCACGTCGGGCTGGAAGTCGTCAGGCGAGGGCCGGGTGATCCGCGTCGTGGCCGCCGAATCGGGGCCCCCCGGGGAACCGCTGGTGGGTTTGTCGCTCACCGCGAATCCTTTCCGCCTCCCGTCGTCGGCTGCTTCTGCCGATGGTCCCCGCGCCGCCGACCTGGGAAGCTGACGTCGGCGTAACGAGGACCGATTCTTGTGATCAGGGTACGTGAGCGTGTCGGACGGCCGGGGCCGGACGGACGGCTCGGCTGCGGGCCCGCGCGTTCCGAGGCGTCGACGCACGGCGGCCAGCGCGGCCTGGGCCTCGGGAACCTTGGCGGTCAGCATCACGGCGGCGATGATCGGGACCATCACCAGGCCGAGGGCCAGCAGCCGCAGCAGTGAGCCCGCGGCCCCCCAGTGCGTCGTGAGGTTCTCCAGCCCGGCGAGCTGGTCGACCACATGCGCGGTCAGGCCCGCGGCCAGCGAGGCGGTGATGGTCACCAGGATGGTGCGGATGACGGCGTTGTCGAGCAGGCGCCCGCCGGGTGGATCGAGCCGGGCCCTCAGCAAGAGATAGCCGACGGTCGCTCCGGCCAGGAAGCCCAGCCCGTTGGCCAGGCCCAGATATCCGGCCACCAGTTGAGGGTCGGAGGTCAGGTGCGGGGCGGCCAGTGACGCGGCGATCTTGACGATCGTGATGACGATGATCAGCAGGATCGGCGTCCAGGGCTCTTCGCGGGCATAGAACACCCGCAGCTGCAGCAGCACCAGCGTGTAGGGGATCAGGGTGAATGCGGACAGCGTGATCGCCATCCCGAGGTAGCCGGCGTCGACCGCGCCGAAATTTCCGTAGGAGAACAGCGCGCTGCCGATCGCGGGGCCGCCGACCGTCATCATCGCCACGATCGGGATGAGTGTGATCATGGTCAGCCGGGTGGCCAGCGACAGGTCGGCCAGCACGGCGGGCGCGTCGTCGGCGGCGGCGTTGCGGGACAACCTCGGCATCACGACGGTGAGGACAGTGACGCCGACGATGCCGAACGGCAGCTGCAGGATGAGCCAGGTGTAGTTGTAGATCGCCGGGCCGGATGCGGCCGCGGTGCTGGCGACCTGATTGCCGACGATGAAGCCGACCTGGCTGATGAGCACGTAGAGCACCATCGCCACGGCCATCATCCCGAACTTCTTGAGGCGGGCGTCGATGCCCCACAGGGGTCGCAGGCTCACCCGCTGGCGGCGGATCGCGATGAACAGCACCCCGGCCTGGGCCACCACGCCGAGCGTGGTGCCGACGCCCAGTACCAGGAGCTTGGCGTCTCCCATCTGCACCGGGTTCAGCGAAAGTTCTCCGGGCACAAGCACATACAGCCCCAGCGTGAGGATCGCGACGACGTTGTTGACGACGGGGGCCCAGGCGGGCGGCCCGAACACGTTGCGGGTGTTCAGGATTGCCATGAACACCGACGACAGGCCATAGAAGATGATCTGCGGCAGCAGCAGGTAGGCGAACGCGGTGGTGAGAGGACGGTCGACCAGCGGGTCGGGCCCCAGCATCAGGTCGACCAGCAGCGGCGCGGCCACCGTCGAGATGATCGTGACGACCAGCAACAGCGTGGTGGCCAGCGTCAGCAGCCTCCGGATGAACGCGGCACCGCCGTCGGGGTCGTCGCGTTCGGCCCTGGCGAGCACCGGCACGAAGATCGCGGTGAACGTCGCCTCCAGCACCAGCGCCGCGATCATGTTGGGCAGTTGGTTCGCCACGGTGAACGCACTGGACAGGGCCGCGCCCAGGATCGCGGCGAGCAGCACGATGCGGGCGAAGCCGGTCAGCCGGCTGACCAGGGTGGCGAGCGCCATGCCCCACGAGCGCGACACCAC
>NZ_HG964450.1:1345819-1353987 GCF_000612725.1 Mycolicibacterium austroafricanum
GGTGCCGGCGCGGCGCTTGCCGGGGTCGGCGGCGGGCCGCTCGTCGGGGCCGGGTCGCCCTTCGTCGTAGGCGAGTGCCACCTCGATCGGGTCGGGGCGGGTCGGGTCGGCTTCCAGGTCGGCGGGGTCGGGCTGCCCACGGAACCGGTGCCAGAGGCGGCGTCCGACGAGCAGCACCAGGACCGCGCCCCCGGTCAGCGTGATGAAGAACAGCACCTTGCCGTAGGCGTTGGAGTGCACGGACAGCCGCACCGGCTCGCCCAGCGGCAGCCCGTCCGCGGTGCGCAGGGCCACGTCGACGGCGACCCGCTGGGTGAAGTGCACCTCGATCGGCACCTTCAGCGGCAGGAAGCCCGGCGGCAGCACGATCTCACCCATGTCGGTCACCGACATGCCCGGTGGCGCGTCGATGTCCAACCGAACCCGGATCGGCACCGGCAGGTCGTTGCGCAGCGCCAGTGGCAGCGGGCTGCGTTCGGTGGCCAGGGTGTAGGAGCCGCCGGGGTTGACGATCGTGACGGCGTTGAACAGGTCCTCCACGGTCCGGCCGACCGTCGTCAGCCGTTGTTGCGCCAGTCCGTTGCGGGCGTCGGGCGGGACCGACAGGCTCAGCGCGCGCAGCAGATCCTCCCGCAACGGCGCGGTGTACTGGTTGCCGGTGAGACCGGTGCGTTCGTCGGTGGTCAGGGCTGCGGTGAAGCCCCACAGCCGGCCGGTGGCCGCGGAGATGCCCGAGACGACACCGTTGTCGAACCGTCCGCGCGGATTTCCGAGGGACCCGGACGGCAGTGGGGCGTCGCGCGCGGCGGAGGTGGCCTCGTCGATCAGTGCGGTCAGCGGGCGTGGGACCGCCAGCCCGGCCCGGATGCTGCTGGCCACCGCGGTCAGGACCGCCTGGGCGTCGGCCGGCGCCAGGTTCCACATCAGCGGCGGCACCACGATCTGGGTGCGTGGCCCGATGTCCGGGTTCAGGCTGCGCCACAGCAGCGCGCCGATCGCGTCCTGGCGCCGTGCCACGTCGGAGTCCTGTTTGACCGCGACGTCCAGCGCGGGGTTCAGATAGGAGGGCGACTCGGGCGTCGGGCCCATGCCGGCGAGGGCGGCCCCCACCGCGGGGTCGAACGGCGCGGCGACCACGGTCGGGGTGTAGCGCAGCGGGACGGTGTCGGCTGTCTCGGCGGTGCCGTCGGCGGTCTCCCCGGGCTCGCCGAGGTTCGCCGCGCCGATCGCGACGGTCGGTCCGTGGCCGGACAGCAGCTGTACCGCCGGGGCGGTCAGCGGGCCGTCGCCGACCAGGCTGGCACCGCGGGTCGAGGTGACGCCCAACAGTTGGTCCAGGATGCCTGCGGCGCCGGTGGTGGCGATCGCGGACAGGCCGGGGTCGGCGACCCGGTGGAGGGCGTCGAGGTCGGCCTGGGCGTAGGTGGTGGGGGCGACACACATCCGCCGGGCGAGCGCCTTGAGCCGGTTGAGCCAGTCCACCGCTGCCTGTTGGCCGGTGCCGGGGTGGGTCGGGGTGCGCGGGCCTGCGTCGGCGGCGTCGTTGACGACGTAGCCGGCGGTCATGGCGTTGACGGTGATCAGCAGGTCCGGGTCGATCGCCAGACAGACTGTGCGCGTGACGTTTCCGCCGGGGTCGACCTCGGGACCGGTCGCGAAGTCGACGGCGGTCAACAACGTGTCCAGGCGCCCGCCCGGGGCCAGCGAGCCGGCGAGTTCGTCGTCGATCAGGCGCACCGGGGTGGTGCCGCCGGGGGCGCCGGCCGCCAGCCGGGGCCGGTCGGCGAGCGGCCAGAACACGGTGAGCCCGACGGGGCGGGTGGTGTCCGGTGGCACCGCGGAGTCCAGGGCTTCGCTGGCGCTGTCGGAGTCACCTTCGGGCGGTACGCCGAGGACCGGCAGCAGGAAGCGCGAGTCATCGAGCCGCGCGGGCGCCCCATAGTCGGGGGTGCCGTTCACGTTGACCATGACCGGGTACACGCCGGGGTTGTCGATCCGCATCGAGGACGGCACCCCGGACCGCAGCGGGTAGGCGAGCCGGAACGGAACCCGTTGTCCGCGGGCAAGTTCGGGCGCGGCGGTGACGAAGTCTGCGACGGGCTGGTACTGGTCGACGTTGCCGGCCAGGTCGGTGCGCAGCGCGGTCGACGACGCGACCGCCTTGGCACGTTCCAGCCGTACCACCACATCGCGCACGGGCCGGTCACCGATGTTGCTGATGGTGCCGGTCACGGTCACCAGCGGGTTGCTGGTGGTGGTGACGACGTCGGGGGTGATGTTGTCGATCTGCACGCGCAGGAACGCGACAGTGCCCGGTTGGGCGGCCGCGACGGGGGAAGCGGCGGCGGGTGCGACGGCCAGCAGCAGCGCGAGGACCGCGACGAGCAGGCGCGCGGGGCCCCTCACGGCCCCTGACCGCAGCCGTTCGTCCGCCGGCCGGGCTGGGGTTGAGCGGTGGGGTCAGGTCGGTGCCGGCGGGTGTGCGAGTGCGTCTGCCCGCGTCGTCGCGGCGTCGTGCGGGGAAGCGGGGGGAGGGCGCCGGGCCCGTCGGTGTGCAACTTGTCGATCAACTCGTCGGCCACCTCGGCCAGGCGCCGTTCGTCGGCGTAGGCCAGCCGGGAGGGCAGGTCCTTGACCGGCACCCAGGCCACCTCGGTCACCTCGACGTCCTCGTCGGAGAGTTCACCGCCGGAGAACCGCATCAGGTAGTGGTGCACCGTCTTGTGGACGCGCCTGCCCTCGGTGACGAACCAGTAGTCGATGCTGCCGAGAGCGGCCAGCACACTGCCCTGGATCCCCGTCTCCTCGGCGACTTCGCGGATCGCGGTCTGCTCGGCGGTCTCACCCATCTCGATGTGGCCCTTCGGCAGCGACCACAGCATCCGGCCGCGGCGGTCGATGCGCCCGATCAACGCGGCCACCTGGCCGTCCTTGGGCCCGTCGATCCCGTCGATGACCAGGCCGCCTGCGGATGTCTCGTGCACGGTTCGCAGGCGCTCCGGTGGCCGCCGCGTCCTGGTCCGCTGGGGTTTGGGGGTCTGGCGCGCTTGGCCGGCGGTCCCGGCGGGCGGGGCCTGCTGCCGGTGGTCGGCGGCTTGATCGGGCAGCGCCTCGGGGGGACCTGCCGCGCGTCGGCCGCGACGGCGCCCGCGGCGCCGTCGGGGTTTGGCCTGCTCGCCGTCCGACACCCAAGCGATAGTAGCTGGCATGAACTGCGGCACTCGCCGCACTCGCCGGTCGGTGACATGGCTGTGACCAGTAGGCTCACCGGACGTGCCCGACCCCACCTCCGACTCCGAACTGCTGGCCGCAGCGCAGGTTGCGCTGAACGTCCATGGCGGGGTGCTGCGCGAGTTGGGCCGACTGTTCGGCGACCACGGTCACCAGCTTTACCTGGTCGGCGGCAGTGTGCGCGACGCGCTGCTCGGCCGGCTGGGCACCGATCTCGACTTCACCACCGACGCCAGGCCCGATCAGATGCTGCCCTTCCTGCGCGGCTGGGGCGACGCACTGTGGGACACCGGTATCGATTTCGGCACGCTCGGTGTCGCCAAGGGCGGGGACCGGCTGGAGATCACGACGTTCCGTGCCGACTCCTACGACCAGGTGTCGCGCCATCCCGAGGTGCGGTACGGCGACAACCTGGCCGACGACCTGGTGCGCCGCGATTTCACCGTGAACGCGATGGCGGTCCGCATCACTCCAGACGGGCCGACCGAGTTCCTCGATCCGCTCGACGGACTGGCCGCGTTGCGGGACCAGGTGCTCGACACCCCGTCCGAACCGGAGGTGTCGTTCGGCGACGATCCGCTGCGGATGTTGCGCGCGGCCCGGTTCGTGTCGCAGCTGGGCTTCGCGGTGGCGCCGCGGGTGCGGCGCGCCCTGCAGGAGATGGCGCCGCAGCTGTCCCGGATCACGGCCGAGCGGGTGGCGGCCGAGCTGGACAAGTTGCTGCTGGGCGCCGACCCGGTGGCCGGGCTGAACCTGATGGTGGAGACGGGTCTCGGTGATGTGGTGCTGCCCGAGATCGGCGCCATGCGGATGGCCATCGACGAGCACCATCAGCACAAGGACGTCTACCAGCATTCGTTGACCGTGTTGCGGCAGGCGATGGACCTGGAGGGCCCGGAAGGCCCGGATCTGGTGCTGCGCTGGGCCGCGCTGCTGCACGACATCGGCAAGCCGGCCACCCGCAGGCACGAGCCCGACGGGGGTGTGAGCTTCCACCACCACGAGGTGGTCGGGGCGAAGATGACCCGAAAGCGGATGCGCGAGCTCAAGTACTCCAAGCAGATGATCTCCGACGTGTCGCAGCTGGTGTATCTGCATCTGCGGTTCCACGGCTACGGGGACGGCCGCTGGACCGATTCGGCGGTACGGCGCTATGTCACCGACGCCGGGCCACTGCTCGGCCGGCTGCACAAGCTGGTGCGCGCCGACTGCACCACCCGCAACAAGCGGCGCGCGGCGCGCTTGCAGGCCAGCTACGACGACCTGGAGCGGCGTATCGAGGAGCTCGCCGCCAAGGAGGATCTGGCGCGGGTGCGGCCCGACATCGACGGCAACGAGATCATGCGGATCCTCGACATCCCGCCGGGGCCGCAGGTCGGGCAGGCGTGGAACCACCTCAAGGAACTGCGGCTCGACCGCGGCCCGCTCGAGTACGACGAGGCGGTCGCCGAGTTGCTGAAGTGGTGGAACGAGAAGGGCCGCCCCAACGTCTGATCAGGTATGGAGTACTGCCTGGGGGACGCCGACGGGTCGGCGACGATGTGGACCGCCGGTCCGGACAGCGATCTCGACGGTGACGGTGTGCCCGACGCCGTCGGGCTCGACCTCGACGACGACGGCGTGATCGACGACGTGCTGGCCGATCTCGACGGCGACGGGACAGCCGATCACGCCGCGCGGGATCTGGACGGCGACGCGATCCCGGAGGCGTTCTTCACCGACGACGGGACGGGCACGTGGACGGTGGCCGCCGACCGAGGCGCGGCGTTGCGTTGGTTCGGCCTCGACGGGGTGGAGCATCCGGCGGCTTCCGCGCCGGCCGACCTCGACGGTGACGGCGACCCGGAGCGCCTTGTCGATGGCGACGGCGACGGTGTGGCCGACCGTGCGTTCGGCACCGGGCAGGCGTGGGTGGACACCGACGGCGACGGTCGGTGGGATGTCCGGCTCGTCGACGGTGACGGCGACGGAGCCGCCGACTCGGCGGAGTACCTGTAGGGGGTAGTGCCCGGAGCCTAGCCGCGACCCTGCCCGGGAGGTCCGGCGAACGCCTGCGCGATGGTCAGCCACTTCTCGGCGTCGGGCCCGACGGCGACGACGTCGAGGGCCGCGCGGGGACGCCGCTGGGTGACGAGCATGCAGAAATGCTCCGCCGAGCCCGTCACCCGCTGGGCCGCGTCCTCGGGTCCCCAGGTCCACTGCGCGCCGTCCGGCGCCGACAGTTTCACGTGGAACGGTTCCGGTGGCGGGGTGAGCCCGTGCACCGTGAAGGCGAAGTCGCGGGTGCGCACGCCGATGTGGGCGATCGAGCGCAACCGTGCTGTCGGCGCCCGCGTCACGCCCAGCGCGTCGGCGACGTCCAGGCCGTGCGCCCACGTCTCCATCAGCCGGGCGGTGGCCATCGACGCGGCACTCATCGGCGGCCCGAACCACGGCAACTTGCGGCCGTCGGCGACCGTCGACAGAGCGTCGTGCAGCGCGGCGCGGGCGGCACGCCAGTCGGCGAGCAGCTCCCCGGGAGAAGTCAGAGCGAGCTCTTCGGCGGCGGCGTCGACGAAGCCGCCCGGATTCTCCGAAGCCTGCGCCAGGACCGCCGCGAAGCCGGCCTCGTCGGTCACCGACAGCAGCGCCACCCGGTCGGTCCACATCAGGTGCCCGATCTGGTGGGCGATCGTCCAGCCCGGCGCCGGGGTGGGCAGCGTCCACCGCGCTGCCGGGAGCGCGGCCACCAGCGCGTCGAGATCGTCGCTCTCGGCGCGCAACTCGTCGATCACGCGGGCGGCATCGGCCATGGGGTCACCTTAGCCGCGGGGCCTGCCGCGCCGGCCGACGGTCGCGTGCACGGCAAGACCCGCCAGGTAGGTGCCCACGCCTGCGACCGCGAGGCCCACCGAGCGGCCGTCGGGGGGGATGACGAACGCGGCGGCCGAGATCGCGACGATGAACGCCAGCCAGAACAGCGCGTCCTGGACGGCGAACAGGTGTCCGCGCAGCGCGTCCTCGACGTCGATCTGCATCGCGGTGTCCGCGCACAGCTTGACGACCTGGCCGGCCGCACCGAGCAGAAACCCGCACACGATCATCACCGGCAGGTTCAGCGTCGCGCCGCACAGTTGCACCGCGGCGGCGAACGCCAGCGCGCCGTTCGGTGTGGCGTACCGGCCCCACTTCTTCACCAGGGTCGGCGTGACGACGGTGGCGAGGAACTGGCCGGCACCACCTGCGGAGACGAACAGCACGGTGGTGCCGAAACCGGCCACCGTCGCGGCCTCGGTGTGGCGCACCATCACGAGCACCAGCAGCGTGTTGACGCCGAACACCATCCGGTGGGCGGCCAGCCCGGACAGGGTCGACGAGACCGAGGGCACGGCCAGCACGGTGCGCGCGCCGTGCAGCCAGCCGGTGGCCACCGCGTAGAGGACGGACCCGTGCACGGCGCGGGCGCTGTCGTCGGGGCCGAGAAGTCGAGGCGGGAACCGCATCGACAACCACAGCGCCACCGACACCGGCACCGCGACCATGAAGATGATGACCGACGCACCCGAGTCGCCCGCGCCGAACAGCCAGCGCGGCAACAGCATGAAGATGGCGCCTGCGAACGCGGCGATGGATGTGGTGGCGGTGGCCACCGAGTTCATCGCGATCACCTGATCGCGCGGCACCACATGCGGCAGCGCCGCCGACAAGCCCGACGACACGAACCGGGTGAAACCGTTGGCGAGCAAGGCGCTCAACAGGATTGGAATGTCGGACAGCCCCGCGGACAGCAGCGCGCCGACCACCAGGATGACCACAAGGCGGCCGCAGTTGGCGCCGATGAGCACCAGCCGACGGTCCCAGCGGTCCAACAGCGCACCGGCGAACGGACCGACCAGTGAATACGGCAGGAACAGCACGGCGAATGCGGCGGCGATGGCCCAGGGTTCGGCCTCGCGTTCCGGGTTGAACAGGATCGCACCGGCGATACCGGCCTGGAACAGCCCGTCGCCGAACTGGCTGACCGCCCGCAGTTCGAGCAGCCTGCGGAATTCGGGCAGGGCGCGCACCGAGCGCCACAACGTCCTGGGTGCGCGGTCGTCGGGCACGGGGTCACGTCCTGTTGGCGGGAGGGATGGTCTCGGATTGTCGGCTCTTCACGCGAGCGCGCAGCGCGCGACCCGACCCACAGTACAAATATCCAAGTGGGGCGCGCTTGTTCGCCACGATCATGAACCGGTGGTGACAGAATGGTCCGATGGCACAGCCCGAGGATCCGGAGGATTTCGTCGCACCTGCGGCATACCGGGTTCGTGCGGGCACGATGCTTCTGGCCAACACCGACCTGTTGGAACCCACTTTTCGGCGCAGCGTCATCTACGTCGTCGAACACAACGACGGCGGAACCCTGGGCGTGGTGCTGAACCGGCCCAGCGAGACCGCGGTGTACAACGTGCTGCCGCAGTGGGCGAAGCTGGCCACCAAACCCAAGACCATGTTCATCGGTGGCCCCGTCAAACGCGACGCCGCCCTGTGCCTGGCCACCTTGCGGGTCGGCATCGACCCGGCCGGGGTGGACGGACTGCGGCACGTGCAGGGCCGGGTGGTGATGGTCGACCTCGACGCCGACCCCGATTCGATCGCACCGATGGTGGAGGGGGTCCGGATCTTCGCCGGGTATTCGGGCTGGACCATCGGTCAGCTCGAGGGGGAGATCGAGCGTGACGACTGGATCGTGTTGTCCGCGTTACCTTCTGACGTCCTGGTGGAGCCGCGGGTCGACCTGTGGGCCAGGATCCTGCGTCGGCAGCCGATGCCGTTGTCGCTGTTGGCTACCCATCCGATCGACCTCAGCCGCAACTGAGCCGGACGGCCGCGCTAGCGGTCACAGGACAGCGTGCACGTACCGCAGCCGCTGCCACCGCCGCTGCCGCCGCACCCGCCCGCCGTCGCCGACTGCT
>NZ_HG964450.1:1356320-1380225 GCF_000612725.1 Mycolicibacterium austroafricanum
CCGACGGCCTGGGCGGCCTGCCAGCATCCCGCCGCGACGGTGCCGGTGGCCCCGGCGACACAGACCACGAGAATCACCACCGACATCGGTGCGGTGGCCGACAACGCCACCACCGCGCCCGCGGCCAGCATGACGGCCGCGGCCAACTGGGTGGGCGCCACGGCCCGCAGCACCTGCTGCACGTAGTCGGTGGAGGGCCGGCGCATCAGTGACCACGCGCCCAGCGCCGCGGTCAGCGCGGCCGCGCACAGACACAACACGGCGGCAACCAGCATGCGCCACAGAATACGGTGTTGCGGTTGGGTCGCCGTCCCCCGGGCGCCAGGCTTCGCCCGGGGGACGACGCCGTCTATCCCTGCAGTCCCAGCAGCTGTGGCGCGGGCGCCACGGTGGGAACGGCGGGAGCTGGGGGTGGCGCGGAGGCGAGCGGCAGCGCCGGCGTGCCGGGCAGCGGAGCCACGGGTGCGGGACCGGGCACGCTGACCTTGAAACCGTTGACGATCGCCTCGGTGGCGTCCGCGGCGGCCACCACCTGGTCGACGCTCGTGGTGACCGATAGCGACACCAGGTAGCTGTCGGGGCCGACGGTCGCGATCACATGGCGACGCGACGTGTTCAGCGTCAGGTTGTTCTCGCGGTAGGTGCCTTCGATCAACGAGGACGGCATGCCGCCGAAATCGGCCAGCGAGGCGTCGGTGGACCGCCATGCGGGCAGCTTCTGGCTGTCGATGAAGCCGTGGCTGATCGCCTCTTTCGGATCGAAGGCGCCGACCAGCTTGTACACCACCACCTGAGCGTTCGAGGAGTACAGACCATTGCCGCCGACCCGATCGGCGAGCACGGCGAACGCGTCGGGCACGTTGGGGTCGGGGATGTGCTCCCAACCGCGCGGCTTCGGAAGCACGATGTTGAGCGCGCGGAAGTCCCGGCTGGACTGTGGTTCCATCGCCACACCCTTGGCCGCGAAGAACTCGGCGAGCGTGCCCGAGGTGGCCGGGGCGATGGTGGACACCGGGCGGGTGGGCAGTGCGGGCGCCGCAGGTGCGCCCACACCGGCGCTGACGCCGGCGGGGACGGCGGCCGCCCCGGTGGTGGCGGGCGTCACACCGGGCTGTCCGAGCGCCGCAGGCGCGGTGTCAGGCGTCACAATGACGGTCTGCGTCACCGTGGCAGGGGCGGGCAGCGCAGGCTGCGGAATCATCGGCTGGGCCGACGCCGTCGAGGCGGCCACGCCCAGCACCCCGGCGACACCGGCGGCGCAGGCACCGATGCCACCTGCCAGAACCCGCCAATGACGGGCGATTTCGCTCATCGACTGCAATCCTTCCCGAGGCTTGAGGGCCGTCAGGCGAGAAATGTATCCACGGGTGTTCGGCGGTCACCAGGGCTGGAATCGACCTGGAACCAACCTCTGATGCATCCGCAACGGAACCGAGACCTACCCGTGGCCGGGGAATCGGCGAACCCGGTGCTTATACCCTGGTGGGGTGACTGAAACGCCGACTGGAACGCAGTCCTCGCGCGAGACTGCCGCCGACGACACGCCCCGCCACCGCTACACCGCGGGCCTCGCCGGGGAGATCGAGCGGGCGTGGCAGCAGCGGTGGACCCAGGACGGGACGTTCGACGTCGCCAACCCGGTCGGATCACTGGCTCCGGCCGACGGGTCCGCGGTGCCTGCGGACAAGATGTTCGTCCAGGACATGTTCCCGTACCCGTCCGGTGAGGGCCTGCACGTCGGGCATCCGCTCGGCTACATCGCCACCGACGTGTACGCCCGGTACTACCGGATGACCGGTCGAAACGTCCTGCACGCGTTGGGCTTTGATGCGTTCGGGTTGCCGGCCGAGCAGTACGCGATCCAGACCGGCACGCATCCGAGGACGCGTACCGAGGCGAACATCGTGAACTTCCGCCGCCAGCTGGGCCGGCTGGGCCTCGGCCACGATTCGCGGCGCAGCTTCTCCACCACCGATGTGGACTTCTACAAGTGGACCCAGTGGATCTTCCTGCAGATCTACAACGCGTGGTTCGACACGGCGCAGAACAAGGCGCGACCCGTCGCGGAGCTGATCGCCGAGTTCGAGGCCGGCACCCGGGAGGTCGGCGACGGCCGTCGGTGGGCGGATCTGGACGCCGGGGAGCGCGCCGATGTCGTCGACTCGCGCCGGTTGGTGTATCTGGCGGATTCGGTGGTGAACTGGTGTCCGGGCCTGGGCACGGTGCTGGCCAACGAGGAAGTGACCTCCGACGGTCGAAGCGAACGCGGCAATTTCCCGGTGTTCCGGAAAAGGTTGCGGCAGTGGATGATGCGCATCACCGCCTACTCCGACCGGCTGTTGGAGGATCTCGACGTGCTGGACTGGCCGGACAAGGTCAAGACCATGCAGCGCAACTGGATCGGCCGGTCGACCGGAGCCAGCGTGGAGTTCGGCACTGACGCCGGTGACATCGAGGTGTTCACCACCCGCCCGGACACGCTGTTCGGGGCGACGTACATGGTGCTCGCCCCCGAACACGACCTGGTGGACCGGTTGGTCGCCGACCAGTGGCCGGCCGACGTGGACGCCCGGTGGACGTTCGGGGCGGCCACCCCGCGCGAGGCCGTCGCCGCCTACCGGGCCTCGATCGCCGCGAAGTCGGATCTGGAGCGGCAGGAGAACAAGGCCAAGACGGGTGTGTTCATCGGCGCCTATGCGACGAATCCCGCTAACGCGAAACAGGTTCCGGTGTTCATCGCCGACTACGTGCTGGCCGGTTACGGCACCGGCGCCATCATGGCGGTGCCCGGCGGTGACCAGCGCGACTGGGACTTCGCCACCGAATTCGGGCTGCCCATCATCGAAGTGGTCAGGCCGGTGGCGGACCGACCAGGGGAAGACACCGGGGCCGGAGGCGATGTCTCGCAGGCTGCCTACACCGGCGACGGTGTGATGGTGAACTCGGGCTTCCTGGACGGGATGGACGTTTCGGCCGCGAAGGAGGCGATGACCGAGCGGCTGAGCGCTGACGGGCGCGGCCGCGAGCGCGTCGAATACAAGCTGCGGGACTGGCTTTTCGCCAGGCAGCGGTACTGGGGTGAGCCGTTCCCGATCGTCTACGACGCCGACGGCCGGGCGCACGGCCTGCCCGAGGAGCTGCTGCCCGTCGAGCTGCCCGATGTGCCGGACTACTCGCCGGTGCTGTTCGACCCGGACGATGCCGACAGCGAGCCGTCACCGCCGCTGGCGAAGGCCACCGAGTGGGTGAACGTCGAACTCGACCTCGGCGACGGCCGCAAGCGCTACACCCGCGACACCAACGTGATGCCGCAGTGGGCGGGCAGCTCCTGGTATGAGCTGCGCTACGCCGACCCACACAACACGGAAGCCTTGTGCGCCAAGGAGAACGAGGCCTACTGGATGGGTCCGCGGCCGGCCGAGCACGGCCCCGACGATCCCGGCGGGGTGGACCTGTACGTCGGCGGCGTCGAGCATGCGGTGCTGCACCTGCTGTACTCGAGGTTCTGGCACAAGGTGCTCTACGACCTCGGCCATGTCAGCTCCCGTGAGCCGTACCGGCGGTTGGTCAACCAGGGCTACATCCAGGCGTTCGCCTACACCGACGCCCGCGGCTCCTACGTCCCTGCCGCCGAGGTGGTCGAACGGGACGGCAAGTTCTTCTGGCCGGGGCCCGACGGGGAAATCGAGGTCAACCAGGAGTTCGGCAAGATCGGCAAGAGCCTGAAGAACTCGGTGTCGCCCGACGAGATCTGCGACGACTACGGCGCCGACACGCTGCGCGTCTACGAGATGTCGATGGGTCCGCTGGAGGCGTCGCGGCCGTGGGCGACCAAGGACGTCGTCGGCGCGCACCGGTTCCTGCAGCGGGTGTGGCGACTGGTGGTCTCGGAAGAGACGGGAGAAACCGTCGTCACCGACGACGCGCTCGATGAGGACACGCTGCGGCTGCTGCACCGCACCATCGCCGGGACGGCCGACGATTACGCAGCGCTGCGCAACAACACCGCGGCCGCCAAGCTGATCGAGTACACCAACCATCTGACCAAGCAGTCGGTGACGGCCAGGGCGGCCCTGGAACCGCTTGTGCTGATGGTCGCACCGCTGGCGCCGCACCTGGCCGAGGAGCTGTGGCGGCGGCTGGGCCACGATGCCTCGCTGGCGCACGGCCCGTTCCCGGTGGCCGACGAGCGCTACCTCGTCGAGGACAGCGTGGAGTACCCGGTGCAGGTCAACGGCAAGGTCCGCGGCCGCGTCACCGTCGCGGCCGACGCGCCGGCCGACGCGGTCGAGGCGGCTGCCCTGGCCGACGACAAGGTCGTCGCGTTCCTGGACGGAAAGACCCCGAAGAAGGTGATCGTGGTCGCGGGCCGCCTCGTCAACGTCGTCGTCTAACCCTGCGATTTCGGTGTAGTTGGTCAACACAGGCGTGACCAACTACACCGAAATCGCCCGCGGCGGAGCCGTTCATGGCTGCGGTGCGTCAGATCATGTGTGCTGAACGAACAACTTCGCCGCCACGACGGGGTGATCACGCTGGCCCAAGCCCGCGCAGCGGGTCTGAGCAAGCAGTCGATCAACCGACGCGTCCAGTCCGGAGACTGGCGGCAATGCCATCGGGGCGTCTATTTCGTCGACGATCGGCCGTACACCGATGCGGCGCGGATACGCGCGGCAGTGTGGGCCTTCGGTGACCATGCGGTGGCCAGCGGGCTCGCGGCCGCGTGGTGGCATGGGCTGACGAGGTTTGCCCCCGAGCAAGTCGAGGTGACGATGCCCCGTAGCGGGAGCGGCCGCAAGCGGTCCGGCACCCGATTGCGGCGACGTGATCTGGCGCCGGCCGATGTGGTCGAACGCCGGGGTCTGCGCGTGACGGCGGTGCCGTTGACGGCGGTCGAGGCCGCGGTCCGGGGTCACGGAAACCGCGCGGTGATGGACCGGGCGCTGCAAGGCGATGTCGATCTCCGGGACCTGTGGGCGACGCACCTTCGCAACAAGGGCCGGTACGGGTCGCCGGCAGCTCGGGCCCTGCTTCAGGCCGCTGCCGACGGCGCGCGCTCGGAAGCGGAGCGGATACTCATCAGGCTTCTCAAGGGGGCGGGGATCACCGGATGGCGAAGCAACGTGCCCGTCGGCGGCTACGTCGTCGATGTGGCGTTCCGCGGGCCCAGGGTCGCGATTGAAGTGGACGGCTGGGCGTTTCACAGCGATCACGAAGCGTTCCAGAACGACCGCCACCGGCAGAACCGGCTTGCGCTGCGGGGTTGGCAGGTGCTCCGGTTCACCTGGCTCGACTTGACCGAGTATCCCGAGCGCGTGATCGCCACCATCCAGGCCGCGATTCGGGTGTCGCTGGTCAACGCCAGCGTGACCAACGACGCCGAAATCGCAGGCTAACGGGGGCGGACGATGACCTCGTGGATGTGTGCGTCGGCCGGGGCGTTGATCGCGTCGGCGGTCACCTGCGCCACCGTCTGCGGGCTCAGGAACTGCGCGGGGTCGTACGGCCGGCCCTCGTAGGCCACCAGGTCCTCCTGCATGGCGGTGGCGATCCGCCCGGGATGCACCGATGTCACCCGCAACCCGGGCTCGTCGGCGCGCAACGAATCGGCGAAGGCCCGCAACGCGAACTTGCTCGCCGAGTACGACGCCAGCCCGGGTGAGGCGTTGATGCCCGCTCCCGAGTTGATGAACACCACGTGGCCGCCGGCGCTGCGCAGCGCGGGCAGCAGTTCCAGCGTGAGGGCGACGGCGCCGACGACGTTGACGGCCATGGTGGCGCGCCACTGGTCGACGTCGGATTCGGCGACGCGACCCGGATAGGCGACCCCGGCATTGTGGATCAGCACGTCGAGTTCGACGATCGGCTCGACGACGGCGGGGATGGCGTCGGGGTCGGCGAGGTCGACGGGCCAGGTGGTGGCGCCGAGACGCTCCGCGACGGCGTCGAGGCGTGGTGACGGGCGCCCGGCCAGAAACAGCGTGTGGGTCGGGGCCAGCGCATCGGCGAGCGCGGATCCGACGCCGCCGGAGGCCCCGGTGATCATGGCGGTCGGCACACCCGAGACCCTACCGACCTGCATATCGGGCGAAGTCGTCGCATCATTGACAGACGATGCCGCACGACACCAGCTTCGCCCCGACCCAACTGGCCGCCCGAGCGGCCTACCTGCTGCGGGGTAACGACCTCGGCGTGATGACGACCGCCGCTCCTTTGCTGTACCCGCACATGTGGAGCTGGGACGCCGCGTTCGTGGCGATCGGGCTGGCCCCGCTGTCGGTGGAACGCGCCGTCGTCGAGCTGGACACCCTGCTGTCCGCGCAGTGGCGCAACGGCATGATCCCGCACATCGTCTTCGCCAACGGAGTCGACGGGTACTTCCCCGGCCCGGCGCGGTGGGCCTGCTCGGCGCTGTCCCCGGATGCGCCCCGCACCCGCCACACGTCGGGGATCACCCAACCTCCGGTGCACGCCATCGCGGTGCAGCGCATTCTCGACCACGCCCGCACCAGGGGGCGTTCCACCCGGGCCGTGGCCCAGGCGTTCCTGGACCGACGCTGGAACGACCTGGTGCGCTGGCACCGCTGGCTGGCCGAGTGCCGGGACCAGAACGAGCGGGGCCGGGTCACGCTGTACCACGGCTGGGAGTCCGGCATGGACAACTCTCCGCGCTGGGATAGCGCGTACGCCAACGTGATTCCTGGTGACGTGCCCGAATATCAGCGTGAGGACAACACCATCGTCACCGACGCCAGCCAGCGCCCCTCCGACATGGAGTACGACCGGTACCTGTGGCTGTTGGAGGAGATGAAGGCGGCCCGCTACGACGACCAATTGCTGTCCAAGGTAATGAGTTTCGCCGTGGAAGACGTATTCGTCTCGGCGATTCTTGCGGTGGCGTGCCAGGTGCTGGCCGAGATCGGGGAGGACCACAAGCGGCCGAACTCCGACGTCAGGGATCTGTACGCCTGGGCCGACCGGTTCCGGGCCGGCGTCATCGCCACCACTGACGAAAGAACCGGTGCGGCAAAGGATTACGACGTCCGCGCGGAGAGGTGGATCGCGACCGAAACGGCGGCGCAGTTCGCGCCGCTGTTGTGCGGTGGATTGCCCCATGACCGGGAGCGGGCGCTGCTCCGGCTGCTGGAGGGGCCGCGGTTCTGCGGACATCCCGACCTCGCCTACGCGTTGATCCCGTCGACGTCGCCGGTGTCGCGGGACTTCCGTCCGCGGGAATACTGGCGCGGCCCGGTGTGGCCGGTGATGACCTGGCTGTTCGCGTGGTGTTTCGCGCGCCGCGGCTGGGCGGAGCGGGCGGCGACGCTGCGCCGGGAGGGGCTGCGCCAGGCCAGCGACGGCACCTTCGCCGAGTACTACGAGCCGTTCACCGGGGAACCGCTGGGCAGCATGCAGCAGTCGTGGACCGCCGCCGCGGTGCTGGACTGGTTGGGCTGACGGCCTATTCGGCGATGCGCTCGAGGGGGGCAAGCGCCTTGGTCAGCGCATCGAGTTCCTCGTCGCTGAGCTTGCTGAGCAGCGAAGCCAGATGAGCCTGCCTGGACGCCAACGCTTCCCGGTGCTGCGCGAGCCCCTCCGGGGTGATGTCGACGAGAACCGCACGCAGATCGGAGGGATCACGGTCGCGCTTGACCAGGCCCAGCTTCTCCAACCGCCGGATCGCCACCGTCGTCGTCGGCGTACGCACCTTCTCATGGGCGGCCAGCTCGGTCATGCGCATCGGACCCTGGTCGAACAGCGTGAGCAGGATCGACAACTGGGCGAGCGTCAGATCACCGGAGGTTGCGGTCCGCCCGGTGTGCCGCATGACCGAGAGCACCTTGGACAGCACTCGCTGCAATTCGCTGGCGAGCTCGCTGACGCGTGCTTCGGTCGGCACCATAATTCAGCCAGTCTAACCGGTCGGGTGTCGGGTTGCCCTGTCGGCGGGATTTGACGAAAGTGTCGATCCCGGCCTAGAGCACCTGTGAAAGGAAACGGCGCAGCCGGTCCGTCTCGGCTGTTTCGAATAGCTGCTCGGGAGGTCCGGTTTCGACCACCTGACCGTGATCCATGAAGACGACGGTGTCGGCCGACGACCGCGCGAAACCCATCTCGTGGGTCACCACGACCATCGTCATCCCCTCGGCGCCGAGATCGGCGATCAACTCCAGCACCCCTTTGACCAGTTCGGGATCCAGCGCGGAGGTGGCCTCGTCGAAGAACATCACCTGGGGTGACATCGCCAGCGCGCGGGCGATCGCAACGCGCTGCTGCTGGCCACCTGACAGTGTCGCCGGGCGGGCATCGGCCTTGTTGCGCAATCCGACCCGATCCAGCTGTGCCATCCCGAGTTCGCGGGCTTCATCGCCGCTGAGCCGCTTGAGCTTGCGCGGCGCCAGCGTGACGTTGTCGAGCACCGTGCGATGGGGGAAGAGCTGAAAGTGCTGGAACACCATGCCGATGCGCTGACGCAGCTGATCGGGGTTGTCACCCAGCACCGAACGCCCGTCGAGCAGGATGTCGCCGCGGTCCGGCTCGTAGAGCCGGTTCAGGGTGCGCAGCAGGGTGGACTTGCCCGATCCGGACGGCCCGATCACCGCGGTGCTTGAACCGGCCGCCACGTCCAGGTCCACTCCCCGCAGCACCGCGCTCTTGCCGAAGGACAGATGAATGTCCTTGGCCGTCAACGAAACCGCGGTTGTCATCAGTTCATCTCCTGAGAGGTGGCGAGCACCAGCGGATCCTCTTCGTCGGGCTTTCGGCCGCGGCGCAGCCGGGTGTCGATGAAGTTCACCAGGTGTGTCAGCGGAATCGTCAGCGCCAGGTAGAACAGCCCCGCCGCCACGAGCGGCGACAGGTTCCCGGTCTGCGCGTTGAGATCCCGGCCGACCTGGAAGAGCTCACGCTGGTTGGCGATCAGGCCGAGGAAGTACACCAGAGAGGATGCCTTCAGCAACGAGATGAACTGGTTCATCAGTGCCGGCAGCACCCGCCGGACCCCCTGCGGTACCACGACCAACCGCATCGAGGTCGGATAGCTGAATCCCAGTGCGCGGGAGGCTTCCAGCTGCCCGGGGTCGACGCTCTGGATGCCGGACCGGAAGATCTCGCCCACATACGCCGCCGCCATCAGGCCCAGCGCGGCGATGCCCAGCGGGAACGGGTTGTTGCCGGTGAGGTGCCCGACGACCGGCCCGACGCCGAGGCCGATCAACAGGATGATCACGACTTCGGGCAGTCCCCGGAAGATGTCGGTGTAGATGCGCGCGGGCCAGCGCAGCCACCGCGATTTCGAGATGCCGGCGATCGCCAGCGCCATACCCAGGATCAGCCCGATGATGCTCGCCGCGACGGTCAGGATCAGGGTGTTGGGCAGCCCTGTCTTGAACAGGTCCGGGATCGCCTGCTTATAGAGATCCCAGTCCAGAAACGAGGCGGCCAGTTGGGACAGCGTCGATTTCGGTTGGACCGGGGCAGTGGGGCCCTGCGCGCTCTGGTTCTGTGCGGCGATCGCGGCGAAGTCGGGAAGCTCGGGCGCGGGTGCGGCCTTGGATCCGGGCTTCCAGCCCGGTGGCACGGCGCGCGGCACCCAGTCGGTGTAGAGCCGGGACCAGGTGCCGTCGGCGATCACCGCGTCCAGTCCGGAGTTCAGCGCGTCGATCAACGGCTGGTTGTCACCGGCGACCGCCCAGGCGATGAAATTGTCCAAGCTGAAGGTGTTTTCGATGATGTCGGCGGGATCGCCGGGCTGCACGGTGCCCTGCGCCTGCTGCGACGGGGCAACCCACGCGTCGATCTGGCCGGTCTTGAGGCTGGCGTAGACGGTGTTGTAGTCGGGGAACTTCACCGGCTGCAACCCCAGCGTGTCGATGACGTAGGCCTCCTGCACGGTGCCTTGTACGACGCCGATGCGCTGCGCCGGCGCCAGCTTCTCGAACCCGGTGATCGCCGACCCCTTCGGGACGACGAGCGAGAAGTACCCGAAGTCGTAACCGTTGGTGAAGCCCACGGTGCGGCGGCGGGCGTCGGTCGTGGTGATCGACGACGATCCGACGTCGAAGCGGCGGGCGGCGACCTGCGCCAGCAGCCCGGAGAACTCGGTGCCGACGAAGTTGACCCGGAGGCCGAGCTTCTCGGCGACGGCCTTGAGCAGCTCGTTGTCGAAGCCGGTGTACTGGCCGGCCGAGTCGATGCAGATGCTCGGCGGCGCGTCGGACAGGGTGCCGACCGTCAGCGTGCCCGGCTGGGTCAGCCCGAGTGCGTTCAGGTCAACCGAAGCCAGGGGTTTGACCGTGGCGGTGGTGTACTTGTCAGCCGCGGGCCCGGCAGCCGCGGCGGCCAGGTTGGTGGGCAGGGCGCTGGCGCTCTCGATGCCCGGTGGTGTGCATTGGTCGACTTGCGCGCCCGCCGGTGCGGCCAGCCCCATCGCCGCGACCATCCCGATGATCAGTGCGAGGACGAGACTCTTCACGGATGGGCGCAGTACCCGCATGCAGCTCATTCAAAGCAACGTAGCGCGCCCGCCGCGGAATACGCAGGGTTGCGATTATTGAGATCGCGGGGCGCGCAGCACGCCGCGCCGGACCAGTTCGGTGAGCAGGATGGACGCCATCACCTCGGCGCGCTGGGCGCATGCCGCACGCGCCGCATCGGGCTCACCGGCGCGGACCGCGGCCAGTTCTGCCTCGTATGACGGCAGCAGACGGTCGCGATGCTGCGGGTAGGTCTGCCAGAAGGCGCGCGGAATGAAGGTCCGCGACGAGTTGACGGCCGCCTGCAGTCTCGGGCCGGCGTACTGCTCGTTGATGGTGGTGCGGAACCGGTCGGCGTGATTGTCGAATTGCCGGGAGTCACGCGCACCGCGCATCTGGGTGAGCTCACCGTCGAGGGTGTCGACGACGGCCGGATCCGACGCGGCGGCGGCCCGCGCGGACGCGATCCCGCTCAGCAGCCCGTAGAGCTCGTGGTGTTCGCGAACCGTTGACTCGTCGAACCGTTCGACATAGGCGCCGCGGTGATAGCGGGTAGAGACGATGCCGTCGTGCTCCAGCTGAACGACCGCCTCCTGGACCGGCACCCGGCTCAACCCGAGGTCGTGCGCGATCTCGTTGCGGTCCAGGCGATCTCCTGACCGCAGTCTGCCGGTCAGCACCATTTCGACCACGTGAGAGACCACGAGGTCTTTCTCCTTGACCCCATACTTCTTGGGCATGGCGGCGCCAGTGTCTCACGGCGCCTCCCCGCCCTGGGGCGGATCGGCAGCTTCAGTCCCCGGCCTGGCGCCGGTCGCGCCAGCGGCACAGCACCTCGGCTTGGGCGAGGTCGTAGTCGGGCCCGTTCACCCCGACCGTGAACATCGTGATCCCGAGCGCATGCAGGGCGTCGGCGTTCTCGATCAACGCGTCCGCATCGCGGCCCATGGCCTCCGCGGATCGTTCGATGGTGGCCGGATCTCGGCCCGCCTCGGCACAATGGCGGGCCAGGATGTCGGATTTGCGCGGGTAGCTGTCGGTGTCGGAGAACGAGTGCCAGATCTGCGCGTGCCGGGCGACGAGCCGCAACGTCTTCTTCTCCCCGCCACCCCCGATCAGGACGGGTATGTCGCGCACCGGCTGCGGGTTGAGTTTGTCCAGCCTGGCTTCGATCCGTGGCATCGCGACGGCCAGGTCGTCGAGCCTGCTGCCTGCGGTGCCGAACTCGTAGCCGTACTCGTCGTAGTCCTTGCGCTTCCAGCCGGAGCCGATGCCGAGGATCAACCGGCCGTCGGAGATGTGGTCGACGGTGCGGGCCATGTCGGCGAGCAGCTCGGGGTTGCGGTAGGAGTTGCAGCTGACCAGTGCCCCGATCTCGATGCGCGACGTCTGTTCGGCCCAGGCGCCGAGCATGGTCCAACACTCGAAGTGCGCACCGTCCGGGTCGCCGTAGAGCGGGAAGAAGTGATCCCAGTTGAAGGCGACGTCGACGCCGAGGTCCTCGCAGCGCCGCACCGCGTCCCGGAGATGGCCGTAGCGAGGGGAGTGCTGCGGCTGCAGTTGCACGCCGATCCGGATGGGGAAGGTCATGACCCCAAACTAGACGCCGATCTGGCCGCCGTTCTTCCACACCGCCACGACCGACGGCCGCGCCGTGCCGTTGCCGCCTTCGGGCCACCGGGACTGCGGGCTGTCGATGCTGTTCTCGTCGTTCTCGCCCGGATGCTGCACGCACACCGTCACCAGATCGTCGGTGACCACCGGTCCGCACGTCTCCGCCCCCAGCGGCACGGTCAGGAACTGCTTCGTCTCACCGCGGTTGGGTCCTTCGAGTGCCACCGCGAACAGGCCGTCGTTGGAGTCGAGCGCGTTGCCGTCGGTCGAGATCCACAGATTGCCGTGGCTGTCGAAGGCGAGGTTGTCCGGGCAGGAGATCGGGCTCACCTTGGTCTTGTCGAAACCGCCGTAGTAGGTGTCGGCGGCCTGCGGGTCTCCGCAGACCAGCAGCAGATCCCAGGTGAAGTCGGTGCCGGCGTGGTTGTCGGTGATTTCCAGGATCTGGCCGCTCTTGTTGTCGTTGCGGGGGTTTGAGGCATCTGCGGCGGCTTCGCCCTCGGCGCCGCGCTTGGAGTTGTTGGTCAGCGCGACGTAGACCTTCCCGGTCGCGGGGTTCGCCTCGAAATCCTCGGGCCGGTCCATCTTGGTGGCGCCCACCTTGTCGGCGGCCATGCGGGTGAACACGGCGACCTCCTGCGCGGTGATGCCGTCGACGAGGGATTCGGCCCGTCCGTTCGGGCCCGAGCGCAGCAGCGGAAGCCAGGTGCCGGTGCCGCGGAAAGCCCCTGCGGTGGGCAGCTTGCCGGACCCGTCGATCTCGTTGGCGGGGATGTCGCTGGAGAGCTTGGCGACGTAGAGGGTGCCCTCGTCGAGGATCGCCATGTTGTTGGCCATCGCCGCGGGATCCTTACCGGGCTGCACCTTGCGACTGGACACGAACTTGTACATGTAGTCGAAGCGTTCGTCGTCACCGGTGTAGGCGACCACGGTGCCGTCATCGGTGACGTGGATGTTGGCGCCCTCGTGCTTGAACCGGCCCAGTGCGGAGTGCTTGACCGGTGTCGAGGTGGGGTCCCACGGGTTGAGCTCCACGATGTAGCCGAACCGGTTGACCTCGTTGGGCGTCTTGGCCAGGTCGAAGCGCGGATCGAAAGTCTCCCAGCGCAATTCGGAGGGCTCCAGGGAGACCCCGTAGCGGTCGTGGCGGTCCGCGTCGACGGGGTTGGGGGCGGGGGATCCTTCCGGGGCGCCGAAATAGCCGTGGAAGTTCTCCTCGCCGGAAAGAACTGTGCCCCAGGGTGTTACACCTCCCGCGCAGTTGGCGATGGTACCCAGCACGGTGCGACCCTCGGGGTCGGCCTGGGTCTTGACGAAGTCGGTCCCCGCCGCGGGTCCGGTGATCGCGAAGGGGCTGTCGGCGGTGATGCGCCGGTTGTAGCGGCCCATGACCGGGCGGAGCCCGCCGTCGGGGGTGCGCTCGACCTCGACCACACCCATCCCCATCGAGGCGATCTCGACGTCGAACTGGTCGCGGGTCGGGGCCTCGGCGTCATAGCCGGGGAACATGAACTGCGGCGTCGCGTACTCGAAGTTGGTGACGAGCAGGAAGCGGCCGGGCTGTCCGTCGATGGGCAGCAGTCCGGCGAAGTCGTTGTTGAAGCCGAACTGGCCGCGCTGCGCGGCGCCGGTCTGGTTGTTGACGTCGAACTTCGGTGCGTCGGGCAGCACCGGGTCGCCCCAGCTGATCACGACGGCCTGCTGGTAGCCGTCGGCGACGACGACGGCGTCCTCGCTGTTGGGCGCGACGGACGCGAAGTTCATCCCTGCCGGCGGTTCGGTGGCGGCCGCGGTCGGCGACGACGACGTCGGGGCCGGCTCGGTGGTGTTCGAGCAGGCGGCCAGCGCGGAGCCCGCTCCGACGGCGAGGACGGCCACCCCGCCGGCGTGCAGGAGCGAGCGTCGGGAGACGGCCTTGGCGATGTCGCCGAAGTACTCGTTGTCGGTCTTGTTCGGCACCGGCTTCGAGCATGCGTCGGCGCACTTGTGCACGCAGGTCACATGCTGGCGCTTGGACTTTCCGTTGTGGGTGACGAGCAGATTCAGCGGCACGAGCGCCATGTCGGGTTCCTTCCCACGCACATTCCGGCCGCGGGCTGGGCGGCCGGATTCGCCGAAAGCTACGGCAGCTGGGCTAGCGCTCGGCAAGCAGAAGGTGAACAACGGTTGACGCATTGATCCGCGTCCCCCCGGCCGGACCGGCCGGCAACCATCGGGCTTTTGCTGTGCCGGCGCGGTACAGCGGCTAACCTGATGCGCAATTATCAACAGGGGGGTCAATACGCATGCCGCAGGAGCGCGAGTTGCCGTTGCCACAGCGGAGACGTCGCGGCGCCCGCCGCGCGGAGGACCTCCCGGTGCGCAGCTGGCTGAAGCTGGGGGCGGCCTCCGCGGGGCTCGGTGCGGCATTGCTCGGCTTCGCCCTCGCCGGACCGTCCCCGGTGGCTGAGGCCGACACCGGAACCGAGACGTCGGTGTCCACCGGTCCGGAGAAGGCGACTGCGGAGCAGTCCGAATCCCACGAAGCGGACGCGCCCGACGACGCCGAAGACGAGGCCAACGAGGACTCAGACGAGCTCGACGACGCGGACGCCACCGACGACCCCGACGACGCGGACGCCACCGACGACGTGGACGACGTGGACGAGGCGGATGACGCGGTCGGCGAGGCCACGGACGGCGATCGCGACGACGAGGGCGGCGAGGCAGCAGCCGGCGGTGCCGACCCGGCCGCGGACGGCGACGTCGTAACAGACCTGCCGGCCCTCGTCGAATCGCCACCACCTACCGAGAACAGTGCCGCCACAACGGAGTCCACCGCAAGCGCCCAGCCGGCCACACCCAAGCGCCCTTGGCGTGAGTTGGTCGCCGGCTTCATCGACGACTGGACGGCCGACACGGAGGCGTGGATCGACTCGCTGGACGCGTCCGACCAGACCAAGGAGCGTCTGGAGGCGACCTTCTGGGCGGTGCGCCGGACGTTCTTCAACCAGGCGCCCACCGTCGACCCGGTCCAGATCACCGGCGTGATCACCGGACCAGTCACCGGCATCCTGGGTGCGGTCGATCCCGACGGTGACCGGGTGGTCTACCGGCTGGTCAGGGCGCCCGGGCAGGGATCGGTGAAGGTCAACTCGGACGGAACATTCACCTACACACCAGGTTCCGACTTCGACGGGGTGGACACCTTCCGTGTCCTGGCCGTCGACGTGGGAATGCACGTCAACGTCCTGGACTGGTTCCGGCCCTGGGGGACGAGGGCCACCCCGCTGATCAACCAGGGCGCCGTCACGTTCGACTTCAGGTACGAGACGGGCGCCGGGCACTGGTCGGCCGAGCGCAAGGCCGCGCTGCTGGGTGCGGCCAACGAGCTGGTGTCGTACCTGCGGGTCAACGCGCCGGTGGTCATCTCCTACCGCGTCGACGGATTCGACGACCCGACGTCGGCGCTGCTGGCGCAGGCAGGAAGCAGCTACACCAGCGCCGAACCGGGCTTCTGGCCGACGCTGGTGCAGAACAAGCTGATCTCCGGGGGCGACGCGAACGGATCGGCGGCCGACGGGCTCATCCAGGTGAACTTCGGAAAGAAGTGGTCCCTGGACGACACCGTCGAGAGCGACGAGTTCGACTTCATGATGGCGCTGATGCACGAGATGCTGCACTCGTTCGGCATCCTGTTCGCCGTGCGGCCGGGTGAGACGACACGACGCTACTGGTCCACCTATGCGAGCCTGGTCGTCGACGAGAACGGCAGCAGCCCTTTCAATTCCGACTTCAGCTGGAACACGGCTTATGACCCGAACCTGACCAGGAAGGACGGCGGCCTGTTCTTCGGAGGCACCGAGGCAGTCGAGGCGTATGACGGTGCTCTGATCCCGTTGTTCACCTCCGACCCATGGCTGGGCACGAGCGTCGGAGCACACCTCGACGACATGGTCTTCATCGGCGTCGACCGGAAGATGATGAATGCCTCGACCACGCCGGGACCTGGCGTCCGTGTCCTCAGCGCCATTGAACTCGGAATCCTGAAAGACCTTGGCTACCAGGTTGTCGCGAGAGCGCCGGTCGAGGACTCGGCGTAATACCAGAGGGGGTAACAGTGGCTGGTGTGCATGCTCGGCGGGGGCGACGCTCTGAGGATTTCGCGGTCCGCAGATGGCTGCAGGCGGGGGTGGTGTCGGTCGGGATGGGCGCAGCGCTGCTGGGCTTCTCCCTGATGGGCCCGTCCCCGACGGCGTCTGCCGACAGCGCCGACGACTCGTCGGTGTCGTCGGGCAGCGTCGACTCGTCGAGCTCGGACGCCGGGGGAGCCGTCGAGACAACATCGTCAGATGGCGAGGACGCGGACGGCGATGAACAATTCGAGGCCGGCGACGAGCCCGGCACAGACCCCGAGGCAGACACAGAGCCAGAGGCAGACCTCGACGACACAGGCGACGACACCGACGACGACACCGACGACGACACCGACGACGACACCGACGACGACACCGAAGACGCCGCTGGCGACGGGGACGCGGTCGAGGGCGCGGAGGGTGACGGGGGTGGCCATGGGGAGGCGGTCGGCAGCGAAGACCTCGATGCGGCAGACGATCTGACCGGCTCTCACGACGGCGGCACCTCTCAATCGATCGACACCCCCGAGACCGAAGCCGAGCCGGAAACCAGCCTCCTGAGCACGGCCGCGGAGGACGACGACATCCCCGCAGCACCGACGCCGTCGTCCTACGTCTCGCCGGAGAGCGCATACCAGAGATGGGTTGCCCAGGTGCTCGACGACTGGACGGCCCAGAATCAGGACTGGGTGAATTCCCTTGACGTGTCAGATGATCGGAAAGAGCGACTGCAGGCGTCGTTCCTCACGATGCGGCGCACCTTCTTCAACCAGGCACCCACGGTCGCGCCGGTCCAGATCACCGGTGTGGTCACCGGACCCGTCACCGGCAGCCTGGGCGGGGAAGACCCCGACGGTGACCGACTCGTCTTCATCGTGACGCGGGCACCGAGCTCGGGCGCGGTGCGGATCAACGAGGACGGCACCTACACCTACACCCCCGATGACGACTTCGACGGCGTCGACACGTTCCGGGTCGCGGCAATCGATCTCGGTCTGCACGTCAATCTGCTGCAGTTGTTGCGCCCGGTCGGCAGCCGGGCAGCCACGTCGCTGGTCAACCAGGGCGCCATCAGGTTCGCGTTCGACTACACCGCCGGAGAGCAATACTGGACCGACGAGCGCAGGGACGCACTTCAGGCTGCCGCGGACGAACTCATCGAGTACTTCAGGGTCACCAAGGCGGTGAGCCTCACCTATGAGGTGAAAGGCGAGGACAACCCCTCCTCCGACACTCTCGCGTCGGCGTTCAGCAGTCTCAGCAACCGGGAGCCGGGGTTCTGGGCCACGGTCGTGCAAGAAAAGCTCCTCACCGGTGAGGATGCGAACGGGTCGGCCGCCGACGGCGGGATCGAGTGGAACTTCGGCAAAGGGTGGGCGCTCGGAGACGACGTACCCGGCACCCTGTACGACTTCAGAGCCGTTGCCCTGCATGAGTTGTTGCACTCGTTCGGGTTCTCCTCGCGGATCGGCGAGGCCGGTGACAACGACAATCTGGACTGGACGATCTTCGCCGGCTTCGTCGTCGACCGACACGGAGCCAGACCCATCGGGGCCGACGGACGGTGGGATGACGACTTCGATCCCAACCTGACCGGTGGCGACGGCGGCCTGTACTTCGGCGGCGCGAACGCGGTCGCTGCCTATGGCGGGTTGATCCCGCTCTACACGCCGGAGGAGTGGGAGTCGGGCAGCTCGATGGGCCACCTCGACGACGACACGTTCGAGGGTGCTGACGAAAAGGTCATGAACGCCAACACTGGAAAAGGACCGGCCGTCCGCGCGCTGAGCGCGCTGGAACTGGGTATCCTCAGCGACCTGGGCTACCTGGTGTACCCGCGATCGGACGCGGCAGCGCTGGTGAAAACGACTGGCTAGCAGGTCCGCTCAGTCGGCGAGCACGCCGCGCAGCAACTCGATCAGGGCCAACGGTTGGTCGCTCTGCACCGAGTGCCCGGAGTTCTCGACGATGTGTACACGCTGGAACCCGGGCGCGGTCCGAGCGAACGCGTCGGCGTCGTCGTCGTTGACGAAGAACGAGTGGGCGCCGCGGATCAACGTGGTCGGGGCCGTCAACCGTGGCACGTCGTCCCACAGGTTCTCGAAGCCTTCACCGGTGCGGATGCTGTCGTAGCGCCACGTCCAGGTGCCGTCGTCGAGGCGCTTGGCGTTGTGGAACACGCCACGGCGCAACGACTTCCGGTCCCGGTGCGGAGCCGCAGCCGCCGTCACCTCGAGCATCGCCTCGAACGACGGAAAGATGCGTTCGCCCTGCACCAGGGCGACCGTGCCCTTCTGCGCGTCGGTCATCTCGGTGTGCCGCTCCGGGGCTGACGGTGTCACGTCGACGAGCACGAGCCTGCGCACCAACTCCGGGGCAGTCACCGCCAGCCGCAATGCGGTGAGTCCGCCGAGCGACATCCCGACCACCAGGTCAGCGTCGGAGGCCAGGTCGCGGACCATCGGCTCGACGGCGACCGCGTTGAGCTTGGGCCCGTAGTCGCCGTCCTCGCGCCAGGCCGAACGGCCGTGGCCGGGCAGGTCGACGGCCAACGCGGGCAGGCCGAGGCCGACGACGACTGTGTCCCAGGTGTGCGCGTTCTGGCCGCCGCCGTGCAGGAACACCACGCGGGGCGCGTCGTCGCCGAACTTGACCGCGCTGACGGGTCCGGCGTCGATCCGCTCGGCGCGCGGCACCTCGGTGACACCGACCTGTTCGGCGTTCTCGTGCAGGAGCGCGAACTCGTCGAGGTGGGGCAGTTCGTCGTCGGAGATGTCCGCCATGGCCCGACAGTACGCACCGGGAAATTCGGATGCGGCAGAAGGTGCAGGTGTGCCACCGTTGGGCAGTGGCAAGTTCACTGACACCCCTGACATTCCGCACTGCCGAGGACGCCGACTGGCCGGCCATGGCGTTGATCGCGGCTACCGGTTTCGGCGTCTGGACCCAGCAGGAGACCGCCGAGGCGTGGCGGTCCCTGATACCGGCGGGCGGCGCCGTCGTCGCCTGCGACGGACCCGATGTCGTGGGCGTCGCGGTGTTCCTCGATCTGGAGCTGACGGTCCCCGGCGGTGCGGTGCTACCGATGGCCGGGGTGTCGTGGGTGGCGGTGGCGCCGACGCACCGCAGGCGCGGCGCGCTGAGCGGTATGTTCGCCGAACTGCATCGCCGCATGGACCGGTATCCGATCGCGGGGTTGGAGGCCAGCGAGGCCGAGATCTACGGCCGGTTCGGATACGGCCCGGCCACCATCTGGCAGCGGCTGTCGGTCGACCGCGTGGCTGCCCGGTTCCACCCCGGCGTCCCCGACCCCGGTGGCGTCCGGGTGGTGCGCGCGGCGGAGCACCGCGGGCAGATCGAGGACGTCTACGAGCGGTGGCGCCTGCAGACGCCCGGCGGGCTGCACACCCCGCAGGTGCTGTGGGACGAGGTGTTCGCCGACCGCGAGAGTCACCGCGACGGGGGCAGCGCGCAGTTCTGCCTACTGCACGCCGACGGTTTCGCGATGTACCGGGTGCACAGCGCAGACAAGAAAGATCGGGTTGAGGTGTCCAAGCTGGCGGCGGTGACCCCGCACGCCTACATCGCGTTGTGGCGGGCGCTGCTCGGCCTGGACCTGATGGCGACGGTGGACATCGACACCCATCCGGACCACACGCTGCCCTACCTGCTGACCGATCCACGGCTGGTACGGCACCCCGGCCGACAGGACGGGCTGTGGTTGCGGATGCTCGATATCCCGGCGGTTCTGCAGGCGCGCAGCTACGCCGCGGATCTCTCAGTGGTGCTGGAGGTTTCGGACGACATCCTGGGTGGTGGCGGTAGGTTCGCCCTCCAGGTGCGCGACGGTCGCGCCCGATGTGCTCCCACCGACGCCGAAGCCGATGTGCACCTGGATCTTTCGGTGCTCGGCAGTCTCTACCTGGGCGCGCACCGGGCTTCGTCGTTCGCGGCCGCGCATCGATTGCGCTGCAGCGCCGAACGGGCGCGGCAACTGGATGCGGCGTTCGCGACCGACGAGCCCGCCGAGCTCGGCTACGGCTTCTGACCCCCTAAACGCCGAAATTGCATTCCGGCAGGGAAAACGCGAGAACGCGCCTGCTGGAATGCAATTTCGGCGGAAAAGGGTGGCTAGCCCTCGATGAACTTCTCGAGCTGCACGCGGGCGATGTCGTCGGCCAGCTGCTTGGGCGGGCTCTTCATCAGGTAGGCGGACGCAGCCTCGATCGGGCCGCCGATGCCGCGGTCCTTGGCGATCTTGGCGGCGCGGACCGCGTCGATGATGACGCCGGCCGAGTTGGGGGAGTCCCACACCTCGAGCTTGTACTCCAGATTCAGCGGCACGTCGCCGAACGCGCGACCCTCGAGGCGGACGTAGGCCCACTTGCGGTCGTCGAGCCAGGCCACGTGATCCGACGGGCCGATGTGGACGTTCTTGTCCTCGATCTTGCCGGCCAGCGAGCCCGACAGGTTGGACGTGACGGCCTGGGTCTTGGAGACCTTCTTCGACTCCAGCCGCGAGCGCTCGAGCATGTTGAGGAAGTCCATGTTGCCGCCGACATTGAGCTGGTACGTGCGGTCCAGCGTGACGCCGCGGTCCTCGAACAGCTTGGCCATCACGCGGTGGGTGATTGTGGCGCCGATCTGGCTCTTGATGTCGTCGCCGACGATCGGGACGCCGGCATCCTCGAACTTCTTGGCCCACACCGGATCCGAGGCGATGAACACCGGAAGCGCGTTGACGAACGCCACGCCGGCGTCGATGGCGCACTGCGCGTAGAACTTGTCGGCCTCTTCGGAACCGACGGGCAGGTAGGACACCAGCACGTCGACCTTGGCGTCCTTGAGGACCTTGACCACGTCGACGGCCTCGGCGTCGGAGATCTCGATGGTGTCGGCGTAGTACTTGCCGATGCCGTCCAGAGTCGGGCCGCGCTGCACGACGACGTCAGTCGGGGGTACGTCGGCGATCTTGATGGTGTTGTTCTCGGAGGCGAAGATCGCCTCGGACAGGTCGAAGCCGACCTTCTTGGCGTCCACGTCGAACGCGGCGACGAACTTGACGTCGCGGACGTGATACGGGCCGAGCTTGACGTGCATCAGGCCGGGAACGGTGGCGTTCTCGTCGGCGTCCTTGTAGTACTGCACGCCCTGCACGAGCGAGGACGCACAGTTGCCCACGCCGACGATCGCGACCCGGACGTCATTGCTTGCGGTCATGACGGCTTCTCCTTGTCCTACTTACTTTCGGTATTACTGGCTGCTGGCAACGAGTGACGTGCTCAGGTCTGTTCGGCGCGGCCCTGCGCCGATCTCTCCGCCGCGATCAACTCGTTGAGCCACTTGACTTCACGCTCACTGGATTCCAGCCCCAGTTGGTGGAGCTGTCGGGTGTACCGATCGAATGAGCTGCTCGCCCGCGCGACTGCGTCACGCAGGCCTTCGCGGCGTTCCTCCACCTGGCGGCGGCGGCCCTCCAGGATCCGCATCCGGGCCTCGGCCGGGGTGCGGTTGAAGAATGCCAGGTGAACCCCGAAACCATCGTCGGAGTAGTTCTGCGGACCCGTGTCGGCCACCAGCTCGGTGAAGCGCTGCTTCCCGGCATCGGTCAGCTGGTACACCCGGCGCGCCCGCCGGACCTTCACGGTGCCCTCGGGGGCGGCGTCCTCGACGATCAGCCCGTCGGCCTGCATGCGGCGCAGGGCCGGATACAGCGAGCCGTACGAGAATGCCCTGAACGCCCCGAGCAGGCCCGTCAGCCGCTTCCGCAGCTCGTAGCCGTGCATCGGTGACTCCTGGAGCAGGCCCAGGATGGCGAGCTCGAGCATCCGGGCACCTCCTCCAGACAACAGATCAGCCGCTACGACGGTTCAACACGTCGCGCAATAGTATCGCGCCGATATATTGAGCGCCACACTTGGGCCCGGGAACGGGTCCTGAAAGTTCAGCGGTTGGCGGGCCAGATGGCCAGGGTGCTGCCGTCCGGGTACAGCTCGATGCGGCCGGTGCCGAAGTCACTGTTGACGATGATCTCGATGATCACGGCGTCCGGCGTGGCCGGATCCTCGGACGGGCTGATGCGCAGCCAGCTGTCGGTGACGTCAGCGCGGGCGATACCGACTGTCTCCGGAGCGCCCCGCAGGATGCCCAGGGTCTTCTCGTAGTCGAACTTGGCCAGGTCCACCAGTCGGGCGTCGGCGTCGACGGTCGACGGCGAACCCGTCGGCTCACCCCACCCGCCGCGGTAGTGGTAGCTGAGGCTGCGCCGGTTGTCCTGCGGATCCGGCCGGTCCAGGAACGCCATGTCGGAGTGGATGTCGAGCTCGTAGCCCATCGTGCTGCCGAACTTCTTCCGCATCTGTTCGAAGAGGCCGTTGAAGCCGCCCAGGGACTGCAGTTGTTTGGGCGCGGTGAGCACCGTGGCGGGGATCCCGTCGGCCTTGGCTCCCGGGTCGGAGGTGAAATTCAGCGGGGACGGGGTGTTGCCGTACAGACCCCAGCCGATCGCGATACCCAGCACGACCAGCACGCCCGCGATCGCGGCCTTGATGCCCCAGCCGGCCTGCACGCCGGGAATCCGCCGGTTGATGACCTTGGTGATCACGGGAACGTCCACGTTCAGCGACCTGGCGGTCTGCAGATCGGACACCAGATCCTGCAGCTGCCCCAGGGTCGCCGCGGTGGTCGCGGCCTTCACCCGCTCGCCGTGCTCGGTCATCGACAGCTGCCCCTCGGCCAGGGCCGCGTCGAGCAGCTGGCACGTCTCGTTGCGATCGCTGTCCTTTGCCCGTGTCGACGACGTCCGTCGTCCGGAGCTCCCCGAAGCCACGTCGGTGATCGTAAGAGGTCAAGGGCCGACGGCGCAGGCCAGACCCGGTTGAAGCCGGTTCCGGGTCGCTTCGATGCGGTGTCGGGACGCACACCGAGCCTCGGTGCCCGAGGTGCCGACGTACTCTGGACTTCGTGCGACTGCAGCGACAGGTAGTGGACTACGCCCTGCGGCGGCGGTCCCTGCTGGCCGAGGTGTACTCGGGACGCACCGGGGTCTCGGAGGTCTGCGACGCCAACCCGTATCTGCTGAGGGCCGCGAAGTTCCACGGCAAGCCCAGCACGGTGATGTGCCCGATCTGCCGCAAGGAGCAACTCACCTTGGTGTCGTGGGTGTTCGGCGACCACCTGGGCGCCGTGTCGGGTTCCGCACGCACCGCAGAAGAGCTGGTCCTGCTCGCGACCCGCTACGACGAATTCTCCGTACACGTGGTGGAGGTATGCCGCACCTGCAGCTGGAATCATCTGGTCAAGTCCTACGTGCTCGGCGCGATACCGCCCCCCAAGGGATCCCGCGGGTCGCGCAGCACCCGGACGGCGCGCGGCGCAGCGCGCACAGCCAGTGAATAGCGAAGGGCGCCACGACCGGTCAGCCAACGACCCCCGCGACGGGCAGAGGGCGGCCGAGAGCATGGGCGCGAGAAACCCCCAACACCGCAAGGACGATCCTGTGCGGCGGCCCGGCGACGGCGGAGTGCGTCGCGCGCCGGCCCCCGACGATCGCCACACCACGGTGATCCCGCCCGTCCGGGATGGGGCACCGCCGCCGCTGCGGGATCCGATCGACGCCGTCAAACGCGCCCTGGACGGCGGCGCACGTGGAGAGCGGAAGAATTTCGGCCCGCCCAAGCAGCCGCCGCCCAGCCAGCCGCTGAG
>NZ_HG964450.1:1382414-1433756 GCF_000612725.1 Mycolicibacterium austroafricanum
AGCCAGCCGCCGCCCCCGCCCGGTCGTCCGCCCGGTGGCGGCGGTCCGCCCGGTGGCGGTGGTCCGGCCGGCCCGCGCCGCAGCCTGCGTGAGCAGATCAACTGGAAGTGGGTGCGCCGGGGCTCGATCATCGCCGCGGCGGTGCTGATCCTGTTGCCGCTGCTGACCTTCGGGATGGCGTACATGATCGTCGACGTCCCCAAACCCGGGGACATCCGCACCGCGCAGGTGTCGACGATCCTGGCCAGCGACGGCAGCGAGATCGCCAAGATCGTCCCGCCGGAAGGCAACCGGGTCGACGTGAACATCGACCAGATCCCGGTCCATGTGCGCGACGCGGTGATGGCCGCCGAGGACCGCGACTTCTACTCCAACCCGGGCTTCTCGTTCACCGGGTTCCTCCGCGCGGCCAAGAACAACATCTTCGGCGGCGACCTGCAGGGCGGGTCGACGATCACCCAGCAGTACGTGAAGAACGCCCTCGTCGGAGACGCCCGGTCCGGGGTCGGCGGTCTCATCCGCAAGGCCAAAGAGCTGGTGATCTCGACGAAGATGTCCAGCGAATGGTCCAAAGACCAGGTGCTGCAGTCGTATCTGAACATCATCTACTTCGGCCGCGGCGCCTACGGGGTGGCGGCGGCTGCGCAGGCCTACTTCGGCAAGCCGGTCGAGCAAGTCACCGTTTCCGAGGGCGCGCTGCTGGCCGCGCTGATTCAGCGGCCGTCGGTGCTCGACCCGGCCGTCGACCCCGACGCCTCCGCGGTGCGGTGGAACTGGGTGCTCGACGGCATGGTCGAGATCGGTGCGCTGTCGCCGGAGGACCGTGCGGCGCAGGTGTTTCCGCCCACGATCCCGCCGGACCAGGCATTCACCCAGAACCAGACCACCGGGCCCAACGGACTGATCGAGCGCCAGGTGGTCAACGAGTTGATGGAGATCTTCGACATCAACGAGCAGACGCTGAACACCGAGGGCCTGCAGATCACCACGACGATCGACCCGCAGATGCAGGCCGCCGCCGTCGACGCGGTCGAGGAGTACATGGACGGGCAGGACCCGGACATGCGCACCGCCGTGGTGTCGATCGACCCGAGAACCGGGGGCGTACGGGCCTATTACGGCGGCTCGGACGCCAACGGGTTCGACTTCGCGCAGGCCGGTCTGCCCACCGGCTCGTCGTTCAAGGTGTTCGCGTTGGTCGCCGCGCTGCAGCAGGGGATGGGTCTGGGTTACCAGGTCGACAGTTCACCCGTCGAGGTCAACGGCATCAAGATCTCCAACGTCGAGGGCAACAGCTGCGGCACCTGCAACATCGCCGAGGCGCTGAAGCGGTCGTTGAACACCAGCTATTACCGGCTGATGCTGCAGCTGGAGAACGGCCCGCAGGACGTCGCCGACGCCGCACACGCGGCAGGCATCGCCGAGAGCTTCCCCGGCGTCGAGCACACCCTGTCCGAGGACGGTCAGGGCGGACCGCCCAACAACGGCGTCGTGCTCGGTCAGTACCAGTCCCGCGTCATCGACATGGCGTCGGCGTACGCCACGCTCGCCGCGTCCGGGGTGTATCACAAACCGCACTTCGTGCAGAAGGTCGTCAACGCCGAGGGCACCGTGCTTTTCGACGCGAGCCAGGAGGACAACACCGGCGAGCAGCGCATCGACAAGGCGGTGGCCGACAACGTGACCGCCGCGATGCAGCCGATCGCCGCGTACTCCAACGGGCACGCGCTCGCCGGAGGGCGGCCGTCGGCGGCCAAGACGGGCACCAACCAGCTCGGCGACACCGGCGCCAACCGTGACGCGTGGATGGTCGGATTCACCCCGTCGCTGTCGACGGCGGTCTGGGTGGGTACCACCGACGGCACCAAGCCGCTGGAGAACAAGTGGGGTTCACCGGTGTACGGCTCGGGGCTGCCGTCGGACATCTGGAAGGCGACGATGGACGGTGCGCTCGACGGCACCGACAACGAGAGCTTCCCCAAGCCTGAGGAGATCGGCGGGTACGCCGGCGTGCCGCAGGCCCCGCCGCCACCCTCGCCGAGCGTGACCGTGCCGCCGCCGCCGTCGGAGACCGTGATTCAGCCGACCCTGGAGATCGCGCCGGGCATCACGATTCCGTGGGGCCCGCCGACCACCGTGCCCGTCGCGCCGCCGGTCCCCGGTGCGCCGCCGGCGCCCGGCGCCCCGCCGCCTGCAGACGCGCCGGGAGCTCCGGTACCGCCGGGAGCGCCGCCGCCAGGCCCGCTGCCGCCCCCGTGACGGCGGAACCCGACTCGCCGGCGCCGGCGGCAGGGCCGGTCTCGCCGGCGCCGCACGAAGGGGTCGGCACGCCGGCCGGGCTGGATTCGCCGGCTCCGCCGGCAGAAGACCGACGGAGCCTCGACACCCGCGACCTGCCGAGCCGCACCGACACGATCGGGGCGGCGCTGTCCGAGACCATCGGCGGACCCGTCGGCCGGCACGCGCTGATTGGCCGCACCCGGTTCCTGACACCGCTGCGCGTGATGATGATCATCGCGCTGGTGTTCCTGGCGCTCGGCTACTCGACCAAGGCCGCATGCCTGCAGACGACCGGCACCGGTGCCGCGGATCAGCGGGTGGGGAACTGGGAGAACCAGCGCGCTTATTACCAGCTGTGCTACTCCGACACGGTCCCGCTGTACACCGCAGAGCTGTTGAACCTGGGCAAGTTTCCGTACAAGTCCAGTTGGCTGGAAACCGACGCCGAGGGCAAACCGCGTGCGCAGTACGACGGCGAGCCCGCGGTGCGGTACATGGAGTATCCGGTACTGACGGGCATCTACCAGTACCTGTCGATGTCGCTGGCGAAAACCTATACGGCCCTTACGAAACTGGTGTCGGTGCCGGTCATCGCCGAGGTGGTGATGTTCTTCAACATCGCGGCGCTGGGGCTGGCGCTGGCGTGGCTGACCACGTTGTGGGCCACAGCGATGCTGGCGGGTCCGCGACGGATCTGGGATGCCGCATTGCTGGCGGCGTCACCGATCGTGATCTTCCAGATCTTCACGAATTTCGACGCGCTGGCAACGGCGTTCGCGGCGGGCGCGCTGCTGGCGTGGGCGCGGCGAAGACCGACCCTCGCCGGTGTGCTGATCGGCCTGGGTGTTGCGGCCAAGCTGTATCCGCTGCTGCTGCTCGTGCCGCTGACGCTGCTCGCGGTGCGGACGGGCCGGCTGCGGGAAGCCGGCAAGACGGCGGCGGCCGCTGTGCTGGCTTGGGTGGTGGTGAACCTGCCGATCATGGTGCTGTTTCCGCGCGGCTGGTCGGAGTTCTTCCGGCTCAACACCCGGCGCGGCGACGACATGGACTCGATCTACAACGTGGTGAAGTCGTTCACGGGTTGGCGCGGGTTCGACCCCGAGCTGGGGTTCTGGGAGCCGCCGGTGGTGCTCAACACGGTGACTGCCGCGCTGTTCGCGGCGTGCTGCATCGTGATCGGCTACATCGTTCTGACGGCCGAGCGCAGGCCCCGGGTCGCGCAGATCGCGTTTCTGGTGGTGGCGGCGTTTCTGCTGACCAACAAGGTGTGGAGTCCGCAGTTCTCGCTGTGGCTGGTGCCGCTGGCGGTGCTGGCGCTGCCGCACCGGCGGATCCTGTTGGCGTGGATGACCGTCGACATGCTGGTGTGGGTGCCGCGCATGCTCTATCTGTTCGGTGAGCAGAAGATGGGCTTGCCGGAGCAGGCGTTCACCGCCACCGTGCTGTTGCGCGACCTCGCGGTTGTTGGGTTGTGCGCGTTGGTGATTCGTGAGATCTACCGGCCCGGGCTGGACCTGGTGCGCCAGGGCGGGGTCGACGATCCGGCGGGCGGGGTGTTCGACGGGGCGCCCGATGCGCCGCCGCGCTGGCTGCCGGACTGGCTGCGCCCCCGCCCCCTGGTGAATTCGGCGCGCCAGGCGACCGCCCGCGTCGCATCGCGCGCCCGATCCGCCGGCGATTTCGCAGATCAGGGCACGTCCCTGTAGCCTGAACCGGTTGCCGACGCAGGCGACCCTCCTGCCACGGACACGCCGTGGCCGACCAGACCAGAGGAGGTGATGGGTTTCTCATGCGTCCATACGAAATCATGGTCATTCTCGACCCCACACTTGACGAGCGCACCGTAGCTCCGTCGCTGGAGACGTTCCTGAACGTCATCCGCAAGGACGGCGGCACTGTCGACAAGGTCGACATCTGGGGCCGGCGGCGCCTGGCCTACGAGATCGCCAAGCACGCCGAGGGCATCTACGCGATTGTCGACGTCAAGGCGGAGCCGGCGACGGTGTCCGAACTCGACCGCCAGCTGAACCTGAACGAGTCCGTGCTGCGGACCAAGGTGATGCGGACCGACAAGCACTAAAGGGTGCCGCTCGTCGGGACCGCTGCGTAGGCTCGCGCCCAACGCCCACCTTGAGGAGGAACTCGTGGCTGGTGACACCACCATCACCGTCGTCGGAAACCTGACGGCAGATCCTGAACTGCGCTTCACCCCTTCCGGTGCCGCGGTGGCCAACTTCACGGTTGCGTCCACGCCGCGCATCTACGACCGCCAGAGCGGTGAGTGGAAGGACGGCGAAGCGCTGTTCCTGCGGTGCAACATCTGGCGCGAGGCCGCCGAGAACGTCGCGGAGAGCCTGACTCGCGGTTCGCGGGTCATCGTGACCGGACGGCTCAAGCAGCGTTCCTTCGAGACCCGCGAGGGCGAGAAGCGCACCGTGGTCGAGGTCGAGGTCGAGGAGATCGGACCTTCGCTGCGCTACGCGACCGCCAAGGTCAACAAAGCAAGCCGCAGTGGCGGCGGGGGCGGCGGATTCGGCGGCGGTGGCGGGGGCGGCAACTCGCGCCCCGCGGCCAACAGCGCACCGGCCGAGGACCCGTGGGGCAGCGCGCCCGCGTCGGGCTCGTTCGGTGGCGCCGACGACGAACCGCCCTTCTGACAACACAACTCATCAGTGATTTCTAGAAAGAGATAGACACATGGCCAAGTCCTCCACCAAGAGGCGCCCGGCTCCGGAAAAGCCGGTCAAAACTCGCAAGTGCGTGTTCTGCTCGAAGAAGGGCAAGAACCAGGACATCGACTACAAGGACACGCAGCTGCTGCGTACCTACATCAGCGAGCGCGGCAAGATCCGCGCCCGCCGGGTGACGGGCAACTGCGTTCAGCACCAGCGCGATATCGCGATCGCGGTGAAGAACGCCCGCGAGGTCGCACTGCTGCCGTTCAGCTCGTCGACGCGATAGGGACCACGACAATGAAACTGATTCTCACTGCCGAGGTGGAGCACCTGGGCGTTCCCGGTGACGCTGTCGAGGTCAAGGACGGCTACGGCCGCAACTACCTGCTGCCCCGCGGCCTGGCCATCGTGGCCACCCGTGGTGCCCAGCGCCAGGCCGACGACATCCGTCGGGCCCAGGAGCTCAAGAGCGTCAAGGGCCTCGAGCACGCCAACGAGCTGAAGCAGGCCATCGAGGGCCTCGAGTCCGTCGAGCTGGCCGTCAAGACCGCCGCCGATTCCGGCAAGCTGTTCGGTTCGGTGACCGCGGCTGACGTCGTCGCCGCGATCAAGAAGGCCGGCGGCCCGAACCTGGACAAGCGGACCATCGGCCTGCCCAAGGCGCACATCAAGACGACCGGCGCCCACGACATCGCGGTGCGGTTGCACCCCGAGGTGACGGCCGCACTGTCGCTGAACGTCGTCGCGGGCTAGTCGGCTCCGGCTCACAACGGCCGGGTGAGGACCTTCCGGGGGTCTCACCCGGCCGTTGCACGTTCGGGGGCGAACAAATGGCGGCAAAGCGATCCCAGCGAACCTAACCGGCTGTTAACCTTCTCGGCCCCGCGGTGAAACACAACACGCCCGAGATGGAAACCGCGTACGACACGCCGGGCAATTTCCCATCCACAGCCATTCGACCGGCCTACCGTTCGTCTATCTGCGAAGACAGGGTCAGCGTCGACGTTTACTAACAGGTTCTCCCCAGCACCTCAACATGGCCGACCAGAGCTATCCACAGACCATCCACAGGGTCATCAACAGGGACGACTTGCTTCCCGTCCAGCAACGTCTAACGTTGTCCGCCGCAGGGGTTCCCGGCGGGGTTTGTCGGAGGCGAGAGTTAGCATCGCGGCGGTAGACTTCGAACGTATGTTCACACTGCGACGACGGAGGGGAGAGTGCGCTGCGTGGCTGTCGTAGATGACCGGGGCCGCCCCGGGGACCCGTCGCAGATGGAGCCGCCGCCGAGCGAGGATTTCGGCCGCCAACCTCCGCAAGACGCCGCAGCCGAGCAGGCCGTGCTGGGCGGCATGCTGCTGAGCAAGGACGCCGTCGCCGACGTCCTGGAGAAGCTGCGTCCCGGAGATTTCTACAAGCCCGCGAATCAGCTCGTTTACGACGCGATCCTCGACCTCTACGGGCGCGGGGAGCCGGCCGACGCCGTCACGGTCGCCGCAGAACTCGACCGTCGCGGCCTGTTGCGCCGAGTGGGCGGCGCGCCGTATCTGCACACGCTGATCTCGACCGTGCCGACCGCGGCCAACGCGGGCTACTACGCCGAGATCGTCGCGGAGAAGTCCCTCTTGCGCCGCCTCGTCGAGGCGGGGACGCGCGTCGTGCAGTACGGCTACGCGGGAGCCGACGGGGCCGACGTCAACGAGATCGTGGACCGCGCCCAGGCCGAGATCTACGACGTCACCGAACGCAAATCCTCTGAGGATTTCGTGATCCTGGAGGAGATCCTCCAGCCGGCGATGGACGAGATCGACGCGATCGCCTCGGAGGGCGGGGTTTCCAAGGGCGTCCCCACCGGATTCACCGATCTCGACGAGTTGACCAACGGGCTGCATCCGGGCCAGATGATCGTCGTCGCGGCGAGGCCCGGTATGGGGAAGGCGCTGGCCTTGGACACCCCGTTGCCGACGCCCACGGGGTGGACGACGATGGCCGACGTCGCGGTGGGGGATCTGCTGATTGGTGCCGACGGCAAGCCCACGCGAGTCGTCGCGGCAACCGAGGTGATGGTGGGCCGGCCGTGTTACGAGGTCGAGTTCTCCGACGGCACCGTCATCGTCGCGGATGCGGACCACCAGTGGCTGACCGAAACTCGGGCGTCGCGAAAGTCTGCGCAGGCCGCAGCCGTCGGCTACAACCGATACAAGAATCAGCGGACATTCGCTGCGGTCCGAACGACGCGTGAGATCGGAGAGACGCTGCGTTGCCCGACCGCCGACCGTCGCCTGAACCACTCCGTGGTCAACGCGGCGCCGATCGAAGCGCCTGTCGCAGACCTGCTCCTTCCGCCCTACACGCTGGGTGCTTGGCTGGGGGACGGGACGTCGCGGGCCGCTCAGATCACGACCGCCGACCCGGAGATCCTGATGAGGATCGAAGCGGAGGGCCTTGTGACGGTTCCCTTGCCCGGGGCCAGGATGCGGTACGGGCTTCAGCTGCCCACCGAGGCGCCGGCCGGGACTCGCGAGTGCGTCGTGTGTGGAGCGTCGTTCACTCCGAGCACCAGCCAGGTGCGAACCTGCGGGCGTTCGTGCGGGGGACGGGCCCGTTTTGTGTCCGAACCTGTTGCTGCGCCGACCTGTTCACACTGTGGCGGGCCGTCGTGCGGGCTTCGGTTGTGCCAATCCTGTCGTAACGCGGTGGGCACGGTTCAGGGTCGTCTACGGACGATCGGCGTCCTGGGGAACAAGCACATCCCGACTGAGTACCTGCGTGCCTCTGAAGCGCAGCGGCGGGCGTTGCTTGCCGGCCTGCTCGATACGGATGGCACCGTCACCAATGGAGGTGCGGTCCAGTTCAGCGTCACCAGTCGGCGGCTCGCCGCTGACGTCGCCGAACTGGTCGTCTCGCTCGGCTATCGGTGCCAGGTGGCGACCAAGGCCGTGAAGGGGCGAACCGAAGCGTCCTCGACCGCGTATATCCTCAACTTCTCGACGACGGACTCAGTGTTCGGCCTGCATCGAAAAGACCTATCGCACAAGGAACGTCGCGCGTCGAGTTCCGTGCGATCCAACACACGCTTCATCGTGGATGTCCGTGAAATCGAGACGGTTCCCGTCCGGTGCGTGGAAGTCGACAACGACGACCACATGTACCTGGCGAGCCGCTCCATGATCCCGACGCACAACTCCACTCTGGGTTTGGATTTCATGCGGTCGTGCTCCATCAAGCACCACTTGCCGAGCATCGTGTTCTCGCTGGAGATGAGCAAGACCGAGATCGTCATGCGTCTGCTGTCGGCGGAGGCCAAGATCAAACTCGCCGACATGCGGTCCGGACGGATGAACGACGACGACTGGACTCGGCTGGCGCGTCGCATGAGCGAGATCAGCGAAGCCCCGTTGTACATCGACGACTCGCCGAACCTGACCATGATGGAGATCCGGGCCAAAGCGCGACGGTTGAAGCAGAAGGCGGACCTGCGTCTCGTCGTGATCGACTATCTCCAGCTGATGACGTCGGGCAAGAAGGTCGAATCGAGGCAGCAGGAAGTCTCCGAATTCTCAAGGCAGATCAAGCTTTTGGCGAAGGAGCTGGAAGTGCCGGTCGTCGCGATGAGCCAGCTCAACCGAGGCCCCGAGCAGCGAACTGACAAGAAGCCGATGTTGTCCGACCTCCGTGAGTCGGGTTCGATCGAACAGGACGCGGACATGGTCATCCTCCTGCATCGTCCCGATGCGTTCGAGTCGGATGACCCGCGCGGTGGAGAAGCGGACCTGATCGTCGCCAAGCACCGCGCCGGTCCGACGAGGACGATCACCGTGGCGCACCAACTGCATCTGTCGAGATTCTCGAACATGGCGAAATAGCGGCCGATTCTGTAGGGTCTCATTCCTGGTGTCATATTCTCATCCGCAATGTCATGTTGATGTCATATATGACAGCGCGGTGAGATTCGAGGCCCCTTGCTCCGGCGTGTCGATCGGCTCGGTTCGGAGCGTGGGTTGAAGATCGTGGTGATTCGCCCGAATGCTGGGAGCCGCGATTGTGCGTACGAAGCCCGCTTCCTCGAATGCCCCCAGCGCCATACCAGATCTCGTTGCGCGGACCAGCGTGTCCTATCGGAGCGCAAGTGATGGCCAGGAGATCGCACTCAAGCTGAGGGATGCAACCTCTGCCGCTCTCGCGGGCGCGGCTCCGTGGCGTACATTCCGCTGGGTCAAGGGCCAGAAGCACTATTCGGGCGCGTATTGGTCGGCAACGGAGGCCGGTCACGTGATCTACGAGTCGCGACTGGAACTTGCGCGGCTGTTGTACGCCGACTTCGACCCCTGCGTGAATCGAATTGTTGCCCAACCCTTTCTGCTGACGACCGAGATCAATGGGCAAGCGCGAAGGCACATTCCGGACTTCCTTCTGATCACCGACACCGGTGCTGTCGTGGTCGACGTCAAACCCCAACATCGGTTGACCGATCCCAAGGTTTCGTCAACTTTTGCGTGGACACGCACAGTCGTGAACGCCCAGGGATGGCGTTACGAGGTAGCCAGTGAACCGCCCGCCATCGAATTGGCGAACATCCGCTTCCTCGCCGGATACCGGAGGCCGCATCTCGTCGATAACACGCTTGTACGCCACGTGCGAGCGGCCGCGATCGATGGCGCCACCCTCACTGAAGCGATGAAACAAGTCGGCGGGCCTGCACCCCAGGCCCGCGCGACGATCCTGCATCTGATGTGGACCCAGGAATTCATCGTTGATACGACCCAGCCGCTGACAAGTCGAACACCGCTACGGAGAAGAACCGCGTGACCGCGTATGGCGTCCGGATCGGAGTGGGGACGCGCTTCAGCTATGACGGCGAAGCCGTCGAGATTATCGAGGTCCTGACGACACCGGCTGGCAACGAGGTAGTCCTCAAAGCTGTTCGTGACCAGAGCATCCGGCGGATGGCCCTGCGAGAGCTGCTCAATTCCACCATGGCCCAGGTCATTCCAGACGGGGCTGGCCCGTGCGCCGAAGATGATGCGGAGATCGCTGGAGTCGTACTGGCCCAACTGTCCGACTTGGACCGGGCGGAAGTCGCAGCACGCGCGGAGCACGTGCGAGAAGTGCTGACCGGGTTTAGATCTGGCCATAGTGAGTTGCCCCAACCGGGTGAACCTCGACCAGAGTTCGATCCACATCTCCCATTGGAGGCCAAGTACGCCGCAAAATCCGCCGAGCTCGCCGTTACAGACAGGACCGTCAAACGCTGGGTCCATGCCTACCGCCATCTGGGTGTGGCCGGTCTGGCCAACGAAACGGCCGATCAGCCGACGAGAACCGACAGTCGCTGGATTGAAACCGCGCTCGAGGTGATGGTCGAACACACGGATCAGTCGCGGCCGTCACAGACGATGGTGATCGACCGGACGAACGCGAGAGTGTTGGCACGATTCGGGGACGGCGTAGTGAAGTCTCCGAGTCGCGCTACCGCCCACCGGATCCTCGCGAAACTCGAGAAACAACATCCGACGTTCCATTTGAGTACGAAGCGCAACCGCGACATCGCCGATCGTCCGACCGAAGCGTATGGGAAGCTGCGTCCGACTCGGCCCGGTGAGTACCTCTTGATGGATACCACGCGGTTGGATGTTTTCGCGCTGGATCCGGACACGTTGCGGTGGGTGCAAGCGGAGTTGACGGTCGGAATGGATTGGTACACGCGGTGTGTCACCGGAATCCGGGTGACCCCGGTGTCGACGAAATCGGTCGACGCCGCGGCGGTGCTCTATCAGGCGTATCGCCCGCGACCACCGGGGCGTGATTGGCCCACGCACGCTGTGTGGCCCGAGCATGGGATCCCACGTGCGGTCCTCGTTGACGTGGACGCGGTCGACGGCGCGGGTGCGTCCGGGCCGGCGATCGTGCCGGAGACGATTGTGGTCGATCACGGCAAAATCTTCGTCTCCGAGCATTTGACGAGTGTCTGTCAGCGGATGGGGGTGTCGATTCAGCCGGCCCGGTTGCGGACGGGTCGGGACAAGGGACCGGTGGAGCGGTTCTTCCGGACCATTCGGGAGGACCTTCTTCAGGCGCTGCCGGGATACAAAGGCCCCGACGTGCACTCGCGAGGGCTGGACCCGGGGTCCGAGGCATTCTTTTATCTCGACGAGTTGGAGGCGATCATCCGCGAGTGGGTGGCAGTGGTCTACCACCACCGGCCCCACGACGGTTTGGTGGATCCGCATGTGCCCGGTCTGAGGATGTCGCCGGCGCTGATGTTCGAGCACGGTATGGCCCGGGCCGGATATATCGAGGCGCCGCGCGGTCCTGATCTGGCCTATGAGTTCTTGAAGACCGAGTGGCGCAAGATCCAGCATTACGGGGTTGATTTCGGCGGCCGCCGCTATAACGGGCCTGCGCTGAACCCGTACCGCAACATGACAAGCCCGTACACCGGGAAGGCCAAGGGCCGCTGGCCTATTCAGCATGACCCCGATGACGTGACCCGCATCTATTTCCGCGATCCGGAGACCCGGACCTGGCACACGTTGATGTGGGAGCACGCCGCTTCAATGGACATGCCGCTGAGTGAGGACGCTCTCCAGTTCGCCCGCAAGCTCGCGGCGTCGAAGTACACCTATCCTGACGACCGCCTGGCGGTCGCCGACCTGCTGGAGCGCTGGAACCTCGGACTAGGTTCTTCAGTGGCCGAGAGACGGATCGCGCTGCGCCTCTCACGGGAAGCGTCGCTGCTCGACGCCGCTGAACCCGAAAACGAGGTCGCTGCAATGCCCTCCGTGGCACGGGTTCTGGCGATGGCCTCTCCGCCTGGCGTCGACGACAGCGCAGCCATCGAGCAGACCGAGCCTGAGGTCGGCGACGACGACCCCGACGACCGACTGGATGCGTTCGATGAGGACGACTTCTACGCCGATGCTTTGGAAGACGCATGAGGGCGCGAGAACCAGACACCACGGACAAGCCGCATCGGTTGGACAATCTGACATTGGCCCGCAAGGAGGGCTGGCAGCGATTCGTCAACACACCGGCCCGAATTCCACCGGAACCGTTGACCCGCCCCGAACTTGGGGCGCTTAGCGACTGTGCCTACGAGGATTACAACCGGCAACGCCGGGAGTGGCACGCCAACCTGGGCACCATCAAGACCCCGCAATTGGCCGCGCTTCATGAGGACCTGTGGGACATCGTCGACAGCAACCTGCAGGACGGCGATAAGGCTAAGGGCGCGGTGGCGATCGACGCGTTTCCGGGGCTGGGCAAAACCACCTCGGTGCTGGCGTTCGCGCGGGAGTATCACCGCCGCGAGATTGCCGCCGACGGATCTCAGACCCGCGAGGGGCATGAGCGTTGGCCGGTCTGTCGGGTGGGCCTCACCGGCAACACCGGGATGCTTGATTTCAACCGGGCGATGCTGTCGTTCTTCGCTCATCCGGGTGTTTCGCGCGGTAACGCCGCCCAGTTCGCGCACCGGGCACTGGACTGCGTCCTGGCGTGTGAGACCCGATTGCTGATCGTCGATGATCTGCACTTCCTGCGATGGCGCAACACCAGCGGTGTGGAGATCAGCAACCATTTCAAATACATCGCCAACGAGTTCCCGGTCACGTTGCTGTTCGTCGGCGTCGGGCTGGCCGCGCGAGGGCTGTTCTCCGAGGGCTGCACCTATGAGGATGCGGTCATCGCCCAGACCGGACGGCGCACCACCCAACTCGGCATGCGCCCGTTCGCCATCGACACCGACGAGGGCCGCCGCGAATGGCGCCAGCTGCTCCTGGCCCTGGAGAAGCGTATTGTGTTGGCCGACAAGCATCCCGGCATGCTGGCCAACGAACTGACCGACTATCTGTTCGTGCGAAGTACCGGGCATATCGGCTCGCTGATGACGTTGATCAACCGTGGCTGCCAACGCGCTATCCGCACCGGCGCTGAACGCCTCGACGGCGAGCTACTGGACCGCGTCAAGAACGACGCTGCCTCGGAGAAGGCCCGCCAGGAGTTGGCGGCAGCATTCGATACGCGACGGTTGAGCACAGCGGTCGGCAAGGCCGGATGAACACCGTTCGAACGCTTCCGATCCGCGTCGCGCCGCTTTCGGGGGAATCGATTGACTCCTGGCTTGAAGCGATCGCCCACCGATCCGAGACCGCGTGGGGTGACCTGCTGACCGCGGTGGCTCTCACCTCACCGGACAACAGATCCAACACCTGGATTGTCCAGCTGCGCGACGCCGAAGCAGCTGCCCTCGGCGCAGCGGCCGGCGCTACACCCGCCGTCGTACACGCGATGACGTTGTCGCACTACGCGAACAGGGCGGTGGGAATAGACCTGGCGACCGGCCGGTTCCTGCGCACCTTTCCGTGGGGTCGAGCCCGCGGATCGCGCTACTGCCCGCACTGTCTGGCTGACACCGGTGGGCGCTGGCAGCTGGCCTGGCGACTCGGCTGGGCGTTCGCCTGCACCCAGCATCGCTGTCTGCTGGCCGATGTCTGCCCGACATGTCACAGCGCGCAACGCCACCGCACCCACATAGCGACCGCTGTCCCGCGCCCCGGTTACTGCGCCAACCCCGCCATCGGACAGACCGGATCCGCACCCGCGCGGTGCGGCACGAAGCTCGCCGACACCTCGGTAGCCCGATTCGACGATGATCACCCGCTGCTGGCCGCGCAGCGCACGGTGTATGACGTAATCGAGTGTGGTGTCGGTGATTTCGGTGTCTACCGCACAGCGCCGCAACCACAACGTGCGGTCCTGGCCGACATCCGGGTCGTCGCGGGACGAATCCTGACCTACGCCGCACCTGAGGAACTCGCCCAAGCAGTCCCCGCCGATCTGTTGAGCGCCTACCGCGCGGTGTCGGCCCAACCCAGCCCGCGGTCCGGCCGGCCATATGCGGAAGGCAAGCCCGGCCTGGCCGCACCCGCACGCGCCGAGACGGCCGCCGTCGGTGTCGTCGCCACCATGGGCATCCTGGGAGCTCGTGACATCGACTCGGCGGGTGACAAGATGCGCTGGCTGGTCACCGGCGCCCGCACGCAGGGACTGTCGGTCAATGCCACCACCCTTGGCCATGGCCGCGGAAAGTCCGACAACCTTTGTGCCGTGCAACTCAGCGCCCTTGCCCCGCTGCTGGCCCCGGGCGATCAGCTGCGCTACCGAATCGGAACCCCAATGCCCCGCCGACCGACGCGCGACCGCGCGAGACTCGACCGCCTTGCCCGACGCACCCCGACGATGCTGTGGCCGGCATGGTCACTGCAGCTGGCAACAGCTGAGTGCAACCAGAAACAGCTGCGGCCCGCATTGTCCACGGCGCTGCTGTTCGTCGAGACGCCCGCCCGGTTGCGCGAAGCCGCCGGGCTTCTAACCTGTCCTCTTCATGAGCAGTCCGTGTTGGCCGTGCTGCGCAAACTCGCCCGCTCCCAACACTGGGACCACATTCGGCAGGCGCTGACGTGCCTGGCCGACTATCTGGCCGCCACCGACACCCCCATCGACTACCAGCGCCGCCGCCGGCTCGACTACACAGAGCTACTCTCACCAGCAGAGTGGGCGCGGATCTGCCGCGACACCGGCACCGCGGGCGGCACCGCCGCCCGCGCCAAGAACGTGAGGTTCTACCTCTTCGAGCGCCTCAGCGGCATGCCCGCCGCCGTGGCAGCGCCCGGCACCGTCGGCAACGACGAAGCCCTCAAGAGGGCCGCCGACTTCCCGCGTCACCTCACCCCGGAACTGAACAAGGCCTTGCGCGACCATGCCAGCGACTTCCTGAGAAAGCAGGGCGTCACTGACGAGCCCGCCTTCTGGCACCCTCCGACCACGCTCCTGGACCCGTTCACCCTGCCGAGTCCCGCCCCAGCCGCACTTGACACACCAGTGCTACACAGCATGATTCGCCGTCGCCGCTTAACGCTCAGCGCCGCCGCCAGCCAGCTAGACACCACACTCGATGATGTCCGGTATGTGTTGGAGTGCCATCCAGCACCGGCGAACGCAGCAACTCCGCGGGGGCCCCAAACGCGTCTGGTCTACGGCGCCGCAAAGTCCGCGTTGCCGCGCGAGAAGCTGATTCAGTTGTACGAGAGCGAGGGACACAGCCTGCGTGACATCGCCGCGACTGTCGGTGTCAGCCGCCAAACCATCAGCCGCCTGGCCGCCGAATACGGCATCGCCTTGCGTGAGGCACTCCGGCGGCCGATCTACGACATCGACGCCACTTGGCTCTACGAGCAGTACGTCACCAAGCACCGTTCCCTCGAGGATCTCGCCGCTGAGTGCGGCATGAGCGTGGCCAACATGGCTCGGTGGGCCAGAGCGCATTGCATCCCGGTACGAAGACTCAGCCGCTACACCCCCCACGAACTTGCGGCCGACAGGCGCATCCCACCGATACTGCGCCCCGCGCTTTCCGGGGTGGGCGGATGGGAACGACTGCAACGGTTCGCCGAAGCTTCCGGGTACCGAACACTGCATGTCGCGGCCCAGGAACTGGGACTGAACCAATTCGCGCTGATCGACCAGGTGAACCGGATCGAAAGGGATCTCGGGAGCCCGATCCTTGTGCGAGCCAACGCCGGACGGCCCATGCAATTGACTCCATTCGGATTCCAGGTGGTGGCAGCAGTCGCAGACATGGCAGGCAGGATCAACGAGGCCGCATCACAATCTAGTGGGACGCGTAGTGCGAGATCTGTGTCAGGTCCAGCTGAGCCGCGGGCGACAGTACCTACCGGCTCACCGTGAGTGATTACTGCCCTCGGTCCGCTTGCGTGCCACGAACTCGTCGAAATCGAACGGCGTCGACTCCCCACAGCGTTCACCGTCGACAAGCGCCTCGCGCAGAGCGCGCAACCGCATTTCGCGATCTTCGAGCAGCCGCAGAGCAGTGCGCACAACGTCACTGGCTGGCCGATAACGGCCCGCGGAAACTGCCTGCTCGATGAACGCGCTGCAGTGCTCGTCGAGACTGAACGAGGTCTGGCGTTGGTCGTGGATGAGGGCGTCGTTTGTTCGTGAATGTTGACGTCAGGTTCGGCGGGTTCGGGTGTGGTGTGTTCGCGAATGTTGACGTCACTTGTCGGTGTTGTCGCGGCTGCGGAGTGTGTGGGCGAGGCGGTAGGAGTCGGTGCCGGTTTCGATAATGTTGCCGCCGAAGGTGAGCCTGTCGACGATGGCTGCGCAGAGTCGTGGGTCGGTGAAGGTCTTGGTCCATCCGCTGAAGGCTTCGTTGCTGGCGATGCCCACGGATGCTTTTTCTTCGCGTTCGGTGAGAACTTGGAAGAGCAGTTCGGCGCCGCGCTTGTCGAGGGCCATGTAGCCGAGTTCGTCGATGCACAGTAGGTCCACGCGGCCGTAGCGGGCGATCGTTTTGGTGAGCGTCATTTCGTCGGCGGCTTCGACGAGTTCGTTGACCAGTTTGGCGGCGAGGGTGTACTTCACCCGGAATCCTGCCATGGCCGCTTCGGTTCCTAGGGCGATGAGTAGGTGGCTCTTGCCGGTGCCGCTGTCGCCGATGAGGCAGAGGGGTTGGCCTTTGCGTACCCAGTCTGCGGTGGCCAGGGTGTTGATGACGGCGGGGTCGACGTTCGGGTTTGCGGTGTAGTCGAAAGTGCGAAGGGACTTTTCGCGTGGGAAGGCCGCGGCGCGGATGCGGCGTTCGGAGCGTCGGCGGGCACGGTCGTCACATTCGGCCAGGAGTAGTTCGGCGAGGAAGGCGCGGTAGGACTGCTGTTGGCGGGCGGCGGTGTCAGCGGTTTCGGGGAAGTGGGTTCGGATGGTGGGGAGGCGGAGCATGCGGCAGGCTTGGTCAATCGCGGCATCGGCGGCTTGTTCGGTGAGTCCGCGACGGGTGGGAGCGTTCATCGGCGGGGTCCTTTCGGTTGGCGTCTACTGTGTGCTCCGTCGGAGAAGCTGGTCATAGGCGGTGACTGAGGGCGGGGGCCGCGTGTCGATCGGCAGGTGGGTTAAGCGGCGCTGTGTCAGTGACGACACGGCTGGCATGTCGGTCGGCGGCGGGTCGGCGGTGGTGATGTCGCTGCCAGTCTCAGCGGCTTTGCGGGCTTCAAGGGCAACAGCGTCAGCGGTTAACGCTCCGGCTTGCAGGGCGGCGTTGATGCCGGCAATGACGTGGCGGTGGTCGGTATGTCGGTGCAGGAGAAGGACTTCGATGAGCGCGCGGGTGCCGGCGGTGTCGCCATGGGCTTTGCAGGCTGCAGCCCACCACGCGTCGTGGGCTGCGGTGAAGGTACCTGCTCGGCGGGCCTGCTCTAGTGCTGTCGCTCCGGGCAGGGCGCCGGGCTTGCGGACGAATGCTTCCAGGTAGTGGTCGAGGTCGAGGCGGGAGCCGCCTTTGGTGAGCAATCGCTCGTGGCTGGCGACGAGTGTTCTGCCGTCGTAGACGGTGAGGTCTGATGCGTTGAGGAGTACTCGGGTTTGGCGGCCGATGAGCCGTGAGGGTACGGAGTATCGGTTGGTGCGGACGGTGATCTGGGAGTAGCGGTCCACGCGCGGTGTCACCCAGAGTCCTGTCTCGAACGTTTCTACGGGTAGCGGTTTGAGGAGTTGACGCTCGGCGTTGAAGGACTCGGCCACGGTGTGGGCGCGGTGGCCGATGCGCCGCAGATCGTCGGCCTGGTCGTAGCCGTCGATGAGTTCGTTGAGTTCGTGCAGTGACTCGACTTCCGGTACCGGCACGAGGTGATTGCGGCGGAACCGCCCGATGTCGCCTTCCACACCGCCCTTCTCGTGAGCGCCGGTGATACCTGGCTGGCAGTAGAAGGCGTCGATGTCGAAGTGCGAGCGAAACGCCACCCAGCGGTCTGTTTCGACGCGCTGGCGAGAGAAGCCGATTACCTGTGCCACAGCGGCTTTGAGATTGTCGTAGCGGATCTTACCGGCAGGCACTCCTCCGAGAACCTGGAACGCGTGCGCGTGGCCCTCGAAAAACGCCTCCTGACCTCCGGTTGCAGAGGCACGATGAACCGCTTTGCCCGAGTAGGACATCCGTAGGGAGAACAGGTGGCATGTGGTGAGTTGACCACGTAACCGCACGCCGATCTCACCAAAGTCGACTTCGGCTTCGCGGCCGGGCAAATGGGTTTGCGGAACGAATACCCCGGGTGCGCCACGGCCGCATTCGATGCTGATCTCCGGTCGCCGTCTGGCCACGTATGCCCGCACTACGGGGTAGGACACGTCATCCATACCGAACTCAGTGCGCAGGCGGTCGACGATGCGGGTCACGGTGTGGCGTTGCTTGCGCGGCGCGTCGAGATCGGAACGCAGGATGTCGTCAATCGCAGGTTTGAACCCGTCGAGTTTGGAGGCTCTGGTGGGATAAGCAGCTCGCTGTTGGGGCCAGGCCGATGCGAGGGCGGATTGCACAGTGCGCCATCCGACGCCGTGTTTGCGTTGGATCTCTCGACCGGACAGGCCAGCGCGGGCATCGCGGCGTATCGCCGCGTACAGCTCAACTCGTGAGTTCCGAGTCATCAGCGCCGGTGAACTCGGCCATCGCGTCGATCACTGCGGCCAGGTATGTGCTGATCTGCTGCTGACCAGCCACGTCGTGCCGGTCGCCGATCGAGTTGAGCGCCTCGACGAGTGGGCCGATGGCGGTTTGGGCACGCATGGCGGCCGTGTCGGTGACCTCAAGGATGACTCGGCGTCGATCGTGAGGGTCGCGATGACGCCGAACATAACCGGCACGTTCGAGTCGGTCAGCCAGCACCGTGGCCGAGGCCGACGACATTCCCAAACGCCGGCCCAGCTCGGCCGGTCCCGCGGGCGGTAGTCCCACGAGATGTTGCAACGCCGCCAAGTCGTTGAGGGGCAATCCGAGTTCACGGGCCATCAGTTGATTGATCGGCCCGGCGAGCCGGACGACGAGGGCAACCATGCTGGCCAGATCGATGCGGGTGGCGGTGGCGACAGGCATCGCGCGATCCTTCACTCTGTAAGGTGACTAGACATATCTAGCTAAATCTAGCGGAAACGGCGGCCATCTGATGCATATTCTCTTCACGACGCCACCGGCGCCGGGCCACGTCTATCCGACGTTGCCCCTAGTTGAGGAACTCGTCGACCGCGACCACCGTGTCACCTACATCAGCGCCGCATCGCTGGAAGCGGAGATCGTGCGAGCTGGTGCATTGTTCATCGATCTTGGATGGGAACCCGACACCACCACACTGGCCGCATCAGGATTTAGCGTTGACACTCTCAGCGCTGACCTGCGCGGGTTCCTGGCCGCCGCGCGCACGCTCACTCCCGGCCTGCTCAACGCGCTGGCCAACGATCCCCCCGACGTCGTATGCATCGACAATGTTCCGCTCGGCGGGTTCCTCGTCGAGCAGTTCGCGGCGTCAACGGTCTCTTTGATCGCGAACCTGGCCACCAACGAGGCGTTCCCACCCTCCGAACTGATCGACGGATTCACCCCGCATCACCCCGGTATGCAGCACTACTTCACCGAACTGGCCGACTGGTTCAGCACCCACGGTCTAGCCGTTCCCTTCGGCCCGAGCCGCGATAACGAGCCGGGACCGCCGTCGCTGGTGTTCATACCGCGGGAGTTTCAGATCGCCGGCAACAGCTTCGCCGAAAACGTCCACTTCATCGGCCCCTCGATGCCCAAGCGCGCCCGCCGCACCGCTTCCTGGGCGCCACCACACGATGACGCCCAGGTGCTGTTGGTCTCGTTGGGCACCGCCTTCAACAATCGACCCGAATTCTTCGCCTCCTGCGCAGAGGTATTCGCGGACAGCAGATTTCACGTCGTTCTCAGTCTTGGCACCCATATCGACCCCGCAGACATCGGAACGCTGCCACACAACATCGAGGCCCACCAAACGGTGCCCCAACTCGACGTGCTGCGCCACGCAACCGCATTCATCACCCACGCGGGAATGGGATCAACGATGGAAGCTCTGTACTACGAGGTGCCCACCATCGCCGTACCTCAGGTCCGCGAGCAATCAGTCAACGCCGCCCGCCTCGAATCACTCGGACTCGGAGTTCAACTCCCATCACCCACACCCGGCGACCTCCGCACCCTGACAGAAAAAGTAGCTGCAGACACGGTCATCCGGAGCGGCCTGGCGGAAATGAAAGAAGCGATCAACCGCGCCGGCGGTACAACCGCTGGAACCGGCATCATCGAAGCCGCCCGGCACCAACCGCCGTGACCCCGCGTGACGACCCAGTGACTCCAACATTCACGAACAACCAATCGGTCGCACAGAACGCGACGTCAACGTTCGCGAACAAACGACGTCGAGAAGTCCGCACAAAACCAGAGGTCTTCTTGCCCGCGACAACATGTAACCAATTCTTGGTAGTGGGTGTCGTTGTTTAGGTTTCGGCGGGTATGGCCGACATGCGAATTGCGTTGTCGAACGCTTAGCTGGATAGTGGCCGGCCCGCCTTCGACGGCTTTAGGTTTAGGGTGGCTCGGACGAGTCCGGTGAGGATCATGTCGAGTCCGGTGTTGAATCGCCGGTCGCGGTCGCCGGTCAGGATCGCGATGAGGTCATCGGCCTCAGCGGGCGGATCGTGGCCACTGTCGTGATCTGCTGCACGAGCCAAGCCCACTCGTCGCTGGCCCTGAGCTGAAGAATGGCCTGCTCGTCGATCACGAATCTCGTTGTGTAGGACCGCAACAGGGAAGGAAGCTGCTCTGGGCTTAATTCGAGTGCGGTGACCGCTTGCAGGAGGGTCATCAGCGTTGCCGACAGGTTGAGCGTGGCGGACAGGGTCGCGTACGAGCTGGCCGATGATGATGCCTCCGCCGTCCCGAAATGCCAACACCGCGTGCCCTCAGCTGCTTAACATCTGGACCTGGAACTGCCGCGGCAGCATGTCCTGAACGCCGGTGTCCGCCGCAAGCTGGCTGAGGTTTCTCCACACCAGTCGGCGGACGCCATCGGGCCGAAGGCCAATGCTGTCGCCGAGTCGGCGTTCGACGAGGCTGATGTTGCCGGGCCGTTGTGGTGCTGCCTCGCGGCGGTCGCCGAAGGGGTGATCAGTCTCGGTCAGGAGCCGAGTTGTCGGGACGACCGCGAGTGGGGCCCATCTTCCGATTTGGGACGCGTTGACCGAGAAGTACGCGCCGAGGTCGACGGCGCGTCGGGTCTGCTCGTCGGTGCCCAGCCACCAGTGCAGCACAACGCCTTTGGGTTGATGGCGTTCGATTGTGTCGAGCACGTGGTTTGTGGCGCGGTAGCTGTGTATTGACACGATGCGTGGCGTCTCGACGAGCGCACTGATCACACTGTCGAACACGTCCTGTTGCGCGTCGAGTGGTACTTTCGCGCTTCCGTCCAGACCGACTTCGCCGACGACGGGGGTTGAGGGTAGGGCGGCTTGGAACGCGTCGCGGGAGAAGCCTCGGACGGCTTTGGCGAGACTGGGATGGCAGCCGACACCCCAGGCGACGGAGGGGTCGTCGCGTTGCGCGACGTCGGCGTATTCGGTGAGGCTGCGTGTCATCGCCGCCACGCAGGCGCCGAGGCGATGCAATTCAGAGGGGGCTATGTCGGGTTTGATGTGGGCGTGCATGTCCAGCGGCGTCAGCATCTACGTCACTCCCGCTAGATCCGCCGCCGTGTCCACCACTGCGGCGAGCTCGCGCAGTCCTCGGTTGGCAATATCGAGGGCGTCGTCGAGCGAAACATAGTCGGGCAGCCCGACCGACAGCAGGTCGGCGGCTGTGAATCCTCGACAGCCGGCGTAGCGGACTGTGAGCACTTCGTCTCGTGCTGCTCGCCGCAGCTGGGCGGATTGACGGTTCAGCTCGATCGCCGTGTGCAGATAGATTGTTCGGTCCTGCAGTCCGGCGGCGAGGAAGGCTGACCGGCGCACCAGGCAGCCGAAACACACGCCGCACTGCGTATCGGGGCTAAACCCGGTGCCTGTCGCCCAGCGGACATGGGAACAAGAGTGTGACAGCGCCAGCAACGTTTCGGCGTCCTTTTTGCCGAGAAGCTCGGCCACCTCGGCGTACATCTCTCCTTTGGTGGAGGCTGCGAACGGGTTGCTCACGTCGCTGTACCCGCCGACTGCTGCGATCGAACGCCGCAGTTGGTCGAGCATGACCGGGTGTGTCGTGCGAGTCGACAGCGCGCCGCGACGCTCGCCCGCCAGTGGAGGATTCAGTGCAGCGTAGCCATTTTCGGCCAGCCAGAGCGGGATCGGGGGATCGACGGCGGCATGGGCGAGGCCGAGAGCTATGAAGAGGAGGCTGCGGCTCCGGCGGGTCGCTTCATCACCGAAAGCTACTGCGCCGCCAAGCTGTTTAGAGCGACGCGCGATCCAGTGCTGCTTCATGAACACCTGGTCGGGGAACCGTCGAGCCAGCCACCTGGCCAGCGCCTTCTGGCGGGCCGAGTGTCCGCCCCAATCCCAATGGGAGACCAGCAGGAGGCGTTCTCCCGCGCAGAGCGATCTGACCGCGCCGCACAGCGAGTCGGCGCCGCCACTGAAGAGCAGCACCCGGTCGACCTGCGGTCGGTTGGCTACCTTACGTGCCTTGGCTGTGGTGCGCTTGCGAAAGTTGAGTGTCCAACTGTCGGCGGTCAAAAACTCCAGCGTCGCAGCGATATTCGGGGCGACAGCCTGCCAGTCATCGACGCCATACATCGGGATGTCGAGTTCGATCTCCCGGGCCCAGCCCTTGGGCCGGGGCACGGTGCGATCGGCCAAGAACGTCGACACTGACAGGGCGACGAGGTCGACGTTCGGTTCGGGGACGGCGCCGATGATCGCCAGCTGCGGCCCGAGGCGTGTATGGAACGACGTTTCACTGTGTGCCGCCCGCCAAAGGAACTCACCGTTGGTGAGCGGCCGCTTTCGAGGCCACGTGCCACTGATGATCAATCGGCGGCCCGTCATCTGCGTGGCTGCCCGATTCGCTCGAGGCTCTCCAGAGCTGTTTTGATGGCCTGCTCAAAATCACGGGCTGTGAGCGGGCGGCCCTCGGGCAGGCTGTGCGCGGAGACCGTGGCCTCCAACGCGGCCCGCATCTCCTGCTCGACGCGGAGGCTGTCGTACCCTGTCGCCGAGTGGGAGCGGATGATGTGGCCGGCTTCAGAGATCCACACCTGCCAGACGTACTCGACGACCCATCGGTTCGCCAGGTCGATCGGAGCGGGTTCGGACTCTTCGTTGAGCGCCCAGAGAATGAGATCTGCATTCGCCAGTCGAAGTTCGCTCTCGGCGACGTCACCGCTAGGGCCGGTCGCGGCTTCGAGCAGGCGCTTGGCCTGTTCATGCCGGGACAGGCCGACCAGCTCATTGAGCGAGAGCCCCAGTTCTCCGAGCGTCGCTGCGACCCCGCTCCTGAGGCCGTAGGCGCCCGCCGCTGCACGCCCGCCGGCTGACGCCGCCCGCGCCGTGGAGCGCCCGCGGCCTCCTGTCGCAGTGCCTGCGGAGCCGCCTGCGCCCCCAGTGCCGCCGCCACCCGATGCTGGTCCGCCGCCGCCTGAGCGTGCCAACCTTCGGGCGAGGTCGGCGATCAGAGCAGCGAGTTGGGGATTGGGGAGGGACCGGTCGCCGGGTGAACTTCCGGGCGTGCCGTCAGTGGTGGCCGGCCCGGCCTCGGCCGCGCCGCCGTCGAGCCAGTCCTGGGTCTGGTTGCCGACTCCCGACCAGCCGGGTGATCCGCCGTATGCGCCGGAGGTACCCATCGGCTACTGCTTCAGGGCTTCCTGGCCGGCGTTGCGGACCAGGTCTGGGGCGTCGGGGCTGGCGGTCCACTCTCGTACGAGCTCGGCAAGCTCGGTCGGCTGGTTCTGGGCCAGCAGAGCCAGCGGGACACCTGCGGTCAGCGACCCGTGGGACATGCGCCGCAGTTCCTCGGCGGCGGTAGCGGCGATGGCAGGGGAGTCCGCGAGAGCGGAGATGGATTCGGCGAGCGCCTTCTGCGAGTCAGGACTGCGCTGCTGGCGAAGCGACGTCGCGAGGAACCCGGCGATCACCACGCGCTTGGACTCGTCAAGCTTGGCGGCCTCCCGGGTGGCGGTGCGGCGGGTGGTCGCCGACGACGCACTCAGTTGTGAGGCGATAGCCCGCAGTTCGGGCGGCAGCGCGGCCGCCTCGATGGGCTCACCGCGCAGCGACGCGGCGAGTAGCAGGTATTGGGACAGGTCCTCGCCGGACAGGTCGGGTGCGAGCTGCCCCCATTCGCGCACTCCCTGGCTATGTTCGCCCTCGCCGCTCTCGATCTCGGCGACCTTCTCCGCCACGTTGCCGGCCGCCAGCCAACCGAGCAGCTGGCCGAACAGCTCAGGGTAGTGCAGTTCAGCGAGCATCAGTTTGGCGAGCGCTTCAGGTTCTAGCTTGATGCGCCGCGCTGCGGCGAACGACGTTCGTAGCCAGTAGGCGTTCAGGAAGCGCTTGATGCGTCGGGGGTTACCGGTGGTCTGACGATGCAGCAGCGGGGTCAGCTGTTGCGCGAGGGCGATCTGCTCGCGTCGATCGTCCGGTAGGGCATCGCCGAACCGTTCAGCGAGCTGTCTGCCGCCCGCCGGGCGGGTGTCCTTGATGCGTTCGATCAGTTCGGTGAGTTGGTCGTGGTCGGTGAGCATAAGCAGAGCCAGGTATTCCTCGGTTTGCTCCCGGCTCAGCGCTGGCACGCGGACGGGCACCTGGATGATCTTCTCCATGTAGTTGCGGGCCGTGATCGGCTGGCCAGTCGTGGCGAGTCGTCGCCCGATGGCGTTGGCGACGTTGTCCTCATCGGCGGCGATGACGAATGCCATGCCGTTGACGGACAGAAAGAGCTTGATCGCCTCCAGCGCCTCGACGACAGTGTCGGGCAGTGACCGGTCGAGGTCGTCGACAAGGACCACCACGCGGTCGAGGGGCGCCATTTCTGGGTCGGCCATGAGGTCCTGAAACTGGGTGCGGAAACCCTGCAGCGTCGGGTCGGAGGGCTCTTCTTTTTCCTCGGCGTTCTCGTCGAACAGGTCGATGAGGCCGCCGACGCCGGGGAGGGTGGCCGTCAGCGCTGAGGAGGCCGCCAGTTTCATGGCCTTGGCGAAACTCACTCTCCGGCGCAGCTTGTGAAGCCCTTCCTTGATCTTGTCGAACCGCGACTGGGGTTCCTTGAGGGCTTTCTCCAGACCGGCCAGCACCTCGTCGATCAGCGCTGTCGTCGGGTCCGTCTTGTTGTCGTACTCCCAGGGGCTGATGAGCAGGCACAGCACGTCTTCGCGGGTGTCGAGGCGCTGCTGCAGAAGGTGCAGCACGGTGGTCTTGCCGCCACCCCAAGGTGCGTTCACGCCGACCGTAATCGGATCGAGGTCTCGACGTAGGACGATCTCCTCGACGACGTCGACAACGTCCTCAAAGCCGAGAAGATCCACCGGGCTGGGGTTGTCGTCTCGAAGTGGCATCGCACCATGTGCGCTAGAAGACAGTGGTCCGGTCATCGGCCGGCGCCCTCTCGCCGATGACTCTCGACCCCCACCACGTCTCGATCGACGGCCATCGGTCACCCCTTGTCGCCGGAGGAAATGCCTGAGACTAGCCCGACCAGTCCTCGGGAATGCGGCGGATCGTGAGACCAATTCGCAGCCTTGCATTGAGACATGGCGAGAACGTCCAGCTCATGGCATGCGCCAGACGTCCCCTAGACTGAGCCACACGGCAGTAGGCCGAAGTGATGACCATCGAAATGCCCACCGCTACAGTAGAAACTTAGAGCGTGCTGAGCGTGGACGGCCGATGGCAGTCACAACCGCCGGTCGGCGGGTTCTCGACGCAATCGAGGCATTCGACCGCGACCACGCCGATGGATCCTGACCCGAACCCGGAGGGTGCGCGCACTTCCCAACACACACGCCCTCGCGCCGGTCGAAAGCCACGCCCCTGAACCCAGCCGACAGTTGATCACCGGTTAGGCAGGCGGACCCCGCAGGCTGGACACCAGCGGGCCGGGGTGTCGAACGCAGCTTCGACCGATGTCAGGTCTTCGTGGTGAAGCGTGCATGCCTGGCGAGTCAGATGGGTGCGGATCGTGTCGACGATAAACGCGGCCCGCTCAACGGGCGTGGTCCCGTACCGCTCGGCGCCGATGGTGCCCTCGGCGACGGTGTCACCTTCCTCTACCTCATGCTGCCGATAGTGCACGGTGCCGTCGCTGTCGGTGCTGTCGACGACGGGCACGTATCGGCCGCTGGGCCGGATATCGATTTCGATGCGCCAATGGCCGTGGCGTTCGCGGAATTCGAAGTTGTGGCCGTCTACCTCGCCGGTCCACTGCTCGGGGACCAGGCCACCGTGATTGTGCACGATGACACCCGGCTGCTGTTGGAGCCAGACCTGCAGCTCCGCGTCGGCGGCCTGTTCCTCGGCGCGGATCTGCTGGCCTTCCGGCGAGGCCCAGAACGCCTCCACGCTCGCCCGCCAATCCTTGAAGGCGCGGCGACGAGCGGCGGGCGGGTGGGTGCACAAGCAATCGAACCCGAAATCGTGCAGATCGGTGTCGGGCAGCCGGGGGTGGCAGCCGCACATGCACCGTTCGTCGGTGTCGACGTAGCGCCATACGGTCAGCGCATCCAGCGCCACATCAGCAAGTGTTGTCGCCTCGTCAACGCCGTGCTGGTCAAACACCGCAGCCAGGTGGCCGCGATAGCGTTCGCGCGCTTCACCGCGGGCGCGCTCGACACGCTCCCGGTACTCGATCGAAGGGGAACCCACGAAGTCATCCATCGGAGCTTCAGGCTCGTTGTTCACGGTGTTCGAGGGTGGCACACCTTCGTCATGCTGTCGCCTGAGTTTCGGGCCCGCCGCCCGTGCCATCAGGGGAGGCGCCCGGGGCACCGTGAGAGTGAAGCGCGGACTGCCGCGGCCAGTAGTCGGATCGCGCGCTCATGAAATGGAGTTGACCGGCCACTGGCCAGATGCGAGTCTGTACGGCTGCCCTGTCCCCGAACAACCACGACGCGATGCCCCTGACTGACGATGAACAAACCGATCCGAGTGACGGACTGATCGGCGTCCCCGACACCCAACGGCACCCGATCACCGACGTCGCCGCCTGGCTGGACGGCCTGGACGGCGGCGTACGTCCCGCGCTGCATGCGCTCGGCGAGCTGCTTGTCGGTGTCGCCGAGCGCGACCGCGCAGAAACCGCCGAGCGGTTCACCGCCCGCTGCCTGGGAGTGCCGGATTCGGGCTACCTACTCGACGAGGAACGTCCCCTCAACCCGGTATCGCGGCTGACCACCGCAATGGCGCTCGCGGAATGGATCGACGCGCACGCCCACATTTGTGAGGTCGGCCCCGGCGAGCACACCCATCCACCGAAGTGGACACAAACCGAGATCGGCGGACAGCGCTACCGCCACCCACTGTGCCTGCAGGTGTACTTCCCTGCCGGGACGCTGCTGGACGACACCGGGTGCGTGATCGGCATCGAGACACGCGAGACGATCATGCGTTCGGCCGAAGTGAGCGCCTATGTGACGCCCGAGGCCCAGGACCGCGCCCGCATCGTCTTAGACAGGCTCGCCGAACGAGCCAACGCACTCAACCCCTACCGCGGCAAGGCGGTGCGGGCCACCCACGCCCAAGGGCTGAGTTTGGCCATCATCGACCTGCCTGCGACCGCGACGCGCGAAACCGTGATTGTCGGCGACGAGGTGTGGACCGAGGTCGACCTCGGAGTGGCCGCCGTGCGTGACCGCCACGCTGTGCTCAATGCACACGGGCTCGGCGCGCGGCGCGGCGTGCTGCTGTGCGGGCCGCCCGGCACCGGCAAATCGGCGGTCAGCGCAGTTGTGGCCAGGGAGGTGGTTGGCGAGTTCACCGTCATCTACGTCGAGGCCAAAGCCGGTGAACACCTCTTGACTGCGGTAGTCCAGGAGGCCCAACGCCTCGGTGGTCCGGTACTCCTTGTACTGGAGGATGTCGACCTATGGTGCCGAGACCGCAGCGACGGTGGCAGCGGGTTGTCGGAGTTGTTGCAGGCCATGGACATCCAACCTGATGCCCGCATCCTGACACTGGCCTCCACCAACGACGTCTCGACCTTGGACAAGGCGGCCGTGCGTACCGGGCGGTTCGACGCCATCGTCGAAATCGGCTACCCCAGCCCTACCGACGCGGCCCGCATCCTGGCGGCCCTCATTGGCGACCTGCCCGGCGGACAAGCCGTCGACACGTCAGCGGTAGCAGCCGTGTTACCCGAGCACACCAGCGGCAGCGACATCCGCGAAATCGTGCGCCGAGCCGTGCTGGCCGGCGACAACGGGCACGTCAGCACCGCAACACTGTTGGCGGAGGTAGGCAGCGGCCGCTACCGCGCCTCGGTTCCAGCGGGAATGTACCTCTGATGAGCCAACACGCCCAGCGGGCGATGAGCTCGCAGACCGACGCGATATCCCTGATCTGGGTGTGGGGCGCTCCACGGAGTCGGCTCTCGGCGGCGGTCGATGCGTATCCGGCATCGAGAACATGCTCTGCGGGCTCGTCCGACGCGGTCGCCTGGTGGGGCCCGCTGGGAGTCGGCATCGTCAGATTATCGGCGCATCTCGTCAGCTCGGCCAATGGGGTTTCGATCTCGAGGTGCCGCTTTCGATGCCCGGGCGGTGTTCCTGCAGCCTCCTTGGGTCAGGGTTGTCGCAGTTCGTGGTAGCGGTTGGGGGTCAGCTCCTCGCTGGAGGTGACTTGTAGCTGGCCTGGGCGGGTGCGTTGTTCGTAGGCGGTGATCACCAGCCCGACGCCGCCGGCCGCGGGTACCAAAACTCCCTGGACATGTAGGAACCAGGCGGCATGGCCCACTGCTTGGCAGGCCGACCAGTCGTCTCCATGGATATCGGCATCGTCCAGGCCTACCGCTTCACGGGCTTCTGCGGTCGTCAGATCCAGCACCGCCAGAGCGTCGGCAGCCACGGTGTGCAGCCGGTAGGAGGCTTCGAGCATCTTCTCTGCGGTGGTGGATGCCGCCTGTGCCGCCCGGTCGACTTCGACCATGCACGCTCGGGCGGAATTGGCCAGATAGATCGCCGAGAACAGCGATGCGGGGTTCCACCTGCCGCCGAAGCGCCGCGCCCCCTCACCCGACAGGGGGTCACGGTGGGCGGTGGTGTAGCGGAAGCACGTTCCTGACCACGCGACAGTGCCACGCGCATCGATGCGCTGCACCAGGCTCTCGTCGAGCCCGTTGTTCACACAAAGATCCCTTCGGCCATCGCGTCGATGAGCGCCAAGACCCGCTGATACTCACCGTCGCGTACCAGGTCGGCCGGTTTGGCGTGGGCCAGCAGGCGGTTCGGCGAGAACATCCACACGTTGGCCTGATCGCGCGGGAGTACTTCGGCCAGTGCGTCCGCGACGTAGGCCAATTCGATGAGTCGTTGCTTGTTGAGTCGTTGCGGAACGACCTGACCGGAGGTCCAGCGCGCCACTGAACGCGCGGAGGCGTCGACGATGCCGCCGACCTCCTCGTAGGTCAATCCCAAACGCTCGATCGCACTCGACACGGTCGAGGCGAGCGCGTTAGCTCCCATATCGTCTGCCTGTCTTCCTTTTGTCGACCACTATGTCATGTATTCTGTCACGAAACGACGCCCGCAGGCGAGAGGGAGTTTCACAACGATGGGTATTCAGTTTCGGCTTGGACCCAACGACCACAAACCGGTCGAGGACTTCCTGTCCCGCGAACACGCCGGTGCCGCCGCGATCACCCTTGACACCAAAGCTGCACGTCACCAAAAGGATGCTGCCGCGGCCGCCGCCGAAGCAGGGTTGTCCGTGTACTGGGAGCCGGCCGCCGAGCGCCTCGCCGCCCCCGGGTATGACCTGGAAAAGCTTCCCCTCTGGGCAGGTCAGCCCTACGACATCGACTCCCTGTCCGGCAACCTCGCAGCCCGCGCGGCCCTGGTCGAACGGACCATCGACAAGCACCCTGAGCTGAGCACACACATCACCGCGCCGCACTTCTACGTGGCCGACGAGCGCACGGCGCGGCTCAACGTCGATCTTGCCGAACGAACCCGGATCGCCGTCGGTGACGACAAGCCAACCCGTGCGGTCATCACCCTGGCGACCACCGCCATCAACCGCCTCGGCATCGATCTGGCCGCCGAATACGCAGGCGCAGGGATCGGTGACATCGAGATCAGGTTTTCCCCGCTCGGCGGCGACGATGAAGGTATCCGCAAGATCCGTACAGTCTTCGGGGTGCTCGATCAGTTCCGCGAACATGGCATGACCGTCACCCTGGGCTTGTCGGGGAACATCGGCCGCGCCGCACTGGCCATGGGCCACGCCGATGCCTACTCGGTCGGTCTGGGGATGCTCGAAAAGGTCAACCACTCTCAAACGATGTCGCGCTACCGCAAGGCTCCCGACCCTGAGAAAGACCAGGGCGGCGGCGCCACTGCCGGCATCTATCTGCCCGTACTCGGAGCCACCGTGTCAGCCAAGGCCGCCCGACAGTTGTTGAGCCACACCGATATCCGCACCCGCGTCGGATGCCGAATCGGATCGTGCCGCAACAGCGTGACAGGACCCCTCGATAACCGTCGAGCGCACTACCTGCACTCCCGATCCAACGAGGTAGCCGAGACGCTTCGCCGCCCCGCACCATGGCGCGGGGCAATGGAAATCGACCGTCTCACCGAGGCCATCGCGCTTCGTGAACGTGTCAACGAGCACTACCTCAGTGAGGACGTACGCAAACTCAGCACACGCACCCTGCGCAGTCTCATCGACGAGATCGAACACGAACAGCAGCAAGCCTCGTGAGAAGACCGTCGATGTCGTACTGCGGGAGTAACTTGCTCAACGAAAACAGTCGAGCGGACAAGGAGTAGTAGCAACGTGGCTGACTATGACGTGCAATACGACAAAGACTCAGGTGACTGGAGCGCAAGACGCGCAGGCGCAGAACGCGCTGCCGGCCGCTACGACACCCAAGCCGAAGCCCACGACGCCGCACGCGGTTTCGCCGAACGAAGCGGCGGCGGCGAGGTCCGCGACCACCGCAAAGACAATAACCAGATCCGCAACACCGACACAGTGGGGAAGAGGGATCCCTACCCCCCTAGAGGATAAGAATCCACGGTTAGCGGAGGATCAGATGATGCGGGTATGGGCGGCGGCGATGCTCGGTGTGATCTCGGCCGTGGCTCTGACTTTTGCCGGTACTTTCCTGACGAGCGGCGGCGCCGTCTGGTGGGAGTGGCTTCTCCTCGGCGTGGCGATTGTGGCCGGGATAGCGAGCGGCGTCCTGGTAAAGCGGGAGCGCGATTCGCGAGCTGCCAGCCAGGCGGTACAGGGTGGCGCTGTAGGGCAACAGACAGCGTCCGACGAGGGCACCAACATATCGATCAACGCCGACCACGGTTCGGCGGCCGCGTATCACATGGGTGAAGTGCACGTCGGGCAGCAGCGCAGACGCCGGAAGCGCAAAGGGTCGTGACCGAGGACGCAGAGGGCCGCCGAGTCGACGACGAGGACGGTGCTGCCCGAAACATCTACATCAGCGCGACCAACGGTGGGGTGGCCGCATATCGCATTGATCAGGTGATCATTGATGGTTTGGCCGAATTGCAGGCCGCGACAACCGTTCTCCCGCTTGAGGCGCTGGTCGTCGAACCCACGCCTTTCGTCGGCCGCGAATCCGAACTGACGCGGATCGCTGATCTGATGTCTGGCTCAGGCGACGGCCCCAGCAGCGGCATCGTCGTGGTGAGCGGACCCCCAGGGGTGGGGAAGACGGCGCTGGTGCGGCAGTCCGCGAACGCGGCCGCGGCGGCCGGACGGTTCGACCATGTTCTCTTTGTCGATCTCCGCGGTTACGCGGATGACCCCGCCGTTCGGGTGCAGCCCGCGGTGGTGTTGTCGAAACTGTTGATCCTGCTCGGGGTCGACGACGATGAGATCGCCGCCGATCCGGCCGAGCAGGCTATCCAGTACCAGCAGCGACTCCACGACCTCGCAGCCGAAGGAAAATCGGTACTGCTTTGGCTAGACAATGCCAGCCATCCCTCGCAATTCGAACCACTACGGCCCGGCAGCCCCATCCATCGAGTCGCCGTGACGACGCGCGAAACGTTCGGCCGCATACCAAAGCCCCAGGTCGTCGATGTCGACGTGATGGGCTCCGACGAAGCGGTCGAACTGCTGATCAGCGCTGTCCGTGCCCGCGATCCGGACGATGGACGACTGATGAATGCTTCGCAGGTCACGCTGCGGTTAGCTGAACTCTGTGACCATTTGCCGCTCGCGATGCAGATCGTGGCCGCACTCCTGGCCGATGAACCAGACCGGCCGATCGTCGAGCTGGTCGAGGAGTTAGCCAGTGAGGAGGACAGGCTCAACAGCCTGGACTACGGCACAGACCTCTCCGTTCGGGCCGCGTTTGCGTTGTCCTACAAGAGATTGCCCGACAACTTGAAGCGCCTGTTCCGTCTGCTGTCCGTCGTTCCCGGAGGCGATGTCGGGCTGGTGGCAGCCGGATGGTTGATCTCCGCATCACACGCTGCGGTACGGCCGCAACTGATGGCATTGGTCCGCAGCCACCTCACCCAGCAGCACGTTCGCAACCGCTGGAGCATGCACGACCTGATCCGGTTGTACTCGGCCGAGTTGTGCGCGGAACAACCCGAGGATGCCGAGCGGGCGTTGAAGGTAATCGTTGTGAAGTATCTCTTGGGTGTTGGAGCTGCGGCCGACTGGCTCACGGGAGTGCCGAACGACAACAACAGAAAATTCTTTCCTACAGCACAACAGGCGGCTGCCTGGTTCGAGGAGGAGCGCACTACGGCGATTGCCATCGTCCTGGCGGTCGCGAAGCGCCCCGAAACCGAGTACCGCGAGTTGATTTTGGCATTCGCGGTCGGGCTCGGCGAGATATTGGGATCACAGCGGCACTGGCTCAGAGAATTCCACGACGTCGCGGTCGTTGGTGCATCACTTGTCCCCGAGGCGCAGAACCGACACTATGCGGCGTGCGTACTGAACCACTACGGTTCCGCTCTTCGGAAGATGCGCCAGTTCGACGACGCACTCGACGCGTTTCGGCGGGCCGCCGAAGTCGCCCAAGAAGCCGGGTTTGACGGTGTAGCAGTCGCGGCGCGCACCAACATGGGAAACGTCTACCTCGATCAAGGCCGGGACGTCGACGAAGTCATCGAAATCTACTGGGACGATGTACGAGCCTGTCGGGCATCTGACCCGCCGGACCGTAGCGGCGAGGCGATTGCTTTGAGCAACATTGGCGGCGCGTTGGCGAAGGCGGAGCGGTACGCCGAGGCGGTTTCACCTCTACGGGAAGCTGTTGCCATCTGCCGCGACCTGGAGGACAAACCCGGAATTGCCAGCGCAGGTAAGAATCTCGGGGCAGTTCTCGGTCGCCTGGCGCGGATCGAGGACAATCAGACGTACCTGGACGAAGCGATCGAACTGCTTGAAGAGGTGGCCGAGATCTATAAGGAGCGCGGCAACGTTTCGGGCTGGGCGGAAGCTGTCAACAACCTCGGGCAGACGCAGTGCCAGATCCGGCGATTCGCCGAAGGCATTCCGAACCTTGAGGCGGCCCTCGACTACTTCGAGAGGTCCGGTCAGACCGAGTTGGCCGGTCAAGTTCGTGAGGACCTGGAGTCCTACCGGCTGGACGCTGCAGCCGGGCGACCGTGGTCAGCGATCCCGCTGGGGGCGAATCGGTATCGCTTCACCAATGCCTCCGGCGGACGCCTCGCAATGATCGCACTGACGCCGTTCGGCGCAACCCATGTCGAGGTCGAAGGCAGCCCCGAACCCCATATCGTTCCTGCGCCGGTTGATGCCGGCGCCAGTTTCATCGCGGTGGTTTGCGGAATCGGTGTGCGTATCATCGCCACCGCGGTGCCATCGATGACGCACACCTACTCGGACTTCGTGCCGACCTGACTTGGCCGCCATCGGCGGGCTATAACGCCGGCGGTCTTCGTCGTTGTCTTCTCCGAGACCAAGGGCCGGGCCGGTGCGTGGCTTTTACGTCATGGCAACACCGACCTCTGCGCGGGATCGCGCTCAGGTTTCTGACCATTGGGCGGACTACCTGCCTGTCCGTGCGGTTGTGGGCGTCTTGTGCGACGCAGTACGGATAGGTTTGGCGACCCGCGCCGCGAATCTTCGACGGTGTCGGGCAGCGCCACGGCGGCACTGTGGGCGCTGGGGCAGGACTTGACCGTGGGGGCGGTGCGCATCTGTAGTCATGGCTGTGGCATCACGGCGTGGCGACAGGTTGTGGACAGCGCCGAAAGTCCCATGCAGCCGCCGCACGCCGAAACCTCGCGACACCGGCCACTATCCCGAGGACCAGCGGTATCCAGGATTGCGTCAACTCCCTGCTCATCGAAATCGGCTCCACCACTGGGTCGTTCGGCAAGCGACGGTCATGTTTTCAATTCGGGCGGCTAGACTCACGACCGCCCACGGGCTGCTCGGCCTGTCTCGATCAGGTGGAAGTATTCACGTACAGAGATGAAGTCCATCGTGTCGTTGCGGTAACCGACATATTTGTCCGGCCGGATCAGGTACAGGCTGGGGCGTCGGACCCCATAGCGGTCATGTACGTCGCTGCGCACATCGGCGAAGACACCTTCGGTGGCTGCGAGCGGTTGATGGCATCGAACGATCAGGTGGACCTGTCCGTAGCCTGCCATGACTTCCTCGGCTTGACGCTTCCAGCGAGTGAGCACGTCGGGGTTGGATTCGTCTGCCGCAAAGAGCATCAGGTGATGCCCGAGGCCGCGGTAAAGATGACGCAAGGCCACCGACCCCGACCGGGTTTCGACATAGGCATCACGGAAGACCTCACCGGCCTGTGGCCCGGTGTCCTCGCCGTCACTCCACGGCGCGCCCGTCGCGTTGGACCAATGCTCGGAAACCAATGCGCTATTGCGGTAGTTGACCAGATGCTCGCCGAGTGCATTGGAGAGCCTCTGCTGCATCGTGCTGAGCTGGCCGAATAGCCGCAATGCGTGGCGGCGTGCTCGCCGCGCAACGAAAGCGTTCTCCGTAGCCACGCGGGTAGCGGTCGAGGTGGCGTTGATGACCGAGGCGGCCACGGGTCGGCGTTCGGCCTGGTAGCTGTCGAGCAGCCGTGGATCGGCGCCGCCGGCGACGACAAGTGCGAGTTTCCAGCCGAGGTTGTAGGCATCCTGCATACCGGTGTTCATGCCCTGGCCGCCGATCGGGCTGTGAGTATGCGCGGCGTCACCAGCCAGCAGCACCTGCCCGCGCCGGTACTGCTTGGCCAGCCCTTCGCGTGCGACGAAGGCCGAGCTCCATTGCAGATCGCTCAGGTGCGCGTCAAGCGGTGTCCGTTCGGCGACGTGCGCGGCGAACTCGGTTAACCCCGGGTGGCTGGGCGGGTTGTCGTCTGCCGTGTTGGAAATGATGCGCCAGTACCCCCCGGACATCGGGAACACCGCGACCAGCCCGCCTTTGGCGAACCAGACGTGGAAGCGATCACGCGCGATATCCCAGGGCGCCGCGATGTCACCCAGGATGAAGCCACGGCGCAAGTCGGCCATGTCCCGGTCGATCCCGGCTGCCGCGCGCACGGTGCTGTGGGCGCCATCGCAGCCGAGAAGCCAAGCGGCGCTGCACTGCTCGGTGCGTCCATCATTACGCACGATGTCCGCGGTCAGACCCGCCTCATCGACCCGGAACGACTCTAAGCGGGTGTCCCACTCGATGTGCACCCCGAGTTCGGCGACTTTCTCCCGCAGCAGCTCGGTGGTGCGCCACTGCGCCAGGCAGAGGTCCATCTGAAACGGCGAGTCAACGGCGGTGATGTCCAGTTCCGCCACGCACGTCGTGCCTTGGTAGAAGTTCAAGCCGCGCAACGGGATTCCGCGTTCGATCGCGGCCGTCGCGATCCCGAGATCGTCCAGTAGCTCCAGCGACCTCGCCGCCACCGCCACCGCGCGGCTTTCCTTCACCTGCGCCGGGCCGGCGTCGATCACCCGTGAGGCCACACCGTGTCGAGCCAACTCGCCCGCCAGCACCAATCCGGTGGGTCCCGCGCCAACAACCAGAACTTCAGCTCTCACGTGCACCTCCGGACGAATCGGCTGCCAACAGGTCCGGCCATTGGTCTTTGGCCGCCCGCAGCAGCGCCACCCTCAACGAGTTGGCACTCACGCCGCTGAGCTGCGCGGAACGCCCAGATCTCGTGACCATCAGCCTTGCCTCCAAAAAGAATCAATATTCTGTTTGGAGTTTCCATCAGCTACCATCCAAATGTCAAACAGAATCTCAGTTCGGGTTTAGGGGATCGAGATGCCGCCGGTATCTGAGCGCTACCGCGACGCCCGCCGTCGACAAATCACCAAGGCTGCGCGACGTTGCTTCGCCCGGGCCGGATTCCACGCCACGTCGATGCAGGACGTCTTCGCGGAGTCGGGTCTGTCGGCTGGCGCGGTATACGGGTACTTCGCCGGAAAAGATGACTTGATCGGCGCCATCATCGAGGAGGTCGTATCCGAAATCGCCGCCGCGCTGGACTCGGTTATCGAAACCGAATCACCGCTACCTCTCGGCGAGGTTGTGGGTCAGATCATTCACGTGCTGGACAGTCCGCCAAACGGCGGCGAACTCGCCCGCCTCGCGGTTCAGGTGTGGGCCGAGGCCGGCCGAAGTCCCGAGCTAAGCACCCGGCTGTCGGGCCACTACCGCAAGATGCGTGCGCGCTTCGCCAACCTCGTGCAGCGCTATCAACGCGACGGCATCATCGACCCCGACGTCCACTCACACTACATAGCGCAGGTTCTCACTGCCCTGGCACCGGCGTTCCTATCCCAGCGTGCCCTACTCGACGACGTGAGCGCTGACACGTTCACTCAAGGACTGGGCGCATTGCTTGCCATGGGGACCGGGCAAGGGGCAATGTCTCGACAGTAAGGAACCGCCTGCGCCGGCGCGACACGAACGACGTCCAATGATGATGGGTGGTTGTAGTGTCTCACAACCGATTACATGTCCTCACGCTCGACTGCACACCGAGATGACCATCGGCGACATTCCCCACGACTGGCTGTTCCCCGCGTGGCGGCGGTAGCCCATCACTGCGGGCGCGGGCACCACCGCAGCGGGACTGCGCGCCGGGTAGGAGTATCAACGCGCACGCTCGCGCCGGAGGCGCTCCGCGCGCCCATTCAAGTGGCCGATCTTGTGCAACTGCGCGGTCATGTTCAGGGCCGCCAACATGGGCAACACCCCGATGAATGTCGCCCAGGACGGGGAGGCTCCATCCAACTGGTCGAGTTTTCCGAACACGTAGAGACTTCCGATGCTGAACAGCGCGGCGGGAATGGAGTAGGCCATCGGGGACCGACGCTCGGCGGTGGTCTGGGCGGCGAAATCCAACTCCTCCTCCGAAATCGGTTCGCCCTTGCGTAGCTTGCGCAGTACCGAACCGACGCTGCCGATTCGTTCGCTGACCTCGGTGGGTGTGCGCTTCAGCAACCGCCGGACGTAGACGAAGGCGACGCCCCCGAACACCAACGCGGCCACGAAGGCCGCCAGCGTCAGCCAACCGAACAGGCTCACTGTTTTGCTCCTCGGGGGGCCATGGACTCGTCGTCGTCATCCCAGAGCAGCAGTTGCCGCACCGCGGATCGGGTCCCATATGGCTGTAGCATCTGGCTGGCCGGGCGGGGACGCACGCGTTGGGGCCACCAGAACCAGCGGCCGAGCAGGGTCGCGATCGACGGCGTCATGAACGCCCGCACGATCAGGGTGTCGAACAGCAGACCGAGCGCAATAGTCGTGCCGACCTGCCCGATCGCCCGCAGATCGCTGAACACGAACGACGCCATGGTGGCGGCGAACACCAGACCCGCGGCGGTGACGACCGAGCCGGAGCCGGCCATGGCACGGATGATGCCGGTGTTGAGTCCAGCGTGGATCTCCTCCTTGAACCGCGAGACCAGCAACAGGTTGTAGTCCGACCCCACGGCCAACAGCAGAATCACCGACAGCGCCAACACGATCCACAGCAGTTGGATCCCGAGGATGTGTTGCCACACCAGTACCGACAGGCCGAACGACGCCCCCAGCGACAGGACCACCGTGCCCACGATGACCAGCGCGGCGATCAGGCTTCGGGTGATGAACATCATGATGAGCAGAATCAGGCAGATCGCGGCGATGCCGGCGATCATCAGGTCGTACGTCGCGCCCTCGCTGACGTCTTTGTAGGTTGCCGCCGCGCCGCCAATGTAGATGTCGGCGTTGCCGAGCGGAGTGCCTTTGACGGCGTCGTTGGCCGCCGCGCGGATCGCATCGACATGCGAAATGCCTTCCAGCGTCGCGGGATCGCCGTCGTGGGTGATGATCATGCGGGCGGCCCTACCGTCGGGCGAGAGGAACAGTTTGAGGCCGCGTTGGAATTCGGGGTTGTCGAACGCCTCGGGCGGCAGGTAGAAGGAATCGTCGGTCTTGGCGGCGTCGAACGCCTGGCCCATCGCGGTCGCGTTCTCCAACGAAGCCTCGCTGTTGGCGGCGATCCCCGATTGCGTGGCGTAGTTCGTCATCGCCAGATCGCGGTTGGCCTGCTGGCTGGCGATCTGGGTCGGGATCAGCGCGAGCAGTTGCGGCTGCAGCGCATTCAGTTTGTCCAAGCTTGCGGTGACGTTTCCGAATTGGCTGGCGAGCTGGTCGATCCCGTCGATCGCGTCGAACACCGAGCGCAGCGCCGAGCACATCGGGATGTTGAAACAGTGCGGCTCCCAATAGAAGTAGTTGCGGATGGGCCGAAACTGATCATCGAAGTTGGCGATCTTGTCGCGCAGCTCGTTCACCGTGGCAACGGTGTCGTGGAACGCCTGGGTCTGTTCGGCCGTGGCGGCGCTGGCCTGCTGTTGCAGTGCGTACTGTTGTCGCAGGGTGGCGATCGACTTGTCGATCTCGGCAACCTGTTTGAGCAGGTCAGCGGCGCGGTCTTGCTGGAAGGGCAGGTTCTGGATCTGGCCGATGCTTTGGGCGCTGATCTGAAACGGGATCGAACTGTGCTCCAGCGGGGTGCCCAACGGACGGGTGATGGACTGCACCTGAGCGATGCCCTCAGTGTGGAAGATCGCCTTGGCGACCCGTTCCAGAAGGATCATGCCGGTCGGATCGCGCAGGTCGTGGTCGGTTTCGAGCATCAGCAACGTGGGGTTGAGCGTGGCCGCGGAGAAGTGCCGTTCCGCGGCGGCGTAACCGAGGTTGGCCGGGGTGTCCGCGGGCAGATAGCGACGCATGTCATAGCTGGTCTTGTAGCCGGGCAAGGCGAGCAAGCCGATCAACGCGGCCCCTACCGTCACCACCAGGATCGGCCCGGGCCAGCGCACCACCGCGGTGCCGATACGCCGCCATCTGCGGGTCTGTGCTGCGCGCCGCGGGTCCAGTAGCCCGAAGGCACCGGCCACCGTCACGACGGCGGGTGCCAGGGTCAGCGCGGCGGCCAGCGCGACCAGCACGCCGATCGCCCCCACCGGACCCATGCTCTGGAAGTACGGCAGCCGGGTGAAGCTCAGGCAGAACACCGCACCGGCGATGGTCAGTCCCGATCCCAGGATCACGGGTGCCGTCGAGCGGTACATGGTGTGGAACGCGGTGTCGCGGTCCTCGCCGGCGTGGCGTGCTTCGTGGTAGCGACCCAGCAGAAAGATCGCATAGTCGGTGCCCGCGGCAATGACCAGCAGCGTGAGCAGGTTCGTCGCAAACGTCGACAGCCCGATGATCCCGGAGTTGGCCAGCAGCGCCGCGACGCCCCGGGCCGCGCTCATCTCGACGATGACCGTCAGCATCACCAGCAGCGTGGCCACCATCGATCGGAAGATGAACAGCAACATGACGATGATCACCCCGATGGTGATCAAGGTGACCTTCACCAGACTTTCGCCGCCGACCAGGATTTGGTCGGCGAACAGCGGCGCCCCGCCGGTCACGTAGGCCTTGACCCCCGGCGGCGGCGGCGTGCTGTCCACGATGTCGCGCACCGCACCGACCGACTCCAGCGACAACGAATCGCCCTGGTCCCCGGCCAGAAACACCTGTGTATAGGCAGCCTTGCCGTCGCTACTCTGGGAGCCCCCGGCCGTCAGCGGATCACTCCAGAAATCCTGAATGTGTTGCACATGGGTGCTGTCCGCCGACAGCATTTGGATCAACGTGTCGTAGAACCGGTGCGCGTCGGCGCCCAGCGGCTCGTCACCTTCCAGCACGATCATGGCCGAACTGTCCGAGTCGAATTCGTCGAACACCGTTCCCATGCGTTTCATCGCCTGCAACGAGGGCGCATCTGGTGAGCTCAGGCCGACGTTGTTTGCCTCGCCGACTTCCTCCAGCTGCGGCAGGAAGACATTGGTGAGAACCGCAATGAGCAACCACACCAACAGGATCGGCACCGACCACCACCGAATGGTCCGCGAGATCCGGCCCGCCAACGAACGGTCCTCGATGCGCTGCTCACTCACCCGGACTTCTCCAGACAGTAGGTATAGGCGTTGTGCGTGTTGACAATTCGCTCGTCCTTGACCTCGCCGTCGATCGTGATGCGGCAGCCCAGTGAATCGCTGTCGCCCTGGGCGACGACGTTGACGAACACCCCGGGCTGGGTGGTGGTCACGTCGTAGGACCACGGCAGCACAGCGTCATCGACGCTTTGTGGTTGCGCGTCGATGTCCACATAGCTGATCGTCGCCACCGAACCCGGGGCGCCGAAGACCTCGATGACAACACGTTTGGGGTTCAGCGACACCGCTTCTCGTGGCAGCTCACCACCGGCCGACACGTCGCTGTCAGACCCGAAAATGCCGTGCAGTCGGTACACAGCAAACCCGGCCAACGCGATCACCAGCACCGCGACCAGCAGCATCCACCTCCCCATGAGGAGTCCGCCGACCGCGCGTCTGGTCATCGGCTTAGCTCGCCCAGGAGATAGCGCTGCAGCGTGGCACCAAGGTCGGCGGCCACGAGGTCACGCGGATGCGTGGCCAGCGGTTCGATCCCGACGATGTAGCGGGCCACCGTGACCCCGACGATCTGCGACATCACCAGACCGGCCCGGTATTCGGGATGGTTTGCCTCAAGCCGCTGCGCGATGGGCAGCAAGATGTTGCGGGTCAGGAAATCCCGCACCCGCCGGGCGGCTTCGGGTTCGGCGGTCGCCGCGCGGATCATGCCCACCATGGGGCGGCGGCGCACCTCGTCGTCGAGGACGTCGAGCACCGCGGTCGCCAACCGGGTGCCGGCCCCCTCGGCGTCACCGCTGACCACCCAATCGATCAACACCACCGGGTCGATCGGCAACTCGACGACGGCCAGGAAGAGATCCAGCTTGGTGCCGAAGTAATGGGCTACCAGCGTCGGATCGACTTCGGCCGCATGCGCGACCTGACGCATCGACGTGCGGTCATAGCCCAACGCGGCGAACTGCTTGCGGGCGGTGTCGGCGATCAGCTCCCGGGTGGTGTTGGGCCCCGGCCGACGCCCGGTGTGCTTGACGGGTCTGGGCGTGCGGCTCATCACCGAGTCCAGATTTCCGCACGCATAGAATTCCACACGGATGGAAATGCTAGCGGCAGGACGGCGCCGGGACCAGAGCTGATAATCTCCGCATCCGCAGCGAAATGGTGGGGAGGCACAATGGGCGTGCGGCGGCGCCGGGGCCACTGCTCCATCACGGTTCCGGAGACGGTGACGTTTCCATCCGGCTTGACCGCCTGCACCACGCAGTAGATCCGCCGTCGGGGGATTCCGCCACGTTAGTGAACAAGGGGCGTCCGACAGGTTGTTGAGAAACAGCAGGTCGCATGTGCGGGCAAACCGACAACTACGTCGACTTCCTACGTGACGGCCCGTTCTGAGCCGTCCGACTCACCGCATTCGGGGCGCCGCCGCCACTATCAACCAGCGCCACCTCACCGCCGACCGGCTCGCTACCGCGATGCGGGCCGCGGTCAACGACCGTCAGCTCCGCGCGTCGACTCAGTGCAGACATCGCCGCCGAGGACGGCGCCGCCCACGTTCACACCGATTCTGATCACCGTGTGCCTGGTCGTCGAAGCGATCTACCTCATCAATATCGCCTTCATGGCTCTGTTTATCTACGCCACTCCGGGCAAGTAGCGCACTGTTGGTCTCGCGGCAGCCCCTCCAAAGTTGAACGCGTTGCCGTGACGCGCCTTAACGCCCCAGCTCACATATCGGGCGAGATCTGCAACGTCGTCACGGCGTCGGCGGGCGCACCATGCACGCCGCGTTGGGCTTTGGCATGGAGTCTGATTTAGGAAATGCAGCACTTCGTGAGACAAACTCCGGTGCAGGCGTTGTGAGACAAAATGAATAGCCGCAGGTCGGATAGCGGCCATATGCAGCCGAAGGTGAGAACCTACAGATTCTCGGCGATTACCAGGCTAATTGGGTGCTCAAGTGTGGCCCTTTTTAGGACATGAGTAGTGCGAGCGACGGCATCCTGTGCGCAGGGTCGGAAAAAAAGCAGTTCGTAGAATCGCCCGACTTCGACGATGCGGTTACCGGTGCGGTCGCCGACAACCAAGGTGCGCACGAGAAGATGAGTGACTACTTCTTCACAAATGCGCCTGGCCGGTCACATCTCATGTCCGATATCGCTAAATGGTTCTACCAGGTCGTGGCCTCGGGGAGCGAGCACATACCAGTGCAGTGAATAGTTAGCGGCAATGCTGGCTGGTGTCATGTCACTGCGGATGGAGATGCTCCTGAATGACCTGAGCGGTCACAGCAAGCGATTATCGACATATTTCGCCCCCGAATCGCGATCTGGCTGGGACCACCGCCTCAACTTCCAGAAACTCGAGCGCAAGTTCGGCCAATGCTGCGAAGCGCAGGTCGATGAGCTGTTGACCGTCGTGAACGGTTGGCGGGTCCGGCAATCGGAAACTGCGCAGCCCGTACGACCCCGTCAGCTCGCCTGGCGCAAGATCAACGTGTTGTCGCACGGCTCCGCTGACGGCCAGCCCATATTGGTCTTCGTAGCAGGCGACATCCGCGATCGCCACCCCGGTGTTCAAGTCGTACATTTCCGCCAACGCGCCTGGCAGACCCCGCTTTTCGATCTCGTTCCGTAGGTTGACGAAATACCTCATGAGGGGATCGACTCGCAGCCGGTCCTGAATCGCGGCGTACCAGCCGTCAAAGTCAGCTGAGTAGCTCCTCAGCGTTTGCAGAACAAAGGTCACGCGACGGATGTCGATGACCGCTGACCGAATGTGGGCCAGCTGCTGACCGGGGCGTGAGCAGTTCTCAATCTGGTGGACGGCATCCCTCGCCGCTCGGACGACCAATTCTGCCTGGGCGACGACTGTCTTGGGAGAGTCATGCCGACGAAGGTGCGGCAGCTTCGGCATTTGCGGAAGGTCGGGAAACTCCCCATCGATCGATGCCGCCACCGCATGCCTCCTTGCCGTTGAGTTCTAGCTTTCGACGGTAGTGGGCGGTGAGCGTAGGCGGAATCACCGCAGTTCGCGCTCGCCCCGAGTGACTCTGCTACCAAAACCAGTATTCATGCCCACGATTGCGCAAGTGCAGCTTGCTTCGGGCAGCGACCAATCGCGGGGTACCGTACACGTGCCAAAATCGCCGTAGTCGCGGGAGTTACTTGGAGCTCGGGCCACGTGGGCTCGTGAACGGACGCTCCCGGAGCAGGTCGAAATGTTAAACGAGCAGGCACCCCAGCCCCGGGTTCGTCGAGCGCCCCGGCCTGTCTCCGAGCCGCCGGCTTATCCGCGGCGAGTTCACGTCGTGTCGGACCTCAATGTTTCGATAAGGTTCCGTAATCCAGCGCCGACGCAAGGGGGTCTCGGGCGTGCCCGACGTTATCGCCGACCACTACATGCTTCTGAAGGTTGAGCGCCGTAGCGGAACCTTCTCTATCGTCCGAAAAGCGATTGACGACCGCGACGAGTCGTTCGTTGCTGTGAAGCTCCTGTCGGGCCAGTCCGACGATGTGACTCGGAAGGTCTTCAATAACGAAGCGAATACGCTCAAGAGCCTTTCGCACCCGAACAGAGGTTGTCCCGTTCTTCGTGGAATTTGAGGTGACGGTCCCTCACCTGAGGCCTGCCTGATGGTAGGTCTTCGGGTGAACCGCCAAGTACACCTCGAAGAAGGAGTAAGGGACCGCCATGAAGACCGTACCTACTGTTCGTCTCGCTGACACGATCGATGCTGCCGCTCTGCCCGAGTTGCCGGAGGAGATCGCGCTGGCGATGACCGATATCGCCGATGCCGCGCGCGAAGGGCTGATGGCGATGAGCGTGGCCGCCGGGATGGCGGTGATGGCCGCGATGTTTGAGGCCGAGATCACCGAGATTGCCGGACCCAAGGGCAAGCACAACCCGGATCGCGCCGCGGTGCGCCATGGCGCCGAGAAGGGATCGGTGACTCTTGGCGGTCGCCGGGTGCCGGTCGAGCGGCCGCGGGCACGCACCGTCGAGGGCCATGAGGTGCCGTTGACCAGCTACGCCCACTTCGCTGCTGACGACCTGCTGACTCAGGTGGTGATGGAGCGGATGGCCGCCGGGGTGGCCACTCGCCGGCACGCCCGCACCGCCGAGCCGGTCGGCGAAAAAGTCAGCGGCACACAGAAATCCACTTCGAAGTCGGCGATCTCGCGTCGATTCGTCAAGCAGACCGAGACCGCGCTGGCCGAGTTGATGAGCCGCGACTTGGCCGGCGAGGACATCAAGGTGCTCATGCTCGACGGGGAGCATATGGCTGGCCGGTGCGTGGTGGTGGCGCTGGCGATCACCGCCGACGGCACGAAGAAGCCGGTCGGGTTGTGGGACGGCTCCACCGAGAACAAGACGGTGGTGTGCTCGCTGTTGGCCGATCTCGTTGAGCGTGGCCTGCGCTTCGATGACGGACTGCTGGTTGTCTGCGACGGGGCCAAGGCATTGGCCGCCGCGGTGCGTGAGGTGTTCGGCGCCAAGGCTGCGATCCAACGATGCACCCTGCACAAGCGTAGGAATGTCGCCGATCACCTGCCCGATAAGGAGCAGGCCTGGGTGGATGCCAAGCTGGTCAAGGCGTTCGGCCACCCTGACCCCCACACCGGGCTAGCCAATGCCAAAAGCCTTGCTGCGCAACTGGAGAAGAACTATCCCGGCGCGGCCGCGTCGCTGCGCGAGGGGCTGGACGAGATGTTCACCGTCGCCCGTCTGGGCATCGACGGCCGGCTCGCCAAAACACTGACAACCTCCAACCCAGTCGAGTCGATGATCTCGATCGCGCGCACCACCAACCGAAACGTCACCCGCTGGCGCGACGGGCAGATGGTGCTGCGCTGGACCGCAGCCGGCATGCTCAACGCCGAGCGAGCCTTCCGCCGCATCAAGGGCCACAAGCAGATGCCCCAGCTCGTAGCTGCCCTACATCGACACGCCCACCCCAAAACCGCCGCCGGTACCGAAGCTGTCGGTGCCGCCGCCTAGAGTTCACCATGGATCGTCACCAAGAATCCACGAGACTCGGGACATGCTCCCCGAACATCGTTCGCTGCCGCTGGTCCGGCATCGACGAGACAGACACCTATGTCCTCGTCTTGGATTGGGTCGATAGCAACCTCGATGACGTGCTGAAGGCAAATGGGCCGTGGGATTCTTGGGATCGGTTGGCTACCGAGATCGCCCTGCCGCTTGTGGATGCCCTTGCCTACACGCATCTGAAACAGATTGAGCATCGAGACATCAAGCCACAAAACGTCCTTGTGTCAGACACCGGCGTCCCACTACTTGCAGACTTTGGCATCGCGAAGATCCGCGGGGATGAGCAGACGACTTCGCACACAGTCGCAGCCTGGCATTCGAAGCCGTACGCTCCGCCGGAACTCAACGCTGATATCCGGTATGTGCGCGACGTCTACTCGATGGGTGTTCTCCTCATTCAATGCATGACCCAGGAGCAACTCAAGGACCTCGCTGGTGTCGAACGGGCATTGGATGCAATTCCCGTTCCTCCTGAAGTTCGGCGCCTATTGGGCTCGTGCATCGCGACACAGCCAGACGACCGTCCAAAGAACGCCAGCGACCTCTTGGGGGCCCTAAAGGCCATCCAACAGCGCAGGCAGGCACAGCAGCAGGTTGCGCGAAACCCCGTCTGGCTGCGACTCACAAAGTCGGCCATTAAGGCACTAGCGGGTAGCGATGCTGCGCGGCAGGAAGCGATCGGCAAGGCCAACGCAGACTTATCGGGGGACATCTACGCATCCTTCTTCAAAGACCAGGAATCAGGCGAACTTCAACGTGACAGCATTCGCGTCGACGGCGAGGCTTGGAGCTTCACCTTGAAGACTGACGACAGCGGTGCCGTGGTAATCAAGGCGGCAGAACTTGATTTCGAGCGACTTGAAAATCACAGGCGACGGGCACTACTCGTTCCGAAAGTCTTTGACTGGACGTTCAACCAGCCAGTCAATCTTGCCCTCGCAAAGACCGGCATCGCCACTTTGATCGACACCGTCGATGCCTTCTACGAGGGCTTGGGCAGTGCCGACGAACGTGTTGCAGAGGAGCGGGTCGGCGACGAACTGTTCGACACGTGGCGGCGAGTTCTGAATGCCCGCGAGGAGCTCGCCCGCGGGGAGAAGAAGCCACTGCCTTATAAGAAGTGGCAGGCACGGGGCCGCGAGGCCACGTTCACCCTCGATACGGCGGTAGACCACGATCTGGTGGGCACCGAATGGCGGGTTCGAGATCTGGCGACCGACCGAAAGCTCGGATGGGGCGAGGTGATCGATCATGATGGCGATCGAGTTGTCATCCTGAGCGCTCGGCGATGGGAAGGGCTTCCCGATCGCGCTGTACTCGATCCCCACCTTGGACCGGACGAGGCGGCATTGAATCGACAGCGCCGGGCCGTAGACGACGTTCAGCGCGATAAGTCAGCTCGCCCGGATCTCCGGCAGTTGCTTCTTGACCCCGGCCGCAACGCGGAGCCCAAGCCGATTTCGATCGTGAGCTGGAAACGCCAACTTGACGATCGCAAGCGGGAGGCTATTGAGACAGCAATGGGTTCTCCTGACATCTTCGTTGTCCAAGGGCCACCGGGTACCGGCAAGACGAGCTTCATCGCCGAGCTCGTTGAGCAAACATTGCTAGCAGACCGACAGGCACGGGTGCTCATCGCTTCGCAGACGAATGTCGCCGTGGACAACGCCCTGCAGCGACTTGCTGACGGTGGTCAGGCCAGCATGGTTAGGCTCGCGAGCGCTGACCAGAATCGGGTAGACGAATCAGTGCGGCACCTTTTGCTCGATGCTCAGATGAAGCGTTGGGCACGAGCGGTGCGCAAGAACGCCGAGGGCCACCTCGGAGCGCGTGCCACCGAGGCGGGTTTGGTGCCGTCACATCTGCGCGCGGCATTGGCGCTCCAGCAGTTGTCTGCCACCCTGGCGCAACTCGAACACTTCCAAAACGCGCGCCCGGATGAGGAGGAAGGGCAGCGGTCGGAGTTGGCAACGGCCCTGTCCGAGCCAATGTCTGCGACGTCGGTACAGGAGAAAGCTGACGCGCTGGCTGACCTACGGGATGAGCTGGTCTTAGAGGCTCAATCCGAGCTCGGCAGTGACCTGACACTGTCGGCAGACATGACCCGAGAAGACGCGATGAATGCTGTAGATGCCCTCATCGGAGGAAGCAGCGACGCGCAGCAACTGTTGGCCCGATTGCAGCTGCAAGGTGAATGGCTGCAACGCATCGCTTCGGATTCTGGCCTCGCGAGCACTTTCCTGGACCAGACAAGCGTGATCGCGGGAACCTGCGTTGGCTATCTGAGGCACCCCGCTGTGCGCCATCTCGACATTGACCTGTGCATCGTTGATGAGGCGTCTCGGGCGACCCTTACCGAAGCCTTGGTGCCGGTTTCACGCGCCAAGCGCTGGGTCGTCGTCGGTGATACCAACCAGCTGCCACCGGTCGACGAAGACTTGCTGCGGAATAAGGACCTGATGAACGACAATCAGCTTCTTCCAGAAGACGTGAAACAAACGCTCTTCCAGCGATTGGCGGACCGCTTGCCAGAACACTCGCAAGTGATGCTGAATCGGCAGTACCGGATGATCCGTCCAATCGGTGACATGATCTCGACCTGCTTCTACGGCGAGGAGTTGCACTCTCCCAACGACGGCGAACTCGTTGGCTACGCTCTCGGCTACGGCAAGCCCGTTCTGTGGCTTGATACGTCGGCCCACGGTGACGGTCGCCGAGAGGCTGCTCCCCAAGGCAAGGGCAAGAGCTTTGCGAACCGTGCCGAGGCTCGCATAGTGATCGATCGACTGGTGGTGCTGAACGGAGCGGTCGACAAGGGGGTCGTCAGCCTGCCGAAGAACTGTGAGCAGCTCGAAGTTCTAGTTATAGCGCCGTATGTCGCGCAAGTCGCCGAGCTCAAACAGCAGATCGCTCCCCTAAGCAACCGGTTACGGCACTTGTCAGTTACCGTCATGAGTGTCGATGCAGTGCAGGGGCGCGAGTCAGATGTCGCCATCTTCTCGGTGACACGCAGCAACGCCAGAGCTGAACTGGGATTTATTGGCCCCGACTACTGGCGTCGCATCAATGTGGCGCTCTCCCGCGCTCGATTCGGCCTTACCGTTGTTGGAGACGCGGGGTTCATCAGAGGTACGGCCGGTGCCTTGAAGAAGGTGCTCACGTATGTCGAGACGCATCCGGACGACTGCGAATTGAGGACCGCCGAGCGATGAGTCTTACCTCCGCCGATATGCTCCGGCGTCGGTTCGGTGATCACCGACCAGGGCTTCAGCTGATCAGCGTGGTGGATGCAGCCCTACCGGTAACGATGCTTCGGGTGGATGTGTTGGCGCAGGAGCGCAAGCCGCTCCCCTTGCTAGAGGAGTTCATTCTGCGATTCGTGCACGCAGGGGTGGGCGACATTGATGAGATTGCCGCACTCCTTGGTCTGGAACGCGACCAGGTAGTTAGCACCGTCGCCGACCAGATCAGCTCCAACAACCTCACCAAGAATTGGAGCGGACAACTCGGCCTCACGGCATTGGGTCTGGAAGCTGCGCGCGACGCCGCGGCGGTACAGCCCGTCTTAACCCAACTCAATGTGCCGTTCGATCGGCTCGTCTGGAACGCCCAAAACTACACACGTTCCAACCTGATCAAGAAGCGGGACGCACAGGACGCCGGCCTTGAGCTTCTGCCCGCCAAGAAGAGCTCACGGGTCGACCTAAACGACCTGGCCGTGGAGCGCTTCAACGAGCTGGTCGAGTCCCGCGACGACAGGACAAGGCAAGTGGAGGTGCTGCGCATTCGTAAAATTGCGTCGCAGAATCTGCACCTTTACATGCCAGCCCAGCTGCTGGTCTATGGCGACCCTGACTCCGGCGAGGTGGATCTGGGACTATGCATCGATGGGGATCTCCAGCCCGCTCATGGATTGGAACTTGCGGCCGCGGACGCCGTGGCCAGACTTGGGATCGCTGTAGCACGCCCAAATCCCCGCCCCACTCTGTCCCCCGAGCTCGAAGCGCAGCGGGTCGCAAGCGATCAGATCGAAATCCTCAGAGCCGCCGGCGATCTGAACGAGGCGGAACCTGACGAGAGTCCACGACGCATCGAGGACATCGCGGTGCGGAGTGTTGACGTGCACGAGCACCCACAACTACTCGCTGAAGCGCTCAGGAGCACAAAAGAGCGGTTACTGATCATCGCGCCTTGGGTAAAAGGCGCCGTCGTCAACACGGACTTTCTCGCGGCCCTCGAACGACGACTCCGGGCTGGAGTCGAAATACATGTCGGCCACGGTTACGGACCAGATGACAGCGGATCTGACGAGTTTGCACTGCGCAAACTCAACAACCTTGCAGCCCGCTACGACAATCTAAGAATTGTCCGCCTGCAGAACACCCACGCCAAGATACTGATCTTCGACGACCAGTGGATCACGACCAGCTTCAACTGGCTGTCGTTCAGAGGTGATCCGAACCGGACGTACCGCATGGAGGAAGGCACGCTCGTCCAGATAAGGAGCGAGGTCGACAGGGCCTTCGCCCGGTACGTCGCTGTACTCGACGCAGACGGCGTTGATCCCCGTGAGCACGTCTGACCCGCCGCGAATCTCCGTCTTCTGCACCGGGTTGAGCCTCATACCGCTTGCCTGCGTCGATCGTTGCCGTGAAAGGCAATAGGAAGTGAAGCGGACGTCGTGAGATGGGGCGGAAAGATGCAGTGACCCGTCCCGGTGAGTCCGGAGACTGCTTTCGTTGAATCACCCTGCCTTTGGTGGGGTGTGTCTGTGATCGTAATGGAGCTTCTCCACGGCCTCGGGGGTGAAGTCATCGAGGTACTCGTGCGGCCGCTCGGTCTTGAACCACAACACCCATTCGGCGGTCGCGAGTTCGACCTGGTTGACGTCGCGCCACGGGCCTTGGCGGCGGATGACTTCGTTCTTGAACGACCCGACTGTGGTGTCCCTGGCCATGAAAAAGTACCCACTGGTGGCCAGGCTGAGGTATCCGTTTTTGGCCAGGTGAAAGTATCCAGCCCGTGTTCGTCGTGTCGATCAGGAACTGCGGGCCCCGATGGTGACGGTGAAGGCGCCAACCAATCGCCATCACCACCGGGGAGTTCCATTGAAGTCTGCGAAGGACCGCATGGATATCATTTCTGCCTACCACCAGCTCGGTTCCTACCGAGCCGCCGCGGAGCACTGCGGCACTACCCACCGCACCGTCAAGAAGATCGTCGACAGGTTCGAGGCCGACCAGGCCGGTGTGCCGCGGCCACCGCGAGCCGAACGGGCACACAACTACGATTCGGTGGCCGATCTGGTCGCCGAACGCGTGGAGAAGTCCCACGGCCGGATCTCGGCCAAGCGGCTGCTGCCGATCGCGAAGACCGCGGGTTATGAGGGTTCCGCGCGTAACTTCCGGCGGCTAGTTGCCGAGAAGAAAGCGTTGTGGCACAGCACTAATCATCGCGGGCGGCGTCCCGCGGTGTGGGAGCCGGGTGAGTACCTGGTGATCGACTGGGCCCAAGCCGCACCCGGGCTGTTCCTGTTCTGTGCGGTACTGGCGTTCTCCCGGTGGCGGTTCGTGCGGTTCGCCACCAACCAGAAGGCAACCACCACGCTGGCGTTGATCGCCGAAGCCCTCGCCGCGATCGGCGGGGTCCCGGCACGGGTACTGGCCGACCGGATGGCCTGCCTCAAAGGTGGCGTCGTCGCCAACGTCGTCGTCCCCACCCCGGACTACGTCCGGTTGGCCGGACACTACGGTTTCGCCCCCGATTTCTGCCACGCGAGCGACCCACTCTTAACCGGCTAATCCGGGTGACTCGGATGGGGGGAACTGCCCATTTCCTCCAGTTTTGCGCCCGGATCGAGCCAGATG
>NZ_HG964451.1:0-262502 GCF_000612725.1 Mycolicibacterium austroafricanum
CGCATGACCAGCACCGGGAATACCCCCGCCGGTACCATCGCTGTAGGTTCCGTCGAAAGGAGATGCGCCATGGTTGGTGACGAGGACGCGATCGCCGCGGTGCTCAACAGGCTGCGCAGGGCGCAGGGACAGCTCGCCGGGGTGATCTCCATGATCGAACAGGGCCGCGACTGCAAAGACGTCGTCACGCAGCTGGCGGCGGTGTCCCGGGCGCTCGACAAGGCCGGTTTCAAGATTGTCGCGACCGGATTGCGGGAATGCCTGACCGGAGAGGCCGCCGACGGCCAGGAGCCGATGTCCGAAGCCGAGTTGGAGAAGCTGTTCCTGGCGCTGGCCTGACCCGGCCGTGACCCGAGGAGGACGCTGTGAGCTACGCATTGTCGACGACGCTGCACACCACGTTTGAAGACGCGGTGGACCGGACCCGAAAGGCTTTGGCGGATCAGGGTTTCGGGGTGCTGACCGAGATCGACATGAAGGCCACCCTGAAGGCCAAGCTCGGCGAGGACATGGAGGATTACCTGATCCTCGGTGCCTGCAACCCGCCGCTGGCCCACCGCGCGGTGACCGCCGACCGTCAGATCGGTCTGCTGTTGCCGTGCAATGTGGCGGTGCGCGCCGACACGTCCGCGGGTGGTGACGCGGTGATCGTCGATGCGATGGATCCACAGGTGATGGTCCAGGTCTCCGACGCGCCGGGCCTGCGCGAGGTCGCCGACGAAGCCGCAGCCAAGCTGAAGGCCGCGATCGAAGCCCTGGAAGCCGCCGACAGACGGTAGTCGGATCAGCCGCTCGGCGCTGGAGATTCCCTTCGGCGCCGGGCGTCTTGCACCATCATCGCGACATGCAGTGAGGTCATCGATTCTGCGTCGTCGAGCGGCACGCCGAGCTTGTCGGAGATGGCGGCCAGCCGCTTGTACAGCGCCGGTCGGCTGACGTGCAGGCGCTTCGCCAGAGCGACCTTGTTGCCGCCCAGCTGAAGGTATGCGCGGAGTACCTCCAGGTCCGTCAGCCCGGTGTTCGCCGCGGGGTCCTCGGCGAGCATCGCCTTGAGCTCGGTCTCGGCGAACTGCTGGACCCGGGGATCATCGCGCAGCAGGCTGATCAGTCCCCGCAGCCGGACATCGGCGGCCCGATAGAAATCGCGGGCTTCCGCGTCGCCCATGGCCAGCGCGACCTCGGCGATGTGGGCCGCCTCGGCCAGCCCGCGGATCGAGTCGGCGATCTCGACGCCGGGTTGCGCGACCGCGCAGACCGAGCGTTTACCGCCGGTGGACCGGCCGATGTCGCGACGCAACCGCTGACCGATCTCACTCAACGCCTTGTCGGCACTAACCCGACCGGGGTTGAGCGCCACCAGTCCCCCGATCTCGCCGGGACCGCGCACCGAGAACAGCCCGGTATGGCCGGACGCGTTGACGGTGTGGACGACCGTTTCCAGCAGATTGACGTTGAGACGTTGCGCCGCAACCGGATCGACGCCGCTGGCGAGTCCGCCGACCCTGACCACCATCGGCAGGAACCGGGGCACCTTGCGTAGGCCCAGAGCGTGTGCGCGCGCCGCGATCTCGCGCTCGTCGGCGATCCGGCCCTGGAGGACGTCGTCGATCAGGCCACTCTGCGCCTGCTGATGCAGCCCCGTGCGGTTCTGCTCGATCATCCGGTGCAGCGCGAGTGCGGTCGCCGCGCGCTCGAGCACCATCCTTGCGCGACCGGGTTCGGCGGGCGGCGAGGGGATCAACAGCCGTCCCCACTCTTCGCCCCGAAGTCCGACGGAGGTGATGACCCAGGGCTCGGCTCCCCCGCCCTCGGTGGGGTTCCGGCGCGACCTGCGCTCCCAGTTCTTGAGGAGTTCGGCGGCCGGTTCGCCTCTGGCTGACACCGCGAGGGCCTGGTGGGCCAGATCCTCCAGAACGACGGGCTGGTCGAGAATGCGAGCTGCGGCATCGACGATGCTCGACACCGACGCTCTCCTGACGCTCAACTCGGTGAAGGTCTCGTGCACCTTCCGGTCGAGGGCCACCTCGTCGAACTGCGCGGCCACGATCTGTCGATGCACCGCCTCGGTGACGTCGACGAACTTGATCTGCCGGCGCAACGCGACGAGCGCCAGGCCGAGGGAGCGCGCCAGATCCGTCACCGACTGCGGTACCTCGTGCATCGCGGTGCCGAGTTCGACGACCACGCCGAGGGCGCCCGCGTCGGCGAGGCCGCGCAGGTACACCTCGGGGGCGGTGTTCAATGCGGTTCCGGTGGTCAGCACGAGCTCGCCACCCAGCAGCAGCGCCGACATGTCGGGGACGTCGCCGACATGAACCCAGCGGATCGGCTCGTCCCACCGACCACTGCTGAGCACCTGCGGCCGGCCCCGCTGGACTACATCGAGGCCGATCACCTCACCGACGGTCAGCGACATTTACACAGTGTAAATCCCATCCAGGTTTCAGAGACATTCTGCATCTCCACGGCGGCCGGCTTTGCGGTCACGCTGGGAGCAGGCGCGAGTGCGCCGTCGACGCGAGAAGGGGCTACATGACCGCCACAATTTCCCATTGGGTCAACGGCGAGGTTTTCACCGGCACCAGCAGCGCTTCTGCGCCGGTGACCAACCCGGCCACCGGCACGGTGACCGGACAGGTCGCGCTGGCCTCGGTGGACGACGCGCGTGCGGTGATCGACGCGGCGGCCGCGGCGTTCCCGGCCTGGCGTGACGCCTCACTGGCCAAAAGGACTTCGGTGCTCTTTCGATTCAGAGAGCTTCTCAACGAGCGCAAGGGCGAACTGGCCGAGATCATCACCGCCGAGCACGGCAAGGTCGTCTCGGATGCGTTGGGTGAAGTGTCGCGCGGCCAGGAAGTGGTCGAGTTCGCCTGCGGCATCCCCCATTTGCTCAAGGGCGGATTCACCGAGAACGCGTCGACCAAGGTCGACGTCTACTCCATCCGTCAGCCGCTGGGGCCGGTCGCGGTCATCTCCCCGTTCAACTTCCCGGCCATGGTCCCGATGTGGTTCTTCCCGATTGCCATCGCCACCGGCAACACCGTGGTGCTGAAGCCGTCGGAGAAGGATCCGTCGGCCTCGCTGTGGCTGGCCGCGTTGTGGAAGGAAGCCGGGCTGCCCGACGGGGTGTTCAACGTGCTCCAGGGCGACAAGACCGCCGTCGACGAACTGCTGTCCAACCCCAAGATCAAGTCCGTGTCGTTCGTCGGGTCGACCCCGATCGCGCAGTACGTCTACGCCACCGGCACCGCGGCGGGCAAGCGCGTCCAGGCCCTCGGCGGCGCGAAGAACCACGCCGTGATCCTGCCCGACGCCGACCTCGACCTGGCCGCCGATGCGATGGTCAACGCCGGCTTCGGCTCGGCCGGGGAACGCTGCATGGCCATCAGCGCGTGCGTGGCCGTCGGCCCCATCGCCGATGACCTGGTGGCCAAAATCCGCGAGCGCACCGTCGGTTTGAAGATCGGTGACGGCACCAAGGACTCCGACATGGGCCCACTGGTCACCAAGGCTCACCGCGACAAGGTCGCCTCCTACATCGACGCCGGCGAAGCCGACGGCGCCAAGGTCGTCGTCGACGGGCGCAGCGTCTCGGCCGACGGCGGCGAGAACGGCTTCTGGCTCGGGCCGACGCTGCTCGACAACGTCACCCCCGAGATGAGCGTGTACACCGACGAGATCTTCGGCCCCGTGCTGTCGGTGCTGCGCGTGGAGAGCTACGACCAGGCCCTGGAGTTGATCAACACCAACCCCTACGGCAACGGCACGGCGATCTTCACCAACGACGGCGGCGCCGCCCGGCGCTTCCAGAACGAGGTCGAGGTCGGCATGGTCGGCATCAACGTGCCCATCCCGGTGCCGATGGCCTACTTCAGCTTCGGTGGCTGGAAGGCCTCCCTGTTCGGCGACTCCCACGCCCACGGCATGGACGGTGTGCAGTTCTTCACCCGCCAGAAGGCCATCACCCAGAGATGGCTGGATCCCAGCCACGGCGGCATCAACCTCGGTTTCCCCCAAAACGGCTGAGCTGCAACCCCTCCCACCCTCCCCGCGCCCTTCCCCCGCGAGCGTGCGTGTCTGCACCCGACACGCCGTGTCTGACCGTGCAAACGCGCACGCTCGCGCCCACGCTTCCCGCCCCGACTTCTCGCCAAAGGATCGACAGTGACCATCACCGAACAGCCCACCGACAGCACCGCACTGCCCACCGGCGAGGACATCGACGCGGCGATCGCGCGCGGCAAGCGCGCCTACGAGTTGGACCGCAAGCACGTTTTCCATTCCTGGTCGGCGCAGGCGCAGATCAATCCGATGACGGTGTTGGCGGCGCAGGGGTCCTACGTCTGGGACGGTGAGGGCAACAAGCTGCTCGACTTCTCCTCGCAGCTGGTGAACACCAACATCGGCCATCAGCACCCGAAAGTCGTTGCCGCCATTGCCGAACAGGCCGCAACGCTGTGCACGATCGCGCCGCAGCACGTCAACGACGCCCGCTCGGAGGCGGCCCGGCTGGTCGCCGAGCGCACCCCCGGCGATCTGAACCGGGTGTTCTTCACCAACGGCGGCGCGGACGCCGTCGAGCACGCAGTGCGGATGGCCCGGCTGCACACCGGCCGCTACAAGGTGCTGTCGCGCTACCGCTCCTACCACGGCGGCACCGAGACCGCGATCAACCTCACCGGCGACCCGCGGCGCTGGCCCAACGACCACGGCAACGCCGGCATCGTGCACTTCAACGGACCGTTCCTGTACCGCTCGGCGTTCCACGCCGACACCGAGGAACAGGAAACCCAGCGCGCGCTGGAACATCTCGACCGCCTGGTTCAGATGGAAGGGCCGTCGACGATCGCGGCCATCATTCTCGAGTCGGTTCCCGGCACGGCCGGCATCATGGTGCCGCCGCCCGGCTACATGGCCGGAGTACGCGAGATCTGCGACCGCCACGGCATCGTGTTCATCGCCGACGAGGTGATGGCCGGGTTCGGGCGCACCGGAACGTGGTTCGCGATCGAGAACTTCGACGTGGTGCCGGATCTGATCACGTTCGCCAAGGGCATCACGTCCGGTTATGTCCCGCTCGGCGGCGTCGCGATCAACCACGCGATCTACTCGACGTTCGCCGACCGCGCCTATCCCGGCGGCCTGACCTACTCCGGGCACCCGCTGGCATCCGCGTGCGCCGTCGCGACGATCAACGCGATGGAGGACGAGGGCATGGTCGCGAACGCGGCCCGGATCGGCGAGCGGGTGCTCGGCCCCGGCCTGCGCGAGCTCGCCGCCCGGCACCGCTCCGTCGGCGAGGTCCGCGGCCTCGGGGTGTTCTGGGCGATCGAGCTGGTCGCCAACCGGGAGACCCGCGAGCCGCTGGCCCCCTACGGCGGGTCCAGCCCGGCGATGGCGGCGGTGCTGGCGGCGTGCAAGTCGGGTGGCCTGCTGCCGTTCGCGAACTTCAACCGCATCCACGCGGTGCCGCCGTGCAACGTCACCGACGACGAAGTGGCCGAAGGCCTTCGGATTCTCGACGCCGCGCTGAGCGTCGCCGACGAGTACGTGGTCTGACCGGATCGCCATCGGCAGGCACCTTGGGGTTCCCGCCGGTGGCGCCGTTCGAAATCTGTCGGCCGGGACTGCTGCGATGCGCTCACCGGGTTGCAGACCCGCTGACGCCTGATGCGTTACCGCGCGAGCCCGACCGCGCGTGATCCAGCGCTGCCCAGCAGGTCGCGATAGACGCCGGGTCGGTCCTCGTGGGCTTCGGGCAGGAACGGGAAGGTGAACCAGTCGTGGATCAGGTTTTTGCGGAGTCGGAATTCCACGTCTGGGACTTGTTCGGCGAGAACACGATCGCGCAGCCTCAGGGTGTCCACGGTGAGGAGGTCGAGCGACGAGCTGTACACGTAGGTCGGTGGCAGCCCTTTCAGCGATCCGAACAGCGGGCTGGCCTGAGGGTCAGCGGTTCCGGCTTCGCCGGCCCACTTGGCGCCCGATTTGGTGGGGTTGGCGAGGTCGAGCAGCGGGTCCCTTATTTCGGCGCTGCGGGGATCGCTCATCGATACGTCGAGCCACGGCGAGATGAGAACCAGCCGTGACGGATTCCTGGAATTGCGTCGGGCCAGCTCTTGTATCGCAGCCAAAGCCAGGCCGCCGCCGGCGGAATCGCCGATGACGCTGACGTTGTCGGCGCCGTGGTCCTCGATCACCTTGCTGATGAAGTTGGCGGTTCGCGGAACCTCGCTGGCGGCGGTGCCACCTGCCGGGACGAGGGTCTGCAGCGGCACGATGACCGTCGCTCCGGTATCGCGGGCCATGTCGGCGTAGGTCCACCAGTGAAAGATGCTCGCCGTCGCTACGTAGGCGCCGCCGTGCAGTGCGACGACGGTCTTCTCGGTGGCGTTCTTTCGAGGGGTCAAGGTCCACACCTTCATGCCCTCGAACTCGGAGCGTTCGACGTCGAGCCCGGGTGTGAGAAAGAACGGCGGGATACCGTCGGTGAAGAACGGAACCTTGAGACCGGTGAACGCGAGCAGACCGCCAAACGGTTTCAGCACCGCCTTGAGTACGTAGAGCCCGAAGGTGACCACGTCGTGGACGAAGGACGGCTTCCCGGTGTACCGCGACTCGTCTTCTCCGAGTGGGTCCTTCAGTGAGGCCACTGCTGTGGCGGGATCAGTCGCCGCTGCTGCATCTGTGTTGACGGTTTCGCTCGTCGTGTCAGGCTGGGATGGCGGGACGGCAGCAGCCTCGGTGTCCCGGCGGGCGGATCCCAGAAGCGTCCACGCGGCCGGAGACAAATTCGGCCCTGCCGGCGGGGTGGCGTGGTCGCCGCCCGCGGGAGCGAATCCATCGTCGATGGTGTGCACCGACGGGACGCCGGCGGGCTTGTCGACAGGACCGAGGTCGGGTGTCGCGACCTCTTGGTCGGCCACCGCTTCTTCCTCGTCGGTCACCGTTTCGTCCGAGTGTCGTGGCTCTTCCGCTTCGTCGGAGCGGTCGTCGCCGAGGTCGTTATCGTCGGAGGTGCCTGACGCAGCGGATTCGTCGGCGTTGTCCTGCCGGCTGGGCGCTTTCGTCGACTGCGGTCGTGACGGCTCCGACGTCGAGACGTTGGCGCTGGAGCCGACGTCCTCGGCAGATGCGAATGCCGGCGCCGGGGCGCTGCAGGCGATCACTGCGCCTGCTCCAGCCGCGATGGCCAGACCTCCCACGCGCGCCACCACCAACTTGTTCCGATCAGCCATCGCGGGCCGGCCTCCCCATCGAGGTTGTGAAAGACCGCTTCTGGCATGAAGGTGGATGTGAGCTCTCGGCGGCCGCTCGCACTTACGTTAACTGCTGAGCGACCGCTCAATCAATGGGAAAAATTGCGCGAACATCGTGCGGGACCCAGGGCGACCAAAGCACTTGATCCGCAACTACGGTGTCGGCGGGATCGCTCACGGTGCGCAAAGATGTGTCGTCATCACCCCGCGGGCCAGCGCTCGGTGATCATCTCGGTCACCGCATCCACCCACGCGTCGTCAAGGGCGGCGTCACGTCGGACGAGGATGCGGAAAATGGCACTGCCCGCGACGATTTCGGCGAGCATGGGCAGTTCATCGTCGCTGCGCCGCTGCTGACCGAAGCGTGTCTCGAACTCGGCGAGATTGCCGGCCAGCCGGGCGATCATCATGCTGTGCAGTTGCGGGTCGGCGACCGTGTCGGCGATCAGACCCGGCAGCGCGACCCGCACTTCCGGCCTGTCGAACATCGCGCGGACAGTCTCCACCAGTGCCCGGATGTCGCCGCGAATGTCGCCGGAGTCATCCGGCACGGAGATACCAGCGTCCGACAACACCGCTTCGTGGACGAGGTGGACCTTGCCCGACCAGCGCCGGTAGATCGCGGCGGTGGTCGTCCCGGCGCGCGCGGCGATCGCGGACAACGACAGCGCCGAGTAACCCGTCTGCAGGATCAACTCGCGGGTGGCCGCGATGATCGCGGCGTCGATTCTCCCGTCGCGTGGGCGCCCCGGCGCCGCGCGGGCGGGCGTCTTGCCATCTCCACGACGATCTGCTGTCATGTCCGCAAGTGTAGTTTCGATACGGCACGCATCGTATTGTTGGAGAATATGTGAACCTCAGCCCGCTCGACGAGTACCCGATCCACCAGGTGCCTGCGCCGATCACGTCACCGGCCACGTCGGATCGCAACTTCTATGACCGGTCGTATTTCAATGTGCTCGACCGGGACGGCCGCTTCATGGCGCTCACCGGTATCGGCTACTACCCCCGCCTCGGCGTCAAGGACGCCTATTTCCTCGTCCGGCGCGGCGACACTCAGACCGCCGTGCACCTCAGCGACGCGCTCGACGACGACCGGTTCCACCAGAACGTCAACGGCTACCGTCTCGACGTCGTCGAACCCTTACAGGAGCTGCACCTGACACTCGCCGAGACCGAGGGCGTCTCCGCGGACCTGACCTGGCGCGGACTGTACCCCGCCGCCCTGGAACGACCGCACGAGATGCTCACCGAGCGGCGAGTGACATTGCAGGCGTGCCGCTTCGCCCAGGTCGGCTCCTGGCAGGGCTGGATCGAAATCGACGGCGACCGGTTGACCGTCGACCACACCACCAGCGTCGGCAGCCGCGACCGGTCATGGGGCATCCGCCCCGTCGGAGAGCCCGAACCCGCCGGCCGGCCCGACGCGGCCTTCGGCGGGATGTGGTGGCTCTACCTGCCTCTGGCATTCGACGACTACCAGCTGTTCCTGATCCTGCAGGAGGACCCGGACGGCCACCGGAGCCTCTACGACTGCACCCGGCGGTGGCGCGACGGCAGGGTCGAGCAACTCGACGGTGTGCGCGCCACCATCCACTACACGCCGGGAACACGGATCCCTTACGGCGCCCACGTCGAGTTCATGAACCGCGCCGGTGACCGCATTCAGCTCGATGTCGAATCAAAGTTGTTCGCACCCATCGCTTTCGGCTCCGGCTACGGCGGAGACTCGTCCTGGGCACACGGCACCTGGAAAGGGGGTCCGTTCTCCGAACGCGTCAGCTTCGACCTGACCGACCCCGCGGTGATGGCGCGAGCGCCGTTCAGCCTGATCGACCACGTCGGCACGGCCGTGTGCACCGAATCAGACGGCCGCACCAGTGAGGGCGCCGGACTGTTCGAGCACGGCGTCATCGGGCCCCACCACCCGTCGGGATTCTCCGACTGGACCGACGTAGCGGACTAGGACGACACATGAAGATCATGACGGCCCTGTTCGGGCCGACCGATGCGATCGAGCGGGCAGCACTTCTGCGCGAAGCCGGCGCGTCCGGCGTCTTCACCTTCGAGGGCCCCTTCGACGTCTTCACGCCGCTGGTGCTGGCATCGACGGTGAAGGGCCTCGACTCGATGTCCAATGTCGCGATCGCCTTCCCCCGCAACCCGATCCAGCTCGCCCATCAAGCCAACGACCTGCAGCTGCTCACCGAGGGTCGCTTCATACTGGGCTTGGGCACACAGGTGCGCGCACAGATCGAGAAGCGCTACGGGGCCGCGTTCGACAGACCTGTCGAGCGGATGAAGGAGATGGTGGGGGCGCTGCGGGCGATTTTCGCCGCGTGGAACGAAGGAGAACGTCTGGACTTCCGCGGGGAGTTCTACCGTCACACCCTGATGACGCCGACGTTCGTCCCCGGACCGAATCCGTTCGGTCCGCCGCCGATCTACCTCGGGGCGCTGGGTCCGCGCCTGACCCGGGCCACCGCGGAGGTCGCCGACGGCCTGCTGGTGATGCCGTTCGGATCCAAGCGTTTCCTGCACGGCACGACCATGCCGGCGGTGCGTGACGGGCTGGCCGCGGCGGGTCGCAGCGAGGACGACTTCGAGGTGGTGCCCGAGATCATCGTGTCGGTGGCCACCGGGTCAGACGACGACCACGCCTCGACGCGAATGCTGTTGGCGTTCTACGGTTCCACACCGGCCTATCGCCCGGTGCTCGATGCGCATGGGTGGGGCGATCTGCAGCCGGAGCTCAACGCGATGTCCAAGCAGGGCCGCTGGCAGGAGATGGCCACGTTGATCGACGACGAGATCCTGCACACCATCGCGGCCTGCGGCAGCCCGGCCGAGGTGGCCGACCACATCCGAGATCGCGTCGACGGCGTGTCGGACCGGCTCTGCCTGTATCAGCCGGGACCGATCGCGGTCGACGCGCTCGCCGAGATCGTGGACGCGTTGAGCTGACGCCATGGCACCCGCAACGATCGAGTTCGACGACGTCACCGACGACCGCTTCGGCGGCAAGGCCGCCGGCCTCGCCGAACTGCGGCGCATCGGGCTCTCTGTGCCCGTGGGATTCGTGATCGCCGACGCGTCCGCGCACGGCGCTCTCGACGCCGCCGTGGACCGGTTCTGCCAGATGGCCGCCGAAGGGGTGACCCCGGTGGCGGTCCGGTCCTCGGCCGTGGGCGAGGACGGTGAGGACCAGTCCTTCGCCGGGCAGTACGACACCGTGCTGGGCGTCGCCTCCGTCGACGACTTCACCGCGGCTGTGCGCCGTTGCGCTGGTTCCGTTGCCTCTCAACGCGCCTCGTCCTACAGCGGACACTCCCCTGCAACCATGCATGTGGTCGTCCAGCAGATGGTCGACGCGCGAGCCGCCGGTGTGGTGTTCACCGCGGACCCCGCGACGGGCCGGCGCGACCTGATGGTGATCGACGCCATCGCCGGCCTCGGCGAAGCCCTCGTGGACGGTTCCGCGTCCCCCGACCACGTCGTGCTCAACGCCGACGGCAGCACCGCGGTGCGTGAAGTCGGCACGGCACCGGTGCTGTCGTCCGACGACGTCGCCGAGATCCGGTCCGGAGCCTTGCGCGCCGCGCGACACTGGGGCCGCCCGCTGGACCTCGAGTGGGCGATCGACGGCACCGGCAAGCTGTGGTGGCTGCAGGCGCGCCCGATCACCACCCTGCCCGGTGATCTGAACGAAATGGACTCGCCCGTCGCAGGTTCCGACCACGTCTATACCCGCTGCAACATCGGCGAGATGATGCCGGGTGCGTTCTGCCCGCTCACCGCATCGGTGTCGGGATACGCCATCGACTACGCGATGCAGATGACGCAGGTGGTGGCACGGGCCCAGCCGCGCTACGAGAAGCCGTGGCTTCAGGTCGGCTACTTCTACGGGCACATGTTTCTGAATCTCACTGAGGGCACGGCGCTGAGTTCCGGCATCCTCGGAAACTCCCGGGAGCAGTTCTCGATGTCGATCTGCGGCCGGGTGGTTGACGAATTGGAGGCCAAACCGCCACGGCCGTTCGCCCGCAAGCTCGTCAACACGGTCCGGCTCACGTCGCACGCGTTGTCCGCCGGCCCGGCCATCCGCCGGCTTGCAGACCAGATCGCCGGCTGGCCGATCCCCTCCCGTGAAGACGCGAGACTCGTTCTGCGACAGTTGGAATGCGGCGTAGAGCTGTATTGCGACGTGACGCTGACCCATGTGCGGTCGTCGTCCCGCGCCGCGGTGGCCGCCAACATCCTGGAAAGCACCCTCGTCAGGCAGGCCCTCAAGAATGGGCGCAGCGAGGAGGAGGGCCAAGCGGAGGCGGCCCGGCTGATGGCAGGTGCGTCCGACGTCGAGAGCGCAATGATGCTCGACCAGCTTCAGTCGGTGGTGCGCGCCATCGCCGCCGACTCTGGCGTCGCCACACGATTCCTGGCCGCTGCGCCCGACGTGGCCGTCGTGGAGTTGCAGAGCGCGGACAATGCGAGCGGCGAGGCGCTGCGGCAGTTCCTGCTCCGGCACGGCCACCGGGGATACCGTGAGCTGTGCATGCGCGATCCGTCCTGGGCCCAGGACGCGGGCGGACTGGGTGCGATGATGCAAGTCATGGTGCGGGCAGCATCGTCTGATCGGCAGCCGGCGCACAGCCCGACCGAGGCACCGACCTCGCCGGCCATCAGATTCCTGGCCCGTCTCGCGCAGGGCGGCGCACGCGGCCGTGAGGAGACGAAATCGAAGATGGCGCTGATGGCGCATGCCCTCAAGCGCGGCTATCGCCACCTGGGCGAGGTGCTCGCCCGCTCAGGACGGCTCCCCGACGCCGATCTGGTCTTCTTCTTCGACCGCAGTGAGCTGCCCCGGGTCGTCGGCGACGACGACATCAGCGAGCTGGTGCAGAGCGCTGTGAAGCGTCGTGAGGCACTGGCGTACCAGGATTCGCTTGAGTTCGAGGATGTCTCGGTGGGACGGCCGCGGCCCGTGGTCGCCCCGCCGGTGATCACGTCGACCGCCGACCAGGTCGTCGGCCGTCCTGCCAGTCGCGGGACGGTGGAAGGCACTGTGCGCGTGGCCAAGACGATTCAGGATGCGCGCGATGTGCAGCGCGGTGAGATTCTGGTCGCGCCGGTCACCGACGTCGGGTGGACGCCGTACTTCACCGTGATCGCCGCGCTGATCACCGATATCGGCAGTTCGGTGTCACACGGCGCGGTGGTCGCGCGCGAGTACGGCCTGCCCTGCGTCGTGAACACCCTGGTGGGCACCCAGGTGCTCAGGACCGGCGACCGGGTGCGCGTGGACGGCGACCGAGGTGTGGTGACGCGACTCGGCTAGTTCTGCAGATGCCGCCTGCTCGATTGTCAGCCCGCGGGCTGCGATCCTGAGACTGACGGACCGCGGCATGACCCGATGAAAACGGCCCCCGGAGTTTCCTCCGAGGGCCGTTTTACCTAGTAGCGGGGACAGGATTCGAACCTGCGACCTCTGGGTTATGAGCCCAGCGAGCTACCGAGCTGCTCCACCCCGCGACGGGTGAACGCTAGGTTACCGGGGCGGCCGGTCAGCCTCCAAATCGCCTGTTCAGCGCCCTCGAACGACCCCGGATCGAACTCGCATCCGTCGAGGATCTCGACACCGGCACCCCGGACGGTTGCCTTTTCGAGCGTGTCCAACGCGCCGGCTGCGCTTCGTTCGCCTCCTCCGACCGGCAGACCGGAGTTACGGCCCACAGCCCGGGCGGCCGGCTTGACGGTGAGCGACAAGCGGCCCTAGCTGGCTGTAGGCGGACACACCGTTGAAGATCGCCGAGGTCCCGGGCGAACTTGGTGGGCTTACGCGTTGGTGGGCTTACGCGCACACGGCCTGTCCGCAGCGTCGGCGACGACGTAATGCCGCCGCGGAACCACTCCACCGTCCTCCGCGGCCCGGCTCTGGGGGCGCGGCCCGGGCTCAGTCCAGTGCTCGAGCCGCCCCGGCGGCCCTTGTCACCCGGCGCGGCGGACCGCGAATATCCCTCCCGCACAAGACCTTGGCTTGCGCGGTTACCGGGGATTCGTCGCGTCTACGTCTGGTCCCCCACCGTGCGTGTCAGCCGGTCGGCGAGGATGCCGGCGAACCTCGCCGGATCCTCGAGCACTCCCCCCTCGGCGAGAAGTGCGGTGCCGTAGAGCAATTCGGCGGTGCCGACCAAGTCGGCGTCGGCGCCGCGGCTCTTGTGCGCCTCCCGCAGACCGGTGATGAGCGGATGGTTCGGGTTCAGCTCGAGGATCCGCTTCTCGACCGGAACCGGCTGCCCAGAAGCCCGGTACATGCGTGCCAGCGCGGGCGTGATGCCGAAGGTGTCGGTGATCAGACACGCAGGGGAATCGGTCAGGCGGGTGGACAGCCGTACTTCCTTGACGTGGTCGCTCAACGCCTCCTTGAGCCAGGCGATCAGATCGGCGAATCCCTGCTCCCGCTCCTGACGTTCGGCGTCCTGCCCGTCGTTGTCGGCATCGGAGTCAAGATCCACCTCACCCTTGGCCACCGACTGCAGCGGCTTGCCGTCGAACTCGTGAACAGACTCCACCCAGACTTCGTCCACGGGGTCGGTGAGAAGCAGCACCTCGTAGCCCTTGGCCTTGAACGCCTCGAGGTGCGGTGAGTGCAGCAACTGCTGACGCGATTCGCCTGCGGCGTAGAAGATCTGGCTCTGCCCGTCCGGCATGCGTTCGACGTACTCGGCCAACGTGGTCGGCTCGTCCTCGCTGTGCGTCGAGGCGAACGAACACACGCGCAGCAGCGTCTCCTGGTTCTCGATGTCGGTCAGCAGGCCCTCCTTGAGGACTCTGCCGAACTGGGTCCAGAACGTGCCGTACTTCTCCGGACGCTCGGTCTGCATCTCGGTGATCGTCGAGAGCAGTTTCTTGGTCAGCCGGCGCCGGATCGCCCTGATCTGCCGGTCCTGCTGCAGGATTTCGCGGGAGACGTTGAGCGACATGTCCTGTGCGTCGACGACGCCCTTGACGAAGCGCAGATACGGCGGCATCAGCTGGTCGCAGTCACCCATGATGAAGACCCGCTTCACATAGAGCTGAACCCCGACCGCGGCGTTCTGGTTGAACAGGTCGAACGGGGCATGCGACGGGATGAACAGCAACGCCTGGTACTCGAAAGTGCCCTCCGCCTTCATCGCAATGACCTCGAGCGGCTCGTCCCAGGCGTGGGCGACGTGCTTGTAGAACTCCGTGTACTCCTCGTCGGAGACCTCGTCGCGGGGCCTGGCCCACAGCGCCTTCATCGAGTTCAGGGTCTCGGTCTCGACGGTGACCGACTCCTCGCCACCGTCCTCGGGTGCCGGCGTCCGGCGCTCGACCTCCATCCGGATGGGCCAGGCGATGAAGTCCGAGTACTGCTTGACGAGCTCCCGGATCTTCCACTCCGAGGTGTAGTCGTGCAGCTCGTCCTCGCGGTCTTCGGGTTTGAGGTGCAACGTCACCGAGGTGCCCTGCGGTACCTCGCCGCCGGCTTGGTCGACGGTCTCGATGGTGTAGGTGCCCTCCCCGCTGGACTCCCACCGGGTCGCCTCGCTCTCGCCGGCCTTGCGGGTGAGCAGCTCGACGCGGTCGGCCACCATGAAGCTCGCGTAGAAGCCGATCCCGAACTGGCCGATCAGTTCCTCGGAGGTGTCTTTGTCTTTGGCCTCACGAAGCTGTTGACGCAGTTCACCCGTTCCCGACTTCGCCAGCGTTCCGATCAGGCTCACGACCTCGTCGCGGGTCATCCCGATGCCGTTGTCGCGAACGGTGAGGGTGCGGGCCTCCTTGTCGACGTCGATCTCGATGTGCAGATCGGAGGTGTCGACGTCGAGGTCCTTGTTCCGGAACGATTCGAGACGCAGCTTGTCGAGTGCATCAGAGGCGTTCGAGACGAGCTCGCGCAGAAACGAATCCTTGTTGCTGTAGACGGAGTGGATCATCAGATCCAGCAGTTGGCGTGCCTCCGCTTGAAATTCGAGCTGCTCGACGTGCGCGGCCATGTGCTTTCCCCTTCGACAAACGACTTCGGATGCCGGGGGGAATATTAGCGAGCCTGCGCGGGAGGCGAGCCGGGCGGCGGCAGGTTCGGCTGAGGCCAGCGTCCTCGGACGCGCACCGAATGCCCGCAGTTGACGCGGCGAGCGTGCGCACTCGCACCCGCGAGCGTGCGCACTCGCACCCGCGAGCATGCGCACTCGCACCCGCGAGCGTGCGCATTCTCGGGCTTTTTCACGGCGTGTTGGCTGCAGACACGCACGCTCGCGGGGAGGAGGGAGGGAGGAAGGAAGGGAGGGTGCTAGGTGCGGACGACCTGGCCGGTGGCCAGCACCCGGGACGGGTCGTAGCGGTCGGCCAGCGCGGCCAGCCAGTGCAGCGTGTCGGGCGCGTACGCGCGCGCCGGGCGGGCCGGGTCGTAGGACGGCGCGAAGTTCGGCATCTGCCCGCCGGTGGCCCACGGCGCGACAGCCCCGGTCACCGCGCGGGCGTGCTCGGCCACCATGGCCGCGTTCTCGGGCGTCGGCGCCCCGATCACCGCCAGCGAGAACGCGGCGTCGCGGTGGCAGAACGCGCTGCGGTGCTGCGGCTCCCGGGCCAACGCTCCCCCGAGCAGCCGCAGGTCGACGATCACCTGCGGGGACCCCGAACCCGGGCCCGCGACCGCCAGCAGCGCGTCGACGGCCTCGGCGGGAAGCTCGGACAGCAGCGCCTGGTCCTCGTTGGTCGGCATCGGGTCCACCGGGTCGGCGTGCACCGCCCCGATCGCGGCGTACGGCAGCACCCCGACGGTGTCCATCACCGGCGTCGCGACCGCCCGCATCGGGGCCAGCAGCCGTTCAGCCTCGGCGAAATCGCCCACCGCCGTGTAGCGCACCGCCACCGTCATCCGTCCGGCCAGCGGCTCCGGCACCCCGGACAGCGGGGGCAGCTGCTGCACCGCGATCGACGTGTTCACCGTCTCCGGAAGCTCCACACTCCAGCTCCGCCATGCGTGCAGCACCGCGGCCGTGTCGGCTCCGTCGAAATAGACTGCACCGCCGTAGAACTCAGGGATCGGCGGCAGGTCGATCTCGACCGCGGTGACGATGCCGAGCGTCGCCTTTCCGCCGCGCAGCCCCCAGAACAGATCGGCGTTCTCGTCGGGCGTGGCGCGCAACAACCGTCCCTCGCCGGTCACCACGTCGAACGCCCGCACGTAATCCGAAGACAGCCCGACCGTCCGCACCAGCGGACCGATCCCGCCCCCGGTGAGAAACCCCACCACCCCGACCCCGGGCGACGAACCGCACAGCGGCGCAAGCCCGTGCGGGGCGGCGACGTCGATCACGTCCTGCCACCGTGCACCCGCGCCCACCCTCGCGGTGCGGTTGAGACTGTCCACCTCACAGTGCTTCATCGCCGCGGTCAGCACCAGGATCGTGTCGGCGCCCACGCCGACGGCACCGTGCCCGGTCGCCTGCACGGTGACGGTGAAACCGTGTGCGGCGGCGAACCTGACCGTGCCGGCGACGTCCTCCGCCGAGGTGGCCAGCACCACTGCGGCCGGGGTGACGGGCGCCGCCACATTCCACGGCACGCAGCGTTCGTAGCCCGGCTCACCGGGCAGCGCCACGGGGGTCGCGACCTCCTCGCGCAGGATGCGCAGCGCGTCGTCGCGCGTCAGGTCGGTCGGAATCGTCATCGGGGTCCTTTCTCGGATGCCTTGCTCCGCAGAATCATCACCGAACGGGCTTGGACGCGCCTTGGAAGCGCGATTTTAGAAATGTCCAAGCGGGCTACACCGCGCCGCGACCGTGCATCAGCGGTAGCGAGACGGCTCCGCCGGCTACCGTGGCGGCACGTTCGCGTCCCAGCGGGGCAACCGCGACTCAGGCCAATCTGCGCGCCGCGGCGGCGACTCAGGCCAATCTGCGCGCCGCGGCGGCGACTCAGGCCAATCTGCGCGCCGCGGCGGCGACTCAGGCCAGTCTGCGCGCCGCGGCGGCGACGGCGGCCATGCCGACGCTGTCGGCCTCTGTCGCCAGCGCGGCCGCGTCGGCCGCGCGATCGGCGGACGGCTCGGCCAGCTGGCACACCAACAGCCGGCACCGCAGCAGGGTGGGCACCCCGGCGCTGCGTTCGGCGATCTGGCGGGCCACCGCGACGTCGGCGAGCGCGTGCCGGGTGTCCCCGCGAAGGGCATGCAGCCGCGCGGTCGCCAGCGCCACCGGGCCCGCCATCCCGACCTGGCCGAGCACCGCGATCCGGTCGCGGAACGGGTCCAGTTCGGCCAGCAGCGGCTCGGCGAACTCGTCCAGCCCGTGGTCGGCCGCCATGTGCGCCAGCAGCGCGTGGTGCCCGAGCGTCGTCCAGATGTCGCCGCGGCCGGTGCTGGTGCGTGCCCACTTCCGGAGCCGGGCAACCGCCTCCGCACGGGCCTGCGGACCGGACTCCAGAGTCAGCAGCGCGGTCCGCACCACACCCACCATGTCCTGGCCGCCGGTCTCCTTGCTGGCCTGCACCGCGGCCCAGCCCGCATCGACCGGTCCGCCCCTCTCCCGCACCAACGATGCCGTCGCCAGCAGGCCGCTGCCCGCCTCGTACAGCTCGGTCTGCTCGTGCACGTGCGCGGCGATGGCGTGGTGCCGAGCGGCCTCGGCGAAGTCACCGATCCACATCGCCAGAACCGCTTCCATCCACCGCAACTGGGCGCGCAGCACCGGCAGCTGCAACTCCTCGCTGCCCGCGATCCCGGCCTCGACGTGCCGTCGGGTGGCGGCCACGTCGCCGAGGTTCATCGCCGCCATCGTCGCCACCGAATGGGCGATCACGGAGTCTTCACGGGATCGCTTGTGGCCCAAAGCGTTCAGGCGCTCCACCCACTGCAACGTCTCATGACTGACCGTCGCGACCCCGGAGAACGTGATGAGCCGCCCCATCAGCACGTCGGCGAGGACGTCGGGATCCCCGGTTTCCTCGGCCAGCCGCTCGGCGCGATCCAGCAGGTCTTCGGCGACGCGGCGATCGGGGTGGTAGCAGTGCCCGACCGCGAGCGCGGGCAGCACCCGGGCGGCCGAGGCGGGCTGGCCCTCGGAAAGCGTCGCCGCCCGGCCCAGCAGGGCGAGCAGCTCCCCGGGGTCGTGTCCCGGTGCCAGCCAGGGCCATCCACCACTGGCCCGCAACAGCGCGCTCGCCACCCGGCCCGCGCTGGCGGCGCGGCCGGTGCGCAGCGCCTCGCCCAGATAGCGCTGCACGCTGTCGAGCACCAACTGGCCGCGTCCCGCCCGCGAATGCGCCTCCAGCAGCTCGACGGTCAGCGCGTCGCGCTCGGTGTCGTCACGTTCGGACGCCGGCAACCGGTCGTAGGCGTCCAGTGCGGCCTGCCACCATCCCGCCGCGATGTCCGAACTCCATTGCGCAGTGGCCTGTTCGGCCGCCAGTCGGCAGGCCTGCACGACGGCGGCCGGCTCGACGAGCGGCTGTGCCGCGATGAGATGCTGCGCGCGACGCGTCGGCGCATCGGGCGCCGTGCTGTCGGCGAGCACCTCGGCCACCTTGGCGTGCATGCGCTGCCGCCGCAGCGCAGGCATGCTGGCCAGCAACTGCTCGCGCAGCAGGCCGTGCGCGAACGCATATCCGTCGCCGGCGTGGGCGGCCACGACGATGCGTTCGTCGGCGGCCTCGTCGAGGTAATCGGCGAGCGTGTCCAGATCCAGCCGGGTGGCCTGCGCCAGCACCGGCACCGCGGACGCGTCGATCACGTCACCGATGACGGCCGCCGCGCGCAGCACCTGCACGACCGCGGGGTCCAGCGCGGCCAGCCGGCGGTCGAGCACCGACCGCACCGCGCGCGGAATCTCGTTGCCGGCCCGCTCCTCTCGGGGCAGCCGCGCGTACTCGGACACGAAGAACGGGTTCCCGCCGGTGCGGGCGGCGAGCTCGGCGGCCTCGGCCGCGGTGACCGTCTCCTCGGCGACCTCGTTGGCCAACGTGGCGACGTCGGCCGACGACAACGCGGGCACCTCGATGTGCCTGTTGTCCTCGCCGCGGGCGACGGTGCTCAGCAGCCGGGCGACCTCGGGGGCGTGCTCACCGTCGCGGACGGTGGCGATGACCAGCACCGGGTGGTCGCGCAACGCACCGGCGATGTAGGCCAGGCAGGCCGCCGAGGCGGTATCCGACCACTGCACGTCGTCGACGACGACGGCCAGCAGCCGGGGCGCCGCTTCCAGCAACGCCTGAATGCGTTCGTAGACGAGGAATCTCGCGGTGTCCGGGTCGGCGTGCGCCGGGATCTCCAGCACCTCGTCGGCGTCGGCTCCCAACGCCCGGACCAGACGGCGCATCGGCCACCACGGCGGGGTCGCACGCTCGTCGGGGCAGCTGACCCACGCCACCTCACCACCCCTGGCGCCCACCAGGCCGGCGATCTCCTCGGCCAACCGGGTCTTACCGATCCCCGGCGGCCCGGACAACACCAGCCAGCGTGTCGCCCCCGCCGCCGCCCGGGCCAATACATCTGCGGCCCTCGCCAATTCACGCTCACGCCCGACCAGGGGCGCGCGGTGCGACACGGCCTCCATCGCGGCGGGCGGCACCGTCGCCGGCTCGGGCTGGGGCTGGGGCAGCGCCGCCGCGCCGGTCCACTCCGGTGAGCGCGGCCAGCCGGCCAGTTCGGGCGCCTGCCGCAGCACGGCGGTCTGCAGTTCCCGCAGTTCGGGTCCCGGCTCCAGGCCGAGCTCGGCATCGAGCAGCCGGGCGTGCCGGGTGTAGGCCTCCAGCGCTTCGGCGGCCCGTCCTGCGCGGTACAGCGTGAGCATCTGCAGCTTGCAGCTGCGATCGCCCAGCGGGTCGACCTCGCGCAGCCGCGACACCTCGGTCAGCGCCGCGGGCACCTTGCCGAGCGCCAGCAGCGCCATCACCTTGTTCGCCAGACATTCCGTGCGCATCTCGGCCACCCGGGCGGCGGCCTCGCGCACCCAATCGGCGTCGGCCATGTCTTCGAGCAGCTCACCCCGCACCAGGCCCAGCGCCGTGTCGGCTTCGGTGAGCGCCTCCTCCCAGCGCTCGGCGTCGATCGCCGCGGCCGCCCGCGCACAGCCCGCCGTGAACGCCGAGACGTCCACCTCGTCGGGGCCGACGTCGAGAAAGTAGCCGGGCGGCTGGCGCACGATGGGCGAGGCCATCTGCGAGTCCCGCAGTGCCCGCCGCAGATTCGAGATGTAGACCTGCAGGCTGGCCGTCACGCTGGCCGGGACGTCGTCTCCCCACACCGCGTCGGCGAGTCGGTCGGTGGACACCACCCGGCCCTGCGCGAGCAGCAGCACCGCCAACACCGCCCGCTGCTTGCGCGGACCCACATCGATCACGGTCTCCCCGTGGACCACCTGGAGTGGCCCGAGCAACCGATACCGCACCGGCGTGGACGGCTAGTTCGTCGCCTGGTACTTGTTCACCGCGTCGTCGAGGCGTTGCAGCGCCTCACCGTACTGCGCGAAATCACCGCTGCGTTGCGCGTCCTGCAGCGCGTCCAGTGCCGCGTTGACGTCCTGCAGCGCAGCAGCTTTCCCGGCGGACAGCTGGGTCGGCCCGGTCGGCGGCACCGCCACCGGCACCTCCGGCTGTTGCGGCGTCGGGGCCTGTCCCGGCCGGTTCGGCGGTGCCGCGGCAGGCGGCTGGTTGTTCCCCTGCGGTTGCGGCGCCTGACCGGCGGGCGGTTCCGTCGCCGCAGGTCCTGTCGCGGTGGCATCCGCGCCGGGGCCGAACAGGTCGGTCAGCGCGTCGCGCACGGTCGGCCCGTAACCGATCTGGTCGTTGTACATCATCGCGACGCGGATCAGACGCGGATACGACGATGCCGCGTCGCTGGCGCCCGGTGAGGCGTAAACCGGTGCGACATAAAGCAATCCGCCCTGCCCCATCGGCAGCGTCAGCAGATTGCCCCAGCGGATCCGGTTCTGGTTGTCACGGCCGATGACACCGAGGTCCTGGCTGACGGCGGTGTCGGTGCTGATCGCGTTGAACGCCAGCTTGGGCCCGTTGACCTGACCGGGAATGGTCAGCACGGTGAGCTTGCCGTACGTCTCGGGATCCGAGCTGGCGCTGATGTAGGCGGCCAGGAAGTCGCGCCGGAACCGGTTCATCGCACTGGTCAGCTGGAACGACGACGAATTGTTGTTCTCGGCAAGGTCTTTGGCGACGATGTAGTACGGCGGCTGGTAGCTGCTGGCCGTCGGGTTCGGGTCGAGCGGGACATCCCAGAAGTCCGACGTCGAGAAGAACGTCACCGGGTCGTCGACGTGGTACTTGGCCAGCAGCGCGCGCTGCACCTTGAACAGGTCCTCCGGATAGCGCAGGTGCTCCTGCAGTTCGGGGGTGATGTCAGCCTTGGGCTTGACGGTGTCCGGGAACACCTTCATCCACGCCTGCAGCACCGGGTCCTGCTCGTCCTGGGCGTACAGCGTCACGGTGCCGTCGTAGGCGTCGACGGTGGCCTTGACCGAGTTGCGGATGTAGGACACCTGCTTGTCGGGCTGCAGCCGGTTCAGCGCCACCTCGTTGGAGTCGGTGGTGGCCGACGACAACGACATCAACTCCGAGTACGGGTAGTTGTCCAGCGTGGTGTACCCGTCGACGATCCAGACGATGCGCTTGTTGACGATCGCAGGGTAGACCGCGGTGTCGGTGGTCAGCCACGGCGCGACCGCCTCCACCCGGTCGGCAGGGTCACGGTTGAACAGGATCTTGCTGTTCTCGCCGATGACGTTGGAGAACAGGAAGTTCCGCTCGGCGTACTTGGCGGCGAACACGCTGCGGGTCAGCCAGTTGCCGATCGGCACGCCGCCGCTGCCGGTGTAGGTGTAGTTGCGGGTGGCGGTGTTGGTCTCGTAGTCGTACTCGCGCGGGGTGCCGCTCTCGCCGACGATCGCGTAGTCGGCGGGGGTGTTGGCGATCACCGGGCCGAAGTAGATGCGCGGCTGATCCAGCGGGGCCGGCCCGGGCGAGACGACCTCACCGTTGGCGCCCACGACGCTGGCCAGAAACTCCGGGTAACCGCCGTTCTGGTTGGGGTCGTTGGCGATTCCGCGCACGGTGTTGGCCGGCGAGGCGATGAAGCCGTTGCCGTGGGTGTACACCGAGTGCCGGTTGATCCAGTCACGCTGGTTGTCGATCAGTCGGTCCGGGTTGAGCTCGCGGGCGGCCACCACGTAATCACGCAGATTGCCGTCCTCGTCGCGGTAGCGGTCCATGTTCAGCTGGTCGGGGAAGAAGTAGAAGTTCTTACCCTGCTGGAACTGGGTGAACGCCGGGCTGACGATGTTCGGGTCGAGCACCCGGATGTTGGACGTCGTGGCGCGGTCGGCGGCCACCTGCTGCGCCGTCGCCGTGGCGTTACCGGGGTAGTCGCGGTACTCCACCGCCTCGTCGGTCAGCCCGTAGGCCTGTCTGGTGGCGGTGATACTTCGGCTGATGTATTCGCTTTCCTTCTGCGCGGCGTTGGGGCGCACGCTGATCTGTTCCACCACCAGCGGCCAGCCCGCACCCACGATCAGCGAGGACAGCAGCAGCAGCACCACACCGATCGCGGGAATCCGCAAGTCGCGCAGCACGATCGCGGAGAACACCGCCGCGGCGCAGATCACCGCGATGACCATCAGGATCAGCTTGGCCGGCAGCACCGCGTTGATGTCGGTGTACCCGGCTCCGGTGAACGGCTTGCCGCCGCGGGTATGGCTGAGCAACTCGTAGCGGTCTAGCCAGTAGGCGACCGCCTTCAGCAGCATCAGGAACCCGACCAGAGCGATCAGCTGGATGCGGGCCGCCCGGCTCAGCGCGCCGCTGCGCCCGGCCAGCCGGATGCCCCCGAACAGGTAGTGACCCAGCAGATTCGCGATGAACGCCAGGAACGTCGCGGCGAACAGGTACGTCAGCATCAAGCGGTAGAACGGCAGGTCGAACGCGTAGAAGCCGAGGTCGATGCCGAACTGCGGGTCGGACACCCCGAAGCTGCCGCCGTGCAGGAACAGCTGCACACGCTGCCAGTAGTTCTGGGCGATCAGGCCGGCCAGCAGGCCGACGGCGACCGGAACCCCGATGCCGACCAGCCGCAGCCGGGCCATCACCGCGGTGCGGTAGCGCGCGATCGGATCGTTGGGCCCGGCGGTCGGCACGAACACCGGCCGGGTGCGGTAGGCCAACGCCATTGCGGCGAACACGACGGCACCGAAGACGACGGCCACCGCCAGGAACAGGAGCAACCGGGTCACGATCTGGGTGGTGAACACCGATCGGTAGCCGAGCTCCCCGAACCACAACCAGTTGACGTAGGTGTCGACGAGCCGCGGGCCCAACAGCAACAGCACCACGACGGCCAGGGCGACGGCGATCATTACCCGGCTTCGACGCGTCAGATTCGGCATTCTCGCCGCGGGCCGCATACCCACTCGATCACTCCACTCTCGGAAATTCCCAGCAGACGTTCAGGTGTGAAACTCTCCGAGTAACTGTACGCACCGGCCTGTGACCGCTGACTCAGCAGCGGGGAGGTTCGCCACCAGCGGAAAGGGTGCGCAATCCGTCGACGGCGTGTTCGAGGGTGTCCACCTTGAGCAACTCGATGCCGTCGGCGTCGGCGGTCTTGGCCTCCGCGCAGTTGTCGGCGGGCACCAGGAACGCGGTGGCGCCGGCGTCCCTGGCGGCGACGATCTTGTGGGTGATGCCGCCGATGGAGCCGACCTTGCCGTCGCCGCTGATGGTGCCGGTGCCCGCGACGAACTTGCCGCCGTTGACGTCTCCGGTGGTCAGCTTGTCGACGACGGCCAAGCTGAACATCAGCCCGGCCGACGGCCCGCCGATGTTGGCCAGGTTGAAGTCGATGGTGAACGGCGCCCACGGCGCGTCGAGCACGTTCACCCCGACGACACCCTGGGGACGATCCGGATGGCTGCCGAGCGTGATTTCGGTCGTGCCCATCGGGGCGTTCTTGCGCCGGTAGTCGACGATGATCGTGTCGCCGGGCTTGGTGCTCTTGAGCAGTTCCTGGAACTGGGCCAGGGAGGCGACGGGCGTGTTGTTGACCGCGTCGATCGCGTCACCGGCCTGCAGCTTGCCCTTCGACGGACCCTTCTCGTCGATGCTCTCGACGGTGACGGCCATCGGGTACTTCAGGTACTGCAGCGCGGCGTATTCGGCGCTGTCCTCGGAGTCGCGGAAGTCTCTGGTGTTGGCCTCGTCGATCTCTTCCCTGCTCTTGTCCGGCGGATAGACCAGTTCCCGGGGGACCAGCTGGTCGCGGCCCGACGCCCAGAACACCAGGGCCTGCCCCAGCGTCAGACCGTCGCGCTGCGACACCGTGGTCATGTTGAGATGTCCCGAGGTCTTGTGCACGTGGGCGCCCTCGATGTCGACGACCTGTTTGCCGTCCACCTCGCCCAGCGTGTCGAACGTCGGTCCCGGTCCGAGCGCGACGTAGGGCACGGTCACCACGGTCAGCAGCACTCCGAAGACCAGGATGGGCACCAGTGCGACGACCATCGTGGAAATCCGCCTGTTCACGCGGCCCACAGTAGAGGTCAACGCCCGTGGCGAACCGCGAAGACCACCTGAGTTCACTCTCAGCGTGACCCGCGCACCCGCGGGCCGTGCCCATGGTGAGTACCGTTGGGGGCATGGCTGACCTGCCTTTCGGCTTCTCCGCCGGGGACGACCCCGACCGCGACAAACGCAAGAACGACAACCCCGACTCAGGACCAGGATCGGGTGGGGACCCGTTCGGCTCGGGTTTCCCCGGCGGCGAGTTCGACATGTCGCAGCTGGGCCAGATCTTCTCCAAGCTCGGCGAGATGTTCAGCGGGGCGGGCACGTCGATGGCCGGCGGCACGTCCGCCGGACCGGTGAACTACGACCTGGCGCGTCAGCTGGCGTCGAGCTCGATCGGATTCGTGGCGCCGATACCCGAGCAGACCGCCACCGCCATCTCCGATGCGGTGCGGCTGGCCGAGACCTGGCTCGACGGTGTCACCCCGTTACCGGCCGGCACCACCAGGGCTGTCGCATGGACGCCGACGGACTGGATCGACAACACCATGGACACCTGGAAGCGGCTGTGCGACCCGGTGGCCCAGCAGATCTCGACTGTGTGGGCGCAGGCGTTGCCCGAGGAGGCCAAGGCGATGGCCGGTCCGCTGCTGGCGATGATGTCGCAGATGGGCGGGATGGCGTTCGGCTCCCAGCTGGGGCAGGCGCTGGGCACGCTGTCGAAGGAGGTGCTGACGTCCACCGATATCGGTCTTCCGTTGGGCCCCAAGGGGATCGCCGCGCTGATGCCCGAGGCGATCGAGGCGCTGACCGAGGGGCTGGAGCAGCCGCGCAGCGAGATCGTCACGTTCCTGGCCGCCCGCGAGGCCGCCCACCACCGGCTGTTCAGCCATGTGCCGTGGCTGCCCGGCCAGCTGCTCAACGCGGTCGAGGCGTTCGCCAGGGGCACCAAGATCGACATGAGCGGCATCGAGGAGTTCGCCCGCGGCTTCAACCCGGCGTCGCTGACCGATCCGTCGGAGATGGAGCAGCTGCTCAATCAGGGCATCTTCGAACCAAAGGCCACCCCGGAGCAGACGGCGGCCCTGGAGCGACTGGAGACCACGCTGGCGTTGATCGAGGGCTGGGTGCAGACCGTCGTTTCCGACGCACTCGGCGACCGTATCCCCGGCACGCCCGCGTTGAGTGAGATGCTGCGCCGACGGCGCGCGACCGGCGGACCGGCCGAGCAGACGTTCGCCACCCTGGTCGGGCTGGAGTTGCGGCCCCGCAAGATGCGCGAAGCCGCCGACCTGTGGCGCAAGCTGACCGAGGCCGTCGGCGCGGACACCCGCGACAGCGTCTGGCAGCACCCCGACCTGCTACCGAGCGCAGGCGACCTGGACGAGCCCGCCGCGTTCATCGACCGCATGATCGGCGGGGACACCAGCGACCTCGACAATGCGATCGCCGACCTCGAGCGCGACTTGAGGCGAGGAGACACCGGGCCTGACGAACCCAGGGACTGAGTCCGGCGCGACGTCAGTCACCTCAGTACACGAGCGACTTCCAGGGCGACGTGTTCCTGTCGCAGGCAGCACCGGCGACGACGGGCCCCTGTGGATCCCGTCGCAGGCACCGCCGGCGACGGCGCCCCTGTGGATAACTGTGCCGGACGACGTCGCGGCGTGACACTGTCGAGCCATGACGCGGTACGCGGTGAGCTCCGCCACCCCGGTGCTGTCCCGACCCGACGGCACCGTCCAGGTCGGGTGGGATCCGCGCCGCGCGGTCGTCGTGCACCCACCCGCCGGGCTGCCTGCCGCGGTCCTGGCTGAACTGCTGCGCGCCTTGCAGGGTGCGGCCACCGCCCCGGAGTTGCAGAAGGTGGCCGCCGGTCACGGTGTCGCAGCGACGGTCGTCGCGGGTCTGCTCTCCCACCTTGTGGACGCCGGCGTCGTCGTGCCGACCCCTCCGGGCGTAGACCGTTCGCCGGCGGTGCGGGTGCACGGCAGCGGCCCGCTGACCGATCTGCTCACCGCGTCGCTGCGCTGCTCGAACGTGCGGATCAGCCAGAGCACCAGAACCCATGCGTCGACGGCAGGCGCCGACCTCGTCGTGCTGACCGACTACCTGGTCGCCGATCCGCGGGTGGTGCGCGAACTCCACGACGCCGGGGTCGCGCACCTGCCGGTGCGGGTCCGCGACGGCACCGGTCTGATCGGCCCGCTGGTGATCCCCGGTGTGACGTCGTGCCTGCGCTGCGGCGATCTGCACCGCAGTGACCGCGACCCCGCCTGGCCTGCCGTGGCCGCGCAACTGTGCCGCACCGTCGGCAGCGCCGACCGCCCGACGATATTGGCGACCGCCGCGCTGGCACTGCGCGAGATCGAGCACGTGCTGCGGGCGGTGCGCGGCGCTGGGACCGACAGCCCGTCGACGCTGGACACCACCCTGGAATTCGAGGTCGCGACCGGTACCAGCACCGCACGCCGATGGTCGCGGCACCCGAGCTGCGGCTGTTGACATCGCTCGTTGCCAACTGGTTGGTCGAAATTCAGGAGTGTCGTGGATGATGGTCTGGTGAGTGACATCAAGCGGGGTCGCGCAGCGCGCAACGCAAAGCTGGCGTCGCTGCCGGTCGGCATGGCGGGACGTGCCGCGCTCGGCTTCGGCAAACGTCTGACCGGTAAGTCGAAGGACGAGGTCAACGCCGAGCTGATGGACAAGGCGGCCCAACAGCTGTTCACCGTGCTCGGTGAACTCAAGGGCGGCGCGATGAAGGTCGGCCAGGCTCTGTCGGTGATGGAAGCCGCGATCCCCGAGCAGTACGGCAAGCCGTACCGGGAGGCGCTGACCAAACTGCAGCGCGAGGCGCCGCCCCTGCCCGCGCCGAAGGTGCACCGGGTGCTCGATCAGCAGCTCGGCACCAAGTGGCGGGAGCGGTTCGCGTCGTTCGACGACACGGCGGTGGCTTCGGCCAGCATCGGCCAGGTGCACAAGGCGGTGTGGTCCGACGGCCGGGAGGTCGCGGTCAAGATCCAGTACCCCGGCGCGGACGAGGCGCTGCGCGCGGACCTGAAGACCATGCAGCGCCTGGTCGGTGTGCTCAAGCAACTCTCCCCCGGTGCCGACGTGCAGGGTGTGGTCGACGAGTTGATCGAGCGCACCGAGATGGAACTCGACTACCGGCTGGAAGCCGACAACCAGCGCGCGTTCGCCAAGGCCTACGCCGGTGACCCGCATTTCGTCGTGCCGCACGTCGTCGCCAGCGCGCCGAAGGTCGTCATCCAGGAGTGGATCGAGGGCATCCCGCTGTCGCACATCATCCGGGACGGGACTCAGGAGCAGCGCGACCTGATGGCCACCCGGCTCTTCGAGTTCTGCGACGACGCGCCGACCCGGCTGGAGATGGTGCACGGCGACGCGCACCCCGGCAACTTCATGCTGATGCCCGACGACAAGATGGGCGTCATCGACTTCGGCGCGGTCGCGCCGATGCCGGGCGGCTGGCCCGTCGAACTGGGCCAGATCCTGCGGTACGCGGTCGACAAGAACTACGAGAAGCTGCTGCCCACGATGGAGAAGGCCGGCTTCATCCAGAAGGGCCAGAGACCGTCCACCCGCGAGATCGACGACATGCTCAAGCAGTACGTCGAACCGCTGGAGGTTCCCGTCTTCCACTACACCCGCCGGTGGCTGCAGAAGATGACGGCGATCGAGCTGGACAAGGCCGCAGGCCAGATCAAGGCGGCCCGGCAGATGGACATCCCGCCGAAGCTGGCGATCCCGATGCGGGTGATCGCGTCGATCGTCGCGATCTCCTGCCAACTCGACGCGCACGTCGACACGCGACGCATCGCCATGGAGAAGGTGCCCGGATTCGCCGACCCCGACGCCGTCTAGCGCCGGGGCCGGCTGAATCTCACGCGGCGACAGGCTCTTTCGCGTCCTTACGCGGACGGCCCCTGGGCCGCTTGCGGGCGATGACCGATCCCCGCTCCAAGATCTCGCCGCCCCAGACGCCCCACGGCTCCTGGCGCTGCAGCGCAGCGTTCAGGCATTCCCGCCGGAGCGGGCAGTCGGCGCACAGCGCCTTGGCGCGTTCCAGATCCCGCGGGTCTTCGGCGAACCACAGATCTGGGTCCTCGACATGACACGGCACCTCAAGCTTCGTCTTCTCGCAAGTCGGCGAAGACATGTCCGGTCCTCTTCTTCCTGGTCGTTGGTGTTCGGATTTCTGTGAACTCTTTTCGAGGGATCTGCGACCAGGTCTTCGGGAAAGACAAAGGCCACGGATCCGGTGATTGCGGGTCCGTGGCCTGGGAGGCGGTTCGGGGTTTACCTAGAGGTGACCCCTCACGGACGCGGCAATCGTGCCGGCGGCGGCGGCGCGCTTACGCGGCGCAGCAGCGGCGGCGGCGGCGGGAATGGGATGCGCGGGATGCGCCCAGAACTGGGCGTCGAGGGTCCGCGACATGCCGGCAGCTACGCCGAAGAATTCGAAATCGTTGCTGTTCATGGTCGGGCACCCTCCTTTCGCACATGGCCGTCGTCTGTGTGTTTCGAGGCTAAACGCTAGCAGCAAAACCGCACAACACATTTTTGACCAGCGATTTTGGCGCGATCTTTACGATTTTTGGCGGCCTTTGACCAGTGCGAGCACGTCGGGGCCGAACTGTTCGAGCTTGCGGGCGCCGATTCCGGGGATCGCCACGAGCGCCGCGTCGTCGGACGGCAGCGATTCGGCGATCGCGATCAGCGTGTTGTCGGTGAACACCACATAGGCCGGCACGTTCATCTCTTTGGCGATCCGCAGCCGCCAGTCCTTGAGGTCGGCGAGAAGTTGCTCGTCGATGTCGGACGGGCAGGTTTCGCAGCGGCGCAACATGATGGCCGGCGGCGAGGTGAGCGCCGCGTTGCACACCCGGCAGCGCGGGGCCGGCCCGCGCGGCTTGCGGGGCTTGCTGGGGCCGTCGTCGCGCTGGGACTGCGGCGCGATGCCGTTGAGGAACCGCGACGGACGGCGACCCTGCCTGCCGCCCGGCTTGCGGGCCAGCGCCCAACTCAACGTCAAATGCACGCGCGCCCTGGTGACGCCGACATAGAGCAGCCGACGTTCCTCCTCGACCGGTTCACTGTCGGGGCCATGGGCAAGCGCATGCGAGATCGGCAGTGTGCCGTCGGCGAGCCCGACGAGGAACACCGCATCCCACTCCAGGCCCTTCGCGGCGTGCAGCGACGCCAGCGTGACGCCCTGCACGACGGGTGGGTGCCGGGAATCGGCGCGCTGCCGCAACTCGGCGAGCAGGCCGTGCAGGTCCAGCTGCGGGCGCTGCGCCACCTCGTCGTCGACCAGCTCGGCGAGCGCGACCAGCGCCTCCCAGCGATCCCTGGCCTGCGCGCCCGGCGGCGGCTCGGCGGTCAGGCCGAGGGGTTCGAGCGCCGCGCGCACGAACTCCGGCAGCGAATCTGCCGTGTCCTGCAGGCCGCGCTCGGCGAGCCGCTGCAACGCCAGCAGCGCCTGCCGGATCTCCTGACGGCTGAAGAACCCTTCACCGCCGCGGACCTGGAAGGCGATGCCGGCCTCGGTGAGCGCCTCCTCGTAGACCTCCGATTGGGCGTTGATGCGGTAGAGCACCGCGATTTCCGAAGCGGCGGTTCCGGATTCGACGAGCTTGGCGATGCTGCGGGCGACGGCCGTGGCCTCGGCGACCTCGTCGGGGTACTCCTTGAACACCGGGTCGGGTCCCGGCGGGCGTTGACCGACCAGGTGCAGCCTGCTGCCCGCCATGCGGCCGCGCGCGGCGGCGATGACGCGGTTGGCCAGCGACACCACCTGCGGGGTGGAGCGGTAGTCGCGTTCCAGCCGGACCACCGCGGCGTCGGGGAAGCGACGCGAGAAGTCGAGCAGGTAGCGCGGCGAGGCGCCGGTGAACGAGTAGATGGTCTGGTTCGCGTCGCCGACGACGGTCAGGTCGTCGCGGCCGCCGAGCCAGGCGTCGAGCACCCGCTGCTGCAGCGGGGTGACGTCCTGGTACTCGTCGACCACGAAGCAGCGGTACCGGTCCCGGAACTCCTGGGCCACCGCGGGGTCGTTCTCGATCGCGGCGGCGGTGTGCAGCAGCAGGTCGTCAAAGTCTAGAAGCATGACATCGTTACGGCGGGACTTGAGCGACTCGTAGTTGCCGTAGACGGCGGCGACCTTGGCGGCGTCGAACGGGATGTCGCGGCCGACGTCGGCGACGGCCTGCGGATAGCCCTCAGGCGTGATCAAAGACGCCTTGGCCCATTCGATTTCACCGGCGAGGTCGCGGACGTTGTCGGTGCCGGTGGGCAGCCCGGCCCGGTTGGCGGCCTGCGCGACGACGGCGAACTTGCTGTCCATCAGCTGCCAGTCGGTGGTGCCGACGACCCTCGGCCAGAAGTACGACAGCTGGCGCCGCGCGGCGGCGTGGAACGTCTGCGCCTGCACCGCCGCAGTGGACGCCCCTGCCTCGTCGCCGCCGAGTGCGCGCAACCGGCCCCGCATCTCACCCGCCGCGCGCTGGGTGAAGGTGACCGCCAGCACCTGTCCTGGGGCGACGTGCCCGGCCGTCACCAGATGGGCGATGCGGCGGGTGATTGTGCGCGTCTTGCCGGTACCGGCGCCGGCGAGCACGCAGACCGGGCCGCGGGGTGCGAGCACAGCCTCACGCTGTTCGTCGTCGAGGTCACCGAGCAGCCGGTCGCGGGAGGCCGTCGGGGACATGGCCTCCATCATGTCAGCGCGGCCCGACAAGCGCGGGCCTCGGGGCCGGGCTTGGACGGCGCGTCGACTACGTTGAAGGGCTTATGAGCGCTGACGAGGCCACCTTGACGATGTACACCACGACGTGGTGCGGCTACTGCACTCGCCTCAAGATGGCACTGAAGTCCGAGGGTATCCGCTGGAACGAGGTCGACATCGAGGCCGAGCCGGCCGCCGCGGAGTTCGTCGGATCGGTGAACGGCGGGAACCACGTCGTGCCCACGGTGAAGTTCGCCGACGGCTCCACGCTGACCAACCCGAGCATCAAGCAGGTCAAGGCCAAGCTGGCCGGTTGATCCGGCGAGCAGACACAAAATCGCACGCGCTCGGTCGAATTCGTGCGAGTTGGTGTCTGCTCGCGGACGAGTCAGTCCCGCTCCACCCAGGATTCGATGATCTCCCGCGCGATCGAGATCGACCCGGGCAGCAGCAGCCGGGACGTGCCGCCGGAACCCCAATCGCCCTGCGCGAGCGCCTCGCGGATCTCGGCGCGGGTGAACCACGCCGCCTCGGCGATCTCGCCGTCGTTGAAGGCGAACGGCTGCTCGGGGTCGCCGATGGCGTGGAAACCGACCATCAGCGACCGCGGGAACGGCCACGGCTGGGAGCCGAGGTACTCGACGTCGGTGACGGTCAGCCCGATCTCCTCGGCGATCTCGCGGACCACGCAGGACTCGAAGGACTCCCCCGCCTCGACGAAGCCGGCCAGGATCGAGAACAGCCGCGGCGGCCACGCCGTCTGACGGGCCAGCACAGCGCGGTCGTGGCCGTCGTGCACCAGGCAGATGACCGCGGGGTCGATCCTCGGGAACTCCTCGTGGCCGGTGACCGGGTTGATCCGCGCCCAGCCGCTCTTGACCGGCCTGGTCGGCGCCCCGTCGACGGGGCTGAACCGGGCGTGGTCGTGCCAGTTCAGCAGCGCGGTCGCGGTGGCGACCAGCTGGGCGCTGACGTCGTCGAAGACGTCGCCGGTGCGGCGCAGATCGAGCACCTCGGTCGCGGCGTCGGGATCCTCCGGGGGCTCGAGCTCGGAGCGCACCGCCCACACGTGGCGGCCGTCGTCGAGCCTGCCGAGGAACACGGCGTCCTCCGGAGGTGCGGCCCCGGCCGAGGAGGCGCTGTTCAGCACGGCGCGGCCACCGGAGATCAGCACCTGGTTACGACGGTCCACCCGCAGCAGCAGGGCGTCGGGCCAGCCCGCGACGGCGGCGTCGATGTCGGTGCGCAACGTGTCGGCCCGGTCGGCCCCCACCCGGGACAGCAGCGGAACGTTGCGTAGCCGGAAGGCCGTCACCGCTCCTCGTCCGCGGAACGGATGTACAACAGCCGATCGCCCAGCTCGAGTGCGTCGACCTCGGGTTCGTCGACCCGGATCAGCTTGTTGTCGCGCACCACGCCCAACACGATGTCGGTCTGATGCCGCGGCGAGCTGCCGGCCTCCTTCGGGCTGACCTCGCGTTCGGCGATCGCGAAGCCGCGGTCCGGGGTGAGCAGGTCCTCCATCATCTCCACGACGCTCGGCGTCTGCACCGCTATGCCGAGCAGCCGTCCCGCGGTCTCGGACGTCACGACGGTCGAGTCCGCGCCGGACTGCTCGAGCAGGTGCTGATTCTCGGCCTCGCGCACGGCCGCGATGATCTTGGCGTTCGGGGCGAGCTCGCGTGCGGTCAGCGTGACCAGCACCGCGGTGTCGTCGCGGTTGGTGGCGACGATGATCGATTTCGCATGCTGGGCGCCGGCCAGGCGCAGCACTTCGGAGTCGGTGGCGCTGCCCCGGACGGTGACCAGGCCGGCGCTCTTGGCCCGTTCCAGGGCTGCGGCGTCCTCGTCGACCACGACGATGTCGGCGGGAGCGACCTCGTCGCCGACCATCGCCGCGGCGGCGGTGCGGCCCTTGGTGCCGTAGCCGACGATGATGATGTGGTTACGCAATCTGCTCCTCCAGCGCTGGATTTGATAGACCTGCCGCGACTGCGTGGTGAGGGTCTCGACGGTGGTACCGATCAGAACGATCAGGAACGCCACCCGCAGCGGCGTGATCACCAGGACGTTGACGAGGCGCGCTGTCGGTGTGATCGGGGTGATGTCGCCGTAGCCGGTGGTCGACAACGACACCGTGGCGTAGTACAGGCAGTCCAGGAAAGACAGCTGGTTCTCCTGGCTGTCCCGGTAGCCGTCGCGGTCCATGTAGACGATCAGGACCGCGGCGAACAACGCCGCCAGCGCGTAGATGACCCGGACGGTGATGCGACGGGCGGGGCTGACCGTCTCGGTCGGAATCTGCACACGGTCGGTGAGCGAATGGACCGGCATCTCCGCCAGTGACTGGTCGAACCGACTCAGCCGTCGGCGCAGGCGTCCTTCAGCCACGATGGTCGGTCAGGGAGTGAGGCAGCCGCACCAGCACAATGTAATCATGACCACGTCCCAGACCGCACTGCAGCAGATCCCCAAGTCCTCCCGCGGCGCCAGAATGGGCGCCTGGCTGGTCGGGATGGGCATCCTGCATTTCGCCGCCCCCAAGCCGTTCGACAGCATCGTCCCCGAGGAGCTGCCGGGGACCCAGCGCTTCTACACCTACGCCTCCGGCGTCGCCGAGATCGGTGTCGGCGCCCTGCTGCTGGCACCCAGGACCCGCAGGGCGGGCGCACTGTCGGCCATCGCGCTGTTCGTGGGGGTGTTTCCCGGCAATGTGAACATGGTGCGGCTGTGGTTCAACGATCCGACCAAGTCACTGCCCATGCGCGTCGCCGCGGTCGCCCGGCTGCCGCTGCAGGTCCCGATGATCATGCAGGCCTGGAAGGTCTACCGGGAAAGCTGACGCTCAGGCGGCGGGCGGGTCGGCCAGCAGCGCGGCCAGGTCGTCGGCATCGGGCAGCCCGTCGGGCACGACCGTGCGCCCCGACCGAACGTAGTGGAAGGCAGCACGCACCGACGACACGGGGCAGTCGTGCAGCCGCGCCCACGCCAGGCGATACACCGCAAGCTGAACAGCGTTGTGCTGCAACTCTTCTTCGGTTGCCGGCGGCTCGCCGGTCTTCCAGTCCACCACCATGACCCCGTCGCCGTCGGCGAACACGGCGTCGATGCGGCCGCGTACCACCCGCCCCGCGATCATCATGTCGAACGGCACCTCGACATCGATCGGGGTGCGGGCGGCCCACGGGGACAGCGCGAACGCGGCCTGCAATTCCTCCAGCTCGCCTCGGTCCTGCCGGTCGGCGTCGACGGCCCCCGGTAGGTCATCGAGATCGAACAGCTTCTCCGCCTGGAAGTACCGCTGCACCCATTCGTGAAATGCCGTGCCCAGCAACGCCTGTGCATCGGGGCGCCGGGGTAGCCGCCGCTGCAGCCGCTGTGCGACCGCCTCGGGATCACGGCCGAGTTCGACCATCGCACTGACCGACAGTTGCAGGGGCAGCGGCGGCACGGGTCGCTGCGCCGCCAGTTCCCGTTCGGCCAGCAGCGCGTCGACATCGGCGGTCCAGCCGTGCACGTCGGGCTGTGGACCGGCCCCGCCGGCGGTGGACATCGCAGTGGTCACCAGCCGTGCCCCATGGTCGGTGTGTGCGCGGCGGCCCGCCAACGGGTCCTCGGGCCACACGGCCTCGACGACGCGGTCACGCAGCGGGTTCGGTTCCCCGTCGGCGGGCGCGTCAGCCCAGACGTCGACGGCACCGCAGGGCGAGCCCGACTGCACCGACGCGTCGATGACGTCCTTGAGCTCGCACAGGAACGTCGACGGCCCCCTCGGCTTCGACTCGGTGGCACCCCAGTGGTGGCCCGACACCAACAAGGTGTGCTCGGCGCGGGTGATCGCCACATACAGCAGCCGGCGCTCTTCGTCGGTGCGCCGCTGTTCCAGGCTGCGTTTGTGGTCGTAGATCTTGTCGGACAGCCCTTTTCGGTCGCTGACATCGGACGTGTCGAGCACCGGAACCCCATGCTCGGACACCGTCGCGCAGTCGCCGCGCAGCAGTGGCGGCAGGTCGGCAGCGTCGGTGAGCCAGGTGCGTGGGGACGCGGTGGACGGGAACACCCGCCCGGACAGGTGCGGCACGGCGACGATCTGCCACTCCAGGCCCTTGGCGGCGTGCACGGTCAGGATCTGCACACGGTCGGCGGACACGGTCACCTCGGCCGGCGCCAGACCGTTCTCCACTTGCTCCGCGATGTCGAGGTAGCCGAGCAGCGCCGAAACGGTCGCCCCGCCACGGGCCGCGAAGTCCGCGACGACGTCCCCGAACGCGTCGAGATGCTCGGTGCCCGACCATCCCGCCGAGACCGGTTGCGCCGCACGCACTTCGGTGTCGATCCCCAGGACGCGACGCACCTCGGCGAGCAGGTCCGGCAGTGGGCTCTGCAGGTGCGCCCGCAGCCCGGTCAGCTCCCGGCCCAGCGCGACGATCCTGGCGTGCCCCGCCTCGGAGTACGCCGTGGCGGGCCCGGGGTCGCAGATCGCGTCGGCCAGGCAGGCGGCGTCGGCGTCGGGCCCCAGCTGCGCGACGATCCCCGCGGTCGCCGACTCCCCGTCCGAGGAGGCGCCCGGCTCGACCAGCGCGACCGCACGCCGCCACAACGCCGCCACGTCGCGCGCGCCCAGGCGCCACCGCGGCCCGGTGAGCACCCGCACCGCGGCGGCGCCTGCGGTCGGGTCGGCCGCCAGCCTCAGCATCGCGACCACATCGGCGACCTCAGGGACGGCCAGCAGGCCCGCCAGGCCGACCACCTCCACCGCCACGCCCCGGCGGGTCAGCGCGTCGGCCATCGGGGCGGCGTCGGCGTTGCGGCGCACCAGGACCGCGGCCGTCGGCGCCGCCCCGTCGGCCTCGATGCCGGCGTGCCACCGGCGCGCGATCTGGTCGGCGACCCAGTCGCGTTCACGTTCGACGTCGGACAGCAACGCGCACCGCACCGACCCCGGCTCGGCGCCTGGACGGGGTTGCAGCGCGCGCACGGCCACCGAGCGCCGGCGGGCATCCACCGACACCTCGTTGGCCAGGTGCAGCACCTCGGGCGGATTGCGCCAACTGGTGCGCAGTTCCAGCGTCGGCGCCGGGGTGCCATCCGAGAGCGGGAAATCGGTGGTGAAGCGCGGCAGGTTGGTCGCCGAGGCGCCCCGCCAGCCGTAGATGGACTGGATCGGGTCGCCGACGGCGGTCAGGGCGAGCCCGTCGTCGGCGCCGCCACCGAACAGCGAGGACAGCGCCACCCGCTGGGCGTGCCCGGTGTCCTGGTACTCGTCGAGCAGCACCACGCGGTAGCGCTGCCGCAGCTGCGCACCGACCTGCGGGAACTGGGCGGCCAGCCGGGCGGCCGAAGCCATCTGCATACCGAAGTCCATGACCCGTTCCTCGCGCATCCGCCGGTGCAGCGCATCGACGAGCGGCACGAGCATGGTGCGCTCGGTCTGGGTGGCCAGCATGCGCAGCAGCCACTGGCTGGGCCCGCGGTCACGCTGGTATCTGCCTGCGGGCAGGTTCAGCACGAGCCGCTCGAGTTCGACGTGGGTGTCGCGCAGCGCGGCGGTGTCGACGAGGTGTTCGGACAGCTGGCCGGCCAGCCGCAGCACCATGTCGGTGATCGACGCCGGCGACTTCTCGGTGTCCAGCGCCGCGGGGTGTGCGCACACCACCCGGAAGGCCAACTGCCACAACTCTGTTTCGCCGAGCAGTCGGGTGTCTGGCTCAACCGGCAACAACAGGCCGAACTCGCGCAGCAGATTGCCGGCGAAGGCGTGGTAGGTGCTGATGGTGACGGGGTCGTCGGCGAAGTCGGCGCCGCCCGTCGGAATCATCAGACCTGCGCCTGCCAGCCGCGCCAGCCGCGCCCGCACCCGGCGCAACAGCTGGCCCGCGGCCTTACGGGTGAACGTCAGGCCGAGTACCTCGCCCGGGCGCGCGTAACCGTTGGCGACCAGCCACACCACCCGCGCCGCCATGGTCTCGGTCTTGCCCGCCCCGGCGCCGGCGATCACCACCAGCGGCCCCGGTTCCGCGGCGATCACGGCGGCCTGCTCGTCGGTGGGTTCGAAAAGGCCCAGCGCCCTGGACAGTTCGGCGGGGCTGTAGCGTGGCGTTGTCATGTGTCACTCCTGTTCTGGGCCGGGCACATGGCGCGGACAGGACAGTGTGCGCACCCGTCGTTGACGCGCGCGGTGAACTGCGGGCCCTGCGTCGCCGCCGCGGCCCGGTGCACCTGCTCGTCCCATTCGGCGCGGCCGTCGGGGGTCAGCGCGTCCTGGTGGCGTTCGGTCGCCCCACCACCGGTGGTCTTGCCGAGGTAGACCAGCCGGCCTCCGCCGGGCTCGTCACCGTCGGCGAGCAGGCCTGCGGCCACGGCCAACTGGTACATCGCCAGCTGTGCGTGGCTCTGCGCATCGTCCTTGCTGACCGGACTCTTGCCGGTCTTGAGGTCGATCACCACGAGTCGGCCCTCGGAGTCGCGCTCGAGCCGGTCGAGGCGCCCACGCAGCCGGACCGCGGGCAGTTCCCCGTCGGGCGCGGCGATCTGACCGTCGACCTCGATCTCCGTGCCGACCTCGGTGAGCTCGCCCCGGGTGCCTTCGCGCCACCTCAGGAATGTGCTGAGCATCTCCAGATGCCGGACCCGCTCGTTGTCGGAGTACCACTGCGCGTCGAAAGGGAGCTCCTCCCAGACCTTCTCGAGCCCGTTGAGCAACTGCGACTCGGTCCGCCCCGATTCGGAGACCAGGGCGTGCACCAGTGAGCCCAGGGTGGACCGCACGTCGCGGCCGCGGGAGCCCCCGTGGCGTTCGAGCAGCCAGCGCAGCGGGCAGTCCGACAGCATCTGCAGGGTTGACGGCGACAGTGTCACCACCTGCTCGCCGTCCTCCCACAGCGGCTCGGCGCTGGACAACTCCCGCGACCCGTACCACGACGCGGGATCGGCGCCGTGCACCCCCGCTTCGGCAAGCCGGGCCAACTGCGCTGCCGCACAATCCCTCTCGACGTCGTCGACGGCACCGGGTGCGGCGCACACCACCGATCTCAGCCGACCCACCAGGGCCGACGGCGCCAGCACCCGGGGCGCCCGGACCGGAGGAGCCGGCTGCGACTGCGGCTCGGTGGCCAGCGCGGCGAGTTCGTGACAGAACGACGACGGCAACATCGCGTCGTCACCGCAGTCGCTGTCGACCGCGGTCACCAGCAGCCGGCTGCGGGCCCGGCCCATGGCGGCGATGAGCAGCCGCCACTCCTCGGCGAGCAGCGGAGCCCTGCTGGACAACGTGTGTTGCCCCGGGGCGCAGACCCCGTCGATCACGTCCACCAGCTGCTGGGTGGCCAGAACCCCACCGCGCGGAGAGACATTGGGCCACAGCCCTTCCTGTACACCGGCGAGCACCACGAATTCCCACTCGTGGCCGAGGGCCGAGTGCGCGCTGAGCAGAGCCACCGCGTCCGGCGCGGCTTCATCGCGGCGCGCCGGAGGCAGTGCCAGCGCCGTGATGTGGTCCACCAGGCCGCGCAGCGACGCCCCGGCGGTACGGGCGACGTACTGCTCGGCGACGTCGAACATCGCGGTGACCGCGTCGAGGTCACGGTCGGCCTGGGCACCGGCGGGCCCACCGCGCTCGCTGGCGGCCAGCCAACGCTTCTGCAGCCCCGACCGGTGCCACGCCTGCCACAGCGTGTGCCGCGGGTCGCTGCCCTCGCGGGCACTGCGCCGGGCCGCGGTCAGCACGGCGCACACGCGCCGCAGCGCCCGCGCCTGCCCGTCGGCAAGTGCGGGGGTGTCGCGTTGCAGCGCGTCGACCAGAAGGTCGGAGAACCCCCCGGGTGATTCGGGCGCCGCGCGGCGCAGCGCGCGGCGCAACTGCCGCAGCGAGATCGGGTCGACGCGCCCGATCGGCCCGGTGACCAGGGCCAGCGCCCGCTCACCGTCGAGGCCGTCGGCGGTGGCCTCCAACACCGTCAGCAGCGCCCGCACCGCGGGCTGCTCGGCGAGCGGCACCTCGGGTTGCGGCAGGTCCAGCGGCACCCCCGCCGCGGTCAACGCGCGCCCCAGCGCGGCGCCCATCCGCGGAACCGACCGGACGATCACCGCCATCTGCGACCAGGGCACGCCGTCGACGAGGTGCGCGCGCCGCAGCGCATCGGCGATCAGCGCGGACTCGGCGTGCGGTGACGCCGCGATCTGCACCGTGACCGACCCCGGCGCGTCGCTGCCGGTGAACTCCCGGGTGGCCTCGGCGCCGGGGAGCCGCCGGCCGACCGCGCCGATCGCGTCGGCGACCGGGTTCGCGCAGCGGTGCGAACGGGTCAGCGTCAGTGCCGGCCCCTCCCCGCGCAGCAGGGCCGGATCGGCGCCCCGGTAACCGAACACCGTCTGGTGTGGGTCCCCGGCGATCACCGCCAGCTCGGCCCCGGTGGCCAGCACCTCGACCAGGCGGGCCGCCTGCGGGTCGAGATGCTGGGCGTCGTCGACCAGCAGCAGCTGCACCCGGGCCCGTTCGGCGGCCAGCAGATCGGCGTCGGTGGCGAACGCCTCCAGCGCCGCCCCGACCAACTCGGCGGCACCCAGCGCGGGAACCGTGGCCTGCGGGGCGGCCATGCCCACCGCCGCGCGCAGCAGCATCACCTGCTCGTAGGCCTGCGCGAACCGGCCTGCGGCCTGCCATTCCGGCCGGCCGGCCGCCCGGCCGATGCGTTGCAGCGCAAGCGGATCGACACCACGCTCGCTGCAGCGGGCCATCAGGTCGCGCAGCTCGGTGGCGAAACCGACGGTGCTCAGCGCGGGCCGCAGCCGCTCCGGCCACCGCACCGGCGACGCGTCGCCGTCCTCGACATCGCCGGCCAGCAGCTCACGGATGATCCCGTCCTGCTCGGCGCTGGTGATCAGGCGCGGCGGCGGGCTCCCGTTGCGCTGCGCGGCCAGGCGCAACACCGCGAAGGCGTACGAGTGCACGGTGCGCACCAGCGGCTCCCGCACGGCGCTGCGCGCACCCGCGCCCAGCAGCGCCGTCGTGATCGCCGCCCTGGCCTGGGCGCTCAGCCGCGACGAACCCGTCAGCAGCAGAACCGATTCCGGATCACAGCCGGCCGCGATGTGGGCCGCGGCGGTGTCGACGAGCAGGCTGCTCTTACCGGTGCCGGGCCCGCCCAGCACCCGGACTGTGCCTCGGACGTCCCGTCGGCTCAGGGCCTCGGGGCTGAGTTCGGTGTGCGGCGCGGACATGCACGCATGACATCACGGGGGTCCGACAAGTATGCCCCGACGGGCCACGCGCCCGCGGGCCTGGCAGCATCAGCATCTGTGACCGACCTGTTGTGCACCTACCGATTCGGACCGCCCGGGCCTGCCCGGGTGCTGGCGATCCACGGGCTGACCGGACACGGCAAGCGCTGGGAGACCCTGTTCACCCGTCATCTGCCCGACGTCACCGCGCTCGCCCCCGACCTGCTGGGCCACGGCCGGTCGTCATGGGATGCGCCGTGGACCATCGATGCCAACGTGGCGGCGCTGGCCGCGCTGGTCGACGCCGAGGCCGACGGCCCCGTGGTGGTCGTCGGGCACTCGTTCGGCGGCGCCATCGCGTTGAACCTCGCCGCGGTGCGGCCGGATCTGGTGGCCGGGCTCGTGCTGCTGGATCCGGCGGTGGCACTGGACGGACGCTGGATGCGCGAGGTCGCCGACGACATGTACAACTCCCCCGATTACACCGACCGCGAGGAGGCCCGCCAGGAGAAGATCGGCGGATCGTGGGGTGAGGTCGCCGAGGACGAACTGGACCGCGAACTCGACGAGCACCTCGTCGAGCAAACCGACGGCCGGGTCGGCTGGCGCATCAGCATCCCCGCGACGCTGTCCTATTGGAGCGAGCTGACGCGTGCCGTACCGGTACCGCGGGACGGGACACCGACGACGCTGGTGCGCGCCACCCACACCGATCCGCCGTATGCCAGCGACGAACTGATCGCCACGCTGGATGCCGGGCTGGGGGCGAGTCTGACGGTGTTGGAGTGGGATTGCGACCACATGGTGCCGCTGGCCAAGCCTGCCGAGACGGCCGCGGCGATTCGGGACCGCCTGGTCTGACCATGGCGGCGGTCACCGAGGAACAAGTGGAGACGGTGCGCGGGCTGGTCGCCTCCGTTCCGCCCGGCCGTGTCACCACCTACGGCGACATCGCCGATGCCGCAGGCCTTTCCAGTCCCAGGATCGTCGGCTGGATCATGCGCACGGATTCCTCGGATCTGCCCTGGCATCGGGTGATCGCCGCCTCGGGCAGGCCGGCGGTGCACCTGGCCACCCGTCAGCTGGAGCGGCTGCGCGCCGAGGGGGTGCTGGCCGTCGACGGTCGGGTGCCGCTGCGGGAGTACCGGCACACGTTCTGAGCCAGCGGGTGAGTAGTCACGGCTGCGACCGCGGGCTGGATCGCAGCCAGGAATGCTGTTCCGCGGCCGGGGCAGCGACGGTCAGAGTGTCAGCCGCACCAGCGCCGCGGTGCGGGCCAGGCCGGGGAACGCCGCGGCCGTCGACCTCGGGTGCAGTGCGTGCACGGCCAACCGGAACATCAACGCGCGCAGCAACATCTGCGGCCACTCCGGCAGCGCCGACCACCGCTCGATGAGCGCGTCGTCGGCCTCCCCCCAGGCCAGCGCGTCCACCACGACCACACCGGCGGCCCACGCCGGCGGTCGCCAGTAGGGGGTGATGTCGGTGATGCCGGGTGCCGCGGTGCCGGCGAAAAGCACTGTGCCGTAGAGGTCTCCGTGCACCAGCTGGCTGGGGCTCTTGGTGGGCCTGCGCAGCGTCGCGAGCTGGTTGATCAACTCGATCGACTTCTGCCCGTCGCTGGTGCCCGGTGCCACCCTGGCCCCGGGCGGCAGCGAGTGCAGCGGCCGGTCCTCCCACGCCGCCCGGTCGGCGGCGATGAACACGTCGACGTCACCCCACGGGGCGATCGGCGGCTGCGTCAGGAACCGCGGCCGCTCGAGTTTGGCGGTGGCCTCGTGCAGCCGCACCGCAGCCGAGACGACCTCGTCGTGTCGGGGTTCGGGCATACCGGCGACGTAGGTGTCGGCGCGCCAGCCCGCCACGACGTAGCGCCCGTCGGTCGAGCGCACCGGCCGGGCCAGGCGCACCCCGTCGACGAACAGCGTCTCGCGCACCTTCGCCGACCAGGCGGCGCGCGCGTGGTCGGCCACCATGGACAACACCACCTCGCCGCAGCGCCAGCCGCCCTCCCAGCTGGATCCGAGCGGCGCCGGTTGCACCCCGGACAGCCCGAAAGCTGCGAGTACGTGCTCTGGAGGGCGCTCGGCGGTCACCGCCACAGCCTAATTGCCGTGACCGCAAACCCCGCGTTAGTACATGACCATGTCGGGTTCGAGTTGCTTACCCCAGGCCACGATCCCGCCCTGCACGTGCATCGCGTCGGAGAATCCGGCCTTCTTGACGATGGCCAGCACCTCCGCCGAGCGGATCCCGGTCTTGCAGTAGAACACCGGGGTGCGGTCGACCTTCAGCTTGGACAGCGCCTCGCCGGATTCGAACGCGCCCTTGGGGATCAGCTCCGCGCCCTCGATGTGGTTGATGTCCCACTCGACCGGTTCCCGGACGTCGATGAGCGCCAACGGCTTCCCGGAGTCCATCAGCTCGCGAAGCTCCCGGGGGGTGATGGTCGACTCGGCCGCCGCCTCCGCCGCGGCGTCGGACACCACGCCGCAGAACGCCTCGTAATCGATGAGCTCGGTGATCTTGGGCGTCGACGGATCCTTGCGGATCTTGATGGTGCGGTAGGTCATGTCGAGCGCGTCGTAGACCATGAGCCGGCCCAGCAGCGTTTCACCGATGCCGGTGATCAGCTTGATCGCCTCGGTGCCCATCACCGAGCCGACGGAGGCGCACAGGATTCCCAGCACACCACCCTCGGCGCACGACGGCACCATCCCCGGTGGCGGCGGCTCGGGATAGAGGTCGCGGTAGTTCAGGCCCCGCTCGTTGCCGGCCTCATCGGCCGGCGCGTCCTCCCAGAACACCGAGATCTGACCTTCGAAGCGGTAGATCGAACCCCACACATACGGCTTGCCCGCCAGCACGGCGGCGTCGTTGACCAGGTACCGCGTCGCGAAGTTGTCGGTGCCGTCGAGGATGAGGTCGTACTGCGCGAACAGGTCGACGGCGTTGTCGGGCTCGAGCCGGAACTCGTGCAACACCACGTTGACGAGCGGGTTGATCTCGGCGATGGAGTCCTTGGCGCTCTGCGCCTTCGACCGGCCGATGTCGGATTGGCCGTGGATGATCTGGCGCTGCAGGTTGGATTCGTCGACGAGGTCGAACTCGACGATGCCGATGGTGCCCACACCGGCGGCGGCCAGGTAGAGCAGGGTCGGTGAGCCCAGGCCGCCGGCACCGATGACCAGCACTCGGGCGTTCTTCAGCCGTTTCTGCCCGTCCAGGCCGACGTCGGGAATGATGAGGTGACGGCTGTAGCGCGCGACCTCTTCACGGGTGAGTTCAGCCGCTGGCTCGACCAGCGGCGGCAACGGTGTCGACACCGAAAATCTCCTTGGTTTGGCTGTAAGACCCATCTCAGCAGGTACCGCTGTCAACAGCAAAGAGGGCCCGCGCCTTCCCGGCCGGTCGCAGGCGACGAGCGCGTGTTCGCGGCGCCTAGGCGATCGGGTACGGCCAGGGATTGAAACGGCACGTCAGCCCGTCCGGGGTGACGGTGCCGGGGTCGAACTTGGCCGCGTCGTTGTTGTTGGTGGAGAACGTCTGCTGCATCATGATCGGCGCCAGTTCGCCGTTGGCGGTGCACTGCTCGTGGCGCTGGTAGCCGATGGCGTGTCCGACCTCGTGGTTGATCAGGTACTGCCGGTACGAGCCGATGTCGCCCTGGAACGGGACCGCGCCGCGTACCCAGCGGGCCTCGTTGATGAACACCCGGGGCTGCCCCTCGAAGGCGGGGTTGTAGCAGGACGCCTCGAGCTGGATGTCGTATCCGCAGCCGTCGCGGATCGTCATCGGCGACGTGAGCGACACCCGGAAGTCCGGTGTGACGCCGGATGCGGCGTCGACGCGGGTGAACGCGAACTGGGGATTGTGGGTCCAGCTCTTCGGGTTGGCCAACGTCTCGCTGACCATGCGGGCGAAGCCGTCGTCCCCGCCGAAGGCGGTGGTGTCGATGCCGTCCTCGATCTCGACGCTGTAGGTGAACACCTTGGTGGTGCCCTGGCCGACCTGCGGTGCGCTGCCCGGGACGACGCGCCAGGTGCGGGCGCCGGCCTCGGTGAACGGCCCGCCGGCGGGCAGGATCCCGGTCGGCAGGTTGGCGTCGAACTGCGTCAGACCCTTGGGTGGGGCGCCGACGATCGCGGTGCTCGGGACGCCGATCGTCGGCGGCCCCTGCACCGGCCCCTCGTCCTCGACCGCCTGCGGCGCGCTGGTGCCGGTGATGGTCTGGAAGATCACCACCGCCGTCAGCGCGACCAGCAGCGGCAGCGCGTACGCCCGCCACCCGTAGGTGGAGACGAACCGCCCGATCCAGGTCTGCTTGCGCCAGCGCTTGTGGTCCTCCCGGTTGGATCGGACCCGGCCCGGGTGCTCGGCCAGCGGGTCGCGTTGCGCGCGCAGCGGCTCTCGCCACTCGTCGCGGAGCACCGGCGCCCGACGCTCTTGACCCTGCTGTCCTCCTCGCATGCGGGAGTCGTAGGTCACCGAAACAGGATGACACAGGTCAGAGGACACTTGCCGTTCCGGCACGCCACCGAAGTGCCTGAGCGACGCCCTCGCGCCGCCGCACGACGTGACACCTGTCCTGAGGCGTATGGTCCTCCAACGGTAGTAGTGTCAATGCGAGCGAATTCGAAGACGCCGGTCGCTCCGGCGCTGGATCTTGAGGTTGTGATGAGCGAAGTGGCCAGGACGGCGCAGCGACGAGGGGGGCAGCCGGCCAACGGCGCCAGCCCTTCCGGCGCAGCCCGGCGTGGCAACCGCATGCCCCGTGACGAACGGCGCGGGCAGTTGTTGATCGCGGCCAGTGAAGTGTTCGTCGACCGCGGCTATCACGCCGCGGGCATGGACGAGATCGCCGACCGCGCCGGCGTCAGCAAACCCGTGCTCTACCAACACTTCACGTCGAAGGTCGAGCTCTACCTGGCGGTGCTGCAACGGCACGTCGACAATCTGGTCTCCGGCGTCCGGCAGGCGCTGCGCACCACCACCGACAACCGGCAGCGGGTGCGCGCCGCCGTGCAGGCGTTCTTCGATTTCATCGAGCACGACGGCCAGGGTTACCGGCTGATCTTCGAAAACGACTACGTGACCGAGCCGCAGGTCGCCGCGCAGGTCAAGGTCGCCACCGAATCGTGCACCGATGCGGTGTTCGACCTCATCAGCCACGATTCCGGGCTGGAGCCGCACCGTGCCCGGATGATCGCCGTCGGCCTGGTCAGCATCAGCGTCGACTCGGCGCGCTACTGGCTCAACAACGACCGCCCGATCGACAAGGATGACGCCGTGGAAGGCACGGTCCAGTTCATCTGGGGCGGGCTGTCCCACGTGCCCATGACACGTTCCTGATCCCGCCGAAATTGCATTCCGCGCGTTTTCCGCGAAAAGCCCACGCGGAACGCAATTTCGATGCGAACTACTTGGTGGCTTCCGCGCCGACGACGCCCACACCGAATCCGACCCTGCGGGAGTCCGCGGCGCCGATCTCGACATAGGCGATGCGCGCGGACTGCACCAGGAAGCGGCGGCCCTTCTCGTCGGTGAGACCCAGGACGCCCGGATCGCCGCTCAGGGCATCGGTGACCAACTTCTCCACCTCGGCCGGCGTCTGCGCGCTGGCGAAAACCAGTTCGCGCGGGCTGTCGGTGACACCGATCTTGACCTCCACGGTGAGAACCCTTCTGTCGTGTGCTCGTCTACCCCAAGGAGGCTAGTGGACATCGGCCCGGCTGGGCGGCGGCGGGACCCGTGCACCCAGCGACGGGACGAGTTTTCGCAGTCGGCGAACGCGCGCACCCGGTGGCGACGACGCCATAACGCCGCGGCGACCGAACCGAGTCCCGACCGTGACCGCCAAGAAGGCCGCGTCCGCCCCATCCGTCACTTTCGCCTCAGTAGCATCGGGCCCGCAACGCGAAGAGACGACTTGGGACAGTTGGATGAACAAGCCATACACCGCGCAATCACCGTATTCTCTGACGCCGACCGAGCGGATCCGCAGCCCGCGAGGCCGTTACGGCAGCTATGACGACGATCCGGACCGCTACGGCGATCTGGACACCGACGCGCTCCCGCCCTTCCCCGGCGACGACTACGACGCCGAGGACTACGACGGATACATCGACGAGGAGCGGCTCGACCGCCGGTGGATGTGGATCGCCGGGGTGGCAGGCGCGATCCTGTTCGTCGCCGTGATCACCGCGAGCATGATCCTGGGCGGCGGCGACAGCGGTTCGGTGTCGGCGACCGTCGCCTCCCCGCTGCCGTCCAGCTCCGCGCCGGAGCCCTCCGCCGCCCCGGCGCCCCGGGTCGCCGCGCCGGCAGTTCCGTCTCTGCCCGCCGAAACCGTCACCACGGTGACGCCGACCGCAGAGATCCCGACGCCTGCGCCCACCACGCCTGCGCCGCTGCTGCCCGCGCCCCAGGCGGCTCCGCCGCCGGCCTCGGCCGCTCCGGGCACGGTCACCTACCGGATCACCGGCAACCGCGCGCTTCTCGACCTGGTGACGGTGATCTACACCGATGCGCAGGGCGCGCTGCAGACCGATGTGAACGCGGCGCTGCCCTGGTCGAAGACGATCGTGCTGAACCCGGGGGTGACGCTGAGCTCGGTCACCGCGACCAGCATGTCGGGTCAGCTCAACTGCGCCATCCTCGACGCGAACGGATCGCTGATCGCGGCGCAGAACAACAACTCGATCATCACCAACTGCACGCGCTGACGATCACTCGCCGAAATTGCATTCCAGCAGCGAAAGTTCGAGTGACCATCTGCTGGAATGCAATTTCGGCGGGCCTCAGGCCAGGCCGAGCTCCTGCATGCGGCTGGCGTGGGTCTTCTGCAGCCGGTCGAAGAAGTCCGTCATGTGCGACAGGCCGCCGCCGGCCATCACCAGGTCGACGAGTTCATCGTGGTCGGCCAGCACGAACTGGGCCTGCGTGATCGCCTCGCCGAGCAGCCGCCGCGACCACAGCGCCAACCGGTGCCGCTGCCGGTCACTGGCCGTCACCGCGGCCCGGACCTCGGCCACGACGAACTGGGAGTGACCCGTCTCCGACAGCACCAACCGGACCACGTCAGCGGCCTCAGCAGGCAACGCGTCGGCGATCTCCAGGTAGAAATCGGCCGCCAGCGCGTCCCCGACATACGTCTTGACCAGAGCCTCCAGCCACGTGCTCGGGGTGGTCAGGCGGTGATAGTTCTCCAGCGCCGACGCGTACTTCGTCATCGCGGGCACGATGTCGATGCCGCGACGCGCCAGCGCGTCCCGCAGCACCTCGTAGTGGTTCATCTCGGCGGCCGCCATGGCCGCCATGTTGATTCGGCCGTTGAGATTCGGCGCCATCTTGGCTTCCTCGGTGAGGCGGTAGAACGCCGCCACCTCGCCGTAGGCGAGCAGCGCGAACAACTCGTCGATGCCGGGGTGGCCCGAGGCGACGGCCGGGCTTTCCGATCCCTCCGGTTCGCCCGCGCGGGCGGATGCAGCGGCCGCTGAAGGCGTCGAAGACATGGCCCAACTCTAGACTCCGGCCGCGGCGATGCGGCTTGAGCGGGACCCACCAGCTACCATGGACTCGGTGTCGGCGCATGTGCCGACGGATCGAACCAGGTCACGCCGGCAGTCACTCGCCGCAGACACCTTGGAAATGTGCGTGCACGCGGCGGCCCGCCACCTCAGAGCAGGGCCCGCGAAGTTCTCTTCACAACTCGTGCGCGCGTGGAACGCATGAGGAATAAGTGAAAGGCTTCGTTTCCCGAGCATGACACCCGTAACAACACATCCCAGCCCGACATTTGCCCAGCTCGGAGTGCGCGACGAGATCGTCCGCGCGCTCGCCGAGAACGGCATTGAACACGCTTTCGCGATCCAGGAGCTGACGCTGCCCCTGGCTCTGGCCGGTGACGACCTCATCGGTCAGGCCCGTACCGGCATGGGCAAGACCTTCGCGTTCGGCGTGCCGCTTCTGCACCGCATCACCACAGACACCGAGCGGCCGCTGACCGGCATTCCGCGCGCTCTGATCGTCGTCCCGACCCGCGAGCTGTGCATCCAGGTCTACGAAGACCTCGTCGGCGCGTCGAAGTACCTGATGGCGGACGAGACCCGCAAGCTGACGGTGACCGCGATCTACGGTGGACGCCCCTACGAGCCGCAGATCGAGGCGCTGCAGAAGGGCGTCGATGTCGTCGTCGGCACCCCGGGCCGCCTGCTCGACCTCGCCCAGCAGGGCCACCTGCAGCTCGGTGGACTCAGCGTGCTGGTCCTCGACGAGGCCGACGAGATGCTCGACCTGGGCTTCCTGCCTGACATCGAGCGGATCCTCAAGCAGATCCCGGCGAAGCGCCAGGCCATGCTGTTCTCGGCCACCATGCCGGACCCGATCATCACGCTGGCGCGCACGTTCATGACCCAGCCGACGCACATCCGCGCCGAAGCGCCGCACTCGTCGGCCACCCACGACAGCACCGAGCAGTTCGCCTACCGTGCGCACGCCCTCGACAAGGTCGAGATGGTTGCCCGAATCCTGCAGGCCGAGGGCCGCGGCGCCACGATGATCTTCACCCGCACCAAGCGCACCGCCCAGAAGGTCGCCGACGAACTCGGCGAGCGCGGGTTCAAGGTGGGCGCCGTGCACGGCGACCTGGGCCAGGCCGCGCGTGAGAAGGCGCTGAAGTCATTTCGCACCGGGGAGGTCGACGTCCTGGTGGCCACCGACGTGGCAGCTCGGGGTATCGACATCGACGACATCACCCACGTGATCAACTTCCAGATCCCCGAGGACGAGCAGGCCTACGTGCACCGCATCGGCCGCACCGGCCGCGCGGGCAAGACCGGTATCGCGGTCACGCTGGTCGACTGGGACGAGCTGCCGCGCTGGTCGATGATCGACAAGGCGCTGGGGCTGGACACCCCCGACCCGGCCGAGACGTACTCCAACTCGCCTCACCTGTACGAGGAGCTGAACATCCCGGCAGAGGCCGGTGGCTCGATCGGCAGGCCGAAGCGCACCGCCGACAAGGAACCGCGCGAACCGCGCGAGCGTCGCGAAAAGCCCACCAGTAACCGCAGCCGGCGTCGCACCCGGGGCGGCAAGGCGGCCGGCGGCCATCCCGAAGGCACGACCGAGCAGGCGGCACCGGAAGCCGACAACTCTGGCGCCGAGGCGCCCGAGGGCGCCGCAAGCCCCGCCCGGCGGCGCCGTCGGCGTCGGCCCAGCAAGGCTGCTGCCGCGGGCAGCAACTAGCCGACTCCCACCGACTCCCTTGGTCAAACCCGAACGCCGCACTCGGGCGGATCTGGTGGCCGCCGCGGCCATCGCCGGCGTCATCGCGCTGGTGGCGGCCGTGGTCTGGTGGACGAGCGACGCCAGGGCCACCGAGAGCCGTCCAGCCGCAGAGCCGGTCCCGAGTCTCAAACCTGCTGCGGCGGTGCCGGATTCACTCGAGCAGCGGTGGACGACCGGCAGCGCCAAGACCACCCTGCCGGTGGTGGTCGGCGGTGCCGTCGTCACCGGCGACGGACAGGCGATGGAGGGCCGCGATCCCGCCACCGGCGCCACGCTGTGGCGCTACGCCCGCGATCTCGAGCTGTGCGGGGTCACCTGGGTCTACAGCTACGCGGTGGCCGTCTACCCGGACGTGCGCGGCTGCGGCCAGGTCAGCACGGTGGATGCCAAGACCGGCCTGCGGGGTCCGTCGCGCACCAGTTACGCCGACCGCGAGGTCACGTTGTCCGCTGACGGCACCACGGTGCTGTCGGCCGGGGCGACCCGGCTGGAGATGTGGCGGTCGGACATGGTCCGGATGCTCAGCTACGGCGCACTCGACGCCCCGATCAAACCGGGCGTGCCGGCGTCGCCGCTGTGCCGATTCGTGTCCGCGGGCGCCAGTGCCAGCTCGGTGTCGGTGCTGGAATCCTGCGAGAGCCAGGCCGATCTTCGGTTGACGCTGCTGCGCCCGTCCGACGAAGAAGACACCCCGGAGCTGAAGTATGTGCAGCAGAAGGGGGTCGCCGACGGCTCCGGCGCCCGGGTTGTGGCGGTGACCGACTCGGCGACCGCGCTCTACGTTCCCACCCCGAAGCCGCGGATCGACATCATCGACGACACCGGCTCGGTGATCGACTCCACCGTGGTGCCTGCCCCGCCCTCCCCCGACGCCACCGCGTCGCGGGTCGGTGACCTCGTCACCTGGTGGACCGGTGACGCGCTGATGGTGTTCTCCGCCAACAACCTTCAGTACAAGTACACCGTGGCCGCGTCGGGCTCCGACGCGCCGGTGGGGCCCGCGACGATCATGGCGGGCCAGTTGCTGGTGCCCGTCACCACCGGCTACGACGTGTTCGATCCGATGACGGGCACCGGTGACAAGCACATCCCGGTGCAGCGCCCGCAGGTGGCCGGACCCGTGGTGCCCGCGGTGGCGGGGTCGACGGTGCTGGAACAGCGGGGCGACGAACTGGTGGCGTTGGGCTAGACCTCGGGGGTGAAGGTCTCCAGCGGCTTCCCGTTCTTCCAGTGCTTCAGCAGCGCAGCCGCGAACTCCCGGTACGCCATGGCGCCCTTGTTCTTGCGGCCGGCGAGCACCGAGCAACCCGACGCGGTGGCCTCGGCGAAGCGCACGGTGCGCGGAATCGGCGGTGCCAGCACCGGAAGGTTGTAGCGGTCGACGACGTCGAACAGCACGTCCCGGCTGTGGGTGGTGCGCGAGTCGTACAGCGTCGGGAGCGCACCGAGCAGCTTGAGGTCGGCGTTGGTGATCTGCTGGACGTCGTTGATGGTGCGCAGGAACTGACCGACACCGCGGTGCGCGAGCGTCTCGCACTGCAGCGGCACGATCACGTCGTCGGCTGCGGTCAGGCCGTTGAGCGTGAGCACACCCAGCGACGGCGGGCAGTCGATGAGGATCACGTCGAAGGCGTCGCTGATCTTGGCGAGCGCGCGTTTGAGCGCGTATTCACGCCCGGCCCGCATCAGCAGCATCGCCTCGGCTCCGGCGAGGTCGATGTTGGCGGGCAGCAACGTCATTCCCTCCGACGTCTCGACCAGCGCCGCCTCGGGTTCGACGTCGCCCAGCAACACTTCGTGCACCGAGACGGGCAATTTGTCGGGGTCCTGCCCCAGCGAGAACGTCAGGCAGCCCTGCGGATCCAGGTCGACGAGCAACACCTTCTTGCCCAGTTCCACCATGGCCGCACCCAGCGACGCCACCGTCGTCGTCTTGGCTACCCCACCCTTTTGATTGGCGACCGCAAGTACCCGCGTCACATTCCCCATCCTGACATTGGTTGGTCCTCCCTACATCTTCCCCCGCGCGCGCCGGCGAAACGGCGACGTGCGGCAGAATCGGAAACTGTGGGCCTCCTGCAGCACCGACTGATCCTGCTCCGCCACGGCGAAACCGAGTGGTCGAAATCGGGCAAGCATACGAGCCGCACCGAACTTGAGCTCACCGAGCATGGCCGCGAACAGGCGCTCGCGGCGGCAGACACGCTCAAGCAGATGCAACTGCAGGACCCGTTCGTGGTGACCAGCCCCCGGATCCGGGCCAGGACGACCGCCGAACTCGCGGGCCTGGTCATCGACGAGGTCGACGACCTGATCGCCGAATGGGATTACGGCGATTACGAGGGCACCACCACCGCGGACATCCGCAAGGCCGTGCCCAACTGGCTGGTGTGGACCCACGGCTGCCCGGGCGGGGAGACCTCCGCGCAGGTCTGCGAGCGCGCCGACCGCGCCATCGCGGTGGCCTTGCAGCACATGCAGTCGCGCGACGTGGTGTTCGTCGGGCACGGCCACTTCTCCCGCGCGGTGATGACCCGGTGGATCGAGCAGCCGGTCTACGAAGGGATCCGGTTCGCCATGCCGGCCGCCTCCATTGCGGTGTGCGGTTTCGAACACGGCGTGCGTCAGCTCAGCGCACTGGCCCAGACCGGCCGCCCCAACCCGGCGGTGTCGACGTGACCCGCGAACCGGCATTCGTCTTCGCGGGACCCGACGGCGTCATCGTGGGCGAGGGCGTACACACCGCGTTCCCGCGCATCGCCGATGCACGGGCCGCGCTGGCCTCGCACAGCACACCGATCATTGTGGGCGCCTTGCCTTTTGACATCACCAAGCCCGCGGCGCTGATCCGCCCGCAGTCGGTGCGATTCACCGACGCGCTGCCGGTGTGGCCGCCGCGCGAGATGTCCACGGCGCAGATCACCGGGACGACGCCCGACGCCGACGAGCATCGCCGCCGCATCGGCATGGCGCTGGCCCGGCTGCGCGATCCCGACGACGCCCTGCAGAAGGTGGTGCTGGCCCGCGCGCTGCGGCTGACCGCCGACGGCCGGCTCGACGCCAGGACGTTGCTCAACCGGCTGGCCGCCAACGACGCGCAGGCCACCAAGTACCTGGTGGATCTGTCGGCGGCCGGTGAGGGCTACTCGGGCGCCGCGCTGATCGGCGCGAGCCCCGAGCTGCTGGTGGCCCGCCACGGCCGGCAGGTGATCTGCCGCCCCTTCGCAGGCTCGGCGCCACGGCTGGACGACCCGGCCGCCGACGCCGCCAACGGCGCCGCGCTGGCCGATTCGGAGAAGAACCGTCACGAACATCAACTGGTCGTCGACGCGCTGCGCTCGGCGCTGGAACCGCTGTGCACCGACCTGCAGATCGCCGACCGGCCCCAGCTGAGCAAGACCGCCGCGGTGTGGCATCTGTACACCCCGATGTCTGGTGTGCTGCGCGAGAAGTCGCTCACCGCTTTGGATCTCGCCGTGGCGCTGCATCCGACCCCGGCGGTCGGCGGCTCCCCCACCGACCAGGCCGTCGCGTTCATCAACGACGTCGAGGGCGACCGCGGTTTCTACGCGGGCGCGGTCGGCTGGTGCGACCAGCGCGGGGACGGACGCTGGGTGGTCTCGATCCGGTGCGCGCAGCTGTCCGCCGACCGCCGCACCGCGGTCGCGCACTCCGGGGGCGGGATCGTCGCCGAATCCGACCCGGACGACGAAGTCGACGAGACCACAACGAAATTCCGCACCATCCTGTCGGCACTGGGAGTAGAGCAATGAGCGAGATCGTCCGCGCGGTACGCCCCGGCGACGAGGCCGAGCTGACCGCGATGATCCATGAACTCGCCGAGTTCGAGCACGCCGCAGCGGAGTGCACGGTAACCGAAACCCAATTGGCCGCAGCGCTTTTCGGCCCGAATCCCACGCTGTACGGGCACCTGGTCGAGGTCGACGGTCAGGCCGCCGCCACGGCGCTGTGGTTCCGCAACTTCTCGACTTGGGACGGGGTGGCGGGCGTCTACCTCGAAGACCTGTTCGTGCGTCCGCAGTTCCGCAGGCGCGGGCTGGCCCGCAAGCTGCTGTCCACGTTGGCCCGCGAGTGCGTCGAGCGCGGCTACTCGCGGCTGAGCTGGGCGGTGCTGGACTGGAACGTCAACGCGATCGCGCTCTACGACAGCGTCGGCGGCGCGCCGCAGAGCGAATGGATCACCTACCGGGTGTCGGGTCCGCGTCTGTCGGAGTTGGCCGCCGAGTCCCGCGACTGAGTCAGCCAGTGCAACGCCGACGGGCTGAACAGCAGCCCCAGCACCGTGATCGCCGCGGCGGCCACCGCGACCGCGTAGCGCAGTTGACCGGAGCTGAAGACGTACCAGGCGACCCCGAGCAGCACCAGGTTGGCGAACACGGCGATACCGCGGCCCCAGCGACGCCCGGTCAGCAGCGCCCAGCCCGCCGCAGCCACCCCGGAACCCATGATCGCGAACCAGGCCGCCGTGCCGTAGCCGCTGATCGCGGCCTCATGGTGGCCCGCGGCCTCGCGCACGACCAGCACCACGGCCATCACGAGCCCCAGGGCGCCCTCCAGCGCGGCGATTGCGCCGGCGATGCGCACGCCTCGGGGGGTCACCGACGCAACCTGTCCGCCAGGAACCGCACCGCCATCTCGTAGCCCAGCGGACCGGCCCCGGCGACCACCATGTCGGCGACGGCCGACACATAGGAGTGGTGCCTGAACTCCTCCCGCGCGTGGATGTTGCTCAGATGCACCTCGGCGACGGGCAGTCCCACCGAACGCAACGCGTCGGCGATCGCCACCGAGGTGTGGCTGTAGGCCGCCGGGTTGATGATGATGCCCGCGCAGTCCGTGCGCGCCGCGTGGATGGCATCGACGAGGACGCCCTCGTGATTGCTCTGCACCGACCGCACCTGCAGGCCGGCCTCGGCGGCCACCTCGGCCACCCGCGCCTCGATCTCGGCCAGGGTCGTCGCGCCGTACACCTCGGGCTGCCGGGTGCCGAGCAGGTTCAGGTTGGGCCCGTTGACGAGTAGCAGTCGGCGTTCGGTCACCGTTGTACGGTACCGGCGCAGTGCTGCATGAGCGCTAGGCTCAAGCCCCGTGCGCGCCGTGCTGATCGTGAACCCGAATGCGACCTCGACCACGCCGGCCGGCCGGGACCTGCTGGCCCACGCGCTGGAAAGCCGGGTGCGGCTGACCGTCACCCACACCGACCACCGCGGCCATGCCATCGAGATCGCACAGCAGGCCGCCCGCAGCGGCGTCGACGTGCTGATCGTGCACGGCGGCGACGGCACGGTGAACGAGGTGGTCAACGGCATCCTCGGTGAGTGCGGGCCGGGAGGCGCCGGACCCGCGGTCGGCGTGGTGCCCGGCGGGTCGGCCAACGTGTTCGCCCGCGCGCTCGGCATCAGCGCCGACCCCATCGAGGCGACGAACCAGCTGGTCGATCTGCTCGGCGCGTACCGGCAGGGCAGGACCTGGCGACGGATCGGGCTGATGGACTGCGGGGAGCGCTGGGGGATCTTCACCGCGGGGATGGGTGTCGACGGGGAGGTGGTCGCCGCGGTGGAAGCCCAGCGCGCCAAGGGCCGCAAGGTGACCGCGTCGCGCTACATCCGGGTCGCGATCCGCGAAGTGCTCGCCAGTGCGCGCAAGGAGCCGGCGCTGACACTGCACCTGCCCGACCGCGAGCCGGTCTCCGGCGTCCATTTCGCGTTCGTGTCCAACGCCAGCCCGTGGACCTATGCCAATGCCCGACCGGTGTGGACGAACCCGGATACGACGTTCGAGACGGGCCTGGGCGTGTTCGCGACGACGAGCATGAACGTATGGGCCAATCTGCGGCTGGTGCGGCAGATGATCTCGCGCACACCCCGGCTGGAGGCCAAGCATCTGATCCGTGAGGACGACCTCAAGTGGCTCAAGGTGACCAGCGACACCCCGGTCGCCTGCCAGATCGACGGAGATTACATCGGGAAGCGGAACATGATGCAGTTCACTGCCGTGCCCAACGCGCTCGCCGTGGTGGCACCCGCACCGAAAATGGGCCGCTGACCGGCCCTGAGCTGGGAAAACCTATATCGTCAGACTTCTGACAGGCCAGATTTAGAGCGCAGATGGGTAGAGCGTAGTACAAGGGAGTAAGGGGTCCGATAACGGACCTCCGTAGTGAGATAGCCCACGAGTTAACGAACTTCTATTGACATCTGTTCAGCCTGTGAAAGCATCGATGCAACAGCGCAGAAACATTTGGTGCGCTTGCGTTAACAGCCGAAGTTAAGCTCGTGCGCGTTGTCGCGCACACGATAAGGAGTTAGACCATGGATTGGCGCCATAAGGCCGTCTGTCGCGACGAAGATCCGGAGCTGTTCTTCCCCGTGGGAAACAGCGGCCCGGCGCTCGCCCAGATTGCCGACGCGAAGCTCGTCTGCAACCGCTGCCCCGTGACGGCGGAGTGCCTGAGCTGGGCTTTGGAGTCCGGACAGGACGCGGGCGTGTGGGGCGGCATGAGCGAGGACGAGCGTCGCGCGCTCAAGCGTCGCAACGCCAGGACCAAGGCTCGCACCGGAGTCTGATCCTCCTCCGCGCAGACGCAGCGACGGCCCCGACGAAAGTCGGGGCCGTAACTATCTGCAATCGAAATTTCATTGAATTGCATTTTGCAGAAATGGCATGGCCCGTCAGTATTGGCTCGGGCGCGCCCGTCTGCCTATCGGCACCCGCAGAATCACATCCGTCCCGCCTGCCGCCCCGGCGTGCATCCCCAGTGAGCCGTCCAGCTCCGCGGACACCAGCGTGCGGACGATCTGCAGACCGAGCCGGTCGGACTTCTCCAGGCTGAAACCGTCGGGCAGCCCGCGACCGTCGTCGTGCACCACGACGTCGAGCCAGCGGGCCGACCGCTGGGCGCGGATGGTCACGCAGCCTTGCGGTGTGGTGGCGTCGAAGGCGTGCTCGATGGCGTTCTGCACCAGTTCGGTGATGACCATGATCAGCGCGGTCGCCCGGTCGGCATCCAGCACGCCGAGGTCGCCGACACGGTTGATCCGGATCGGCGAGTCAACTGCCGCAACGTCATTCATGATCGGCAGGATGCGGTCGATGACCTGGTCGAGGTTCACCTCCTCGTCCACCGACATCGACAGCGCGTCGTGGACGAGGGCGATGGACGACACCCGGCGCACCGATTCCATCAGCGCCTCACGTCCCTCCGGGTTGTTCGTCCTGCGCGCCTGCAGTCGCAGCAGCGCGGCGACGGTCTGCAGATTGTTCTTGACCCGGTGGTGGATCTCGCGGATCGTCGCGTCCTTCGACAGCAGCGCCCGGTCCCGGCGCTTGACCTCCGTGACGTCGCGGATCAGCACGGCGGCGCCCATGGCCACTCCGTGCACCCCCAGCGGCAACGTACGCAGCAGAACCGTCGCCCCGCCTGCGTCGACCTCCATCCGCATGCTGGAGCCGCCGGTGAGCGAATCACGGACGTGGTTGGCGAGTTCCTGCGCCTCGAACGGGTCCGAGATCAGCGGCCGGGTGATGCTGACCAGATTGTGGCCCTCCAGGTCCGCCGTCAGCCCCATCCGGTGGTAGGCCGAGATCGCGTTCGGGCTGGCGAACGTCACCACACCCGCCTCGTCGAGGCGGATGAACCCGTCGCCGGCCCGGGGACTCGACCGCGACATCGCGAGATCGCCGACGTTGGGGAAGGTGCCTTCGGAGAGCATGTGCAGCAGGTCACCGGCGCAGTCGACGTACGCCGCTTCCAGCGGGCTGGCCTGTCGCGGCGCCAGCGACGTCTGATGGGTCAGCACGGCGACCACGTCGTTGCGGTAGCGCACCGGCACGGCCTCGACGTTGAGGCCCGGAGAGCCGAATTCGCCTTCGACTGTGGCGCGGCCGATGGTGCCGGACTGGAACGCCTCGGCCACGATCGGGAGGTCCTCGGCCTCGGCCAGGGTTCCGACGGCGTCGGCCAGCAGCACCGTCGCCGCGGTGTTGGGGCGCACCTGGGCGACGCACACCAGCATCCCGTCGTCGCGGCGCACCCACATCAGGTAGTCGGCGAACGACAGATCTGCCAGCAGCTGCCACTCGCCCACGACGGCGTGCAGGTGGTCCACCGCGTTGCCGGGCAGCACGGTGTGCTCGGCGAGCAGGTCACCGAGGGTCGACATGGCCCACGCCGACGGGTTTCAGGGTGTGCCTGCGCACGCGAGGAGCAACTCTGACCCGGCCGGTCAGGCGCTAGCTGATGATCGCGATGAGGTCGCCGGCCTGGATGACATCACCGACCGAGACACTGACCTTGCTGATGGTCCCGGCCACCTCGGCGAGCACCGGAATCTCCATCTTCATCGACTCGAGCAGCACCAGGGTGTCGCCTTCACCGATCTGATCGCCCTCGCGAACCACGACCTCGAGCACACTGGCCACGATTTCCGCGCGAACATCCTCGGCCATCTTCACCCCACTCCGCTTCCCGCTGGTGCCTGACGGGGTATATCGAACCACACCGCGCCTCGGTGATGTCGCCGGTCAGGGCCCGTGGCGGATTCGGTGCCGACAGAGCGTGCGACAATAGGGCCAACGCGGCCCGCTCGCCGGGCGGTTTTCATCGAACGACCTGGAGGTACACCATGGCCAAGCGTGGCCGTAAGAAGCGCGACCGTAAGCACTCGAAAGCCAACCACGGCAAGCGGCCCAACGCCGGCTCGAAGTCAGTCGGCCGCTGACCAGCTGCTCGTAACGCAGAACCGCCCGGCACTCCCTCAGGAGGCCGGGCGGCTTTGTGTCTGCTGCCGGAATCGGGGCTCAGCCCCGGCGGATGATGGTGGTCTGGCTGATCTGGATGCGCAGCCGCTCCCGAAGCCCCTCGGGGGCCCGCTCGCCGCTGCATTTGGCGGCGATCAGCTTCTTGACCCGTTCCTCGACGCCGTAGTACCGCAGGCAGGTCGGGCATTCCTCGAGATGCTGGCGCAGCTTGTCGCGGGTCTCCACGGTGCATTCACCGTCGAGCAGCGTCCACACCTCGGCGATGACGGCCGCGCACTCGGGGTGCTCCGGGTCGATCGGGCCGATCGGCGGGGTCCAAGTGTCTTCGCTGTTGCCGGGTGTCTCGTTTTCCGGCGTCTCGGTGCCGCTCATGACGTGACCTCCTCGGGAGCGTCGACCTGCTCACCCCGGATGAAACCGCGGTCACGGGCCACCCCGGCCAGCAACTCGCGCAGTTGGCGCCTGCCGCGGTGCAGCCGCGACATCACCGTTCCGATCGGCGTGTCCATGATCTCGGCGATCTCCTTGTACGGGAAGCCTTCGACGTCGGCGTAGTACACCGCCATCCGGAACTCGTCGGGCAGAGCCTGCAGCGCTTCCTTGATCTCGTTGTCGGGCAGCAGTTCGAGGGCTTCGACCTCGGCGGACCGCAGCCCCGTCGAGGAGTGTTCGGCGTTGGCCGCCAACTGCCAGTCGGTGATCTCCTCGGTCGGATACTCCGCCGGCTGGCGCTGCTTCTTGCGGTAGCTGTTGATGTAGGTGTTGGTCAGGATCCGGTACAGCCAGGCCTTGAGGTTGGTGCCCTCACGGAACGAGCGGAAGCCGGAGTAGGCCTTGACCATCGTCTCCTGCAGCAGGTCCTCGGCGTCCGCGGGATTGCGCGTCATGCGCAGCGCGCCGCCGTAGAGCTGGTCGAGCATTGGAATGGCATCGCGTTCGAAACGCGCGGTCAGCTCGGCGTCGGTTTCCTCCCGCGCCGGGGCCTCACCGTCCAGGGTCGCCTCAGCGGCCGACCCGGTGATGTCTGTCATCGTGGGGAACACCGTCCCTTCTTTAGCGGCGCCACCGATCACGTCCAACACATGCACCGAACGCGATGGGGCCTCCATGGCCATGACAACTGGCACCGTCAATCCCCTTCTGCTGATCCTAAAGGCTGACCCCGACAAGTGACCCTGAGCGGCTGAAAGGTCCGCCACAGCTGTCGTCAAGAACAGCGTCGGCACGTGTGGTGTTCCCGTGCTCTGCGGTACTGCCGGCACGGACGCCGCAGGTCGGGAATACTCAGAGTCCCGATGAACGCGTCAACCACCCTTGTCGTCGTCGCTGTGGCGCTACTTGTCTCCGTCACGGCGCTGACCTGGTGGCTGCGCCGCCGCGCTTCGTTCCAATCGGCGATGCAGCAGCGGGGGTGGCGAGTCAGCACCAACGGTGACGACACTGTCGTCGTCCCGGCCACCGGCGACTGGAAGCTGACCATGAGCCGTTCGTTCGCGGGGCAGATGTCGCCGCCCAGCACCCACGTGGTCACCAGCATCTGGACCTGTCCCATGCCCGCCACCCTCGGGGCCGTGCTGGTCGTCGGCCCGGCGCCCCCGCCGGAGCTGCGCGTGTTGGCCACCGACCTCATCGGTTCCGCGCCCGCGGCGATGGCCCGGTGGCTGGGTCTGGATCGTGTCGGCGGCGGCCGCGCGCTACAGCCGCTGCCGGCCATGGATGACCGGCTGCTGGTGTTCGCGACGGACGGGATCGGACCGACGGGAACCCTGCGCGCCGTGGCGGACGCCATCTGTGAATGGTGTTCGGCGTTCGATGCGGAACGCGAACAGCCGGTGCTGACGCTCGATCGGTCCGGAATATCGGTCCGGGTGCGCACCGATGTGCTGGCGTCCGTCGAGCTCGCCGACGCCTTCGTCAACCTCGGGATGCGCTGTCGCGGCGCTCTCGGGCGATCGTGACCCTGGTCCCGGCGTCGGCCGCGCTTGCACTGATCGTCACGGTGCTGACGATTCGCCGGCGCCGAAGAGTGCTGCCGGCGTGCCTGTTGGTGGTGGCTTCGGCGCCCGTGTTGATCCTGGCTGTTGTCTTCACCGGTGAGATCGCATCCGACCTGCTGGTGCGGGGCGCCAGGATCCTGGTCGCCACAGTGGCCCTGTCGGTGGTGACGGTGCTGCTCGTCGGGCGCGGGCTCCCGCAGCTGGTCAGCAGGAGGGACCGCCACGGCGTCGCGGTGGTATGCGGTGCGCTTTCGGTGATGTACGCCGCGGTGGCGGTGTTCCTTGCCGTCGTCGCCGACGAAGGGACGCGCGCAGCGGACCTGCCCGTGCTACGCGAGCGCGCAGAGTTCATCGCCTGGCGAGACGGACCGCAGCAGCCCGGCGGTGTGCTGCTCGCGGGGACCATCAGCGGGCACACCGTCGAGTTGGATCCGCCGCGCGGCGTCGTCGCCTCGCATTCGTGTCTCGCTGTCGGCTCGCGGCGATTCACGATGCCCGGGAGCCGGCTGCCCCACCGCTACGTGGTCGACTTCCCCGGCGGACCGCCAGTCGTGGTCGAGGGCATCGACTCCGGCACCCAGGCGTGGAACTGGCCGTCCGACACCGGGGAATGCGTGCTGCGCCGCGGCGACCGTGTGGTGGTGTGGGGTGACCTCCGAGGAGGTCTGGGCGGAGGCACGACGTCCTACACCGGTCTCGCTGACGTGCGCATCGTCGCCGCCGGTGACGTCACCACCTTCCTCCACGGATACGTCCCCGCCGCCGAACACACCGGCCGGGCAGTGTTCGCATGGGCCGTCCTCAACGGCACGCTGGCCGTGACGATCGCGGTGATCGGCGGGCTCTGCTATCGCCGGCTTGCCCGCACCGGCACCGACGCCCCACCGCGGATCACCTGGCATACCGGTCCACGCTGACCTGATTACGCTGTGCCGGTGGCACGCGCAGCAACACCGGCGGTCGCGGCGCTGGTGGCTGCGGGCGTCCCGCACGAGGTCCTCCAGTACCGCCATGACCCGCGCAGTGAGTCGTTCGGCGAGGAAGCGGTCAAGGAGTTGGCACAGGCCGGCGGGCTGGCGCCGGCGCAGATCCTGAAGACGCTCGTCGTCGCGCTGCCCAAGGGGCTCGGCGTCGCAGTCCTGCCGGTGCCGTCGAAGCTGTCGCTGAAGGCCGCCGCAGCGGCGCTCGGGGCGGCAAAGGCGACGATGGCCGACCCTGCCGACGCGCAGCGTTCGTCGGGCTACGTCGTCGGCGGCATCTCCCCTCTCGGCCAGCGCAAGGCCTTGCCCACCGTGGTGGACTCGTCGGCTCTGCAGTGGGAGCGGGTGCTGTGCAGCGCCGGGAAACGCGGCTGGGACGTCGCGCTGGATCCCCGGGATCTGGTGCGGCTGACCAATGCCGTGACCGCGGACATCTGCGCGCCCTAGGGTGGGTCCATGTCTCTTGCGGGTAAGGCCATGTTCATTTCGGGCGCCAGCCGCGGTATCGGGCTGGCGATCGCCAAACGCGCCGCGGCGGACGGCGCCAACATCGCTCTGGTGGCCAAGACCGCCGAACCCCATCCGAAGCTGCCCGGCACGGTCTACACCGCGGCCAAAGAGATCGAGGAGGCCGGCGGGCAGGCGCTGCCCATCGTCGGCGATGTCCGCGACGGTGACTCGGTGGCCGCCGCGGTGGCCAAGACCGTCGAGCAGTTCGGCGGCATCGACATGTGCGTCAACAACGCCTCGGCGATCAATCTCGGCTCCATCGAGGAGGTTCCGCTCAAGCGTTTCGACCTGATGAACGGCATCCAGGTGCGCGGCACGTATGCGGTGTCGCAGGCCTGCATCCCGCACATGAAGGGCCGGGACAACCCGCACATCCTGACGTTGTCACCGCCTATCCTGCTGGAGTCCAAGTGGTTGCGGCCCACGCCGTACATGATGGCGAAGTTCGGGATGACATTGTGCGCGTTGGGAATCGCCGAAGAGATGCGTGACGCCGGCATCGCGTCGAACACGCTGTGGCCGCGCACCATGGTGGCCACCGCCGCCGTGCAGAACCTGCTGGGCGGGGACGAGTCGATGGCGCGGTCCCGCAAGCCGGAGGTGTACTCCGACGCCGCGTACGCCGTCCTGACCAAGCCGTCGAGCTTCACCGGCCACACGCTGCTGTGTGAGGACGTGCTGTTGGAGTCCGGCGTCACCGATCTGTCGGTGTACGACTGCGTGCCGGGCTCCGACCTCGGCGTGGACTTCTGGGTCGAGGGCGCCAACCCGCCGGGCTACACCGGTCCCTAGAGGCCTGCACGAACGTGCAGTCACGGTAGCGGCGCGCGCCTGCCGGCTACCGCGGACGCACGCTCGCGGGTCTGCCGAACCGGGCGTGCACGCCCGGGGAGAACACCGGGCGCAGCATCGGTCCGGCACATGCGATGCCCGCGGCGGCCACCAGGTCGTCGTCGAGCTCGTCGACCTCGGCGCTGTGCAACGGCCACGTCACATGCTCGTTGGGCACCCACCACGTCCGCCCCGCCTTCCGGGTGTGCGCACCCCACCGCGCGGTCAGCCACACCTCCAGCGGCGTGGGTGCGACGACCCCGCCGACGGTTACCGCGACGTGGCTGCGCAGGCCGCGGTCGGGCCAGCGCCGGACACTCGAATAGCGGAGCCGGTCAGCGCTGCGGGTCACCCGCATCGCGGCCCACGTGTACGGCACGCCGAGCCCGAGACGGGTCACGGCCACGACGGCCAGCCGCTGGGTCTCCAGCGACCGGAACAGCACGCCATGCCGGCCGGCGTCGTCCACCGAATACAGTCGGACGTTGGTTTCGGCGAACGCGCCCAAATACGGCAGCGGCCACCTGGTGCCCAGCTTGGTGTGCCGCATCACGAACGGCACCAGGCCGACGTAGGTCAGTCCGTCGGCGAAAACGTCCGGGCGGGTGCCGGGCGGGAACAGATGCGCGACACCGCCGGGGTCGACCGGCCAATGCAGGAACGTGAGATCGGCCCAGAACTGGTCGAACAGGACGGGACGCGGCAACGGCGGGGCGTCCACCGCGAACGAACCGAGCTCACCATCCACGCTGTCATAGTGGCAGGCTGTGTCCGTGTCATCGCCGAGTCTCTGGTCCGCCGGGCGCTACGACGCCGTCGGGCAACGCATCGCCCCGATCGCCGAGCAGGTCGTCGACGCCCTCGATCGGCGGCACCCGCTGCGCGGCGCCGCGGTGGTCGACCTCGCCTGCGGCACCGGCAGCGCCGCCCTGGCGGCCGCGGCCCGCGGGGCACAGGTGACCGGTGTCGACCTCACCCCGGAGTTGATCGCCATAGCCGCGGTGCGCGACGGCGCCGACGCGGTCACCTGGCACACCGCCGACGCCTCCGACACCGGCCTGCCCACGGGTGCGTTCGACGCGGCGGTGTCGAACATGGGCATCATCTTCGTCGATCCCGACAGCCAGGTCGCCGAGATCACGCGGCTACTGAAACCCGCTGGCCGACTTGCCTTTTCGGCGTGGGCGCGCGATGCCGACAATCCGTTCTTCGACCCCGTCGTCGCGGTGCTCGGACCGCCGCCGGCGACGGGCTTCTCCCCCGACCAATGGGGCGATACCGACACGCTGACCACCCGCCTGGCGCCGTTCTTCGACGACATCGACGTTCAGCGCGCCCGGCACCGGTGGGAGTTCGAGTCGATGGCCGCGGCGCTGCACTTCCTGCGCTCGGAGTCGCCCATGCACGTGGCGACCTTCCGGCGCGCCGACCCGGCGCAGCAGGACCGGCTGGCCGCGGAGTTCGAGATCGCTCTGCGCCGCCATCTCGAGCCGTCCGGCGCGGTGGCGTTCACCGCCCCCTACGTGGTGGTCAGCGCGACGTTGCGAGCGTGAGTCCTCACTGCGCCTGGTAGAGGATTCCGCGCCCGATCGCCTCGCGCACCACCGGCAGCGCCGCGGTCGCCAGCGCGTCGGCGTCGACACCGTGGAAGCTGGCGAGCAGCTCGATCAGCGTGCCCAGCGGAACCTCGCCCCGGCAGCCGGCGAACAACGCCCGCGAGACCTCGTCGACACCGATGACCGCACCCGGGCCGCCGGGGCGGCGCACCGCGGCGCCGATCACCTGCCACCCGTCGGGGCCGGGCAGGGACTGCTCCTCCAGGAAGACCGGCGCGGTGGACAACCGGGCGGCCAACAGTTGCTCGTCGCCGGTGTCGTGCAGGTATTCGCGGCGGGCCAGGAACGCCTCGACTTCGGGCCCGGTCAGCGCCTCGTCGGCGCCGGTGATCTCCTCCAGGACCTGGTCGGGAGGCCGCGTCTCGCCCACGCGCGGCGCACGCAGCGTGACCATGCCCATACCCACCCCGGCAATGCCCTCGGCGTCGAACCAGTCCAGCCACTGCCCGCCGCGGCGCGCCGCCTGCTCCGGCGACTCACCGGCGTCGGAGGTCCACAGCGAGACATAGCTGATCGGGTCGGCGAACTCGCGCTGCACCACCCACGCGTGCAGGCCGGTCCCGGCCAGCCAGCCACGGACCCGGTCGCGCCAGCCCCCGTCCTCCTCGCCGTCGCGCACGATCCAGTTCGCCATGATCTGCGCGGTGCCACCCGGCTCCAGATGGTCGGCAACCTGCTCGATCATGCTCTGGCACAACGCATCTCCGGCCATGCCAGAGTCGCGGTAGATGTAGTCCAAGGAGCCGGTCCCCACCACGAACGGCGGGTTGGACACGATCAGGTCGAAACGCTCACCGGCCACCGGTTCGAACAGACTGCCGCAGCGCAGATCCCACGACATGCCGTTGAGACGCGCGGTCGCCGCGGCCAACGCCAGTGCCCGCGGGTTGGTGTCGGTGGCCACCACCTCATCGCAGTGCGCATCGAGGTGCAGCGCCTGGATACCGCACCCGGTGCCGAGGTCGAGCGCGCGGCCGACCGGGCTGCGCACCACCGCGTGGGCCAGCGAGACGGATGCGCCACCGATGCCCAGGACATGGTCGTGGCGTACCGGGCCGGAGCGCAGCGCCGAGTCCTGGTCGGACACCACCAGGAAGTCGCGTGCGCCGTCGCTGTGCGGGCGAATGTCGACGGCGGCGCGCACCGAGTCCGGCCCGGCCGGTTCGACGACGCCGTTGTCGACCAGCGCGTCCACGCCCGCGCCGGGCATGGCGTGCCCGACCCGCTCACGCGGTTCGTCGGTGCCGAGCAGGAACAGCCGGACCAGGGTGGCCAGCCGCTGATGGCCGGCGTCGGCGCGGTCGGTGGCGCGCAGCGCCGACCACCACAGGCCGCGGCTGAACGCGGCGCCGGCGTCGGCGCCGAGCAGTTCGGCCACCCCGTCGGTGGTGTACTGCGCCGAGCGCAGATCGGCGGCCAACGCGTCGACGACCGCGCCGGACTGCAGCGGGTGACTCAAAGCAGGGTGCCTTGCTCGGCCTGCGGTGTGACCGGCTCGATGAGTTCCGGTCCGTTGTTGCGCACGCTGTTGACCAACCGCGACACCTCCCGGACCTCGATGCGGTCGAGGTCACCGTGGCCGCGCAGCAGCCCTTCGTCGACCGGTGCGTCCGGGTCGAGCCAGCGATCCCAGTCCGGCGCACTGATGGTCAGCGGCATCCGGTCGTGGATGTCGGCAAGGGGGCCGACCGCGTCGGTGGTGATGATCGTGCAGCTCAGCAGCGGTTTGACGTCCTTGTCCGCGCCTTTGGGCCGCCACGTCGACCACAATCCGGCCATGAACAGCGGCTCCCCGTCGCGGGTGTGCATGTAGTACGGCGTCTTGGCGCCCTTCTGGCCCTTCCACTCGTACCAGCCGTCCATCGGCACCAGGCAGCGCTTGGCCTTCGCGGAGCTGCGGAACGCCGGAGAGGACGTGACCTTGTCGGAGCGGGCGTTGATCAGCAGCGGACCGCTCTTGGTGTCGGGGCTGCCGTCGTCGCCGGCCTTGGCCCAGGGCGGCACCAGCCCCCAGCGCATCAGCCGGATCCGGCGGGTGGACTCGTCGTCGGGTTCGGTGTGGCGTTTGACGACGGTCGCGACGCTGGTCGTGGGCGCCACGTTGTAGTTCGGCCCGTCGGTTTTGGCGGCCGCCGTTTCGTCGATCGCCTTGATCTTCTCGGCCAGCAGCGCCGGATCGGTCGTCACCGCGAATCGCCCGCACATGGTGTCCATGGTCCCAGACCCGGCGAATCCGGCGCGAAACGCGACGCTCAGGGCGCCTTTGCGCGCCGGATCGGCTGCTGGAAAGCTGAACCCGTGAGCACATGGCCGGCGCCGTCGACGGCGACCCCCGTACACGCGACCGTCACCGTGCCCGGCTCGAAGTCACAGACCAACAGGGCCCTGGTGCTGGCCGCGCTCGCGGTGCCGCAGGGTTCCTCGACGATCAGCGGCGCGCTGCGCAGCCGCGACACCGACCTGATGATCTCCGCCCTGCAGGGCCTCGGTGTGGTCGTGGAGGCCCCAGACACCGACGGCAGCGACGGCACCGAGTTGACGGTCAGCGGTGCGTTGGCGCCGAAGGCCGGCGCCCGCATCGACTGCGGCCTGGCCGGGACGGTGCTGCGGTTCGTGCCGCCGGTCGCGGCGCTGACCACCGAGACGGTCACCTTCGACGGTGACGAGCAGGCGCGGGCGCGCCCGATCGCCCCGCTGCTCGACGGTCTGCGCGCCCTGGGTGTCGCCATCGACGGCGACGGCCTGCCGTTCTCGGTGCGCGGTCAGGGCTCGGTGCGCGGCGGCACCGTCGAGATCGACGCGTCGGGCTCGTCTCAGTTCGTGTCCGGCCTGCTGCTCTCCGGTGCCGCGTTCACCGAGGGGCTGACCGTGGTGCACACCGGGGGCGCGGTGCCGTCCGCGCCGCACATCGCGATGACGGTGTCGATGCTGCGCGACGCCGGGGTCGAGGTCGACGACTCCGCCGCCGACCGGTGGCGGGTGGCGCCCGGACCGATCGCCGCGCGGCACTGGGCCGTCGAACCCGACCTGTCCAACGCGGTGCCGTTCCTGGCCGCCGCGGTGATCAGCGGCGGCACCGTGCGCGTCACCGGCTGGCCGACCGTCAGCACGCAGCCCGCCGCCACCATCCTCTCGCTCCTGACAAGCCTGGGATCCGAGGTGCGGCAAGGCAATTCGCATCTCGACGTTCAGGGTGCGACGAGCTACGGCGGCATCGACGTCGACCTGCGCGATGTCGGCGAGCTCGCGCCCTCGGTCGCGGCGATGGCGGCGCTGGCCTCCCCCGGTTCGGTGTCGCGGCTGCGCGGCATCGCGCATCTGCGCGGGCACGAGACCGACCGGCTGGCGGCGCTGAGCGCCGAGCTGAACCGCCTCGGCGGCCAGTGCGAGGAGACCGACGACGGCCTGGTCATCACCGCCCGGCAGATGCACGGCGGGGTGTGGCGGTCCTACGCCGACCACCGGATGGCCACCGCGGGCGCGATCGTCGGGCTGCGGGTGCCGGGCGTCGAGGTGGAAGACATCGGCACCACCGCCAAGACGCTGCCCGACTTCCCGCAACTGTGGGCCGACATGCTGGCCGGCCAGACGGACCTTCAGGCCGGCGCCCCGCACGCGGGGAGGAATCAAGGCCGTTGAGCCCGCGCGAGTACGACGAGTCCGATGTCCGGATCCGCCCCGGACGCGGCTCTCGCCCGCGCACCAAGACCCGCCCCGAGCACGCGGACGCCCAACAGGCGATGGTGGTCACCGTCGACCGGGGCCGGTGGGGGTGTGTCCTGGGCCGTGACCCCGACCGCCGGGTGACGGCGATGCGGGCCCGCGAGCTGGGCCGAACCCCGATCGTCGTGGGCGACGACGTCGACGTGGTCGGCGACCTGTCCGGCCGCACCGACACGCTGGCACGCATCGTGCGCCGCGGTGAACGCCGAACGGTGTTGCGGCGCACCGCCGATGACACCGACCCCGCCGAGCGGGTGGTCGTCGCCAACGCCGACCAACTGCTGATCGTGGTGGCGCTGGCCGACCCGCCGCCACGCACCGGTCTGGTCGAGCGTGCGCTGATCGCCGCGTACGCCGGTGGCCTCGTCCCGATCCTGTGCCTGACCAAGACCGACCTGGCGCCGGCGGAGCCGTTCGCCGCCCAGTTCCGCGATCTTGACCTGGTCATCGTCACCGCGGGCCGCGACGACCCGCTCGAAGCGGTCGGTTCCCTGCTGGCCGACAAGGTCACCGCACTGCTGGGCCACTCCGGGGTCGGCAAGTCAACCCTGGTGAATCGCCTTGTCCCCGAAGCGGAACGGGCCACCGGCGAGGTGACCGATGTCGGCAAGGGCAGGCACACGTCGACCCAGTCGGTGGCATTGCCGTTGCGGCTGGGCGGCTGGGTGATCGACACACCGGGCATCCGGTCGTTCGGGCTGGCCCACATCGAACCCGACGACGTGGTGCTGGCGTTCTCCGACCTGGCCGAGGCGATCGACGACTGTCCGAGGGGCTGCGGCCACATGGGCCCGCCCGCCGATCCTGAGTGTGCGCTGGACGAGTTGACCGGCGCGGCGCAGGGCCGGGTGCAGGCGGCGCGCAGACTGCTTGCCGCGCTTCGGGAAGGCTGACGCCCTGGGGGCACGTTGTGTCCGGGGAAGGTGTTTGCAGCGCAGGCCCGCCGGGCACGCTGTCGGCAAACGAGGAGGAGAGAGATCTTGAGCAACACACCCACGATCGAACTGAACGACGGCACCGGCATCCCGCAGCTGGGGTTCGGCGTGTTCCAGATCCCGCCGGACGACACGGCCGCCGCGGTCAGGTCGGCTCTGGAGATCGGCTACCGCCACATCGACACCGCCGAGATGTACCAGAACGAGCGGGGCGTGGGGCAGGGCATCCGCGACGCCGGCATCGACCGCGCCGAGGTATACGTCACCAGCAAGCTCAACAACGGGTTCCACAAGCCCGACGACGCACGGCGGGCGTTCGACGCCACGCTCAAGGCGTTGGACTTCGACTACGTCGACCTGTTCCTGATCCACTGGCCGCTGCCCACGCTGTACGACGGCGACTTTGTCTCGACGTGGAAGACGTTGGAGGAGTTCAAGAAAGACGGCCGCGCCCGCAGCATCGGTGTCTCCAACTTTCAGGTGGCGCACCTGCAGCGGCTGGCCGAGGAGACCGACACCGTGCCCGCGGTGAACCAGATCGAGGTGCACCCGTACTTCGCCAACGACGAGGTCCGCGCCTACGGCCGCGAGCACGGCATCGCCACGGAGGCGTGGTCGCCCATCGCGCAGGGCAAGGTGCTCGACGACCCGGTGGTGACCCGCATCGCCGAGACGGTCGGCAAGTCGCCGGCACAGGTCGTGCTGCGCTGGCACATTCAGCGCGGCGACATCGTGTTCCCGAAATCGGTGACGCTGCAGCGCATCAAGGACAACTTCGCGCTGTTCGACTTCGAGCTCGGCGCCGACGACTTCGCCGCGATCTCCGGCCTGGACCAGGGCGAGGCCGGGCGCATCGGCCCGAACCCCGACACCTTCGACTACATCCCGTAAGGCCGCGAGCAGACACAAAATCGCCCGCTATCAAGCGATAGCGGGCGATTTTATGCCTTCTGGGCGCTCAGGCAGCCAGCTTGACGGCCGCCTTCTCGGCGGCTTTCGCACGCCGGCGCTTGCGCACCGCGGCGATGGCCGACCTCAGGCCGCGCCGCTCGGACGGCTCCAGCCCGTCGAACATCCGCTCGCTGCGTGTCTCCGGGGCATCGTCGGCGGTATCGGTCAGGAACCGGTCCGGCAGCGACAGTTTCGCGATCGTGCGCCAGGACTTGCCGTACTGCACCAGGAAGTTCCCGGTGGTGTAGGGCAGGTCGTATTTGTCGCACAGCTCGCGGACCCGCAGCGAGATCTCGTAATACCGGTTGCTCGGTAGGTCCGGGAACAGGTGATGCTCGATCTGCTGGCTGAGGTTGCCGCTCATGAACCGCAGCAACGGGCCGCCCTCGAAGTTCGCGCTTCCCAGCATCTGTCGCAGGTACCACTGGCCCCGCGACTCGCCGACCATGTCGGTTTTGGTGAACTTCTCGGCGCCGTCCGGAAAGTGGCCGCAGAAGATGACCGCGTTGGCCCAGACGTTGCGGATGACGTTGGCGACCGCGTTGGCCGTCAGCGTCGACCTGAACGTCGCGCGCGGGGACAGGGACGTGATCGCCGGGTAGGCGACATAGTCCTTGACCACCTGCTGGCCGGCCTTCACGCCGAACTCCTTGACCCGGCCCATCGTGGCCTTGCGGTCGTCGCGGCCCTTGAAGATCTTGCCGAGCTCCAGATGCTGCAGGCCCACACCCCACTCGAAGGCGACCGAAAGCAGCGTGTTGAAAAACAGGTTCAGCAGGTTCATCGGTCGCCAGCGCTGATCGCGCGTGACGCGGATGACGCCGTAGCCCACGTCGTCGTCCATCCCGAGGATGTTCGTGTACTTGTGGTGCATGAAGTTGTGGGTGAAGCGCCAGTGCTTGGAGGCGCCGCTCATGTCCCATTCCCACGAGGAGGAATGGATCTCGGGATCGTTCATCCAATCCCATTGACCGTGCATGACGTTGTGGCCGATCTCCATGTTCTCGATGATCTTGGCCACGCCCAGTGTCGCGGTGCCCGCCCACCAGAACCTGCGCTTCGCGCTGCCCGCCAGCAGCAGTCGGCCGGTGACTTCCAGCCCCCGCTGGATGGCGATGGTGCGACGGATGTACCGCGCGTCCCGCTCACCGCGGGAATCCTCGATATCCTGGCGGATAGCGTCCAGTTCGCGTCCCAGGTTCTCGACGTCTGCCTCAGTGAGGTGCGCAAACTGGGGAACATCTGTGATTGCCATGTTTCAACCCTCCTCTCGCTACCTACGCTACCGTAACCTACGTCGCCGTAGGTTACTACCCAGTAAAGCCTAGACGTCGAGCACACAATCCCCCGACGCCGCTGACACACAGGTCTGTACCCGGGTACCCGGTTCGTGCTCGACACCGGTGCGCAGATCGCGCACATGCCCGTCGAGCAGACCCACCACACAGGACTGGCAGATGCCCATCCGGCAGCCGAACGGCATCTGGATGCCTGCGGCCTCCCCCGCGTCCATCAACGACGTAGCGCCGTCCACCGTGGCGGCCTTGCCCGACCGGGAGAACTCGACGGTGCCGCCGCTGCCGTGGGCCGCCCGCGCCACCGCGAACCGCTCCAGGTGCAGTCGGTCGGCGATGCCGGCCGCCTTCCATGTCCGCTCGGCGGCCTCCAGCATGGCCTCGGGCCCGCACGCCCACGTCTGGCGTTCCCGCCAGTCCGGCACCACCTCATCGAGACGGTCCAGGTCGAGCCGACCCTCGGTACGGGTAGCCCGAACGCGCAGCCGGTAACCCTCGTGTCGGTCCGCCAACTCGGACAGTTCGGCGGCGAACATCACGTCGTCCTCGGTCGGCGACGAGTGCACATGCGCCACATCGCCGAGCTGCCCGCGGCGCACCAGGGTGCGCAGCATCGACATCACCGGCGTGATGCCCGAGCCTGCGGTGAGGAACAGCACCGACGCCGGAGCGGGGTCGGGCATCACGAAATTGCCTTGCGGCGCAGCAAGTCTGACGATGGTTCCGGGCGCGACCCCGCCGACCAGATGCGTCGACAGGAAGCCTTCGGGCATGGCCTTGACGGTGATCGTGATGGTGCGCGAACCCTTGCTGGTGACCGGGCTGCTGGTCAGCGAGTAGGAGCGCCAGCGCCAGCGTCCCTCCACCAGCAGGCCGATCCCGATGTACTGGCCGGGCTCGTAGTCGAAGGAGAAACCCCAGCCCGGCTTGATGACCAGGGTGGCCGAGTCCTCGGTCTCGCGGCGCACTTCGAGCACCCTGCCGCGCAGCTCGCGCGCCGACCACAGTGGGTTGGCCAGCTTGAGGTAGTCGTCGGGAAGCAGCGGTGTGGTAATCCGGCCGGCGATGGTGCGCAGAAGGTGCCAGCCGGGATTCTCCTTGGCGCCGGCGATGGTGGGGCGCACGGTGTCGGCGACCTTGGCGGTGTTCTTGATGGTGTTCTTGGCCATGACGGCTCCTCCGGCTTGGGGGCGGCGATGGGGCTTCCCATCCGCGCGACGCCTCTACCTACGGTACCGTAACTTACGGTAGCGTAGGCGTTAGAGCAGGTCCAGTAGGAAATTCAGCTCCTGCGGCGCGTACCACGCCAGGTCGTGGTCTTGTGCGTCACCGACCGTCAGCTCGGCGTCCTCGTCCCCCAGATCGGCGGAGTCGATGACCTCCACGGCGGCCAGCACCGCAGGTTCGGCGGCCGCGTTGTCGACGTAGGCCGCGACCACCCGGCCGATGGGGACGTCGCCGGCGATCCGCACCACGGCGTCGTCGAGGTCAGGCCGGAACGTGATTCCGTCGGCGTCGTCGAGATCGAGCTCCACCACCGCCCGGCGCGGCGGCAGTCCCTCGGCGGGTTCGTCGTCGAGCAGTCGCAGCGACGCCAGTGCCGCCTCGCGCAGCGCGACGTCGGCCAGCTCGTCCTCGTCACCTTCGGCATAGGCCTCGCGCAGCGCCGGCGTCACCGCGAACGCGGTCCCGTTGACGGGACGGAAGGATTCGGCGGCGACCAGGCGCTGCAGCATGGCCAGCGTTGCGGGGACGAAGACGCGCACGAGGTGAGGGTAGCCCGTTACTCGGTATCGCCCAGCAACGTCGCCACGTGATCGTCAACATAGGTCGACAGCTCCCGCGGTGGTCGCTGGTAGTCACCACTGACCACCGGCCTCTTGGGAAGCTTCACCTTGGCGCGCTCGACATCGTGGTAGTCGATGCTGGCCAGCAGGTGCGCGATCATGTTGAGCCGCGCGTGTTTCTTGTTGTCCGACTCGACGATGAACCACGGGCTCAGCGCGGTGTCGGTGTGCACCATCACCTCGTCCTTCGCCCGCGAATACTCCTCCCACCGGTACACCGCTTCGAGGTCCATCGGCGACAGCTTCCACTGCCGAACCGGATCTTTGAGCCGGGAACGGAAACGTCGCAACTGTTCCTCGTCAGACACCGAGAACCAGTACTTGCGCAGCAGCACACCGTCATCGATCAGCATCTGCTCGAAAATCGGTGTCTGGCGCATGAACAGCGAGTGCTCGGCCGGGGTGCAGAACCCCATCACCTTCTCCACGCCGGCGCGGTTGTACCAGGACCGGTCGAACAGCACGATCTCGCCCCTGGCCGGCAGGTGTGCGATGTAGCGCTGGTAATACCATTGTCCCCGTTCACGATCCGAAGGTGCGGGCAGCGCCGCGATCCGCGCGACCCGCGGGCTCAGGTACTCGGTGATCCGCTTGATCGTGCCGCCCTTCCCTGCGGCATCGCGCCCTTCGAACACGATGACCACACGGGCACCGGTCGCTTTGACCCATTCCTGCAGCCTCACCAGTTCCGTTTGCAGACGGAACAGTTCGGTCTCGTAAGACGTGTCGGGAAGCTTGCCGACCTTCTTTGCCATCCGGGTCACCTCGGGTTCTTCTCTAGGCAACGACGAAATCGTGGCCGTGCCGGCTGGCCCCGCGATCAGCCTCGGTGGGTACTACGGTCGGGTCGCGCTCGCAGATGTCAGTCATTCGATTCATTCGACCCTGGCGAGGTGGCCACGTCAATCCCGGACCGCCACGAACGGGTCACCGTGCGGCTTCCACCAGTTCATCGAGACTTTCGCGCAGCAGACTGGGCAGCATCTCGACATCGCTCATCGCGTCGCGGTCGGCGTTGATGCCGAAGTACAGCATCCCGTTGTAGGAGGTGACGCCGATCGCCAGGGCCTGATTGTGCAGCAGCGGGGGGACCGCATAGGTCTCCAGCAGTTTGGTTCCGGCGATGTACATCTGGTTCTGCGCGCCGGGCGCGTTGGTGATCAGCAGGTTGAACAGTCGGGCCGAGAAGCTCGTCGCGACCCGGATACCCATGGCGTGCAGTGTCGGCGGCGCGAAGCCCGACAGCGTGATGATGGTGCGCGCGTCGACCAGGCTGGGTGCGGTCGGATGCGTCTCGGTGGCGTGCGAGATCTGGGACAGCCTCACCACCGGATTGGCTTCTCCGACGGGAAGATCCACCAGAAACGGAACGACCTCGCTGATGGCCTGGCCCGGGCTTGAGGAGTCGATCTCGGCGTCGGGATACACCGACATGGGCGCCATGGCGCGCACGGTGGTCGTCGCACGCACCGGCTCCCCCCGTGACAGAAGCCAGTTGCGAAGCGCCCCGGCGACCACCGCGAGCACCACGTCGTTGACGTCGCATTCGTAACGCGCACGCACGGCGCGGAATTCGTCGAGGCTGCCCGAGGCCACCGAGAATCGCCGGTTGCGTGACACGGTGGTGTTCAGCGGGCTGCTCGGGGCCGCACCCCGGGCCACGGTGCGGGCCACCTCGGTGGCGCGCCGTCCGAGTTCGACCAGCTGGCCGGTGTTGGTGACGGCCTCGGTCACCGCCGAGCGGAGGGCGGCGGCCTGCGCGGTCGGCCGCGTGATCCACTCCCCGAAAGCACCGAACAGCAGCTGCCGATCGCTGGGTTCGCGGCCCGGAATCCAGATGTCCTCGCCGAACGCGGGCGGTTTCTGTGTGCGGTCGGCGATCACGTGCCCGATCTCCAGCGCGCTCATGCCGTTGACGAGCGCCTGGTGCGACTTCGTGTAGATCGCGATGCGGTTCTTGGCCAGTCCCTCGACGAGATACATCTCCCACAGCGGTCGGGACTTGTCCAACGGTCGCGATCCGAGCCGGGCCACCAGCTCGTGCAGCTGGGCGTCGCTGCCCGGGGACGGCAGCGCCGAGCGCCGTACGTGATAGGTGATGTCGAAGTCGCGGTCGTCGACCCAGACCGGTCGCGCCAGCCCGAAGCTCACCTCCCGCACCTTCTGCCGGTAGCGCGGAATCAGCGGGAGCCGCTGCTCGACGGTCGCCAGCAGGGTTTCGTAGCTCAGACCGTTACGGGGCTTGCGCAGGATCTGCAGCGAGCCGACGTACATCGGCGTCGACGAATTCTCCAGGCGGTAGAAGGACGCATCCGACGCCGACAACCTGGTCACCATGTGCGGCGCCGCCTCCCTCGCTCACTCGCCAACAAGCGTCAGACCCTGCCACGTTATCGGCATTTTGTAAGCCCGCGCACAACGGGTGCTCTCCGGCGCATGCCGTGCGTGGGATCATTGAGCGGTCTGCAACTCTCCGGCAGATTTCCGTCGTCCGCTGGAGAGCCCGCATGACCGCATCCCGTATCCCGTCCGACCCGGCGTCGCCCCCTGTGTCGTCTCCCGTGTGGAAGACCTCGCCGGTCATCGACTACGAACCGGCGCCGCAGCCGTGTCCGACGCCGTCGAGCGCCGCGCTGCACCGTCCGTCCCCGCGCGCGTTGCGCGCGCACCGACCGCCGCATCCGCACGAACCGCCGCCGCCCCGGTCGGCCGTGGTGTTCGCCGAGACGGCGCTGCGTCAGGTCATCGAGGTCATCGACCGGCGCAGGCCGGTGGCGCAGCTGCGCCCGCTGATGACGCCGGTGCTCGTCGAATGTGTGATCGCGCGGGCCGCGGCGCCGCGCACCGGCAGTGCGACGTTGCGGCGGGTCCGGGTGCGGTCGGTGGACACCGGCGGCGGCGAGGTCACCGCCGCGGAGGTGTTCGCATCGTTCAGCCGCAGCGGCCGGGTGCACGCCGTCGCGGGCCGGATCGACCGGCACCGCGACAGCTGGCGCCTGGTCGCCCTGCAGATCGGGTGATTTCGGTGTCGTTGGTCCCGCTGACGTTGACCAACGACACCGAAATCACTGAAGAACTAGCGGCGCTTGGCGTGCCGGCCCGTCTTCTGCTGGCGGGCGGCCTCGCGTCGCTCCTTGCGGGTGCCACCGGTCGACGGCGTACCACCACCGGAACGCTTGACCTCGACGCCGCCGTCCTCGGACGGGCCGGTGTAGGTCAACGGCTGGGCCTTGTCATCGATGCCCTTGGCGCGCAACCCGCCGACGGCCGGCCGCTCCTTGGTGGCCACTCCACCGGTCTGCGCCTGAGCCTGCTCCGCAGCGGCGGCCGCGAACGCGGCCAGCCCGGCGGGGGCGGCCTGCGCGGCGACCGTCGGAGCGGACGGGGCCCGTTCGACCTGGACGTTGAACAGGAAGCCGACCGACTCTTCCTTCATGCCGTCGAGCATTGCGATGAACATGTCGTAACCCTCGCGGGCGTACTCGACCTCGGGCCGCTGCTGGGCCAGGCCACGCAGCCCGATGCCCTCACGCAGGTAGTCCATCTCGTAGAGGTGTTCGCGCCACTTGCGGTCGAGCACGTTGAGCAACACGTTGCGCTCCAGCTGCCGCATCGCGCCCTCGCCGGCGATCTCCTCGATCTCGGCCTCCCGCGCGGCGTAGGCCCGCTCGGCGTCGGCGATCAACGCCTGCAGCAGCTCCTCGCGGGTGAGCTCGCCGGGCTCGCCGACGGCGTCGGAGTCGATCAGGTCGTGATGATCGATGCCCACCGGGTAGAGCTGCCTGAGTCCTTCCCACAGCTTCTCCAGGTCCCAGTCCTCGGAGTAGCCCTCGGCGGTCGCGCCGTCGACGTAGGCGGTGATCACGTCGACGAGGATCTGGTGTGCCTGGCCGGCGAGGTTCTCGCCCTCCAGAATGCGGCGGCGCTCGGCGTAGACGACCTTGCGCTGCTGGTTCATCACCTCGTCGTACTTGAGGACTTCCTTGCGGATGTCGAAGTTCTGCTGCTCGACCTGGGTCTGCGCGCTCTTGATGGCGCGGGAGACCATCTTGGCCTCGATCGGCACGTCGTCGGGCAGGTTCAGCCGCGTCAGCAGCGTCTCCAGCGTGGCGCCGTTGAAGCGGCGCATCAGCTCGTCGGCCAGCGACAGGTAGAAGCGGGATTCACCCGGGTCACCCTGACGGCCGGAGCGGCCACGCAGCTGGTTGTCGATGCGGCGTGACTCGTGACGTTCGGTGCCCAGCACGTACAGGCCGCCGGCGGCGATCACGTCCTTGGCTTCGGCCGCCACCTCCGCCTTGATGTGCGGAAGCTCCTCGTGCCAGCCCTGCTCGTACTCCTCGGGGGTCTCGATCGGGTCGAGGCCGCGCTGACGCAGGCGCCGGTCCAGCAGGTAGTCGACGTTGCCGCCGAGCACGATGTCGGTGCCGCGGCCGGCCATGTTGGTGGCCACAGTGATCGCGCCGAGCCGGCCGGCCTCGGCGACGATGCCGGCCTCCTGCTCGTGGTACTTCGCGTTGAGCACGTTGTGCGGGATGCGGCGCTTCTCGAACTGGCGCGACAGGAACTCGGAGCGCTCCACGCTGGTGGTGCCGATCAGGACCGGTTGGCCCTTCTCGTAGCGCTCGGCGACGTCGTCGACGACCGCGATGTACTTGGCCTCTTCGGTCTTGTAGATCAGATCGGACTGGTCCTTGCGGACCATCGGCCGGTTGGTGGGGATCGGCACCACGCCCAGCTTGTAGATCTCGTGCAGCTCGGCGGCCTCGGTCTCGGCCGTACCGGTCATACCGGCGAGCTTTTCGTACATGCGGAAGTAGTTCTGCAGCGTGACCTGGGCAACCGTCTGGTTCTCGGCCTTGATCTCGACGTGTTCCTTCGCCTCGATGGCCTGGTGCAGACCCTCGTTGTAGCGGCGGCCCACCAGCATGCGGCCGGTGAACTCGTCGACGATGAACACCTCACCGTTGCGGACGATGTAGTGCTTGTCGCGCTCGAAGAGCTCCTTGGCCTTGATCGCGTTGTTCAGGTAGCTGATCAGCGGGGAGTTGGCGGCCTCGTAGAGGTTCTCGATGCCCAGCTGGTCCTCGACGAACTCGACACCGGCCTCGTTGATGCCGACGACGCGCTTCTTGATGTCGACCTCGTAGTGCACGTCGGGTTTCATCAGCGGCGCCAGGCGGGCGAACTCGGTGTACCAGTTCGAGCCGCCGTCGGCGGGCCCGGAGATGATCAGCGGGGTGCGGGCCTCGTCGATCAGGATCGAGTCGACCTCGTCGACGATCGCGAAGTGGTGGCCGCGCTGCACGCAGTCTTCGAGGCGCAGCGCCATGTTGTCGCGCAGGTAGTCGAAGCCGAGTTCCCAGTTGGTGCCGTAGGTGATGTCGGCGTTGTAGGCGGCGCGCCGCTGGTCGGGCGTCAACGTCCCCAGGATCACGTCGACGTCGAGGCCGAGGAAACGGTGCACGCGGCCCATCTGTTCGGCGTCGCGTTTGGCCAGGTATTCGTTGACCGTGACGATGTGCACGCCCTTGCCGGGCAGCGCGTTGAGGTAGGCGGGAAGCACCGAGGTCAGGGTCTTGCCCTCACCGGTCTTCATCTCCGCGACGTTGCCGAAGTGCAGTGCGGCGCCGCCCATGATCTGCACGTCGAAGTGACGCTGGTTGAGCACCCGCCAGGCCGCCTCGCGGACGACGGCGAACGCCTCCGGCATGACGTCGTCGAGGTCCTCTTTGCCGCCCGCCAGGCGGGCCCGGAACTCGTCGGTCTTTCCCCGCAGTTCGGCGTCGGAGAGCTTCTCGATGTCGTCGGACAGGGTGTTGACATAGTCAGCCACCCCCTTGAGGCGTTTGACCATGCGGCCTTCGCCGAGACGCAGCAACTTCGACAGCACGCTGAATACCCTTTTTCCTCGCCGGATGCGTTTCGCAATAGACGGTGACCATCGTAGGTGACGCGCCGAAATCCCAGGTTATCCGTCTCCGTCGCGCCGCGAGTGGAGACGAAAATCCCCCGCGAGGGCGGTCGCGGGGGATTCCGGCTGCTCAGGGGCTCAGGCGAGCTTGATCAATCCGTAGTCGTAGGCGTGCCGGCGGTAGACCACGCAGGGCCGGTCGCTCTCCTTGTCGTGGAACAGGAAGAAGTCGTGGCCCACGAGCTCCATCTCGTAGAGGGCGTCGTCGACGGTCATCGGGGTGGCGGGGTGCTCCTTGACGCGCACGATCCGGCCCGGTTCATGCTCGTCGAGGGGCTGCGCCGACTGGCCGTCCAGTGGCAGAGAGGCTTCGGCGGGCGGGGTGAACACGCCTTCCAGTTGCTCGGGCGAGCAGGCCTCGCGCAGCGATCTCGGCGTCTTGTCGCCGTAGTGGATCTTGCGGCGATCCTTGCTCTTGCGCAGCCTGCCCTCGAGTTTGCTCACCGCCGATTCCAGAGCCGCGTAGAAGCTGTCGGCACATGCTTCGCCACGGACCACGGGGCCGCGGCCTTTGGCGGTGATCTCGACGTGTTGACAGTTCTTGCGCTGACGCCGGTTCTTCTCGTGGTAGAGCTCGACGTCGAAGAGGTAGAGGGTGCGGTCGAAGCGTTCCAGGCGGGACAGTTTCTCGGCGACGTAGGAGCGGAAGTGATCGGGTACCTCGACGTTGCGACCGGTGACCGCCACCTCGGCTTTCGGAGTGGGTTCGGACGACTGTTCGTCCATCAACATCGTGCTGTCGGCGTCCACGGAATAACTTGACATTCTTGGCAACTCGATTCTCTCGCGCGATCGCACGCCCTCGCGTGCCCGACTGATGAGGCAACGCACCGACGTGGCATACCTGGTCTCGCCGCTCGCCGGTGCAAGGTGTCGACTACTCACCTCCTATCGCTGCCGCGATACCGGCGCCTCGCGTTCTGAGCGCCGCCGTGAGCTGTTCACGGTTGATTGGTGCCGACGGTAGTCGCTGTTCACCTGGCGTGCCACTAATTCGCCCGACCTGTTCTCAGTTCTTCACGTGCGATTGACCTCGGGGTAATCGGGTTCCGGCGGTCAGGCGTTCGCCAGCGCGAGCACAGCGACGACGTGGGCTCCGGACGTTTGCAGGACACGGACGGATTCCGTGGCGGTCGCACCGGTGGTGACGACGTCGTCGACCACCACGACGGGGTCTGAGATGGGGTTTGCGACGCGCCCGGCGAGGCGCACCCGGCCGGTGACGTTGCGTTGCCTGGCGGCCAGCGAGAGGCCGACGGAGTCGCGGGTGAACGCCTTGAAGCGCAGGACGGGCGCGACCGCGACGCCGGGGAGCCCGGCCGCGGCGGTACGGGCGATGCGGGTGACGGGGTCGCCGCCGCGGCGGCGGGCGGACATGCGCCGGGTCGGTGCGGGCACCAGCGTGACCGGGACGTCGAGCACGCCCCAGGTCAGCAGATGGTCGAGGGCTTCAGCGAGGGCTGCCGCGAGGGGTGCCTGCAGGTCGGTGCGGCCGTGCTCCTTGAGCGCGACGATGGCTTTCCGGCGCGGGCCGGCGTAGCGCCCGAGCGACAGCACGGGCACCCCGGGGTCGAGCCGAGGGGTGATGAGGTGCGGCTGGTCGGGTTTGACGGTGAGCTCCCGCGCGCACGCCGGGCACCACGCGGTGGCGGCGGCGTCGCACCCGCCGCACTCCAGCGGTAGGACGAGATCGAGCATGCCCGCCAGTGTGGAGCCGGCCTCCGACAGTCTTTTGGGTGTCGTTGCCGCGAGTCGTGCGCGAGTTCCCGCGGAATAGCGTTCCTGGCTGTGATTCCAGGGTGATTGACAGCCCTGGCTTCACGCTCGCGGAGGCCATATTTCAGTGCACCGAGGGGTGTCGCAGGTCCGGTAGCCTCGATTTCAAGGTGCGGCAGAAAGGCGACGAGTGGGTAATCCGCCTCCATTGCGCGTTGAGACATCGGCCCTGAACTGGGACCCCGCCGTGGTAACAGTTCCGCCGATGCCGGTGGTTCCGCCTACAGAGCGTCTTCCATCGCGCTCGCGGCGTAGGTCAGCATCGCCTTCAGGTGGGCCTCACCTCGACCAGTCGACCTGCTCATCATCGGCTTGGATACCTCGAACCACGCGACCGCCAAGTCGGTTTCGGGTGGCGACTCATCTGTTTGCGGGGGCGGCAAGAGCTCCATGAGGTGCTCATCGCTTGTTGCAGCGAGCTTGGCGGCGGGGGCGGGGGCAATAACCTCCAACCGCGAACGGCCTTGCATCGTGCCACTGTCGGGGATGTCGTCGGGCAGCAGAACTATCTTCGGCGCCCCGGGATCGAATCCCTGGAACTGGTCTTCCGTCGCGATGACGCACCGCAGGCTCTGGCCGTAATGCTGTGCCCAACCTTGCACCGCCAGGATTGGATATGTCGCCCATCGACCGCGTTCGCCCGCGGTGATCGACTCGTCCGCGGTTGCCATGCGGACGTTGTCCGGCAGGAAGACCTTCTCCGGTATGTACCCGATGCCGTAGCTATTGGCGACGACGATGGGGCCATCGTTGGTGACCGCCGTGATCCAGTAGAAGCCAAAGTCCCAGATTCCGACATTGAGCGCCGCCGCGATTCGGCGCGCCATCTGCGTCGGATCGTTGCCCTGGTTGCGACGGCGGAGTGCTCCCGCCGTCGCGGCGGCGGCGATGGCCTCACGTTCCGCACGCGCTGCCGATACCGGGATCGGCGCAGGTGCGGCGGCGCCGGAGGTTGCACTGGCCGCCATGGGTGCGACGCCCGGGCTACCGGCAGCCAGCGGCGCCGCGTTGGCCCCGGGATTCAAGGGCGCCGGAGGGGCTGGCGTTGTCGGAGGACCAAGGGGCACGGGAGGACTCGTCGGTGCGGAACCTGCGGGTGGACCGCCGGCAGCGGCGCCTCCGAACCCGCCGCCCGAGAGACCGGGACCGGCTGTTGCCGACGAAGCCGCCGCCGGCACCGAGGGCTGCGCTGGTGCGGGTGGCGGCGCCGGTTGGGCAGCAGGAGCTGGAGCGCCCAGCGGTGCAGACGGCTGGGAAACCATGGATTGTGAAGTGAAGCCGCCGGCTGGTGACCGGCCGGCCGCGGCAGCCACCTTGTCTCCCCCAGCAGCTGATGCCGCTGTGGGCTGGCTGGATGCTCCGGCGGTCGGGGAACCGGAACCGGAACCGGATCCTGAGCCGGAACCAGAGCCCGAGCCAGGCGCCGTTCCTGAGCCGGAGCCGGAGGCCGACCCCAACGAACTACCGCCGGCAGATCCACCCCCTCCGCTGGACGGGCTACCGCCACCCATCGAAGGGGTACCGCTTGAGCTTGGGTTTACAGCGGCGGGAGGCACGGCCTGTTCCCCCGGAGTAGTCAGTGAGGCGCCGGGGTTTTTCGGCTGGGGCGGAGGATAGCCCTGCGCTGGAGCATTGCCGCCCGGGCCAATCCCGCCACTGTTCCGAGGCGCGTAATAAGAGATCGGCTGAACATCAGGCCTTCGAAGCCCGAAGTTATTGCCGCCCAACGTCTCCGACGGCTCCGGTGCGGACGCCTCTCCCTGACTGGCAGGCATTTTTCCATCTGCGCCAGGAGTGCCTTCGGGCACGCCGATATTTCGCGCCAACTCGGTCGTATTGGCCGCAACCAGATCGACGTTGTCGCGGTATCCCTCTCCAATTCGTGCTTCGATCAGGGGTTGAGCGACACCTGGTTTGTCGCTGTATGAATCTCGGATTTCCTCACATGCCTGCTGGGTGGTGTCTGCATTCGCATTGGCTGCTACCTTGGTCTTAATCACCGAGGATTCCATGTTTCGCAGCTTTTTCGCGAGCGTGTCAGCGATAGCGGCGTTAGCTTCATGCCCATCGATAATCGCGCTCGCCTCGTTCCGTGCAGCCTCCGAACCCGCTCCATCCCAAGCATCCGAGAGCGCCATCATTTGCCTCTGAAGCTCGGGAATGACTGACGTCCGCAAATAGGTTGCGAGTGATTCAAAACCAGCCGCCGCATTCGACAGTAATTCTTCGTCGACGCACGGCCACGCTGGAGGCGAAACAGTCTGGGAGCCGTACTCACCGTTATGCGGTTCGGTGTTCCACCAACTCATGTGTTGGCCCCACAAGCTGCACCCAGTCCACCGCCGATGCCGGTGGATACTCTCCATAGCCAGACATCGTCCGGCGCGTAGGTAGGAATCGCGTCTGCAAAAGCCCTCATATATGAGCTTTGCAGCGCAATCAGGTCCCCAATCACGCGTCCTTCGGCGTTGCGCGCAATCTCCCGCACCCGAGTTGAGTCCGTCAAGAGGACTTCGCGCGCTGCATTATTGAGAGCACGCTCCTTCTCAGTCCATTGCGCAGCAGCTACAGTCGCATCCGTTTCCGCCCATCCGCTGAGCACGGTATTCTGCAACTCAACGACCGATAGATATTCAGCACAGATCTGGTCTGGGCTGGGCATGAAGTCCTCGAGCAACGCTGGCTGCGCTACCGTCGACACCAGAATTTCATCGTCCGCCATATCCTCCACCAGCGGCACTGCACTACACGAGTAGGTCACTGCGTTGACGAAATTCATCGCAATGCTCGCATACCGACGATCGGATTCGACGTATTCCGGAAGTGCCTGGACGTACTTGCGCAGATAAACGATAACTTGGGCGATGAGCTCCTGGATAGTGACGTTTCGCGCCTGTGGCAATATTGACTCAAAACGATCAGATGACGCGGTCATCGCCTCACCGACATCTGCATAAATGCGCTTCTGCTCGGGAGTCCAACGAGAGGCGGGAGTCAAATCATCGACCTCGCTCCACACCTCGGTGCGGGCATTCAGTTCATCGGCGGCCTGATGCCAGTGATCGCACACAGGGTCCTTCTCACGCAGCAACCCAACACTCCGATCAATTCGGTCATCGGCCATGCGTGATGGATCGCCGGTACCCGAGCCACTTTCGCGCGAAGTCTCCTGCCAAACAAGTAGTCCAAGGATCAGCACCAGCACAACCGACACCGAAACACCAATCAGAATCCATGGTTTTCGACTCCGAGCCGACGCCATCCCGACACGAGGAGGAGGCGGCGTGTCGTTTGGCCGCCACGACAGGTGGCCACCGGGCGGCGGAATCGGCGGCATTGTCATCGGCCCACGTCGGCAACCGTCGAAGCGAGTGCACACCCCATGTACCGCGATGCTACCGTCGGTCCGACCCCATACTCCGCATCAATTCCAGCACACCGTGAAATGGACGAAGTCTGACATCCGAACCAAACCGCGTTGAACGGCACCGCGGTTGTTAGGAGCCTCCACTAAGCGGTTCTGCGCGTTCCGCGAAACTGCATCTTGCGGGTACCGCGGGCAAGCACTAGGGCAGTGTCGGCCGATAACGCGCCGCCCCGTATCTCCAATGTCACCTCGACGTTCTACTGATCGCCGGCAGCTCCCACACCGTCAGTTCCTCGAATGGGCCAGTACCAGCACATCCTGGATCAACGTTTCTCCGCTCGCCACAGCATCGTTTCGTTCCTGGCAGTAGCTGGCGCCCCGGGACCAGCATCAAACGGCAAAACGAGCCGCACGATGCCACCGCCACACTCCCCCAGCGCCCGTTTGCCGCCCGAGACTCGCGAGAGTGCTCCCACGGTCGTGATCTTCGGCTGGGCACGACCGTCAGTGCACGCTCGCGGAGCAAGCCCGCGAGCCAGAGCCAGAGCCAGAGCCAAGCGAAAGCCGAGCTAGGTCCCGAGGACGATCGATTCCCCCTGCACGTGAATGGCCACCGGCTCCAGCGGCCGCTCCGCCGGACCGGCGACCACCTCGCCGTCGAGGCTGAACATGCTGCCGTGGCAGGGGCAGTAGATCGTCTCGTCGGCGATCTCGTTGACCAGGCACCCGTTGTGCGTACAGACCGCAGACAGGCCTTTGTACTCGCCGGCCACCGGCTGGGTCACCAGCACATCGCCGAGGATCACCCCGGACCCCACCGGCACATCGGCGGTCGAGGTCAGCTCCTCACCCGCCGGACGTTTCGACGTCCCGCCCGAGCACGCCGCCACCGCGGCCGCCGCCAGCCCGAGCCCCGCGCCCGCCAGCACCGTCTTCCGGGGAATCTCTACAGCCATCTGCACCTCTCCGTTCGGGCAACACGTTCCACGTCAGCCCGGCAGCACCGGCAGCGCGCCTGCCGACATCAACGGCCGCACCTCCGACCACCCCGGGTCTTCGGCGGCCGAACCGGACAGCTGCAGTATCCCGCGGCCGTCGGCGACGTACACCGCCGACGGGTTGGCGGCCACCGTCTTGACCGGCATCAGCAGGTTGCGGCTGGGCCCGTCGGAGTTCACCCCGTCGAGGTTGACGTAGGACACCGGGCTCTGCGCAACGGTGCGCGTGACGACGATGTCGTCGCCCGTGCGCCACGACAGCGACACCGCCGTCTCCCCCAGCCCGTAACCCAGTCGCCGCGGGTAGGTCAGCGCGTAGTTTCCGCCTGCGGTCTGCTCGACCCCGGCGAGGACGATCTTGCCTTCGATCACCATGGCGGCGCGGGTGCCGTCGCGCGAGAGCTGCAGTTCGGCGATCGCACCCGGGAAACGCGTGACGACTGCGCTCGCATCGACCGGGATGCGGGCAGGCTGCCCCGACGCGTCCTGGATCACGCGCACCACGTTGTTGCCGTCGACGACCGTCCAGATCGCGTCGTCGAGCGACCAGCTCGGCCTGGTCAGGCTGCGGCCGTCCAACACCTGGGATGCGTTGCCGCCCAACGGCCCCACCCACAGCGACGACGCCATGTCGGGCGCGCCGGGGCGCAGCGTGACGATCGATGCGACCTCCTGCCCGGTCCGCGACAGCGACGCCGCGGTCTGCCCCGGCATCTGGCCGAACTGGCCCGAAACCCGCGGCGCCCGTTGCCCGTCGAGGCGGACCAGCGATCCACCGACCAGAGCGTGCAGGCCGGCCGGCGCGCCGTCGGCGGCACCGGGATCGGTCGCCGCGACGTCGGCGGTGTCCCACCCTTCGGCGAACCGGTCGTCGAGGGCGGCGCCGTCGGCGTTGAGCACGTACGGCCCGTTGATCCCGGACCGCGACAGCGTCCAGATCAGCTGCGCGGCAAGCAACTGCCTGCTGTGCGGATCGGTGGTGGACAGGTTCTCCAGGTCGACGCGGGCGCCGCCGTAGCCGCGGCCCACCCCGGTCTTGCCGCCGTCGGCCCGGGTCACCGGGCCACGCAGCCGCAGCGGCGAGCCGAGCAGGTTGCGCACCGTCTTGTCCATCTCGGGTCGGGGTCCTGCCACCAGCTTGCTCACCAATTCGGTTGCCAGCTGGTCGGGTTCGGACACCGCGACGTAGCGTGGGTCGGGTACGACGGTCTTGCCGGTCGGGTCGGCGAAGTACAGCGTGTGCCGCTTGTAGGTGGCCTGGAACTGCTGCCAGTCCAGGAAGACGCCGTTGGGCAACCGGTCGATGCGCCAGCCGTCCGGCGTCTTGACGAGTTCGATCGGGCCGGGGTCGGGCAGCGCGCCTGCACCGGTCTCGAAGACGCCCATGTCGGACAGCGACCCGAGGATATCGGCGCGCATGGTCACCGAAACCCGTTCGGGTGCCCGCGTTTCGACGAACACCACGTTGTCGATCAGCAGCGCGCTGCCGGCGTCGTCCCAGGTGCTGGACGCCGACTCGGTGAGGAACTGGCGCGCCGCCAGGTGCCGGTTCGCCGGATCGGCTGTGGCTTTGAGGAATTCGCGCAGCAGGACGTCGGGGTCCATGGCCGGGGTCGGTTTGGGGAGGCTGGGCGGCGCGGGCCGGTCGACGGTTCCGATCGCCTGCGGCGACGACGAGCTGGGCACTCCGGCGCAGCCGACCGCGAAAGCCATGAGCGCGCAGAGCCACAGCGCGGCAATGCGTCTCACACGCTCTCCCCTGCCGTTTCACGGACCCGGCGGCTCGGCGCGCCGGATACGTCGATCGGCTTGACCGGCAGCGGGCTGCTGGTGACCTTGTGCCCGCGCACCAGCGGAAGCGTCAACCGGAAGCAGGCGCCCTTGCCGGGTTCACCCCACGCTTCGAGCCGGCCCTGGTGCAGCCGCGCGTCCTCGATGCTGATGGCCAGGCCCAGGCCGGTTCCTCCGGAGCGGCGCACCCGCGACGGGTCCGCGCGCCAGAACCTGCTGAACACCAGCTTCTCCTCACCGGGGCGCAGACCGACGCCGTAGTCGCGGACGGTGACGGCGACGGTGTCGACGTCGGCGGCCATCCGGATCCGCACCGGCTTGTGCTCGGCGTGATCGATGGCGTTGGCGATGAGGTTGCGCAGGATCCGCTCGACCCGGCGCGCGTCGACCTCGGCGATCACCTCGTCGGCGGGCAGGTCGACGATCAACTCCACACCGGCCTCCTCGGCCAGGTGTCCGACGTTGTCCAGTGCGCGTTGCACGATGGAACGCAGGTCGACGGCATCGACGGCCAGCTCGGCGACGCCGGCGTCGTGGCGGGAGATCTCCAGCAGGTCGTTGAGCAGCGACTCGAACCGGTCGAGTTCGTTGACCATCAGCTCGGTGGAGCGCCGCAACGCCGGGTCGAGGTCCTCGGCGTGGTCGTGGATCAGGTCGGCGGCCATCCGCACGGTGGTCAGCGGGGTCCGCAGTTCGTGGCTGACGTCGGAGGTGAACCGGCGCTGCAGGTTTCCGAACTCCTCGAGTTGGGTGATCTGGCGGTGCAGGCTTTCGGCCATGTCGTTGAACGACACCGCCAGCCGCGCCATGTCGTCCTCGCCGCGCACCGGCATGCGTTCGGTCAGATGCCCTTCGGCGAACCGCTCGGCGATCCGCGACGCCGACCGCACCGGCAGCACGATCTGGCGGGCGACCAGCAGGGCGATCGCGGCCAGCAGCCCGAGCAGCACCACGCCGCCGGTGGCCATGGTGCCGCGCACCAGCGCGATCGTGGAGTCCTCGTTGTTCAGCGGGAAGATCAGGTACAGCTCGAGGTTGGTCACCGGGGACGACGTCGGGCTGCCGATGATCAGCGCCGGTCCGGAGAAGCCGTCGGTGTGCACGGTGGCGTACTGGTAGCTGACCTGTCCGGCCTTGACGAAGTCGCGCAGCGCGGCGGGGATCTGGTCGACGGGCCCGGCGGCGGTGGCGGCGCGGGGGCCGTCACCGGGGACGACGAGCACCGCGTCGAACGTGCCCGCGAGCCCCGCGCCGGCGTCGGCCTTGCGGTCGATCAGCGTGTTGCGGGCCAGCTGCAGGCTGCTGTCGAGGGAGCGGGTCTCCTCGCCGCCGACGATGCCGCTGACGGTGGTGCGGGCCCGCTCGATCTCCTCGATGGCGGCGCCCACCTTCACTTCGAGGATGCGGTCGGTGATCTGGCTGGTCAGCACGAAGCCGAGGACCAGGATCACGGCCAGCGACAGCCCGAGCGTCAACGAGACCACCCGCAGCTGCAGTGACCGTCGCCACGCCAGGCTCAGCGCACGACCGAGCGCACCCAGTCCGCGGATCAGCGGGGCCGACCGGCGGTGGATGCGTCGCCGCGAACCGAAGATCACGACGACTGCCAGTCGATCACGACCGCCGCCCCAGCAAGGCGAGCCGTCCAATCACGACGACGGCGAGCCGTCCAATCACGGAGGTCCGGCCTTGTATCCCACTCCTCGAACGGTCAGCACCACCTGCGGGTTCTCCGGGTCTTTCTCAACCTTGGCCCGCAGTCGCTGGACATGCACGTTCACCAAACGGGTGTCCGCGGGGTGGCGGTAACCCCACACCTGTTCGAGCAGCACATCACGAGTAAACACCTGGCGCGGTTTCCGTGCCAGCGCCACCAGCAGGTCGAACTCCAGCGGCGTGAGCGAGATCTGTTCGCCCTGCCGGGTGACCTTGTGGGCCGGGACGTCGATGTCGATGTCTGCGATCGACAGCATCTCGGCCGGCTCGTCCTCGTTGCGCCGCAGCCGGGCGCGCACGCGGGCCACCAGTTCCTTGGGTTTGAACGGCTTCATCACGTAGTCGTCGGCGCCGGACTCCAGGCCCAGCACCACGTCGACGGTGTCGGTCTTGGCGGTCAGCATCACGATCGGCACGCCGGAGTCCGCACGCAGCACACGGCACACATCGATGCCGTTCATGCCGGGCAGCATGAGATCGAGCAGCACCAGATCGGGCCGCAGCTCGCGCACGGCGGTCAACGCCTGGGTGCCGTCACCGATGACCGCGGTGTCGAATCCCTCCCCGCGCAGCACGATGGTGAGCATCTCGGCGAGCGAAGGGTCGTCGTCGACTACCAGGATCCTTTGCCTCATGGTGTCCATGGTGTCACCAGATTGCGATAAACCGCGGCTACCACACCGGGCGTTTTGCGTGTTGAGCGGTATCTAGCCGCTCGCGTCGATGACGTCGCGCTGCTCGGCGATCGACTGCAGCACTTCGTAGGCGATCTGTCGGATGCTGGCGACGACGGGACTGCCGCACAGCGGCCTCGAACCGGGCTCGCCGAGCACCCAACCCAGCGACTCGCTGTGTTCCAACGACATGCGGGCGGCTTCGGCCTCGGGGTCGTCTTCGCCACTCATCGCGAGCACCAGTTGCTTGCGCGAATACCGGGATCCGTCGGCATCGGTGACGACGGGGTTGGTCCACCAGTCCTGGAACGGGATCCGGGATCCGCTGAAGATCTGGTCACCGCTTCTGGTGCGGATCGGCACCGGCGGGTACATGGCCAACTTCGGGACGTATTCCTCGGCGCCGTGGTGCCTGCTGCGGATGCTCATCAGGGTCAGCCGGGAGATCGAGCACGGCGTCTTCGGGTTGGCCACACCGGCGGTGTCGACCCAGGTCAGCTTGTCGCGCAAGCCGTCCAGTGCATCGGAGCCGTCCGCGCGGCCCAGCAACGCGCGCAGGTATCGCGCCAACGACCTCGCCGCCTCGGGGCGCCCCCGGTCGTAGCGTTGGCTGGCCGAGCGGAGGCAGGAGAGAAGATCATCGACGGTTTGCAGTGACTCGGCCCGTGTACGAGTTTGAACGCGCAAGAACTCCCCCTTTGCGACCTGCCGCCGAGGCGGCTTCCCCCGGGGTCGAAGCTTATCTGCTCACGCGAAAGTTCGCGCCGTTACCGGGCGTTCAGCGGGAAGACACGAGCCTGTCGGCGAGCGCGGCGGCGTCGACATCGGGGGGCACCACCACCCACGGGCCGCCCCAGTTCGCTGCCGCCAGTTCGGCGTAGACGGCCGACGTGCGGCGCTGCAGCCCGTCGTCGCGCTCGTAGGCGTCGCGGGCCCGGTCCGCTTCCCGGGCGGCCCGGCTCACCGCCCGCTGGGCCGCCAGCTCCGTCGGAACATCCAGTAGCACTTGCCAATCCGGCTTCGGCAGGCGCAGCCGTCCGTACTCGAGGTCGCCGACCCAGGCCGCCACGTCGCCGTCGACACCCTGGTGCAGACGCGCCGCGCTGTAGGCGGCGTTGGAGGCGACGTAGCGATCGAGCAGCACGACGTCATAGGCCGACTTGAGGTGGTCGATCTCGTCGCGGGCTCCGGCGCGGTCCATTGCGAACAGGACGGCCATCGCGTACACCGACTCTGCGAGGTCACCGTGCGCGCCGTGCAGCGCCTCGGCGGCCAGGTCGGCGGGCACCGACACCCCGTACCGCGGGAACGCCAGGGTGGCGACGGAGCGGCCGTCGGACTCGAACGCGGCGCGCAGACCGTTGGTCAGGGTGCGCTTGCCTGCGCCGTCCACTCCCTCGATCACGATGAGCACCCGGCGAGCCTAGACCAACGCCGTCGACCGATCCGCAGGCAAACATTGACGACCCTGAATTGTCCACCCATAGTTCTACAAGTGCGGGGACCTAAAAGGGTTGGCAAAGGTGCGGGTTTGGCCGTCGCGGCGGGGGTCGGCGCGGCGGTGTTCATGGGACTGGGTGGCGGGGTCGCCGCGGCCGACGACACGGGCGGCGCCGGCACCGCGTCGTCGCAGGGCGAGGCCGGGCCGGCGCGCGACGACGACACGACCGACACCGCGGCGACCGATCCCGGCGAGGCGACCGATCCCGCCCCGGACGAGCCCGTTGCCGACGAGCCCGCCCCGGACGAGTCCGTCGGGGACGTCACCGACGTCGCTTCCGACGACGTCGCTTCCGACGAGGTCGTCGAGGACGACGACGACGAGCCTTCCGGTTACTCCGAGACGATCACGACGGTCGTCGACAGCGACCCGGCGGAGCTGGACCCGCCCGCCGACACCGAGCCCGGGCCCGCCCCGGCCGTCGCGGCGCAACTGGCCGTGACGGGCGCCGCGCGGCGCGACACGCACACCGAGACGACCGCGCCCGTCGCCGCCGCGGCCGACGAGATCGTCTACACCGCCCCGCCGAGCTTCTTCGATCAGGTCACCGTCGTCGGCCTGCGGGTGCTGCGCGGCTTCTCCAGCCTCATCGGCATCGATATCTACGGCCTGATCGGGCAGGCGCTGGAGAGCCCGAATCCGCCCTGGTTCGTGAAGTACGGGCTCGACGTGCGGCGCACCGAGTACGAGGTGTCCGAGGACGACTTCTGGCGGGTGTGGGAGTTCCACCCGCCGAACCCGACCGGCAACACCGTCATCGCGGTGCACGGCGGCGGGTTCATCCTCGAACCCCTGGTGACCCACTGGCTCGACTATGCGGCGATGGCCCGCGACACCGGCGCCACCGTGATCGTGCCGATGTATCCGCTGGCGACCACCGCGGCCGGGACGGCGGTCAAGGTGGTGCCCGCGATGGCGCGGTTCATCTCCGGGCAGATCGCGATCCACGGTGCCGGCAACGTCGGCGTCTACGCCGATTCGGCCGGGTCGGCACTGGCGATGGCGGCGGTGCGCGAGCTGGTTCTCGACGGCCGGCCCGTCCCGGCGAGCATGGTGCTGCTGTCGCTCGCGCCGGACAGCTCGCTGTCGAATCCGGACATCGACGACGTCGACGACCCCATCATCGATGTCCGCAACCTCGACTTCTACACCGACGTGAACCATTGGAGCGACGGCCTCGACCCGCAGGATCCGATGGTCAGCCCGCTGTTCTTCGAGGACGCCGTGTTGGCCGCGCTCCCGCCGACGACGCTCTATGTGGGCGAGCTGGAATGGGCACTGCCCGACACGCTGCTGCTGCACGACAAGTGGTCGGCCGCAGGCGGGGCGGTGTCCACCGTCATCGGGCGCGGGCAGGTCCACGACTGGGCGCTGGGCGGCATCGCCGCGAACTCGCAGGGGCCGAAGGTGCGCCCCGACATCTACCGCCGACTCGGGCTCGACGACGTCGCTTCGGGTCCTCGCACCATCACGACGGGCCCACCGTCGTTCGGCGACACGTTCGTCGTCGGGCTGCTGCGCACGCTGCGCTGGATCAACGAGGAGACCGGCATCAAGATCCTCAGCGGCATCGCGGGTGGGTCCACGAGCATCGCTCCCCCGCCGCAGCTGGTACGCGGGCTGGCCGTCACCGAGCGCACCTACAACGGGTGGACGGTGTGGGAGCTGGCCTCGCCGGACCCGTCGGGGGAATTCGTGGTGGCGTTGCACGGCGGCGGGTTCGAGGCCGAGGCCACCGTGCTGCACTGGTCGGACTACGCGCAGATGGCGCGCGAGACCGGCGCCACGGTGCTGGTGCCGATCTATCCGATGGCGCCGCCGAAGAGCACCGGCACCGCAGCGACGCTGGTGCCGCCGATGGCCGACTACCTGAAGATGCTCATCGACGCGCACGGCGTGGACAACGTCAGCCTGTACGGGGACTCGTCGGGTGGCTCGTATGCGGTGCTGGCGGTGCAGGAGATGTTGCGCCGCTGCAGGATTGACGTGCACTGCGTGGTGTCCGAGGCGCAGCCGTCGCGGATGGTGCTGGTCTCGCCTGCGCTGCATCTGACGTTGCGGGGGCCGCAGATCGACGCGATCGACGACCCGATTCTGCCGCGGCCGGCGCCACCCGGCGAGGGCCCGCGCTGGAACGGCGACTGGGACATGGACGATCCGCGGGTCAACCCGATCGCAGGCGCCGACCTGACCGGCCTGCCGCCGACGACCGTGTACATCGGGACGGTGGAGAAGCTGCTCCCCGGCGTGATCGCGTTCCGCGACAAGGTGTTGTCCCAGGACCCCCAGGCCGATCTGACGGTCGTGATCGGCGACGGGCAGCTGCACGGGTGGGCTCTGGGCGGCATCGTGGTGAACTCGCAGGCGCCCATCTGGCGCGCCAACGTCTACCGCCAGCTGGGTCTCTCGGCGATTCCGGCGTGACAGTCGTCGCCCGGCGACGGGATCGCTAGTCGTCGACGGCGTTGAGGACCAGCTGGTTTCGCCGGCGGTCGAGGTAGCCGGTCGCCGTCCAGCCGTCGGTGCTCAGCGCCTCGTTCAGCGCGGCGCCGGTGACGAACGGGCCCGGCCCCACCGCGGACCGCAGCGCCTCGGCGACGTCGGGCATCCTGCCCTCGGCGGTGGTGTCGCGGGCCAGCGCGGCGGCGGCCTGCGGGTGCAGCGTGATCACCGCGTCGATCCAGTAGGTCGTCGGGCCGGGCACGTCGCGGCTCGCGTTCGTCCACGTCACCCAGGCGACCGCCTCCGGCACGCCGATCGCCGGGAAGCGTCTCGTCAAAGGCGCTGTATCGCTGTGGATCTCACTCGGGACGTCGACAGCGGGGGCCGGTGAGCACGCCACCGCGCATGCCGCGACCAGCGCCACCACCCAGCGATTCCGGCGTGGCGATCGTCGCCCACCGGCGACGAAATCCCTCATGCCCCGATGCGGTAGGACTGCAGCACCACGGCGTTGTGCGGCGGATCCAGGAACACCCGGGTGCTCCTGCGGTCGCCGGCGAACGCCATGTTGAGCTCGATGCCGGTGAGGAACGGCCCCGGCGGCAAGTCGGGCTCGAGCACCTTCTGCACCGCGGGCACGTACCCGCTGTCCTCGGGATAGTTCTTCGCGACAAGCGAATTCATCGTCTCGGGCACCACCTCGACGACGGCGTCGATCCACACCACCTTGGTTCTCGGCTTCTCCGCCTCGCCGCTGTTGTCCCATGTGATCCACGACGCCGACACCGGCACGCCGAGCGCGGGAAACGTCTTGGCCAGTTCCTCGGTGTCGTGCCGGACCTGCGGGGCCGGCCGAGACGCGGTGACGCCGGACTCGCCGGCCTCGTCGGAGACCGGCTGGCCCTGGCATGCCGTCAGGGCCAGCGCGACACCGAGCGTCACCGCTCTCAGCAGTTTTGCCACGTCAGTAGCGGTAGTGCTCCGGCTTGTACGGGCCTTCGACGTCGACGCCGATGTACTCGGCCTGCTCCTTGGTGAGCTTGGTCAGCGTGCCGCCGAGCGCCTCGACGTGGATGCGCGCCACCTTCTCGTCGAGGTGCTTGGCCAGCCGGTACACCTCGTTGTCGTATTCGTCGTTCTTGGTCCACAGCTCGATCTGCGCGATGACCTGGTTGGAGAAGCTGTTGCTCATCACGAACGACGGGTGGCCCGTCGCGTTGCCCAGGTTGAGCAGGCGCCCCTCGGACAGCACGATGATCGACTTGCCGCTCTCGAAGATCCACTGGTCGACCTGCGGCTTGATGTTGATGCGGGTGGCACCGGAGCGCTCCAGCGCGGCCATGTCGATCTCGTTGTCGAAGTGGCCGATGTTGCCGAGGATGGCCTGGTTCTTCATCGCCTTCATGTGGTCGAGGGTGATGATGTCCTTGTTGCCGGTCGAGGTGATGACGATGTCGGCCTCTGCGATGCCCTGCTCGACGGTGACCACGTCGAAGCCGTCCATCAGCGCCTGCAGCGCGTTGATCGGGTCGATCTCGGTGACCGCGACGCGCGCGCCCTGGCCGGCCAGCGACTCCGCGCAGCCCTTGCCCACGTCGCCGTAGCCGCAGATCAGCACCTTCTTGCCGCCGATCAGCACGTCGGTGCCGCGGTTGATGCCGTCGATCAGCGAGTGCCGGGTGCCGTACTTGTTGTCGAACTTGGACTTGGTGACCGAGTCGTTGACGTTGATGGCCGGGAAGGCCAGCTCACCGGCGGCGGCGAACTGGTACAGCCGCAGCACACCGGTGGTGGTCTCCTCGGTGACGCCCTTGACCGACTCGGCGATCTTCGTCCATTTGGTCTTGTCCTTCTCGAAGCCCTCACGGACCAGCGACAGGAAGACCTTCCATTCGGCCGGGTCGTCGTCCTCGGCGGGCGGCACCACGCCGGCCTTCTCGTACTGCGCGCCGCGCAGCACCAGCATGGTGGCGTCGCCACCGTCGTCGAGGATCATGTTCGCCGGCTTGCCCTCCCAGGTGAGCATCTGCTCGGCGGCCCACCAGTACTCCTCGAGCGTCTCGCCCTTCCAGGCGAAGACCGGGGTGCCCTTGGGCTCCTCGGGGGTTCCGTTGGGGCCGACGACGACGGCCGCGGCGGCGTGGTCCTGGGTGGAGAAAATGTTGCAGCTCGCCCAGCGCACCTCGGCACCGAGGGCCACCAGCGTCTCGATCAGCACCGCGGTCTGCACGGTCATGTGCAGCGAGCCCGAGATCCGCGCGCCCTTGAGCGGCTGGACCTCGGCGTATTCGTGGCGCAGCGCCATCAGGCCGGGCATCTCGTGCTCGGCGAGGCGGATCTCCTTGCGCCCGAATTCGGCCAGCGACAGGTCGGCGACCTTGTAGTCCAGACCGTTGCGGACATCGGCGGTCAGAGCAGTCATGTAGAGCCCCTTTGTGGTTCGTCAATTGCGTGTGAGCGCACGGATTCGCGCATGCGACATCCATGCGAACAACCCCGGCCTGCGGGCTCGCGGGACAGGCGCTACGGCGCTCTGCCGGCCAGGGGCGTCTATGACACCGTAGCGCCTCCGGTGCGACGGCAGGTCACGGCCGTCGCTCACCCGGCGATCTAGGGGTCGATCACTCCGTAGCGCTCGGCGAACGGCGTCATCAGTCGGGCCAGGTCGCGGGCCACGTCGTGGTCGGCCTCGGGCGGCATCGAGATGTAGCTCATCGCCAGCCGGACGATGGCCCTGGCCAGCACGCCCGCGTCCTCCTGGCTGACGCGCACCCAGCTGCTCATGAAGGACTCGGTGAGCCGCGACGAGCAGTGGTTGATGATCGGTGCGCTGTCGGTGGTGATGAGCTGCAGCAGATCGGGCTTGGACGTCCCGGTCAGCAGTGAGATCACCAGCGGGTCGGCGGCGGACTCGACGAAGAAGTCGCGGAAGCCCTGCAGGAACGCGGCGTAGACATCACCGGCGTTGCCGTTGATGGCGCCGTGGATCTGGTCGACGAGCCGGTCGGCCAGCCGCATCGCGTAGCCCTGCGCCAGGCCCTGGCGTGAGCCGAACTCGTTGTAGATGGTCTGGCGGCTGATGCCGGCGGCCTTGGCGACGTCGGACAGCGTGATCGCCGACCAGTCGCGGGTGAGGAGCATCTCCCGCATCCCGTCGAGGATGGAGTCCCGCAGCAGCACCCGCGAGGCCTCGGCGTAGCTGACGCGCTTGTCGTTGGAGAGGCCCACACGCGCGACTGTAATGGTTCCGGGCCCCGCGCTCGCCGTCACTGCGGTCCCCTGGCTCGCCGTGTTCCGCGAGCGCGCGTGTCTGCACGGCTCCGCTCGGTGCGTCGCGCGCATCGGCGCGCGCTCGCGGAGGACGAAGGAGCGTTCACGGCCGGGCGACTTCCACCATCTCGAAGTCCGACTTGGCCGCGCCGCAGTCCGGGCAGCTCCAGTCGTCGGGGATGTCGTCCCATCGGGTGCCGGGTTCGATCCCGTCCTCGGGCCACCCCTTGGCCTCGTCGTACTCGAATCCGCATTGCACGCAGATGAACAGCTTGTAGTCACTCGTTTCCTGTTGGTTCTTCGCGCCAGCGCTCATCACTTCTTAACTCCAATCTCTTCGAAGTCGATCTTCTCGCGTACCGCGCAGTCCGGGCAGCACCATTCGTCGGGCACCTCGGCCCACGCGGTGCCTGCCGGAAACCCTTCGCGGGGTTCACCTTTGGACTCGTCGTAGACGTAATCGCAGCCGGGGCAACGGAAGGCGGTCACGCCTTGCCTCCTTGCTCCTCGCGCGAGCGCTCGTCGGCTGCCTTCTTCTCCTCGCGCGAGCGCTCGTCGGCCGCCGCTCCGTACCGGGCCAGAACCTTGTCCCGCACCCTCGGCTGGATGTTGACCTGGGTGATGTCGCCGCCGTAGTGCGCGAGCACCCGGTGGTCCATCATCCGGCGCCACAGCGGCGGGAAGTAGGTCAGCCCGATCATCGACGCGTAGCCGCTGGGCAGATTCGGGGCGCCCTCCATGCTGCGCAGCGTCTGGTAGCGACGCGTCGGGTTGGCGTGGTGGTCGCTGTGGCGCTGCAGGTGGTACAGGAACAGGTTGGTGACGATGTGGTCGGAGTTCCAGCTGTGCACCGGCGCGCACCGCTCGTAGCGGCCGCTGTCGAGCTTCTTGCGCAGCAGGCCGTAATGCTCCAGGTAGTTGACGGCCTCCAGCAGCGTGAAGCCGAAGACGGCCGAGATCAGGATGTACGGGATCAGCGCCCAGCCGAACACTGCGATCAATGCGCCGTAGAGCACCGCCGACATCGCCCACGCGTTGAGCACGTCGTTGGACCAGTGCCACTTGCTCTTGCCGGCCCGCTCCAGTCGCTTGGCCTCCAGCTCCCAGGAAGACTTCAGGCTGCCGAAGACGCTGCGTGGCAGGAACTCCCAGAACGTCTCACCGAAGCGTGCCGACGCGGGATCTTCCGGGGTGGCGACGCGGACGTGGTGGCCGCGGTTGTGCTCGATGTAGAAGTGCCCGTAAAGGGTCTGCGCCAGAGTGATTTTGGCCAGCCAGCGCTCCAAAGAGTCCTTCTTGTGCCCCATCTCGTGCGCGGTGTTGATCCCGACTCCGCCGAGCAGACCGACCGACAGCGCCAGGCCGATCTTCGCGGGCCAGCTGAGGCCACCCTCGAAGCCGAGCCAGCCGAGATCGGATGCGGTGAACAGGTAGGCACCCAGGATCACGCTGGCGTACTGGAACGGGATGTAGAGGTAGGTGCAGTAGCGGTAGTACTTGTCGTTTTCCAGCCGCTCCATCACCTCGTCGGGCGGGTTCTGGCCGTCGGGACCGAACTTGAGGTCCAGGGCGGGCAGCAGGATGTAGAGCAGGATCGGGCCGATCCACAGCGGCACCTGCGCGGCGACGTGCCAGCCGAACTGGTTGAGCGCCCAGATCAGCGGCAGCATCACGAACAGCGCGGTCGGTGCGATCAGGCCCATCAGCCACAGGTAGCGCTTCTTGTCGCGCCACTGCTCGACGTCGGGCTTGGACATTTCTGGTGCGGTCACCCCAATGCCTCCTTGCTTTGTGAGTACGGTCACCTCGTGCCGTTGACTATAGAGCGCATTTTGTCGCCTGTCTAGACACAGACAGCTGTTTTGTAAACGCCATTGGAGTGCGAGCGTGCGAGTCTGCGGCGCGACATGCCGATTTTTGGCGAACGAAGCGCACGCTCGGCGGAACAAATGCGCACGCCGGCGATCGAGGCTCGACACCAGTGATCAGGATTCAGCACGCTGGCGGCCCGCTGACGGCGGCGCTGGACGCTGACGGCGCGGGCCCGCGGCGGCGGGCCCGCAGCGGCCGGGAGATCCTCGAGCCGATGCCCTGCCGTCAGCGTCACCCCGCTTCCGCGCGCCGCTTCTGTTCGGCCAGGAAGGCGGCCCAGGAGACCACCTCGGGGTGTGCCTTCAGCAATGCTCGACGCTGGCGCTCCGTCATGCCGCCCCACACGCCGTACTCCACGCGGTGGTCGAGCGCATCGGCGGCGCACTCGGCGATGACGGGGCAGCCCCGGCAGATCTTCGCTGCATCCTTCTGCGCGGCACCGCGAACGAAAAGACCCTCAGGATCTGCGGAGGCGCACCGGGCCTTCGACACCCATGCGTAGCGGTCCTCGCCGACTTCAGCTCCAGAAACGCTCACGTAAAACCCCCTGTGGTGCCGCGGACGACGTCAAGGGCGGACCACTACCCCGCCGGCACGCTCCACCCGCGACGGGTGGCGCCACCGCTGTACCAAACTGCCCCCACTGCAATGTACTGACGCCCGTCGCGATGGACAGTGACCAAACGTCGTTCGCTGATGTGACCAAGGTCCCTGGCCCAAAGACGCGGGCAGGTGCGGTCGGCGAAGCGGTGCCGCTGACCTCCGAAGGCTCAGCCCATTCGGCGGCCGACCAGCGAGTGCCGACGGCCGTAGAGGAAGTACACGACCACGCCGATCGCCATCCAGATCAGGAAGCGGATCCAGGTCAACCCGGTGAGGTTGAGCATCAGCCACACACATGCGGCGATCGCCAGGATCGGCAGCAGCGGCACCCACGGCGTACGGAATCCCCGCTTCAGATCCGGGCGGGTGCGCCGCAGCACGAGCACGCCCGCCGACACCAGCACGAACGCGAACAGCGTGCCGATGTTCACCATCTCCTCGAGCTTGCCGATCGGGAAGACCGTCGCGGTCACCGCCACCACGGCGCCGACGATCAGCGTGATCCGCACCGGCGTCCCGTGCTCGCCGGTCTTGGCCAGCTGACGGGGCAGCAGCCCGTCGCGCGACATCGCGAACAGCACCCGTGTCTGCCCCAGCACCAGCACGATCACAACCGTCGTCAGCCCCGCCAGCGCGCCGATCGAGATCACCTTCGCGGCCCAGTCCACCCCGTTCAGCGAGAACGCGGTGGCCAGGTTCTGCGTCTCGGCGTCGCGCAGTTCGGTGTAGCTCACCATCCCGGTCAACACCACCGCGACGGCGACGTAGAGCACGGTGACGATGGCCAGCGAGGCCAGGATGCCGCGCGGGACGTCGCGCTGCGGGTTCCTGGTCTCTTCGGCGGTGGTCGCGACGATGTCGAACCCGATGAACGCGAAGAACACGATCGAGGCGCCGGCCAGCACGCCGTACCACCCGTAGTGGCTGCCCTCGGCGCCGGTCAGCAGCGAGAACAACGACTGCTCGGTGCCCGTTCCGCCCGAGCCGCCCTCCTCCGGTGCCGGAACGAACGGCGAGAAGTTCTCCGCCTTGATGTAGAAGGCGCCGACGATGACCACCAGCAGCACCACCGAGACCTTGACCGCGGTGATAGCCAGGCTGACGCCCGCCGACAGCTTGGTGCCCATGACCAGAATCAGGGTGACGAGCGCGATGATCACCAGCGCACCCCAATCCAGTTGGAAACCAGCCACTTCCGTGGTACCGCCGGCAAAACCGAAGACGGTGCCGAGGTAGCTGGACCAGCCTTTGGCGACGACGGCGGCGGCGACGGCGAACTCGAGGATCAGGTCCCAGCCGATGATCCACGCGACGAACTCCCCGAACGTCGCATACGAGAACGTGTACGCGCTGCCCGCGACCGGCACGGTCGAGGCGAACTCGGCGTAGCACAGCGCGGCGAGCCCGCACGCGATCGCCGCGATGATGAACGACAGCGAGATCGCCGGGCCGGTGATGTTGGCGGCAGTGGACGCGGTGATCGTGAAGATGCCGGCGCCGATCACCACCGACACCCCGAAGACGGTCAGGTCCCACCAGTTCAGTTCCTTGCGCAACCTGGTGCTGGGCTCGTCGGTGTCGGCGATCGACTGCTCCACCGATTTCGTCCGTCGCCTGCCGACCGTCTGCGCCCCCGGCTCCTGAACCATCGACCGCCCTCTCGTCGTCATCGCCTCAGCGGAATCTACCCATTACCGTGGATTTCAATGACTGAGACCGCCAAACACGCGATCGTGATCGGCGCGAGCCTCGGCGGGTTGTGCGCGGCCCGCGTGCTGTCGGACGTCTGTGACCGCGTCACGGTGTACGAACGTGACCACCTGCCCGGTGTGCCGGCGCGGCTGGTCGGGCGTGCGGTCCGGCACAATATGACGGCCTGGGCTAGATCCCGACGGTCACCCGGAACAGCCGGGTGGGCTCCTGCGCGACCAACCTGATCGGCCCGTCGTCGGCGGAAACCCAAGCCGCCGCGCCCTTTTCCAGTACCACGGCATCGGCTTTGGCGTGCACGGTGGCCGCGCCCTGCGTGCAGAGCAGGATCTGCGGGCCGTCGTGACAGGTGGGCGCGTCGATCTCGTGCCCCAGGCGCTCACCCTCGATGCCGAGCACCGACACCGAGAACTCCGGCGCAGGCGTCGGGTAGACGATTTCCGTTCCGTCGCGCACGGTTTCGGGCCGGACGTACACGTCTTCGGCCGGGGTGAAGTCCAGCACCCGCAACAGCTCGGGCACGTCGACGTGTTTGGGTGTCAGGCCGCCCCGCAACACGTTGTCGGAGTTGGCCATCACCTCGACACCGATCCCGTGCAGGTAGGCGTGCAGGTTGCCGGCGGGCAGATACAGCGCCTCTCCCGGCGCCAGCGACAGCCGGTTCAACAGCATCGAGCACAGCACGCCGGCATCCCCGGGATAGCGCTCACCGAGCTCGAGCACGGTCTTGGCCTCGCGCGCGAATTCGCGCTCACCGGAACGCACATAGCCGATGGCCCCGTCGATCACCGCGGGCACCAGCACGTCGAGATCGGGCTGCGGGAACGTGATCCACGTGGTGAACAGCGCCCGCAGGCCGTCCTCATCGCGCTGACCGTGCAGCAGGCTGATGAACGGGTCGAGGTCGGCGACGCCGAGTGCACGCATCAGCTCGACGGACCGTGCGGCCGGCCGGAATCCGGCCAGTGCCTCGAATTGGCTGAGCGCGACGATGATCTCGGGCTTGTGGCTGCGGTCGCGGTAGTTGCGGTCGGGCGCCGAGATCGGGATGCCCAGCCGGTCCTCCCGGGCGAAGCCCTCGACGGCCTGCTCGGTGCTCGGATGCGCCTGCAGCGACAACGGTTCGTCGGCGGCGAGCACCTTCACCAGGAACGGCAGCGTGTCGCCGAAGCGTCCGCGGACCGCGGCGCCCAGCTCGCCTTCCGGGTCGGCGCGCAGCGCGTCGAGCAGAGACCGGTCTCCGTCATCGGTCTTCAGGTATGCCGGGTCCCCCGGATGGGCGCCGAACCACAGCTCGGCCTCCGGATGCGCGGTGGGGCTTGGCGCCCCCACGAATTCGGCGATCGCAGTCCTCGAACCCCATGCATAGGTCCGTACCGCGCCTTTGAGCAGATGCACTCGTCTCAACCTCGAACCAGGCGCTGATAGACCGCCGCCATCTCCAGGCGGAGGGCCAGCAGCGCCAATTGTTGTTCGGGACGCGTGGATCCGGGCGTCGTTGCTGAGCCCGGCTCGCCATCCCCCCCTGTCGCCGCGACGTCGGGGACGTCGTTGGCGGTAACGATCTGAGTATCGTCGAACCCCTGCAGTCGCGCCGCGACCGCAGACCGTTCGGCATCGGAAGTTAACACGATGGTGCGGGTGCGTTGCGGTAGGGGGCCGTCGATCTCCTCGTCGTGGAAGATCGACGCCGCGCCGGTATCGCCTCCGCGGCCCCACCCCGACCCCAGCGCCACCAGGGCGTCGGCCAGCTCCGCCGCGGCCACCGTCCGCTGCGCGACGCGCAACATCACCACCGACGCATGGCGTGCCAGGGCCACCGTCGCGGCCGAGTCACCGGCGACAACCACGTCGCGGTTCTGCATCCGGTCGGCCAGCCCCTTGGCGGGGTTGGTGAAAAGCTCACGGGCAGCGCTGTTTCGGAGCGCTTCGGCGTCGAGTGCGTCGGCCAGCGCGGTGAGGTCGACGGAGTAGCCGGGGGCGACCGCCTGCAGGACGGCCAGCCCGGCGGCCAGGTAGCGGGCGAAGGTGAAGTGGTCGGGCACGGGCATCCGCGGCGGCAGCGCCACCGAGCGTCCGGCGGTCGCGTCGCGCAGCGGTCCCTCCTGTGGGGCCACCACGATCACCCGTGCGCCGCGGCGCACGGCGGTGGCCGCGGCCGACACCAGCACAGCGTCACCGGCGTCGTCGCCGGCGAGGATCACCACGTCGAGGGTCCCGATCCAGGGCGGCGCTTCGGCGACGACGACGATCGGCGTGCCGATCGATCCGCCGAGCAGGGCGGCCAGCATGCTGCCCGCGGTCTCGGCGTTGCCGTGCCCGGCCACCCACACGATCGTGCGCGGCGGGGCGTCGGAGCGGACCGCGTCGAGGTCACCCTCGTCGAGCGCGGCGGCGGTGGCGCGAACCTGCGCGCCCGCCATCGACGCCGCACGCAACAAACCCTGACGATCGGCGGCCAGCAGGCCGTCGGTGTCGTCGAGGTCCACGTCGGCCGCCGACAGCGGGCTCGGGCTCACGTCGATTCCTTGACGCCCGAGGTGATGTAGCCGCCGATCTCGTCGACGAGTTCGGTGACTTCGTCGGCGCTGCGGGCCTCGACGTTGAGCCGGAGCAGCGGCTCGGTGTTGGACATCCGCAGGTTGAACCAGCGGCCTTCACCGAGGTCGACGGTCACCCCGTCGAGGTGGTCGATCGCGTAGATGCGGGACGCGAACTCCTGCAGCACGGAGTCGACGATCGCGGGAGCGTCGGCGACGGTGTAGTTGATCTCGCCGGAGGCTTCGTAGCGCTGGTAGTCGGCCATCATCTCCGACAGCGGACGGTCCTGTTCGCCGAGGGCCGCCAGCACGTGCAGCGCGGCCAGCATGCCGGAGTCGGCGCCCCAGAAGTCGCGGAAGTAGTAGTGCGCGGAGTGCTCGCCGCCGAAGATGGCCCCGGTTTCGGCCATCAGCCCCTTGATATAGGAGTGGCCGACGCGCGAGCGCACCGGCGTGCCGCCGCGCTCGGTCACCAGCTCGGGTACCGCGCGTGAGGTGATCAGGTTGTGGATGACGGTCGCGCCGATCTCGCGCTGGAGTTCGCGCGCGGCCACCAGCGCGGTCACCGCCGACGGCGACACGGCCGCGCCGGTCTCGTCGACGACGAAACACCGGTCGGCGTCGCCGTCGAAGGCGAGCCCGATGTCTGCGCCTGTTTCGCGCACGAAGTTCTGCAGGTCGACCAGGTTGGCCGGATTCAGCGGGTTGGCTTCGTGGTTGGGGAAGTCACCGTCGAGTTCGAAGTACAGCGGTGACAGCGTGATCGAGGAGATCGGGCCCAGCACGGCCGGTGCGGTGTGGCCGGCCATTCCGTTGCCGGCGTCGACGGCCACGTGCAGCGGGCGTGCCGCGGAGATGTCGACGAGCGAACGTAGGAACTCGCCGTAGTCGGCGAGGACGTCGCGGTCGGAGACGCGGCCGCGCGGGCCGTCGTAGTCCGGGACGCCGGCGATCACCTCGTCGCTGATCACGGTCAGGCCGGTGTCCTTGCCGACGGGTTTGGCGCCGGCCCGGCACAGCTTGATCCCGTTGTAGGCGGCGGGGTTGTGGCTGGCGGTGAACATCGCGCCGGGGCAGTCGAGCAGCCCGGAGGCGAAGTACAGCTGATCGGTGGAGGCCAGGCCGATGCGCACGACGTCGAGTCCCTGGGCGGTGACACCGTCGGCGAAGGCCGCCGACAACGTCGGCGAGCTGGCCCTCATGTCGTGGCCGATGACGATCTGCGAGGCGGGTTGGGCGGCGTCGCGCACCAGCCGCGCGAACGCGGCGCCGACGTCGCGCACGAAACTCTCGTCGATTTCCTCGCCGACAAGTCCACGCACGTCATATGCCTTGATGACGCGCTGCACCGCCGCGGCGGGACGAGACATAGAGCTCCTTGGCCGAAGAGACTGTTGGTGTTCAGCCTAGCCGTCGACGGCGGCCGCCACGCCAGGCTCCTTCCCGCCGAAATCGCGTTCAACGGGTGTCAAAACCGGGGAGACCCCGCGTGGAATGCAGTTTTGGCGGCGGGTCGTCAGTCGGTCGGGTCGGGCAGCACCCGCAGGTGGCCGCGGCGGCGGCCGTTGGTCTCGGGGCGACGGGCCGGCGGCGCCATCAGCGCGCCACCGTGGGCACCGGTCACCGGATCGCTGAAGCCCACGGTGAAGCCTGCGACGGGCGCGGCATCGCGTCCTTCTCGGACCGCGTCGGCCAACGCCACCAGGTCGTCATCGTCGGGGTGCGACGGCAGCGGGCCCGCGTGCCGGACCAGCTCCCAGCCGCGGGGCGCGGTGATCCGGCCGGCGTGCATGACGCACAGATCCCACGAGTGCGGCTCGGACACGGTGGCCAACGGGCCGACGACAGCCGTCGAATCTGAATAGACGAAGGTGAGCGTCGCGACCGCATAGTGCGGGCACCCAGGCCGGCAGCAGCGACGGGGAACATTCACAGCGGAAGGTTATCGTGCAATTTCGTCCGCGCCACTGCGGACACGCGCAGCCACAGGGCGCCCGAAGCCCAACCGTTACGATCTTTCTCGTGACGAGGCGCCACCATCGGGGGTCGCGGCGGGGCCGGGAGATGCGCGGACCGCTGCTCCCTCCGACCGTCCCGGGGTGGCGCAGCCGCGCCGAACGCTTCGACATGGCGGTGCTGGAAGCCTACGAACCCATCGAGCGGCGCTGGCATGAGCGGGTGTCGACGCTCGATGTGGCGGTCGACGAGATCCCGCGCATCGCGCCGAAGGATCCCGACAGTGTGCAGTGGCCGGCCGAGGTGGTGGCGGACGGCCCGATCGCGCTGGCCCGACTCATCCCTGCGGGGGTGGACGTGCGAGGTGACTCCACTCGCGCGCGAATTGTGTTGTTCCGCAAGCCGATCGAGCGTCGGGCCAAAGACACCGACGAGCTGACCGAGTTGCTGCATGAATTGCTGGTGGCTCAGGTGGCCACCTATCTGGGGGTGGAGCCGTCCGTCATCGATCCGACCCTGGACGACGACTAGCGGCTGCTGAGCGCGCGGGGCGCGCTCGAAGTTCAGATGATGCCGCGCTTGAGGCGACGGCGCTCACGCTCGGACAGACCGCCCCAGATGCCGAAGCGCTCGTCGTTGGCCAGTGCGTATTCCAGGCAGGCGTCCTTCACTTCGCAGCCCAGGCAGATTCGCTTGGCCTCGCGGGTGGAGCCGCCCTTCTCCGGAAAGAAGGCCTCGGGATCGGTCTGGGCGCACAATGCGCGCTCCTGCCATTGATCCTCGTCCGGAATACCGGAATCGTCACCGAATTGCTCAATATGATCGGGTACCAAACTCAATTGCGGGCGCCCGCCTGCTCCACTTGGTGCCGGTCCGGTCTGGATGTGCGGCGCACTTCCCACCGAGCCGAGGAGCCTGCTGTCGAACCGAATCGAATCACCGAAATCGGCCTGTTCAAATGCCATGTTCCCCTCCTCCACAGGTCTCGTAGATCCGTATCTGCCAGCCGCACAATTGGTGTGCAGCCATCCCATTTCGAACAAGTGATCGAATCTCGGTCTGCTGCACCGAAACCGGCCGGAGAACCGCGAAATGACACTGGTGTGATTACACACGCGTTAGCTGCCTCGGTCAAGCGGTAGAACAGGAATTCATACCATTCCGTGACTTGTTTTCGGCGCGTCGCGCTGTGGCGTGTCTATCACGTTCCCTCCCGCGACGCCGTTGCTCTCTTCCACCGCCTAGTCTCGTTCGTTGTGAAGGTGGCGGTTCTGGTCGGTGGCGTCGGCGGTGCGCGCTTCTTGCTCGGTGTCCAACATCTGTTGGGGTTGGGGCAGTTCGGCACTGACGATACCAATGAGCATGAAGTGACAGCTGTGGTCAATGTCGGTGATGACGCGTGGATGTTCGGGGTACGAATCTGTCCCGATCTCGACACGTGCATGTACACCCTCGGCGGCGGCATCGACCCCGAACGCGGCTGGGGCCACAAGAACGAAACCTGGCATGCCAAGGAGGAACTCGCGGCCTACGGAGTGCAGCCGGACTGGTTCGGCCTCGGCGACCGCGATCTGGCCACCCATCTGGTGCGCACCCAGATGCTGCGGGCGGGCTATCCGCTCTCCGATGTCACGCAGGCGTTGTGCCGCCGGTGGTCCCCCGGCGCACGGCTGCTTCCGGCCAGCGACGACCGCAGCGAAACCCACGTCGTGGTCACCGATCCGGAGGACGGCGAGAAGCGCGCCATCCACTTTCAGGAGTGGTGGGTGCGCCATCGCGCGCAGATCCCCACGGAGAGTTTCGCGTTCGTCGGCGCCGACAAGGCGACCGCGGCACCGGGCGTCACCGACGCGATCGAAGATGCCGACATCGTGTTGATCGCGCCATCGAATCCGGTGGTGAGTGTCGGCGCGATCCTTGCGGTCGGCGGTATCCGCGGTGCGTTGCGGTCGACGAAGGCCCCGGTGATCGGCTACTCCCCCATCATCGGCGGCAAGCCGTTGCGCGGCATGGCCGACGCATGCCTGACGGTGATCGGGGTGCCGAGCACCTCCGAAGCGGTCGGCAACCATTTCGGTGCGCGCTCGTCGACCGGCATCCTCGACGGCTGGCTCGTGCACTCCGGTGATCACGCGTCCGTCGACGGGGTCGCCGTGCGCTCGATTCCGCTGCTGATGACCGATCCCGCCGCCACCGCCGAGATGGTCCGCGCCGGAATGGAACTGGCCGGGGTGTCGCCGTGACCGATCACGGCACGTCGGCGCGGGTGGAACTGCTGCCCGTCCCGGGGCTGCCGGAGTTCCGGCCGGGTGACGACCTGTCCGCGGCCATCGCCGAGGCCGCGCCGTGGCTACAGGACGACGACGTGCTCGTCGTCACCAGCAAGGTGCTGTCAAAGACCGAGGGCCGCATGGTCGCCGCGCCGGCGGATCCCGAAGAGCGGGATGCGCTGCGGCGCAAGCTGATCGACAGCGAGGCAGTGCGGGTGCTGGCGCGCAAGGGCCGCACGCTGATCACCGAGAACGCGCTGGGGCTGGTGCAGGCCGCCGCCGGGGTGGACGGTTCCAACGTCGAGTCCAACGAATTGGCGCTGCTGCCGGTCGATCCCGACGGCAGCGCGGCCGCCTTGGTCGCGGCGCTGCGGGAACGGCTCGGGGTGCGCGTCGGGGTCGTCGTCACCGACACGATGGGGCGGGCATGGCGCACCGGCCAGACCGACGTCGCGATCGGCGCGGCCGGGCTGACGGTACTGCACGCCTATGCGGGCGAACGCGATCAGCACGGCAACGAGTTGATCGTCACCGAGATCGCGGTCGCCGACGAGATCGCCGCGGCCGCGGATCTGGTGAAGGGCAAGCTGACCGCGGTCCCGGTCGCGGTGGTGCGCGGGCTGTCGCTGCGCGACGACGGGTCGTCGGCGCGCAATCTGGTGCGCGCCGGCGAGGAGGACCTGTTCTGGCTGGGTACCGAGGAGGCGTTGGCGCTGGGTCGCTCGCAGGCACAGCTGCTGCGACGGTCGGTGCGCACCTTCAACTCCGAGCCGGTGCCGGGCGACGTGATCGAGGCCGCGGTCGGTGAGGCGCTGACGGCTCCCGCGCCGCACCACACGCGGCCGGTGCGTTTCGTGTGGGTGCAGGACGCGTCGGTGCGGGTCGGGTTGCTGGACAAGATGAAGGACCGCTGGCGCGCCGACCTGCTCGGCGACGGCCGCGACCCGGAGTCCGTGGAACGTCGGGTCAACCGCGGCCAGATCCTCTACGACGCACCGGAACTGGTCATCCCGTTCATGGTTCCCGACGGCGCGCACTCCTACCCCGACGCGCGGCGGACCGCGGCCGAGCACACGATGTTCACGGTCGCGGCGGGCGCCGCGGTGCAGGGGCTGCTGGTCGCCCTGGCCGCGCGCTCGGTGGGCAGCTGCTGGATCGGCTCGACGATCTTCGCGCCGGATCTGGTGCGCGCCGAGCTGGGTGTGCCCGACGATTGGGAACCGTTGGGCGCCATCGCGATCGGCTACCCCGAGGCGCCGGTGGCCCCGCGCGACCCGGTGCCGACCGATGACCTGCTGGTGCGGCGGTGAGCTCTTCGGCGAGCAGACACAAATTCGCACTATTTGGGCCGAAGGCATGCGAGTTCACGTCTGCTCGCGGAGGGACCGGATGAGTCTGCACCAATCGACGGTCGACACGTTGACCACCTGGCGGCCGGCCGACCCCGCGCAGGATTCGCTGCGGCACGCGGTGTTGGCGTTCCTGGCGGCCCGCGAGGACGCGTGCCTCCGCGACTGCGTGCCGGGCCACATCACGGGTTCGGCGCTGGTGCTCGACCACAGCGGGCGGCACGCGCTGCTGACCCTGCATCCGCGGATCGGGCGCTGGTTGCAGCTCGGCGGTCACTGCGAGCCCGAGGACGAGACGATCGTGGCGGCGGCGCTGCGGGAAGCGACCGAGGAGTCGGGCATCGACGGGCTGACGATCACTTCGGAACCGGCGGCGCTGCACGTGCATCCGGTGACGTGCTCGCTGGGTGTGCCGACCCGTCACCTCGACGTGCAGTTCGTGGTGCGGGCGCCCGAGGGTGCGGAGATCACCCGCAGCGACGAGTCACTGGATCTGCGGTGGTGGCCGATCGACGAGTTGCCGCGGGATTGCGATTTCGGCCTCACCCAGCTGGCCGCCGCCGCGGCTGGCTAATCTCCCGCGAACGTGCACCCACCGTAGCTACGACACGCGTTCTGCTACCGCGAATGCACGTTCGCGGAGCGCCCACGCCCGTTTGACCCGGGCGGTGACGTCATCCGGCTCGTCTTCCTTGATCACCTTGATGTGCAGCCAGTCACGCGCCCGGATCAACCGCAGCCGCTGCTCGTCCCAGATGTACTGGTCCCTGTTCTTCTGATGATGTTCGCCGTCGTACTCGACCGCGATCTTCAGGTCCTCCCAACCCATGTCGAGGTAGGCGAACGGCACACCGCGGCTGTTGAACAGCGGGATCTGCGTGGTGGGCCGAGGGAAATCCTTCGTCAACAACAGCCGAAGCCACGTCTCCCGCGGCGATTGCGCCCCACCATCCATCAGATCGAGTGCGGTGCGCAGCTTCTTCATCCCACGCGCGCCGCGGTACTCGTCGAGCAGAGGCAGCACTCGCTCGCGCGTGAGCCCCGTCGCGTTGGCAAGCGCGTCCAGGTGCACGACGGCACTGTTGAGCGGCAGATGCAGGCCGAGATCGAATGCGGTGCGGTGCGCTGCGGCCACCGCGAGTTCGCCGACCTGTATCACCTCGTCACACCCGATGCGTTCGTCGCGGCAGACGATTCCCTTCGGCGGGCGCCGGCAGTTGTAGTTCAATTCGACACGCGCCTTTTCGCTGACCCACCGCGCGCCGTGCAACGCTGCCGCGGCTCGGCCGGTGACGATTGCGCGTCGCCCTGACCACAGCCACGCACCGACGGTGTTGTCTATCAGCGACTGCGGTTGCCCCCGAGGCACATACACATTCGGGTACAGCCGGCTGTACCCATATCGGAGCCGGCCCGACGTGACGAGACCGTCCGCTATTGCTTCGCTGCCCAGAATCACCCCACCCATGAACCGAGCCTCTGGAGTGCCACCGACAATCGGTGGACCTGAGCGCGAAGTTATCCACAGCCGGGCACCCGCGAGCGTGCACTCACGGTAGCCGGTAGGCCGAAGCCACTACCGTCAATGCACGTTCGCGGCTCGGGAACTAGATGTCGGTCGAGAAGCGGATGCCGCCGTCGGGGATCGTGATGCCCGGCCACACACGTGCACCACGCAGCAGCTCGCAGCGCGCGCCGATGTCCGCGCCGTCACCGATCACGCCGTCGCGGATCAGCGCCCGAGGCCCGATGCGTGCACCGAAGCCGATGATCGAGCGCTCGATCACCGCGCCCGCACCGATTTTCACGCCGTCGAAGATCACGGCGCCGTCCAGCCGGGCCCCGCCGGCGACCTCCGCGCCGCGCCCGACCACCGTGCCACCGATCAGCAGCGCGCCGGGGGCCACCGAAGCACCGTCGTGCACAAGGCTTTCCCCGCGATGGCCATGCAGCGCCGGCGACGGTGCGATGCCACGCACCAGATCCGCCGAGCCGCGCACGAAATCCTCAGGGGTACCCATGTCGCGCCAGTAGGTGGCGTCGACGTAGCCGCACACCCGCTTACCGTCGGACAGCAGCTGCGGGAAGATCTCGCGTTCCACCGACAGCGCACGGCCTTTGGGGATGGCGTCGATCACCGACCGCTTGAACACGTAGCAGCCTGCGTTGATCTGATCGGTCGGCGGGTCCTGCGTCTTCTCCAGGAACGCGGTCACATTGCCGTCGGAATCGGTTGGCACACAACCGAATGCGCGCGGGTCCCCGACACGCACCAGGTGCAGCGTGACATCGGCGTCGCGGGAAGCGTGCGAGTCCAGCAGCGCGCGCAGGTCGCAGCCGGACAACACGTCGCCGTTGAACACCACCGCGGTGTCGTAGCGCAGCTTCGAGGCGACGTTGGCGATGCCGCCGCCGGTGCCAAGCGGTTCGTCCTCGACGACGTAGTCGATCTGCAGACCGAGCTTGGAGCCGTCCCCGAACTCGGACTCGAACACGTTGGCCTTGTACGACGTGCCGAGCACCACGTGCTCGATGCCGGCGTCGGCGATCCGCGACAGCAGATGCGTCAGGAACGGCAACCCGGCAGTCGGCAGCATCGGCTTGGGCGCCGACAACGTCAGCGGACGCAGGCGCGTGCCCATGCCGCCGACCAACACGACCGCATCGACCTCAGCTGGATTGACCACAAGCGTCGCCCTTTCCCCTGCACCCGATCATGTCCGACGAGTCTTACGGCGCGAGTTGCGCACGACCAGACTCGCCCGCGCCCCCAGTGCGCCGCGGAACGCCCAGCGTAGCGGCGCCTGCCACCATCTCGGGTACCTATCTGCCAGGAAAGTGTAGGTGCTGACATGGTGGGCGGCCAGGTTGCGGGCGGGGTCGCGGCCGGTGGAATGGCCCTTGTCGTGCAACACCTCCGCCGACGGCACGTACACGTTCTGCCAGCCCGCGCGGCCGAGCCGGTCGCCCAGGTCGACGTCCTCCATGTACATGAAGTAGCGCTCGTCGAAGCCGGCGATCTCCGAGTAGGCCGAACTGCGAAGCAGCAGACAGGATCCCGACAACCAGCCGACTTCGCGTTCGCTGGGGTCGGCGTGCTCCTGACGGTAGGCGGTCGTCCACGGATTCGACGGCCACACCGGCCCGACGACGGCGTGCATGCCGCCGCGGATGATCGACGGCAGGTGCCGCGCCGACGGATACACCGCGCCGTCGGGGTCGCGGATCAGCGGGCCCAGCGCGCCGGCGCGCGGCCAGCGCGCCGCGGCTTCCAGCAGGAGGTCGATGCTGCGCGGCCCCCACTGCACGTCGGGGTTGGCGACGATGAAGAAGTCGGAGCGCGACGTCAGCCCGTATTCGGCGACGGCGCGGTTGACGGCGGTGCCGTACCCCAGGTTGTCGCCGGTGCGGAACAGGTTGACGTTGCGGTAGCGCTCGACGGCCTCTTCGGGTGCGCCGTCGGTGGAGCCGTTGTCGGCCATGATCACGGTCACCGGGCGGTCGGTCGCAAGAGAAAGGGTGGCCAGGAACCGATCCAGGTGCGGGCCCGGCGAGTACGTCACCGTCACGACAAACAGTTCGTCGCTCACGCAGGCATCACCAGTTCCACGGCGTAGAGAGTAACTACCCGGCCACTGTGGCGAGCGCCTCAGCCAACGCGTCGCGCCAGGGCCGCAGCGGGGTCAACCCCGCCTCGGCGGACTTCACCGACGACAACGCCGAGTAGGCCGGGCGCGGCGCCGGACGCGGATGCCGATCGCTGCCGACCGGCCGCACCCGCGACGGGTCCGCGCCGAGCTCGGCGAACACGGCCTGCGCCTGGTCGAATCGGCTGACCGCGCCGAGGTTGGCGGCGTGCAGCACCGGCCCGCGGACGCCGCCGTCGGCGATCTGCAGCAGCGCCCGGCACAGGTCGCCGACGTAGGTGGGCGAGCCGATCTGGTCGGCGACCACCTCGACCGTGCCGTCACCCTCGGCCGCCCGTCGCATCACCGCGGCGAAGTCGGTGCCGGCGCCGCCCTCGTAGATCCACGCGGTGCGCACCACGTACGCGTCGGGCAGCGCGGCCAGGACCGCCTGCTCACCGGCCAGTTTGGTGCGCCCGTACACCGAAAGCGGGCCGGTCTCGTCGTCGATCTCATACGGCCGGCGGCGGGAGCCGCTGAACACGTAGTCGGTGGACAGGTGGATCAGCGACGCCCCGGCGCGGGCGCAGGCCTGCGCGACGTTCCCGGCGCCGACGGCGTTGACCGCGTGCGCGCGGTCGGGCTCGGCTTCGGCGGCGTCGACCTTGGTGAACGCGGCGCAGTTGACGACCACGTCGCCGGCGGCGATGACACGCTCGGCCTGCGCCCGATCCGTGATGTCCCACTGCGCCGATGTGAGCGCCACCACGTCACGGCCGGCACGGCGGGCCTGACCTGCCAACACGCGTCCCACCAGGCCGCCCGCTCCTGAGATCACGATTCGGCCGGTCACGTCACGAGTTTGGCACGCCGATGCCGGCTGCAACGAATGCGGGCCGCTCGCAAGTAGCCTGGGCAAATGCCTGCTGCTCACCTGGTCCGCGCCATTTCTGTGGCCATGGCAGTCGTCGTCGTGCTCGGGACCGGCATCGCGTGGGGCAAGATCCGCTCGTTCGAATCGGGGATTAACCACATCAACCCGGTGGCCCTGGGCGAGGGTGGCGAGGACGGCGCGATCGACATCCTGCTGGTCGGTTCCGACAGCCGCACCGACGCGCACGGCAACCCGTTGAGCGACGAGGAGCGCGCGATGCTGCGCGCCGGCGACGAGGTGTCCACCAACACCGACACGATCATCCTGATCCGCATCCCGAACAACGGGCAGTCGGCGACGGCCATCTCGATCCCGCGCGATTCCTACGTCGAGTCGCCGGGGATCGGGAAGTTGAAGATCAACGGCGTGTACGGCTCGGTGCACCTGGAGAAGATGAAGGAACTCGTCGAGGAGCAGGGCGTGGATCCGGCGGTGGCCGAGCCGGAGGCGCAGGCGGCCGGCCGCGAGCAACTGATCAAGACGGTCGCGAACCTGACCGGCGTCACCGTCGACCACTATGCAGAGATCGGGCTGCTCGGTTTCGCGCTGATCACCGACGCCCTCGGCGGTGTCAACGTCTGCCTGAACGCGCCTGTCTACGAACCGCTTTCGGGTGCCGACTTCCCCGCGGGCTGGCAGAAGCTGAACGGGACGCAGGCGCTGAGCTTCGTGCGTCAGCGGCACGACCTTCCGCGCGGCGACCTGGACCGGGTGGCCCGCCAGCAGGCGGTGATGGCGTCGATGGCGCACGAGGTGATCTCCAGCAAGACGCTGTCGAGCCCGACCACGCTGAACAACCTGGAGGACGCGGTCCAGCGGTCGGTGGTGCTCTCCGACGGTTGGAACATCATGGATTTCGTCGAGCAGCTGCAGAAGCTGGCCGGCGGGAACATCGCGTTCGCGACCATCCCGATCGTGGAGGAGGCGGGCTGGAGCGACGACGGTATGCAGAGCGTGGTGCGCGTCGACCCGGCGGCGGTCAAGGACTGGGTGACGGGCCTGCTGCACGACCAGGACGAGGGCAAGACCGAGGAGCTGACCTACAGCAACGACAAGACCACGGTCGAGGTCGTCAACGACACCGACATCAACGGTCTGGCCGCCGCGGTGTCACATGTGTTGTCGGGCAAGGGTTTCACCAAGGGCAACGTCGGCAACAACGACGGCGCCAAGGTGACCGCCAGCCAGGTGCAGGCCGCCAAGACCGACGACCTCGGGGCGCAGGCCGTCGCGCAGGAGCTGGGCGGGCTGCCGGTGGTCGAGAACGCGCAGGTGCCGCAGGGCTCGGTGCGGGTGGTGCTGGCCGCCGACTACACCGGTCCCGGCGCAGGCCTGGACGGCAGCGACGTGACGCTGATGGGCGCCGATCCGTCGACGTCGGGTGTGGTCACCGATACCGGTGCGACGGTGCCCGCGCCGCCGCCGATCCTGACGGCGGGCTCGAACGACCCCGAGTGCGTCAACTGACGTGACCAACCTCAGCTCGGCGATCCTCGACCCGTTGATGGCGGCCAATCCGGCCGGCCCGCGCATCACCTACTACGACGACGCCACCGGCGAGCGCATCGAGTTGTCGACGGCGACGCTGGCCAACTGGGCGGCCAAGACCGGCAACCTGCTGCGCGACGAGCTCGGGGCGATGCCGGGCAGCCGGGTGGCGGTGCTGCTGCCCGCGCACTGGCAGACCGCGGCGGTGCTGTTCGGGATCTGGTGGATCGGCGCCGAGGCCGTGCTGTCCGGCGATGCCGACATCGCCATGTGCACGGCCGACCGTCTGGCTGACGCCGACGCCAGTGTCGGTTCCGGTGAGATCGCGGTGCTGTCGCTGGACCCGTTCGGCAAGCCTGTGCCCGACCTGCCGGTCGGGTTGACGGACTATGCGACGGCGGTGCGGGTGCACGGCGACCAGATCGTGCCGGAGCGGCAGCCAGGGCCGGCGCTGGAGGGACGGTCGGCCGACGAGGTGCTCGCCGCCGCGCGGGCGTCGGCGGCCTCGCAGGGGCTCACGGCGGCGGACCGGGTGATGTCGGCGGCACGCTGGGACACCGCCGACGACGTGGTCGACCAGCTACTCGCGCTGTACGCGGTAGGCGCGTCTCTGGTACTTGTGGCAAATCCCGACCCGGCTCAGGTGGAGCGTCGGCGCGAGACCGAGAAATTGACGCGCACGACTCTGTGACCATATCGTTTCCGAAGCCACACACTGTTCACAGGTTGCTCACGCACACTTTTTGTGCCGGGTGCGGAATATTTTGGCTAAGCCGGGCCCTTTCAGCCAGCAGAGGAGCCACAGCGCGAGGAGGGCCGCAGATGCTGTCGACCACCGCCGCAATCGCGGTCATCGTCGTGCTGGGCGCATGGCATCTGCACAACCGGCGCCACGCAGGCTGGCAGGCCAGCGCCAACGGCCGTTTCTACATTCTGTGCGGGTATCCCCTGGTCGCCGTCGCCGCGTACTGGCTGACCACCGCGCCGACCGCTACCGCGTGGGAATGGGCGATGGGCAACGCGTGGGCGCTGGCCGCGGTGATGTCCTTCGTGGCCGGGTTCACCGCGCTCAACGGCGTCACCGCCGAGCACGCCAGGGCGGCTGTACAGATGGAGACCATCGAGCCGGCCACCGGCAGCATTCGTTTCTGAATCTCTGTGAGTTTCCTGCCACAACCGTCACACGGGCACCGTTAATTAAAACTCGACACCGAGATGCTGTTGTAGCGAAACTCTGGTGGTTCCAAATTGGTGCCGACACATTCTGCCAATTGTTGACGAGAACGTCACTCTGACCTTATCGTTTGTTCTTACCAGGCTGTTCTCGACTCAGGCGCAACTATCGGCTGCGCGTCGGCCGTCTTCAGATCTGGCAAACAGAAGCTCTTGCAAAATGAAATTTCAAGAGCTCGCCGGGCAGGGGGCGTCAATGGAGTCGACCATCACCGCAGTGTTGCTGATCGTGTTGCTCACGGGTTGGCATCTGCACAACCGCCGTCACCCCGGGTGGCTGGCCAGCAACGACGGTCGATTCTATGTGCTGTGCGGGTATCCGCTGGTCACCGTCGCTGCGTACTGGCTCGTGACGGCACCTGCGGCAACCACCTGGGAGTGGGCGTTCGGCAATGCGTGGGCGGCTTGTGGCGATGGTCGCGTTTGTGCTGGGATTCGATGCGCTCAACCGCGCGACGGTCCAGCATGGCGAACGCGCGCAGGACTTCGAGACCGTGGAACTCACAAACGCGGCAATCTCCGAAGGTGATCTGCCGCCGGCGACCGCGCGGTAGCTCAGGCTAACCGAACGGTCCGCACAACGAATGCCCCGGCGGCCGACCCCGGCCCGATTCGAATCCCCAAAGGCGCCTTTGTCAGGCTGACGACATGGTCGTTTTCGCTATCTGGATAGTTGCTGCAGCAATGCGGATCGGCCCACCGAATCATTCAAGAGTTGTTTGCTGGACCGTCACCGGCGTTCCCACCGCTGTTAGGTGAGGCTGGGGTTCGCAGCGTCGAGCGCTGCCGAAGATTCATCGGATATGCGCCCTCATCCTGGAGAATTATTCTGCCAAGTCCGACATATCATCGATCTCCATCGGAAAATAGCGGAGGCGTCATAAATTCATTCTGCGCCGTGGTCTACTTTCGCGCATGAACTTCAGTAGCTGGGCTCTGACTGTAGTCGCCTCCCCCGCTATCGCCGCGGGAATCCTTCTCGTCGCACCTGCCGTCGCCCAGGCGGCGCCCGACGACACCGGTGCGAGCAGCAGTGAAAGCACCGCCGCCTCCACGTCCGAGGAAACGTCGTCGCGTTCTGAACCGGAGCCGGACAAGGACCGCGCCGACGACGCGGACAATGCCGATCACACGGCTGACGCCGACCTCGAGGTCGATGGCGACGACCCGGGCGCCATCGAGGACGACGAAGACGAACACGAGGTCGCCGACGCCTCCGAGGCCTCCGAGGACGACGGCCCGGACGTCACCGAGGACGGGGCGACGTCGGGACCGCACTACGTGCCGTCCAGCGTCCGGGAGTCCAGCGCCGAGAACCTGGTCACCGTCGACACCGCGGCGGTGGTGGACGAAGAGCTCGAGGAGCCCGTCGACCAGGAACCCGTCGACCAGGAACCCGTCGATGAGGACGGTGCCGAGCCTGACGAGGATGAGGACACCGACACCGTTGAGTTGGCGATCGACCAGCTGGCCGACGCACGCGATGATCTTTACGCCGCCACCTGGGGCGACGGCAACATCCTGGCGGGCCTCGCCGCGATTCTTCCGCAGATGATGCTCGCTGGCGCACAGACGAATCTGCAGCAGTGGATGGACAATCACGCCCGCCTGCAGGATGAGTTCGCTGCGACCGCCGATCAGCCGTTCGCCCATGCCATCGCCCGCATCCGGTTGGAGAACAGCATTCGGCTGCCCATCCGGGCCGGCGACGCCATGGAGTCCGCGGAGAAGCTGATTGTCGTTGTCGGATGGTTCGGGCCCCGGGCGGCGGCCGACGACATCATCGACCTGGTCAAGGACGCCGGCGACAACGGCACCGTGTACGAGATTCTCCCGATCCAGATGTGGCGACACGGCGGAAGCGTCAAGACCGAGCCGATCGTCTATCTGTCGGTCAACGGTGGACCCCGCGTTCCCGTCCTCCTCGACACCGGATCGGTCGGCCTGGTCATCGACCCGCGGTACATCGGACTCGAGGATCTCGGCCTGCCCGGGCCCACTCACGAAGGCGGGTACGGCGAATCGTTCACCTACGACTTCAACGTCTACCGCACGTCCATCGACTTCGGCGACGATCTCGTCATCGACGAGACAGACGTCAAGGTGGTCGCGCTGTACTCCGCGGCAGGTTTCGAGGACTACAACAAGGCCGGCGGCTATGTGGGGGTTCTCGGCATCGGCGCGAACACCTCCACCGAACCGTGGGATACCAATCCGATGCTCGACCTCCCCGGCCAGCTGAACAAGGGCGTGATGATCGACGAGCGCCGCCGCCGCATCATCCTCGGGCCGAACCCGTATCCCGCGCGTCTCACGCTGGATGCGTCGCCGGACATGCCGCTGAAGGTGAGTGTGGGGGGCCGAGACGCCGAAGAAGTGGACGGTTCGTTCGATTCCGGCGGCATTCTCGGCGAGGTGCCCGACTGGCTGTGGCCGGAGGATTCGATCGCACCGGGCACGCTCATCGAGGTGTACACCGCCGACGGGGAGACGCTGATCTACTCCTACCGCACCACCAGGGCCAATACTCCCAGCCTGTCGACAGGGTCGCTGTTCAATTCGGGCTTCGTGCCGTTCTCGCAGGACGCCATCTACGTCACCTACCTCGACGACGGCACGACCAGCTTCAACTACCGGTGATCCGGCACCGTTACGCTCGGGCACGTGCCTGCACCTGACCGTCCAGAACTGAACATCGACCGGCTGCGCGCCGCCATCTCGGACACCGAGTGGCGGCGCGTAGACGTCGTCGAGGAGACCGGCTCGACGAACGCCGACCTGATCGCACGCGCCGCCGCCGGCGAGGACATCGCCGGCGCGGTGCTGCTGGCCGAGCATCAGACCGCGGGCCGGGGCCGGCACGGCCGCAGCTGGTCGGCGCCGCCGCGTTCGCAGATCTCCATGTCGGTCGGCGTGAACGCCACGGGTGTTCCGGCGGAACGGTGGGGCTGGCTGCCGCTGCTGACCGGGCTGGCGGTCGCGCACGTCGTGCGGGAGAACTACGGCGTCGACGCAGGAGTGAAGTGGCCCAACGACATTCTGGTCGGCACCGCGAAGCTGGCGGGCATTCTCGCCGAGGTGTCGGCGCCGGTGATCGTCGTCGGCCTGGGTCTCAACGTCGGCTTCACCGCCGACGAACTGCCCGACCCGAACGCGGTGTCGCTGATGATGCTCGGCCATGACGCTGATCGCACCGCGCTGGCCGCGACGGTGCTGCAGGAGCTGAGCAGGCAGCTGCATCGCTGGCGCTCAGGCGATCCCGGGCTGGCCGCCGACTACCGCAACGCCAGCACGACGATCGGCGCGCAGGTGCGGGCGGTGCTACCCGGCGACACCGAAATCGTCGGCGTCGCAACGGGTATCGACGATGACGGACGGCTGCTGATCGACGACGACGGCACGACGGTGACGGTGTCGGCGGGCGACATCACGCACCTGCGTCACGCCTGAGTCCGTTTCCCGCGGAATAGCGTTCCTGGCTGCGATCGCGGGCCGATCGACAGCCAGGAACGCTATTCCGCGCGTGAGCCGGGTTCGTTGATGATCGTGGTGAGCAGATCCACAATCTGCTGCTGGCCGGCTGCGGCGGCGTCGAGTCGGCCACGCATCTCGGCAAAGCCCTGATCGACATGTCCGCGGAGGTCGCCGAACTCCCGGCGCAGGTGGCCGAAGTCCTGCCGGAGCTCGACGAAGTCCTGCCGGAGGGCATTGAAGCTTGTCGTGGTGGCCTGACGAAAGTCCCGAAGCTCTCCCCGGATCTCGCTGACATCGCGGTCCGCCGCACCGGCCAGCACGCGAGCGGCTGCGGCATCTTGCTCGGTGCCACGCACGCGACCGGTCAGATCGCGCACCTGCTCCTCGAGCGCGCTCACGCGGGGTTCGAGATCGTCTTGCGCCACGGATGGAAGCCTACCGCCGACCGCGAGTCTCGGGAGGCGGCAATTCCGCGGAATCGACGGTGTGGGGAGGCTGGGCCTCACCACATGTGAGCGTGGGTTGCCGTCAGGAATTGGGCCCTGGCCGGTAGAGCCACAACTGTGGGAGGTGACCCACTGTGACCGCCTTGCCAGATGGCTGACCCGTATTCGGTAGGCGGCAACGGCCGCTAGAGTCCATGATCGTGGTAGCGGCCAGGATTCACGGCGCAGACGACGACAGCCCCCCGGCTCCCTCCCGTCGCGGTTTCGTCCGCGGACTCCTCCTTGCCGCCTCCGGGGTCGGTGTCGCGTCGGCGTGCAGCCCACCTGGGTCGGATCGGTCGCCTGACGTCGATCCGGATGAGGGCGCCCTCTCAGCGCGGTGCCCAACCGTCGACCGCCGGACGGGAATACCCATCTACGGTTTCGCCATTGCCACCGATCCGGCTTTTGCCGGAGGTGCGGATCCCACGCAGCACACAGACTCGTCTGAGGCGATTCGGGCTGCAGTCGCGTCGGGCAAGCCGGTGTATATCCCGCCCGGACGGTACCTCTACCTAGGCCACGGCATTGATCACCCCAACCCCGTGATACTTGGCGCAGGACAGGGTACAACGACTGTTGGCCTTGGGCCGGAAACCTACTTCATCGACTCCAATCAGAGGTGGAATTCGCTGGAACTCGGCGGGATTCGTTTCGATGGCGGCAGGGGCCATGTGCGCAATTCTCACGCCGGCGCGAATGTGGCCGATCTACACCAAGTCCACGATTGTGCGTTCATCGGGTACCGGGGGTGTTCGATCTCGACCAACAGCGTGGACCATCCGTATTGGAAGATCAGCAACAACGTGTTCCACGGCGTCGATTACGTCGGCACCATCGGGATAGCAATGTCAGGCCTATCTGACGGGACGACCATATCCGACAACGCTTTTCTGGCCAATCGCGTGCATGTGAAGCTGTCGATGGGCGGAAACAACACTTATATCCAGAACAACGACTTCCTCCGTTTCGGCCCGCCCGACGGCTCCCCTCGTATCGACGTCTGGTTCGTCCCGGCTCCTTCGGACACCAACGCCGGCGGCGGAATGGTGATCACCCGGTGCAAGTTCGGCAACGAGAATTTGGATCCGGCAGACCTGCGGATCGTCTACGCGGACCAGGGGACCGGTTCGCTGATCTCAGAACGCTGGCCGGTGCTGGACCAGCCGTCAGCTCAGTGGATCGCTGGGCACTCGGTTTCGGAGGTCTTCGTCAACGGGATCGGTGACTCGGTGACGATTCCGCTGATCCGGTCGACTACGGCCAACGTGGTGGGGGGACGCTACGGCCCGATCACTCTCGCCGGAAGCCGTGGCGCTCCAGTGTTCTCGAGCATAAACGCGTTGGTCAACGGTGGCGCCAGCAACCAGTTCGGCCCTTTGCTCCGCGCCACGTCCAGTACGGCGCCTCTACCCGACTTGGTGGTGCACGATTGAGGTCAGCCGTCCTTCAGAGCTGAACGCACAGCCGGCAGCAAGTGGTCATACATAAACTCATGGCCGGCGTCGGTCGGGTGTACGTTGTCGGCTCCGATCAACTCAGGCGCATCGACGAACCACCTTTCTTCGATTGGATCCACGAAAACCGCGCCCAGAGACTCAGCTTCCCGGCGCAGAGTGTCACGAATGGTGAGCAGATTCTCGAAGGCGAACATTGTCTGGGGTGTCTGTTCGATCTTGATCGGCAAGATTGGGCCGACTACGACAATCTCGGCATCAGGCGCAGTAGCTCGCGCCTTCGTCAACGTCTCGTGTATGGCTTCAGCTTCGCCCTCCTCACCGAAATCATTATTACCACCGAAGAAAACGATCACGTCGTCGTCGGGGCTCACTAGTCGCGCGGCCTCTTCCTTGATGGTCGTACCGGCCGCACCGCGCTTGACGTAACCCGATCCCCCGCGACCCGAGACCTCGGGGAGGACGTCGATCCCCTCCTCCCGCAGTTGCTGCCAGACCAGTTCCGGCCAGCCTCGCTGACCGAGTCCGCCCTCGACACTGCCTGCCGTCAGTGAGTCGCCGAAGACCACCACCTTCTTCGGCGTGTCGAACGCCGACACGGCGAGCGGCGGTGGCTGGAGTGCGTCGTCGCGTGCGATCGCGACACCGATGGAAGTAGCCAGTAGGGACACAGCTGCGACGGCGGCGACCGTACCCGCTATCGCCCAGGCCTTGGCCGACTCGACGTTTCGCATGTCATGCCTTCACTTCGGGACGGGACTGGTGCACTCTGAGAGACGACGTGATGAGATCGAAATTGGGGATGCCGGGCGGGTGGTTTTGGCGACGGTCGCGCGTGAGGTACGACATCACCAAAACTGTTGCGGCCAAGGAGATCACTCGCCACACCATTCGCGAGGGGTATTGAATCGACAGCAGTCCGATCAGGATAGCCATTCCTAGAGGCAGAACTGATAGGAAGCGAAAACGACCACGCTGCAGGTTATAGGCGGTGTATCCGGTCATCCATCCCACTGCAGCAAACAAGATGAGTTGCCCCGCCCACCCAGCCGCGCCATACCATGTTCCCGCGAAGCACAGCGGGATCCACTCGTATGGCCAGTAACGTTCTAATTCCATCGCCTGCCCCGTTCCCGGCAAGACGTTGGCGTTGGCAACCAGAACGTTGAGGCCGACGCCGTAGGTCGCGGACTGTTCACCTATGGGGAAGGCCGCGAAGATCGATGCGGTGAGCTGTTTGAGGGGCAGTAGGAACGAATCTGTTGACGCCAGCGCGTCAGAAAAGTAGGCGTGAGCCACGGTGGGGATGTTGAACATCCCATGAGGCATGGATCTAGCCTGTTTCACCACGCCGAAACCTGCGATCGGAAGCAAGAGGAGGAACGTCGCGGAGAGGACGGCGAGTGGGTGGATTCTGCGCCGTTTGACCTCATTGCGAATCACCAGTACCGCCCCAATAATCGGGAATGCCAGAGCGGTGCGGGAGCCGATTCCGATCAAGCCGACGAATTCCAGGGTTGCAACGGCGATCAGCAGCGCTCGCAGCAGGCGGTCTTTCTCGACAGCTACCACAGTAAGGGCGATAAGACCCACGATGACGCCGAAGGGAAAGCTAGCTCGCAGCAGAAAGTCGTTGCCGTCGGATTGCGTGTAGACCTCTCGGCGGAAGAAACTGGGTCCACTGCCGATCACCCAGCCGACGAACGACAGACTCGAGAGGATCAGCAGTCCGATCGACAGCGATCTGGGCGGCGCCCATGTCGAGCCAGCCGTGCCCGTGGGCACCGAGGCGCGACGCGATTGTGGGATCAGCAGGGCCGACAGCGATGCGCCGATAGACGCCCATAAGAACGCCTGTGCGGCGACGGCCTCGCCGAATGCCGGTGCCGGTACGTTGGGCGGTAGGCCGGCACCTTCTGCCCACTTGCTCCACTCCCATACCGGGCCACCGACCGAAATGACCAGAAAAATGATCCCGAGCACGGTCGGCGGCAGCGCAGCACTGGTGCGGGCGAAACTGCACCACAAAGCGACGGCGGCGGCGACGGCGGCGAGGACCAGCAGAGCCGTGCTCGTCATCTTGAACTGCGCCTTCTGCCGCTTTGCCTGATCGAGTCCTCCTCGAGGACGTCGATAGTCGGCCACGGTTGACCATCGACGCGTGCGCCGACTTCGGTGGGTCCGCGGGCCGCCCGGGTCGTTTTCGAAAACCGCTCGACCACCACTCCCTTAACATCCTCGAACTTGAGCACAGCGAAGTGGCGCTGCAAGTCGACGACGTCTTCGAGGAGTGTTTGACCGCGCCGGGCGACGATGACGGCCGATACCGGGCGATTGGTCAGATTCTCGAGGCGTGGCGACTGGTCCAACATTCCGGGCACATCGACAACGACCAGGTTCTGCGAGTGGTTACCGATTGTGAAATCGGCCAAGTCCGAAACTGAAATCAGATCGTAGGAGATTCCGGCATGGTCGAGCGCTTCACCGATCCGTGTGACGAAACGTGCTGTGGACACTTTGTTGCGGGGACTGGCGATAAGTAGAAGACGTGTGGAGCCCATGGTGGTCAGAAGCATGGTCATCACGCGGTTGATTTCAGCTTCATCACCGACCGCCTCGACGAAGGGCACCGACAGCGCGGCCCTCACGGATTTGACGTCGCGGACCACCGGGTGGCGTCGGCGCAGCGACCATACGGTCAACACTGCGGGAATGCCGAGTAGGGCGGCGCCGCCGAGCACCGGCAGCCATGGCGTGATCCCCGACTTGTTAGACGAAACAGACATCGGCAAGACCACCGGCGCCATCGGTGGTTCTTCACGAAGACCGCTGTTCCGTTCTACCGCTTGCGCATACGCCGGCAACTCCTTGACGTAGGCGTTCGCCAAAGACCGGGCCTCGTCGGGACTTGATCCACGTGCCTCCAAAGCCAAGATCGAGGTTTGGTGCACGCTCGTCGCTGAAACACTGCCAGCCAGAGAGAGCGGCGACTCGGATATGCCCAGGTTACTGGCAACGCGGCGCGCCAGCTCGTTGCTTCCTATCAACTCTAGATACAGCTGCGTCCTGTTGGCCGCGTACTGACCGGCCATCACGGCGTCGGTCGGAGTGCTGCTGGCCGGCGGCGTGACGTACATCGACGCGTGGGCGGTGTACACCGTCTGACCGCCAAACCCGATCAGCGCGCCGATCAGCGCGCCGACCGCGGCCACCCCGAGCACGATCGTCCACGCCTTGGACGACCTGCCGAGCACAATTCTCTTGACGGTCAAGGCTATTCCCCTCTCTGACGATGTCGTTCGATGCGCGCTCGCATGCGGGGTCACCGTGCCTGCATCAGTGCAGCGCTGACGACAGGCTCCATCAGCTCGGCCATGTGCGCGTTACCCGCGTCAGTCGGATGAACGCCGTTGGAGCCGATGAGTCCGGGTAATCCACTGGTGAACCACCGATCCTGCAGCGGATCGACGAAGTAGCCCATGGATACCGCCGCCGCATCGCGAACTGCGTCGCGAATCCGTAACACGTCTTCGGACGGCTCACTTGTACCCCAGGTAGGTCCCACCACGATGAGGTTCGCCCGCGGTGCGAGCTCATGCACCAACGCAAAGGTCTCCAGCGCCGCCGCCGCGACATCAGCCGGGCTGGCCACGACATCACTTCTACTTCCCGATACAACTACGACTTTCGCATCGGCTGTCACCAGACGCTTCACCTGATCTGCGAACGTAGGACTCAGACCGCGGACCACGTAGCCCGCTCCGCCCCCGCTGCTGTCAGCCACGATGCGTAACGGCGTACTCCGGCTGATCTTCTGTCCGACGAGAGCTGTCCAGTTCTGCGCGCCCTCCCCGCCCTCATTCGAACCGTTGGTGAAATCACCCACGAAAACCAGCGTCGGCACGGCCGTTTGTTGCCTCGTGACGCTCGTCGGGCCGCCTGCGGCCACGGGCTCGACAGCACCGGCATTCACCGCGGTCCGGTCCGATTTCTGTAACACCGCTACCGACAACACGCCCACTACTCCAGCAAGCAGCACAATCAACGTGTCCCTCGGTCTGACTTTCACGACGCTGTCACTTCCGAAGTTGCCGAGAGCTTCGGGCCACATGCCGCGGAGCTGCGTCCGGCGCGAACCGGCCCGACGACAAACGCCACCCCTATCAGCGTGCTTGCCAAACCCGAAACCGCGAGCGCAGCAGCGATTCCGGCCGCCGTACCGACAAACAACGCCGCGCCCAGGCAAAGGGTCAACTGGAGTAGGCACTGAACGACGTTGAGGTGGACCACCCGTCGACTATCGCCTTGAGCCTGAAAGAAGCTGTACACGCTGACGATCCAGCACATTGCGGCGGACTCAACTCCAATCATTGGAATGAGTGAGTGCGCCAGACCCCAGGTGTCCCCCAATAATGCGGAACCCAGCCAGGATGGCGTCAACACCAGCATCACCGTGACGAGTAGGGTGAAGCCGGACGACACAATCGACGCCAGCATGAGTACTCGCCATTGACTGGCCGCAGGACCGGCTGTGCGCCGGGCATGAGGGATGAAGACCAACGGTAGCGCGGAGACTAGCATTGCTATCGGACCGAAAATCGCTGCCGCGCCACGGACTCCCGCGGCGGCCGCACTCCCGATGAACACCGTCACGATCAACGTGACGAAAAAAGCGCTGGCCTGAATCGCTGTGTAAAGCGCCCCGAACCGCAATCGTGCGCGTCGGTACCTCCGCCACCACTCGCCAAGCCGTTCGCGGGGCAACGTCACCTGCAGCGGGATAGCGATGAACAAAGTCGACGCCACTGCGCCGGTGCCCCACGCACAAATGACGAGAAGCGGCGACGTGCCCAGGGACTCGAACAGCGTAACCACGAAGACAACCGTCATCGTGGCTGCCCAGAACGCATCGCTACGGACCGCGATCATCGGTTGTCCCACCGCAATTGAAGCGAATCGGAGGACGTCCTGCACTAGAACGACGGGGATGCACGCGGCGAATGCCAGACCGATACCGGATTGGCCGAACGCGACTCCGACCGTCGCAACCGCGGCCGCGGCGAGCACGCCACTACCTAAAGCCCAGCTGGACGCATAGCGCGCCTCGGCCACCACCCAGTGCCGCTGCAGATTGCTCGTCAGCAGCAACGGGGTACCGAGCGCCCCCCGGTTGAACCCGAGCACCGCCGCCACACCCGCCACGAGCAGCGCCACCACACCGAACTGTTCAACGGAAGAAATTCTCGCCAGCGAGAACACCATCAGTGCATTGCTGCCGCTGGAGAGTACCTGGTCAAGGGACGTGAGGAGGGCGCTCGACCCGCCGTTCTGCACGGGTGACGAAGCGTGACCCGGTGACGTCGACGCAGATTGCACTGACGTGTTCTCGGTCACTGCCTGGCCGCTGTCGGTGCCTGGTGGTAGTTCTGTGGATCCGTCACCTGAGCAGGCTCCCTGCGGGTGACCGGGGAAGGCCGCCATTCGGGGCGCGGCTTCACCGGTCTGGCCAGAACGAGCCCAGCGATCGGCGTGTTCATTGCTTCCAGCGTCAACTTTGCTTCGAGGAGGTCATCAACTTTGGTTCGGCCGCGGGTCGCCACGATGAGCGCGCGGTCGACGACAGCCGTCAACGCGACAGTGATCGACGAGTGCACGATGGACGGGCCCTCGATGACGGTGCAAACGCCCGGTTTGGAAGGCTCCGGCAGGCGAGCCTTTGGACCCATCGCCAAGACTATTCGATCCAGGGCGCCGCCCTTGGTTCCCGAATCCATGACGGCAACGCCCGCCGGCCCGACCGAAACGCAGTCAGACCAAGACTGCTCTCCTTCCAGCACATCCGACAGCCCCCCACGGGACGTGCCATCGCCAGGCGAAGCGCTCACCAGTGCAGCCGGCCGACCGCAATCGGTTATGCCCTTGGCTAGGCCGGCCGCTATCAGTGACGGCGAATCGTCGCCGGGTTCGCAACCGGTGACGAGGATGACCCGTGCGGCCATGTCGGCGCTGCAATCCAATCGAGCACACTCCACCGCCAGCCTGCGAAACGCATCCCCGGCCACAGGATGACCTTGACAGACATCGATCGAGCCCAGGTGCCGGAAGCCTAGCCCGGCGATCTGACCCGGGCTGCGCACAATCGGATCGGTCCTGTCCCTGTACACCGCGAGCACCGTTCCCAGAATGAGGCCGAGCAGGACAGACAGCAGCGCATCCCGAACTGGGTTTCCGTTGCGCACGACCGAGGGGGGATCGCCACTGAGCCGGACCGCCGTCAGAGATCCATCACGACCAGGGCGTTCTATCTCGTTCACGTACTGCTGAAATGCCCGTTCCACCGCTACTACCACCCGCACCGCATCGTTGGGAGAAGGCATAGTGGCGGTCACGGTCACAAGCGGTATACGCGAGACGATGCGCGCGTCAACGGCGTCATCGATGGTCTTCGGCGAGATCTCTCCGTTGAGCAAGGCAGAGGCGCGGGCGGCAATCTCGGGTCCGCGCAGCAACTGAGCATATGTTGGAGCGCGTTGCTGGGAGACCTGTTCACCCGCGAAAGCGTCGTTGGCGGTACCCAAGCTGCCGTATGTGGAGATGACGACATTCCCGGCAGCGGTGTAGGTGACAGGCCCCGCCAGCGCCCAAGCCAGCGCGACGCTGACGCAGACCAGGACTGTGGTCAACACCACGCGCCATCGGTGAGTCATCACCCGCCATAATTCTTGGATCTCCACGCAGGCCCTCCGTGTGGTTGAGTCGCGATCGCGACGACCGGATTAGGATGCTGAAACGGTGCGAAAGCTGGCCCGATCGTCCGTATTCGCATTCTGTTGGTACACCTCGAATGTCGCCACGTTCGCTCGATTGAGGGCGATCCGCGGATCGGACACCACATAGCTACGCCCGTCAGGGGCGTTGATGCGCGCGAGCGAATTGGTGTAGTCGAGTTCTACCCCGGCGTGATATGGCTTTCCGAAGTCCAAAGGCTCGGAGAACTGCTCGCTGCTCAGCACGGTGATCACGCCGTCGTTGGCTACGCCGAAATCGAATTTCAGCGGTGTGATCACAAGATGACATGGCGAAGTGAATGTCGAACGCCCCACCGGTGTCTCGGGCATCGGGTCCAAGAACACGGCGAACGCCACAGATCCATCTCGCGTTGAGCCTTCACTGAACTCGAATGTGCCCGCCATCTCGGTGACCGGCACGCCTAGGTCCGCCGACAGATAACCTGCTGCCGGACTTGCAGACTCGGCAGAGTTGGTCAGCCTCCCATCGATGGTCTGCAGCGCCGCGCCCGTGACGTCGTTACTGGCCGCAGCCCATCGCTGACCACTGTCAGCCTGTCGCACTCCTGACGAGCCCGCGGCTCCAAAATCCTGGTGAAGGGTCGGAACTGACTCGGCCGGCTCACCGAAAAGCCGCGAGCCGCCTACCATCACCAACGCTGCACACAACGCACCAGCAGCGAACCCGACAAGCAAGGCAGAGAGCCGCGAGCGCAGGAAGAGGCCTTCTGCGCTCATGAGCTCCGAATCCCGATGGACACCGTCAGCACCACGTCGGTGCCGCTTCTCTAATGACTCCCACAGCCTCCACCCCCTGAACCAAATGTAGGTTAGCGGAGTCCACACCGCAAATGACAAAGCTCTGATGAGAGCCCTATCTCAGCTATATAGCTGCTTGCCAGATCACCGCATGGCCGCACTCGGTACGTACTCGCGGTTCAGTTCAAACTCTCGATGTGATCCATCGAGAGCGCACGCTCGAGGGCGGTCCGCACCCTGGCAGGGTCCACCAGCCGCGCCGAGAACACCGCCGTGACTTGAAGCCGGCCGCGCAAAGAGACGAGACACAACGAGACACGTTCTGGGCTAGTGAACGGCAACATGACCGCCATCTCGGCCGTGTCCGGATCAGACCAGCGGATTCGCGTGTCCATTGGCAACTTCGTCACGTCGGAAAAGCTCAGCATGACGCGTTGCCCTGGGATCGGTTCAGCCTCTGCGGGTTTTCCTCGTCCTCGCCGTCGGAACCGGCCAAGGGCTCCGACGCCGAGTGCGCCAATTGCCTTCGCCAACGGAGTCGTCGAGTCGACCTCGGCGGCCAGGGCTATTCCGACGTCGTGAGGCGATGCACCCTTCGGGCATGGCACCGCGACGACGGACACAAAGTTGGCGAGCGTGGCTTGGCCGGAAGGTAGGTATTTTCGTAAATCTGCGACTACTTCGACGTCATCGCCGATGTCGACTCCCTGAGCGCGCATGGCCTCGGAAATCGACGCGATCAGAATGGCCGCAAGCGAAACTTTGGTGGCAGCACGCCGTCGGTAGTCCTTGAGTTGCGCGACGAAATCGTCATCGCTTTTAACGAAGACATGGCTGGCGCCATCGGCCCGGGCGGAGGGGTGGTGGCCCAGCCCCGGCGGAGCCTGTGCAGGTGCGCGGTCGGGCTTTGCCGCATGACCGACCACGGCGCGCCGGAACCCACGGTACAGCGCCGAAGGCTTTTTGAGCGCGTTGGCAATGGCGGGATAGAACGGGTGGTTGGTGGTGACCACTGGGCGCGGTTCGACGAAACCTGTCCGCCGGCTGGCCTGCGACAACGCCGCTAAAATCTCCACTATGACCGCAGCATCACCGATTCCGTGGTCGATGCGCACAAGGTAGTGGCCGCTCGACAACACGCGGACACCGATGTGAACAGCATCGCTGCCGCAGCGCAGCGATGCGACCATCTCCTCGACTGAGCCGCGCTCGTCCAGCGTTGTGGTGTGCAAGCCGTGATCGGCCAATTCGTCGGTGACTCTCCAACACAGCGACGATGGCCTCGGTCGCAATCCGACCCGGAACATGGGGCCGCAAGCGGCCATTGCGGCCAACGTGGCGGAGATGTCTTCGGTTGAAGCAGGAACGAGCGGCCCGAGGAGAATCCAAACGGGGAATCCCGCTGCGTGCGCGTCGAGTCGCCCGACGCGACACGTGCCTGCTCCCACAGACTTGATGATATTGCGCCCGGGCACATTCCTACCGCCTGTCTTGCCATTGAAATCTGCTGAAGCTGCGGGTCCAGTAATCCTCTGTGCTTCCGATGACCCGTGCAGGATTGCCGGCGACGACCGTGTCGGGTGGCACATCCTTGGTGACTACCGATCCGGCTCCCACGATTGCCCCTCTGCCTACCGACACACCCGGCATCAGGATGGCTCCCAAGCCAAGAAACGCCAGAGCGCCGATCGAAACCGCCCCACGATAGGTCAGTTCACGGTTGGAAACCCCGAGCCTGGCCTCTGCCACGCGGTCTAAGCTGAAGTCGTGAGTCAATAGAACGACTTGCCTGCTGATCACGCAGCGATCCCCGACGGTGATGGCCCCTGGCCAGTCGCAATCCCAGAACACGTCCGGCGCAATCCACAGCGGTCGGCCTTCAACGATCACACCACCGCGCACCAGAATCCGACTCACCACAGACATATATTTGTCCTGGTCAAAGCGGTCAATGAGTTGGGCGAACCTCATCGGTACTGAGATGCGCATGGCCATGGCGACCCCTTTCAATCCTCAGTTCCGCACCGAGCACAGACCGTCGCAACTGACCGTCGACGAACGAGTGACCGAGCACGACTCCGCCGCTGGCAAAGTCCTCCCCCGTTGCGGATCCAACCGGTCAACGGCAACTGTTGCATACGACGGCAAGAAAAGCGCGGCCCGTTACCCATACGATCATCGCCATGAGTGTCCGAAGCCGTCCAGACGCCGACCTCTTGGCCTTGCGAGCTCGCAAATTGCTTTGGCTTGCCCGCCGACGAACTCGATGGCCTTTGCTGCGCAAGCGCGTCGCACCGTCGATAGAACATTCGGATCTGTTTGCCGGACGACGGTTCACGACCGTCATCGACATCGGAGCGAATCTTGGACAGTTCGCAGTTTGGGCCTCCGGCAGTCTGGGTGCCGAGCAAGTGGTCTGCGTAGAACCATTGCCAGATTCCGGGGAACGACTTGCCGGCCTCGCCCCCCTTTTGGCGCCGTGCAGACTCGACATCCTGAACGTCGCGCTTGGATCCGCGCCGGGCAGCATGGCGTTGCACGTGACCGCCGCTTCTGACAGTTCGTCACTGCTCCCCCCGGCGACGGCAGCGGCCGTCGGACCTCTCAAAGAGATCGCCACCCACACGGTGAGCGTCTGCGTCGGCGACGAAGTGCTGACCGGCCCGTTCGCGGGACCGGTGCTCGTGAAGATCGACGTCCAGGGCTTCGAACTGGACGTCCTGGCAGGTATACCGCAACTTCTCGCAGAGACCGACGCGGTCCTGGTGGAAGTCTCGTTCGCCCACCTCTACGACGGGCAGGCTGACCCTTCGGCAGTGGTGGCACATTTGCTCGCGGCCGGATTTGAGCTCACAGGCGTGGCACGGGTTCCCGGCGCCAGCCGAGCATGGGGGCTGCAGCAGGCGGATCTGCTGTTCGAGAGGCGGTAGCGCAACGTGAAGGTAATGGTGGTCGGTCCGAAGCCGCCACCCGTCGACGGACGCGCCCAGGCTACTTCTTGGCTCATCGATGCACTGCGCAATGACAACCATGCGCTCATCGTATTCAACACTCACACAGGCGCTTTCATTAAAGGAGTACGATGCCTGTGTGCCGCCGCAGCAATCCTGTTGTGCGCGCGGGTAGATCGTGTCGTTGTCGTCGCCTCCGGCGGCTCCGGCCTGTTACTCGAATGCCCTCCGCTCCTGGCGGCACGTATACGGCGGCTGCCGACGACGATGACTCACCATTCGGCCCGCTACATCCGGGAACGGTCCCGGCTGTTCAGGTGGACGCTCGCCGCGGCGGGAACGGGGCTGCGTCACGCGGTACTCGATGACACCATGGGACGCGAATTATCCGCGATGTGGCGCATCGATCCTCGGCGTGTCTTTGTTGTGGACAATGCAGGTCTTATGCCCCGCGTTCCACCTTCCGCGAGGCAGCAAGACCGCGCCGGCGTCGTCCATCTTTCCAACTTGTCGGCTGCTAAAGGACTGAATGCGGTACTGGAAGTCGCCGAGAAGACGGCTATTCCTATCCGTTTGATCGGCACGGTGTCCGCTGAAGCTGAGGAGACGCTGGCCAGGGCACGAGAGCTCGATATCCCTTTCGACGCAGTCGGACCCCGTTACGGCGATGAGAAAATGCAGGAATTGATGCGGGCGCGCTGTTTTCTGTTCTTGTCCTCCTACCAGCATGAGGCACAGCCGCTGGTCCTTTACGAGGCCATGAGCGTCGGCTGTGTGCCTCTGGCTTGGAACGCCGGCTGGGTGGGCGAACAGATGGTTCGAATCGGCCTGAAAGACAACGTTTTTACGGTGGGCGACATCGACGGGGTCGCCGCCGCTGTGGCGGCCATCGTCTCACTGGATGAAACGACTTTTGCCGCTTTGTCCGATCGCGTGCGTGTGGCATTCGAGGAGCATCAGGCGCAGACGGCACGACAATACAACGGTGTCATCGCCTGAGTCTTGAGCTGAATCAGAATCGCAATGTCGTGTCGACCTGCACGCCGTAAAGTCGATTCGACGTCTTACATATGCCCAGAAGGCGGCTCAAAATCGAGCAAGAACCCACGCTGGGCAGAGACGCCGCAGTGATTTTGCTTGTTGTGACAGAGACGCCGTTGAGGCGGATGTTAACCTCGATTTTGCATCGAGTTGATGACGGGTCCGCTCGGTCACTGAATTGTGTTGCTGGGTGGTCGTTGTCGGGTGGCGGGCGTGGTGGGGTGTCCCGTGTCGCCGGGTGGGGCGGGCTTTCCCAGGGCCTGGTCTTTCGTGGTCGGTGGGTCGAGTGATTTGCTGGTTATCCGAAAGCGGTGCGTAGGTGTTGCCAGGCGGTCGCGATCGCTGATGCCCATCGCCAGGTGGCGTCGATACGGAGGCGAACCTGGCGGGCGCTGCGAGTGATACGGGCAGCGACGTGCAGGATCCGGTAGCGGAAGGTGGCGATCTCGGCGCGGGCCAGTGCGGGGTGGTCACCGAAGCCGATCAGCCGGGCCCAGGTGACCAGATCGGCGGCGGCCAGCACGATTTCCAGCCAGGCGGCGTTGGCCCAAAACGACTGGCAGGGCAGGTTGCGTAGCCCGGTGGCTTTCAGTTCGCGGATGCGGTCTTCGACGCGGGCGTGCTGGCGGTGCCGCAGCTCCAATCCGGCGACCTGACCGGCAATGACGCCGGGTTCGGTGTCGGTGATGAATGCGGTGACCCGCATCCCGTCGGCATCGGTGAACCGCAGCTGCGCACCCGGGTGGGGCCTCTCTTTGCGCAGGATCAGCCGGGTGCCAGCGGGCCAGTTGCTCAGGTTGACCAGGCCGGTGGCTTCGGCGACCCAGGCGCCGTCACGGATGCCGCCGTCGGTGTCGATCGCCGGATACCAGGCTTGGCCGAGGTTGAGGGTGTCGACCGCGTCCTGGACCCGCGCATCGACGGGGTATCCGAAGGAAAATCCCACCCCGGCGGTGCGGCAGGCGTCGGCGAACTTGTGGGTGGCTCCAGCGGTATCGCAGCGCACCAGCACCCGGCAGGCATCCGAATCTGGTGGACTACCTGGGCGGGGCCGCCATCGCGGCGGCAGCGAGGCCAGCGCGTGGTGCAAGACGATGATGTGGTCGCTGGCGGTGTTGGAGCCGGCGTTACCGGTGCGCAGCAGCCCGGCCAGCGCTTCCCCACCGGCGATCTCGGGACGATCCAGAAACGCCAGCAACGGATGGTGACCATAGGTTTTCTTCCAGGTCGGGGTGGCGCCGGTCTTGTTGTCGGAGTGATCGATGACCAGGGTGGCATCGAGGTCGATGTGCAGCCAGCCCTCACCAGTGGGGGCGGCTCCAGCCGCCCATGCTGCGGCCCGTGCGCCGGCTCGTGCAGCCCGCACCCCGGGCAGGTGGGCGGCGTCGATGCGCTCATCGATCAACCGCCACATCGTGGTTGTCGAGGCCTTCGCGCCGAACACATGTTCACGGTCCCCACACAACTGGCCGACCGCATCGATGCAATCGGCCCCGTCGGCGACCGCTGCGGCCAGATCGGCGAACACCTCACCGGGTGCGTACACCCACGGGCCCCGGTAGGTGTCAGCCAGCACGGCGGTGACCTGCGACGATAACCCCGTCAGATCGGCAAGCTCACGAAGCAAGCCCATCCCGGCATGCGACACCACGCCCTGCCCATCGGCGGACACTTTCACCCGCGCTGCGGCCACGATATTCTTCACCTGCGAGGTGCCTTCCCGTAGGAACGATTGAACCGTAGAGAAGTCCAATTATTCCTTGCAGGACAGGCACTTTCGCGTATCTACACCCCGAAAATCACAACACTTCACGAAAAATCCGGGCTAATGAGCGTGTAACCGGATTTCATGTTCGTCAGGATCACCGGCAGGTCGGTACGTCCCTGCACGGTGATGTTCGAATAGACGACGCTGCTGATCCCGCCACCACCGTTGTTCAGATGAAGGATGTGGCTGCGCGCCTGCTGCGGGGTGTCAATGATGGTGAGGTTTGTCACTCGTACACCGCGCACAGTGGTGAGGGGGTTGTCGTTGTAGACCGTCACCGCGCCCGTCGCGTAGCCCATGGAGTAGTTCCCGTTGGTAATCGTGCCGCCGTCGACGACAATGTTGCTCACCGCTGCCGTCGGCAGTGTCCCCTTCTGCGATCCGACGAAAACACCGGACAAGGCGGTGTTTTTGACGGTGATATCGGAGAACGTGATATTCGAACCGCCCGACACCACCAGACCGCGCGTGTTCCAAGCACCGTCCACGTAGGGCGAGATGATCCTGATGTTCGTACAGATGGGATCGCCCAGATAGGACACCACGGCGATTCCGTCGTCACCGGTCCGCAGCACTCTGGCGTCTTTCACAACGCCGTTGTTCGCACCCGCGTACATCTGGATGCCATCGGACGCGGTGTCCTGCACCGTAACTTTGTCCAGAAGGAAGTAACTGGCGCCGATGACGAAGATACCCACGGTCGACCCGCCGGTGACTGAAACATTGCGGATCGTCACGCCCCGGTTGCCGACGACAAGCCCCGCCCGATACGGATTGTCATTACGAGCTTGACCGGTGGCTTGCCGGATGTCGAAGTTGGTGAAGGTGACGTTGTCTGCAATGACAACGACCGCGGAGGTGGCGGGATTAGTTGCCTCGAGCACCGACCCGGCGCCGTCGATAGTTACGCCTGGCACCCGCACGTAGAGATTTCCGCTGTGTTGGTAGACGCTTGGCGGAAGTGTCAGCGTCTGGCCCGGGGCCAGAGAGTCGAACAAGTTCTGTAGGTAAGCCGTAGCGTCACCGACCGGCGCTGCTGTCAAAGCCGAAGCGCTCGGTGTCGATGTACTGACGATGCTGTGACCAACCGGTTTCACGGCGGCGGGATCTGGCACACCAAATTGCCGCCGAACCCACGCCAGAATCGCTAGTAGCAGCGGCGATTCGGCAGGGGTCTTCGGCGCAGGGCCCGACGGGGTCGACTTCGCGAGAGTGTCGTCCGGCACGCTCACCGGTATCGCGACTGTCTCCGTAGAAGCGGGCCCGACCTCGATCTCAGTCTCGGCCTGGGTCTCGATCTCGGTCTCGATCTCGGTCTCAGTCTCGGCCTGGGTCTCGATCTCGATCTCGGTCTCGGCCTCGATCTCGGCCTCGGTCTCGGTCTCGGCCTCGATCTCGGCCTCGGTCTCGGTCTCGGTCTCGGCCTCGGTCTCGGTCTCGATCTCGGCCTCGGTCTCGGTCTCGGTCGCGATCTCGCGGGAGTCTTCGCTCCCGGTATTCACGTGACCGGCGCGGAATGCGATGTCATTCTGATCCCCGACCAGATCGGAAGAACCGGGAGTACCGGGGGTATTCGACTGCACGAGAGCGGAATCAGACTCGTCGTGCAACACGTCGGGACTCGCGTCATCGGGTTTGCCCGCAGCGTCGTTGTCGTTTGCGTCTCGGGTGGTGACCTTGCTGGAACGATCCCACCGACTCTTGCGGGTCTCGGAGCTTACGCTTTTGTTCTCGTTCGACGGCCCGGTAAGGGTGCCCCTATCCACCCGTTTGCCGACTAGGCTCGTTCGCGCCGGCCCTGTGGACGTTTCGCCGGATTCGCTAGCCGACGCGGTGTCATCCGGCGCAGCGGAAGCAATCGGCGCGTGGACGACTGCGGCGAGCACACCCATGGTGACCGCGAGGGCGGCAACCGTCGTGGCGCGCTGCGGCGCAAGGGCGACAGACAATTCGTGCACGCCGCTGCGGCAATTGATGGGCACCAGCGCCCGGGTGTCCGACTTCTGCAAACTCATGGCCAATCACCTCGTCGTCAGCAGGTGCCGCAAGATCAGATGGGTTCTACCGCAAATTCATACACCGTCGTCAGCACATACACACAGTGAAATGACGAGCCACTTTTCAGCAGCTAGGACCATGTTGTTTCGTAAGCAAACATGCGTCAAGCGAACTTTTACCAATTCAGCGGCAAATGGCAAATCTACTGCGGGGCGGCACCAGAAGACCTCTGCTGCACTTAGGACACCGCACCGCTAATACAGCTAACTTCCGCGGCGCGGGGACGCGCGTGCGCACCGGGCGTGAAGCAATGTGCGGCTTCGCCCTACGGATTGACAACCTTCTCAGCGCGCTGTAGCCGGCGATCCGGCATGTCGGGCTGAGTGTGCTGGCGAGTCCGGATACTCGGTACGGATACTCGGTCAGCGCGTTACCGCGCGACCAGTGACTGGCACCATTCGTCGTAGTGGTCGACAGCTTTGGCTGCACTCAGGGTGCTCAGCGCATAAGTCCGTCCGTTGGCCGCCAGCCGGGCAGCAGCCTCGCTGTCACTACCGACGGTGATCACTGCCGACAGTAGTGCTGCGGGATCACCGGCGGCCACGAGGTGCCCTGCACCCGAGGCGTTGATCTCATGTGCCGCTCCGCTCGAAGGATCGGTTGCCGCAACCACTGGTCTACCGCTGACGAAATACGACGTGAGTTTGGAAGGCACTGCCATCTCTCCCACGCCCGGCTTCTCATTGACCAGAAGCACATCGGCTGCGCTCAGGACGCGTCGGAATTCGCTCTCTGGAAGCGGGTCGACGAATTCCACTTGTGCCACGTTGCGGGCCCGCTCTTGAAGTCGCGCCCGTTGATTTCCGTCGCCGACGAGGACGAACCGGACGCGGGGCCCGCCTGCGGCGCTAGCAAGCTTGGCCGCCTCGATGACGTTGTCCAGACCCTGCTTCACGCCCATGTTGCCGGTGTGAACAGCGACGATCTCGTTGGGTTGCCACCCGAGAGAGGCGCGGATGTCAGCTGCGGGCGCCACCTCGACCTCAGGTGCGATATGAGTCCAGTTGCGGATGACCTCGACTTTGGATCGGTCCACTCCGAGAGCGACCACGTTGTCGACGAATCGCTCGTGGATCACCGCCACGCCGTTCGCGCCATTGAGTGCCGTTCCCTCGAAGCGTGCCGCCGCCTTGGCGAGTGGCCCGCTCATCGCGCCGGTTTCCACGACTCCCTTACCGTAGAGGTCCTGGACGACAACGCCGCACGGCACACCTGTCAACCGCGCCCTGGCAATGACGGCCGCAGCGGAGAGCAAGGTGGGGCTGACCGTGACCACGAGGTCCGGCCGCCGCCACCGGGCTCTGACCACCCCCTGGGCAAAACCGGCTTCCAGCATCAACCTACCGCGCGCTCCGGGCCTTACTGGAGCCCCTAGCCGGACACGGCGAACGAGTGCTCCGTTGATCTCCTCCGCTTGCCGCACGTGCTCATACCCGGGCGAGATCCGCCATTCCGGGTAATGGGGAGGCGCGGTGAGAACAAAAACATCGTGTCCTGCGCGGACCATTCCTTCGACGAAGCCGGTCGTGTAGGGAGCGATTCCGGTGACTTCGGGGGCATAGTTGATACCCACGACAGTGATTCTCATCCAGCGTCCTCAGAGCAGTTGGTGGGAGCCGGCGTGCCGGCGAATCGATCGTTGATCCAGTCACGCACGGTGTCATCCACTTTCAGGTCGGAATGCCCTGCCTCGGCGATCTCTCGATGCTGAATCCTTTCGCCGAGATCGCAACTGCGTGCCACAGCGTCGGCGACCCATTGAGGGAATACCAGTCGGTCCTGCATTCCGTTCATCACTAGCAGCGGCACCTGTGTCGGCCGTTGCGGGAGCGCGATTCTGCGCAGAGCGTCAGTGAGGACCTGCATCTGCACTGCAGTAGTCGGGCCGACGTCCTGGGGTGAGATGGTGGCCGCACGCGCGACCGCGTCAACTGTGGAGCAGCCAGTCAGGGAACCTAAATCGTCGAGCGAATCTCCCCTCAGAAATTGCGGCAAGTCGACCGTCGAGTCGTACCGAGCCAAACCCGCGATGACCATGGGCGCGATCATCAGTTGGTCGCGTGTGAGTTCATGCCGGAAGGACAATTCGGAAAATCCTACGATATTTGCGGCGGGTGCCAGCGCCACGGCGCCTTTGAGAGTGAGACCTGTGCCGTACCAGCCGGCGAATTCAGCTGCCGCCCAAGCTGCCTGGCCGCCTTGCGAAACGCCATAGGCGAGCCATCGATCAGAAGTTGCCGGGTCGAGCGCGCGTAGCGCGCGTACTGAGTCGATCAGATTGAACGCAGCGGTCCGCGGCTCGAGATAGGGATGCTGACCACTACTACCCAGCCCCTCGTAGTCGGTAACCGTCACTGCGTAACCAGCCTGTAAGAACCCTGCCGCCACATTGGCGTCGCCGCGCAGATCGGCTTCTGTCGAGGGGCCGCAGTTATTGGTCGCCCCTGTAGTGCCGTGGGCCAACGCAATTACTGGCCACCCGGCTTCCGGCGGATCGCCGACGGGTATGAAGAACGCACCCATGACTTCGGTCTGCTGTCCCGTTGTCGCATTAACTGACTTATAGGTGGCCCGCCATGCGCGACCCTGGGATCCAGCCAAAATAGGTTTGAGGTCACTCAAAGACGTTTCGCTTACGATGTGGCCTCGCTGCTGCCAAGTCTGCTCCGCCATAGGCGCGGGCGGCACGACGATAGGCGGGTAGTCCGTTGTGGCCAGCTCGCTTTCGCTCGCATCACTACACGAGACGACACACAGCGCAGAGATCGCGCATACGACGACCTGCCACAGACGTGTTGATTGCGTGGCGTGCATCAACGGAATCTAGCAACGAAGCATGGATCGGTGCGATCGGAACCATCGCACCGTATCGGTGATGCCGTCCGCCAGCTGTATCGACGGCTTCCAACCCGTGCTCTGGAGCAGCGACACATCGAGCAACTTGCGTGGCGTCCCGTCCGGCTTGGCGGGATCCCAAAACGTTTCGCCGGCGAATCCGGTCGCGTCCGAAACCATGTCTGCAATCTCGCGAATGGTGTGGTCTTCCCCGGTGCCCGCGTTAACTTGTTGCGGGCCATCGTAGTTCTCGAGCAGATGCAGACATGCTGACGCCATGTCGTCCACGTGAAGGAACTCACGCCTCGGGCTCCCCGTACCCCAGTTGGTCACAGACGAACTACCGGCGACCACAGCTTCGTCGTATCGCCTGATCAACGCCGGTAAAACATGCGATGTGGTGGTCGAGAAGTTGTCTTCCGGTCCGTACAGATTCGTTGGCATGACGGAGATCCAGGGCAGCCGATACTGCCGCCGCACCGCCTGGACCTGAAGGATGCCGGCGATCTTGGCGATTGCATAGGCATCATTGGTGGGTTCCAGCGTTCCTGTGAGCAGTGACGTCTCGGGAATGGGCTGGGGGGCGAATTTCGGGTAGATGCACGACGATCCGAGGAACAGTAGCCGCGGAACTCCCACCTCCAGCGCAGCGTCGAGAGTGTTGACTTGAATCTGCAGATTTTCAGACAGAAACTGCACAGGCGACGTGTTGTTCGCCACGATCCCGCCGACTTTGGCGGCAGCCAACACCACGAGTCGAGGTCGCGTACGCCGGAAGAAATCGAACGTGGCGGCTCGATCGGTCAGATCGAGTTCGTCGCGCGAACGAAGCAAGAGGTTGGAGAATCCTTCAGCCTCGAGTTTCCGGCGGATCGCCGATCCGACCATGCCCCTATGACCGGCGACAAAGGTCGGAGTCGAGCGATCCAATCGCCCCGGACTAAAGTCGATGGACGTCACGTGGCCGTAGCTCCTACGCGCTCAACGCCGGCTGGTCGATCCACGTCGTTCCCTCGCACTCCAGCTGAGCGATGTCGGCGTCAACCATGATTCGCGCGAGCTCGGGTGTGCGAACAGCAGGCTTCCAGCCCAGGATGCGCTCGGCCTTCGACGCGTCGCCCACCAGCGCGTGAACCTCGGTGGGTCGCAGATACCGCTCGTCGAAGCGGACATGCCTGCGCCAGTCCATACCAGCGTGTGCGAATGCGGCCTGCAGGAAATCTCGCACCGTGTAACGGTCACCGGTTGCCAACACGTAGTCGGTCGGCTCGTCGGCCTGCAACATCTGCCACATACCCTCCACGTAATCCGGGGCATATCCCCAGTCGCGAACTGCGTCCAGATTGCCCAAATACAGGTGCTGGTCGATGCCGGCCTTGATCCGGGCCACCGCACGGGTGATCTTGCGAGTCACGAAAGTCTCGCCGCGCCGCGGGGATTCGTGGTTGAACAAGATTCCGTTCACGGCATACATGTCATAGGCCTCACGGTAGTTGCGCGTCATCCAATAGGAGTACACCTTGGCCGCACCGTACGGCGATCGCGGATAAAACGGCGTCTCCTCGTTCTGGGGAGGCGGCGTCGCGCCGAACATTTCGGAGCTGGAGGCTTGATAGAACCGGCAGTCAACGCGTCCGATGCGTACCGCCTCAAGGAGTCGGGTGCTGCCCATACCGGTGGCGTCGCCGGTGTGTTCTGGCTCATCGAAGCTCACGCGGACGTGTGACTGTGCGGCGAGGTTGTAAACCTCGTCAGGTTCGATGCTCTGTAAAAGCGTCACCAGGCGCGTGCCGTCGGTCAGATCACCGTAATGGAGGAACAGTCGAGCATCCGGCTCGTGCGGATCGACGTACAGGTGATCGATGCGTGAGGTATTGATGCTTGACGATCGACGGATCAAACCGTGTACCTCGTACCCCTTGTTCAGCAGCAATTCAGCGAGATATGAACCGTCTTGACCGGTGATGCCGGTGATTAGTGCTTTCTTCACTTTTCCCTCCTGAGGACAACAACATTGGGGGAGCAACTCGGCATCATTAACGGGTTGCATCGGGGATACGGATTTCGATCACTGCTGCGCTCTTCGCCATCAGAAGGCGCCGTGGCCGGCGACCACAGCACGCGCGGTCTTGAAGATGATCACCAAATCCACTGCCATAGACCAATTCTCGATGTAAGACAAGTCGAGCCGGACCGACTCTTCCCATGACAACGTGGACCGTCCGCTCACCTGCCATAGCCCGGTGATGCCCGGCTTGACCAGGAGGCGGCGGCTGATCTTGCCGTCATAAGTTTCTACTTCGCGTCGTAGCGGTGGACGCGGCCCGACGACGCTCATGTCTTGCCGAAGTACGTTGATGAATTGAGGCAACTCGTCGATACTCAGTCGACGCAGCCAACGCCCGATCCGCGTGACCCGCGGGTCATCTCGCATTTTGAACAACACACCGCCGGCAACTTCGTTGTGCGCCAACAATTCATCCACCCGCGTATCGGCATCCTGGACCATGGTCCTGAATTTGATCATCGGAAAAGGCCGGCCGTCTTTGCCGATCCGTTCGGCTCTATAGAAGACCGGACCTCGGCTTGTCAGTTTGATCGCCAACGCCACGGCCAACATCAGCGGAGAAAGAGCAATCAGCGCAGCCAACGCAAATGCGAAATCGAAGGCTCGCTTGGTGAATCGAGCCGTCCCGCGATACTGGGGCTTCTCGACGTGGATCAACGGGAAGTCGGCCACCGGCCTCATCAGCAGCCGAGCGCCGGCAACGTCCATGGCGCCGGGGGACACCACCAGGTCGACGTCCAGCGCGTCGAGAGTCCAGGTCAGATTGCTGATGCCCTCGACGCCGAAGTGCTCCGGATCGGTGATGGCCACCGAATCGGCAGCGCAGTCGGTGATGGCGGCCATGGCCGCCGACTCGTCGCCCACGACAGGGATGATTTGACCATTGACCTCAATGGTCTCGCCGCACGGGCTTCCGTATCCCGGGATACCGATGGCCACGATGCGGTATCCGTGCACGGGGTTCTTGGTCAGCTCAGCAGCCAGGAGCGTAACCTCGCGCTTTCTCCCAATTGCGACGACTGAAGTCTGCATCTCGCCGCGCATACGGGCCTTGGCCAGCTCTGATCGCCACAGACTTCGGGTCACCAACAACCCCAGGGCTCCCACCGGCAAAGCTACCGCCAAGTAACCGCGAGCGACTTCCAGGCTCAGCAGCAGGGTGACGATCGCGATCGCGCCAAAAGTCCAGAACGACGCGCTGATGACGCGTCGGTATTCGTCGATGCCCGATCCGACAACTCGGCTGGCACGAGATCGGAAGATGGTCAAGGCGGCCAGCCAGAGCACGATGAAGAGCGCAGAAAACGCCGTCGAGCGTGCACTGGCCGAATTCTCAGGCATTGGGGTATAGCCGAAGCGTACAAACTGCGCGAGCAGGACGGCTGTCGTTACGACAGCGACGTCGGTGATGAGCAGTCGTACTGCATACGTGCGCTCCCACCGCGTACCGCGCTCCGCCACTCGACCCACGGACGTGGATAACACCGACATCTTGAGCCCCCCGAACACGACCAATCCGTTTGCCAGAATCACTTAATCCGACACAAGTCCCGCCGTGAACCGTCACCGGTGAAGGACCTCGTGTCATTGTATGACAATTTTCGCAAACTACAAGTCGAGGTTTTTTAACCTCTTCACCTGGCCTTACCAACACACCGTATGCAGGAAGCGAATGGAGTGAGGATCAGAGCGCGGCTCGGCCAGCGGCGGAAGGCAGAATCAATGCGGTCGCCTTATCAGTTCACTGACTTCCCGGCCATCTGCAGCACGTGACGTTCACACGCCCGACACATCCATGAAAACCGGCGTGCACACCTCTCACCGGCTGGAAAGCCGGCTGCGGGTGCCCTGTCAGCAAGGTGGTTGATCGGATGCGCCACACCGAAGCAGCCATGTGGTACCCAGTGGGTCGCAATGACGAGCAGGGTGCCGGATCGGGCTCGCTGTTCGTCGCTTCGACAGGTTGGCTGGAGCCATGTCCATGGAGGCCCATGGAGGAGGTTGCTCGAATTGAGCGCACGCTCGAGGAGCAGCCCATCCTTGCGCCCATGATGAATAGCCGGGGCCGCGTCTTTGACGAAGCGTCGAAAGGTTTTAGTCGCCAGCACCGTACGGTGCGATCTCGGCAAAGCCGAGCATGTTCTCAGCCCTGCCGGATAGGTCGCCGGACAGCTTCGCCACGCCTGAGCCCGTTTCCCGCAGAATAGCGTTCCTGGCTGCCGAAAAGCCCACAGTCGCAACCGGGAACGCTATTCCGCGGTCAGCTCACTTGAGCAGGGCGCGGCTCATCACGACGCGCTGGATCTGGTTGGTGCCCTCGTAGATCTGGGTGATCTTGGCGTCGCGCATCATCCGCTCGACCGGGAAGTCCACCGTGTAGCCGGCGCCGCCGAACAGCTGCACCGCGTCGGTGGTCACCTCCATCGCGACATCGGAGGCCAGACACTTCGACGCCGCGGAGATGAACCCGAGGTTGCCTTCGCCACGCTCGGCGCGGGCGGCGGCGGAGTACACCATCAGCCGGGCGGCCTCCACCTTCATCGCCATGTCGGCGAGCATGAACTGCACGGCCTGGAATTCGCTGATCGACTTGCCGAACTGCTTGCGGTCCTTCACATACTCCAACGACGCATCGAGTGCGCCCTGCGCGATGCCGACGGCCTGCGCCCCGATGGTCGGGCGGGTGTGGTCCAGCGTCGCGAGCGCGGTCTTGAAGCCGGTGCCCGGCTCACCGATGATGCGGTCACCGGGGATGCGGCAGTTCTCGAAGTACAGCTCCGTGGTCGGTGAGCCCTTGATGCCGAGCTTGCGCTCCTTGGGGCCGATCGTGAAGCCCTCGTCGTCGATGTGCACCATGAACGCGGAGATGCCGTTGGCGCCCTTGTCCGGGTCGGTCACCGCCATCACCGTGTACCAGGACGACTTGCCGCCGTTGGTGATCCAGCACTTGGCGCCGTTGAGGATCCAGTCGTCGCCGTCGGCCTTGGCGCGGGTGCGCATGGCCGCGGCGTCGCTGCCGGCTTCCCGCTCGGACAGCGCATACGAGGCCATCGCCTCACCGGAGGCGATCGAGGGCAGCACCTTCTTCTTCAGCTCATCGGAGCCGCGCAGGATCAGCCCCATGGTGCCCAGCTTGTTGACCGCCGGGATCAGCGACGCCGACGCGTCGACCCGGGCGACCTCCTCGATGACGATGCACGCCGCCACCGAGTCCGCGCCCTGACCGCCGAACTCCTCGGGGACGTGCACCGCGTGGAACCCGGACGCATTCAGCGCGTCCAACGCCTCCTGCGGGAAGCGCGAGTTCTCGTCGACGTCGGCGGCATGGGGAGCGATCTCCTTCTCCGCCAACGCCCGGATCGCCGCCCGCAGCTCCTGATGCTCTTCCGGCAACTGGAAAAGATCGAACGACGGATTCCCGGCCCAACTAGCCATCATCATCTCCTTGCTACTCGCCAGTAACTTTAGCGCGCTCACCTTGCGGTGGGAATCCGGGCTCTCAGGGAAAGCTCAGTCCCAGGGTTGGTTCGCTCTCAGCGTCGGTGGGTAATTTCGATGTCATGCAGGTGTACATCGAGGGCCCAGCCTTCCGCCGTACCGCGCATTGTGAGTGTGGTTGGAACGCTACTCCCCGCTGGCTGCGCGCTTCCGCCGTCGTCGACGCCGGGACGCACGCCGCGCAGACCGGACACATTCAGGTCGCCGCTCCGGTGCAGTCCGCCGAGCCGGTCGTGGTGCTGCGGGCGTCATAACTCGACCGAACTTCCGCCGCAATCGCATTCCACGCGGAGTTTGTCGACTTGACGCGCGTGGAAAGCGATTTCGGCAGGACGGCTTGTCCTCCGAACGGCCGAACTTTCGATTCGTTGCGCCGATATTGACGCCTGCGATGGTAGTTTCCTCGTGCATCAGCAAATAGCCGCGGGAAACCGAATTGCGCTAATCAAAGGCCTGTACCGTGGTTCGATACCGCACCTCGTGACGGCAGTGGCAAAGCTCGGCAATCTCCGCGCCTTCTCTCAGGGGGAACAGTCGTGGGCGGTGGTCGGTATATCGGCAGAGTCGGTGCTTTAGCGGTGGCATTGGGGATCGGCGCCGCGGTGGCCTCGTCGCCGGGCATCGCGTGGGCCGATCCGGACACGTCATCATCGCCGAGCACGGACACTGCCACGGCTTCGCCGGCCGACGCCGGGCAGTCCGTCACTCCGACGCGAACTGATGCGGAGACCGACACTGAAAAGGAGTCGCTGTCCGACAACGAGGACGGTGACGAGCCGACTGACGACGTCCTCACTGAATCCGAAGACGACACCGAGGCACCACCGACGGACGACGATGCCCCGGCTTCGTCGGACCGCGACACCGCGGTGTCATCGCTGACGCGCACCGCCGAGGACAAGTCCGGGGACGCCGAGGACGACGAACCCGTGGCGGTGGATCTGTCGGAGCTGGACGATGCCGAGGCTGAGGCGCAGGCCGTGCCGACCGATGCGCTCGACGTCGAACCCGTCGTCGACGCCACGACGGTGACACCGTTGGCCGCACCGGTGGCGGTGATCTCCGACGTCGCAGCCGCGACGCCGACCACGGAGTCCACGACCGTCACCGGCCTGTTGGCGACCGTGTTGGCGCCCCTTGTCCCGCCGAATCCGGACGCGCCCACTGACTCGCCGCTGGTGCTCGCACTGTGGGCCGCGGCACGTCGCCCGTCCGAGTCGGCCGCGTCCCAGAAGTCCGCGGCCGCCGGAACATCGGCCCTCACCGCGGCCGTGCCCAACAGCCAGCCGTCGATCACCTCGACTCGGGTCAGCTCGCCGGGGTGGTTCACCGCCAAGGTCACCGGCCAGGTCCGCGCCACCGACCCCGACCGCGACAAACTCACCTTCACCGCCGCGCCGGTCGGCTCCGGCAACGTCACCGTCAACTCGCGGGGCTCGTTCACCTACACCCCCAGCGCGGCGGCCCGCCACGCCGCGGCAGCCACCAGCGGCGAGGACCGGGACACGGTCGCCATCACCGTCAGCGACGGCTACGGCGGCTCGATCACCACCTACCTGAACGTCACGATCCGCCCCGCCAACTCCGCACCGAGAGCGAAAGCGATTGTCGGAAAAGGCAATCCATCGAACAGTGTGGTGACCGGCAAAATCAGCGCCACCGACCGGGACGGCGACGCGCTCACCTTCACCGGGCCGGGCGCAACCCCGCGCGGGAATGTCGTCGTCAAGGCCGACGGCAGCTTCGTCTACACCCCCACCGCCGCCGCGCGCGACGCAGCGAGCAGCCCGTTCAAGCGATCTGACCGCTTCACCGTGACCGTCAACGACGGCCACGGCGGTACCGACACCGTCACGGTGCGGGTCCGGATCGTCACCCCGGAGGGCAACCGTGCCCCGAAGGCCGGCAGCCCCGCATACACCATCACCGGCGTCGCCGACGCCAACGGCCAGGTCACCGGGCGCGTCAACGTCACCGATCCCGACGGCTTCGCACTGACCTACGGCCTGGCCGCCGGCGTCGACTCCAACGTCGGCACCGTCACCGTCGACGCCACCACCGGTGCGTTCTCCTTCACCCCCACCACCCAGGCCCGGGAAAACGCCCACGGCACCCCGGGCGAAGACACCGTCCGCTTCACCGTCGCCGCCAGCGACGGATTGGCCAGCGCCACAGTCCAAATCGCGGCACCGATCAGCGCCAAGGCGCCGACCCCGCCGCCGCCCCCACCGCCCTCCGACCCGACCTTCGCCCAGCGGGTCGCCTCCTTCGTGTCGAACAACTACGGCAAGACGGTGGCCAACGCGCAGGGGACGTACGCCGGTGAGTGCGTCTCGCTGGTGAGCCAGTTCCTCCGGCAGGTCCACAACATCACCACCGCAGCGTGGGGCAATGCGGTGGACTACCGCGCCGGCGGCACCGGTGGCGCCCAGTTGGCGGCGCGTGGCTTCACCTGGCACACCGACAAGAACTTCCAGAACGGTGACATCCTGGTCTGGGGTGGGGGCACCTACACCACCAGCTATGGTCACATCGGCATCTGGCACAACGGCAAGACGTTCGACCAGAACAGCGGCTGGCACCGCGACGTCGGAGAACGACAGTCGGGCTACTCGCAGTTCTTCTCCCAGGGCTACCTCGGCTACTGGCGCAAGTCCGGCACCTCAGGCGGCGGCGGGGGTGGCGGCGCCACGAGCGGGACCAAGAGCGGCACCGGGACCGTCGTCACCCTGGTCAACGTCCGCAACGACCCCAGCACGAACGGGCCGGTCATCGCGCAGTACAGCCCGGGCCAGACGTTCAACTACGACAGCTGGGTGATCGGGAACGGCTATTACTGGCTCTCATACGTGAGCTATTCGGGCACGCGCCGCTACGTCGCGGAGGCAACCCTCGATCACAGCATCGTCTACGTACGAGGCGGAGCGTTCCACTAGAGAGGGTGTGGGCGCGCAAGTTGCCGAGCGGCCGCACCGAGGATGTCTGAACCTGGTCCTACACCGAAACTCCCGGCGCTACCACCGGGAGCTTGCGGGCTCGGGCGGCATCGACGAGACGACGGTCGTATGCGCAGATCGCGGTAAGGCCTTCCCGGTGAATCTCGGCCGTCGCCAGGTGCAGAGCATCGAGTGTGCGCAACTCGGCAGGCACCATGGTGCCCGCCAACGCTGCAATGGGTTCGGTCAGCACGAGCGTGTCGACGCCATCGAGCACCTCACGAGCCGCAGCCATCGCTTCCGCCCCGGCACGCAACGCGGCCCGATGCAGCTCGACGCGACCGATGATGCTGGTGACTATCGGGGCGTGCGTGAGACGCTCGTTGAGCCAATCGATCAGTTCCTCGGATTCCGGCTCGGCCACAACGAGTTTGACCATCGCTGAAGTGTCGAGATAGATCACCGGTCCGCGCGTTGCTCATCGAGGAGGGCTGAAAGCGGCGCGGCGTCGACAAGCCGTGCGCGATCGAACATTCGACGAGGGCTTGCCGCGGGCACAAGTTGGCCGGAGTCGATAAGTGCTTCTCGAGTGACCAGAGCATCCGCCACGGGTGTCAAGCGCGCCACCAAGCGGCCGCGACTGGTGATTTCGATCGTCTCACCTGCCTGCGCTTTGGCCACCCACGTGCTGGCGTGCTGTCGTAGCTCCCTGACTCCGATTCGCTCCACACCACAGCGTAGCACCATTTGTGCTACATCGACCCGCCCGAGGCAGCCTCTACGGTGTCAGTGAGACCGGACCCGCATCGGCGGCCGGACGGGCTTGTCGTCCAAACGGGCGTATTCGTCCGCTGACGGCATTTGAGACTGCGCTGAGGGCGCGCCCCACTCGGACTTTGCCGCTGTCAGCGCAGTCTCGATGCACGGGCGGCCGCGACGCGGGCCTTGATGTCCTCTGGCTTGGTTTTCGCCACGACCCTGACGACAACCCAGCCCACCGACTGGATGTACTCCAGCCGCAGAATGTCGTTGCGGTAGCTGGCCTGATCGTTCCGATGGTGCTCGCCGTCGTACTCGACGGCCACATTGATGTCCTCCCAGCCCATATCGAGGTAGTACTTCGGATAACCGGAAGGCCCCAGGACAGGGATCTGCGTGCTCGGCCGCGGAAACTCCTCCTCGATCAGGAAGAGTCGCAGCCACGTTTCCTGCGGTGACTCCGCGCCCGCGTCGACCAGATCGAGCACGCCGTCAAGCCGCCGGAGGCCGCGATTGTGTGGGTGACGGCCGGCGAGCTCGCGCACGTCGTCGACCTTGAAGTGCGTGGCACGCGCCAGCGCGTCGAGCCTCGCGACGGCTTCGCCAACCTTTCCCCTTCGGGCGAGGTCGAACGCGGTCCGTTCCGGCGTCGTCACGGCCACGCCCCGGATACGGGTGATCTCGTCGTCGAGCAGCGAATCATCGCGGGTGACGATCCCCGTTGGCGCGCGGTGGTTCGGCCAGTTCAATTCGATTGGTACATCGTCTTTTACCCATTTCGCACCGTGCATCGCAGACGCCGCAAGCCCCGAGACCACGCCCTGCCGGTGCGACCACAGCCACGCCGCCGTCGTCCGGTCAGCCAGGGTGAGCGCGCGATATCTGGGCCCGTAGACATCGGGGAAGATCCTGCGGTAGTGCGCGCGCAGCTCATGACGGCTGACCGCGCCACGGCTCAGCGCCACACTGCCGATGAACACCCCCACAGCCGCAGCGTGGCACGGTTGGCGCTGACGGCGCTGAAGCTATCCACAGGCTGCATTGAGACTGCACCAGCGGCGGCCCTCACCCGCACTTCCCCGCCCTCACCGCAGACTCAACGCAGCAGCAGGCCCAACGCGAGCAGCAGCGCAGGAGAAGCTCAGTCCCCCAATAGCTTCTGCCGCAGCGCCTCGTCCTTCTGCAAAACCATCTGCTCCAGCGAGACCTGATACGCGGCCATCCGATCCCGCAGCGCACCATCGGCAGCGCCGAGGATCCGCACCGCCAGCAACCCGGCGTTGCGCGCGCCGCCGATCGACACCGTGGCCACCGGCACCCCGGCCGGCATCTGCACGATCGACAGCAGCGAGTCCAGGCCGTCCAGCCGCGCCAGCGGCACCGGCACCCCGATCACCGGCAGCGGCGTCGCGGACGCGACCATGCCCGGCAGGTGCGCCGCCCCGCCCGCGCCGGCGATGATCACCTCAAGACCGCGGCCCGCGGCCTCGGCGGCATACGACAGCATGCGGGCCGGTGTGCGGTGCGCCGAGACCACGCCGACCTCGAACGGCACGTCGAATTCGGCCAGCGCCTCGGCGGCCTCCGACATCACCGGCCAGTCGCTGTCGCTGCCCATGATCAGGCCCACCCGAGGCGTCATGCGTGAGGATCCCATCCGTCGGTCCACTCTGCGTGCGACAACCAGTGTGCCGCCCGCTCCGCACGCTCCCGCAGCGACTCCACCGACTCGGCGCCGCCGACGATGTTGACGTGCCCGATCTTGCGTCCCGGCCGCTCTTCCTTGCCGTAGAGATGCACCTTGGCGTCGGGCATCCGCGCGAACAGGTGGTGCACCCGCTCGTCCATCGACATCGAGGGCGTGACCGAAGCACCCAGCACGTTGCCCATCACCGTCGGCGCCAACGCCGACGTGTCGCCCAGCGGGTAGTCCAGCACCGCGCGCAGGTGCTGCTCGAACTGCGACGTGCGCGCGCCGTCCATGGTCCAGTGCCCGGAGTTGTGCGGGCGCATCGCGAGCTCGTTGACCAGCAGGCCGCCGGACACGGTCTCGAACAGCTCGACGGCCAGCACCCCGACCACCCCGAGCGCCGAAGCCACCGACAGCGCCAATTCCGAAGCGGCAGAACCCAACTCGTCGGACAGCCCGGGCGCCGGCGCCAGCACCGTGACGCAGATCCCGTCGCGCTGCACGGTTTCGACCACCGGCCACGCCGCGCCCTGCCCGAACGGCGACCGCGCCACCAGCGCGGCCAGCTCACGGCGCATCGCGACCCGCTCCTCGATCAGCAGCTGCACGCCGTCGTCCAGATACTGCGCGACCACGGAGCGAACCTCCGCGACCGAAGACGCCATGATGACGCCGCGCCCGTCGTAACCGCCGCGCGCCGTCTTGATGACGACGGGCCCGCCCACCGACGCGCAGAACGCGACCGCGTCGTCCACCGACCCGACCGCGGTATAGCGCGGCACCGGAACCCCGAGCGACGACAGCCGCTGACGCATCAGCAGCTTGTCCTGCGCGTGCACCAGCGCCGACGGCGGCGGCAGCACGTTGACCCCGTCGGCCACCAACTGCTCCAACAACGCCGGTGGCACGTGCTCGTGGTCGAACGTGAACGCCGTCGCCCCGTCGGCGACGCGGCGCAGCGCATCGAGGTCGGTGTGCGAGCCGAGGACGACGTCCGGGGTGACCTGGGCGGCGGACTCATCACTGCGGACCGCCAGCACGCGCAACGTCTGACCGAGCGCGATAGCGGCCTGGGCGGTCATCCGGGCCAGTTGACCGCCGCCGATCATGGCGACGACGGGAGGCGAGGCGGGGGTTCGTGACACGGCGTACATGGTGCCACGCCCGACACCACACCGTTGACCTGCGGTGACGGCGCGATGCGGCATCTGGGCACCCGGTTCCGTAAACTGGCTCCTTGTGTCCTTTGCCGATGCGACGATCCGCCGACTTCCCGGCCCGATCCGTCCCTACGCCGAACGGCACCACGAGCTGATCAAGTTCGCCATCGTCGGCGCGACGACTTTCGTCATCGACTCCGCGATCTTCTTCACGCTCAAGCTGACGATCCTGGAGCCCAAGCCGGTGACGGCGAAGATCATCGCCGGCATCGTCGCGGTGATCGCGTCCTACATCCTGAACCGGGAATGGAGCTTCCGCGACCGCGGCGGCCGCGAACGCCACCACGAGGCGCTGCTGTTCTTCGGGGTCAGCGGCGTGGGGGTGCTGCTGAGCATGGCCCCGCTGTGGGTGTCCAGCTATGTGCTGATGCTGCGGGTGCCGATGGTGTCGCTGGCCGCCGAGAACGTCGCCGACTTCGTCTCGGCCTACATCATCGGCAACCTGCTGCAGATGGCGTTCCGGTTCTGGGCGTTCCGTCGCTTCGTGTTCCCGGACGAGTTCGCGCGCAACCCGGAGAAGGCGCTGGAGTCCACGCTCACCGGCGGCGGGTTCGCCGAGGTGCTCGAGGACGAGTACGAGCTGCGGCACCCGAACGGCCCGGACAACGTCACCCCGATGCGGCCCAGCCGTCGGCGCTGGAAGCAGCGCCCGAGCGATCCCTCCGAGCCCAGGGTGTCGAAGACCTCGTAAACCGGCGCTGCCGGACCGACGGTCTTTGCATAGCCTGACTACGTGCCGGGTCGACACCGCCGCTTCCAAGCGCCGCCGTGGGCCCTCGTCATCGGCGGCGCGCTCGGCGCCCTGATCCGCTACGCCCTCGCCCAGGCCTGGCCGCAGCCGAAACAGCTGTTGATCTCCACGATCGTGACGGTCGGGCTGGCGTTCCTGGTGGCGACCTACCTGATGGCGGTGGGGGTGACGTCGGCGCTGCACAGCGTCGCGGTCGGGGTGTGTGCCAGCGCGGCCAGCCTCAGCGCCTACGCGGTGGCGACGGTGAGTCAGCCGCCGCGGCTGTCGATCGCGTTCCTGACGTTGACGCCGGCCGCGGCGATCGCCGGCCTGCTGTGCGGGCTGGCGGCGGCCAGGCTGGTGGCGCGGTGACGTGGATGCTGGTCGCGCTCGGCGGCGCCGCGGGGGCCGCGCTCGGGACGTTCGTGGCACAGCGGCAGGGCCGCCGGCTGGCGTGGACGGCGGCGGTGTGCGCGCTGATGGGTGCCTTTGGCGCGCAGAAGCATTCGGCGTCGCTGACCGCGCTGGTGAGTTTCGGGGTGCTGGGGTCGGCGGCGAGCATGGTCGCGCTCGGCGTAGCGCCGCCGATCTGGCTGGACCGCGGCGCGATCCTGCCGACCGCGCTGCGGGTCACCAAGCGACTTGCGGTGTACTGCGCGGTGGGGGTGACGTGTGCGCTGGCCGGATACCTGGCGCTGCGGGCGGGCGTGACGGCGTACTACAAGTTCTAGTAGTACATCGCCGTCATCACGCCCACGGATTGATGAGTTCGATCCCCGCCGCTTCGAAGTGCCGCGTATTCCGGGTCGCGAGCACCGCCCGCCGGGATGCGGCGATTCCCGCGATCTGGACGTCGCGAATCTCGACGGTTCTGCCGTTTCGCTGCTGTTCTGCCGCGAGCTCACCAGCAGCGACCGCGGCGGCGAGATCGAAGACTTGCACGCGGCCGTCGAGATCCTCGGCGAGTAGCTGCGTGAAGCTGTGGTCAAGCGCACTCCGGCGCCGCCCCTGCGCGAGAACGCTTATTCCGGTACGGATTTCGAAGATCGTGATCGAGGTGGTCCAGATGGATTCCGCCGGCTCGCTGTCGAGCCAGTCCACGACTACGGGATCGGGCCTGTCCCTCATCAGTGCCGAAAGCACATTGGTGTCGAGCAGAATCATCAGTCGAACTGTGCGGGGCGCACGGGGTTGCCACGCAGTTCGGGGATGTCGACGTCAAGTCCCCTTCCGCTGAACCGAGCCGCAATGCGGGATCCGAGCCGACTGGGCGCCTCGTCGACGCCACGAACAGCGTTTCGCAAGATCTCGCGAACCTCTTCTTCAGTGCTGCGGCCGTGCCGACGGGCCATGCGCTGCAATTTGGATTTCGTATCTTCGTCGAGCTGGCGGATCAGAATCTGAGCCATTAGCCAATGATAGCGTGATATCAGGGACAGCCGAGGATCTCGGCCTTCACCCATCCTCCGTACTGGTAGAGGTAGGTGTACTGCCACTGAGCGACGGAGAACGGGTACTTGCGGGGCACGTCGCGCATGATCACGTGGCGGGTCGGGGACGTGAAGCACTGGTCGAAGATCCGGCGGGCGCGCGGCAGGTGGTAGCGCCAGCTGACGACGATCACGGTGGTCCAGCCGTACTTGTCGGCAAGTTCGCGGGTCATCATCGCCTCGCCGCGGGTGGTGGACGGCTCCGGCGCCCGGCAGATCACCCGGATGTCGGTGCGCGGCGCGCACGCCTTCGTCATCACCTTGTCCTTGGCGTGGTACGGATTCGACAGCAGCACGACGGGCGCGTAGCCCTGCTCGGCCAGCTTGAGGCCGTAGGTTTCGCGGCCGTCGTGTTCACCGCCGAGCACGACGATCGCGTCGGCGCGGGCCAGCGGGTCCACCTTCGAATGCGCGAACAGGAACGTTCCGGTGAGGCCGTTGAGGAACAGCAGCAGCACCAGCGCCGCCGTCGCCCCCGGGATCAGAAGGTGACGACGCCGGATCACACGCACCGCCGACCGTCGAACACCTCCCCCAGACTAGAGAAGCGGGTTCAGCTCGGCGACTCCTCCGAGCCCAGGGTGTCGAACACCTCGTGGTAGAGCAGCGAGTGGACGTGCTCGACGCGCGGAATGTCCTGGAACTCCAGCGGATCCTGCGACGCGGACTCGATGATCAGCGTCCCGGTGCGGAACATCCGGTCGACGAGGCCGTGCCGGAATTCCACGCTGTTGATTCGGGCCAGCGGGATGTCGATGCCCGAGCGGGTGAGCAGGCCGTGCCGGTACATGACGCGGCGGTCGGTGATGACGAAGTGGGTGGTCCACCAGTTCAGGAACGGCCAGACCGACAGCCAGCCGACCAGGATGAGCCAGACCGCCGCGATGACGGCGAACACGATGGTCTTGGCGTTCTGCTCCCAGTTCAGGGTGTTGACGTAGCCGGCCAGGAACGCGGCCGCCGCCGACGCGATGATCAGGATCAGCGCCGGGATGGTCAGTCTCCCCCAGTGCGGGTGGCGGTGCAGGACGACGTGTTCGTCGGTGGCCAGCACATTTTCCGGGTAGCCCATTGGTAGTCAGGGGCGCGGTGTCCGCAGAGCGGATCCGTTTCCCCATCCCCCTTTCAATCCGTGCGTGCGGTTTTCCCGCACACGGCTTACCGATGATCTTCTGTGCATGGTTACGCTGCCTTCGGGTAGCGGATAGTGCCGCGCAGGCGGTGCAGGCCGTGCCCGTTGAACCACTCTTCAGTCCACTGATCGGCTTGTCCAGCACGCAGGTTCCGACCGCGCTTCTTGATCAGAAGCTCCTTCAGGCGCCGCGTGACGTAGTGGTCGATCTGGCGGAACTTGTCGGCGGCGTTGCCGGTGCGAAAGTAGTTGCCCCAGCCACGCAAGATCGGATTCAACACCGCGATCACATCACGGATGTCGAATCCGACCCGGTTACGGCCGGTGCGCTCACGAACCTTCTCCCGCAAGCGAACCATCGCCGTTTGGCTGGGCCAGCGGTGCAGGTAGTAGCGCACGATGCGCCTCTGTTCCCACAACCGCCCCGACATACGTGCCCGGAAGTGACAACCCAGAAAGTCCAGGCCCTCACCGCCCTCACGCAGGTCGACCACCTTCGTCTTGTCCGGATGTAGCCGCAACCCCAACGACGCCAGGATCTCCCCCACCGCCGCCAGAGCGTGCTCAGCTTGGGCCGCGCTGCGGCACAACACCACACCGTCATCGGCGTAGCGCACCAACTCACCCACATTGCGTCGAGCGAGTTCGGTGTCGAGCACATGCAGATAGATGTTGGCCAACAACGGCGAGATCACCCCGCCCTGCGGAGTGCCCGCGACCGTCCGCGACACCACCCCGTCCACCATCACTCCCGCCTGCAGCCACAACCGCAGCAGTTTGAGCACCCGCCGGTCCGAGACCCGTCTGCTGACCTCAGCCAGTAGCCGGTCGTGGTCGATCTCGCCGAAGAAATTGGCGATGTCGAACTCGACCACAAACTGGGAGCCCTCGATGAAGCCGACACGAAGCCGTTCCATCGCCTGCGTGGCCGACCGTTTCGGCCGAAACCCATACGAGCACGACATGAAGTCCGCCTCGAAGATCGGTTCCAGCACGATCTTGGCCGCCGCCTGGGCCACCCGGTCCCGCACCGTCGGAATCCCCAACGGCCGCGTACCGCCCCGTGGTTTCGGGATCTCCACCCGACGCGCCGGCGCCGGACAGTACACACCCTCGCGGAGGTCATGGCGCAACTCACGCAACATGCGGTCCACGCCGTACTCCTCCACCGCGACCAAGGTGACACGATCCACCCCGGCCGCACCCCTGTTCTTACGCACCCGCTCCCACGCCTCCCACAGGACGTCACCCCTGTAGACACGGTCATACAGGGCGTGGAAACGCCGACCCTGCGACTGCTTGGCCGCAGCCCATAGCGTGCGTTGCAGTTGTCGCACTTTCACCGGCGACACCGCAAGCGGCTCCTCGTCGGCTACGACAGGCAATCGCCTGCCGGGGTGGTTGGACCGAGACATCCCGGTCATGCCCTCGCACTTACCCGCTTCACCCGCGTGATCAAAGTCAGGGCCCTTCCCTCCCGGCGCGTTATGTTGCACGCCGATCAGCGGTACTACGACCCCATCGGACTCCCGCTGCCCTCCAAGGGATTTCACCATCGGCTTATACCCTTGGTCTTTGCCCGACGAAGGCGGGGCAGACGGGTCTCTCCTGTTCCGAACCAGACTGTGTGCACGTGCCATCTCCCGTACCCCGGAGAGACCCGACGAGCTAACCCCGGACCAGGGCTCGCCGGACATGGCCTTCGCCGTGACATGAGCGGCTCAGCTCTCCCGTTGTGAGTTTGACGAGGCTGCAGAGTTCGCTTAACGCTACGGCCCGCACACTTGCTCCCTCCGAAGAGGCTCTCGACACCCCGCTCAGCCCGCCGCGTCTCCACGACGAACCGGGGCCTGCTACCCGGCGCTCCGGTACCTACCGGGACGGGACTTCCACCCGCTAGTCCAGTCCAACTTTCAGGACGCAACACGGCAGCACTGTACTGGGGATTCGCGGCGGCGTCTGCGGGACGGCGGGGCCGGGCCCGGGGCGGGCCCTACTTTCGCAGCAGGCCGTATTCGTGGTAGCCGATATCGGTGTTGACCTGCCACGGGTCGACGTTCTCGCCGAAGGCCCGCGCGACGCTGCGCATGGCGCTGAGCATGGCGTGGTCCTGGTTGTCGTAGTGGTGCATGCCGTTGCGGCCCATCGGATACAGCGACGGGTACTGCTGCCGCAGGTAGTCGCGGATGCGGACGACGCTGCGGTCGCGTACCGGGTCGTAGATCGGGTAGGCGAACTCGCAGCGGACGATCATGACGCGTGCGACGGCCGCGCCGCCGAAGCCGAGGGTGCGCAGATCCTGGGTGACCAGCTCGGTGAGGTGTTCGTCGTCGGCGTTCCACAGGTCACCGTTGGGGGCGATGAAGTACTCGAATCCGAGGAAGGCGCCGTCGAAGCCGCGGGGGGCCAGGTCGTTGGACCAGCGGCGGTAGTTCTGGATCCGGCCGCAGTGGAAGTCCTTGCCGGGGGTGTAGACCCAGTTGAACGGGATGTCGCGGCGGGTGTCGACGCCGACGGCGACGGTGATCAACGACCGGTGCCGCAGGGCGGCGGCCACCGCGCGAATGTGCTTGGGCGGCGCGGGTTCCAGCGCATCGACGAGCAGCCGCAGCGGCATGCTGGAGAACACCGCGTCGCCGGTGGCGGTGTCACCGTCGGCGAGCTCGAGGGTCCAGGTGGCGCCGTCGAAGCCGAGCTTGGTGACCGGCGAGTTCAGCCGGGGGACGACGCCGTTGTGGGCCAGGGTGCCGGCGGCGGCTTCCCACAGCTGGCCGGGTCCGAGCCGTGGATAACGGAACACGTCGCGCGACGCCGGGTCGGAGTCGTGGCTGCGGCGCCAGCCGATCGGCTTGATGCGCTGGTTGGCCCAGTCACTGGTGAGGTGTTCGGGTTCGGTGAGCCAGGTCTTGCGGACGTAGCCGTCGAAGAACATCTCGTACCAGTGCCTGCCGAATTCGCCGACACCCCATTGCCGGAAGTTCTCGTCGCGGTCGTTGAGCCGGAAGTTGCGCTTGAGCCGCGACCACGCCAGGCTGCTGAGACCGCGCAGACCGCGCCGATATCCCATCTGGGTCAACAGGTCTCGGCCGAGCAGCGGGTAGCGCACGTAGTGCCCGCCGACAAGCATGGCCGAGCGGCGCCCGACCACCAGCCACTGGTCGTGCGGCAGCAGGCACTTCCACAGGTCCATGATGTCTTCGTTGCGGGTGAAGAACCGGTGCCCGCCGGGGTCGATGCGCCAGTCGCCGTCGGTCGGGGTGCGGGCCAGGCCACCGACTTCGGCCGAGGCTTCGTAGAGGCGCGGTGTCACGCCCCGGTTCATCAGCTCCAGGGCGGCGGTCAGGCCGGCGGGGCCTGCGCCGATGATCAGCGGGCTGCGGGGGGACGTCATCGCGGCCTCACCGTCCGCGCAGCTGCGGGGAGTGCCGGTAGTCCTCGATGAAGCCGTCGATGTGCTGCGCGGTCAGCTCGTTGAGCGGGGTGGTGAGGAACAGCAGCTGAGCGTACTGGCTCTGCATCGGCAGGAATCCGCTGAGCAGCGGCTCCGCGGTGGTGCGGATGACGAGGTCGACCTCGCCGATCTCGAAGGCGTCGTTGATGTCGCAGCCGTCGCGCAGGGCCCGCTGGTGGGCGGCGCGCAGTTCGTCGGCGGCGTCGTAGCCGGCCAGCACGTTGACGCGGAACCCGTCGCCGGTCATCGCGGTTTCGATGTCGCGGGCCGCGGCGACGAATGCGTCGGGCAGCAGGCTGCGGTCGCCGTGGACGCGGACACCGCATTCGGCGGGGTCGAAGCGGGCGGGGATCAGCGTGGACAGGAAGTAGGTGGAGGCGGCGTACACCGCGTCCAGTTCGTCGCTGGGACGCGCCAGGTTGGCGCGGCTGAGGTTGTACACCGTGGCGGTCTGCACCTGGTTGCGGTGCAGCGCGAGCAGGAGCTCGACGACGGTCTCCGCGCCGCGTCGATAGGCGTCGGTCAACGTCGTGTTGTTGGCGCGGGCCCACCGCCGCAGACCGTCGGGGATCAGGCCCACATGAGCCGGCTTCATGGCGAAACCACCCCCCAAACGTCGCGACCGCTGCCAGCAAATCTAACCGGAGTTATGGTCTCCCGATCATCAATCCGGCGATCCTGCGCGGGAGCATGACGTTGATCATGAATCCGGGGCGGGAGCGGGGCCGCCTCGCTACGCCGGATGCCAGAAGCGATGGCGGCGACGTCAGTCCTCGGCAGGCCGCAGCACGGCCAGGACAATCAGGATCGGGATCCAGAAATCGAGCAGCAGCGACCAGTTCTCGATGTGGTAGTTGCCGAACTCGGCGCGGTCGGCGATCGAGGTCTGCCCGCGCAGGCCGTGCGCTTGCCCCCAGCCCGTCATCCCGGCTTTGCCGCCATGCCGCTGGCCGTAGCGCCGGATCTGTATGTCGAACATTTCGACGAACTGCGGCCGCTCGGGTCGCGGCCCGACCAGGCTCATGTCGCCGCGCACCACGTTGATCAGTTGAGGCAGTTCGTCCATCGACGTCTTGCGCATGACCTGCCGATGCGGGTGCGTCGGTCGTCTCCCTCCACTCCCCCGGGCGCGGCGCCCGCGTCGGGGGTGAAGCCCGCGTCGGCGGGATCCGGGGGCCGCATGGTGCGGAATTTCAGGCAGCGAAAGACCTTGCCGTCGCGGCCGATGCGGTCCTGGCCGAAGAACACGGGGCCCGGCGAGCTGAGTCTGACCAGCAACGCGAGCGTGAGGAACAGCGGCGAGATGAGCAGCAGACCGAGCGCGGCCAGTGAGCGGTCCAACGCGTGCTTGACGGCGAACTGCCACCCTTTCGGATCGGCGCGGTTGAGCACCAGCAGCGGGATGCCGCCCAGGTGTTCGACGCGGGCGTTGACGCCGACGGCATCCATCAGCCGGGGCACCACCCGGACCCGCAGGCCGAGCTCCTCGGCGTGCTGGGCGGTCAGCGCCAGCCGCTCATCGGGCGTCGACGACGGCGCGACGATGAGGTCGTCAGCGTGCGTGCGGCGCACTGCGTTCTCGAGATCGGCGGTGGTTCCCAAGTAGGGCACGTCGGGCAGGCCGCCGCCCGGCGGCGTGTCGTCAAGCACCCCGACCGGGTGCAGCCCGTACTCCGGCGACTGGCGCATCCGATGGATGAGCTGACGGGTGAGCGGCCCGGTGCCGATGACGATGGCATTGGTTCCGAACCGGAAACGACGGCGCAGGTAGCGCTGCGTCAGTGACCTGACGAGACGGACACCGGGTACCAGCACGGCTGCACACACCCACAGCTTCACTGCGACCTCGCCGGGGCGCACGTAGTCGCCGGGCGCCTCGCCCGCGGCGAGGCGGGGTTCCTCCAGAAGCACCAAGGCCAGGGTCACAAGTGCGGCCACCGACACTGACGTCAGCACGGGTTCCAGCTCGTCGAGGAAGTGGGGACTGAGCCTGTGCCGGTACAGCCGCCGGGAGGCGAGGACAAGCACGAGGATCGGGACGAACTCCCAGACCCACATCGCAATGTGGCGCTCGAAGATCGGGCCGGAGGTCCACCACAGGGCCAGCACCACGGAGCACGCGGCTGCCGCGAGGTCCAAGACGACGGTGACAGTCCGGTGCCCGGGCTCCTTGCGCAGATCTTTGAACCATCGGGACGAGTTCGGGGTATCGCCGCGTGCCGGCGATGTCTCGGCATTCAACCGCGGCACCGTGGGGCTATCGCTGGGCGCGCGGGCCGCCGCGTCGAAATTCGCCTGCATACTCCAGCCCCCCGGACAGATTCTGGAAGAAACTGTAGGGACGCTGTGGGTGGCGGTGCAGCGGATTACGCGGGCGTCATATTTGCTTCATGATTCTTGTCTGGTCCGTGCTACTCCGGAATCACGCGAGTGGACCGGGCTAAGTGTCGCGCTACGCTGATGCGGCGACGGCAAAGTAAGGGTTAGCCCCTTCCGCTCCAACCAGCCCACTGTCCCGCCTGACCGGCACGGGTGGCGGGTTGTCATCCCTTAATGGCGCCGTCAGTGTTCCAACGCTTCGGGTGCCAGCAGCTTTCGGCGCCGCCGGGGGGATCATCCACTTTGATAGGGCGCGTCCCCGACATGGAAAAGCTGCGGAACGCACTCTGTCGCACACCGCGGACTCGCCGGATGGCCTACCTCAATACGCGCCTGAATGGCTGAGCATCGCCCTGACTGTCTTGATCGCGATGATCAAGTCAGAGATCATCGACCAGTTCTCGACGTAGAACAGGTCCAGACGAACCGAATCTTCCCAGGAGAGATCGGATCGTCCACTGACCTGCCACAGGCCGGTGATGCCGGGCCGGACGAGGAGGCGCTTCATCGCGTGGTCGTCGTAGGTCTCGACTTCGCGCGCCAGCGGCGGGCGCGGCCCGACGACACTCATGTCGCGCTTGAGCACGTTGATGAACTGGGGCAGCTCATCGATGCTGTACTTGCGCAGGAGCCGCCCCACTGGGGTGACGCGGGGGTCTTGGCGGATCTTGAAGAGCACGCCGCCTTCACTCTCGTTCTGAGCCGCGAGTTTGTCGACCATCTTGTCCGCACCATCGACCATGGTGCGGAACTTGATCATCTGGAACGGCTTGCCATCCAGGCCGATTCGCTCCTGACGATAGAAGACCGGCCCCCGGCTAGTAAACTTCACCGCGACGCCGACCGCGAGCAGGACGGGTAGCCCGAAGAGCAACACGGTGCTGGAAAACACAATGTCGAAGAACCGCTTCTGAAAACGCTTGGCACCGTTGTATTGCGGCTTTTCGACGTGGATCAGTGGCAGTCCGGCGACCGGGCGCATCTGCAAGCGTGGGCCTGCGATATCGACAACACCGGGTGAGACGAGTAGGTCGATGTCGAGGCTTTCGAGCTCCCAGGACAGGTCGCGGATGCCGCGGCCGTCGAGGCGCTCGGTGGCGGTGACGGCGACGGCATGGCTGCCGGTGATGCGGACCGCGTCGACGACGTCGGATTCGTCGCCATAGGTGGGCACAGCTCCGACGCCCGGGACGTCGACCCGGTCGCGCCGCATAGGGCCGGGCAGGCATGCGCCGACCACCTGGTACTCGGACCCCGGTTCTCGAGCCAAAGACTTGGTGAGGTCACGCACTGCAGATGGGCTGCCGACTACCAGAACGCGGGTGATACAACTGCCATTCTTCTTGCGAGCCCTGACGACGACCTGACGAGCGAACCAGCGACCGAGGGCGAGGAACATAAGGCCGGCGGGCAGCGCGATCACGAGGTAACCGCGGGCGATCTCGAGTTTGAAAAGCATCGAGATGATGGCGACGCCGCCGAACACCGACAACGTGGCCAACCAGACGCGGCGGTACTCCTCGGCGCCGGCTCCGATCACGCGCGGTGAACGAGAACGGTTAATGGACAGGGCTAGCATCCAGAGGGCCGCGATCGCAGCGGAGACAACGGTGTAATCGATGTATCGATAAGCCGATACCTCGCCGCTCAGCCCACCGAACCGAAGCCACTGCGCCAACCCCACCGCTAGCAGAACGCCCAACAAATCGATCGCTACGAGGCGCCGCGCGTAACCTTGCTGCCACGCTGGCAGCCTGTTCGGTATCGGAACGATGTTTGCTGCGACTGCCAGCCGATCATTAACCGCCGTCACGTATTCCCCCACACGTTTTCCCCCTTGCGCAGGAACTTTATCCCAACGCGACCGCACTTCTCAAGGCGTATGGATAGTTCGCTCAGCAACGTAACACGGAGAGCCCGTTCAGACTCCCAAAATTCACGTACGCGTTACGTCCGAAAGCCGTGCAGCAACGAGGCCACGGTGGCTCACGCACAAGAGTCGGCGAGACCCGACCGCTCGTCGTTCTGGAGCGGGCCACTGCCGCCCTGCGCAGCGATCATCATTCGACGCGAGGAGACGACCGCCAACAGAGGTCAACGACAGCGACCAACAATTCCGCAATCCGCAACCCGACAGCCGCGAAAACCTCGGAGCTCTGACCAATTGGGTCGGGGATGTCCAGCAGCTCACTGTTGGTCAGCTCGGGGCGCATTGCCGAGAGGTCTGCGACCGTCTCCGCGCCGCAATTGGAAACGAGCAGGGATACTTCGCTCAACGTAAAGGTTTGGTGCAGTCTGTTCGGAACGAGTTCCAGCACACCGTCTCGATGCGCCTTCGTCATGGTGACTATGAGGTCAGCACCCGAAGCGACTCTGGACGTGAGTTGCCGGGCAGCGAAGCCGGAGGCATCACCACCCAGCTGCTCAAGCACGAGAGCCGCCTCCCGGTGCACCTCGTGGCCAATCACCGCCCGAGTTCCTGCACTAGACACGGTGAACCCCGGAATCTGCAGCCTTCGCCCATGAGCAGCCGCGAGCCGCTCCGCAATCGGCGATCGACAGATGTTTCCCGTACAGACAAAAAGAATGTGCAGAGCAGTCCCCTCACTGCCATTTCGGCACGTGCAGTACATGTCGCCGGACAACCGGTGCGGAGGTCGCGAATAGGCCGCTCCCCACAAGATGCGCGATTATTGCGCGACCGAATAGTAGTTGGCGATAGTGACCTTCTCACGCGACACGGGCGTTCGGCCGCACACGGAAGGCCCCATAGTGACCGATATGCGACGATGGCGCGGTGCGGGGGATAATCTTGGCAGGAGGTGCAGGCACGCGTCTGCATCCGATCACGCTCGGGGTTTCAAAGCAGCTGATACCTGTCTACGACAAACCGATGGTTTACTACCCGTTGTCGACACTAATGCTGGCGGGCATCCGCGACATTCTGGTGATTACGACGCCACACGACGCCGCCAGCTTCAAGCGGTTGCTCGGCGACGGCTCCCAATTCGGGATCTCGCTGACCTATGCCCAGCAGCCCTCACCGGATGGCCTCGCCCAAGCGTTCACGATCGGCGCGGATTTCATCGGTTCCGACAGTGTCGCACTTATTCTGGGAGACAATCTGCTGTACGGCCCAGGGCTGGGGACACAACTCAGATGCTTCAACACCGTCCATGGCGGTGCAATCTTCGCCTACTGGGTGGCTGAACCTTCGGCCTACGGAGTGATCGAGTTCGACGCCAGCGGTCTGGCGGTGTCACTGGAGGAGAAGCCCAAGAAGCCAAAGAGCAACTACGCCGTGCCAGGGCTCTACTTCTACGACAATGATGTCGTCGCCATCGCGGCGGCACTTACTCCGAGTGACCGTGGAGAATACGAGATCACCGACGTCAACCGCACCTACCTCGAGCAGGGCCGATTGCAGGTTCAGATGCTGCCGCGGGGCACCGCATGGTTGGATACTGGGACGTTCGACCAGATGACCGACGCCGCCGAGTACGTGCGCACGATGGAACGGCGCACCGGCCTGAAGATCGGGGCGCCCGAGGAAATCGCTTGGCGGCAAGGGTATCTCAGTGACGACGAGCTGCGTAAGCGAGCGGAGATGCTGATCAAATCGGGCTATGGCGCCTACCTCCTGGATCTGCTGGACAGGCGCCGCTAGTGGCACGACTGCTCGTGACCGGGGGTGCAGGTTTCATCGGCTCGAATTTCGCCCACTTCGTGGTTAACCACACCGACCACACCGTGATTGTCCTCGACAAACTGACCTACGCCGGTAACCGGGCCTCGTTGGCCGGTTTGCCCGACGACCGTGTCCAGTTCGTTCACGGGGATATCAGCAATGGCCAACTGGTCGACGACCTAATGAGCAGCGCCGACGCGGTTGTCCACTATGCCGCCGAGTCCCACAACGACAACTCCCTAGATGATCCGCGTCCGTTCCTGCGCACCAACTTGGTTGGCACGTTCACCCTGCTGGAGGCCGCACGCAGGCACGGCACCCGCTTCCACCACATCTCAACCGACGAGGTGTACGGCGACCTGAAACTGGGTGATCCTCATCGTTTCACCGAAGAGACGCCGTACAACCCGTCGTCGCCATATTCGGCGACAAAGGCTGGCAGCGACCTGTTGGTCCGGGCGTGGGTGCGGTCATTCGGCGTACCTGCGACGATCTCGAACTGCTCCAACAACTACGGCCCTTATCAACACGTCGAAAAGTTCATCCCCCGCCAGATCACCAATGTGCTTCGGGGGCTTCGACCAAAGTTGTATGGCCAAGGGCGCAATGTGCGCGACTGGATTCATGCCGACGACCACTCCTCAGCGGTGCTGGCCATCTTGGACAGCGGGCGCATCGGTGAGACGTACTTGATCGGCGCGGACGGCGAGAAGGACAACAAGACAGTCGTCGAATTGATACTCACCATAATGGGCCAACCGGCGGATGCCTACGACCACGTCACGGACCGCGCCGGCCATGACCTGCGATATGCCATCAACCCCAGCAAACTGCGTGAGGAGCTCGGCTGGCAGCCGCGTTACCGCGACTTCGAGGATGGCCTGACGGCGACCATCGCGTGGTATCAGGACAACGAAGAATGGTGGGCTCCTACTAAGGACGCCACTGAGGCCTTCTACGCCAGGCTCGGGCAGTGAGCAGAGGAAGCGCCTGGTGACGTTGTACGGCAAAGTGTTACGCGTGGAGGCGACCCCGATCCCGGGATTGGTGGTTGTCGAGCTACCGGTACACGGCGACAACCGTGGTTGGTTCAAAGAGAACTGGCAGCGCGAGAAGATGATCGCCGCCGGATTGCCGGAGTTCGAGCCCGTCCAAAACAACGTGTCGTTCAACGACGTGGTCGGGACAACGCGCGGTATCCACGCCGAGCCGTGGGATAAGTTCGTCTCGGTCGCAACCGGCCGCATCTTCGGTGCATGGGTTGATCTACGGACAGGGCCGGAATTCGGGACGGTGTTTACCGCCCAACTCGATCCATCCCGCGCAGTGTTCGTCCCCCGCGGAGTCGGCAACGCGTTCCAAACGCTGGAACCGGACACCGCCTACATCTACTTAGTCAACGATCACTACTCCCCCGACGCGGTGTACACATTCCTCAATCTTGCCGATGAGACCGTTGCAATCAATTGGCCGATCCCCCTGGATCGGGCGGAACTATCCGCCAAGGATCGAGCCCATCCACGACTGGCAGACGTTGCCCCACTTCCACCGCGGAAGATCCTGATCCTTGGCGCCAATGGACAGTTGGGGCGAGCCCTGCGCGAAGTGTACGGCGCTGCTTCACACGTCGAATTCGCTGGGCGTTACGATCTTGACCTGACCACGTCGGACATCGCATCGGCTCGACGATGGGGCGAGTACGACGTCGTGATTAACGCCGCGGCTTACACCGCGGTAGATGCGGCAGAGACGCCGGAGGGACGCGAAGCTGCATGGGCTACCAACGTTACCGGCGTCTCCAAGCTCGCGAAAATCGCTGCTGCAAAAGGAATCATCTTTGTACACATCTCCAGCGACTATGTGTTTGACGGCACCACCACCCGAGCGTACAAGGAGAACGACCCGTTGTCTCCGCTGGGAGTCTATGGGCAGACGAAGGCTGCCGGGGATCACGTCGTGGCCACGGTGCCGCACCACTACATTGTTCGCACCTCGTGGGTGATCGGCGACGGCAGCAATTTCGTACGTACGATGCTGTCGCTAGCTCAACGAGGGATCAATCCATCCGTAGTCAACGACCAGTGGGGGCGGTTGACCTCCAGTTCGGACTTGGCCCGGGCAATACGGCACCTTCTCGAGACGCGCGCCCCATACGGGACATATAACGTGACCGGGTCCGGCGAACCCACCACATGGGCGGATATCGCGCGGCAGGTATTCAGCCTTGCCGGCCAGGACGCGAACAGGGTGAAGGGAATTAGCACTGAGGAGTACTTCGCATCTGCAAATGGTTCCGTAGCGCCCCGCCCACGCAACAGTGCTCTGGATCTAAGCAAGATCGAATCCACAGGCTACGGCCCGGTAGACGTCGACAAGTTCCTAGCCGCCTATGTCCAGTCGGCTGTAGGCTCGGCGGGACAGCGGCCAACTGCACGGATCGAGTGACCGGAGCGGTTGCGCCACAATGGCTTGGCGCTGCGCTAGGAGAAAGCGGATTAGCCCGTCGAATGCCGAGGCCTGCCCGCACAAACTCATGGATCTGGATTCCGCGGTTGCACAGCCTTCATCGCCGAGACATCGTAATCGATGCTCCTCGAAGCAGGCAGTGAGTTCTCAGGGAATGCGCTGCCCAGATAGCAGCGGGGCATGGCGGGAAAATTGAAATTGAGACTGCCAACGGCAACCTTGTTGTTGGACAAGGTGATTATCAGGTTGTTGAAGGATGTCGGTTTGTCTACTGCAGCCACCAGGACATCGTTGGCGTAGAGATTTCTGGGATTCGCCGCGTCGATATGCAGCCGCAAGGGTTGCGCCACGCTACCGAACGTTGCAATCACGTACCTCTCCCCCCGGACAGGAATGCCGGACAACTTGTATCGAATTCTCAATTGAGTTGTTTCATAGGGCAATTCGACTCCCGCAGACCCTTCGCCATGAATGCGCAGGAGGTTCGCGCCCAACCGCTCGCAACGCGCCGGTCCGGCCCCTCCCGGCATGACGAACATCTGCGGATCGGGGTTGCCGGGATCGAGGCACAACACTGGACCACCGGGGTCGATGCCGGCGTCATGCAAGAGACTCAATCCAAATCGCGCAGCCCACTTGTTGTATACGTACGACAAATTCTCAGCCGATAACGGCTTGTCATATATTCGCGCGTCATACATCTTCCCAGCGTAGCTACGAAGCTTCGACTGGCCGACGGGGCTACCGAAGCCAACGTGACCTCCGCTCAGGGGGATTGACGTCTCGTTATTAATGTGCGGCGATCCGCAAGTTACTGTGAACTCGGCAATATCCCTGCGCGCCATGATCAAACGATTGGCACCCGGAGCTGTACTCATTACCGAGTTCGCCACCAGCTTGCTGCAGAGGTTGACAATCGTTCCTCCCACAAAAGCGCCGATCGCCACGTCGTTGTCCCGTTCAGGGCTCAGACTAAAGGTGTATATGACGCCATCGATCGTGATGGTGAATCGCCCCGGGTTTGATGCACACCTGGTTACTGGTGTGCAGCCTCTGGCTGGGCTGTGTTTGTAGCGTAGTGGATGGTCTCGTACTCGGTCGGTGGGATGCGGCCCAGGCGGTGCATGAGCCGGTCGGTGTTGTACCAGTGCACCCACTCAGCGGTGAGCAGTTCGACGTCGGTCAGGCGGTGCAGCGGACCTCGCCGGAACGGTGAGTCGTCGCGGACGGCTTCGGTCTTGTAGAGCCCTATCGTCGTCTCGGCCAGAGCGTTGTCGAAGGCATCCCCGACTGTGCCGATCGACGCCACCAGTCCGGACAGCGCCAGGGTCTCGCCGAACCGCACGGAGGTGTATTGCGAGCCTGCATCGCTGTGGTGAATAGTATTGCCCAACAACGGATTACCTTCGTTTATTCGGAGTTGTGCGGCATGGTGGATCGCCTGGCGCGCGAACCTGTCTTCCTTGCTGGCTGAGCAGGTCCACCCGACGATCCGGCCCGCGAAGGCGTCGATGGCGAACGCGGTGTATACGAACGCTCCGCTGGCCAGGCGGACGTAAGTGAAGTCCGCCACCAGCAGTACGTTGGGGGCGGGCACCCGGAACTGGCGTTTGACCAGATCGGCTGCCCGCGCCGCGGCCGGGTCAGCGATCGTGGTGCGAACCTTTTTGCGGCGGGTGACCCCACGCCAGCCGTTGGCCCGCATCAGGCGTTCCACGGTGCAACGGGCCACGGCGATGCCCTGGCGTTGCAGGTGAGCCCACATCTTGGTGGCGCCGTACAACGACTCAGGTTTCCGGCGGCCGTGCTCGTCAGGTTCGTAGAAGCCGGCCAGCACTTCGGTGATCACGGTGTCCCAGAGGGTCCGCGCTGACGGGGGTCGGGTCAGCCAGGCATAGAAGGTTCTCGGGGCAATCTGGCAGCCGTGCTCGGTGAGCACGCGGCAGATCGGAGCGACCCCGAACCGAGCACGATGCTCGGCGATGAACGCACAGATCAGTGGTGTCGCGGGTCGCTCTCCCGCACGAAGAAACTTGTTGCCGCCTTGAGGATTTCGATGGTTTCCTCAAGCTCACGATTCTTACGCTTGAGCTCGCGCAACTCGCGCACCGTATCGGTGGGCACACCGTCACGGACCCCGGTATCCACCTCGGCCTGGTTCACCCAGCGGCGCAGCGATTCGTAGGACACCCCCAACCGCTTGGCCACCGCGCTGATACAGGCCGTGCGGCTGTCGTACTCCTCGGCATGGTCGGTGACCAACCGCACCGCCCGGGCCTTGAACTCGTCGTCGTACTTCCTCGGCATAATGCGAACAACCTTCCCTCGAAAGAAGGTGTGCATCAAACCCGGGGTGGTTCATGGTGTCACCATCTGCTGGCTGGTTGGTGAAGCGAACAGACCTGAAATGGCCTCTTGTCGACATGAGGATATCGCCCCCGCTTCCCACGTACAGGTGCACTGTCTGAGCGGAGTTATCAACAGTAGCCGCAACGAAGGTTGGCGTTTCGGGCTTCAGCGTAAATCCGTGTCGAAAATTGAGCGAACGAATCGCAAGCCCATCAAGATGTAGAACCTGGCCAAACGTCTCAGCACCAGCTGCACGGCTATCCATGATGGCGTCGCCACCTGTGTCCCATTCCAGCCAAGCTGTATATGTCACGCCTGATGACGCGACGAGCGAGATCCGTGACAAAACTTGGCTACGCGCGTCGAAGTCGTAATACATTCCGGCACTGTCTGATTGACGGGCAGGACGGGTCGGAGAACGGTCGGCATAGATGTTCACGCTTCGGGGATGGACGTAGGCAAGGTCATCCCTAGGCAACGGTGACACCCTGACAACTCGCAATGACCGACGAATGTCCACACCTACTCCACTGGTGTAGTTGATGTACAAGGCATCGTCTGGTCCCGCTATGAACTGCGGGTAGTTCATTGAGGTGTCCTTGCCAGAGAAGTTGACCCCTGGTACGAAATCATCAACTCCCTGTCTGCTCACAAACAGGGAGCCGTTACGCCGGCCAGTCAGCGACAACCTCTGGTTAGGTGTTTGGTCAGATCTCTGTGGATGATCCGCATGCACCATCACCCACCGACTCGCCGAGATACGGCGGGCAAAACCACGCGAGGACGGCACCAGCAGCTTCGTCGACACCGAGGATGAAAAGGTGTTACCTCCGTCCTTGCTCTCGGCGACCAATAGGAAGTCGGGATCCGCAGCGAGGGTGTTCAGGTTGCGGCTGTACACGTAGACATGGCCAGCCCGGCTCTGCACCACGAAGGGCTCCCATGCACAAAAATCCCCGAAGGCCGATGTATCGATCAAAGTCATCGACCAAGTACTGCCATCGGTGGTGCTCATGAGTGCATTGAACTTCAGCGAGCGTAGGAAACTGTCTGCCGCAGGCGTCTGATTCGACTCCGTTCGGCTGTAAATGGTGAGCGGGCAGACCAGAACACCATCAGCCAGAAAGATGGGGTTCTGACTGAAGAATGGCAACCAGTCGGATATCCCGCCATAGCTCGCACGCGCGCTCCGCCCGGGAGTGAGGTCGCCCGACGCTATTTGAGAAGTGATCGCCGCCAATCCATCGAACTCGAAGCGAAAGTTCGTCCACTTGCCCATTGGCGAAGCGAGTTTCGACACATACCCGTCTGCAGCAGTCCAAGTGCACCAAAGTTCTTCGCCCACGACTACTAAGTTCGGCTGCCATTGCAGGGCGGGACCGCCGATCGGATTCTCACAGTACGCACTGTCCCCAAACGGTCTGATTGCCGGCGTCCACTCAATCCCATTGGTTGACGTGGTGAGATAGATCTGCTGGCCCGGAGAGCCTTCAGTCATGCCCTCAGTGGTGCCATCCATCACCGCCCAGAACTTCCCGCCGTAGTACGCGAGAGACGAGTTCGAAACGTACGTGAGGCCGCTCGGGTCGTCATAGGGGTTCACCACCATGGTCGTGGTGATGTCGGGGTCATAGATCGCGTAGTCCATAGTCAACTTGCGTCTAGTCTTCGCGAGTCTGCCCGTCGCCACAAATCGGCTACGCCAGCCTGTGGCTTGTCCCGAGACTGCCGCAAGGTCGAGCTGCTTACGTCATCTCCTGCGTGGCCCTAGCGCACTCCTTCCAAGGCGGTCAGGAACAACGCACCCCAGTCAAGCCTTCTTTCGCAGCTTCCGACGCGGGTGAATTCAGGGCCGCATACTGCTGTGTGACGAGCGCCGACCGCAACAATCTAAACAAAACACCGTGCGACGGATTCGCTATCCACGCAAAACGTGGGGCCATACAGGTTGGGCATCAACCTGAAGGTTCGTTCGGCACCCGATGCGGCCCCGACGTGTGCAGCACCGCGACCGACATCTGGTCACGTGTCACTCTCGGATCCGCGATCTAGCCTCGCCGCATGTCCAACTCCGCCCGGCCGTGGCGGGTAACGCACATTGGGGCTAGCCTAAAGTCGTGATCGATCTGGGGGAATACGACACCGACAAGTCAGAGCTCTACCTCGACCGCTATACGCGGGAGTTCGGGCACCTGTTCGGAGAAGAGGTTGCACTTCTCGAGCTGGGCGTTCAACGCGGTGGCTCAATGTATCTCTGGCGAGATCTGTTTCCGTACGGGCAGATAGCAGGGCTGGACTTAAACCACATTCCTGTCGATGATGACTCTGGGCGCATCCACGTATATCAAGGATTCCAGCAGGACACGGCGGTTCTTAACCGCATCGGCTCTGAAGTGGCGCCTAAGGGCTTCGACATCATCATTGATGATGCCTCGCACCTTGGCGAGTACACCCGCGACTCTTTTTGGCATCTGTTCCGTCATCATCTAAAGCCTGGCGGTATATACGTCATCGACGATTGGGGTTGCGCCTATTGGAGCGATTGGGCGGACGGGCATCGCTACACTGGGCGTCGCGAAGCGATTGGCGATTTCGGGACTGACCAGGTCACTGATCCTCGCGAGGCAGGTATTCGCGAGCGTGTCCGCCGTTCTGTGCGGGGCGCTGCACGCCCGATCGCAGCCAAAGTTCCGCCGAAGTATCGTCCGACCCTGGAGAAGCTTTATATGCGCGTGGAGGGTGCTGCGATCCAGACACGATTTAAAAGTCACGACTACGGCATGGCGGGGGTCGTCAAACAACTCGTTGATGCGGTATCGATTGGTTCAATCGACCGAGGAAAAGTCTCCGTCGATAATCGAATCGAAAGTATCCATGTTTACGACGCCCAAGTATTCGTGCATAAGCGTAGGGACTGATCAACCACGCAATACATCAGCATTCCCACTCGATATTCGACCAACTATCTCTTGGTGCAACGCCGCACAATTTGTGCTCGCGCGTGTATCACTTCCTGCAATGAGGATTCATGCCCAGCCTGACCGATGACCGCCCGACTGTCCGGATACTCGGAACACACGGCGTGCCGGCGAACTACGGTGGGTTCGAAACCGCGGCAGAGAATGTCGCACGCTACCTTGTCGACCACGGCTGGCGCGCCATCGTGTATTGCCAAACGGACCACGGCGGCCCCATTTACGAGGACGAATGGAACGGCATCGACCGAGTGAACATCTCCGTGCCGGATCTCGGCTGGACCGGCACCGCCAAATTCGACTGGCTTTCGATCCGTCACGCCGTCAAGCACCGCGACGTGTGCCTGACCTTCGGCTACAACACCGGAATCTTTAACATCCTGCAGCGCGTGTACCGAGTTCCAAATGTTATCAACATGGATGGAATCGAATGGTCGCGCAAACGATGGGGCCTCTTTCGGCAGGCCATCCTCTACGTGAACGAGCGATTTGCGGCCCTCTTCGGCAACGAACTGATCGCCGATCACCCGGAACTTAACACCTACCTGCGGACCCGCGCTCCTGCTCGAAAGATCACGACGATTACGTACGGCGGATATCGAATCGACGACGCGCCAACAGTTTCGGTCGAAGCCGTGGGCCTGAGACCAAACAACTACCTCACGCTCATCGCTCGCCCAATCCCGGAGAACTCGATACTTGAACTCGTTCAAGGTTTCTCAGCGAAGAAGCGCGGAGTCCAGCTCGCCATCCTCGGGGACTATGACGGTGATTCTGACCCGTATCATCAGAAGGTACTCGATGTCGCCAGCGACGAAGTTGCTTTCCTAGGCGCCATCTACGATCCGGCGACAGTGCAAGCCCTTCGCTACCACTCGCTCGGATATTTACACGGGCACACCGTGGGCGGAACCAATCCCTCTCTCGTCGAAGCACTGGCCGCTGGCAATCCGGTAATTGCCCACGACAACAAGTACAACACCTGGGTGGCGGGAGATGCCGGGCTCTTCTTCAGCTCCGCCGCGGACGCCGAGAGGTGCATCGACGTCCTGCTGGGCGACCGGGATCTAGCCGAGGCCAAGAGCCGGAACGCGCTCAGTCGATTCGAAAGTGAATTCACCTGGGACCATGTGGCGGGGCAGTACGAAGCGTTGCTGCGAAAGAGCCTACGGCGGCGTCGGCTGCGCAAAGAACGAGTCTGAAGGGGAAAATGGTCAACGTCGGAATCATCGGCCTCGGGAAAATGGGTTTGTCTCAGTTCTCGATCATCAATGCACATCATGACGTCAAGGTCGTCGGCGTATGCGATTCAAGCAGTTACATTCTTGACATTCTTGGCAAGTACACCGGCGTAGACACCTATACCGACCTCGAGAAGATGTTGCAGTCGACCAATATGGATGCCGCGGTGATCTCCACGCCGTCGAAGTTCCACGCGCCGATGGTGCGCGACTGCCTCGAGCGCGGCATCCACGTGTTCTGCGAGAAACCGTTTTGCCTCGATCCAGCGGATTCAGCCGCCCTGGCTGACCTAGCGCGCCGGAAGAGTCTGGTCACTCAGGTTGGCTACCACAACCGCCATGTTGGAGCATTCGCCGAGGTCAAGAGACTGCTCGACCTTGGTGTCCTAGGACGTGTGACGCACGTTCTCGGTGAGGCGTACGGACCGGTAGTTCTTAAACCCAAAGGCAGCACATGGCGGAGCAAGAAGGACGAAGGCGGTGGCGCACTCTATGACTACGCGGCGCATCCGGCCGACTTGATGACTTGGTACTTCGGGCGCCCCATGTCTGTTTCCGGAACCGTTCTCGGACAGGTCTTTTCCTCGGAGACTGAAGACGAAGTGTTCACAACAGTGAGATGGCCGAGCGGCGTGAGCGGCCAGTTGTCGGTCAGTTGGTCGGACGAATCGCACCGAAAGATGACGACGCGGGTGTCGATCTGGGGCACTAACGGCAAGATCTTCGCTGACCGCCAGGAAGTCCAGGTGTATCTACGCGACGACGCGCTGGCACCAAACGGGTACGGGAAGGGTTGGACGGTTCGCTACACGACCGAACTTACCAACGACGTCGACTTTTACGTTCGCGGCGAGGAATACTCAGCCCAACTGGACACGTGGTTGAAGCGGGTCAGCGAGCACGCCGTGTCCGGTTCTTCGGATTTCACCGAGGCGTGCATCACCGACGAACTGCTGTATGCAATCCTCCACAGCGTGGACGGCAGCGTTCGCACCCTCGGCAGTCAAAGCGACGATCGTGACCGGCCGCCCGAGAAGATTCCGCGGGTGCTGAGTTGGTTCAGGCACCGCCGTCGTGCAGGTGGCACGCGCGTCGGAAGGAACAGATGAACAATGGATCGCCTCCTTTTTGGTGACAACCAGTTCTTCGGCGTTAACCATATGTCAGAAGAGAAGGCACGCGCCCAGGCAATGCGGTTCCAGTCGACCGACGCCATCATTTCGGTGCTCGACGCCGCCTACGACGCCGGGGTGACGACGTTCATGTGCACTACGCATGACCGAATCGCCGATGTGGCCGACCGAATCCGGGCAAACCCCGAACGCTACGACAAGCAGCAGTTCTTTCCTTGTATGCCCTATGCCCATAAGTACGCAAACGCGATGGCCGAGGTCGGCACCTTCGGTGCGATCCGCCAGTTCCTTCCCGATGGCGGCTTCCTCGATGCGGCTATGCGCGGTGGAAAGTCGTTTGCCCGCAAGGATATCGAAGGCGTGATCACACTTCTGATCGACGCCGAGATGAAGATGTTCGTAGACCTCAAGACTCCGGTCGTGTTCCTGCAGAACGTCGTGGTCGATTTCCTACTCGGTATGGGTTTCACCGAGGCCTTCCGGATCTTCGCCGAGCACGTAACAAAGAAATACGACGCGGACCCAGGCTTCATCACGATGAACATGCCGCGCCTACTCGACGCTCTAGACACCGTCGGGGTCGAAAACCCGATCGTCTGCTCAAACATCAACAAAATCGGGTTCCGCATGTCCGGGGGTATCGACAGTTACATCGACGCCCTGAGCAATCGAAAGTTCCGGGCGGTGGCGATGTCCGTGTTCGCCTCCGGGGCCATCCGCCCCGATGAGGCGATCGAATGGGTGGCGAATCTACCCAACATCGAATCGATCGTCTTCGGCGCATCGAGCCGGGCCAATATCGAGTCCACGGCCGAACTGGTCAAGAAGTACTGGCCGACCTCTTAAGAAAGCACTCATTGGCCTTTCGTATGAGCGACAACGAGATACTAATCCTAAACCCGCTGAAATCGACTCTAAGGCACTACGAACGTGAACTTGTCAACACGCTAAAGGTCGCGGGTTATCACTCCGTCAGCATGATCCCCGTCGTCCAAGCTGATGGAGTATCTGGCATAAAAGAGAGACTGCGGATTGCGGCCGCCAGTCTGATTGAGCGCACTCGCCTCGGTTTATCCATCCGAGGCCAATTGATCATTGTTACTTGGCCGATGTTCGGATACCTCGACCCGCTTTCGCTCTGGATTCTATGCCGACGTAATAGAGTTCACTTTATCCTGCATGACCCGACGCCACTTCGCCACGAACTCGGCCACTCACGCCTGTCGCGACATCTGTTCAAATTGGCGATCATAACCACGCACAGTCAGGTTATCTATCACACGGAGTTGGCGCAGAAGACCGGGCAACTGCTGTGTGGCATCTCGGGCGTCATTGCACCGCACCCGATCCTCACCAGCCCAACCAAACACAATTCGCCCACAATTGTATCCGTAGGTAACCACACAATTAGGGTTCTCGGACAGTACAAACAGACGCGGGCTGTCGGAGCCCTCGAAGCAATCGCCAGAGACAATGCCAGAGGGTTCCGTCTGGAGATTCACGGAAGAGGGTGGCCTCCAGTAAAAGGCTGGGCGGTATCCGACAGATTCGTATCCGAGGGAGCTTTCGACTCACTGCTCCAATCATCGAACTGCGTTGTCATTCCCTATGATTCGTTCTTCCAGAGCGGTGTCGCCGTTCGCAGCTTGGAGCACGGCGTGCCTGTTGTCGCACCAAGGCACGAACATATCGTCGAGCTGTACGGCTCCGACTGGCCCGGGTTGGTGGATAACGAAAATGATTGGTACGAAGCGATTCTGCGTGTGCTAGCAGCTGACCGGAGGAGCCTTGAGAAACGCGTCGACGAAGTACGCACAAGTACTGGTCATGGGTGGTCAAAAATTCTCGACCGCCAAACCTAGGCTGGGCTAACCGCCGAACTCACCTTGGGTAGCCCCGCGGATCCCTGCACCGATTACGAACACCGCGCCAGCGTCTGGTTCGTGAGCACGCGGTAGCCCTTGACGCGACGTTGTAACGAAGAGGACGCGGTAATCATCACCCCCGAAAGCGCACGAACTTGGCTGACTTACACCAGGTATAACGATCGTCTCTACGAGTCGACCAAACTCGTCATAGTGGTTGACAGCGCCAGCACCCCATAGCGCTATCCATAGGCCGCCGGCCTCATCAATCGCCATCCCGTCAGGAACACCTTGCACGACATCGCCAAGATCTATGTGTGTCCTACGGTCTAGCCATGCCCCAGACTGAGGATCAACGGTAAACAAGTCGACGCGACGCGTCGGGGAATCGACGTAGAAGACGCGTGTCCCATCCGCAGACCATTGGACCCCGTTCGAGATAGAGACTGGGGAGAGGAGCGGCGTGACCTCCCGATCCGGTGTCACGCGGTAGACAGCACCCGCTCCTGGTCGACCATCGTGCGCCATCGTGCCAATAATGAAGTTGCCCAATGGGTCACATCCACCGTCGTTGGTCCTTACCGTGGGATCATCGACCACCTCCGCGATGCTCTCGAAATTCGAGAGTGAATCGTCTACGACGGCAAGCCCGTGCTCGGTTGCCACGATGAAGCCCGCCTGCACTCGACGCCTAATGACAGTGGCAACCCGACCGGGCACCGCGTAGCGCTCCACCACACCGTCACCACCGACCGCGACCACAGCGGGCGCGAGAACATCCATACAGAGGAGCCGACCACTACGAGAATCCCAGAAAGGCCCCTCACCGTGATAGGCGAACGATTCTGTCAACCGTTCAGCGCAGCGCATGGAAATCCCCTGTGGTATCTCGTTGGCTCCGATGATACCCACAGCGGTTCGCATCCATCGGGTCACGTTGCGGTTCGTCCGCGCGTTCCGTTTTCTGCCCGTGCCTTCGATCTGAATCCCAGGCGCGATCTGCAACAGTTGGACTCAAGATCAACGTGTTAGATTTCACGGGTGTCGTCGATGCGGTCAGCCTTAATATCCCACCTCCCACATCATGTCGCCACGCGGCTGCGCGCTATGAAGCGTTTGTTAATGCGGAATTGGGTCGACGAGGCCGAGATAATCGCCAAACTCGCCCCCACCGGGCCCGGTTCAGTGCTGGTCGACGTTGGCGCCCACCACGGTGCCGTTACTACTATGTTCTTGGAAAAAGGGTGGTCTGTAGTCGCATACGAGCCGGACCCCAACAACCGTGCGCAATTCGAGCATGTTGTCGGCACCGACAGCCGGGTTCAACTATCGACTGCCGCGGTGTCAGACAAATCCACGGGATCTGCATCCCTCTTTACATCATCAGTGTCGACCGGCATCAGCACTCTCGCTGCGTTTGATGAGTCACATGAACCTACAGCGATCGTAGACGTCGTCACCCTGGCCGCAGATCTCCCTGCACGCGGTATCGATCGCGTAGATTTCTTGAAGGTCGACATTGAGGGATTCGATTTTTTCGCGCTACAGGGCTTCGACTGGAGTTACGCACCACGGTTCGTTCTCTACGAGTTCGAGAACCGGAAAACCGTTCCCCTTGGCTACTCATTGACCGACAGTAGTTCGTATGTGGCCGAACACGGATATCACCTAGTGTACTCAGTTTGGGAACCAATCGTCGAGTACGGCACCCGCCACCGCTGGCGTGGACTCTTCCGCAATCCGCCATCGGACGTAGCTGATTGTTGGGGAAATATTTTGGGTTTTCACATAGAGGCCGACGCTGAGTTGTGTTTACAGAAGTTCGCCACCCGCTCGTCACGGTTCTTCCATCGGTGTGGCCGTGCCTGAAAGGGCCAGAGTGTTGTGCGCTTCCCGCAGGTTGACGAACCTACCGTTGAGCTGACTGAGAGATTAAATTGGCGATCACTCTATTGCGATATTTTCTGCCACTGATGCGATGAGCCCCCGCTATTCATCGCCGCCTCGTGTGCGGCTTCTCCGTGTCTTGAGAAAGTTCGTCAACTCCGGATTGGACATCGTCCGAACCCCCATCCGCCGACCTGAAGTCTTGGTCGTAACCGGAGGAGCGTCGCCTTCTAAGGCGGGCGAAGTCGAGTCACGTCTGCGGTTTCTGTTCAGCCATATCAATAAGCCACTCAAGATCCGACGAACATCTAGAGCAGCTCCTCTTTCGTACCTGCGTTACACAGCGGTCGTCGCGGCTGATTCAACGGCCATCGGGAGCTTTGCTGTGCAACACATACGGTGGGTCGCGGACCTCGATTATCAGACGAACCCCACAGATGGTTGGACACTGATGGACCTTGGTGCTGCGATTACCGGCACCCCCCGACGTGACATCCTCCGTGCCTCTCGCAGGACTTTTGTGCACCATGTTCGAAAACAACAGAGTAGTGGCCCTAAACCCGTTTATCTCTTTGGAACTGGCCCATCGCTACAGCTAGCTAACGAGCGCTCTTTTGACGACGGAATCGTCGTGGTCTGCAACACGATTGTTCGGGATCCAGAGCTTTGGCACCACCTTTCCCCAGCTTTTCTCACCGCAGGGGATGCGATCTATCATTTCGGACACACTCCGCACGCCCTCGCCTTTCGTAGGGATGCTTTGCGGCGACTACTAGAATCGAATGGCCGCACAGTGTTCGTGTATCCGGCTATGTTCGATGTGGTCGTCCGCTCTGAATTTCGGGACGTCGAGTCGCTCTTGGCACCAGTCCCTTGGGGCGAGCACACAGACATCTCAGTGGATCTTACGAAGCAGTTCGGTCTTCCCCGGCTGGGAAATGTCCTGAACAACGCACTGCTTCCGTTGGGTTGCACATTAAGCAGCGATGTCCGACTGTGGGGGTTCGACGGACGTGCGCCCAGTGACACCGGCTTCTGGGCGAACTCAGACCGCCACACTTACCCGGAACTCATGCAATCGATACGCGATGCACACCCGGCGTTCTTTTCCGACCTCGTGCCCGCTGGCGATGAGGTCCGGTATGTAAAACAAGTCCACGGCGACTTGTTGGACGACCGCTTACGCGACGCAGAGAACCGCGGTTTTCAGTTCCGGATGCTGCACAAATCATGGACTCCCACGCTGCAGAAACGGTACTCCGATCTGCCAACCGATCGAGGTTAAGTGCGGCCTGCGTCAAACGCCTGGCACCTGATTCGCGGAATCATCGCGGCATCGAGTTTCCTTGCGCCTGTAAGTCGTCATCGGCCTTTGCGGCACCGCCATCAGCGGCACTCCCATCCCATTGACACGCAACTCCAACGAGAACTACTAGCAGCCAAAAACTCTCCTGCGCCGCTCCCGGCGCTATTGCCACCTCTGTCATGCCACATAATAGTAGAACCGCGAGCGCGACAATAGCACTGATGCCCAGATAGCCCCAAGCAATTCGACGCCTAGATAATCTTACACTCGTCCAATATATGGCAATTACAAGGAGAAGCCAGCCCAAAACTCCGCCATCGAACAACTGTTGCAGGAAAGAATTGTGCACGTATGCAAGTTCGGGATTTCTTACGATTGACGCAATCCATTCGCGGTAGGTGAGCGAAGCGCCTGATTTATACTGACCATTCACCCCGAACCCAACCAAAATACTCGAAAGATCGCTCACCCATTCGAGCCAGAAGCTGATCGAACGATCCCAGATGTAATCCCGACCATTCAGGGATCCGATCAATTCAGCGTCATACTTCCGCCCCGGAATCAACGACATAAGCGGTCCTACGATAAACTGAATAGAGCCAATTATAGCCGGCAGGACAAAAGCAGAAACTGCCGCTAATAGGGTTGCTACCTGCGCAATCCAGCGCGTAATTAGCGGAAAGCACGCCACCGCAGCCGCTAGTACAAAAGCGATAGCCATTGGAACTCGAGTGCCCGCCCCGAGCAATACGAACACGGCAGCCAGCAGGAAGATCAGCCGAACGGTACGGCGCGGCCAGCCAGCTTCACGTAGCAGGAAGAGCGAAGAAGCTATATACACCGCAGCGATAATCGGCGGAATATTGATCGACCATGACAGCGGAAATACGGTTCGAACGAACCCAGTAGATTCGACCAAGCCGCCGATGCGGTTGCTTGCAGTAGGGGACTGCATACCCGCCGCATATAGCAAGACGTTCGCGAACAAATATAATCCGCATCCGTCGATTAAGGAGCCAATGATTCTACGGGCGTCGGTAGTCATTACCAGGCGCACTACGATCGTCGCCACCAGCACAAGCGTAAGCAAGGGCCCGATGTTCGCGGGCCGACTGTAGACAATCGCTAAGGCTAGGCCGAATAACAATAGTGGGCCAGCCTGCAGGCGGAACCTACCATCCGGCTTTCGCAGAAAAGCGACCGCGGCCAAAAGGCCCGTGATGACCACTGATGCTCCCGCACCGAACGTGCGTATCCCGATCACAGTCGGCAGGAGTATCACAATCCAATCCGGACGGACAGCGTCCGCTCGGTGAAGCATAAGATGGTGCTGCCCGGCTCCGGTCGTCGCGGCCATTATCTTATGCTCGTGTCGATCGACCGTCGTAATCCAGCTGCTGCTTCTAACGCAGTCGAGAGCACGACCGCACGTAATCCCCCCTTGTCGCAGCTCACAATCATTCGCTTACCTCCCCCGTGATGTCAACGACCCTAATCGTTATGGGCCAGGCATGGTTGAAAAGCCCCGACCTCATCCAGACCTTTTCCGTGCCGCGAGGACCACCGCACCTAGTACGAATAGGAGACAACCCCCTGTCAATATCCACGCCAGCGCCGAACCCAACGGCGACGCTAGCGCGGCCACGCTACAGGCCAGACCTGCCGCACCGAGGGCGACCTGCGGCCAGTGTCTGAGCCACGAACTCCAAGCAATATCCAGCTTGAGTACGTAGACAACCATCATTGCAACAGCGGCCATCGCGACATATCCAGCCGCGGTTGCGTATGCGACGCCGGCCGCGCCAAATCTATCGCCGAGAACGAGAATCCAGACGAAGATGAGGATCGCTCCCGCGCCGGACGCGAGCCAACTGTACTTAGGAAGTCCAGCTGTTTGAGTCAGGTAGTTCATCGGTATGAGGTAGAGCCCGTAAGCGGCTTGACCGACCAACAGCACACCTGTCAGGAAAAATGAAGGCCAGTACGGCTCTGCGAAGACCCACCGACCAGCGGCGGCTATCCCAGCAGCAACTATCGCGGGTATGACAAAGGCCGCAGTCAATTGCCAACCAACTGGCGCCATTGTTTCACTAGTCGGCGCTCTGAACGTCTCACGGGAAAACCGGGGAAGAACAGCCCGGTTGATCTCCGCAAGAATGAGACTCGCGACCGATGCGAGACTCAACCCAAACGATAGGAGACCGACCTGATCGAGGGACGACACCGCAGCCATCGCGGGCCGACTGAGCGAATTGAGTGCCCAAATTGATGCGGTGTGGGGAATTAGCGGAAATGTGAACCTTATCGTCGTCCGAACATGTTCGGAGGTAACTCGGGCATGGGGCAAGCGAACTAGTGAAATGGCCAGTGCTGCAGACAAAGCCGCGCTGAACAGGTCAGAAAGAGCCCACCCCAACACACCCAAATGCAGCGCAACAACCAGGACTAACTTGGATACAGCGGTCGCCAGTACAAACGTTGACGAAAGCCACACGAACCGGCGGAGATCCTCCCGGGCCTGTACGACCCATAGCGCAAATGTCGCCATCGCAGGTTGGAAGCCGATCGCGAGAAGCTCTATACCCCAGATGGAGCCCGCCACACCGAGAAATTCAGGCACTAGCAATGCAGCCGCCGTAGCCGCTAGCCCGACGCCAACCGGCAGCAGGAAATAGCAGTAGCTGCCAGCCACGCGAAGCAGAGCAGGACCATTGCCGTCGCTTCGAGCCGCAGCACGAATAACCAGTTGGATGAGCGGAGCGGCGATCACTGCAGTAACAAGCATCGACGCTGCAGTGAGCATCGACGCTGCACCGAACTCTTCGGGACTCATCGCGTGCGAAATGAATGGGAGGACCAGCAGCGAAATAGCTCGCTGTAGGCCAGCGAGCAGAACATAAGTGACCGCGGCTCTACCGGTGGTTCCCAGTCGAGCCACGACTATCCCACCCGCGAGTGAAGGCTGTTGCGCTGCCCCGCTAATTCAGCCATGTACTAGCCACCTATTCGGACCCGAGACGTGCAGTCGCTCCACCGTCGACGACCAGCACGGCACCGGTGACGAATCGGGCGTCATCACCAATCAAGAAGGACACCGCCCCCGCGACATCACTTGGCTCCCCGATACGCCGCAGCGCCGTGCGCTGGCGTAGAACTTCTCTGCGTGCCTCAGCTGATTCCGTGCCCCAGCGCGCGAACCCCTCACGAAGCTTCGCGGTGTCAATGGCTCCCGGTGCGACGGCGTTTACGCGGATGTATGGGCCCAGATCCAACGCCGCTGATCGCACCCACCCCTCCAGCCCTGCCTTTGTCGTTGCGTAGGCAGTGACGCCACCAGTCGTGGCACGCCCATGCACACTACTCACCACCACAACTGAGCCGTCGTTAGACGCTAGGCCTTCCCGCGTGCCGGAAACCAATGCATCGGCTGCGATGACATTGACCCGAAATGCATCTACCCACTCGGCGAACGATGTCTCGCCCGCGCCGGCGATCGGCTGGGTCGCGGCGTTATGCACGACCGCCTTCAGCTCATAGTCGCTGGCCAGCTTTCGACCCAACTCGACAAGTTGGTCGGACTCACGCAGATCGCATCTTAGGTCCACGTCAGCTTCATCGGCAGCGTAGCGGTCGATGCCGATCGCAAGATAACCATCATCGCGCAAGCGCTTACACAACGCCGCCCCGACACCTCCCGCAGCTCCCGTCACGATGACCGCGCCAGTCACCTGGCGAGCTCTTCAATCAGAAACTCGACGGCGGTGTTGCTCGCACGCACGACACCCTCACGCGTGTTCGACGCATTATGCGCTCCAAGAACAACATTCGGCAGCGCTCTTAGTTGACTATCGAGAGGAAGCGGCTCGACTTCGAACACGTCGAGGGCAGCGCCCGCAAGTCTGCCGTTTTTCAGAGCGTCGATCAGATCGGCTTCGAGTACGACCGGACCCCTTGCAACGTTCACGATATAGGCGTCTTGGCTCACCAAGGCTAAGGTGTCGGCGTCGATCAGATGGTGCGTCTCCGACGTAAGCGGACACGCCAGGACGATGAATCGACTAGTGGACAACAGCGTATCCAAGTCGACCATCGACGCACCTGCGGGTTCAACGTCAACGAATGGATCAAACGCGACCACGTCCATACCGAATCCTGATCCGCGCTTAGCAATCTCACGTCCGATGGCGCCGAAGCCCACAATCCCCAGTCGGGCACCAGCCAGCGTCAGGCCCTCGACCTTCGGCCAATCGCCGCGGCGAACGGCGGCGTCAACCTCGATGAAGCCCCGCACGAGGTTCAGGATGTATCCGAACGCCGCGTCAGCGACCTCATAGCCGAAAACGCCTGGTGTATTTCGTACCGTTACTCCCCGTTCGCGCGCAGCGTCGTGGTCTACGGAGTCCATTCCGATACCCCATCGGATCACTGTTTTCAACCGCGTTGCGCCCTCGAAGAACTCCCGGCTTAGTTCATCGTCGCCCGCGACAATGCCCACCAGACGACTGCCGTACTCGAGGAGTTCGGCGGCGGTAAACTGCTGGCGCCCACCGAGTTCCGGAGCAACCACCTCATATCCGAGGCTTTCGATACGTTTGCGGTGGCGCGGAAGCTCGACCTGCATCTGTCGACACGTCACCAATATCAGCGGCGGACTCATATGCCGATCCCACTGCGCTCGGCGATCGCGGCGGCTAACGAGAAGTCGTCCTCGACATCGATGTCCACCGCCTCTAGAGCCGCCATTTCGATCATCAACGGACGTGCACCAATCCTGTTGCCGCGCTGGCGAAGCAACTCGGGCGTGAAGATGAAGAAGCACGAGTTCTCGATGAACAGGGGCTGCAGATCCTGTGTCCGAAGCAGCACTGAAGGATCGTGATTGACCGGTCGTGTCTCGGCGTCCCAGAGACGAGCCTGCAGACGCGTGACGCTGAAAACTGAGTCGAACTCGCGATCAGGCTTACTGAACAGCCGAAGAGCCGAAGAGACGGTTTCAGCTCTGAGGAACGGATTGGTTGAGTGCGTCTGGAGGACAACTTCGGCCTCGACTTGGTCAAGGGTATTGAGTAACACATCATTCATTGCAATGGCGCCGTCTCGAAGGTGCTCCGGGCGCAGGAGCACCTGCACTGAGGGGAAGTTCTCGGCGCAATCATCAATAATGAAATCGCTATCTGTGTCGATGACGACGACGTCTATTTCGGCTACCGAGTCCAGCATGGTGACGACGTGGTGATACAGCGGTTTTCCGGCCAGCAATCGGTAGTTCTTGCCGGGTACACGCTCACTATTGTGACGCATGGGGACGATCGCGACGGTGCGGCTCATTGCTCTCTACTTGCTACTTGTGAGTAATCGAGATGTCTTCGGAATAAACGATTTTTCGACCGGGCGCTGGCGGCAATTCGTAGCTCTTTGAATCGGCTGGATAGTAAAAGCGTTCGAGCAACCGAGCCGACAGGTTGTTGGGCTGCCGGAATCCTTCCCACGCCCCGATGAACTGCGCAGAACGGAAGAGCGGAATTCCTAACACGTTGCCGCGAAGTCGCTTCGCCTTCGTGGCGTCAACGTAATCACCGACGATGTTCGATACGGCGAGCCCTATGGCCTTCGGCAGGGACATCTCCGACCCCTCAACGATGCGCGCGTAGGCAATGGCCTCTCTGCGATATCTATTTCGGGTAACGCTCCAAGTCTCTTCATGAACGTGAACGACGGGAGCATCTGCGACATACGCGATTCGGTGGCCCTTGTCGATAGCCTTTTGTGCAAAGTCGAGATCCTCCAGACCGGTAAGCGACTCGTCATATGGCGAGTCCTCCCACACCGACTTAAGTACCGCGGCGTTGGCGTTGTTACTAAAAGGGTGACCCTGATCCCAGATGTTGTCAGTGGGAAACCACTTCAGCATCACCCGCGATTCAGAAAATTTCGTTCGTTCATCGCCCACTTGCCGACCATAGGCAATCGCTACGCCTTCCCGGTCAAATGCGCTGACGATGTGCTCGACATACGTGTCGTACACGGGGTAGACGTGCGCGGACGCGAAGAGTAAAACATCCCCCCGCGCTGCGGCGCAGCCGAGGTTCAGCGCTCTGCCGAACGAGAACTCGTCTTTCCCGATACGCACGATTGTGCAACCGGCCGCCTCGGCAATAGCCACGGTGTCATCGGTAGAGCCCGAGTCGACCAAAATGACCTCGTCGAGCTTGACAGTTTGCTCCTCAAGCCCCTTCAGTAACCGACCGATGTGCCGGCCTTCGTTATACGCCCTAATAACGGCCGATACCTGGCGCCGAGGATCGATCTCACTCACTGTTCGTGGATCCATCCAGCGTCCAAAGACCGCTCACCATGAGTGGTGCGCATAAACTCGTCTCCCCATATCCACCCAGATCCGGACAATACCGGAGACAGGAACTCATCGCACTCCGACGGGGACAAATCAGGCCAGTGGCAACGATATTATCTCGACCACTTCAATCGACCCCGCCACAACTTAATCGGTTGCTCGTCTCCGCCTTCTACCAGCATGCTGCGCGTCCGTCCCAGCTGACTTCGACACATTTGCATCGGAAGGCGCAGAGTCCAGCGCGGCTAGACCGCTTCGAACTGACCGTTGCGGACCGTCGGTGCCGTAATAACTGTAGTTGTAGCTGTAAGATGAGCTCCCCCGCGTCGGCACCATCGTGAACACCGCGCCGAGCAGCGGCGCCCCCACACCTTCGAGATTGCCTACCGCATGCGTCAGCTGTTCACGTTTGGTCTGCCCAAATCGGGCCATGATGAGTACGCCATCAGCACCCGCAGCCAAGATTGCCGCATCCGTAACTGCAAGGAGTGGGGTCGAATCCACGATTACGTAGTCGAACTGAGCACGCAGCTCGCTAAGCAACTTGCGCGCCGACAACGAACCGAGCAACTCACTTGGATTGGGCGGTATCGCTCCCGAGGTAAGAACTGTCAGCCCGGGGAAGCGGGTCTTCTGTAGGGCTTCCTCAAGGGCAGCTCCGCCGCTCAACACAGTGCTGAAACCGACAGCACCGACGAGGTCGAGGTACTTGTGCAACGTTGGACGACGCATATCCCCGTCTACAAGAACGACGTTGTGTTCGGCTTCTGCGAGCGCCAACGCGATGTTTATCGCCGTCGTAGATTTACCCTCACTTGGCATAGAGCTGGTGACAACAATGACCCGTGGGGGGTTATCGACCGCGAGAAATTGCAGGTTGGTTCGAAGTTTACGAAAAGCTTCAGCAATTCCCGAGTTGTCCCGATCAAATGAGATTGCGGCCTGCTTTCGCCGATCCTTGTCTAGTGGGACGCTGCCGACAATTCCAGCACCAGTGATCTCTTCGAGAACCTCTCGGTCCTTCACGGTGTTATCGAGCATATCGCGAAGAATTGCAAAGCCAGTCCCTAACAGCGCACCCAACAATAGACCGATCGCAATATTACGTGCGGTCTTAGGGATTATAGGTTCGTCAGGTATGGACGCACGCTGCTCAACAATTACCCGCGCATCGGGGGCTGCGCCGTTCTCGGGAGTCTCGAGTTCCCGCACCATCGCAACGAACTCGTCGGAAAGGGTATTGGCGATATCACGGGCGCGAACGGGTGACGGATCAAGTACGTCAACGTTTATCAAGACCGTATCGAGTTTAGCGCTCGCTTTGACATTTTCTTGCAGTTCCTCGGCATCCATGTCGAGGCCGAGTTTGTCAATCGTTCGCTGAGCGAGCGTTTGACCCATGAGCAGCTCCGAGTACGAGATGACGCGCTCTTGGGAGAAACGGTTGCCCTGGTATATCTCAGAGACCGAGGACCCAGCTGTGGTACTCACAAAGAGCCTTGTTGATGCCTCGTAAAGCGGGGTCGTTAGCAAAGTGATGGCTATGGCTCCAAGCGCTCCGACCAGAACCGTCACGCAGACAGTGATCCATCGAGCGCGCAGCAGTTTTAGGAAGTCCTGCAAGTTCAAAGCCACTCCTCCACTGCTGATTGCTTCGGCTCCTGTGCCGCTCCTTTATCCGATGTGATGTCCCAGCTCACTAAGAGCATTCGGGCACCGATACTACGGGAACAACGTTGTCCACCAAGGGTTGTATAGGAACACGCGCCGCCCCCGGGACTGTCGGTTCGGACATCCGGAAACTCAGCTCACCGGATTGGCCTGGCGGTATGAGTACTTGGACTTCGTAGGTGGGGTGTCCCCGCTCGGTGCCGTCAAACACCGGTACTCGTTCTCCATTCGCGAGGACGCTCACCATCGATGCATTTGCCGTAGCAAGTAGCTTGACCGATGAAACCATAGTCCCCTTGGGCACTTCGAAGGGAACGTCGCGATTTATCCCCGCCAGTCCTGCGACGAAATCTGGCAGAGGAGTCTCCGGTGCCAGCGTGTTCTTCAATCGCACCGTAACCGTCGACATCCGCGTGTCTCCGCTGCATCCGTCAGCCACGTACTCAATCTCGCGCTCGAGGTAGTAATCCATCTTGTTACCGCCCAGATTGTTAATTACCACCCCCGCGTACGGAGCAGCGTTATCAGGAACAATATGCGCAAGCGGAGATTTCTCGAGCAGCTCTTGGTCCACGGCACTCACACTCCAGACCGCAATCCTGCGTTCGCTGACCGCCTTGCCAAGCGCATCCAGTAGGGCCCGCGGCGACTCTATCGGCCCCGTCATCTTAGTGACCACTTGCTGAGCGATGTCTTGAAGGTATTTCTTACGAGCGGGCTGATCTTCAGGGTCGCGTGGAAACCTGATGTAAGCGGTCGATTCCGTCAATTCGACGATGTTGTCTTTAGTGATAACTTCACCATCAGGCATCGTGATGGGGCCAACAGCCCCCAGGATATAACTAAGCGCGATGGGATCGATCGCGACAACGCCGTCGACATTCATCCCCGACTGTTGTGCCCACATCGACTTCCATATCTCCGCCGCGTAAGGAAAATGCGAGCTCAGGTTGCTGTTGCGATAGTCGGTGGTTGCATTGGTGAACCCATAAGCCTGCCGAAACTCTGGCCCTAAATCGAGAACTGTGAACTGCTTGTCAAGTTCTGTATTTGGGCCGAGTTCATCGACCACGGGAACGCCGTTATCGAACCGCAAAATTCCGAAGCCGCCCAACAAGCCTCCTGTGCCACGGGCTTCGGCGTTGGTCTGGAATCCCATGAAGTATGTTCGCGGACCGTCAGCACCCATCATCGAAGGTACGAGGCGTGCGGCAAGTGCGGTGTTTTCCAGGAGCCCGGCGATGTCAGAAGTTTGTTCCTGCAGTTGCGACCGCGCATCGCCCAGAATCGAAATGTACCCTGGGTCCGATATGGCGTTTGCCTCGGAGTTCAGCCGAGCCGCATCCTCAGACAGCTTGCTCAGCTGTGGTTCCTCGCTACGGAGGAGTTGCACATCGACGCGCCCATTCGCATATAGCCGATCCGGTGAGATCGAGACACCAACATCTGTCGAAGGTTTCAGCACGTCGGTCGCCAAACCGAGGACAACGTCGGATATCTGCTGTCCGGTCTTGAAGGGGCTGCCCAACCACGGAAGAACCGAAGCGACGCTCCACGGCACCGAACGCGTCGCGTCCCGAGCCGCCTCGGCATGGTGCTGTGCGTCGTCAGCGAACCGCGATGCGTCCTCGGTGTTCCCCTCAAGCAGCGCATCTTTGGCCTGCTGGGCGCTGTCGCGCGCTTGCTCCAAACTTGACTTTGCGTCGAAGGCCCGAACCCCTAGCCACAAGCCAAACGCGCCGACAACGACGAGCAAAACCACCGCGGTCCACATGGCTCCGTGCCTATGGTGGAGCCAGCGATGCCGCTGCGCGTCCTCGGCTCCCAACAGTTCAGCATCGTCATCGCCGCTCGGCTCATCCCCGGACGGACGTCGCGAAAACTTATTCACTCAGTAGATTCCCGTGGTAGGCGGATCCTCGAACATGGCGTCAATACGCAGGTGGGACTGCCATTGTAGGCAGTCCCACCTAGCGAAAGCGCAAGAACGGAGGATCAGCAGCCTCGGCTGATCGTGGCGCTGAAGGTGCCGTAGGGCCCGATCACCGCGCTGATACCGAAGATGCACGCCTGGAAGTTGAGCTGCCCGAGCCAGCCGAACCATTGCTTGATGAAGCCGGGGATCAGCGCCGCGGTGTTGAATTGGAAGATGGTGGTCCGCTCCGGCGCGCCTTCGCGGTCCGCGGGCCCAAACCAGACCCAGCCGGCCTGCTGCGCGATGGATGCCGCACCCAAGGCGGGTGCGGCTGCGATGTTGGCCAGCTCAGACATTGCCGGCGCGGCGGGCGCTGTCAGCGCGATGTCCGCGTTGGCGGCCACTGCCGGCGTCAGCGCCGCGGCGGTTGCGATGGCGGTGGCCGCGGTGGCGACCTGGAACTTGGTGCTCACGCTCGACAGTTTTGCGGCAACAGTAGACATGTCCCCCTCATTTCCCTCCGGTTGAGTTAGCTGAAAATATGTCAGACTCCGGGGGGCCTGTCAACCGAAACGCGGATTGTTGCGAAACAAACTTCCGCACCCGCGAAAACAGGCTGCGACCTGCGCGTCTCCTGAATTGGCAGCCCCGCGCCGAAAGCAGCTTGCGACGAACTTTCGGCGCACCTCTATTGGCCGCATTTGGGGGCGGCTCGCGTATTTGCTGGCATCGCAGTTGTTTTATCTTTTCTCAGGATCGACTGCTTGCGATGGGAACTTCCACGGTGGCTAGCAGCGCACGGTGATCGGTGCCATCGATGTCGACGGACCGGATCGAGGTCACGTTCGCCTGACGTGTCAGTACGTGGTCGATGGTGATCACCGGGGGGAGTACCGTGTCCGACGGAAAGGTTGGCGTGAAGCCCTCGCCGGTGTGTTGGACGGCGTCGCGATACCCGTCCGCGATGAGATCGCGGAACTGTCGCATGTCGGGTGTGCTGTTGAAATCACCCGCGGCGATCACCGCACCTTGCCCGACGGCCTCCGCTAGGCCTGCCAATCGAGACTTGGTTGCCGTTACCCCGTTTCGCCAGCTCGCGAAGGATCCCATCGGCGAGGTGATGTGGACGCTGGCCACCGCGGGGTCGATCGACACTCCCGGAATGTGCGCCCGTGCCGCAACCATGCCCGAGTTCCAGTACCGCGTCGGCGACAGCGGGGTGAGCGGGAAGCGGCTCCAGATCCCGTTCCCGCCGGCATTCGGGGCGGGAAACAGAATGGAATGCGGAAATACCTCGCCGATGCCGGCGCTGTAGAACCGCTGAACGGCTTCGGCGGTCAGCTCCGTCACCGTGATGACATCCGCGCTGTTCCTAGCCAGTTCCACAAATTTCGCAGGATCGGCCCGCCCGTAGCGGAGATTCGCCGACAACACCCGCACATCCACGTGCTCAGCAGCTCCGCCGCCCGGTCGCCCGCCGTAATACCAGTGCATCTGCACCGCGACGCTGGCCGCGGTCACCACCACCGCGACGATCGACAGCACCATCAGCCGATTCAGCACCGCCACCACCAAGCCGAGCAGCGCCACCAGCACGACGTACGGCGAACCGACAGCGATGACCAAGGCAAGGTTGTTGGGCAGCGGCAGCGCGCGGATGACGAGCGTGGCTACCGCGAAGCCCAGCGCGACGATGACCAGCACGGCGCGGAATCTGCGGGAACGCACCCGGTGCCTGCCGGACAAGATAAGGCGAGCCCTCCCCTACGTTGCCCCCGCAACTCACCGCAGGCTACCAACGTCGGCCACGTCGCGACGGCCGCCGGCAGACTTTCTAAGGGACTAGTAAGGGCCACCCGCGACACCTCGAGTCGACGCCGTTAGCATCGGAACCTATGACCAGCGTGACTGAGCCTGCGGCCTCCCACGAGATCGACATCCACACCACTGCCGGGAAGCTGGCCGACCTGCGTAAGCGCGCCGCGGAGGCGCAGCACCCGGTCGGTGAGACCGCCGTGGAGAAGGTGCACGCCAAGGGCAAGCTCACCGCCCGCGAGCGCATCCTGGCGCTGCTGGACGAGGGCTCGTTCGTCGAGCTCGACGCGCTGGCCAAGCACCGCAGCAAGAACTTCGGCCTGGAGCACAACCGGCCCACCGGCGACGGTGTCGTGACCGGGTACGGCACCATCGACGGCCGCGACGTCTGCGTGTTCAGCCAGGACGCCACCGTGTTCGGCGGCAGCCTCGGCGAGGTCTACGGCGAGAAGATCGTCAAGGTCCAGGAGCTGGCCATCAAGACCGGCCGCCCGCTGATCGGCATCAACGACGGTGCCGGCGCCCGTATCCAGGAGGGTGTGGTCTCCCTCGGTCTCTACAGCCGGATCTTCCACAACAACATCAAGGCCTCCGGTGTCATCCCGCAGATCTCGCTGATCATGGGCGCCGCGGCCGGCGGGCACGTCTACTCCCCCGCGCTGACCGACTTTGTGATCATGGTCGACCAGACCAGCCAGATGTTCATCACCGGCCCCGACGTCATCAAGACCGTCACCGGTGAGGACGTCACCATGGAAGAACTCGGCGGCGCCCACACCCACATGGCCAAGTCGGGCACCGTGCACTACGTGGCCTCCGGCGAGCAGGACGCGCTGGACTACGTCCGGGACCTGCTGTCCTACCTGCCCCCGAACAACTACGCCGAGCCGCCGCGTTACCCGGCCCCGCACGCCGATGCCCCGATCGAGGAGAGCCTCACCGACGAGGACCTCGAGCTCGACACGCTGATCCCGGACTCGCCGAACCAGCCGTATGACATGCACGAGGTCATCACCCGCATCCTCGACGACGACGAGTTCCTCGAGGTGCAGGCCGGGTACGCGGGCAACATTGTGGTCGGCTTCGGCCGGGTCGACGGTCGCCCGGTCGGCATCGTGGCCAACCAGCCCACCCAGTTCGCCGGCTGCCTGGACATCAACGCCTCGGAGAAGGCCGCCCGGTTCATCCGCACCTGCGACTGCTTCAACATCCCGATCGTGCTGCTGGTCGACGTGCCCGGCTTCCTGCCCGGTACCGATCAGGAGTACAACGGCATCATCCGCCGCGGCGCCAAGCTGCTTTACGCCTACGGCGAGGCCACCGTCGCCAAGGTCACCGTCATCACCCGCAAGTCCTACGGCGGCGCCTACTGCGTAATGGGCTCCAAGGACATGGGCGCCGATGTCGTCGTGGCCTGGCCCACCGCGCAGATTGCGGTGATGGGCGCCTCCGGCGCGGTCGGCTTCGTCTACCGCCAGCAGCTGCGCGAGGCCGCCGCCAATGGCGACGATGTCGACGCGCTGCGCCTGCAGCTGCAGCAGGAGTACGAGGACACCCTGGTCAACCCGTACATCGCCGCTGAGCGCGGCTACGTCGACGCGGTAATCCTACCGTCGCACACCCGCGGCTACGTCGCCACCGCGCTGAAGCTGTTGGAGCGCAAGGTGGTTCAGACCCCGCCGAAGAAGCACGGCAACATCCCACTCTGATCCACAGCGAACCCGCTTCTCAGACAAGGACTTTCAGCCATGAACCATGACGCCGACATCGTCGAGGTCTCCGACCCGCGGGATATGACGATCGATGACCCGCCGCAACCGGATCCGCACTTCAACGTCGTCAAGGGCGAGCCCACCCTCGAAGAGCTGGCCGCAGTGGTGACCGTGCTCGCCGGCGCCGGCGGTGGCGCCGCCGGCGACCCCGGCCCGCAGGAACTCAACATGTGGGGCCACCCGGTGGACAAGCTGCGCTACGACGTCACCAGCTGGCAGCGCACAACCCTCTGGGAACGCATGCACATGCGGCGTTGATGAGCCGCTTGCGCGTAGAACATCAGTCCTGCCGAGTCGCTTGCGCGAAAGACACACGAATAGCTCCAGGCCGCGAATCCGGGCCTGGAGCTATTCGTTTGTGGCAGAAGGAGAATCAGCAGCCGGTGCTGTAGCCGAGCTTGGTCGTCCCGTACGGACCGATCGACAGCGTGATTCCGAAGACGCACGTCGAGAAGTCGATGTTCTGGGTGAACCAGCTGTAGAGCGGCTTGATCCAGTTGGGGATCAGCGCCAGCGGGGTGAATTCGAAGAACGTCGTCGGGCCGTCCTCCCCGGGACCGGGGCCCCAAAACCACCACCAACCCTGCTCGGCAGCGGTGCCGGCGCCCAGTGCCGGCGCGGCCATGAAGTCCGTGATCACCGGGGACGCCAGGACATCGGAGAAGGCCGGTGCCGCGGGTACGGGCAGCGCGACGATGTCCGCCTGAGCGGCGACCGCGGGCGTCAACACCGCCGCCCCCGCAATGGCGCACGCGGCGGCGCCCACCTGAAATCTCGTGCCGACAGTCGCGAATTTCGCGGCAACAGTAGACATATCCGCCCGCCCTGCTTCCTTTGTCCCGGATTTGTTGTTCGCAATATCGCAGACCCCAAATCGGGTGTCAAAAGCAGAATTCGGGACGGTGACCCGCGTCACGAAATTGCCAATCATGCGGCTCTACCAGCACCGATAGCGCTTCTGCGGCGATACGCCCCGGCTGGAAAGCGCTATATCGGGCCGGAACTCGCCGCGGTGAATCCGAATGTTAATCCCGCGAAACCAACAATTAATCTGTTTCCTGAGTCAAGGAGATTCGACCATCCCGTCGATGTCGAGACATACGGGCGGGACGGGTCTACCAGCGCTTAACACGCCGCATCTTCAGGCACCGATAGAGTCGCGAGGTGATCAGCGAGGAGAAGCGATGACGCGGGTGGTGCTGGCGTCGGCATCCAAAGGCCGGCTGGGCGTGCTGCGCCAGGCCGGCATCGACCCGCAGGTGATCGTGTCCGCCGTCGACGAGGACGCGTTGCTCGCCGCGCTGGACCCGGATCTCCCGCCGGAGGCGGTGGTGGCCAAGCTCGCCACCGCCAAGGCGCTCAGCGTCGCCGCGGAACTGCCGGACGAGCTGCTCGCCGACTGCGTGGTGATCGGCTGCGATTCGATGCTGTTCCTCGACGGCACGTTGCGGGGAAAGCCGGGTTCCGCGGAAGCCGCTGGGGCGCAATGGAAGTCGATGGCCGGCTCGGCGGGCCATCTGCTCACCGGGCATGCGCTGCTGCGCATCACCGGTGGCGTCATCACCCACACCGAGGCCGACACCCGCAGTACCAAGGTCCACTTCGGCGAACCCACCGAGGACGAGATCGCCCGCTACATCGACAGCGGCGAACCGCTGCACGTCGCGGGCGCGTTCACGCTGGACGGGCTCGGCGGATGGTTCGTCGACCGCATCGAGGGCGACCCATCCAATGTCATCGGCCTCAGCCTGCCGCTGGTGCACCGGCTGGTGCGCCGCACCGGGCTGTCCATCTCGGATCTCTGGCAGCGGTAGCTGCACATACAGAAAGGGACTGCCCCGGCGGGCAGTCCCCTCTGCGAACGAACTCAGCAGCCTCGGCTGAACCCGACCGACAAGCTGCCGTACGGCCCGATCCGGGCATTGAGGCCGAAGAAGCACGCGGTGAAGTTGATGTTCGCGAACCACGAGAAGAACGGCTTCAGGAAGTTCGGGACCAAAGCCAGCGGAAAGAACTCGACGACCGGGTTGTAGGTCGGCCCGTCATCCTTGGTCGGCCCGAACCAGATCCACGAGCCCTGCTGGGCGATACCCACCGAGGTGAGCGCCGGCGCCAACGCGATCTCGGACAAAGCGGGCGCCGTGGGCGCGGGCAGTGTGAGATCGGCCTGAGCGGCTACCGCAGGCGTCAGCACCGCAGCGGCAGCCACCGCGCATGCCGCGGTCCCCACTTGAAGCCTGGTTCCAGCGTTCGACAGTTTTGCGGTGATTGTTGACATATCCCCCGCACCCCTTCCCCCAGATTGCGTTAGCTGACAGCATCCCACCGCAGGGATGTGGTGTCAACCACAACTGCTACCCGAGGCGCGCGGGGGATGCGGGAAAAATGCAGGCTCTACCAGGTATTTTCGATCGAAACTACTATGAGCGGATAACGCCTGCCACGGCGAGCGCTAGGCGCGGCGAGACGCGCAGTGCGCTGGCATTCTGGTTTGCCACGGCCTGAATGGGCCGTTACCCCACGCTGCAGCAACCGACCCTTGGGGGCAGCCACCACCCGCGGACCAGGAAAGTCGACGCCAGGTAGCAGGACAGGCAAAACACCGGCGTCATAACGGGGTGTGCCAGTCGGTGTGCCATCAGGCACGTCTGCAACCCGAACAAAAGCGATGGGCCACTCCTAGCCTCAAAGCCAGGAGTGGCCCACGATGAGTTGACTCGCGCTACAGCGCGATTGACAGGGTGTAGCGCGAACCGCGGTTACGCCACGGCCACGGCGATTAGCAGCCGACGTACCGCCGCGCCAACGCAAACGTCACCGTCCGCGGTTTCGCGCCGACCTCGATGGTGCTGTCCGCCCGCGGGGCCTGCCCGCACACCACCCAGTTGGTGTAGTTGTAAATCACCTGGCTTGTCAGGTCCCGGTTGTAGAGGTTGAATCGGACGTTCTGCTCGCCGGCATTGGCGATGACGTCATCGATTGCGCGCTGCAGGACTTCGCCGCGGTAGCTGCCCATCGTCCAGGTCTCCCCCTCGGTGGGCGCCGCCGCCGCAATAGGCGCGCTGATGCCGATCCCTGCCGCGAACACACCGGCGGCTGCCGCTGCAACCGCGAGCTTTCGCTGCTGTCTCTTGAACCCCTTGAGCTCCATGCCAAAAGCTTAGAGGTAGCTGGATGTACAGCCAAAGCTATTGACGACGATTCGCCGGGTGCTGTGCCTACGCGCCGCAGTGCTGCCCGCCCGGGCGCTCCACCAACAGCGTCACCGACTTCGTCTTCTGCTTCGACAGCGCGGTGCCCGCCTTCGGCGACTCCCCGCACACCACCCAGTCCTCCAGGTTGTACACCGCCTCGTGGTTGGGGGCCACGGTCTTGAACGTCAGCGGCAGCTGCTCGACGACGGCTTCGACATCCTGCTCCGCCCGGAACAGCACCTCGTTCTTCAGATTGGGCATCACCCACATCGCGTTCGGCTCTTTGTACTGGATCTGCGCGTCATCGGCGTGCGCGGCCGCCGGCCCCGCCGCGGCGACCGCCCCCGCCAACACGGCGCACGTCGTCACCGTCGCCCCGACAATTGCTTTGTTCACTGCCAGCCCCTTGCTGTCACTCGAAAGTTGCCCAACAGAGCCCGATTCCGCCGGGGACACCCCGGCGGGGTTTCCGTCGCTGCGACTTTGCTGGACGTTTCTGTTGGTGCACTGAACACAGTAGGGCCGCCGCGGCGCCGATGCCCGAATCCCCAGTACATCAACAGAAACCGCGCAGGAAGCGCGCAGCGTCGTACGTTCGGATGACTTCCTGGATCGTCACGCGTGACGTGGCGCACCTTCGTGTTGCCGATGCGCGCGAAGCGAGGAGAATAGCGAAAAACCGAAGCAACGCAGTCACTATTGCCACCCGGGGGAGATCGCATGGTTACACGGGTTGATCGATGGCGTGAAGCGTCGGGTCGCCGTCGCCGACGTGCAGAACGAGCAAACTATCGGCTCGACATTCAGGGGCTGCGCGCCGTCGCCGTGCTGGCCGTCATCGCCCACCACTTGTGGGGCGTTCCGCAGGGCGGCTTCGTCGGCATCGACGTGTTCTTCGTGATCACCGGATACTTCGTCACTGAGAATTTGCTGAAAGCTTCGGCCGAGCACGGTGACCCGTCATTGCCGCAGTTCTACTCAGTCCGGCTGCGCCGCATCGTCCCGGCCGCCACCGTCGTGCTGGTGCTCACCGTCGTCGCCTCGGCGTACCTCCTCCCGCAACCCGCGGTCCGCGACATCACCTTCGACGCGCTGTTCGCGTTCTTCTTCGTCGCCAACTGGCATTTCGCCGCCTCCGGCACCGACGTCCCCGCGACCATCGATTCGGTATCGCCGCTGCTGCACTACTGGCCGCTGTCGATCGAGGAACAGTTCCTGCTCGTCTGGCCGGTGCTGATCGTCGCGATCACGCTGATCGCCGTGCGCGGCGCATGGAGTCATGCCCGGTGGCTGACCACCACCGCCGTCGTGATGGGGGTCGTCGTCGCCGCATCCCTGGGCTGGGCGCTCCACGAAACCTCGTCGTCTCCGGAGTGGGCGTACCTCAGCACCGCCACCCGCGCCTGGGAACTCGGCGTCGGCGCCCTGCTGGCCACCGCCGTCGGCACCTTCGCCCGCATCCCCGACCTGGTGCGGCCCGTGCTGTCCTGGGCGGGCGTCGCCCTGGTGGTCGCCGCCATGTTCCTCATCGACGGCTCGGTCGGGTTCCCCGCCCCATGGGCGCTGCTGCCGGTGGCCGGCACCGCGCTCGTCGTCGCCGCCGGCGTCGGACGCGAACCCGGCTTCCAGGGCCTGCTGCGCAACCGCGCCAGCACCTACCTCGGCGACCTCTCCTACGCGCTGTACCTGGTGCACTGGCCGGTGATCGTGCTGCTCGCCGTCGTCATGGCGCCGAACGTGCACTTCTACGCCAGCGTGCTCACCCTGACGCTCGGCCTTGCGGTCGCGTGCCACCACTTCGTCGAGAACCCGCTGCGCTACGCCAGCTTCGACGCGCTGCGGCAGGCCCGGGAAGACATGCGGCACGGCCTCTTTCACGTCGAGCTGTCGACCAAGATCGCCGGCGTCGCGGCGTTGGTCCTGATCACCCTCAGCGTCATCAGCTTCGCGATGGGCCCCGACGCGCTTCACCACACAGCCCCTGCGCAGACGGACACGACCAGCGTCAGCCCCTAGGCCGCCGTGGTATCACACCGGTATCATTTTCGTTCATGGGAATGACCCTGCGCCCCAGCGACGAACAGGCAGAAGCGCTGCGTCGTCAGGCCGCCGCCGAGGGGCGCTCGATGCAGGCGGTTGCCCTGTCGGCCATCGACGAGTACATCGATCGGCACGCCCACAAGGCGCGCGTCGCGACGGCGCTGCGGCGGGTGCTGCGTGAGGAAGCCGGTCTCCTGGAACGCCTGAAGGACGCGTGATCGAATACCTCGACCTCGAGGACCTACTGGAGATCGCACGCGCGGCCGTCGGGCCCGACGTGTCCGTCAGGGACTACGGCCTGCTTGAGTCGGCACAGGCGCGGCCCCGCACGTCGGTACTCGGCGAAGACGCCTACCCGGAGCTGTTCGGAAAAGCTGCTGCACTGGTGCATTCGTTGGCGCGCAATCATGCGCTGGTCGACGGAAACAAACGGCTCGCGTGGACTGCGTGCCGGACCTTTCTTGCTCTCAACGGCTTACGGATCAACGCGCCGGAGGACGACCGGTTCGACTTCGTCATCGGCGTGACGGCGGGAACGATCAGCGACCTGGAGGCAATCGCCGAGCAACTGCGGACATGGAGCCATCCCACGGACTGACGTCGACAACGCTGAAAAATTGGACACGCCGTCGGCCAAAACCAGGCCCCACCTCCCCGGTAGGCTCGTCCACGTGCCGCTACCCGCTGACCCCAGCCCCGCCCTGCAGTCCTACGCCCACCCGGAACGGCTCGTCACCGCCGACTGGCTGTCGGGCAACCTCGGCCGGCCCGGTCTGGCCATCGTGGAGTCCGACGAGGACGTGCTGCTCTACGACACGGGCCACATCCCCGGCGCCGTCAAGATCGACTGGCACACCGACCTCAACGACCCCCACGTGCGCGACTACATCACCGGCGAGCAGTTCGCCGACCTGATGAACCGCAAGGGCATCTCCCGCGACGACACCGTCGTCATCTACGGCGACAAGAGCAACTGGTGGGCCGCCTACGCGCTGTGGGTCTTCACGCTGTTCGGCCACCCCGACGTCCGCCTGCTCGACGGCGGCCGCAACCTGTGGATCTCCGACGGCCGCGACACCACCCTCGATGTGCCGAGCAAGCAGACCACCGGCTACCCCGTCGTCGAACGCGATGACGCCCCGATCCGCGCCTACAAGGACGACGTCCTCGCCATCCTCGGCACGCAGCCGCTGATCGACGTGCGCTCCCCGCAGGAGTACACCGGCGAACGCACCCACATGCCCGACTACCCCGAAGAGGGCGCGCTGCGCGGCGGCCATATCCCCACCGCGGTGTCCATCCCGTGGGCCAAGGCCGCCCTGGACAACGGCAAGTTCCGCAGCCGCGCCGAGCTGGAGGAGCTGTACGGCTTCCTCAAGCCCGAGGACAAGACCGTCGTGTACTGCCGCATCGGCGAGCGCTCCAGCCACACCTGGTTCGTACTCACCCACCTGCTCGGAAAGCCCGGCGTACGCAACTACGACGGCTCCTGGACCGAATGGGGCAACGCGGTGCGGGTGCCCGTCGCGGTCGGGGAAGAGCCCGGCACCGCATGAGCGCCATGCCGGCGCCGCTGGCCGAAGTGGTCTCCGACTTCAAAGAGGTTGAGGGACAAGACAAGCTGGCGCTGCTGCTGGAGTTCGCCGGCGAGCTGCCACCGCTGCCCGACGAGCTCGAAGAGGCCGCGATGGAACCGGTGCCCGAATGCCAGTCGCCGCTGTTCCTGCACGTCGACGCCGACGACCGCGCACACGTGCGGCTGTACTTCAGCGCACCCGCCGAGGCGCCCACCACCCGCGGATTCGCCGCGATCCTGGCCACCGGCCTCGACGGGCAGTCCGCCGAGGACATCCTCGCCGTACCCGACGACTTCTACACCGACCTCGGACTGGCCAAACTGATCAGCCCGCTAAGGTTGCGCGGCATGTCGGCGATGCTCGCCCGCATCAAAAACCGCTTGAAATAGCCTTTTAGGCCCGACTGAACGCCTACCATCGTCGCATTGGAGCAACCCTCCCCGACTCGTAGTAGGGCTGGCGATGACGGACCATCTCGATGACGCCGCGACCGGCGCCGGGCTCGTCCCCGTCTTCCAGAGCGTGGTCTCCCTTCCCGGCGAGACCGTCGTCGGATACGAGGCACTCGCCCGCTGGCCGGCCCTGAACGGCATGAACCCGGAGGAGGTCTTCGATCGCGCGCAGCGGATCGGCACCCTCGACCTGCTCGACTGCGAATGCATCGGCGCCGCCGCGCGCGGCGCGCTGGACGGCCCGTCCACCGACGGGATGCTGCTGCTGCTCAACTGCGAACCCGCCACCGCACTCGCCGACCCGTCCTGCGACGCGGCGCTGGCCGCAGCCGCCGACAAATTCCGCGTCGTCTTCGAGCTGACCGAACGCGGACTGCTGGCCAACCCCCAGGCCATGCTGCGCAAGGTGGCGGCGCTGCGCTCGCACGGCTTCGCGATCGCCCTCGACGACATCGGCGCGCACCGGGACTCACTGGCCGTGCTCGACATCGTCGCCCCGGACATCCTCAAGCTCGACCTCGCGATGATCCAGGCTCAGGCCGACCAACACCAGGCCCGCACCATCGCCGCCGTCCTGGCCCACCAAGAACGCACGGGCGCAACGATTCTCGCCGAGGGCATCGAAAACGACGCGCACCTCGAGCAGGCCCTGGCCTACGGCGCCACGCTGGGCCAGGGCTACCTGTTCGGCTACCGCGGAGCGCGCGCCGCCGAGCCCGCCCACGTACGGCTGCCCACCTCTGCGGCCTCGCCCGCGAAACCCGGCACGCGCTCGGTCTTCGAGGCGTCGACAGCAGGCATTGCGCGCCGCGTCGTGCGCAAACGGAACCTGCTGGAGCTGTCCCGGCACCTCGAGCGCCGCACCATCACCGCCGACAGCCCGCCGATCGTGCTGACCACCGTGCAGAAGCACGACTTCTTCCAGTCCGCGACAAGCGCCATGTACACCGCGATCGCCGAACGCTCGCCGCTGGTGGCGGTGTTCGGCGTGGACATCCCCGAGGATCTCGGATCCGGAATCCGCGGGGTGCCGCTGGATCCCGCGGATCCGCTCGCGAAGGAGTGGATCATCGTCGTCATCGGCTCCGACAACTGCGTCGGCCTGATCGCCCGCGAGCTTCCCGGCACGGACCGGCGCTTCGAGGTCGTCATCACCTTCGACCGCGAACGCGTGGCGACCGCCGCCCGCAGCCTGCTCGACCGGCTGCCCGGCGCGTAACGCTTCCGCCCCGCACGCGATATCGCCAGTGACCGCGAACGGCCTGGCGCGGTCGGCTCCGCCGGTTGCGCTCGACCACATCCAGGTCTCGACAGCACCCCCACCACGGGGTGTTCAGGGAGGGGCCCGGATGCCGAAGACCACCAGCAGGCGCGCTCGCGCACGCAAACTCGTGGCATGGAGCGCCGTGTTCGCGGCGCCGGCCGCGCTCGCCGTACTGTCGTCGGCTACCGCGTCGGCCGACGAGATCGGCGTCGACCGCACCGTCAGCAGCCGCCAGGCCGGATCGGTGTCCGGCGACGCGACGTTCGGCGAGGTCCGCGGCCCCGACGGCGTCATCCTTGCCCAGGGCGAAATCAAAGACTCGAAGAAGGCCGTCCCGGACCGGATTCCCGGCACCCGCGCCCGGCCGTTCCACCCGGGCTGGAAGCCCGGCCCCGGCATGGGCAGCTGGTGAGTGGCCCCCGCCCACTGTCCGCCTAGCGAACCGAATTCACCTTCTGCGCCCGACCGGGTGTAGCTGCCACTACGCTTGAGCAAACCCCGCAATCCGTATGGAAGGCACCGGGGTTGGTCGGTTCGATGACCTGAGCGGGGGCTCGGTGGGCGCGATTGGGCGCTGGTGGCGACAGCCAGACCAGTACGACTGGCTGTCCAGTTACATGCATGCCCGCGGTTTCACCCGCCCAGCGCAGATCTTCATGGCCGTCATCGCCGCCTCAGGCGTCCTGGTGCCCGCCAACGCGCTGTGGGGCCCGGCCGCGACCAGCCACGCCCTGCTCCTCGCGCTCGGGGTGGTCGCCGGCGCGGCCGGCCTGGCGTACCTGGTGCTGTGGCTGTCGCGCTGGCCCACCCGCAACCAGTCCATCGGGTTCGCCCTGACCATCTGCGTCTGCATCGCCCTCGGCAGCTTCACCGCCGCCGACCCCGCGATCGGGCTGATGGCCAGCGCGGCGCTGGCCGTGTCCGGCGGCTATCTGGCGTTCTTCCACTCGGCCCGGCTGGTGACCGCCAACCTCGTGGTCGCGCTGGCCGTGGCCGCGGTGCACGTGCCGCGGCTCGTCGCCGACGGCCAGGCGGTGCTGGCCGTGTCGATGCTGTTCCTCGTCGTCGAACTCAACGCCGGTGTTCCGCTGGCCATCCAGATCATGGTGCACGCGCTGGGCATCGACCTGATCAAGTCCGACCGCGACCCGCTCACCGGCCTGCTCAACCGTCGCTCCTTCCAGCGCGCCGTGGTCGCCGCGGTGCTCGACGGCCAGCGCAGCGGCGGCTACCTGGCCTTCGCGATGCTCGACCTGGACCGGTTCAAGGTGCTCAACGACACCCTGGGGCACAGCGCAGGCGACGACGCGCTGGTGTCCGTCGCCCAGGCCCTCACCGCCAACCTGCCGGACTCGGCGATCATCGGCCGTGTCGGCGGCGAGGAATTCCTGATCGCCGACGTCGTCACCGCCGCGGTGCCCGAAGACCTCGGCGAGCGGGCCAGGGAGGCGGTCACCTTCACGCCGTACGGCCTGACGACGAGCGTCGGCACCGCCAGCATCGCGGTCGACGCGCTCGACGCGGGCAACATCGTCGACTCGATGCACTGGCTGACCGCCCAGGCCGACGTCGCGATGTACACCGCCAAGCGCGCCGGCGGCAACGGGGTGCGACACCACACGCCCGGCCGGCGTGACGAGGACAGCTCCCGCGAAGACGCGCCGCAGCGACCGTGAACCCAAGGCTGGGTACCGCAACCGCACGTGGACCGTCCCTACTCGGCGGTAACCGGCACCGCTTGGCGGGGGCGCTGTGCTGGCGCTTAAACTGCCCGATAGATTCTTAAAGACGTTTCTTAGAGATGGCCGTTTTCGGCCAACAGAACCACGCCATCAGGAGGCGCCAGTGGCCAGTCACGCCAGCTCGAAGATCTCCAAGGTGCTTGTCGCCAACCGGGGAGAAATCGCCGTCCGGGTGATTCGCGCAGCCAAAGACGCCGGACTGCAGAGCGTGGCGGTGTACGCCGAGCCCGACGCCGACGCACCCCACGTCCGTCTCGCCGACGAGGCGTTCGCCCTGGGCGGGCAGACCTCGGCCGAGTCGTATCTGGTGTTCGAGAAGCTGCTCGACGCCGCCGCGAAGTCCGGCGCCAACGCGATCCACCCCGGCTACGGATTCCTGTCCGAGAACGCCGACTTCGCCCAGGCCGTCCTCGACGCCGGGCTGATCTGGATCGGGCCCAGCCCGCAGTCCATCCGCGACCTCGGCGACAAGGTCACCGCCCGCCACATCGCCGCGCGCGCCGAGGCCCCGCTGGTGCCCGGCACCCCCGACCCGGTCAAGGACGCCGACGAGGTCGTCGCCTTCGCCAAGGAGTACGGCGTGCCCGTGGCCATCAAGGCCGCGTTCGGCGGCGGCGGCCGCGGCATGAAGGTCGCCCGCACCATCGAGGAAATCCCCGAGCTGTTCGACTCGGCCACCCGTGAGGCCGTCGCCGCGTTCGGCCGCGGCGAGTGCTTCGTCGAGCGCTACCTGGACAAGCCGCGCCACGTCGAGGCCCAGGTCATCGCCGACATGCACGGCAACGTCATCGTCGCGGGCACCCGCGACTGCTCGCTGCAGCGCCGCTTCCAGAAGCTCGTCGAGGAGGCGCCCGCGCCGTTCCTGACCGACGCGCAGCGCAAGGAGATCCACGAGTCCGCCAAGCGGATCTGCAAGGAAGCCGGCTACTACGGCGCAGGCACCGTCGAGTACCTGGTCGGCCAGGACGGCCTGATCTCGTTCCTCGAGGTCAACACCCGCCTGCAGGTGGAACACCCGGTCACCGAGGAGACCTCCGGCATCGACCTGGTGCTGCAGCAGTTCAAGATCGCCAACGGGGAAGCCCTCGACATCACCGAGGACCCCACCCCGCGCGGCCACTCCTTCGAATTCCGCATCAACGGCGAAGACGCCGGCCGCGGCTTCCTGCCCGCCCCCGGCCCGGTCTCGAAGTTCGAGGCCCCCACCGGCCCCGGCGTGCGGATGGACTCCGGCGTCGAGACGGGCTCCGTCATCGGCGGGCAGTTCGACTCGATGCTGGCCAAGCTGATCGTCACCGGCGCCACCCGAGACGAGGCCCTGGCCCGCTCGCGGCGCGCCCTGGCCGAGTTCAACGTCGAGGGCCTGGCGACCGTCATCCCGTTCCACCGCGCCGTGGTCGCCGACCCCGCGTTCATCGGTGACGGCGAGAAGTTCGACGTGCACACCCGCTGGATCGAGACCGAGTGGGACAACACTGTCGAGCCGTTCACCGGCGGTGACCCGATCGACGAGGAAGACACCATCCCCCGCCAGACCGTCGTGGTCGAGGTCGGCGGCCGTCGCCTCGAGGTGTCGCTGCCCGGCGACCTCGCGCTCGGCGGCGGCGGCGCGCCCGCACACGGCGCCCTGCGCAAGAAGCCCAAGCCGCGCAAGCGTGGCGGCGGCGGCGCCACCGCGGCCTCCGGTGACGCGGTGACGGCTCCGATGCAGGGCACCGTCGTCAAGGTGGCCGTCGAAGAGGGCCAGACCGTGGCGGCCGGCGACCTCGTGGTGGTGCTGGAGGCCATGAAGATGGAGAACCCGGTGACCGCGCACAAGGACGGTGTGGTGACCGGCCTGTCCGTCGAGGCGGGCGCGGCCATCACCCAGGGCACCGTGGTCTGCGAGCTCAAGAGCGCCGAATAGCTTTCCCGAAAACGGGGCGTCATCTTTGCGATGACGCCCCGTTTTTTGTTGCATCGGTCAAAGAACCATGCGGTGGCGCCGCGTTCGCTAGGGTCTGCCCCAGAACCCACGAACGAGGGGTGGGACCGGCCCCGCTGCCACGGCGACTGCCACGGGAGCGGGGCCGCGCCCTTCCCGCGGTCTTTCGCGGTCTTTCGCGGTCTTTCCGCGGCCTTTCGCGGTCTTTCCGCGGCCTTTCCGCGGCCTTTCCGCGGCCTTTCCGCGGCCTTTCCGGCGGTCTTTCCGCGGTCTTTCCGCGGTCTTTCCGCGGCATGGCAAGCTGTCCCGGTGGAACCCGTCGAGATCAACGCCGGCGCCTGGTATCTCCGCGGGCTGCGCGCCGACGACCGCGTCGACGACCGGCCCGCGCTCGCCGACCTCGGCGAGCATCGTGCCGACTACGTCGATCACCTTGCCGCGCAATGGTCTTCGGAGACGCTGTACTCCTGGGCGGTGTGCGAGCCGACGACCGGTGAGCTGCTCGCCGAGGTGACGCTGGACCCGTCGACCGGGGCGATCGCCACCCGCGCGCGCCCCGGGCACGAGCAGGCCGCCCGGACCGGGACGGAAGCCGTCGAGCGCTTCGCCGCGGCGATGCTCGGCTGACCCTCCCCCACTCCTGCGCCGGGTTCGCCCGTCAGCGGGCGTCGATGTCGCGTCCGCTGCCCAGATCCGCGCATTCCACCGCGACGACGTCGTCGCGCCCGACGAGAAACGGCCCCGCGCCGACGTCGCCGGTCAGCGCGTCCAGCAGAGCAGGCCAGTGCCTGCGCGCGATGACCACCGGATGCCCGGGGCGCCCGTCGTAGTAGGCGCGGGCCAGGCCGGACGTCGACGTGCGTGCCGCCGCCAGCACCCGCCGCACCGCCGCCGCCCCCACGTCCGGGGTGTCGACGGTGGTGAGCACAACGAAATCCGCAGCATCGCCTGCCGCACGGACCCCGGCGCGCACCGACGCGCTGAGCCCGTCGGCCCAGTCGGCGGCCAACACGGCACGCGCGGGAGCGGGGACGTCGACGACCGCGGCGCCCAGCACCACCACCACGTCGCCGCAGCCGCCGTCGTGCAGCGCGGCGACGCTACGACGCAACCAGTCGCCGTCACCGGCCAGCACCTTCGGCATCCCGAACCGGGTGCCCGCACCGGCGGCGAGCACCACCCCCGTCGAAAGTTCCTGTGTCACAGTAGCTTTGGCCCTACTCTCGATAACTGATGACGCGGGCGTCAGGCTCGGCTGAGGATTTGTTAATAACCTCCATCAATCGTTGTCCACGATCATCGCAGGGGCGTAGGGTGGCGAACAGGTTGAATTCACAGCCTTTGGAAACGTCATCGTCACACGCGACCGAACGGTCACGCAGGCTTTGAGAATCTAGGGCCCACTTGACGTGAACCCCAGCACGAAATCCGCACTCCAGATTGGAGCCCAACCGTGCCTCACGTCCCAGATCAACACCCGGCGCCGCCGGCCCCCGTCTCCGACAACGTCGTCTGCCACACGGCGCGCTTCGAAACGCGCTGGCCGCAACCGGACACGGCGATCGTGTCCGGACTCGGCGAGCTCGACGCGGCCAACGGCATCGACTTCGTCGGCTACGCGCTTCGCCATTCCGACAGAGCGCACTGGCTCGTCGTCGACCTCTCCGGGTTGACGTTCTTCTCCACCGCCGGCTTCTCGGCGCTGCACACGCTCAACGTGCAATGCGTCAGCGAGGACATCCGGTGGGCGCTGGTGCCCAGCAAGGCCGTCGACCGCCTGCTGCGCATCTGCGACCCGGACCACGCGTTGCCGACGTGCGCCGACGTGCCCACCGCGCTCACCGTGGTACAGCAGGAGCCTCCGCGCTCACTCCAACTGGTCGCGGAGTCGCGCTAGGGACTTGGCCAGCAGCCGGGACACGTGCATCTGCGAGATGCCGACCCGCTCGGCGATCTGAGTCTGCGTCATCGACTCGAAGAACCGCAGCGCCAGCACGGTGCGTTCGCGCTCGGGCAGCGCCGCCAGCAGCGGCCGCAGCGCCTCGCGGTTCTCGATCTGATCCAGGGACAGGTCGACGTCGCCGAGCGTGTCGGCGATCGCGGGCGCATCCTCGTTGCCGCTGCCGCCGCTGTCGATAGACAACGTGTTGTAGGAGCTGCCCGCGACCAGGCCCTCGACCACCTCGTCGCGGTCCATCTCCAGCTCGGCGGCCAGCTCGGTGGCCGTCGGCGCCCGCCCCAGCCGCTGCGACAGCTCGGCCGTCGCCGCGCCCAGCCGCAGATGCAGCTCCTTGAGCCGGCGCGGCACCTTCACCGACCAGCTGTTGTCACGGAAGTGCCTGCGAACCTCACCCATGATGGTCGGCACCGCGAACGACACGAAATCCGAACCGGCGTTGACATCGAACCGGATCACGGCGTTGACCAGCCCGACGCGTGCGACCTGAACGAGGTCGTCACGCGGCTCGCCGCGGCCGTCGAAACGGCGGGCGATGTGATCGGCCAACGGCAGGCAGCGCTCCACGATGCGGTCACGCTGACGCTGAAACGCCGCCGTCCCCTCCTCGAGCTCGGCCAGCTCGCGGAACATCGGGGCAACGTCCGCGTACTCCGAGCCCGATCGTGACGACGAACCCTGGGACGACGACCGGGTCACTGCAACGAACTCGCTCGCCTTGTCGTCATGGAGATGCCGAAGACCTCACCGTCACCCACCGACCGGCCGTCTGAGAACGTCTTGACGTCATCGGTCAGCGAACTCAGCACATGCCAGCTGAAGCTGCCCGGCGCCAGGATGTCGGTGCTGTCGCAGGTCGTCGACGCGTGCACCACCAGCGCGTCGGGCTGCGGGTCCACCACCACCAGCAGGGTGGAGTCGGGCACCGCGGACCGGATCAGCCGGGTGCATGCCTCGTCGACAGCCAGCCGCAGATCGGCGACGGCGTCGAAATCGAGATCTTCGAAGGTGCCGATCGCGGCCACCAGCGTGCGCAGCACCGCCAGATTCTCCAGCGTTGCCGCGACGCGCAGTTCTACCGACTGCGCGCCTTGACGCCGCCCGTTGATGTGGCTCGCAACATCGGCCATCTGACCTCCCAAAAGCTTCCCAGCGAGATTACCCCAGCCTGATCGGCCGTTATCCATGGACGCTCCGGGCTTCCGTTAGCTGCCGACCGGTGCGGGGTAACCGAGGACCATGGACCAGAACACCGACCCGTTGCGCCGCATCCTGGTGATCGTGGGGATCGTTCTCGCGGTCCTTCTGCTGGCGGGCGTGGCGCTTTATACCGCCGCATTCCTGATCTTGGCGCCGATGATGCAGTGACGCGGCCGCTCGGGTTGTCTTCATGGTGCCGCTGTCATACCCCACCAGCGGTGTCGGCCAAACCCTCTGCGCGTTGCGGTTGAGCGTGGTTCCGGTCACCGTTTAGCGCTCGATCGGGCCGGGAAGCCTTGGAGTGGCTCACCGAAGGGGCACCGAAGCCCCATTCACCGATCGAGCGAAAGGCAATCATGACCGAGAAGAACAGTGGCCCCGAAGAAGGCATCAAGGGCATCGTCGAGGACGTGAAGGGTAAGGCCAAGGAAACGGTCGGTACCGTCACGGGTCGTGACGACATGGTCCGCGAGGGCAAGGCCCAGCAGGACAAGGCCGACGCGCAGCAGGACGCCGCCAAGAAGGAAGCCGAGGCCGAGTCGGCCCGCGCCGGCGCCGCCGCTGCCGAGAAGCGCCAGGAAGCCAACCAGTAGAGCCTCCTCCTCGACGGGTCCAGCCGGGAAACCGGTTGGGCCCGTTGTTGTTTGGCGGTGGGGCCGCTGCTCGGCGTGGCTGGCCTGGCCTGGCCTGGCTTGGCTTGGGCGTTGGCTTGGCTTGGGCTTGGCTGGCTTGGTCTTGACTGGCCTGGGCTTGGGCGTGGGCGTTTGGGCTTAGGCCGCGAGATTGCCATCAGGGCCGTGGCCGCCGTCGCCTCCGCGGCCATGGCCGCAATCTCGGCGTGTAACCGCGCCGGGCGAAAGGCCTCAGTGACCCGGCCTCGGCTTGGGCTTAGGCCGCGAGATTGCCATCAGGGCCGTCGCCGCCGTCGCTTCCGCGGCAACGGCCGCAATCTCGGCGTGTAACCGCGCCGGGCGAAGGCCTCACTGACCCGGGCCTGGGCTTGGGCGTTGGCGTTGGCGTTTTGGCTTAGGCCGCGAGATTGCCTTCAGGGCCGTGGCCGCCGTCGCTTCCGCGGCCGTGGCCGCAATCTCGGCGTGTAACCGCGCCGGGCGAAGGCCTCAGTGACCCGGGCTTAGGCCGCTTGGGCTTAGGCCGCGAGATTGCCATCAGGGCCGTCGCCGCCGTCGCTTCCGCGGCAACGGCCGCAATCTCGGCGTGTAACCGCGCCGGGCGAAGGCCTCAGTGACCCGGGCTTGGATGAATTCCGGCGAATGCTCTTTGACGACCTTGATGTCGATCCAGCCCCGACTCTCGATGCGCTCGGCGCGGCCGATGTCGTACACGTACGTCTTGCGGTCCTCGTTGTGGTGGGCACCCTCGTAGTCGAGGCCGATCATCGGCTCGTCGTAGCCCATGTCGAGGTAGGCCACGTCGCGGCCTTCCCCCACCTTGATCTGAGTCCGCACCGGATCGAGCCAGGTGTCGACAAGAAGCAACCGCAGCCGGGACTCCCGTGGCGACTGCGCGCCACCGTCCATCAGACTCAGCGACTTGACGGCCCTGCGCATCCCGCGCGCCCCGGGGTAGCGCTGCGCCAGGGTCAACACGTCGACGGCCTTGACGTCGGTCGCGTTGGCCAGCGCGTCGAGCCGTGCCACCGCCGGGTTCCGCCTCAGGTGCCGGGCCAGGTCGAACGCGGTGCGCTCCGGCGTCGTCACCAACATGCCTGCGATACCGGTGACCTCGTCGCCGTCGATCCGCTCGTTGCGGACGACGACCCCCGGCGGCGGGCGACCGCACCGCCAAATCAATTCGATCGGCACCTCGGCGTCGACCCATTTGGCGCCGTGCAGAGCCGCTGCCGCGGCGCCGGCGATCACGGCACCACGACCCGACCACAGCCACGCAGCGATCGTGCGGTCCCGCAAGGACAATTGGGACGCGGCGGGCACGTACACGTCCGGAAAGATGCGGCGGTAATTCCACCGCAATGCCGACCGCGTCAGCGCGCCCGCGGCCAACGCCTCGCTACCGATGAACACCCTGCCCATGCGGCGGATATTCGTCGACGGCGCAGACAAGTTGCGGCGTTAGGCCTCGAGATTGCGGCCAGGGCTGTGGACAACCGAGCAGCCACGGCCCTCAGCGCAATCTCGCGGCCTAAGCCGCTCGCGACCTAAGCCGCACGTGGCCTAAGCCGCTCAGCTGTTGGGCCGCTGCCGCGGCACACCGGGATGCTGGGCGTACCAGAGGTCTTCGAGGTGGCGGACGCGGTGGTGCTCGATCATCAGCCAGCCGCCGCCCACCACGAAGCCCGCCAAGCCGAGCGCGCCGAGCATGACGCCGACGTCGTGATTGACCGTGGCGAACGCCGCGAGGGCAGAGACGAAACTGACGAGCGCGAGACCGATCACCACGAGCCCCGGCATGATCTTGTTGTCCTTCATCGACTCACCTGCGTGCGGGCGCGTAGTCCGCACATGGTCGACGGGATCGTTGGGACCCTTCATCGGTAACTCCTTAGAACTACCCCTCCAGTGTGCTACCGCCAGGGCAGCGAAGGAAGACTCAAAACGGCGCTGAGCACCATCAGAGCCAGAAGGATCCACCCGGCGGTCTGCCGGGCCCACCGGGCGCTGTGCTCGCGACGCCGGAAGCTGCGCACGATCGACCACAGACCACCGACGAGCAGGATGGCCGGCGCACCGAGCGCGAGCATCGCCCGCTGCGACGCGCCGCAACCGGCGGCCTGGGCGAGCGACCCGGTGCATGTCCCGATCCACACCATCGCGACGAAGAGGAACGTCGCGCCTGCGGCCGCGAAGCCCAGCCCGGTCCGGACCGCGTCGCGCACGCCGGGCTCGGAATAGTCGGCACCACGGCGCAGCTCGCGACTGTGGTGGGACAGATCCGTCATCGCGTGGTCTCCGGTTCAAGCAGGCAGGTGGTTTGCCGGGAGTTCCCCGGCGCCTGCGCGGGTAAACCCGACATGCGCAGGTAAACCCCACCTGCGCAGGTAAACCGGACCTCCGCAGGTAAACCCCACCTGCGCAGGTAAACCCGGCCTCCGCAGGTGAACCCGACCTGCGCGGGTAAACCCGACCTGTCGGGGCCGTTGCCTACGATGCGGCCGTGACAAGGCTGCGGTGGAAGCTGTTCATGGCGTGGGGTCTCGCCGCGGGCAGCACTGCCTACCTGGCCGGCGCCGGACCCGGGTGGAGTGTGCTGGTGGCGTTGCTGGCCCCGATGGCCACGGTCGCGACGCCGCGATTCGTCCGCGCCGCCGTCGTCGGGGCGACCACCCCGGGCGCCCGCGAACGGGCCGTCGACGCGGACATGTCGGGCACCGAATTCGAGGACCACATCGCGCGGATCGCGCGCAGCTGCGGGGTTCCGGTGATCATGACGCCGCTGACCGGCGACTGGGGCGTCGACCTGATCGTCGGCCATCGGCCCCACCGGCTGGCCGTGCAGTGCAAACGGCAGTCACGGCCGGTCGGCTCAGGCGCGGTGCAGGAGGTTGTCGCCGGCGCGCCGATGCAGGACTGCACTCAGACGATGGTCGTCACCAATCACGAATTCACCCCGGCGGCACGGAAACTGGCCGAACTGCACGGATGCGAGCTGGTCGGCGGCGCGGACCTGCCGCGGCTGCGCTCGACGATCCGCAGGCTCACATCGTCCTAGGCGCCGAAATTGCATTCCACGTTGCCATTTCGCGGTTTTCCCCGCGCGGAATGCAATTTCGGCGGATCTCACATCGTCCTGAGCACCGCGCGCACCGCGTCGAGCGCGGCGTCCAGTTCGGCCGCCGACACCGTCAGCGCCGGCCGGAACCGCACGCTGTCCGGGCCGGAGCCCAGCATGATCACACCGCACTCCCAGAGCCCGGCGATCAGCGCGTCGCGCTGCGCGGCGCTGGGCATGCTGAACGCACACATCAGGCCACGGCCGCGCACGTCACGCACCAGCGCCGGGAACTCGGCGGCCAGCCCGTCGAGCCCGTCGCGCAGATACCGTCCGCTCTCGGCGGCGCGGTCGAAGAGTCCGTCGACCTCGATGACCTCGAGGATCCGGCGCGCACGCACCATGTCGGCGAGGTTGCCGCCCCACGTGGAGTTGATCCGCGAGCTGGTGTGGAAGACGTTTCCCGGCACCTCGTCCACGCGGCCGCCGGCCATCACACCGCACACCTGGGTCTTCTTGCCGAACGCGACGACATCGGGCCACACCCCCAATTGCTGGTAGGCCCAAGGGGTTCCGGTGATCCCGCAGCCGGTCTGCACCTCGTCGAAGATCAGCAGCGCGTCGAACTCGTCGCACAGCTGCCGCATCGCGGCGAAGAACTGGGGACGGAAGTGACGGTCGCCGCCCTCCCCCTGGATCGGTTCGGCGATGAAGCACGCGATGTCGTGCGGGTTGGCCTCGAACGCGGCGCGCGCCTGGCGCAGCGACTCGGCCTCGAGCGCGTCGACATCGGCGCCGGGCCGCACATACGGCGCGTCGATGCGCGGCCAGTCGAACTTCGGGAAGCGCGCCACCTTGTTGGGGTCGGTGTTGGTCAGCGACATCGTGTAACCGCTGCGGCCGTGGAAGGCTCCCTTGAGGTGAAGAACCTTGGTGCCCAACGCAGGATCGAGGCCCCTGGCCTCGTTGAGCCGGCTCTTCCAGTCGAAGGCGACCTTCAACGCGTTCTCGACGGCCAGCGCGCCGCCGTCGACGAAGAACAGGTGCGGCAGGTCGGGATCACCCAGCACGCGGGCGAAGGTGTCGACGAAGCGGGCCATCGGAACGCTGTAGACGTCGGAGTTGCTCGGCTTGTTCAGCGCGGCGGCGGCCAGTTCGGCGCGGAACTCGGGGTCACCGGCCAGCCCGGGATGGTTCATGCCCAGCGCCGACGACGCGAAGAACGTGAACATGTCGAGATAGCTGCGCCCGGTGCGGGCGTCGACAAGATGTGAGCCGTGCGAGCGGTCGATGTCGAGCACCAGGTCCAGGCCGTCGGCCAGAATGCTGCGGGCCAGCACGTGATGCACGTCATCGGGACCCACGCGGTGGGTTTCGGCGTCCGCCTCCGGCCGCACGGAAGCATGGAGTGGCATACAAATGTCGGTCACACGCCGATTTTAGCTCATTTTTTACGGCACAGCAGCCCACTGAACCGATAATCATCCGGCTATCGGTGTGCCGCCCGACTGTGTCTCCCGGCACACACTCGCCGGTGTTCACCTCCGATCCACACGACCGCAAGTCGCCGTTCACCGGATCCGGCGAACATGGCGAGGATCGACTGCCCAGCGAGGTGGTCGTGCCGACTGCTTCGACCGTCACCGCGGTCTTTGCGCGCCTACGATTGAACATCTGGCACGTCGTCGCGGCGAGTGACGACTTGTCGGTGTGGCACCACGAAGGGAAGGGCACTCATCGCGAAGCGGTCGGACCGGCAGATGGTCGCCGGTGAATTGGTCCTACGGTGGGTGGTCGAGGTGACGCGATCCAGGCGGGCAATGCACCCGACGATGCCGTGGCGCAGTGCAGGGCGGCCGTCATGAGCCTGCTCGGCGCGCCACTGAAGCTCATCCAAATCGCCGGGGGGACAGCGCTTCTGGCGGGCGACGCCGCCATCGGCGCCGGGCGGGCCGTCGCGGGCACCGCCGCCGGAGTGGTCACCGATGTCGCGGCAGGCGCGGCGTCGACCGCCCGCGCGGCGGCCGGGCTGGTCCAGGACGCGGCGGCCGGTGCACCGACGGCAGTGCAGACCGCGGCCGCCATCACCGCCGAGGCCCTCGGCGGTCACCCCGTCAAGCGCAGCAGCCGACTGAACTCGCACCACTGGATCGAGATCTGCGGTCTGAGCGGACCCGACGCCGACGCGATCGCCGACGAGGTGCTCGCCGCCGTGCACGCCGTCGCCGGCGTCAAGCACGCCGAGATCAACCGCTCGGTGGCGCGCGTCATAGTCACCACCCATCCCGAAGGACCCGCGGAAGACCTGGCACAGGTGGTGGCCGATGCCGAGCGTCGCGTCCGGACCGGGCCCTGCGGCGACCGGCACCGCCCGCTCACCCTGCCCGGAGACGACGCGCTGCTGGCCGCCCGGACGCTCGGCGCGCTGGCTGCCGTCGCCGGCCTCGGCCTGTCGGTGACCGGCAACGCGCTGCGCGTGCCGAGGGTGACCGAGCTGTTGTCGGTCGTTCCCACCATGGCCGCCAACGTCCCGCAGTTGCGCCGTCAGTTAGAGCACAGGCTCGGCCGCGACAGCACCGACCTGCTGCTGAGCCTGATGAACGCCGCAGCCTCGGCACTGACCGCCTCGCCGACGTCCGCGGCCGCCGAGGCCGCCACGCGCACCATGCTCGCCGCGGAGGCGTGGGATGCCCGGGTGGCCTGGCGCCGCCACGAACCGAGGCTGGCCGCCTACCCGCCGGAGGGCGGCCTGCCCGACCGCGGCACCCTGGAGTGGGACTACGGTCCCAGTGAGCGCTATGCGGAACGGATCGGCGAAGCCGGCCTGGCCGCCGCGACGATCATCGGCGCGGTCACCCGCAACCCCACGATCGCGGGCAGTGCCGCCCTGGTGACCGCGGCCAAGCCGTCGCGCGCCGCGCGCGAGGCGTTCGGCGCCGCGATGACCCGGGGGCTGACCCACCAGCATGACGTCGTCGTCGTCCGACCGCGAGCGCTGCGCCATCTGGACCGGATCGATGCGATCGTCATCGACCCCCGCGCGCTCTACACCGACAAGCTCACGGTGACTCGCGTTGTGGGAGTGACGAATTCGCGGCGCGCCCATGCCTGGGAAGCCGTCCGGGCGGCGCTCGAATCCGACGGCCTGTCGCCCGGCTGGCACAAGCTCTCCACCATCCCGGGAGCCGGCCGGGCGGGCAAGGCGCTGGTCAGCCCGGTGCGCGATCCCCTCGCCAACGCCGTGGTCACCGAGGCGCGACGCACCAAACCGCGGGTGGTGTCGATCGCCGACGATGGGTTGCGCTCGCTGGCCCAGGGCTTCGACCGGTTGTATCCCGTCGACGGCTCGATCGACGACGCGCTGGTCGCGGCGGTCGACGAACTGAGAGCCGACGGCGCCACCGTCGCGATTTTGACCACGCCGGATTTGTCGGCGAACCAGGACGCCGACCTGACGATCGGGCTGGAACGTCCCGGCTGGCCGCCGCCGTGGGGGGCCGACGTGTTCGTGCCCGACCTGCTGTCGGTGTGGCGCATCCTGCACTCGCTGCCGACCGCGCGTGCCGTCACCGCCAGGGGTGTCCGGCTGTCGGTGTCCGCCACCGCGCTCGGCGCGCTGATGCTCATCCCCAGCGTTCCCGGCAGCGGTCCGGAGTCGGTCAACGTCGGCGTGGTCGGCGCGCTGTGGTCGGGGTTCACCGCGGGCAGCAAGGTGTTCCGGGACCCCCCCGCCGGAGCCGGAGACCGCGCACGACTGGCACGCCCTCCCGGTCGCGGAGGTGCAGCGCCTGTTACCTCGGCCGCCCGACGAAATACCCGATGATGATTCAACAGGTTTGACCGATCTGCCGCCGCTTCGCGCGCTCGGGCGCGCCGGCACCTGGTCGTGGCATCTGACCCGCGATTTCGTCGCCGAGATGCGGACGAATCTCGCCGACCCGATCACGCCGCTGCTGGCCACCGGGGCGGTGGCCAGCGCCCTGCTGGGTTCACCGCTGGACGCCGCGCTGGTCGGCGGTGTGCTGCTGGCCAACGCCGCGCTGTCGGCCGAGCAGCAGTTGCACGCCGAACGCATCCTGCAGCGGTTGATGGCCGTCGAGGAGCCGCTGGCCCGCAGGCTCGTGGGTCCGCTCGATCGGGGCGGCCACGAGAGAGTGCCGGCGAGCCGGCTGCGGCCGGGCGACATCATCGAGGTGCACGCCGACGAGGTCGTCCCCGCCGACGCGCGACTGATCGAGGCCACCAGCGTCGAGGTCGACGAGTCGTCGCTGACTGGCGAGTCGCTGCCGGTGCCCAAGCAAACCGATCCCACACCGGGAACCCCGCTGGCGGAGCGGGCGTGCATGCTCTACGCGGGCAGCACGCTGGTGGCAGGCACCGCGGTGGCGGTCGTCACCACCGTCGGGTCGCGCACCGAGATGCGCCGCGCGTTGGCGATGGCGCCGGACAAGTCGCGTGAGATCGGCCTGCAGCGCCAGCTGAGCCGAATCACCAAGCGTGCCTTGCCCTTCAGCGTGGGTGGCGGTGCCCTGGTGGGGTTGCTCAGCCTGGCCCGCGGCACCCCGCTGCGCGAGGCCGTCGGCAGTGCCGTCGCGTTGACCGTGGCCGCTGTGCCGGAGGGGTTGCCGCTGGTCGCCACGCTGGCCCAGCTGGCCTCGGCCCGGCGCCTCACCGGTGAGTCGGTGCTGATTCGCAACGCGCAGTCGATCGAGGCGATGGCGCGCCTGCAGGTGGTGTGCTTCGACAAGACCGGGACGCTCAGCGAGAACCGGCTGCGGGTGAAGGCGGTACACCCCGTCGACGGCTTCACCGAGGAACAGGCGCTCGACGCGGCCCTGAGCACGATCTTCGTCCGGCCGGGTCATCGCGCCCACCATGCCACCGACGACGCGATCCGTCGTGCCGTCCACGGTGACGAGGACGCAGCGGACACGACGGCGATCGAACGCGACGCGTTCCTGCCGTTCCAGGCCGGCCGGCCGTTCGCGGCCGCGATCGTCGGCACCCGGCTCACCATCAAGGGCGCGCCCGAGGTGCTCGCGTCCGCGCTGGCCCAGGCCAACGGCCCGGCGGTGGCCGCGATCGACGACATGGCCGCCAAGGGCCTGCGGGTGATCGCGGTGGGCGAGCGTCAGCTCACCCCGGAACAGGCCGCCGCCGCGGGCGCCGATGCCGCCGCGTTCGAGGACTTGTGCCGGTCGGAGCTGACCCCCATCGGCCTGCTCGGGCTGGCCGACACCCCGCGGGCGAGTGCGCAGGACGTCCTCAAGGAGCTCGGCAACCGTGGCATCGGAGTCCGGCTGATCACCGGCGACCATCCGGTGACGGCGATGGTCATCGCCGGCGAACTCGGCCTCGACGTCACCGCCGATCAGGTGATGACCGGTGTCGAGTGGGAGGGCCTGTCGGCCGAGCAGCGCGCCGAGGCGGTGGTGTCACGGATCGTCTACGCCCGGATGTCACCCGAGCACAAGATCGACGTGGTGCAGACGCTGGAGCGTATCGGCATGGTGACGGCCATGGTGGGCGACGGCGCCAACGACGCCGCGGCGATCCGGGCGGCGAGTGTGGGGTTCGGGGTGGCCGCACGCGGCAGCGATCCGGCCCGCACCGCCGCCGACGTGGTGCTGCTGGACGGACGGATCGAGGCACTGCTCGACGCCCTCGACGAGGGCAAGCAGCTGTGGCTTCGGGTCCAGTCCGCGGTGTCGATGCTGCTGGGCGGCAACACCGGCGAGATCGCGTTCGCGCTCGTCACCAGCGTGCTGACCGGGCGCTCCGTACTCAACGCCCGGCAGATGCTGCTGGTCAACATGCTGACCGACGCGCTGCCTGCCGCGGCGCTGGCCGTCAGCCGCCAGACCGACACCACCGGGCAGGTGGACCTGGACGAGGCGGCGATGTGGCGGGCGATCGGCGTCCGCGGCGCGGCGACGACCGTCGGGGCCACCTCGGCCTGGGCGATGGCGAGTATGACGGGCACGCCGCAGCGCGCCTCGACCGTCGCGCTGATCGGATTGGTGTCGTCACAGTTGGCGCAGACCCTGATCGACTCCCGCAGCCCGCTGGTGGTGGCGACGGCGCTGGGTTCGTTCGCCACCCTGGCCGGGGTCATCAGCACCCCCGGCGTCAGCCAGGTCTTCGGATGCACGCCGGTGGGCCCGGTCGGATGGGGTCAGGCGTTCTCGGCCACGGCGGTGGCATCGCTGCTGTCGGCGACGGCGCCGGAGCTGCTGCACCGCGCCACCGACGCCGTGCGCAAGCGCGTGGCCGACGTCGTCGAGTCAGTCCCCGTCGTGGACGACGAATCAGTCACCGTCGTGGACGACGAGTCAGTCCTGATCGTCGACGACGACGAGTCAGTCCTGATCGTCGACGACGACGATGCCGACCTGGACGAGGACGGCGTAGAGGGCACGGATCGGCGGCGTCAGCAGATGGACACCGGCAGTGATTAGCGTGTCGGGGCCGGCAGAACGCGAGAAGTCAGACACGCCCGAAAGGTAGCCTCGGCAGTGGGTGCATTCGGGGACCTTCAGTTGAACGGGGGACGAAATGTTCGATAAGGCGCGGTCGTTCGTCGCTTCCCACCATGACGCCTCCGAACTCGTCAAGGAGGCGGAGAAGTTCTCGATCCGGCTCCCGATAGTGGGGCGGATCGCGGTCCCACCGCCCGATCAGCTCGCGTTCTTCGGCGTGCTGGGCGCGCTGGCCGCCCTCGGTGCGATCGAATGGCCGGTGGCAGCGGCCATCGGCGTCGGGCAGGTCGTGGTTTCGCGGCATTTCAGCGACTCGAAGCCCGACGCCGAGAAGCCTTCTGCGGCCCCGCCGCGCAAGGCCGTCACGGCAAAGGCCCCGGCGAAGATCGCGGCAAAGGCCCCGGCGAAGGTCGCGGCGAAGAAGGCCGCCGCGAAGAAGGCACCGGCCAAGAAGGCACCGGCGAAAAAGGCTCCCGCGAAGAAGGCGGGCGGCAGCAGCCCCAAGTCGTGACTTTGTCGTCCGGCTACACGCCGACCTGCTGACGTCAGTCGTCGATGACGAGGACGCCGGCGCGCACGAGAACGGTGTAGACGTGCTCGACGACGGGCCTGACCAGCCGGACTCCGGCGTCGACGAGGTTGTCAGTGCCGAAGTCGCGCAGAATGTCGCTCACGGCGGTGAGAGTAGCGGCCCAGGAGGAAATAGGAAAGGCTTACCTAACGGATATTCGCCCGCCTTCGCCCCGCTCAATCAGCACTCGAAGTGTGGCCCGGGGGACGCGTGGCTCTCGATCGGGTCGATTCCGACGCAAAGCCCACTCTGTCGTAAACTTCAGCCGCCGCGACGCCCGTAATCGTAATTAGTCCGGTATGTGTCGCCGACCGCTGTAAAACTTCTGTAGGATGATCGTGCTGCGGGTCTTCACGTCGGCCGCGGTGCGGATTCGCTGCAACAGACCTTCCAGGGCCCGCGCCGACTCGACGTGAACCAGCAGCATGTAGTTGTCCTCGCCGGCCACCGAATAACACGCCTCGATTTCCGGGATGTGTTCCAGCCGCGCGGGTGCATCATCGGGTTGGGAAGGATCGAGAGGGGTGATGGCGACGAACGCCGACAGCTTGCTGCCGACGGCCTCGGGGTCGATGCGGGCGGTGTATCCGCACACCACCCCGCGCGATTCCAGCCGGCGGACCCGCGACTGCACCGCCGACACCGACAGACCGGCCGTCGCGGCCAGGTGCGCCAGCGTCGCCCGACCGTCGGCGACCAGCTCGCGGGCCAGCACGCGATCGATCTCGTCGAGCGGCTGCGGATCTGCGGGTTCGGTCATGGCCGCACTGTATCGGAGGGCGAATGCGTAGCGTCGAAACCTGGCAGTTGCGGGCGCAATTCGCCGCCGGGCTGTCACAGATGTACGGCGCCGAGGTGCCCGCCTACCACACCCTGGTCGACGTCAGCTCCGCGGTGAACGCCGCGTACGCCGCGGCCTCGCCGGCGCTGCGGCTGGGATCGCTGGAGCGCGTCACCGCCGAACGCCACGGCGCCATCCGGGTCGGCTCCGCCGCCGAGCTGGCACAGGTGGCCGACCTGTTCTCGGCGTTCGGGATGTACCCCGTCGGCTTCTACGACCTGCGCGAGGCCGCGTCCCCGGTGCCCGTGGTGTCCACGGCGTTCCGGCCGGTCGATCCGGAGGAACTGGCCCGCAACCCCTTTCGGGTGTTCACCTCGATGCTGGCCAGCGCCGACACCCGATTCTTCAGCGCGGACCTGCGCGGGCGGGTCGAACGGTTCGTGGCCGGGCGACAGTTGTTCGACCCTGCGTTGATCGCCTCGGCGCGCCGCATCGCCGCCTCGGGCGGCTGTCCGCCGGATGAGGCTGCCGAGTTCGTCGCCGCCGCGGTGTCGGCGTTCGCGCTGTCCCGCGAGCCGATCGACCGCGCCTGGTATGACGAACTCGCTGCGGTCTCGGCCGTCGCCGCCGACATCGCGGGCGTCACCTCCACCCACATCAACCACCTGACCCCACGGGTCCTCGACATCGACGAGCTGCAGCACGCCATGACCGAGCGCGGCGTCACGATGATCGACCACATCCAGGGGCCACCGCGAACGCCAGGTCCTCAGGTGCTGTTGCGGCAGACGTCATTTCGGGCGCTGGCCGAACCGCGGCGGTTCCGCACGCCCTCCGGCGAGGTGGTCGACGGCACGCTGCGGGTGCGGTTCGGCGAGGTCGAGCAACGCGGGATCGCGCTTACGCCGCTGGGCCGTTCACGTTACGACGCGGCGATGGCGTGCGCCGACCCTTCGGCGGTGTGGGGTGAGCACTTCCCCGCCACCGACGCCGAGATGGCCGCGTCCGGGCTGGCCTACTATTACGGCGGCAACCCGTCGAGACCTGTTGTGTACGAAGACTTTCTGCCCGCCTCGGCGGCCGGGATCTTCCGCTCCAACCTGGACACCGACGCCGTGGCCGGCGCGGGCGGCGACACCACCGACTACAGCCTCGACTGGATGGCCGGGCAGATCGGCCATCACATCCACGACCCCTACGACCTCTACGAGAAAGTCGCGTCCTCATGACCACTGTTGTGACCCCCGTCCTGCCCACCGCGGATGCGCTGCGCACCCGTGTCCGGGACGCGCTGGCCGCCGTCGGCGCCACGGTGCCCCTCGGCGCGCCCGGCGCGGAGGGGCTGCCCGCCAGCACGCCGATCACCGGGGACGTGCTGTTCAGCGTGCCGCAGGCGTCGGCGGCGGACGCCGACGCAGCGGTTGCCGCTGCGGCGGAGGCATTTTCGACGTGGCGGACCACACCCGCCCCGGTGCGCGGCGCGCTGGTGGCGCGGCTGGGACAGCTGCTCGTCGAGCACAAGGCCGCACTGGCTTCACTGGTGACCATCGAGGCCGGCAAGATCAATTCCGAGGCGCTGGGCGAAGTGCAGGAGATGATCGACATCTGCGAGTTCGCGGTCGGGCTGTCGCGGCAGCTGTACGGCCGCACGATCGCCTCCGAACGCCCCGGGCACCGGCTGATGGAGAACTGGCATCCGCTCGGCGTGGTCGGCGTCATCACCGCGTTCAACTTCCCCGTCGCCGTGTGGGCGTGGAACACCGGTGTCGCGCTGGTATGCGGTGACACCGTGGTGTGGAAACCCTCGGAGCTGACCCCGCTGACCGCCGTGGCGTGTCAGGCGCTGCTGGAGCGGGCCTGCGCGGACGTCGGCGCGCCCGCGGCGGTCGGCCGGCTGGTGCTGGGTGAGCGGGAGGTCGGCGAAAAGCTGGTCGACGATCCGCGGGTGGCGCTGGTGTCGGCGACCGGTTCGGTGCGGATGGGCCGCGAGGTGGGCCCGCGGGTGGCTGCTCGCTTCGGTCGCGCGCTGCTGGAACTGGGCGGCAACAACGCTGCGATCGTCACCCCGGCGGCCGATCTCGATCTCGCGGTGCGGGGCATCGTGTTCTCGGCGGCGGGCACGGCCGGTCAGCGGTGCACCACGCTGCGCCGGCTGATCGTGCACTCCTCGGTGGCCGACGAGCTGGTGTCGCGGATCGTGGCGGCCTACAAGCAGTTGCCGGTCGGCGACCCGTTCGCCGACGGAACGCTGGTGGGCCCGCTGATCCACACGGCGTCCTACCGGGACATGGTGCTGGCCCTGCAGCAGGCGGCGGCCGAAGGCGGGACGGTGACCGGCGGCGAGCGCGTCGACGTCGGCGACGAGGGCGCGTTCTACGTCACGCCCGCGGTGGTGCGGATGCCCGCGCAGAGCGCGGTGGTGCACAAGGAGACGTTCGCGCCGATCCTCTATGTGATGACCTACGAGACGCTGGACGAGGCCATCGCATTGAACAATGCGGTGCCACAGGGGCTTTCGTCGTCGATCTTCACGCTCGACATGCGGGAGGCGGAACGATTCCTGGCCGCCGACGGCTCGGACTGCGGAATCGCCAACGTCAACATCGGCACATCCGGTGCGGAGATCGGCGGCGCGTTCGGCGGGGAGAAGGAGACCGGCGGCGGCCGCGAGTCCGGCTCGGATGCGTGGAAGGCCTACATGCGGCGCGCGACCAACACCGTCAACTACTCGACCGAGCTGCCGCTGGCCCAGGGCGTCCACTTCGGCTGAGCCGCGTGTGGGCGCCATCAAGCGCCATCAAGCGCGAGCGTGCGTGTCTGCGGCCGACACGCCGCCTTTGAGGCCTACTTTGCGCACGCTCGCGGCACACTCGGGGCATGGAACTTGCACGCAAGACAGCGATCGTCACCGGAGGCGCCTCGGGGATCGGCGCCGCGATAGCCACCGAACTCGCGTCGCACGGCGTCAGGGTGGTCGTCGGTGACCTCGACGAGTCCGGTGCGCACGCCACCGCCTCGGCGATCCGGGACTCCGGTGGTGCGGCCGCGGCCCTGCGCGCCGACGCGTCCGACATTGCCGACATCGAGGGCCTGATCACGCTCGCCGCCCGCGAGTTCACCCCCGTCGACATCTACGTCGCCAATGCCGGAATCACCGGAAAGCCCGGCCTGGGAACCGAATCCGACTGGGACGTCATCCTCGACGTGAACCTGCGCGCACATATCCGCGCGGCCCGGCTGGTGGTGCCGCACTGGCAGTCGCGCGGGTCGGGGCACTTCGTGTCGGTGGCCTCGGCCGCCGGATTGCTGACGCAGTTGGGTGCCGCCGGCTACGCGGTGACAAGCACGCCGCGGTGGGGTTCGCCGAGTGGCTGGCGATCACCTACGGCGACGACGGCATCGGTGTCAGCTGCGTGTGCCCACTCGGCGTGGATACCCCTCTGCTGCAAGCGATTCGCAGCACCGACGACCCCGACTCGCGGCTCGGCGCGTCGTCGATCGAGCAGTCGGGGAGCGTCATCAGCGCGGCCGACGTCGCGGCCGTGACGGTCGAGGCCATCCGCACCGACCGGTTCCTGGTGTTGCCGCACCCCGAACTGCTCGAGATGTACCGGAACAAGGGCGGCGACTACGACCGCTGGATCAGCGGGATGCGCAGGTATCAGCGGACACTGCGCGCGCTCTGACGGACCTCAGGTGGCCGCCGGCTTGCCGGCGAACTCGGTGAACGCGGAGAACGCCCGCGCGCCGTAGATCGTGGCCGGGCCGCCGTGCATCATGATGCTCACACCGATCGCCTCGGCCGCCTCTTCCAGGGTGGCCCCGGCGCGGGCAGCTCCCCTGGCGTGCGACGCGATGCAGCCGTCGCAGCCCTGGACGATGCCGATCGTCATCGCGATCAACTCCTTGACCTTTCGGCTCAGCGCGCCGTCGGCGAGCGAGGCCTCGCTGATCGCGTTGAAGCCCTGATAGACCCCAGGAATCATCTGGCGCAGGGCGCGATGCTCTGGCCTCAGCTCGGCGAGTACGTCGTGGTAATGCTGTTCACCATCCATGACCTCAGTGTGTCCGCCGGTGACCGGTGCGGAAAGAGTCCAAAGTAATCAGGGCGGCGTGTGCGGAGGCGGGCATGGAAACGCTTCTACTGCAGGCGATTCGCAGCACCTGATAGGTGGATTCCGCGAAAAGCGACTCGCCCGCGATGCCGACGCAGCTGTTGTACATGTGCCAAGTAGTATCGGTCCATGGCTGGACCACGGCGCAGACTGTCCCCCGACGAGCGCCGTACCGAACTGCTGACCCTCGGCGCCGAGGTGTTCGGCCAGCGGCCGTATGACGAGGTGCGCATCGACGAGATCGCCGAGCGCGCCGGCGTGTCGCGCGCGTTGATGTACCACTACTTTCCTGACAAGCGGACGTTTTTCGCCGCGGTCGTGCGCGCCGAGACCGAGCGGCTGTTCCTTGCGACGAACACCCCTCCGCAGCCCGGGCAGACGCTGTTCGCACAGCTTCGCGCCGGTGTGCTGGCCTATCTGCAGTACGACGAGCATCATCCGCACGAGGCCTGGGCGGCCTACCTCGGGATGGGGCGGTCAGATCCGCTTCTGCGCGGCATCGAGGACATCGACAACGACCGTCAGGCCAACCGGATCATCGACCGCATCACCACCGCTGTCGGGGGCGGCATCGACTCCAAGCTGGAACGCGACCTGCGCGCAACCGTCTACGGCTGGCTGGCGTTCACATTCGAGATGTGCCGGCAGCGACTGATGGACGCGTCGCTGGACGCCGACGTCATCGCCGACCTGTGTGCGCACGGCCTGATGGACGCCGTGGGACGGGTGCCGGGGATCCCCGCCGCGCTGGCCGAGGCCGTCTCCCCCGAACGGCGTTGAGCTCAGGCCGTCGAACGGCGTTGAGGTCAGGCGGGATTGCAGCGGTTACGGAAATCCACAAGAGGTTGCCGGATGCCGCGCATCTCTGCGGCCACCTGCGGGTTGGCGTCGGCGAACGCGACCACCGCGGCCTTCCTCTGCTCCGGCGCCATGTCCTTGATCGACGTGTAGAACTCGTTGACCGGAGGATGGGTGAACAGGTACGCCGAGGTGGCCGCACTGACGCCGGTCATAATGCCGGCGAGGTCGGCCGCCGTGCAGTTCGGCGGCTGGGCGTGGGCGGGGACGACGGCTGAGAGGACGCCGGCAGCACCGACGGCCGCGGCGACCATCCGCCGCGCGATGTGGGAAGTCACACAGGGATCGTAGGCCCGTCAACCGCCGCAGCGGTTGCGGAAATCCACCATCGGTTGACGAATGCCCCGAAGCTCGGCCTGCACCTGCGGGTTGGCGTTCATGAACGTCTCCAGCGCCGCCCGGCGTTCGTCCGGCGGGCGACCCTTGAGGCCGGTGAAGAAGTCGTTGACCGGCGGGTGGGTGAACAGGTACGCCGACGTCGCCGCCATCACCCCGGTCATCACCCCGGTCAGATCGGCCGAGGAGCAGTTCGGCGGTGGCGGCTGGGCCGCGGCCGGCGCCGCGCACAGCACCGCCGCGCACGCCAGCGCAGCGGTCAGCGGGCCGAGGGGATGGAGCGACATGTGCTTCTCCTCTGTAGTCATCGTCCGCGGCCTCCGCCGATGCCTCCGCCGCCGCCGGGACGACCGCCGCCTGGGCGGCCCGGCCCGCCGATATCGGGACGACCGGGGCCTCCGATGCCGGGCGGACCAGGATCGACGTCGACGTCGAAGTCGACGTTCCACCACTCGTCGCAGTCGTACCAGTCGAGGTCGCACGGGTACGGGACGTAGGGCCCCGACGGCCCGCCCCCTCCGGTTGCCCCGCGCACCTCACCTTGGGAACAGATGGTCGTGCCGCCGGCGCTGGTGCAGTCCGCCACGGCAGGCGGAGCGAGCGCGATCCCGGTGGACACCACCACCGGCACCACGCACAGGTAAACCAAGCGCATCGCTCACTCCTACTGCGTTGGTTCGTGCACAGCCACATGGATTCACGGCCGGCTGCGGTGAGCGTAGGCAGCGGCGCCAGGTCGGGACATCCCCCACAACGGGTGAAAACGACTGCAACCGCTGGACTATCGCCGCGCCGCGCGTAGTGTCCGATACGCCTGGGGTCACGCCACCCGGCTGTCCCTAGCAGCCACGCCGCCCGGCATGACCCCAGGCCTCCAGGTTCCCCCAGATAGGGGGACGACAGGTCCGCTGGGTCGCTTTACGTTCCGATCGACAGCGATCGGGAGGCCGGCCATGGCGGTACACGAGGATGATTGGTCGAGGCCCGCGGCGGTGGCGATTCCCCCCGAGGGCTACTTCGAGTTGGAGCGCGGCCGCTACGGACCGACCTATCCCCGCACCCCCGCCTGTCACGGCTTCTCGATCATCGCCAAGGTGAAAGAGGGTCCCGAAGCGGCCGATCCGCAGGGTTCACAAGGGAATTCCGGCCTTCACCACCCTTCGCGGGGGCCCCTACTTCTTCCTGCCGAGGCTCACCGCGCTGCGCTATCTGACCACTCTCGACGATGAGGACCGTCGATGACCGTTCGACCCGCCCGGACCTACAACCAGAACCACATCCCCCGTCCGCACGACGGCCGGCGCCGCATCAGCATCTACTGGACGTGGAGTTATCCCTGGGAGGCGCAACGTGATCCCGCGGCGATGAGCAACCGGTTCTCGACCCTGACCGAGGTCCGTAACGTCGTGTATCCCGCCTACGAGACACCGGAGTTCGAGGCGGCGAACTTCCTCCAGGGCATCGCCGGAACCCTGGAACTGTTCCACCGCTCCACCGTGACATTCCAGAACCTGGCCGGCGAGGTGACCGGGCACCCGGTCGCGGTATACCAGCGGGTCGACCAGGCCGGCTATCCGCAACTCATCGACGAGCGGATCCTGGCCGACACCGACACCCTGATGGTGTTCGGTCTCGACCACCTCGACTCCGAGCTCGAACCTGCTCGGGAAGAAGTGGAAGCGATCCGCCAATGGCTGCGCCGAGAGGGCACCTGCCTGCTGCTCGCACCCCACCACGACGTCGGATTCACCGACGATCTCGCCCAGCGGCAGGTCGAATACGAACACCACGGTGACCGGCTGGTACCGCGCCAGCAACGATTCACCCGCTACACCCGCGCCCTGATGCGTGCCCTCGGCGTTCCGGTGCACAACATCTGGGGCCTGCGACCCGCCGTGCCGCCCGGAACACGGGAACCGGTTGCGTTGACCACATTTCAGGAGTTCGACGAGCTAGGCCTGCTGGCCGACGTGCCGACGTTGAGTTTCCACCAGCACCTGCCCCACTACGAACTGACGGCGCCGGAAGGCGCGAGCCTGCGTGTGCTGGCGCGCCAGCCGATCGACATGAACCGACCTCATCCGTTCACCGACGCCGGGAATACCGCGTTCAACGCGGTGATCTGGATGCCGCCCGACGGTGACAGGGCCGGTGACATCGTGCTGATCGACTCCACCCATTTCACAACGCTGTTCGGCGGCACCGACAGCCTGCGCAACCTGTGGCGCAATCTCGCGACGATGACTCGCGGCTGAACCTCAATCAGAAATCAGGCCAACCCTTTTCGCCTCGGCGACGGCCTCGCTGCGTGAGGACACCCCGAGCTTGCGGTAGATCGACGTCGCCTGACTCTTGACGGTCTCGCGGCCGATCACCAATTCCTCGGCGATCCGTTGCAGCGACAGGTGCCCGGCCAGATGCGGCAGCAGGCGCAGTTCGGCAGCGGTCAGCGGGCGGGTACCGCCCGCCGCCATGGCCTTGACACGATCGACCCGCTGCACCAACGCCACGGCGTCGGGCTCGCGGTGGCAGGTGCGTTCCGCCGCGCCCAGATGCCTGCCGAGCAGTTCCGAATCCTGGATCACCGCGGCCGTCCACGCAAGCAGCCCGTGACCCAGAAGCGCTGTACGCGCGGACAGATGACCCAACCGGCCCAACAGCGTCTCCGACACCGCCACCGCGCGCCGGGCGCCCGCCTCGTCGCCGACACGTGCCGCCATCACCGCGCTCGTCGCGTACACCACGATCATCGGGACCACGTCGCACAGATCGTATTTGTCCACCAGCATCCTGGCGGCCTCACTGCGCGCCACCGCGCCGTCGTCGTCGCCGGCGCCCAGATCGAGCAACGCCAGATGTGCCAGTGCCGCCGCCTGAAAACCCGGCAGGTCACCGGTGACCGGAAGCGCCGACTCCAGCAGCACGCGGGCCCGCGCCACCTGCCCGCGCATGGCTTCGGCGGCACCCTTCATCACGGTGGCCGCTCCCCACCACGGGTTCACCAGTCTGTCCCCGGCCACGCGGACCACGTCCGCCTGCCGGATGACGTCGTTGACCCCGCCCGCGCCAACGAGCGAACTAATGAGTGCCACAGCCACTTTGACCGACGGCGTGCCATCCGACAGCGGCTGCCCGTGATCGCTGCGGGTGGCGAGCATCAGCGAGCGGTGGATCAGCTCGGCGTCGGCCGTGGTGACACCGAGCCAGGCGCGCGCCACCGCCGCGTCGGGGTGCTCGGCGAACGTGCGCGCGTCGAGCAGGGCGAGCCGGCGGGCCAGCACACCGGCGCGGCCGTCGAAGCCCAGCCGGACCGCCTCACGGCCCACCAGGGCAGCCGCGCGGGCCCGGTGCCCGGCGGCCAGCGCCTGCAGCAGGGCACCGTCGATGTCACCGTCGCGTTCAAGCAGATCCGCTGCACGCGTGGCCAACTCACGGAATCGCGCCGGCGCGAAGTCGCGCAGCCTGCCGCGGAGCACGTCCCCGAACAGATGGTGATAGCGGTACCACACCCGTTGGTGATCGAGCGCGATAAGGAACGGATTACCGGAGCCGGACAGCGATTCGAGCATGTGCGCGGAGTCGCTGCGGCCCAGCACCGTGTCGAGCTGCTCGGCGGTGAAGCGGTCGAGCACCGACGATTCGACCAGGAAGGTGGCGGTGTCGTCGTCGAGCCGGTCGATGACCTCCTCGACCACGTAGTCGACCACCAGGTTGTTGCGTCCGGCGAGGGCTTCGAGCGCGGTGCCGTCCCGTAGCGCCATCGCGGTCAGGATCACCCCGGCGGCCCAGCCCTCACACAGGTCGACGACGGCCGCGACCGTCGCGTCGCTGTGCGGGCCGCTGACCGAGCCGAGGGCCTCGGCGGCCTCCCCGGCGGAGAGCCGCAGCACCTCCTGGTCGATCTCGACGACGGTGCGCTGCAGCCGACGTCTTGCCAGCCCCACCGGCAGCATGTGCCGACCCAGCAGCGCCGACGTTGTCGTGGCCGGGGCCTCGTCGAGCAACATCTGCAGCGCGGCCACCGCGTCGGGAGCCGACAGCTTGTGCACGTCGTCGAGCACGAGTACCAGCGGTCCGCAGTCCTCAAGGACCTGCACCACGGCGGGGACCAGGTGGGTGAGCGGGGGTCGTCCCGGTCCGCGCAGATAGCGCAGCAGATCGCTGTCGGTCTCCGTGAGCCGGACGACGGCCGTCGCCACGTGCAGCAACAGGTGGGCGGGGTCGTTGTCGAGATGGTCGATCCGCACCCAGGCGAACGGGCGGTCGTCCTCGAAATCCCACAGCGCCGCCGCCGTCGTCTTGCCGTATCCGGCGGGCGCGGAAATCACCACCAGATCGCCATGACCTGCTGCCTTCAGCCGCCGCAGCACCCCCGGCCGTTGCACGACGCGGTCGGCGATCCTGGGCCGACCGATCGTCGCGGCAGGAACCTGCGGCAGCCAGTCCCCCGCCACCACATCAAGATCGTAGGCCAGCATGCGGTGTGACGTGCCCTTTTCGGCATACGGGCGCTGGGGCGCGGCCCCTTGTCGGTGCGTAGGGGCACGATGGAGCGCATGCCCGCCACGACCGACCCGCTGTCGCGCTTCTCCGCGTTGACGCGCGAGTGGTTCACGGGCACATTCGTGAAGCCGACCCCCGCCCAGGCGCAGGCCTGGAGCACCATCGCCGACGGGGACAACACCCTGGTCATCGCGCCGACGGGGTCCGGTAAGACGCTGGCGGCGTTCCTGTGGGCGATCGACGGCCTGGCCCGGGAGCCGGCGGCCAAGCGGGGCACCCGGGTGCTCTACGTCTCGCCGCTGAAAGCCCTGGCCGTCGACGTCGAACGCAACCTGCGCACCCCGCTGACCGGCATCTCCCGCATCGCCGAACGCACCGGGCAGCAGCCGCCGGCCATCAGCGTCGGCGTGCGGTCCGGCGACACCACGCCCAGCAAGCGCCGGGAGCTGATCACCAAGCCGCCCGACATCCTGATCACCACCCCCGAGTCCCTGTTCCTGATGCTGACCTCGGCCGCGCGGGAAACGTTGAGCCAGGTCCAGACGGTGATCGTCGACGAGGTGCACGCCGTCGCCGGCACCAAGCGCGGCGCACACCTGGCGGTGTCGCTGGAGCGTCTCGACGCGATGCTGCCGAAACGGGCCCAGCGGATCGGGCTGTCGGCGACCGTGCGCCCGCCCGAGGAGGTGGCGCGGTTCCTGTCCGGCGCCGCTCCGACGACGATCGTGGCGCCGCCCGCGGCCAAGACGTTCGACCTGACCGTGCAGGTGCCGGTGCCCGACATGGCGAACCTGGAAAACAACTCGATCTGGCCGGAGGTCGAGCAGCGCATCGTCGACCTGGTCGAGGCACACAACTCGTCGATCGTGTTCGCCAACTCGCGTCGCCTCGCCGAACGGTTGACCGCACGGCTCAACGAGATTCACGCCGAACGCCTGGGCGTCGAGCTGGGCGGGGCCAACCCGGGAGTGGCCGGCGGCGCTCCCGCGCACCTGATGGGCAGCGGGCAGACCTACGGCGCCGAGCCGCTGCTGGCCCGCGCCCATCACGGCTCGGTCAGCAAGGAAGCCCGCGCCGACGTCGAGGAGGCTTTGAAAAGCGGACGACTCAAAGCTGTGGTGGCGACCTCCAGCCTGGAGCTCGGCATCGACATGGGTGCCGTCGACCTGGTCATCCAGGTGGAGACCCCGCCGTCGGTGGCCAGTGGGCTGCAGCGGATCGGGCGCGCCGGCCACCAGGTCGGCGAGATCAGTCAGGGCGTGCTGTTCCCGAAGCACCGCACCGACCTGATCGGGTGCGCGGTCAGCGTGCAGCGGATGCTGGCCGGCCAGATCGAGACCATGCGGGTGCCGGCCAATCCACTGGATGTGTTGGCGCAGCACACCGTGGCGGCCTGCGCCCTGGAGCCCATCAATGCCGACGCGTGGTTCGACACGGTGCGGCGCAGCGCCCCGTTCGCCACGCTGCCGCGCAGCGCGTTCGAGGCGACGTTGGATCTGCTGTCGGGAAAGTACCCGTCGACGGAGTTCGCGGAGCTGCGGCCACGCATCGTCTACGACCGTGACACCGGCACCCTGACGTCACGGCCCGGCGCGCAGCGGTTGGCCGTCACCTCCGGCGGCGCGATCCCCGACCGCGGCCTGTTCACGGTGTTCCTGGCGTCCAGCGCGGATTCCGAGAAGCCTTCGCGGGTGGGGGAACTCGACGAGGAGATGGTCTACGAGTCCCGACCCGGCGACGTGATCTCGCTCGGCGCGACGAGCTGGCGGATCACCGAGATCACCCACGACCGGGTGCTGGTGATCCCGGCGCCGGGTGAGCCGGCGCGGCTGCCGTTCTGGCGCGGCGACGGGGTCGGGCGGCCCGCGGAACTCGGCGCGGCGATCGGCGCGTTCACCGGCGAGCTGGCCCGGATGGACCGCCCCGCCTTCGAATCACGTTGCCAACAAGTCGGTTTCGACGTGTTCGCCACGGACAACCTGTGGAAGCTGATCTCCGAGCAGCGGGAGGCGACCTCGGCGGTGCCGTCGGACACCACGCTGGTGGTGGAACGGTTCCGTGACGAGCTCGGTGACTGGCGGGTCATCCTGCATTCGCCCTACGGGCTGCGGGTGCACGGCCCGTTGGCGCTGGCGGTGGGCAAGCGGCTCTACGAGCGCTACGGCATCGACGAGAAGCCGACGGCCTCCGACGACGGCATCATCGTGCGACTGCCCGACACCGACGACACCGCCCCGGGCGCCGACATCTTCGTGTTCGACGCCGACGAGATCGAGCCGCTGGTGACCGCCGAGGTCAGCTCGTCGGCGCTGTTCGCGTCCCGGTTCCGGGAGTGCGCGGCCCGCGCGCTGCTACTGCCACGCCGACACCCCGGCAAGCGGTCCCCGCTGTGGCATCAACGTCAGCGCGCCGCCCAACTGCTCGACGTCGCAAAGGGTTATCCGGACTTCCCCATCGTGCTGGAGGCGGTCCGCGAATGCCTGCAGGACGTCTACGACGTGCCGACGCTGACGGCGCTGATGGGCCGCATCGCGCAGCGCCGGGTGCGGCTGCTGGAGGTCGAGACCCCGACTCCGTCGCCGTTCGCGGCCTCGCTGCTGTTCGGCTACGTCGGCGCGTTCATGTACGAGGGCGACAGCCCGCTGGCCGAACGCCGCGCCGCCGCACTGTCCTTGGATCCGACGCTGCTCGCCGAGCTGCTCGGCCGGGTGGAACTGCGCGAGCTGCTCGACGCCGACGTGGTCGCCACCACCGCGCGGCAGCTGCAGCACCTGACACCTGAGCGGCTGGCCCGCGACGCCGAAGGGGTGGCCGATCTGCTGCGGCTGCTCGGCCCGCTGACCACCGAGGAGATCGCCGCGCGGTGTGTGGTTTCGGAGGTTGGCGGCTGGCTCGAAGGGCTGCTGGGCGCCAAACGCGCGGTGCAGGTGTCGTTCGCCGGGCAGTCGTGGTGGGCCGCAGTGGAGGACATCGGCCGGCTGCGCGACGGGGTCGGCGTGGCGGTGCCCGTCGGCGTGCCGATGGCGTTCCTGGAGCAGGTCGTCGACCCGCTGGGCGAACTGCTGTCGCGGTACGCCCGCACCAGGGGCCCGTTCACCACCGCCGAGGCGGCCGCCCGGTTCGGTCTGGGGCTGCGGGTGGCGGCCGACGTGCTGGGTCGGCTGGCCGTCGACGGCAAACTGGTCCGCGGCGAGTTCACCGATGCACCAACTGATTCCGGTGGCCAATGGTGTGATGCCGAGGTGCTGCGCATCCTGCGGCGCCGCTCCCTGGCTGCGTTGCGGGCGCAGATCGAGCCGGTCAGCACGGCAGCGTTCGGACGCTTCCTGCCGGCGTGGCAGATGCTCGGCGGCGACGCGGTGTCGGGGGTCGACGGGCTGGCCGCGGTGATCGATCAGCTCGCCGGGGTGCCGATGCCGGCGTCGGCGGTCGAACCGTTGATCTTCGGGCAGCGGGTGCGCGACTACCAGCCCGGCATGCTCGACGAGCTGCTGGCTTCCGGCGAGGTGCTGTGGTCGGGCGTCGGTTCGCTGTCGACCGCCGACGGCTGGGTGGCCTTCCACCTCGCCGAGACCGCGCCGCTGTCGCTGGCCGCTTATGGTGACCTGGGTCTGACCGACATCCACCACGCCGTGCTGGCGGCACTCGCCGGCGGTGGCGCGTACTTCTTCCGCCAGCTCACCGTCGACGGGGTCGGCACGGAGTCGCTGAAAGAGGCGTTGTGGCAGCTGATCTGGGCTGGATACGTCGGCGGTGACACGTTCGCCCCGGTGCGGGCGCTGCTGGCCGGGGCCCGCGGTTCGGGCCCCCGCAAGTCGGCAACGCCGTCGCACCGGCACCGTCGCGCGCCCCGGCTGAGCCGCTACAGCCTGAGCACGTCGAGTCTCAGCGCGCACCGCGATTCCGACCCCACCGTGGCGGGACGGTGGTCGGCGCTTCCGGTCGCAGAGGTGGACACCACGGTGCGGGCGCACTACCAGGCCGATCAGCTGCTGGCGCGGCACGGCGTGCTGACCAAGGGTGCGGTGGCCGGCGAGAACATCCCCGGCGGGTTCGCGTCGATGTACAAGGTGCTGACCACGATGGAAGAGGCGGGGCGGTGTCAGCGCGGCTATTTCGTCGAATCCCTCGGCGGTGCGCAGTTCGCCACCGCGAGCACGGTGGACCGGTTGCGCAGTCACGCCGACAGCATCGACGACCAACAGCACACCCTGCGGGCGGTTGCGCTCGCCGCGACCGACCCGGCCAACCCGTACGGCGCCGCGCTCCCGTGGCCTTCGCGCGACCCCGACGGCGACACCGCGCATCGTCCCGGCCGTAAGGCCGGTGCGCTGGTGGTGCTGGTCGACGGTGCGCTGGCGTGGTTCGTCGAACGCGGCGGCCGGTCGCTGCTGAGCTTCACCGCCGACGCCGAGACGTGCCATGCCGCGGCCGCGTCGCTGGCGGAACTGGTTTCGCGGCAACGGGTTCCGGGATTGCTGGTGGAGCGGATCGACGGGGCGCCGGTGCTGGAGGCCCGGGATTCGGCGGTGGCCGAGGCGCTGGTCCAGGTCGGGTTCGCGCGCACGCCCCGCGGGTTGCGGCTGCGCTGATGCCCGAGGGCGACACCGTCTACCGCACCGCGGCGAAACTACGGGAGGCGTTGGAGGGCCGGGAGCTGACCCGCTGCGATGTCCGTGTCCCCCGCTATGCGGCCGTCGATCTGAGCGGACAGACGGTCGACGAGGTGCTCAGCCGCGGCAAGCACCTGTTCATCCGCGTCGGGCAGGCCAGCATCCATTCGCACCTGAAGATGGACGGCGCGTGGGTGATCGGCCGGGTTCGGGTGCCGTCCTACAAGATCCGCATCGTGTTGGAGACGGCGCGGTCCCGCGCGTCCGGCGTCGACCTCGGTGTGCTGGAGATCCTCGACCGCGCCACCGACATGGAGGCCGTCGCGCATCTGGGACCCGACCTGCTCGGCCCCGACTGGTCGGCTCCGGTCGCGGCAGCCAATCTCGTCGCCGACCCGTCACGGCCGGTGGCCGAGGCGCTGCTGGATCAGCGGGTGATGGCCGGAGTGGGCAACGTGTACGCCAACGAACTGTGCTTTGTGTTCGGACTGCGGCCCGGCACCGCCGTCGGCGAACTGGCCGACCCGGTGCGGGTCGCGAGTCGGGCGCAGCAGATGTTGTGGCTCAACAGGTTACGGGTGAACCGCACCACCACCGGAAACACCCGCCCCGGCCAGGACGTGTGGGTGTACGGCCGGGCCGGGCTGCCCTGCCGTCGCTGTGGCACCCCGATCGAAACGGACAAGGGCGGCGACCGGGTCACCTACTGGTGCCCCACCTGCCAACGCTGAATCCCAATCCCCGCCGAAATTGCATTCCAGCAGCGAAAGTTCGAGTAGAACCCTGCGCCAACGCAATCTCGGCGGGGGCCTGTGGACAACTCGTGCGCGCGGCGCTGATCCGTCGGAGTCGGTGCCGATCATCGCGACATGGGAAACATCATCATCGGGACCGAAGCGGTGGCCACGGGCGTCGTCACCCGTCACGAACTCCAACGCTGGTATCGGCCGATCTATCGCAACGTCCACGCCCCGAAGGTCCCGGCGCCGACACTGCGCGATCGCGCTGAAGGCGCCTGGCTGTACTCGCAGCGCGCCGGAATCCTCACCGGGCTTGCCGCCGCGGCGCTACACGGGTCGGCCTGGATCGACGACGACATCGACGTAGAGCTGATCTACAAGTGCCCGCGGCCGCCGACGGGCATCATCGCCCGAAACGAACGCATCGCGCCGGACGAATGGCAGGCACTGAGCGGCATACCCGTGACCACCCCGACGCGCACGGCGTACGACCTTGGTCGGTTCCGCCCCGACCACGAGGCACTGGGGCGCCTCGACGCGCTGATGCGCGCGCGGCCCTATTCGATCGACGACGTGACGGCACTCACCCTGCGGTACAAGGGCGCTCGCGGAGTTGCACGGCTCAAGGCCCTGCTGCCCTACATCGACGGCGGCGCCGAGTCACCCCGCGAATCGTGGTGGCGAAAGCTGGTGATCGACTCCGGATTCCCGACACCAGCCACCCAGATCCAGGTGGTCGACGAGAACGGCGCGCACGTCCGGTTTGTCGACTTCGGCTGGCCCGACTTCCTGGTCGCGTTCGAATACGACGGCGACCACCACCAGTCCAGCCGTGCGCAGTATCTCAAGGACCGGCGCGTCCTGCCCGAGCTGCGACGACTCAACTGGCACGTCACCGCCGTCGTCAAGGAAGACGACCCCGTGCTCGTGATCAACCGGCTCAACGCGGCGATGCGGGCGCGAGGCTGGCGCGGCACCGTGCAGATCCCGTCATACGCGTACGCGGCGCGACATCGCGCCGAGATTGCGGCCAGGCAGGAAAAGTTCGAGTAGCGGCCTGCTGGAATGCAATTTCGGCGGTGGTTAGACCGTGCAGTCGACGCCTGCGACGTCCGTCGCGATCACGCAGGCTGACGGGTTGGACAGCTTCCAGGCGCCGTCCTGGTCCACCCAGTAGATGTCGTGGGTCTTGGTGCCGAAGATCGGGATCGTCACCGCGAGCTGCGCGTCGAGCCGGTCACCGTTGGGCACCGGGTTCTGCACCTGCCAGTTGACCATGCCGCCATAGGAGTTCAGCCGATTGGCGATGTTGTCGGCGGTCGGCACCGCTGACTGCCCGCCGGCAAGCTTGGCGGCACGTTCGCTCGCCGGGGCGCCGGTGTTCAGCACCTGCCGCAGCTCGGAGGTGAGCTGGCCGGCATCCGGCACCGCCGGTTCGGCCGACGCCACGCCCATACCGCCAAACGCACCCGCGGCCACCACCGACATCGCCGCCAACGCAACACGCATCAATTGCTTCCTTCCCCACAGAGATCCGACCCGTCGCACACCCCACCACGCGGCGGACCGCGCCACAAGACCTACGTCCGGGCGCCGAGATTGCAGCCAGGCAGCACAAGTTCGAGTAGCGGCCTGCTGGAATGCAATTTCGCGGACTAGAAGGGCAGGGCGAACTTGATGATCTTGCGCACCACGGTCCCGAACTGGTGCGGCAGGGAGCCCTTGTTGTAGGGCACGCCGTAGCGCTCGCAGATCTCCTGAACCTTCGGCGCGATCTCGGCGTGCCGGAAGGCCGGGATGTCCGGGAACAGGTGGTGCTCGATCTGGAAGCTCAGGTTGCCGCTCAAGATGTGGAACAGCTTGCCACCGGTCAGGTTCGCCGACCCCAGCACCTGACGGAAGTACCACTGCCCGCGCGTCTCGGCCTTGGTCTCCTCGATGGAGAACTCTTGGACGTCTTCCGGGAAGTGCCCGCAGAAGATGATCATGTACGCCCACACATTGCGCATCAGGTTGGCGGTCATGTTGCCCGCGAACACCCACGGCGCGAACGGCCCGGCCAGCAGCGGGAACGCCACGTAATCCTTCAGCGTCTGCCGCTTGGTCTTGCGCCAGATCCCTTCGAGGATCTCGCGCTTGTCCGTCAGCGTGATCTCACCGGCGGCGATCTTCTCGCTTTCCATCTCGTGCAGCGCCACTCCGTATTGGAACAGCACCATCAGCAGAAACGCGTACACCGGGTTGCCCAGGTAGTACGGCCGCCACTTCTGGTCGGAGCTCATACGCAGGATTCCGTAACCGATGTCGCGGTCCAGCCCGACGATGTTGGTATACGTGTGGTGCATGTAGTTGTGCGAGTGACGCCACTGGTCAGCCGGGCACGCGGTATCCCACTCGAAGCCCTTGCTGGAGATCGCCGGATCGCCCATCCAGTCGTACTGGCCGTGCATGACGTTGTGGCCGATCTCCATGTTGTCGATGATCTTGCTCAGGCCGAGCATCGCCGTGCCCGCAAGCCAGAACGGCGGGAAGATGCCACCGAAGAGCAGTGCCCGGCCACCGATCTCAAGTCCGCGCTGCGCCTTGATCATCTTCCGGATGTAGGTGGCATCGCGTTCGCCGAGGTCGGCGATCACGCTGTCTTTGAGCGCGTCGAGTTCCCGGCCGAACGCCTCGGCCTGCTCGGGGGTCAGGGTGACGGTCTTGCCTGCCACCGTCTTGGTGATGGTCTGTTGCGTCGGGGTGGTTTGTTGGGTCGGGGTGGTCGGGGTTTCCAGGACTTCGGTCATGATCTCCCTCTCTCGGTGTGTCGGTCGGTCGGTCGCCGAGATTGCATCCAGCGCGACGATTCGACGACTTGGCACGCGTGGAATGCGATTTCGGCGGTTATAGGGCGACATCGACGTCGCCCACCGGTGCGGACACGCAGATCTGCACGTCTTCCTCCTCGGTCGAGGAGACCACGCCGGTGATGACGTTGCGCACCGCGCCACTGGTCTTGCGGCGCGTGCAGGAGAAGCAGATGCCCATCCGGCAGCCGCTCTCCGGGGTCAGGCCCGCGTCCTCGGCCTGGTTGAGCAGCGGTCGGCCGTCGTCGACGACGTCGACGCCGCTTTCGGTGAAAGTGACACGGCCACCGGATGATTCACCGCTGAGCACCGGTGGCACGAAGCTCTCCGACGCCGCGTCCGGGTAGACCTCTCGGACGGCATCGACGAGCGCCGGCGGCCCGCACACGTAGACCGCCTGCGGTTCGATCCCAGCTCGCTCGAATCGCGGGGGCAGGTCGGAGCCGGTGGTGTCGCGGGTGTAGCCATGCAGCACAGTCACATTCGGCATCTCGCTGGCGATGCCGGCGAGCTCGTCGCGGTAGCACGCCTCCTGGGCCGACCGCGCGTAGTGGACGAACACCACCTCACCGGCGTGCCGGCGTGCCCGCAGCGTGCGCAGCATCGACATCACCGGGGTGATGCCGCTGCCTCCCGACACGAACAGGGTGGGTCCGGGAATGGCCGGCAGAGTGAAATCCCCGGCCACCGAGTCCAGGCCGACGACCATGCCGACCCGCGCGCGCTCGAACAGGTAGGTGGACACCAGGCCGCCGTCATGGCGGCCGATCGTCAACTCCAGGTACGGGTCGGTGTCGGCGTTGGCCGGCGAATAGGGCCGGGTGCGGCGGCGGCCGTCGATGTCGACGGAGACGTTGACGTGCTGACCGGCGCGGAACCCGGCGAACGCCCGGTTGGGCGCCAGCGTCAGCGTCACGCTGCGCGGCGTGCTGCGCCGCACCCCGACGACCCGGGCGCGGGCCTGCCCGCGCGTCCAGGTCGGGTCGACCAGCTCGGTGTAGCGGTCGACGCCGTGCGGACCGGTCAGCAGGTCCAGCAGGGCGGACCGCCGCACCTTGGTCAAAGTTTCAGTGAACATATGTACACCGTGCGCGCCTACCGCCCTGCAGGTCAAGAGATCGCCGCAGGCTGTGGTAGGTTTCACACAGTGAACAGTCGTACGCCCAGCTCACGCTCGGGCCGCTCCCGATCGCGGGAGAAGGACACGCTGTCGCGAGAGGAACGCAAGGAGGCCACCCGCCGCGCGATCGTCGCGGCGGCGCTGAGCCTGCTCGCCGAACGCAGTTTCAGCGGGTTGAGCCTGCGCGAAGTCACCCGCGAGGCCGGCATCGTGCCGGCGGCGTTCTACCGGCACTTCGAATCGATGGAAGCGCTCGGCCTCGTCCTGATCGACGAGTCGTTCCGCGCCCTGCGCGAGATGCTGCGCGGCGCCCGGGCCGGAAAGCTGGACCCGAACCGGGTGATCGAATCCTCGGTCGACATCCTCATCGACAGTGTCCAGCAGCGTCGCGAGCACTGGCGCTTCATCGGCCGGGAACGCTCGACGGGCGTCACGGTGCTGCGGTACGCGATCCGCACCGAAATCCGGCTCATCACTTCGGAACTGGCCATCGACCTGGCGCGCTTCCCCAACCTGAACACCTGGAGCAGCGAGGACCTCAACATCCTGGCCAGCGTGTTCGTCAACTCGATGATCGTCATCGCCGAGTCATTGGAAGACGCCACCGACCCCGCGAGCATCGCCGAGATCCGCCGGATCGCGATCAAACAACTGCGGATGATCACCGTCGGCGTGGCGGGCTGGCGCAGCAGTTAACGTGACGGGCATGTCGTCCGTCGTCGAAGTCACCCGACCCCTTCCCGAGATCACCGTGGTCACGCTCAACCGGCCCGACAAGCTCAACGCGCTGTCCTACGAGCTGGTCGAGACTCTGCACGACGCGCTGGACGCGGTGGCCGCCGACAACACCTGCCGCGTGGTGGTGCTGACCGGTGCCGGGCGCGGCTTCTGCTCCGGGCTCGACCTGAGCGCGCCCAACCCCGAGGAGACGGGCGGCGGCACCGAGTTCCCCCGCTCGGGCATGCGGTGGCAGGAACGCATCGCGGACCTGACCGCCAAGCTCCACCGGCTGCGCCAGCCGGCGATCGCGGCGGTCAACGGTGTCGCCTACGGCGGCGGACTCGGTATCGCCGCGGCGTGCGACATCCGTGTCGCGTCGCCGTCGGCGCGGTTCTGCACGCAGTTCATCAAGCTCGGCCTCGGCGGCTGCGACATCGGGGTCAGCTACACCCTGCCGCGCATCCTCGGCGCCGGGCCGGCGTTCGACATGATCCTGACCGCACGCGCGGTCGACGCCGACGAGGCGTTGCGGCTCGGCCTGGTGTCACGAGTCGCGGATTCGGCACTGGATGAGGCGTTGGCCGTCGCTGAAACACTGTGCGGTTTCGGCAAATTCGGCGTCGAGTCGACCAAGCAGGTGCTGTGGGCCAACCTCGAAGCGTCCAGCCTGGAGGCCGCGCTGCATCTGGAGAACCGCAGCCAGATCCTGGCGTCGACCAGCGGCGAGATGCGCGAGGCGGCCGCCAAGATCCTACGCAAGCCCTAACCCCCGCCGAAATTGCATTCCAGCAGGCGTCTACTCGAACTTTCGCTGCTGGAATGCAATTTCGGCGAGAACGGGGGGTCAGCGCGGGGTGCCGCCGCCGTCGGCGATGATGACCTGGCCGGTGATGTAGCTTCCGGCATCCGATGTCAGAAGCAGTGCGGCGCCGACCATTTCGTCAGGGGTCGCCAACCGGCCCAGCAGCGTGCCGCCGACCATCCCGTCGATCGCCTCCTGCGGATTCTTGCGCATCATGTCGGTGTCCACCGGTCCGGGCGCCAACGCGTTGACCCGGATGCCGTGATGGACGAACTCGGCTGCCATCGACCGGGTGAACGACATCATGGCGGCCTTCATCGACGCGTAGATCGACAACATCGGCGCGAAGATGAACGCGCCGACGGACACCATGTTCAGCACCGCGGCATGCTCGCTGGCCTTCAGGTGCGGCAGCGCCTCCTGCACGAGCATCACCGGGCCGCGCAGATTCACCTCGAACGACTTCGTCAGCGCGTCGACGGTCATGTGCCCGAACGGCTGCGCCAACGGATTGGCCGCGTTGTTGACCAGCACATCCACCCCGCCGAACTCGGCGACGGTGCGCTCGACGAGCGCGCCGAGGTCGTCGACCTCGCCGAGATGGGTGGGTACCCCGATCGCCGAGCCGCCCAGCTCCCGCAGGTGCCGGGCCGTCTCCTCACAGGCATCGGCCTTACGGCTGGCCACCACGACGCGCGCACCCGCCAGTACATACCCCTCGGCCAGCGCCAGCCCGATCCCGCGGGTGCCGCCGGTGACGACGACGGTCCGGTCGGTCATGTCGAACAGCCGGTCGAACGAAGCGCGATCCACTAGACGCAACCGGCCACACTGATGCGCCTACCGACGTCGGCGCAGACGCTGACGTGCGGCACGTACACCGGCGGTACGTACACCGGTGGCGGTGGCGGCGGAACGTACACCGGCGGCGGTGGCGGCGGTGGCGGTGGCGGTGGCGGTGGCGGCGCGGCATTGAGCTCGTACAACGGATCGGCGCACCCCGTGACGTCGACGTTCACACCGCTGATGGACCCGCACACCGCGTACGCGGGAGCGGGAGTCAGCGCGGGGACCGACGCCCCCAGGACCACCGCCGCGGACGCGACGAGCCAACTCTTGCGCAAGGCCACTCCTCTGATCGGGCGGCGTCCTTCGCCGCCGAGGTCATGGTGATTGTGGCAGTCGATGCGGCTTGCCGTTGGCCGAACACGCTCGACCGGACCCTGCGACACCCTGGGCTGGCGGCCTCACCAGACGCCCCGGCAGGCGGAGGTCCCAACACCTCCAACACCGGCCAGTATCGAGTCACAGCCGGCCTCCGAAGACGGGAGGTTGATACCTTACTTAGTACCATTTTCGGTACCATCCCGGCATGCCGTCCTTGAATGTCTCGTTCACCGAAGAAGAACTGGCGACCGTCCGCGCAGCGGCCGCCAACGATGAAGTCTCACTGCGGACGTTCGCACACGCAGCCATTCTCTCTGCCGCGAGCGAGCATCGCCGCCGTGTCGCTGAAGCCGCCCGCATCGTCGCCGAGCGATCGGCAGAACTCAACCGTCGCCTGGCGTGACCGAATACCTCGATCGCGATGACGTATTGACAGCAGGATCGGCCGCAGTCGGCCAGGTCGTCCATGTCAGCGACTACGGCCTACTTGACGCTGCCGTGGCACGCCCCCGCGCCACTGTCTTCGGGCTCGACGCCTACCCGGACAACTTCACCAAAGCCGCTGCCTTGCTTCAGTCATTGGCGCGCAATCACGCCCTGGTGGACGGGAACATGCCGATGGCCTGGGCGGCAGCATGGATCTTCCTGCACATCAACGGGATCTCACTGGGTGAGTTCGACGTCGACGACGCCGAAGTATTCATGAACAACGTCGCCATCAACGGCGATCTCGAAATCGACTACGTCGCCAATAAGCTCAATTCCTACGCCAAACCGGCACAGTGACCTTCCTGCTGGTGGCCCACTCTGCTCATCTCGAATGCCGGGCACGCCCGCCGTGACACGCAACATGTTTCGCGGGCGACAATTTCGGGGCGGGGTGGGCCGCGATCCTCGGGCCGGCTCGGAACAACGCCCCCGCCGGTCGTCCGCACCACCTGATTGCACCCGACGTCGCCGCGTTCGTCACCGCACCCCCGTGGCCCTGCCGGAATGCGCTGACCTTTGCCGCAAATGCACCAGGGCGTCGCGTTTCCGCGCATCGTCACAGCGCTCGGACCGTGGTGCACGACGGGGCGTAGTTAGCCGGTTACGCAGCCGTCACGCAAATTCGTCGCGCGGCGATGTCGACACGCTTTCCCAAGTCAGCGCGCAGTTTAGCGAGCGGGTCTAATAGCGCAGCGAACTTTTCACAAATGAAGTAGATTGCTTCCTGTGCGGCGCTGGGGCGCCGGAGCGACGCACGAAGTCGGAAGCGCTAGGTCGCTACCAACGGTGTCTGTGTGCGCTCAGATCGCGATCGAGCGATCGGCGAGGGGAGTCGCGATCTGAGCGCACAACTTGCCTCTCACAGCGTCCGTTCGCTGGTGAACCGCAGGCGGACTCCCGCCAGCGGATCAGTGAATTCCAGACACTGCGCCAGCAGCTTCAGCGGCGTGGAGAAGTCGCCGACGGCGACGTCGATGACGTTGGGGTACAAGGGGTCTCCGGCGATGGGCAGGCCGAGTGAGTTCATGTGGACGCGCAGTTGGTGGGTGCGCCCGGTGCGCGGCATGAGTCGGTAGGTGCGGTCGTCGACTCGCTCGACGAGCGTCTCCGCGTTCGGCTCCCCCGGCTCTTCGACCGCCTGTAAAGTACCCCGCCGCTTGATGATTCGGCTGCGGACCGTGATCGGGAAATCCCGGTCGGTACCCGCCGACGACTGCGCCAGGTAGGTCTTGCTCACGCCGCCGCGGGCGAACATCGTCTGATAGGCGCCACGGACCTCACGGCGCGTGGTGAACACCAGGACCCCGGCGGTCAACCGGTCCAGGCGGTGCGCCGGGCTCAGCTGCGGCAGGTCCAGTTCGCGGCGCATCCGCACCAGGGCGGTCTGCGCGACGTGGCTGCCGCGCGGCATGGTGGCCAGAAAGTGCGGCTTGTCGACCACGACGAGATTGTCGTCGCGGTGCAGGACCGGCACGTCGAACGGCACCGCAACCTCGTCCGGCAGGTCGCGATACAGATACACCACTGAATTGGGCTGCAGCACAGTCGATGCCGTCACCACCGCGCCGTCAGCGGTGAACACCTCGCCATTGAGCACCTTGGCCGCGGCCGCCTCGCCGAAGCGGTCGGCCAGCTCGACGAGCACCGCGCCGCCCCGCAACCGCACCCGCGCCGGCCCCAGGCCGTCCCGCACCGGGAGCGGGGCGGGACGCCTCACTTGAGGGGCACCGGCTCGAGGATCTCGGCGCGCGCCTCCGGCGCGGCCGCCCGCAATGCGTCCGCGGACTCGTCGTCGGGCTGGGTCTGCGACAACACCTCAGCCTCGACCCGCGCCAGGTATGTATCGACCTCGCGATCCACGTCCTCGGCACTCCAACCCAGCAGGGGTGCAACGACTTCGGCGACTTCGCGGGCACAGTCCACGCCGCGGTGCGGGTATTCGATGGAGATCCGCATCCGCCGCGCCAGGATGTCCTCCAGGTGCAGCGCACCCTCGGCCGCCGCCGCGTAGGCGGCTTCCACTTTGAGGTACACCGGGGCGTCGGTGATCGGCTCGAGGAGGTCGGGCCGGACTGCGGCCAGATCGCTGGCCAGCTTGAGCACCTCGCCGATCAGCGACCCGTACCGGTCCAAAAGATGCCGCACCCGGTACGGGTGCAGACCGTAATGCGCACCGACACTTTGCGTTTGGTTGATCAGCGCGAAGTATCCGTCGGCGCCCATCAGCGGCACCCGCTCGGTGATCGACGGCGCCACCCGCGTCGGGATGAACTCCGCAGCGGCGTCGATGGCGTCTTCGGCCATCACCCGGTAGGTGGTGTACTTGCCGCCGGCGATCGCCACCAGGCCCGGAGCGGGCACCGCGACGGCGTGCTCGCGCGACAGCTTCGAGGTCTCTTCGCTCTCCCCGGCCAGCAGCGGCCGCAGGCCGGCGTACACGCCGTCGATGTCGTCGTGGGTCAGCGGTGTGGCCAGCACCTTGTTGACATGGCCCAGGATGTAGTCGATGTCAGCCTTCGTCGCGGCCGGATGCGCGAGGTCGAGGTGCCAGTCGGTGTCGGTGGTGCCGATGATCCAGTGCGTTCCCCACGGGATGACGAACAGCACCGACTTCTCGGTGCGCAGGATGATCGCGACCTCGCTGACGATCCGGTCGCGGGGCACCACGATGTGCACCCCTTTGGAGGCGCGCACCCGAAAACGGCCGCGCTGCTTGGACAGTGCCTGGATCTCGTCGGTCCACACCCCGGTGGCATTGACCACGACATGGCCGCGCACCTCGGTGACCTCCCCGTTCTCGGAGTCCCGCACCCTCACCCCGGTGACCCGGTCGCCTTCCCGCAGCAGCGCCACCACCTGCGTCGAGGTCCGCACCACCGCGCTGTAATGGGCGGCGGTACGCGCCACCGTCATCGTGTGGCGGGCGTCGTCGACGACGGTGTCGTAGTAGCGGATCCCGCCGATCAGCGAGCTGCGCTTGAGTCCCGGCGACAGCCGCAACGCCCCGGATCGGGTCAGATGTTTCTGCGCCGGAACGGATTTCGCACCGCCGAGCTGGTCGTAAAGGAAAATCCCGGCCGCGATGTAGGGCCGTTCCCAGCCACGGTTGGTGAGCGGGAACAGAAACGGCAACGGCTTGACCAGATGCGGCGCCAGCGTCGTCAACGACAACTCACGCTCGTGCAGGGCCTCGCGCACCAGGCCGAACTCCAGCTGCTCGAGATAACGCAGGCCGCCGTGGAACATCTTGCTGCTGCGGCTCGACGTCCCCGAGGCGAAATCGCGGGCCTCGACCAGCGCCACCTTCAGCCCGCGGGTGGCGGCATCGAGCGCCGCGCCCGCACCTACGACGCCGCCGCCGATGACGATCACGTCGAATTGCTCGTTGCCTAGCCGCTGCCAGGCGCGGACTCGATGATCAGGGCCCAGGAACGTCTGGCCGTTGCCTGGAGCGGGGATCACATGACCCACGGTGGCCGGCTCCTCGTTACTCGTCAGTACGGGTTGTCAGCTCCCAGGCTAGCCGGACGACGATCAAGCGGCGAGGAACGAGCCGCGTTGAGGAGTCCGGCAGTCAGGTTCAGCCGGACGACGATCAAGCGGCGAGGAACGAGCCGCGATGAGGAGTTCGGCGGTCAGGTTCAGCCGGATCAGTCCAAATCGTCGTGCGCCATGAGCCGGCGGGCCGCCTCCACGATCGAACCCGACAGCGACGGATACACCGACAGCGTCTGCGCCAGGTCGGAAACCGAGATGCGGTTCTGCACCGCCAGCGCGATCGGCAGGATCAACTCCGACGCGATGGGCGCCACCACCACCCCGCCGATCACCACGCCCGTCGCCGGCCGGCAGAAGATCTTGACGAAACCGTGCCGCAGCAGGCTCATCTTGGCGCGGGCGTTGGTGCTCAGCGGCAGCATCAGGGTGCGGGCCGGCACGCTGCCGTCGTCGATGGCCGACTGCGGGATGCCGACCGCGGCGATCTCGGGACGGGTGAAGGTGGCCGAGGCCACGGTGCGCAGCCGGATCGGCGACACCCCCTCGCCGAGCGCGTGGTACACCGCGATGCGGCCCTGCATGGCCGCCACCGAGGCCAGCGGCAGCAGGCCGGTGCAGTCACCGGCGGCGTAGACGCCGGGGGCCGGGGTGCGCGACACCCGGTCGACGGGGATGTAGCCGCCGGGGTTGAGCGTGATGCCGACCCGCTCCAGGCCCAGGTTCTTGGTGTTGGGCACCGACCCGACCGTCATCAACGCGTGGCTGCCCTCGACCGTGCGGCCGTCGGCCATGGAGACCTTGACCCCCGTCTCGGTGCGGGTCACCGAGTCGGCGCGGGCATTCTTGACCAGCGTCACACCGCGCTCGGCGAACACCTCCTCGAGCACGGCGGCGGCGTCGGAATCCTCGTGCGGCAGGATCTGGTCGCGGCTGGCCACCACGGTCACCGTCACACCGAGCTCGGTGTAGGCGTTGCAGAACTCCGCGCCCGTCACTCCGGAACCGACGATGACCAGGTGCTCGGGCAGCTCGTCCAGGTCGTAGACGTGCCGCCAGGTCAGGATCCGCTCCCCGTCGGGCACCGCATTGGGCAAAACGCGCGGGCTGGCGCCGGTGGCGATGAGCACGACGTCGGCCTTGAGCACGCCGACCTTGCCGTCGCTCGTGGTGACCTTGACCCGGTGGTGCGCCATGCCGGCGATGTCGTCGACGAGTTCGCCGCGGCCACCGATGATCGTGACGCCCTGGTTGAGCAGCTGGCTGCCGATGTCGGCGGACTGGGACGCGGCCAGCGTCTTGACCCGGTTGTTGATCTTCGGGAGCGAGATCGGGGCGTCGTCGATGCCGATGTCGAAGCCCATGCCCTGTGCGCGGCGCAGCTCGGTGCGCACCCCGGTGGAGGCGATGAACGTCTTCGACGGCACGCAGTCATAGAGGACGCACGCCCCGCCCAGACCGTCGGAGTCGATGACGGTCACCTGGGTGAGGTCGCGCCCCAGGCCGGCCGCCACCAGTGCCGCTTCGTACCCCGCTGGTCCTCCGCCGATGATCACGATGCGCGTTACCACGGTTGTAAACCTAGGCCACCGACGTGGGCGAGGTGTTCCGGCACAGGTCCCGCCCGATGGCAGCGGTGCCATTAAGCTTCTCGCGTGCCGATCTACGCCGCCTACGGATCGAATATGCATCCCGAGCAGATGCTGCTCCGCGCTCCGCACTCCCCGATGGCCGGGACGGGGTGGCTGCACGGGTGGCGCCTGACGTTCGGCGGCGCCGACATCGCCTGGGAGGGCGCGCTGGCCACCATCGTCGAGGACCCGGACTCGAAGGTGTTCGTCGTGCTCTACGACGTGACCAAGGAGGACGAGGCGAACCTCGACCGCTGGGAGGGCTCCGAGCTCGGCTTCCACAAGAAGATCCGCTGCCGGGTGGAGCGCACGTCGTCGGACACCGATACCGATCCGGTACTGGCGTGGCTGTATGTGCTCGACGCGTGGGAAGGCGGGATCCCGTCGGCGCGGTACCTCGGCGTGATGGCCGATGCGGCCGAAATCGCCGGGGCGCCACCGGAATACGTGCACGACCTGCGCACCCGGCCGGCAGGCAACGTCGGCCCCGGCGCCTAGGGATCAGACCGGCGGCCAGTGCCGCAGGGCCGCATCGGCCACGCGCTGAAGTTCCCTGCGGGCGACCCCGCTGGCGGCCTGGACCGCGATTCCGTTGCCGACGGTCATGAGGTAGCGGGCGAGCAGACCGGGATCGGTTCCCGGCGGCAGGTCACCGTCCTTGACCGCCCTGCGGAAACGCTCGCGCAGACGTGACACCGCCTCTTCCCGGCACGCGATCAGCGCATCGCGCACGGGTTGCCCGGCATCGCTCGCGGCCAGTGAACCCTGCACGACAAGGCACCCTGCCGGGCCTTCGGGGCGGGTGGTGGCCCGCACACTGCCGCGCAGGAACGCCTCGGCCACCTCGCGGGCCGTCGACTCCTCGAGCGCCCGGCTGAGATAGCCACCCGGCCCCTCGAGGTAACGCGTCAGCGCGGCCCGGAATAGCTCCTCTTTGTTGCCGAACGCGGCGTACATGCTGGTCCGGGTGATGCCCATGGCCTCGGTCAGGTCGGTGAGCGAGGCACCCTCGTAGCCGTGGGCCCAGAACACCACCATGGCCCGCTCGAGAGCTTCGTCGGTATCGAAGCTCCTCGGCCGGCCGATCGAAGACGTTCCGGGCGATCCCATTTCGCCACGATCGTACCCCTTCTGCACCGATCGGTAGGGAAACTGAAGCGAGTTCAGTACCGATCGGTTCAGAAGTGCTACGGTACTTATGTACCGATCGATACTGAATGACGAAAGGGCATCCGATGGGAACACTGGAGGGCAAGACCGCCGTCGTCACGGGCGCCAGCTCCGGCATCGGACTGGCTGCCGCACAACGACTTGCCGACGAAGGCGCCCACGTCTTCATCACCGGCCGGAAGAAGCCCGCCCTGGACGCCGCCGCCGCGTCGCTCGGCTCCGCGGCCACCGCCGTGGTGGGCGACATCGCGCGAGCCGCCGACCTGGATCGGCTCTACGACGCCGTCCGGGCTCGCGGCAGGGGCCTCGACGTGCTTTTCGCGAATGCAGGGTTGGCGGTGCTGGGACCCCTGGCCCAGGCCACCGAGGCGGACTACGAGCAGAACTTCGACGTCAACGTGCGTGGAACGTGGCTCACCGTGCAGAAGGCGGCGCCCCTTCTCAACGACGGTGCGTCCGTCATCGTCAACTCGTCCATCCGCGCCGACGACGGGTGGGAGAACTTCGGGCTGTACTCGGCGTCGAAGGCCGCGGTCCGCTCGCTCGCGCGGACCTGGGCCAACGAGCTCAAGGACCGGGGAATCCGGGTCAACACGGTCTCGCCGGGTGCGATCGACACCCCCGCGGTCGACAAGGTCGTCGACCCCGAGGTGGCCTCGGCGTTCAAGGCCGAGCTGGTCAAGGGGGTTCCGATCGGCCGGCTGGGCCGCCCCGAAGAGGTCGCGGCCGCGGTGGCCTTCCTGGCGTCGGCCGACAGCAGCTTCATCTACGGCGCGAATCTCGACATCGACGGTGGCGAGCACCAGGTCTGACGTGGCCGCTCAGCGACCAATTCACTGCCTCACCGTGACCTTATTTTTCTTACTGTCCTCTTAAAGTAGGTGTAGGGTGGCTCACACGCGGTTGTCGCAACGGAAGGAACCCGCATGCTTCAGTCACCCGAGCGGATCATCCTTGTCACCGGCGCATCGCGCGGCGTCGGCGCCGACGTCGCCCGGCGCATCGCCGGCGCCGACACTCACGTCATCGTCAACCACTGTGGGAGACCCGAGCGGGCCGAGGCCGTCGCGCAGGCCATCCGCGACGCGGGCGGGCACGCCTCGACGATCGCCGCCGACGTGCACGACGAGTTCGCCGTCGCGGCCATGATCGAGACCATCCGGGCGCGCTTCGGCCGGCTCGACGCGCTCATCCTGAACGCATCCGGCGACGACCCCCACGACGCCGTGCGGATCAACGGGGACGTCCACAGACGCCTGGCGACCCGGGCGATGCCATTGATGCCCACCGGCGCCCGGATCGTGTTCGTCACCAGCCACCAGGCGCATTTCTATCCCGACAAGGCGGTGCCGAAGGGCTACGCCGGTGTCGCGGCGAGCCAGCGGGCCGCCGAAACCGCGCTCTACGCAATGCGATCGGAGTTGGCGCATGCCGGCATCGGTTTCACGGTCGTCTCCGCGGAGATGACCAGCGAGACCGTCACGGCGCCGGCCGTCGTCAACGCGGCGACGACCGCGCAGCCGGTCGGGATCGTGTACGTGGGCGGCGCCGCCCATCTGATGACCGCCTGAGTCGCGGTCGCCGGCCTACCGGCCGGTGTCGTCGGCGACGCGCGCCGACGGAGCGGGCCACGGCGACGGGGCGGGCCGGGTGCGGATCTGCTGCGGCCACCAGAACCAGCGGCCCAGCAGCGCCGCGATCGACGGCGTCATGAACGACCGGATCACCAGGGTGTCGAAGATCAGGCCCATTCCGATCGTGGTGCCCACCTGACCGATGATCGTCAGGTCGCTGACCGCCATCGTCATCATCGTCAGCGCGAACACCATCCCGGCCGCGGTGACCACCGACCCGCTGCCGCCCATCGTGCGGATCAGACCGGTGTGCAGACCCGCGCCGACCTCCTCCTTGAGCCGCGACACCACCAGCAGGTTGTAGTCCGCGCCGACCGCCAGCAGGATGATCACCGCCATCGGCAACACCATCCAGTGCAGTTCGATGCCCACCAGGTGCTGCCACACGAGCACCGAGAGACCGAACGACGCGCCCAGCGACAGCACCACCGTGCCGACGATCACCGCGGCCGCCACGATGGCCCGCGTCAGAATCAGCATGATGATGAAAATCAGTCCGACAGCGGCGATTCCGGCGATCAGCAGGTCGTACCGGGTGCCGTCGGCCATGTCCTTGAACGTGGCCGCGGTGCCGCCGAGATAGATCTTCGAACCCTCCAGCGGTGTGCCCTTGACGGCCTCCTTCGCCGCGGTCTTGAGTTTGTCGATCTTCTCCACCCCGGCGGGCGACAGCGGATCGCCCTCGTGCGCGATGATGAACCGCACCGCATGTCCGTTGGGCGAGATGAATTGTTCGATGCCGCTTTGGAAGTCGGCGTTCTCGAAGGCCTCGGGCGGCAGATAGAACGAATCGGCGTTCCACGCGTCATTGAACGCGTCGCCCATCGCGCCCGCGTCCACCTGCATCTCGGCCGCGGCCTCCAGCTGTCCTTTCTGGGTCTGGAACTGGGTCAGCATCATCTCGCGCTGCGACTTCATCGTCTCGATCTGCTGCGGCATCAGCGCGATCAACTCGGGCATGATCGCGGCCATCCGTTCCAGGTCCGGGACCAGGTCCTGCACGTTGTCGGTCAGCAGGTTCGTACCGTCGATCAGGTCGAACAGCGACCGCATCGAGTGACACACCGGGATGTTGTAGCAGTGCGGTTCCCAGTAGAAGTAGTTGCGGATCGGCCGGACGAAGTCGTCGAGATCGGCGATGTGGTCCCGCAATTCGGTGATGTCGACGGCCATCGTCTTGGTCTTGGCGACCATGCTGTTGGTGATCTCGGACATCTGGGACATCAGGGCCTGCATCTTCTCCATCGTGTCGATGGTGGTCTGCAGAGACTCGGCCTGGACCTGCATGTCGTCCATGCGGTCGAGCATGTACTTCTCGTTGAGCTGCTGGGTGGTGCTCTGCCTGCTCATGATGTACGGGATCGAGGTGCTCTCGATCGGTGTGCCGTCCGGTCGGGTGATGGTCTGCACCCGACCGATGCCCTCCACCGTGAACAGCGCCTTGGCGATCTTCTCGATGACGATGAAGTCGGCCGGGTTGCGTAGATCGTGGTCGGTCTCGACCATCAGCACCTCAGGGTTGAGGCGCGCCGGGGAGAAGTGCCGCTCGGCCGCGGCGTAGCCGACGTTGGACTGGATGTCGTTGGGCAGGTAATTGCGGTCGTTGTAGCTGGTCTGGTAGCCGGGCAGGGCGAGCAGCCCGATCAGTGACACCGCCACGCTGGCCACCAGGATCGCGCCGGGCCATCGCACGGTGACCGCACCGATCTTGCGCCAGCCGCGGACCCGCATCGCGCGCTTGGGCTCCAGCAGCCCGAACTTGCTTGCGATGGTGACCATGGCCGGCCCGAACGTCATCGCCACCGCGATCAACACGAGCATGCCCAGCGCGAGCGGCACACCCAGGCTCTGGAAGTACGGCAGCCGGGTGAAGCTCAGGCAGAACGTCGCACCGGCGATGGTCAGGCCGGACCCGACGATGACGTGCGCGTTGCCACCGAACATGGTGAAGTACGCCTCTTCGGCGGTGGCCCCCTTGCCCTTGGCCTCCTGATAGCGGCCCACCAGGAAGATCGCGTAGTCCACCGCGATCGCGATGGCCAGCGTCACCAACAGGCTGGTCGCGAACGTCGAGAGCCCGATGATGTCGTGGAAGCCGAGGAACGCCACCGCACCGCGCACGGTCATCAGGCTCAACCCGACCATCACCAGGATCAGCAGCGTGGTGACGATGGAGCGGAAGAACAGCACCAGCATGATCGTGATGACCAGGAACGTCAGCGCCTCGACGAACCGCATGCTGGTATGTCCGGCCTCCTCCTGCTCGGCCGCCAGCGCCGACGCGCCGGTGACGAACGCCTTCACCCCCGCGGGAGGCTGGCTCTCGGCCACCAGGTCCTGGACGGCGCGCACCGACTCGTTGGCCAGCGCCTCACCCTGGTTGCCCGCGAGATAAACCTGGAAGTAGGTGGACTTGCCGTCGGCACTCTGGGCGCCGGCGGCGGTCAGCGGGTCGCTCCAGAGATCCTGGACGTGCTCGACGTGGGTGGTGTCGGCTTCGAGCCCGCTGATCAGGTCGGCGTAATAGCGGCGGGTGTCGTCGCCGAGGGGCTGCTCCCCCTCCAGCACGATCATCACCGAGCTGTTGGACTCGTACTCCTCGAACACCTCGCCGATGTGTTCCATCGAGATGACCGCGGGCGCGTCGTCGGGGCTCATCGACACCGACCGCTGCTTGCCGACCTCTTCGAGTTGCGGCACCGAGATGTTCAGGAACGCGGCGAGGGCGATCCAGATCAGGATGATCGGGATGGATGCGCGGCGGATGATCCGGGCGATGCCGTAGAAGTGCGGCTTGAATTGATCCTCTTCGCGCAAGCGGCTCATCGAACCCCGTCCACCGTCGGCTCCTCCAGAGGGTTCACTCGAAAGTCGGTACGGCACAGCCGCGTTCGACAGGGATGATCCGGACTACCGAGCTAGACTAACCAATCGGCTAACTAATTCCAAGCCGATCGGCTAACTAGTGGCGTGGTGCCGGATCGAGCCCCAGAGTGATCTGGGATACAGTTCCGCGGGTCGGGAAGGGGGTGCGATGGCCAAGCCGGTCGCGACGCGCGGCTTCGCCCGCGAGCGGGTGCTCGAAAGCGCCCTGGAACTCTTCGCCGACCACGGCGTCAGCGGCACGTCGCTGCAGATGATCGCCGACCGGCTCGGGGTGACCAAGGCCGCCGTCTACTACCAGTTCCATTCCAAGGACGACATCGCGCTGGCGGTGGTCAAGCCGGTGTTCGACGACATCGAGCACCTGTTGCGGATCACCGAGACGTTGCCGACGCCCGCGGCGCGGCGCGGCGTGTCGATGAGCGGCCTGGTGGAGTTGATCATTCGGCACCGTCGGGTCTCGAGCGTGTTCTACGGCGACCCGACCGTGCATCATCTGCTCGAAGGCAACGACGAGTTCCGCCGCCTCGGCGACCGCCTCGCCGACGTGCTGCTGGGCCCCGATCCCGACACCGCGACGCGGGTGGCGATCTCGATGCTCAGCGCCGGTGTCCACGGCTGCGTCACCGACCCGATGATCGGTGATGTCGGCGACGACGAACTGCAGCAGATTCTGCTGGACCTGACCAAGGCGTTCCTCGACGTCTGCGTACACGATTGACTCTTCTGGCGGGCGGCGCGAGCGTGCGCGACAGGCGTCGCGAGCGTGCGCGAAATAGGGGAAAATTGCGGCGTGTCGGCCGCAGACACGCACGCTCGCCGCTACTGGGCAGGGGGCACTGGGCGGTCGCGCTAAGACGCTAGGAAAGGGCGCTCTGCTCGACGAGGTTGACCATCAGCCGCACCCCGACGCCGAGCGCACGCTCGTCGAGGTCGAACGTCGGCTGGTGCAGGTCCAGCTGCGGACCGCGGCCGCTCCACACCCCGAGCCGCGCCATCGCGCCGGGCACCTCTTCCAGATACCAGGAGAAGTCCTCGCCGCCGCCGGACTGCCGGGTGTCGGCGAGCACGTCGGGGCCGATCGCCTCGATCGCGTGGGTCATGATGCGGGTGGCGATCTCCTCGTTCACCACCGGCGGCACCCCGCGGCGGTACTGCACCACATGCTCGATGTCCAGCGGCGACAGCAGCGAAGAAATCGCCTCCTGCACAATGTCTTCCAGCGTCAGCCAGGTCTCCCGGCTGGCGGTGCGGATGGTGCCTGCCAGCGTGCCGGTCTGCGGGATCGCATTGGCGGCCACCCCGGCGTGCACCGCTCCCCACACCATCACCGTGCTGTTGCGCGGGTCGATCCGCCGCGACAGGATGCCCGGCACCCCGGTGATCAGGGTGCCCAGCCCGTAGACCAGATCCCCGGTCAGGTGCGGACGCGACGTGTGCCCACCCGGCGAGTGCAGCGTCACCTCGACGTGGTCGGCCGCCGACGTGATCGGGCCCGCCTTGACCGCGACCCGCCCCACCGCCAGGTGCGGGTCGCAGTGCAGCGCATAGATCCGCGACACCCCGGTCAGCGCGCCCGCGGCGATCGCGTCGAGCGCGCCGCCGGGCATCAGCTCCTCGGCCGCCTGGAAGATCAGCCGAACCCCCACGGGCAGTTCGGTTTCCGACGCCATCGCCAGCGCCGCCCCCAGCAGCACCGCGGTGTGTGCGTCGTGGCCGCACGCGTGCGCGACGTCCGGCACCTCCGACGCGAACGCCAGGCCGGTGCGCTCGGCCATCGGCAGCGCGTCCATGTCGGCCCGCAGCGCCACCCGCGGCGCGTCGTCGGGCCCGAAGTCACAGGTCAGTCCCGTGCCGCCGGGCAGCACCTTCGGGTTCAGTCCCGCGTCGGCCAGCAGCGAGGCGACGAACTGCGTCGTCGCGAACTCCTGCCGTCCCAGCTCGGGGTGGCGGTGGATGTGCCTGCGCCACCCGACCAGGTCGTCGTGGTGCTCACTGAGCCACCGCGCCGCGGCGTGCCTCAACACGCTCATGACGCCCGCCTCTGCCACTGCTCCAGCACCCGGTCGCGTTCGACGCCGGATTCGGCCAGCGCCACCACGGTGCGGGCCAGCATGATCGCGCCCTCGACCACGGCGGTGTCGGCGCTGGCGCTGACCGCCGCCGCGGCGAACTCCGGCTGGTGGATCGACGCGCCACCGGCGTCGATGCCGACGATCGGGTGGATGCCGGGCATCACCTGCGTCACGTTGCCCATGTCGGTGCTGCCCAGCGGCAGCGACGCCTCCAGCTCCGCGGCCACCGGGGTGCGTCCCACCCGCGTCATCTCGGCGCGGAACACCTCCGACAGCCACGGATCGGGCGCGAGCTCGGCGTACGCCGGTGCGGTGTCGGAGACGACATGCTCGCAACCGGTGGCCACCGCGCCGGCGGCGAAACAGCCCGCCATTCGGGATTCCAACGCGCGCAACGATTCCGAGTCGTTGGCGCGCATCGTGTAGCGCATCTCGGTGTGCCCCGGGATCACGTTGGACGCCTGGCCGCCGTCGGTCACGATGCCGTGCACCATCTGCCCCGGCGCCAGCTGCTGACGCAGCAGCCCGATCGCGACCTGCGCCACGGTGACGGCATCGCCGGCGTTCACCCCGAGGAACGGCGCGACCGCGGCGTGCGACTCCCGTCCGGTGTAGTGGATCGTCATCTCCGAGAGCGCCAGCGACCGCGCCGCGGCGATGTCGACCGGGCCCGGGTGCAGCATCACCGTCGCGGCGATGTCGTCGAACACGCCGGCCTGCAGCATCAGCGCCTTGCCACCGCCCAACTCCTCGGCCGGGGTACCGAGCAGCACCACCGTCAGGCCGAGCGCGTCGGCCACCTCGGCGAGCGCCAGCGCGGTGCCCACCGCCGAGGCGGCGATGATGTTGTGCCCGCAGGCGTGCCCCATCTCGGGCAGCGCGTCGTACTCGGCGCAGACACCGACCACCAGCGGCCCGCTGCCGTAGACAGCGCGGAACGCGGTGTCCAGGCCGGCCACCCCGGCGGTGATCTCGAAGCCGCGCTCGGCCACCAATGCCTGGGTCTTGGCGCAGCTGCGGTGCTCGGCGAACGCGAGTTCGGGTTCGGCGTGGATGGCGTGCGAGAGCGCGACCAGGTCGGCGCGGCGACTGCGCACAGCGTCTTCGACGCATGTCGACGCGGCGGCAAGGGGCATGCAGGCAAGTATCTCACTGCACACGCACCCCAATTAAGCTGCCGCCTGTGGACGACCCGGCAGCACTCGCCCGACGGGCAGCCGACGCGCTGCGTGAACGCACCGGCAGCGACGCGCACGACGTCGCCGTCGTGCTGGGCTCCGGGTGGGCGCCCGCGGCCGCGCAGATCGGTGACCCGACGGCGGCCATCCCGATGGCCGAGCTGCGCGGTTTCACCCCGCCCACCGCGCAGGGCCACGGCGGCCAGGTGCTGTCGCTGCGGGTGGGAGCGCATCGCGTGCTGGTGCTGCTCGGCCGAATCCACGCCTACGAGGGGCATGACCTGCGCCATGTCGTGCATCCGGTGCGCACCGCCTGCGCGGCCGGCGTGCACACCGTGGTGCTCACCAACGCCGCAGGCGGGCTACGCGCCGACTTCTCCGTCGGCCAGCCCGTGCTGATCAGCGACCACCTGAACCTGACGGCCCGGTCACCGCTGGTGGGCGCGCAGTTCGTCGACCTGGTCGACGCGTACTCACCGCGGCTGCGTGCGCTGGCCCGCGAGATCGAACCCGGGTTGGCCGAAGGGGTGTACGCAGGGCTGCCCGGCCCGCACTACGAGACGCCGGCCGAGATCCGGATGCTGCGCACGCTGGGGGCGGACCTGGTCGGCATGTCGACGGTGCACGAGACGATCGCCGCGCGCGGGGCAGGCGCGTCCGTGCTGGGGCTGTCGCTGGTGACGAACATGGCGGCGGGGATGACGGGCCGGCCGCTCTCGCATGCCGAGGTGCTGGAGGCGGGCCGTCAGTCGGCCACGCGGATGGGTTCCCTGCTCTCCGCGGTGATCGCCCGGCTCTGACCCTTGCCGAATCGGCGGCCTGCCCACACCACGGCGCGGGCCAGGAACGGCGCGGCGAACAGCATCAGCAGGATGCGCACCACCTGCGCGGCGATGACGAACGTGACGTTGGACCCGGTTTCGACCGCGGTGGCCAGCACCGCGTACACGCCGCCGGGGCTGGTCGCCAGATAGCCCTCCAGCGGCGTCAGGCCGGCGACCCGGGCGAGCACGATGCCCAGCCCCGCGGTCGCGACACCGATGAACACGATCAGCCCCAGCGCGGCGGGCAGCAGCCGCCCGACGCTCTTGAGCGATTCCCGGGTGAAGGCCAGCCCGGCCTGCCAGCCGATCAACATGTAGCCGGCCTGGACCAGCAGCACCGGCACCGACAGCCCGAACGACAGCCCGCTGACCTCCAGCGCCACCGTCAGCGCCAGCGGTCCGAGCAGCCCGGCGCCGGGCAGCCGGATCAACCGGCCACCGAGAGCGCCGACCACGACCAGCGCGACCATCACCGCGAGGCTGAGATACCAAGGGGCGGTGGAGTTTTCCATTGCTTCGGGGGCCGCGCGGGAACGGTCGGCGTGGTAGATCACCGTGACGACGACGGGCATCGAGGCGGTCACCAACGCCACCCGCAGGTACTGCACGACGGCCACGACGCGGTCGTCACCGCCGAGTTCGCGGGCGATCGCCACCAGCCCCGACGCCCCGCCGGCCACCAGGGCGAGCGAGCCGGTCAGCGCGGTGACGTCGCGGCGCATCCCGAGCAGCGCACCGGCGATGACGCTGAGCACCAGCGTGCCGACCGCCACGCCGAGCACGATCGCCCAGTCATCCCGGAGGGCGGACAGCGCGTCCTGCTGGACCATGGTGCCGATGTAGACGCCGAGCACGCCCTGCGCCGCGACCCCGAGCCTGCGCGGGACGCGCGCGGGCCCCGCCGACGTCAGCGCGGCGACCATCCCGACCACCAGGGCGGCGAACAGCGCTGCCGAGGGCACCCCGAGTTTCGTGAGCGGAACGGTGACCGCGACGGTCACCGCGAGGAGAATCGCCCATCGGGATACCTGCCGCCACCACCTCATCGATTACAAGTATGCTCTCACTAATTCAAGATCTCAAATGGAGGGATCACGTATGATTTACGGTAGAAACCAAGGTGAATCTTGGTAATCCATCGGAGTTCACCGCAGACCCTGTCGGCCGCCACCGAACTGCGCGAGTCGATGATGGCGGTGACCCGGCAGCTGCGCAGGCATCGCCCCGACAACGGCCTGACGCTGAGCCAGATGCAGCTGCTCGGCGAGATCAGCCGCGCCGGCGTGACCACCCCGGCCGAGCTGGGTGTGCGGCTGCACGTCAAGGTGCAGTCGTTGACGGACTCGCTCAACGACCTGGTGGCGCGGGAGCTGATCGCGCGCCGGCCCGACGAGAACGACCGGCGCCGCCAGCTCGTCGAGATCACCGACGGCGGCGTGGCCCTGCTGGAGGCCGACCGCGCCGAACGCGACGCCTGGCTGCACCAGGCCATGCGCGACAGCCTCTCCGAGCTGGAATTCGACCTGCTGATGCTGGTGGCGCCGATCCTGCGCAAGCTCGCCGAAGCGAATCCGGCGCACTAGGCGACACGCGTGGCACGTTTGCGCGCTCGATCCGCCTCTGGTGGGGTGTAGCGGTGACACCCCCCGTGCGAACGGCTGTGCAGGAGTGGCTTTCCCATGACCCCGACCCTGCGTCGGCCGCCGAACTGGCCGCGTGCGACGAGCAGGAGCTCGCCGAGCGCTTCGCACAGCCGCTGACGTTCGGCACCGCGGGTCTGCGCGGGCCGCTGCGCGCCGGGCCGAACGGGATGAACCTCGCCGTGGTGCTGCGCGCGACGTGGGCGCTGGCCCGGGTGCTGACCGACCGTGGGCTGGGCGGCTCGCAGGTGGTGGTCGGCTACGACGCCCGGCACCGCTCGGCCGAGTTCGGCCGCGCTGCCGCGGAAGTGTTCGCCGCCCAGGGATTCTCGGTGACGCTGATGTTCGCCGCCGTCCCCACGCCCGCGGTGGCGTTCGCGGTCCGCGGCACGGGCGCGGCGGCCGGCGTGCAGATCACCGCGTCGCACAATCCGCCGCAGGACAACGGCTACAAGGTGTACTTCCCCGGCGGGCTGCAGATCGTCTCCCCCACCGACCGCGACATCGAGCACGCCATCGCGTCGGCGCCGCCGGCCGACGAGATCCCCCGCTCCCCCGTCACCGCGTCCGGAGAGGACCAGGTGCGGGCCTACCTCGAGCGGGCCGCGTCGGTGCGCCGCACCACCGGCCCGGCCCGGATCGCGCTGACCCCGATGCACGGCGTGGGTGGCGAATTCGCCCTCGACGCACTGGCGTTGGCCGGATTCGACGACGTGCACGTCGTGCAGCGTCAGTTCGCACCCGACCCGGACTTCCCGACCGTGGCGTTCCCGAACCCCGAAGAGCCGGGCGCCTCCGACCTGCTGCTGGCCCTGGCCGCCGACGTCGACGCCGACATCGCGATCGCACTGGACCCCGACGCCGACCGCTGCGCGATCGGGGTGCCGACGCCGGCCGGCTGGCGGATGCTGTCCGGCGACGAAACCGGTTGGCTGCTCGGCGATTACATTCTGTCCGACCGTCAGGACAAGGCAGTGGTGGCCAGCACGGTGGTGTCCTCACGGATGCTGGCGAGTATCGCCGCCGCGCACGGCGCCCGCCACGTCGAGACCCTGACCGGGTTCAAGTGGCTGGCCCGTGCCGACGAGGGGCTGGACGCGAGGCTGGTGTACGCCTACGAGGAAGCGATCGGGCACTGCGTGGACCCCGACGCGGTGCGCGACAAGGACGGCATCAGCGCCGCCGTGCTGGCGTGTGACCTCGTGGTCGCGCTGCGGGGGCGCGGCCGCACGGTGCCCGACGCACTCGATGACCTGGCCCGCCGCCACGGCGTGCACACCACCACCGCCGTCACCCGCCGGGTCGACTCACCCCAGGACGCCGCTGCGGTGATGACCCGGCTGCGCGCCACACCACCGGACACGATCGCCGGCGTCGCGGTCGCCGTGGCCGACCTGCAGCCACGCACCGACGCGCTGGTGTTCACCGGAGGCGACGACGCCGCGTCGGTGCGGGTGGTGATCCGCCCGTCGGGCACCGAACCGAAGCTCAAGTCCTACATCGAGGTCCGCTGCGCCGGCGAGTTGGCGCCGGGCCGCGCCCGCGCCGCCGCACTGCAGGAGGCGGTGGCCGCGGCGGTGCGCGCCTGGACTTAGCCTCCGTCAGCGGGGGCCGAACTGGCGGTCCCCGGCGTCGCCCAACCCGGGGACGATGTAGGCGATGTCGTTGAGGCCGGAGTCGATCGTCGCGGTGTAGAGCCGCAACTCCGGCGCCATCTTCTCCAGCGCCGCAATACCTTCGGGTGCAGCGACGACACAGATCACCGTGACGTCCACGGCGTCGCGGGCGTAGAGCAACTCCAGGGTGTGCACCATCGAGCCGCCGGTGGCCAGCATCGGGTCCAGCACGATGACCGGCTGCTTGCTCAGGTCGTCGGGCAGCGACTCCAGATACGGCGTCGGAGTGTGGGTCTCCTCGTTGCGGACCAGACCCACGAAGCCCACCCTGGCCTCCGGGATCAGCGCGTGCGCCTGATCCACCATGCCCAGACCGGCCCGCAGCACCGGGACCAGCAGCGGCGGGTTTGCCAACCGTGTTCCGGCGGTTTCGGCCAGCGGTGTGCGCACCGACACGACCTCGACCTCGAGGTCACGGGTGGCCTCGTAGACGAGCATCAGGGTCAGGTCGCGCAACGCCGCACGGAACCCGGCGTTGTCGGTGCGCTCGTCACGCAGTGTGGTCAGCCGCGCCGCGGCCAGCGGGTGGTCGACAACGCGCACATCCATGGATGACGACCCTAACGGGAACCGAACGGGGAGTCTCGGCGTCCTATCCATATGTTCGCCCGATTGTCCGTGGACACCGACCTGGTCCGCGCCTACGGTGCCGCATCGTCGACCCATGCCGCCGCCCTGCACGCGGCCGCCGCCCGGCTGACCACGGCGGGCGGCGGTGCCGACGTCCTCGGCCCGGTCGGGGCACGCTTCGTCGCGGCGCTGCGCCGGGCCGCCCAGGACGAGGCCCGAGTCGTCGCCGCGTTGAGTGCCGCGCTGACGGCGGCCCGTGACGCCGCGTCGGGCTCGGCGCAGGCGTACGAGGGTGCCGACACCGAGGCCGCCGGCCGGATCGCGTTCTGATGCCCAGTGCACTCGTCACGGCGCTCGCGGCGCCGATCCGCCGGGTGCAGGCGCTGGTCGGGCCCGGCTGGTCGGCCGACCCTGCCGCCGACCCGGCCGCGGCGCTGACCGGGGTGCGGGACACCCTGACCGAGGTCGCGGACGCCGCCGGGCGGGCCTGGCGCGACGCCGAGGCCGGCTGGTCGGGGTCCGGCGGCGACGCGGCGG
>NZ_HG964451.1:264729-302736 GCF_000612725.1 Mycolicibacterium austroafricanum
CCCCGCCGTCACGGCCCCCGCGGGATGGTCGGGAGCCGGCGGCGCGGGCCCCGGTCCGGGCGGCGCCCCGGCGGGCTGGGCCGGTCCCGGGGCCGTCAACGGAGGGTTCGGCGAGCTGGCGGGGTTCACGCCCGCGGAGGCGACGGGGACGCCGGACGCGGCGACGTTCGGCGACGGGGTCGCGGTGCGCCTTCCCGACGGCACGGTGGTGATGGCGCCGAATGCGGTGGCCGCCAGCGCCGTTCGGCACGCGCTGACCCAGCTCGGGGTGCCCTACCAGTGGGGCGGGACGACACCAGGGGTCGGTCTGGACTGCAGCGGGCTGACCCAGTGGGCGTACCGCGAAGCGGGACTGAGTCTTCCGCGGCTGGCCCAGGAGCAGGACCTCGGCGCGGCAGTGGGCGCCGGCTCGCTGCTTCCCGGCGACCTCGCGGTGTGGGACGGCCACGTCGCGATGATCGTCGGCGACGGCACGATGATCGAGGCCGGTGACCCGGTGAAGCTGTCGCCGATCAGAACGGCCAACGCGGGTCAGGGGTTCCAGGGCTTCTGGCGGCCGACGGCATGATGGGCGCCAGCATCCGGGTGGTGGCGTCGAACAGCGACCGGATGGACTGCTCCTTGACCGCTTCGAGCATGCGGACGAACATGCGGTGGCCCTCGCGGTGGTACTCCACGACGGGGTCAGCTCCGGCCAGCGCACGCATCCCGATGCCCGCGGCGAGATAGTCCATTTCGTAGAGATGCGCGCGCCACTTGGAATCGAGACAGTCCAGCAGAATTGCCCGCTCGAGTTCACGCATCACACGCAGGCCCGACCGCGCTTCGATCGCGGCCTTGCGCCGGACCAGCGCGCGCCGGGCATCCGCGATCACCTCATGACGCAACACGCTGCGGGTCAGCCCCCTCATGTGCGGCCGCGGATCCGGTTGCCAGACAACCGGATACAGCGTGCTCAAAGCGGCTCGCAAGGTCTCCAGATCCCAGTCCGCGGTGCGGCGCCCGGCAGTGCACTCGTTGACGTAGGCGGTGACGACGTCGCCGATCATGTGGAAGATCTGGTGCTGCATGTCCTCGCCCTCGAGAAGACGTGAGCGGGCCTGATAGACGATGCGGCGCTGTTGATCCAACACCTGGCCGTACTTGACGACGCTTCTGCGCATGTCGAAGTTCGCCTGCTCGACCTGGCTCTGGGCGTTGCGGATCGCCCGGCTCACCACCTTCGCCTCGATCGGTTCCCTCTCGGGCATCTTCAGCCGCGACATCAGCTTCTCCAGATCAAATGTGGCGGACCGCCGCATCAGCTCGTCACAAAGCGAAACGTAGAACCTGGTCTCGCCGGGGTCACCCTGGCGCCCGGACCGTCCGCGCAACTGGTTGTCGATGCGGCGCGACTCGTGGCGCTCGGTACCCAGAACATAGAGCCCGCCCAGGGCTACGACTTCCCTTGCCTCCGTCCTACTTTCGGCCGCGACCTCGCGCCGCACCCCGCCCCAGGCGGCGTCGTACTCCTCGGGGCTTCTCGTCGGATGAAGCCCCCGGGAACGAAGCCGCTTGTCGGTGAGGAAGTCGACGTTGCCGCCCAGCATGATGTCGGTGCCGCGACCGGCCATGTCGGTTGCGACGGTGACGGCGCCGCGCCGCCCGCCCTCGGCGACGATCGCCGCCTCCTGCTCGAGATGCTTTGCGTTGAGCACCGTATGCGGGACGCGCCGTTCGGTGAGCCGGCCGGACAGGTACTCCGACTTCTCCACACTGGTGGTGCCGATCAGCACGGGCTGCCCCGCGGCGTGCCGCCCGACGACATCCTCGACCACCGCGTCGAACTTGGCCGATTCGGTCTTGTAGACGACGTCCACCTCGTCGCGGCGCACCACAGGCCTGTTGGGCGGGATGGTGATGACACCGAGCCGGTAGATGTCGCGGAACTCCGACGCCTCGGACCGCGCCGTGCCGGTCATACCGGCGAGCCTGACGTAGAGCCGGAAGTAGTTCTGCAGCGTGATCGTGGCCAGCGTCTGGTTCTCCGGTTTGACCTCCACACCTTCCTTCGCCTCGATGGCCTGATGCAGGCCCTCGTTGTAGCGGCGGCCGACCAAAACCCGGCCGGTGAACTCGTCGACGATCAGGACCTCGCCGTCATCGTTGACGATGTACTCCCTGTCGCGGTGGAACAGTTCCTTCGCCCGCACCGCATTGTTGAGATGCCCGACCAGCGGCGCGTGGACCACCTGATAGAGGTTGTCGACGCCCAGCTGATCCTCGACCAGGGCGATGCCTGCCTCGCTGACACCGATCGTGCGCCTGCGCGTGTCGACCTCGTAGTGCACGTCCCGCGTCATCAGCGCGGCCAGCCGCGCGAATTCTTCGTACCAGCGGGTCGCGTCGTCGGCAGGTCCGGAAATGATCATCGGCGTGCGCGCCTCGTCGATGAGAATCGAGTCGACCTCGTCGACGATGGCGTAACAGTGCCCACGCTGCACCCGGTCTTCGAGCCGACCCGCCATGTTGTCGCGCAGATAGTCGAAGCCGAACTCGTTGTTGGTGCCGTAGGTGATGTCCGCGGCGTAGGCGGCGCGTCGCTCGTCGGGTTTCATCTCCGACAGGATCACCCCGACGGTCAGCCCCAGGAATCGATGCACCCGGCCCATCTGTTCGGCGTCACGTCCGGCCAGGTAGTCGTTGACGGTGACGATGTGCACGCCCTTGCCGCCGATCGCGTTCAGGTACGCCGGCATCACACAGGCCAGGGTCTTGCCTTCGCCGGTCATCATCTCGGCGATGTTGCCGAAATGCAGGGCGGCCCCGCCCATCACCTGCACGTGGTACGGGCGCAGGCCGAGCACCCGCCAGGCGGCTTCGCGCGCCACCGCGAAACCCTCGGGCAGTAATTCGTCGAGGACGCCCCCGTCGGCGATCCGCTTCCTGAAAACGTCTGTCCTGGAACTCAGTTCGGCATCGGTGAGATTCTCGACTCCGCGCGCCAGGCTGTCGACATAGTCGGCAATTGCGCTCAGCTGCTTGACAGTACGGGCTTCTCCGAGGCGGAGAACATCAGCCAGCACGGCCGATGCCTCTGGCCCGGCCGTTCCGCGCGCTCATCCCCTCAGCGTGACACCAACGTGCCCGGCACGGACGGCATTGCGAGAGGACGTCACAAAAGGCCCGCTTTGTCGGGACGTAAGCCCCTACTGCATGGGCACACGCCGAGATTGACTGCAGAGACAGCCGGGTCTTTGTTCCATCTGGCTGGGCAGGGAGATCTGAATGAGCACCGACCCACCGGCCGAAGCACCGTCGCAGCAGCCGACCTGGCGACTGGAGTACGCCGAGCCTGGGATGTTGGTGTACTCGATACCGGGCGTCGAGCTGCCGAAGCTCCCACTGGTGCGGAGCGGAGGGTGGGTGCCCGGCGGCGCACCCAGCGCAGAGGGTCTCCCGGATAAGCACTCCGCCCTGCATTACGCCCGGTACATCGGCCGTGTCGGTGTGCTGGCCGCGGCTTTGGGCTTGGGCGCCGTGATCGCCGGCACCCCGGGCATCGCGCGCGCCGAACCCGAGGCGGACTCCACCACCTCGTCGTCGACGGATTCGGACGCTTCCGAAGCTTCCGAGGCCGTCGCCACCGACCAGGAAGCCTCCGAGACGGAGGAAGCCTCGGAGAGTGAGGACGCCCTCGAGAGCGACACCGGCGAGACCGCCACTGAGGACGACGCTGAGGCTGAGGCTGAGGCCGACGCAGAAGCAGAAGCGGACGCGGACGCCGAGGCAGAAGCGGAGGCAGAGGCAGAGGCCGAGGCAGAAGGCGGGACCGCGGACGAGGACGAGACCGCGCGTGCGTCCGGCGATGCCGTGGAACAGCCAACCGCCACAACGGAATACACCGGCGGGGCCACCACCGAGCCGGCCATGCTGATCCCGGCGCCGCCGGAAGACCAGCCCCCCACCGACACCGAAGTCACGACCGGTTCGCCGGCGGTGAGTGCGGAGACCGACACCACCGCGCCCGCCGAGCCGACGCCCCAACCGGTCCCGACGGGTGCCGTCAGACAAGCACTCGACACCGTGCTCGCCCCGTTGGCGGCACCGGAGAGCCCGGCCGTCCAAGACGCCGAAACCCCGGTGTTGTGGACCGTTTTCGCGTGGACCCGGCGCACGTTCTTCAACGCCACCCCCGTCGTGCGTTACGACGACACCACGACCTCGCAGCTGCAGAACACCATCACCGGACGCGTCACGGCGACCGACTCCGACACCCCGACCCTGACCCTGACGGCGTCGGCGCCCGCCAACGGCGGCACCGTCCTGCTGCGCCCCGACGGCACCTTCACCTACACCGTGCCGACGACCTTGTACGCAGGCGGCACCGACACCTTCACCGTCACCGCCAGCGACGCCGACGGCCCCGCCCACATCCACGGCCTGACGGGCCTACTCCACCTCGTCAGCCTCGGACTCGTCGGCCACTCCGGTCACTCGGCCACCGCCACCGTCACGTTGGACGTCGCCGCGGTGACCGCCCCGATCCTGGGCACACCCGCCTACCAGCTGGACACGGTCGAACACGGCACCGGCGCGGTGCCCGGCGCGCTGCACGTCACGGGGCCCGAGGGCCTGACCTACACCCTCACCGGCGGCCCGGCCGAAGGTGAGGTGACGCTCGACGCCCGCACCGGGGCGTTCGTCTACACGCCGACATCCGTCGCCCGCCACCAGGCCTCCGCCGAGGACGCCACGCCCGACGACCTCGCCGACACCTTCACCATCACCGTCACCGACAACCTCGGCGGGACGATCAGCGTGCCGGTCGCCGTGTCGATCGATCCGTCCAACCAGTCGCCGACCGTGACGCTGGTCGTCTCGGTCCCCGACAGCGACGGCACGGTCCACGTTTCCGTCGCCGTCGCCGATCCCGACAGCGACGCGACCACCTACTTCGTCGTCCACGACCCGGCCTACGGAACCGTGACCGCAACCCCCGACGGCTACGACTACACCCCTACCGCCGAGGCCGTCAGAATCGGCGTCCGCGCCGACACCCTCACCGTCACCGCATCGGACCTCCATCACGGCAGCGACACCGAAACCGTCACTGTCCCAATCGGTTCAGACGATGCCACACCCGCCGCACCCGCCGGACTGCTCGCCGCCACCGCCTACAGCTCCACCGACATCCAGCTGCCCGCGGCCGCCACGGTGATCACGCTGCGCGGTCGCAACTATCTCGGATCGCTGAGCCCCGACCGGATGGACGACCATTTCGGCGGCATGTTCGCCGAAGATCCCTACACGATGGTGAAACTGACCTACCCGGACAGCGAGGACAGCGACGCGATCAGCGACGCCGTCGCGATGCTCGACGCCCAGCTGATGTCCACGCCCGGCGACATCATCGTCATGGGTCATTCGTTCGGCGCCCAGGTCTGCTCGCGGTGGTTGCGCGTCTACGCGCGTGACCCGGTCAGGAGAGCGATGGCCGACCGCCTCACGTTCGTGCTGACCGGTAACCCGCTGCGCTCGGACAACGGGAAGGTCGTCGGCATGCTCGAGATCGACGCCTGGATCGGCCTGCCGACACCGACGACCACGCCGTGGCAGATCATCGACGTCGCCCGCCGCTGGGACGGTTGGGCGGACTGGCCCGACGATTCGAGCAATGCCACCGCCGCCCGCAACGCCCGGGCAGGCCAGAACTACCTGCACCCGAACTACGACGACGTCGACCTGTACGACCCGCAGAACACCGTGTGGCGCAACGGCAACACCACCTATGTGCTGACCCACGAGGACGATCTGCCGATGTTTCGGTACTGGTGGGGCGTGCCGTCGGACTTCGAAAGCGTGGTGCGCGCAGAGGTCGAGTCCGCCTACAACCGCCCGTCCGCCGACATCCCGGTTCCGGTCCGGCCGGTCCAGAGCTGGTGGTGGCAGATGGTGCTGCGGTGGTTGGAGATCGAAAACCCAGCCTGATCCGTGCCTGCGTCAGGGCGTTGGCCGCGACGCCAGGACACGCAGCGCCAGCACCCCCAGGGCGACCACGGAGAACACCGGCGTGGCGAAGAGCAGGATCGCCCAGGCCAGTCCGACGCCCGCGCCGCTCAACGCCTTCACCAACGTGAAGATCGCGACCAGCCAGCTGACCCCGCCGGCCACCACCGTCACCACCAGTGCGACGGTGAACGCGCGTCCGAGTCCGTAGTGCCGGTAACCGGTCGCGGTCAGCAGCGCCGCGACCGGCACGATCATCATCGCCGCGGCGAGCCAGGGCCGGTCAACCCCCACCCGCATCGCCGGAAGGAGCAGGCCCGCCGCCAGCACCGCCGCGCCGATGATGCCGGCCACCGTCGTGGCCCGGTCATTCGCCATACCCGGATTCTGCCGAAGTCGATCCGGCCGTGATGCAGGTTGCGCCAACACGGACCGGGCGGGGCCGAAACACCCTTGTCGGACACCCGAGGCGGGCAGACTCTCGAATGGACATGAGAATGGACCTGCAGTCGCGCCGGGCCGGCGTCCGATGACGCCGCCCGCGGTGCTGCGTCTGCGGCGGGCCTTCCGGCACACGCCCAGACTGGTCGACATCTTCGGCGAGCAGGCGTTGTTCTACGGCCAGTCTCTGGCCTCGCTCCCCCTGGCGGTCAGGCTCTATCGGAGGGAGACGGCCCGGCTGATCGCCGAGATGGCCTTCGGCGCCGGTGGTCTCCTGGTCATCGGCGGAACCCTCGGGGTGACCGTGTTCCTGACCCTGGCCTCGGGCGGGGTCATCGCCGTTCAGGGCTACGCGTCCCTCGGCGACATCGGCATCGAAGCTCTGACAGGGTTTCTCTCGGCGTTCCTCAACGTCCGCATCGTGGCCCCGGTGATCGCCGGCATCGCCCTGGCCGCCACCATCGGTGCAGGCAGCACAGCGCAGCTGGGTGCGATGCGGATCGCCGAGGAGATCGACGCGCTCGAGGTGATGGCGGTGCGGTCGATGGCGTATCTGGTGGCCACCAGGATGATCGCCGGTGTCATCGTGATCGTGCCGCTGTACTCGCTGGCGATCCTGACCTCGTTCTTCTCGGCGCGATTCACCACGGTCTACCTCAGCGGGCAGTCGCGCGGACTCTACGACCACTACTTCAACACGTTCCTGATCCCGACGGATCTGCTGTGGTCGTTCCTGCAGGCCATCGCGATGTCGATCGCGGTGATGCTGGTGCACACCTACTACGGCTACAACGCCAAGGGCGGACCGGTCGGGGTGGGCGTCGCGACCGGCGACGCGGTCCGCACGTCGTTGATCGTCGTCGTCGTGATCACCCTGCTCATCTCTCTCGCCGTATACGGCTCCTCCGGCGGTTTCACCCTTTCCGGATAGCGGCCCGGCTCAGGCGTAGAGCTCGGCGATGGTGTCGGCGAAGTTCTTCACGATCACGTTGCGCTTGGCCTTCAGGCTGGGCGTGAGATCGCCTGCGGCAATGGACAATTCACGGTCCAGGAGGGCGAACCGCTTGACCTGCTCCCAACGGTTGAGCTGCTCGTTGAGCTCATCGACGTACCCGGCGATCAGCTCCCGCGTCGCGTCGTGCCGAGCGAGCTCGGCGTACGACAGGTTCTCCAGACCGTTCTTGGCGGCCCAGTCGGTGATCGCCTCGCCGTCCAGGCTCACCAGCGCCACGCAGTAGGGCCGTTCCTCGCCGTACACGATGATCTCGCTGACGTACGGGCAGACGGCCTTGAACGCCGCCGCGACCGCCGACGGGGCCACGTACTTGCCCTGCGACGTCTTGAACAGGTCCTTCTTCCGGTCGGTGATGCGCAGGAACCCGTCGTCGTCGATCTCGCCGATATCCCCGGTGTAGAACCAGCCGTCGGCGTCCAGCGCCCTGGCGGTCGCCTCCGGCAGGTCGTGATAGGCGGTCATCACGCCCGGGCTGCGCAGCAGGATCTCCCCGTCGGCGGCGATCTTGACCTCGGTGCCCGGGAACGGGATCCCGACAGTCCCGAACCGGTAGGCGCCGGGGCGGTTGATGAACGACGCGGCCGCCGTCTCGGTCAGTCCGTAGCCCTCGAGCACGATGATGCCGATCGCGTCGAACCACCTGGCGATGTCACGGTTCAGGGGCGCGGCGGCGGAGACGAAGAAGCGCAGCCGACCGCCGAAGCGTTCCCGGATGGTGGACAACACCAGCCTGTCGGCGATCGCGTGCTGAAGCGCCAGCAGCCGTGACGGTGTCGCCCCGCCCTCCCTGGCCCGGGAAACCTCGATCCCGACGTTCACCGCCCAGTCGAAGAGGCGCTTCTTGAGGCCCCCCTCGTCGGCGACCACGGCCTGGATTCGGGCATGTGCCTTCTCGAAGATCCGTGGGGCGGCGGCCATGAACGTCGGACGTACGGCCGCGAGGTTGTCGACGATCCTGTCGACCCGGCCGTCGATCGCCGTCGGAAAGCCGACCAGCAATGGCAGCGCGAGCATCACCTTGCCGAACGCGTGCGCCAGCGGCAGCCACAGGAAGTTCAGGTCGTCGGCGCGCAGGATGCCCAGGGAGTCGATGGCCGCCGCGGTGTAGGTCCACGCGCGGTGCGGCAGCCGCACTCCCTTGGGCCGGCCGGTGGTCCCGGAGGTGTAGATGATGCTGGCCAGGTGGTCGGGGCGAATGCCCTCGATGCGCTGCTCGACGATGTCGGGCGAGGTAGCGAGCAGTTGCGCCCCGAGTTCCTCGAGCTGGTCAAGCGTGATCACGAACTCACCGTCACCGTCCCCGTCGATGATCACGATCTTCTCCAGGTCGGGCAGCTCACTGCGGTGCTCGAGCAGCTTGTCGACCTGGGTCTGGTCTTCGGCGATGACGATGCGGCTGCCGGAGTTGGCGACGATGAACGCGACGTCGCGGGCGTTGGTCGTCGGATACAGGGTGGTGGTGGCGGCCCCGGCGCACAGCACCGAGAAGTCGGCCAGCACCCATTCGTAGCGGGTCGACGACGCCAGCGCGACACGGTCCTCGGGGGCGACGCCCAGCGCGATCAACCCGGCGGCGATGAGACGGACGCGGTCACCGACCTGCTGCCAGGTGACGCTGCGCCAACTCCCGTCGTCGGGGAATCGGAACGCTTCGGCCGCCGGGGTGGCGGCGACGCGGTCGCGGAACAACCGGGCGACGGATGGCGCCTGGTCGTGAACAGTGCTGTCGGTTGCAGTCGGGCTCACCACCCGATCAAGGGTAGGCGCGCCGGGCTTCAATTCGTCGGGAATCGCGACCTTGGTTTCTCACCGGTTCGGGTCAGGGCCCGGACACTGGTCGAGTGGGTGGTAGGGCGCTCGGGATCGGTCATTAGGCTGTGCCGCATGGCTGCTGACATCGTGCCCATCGGGCTCACGCTGACCAAGGGCGACGTGTACACGTTGTGGGCGCCGCGGTGGCGCGCCGACGGCGACGAGTGGGAGGCCTTCCTCGGCAAGGACGAGGACCTCTACGTGCTCGAATCCGTCGCTGACCTGGCGGCCTTTGTCCGCACCAACAACGACAACGACCTCGCCGACCACCCGGCGTGGCAGAAGCTGACCGAGGCCAACGCCCACCGGCTCGCCCCTTCCGAGGCGAACACCCACGACCTGGTGGTGCTGGAGGAGCTGCTGGCACGCAAGCCCACAGAGGACAGCGTGCGTGCGCTGCACGGCGCGCTGGCGGTGGTGTCGTCGATGGGCTCGGTATGCGAGTTGCCCGCGGTCACCAAGTTCTTCAACGGCCACCCGGTTCTCGGGGCCGTCGGCGGCGGCGTCGAGGCGTTCGCCGGCCGCGCGGGCCGCAAGCGGTGGGCCGAGATCGAGAAAATCGTCGCCAAGGGCTGGGACAACGTGATCGCGGCGCTCGACGAGGTCATCACGATCCCCGACGTCGACAGCGTGGCGGCCGAGAAGGCCCAGGCCGAACTCGACGAACCCGCCCCAGAGCCCGACGAGGACCTGGTGATCGATGACGTGGTGGACACCGAGGAGGAGGCCGACGAGCTCGCGGTCGAAGCCGAAACCAAGGTGCTGGGCAGCGACAAGGACTTCTGGGCGCGGGTCGGCATCGACCCGGTGCGGATCATGACCAGCGGCGGCACGTACTTCACGCTGCGCTGCTACCTCGACGACCAGCCCATCTTCCTCGGCCGCAACGGCCGCATCAGCGTGTTCACCTCCGAGCGGGCGTTGGCGCGCTACCTGGCCGACGAGCACGACCACGACCTGTCCGGCCTGGCCACCTACGACGACATCCGCACGGCGGCCACGGACGGCTCGCTGCGCATCGACGTCACCGACGACAACGTCTACGTGCTGACCGGCATCGTCGACGACCTGGCCGAGGGACCCGACGCGCTCGACCACGACCAGCTCGAACTCGCCGTCGAACTGCTGCGCGACATCGGCGACTACTCCGAGGACACCGGCGTGGAGGCCAAGCTCGCCCCGGACACCGCGCTGGGCCGGGTGATCGCCCACGTGCTGGACCCGAAGGCCGTCAAGCGTCCCGGTGCACCATACGCCGATGCGGTCGCCCAGTGGGAGTCAGTGGAATCGTTCGTGGAGTCCCGCCTGCGCCAGGAGTGATTTCGGTGTAGTTGGTCACGCCGGCGTTGACCAACTACACCGAAATCGCTAACCGACGAGCACGGCGTAGCGGGGTTTGATCACCTCGTCGATGATCGCCAGCCGTTCGTCGAACGCGATGAACGCCGACTTCATCGCGTTGATCGTGAACCGCTCCAGGTCGCTCCAGCCGTAGCCGAACGCCTCGACCAGCCGCAGCATCTCCATGCTCATCGAGGTGTCGCTCATCAACCGGTTGTCGGTGTTGACCGTGACCCGGAACCGCAGCCGGGCCAGCCGATCGAACGGGTGCTCGGCGATGCTGGCGACCGCACCGGTCTGCACGTTGGAGCTCGGGCACATCTCGAACGGAATCCGCTTGTCCCGCAACAGCGATGCCAGCCTGCCGAGCTTGGCGTTGCCGTCGGCGTCGATCTCGATGTCGTCGACGATGCGCACACCGTGACCCAACCGGTCGGCGCCGCAGAACGCGATCGCCTCGTGGATCGACGGCAGGCCGAACGCCTCGCCGGCGTGAATGGTGAAGCGCGCGTTGTTGCTTCGCATGTACTCGAACGCGTCGAGGTGCCGGCTCGGCGGATAGCCGGCCTCCGCGCCCGCGATGTCGAAGCCGACGACTCCCTTGTCCCGGAACCGGATCGCGAGCTCGGCGATCTCACGTGACCGGGCCGCGTGGCGCATCGCGGTCACCAGGCAGCGCACCGTGATCGCGCGGCCGTCGGCGGCGGCCGCCTTCTCGCCGTCGGCGAAACCGGCCAGCACCGCGTCGACCACCGCGTCCAGCGACAGACCGCCGTCGATGTGCAGCTCCGGGGCGAACCGGACCTCGGCGTAGACGACGTTGTCGGCGGCGAGGTCCTCGACGCACTCGCGGGCCACCCGGTGCAGCGCGTCCGGGTTCTGCATGACGCCGACGGTGTGGGCGAACGGCTCCAGGTACCGCACCAGCGATCCGCTGTGCGCTGCCGTCCGGAAGAACGTCGCGAGTCCGTCGGCGTCGTGGGCGGGCAGGTCCTCGTATCCGTACTGTTCGGCCAGCTCGAGCACCGTCGACGGCCGCAGGCCGCCGTCGAGATGGTCGTGCAGCAGCGCCTTGGGTGCGCGCCGGATGTTGTCGAACGTCAGCGGTGTCGTCACGAGAACCTCCTACCCGGTGATCCGATCGATGATCAGTGGACGCCTGCCCGGCGGCTCGTCGCCGACGCTCCATGCCCCGTCGAGTTCGGACACCGCGCCGGCAAGCCGTTCCGGGGTGTCGGTGTAGAGGGTGAACAGCGGCTCGCCGGCCGCGACGGGCTCACCCGGCCTGCGGTGGATGCGCATCCCGGCGCCGAACTGCACCTGCTCACCCGGCGCCGAGCGGCCCGCTCCGAGCCGCCACACCGCCAGTCCCACCGCCATCGCGTCGATGTCCCCCATCGTGCCACCGCGCGGGGCGCTCACGGTCTCGGAATGCGCACCCAGCGGCAAGGCCGCGTCCGGGTCCCCGCCCTGCGCGGCGACCAGAGCCCGGAACCGGTCCATCGCCGTCCCGTCGCGCAACGTCTCGGCCGGGTCGACGCCGTCCAGGCCCGCGGCGTCGCACATCTCCCGCGCCAGCGCCAGCGTGAGCTCGACGACGTCGTCGGGGCCGCCGCCGGCGAGCACCTCGAGCGATTCGGCGACCTCGACGGCGTTGCCGACCGTGCGTCCCAGCGGGGTGTTCATGTCGGTCAGCAGGGCCCGGGTGCGCACGCCGTGCGCGGTGCCCAGCTCGACCATGGTGCGGGCCAATTCCCGGGATTCCGCTTCGGTCTTGAGGAAGGCGCCGGAGCCGACCTTGGTGTCGAGCACCAGCGCGCGGGTGCCCTCGGCGATCTTCTTGCTCATCACCGAGCTCGCGATCAGCGGCAGCGATTCCGTGGTGGCGGTCACGTCGCGCAGCGCGTAGATCTTGCGGTCCGCGGGCGCCAGCTCGCCGGCCGCGAAGATCGCGGCGCCGAGCTCGCAGAGTTGTTGGCGGATCTGGGTTTTGGAGATCTCGGCGGTGAATCCGGGGATCGACTCCAATTTGTCCAGGGTGCCGCCGGTGTGGCCGAGTCCGCGTCCGGCCGCCTGCGGAACCGCTCCGCCGCAGGCCATCACGACGGGCACCAGCGGGATGGTGATCTTGTCGCCGACCCCTCCGGTGGAATGCTTGTCAACCAGGGCCAGCGGCTTTCCGTCACGACGAAGATCCGAGAAGTCCAGGCGCTCCCCCGAGTCGACCATCGCGGCGGTCCACCGGGCGATCTCGCCGTTGGTCATGCCGCGCAGAAAGATCGCCATCAGCAGCGCCGACATCTGCGCCTCGGCGACGCGGCCGTGGGTGTAGGCGTCGATCACCCAGTCGATCGCGTCGTCGGAGAGGACTCCGCCGTCACGTTTGGTCCGGATGATCGACGGCATGTCGAATGTGAACTGGGTCACGGTGTTTCCTCCGTCGGCAGCCGGTTTCGGGCCAGATCGGCGGGACCGAACGCGTCGGGCAACAGCTCACCGAGCGGGCGCGGTCCGAGCGGGTGGTCGATCAACATCTCCGGCCCCCCGTGCTCCAGCAGCAGCTGCCGACAGCGCCCGCACGGCATCAGAACCTCGCCGTCGGGGCCCACACAGGACAGCGCCAGCAGCCGTCCGCCGCCGCCGGAATGTAGGGCGCAAACCACTGCACACTCGGCACAGAGACCTAGGCCATATGAGACATTTTCCACATTGCATCCGGCCACCATCCGGTGATCGTCGACAAGGGCGGCCGCCCCGACCCGAAACCGCGAGTACGGCGCGTAAGCATGCACGGATGCGTCGATTGCCTTGCGACGCAACATTTTCCAATCGATTTCAGTGGTCATGCCGAGCCACCCGCGGTAGATCTGAATCCATTCCGAACACCCCGTCCCGTGACCCGAAGTCCCAGATAGGTGACCCTAACTTCTAGCCTGGAACCAGGGCATACCGCCTCACGCTAGTTCGTTCCACACTACGTAGGGGATTAGAGTCGCCCCGAGGTTTGGGGCTCCGGGTTAGCAGGACCGAGCTTCGAGCGTCCACCGATGGCGTTGGAGGGTCACATGAGTACGGCGACACCAGCCGATACCGACATACCGGCACCGCGATCAGAGCCGTCGCGCCGCCGCACTATTTACCGTGGTGACCCAGGCATGTGGTCCTGGGTGCTCCATCGCATCTCCGGTGCGACCATCTTCTTCTTCCTGTTCGTGCACGTGCTCGACACCGCACTGGTGCGCGTCAGCCCGCAGGCCTACAACGAGGTCATCGAGACCTACAAGACCCCGATCGTCGGGCTCATGGAGATCGGCCTCGTCGCCGCGGTGCTCTATCACGCGCTCAACGGCATCCGGATCATCCTCATCGATTTCTGGTCCGAGGGTCCACGGCACCAACGCAAGATGCTCTGGGTGATCGCCGGCGTGTTCATCGCGGTGTTCATCGCCGCGCTGGGCGTCATCGGCATGCACATGGCGGAGAGGTTCTTGTGAGTTCAGGAAAGAAGATGGCCGAGAACCCCTACGACCACATCAGCGACCGCGGCGGGCCCGCTCCCGTCATGCAGCGCAGCTACGACCGGCCCGCAGGGCTGGACAACCCGCGATCGCCCCGGCGGGCCGGCGGGATGCCGAACTTCGAGAAGTACGCCTGGCTGTTCATGCGCTTCTCGGGCATCGTCCTCGTCTTTCTCGCGCTCGGGCACCTGTTCATCATGTTGATGTGGGAGAACGGCGTGTACCGCATCGACTTCAACTACGTCGCCGAGCGCTGGTCCTCGCCGTTCTGGCAGACCTGGGACCTGCTGCTGTTGTGGCTGGCCCAGCTGCACGGCGGTAACGGGATGCGCACGATCATCGCCGACTACAGCCGCAAGGACTCGACGAAGTTCTGGCTCAACACCTTGCTGGCACTGTCGATGGCGTTCACGCTGGTCCTGGGGACCTACGTGCTGCTGACGTTCGACGCGACGATTTCCTGACTGGAGAGGCCGAGTGATCCAGAAATGATCATTGAACACCGCTACGACGTCGTGATCGTCGGCGCAGGTGGCGCCGGAATGCGCGCGGCCGTGGAGGCAGGTCCGCGGGCACGGACCGCGGTGCTGACCAAGCTCTACCCGACGCGCTCGCACACCGGCGCCGCGCAGGGCGGCATGTGCGCCGCGTTGGCCAACGTCGAGGAAGACAACTGGGAGTGGCACACCTTCGACACCGTCAAGGGCGGTGACTACCTGGCCGACCAGGACGCCGTCGAGATCATGGCCAAGGAGGCCATCGACGCGGTGCTCGATCTGGAGAAGATGGGGATGCCGTTCAACCGCACCCCCGAGGGCCGCATCGACCAGCGCCGCTTCGGCGGGCACACCCGCGACCACGGCAAGGCCCCGGTGCGCCGGGCCTGCTACGCCGCCGACCGAACCGGTCACATGATCCTGCAGACGCTGTACCAAAACTGCGTCAAGCACGACGTCGAGTTCTTCAACGAGTTCTACGCCCTCGACATCACGCTGACCGAGACGGCGTCGGGTCCGGTGGCCACCGGCGTCGTCGCGTATGAACTGGCGACGGGCGACATCCACGTCTTCCACGCCAAGGCGATCGTGTTCGCCACCGGCGGGTCGGGCCGGATGTACAAGACCACGTCGAATGCGCACACGCTGACCGGCGACGGGCTGGGCATCATCTTCCGCAAGGGACTTCCCTTGGAGGACATGGAGTTCCACCAGTTCCACCCGACGGGCCTGGCCGGCCTGGGCATCCTGATCTCCGAGGCCGTGCGCGGCGAGGGCGGCCGGCTGCTCAACGGCGAGGGCGAACGCTTCATGGAGCGCTACGCACCGACCATCGTCGACCTGGCGCCGCGCGACATCGTCGCCCGCTCAATGGTTCTCGAGGTGCTCGAAGGTCGCGGCGCCGGCCCCAACAAGGACTACGTCTACATCGACGTGCGCCACCTCGGCGAGGACGTGCTGGAAGCCAAGCTGCCCGACATCACCGAGTTCGCCCGCACCTACCTGGGCGTGGACCCGGTCAAGGAACTCGTGCCCGTCTACCCGACGTGCCACTACGTGATGGGCGGAATCCCGACCACGGTCAACGGCCAGGTGCTCGCGGACAACACGACCATCATCCCCGGCCTGTACGCCGCGGGTGAGTGCGCGTGCGTGTCGGTGCACGGCGCCAACCGGCTGGGCACCAACTCGCTGCTGGACATCAACGTGTTCGGCCGCCGCGCGGGCATCGCCGCCGCGAATTACGCACTGGGACATGACTTCGTGGACCTGCCGGAGAACCCAGCCGAGATGGTGGTCGGCTGGGTCGGCGACATCCTCTCCGAGCACGGCAACGAGCGCGTCGCCGACATCCGCGGGGCGCTCCAGCAGTCGATGGACAACAACGCCGCGGTGTTCCGCACCGAGGAGACGCTCAAGCAGGCGCTCACCGACATCCATGCGCTCAAGGAGCGGTACTCGCGAATCACGGTGCAGGACAAGGGCAAGCGCTACAACAGCGACCTTCTGGAGGCCATCGAGCTGGGCTTCCTGCTGGAGCTCGCCGAGGTCACCGTGGTGGGCGCGTTGAACCGCAAGGAATCCCGCGGCGGGCACGCCCGTGAGGACTACCCCAACCGCGACGACACCAACTACATGCGTCACACCATGGCGTACAAGGAGGGCACCGACCTGCTCAGCGACATCCGGTTGGACTACAAGCCCGTCGTTCAGACGCGGTACGAGCCGATGGAACGGAAGTACTGACGCCGATGAGCCGCTTGCGCGAAGAGAGACAACAGATGAGCCGCTTGCGCGAAGAGAGAAGGCCATGAGCGCACCGACACTGGAAAAGGCCGAGCTTCCCCCCGTGCCCGAGGGCGCGGTGATGGTGACACTGAAGATCGCCCGGTTCAACCCCGAGTCGCCGGATGACGCAGGCTGGCAGAGCTTTCGGGTGCCGTGCCTGCCGTCGGACCGTCTGCTCAACCTGCTGCACTACGTGAAGTGGTACCTGGACGGAACTTTGACGTTCCGCCGGTCCTGCGCGCACGGCGTGTGCGGGTCGGATGCGATGCGCATCAACGGGGTGAACCGGCTGGCGTGCAAGGTGCTGATGCGCGACATGCTGCCCAAGAACCCGAAGAAGCAGCTCACCATCACGATCGAGCCGATCCGCGGCCTGCCGGTGGAGAAGGACCTCGTCGTCGACATGGAGCCGTTCTTCGACGCATTCCGCGCGATCAAGCCGTACCTGATCACGTCGGGCAATCAGCCGACGCGCGAACGGATTCAGAGCCAGACCGACCGGGCCCGCTACGACGACACCACCAAGTGCATCCTGTGTGCGTGCTGCACCACCAGCTGCCCGGTGTACTGGAACGAGGGTTCGTACTTCGGCCCCGCGGCGATCGTCAACGCACACCGCTTCATCTTCGATTCGCGTGACGAGGGTGCCGCCGAGCGGCTCGACATTCTCAACGACGTCGACGGGGTGTGGCGCTGCCGCACCACGTTCAACTGCACCGAGGCCTGCCCGCGTGGCATCCAGGTGACCAAGGCGATCCAAGAGGTCAAGCGCGCACTGATGTTCGCGCGCTAGTTCTTTCGTGATTTCGGCGTGCGGGGTCGCGCTTAGCGCGACCGTTCACGCCGAGATCGCCACGGCCTCGACCACCTCCGCGCCGCGGCGAACCCCTCCGGTCGCGGCGAACCCCTCCGCCACCGCGGCCGCGCCATCGGACATCGTCATCGCCGACTGCACCGCGGCCCGCAGCCGCGGCGCGCTGAGCCGGCGCGCCGGCAGCCGCACCCCGCATCGCGCCACCTCGATGCGCCGCGCCACCTCGAACTGGTCGCGGCCGAAAGGCACTGCGCAGACCGGTATTCCACGGTCGAGCGCCTTCTGCGTGACCCCCATGCCACCGTGGGTGACCACGCACACCGCACGGTCGAGCACCAGCGAGTGCGGCACGAACCGGGCCAACGTGACGTTGCCGCGACGACGCACCACCCCGTCCCCCTCGGCGGGCAGGCTCGCCACCACATGCACCGGGTCACCGGCGAACGCGTCCATCGCGGCGGCCACCAGGGCCCGGTCGGCCTGACCCACCGACGACGTCGTGACCAGCACGACGGGATCGTCGATGTCGTCGAGCCAGGCCGGCTGCCGCGCCGGCGGATCGAAGATCGCGGGCCCGATCAGGTACCCGATCGCCCCAGTCGGTGCGCGGGTACTCGAACGGCTTGCCGGTGGCCACCAGCATGCGCGGGGCGCGACGCAACAGCTCGTCGGCCGAATGCACCTCGGCCAGCCCCAGCCAGGGACGCGGCTGCGCCTCGGCGGCCGACATCGCGCCCCAGCAGTTCGCGTCGACGACGATCACGTCGGGATCGACCTCGGCCACGGCGTCGGTGAAGTCGTCGACCTCGTGTACCGCCCGTTCGGTGAGGACCCGCACCGTCTGCCGCGCCGACCGCAGCACGCCGCGGGTGGTCTCCTGGCTCTGCAGCATCTCGATGCGCGGGTCGACCGGGGCGGCCTTGAACCCCTCACCCAGGCACACGTCGACCCCGGACGCCATGGTGCGGACATGGATCTCGTGGCCGCGGCCGGCCATCTCGGTCAGCAGCGCGCAGAACGGGAACAGGTGACCGTTGACGTCCTCCCCGCGGCTGAAGCCGGGGGATTCCAACCCGTTCATGCTGCGGGTGCAGCGGTAGTGGGTGGGAGCAGTAATTCCTCGCGGGTTCCTGCTGGTTCCTGCTTCGGTGACCGCGTCCGGCCCGCGGGCCGGGGTTGGTCTTCACAGGCGATGACCGCAAGCCCTGCGGCCAGTATGTTTTTGGCGGCGTTGACATCCGCATGCTCGGCGGGACGCGGACATGCAGTGCACCGGAATACCGCTTGGCTCTCGCGGGATTTCGGGTCCACATGCCCACACGCAGAGCAGCGTTGCGATGTGTAGGCCGCCGGCACGCTCACGACGACGGTCCCGGTGTAGCGGGCCGCCGAGGACAGTGCTAACGCGAACTGATGCCACCCCTTACCGAGGATGGCGCGGTTGAGCCCGGACTTCGCCGCCACATTGCGGCCGGGCTGTTCCAGTGTTCCTTTCGCCGATTTGGTCATGTGTTTTGTCTTGAGGTCTTCGATCACCACCACGGCATTGGCGGTCGCGAGTTGGTGAGCGGTCTGGGCGCAGAAATCTGCGCGGCGGCGCCGCTCACGCGTCCCAATGGCGGCCAACTGGGCGCGGGCCTTGTCCCGATTGCGGCTTCGCTGGGCGCACCGGGATAGCCGCCGCTGCAACACTGTTACGCGGCGGCGCTCCCCCTCCGTGCTGAACGGCCGGTCGATCAGCTCGCCGCGGCTGGTCGCAACCGCCACCGCGACACCGCGGTCCACCCCGACCGCCTCGCCTGCCACCTGATGGGTCTCGGGGGTCCGGCGGCCGTCGTCGACCAACACCGACAAATACCAGTGTCGCCCATCCCGGGTCAGGGTCACCGAGCGAATGACCTCACCGGCCAGATCGCGTGACGCCCGAAACTTCACCCAACCCAGCTTGGGCAGCTTGATCCGCGCGTGCCGCCCGTTGAGCTTGTCCACGACCATCTTGGAGCCCTCGGGAAACCGAAACGACGGCGACCATCGCCGACCCGAACGCCACCGCACCCTCCACGTCCCGTGCTCACGGCACGCCCGATCCAAGTCCATCAACGTCTGCTGCAAACAATGCCCCGGAACATCTTTCAACCACGCGTGCTCGGTCTTGGCCTCGGCCAGCTCGCGGGCCTGGGGCTGATAATTCATCCACGCCCCACGACGGCGATACTCGCGGCGCTGCTCCAAACCGGTGTTCCACACCGCCCGGCACGCCGCACCGATCCGCTCGGCATACTCGGCCTGCTCACCAGTGAACTCGACTCGAAACCGACGCCCCGTCAACACCGGTTCAACGGTCCTTCTGCGTCTCGACGTAGCGTTTGATCACCGACAACGGCGCACCACCGACCGTGGCCACGAAATACGAGTTCGTCCACAACGACGGCAGACGCGATTTCAGCCACGGGAACTCCTCGCACAGCACCCGCGACGAGCGGCCCTTGATAGCTTTCACAAGCCTGTGCACCCCGAACTGCGGATCCACCTCCACCAGCAGATGCACGTGATCCGGCATGGTCTCCAACTCGATCAACCATGACCCCTTCTCGTCGACCACCTCGCAGATGATCTCCTTCAGGCGTGTCTCCATGCGGCCACCGATCACTTTCCGGCGGTACTTCGGGCACCACACCACGTGATACGCGCACTGAAACGCGATATTCGCGTTCGTCCGCAACGTAACACCCACACCCGACAACATCAGACACCCACTCGCTATCTAATGCCGCGGCACACCACAACATCCCCGCGCAGTGGTCTGGTCACCATCCGACCCAACTCGACACGCACACCCCCAAGGCAAAAGCCCGGGATCCGCCATCGCGCGCCCCGACCGATCCGAGCCGGCGCCGGCACCGAATCACAGGTATGCCCCAAACCGACACCGCCGAACTGGTGGTCCTGCTCGACGACGACGGCCGCACCATCGGTTCGGCCCCCAAGGCGCAGGTCCATCACACCTCCACCCCGCTGCACCTGGCGTTCTCCTGCTACCTGTTCGACGACGCGGGCCGCGTCCTGCTGACCCGCCGCGCGGTGCACAAACGCACTTTCCCCGGGATCTGGACCAACACCTGCTGCGGGCATCCCGCCCCTGGCGAAGCGCTGCAGGACGCCGTGACCCGCCGGGTTCGCGAGGAGCTCGGCGTCGGGATCACCGACCTGCGCTGTGTGCTGCCCGATTTCCGCTACCGCGCGGTCGCCGCCGACGGCGTGGTGGAGAACGAGGTGTGCCCGGTGTTCTGCGGCCGGGCCGTCGGCCAGGTGCACCCGGACCCGGACGAGGTCGCCGACCACGTGTGGGTGCCGTGGCAGCACATGCGGGCGGCCGCCGAGTTCGGCTGGGCGATCAGCCCGTGGGCCGCCGAGCAGGTTCCGTTGCTGGATGCGGCTGGGATCGGACACCGGGGCTAGGACCTCTGCTCGAAGAGCCGTTCGGCGTAGGCGAGGTCGTCACGCCACAGCCTGCCCGCGGCATGACGCATCAGGGGCCGGATCAGCGGGGCCGCCACCAGGCCTGCGCCGAAGTGCGGCCGGTCGGAATGGGCGATCACCGCCTCGATCACCGCGGTGCGCGGCCTGCCGTCGACACCGGGTCCCATCGGGGTGGCGTGCGTTTCGACGACGCTTCCGCGGCCCTCGCCCTCGACGATGTGCATGACCACCGTCCGCGGGCCGGGCGTGGTGAACTCGGCGATGACGGGCACGCCCAGCCTGCCGATGTGGAACGTCACCTCGACGACGAACCGGTCGAGATCCTGCGCGAGGCCGTCCTCGGCCGGCGGCGCGCTGAGCACCCGCAGCCGGGAGAACGAGTACGGGTGAAACCACGCGCCGTGCCACGGATCGAGCCGGTTGGCGACGATGTCGCGCGGCTCGCAGACCCCCTCCATCCGGGTGACCGCGGCCAGCGCCGGTTCGCCGGGCCGCAGCGGGATGACGGGCTGCTCGGTGGGCGCCGAGCCGCCCGTGTCGAGATCGTCGAGCCGCACCCAGCACAGCACGCCGTCGTCGTGGGCCGGGTAGGGCTTCCAGGCGCCGTGCCGGCGCTCGCCGAGCCGCAGCCCGTGCCACGGGCACACCAGCGTGCCGCAGTCCACCGGCGCGGTCGCCAGGTCGGCGCCCAGGTGCGGGCACGCGCGGGGCGCCACCAGCAGGGCGCCGTCGCTGCCCCGCCAGGCCACCAGTTCCCTGCCTGCCACCGAGGTCCCGAACGCCTTCGTGGTGATGTCCGCGCTGGCCGCGATGACGAACCAGTTGCCGCCGGGGCGTCCCAGCGTGCGCTGCAACGCCGTATCGATCACCGCCGGGTTGGCGTCCTGATAGGTGGGCGGCTGCGCCGACCACGAGGCGGCGGGAAGGAACTCGAACGGCCATGCCTTGGCGGCCCTGGCGCGTAACCCCGACAGCACGCTCACCGGACACCCCCGGCCGAGGTGGCCAGCCGACGCAACACCGCCGACCGGCCGCGGTTGGGGACGGTGTGCAACGTGTGGCCGGCCAGCCCGAAGCCGGTGAGCAGCTCGTTGGCCGCGGTCCAGCCGGTGGTGGCTGCGCGTTCCATCAGAGCCACCGGCAGGTCGATGCGGATGCCGTCGCCGGCGAGCTTCAGCCGCGGATCCGGGGTGGACACGGTGGGCCGGTCGGCGAAATCGCCCGGGGCGAACCGGGGACAGTCGTCGCGGCGCAGCAGCCGTTCGGCCACGATCGATGCCGTCGCGGTCTCGGGATACAGCTCGTGCATCCGCGCGATCAGCCTGTCGCGCACGTCGACGTCCTCGTCACGGACCGAGTAGGCGTGCAGTTCCACCACCGAACCGCCTGTGCGGGAGCACCATTGGGCGGCCTCGCGCTCGTAGCGCTCCAGGACGCTGATGTTGTCCAGCGGATCCCGCCCCCCGGTGCCGACGAACGCGGCGCGATCGTGTCGCACCGGCCGGTCCAGCCACAGCCGCAGCACGACGAACGGCGGCGCGGTGCCGATCGCCGCGACCCGCTCGCGCCACGACGGATCTCCCAGACCCGGCGATGCCGCGACCACACGCCGCAGCGAACCGGGGTCGGTGGCCAGCACCGCGGCGTCGGCCGACCACACCTGAGCGCGCGAACCGGTGACCGTCACCTCGTCGGCGACCGTGACCGAATCGACCTCGGCGCCGGTGTGGAACACCACACCGCGTCCTTCCAGATAACGTCGCAGCGGATTCCACAGGGCCACATCGAAGTTGGCGTTCGCAACGTCGAAGATCAACCCTTCGCTGGAGCCCAGGAAGTAGATGTGGAACATGGTGACCAGCTCACCGGCCGACAGCGTCTCCGGTCTCGCGAAGAAGCTGCGCGCGAACACCTCGAAGGCCAGGTGCCGGGCCGCCTCGGGAAAGTTGATGTCGCGCAGGAACGTTTCGGCGTCGCGGCCGTCGAGCAGGTCGTAGGTCTCGGGCACCGACACCGCGGCCAGCGGTGCGGCGGCCTTGGCGTCGAGCCGGACGAGGTCCCGCAGCCGGAAGGTGGGGCTGCGCAACGCGAATGCCAGCGCGTTCAGCGGCGGCGTCTGCGGCAAACCGCGGAAGGTGTCGCGGCGCCCGGCACCGTCGATCAGCGGGTAGTCCTCGACCGGGGTGAGCGCCGACAGCCCGGGGTCGCTGCGCCGCAGCAGGGCCCGCAGGTTGTAGTACTGGCGGAAGAACGCGTGGAAGCCGCGGTTCATCGCCACCGGGGTGCCGTCGGCCAGGGTGTCCGACCAGCCGCCGACCCGGCCACCGAGGTAGTCGTGCTTCTCGATCACCTCGACGGCGACCCCGCGTTCGGCCAGCCCGGTGGCCGCGGCCAGCCCCGCGATGCCGCCACCGACAACCACCACACGGGGCCGCTTCCCGTCCGCCGAGCGACGCCCCGGCGGCGCCGGCCAGGTCTGGCGGTGGCGATCGAAGCCGTTGAGGCTCAAGCGTTCTCCTCCTTCAGATGGGTACGCTCCGACCGATCCATTTTTACGCTCCCCTGGATCGCATCCGCTGTCCCCATGCCTTACCTATGCCCGCTGCGGCGACGACCAATCGTCGCGGTTTCCCCACCGTCGCACGCCGGCCGAAGATCTCGAAGTCGATCGCCTCGATACGCGACAGGATGTCGGAGTACAGCGTCAGCGCCGCCGCCACGCAGGGCCGCGACTGCGGCACCAGCACGGCGATCCCGGGTCGGGCCTGCTGGTACACCTGGCGGGTGATCGCGTGCTGTTCGGCCAGCGCGGCACGCACCCGGGGCTCGATGCGGCCGTTGGCCTGGCACCAGGTCAGCAGTTCGCGGTCGACACCGTGGGCGGCGAGTTCGTCGGCGGGCAGGTAGACGCGCCCGCGGGTCAGATCCTCGTCCACGTCTCGCAGGAAGTTGGTCAGCTGGAACGCCTTGCCCAGCGCCGCCGCATAGGGCGCGGCCTCCTCGCGCGGGCCGACTGTGCCGAGCACCGGCAGCATCTGCAGCCCGATCACCTCGGCCGAGCCGTACATGTAGCGCTCCAGCGCCTGCCGGTCCGGATAGTCCGTCACGGTCAGATCCATCCGCATCGACGCCAGGAAGTCGTCGAACAGATCCCAGCCGATGTCGTAGGTGCGCGCGGTGTGCACCACCGCGGTCAGGATCGGATCGCCCTCACAGGACTCCTTGTCCACCAGGCAGTGGAAGAGCCGGGTGGACAGCTGCTGGAGCCTCTCGGCCCGCTGGTCGACGGTCGCCGTGTCGGCGAGGTCGTCGAGGATGTCGTCGGCGAAGCGCGCGAAGCCGTACAGCGCGTGCACCGCGGGCCGTTGCCTGGGCGCCAGCAGCCGGGTGGCCAGGTAGAACGTCTTGCCGTGTTGGGCGTTGATGGTCCGGCACTGCCGGTAGGCGTCACGCAGCTCCGGATCCCGCACCCCTGCCGCGTCGAGCTCGATCTTGATCATCAGCGGTGGACCTCCGAGGGACGAGGACGGACAGGGATGCCGGTGATCCGGTCGGCGGCCAGCCGACCGGACAGGATCGCGGTCGGAACGCCGACCCCGGGGACCGTGGACGAACCGGCCAGCACCACGTTGTCGATGCCGCGCACGGTGTTGGCCGGCCGGAACGGCCCGGTCTGGGCGAAGGTGTGCGCCAACGCGAACGGCGTGCCCGACGCCATCCCCTGGCGCCGCCAGTCGGCCGGTGTCACGACGTGCAACAGCTCGGCGTCCTCGGCCACCCCGGGCATCCGGCTGCGCACCGCGGACAACATCTGCTCCACATACCCCGAACCGGCGGCATCCCAATCCAGGGTGCCGACGTCGGTGTTGGGCGCCGGAGCCAGCACGTAGAGCAGGTCACGCCCGGCCGGCGCCAGCGTCGGGTCAGTCGCCGTCGGCCGGGTCACCAGCAGCGACGGGTCACCCATCACCCGGCCGTCGTCGATGATGTCGCGGAACGTCTGCGTCCACGCGTCACCGAACAGGATCGTGTGGTGACCGGCGTCATCGGCGTCGGGGCCGACCGCCCGGCACCCGACGTGCGCGACCACCGCCGACGGCGCAGGACGCAGCCGCAGCGGCCGCACCGGTGTGCGGCCGATCAGCCGGTACGTGTCGGGCAGCTCGGTGGTCAGCACCACCGAGTCCGCCCGCACCCGGCCGCCGTCCACGGTGCGCACCGCCGTGACCCGGGATCCGATGAACTCGAGATCGGAAACCGTTGCATTGTAAACAAATTCGACACCGGCCCGGGAGGCGGCGGCGGCCATCGCATCGGGTAGCGCGCGCATGCCGCCGCGCGGGAAGTACACCCCCGCGACGGTGTCCATGTAGGCGATCACCGCGTACACGGCCAGCGCGCTCTGCGGCGGCACTCCGGCGTAGAGCGACTGGAACGTGAACACCCGCAGCAGCCGCTCGTCTTTCAGGAAGCGGCGCACCGCCGGTTCCCAGCGGCGGAAGCCGCCGAGTGCGACCAGACGCGCCAGCGACGGCGTCAGCAGCGACAGCGGCGAGTCGAAGTTGTTCGCGATGAACCCGTCGAACTCGGTGCGGTACAGCTTGGTCAGCCACTCCCGCAGCCGCAGATAGCCGTCGGCCTCCCGGCGGCCGGCGAACCGTTCGATCTCGGACACCATCGCGTCGGCCTCGGTGTGCACCGCCAGCGCGCTGCCGTCGGCGAACTTCGCGTGGTAGGCCGGGTGTACCGGGTCCATCGGCAGGCGGTCCGCCAGGGACTCGCCGACCGCGGCGAACGCGTCGTCGATGATGTCCGGCATGGTCAGCACGGTCGGCCCGGTGTCGAGCCGGTAGCCGTTGACGTCGGCGCGACCGACCCGTCCGCCGGGATGGTCCCCCCGTTCCAGCACGGTGACCTGGCGGCCCCGGCCGGCCAGCTGCAGCGCCGCCGACAATCCGGACAGGCCCGCGCCGACCACGACGACGCGGTCGGTTTTTCCGCCCAGCGTGCGCATCATCATGCTGCCCGCTGGGTGCAGGCGACGGCCATCTCGGCCAACGCGGCACGGGGGGCGGCGGGGATCGCCGCGCCGTCGAGGAAGCGCAGCGCCGCGTCGTGGCGGCGGGCGATCTGCTCCTCGATCCACTGCACGGCACCGCTGGCCCTGATCAGGGTGCGCCACCGGTCGACGTCGGCGGCGCCGATCTCGGGGCTCTGCATCAGTTCGGCGAGCTGGCGCCGCAGCCTCGGGCCTGCCAGCTCGTAGGCGGCGACGACGATGCTGGTGGCCTTGCCGTCCTCCAGGTCGCTGCGCACGGATTTGCCTGTCAGCGAAGGCGATCCGAACACGCCGAGGATGTCGTCGCGCAACTGGAACGCCTCCCCGATCGCGGCGCCGTAGCCGGACAGCGCGTCCGCCACGTCGGCGCTGCAGCCGGCCATGGCGACGCCGAGCTCCAGCGGACGGCGCACGGTGTAGTTGCCGGATTTGCGGCGCAGCACGTCAAGTACCTCCGGGAGTGTCGGGAACGTCTGGCAGCTGTTCAGAAGGTCGGACAGCTGGCCGATGGCGAGCTCGGTGCGCATGGCGTCGTAGCGCGGCCACACCCGGGCCAGCGCGTCCGCGTCGACCCCGCTGCGGCGCAGCATCTCCTCGGCCCACACCAGGCACAGGTCGCCGAGCAGGATCGCCGCGGACTCCCCGAACCGGCTCGCCGAGCCGCTCAGCGCGCGGTCGCGGTGCCAGCGCCCCAGCGCGACGTGCGCGCTGGGCCGGGCCCGGCGCATCGGTGAGCTGTCCATCACGTCGTCCTGGATCAGCGCGAAGGTGTGCAGCAGCTCCAGGCTCGCCGATGCCCGCAGCGCCGCGGTGTCCTCCCGCTCGCCGCACAACCAGCCGAGATACATGTACGTCGAGCGGACGTACTTGCCGCCGTCGAGGAATCCGCACAGCAGCTCGGCGGCGACATCGACGCCGCCGCCGTCCAGTCGGCGGGCGCATTCACCGCGCACGAAATCTTCCAGATGTTCCCGCACCGCCGTGCGGACCGTGTCGCGCCAGGCCATCAGCCCTGGTTCTGCCAGCTGCGCGCCGGCGCCATCGCCCCTGCTCAACTGCGGACCCCCTCCTCGTTCGACCCACCCGTGCCTTGGGCGTCGTCTTCCATTCGAAGCTATGGCGGCCCCGGATTGGTCGGATTCGCATTTTGTTCCGCAGTACCCGTTCTGCGGGCATGCCAGCGGGCCAGCGGCGCCGGTGCCCACCAGTTCCAGCGGCCCATCAGATGCATGAACGCAGGCAGCAACACCATCCGCACCAGCGTGGCGTCGATCAGCACCGCCAGCATCAGACCGAGCCCGAACATCCGCATGAACGACACCTGCGCGGCGATCAGCGCGCCGAACGAGATCGACATGATCAGCGCCGCCGCGGTGACCACGCGCCCGGTGTGCGCCAGGCCGAGGGCGACGCTCTCGTCGTTGTCCCGCCGGCCGCCGGCGAGCCAGAACTCGCGGATGCGGGCCAGCAGGAACACCTCGTAGTCCATCGACAGGCCGAACGCGATGCAGAACAGCAGCACCGGCATGTTGACCACCAGCGTCCCCGTCGGCGTCGTCCCCAGCGCGCCCAGATTGCCGTCCTGGAAGATCCACACCAGCGCACCGAACGCCGCCGTCAGCGACAGCGCGTTGAGCACCAAGGCCTTGACCGGGAGCACCAGGCTGCCGGTCAGCAGGAACAGCAGCACGAACGTGATCACCGCGATGATGCCGAGCACGATCGGCAGCCGCGCCATGATGGACTCGACGCTGTCCCTGTTGATCTGGGCGATGCCGGTCATCTGGACCGGCCGGCCGCCGGGACCCGGCAGTGCCCGCAGACGGTCGAGCTGGCGCTCGGATTCCGGCGAGAACGACGCCGTGGTGCTGCCGACCGTCAGGTAGGCGATGCCGCCCTGCACCCCGGCGCCGCCCGCAGGCGGCCCGACCCGCCGCCCGTCGGCGAACGTGCCGGTCGGCGCGCTGACCATCGACACGTCCTCGATCGTCGACGCCTCGGCGGCGTAGCGTTCGAAGTCCTGCGGTGTCAGGCCCTCGGCGTCGGGCACCAGCACCGTCACCGCCGCCTCGGAGTTGTCGGAGAACTCGGTGCGCAGCATGTCGCCCACCCGGTGCGCGGTCGCCGACGACGGCAGCACGCGGTCGTCGGGCAGCCCCCAGGACACGCCGAGGAACGGCAGGCCCAGGCTCACCAGCAGCGCGGTCCCCGCCAGCCCCACCGGCAGCGCTCGGCGCATGACGAACTTCGTGGAGCGGTACCAGAACATCTGTTCTCCCCGCGGCTCCGCCGCAGGGGTGCGCCGCAACATCCGGCGGATGTCGAACGCGTCGAGCCGGTCCCCGAACAGCGCGATCACCGCAGGGGTGACGACGATCGCCGCCACCGCGCACAACGCAACGGTCGCGAGGCCGGCGTAGGCGAAGGACTTCAGGAAGTACATCGGGAACAGCAGCATCGCCGCCATCGACAGCGCCACCGTCAGCGCGGAGAACAGCACGGTGCGGCCCGCCGTCACCATGGTGGTGATCAGCGCCCGGTCGCGCGGCGCGCCGGCGGCGACCTCGTCGCGGAAGCGGCTGACGATCAACAGGGTGTAGTCGACGGCCAGCGCCAGGCCCAGCGCGGTGGTCAGGTTCAGCGCGAAGATCGACACGTCGGTCCACATCGCCACGAGCCGCAGCACCGACATCGACGCCACGATCGCAAGGCCGCCGACCGCCACCGGCAGCGCCGCGGCCAGCAGGCCCTTGAACACCCAGACCAGCACCAGGAACGTCAGCGGTATCGCGATCGCCTCCATCAGCAGCACGTCGCGCAGCGTCTGGGAGTTGATCTGCGAGTACACGATCGACGAACCGCCGGCCAGCACGGCGACGGTCTCGTGGCGCGGCTGCACCGTCGTCACCACCTCGTCGACGAGCGCCTGGGCAATGCGCGGCGCGGTGTTCTCGTCACCGGTCAGCTCGGCGACGACCAGCCCGCTGCGACCGTCCGCGGAGATGAGGGCCGCGGCCGCTTCGGGCGCGACCGTCCACGTCGACACCACGTCCGCGACGGCCGGATCTTCGCCGACGAGCGTGGCGATGGCCAGGCCCGCAGCGCGCGCCGAGGCGCTGTCGACGCCGGCCGGGTCGGTGACGGCGAAGACCAGCTGCATGTCGCCCCGGCCGAACGTGTCGGTGAGGACTCGGGTCGCCCGCGCCGACTCCGACCCCGGATCCTGGAAGCCCCCGGCGGCCAGGCTGCCCGCCACCGGCACGCCGAAGATCGCGGCGCCGACCATGACCAGTGCCGCGATGGCCACGATGCGACGCGGTGCCGCGATGGCGCACAACGCAATTCGGTGGAGCAGACGGCGCCTCTTCTCCATCACCGCCGGTCGGAGCGCCGGCTCTGACGACAGCGTCGTCCCTGACGGCACAGTTTAGAAACCCGCCGAGTGAAAAGTCCCGGTTCTGTCACACATCGGTGGGCTGCCCCGTCTGACAGGTATGACCACACGACTGGAACCCGTCCCCCCGCACCGCGCCTCCCTGCTGACCCGGCTGATGTGGCGTTACGCCAAACGCCGATTCGGCGAGGTGCCCGAGCCGTTCGCGGTCTACGCCCATCACCCGAGCCTGATGCTGACCGGCGCCGTGCACGAGGGGCTGCTGGAGCGGACGTCGTCGAAGGTGCCCGCCAGTGTGCGTGAGCTGGCCGTGTACTGGACGGCCCGGCAGATCGGCTGCTCGTGGTGCGTCGACTTCGGGTCCATGCTGATGCGCCTGGACGGCCTCGACATCGCGCGGCTGAAGGAGATCGACGACTATGCGACGTCGCCCCGGTTCACCGACGACGAACGCGCCGCCATCGCCTACGCCGCGGCGATGACGACCGACCCGCACACCGTCACCGACGAGCAGGTGGCCGACCTGCGCCGCCGGTTCGGCGCCGACGGCGTCATCGAGCTGACGTATCAGATCGGCGTGGAGAACATGCGAGCCCGGATGAACGCCGCGCTGGGGATCACCGAGCAGGGCTTCAGCTCCGGGGACACCTGCCGGGTGCCGTGGGCGAGCGCCGCGCAGGCCGGCCAGGGGGCTACCGCAGCGGAGAAGCGGTGAACTTGTCCGGGTTGGCGATGTCGTAGATCGCCACCACCTGCCCGCGGTGGACGGTGAGCGCCTGGATGCGCGGCGCGATCGCGGGGGCGTCCTCGGTGGCGGGCACGCCCGGCGTGTACACGCCGAGCTCGCCGTTGACCATCCCCAACACCCCGCTGCCGAAGAATCGCTGCTCCCCGTAGCGGCGTGCCAGACCGAGCAGGAACCGCGCCACCTTGTCGCTGCCGTGGATGACGCGTGCCGCCGTCGGAGCCCTGCGGTTCGAGTCGCCGGTGAACGTCACGTCCGGGTGCAGCACCGCCACCACCTCCGTCAGATCACCAGAGGCCATGGCCGCCAACAGCTTTCCCACCACCTCGGCATGCTCGTCGGCCGGCGGTGGAGCGGCCGAGGCGGCCCGCCGGGCGCGGGACGCCAGCTGGCGCGCCGATTCCGGCGACGACCCGAGCACCTCGGCGATCTCGGCGAACGGCACGGCGAATCCGTCGTGCAGCACGAACGCGACCCGCTGATCGGGCGTCAGGTTCTCCAGCACCACCATCGCCGCAAACCGCGCATCCTCGCCGGCCACCACCGACGCCAGCGGGTCGACCCCGTCGAAGCCGGTGACCACCGGCTCGGGCAACCACTCGCCCACATACGTCTCACGCCGGTGCGCCGCCGAACGTAACCGGTCCAGCGCCAGCCGGCTCACCACCGTCGTCAGCCACGCCTTGAGGTCCTCGATCACCGTGGCGCTGTTGGCCTCCCACCGCAGCCACGCGTCCTGGACGATGTCCTCGGCGTCGGCGAGGGTGCCGGTGAGCCGGTACGCCACGGACAGCAGGTGCGGTCGCAACTGCTCGAATTCCCCGACGCGCGCACTCGTCGTCATCGGTCGAGTCTAAACCCGCCGTCCCGACCGTCGAGCCGACGGCAAAGATCCGCGGCAGCAACGATTTTCCCGTACGGCAGGCCCTTTGACCGCCGGAACCGTATATTGCGCGCATGGCTATCACGGACGAACCCGCTGTTCCTGCCGTCGGCGGTAAGGGGCTGCAGGCCGGAGCGCTCGGGCTGGTGGGCAACGTGGTCATCGGCCTGGGCGCGGTGGCACCCGCGTACAGCCTGGCCGCGACACTGGGTTACGTCGTGCTGAACGTCCAGGAGAAAGCGCCGGCGATGTTCGTGCTGGCGTTCATCCCGATGCTGCTCGTCGCATTCGCCTACAAGGAGCTGTCCCAGGACACCCCGGACTGCGGCACCACGTTCACCTGGGGCACCAAGGCGTTCGGGCCGTGGGTCGGCTGGATCGGCGGGTGGGGCCTGGCGGTGTCGGCGATCATCGTGCTGGCCAACGTCTCCGAGATCGCCGCCATCTATCTCTACAACTTCCTGGGTCTGGACTCCCTCGCCGAGAGCGTGCCTGCGACGGTCGCCCTGGGGTGCTTCTTCATCATCTCGATGACGCTGGTGTCCGCACGCGGCATCGTCGTCAGCGAACGAGTGCAGAACGTGCTGATCGCCATTCAGTTCGGCGTGCTGATCACCGTCAGCGTCATCGCGTTGATTCGCGTGTTCACCGGAACCGCCGGTGCCCAGGCGATCAGCCCGCAGCTGTCGTGGCTGTGGCCGAGCGGACTGGACGTGTCGTCGATCGCCGCCGCGGTCATCCTCTGCATCTTCATCTACTGGGGTTGGGACGCGTGCCTGGCGGTCGGCGAGGAGACCAAGGACCCCGGCCGCACGCCCGGTATCGCAGCACTGGTCACCACCGTCATCCTGGTATGCACCTACGTGCTGGTCGCCTTCGCGCTGCAGTCCTTCGCCGGCTTCAGCGAGGTCGGCATCGGCCTGAACAACCCGAACAACACCGACGACGTCCTCACCGTGCTCGGTCAACCGGTGGCGGGCGCGATCGCCGCGTCGGCACTGCTCCTCACGGTGTCGGTGTCGGCACTGTCGTCGACCCAGACGACGATCCTGCCCACCGCGCGCGGCACCCTGTCGATGGCCGTGTACGAGGCGATCCCGAAACGCTTCGCCAACGTGCACCCGCGGTACATGACGCCCGCGTTCGGCACCATCGTGATGGGGCTGTCGGCCCTGTTCTTCTACCTCGTGCTGAAGGCACTGTCGGAGAACGCATTACTCGACTCGGTGGCCTCGCTGGGCCTTGCGGTGGCGTTCTACTACGGCATCACGGCGTTCGCCTGCGTCTGGTACTTCCGCAGAACCCTGTTCGAATCGACACGAAACCTGTTCTTCCGCGGCATCTTCCCGCTCCTCGGAGGACTGTCGATGCTGGCCGCATTCACCATCAGCGCCAAGGACATGATCCAGCCCGACTACGGCTACACCGCGTTCGGACCGGTGGGCGGGGTGTTCGTGCTCGGGGTCGGCATGCTGGTCCTGGGTATCCCGCTGATGCTGGCGTGCTTCGCATTCGGCACCAAACGCTTCTTCCGCGGCGAGACCCTCAACGCCGACACCGAGGTCAAGGTTCCGGATACGTTCTGAGAAAGCAGGTCGCGCAATGCATCTGACAGTCGGCTACCTTGCCACCCCGACCGGCGACGACGGAGTCGCGCTGGCCTCCGCGCTGGCGCGGACCTTCGACGCCACCGTCGACGTGGTGATCGTCGTACGTCACGAACTGCCCGACGGTCACCCCGGCCGCGCCGAGTACCAGCAGATGCTGGTCAATCTCGGTGAGCAGTGGGCCGCCCGTGCCGTGGCCGCGCTGGCCGCCGACGGCGTGACGGCCGGATCGTCGGCGATCGTCGCCGACTCGTTCGCGCAGGCGCTGGTGGAGTTCGCCGAGGAAAAATCCTCGGACCTCATCGTCGTCGGCGGTGCGCGGGACGGGTTCTTCGGCAGACACACCATCGGTCCGGTCACCGGGGCGCTGCTGCACTCGTCCTCCATACCGGTGGCGCTGGCGCCGCGCGGCTACGCCGAGGACCCCGACGAGCACTTCCTGGCGGTGACGGCCGCGGTGCCCAGCAAGCCGGGCGACGACAACCCGCTGCCGTTCGCGATCGCGCTTGCCGGCGCGGCGGGCCTGCGGATGCGCATGCTGTCGCTGGTGTCCGCGGAGAACCTCGCCGAAGCGGGCAGCGCCAAGGAGGTGCGGGCGCTGCAGGTGGCGGCCGCCGAGGAGAACCTCGCCGTCGCGGCCCGGGCGCTACCCGATGCGCCGGACATCGAGTCGCTGGTGGCCGACGGCATGACGTTGGAGTCGGCGCTGAAGAAGTTGCGATGGGACGACGGGGACCTGCTCGTGGTGGGTTCGAGTCGCTTCGCCGCGCCGCGGCGGATCTTCCTGGGGTCAACCGCCGCGCGGATCCTGGCCGGGGTCGACGTGCCGGTGATCGTGGTGCCCAAGGCGGAGTAGCTCGTTCGGCGGGGAGCCGCGGAACTCACCGCGAGCGTGCTCTCACGGTAGCTCAAACGGCTCGCGGGCTACCGCGGATGCACGTTCGCGAGTAGCCCGCGGAACCCTAGCGCTTGGTGAAAATCGTTCGGTGCCAAGCCTTGTCGGCCACGCCGGTGATGTCGCTCATCACGTGCTTGATCGACAGATACTCCTCGAGCGAGTACTGGCTCATGTCCTTGCCGAAGCCCGACGCGCCGAAACCGCCGTGCGGCATCTCGGAGATGATCGGGATGTGGTCGTTGATCCACACGCAGCCCGCGTGGATCTCCCGGGACGCCCGCTGCGCCCGGTACACGTCGCGCGTCCACGCCGACGCCGCCAGACCGTAGGCCGTGTCGTTGGCCTGCCGCAGCGCATCGTCGTCGTCGGTGAACGACCGCACCGCCAGCACCGGGCCGAAGATCTCGTCGCGCCACACCTCGGACTGCTCGGACACGTCGGCGATCAGCGTCGGCCGGTAGAACGACCCGGGCCCGTCCGGGGCGACCCCGCCGGTGACGATCCGTCCGCCCTCGCCCGGGGCCCGCTCGACCATGCCCGCGACCTTCGCCCGGTGCGCCAGCGTGATCAGCGGGCCCAGGTCGGTGTCCGGATCCCCAGGGTCGCCGACGACGATGTGGCTCATCACCTCGGCGACGCCGGCCACGAAGTCGTCGTACAGGTCCCGCGCCACGATCGCCCGCGTCGCGGCCGTGCAGTCCTGCCCGGTGTTGATCAGCGCCCCGGCGACCGCGCCCTGGATCGCCGCGTCCAGGTCCGCGTCGTCGAACACCACGAACGGCGCCTTGCCGCCCAGCTCGAGCTGGGTGCGGTGGCCGTGCGCGGCGGCCGCGAGCATCACCTTGCGCCCGACCGGCGTCGACCCGGTGAACGTCACCATGTCGACGTCGGCGTGCCCGGCCAATGCGGTTCCGACGTCGGCACCCGACCCGGTGACCACGTTGAAAACCCCCGCAGGCAGACCGGCCTCGGCGGCCAGCCGGGCCAGGGTGAGCGTCGTCAGCGGGGTGATCTCGGCGGGCTTGATCACCACCGAGCATCCGGCCGCCAGCGCGGGCAGCACCTTCCAGACCGCCATCTGCAGCGGGTAGTTCCACGGGGTGATGGTGGCGACCACGCCGACCGCCTCACGCCGGATGGACGACGTGTGATCGGCCGAGTACTCGCCGGACGCCTTTCCCTCGAGGTGTCGTGCGGCGCCGGCGAAGAAGTCGATGTTGTCGACGCTTCCGGGGACGTCGAACTCGGTGGCCAGCCGCACCGGCTTACCGGTCTGGCTCACTTCCTCGGCAACCAGGTCCGCGGTGGCCTCGTCGGCCAGTTTGGCGAGTTTGGCCAGCACCGCCGATCGCTCGGCCGGGGTGGCGGTCGCCCAGCCACCCAGCGCGGCGCGCGCCGACGCGACCGCGGCGTCGACGTCGGCGGGCTGGGCCAGCGCGTATTCGGCCACGGGCGCGCCGGTCGCGGGGTTGATCACCTGGTGGACCGGTCCCCGAGTATTGACGGGGGCCCCGTCGATCCAACTACCGGCAAGCACAGGCGGGGACGAGACTGCAGTCATGCGTCAACGCTATCGCGCACCGCGCACGAGTGCTACGCATTACCGCACTGTGAACTGCCCTGAACAATTGATTTCATGGTCATGGTTGCCTGCGACGACGGATTCCGTGCACAATCACTGGCATGGCTAACCCCGGGTTACCGCATGCCGTCGGCCCCGTCTCCTTCCGCGTCAACCAGTCTCGTCCCGGCGCCGCGTTCCAGCTCGACGAACTGTCCAAGGCGATCATCGAGAAGCTGCAGCAGGACGGCCGCCGCTCCTACGCGGGAATCGGAAAGGCCGTCGGCCTGTCCGAGGCCGCGGTCCGCCAGCGGGTGCAGCGCATGGTCGACGCCGGGGTGATGCAGATCGTGGCCGTCACCGACCCACTGCAGCTCGGCTTCGCCAGGCAGGCGATGATCGGGATCAAATGCACCGGCGACACCACCAAGATCGCGCAGGAACTCGCCGAGCTCGACTCCGTCGACTATGTGGTGCTCACCGCCGGCTCGTTCGACGCCATCGCCGAGGTGGTCTGCGAGGACGACGATCACCTGCTCCAACTTCTCAACACGCAAATCCGCGCGCTACCGGGAGTGATATCCACCGAAACCCTTGTTTACTTGAAACTTGTTAAACAGCAATACAATTGGGGTACACGATGACAACTACCGATATCGCGCCGCAGGTCTCCTCCGACCTGGAGGCCAAGGCCAACCGCCACCTGTGGGGCCACTTCGCGCGCCACGGCAAAGGCATCACGCCGCCGATCATCACCCGCGGCGAGGGCGTGCACATCTGGGACAGCACGGGCCGCAAGTACATCGACGGGCTCTCGGGTCTGTTCGTGGTTCAGGCCGGCCACGGCCGCAAGGAGCTCGCGGAAGCCGCTGCCAAGCAGGCCGAGCAGCTGGCGTTCTTCCCGCTGTGGTCCTACGCCACTCCCACCGCGATCGAACTCGCCGATCGACTCGCCCATTACGCTCCGGCTGATCTGAACCGGGTGTTCTTCACCACCGGCGGCGGCGAGGCCGTGGAGAGCGCGTGGAAGCTGGCCAAGCAGTACTACAAGCTGGTCGGCAAACCCGGAAAGTTCAAGGTGATCTCGCGGGCCATCGCCTACCACGGCACGCCGCAGGGTGCGCTGGCCATCACCGGTCTGCCGGACTTCAAGAAGCCGTTCGAGCCGTTGACCCCGGGCGGGTTCCGCGTGCCGAACACCAACTTCTACCGGGCGCCCGCGCCGTACGACACCGATCCCAAGGCCTGGGGCAGGTATTGCGCAGACCGCATCGCTGAGGCCATCGAGTTCGAAGGACCCGACACGGTGTGCGCCGTCTTCCTGGAGCCGGTGCAGAACGCCGGTGGCTGCTTCCCGCCGCCGCCCGGGTACTTCGAGCGGGTTCGTGAGATCTGCGACGAGTACGACGTGCTGCTGGTCTCCGACGAGGTGATCTGCGCGTTCGGCCGCATCGGGTCGATGTTCGCCTGCGACGATTTCGGCTACGTACCCGACATCATCACCTGCGCCAAGGGCCTGACCTCGGGCTACTCGCCGATCGGCGCGATGATCGCCAGCGACCGGCTGTTCGAGCCGTTCAACGACGGCAAGACCGTGTTCGGGCACGGCTACACCTTCGGCGGGCACCCGGTGTCCTCTGCGGTGGCGCTGGCCAACCTCGACATCTTCGAGCGCGAAGGCCTCAACGCCCACGTCAAGGACAACGCGCCGGTCTTCCGGGCCACGCTCGAGCAGCTCCTCGAGCTGCCCATCGTCGGCGACGTCCGCGGTGAGGGCTTCTTCTACGGCATCGAGCTGGTGAAGGACAAGGCCACCAAGGAGACGTTCAACGAGGACGAGAGCGAGCGGCTGCTGCGCGGCTTCTTGACGTCCGCGCTGTTCGAGGGCGGGCTGTACTGCCGCGCCGACGACCGCGGCGACCCGGTCGTGCAGTTGGCCCCACCGCTGATCAGCGGGAAGAAGGAGTTCGACGCGATCTACGACATCCTTCACCGCGTGCTCAGCGAAGCGAGCCGGATGCTGTAGCGCCTCACCGCCGAAATTGCATTCCACACGGCCCTGAGCGCGAAAAGCCCACGCGGAACGCAATTTCGGCGCGGGGTGTGCCCGGCGCCGGGTGTGCCCTGGGCGGCGCGGTACAGCTAGCCGTCGCCTCCGTTGTCGCCGCCGGGCCGGCCCCCGGGGCTGCCGCCTTCGCCGCCCTGGCCGCCGGGGGAGGCACCGTCTCCGCCGTCACCACCGCGTCCGCCGAAGCCGCCGTCACCGCCGCGGCCGCCGTCACCGCCGACGGACTCCTGCGAGCCGCCGATCGCGGCACCACCGCGGCCGCCGTCACCGCCACGGGCGAACGCGCCGCCGAGGCCGCCGGCGCCACCGGTTCCCCCTTCGGCCATCCCGGACTCGTCGAGCGCCTCGCCGTATCCGGCGTCTCCGCCGCGACCGCCGTCGCCGAGTGTGGCGCCCGAACCGCCGGCACCACCGGTGCCGCCCGCCCCGGTGCCGGTCGCCGAGGTGCCTGCGCCGCCGATGCCACCGGCACCGCCGTCGCCGGCCCGCGTGGACGTGCCGCCCTGACCGCCGGTACCACCGAGCGCGTCACCCTCGGTCGCGACCGCGTCGCCGCCCGCGCCGCCCCGGCCACTCGACGACGCCTGTGCGCTTCCGCCGGCTCCCCCGGGGCCTCCCACTGCCAGGTCGCCGGCCTTGTCGTCGCCGGAGGTGTACGCCGCGCCGCCGGCGCCCCCGACGCCGGCGTTGAGAACGCCGTCGCCGCCCTGACCGCCCGCGCCGCCTTCGACGATCACCGTCTCGCTGCCCGAGTTCGCACGGGTGTCGCGGGCGACCCCACCCGCGCCGCCCTGCCCTCCGGTGCCGAGGAGCCCGGCGTTTCCGCCGTGACCACCGGCGCCCCCGGTGATGGTGTCGCCGATCTGGGCTGACGCGTCGCCGCCGGCGCCCCCGCGACCGCCCTTCCCGCCCAGCAGGCCGGCGTCGCCTCCACGTCCGCCGGTACCCGGCAGCCCGACACCGGCGTCGGAGAGTCCGTCGCCGCCGTCACCACCGTCGCCGGCGATCCAGCCGCCGCGGCCTCCCTGACCGGCCAGCGGGTTCTCCGCGGTGGCGTCGCCTCCGTCGCCGCCGCGCCCCAGCAGCCCCGCCGCTCCG
>NZ_HG964451.1:305204-334354 GCF_000612725.1 Mycolicibacterium austroafricanum
CGAACAGGAACCCGCCCGTGCCGCCGGCCACTCCGGCGGCTCCGGTGCCGCCGTTGCCGATCAGCAGACCGGCATTCGGGTCCTCGGCGCTGCCGTTGCGGACGAAGAGCGCGACGATCGGGATGTTGCCGCCGACTTCGCCGAGCAGGTAGGCGAGCCGGCCGACGGAGTCACCGTGAAGGTCGGACGGGATCACCAGCGTCGCCGGCTCGGCCGCCGAGCTGTTGCCGCCACGCGCGGGCTCGTCCGTGTCGGCGGCGATGACCCGGGACGCCGACCGCCCCTCCTTGTCGAGCCGGAGCTCCGAGACGGTCACCTGCCTGCGCACGCCGGAGGCGTCCTCGACCGTGATCACCTTGGTTGTCACCGACGATCCGTGCGGCTCCAGATCGGCGAGCGCCAGCGGTGTCGGCGTGGGCGGGCCGGCGGGCACGACCGGCGGAACCAGCAGCCGGCCGATCAGCCCGGTGGGCATCACCGCGTCCGAGGAACGGCCGGGCGGCGGAATCGCGACGCTGGTGCGCGGCTCCACGTCGATTGACGGAATCGTCAGTATCCCAACGGATAACACCGCGACAGCGCCGACGTACTGAAGTCTCATCTCGCCCCCTGAGCCCTCGGACCGGTGTACCGATCCGCCGTCCCCACCCCTACCAGACTTACCCGACGATGTTGGCGGTTCCGTCGGCGCGTCATCGTTTCGAGACGCTAGCGTCGGCACGATGAAGCCGTCGATCGATCCCGTACGTTGGCACGCGCCGCCGGTGCAGGACCTCCCGGAGTTCGGCGCCGCCGAGCTCACCCTGGTGCCGGTGCCCGGAGGCGAACCGGAGGACGTCGTCGTCGATGCGGAGGGCAACCTCTGGACCGGAGCGCTGGACGGGGGCATCGTCCGGCTGCGTCCCGACGGAAGCTCACCCGAGGTGATCACCAACACCGGGGGCCGCCCACTCGGGCTGACCTTCGCGCGCGACGGCCGTCTGCTGGTGTGCGACAGCCCGCGCGGCCTGCTCGCCGTGGACACGACGACAGGCGCGGTGGAGACCCTGGTTCACTCCGTCGGCGGGCGGCCACTGATCTTCTGTTCGAATGTCACCGAAACTGCCGACGGCACAGTGTATTTCACCGAATCCACCACCGCGTTCACGGTCGGGAACTACCTCGGGGCGATTCTGGAGGCCCGCCCCCGCGGAGCGCTGCACCGACTTGAGCCCCACGGCCGCCTGACGACGGTCGTGGACGGCCTGTACTTCGCCAACGGTGTGACGCCGACGGCGGACGGCTCGGCGTTGGTGTTCGCCGAGACGCAGGGCCGCCGGCTGTCGAAGTACTGGCTGACCGGACCGGATGCGGGCAACGTGACGCCGTTGGCGGTGAACCTGCCCGCCATGCCCGACAACCTGTCCACCGGCGCCGACGGCCGGATCTGGTGCGCGATGGTCACGCCGGCCAATCCGCTGGCCGACCGGCTCGCGGCCGGCCCGCCGCTGCTGCGCAAGCTGGTGTGGCGGCTGCCGTCCCGGGTCCAGCCGAAGCCCGAGGCGGTGGTGTGGGTGGTGGCGTTCGACCCGGACACCGGCGCCGCCGTCGCGGGAATGCGCACCACGCACCCGGACTTCAGCATGGTGACGGGCGTGGCGGAGGCCGGCGGACGGCTCTGGATGGGCAGCATCGGCTCCCCCAACCTCGGCTGGATCACGCTCTAGTTCCCGCGCCGAAATTGCATTCCAGCAGAGTTTCTGCGAGTGCAGGTCTGCTGGAATGCAATTTCGGCGGGAGATTCATCCCTTCAGGAACTCCAACAGGTCGGCATTGACGACGTCGGCGTGCGTGGTGGGCATTCCGTGCGGAAAGTCCTTGTAGGTCTTGAGCACTCCGTTCTTGAGCAGGGCCGCGGACTTCGGGCCCGACGCCACGTAAGGCACGATCTGGTCGGCTTCACTGTGCATCACCAACACCGGCACGGTGATCTTCTTGAGGTCCTCGGTGAAGTCGGTCTGGGAGAACGCGACGATGCCGTCGTAGTGCGAGTACGCGTCACCCATCATTCCCTGGCGCCACCAGTTCTCGATGATCGCCTCCTGCGGTTCCACCCCGGGGCGGTTGAACCCGTAGAAGGGCCCGGCGGCCAGGTTGCGGTAGAACACCGAGCGGTTGGCCGCCAGCTGCGCCTGCAGGTCGTCGAACACCTCCTTCGGGGTGCCCTCCGGGTTGTCCTCGGTGCGGACCATCAACGGCGGCACCGCGCTGATCAGCGCCGCCTTGGCGACCCGGCTCTCGCCGTGGCGGCCCAGGTAGCGCACCACCTCACCACCACCCGTCGAATGCCCGACGTGGATGGCGTCCCTCAAGTCGAGATGAGCGGTCAGTTCGGCGAGATCGTCGGCGTAGTGGTCGAGGTCGTGCCCGTCGGGCGTCTGGGTCGACCGGCCGTGACCGCGCCGGTCGTGGGCGATGACGCGGTAACCACGCTGCAGGAAGAACAACATCTGGGTGTCCCAGTCGTCAGACGACAGCGGCCAGCCGTGGCTGAACACGATGGGCAGCCCGGAACCCCAATCCTTGTAGAAGATGTCGGTGCCGTCGGTGGTGGTGAAGATGCTCATGCACCTACCTTGGTTCCCTCGGCCCCACGAAGCAACAGCGCTGACCGCCATCGCGTCTTCCAGCTAGCCCCCAGGAATCGGTTTCTGCCAACCGGCGTTCAAATCCTGCCAGCCGAAATGAATCCGGGCATGACGGCGGTTTAACCGGACATGAACATCACCGTCGCCACCGCCGCAGCAGCAACCCTGACCGGCGCCGTCCTCGGACTGGCCGCCCCCGCAGTCGCCGCACCGTCGGCGGGTGACGCGCAGAGCACGATCAGCCGGCTCGAGGCCGACGGCAACCGCGTCATCGTCAACAACCTCTCCAGCACGCCGCTGTCCCAGGCGACCGTTGTGGCCGTCAATCCGGGCGCCGCCATCCGCTCCACCGTCCAGGGCGATGACAGCGCCTCGCAGCAGGTGATCACGGGCAAGGTGTACTACGTCGACGTTCGCTGAACCACTGGCGCGCAGACCAAAGGGGCACTTCCTCCCCCCGGGAGGTGCCCCTTTTGCACGTCAGGGGATCAGGTGCAGCCGCCTGGCCCGCGACACCGCTTCGTAGCGGGTGCGGGTGCCGAGTTTGGTTGCCGCACTGCGCAGATAGCTCTTGACGGTCTCCGTCTTGAGTGAGAGACGTTGCGCGGCTTCGGCGTTGGTGCAGCCGAGGGCCACCTGGGCGAGCACGTCGAGCTCGCGTCCGGTGAGCGGCGCAACCGTCGCCGGATCGTCGGCCGGGCCGGACAACTTGTCCGCCAGCACCCGCAGCCGCTGCTGCAGTCCGGCCGGCGCGTCGACGGCCAGGCGCCGCAATTCGGCGTGCACCTCACGGACGGACTCGGCGTCCACGACGCCCTCACCGCTGTTGGCCGATTGCGTGTCCCGCAGCCGCAGCCGGCGGTCCACCTCGTCGCGGATCCGGAACTCCTCGCTGAGCGCACGCGCCGACTCGATCACCAGCTCGGTGACCCGCCCGCCGAACGGGGCGCCGCTGCGGTACGCGCCGTACAGCATCGCCCGGGCCCGGCCGTCGACGAGAACCGGCACCGCCAACACCGACCGAATCCCCTCCGACAGCACCGGGCCGTCGTAGTCGTGGGTGATTCCCGTGGCGTTGCGGTAGTCGGCCACCGACAGCGGCCGCCCGGCCACCATGCTGGCCCCGCCCAGACCGGAGTTCGACCGCACCTCCAACCCACGCAGGCCGGCGGTCCGCACCCCGTGGTACTCGGTGATCACCAACGTGTCGCCGTGCACCTCGCCGCCGAACATCACCGGGACGTCGCCGAGCAGCGCGACGCGCCGCAGCTCGGCGCGCAGCGCGTCCGAGTCGCGGGGCCGCAGCAGTGGCGACGGGGCGGGCATCGGGCTCCTACCCTCTTTCGGGGGTGGTGGACGGACAACTGTGACCTAGATCCTATGCGGCATGGCGAGCAACACAGATCTCTTCGATACCCTGCGCAGCGCCCGCGACCACCTGGTCGACCTGATGGCCGACTACGACAAGGCCGTGGAGACCTTCCAGTGGCCGCGGATCAACGGGACGTTCAACTGGGCCACCGACTGGTTCGACGCGGTCGCCCGCGACAACGACGGCGTCGCGCTGTGGATCGTCGAGCAGGACGGCACCGAACTGAAGGTGACATTCGACCAGATGGCCCGCCGGTCCGACCAGGTGGCGTCCTGGCTGCGCGGACTCGGGGTGGGCAAGGGCGACCGGGTCATCCTGATGCTGGGCAACCAGGTCGAACTGTGGGAGTCCATGCTCGCGGTCGCCAAGCTGGGCGCGGTCATCATGCCGACCACCGGGGCGCTGGGCTCCGAGGACCTGGCCGACCGGATCGGCCGGGGCCGCGCCGGCTTCGTCATCGCCAACGCCGCCGACGCGGCCAAGTTCGCCGACGTGCCCGGCGACTACGTGCGGATCGCCGTCGGCGACCCGGTGCCGGGCTGGCACCCCTACTCCGACACCGCAGCCGCCGCGGCCGAACCCCACGACCCCCAGACCTCGGCCGACGACCCGCTGCTGGTGTATTTCACCTCCGGCACCACCAGCAAGCCCAAGCTGGTCGAGCACTCCCAGATCAGCTATCCGGTGGGACACCTGACGACGATGGCGTGGATCGGGGTGCGACCCGGCGACATCCACCTGGCCATCAGCTCGCCGGGGTGGGCCAAGCACGCGTGGAGTTGCTTCTTCGCGCCGTGGCTCGCCGAGGCCACGATCTTCGTCTACAACTACGGCCGGTTCGACGCCGCGGCGCTGCTGCAGCAGATGCGCCGGGCCGGGGTCAGCACGTTCTGCGCGCCCCCGACGGTGTGGCGGATGCTGATCCAGTCCGACCTCGGCGAGCGCCCACCCGGTCTGCGCGAGGTGCTGGGCGCGGGAGAACCGCTCAACCCCGAGGTGATCGGCGCGGTGGAACGCGCGTGGGGCCTCACCATCCGGGACGGGTTCGGCCAGACCGAGACCACCCTGCAGGTCGGCAACACGCCGGGCCAGCCGGTCAAGGCGGGTTCGATGGGCCGGCCGATGCCGGGAGTGCCTGTGGTACTGGTGAACCCGCTGACCGGTGAGCTCGCCGACGAAGGCGAGATCTGCCTGGACCTGAGCCGGACACCGCTGAACCTGATGACCGGCTACCTCGGCGACGACGCCCGCAACGCGCTGGTGATGCGTGACGGCTACTACCACACCGGCGACGTCGCCAGCCGCGACGCCGACGGCTACATCACCTATATCGGCCGCACCGACGACGTGTTCAAGTCCTCGGACTACAAGGTGTCGCCGTTCGAGCTGGAGAGCGTGCTCATCGAGCATCCGGCGGTGGTCGAGGCCGCGGTGGTGCCACAGCCCGACGACACCAGGCTGGCCGTGCCCAAGGCCTATATCAGCCTCGCCGAGGGATGGGCCGCCGACGCCGACACGGCCCGATCCATCCTGGAACACTCCCGAGACCACCTCGCGCCGTACCTGAAGGTGCGCCGGCTCGAGTTCTACGACTTGCCGAAGACGATCTCGGGCAAGATCCGCCGGGTGGAGCTGCGCCGCCGGGAGGAAGACGCCCACACCGCGGGGCAACCCATCGACACCGAGTACCGCTACGAGGACCTGGTGCAGCGATGAGCCAGTCCTACGACGCAGGCCCGACGGACACCGCGATCCTGGAAGAGACGATCGGCGCGAACTTCGAACGGATCGCCGCGACCTATCCCGACCACGAGGCACTCGTCGACGTCACCGGCGGCCGGCGCTGGACCTACGCCGAGCTCGATCGCGAAATCGACATGGTGGCAAAGGGTTTGATGTCGCTGGGCACCGAAAGCGGGGACCGCGTCGGCATCTGGGCGCCGAACTGCCCCGAGTGGACGATCGTGCAGTACGCCACGGCGAAGATCGGCGCGATCCTGGTCAACATCAACCCCGCCTACCGGACCCACGAGCTGAGCTACGTGCTCGAGCAGTCCGGCGTCTCCACGTTGATCTCGGCGACGCGGTTCAAGACCTCCGACTACGTCGCGATGGTCGACGAGGTGCGACCGGATGTCCCTGCGCTGCAACGTGTCCTGTTCATCGGCACCGACGACTGGGACAGGTTGCGTTCGCGCGCCGACGTGATCGACGATGCGCTGCTGCGCGAGCGGTCCGCGAGCCTGTCCCACCACGACCCGGTGAACATCCAGTACACCTCGGGCACCACCGGCTTCCCGAAGGGCGCGACGCTGTCGCACCGCAACATCCTCAACAACGGCTTCTTCGTCACCGAACAGATCCGGCTGGGACCCGGCGACCGGCTGTGCATCCCGGTCCCCTTCTACCACTGCTTCGGCATGGTGATGGGCAATCTGGGCTGCACCACCCACGGCGCCACGATGGTGATCCCGGCGCCCGGCTTCGACCCGGGCCAGACCCTGAAGACCATCGAAACCGAAAGGTGCACCGCGGTTTACGGGGTGCCGACGATGTTCATCGCGATGCAGAACCACGCCGACTTCGCCGAGCGGGACCTGTCGTCACTGCGGACCGGCATCATGGCCGGCGCGGTGTGCCCGGTCGAGGTGATGAAGCGCTGCGTCGAAGAGATGAACATGTCGGAGATCTCGATCGCCTACGGCATGACCGAGACGTCACCGGTGTCGTGCCAAACGCTCATCGACGACGATCTGGAACGCCGGACGTCCTCGATCGGCCGGGTGCACCCGCACGTCGAGATCAAGATCGTCGACCCGGACACCGGCCACGTCGTCGAGCGCGGCACCCCCGGGGAGTTCTGCACCCGCGGCTACTCGGTGATGCTCGGGTACTGGAGAGACGAGGAGAAGACGGCCCAGGCCGTCGACGCCGACGGCTGGATGCACACCGGCGACCTGGCCGTGATGCGTCCGGACGGGTACTGCAACATCGTCGGGCGGATCAAGGACGTCGTGATCCGCGGCGGCGAGAACATCTACCCGCGCGAGGTCGAGGAGTTCCTCTACACCCATCCCGACATCGAGGACGCCCAGGTGGTCGGCGTGCCCGACGCCCGGTACGGCGAGGAGATCTGCGCCTGGATCCGGATGCGGCCCGGGCGCAGAGCGCTCGACGCCGCAGCGGTGCGGGAGTTCGCGGCAGGCAAACTCGCCCACTACAAGATCCCGCGCTACGTCCACGTCGTCGACGAGTTCCCCATGACGGTGACCGGCAAGATCCGCAAGGTCGAGATGCGCGAGGTCAGCGCCGGACTGTTCGCGGATTGACCCTTCGCGCGAAACGGGGCGCCCCCACCACCAGGGGCGCCCCATTCGCGCGTCTACACCAGCCGCAAGGCCGGGGCGGACGACGGCATTCGGGATTGAAACGAAGGGTGCCTGCGCATGGCTTCCTGGAATTCGCGGGACCGACGCTCGGCGGACCGGGAGGCGCGATACGAGTCCAGCCGCACCACTGCCGGGGCACTGTCGGCCATGTGAACGCTCCTCCCGCCGATGTCCTGGTCACTTCAGGTTGCCGATCGCACCTGAGCGTTACCGTCGGAGTTGCCCGTGAACCTGCTGAGAATTACCCGGGGGCGACGCCACCTAAACGTCGAAGACTGAGTCACATCTGAAACTCCAACCACACCAGTCACCGCGTGGCTCCCGGATCCGGCCGGGTCGATCGCCTAATCTGCGCACACGATGGCGACCTTACGGACACTGCTGACGCGCTCATCTGCGCTGGTCACGGCCGCGATGCTGATACTGGCGCCGGTCGCTGCGGCCCAACCTCCCGCGGAGGCGAACACCTGCCCGTACCGCGTGACGACGCCGCCCGCGGTCGACGCGTCCGAGGTTCCCAAACCCGGCGACCCGACGCCCGGACCACTGCCGGTGCCCGCCAAACCGATGGGCGGCGACGCGTTGTCGGGGTGCGGGGTGATCACCGCACCCGGCACTCCCCCGGTTCCCGCCGACGTCTCCGCCGAGGCGTGGCTGGTGGCGGACCTGGACAGCGGTGACGTCATCGCCGCCCGCGATCCGCACGGCCGGCACCGCCCGGCGAGCATCATCAAGGTGCTCACCGCGATGCAGGCGATCAACGACCTGCCGCTGCACAAGGTCATCCCCGGCACCGAAGAGGACGCGGCCCAGGAGGGCACCAAGGTCGGCGTCGGGCCGGGCGGGTTCTACTCGATCAACGACCTGCTGCACGGGCTGTTGATGTACTCCGGCAACGACGCCGCGCACGCGCTGGCCATGCAGATGGGCGGCATGCAGACCGCGCTCAACAAGATCAACGCGCTCGCCGGCAAGCTCGGCGCGCGCGACACCAGGGTCGCCACCCCGTCGGGCCTCGACGGCCCCGGCATGAGCACCTCGGCCTACGACATCGGCCTGTTCTATCGGTACGCGTGGCAGAACCCCGTCTTCACCGACATCGTCGCCACCCGCTCGTCGAACTTCCCCGGCCGCGACGGCGCCGGCTACCCCATCGAGAACGACAACAAGCTGCTGGCCAACTATCCCGGCGCCCTCGGCGGCAAGACCGGCTTCACCGACGACGCCGGACAGACGTTCGTCGGCGCCGCCACCCGCGACGGCCGCCGGCTGGTGGCGGTCCTGCTGCGTGGTACCCGGCAACCCATCGCACCGTGGGAACAGGCCGCCCGGCTGCTCGACTACGGTTTCGCCACCGCGCCGGGCACCAAGGTCGGTTCGCTGATCGAACCGGACCCCTCGCTCGGGGTGACCAGAGCCGACCCGGCCGCCGCGACGACCACGACCGCCAACGCGGTACTGCCCGACGTCGATGCGATGCCGGTCCGGATCGGAGTCGGCGTGATCGGCGCCGTCATCGTGTTCAGCCTGATCATGGGCGCCCGCGCGCTCAACCGCAGGCCGGCCCGCTAGCGCCTACGCCATCGCGTAAGGCTCAGCGCGCCAAGCGCTCCCGCCGTCGCTGCGGCGACCGCCTGCCACGCCTGCAGTCCCGGCCGGTTGATGATCCGGTTGTTGATGATCGCAGGCGCGGGCGCGGGAATGAGCTCCTCGGCCATGTTCTCCGGCGTCGTCGCCGCCCACGCGGCGGAGAACAGGATCAGCCGGGACGTGATGTAGGCGAACACCATCAGGCCGAGCACCGGGCCGAACGTCGCACCGGCGGGCCCGGTGACCACCGACCGCAGGTACACCGACCCGAAGAACTTGAAGATCTCGAACGCCACGGCCGCGATCATCCCGGCCCGCACACTGCTGCGAAAGCTCACCGACTCACGCGGCAGCCGGGCGATCATCCACGTGAACAGCGACCACGACACCAGCACCGAGACGGCAAAGGACGCCAGCCGCAGCATCAGGCTCAGCCCCGGCGCGTCCTCGATGCCGAGGCGGGCCAACACGCCTGCCATCACCGACGTGTTGCCCAGAGCGGTCAGCGCGAGCGTGACGACGATCGCGGCGAATGCCGACAGCAGGGCCAGCAGATCCGAGAGCTTGGTCCTGACGAAGCCGGGCGATTCCTCGCGGTAGAGACCCCACATCTGGCTGAGCGCCTCCCGCAGGTTCGCCATCCAGCCCAGCCCGGCCCACGCCGCCGTCGCCAGGCCGATGACGCCGACCGTGCCACGCGAATCGATTGCCGAATCCATCAGCTCGATGAGTTGCCGGCCCAGCTCGCCGCTGACTGCGCTGCGGATCCGCTCCACCACCGTGGCGAGCAGTTCGGGCTGGCTGGCCAGCACGAAGCCACCGACCGAGAAGCCGAGCATCAGCAGCGGGAACAGCGCGAAGATCGTGAAGTAGGTGATGCCGGCGGCGTAGAAGTCGCCCTTGGCGTCCTTGTAACGCTCCTGGGCGCGCATCACATGGTCGAACCACGGCATCCGGGCCCGCATCCGGTCCAGAAACCCGGGTTTGTCCTCGGTGTCGGTCGGTGCGGGCTGCGCGGTCATCCGACTCCCTCGGTCAACGGGACGCTAGGAACCCTAGCCGGTCGTATACCCGGCGCAACGTCACTCCAGACACTTCCCGGGCCCGCTGCGCGCCCCTGGCCAGCACGCCTTCGAGCTCCGCGGGGTCGCCGAGCAACTCGTCGACGCGGGCCTTGATCGGGGTGACGAACTCGACGACCGCCTCGGCGGTCTCCTTCTTCAGGTCCCCGTATCCGCGGCCCGCGTAGCCCTCGACGAGCTTGTCGACGTCGACGCCGGTGACCGCCGACTGGATGGTCAGCAGGTTGGACACCCCCGGCTTGGCGTCCCGGTCGAAGCGGATCTCCCGCTCGCTGTCGGTGACCGCCGAGCGGATCTTCTTGGCCGTCTTGGCCGGATCGTCGAGCAGGCTGATCAGCCCGGCGTCACTGTCAGCCGACTTGCTCATCTTCGCCGTCGGATCCTGCAGGTCGTAGATCTTCGCGGTGGCCTTCGGGATCATCGCCTCGGGCACCACGAACGTGCCCGGGAACCGGGCGTTGATCCTCTGGGCGAGGTCGCGCGCGAGCTCGAGGTGCTGGCGTTGATCCTCGCCGACCGGGACCAGCCCGGTGTCGTAGAGCAGCACGTCGGCGGCCATCAGCACCGGATAGGTGAACAACCCGACCGTGGTGGAGTCGGCACCCTGCTTCTGCGACTTGTCCTTGAACTGCGTCATCCGCGACGCCTGCCCGAAGCCGGTGAAACAGCCCAGCACCCAAGCCAATTCGGCGTGGGCAGGGACATGGCTCTGCACGAACACCGTCGCCCGGTCAGGATCCACACCGAGCGCGAGGTACTGCGCGGCCGTGGCCAGCGTGCGTTTACGCAGCGTCTCGGGGTCCTGGGACACCGTGATGGCATGCAGGTCGACGACGCAGAAGTACGCGTCGTTGCCCTCCTGCAGGCCGACCCACTGCGCCACCGCCCCCAGCGCGTTGCCGAGATGCAGGGAGTCAGACGTGGGTTGCGCGCCCGAGAAGACGACGGGCCTGGGTGTGTTGCTCATGGTGGTGTTCATCTTCCCACTGGCGTCGGCCGAGTCATCCCGGGGCCATGCGAGCCAGTGCGCGCAGGAACACCCGACGCTCCTCCTGGGTCAGCTCCCCCAACCACCGCTCTTCGCCGCGCTGGATCTCGTCCTGGACGGCGTCTTTGACGTCGCGGCCTTTGTCGGTGATCGCCAGCAGTCGCACCCTCCGGTCGTCGGGGTCCGGGTGCCGCTCGATGTAGCCGTCGTCCTGCAGGTCATCGAGAGTGCGGATGATGCGCGTCTTGTCGGCGTTGATCGCCTCGGCGAGGGCCGCCTGGGTCCGGAACGCCGACCGGTCCAGCGTCGAGAGCACTGCGTAGCCCCACATCGTGAGTCCATGCTTCGCGAGCACCGACTGCTCGGCGGCGAGCAATTCGCGCATCAGCGGCGCCAGCATCGCCGCGAGGTCCTGGCGCGGCGCCTCCGCCCTCTTACCCACCCGACAAGCGTAAACATTGCGCGATGATATGCGTATGCATACGATATGCATATGCCTATGCTCAGGGATCAACACCGCACTGCCGTCCAAGCCTCGATCGACGTGGTCGCCGCCGTCCGACCCGAGCACCTGACGTTGGACACACCATGCGCCGGGTGGAATCTGGCGGATCTGCTCACCCACATGACCGCTCAGCACCACGGGTTCGCCGCCGCCGCCCGCGGCGGTGGTGCCGACCTCTCCGCGTGGCGGACCGAACCCTTCGCCGACGCGGTCGCCGCCGACCCTGCGGGTACCTATGCCGCCGCAGCCCACGCGGTACTCGCGGCCTTCGCCGCCGATGGCATCGACGAAGCGCCGTTCGCGCTGCCTGAGTTCGGGCCCGGCGTCTCGGTACCCGGTTCGACGGCGATTGGGTTCCATTTCGTCGATTACGTGGTGCACGGCTGGGACGTCGCGGCGACACTGCGGACGCCGTACACGCTGCCCCCCGATGTCCTCGCCGCCGCGCTCCCCATCGTGATGACCGTCCCCGACGGGGAGTTCCGCGATGCGGACAACTCACCGTTCGCCCGCGCCCTGAGCCTGGACGACACCGACGACGACTTGGCTCGCATCCTGCGTCATCTGGGCCGTAACCCCGAATACTGTTAGCGGCGTGCTCCGGTCGCTGATATGTGTCGTCGTGCTTGTGTTCGCCGCCCTGTTGAATCCCGGAAGCGCCCACAGCGCACCGCAATCCGACGGACGCGCGGTGGTCATCGTGTCCGGCGGCGCCGCGGTGAGCCCGTTCACCACCCCGGAACAGGCGTGCCGATCGGGCCTGGCCGCCGGCAACACCGACACCGCGCTGCGCCAGAATCTGCTGGAGCACGGCCACCGGGTCTTCACCTCCCCGGCGATGGCCGGCCGCGGGCCGGTGGTCGACCAGGACGGGTTCGGCGCGTTCGGCGACTGCCCGATCACGCTGCCCGACATCATGACCGTCGACTCCACCGGAAGCATCGACCTCGCCGGCGAGCGCCTGGCCCGGTTCCTCACCCATCTGCACGACGACTACGGCGTTCGGGAGCTCGACGTGGTGGCGCACTCCATGGGCGGGCTGTATTCGCGGGCGGCGTTCCGGATGCTGCAGCACACCGGTTCACCTCTGCGCCTCCGGTCGCTGACCACCATCGGCACGCCGTGGGAGGGCGGATTCCTCGCCGATTACGCCAACGGCACCACCCCACTGTCGGACTGCCTGGGCGACGCCCTGTGCGAGCGCAACATGATCGCGTTCAAGGCCGAGGTGGAGGAACTGATGACCGGGTCGGGCCGGGAGGTCACCCAGCGCTACCTCACGGGCCCGGCCGGCTGGAACGAGTTCCAGGCCGGCGTGCTGGACGACATCCCGGTGGTGCTGATCGCCGGTGACCGGTTCACCCGCCCCGAGCCCGTCAACCCGATGGTCTGGCCCAACGACGGCCTGGTCGCCCGGCGCAGCGCGCTGGCCGTCGACGTCGGCGACCGGGTACTGCCCCACCGGCGCTGCTTCACCTTCGACGACACCCACAGCATCTTCGTGTCGAACGAGGCCGGCCTGCCGTGGGAGACGGGGCTGACCTGGGACCCGCGGGTGCACGACGTGGTCCGTGGCGCCATCGACGGCACGCTGGGACCGGGATTTGGGTGTAGTCAGTCACGCTGACGTTGACCAACTACACCCGAATCACGCGTAGTGGACCGTCACCGGGCAGTGGTCCGACCAGCGCAGCGCATATGCGGCGGGCCGCTCGGTGGTGACGGCCGCGACCCGTCCGGCCAGGCCGGGCGTGGCCAGCTGGTAGTCGATACGCCAGCCCGCGTCGTTGTCGAACGCCTTGCCGCGCCACGACCACCACGCATACGGGCCCGCGACGTCGGGATGCGCCTGCCGCACCACATCCACCCACCCGGTGCCCAGCAGCTCGGTGAGCCACTGCCGCTCCTGCGGCAGGAAACCGGCCTTCTTGACGTTGCCCTTCCAGTTCTTGATGTCGTTCTCGGTGTGCGCGATGTTCCAGTCGCCCGACAGCACGGCGTGGCGCCCGTCCTCCACCGACCGCGCCAGCAGCACCGCCATCCGCGCCGCCACCGCCGCCATGAACCGTTCCTTCTCCAGCTGACGGTCCGTCTCGGCCTCCCCGGTCGGGACGTACACGCTGCCCACCGTCACCCCGGCGGTGTCGACCTCGATGTAACGCCCGTGTGCCGCGAATTCCTCTGCGCCACAACCGATCCTGACGTCGTCAAACGGGGATCGGGACAGCACCGCCACGCCGTTGCGGCCCTTGACGTGCGGCGCCGCCGACGCCAGATGCCAGCCGTCGGCCAGCACCGGGGCCAGCGCCTCACCGAGCTGCTCGTCGTCGGCGCGGGTCTCCTGCAGGCACACCACGTCCGACGCCGTCTCCTTGAACCAGGCCAGCAGGCCGAGGTTCTCCACCGAGCGCTGCTTGACCGCGGCGCGGATGCCGTTGACGTTGATCGTGGTGAGAATCACGGTCGCAGACCCTAACCGAGCACCCCTGCCGCGTCCTTGCGGTACCGCCGGTATCACCTTATCGTCGGGCGCTATGAACCTTCGTGAGCCGATTCACCTCGGATCCGGGGAGCCCGTGCTGCTGCTGCACCCGTTCATGATGTCGCAGAACGTGTGGAAGGACGTCGCGCCGCAGCTGGCCGGAGTTGACGTCGCCAACCCGTCGGCTCCGGCGACGGGCCGCTACGAGGTGCTCGCGCCCACCATGCCCGGACACAACGGCGGGGTGAAGGGACGGTTCTTCCTCGACACCGCCGAGCTGGCCGACGACATGGAACGCCGGATGGACGCCCTGGGCTGGGACACCGCACACGTCGTCGGCAACTCGCTGGGCGGCTGGGTGGCGTTCGAGCTGGAGCGCCGCGGCCGGGTCCGCTCGTTGACGGCGATCGCCCCCGCCGGCGGGTGGCACCGGTGGTCGCTGCCCAAATACGAGATCGTGTTCAAGTTCGTGATGGGGTTCCCGGTCTGGCTGACTGCCAAGGCGCTCGGGCCCCGCGCGGCGCGGCTGCCCGGGGCCCGCGCAGCAGCCAGCGTGCCCGTCAGCGCCACCCCGGACGGCATCAGCGACGCCGACATGCTCGACATCATCGACGACGTCACCCATTGCGCGGCCTACTACCAGCTGCTGGTCAAGGCCCTGCTGCTGCCTGGCCTGATGGAACTCGCCGACACCAGGATCCCGACGCACATGGTGATCTGCGAGAAAGACCGGGTGCTGCCGCACCCGCGGTTCGTCAACCACTTCCGCAAGCACCTGCCCGAGAGCACCCGCTTCACCGCACTCGACGGCGTCGGCCACATCCCGATGTTCGAGGCGCCGGGCCGCATCGCCGACCTGATCCGCGACTTCCTCGACGAGCAGATCGACGGGCAGCGAACGACAGGGTGAAACCGGCAGCCTGACAGCAGGTGGCACCCGTACCGCCGGGTGCGATAGTCTTTGACTCGGTCATGAGTGCCAGCGATAAGCCCCGGCTTGCTGGCCGGCAACCCTCCAACCGCGGTGGGGTGCCCCGGGAGACGACCAGGTTGAGTAGCCGGCCACGGCTATAAGGCAAGCGCGGGTCCGCTGTGAAACGGGCCCCCCGGTTTCACAGAGGAGCACATCGATGACCGATACCACTGCGGCCAATGCATCCTGGGCGTTCGAGACCAAACAGGTCCACGCCGGGCAGACCCCCGACATCGCCACCAACGCGCGGGCGCTGCCGATCTACCAGACCACCAGCTACACCTTCAACAGCACCGACCATGCGGCCGCGCTGTTCGGGCTGACCGAGCCCGGCAACATCTACACGCGGATCATGAACCCGACGACCGACGTCGTCGAGCAGCGCATCGCCGCGCTCGAAGGCGGGGTGGCGGCGCTGTTCCTGTCTTCCGGGCAGGCGGCGGAGACGATCGCGATCCTCAACCTCGCCAACAACGGCGACCACATCGTCTCCTCCCCCCGCCTCTACGGCGGCACCTACAACCTGTTCCACTACACGCTGCCGAAGCTGGGCATCGAAGTCAGCTTCGTCGAGAACCCCGACGACCTGGAGTCGTGGCGGGCCGCCGCACGGCCGAACACCAAGGCGTTCTTCGGCGAGACGATCTCCAACCCAAAGATTGATGTGCTCGACATTCCCGGTGTCGCCGCCGTGGCGCACGAGGTCGGTGTCCCGCTGATCGTCGACAACACCATCGCCACGCCGTACCTGATCCAGCCGCTGAGCCACGGCGCCGACATCGTCGTGCACTCGGCGACCAAATACCTCGGCGGGCACGGTTCGGCGATCGCCGGTGTGATCGTCGACGGCGGCACCTTCGACTGGACGGCCGGTGGACGGTTCCCTGGGTTTACCAGCCCAGACCCCTCTTACCACGGTGTGGTGTTCGCCGAGCTCGGGCCGCCCGCCTACGCGCTCAAGGCCCGGGTGCAGCTGCTGCGCGATCTGGGAAGTGCCGCCTCCCCCTTCAATGCCTTCCTCATCGCCCAGGGGCTGGAGACGCTGAGCCTGCGCATCGAACGGCACGTGCAGAACGCCCGGCAGGTGGCGGAGTTCCTGGACGCGCACCCCGACGTGGTGTCGGTGAACTACGCGGGACTGCCCTCGTCGCCGTGGTACGACCTCGGAAAGAAGCTGGCGCCCAAGGGAACCGGCGCGGTGCTGGCATTCGAACTGGCCGGCGGAGTCGAGGCGGGCAAGGCGTTCGTCAACGCGCTGACGCTGCACAGCCATGTCGCCAACATCGGCGACGTGCGGTCGCTGGTGATCCATCCGGCGTCCACGACGCACCAGCAGCTGTCCGCCGAGGAACAGCTCGCCAGCGGCGTGACGCCCGGGCTGGTGCGTCTCGCGGTCGGCATCGAGGGCATCGAGGACATCCTCACCGACCTGGAGCGGGGGTTCGCCGCCGCCAAACCGTTCAGCGCCGCCGCCGACCCGAACACCGTGGCGTCGTTCTGATGACGATCGTGGACCTGCTCACCGAACGCGTGGCACTGCCACCCGAAGGCGAGATCGCCATCGTCGACATCGGCCCGCTGACGCTGGAGAACGGCGAGGTCATCGACGACGTGTCGATCGCCGTGCAGCGCTGGGGTGAGCTCTCGGCTCGGCGGGACAACGTCGTCGTCGTGCTGCACGCACTGACCGGGGATTCGCACATCACCGGACCCGCCGGACCCGACCACCCGACGCCGGGCTGGTGGGACGGCGTGGCAGGGCCTGGCGCTCCGATCGACACCGACCGCTGGTGCGCGATCTCGACGAACGTGTTGGGCGGCTGCCGCGGCTCCACCGGGCCGAGCTCCCTCGCGCCCGACGGAAAAGCCTGGGGCTCAAGGTTTCCGACGATCTCGATCCGCGACCAGGTGGCTGCCGACGTGGCCGCGCTGGAGCGGTTCGGCATCACCGAGGTGGCCGCGGTCATCGGCGGATCCATGGGCGGGGCACGGGCCTTGGAGTGGATGATGCTCCACCCCGACAGCGTGCGCGCCGCGCTGGTGCTGGCCGTCGGCGCCCGCGCCACCGCCGACCAGATCGGCACCCAGTGCACGCAGGTCGCGGCGATCAAGTCCGATCCGAACTGGTGCGGCGGCGACTACCACGGCACCGGCCGCTCCCCCGACCACGGCCTGGAGATCGCGCGGCGCTTCGCCCACCTGACATACCGCGGGGAGACCGAGCTCGACGAGCGGTTCGGCAACGACGCGCAGCCGGGTGAGGATCCGGCCACCGGCGGCCGCTACTCGGTGCAGAGCTACCTGGAGCATCAGGGACGAAAGTTGTTGGCGCGCTTCGACGCCGGCACCTACGTCACCCTCACCGACGCGCTGTCCAGCCACGACATCGGGCGAGGCCGGGGCGGTGTGGCGGCCGCGCTGCAGAGCTGCCCGGTGCCCACGGTCGTCGGCGGCATCACCTCCGACCGGCTGTATCCGCTGCGCCTGCAGGCCGAGCTGGCCGAACTGCTGCCCGGCTGTGACGGGCTCGACGTCGTCGACTCGGCGTGCGGCCACGACGGCTTCCTGGTGGAGACCGACGCGGTGGGCAAGCTGATCCGGCGCACGCTGGAGCTGGCGGCACGGTGACCGAGCGCCCCGATCGCTCACTGTCGTTCGGTGCGGAAGCCGCGGCCTACGAGCGCGGGCGGCCGTCGTATCCGCCGGAGGCGATCGACTGGCTGCTGCCGGAGGACGCGCACGACGTCCTCGATCTCGGCGCGGGCACCGGCAAGCTGACCACCCGGCTGGCCGAACGCGGCCTCGCCGTCGTGGCCGTGGACCCGATCCCAGAGATGCTCGAGCTGCTGAGCACGTCGCTGCCCGATACGCCGGCCCTGCTGGGCACCGCCGAGGAGATTCCGCTCCCGGACGACAGCGTGGATGCGGTACTGGTGGCGCAGGCGTGGCACTGGTTCGACCCGGAGCGCGCGGTCAAGGAGGTGGCCCGCGTGCTGCGGCCCGGCGGGCGCCTCGGCCTGGTCTGGAACAACCGGGACGAACGGCTGGGCTGGGTCAAGGATCTCGGCGAGATCATCGGCCACGAGGTGGACCCGTTCGCCCAGACCGTCGAGCTGCCCGGGCCGTTCACCGACGTCGAACACCATCGGGTCGAGTGGACGAGCTACCTGACCCCGCAGGCGCTGATCGACCTGGTGGCCTCGCGCAGCTACTGCATCACCTCACCGGAGCAGGTGCGGGCCCGCACGCTGGACCGGGTGCGGGAGCTGCTGGCCACCCACCCTGCGCTGGCGAGCAGCAGCGGGCTTGCGCTGCCGTACGTCACGGTGTGCACCCGCGCGACGCTGTCCTGACATTTCGCGAGCGTGCATCCACGGTCGTGATCCCACGCAATTCGCGACCGTGGCTGCACTTTCGCGAGATGGCGTGCCGCGTCAGCTGGTCCCCAGCGGGTCGATGGTCCACGCGATGTAGAGCATCGCCGCGCTGACCGTGGCGGTGGTGAGGAAGTCGACGGTGCGGGTGCGCACCACGAGCAGCCCGGCGCGGTCCTCGGGCAGCGCCAGCCGCAGCCCCGACGCGACAGCGACGCCGATCGCCATCACCAGGGCACCGCGCCGCCAGTAGCCCGCGGCGACCAGGATGAACGCCGCGACCAGGAACAGGCCGACCAGCAGGATCGGCCACTGCCCGGCGAACACCTTGCGTGCGAACTGCTTGACGGTCACGAGCCGGCGAGAGCCTCTGCCCGCTCGACGACGTTGGTCAGCAGGAACGCCCGCGTCAACGGACCCACCCCACCCGGGTTCGGCGACACGTGCCCGGCGACCTCCCACACGTCGGGGTGCACGTCGCCGACGAGCTTGCCCGCCTCGTCGCGGCTGACCCCGACGTCGACGACGGCCGCGCCGGGCCGGACCATCTCGGCGGTCACCATGTGCGGCACCCCGGCCGCGGCGATGATGATGTCGGCCTCGCGGGTGATCTGGGGCAGGTGGCGGGTTGCGGTGTGGCACAACGTGACCGTCGCGTTCTCCGAGCGACGGGTCAGCAGCAGCCCGAGCGGGCGACCGACGGTGACGCCGCGGCCGATGACGACGACGTGCGCGCCCGCGATCTCCACCTGGTAGCGGCGCAGCAGGTGCACGATGCCGCGCGGGGTGCACGGCAGCGCCGCGGGCTCGTTGAGCACCAGCCGGCCCAGGTTCATCGGGTGCAGCCCGTCGGCGTCCTTGCCCGGGTCGATGCGCTCCAGCGCGGCGTTCTCGTTCAGGTGTTTGGGCAGCGGAAGCTGCACGATGTAACCGGTGCACGCCGGGTTGGCGTTGAGCTCGTCGAGGGTCTCCAGCAGGGTTTCCTGGCTGATGTCGGCGGGCAGGTCGCGCCGGATGGATTCGATGCCCACCTTGGCGCAGTCGGCGTGCTTGCCCCGGACGTAGGCCTGCGAACCGGGGTCGTCGCCGACGAGCACCGTGCCGAGTCCGGGCGTGCGCCCTGCCGCCGTCAGCGCCGTTACCCGCTCCTTGAGGTCGACGAAGATCTCGTCGCGCGTGGCCTTGCCGTCCAAAGTTATTGCACCCACGCGCATCATTCTGTCAGGCAGTGTTGTTTCCTACGGAGGGCGTGGCATGCTCTGCGACATGACAGTCGCACCCGATGTGTTCAGTCCGGCCAAGCTGGGCCCGCTGACCCTGCGCAACCGCATCATCAAGGCCGCGACGTTCGAGGCGTCGACTCCGGACGCGCTGGTCACCGAGGACCTGATCACCTACCACCGGCTCCCCGCCGCCGGCGGAGTGGGCATGACGACCGTCGCCTACTGCGCCGTTGCTCCGGGAGGGCGCACCGACGGCTGGCAACTGTGGATGCGACCGGAGGCGGTGCCGGGCCTGCGTCGGCTCACCGACGCGATCCATGCCGAGGGCGCCGCGATCAGCGCGCAGATCGGCCACGCCGGGCCGGTGGCCAATGCGCGTACCAACAAGGCCCAGGCGCTGGCGCCGGTGCGGTTCTTCAACCCGCTGTCGATGCGGTTCGCCAAGAAGGCCACCCGCGAGGACATCGCCGAGGTGACCGAGGCGCACGCCAATGCCGCCCGGCTGGCCATCGACTCCGGCTTCGACGCCGTCGAGATCCATCTCGGCCACAACTACCTGGCCAGCGCGTTCCTGTCGCCGCTGATCAACCGGCGCACCGACGAGTTCGGCGGGTCGCTGGAGAACCGCGCCAAGGTCGCCCGCGGCGTGGTGCTGGCGGTCCGACGCGCCGTCGGGGACCAGATCGCGGTCACCGCGAAGCTCAACATGTCCGACGGGGTGCGCGGCGGCATCCCGCTGGAGGAGTCGTTGCAGACCGCCAAGTGGCTCGAGGAGGACGGCGGCCTCGACGCGCTGGAGCTGACCGCCGGCAGCTCGCTGCTCAACCCGATGTTCCTGTTCCGCGGCGGGGCCCCGGTCAAGGAGTTCGCCGGCGCGTTCAAGCCGCCGCTGTCGTGGGGCATCCGGATGACCGGCAAGAAGTTCATGCGCGAGTACCCGTACCAGGAGGCCTACCTGATGCGGGACGCCAAGAAGTTCCGCGACGAACTCAAGCTGCCGCTGATCCTTCTGGGCGGCATCACCAACCGCGACACGATGGACCGCGCGATGGCCGAGGGCTTCGACTTCGTCGCGATGGGACGGGCGCTGCTCGCCGAGCCGGATCTGCTCAACCGGATCCAGGCCGACAGCAGCGTGAGGTCGATCTGCGACCACTGCAACCTGTGCATGCCGACGATCTACAGCCACACCTACTGCGTGCGCACCGGCTCGCCGTCACCGGTCAGCTCGGGGCGATGAGCGCGCGGGCGCACTCCTCCACGATCGCGTCGGCGACCGAAGGAATGGTCTGACCCGCCCGCAGGTGACGCCGCACGATCGCGGCGGGCACGTCGACGATCGCGGCGTTGACCCGCGCGGTGTCGTCGGACAGGTCGGAGAGCGCCTTACGCAGTTTGCGCTGCAAGCGTTTCCGTCGACTCGTCACCGGCTCTGGCCAGTCGCCCATTCCGAGTTCGGTGGGGCCGGCGAGCATGACCTGCGCCTCGACGGGGTTGTCGCGACACCACTGCACGATCCGAAGCGCGCCGGACACGCAGCGCTGCTGGGCGTCGCCGTCGACTGACAACGCCTCGATCAGCTCCCCCTGGAAGCGCTCCTCGGTGCGCACCCACAGCTCGCCGCACAGTGCCGCGCGCGTCGGGAAGCGGTGGTACACCGAGCCACTCGGCGCGCCGGTGCTGCGCGCGACCGCCGACATCGTCACCGCGGCCGGGCCCTCCGCGGCGAGCAGCTCCGCAGCGGCGTCGAGCAGAACATCGGTGGTGTATCGAGCGGGCCGCGGCATTGCTCCACCCTAAAATAGAGGTTAGTCTCTAAAAAACGAGGAGGGGCCGTGGATACCACCGAAGACGTCGCACGACGGTTCTATCGAGCGCTTTCCCGGAAAGACGCTGACGCGCTATTCGCTTTGCTCGCAGACGATTTCGAAGGTCTCGTGAGCGCAGGCATGCCGCACGGGGTAGGCGGCGAGCACCACGGGCGTGTCGCGATGATCACCGACGTGTGGGGGCGCATCGATGCGCTGTACGACGTCGAGGTCATCCCGCGGGAGTACCTGGCACTCGACACCGCGGACGGGCGCGTGGTCGTCCTCGGCACCTACCGCGGAACGGCGCGCGAACGCCAGGCGCGGGTCGACGCCGCCTTCGCACACGTGATCACCGTGAAGAACGAGCAGATAACAGCGCTGCAACAGATCACCGACACCGTCAGGTGGCACATACCCACCCGACCGGTAACCGCTAGAGTTGCCCGCGATGTCTAATGTCGCCGCCGGAGCGGCTCCGTGAGCCGACCAGCAACCCCCGCGCTGACCGTTCGGTATGACGGTTCCACACGGTCTTTCGCGGCAGGCAACGACGTCGTCGTCGGCCGGGATCTGCGGGCCGACATCCGGATCGCCCACCCCCTGATTTCGCGTGCCCACCTGGTGCTGCGATTCGACCAGGGCCGGTGGCTCGCGATCGACAACGGCAGCCTCAACGGCATGTACGTCAACGGCAGGCGGGTGCCCGCCGCCGAGATCACCGACGGTACGCAGGTCCACATCGGAAACCCGGACGGGCCACTGCTGGTCTTCGAGGTGGGCCGCCACCAGGGCTCTGCGGGTTCGCCGCCCCCGACCGCGGCGGTCCCGGTGGCCGGCCGGCCCAGCGCGACCTGGCCGTCACAACCGCCGCCGTCGCAACCGCCACCCACCGGACGTCCTCCGGCGCAGCGCCCCTACCCGAGTGCGCCGCGCCCGTCCGCGCCGCCGACGTACCCGACGCCTCAGCCGTCCCGGCCCGCGCCGGTCCAGCAGCCACTCTCGTCGCCGGCCATGGAGTCGGCGACCGTGATGGGCCCCGCCGCAGCGCCGCGGTCCGGCGGGGACGGCAACATCGCCACCAGCATGCTCAAGATCCTGCGGCCCGGCAGGCCCGCAGAGGCACCGCCCGGGTCGATCAAGATCGGCCGCTCGACCGACAACGACATCGTCATCCCCGACGTGCTGGCGTCGCGCCATCACGCGACGCTGGTTCACTCCCCCGCGGGCACCGAGATCCGCGACAACCGCAGCATCAACGGCACCTTCGTCAACGGCGCCCGCGTCGACAGCGCGATGCTCACCGAGGGCGACACGGTCACGATCGGCAACGTCGACCTGGTGTTCCGGGACGGCACGCTGGTCCGTCGCACCGAAACCGCCGCGGCCACCGCGACCGGCGGCCTCGACGTCCACGGCGTCACCTGGACGATCGAGAACAACAAGACCCTGCTCGACAACATCTCGATGTCGGCGCGCCCGGGCACGCTGACCGCCGTGATCGGCCCGTCCGGGGCGGGCAAGTCGACGTTCGCCCGGCTGGTCGCCGGTTACACCCACCCGACGACGGGCCAGGTGTCGTTCGAGGGGCACGACGTGCACGCCGAGTACGCCTCGCTGCGCTCCCGGATCGGGATGGTGCCGCAGGACGACGTGGTGCACGGCCAGCTCACCGTCCGCCAGGCGCTGATGTACGCCGCCGAACTGCGGCTGCCGCCCGACACCACCAAGGCCGACCGGGAACAGGTCGTCAACGAGGTGCTCGAAGAGCTCGAGATGACCAAGCACCTCGACACCCGCGTCGACAAGCTGTCCGGCGGCCAGCGCAAGCGTGCGTCGGTGGCGCTGGAGCTGCTGACCGGCCCGTCGCTGCTGATCCTCGACGAGCCGACCTCCGGCCTGGACCCCGCGCTGGACCGCCAGGTCATGACGATGCTGCGCCAGCTGGCCGACGCCGGCCGCGTCGTCCTCGTGGTCACCCACTCGCTGACCTACCTCGACGTGTGCGATCAGGTGCTGCTGCTCGCGCCGGGCGGCAAGACCGCCTTCTACGGCCCGCCCAGCCAGATCGGCCCGTCCATGGGCACGACGAACTGGGCCGACATCTTCAGCGCCGTCGCCGGCGACCCCGATGCCGCAGCGCAGCGCTACCTGGCCCAGAACGGGCCGCCGCCACCCCAACCGCCGGCACTGACGCCGTCGGAGCTGGGCAACCCGACCCGCACCAGCCTGCGACGGCAGCTGTCCACGATCGCGCGGCGTCAGATCCGGTTGGTCATCTCCGACCGCGGTTACTTCGCGTTCCTGATGCTGCTGCCGTTCATCATGGGCGTGCTGTCGTTGTCTGTGCCCGGCGACGTCGGCTTCGGCGTGCCGAAGACCGCGCTGGAGGGCGGTGAGGCGCCCAACGAGCCCGGACAGATCCTGGTGATGCTCAACGTCGGCGCGATCTTCATGGGGACCGCGCTGACGATCCGCGCGCTGATCAGTGAGCGCGCGATCTTCCGGCGCGAGCAGGCGGTCGGCCTGTCGACGTCGGCCTACCTGCTCGCGAAGGTGGTGGTGTTCACCGCGTTCGCGATCGTGCAGGCCGCGATCGTCACCTCGATTGCGATCGCGGGCAAGGGCTGGGGTCCCGGCGCGGTGGAGCGCGGCGCGGTGATCGGTAACCGCAGTGTGGAGTTGTTCACCGACATCGCGGTGACGTGTGTGGCCGCGGCGATGGTCGGTCTGGCGCTGTCGGCGCTGGCCAAATCCGCCGAGCAGATCATGCCGCTGCTGGTGGTCGCGATCATGAGCCAGCTGGTGTTCTCCGGCGGCATGATCCCCGTCACCGACCGCATCGTGCTCGATCAGATGTCCTGGTTCACCCCGGCGCGGTGGGGTTTCGCGGCGTCCGCCTCGACCGTCGACCTGATCCGGCTGGTGCCGGGACCGTTGACTCCGCAGGATCGCCACTGGCAACACACCACGGGAGCCTGGCTGTTCGACATGGGCATGCTGCTGGCGATCAGCGTCGGCTACCTCGCGTTCGTGCGGTGGCGGATCCGGCTGAAGTCCGCGTAAATCTGTCGTAGACCGACATATGTTTCCTACTGGTCAGTAGACTCCTGGCGGGTGCAACGAAAACGGCGGAAGTCCTGGCAGATCCCTGCGGGTTCCGTACGCTCGGCACGCAGGCAATCCAGGGGGGAACCACGTGTCCGATGTCGACGCGTCGCAGCGTGCCACGGCGATCGAAGCCGCATTAGCTGAACTTCAGCAATGGGGTGTCGATCGCTTCAGCATCGAGGGCGTCGCCCAACGCTCACGGCTTGACGCCGAGTACCTGCACGAGCAGTGGACCAGCGAACGTCAACTCATCATCGACGCATTGCTCAGCTACAGCGACACCATCATCTCGGTGCCCGACACGGGCTCCCTGCAGGGCGACCTGACCGAGCTCGCAATGGCCATCGCCGCCTACGTCAATCAGCCGATGGGACGCCGCATCGCCCGCATGATGGTCGTCGACACGAAGTCGCACACCGCCGACTACGGCACCCGGTCGCAGTTCTGGACGATGCGCACGGAAGCGATCGAGGTCATCTTCAGCCGGGCCGCCGAGCGCGGTGAGCTTCGCGATGACGTCAGACCGTCGATCGCACTGCAGTTGTTGACGTGCCCGCTACACACGTTCGCGCTCTACACTGACCGGTCGGTCGATCCGGGCTACTGCCGCGAGATCGCCGAACTGGTCACTCGAGCCGTCCAGCGCTGAAAAGCGGCTTTTCGGACACCCGGGCCCGTCGACGAAGAAGGGGCGCCCCGGGTCGGGGCGCCCCTTCTGTCGGCCCGGGCCGTTCAGCGGACTCATACCGAATTTGTCCGCTTACTGGACGTCGGCCGGATTGTCCGCTTACTTGACGTCGAGGTAGTAGACGCTGCCTGTCACTGTCTGCTGGTAGGTGCGGTCGGTGAAGTCGTCGCGGACGGTGGAGCGGATGTCGCCGCCCTTGTGGATGCCGACGACGCTGGCCTGGCTCAGCGGGGCATCGGAGAGCCGGTTGACCACGACACGGTGGCCCTGGGCTTCGAGCTGGCTGATCGTCGCGTCGGCGTTGCCGCCGGTGGGGGCCGCGATCGCGGGGGCGGCCAGGCCGAGTACGGCGGCGCTCAGGCCGGCGGCGACGGCGGTGGCGATGGTGAGGTTCTTCATGGTTCTGCTCTTCCCTTGTCCGGGGTCGGAGCCGTGGAGCGTGTCGCGCGGTTTCGACGTGTGGTGGTGTTCCGTTCTGGTAGTTCGCTCGATCCGATCAAGCGATCTGACTGGTTAAACCCGCAGGTCAGGTCAATAATTCCGGTGGCAGAAATTGACCGGCGGTTGGCAGTAATACAGCGGTGAAACTTGTCAGTGTGGTCGCTTAAAATCGAACACATGTTCCCCAGGGTCTTCAGGAATGTGTCGTTGATGTAGCCAATGGGAGCTGTGCCCACCTGTTGGCTACGGCCTCAGGGTGTTATCTCGGGTCAGTCCACGAGGTGCTCGTGGGATTCCGAGCCGTCGGCCTCGACGAGTAATGTCCTCGTCGCCAGGCGGGCCTCATTCGAGGTGCGGCTGGGTTGCCTAACCTGTTGGCGTCGTTTCCTGCTGATCCGGTTCCCCGCGGTGGGGACGTAGGTCACGCATTTCGAGCCACGTGTGGATTCGTTCGGCGACGGCGGCCCATCCTGGTTCGAGCATCATGTCGTGGCCCATGTCGGGGAAGATCTCTGCTTCGGTGCGGTAGGCGTTGGCCGTTGTGCGCACTTCCTTTGAGAGGATGCTGCGGTCACATTCAGCTCCCAGGATGAGCAGCGGCGTGGTCACCCGCTTCGGTCTGGGCAGCATCCAGATCGTATCGATTGCAACTCTCTGGCTTTCGCCGTTGAGTCGCGCGGCGTATCGCACGACGTCTGACTCGGGAGTCTGCGACGAGAAGAAGCTTTCGCGGGCAAGCTCAGGGGTTCCTACGGGGAGTAATGCGTTGCCCGTAATCAGTCCTTTTGTGGTCAGCCATGGATGCCTTCGCGTCAGGCGCATGGTGAATGCGAAGCTTCCTCGCTGGGGTGCGGACGCGATCAGCACGCCGGCGGGTGCTTGGTGCGCCTCTAGGTACTTCTGCACAATGAAGCCGCCCATCGAATGGCCGATCAGCACAGGCGTTGTCGGCAAGGTGTCGACGACTGAGTCAACGTCGTCGAGGTAATCAGCGAGCGAGCAGGTGCGGAGCGGCTTCGGTGAGGGGCTGTTTCCGTGGCCGCGGAGGCTGACCGCTAGCGCGCGGAAACCCTTGTCGGCGAAGAAGTCCAGGAAATGTTCGTCCCAGCACCAAGCGGCATGCCAGGCTCCGTGAACGAAGAGCAGTGGCACCGGATGAGATTCACTGCAAGCCCCCTTGTCGATCACCTCGAGCATGCGCTGACTCCGTTCTTGGGCGTCCAGAAAGCCATCAAACCGCGTCGGTTAGCTGCAATGACGCTGAGAGTAGCTTGAGCAGTTCCCCATCGCACCGAATTAGTCACCCATGTCGACGGACGGTCGTTGCCGGGGTGTTGTCGGTCCCTACCGCTACCGTCGCCATCAGTACGTTCCTCGCTTGCTGGGACCGAAGGAGGCGGCGTTGCGGGTTCAGCAGGTTTTGCCGCCGGACGGCGGGCCGGAGTCGTGGACCGTGTTGGATGAGCGGTTCGCGGTGGTCGAGCCGGCTGATGTTTTCCTGGCTCATTTGACCGCGATCGAGCGTTCGCCCGGAACGGTCCGGGCCTATGCGTTTGATCTGCGCGATTATTTCGAGTTCTTGGCTGCCCATGGGATTGATTGGCGGGCAGTTCGTTTGGAACATCTCGGCCGGTTCGTCGGCTGGTTGCGTCTGCCACCGACACAGCGGACTGCGTCAGTGACGTCGCTTTCGACGATGGAGGCGCAGTGTTCGGCGTCAACGATCAACCGGAAGCTCGCTGCGGTGGGCTCGTTCTACAAGTTCTATCACCGACACGGCGTGGGGTGCGGCGAGCTGCTGTCGACGATGAAAGCCGGCGGGGCGCGAGGATCATGGCGACCATTTCTGGCCCACCTCGGTTCCGCTGGTGACCAGCACCGCCGGACGATCAAGCTAAAGACCCGCCGTCGGCTGCCCCGGACGTTGCCAGAGGAGTCGGTGCAGCTGATCGTCAACGCGTGTGATCGGTTGCGGGATCGGTTCTTAATCGAGTTGCTCGCGGGCACCGGCATGCGGATCGGTGAGGCGCTCGGGCTACGGCATGAAGATATCGACGCTGCCGGGACGCTGATTCGAATCCGGGCCCGCCGCAACAGCAACGGCGCGCGGGTGAAAGGTGGGCAGCGCGAGATCCCGGTCGCGGCATCGCTGATCCGGCTCTATACCGACTACCTGGTCGACGAATACGGCGAACTGGATTGCGACTATGTGTTCGTCAATCTGTGGGGCGGATCGGTCGGCACGCCGTTGCGGTACTGGAATGTCACCGATCTGGTCAGTCGGCTGCGCGCCCGCAGCGGGGTCGAGTTCACCGTCCACATGCTGCGTCACACCTACGCCACCGATCTGTTGCGTCGTGGGGTTCCGGCCGAGGTCGTGCAGAAACTCCTCGGTCACGCCTCAGTGACGACCACCGCCAGCACCTATGCACACCTGGAGGTCGAAGACCTCCGGCGAGTCCTGCGCGACAAAGGCTGCCTGGACCGCGCTGTAGAGGGCCAGTGATGACCGCGCCGTTGAGGGTTGTCGGGCCTGCTGGGGACGCCGAGCTGGCGTCGCCGCTGCCGCTGCAGGATCAGCTTCGTGAGCTGGTGGCGTCGATTCTGATCGACGACTGCCGGGTCTTTGTCACGGCGGATGACCCGGTGGGAGGTGGGCCGGCCTGCGCAGTGGCGGGTTGCCCTCGATCGCGCAAAGGCGACGCAACCGTATGTGCTGTTCACCATGACCGCTGGGTTGCGGCGGGAAAGCCCGATCTCGATTATTGGGACGATCCGGGGCCATGTCCTGACCCTGAGTCGGTGCTCCTGGGCAGGCTTCCGCTGCCGTTGCGCCGGGAGATCGCCTACGGCATCGTCCAAGCGCGACAACACCCCAACCCGCCGTCGTTGCGGCTGGTCTCGCTGCAGGGCGCGATAGATGGCCTCGCCGACACCGGTATTCGCTCGTTGCTTGAGCCTGATGAAGACCGGTGGCCCAGTCCGGGCCGCCGGAGTCACGGCCGAATGCCCAAGCCAGTAGGCACCCTTAAGGTCGGCTTCTTCACATTCACCATCGACGAGCTCGATCGGCTACGCGGCCAGTTCGGGCACGAGCATGAGTATGCCCGAGACGTCTGGCGGTTGCGGCGCCTCGGCGTCACCGGGGTTCCCGGAGGTTGGCGGCTGGACTTCCGCGATATTCAGCAGGGCTGGCTACGCGCTGCGGTCAAACAGTTTCTGCGCTGGCGCCACGACACCGGCCACAGCCCCAGCGGCATGCACCGCGACCTCACCGTGCTGACGCTGCTGTCGTCGGCACTGACCGAATGCGCTGGCACCAACGCCCGGCCTGAACAGTTCGATCGTGCCGTGATCACCCGGTTGTTGACCGTTCTGACCGAGCGGGGTCACCCACCGAACGCACGCCGCCAACGACTATCGTCGGTGCGCCGGTTCCTGGAGATCGCCCGCCAGCACGACTGGATTGCCGGGGTTCCCGTCGGTGCGGCGCTGTA
>NZ_HG964451.1:334375-401252 GCF_000612725.1 Mycolicibacterium austroafricanum
CCGAAGACTTCCCCAAAGAAACCAAACTGGCTCCGAGAGGCTTGCCGGCGTCGGTTATGGCGCAGCTGGAAAGCGCAGAGAACCTCGCCAAACTCACCGATCCCCGCTGGCGCCTGTTGTTCCCGCTGCTCATGGAGACTGGACTGCGGCTCAACGATGCCCTACACCTGCCGCAGGACTGTGTCATCCACGACCAGCAGAACGCCCCGTACCTGCGCTATCTGAACCGAAAGATGAAACGTGAAGCGCTGGTGCCGATCTCGCCGGAAATGGCGGCCGCAATCAACGAACAAGCCGCACGGGTGCGCACCCAGTACTCAGCCAAGGCGGTGCTGTTCCCCCGCCAGACCATGAACCCCGACGGCCGCCACCCAGTCAGCAGTTACGCCCACCGGACCGCGCTCGATACCTGGATACAGCAGTGCCGCATCGTTGACGAGACCGGCGCACCCATGCGAGTCACTGCCCATCAATTCCGTCACACCCTGGGAACGCGGCTGATCAACAACGACGTTCCCCAGGAAGTGGTCCGCAAGATCCTCGACCACACCTCGTTGGAGATGACCGCCCACTATGCGCGCCTGCACGATGTCACCGTGCGTCGGCATTGGGAACGAGCACGCAAAGTCGACATCCACGGCAACACCGTCACCATTGACCAAGACAGCCCGCTCGCCGATGCCCAGTGGGCCAAACAGCACCTGGCCCGGGCCACCATGGCGCTGCCCAACGGCTACTGCGGCCTGCCGCTGCAGCAGACCTGCCCGCATGCCAACGCCTGCCTGACCTGCCCCGTCTTCATCACCACCCCCGAGTTTCTGCCCCAACATCGCGAGCAACTCGAGCTGACCCGCGGCATCATCGAGCGCGCCCGCCAACGCGGTCAGCTCCGGGTCGTCGAAATGAACCAAAGCACCGCCGACAACCTGCTCACCATCATCACCAGTCTCGAAACCCCTTCACCCCCAACAGGTTCGGACACCGACGATGCGAGCTGACAACACCGCACACCTTCAAAAGGCCGCTGCGGACCGCCGCGAACGCACACGTCAGCGAGCCGTCGACGCCCTCGACCATCTCCAAAGCACCGGTGCCGCCGTCACCGTCGCTGGCCTCGCGCGTTCGGCGGGCGTTGCCCGCTCCTGGATCTACACCCAGCCCGACCTGCTCAACCGAATCAATACCCAGCCGGCGTCACCCCGCGCGGCGGCCAACCCACGCACGCGCGCCAGCGAGGAATCCTGGCAGCAACGGATCGAGCTCGCCCACCAGCGGATCAAAGAACTCACCGAAGAAAACCAGCAGCTCCGAACTCAACTCGCCATCGCACACGGTCAACGCAGAGCCGGGCTAATCACCGCGTCCAGGACACCGTCCACAACGCATAACCCCTGATCACGACCGGTAAATACACGACCAACCCAAGGGAACACATGTTCGATGCAATGGTGCCGGGGCCCGACCCGCAAGCTAGCCGTGATGGCCGAGATCTTCACCCGCCGCACCCACCTGCCCGCTCACGACCGGGAACACTTGTGGGTCGACCCCGAAGCCGCCGTCCTAGCCGAACTGGCCGCCGCCCAGAACATCACCCCGGACTGGCCTCAAGCCAAACCCACCGCGGGATCGCACTACGCGACCGCCTCCCCCACGTGTTCGCCGTGTGGGTGCACTGTGGCGGCGCGACTCGCGATCACTGACCTGATGGTCAACCTGCCTTGTAGCCCGCATTCTTCCACCACTGCACCAAGCTGGCTAGGTCGTGGCTCATGACGTGGGCACTGAAGAGGGTGGATTCTCTGGACCAAATCACATGGGCGTGGTCCCCTTCGGTGCTGCAGAACAGCCAGCCGTCATGGGCGTCATTCCATCGGATCGCTGCCGCCGGCAGCCCTTCTTCGCATGGCACCCTCGGCCTCGTCGGTTCGTTGACCGCAACGTCGTAACTCTTTTGCAGTTCGCCCAAATCGCGGAACAGCAAGTAGCGCCCGCCTGTCGGGCCGCCGGGCAGGGAATTGCCGCCTGGACACTCCAGAACTGCTGCCAATTGGTCTTCGACCGGATGGCACGAGTCGGGGCCGTACCCCGGTGGCAGCATGCCCCACAGCTGTTCTATGGGGCCCGCGCTGGCTGTTGGAGCCACGCCGATAGCGGCTGCCGTGATGGCTGTGGTGACGAGAAGCTCACGGATCATCTTCCAACCCCCATAATCACGTTGAACGTTCACCTTCCACCGCACGCCGCTGACACCAGTAGGGTCTTCTGCCCCCGATGCGCGCGCCTTAGTGCCTCCATCCGGGTGTCCGCGGTACGAGTCCAGTCGTGGCAGAGCAGGGGTCAGCCGGTACCCGCACGACCCGCTCCCAAGGCTCCTGTTTCGGGTCGGCGGGGTCATCCCTGGCTCTCGCATCGGGACTCTTGAATGTTCTTTGCCTGTGCCGTTTTCACCATCTCCTGAAAGCGTTCTGGCTCGGCGCCACCGGCTGGCACGACCGCCAATACCCCGACGGCACCATCGTGTGGACCGCCCCCACCGGCCACACCTACACCACCTACCCCGGCAGCCGACTACTCTTCCCGACCCTGTGCACACCCACCGCCACCCTCTGGACCGGCGACCCACCCCAAACCCCCACCACCGAGCAGCGCGGCGCGGCGCGGCGCCATGATGCCGCGGCGCCGAAACACCCGCGCCCACAACCGATCCCGCACCATCAAAGCCAAACGCAAACGCAACCGCACCGAGAATACCTGCACCACGAGGTCATCGGATATCGCCAAAGGACGCGGCATCCTCTACCGCAACGTTCCCTACCAATTCCACACGCCAGAGCACGAACCCGACTACGGCAACGACCCACCACCCTTTCAACAGAGAGCGGGTTCGGCCCACCATTGCGTGTGAAGCGCTGGGGTACAGCCTGTTTCACCAGAACGCGAAACGACCTCCGGAGTGACGTGCGCTATGGAAGTGCGCACGTCACTCGGAGGTCGTCGCTGTCAACAGGTCGCCGTCAGTACACCTAGCCGAGCAGCCAGTCGTTGGGCGAGAACAGCTCGCAATGCACCCGCTCGGCGACCACGCCGCGGTCGAGGAGCTGCGCCCGCACCGCCTGCACAAATCCGTTGTTGCCGCACAGGTAGATCTGGGCATCCTTCGGCAATTCGACCGTGCCGACATTCATCAGCCCGGCATGGGCACCGGGTGTGCCTGCCGTCAGACCGTCCTCGTACCAGATGTCCAGGCGTGCGTCGGGCATCGCGGCGACCAGCTCGAGTTGACGTTCCCGCAGCGGGTGGGTCTGGTCACTGCGGTCGGCGTGCAGCACCCGCACCACGGTGTCGGGCGCCGAGGCGGCCAGGTGCTCGAGGATGCCGATCATCGGCGTGACGCCGATGCCCGCCGAGATCAGCACCACCGGCGCGCTGCCGTCGGGCGCCGGCAGATCACCGAAAGGCACAGTGACGTCGAGGAGGTCACCGACGCACACGTTGGCCGCGATCCACGACGACACCTCGCCCGCCGGGGCATCCGCCCCTGCCGCGATCGGCTTGACCGCGAACGTCAACCCGTCGTCGCCGGGTACGTTCACCAAGCTGTACTGCCGCAGCTGACGAGCGCCGTCGGGCAGTGTCACACCGACCGAAACATACTGTCCGGGACGGAAATCGGCGAAGGGCTCACCCATCGGTCGGACCGTGATCAGCACCGCGCCGGACGGATCGTCGACCCGCGACACCACCCTGGTCCTACGGTAGACGTCGCCGTCGGCAACTCCCGCATCCCGGTAGAGGTCGTGCTCCAGGGCGATCAGCGTGTCCGCCATGATCCAGTACACCCGATCCCACGCCGCCGCCACGTCCGCGGTAACCGTGTCGGCACCGAGCACCGCGACGATCGCAGCGAACAGGTGCTCGTGCACCACCGGGTACTGGTCGGCGGTCACACCGAGGGACGCGTGCTTGTGCCCGATCCGGGAGAGCAGCTCGGCGGGGTGCGGCAGCTCCGGGTCGACCAGATGGGAGGCGAAGGTCGCGATCGACGCCGCCAGTGCGCGCTGCTGCGCGCCCTGAGCCTGGTTGCCGCGGTTGAACAGATTGCGCAACAGCTCCGGGTGCGCGCCGAACATCCGGCGGTAGAACTCCTTGGTGATCTCATCGATGTGCGCGCCGATCAGCGGGAGCGTGGCCGTGACGATCTCGGCGTGTGCAGGCTCCAGTTCTGCGGGGGCTGCGGTGACGGTCATCGGAGGTCCTTTCAATTGTCGGTCACTCCGACGCTAGTTAATTGCGCATCAACGATGCGACATATAGGACTGTGCCGTTAAACACGCTGCACCGTCCGGTTTTTTGACCTGGCCAGACGTCGGTCAGCCGCCGATATCGAGCCCGTGCGCCGCGGCGAACGCGATCGCCTGGTCGATGTCGACCTTGGCGCCGCGCAGTTTGGCGGTGGTCCAGAACGTGGGGTCGACCCGGGCGCCGCGCAGGTCGGCGTTCTCCAGACGGGCGTCCTGCACCCGGGCCCCGCTCAGGTCGGCCCGCGTCAGCACCGCCTCGCGCAGATCGGTACCCACCAGGCTGGTCTCACGCAGCCGACAGTCCGACAGGTCGGTCTTGCGCAGGTCGACACCGGCCAGTACAGCGAGCGTGAAGTCCACCTCGACCAGCGTCAGCGGCCGCAACCGACACTCGGTGAACGTCGAACCGAGGAAGCTGCAGTGCCGAAAAGTACTGTGCCACAGAGAGGTTCGTCGAAATGTACAGTTACGGAACGCCGATCCGGTGTGCTCGGAATCGGAGAAGTCGGCGCCGGTGAAATCGCATTCGGTGAACACCACCCGCTCTGTGCGCACCCGGCTGAGGTCCTGATCGCGGAAATCGCGCCCGACGTACTCGCGATCGGCTTCGTGGGCGTCCATTCAGCCGGTCGGAGCCAGCCGGCTCAGCGCGTACTCGGTGACGGCGATCAACGCCGCCTTGGCCGACTCCCGGCTGCGGGCATCCACGGTGATCAGCGGTACGTGGTCGGACAGCGCCAGCGCCGTGCGCACCGCGGGCAGCGGATGGCGTGGGGCACCGTCGAACTCGTTGACGGCAACCAGGAACGGCAGACCGCGCGCCTCGAAAAAGTCCACCGCCGCAAAGCTGTCGGCCAACCGGCGGACGTCGACCAGGATGATCGCACCGATCGCGCCGCGAACCAGATCGTCCCACATGAACCAGAACCGGCGCTGGCCCGGAGTTCCGAACAGGTACAACACCAGATCCTCAGCCAGGCTGATGCGACCGAAGTCCATCGCGACCGTGGTGGTCGACTTGTCCGGAGTGGCTTCCAGGCCGTCGACGCCCTGCGACGCGTTCGTCACGAGCGCCTCGGTACGCAACGGCACGATCTCCGACACCGCGCCGACGAACGTCGTCTTGCCGACGCCGAAGCCGCCGGAGACGACGATCTTGGTCGAAGCTTTAGAGCGCCCTGAGGCCACGCAGTGTCCTTCCGATCAGTTCTCGTCGTTCGTCGGCCGTCGCGACCTCGCCCAGGGTCGTATGTACCCGCACATAACCCTGCACCACCAGATCTCCCACGAGTACCCGCGCCACGCCGAGCGGAAGTGAGAGATGTGCGGCAATCTCGGCCACCGACGGGCGCTCGGCACAAAGCTCCAGGATCTGGCCACGGACGTCGCTGCCCGGCCAGCGGGGCGGCTGCTGCGGGGAGACCACGCCGACGGGCGCCTCCAGTGGAAGACGCACCGTCGAAGCCGTGCGCCCCGCCGTCAGCGTGTACGGACGTACCAGACTCGGCTCTGCAGACTCCCGTTCCGGTTTTCCGTGGGCACCCATGCGCCGCTCACGAATGCTGCGGCGTGCGTCGCGGTGACTGGACCACCGCTCCGACCCGTTCCACCAGGATCGCCATTTCGTAACCGATCTGGCCGATGTCGCACCCGCGGGTCGCCAGCGTCGCGAGGTTCGACCCGTCGCCGACCCGCATCAGCAGCAGATAACCGTTCTCCATCTCGACCACGGACTGCAGCACGTGGCCGCCGTCGAACAGCTGCGCGGCTCCCGTCGACAGGCTCGCCAACCCGGAGGCCACCGCGGCCAACTGGTCGGCCCGCTCCCCCGGAATGTGCTCGCTGGCCGCCATCAGCAGGCCGTCCGCCGACACCAGGATGGCGTGCGACACCCCGGGCACCTCGCGGGCGAACCTGGCCACCAGCCAGTCGAGCGAACTCATGGGAAGTCGGCACCTCCGGTTTCCTGCGCCCGCAGGCGGCCGGCGTGGACGCCGCCGAAATGGCTGCCGATGCTGTTGCGGACGGCTTCCGGGTCGCGTCCGGCCGATGCTACCGGCTCGCCATTGGCGTGCCCGGGAACCAGGCGGGCACCCGGCCTGCGCACCGGCAGTCCCTCCGCGGTGTGGTCGAGCACCGGCGCGGCCTCGGCCGCCTCCGCCGCCGACCAGCCGTGGTCCCACACCGACTTCCAGTTCAGGTCGGTGCTGTGGGACAGCTCGTGCGGGTCGACCAGCCACTCGGACAGCATCTTCTGGTAGATCGCGTCGTCGGGGTCGCTGTCGGCCGCGGCATGGCGGGCGTGCCCGTTCGTCTCCGTCGGCTGCGGACGCGGCGAGAAGAACGCGGCGACCTCGGACCGGGCCGGCGGCGTCTCCACCGGAGGCGCAACCGGCGTTACCGCCGCAACCGGTGTCGCGGCCGGCGTCACAACCGCAACCGATGTCGCAACCGGTGTCTCGATGGGGGCGACCGGCGTCTCGGCCGGGGTTTCGACGATCCCGCTGGCCCCGGGGCGGCGCTGCGGCAACAGGTCGGTGGCCGGGCCGGCAGCGGCAGCGGGGGCCTCCCGCGGTACCCCGGCGGGGACCTCGAGGGCGAGCGCGGTGGCGATGCCCGCGTGCGCGTCGGCGGGGACGGGCTCGTCGTCGCGGCCGCCGTACTGCGCGGGCGCGGTGTGGATCAGCAGTCGGGCAGGGATGTACACCCCGGCGGTGGTGCCCGAGTCGGGCTCCCCCGCCACGGTGCTCCGCAGCCGCACCACCAGTCCGTGCGAGGCCGCCAGCCGTCCTACCACGAACAGGCCCATGTGGCGCGCGGTGTACGGGTTGACCTCGCCGCCGGACTCCAACCGGGTGTTGGCCACCCGCAGGTCGGATTCGGTCATCCCCAGGCCGGTGTCGCTGACCTCGATGACGAGACCGTTGTTGCCCGTGGGCACGGCCGACACCCGGACCTCGGTGGTCGGCGGCGAGTAACGCAGCGCGTTGTCCAAGAGCTCGGCCAGCAGGTGCACGAGGTCACCGGCGACCACGCCGTCGACCTCGCCGTCGGGCAGGCCGGTGGTGACGATGCGGGTGTAGTCCTCGACTTCCGACGCGGCGGCGTTGACCAGCGCGGTGACGGGCACCGACTCGGCCCGCTCGCGGGAGATCTGCGCGCCGGCCAGCACCATCAGGTTGGAGCTGTTGCGGCGCATCCGCGCGGCCAGATGGTCGAGGCGGAACAGGCTCTCGAGCCGGTCGGGATCCTCCTCGTCGCGCTCCAGCCGGTCGATGAGCGAGAGCTGCTGGTCGACCAGCGACCGGTTGCGCCGCGACAACGTCTCGAACATGTCGGTGACCTGCAGCTGCAGCCGGGCCTGCTCGCCGGCGAGCATGACGGCCTGCTGGTGCAGCTCGTCGACGGCGTGCGCGACCTGACCGACCTCCTCGGTGGTGTGCACAGGGATCGGCTGGACCGGGAACTCCTTGCCGTCGCTGCGCACGTGCTCGACCTCGCGCGGGAGGTCCTCGAGTGCAACCTTCAACGCGCTGTCGCGCAATGTCCGCAACGGCCGCACCATCGAGCGGGCGACCAGGGTGACCAGGATCAGCGCGACCAGGATCGCGGCACCGACCAGAGCGGCGTCGCGGATCGCCGCGGTGCGGGCGTCATCGGCCTGCCGCGCCACCGCGGCCGGGATGTCCTCGGTGGTCTGCGCGATCAGGCCTGCGGCGATGTCACCGGTGATCTTCTGCGAGGCCAGCAGCTCGGGGTTGCCGACCAGCGCGGTCGTCGGTTCGGACAGCAGGGCCATCCGCTTGACCATCTCCGAACGCAGCGTCGAGGCCTGCTCCGTCGCACCGCCCAGGTAGCCACCCATCGCGGTCACGGTCGCGGGCTCGGTGCCTGCGATGGTGACCATCGCCGAACGCAGCAGCGGCTCCGGCAGTTCGGCGCCGCTGTTGACGAGCATCCGCTGCATCGCCATCTGCCCGCGGGCGCCGACCGCACGGGACAACGTGTCGGCGTCGGTACGCACGCGTTCGTCGTCTGCGCCGACCAGGCCGGTGATCGCGGTTTCCGAGGTGATGAGCAGCGGGGCATACGTCATGACCCGGGTACGCAGGTCGATCGCGTCGGCGCTGATCTTGTCGATCAGGTTCTGCCCGAAGTCGATCAGCGTGTTGGTGGCCAGCCGGACACCGTCGTCGACGGGCGTGACGTCCAGAAGATGCTGAAGCCCGGTCCGGCGGGACTCGAACACCGTCAGGGCCTGCCGGGCGTCGCCGCCCTCGGTGGCGGTCACCATGGCCGCCTCCAGAGCGGCCATGTAGTCCACGACGGCGGGCACCATGTCGGCGCGCTGGGCGGCGTGCCGCAGCTCGGCCGCCTCCGTCGCGCTGGAGTAGATACGCAGCCCGCCGAACACGCAGGCCAGCAGCAGCGGCACTACCACGATGGCAAGCACCTTCACCCGGACCGGCCAGTTGGACAACGCCAACGGTGCCGGCCGCTTGACTGATCGAGTGTCGTTCATACGGCTTCCTGCTGACGGCGCCCCAGGGCGGGCGGGCATGCTGGGCCTGGCAATTGGACGAGTATGCCAGCCCGATCCCCCGGGTTCCACCGTTGGCACTGAACAGCACAAGCCCGCAAACACGCTAAGTATCCGGCGGGCACACCGCCAGCAAACCGTCGCCGGCGGTGATCGGCGGCGCGGGTACGAACCGGTAGGCGATCGTTACGCCTTCGATGCCGACGACGCCGCCGGAGCGGGAACTATGGAAGCAGCACGTGGGTAAACCGGTCCGGCACAACGGAGGTGCGAGATGGTCCGCAACGGCGTGGAGGTGGCCACCCTGGCCGATGTCTCGGAGATCGGCGACTCACCGCTGATGCGGGCCATGTGCAGTGAGGTGGTCGACGTCGACACGCTCACCGACCTGGTCTCCATCGCCAGCTACGAAACCTGCCTGGACTGAGGTCCTACGCCGGCCGCAGGACCGCGACCAGGAAGTCGGAGTCGTCGGTGAACGGCCGCACGTCCCAGGTGGACAGCAGCAGATCGGGCGTGAGCCCTCCGGCTGCCGCGTCGTCGAGGAACTGCGGGTACTCGTACTCGCGGCCTGCGCCGAAGCCGATCACGGCGCGGCCGTCGTCCCTGAGGTGGGCGCGCAGCCGGGCCAGCACCTGAACCCGGGTGCTCGGTGCGAGGAACGTCATCACGTTGCCTGCCGACACGATGAGGTCGAACGGTTCGGTGATGCCGCGCGCGGGCAGGTCGAGCTCGGCGAGGTCGCCGACGAGCCACCGCGGTCCGGGGTAGTCCTGCTCGGCCGCCTCGATGAGCGCAGGGTCGACGTCGACACCGACCACCTGGTGACCGGCCGCGGCCAGATACCCGCCCACCCGGCCGGGCCCGCAGCCGGCGTCGAGGATCCGGGCGCCGCGCGGCGCCATCGCGTCCACCAGGCGTGCCTCGCCGGCCAGATCGTCGCCGGCGCGCGCCATGGCGCGGAAACGTTCGATATACCAGCGTGAATGCCCGGGATCGGCCGCCACCTTCTGCATCCAGATGCTCGTTTCGACCATGCTGGCATTATCCCGTTGTGTTCAAGGTGATGTTCTATTCGCCCCGCATCGCACCCAACACCGGTAACGCGATCCGGATGGTGGCCGGCACCGGGTGCGAACTGCATCTGGTGGAGCCGCTCGGTTTCGACCTGTCCGAACCCAAGCTGCGTCGCGCCGGACTGGACTACCACGACCTGGCGTCGGTCACCGTGCACCCCGATCTCGACTCGGCGTGGGCGGCGGTGACGCCGGCGCGGGTGTTCGCGTTCACCGCGCACGCCACCGCGTCGTTCGCCGATGTCGCGTACCGACCCGGCGACGTGCTGATGTTCGGCCCCGAACCGACCGGCCTCGATGCGGCCACGCTTGCCGACCCGCACATCACCGCGCAGGTGCGGATCCCGCTGCTGGCCGGACGACGCTCGCTGAACCTGTCCAACGCCGCCGCCGTCGCGGTGTACGAGGCGTGGCGCCAGCAGGGGTTCAGCGGCGCGGTCTGAGGCCGGTCACCAGGTGTCCCAATGGGTCAGCTGCTCGGCGGGCAGCCGCTTGGCGCGCCGGAAGTCGGTGCCCTTGGTGTAGGCGATCGGGAACAGCCCGGCCTGGCTGTAGTTGTCGAACGGGATGCCGAGGATCTCGGCGGCCTGCCGCTCGCCGTCGCCGAGCAGATGCAGCGTCGTCCACGCCGAGCCGAGACCGCGCGAGCGCAGCGCGAGCATGAAGCTCCACACCGCGGGCAGCAGCGAACCCCAGTAGCCTGCGCTGGCCCCGGACACGGCGTCCTGAGGCTTGCCCTGCAGGCACGGGATCAGCATGACCGGGACCTTCTCGAGGTGCTCGTTGAGGTAGCGCGCGGAGTCCTCGACCCGGGGCCGCTGCCCGTCGCGCATGTCGCCGGTCGCCGGCTTCTCCATGGCGAGGTACGGCGTCGCGTTGGTCCGGTAGATGTCGGCGATCGCCTTCTTCTTCTCCGGATCCTCGACGAACACCCATTGCCAGCCCTGGTTGTTCGACCCCGTAGGCGCCTGCAGCGCAATGTCGAGGCACTCCATCAGCACGTCGCGAGGCACCGGCTTGTCGAAATCCAGTCGCTTGCGCACCGAACGGGTGGTCGTCAGAACTTCATCGGCGGAGAGGTTGAGCGTCATTGCGCCGAGCCTACCGTCGTCATTTTCCGCCGAATCGCATTCCGTGCGGCCTTGCGGCGAAATCTGGCGCGTGGAATGCAATTTCGGCAGAAGTGGTCACCCGGCGGAAGTGGTGTCCTAGCGGAAGTCGCGGGACTTCGACGCCGCCCGCAGACTGAGCCTGCCCATCCGGTCGGCGACCACGGTGACGGCCCCGGTGGCGTTCTGCACGATGCCGCGCACCACCAGCGCCGACGCCGTCTGCGCCAGCTTACGGTGACGTGCCCAAACCCCTTGTGAGCACAACACATTGACCATACCGGTTTCGTCTTCGAGGTTCATGAACGTCACCCCCTGCGCGGTGGCGGGCCGCTGCCGGTGGGTCACCGCTCCGGCCACCAGCACCCGGGTGCCGTCGGGCAGCGACAACAGCTGATCGGCGGGCACCACCCCCATCGCGTCCAGGTCCTCGCGCAGGAACTCGGTCGGGTACCGGTCCGGCGACACCCCGGTGGCCCACACGTCGGCGACGGTCAGCTCCAGCTCGGTCATGCCTGGCAGCGACGGCACATGGGAGGACGACCCGACCCCGGGCAGCCGGTCGGGCCGTTCGGTGGCGGCTGCTCCCGCGGCCCACAGCCCCTCCCGCCGGGTGATCCCGAAACAGCCCAGCGCACCCGCGGTGGCCAGCGCCTCGGTCTGGGGTACCGACAGCTGCACCCGTCGAGTCAGATCGGTCAGAGAAGTGAACGGCCCGTGGGCTTTCCGCTCCCCGACCAGGCGTTCGGCGAGCTCGTCGCCGATGTGACGGACGCCGCCCAGCCCCAGCCGCACATCCAGCCCGTGGTTCTCCAGCGTGGCGTGCGCCAGGCCGGCGTTCACGTCGGGTCCGTGCACGACGACGCCGTGCCTGCGGGCGTCGGCGACCAGTGACTGCGGTGAGTAGAAGCCCATCGGTTGCGCCCGCAGCAGCGCGGCGCAGAACGCCGCCGGGTGGTGCAGCTTGAACCACGACGAATAGAACACCAGCGACGCGAAGCTCAGTGAATGACTCTCCGGGAAGCCGAAGTTGGCGAACGCTTCCAGCTTCTCGTAGATCCGCTGCGCCACGTCGCCGGTGACGCCGTGCAGTTCGGCCATGCCGTCGAAGAAGCGCCCACGCAGCCTGCGCATCTTCTCCGTCGAGCGTTTCGAGCCCATCGCGCGCCGCAACTGGTCGGCCTCGGCCGGGGTGAAACCGGCGCAGTCGACGGCCAGCTGCATCAGCTGCTCCTGAAAAAGCGGCACCCCCAACGTCTTGCGCAGCGCCGACTCCATCGACGGATGGTCGTAGGTGACCGCCTCCTGCCCGTTGCGGCGCTTGATGTACGGGTGTACCGACCCACCCTGGATCGGCCCCGGCCGGATCAGCGCCACCTCGACCACCAGGTCGTAGAACATCCGCGGCTTGAGCCGGGGCAGCGTGGCCATCTGGGCGCGCGACTCCACCTGGAACACCCCGACCGAGTCCGCGCGGGCCAACATCTCGTACACGGCGGGTTCCGACAGATCCAGCTTCGCCAGATCGACCTCGATGCCCTTGTGCTCGGCGACCAGGTCGATGGCGTAGTGCAGCGCTGAGAGCATGCCGAGGCCCAGCAGGTCGAACTTGACCAAACCGATTGCCGCGCAATCATCCTTGTCCCATTGCAGGACGCTGCGGTTCTCCATCCGCGCCCATTCGACCGGGCACACGTCGGCGATCGGACGGTCGCAGATCACCATGCCGCCGGAATGGATGCCCATGTGCCGGGGCAGATTCGAGATCTGCTTGGCCAGGTCGACCACCGGCCCGGGGATGTCCTCGACGTGCGTGGCGTCCGCCAAATTCCCCCACTGGCTGACCTGCTTGCTCCAGGCGTCCTGCTGACCCTGGGAGAACCCGAGCGCACGGGCCATGTCCCGCACCGCGCTGCGCCCCCGGTAGGTGATCACGTTGGCGACCTGGGCGGCGTACTCCCGCCCGTAACGCTGGTAGACGTACTGGATCGCGTTCTCGCGCAGGTCGGATTCGATGTCGATGTCGATGTCGGGTGGCCCGTCGCGGGCCGGGGACAGGAAGCGTTCGAACAGCAGGTCGTTGGCGATCGGATCGACGTTGGTGACCTTGAGCGCATAGCAGACCGCGGAGTTGGCCGCCGACCCCCGGCCCTGGGACAGGATGTTGTTGTCCCGGCAGAACCTGGTGATGTCGTGCACCACGAGGAAGTAGCCGGGAAAGTTCAGCTGCTCGATCACCGCCAGCTCGTGCTCGATCTGCGCGTACGCCCGGGAGGCCCGCTCCGGGGGGCCGTAGCGCTCGCGGGCGCCCTGCATCACCAGATGCCGCAGCCAGCTGCTCTCGGTGTGCCCGTCGGGCACGTCGAACGGCGGCAGCTGCGGTGCGATCAGGGCGAGACCGAAGGCGCACTGTTCGCCGAGTTCGGCCGCGGCCGTCACCACCTCGGGGCAGTGGGCGAACATCCGGGCCATCTCGTCGCCCGAGCGCAGATGCGAACCACCCAGCGGCGCAAGGTAACCCGCGGCTTCATCGATCGAGTTGCGGGCCCGGATGGCGCCCATCGCCATCGCGAGCCGACCCCTGGCCGGTTCGGCGAAGTGCGCGGCGGTGGTGGCGACGACGCCCAGACCGAACCGCGGCGCCAGCGCGGCCAGCGCGGCGTTGCGCTCGTCGTCGAGTGGATGGCCGTGGTGGGTGAGCTCGACGGTCACCCGGTCCGGACCGAAGCGGTCGACCAGATCGGCCAGCGCGGCCTCGGCCGCCTCCGGGCCGCCAGTGGAAAGAGCTTGCCGGACATGCCCTTTACGGCATCCGGTGAGGATCTGCCAATGCCCGCCCGCGGCCTCGGTCAGTGCGTCGAAGTCGTAGCGCAGCACCCCCTTCTCACCACCGGCCAGATGCGCCGCGGCCAGCTGCCGCGACAACCGCCGGTAGCCCTCCGGCCCGCGGGCGAGCACCAGCAGGTGCGGCCCGGGCGGGTCCGGGACGTCGGTGCGGGTTCCCCCGCCCAGGGACAATTCCGCGCCGAACACCGTCGCCACGTCGAGTTCCCTGGCCGCCTCGGCGAACCGCACCACGCCGTAGAGCCCGTCGTGGTCGGTCAGCGCGATGGCCCGCAGGTTCAGCCGGGCGGCCTCCTCCACGAGTTCCTCCGGCGTGCTGGCGCCGTCCAGAAAGCTGTAGGCCGAGTGGGCGTGCAGCTCCGCATACGGCGTCGACGACTCCTGCGCGCCGGGCCCCTCCGGCGCGTGATACTCCCCGCGTTTGCGCGACCAGGCGGGGCTGTCCCCGCCGTCGCCGATCTGCTGATCGATCGGCCAGCCGGCGCGACGCGGCTTACCGGAGAGCACGCGCTCCATCTCGGTCCAGCTCGGCGGACCGGTATGCCAACCCACCCGGACAGTATATCGAACAAGCGTTCGAAAGCTAGGCGGTCTTGTCGGCTTCCGGATCGCCCCGGTTGTCCTCTTCGAGGTTCGGCCGCAGCACGTAACGCACCTGGTTGCCGCCGGCCATCCTGGCCTGCTCGATGGCCTGGGTGGCGATTCCGATCAGCTTGTCGAGGACCTCGTCGGGCGGTTCGGCCGCCAGCGGCGGCAGCGGGGTGCACACCACACCGATGCTGGCCGTCAGCCGCTGCGGCGTCGCTGCGATCGCACCGCGGATCCGCTCCACCAGGGGTGACGCGTCGGCGGTGGTGAAGGTGTCGGCGATGAGGAAGTCGTCGTCGGAGACGTGCGCCACGATCGCGTTGTGCCGCACCGTCTCCCGCAGCGCCTGTCCGACCGTCACCCTGGCCCGGTTGCCGCCACGCGCTCCAGAGAGCCCGAGCAACAGCGAGAAGCTGTCGATGTTCACCGCGACGACCACCAGATACTTGTCGTCGCTGCGGCTGCGCGACGCCAGCAGCGTGGCCACCGAACGGTAGAACGCGTCCCTGTGCAGCAGGCCCGTGAGTTGCTCGATGTCGCCGTGATGGGCATCGGGTTGGAGCAGCTTGATCACCACCCGACAACCCATCGCGACGAACACGTTGAGCAGCACCACCAACACCGACGCGCAGACGGCGACCGCGAGATCGACCGACGCCTCGCGCGCGAACAGCACGCCGAGCACCACGGCGCCGAACGACCACGGCACCGCCAGCAGTCGGGTGGCGTGGAAGCACACCACGAACACACTGAGCGTCACATACGTCGCGGCGCCCAGGAAACCCATGGTCGGACTGGGCACGATCAGTGCGTACACGCCGATGACGACGGATACGAGGACGACGCAGACCAGCGACTGCACCCGGGTGGGCCAGTGATCACGCAGCCACAGCGCCGCGATGGCCAGCGAACCGACAGCGAGGACGATCGCGACGATGCGCACGTGCAGGCCCTGCGCCCCGTAACTGCCGAGGATCAGGGCCGCGGGCAGCAGCCCCAACGCCGCGATACTCAGCGCCACCAGTCGGCAGGCGGCGGTCTGCATACCGCGGGCGGCGAGAACCGCAGTAAACCAGTAGTACTGATCAGACCGCCACAGTGCAGGGCTGATCGCGGCAGCAGAGGAACTCCGCAAACCGTCGAACATCCGCTCACCCCCGTCGCAAGCGCCTCAAGTCCAGATCAATTACCCCGGTGCACCGGGAACGCTACCAGCCCAGCAAACCTTTTCCCAGCGTCAATACTTGCCCGGTCACGGACCTGCTATCCGGAGAACTCAACCTCGCCGTCCTCGAGCACCGCACGGGTGTCGGATCCGTCCGCGCCGGCGGCCTCGGTGCGGAACACCGCACGCCCCGAATCGAGGCGCCAGATCGAGGTCGTCAGCGTGTCTCCGGGGAACACCGGCGACGTGAAACGCGCTGCGATCGCGGTGATCTTCGACGCGTCACCGCCGCCGAGTTCGGCGACGAGCGCGCGACCGGTGACGCCGTAGGTGCACAGCCCGTGCAGGATCGGCTTGGGGAAGCCGGCCAGCTGGGCGAACCACGGATCGCTGTGCAGCGGGTTGCGGTCACCGGAGAGTCGGTAGATCAGCGCCTGGTCCTCGCGGGTCGGCAGCGAGACCCGGGCATCGGGGTCACGCTCGGGGATCTCCGGCGCGGGCGGCCGCTGCCCCGGCCTGCCCCCGAACCCGCCCTCGCCGCGGATGACCAGCGTGGTGAGGGTTTCCGCGATCGCCTGCCCGGAGTCGGGGTCGCTGCCGGTCGCCTTGAGCATCACGACCGCGTTCTTGCCCTCTCCCTTGTCCTGGATGTCGGCCACCTCGCTGACCACGCTGAGCCTGCCGGCGGGCGGCAACGGCGCGAACACCCGGATGCTCTGCGATCCGTGCAGCAGCCGGCTGAAGTTGAACGAACCGATCTTGGCCGAGGCCGCGAACGGTGAGCAGGCGATCACCGCATACGTCGGAAGCACCTGCTGCTCGACGTCGTGACTGTTCTCGGTGGTGAACGCGAGATCGCCGGTGCCCGCGCCGACACCGAGGGCGTAGAGCAGTGTGTCCCGGTCGGTCCAGGTGAACAGTTGCGGCGGCGTCGTCGCGCCGATGGCATCGGGGTCCAGGGGCATGGCCCGAGACTAGCCGGTGTTGACGTGGCGTCGGCCACAGGTAACCATGTCCCGCATGCGCTATGTCGTTACCGGCGGTACCGGGTTTATCGGCAGTCGACTGGTGACGCGATTACTGAGCGATCCCGGCACCGCGGCCGTGCACGTGCTGGTGCGCCGCGACTCGCTCGGCCGCTTCGAGCGACTCGCCCTGAACTGGGACGACCGGGTGCAACCCCTGGTCGGTGATCTCACCGTCCCCGGCCTGGGAATCAGCGACGTCACCGTCGCCGAGCTCGGGCGCATCGACCACGTCGTGCACTGCGCCGCGGTCTACGACATCACCGCGCCGGAGGATCGGCAGCGGGCCGCCAACGTCGACGGCACCGGGGCGGTCGTCGCGTTGAGCCGACGACTCGGCGCCACGCTGCACCACGTGTCGTCGATCGCGGTGGCCGGCACCTACCGCGGCGTGTTCACCGAGGACGACTTCGACGTCGCCCAGGACCTGCCGACGCCCTATCACCGGACCAAGTTCGAGGCCGAACTGCTGGTGCGCTCGGCCGAGGGGCTGCGGTTCCGCATCTACCGGCCCGCCGTCGTCGTCGGCGACTCGCGCACCGGGGAGATGGACAAGATCGACGGGCCCTACTACTTCTTCGGCGTTCTGTCGGCGCTGGCGGCGCTACCCGGCTTCACCCCGATGCTGCTGCCCGACGTCGGCCGCACCAACATCGTGCCGGTGGACTTCGTGGTCGAAGCCGTCGTGGCGCTGATGCACGTCGACGGTCGCGACGGCCAGACCTTCCACCTGACCGCGCCGAAGACGACCGGCCTGCGCGGCATCTACCGCGGGATCGCCGCGGCCGCCGGGCTGCCCCCGCTGGTCGGATCGTTGCCCCGCGCCACCGCCGCGCCGCTGCTGCACGTCACCGGCCGCGCGAAGGTGCTGCGCAACATGGTCGCCACCCAGCTGGGCATCCCGGCCGAGATCCTCGACATCGTCGAGCTGGTCCCGACGTTCACCTCCGAGCACACCGACGAGGCGTTGCGCGGCACCGGGATCAGCGTGCCGAAGTTCGCGTCGTACGCGCCTGCGCTGTGGCGGTACTGGGCGCAGCATCTCGACCACGACCGGGCCCGCCGCGACGACCCGGCCGGGCCGCTGGTCGGCAAGCACGTGATCATCACCGGCGCCTCCAGCGGTATCGGCCGCGCCGCGGCGATAGCGGTGGCCGCCCGCGGGGCGACGGTGTTCGCGTTGGCCCGCAATGCCGAAGCTCTCGATGACCTGATCGCCGAGATCCGCGCGGCAGGCGGTGACGCGCACGCGTTCACCTGTGACGTCACCGACTCGGCGGCCGTCGAGCACACGGTCAAGGACATCCTGGGCCGCTTCGACCACGTCGACTATCTGGTCAACAACGCGGGGCGGTCGATCCGCCGCTCGGTGGCGGCGTCCACCGACCGTCTGCACGACTATGAACGCGTGATGGCGGTCAACTACTTCGGGTCGGTGCGCATGGTGCTTGCGCTGCTCCCCCATTGGCGGGAACGCCGGTTCGGCCACGTCGTGAATGTCTCCAGCGCAGGGGTGCAGGCCAACAACCCCAGGTACAGCGCCTACATCCCGTCCAAGGCGGCGCTGGATGCCTTCGCCGAAGTCGTTGGCACCGAGACACTTTCGGACCACATCACGTTCACCAACATTCACATGCCGCTGGTGAGGACACCGATGATCGCGCCGTCGGGGCGGCTCAACCCGGCCCCGGCCATCTCGGCCGAGCACGCGGCCGCGATGGTGGTGCGAGCCCTGGTGGACAAGCCCGCACGCATCGACACCCCGATCGGCACCCTGGCCGACGTCGGTATGTACTTCACCCCGAAGCTCGCCCGGCGTGTACTGCACCAGCTGTATCTGGGGTTCCCGGATTCCGCTGCAGCGCGCGGCATCACGCAGGACCGTTCGCGGCCGCGGCAGGCCCCGGTTCGCCGCCCCAAGCGGCCGAGCCGACCGATGCCCTCCGTGCGCGTCCCCGGCCCGGTCAAGCGTGCGGCGCGCCTGCTCCCGGGTCTGCACTGGTGAGCGGCGGTCGGCACCCGGTCTTCGTCGACGTCGACACCGGCGTCGACGACGCGATGGCGCTGGTGTATCTGTTCGGCAGTCCCGACGCCGACCTGGTCGGCATCGCCTCGACCGCGGGAAACGTCGGTGTGGACGATGTCTGCCGCAACAACCTGGCGCTGCTGGAGTTGTGCGGGGTCACCGGCGTTCCGGTGTCCCGAGGCTCCGAGACCCCGTTGGTGGCCCCGCTGCGCACCGCGGAGGACACCCACGGACCGCAGGGGCTCGGGTACGCCCGGCTGCCCGCACCGACCGCGGCGCTCACCGATCACGACGCGGCCGAGGCGTGGGTGCGGGCCGCCCGCGCGCACCCCGGTGAGCTGATCGGAATCGCCACCGGACCGCTGACCAACCTGGCGCTGGCCCTGCGTGCCGAGCCCGCCCTGCCCCGACTGCTGGGGCGGCTGGTGATCATGGGCGGCGCGTTCGACTACCGCGGGAACACCACGCCGGTGGCGGAGTGGAACGTCAGCGTCGACCCGGAATCTGCGGCCGAGGTGTTCGCGGCGTGGCATCGGTCGGGCGCCGATCATCTCCCGATCGTGTTGGGGCTCAATCTGACCGAGAACGTCGCGATGACCCCGCAGCTGCTGAGCAGGCTGGCCGACGCCGCGGGTTCGACGTCGACCCCGATGTCGGCGCTCGATCCCCGCGGCACCGAGTCGGCGGCGTCCAACCCGGTGATCCGGGTTCTCGAAGACGCGATGCGCTTCTACTTCGAGTTCCACTTCGACCAGGGCGAGGGCTACCTCGCGCACCTGCACGACCCGGTGGCCGCGGCGGTCGCGCTGGACACTGCGCTGGTGCAATGCCGTCCCGCGCCGGTGGACGTCGAGTTGACGGGCACCCTCACGCGCGGCATGACGATCGCCGACTGGAGCCACCGCTGGGGGCGGGAACCCAACGCGCTCATCGGGGTCGGCGTCGACCCCGATGCGTTCTTCGACCGGTTCATCGCGCGGGTGGGCGCGTTCGCGCAGCAGCTGGCCGGGGTCAGTCGTCGGTGACCACGAGCTTGACGTCGATGTTGCCGCGGGTGGCGTTCGAGTACGGGCAGACCTGGTGCGCCTTCTCGGTCACGTGCAGTGCGGTGTCGTGGTCGACGTTGGGCAGGGTGACCTCCAGCTCCACGGCCAGCCCGAAGCCACCGTTGCCGTTCGGCCCGATCTGAACGCGGGCCCCGACAGCGGAATCCGTGACGTCCACCTTCTCCTGACGGCCCACCAGTCGCAGCGCGGAATGGAAGCACGCCGCGTAGCCGACGGCGAAGAGCTGCTCGGGGTTGGTGCCGTTGCCGGTGCCGCCCATCTCCTTCGGGATGGCGAGATCCAGGTCGAGCCTGCCGTCGGAGGTCCGGCCGTGGCCGTCGCGGCCCTCTCCGGTGGCGAGCGCTTCGGCGGTGTAGAGGACTTTATCCATGGGGGTTCCCTTCCTGGGAGTCGATGAGAGCCTCGGTGAGGCGGACTATGTCGGCGCGCAGATCGATTGCCTGCTCGGGCGTCAATCCGGTGAGCGGGAAGAGCTTCTCGGGAATGCAATGCGCCTTGCGCCGCAGGCGTTTTCCCTCGGTTGTCAGGGCGACCTCGACCTGACGCTCGTCGGTTTCACTTCGTTGGCGGCGCACGATCCCGCCGGCCTCCATGCGTTTGAGCAGTGGCGACAAGGTGCCGGAGTCGAGCTGCAACCGCTCGCCGAGCCGACCGACCGAGATGTCGCCCTCCTCGCCGAGCACGAGCAGCACCAGGTATTGCGGATAGGTGATGCCGAGCTCGGTCAGCAGCGGCCGGTAGGCCGCGGTCATGGCCCGTGATGCCGAGTACAGGGCGAAACAGAGATGCTCGTCGAGACTCAGCGGGGCCATGCCGAGAACTATAGCCCACAATTGAATTGTGCACAATCAAGTTGAGCGCTACTCGTAGACTCCTTCGAGGTACCACCGCCGACGCCGGTAACACAGCAGCAGGGCCTGCGCCGGATCGGCGCCGAGCAGAACCTGCGCCCGCGCGGTCCTTCCGGTCTTCGCCGGCGCCGCATCCCACCATCGTTCGTCGACCGGCCATGGACCTGCCCACCACGACAACCGACCCGAGCGCCCCGGCGCGTGCAACCGGACCGGGTCCGTGGAGAACAGCCCGCGACCGGTGACCCGCACCGGATTGCCCTCGGCGTCGAACAGCTCGACCGGGTCGTCGAGCAGCACCGTCGGCGACGGTTCCGGCAATCTTCCTGGCCACGGTTGGCCCGGATCTGCCTGTGGCACAAGCTCATCGCCGAGCGGGGTGAAGGTGATGCGTTCGGCAGGACCGCGGCCCCCGCTGAGCACCGGCACCTTGACCGCTTCGGGGCCCAGCAGGCCCTGCACCCGGACCAGCGCACGTCGCGCACGCAATCTGTCCTCTTCGCCGACACCACCCCACAGCGGTAACTGCAAAGCCTCTGCCGACACCACTTCCACCGGTCGCAACCGCAGCACCGTGATCGGCGCCGCGGGCCGGTCCTGCGGATTGCGGCGATTCAGCCATCCGTCCAGCTGCCAGCGCACCCGGTCGGCGGTGGCGTCCTCGGTCAGCGGCTCGGCACATCGCCAGACACGTTCCAGCTCCTGGCCGGTGGCGGTCACGGCGTGGATGGCCAGCCTGGTGCATCCCACGCCCGCGGCCTCCAGGCTCCGGTGCAGCTCACCGGCCAGCGACCGCCCGGCGAAGGCGGCCGCATCGACCCGGTCGACGGGTGGGTCACAGTTCAGCACCGCGTCGAGTTCGGCTTCGGGCTCCCGCCCCGACGGCCCACGGCCTGGTTCACCGCGGGCGATGCGATGCGCGGCGACCGCGTCGGCCCCGAACCGGGATGCCACATCGCTGCGGGACAGCTCGGCGAACTGTCCGATGGTCCGAATACCCATGCGCCACAGCAGATCCGTCAGCGCCTCCCGGGGTGCGGGCGCCAGGCTCGGCTCGGCGGCCAGCTGGCGGATGGACAGCCCCGACAGGAACGCCGCATCCTCCCCCGCGTCGATGATCCGGCCCGCCCTGGCGGCGAAGACCGCGGTGGGCAGCTGATCGGCGACCCCGACCTGACATTCGGCACTTACCGCGGCAACCGCATCGACCAGTCGTTCGGCGGCGGTCTGCTCGGATCCGAAGTACCGGGCCGCACCGCGTACCGACAGGGCCAGCAGCCCGGGCCGCAGCACCTCTGCCCGTGGCACGAGATCGTCCACGGCGGCCGTGACGTTCTCGAAGTGCCTGGCGTCGCGGGCCGGGTCGGCGGTCACCACATGCAGCCCCGGGCATCGGGCTTGGGACTCCCGGCGCCGCAGACCTCGGCGTACCCCTACCGCGCGCGCCGCCGCCGAGCAGGCGATGACCCGATTGGCCAGCGTGACCGCGACCGGCACGGTCGGGGGCAGATCGGCCGCAGCAGCGGCGGCGACGGCGGGCCAGTCCATGCACCAGAGCGCCAGCACCCTGGACTGCATCTCATCCGCCCACAGCGCGCGCCGGGTGGCCGACGGACCGGCCCCGGGCCCGCATCGACAGCCTCACCCGACTGATCCGCCCGCATCCCGGGGTGGGCACCCCGTCCCGTCCGCCCGCGATCTCGTAACCACTGACGCGGGCGTCCAGCCGCGCGGAGGCCCCCTGCCAGTCACCACCGGTGACGAGCAGCGTGCACCCCCGCTGACGGGCGCGGGCCACCACCGCCCTGGCCCTGGTGGCCGGTACCGTCCGGCCGCCCAGCCCGAGAACCACCAGGTCCATTCCGTCCATCAGGACCGCGGCCACCTCGACCGGATCGGCTCCCGGTTCGGGGATGACCGCGATCCTGCTCAGGTCGGCACCCATCTCCACCGCCGCCAGCAGACCCACGTCGGGTTGACCGATGATCGCCACGTGACCGCCCTCGGCCGTCACCGCCGCGACCATGCGCAACTGCAGCGACCGGGCCCCCGAAAGCACCGCCACCGTGCCGCGCGGCAACGAATCGGGAAGCAGTTCAGCCAGCGAATCGGGCCTCGGCAGCAAAGAATCCGGAGCCCCAGAAAACGCGGCCGGCTCCGGCACGGGTGCCGCCATCCGCCGCGCGGCACCCACCTTGCTGGACACCGACGCGATCTGTTTGCGAAGCTGTTCTACCTGCTCAGCACGCGTGACAGGACACCGGTTCAGGCTGGGTGGCGTCGTCACAGCAGCACCTTTCACATCATCCGACACATCAGTTTTTCGAAACTTTGTTCGATGTGGCCAGTAAACACCTGCCCCCCGACAAGCGTCAACCAGACCGCGGATGACATCGCCAAATGTGACATTGACAAATGTCATCATTGGAGGTTGTATCCGATTCGTGCTCTCGATGGGTCTCTTCGGAGCGAAACGCACGCACCGCGCCGACGCGGTGATCACCGGCGCGGGAAGCGGTATCGGCGCCGCGTTCGCCGTCGAACTGGCCCGCCGCGGCGGGCGGGTGGTGTGCAGCGACGTCAGTGTCGAGGCCGCCCGGGGTACCGCCGACGCGATCATCGCCGACGGCGGGCGTGCGCTGCCGGCACAGTGCGACGTCACCGACATCGACGCGATGTACCGCCTCGCCGGGGAGGCACAGACGTGGTTCGACGGGCCACCGACCATGGTGATCAACAATGCCGGCGTCGGCGCGGGCGGGGCCTTCATCGGCGAAACCGAACTGGCCGACTGGAAATGGGTGCTCGACATCAACCTGTGGGGCCCGATCCACGGCTGCCACGTGTTCGCCCCGATCCTGCGGGAAGCCGGCCGCCCCGCCGGGATCATCAACGTCGCGTCCGCCGCCGCGTTCGGCGCCGCACCAGGCATGGCCGCCTACAACGTCAGCAAGGCCGGCACGCTGTCGCTGTCGGAAACCCTGGCCGCCGAGCTCGCCGGAACCGGCATCAACGTCACGGTGCTGTGCCCGACGTTCGTCAAGACCAACATCGTGGAGTCGGGCCGGATCTCCACCGGAACCAGCCAACTCGCCGAGCGACTGATGCGGTGGACGGGGTTCCCGGCCGCACGCGTCGCCCGCAGCGCACTGGACACCCTCGACCGGGGCGGGCTCTACTGCATGCCCCAGCCCGAGGCCCGGATCGGCTGGGGCGTCAAGCGTTTCACCCCGACGGTGTTCACCCGAGCCGCCGGTATCGCCACCCGCATCACCACCTAGAGAGGACTCTCATGGCCATAGATATGGACGCCATGCTCGCGAAGATCAAGGACCGGCAGTGGGCCCTGGCCGACATCGACTGGGACGCACCGGGCGCCGAGACCATCAGCGACGAGTTCCGGCCCAAGCTCAAGGCGTTCATGGCCGACCTGTGCTGGATCGAGAACATCGGGGCGCGAGGTTTCGCCGCGCTGGCCAAGAAGGCGCCCACCCCGACGATCGCCGAGATCTACCGCTACTTCCACGCCGAGGAGCAGCGGCACGCCAACGCCGAACTGGCGCTGATGAAGCGGTGGGGCATGCTCGACGACGGGGAGATGCCCGAGCCGAACGTGAACATCCGGCTGGCGATGGACTGGCTGGACACCTACGCCGACGACATGTCGCTGTCGATCCTGGGCACCGTGATCCCGATGCTCGAGGTGGCGCTCGACGGCGCGCTGCTGAAGTTCCTGCTCGACGAGGTGCACGACCCGGTCTGTCATCAGGTGTTCGAGAAGATCAACAACGACGAATCCCGGCATCTGGTGGTCGATTTCGAAGTGCTGGACATGATCGGCCACCGTAAGGCACGCACGCTGGCGATCGAGTTCGTCGGGACCGTCGCCACTCCGAGCCTGATCATCGGCGCGATGATGTACATCCCGCTGCTGAACCGCGCACTCGACGAGATCGTGGCGATGGGCCTGCAACCCGAGCGCCTGCACCAGGCGATGTTGCGGTTCAAACACCTCGGCGAACGCGGCGAACACACGTGGCGGGTACCGGCCTATCAGGTCCTCAAGCGCCACGCCGCCGTGGTGGTCAACCCCCGCCACCCCTACCACCTGCTCGCCAACGCGATGGTCCGGGCGTCCGATCTCTATCCCCGGGCACTGCTCAAGCCGATCCCCAGCTGGTTCAAGGAACTCACCCACGAGCCGGCGGCCTGACCCGTGCACGTACACGACACCCTGATCGTCGGTGCCGGATTCTCCGGCCTGGGCACCGCGATCAAGCTACGGCAGGCCGGCGTCGACGACATCGTCATCGTCGAGCGCGGGCAACGGGTCGGCGGAACCTGGCGGGACAACACCTATCCCGGTGTGGCATGCGACATTCCGTCGCTGCTGTACTCGTTCTCCTTCGTCAGGAACCCGTCGTGGTCGCGGGCCTACCCGACGGGTGCGGAGATCTGTGACCACATCGAGGACATGGCCGACCAGCACGGGCTGACGCCGCTGATCCGCTTCGACACCGAGGTCACCGGCCTGACATTCGACGACCAGTCCGGGGCGTGGACGGTGACCACCAAGCGGCGCAAACAGTTTCGGGCGAGGACGGTGGTGCTGGCCTCGGGACCGTTGGCCGATCACCGGTTCCCCGAGATCCGCGGCATCGACAGCTACCGGGGCCACAAGATCCACAGCGCGTCCTGGGATCACGACTACGACTTCACCGGCAAGCGGGTGGCCGTGATCGGCACCGGCGCGAGCGCGGTGCAGATCGTTCCGGAGCTGGTCAAGACGGCCGCCTTCGTCAAGGTGTTCCAGCGCACCCCGGGGTGGGTGTTGCCGCGACTGGACCTCCCGATGCCCGCGGCGGTGCAGGCGCTGTTCGCCAAAGTTCCTGCCACCCAGGAGATCGCCCGCCAGGCCCTGTACTGGGGGCATGAGGCCAGCGCGGCGGCGCTGGTGTGGAACACCCCGATGAGTGGCCTGGTCGCCAGGCTGGGCAAGGCCCATCTGCGGCAGCAGGTCAAGGATCCGTGGATGCGCCGCCAGCTCACCCCCGACTTCACCCCGGGCTGCAAGCGGATGCTGATCTCCAGCGACTACTATCCCGCGCTGCAGCGCGACAACTGCAAGCTCATCGACTGGCCGATCGCCACGCTGAGCCCGGCCGGCATCCGCACCAGCGACGGCGTCGAGCACCACCTCGACGCGATCGTCTTCGCCACCGGCTACGACGTGCATCTGTCGGGGCCTCCGTTTCCGGTCGCCGGACTAAACGGCCGTTCGCTGCAACAGGAATGGGCCGGCCACGCCGAGGCCTACAAGAGTGCCAGCGCCCACGGCTATCCGAATCTGTTCTTCATGACCGGACCGAACTCCGGTCCGGGGCACAACTCGCTGCTGGTCTACGTCGAAGGCCAGATCGCGTACGCGGTCGACGCGATCACCACGATCCTGAACCGGAACCTGCGCTATCTCGACGTTCGTGCCGATGTCCAGCAACGCCACAACGCACAGATCCAGCGGCGGCTGACGAAGACGACCTGGATGTCGGGCTGCCACAGCTGGTATCTGACCGCCGACGGATTCAACGCCTCGATGTACCCGGGCTTCGCGACGCAGTATCGTCGACAGATGCAGTTCCGCGCCGAGGATTACACCGCGGTCGCCTGAGATGTCCGGCCCCATTCAGACGATCCTGCGCCGGGTCCGCCGAGGCTCACGCGACGTGGTGGAGAACGCGGTGTCACAGCTGTTCGACGCCGCCGTCCAGCCGCACGGCGTCGCCGACTCCGGCGAGTACCGCATCGACGACCTGGCGCGCCTGGCCGGCACGACGACACGCAACATCCGGGTGTACCGCGACCGCGGTCTGCTGCACCCGCCGCTGCGGGTGGGCCGGATCGCACTGTTCAACGACACGCACCTGACGCGGCTGCGGCTGATCACCTCGCTGCTGGACCGCGGCTACAACATCGCCCATGTCAAGGAGATGCTCTCGGCGTGGGAGCAGGGCAAGGACATCGGCGACATGCTCGGGCTCGAGTCGGCGATCGCGGGCAGCTGGGCCACCGAGAAGCCGCAACGCATGCCACTGACCGCCGCACGGCGACTGATCGACGACGACGCCGGCTTCGACCGGCTGGTCTCGCTCGGGATCATCCGGCTCGAAGACGACGAACACGCCACCATCGTGCGCCCCACTCTGGTGGAGGCGTTCGCCGAGATCCGGCAGTACGGCGTGGCCCTGGACAAGCTGATCGACCTCCACGAGCGGGTCACGCCGCTGCTCGACCAGATCAGCGCGATCCTGGTGCAGGCAGGTCTCGAAGAGGTGGTCGACAAGATCAACCCAGGTGCGGCCGTGCCCGACGACGTCGAAGTCGCGCAACTGATAACAACTTTGGTGCGCTTCCGGACCCAGGCGGTGACCGCGGTCGGGGCGACGCTGGCGTTCTCGATCGAATCGCAGGTGGAATCGACGGTGGCACAGCTGCTGGGCGAAATGATCGAGAAGACCGCCGAAGCCGCAGGCGAGTAGGCAAGTATCCTTCCGGGCGTGCTCGACGAACTCTGGGCCGCGGCCACCCGACACCGATTCCTCGCCCATGTGCGCGACGGCACCATCACCGACGCGGACTTCGACCGATGGCTGGTGCAGGACGCGGTGTTCGTCGCCGACCTGCTGACGTTCCAGGCACGGCTGCTCGCCCGGGCCCCGCGGCCCGCGCAGGCCACGCTTGCCGGAGGCTGTGCCGCACTGGTGTCCGAGCTCGACTGGTTCGACCAGCAGGCGGCGCAGCGCGGTATCGCGATGGACCAGCCCGTACTGCCGGCGACGTCGGACTACCGAAAACTGCTGCAGCGCCTCGACACTGCGCCCTACGACACCGCCGTCACCGCGCTGTGGGTCATCGAGCAGGTGTATCTGCTGGCGTGGACAACGGCCGCATCAGACTCGTCCCCGTACCGCGAGTTCGTCGAGCACTGGACCGATCCCGGCTTCGCCGGCTACGTGCGCGCGCTCGAGGAACTCGCCACCAGGGACGGCCACGACGAGCTGATCGCCGAGGTGCTGTCCCACGAGGTGGCGTTCTGGGACATGGCGTTGACGGGCGAGTGACTCACTCCCACTCGATGGTGCCCGGCGGCTTGCTGGTGACATCCAGCACCACCCGGTTCACCTCGCGCACCTCGTTGGTGATCCGGGTCGAAATCCGTTCCAGCACTTCGTAAGGAACCCGCGTCCAGTCCGCCGTCATCGCGTCCTCGCTTGACACCGGACGCAACACGATGGGGTGGCCGTAGGTGCGCCCGTCACCCTGCACACCCACCGACCGGACGTCGGCCAGCAGCACCACCGGGCACTGCCAGATCTGGTGATCCAACCCTGCCGAGGTCAGCTCCTCGCGGGCGATGGCATCTGCCCGGCGCAGCGTGTCCAGCCGCTCGGCGGTGACCTCACCGACGATCCGGATGCCCAGACCGGGACCCGGGAACGGTTGGCGCGCAACGATTTCCTCGGGCAATCCGAGCTCGCGGCCGACAGCACGCACCTCGTCCTTGAACAGCAGCCGCAGCGGCTCGACGAGGGTGAACTTCAGGTCGTCGGGAAGGCCGCCGACGTTGTGGTGACTCTTGATGTTGGCGGTGCCGGAACCGCCACCGGACTCGACCACGTCCGGGTACAGCGTGCCCTGCACCAGGAATTCGACAGGCACATCGGAGCCGTCCTGACTCTCGAGCGCATCGCGCACCGCGCCCTCGAACGCACGGATGAACTCCCGACCGATGATCTTGCGCTTGCCTTCGGGGTTGGTGACCCCCGAGAGCGCCTCCAGGAACCGGTCTGCCACGTCGACGGTCACCAGGTTGGCCCCGGTGGCGGCGACGAAATCACGCTGAACCTGCGCCCGCTCGCCCGAGCGCAGCAGCCCGTGGTCGACGAACACGCAGGTGAGCCGGTCGCCGATGGCACGCTGCACCAGCGCGGCCGCCACCGCGGAGTCGACACCACCGGAGAGGCCGCAGATCGCGCGACCGTCACCGATCTGGGTGCGCACCTGCTCGACGAGGGCCTCGGCGATGTTGGCCGGCGTCCAGGTGGCGTCGATGCCCGCGAACTCGTGCAGGAACCGGCTGAGCACCTGCTGGCCGTGCGGGCTGTGCATCACCTCGGGGTGGTACTGCACGCCGGCCAGCCGCCTGGCCCGATTCTCGAACGCCGCGACCGGTGCGCCGGCACTCGTCGCGACCACCTCGAAGCCCTCGGGTGCGGCCGTCACCGCGTCGCCGTGGCTCATCCACACCGGCTGGGTCTCGGGCAGATCGGTATGCAGTTGCCCGCCAGCGACTTTCAGCTCGGTGCGACCGTACTCGCTGGTGCCGGTGTGCGCGACGGTGCCGCCCAGCGCCTGCGCCATGGCCTGAAATCCGTAGCAGATGCCGAACACCGGGACGTCGAGGTCGAACAGAGCGGGATCGAGCTGGGGCGCGCCGTCGGCATACACGCTGGCCGGCCCACCCGACAGCACGACCGCGCGCGGGTTGCGCGCCTTGATCTCCTCGACGGAGGTGGTGTGCGGGATGACCTCGGAGAACACCCGCGCCTCGCGCACGCGTCGGGCGATCAGCTGCGCGTACTGCGCGCCGAAGTCGACGACCAGGACCGGGCGGGGGGTTGCAGATTCCACCGGGTCAGTCTAGTGAGTGCCCGGCCAACGTGATCGCCGGTGGTGAGGCGGTTCGGCCTACCCCCTTGAAGCCGATTCGCCCCGACCACCGGCGATCACGTTGACTCCCCCGAGCAATGGCCACGCTAGCCCGCGGCGGTCGAGGCTGTCTGTCAGTCGAACGACCGATTCGGGTCAGTAGAGGTCGTTGAGGCTGAGGATCCCGTCCTCGATGGCCCGCGCCAGCAGCGCCGACTTCGTCGGGGCGGGCCGGCCGACGCCGGCGTACTTCGCGCGCGCCCGCTGCAGATGGGTGCGCACGGTGCTCGGCGCGATGAACAACCGTTTGGCGACCAGGTCCTTGCTCTCGGTCTGGAACCAGGCCACCAGGACCTGCTTCTCCCGATCGGTGAGCTTGATGCGCCCCACGGTGCTGTCGTTGAGCATGGCGTTGCCCATGCGCGGACCGACGTACGGCGTGCCGGTGTGAGCGGCGTGGATCGCCTCGATCAGGTGGCGTCTGCCCTCCGACTTCACCAGGTAGGTGATCGCCCCGAGATCCAGGGACGTCAGGATCACCTCGTCGGTGGTGATGTGCGAGTAGACGACGACCGGTTGATCCCGTTCCGCGAGCTTCGACAGCGTGTCGAAGTCGGGCCGATTGCCCTCGATCTGCACATCGAACAACACCACGTCGACCTGATCAGTGGCCGTCGGGTACTTCGAGAAGTACTCGGACGGCCGCAGGAAACTGCCGACCAGTTCGATGGGCGGGTCGGCTTCTTCGCACCACGCCCGAATCCCGGCGTGCACCACGTCGTGATCGTCGATGATCGCGATCCGCACAGCCCGCCGCGCCCCGTCCTTGCGAGACATCCCCCGATACCTCCCCCAGTAGACACTCTGTGACAAGTGTCAGCCCCTCTGCCGGTATTTAAACGCAGCCCCCCGACAGTCCCGACACGAAAACTCACTGAGGCAGCAAAAATTATCGGTTCCGTTACCCACGGAGTGCGCAGGCCCAACGGGCACGCTGCACAAGAAACCCCAGAAGGAGATTAGGAACTACCGCGACCGGCAGCAAAATTGACCCGACCGAATTAGTACGTTCGACCGACAGGGGAGGTGGCCGCCCGGGGGCTTACCCCGTCGAGGTGACCGGTTCGATCGGGATCCGGCGCAGCGCGGCAGGCGCTTCCGCCGGCACGACCGGGCGCACCGGAGCGATCGGGGACAGCCGACGGTACGGCTCCCCCTGCGCCGGACGCAGATCGTCCTCGCCCTTGTTCGGCCACAGCGACGCCGCCCGCTCGGCCTGTGCCGTGATCGACAGCGACGGGTTCACCCCGAGGTTCGCCGAGATGGCGGCGCCGTCCATCACCGACAGCGTAGGGTAGCCGTAGACCCGCTGGTACGGGTCGATGACGCCCGTCTCGGCGCTGTCGCCGATCGCGGCGCCGCCGAGGAAGTGCGCGGTCAGCGGGATGTTGAACAGCTCGCCCCAGGTGCCGCCTGCGACACCGTCGATCTTCTTCGCGATCCGCCGGGTGACCTCATTGCCGGCCGGGATCCAGCTCGGGTTCGGTTCGCCGTGGCCCTGCCTGCTGTCGAGCATGCGGAAGCCGAACCGGGTCTTGCGGGTGAAGGTGGTGATCGAGTTGTCCAGGTGCTGCATGACGAGCGCGATCATGGTGCGCTCGCTCCATCTGCGCGGGTTCAGCAGCCGCAGCGTGCCGCGCGGATCGTCACGCGCCGTCTCGATCAGCTGCCGCCAGCGCGGCACGTCGGTGCCCTGCGGTCCGGTGCCGTCAGTCATCAGGGTCTGCAGCAGCCCCATCGCGTTGGAGCCCTTGCCGTAGCGCACCGGCTCGACGTGGGTGTCGGGTGTCGGGTGGATCGACGACGTGATCGCGACCCCGTGCGTGAGGTCGAGGTCGTCGCCGACCTTCAGCCGCCCGGCGCCGACGATGGATTCGGAGTTGGTGCGCGTCAGCACGCCGAGCCTGTCGGACAGCTCCGGCAGCTTGCCCTGATCGCGCATCTTGAACAGCAGCTTCTGGGTGCCGTAGGTCCCTGCGGCCAGGATCAGGTGCTGCGCGGTGAACGTCCCGCGCCGCCTGCGCAGCTTGCTGCCGGTGCGCGCCGTGCGCACCTCCCACAGACCGTCGGGGCGCTGCTCGAAGCCGGTGACCATGGTCAGCGGATGCACGTGCGCGCCCGCCTTCTCCGCCAGCCCCAGGTAGTTCTTCAGCAGGGTGTTCTTGGCGCCGTACCGGCAGCCCGTCATGCAGGAGCCGCACTCGATGCAGCCGGTGCGCGCCGGTCCGGCCCCGCCGAAGTACGGGTCGGGGACCGTCTTTCCCGGCGTCTTCTCACCGTCGGGCCCGAAGAACACGCCCACCGGGGTCGGCACGAACGTGTCGCCGACGCCCATGTCGTCGGCGACCTCCTTCATGATGCGGTCGGCGTCGGTGAAGGTCGGGTTGGTGACCACGCCGAGCATCCGCTGAGCCTGGTCGTAGTGCGACATCAGCTCGGCCCGCCAGTCGGTGATGTCTTTCCACTGCGGGTCGTTGAAGAACGGCTCCGGCGGCACGTACAGCGTGTTGGCGTAGTTCAACGACCCGCCGCCGACACCCGCCCCCGCCAGGATCATCACGTTGCGCAGCAGATGGATGCGCTGGATGCCGTACATGCCGAACTGCGGCGCCCACAGGAACTTCCGCAGGTTCCACGACGTCTTGGCGAACTCGTCGTCGGCGTAGCGCCGGCCGGCCTCGAGCACGCCGACGCGGTAGCCCTTCTCGGTCAGCCGCAGTGCGCTCACGCTGCCGCCGAACCCCGAGCCGATGATCAGCACGTCATAGTCAGGCTTCATCGAACCAGTATGAACTTACCCGTCGGTAACCTGCTAGAGAGGCGACCCTAAGTTTGAGGGACCGCCGAGGCTGAAGTTTTGCACGAGATTGGTGCCGAAACTCGTACCCAACTTCAGTTTCGGCACGGGACCTGGGGCCGTCTACTGTCAGGGCGTGGCGGACGGCATCACTGCTCGCGAGGCGAAACGTCTACAGACCAGGGAGCGGCTGCTGGGTGCGGCGATCGCGGAGTTCAAGCGGGCGGGCAAGGACGAGTCCGACGTCGGCGCGATCGTCGCCGCGGCAGGCGTCGCCCACGGCACCTTCTTCTTCCACTTCCCCACGAAGGAACACGTGCTGCTCGAGCTCGAGCGTCGGGAAGAGGACCGCATGGCCAAACGGTTCGCGACGTTCACCAAGACCCACCACGACCTGGCATCGGCGTTACGCGAGGCCGCCCATCTGGTGATGGGCCTGGAACGCCGCCTCGGTGTGGTGTTGTTCAAAGACTTCCTGGCGCTGCATTTCTCGCCGACCCGCCCACCGGCCGAACACGGAGACGACCACCCGCTGGTCGTGCTGGTCGCCGACCAGATCGACAACGCCCGGCAGCGCGGTGACACGGCCGCAGACGTCACGCCGATGAACAGCGCCATCTATTTCCTGCTCGGCCTCTACGCGCTGCTGATCACCACCGACGATTCCACCGGCAGGCGCGAACTCGTCGACGACTATCTGACCCGGACGCTGCGCAGCCTGCAGTAGGCCTCAGCGCGCTCACCTTCCGACGGTCAGACCCACCTTCTGGAATTCCTTGAGGTCGCAGTAGCCGGCCTTGGCCATGGACCGCGCCAAGCCGCCGACGAGGTTCAGCGAGCCGAACGGGTCGTCGGACGGGCCGTTGAGCACCTGGCTCAATGCGGGCCGTTCCTCGTCGGCCACCTGCATCATCGCGCCGCGCGGCAGCGAAGGGTGCGCGGCGGCGGCGGGCCAGAACCAGCCACCCCCGAGCGACTCCGCCGACACGGCCAGCGGGGTGCCGAGCACCACGGCGTCGGCGCCGCACGCGATCGCCTTCGCCAGATCGCCCGAGGTGTGGATGTCGCCGTCGGCGAGCACGTGCACGTACCGGCCGCCCGTCTCGTCGAGGTACTCGCGGCGTGCCGCGGCGGCGTCGGCGATCGCGGTGGCCATCGGCACGCTGATGCCCAGCACCTCGTCGGACGTGGTCACGCCGGCGGTGGAGCCGTAGCCCACGATGACGCCTGCCGCCCCGGTACGCATCAGATGCAGCGCGGTGCGGTGGTCGAGCACACCGCCGGCCACCACCGGCACGTCGAGCTCGGAGATGAACGTCTTCAGGTTGAGCGGTTCACCGTCGTTCGCGACGCGCTCGGCCGAGATGATGGTGCCCTGGATGACGAGCAGGTCGATGCCCGCGGCCACCAGCGTGGGTGTCAGCGCCTGCGCGTTCTGCGGGCTGACCCGCACCGCGGTGGTCACCCCGGCGTCACGGATCCGCGCGACCGCCGACCCCAGCAGGTCGAGATCCAGTGGCGCCGAATGTAATTGCTGCAGCAACCGGGTCGAGGCCGACGGGTCCGGGTCCTTCACAGCGACCTCGATAACCTGCGCGATCTTGTCCGCGACGTCGGCGTGCCGACCGATCAACCCCTCTCCGTTGAGCACCCCCAACCCGCCGCATCGGCCCATCTCGATCGCGAACTCCACCGACACCAGCGCGTCGGTCGGATGCGCCACCACAGGGATCTCGAAGCGGTATGCGTCGAGTTGCCACGCCGTGGACACGTCCTTCGACGATCGGGTGCGCCGAGACGGCACGATGTTGATGTCGTCGAGTTCGTAGGTGCGACGGGCGGTCCGGCCCATGCCGATTTCCACCATGTCTCGCATGTTCACTCCCCTGTGTTGGCCCGTGCAGACCCTAGCGGGTGGTGTAGTTCGGGGCTTCCACAGTCATGGTGATGTCGTGTGGGTGGCTCTCCTTGAGCCCGGCCGCGGTGATCTGGACGAACTGCGCCTGCTGCAGGTGTTCGATGGTCGCCGACCCGGTGTACCCCATCGCCGCGCGCAGACCACCGACGAGTTGATGGATCACCGTGGACAGCGGCCCGCGGAACGGCACCCGGCCCTCGATGCCCTCGGGCACCAGCTTGTCCTCCGAGAGCACGTCGTCCTGGAAGTAGCGGTCCTTGGAGTAGCTCCCCCGCAGGTTTCCCCCTGCGCCGCGACCCTGCATCGCCCCGAGCGAGCCCATGCCGCGGTAGCTCTTGAACTGCTTGCCGTTGACCAGGATCAGGTCGCCGGGCGATTCGGCGGTGCCGGCGAGCAGCGAGCCGAGCATCGCGGTGGACGCGCCGGCGGCCAGCGCCTTGGCGATGTCGCCGGAGTACTGCAGCCCGCCGTCGGCGATCACCGGGACACCGTGCGGCGCGCACGCCGCCACCGCCTCCAGGATCGCGGTGATCTGCGGGGCGCCGACACCGGCCACCACCCGGGTGGTGCAGATCGAGCCGGGCCCGACCCCCACCTTGACCGCGTCCGCACCGGCCTGCACGAGTGCGGCGGCCGCGGCGCGGGTCGCGACGTTGCCGCCGACCACCTCGACGCGGTCGCCGACGGCGACCTTGAGCCGGTTCACCATCTCGAGCACGCCGCGGTTGTGGGCGTGCGCGGTATCGACGATCAGCACGTCGACACCGGCGTCGGCGAGCGTCATGGCCCGCGTCCAGGCGTCTTCGCCGACCCCCACCGCGGCGCCGACCAGCAGCCTGCCGTCACTGTCCTTGGTGGCGAGCGGGAACTGCTCGGTCTTGACGAAGTCCTTGACGGTGATCAGCCCGGTGAGCTTGCCGTGCCCGTCCACGATCGGCAGCTTTTCGATCTTGTTGCGACGCAACAGTCCCAGCGCCGCCTCGGCCGACACTCCTTCCTGCGCGGTGATCAGCGGTGCCTTCGTCATCACTTCGGAGACCGACTTGGACAGGTCGACCTCGAACCGCATGTCCCGGTTGGTGATGATGCCGACAAGAGAGCCGCGGTCATCCACCACCGGCAGACCGGAGATACGGAAGCGCGCGCACATCGCGTCGACCTCGGCCAGCGTGTTGTCCGGCGAGCACGTCACCGGATCGGTGACCATCCCCGCCTCGGACCGCTTGACTGTCTCCACCTGACCGGCCTGTTCGGCGACGGGCAGGTTGCGGTGCAGCACGCCCATGCCACCGGCGCGGGCCATCGCGATGGCCATCCGGGACTCGGTGACGGTGTCCATCGCCGAGCTCACCAGCGGCACCTTCAGCCGGATCTTGCGGGTGAGCTGACTCGAGGTGTCCGCTGTGGCCGGGATCACATCCGAGGCGGCGGGCAGCAACAGGACATCGTCGAAGGTGAGCCCGAGCATCGCGACCTTGGTGGGGTCGTCACCGCCGGTGGGCACAGGAACGGCGATGGGGATGCTGCTTTCGGCGATCGACATGGGTGGGGCCTCCGGTAACAGATGCAGCCAGGTGACGGGACCACCTGAAAGCCATATCTTATCGGCTCCGAGCGTGCGGTTTGATTCCCCACGACCTGCCGGGTGAGCGCTGGCGCGATACCTGGGAGGCTGCGTAGTCTGGGGGCGTGCGAGACCACCTGCCACCAGGATTGCCGCCTGACCCGTTCGCCGACGATCCGAGCGATCCGTCGGCGGCGCTCGACGCCCTGGAGCCGGGTCAGCCGCTGGATCCTCAGGAACGCACCGCGGTCGAGGCCGACCTGGCCGACCTCGCCGTCTACGAAGCATTGCTGGCGCACAAGGGAATTCGCGGCCTGGTGGTCTGCTGCGACGAATGCCAGCAGGATCACTACCACGACTGGGACATGCTGCGGGCGAACCTGCTGCAGCTCCTGGTCGACGGCACCGTCCGTCCGCACGAGCCGGCCTACGACCCCGAGCCCGACGCGTACGTGACCTGGGACTACTGCCGTGGTTACGCCGACGCGTCCCTCAACGAGGCGACGTCGGATTCCGACGGCTATCGCTGAGGGCGCAATTCCCGGGCTGTGCCTGATTCGGCGGCTCGGCCCCCGGTGCCTGATTCGGCGGCTCGGCCCCCGGTGATCAGCCCGCTTCTCCCGGTACGGGCAGCAGGATGATCGGCGTCGTCGTCGTGGGCAGCGCAGGAACCGTCGGTGACGGCACCGTCTCCTCGTCGACCGTGGGCGCCGGAGTCGGCGTGGGCGACGGAGATGGAGTCGGCGTCGGCGGCGCGGCAACCGAGCTGGACGTGGACAGCGGCGCACTCGTCGTGGTCGCCGACTGAACCACCGTCGTCGACGTGGCCGACGGCGCACGGGTCGCCGTCGTCGACGTGGGTGTGGTCGTGGCCGGCGCGGACGACGACGGCGGCGCGGCACCGACCGAAGTCGTGGTCGGCGCGGTCGACGGCGTTGGTGACGGCGAGCTTGTGGGAGCGCTCGTCGTCTCCGACGACGGTGCAGGGCTCGTCGTCTCCGACGACGGTGCAGGGCTCGTGGTCTCCGACGGGGACGTGGGACTCGTCGTCTCCGACGGGGACGTGGGACTCGTCGTCTCCGACGACGGTGCAGTACTCGTCGTCTCCGACGACGTACCCGGGTCGAGGACGGCCACCGGCACATCGGGGAACGTGGGCAGCGGAGACCCGGGCGGGACGGTCGCCACCGGATCCTGTGCCTCGACCTTGACCGTGAGCTCCTGCCACTGCGTGACGAGTTCCTGCTTGCGCTCGACGTCGGTCACGGTCGCGACGGTGGTGGTGACGGCCTCCAGCTTGGCCTGGGCACCGGCCCAGTCGCCCTGCTCGATGAGCTGCTGCACCTGCTGCATCTCCGTCTGGGCGGCCAGGATCACCGCGTCGTCGCGGGTCTGTGCCTGCTCACCGAACAGCATCGTGCGCAGCCCGTAGAGCGCGTCACCCGGGCCGGACCCGGCGACCACCGCACCGACACCGCCGATGGCGAGCACCGCTGCGGCCGCCGAGCCGATCACCGCCAGCGACAACCGCCTGCGGGGCGGCTTCGTCACCCGGCCCAGCGCGATCGCCGCATCTTCCGCGGTCATCACGTGCCCCATCGGGGTCTCACGAACGTCGTCGCGCCAGCCGGCCAGCAGCTGCGCCAGCTCAGCCTCGCCGCGGTCGGTCGCGTACACGGGTTGCTGCGAGGCCAACGCATCGAGGAACTGGTCGGTGCGGTTGATCTCGTTGAGCGACGGGTCTCCGCCAGAATTCCAGCGTCCGTGGTCAGGCATGATCACGCCCCGCCGCCATGATCTCGGTCTTCAATCGGGTCAGCGCGCGGTGCTGGGCCACCCGCACCGCCCCCGCCGTGCTTCCGACGGCGTCCGCGGTTTCCTCCGCGCTCATACCGACCACGACACGCAGGATCAGGATCTCGCGCTGCTTCTCGGGAAGGATCTGCAGCAGCTCGGCCATCCGCGCCGATGATTCGGAGTCGATCGCGAGCTGCTCCGGACCGGCCTCGCCGGAAAAGCGCTCGGGGACGACATCCATCGGATCCGCTTTGTTTCGCCCGGCGGCACGATGCGCGTCAGCAACCTTGTGCGCTGCGATCCCGTACACGAAGGCCAGGAACGGTCGTCCCTGATCCTTGTAACGCGGCAGCGCCGTGATGGCGGCCAAGCACACCTCCTGAGCTACGTCATCAGCTGAAAGACCACTGCGTTCCGCGGTCCCCACCCGCGCCCGGCAATACCGGACAACGAGGGGGCGGATGGTCTCCAGCACCTCCCGGAGTGCGTCCCGATCACCGGCGACAGCTTCAGCAACGACAGCATCGAGACGTTCTCCCGAAATTGTCATCGTGCGCAGGGTCTCCAGCGTTACTCGGGGACACACTTCCCCGGAGGGGAGGTGGCCGTCTCAGTCGGTAGAAGTCGGTGTGGCTCAGCTAAACAATAACGATCCAGATGGGCACAACCCGGTTAGCGCCGACGCCACACGCCGCCCCATCTGATCACCGCCTCGGCGGCAGCGTCCCGGATGCCCCTGATCTGAGCCGGCGAACGGTCGTCGGCACCGATGTCTGCCAGCAGAGACGCCACCGCCCACTGCAGCGGAACGAGCCCCAGCCGCTGCGCCGCGTCGAGCGCGTTCCCGGCCACCCGCCGAGACGCGTCGAGGTCGCCACGGCTGCACAGGGCCGCCGCGAGGATCACCTGTGACTTGACGGTGTGCCGCGCCGATCCGACGCTTTCGGCGAGATGCGCCCCGCGCTCGGCGTGGCCGACCGCCCGGCCGCCCTCGCCCCGGAACATCGCCAACTCGGCCGACACCCAGGCAAACCGCACGGGCAGCCGCGGGCAGTCCGTGTCGGCGAGCGCATCGGCTGCGCGTTCCAGGGCCCGCGCCGACGCGGCGAAGCGCCCCACGCCCAGTGCGTCGGCGGCCAACCCGATGAGGGCGTCGGCACCGGCCTCGCCGGTGGCCGCCAACGCCGCCGCGCGGCCGTCCCACGTCCGGGCACGGTCATGCCAGCCGAGCTGACGGAGGAACGACGCCCTGGTGCTCAGTGCCAGCGACGCCAGGGCGTCGGTGACGGTAAGACGCCTCAGCCGATCGAGGTCGGCGAGCGCGCTCGCGTAGCGGCCCTGTCCGCCCGCGGCGACCGCGCGCAGCCACCACTGGAGGGGCTCGGTGGCGGGCGGAAGCGGCCACGCCCCGGGGTCGGCGCCGAATGCCGCGTCGTGAAGCGCGTTTGCGGTAGCCGCGGCAGCTGTGCTCATCGGACCGCGACGGTATCAACCCGGAAGTGATTTGAAAATGACGTTAGTTAACAGTTCATGGATGACGCGTTACAGCAATGTCAACCGGCCACCGGACAAAGGTTGTCAAATGTCTGGTTCGCCGCGCAGCGACTAGCGGAAATGGCCAGCACTCGCCGATGTTGGCCCGCCCGTTTACCATTGGCCGCGCCGACTAAGCAACGCTTCGATGAACGTGATGTAAATTCTCGGCCTGCGAATATGCGGTTCCGCACACCGCGAGACTATTGACGTGAATTCGGAAGCCCTTCTACGTTGTGTGCACGAGTGGTCATCGGCGACTGTGCTCGGATTAGTTCCAACGACCCGCGCATCCGCGTGACGCGAAATGGGTCCGTAGGGAGGGGTTTTCCATTGCCACAGCCGCAGCAGCTTCCCGGTCCGAACGCTGACATCTGGGATTGGCAGATTCAGGGTGTTTGCCGAGGCGTCGATTCATCGATGTTCTTCCATCCCGACGGCGAGCGCGGCCGCGCCCGCGCTCAGCGCGAAATGCGCGCCAAGGAGATGTGCCGTCGTTGTCCCGTCATCACACAATGCCGCTCGCACGCGCTCGCCGTCGGCGAGCCCTACGGCATCTGGGGCGGCCTGAGTGAATCCGAGCGCGAGCTGTTGCTCAAGCGCGGAATCCGCCGCAGCGCCTAGAACTCGATCGAAGTTGCCCACCCCGGGAAGTCGCCACCGGGGTGGGCACTTCAGCTTTGCAGGTCCGCCGCGGGAATGGGGCCGATTCGCCGCCCAACGACAACGTCGGTGTTAGCCTGAAGCCTCCGACCTGTTCATCGCTTCAGGGACGACGCCAATGGATCTGCGAGGCCGCCTGATTCACCGCCATCGCGCGCTGCCGGGCGGATTCCCCACGTGAGCACCGCGGCCGAGCGCGCAGCTCAGCTCGAACTGGTGGCGCGGCTGAAGTCCGCCTTCCCGGAACTGCCCGACGCCCCGACGCCCGACCTTCTCGACCACGCCCGAATCACCGCATACCTCAAACCCGTTCACGACGTCGGCGGCGAACCGGACGCGCCGATGAAATACGAGAACAAGCAGTACGAGCAGTGGGAAGAACTGACCTACGTCATCTGCGAAGTGCTCGCGTGGCGGGGAATCTGGCTGTCCGAGGAACGGCGCCGGATCGGCAATGTCGACGTCGGGCGCGCCGAGTATCTCGGGCTGCCGTACTACGGCCGGTGGCTGCTGGCCGTGGCCCGGGTCCTGGTGGAGAAGCACCACATCGCGCTGGGCGAGCTGAGCGAGCGCATGGCCGAGGTCCAGGCACGCTACGCCGACGGCCTCAACGGCAGAAAGCTTGAGGCCCAACCGAAGTCGGCTGGAGACGGGTCCGACGTGAAGCGCAACGCACACCACAAGCGGGCCGTCGGCAAGGGTGATCCACAGATCTATGCCGGGCAGGCCGGGGAGGCGAAGTTCAAGGTCGGCGACCGGGTGCTGGTGCGCGACCTGCCCGTGCTGTTCTACACCCGCACCCCGGAGTACGTGCGCGGCGCCACCGGCGAGATCGACGTGGTCGCATACGAGAGCCCCGCCGCCGAGGACGAGACATGGGATCGTCCCGACGCGAAACCGGAGTGGTTCTACATCGTCAAGTTCGCGATGTCCGACCTGTGGCACGGATACACCGGCACCTCGACCGACACCCTGCGGACCGAGATTCCCGAACGCTGGCTCGCAGCCGCGACTTGAATCATCCTTGGGGGGAGAGGAATTCACGCATGACCCACGACCACGACCACGACCACGACCGGACGGTCAAGCCCATGGTGGACGAGGTCACCGACTTCGAGGTGCTGGAAATCGCCCTGCGCGAACTGTGCATCGAGAAGGGCATCTTCACCGCCGAGGACCATCGCCGCTTCACCGAGTTCTCCGAACAGATCGGCCCCACTCCCGCCGCGAACCTGGTGGCGCGAGCGTGGCTGGATCCCGACTTCAAGCAGCTGGCGCTCACCGAGCCGATGACCGCCAGCAAGGAGGTCGGGGTCGATTGGTTGGAGCCCACCGGCTTCGGCACGCCGAGCGACTTCACCGCCTTCGAGATCCTGGAGGACACCGCGACGTTGCACCACGTGATCGTCTGCGCGTTGTGCTCCTGTTATCCACGGCCGATCCTCGGCAACTCACCGGAGTGGTACCGAACGCCCAATTACCGTCGCCGCCTGGTGCGTTGGCCGCGGCAGGTCCTCGCCGAGTTCGGCCTCTACCTGCCCGACGACATCGAGGTCCGCGTGCAGGACTCCAACCAGAAGCACCGGTACATGGTGATGCCGCTGCGACCGGAGGGCACCGACGGCTGGACCGAGCAACAGCTGGCCGAGATCGTCACGCGTGACTGCCTGATCGGCGTCGCCCTGCCCAAGCCCGGGGTGACGTCGAACGTCATCGTGGATACCCGGCCGGCTGTGCACCCATGACCGACAGAGTGCCTGCGCTGGACCAGATCATCGAGCGCAATCAGGTGTGGCCCCGGATGGCCGCGAAGTACGGCGTCGAGAACCCGGTGCCGCCGTGGAAGACCAGCCTGGACGGGCTGTGTGACGCGCTGGACCGTGCCGCGTGCGCCGAGAAGGTGCCGACATTCGCGGAGCGCCGGGACGAGGAAGACGCCCTGTCGGCGACGCTGTACGCCGAGCTGCCCTATCCGGAGAACCAGTTGGTGTCGCTCGCCCACTCGCTGCTGGCCCGCGGGGTCATCGACGAGGCGACGCTGCGGGAGCGCATGGCGACGGTCAGGGCGCGCCTGGAGGCGTGAGCCGTTGCGGAGCGTCGGCGGTGTCGGCGGTGGCGTCGGTGGCGTCGGCGGCGTCGGCGGCGTCGGCGGTGTCGGTGGCGACCGGGACCGCCGCGGGCGTCTTCCTGCGCTGCGCCAACCAGACGGTGCCGAAGATGACGGCGCCCAGAATCGCCACCGCCCCCAGCCATGGCAGCATCAGGCCGAAGAGCATCACCGCGCCACTGGCCACCTCGACCATCGCGTCCCAGCCTCGCTGGACCTGGCCGAGGAAGCCGTTGTACTGGTCCGGCGCGGGTCCACCGATGGTCTGGGCGTAGAAGCTCACGTTGACGGTGCTGTAGGCGATCTGGTCGCCCAGCGTCTCCCGTTGTGCCCGCAGGCTGTCCAGTTCGGCCTGTCGCTCCGACAGCGCGTCCTCGGCCCGGATCAGAGCTTCGGGATCGCGGGCGTCGCGCATGATCGCCAGCAGTCGGTCCACCGAGGTCTGCAACGCCCGGATCCGGGCGTCGAGGTCGACCCGCTGGGCGGTGACGTCCTCGGCGGTGGTGGTGGCCGTCTCGACGGTGCCGAGCGCCTTGAGTTCGCGGACCACCTCGTCGAGCTTGGCCACGGGCACCCGCAGCACGATCGACGTCATTGCCCGGCCGGTACCCGAGCCGGCATCCTCGGACCGGCTGTCCACCCGGCCGTCGACACGTTCGGCGATGACGGCGGCTTCGTCGGCGGCCTCCGACGGGTTGGACACCGTGATCGTCATCGACGCCGTCTTGACGACGTCACGCTTCTCCACCGGCGGCGGAGCCTGGGGCGGCCCGAACTCGGGCGCAGGCCCGGTGACGGCGTCCGTCGGGGCGCCGCCGCTTCCCGGCGCCCCGCTCGGCCGCTCGGCCGATCCGGCACAGCCGGTCAGGAATGCGAACGCCGCGACGGCGGCGACCAACGCTTTATGGCTCATGGGTGGAAACCTACTGAATGCCGTGAGCTTTGCGACGGGAATGGCGCCGGTCCGGGCCCGGCGGGTCGCCGACGGTCCAGGACTAACCGCGCCGGGCCAGCTCTCGCAACACCAGATCCGTTGCACCCCAATCCATGCACTTGTCGGTCACCGACTGGCCGTAGGTCAGCGGACGCGCCTCGGGAGCCTGCGCCCCGGCGACCAGGAAGCTCTCCAGCATGACTCCGCTGACCGGAAGACCGTCGCGCACCAGCTGCGCCACCTCCGCGGCCACGCTCGCCTGCCGCACGTGGTCCTTACCGGAATTCGCGTGGCTGCAGTCGATCACCACCCGGCCGGGCAGTCCCGCGCTCTCGAGCTTGTCGGCCGCCGAGCGCACCGACTCGGCGTCCCAGTTCGGTCCGCCGGTACCTCCCCGCAGGATGACATGGCAGTCCCTGTTACCTTCGGTGCTCACCACGGCGCCGCGGCCCATGTCGTCCATGCCGAAGAACACATGTTGGGCGGCAGCGGATTTCGCGCCGTCGACGGCGACCTGAATGTTGCCGTCGGTACCGTTTTTGAAGCCGACCGGCATCGACAGGCCCGAAGCAAGTTGACGGTGCACCTGCGATTCGGTGGTGCGGGCGCCGATCGCACCCCACGCCACGGCGTCCGCGATGTACTGCGGGCTGGTCGGCTCGAGGAATTCACACCCCACCGGGAGCCCGATGTCGATGATGTCCAGCAGCAGTTGCCGGGCGATGCGCAGGCCCCGCGCGACGTCGAAGGTGCCGTCCATCCCCGGATCGTTGATCAGGCCCTTCCAACCGATCGTGGTGCGCGGCTTCTCGAAGTACACCCGCATCACGATCTTGAGGCTGCCCTTGAGCTCGGCGGCGATCTTGACCAGCCGGCCGGCGTACTCCAGCGCGGCGGCAGGGTCATGCACCGAGCACGGCCCGACGACCACCAGCAGACGGTCGTCCCGCCCCGCGAGGATGTCGGCGATCTCGTCGCGGTCGCGGGCCACCCGCTCAGCACGGCGGGCACCCAACGGGAACTCGGTCGACACCGCGTGGGGGCTGGGAATCTCGCCGAAACTGCGGATCCGCCGGTCCGACGTCGCGGGCGGAGTGGCGGTCTGCGCCAGGGTCATCTCGAAGGTGCCTTTCCTGTGGTGGGCACCTGATGTAACGTCCGGCGCCCTTGAATGACGAAAGGCAGCGACCTGATGGTCACTGCCTGGGCTCCGGGTGGATGCGTTGCTTAGTGCTGCGCTTTATCGGCTCCGCCCGGAGCCTGAATAAAGCGCCAATAGCCGGCACACACACCGATGTTCACCCCGCCAGGCTATACCACCACCCGCGGGTGCCACAAAAGCCATGTACGGGGACTTTCGCCTCTGGGCCGGTGGCGGTGCAGCGGACAGCATCGAGGCATGCCTCCGCATTGCGACTCCCTGGACGGTCCCGTCGTCACGGCGGCCAAGGCGGCCCTCACCGACGACAACGTCGAATTGATCCTGCCGTACGTTCCGGAAAGCGCCGAGGACGAGGTGCGGGCGGCCTTCGAGCGCACCCGCGCCGCTCAGGCCGAAGGCGGGCACTACACGCATGAGGTCGCCGACCTGTACTTCTTCGACACCGTCGTGCGGCTTCATCGAGCGGGTGAGGGCGCACCGTACACCGGACTCAAACCCGAGGGCCTGGATGTCGGGCCGGTGATCCCGCTGGCAGAGCGGGCGATCGAGAAGCGGTCGATCGACGAGCTTCATGCTTTCCTGTCCGGGGAGCTGCGCCGGCAACTGCAGGAGCGCCTGGACCGCATCGACGCGCTCAGCGCGGCAGTGACGACGGCCGAGCGGCGGGAGCACGTCGAATCGGTCCTCGGTCTGCAGGTGTACAGCCATCACCTCTACAAGGCCATGCGGCGCAACCCGCACGAACGTTGAGCGCCGGGGCGACCCGGCACCTCGAGCTCAGGTGACCCGGGTCCAGGGCTGACAGTTCCGCGACTCGAACGCCTGCACCGTCGAGTTGATGTTCGCGAACATCGGACCGATCGACATGTTCGTCGCGACCACATGATCCTTGTTCGTATCCGGTGTGCTGTAGGTGAACCACGCGCACATCGAGTCCTGCGTCGGCACGTCGTTTATCCACACCCCGAAGGGCGACGCCGACCCGCCCGTGCGGTAGAGGCCCGGCGCGATGTCAGGCCCGACGAGAAAGAAACCGTTCCCGGGGATGGGATCCATCGGGTCGGCACCGGCCGGTGGGACAGAGGCACCCACGGCTACCACGGCGACAAGCCCCGCCGCTGCGCGACACAGACGCTTCAGGGGCATACTTCCTCACCCGCCTTGCCTGATCTCAATGGCAGCGTATGCGCTGGGCCGGGACCGTGCGGGCGATATCGGGATTCAGTTGTTGCGGTCAGATGCAGACATATCCGCTGACGTAACCGGCGGGGTCGGTCGCGCTGATGCAGGCATCGACGTCCCGGTCCCAGCCGGCCCCGGCCCACTTCCCCCGACCCGGCCCGGGGCCCCAGTGTTTCCAGTCGTCATGGTGGGGCTTCTCGGCGATGTCGACGCCGGGAGTAACGGGGCCTGCATTCGCCACAGCCGCACCCGCCACGCTACCGAGCCCGAGACCGATTGCCAGAACCGTTCCCGCAAACGCGCGCCTGCGCCTGATTATCCTCTTCTCTCCCATGACGTTTCAGTCTACGACGACCGCAAGCGAAGTTCACGGACCGAACCCTGCCATCACGCGGTTGACAGCGTTCGCGTTTAATTGACGTCTGCGCCAACAAAATCCGCTGGGCGATGACGAACCGCAGCAGACGCCGACGGCCGTTCGAATCAGCCCTCGAGCAGATCGTCTGTGACGCGCCGACCCGATTGCGTTGGGGTGATCCACCTTTCGAGATCGAAACCCTGCCGGGTCGCCTCGCCGAGATACGCCGCCTCGACGTCGGGGGCGATGCGCGGTTCGCGCGCCAGCAGCCACAGGTTCTTCTGGTCGGGCGTCCCGACAAGGGCAACCGTGTAGGCGTCGTCGATCTTCAGCACCCAGTAGTCACCTTTGGTGAAAGGGATCCACCGCAGCAGCCCGGGAAGGAACGACACCTGCAGCCGGCCGGGTTCGCCGTCGACCGGGGTGGCACGACCGATCGCCTGCGACGGTTTGCCGTGCTGGTCGATGCACCGGTTGTCGACGCGGATGCTGCCGTCGTCCTCCGGCGCGTATTCGGCGGTGATGTCGGAAGCCTCGGGATGCTCCCATCTGAGCGGGAGCCGGCCGATCTCGTACCAGAGGCCGCGATATCGGTCGAGGTCGAGAGAGCCGACCGAGGTGACCATCTACTGATCGTCACCCGTCTTGGCATCGCTCTGCTTTTTCAGCGTCTCGCTCGCGCTGCCGACCACGCTTCGGATGAACTCGTACTGCGTCGTGACGAGCTTGTCCGCCATATCCAGGGCGGCGTCGACGATGGTGTTGCGTTTGGACGGATGATCCTCGCCGTGAGCGGGCAGCGACTCTTCGACTGCGCCAACGAACTTGCGCACCGCATCGATCGCGCTCCGTTGCCCGGCTTCGACGGACTTGAGCACGTCGTCGGACAGGCTCGCCGCTCGGTCCGTCAGGTCGGACGCCCGCTCCGCCGCGGATTTCTTCTCGGTGTCCTCTGCCATGATTACGCCCCTAACGATGAAGTGCAGAAACGAGTCTGAGATGACTCGACATCAAGGATGCGCCCAGATCTCCGAATGCAGAAGGGCCGATGGTCCCTGGCCTACGACACAAACACTCCCGAGCCCAACAGGACCCGGGAGTGTTCTCGTGTTCGCCGCCCGCTGGGCGAAAGTCAGAGACTGGAGACAGATCTCATCCCTCTGTGTAGCGGTAGGTGCCGATGCTGCACACGTCGATGCCGCTACGCACCAGTTCCTCGCCGTCATCGAAGACCGCTTTGAAGTCGTACAGGCACGCTCCGGATCCGTCGTCGAAGTTGATGTTGACCGACTGGCCGACCGGCAGCACGTCCTGGCCGAGGATGTCTTCCTCCCAGGAGTCCCGGCTGACGTTCGAGGCGTAGAACCGCACGATCGCGTGCTGCGTTTCGTTGATGATCTGCACGTTTCGGTCTTCTTGCGCGTTCGCGGGGGCGGCGGCCAGACCAGTCAAGGCGACGACCGCCGTCGCGATGCTGAGCGTGGTTTTCTTCAACATCCCGTTCATCTGTGGGTCCCTTCATGCGGCTATGCCCAGGAGTCTAAAGCTAACTCCCTTCCCAGCATCAAGGGAGGCGTTTCGATGATTCAGCGAACCGGTGAACTTTGTCCCAATCGCCCCGAGGCCGAAGTTGACCGGGCCCGGAAACAGCCGTTCGTTCGCGCCGGCCCACACAGACAACGAAGGCCCCCGGCTGCCGAACCGGAGGCCTTCGTCCAGGTGCTATCTAGTGCGCGTGCCCGTGGTGATGCCCGTGGCCGTGGCCGTGGCCGTCGTCCTCCGACTCCTCCGGCTTCTCCACCACCGCGGTCTCGGTGGTCAGGATCATCCGGGCCACCGACGCGGCATTGACCACCGCGGAGCGGGTGACCTTCACCGGATCGATGACGCCATCGGCGATCAGGTCGCCGTACTCCAGCGTGGCGGCGTTGAAGCCCTGTCCCGCAGGCAGTTCGGAAACCTTGTTCACGACGACCGCACCGTCGAGACCAGCGTTGGTGGCGATCCAGTACAGCGGCGAGGACAGCGCGGCGGTGAACACCTCGACTCCGAGCGCCTCGTCACCGGACAGCTCCGAGCGCAGCTTCGCCAGGCCGGCACCGGCCTGAACCAGGGCCGCGCCGCCACCGACGACGATGCCCTCCTCGACGGCGGCCTTGGCCGCATGAACAGCGTCCTCGACGGCCTCCTTGCGCTTCTTCAGGTCCGTCTCGGTGGCCGCGCCGACCTTGATGACGGCGACGCCGCCGGCCAGCTTGGCCAGCCGCTCTTCGAGCTTCTCGCGGTCCCAGTCGGAGTCGGAGGCCTCGATCTCGGCGCGCAGCTGCGCCTTGCGGCCCTCGATGGCTTCCTGGGTGCCGCCACCGTCGACGATCACGGTGCTGTCCTTGTCGACGACGACACGACGTGCCGTGCCGAGCACGTCGAGGCCGACGTCGCGAAGCACCAGGCCCACGTCGGGGTTGACGACCTGGCCGCCGGTGACGACCGCCAGGTCGTCGAGGAAGGCCTTGCGACGGTCGCCGAAGAACGGCGCCTTGACGGCGACGGCCTTCAACGTCTTGCGGATCGCGTTGACGACAAGCGTCGAGAGCGCCTCGCCCTCAACATCTTCGGCGATGATCAGCAACGGCTTGCCGGCCTCGGCAACCTTCTCCAGCAGCGGCAGCAGGTCGGGCAGCGAGCTGATCTTCTCGCGGTGCAGCAGCACCAGCGCGTCCTCGAGGACCGCCTCCTGCGAATCGAAGTCGGTGACGAAGTAGGCCGACAGGAAGCCCTTGTCGAAGCCGACACCTTCGGTGATCTCCAGCTCGGTCAGCAAGGTCGAGGACTCCTCGACCGTCACGACACCGTCGTGGCCGACCCTGGTCATCGCCTCACCGACCAACTCGCCGACCTCTTCGTCGCGGGACGACACGGTGGCGACCTGCGCGATCGACTTCTTGTCGGTGACGGGTGTGGCCCCGGCCAACAACGCCTCGGAGACCGCGTCGGCAGCCTTCGAGATGCCCGCCCCGAGGGCGATCGGGTTTGCGCCCGCGGCCACGTTACGCAGGCCGCCCTTGATGATGGCCTGGGCCAGCACGGTCGCGGTGGTGGTGCCGTCGCCGGCGACGTCGTTGGTCTTGGTGGCCACCGACTTCACCAGTTGGGCGCCGAGGTTCTCGAACGGGTCTTCGAGGTTGATCTCACGGGCGATGGTCACGCCGTCGTTGGTGACGGTGGGCCCGCCCCAGGACTTCGCGAGGACCACATGGCGGCCGCGCGGGCCGAGCGTCACCTTGACCGCGTCGGCGAGCTTGTCGACGCCGATCTCCATGGCGCGACGCGCGGTTTCGTTGAACTCAATCTGCTTACTCATGAATGTCTTTCCTCGAGACGGGTGGAACGCGCACCGCCCCGGACATCACCCGTATGAACGGGATGTCCGGGGCGGAGTCACGATTCGCTTACTTGGAGACGACAGCCAGCACGTCGCGGGCCGACAGGATCAGGTACTCCTCGCCGTTGTACTTGATCTCGGTGCCGCCGTACTTGCTGTAGATGACCACGTCGCCCTCCGACACGTCCAGAGGAATCCGCTTCTCGCCATCTTCATCCCAGCGGCCGGGGCCAACTGCGACGACGGTGCCTTCCTGCGGCTTCTCCTTGGCGGTGTCGGGGATGACCAGACCGGAAGCGGTCGTGGTCTCGGCCTCGTTGGCCTGAACGAGGATCTTGTCCTCGAGTGGCTTGATGTTCACGCTCGCCACGATGGAGCCCCTTCACTGATGTAGGTGTGTGTGTACACGGTGGCCGGTGTCCGCCCTCGCGCCGTCGTCGCGGGTGTCGACACAGGGGTGGTCCGACCTGCCGCCTAGCACTCTATACACGAGAGTGCTAGCGCTCAAGGGTGGGGCATTGCGCTTCTGCCATGAGCGAACGCCGCCGGGCGCGTCGACGACGAAAGGGGCGCCCCGGATCGGGGCGCCCCTTTCGTCGGTTATGTGCCTTCAGCGGACAGCCCCCGGATGGTCCGTTCAGCGGATGTCGAGGTAGTAGATGCTGCCGGGGGACCTGATGCCCCCATCTCTGTCATGAGTCAAGAGGCGTCGATGAGCTGGGTGTTCAGCAAGTCGCGGCGATTGGCGGCGACGACGAGTGGCGCGCTCAGTTCAGCTCTGACGGTCTCAACCCGCGTCGAATGCGCTCGGCGCAAAGGCGCGGGGCGGTCCGGCGAGACTGGTTTTCGCGTCGACTCCCATCGGGTCGAGGATCTCGATCTCGCCGCGTTCGAGACCGTCGAGTGCCAACCGGACGAGATCGGCCGGGTCCATCACGGCGCCGTCGGGAAATTCGATGCCGTGGCGTTCCGCGAAGTCGAAGAGGGTCTGCGTGCCCACCAGACCGGGCACCAGCGCGACCACCTGAGTCCCCTGGGGGGCCAGTTCGATTCGCACGCCGTTGGTCAGGCCCCACTGGGCCGACTTCGCGGCCGCGTAGGCGGTGTTCCCGTCGACCGTGGTCCACGCCGCCGCGGACAGAACGTTGAGGATGGCTCCGCCCCCGTTTCGTCCGAGGATGGGTGCGAACGCTCGGATCATTGCGAGGGTGCCGTAGTAGTTCGAGTCCATTGTCGACCGGATCGCGTCCAGGTCGCCGGTCACAAGGTTTCCGCCCGCAGTGTCGGCGGCATTGTTGATCAGCACGTCGACGTCGCCGGCTACTGCGGCGACTGCGTCGACCGAGGACTGGTCGGTGATGTCGAGACGGATCACCTCCGCGCCGGGAACGCTGACCAACTCGGGACGACGGGCTGTGGCGTAGACCTTGGCTCCTCGTTGCAGCAATTCGACGGCGAAGTGATGGCCGATCCCCCGGTTCGCTCCCGTGACCAAGGCAGTGGCGCCGCGTAACTTCATCTGTCCTCCAAGGGTTTTCGCTACCAAACCGAACATGACCGATTGGTCATATTGCCGCACCCAGGCTTCCACAAGATGACCGATCGGTCAACTTGATACCCTCGGTCGGTGACACCGCCCGACCGACCCGTCCGCGCAGACGCGGCACGCAACCGCGCCTTGTTGTTGGCCGCGGCCGAGGAAGAGTTCGCCGAGCGTGGCCCGTCAGCGTCGGTGGCCGACATCGCCCGCCGAGCCGGCGTGGCGAAGGGCACGGTGTTCCGACACTTCCCGACAAAGGAAGATCTGATCGCCGCCATCGTCAGCGAACACATCGCGGTGCTCGCAGCGGCCGCACGGCGGCTGGCCGACTCGCCGGATCCGGGCGCGGCGCTGCTGGAGTTCCTGACCATCGCCGCCGACCAACGCCAACGGCACGATCTGACGTTTCTGCAGTCGGCCAGCGATGGCGATCCCAGGGTGACCGAGGTTCGTGATGCGCTGCACGCGAACCTCGAAACGCTGGTTGACCGTGCGCGCACGTCGGGCGCCATCCGAGCCGACATCACCGAGGCCGACGTCTTCCTGATGATGTGCGCGCCCATTCACATCGTCGAGAATCTCCCGGCCCCGGCGCCGCTGCTGTGGCAGCGGTATCTGGCAATCATCTTCGACGGGTTACGCCCCGACGGCGCGCATCCCCTGCCGCAACCGGCGCCCGCCGCGCCCTGACCCGACCGCTCGTCTCGTTTCCGACGAAGCGAGACAGCCCGGCGGCCGGCACGGTGCACTTCCAGGAGAATTTCCGGAAGTGGCCGCACGGAATGCGCGTTCAGCGGAGTCTGAACGGGGTATCCGGTAGCGCCCCCAAGCGGCATGGCGACAGGAGACGACCATGAGACGCTGCATCGTCGGAGCGTCGGCTGCTCTACTGGCGGCCGCAGGCGTGATCGCCGCAGCGCCACCGGCCGGCGCCGGTTGCCTGTACGGAGGGCCCTACATCAGCAAGTGCGATGGACCCGTCCAGCCCGACGGCACCTGGCAACGCTGCGTGGCCGTCGCCCGCTGGGTTCCCAGCGGCCTCAGTTCCCACCTGATACCCGAGCGGCACTGCGGACCGATGGGCCCCGGCCAGCCGGCGTCGGACCTCGCGTTCGCCGACCCGCCCACGCACATCAACGACTGAGCCGGCTCGGATCTATCAGTAGGTGCTCGGACACGTCACCGAACATCTCCACTTTGACTGCGCGCGAGGTGAAGTACCACCCACCCGCGTCGCGGGCGAAGGTGTCGGCGTACCGCCCCACCGCGATGGGCTGCAGCGGAACGTTGTCGGTGCGTTGGACGACGCAGAACGTGGAACGTGCCGTCGCGGTCTCCCCGTCGACATCCACGATCGGGTTCAGCACGAGGTGACGGGTGCGCGGGGTGTTGCCGTGCTCGGGGAACCGCCGCGTGGTGGCGGCGAACCGACCCGCGATCGCCTCGGCGCCTGTCACCCCCATGAAGTCGCCGCGCCCGAGGAGTTCGCCGACGCCGTCGAAGTCACCGGCGTCGATCAGCTCGGCGTACCGGTACAGCAGCTCGGTGACGGCCAGCTTGTCGGCGAGTTGCCCGCTCATGCCACCTGCCCCTTTACCACCGGCAGCCCCGGGTCACTGGCCGCGTCCAGCGGCGACGGCCGCGCCCCCGCGGCGATCAGATGGGCCGCGAACGACGCGATCATCGCGCCGTTGTCCGTGCACAGCCGCGGCCGCGGAATCCGCAGCGTCATCCCCGCGTCGGCGCACCGCTGCCCCGCCAGCTCCCGCAGCCGCGAATTCGCCGCGACTCCCCCGGCGATCAGCAGCGTCGACACCCCGAGGTCCTTGGCCGCGCGCACCGCCTTGGCTGTGAGCACATCGGCCACCGCCTCCTGGAACCCCGCGGCCACGTCGGCCTGCGACGCCTCCGGATGGCTCTCCACGTACCGCGCCACGGCGGTCTTGAGCCCCGAGAAGCTGAACGCGTACGGATCGTCGCGCGGCCCCGTCATTCCCCGCGGGAACGTGATCGCCGCCGGATCCCCTTCGCGCGCAAGTTCATCCAACACCCGACCGCCCGGATACCCGAGCCCCAGCAGCCGGGCGATCTTGTCGTACGCCTCGCCGGCGGCGTCATCGACGGTGGAGCCCAGTTCGACGATCGGCTCCCCCAGCGAACGCACGTGCAGCAGGTGCGTGTGCCCGCCCGACACCAGCAGCCCGATGCTCTCCGGCAGCGGGCCGTGGTCGAACACGTCGGCGGCCAGATGGCCCCCGAGGTGGTTCACCGCATAGAACGGCACCTGCCACGCCGCCGAATACGCCTTGGCCGCAGCCACTCCCACCAGCAGCGCCCCCGCCAGACCTGGTCCGATGGTGGCCGCGACGACATCCGGCTTGGACACGCCCGCCGTCGCCAGCGCCCGCCGCATCGTCGGCCCCAGCGCCTCCAGGTGCGCGCGGGACGCGATCTCGGGCACCACGCCGCCGAAGCGCGCGTGCTCGTCGACGCTGGAGGCCACCTCGTCGGCCAGCAGCGTCACGGTCCCGTCGTCGCCGAGCTCGGCGATACCGACGCCGGTTTCGTCGCAGGAACTCTCGACGGCCAAGATGATCATCGCCGCTCCCGTTTCATCGTGTAGGCGTCCGCGCCACTGACCCGGTAGTACCGCTTACGTACACCGATCCTGACGAAGCCTTCGCTCTCATACAGCGCGATCGCCGCCGCGTTGTCCGTCCGGACCTCAAGGAAAACCGTTCCGTCGCCGGCATAGTCGAGGAGCCGGGACAGCATGCCCCTCCCGATGCCCTGCCCCTGCCACGCCGGGTCCACGCCGACGGTATGGATCTCGTACTCGTAGGGCTTGAACCGGCCCAGCCGCGCGATGCCCGCATAGCCGACCACCTTGTCGTCCACCCGCGCGGCCACGTAGTAGTTGTGCTTGGCGGCCAACTCCGCCAGGAACGCCCGCTCAGGCCAGGGATCGTCGCCGTCGAACAACTGGGCTTCCAGCTCCGCGCAGCGGGCCGCGTCAGCACCGGTCAACGGCCCGTACTCGACGTTCATCGCGCCACCGCCCGTGACGGCTTCGCGTCGGGCCTGCGCAGGTAGAGCGGGACGAGCGGGTCCGGTTCGGAGACCCAATCCGCCACGGCGGCAACCAGTCCCGCCGCCGTCGGGTAGACGGGCGCCAGCCGGGGCAGTTCGAACAGCGCGGCATGCTCGGGTGACCCGGCCACCGCCTCGGCGCCGCCGGGCACGTCGACCGCGGCGTTCACCGCGGGCCCGTCGACCCGTAGCCCGTCGCGGTAGCGCGCCCAGTACACCTCGCGGCGGCGGGCGTCGGTGACCACCAGAACGTCCCCGGTGGAACCTGCCGCGATCGCGTCGAGGCTGCACACACCGCGCACCGGAATGCCGAGCGCGTGGCCGAACGCCGCCGCCGTCGCCATCCCGACCCGAAGGCCGGTGAACGGGCCGGGACCGCACCCCACCACGACCGCATCGAGTTGGTCCACCGACACCGCCGCGTCGGCAAGCGCGTCGACGATGTTGGGAGTCAACCGTTCTGCGTGGGCGCGGGCGTCCACCGTCACCTGCTCGGCCAGCACCTCGACCGCGTCACCGTCGACCCGCAGCACACCCGCGGTCACCGCGGGCGTCGCGGTGTCGATCGCCAGCACCAAGCTGCTCATGGCCTGCTCCACTGCCAGATCGCGGTACGGACGTCCGTGTCGGGCGCACGCTCCAGCCGGATGTCGAGGTGGCTGTCGGACAACCGCTCGGCGAGCCCCTCACCCCACTCGACCACCACGACGGCGTCGTCGAGATCGGTGTCCAGGTCCAGCGAGTCCAACTCGGCGAGCAGGTCCACCGAAGCCTGGTCGAGCAGCCGGTACAGGTCGACGTGCACCATCGCCGGCGCGCCCTCGCGACGCGGCCGATGCACCCGGGCCAGCACGAACGTGGGCGAGACCACCGGCCCCTCCACATCCAACGCCTGGGCGATCCCCTTGGCCAACACCGTCTTTCCCGCGCCCAGTGGGCCCGACAGCACCACCACGTCGCCGGCCCGCAACCCACGGCCGAGCCGGGCGCCCAGCGCGATCGTGTCGTCGGCGCTGAGCAGTTCCACGGTGCCCGAGCGATCATCCATGGGACCGCACCCGCTCCTTCACCCTCCGGGTCAGCGCCACCAATTTCGACGGCGTCGCCCGCTCCACCAACCGCACCAGGGCGTCGTTGATCACCTCCGGACGCTCCAGCTGCACGAGATGCCCTGCGCCGCCGGCGATCACAAGCTCGGACTTCGCCAACGCATCGGCCATCTCCCGCGAATACTCCACCGGCGTCAGCAGGTCGCGATCGCCGCAGGCCACCAGGGTCTCCACCTTGTTCAGCGTCTTGAGCCCGGCGGTCTCGTCGTGCACCTCCAGAGCGTGCAGGAACTCCACCAGGGTGGCGACCGAAGTGTCGTGCATCATCCGCTCGGAGAACGCCACCACACTGGGACTGACCTTCTCGTCGCCGTAGGACGCGGCCCGCAGGATCGGCCCGATCACCGAACGCGCGGCGCCACGGCTGCGGTGCACCAGCTTCGGCGCGTACCTCGCGGAGAACCGCACCGCCTCCAGCGCCGGGTTCTTCAAGATTTCGCCCACCGGCGAACGGGCAACGCCCTCGGCGGCAGACGAGATCAACGCCGCTCCGACGATCCGTGTCGGATAGCGCTGCGGGTACTGCCGGGCGTGGGAGAGCACGGTCATGCCGCCCATCGAATGACCCACCAGCACAATGGGGCCGCGCGGCGCCATCACCGCGAGCACGCTCTCCAGATCCTGGCCCAGTTGCTCGACCGTGTAGGTCTCCGGAGGCGCGTCCCCCGACTGGCCATGGCCACGTTGATCGTAGAAGACCATCCGGACCTGGTCACCCCACTGCTCGGTGAGGCGGGCCCGCTGAAAATAGAACGATCCCATCCGCAGGGAAAACCCGTGCGCGAACACCACGGTCAGCGGCGCATCGACCGGACCCACCTCACGCACCGTCAGCGGGACCCCGTCAGGGGTGCTCACCACGCAGCCCCGGTCGGCGTCGAGCAGCTCGAAATCCTCGTCGCGGTGGGGGTCGTCGTCGGTCACCCGGCGACGCAGCGACCGCGCCACCGACATCCCGGCGGCGGACCCGACAGCCGCCACGCCCGCCGCCCCGGCCAGCCAGCCCGCGCGTCCGTTCACTGCGGTCCGCCCCTGCCGCCCACGTAGGTCCGCACGATCCGGCCCCGCGGGCTCGTCACCACCTCGTAGTTGATGGTGTCGAGCAGCTCCGCCCAGTCCTGCGCGGTCGGCTCCCCGTCGGTGCCCGGCCCGAACAGGATCGCGTCGTCGCCCTCGGCGACGTCCACCGGTCCCGGACCCAGGTCCACCACGAACTGGTCCATGCAGATCCGCCCGACGTTGGGGTACCGGCGGCCGTTGATCGACACCTCGAAGCGATTGCTCAGCGCGCGGAATACCCCGTCGGCGTATCCGGCGGGCACCAGCGCCAGCGTCGTGTCGGTCTGCGCGGTCCAGGTGTGCCCGTAGGACACCGCATCGCCGGCGCGGACCGGACGGACCGCGGAGACCGGGCATTTCACCGTCATCGCCGGGCGCAGCCCGAAATCGCCGCGCTGCGGGATGGGGGTCTGCCCGTACACCGCGATGCCGGGCCGAACCATGTCGAACGCCAGGTCCGGCCGGGTCAACGCCGCCGGTGAATTGCTCAGGTGCACGACGTCGTAGCTGACGCCGCGGGCACCGGCCAGTTTCGCCATCTCGGTCAGCCGGCGCGCCTGTACATCGTTGAAGGGGTGCTCGGGGTCGTCACCATGCGCCAGGTGCGACATCAACCCTCGCACCCGCACCGCGCCGTCGCTCGCAGCGCGCCGCAACGCATCCACCAGGGCCGGGTAGTCGGCCTCGCCGACCCCGTTGCGACTCAGCCCGGTGTCGGCCTTGACCGTGACGTCGGCGGTGCGCCCGGTGCGTCCCGCCGCGTCCAGCAGGTCGGTGAACTGCCGCAGCGACGACACCGCCACGTCGACGTCGGCCAGCAGCGCGGGCGCGAAATCGGTGCCCGGCGGATGCAGCCAGGCCAGCACCCGGGCGGTGACGCCGTCGCGGCGCAGGGCCAACGCCTCCCCGACGGTGGCCACACCGAGTTCGGCCGCCCCGGCCGCCAGCGCGGCACGCGCCACCTGCGTCGCGCCGTGGCCGTAACCGTCGGCCTTCACCACCGCCATCACCGCAGCTGGACCGGCGTGTTCGCGCAGTACAGCGACGTTGTGGGCGATGGCGTCAAGGTCGATCGACGCGGTGGGCAGAGCCTGGGGCAGTTTCTGAGTCATAGTCGGCGTGGTGGTCACTGCATGCGATTGTCCCAGGCGGGCGGTCAGTGGGCGAAATGCTCCTCGTCGGCGAACCCGCCGACGCCGACCTTCTCCAGCTTCCCGAGCACCTCGATCAGGTCGTCGCGCAGCGCCCTCGCGAGGTTCGCCGAGAAACCTTCACGCACCACGATCCGCAGCACGGCGACGTCGGTGGCGTTGTCGGGCATCGTGTAGGCGGGCACCTGCCAGCCGTAGCCGCGCAGCAGCGACGAAATGTCGAACACGGTGTACCTGGTGCCCTCGACCAGCTTGAACGCCACCACCGGGATGGCCGAGCCGTCGGAGATCACCTGGAACACCGGTCTGTTGTCGGGCCCGGTCATCGAGGCCAGCTCGTGGGACAGCCATTGCGCGGTCTCCGACAGACACCGCATCACCGTGGTGTAGCCCTCACGCCCCAGCCGCAGGAAGTTGTAGTACTGCCCCACCACCTGGTTGCCGGGCCGGGAGAAGTTCAGCGTGAACGTCGGCATGTCGCCGCCGAGGTAATTCACCCGGAACACCAGCTCCTCGGGCAGATGCTCGGCGTTGCGCCACACCACGAAGCCGATCCCCGGGTACGTCAGGCCGTACTTGTGGCCGCTGACGTTGATCGACACCACCCGCGGCAGCCGGAAGTCCCACACCACGTCCGGATGCAGGAACGGCACCACGAACCCGCCGCTGGCGGCGTCGACGTGCACCGGGACGTCCGGGCCGGTGGCGGCCAGCTTGTCCAGCGCCGCGCAGATCTCGGCGACCGGCTCGAGTTCACCGGTGAACGTGGTGCCCAGGATCGCGACCACACCGATCGTGTCCTCGTCGACGGCGTCGAGCACCTGCTCGGGGGTGATGACGTAGCGGCCCTCCTCCATCGGCAGATAGCGCGCCTCGACGTCGAAGTAGCGGCAGAACTTCTCCCACACCACCTGCACGTTGGAGCCCATCACCAGGTTGGGGGTACGCCCCTTCCAGCCGTCACCGACGCGGTCGCGCCAGCGCCATTTCATCGCCAGACCGGCCAGCATCACGGCTTCGCTGGAGCCGATCGTCGACACCCCGATCGCCGTGGCCGGATCGTCGTCGCGCAGGTCTTCGGCGTGGAACAGGTCCGCCACCATGCAGACGCAACGCTGCTCGATCGCCGCGGTGACGGGGTACTCGTCCTTGTCGATCATGTTCTTGTCGAACGTCTCCGACATGAGCTGGCCGGCTTCGGGGTCCATCCACGTCGTGACGAACGTCGCGAGGTTCAGCCGGGAGCTGCCGTCGAGCATCAACTCGTCGTGGATGAACCGGTAGGTCTGCTCGGGATCCATCGACTCGTCGGGCAGCCGCAGCGCCGGGATCGGATTGGTGGACAGGCGGCCGGTGTAGGCGGGGGTCAGCGACGAGTGACGGGACACGTTGGGCATGAGGTCCTTTCTAGAGGATCGAGGCCAGTGCCGGTCGCAGATGCGCCAGGATGCGCGACGCCGATGTGGGTGCGGCGGACGGTCCGGGGTCACGGGCGGACAGGTCGGCCGCGCGGGCATGCACGAACGCCGCCGCGGCGGCCGCCTCGCCGGGCGGCAGACCCGCGGCGAGCAATGCACCGATCACCCCCGACAGGACGTCCCCCGAGCCCGCGGTCGCCGCCCAGGAGTTGCCCGCCGCGTTGAGGCGCACCGGTCCGCCGGGCTCGGCGACGACGGTGACGTTGCCCTTCAGCAGCACCGTGACGCCGAGCCGGTCGGCGAGCCTGCGGGTGGCGGCGACGCGGTCGTCCCCCGGCGGGGCGCCGGCCAGCCGGGCGAACTCGCCGGCATGGGGGGTCAGCACCGTGGGAGCGGTTCGGTCGGCGACCAGCTCGGGGTGGGCGGACAGGATGGTCAACCCGTCGGCGTCGACGATCACGGGCAGGTCGGTCTCCAGCGCGAAAACCAGGGCGGCCGCGGCGGTCTCGTCGGTGCCCAGCCCCGGCCCGACCGCCCATGCCTGGACCCGGCCCGCCGTCGCATGGCCCGGTGTGGCGATGACCTCGGGCCAGTGCGAAACCACCTCCGCGGCAGCGGTTCCCGCGAAGCGGACCATGCCGGAGGTGGCGGCCACCGCAGCGCCGGTGCACAGGACGGCCGCACCGGGGTAGGTCGACGAGCCTGCCATCACCCCGGTGACACCCTGGGTGTACTTGTCGTCCGTGGGCCCCGGGACCGGCCAGCGGGCCGCGACGTCGGCAGCGTCGAACGCCAGCATGTCACTGGGCCCGAGGCCCAGCCCGATGTCGACCAGCTCGACCCGGCCGCAATCCCCCAGCGCATGAACGGGTTTCAGGCCGCCGAAGGTGACGGTCAGCGCAGGTGCGACGTGGGGGCCGTCGGCGACCCCGGTGTGCACGTCCACACCGCTGGGCAGGTCGACCGCGACGACCGGAATACCTGCACGCGCCACTTCGTCGAACACCGCGGCGGCACCGGGACGCAGCGGCCCGGCCCCGGAGATTCCGACGACCCCGTCGATCACCAGATCCGTTGTGTGCGGCACCATTTCGACAATACGGCCGCCGGCACGGCGGAACGCCGCAAGTGCCTTGCGGTGCGCGCGTTCGGGATCGAGCAGCACCGCAGAGGCCCCGGCGCCGCGTCTGCGTAGGAACGTCGCCGCCCACAGCGCATCACCGCCGTTGTCGCCGGATCCGACGACCGCACACACCGTCCTGCCGGCCACGGCACCGAGCTCGCGGGCGATCGCGGTGGCCAGGCCGAACGCGGCCCGGCGCATCAGCGCGCCGTCGGGCAGCGACGCGAGCACCGGCGCTTCCGCGTCACGGATGGCGTCGGCGCTGTAGAAGTACCGCATGGGGCTACGTTACGTCGGTGGCCGGCCCTGCTGCCGCTCTCCCATCGCATCGGCCAGCGTCGGGTACAGGTCGATGACCTCGTCGAGGCGCATCATCCGGAAGGGTCGACTGGTGGCGGGCCCGTCGGCGACGACCCGCAGCGAGATGTCGGCACGTTCGGCCAGACGGTGAGTCTCGACGAGCACGCTGATTCCCGCCGACGACAGGAACTCCACGTCGGTCATGTCGACGACCACCACCGGCGGCGCGTCGGCGAGCGCGATGTCCAGGTGGGTCACCAGCGTCGGCGCGGTCATGGCGTCCAGGTCACCGGTGACGCGCAAAACCAGCGCCGCCCCCTGGCGGTCCGGACTGACCGAGAAACCCCTGCTCCGGCCGTGCCCACTCACATCCATTGACGCCCCCGACGAAAACTCTCTCATACCGTTCTTAATATTCATCGGTTTTGGCGCGGACTGCGTTAACAGTGCTCCCAGAACAGCTGGGCCCGGGCGGCGATCCGGGCGGGACACTCACCGCTGATCGCATGGGACGCGTGCGCGCGGCACTACTCGACGGTGACCGACTTCGCCAGGTTGCGCGGCTTGTCGACGTCGTAGCCGCGGGCCTGCGCCACACCCGCCGAGAACAGCTGCATCGGGATCGTCGACAGCAGCGGCTGGAAAAGCGTTGAAACCGCAGGAATCTCGATGAGGTGGTCGGCGTAGGGCCGCACGGTGTCGTCGCCCTCCTCGGCGATGACGATGGTGACGGCGCCGCGGGCCTGGATCTCCCGGATGTTGGACAGCAGCTTGGAGTGCAGCGTCGCCGAGTTCTTCGGCGACGGCATCACGACGATGACCGGCAGATCGTCCTCGATCAGCGCGATCGGGCCGTGCTTGAGTTCACCGGCGGCGAAGCCCTCGGCGTGCATGTACGCCAGTTCCTTGAGCTTCAGCGCACCCTCGAGCGCCACCGGGTAGCCGACGTGACGGCCCAGGAACAGCACCGTCTGCGACGCCGCGAACTGCTTGGCCAGCTGCAGAACCGGCTCCGAGGTGTCCAGCACCCGCGCGATCAGGTCGGGCATCGCTTCCAGGTCGTGGTACTCCCGCGCCACCTCGTCGGGGTACTTGGTGCCGCGCGCCTGTGCAAGAGCCAGTCCGACAAGGTAATTCGCGGCGATCTGGGCCAGGAACGTCTTGGTCGAGGCGACCCCGATCTCGGGTCCGGCGCGGGTGTAGAGCACCGCGTCACACTCGCGGGGGATCTGGCTGCCGTTGGTGTTGCAGATCGCCAGCACCTTGGCCTTCTGCTCCTTGGCGTGCCGGACCGCTTCCAGCGTGTCGGCGGTCTCGCCCGACTGGGAGATCGCCACCACCAGGGTGTGGCTGTCCAGCACCGGGTCGCGGTAACGGAATTCGCTGGCGAGTTCGACCTCGACCGGCAGCCGGGTCCAGTGCTCGATCGCGTACTTGGCCAGCAGTCCGGAGTGGTAGGCCGTGCCGCAGGCCACCACGAAGACCTTGTCGATGTCGCGCAGTTCCTGATCGGACAGGCGCTGCTCGTCGAGCACGATCCGGTTGTCGGCGAAATGCCCCAGCAGCGTGTCCGATACGGCGGCGGGCTGCTCGGCGATCTCCTTGAGCATGAAGTACTCGTAGCCGCCTTTTTCGGCGGCCGAGGTGTCCCAGTCGATATGAAAACGCCGGGTACGCGCGTCGTCCGGGTTGCCGTGGAAGTCGGTGACGCGGTAGCCGTCCGCGGTGACGACGACGGCCTGGTCCTGCCCGAGTTCGACGGCGTCGCGGGTGTGCTCGATGAACGCGGCCACGTCGGAGCCGACGAACATCTCCCCGTCGCCGACGCCGAGAACCAGCGGGGTGGAGCGTCGCGCGGCGACGATCGTGCCGGGATCGTCGGCGTGGGCGAACACCAGCGTGAAATGCCCCTCCAGGCGGCGCAGCACCGCCAGCACCGACGCGGGGAAATCTCCGGCAGTCTCGCCGTGCACGTACTCGCGGGCGACCAGGTGGACGGTGACTTCGGTATCGGTGTCGCTGGCGAACTCGACCCCGGCGGCCTCCAGTTCGGCGCGCAGCACCGCGAAGTTCTCGATGATGCCGTTGTGGACCACCGCGACCTTGCCGGAGGCGTCGCGGTGCGGGTGGGCGTTGCGATCGGTGGGTCTGCCGTGGGTGGCCCACCGGGTGTGACCGAGCCCGGTCGCGCCGACCAGGTTGTCCGTTCCGCCCTCGGCCAGGGCGGCCTCCAGGTTGGCCAGCCGGCCCGCCTTACGGCGAACGGTCAGTCCGCCCCGTCCGTCGAGCAGCGCGACACCCGCGGAGTCGTAACCCCGGTATTCCATGCGGCGTAGCGCGTCGACGACGATGTCACAGGCAGGGCGCTGCCCGACATAGCCGACGATTCCGCACATAGCCAACCAGGGTACGGCAGAAGACGTCCCGAGCCCGGTTGGGCTACGGTCATCGGGTGGCCAGCACGAAGAAGCTCTTTGCCGCGTTGACCCGCCGCGGACCGCACCGGGTTCTGCGCGGTGACCTGGCCTTTGCCGGTCAGCCGGGCATCGTCTACACCCCGGCGGCGGGCAAGAATCTGCCCGGTGTGGCGTTCGCTCACGATTGGATCACATCCGCCGACCGCTACCGCGGCACGCTGGAGCACCTGGCCTCGTGGGGAATCGTGGCCGGCGCGCCCAACACCGAGACCGGGCTGGCGCCCTCTGTGCTCAATCTGGCCTACGACCTGGGCACGACGCTGGACATCATCACCGGTGTGCGGCTGGGCCAGGGTGACATCAGCGTGCACCCGAACAAGCTGGGCCTGGTGGGTCACGGGTTCGGGGCCTCGGCGGTGGTGTTCGCCGCGGCGGGGCTCCCGGTCAAGCCAAAAGGAGTGGTGGCGGCGTATCCGACGGTGTCCAGCCCGCCCGCCGAAGCGCCCGCGGCCGGGCTGACGGCGCCCGGGCTGATCCTGACCGACCCGGGCGATCCGATGACGCTGCGCTCCAACGCCGTGGAACTGGCCCGCGCCTGGAAACATGCGACGCTGCGGACCACGTCGAAGACCAAGTCGGGCGGGCTCGTCGAAGGGCGCCGGCTCGCCCCGGTGGTGGGGCTGCCGGGCGCCGACCGCGGCACCCAGAGGATCGTGCGCGCGCTGATGACGGGCTACCTGCTGTACACGCTGACCGGTGACAAGACGTACCGGGCCTTCGCCGACGCCGAGGCCGAGCTGCCCAGGGCGCCGGTGATGGATCCGTTCGCGAGCGACCCGGTCGATCTGGAGAACAAGGTCGTCGCGCTGCTGAAGCCCTGAAGTCCGGGTCGGAATTCCCCAACCAACCGGTTGGGTGTATACCTGACGGATGCGGACCGGGATTTTCCTCAGTTATGCCGGCGGGTTCCTCGAAGCGGTCGACGAGGTCGTCGAGTGCGAGAAACTCGGCGTCGACATCGCGCTCGTGGCCGAGGCGTACTCCTACGACGCGATCAGCCAGCTCGGCTTCCTGGCCGCCAGGACGTCGCGCATCGAACTGGGCACCGGCGTGGTGCCGATCTACACCCGCACCCCCGCGCTGATGGCGATGACGGCCGCGGGCCTGGACTACGTCTCCGACGGTCGGTTCCGGCTCGGCCTGGGCACGTCGGGCCCGCAGGTGGTCGAGGGCTTCCACGGCGTGCCGTTCGACGCACCGCTGGGCCGCACCCGCGAGGTCGTCGAGATCTGCAGGCAGGTATGGCGACGCGAACGGCTCAGCTATGACGGCAAGTACTACCAGCTGCCGCTGCCCAGTGACAAGGGCACCGGACTGGGTAAGCCACTGAAGCTCATCAATCATCCTGTCCGCGAACGAATCCCGATCACCATTGCCGCACTCGGACCCAAGAACGTCGAGCTGACCGCAGAGATCGCCGAGGGCTGGCAGCCGGTCTTCTTCTATCCCGAGAAGGCCGACGACGTGTGGGGTGACGCGCTGCGCGCGGGCGCGTCACGGCGCGACCCGGCACTGGGGCCGCTCGACACCATGGTCAGCGCGAGCCTGGCGATCGGTGATGATGTCGACGACCGATTGGCTTGGGCGAAGCCACAATTGGCGCTCTACATCGGCGGCATGGGCGCGCGCGGCAAGAATTTCTACCACAATCTCGCGACCCGGTACGGGTTCGGCGAGGTGGCCGACCACATCCAGGATCTCTATCTGGCCGGCAAGAAGGCCGAAGCCATCGACGCGGTTCCCGACGAACTGGTCCGGCAGGTGTCGCTGGTCGGTCCTGCCGGGTTCGTCAAGGAACGGCTGGCGGCCTATGCCGAGGCCGGGGTGACGACGATGCTGGTCCATCCGCTCTCGGGTGACCGGCGCGAGACCGTGAAGTTCGTCGAGGAGCTGCAGAACCTGCTGCCGTGATCGCCGCCGAATCTGAGCTTGTGAGCGAGAATCGGGCGAAACACCGCCGATAAGTTCAGTTTCGGTGGCGCTCAGGCCTGGATGCCGCCGGTCAGGATCGCGGCGAGCTCGCGGTAGGCGTCGGCGTCGTCGAGTCCGGTGTTGTCCCGCACCACGCGTTGCTGGATGCGCACCATCACGGTGGTGACCAGATCGGCCGCGAAGGCGGCATGGACATCTCGAAAGTCCCCCGCGGCAACGCCTTCGGCGATCAGCTCCTGTACCCGGTGGGCCGCGATCCGGGTGTTTCGCTCGTAGATCTCGCGTGCCGGCGCAAACGCGTCGAGGTCGGCCATGAACCGGTCCGACGCGGGGTCCAGCGCGGCACCGACCCCACTCAGGTAGGCCGCGATCCGATCGCGCGCCCCGGCCACCGCGGCCACCCGCGCCTCGACCGATTCGGTGGCCGTGCGAAAGAAGTGCACGGTGGCCGCCTGCACCAGCTGCTCCTTGCTGGCGGCCAGCGTGTACAGCGTGGACTTCGAGCAGCGCAGGCGCGCCGCGATCTCGTCGAGCGTCAGATGCGCGAAGCCCTCGGTCAGGAACAAACCCGTCAACGCGTCGAACAGCTCGGTGCGCCGCGCAGTGGCGAAGGCAGGCCTGGTCACGGGTCGATAGTACTAGATTCAGTCCTGTAGTACTGTCCAGCGTATGGCTGTTGACCGTCTCCTGCCCACCGACGAAGCCCGCGAGCTGGTCGATCTCGCCCGGCAGATCGCCGACAAGGCCCTCGACCCGATCGTCGACCAGCACGAGAAGGACGAGAGCTACCCCGACGGCGTCTTCGCGACGCTCGGCGAGGCGGGGCTGTTGAGCCTGCCGTACCCCGAGGAGTGGGGCGGCGGCGGCCAGCCCTACGAGGTGTACCTACAGGTGCTCGAGGAGCTCGCCGCCAGGTGGGCGGCCGTGGCCGTGGCGGTCAGCGTGCACAGCCTGTCGTGCCATCCGCTGATGAGCTTCGGCACCGACGAGCAGCGGCAGCGCTGGCTGCCCGAGATGCTGGGCGGATCGACCATCGGCGCCTACAGCCTGTCGGAGCCGCAGGCCGGCTCCGATGCCGCCGCGCTGACCTGCAAGGCCGTCGCCGCCGACGGCGGCTACCGCATCAACGGCGCGAAGGCGTGGATCACCCACGGCGGAATCGCCGACTTCTACAACCTGTTCGCCCGCACCGGCGAAGGCTCCCAAGGCATCTCGTGCTTCCTCGTCCCCAGAGACACCGAAGGGCTGACCTTCGGCAAGCCGGAGGAGAAGATGGGCCTGCACGCGGTGCCGACCACCGCGGCGCATTACGAAAACGCCTTCGTCGAAGCCGACCGCCGTATCGGCGCCGAGGGCCAGGGACTGCAGATCGCGTTCAGCGCACTGGATTCCGGCCGGCTGGGCATCGCCGCGGTGGCAGTCGGGCTGGCCCAGGCCGCACTCGACGAGGCGGTCGCCTACAGCCAGCAGCGAACCACGTTCGGCCGCAAGATCATCGACCACCAGGGGCTGGCGTTCCTGCTGGCCGACATGGCCGCCGCGGTCGACGCCGCACGGGCCACCTACCTGGACGCGGCCCGGCGCCGCGACGCGGGACTGCCGTATTCACGCCATGCGTCGGTCGCCAAGCTCACCGCCACCGACGCGGCGATGAAGGTGACCACAGACGCCGTCCAGGTGTTCGGCGGCGCCGGGTACACCCGCGACTACCGGGTGGAGCGGTACATGCGGGAAGCCAAGATCACCCAGATCTTCGAGGGCACCAACCAGATTCAGCGACTGGTAATCAGTCGGCACCTGGCCCGCGACTGACGGTGTCACACACCGGCGGGCCGATCTGCGGCCGCCGCGCCACCGCGAGTTCGCCGAGCAGCGCCGCGACGACCCCGAACGCGAAGTACAGCGGCGCCAGGAACGGCGCCACGCCGAACAGCCCGTCCGAGTCCGGGTGGTAGGCGAACACCCCGAGCTGGACCAGGGCGATCTCGACCGCAGGGCCGATCACCGCGATCACCACCCCGCACGCCGCGCCCGGTCCGTCCCCGAGCACACACCAGGTGATGACCGCCGCCGCGCAGACCAGCGCGGTGACCGGGACGACCGGCGACGTGTGCACCAGCGCGGTGGTGACGTAGGTGCCGACGACGGCCGCGACGCCGCCGAGGGCCTGCCGGGCGGTGACGCCGTCCCGCGGCGCGGGCAGGTGCAGCCGTAGTTCGGCCAATGACACCGTCGCCACCCCGACCAGGATCGGGAACCAGAACGGGCTGCTCCACACGAAGGGCACCGCGTCGGTGTGGTAGACGGTCGTGCCGGTCACGACATGGCTGTGGTCGCCGATCAGGGCCGCCACGGCGCCGAGCAGGAAGAGAACCACCGCTTCGGAGATTCGTAGCCTCACGCCGGGTGACGCTACTCCGCCGGTTCTCCGACCTGGGGGACTTCATCGGCGGCGATCTCACACGGCGTCTGCGCTCCGGCGACCGGCTCCGCGGGCGGCAGAGCCTCCGCGGGCGGCAGCGGCTCGGCCGGCGGCGGTGCCGGTACCGGGGTCGGCGCCGCGACCGGCTCGACGGCCTCCGCGACGGCGTCACACTGCTCCTCGACCGGGGCCGCCACGTCGGTGACGGCCTCCCCGTCGACGACGCCTTCCTCGTCGACGACGCCTTCCTCGTCGACGACGGCGTCCTCTTCTCGGTCCTGTTCCTCCGGGTCGTCCGGCTCGTCGAGGTCCTCGGGCTCATCGAGCGGCGGCTCGTCGAGTTCGGGCAGCTCGGGCTCCCCGATTCCAGCGCCGCCCAGCAGGCCGCTCAACGTGTCGGCGAACTGCTGACCGAGCCCGGACAGCCCTCCTCCGAGGTCGGGGATGCCCGGGCCCATGCCCATGCCGGAGCCCGTCGACCCCGGCGCCGATGCTGTCGCA
>NZ_HG964451.1:403633-597688 GCF_000612725.1 Mycolicibacterium austroafricanum
GGCCGGCGGTCCGGGCTGCGCGTCGTCGGCTCCGTGCTCGTCGCACGTGGACATCGGCGGCTGCGTCCACGCCGGCCCGAGGTCACCGGGGATGTCGAACACCGGCGATTGTTCGGCCGCGATCTCGGCCACCGATCGTTCGTAGGCGGTCGAGACCGACGCGACGGCCTGCTGCACCGCCGTGAGCCAATCCGTGGCGACCGGGCCGGCCACGAACGGCTTCACCTCCTGCTCGACCAGTTCGCTGGCGGTCGCCCGGTCCCCGGCTCCCGTGACGACCGTGGTGGCCGCGGCGAGCCACCGTGCACGGGAGTCGCCTGCGCGTTCGCCGCCCGCGACGGTGGCATCGGCCTTGGCGCCCAACGCCTTCCAGAGGTCCTCGCGTAGCGCGGTCAACGCCTCGGCGGCGGTGCGGACCGCCGCGGCGACCGCGGCTGAGGCCGCACCGTGGCGCCGCAGCAGGTCCCGGGCAGCCTCCCCACCGGAACCGTGCCACACCACGGACAGCTGGGCGAGCTGGCGTTCCTGCACGGCCAGCGCGTCCTGGGAGGCACGCACCGCGGCGTCGAGTGCCAGGCAGTCCCGTTGCAGCGCGCCGAGATCCATCCCGTCCTCGGTGCCGTACCAGTCGCGGACCTGGGATGCGTGCATCGTCAGGTCCGGATGTTGATAGCCGAGCAGATGACTGGCCCAGACGTAGTGCTGCAGCTCCTCCACGGCAGGCCTTCCCTGCGCCAAACGTGAAGCGGCATCGAAGTTTTCGGACATCGGCGAGCTACCCCACCCGCTCGCCGGCGCGGGCGTCGGCGTCTCGGTAGCGGTCGGCCGACATCCGGAGTGCCGCCGCGATCTCGGTGGCCGCCCGCGACCACTGCCGCAGCGCCGAGGCGACGCCGAACAGTGCGTCGCGCACTGCGTCACCGTGCGCGACATGCGCCCGCCCCGCCGTCGCGCCCCCGAACTCCAGACCGCTCAGGTGCGTACGCAGCGCGGCGTCGACAATCGACGCCGCCGTCTCGTATTCCCGCGCGATCGCGTGCACCGCCACTGTGTCGACGCGGGCCGCGCCAGCCGTTCCCATATGAGATTGGACGCCGGGCAGGCCCGGCTGGTTCCCACGGGTTCAGCGTTGCGCGCTGACCGATTCCGCGACGCGCACCGCCATCTGCCGGGCGGTGTCCTCGTCGGCGGCCTCCACCATGACCCGGACCACCTGCTCAGTTCCGGAGGGCCGCAACAGGATTCGCCCGGTATCGCCGAGTTCGGCCTCCACCTTCGCCACTGCGTCACGCACCGGTTGGGCGTCGGCGACCGTCGCCTTGTCGGCGACCTCGACATTGATGAGCACCTGCGGGAGGGTCTGCATCGGCTCGGCCAGGCCGGCCAGGCTGCGGCCGGTCTGGGCCATCCGCGCCATCAGCCGCAGACCGGTGACGATGCCGTCGCCGGTGGTGCCGAAGCTCGGCAACACGATGTGCCCGGACTGCTCGCCGCCCAGCGAGAACAGGCCGGCGCGCAGTTCTTCCAGGACGTAGCGGTCGCCGACCCCGGTGGTGCGCACCTCGATGCCGGCCGAGCGCATCGCCAGGTGCAACCCCATGTTGCTCATCACGGTGGTGACCAGGGTGTCCGACGCCAGCTCCCCGGCTTCCTGCATCGCCAGGGCCAGCACCACCATGATCGCGTCACCGTCGATGACCCGCCCGTGGGCGTCGACGGCCAGGCAGCGGTCGGCGTCACCGTCGTGGGCCAGGCCGAGGTCCGCGCCGTAGGAGACCACCGCGGCACTCAGCGCCCGCATGTGGGTGGAGCCGCAGTTGTCGTTGATGTTCAGGCCGTCAGGCTCGGCGTGGATCGGGATGACGTTGGCGCCGGCCGCGCGGTAGGCGCGGGGCGCGGCCAGGGAGGCGGCCCCGTGCGCGCAGTCGACGACGACGGTCAGTGCGTCGAGCCGGGTGGTGGCGGCCTTGCCCACGTGGCGCAGGTAGCGCTCCAGCGCGTCCTCGGCGTCGACGACGCGGCCGATGCCCGCCCCGGTGGGCCGGCTACCGGGCCCCTGGTGCACCAATTCCTCGATGCGGTCCTCGGTGGCGTCGTCCAGTTTGTGCCCGCCGGGTCCGAAGATCTTGATGCCGTTGTCGGGCATCGGGTTGTGCGACGCGGAGATCATCACGCCGAAGTCGGCGTCATAGGCGCTGGTCAGATAGGCCACCGCCGGTGTCGGCAACACGCCGACCCGCAGGGTGTCCACGCCCTCGCTGGCGATTCCGGCGATGACGGCGGCCTCGAGCATCTCTCCGCTGGCGCGGGGGTCACGCCCCACCACCGCGACACGTCTGCGGGCCGCTCCGGTTCTACCGAGCCGTCGAGCCGCCGCCGCACCCAGGGCCATCGCCAATTCCGCGGTCAGTTCCCGGTTGGCGACGCCGCGCACCCCGTCGGTGCCGAACAGTCGAGCCATCGTGACAACCTCTCACACCTGTGGGCCCCCGAGCCAATTTGCGCCCAGGTGATTATCCATGCCAACGACCCGCAAATGGCTCATGAAACGGCTCACCGCCCGCACCCAATGCGGATGCAGGCGGTGAGAGGGCTCCAATTACCCTTCGTCGCTGGGCAGCGGCACGGAACCGTCGTCGGCCGCACCGGTGCCTTCGGGGGCGCCCAGACCGGCGCCGGTGCCGGACTCACCCTCGGGCGCGGCCCCCTCGGCCGGCGCCGGTGTCTCGGCCGGAGCCGGCGTCTGCGCAGCAGGCGTCTCCGCGGCGGCGGCCACGTTCTGGGCGACGACGAGATCACCGCCGGGAAGGCCCGAACACACGGTCTGCTCGGCGCCCTCGCTGTCGACCTGCGCCACCAGCGCGCTCACGTCCGCGGGCACCGCGCCGCAGATGGCGGCGGCCGCGGCGGCCGCCTTGTCAGCGGTCGCGCTCTCCAGCAGCGTGACGTCGCCGATCGAGAGGCTCACCAGGCCGTCGGGAGTCTCCGCAGGCTGTGCCTGTGCCATCCCGAGTCCGGCGGTGAAAAGCAGCGATCCCCCGAGGACAGCACCCGCTGCGGCGTTCTTGACGAAGTTCATCAATCACTCCTTTGCAGTCACGGAGCCACAGGCAAGGCGCCCTGGCTCCAGGTTTCGAGGGTTATCTACCCGGTCGGCGCATTTCAAATCCCATTCGGAGAAAAGCGCCGGAATTTGCGTTTCCCTAATTAACTATTTCCGTGTCACAGCAGGAAATAGCGTGATCGACATTTCCTGAATTATCGGTGTGTGACAGCCCACAGGGGCGACAGGCCCGCCAACGACTGACGCCCGGCCTGCTCGCATGCGAGCAGGCCGGGCGCCATGTCGTCGATCGATCAGCGCTTGCTGTACTGAGGCGCCTTGCGGGCCTTCTTGAGTCCGTACTTCTTGCGCTCGATGGCACGCGGGTCACGCGTGAGGAAGCCGGCCTTCTTCAGCGCCGGGCGGTCCTCAGGCTGGACCAGGATCAGGGCCCGGGCGATCGCCAGGCGCAGCGCGCCTGCCTGGCCGGACGGGCCGCCGCCGTCGAGGTGGGCGTAGATGTCGAACTGCTCGACCCGGTCGACGGTCACCAGCGGCGCCTTGATGAGCTGCTGGTGCACCTTGTTGGGGAAGTAATTCTCCAACGTGCGGCCGTCGAGGTTGAACTGACCGGTGCCGGGGACCAGACGAACCCGGACCACAGCCTCCTTGCGGCGGCCGACGGTCTGGATCGGACGGTCGATGATCACGGGCTCACGCGGAGCGGCCTCGGCCTCGGCGACGACGTCGACGACGACGTCGGTCTCGACGACCTCGGGGGCTTCCGCGCCTTCGACGGCGTCGGTGATTTCGCTGTCGGTCACTGGGCCACCTGCTTGATCTCGAACGGAACCGGCTGCTGCGCGCTATGCGGATGCTCAGGTCCGGCGTAGACCTTCAGCTTCTTCTGCACCTGGCGCGACAGCTTGTTGTGCGGGAGCATGCCGACGATCGCGTTCTCCACGACCCGGGTCGGGTGCTTCTGCAGCAGCTCGCCGATGGAACGCTTACGAAGGCCACCGGGATAACCCGAGTGTCGGTAGGCGAACTTCTTGTTGAGCTTGTCGCCGCTGAGGGCGATCTTGTCGGCATTGATGACGATGACGAAGTCACCGCCGTCGACATTCGGCGTGAATGTCGGCTTGTGCTTGCCGCGCAGCAGCTTGGCTGCTTCGACGGCGAGCCGGCCGAGCACCACGTCGGTGGCGTCGATGACGTACCACGTACGCGTGGTGTCACCCGCCTTCGGCGTGTACGTAGACACAGCGCTTACCTTCTTTTCTTCGGGTTGGGCCCCGGTGAACCGGGTGCCGGTCAAGCGTGAGCTGCGGACTGCCTCGGCGACCGACGGTGACCCGAGGTTCCGGCAAGACAGCGCACGCCAACGAGGCAGCCTACCCGCGGATATCCGCGCAGGTCAAAACGCCCCTCGACAGCGGTCAGCGACAGTCAGGGACCACCCTGCCGTCGATCTTGCCCTGCTCCATCTTGGCGAACACGTCGCCAGCTCGAGAAGACACGAACTCGCACGGACCGAGGGGATCCGTGCGAGTTCGCGTCTTGTCGCTACAGAAGGATCAGAAGAACCCGAGGGCCTTGTCGCTGTAGCTCACCAACAGGTTCTTGGTCTGCTGGTAGTGGTCGAGCATCATCTTGTGGTTCTCGCGGCCGATGCCGGACTGCTTGTAGCCACCGAACGCGGCGTGCGCGGGGTACTGGTGGTAGCAGTTCGTCCACACCCGGCCGGCCTTGATGTCGCGACCCGCGCGGTAGGCGGTGTTGCCGTCGCGGCTCCACACACCGGCACCGAGACCGTAGAGGGTGTCGTTGGCGATGGAGATCGCGTCGTCGTAGTCGGTGAACGACGTGACGGCGACGACGGGCCCGAAGATCTCCTCCTGGAAGATCCGCATCTTGTTGTGACCGGTGAAGATCGTCGGGGCGACGTAGTAGCCGCCGTTGAGATCGCCGCCGAGCTCGGCGCGTTCACCGCCGGTGACCACCTGCGCACCCTCGCTCTTGCCGATCTCGATGTAGGACAGGATCTTCTCCAGCTGGTCGTTGGAGGCCTGCGCGCCGATCATCGTCTCGGTGTCCAGCGGATCGCCCTGGCGCACAGCCTTGGTGCGGATCGCGGCCAGCGCCAGGAACTCGTCGTAGATGTCGGCCTGGATCAACGAGCGCGACGGGCAGGTACACACCTCGCCCTGGTTGAGGGCGAACATCGTGAAGCCCTCGAGCGCCTTGTCCTGGTAGTTGTCGGCCTGGGCGAGCACGTCGTTGAAGAAGATGTTGGGGCTCTTGCCGCCGAGCTCAAGGGTGACCGGGATCAGGTTCTGCGACGCGTACTGCATGATCAGCCGGCCCGTGGTGGTTTCACCGGTGAACGCGATCTTGGCGATCCGGTTGCTGGATGCCAGCGGCTTGCCCGCCTCGACACCGAAACCGTTGACCACGTTGATCACTCCCGCAGGCAGCAGATCCGCGATGAGTTCCATCAGGTACAGGATCGAGGCCGGGGTCTGCTCGGCGGGCTTCAGCACGATCGCGTTGCCCGCGGCCAGCGCGGGGGCCAGCTTCCAGACCGCCATCAGAATCGGGAAGTTCCACGGGATGATCTGGCCGACCACACCGAGCGGCTCATGGAAGTGGTAGGCCACGGTGTCGTCGTCGATCTCGGACAGCGAACCCTCCTGCGCCCGGATCGCCCCGGCGAAATACCGGAAGTGATCCACGGCCAGCGGGATGTCGGCGTTGAGCGTCTCGCGGATCGGCTTGCCGTTGTCCCACGACTCGGCCAGCGCGATCGACTCGAGGTTCTCCTCGATGCGGTCGGCGATCTTGTTGAGGATCACGGCACGCTCGGCGGCCGAGGTCTTGCCCCAGGCCGGCGCGGCGGCGTGCGCGGCGTCGAGGGCCTTCTCGATGTCGGATTCGTCGGAGCGGGCCACCTCGGTGAACGGCTGCCCGGTGACCGGCGATGGGTTCTCGAAGTACCGTCCAGCATTCGGCGCCACCCACTGGCCGCCGATGAAGTTGTCGTAGCGGGGCTTGAACGACATCAAGGAGCCGTCAGCACCGGGGCGGGCGTACACAGTCATGGTGAATCTCCTGCTCGTGTGGTGTGCGTCACTGAACCTACGCGCGCAACCGTTGCACCACAGTTGCATCGTTGGGCAGACTTGCCCGCATCAACGAACCCCGCCGAAAGCCCCGCCAGCAACGCTCCCGAGAGACGGTGAACACGCTGGTGGAGGCAGCCGCGCAGGTGTTTTCCACCGAGGGCGTCGCCGCGACCACCAATCGGATCGCCGAGCGCGCCGGGTTGTCGATCGGGACGCTGTACCAGTACTTCCCGGACAAGTTCGCGCTGCTGCAAGCGATCGCCGACCGTCATCTCCGCGACGCCGACCGTGAGCTGAGCGCCGTGCTCGCCGCGCTGCGTGCCGACGCTCCCCCGTTCGACGCGACGATGCGTGCGTTGCTCGAGGCCGTCGTGAGGCTGCACGCCGGCCAGCCGAAGCTGCACGCACTGCTGCACCGCGTGGTCACGCCCATCCCCGACCGACTCGGCGCATTGACCGATCTCGAAGACCGCCTGTGTGACGAGGTGGCGTTCCACCTGAAGCGCTTCGACCGCGGCGGTGCCGATGTGGAGACGACGGCGCGGATGCTCGTACACGCGGTCGACGCGCAGCTGCACCGGGTCATGGCGCGCGACCGGTTCGACATCGGGGACGCCAGGGACGCGCTCATGGTCACCGTCGAGCGGCTCGCTCCGCCACCCGGGTGAATGCGTCGCGCAGCTGCGTGAGGCCGGGTTCCTCGATCGGGAAGTGGCCGCAGTTCTCCAGCATGACGAGCTCAGTGGGACCTGAGATGCGTTGCAGGAAACGGATACTCAGCTCCGGCGCGGTCCACGTGTCGGCCGCGGGCGCCACCAGCGTGACGGGGGCGGCGTCGAAATGCTCCGGTGCGGCGTGGCGGTAGTTCATCCAGCTGGACAGGAATGCGAGCGGGACGCTGGCCCCGCCGCCGCGAGGGTCGGCGGCGCACAGCCGCGACAACCGCGGGTCGGTGCTCATGGCCGCCATGTCGGCCAGCCAGCGGATCGGCAGCCGGACCCGGCCGAACACGGGGACGACCGCACGCAACACTGCCGGTGCGGGCCGGCCCATCCACGCGAACCGCGTGGCCGCGGCCCGGGCGGCGGGGTCGGACATGTCCAGCAGGCAGGTCGCCACCACCGCGGCCACCTGCCGGGTCCGGGCGGCGACCTCGTAGGCCAACATGCCGCCCATGCTGGCGCCGAACAGGATCAGCGGCCGCGGGTCCGCGGCGCGTTCGGCGGCCACCAGGTCGCAGAGCAGATCGACCCAGGCGTCGTAGCGCACGCCGGCCGGATCCGGTTCGACGGTGTCGCCGTAGAGCGGGAGGTCTGGTGCGAGCACATCGACGCCGTCACCGGCCGCAACCGCAGCGGCCGGCCACAGGGCGCCGCTGTATCCCCCGCCGCCGTGAACCACCATCGCACGCACCTCCGCAGCCGGCACGGCTGCGCGGGCGACGTGCACGGTGCGCCCCCGCCACGGCCACCAGGTGCTGACCGGCGGGGCAAGCGAGTCCGTGTAGGTGCCGGGGACAAACCCGGCGTAGGCCTGGAAGTTCATCTCGATATCATCGAATTACCAAGCTGCCGTTGACAACTCGCTTTCACGTGCGGGTTGACCAGGCAGATCGTCGTCCTGCTCAGGTTTTCAGCCGAGCTCGAAGTCCAGGCCGGCGAGGTGGCCGTGGGCCCGGGCCCGGGCGACCGCGGTGAGTCCGGCGCTGTCGCGCAACGCCTGCCATCCGTCACGGTCGTCACGCCCCTCGGGCAGCTCGAGCCAGCGGCGCAGCAGATCGGTACGGCCCTGCCTGCTCTCGGCGAGCACGGCGTCGCGCAGCGTGGTCGACAGCTGCGTGCGCAACCGCGCGATCGCCGGGGACACCGACTGGGTGAGCAGCGGACCGGGATACCGCGCAAGTGCGGATTCGACGTCGCCGGCGTCGAGGGCCTCGAACACCTCGCCGATGTCGCTGGTGATCGCCGTCGACAGCCGGTACGGCCGGGATTCGAGGGTGTCGGCGCCGATGACCTTACGCAGCCGGGACATCTCGGCGCGGACGGTGACGACGTCGAGGTCCTTTTCGTCGAGGAGCACGGCCAGGTGGTCGGCCGACAACCCCTCGGGGTGACGGCTGAGCAGCACGAGGATGTCGGCATGCCGGCCCGTCAGGTAGGTGGCTTGAAGGTGACCATACCGGTCAGTGGTGACCCAACGCGGCCGGTCGGCGCCGAGCACCACCAGGTGCGGCCTGCGGGCGGCGGGTTCGGCGGCCACGCCGGACACCCGCAGCAGGGCCAGGTGGTTTTCGACGGCCACCGCGGTGGCCCGCACCAGGGCCAGGGTCTGCGCCGACGCGACCTGGGCGCCGCCGGTCAGGTCGATCGCACCGAGCAACGCGCCGGTGGTGGGGTCATGGACGGGAGCGGCGGTGCAACTCCACGGCTGGACGACGCGGGAGAAGTGTTCGGACCCGCGGATCTGCAGCTCGCGGTCCAACGCCAGCGCGGTGCCGGGGGCGTTGGTGCCCGCGCTGCGCTCGCTCCAGTCTGCGCCGGGGACGAAGTTCATCGCCTCGGCCCTGCGGCACGCGTTCGGATCACCCTCAACCCAGAGCAGGGTGCCGTCGGCGGCGCTGACGGCGACCACGACGCCCGAGTCCATCGCGTCGTCGACGAGGAGCCGGCGGATCACCGGCAGCGCCGGTGCCAGCGGGTGGGTCTCGCGCAGTCTCTCGATCGCGGCGACAGCGGCCCGCGCGCCGTCGAGGTCCGGATCGACCCCGCCGGCCAGGCTGCGTTTCCAGCTCTGCGCGACGACGGGGCGCACCGCGTGCGAGTTCAGGAAGGTTTCGTCGACCTCGCCGGCGACGAACAGCTCGTGGACAGCCCGCAGCCGCGACGACGTCGGACGGGCCGCTCCCCGTCCGGCTGATGTCTCAGGAGCTGCCACCCGGGGTTCCTTTGTGTCCGCCATCACACTCAGTGTCACCTTATCCCAGTGTGCGCGCCCGGAGTACTGTGCGGCCCCCGATCGGCTCCCCTCCTTTCGGGGGCCGCACAGGCTGGGGTGGGGTTCAGGTGCCCCAGGCGTGGGCGGCCCTGCGGTCGGTGGCAGCGACGTCGTCCGACCCGTCGCGCACGGCGTTGCCGAGGCTGACGAGGATCTCGTTGAGCGCCGCCGCGGCCTGCTCCCAGCGGGCCTGCTCGACGCGGTACGCCTCGGCGGACTCGCGGGTCCAGCTCGCCTGTAACGGAGCGATCTGGGCGCGCAGATCTTCGAGCGCGCCGTTGAATCGGGCCGACGTGGAGTGGATCTCCTGGCGAACCGTGTACTCGATCTCACCGAAGTCGTAGGCCAGTGTGTGGTTCATCTGCCGCCCGCCTTACAGGTTCGCCGCGACGGAGGCGATGCGCTGCGAGTGACCGTCGGCCACCTCGCGCAGGATGCGCTCGTTGTCCCGGATCGTCTCGGCGATGCGTTGCAGCGCTGCGTGCAGTCGCAGCGATTCGGCGTTCCAGCGCTCGACCACCTCGCGGAACCGGGTGGCCGCGGCACCGCCCCACACCGACGGCGGCACACTGCTCATCGCGCCGATGAACGACTGCAGCATCGCCCGGATCTCCTCGTTGCGCGCGTCGGTCTTTCCGGCCACCGACACCATGAGGTCGAAGTCGGTGGTCAGCGCCGGGCCGGCGGTTCCTGACGGTGTCGGCATGTGAAATCCTTTCGTAGCCTTCGCAAGCGGTATACAGATTGGACGCACCGGCACCGGATACGGTTCCACCGATCCGCCGCTCAGCTGACGGCGTGCGCGGTGCGCACGGCTTCGGCACAGACGTCCTCGACGGCGGCGTCGAGCCCGGGCGTGCTCTGGCATCCGATGGCGATGCGCAGGTCGCCGTCGGTCACCACGCTCCACCGGGTCTCGCTGCCGGCGCGCCGCTCGACATAGGTGACCGCCGGTCTGCCGCCGCGTTCACCCGACGGGTCGAAGTCGACGAACACCCCGACCGGCTCGGATCCTATTGCGCGGCGCAGCGATTCGGCCACGTCCGCGGTGGACCCCACCGACTGGGTGATGTGCAGGGCGGGCGAGCCGCCTGCGGCGGAGACCCGGACGCGCGCCGATCCCGGCCCGGTCGTGACACGTTCGTCCGTCCACTGCGCCGGCACCGCGACCGCAACCCGGCCCTCGACCAGCAGCCTGGTCGCCGGATCCGCGGGCGGTCGCGGCGACAGGTTCTGCGCCGCCCATCCGCCCCCGGCGGCGACGGCCGTCACCGCGGCGCCCGCCAGGACCGCAATCGCGCCACCACCCGGCCGCGGCCTGCCGGGTCTGCGGCCCGGCCGGGGCAGCGCCGCCAACGCGGCGTCACGGACGCCGGTGTGGTCGCGGTGGCTGACCGGTGTCCCGAGTTGCCGCAACCGCGCACATACCGCGGGCGGCAGTGGCGCCACCCCGGCGGGGACGTCGATCAGCACCGACGTCGCGGTTTCCAGAAGCGGCCCGATGTCGTCGCGAGGGACGACGAGGCACCCCGTTCCCGGTGACCGCACCACCGCGAAGTCGGCGGACAGTTCGACCAGCGTGCCCGCGCCGTCGTCACCCGACAGCGAACTGCGCTGCAGCACAACAACCTCGGGCGTCATCGCGCGGCCGGCCGCGGCGACCACGTCGGCGCGACCCGACGGCCACCACGTCGGCACGACCAACACCAGCGCGCCGTCGTGTCCGCCCGCCACCACAGCGAGCACATCGCGCCACAGCCCGGACACCTCGACGGGTCGCTCGTCGAGGAGGGCGAGTGGATCGTCGATACAGTCCAGCGCCACCGAAACCCATTCCGGGGGTGCGGCTTCCGTCCCGCGCACGGTGCACGGCCCGAGCTCGACGACGGTGGTCACGGCGGATCCACCCACGCGAGCTGGACCAGTTCGTCGGGCCTGCCGCGCACGATCAGGGTGGCCCGTCCCGGCGGTAGCGGGGTCGGTCTGGCGCTGCCCAGCAACACTCCCTCGTCGGGTGCGGCGCTCATCATCAGACCGGCGCAACCCATGTCGCGCATGCGGGCCAGCACGGGATCGAACATCGCCCGCGCCGCGCCACCGGATCGGCGGGCGACGATCACGTGCAGACCGAGATCCTTGGCGTGCGGCAGGAAGTCGGCCAGCGGGGTGAGCGGATTACCGGTGGCGCCCGCCACCAGGTCGTAGTCGTCCACGACGACGTAGATGTCGGGTCCGTGCCACCACGACCGGTCCCGAAGCTGCCGCTGGGTGACGAACTCGTCGGGCATCCTGGCGTTCAGCCGTTCGGTCAGCGCCGCCAGCCGCGACGCCACCGCGATACCCGACACCGCGTATCCGGCGCTGGGCCCGCTGTCGACGACACCGAGCAGGGTGCGCCGGAAGTCGACGATCTCCAGGTGGGGCTGATCGGCGGCCACGGCGAGGTCGGTGCACAGCAGACGCAGCAGTGAGGTCTTGCCGCATTCGCTGTCACCGAACACCAACAGGTGCGGGTGCTCGGCGAGGTCCAGGACGACCGGCGCCAGGTCGCGTTCTCCGAGTCCCAGCACCACCCGGCCCCGTCGCCGCTCGTCGACCCGGATCGCTTCGCGGCCGACCCGTGCCGGCAGCAGTTCGACCGGCGGGGCGGTGCGGCCGTCCTCGATGATCGCGGTGCGCAACCAGTCGGCATCGGGTAGTGCGATCACCATCTCGCGGCCGTCGCGGGTGATGCCGCGGCCGGGCGGACGGTCCGCGAGCTCCCTGGCCCGCCTGCGGTCCATCTCGGACTCCATCGGATCGCCGAGCCGCAGTTCGATGCGCGTAGCGATCTGATCTTTGAGCGCCGGCCGCAGGTCGGCCCAGCGGGACGCGGCGAGCATCACGTGCACGCCGTACGACAACCCCTGCGCCGCCAGCGCGGTGATCGAGGCTTCCAACCCGTCGAATTCCTGCCGCAGCGTGGCCCACCCGTCGACGACGAGAACCACCTCACCGTACGGGTCGTCGGGAACGGGTCCGGCCTCGCGGGACCGCAGCACCGACTCCACCTGAGCGACGATGCGCCGGCACAGCTCGGTGTCGCCCCGCCCGGCCACCGCCCCGACGTGCGGCAGCTCCCGCATCCCGGCCAGCGCGCCGCCGCCGAAGTCCAGGCAGTAGAACTGCACCGCACCGGCGCCGTGCGTGGCGGCCAGCGCGGCCATGATGGTGCGCAGCGCCGTCGACTTCCCCGATCGGGGCGCTCCGACCACCGCGACATTGCCTGCCGCCCCCGTCAAGTCGACGACCAGTGGATCCCGGCGCTGCTCGAACGGGCAGTCCACCGCGCCGATCGGCACCCGCAGCCGGTGCGCCGGCGCGTCGGAGAGCACCTCGTCCAGCCGCGGTGAGCGCCCCAGCGGCGCCAACCAGACCCGGTGGGCGGCAACGCCGCGCCCGCCCAGCTGCCCGAGCACCGTCTCCAGCAGGGGGCGCTGTGACGACACCACCACCGGACCGGCGGGCGGGCCGTCGCCGGCGAGCGTGAAGCGGCGCACCGCGGGGCGTTCGTCGCGCCGCCGCACCCGTTGCGGATACCGTCCGGAGACGAACGCGGTCTGAAACGGCGTCAACGTCCCGGCGGCGGTGCTCAGGTAGGCCGCGCCGGGCTGCGCCGGAAGGTGATACGCATCGGGGACGCCGAGCACCGCCCGCGACTCGCTCGCCGAGAACGTCTTCAGACAGACCCGATAGGACAGGTGGGTCTCCAGCCCGCGCAGCCTGCCCTCGTCGAGGCGCTGGCTGGCCAGCAGCAGATGCATGCCGAGGGAGCGGCCGAGACGGCCTATCGCGACGAACAACTCGGCGAAATCTGGATGCTGGCTGAGCAATTCGGAGAACTCGTCGACGATGATGAGCAGCGCGGGCAACGGGGCCAGCGTGCTGTCGCGCTGCCGCGCCCGGCGGTACTCGGCGATGTCGGTGAGGTTGCCCGCCGCCCGCAGCAGCTCCTGCCTGCGGTTGATCTCCCCGGACAGCGCCTCACGCATCCTGGACACCAGCGGCGCCGAGTCGGCGAGGTTGGTGATCACCGCCGACACGTGGTTCGCGTTCTCCAGCCCGAGGAACGTGGCGCCGCCCTTGAAGTCGACGAGCACGAGGTTGAGCAGCTCGGGCGGATGGGCGGTGATCATGCCGAGCACCAGGGTGCGCAGAAACTCCGACTTTCCGGAACCCGTTGCACCGACGCACAACCCGTGCGGTCCCAGCCCCGCGGCGGCCGACTCCTTGATGTCGAGTTCGACGACGGCGCCGTCCGGCGCAACCCCGATCGGGACCCGGAGCAGGTCCGGCGCGCTCCGCCGCAGCCACCGCATGCCGACGTCGATCTGCTCGGGATCGTCGATTCCCATCAGCGACAACCAGTCCGGCCCGCCCGGTCGGCGGGCGCCCGCCCCGGGCCGGTACCGCGCCAGCCGCCGGGCACAGGCCACCGCGTCCGCTGGCGAGAGCTGGTCGCACGACACGGCTTTCACCTGCCCGTCGAGGTGCACGGTGACCTCGGTCCGGTCGTCGGGCTGCAGCACGATGCAGGTGACGTCCTCGGCGGGTTCCGGCGGTCGGGCACCGTCGACGACGACCACGTGGTGCCGCGCCGAGGGTGTGTCGCAACGGTGCGGCAGCCATTTCAGCCAGTCCCAGTGCGGGGCCGGCGAGGCCACACCTACCGTGACCTGTCGCGGATCGTGCAGCACGGCCAGCTGGCACACCAGTGCCCGCACCGCGGAACGCACCGCCTCCGGGTCACCGCTGACGGTGACCACCGCGGTGGAGCGCAACGGAACCCCGACGGGCACACCTGCGACGACCGAGCGGTGCCGGACCAGGCGGCGCAGTGCGCCGGCGGTGACGGGGTCGGCCTCATCGTCGGCTCCCAATTCCGGTGCGACCACGGTGGTCGCCGCCGGTTGTTCTCCCACACCGATGCGCACCACGCAGAAGTCGGGATGGTCGTCGGCGCGTTCCCACATCCGCTCGCCACCGGCGAGCGTCCACAGCGCCGCAGGTTCGGGATGGTCGTGGTGCAGGACGCGGATCTGTTCCTCGGCCGCGGCCGCGAGGACTTCGTCGAGGGTGTCGAGATAGCGCAGGTAGGCGGCGCGCTGGTCATTGAGTTCTGCGGTGCGGCCGGGCCCGCCGGCACCGTAGGCCAGGGTTCCGATCGACGACACCAGCATCATGGCCGGGAAGAACAGGAACATCGGGTTGCGCGGCGAGTCCGTTGAGGTCAGGTACATCGCGGTCATGCCGCCCATTGCCGCCAGCATGGCGACCGGCATCAGTCGGGCCAGCGGGTTCACCGGCGCAGGGGTCGGCGGATCGGGCGGGGCGTCGACCACGAGCCGACCGGTGTCCATGTGTGAATAGACGCACGGCGGCCCCGTGCCGTTCCATCCACAGCCCGGGAAAGTGCTGCAGCGCGGCCCGCCCGGGCCGAGTTACGTTGATTTCGTGCCGGATACGTTGCGCAGGGTGGCCGTCCACGCGCTGGGTCCGCGGGAGGCGGCCGCGGCCGACCTCGTCCTTCCCGCCGGGCAGCCGCTGGCCGAGCTGGTGCCGTCGATCGTCGACACCGTCTTCGGAGGTCCGGTCGGGCCGCGACAGTGGCAGCTGGCCACGCCCGCAGGAGTTCCGCTGGACTCGTCGATGTCGCTGCGGGACAACGTCGTCGAGGACGGAGACGTCATCGTGCTGACAGCCGTGCGGGTGCCGCCGCCACGCCTGCTGCCCACCGACCCCTGCGCCGTGGTGGCGGGCGCAGCGGAGAAGGGGACACCCGGCCGTGGGGTCAACCGCGCGGCCGGCGCGGCCGGCATCGTGGCCTGCGCCGTCGCCCTGGTGTGGTCGGGCACCGCGGCGCCCACGCACTGGCATCTGTGGTGTGCGGCGGCGCTGTCGGGGTCGGCGGCGGTCGGGGCGGTGGCGGCCGCCCGCGCGGAGCCTGAACTCACCGCTCTGCTGAGCACGGCTGCGGTGGTGTTCGCCACTGCGGCAGGGCTTCTCGCCGTTCGTTCGGCGCCGTGGCCCGCCACCGTGCTGCTCGCCTCCAGCGCCGGGTTCTGCATGTCGGTGCTTCTGCTGCGGTTGGTGGCCGACCGCGCACTGCTGACGGCGTTCACCGCGGCCGGCGGGGCTGCCACCGCCGCGGCGGGGTTGGCGAATCTCGCGGCAAGTCCGGTGACGGCTGGGGCCGCGCTGGCCGCGCTGTCGACGGCCGCACTCTCCGTGGCACCGAAACTCGCAGTGGTGACCGCAGGCCCGGAACCTGCCGCGGCGCATTCCACGTTGACCGGCTTGGTGGCGGGGTGGTCTGCGACGGCGGCGGCCGGGGGTGTCATGGTCGCCGCCGTCGCGGGCCCCGCGGAGTCCTCGACGATCCTGGCCGCGCTGTTCGCCGCGGATCTCGGGGTGCTGCTGGTCCTGCGGAAACGGTCCCACGTCGTGGTGCACCGGCGCATCGCGCTGGGTGCGGCCGGGTCGGTGTCGCTGCTCGCCGCGTTCACCGTCACCGTGGTCGCAGCACCGGTGCATGCGCCGTGGCTCTGCGCCTGCGCCGCGGTGCTCTGTGTGCTCGCAGTGCGCGGAGCCGGGTCGCCGGCGTCTCCGAACCCGCTCGCGCACAGGATGATCCAGGTCACCGAGTACGCCGCCCTGGTGGCCCTGGTGCCGCTGGCGTTCTGGGTGAGCGGGATCTACGGCCTGGTCCGTCAGCTGAGCCTGGCATGACCGGGCCGGCGCGGCCGTGGCGGGTGCTGATCGTGGTCGCGCTGCTGCTGGTGTACACCGCGCCGTCTGCCGATGCGGTGGGTCCGCCCGCGGTCGACGAGAGGCTGCTGCCGGCCCCGGGCCCGGTCGCCCCGGCGCATCCCACGGTCCAGCACGACGAGTGCGTCACCGCCCCGACGTCGCCGGTCGACGTACCGGGCCGACCGCACGGCATCGACCTGCCCAGCGTGTGGGCGCTGACCCGCGGTGCGGGGCAGACCGTCGCGGTGATCGACACCGGGGTGGCCCGGCACCGGAGGCTGCCGCACCTGATCGCGGGCGGGGACTACGTGTCCGGACAGGACGGCACCTCAGACTGCGACGGCCACGGCACCATCGTGGCCGGCATCATCGGCGCCAGCGCCGACCCGGCGGACACCGGCGGCTTCGCCGGCATCGCGCCCGACGTGTCCCTGCTGTCGATCAGGCAGTCCAGCAACAGGTTTCGCGCCGTCGACGACCCCGGCGGGACCGGGGTCGGTGACGTCGAGACGCTGGCGACGGCAGTGCGCACGGCCGCCGATCTGGGGGCGACGGTCCTCAACATCTCCACGGTGGCCTGCCTACCGGTCGACGCCGGGCTCGACGACCGGGCGCTCGGCGCCGCGCTGGCCTACGCCGTCGACGTCAAGAACGTCGTGGTGGTGACGGCGGCGGGCAATGTGGGTGGCGCCGGCCAGTGCACGCAACACAACCCGCGCAGGCCGGCCGACGCCGGTGCGGTGACCATGGTGGCGAGCCCCGCCTGGTATGACGACTACGTGCTCACCGTCGGCTCGATCGGCTCCGACGGGATCGCCTCGGAGTTCAGCCTCGCCGGGCCGTGGGTCGACGTCGCGGCTCCCGGGGAGTCGGTGGTGTCGCTGGCACCCGCCGGCGACGGCTTGGTGGACGTTGCGCCGTCCGGGCTTCCGATCTCGGGCACCAGCTATGCGGTCCCGGTCGTTTCGGCGATCGCCGCGCTCGTCCGCGCCCGGTCACCGGGTCTGACCGCCCGGCAGGTCATGCGGGTGATCGAGGACACCGCGCACCCTCCGCCGTCGGGGTGGGATCCGGTGGTCGGGCACGGCGTGGTCGACGCGCTCGCGGCGGTCACGGCGACCGGATCTGCCGATCCGGTGTCGGCCGGCGTGGCACCGGTCGGCCCGGTCCCGCCCCGCCCATCTGAATCCGTCTCGGGCAGAACGGCATTGCACGCGGCGCTCGGCTGCCTGGCACTGACCGCCTGCGTGGCGGTGGTGTCGACGGCCGTGCGGCGGTCAGGGCGCCCCGGTTCCGTCGCGCAGGACTGAAGCGTCGTCACGGCCGAGTTCGGGCCCGCGCGGCAGGGTGGCCAGCACCGGCCACGGCGCGGGCACCGCAGGCGCGGTGAGCCCGAGGGCCGCGGCGCTCTCGTCGTCCCGGACTCCGAACAGCACACCGGCATCGGTGACCAGGAACAGTGACCCCGTGCCGTGCCCGGCGCCGGTGAGCGACACGGACCGCACGTACACGCTGCGCCCGGCCGGCACGGACACGGCATCCACGGCAGGGCCGTCGCCGTCGGTCTGCACCAGGGTGACGGGCCGGGTGCGGCGCGGAGCCGAATCCGCCACGAGAACTGAGGTGTGCGAGGTGGTTTCACCGTTCTTCTGGTTCCAGTGCGCACAGATGACCGGCGCCGCGGTGACGCCGCCGCGGTCCGGGAACGTCGTGACGGGCAGCGTGGTGACGACGGGCACCGCCCCGACGGCATCGGCGGACACGGTGGGAATCTCGGCGCCGGGGCGGCGGTCGGTGTAGCGGATCAGATCGGCGGCGACCTCGCCGATGCGCTGCAGGCCTTCGGCGAGCACCACGAAGTACTCGGTCGTCGCATGTGTCCCCGACTCCCGGACCACGGTGCCCACAGGGTGTTCGCGCAGCGTCGAGGGCCCCGGTGAGCCGAGCGCAGGGATGTGAGGCGGACTGATGGCGGGCGCCTCCGGGACGGCGGCCAGCAGTGCGGGTGACACCGGCTGCGGCACAACACCGTCGAGCCGCAGCGCCCGGACGACGGCGGGGTGGCGCAGATCCACCCTGGACCGCCATCTGCCGTGCAGAAGATAGCTCAGCGCGGCGCTGCCACCACGCGGGGTCACCAGCACACTGGCGCCCGGGGTCATCGCGGACCCGGCGACCGGGCCGGCGGTGACCGTGGTGCCGGAGCGTTCGTCGCAGACGGTCCAACCGGATTCGGCGGCCTGCAGCGGCGGCGAGATCTGCCCCGGGGCGCCGGGAATCCCCACCTGCGGACCGATCTCGGCGCGGTCGACCGCCCGCTGGGCGACCATGCGCGGTTCGGCGGCGGTGCCGAGGATCAGCCGCGCCGATGCGAGGTTGAACACCGGGTGCATGGTGTCGTCGATCCTGACGTACATCGCCCCGGATTCGCGGACCACGACCAGCGGCGCGTCACCCAGTTCGCCTCCGGGCCGGATGAACGCCAGCACGGCGCACACCGCGACCGCGATCGCCGCGAGAACCGCACCGGCGGTCATCGAAAGTGATTGTCCGCGAAGAGGATCGTCGAGCATGCGAGCGTCACCGCGCACCAGAGCGTGTTCCATCCTGCGCATCAGGAACCGGTGGCCGCTGACCTGCAGGCGTGTCGTCGGTTGCCGCATCACTTCCCCCTCGGTCAGCCTAACGGCGCGGCCGACGGGGGCAGATCACTTGTTGGAGCGGCGTTCCCGGTAGGCGGCGACGTGCTGGCGGTTGCCGCAGTTGCCGGTGTCGCAGAACTTGCCCGACCGGTTTCGCGACAGGTCCACCAGCACCGCGTGACAGTCCGGGGCGGCGCAGATCTTGAGCCTGCGCAACTCCCCCGCGCGGATCAGGTCGGCCAGCGCCATCGCCATCTCGGCACCCATCCGCTGCCACAGCGGATCGTGGATCGAGGCGAGGTGCAGGTGCCACTCGGGCATCTCGGGGTGGCGGGTCAGCCACGGCGACGCCTTGGTGTCGGCGAGCAGCGCGTTGACGTGTCCGACGGCGCGGGCCTCGTCGTCGGCGGACTCCCAGATCCGGGCCAGGCGGGTCCGCAGCCGGCGCACCGACTCCAACTCGGCGGCGTCGTGGTCGCGCCTGCCCGTCCAGCCGAAGTGGTCCAGATACTCGTCGAGCGCGGCGAGGTCGGACAGCTGGTCGCCGTCCACCCGGTCGCTGTTGATCAGGACACCCGCAGCACGCAGTGTGAGCTCGGTGTCATAAGTGAAAAGCATTTGACTCATGACTCCTTTCAGCGGTAGCGTCATGACCAAAGTTGATTTTACTCATGTCATCTCTTTTCAGCCCACGGAGGTTTCACCGATGGCCGCGCTCGACACCAGCCGGCAGGCACGAGCCGACCACACGCACCTCTTCCGCACGGGCCTGCTGTTCGCGATCGGTTCCGCGTTCGCGTTCGGGTCATCGGGGCCGTTCGCCAAATCGCTGATGGAGGCCGGCTGGACCCCGACCGCCGCGGTGACCGCCCGGCTCGCGGGCGGCGCACTGGCCATGGCCGTGTTCGCGACGATCATGTACCCGGGCTGGCTGCGCGAGGCGCGCAGGCACGCCCGCACGGTCGCGCTCTACGGCCTGGTGCCGATCGCCGGCGCGCAACTCTTCTACTTCAACGCCGTGTCCCACCTGTCGGTGGGCGTCGCCCTGCTGCTCGAATACACCGCCCCGATCCTCGTGGTGGGCTGGCTCTGGGCCACCACGCGCCGGCGCCCCACCACCATGACGCTGGTCGGCGTCACACTCGCGGTCGCCGGGATCATGCTCGTGCTGGGGATCGTGGGCCCCGGCGGGCTGGCGGGCGCCCACATCAATCTCACCGGCGTCGGCTGGGGGCTGGCCGCAGCCGTCTGCGCGGCCTGCTACTTCCTGATGTCGGACAAGGCCGGCGCCGAGAGCACGGGCGATCAGGGCCCGCTGCATCCGATCACATTGGCAGCCGGCGGTCTGATCGTCGGCGCCGCCACCGTCGCCGCGCTGGGCGCCACGGGCGTGATGCCGCTGACCTTCACCGCGAACGACACCGTGATCGCCGGCTGGACCACTTCATGGATCGTGCCCGTCGTCGCGCTGGCGCTGATCCCGACGGCGATCGCGTACACACTCGGCATCGTCGGCGTCGCCCGGCTGCGGCCCCGGTTCGCCTCGCTGGTCGGACTGTCCGAGGTGATGTTCGCCGTGCTCGCCGCCTGGGTGCTGCTGGGCGAGGCCATGACCGTCACCCAGGCGGTCGGCGGCGCGGTGGTGCTGGCCGGTCTGGCGCTCGCCCGCCAGGGTGATCGCAGCGAGCTCGACGAGGCCGGCACGGTGACCTGGCCGGATGCTCCGGCGCCATAGCAGCTAGAGCGGCTAACCTTGCGGGATGATGATCGATCTTGACGCCCCCGCGCGCAGGGTGACGGGGGTGCTCGCGGCGATACTCGTCGCGGCCGCGACCCTCGTCGCAGCACCGGTCCAGATCCCGGCCGCGCACGCCCAGGGCTGCCCCGACATCGAGGTGGTCTTCGCCCGCGGCACCGACGAACCACCCGGCCTCGGCCGGGTGGGTGCGGCATTCGTCGATTCGCTGCGCGGGCGCGTCGGCGGCCGGTCCGTCGGCACCTACGCCGTCAACTACCCGGCGAGCTTCGATTTCCTGGCCGCCGCGGCCGGCGCCAACGACGCCAGCCTGCACATCCAGTACATGATGGCCAACTGTCCCCGGACCCGACTGGTACTGGGCGGCTACTCACAGGGTGCCGCGGTGATCGACGTCATCGCCGCCGTCCCGATCCCGGCCGTCGGGTTCAACGCGCCGTTGCCGCCCAACACACCCGACTTCGTCGCCGCGATCGCGGTGTTCGGCAACCCGTCGACCAAACTGGGCATCCCGATCACCGCCAGCCCGGTGTGGGGTTCGCGCTCCATCGATCTGTGCAACGGCCTCGACCCGGTGTGCTCGGGCGGCGACGACATCGCCGCCCACAGCAACTACGGTCCCGGCATGTTCACCGATCAGGCCGCGGCATTCGTCGCCGGGCGTCTGTGACCCAGCTATGAGTTACGGTGTCTTGTGCTTTCCGATCGACTGATCCGCCGGATCCTTTCGGCCGCAGCCGCCGTGACGGCGTCGGTGGCCGCCGTCGCCGTCCTTCCCGCCGCCCCTGCCTCCGCGCAGCCGTGCCCGGATGTCGAGGTGGTGTTCGCCCGCGGAACCAGCGAGCCGCCCGGCGTCGGACGCGTCGGTCAGGCGCTGGCAGACACGCTGCGCAACCAGCTGGGCGGCCGCACGGTCGGGACCTACGGCGTGAACTACCCCGCCAGCTACGACTTCCTCAATACCGCCAGCGGGGCCACCGACGCCACCGGACGCATCGCGTACATGGCGGCCGAGTGCCCCAACACCCGCATCGTGCTCGGCGGCTACTCGCAGGGCGCCGCCGTGGTCGCCATGCTCGCCGGCGTGCCGCCGCTCGGGGACCGCATCGGAAGCATCGGTTCGGCACCGCCGCTGCCGGGCGGGCTGACCGGAAACGTCGCCGCCGTGGCCGTATTCGGCAACCCGTCGGCCAAGTTCGGCAGCCCGGTGTCGGCCAGAGGCACGTTCGCCGGCAAAGCGATCGACCTGTGTGCCGACGGTGATCCGATTTGCTCCGACGGCCGCAACCCGTTTGCGCACACCAGCTACGAACGTTCCCCTTTCATCGGTCAAGCCGCCGGATTTGCCGCAGGCCGGGTCTGAACGGCCACAGCCAATTATGATCGGCTAAGTGATTCGTCAGCTGAGAAAATTTCCGGTCCTCTCGGCCCTTGCTGCGCTGCTGTTCACCGCGGCCGCACTGGTCGCGCCGCCGCTCGCCTCGGCTCAGGCGTGCCCCGAGGTGGAGCTGATCTTCGCCCGCGGCCGGATCGAATCCCCCGGCGCCGGGCAGATCGGCAACGCGCTGGTCAGCGCGCTGCGCTCGAAGACCGGTAAGAGCGTCGACCTGTACGCGGTGAAGTACCCCGCCGACACCGAGGTCGACCTCGGCGCCAACGACATGAGCCAGCGCATCCAGTACATGGCCGGCAACTGCCCCGACACCCGGCTGGTGCTGGGCGGCTATTCACTGGGCGCGGCAGTCACCGACGTGGTGGTCGCGGTCCCGATCGCCGCGTTCGGTTTCAAGAGCCCGCTGCCCGACGGTGTCGATCGGCACATCGCCGCCGTCGCGCTGTTCGGCAATGGCAGCCAGTGGGTCGGGCCGATCGCGAACTTCACCAACCCCGCGCTGCGCGACCGGATCATCGAGCTGTGCCACGGCGACGATCCGATCTGCAATCCGACCGCTCCCGAGAACTGGCAGGACTACTGGCCCGCGCATCTGGCCCCCGCCTACATCGGTGCGGGCATGGTGAACCAGGCCGCCGACTTCATCGTGGGCCGACTGTAGCTAGCCCGGATTTTGCATCGAAGTTGATGTGGGTGCGGTTCGGCTGCTGAATTGTGTTGCGGGGTGGCGGTTTCGGCGTAGTGGAGTGGTTGATCGTCCCGTGTCGCCGGGTGGGGCGGGCTTTCCCGAAGGCCTGGTCTTTCGTGGTCGGTGGGTCGGGTGGGCCGGAGTTCTATCTGAAGGCGGTGCGGATGGTCTGCCAGGCGGTGGCGATCGCGTGCGCCCATCGCCAGGTGGCATCGATGCGTAGCCGTAGTTGTCGGGCGCTGCGGGTGATGCGGGCCGCCACGTGCAGGACCCGGTAGCGGAAGGTGGTGATTTCGGCGCGGGCCAGGCCGGTCTCGGTGCGGAAGCCGATCAGTCGTGTCCAGGTGACCAGGTCGGCGGCGGCAAGGACGATTTCCAGCCAGGCGGCGTTGGCCCAGAACGAGTGGCACGGCAGGTTACGCAGGCCGGTGGCTTTGAGTTCGCGGATGCGGTCTTCGACGCGGGCGTGCTGGCGGTGGCGCAGTTCCAGGCCGGCGACTTGGCCGGCCACGACACCGGGTGGTGTGTCGGTGATGAAGGCGGTGACCCGCATCCCGTCGGCGTCGGTGAACCGCAATTGGGCGCCGGGGTGGGGGCGTTCTTTGCGCAGGATCAGTCGGGTGCCCGGTGGCCAGGAGTCCAGGTTGACCAGGTCGGTGGCCTCAGCGATCCAGGCGCCGTCACGGATACCACCGTCGGTGTCGATCGCCGGGTACCAGCATTGGCCGAGGTTGAGGGTGTCCACCGCGTCCTGCACGCGGGCATCGACGGGGTAGCCGAAGGAGAACCCCACCCCCTGTTCGCGGCAGGCGTCGGCGAACTTGTGGGTGGCTCCGGCGGTGTCGCAGCGCACCAACACCTTGGGTGCTTCAGGGTTGTCGGGAGTGGCGGGGTCGGGCCGACACACCGGCGCAAGGGCGGCCAGTGCCTGGGCCAGGACGATGATGTGATCACTGGCGGTGTTGGAGCCGGCGTTACCGGTGCGCAGCAGCCCGGCCAGAGCTTCCCCGCCGGCGATCTCGGGGCGGTCCAGAAACGCCAGCAGCGGGTGCAGGCCGAACGTTTTCTTCCAGGTCGGGGCCGCGCCGTGCTTGTTGTCGGAGTGATCGATGACCAGGGTGGCATCGATGTCGATGTGCAGCCAGTCATCGCCGGTGGGTGCGGCTCCGGCGGCCCAGGCCGCCGCGCGCGCCGCGGCGCGCGCTGCTCGCACTGCGGGTAGGTGGGCGGCGTCGATGCGCTCATCGACCAGTCGCCACATCGTGGTGGTGGAGGCTTTCGCGCCGAAGGCGTGCTCACGATCCCCGCACAACTGGCCGACGGCGTCGATGCAATCGGCGCCGTCGGCGACCGCGGCCGCCAGGTCGGCGAACACCTCCCCGGGCGCATACACCCACGGGCCGCGGTAGGTGTCGGCCAACGCGGCGGTCACCTGCGTCGATAGCCCGGTCCAGTCGGCGAGTTCGCGCAGCATGGCCATCCCGGCATGCGACACGACGCCATGGCCGTCGGCGGACACTTTCACCCGTGATGTGGTCGCGATATTCTTCACCTGCGAGGTGCCTTTCCGCTGGAACGATCCGAACCTTAGACAAGTCCGATTATTCCTTGCAGGACAGGCACTTTCGCTTATCTACACACCCTCACCAGCAACAAACCACGAAAAATCCGGGCTAGAGCTCGTCGGCGGTACGCAGATCGCGAGTCACCAGGTTGCGGGCCTCCAGCTGCGCGTCGGGCGGGTAGTCCACACCGACCAACGTCAGTCCGCGCGCCGGAGCCGCGGCGAAGTCGCTGGAGCGACCCGTCGCGTCCAGCAGCGCCGCACACCATGCCGCGTCGCGGCGATGCTCGCCGACGGCGAGCAGCGCGCCGACCAGTGAGCGCACCATGTTCCAGCAGAACGCGTCGGCGCTGACGTGCACCTCGACCCGGTCGCCGTCGCGCACGCAGTCCAACCGCTGTAACTCCCGGATCGTCGTCGCGCCGTCGCGGTGCCGGCAGAACGCCGCGAAGTCGTGCAGCCCCACCAACTCGCGGGCCGCGGTGGCCATCGCCGCCACGTCGAGCGGACGCGGCCACGGTGTGACGAACCGGGCCTCGGCGGGCTCGACGCCGTACGGGGCGGTGCTCAGCCGGTAGAGGTAGTGCCGCCGCAGCGCCGAGAACCGCGCGTCGAATCCCGGTGCGGCGCGGGTGATCTCACGGACCCGGACGTCCTCGGGCAGCATCCGGCCGAGACGGCGGACCAGAGGCCCGAACTCGGCCTCACCGGGACGGGTGGTGCGCGGGTAGGCATACGGCAGCGCGTCGGCGGGGACGTCGACGTGGGCGACCTGCCCGGTGGCATGAACGCCGGAGTCGGTGCGGCCCGCGGCGCGGGTCACCACCGGGGTCCGGAACACCGTCGAGAGCGCGTCGTCGATCGCCCCGGCCACGGTGCGCTGCCCGGCCTGAGTCGCCCAGCCGGCGAAGTCCGTGCCGTCGTAGGCGATGTCGAGGCGCAGACGAACTCCCGGCCGCGAGGAAATGAAAACAAGCCCGCCACCGGAATCGGTGGCGGGCTCGTTCACTGGGTGACTACTTGTCGTCGTCAGCCTTCTCGACCTCGGTTGCCTCGTCGGCTTCCTCAGCCGAAGCCTCGTCGACGGCCTCGACCTCGGCGGCCTCGACCTCAGCCTCGGCGGTCTCGGCAGAAGCCTCGGTCTCGACAGCCTCCGGCTCAACCGCTGCTTGCGGTGCCGCGGCAGCGGCGACCTCTTGAGCGCCCGCGCTCGCCGCCTTCTGCGCCGCGTCCGCGCGACGCGCACGGTTGGCCTCCGACGTCACGGTCTTCTCCCGCACCAGTTCGATGACCGCCATCGGGGCGTTGTCGCCCTTGCGGTTCTCGACCTTGATGATGCGGGTGTAGCCGCCGTTGCGGTCGGCGAAGAACGGCCCGATCTCGGCGAACAAGACGTGCACGACGTCCTTGTCGCGGATCTTCTTCATCACCTCACGCCGGTTGTGCAGCGTGCCCTTCTTGGCGTGGGTGATGAGCTTCTCCGCGTACGGCCGCAGCGCCCGCGCCTTCGGCTCGGTCGTCTTGATGCGGCCGTGCTCGAACAGCGACGTGGCCAGGTTGGCCAGGAGCGCCTTCTGGTGCGAGGACGACCCGCCGAGGCGAGGACCCTTTGTGGGTTTGGGCATTGCGACTATCTCCTAATGGGGCCGGTCCCCGTATCAGGTAGGACCGGGACGGAACTACAGGGCTTTAGAGCTGTTCGGTTTCGCGCCTAGAGCTGTTCGGTTTCGGCATAGTCCTGGTTGTCCTCCAGGTCGTAGCCGGCGTCGCTGTTCCACGTGCCGGTGGCGACGTCGTAGCCGGCCACCTCGGACGGATCGAAGCTGGCCGGGCTGTCCTTGAGCGACAGACCCAACTGGTGCAGCTTGATCTTCACCTCGTCGATGGACTTCTGGCCGAAGTTACGGATGTCCAGCAGATCGGACTCCGTGCGGGCCACGAGCTCGCCCACGGTGTGCACACCCTCGCGCTTGAGGCAGTTGTACGACCGCACCGTCAGGTCCAGATCGTCGATCGGCAGCGCGAAGTGCGCGGCCTGATCGGCCTCCGCCGGCGACGGGCCGATCTCGATGCCCTCGGCCTCGACGTTGAGTTCCCGTGCCAGACCGAACAATTCGACCAGCGTCTTACCGGCCGAAGCCAGCGCGTCACGCGGGGTGATCGAGTTCTTGGTCTCGACGTCGAGGATCAGCTTGTCGAAGTCGGTGCGCTGCTCGACACGGGTGGCCTCCACCTTGTAGGTGACCTTGAGCACCGGCGAGTAGATCGAATCGACCGGGATGCGGCCGATCTCGGCGCCGGAGGCCTTGTTCTGCACGGCAGGCACGTAGCCGCGGCCGCGCTCGACGACCAGCTCGACCTCGAGCTTGCCCTTGTCGTTCAGGGTGGCGATGTGCATGTCGGGGTTGTGCACCGTGACGCCGGCCGGCGGCACGATGTCACCCGCGGTGACCTCACCCGGTCCCTGCTTGCGCAGGTACATGGTGACCGGCTCGTCCTCCTCGGAGGACACGACCAGACCCTTGAGGTTCAGGATGATGTCGGTGACGTCTTCCTTGACCCCGGGCACGGTGGTGAACTCGTGCAGCACACCGTCGATGCGGATGCTGGTGACGGCCGCGCCCGGGATGGACGACAGCAGCGTGCGGCGCAGCGAGTTCCCGAGGGTGTAACCGAATCCGGGCTCCAGCGGCTCGATGACGAACTGGGACCGGTTCTCGGCCAGCACATCTTCGCTGAGGGTGGGGCGCTGTGAAATCAGCATGGTGTTTCTTTTCTCCTTCTCGGCAACCGCTATTTGATGCCGTTAGGTGGCCTGAGCCCCGGTGGATTCCGGGGTCAGGGTTACTACTTCGAGTAGAGCTCGACGATCAGCTGCTCGGTGAGCGGAACGTCGATCTGCGCGCGCTCGGGCAGCTGGTGCACGAGGATGCGCTGACGCTCGCCGACGACCTGCAGCCAGCCCGGGATCGGGCGCTCGCCGGCGGTCTGCCGGGCCACCTCGAAGGGCAGGGTGTTGATCGACTTGTCCTTGACGTCGATGATGTCGTACTGCGACACCCGGTAGCTGGGCACGTCGACCTTCACTCCGTTGACGGTGAAGTGGCCGTGGCTGACCAGCTGACGCGCCATCCGGCGGGTGCGGGCCAGGCCTGCGCGGTACACGACGTTGTCCAGCCGGCTCTCCAGGATGCGCAGCAGGTTGTCGCCGGTCTTACCGGGAAGGCGGTTGGCCTCCTCGTAGTAGCGGCGGAACTGCTTCTCCATGACGCCGTAGGTGAAGCGGGCCTTCTGCTTCTCCTGCAGCTGGGTGCGGTATTCGCTCTCCTTGATCCGCGCACGGCCGTGCTGGCCGGGCGGGTAGGGGCGCTTCTCGAAGGACTGATCTCCGCCGACCAGGTCGACGCCGAGGCGACGCGACTTGCGGGTGACGGGTCCGGTATAACGAGCCATTTTCTAGTTCCCTCTCCCCTAGACCCGGCGCCGCTTGGGCGGACGGCAACCGTTGTGCGGCTGCGGTGTGACGTCGGAGATCGCGCCGACCTCGAGGCCTGCGGCCTGCAGCGAACGGATGGCGGTCTCACGACCCGAGCCCGGGCCCTTCACGAAGACGTCGACCTTCTTGACGCCGTGCTCCTGCGCCTTGCGGGCGGCGTTCTCGGCGGCCAGCTGCGCGGCGAACGGGGTGGACTTACGCGACCCCTTGAAGCCGACATGTCCCGACGACGCCCAGGCGATGACGTTGCCCTGCGGATCGGTGATGGACACGATGGTGTTGTTGAACGTGCTCTTGATGTGAGCGGCGCCGTGCGGGACGTTCTTCTTTTCCCTGCGACGGGTCTTCTGCCCCTTCTTGGGGGCGCCACCCTTTTTTGCCTGTGCCATCCGGGGTTACCTGGCCTTCTTCTTGCCGGCGATGGTGCGCTTGGGGCCCTTGCGGGTGCGCGCATTGGTCTTGGTCCGCTGGCCGCGCACCGGCAGGCCGCGGCGGTGCCGCAGACCCTGGTAGCAGCCGATCTCGATCTTGCGGCGGATGTCGGCCTGCACCTCACGGCGCAGATCACCCTCCACCTTGAGGTTGCCCTCGATGTAGTCGCGCAGCTGCGTCACCTGATCGTCCGTCAGGTCCTTGGTGCGCATGTCCCGGCTGATGCCGGTGGCTTCCAGGATCTCCTGGGAGCGGGTACGACCGATGCCGTAGATGTACGTCAATGCGATCTCCATGCGCTTGTCGCGCGGGAGGTCAACGCCCATAAGTCGGGCCATGTATGCCATTCCTCGTGTTCTGCGGAGGTCTGATCCCAGTCCGTTCCCGGGTCTGCCCCGGGGTCCGGCCTCCGTTCCGGACGTGTGCGAGCGGCGTATCCGCTCAGTGGCGCTGGGAGGTCATCATTCAGTTGTGAATCTGCGGAAGACTCAGCTCTGCTGTCTGGTCTTCGCGCAAGCGCTCAGCCCTGCCGCTGCTTGTGACGGGGATCGGAGCAGATCACCATGACCCGCCCGTGCCGGCGGATCACCCTGCACTTGTCGCAGATCGGCTTGACGCTCGGGTTCACCTTCACGGCTGTGTCGATCCTTCTTCTCGTGGTTCTTCTAGGGCTTCTGGACTTACTTGTAGCGGTACACGATGCGGCCGCGGGACAGGTCGTAGGGAGAAAGCTCCACCACGACGCGGTCCTCGGGGAGGATACGGATGTAGTGCTGCCGCATCTTTCCGCTGATGTGGGCGAGGACCTTGTGTCCGTTCTCCAGCTCAATGCGGAACATCGCATTGGGCAGAGGTTCGACGACACGACCCTCAACCTCTATGGCACCGTCTTTTTTGGCCATACTGTGTAACGGTCCTTGCTTTCGTTTCGTATCGGCTTGCTGGCCTCTTCGGCGCAGCCTTCGATCCGACTTGAAAACGTGGGCCGGATCGGGAGAATTCCCCGCTGACGTCGGGGGCTCCAGAGCAAGGCACGCGAGAAGTCGGCGCGGAAGCCGCACCGTTGATCCATGGTACTCGCAGTCGGGCCAGGCCCAAAATCCGTGCGCAGGTCAGTCCGCGCCCCGGGAGGCCGCCCAGGCCCGATAGGCCTCGACGGCCGTCGGCAGCGTCATGTACAGGCGATCTTCCCCGATCTTGTCGATCACCCCGGCGGCCGTCAGGGCATCCCTGAGGTCCTGCTTGACCCGGGCCATCGCGAAGACGATGCCACGGCGTCCACACTCCTCCCGCAGCTGGTCCAGCGCCTCGATGGCGGTCATGTCGACCTCGACGTTGGCCTCCGCGTTGAGCAGGAACCAACGCACGGGCGGGCTGGCCTGGTCCATGTGGTCAACGGCCTCGAGGGCGCGGCGACGGAAGTCCTCGGCGTTGGCGAAGCACAGCGGCGCGTCGTAGCGGTACACCAGCAGGCCCGGGATCAGCGCCGCGTCCGGGTAGTCGTCGACGTCGTGCATCCCGGCCACCCCGGGCACCAGCCCCAGGACGCTGTCGTGGGCGTGCGACAGGCGCCGGAGCAGGTCGAGGACCGTCAGCCCGATCGCGACGAGCACGCCGTAGAGCACCCCGAAGACCGCCACGGCGAAGGTGGTCAGCAGCGCGAGCACCAGCTCGCTGCGGCGGAAGCGGGCGAGTGCCTTGAAACCGGCGACGTCGACCAGCTTGGCCGCGGCGTAGACGATCAGGCCTCCCAGCGCGGCGGCCGGGATGGTCGACACCACACTCCCACCGAACAGCACCACCACCGACACCACGACCAGCACCACCAGGGAGTACCTCTGCGTCCGGGCTCCGGCCGCGGCCGCCAACGCCGTGCGGCTGCCACTGGAGCTGACCGGAAAGCCGCGCAGGAACCCGACCGCGATGTTGCTGACGCCGAGGGCGCGGAGTTCGGCGTTCGCGTCGACGGTCTCACCGACCCGCGCCGCGAACGCACGCGCAGTCAGGATGTTGTCCGAGAACGCGACCACCGCGATCCCCACCGCGGCCATGAGAAGTTCCCGCACCGGCACATCCGCCAGCGCCGGCACGGCGGGGCTCGGCGCGCCGGCGGGTATCGCACCGACGACGTCGATGCCGTACCGCGTCAGCGACCACACGGCCACCACGGCCGCCGCGCCGAGGACGGCGATCAACGGGCCGGGCAGGCGGGGCGCCGCGCGCTCCACGGCGACCACACACAGCAGCACCGCGGCCGCCATCATCAAGGTGGGCCAGTGCACCTGACCGATGCCCGACGCGAACGCGCGCACCTGCTCCACCACGGATTCGCCGGAGACCGGCACCCCGGAGATCCGCTCCAACTGACCGGTGACCATCGCGATGGCGATGCCGAAGAGGTAGCCCACCAGGACGGGCTTGGACAGCAGGTTCGCCAGGTAGCCGAGCCCGATGATCCCGGCCGCCAGGCACAACACCCCGACCAGGATCGCCAGGATCGCGGCGTACGTCGCATAGCGGACCGGGTCGTTGCCGCCGACCAACGGGACCAGCACCGCGGCGGTCATCAGCGACGTCGTCGACTCCGGACCGACGGACAACTGCCGCGACGAACCGAGGATCGCGTAGATCAGCAGCGGCGGCAGCGCCGCCCACAACCCGACGATGGGGCTCAGTCCGGCCAGCGCCGCATAGGCCAGCGCCTGCGGGATCAGATACGCCGAGACACTGAGCCCGGCGAGCAGGTCGACGCGCAGCGGTGCGCCCCGACCTTCCCGCAGCCCGGCCAGCCCCGGCGCCCACCGTGTCAACACTGCCCCCCAACGTTCGCTTGAAAGATACTTGCCGTAGCGCGGCGTCGACACCGGCCGGATGAGAGGATCGCGTCGTGACGGGGGTGTATCTGGCAGCCTTCGGCGTCGGCGGTATCGCCGTCCTGACGGCACTGGTGCTCACCGACTTCGACCTCGGAAACGGGTTCGGCCCCGACGGCCTGCCCTTCCTGAGCCTCACCAGCATGTCGGCGGGCCTGCTCGGCGCAGGCACCGGCGGCCTGATCGCAACCTGGCTCGGGCTCGGCACCCTGAGCGCGGCGATCGTCGCCCTCGTCAGCGGCGTCATTCTCATCGGTGCGCTGCAGGGCGTTGTCCTGCCCTTCCTGCGCCGCCAGCAGTCCAACTCCCAGCGTGGCCGCGCCTCCTATGTCGGGCTGCTCGGCACCGTCACCCTGGACGTGCCCGCCGACGGCTGGGGCGAGGTGGCGTTCGTCGACGCCGACGGCAACCGGGTCCGCGCCCGCGCCGTCACCGCCGAGCCGGACACCCTGACCAAATCCACCCCGGTCTATATCGCAGACGTCGACGCCGAGTTCATCCACGTGGTGGCCATCACCGGCGCCGTGCCCGACGTGCCCACCATCGAGAGGAACTGAGCCGATGTCCGTCCTGTTGATCACCGTGATCGCCGGGATCGCCGCGCTGTTGCTGTTCGTCGCGCTGCCGATCGTGTACGTGAAGAACTACATCAAGGTGCCACCCAACGAGGTCGCGGTGTTCACCGGGCGCGGCCAGCCGAAGGTGGTCCGCGGCGGCGCACGGTTCCGGGTGCCCGGCATCGAACGCGTCGACATCATGAGCCTGGAGCCGTTCAACGTCAGCATCAACCTGCAGAACGCGTTGTCCAACAACGGCGTCCCGGTCAACGTCGAGGCGGTCGGCCTGGTCCGGATCGGCTCCGCCGACGAGGCCGTGCAGACCGCGGTGCAGCGCTTCCTGACCTCCGACCTCAACGAGTTGCAGCGCCAGATCAACGAGATCCTCGCGGGCAGCCTGCGCGGCATCACCGCGACGATGACCGTCGAAGACCTCAACTCCAACCGCGACACCCTGGCCCGCAGCGTGGTCGACGAGGCCGGCGGCGACCTGGCCCGCATCGGCATGGAGGTCGACGTCCTCAAGATCGCCGGTATCTCCGACCGCAACGGCTACCTCGAGTCGCTGGGGCAGCGCCGCATCGCCGAGGTCAAGCGTGATGCCGCCGTCGGCACCGCCGAAGCCGAACGGGACGCGCAGATCCAGTCCGCGAAGGCGCGGCAGGCGGGAGCGGTCGCGCAGGCCGAGGCCGACACCGCGATCGCGACGGCCAACCAGAAGCGCGACGTCGAGCTCGCGCGGCTGCGCGCCCAGACCGAGGCCGAGAACGCCCAGGCCGACCAGGCCGGACCGCTGGCCAACGCGCGCGCCCAGAAGGACGTCGGCATCGCCATCGAGCAGGCCGAGGCCGCCCGGGTGCAGGCCCGGATCGAGGTCGAGCAGCGCCGCGCCGAGCAGTCCCAGGCCGCGCTGCAGGCCGACGTCATCGCGCCGGCCGAAGCCCAGCGCGCGGCCGACATCGCCCGCGCCGAGGGGCAACGCCAGGCCACGATCCTCGCGGGTCAGGCCGAAGCCGACGCCCGCAAGGCCGCCGCGGATGCGCTGCGGGTGGAGCGGCAGGCCGAGGCCGACGGCATCAAGGCCAGGCTGGTGGCCGAGGCCGCCGGCAAGAAGGAGATCGCCGCCGCGCTGAACACCTACTCCCCCGAGGCGGCGCGGCTGCAGACACTGCCCGACGTACTGCAGTCGGTGGTCAAAGCCACCGAGGCCGCGGCCATGCCGCTGTCGGAGATCGAGCGGCTGTCCATCATCGGCGGCGCCTCGGACGCGCAGGACGCGGTCGGCGGCCTGCTCGGCGTCAGCCCGTTGGCGGTGGCCAAGATCGTCGAGACCCTCAAATCCTCGGGTATCGACGTCGCCGCCATGCTGAACCCGTCACCGGAACCGCCGATCGCTCCGGCCGAGGCCAACGGTGAGGGCGCCGCCCAGCCGCTCTAACGGCCGGCCCGATCCAGCCTGGACACGAACACGGCCGCCTGGGTGCGGCGCTCCATACCGAGTTTGGCCAACAGCCGGGAGACGTAGTTTTTCACGGTCTTCTCGGCCAGGAACATCCGGTCCGCGATCTGCTTGTTGGTCAGCCCTTCGCCGAGCAGGTCAAGCAGCACCCGCTCCTGGCTGCTCAGACCCAGCAGCGGGTCTGCGCGCTCGGCGGTGTCGCGCAACCTCGACATCAGCGCCGCCGCGGCGCGATTGTCCAGCAGAGACCGCCCCGCACCCACGTCTTTGATCGCTTCGGCGAGCTCCATACCCTTGATGTCTTTGATGACGTAGCCACTCGCGCCGGCCAGGATCGCATCGAGCATGGCCTCGTCCGACGTGAACGACGTCAGCATCAGGCACCGCAGCCCCGGCACCCGGGACAGCAGATCCCGGCACAATTCGATGCCGTTGCCGTCCGGTAACCGGACATCGAGCACCGCGACTTCCGGCGCGACGGCGGGGATCCGGGTCAGCGCCTCGGACACCGAACCCGCCTCACCGACCACGTCCAACTCCGGATCAGTGCTGAGCAGATCGATAAGGCCCCGCCTGACCACTTCGTGATCATCGACCAGAAACACGCGCACCATCGGACAACCTTTCGCCAGCCCCGGTTTCAGATCGTCGGCGCTGCGGTGTCCCCGAGGTAGGGCCGCAGGTCCCCGGCTGCGAAGGACCTCGGACTCTGCCACCGGTGCGGCGTCGAGGCCGATTATTCGTGGCGTGGCCTTCGACGTGACGCTCAACCCGCGGCCGACCGGCGAGTCCCGCGGATGACGTCGTCGGCGGAGGTTGCGCCCACTACGGAGAAGTTCCTCGGGCCCACTGATCAGGCGCTGCACCACGCCTCGCGCAACGTCCCCACCTCCACCGCCGACACGTTGGTCGAGGATGCGCTCGCCGCCATGCGCGGCAAGCGATTCGACAGTGCCGCGGCGGTCGCGGTGATCGACGCCCGGCAGCGGTTGCGGGGTATCGCGACGATCGAGGCGATGTTGGCCGCCGACCCGGGGCAGCGCGTGCGCGACGTGATGGATTCCGCACCGCCCGCGGTCGCTCCGGACACCGATCAGGAGCATGCGGCCTGGCAGGCGGTGCACCGCGCGGAGCCCTACCTCGCCGTCGTCGACGGGGACGGACGCTTCCTCGGGCTGATCTCACCGCAGCGGCTGCTCGGCGTTCTGCTGCAGGAACATGACGAAGACCTGGCTCGGCTCGGCGGCTTCATGCGTGATGTGGAGTCCGTGCGGACCACCAGCGTCGAGTCGGTGCGGAATCGGCTGTGGCACAGGGTGCCGTGGCTCGTCGTCGGCCTGCTCGGCGCGATGGTTTCGGCGGTCCTGATGACGGCCTTCGACGCGCAACTCAACGCCGACCTGGCCGTCGCGTACTTCGTTCCCGGCATCGTGTACCTGGCCGACGCCGTGGGCACACAGACCGAGACACTGGCGATCCGCGGGCTGTCGGTGGGTGTCGGCATCCGCCGGATCGTCGTCCGCGAAGCGCTCACCGGGCTGTCGATGGGAATCCTGCTGGCAGCGGTCATGTGGCCGCTTGTCGCGATGATGACCGCCAACTTTGCTCTGGCACTGGCCGTTTCGCTCACCGTGATCGGCGCCAGCAGCGCGTCCACGGTGGTGGCCCTGTGCCTGCCGTGGTTGCTGCACCGCCTCGGGAGGGATCCGGCGTTCGGATCCGGCCCGCTGGCGACGGTGGTCCAGGATCTGCTGTCGATCCTGTTCTATTTCGCCGCGGTCACCGCGCTGCTCGGCTAGCCTCTTGCGCTGCCCGGTGGGCCGAAGGTGGCACAGGTCCTCGGCCTGCGGAGGGTTCGGGGCCGAAGGCCTCTAGAGACCGGGCCCGCCACCCCATAACGTGTCAGGTGCGGCCTGGAGTCGAACCCGCCTGCCGCGCCAGTCGAGATGAGGAGCACACGATGGCCGCGGCCGCGGAGTTCGGAAATGAGATCGGGAATGTAGTTGTCGGCGTCGACGATTCGCCCTCGTCACAGCCGGCGCTGGAGTGGGCCGCCGCGGAGGCGAAGCTGCGGAACATACCGCTCGTCATCCTGTATGCGACCACGCTGCCCATCGGGGCGTGGCCGGTCGTTCCGGTCCCGACCGGCTTCCTGGACTGGCAGCGGCAGATCGGCCAGGACATCCTGAAGGACGCCGGTCAGATCGCCAAGGAACTCACCGGGGGCGCCGTTCCGGTGACCGCCGAGTTCGCCGTCGCGACCCCGACCGCCGCACTGGTGGAGGCGTCGCACACGGCGGGAATGGTGGTCGTCGGTTCCCGGGGGCAGGGTGGCCTGCTGCGCAAGGTGCTCGGAAGCACCAGCATGGGGGTGATCCACCGCGCACACTGCCCGGTCGTCGTGGTGCACGACGAGGAGCCGGCGCCGCCCGGAGGGGCGCCGGTGGTGCTGGGGTTCGACGGCTCCCCCGGGTCCGAAGCCGCTGTCGAGATCGCGTTTCAGGAGGCCTCGCGCCGGGGTGTGGGGCTTGTCGCGCTGCACTCGTGGTGGTCGCCGGGCGCCTTCGAGATGCCGGGCTTCGACTGGGAGGAGATTCGCCCCGAGGTGGAACAGGAAGCCGCTCGACAGCTCGCGCCCTGGCAGAAGCGTTATCCCGGGGTGGCAGTCGAACGTGTCGTGGTGTCCGACGAGCCGGCCCGCCGGCTCGTCGAGCGGTCCGAGTCGGCTCAGTTGCTCATCGTGGGCAGTCACGGGTACGGCGCGGTGACGGGCGCGCTGCTCGGGTCGGTCAGCGGCGCCGTGGTGCAGGCGGCACGGGTGCCCGTCATGGTGGTCCGCCCGCGAACCCCGTGAGGGTCGGCCAGAATCTGCTGCGCGCACGCCGGATAGTCTGATCCCGACATGGACGGCCACCTTTTTCCGACCATCGCGATCATCCTGGCGCTCGCCACCGCTGCAGGCGTAGTGGCCACCAGGCTGCGTCAGCCGCTCATCGTGGCGTTCATCATGGTCGGCGTCGCGGTGGGTCCGGTCGGTGCCGGTTGGGTATCGGCCGACAGCACCATGGAGTTGTTGGCCAGGCTGGGCCTCGCCGTCCTGTTGTTCCTGGTCGGACTCAGGCTGGATCTGCATATGATCCGCAACACCGGACCCGTCGCGGTGATCACCGGGCTCGGCCAGGTGCTCGTCACGTTCGCACTCGGCCTGCTCATCGCGCTCGCGCTGGGGATGGACAACGTGACGGCGCTCTATGTCGCTGTGGCGCTGACCTTCTCGTCGACGATCATCATCGTCAAGCTGTTGTCGGACAAACGGGAATTGGAGCAGCTGCACGGACGGATAGCGCTCGGCATCCTCATCGTCCAGGACATCGTCGTCGTCGTGGTGATGATCGCCCTCACCGCTTCCGGGCGAGGTGGCGAGGGCAGCGTGGGGGCGGGTATCGCGGCCGTCGCCCTCAAGGGCATCGGCCTGCTCGCCACCCTCTGGGTGCTGATGCGGTTCGTCCTGCCCTGGCTGATGCCGCAGATCGCGCGGTCCCAGGAGTTGCTGGTTCTGTTCGGAGTCGCGTACGCCGTGTCGGTCGCATCGTTTTCCGAGTGGCTGGGATTCAGCTCCGAGGTCGGAGCCTTCCTCGCCGGAGTCTCGTTGGCCGGCACCCAGTTCCGTGACGCGCTCGGGGCCCGGTTGGTCAGTCTGCGGGATTTCCTGCTGTTCTTCTTCTTCCTGAACCTGGGCGCGGGCCTGGACTTCAGCGAAGCGGCGGGACAGATCACCGCGGCCATCATCCTGTCGGTCTTCGTGTTGGTGGCCAAGCCCGCGATCGTCATCGCGATCATGTCGGTGATGCGCTACCCGGTACGCGTCGGGTTTCTCGTCGGGCTGCCGCTCGCCCAGATCTCCGAATTCTCGCTGATCCTTGCGGCGTTGGGGCTCAGCCTGGGACATATCAGCAACGCCACCGTCAGCCTGATCACCGTGGTCGGCCTCATCACCATCGCCGCATCGACGTACATGACGATGTATTCGGACGGCATCTTCGCGCGTTCGCAGCGGTGGCTGTCCCATCTGGAGAGAAAGCACCAGAGAGACCACGAGGTGGCCGGCCTCTCCGACGGCGACTTCGACATCATCCTGTTCGGCCTGGGCCGATTCGGCAGTCATCTCGCCGATCGGCTGTCCGGTGCCGGCCATCGCGTCCTCGGTGTCGACTTCGATCCGCACGGGGTCAGGGCACACCGCCGCGACGGTGTGACGACGACGTTCGGAAGCGCCGAGGATCTCGACCTGCTGGAGGCACTGCCACTGGACCGGGCCAAGTACGTCATCAGTGCGATCCCGGTTCTGCAGACGAATCTCGCACTGCTGCACGGGCTACGGCAGCACCAGTTCTCGGGTGCGGTCGCGCTGACAGCGCACACCCGCCACGATGCGGAGCGGCTGCGGGCCACCGGGGTGGAGATCGTCATCGAGCCGTTTTCTTCTGCGGCCCACACGACGTCGAACACCCTGCACGACCTGTTGACCACTGAGTTCGAAGACACCGACGACGAGGGATACAGCGACGACGAGGGCGGTGCTCAGCCGCGCCCCTCGAGGTAGCGTGTGCGCACCGCGTCGGCGATCTGTCTGCGGACCCGTTCGATCTCGGCGGCTCGGTGCGCGGCGACTTCGTCTTCCCAGCAAGCCACTTCGGCCGCCAGTTCGGTGTCGGCGATGGTGTGTCCGAGCCAGCGGGAGAAGTCACCGCGCTCGAGATGGAACTGTAGGCTCTCGGGTGTCAGCTGCAGGATGGCCTGACCGAAGTCGCGCATCGTCGCCGCAGGCGTGACCGGCTGGCCGTCTTCAGCCTGGAAGTAGAACCGGCGCTCCCGCGGAAGCGCGACATCGACGTACTTGTGTCGGTGCCGGATATGGGCCGTCCGGCGCCGGGCGACCGTGAAGGGCCTCGACGCGTCGGTGCCGTAGCGAATAGTGGCCCACTGCACCGGATTCGCGACGGATTCGGCGCGGTCGGGTCGGATCGCCTCCACCACGACGTCGCTGGCGTCGACCTCGTCGGCCGGAAGCGTCGCCGGCGCGAACGACGACAGCACGTACCCGCCCCGACGGACCCAGCGCTCTTCCCGCTGACGCCCGAGCAGATGGGCCTCGTCCCAGATCACCCAGTGCGGAAAGCCGTGCCGTTCGCGGTGGGCCTCGACGACGGAACGCAGCCGATGCGCGTACCCACTCTTGGCTTCGGCATCCAGAGCGGACAGGTCTACGACGAGACTTGTTGCGGGGTGCAGCATCTCGACCAAATCGGGAGGTTCGACAAGATTGTGCCGGCTGTCGACCAGCACCACGTTGTCGAGTTCCCTGAGCTCGGCGTGGTCCCCTTCGGGATCCACGACCAGCACGCCGTAGCCCGCCAGGATCCACTGCTCGGCCATCAGTCCGATGAGGTGACTCTTGCCCGAGCCCGGCGGCCCGGTGACGACGATGCGCCCCTGGCTGCCCGGCAACTGCGCAGGCGTGTGATCGTCGAAGACGCCGATGTCGACCCAACGCCGGGGCGGGCACCATCGACGCGCGCCGCTGAGGATCGGGCCGTCGAGCAGCCCGGCGACTCCCTTTCCGTCCCGGTCGTCCATCACCAGGTCGGCGTGCGCCTTGACCGAGGCGACGGCGTTCGCCACCGCGACACCCAGTTCGGCTGCCGCCATCATCGACAGGTCGTTCTCGGCGTCACCGATCGCGATCGTGTTGTGCGGGGACCGGTTGATCCGGGAGAGCAGGCTGCGCAGCCCGCTACCTTTGGTCACCCCGGCCGGCAACACCATCAGCGCTTCACGGTTGCGGATGATCTGGCAGTCCAGGCCGAGGACCCCGATCGCCTCGACCACCCCTGCCACGTGGTGGCCGTCGGTGGCGATCAACGCCGCACCCCGACGAAAAGGGATGTGGCGCCGCGTCAATTCGGCGTCCAAAGCAGATTCCACCGGCGCGGCCAGCAGGATGTCCTGCCCGTCGACCACCGCCACGGCGCCGTTCTCCAGCACCAGCGCGTCGGCGTGCTCGGCGATTCCGGGAAATTCTGCGTGGAGTTCGGCCGCGATGCGTCCGGTCACGAACACGACGCAGACGCCGCCGTCCCTGGCTCGCCGGATGGCGCGCAACGCGTCGACCGAAAGTTCTCCGGACGAGGTCAGCGTGCCGTCGATGTCGGCCGCGACGACTTGGAAGAACACGTCACCAACCTACTGCTGCTGTGGCCACAGCCGCACCTCGGCGATGGCGTGCCTGTCCACCGCCGTGACGTCGAACCGGTAGCCGGCGATCTGGACGTGGTCGCCGGGACCGCTCGGTATGCGTCCGAGGATGCTCAGCATCAGACCCGCAACCGTGGTGTAGTCCCCGCTGGGCAGGCTCGACGCGTCGACGCCCACGTCGACCAGGTCGTGAATCGGGAACGACCCCGGCAGGATTCGGCTGCCGTCCGGGAGCACCCGCACCGCTCTGACGTCCTTGTCCTGCTCGTCGTAGATCTCGCCGACGACCTCTTCCAGCAGGTCCTCCAGGGCCACTATTCCGGTGACGCCGCCGCGCTCACCGATGACCAGGGCGAACTGTTCACGCTCATCCATCAGACGGGACATCGCGGCGGTGACCCGCAGACTGTCGGGCAGCAGCAGCGCCGGGCGCGCGACGTCGGCCACGGTTCCGGTGGACCCCAGCAGATCACGCAGGTGCACCACGCCGATCGCGTCGTCCAGTTCCCCCGACGGCACGACGGGCGCCCTGGTGTGCCCTGACGCCGCCAGCGCCGTGAGTGCTTGGGGCACGGGCAGATCCGCGCGCAACCGGAACACCCGTGGTCGTGGCACGACGACCTCGCGGAGCGCGCGCTCGTGGATCTCGAGGGCGCCGGAGATGATCTTGCGCTGTTCGGGATTCAGCTCGCTGTGACCGGCGATCAACTCCCTCAGCTCACCAAATGTCATTTCCCCCTTGCCGACGTCCGGGTCCCCGCCCAGCAGCCTCACGACGATGTCGGTCGCCTGCCCGAGGGCCCAGACGACGGGGGTGGCGGCGATCGCCAACGCTCTCAGCACAGGTGCCACCAGCGCCGCCCAGCGCCGTGCGTACTGCATGCCGAGGCGCTTGGGTGCGAGTTCGCCGACGACCAGCGTGGATGCGGTGACGAGGATGGTCACCGCGGCGATGCTGACGGGTGCCGCAGCGCCGCCGAGGAATTGCAGCCGGGACTCCAGGGGTTGGGCGAGGGACACCGCCGCGGTGGCCGAAGCGAGGAATCCGGCCAGTGTGATGCCGAGCTGGATGGTCGCCAGAAACCGGTTCGGCTCCCGCGCGAGACGCACCACGATGCGGTCGCTGCGGCCGCCGCGGCGTTCCATCTCCCGCAGCTGTCCCTCCCCCAGCGAGATGAACGCCGCCTCGCTGCCCGACAGCAGGCCGTTGACCAGTACGAGCACTCCCACCAGCGCCAGGTCGAGCCAGTACCCGGTCATGGACTACCGCGCGGAAGTCGTCACGGCATCGAGGTGGCCCACCGGCTGCAGTGGAACGGCCCATTCGACGACGGCACCCGTGCCCGAGTCGGCGGTGGACACCGTGGCCGTTCCGCCGAACTGCTCTGCCTGCGAGGCGATGTTGCGCCGGCCGCGGCCCATCATGTTGTCCGAGGCTAGTCCGACACCGTTGTCCCGCACCGTGATTCGCAGCTTGTCACCAGTCACTTCGATGGTCACACCGGCGGCGGTCGCGCGGGAGTGACGGACGACGTTGCTCAAGGACTCCCGCACGACGGCGAGGACAGCCGCGTGCAGTTCCGGCGGGATCGGGGTGTCGTCGACGGGACCGGCGATCTCAAGCGTCGGGGTGAAGCCCAGCGCCGACACACTTCCCTCGACGACGTCGATGATGGCCGAGCGGATCCGGGACGGCCGCCCCAGCGGAGACACCGCGTGATCGAGGTTGAAGATCACCTCGCGAAGGTCCCGGATGATGACGTCGGTCTCGTCGATGAAGGGCTGCAGATCGGGATCCCGACGTGCACTCGCAGCGGTGAGGCCCAGTCCGAGACCGAAGACCCGCTGGATCACGCGATCATTGAGCTCTGCGGCGATCCGCGCCTGCTCGTCGCGCAGTTCACTGTCGATGAGCCGGTCGGTGCTCGCCCTCAGGCTGAGGCGCATCTGCTCGACAGCGTCGGCGATCTCGGCCGTCTCCCGCAGACCCGGACGGATGATGGGCCGGTCGTAGTCGCCGTCGGCCACCCTCTTCACCCGGTCCACCAACATCCCGACGGGACGGGTCAGCAGGCACCGCACCGCGATGACGGCACCGATCACGGACAGCACCAGCATCACCGCGCCGACGGCCTGGACGATGTTCGCCGTTCGCTGCACGGACTGGATCTGCATCAGCTGCGCTTCTGCCATGGCGTCCGTGTGGGCCGCCAGGGCACGCAGTTCCGTGCGCAACCGATCGAAGACGCGGCCACTCTCCAAGGTCATGCTCGCCTGTTCGTCGGCAGGGACGGGCCCACTGCGGCGGGCGGCGATCTGCGGTTCGGCTGCGTCCGTCGTCCAGGCGGCGGCCGCGGCGGCGATGCGGTCGAGCAGTGCGCTGCCCGTCGGATCGCCGGCCAACTCCTCGCGCAGGTGCGTGAGCATCCTGTCGGCGGTGACGGCGCCCGCATCGAAGGGTTCCAGCGAGGCGGGGTTGCCGGTGAGCAGGTAACTCCGTTGGCCCGCCTCGCGGTCGGTGAAGGTACGCCGGAGCACTTCGACCTCGCCCTGGATCGGCACCACCTCGTTGCTCAGCTCGTCGACAGCACGTGCCACGCCGACCTGCCCGGCGACAGCGGCCGCCGAGACGACGACGAAAGCGGCGGCCATGACGCCCAGACACGCCCAGATGAGCTGTCTGAGCGAAAGTCGCTGCAATGTCGTGCCATCGGCCATGATCTCGCTGTCCCAAACCTGGTGAAAATACGGACTCACAGTCGAGACTGCTGGACGGCCGCCGCCGTCACAAGGGCACTTCGACCCCGGCCCGTCAGGGCATCGGACTCCTCACCGACGGCGGATGCGGGCCTCGACCTCGTCGGCGGGAAGCTCTCTGGTGCAGAAGAACCAGTCCTGGCATTCGACACCCACGACGTCACCCGACATCCGGCTCTGGGCGGTGCCGCACGACCCCGCGGGGGGAACGATCACCGCGTCCCCGGGACGCCAGTCCGCCGGCGTGGCGACATCGAACGCGTCGGCCGTCTGCAGCGCTTTCACCACGCGCAGAAGCTCGTCGAAGTTGCGGCCCGTGCTCAGTGGGTAGTAGATGATCGTCCGGACCACGCCCTCGGGGTCGATCACGAAGACCGCGCGGACCGCCTTCGTCGTGTCTTCGCCGGGCATGATCATGCCGTACTTGCGCGCGACCTCCATCGTGACATCGTCGATGAGCGGGAAGGTGACCTCGACATCGCGCATCCCCTTGTACGAGATCTTCTCCTTGATGGTCCGCAACCAGGCGATGTGGCTGTAGAGGCCGTCGACCGAGAGCCCGACCAGATCGGTGTTGTAGGCGGCGAATTCGTCCTGCATCGACGCGAACGTGATGAACTCGCTGGTGCACACCGGCGTGAAGTCGGCCGGGTGGGAGAACAGGATGACCCACCTGCCGAGGTAGTCGGCGGGGAAGTTGATGTCACCCTGGGTGGTGGCAGCGGTGAACGACGGCGCCGGGTCCCCGATCCGCGGCATCGTGACGACCGGGGTCGGCATCTCGTTGACAGTCATCTCATGTTTCCTTTCTCGTTTTCTCTCTTGTGCTTTCGTAACCTGTGCCGGCTCATGCCAACTGGGCCACCGCCCAGAGCAGCACGATTCCGGCCACGAACGTCGTGGTGTAGAGCGCCTTGTCGCGGAGCACCGGCGAGGTGGTGATCTCGGGCAGCAGGTCGGTCAGCGCGATGTAGATGAAATTGCCCGCCGCGAACGGAACGAGGACCGTCACGTCGACTCTGCCGGCGAATGCGTAGGCGAGCAGCGCGCCGACGAGGAAGGTCAGTGCGGACACGACGTTGTAGACCAGGGCGCGCGAGGCGGGCCATCCGCTGTGTACGAGGATCCCGAAATCTCCTAACTCTTGCGGGATTTCGTGAGCCGCCGCGACGAGCCAGGTGACCACACCCAGCTTGATGTCGACGATGAAGGCACTTCCGACCGCCAGACCGCCGATCAGATTGTGCAGGCCGTCGGCCGCCAGGATCAGGTAGCCCAGCGGGCGGTGCTGACTCACCGGCCGGTGACAGTGGTGCCAGTGCAGGAACTGTTCCAGGACATGGAAGCTGACGATGCCCGCGGCGCACCAGGCGAACACGGTCCTGCTGCCGCTGTCCAGTGCGATCGCTTCGGGCAGCATGTGGAACAGCGCGCCGCCGAGCAGCGCGCCTGCCGCAAGCGCCACCAGCGGCAGGACTATCCGCGTGAACAGACGCTCGGGGATCAGCAGGGTGACACTGCCCACCAGCGCCAGGGCGCTCATCGCCAGTCCCGCCACGAAGATCCACAGCAGCACGGGCATTGCGCATCTCAGCCCGTCGTCGCGTCCGGCATACCCGGCCGGTCGATCCCGGCGAGTAGCCCGGACCGGGCCAGCGCGTCGGCGATGAACCGGTTCACCGGTCGGGATTGGAAGAACCCGGTGTGCCCGCCGCGGTACCACGCGATGTTCGGCCGGCCCCAGTGCTCCCACAGCCGGGCGACCTGCTCGCGGGGGTGCACCACCTGGTCGGCGAGGCCTGCGTAGATGAATCGGCCCGACAACGGAACACGAGGCGTCAGCGACAGCGGCGAGATCATCTGGCCGAGCGGGCCTGCCAGCTCGATCGTGCGCCGCCTCGGATCGTCACGGGCCATGCCGGAATGGCGGCTCAGCAGATCGACGAGATCGGCGACGGGCACCCCCAGCACCGCGCAGACCAACTCGTCGTCAAGGCTGGCCACCAGCGCGGCGATGAATCCGCCAAGGGACAAACCGTACACACCGATCGCGGCGCCGGGTTGCTCTGCGCGGATCCAGCCGAGGAGGGCACGGATGTCCCAGACCGCCTGGCCGGTCGCATGGATGTCGTCGAGCATGTCCTCGCCGGGGAACACCGCGCCTTTCGGTAGCTGCCTGCCCCTCGGGCCGTGCATGGGCATCACCGGGAGCACCACGTTGAGGCCCAGCTCCTCGTGCAGGTACCACGCCCGGAACAACGCCAGGTCCAGTGCCGCGCGGCCCATCTCGGTTCCATGGATGCACACCAGCCAGGGCCGCGGCTCCGGGTGGCGCAACAGCAGTCCGTAGCCCCGGCGGTTCGCGGTGTATGTCGCCCAGCGGTCGCCGCCCGGCTCGCCGCGCAGTGGGCGATAGCCGCTCTCCCACCGCAGCCGGGCATAGGTGTGGTTGCGACGCCGCACCGGGGTCACCTCGACGTCGGTCAGCGGCGCCGGCGGGCGGAAGAAGCCCTCCGGGTCGTCGAGCCACCCCCGACGGCCGTAGAACTTCAGGGCCGCAACGACCTCGTCGTGAATCCGCGCGAAGGCCTCGGGGTCACTCAAGGGCCGGCGGGCCCGCAGCCCGAGCAGCACCACCTCGTCACGGAGCGCCTCGGCGGCCAGCGCCACGGTCGGCCGGGCGATCGGCAACTGCGGCGTCTCGCCCGCGAGATACTCGCGCCACGAGCGCGCGTAATAGATTCCGGTCTTGGCCAGCGGCCGGAACGTGTCGCGCAGTGAGGGTGCCACGCTCTCGAAGCTAGCGCCGCAGCATTTTTCCACGCAGGGCCCTTGGTCACCGAAGAAGGGGAAAAGGTCCGCATTGTGGCCGGTAGCGTCGAGGCATGGGTGTCGGCTTCACCACACGGCAGGTGTCGTTCTCCAGTGGCGGTTCGCGGATCGCCGCCGAGCTCTACCTGCCGGCCGGTCCCGGGCCGTACCCGGCGGTGGTGTTCGCCCACGGCTTCTCGGGAACGATGGATTGGATCCTGCCCGATTTCGCGAGCGTCTTCGCCGCAGGCGGTCTCGCGGTCCTGCTTTTCGACTACCGCCATTTCGGGTCGAGCGAGGGACAGCCCCGGCAGCTGGTGGACACCGGCCGCCAGCTCGAGGACATCAGGGCTGCGCTGGCCTACGCCCGGGCCCACGAGGCGATCGACGCCCGCCGAATCGGGCTGTGGGGTACCTCGCTCGGCGGCAGCCACGTCATCAACGTCGCCTCCGCCGACCCGCGCATCGCAGCGGTGGTGGCCACCGTCCCCGCCCTGGACATGTTCGTCGGTCTGCGAGGGCGCCACCGGCCGGCCACCTTCCGCCCGGGCCCTGCCCGCACCGTCATCGCCACCCTCAGGTTGGTGGGCGCGGCGGCGCTGGATGCGATACGCGGGCGGTGCGGCCTCAGACCGTACTACCTGCCCGTGTACGGGCCGCTCGGCCATGCCGTGTTCAGCGACCCCGCTCTGGCAGAACGGTTTCGGCACGTCGAGTCCAACTCCCCGACGTGGCGAAACGAAGTGACCCCGCGATTCCTGTTCCACGCTCCGAGATACCGCGACGGCACGGTCGAGCGCATCCGGTGCCCGGTCCTGGTCACCCTCGCCCGTGACGATGCCGAGGTCTCGTCGCCCTACGTCAGACGCAGACTCGGGCACGCCGCTGACGTCGAGATCATGGAGTACCCGGTCGCGCACTTCGATGTCTACCACGGCCCGGTGCGCGACGAGATAGCCCGGGATCAACGCGATTTCCTGGTTCGCCACCTGCTGCGCGGCCCGAACCGGGCGCCTAACTCGTCAGGCTGCGGTCGATGATCGCCACGGCGGCCTTCAGATGCCGGTCGGCCTGGTCGATGTCGGAGACGAATTCGGCGTCGTAATTGTTGGGGGTGAGCTCGAGCACGGCCAGGCACATGTGCGCCGCGTCATGCGCGTCCTGCGCGGCGGCCTCCAATTCTGCGGTGAGATCCCGATCCGGGGCGGGCACATGCGCGGCGACGTCGACTCCCGCGGAATCGTGCATCCGCTGGCATGCCGCACCCAGGGCGGGACCGTCCATACTTCGCAGCGCCTCAAGCGAATCATCAAGGGCCTTTTGCAGATCGGTGACGTGCGGCTGTGCGGTCGACCACCATTCGGCCAGTTCGGCGCGCTGTGACGGCGCGATTCCGCCCTGGGACCGCTGGCCGCCGGACAGCGCGATCGCAACGATCCCCGAGGCGATGATCACGACGGCGACGGCCACGAACCCGACGACGGCGGGGAACGTGCGGTACCAGCGACGGCGTGGCAGCGGTGGTCCGGTCATCGTGGTCGCGCCACCGTCACCGGTATGTCGACCGACCGGGCCACCGTGGAGCTGACAGAACCGAGGAGCATACCGGCGAACCCGCCGCGGCCGTGGCTGCCGAGGACGACCAACTGGGCCGTCCGCGCCCTGTCGACGAGATGGTGGGCCGGATCGTCGAATTCGACGTGGCGACTGACCCGGACGTCGGGGTGACGCTCCTGCCACCCGGCCAGGCGCTCGGCGAGAACCTCTTCGGCCTGCTGTCTGTGGCCGCGCCATTCGTCGCCCTGCAGGGGGAGCCCGCCCACGTCACCCCACACGTGGACTGCCACCAGGTCGACGCCGCGTCGCTCGGCTTCCTCGAAGGCCAGCGCGGTGGCGTCCTCGGATGCCGGTGAGCCGTCGACGCCCAGCAGGACCGATGCAGCCGGATCGGGAAGGTGCCCGCGGCGGGTGTGCACGACGGTGACGGCGCCGTGGGCGTGGTGGATCAACCCGTCGCTGACGGAGCCCAACGCCAGCCGGCCGAGAGCCCCTCTGCCCCTGTTGCCGACGACGACCATCCGCGCCTGCCTCGAGGCGTCGACGAGTACCTGAACCGGGGGCCCGTACCGGACTTCGGTGCGGATGTCGATGTCCTGTCCGCACGATTCGGCCACCGAGGCCACCGCATTCCGGGCGTACTGGAGAGCTTCCTCCGCGTTCTGGCGTTCGCACTCGACGACCGTGTCCTGCAGCGGCGCCATGGGCCAGCTGACGACCGTCGGCGCCACCGCGTAGATCAGGGTGACAGGCTCCCGGAACAGCAGTGCCTCGCCGCCGGCCCATCGCAGCGCCGCGGAGGACTCCGGGGAACCGTCGACCCCGACGACAATTCCGTACCGCGTCGTCTCACCAGGCATGTCGGTGACCGATCACTTCGAGGAACGGCCCGCCAGATAGGTGGTCGCCACGGCCATGATCGCGATGACGATGGCGATGAGAACGGCGGCTGTCGGCCAGTCCATGGCACTCTCCTCTGACGAATTGCCTCGTGCGATGCACGCTGTCGCAGTCCACGTTATGACCGGGGATGCGACGGCATTAGGGCCGTTGGTCCCGTTCATTCACTCCAATGACGCGACGTGCTCGTGGGTCACGCCCTCGATGTCCCTGGCCGTGACGGCCAACAGCTGACGTGCCAGGTCGGACAGCGCCCGAGCCACGGCCAGCTCGTCTCCGATGACGGGTACGTCCTCGTCCTTCGGATTCCGCCGGGCCAACCCGACGCCCGTGACGTCCCGTTCATCCCACACCAGCCAGGCGGTGGCGCGGGTCTGATCTTCATGCTCGTCGACGGCTACGCCGACGGTCCACTCCTTCGGTTTACGGGGTGAGTCGGTCATGCTGCCCTCCTTCGTTGGAATCGGCACGCAGGTCAGGAAGGTCCTGCGCGGTGACCAGCCGCTCGTTGGCTGCCCGCAGCGCCCACACCGTGCCCGGATGACGAAGAATGGACCACATCGTGTGGGTGGACGGGAAGCCCGGCGAAACGCGGTGAGGCATTCGTTACTCCTTGTCCTGCAAGCACTTCCGAGTGGTCCGGTACGACGAACAGCAGAACCGATGTCGCCGCATACCACGACGCTAGGACGGGTCTGAGCACCGATCTAAAGGCTTTGGTCCAGGGAGCGAGGGCCCTTGGTCCCTCGGCGAGGTGCGGGCTCACGTCCGGGCGAGCGGCACGCTCCAGATCAGCCGGGTGCCACCGGACGGTGGGGTATCGATCACGAGTTCGCCGCCGGCAGCCCGGGCCCTGGCGGCAAGGTTGGCCAGGCCGCTGCGTCGCCGACTCTCGGCCGGGATGCCCTGACCGTCGTCGCAGACCTCCACGACGAGGTCGTCACCGACGGCGATCTCGACGGCGACGGCGGCGGCACCCGAGTGGCGGACGGCGTTGCTGAGTCCCTCCAACACGACGGCTTCGGCGTCGTCGACGAGCGACGGCGCGACGACTTCCATCGGACCGGACACCGTCAGCGTCGCGGCCATCTCACGGTCCTCGGTCAGACGCTGGAACGCATGCCTGATGCGTTTGGCGAAAGCACCATGCGCCTCGGCCGGCTTCTGCAGATTGAAGATCGTCGACCGGATCTCGGTGATCACCGCCTGCAGTTCGTCGACCGAATTCGACAGCCGCTCATTGAGGGCAGGGGATCGCACTCGGGCGACGACGCCCTGCAGGTCCATGCCGACGGCGAAAACCCGCTGGATCACCTGATCGTGCAGATCGTGGGCGATGCGCTCCCGGTCTGTGAACATCGCAAGCTCGTTCGCGGTGCCGCGGGCCCTGGCGATGACGATGGCGATCGCCGTGTGGTAGGCGTAGTCGCGGACGAGGTCGAGGTCGCCGGCCTGGAACCGTGGCGCGGAGGCGTTGCGCGCCAACGCCAGTACCCCCAGATTCTGCCGCTCCGAGCGCAGTGGCACCACGACCACCGGTCGCTCGCCGACGTCGGTGAAGAACGGGATCGAGTGACCGAACGCCTCGGTGATGACCGGTCGGCCCGACTGGAACACCGCGCCGGTGGTCGATCCGTGCACCGGAACACGTTGCCCCAGAACGTCATCGGCGTAGCGGCCGGCGGCGGTGGACACCACCAGGGTGTCGACCTCGTCGACCGGCTGCTCCGGATCGGAGGCCACCAGCACGATTCCCTGCTCGGCGCCGGTGAGCTCGCAGGCACGGCCCACGATGAGTTGAAGCGGCCGCAGGTACGGATCGTCGCCGCCGAGCACCGCCGCCGTGATCTCCCGGCCGGCGTCGGTCCAGCGCACGGTGGCCCGGGCGTGGTCGAGTAGCCGGGCGTTGTCGATCGCCACGGCCGCGATCGATGCCAGTGCCCTGACTGTCATCTCGTCCGCCTCGGCAAAGGCGAAATCGGGTCGGTCATCGGCCAGGTACAGGCTCCCGAAGGGCTCGCCGCGAATCACGATCGGCACGCCGATGAACGCCCGCATGCCGGGGTGGTGCTGCGGGAACCCGACCGCCGAGGGGTGTTCGGCGGCGTTGTCCAGCCGAACGGGGTCGGTACCCTGCCGCAGGAAGCCCAACAGCCCCTTGCCGACCGGCGGATGGCCGACGGCCTGCACCGTACCCTCGTCCATTCCGTCGTGGACGAAGTCGGACAACAGGTCGTCGGTTCCCCACACGCCGATCGCACCGTACCGGGCCGCGGTCATGCCCCTGGCGGCACGCACGATGCGCTGCAGGGTCGCGTTCAGTTCGAGATCGGAGCCGATCTCGACCGCTACCTGCAGCAATTGGCCCATCTGGTCACGGTCGGCCGCCAACTCGTCGAGTTGTTCGTGGATCCGCCGCAGATCGGCTGGGTGCCGACGGCCGAAGGCCCGCTGTTGTCGGTTGCTCACGCTGATCCCCCGTACTGCCGGGATCAATTGTGGCAGTCGGGACCGCCGAGGGACACCGTTTGAGCACTTCGGCTGCACGGCTGCAGGTGGCGCGGCTACCCGTTGCCCGGTCCCGCGGGCTGACCGACTGCGGCGAGGTTGCGCACATCGATCATTCTGGCGACATCTGCGGCGGTCACCACGCCAATCGCCCGGTCGGCGGCCATCACGACGATGCGATTTCCGGTGCTGCGGTCGAGCCGCTGCACCACCTCGACGAGCGGTTCGCCCGGATCGGCGGTGGCCATTCGGTTCCGTGGGATGGCGATGTCGGCGAGCCGCGTGGTGTCGCGCTCGACAGGTGGTACGACCCGTACCTGCGCGAGGGTGACGAGTCCGGTGCACGTGCCGTCGGGGTGGGTCACCGGATAGGCCGAGTGGCGGTCGCCGAGCAGGTGATCGTCGATGAAGCGCTGCACCGAGAGTGACTCCGGGACGGTGCGGGGGTTGGGCGTCATGACGGCGGCGACCCGGACCCCGGCCAGCGACGCGCGGGCCCGGACGGCGGCGTTCTCGTCACGTGCTGCGGTGAGCAGGAACCAGCCGATGAAGGCCAGCCATGCGCCTCCGATGAGCGAGCCGAGCAGAAACTCCACCAATCCGAGCCCGATCAGCAGGTAGGCGACGACGCGCCCGGCGCGGGCCGCGCCGATGGCCGCGCGCACGGGATCTCCGTGCCGGTGCCAGAGGTAGGCACGCAGGATCCGTCCCCCGTCCAACGGTGCACCGGGCAGCAGGTTGAAGACGGCGAGCACCGCGTTGGCCGCGGCCAGCCACGCCGCCACCTCGGTGGCCAGCGGGGAGATCCCGGTGCCGGCCAGGCCCGCCGCGACCGCGGCGAACACGGCGGAAAGGGCCAGGCTCAACGCGGGACCGGCTGCCGCCATCCGGAATTCGTCCCGCGGTGTCTTGGCCTCCCCTGCCAGCCGGGCCACCCCGCCGAACAACCACAGGGTGACTTCCGGTACGGGGATCCCTGAGCGCCTTGCCACCACGGCGTGCGCCAGTTCGTGAGCGAGGAGGCCGGCCGCGAACAGCGCCGCGCCGCAGAAGCCGGCGACCCAGTACACCGCATCCGGGTAGCCGGGGGCGGACCCCGGGAGTGTGCTGGCAAGACTCCAGGCGAAGAGCCAGACGATGACCACCACACTCCAGTGGACAGTCACGGTCAGACCGCGCATCCGGCCCAGGGCTACTCCGTGCTCCACGCCGCGATCCTCCGTCACGGTCCCGTGGCGTGCTGCTCGACGTATCCGACGACGTCGGCGAGCGTGCGCAGCTTCTTGTAGTCGGCCTCCGGGATGTCGACGTGAAGCCGCTTGTGGATCCCGACCAGGAAGTTCAGCCAGTCCATCGAGTCCAGATCCACCTGGTCGCGCAGCAGCTCGTGGTCGTCGATGTCGTCGGGTTCCACCTCGGGGGCGATCGCGGTCAGCACCGCGAGGATGTCGCCGCGGATGTCCTGCTCTGTTCTCATGGCGGTCACTTCTCGAATTGGTCGGGTTGTTGGAGGAGTTGGTCGATCGCGGCCAGGAACATCGCGCCGCGATGCCCGTCACTGGCCCGGTGGTCGGCGGCCAGCGTGGCGTGCACCGTGGTGGCGATGCGGATTCCGCCGTCGACGGCGCACACCCGCTGGGCCGGTTTGCCGAAGCCGACCAGTGCCACCTGTGGCGGATAGATGATGCCGAAAACCGTGTCCACGCCTTGATCCCCGAGGTTGGTTACGGTGATCGTGGGGTCGGACATCTCCGAGCTGCGGAGCGAGCCCGCACGGGCGCGCGCCACCAGATCGGTCAGCTCCGACATCACCTCGTCGAGTTTCTTGCCGGGGACGTCGTGGATGGCGGGCGCCACCAGCCCGCCGCCGCGCAGCGAGATCCCGACACCGACGTGCACCGCGTCCGCGGGGACGAACCCGTCGTCCCGCCAGAATCCGTTGAGCTCCTGAAAGCGTTGCGCCGCAACGCCCACGGCCTTGAGCAACAGCGCGGCGGGCAGCACCCGCTCGGTGATCGATCGCTGGGCGTTGCGTTCGGCCAGCCACTGCGACGACGCGTCCAGCAGGATCTCGTTGGCGAGGTAGTAGTGCGGGATCTCGCGTTTGGACCGGCCCATCGCCGCGGCGATGGACCGGCGCATCATGGCGCCGCGGGACTCGGCGGGCTTCGCGGCCGCAGGCCCGGCGGTCTCTGCCGCAGGCCGGGCGGTTTCGGCCGCAGATCCGGCGGCTTCCGCGGCGGCATGTTCCACGTCGGTGATGGTGACCGCGCCCTGGGGCCCGGTGCCGGTGACGGCGTCGAGGTCGACGTGCAGTGACGAGGCCAGGCGGCGCGCGGCGGGCGAGACCCACCGCCGGTGCCCGGACGGCACGGCGGCGGGCCGCCCAGACGACACGGCGGCGGGCCGCCCAGACGACACCGCGGCGGGCCGCCCAGACGACACGGCGGCGGGCTGCTCGGGTGGCGCTACGGCGGGCTGCTCGGACGGCGCCACGGCGGGCTGCTTTGGGGATACGGCCGGGTGCTCGGCAGCAACCTCGCCACTTTCCAGCAGCGTCGCCAACGGGGTGCCCACCGAAACGGTCTGCCCGACGGGCACCAGCAGTTCGTGGACCGTACCGTCGTGCCAGCACTCGATCTCGACGGCGGCCTTGGTGGTCTCGACCACCGCGACGACCTGCCCGCGGCTGACGGTGTCACCCGGCTTCACAAGCCATTCGTTGAGCATGCCCTCGTCCATGTCGGAGCCCAGGGCCGGCATCGCGAACTCGATCACGGTTGGCCTCCGAAAAGTCCCTGGGCCGCGGCGACGATCGTGTCCCGCTGCGGCAGGGCCGCTTGTTCGAGATGACGGGCGTAGGGGATCGGAACCTCGGCGCTGCACACCCGGGCGACCGGGGCGTCGAGGTCGAAGAAGGCCTGCTCGGTGATCTGTGTGCTGATCTCGGCCGCGAGGCTGCCTGTGCGCCAGCCTTCGTCGACGATGACCGCGCGATGCGTCTTGCGCACCGAGCCGACGAACGTCTCGGTGTCCAGCGGCCGCAGCACCCGCAGGTCGATCACCTCGCAGTCGATGCCGGCCAGCGCAAGCTGGTCGGCGGCGTCGAGCACCTTGGGCAGACTGCCGCCGTAGGTGATCAGCGAGACATCGGAGCCCTGCCGCCGGATCGCTGCCCGCGAAATATCCTGCGCGCCAAGCTCCGCCACGTCGGCTGAGGTGTTGTAGAGCTGCACATGCTCGAACATGATCACCGGATCGGGGTCCTGCAGAGCCGTGGACAGCATCCCGTAGGCGTCCTCCACCGTCGCCGGGGCAACCACTTTGATACCCGGGATGTGGGCGTACCAGCCCTCCAGGCTGTGCGAGTGCTGGGCGGCCAACTGGCGGCCCGCCCCGGTCGCCATCCTGACCACCAGCGGCACCGAGAACTGTCCGCCGGACATATGGCGCAGCGCGGCAGCGGTGTTGACGATCTGATCGAGCGCCAGCAGGCTGAAGTTCACCGTCATGATCTCGACGATCGGCCGCAATCCCCCTAGCGCAGCGCCGATTCCGATGCCGACGAACCCCAGCTCCGACAGTGGGGTGTCCCGCACCCGGTCGGGCCCGAACTCCTCGAGCAGACCCTTGGACACGGCATACGTGCCTCCATAACGACCGACGTCCTCGCCCATCAACAGCACTCGCGGGTCGTCGCGCAGCGCATCGGCGATCGCGTCGTGCACGGCCGTGCGGTAGCTGGTCTTCATCGTTGTCCCCCCGCCGGTGTCAACACATCGCGTTCGAGATCCTCGACGTCTTCCCATGTCCCGGCCTCCGCGTAGGCCACCGCGTCGCTGAGTTCGACGCCGACGGCTTCTTCGATCGCGGCCACGTCCTCGGGCGCCAGTAGACCTTCACCGGTACAGCGGTCGGTGAACATCGCGATCGGATCCCGCTGGCGCCACTGCTCCACCTCGGCCTTGTCCCGGTACAGCTCGGGGTCGAACATCGAGTGCGCGCGGAAGCGGTAGGTGCGGAACTCCACGAAGAACGGTCCGCCGCCGCGACGGACGTGCTCGACGGCCTCCTGGGCAGCGAATTGGCAAGCCGCGACATCCATTCCGTCGACCGCCAGGGTGGGCACGTTGTAGGCCGCGGCCTTCACGGTGAGATCGGTCTGCGACAGCTCGCGTCGCAGGGCGGTGCCCATTGCGTAGAGGTTGTTCTCGCAGCAGAACAGCACGGGCAGACGCCACAGCACCGCCATGTTCAGTGACTCGTGGAAGGCTCCCTCGGCCACCGCGCCCTCGCCGAAGTAGCAGGCAGTGACCCGGTTGCGGCCCTGGTGGGCGTCGGCCAGCGCGAGACCGGCCGCCAGCGGCAACCCGCCGGAGACGATCGCGTTCCCCCCGTAGAACCGTCTGTCCGCGTCGAACAGGTGCATGGACCCGCCGCGGCCGCGGGAGCAGCCCTGCACCTTGCCGAACATCTCGGCCATGATGGAGGTCATCGGCACCCCTCGCAGCAGCGCGTGTGCGTGCTCCCGATACGTGGCAACCACCGCGTCGTCGGGGCCCAGCGCCCGCAGTGAGCCGGCGGCCACCGCCTCCTCACCGACGTAGAGGTGCAGGAAGCCGCGGATCTTGCTCTCGCTGTAGAGCTCTGCACATTTCTCCTCCATCCGCCGGACCCGGATCATGTCCGTCAGGAGGTCGCGCGCCTGCCCGCTGTCCATCAGCGCGTCACCGCCGTCGCACTCGCACTGCCGGTGGTCTCGATGGTCGAGGTGTCCCCCTCCGGAAGGCCGAGCTCGCGGGCTTTCAGCAGCCGGCGCATGATCTTCCCGCTGCGGGTGTGCGGCAACGAGTCGGCGAACGCGATCGTCTTCGGGGCCACGGCGGCTCCCAACCGCTTGCGGGCGTGCGCCATGAGGTCGCGCTGCAACGCGTCGTCGGGTTGATATCCGTCCTTGAGCGTGACGAACGCCTTCACCACCTCGCCGACCGTGGGGTCGGGCACGCCGATGACCGCGGCCTCGGCGACGGCCGGATGGTCGGTGAGCGCGTTCTCCACCTCGAAGGGGCCGATCAGATGCCCGGCGGACTTGATGACGTCGTCCGCGCGGCCCACGAACCAGAAGTAGCCGTCGTCGTCGCGCTTGGCCATGTCCCCGGTCAGGTAGAGCCCGTCGGCGAAGGTTTTGCGGTAGCGCTCCTCCTGGTGCAGGTAGCCGCGGAACATCGACGGCCAACCCGGCTTCAGCGCAAGCTCCCCCTCCACCCCGGGGGTGTCGATCACCTCCACCGCACCGTCGTCCCGGCGATGGACGATCGTGGCGTGCACCCCGGGCAGCGGCCGACCCATCGAGCCCGGCTTGATGTCGAACGCGGGAGTGTTGGCGATCATGATGCCGCCGGTCTCGGTCTGCCACCAGTTGTCGTGAATGGGCAGTCCCAGAACGCGTTTCCCCCACCACACGGCTTCCGCGTTGAGCGGTTCCCCGACGCTGGCGACGAACCGCAGCCGTGGGAACCGGGAGCCCGCCGCCAGTTCTGCTCCTGCCTTGATCAGCATCCGGATGGCGGTGGGGGCGGTGTACCACACCGTGACACCCTGGCTTTCCAGGATGCGGTACCAGCGTTCGGCGTCGAAGTCGCCTTCGTCGACGATCGACGTGACGCCGTGCAGCAGAGGCGCGATCACCCCGTAGGACATGCCGGTGACCCAGCCGGGATCGGCTGTGCACCAGTAGACGTCGTCCTCGTGAAGGTCGAGGGCGTAGCGCCCGGTGACGTAGTGCATGGTGACCGCACCGTGGACGTGCAACGCGCCCTTGGGGGTTCCGGTGGTCCCGCTGGTGAAGTGCAGCAGGGCGGGATCGTCGGCCGTGGTCGGCTCGATCGGCGCATCGTCACCGGCCGCGTCCATGCGGGGCCAGAACCCCATCGTCTGGGCTCCGGAGTCGTCGTCGTGGTCGTCGATGACGAACACGTGCCGCAGCGAGGGCAATTGGTCCCGGATGCCCGCGATCTTCTTGCGGTACTGCGCTTTTGTGGTGATCAGTACGTCGGCTTCGCCGATACTCAGCCTGGTCGCGACGGGCTCGGGACCGAACGCGGAGAACAGCGGCGACACCACGCTGCCGTTGCGCAGCGCGCCGAGTATCGCGACGTAGAGCTCGGGACAGCGACCGAGCAGGGTGAAGACCCGGTCACCTTTGTGGACGTCGAGTGATCGCAGCACGTCGGTGAACTTGCGCGCGAGCAGCCCCAGCTCGCCGTAACTCAGGCCGCGGACGCTCAGGCCGGTGTCGCCGTCGGATTCGGATACGAACCGCAGCGCGGTGCGCGAGGCCGTCGGACCGTGGGCATGCCGGTCCACGGCCGCGTAGGCGATGTTGCACAGCCCGGGACCCATCTCCGCGCACAGGTTCGGGGCGGCCGCCCAGTCGAAGGTGGCGCAAGTCTTTTCATAGTCAACAAGATTCGGGGTGACGCGCCAGTCCTGGGCGGTCTTGTGGATGACGGTCACGACACCCCACCGGCGTTCGGCGACCCCAGCACCCCGGTCCGCACGGCATCCCCGAGGTTTGCCATGACGCGTTCCAGCAGCGCCCCGTAGGCCGACCCGTCGTCGTGCAGCCTGCGGTGTCCGCGGTGCAGCAGGAAGGCGTCGAGCCGACGGTCGATCGGCCACTGCGCGTAGATTTCCCCGGTGAACTCGGAGCGCAGGAATTGCCAGGCGATGTCGTCGAGCTGGCGCTGGGTCGGGGCAGGACGGTCAGTCGACGTCATAGGCATGGTCGCTCCCTTTGAACGGTGAATCGACCTCATCGTTTTCCGTGACCGCTCCCCCGGAATAGAGACGAAAGTCACCCATCACCGAAATGGTGGCTTAGGTCCCTGCAACGGGGGTCCGCTGACTCTGCCGCCCCGGACGCCCGCCGGTGACCATCGGGGTATGGCCAGACAATCCACGATTTCGGCCCGGGATGCGGTGCGGACGTTCAACAAACATGTGCTCAATCCCGTGATGCTGCTTCTGGCCGGTCGCAGGCACTGGTACGCCGCAGCGCTGCGGCACACCGGTCGCCGCACCGGCAGGATCCGCACCACACCTGTCGTCGCGGAACGGGTGTCAGATGGATTCATCACCCCATTGCCCTACGGCACCGGCGTCGACTGGCTGCGCAACGTGCAGGCCACGGGAACGGCGACGATCACCGTCGACGGAAGCTCTTTCGACGTGGTCGATCCTCAGATCATCGACGCCGCAACGGCCGCCGGGCAGCTGTCGGCACGCCGCAGGCGCGCGTTCGAGCGCTTCGGTATCCAGCACTTCGTCAAGTTCGACTTGGCGACCGATACCAGCGGGGAAGACCATGCCCATTGACCGTCTCCGTTCCTTCGCCGATGCGTCCGGCCCGTTCGTGTCGCTCTACGTCGACGACACAAGGGACAATCCCGACGCCGAGAAGCGGGCCACCATCCGGTGGCAGGCGATTCGGCGGAACCTCGAAGACAGCGGCGCCGCCGAGCACATGATCGGCGCCGTCGAACGTGCGCTGCTGCACAGTCAGCCGGGCGTGGGACGCGGCGGCCGTGCGGTGATCGCAGGGCGCGAGGGCGTCCTGCTCAACGAGCACCTCGGTGCGCCGCCGTCGATCACGGTGCTGCGGGTCTCGGAATACCCGTACGTCCTGCCCCTGCTCGACCTCACGACCAGCAATCCCCCGTACGTGTTCGCCGCCGTCGACCATCTGGGCGCCGACCTCACCGGGCACCGCAACGGACTGGTGCACCGCGAAACGGTCGACGGACACGGTTATCCGGTGCACAAGCCGGTCTCCGCCGGATGGCAGGGATACGACGATCATGAGCGCTCGGCCGAGGAGGCCGTTCGGATGAATGCCCGCGCGGTCGCCGACCGCATCACCGACCTCGTCGACCGCGGTGGCGGCGAACTCGTGTTCCTGTCGGGCGAAGTCCGGGCCCGTACCGATGTCGTGGCCGCTCTGCCGCAACGCATCGCCGACCGCGTCGTCACGCTCCCGGCCGGCGCCCGCGGCGGCCGGGCCACCGAACGCGAGCTGGCCGGCGAGATCGACGCCGAATTCGCGCGCCGCCAACGCGACGGGGCGAACGCCGCCCTGGCGCGGTTCAAGGCCGAGTCCGCGCGCAACTCCGGATTGGCCGTCGAAGGCCTTCCCGACGTCTGCACGGCGCTGCGGGCCGGCTCCGTGGGCGCGCTGATCGTCGGCGACATGGGGAGTGCCACGGTCGTCTGTGGCCAGCGCCGCACCACGATCGCGCCCGACGCCGACACGTTGTCCGAACTCGGTGAAGCGCCGAGCGGCGTCGTGCTGGCCGACGAAGCCGTGCCGTTCCTGGCGATCTCGACCGATGCCACGGTGGTGCGGGCCGGCGACGGGGCGCAGCTCACCGACGGGATCGCGGCGGTGCTGCGTTATCCGCTCAGGGTTGCATGAGCGTCTTGATGTCGTCGGGCAGCTGGTCGAGCACCTTGGTGACCTGGGCAGGTGGGAGTAACCGCATGAGCACGGCCGTGACGGCCGCGGAGGCCTTCGCGACGTCGTGGACGGCGATGTTCGCCTCTTTGGCGAACCGCACCGTGTAGGCCTTCGCATCGAACTTGATCGGCACGGCGGCCGGATCCCAGCCTGCATAGAACACGCCCCTGACGAGGTCGGGAAGCTGCGCGGCAAAGTGCGCCGCCGCCTCCATGGTGAGACGGTCCCGCAGGGTGTGCAGCCAACCTCTCAGCACCCCATAGGCGAATTCCCGGTCGTCGGTGTCGAACTCACGCGCGATCTCGTTGACCCACGTGTGCGCGGCGTGCATGGCGTGGTCGAGTGCCGCGACCTTCGAAGTGTCACGCATGTCGGAACCTCCGTGTCCTCTTCGAGTCCTCTCCAAAGTCCTGTCCGATCAAGCACACCGCACCGAGGTGTCGCCCGGCAGGGTCGAAGGTCACCGCGCCGGGCTAGGGCTGCCGGGCGACGATCACCGGAACGCGGGCTTCGTCTGCCACGGCGGCGCTGACCGAGCCGAGCAGCTTGCCCGCGAATCCGCCGCGGCCGTGGCTGCCGACGACGACGAGCTGCGCCCGTTCCGCCTGCGCCAACAGCTGACGGGCCGGTTTCCCGAAGCGCACCAGCCGATGCACGACGACCTCCGGATACTGCTGACGCAGGTCGGCAAGCGACGCGGTCAGGAAATCCTCGGCGTCCTGTTCGAGCACCGAGGTCTGCGCGTCGTGAGAGGCCGGCGCGTCCGCGTCCTTGCACACGTGCAGGGCCAACAGGTCGGCCCCACGCCATGACGCCTCATCGAAGGCGATTGCCGCCGCGGCAAGCGAGGGCTTCGACCCGTCGACACCGACCAGGACGGGCCTCGGTTGCTGCTGGTCGGTGTCGTCGTGGACGATCGCCACCGGACAGTGGGCGTGGTGCAGTTGGCCCGCGCCGACACTGCCGACCCCCGGTGGCCGCCTTCCCGTGCGGCCGCGGCGGCCGACGACGATCATCTGCGCTGTACCGGACAGGTCGACCAGTGCCTGTACCGGTCTGCCGTGCACCCGCCTGGTCTCGATCTCGGATCCGCCGCCGCCGGCGGCGTCACGGCCCTGCGCCATCGCCTCGGCGAGCACCGCGTCGGCCTCCTCGTCCCCGCCCTCGGTGACGACGTGGACGATGGCGAGCCGAGCGTGGCGGAAGTGCGCCTCGCGGGCGGCCCACCGGACCGCCGCCAGCGAGCAATCCGACCCGTCCACCCCGACGACGACTCCGTGGGGGCTCCCCCGTTCAGGCATATCCGCTCCTCTCGGCAGCGCGACGCCTCGGTAGGTGACGCTAGTCCGGACAGCTCCCGAAGCTGGAGGCCTTGGTTGTGAATCTGATGCCAAAAGACCTCTGGGGACGGAAGCCGAATGGGCTCACAATTCATACAGGCCAGGGGATGACCCGGCTCACCTGTTGGAGGAGGACACACCATGACAACTGCACGGGAGATCATGCACACCGGGGTGACGTGTGTCGGTGAGCACGAGACGCTGGCCGAGGCCGCACGCCGCATGGCGGAGCTGGGCATCGGGGCGTTGCCTGTCTGCGGGGACGACGACCGGCTGCACGGTATGGTCACCGACCGCGACATCGTCATCAAGTGCATTGCCGCGGGACATGATCCCGCCGCCGTCACCGTCGGCGAACTGGCGCAGGGCAGCGTCTATCACGTGGACGCCGACGCCGACGCGCAGCAGATGCTCACCCTGATGGAGGAGCACCAGGTCCGCAGATTGCCGGTGATCGACGACCACCGGCTCGTCGGGATCGTCTCCGAAGCCGACGTCGCCCGTCACCTGCCCGAATACGCTGTCGCACAGTTCGTCAAGGCGATCTGCGCTCAGCAGGCGATCGCATGAGCACATCGAACTTCGGCACCGGCCCGGCGGCGGGTGAGTACAGCACCGACCCCGAGAACCAACTCCAGCAGGAGGACACCCTCATCGACCGTGGCGTCGAAGACGTACTCGACGAGGGGTACTCACCTCCCGAAAGGCCCTACGGGCGTGGCGCATTCGGACCCGACGAGAGCATGGACCAGCTTCTCTCCGAGGAGGAGCCCGACCCGGCGGCACAGCTCGATTCATCGTTCGACGACGCCGGGCGACAGCGGTCGGACGAAGCGGAGCGTGACGCCGAGTTCCCCTGGCGGCGCGAGGTCGGCAACGCTCGTGCGGGTCGGCTCGTCGCCCCGGATCTGGGGTTCGGGGAGGACACCGAGGACGAACTCGTCGCGGACGACGTGGGCATCAGCGGGGGCGCAGCGTCGGCAGAGGAGGCCGCGGTCCACATCATCGAAGACGACCGGTGACGCGGTTGCTCGAGGACGCCCCGGTGCGGGTGTCGACCGCCGCGGCGGACTTGGACGGTCATCTCACCGTTCCCGAGAACGCCGCCGGCGTGGTCGTCTTCGCGCACGGCAGCGGCAGCAGCCGACACAGCATCCGTAACCGCTACGTGGCCAAGGTGCTCAACGAGGCCGGTCTTGCGACCCTGCTGTTCGACCTGCTCACGCCCGCCGAGGAAGCCGACCGTGCCAACGTGTTCGACATCGACCTGCTGGCGGGCCGACTCGTCGACGTCACGTTGTGGCTCGCGGGCAGGCCCGATCTCGCTGTGCTGCCCGTCGGCTATTTCGGCGCAAGTACCGGTGCGGGCGCGGCCTTGACCGCGGCCGCCGACAGACGCGTCGACATCGCCGCCGTGGTGTCACGGGGTGGACGGCCCGATCTGGCCGGCGTCCACCTGGGAGCCGTCACCGCGCCGACGTTGCTGATCGTCGGCTCGCGCGACGAGGTGGTACTCGAGCTGAATCAGCGTGCGCAGGCGGCGATGTCGGCCGAATGCACGGTCGCCGTGGTGCCCGGTGCGACCCATCTCTTCGAGGAGCCCGGCACCCTCGAGCAGGCCGCGGCGCTCGCGCGGGACTGGTTCGTCCGTCACCTGGGAACCCCGGGTGGGTGAGCACGCGGCTCACATCTCGCAGGACCGGCCCACACATCCGCCACTGAACTCCAGGTCGGCGTGGGGCACCTGCGGCGGCGGAGCGGCGTAGGACAGCACCTGACCTTGCCGACTGCCGTAGCGGTACACGGTGATGCCCTTGACTTTCGCCTTCCACGCGCTCAGGTAGATCGCGCGGACGTCGTCGGCCGTCGCCGCCTCGGGCAGGTTCACCGTCTTCGACACGGCGGCGTCGACGTGCCGCTGCACTGCGGCCTGCATGCGCAGATGCCATTCGGGGGAGATCTCGGCGGCGGTCGGGAACGCCGCGCGCACGTCCGCGGGCAGGTCACCGCGGTAACCCCGCACTCCCCCGCTGTGCGCGATCTCGGTGATCAGCTCGTCGGTGTAGAACCCCCGGCGCCGCGCCATCCGGTCGAAACACGGATTGACCTCCAGCAGATGCCTGCCGACCACGGCGCGGGTGTACGCGATCGCGAACATCGGCTCGATGCCGGCGGTGGTGCCCGCGATCAACGAGATCGTGCCGGTCGGCGCCACCGACGTGAGCTGGGCGTTGCGCCGCGGCCGGGTGAGGCGACTGTCGGGGTACGCGGGGAACGGGCCCCGCTCCGCGGCGAGCTGCTCCGAGGTCTCGTGCGCCACCCGCTGCACGCGGCCCATGATCCGGCCCGCCAGCCGTACCGCGTCGTCACTGTCGTACGGGATGCCCAGCGAGGCAAGGACTTCGGCCAGTCCCATCACGCCGAGACCGATCTTGCGGGTAGCGCGGCCGGCCGCGTCGAGCTCATCGAACGGATACCGGCTGACGTCGATGACGTCGTCGAGGAAACGCACGGCCAGTGCAGTGACGTCGCGCAGCCGGCTCCAGTCGATGCGGCCGTCGGTGACCATCCGGGCAAGGTTGAGCGAGCCGAGGTTGCACGACTCGTTGGGTAGCAGCGGCACCTCACCACACGGGTTGGTCGCCTCGATCCGGCCGAGCCGCGGTACCGGGTTGGCGCGGTTGACGGTGTCGAGGAACACCAGCCCGGGATCGCCGCAGGCACGTGCGGACTCGCAGATGACATCGAACAGCTCGACCGCGGAGACCTTGGCGACGGTGCGCCCGGTGCGGGGATTGACGAGTCGATGCACATCACCGCGCTCCACCGCGCGCATGAACGAGTCGCTGACTCCCACCGACAGGTTGAAATGCGACAGTCGTTCCGGCGACTCGGTTTTCGCGGTGACAAAGTCCTCAATGTCGGGGTGTGACACGTCGAGCACGCCCATACATGCGCCGCGCCGCCGGCCGCCAAGGGAAACGACCCTGGCCGCGGTGTCGAAGAGTTCCAGGAACGAGACCGGCCCGCTGGCTCGGCCGCCGGTGCTGGCGATCCGGTCACCGGCGGGCCGCAGGCGGCTGAACGCGAATCCCGTACCACCGCCACAGCGCTGCACCTCCGCGGCGTGTCCCAGCGTCGAGAAGATGGAACGCAGCGAGTCGTCGACGGGCAGCACCACACAGCCCGAGAGCAGCCCGAGATCGCTGCCCGCGTTCATCAGGGTCGGCGAGTTCGGCAGGAACTCCAGGCGGCGCAGCGACGCGGCGAACTGATCGGCCCACCGCGCCGACGATCCCGGCAGATACCGGTCCTCGGCGGTCGCGACGTAACGGGCGGCCCGGTCCATCATCTCGCCCGTCGACTCGGTCGGGTGACCGCGCTCGTCGTGCTGCAGATATCTCTCCCGCAGCACGGTCACTGCGGCCAGACTGAGCTTCAACTCGTCGCGGACCCCGAGAAGCGCCTTCGCCGAACGTAATTCGGCGTGCCGGTTCCGGTAGATGATGTAGGCGCGGGCGACGTCGTCGAGGCCGGCCTCCCCCAGCCGGGCCTCGACGTAGTCCTGGATCTTCTCGACGGGCGCGATCGCCGACCCGAGCGCATCGGCCACCGTCACCGCCACGGTCCCCGGCATGTCGGGATCCGCACAGGCCACCTCACACGCGGCCCGGCTGACGGCAGCTTCGATCCGTCCGATGTCGAAAGGGACCAGGGTGCCGTCGCGCCGCCTGACCTGCGTGGGCCACTTCGACGGCGACGCGGGTGTCTTCTGCTTCACGGCCGTCATGAGAGAACCTTTCGCCTGAGCACCGATGCTTGCCGCGCGGCCCGTCGAGGAGAAGGGCCGAAAGTCCCACCCGCCCGTCATGGGACCAAAGCACCTATGAATCACCGCACATCGGCCTTAGCGCCGAGCGCCCGCGGGTGGTGTGCTCGAGACACACGATTCGCCGAGGAGCCACGATGAAGACGCTGAGCTGCCTGATACGCCGCACCGGACCGGGTCCCGCCACCTACGTGCTCACCGACCGCCTGCATCGAGAACGCTCGGTCCGCGTCACGGCGGACGAGATCACCGTCACCGTGTCGAGTTGGCTGGAACAACTGGGCGTGCACAGCGCCTTGGCCGACGACTTCGCCCGCACCGTCCGGGAAGGCGATTGGGCCGGCGCCCACGCGCTCGCCGAGGCACTGTCGGTCGATGTCGCGGTCACGGCGTGACCTGCTCGGCCTGCGCGTGAGGGACTTTCGTCTCCCCCGAGGACGGCCAACGACCCTATCCCCGTGATTGCCCGGACAAGGATCCTGTCCAGGAAAGACCCGTACCGGATCCCGGACGCGGAGCAAGGAGATGACCATGACAGCCCTGGACCAGGAAGTGATCGCCGTTCACGCCGCCGAGGAGCAGCTGCGCGCCCAGATCCGCGACGCCGCCATCGCGAAGATCGGCGCCCAGGGATTCCGGACACCGATCCGGGCCATCGCCGCGGCGGCGGGCCTGAGCGCGGACGTGGTCATCGACCTCTACGGTTCGAAGCGCAACCTTCTAAAGGCCTGCGACGACCACGTCGTCGAAACCATCCGGACCTCGAAAAGCCAGGCACTGCAATCTCACGACCCCGCCACCTGGCGGGCGGCCCTCGCCGGAATCGAATCGTATGCCCCGCTGATGGCGTATCTGGTCCGCAGCATCGAAGACGGCCAGAGTCTGGCAGACGGCCTGCTCGACAGGATGATCGAGAACGTCATCGACTATCTCGACGACGGAGTCCGTGCCGGGACCGTCAAGCCGAGCCGCAACCCGCGGGCACGGGCGAAGTTCCTGGCGCTCAGCAACGCAGGCGGGTTCCTGCTCTACCGGCACCGTCACCCCACCCCGCGCGACATGGCCGCCGTGCTGCGCGACTACGCCGCCGACATGATCGAGCCCGCCTTGGAGCTCTACAGCTCGGGCCTGATGGCCGACACCACGATGCTCGATGCGCTCGCCGAACCCCTTGCGCGTCAGCGCAACGGGGCGCACCACCGCAGCCTGGTGCCCCCGGCGTCACCCGACTCGACGGTGAACGTGCCACCGACGTCGCCGGCCCGCTGACGCAGGTTGGTCAACCCGCTCTCGGTGACGTCGGCGGGCATACCGCAGCCGTCGTCGGCCACCTCGATGATCAGCTCGTCGGCGGCGGTGACACTGACGTCCAGCGTGGTCGCACCGGAGTGCCGGATCGCGTTGCTGACCGCTTCGCGGACCACAGCTTCGGCGTGGTCGGACAGCGCCGGGTCGACGACCGACAGCGGACCGGAGAACTGGACGGTGGTGTGCACGTCGGAGGCGGTGAACTGGGCGATGGCCTCGTCGAGCCGCTGCCGCAGCCGGTTGCTGCCCCCGTGCCCACCGTGCAGGTCGAAGATCGCGGTCCGGATCTCCTGGATCACCTGCTGCAGGTCGTCGACGCAGTCGGTGAGCCGCTCCCGGACCTCCGGCGCGCGGGCCCGCGGAATCGTGCCCTGCAGGGCCAGGCCCACCGCGAACAGCCGCTGGATCACATGATCGTGCAGGTCGCGGGCGATGCGGTCGCGATCGGTGAGCACGTCGAGCTCGCGCAACTGTCGCTGCGTGGTGGCCAGCTGCCAGGCCAGCGCCGCCTGATCGACGAAGGCCGCCATCATGTCGAGTTCCTCGGCGTTGAAGGGCGGCGCCCCCTCCGGCCGCAGCGCCACCAACACCCCGGCCACCGTGTCGGTCGCGCGCAGCGGCAGCACCAGCGCAGGCCCCGGTGCCAGGTGCCGGGGCTCCAGCTCGAGGGTGTCGAAGCGTACCGGCGTCTTGGTGGAGAAGACCTCACCGATCGCGCTGCCGTGGGTGGGGATGGCGCTCGGGGAAACCCCCGGGCCGTCACCGGCGGTGGCGACCACCACCAGTTCATCGACCCGCCCGTCGAGCTCGTCGAGATCGGAGCGCACCGCGACCAGTGTCGACTGTGCACCGCTGAGGAGGCGCGACTGGTCGGCCACCAACCGGAACACCTTGGACGGATCGGCACCCGAGAGCATCTCCGTGCCGATGTCGCGGGTGGCCTCGATCCAGGATCGCCTGGTCTTGGACTGCTGGTAGAGCCGGGCGTTCTCGATGGCGATGCCGGCCGCCGCGGCCAGCGCCTGGACCAGCACCTCGTCGTCCTCGCTGAACGGTTGCCCGTCCGCCTTCTCGGTCAGATAGAGGTTGCCGAACACCTCGTCGCGGATCCGCACCGGCACCCCGAGGAAGGTCCGCATGGGCGGATGGTTGGGCGGAAAGCCCACCGAGGCCGGGTGCTGGGAAATCCTGTCCAACCGGATCGGCTTCGGATCGTCGATCAGAACCCCCAGGACGCCCCGTCCCTCGGGCAGGTGGCCGATCAGCTCCTTGGACTGCTCGTCGATCCCCTGGTAGATGAATTCGACCAGTTCGTGGTCGTGCCCGCGCACACCGAGCGCCCCGTACTGAGCGTCGACCAGGTCGATGGCGGTCCGCACGATCGTGCGCAGCGTCTCGTCGAGTTCCAGGCCCGACGTGACGACGAGCATCGCGTCGAGCAGCCCGTCCAGCCGGTCACGGCCTTCGACGATCTGTTCGACCCGATCCTGCACTTCGTTGAGAAGTTCGCGAAGCCTAAGCTGAGACAACGTGTCCCGCAATGGGCGCATGCTGTTGTCGACGTCCGGTCTGACCTTGTCGGTCACGCGTCCATGGTGCCATCGCCGGAACGGAAATACGAACGTAGCGGCAAAACTGCGCGGTCAGGTGCCCGACGGTGCCAGCTGCTCGGCGAAGTGGTGCTCGACGTCGGCGCGGTCGAACACCGAGGTGGCCGGCGTCTGCAGCTTCGCGGTGGCGGCGGCGATGCCGTAGCGCACCGCCCGGTCCAGGGTCCAGCCCTCGGCCAGCCCGACCGTGATGCCGGCGACCATCGCGTCTCCGGCGCCGATGCCACTGACCGCGGCGACGGGCAGCGCCGGAAACCGTTCGCTGTGCGATGACGCCGCCAGCAGCGCGCCCTGCGCACCCAGCGACACGACGACGATCCGGGCGATCCCCCGGTCGATGAGCTCGTGCGCCGCCGCCAGCTGCTCTGCCTCCGTCGGCAGCGGGCGTCCGACGCACTCGCGCAGCTCACGGACGCTCGGCTTGAGCACGTAGACACCGGACGTGATGTGGCTCAGCCCGCCTCCCGAGGTGTCCAGGATCAGCAGCGCGCCCGCCTCCCGGCACATGTCGGCCACCCGCTGGTAGAAATCGAGCGGCACCCCCGGCGGCAGGCTGCCGCTGGCCACCACGAACTGCGCCGAGTAAGCGGCCTGCCGCAGCGCTTCGAGACAGCGCGCCTCTTCACCGGGACTCAGGACGGGGCCGGGCAGCACGAACCGGTACTGCTTTCCGGTGGCACGCTCGTTGACGGTGAAGCTCTCGCGGGTCGCCCCTTCGATGGGAACGGGGACACCGGGCACTCCCGCTGCCTCGACCATGTCGATCACCCGTGAGCCGGTCGACCCGCCCGCGGTGAACACCGCCGACACCGTCGCTCCCAGCACCCGGGCGAACCGCGCCACGTTGACGCCGCCGCCGCCTGCGTCGTATCTCACCGCGCGGCAGCGGACCTTCTCGGTGGGAACGACTTCGTCGGCGTCGGCGGCGACGTCGAGTGCGGTGTTCATCGTCAGCGTGACGATCGACAGAGGAGTCACAGGCCCGTGGGATAGGTCTCGGGTGTCTCACCGGCGACCCACACGCTGGTGGTTTCCAGCGGTTCCAGCGCTGTCGTGGTGTCGATGTGGATGAGCGCGTCGTACTGGTCACCGGGACGGACGTGGTAGTAGTGGCTCTGCCGTTCCGTCGCGGGCAGGTAGATGACCCCGATGGCGCGCGCGAGGCGGACCGCGTCCAGCGGTTCCGCGGCGGCCTTGCTGATCATCGGCGACACCAGGAACTCGGGCCGTTCGACCTCGTGGAACAGCTCCTCGACGCTGCCGTTGAGGCCGGGCCGGACCGCCTTGCGTTCGGCCACCCCGCCCCACGTGCTCGCGGCGGTCACGGTTCCCGAGTAGGTGGTGAACCCGATCAGCCGCGCGTCTTCACCGAACTTCTCGCGGGCCAGCTGCCCGAGGGTGAGCTGGCCGTCGGCGCCGACCTCGGTCGCTCTCGCGTCACCGACGTGGGAGTTGTGCGCCCACACCACGATTCGCGCCGGTTCGGATCCGCTGTGGCGATCCAGGTGCGCCAGAAGGGCCTCCATGGTCTGGGCCATGTGCCTGTCACGCAGGTTCCACGAGCTGACCCGCCCGGCGAACATCGAGCGGTAGTACACCTCCGCGTCGCGGACGGTCTGGGCGTTCTGCTGTGCGTAGAACAGCTCGTCCTCGGCGACGAACCCGTCCCGGCGGGCATACTCCATCGCGTTGCGGTGCAGCTCGACGAGCTGTTCGACGGCCTGCTGCTCGCAGGACAACCCGGCCCCGAACGCGGCGGCGAAGCCGTAGGCCTGACCGTCGTCGGCCGAGGTGTGGTCGAAGCAGGCGTACCGGTTCGCCGCCCGCTGCGCCGCGGCGGGGTCGATGTTCTCCAGGTACCCGATGACCTCGCGCATCGACCGGTGCAGGCTGTAGAGGTCCAGTCCGTAGAAACCCGCCTCCCGGCGGCCGTCGGCCCGGCACCGGCTGTTGCGGGCGTGCAGCCAGTCGACGAAATCCCGGACCACGGTGTTGCGCCACATCCACGCCGGGAAACGCTCGAATCCGCTCAGCGCTTCGTCTGCCGACGCGTCCCGGCCCTGACCGCGAACGTAGCGGTTCACCCGGTAGGCGTCGGGCCAGTCGGCCTCGGCCGCCACCGCGCAGAAGCCCTTCTCCTCGATCAACCACTTGGTGATCTCCGCACGCGCCTCGTAGAACTCGTGCGTGCCGTGTGAGCTCTCGCCGATCAGCACGATGCGCGCATCGCCGATGACTTCCTCGAGCGCCTCGTACGGCGGCACACCCGACGGCGCGTCGACGGCGCAGCGGGTGATGACGTCGGCGGGTGTCTCGGCAAGCCGGATCCGGGCGGTGGCGATCCCGACCGTCGGTGTCGTGAGCAGCTCGTGCACGTCGTCGTCACTGACCTGGGTGAAATCCCAGAACGACTCCCCGACGGCGCGGAACGGGGTGGGCATCGACGCACACACCACGTCGTCGACGAGTCCGCCGAACTCGCGCACGGTCGACTCCGGCGCCGCGGGTACCGCGACGACGATCTCGGCCGGGTCCAGCTCGCGCAGCGCCTGGACGGCGGCCATCATGCTCGACCCGGTGGCCAGCCCGTCGTCGACGAGAATCACCGTCTTGCCGGCCAACTCAAGCGGCGGCCGTCCGCCCCGGTAGGCCGCCTCGCGCCGGTGCAGTTCCCGGCCCTCACGTTCGGCCACATCGCGCAGCTGCTGCGGCGACACCCGCAATGCGCGCACCACATCGTCGTTGACCACGACGCGTCCGCCGCTGGCCAGCGCCCCCATCGCGAACTCTTCATGCCCGGGAGCGCCGAGCTTACGCACGATGAAGGCGTCCAGCGGGGCTCCCAGTGCCGCGGCCACCTCCCACGCGACCGGGATCCCGCCACGCGCGAGGCCGAGCACGACGAGACCCTCCCTGCCGCGGTATCCGCCGAGCAGGCCGGCCAGGACGCGCCCCGCCTCGCGGCGGTCACGGAACACCCGCCTGGGTTGATCGCTGATCGTCCTTCGCGCAGTGGCCATTTCACCCACCTCCTTCGGCAGCGAGCACTCACCGGCGCTCGGTCATGACACGACGGTATCCGCCGGGCCGAGCCGGGATCAGTGGCACAAAGTCACTTCTTTTGGTGATCCGTTCGGCACCGGCGGCCGATATCGCCCACCATGGTCGATCCGCCACCACGACCCGTGCATCTCGGGTGTGACCCATTTCCTCACGCTCACGGTCGAACGTCGTTGACGGCGTAGGTGATCGCAGTGAGGACCTAAAACCGCCGATCGAGGACCAAAGACCCCTCAGAGACGCGAGGATCCTTCGTAGCCTCAGTCCAACGAGGTGGCTTCCGTCGCCTCGTACCTCTGAATCGGGGAGAGACGATGTCACACTCAGTCATGCCTGCGCCCCCACCGAGGCCCGCCGAGGCGCGTCCCACCGGCGCCAGGGCCGGTCTCGGTCTGGCCGCCCTGACGGCACTGGTCGTCGGCTCGATGATCGGCAGCGGCATCTTCGCCCTGCCGTCGCAGATGGCGGGCAGCGCGGCGCCCGGTCCGCTGCTGATCGGCTGGGTGGTCACCGGCGTCGGCATGTTGATGCTCGCCTTCGTGTTCCAGACCCTGGCCACCCGCAAACCCGATGTCGACGGCGGCGTATACGGTTATGCCCGAGCGGGTTTCGGCAACTACATCGGTTTCACCTCGGCGTTCGGCTACTGGATGTCGGCCTGGGTGGGCAACGTGGCCTACCTCGTTCTGCTGTTCTCGACGTTGGGGTATTTCTTCCCGAGCTTCGAGGGCGGCGCGACCGTGCCCGCCATCATCGGCGCGTCGGTGGTGCTGTGGATCGTGCACGCGATGACGTTGCGCGGCGTGCAGACCGCCGCGTTGGTCAACGTCGTGGTGACGATCGCCAAGGTGGTGCCGATCGTGGTGTTCATCGCGCTGGCCGCGGTCGGATTCAAGGCGGGCCTGTTCACCGCCGACTTCTGGGGTCGCACCACCGAAATCGACGGCGCCCCGCTCGGCGACACCATGACCCAGGTCAAGAACATGATGCTGGTGACGGTGTGGGTTTTCATCGGCATCGAGGGCGCCGCGGTCTACTCGCAGCGCGCCGCCCGACGCGCCGACGTGGGCCGTGCCACCGTGCTCGGGTTCGCGGCGGTGCTGGCCCTGCTGCTTCTGGTCAACCTGCTGTCCTACGGTCTGGTGGCCCAGGCCGAACTGGCCGGCATCCCGGATCCGTCGATGGCCGGGCTGCTGGAGAACGAGGTCGGCAGCTGGGGCGCGGCCTTCATCTCGATCGGGTTGATCATCTCCCTTCTCGGTGCGCTGATCGCCTGGGTGCTGCTGTGCGTGGAGATCCTGCGGCTGCCCGCGCTGGAGAACGTGATGCCCAAGGCGCTGGCCAAGGAGAACGCGCACGGTTCGCCTGCCACCGCCCTGTGGCTGACCAACCTGTGTGTGCAGGCGCTTCTGTTGTGGACGCTGGCCAACGAGAGCACCTACACGAACCTGATCTACCTGGCGACATCGCTGATCCTGCTGCCCTACCTGTGGTCGGCGGCCTACCAGGTGCTGCTGGCGGTGCGCGGGGAGACCTACGAGTCCGGTCACGGCAGGACGAAGGACCTGCTCGTCGGCGTGGTGGCGCTGGTCTACGCGGTGTGGCTGCTCTATGCCGGTGGCTGGCAGTACCTGTTGATGGCGGCGGTCTTCTATCTGGTCGGCACCGCACTGTACGTGTGGGCGCGCAGGGAGAGCGGGCTGCCGGCCTTCACCAAGGGTGAACTGGTGGTGTTCGCGGTGGTGGTCGTGACGTCGGTCGCCGCGATCGCGTTGCTGGCCACCGGGAATCTGGCGGTGCTGTGATGCCCGGTTCACGTCTGGGGGTGTGGTCGGAGGCAGGCAAACTGCGCCGGGTCATGGTGTGCGCGCCCGGCCTGGCCCACCAGCGGCTGACCCCGCAGAACTGCAACGAGCTGTTGTTCGACGACGTGATCTGGCTGCAGCAGGCCCGCCGCGACCACTTCGACTTCGTCGCGAAGATGGAGGATCACGGCGTCGAGGTGCTGGAGTTGGGCGACCTGCTCGCCGAGGTGGTGGCGACCCCGCAGGGGCGGGAGTGGGTGCTGGACCGCAAGGTCACCGACGATCACGTCGGCCTCGGTCTGCGGCACGCGATCCGCACCTGGCTGGCCGAGCTTCCCGCGGACCGGCTGGCGGAGTTCCTGATCGGCGGTGTCTCCTACCAGGATGTGCCCGACGAGGTCGGCGGCAATTTCCTGACCGCGTTTCGCGAACTCGACCCGACCGGGTTCGTGCTGCGGCCGCTGCCCAATACCCAGTTCATGCGCGACAACTCGTCGTGGATCTTCGGCGGCGTCACGCTGAACCCGATGTACTGGCCGGCCCGCCGTCAGGAGACGCTGCTGACGACCGCGGTGTACAAGTTCCACCCCGCGTTCGCCGAGGAGAAGTTCGACGTCTGGCTGGGAGGCACCGAAGGTGCTGTCTCAGAACATGGTTCGGCAACGCTGGAGGGCGGCGACGTGATGCCGCTGGGCCGGGGCATCGTGGTCATCGGGATGGGCGAGCGCTCGTCGCACCAGGCGATCACCCAGGTGGCCCGCAACCTGTTCGCGGCAGGCGCGGCCGAGCGGGTGATCATCGCGAGCCTGCCGAAGAGCCGCGCGGCCATGCATCTGGACACCGTGTTCACGTTCTGCGATCACGATCTGGTGACCGCCTACGCGCCCGTCGTCGACGGGATCGTGCCGTTCAGCCTGCGCCCGGACGACCGGACGCCGTCGGGGCTGGACATCCGGCGGGAGCCGAAGGCGTTGATCCCCACCCTCGGTGACGCGCTCGGCGTCACCTTCCGGGTGGTCACCACCGCCGGTGACGTCTACGGCGTGCAGCGCGAACAGTGGGACGACGGCAACAACGTCGTCGCTCTGGAGCCCGGTGTGGTGATCGGCTACGACCGCAACATCCTCACCAACACCGCGCTGCGCAAGGCCGGTGTCGAGGTGGTCACCATCGACGCCAGTGAGCTCGGCCGTGGCCGCGGCGGCGGCCGCTGCATGACCTGCCCGATCCTGCGCGATCCGCTCTACACCTGAGAAAGGGACAGCCCGTGGCGTTCAACAACCGAAACCGCAGCCTGCTCAGCCTCGTTCACCACACCGAGCGCGACCTGCACTATCTGCTCGACCTGTCGCGGGATCTGAAGCGGGCCAAGTACTCCGGCCTGGGCAGGCAGAGCCTGGCCGGCAAGAACATCGCATTGATCTTCGAGAAGACCTCCACCCGCACCCGCTGCGCGTTCGAGGTGGCCGCCCACGACGAAGGCGCACACGTCACCTACATCGACCCGGCGTCGTCGCAGATCGGGCACAAGGAGTCGATGAAGGACACCGCACGTGTGCTGGGCCGCATGTACGACGCGATCGAGTACCGCGGTGCCAGCCAGTCGACCGTCGAGGAGCTGGCGGCCTACGCCGGGGTGCCGGTCTTCAACGGGCTCACCGACGAGTTCCACCCCACCCAGATGCTCGCCGACGTCCTCACCATGACCGAGCACTGCCCGAAACCGTTGACCGACATCGCTTTCGCGTTCGTCGGCGATGGCAGGAACAACGTGGCCAATTCGCTGCTGCTGGTCGCCGCGAAGCTGGGCATGGACGTGCGGATCGGGGCGCCGCCGGACCTGTGGCCGCACGAAGATCACGTGTCGATGTGTGAGGAGTTCGCGGCCGCCTCCGGGGCACGCCTCCTGATCACCGACGAGCCGGCCAAGGCCGTGCACGGTGTGGACTTCATCTACACCGACGTGTGGGTGTCCATGGGCGAACCGGTGGAGACGTGGGGCGAACGCATCGACGAACTGCTGCCGTTCCAGGTCAACGACACGCTGATGGCCGCCGCGGGCAATCCCCGGGTCAAGTTCATGCACTGCCTTCCGGCGTTCCACAACTGCGAGACCAAGGTCGGGGCGCAGATCGCAGCACAATACCCGCATCTGGCGGGCGGGATCGAGGTCACCGACGCGGTGTTCGAGAGCCCGGCAAACATCGCCTTCGAACAGGCCGAGAACCGGATGCACACCATCAAGGCCGTCCTCGTGTCGGCGCTGTCCTGACGGCGATGCGGATCGTCATCGCCCTGGGGGGCAACGCGATTCTGCGCCGCGGCCAGCCCATGACCGCCGACAACCAGCGGGAGAACATCCGCTCGGCCGCACAATCCATCGCCACCGTCGCCGAGGGCAACCAGCTGGTCATCGCGCACGGCAACGGACCGCAGGTCGGTCTGCTGGCGCTGCAGGCGGCGTCCTACCACGACGTCGCTCCGTACCCGCTCGATGTGCTCGGCGCCCAGACCGAGGCGATGATCGGCTACGTCATCGAGCAGGAACTGGGCAACGTGCTGCCGCCGGAGCAGCCGCTGGCGACCGTTCTGACGATGATCGAGGTCGACCCCGCCGATCCGGCGTTCGCCAACCCGACAAAGCCGATCGGCCCGGTCTACGACCGGCAGACCGCCGACGCGATGCACGCGGCCAGCGGATGGACCTTCGCCCCCGACGGCGAGCACTTCCGGCGGGTGATCGCCAGCCCGAAACCCAAGCGCATCTTCGAGATCGGCCCGATCCGCACCCTGGTCGAGCACGGCACCATGGTCATCTGCGCCGGGGGCGGCGGAATCCCGACGGTGTACGACGGGCAGGGCAGACTGCAGGGTGTCGAGGCGGTGATCGACAAGGACCTGGCGTCGGCTCTGCTTGCCGAGCAGCTGCACGCCGACATGCTGGTGATCGCCACCGACGTCGACGGGGTGTACACCGGCTGGGGAACCCCGGACCAGAGACGGCTGTCCCGGATCACCCCCGACGAACTCGAGACGATGCACTTCGCCGCGGGCTCGATGGGCCCCAAGGTGGAGGCCGCCTGCCGTTTCGTCCGCAACACCGGCAGGCCGGCGTCCATCGGCGCGCTCGGCGACATCGCGCGCATCGCCGCCGGCCAGGCGGGCACGCGTGTGGCACAGTCCTCCGAGGGGTCACCCCCAGAGGAGCGCTGCTGCACGTGACCCGACGGATCATCGGGACTGCCGACAAGTTCGGCGTCACGTCCTCGCGGCGAGCGCTGCTCGAAGCCGCCCGATGACGGCCGTAGGGTCGCGGCCCGTCGTCGACCGCGGCCGTATTGCCGTGGTGGAGCCCGAGGAGGCCCTGCGCCTGCTCGGCACCTCCGCCGAGGGGCTCTCGAGCGCCGAAGCCCGCGCCCGGACGGCGCGCACGGGCCCCAACGTGGTGCGCACCCACAAGGTCAGCGCGCTCGCGGTGCTTCGCCGACAGCTCTCCAACGCGGTGCTGGGGCTGCTGGCCGTAACCGCGGCGCTGTCGTTCTTCCTCGGCGACGACACCCAGGCGGTGATCATCGGGGCCATTCTCGCCGTCAGCGTCGGGCTCGGCTTCGTCAACGAATACCGTGCCGAAAGAGCCTCGGCGGCACTGCATTCGGCGGTACGCCACAGCGCGGTGGTGCGCCGGGACGGACGGTTCGAGCGCGTCGACGTCAGCGGTCTGGTTCCCGGTGACGTGATCCGACTCGAGATCGGCGAGTTGATCCCCGCCGATGTCCGCCTGATCGAGGTCAACGGGCTGGAATGCGACGAGAGCATCCTGACCGGCGAGTCGACGGTGTCGGAGAAGTGCTGCGCGGCCATCCCGGCCGGCAGCTCGCTCGCCGACAACGCCAACCTGGGTTTCATGGGGACGGTGGTCAGTGCCGGCGACGCGACCGCGGTGGTGTTCGCCACCGGAGCCGACGCCGAATTCGGCAGGATCGCCGTCGGTCTGGGGGAACGCCAGCCCGAAACCATGTTCCAGACCGGGCTGCGCCGCTTCTCGTATCTGCTGCTGAGGGTGGCACTGACGCTGACCGTGGTGATCGTGGTGACCAACCTGCTGTTGGGACGTCCGCTCATCGAGTCGGCCCTGTTCGGACTGGCCATCGCCGTCGGGATCACCCCCCAGCTGCTTCCCGCGATCGTCAGCACCAGCCTGGCGACCGGATCGCGCAGGCTGGCGCGGGCCAAGGTGCTGGTCAAACGGCTGGTCTGCATCGAGGATCTCGGCGACATCGACATCCTGGTCACCGACAAGACCGGAACCCTGACCGACGGGCGGGTGGACTTCGTCGACGCCGTCGCCCCGTCGGGTCAGACATCGGACGAGGTGCTGCGTTTCGGGCTGATGGCCACCGACCTCGACCCCGCCGTCGGCGGCGTCAGCGCCAACGACCTGGACGCGGCGCTGTGGAGGGGGCGCGCGCCCACGGCGGGCGTGAACCGGGCGGCGTACCTGCCGTTCGACCACACCCGGCGGGCCAGCTCGGCGCTCGTCGACGACGGCGAACACCGGATCCTGGTGGTCAAGGGTGCGCCGGAACAGGTGATCGCGCGGTCCACCGGGGCCGGCGCCGAGGCGCACCGCACCCTGGCGGCCCTGTTCGCCGGCGGCAGGCGGGTCGTGGCGGTGGCGACCAGACCGGCCGACGGCATGGCAACCGTGACCGTCGCCGACGAGGTCGATCTGACCCTGCAGGGGTTCCTCGTGTTCGCCGACAACCCGAAGGCGGCCGCGCGTGACTCGCTGACGCGACTGGCCGCCCTCGGGATCGAGGTCAAGGTCGCCACCGGCGACAATCCGCGGGTCGCCGAAAGAGTCTGCACCGAACTGGGATTGGCGTCGAAGGGCACGTTGACCGGGGCCGAGCTGGACCAGATCGACGACAGCGCGCTGGAGCAGGCCACCCGGGACCACACGATCTTCGCCCGCATCTCACCGACGCAGAAGGAGCGGATCGTGTCCTCGCTGCGGCGCACCGGCCGCGCGGTGGGCTTCCTCGGTGACGGCGTCAACGACGCGCTGGCGCTGCATGCCGCCGACGTCGGGATATCCGTCGACACCGCAACCGATGTCGCCAAGGACGCCGCGGATGTGGTGCTGCTGGAGAAGGATCTCGGTGTGCTCGCCACCGGCGTCGCCGAGGGCAGGCGGATCTTCGCCAACACGGTCAAGTACGTGCTGATGGGGACGTCGAGCAACTTCGGCAACATGTTCAGTGCGGCGGCTGCGTCGGCGGTGCTGCCGTTCCTGCCGATGCTGCCCGGGCAGATCCTGTTGAACAACCTGCTCTACGACACCTCCCAGTTGGCGATTCCGGCCGACCGGGTGGACGACGAGCAGATGCACGCGCCCGCGCACTGGAACATCGCGTTCATCCGGCGGTTCATGCTGACGTTCGGTCCGGTCAGTTCACTGTTCGACTTCCTGACGTTCGGCCTGATGCTCGGTGTCCTGCACGCCGGCCCTGCCGAGTTCCGCACCGGCTGGTTCATCGAATCCCTGGCCACCCAGACGTTGATCATCTTCGCCATCCGGACCAGGAAGGTGCCGTTCCTGCGCAGCAGGCCGGCGGCGGCACTGGTGCTGGCCACCGGGGCCGTGATCGTGACCGGCATCGTGCTCACGGTCTCCCCCGTCGCCGGCCACCTCGGTTTCACCCCGCTGCCCTGGCAGTTCTTCGCGGCGCTGGTGGCGTTGACGATCGGCTACCTGGTACTGGTCGACGTGACCAAGACGATGTTCTACGCCGAGCCGATGCACCCGGCCGGCCCGCCTCAACGCACCCGCGGCCATGCCCACCGGGTGCACCGGCGGGCCGCCCGGTTCAGCCACCCCGGGCGATGACCAATGGCCCTAGGCCCGGAGCGGCGCCGCTCAATACCGTTTGAACAGCACCGATTCTGAACGGAGAGCACACGATGGCAACGGCAGGCACCTCCTCGCCCGTGATCGCCGGAATCGACGGGTCGGCCACGGCGCTCGCCGCCGCACTGTGGGCGGTCGACGAGGCGGCCGGCCGGGGCGCCCCGGTCCACCTGGTCTACACGACCAAGCCGACCGATCGCCACGCCGCCGAGTACGCCGAGGACGTGCGCCGCGGCCACGAGTGTCTGCACGAGGCGCGCAGCGCCGTCGAAGCCACCGGCAAGCCGGTGACGGTCGAGACCACGGTGGTGGACGGACCGGCCGCGCAGGCACTGATCTCGCTCTCGGAGCAGGCTCAGATGGTGTGCGTCGGCTCCGTCGGTATCGGCCGCTACGCCAGGTCGATCCTCGGCTCCACGGCGGCCGAGGTGGCCGAGCGGGCCCACTGCCCCGTCGCGGTGATCCGTCCTCACCCGCACGCAGGCGAGCACGGATTCCACTGGATCGTCGTCGCGGTCACCGAACAACCGCAGAACGCTGAAGTCGTCGAGCATGCGTTGCGGGAAGCCGCACTCCGGCACGTTCCCGTGCTGGCACTCGGCGACGGTCGCACCGAGGATTCGGCCGATGCACTCGAGCGCCGCCTCCGGTCATGGCGCGAGCGTTACCCCGACGTGCACATCTATCCCATCGCCGGCAGTGCAGACGTCACCCACTTCCTCAAGAAGCACGACGAACCGGTGATGCTGACGGTGATCGGCAGCGACGAGGCCGGTGAAGTCGCGAAGATCATCGGGCACGGTCACTCCCTGCTCCGACGCGGCACCTCCTCGGCGCTCGTGGTGCGGTCCTAGCTCGTCCCCCAAGACAAGGAGACACCCATGTCCGAATCGTCAAGCGAGTTCGGGATTCTCGTCGGCGTCGACGGATCACCGGAGGCACACTCCGCGGTGCGGTGGGCGGTTCAGGAGGCCGCGCTGCGGCACCGTCCGATCACCCTGATGCACGTCGTGGCGCCGGTCGTGGTCACCTGGCCGATCGAGGCGGTGGTGACGAGCTTCTACGAGTGGCAGGAAGACAACGCCAAGAGCGTGATCGAGCAGTCCCAGGAGACCGTGGCCGCCGCCACGGCGGGCGCGCCACCACCGGAGGTGCGTGTCGAGGTGCGCCACGGCGGCGCCGTGACCGAGTTCGCCGACGCATCCGCGCACGCCGACCTGATGGTGGTCGGCAGTCGCGGACTGGGCCCGGTCGGCGGGGCGGTGCTGGGATCGGTCAGCCGGGCCCTGCTGCACCACGCGAAGTGTCCGGTGGTGGTCACCAGGGAGGGCGTGGTCGGTAAGCCTCACGACACGCTGCCCGTGCTGCTGGGCATCGACGGCTCGCCGGCGTCGGAGAACGCGACGGCGTTCGCCTTCGACGAGGCGTCGCGCCGCGGGGTCGAACTGGTCGTGCTGCACGCCTGGAGCGATGTCGCCGTGTTCCCGATTCTCGGAATGGACTGGCATCAGTACGAACAACAGGGACACGAGGTACTCGGCGAGCGTCTGGCCGGATGGCAGGAGCGCTACCCGGACGTCGCGATCCGTCGCCGGATCGTCTGCGACAAGCCGGCGCGCTGGCTGATCGACGAATCGAGGCAGGCCCAGCTGGTGGTGGTCGGCAGCCGCGGACGCGGCGGGATCTCCAGCATGCTGCTCGGTTCCGTGAGCACCGCGGTCGCCGAATCGGCGCTCGCACCGGTCGCGGTCGTCCGCGGCTAGTGTCGGGCAGCGGGTCCGGGCGCGGCCGCGGTTTCGCGCGGTGGCGGCCCTACCTGGAACCCGCCCTGGTGGTGCTCACTTTCGGCGCGCTCGGCGCCGGCGGTGTCGCCTGGTTGCTCGGCGCGTCGCGTGTCGCCGACCTCTGCTGGGTGGCAGGCACCGTGGTCGCGGTCGTGCCGGCGGTGCTGTGGGTCCTGGTCGCGCTGCGCAGCGGACGGCTCGGGGTGGACCTGATCGCGGTGCTCTCGCTGGTCGGAACCCTGCTCGTCGGTGAGTATCTCGCGGGCGCACTCATCGCGGTGATGCTCTCGGGCGGACGCGCGCTGGACGCCGCGGCCACCCGCCGCGCCTCCCGCGACCTCAAGGCGCTGCTCGAGCGGGCACCGCGCTTCGCGCGCCGCCGGGTGGGCAGCGAGGTCACCATGGTCGCCCTCTCCGACGTCGGGGTGGAAGACGTGCTCGTCGTCGCTCCCGGTGACATCGTGCCGGTGGACGGTCGCGTCGCCGGGGCGACGGCGGTGCTCGACGAGTCGGCGCTGACGGGCGAGTCCCTCCAGGTGGAACGTTGCGCCGGGGACACGGTCCGCAGCGGGGTGGTCAACGCGGGCGGCGTCTTCGAGATCCGCGCCACCGCGACGGCAGAGGACAGCACCTATGCCGGCATCGTGCGGCTCGCGCGGCAGGCCGGCGCCGAGAGCGCGCCCGTGGTGCGGCTCGCCGACCGTTATGCGGCCTACTTCCTGCCGCTGGCGCTGTTGATGGCGGGTTCGGCGTGGCTGGCCAGCGGGTCGGCCGTGCGGGCGGTGGCGGTGCTCGTGGTCGCCACCCCGTGCCCGCTGCTGCTGGCCGCACCGGTGGCCATCGTGTCCGGACTGTCCCGGGCCTCTCGGGCCGGCGTGGTCATCCGCAGCGGTGGCGCTCTGGAAAACCTGGGCCACGCAACGACTTTGGTGATGGACAAGACCGGCACGCTGACCATGGGACAGCCCAAGGTCGTCGACGTCGTCGCCGCCCCGGGCATCGACGCCGGCGAGGTGCTGCGGCTGGCGGCGTCGGTGGATCAGCTGTCGCAGCACGTGCTGGGCGAGGCGATCGTCACCGAGGCGCTGGCTCGCGGTCTGCGTCTTTCGCTGCCGGCCGACGCCGTCGAGGAAGCCGGCCGAGGCGTCACCGCGAGCCTGGACGGGCGGCGCGTGACGGTCGGCAAGCTCAGCGACGACATGGCGACGTCGGCCTGGACGCAGACCGCGGTGAACAGGGCCCGGCTGGACAGCGCGGCACTGGCCTGGGTGTGCATCGACTCGGCTCCGGTCGGCGCGGTGCTGCTTCGGGATCCGCTGCGCCGGCAGGCTCCCCGCACGATGCGGCGGTTGCGCAAGGCCGGTTTCGACCGCCTGGTGATGCTCACCGGCGACCGGGCCGAGCCCGCGCGCGAGGTCGCCACGGTGCTCGGTCTGGACGAGGTGTACGCACAGCAGACGCCGGCCGACAAGGTCGCGGCGGTACGCACCGAGCAGGAACGCGCCGTCACGGTGATGGTCGGCGACGGCATCAACGACGCACCCGCGCTGGCGGCCGCCACGGTGGGTGTCGCGATGGGGGCTCGGGGCGCCACCGCATCGTCGGAGGCCGCCGACATCGTGTTGACCACCGACCGGCTCGACCGGCTCGCCGACGCCATGGACATCGCGCGCTGGTCGCGGCGCATCGCCGTGCAGAGCGCCGGGGTCGGCATGGGCCTGTCACTGCTGGCGATGGCCGCCGCCGCGCTGGGCTGGCTGCCTCCCGCGGCGGGAGCGCTGTTGCAGGAGGCCATCGACGTGGCGGTCATCCTCAACGCGCTGCGCGCCCTGCACGGCAATCCGCAGACCGAGGTGGACCTGGCGGCAGGGACCGAGACGATGCTGCTCGAGTTCTCGGCCGAGCACGACGAGTTGCGCGACGCCCTCGGGCAGATCCGCGACAGCGCGGACAGGTTGGTCGAGAACGCCGACGCCACCGCGCTGCGCTCCGTACAACAGTCCTACGCGCTGCTCACCGACCGGATACTGCCCCACGAGCGCGCCGAGGAGGCCCAGCTGTATCCGGCGCTGGCCGCACCGCTGCAGAGCAGCGAGGCCACCGCCACCATGAGCCGCACCCACGCCGAGATTCAGCGGCTCTCCGACCGCATCGGCACCCATGTGCAGTTGGCCGAGTCGGCCGGGAGCATCCAGCCGTACCAGGTCGACGATCTGCTGGCGTGTCTGTACGGCCTGTACGCGTTGCTGCGTCTGCACTTCGTGCAGGAGGAGGAGAACTACTTCACGCTGGCGCAGGACGATTAGACCGTGTCCAGGCACACCTGACGCGCCGCCGCCACCGAGTCCGCCAGCGGGCCCGCGGTGTCGATCGGGTGCGCATCCGGCCAGTCCGACTCCCATCTGCTCAACTCTGCCGCCATCGCGGGTGTCGCGTCCGACGCCGTCGCACCTCTGCCGGCGATCCGCCGTTCCGCCTCGGCAACCGGTAGCGTGCAACGCAATTCGACGATCGACGAGTAGGTCTGGGCGGCCACCGCGTGTGCGCGTTGCCGGTGCCCTGCGTCGCGCCACGTCCCATCCACGATCACCGAATGCCCGGCCCCGAGCCAGGCGCGGGCGCGGCTGAGCACCTCGTCGTAGACCGCCGACACGTTCTCCGGCGTGTACAGGCCGGTGTTCAGTTCCCCCGCACGGCCGTGCACCACCCCGCTGCCGACCAGCTCGCGTCGCACCTCGTCCGTGGAGATCAACTGTGCGTCAACACATTGCGCCAGCGCGCGGGCAAGGGTGGTCTTGCCGGTGCCCGGCCCGCCGCCGACGACGACCAGTTGCACGCGGCCGGACCTCAGGTGTGCCAACGCGATCGCGAGATGACGCTGCGCATCGGGTATGGCCTCGGCGTGCCCCTGGTCCACCCGCACACAGTCGACCTTGGCGCGCACGACGGCGCGGTAAGCGATGCAGAAGTGCCGCAACGAGTGCGCCGCAGGGTCGTCGGCCCGGCGGCAGTACTCGTCGAGGAAGAAATCGGCGAGGTCGCGGCGGCCGAGGAACTCCAGATCCATGGCCAGGAAGCCGGCGTCGTCGATGCCGTCGACATACCGGAGCCTGTCGTCGAACTCCAGGCAGTCCAGCAGCATCGGCCCCTCCGCGGTACAGAAGATGTCCTGGCTGAGCAGGTCGCCGTGGCCATCGACAACACGATGGGCGGCGATCCGCGCCTGGTACAACGGTTCCCGGCCGGCGAGATAGGCGCTCGCCAGCCGCTCGACCTCGGCGATCTGCCCGTCGTCGACCACCGTGCCTGCATGGCGCCGCAGTTCGGTCAGATTCTGTTGCCACCGGTCCGACAGCACCCGGGCCGTCGCTTCCCGGTCGATGGCGTCCCCGCGCTCGGCGCGGCTGTGGAACCGGGCCAGCAGGTCGGCGATCGCCGTGAGCCAGGTCTCGACCGGGGCGCCGCTGCGGACCAGCTCGGCGAGCCGCTCGGTGTCGGGATACCTGCGCATCACGATGACCGGTTCCGCGTCCCCGGAGGGTGGCTGAAAGTGGCCCACCCCGAGATAGCTCGAGGACGCCAACCGCCTGTTGAGCTCGATCTCCCGACGGCACGCGGTTTCGCGCTTCTGCGCGGTGCTGAAGTCGAGGAAGTCCGTGACCACCGGTTTCTTGATCTTGAACGCCCGGTCGCCGACCAGTGCCACCAGCCCGGTGTGTGTTTCGTGAACCTCGGCACCGAGGTTGCCCGTGGTCAGCCAGGATCCGCCACTCATACCCGCGACTCTCGTCCACCGCGTCGCCGGCCGACAGGGTCTCCCGGATTTTTCGTTGAGGACCATTGGCCCTGGCCTGCCGTGCACGGTCACGGCATCGTGGAGACACCGAATCGAGGTGTGAGATATGCGTGACGTGGCCGTGGACATCGAGGTCATCACCGAAGCCCTGGCGCTGGCCTGCCGCGCGCCGTCCCTGTTCAACAGCCAGCCCTGGCGGTGGGTCAGCGAGGGCGCGGTCGTCTCCCTGTTCCTCGACGACGCCCGGGCGCCCCGGTACACCGACACCACCGGCCGGGAACTCGTGATCAGTTGCGGGATTGTGCTCGACCATTTCCGGGTGGCGATGGCGGCGGCCGGCTGGAAGTGCAACGTCGACCGGTTCCCCAACCCCAACAACCGGGACCACCTGGCGTCAATCGACTTCAGCGCCATGGATTTCGTCACCGACGCCCATCGCCAGCGCGCGGAGGCCATCGCGCGGCGGCGCACGGACCGGCTGCCGTTCGCGGCACCGCCGGACTGGGAGTCCTTCATCGCGCAGCTTTCCAGCGGGACCGCTCAGGGCTCGGTGTCACTGCACACCATCGCCGACGGCTCACGGCCCGAGCTCGTCAAGGCTTCGGAGCTGACAAGATCCGCTCGCCGCTACGACTCGAAGTATCACGCCGAACTCATCGGCTGGACAGCGGATGTCGCGGTCGGCGAAGGGATACCGACAGGCACCCTGCTCTCCGAGGCGGAGAGCGACCGCGTGGACATCGGCCGGGACTTCCCCGCGGCCGGCCACCGCGACCGCCGCGGCGAGATCGCGCAGGACCACGCCAAGGTGGTGGTGCTGTCGACCGTGGACGAGACCCGCGACGGCTTCGTGCGGTGCGGCGAGATGCTGTCGTCGCTGTTGCTCGACGCCACCATGGCCGGCCTTGCGACGTGCGTTCTGTCGCACCTCACGGAGGTGCCCGAGAGCCGCAGGATCGTCGAGTCGCTGACGGGGTCGCAGGCCGTACCCCAGGTGGTGGTGAGGGTGGGGTCGGCGCCTTCAGGCGACGCCATCGGATCGCCGACTCCGCGCCGTCCCGTCGCGGACGTGCTGGAGATCAGAGGCTGAGCCCGTGCAGACGTCGCCGGCGGTGGTGGTGGGGATCGACGGGTCCCGCTTCGCGACTGCCGCCGCCATCTGGGCGATCGACGAGGCAGCCAGCCGCGACATCCCGTTGCGGCTCGTCCACGCCGTGACACCGACGGACGGCGCTCACCTCGACGCCGACGACCTGGCCCGCGCCGGACGCGTGGTGCAGTCGGCGGTGGCCGCGGTCGAGGCGAACGGCAAGCCCGTCAAAGTCGAAACCCAGATCACGCCAGGCAGGGCCGCGCACGTGTTGCGGTCGCAGTCGCGCGACGCGTCCATGCTGTGCGTGGGTTCGTCAGGGCTCACCCACGGCGGGAGCGGCCCGGTGGACCGCACCGCTGCGGCGGTGGCGTTGACGGCGAGTTGTCCGGTGGCGATCATCCATTCAGCAGGCACGAACTCGAAACCCGGCTGGGTGGTGGTCGAGGTGAACGACTCGCCGGCCGGCGAACTCGTGCTGCGGACAGGGGTCGAGGAGGCACTGCTGCGCGGCGCGGCGCTGCGCGTGGTGGCCACCTGGCCCTCCCGGTACCCCGACATCCACGACGACGGTGCCGTGGCCAACAAGAACCGCTCGGTCAAGGCGCAGTGGGAGCGCCGGCTCGCCCCGTGGCGCCTGCGCCACCCGGAGCTGGAGGTGCACGCCGTCGCCACGCCCGGGAGCATCCTCAATTACCTTGCCCGGCATCGTGATCCGATCGGCCTGGCGATCGTCCCGCACGAACGTGCGGCGGGTGTCGCCGAGCTGCTCGCGCCGCGCGGTCGCGACCCGTTGCGCGACGGCTGCTTCGACGTGTTGATCTGCGAGCCGGACAACGCCCCCTGAACACGGGCCGGTCAGGACCGCACGAGCAGCACCGAGCAGTCCGGATAGCCGAGGATGGGATGGCAGCCGGGCACCGTGAGCGCCACAAGGTCCGCGGCGTCCCGGCGTCCCACCACGGCCAGACCGACTCCGGTGTCCCGCGCGTCATTGCGGTGGTACTGCCGTCCGGTTCCGGCCGCGACGAGTTCGACGTGAACGTCGGGATAGCGCCGCACCCAGCTGTCGGTGCGTTGGTCGATCTGCCGGACGGTGGCGTGCCGGAGCCGGCCCTCATGCATCGCCAGATGCAGCACGGCGTCGGTGTCGTCGTCGTCGGACAGCACCACCGACACCACACCGTCGGTCTGCGGAGCGCCGTCCGCCCGGGTCCGGATGATCGCCACCGGGCAACCCGCACCCTCGGCAAGGACTTTCGCGATGCACCCGATCGGCGGCCCCTGAGCCGGCCGGGACCCGATGCACACCATCGCCGCGCGCGCAGACTCGCGAAGCAGGACCGCGCCGGGCGCCCCCACTGTCGCGGCCGCCTCGACGCGAAGCGAGGTGCGGATCGCCTTGGCCGCCTTCTCCGCATGGTCGAGAACCACGTCGGATCCGGTCGGGACGGCGGCGGCCACCGCGTGCACGAGGCGCAGCGACGCGTCCAGGGCGAGCGCCTCGGCGGCGGCCCACCGTACCGCGTTGAGCGCCGCCTGCGAGCCGTCGACCCCCACCACGATCGGCCCGTCGCCAAGCCACGGCGGCGTCATCACGGGCTCGCCGTCAGCAGGACCTTCAGCGCACCGGAATGGGCGGCATCACCGAAAACGTCATAGGCCGTGTCGAATTCGTCCATCGGGAACCGGTGGGTGATCATCGCGGCGGTGTCCAGCTGATGGTTGGCGACCAACCTGATCAACGTGGGTGTGGAGTGGGTGTCGACCAGGCCGGTGGTGATGGTCAGGTTCTTGATCCAGATCTGCTCGAGGTGCAATGTCGCGGGGGCACCGTGCACGCCGATGTTCGCGACGTGTCCGCCGGGACGCACCAGTGCGACCGACTCCTCGAAGGTCTCGGGAAGACCGACCGCCTCCATGGCCACGTCGGCGCCGAGGCCACCGGTCAGCTCGTCGATGACGTCCCGCGCGCTGCGGGTGCTGGAGTTGACGACGGTGTCGGCGCCGAACCTGCGCGCGGCGTCCAGTCGGGCATCGGCGACGTCGATCACCACGATATGGCTGGGGCTGTAGAGCTTCGCGGTGAGTACGGCGGCCAGCCCGATCGGTCCGGCACCGACGATCGCCACCACGTCACCCGGAGAGACGGCACCGGCGAGGACCCCGACTTCGTACGAGGTCGGGAGGATGTCGGCCAACACGATCATCTGCTCATCGCTGACACCCTCCGGCACCTTGTGGGTGGAGTTGTCCGCGAACGGCACCCGGACGTACTCGGCCTGGGTTCCGTCGATGAGATGGCCCAGGATCCATCCGCCACCGCCCAGGCACTGCCCGTACTGACCCTGCCTGCAGTACCGGCAGGCACCGCACGCACTGATGCAGGAGACCAACACCCGGTCACCCACCGACAAGGTCTGCACGGCCGGCCCCACCTCGGTGACGGTGCCGACCGCCTCGTGACCCAACACCCGACCCGGTTCCACTTCCGGCACATCACCTTTGAGGGCTCTTCGCACTTGATAGGGGTCTGGTGTTGTCCGACATCGTGTCGTGTCGGTGATTGATTAGGGGCCCGCGCCCCTGTGAGCTGGGTGTTCTCAGGCATCCAGGACAAGGAACGCGGGCATGGTTGACGGTAGTTCATTGCTGCTCGATCTCGACGGTGTGGTCGTCGAGTCGGTGCAGCGCCTCGAGGACGGTACCCGGTTGGTGCATGTACTGACCGCCCCGGAGTGGGTTGGGATCTGCCCCGCGTGTGGGGAGCGCTCCAGCAGGTCGAAGGGCTGGGTGTACACCGGCCCGCGTGATGTGCAGGTCGGCCCGGATCGTCCGGTGCTGCGCTGGCGTAAGCGAAAGTGGTTGTGCCCCAGCATGGTCTGCGAGCGCAAGGTGTTCACCGAGTCGGTGCCTGGCGTTCCGGCGCGAGCGCGGGTTACCCCGCGGGCCAAGGCGTCGATGGCCAGCGCGGTGCTCGACGAGGACCGCTCCGTGGCTGCGGTAGCCGGGCAGTACGGCTGCGGCTGGCACACCGTGCATGACCACGTCATCACCGTCGCCGAGGAGGCCTTGGAGGTCGAGCTGGAGCCGGTTGCGGTGCTCGGCATCGACGAGACCCGCCGCGGCAAAGCCAAATGGGAGCACGACCCGGCGCTCGGCCGGAGGGTGTGGGTGGATCGCTGGGACACCGGCCTGGTCGACGTCACCGGCGATCAGGGCCTGCTGACCCAGGTCAACGGCAGAAACTCCGGGGCGGTGATCGACTGGCTGGCGACCCAGGACCCCACCTGGAAGGCGCAGATCACCCACGTGGCCATCGATCTCTCACCCGCCTACGCCCGGGTCGCCCGCGAGGCGTTGCCGCAGGCGATCGTGATCGCCGACCGGTTCCATTTGGTCAAGAAGGCCAACGACATGCTCGACGCGGTGCGCCGCCGGGTCACCTGGGCCCAGCGGGGCCGACGCGGTCGCAAGGCCGACGTCGAGTGGATCAACCGCCGCCGGCTGCTGCGCGGTGCTGAGCGGCTCACCGCAGACCAGCGCAGCAACCTGTTCGCCAAGCTGCTGAGCGCTGATCCGAACGAGGACATCGCTGCGGCGTGGATCGCCAAAGAACTGCTGCGCGAACTGCTTTCCTGTGCCGACCGAGGAGGGCTGCGCTACGACATCGCCGCCGCGCTAGACCGGTTCTACCGCTTCTGCGCGGCCTGCAAGGTGCCCGAGGTCATCCGATTCGCCCGCACCATCGAGACCTGGCAGGCCCCGATCATCGCCGCCCTGCAAACCGGGCTGACCAACGCTCGCAGCGAGGGCTACAACCGCATCGTCAAGCACGTCGGGCGCATCGCCTTCGGATTCCGCAACCCCGACAACCAACGCCGCCGCGTACGGTGGGCCTGCACCCGCCGATCGCGGCGAGTCACACCCAGCCGGCACCAATGCCACTGCTAACTGCGAAGAGCCCCTTTGAGGATGTGCAGGTCGGTTCCGCAGATGGTCACCGCGTCGACGCGGACGATGGCGTCGGTGCCCTGCTGGATCACCGGCTCCGGCACCGACCGCCACGACCGTCGTCCAGGCCCGTCGTACACCATTGCCAACATGTCGGCCCCTCTCCCCGGTGTGCTACGGCGTGTTGTTGTTGGTACGCCCCCCGTTGTCCGCGAGATCGTCGAGTTCACGGTCCCAAGCCTGAAACCGCATCCGGTTCAACCTCATTCGCAACAGCAACCATCCGGCCAGGCCCGTGCCCGACGCCACCGACCACAGGGCGAGCGCAGCGATGACCGCCTCGGCGGCCGCGTCCTGGTCCGACGGGACCATCACCGTGCGGTTCCCGGCGTCATCGACCCATATCCGCACCCGGTCACCGGCGCTCATCTGCCTGGTCCGGATCTCGGCGGTGTGGGTGGTGCCCGCGTGATCCCACGAAACCTCGGTGAGGTACGGCTTCTCGTAGGGCTGGGCCGCTCCCCGACTGTCGCGCACCGCGGTCGCGTCCACCTCGTGCTTGACCAGCCGTTGCTCGGCGAAGGTGTGCACCAGACGGTCGTATTCCGCGGTTCCCACCGCGCCGGCGATCGGGACGGTGAGGATGCTCAGCGCGGCGACCAACAGAAGGGCCGCCGCCTCGACGCGGTCCGTGCCGCGCACGATCGGGCTGCGCGCCACCAGGCGCCGCGCCCAGACGCCGAGGCCGAACGTGTTGGTCTGCATGTCGGACCCCTGTCGACCTCAGGACTGGCGGGCCACGATGACCGGCACCCGCGCCGCCTGGGCCACAGCCCAGCCGACCGATCCGAGCAGCAGGCCTGCGAAGCCTCCGCGGCCGTGACTGCCGACCACCAACAGCTGCGCCCGATGCGATTCCTCGACCAGCCGGTGCGCGGGGTTGTCCTGACCGACGACCCGGCGGACCACGACATCCGGGTACTGCTCGCCGAAGCCCGCGAGGCGCTGGGCGAGCTCCTCGTCGGCCTGCTCCGCCAGGGCCTCGACCGCCACGTCGACATAGAAGTCGGCGCTGTTCGTCCAGGTGTGGACCGCGACGAGCTCGACCCCCCGCCGCGACGCCTCGTCGAACGCGATGGCGACCGCCAGTTCCGAGGCCGGTGAGGCGTCGACACCGACGACCACAGGCGCCGAAGCTTCCCGGCTGACAACCCGATCCTCGTCGTGGATCACCACGACCGGGCAGCGCGCGTGGTGCACCAGCGCCGAGGTGGTGGACCCCAGCAGCAGGCGCCCCACCGCGCCCAGCCCGCGGCACCCGACGACGATCATGTCGGCGTCCTTCGACACGTCGATCAACGCCGGCATCAACGGGTCGGCCAGGAGCAGTTCCCGGACGGGAACCTCACGCCTGCCCTGAAGCGCACCGGTCACGGCATGCACCGCTTCGGCGACGATCTCGGCGGCCCGACGATCGCGGGCGACCGTCGACTCCGCGGTGATCGGCACGTCCAGCCACGGGCTGAACTCGTCCGTCGGCTGCACGTGAACCACGGTGACCGGGACATCGCGCAGCGATGCCTCCCTGGCGGCCCACACCGCCGCCAGCTGTGAAGTCGCCGAGCCGTCGACTGCGGCCACGATTCCGTGTGGCTTGGGTGATGGTAGTGACGTCATTCTGTGCTCCGTTCAGGCTATCCGGCCGGCGTGATCAACCCGTAGGCGCCGTCATAGCGCCGGTACAGCAGGCTGGCCCGACCCTGCGCGGCGTCGATGAAGAACAGGAACGGCAGGCCCAGAAGCGCCATCCGCTCGAGAGCGTCCTGCTCCCGCAGGCACGGCGCCGGCTGCGGGCTGATGGTGACGGAGTCCTGATACGGCGCCACCTCGTCGGCGACGGCGGGCGCCACCAGCGCTACCCGATATCCGGTGGGGCCACCCCGGTACACGACTCCTGCAGTCTGCGAACCACTCTCGGTGAACAGGTGGAAGTCGTAGTCGAGCAACTCCATTTCGGCCACCGCGTCGTCGATGGTGCACGGCGCCATGGCGAAGGATTTGCGGCGGATGATGCGCGGCTCACCGGTGGAACGTGTCACCGACCGCGGCGCACGGGCGGGTTCCTCCCCGTTTCGCCACGGCGGCGCGGCCTCGGGACCCCTTGGCGCCTCCCATCGTTCGGCCAGATGCTCCAGTCGGCGCCGTAACCGCGATTCCAGCTTGTCGATCGCCTCCTGGGCGGTGTCAGCCTCCACCTGGGCGCGCACCGGCCTGCCCTGCACGTCGAGGTTGCCCTGCGCGACCACCGGGCGCTCGACGGCCGGATCGTGGCTGCGCGTCAGCCTGACCCTGGCGCGCAATATCGGACGGTGCACGATCCGGGCCAGTCCCCCGATCTTCGTGCGCGCGTACTCGGCGATACCCGGGAAGTCCCCGTGGGTGGTGACCTCAACGTCGACGACGGGCGATGCTTCCGCTCCATTGCTCATGGGTTCTTGGTACGCCCTGCACGGTCGGAATCGTTAGGGCCTAAGGTCATCGGCTCGGTCATCGGATCGGTTCATCGGATCAGGTCGTCGGACCCTGCGCGCGTCGCTTGATGCCGAGCAGCATGCCGCGGGTGACGAAAGCCCGGGCGGGGCCCACGATTTCAGCCAGCACGAACTCCCCGGGATGCCGCAGCCCCAGGCGCGACCGGATCAACAGCCGGCAGCGGTCCTCCCAGTGCGGCAGCAGGTGGAACGACCACACCATCTCCCAGGGCAACCCGGGCGGGGCCGCGCGCAACACGATCAAGCTCGGGGCGGCGATCTCCGAGACGGTCATCACGACGCCCCGGGGCAGCCCCAGCCAGCCCGGGGGCACCAGTCTGACCGTGTCGCCGACATCGAGATGCTGCCACTCGGGGTGGATGCGGTCGGCATTGCGGTAGCGCAATCCCAGTGCGTTCTCCATGAATTCGAAGCTGTACAGGCCGCCCCGGTCCTGTCCCATCTGGACCAACCACGGCCACACTAGTTCGGCGGGCGCATCGATCGTCACCCCCTCGGTGGCCTGCAACACCGGCGGCGAGAGCAGCTCGTCACCGGGGAGGGTGCCGCCCGACTCGTCCTTGGTGGTGCCCCAGTCGCGGAAGTAGCGCCTGGCCGCATACATCAACCCGGCCGATGCGAGGATCTTCACGGTTCGATTCGCCATGGTGTCACCTTGACCCGGACGCTGACGTACGCGCTAGGGCCGGTGGTCCTCACCGCCGTGGTGTCGACGGTGACGGCGACGGAACCACTTGTAGGCCGCGTCGACCAGCACGACGGCCGGAATCGACAGCGTGGCGACGAGGAACCCCGCCGGCGACGGTGCGGCGTGGGTCAGCAACGCCGCGACGGGCGGCACGTAGAGCAGCATCAGCAGCAGCGCGAGCTCGATGACCACCGCGACGACCAGCAGCCAGTTCGTGCGCACGGACACCCGCCACACGGGCATGTCGGCGCTGCGGCAGGCGAACGCGTTGGCCGCCTGACCGAGCACGATTGCGGTGAACGCGGCGCCCGACGCCGACCACATCACCGCGCCACCCGGGAAGGGTTCTCCGGGCCGCCAGCCTGCCGCCAGAAACGATGCCGTGAAGGCCGACAGCGCGACGGCGGCTTCGGCGAGGCCGAGGACCGCGAAGGCCCGGAACATCACCGCACGGTCGAGGAGGTGACCCCGCACGGGCGGCCCGTCGAGTGTGCGCCGGTCCGGTGGTTCGGCTCCCAGCGCCAACGCCGGGAACACGTCCGTGCCGATGTCGAGGGCCAGGACCTGCAGCACACCGATGGCCAGCGGAAAGTGGCCCGCACTGAGGGCCCAGACGATGAACGGCGCGAGTTCGGCCACGTTGTCGGACAGGTGGTAGGTGAGGAAGCGGCGGATGTTGAAGAACGTCGAGCGGCCTTCTTCGATGGCGGTCACGATGGTCGCGAAATTGTCGTCGAGCAGCACCACGTCGGCTGCCTCGCGTGCGACATCCGTCCCGCCGCGGCCCATCGCCACTCCGATCGCGGCCTCCTGCAGGGCCGGGGCGTCGTTGACGCCGTCGCCGGTCATCGCCACCACATGCCCGCGCCGCTGCAGTGCCCGTGCGATCCGCAGCTTGGTCTCCGGGCCGACGCGGGCGATCACCATGCCGTCGCGGTCGAGAAGCTCACCGAGCTCCTCGAGGTCTTCGGGCAGATCCCCGCCGAGAAGGACCTGCCCGTCGTCGCCGGTGCGGGCCAGTCCGATCTCGCGCGCCACGGCCACCGCGGTCTCGGGGTGGTCACCGGTCACCATCGCCACCCGGATGCCCGCGTGCCTGCACGTCCGCAGCACCGCGGCCACCGACGGCCGGGGCGGATCCTCCAGCGCCACCAGACCGAGAAGGTGCAGGTCCCGTTCAGCCTCCTGCGCGGACGCCGGGATTTCTGCGTCGGAGGCGAGATCGCCTGCGGCGACGGCCAATACCCGCAGCCCGCGGGTGGCCATGGCGTGCAGCGCCTCGGCGGCGCCCGGGGCGGACGAACACAGCGGCAGCACCGCATCGGGTGCCCCCTTGACGAGAACCCGTCCGTCGACGACCACCGCCATCCGGCGCCGACGGGTGTCGAACGGAAACCTGGCCAGCTCGGTGCCGCGGTCGGAGTCCGGGTCGCCGGCCCCCACCCGCCGCGCGAAGGCGTCCAGCGCCGCTTCCATCGGATCTCCCCGTGGCTGCCAGCCATTTTCGGAGGCTTCGATGCGCCCCGACGAACAGCGGCGTGCCACCGATGCGAGCAGCCGCACCGCGGTCGCAGCCTCCGGCGTCACGGTGACCTCGGCAGTCGGCTCGTACCCGATGCCGGTCACGGTGGCCGTGCCGGGTGGCGTCCACGCCTGCACCACCGACATCTGGTTCTGGGTCAGCGTGCCGGTCTTGTCCGTGCAGATATACGTCGTCGAGCCCAGGGTCTGGACCGCCTCCAGGTGGCGGACCAGCGCGTGCCGCCGCGCCATCCGCTGCGCGCCCATGGCCAGCGACAGTGTCACGGTGGGCAGAAGACCCTCCGGCACGACGGCCACCGTGACCCCGACCGCGAACAGGAACCCTTCCGTGGGGGGCATACCGATGAGGACGGCGGCGGTGAAGAACACCGCCCCGACCGCCATGGCCACGCCGGCGATGGCGCGGGACGCCCGGGTCAGTTCGCGGCGCAGCGGTGTGGGCATCTCCCCCTGCCCGGCCGTGAGCCCGGCGATTCCGGCGAGCCTGGTCCGGGCGCCGGTGGCGGTGACCGTGACCTGCGCCTCGCCTTCGACGACGAAACACCCGGCATTGACCACGTCCGCGACCGCCGGGCGCTCTGGAACGCTCTCCCCGGTCATCGACGACGTGTCCACCGCCAACCCGGCGGCCCGCAGGACCTGACCGTCGGCGGAGATCCGGTCGCCTTCGGCAAGCAGCATCACGTCGCCGACCACCAGGTCGTCGGCGGAGATCTCGGTGCGCCTGCCGTCCCGGAGCACCGTCACCCGCCGGGGCAGCATCTGCCGTAGCCTCTCGGCGGCGTGCTGCGCCCGCTCCTCCTGCGCGAACGCGAAGACGCCGTTGAGCACGACCACCACGAAGATCGCCACACCCAGCTGCGGCATCCCGGCGACGAAGGCCAAAACTCCTGCCGCCCAGAACAACACCGCGAAGAAATGGACCATCTCGGCGGCCAGCACCCGCCACCACGGCCTGGACCGCTGCACCGGAAGCCGGTTGGGTCCGTTCTCCGCCAGCAGGCGGGCGGCTTGCGCCGAGGTCAACCCGAGTACATCGGCGCCTACCACGCCGAACAGCGTAAGCCACCATCGGGGCGGGTCCGGGCGGACGAACGACCCCCATCGGGAGGACTTCAGTCCCTAGTGACCGCACGCGCCCAGTGGTCGGATTGTGATGGGAGCAACACCACCCATTATCGCCGAGGAGTAATCATGAACAACGTTGCCGTACAGCAGCCTCGCCGGTCGGCCTGGCCGGAGGTCGCCGACTTCTTCGCGGGGTTCCCGTCGTGGGCCAACCTGCGACCGATGTTCGGTGGGCACCTGATCAAGGTCGAAGACGACATCAAGGACGGCAAGTACGAACTGCAGGCCGAGATTCCGGGTGTGGATCCGGAAAAGGACGTCGACATCACCGTCCGCGACGGCGTGCTGACCATCAAGGCCGAGCGTAGCGAGAAGAAGGAGTCCAACGGCCGCTCCGAATTCTCCTACGGCTCGTTCACCCGGGCTGTGACGTTGCCCGCCGGAGCGGACGAGGACGGCATCAAGGCCAGCTACGACAAGGGCATCCTCAGCGTCTCGGTGCCGCTCAAGGAATCCGAGGCGCCCGAGAAGCACATCGCGGTCGAGGCCGCGAACTGAGGGCCGGCGGTCCCGGGGTGGCGAGGGGTCTCCCGGGCCAACGGTCCTCTTGCGGCATGACTTTCGGCTCTAACGGCACCGGGCCCGCGCGGCCTACCGTCTGATCATGGGAAAGTACCGACCAGCGCTGGCGGACCTGGTCGCCGCGGTCGGTGTCGCGGCGCTCTACCGGGCCCATGTGCGCCCCTGGATATACACCTGGGGCGCCCGCCCGGACGAGGTCGCCGCGACGCTTCCGGGCGACGAGTTGACCGAACCCGGGGGGACTCGGACGACCGGGCGGGCTTTTACAGCTACTCCCTGCTGGAACGCGGGGTGGGCGCCGACGTGCACAACGCCGACGTCATCCACCCGGAGTGGCAGCAGCTGCAGGTCGGAGACACGGTGTGGCTGGCCCACAGGTACGGTCCCCAGGCGCGGCAGATCGTGGCGGCGGTGAAGCCGAGATCACATCTGGTGCTGGTCTCCCCGGCCGACTACGAGCGACTGAGACGCGGTGAAAAGGCCTCCGGCAGTTGGTCGTTCATACTCCGCCGGGAGGTGGGCCGGACGCGGCTGCTGGCGCGGGGCTGCGGCGGGGCGGCCGGTCGGTTCTGGTTCGACATCCCGCACTTCGTGATGGAACAGAAGATGTTGCGCGGCATCGCGGCGCGCGCGCAGAAAACCCGCACGCAGGAGATCGCCGCGAGCATCGCCCGGCACCCGGCGACCCTGCGGGCCGGTCACCCCGCGAAGACCGCCCAGGTCACCTGATCAGCTGTGCACGACGAGCACCGGCCGGTGCGACCGGTGCACCGTCGCCACCGCGACGCTGCCCAGCAGCACCTCCCGCGCCGGTGACCGGCCACGCGACCCGACCACCAGCACGGCGGCGTCGCTGCGGTCGCCGACCGCGATGAGTTCGTCGGCGATCGCGCGGTCCCGGGCCCTGCCGAACCAGTTCGTCTCGTCGACCGTCAGCATCTCCAGGCCCTCGGTCGCGGGCCCCGCCACCACGTCCCGGTCGTCATCGCGCACGGCCGCCAGGATCACCTTGCGGTCCGGGAACAGCCGTCGCGCCGTGTCGGTGGCCGCCTCGGCCGCGGCCGAGCCGTCATAGCCGACCACGACGGGCCCGTGGGCCAGCGCGGCGTACTCCTCGGTCAGCAGCGGGTTCGGCACCACCAGCACCGGCACGGTGGAGTAGTGCACCACCATGTCGGACACGCTGCCGATGACGGCCTCGGTGCGGCCGAGCCCACGATCGCCGACCACGACGACGTCGGTGTGCAGCCGCTCCGCCAGCTGCGCCAGCCGCAGTCCGTCGGAACCGACCGTGCGCTTCACCACCGGTTCGGCGTCCCACTCCGCGGCCTTGGCCAGCGCGACCCCCGCGCCGACGATGTTGTCCGCCTCGCGCGCCCCTTCCCGCTCGATCAGCTCCGCCAGATCGTCGGCCGACTCTGCGGCCGCGCGCAGTCGCCTGCGCAGTCGCTTGCTGGTGAACGGCGGCGTCCAGATATGGGCGATCCAGGCGTGCGCGCTCGGGAACAGCTGCGCGCCGGCGTTGATGGCGGCGTTCGCCGCAGGCGAACCGTCGTACCCGACTATCAGATTCGTCGGCATCCGTCCTCTATCCATTCGGGTCCAGTTGCGTCGTACCGGGCGGCCGTCGGCGCCCTGCCGTCGACAGTAGGTCAGTGCCCGATCCGCCAGTAGGGTCCTACGTCCATCCGGCCGCCCGGACCGGATTTCCGCTGGACAGCGGAGGCATACTGAATGCGATGACTGGACCCGAGCACCAGCCCCGAAAACCCGTGATCTTGACCGTCGACGACGACCCCGCGGTGTCGCGCGCCGTGGCCCGCGACCTTCGCAGGCACTACGGCGAGAAGTTCCGCATCGTGCGGGCCGAGTCGGGTCCCGACGCGCTCGAGACCCTCAACGAACTGAAACTGCGCGGCGAGACGGTGGCGGTGTTCGTCGCCGACTACCGGATGCCTCAGATGAGCGGCATCGAGTTCCTGGAAGCGGCGATGGACATCTTCCCGATGGCCCGCCGGGTGCTGCTGACCGCGTACGCCGACACCCACGCGGCGATCGACGCGATCAACGTCGTCGACCTCGACCACTACCTGCTCAAGCCCTGGGATCCGCCGGAGGAGAAGCTGTACCCGGTGATCGACGCGCTGCTCGACGCGTGGCGCTCCACCGGCGACCGCGCCATCCCGCACACCAAGATCATCGGGCATCCGTGGAGCGCACGATCCTCGGAAGTGCGGGAGTTCCTGGCCCGGAATCGCTTGTACTACACCTGGTTCCGGTCCGACGAGCCACGGGGCGCGCAGCTGCTGGAGGCGGCGGGCGAGGACGGGATGACGCTGCCGGTGGTGATCACCGAGCAGGGTGAGACGCTCGTCGACCCCACCGACAGCGAGCTGGCCGCCACGCTGGGGCTGACCACCACGCCGTCCGACGACTTCTACGACCTCGTCGTCATCGGCGGTGGCCCCGCGGGCCTGGCCGCCGCCGTGTACGGCGCCTCCGAGGGACTCAAGACCGTCCTCATCGAGCGCACCGCGACCGGCGGACAGGCCGGGCAGAGTTCACGCATCGAGAATTACCTGGGCTTTCCCGACGGGCTGTCGGGTGCGCAGCTGGCCGAGCGGGCCCGCAGGCAGGCCGAGAAGTTCGAGGCCGAGCTGATCACCGCCGCCGAGGTGGTCCGGCTCGAGGTCGACGGCAACGCCCGCACCGTGCACCTTTCCGACGGGCGGACGATCGGCACCCGCGCGGTGATCCTCGCGATGGGCGTCGAGTACCGTCAGCTGCCCGCCGAGGGCTGCGCCGATCTGACCGGCGCGGGCGTCTACTACGGCGCGACGGCGTCGGTGGCCGCCGACTGTGACGACGACGAGGTGTACGTCATCGGCGGCGCGAACTCGGCCGGGCAGGCCGCGATGTTCTTGTCCCGCACCGCGAAATCGGTGACCATCGTCAGTCGGCGCACGCTCGAGGACTCGATGTCGCATTACCTCATCCAGCAGATCCGGGCGCAGGACAACATCACCGAGATGCCCAACACCGTCGTGCACGCGGTCAAGGGTGACGGTCACCTCGAAGGCGTCTGCCTGGAGAACACCCGAACCGGCGAGCGCGAGGAGTTCCGGTGCGGACGGATGTTCATCTTCATCGGCGCCGAGCCGCGCACCGAGTGGCTCGACGGCGTCGTCGTCCGTGACGACCACGGCTTCATCCTGGCCGGCCCGGACCTGCGCGACGTCAGCGGCTGGACGCTGGATCGTCCCCCACACCACCTGGAGTCCAGCGTTCCGGGGGTGTTCGTCGCCGGCGACGTCCGCGCCGAATCCGCCAAGCGGGTCGCCGCGGCCGTCGGGGAAGGGTCGATGGCGGTGATGCTGGTGCACCGCTATCTGGCCGAGACGTAGGCCGCGCCGTGACGGAGCAGGGCGAACGGTCCGCGTGCGTCATCGATGAGCTGCGCGGGCTGTTCCTCTTCGACGGTCTCACCGATGCGCAACTGACGGCGCTGTGCGCCGACGGCTGGGTGCAGACGTTTCCGGCGGGTCAACTGTGCCGCGAAGGTGACCCCGCGAGGTACTTCTACGTGCTCCTCGACGGCGAGATCGCGCTGTCGAAACGGTCCGGCGACCGCGACGTCGACATCTGGCGGGCGGCCGAGCCGGGCGTGTACTGCGGTGCGTGGTCGGCATTCCTGCGCGATCCGGACCTGACTTACGAGAACAGCGCGACCGTGACCCGGCCGTCGCGACTGCTGGTGCTCGACGCGATGACGCTGGGCGACTTCCTGGTGACCGAGTTCCCGATGGCTTCGCATCTGCTGGTCGGCCATTCGCACGGCCGGTTCCACGCGCACCGGATCCTGGGCCCCCACGATCGGCTGGTCGCGCTGGGGCAGCTCACGGCGGGACTGACCCATGAGCTGAACAACCCGGCCGCCGCCGCCGTCCGCGCCGCCCACGGTCTGCGGACCCAGATCGCCGCCATGCGGCACCGCCGCGCCGAGTTGCCCGAGAACGCGCTGCCGCCGGAGGCGATGAGCTCGCTGGTGGAGCTGCAGGACCGGGTCGCCGAGGCGGCGGGCAAGCCGAAGGACCTGACGTCGGTGGAGAAGTCCGACCTGGAAGAGGCGCTCGGTCGGTGGCTGGAAGCCCGCGGAGTCGACGACGCCTGGGAGCACGCCGCGACGTTCGCCGAAGCGGGCCTCGACATCGACTGGATGGAACGGATCTCGGCGTCGCGGTGCTGCGACGGCCCGACGTCGCTGAGCGCGGTGATCCGCTGGCTGGCCGGCACCGCCGAGACCGAGCTGCTGCTGACCGAGATCACCGATGCCACCAAGCGCATCTCGACGCTCGTCGACCAGGCCAAGCGGTACTCCCAGCTCGACCGCGCACCGTTCGACGTCGCCGATGTTCACGAACTCCTCGACTCGACTTTGACCATGTTCTCCCACCGACTCGGCGACGCCGTGACCGTGGTCCGCGACTACGACCTCGGGCTGCCCGACCTGCCGTGTTATGCCGCCGAGCTGAACCAGGTGTGGACGCATCTGATCGCCAACGCCCTCGACGCGCTGGCCGGCCAGCCCGCCGGAGTGCTGACGATCCGCACCCGCCACGAGCAGCACATGGCGCGCGTCGAGGTGTGCGACACCGGCGGCGGCATCCCCGACGACCTGCTGACCAGGGTGTTCGACCCGTTCTTCACCACCAAACCGTTCGGCGAGGGCACCGGACTCGGCCTCGACATCGCCGCCCGCATCGTCGACCGGCACCGGGGCAGCCTGTGGGCGGAATCAACACCGGGCGATACGCGTTTCATTACGTCACTGCCCTTAACGGTCGAGCCCGCAAGGCCATAGGAAGGACCACGTATGGGTGAGAAGTGTCTGCCCGACGAACTGCGCACCCTGTTCCTGTTCGAGGCGCTGACCGACGAACAACTGGCGACCCTGTGCGAGAACGGCCACATCGCGACGTTCGAGCCGGGGCCGATCCACGTCGAGGGCGACCCGGCGACCTGCTTCTACGTGCTGATCGACGGGGAGTTGGTGATGTCGAAGCGCTCGGGCGGCGTCGACATCGAGACCAACAGGACCTCGCAGCGCGGCGTCTACTGCGGCGCCTGGTCGGCCTACATTCCCGGTGAGGAGCACGTCTACCAGGCGACGGTGCGGGTGACGCGCCCGTCGCGGTTCTTCGTGCTCGACGCCACGGCGTTCGCGGAGTTCATGCAGAAGGAATTCCCGATGGCGGTCCATCTGCTGGAGGGTCACATGGTCGGCGGGCTGCGGCAGCGCCAGATCCTCGGCCAGCGGGAGAAGCTGCTGGCGCTCGGGCAGCTGTCGGCCGGCCTGACCCATCAGCTCAACAACCCCGCGGGCGCGACCGCGCGCGCGGTGGCCGACCTGCGCGAGGGTGTCGGCAAGATGCGGCACAAGCTCGCGATGCTCGCCGACGGCGAGTTCACCCCCGCGGCGCTGAAGGTTCTGGTCAGCATCCAGGACGAGGTGGCCGAGCAGGTCGCGAAGTCGAAGTCGCAGGAGCTGTCGGCGCTGGAGATCTCCGACCGCGAGGACCAGATCGGCGACTGGCTCGAAGACCACGGCATCTCCGCGGCGTGGGATTACGCGCCGACGTTCGTGGAGGCGGGTCTCGACGTGGACTGGCTGGAACGGGTGGAGGCGTCGGTCGCGGACGTGGACTGCTCGGCGACGCTGCCCGGTGCGATCGGCTGGCTGAAGTACACGATCGACAACGAGCTGCTGATGAATCAGATCGCCGAGGCGAGCAAGCGGATCTCGGCGCTGCTGGCAGGCGCCAAACAGTACTCGCAGATGGACCGCGCCGAGTATCAGAGCGCGAACGTGCACGAGTTGATCTACAGCACGATCAAGACGATCTTCGGGGACAAGGTGGGCAAGGACAACCCGATCAAGCTGGTGTGGGAGAAGGACCCGTCACTACCCGAATTGCAGTGCTACCCAGGCGATCTCAACCAGGTGTGGACCAACATCATCGACAACGCCATTCAGGCGATGGACGGCCACGGCACGCTGACCATCCGCACCCGCCGCCAGAGCGGCGACGCCGGCGTCGTCGTCGAGATCTGCGACGACGGGCCGGGTATCCCCGAGGACGTCATCGACCGGATCTTCACCCCGTTCTTCACCACCAAGCCGTTCGGCGAAGGCACCGGTCTCGGCCTCGACCTCGCGTGGCGCATCGTCGTCGAGAAGCACCACGGCCACCTGACGGTGGAGTCCGTCCCCGGCAACACCCGGTTCATCGTGTCGCTGCCGTGGCAGGCGCCTGCCCCGGAATAGCGGCCGCCGCTCGACGGGTTGCAGCCGAGGTGACTGACACGAAGCCCGATCTGGGCAGGTTCGGATCGTTCGGCCGTGGCGTGACCCCGCAACAGGCCAAAGACATCGAGGCGCTCGGTTACGGCGCCGTGTGGGTGGGCGGTTCTCCGCCCGCCGAGCTCGACTGGGTCGAGCCCCTTCTGGACGCCACCACGACGCTTCAGGTGGCCACCGGCATCGTGAACATCTGGACCGCGGCGGCGGGCCCGGTCGCCGAGTCGTTCCACCGGATCGAGGCCGCCCATCCCGGACGGTTCCTGCTCGGTATCGGCGTCGGCCATCCCGAGGCGCATCAGGAGTACGTCAAACCGCTCGACGCGCTCACCGACTACCTCGACAAGCTCGATGAGTACGGCGTGCCGCGAGGGCGACGCGTGGTGGCCGCACTGGGCCCGAAGGTGCTGCAACTGTCGGCGACGCGGGCCGCCGGGGCGCACCCGTACCTGACCACCCCGGAGCACACCGCCCGCGCGCGGGAGCTGATCGGGCCGGAGGCGCTGCTGGCCCCGGAGCACAAGGTGGTGCTCACCACGGACGCGAAGCAGGCCCGCGAGGTGGGCCGCAAGGCCCTGGACATCTACCTGAACCTGGCCAACTACCTCAACAACTGGAAACGTCTCGGATTCGGTGATCAAGACGTGGCGAAACCGGGTAGTGACCGTCTGGTGGACGCCGTCGTGGCCTACGGCACCGTCGACGCCATCGCGGCCCGGCTCACCGAGCACCTGGACGCCGGCGCCGACCATGTGCCGGTGCAGGTTCTGACCGGGTCCGAGAAGTTGGTGCCTGCGCTGGCCGAGTTGGCCGGTCCGCTGGGACTGCAACGAAAGGGGTAGTTCATGACCGCGAGTGAGGGCCCGTCGCTGAAGCCCGCCCTCGGCCGCTTCGGGGTCTGGACCGGTGCGCCGGTCTCACCCGACCAGGCCGTCGAGATCGAGAAGCTGGGGTACGGCACGGTGTGGGTCGGCGCCTCCCCCGCCGCGGATCTGGCGTTCGTCGAGCCGATCCTGGAAAAGACCCGGTCGCTGCAGGTGGCGACGGGCATCGTGAACATCTGGACCGCGGACGCCGCAGAGGTGTCCGAGTCCTACCACCGCATCGAGAAGGCGTTCCCCGGCCGGTTCCTGCTCGGGATCGGCGTCGGCCATCCCGAACACACCCAGGAGTACGTCAAGCCGTACCAGGCGCTCGTCGACTACCTCGACAAGCTGGACGCGGCGAAGGTGCCGACCAGCCGGCGGGTGGTGGCGGCGCTGGGTCCGAAGGTGCTGCAACTGGCCGCGCAACGCAGCGCAGGCGCGCACCCGTATCTGACCACCCCAGTGCACACCGGCCAGGCCCGCGAACTACTCGGCCCAACGGTGCTGATCGCGCCCGAGCACAAGGTGGTGCTCACCAACGACGCGGACAAGGCCCGCGAGATCGGCCGCGGCACCGTGGACTTCTACCTCGGGCTGTCCAACTACCTGAACAACTGGAAGCGGCTGGGCTTCACCGACGAGGATCTGACCCGACCCGGCAGCGACCGCTTCATCGACGCGGTGGTCGCACACGGCTCGCCGGACGAGATCGCGGCCCGGCTGACCGAACACCTGGCCGCCGGCGCGGACCACGTCGCGATCCAGGTCCTCGGCGGCAGCGACGAGCTGTTGTCGACATTGGAGGAGCTGGCCGGCCCGCTGGGCCTCACGGCGTGATCGTGGTGCCCTCGTCGATGACGTTCATCGCGGCGATCAGCGCCTGCCGCTGATCGAGCGGCCCCTGGGCGTCGAGGGCGAGCAGATAGGTGTGTTCCGGCGCCGGAATCACCACCGTCTTGCGGGCGATGAAGTTCGGAGTGCCCTCGACGTCGGCCTGCCCGGCGATCTGTGACGCCTGGAAGCCGCCGAGCTCGCTCGGAGTGCCCGTCGTGGGGCCGTCCCAGCCGGGAAGCTTGGTGACCGCGTTGGGCGCCAGCTCCATGATCTTGGCCACGTCGAAGGTGCCGCCCTCCAGCCGCGCCATCCGGACCAGGATCGCGGGCGGATTCGGGGTTCCCTTCGCGGCGGACAGATAGATCGCCCCGTATACGTCCGGCGGCACGTCGGCGGCTTCGGTGATCGGTTCCCAGCCGTCGGGCATCGGCAGATCCACCGTCGGCACCCCTTGCTCGCCGGCTTTCACGATGGTCTGCGTGACGCCGTTGGCGGTCAGGTACTCGCCGACGGTCTGGCCGTCGGCGGGGGCGGCGGCGCTGGTCTCGGTGCCGGTCTCGGTGCCCGCCTCGGAGGTGGCCGCCGTGCTCTCCGCAGACGTCTGTGCAGAGGTGTCCCCGCTGTCTGCGCCGGACCCGCAGCCCGTGACGGCGATGCCGACGGCCGCCGCCGCCGCCGCCAGCGCGCTGATCGTCGCCGATGATCGCATGTGACCTCCCCTTCGTTGCCGGTTCGGTCCTAGCAGAACACAGGGGGAGGCCGGATCCAAGGTCATCCGCGGATAGATAGGCTGCGTGGTCATGCGATTGCTGGTGACCGGCGGAGCGGGTTTCATCGGGGCCAACTTCGTGCGCACCACCGTGCAGCAGCGCCCCGACGTGCAGGTGACGGTGCTCGATTCGCTGACCTATGCCGGTAGCCGGGAGTCGCTGCGCGGCGTCGATTCGCAGATCCGGCTCGTCGAAGGCGACATCACCGACGCCGAGCTCGTCGGCAAGCTGGTGGCCGACTCCGACGCGGTCGTGCATTTCGCCGCCGAGACGCACGTCGACAACGCCCTGGCCGACCCCGAGCCGTTCGTCCACTCCAACGTGCTGGGCACCTTCACCGTGCTGGAGGCGGTCCGACACGCCTCTGTCACGAAACCCGTACGGCTGCACCATATCTCGACCGATGAAGTGTACGGCGATCTGGAGCTCGACGATCCGGCGCGGTTCACCGACGCAACGCCCTACAACCCTTCGAGCCCCTATTCGTCGACCAAGGCGGCCGCCGACATGCTGGTGCGGGCGTGGGTGCGCTCCTATCGGGTGGCCGCGACCATCTCGAACTGCTCCAACAACTACGGGCCCTACCAGCATGTGGAGAAGTTCATCCCGCGCCAGATCACCAACGTGCTGACCGGCAGGCGACCCGAGCTGTACGGCACCGGCGCCAACGTGCGCGACTGGATCCACGTCGACGACCACAACAGCGCCGTGTGGCGAATCCTGCACGACGGCACGGTCGGTCGCACCTACCTCATCGGCGCCGACGGTGAACGCGACAACCTGTCGGTGATGCGGACGATCCTGCGCCTGATGGGCCGCTCCCCCGAGGACTTCGACCACGTCACCGACCGGGTCGGCCACGACCTGCGCTACGCCATCGACCCCACCCCGCTTCGCGACGAGCTCGGCTGGCGGCCCGAGCACACCGACTTCGAGAGCGGGCTGCGCGACACCATCGACTGGTACCGGGACAACGAATCATGGTGGGGCCCACTGAAAGACGCAGTAGAGGCGACATACCAGCGGCGGCGCCGGTGAACGTGCGCGAGCTCACCATCCCCGGCGCGTGGGAGATCACGCCCGTGGTGCACACCGATGCGCGCGGCGCGTTCTTCGAGTGGTTCACCGACGCCGGTTTCACCGCGATCACCGGCCATCGGCTGGATCTGCGGCAGGCCAACTGCTCGGTGTCGCGCGCCGGGGTTCTCCGCGGCGTGCACTTCGCCCAACTGCCGCCGAGTCAGGCCAAGTACGTGTCGTGCGTCCGCGGCGCCGTGGTCGATGTCGTGGTCGACATCCGGGTGGGCTCACCCACCTTCGGCCGCTGGGACGCTGTCGTCCTCGACGACGAGACGCATCGGTCGGTGTATCTGTCCGAGGGACTCGGGCACGCGTTTCTGGCCCTGCACGATGATTCCGTGGTGACGTATCTGTGCTCGGCCGGCTACGACCCGGCTCGCGAGCACACCATCGATCCGCTCGACCCTGCGCTCGAAATCGACTGGAACGCCTGGCCGTCGCGGGCGGCTGACGGCGAGCTGATCCTGTCCGACCGCGACCGCGCTGCTCCTTCGCTCGAGCAGGCGCGCACCTCCGGCCTGCTCCCGACGTGGGAGCAGACCAAGAAGTTCGTCGACGGGCTACGGACGGGCCGTTAGGGCCGGCCTGCGCTCCCCTACTCCGCTGCGGCCTTGTCCGAGGTGCCGGCATTGTCCGACTTCTCCGCCGTGTCTGACTTCTCCGCTGTGTCTGACTTCTCCGCTGTGTCTGAGGTTTCGGCCTCGTCCGACTCCGACTCCGAAGCCGCCTCCGCCTCCGTGGTCTCGGCCTCGTCTGCCGTCGCGGAAGCCTCCTCCGCCTCCGTCGTCTCGGCCGGCTCCGGCTCCGGCTCCGAAGCCTCCTCCGGTTCCGTGGCCTCGTTCGACTCCGACTCCGTGGTCTCCTCCGGCTCCGCGAACCCCTCGGCGGCGGAGTCCGGGGAAGCCGCGTCCTGCTCGATCTCGGCGTCCCCCTCGGGGACGGACGTGTCGGCCGCAACCTCCACCTCGGGCTCCGTCGCTTCCTCCGTGCCGCCCGGCACCGCCGCCGCCCGCACCGCCAGGACCTCGGCGTCCTCCTCCGCGTCCTCCTCGGCGTCCTGCTCGCCGCCCGGGACGACCGTTCCGGTGATGACGTCGAACACGTACCGGGTGACGCCGAAGATGCCGGTGGTGCCGCCGGCGGGATAGCCGTCGAAGAACGACTCGATCGCACCCGAGGGGAACGAGTTCTCGCCGAACACCGCATCGCTGAGCGCCAGTGAGGCGATCGCGACCACCGCAACGGGTCCACCGTCGAAGAACTCTCCGATCACCTCCGACGGGAAGGAGTCCGCGCCGAAAACCCCGTCGCTGACAAGCAGCGACGCGTACGCCACCGCACCGAGCGGGCCGTCGGCGAAGTACGCGTCGATCAGTTGCGACGGGACGGAATCCGCGCCGAACACCGCGTCGCTGACGAGCAGCGAGGCATACGCCACCGCACCCAGCGGGCCGTCGGCGAAGATGGCTTCGACCAGACCGGACGGCACGGAGCCTTCGCCGAACGCCGAGTCGCTCGCCGCCACGGCCAGATAGCCCAGCGCCCCGACCGGCCCCGATTCGAGGAACACCGCCACCAGTCCGTCGAGGAACTCGGTTCCGTCGTCGGCAGCAAGACTCTGTTCGATTCGGGCGAAGGTCTGCGCATCGACGGACGCGGCCTGATCGGCTGCGCCGGACCCGTCGGAGACCGCACTGATCAGCCGCAGACCCTCCGTCAGCGCGCCGGTGTCGAGCGGTCCCGACACCGACCACGGCGAATTGTCGACCTGTGCCGCGCTGAGCCGGATCGCCGTCGCAGACACGACGGCCACGTCCCGGGTGGACATGGTGGGTGCGATCGCCGGGACTGCCACCACAGCACTCGCGGTGACCGCAGCGACGCCGGCCGACAAGGATGCTCGAATTGCCATGATTACTGCCCCTCGACAACAGACAAAGAAAACGATGAGGCGAGGTTATGGCAACGTCAATTATTTGGCATATCAGCGTGGTGTGATTAGGAACTCACAACTAGCATCGGTAAATAGCTGCACTTCAGATGGGCAGAAGTTGAGCCGATAGCAAAAACGCAGAAGAACCAGTTCTATTCGCGCAGCAAAATCTGCCATTCGACAAAACATGCGAATCGAATGGGCAGAGCGTAAGCCGCCGCCCTCGGCGGGCACCACTCTTTGTCACTGACCGCACAGTCGGCGGGCCTCATGACGCACACCACACGGGCCCCTTGCCAAGGCCGGGTACGCATTACTAGGATATCCAAGTATCCACCCCTGGAAGGCTCACTCATGACCACACGCATTCCGCACTTCATCGACGGCAAGCGCAGCGACCTCTCGTCCACCCGCACGGCCGACGTTCTGAACCCGAGCACCGGCGCGGTGCAGGCCGAGGTCCTGCTCGCCAGCGCCGCCGACGTCGACACCGCGGTCGCCTCCGCGGTCGAGGCCCAGAAAGAGTGGGCCGCCTGGAACCCGCAGCGTCGCGCCCGGGTGATGATGAAGTTCATCGAGCTGGTCAACGCCAACATCGACGAGCTGGCCGAACTGCTGTCCATCGAACACGGCAAGACCGTCCCCGATGCCAAGGGCGACATCCAGCGCGGCATCGAGGTCATCGAGTTCGCCATCGGCATCCCGCATCTGCTCAAGGGTGAGTTCACCGAGGGCGCCGGCTCCGGGATCGACGTCTACTCGATCCGCCAACCGCTGGGCGTCGTCGCAGGCATCACCCCGTTCAACTTCCCCGCGATGATCCCGCTGTGGAAGGCCGGGCCCGCGCTGGCATGCGGAAACGCGTTCATTCTCAAGCCTTCCGAGCGGGACCCGTCGGTGCCGGTGCGGCTTGCCGAGCTCTTCCTGGAGGCGGGACTGCCCGCGGGTGTCTTCCAGGTCGTCCATGGCGACAAGGAAGCCGTCGACGCGATCCTGACCCACCCCGACATCCAGGCCGTCGGATTCGTCGGCAGCTCCGACATCGCGCAGTACATCTACTCGACCGCCGCCGCCAACGGCAAGCGCTCACAGTGCTTCGGCGGCGCGAAGAACCACATGATCATCATGCCCGACGCCGACCTCGACCAGGCCGTCGACGCACTGATCGGCGCGGGCTACGGCAGCGCCGGCGAGCGCTGCATGGCGATCAGCGTCGCGGTGCCGGTGGGCGAGGAAACCGCGAACCGCCTCCGAAACCGCCTGGTGGAGCGCGTCAATCAGCTCCGCGTCGGCCACAGCCTCGACCCGAAGGCCGATTACGGCCCGCTGGTCACCGGCGCCGCGCTGGAGCGGGTGCGCGACTACATCGGCCAGGGCGTCGACGCCGGCGCCGAGCTGGTCGTCGACGGCCGCGAACGCACCACCGACGAACTGAGTTTCGACGACCAGGATCTGTCGAAGGGCTTCTTCATCGGGCCCACCCTGTTCGATCACGTCACCACCGACATGTCGATCTACACCGACGAGATCTTCGGGCCGGTGCTGTGCATCGTCAGGGCAAAGGATTACGACGAAGCCCTGAGCCTGCCCAGCAAGCACGAGTACGGCAACGGCGTCGCGATCTTCACCCGCGACGGCGACGCCGCGCGCGACTTCGTCTCCAAGGTGCAGGTCGGCATGGTCGGCGTCAACGTGCCGATCCCGGTTCCGGTGGCCTACCACACCTTCGGCGGCTGGAAGCGCTCCGGTTTCGGCGATCTCAATCAGCACGGCCCGGCGTCGATCCAGTTCTACACGAAGGTCAAGACCGTCACCGAGCGGTGGCCCTCGGGCATCAAGGATGGCGCGGAGTTCGTCATCCCCACGATGAAATAGCCTCGCAGATGGACTATTTCGGCCTGGACGAGGACGAACGCGTCATCGCCGAGACGGCCGCCGCGTTCGCCGAGAAGCGGTTGGCCCCCTACGCGCTGGAGTGGGACGAGACGCACCACTTTCCCGCCGATGTGCTGCGGGAGGCGGCCGAGCTCGGGATGGCGGCGATCTACTGCCGTGACGACGTCGGCGGCAGCGGCCTACGTCGCATCGACGCGGTGCGGATCTTCGAGAAGCTCGCCACCGCCGATCCGACCGTGGCCGCGTTCCTGTCGATCCACAACATGTGCGCGTGGATGGTCGACAGCTTCGGTACCGAGGAGCAGCGCAAGGAGTGGGTGCCACGGCTGGCGTCCATGGACGCGATCGCCAGCTACTGCCTGACCGAACCGGGAGCAGGATCGGACGCCAGTGCATTGCGCACCAAGGCCGTTCGATCCGGTGACGACTACGTGCTGGACGGGGTGAAGCAGTTCATCTCCGGCGCGGGCTCGTCCGACGTCTACGTCGTGATGGCCAGGACCGGTAGCGACGGACCCAAGGGCATCTCGGCATTCGTCGTCCCGAAGGACACCCCGGGGCTGAGTTTCGGCACCGACGAACAGAAGATGGGGTGGAACGCCCAGCCCACCAAGCAGGTCATCTTCGAGGGTGCCCGGGTGCCCGCCGATGCGCTGCTCGGCGGACCGGACGGCGAGGGTACCGGGTTCGGCATCGCGATGAAGGGCCTCAACGGCGGCCGCATCAACATCGCGGCCTGCTCGCTGGGCGGCGCGCAGACCGCCTACGACAAGTCGGCGGCCTACCTGGCCGACCGGCAGGCGTTCGGCGGGGCGCTGCTCGACGAGCCGACCATCCGCTTCACGCTGGCCGACATGGCCACCGCGCTGGAGACGTCGCGGGTGCTGTTGTGGCGTGCGGCAACGGCTTTGGACAACGACCACCCGGACCGCGTCGAGCTGTGCGCGATGGCCAAGCGTTATGTGACCGACGCCTGCTTCGAGGTCGCCGATCAGGCCCTGCAGTTGCACGGCGGATACGGCTACCTGCGCGAGTACGGGCTGGAGAAGATCGTCCGCGATCTGCGGGTGCATCGGATCCTGGAAGGCAGCAACGAAATCATGCGGGTGGTCATCGGGCGCGCGGCCGCAGCCCGGGCCCGCGCATCCTGACAAGAGAGATCAGTCGATGGGGCGAGCGAAGCGACGGGAAGAAGACAAATGACGACGATCGCGTTCCTGGGGTTGGGCAACATGGGCGGCCCGATGGCCGCGAACCTGGTTGCGGCCGGCCAGACGGTGCATGCCTTCGACCTGGTGACCGAGCTGAAAGAGGCGGCGAAGGCCAAGGGCGCGAAGGTGTTCGACAGCGGTGCCGCCGCCGTCGCCGACGCCGACGTGGTGATCACCTCGCTGCCCAACGGCAACATCGTCAAAGCCGTCTACGACGAGGTGGTGCCCGCCGCCAAGGCGGGTGCGCTGCTGATCGACACCTCCACGATCTCCGTCGACGACGCCCGCGCCATCCACGCCCAGGCGACCGAGAAGGGGCTGGCCCAGATCGACGCGCCGGTGTCCGGTGGCATCAAGGGCGCGACCGCCGGCACGCTGGCGTTCATGGTCGGCGGCGAGGACGAAGCGTTCGAACGCGCCAAGCCGGTGCTGGAGCCCATGGCGGGCAAGATCATCCACTGCGGCGCCTCGGGTGCCGGGCAGGCCGCCAAGCTGTGCAACAACATGGTGCTGGCGGTGCAGCAGATCGCGATCGGCGAGGCCTTCGTGCTCGCCGAGAAGCTCGGCCTGCCCGCCCAGTCGTTGTTCGACGTGATCACCGGCGCGACCGGCAACTGCTGGGCCGTGCACACCAATTGTCCGGTGCCCGGACCGGTTCCGACGTCACCGGCGAACAACGATTTCAAGCCCGGCTTCGCGACCGCGCTGATGAACAAGGATCTCGGGCTGGCGATGGCGGCGGTGAGCTCGACCGGGTCGTCGGCACCGCTGGGCACCCATGCGGCCGAGATCTACGCCGAGTTCAACAAGGAGCACGCCGACAAGGATTTCAGCGCGATCATCGAGGCCCTGCGCGGCTGACGGCCGTTCGAACCTGAACTTGATGGCGAGATCTCGTCGCAGAGTCGACCAGAAGTTCAGTTTCGGTGGACGAAGCCCTAGGCCGCCGTCGGCCTGTGGTGCGTCTCGTGCCAGGAATCGTGCATCCGCTGACAGTCGGCCACCCGCAGCGGGGCGCCATCGCCCTCGACGTATACCGTCGCCACTCCGCTGGCGACGGCCGCCCGCCGGCTCGCCTGCGACCCCGCGAACGCAAGTGAGTCGTAAGCCGGGGCGCCGAGCTCGGCCAGCGCGGTCCGGTACAGCTCCCCGAGGGGGACCTCGTCGGCGGTGACGATCGTGCGCACCATGCCCTCGCCGACCAGCTGACGCACCAACGGCTCGACCCACGAGTGGTTCCCGGTGCTGACCAGCCCCACCCCGATCCCCGCACCGTAGGCCTCGGCGACGAGCTCCACCATCCCGGGTCGCGCGGTGATGTCGGCGTCGAGGATCGTCTCACCGAGGATCATCGCCTTCGTCGCGCAGATCTCGTCGACCAGCAGTTCGGCGAGGACGTCGCATTCGGTGCAGACACCGCGCTTGCGCAGCTCGGCGGCGACGCGGCGGCGTTCGTCGGTGAGCGCCTGCAGCTGGCGGTAGCGCGCCGCCGACCACTCGATGTCCAGTCCGAGCTCGGCGAACGCGGCATTGAAGGCAAGCCGGTGACCTGCGCTGTCGATGTCGGCGAGCGCGTCGAGATCGAAGATCACCGCGCTCAGGGGCGTCAGGCGACGCACCTCGGCCTCGCTGGACTCAGACGTCTGGGCCGGCCAGTCCCACCAGAACCGACCGGCACGCCATGCTTTCTGCTGTGTGGGCTGCACAGTGAAATGGTGTCCTACGTCACACCCGGTCCGCTTCCCCCATGCGGGGGATTCGTGGAGCCAAGTTGATCAGGGGCCAGGCGCCGCGGCCATAGGGTGGTGCCATGGAGACAGCCTCGCCGGTGCGAATCGTGCTGGTCGACGACCACGAGATGGTCATCGAGGGGCTCAAGGCCATGCTCGCCGCGTTCGGCAGCCGGGTCACCGTCGTGGGCCAGGCGGTGGGCGCCGACCGCGTGCTGGGCGTGGTCACCGAGCTGGATCCCGACATCGTGCTGTGCGATGTGCGGATGCAGGGCTCCAGCGGGCTGGACGTGTGCCAACAGTTGCGCGAACGCGACCCCGACCGCAAGGTCGTGATGCTGTCGGTCTACGACGACGAGCAGTATCTGTTCCAGGCGCTGCGGGTCGGCGCGTCGGGTTACCTGCTCAAGAGCATCAGCAGCGAGGAGCTGGTCAAGCAGCTGGAGTCGGTGCACGGCGGCCAGACGGCGATCGACCCGAGCATGGCGGCCAGGGCCGCCGACACCGCGGCCAGGATGCAGCGCGACGAGTTCTGGCCGGGCGCCCGCCGCGGCCTCACCCAACGGGAGAGCGAGATCCTGGCGCTGGTGGTCAACGGGCTGTCCAACCGCGCGATCGCCGCCAAGCTGATCATCGGCGACGAGACCGTCAAGACCCACCTCAGCTCGATCTACCGCAAGCTCGGGGTCAGTGACCGTACCGCCGCGGCGGCCACCGCGCTGCGGGAAGGCATCTACCAGTGAGCCGGCCGCTGCTGACCGCAGACCGTGAGCTGGCGCTGCTGCGCGAGCTGATCCAGGCCGCGTCCAGCGGGCCCGGCGTCGAACCCCTTGCCGCCGCCGCGGCCCGGATGATCACCGCGGCCACCGACTCCGACGTCTGTTTCGTGCACGTCCTCGACGACACCGAGCGCTCGCTGACGCTGGCCGGCGCCACCCCGCCGTTCGACTCCGAGGTCGGGAAGATCAGACTCCCTCTGGGCCAGGGGATTTCCGGCTGGGTGGCCAGCAACCGGGAGCCTGTGGTGATCAGAAGGGACAAGGAGTCCGACCCGCGCTACCTGCCGTTCCGGTCGCTGCGCGGACGGGATTTCACCTCGATGGTGTCGGTGCCGATGGAGACCGACCCGGGCGGCCTGGTCGGGGTGCTCAACGTGCACACCGTGGCCGAGCGCGACTTCGGCGACCGCGACGTCGGGCTGCTGCTGGTGATCGGCCGGCTGATCGCGGGCGCCATGCACCAGGCCCGCCTGCACCGGCAGCTGGTGGCCCGCGAGCGCGCCCACGAGCACTTCGTCGAGCAGGTCATCGAGGCCCAGGAACTGGAGCGCCGCAGGCTGGCAGGCGACATCCACGACGGCATCTCGCAGCGCCTGGTCACGCTGTCCTACCGGCTCGACGCCGCGGCGCAGGCCGCGACATCCCCCGGCGACCCCGACGCCCTCCATGAACAACTCGACCGGGCCCGCGAACTGGCCGAACTGACGCTGCAGGAGGCGCGCGCAGCGATCAGCGGGCTGCGGCCGCCGGTGCTCGACGACCTCGGGCTGTCCGGCGGGCTGGCCAGCCTGGCGCGCACCATCCCCCAGGTCACCATCGACGTCGATCTGGTCGACACCCGGCTGCCCGACCACATCGAGCTGGCGCTGTACCGGATCGCGCAGGAATGCCTGCAGAACGTCGTCAAGCACGCCAGGGCGTCCAGGGCCCGGCTGACGTTCGCACTGGACCGCGGTGACCACGGCGACCTCGCCCGACTCGAAATCGCCGACGACGGAATCGGTTTCGACACGCTGGAGCATCCGCTGGGCGGCGACGAGATGGGCGGCTACGGCCTGCTGTCCATGGCCGAGCGCGCCGAGATCGTCGGCGGCCGGCTCAACATCCGGTCCCGGCCCGGTGCCGGCACCACCGTCACCGCGACGATCCCGCTGCCGGCCAACCGGGAGTGACGTCAGAAATCGCCTGCGCTGCGGCGCAACGTCTGGATGGCCTCCGCCAGCGCGCGCGACTGTCCGGCCGAGATGCCGATGTCGGCGAACACGTCGTTGTTCAGCGTGACCGTCGCGTCCTCGACCGTCGACCGGCCCAGGTCGGTGATCCGCACCAGCGTGGTGCGCCCGTCGGTGGGGTGCGGAATACGTTCCACCAGCCCGTCGGCCTCCAGCCGCCGGATCGCGTGCGTGACGCTGGTGACGTGCACCTGCAGCCGGTCGGAGGCTTTCGTGATCGGCAGCGCACCGCTGCGGCTGAACGCCAGCAGCCGCAGCAGTTCGTAGCGCGAGAAGCTCAGGTCGTAGGGACGCAACGCGGTCTCGACGCGGGCAAGCAGGATCTGGTGGGCCCGCATCACCGAGGTCACCGCGACCATGCCGTCGGCGACGTCACCCCATCCGGAGCGTTCCCAGTTCGCGCGGGCGGTGGCGATCGGGTCGCGCCGTTCGGATGACACGCCTCTTCTTACCCCATCGCCGCTGCCACCGCGTGGACCACCGCACGCGTGGATGCCCGCGATCCGACGGTGATCCGGACGCCGCCACCGGCGTAGTGGCGCACCTGCAGTCCGGTGCCGTCGAACACCTCCGGCCACGACGTCACACCGCTCGGGAGATAGACGAAGTTGGCGTGCGCATCGGTGGTGTAGGCGCCGAGGGCCCGCAACCGCATCTGCAGGCGCCGCCGTTCGGCGCTGATGGATCGCACGCGCTGCCGCAGCTGGCTGTCGGCGTCGAACGAAGCGGCGACGGCGACCAGCGCGGCCAGCGAGGTCCCGAACGGCAGCTGCATGGTCCACAGCGTGCGGCCCAGCGCAGGGGCGCAGAAGCCGTAACCCACCCGGAGTCCGGCCAGCCCGTAGGCCTTGGAGAACGTCCGCACCACCACCACGTTGCCGAACCGCCGCACCAGCGCGTTCGCGTCGATCCGGTACTCGGGGGCCAGGAACTCCACGTACGCCTCGTCGAGCAGCACCACCGTGTCGCGGCCCACCCGGGTCAGGAAGCGTTCGACGTCGGCGACGCTCTCCACGGTTCCGGTCGGATTGTGCGGCCGGCACACCACCACCACCCGCGCCTGTGCGGCCGCATCGGCCATCGCGTCCAGGTCGTGCTGGCCGTGGGCGTCGAGCGGGACCGCCACCGGCCGCAGCCGCGCCATGTCGGCGAGGATCGGATAGCCGTCGAAGGTGGGCGACGACATCACGATGGTGTCCCCCGGGCTGGTCACCGCGCCGAGCACCTGCATGAGCACCCCGGTGGCACCGGCGCCGATCACCACCTGTTCGGGGTCCGCACCGAGCCTGCCGGCGATCAGCGACCGCAGCCGGTGCGGCAGGAACTCGGGATAGCGGTTGAGACAGTCCAGCGAGGCCGCCAGCGCCGTCCGGACCGCGGGCAGCGGCGGGAAGGGGAATTCGTTGAGGGACAACGCCATCGGGTCGACGGCCCGGGGCAGCGCGGTGACCGCCTCGGCCAGCGTGTCGCGGGAGGCCACGTCAGTCCCGCCCGCCCCAGCGCAGCGCGGCCGCCGCGGCGAAGTCACCGGCGTGCGCGAAGGCCGCCATCAGCACCGTGTCGCCCCGCTTGACCCGTCCCTCCCGCACCGCGCGGTCCAGGTTGACCGGGATGCCCGCGGCGAACAGATTGCCGCACTCATCGAAGGTGTCGACGTGGCGTTCGGGCGGCAGTTCGAGTGCCTCACGCCAGTTCCGGAGGAACACCCGGTTGGGCTGATTGGTGACGAACAAGTCGACATCTTTGGGCGGCAGTCCGATTCGGTCGCACACCGCATAACTGACCTCCGGCACCTGACGATTGCCGCGGGCCAGCACCTTGGTGATCTTGCTCTCGGTGAACCCGATGCATCCTTCGCCGGGCCCGGCCTGCCACCATTTGCGGGGCGGGTCGACGGCGATGGTCATGTCGCCGGCGTATTCACCGTAGGTGCGGCATTCGACGTCGAGGATCGGCGACTCGTCGGACACCGTCACCAGTCCGATCGCGGCGCCGTCACCGGGCACCGCGGCCTGGGCTCTGCGCCGGATGGTGGGCTGCTCGAAGATCTGGCCGGCCGCGTTCTGCACGACGGCGATCAACGCCGTGCGGCCCTCGCCGGAGGCCAGCAGGTTGCGGGCCAGCTTGAGCCCGAGCAGGAACGCCGCGCACCCCCCGTTGTGCAGGTCGATCACCCAGTTCGGCTTCATGCCGAGGCGATGTGCCATCCCGCCGCCGGCACCGTAGAACGGCATGTCGGGCAGTTGGGTGTGGGTGATCAGCACGTCGGCGCCGGTGATCGCGTCCTGGCCGTGCCGGGCGATCAGGCCCTGCGCGGCCTGCTCGGCCATGTCGATCGCGCTCGTCTCCGGATCGACGTGGTGGCGCAGGCGCGGCGCGCGGAACATCACGTTGTCCCGCAGGTCGTCGGATTCGGCGAACTGCGCGTAGTGGTCGGCGCCGATCGGCTCACCGGGCAGGTGCACCGAGACGTCGACGAGGCTGACGGTGGTGGTCATGGGTGTCTCATCTCATCCAGTTCGGGGTGACGGGCAGTCCGTTGCGGTGGCGGTACTCCGCGATCGCCTTGAGGTTTCTGAGCTCGAGCAGGTGACCGGGACCGAACATGTCCCAGAAGTCACCGACCCAGACCGGCCTGCCTGCGGGAGCGGTTTCCGGGTAGGGGTTGCGGTCGTAGAACGGGTGATGGCAATTCGTCCACAGCACAACCGATCCCGGCTTGTCGAAGACGACCTGGGCGTCGACGATGCGCATCAGGTAGATCATCCACAGGTGCTTGCCCTGATCCCAGGCACAGTGGTAGTCGACGGTCAGCGCTTCGCGGTTCGCCACCGTCCTGGTGTAGATCGCGCTGCCCGGCCCGTCCGGTCCGGCGCCCAACCGGTCGTGGGCCAGCCACAAGTCAGGTTCATCGGTGGGCGTGAAGCCGCGCAGGCTGTAGGTCCACTCCTCCAGGCACCGGGTGTCGGACATGTAGTCGAACAGTTCGTCGGGCGGACAGTCGACGTACTCGTTGACGGTGCAGTACGTACCGAACACGTCGTCGTGCGGATACACCGAGCGCATCATCTCCATGATGACGGGCGTGGCCTTCTCCTTCGGCGACGTCTCGATCCGGATCAGCCCGTCGATCTGGTCAAGCGTGGACATCGGCATGGGACTCCTCTTTCTGGGTGAGAAACGCTGCGAACGGCGGGATCTCGTCCGCAGAACAGTCGACGGCGACCACCGCGGGGCCGTCCTGGTTCAGCGCGACCATCAGCGCGGCCGGCAACTGGTCGACGTCGGTGACGTCGAAGGCGACCAGCCCGGGCAGCATGGCGGCCAGGCCGGCGCCGAGCCGGCTCGGCCCGAACCGGTTGTAGCTGTAGCGGTCTCCGTAGAACAGCTGCTCGCGGGTCACGCACATGGCGTGGGCGTGATTGTCGAAGAGGCAGAACGTGATCGGCAGCCGGTATTGCAGGGCGGTGTGGATCTCGGTGCCGTGCATGAAGAACGAGCCGTCACCGGCGATCACGACGGCAGGCCTGCGCCGGTGGAACGCCATCCCGATCCCGGCGCCGAAGCTGTATCCCATGCCGCCCATGCCGAGCGCCACCAGGAACCGGCCGTCGCGCCGCGCGGGCAGGTGGTGGATGGCCGCGGCGCCGATGTTGCCCGCGTCGACGACGATGTCGGTGCCCGCAGGCAGTACGGCGTCGAGCACGCGCATGGCGTCGCGGTAGCGCACCCCCGACCCCGATGCCGGCGGCGGCTGTAACTCCCTGTGTGACAACGCTTTCGGTGAGGTTCGCGGGGAGTCGGCCAGCGCCCGCGCCAACACGGTCAGGGTCTGCCGGAGATCACCGCTGGGCACGTGGGTGCAGTCCACGTACGGTCGACCCGACCCGACCGAGAAGGTCGGCACCGCGGCCAGCGCGGCGTCGAGGCCCGCCCTTGCGGTCACGGCCATCCGGGTGCCGACCAGCAGGCAGGCCGCGCCGGCTGCGACCGCGTCGGCGACGTCGGGGTGGCCCATCACGCCGCACACCCCGATCGAGGAGCGCGCGACGTCCTTGGCGTCGGGCGCGGTGGCCACCTGCGCGCCCAGCGCGTCGCGCAGCTGCTCCAGGTGCGGGCGGGCGTCGTCCCTGGCCACCTGTTCCCCGGCGATGATCGTGACCGGGCCGCCCACCCGGCGCAGCGCGGAGATGATTGCCGACAGATCGGAATGCGCTGTCCGCGAAGCTGTTACGATCTCCACACCGTTGCGTCCCAGTGCCGCCTGTTGCACGTCCTTGGGCAGCAGCAGCACTGCGGGCCCGCCGCCGGCGGCGGCGGCCAGCGCCTGCGGCAGTGCCGTACGGACGTCCTCGGCCCGGGTGATCCGACGACAGTAGACCGACACCGCCGAGAACAACGCCAGCGCGTCCAGGGCGCCGTTGACACCGCTGGTGTCCTGGAAGGCGCCGCGGCCGTCGAGACCGGTTGGCGCCTGGCCGATCAGCGCCAGCACCGGCACCCGGCTGGCCAGCGACTCCCCCAGCGCCGCCACGGTGTTCAGGCAGCCGCCGCCCGACGTCGCGGCGACCACCCCGAGGCCTGCCCCACTTCGGCTGTAACCGTCGGCCATGGCCGCCGCCGAGAACTCGTGCTTGGCCAGCACCGCGGTGACGACGTCATCGAAATATGCTGCGTCGTAAAGATCTTCGATGTTGGCGCCGTCCACACCGAAGATGTGCCGCACCCCGTGGGCCGCGAGAGTTCCGACGATGTGGTCGACCACGCGGTACCCGTCGGTTGACCTGGCTGCCATGTTCCACCTGCTTTCCGCGATCTACCAAGTGACACGAACCCGTAGCGGGTTGGGTTCACCGGCGGCGCGGTTCACAGGTTTTTCTCAAGCAGCACCTTCCCGTCGGGTGACGAAACCAGCTGCACGGCAGCGATCTGGTCCAGCGGCATGGGGGTGGTTCCGCTGGGCAGCGCGGTGGCGCCCGACAGCCCGAGCCAGGTGGCGATCTCCGAACGGCTGCCGTCGTCGCCGATCACCACCATGCCGAGGTTCTGCGGCGGCGCGTCGCGCCGGCCCCAGTCCCCGTACGAGCAGGCCATGTCGATGCGGGTGCCCCACCCGTAGCCGGTCAGCGCGATGCTGGCGTTGATCGGGGTCTCCGACACCTTGGCCATCTCCTGCATCTGCGCCGTCGGCGGGCTTTCGGTACCGGTGCCCAGCCCGAAGGTCGCGGGCCGGATCGCCAGCACGAGCGCGACGGCCAGCAGCACCGCGGCCGCCGCGAGCGCTGTGGTGGTCCACCACCGGGCGCGGCGCCTGCGGGCGCTGACCCGGTCCAGCACGGAGGTGAGCACCTCCGGTCGCAGCGGCGGATCCGGTTGGGCGTCGTCGAGCGCGCTGACCTCGTCGAGGTCGAGCATGGCCAGCAGCCCGGGGATACCGCTGAGTTCGGCGACCGCCGAATGACAGCGGTCGCATCCGGTCAGGTGCGCCTCGTACTCGCGGCGGTCGTCGCCGGCCAATGCGCCGAGCACATAGGCGGCATCCCACGTCCGGTAGCGGTCATCTTGGCGGTCTTGCGGAGTCATCGGGTCACCCCCATCTCCTGAAGTCCGAGCTTCAGGGCGCGGACGGCGTAGTGCAGCCGGGATTTCACGGTGCCTTCCGGGATGTTCAGATCGGCTGCGATCTGGCCGGTGGTCCAGCCCTGGTAGTAGGCCCGACGCACCACGGCCCGGTGTTCGTCGGACAGTTGGCTCAACGCCGTGCTGAGCAGTATCCGGTCCAGCGCGGTGTCCGCCTCGTCGGGAGAGGCGCTGTCGGGCACGTACTCGGTGTCGGCGACCCCGCTCTCGTGTTTGAACCGGGCACTTCGGCGTTCGTCGATGATCATGTTGCGCGCCACCGTGAACAACCAGGCGCGGGCGGATCTGTCCACGTCGGCGGTGACTTCCGGATGGCGCCAGGCCCGCAGCAACGTTTCCTGGACGACGTCCTCGGCGCGGGCCCGGTCACCGGTGAGGCGCAGCGCGTAGCGCCAGAGGGCGGCGGCGTGCTCGTCGTAGAGCACCCGCATCATCGCCGCTTCCGGATCGTCCATCACCCTCCTCCGTCTACAGACACGACGGCGGCGGCTTTCCGGTTCAGACTGCGGCGGCGCCGCGCAGGCTCAGACTGTCAGAATTCTCGGTCCGTCGTCGGTGACCGCGACGGTGTGCTCCCAGTGTGCGGCGCGCGAGCCGTCCGCGGTGACGACGGTCCAGCCGTCGTCGAGCACGATCGTCTTCGCGGTGCCGAGGGTGAGCATGGGTTCGATCGCCAGCACCGAGCCCGGGGCCAGGTAGGGTCCGCGACCGGGTGAGCCTTCGTTGGGCAGGAACGGGTCCATGTGCATCTCGCGGCCGATGCCGTGGCCGCCGTAGCCCGCGACGATGCCGAACTTGCGTCCGTGTCGCTGGGCCGCGGCCCGGGTGCCCTGCTCGATGGCGTGCGAGACGTCGGAGAGCCGATTGCCCGGCACCATGGCGGCGATGCCCGCCTCCATGGATTCCCGGGTGGCGGCGGACAGGCTCTCGTCGACGGGGATCACCTCGCCGACGCCGAACGTGACCGCCGAGTCGCCGTGCCAGCCGTCGAGGATGGCGCCGCAGTCGATCGACACCAGATCCCCGGCCGCCAGCTTCTCGGCCGCGGTGGGGATGCCGTGCACCACCCGGTCGTTGACCGAGGCGCAGATGGAGGCCGGGAACCCGTGGTAGCCGAGAAACGACGGGATGCCGCCGCCGTCCCGGATCACCGCTTCGGCGATCTCGTCGAGTTCCAGCGTGGACACACCCGGCGCGGCGGCGGCGCGCACCGCCTTCAGCGCGGCCGCCACGAGCGCGCCCGCGGCGGCCATCGCGTCCAGTTCGCCGGCGCTACGCTGCGGGACGACCTTGCGGCTTCGCAAACCGGGTAACGACACCATTTAGCGGCCGAGTGCCTTCAGCGCGCGGGCGAACACCTCGTCGAGTTCGCCGACGGCGTCGACGGTCTTGAGGTCGGCGGAGTAGTAGTCCAGCAGCGGCGCGGTCTCGTCGCGGTAGACCCGGAACCGGTTGCGGATGACGTCCTCGGTGTCGTCGTCACGGCCGCGGCCCTTGAGCCGGGAGACGAGCTCCTCCTCGGGCACGCGGAACTCGAGCACGGCATCCAGCGACAGGTCACGCTTCTTGAGCATCTCGTCGAGGGCCTTGGCCTGCTCCACCGAGCGCGGGTACCCGTCGAGAATGAAGCCGGCGGCCGCATCCTCGTCGTCGAGGCGGTCGTCGACCAGCGCGTTGGTGAGGGTGGCCGGCACCAGGTCACCGGCGTCGAGGTACTTCTTGGCCTCCAGCCCCAGTTCGGTGCCGTTGCTGATGTTGTAGCGGAACAGGTCACCGGTGGAGATCTGCGGGATGCCGAGCTTCTCGGCCAGCTTCTGGGCCTGCGTGCCCTTGCCCGCACCGGGGGGCCCCAACAACACGATTCTCACTTGAGGAACCCTTCATAGTTGCGCTGCATGAGCTGGCTTTCGATTTGTTTGATGGTGTCCAACGCGACACCGACCGCGATCAGCACCGCGGTGCCGCCGAACGGCAGGTTCTGCACGGAGCCGGTGTTGCCGATCTCGAGGAACAGGTTCGGCAGCACGGCGATGATGCCGAGGTAGATCGAGCCCGGCAGCGTGATGCGCGACAGCACGAACCGGAGGTAGTCGGCGGTGGGCCTGCCCGGCCGGATGCCGGGGATGAAGCCGCCGTACTTCTTCATCTCGTCGGCACGTTCGTCCGGGTTGAACGTGATCGAGACGTAGAAGTACGTGAAGAACACGATCAGGCCGAAGTAGATCGCGATGTAGACCGGGCTGCTCGGGTCGGTCAGGTATTCGGCGACGAACGTCTGCCACCACCCGGTGCTCGGGGTGTCGCTGGCGCTGGTGATCAGCTGCGTGATCAGGTGCGGGATGTAGATCAGCGACGACGCGAAGATGACCGGGATGACGCCCGCCTGGTTGACCTTCAACGGCAGGTAGGTCGAGGTGCCGCCGTACATCTTGCGGCCCACCATGCGCTTGGCGTACTGGACCGGGATGCGGCGCTGACCCTGCTCGACGAAGACCACGCCGACGACGATGACGACCGCCGCGACACACACCAGCGTGAAGACCATGCCACCACGGCTGTCCAGGATGTTCTTGCCCTCGCCGGGGATCGACGCCGCGATGCTGGCGAAGATGATCAGCGACATGCCGTTGCCGACGCCCCGCTCGGTGACCAGCTCACCCATCCACATGACCAGCGCCGCACCGGCGGTCATCACGATCACGATGACGGTCAGCGTCCAAATGTTCAGGCCCTCGCTCTGGCCCTCGATGATGTCGAGCGCGCAGCCCTGCAGCAGTCCGCCGTTGGCGGCCAGCGCCACGATGCTGGTGGCCTGCAGGATCGCCAGCGCGATCGCCAGGTAGCGGGTGTACTGCGTGAGCTTGGTCTGGCCCGCTTGTCCTTCTTTGCGGAGCTGTTCGAAGCGCGGGATGACCACACCGAGCAGCTGCACGATGATGCTGGCGGTGATGTACGGCATGATGCCGACCGCGAACACCGACAACTGCAGCAGTGCGCCACCGGAGAACAGGTTGATAAGCGAATAGATCTGTCCGGACTCGCCGCCGCTGACCTCCGCGATGCACTGCTGCACGTTCGGGTAGTTGACGCCGGGGGACGGGATCTGGGCACCGACCCGGTAGAGGATCACGATGCCCAGCGTGAACAGGATCTTTCGCCTCAGATCGACTGTCCGCAGTGACGAGATGAAAGCCGAGAGCACTCTTTCCTCCTGCACGGCCAGCTGTCCATCGCTGCGTGCTCATGTGGCTGGCGTGACCAGCGTGGTTAAAAGTCGTGCGCGCGACGGCACGAGCAGGCGAAACGGCCTGCGCAAGTCACGCGTTCAAACAGTCTACGAGACTAACAGTTGCAAGTTCACCCGCCCGAATCAGCGAGCGCCCAGTTTTGCCGCGTACAGTCGGCATTGTTGTTACCCAAGCTAACTAATAGTCACGTACGGAAGGCGAGGTTTCTTTGATGGCACGCTCCGACAACGACACATGGGACCTTGCCTCCAGCGTGGGCGCGACCGCGACGATGGTGGCCGCGGCGCGCGCGGTGGCCACCCGCGCACCCCGGCCGGTGATCGACGACCCGTTCGCCGCGCCGCTGGTGCGGGCGGTCGGGGTCGACTTCTTCACCCGATTGGCCACCGGTGAGCTGACGGCCGAGGATCTCGACACCGACGGCGCCGAGTCCCCGGTGGGCGTGCGCCGATTCGCCGACGCCATGGCCGCGCGCACCCGCTTCTTCGACGACTTCTTCGCCGAGGCGATGCGGGCCGGGCCGCCGCCGATCAGGCAGGGCGTCATCCTGGCCTCCGGCCTGGACGCCCGTGCGTACCGGCTGTCCTGGCCGCAGGACATGGTGCTGTTCGAGATCGACCAACCCGAGGTGCTCACGTTCAAGGCCGCCACCCTGGCCGACCTCGGAGTGCGGCCGTCGACGAAGCTCGCCACGGCGGCCGTCGACCTGCGCGACGACTGGCCGGCCGCGCTCGCCGAGGCCGGATTCGACGCCTCCGCGCCGACCGCCTGGATCGCCGAGGGGCTGCTCGGCTACCTGCCGCCCGACGCGCAGGACCGGTTGCTGGGCACCATCGGCGAACTCAGCGCGCCGGGCAGCCGGCTGGCCGTCGAGTCGGTTCCGACGCATCACGAGGCCGATCAGGAGGAACTGCGCGAGAAGATGAAGGAATCGAGCGACCGGTGGCGCAGCCACGGATTCGACGTCGACTTCTCCGAGCTGGTGTTCCTCGGTGAGCGCGCCGACGTCACCGACTATCTGCGTGACCGCGGTTGGACCGTGGACGCCACCCCGACCAACCAGCTGCTGACCCGCTACGGCCTGGCGCCGCTGGACAGCGACGAGGGCTTCGCCGAAGTCGTCTACGTCAGCGCGACCAGATAGAAGAAGAGGAGCTGGAAGTGGCACGCACCGAAGGCGACACCTGGGACCTGGGCTCCAGCGTCGGCGCCACCGCGACGTCGGTGGCCGCCAACCGCGCGTTCGCCAGCCGGTCGACTGCCGGGGGCCCCGAGCCGCTGCTCAACGACCCGTACGCCGACCTGCTCGTCGAGGCCGTCGGCCTCCCCCACTTCATCCGGGTGGCCAGGGGCGAGATCGACTTCGACGACGACCCGCTGTTCGGCGCCCGGCAGATGCTGGAGCAGATCACGGTCCGCACCCGCTACTTCGACGACTTCTTCGCCGGGGCGATGGCCGCGGGGCTGCCGAAGATTCGGCAGGCCGTGATCCTGGCCTCCGGGCTCGACACCCGCGCCTACCGGCTGCCCTGGCCGGCGGGCACCGTCGTCTACGAGATCGACCAGCCCACCGTGATCGAGTTCAAGACCGCGGTGCTGGCCGACGCCGGGGTGGCGCCCACCGCCGAACGCAGGACCGTCGGCATCGACCTGCGCGAGGACTGGCCGGCGGCGCTGCGCGGGGCGGGCTTCGACCCGGCGCGGCCGACCGCGTGGATCGCCGAGGGGCTGCTGATCTATCTGCCGCCGGACGCGCAGGATCGGCTGCTGGACCACATCACCGCGCTCAGCGCGCCGGGCAGCCGGCTGGCCACCGAACACATGGACGCCAAGGCGCTCACCGGTGAGTGGGCCAGGGCGATGACGGAGCGGGCCCGCAGGCACGGCAGCGACGTCAACCTCAGCGAGCTGTTCTACAGCGGACCGCGGACCTCGGCGACCGAACATCTGCGCGCCCAGGGCTGGCAGACCGAGGTGCTCTCCAGCAACGACGCCTACCAGGCGCAGGGCTTCGCGCCGGTGGCCGACCACCTGGTCGCGATGATCGGCGACTCCGGCTACCTGACCGCCCGCTTAGATTAGAGCCATGGCGCGCACTGCCGACGACTCATGGGATCCGGCCTCCAGCGTGGGGGCGACCGCGACGATGGTGGCCGCCGGGCGGGCCGCCGCGAGCGCCGACCCCGACCCGCTGATCAACGACCCCTACGCCGAGCCGCTGGTGCGGGCCGTCGGCCTGAGCTTCTTCACCAAGATGCTCGACGGCGAGCTGGACCTGTCCCAGTTCGCCGACGGCTCCCCCGAGCGCGTCCAGGCGATGATCGACGGAATGGCCGTGCGCACCAGGTTCTTCGACGACTGCTGCGGCACCTCCACCACGGCGGGCATCACCCAGGTGGTGATCCTGGCATCCGGGCTCGACGCCCGCGCCTACCGGTTGGGCTGGCCTGCCGGCACGGTCGTCTACGAACTCGACCAGCCCGCGGTGATCGAGTTCAAGACCCGCACGCTGGCCGGTCTCGGCGCACACCCGACGGCCGCTCACCGCCCCGTCCCGATCGACCTGCGCGAAGACTGGCCCGCCGCGCTGCACGCGGCCGGGTTCGACGCCTCCCGCCCCACCGCGTGGCTGGCCGAGGGTCTGCTGATCTACCTGCCACCGGAGGCACAGGACCAACTGTTCGACCGGATCACCGCGCTGTCGGCGCCGCGAAGCACCATCGCCACCGAATATGCGCCGGGCATCATCGATTTCGACGACGAGAAGGCGCGGGCCATGTCGGCCCCGATGCGCGAGATGGGCCTCGACATCGACATGCCCTCGCTCGTCTACGCGGGGACGCGCAGCCATGTCATGGACTATCTGGCAGGACAGGGCTGGGAAGTGACGGGCGTACCGCGACGGGAGCTGTTCACCCGCTACGGTCGCCCGCTACCGCCGGAAGCCGGCGACACCGACCCACTCGGCGAGATCGTCTACGTCAGCGCACACCGCCCTCAGTAGCGCGTCTCCCCCAGCCACAGCACGTTGACGCCGGTGAGCGACCGCTGCGTGCGGTCGGCGATGCCGAGGACCGATTGAATCGCCAACGCGCCGAACACCTCCTGCAGCGAGGCCGCCGCCGGGAGCGAGGACGGCTTGGGCCGCAACACATCCAGCAGGGACGAGCTCGGCAGGTTCTCGACCTCGACCCTGGTGTCCTCGTCGATGCCTGCCAGCACCTTGGCCCGCCTGATCGCGGTCCGCAGCCCGCCGAGCTCGTCGACGAGGCCGCGCTCGAGCGCATCGGCACCGGTCCACACCCGGCCGCGGGCCACCTGCTCCACGGCCTCGACGCTGAGGTGGCGGCCCTCGGCGACCCGCTGGACGAAGTCGCGGTAGAACAGGTCGGCCTCGGCTTCGACGTGCGCCTGCTGCTCGTCGGTGAACGGCGCGTTGATCGACCAGGCGTCGGCGTTGGCGTTGGTGCGCACCGTGTCCGACCCGACGCCGAGCCGGTCCTTGAGCTCGCGGGCGACGAGCTTGCCCGTCAGCACGCCGATCGAGCCGGTGATGGTGCCGGGGTTGGCCACGATCGCGTCGGCGCCCATCGACACGTAATAGCCGCCCGATGCCGCGACCGCCCCCATGGAGGCGACGACGGGCTTGCCCCGCTCGCGGGTCCGCACCACCTCGCGCCAGATCGTCTCCGAGCCGGTGACCGAACCGCCCGGGCTGTCGACCCGCAGCACGATCGCCGCGATGTCGTCGTCGGCGGCGGCCCTGCGCAGCGCGGCGGCGATGGTGTCCGCGCCGGAGCTGGAGCCGCCCATCGGCGACATCTGCCGCCCACCCCGGCCGCTGACGATCGGCCCCGCCACCGTCACCACCGCGATCTTCGGATGGCGCTTGAGCCCCGGCACCGAAGGCCTCTTGGTCCTGGCATAACGCGCGAGGAACAGCCGCGGCGGTGCGTCCTCACCGTCGGGGTCACCCGTCTCCGGTGAAACCCCCTCGGCGCCCGACATTTCCGCGATGCGCGCGTAAGCCTCGTCGCGGAAGCCGATGCGGTCCACCAGCCCCGCGGTCACCGCGTCGTCACGCAGCAGCGGGGCCCGGTCGGCCAGCACGTCCAGCGCGGCGCGGTCGATGCCGCGGGAGGCGGCCACCGCGTCCCACACCTGCGTGCGCAGACCGTTGACCAGAGCGGTGTCGGCTTCGCGGTGCGCGTCGGTGTAGCTGTCCTGGGTGAAAAGGTTTGCCGCCGACTTGTATTCGCCGCGGGTGACGAACTGCGCCTGCACCCCCAGCTTGTCGAGGGCATCGCGCAGGAACAGCGCGCTGGTGGCGAAGCCGACCAGCCCGACCGTGCCCGACGGCTGCATCCACACCTCGCCGAACGCCGAGGCCAGATAGTAGGACAACGTGCCGGGGTAGGTCTCGGCCCAGGCCAGCGACGGCTTCTTCTCGGTGAACGCGACGATGGCGTCGCGCAACTCCTGGACTGGTCCCGGTGGCGCGGCGTCGATCTGGACGCGGGCGATCAGCCCGGCCACCCGGGGATCCTCGGCGGCGCGGTGGATCGCCGCGACCGCCTCGCGCAGCAACAGGGGCCTCCCGGGCCCGATCACCCCCGAGATCACAGCGATCGGGTCGAATCCGGCGGACTCCGGCGGCGCGCTCTGCAGATCGAGTTCGAGAATGCACCCGTCGGGCACCCCCTGATGGCGGGCGGTGTCGACCTTACGGGCGAACTCACGGACGTCGTCGAACCCGGGCACCCCGGACAGCGCAGAGAACATGGTCCGAGCCTACCGGCGCGGAACGAGGCAGCTAGCGCCCCAAGTAGCGGCCGTACTGCGGGCAGTAGACGGCAGCCGACAGCCGTGTCAGACCGACGGCCTGCTCGCGGCTGAGACCGTTGCCGGCCAACGTGTTCACCACACCGCGCACCACCGGAACCGGGTTCGGGTTGCCGGTCAGCCCCGTGGTGAGCATCTCGCAGATGCGCTTGCCCACCGTCGGCGCATCGTCGCTCGCGCCCAGCGGAATCCCCATCGTCGTCACCGCGTTGGTGAACTTCTCGTCCTGGGTCTCGGCGTGCGCGGTCGCGACGCTGGAGAACAGGGCGAGACCGGCGGCGACCGTCGCGGCGGCGACGGTTCGTCGGTGGCGAATCATGGCGTGCTCCTTGGCTGTATCCCCCGGCGAAGTGTAATTCGTGATCGGCGTCCGCGCCGTTACGGGCGTTACACACCCGTAAACGCAGAAACCCCCGCCAAAGCGGGGGATTCCGTCGGACAAAGCCGAATTACAGCTCGGTGGCGGTGCCACCCGCGGCGGTAATCGCCTCACGGGCGCTGCCGCTGAACTTGTGCGCGGTCACGTCGACCTTGGCCGACAGCTTTCCGTCGCCGAGCACCTTGACCAGGACGTTCTTGCGAACCAGGCCCTTGGCCACCAGCTCGTCGACACCGACCGTGCCGCCCTCGGGGAACGCCTTGGCGATGTCGCCGACGTTGACCGGGGCGTACTCGGTGCGGAAGCGGTTACGGAAGCCCTTGAGCTTCGGCAGCCGCATGTGGATCGGCATCTGGCCACCCTCGAACGTCACCGGGACGTTCTTGCGGGCCTTGGTGCCCTTGGTGCCGCGACCGGCGGTCTTACCCTTGGAGCCTTCACCGCGACCCACCCGGGTCTTGGCCTTCTTCTCGCCCGGGGCGGGCCGAAGGTCGTGAAGCTTGATCGGATCCATGGTTAAACCTCCTCAACCGTGACGAGGTGGTGCACGGTCTTGATCAGACCGCGCGTCTGGGCGTTGTCCTCGCGGACCACGGACTGGCGGATCTTGCGCAGCCCGAGCGTCCGCAGCGACTCGCGCTGCTTCCAGCGTGCACCGATGGTGCTGCGCACCTGGGTGATCTTGAGCTCTGCCATGGTTTAAGCCGTTCCCTCACGCGCGGCGCTGGCGGCCAGGGCCTCCGCCTCACGGCGGGCCCGGAGCATGCCGGCGGGCGCTACATCCTCGATCGGCAGGCCACGGCGGGCCGCGACCTCTTCGGGACGCTGCAGCAGCTTCAGCGCGGCAACGGTGGCGTGCACCACGTTGATCGCGTTGTCGCTACCCAGCGACTTGGCCAGGACGTCGTGCACCCCGGCACATTCCAGCACCGCGCGGCAGGCGCCACCGGCGATGACACCGGTACCGGGGCTGGCCGGACGCAGCATGACCACTCCGGCCGCGGCCTCACCCTGGACGGGGTGGGTCACGGTGCCGCCGATCAGCGGAACCCGGAAGAAGTTCTTGCGTGCTTCCTCGACACCCTTGGCGATCGCGGCGGGAACCTCTTTGGCCTTGCCGTAACCGACACCGACCATACCCTTGCCGTCGCCGACGATCACCAGCGCGGTGAAGCTGAACCGGCGACCGCCCTTGACCACCTTGGAGACGCGGTTGATCGTGACGACCCGCTCCAGGTACTGGCTCTTCTCCCGGTCGTCGCGGCCACCACGGCCACCACGATCGTCGCGGCGGCCACGGCCACCGCGGTCACCCCTGCCGCCGTCGCGGCCGTCGCTCGACGGCCCGCCGGCTCCTACAGCCTGCTCGGCCATCATGCATTCCTTCCGTTATTGGTCAGGTATGACATCAGAACTTCAACCCGCCTTCGCGTGCGGCGTCCGCCAGCGCGGCGATCCGGCCGCCGTAGGTGTAGCCACCGCGGTCGAAGACGACCTCGTCGATGCCCGCCGCCTTGGCGCGCTCGGCGATCAGCTGACCGACCCGGGTGCTGGCGGCCTTCTTGTCGCCCTCGTGCGCACGCACGTCGGCCTCGATCGAGGACGCCGCGGCCAGCGTGACGCCTTCCAGATCGTCGACCAGCTGCACGTGGATGTGCCGCGCGGACCGGTTGACCACCAGACGCGGACGGTCGGCGGTGCCGGAGACCTTCTTGCGCAGGCGCGCATGCCGACGCAGCCGCGAGGTGCGTCGCGTCTCGGAGATGTTCTTGCCGACCGGGGTGTGCCCGGCGGCCTCTGTGGACTTGGTCTTGGTAGCCATCTACTACTTACCCGTCTTTCCGACCTTGCGACGGATCTGCTCGCCCTCGTAGCGGATCCCCTTGCCCTTGTAGGGATCGCTCTTGCGAAGACGGCGGATGTTCGCCGCGATCTGGCCGACCTTCTGCTTGTCGATACCGGAGATCGAGAACTTCGTGGGCGTCTCGACCGCGAAGGTGACGCCTTCGGGAGCGGTGATCAGCACCGGGTGGCTGTATCCGAGGGCGAACTCCAGGTTGCTGCCCTTGGCCACGACGCGGTAACCGACGCCGAAGATCTCCATCTTGGTGGTGTAGCCCTCGGTCACGCCGGTCACCAGGTTGGCGATCAGTGTGCGGGACAGGCCGTGCAACGAACGGTTGCGCCGCTCGTCGTTGGGCCGGGTGACCACGATCGCGCCGTCGTCATCGCGTGTGACCGCGATCGGCTCGGCGACGTCGAGGGTCAGCGTGCCCTTGGGGCCCTTGACGGACACGTTCTGTCCGTCGATCGTCACGTCGACCCCGCTCGGGACCGTGACCGGCTGCTTTCCAATGCGAGACATGTATCTAGCCCTCCCTCACCACACGTAGGCGAGGACTTCGCCGCCGACGCCCTCACGGGCGGCTTGGCGGTCGGTCCTCAGACCGGACGACGTGGAAATGATCGCCACACCGAGTCCGCCGAGAACCCGCGGCAGGTTGGTGGACTTCGCGTACACGCGCAGACCGGGCTTGGACACCCGGCGCAGGCCCGCGATGCTGCGTTCACGGCTCGGGCCGTACTTCAGCTGCACGACCAGGGACTTGCCCACCCGGGCGTCCTCGGTGCGGTAGTCGCTGATGTAGCCCTCTTTCTTGAGGATTTCGGCGATGTTGGCCTTGATCTTGCTGTGCGGCAAGGTCACTTCGTCGTGATACGCCGAATTGGCGTTGCGCAGACGCGTCAAGAAGTCTGCGATCGGATCCGTCATGGTCATGACAGCCGGTTCACCTTTCTCGCGGCGGTTCCCCTCCCGAAGATTCGGAACGGGCCTCCCGCAACATGTTTCGTAGTTGTGGTCTTAGCGGCTGTTACCAGCTGGACTTCTGCACACCCGGCAGTTCGCCGGCGTGCGCCATTTCACGAAGGCAGATCCGGCACAGGCCGAACTTGCGGAACACCGCATGCGGACGGCCGCAGCGGTTGCAGCGCGTGTAGCCGCGCACCTTGAACTTGGGCTTCTTGTTGGCCTTGTTGACCAGAGCCTTCTTTGCCATCTGCTCAGTTCTCCTTGAACGGGAAGCCGAGCGCCCGCAGCAGCGCACGTCCCTCGTCGTCGTTCGTCGCCGAGGTGACGACGGTGATGTCCATGCCGCGGGGCCGATCGATGCTGTCCACGTCGATCTCGTGGAACACCGACTGCTCGGTCAGCCCGAACGTGTAGTTGCCGGTGCCGTCGAACTGCTTGCCGCTGAGGCCGCGGAAGTCGCGGATACGGGGCAGCGAGATGGAGATCAAGCGGTCCAGGAACTCCCACATGCGGTCGCCGCGCAGCGTGACGCGCGCACCGATCGGCATGCCCTCGCGAAGCTTGAACTGCGCGATGGACTTACGGGCCCGGCGGATCTCCGGCTTCTGGCCGGTGATCAGCGCGAGGTCGTTGACCGCACCGTTGATCAGCTTGGCGTCACGGGCGGCGTCACCGACGCCCATGTTGACGACGACCTTGGTGACACCGGGGATCTGCATCACGTTGGCGTAGCCGAACTCCTTGAGCAGCTGGTCGCGGATCTCTTCGCGGTAGCGCTGCTTCAGGCGCGGCAGGGTCTTGGTCTCAGTGGTGGTCATGTCAGATGTCCTTGCCGTTGGACTTGGCGATGCGGACGTTCTTGCCGGTCTCATCGTCACGGCGGTAGCCGACGCGGGTCGGCTTGCCGTCGGAATCGAGCAGCATCACGTTGGACACCGAGATGGGCGCCTCCTGCGTGACGATGCCGCCGGAGGAAGCGCCGCGCTCGGTGCGCGACTCGGGGGTGTGCTTCTTGATCCGGTTCACGCCCTCGACGAGGACCTTGTTGCGGTCGGGGTAGGCCACCAGGACCTTGCCCTTGGCGCCCTTGTCCTTACCGGAGATGACGAGCACCGTGTCACCCTTGCGGACCTTCATCTACAACACCTCCGGGGCGAGCGAGACGATCTTCATGAACTTCTTCTCACGCAGCTCGCGGCCGACCGGCCCGAAGATGCGGGTGCCACGCGGGTCATTGTCGTTCTTGATGATGACCGCGGCGTTCTCGTCGAACTTGATGTAGCTGCCGTCGGCGCGACGGCGCTCCTTGGCGGTGCGCACGACGACGGCCTTGACCACGTCACCACGCTTGACGTTGCCGCCGGGGATGGCGTCCTTGACGGTCGCCACGATGACATCGCCGATGCCTGCGTAGCGCCGCGACGAGCCGCCGAGCACGCGGATGCACAAGATCTCCTTGGCGCCCGTGTTGTCGGCGACCTTGAGCCGCGATTCTTGCTGAATCACTAGATCTCCTCGACCTGGTTATTGAGTGCACGGCAGATACCGACCTGACGTGCGCGGTCTTTGTCACCCAAGAGCACGCGGGGTTTTCTCGCACGCGAGACAACCGAGGTCTGCCCTAGGCAACCCCCACATACTAGGTGAGCTCGCCGAATGCTCCAAATCGCTGCACTGCGGCGGTGGGGGCAGGTCAGGCCAGGCCGACGCTGAGGTCCACCTCGACGGGCGCCCCGGACGGCAGCGCCAACACCCCGATCGCGGATCGGGCGGGTAGTGCGGCCGCGCCGAGTGCGGCGGCCAGGGCCGCGGACGCGCCGTCGGCGACCGCGCTCAGCTCCCGGAATCCCGGCGCGCAGGCGATGTAGACGGTCATCCGCAGGCAGCGCAGACCTGCGGCTTCGGGCAGCACCGACCGCACCGCAGCCAGCGCGTTGCCCGCCGCCATCGCCGCGGCGGCGCGGGCCTGGTCCACCGACAGGGTGTCGCCCACCACCCCGGAGACGACGAGGACTCCGTCGCGCCGCGGAGTCATGCCCGCCGAGTGCGCGACGTCGCCGTGGCGCACGGCGGGCACATAGTCGCCCTGCGGCGGGGGTGCACAGTCGCCCTGCGGCGGGGACACATCGCCGCCCCGCGGCGGCGGTGCCGTCCACTCAGTCGACACCGAGCGCGACACCTTCCTGACGTGGATCGGCGGCGCCGGCCAGCACACCGCGCTCGTCGACGGAGATGAGCTGGGCGCTGCCACCCCCGCCGAGCGCGGGCTGGTCCACCACCCGATGGCCCGCCGCGGCCAGTTGGCGGCGCACCCCGGCGGGGAGAGACTGTTCGACGCGCAGCTCGTCGGGCGAGCCGACGACGTCGGCGTCCGAACCGGGGAAGACGGTGAACCGGGGCGCCGACACCGCCTCTGCGGGATCGAGACCGTGGTCGAGGACGTGCGAGAGCAGCTGCATGTTCCACTGCACCTGCCCGTCACCGCCGGGCGTGTTGCCGACGTGCAGCAGCGCGCCGGCGTCGTCGGTGACCACCCAGGCGTTGAGGGTGTGCAGCGGCTTGCGGCGCGGCGCCACCTCGTTGGGGTGGCCGGGGATCAGGTAGGCGCCGCGGGCCAGCCGGTTGTTGAGGATCACCCCGGTGCCGGGCACGGTGAACTTGGCACCGAAGGTGAACGCCAGCGAGTGGATGAAGCTGACCGCCCGGCCTTCGGCGTCGACCACCACGGTCGAGGTGGTGTCCCCGGCCCGGACCTCGACTGGGCCGCGCGCTTCGGTGCCACAGTCCAGGTCGCGCCGCTGGGCCTCGATCCGGTCCGGCGTCAGCACATACCGGGACCCGTCATTGTCGCTGGCGCACAACGCAAGTCGGTCGGCGAACGTCAGCCGGGCAGCCCGGGCCAGCCGATCGATCGCCTCGGCCGACAGCCAGCCGGAGAACCCGACGACGCCGTCGCACAACGCCGCCTGTTGCAGCACCATCCAGCCGGGCGTGGGCAGTGGGGTCTGATGCACCACCGCGCCGGCGTAGCGGCCGGTGATCGCGGGTTCGGGGTTCACCTCGGCGCCTGCGGCCCATTCGTCGCCGCTGAACGGCGCGCCGCCGGCCTGCAACGCCGCCACCGCCCGCTGCGCGAACTCGCCGGTGTAGAAGCCTTCCGGGTCGCGCGCCAGCCGCCGGATCGTGGCCGCGAGCTCCGGTTGCGGCACCCGGCTGCCGACCGCAGGTGCGCTGTCGCCCAGTGCCGTGACGACATCGCCTGCGGTGCGCGCCGAACACGGCAGGCCGTCGCCTGCGATCCGGGCGGCCGGCTCCCACAGCTGCTCCAGCGCCCTGGTGGCGCCACCGAGGTGCAGCGCGCGCAGCGCCGCGACGGCGCCCGGCACCGCGACGGCCAGCGGACCGTCCAGCGGAATGCTCGAAAGACCCTGGGCGGCATAGAATTCCGGCGTCCCGCCGTCGGGGCCGTACCCGGAGCCGTTGACGGTCCACACCCGCCCGTCCGGTTCGCGGACGACGGCGAACGCGTCGCCGCCGATCCCGCACTGCCCCGGCAGGGTGAGCCAGGTCAGCGCCGCCATCGCCAGCGTGGCGTCGATCGCGTTGCCGCCGTCGGCGAGAACCCGCGCTCCGGCCAGACTGGCGGCCGGATGGCTGCTGCTGACCATGGCATTCGCCGACAACGCGGGCGGCCGCTGGGCGGTCGCCATCAGAGCACCCTGCGGGCGCGGCGGGCAGGCCCGACGGGCGTCTCCCCCGGCTCCACCCCGACGAAGATCTCCCCGTCCCGTTCTTCGCACGGGAACGTCTTGATGGGTTCGGTGGCGGGCGGGCTGATGGGCTCGCCGGTCTCCAGGTCGAACGCGCTGCCGTGGCAGGAGCAGCCGATGCCGTCGTCGCGCAGTTTGCCCGACGACAACAGGCAGTCCAGGTGGGTGCAGTAGTTCGACGTCGCGTACGCCTTACCTTTCAACCGGGCCACGGCGAACTCGTGCTCGCCGGCGTAGAACCGCCGCACGATACCCTCGGGAACCTGGCCCGACCTGGCTACACGAACGAATTCCATTGTCACACTCCGTATTTCTTCAGAAGCCAGGGTTGAGGTAGACGGTCTTCTCGGTCAGGTAGAACTCCATCATGGACGCGCCGGCCTGCTCCTTGAACGTCGTCGTCGACGATGCCTTGTAGCCGCCGAACGGCGCGTTCATCGCCATTCCGGTGGTGGGCTGGTTGATCTTGACCAGCCCGGTCCTGGACTCGCGGGCGAACTGCGCAGCGGTGGCCAGGTCCCCTGTGACGATCGCGGCCGAGAGCCCGAACTCGGTGGCGTTGGCCAGTTCGATCGCCTCGGTCAGCGAGCCCGCCCGTTGAAACGCCAGCAGCGGCCCGAACACTTCCTCGCTGACGATGCGCATGGTGGGTTCGGTGTCGGTGAACACCGCGGGCCGGACGAAGAAGCCGCCCGCGTGGCCGGGAACGTCCAGCCGGGTGCCGCCGCAGCGCAGCGAGGCGCCCTCGTCGACGCCGACGCCGACATAGTGGGCGAACTTCTCCGCCTGCGCTGCGCTGGCCAGCGCCCCCATGTCGATGCCGGGCTGGGCGCCGGGGCCGACCCGCAGCGCTTCGGCGCGGGCGACGACCCGCTCGACGAGCCCGTCGTGGGTGGAGTCGGTGGCGATCACCCGGCTGGTGCCGGTGCAGGCCTGGCCGGACAGCCCGAAGGCGCCCTTGACGATCAGCGCGGCGGCCCGGTCGAGGTCGGCGTCGTCGGCCACCACGACCGGGTTCTTGCCGCCCATCTCCAGCTGCACGCGGCGGTGCGGGCCGACGGCGCGGTGGATCGACCGGCCGACAGCGGTGGACCCGGTGAAGGTCACCGCGGCGACGCGCTCGTCGGCGGCCACCGCCGCACCCGCCACCCCGTCGCCGTGGACCAGGGCCAGCACGCCGGGCGGCAGCCCACCGGCGAGCAGCGCCTCGACCAGACGCTGCCCCATCAGCGGGGTGAGCTCGGAGGGTTTGAACAGCACGGGGTCGCCGACGGCCAACGCCGGTCCCAGCTTCCGGGACGGGATGTTCAACGGGAAGTTCCACGGCGTGATCGCTCCGACGATTCCCACCGGTTCGCGCACCGTGTACACCATGGTGTCGCCCGCGGCCGGGAACGTCATCCCCGCCGCGCGGGTGGCCTCGGCCGCGTAGAACCGCAGGTTCGACGGGGTGCGGGTGACCTCCATGGTGGCCTCGGCGACGGTCTTGCCCTCTTCGCGCACCAACTCGGCGATCAACGCTTCGCTGCGCGACTCCAGTTGTGCGGCAGCAGATTCCAGGATCGACGCACGCCGCTCGGGTGCCGTCGCCGCCCACTCCGGTGCCGCCTTCTCCAGGGCGTCGACCGCGTTGCGGACGTCGTCGGCGTCGGAGGCGGGGAACGTGCCGATCACGTCGGCCGGGTCGGCGGGGTTGGCCCGGGTGAAGGTCCGTCCGGACTGGGCGGGCACCCAGGCGCCGCCGATGTAGTTCAGGCCCTCGATCATGCCCGCACCTGCTCGTCCTCGTCGGCGTAGACCAGGTCCCACAGGTCGGTGTCCTCGTCGAGCAGGGCCGCGGCGTCGACCCCGCGGCCCAGCAGCTCGCGCGCCGCCGTCACGTCCTCCCCGCGGTCGATGGCGAAGGCACCGCAGACGGTGTCGTTCTCCAGATAGAAACCGGTGAAGTCGAATTCGTCACGGTTGCCCCGGATCACCGGGGTTCCGCTCGCCGTCCCGACGAACTGGATGTTGCGCCCGTACTGGTCGGACCAGAACCACAGCGGATCGTCGGAGGGCGCCTCACGGCCCAGCATCGCGTTGGCCACCGCGACGCCCTGCCTGCTGGCGTTGTCGAAATGCTCGAGCCGCAGGTGCCTGCCGGCGCGCGGCGAGTAGCGCCGGGCGGCGTCGCCGGCCGCGAACACCCCGGGTACCGCGGTGCGGCCCAACGCGTCCACCACGATCCCTTCGTCGACCCGCAGCCCGGACGCTGCTGCGACGGCCGTGTTCGGGATGATGCCGATGCCGACGACCACCGCGTCGGCTTCCAGAGGTGCTGCGGCACCGGCAATGTCGATCACCACCCCGTCAGCGGTGGTACGCACACCTGCCAGCTGCACGCCGGCGCGGATGTCCACGCCGTTGTCGCGGTGCAGCCGGCACACCGCCTCACCCATGGCCGGGCCGACCACCCGGGCCAGCGGCACGGGGACCGCCTCGAGCACGGTGACCTCGACGCCGGCCGCCGCCGCGGTGGCGGCGATCTCCAGGCCGATGAAGCCGGCCCCGATGATCGCCAGGCGCCGGCCCGGCGTCAGCACCGGCGCCAGCCGGGCGGCGTCGTCGAGCGTGCGCAGATAGTGCACCAGGTCGGGCCGTGGGCCGTCGACCGGGAGCCGCCGGGGGGCGCCGCCGGTGGCGAACAGCACCGAGTCGGCCTGCAGCCCGGCACCGCCCGAGAACTCGACGGCGCGCGCGGCGGCGTCGACACGGACCACGGTGGTGTCGGTGATGATCTCGACGTCGTTGTCCTGCAACCACTTCGGAGGCAGGATCCACAACCCTTCCTCGTTCTCGGTGCCTGCGAGGAACTCCTTGGACAGCGGCGGACGCTGGTAGGGCGGGTGCGGTTCGTCGCCGATCAGCACGATGCGGCCGTCGAATCCGTGCCTACGCAGGTTGCGTGCGGCCACCGCCGCGGTCTGGCCCGCTCCGACGGTGACGAAGGTGCGACGACTCATGCGCTCGCCTCCTCTGTCTTGACGTAGACGGTGCCGTCGTCGTCGACGCGCACCGGATAGGTGGGTTGGCAGCGATCCTGGTCGGCCTCGTAACCGGTCTCCAGGTCGAACTGCCACTGGTGGCCCGGGCAGATCACCTTGCCGTGCAGCAGCGTGCCCTTGAACAGTGAACGGTCCTGGTGCACACACACATCGGCGAATGCGTACACCCGGCCCTCGGACTGGAACAGGGCGATGGCCAGGCCGTCGACCTCGACGCGCAGCTTGCGGCGCCGGCCCAGCTCCTTGGCCGTGGCGACCGCGGTCCACTCAGTGGTCTTCAACTTTCCCTCAACCCTTCTGCGATTTCGGCGTGATTCCGCACGCTGGGCGGTCGGAATCACGCCGAAACCGCTCGGACCTCAGACTGCGGCCGGCTCCAGCTCGGGCGCGACGTAGGTGTCGTAGAGCCCCTTGGTGTAGGAGAAGCGCATCTCGGCGCCCCACCGGACCATCTGCAGGCAGCGCTGCTGCAGCTGCGGGGTGTCGGCGTGGTCGAGCACGATCTGGTAGCCGCGCTCCCCGTGCACGACGTCGGAGGTGATGTGCAGGTCGAAGAACTCGATCTCGTCCTCGGTGAACTTGTACACCTCGCGCAGCGGCACGATCTGCTTCATGTAGATGCTGGGTACCTGGGACTCCAGGCCCACCACCAGCGCCGCGGTGGCCACCACGAAGTGCTCGCGCTGCGACACCGCATAGCACCACGACTGCAGGCCGCGGGTGATCGCGTTCATGTTGTCGGGGTCTTCGATGCGCTCCTTGGTGGTGCCGCAGGCTTCACCGAACTTGATCAGCAGATCTGTGTGGCGGATGTCGGCCAGCTCCTCCTCGTACATGTTCTGGAGCGTGAAATCCTTTGCCCCGGTGAAGTTGTCGGGGGTATTGGAGTAGATGTTGGCCAGATAGTCGGCGAACGGGCCCACGTAGTGGTAGTGGTTCTCGGCCCAACGGGCGAAGTGGTGCCGCTGCAGGCGGCCCTCGGCCCAGGCCTGGGAGAAGGAGGCGTTCTTGGCCTCACGCCCCTTGATGGCGTTCTCCAGCTCCGTGCGGAACTCGTCACGTCCCAGCAGTTCGGTCATGAAATCGGTCCTTTCGATACATCACGGTGGTTGTCGGTAGACGGGGGCTGCAGGTCGACGCTTCGATGCGAATTGCGCACTGCACCAGCGACGTTAACCAGCGCCGCGGGGCGGTGACCATGGACAACATCACCGGCTTCGGCCGGCCGACGGGTCATGGTGCACAGCACGATCAGCGACCGGCGACCGCGGCGGTCAGCGCGTCGAACTCGGCGAGGATGGCGGCGCCCACAGCCTTGTCCTGGGCACCGTTGCCGCCGCTGATGCCGACGCCGCCGACGATCTGCCCGTTGAAGACCAGCGGGAACCCGCCGACGAAGATCGCGAACTTGCCCGGGAGCATGTGGCTGATGCCGAAGGCCTCGTTTCCGGGCAGCGCCGGGCCGTCGGGAGCCTCGTTGAACAGATGGGTGGCCCGCTCGTGGCCGGCGGCGGTGAACGCCTTGGCGATCGAGATATCGACGCCGGTCAACCGTGCTCCCGGAAGACGGTGCAGGGCAAGGACGTTGCCGCCGTCGTCACAGATACACAGGGTCTGCTTGACGCCGATCTCCTCTGCTTTGGCCCGGCCCGCCGCCAGCAGGGGCAGGGCGTCGTCGAGGGTGATCCGGTAGATCTGGTGCATGTCGGGACTGGCTCCTGTGAGTTGGTCGGTCTGCCTGCACCAGATGTCTACCGGGGGCCGCCCACCGAAGCTCTGGTCAATATGTCCCCATTCCGCGCCGCAACAGGGTCAAACTGCACATAGTGTGGAGGTGGCGTGGGTGCGATCGTTGCGGCACAGCGGCCGGAGACCGAAGCGGGTGAGAGATGGCACCAGTGGGACATGACGACGATCGGATGACGGTCGCCGGACTGCTCGACGAATCCCTGATGTCGGGCGCCCACGTGCTCACCGGCGCCGATCGTCTCGACCAGCAAGTGCATTGGGTGCTACCGCTTTCCGAGGTGATGTCGCGGCACGACGCGCTGGACGGGGTCGCGGTGTACACCCGCCCCGAGGCGTTGCTGGGCAACGGCGGCACGTTGGCGCCGCTGGCCGCGCGCGGCGCCACCGCACTGCTGGTCGACGGCACCGTTCCCGCCGACTTCCCCACCGGCGCGGTGCCCGCGGACATGGTGGTGGTCGAGATGGCGTTCCCGGTCGGGTTCGCCGCACTCAACCGGCTGCTCGCCGAGCGCGCGCTGAGCCAGGAGGTGCACGCCATGCGCTACGCCACGCATGTGCACGCCTCACTGGCCGGGCTGTTCCACCGCGGCGCCGGACTCCAGTTGCTGGTGCGCGAGGTGTCCAACCTGGCGCGCAACCCCGCGATGGCGCTCGACGCCCGCGGCAACGTGGTGGCACACAACGGGTTCACGGCGGAGACCGCCGCTGCGCTGACCGAATCCATCCTGCCGCTGCTGACCGCCGATCTGCCTGCAGCGGCCCGACTTTCGGCCCATCACGACACCAGGGTGGAGCGGTTCGGGGCGCCCGGCGGAGGCGTGTGGACGGTGATCTCCACCGCTATCCGGCTCGGTAAAGCCTTCGAGGGCTGGGTTCTGGTCGTGGTGCCGTCGGCCGAGCCCGGCGGGCACGACCTGGCCCGTCACATCGTCGTCACCGAACAGGCCACGGCCATCATCGGTTCGGAGATGCTCAGACAGCACAGCGTGGACGAGGCAGAGGAGAGGGCCCGCGGCGATTTCGTCCAGGCGCTGGTGCACGGGCACTTCTCCAGCGAGCACGACATGCGGGCCCGCGCCGACTACCACGAGATCGACATCGACTCGGTGTTCGGCGTGTTCGTCGCACCGGGCGCCGTCCCCCGCGGAGTGGACAACCCCGCCGCGAGCATGGTCAGGCTGGCGCGGTACGCGGCCAACGTGGCACCCGATCCCGCGGTGCGCTCCTATGTGACCGTCCTCGGCGACGTGCTGGTCGTCGTCCGGTCGTTGCGGGGTGCCGACGACACCGCGATGCGCAAGGAGATGACGCGCTACGCCGAGGCGATGGCCGACGAACTGCAGAACCGGCGCGGAACACCGGCGGCGGTCGCCTACAGCCGGCCTGCGCGGGGCGCCCAGGAGGTCGCGGGCAGCTACCGCGAGGCCCGCATCGCGCTGGGCATCGCACGCCGCCTGGGACACACCGGCGCGGTGTCATACCAGGACCTGCGCAGTTTCACCGTGCTCGCCGACGTCGCCGACACCGACCAGAGCCGGGCACTGGTCGCCGACGTGCTGGGACCGCTGCGCTCGGCGCCCGACCTGCTGGACTTCCTCATCGGCTACCTGGCCCACGGCGGCAACGTCAACGCCACCGCCCGCGCACTCAACGTGCACCGCAACACCATGCTGACCAAGCTCGACCGGGTGTCACGCGCCACCGGGCTCGACATCCGACTCCCCGACAACCAGTTCACCGTGTGGCTGGCGATCCGGCTCGACATGCTCACCGAGGTGCACGCCGCCGTCGACCGCGAGGCGAAATTCCGCTGAGCGCGGCCCGCTACCGGGCCGGCGCCGGGTCGGGCCCCACGAACGACCCGAGCAGCCCCAGCACGGCGACACCACCGACGACGAGGAACACCGCCGAATATCCTGTCGCGGCACCGAAGGCGGCGAGCGCGATCGCGACCCAGGCCGCGCCCATCGCCGAACCGCTGAACCGGATCAGGTTGTACAACCCCAGGCCGGTGCCCTGCGCGCCCGCCGGCGATCGGGTGGCGCCGGTAGCGGCGGGGGTCTGGACGAACGCGATCCCGATGCCGACCACCACCAGGATCGCGGTCAGACCCGCCAGCCCGTGGACGCGGTCGGCGATCCGGCCACCGACCGCCACGGCCAGACCCACCTGACCCGCGGCCATCAGCAACAGGCCGGTGCGCAATACCCGGCGCGGCCCGATGCGGTCCAGATACCGCCCCACCAACGGACCCAGCACCGTCATCGACGCCGGGACGGCCAGCAGCACCAGCCCCGCCACCGAACCGGACCGCCCGTGGTCCACCAGATACAGCGGCACCGCCAGCAGGGTCGCGCCGAGACCGAACATGAACGCGAACGCCGCGAGGGTGCTTCGGGCGAACCGCGATTCGGCCACCAGCCGCACGTCGACGAACGGCTCCGGCGTCCGCAGGCAGTGCCAGACGAAGAACGCCAGCACCACGACCGCCACCGCGATCGCGGACAGCACCGCGACGGACACGCCGAGCCGCGGTATCAGCGCCACCCCGAGGATCAGCAGACCCGAGCCGACGGTCAGCGCGGTGGCCCCGACGGCGTCGAAGCTCATCCGGGTCCCCGGATAGCGCGGAATGTGCCGCAGGGTGCCGATCAGCCCCGCCAACGCGACCGGCACCAGGGGCACGAACACCCAGCGCCATCCCCAGGCGTCGGCGATGAACCCGCCCATCGTCGGCCCGATCGCCTGCCCGATCCCGTTCACCGACGCCCACGCGCCGACGGCCCGTCCGCGCCGCTCCCCGGCGAACAGCCAGGTGAGCAGCCCCATCACGGCGGGCCCGAGCGCCGAGGCCGCCAGCCCGCCCAGGCACCGCCACAGGATCAGCAACTCCAGGGTGGGCGCGGTGGCCGCACCGATCGCGCACAGCGCGGTCCCGATCATCGACGCGCAGTAGACGCGCCGACGACCGATCCGGTCCCCGATCCAGCCGACCACCGGCATGGTGGCGGTGAAGGTGAGCAGAAACCCGACCACGATGAACACACCGCTCTCCAGCGGCGCGTCGAAGTCGGCCAGGATCGCCGGCATCGGCACGTTGACGACGTTGTTGCTGATCGTGCCGACGAGTGTCCCGGAGAGCAGCGCGGCCAGCGCCAACGGTGTGCCGCCGTCATCGCCGCGGTGTGTGTCAGTCATTTCCGGCCAGCCTCTCACTCAAGGCCGCCGAAGGTGACCGCCCCCGGTGGGTCAAGGTGCACAGCGCACGGCGGGCGGCGACACCAACGTGCACAACGGCGCAGATGTTTACGTCAACGAAACGCCGGGACACGTGGCCGACAACGGCGGAGCATATTGCACAGAGGGGAGGCCACAGCGTTGTGCACTCTGTGCGTTGACCCACGCCCGCAACGCGCCGAGCATTCCCCCCAATCAAACTGCACAGCCCACGAGCAGTTGTGAGCGAAAGACGGTCGATGGACATTCATCTGAGCGCGGCGCACTGGGTCTATCTCGCCGGCATTGTCGTCATTCTCGTGACGATGGCGCTGCGCAAGAACATCGTCGTTCCCGCGGTCGTCGCGACATTGCTGACGGCGTGGGTGTTCTCGGGGAGCATCGTGACCGGCCTGTCGTCGATCTTCAACGCCAGCCTGGTCGCCGCGGACGAGCTGTTCAACATCTTCCTGATCATCGCGCTGGTCACCGCGATGCTCGGCGCGCTTCGCGAGATGGGCGCCGACCGCCTGATGGTGACCCCGTTCCGGCGGGTGATGCGGGCCGGCACAAGCAGTTTCGTGGTGCTGGCGATCGTCACCTACGTCATCTCGCTGTTCTTCTGGCCGACACCGGCGGTGCCGCTGGTCGGCGCGGTGCTCATCCCGGTCGCGATCCGCGCGGGGTTGAGCCCGATGTCGGTCGGGATGGTGGTCGCCATCGCAGGCCAGGGCATGGCGCTGTCGTCGGACTACATCATCAAGGTCGCCCCCGGAATCTCGGCCACCGCCGCAGGAGTCGACGCCGACGGTGTGGCCGACAAGTCGCTGGTGCTCTCGCTGATCGTGGGCGGCGTGGCGCTGGGCATCACCTACGTCACCCAGCGCCGGACATGGCGCACGCCGTCGCCGGAGCTGCTCGTCGCCTGGGAGAACAAGGCCGACAAGCTCGGCGCGCCCGACGACGACACCGCTGCCGGCGACGAATTCGGCGGCACCCGCCCGGCGCCGGACCCCGCTCCGGCTCCTGTCGCCGGCGGGGCCCCGACGGCGACGATGGTGCTCGACACCTCCTCGATCGAGGTTGCTGATTCGCCGAAGACCTTGTCCGCCAAGACTTTCGCGGTGCTCGTCCCGACCGCGTACCTGGTCTTCATCGTGTACATGCTGCTGGGGAAGTTCACCACCGCGGTGCCTCCGCTGAAGGGCGGTGACGCGGCGGGCATCGTGGGCGGAATCGCCGCGATGCTGCTGTTCGCCGCGTGCCTGACCAACGACAAACGGGCATGCCTGGAGAGCTCCTCGCGCCACATCGTCGACGGACTGGTCTTCGCGTTCAAGGCCATGGGCATCGTGCTTCCGATCGCCGGCTTCTTCTTCATCGGCAACGGCGACTTCTCCGCCCGCATCCTCGGGATGCCCGAGGATGCCACCGGGCCCGCACTGCTCTTCGACCTCATCAACGCGGGGCTCTCGCACGTCGCGCCGAACGCATTCGTGGTCGCCTTCACCGTGCTGTTCGTCGGTCTCATCGCCGGCCTTGAGGGTTCCGGGTTCAGCGGGCTGCCGCTGACCGGGTCGCTGTCGGGGGCACTGGGCTCCGCCGCGGGCATGGATCCGTCGACGCTGGCCGCCATCGGCCAGATGGGCAACATCTGGTCCGGCGGCGGGACGCTGGTGGCGTGGTCGTCGCTGGTCGCGGTGGCCGGTTTCGCCCGGGTGCCGGTGCTCACCCTGGCACGCAAGTGCTTCCTGCCCGTGATGGCCGGACTGGTGCTGTCCACCCTGTTCGCCATCATCGCCTTTTGATGGCCGACGCTCCCGCCGACCGGGCGCTGGCCGCGACCGTCGCGCTGACGTTCGTCACCGGCGTCGTCGACGCGGTCGGCTTCCTGGGCCTGGACCGGGTGTTCACCGGCAACATGACCGGCAACATCGTGATCCTCGGCATGGGTGTCGCCGGCGCCGACGAACTGCCGGTGCTGGGTCCGGCGGTCGCGCTGGGCGCGTTCACGGCCGCGGCGTACCTCGCCGGACTGGTGTTGCGCGGTCCCGGCGGCGCCCGCCAACCGGGCTGGCAGCACCGGGTGACGGTGCTGCTCACGCTGGGCGCGGCGACCTTGACGGTGCTGACGGTGGTCGCCGTCGTCACCGGCAGGCATCCCGAGCCCGTCGTGCAGATCCCGATGGCCGCCGCCACCGCGGCGGTGATGGGCTCCCAGGCGATGGTCGCGCGCGCCGTCGCCGTCGCCGACATGACCACCGTCGTCGTCACCTCGACGTTGGCCTCGCTGGCCGGGGAGACGTGGACGCGCGGTGGCCGGGGCGCAGTGGCCAACCGGCGCCTGGCCGCCATCGTGGTGATCTTCGCCGGCGCCGTCGTAGGTGCACTGCTGATGCGGATCCACATCGCCGTGCCCTTCGGGCTGGCCGCCGCGACGACCGCGGCCGTCGCCCTCCTCGGCCATCTGCGGCTGTCGCCGCCGGTCCGGTCGCGGTAGGTAGCAGCGGGACGGTCAGACCGCGCAGCGGAAGCCGATGTGGGTGGTCGCGCTGTCCTGGGACTGGGGTGACCGGGCCGACGGTCGGTAGCGGTGGCAGTACTCCGGCGCGCACAGGTGCGAACCGCCCTTGAGCGCCTGGGTCACGGCAGGATCCGGGCCCGCCTGGGGGCAACACGAGTTCACCGGTGCGTCGAGCACGTGGTGCCCGGCGAATCTCGTCGTCGTCCACTCCCACACGTTGCCGATCATGTCGACCAGCCCGTAGGCGTTGGCCGGGAACGTACCGACCGGCGACGTTCCCGCCCAGCCCAGCGCGCCGTCGTTGCGGTACGGGAACGCGCCCTGCCAGGTGTTGGCCATCAGCGCTCCGCCGGGAACAGCCTCGTCTCCCCAGGCGTACACCGCGGTCGAGCCTGCGCGGGCGGCGAATTCCCACTCCGCCTCGGTCGGCAGCCGCCGCCCCGCCCACCGGGCGTACGCCGCGGCGTCGGCGTAACAGACCTGCACGACGGGGTGGTCGGGTTTGTCGTCGACGGAGCTGCCCGGGCCGGACGGGTGCCGCCAGTCCGCGCCCGGCACCCACTCCCACCACTGCCGCCAGTCCGTCAGATCGACCGGTCCCGCGGTGGGCCGGAACACGAGTGCACCGGGAACCAGATCCTGCGGTGCGGCACCGGGATACAGCGCCGGGTCCGGGGCCAGCTCGGCGACGGTGCGGTACCCGGTGTCGGCGACGAACGAGGCGAACTGTGCGTTGGTGACGGGGTGCCGCTCGATGGCGTACGGGGCGACGGTGACGGTGTGGACCGGCGCCTCTTCCGGATAGAACCGTGTCGAGCCCATCCGGAATGACCCGCCGTCGAGGGCGACGAGCTCGGTCAACATGTCGTTCAGGGTAGGCCGACCTCGAAGTCCTGCGTCACGTGCGCGGCGGCATCGGCGAAGCCGGGGGCACCCGACGGCGCCTGCACATGGATCGCGATCAGATGGTCACCGTTGCCGGTGGGCACCTGCACGAGCCGGTCCTCGTACTCGATGGAGTCGCCCCCGTCGGACAGCATTCCCATCAGCCGCTGCCCGCTGAAGCCGCACATGTCGGCGGGCAGCATGCTGACGGTGCTCATGACCGAGCCGGCGGTGAGGTCGTCGACGTACTCGCGGAACGTCGCCTCCGGATCGAGCGAGGTCGCGGTGATCGTGACCTCGGCCCACATCCCGTCGGGCCCCTCGAGCCGGGCGCCGACATCTCCGGTACCGGACGTCATCGCCCACCCGTCGGGGACCGCGACGGTCGCAGTCGGAGCTCCCGGGTCGGTGACCCGCGCGACGGTGCGCAGTGAGGGCAGCACCGCAGGAACACAGAAAGGACCGGCAGGCGGCGGCGATCCCGTGGTCGGCACGACGCCGGGCAACGGGTCGGGTGACGCGCTCGGGACCGTCGTCGGCGTGGCCTGCACAGCAGCGGGCTGACTCGGATCCGCCACCGGCACACCGTCACTGACCCGCGAACACGCGGCGACGGCGAGCGCGGCACACGCCCACAGGATCACGGAGCGGTTCACCGCCGTCAGTCCCTGGCGAACGCCCGCGCGAACTCGCGCTCCAGATCGAGATACGGGGCGCCGGAGACGTCGATGTTGACCCGGGCGATGGTTCCCCCGGTGAACGGGTACGGCGCCTGATAGGCCTGCGACACCGGCGACCCACTGTTGCGGCCCACGCTCAAGGTCGCCCCCGCGAGTCCGAAAGTACCCGGGTGGACCCGCATTTCGGCCAGTGACGCCACCTGGGCGCTGTCGATGAACAGCGCGGCGTCACCTACCGGGGTGTGGCTGCCCTCGGCGGTTCCGGTGAGGGTGAACGTGAACCCGAGCGTGTGCAGACCGGCGCTCACCGGGTCCGCTGAGGCCAGCGTCTGCTCGTACTCGCCGAGGAAGTTGTAGCAGAAGTGCAGCCGCCCGCCCTGCACGTACATCACGTATCCACCGTGTGCCCCACCGTGTTTGACCACTACACCGTCGGCGCCGTCCGGGTCGACGGCGACCTCGGCGAGCACCGCGAAGGAGCGGCCACGCAGCTCCACGACGGCACCCATACCGACGTCGGCCGTACCCGGGTAGTAGGCGTACGAATTACGTTCCCCGGTCAGGTAGGGCCGCCACCGCGTGATGGTCTCCAGGATGTCGAGGTCCCCCAACGGAAGACCGTTGTACTTCGCCGCCTCGGCGAACCACAGCGCCTTGAGCTCCTCGACCTTGTCCGGGTGTTCGGCGGCCAGATCGTGGCACTGGCTGCGGTCGGCCTCGATGTGGAACAGCTCCCAGCGGTCGTCGTCGAAATGCGACCATCCGGAGGGTGAGGCCGCGTGCACGGCACTGGCGAACCACCCCTTGTGCCAGATCCCCCGGGTACCGAGCATGGTGTAGAACTGGGTCTCTTTGCCGGTCGGCGCCGTCGGATTGTCCAGGGCCACCTTGAAACTGACACCGTCCATCGGCTTCTGCGCCACGCCGCGCACCGTGGCGGGAGGCGTGATGTCGAGCAGGTCGAACACCGTCGGGGTGATGTCGCAGACGTTGACGTAGTTGTCGCGCACCTCACCGTGGGCGGCAATGCCGTTGGGCCACGAGATGATTGCGGTGTCGGCGATGCCGCCTTCATGAGACGCGTAGCGCTTGAACAACTTGTACGGGGTGTTGAACGCCATCGCCCAGCCGATCGGGTAATGGTTGTAGGTCTGGGTGCCACCGAGCTCGTCGAAGGCCTTCAGGCTCTCTTCGACCGAGTCGATGTAGCCGTTGAAGAACTTGACCTCGTTCACCGAACCGTTGGGCCCACCCTCCCCGCTGGCGCCGTTGTCGGAGATCACCACGATGATGGTGTTGTCGAGTTGGCCCGATTCGTCGAGATAGTCCAGGACACGCCCGATCTGGGCATCGGTGTAGGAGAGGAACCCGGCGAACACCTCGGCCATCCTGGCGAAAAGGCGCTTCTCCTCCTCGCTCAACGAATCCCACGGCCGCACCGTGTCCTGCGCCGGCCACTCCTGCCCGTCGGGGCCCTTGACGTCCAGATACGGGTTCACCGGCGAGAGTTCGGTCTCGGGCGGGACGATGCCGAGACGCTTCTGGTTCTCCAGCACGATCTCGCGGTAGCGCTCATAGCCCATGTCGAAGACCCCGGAATAGCGGTCCGCCCACTCCTTGAAGACGTGATGGGGCGCGTGCCCCGCGCCGGGACACACGTAGGAGAACCACGGTTTGTCGGGCGCGATGACCTTCGAGTCGCGGATGAACTCGATGGTCTTGTCCGCGAGATCCTTCGACAGGTGGTAGCCCTCTTCCGGGCCGGCAGGCGGCGGGACGGGATGGTTGTCGTAGACCAGGTCGGGATACCACTGATCGGTTTCGCCGCCCATGAATCCGTAGAACCGCTCGAAGCCACGCGACAGCGGCCAGTGCCGCTTCGTCGCCGCGAGGTTGGACTCCTCCAGCGGGGTCAGATGCCACTTGCCGACGCAGTAAGTGTTGTAACCGTTCTCGGCCAGCACCTCGGAGATCAGGGCGGTGTCGAACGGGATTCGGCCGCTGCAATTCGGGAAGCCGTCGGTGAACTCCTCGATGGTTGCCATTCCGACCGTGGTGGCGTTTCGGCCGGTCAGCAGCGACGCCCTGGTCGGTGAGCACAACGCGGTGGTGTGAAACTGCGAAAGCCGCACTCCTCGTTCGGCAATGCGGCTCATTGCGGGCATGTTGACCAACCCGCCGAAACAGTCCCAGGTGGCGATGCCGATGTCGTCCCAGACCAGATAGAGGACGTTGGGCGCGTCCGGTTGTGCAGTCGGGGCAGCGAACGGCCCCCAGTCCGGTTCGGAATCCCGGATGTCTACCGCGATCTTGCCGTTGAACTCCGTCGTCGCCACGCCCGGAGACTACACCGCAGGCATGCCCGTCGGCCCCGGAACCGCCGACGACCGCGCTCGTCGACGGCCGAGCCGCCAGTGCACCACAGCCAGCGGAATCGTCCAGCCCAGCCACCCGCCGAGGCCCGCCACCAAGTGCAGGTAGCCTTCCTCGTCGCCGCTGAAGACGTTGTGCTGCAAGGGCATCAGCACCACGAACAGCACCGGGGACCAGACCCTGTTGGTGATCACCGACAGCGCGAGCGTGGCGCTGTAGATCATGGCGCGCCGATGCTCATCGAAGTTGCGCCGGCGTACGGACAGATATCCGTTGACGGTGAACCACAGCCACAGCGACGCCAGAATCGCGTTGCTGACGGCCAGCACGGTGCCGAACGGCGTCGCCACCCCGATCACCAACGCACACAATGCCGCCGGTATCGCCGCGCAGCAGTAGAGCCGGCCGACCCGTCGGTGCACCGCCGGGCGCTTCAACCGCAGCCCGGGCCAGATCTGAAGAACCGCCGCCGGCATCGCCACGCCGGCGAGCGCGACGTGGACCACCAGAAGCGGATAGTGCCATTCGAAGGTCGACGGCACGCGCGTCCCGCCCGTCAGATACGGCGGAAGCGACCACGCGAGGAAGGCGACCGAGATCAGCGCGAGAACCCGCCATGCGTATGGCATACCCGTTAGCGTATGTCATACGCACACGGCTGTACAGCCGTTAGGCTTGATCGAATGACGAACGAGGAGGAGCGCGAGACGCCGCCACTGCCCCGGGCACTGGAGGTCCTCTGGCGCGACCGGGCCGGCGGCGGACGCGCCCGCCGCCTGAGCCGGCAGCGCATCGTCGAGGCAGCGATCGAACTTGCAGACCGGGACGGCCTCGGCGCGCTGTCGATGGCGCGCCTGGCGGAGCGACTCGGTTGCGGCACCATGTCGCTGTACCGGCACGTCGCCAACAAGGACGAACTCGTGACGTTCATGGTGTCCGCAGCTCCCGGTCACCCCCCGGGCACGACGGATCGCGCGGACTGGCGTCACGCCCTCACGGATTGGGCCGTGGGCCTGTGGGACGTCTACCACCGTCACCCGTGGATCCTGCACGCCACGGTCATCGGCCCGCCCGCCGATCCCGGGCAACTGGCGTGGCTCGATGCCGGCCTCGCCGCCCTGAGCGGCACCGGACTGTCCGAGCGCGACAAGCTGGCCGCCGTCATGGCGCTCCTGCATTTCGTCCGCGGCGCCTCCGCTCTCGACATCGAGGCCGCAGACCACCACGACACCGCGCCGGACTACCCCGCACTGCTGCGGCGTCTGGTCACCGGCGAGCGGTTCCCCGCACTGGCAGCGGCACTGCAGGCCGAGGCGTTCGATGCGGACGGCGACCGGCTCGCGGACTTCCGTTCCGGCCTGGATCAATTCCTCGACGGCATCGACTCCAGGGTGCGCAGATCCCGCTGAGCCGGCGACACCATGACGAAACCCCCGCACGCCGACCGGCGTGCGGGGGTTTCGTCGACAACGGCCGGAGCCGTTGTGCTACTTGGCCTTTTCGAGAACCTCGACGAGGCGCCAGCGCTTGGTGGCCGACGTCGGGCGGGTCTCCATCAGCGACACGCGGTCGCCGACACCGGCGTCCTCGTTCTCGTCGTGGGCCTTGACCTTCGTGGTGGTCCGGATGATCTTGCCGTAGAGCGGGTGGCTCTTACGGGACTCCAGTTCGACCACGATGGTCTTCTGCATCTTGTCCGAGACGACATAGCCGATGGCGGTCTTGCGACGGCCGCGCGGCTTCTCGGTGCGCGGGGTGTACTTGGCACCCTTGGTGTCTGCCATTACGAATCCTCACCTCCGGGTCCGGCGGCCAGACCCAACTCACGTTCACGCAGCACGGTGTACAGCCGCGCGATCTCCTGCCGGACCACGCGCAGCCGGCGGTTGTTGGCAAGCTGGCCGGTCGCCATCTGGAAGCGCAGGTTGAACAGCTCTTCCTTGGACTCGCGGAGCTTGTCGGTCAGTTCTTCGTCGGTGAGCTCGCGCAGTTCGCCGGTCGTGGTTCCGACTGCCATCAGAACTGCTCCTCTCTTGTGACGATGCGTGCCTTGATCGGCAGCTTGTGGATCGCACGAGTCAGCGCTTCCCTGGCGATCTTCTCGTCCGGGTAGCTCAGCTCGAACAGGACACGGCCGGGCTTGACGTTGGCGACCCACCACTCCGGCGAACCCTTGCCGGAACCCATGCGGGTCTCGGCGGGCTTCTTGGTCAGCGGGCGGTCCGGGAAGATGTTGATCCACACCTTGCCGCCACGCTTGATGTGCCGGTTGATGGCGATACGGGCCGACTCGATCTGCCGGTTGGTGACGTAGGCATGGCCGAGGGCCTGGATGCCGTAGTCACCGAAGCTGACCGAGGTCCCGCCGCTGGCGATGCCACGCTGCTTCGGGTGGTGCTGCTTGCGGTGCTTGACCTTGCGGGGAATAAGCATGACTAGCTCTCCGTAGTTTCCGGCTGCCCTGCAGAAGGCGCAGTGGCGGCAGCTTCGGTAGCGGGCGCTTCCACTGTGCCTTCGCTGGCGGCTCTGCCTGCGTCGGTGCTCGTCGCGGTGGTGCCCGACGCGCCGCTGCGGCGGGGACGGGTGCCCGACGGACGGTCACGACGCGGACGGTCGGCGGCCGGCGCCGCGGCGGTCAGCTCACGCTTGCCACCGACGATGTCGCCCTTGTAGATCCACACCTTCACACCGATCCGGCCGAAAGTGGTCTTGGCCTCGTAGAGGCCGTAGTCGATGTCGGCGCGCAGCGTGTGCAGCGGCACCCGACCCTCACGGTAGAACTCCGAGCGGCTCATCTCGGCGCCGCCGAGGCGGCCCGAGCACTGCACGCGGATGCCCTTGACGTTGGGCTGGCGCATCGCCGACTGGATCGCCTTGCGCATCGCGCGGCGGAACGCCACACGGTTGCTCAGCTGCTCGGCGACACCCTGGGCGACCAACTGAGCCACCGACTCGGGGTTCTTCACCTCGAGGATGTTGAGCTGGACCTGCTTCTTGGTCAGCTTCTCCAGGTCGGCACGGATGCGGTCGGCCTCGGTCCCGCGGCGACCGATGACGATGCCGGGGCGCGCGGTGTGGATGTCCACGCGCACGCGGTCACGGGTGCGCTCGATCTCCACGTCCGCGATGCCGGCGCGCTCCAGGCCGGTGGCCAGCAGCTTGCGGATCGCGACATCTTCCTTGATGTAGTCGGCGTACTGCTTGTCGGCGTACCAACGGGACTTCCATTCGGTGGTGATGCCGAGACGGAAGCCGTGGGGATTGATCTTCTGGCCCACTACTCCGAGCCCTCCTTCGAATCGGTGGCCTTCTTCGTAGCGGCCTTGCTGGCCTGCGCCCGACGTGCACGCGCGGCACTGGCCGAAGCGCCCTGCTTACCGGCCTTCTTGGGCGGCCGGCTCTCGACGATCACGGTGATGTGGCTGGTGCGCTTGCGGATCCGGTAGGCACGTCCCTGCGCGCGCGGCCGGATGCGCTTGGCGGTCGGGCCCTCGTCGGCGTGGATGGTGGCGACCACCAGGCTCGTCGGGTCCAGGCCCTCGTTGTTCTGCGCGTTGGCGGCGGCGCTGGCGATCACCTTGGCGACCGGCTCGCTGGCCGACTGCGGGGCCCACCGCAGGATGTCGAGGGCTTCCTCGACGCTCTTGCCGCGGACCAGGTCGATGACACGGCGCGCCTTGGTGGCCGAGATGCGCACGAAGCGCGCCTTCGCCATCGCCGACGGATATTCAATCGCTGTAGTCATTTAGCGCCTCTTGGACTTCCGGTCGTCCTTGATGTGACCCTTGAAGGTCCGGGTGGGGGCGAACTCGCCCAGCTTGTGCCCGACCATCGCCTCGGTGACGAACACCGGGACATGCTTGCGACCGTCGTGGACGGCGAAGGTGTGCCCGATGAAGTCCGGGATGATGGTCGACCGACGGGACCAGGTCTTGATGACCTGCTTGGTGTTCTTCTCGTTCTGGACGTCGACCTTCTTGAGCAGATGGTCGTCGACGAACGGGCCCTTCTTCAGGCTGCGTGGCATCGCTTTACTCCCTAGCGCTTCTTGCCGGTGCGCCGGCGACGGACGATGAGTTTGTCGCTCGCCTTCTTCGGCTTGCGGGTGCGGCCCTCGGGCTTACCCCACGGGCTCACCGGGTGGCGGCCACCGGAGGTCTTACCCTCACCACCGCCGTGCGGGTGGTCGACCGGGTTCATCACGACACCACGGACCGTGGGGCGCTTCCCCTTCCAGCGCATACGGCCGGCCTTGCCCCAGTTGATGTTGGCCTGCTCGGCGTTGCCGACCTCGCCGACCGTCGCGCGGCAGCGCACGTCGACGCGGCGGATCTCACCCGAGGGCATACGCAGGGAGGCGTAGCTGCCTTCCTTGCCGAGCAGCTGGATGCTCGAGCCGGCCGAGCGGGCCAGCTTGGCGCCGCCACCGGGCCGCAGCTCCACGGCGTGGATCACGGTACCGGCCGGGATGTTGCGCAGCGGCAGGTTGTTACCGGGCTTGATGTCGGCGTTCGGACCCGACTCCACCACGTCGCCCTGCGAAAGTCCCTGCGGCGCAATGATGTAGCGCTTCTCGCCGTCCAGGAAGTGCAGCAGCGCGATGTTCGCGGTGCGGTTCGGGTCGTACTCGATGTGCGCGACCTTGGCGTTGACGCCGTCCTTGTCGTTGCGACGGAAGTCGATCACGCGGTAGGCGCGCTTGTGGCCACCGCCCTTGTGCCGGGTGGTGATTCGGCCGTGCGCGTTACGCCCGCCCGTGCCGTGCAGCGGACGGATCAGCGACTTCTCCGGAGTCGAGCGAGTGATCTCGGCGAAATCGGAGACGCTGGCACCGCGGCGACCGGGGGTCGTCGGCTTGTACTTGCGAATTCCCATGTTCTAGTCCTGAGTTCCTTGTGGCCGGCTACGCCGGTGCTCCGAAGAGGTCGATCGGCTTGCTGCCGGGGGCCAGGGTCACGATCGCGCGCTTGGTGCTCTTGCGCTGGCCGTAACCGGTGCGGGTGCGCTTGCGCTTGCCCTGCCGGTTGGCGGTGTTCACCGAGTCGACCTTCACCTTGAAGATCTTCTCGATGGCGATCTTGATCTGCGTCTTGTTCGAGTCCGGGTGGACGATGAACGTGTAGACGTTGTCCTCGATCAGCCCGTACGACTTCTCCGAGATGACCGGAGCCAGGATGATGTCGCGGGGGTCGGTCACGGTAGCCATCAGGCGGACACCTCCTGCTTCGCCTTGGAAGCGTGCTCGATGTAGGCGTTGAGAGCCTCCACGCTGAACACCACGTCGTCGGCATTGAGCACGTCGTAGGTGTTGAGCTGATCGGGCGAGATCACATGCACACCAGGCAGGTTGCGCACGCTCTTGGCACCCACCTCGTCGCTGCGGCCGATCACGACCAGCACCTTCTTGTTCCCGGTCAGCGTGCCCAGGAACGCCTTGGCGCTCTTGGTCGACGGGGTCTGCCCGGTGACCAGCTCGGTGACGGCGTGGATGCGCTCGTTGCGCGCCCGGTCGGACAACGCACCGCGCAGCGCGGCGGCGATCATCTTCTTCGGGGTGCGCTGGCTGTAGTCACGCGGCTGCGGGCCGTGGACGGTGCCACCACCGGTGAACTGCGGCGCGCGGGTCGAGCCCTGACGGGCGCGGCCGGTGCCCTTCTGCCGGTACGGCTTCTTGCCGCCGCCGGAGACCATCGCGCGGGTCTTGGTCGCGTGAGTGCCCTGGCGCTTGGCGGCCAACTGGGCCGTCACCACCTGGTGCATCAGTGCGACGTTGGCTTCCACGTCGAACAGCTCGGCGGGCAACTCGACGCTGCCGTCCTTCGCTCCGCCCGGGGTATGGACGTCAATCTTGATAGTCATTACTTCTCACCTCGTTTGACCGCGGTGCGAACCATCACCAGGCCGCCGGTGCGGCCGGGGACCGCACCCTTGATCAGCAGCACGCCGTTCTCGGCATCGACCTTGTGCACCAACAGGTTCTGCGTGGTGATGCGGTCGTTGCCCATCCGGCCCGACATCCGGGTGCCCTTGAAGACGCGGCCCGGGGTGGCGCAGCCACCGATCGAACCGGGCCGGCGGTGCACCGCCTGGGCGCCGTGGCTGGCGCCCTGGCCGCGGAAGCCGTGCCGCTTCATGGTGCCGGCGTAGCCCTTGCCCTTGCTGGTGCCGGTGACGTCGACGTAGGTGCCGTCGGCGAAGATCTCCGCCGTCAGCTCCTGGCCGACCTCGTACTCGGCGGCCGCGGCCTCGTCGTCGAGACGCAGCTCGGCGAGGTGGCGGCGCGGGTTGACCCCGGCGGCGGCGAACTGACCGGTGACCGGCTTGTTCACCTTGCGCGGGCTGATCTCGCCGTAGGCCAGCTGCACCGCGCTGTAGCCGTCACGCTCGGGCGTGCGGATGCGGGTCACCACGTTGGGGCCGGCCTTGACGACCGTCACCGGGACCACGCGATTGTTCTCGTCGAAGACCTGGGTCATGCCCAGCTTCGTACCCAAGATTCCTTTACGTGCCATTGTTCGTCGACTCCCCTACTACTGGATGTTCACGTCGACGCTGGCCGGCAGATCGATGCGCATGAGCGCGTCGACCGTCTTGGGCGTCGGGTCGAGGATGTCGATGAGCCGCTTGTGAGTACGCATCTCGAAGTGCTCCCGCGAGTCCTTGTACTTATGCGGTGAGCGGATGACGCAGTACACGTTCTTCTCCGTCGGCAGCGGCACCGGGCCGACCACACTGGCGCCGGTTCGGGTGACCGTCTCCACGATCTTGCGCGCCGAGGCATCAATGGCCTCATGGTCGTAGGCCTTGAGCCTGATGCGGATCTTCTGTCCCGCCACGCTTCTCCTACCTTCACTCCTGCTTGGTCCCCGCAAGGGGACACGGTGGTTTGCGAAACGCCCGAAAGCGTCACGCTGGCTGTCGCCGCCGCTCTTTACCTGTCCTGGTGCACCGGCCCCCGCGGTCGGGTGTGTCGCCCTCACGCAGCCTCGCAGGCGCGGCGAAAACCGTCGCTCTCCGAGGTTGGGACCGGACGCGCCCGTTCGGGCGCCGGTCGTACACCTTGGGCGGAACACTCCCGACAGGGGGCGAACCCGGCTCAAGGCAACCCGAACAGTATGCCCTAGATCGGACCAGCAGCCAAATCCCTGCACTGCCTGCTCAGCGCGGGTGCGGCGCCGGCCACGACTGTGGGCCGTACGCACGGAAAACCGCCCAAATCAGTACACAACGCCCACGGTCGCGCCGCTACTGGTGACAGTCACTGCCACAACGGCATAGCATGCCGCTCATGTATCGAGTCATCCAGTGGGCCACCGGTGGCGTCGGCAAGGCCGCGATCCAGGGCGTGCTTCGCCACCCCGACCTCGAACTCGTCGGCTGCTGGGTGCACAGCGCCGACAAGAACGGCCGCGACGTCGGCGAGCTCATCGGCCAGGACCCGATCGGAGTTACGGCGAGCACCGACGTCGACGAGCTGCTGGCACTCGACGCCGACTGCGTCATGTACTCCCCCCTGCTGCCCGACGACCAGGTCGTCATGCGGATCCTGCGCTCGGGCAAGAACGTCGTGACACCGGTCGGCTGGGTGTACCCCGACCGGGACAACCCGGCGGTGCGGGCCATCGAGGACGCCGCCCTGGCCGGCGGGGTCACCCTGCACGGTTCGGGCATCCACCCCGGCGGCATCACCGAGCGTTTCCCGCTGATGATCTCGTCGCTGTCCTCGGCGATCACCCACGTGCGCGCCGAGGAGTTCTCCGACATCCGCACCTACAACGCCCCGCTGGTGGTGCGCGAGGTGATGGGCTTCGGCCTGACCCCCGAGCAGGCGATGAGCGGTCCGATCGCCGCCCTGCTCGAGGCCGGCTTCAAGCAGTCGGTGCGGATGGTCGCCGACCAGTTGGGCTTCCGGGCCGAGCCGCGGATCCGGTCCACCCAGGAGGTCGCGGTGGCGGTCACCGGCACCGACGAACTCGTCGTCCCGATGGAGGCCGGCACGGTCGCCGCGCGCCGGTTCCGCTGGCAGGCGATCGTCGACGACGAGCCGGTGGTCACCGCGGCGGTCAACTGGCTGATGTGCGAGGTGGAGCTGGATCCGCCGTGGACGCTGGGTCCGGACGGCGAGCGGTTCGAGGTTGAGATCACCGGCGACCCGGATGTCTCGCTGACGTTCAAGGGGCTGCAGCCGGAGTCGGTCGCCGAAGGCCTCGAACGCAACCCCGGTGTGGTGGCCACCGCCAACCACTGCGTCAGCGCCATTCCCTACGTCTGCGAGGCAGGGCCGGGCATCAAGACCTATGTCGACCTACCGCTGATCGCCGGCCGGGCCGCCCCCGGCCTCGCTTCCTGATGGCAGCACTCGCCGACCTCCGGTTCTCACATCTGGTCGTGGGGGTTACCGACATGGACCGGGCGCTGGACTTCTACCGGGGGTTGCTCGGCATGGACGTGGTGTTCGACCAGAGCATGTCGGGCCAGCCGTTCGACCACGCGCTCGGCGGCTCCGACGGTCATCGGGGCCGGGTGGTGGGCGGGCTTGTCGGCGGCGTGATGCTCGAGCTCCTCTCGCTGGGCGGCCAGAGCCGTCGGGCGACCCGCTCGATCGTCGGCAACCAGAACATCTCGCTGTCGGTGGCCGACCTCGACGAGACCTACCGGCAGGTGCAGGCGGCCGGCCGCGAACCCGACCAGGCACCCTTCGAGATCGCCGGGGTACGGATGTTCTTCGTCAAGGACCCCGACGGCACCGCCGTGGAGTTCATCGAATTCCCGGGCGCGGCAAGAACATCGGAGGAACTGCACCGTGGCAACCAGTGAGCGCTCGACCTACTGGCACCCGACGTCGCTGAGCGGGCGGCGCACGATCGTGACCGGCGCGGCCCAGGGCGTGGGCCGCGGCGTCACCACCGCACTGCTCGAACGCGGCGCTTCGGTACTGCTGGTCGACCGTAACCCGGCGGTGGCCGAGGTGGCGGAAAGCTTTGCGACGCAGGGACACCGCGCCGAGCACCTGGTCGCCGACCTGCGCGACCACTCCAGCTACCGGTGGATCGTCGACACCGCGGTGCAGCGGTTCGGCGGCCTGGACGCACTGGTCAACAACGCCGTCGCCACCAACGAGCCCAAGCGGTTCACCGACATCACCGACGACGACTTCGATCTGGTCTTCGACACCGGGCCGCGGGCGACCTTCTTCCTGATGCAAGCCGCCTACCCGGTCCTGAAGGCCGGCGGTGGCGGCTCGATCGTCAACTTCGGCTCGGGCAGCGGGACCGGCGGGCAGGTCGCGTTCGGTGCGTATGCGGGTGCCAAGGAGGCCATCCGCGGCCTGTCCAAGGTCGCCGCACTGGAATGGGGCGCCGACAACATCCGGGTGAACGTGGTCTGCCCGTTCGCCAATTCCGATGGTGTGCAGGGCTGGAGCGAGGCGTTCCCGGAGACGTTCCGCAACGTCCTCAAGGGCAACCCGATGCACCGCATCGGCGACACCCATGACGACATCGGTGCGACGGTGGCCTTCCTGCTCAGCGACGACGCCTCCTATCTCAACGCCCAGACCATCCACATCGACGGCGGGATGGGATCGTTCCGGTGAGCGACTCCCCGGCCGAACGGCCGCCGAGTCTGCGCGACCGCCAGCGGGCCGCGGTGCGCGCCGAGATCCGCGCGGCGGCCTACCGGCTTTTCGCCACAAGGGGATTCGCCAACGTCACCACCGAGGACATCGCCGCCGAGGCCGCGATCTCGCCCAGGACGTTCTTCCGGCATATGGCCACCAAGGAGGAACTGCTGCTGGCAGCCGTCCAGCGGGGCGGGGCGGCCATCGCCGCTCTGCTGGAGCGCCGTCCGGACAGCGAACCGCCCGATGTCGCACTGGCCGCGGCGATCGTGGGCCGGGTCGAGTCCTTCGGCGACGTCGACCTGGAGAGTTGGCGCAGCGCGATCCTGACCGCACCGGAGTTGCTCGACCGCGTCTCGCTGCTCGCACCCGCCGACCGCGACCGACTGGTGGAGCTCACGGCGGCCCGGATGGGCGCCGACCCGGCGGAGGACGACAGGCCCGGATTGTTGGTCCAGTTGTCCTTTGCCGCAGCGGATTTCGCGTTCCAACGGTGGGTGCGCGACCCTGGACCGGTGCACCGGCCGCTGGCTCTCGACGTCGCCGGGGCGCTGGCGTTCGTCGCCGATGGGCGGTGGCGGTCCTAGCGCGTTCCGGTCAGCGTGGCCCAGAACGCGCACTGGTGACGCGCGGCGTAGTCGGTGGTGATGGTGGGATCCCCGGTCTGCAGCGACAGCCGTGGTCCGGTCGAGCCGCCGGCGTCGAGCCTCGGCCACCGCGGCTCCCCCTCGGCGTCGGGAACACCGTTGCGCACGAACCCGGTCCAGTAGGCGATCATCTGGTCGGACAGCCGGCGCTGGGCCGGATTCAACGGCGGCGCTCCACCGATGTCGAACAGGTAGCGCAGCTCCAGTCCGTGGCTGGCGCCGACCGGGAACGGCAACTGGAGGAACGGATCGGGCGCCGGGGCGGTGCGGTCGTTGAACTCGTAGGAGTACACCGGCCCGGTGTGCACCAGACCGTTCGCCATTCTGTCTGCGGGACAGGCGAATTCACCATCGGTCACGGCCGCCGAGTAGGCCAGGCCGGCACTGCCGCCGTAATTCTGCAGCGGGTAGTGCGCACCCACAGCCGCGGCGTCGACGCCGAAGGTGTCGGCGAGCAGTTCCGGGTAGGGCGGCAAGCCGTCGTGCTGGAGGTACTCGATGCCGGTGAACAAGGTGAACTCGTCGGTGTTGGTGCCGATCAGCACCGGCACCCGCGGGACGCGGTTGAGCGCGATCGCCGTCATCGGGTCCGCGGGCAGCCGGTCGGTTCCGGTGACCGGGCCGGTGAGCTTGTCGGCGCCGAACCCGACGTAGAACGGCGGCTTCTGGAGTCGGTCGGCGGGCAGCGCCCGCAGACACGCGGCGGCGGTGGCCTCCTGCGCGCAGCCCACACCGGCGGCGTAGTCGCGGCTGACCCGCTGCGCCGTCGGCAGGTCGGCCTGGGTCTGGCACGGCCCGCTCTGCAGGATGGCCGCGTGGAACAGCCCGGCCGACTCCGGGGCGACGAGGTGGTCGCACACCGACATGGCGCCGGCCGACTCCCCCGCGATGGTCACCTTGTCCGGATCGCCGCCGAAGTTTCCGACGTTGTCGCGAACCCAGCGCAGCGCCGCCTGCTGGTCGGCCAGCCCGTAGTTGCCGACGTCGCCGCCGCGACCCAGCGCTGGATGCGCCAGGAAGCCGAGCGTCCCCAGCCGGTAGTTCACGGTGACGACGACGATGTCGCCCTGGGTGACCAGCCAGCGCGCGTCGTAGATGTCGGCGCTGCCGTTGAGGAACCCCCCGCCGTGGATCCACACCATGACCGGACGGGGGTGCGCCGAGCTCGCGCCGTCGGGCGTCCAGACGTTGAGGTTCAGGCAGTCCTCGCCGGTGGGGCGACCGTAGTCGGGATCGGTGCGGGTGTCCTGGGGGCAGCGCAGGCCGGGTCGGGTGGCGTCGCGCACGCCGGGCCACGACGCACGCGGCGCCGGGGGCGCCCAGCGCAGCGGGCCCACCGGCGGCGCCGCGTAGGGGATGCCGTCGAACACGCGGTATCCCGGGGCGACGACACCGCGCACCGCGCCCGAGGCGGTCTGCACCACCGCGGGCTGGGGGCCTTCTGCGGTCGGGAGCGCCGACGGGGACCGGCCGCCGCCGTGCGCACAGCCCGCGATCACCAGCACGCTCGCGAGCAGGGCGGTCACCGCCCCGAGCAGTCGGCGAGTCGATCGGCGCGGCACGGAAATCGAGCCTACGCGGCAACGCGGGTAAGGCCTTCCGACCCCAATTGACGCAAAGGGGTTCCGCTAGTGGCGAAGATCACCCACACTGCTAACCTGACACCCGTCAAGTTCTGCGTCACAGTGATCGAGGAGACCCCGTATGACCACCCGGATCATGGACCCGGCAGCTCGCGTTCTGGCTGATCCGCAGGCCTTCACCGACGAGCAGCACCTCTATGGGGCGCTGGCTCACCTGCGCAAGCACGCTCCGGTGTCCTGGGTCGAGGTCGACGAGTACCGGCCGTTCTGGGCGATCACCAAGCACGCCGACATCATGGACATCGAGCGACAGAACGATCTGTTCACGAACTTCCCCCGCCCGCTGCTGGCCATCGCCGAGGCCGACGACGCACTGCTGCGCGACCTGGAGGCCGGGACCGGCCTGCGCACGCTGATCCACATGGACGACCCGCACCACCGAGACGTCCGCAAGATCGGCGCCGACTGGTTCAAGCCGTCGGCGCTGAAGATGCTCAAGGCCCGCTGCGACGAGTTGGCCAAGATCTGGGTCGACAAGATGGCCGAGAAGGGCCCCGAACTCGACTTCATGACCGAGATCGCGGTCAACTACCCGCTGTACGTGATCCTCACCCTGCTGGGTCTGCCGGAGTCCGACTTCCCCCGGATGCTCAAGCTGACCCAGGAGATGTTCGGCGGCAACGACGAGGAGTTCCAGCGCGGCGGCGACGTCGAGGACATGCTCGCGGTGCTGATGGACTTCTTCAACTACTTCTCGGCGCTGACCCAGTCCCGCCGCGAGCACCCGACCGACGACCTGTCCTCGGCGATCGCGAACGCGAAGATCAACGGGGAACCGTTGTCCGACATGGACACCCTGTCCTACTACGTGATCACCGCCAGCGCCGGGCATGACACCACCAGCGCCGCCATCGCCGGCGGCCTGCGCGCGCTGCTCGATCATCCCGACCAGCTGACCCGGCTGCAGAACGACATGTCGCTGATGGGCACCGCGGTCGAGGAGATGATCCGCTGGGTGGTGCCGGTCAAGGAGTTCATGCGCACCGCGCAGGAGGACACCGAGGTCCGCGGCGTGAAGATCGCCAAGGGCGAGGCCGTCTACCTGGCCTACACCTCGGGTAACCGCGACGAGGACGTGTTCACCGATCCGGAGAAGTTCGACGTCGGCCGCGACCCGAACAAGCACCTGTCCTTCGGCTACGGCGTGCACTTCTGCCTTGGCGCCTCGCTGGCCCGGATGGAGCTCAACAGCTTCTTCACCGAGCTGATCCCGCGGATCAAGTCCATCGAACTGGCCGGCGAGCCCGAGTTGATGGCCACCACCTTCGTCGGCGGCCTCAAGCACCTGCCGATTCGGGTCGAGCTGAAATAGCCTGCCCTGCTTGGGGTTTGCGGTGGACGGCCAGGAAGCCGTCCACCGCCTTGCGGACACAGTCGCGGTAGTCGAAGTCGGTCAGCGTGCTGATCCGCCCCGTCACCACCGGGCCGATCAGCAGCATGATGGCCTGTGCCCGGTCGACGTCGCCGAGTTCGGCCTGCGCGTCGGGGCTGTCGAAGATCGCGTCGAAGGGCGCGCCGTACTGCGCGGCGACGCGTTCCCGCAGGGTGCGCACCTCGGGGCTGTCGGCGTCGTCGGCCGTGCCGGGAATGCGGTCCATGTCCGGTCCCAGCGCCAGCCAGTAGGTGGCCGTCAGCAGCACCGGCGTCTCGGCGATCAGGTCGGCCTGTGCCTGCACCAGGGCGACCAGGCGATCGCGCAATGAGCCGCCCTCCGGCGGCATCGGCGCGGGCGGGATGAGGCTGTTGAACGCCGCCGCCAGAAGATCGTTGCCGCTGGGGAAATGCCGGTAGAGGGTGGCCCGGGCGACATTGGCGCCGCGGGTGACCGCGTCGACGGTGACCGCACTGGGGCCGCCGGCGCGCAGCAGTGCCGTCGCCGCGTCGAGCAACCTGGCGCGCGAACGCGCCGGTCGCGGGTCGCTGCGCCGGTCCGCCATCGCCTCACCTTCCCGTGACGTTCCCCACGTTTCGGCCGGTTCCGAGACGGGCAGTCTCAAAAATCGACCGTACCGAAGGAGAGCGCCGTGGCCGACACCCTGATCCGGCCCGACAAGGGTACCGATTCCCGCCTGCGCGACGTCTCGGCTCGGCAGCGGGTCTGGACTCTGGTCGTGGCCTGTGTGGCCGTCGCGCTGGTCATCTGCTCGATGATCGCGCTGAATACCGCTCTCGGCGACATCGCGGTGGCCACCGCGGCCACCCAGACCCAGCTCACCTGGATCGTGGACGGCTACACGCTGACCCTGGCGTGTCTACTGCTGCCGGCGGGCGCGATCGGTGACCGTTACGGCCGACGCCGGGCACTGCTGATCGGCCTGGCGGTGTTCACGCTCGCCTCGGCCGCGCCCGTCTTCCTCGACGCACCCGTGCAGGTCATCGCCGCCCGCGCACTGGCCGGTGCCGGCGCGGCGTTCGTGATGCCTGCGACGCTCTCACTGTTGACGGTGGTCTACCCGAAGGAGCAACGCACCAAGGCGGTCGGGATCTGGGCGGCCGTGGCCGGCAGCGGCGCGGTGCTGGGGATGCTGGGTTCCGGTGCGTTGCTGAGCGTGTGGCAGTTTCAGTCGATCTTCTGGGCGCTGGCCGGCTCGGGACTGGTCATCTTCGTTCTGACCTGGACAGTCACCGACTCGCGCGACGCGGACGCTCCGCCGGTGGACTGGCCGGGTGCCGTGCTCATCGGCGCCGCCGTCGCGGTTCTGGTGTTCGGCATCATCGAGGCACCGAGTCGAGGCTGGTCGAGTCCGGTCGTGATCGGCTGCCTGCTCGGCGGTGTGGCGCTGACGGGGGTGTTCGGACGCGTCCAACTGCGCCGCCGGCACCCCCTGTTGGACGTAACCCTGTTCGCCAGGCCGGATTTCGCCACCGGGGCGGCCGCCATCGCGGTGCTGTTCCTGGCCAACTTCGGCTTCTTCTATCTCGTCATGCAGTACGCCCAACTGATTCTGGGCTATTCGGCGCTGCAGACCGCGCTGGCCTTCAGCCCGTTGGTGGCGCCGGTGGCGATCCTGTCGGGCCTGTCCTTCTGGTATCTGCCCCGCCTCGGTCTTCGTCTGGTGGTGTTCGTCGGATTGCTCTTGCTCGCAGCCGGATTCGGGTGCCTGTTGACGTTGCGGGTGGACTCGTCCTACCTCGACCTGGCCTGGCCGCTGCTGGTGCTGGCCACCGGTATCGGCCTGTGCACCGCCTCGACCACGTCGGCCATCATGAACGCCGCACCCGACGACAAGCAGGGCGTGGCATCGGCCGTCAACGACACGGTCCGGGAGGTGGGGGCGGCGCTGGGCATCGCGCTGGCCGGGTCGGTGCTGGCGGCCCGGTACACCGACCACCTCGACGGCCGGCTGGACTCCTTCCCGCCCGCCGTCCGCCAGGCCGCCTCCGACTCGCTGGCCCAGGCCCTGGCGGTGTCGGGTCGGCTGGGTGCGCAGGGCGGGCAACTGGCCGAGCTGAGCAAGGCGGCGTTCCTGCACGCGATGCAGGGGTCGATCACGGCGATGGCCGTCCTCGTCGCGGTGTCGGCGGTGCTGATCGGGATCTGGGCACCCGGTCGCGACGGCCGCCAGCTGCGGCTGGTCCGACGGCTCACCGGGAGCCGCTGAACGTCAGTTGACCGTCAGACCACGAACTCGGCGGCCCGGTGCCCGATCATCGCGATGGTGGCGTGCGGTCCCCGGCTGGTGATGCGCGGCAGGACCGAGCCGTCCACCACCCACAGCCCGTCGACACCGCGCACCCGGCACCGCGGGTCGACCACCGCATGCCGGTCGCCGTCGACCCCCATCGGGGCGGTGCCGCACAGGTGCTGGGAGGTCGACCACATCGGATCGCCGAGTTCGGTTGTGCTGCCGACGATCTCGGAGGCCAGCGCGCACCCGCGACGCAGGGTGGCGATGTCTTCGGGCGCGCTGTCGTAGCGGTGCTCGATCCGCGGCGGCGTCATCGGGTCGGCCGACGCCAGTGACACCCGGCCGTGCGACCGGGGTCTCATCAGCGCGACGCCGAGGTGCGGCCAGTCCGGCCTGCCGACGGCGGCGTCGCCGACCATGGAGATGAATCCACCTGTGTAGGGCCGGATTTCGAGGTCCTCGCTGACCAGCAGCACCTCCAGGACCGGACGGGCGGCCGCGACCGTCCAGGTGGTGGGCATCACCCACTCGGGGTGATCCCAGGTGCGTCGCCCGACCGGCAGGTCGGCGACCGGCGCGATACCCGCGGCGCGCAGGTCGTCGGCGGGTCCGATACCGGACAGCATCAGCAGGTGGGCCGATTCGATGGCGCCGGCTGAGAGCACGATGCGGTCGGCGGTCAGCACGGCCGGGCCGGCGGGCCCGCTGACGTCCACCCCGACGGCCCGGGAGCCGACGATCCGCACCCGGGCCACCCGGGTGTCGGTGCGCACCGTCAGATTGGGCCGGTCCAGGGCGCGCTCGAGGAAGGCCGCTCCGGGCCCGGTGCGGATGCCGTCGACGATGTTCGACGGGACGGCGCCGACCCCGGGGGGCGTGTTGTCGCCGACCGGTTCGGCATTGAGGTCGGGTAGCCAGCCGAATCCGGCCGCACGGGCGGCGTCGACGAATGCCGCGGTGCTGCCGACGAATTCATGGGTGCGGCGAATCCGGATGGGGCCGCCGTCGTGCTGGTCGGGGAAGTCCAGGTCGGTCTCGATGGCGCGGTAGTGGGCAGCGACCTCCGGCCATGACCAGCCCGGCATCGCGGGATCCTCGAAGTCCTCGGGCAGTGCGCGGCAGAAGTAGCCGCCGTTGACCGCCCCGGAGCCGCCCACCGTGGCGCCCCGGACGATGTCGGCCGGCTGCTCGGTGGCGCCGGTCAGCGCGGTGCGGTAGCGCCGGGCCACCGGGCTCGCCGACCCGATCGGCAGTTGCAGGCCGTTGGCGGTCAGCGCCCGCACCCCCGGGTCGGATGGGCCGGGGCCGGCCTCGACCACGGTCACCGTGCAGGCGGGATCGGCCGAGAGTCGTTCGGCGAGCACGGATCCGGCGCTGCCCGCGCCGACGATCAGGACGTCACTGTGTGCGATGGGGCCGACCCGATCCGTCGCTCAGGCCTTGATCTGGGGCTTCAGCGGACGCAACGTCCGCTCGCGCACCACCCCGGTCCACAACCCGGCGCCGTAGGCCAGATCGTCGAGACGTTTGAGCACCAGGTAGCTGGGCAGACCGATCGGCCTGCCCTCACCGTCGGCGGCCCGGTTGCGGGTCATCCAGTCCAGTACCCCGTCGAGGACCGCCGCGACGAGCACCGCCTGCCGGCATCGCTGCGAGAGCACCGCCGCCAGCAGGGCCAGCGGCCAGTAGTGCCGACAGGTCGCCGCGGCCAGTTGACGCGCGCCGGTTCCCATCCCCCGCAGTGTCACGGCCGCCACGTCGCGTACGCGGGCGTCGGTGTTGGCCATGCTCTTGGCCATTCGCCGGGTGGTCACCCCGGCGAAGATCAGGGAGGCCAGGTAACCGGACACCGAGCCCGCCGCCATCAGCAGCCACACCAGCAGGCTGGTGGCCGAGATCACCACCGGAGCGGTCTTGTCGGGGTGGCGGATCGACAGCGGCGCCGCCGAACTTCCGTAGAACGCCTTGCCGCCCAACCACTCCCGCATCTGGGTGCGGTGCTCGTGTGCCACCAGGGCGATCGGCTCGTAGCGCAGGCGCGAGCCGGACTCGATCAGCCGCCAGCACAGGTCCACGTCCTCGCCCGACGGCAGTGTCTCGTCGAAACCGCCCACCTCCACCAGAGCGGCGCGACGGCAGATGATGGCCGCGCTGGGAACGTAGGACACCGGCCCGTAGGGCATCACCGGCGCCTCGCGCTCGCCGAGGTCCAGCGACGACCGGACGGCCTCGTAGCGGGCGATTAGCTGGTCGCTGTGGCCCAGGCCGACGATGCGGGGCGCGGCCAGCGCCACCGCCGGATCGCAGAAGTGGCCGAGCAGCGCCTCGAGCCAGCCCCGGTGCGGGACCACGTCGGAGTCCAGGAACGCCACGAAGTCGGTGCGGCACGCGGCCAGCCCGGTGTTGCGGGCGGCGGCGGGCCCCTTGCTGCGCTCGTGGCGGATGACCTCGACGTCGCACCGGGCGCCGTCGAAGTCGCCGGGTGACACCGCGGCCGCGGAGCCGTCGTCGACCACCACGACCCGGATGCCGCGCAGCGACATCACCAGCCGGTAGACCCCGAAAGCGTTGTCGCGCACCGGGATCACCACGGTGACGTCGCGATGCGACGGTCCGCCTGCCGGGCGTGGATGGGCGACGGTCGCGTCGAGCAGCGTGCGGGCCAGTTGGGCGCTGAGCGCATCGCGGACCTCGAGGCGGCCGCCGTCGAGCAGGGTCTGGGCCGCCGGGGCCAGCCGCAGCAGGCGGGTGGGCGAGCCGCCGAGCAGTGCCGAGCCGGCGCCGAGGGTGCGCACCCGGCGGTCCACCTGGACCGCGAAGCCGTCGGGCAGTCGGTACTGGCTCATGTCAGCATCCCGCCGGGGCCCGGGTTCCACCGCTCGACGCGCTGCCGGCACTCCTGCACCATCCGGTCGAAGATGCGCGCCCCGTCGGCCGCGGTCGCCGTCGTCGGGTCACCCAGCACACCCACCTCGCTCACCGCGGCCACTCCCCCGCGCCGCATCTGGGGCAACAGGTTAACCAGTGGCTCGGAGTTACCGCTACACCAGTCCTCGGTACGGACGTCGTCCGGCGAAAGATGGAGCAATACCGATGTTTCCGTGTGTCCGGCGTGGGCGTCGCCGTCCTCGACCACACACGGGCACCAGCCGGCGTCACGTCCTTCCGAACGCAACAGACCCACGGCGCGGCGCAGCGCCTCCAGGTTGCCGCCGTGGCCGTTGACGAACGCGATGCGCCGGGCCCAGCCGCACGCCGAGCGGCCGTACTCGACCAGCAGCGTCGTCAGAGCCTCGGTGCCGATCGAGATGGTGCCGGGAAAGCCCTCGTGCTCGCCGGAGGCGCCGTAGGAGATCGCGGGGGCCACCAGGTACCGGCCGTCCGGCGTTCCCCCGCCCAGGACCGCCACAGCGGCCTCGGCGACGGCCGAGGCGATGCGGGTGTCGGTGTCCAGCGGAAGGTGGGGGCCGTGCTGCTCGGTCGAGCCGAGCGGGATCAAGATCGTCGGCGAGGTGTCGCGCAACTGCGCCGATGTCGAATGCCCCAGCGCGCTCCCACGACCCACCGGCCGATGGTAGGCCGAATTCACCTTGGATGAGTCAATTGTTCGCACCCCGTATGGAATTCTTTCGCTTTCGGCGACGCCCGATGCCCGCACGTTTCACGATGGTCCCGCCCGCCACGCCAGCACCAGGGATGGATTCCGATGCCGGATGTTCGGAGCCGACCCCGGCGGCCCGGCATAGGGTGACGGCGGTGCCACACGGGAGGAAGCGCGGTTGACCGGACGTTCGGGACTGCCCGCCGGACGCCGGGTCAGCTGGGATGACCGCGTCCGGCTCTGGAGTGACGGATCGGTGGTGCTCGGCGGCTCCCCGTGGGGTGTGCTGCGGATCGCCCCTTCGGGCCGGCCCTTCGTCCGCCGACTCCGGGGCGCGGGCGGCCGCGGGGTGATGCCGGCCGCCGGCGTCGAGCAGGCCCTGACCGATCTGTTGCTGGCGCGCGGCATCGTGCATCCCGTCCCGGTGGCGGAGCCGAGCGGCGCCGGGTGGGCCGCGGACATCGTCGTTCCCGTCTACGAACGCGCCGACCTGCTCGACGCGTGCCTCGCCTCGTTGCGCTCGACGGCACCGGGCACCCGGATCGTCGTGGTCGACGACGCCTCCCGCTCACCGGAGGTGGGTGAGGTGGCGCGGGCGCACGGCGCCACCGTGGTGCGCCACGAGGTGAACCGGGGACCGGCGGCCGCGCGCAATTCCGGCCTGCGCGAGGTGAATTCGCCGATCGTCGTCTTCGTCGACGCCGACTGTGTGGCGACGCCGGGCTGGCTGGACACCCTGCTGCCGCATTTCGACGACCCCCGGGTGGCCGCGGTCGCGCCTCGGATCGCCTCCCGCAGCGGCCGGCCAACCGTGCTGGCCCGCTACGAGGCGGTCCGCTCCGCCCTGGACATGGGCCCACGGCCGGAACTGGTGACCCACGGCGCGCCGCTGGGCTATCTCCCGTCGGCCGCGCTGGCGGTGCGGCGCGCGGCGCTCTCGGAGTTGTCCGATGTGCCGTTCGACGAGCGACTGCGGGTCGGCGAGGACGTCGACCTGATCTGGCGGCTGATCGACGCGGGTGTGCTGGTGCGTTATGAGCCGGCGGCCGTGGTCACCCACGAGATGCGGCCGGCCGCGATCCGGTGGGCCGCGCGGATCTTCGACTACGGCACCTCTGCGGCCGAACTGGATCGCCGTCATCCCGGTCGCCTCGCGCCGGCCCGGTGGTCGTTGCTGAACCTGGTGGCAGGCGCGCTGCTGCTCGCGCCGCGGCGGCTGGCCGGTGCCGCCGGCGCCGCGGTCACGGTCGCGGCGGCCGCGGCCCTGCTCGCCCGAACACTGCGTGCCTCGTCGGTGGATCCGCGGGCGGCACCGGTGATCGTCGGCAAGGGACTGCTGTCCGACGCCGAGGCCACCGGACACCTGCTGCGCCGCGAGTGGTGGCCGATCGGGTGGCTGGCGCTGGCAGCCTCGCCGCGTTCGAGGGTCGCGCGCGCCTTGGCCGGCACCATGCTGGTGCCGCCGGTGCGGGAGTGGCTGGCCCGCCGACCCGACGTGGACCTGCCGCGTTACCTGGTGCTGCGACTGGTCGAGGACGCCGCCTACGGCAGCGGGGTGCTGGTCAGTGCCGTCCGGTCGCGTCGTCCCGGCGTGCTGGTGCCCCGGGTGCGGCCGCCGCGGCTACGACGCAGCGGCTCCGGTTGACGATCCAGGATCAGCCAGCCGCCGTGGTGCTCGGCGACGGTCGTCGTCCAGTCCGGGTGCTCGGCGTGCAGACGGCCGGCCAGGCGGTCGAGTGCGGCCCGGTCGAACCGCTGCACGTGGCCGTAGCAGGCGGTGGGTTCGTCCTCGAACGGGACCGCGATCACCACTCGGCGGCGGGCCAGTCGCATCGCCTCGGCCAGGACGGTGTCGGCTACCTCGGGCGGCAGATGCTCGATCAGGTGCAGGGCGGTCACCGTGTCGGTGCACCCGTCGGGACGCGGGACCGCGGCCGCGTCACAGGCCAGTGTCCGCACGAAGCGGCCCAGCAGCACCGACATCCGCGCCAGCAGATCCATGGTCGGCGCACTGAGATCGGTTGCCACGACGTCAATTCCGTAGGCGGCCAGGCGCAGCGGGAAGAAGCCGAAACACGAGCCGAGGTCGATCACCTCGTGGCCGCGGACCGATCCGGCGCCGTAGGCGTGCACGGGCGAGAACCCGGCCGAGCCGCCCTCCAGCCGGTGCACCGAGTTGGTGTAGAACCGCAGCCACGATTCCAACGGCCCCGTGACGGTGGAGCGGACCACGCCGGTGAACGCCTCCTCGAAGCCGGTCTGGTCGATGCTCACGCCGGCGTCGGCGAGGTCGGCGACGATCATGGTGGCCAGTTGGTCGCAGAGGTCCTCCGGTGTGATGCGGTGCTCCACGATCAGGCGGTCGTCGACGTGGGTCGCACGCAGCCGCCGGGCTCCGAGCGCGGCGGCCTCGACCCGGCGGACGCTGACGGTGTGGCCGTGCCACTCCCCCTCCGGGTTGGGTGCCAGGGGGTCGATGCGCGCAGGTGAGTGGAGGTCGGCCGTCATCGCGGCGGTCATCGCGGTCTCACCGCCCCACCGCGCCGACGGCGAACTCGTCGGCCGTGCGTTGCAGGCCGCCGAGGTCGCGCACCACCCGGACCCGGGTGCAGTATTCGGCGTAGGCCGGCAGGTCGCAGCTGCCCAGGACCCAGGAGTAGCGGGGTTCCGGTGTGAGCCAGATGGTTTCGCGTGCCCGACGGGTGATCTCCTCGAACGCGGCGAGGTTGGGATCCCGGGAGTTGTTGCGTCCGTCGCCGAGGACCAGCACGGTGGTGCGCCGGCTCACTGCCGAGGAGTGTTCAGCGGCGAACTCGCCGAACACGGTGCCGTAGTCGGAGTTGGCGTCCACGTCGAGGACGTCACCGCCGAAGATCATGCCCAACGCCCGTTCCGAGGGATGGTCCCGAAACAGCTCGGTCGTCTCGGCGATGTGGTCGACGAACGCGAAGGATCGCACCTGGGTGAACAGATCCTGCAGTCCGTGAACGAGATTGAGGGTGAAGCGCGAGGTGTTGCGCACCGACAGGCTGACATCGGCGAGGATGACCAGGCGGGGGCGGTCCTCGGCGCGGCGGACCGTGACGGGAACGAACGGGACGCCGTCGGTGCGCATGTTGCGCCGCATCGTGCGGCCCGGGTCGACCCGGCCCGCGGCGGCCGCGCGCCGGCGGTGAGTCAGCGACCCGTGCAGGGTGTGGGCCAGCCGGCGCAGCGAGTCCTCGAGTTCGGCGCGGTCGGCTTCGGCGATCCGCTCGATCTTGGCCTCCCTGATCTCGCGGGTCTCGATGATCTTCTCCTCGAGCGCCAGCAGCGCCTCCAGGTGCCGCTTGAGCGCCTGGGGCAGGTTCTCCAGAAAACCGGCCAGCCGCTCGCGGATTCGGGCCGCATCGGTCTCGTCGCCCTCGTCGCCCAGTTCCTCGGCGAGCCAGCCCAGCAGGGCGTCCTGCTCGGCGATCGACAGTTCGGCGTCGATGGTGGTGGCGTCGCTGGACGACGACGCCAGGCTGCCGGCCCCGGCCGCACCATGCAGCCGGCTGGTCTCCAGCTGTACCCGGTAGGAGTCGTCGTTGCCCTCGATCCGCTCCTTGGAGAAGACGATCTCGTCGGTCAGCGCGGCCAGGTCGATCCGGTTGGCCTCCTGGTGCAGGTTGTACCGCTGAGCCAGGTCCTCCTGTTTGAAGTACTCCCGGATGCTGGCCGGCTTGCCGTGCTCGTGACCCTGTTGCGGGGTCTCGCTGGGTTCCTCCGACAGGGTGAACGATTCCAGCTCGCCGGTGTCCTCGAGGTCGTCGTGGGCATGGCCGTGGCCGTGGCCGGAGTCGTCGTCACCGACCCGCACCAAGGCGAAGAACGCGTCGAAGATCTCGTCGAACACCGGCTCGTCACGGTGGTCCTTGACGAGGGACACCCGTAACGCCGTGCGCAGCAACGACTTCGACGACAGGACACCGGGCTGGGCGGCACACTGCATCGCGTCGAGGGCTTCGGGGATGGCCACCCGGACCCCGCCGAGCCGCAGCAGGCGCACGAACCGGTGCAGTGTCGCTTCCACCACTGCTCCTAGAGAACTCGGCGGCGACCCAGGGATCCGGTCGACTTCTTGGGGGTGCCGTAGTACCCGTCGGTGAACCGTCCGGGCTTGTCCTTGGCGGCCCGGGCGGCTTTGCCATCCGGCCCGTCGTGACCGTGACCGTGGTCATGCCCGTGACCGTGGTCATGCCCGTGGTCATGGTCGTGGTCATGCCCGTGGTCGTGGTCGTGGGAGTGACCGTGTCCGTGATCGTGGTGCAGGGCGGCAGGCACGGTGGCATTCGGGTCGACCAGCCGGGGCAGGGCGTCGAGGGCCTTGTGAACGTCCTTGTCGTACTTGACCACAACGGAGACCGTGTCCGAGAGAACCTTGGCCGACAGTTCGTCCGCGCCCAGCACCGCCAGCGTGCGGGCCCAGTCGATGGTCTCGGAGATGCTGGGTGCCTTGCGCAGTTCCAACTCGCGCAGTCCGCGCACGATCTCGACCAGTTGCGCCGCCACCGCGTCGGACAGTCCGGTGTTCTTGGACCGCACGATCTCCAACTCGATGTCGGCCGACGGGTAGTCGAGGAACATGTGCAGACAGCGGCGCTTGAGGGCGGCCGCCAGATCGCGGGTGTTGTTCGACGTCAGGATGACGTAGGGAGCGTGTTTGGCGGTGAAGGTGCCGACCTCCGGCACCGAGACCTGGTACTCACCAAGCAGTTCCAGCAGCACGGCCTCCAACGCCTCGTCCGCCCGGTCGATCTCGTCGACCAGCAGCACCACCGGAGTCTCGGAGCGCACCGCCTCCAGCAGCGGCCGGGGCGCCAGGAACCGGTCGGAGAAGAAGACGCTCTCCTGCTTGCCGATCCGCTCGACAGCCTCTTGCAGCGTGTCGGCGTCAGCGACAATCTGACCGATCTTCTCCCGCAGGATCTGGGTGTAGAGCAGTTGCTTGCCGTAGTCCCACTCGTAGAGCGCCTTGGTCTCGTCCTGGCCCTCGTAGCACTGCAGCCGCAGCAGCTTGCGCCCGGTCGCGGCCGCCAGCGCCTTGGCCAGCTCGGTCTTCCCGACCCCGGCCGGCCCCTCCATCAGCAGGGGCTTGTCCAGCCGGGTCAGCAGGAAAACCGTTGTCGCAAGCCGCTCGTCGGCGATGTAGCCTTCGCCGGCGAGCGCCTCGCGTACCTCCTCGACTGTCTCGAACACAGCTCAGGGCAGCAGCTCGTCGAGGTCGCCGTTCATGCAGTGCTCGACGACGGGGCGGACGGTATCGAAGGTGCACTCCTTGGCGTTGCCGGGCGTGCAGGCGTCACCGAGGACGTGGTTGGTGATGCGGTCGACGTCGGCCTTGTCGCCCTTGATCACCTTGGCCTTCTCGTAGTACGGCGTCGGGCCCTGGCCCAGCCGGTTCTTCGAGTAGCTGTCCTGCTTGACGTCGGTGAACTTCTCGATGATGTTCACATCGCGCAGCAGCCGGATCGCGGCCTCCAGCGCGGCGTCGGCGGCCTGCACGTCGGTCATGCCGTAGGTGTCCACACCCATGGCCTGCGCGATGTCGGCGAAGCGCTTGTAGGCCACCGGCATGTTGAACGCCCACACCCGCGGCAGCGCAATGGCGTTGTTCAGCCCGTGGTGGGTGTCGTAGAAGGCGCTGACGGCGTGCGAGATGGAGTGGATGATGCCCAGGCCGCCGGAGTTGAACGCCTGCGCGGCGATGTACTGGGCGTACATCATGCCCTCGCGGCCGGCCAGGTCGGTGCCGTTCCAGGTGGCCTGGCGCAGGTTCTCGGCGGTCAGCTTGATGGCGCGGATCGCGTTGCCCAGCGACGGTTCGAAGTTCAGCCGCGACACGTAGGGCTCGGAGGCGTGCGCCAGCACGTCGAAGCCGCACTGCGCGGTGTAGTCGACGGGGCACTCGTAGTACAGCACCGGATCGTCGACGGCCAGGGTGGCCACCGAGGCGTCGTCGAAGGCGACGTACTTGTGCGGGTTGTCGGGGTCGGTGGTGGTGTCGGTGATGACGTAGGCCCACGAGGTCTCCGAGCCGGTGCCCGCGGTGGTGGAGATGGCGATGTGCGGGGGGTTCTTCGGGTTCTCGCTCATGTTGAAGCCCTCGAAGTCGTTGACGTTACGACCGTCGTGGGCCACCGACACTCGGGCGCCCTTACAGGCGTCGTGGGTGGAGCCGCCGCCGATGGAGACGAAGCTGTCGCATTCGTTGGACTGGTAGAGCTTCACCGCGTCCATCACGTTGTAGTCCTTGGGGTTGGACTCCACCTTGTCGTAGAGCACCACCTCCAGGCCGTGCCACTTCAGCGACTCGACCATGTTGTGCACGATGTTGGTGCCGCGCAGGCCCGAGGTCATCACGAGGGTCTTCTTGAAGCCCATCTTGAGGGCTTCCGGGCCAACCATCTCGTGCGCGCCCGGCCCCATCATCGCGCGCGGGAACGGGTGAAACTCCTTGATGGGGAACGGCTTGAGTAGATCTTCAACTTTCATTGGTGCGGTGCTCCTTGGCAGTGTGTCGGGTCAGTGGGTCAGTGCGGTTCTCGTGATTTCGGCGCGTTTTCGTTCGCTGACCCTCTTTGCCAGCCTGGTTGTGAGTCAGGTGTAGCCGGTCTGGAGGTGTGGTTGATGTCGATCAGTGCGGGGTTCACTCCCTCGGAGATTCGTGAGCTTGTTATCGAGTATCAGTTGGTGCCTTATGGGCAGAAAGGGGCGTGGCTTGCTGCTCGGGGGGTGTCGAACCGCCAGTTCAGGCGGTGGGAGGCGACGTTGTTCGGCGGAGATCTCGACCGCGGGCTGATTCCGCGAGAGGGTGGTGGAATGACAATCCCTCCGGCGCTGCGCCGAGCGTTGGCCAAGGCCGATGCGGCCAAGCAGGACCGCGACGAGGCCGAACTGGCTGAGCTACGACAGCGGGTCCGTGAACTCGAGGCAACCAACGAGGCGTTGGGAAAAGCTATCGGGCTCTTGCACACGATGAACGCGCACGAGCCCGACGCAGCCCCGCTGATGAGCGGTCCCAACGATTCCTCGACCTCGAGAACGGACTCGTCACCGAGCTGACCGCGGCGATCGGCTCGCAACGCAAGGCACTGGCGATGATCGAGCTGTCGCGTTCGAGTTGGCACTACCGATCCCACCCGCGGCCGAAGGTGGCCGATCCGCTGCCCCAGAAACAACGGGCCTACCGGTCGCGGATCTGCGAGGCCGACCGGGCGGTGATCAGGCAGAGGATCATCGCCGGCTGGCAGGCGGGCACGTCGGTGGACCACTCGTTTGCCTGCACCTGGGACCAGGGCGTGATGCTGGCCTCACGGCGCTCCTGGTGGCGGATTGCCGCTGCCATCGAGGATCAACGCGACCGGCCGGTCGCACCGACACGCTCCACCGGCACGACCCGGCGCCCAGCGCCAGTACTCAAAGCGACAGGACCGCAACAGATCTGGAGTTGGGACATCACCGACCTGCGCACCCCGTGGCGGGGTGTGGCATTCAAGGCATACTCGGTCATCGACATCTACTCCCGCAAGATCGTGGGCTGGCGCGTCGAGGAACGCGAATGTGACGACCTCGCCGTGGACATGTTCACCGACGCCCTCGCTGAGCACGGGCCACCTGCGGTCGTCCACGCCGACTCCGGGCCGGCGATGCGCTCGACGGTCCTCAAAGACCACCTCGCCGATCTCGGGATCGGCCAGACCCACAACCGACCCCGGGTCAGCAACGACAACCCGTTCTCCGAATCAGAATTCCGCACGATGAAATACCGCCCCAACTATCCCGGCAGCTTCGAGGACCTCCAGGCCGCCCGACTCTGGGTCAACGCCTACGTGGCCTGGTACAACCAGCACCACCACCACAGCGGCATCGCGCTATTCACTCCCGCCGAAGTCCACAGCGGCGCCTGGACCCAGCAATGGACACTCCGAGACCACGCCCTACAGGCCTACTACGACGCCCACCCTCAACGATTCCGCCAACGTCCATACACGCCCCGCCCACACCCCATCGTCGGCATCAACCTGCCCGCCCAAAATGACCCCGACCGACTCCAAGCAGCTTGACAACGCCCGTGAGCGACGGTTTCCGCGCCGAAATCGCAATTAGAAGAAGCCGGCGGCCGAATCGCTGTAGGACACCAGCAGGTTCTTGGTCTGCTGGTAGTGGTCGAGCATCATCTTGTGGTTCTCCCGGCCGATGCCGGACTGCTTGTAGCCACCGAAGGCCGCATGCGCGGGGTACTGGTGGTAGCAGTTGGTCCACACCCGGCCGGCCTTGATGTCGCGGCCGGCGCGGTAGGCGGTGTTGCCGTTGCGGCTCCACACCCCCGCGCCCAGCCCGTAGAGGGTGTCGTTGGCGATCCGGATGGCGTCGTCGTAGTCGGTGAACGAGGTCACCGACACCACCGGGCCGAAGATCTCCTCCTGGAAGATCCGCATGCTGTTGTCGCCGGCGAAGATCGTGGGCTGGACGTAGAAGCCGCCGGACAGCTCGCCACCGAGGTCGGCGCGCTCGCCGCCGGTGATCACCGTGGCGCCCTCGCTCTTGCCGATCTCGATGTAGGACAAGATCTTTTCGAACTGGTCGTTGGAGGCCTGTGCCCCGATCATGGTCTCGGTGTCCAGCGGATCACCCTGGCGCACCGCCTTGGTGCGGATCGCGGCCAGCGCCAGGAACTCGTCGTAGATGTCGGACTGGATCAACGAGCGCGACGGGCAGGTGCACACCTCGCCCTGGTTGAGGGCGAACATGGTGAAGCCCTCCAGCGCCTTGTCCTGGAAGTTGTCGTTGGCCGCCAGCACGTCGGAGAAGAAGATGTTCGGGCTCTTGCCGCCCAACTCCAGGGTGACCGGGATCAGGTTCTGGGAGGCGTACTGCATGATCAGCCGCCCCGTGGTGGTCTCGCCGGTGAAGGCGATCTTGGCGATCCGGTTCGACGAGGCCAGCGGCTTGCCCGCCTCGACGCCAAACCCGTTGACCACGTTGACAACTCCCGCCGGGAGCAGGTCGGCGATCAACGAGATCAGGTACATGATCGAGGCCGGGGTCTGCTCGGCCGGCTTGAGCACCACCGCGTTGCCGGCGGCCAGGGCGGGGGCCAGTTTCCACACCGCCATCAGGATCGGGAAGTTCCACGGGATGATCTGCCCGACCACACCGAGCGGCTCGTGGAAGTGGTAGGCGACGGTGTTGTCGTCGATCTCCGACAGCGAGCCCTCCTGCGCCCGGATGGCGCCGGCGAAGTAGCGGAAGTGGTCGATCGCCAACGGGATGTCGGCGTTGAGCGTCTCGCGGATCGGCTTGCCGTTGTCCCACGACTCGGCCAACGCGATGTTCTCCAGGTTGGCCTCGATGACGTCGGCGATCTTGTTGAGGATCACGGCCCGCTCGGCCACCGAGGTCTTGCCCCAGGCCGGGGCGGCGGCGTGCGCGGCGTCCAGCGCCTTCTCGATGTCGGCGTCGGTCGAACGGGCCACCTCGCAGAACGGCTGCCCGTTGACCGGGGACAGCGCCTCGAAGTACTGGCCGCCCGCGGGCGCCACCCACTGCCCTCCGATGAAGTTCTCGTAGCGGGTCTGGAAGGACATCAGGGATCCGGTGGTTCCCGGCTTGGCGTAAACAGCCATGGCTTTTCTCCTGTGTGACGGCACGGTTGTGGCACTCGTCACTCAGGGTAGGTAGGTCAGGGTTGCATCACAGTTGCAACCGCGGGCCGAATCTCAGGCCAGGTCGAAGTCCAGGCCGGCCAGCCGGCCACCGGCCTGGGCACGCAGCGCCGACCCCGGCGACGCCGCGTCGTGCAACGCGCGCCACCCGGTCCGGTCCTCGCGCCCGTCGGCCGTCTCCAACCACCGGCTCAGCAGGGTGACGTCGCCCGCCGCCAGCACGGCCTGGCGCAGCGTCATCGACAGTTCGGTGCGCATCCGCGCCACCGCGGGCGATACCGACTGCGGCAGGATCGGCCCGACGTAGCCGTCGAGGGCCGCGGCCAGGTTCCCGGTCTCGATGGCCCCATACACCTCGGCGACGTCGGTGGAGATCGACCGCAGCAGGCGGTAGGGCCGCGACGCCAGGACGTCGGCGCCGACGACCTTGCGCAGCCGCGACATCTCGGCCCGGACGGTGACGACGTCGAGGTCGCGCTCGTCGAGCAGCAACGCGAGGTGGTCGGCGCTCAGCCCCTCGGGGTGGCGGCTGAGCAGCAGCAGGATGTCGGCGTGCCGGCCGGACAACGGGGTGGCCCGCAGATGACCGGTCTCGTCGGTGACCAGCCAGCGCGGGCGTTCGGATCCGAGCACCGACAGCCGCGGCATGCGCGGTGCCGCCTCGAATCGGGAACCGGTCAGCTGCAGCAGTGCCAGATGGTTCTCGACGGCGACCACCGTGGCACGAACCAGGGCCAGCGCCTGCGGGGTGGCGACGCGCGGGCCGCCGGTGAGGTCGATCGCGCCGATCAGCGAACCGGTCCCCGGATCGTGCACGGGCACGGCGGTACAGCTCCACGGCTGCACGATGCGGGCGAAGTGCTCGTCGCCGCGGATCTGCAGCTCGGCGTCGAGGGCCAGGGCCGTGCCCGGGGCGTTGGTGCCCGCGCCGCGTTCACTCCAGTCCGCGCCGGGAACGAAGTTCATCGACTCCGCGCGCCGGCACGCGTTGCGGTCGCCCTCGACCCACAGCAGGGTTCCGTCGGCCGCGGTGACGGCCACCACCACCCCGGACCCGACGGCATCGTCGACGAGCAGGCGGCGGATCACCGGCAGCGCAGGGGCCAACGGATGGGCCTCGCGCAGCCGGGCCAGTTCGACCCCGACCTCGGTCGGCTCGATGGACCGGTCCGGGTCAACGCCCTTGGCCAGGCTGCGCTGCCAGCTCTTGGCGACCACCGGCCGCACCGGGGCCGACGCCAGGAACGAGCTGTCGACCTCACCGGCGACGAACAGCTCGTAGGCGGTGCGCAGTTCCGGGGACCGGCCCCAACCGCGTGATGTTCCGGATGAACCCACCGGCTACCTCAATCAAGCAGGACGAAAACGCACGAGGGCGTCAGGGCGAACGATAGTCCAGACGCGCCCCCTGTGAGGGCGAAGCGGCAAGCCCGTCAGACGCCCAGAGCGCGGGTGAAGCCCTCCGGCACCAGGACGTCGTCCCGATTGAGGTCGTGCACGCTGGCCTTACCCAGACCGCGCAGTGCCGAGTCGATGCCGCCGTAGAGGATGTCGAGCACGTTCTCCACGCCGGCCTGGCCGTTGGCGGCCAGGCCCCACAGGTAGGCGCGTCCGATCATCACCGCGCGGGCACCGAGCGCCAGGGCCTTGACGACGTCGCTGCCGCGCCGGATGCCCCCGTCGAGCAGCACCTCGACCTGGCCGCCGACGGCGTCGGCGATGGCCGGCAACGCGCGGATGCTCGCCGGGGTGCCGTCGAGGTTGTTGCCACCGTGGTTGGACACCGAGATCGCCGAAACTCCGGCATCCACAGCACGTTTCGCGTCATCGACCCGCAGCACGCCCTTGAGCATGAGCGGACCGCCCCAGTACTCCCGCAGCCAGGCGATGTCCTCCCAGGTCGGCGGCGGGGTGCCCATCCACTGGCCGTAGGCCTCGAAGAACGGCGGGCCCGCCTCACCGCGGCCGGCCTGGTTGGGGACGCTGAGTGCCGGCGGGCGCAGGGTCTTCGCCCACTCCAGGAACCAGCTCGGCCGGACCAGGCCCTCCGGCGACAGCTTCAGGATGGTGCGCAGGTCCATCTTCTCGGGGATCTTGGGGCTGCCCCAGTCGCGGCCGTGCGAGAAGCTCCAGTCGGTGGTCACGATCATTCCCACCGCACCGGCCGCCCGGGCCCGGTCGGCGCGGGCGGCGATCGCGTCCCGGTCGCCCAGCCAGTAGATCTGGAAGAACGTCTTGGGGTTGGCCGCGACGACCTCTTCGACCGGCTTGCTGGCGAACGACGACAGTCCCATCGCGGTGCCGCGGGCGGCCGCCGCGCGGGCCACGGCCACCTCGCCGTCGGGGTGCACGGCCTGCACGCCGGTCGGCGAGATCATGACCGGCAGGGAGATGTCCTGGCCCATGACCGTGGTCGCGAGGTCACGCTTCTCCAGTGCACCGATGACATGCGGGGCGAAGCCGAGCTCGCCGAACGCCTCGACGTTGTCCGAGACGGTCAAACCCTTCTCGCTGCCGGCGATCAGCGCGGAGTACACCGACTTGGGCAGGCGCTTCTTGGCGCGCTGCTGCGCAATCGAGACGGTTTCGAACCAGGTGTCGCGTGCCATGACTAGATCGGACTTTCGTTGCAGGGCTTGGCCGGTGGCCGGGTGGACAGGGTGAGCATGATCGGCTTGCCGCGGGAGTGATCGGCGCTCGGGCGGGGTTTGTCCCGCTCGCCGGCCAGCGCCGGGGCGCCGTAGCCCTCGACACATTCGGGGTCGGGGCCGTCGAGGGGCAGGCCGGTGAAGAACTTGGCCGCCATGCAGCCACCGCGGCAGGCGTCGTAGTGTCCGCAGCTGCCGCAGGCACCGGCGGACTGCGGCTCGCGCAGCTCACGGAACAACGGAGCGTTCTTCCAGACGTTATCGAATCCGCTGTCGCGCACGATGTTTCCGGCCAGGAACCGGTCGTGGATGGCGAACGGGCAGGCGTAGACGTCACCGACGGGGTCGATCAGGCAGACCACCCGGCCGGCACCGCACATGTTAAGGCCAGCCAGTGCGCCGGGCTCGCCGAGTCCGGACAGGTGGAAGAACGAGTCGCCGGTGAGCACCCGCTCGCCCTTGGCCACCAGCCAGTCGTAGAGCTGCTTCTGCTGTTCGGCGGTGGGGTGCAGCTCGTCCCACACGTCGGCGCCGCGGCCGGACGGCCGCAGCCGGGTGATGCGCAGGGTGGCGCCGTAGCGGTCGGCCAGGGCCTTGAAGTCGTCGAGCTGGTCGACGTTGTGGCGGGTGACCACCACTGAGATCTTGGCGTCGGAGAACCCGGCGGCGGCAAGGTTTTCCAACGCGCGCACCGCCATCGCGAACGACCCCTCGCCGCGGACGGCGTCGTTGACCTCGGCGGTCGCGCCGTCCAGCGAGATCTGGACGTCGACGTAGTCGCTGGCGGCCAGGCGCCGGGCCACCTCGGGGGTGATCCGGACGCCGTTGGTGGAGAACTTCACCCCGACGTGGTGTTCGGTGGCGTAGTCGACCAGTTCCCAGAAGTCGGGTCGCACGGTCGGTTCGCCGCCGCCGATGTTCACGTAGAACACCTGCATGCGCTCGAGCTCGTCGATGATCGCCTTGCACTGCTCGGTGGTCAGCTCGCGCGGGTCACGCTTGCCCGAGGACGACAGGCAGTGCACGCAGGCGAGGTTGCAGGCGTAGGTCAGCTCCCAGGTCAGGCAGATCGGGGCCTGCAGGCCGCGTTCGAACTGCTCGATGAGCCGGGGCACCGGGGCCACAGAGGTCATTGAAAGTCCTTGCAAATCAGCATGTTCGAGCTGGCCAGTACATCGAGAGCGTGCAGGTAGGGCGCTTCGGCATCGGCGTCGACGCCGGCCGCCCGCAGCGCGGAGCGCACGTCGGGGTGTTCGTCCAGAGACTCGATGACGGCCAGAATGGTCCGGTTCTTGAGGAACGACAGCTTGCGGGTGCCGAAGTGGTAGAGCAGCGCGCCGAACGGCTCCGGGCGCACCGCGACTTGCGGGTGCAGACGCCAGCTGCGGGCCGGGTCGAAGTCCGACCCGGCCACAGCCGGATCGCCCACGGCGTGGGCGGGCACGGTCAGTAGACCCCGCACATCCCGTCGATCGAGACCTCTTCGACGAGCGTCTCGGTGACCAGTTCGGCCTGGGCCTCGGTGTTCTGGCTCGGCTCCATGAAAAACCCCTCTTTCTCTGCTCGGGTTCTCGACAATCGTGATCGAGATCGCAAGAATATGGCATCGAGTGCCGTAATGGAAGGGGTTGAGTCGATGGAGTCGCGTCCGAGCGAAGGCGGTACCCGCGTCGGGCGGCGTCGCTCCACGACCCGCGACCACATCGCCGACGTCGCGATCGACCTGTTCATCACCTACGGCTTCGACGAGGTGAGCGTCGACGAGGTCGCGCAGAGTTCCGGCATCGCCCGACGCACCCTGTTCCGCTACTACGCCTCCAAGAGCGCCATCCCGTGGGGCGACTTCGACGCACATCTCGACGAATTCCGCGGGGTGTTCGAGAGCATCGGCCCCGAGGTGCCGACCCGCGCCGCTCTGCGGCAGGCGCTGTTGGCGTTCAACACCTTTGGCGAGTCGGAGACCGTCCGGCATCGCCAGCGGATGCGGGTGATCCTGGAGACCGCGGAGCTACAGGCCTACTCGATGACCATGTACGCCGGCTGGCGCGGGGTGGTCGCGGAGTTCGTGGCGCAGCGCATCGGCGCCAACGCCACCGACCTGGTGCCGCAGTCGGTCGCCTGGCTCATGCTCGGGGTGGCGCTGTCGGCCTACGAGTACTGGCTGGCCAACGAGTCGGTGTCGCTGCCCGACGCCCTGGCCGATGCGTTCGACGCCGTCGCCGGCGGGCTTGGCCAGTTCTAGGGGTTTCGGCGCGTTTTCGTTCGCTCAGCGAACGAAAACGCGCCGAAATCGCTTGGGACGCCTAGGAAGCGGGCAGGACGTCGGAGATCGGCGCGCCGGTGGCGATCTTGGCCCGGGTCTTCATGACCTTGCCGGGCATACCGCCGCCGACCACACCGGCCACCACGCCGTCGCGCTCGTAATAGGCCAGGAACTTGCGCCCGTCGTCCTCGACGAGGTGGACGATGTCGGTGGCCTCCGGCTCGCCGAGGCACTGGATCTTGACGTCGTACTGGTCGCTCCAGAAGTACGGGACCACGACCACCTCGGGTGCCACCCCGCCCAGCATCGCGGGCGTGATGACCCGGGCCTGCTCGGCGACGTTGCTCCAATGTTCCACGCGCGCTTGGTGTCCGGTGGCGTCGCGCCAGGAGGCGACGTCGCCGAGCGCCCAGACGTGCGGTGCGCTGGTGCGGCCGGACTCGTCGCAGATGACACCGTTGTCCACCTCGACGCCGCTGCCGTCGAGCCAGTCGGTGGCCGGACGCGAGCCGATGCCCACCACCACCAGGTCGGCCGGCAGCTCGCTGCCGTCGGACAGCACCACGGTGCTGACGTGGCCGTCCTCGCCGCGGACCTCGGCCACCCCGACCCCGGTGCGCACGTCGACACCCTCGGCCCGGTGCAGCCGGGTGACCAGGTTGCCCACCTGCTCGCCGAGCACCGAGGCCAGCGGCGCCGGCTGCGGCTCGACCAGCACCACGTCGACGCCGAGCTTGCGCAGGCTGGCGGCCACCTCGCAGCCGATGAAGCCGGCGCCGATGATCACCGCCTGCCGCGCCGAGGCGGCGTGGGCGCGCAGCGCCAGCGCCTCGTCGAGGTTGCGCAGCACCCGGATGCCGTCGAGGTCGGGGAACGACGGGATGCGCTTGGGCACCAGGCCCGTGGCGATCACCAGGTCGTCATAGCCCAGCACCGACCCGTCGGCCAGGGTCAGCGTGCGCGCCGCGGTGTCCAGTGCGGTGGCCGCACTGCCCAGGCGCAGGGTGATGTTGTTCTCGTCGTAGAACTCGGCGGGCTTGAGCGCCACGTCGTCGAGGTCGGCGTGCAGCACGTCCTTGGACAGCGGCGGCCGGTCATAGGGAAGGTGCACCTCGTCGCTGACGATGGTGACGGGGCCGGCGTATTCGGCCTTGCGCAACTGTTCGGCGGTCTTGGTCGCGGCCAGGCCGCCGCCGACGATGATGATGCCGTTCTCGCTACTGCTCACGTGGTGTTCTTACAGGATGGGCGCGCGAAAGTGTCGGCCAGCCCGCACTTACCGACCGACCGGTTAGCCGAGACGGGTCACGACGGCGAGCGATCGATCAGGTTGGACAGCACCACGATGCTCTCGCTGCGCTCCACGTCGGCGACCGATCGGATGCGTTCCAGAGCGGCCTCGAGGTGGCGCATGTCGCGGGCCAGGACGTGCAGGATCGCGTCGGCGGTTCCGGTGACGGTGGCCGCGCTGATCACCTCCGGGATGTCGATCCAGGCTGCCCGCAACTGGTCCGGGGCGATGGTGCCGTGGCAGTACACCTGCACGTAGGCCTCGGTGTTCCAGCCCAGTGCGCTGCGGTCGATGACGGTGGTGAAGCCGCGGATGACGCCGTTGTCGAGCATCCGGTCCACCCGGCGCTTGACCGCCGGCGCCGACAGGTTCACCCGGGCGCCGATCTCGGCGAAGGTGGCCCGGGCGTGCTCGGCGAGTTCGGCGAGGATCCGCTCGTCGGTGTCGTCCAGACGGTCCATCGGCAGCCCTTTCCCGCCCGCGCACAATAGATCGCCGCCATCCTAGCTCTAGCGCAACAGATCGCACGCAGACACGCAATGAGTGTCGATTGATTGCGTCCAACGCCGCCCATATCGTTGATTCATGACGATATCCCCTGATGTCGCCGCCGCCTCCGCCACGCGGGTGCGCGCCCAGCGTCTGCGGCACTACGTGATGACCCCGCCCACGTACTTCACCGTCGAATACGCCATCAACCCGTGGATGGACACCAGCACCCCGGTGGACGCCGAGCGTGCCGTGGCCCAGTGGGAGACCCTGCGCGACACCTACCGCGGCCTCGGCCACACCGTCGACCTCGTCGACCCGGTCCCCGGCCTGCCGGACATGGTCTACGCCGCCAACGCCGGGCTGATCATCAACGGCGCCGCCATCGTCGCCCGCTTCAAGCACGCCGAACGCCACGGCGAGTCGGTGGCCTACGCCGGCTGGATGGACGGTCGCGGACATCGCCCCGTCAGCACCCGGCACGTCAACGAGGGTCAGGGCGATCTGCTGGTCGTCGGCTCGATGATCCTGGCGGGCACCGGATTTCGCACCGATCCGCAGGCACACGCCGAGGTGGCCGCCTTCACCGGCATGCCGGTGGTCTCGCTGGAGTTGGTCGACCCGCGCTTCTACCACCTCGACACCGCACTGACGGTGCTCGACGACACCACCATCGCCTACTACCCGCCGGCATTCAGCGACCGCGCCCGGGCGCAGCTTCGGCGGCTATTCCCCGACGCCATCGAGGTCGCCAGCACCGACGCCTACGTGCTGGGCCTCAACGCGGTCTCCGACGGCAGGCACGTGGTGCACCCGGCTCAGGCGACCGGGTTCGCCGAACAGCTCTACCGCGCCGGGTTCCATCCGATCGGCGTCGACCTGTCCGAACTGCTCAAGGGCGGCGGTTCGGTGAAATGCTGCACGCTGGAGGTGTTTTCATGACCATGGCCGACACAGTGAGATTTGAGGTACCCGAGGCGACGGCGGCCGCCATCGCACTCGACGACACCTACGCCGCGCGCAACTACTCCCCGCTGCCGGTGGTGGCCCACACCGCGCGCGGCGCGTGGATCACCGACGTGGAGGGCCGGCGCTACCTGGACTGCCTGGCCGCCTACTCGGCGGTGAACTTCGGCCACCACAACGACGAGATCATCGCCACCGCCCACCGGCAGCTCGACTCCCTGACACTGATCAGCCGGGCGTTCCACTCCGATCGGCTCGGGCCGTTCTGCGCGGCGCTGGCCCGGCTGTGCGGCAAGGACATGGTGCTGCCGATGAACAGCGGCGCCGAGGCCGTCGAGAGCGGACTGAAGGTGGCCCGCAAGTGGGGCGCCGACGTCAAGGGCGTTCCCGAGGGCATGGCCAACATCATCGTGGCCGACAACAACTTCCACGGCCGCACGATCAGCATCGTCAGCTTCTCCTCCGACGAGAGCGCCCGCGGCGGGTTCGGTCCCTTCACCCCCGGGTTCCGGTCGGTGCCGTTCGGCGACGCCGACGCGGTGGCCGCCGCCATCGACGAGCACACCGTGGCGGTTCTGGTTGAGCCCATCCAGGGCGAGGCGGGCATCATCGTCCCGCCCGACGACTACCTGCCGCGGCTGCGCCGGCTGTGCACGGCCAACAACGTGCTGCTGATCGCCGACGAGATCCAGTCCGGCCTGGCCCGCACCGGGCACACCTTCGCCTGCGACCACTGGGGCGTGGTGCCCGACATCTACCTGCTCGGCAAGGCCCTGGGCGGCGGCGTGGTTCCACTGTCGGCGGTGGTCGCCGACCGTGACGTGCTCGGCGTGCTCAACCCCGGCGAGCACGGCTCGACCTTCGGCGGCAACCCGCTGGCCACCGCCATCGGCGCCACCGTCGTGGAGATCCTCGAGCGCGGCGAATTCCAGTCCCGCTCAGCCGAACTCGGCCTGCACCTGCACGCCCGGCTGCGCTCGCTGATCGGCCACGGCGTGCTCGCGGTGCGCGGTATGGGACTGTGGGCCGGGGTGGACATCGACACCCGGCTGGGCAGCGGCAAGAAGCTCAGCCTGGCGCTGGCGCAGCGCGGCGTGCTGGTCAAGGACACCCACGGCTCGACATTGCGCTTCGCTCCCCCACTGGTCATCACCGCCGAGGAGATCGACTGGGCTGTTGACCAGTTCGCGAGCGTACTGGCCGAGGCAGGCTCATAATCGGCTGAATCAGCGATGCAGGAGGCGCCCATGACGGCCCCGTCGGTCAATCTCACCGAGCAGATGCTGCGACGACGGCCCGTCATCGGGGCCCCCGTCGCGCACGGCGCCTCCGATCACCTCAAACGCACGATCGGCACCTTCCAGCTGACCATGTTCGGCGTCGGGGCCACCGTCGGCACCGGTATCTTCTTCGTGCTGTCCGAGGCGGTGCCGGAGGCCGGGCCGGGCGTCATCGTGTCGTTCCTGATCGCCGGGATCGCCGCCGGGCTGGCCGCCATCTGCTACGCCGAACTGGCCTCGGCCGTCCCGGTTTCCGGCTCGACCTACTCCTACGCCTACACCACCCTGGGCGAGGTGGTGGCGATGGGCGTGGCGGCCTGTCTGCTGCTCGAATACGGGGTGTCGACGGCCGCGGTGGCCGTCGGCTGGAGCCAATACGTCAACAAGCTGCTGGACAACTTCATCGGACACCATCTGCCGCAAGCACTTTCGGCCGCCCCGTGGGACGACAACCCGGGCATCGTCAACTTTCCCGCGGTCTTCCTGGTCACCATGTGTGCCCTGTTGCTGATCCGGGGCGCCAGCGAGTCGGCCAAGGTCAACACCGTCATGGTGCTGATCAAACTGGGTGTGCTGGTGATGTTCTCGGTGATCGCGTTCACCGCGTTCGACACCGATCGCTTCGCCGACTTCGCCCCCTTGGGCGCGGCCGGCATCGGGTCGGCGGCCGGCACCATCTTCTTCTCCTACATCGGCCTGGACGCCGTGTCCACGGCGGGCGACGAGGTCAAGGACCCGCAACGCACCATGCCGCGGGCCATCCTGGCCGCGCTGATCACCGTCACCTCGGTCTATCTGCTGGTCACCCTGGCCGCGCTGGGCGCGCAGGCCTGGACGAGCTTCGAGGGCCAGGAGGCCGGACTGGCCAAGATCCTCGACGACGTGACGGGGGCGAACTACTGGGGCACGGTGCTGGCGGCCGGCGCGGTGATCTCGATCTTCTCGGTGACCCTGGTGACGCTGTACGGCCAGACTAGGATCCTGTTCGCCATGGGCCGAGACGGGCTGCTGCCCAAGATGTTCGCCCAGGTGAACACCCGCAGCATGACCCCGGTGAACAACACCATCATCGTGGCGATCGTGGTGGGCATCCTGGCCGGTGTGGTGCCGCTGAACTATCTGGCCGACATGGTGTCGATCGGCACGCTGGTCGCCTTCATCGTCGTCTCGCTGGGCGTGATGATCCTGCGCAAGCGCGAACCCGATCTGCCCCGCGGATTCAAGGTGCCCGGCTATCCGGTGACGCCGGTGCTGTCGATCCTGGCCTGCGGCTACATCCTCTACAGCCTGCACTGGTACACCTGGATCGCCTTCTCCGGCTGGGTGGCCGTGGTCCTGGCCTTCTACTTCGTCTGGGGACGCCACCACAGCGCCCTCAACGACGGCGGGGACGGCGTGATCGCCGCCGCGGCGGGGGCCGAGGACGTGCAGGTGATTCATCCGAAGGACGAGCCGTGACCGTCGTCGTCGGCTACCTGGCCGGCAAGAGCGGCACCGCACCGCTGCACCTGGCCGTCGGCGCCGCCCGTACGCTGCGCACCTCGCTGACGGTGGCCACCATCGTGCCCAAGCCGTGGACCACGCCGTCACCGGCGCGCATCGACGCCGAATACGCCTCGTGGGCAGACCAACTCGCGGCCGACTCCGCCAAGGAGGCGCATCGCTACCTGGCCGCCATGTCCGACGGACTCGACGTCTCCTTCCACAGCCACTCGCACCGCTCGGTGTCCGGCGGCCTGGTCGAGGTGGTCGCCGAGCTCGGCGCCGACCTGTTGGTGCTGGGCTCCTCGGCCAACGGCCAGCTGGGTCAGGTGGTCGTCGGGTCGACGGCCGACCGGCTGCTGCACTCCGCGCCGGTGCCGGTGGCGATCGCGCCGCGCGGGTACCGGACCCGCGCGGGCGTGCTGACGCGGATCACCTGCGGCTATCCCGGCACACCGGAGTCGGTGGACGTGGTCAAACGGATCGCCGAACTGGCCACCCGCCTCGAGGTCCCGCTGCGGGTGATCACCTTCGCGGTGCGCGGCCGCACCATGTATCCGCCCGAAATCGGTTTGCACGCAGAGGATTCCATCCTCGCCGCGTGGGAGGCCAGTGCGCGGGAGATGCTGGCGAAGCTGCGCGACGACGGCGTGGTCGGCCTGGACGTCGCCCTCCAGGTGGTCAGCGGCAACGGCTGGGATCAGGCGTTGGACGCCGCCGAATGGCAGGACGGCGAGGTGCTGGCCCTGGGCACCTCACCCCGCGGCGACATCGCCCGGGTGTTCCTCGGCTCGCGCGGCACCAAGATCATGCGGCACAGTCCGGTGCCGGTCCTGGTGCTGCCGGGGTAGCGCACCCGCGTAGCGCCGCGGCTAGGGTGTCCGGCATGCAGCAGGCGACGTTCTCGGACCGCGAACGCGAGCTGCTTGCTGTCACCTTCCGGCTGCTGCGTGAGCGCGGCTATGAGGGGCTGACCGTCGACGAGGTGGCCGCCGAGGCCCGGGCCAGCAAGGCCACCGTGTACCGAAGCTGGCCCACCAAGGCTGAACTCGTGCTGGCCGCGTTCACCGAGGGCATCGCCCAGGACACCGTCGCGCCCGACACCGGCACGCTGCGCGGCGATCTGGTCGCGCTCGGTGACATGGTCTGCGCGCACACCCGCAGCCACGCCGCCACGATGCGCGCGGTGCTGGGCGAACTGGCCCGCATCCCGGCCCTGCACACCGCGCTGCAACGGTTCCTCGCCGGCCGCAAGGCGTTGATCCGCGACGTCCTGGTGCGTGCGGCCGGCCGGGGGGAGATCGACGCCGCCGCGGTCGACTCCGAGTTGTGGGATCTGCTGCCCGGCTATCTGGTGTACCGGGCAGTGATAGAGGACCGGCCGGCCACCCGTAAGACGGTGCGGTCCCTGGTCGACGACGTCATGCTGCCCGCTTTGCGGGGGTAACGCTGCGCCGGTCGGTACTGACCAGTACTGTGCTGTGGGTGATCGGCCGACTGCTCGCCCGCCATTGGACGGCCGCCGCCGCCGTCGCGGTGGTCGCACTGGCCGTGTTCGCCGTCTACCGCCTGCAGGGCGCCTATGTCTCGGGGCACCAGTCGAACTCCCCCGTCGGCGCCGCCGAGCAGATCGTCCCGTTCAACCCGAAGCGGGTCACCCTCGAGGTGTTCGGCCCGCCGGGCGCGACGGCGACCATCTCCTATCTCGACATCGACGCCACCCCGAAGCGGGTCGAGAACGCACCGCTGCCGTGGGTCTACCAGGACACCACCACCACGCCCGCGGTGGCCACCAACATCCAGGCCCAGGGCGACGGCGACACCCTCGGCTGCCGCATCACCATCGACGGTGTGGTCAAGGTCGAGCAGTCCTCCGACGGCGCCGACGCCTACGTGTTCTGTCTGGACAAGTCCGGATGAGCGGGCACTCCGACCGGCCGTCCCGGTTCCCGACGCTGATCCGCAGACTGGCGATCCCCATCGCCATCTTCTGGCTCGCACTGGCCGCCTCCAGCAACGCGCTGGTGCCTCCACTGGAGGAGGTCGGCCGAATCCACAACGTGGCCCAGAGCCCCAAGGAAGCCACCGCGGTCATCGCCAGCCAGCGGGTCGGAAAAGTGTTCGGCGAGTACGACTCCGACAGCCTCGTCACCCTCGTCCTGGAAGGTGACAAGCCCCTCGGCGACGACGCCCACCGCTACGGCGACGCCCTGGTGAAGGCGATGGAGGCCGACACCAAGCACGTCGAGCACGTCCAGTACTTCTGGGGCGACCCGCTGACCGCGGCGGGATCGCAGAGCAGCGACGGCAAGGCCGCCCTGATCACCGTCTACCTGGCCGGTGACGCGGGCGGCAGCCAGGCCAACGAATCGGTGGCCGCGGTCCGCGAGATCGTCGACAAGACCCCGGCGCCGCCCGGGGTGAAGGCCTACGTCAGCGGTCCGGCCGCCCTGGTGGCCGACGAGTTCGCCGTCGGAGAGACCGGCCACATCAAGGTCACCGCGCTGACCTTCGGCGTGATCGGCATCATGCTGCTGATCGTCTACCGGTCGATCACCACCATGCTGCTGACCCTGGTGACCGTCGCGGTCCAGGTGGCCGCCGCCCGCGGCGTCGTCGCCTTCCTCGGGCACCACGGCATCATCCCGCTGTCCACGTACGCGACCAACCTGCTGACGCTGCTGACGGTCGCCGCCGCAACGGATTACGCGATCTTCCTGCTGGGCCGCTACCAGGAGGCCCGCCAAGCCGGCGAGGACCGCACGGCGGCGTATTTCACCATGTACCGCAGCACCGCTCACGTGATCATCGGCTCGGGTCTGACCGTCGCCGCCGCGGTGTTCTGTCTGCGCTTCACCCGGATGCCGTACTTCCAGAGCCTGGGCATTCCGGCCGGCATCGGTGTGCTCGTCACGCTGGTGGCCTCGCTGACCCTGACCCCGGCGGTCATCACGGCAGGCAGCGCGCTCGGCCTGTTCGACGCCAAACGGGCCATGCGCACCCGAGGGTGGCGGCGCATCGGCACCGCGATCGTGCGCTGGCCCGGACCGGTCCTGGCGGCGTCGGTCGCGGTGGCGCTGATCGGACTGCTCGCCCTGCCCGCCTACAAGACCAACTACGACGCCCGCCACTACATGCCGGACTGGGCGCCGGCCAAGGTGGGTTACGCCGCCGCCGAGCGGCACTTCTCCGCCGCCCGGCTCAGCCCCGAGGTGCTGATGGTCGAGTCCGACAAGGACCTGCGCACCCCGGCGAACATGATCGTGCTGGAGAAGGTGGCCAAGGCCGTCTTCCGCACCCGCGGAGTGGCGATGGTGCAGTCGATCACCCGCCCGCTGGGCACCCCGTTGGACCACACCTCGCTCGGGTTCGCCATGAGTGCGCAGAGCTCAGCGCAGTTGCAGGGCCTGCCGTTCCAGCAGGCCCGCGCCGACGACCTGGCCCGGCAGGTCGCCGAGATCAGCAAGTCCATCGACCTGCTGCGCCAGCAGTACACGCTGCAGCAGAAGGCGAACGAGGCCACCGACGAGCAGACCGCCGCGTTCCACGACACCGTCGCCACGGTCAAGGAACTGCGGGACAAGGTCGCCAACTTCGACGACTTCTTCCGGCCGATGCGCGCCTACTTCTACTGGGAGCCACACTGTTTCGACATCCCGCTGTGCGCGGCGATGCGGTCGGTGTTCGACGCCCTTGACGGCGTCGACGCGCTCACCGACCAGTTCGGGCAGGTGACCGCGAGCCTGGACAAACTCAACGCGCTGCAGCCCCAACTGCTGGCCCTGATCCCGCAGCAGATCGCCACCCAGGAGGCGAACAAGGCACTCGCCGAAGCCAATTACGCCACCCAGACCGGTCTGTTCGCCCAGCAGCAGAAGGCCCTGGAGAACTCCGACGCGATGGGTAAGGCGTTCGACGAGGCCAACGACGACAGCACCTTCTACCTGCCGCCGGAGGTCTTCGACAACTCCGAGTTCAAACGTGGCCTGAAGCTGTTCCTGTCCCCGGACGGCAAAGCCGCCCGGATGATCATCACCCACGACGGCGATCCGGCGACGACGCAGGGCATCTCGCACATCGAGCCGATCCGTCAGGCCGCGGAGGAGGCGCTCAAGGGCACCCCGCTCGCCGGTTCCAAGGTGTTCATCGGCGGTACCGCCTCCACCTACAAGGACCTGCGCGACATCGCCTTCTACGATCTGCTGACCGTGGCGATCGCCGCGGTCTGCCTGATCCTGCTCATCATGATCTTCATCACCCGCAGCCTGGTGGCCGCACTGGTGATCGTCGGCACGGTGACGCTGTCGCTGGGCGCCTCGTTCGGGTTGTCGGTCCTGATCTGGCAGCACCTGCTCGGCATCGAGTTGTACTGGATCGTGTTGGCCCTGGCCATCATCATCCTGCTGGCGGTGGGATCGGACTACAACCTGCTGGTGATCTCCCGGTTCAAGGAGGAGATCGGGGCGGGGTTGAACACCGGGCTGATCCGGACGATGGCCGGTACCGGATCGGTGGTCACCGCGGCCGGCCTGGTCTTCGCCTTCACCATGTGCGGGTTCGTGGTCGGCGACCTGATGGTGTTGGCCCAGATCGGCACCACCATCGGCGTCGGCCTGATCTTCGACACCCTGATCGTGCGGTCGTTCATGACCCCGGCCATCGCCGCACTGCTGGGCCGCTGGTTCTGGTGGCCGCTGAAGGTGCGGCCGCGCCCGGCCAGCCAGATGCTTCGGCCCTACGGCCCCCGCCCGGCGGTGCGGGAGCTCCTGCACCAGGACGAGCAGCCGACCTAACGCCCAACGGCGCCAAGCGAATTCGATGACTGGCTAGTACTTCATCACGCCGCGGTCGACGCGGATCTGCGAGCCCGAGATCGTCGAGGACCCGTCGCCGGCCAGCCAGACCACCACGTCGGCGACCTCCTCGACGGTCATGAAGTCCGTCCGCTTACCGGTCGCCCCCTGCCCCACCGGCAGGTAGGGCATCGGCGCGAAGGCGTGCAGATAGCTGGGGTGCGCGCCGAAGAGCTTGAGCATGGCGTCGTTCTCGGTCATCGGGGTGGCCACCGAGTACGGGTGGATCGAGTTCACCCGGATGCCGTACTCGCCGGCTTCCAGCGCAAGGGAATTCGTCAACGCGGTCAGGCCGTGCTTGGAGGCCGCGTAGTGGCTGTTGCCGGGGGTGGCCTTCACCCCGGCCGACGAGGAGACCACGATGATCGAGCCGCCGTTGCCCGCCTCGATCATCGCCGGCACCACTGCGCGCAGGGTGCGCCAGGTGCCGGTGAGGTTGGTGTCGATCACGGTGTTCCACTGCTCGTCGGTCAGCTCCCACAGCCGGCCCCAGGACAGCACGCCGGCGTTGGCCACCAGGATGTCCATCCGGCCGAACTGTTCGACGCCGTCGGCCACCAGCTGGCGCAGCGCGGCGTCGTCGCGGACGTCGACTGGCCGGGCGAGCACCTTGCGTCCCTCGGCCTCCACCAGGCGTGCCGTCTCGGCCAGGTCCTCGGGTGTGGTGCCGGGGTAGGGAATGGTGTCGGAGACCGCCGCGCAGATGTCGGAGACGATGACGTCGGCGCCCTCCCGGGCCAGCCGCACGGCGTGCGCCCGGCCCTGCCCGCGGGCGGCCCCGGTCACAAACGCCACTTGCCCCTCGAGCGTGCCGGTCTCTGCTGCCATCGGCGGTCCTTTCGCTAAACCCACGTCAGGCTAGCAGCCGAACTGAAACGTGTTCTAGATCCCCTGCCGGTCGTTACCGTTGACCGATGACCACGACCCGAAAGACCTTGTGCGGCATCTATGCGGCGATCGCGGCGGTCGCGCTGGTGGCCACCTGGACCCAGAACGCCGCCTACTTCGGTGACTCGTCGGGGTTCCTCAAGAACTTCCTGGCGGACCTGACCACCACCGCGGCGGCCCGGTCGATCACCGTCGACATCGTGCTGTTCTTCCTGGCGGCCGCGTTCTTCATGGTGTTCGAAGCCCGCCGGATCGGTGTGCCCTACGTCTGGGCCTACATCGTCGGCGGCATGCTGATCGCGATCAGCGTGACCTTCCCGCTGTTCCTGCTCGCCCGCGAACGCAAGCTGGCCGCCGAAGGCCAGCCCGACCCCAAGCCGCTCGACGTGATCCTGTTGAGCGCCTTCGCGGTACTCGCGCTGGTCCAGGTGTACTTCGTGTCGAAGGGCTGAGCCGCGGCTGATCCGCGGCATGTTGCCGACGAAACGGCACGCTCCGCGTGAACGTGTTTCGCACCCAGCCGTGCGGGTATCGCTACCGGGCGAGCCCATTGGGAACGAGCGGTGTAGCGTCCCCCGACTCCCGAGGCTCGCGGTCACGGTTGCCCCGAGCACAGGCGGCAACTCAATCTCACGATCTGCACAGCAGGAGAAACAATGTCGTTGACATCTCTGCGTATCACCCCGGCACTCGCGGCAGCCGTCGCGGCCGTCGCTGTACTGTCGGCACCACTGGCAGGTGCGGAACCGCAACAGGAATGCACCAACAGCGGGACGGCGACGGTGTGCGAAACACCAGGCAACGCCGGGATTTTCGCGACCCCACCCGAGGGCAACACACAGGCTGGCGGCGGTATGGGTCCCAACGCGAGTGCCCAGAACGGGACCTACGGACCCAACGGCGACCTCCCGCCGGTGGGCGGGGACTGAGTCGGTAGTCGAGTGGGTCGCCGATGATGGGGCAGGTCATGAAATGGCCCACCGCCACGTCCGCGACCCAACTCGGCGCCGGCGATCCAGATTGGCCGGCCGCGCCTCAGAGTTCGGAGAGGATCTGCTGGCGCTTCTTGGTGTACTCGTCGTCGGTGATGGTTCCCGTCGCCCGCAACGTCTCGAGTTCTTGCAGGCGCTGGGCGGTGGTCTGGCCCTGGGCGGCCGTCATGAACGGTGCCGGCATCGGCGGG
>NZ_HG964451.1:599395-668120 GCF_000612725.1 Mycolicibacterium austroafricanum
GGGGCGGCCGCGGCCGGCGCGGCGGCACCGGCGCGGCGGACGATGTCGAGGACCTGTTCGCGCACCACCGGATTGGACCGGATGTCGATGGTGCCGTCCATCGGAATGCCGTTGGCGCGCAGGATCTGCATGATCTGCATCAGCGGGCCGGCCTGCCCACGCAGGTCGTAGGTCCGGCCGTCACGGTCGGAGGTGAACTGCGCGGGCACCACGCCGGCGATCAATGCGCTTGCGTTCCAGTCGATTTCGTACTTCTGGGTGGCGGGGTCGACGAGGGCCACCAGCTTGTGGGCGTTGAGGATCTGCATCCGCACCGGGCTGGAGGCCATGGTCATCTGGGTGTCGAAACCCGGTTGGCCGGGCACGTCGAAGTGCAGGTTCACCTTGATCATCTGTTGGTCGTTGACGAACCAGGAGGTGTCCGAGATCCCGGTGATGTGGGCCAGGGTCAGCACGCCGGTCTGCGTGAGTTGTTGGTGTGTGGCCGCGGACTTGGTGCCCGCGGAGGTCAGCCACAGCGCGATCAGGACGTCGGCGGCGGTGATGAGCAGACCGACCCAGAACATCCAATTGATGTAGGGCTGGGCCATCGGACCCAGCGCGAAGTAGACGATGAGGAAGATCGGGCCGACAAGACCGCCGAAGAGCAGCACCGTCATCTGCGCTTTGAGATAACGCCCCAACATTCGCCGTTCTCCTTGTCGCCGACGTCGGGAGTCAGACTATCGCCAACCGGGTGAGTTCGGCTGGTTTGCCGGAGCCTGGACAAACCCTGTGAACCGACAACGAAAACGGCGCCCACCCGAAGGTGAGCGCCGCTCTCGCGTTGGTACTTAGATCACTTGATGATCTTGGTAACCCGGCCGGCGCCGACGGTACGGCCGCCCTCGCGGATCGCGAAGCGCAGGCCCTCGTCCATGGCGACGGGCTGGATCAGCTTGACGGAGATGTCGGTGTTGTCACCGGGCATCACCATCTCGGTGCCCTCGGGCAGGGTCACAACGCCGGTCACGTCCGTGGTGCGGAAGTAGAACTGCGGACGGTAGTTGTTGAAGAACGGCGTGTGGCGGCCACCCTCGTCCTTGGACAGGATGTAGACGCTGCCCTCGAACTCGGTGTGCGGCGTGGTGGTGCCGGGCTTGACCACGACCTGGCCACGCTCGACGTCCTCACGCTTGATGCCGCGCAGCAGCAGACCGACGTTGTCACCGGCCTGGCCCTGATCGAGCAGCTTACGGAACATCTCGACACCGGTGACCGTGGTCTTGGTGGTGTCGGGACGGATGCCGACGATCTCGACTTCCTCGTTCACGTTGATGATGCCGCGCTCCACACGACCGGTGACCACGGTGCCGCGGCCGGTGATGGTGAAGACGTCCTCGACGGGCATCAGGAACGGCTTGTCGGTCTCGCGAACCGGATCCGGGATCGACTCGTCGACGGCCTCCATGAGCTCCTCGACGGACTTGACCCACTTCTCGTCACCCTCGAGCGCCTTGAGCGCCGAGACCTTGACGACCGGGGCTTCCTCGTCGAAGTCCTGGGCGGCCAGCAGTTCGCGGACCTCCATCTCGACGAGCTCGATGAGCTCCTCGTCGTCCACCATGTCGGCCTTGTTCAGGGCCACCAGGATGTAGGGCACGCCGACCTGGCGGGCGAGCAGCACGTGCTCGCGGGTCTGCGGCATGGGGCCGTCAGTGGCGGCGACCACCAGGATCGCGCCGTCCATCTGGGCGGCACCGGTGATCATGTTCTTGATGTAGTCAGCGTGACCGGGGGCGTCAACGTGCGCGTAGTGACGCTTGTCGGTCTGGTACTCCACGTGGGAGATGTTGATCGTGATACCGCGCTGACGCTCCTCGGGCGCATTGTCGATCTGGTCGAATGCGCGCGACTCGTTCAAATCGGGGTACTTGTCGTGCAGAACCTTGGTGATTGCTGCGGTCAGCGTGGTCTTGCCGTGGTCAACGTGACCGATGGTCCCGATGTTGACGTGCGGCTTCGTCCGCTCGAACTTCGCCTTCGCCACTGTGTTGTCCTCCTGGACTGTGTTGGTGCTTCTTCTAAAGCAGTTTCGATGTGTTCAGTTGTGTGGTCTTACCAGATCTGCGAAAACCCGGGGTTACTGACCCGTCGCCTTCGCGATGATCTCCTTCGACACGTTCGCCGGAACCTCGGCGTACGAGTCGAACACCATGGAGTAGTTTGCCCGGCCCTGGGTCTTCGACCGAAGGTCTCCGACGTAGCCGAACATCTCCGACAGCGGAACCTGCGCCTTGACGACACGGGCACCGCTGCGCTCTTCCATGGCCTGGATCTGACCACGGCGGGAGTTCAGGTCGCCGATCACGTCACCCATGTAGTCCTCGGGTGTAGTGACCTCGACAGCCATGATGGGCTCCAGGATGACGGGCTGCGCAGACTGCGCGGCCTTCTTCAACACCTGCGAGCCGGCCACCTTGAACGCCATTTCCGACGAGTCGACCTCGTGGAACGCGCCGTCGAGCAGGGTGACCTTGACGTTCACCAGCGGGTAGCCGGCCAGCACGCCGTACTGCATGGCGTCCTGCGCACCGGCATCCACCGACGGGATGTACTCGCGCGGGATGCGGCCACCGGTGACCTTGTTCTCGAACTCGTAGGTCGCACCGTCCTCGCCGGTGAACGGCTCGAGGTCGATGAGCACCTTCGCGAACTGGCCGGAGCCACCCGTCTGCTTCTTGTGGGTGTACTCGACCTTCTCCACCTTGCGGCGGATGGTCTCGCGGTAGGCCACCTGCGGCTTGCCGACGTTGGCCTCGACCTTGAACTCGCGGCGCATGCGGTCCACCAGGATGTCCAGGTGCAGCTCGCCCATTCCGCCGATGACGGTCTGGCCGGTCTCCTGATCCAGGTGCACCTTGAAGGTCGGATCCTCTTCGGCGAGCTTCTGGATCGCGGTGCCCAGCTTCTCCTGGTCGCTCTTGGTCTTGGGCTCGATGGCGACCTCGATGACCGGGTCCGGGAACGTCATCGACTCCAGCACGATCTGCTGGTTCGGATCGCACAGCGTGTCGCCGGTGGTGGTGTCCTTCAGGCCGATCACGGCGTAGATGTGTCCCGCCGATGCAGACTCCACCGGGTTCTCTTTGTTGGAGTGCATCTGGAACAGCTTGCCCAGCCGCTCCTTCTTGCCCTTGGTCGAGTTGACGACCTGCGAACCCGAGTCGACCTTGCCCGAGTAGACGCGGACGTAGGTCAGCTTGCCGAAGAACGGGTGCGTGGCGACCTTGAAGGCCAGGCCCGAGAACGGCTCGTCGGCCGACGGCTTACGAGAGATGATCTCGTCTTCCTTGCCGGGGACGTGTCCCTCGGCGGCCGGCACGTCCAGCGGGTTCGGCAGGTAGTCGATGACGGCGTCGAGCATGGGCTGCACACCCTTGTTCTTGAACGCCGACCCGCACAGCACCGGGTAGCCCGCGGAGGTGATGGTCAGCTTGCGCAGACCGCTCTTGATCTCCTCGGTCGTCAACTCTTCGCCGCCGAGGTACTTCTCCATGAGCTCGTCGTCCGTCTCGGCGACGGCCTCGATCATCGCGGTGCGATACTCCTCGGCCTTCTCCTGCAGATCGGCCGGGATCTCGACGGTGTCGTACTTCTCGCCGAGCTTGGTCTCGCCCCGCCACACCTTGGCCTTCATCTCGACCAGGTCGACGACGCCCTCGAAGTCACCTTCGGAGCCGATCGGCAGCTGGATCGGGACGACGTTCGCGCCCAGGCGGTCCTTCATGGTCTGCACCGAGAAGTAGAAGTCGGCGCCCAGCTTGTCCATCTTGTTGACGAAGCAGATGCGCGGTACGTCGTACTTGTCGGCCTGACGCCAGACCTGCTCGGACTGCGGCTCGACACCTTCCTTGCCGTCGAACACGGCCACGGCACCGTCGAGCACGCGCAGCGAGCGCTCCACCTCGACGGTGAAGTCGACGTGGCCGGGGGTGTCGATGATGTTGATCTGGTTGTCGTTCCAGAAGCAGGTGGTCGCAGCGGAGGTGATGGTGATACCCCGCTCCTGCTCCTGCTCCATCCAGTCCATCGTGGCGGCACCGTCGTGCACCTCACCGATCTTGTACGAGATACCGGTGTAGAAGAGGATGCGCTCGGTCGTCGTCGTCTTGCCGGCATCGATGTGCGCCATGATGCCGATGTTGCGGACCTTCGTGAGGTCGGTCAGCACGTCCTGTGCCACGGCTAGATTCCCACTCTTTCGCTTGCTTGTCGGGTGTTCTGTTGCGCCCCGCCGTCGTCACTGGCCGCGGGGCATGCGATCACCAGCGGTAGTGCGCGAAGGCGCGGTTCGCCTCGGCCATCTTGTGGGTGTCCTCGCGCCGCTTGACGGCGGCACCCAAGCCGTTGCTCGCGTCGAGGATCTCGTTCGCGAGACGCTCGACCATGGTCTTCTCGCGGCGGGCCTTGGAGAAGCTGACCAGCCAACGCAGGGCCAGGGTGACCGAGCGGTCCGGACGGACCTCGACGGGAACCTGGTAGGTGGCGCCACCGACGCGGCGGCTGCGAACCTCGAGCGAGGGCTTCACGTTGTCCATGGCCCGCTTGAGCGTGACCACCGGGTCGGTGCCGGTCTTCTCACGAGCCTGCTCGAGCGCACCGTAAACAATGCGTTCGGCCAGCGATTTCTTCCCATCCAGCAGAACTTTGTTGACCAGCTGGGTGACCAGCTGCGACCCGTAGACCGGGTCGTTGACCAACGGACGCTTGGGCGCGGGTCCCTTGCGCGGCATCAGCTCTTCTCCTTCTTCGCGCCGTAACGGCTGCGGGCTTGCTTACGGTTCTTGACGCCCTGCGTGTCCAGCGACCCGCGGATGATCTTGTAGCGCACGCCGGGGAGGTCCTTCACACGGCCACCGCGCACCAGCACCATCGAGTGCTCCTGCAGGTTGTGACCCTCGCCGGGGATGTATGCGGTGACCTCGACCGCGCTGGTCAGGCGCACGCGCGCGACCTTGCGAAGCGCCGAGTTCGGCTTCTTCGGGGTCGTCGTGTACACGCGGGTGCACACGCCGCGGCGCTGCGGGCTGCCCTTGAGGGCCGCGGTCTTCACCTTGGCGATCTTGTCGCGGCGACCCTTACGGACCAGCTGGTTGATGGTTGGCATGTACCGGCTTTCTGTGTTCCTCGTCGTTCCGACGTGCGTGCTTGCTTCGTCTTAAGTTCTCTGTACTGCTGTTATGCCCGCGCTGGTTACCCCGCGGCCGGGCGTGTCGCATGCGGCCGCCGTGCACTGCAGGACAGTTTCACGGCACCCCGCGAGAGCGAGACATGCGAATTCGCCCGGCGTGCAGGCATGCGACGCCTTATCGGCCAGGCACGAACGTCCACAATACCAGGGCCGCATACCTCGACAAAACCCGCTGACCTGCGAATCCGTGGTGACAACCGGTCAGCGGAGCTGCATACCGGCGGCCAACCGGGCCACCATATCGGTGAATACGGCGTCGGTGTCAATGCCGCTCATCACCCCGGTCATCTCCAACAGCACGAAGCCGTGCATCGCCGACCAGAACTCCAGCGCCGCGTAGAACGCGGACTCGCTTTCCAGACCGAAAGTCTCCAACACCGAGATGACGGGCGCCGCCGCGGCCCTGGTGGCCTCGGTGAACTCCGGGTCGTCACCGCCGAGCGGCATCCGGGTGAACGCCGAGTACCGGCCCGGATGGTGGTGGGCATAGCTGCGGTAGGCGCTGGCCATCACCATCACCGCGTCGTCGGGGGTGCGGCCCTTCGCGACCGTGTTGAGCATCTCGATGATGTCGCCGACGACGTGCATGCGCACCGTGCGGCGCAGATCGTCGAGGCTGTGCACGTGGTTGTAGAGCGACGGACCCTTGGTGCCGAGCTGGTTGGCAAGCGCGTTGATGGTCAGCGCGTCCCAACCCTCGCGGTCGAGGAAGGTCAGCGCGGCGTTGACGATGGCGTCTCGGCTGAGCTTGGCCGTCCGTGGCGGCCGAACTGCCATGTCGCCATCCCCCTCGGATCAGTCAGGTCGCCCAGGGTCAGCCGGGTCAGCGAGCAACTCTAGTTCACCCGCTGTTGGCTGAGCTGCGCCAGTTGTTCGATGACCGAGCACAGGTCGGGCATCGTCGCCGAGTTCATCGTCTGGATCGACCACGTGATCACGTCGCCGCCCTTGGCGACGTAGATGCTGCACGCGGTGTCGTCGTAGGCCTTGAACCCCTTGTTGCCGTCCAGCGTCAGCTCGGTCAGGGTGCGGCCGGCGCGCTGCTCAAGGGCCCGTTCGGTGTCCATGTCGCTGCCGCGGTACCACCACGTCGAGATGCCCATTCCCGCGCCGAAGTCGCCGATCATGCTGTCTTCCTGCCAGAAGCAGCCCGCGTCGCTGACCACCGCCGGGGTGAACAGGTCGGATCCGGCGGCCTCGGTGACGTCTGCGTCGGTGATGCCGTTGCAGTCCACGCTCTCGAATCCCGGCCCCGCCGACTGGGCGTCGGGGCCGGACGCAGGCCCGTCGGCCCCGTCGGGGCCGCCGCATCCGGACAACAGTGCGGCCAGGGTCAGCGCCGCGCAGATGCGGGCAGGGACTCCTGCGGCCATCACATGTCCGAGCGCAGAGTCGCCGAGAGCAGCTTCTCGGCGTCGACGCAGGGGTCACCGGCGGCCTGGCCGCGGTACTGCACCCACCAACTCAGCACACCCGACCCGGCTGCGGCGGTCGCCGAGCAGGCCGCGCCGGTGGTGTCGCGGCGCGCGGAGAAGGCCGCGTGCCGTTCGACCACGATGTCGGTGACGGCGGCGCCGCGCGCGGTGGCCAGGTCGCGTTCGCGCTGCAGGCTTCCGGTGTCGAACCAGGAGAACGTGACGTCCACCGTCGGCGCGCCACCCGAGCGGCGCGCCAGGATGTACTGGCACACCGCCCCGCTGTAGGGGCGGGTGATCTGGTCGGCCCCGAGCATCGCCTGCACGGTGCTGTCGTCGAGCAGTCCGCACCGGTTGTCGACATAGCCGTAGCTGCGGTCCGGATCGGGGACACCGGCATCGGAGCGCTGCGCGGTTCCGGTGACGGTCTGCGCGCAGCCCACAGCTGTCGCCGTCGTGATGACCGCCACGGCGAGAACCGGCATGACACCACTGACAACCCGGAGCATCGCAGCTCACGGTACCCGTCTCGGTGAAGCTCGACAGTGCGAGCGAGCGACGTCGTAGGCTGCCGGTGTGACTGCATCGGTTGTCGGACGTCTGTGTGCGGTGAGTGGTCTGGTGGCGATGGCCGCGTTGGCCTCGGTGAACCCGGTGGCGCAAGCCAAGAACGGCGACACCCACATCACCGGGATCGGCGTCGAGCAGACCATCGACTGCAATGAATCCACGCTGATCGTTTTGGGCAACAACAACCGGATCAATGCGCTGGGAACGTGCTGGGCGGTGACGGTCCAGGGGTCGTCGAACGTCGTCGTCGCCGACAACGTGGTCAACGACATCACGGTCTACGGATGGGACCAGACGGTGTTCTACAAGAACGGAGCACCGATCGTGTGGGACCGCGGCCGCGAACTGGGGATGACAAATCGCATAGATCGGGTACCCGCCTAGGCATGGACCCTCGTCTTGGTGTGATCGGTTGTCTCGCCGCCCTGACAGTCGGACTGTCGGCATGCGGTTCGACCAGCGACGACACCAACAGCCCCACCGCGACCGCAGGGACATCCGGCGCCCAGGTCGAGATCGGCAACACCATCAACTACGGGTCGTTCGGCACGACGGCGGACATCGACTGCGCCGACGGCAAGTCGCTCAACGTCGGCGGCTCCAACAACACGCTGACCGTCAAGGGCACGTGCGCCAACGTCAACATCGGCGGGGCCGACAACAAGATCAGCTTCGAGCGGGTGGACGCCGAGCTGTCGGTCGTCGGCCTGAACAACACCGTGACCTACCGCGACGGTGATCCGAAGGTCAACGACACCGGCAGCAACAACTCGATCAGCAGAGGTTAGCGAGGCCCAAAGGCCTCTATCGCCAGAGCCTTTTGGAAGGTTGAATCGCCCCATGAGGCAGCGTCTCCGTTGGCTGTTGACCGGGCTGGGCGCCGCGGTGATCATGGCGGCGCCCGCCTCGGCTGCGCCACCGGGAGGCGACGACGCATCGGGAGACATCGATGCCTATCCACTTGCGGAGGGCGATTACACGACGCCCGACGACTACGGCTGGGTTTTCTTCACCACCCCGGACGGGCGTGCGTGCGGCATCGGGCCGAACGGCGGGCCCGTGGGCTGCGACGCGGTGGCCGCCGACGCCCCGCCCGGCGTCAACCAGACCTGGGTGATGAGTTGGGGCCCGGCCGAGTACCGCTACTCGGACACGGCGTCGTTCACCCGCGGCGTCGACATGCTCCCCGTCGGTGAGCGCGTGGAGAGCCTCGGTGGCGCCTGCGCGGTTACCTCCCCCGATACCGTGCGCTGCGAGACATACGGCAACCACGGCTTCATCCTGTCCGCCGATCAGGGCGTCTTCTGGTGACTCAGCCGGGCGCTCCGTGCCGACCTGCGCCCTCTGCGAACCGGGCGGCGCCCTCCAGCGACTCGGCCGCCACCCGCGACAGGCTGCCGAACTCGACGTCCATCGCTTCGGCCTCCGACATGCCCCACTGGTTCAGCAGCGACATCCGGTCGGACCGCATGCACTGCTGCGGCAGCGCAGCCAACTCGGCGGCGAGCTCCTCGGCCCGCTGGCGCGCCTCGCCCTTCGGCACCACACGGTTGGCCAGTCCGATCGCGTAAGCCTCGTCGGCGTCGACCGCGCGGCCGGTGAGGACGAGGTCCATCGCACGGCTGTGCCCGATCAACCGCGGTAGGCGCACGGTGCCGCCGTCGATCAGCGGAACTCCCCACCGCCGGCAGAAAACGCCCATCACGGCGTCCTGCTCGACGATCCGCAGGTCGCACCACAGCGCCAGCTCCAGGCCACCCGCGACCGCGTAGCCGCTGACCGCCGCGATCACCGGCTTGGACAGCACCATCCGGCTCGGCCCCATCGGGCCCGGTCCGGTCCGATGCACGGGATTGGAGTTCTCGGTGCCCATCGCCTTGAGGTCGGCGCCGGCGCAGAAGGTTCCGTTGTCACCCCACAGCACCGCGACCGACGCGGACTCGTCCTTGTCGAACTCGTCGAACGCGGCGTGGAGCTCCATCGCCGTCGGACCGTCGACGGCGTTGCGCGCCTGCGGCCGGTCCATGACGACCGTCGTCACCGCGCCGCTCTTCTCGACCCTGATGCTTTCTCCCCGGGTCGCTTCGCTCCTGCCCGCCGTCCCGCTCATCTCGCCTCCATCAGTTCCACACCGTCGCGCCGCGCGACCATTTCGGCGGCGAAGTCGTTGTACGCGGAGCGCAGTGCCGCGCCGGGCCAGTCGGTGGCCAGCAGTTCATCGGGCAACACCGGATCCGTCAGCAGGTGCCGCACCATCGCCGCCGCGACGACGAACCGACCGGGAACGTCGTCGGCGTCGGCGATCCGGGTGAGCAGTTCGCGCCCGGTCGCGGCCCAGCCGGGGAGATCCCACAGCCGCGCGGCGAGCTCGGCCGGTTCGTCGTCGCGGGCCGCCAGGATGCGCACCTTCTCGGTGATGTCGGGGCCGAGTTCGAGGTCGACGTTGGCCGGGCGCATCCAGACACCTTCACGAAGTTCGGCGAAGCGGTTGTCCTGCAAGGTGTTTCGTAGCTGGGCCCGCGTTCTGGCATCGGTTCCGACACTGGTGATCACCAGCATGGTCCAGCTGCCGTCCCAGGCGTGTCGCCGCGGGGTGATCGCGTCGTCCTGGCGGCGCTGACGGGCCAGGAGTCGGTCCGAGAGCCGGTATCCGTCTTCGGAGCGCACCAGGTCGCCCGCGCCGACCATGCGGGTCAGCGCCACCCGCACCGTCGATTCCCTGATGCCGAAATCGCTGGTGAGTCGGATCAATTCGGCGGCCGTCGCCCACGCCGGGTGGGCGCCGAGCAGCACGCTGAGCACCACCGAGCGTGCCGTCATCCGCATCGCTCACACCCCATCGCTCAAACCCCGGACGTCGTGCGGCCGTAGTCCCCGAAGGGTTCATCGCGGCCGCGCACCGCCTCGCGGAAGCCGTGCTCACGGGCCTGCGCGACGAACGCGTGCCCTTCCGGGGTGTGGCGGGCGATTCCGTCGAACACGGTGGAGATCATCGCGCTGTTGGTTACCCCCTGGTTGTACAGCGCGCTGTTCATCGCGAGCTTGACCATGATCAGCTGGTTGACCGGGACGGCGGCGATCCGTTCGACCAGCCGCTCGGTCCGCTCGTCGAGGTCGGCCGGATCGGGCGCCTCCACCGCGAGCCCCCACTCGGCGGCCTGCGCGCCGGTGAGGCAATCCCCGGTCAGCAGAAGGCGTTTGGCCCGCTGATCGCCGAGTCGGTGCGCCCACATGCCCGCGGCGGGCACACCCCACACCCGGGTGGGCGGGTAGCCGATCTTGGCGTCCGCCGCGGCGATCACCTGGTCGGCGTGCAGCGCGATGTCGGTGCCGCCCGCCACGCAGTAGCCGTGGATCTTGACGACGGTCGGCTTGTCGCAGCGCATCAGGCTGGAGAAGCCGCGCACGAACCGGCTCATCATCTGGTAGTCGATCATCGGATCCCAGGGCTGATCGGCGCGGTGGTTGATCGCCTGGGTCTTGCCGTCGAGCACGGTGCCCCGCCGGTCGGTGCCCGCCGTCGAGGACCCTTCGGCGTAGGCCCCCAGGTCGAACCCGGCGCAGAAGCCTTCGCCGCGCCCGGACACCAGGATCACGTGGACGCTCGGGTCCAGGTCGGCGCGTTCGACGAGCGCCGCGAGCTCCAGCGGGGTGTCGGCGATGATCGCGTTGCCCGTCTCGGGGCGGTTGAACGTGATGCGGGCGACCCGGCCGGTGACCTCGTAGGTCATCGTCTTGAGGGTCTCGGTCATCTGTTGTCTGTCCTCCTCGCGTCCGGGGCCTTGACCAGGGCACGCTCGATGATCGGTGCCAGGTCCAGCCCGGTCGGCAACGTGCCGAACGCGCCGCCCCACTGGCCGCCGAGCCTGCTGGCCAGGAAGGCCTCGGCCACGGCGGGATGGCCGTGGCGCACCAGCAGCGAACCCTGCAGCGCCAGCGAGATGTCCTCGGCCACCTGACGGGCGCGGTACTGGATCGTCTCGGGGTCGCCCAGCTGCGGCCGCAGACCCTGCACGTGCGCGTCCAGCCGGGCGTCGTGACCGTCGGTCGCGGCGAGCTCGTCGAACAGCACGTCGATGCACTCGGGCCGGGTTGCCATGGCGCGCAACGTGTCCAGCGCACTCACGTTGCCCGAGCCCTCCCAGATGCCCATCAGCGGGGCCTCCCGGTAGAGCCGCGGCATCCCGGAGTCCTCGACGTAGCCGTTGCCGCCCAGGCACTCCATCGCCTCGGCGGCATGCGGGGTGGCCCGCTTGCACACCCAGTACTTGGCGGCGGCCAATCCGATTCTGCGCAACAGTGTTTCGCGCTCGTCGCCACGCACGGCACGGTCTGTGGCGCCGGCCATCCGCATCGCCAGCATCGTGGCGGCCTCGGCCTCGACCGCGAGGTCGGCGAGCACGTTGCGCATCAGCGGCTGATCGATGAGGTAAGCCCCGAACGCCTTGCGGTGCTGGGCGTGGTGGGTGGCACGCATGAGCCCGTTGCGCATGCTCGTCGCGCTGCCCAGCGCGCAGTCCAGCCGGGTCAGGTTGACCATCTCGATGATGGTCGGCACGCCGCGGCCCTCCTCACCGACCAGCCACGCCGTCGCTCCGTCGTACTCCACCTCACTGGAGGCGTTGGCGTGGTTGCCGAGCTTGTCCTTGAGGCGTTGCAGGAACATCCGGTTGCGGGAGCCGTCGGGCAGGATCCGCGGCAGGAAGAAGCAACTCAGGCCACCCGGCGCCTGGGCGAGGACCAGGAAGATGTCGCACATCGGCGCCGAGGTGAACCATTTGTGCCCGCGCAGCGAGTAGGTGCCGTCGCCGTTGGGGGTGGCCTCGGTGGTGCCGGCGCGGACGTCGGAGCCGCCCTGCTTCTCGGTCATCGACATCCCGGCGGTGATGCCCGGCTTGGTGCTGGGCACCGCCAGCTCGGGGTCGTAGACGCGGCTGGTCAGCAAGGGTTCGTAGACCGCGGCGAGTTCCGGGTTGTGGCGCAGCGCCGGCACCACGGCGTACGTCATCGAGATCGGACAGATGTGGCCGGGTTCCGGCGTCCACACCGAGGTCTTCGCCGCCCGCACGACGTGGGAGCCGTCGCGGTCGTCGGCCCACGGCGCGGCGTGCAGACCGTGGCCGACCGCCACCGTCATCAGCTGGTGGTAGGCGGGGTCGTATTCGACCTCGTCGATGCGGTGACCGGTGCGGTCGTGGGTGTGCAGCACCGGCCGGTTGCGGTCGGCGAGCTCGCCCCAGCGCTGCGCGGCGGCGCTGCCGGCCAGGGCTCCGAGCTCGGCGACCTCATCGGCGCCCCACTGCCCGCCCTCGCGGATCAGCGCCTCGGCGAGGACCGGCGAGGCGGCCGGGTTGAAGTCCTCCAGCGGCGGGACCTGATTGGTGACGACATGGGTGTCATGCATGACACCACTGTTACATCAAACGAACAATCGCACAAGAACTGTAATAAACCTACGAGCTGCAGAGTTGGCTGAGCTTGTTCCTGGTGGCCTCGGCATCGCGGATGCGGCCGGCTTGCAGATCCTCGTCGTTGGGGACGCCGGCAAGCGCGTTGGCGCCGATCTGCTGCAGCGTGGTGCCGAACGCGCGGGCCGCGTCGGCGAGGTCCTGCGGCGTGTCGGAGCTGATCTGGCTCAGCAGATAGTCGCCGCCGCCGAGCATCGCCAAGCGCGCATTGGCCGCCACCGCTTCGACCGCGGCCGGTTCTGGACCGATGTTGGCGTTGGTCTGCCTCTGCACCGCCATCGCCACCGTGTGCGCCGCGCTGCAGACGCGTTCCTTGGCGTCACCCTGCAGCGGCGCGCCCGTCGCCGAGGCCGACTGTTGTTCCGGCATGCTCAGCAGCGCCCACACTGCAAGCCCGACGGCAATCAGCGCCACCAGCAACGCGATTGGGGTGAGCGGTGAACTGTTGCGGGTGACTTTCTGTGGCACTCGCGACACGTGCGGTTCAGGGGTTGAATCGGATTCGACTTCTCTGGGATCGGCCACGACGCGATGGTAGAGGCACCGCCACCCCCCCAAGGGGAGGAATCGCGAAACTGCGACGCATCGGCGACCGGATCGTCACTTCGAATTTTTGCTCTTTGCAAAGGATTTGTTGTGTATCGTCAGCCGTCGGGGGATCTTTCAGCGAGTTGGGGGTTGTGCTGATGTCGATAGATACGGCGTATATGCGTGAGGCGATGGCGCGTCGACTGCTGCGGCGGGGGGTGTCCAGCGGCAAGATCACGCTGCCGGCGGTGCCGGGGCTTGTCGACGAATATGTTTCCGTGTGCAACAAGATTTTTGGCGCACTCGGCCGCAAGTTCAGCGGCGACGAGCTCGATCACCTCAGATCGTTGCTCGCGAAGGAGCTGGCAAACGCCTACGCGGGATCGAACCGGTCCAACATCGTCATCACCTATGACGCCCCGGTCGGCACGGTGCTGAACTACTTCATCCAGCCGCAGGTGTCGACGCTCGAAGAGTCCTACGACAGCTGGGTGGCGTCCCGCAAACCACCGTTGTTCGGCATCAATCCCGACGCCCGCGTGACCGCCCTGTCGACCGAGATCACCAGCCCCGAAACTGCTCGGGTGCTCGACATCGGCGCCGGAACCGGGCGCAACGCTCTGGCATTGGCCCGCCGGGGCCATCCCGTCGACGCGGTCGAGCTGACCCCGAAATTCGCCGAGATCCTGCGGACCGAGGCTTTCAAGCATCTGTTGAACATCCGGGTGATCGACCGCGACGTCTTCGAGACCATGGACGACCTGCAGAAGGACTACCAGTTGATCGTCCTCTCCGAGGTGGTGTCGGACTTCCGGAACGTCGCACAGCTGCGCGCCATCTTCGAACTCGCTGCAGGGTGCCTCGCTCCCGGAGGTCGGCTCGTGTTCAACACGTTCATGCCTCGTCCCGGTTACCTGTCCGACGACGCGGTGCGGGAGCTGGCGGATGCGGCACGCGAACTCGGACAGCAGGTGTACACGACCATCTTCACCGGCGAGGAGATCGACATCGCCTCGGCGGGACTGTCGTTGCGGCTCATGACGAACGACTCCGTCTACGAGTATGAGAAGGAGAACCTGCCTGCGGGCCACTGGCCGCCGACGGGTTGGTACGCGGAATGGGTGAGCGGTCAGGATATCTTCGATGTCCCCCGTGAACAGTCGCCCGTCGACATGCGCTGGCTGGTTTATCAGAAGACGGGATAGTCCTCATGTCCGATGTGAGGCCCGCGATCTGTCTCAACATGATCGTGCGCAACGAGGCGCATATCGTCCACGAGGTGCTCGATTCCGTTGCCCCCTACATCGATTCGTGGGTGATCGTCGACACCGGCTCGGACGACGGCACCCAGGACAAGATTCGTGATCACATGGCGGCCCTGGGCATCCCGGGCGAACTGCATGTGCGTCCTTGGCGAAACTTCGGACACAACCGCTCGGAGGCCCTGGAGCTCGCGCGTGGACACGGCGACTACATCTGGGTGATGGACGCCGACGATCTACTCGTCGGCACACCGGATTTCAGCGGACTCACCGCCGACGTCTACCAACTGCACTACGGCCCCGACGTCTCGTACTGGCGGCGCCAGTTGTTCAGAGACGGCCTCCCTTGGCGGTATGTGGGTGTGCTTCACGAGTACGCCGAGTGCGGTGGCCCGTGTACCGAGGAACGGCTCCGCGGCGACTACCACATCGAATCGCGGCGCCTGGGCGGCCGCAACCTCGATCCTGAGAAGTACGCGCGTGATGCCGAAGTTCTGCTGGCCGAGGTCGAGCGCAACCCCGACGATCCGCGATCGGTGTTCTATCTGGCGCAGAGCTATTACGACTACGGCGATTACGCGAGTGCACACAAGTGGTATCGACGCCGCACCGAGATGGCTGGCTTCGACGAAGAGGTGTATTACGCCCTGGTGCGTGTGGCAGATACCATGCTGCGACTCGGCGAGCCCTGGCCGCCGGTTCAGGATGCGTTCCTGCGCGCCTGGGAGTACCGGCCTTGGCGCGCAGAGGCGCTCTACGCGGTCGCACGGTGGTATCGCGACGAGCAGCGCTACCAGCTCGGCCACCTGTTCGCCGAACGCGCCGCCCGGATTCCGATGCCCGATCAGGACGTGTTGTTCGTCAACGCCGAGATCTACTCCTGGCGCGCGTCCGACGAACAGGCGGTCTGCGCGTCCTGGATCGGCAGGCAGGAAGAGACCTTTGCGCTATGCCGTCAGCTGCTGAACCGCACCGATATCCCCGAAGAAGAGCGATGCAGAATCGCGGGGAACCGAGATCTCGGCGCGGCTCACCTGCTCGACGCCGCAGCCACCTACCCGGAATCGTTGGCGCATGATCTTCATACCGCCGAAGGAGACATCACCGTCACCGTCGTGGCGGGCCCTGACCGCTCGGCAACCGAGCGGACCCTGAACTCGGTGCTGCACTGTTTCTCGGACCTCACCCGCGTCGGTCGTGTCCTGGTGATCGACATAGGACTGTGGCCAAACGACCGGGCCGAACTCGCCGCAAAGTACCCGTTCCTGGAGTTTCGGCAGTCTCCCCCAGGTGTTCAGCGTGGGCAGCTGCGCGACCTGATCGATGACCGGTTCTGGTTACACCTGGGCATGGGCTGGCAGTTCTTCGCGCCCGACGACTACATCCGTCGCCTGACGTCGGTACTCGACGCAGAGCCGGAGGTCTGCCAGGTGGGGATCAACTTCGGTGATGCGGACAAGCTGACAGGTTGTGTGGCGCAGTTGACGACGGTTCGCGGCAACGCGGATACGGGACGCTATGTGCTGACCGAGACCGCCGCTGACGGCCCGGCCATGTTCGACTGCACCCGATGGGACGGTACGGAAGCCGGTCTGCGCGCCGCCTCCCTCGACGAAGTGCTGTGCGTGCTGCAAGGGTGAGGCCATGGTCGAACACACCGACGCCGACATCCACGGCCCGAGAGACATCGGCCGCCTGCTGCTGCGGTGCGCCGATCGTCCCGGGTTGATCGCCGCAGTGAGTGGGTTCCTCACCCAGACTGGCGCCAACATCATTTCCCTCGATCAGCACTCCACCGAGCCGGTCGGTGGAACGTTCATGCAGCGCACCATCTTTCACCTTCCGGGCCTGCCCGCCGCACGTGACGGACTGGAGCGGGATTTCGCCGCGCAGGTGGCAGATCCCTTCGGCATGGACTTCCGGCTCACCGAGGCCGCCAAGCCGAAGCGGGTGGCGATCATGGCGTCCAGGGAAGACCACTGTCTGCTGGATCTGTTATGGCGCAATCGGCGCGGCGAGTTGGACATGTCGGTGGTGATGGTGATCGCCAACCACCCCGATCTCGCCGACGCGGTACGGCCCTTCGGCGTGCCGTTCATCCATGTACCGGCCCGCACGGAGATCCGCGATGAGGCGGAACAGCGGCAACTGGACCTTCTGCGCGGAAACGTCGACCTGGTGGTGCTGGCCCGCTACATGCAGATCCTGACCCCGAGTTTCATCGAGCAGGTCGGTTGCCCGCTGATCAACATCCATCATTCGTTCCTTCCCGCGTTCATCGGCGCGTCGCCGTACCGGCGGGCGAAGGAGCGCGGCGTGAAACTCGTTGGCGCCACGGCACATTACGTCACCGACGACCTCGATGAGGGGCCGATCATCGAACAGGATGTCGTGCGTGTCGACCATCGCCACAGTGTGGACGACCTGGTGCGCCTCGGCGCCGACGTCGAGCGCGCGGTGCTGTCACGAGCTGTGTTGTGGCACTGCGAAGACCGCGTGATCCGCCACGGCAACCAAACCATCTGCCTTTAGCCGCTCTGGACAAAGGGGAAGGCCCCCCTCCCGAAGGAGGGGGGCCTACCCGATCGGTAACCGGACTAGTCGCTGTCGCCGGCTGCCCCACCGGAGCCACCGGCACCACCGGAGCCACCGGAGCCACCGGAGCCACCGGCACCACCGGCGCCACCGGTACCGGAGCCACCGGCACCACCGGAGCCACCGGCACCACCTTCGGATCCGTCACCGCCAGCGCCACCGGCACCGCCTTCGCCGCCTTCACCACCGGCGCCACCGGCACCACCGGCACCACCGTTGATATCCACGGCCTCAGAGCCGGGGTCGCCGGCGTCGCCAGCTGCCCCCGTCGCACCGGTCGTGCCGGTCGCACCGGCCTTACCGGCAGCACCCTGCGAGCCGTTGGCGCCGTTCGCACCATTGGTTCCGGCCGAGCCCTGGGCACCCGTCGTGCCAGCCGAACCGGCCACACCAGCCGAACCGGCCGAACCCGCCGAACCCTGGGCACCGGATGCACCGGTTGCACCGGTCGCACCCTGGGCGCCCGTGGCACCCTGGGCACCCGTGGCACCCTGAGCACCCTTACCACCGGATGCACCCGACGCACCGGTCACACCGGCTGTGCCCGCGGAACCGGACCCACCGAACAGGCCGCCCTTACCGGCCACACCGGCCTGGCCACCTGCGCCACCTGCGCCACCTGTGCTACCGCCGGGGCCGCCCTGGCCGCCCTGGCCGCCGGTACCACCGACACCGCCGAAGCCGCCCAGACCACCGAGGCCGCCGTCACCGCCGGCGCCGCCGGTACCACCGGTGCCACCCGTGCCACCGGTCCCACCGGTGCCACCCTGGCCGCCGGTCCCGCCGGTGCCGCCCGTACCGCCGGTGCCACCGACACCGCCGAGGCCGCCCTGGCCGCCGGTCCCACCGGTGCCACCCTGGCCGCCCTGGCCGCCGAAGCCGCCGGTGCCACCCGTGCCACCCGTGCCACCCAGGCCGTCACCTGCGCCGCCGGTGCCACCCGTGCCACCCGTGCCGCCGGTGCCACCCGTACCACCCGTGCCGCCGGTGCCGCCGGTGCCACCCGTGCCACCATCACCGCCGGTGCCACCCGTACCACCCTTGCCGCCCGTGCCGCCGGTGCCACCCGTGCCACCGGTGCCGCCCGTGCCACCCGTGCCACCCGTGCCGCCGGTGCCGCCGGTGCCACCCGTGCCACCCGTGCTGCCGGCACCGCCGATACCGCCGGTGCCACCGGTGCCACCGGTGCCACCATTGCCGCCCGTGCCACCCGTGCCGCCGTTGCCGCCGTTGCCACCGGTGCCGCCGTTGCCGCCGTTACCCGCGTTGCCGCCTCGACCGAACAGGCTGCCTCGGCCACCGTTGCCACCGTTGCCGCCCTTGCCGCCGGTCGCACCGGCTTCACCCATGCTGGTCGCGTCGCCACCCGTGCCGCCGGTGCCGCCGTCGCCGCCCTGGCCGCCCTGGAGACCTTGGCCACCCTGGATGCCCTTGCCGCCGACACCGCCTGCGCCGCCGGTCGCGCCCACGCCACCGACGCCACCGACGCCACCGGTACCACCCTCGGTACCCTGGCCGCCGATACCACCGACACCGCCGGTCACACCGGTTTCACCGGCTGTACCGGCTTGGCCAGCGGCGCCCGCGGCACCGGTGCCGCCGATCCCACCGGCTTGGCCTGCGCCGCCGTTTCCGCCTACGCCGGTTCCGCCGGTCGCACCGGCGGTTCCTGCAGCGCCGGCCACACCCGCTGTACCGATGGCGCCTGCGCCGCCGGCCGCACCGGCCGCGCCGGGCAGACCCGCGTTACCCCAGACACCTGGGGCGCCAGCGCTGCCGGCCGTGCCGGCAGAGCCGACAGCACCGGCCTTGCCTGCGGCGCCCGCGGCGCCTGCCGCGCCTGCCGCACCTGTGGCGCCGTATCCGACGGCATCCGCGCCGTTACCACCGGTGACATTGCTGGTCACACCGGTCGCTCCGGTCGCACCTGCGACACCCGGCGCGCCGACCGCACCGGTTGCGCCGGCGATGCCGACGCCGCCGTTACCACCGTTACCGCCGCGGCCGAACAGCGAGAAGAGACCGGCGTCACCACCGTTGCCGCCGTCGCCGCTGCCCAGGCCGTTGCCGCCGTTACCGCCGTTACCGCCGAACAGGCCGGCATTGCCGCCGTTACCGCCGGAGACACCGGCGATCTCGCTGTTCCAGCCGCTTCCGCCGTTACCGAAGAGGATGCCGCCGTTCTGGCCGGTGCCGTCCTGACCGTTACAGATCAGACCGCACGACGTACCGCTGAGATCAACGAGGCTGGCGGCGAGATTATTGGGTGTGGGAGCGCCGGAACCTCCGAAGCTCACCACGTACCACGGTTCAGTCGCCTCGGACCCCGTCGACGTCAATTGAATGGCGGCGGAAATTGGTCCCGGACCCCCCGGAGGAGCCAGGAACATCATTCCGGCTCCGACCATGGCTGCACCGGCGAGGCCGGTTGTTATTACAGGGCGGACCACTTTCCTGGTACCGCCAGACTTTTGCTTACGTCGACTGGACAAGGCCTTAAACCCCCTACTGAGAACCCGATCGGTTGTCTGCGCACCGCAGACGCTCGGAAATTAGCACCCCGATTTACCTGCTCGAAGGTTTTCTGCAGGTTAAATATCGCAGTGATTGCGTTGTCAATTAGCTATTCCAAGAACTTTGTGATAACGCAACAAATAGACGCGTGAGTTAGTTTGCTGACGCGCTGCCGTCGTGTGCCATAACAGGCAGGTCACCCCCCATGGACGTCGCTCTGCAGCCCCGTTTCGGGGAGTACTCGCCGCACCGGCGCGGGCCCCACTTGACACCATGTCGATTGGGGCGCGGGAGCAAATTACTTTGGCGTTGCGACCGGCAGAGTGCTCGAGTTCTCCGCAACGCGGCATCCGTAACCCGTCGCGAGACGGGTCCGCTCGCCGAGATTGGCGCTGCGTCAACGATGCCCGCTGATCCCGTCGACGGCACCGAGTCGCCGGACGCCCCGCGGTCAGCAAAGCAAACAACGCGTTTACGCAGGGTTGCCTACCAGCTTCGAGTCACCAAGTGCGGGTACGTGCCGAAGTCGCCACGTAGCCGTGAATCGACTTGGCGCGATCCGCCGAAACCCCCGACGCCGGAACGGTACATTCGTCTCGCCCTTGGCCGCGTTTCGGACGACCGCATGAAGGCGACCTCATGATCACTGCTTTTCGCGACCTGCTGGCCCCATCACGCCTGACCGACGTCGTCGACGTCGGCGCGAACCCGATCGACGGCGAGCCGCCGTACGCACCGATGCTGTCCGCAGGACTGTGCCGCGTCACCGGGTTCGAGCCTCAGCCGGACGCGCTTGCGGAGTTGCAGACCCGAAAGGGGCCGGGCGAGCGATACCTGCCTTACGCCGTCGGCGACGGCGGCGAACACACCCTCAACATCTGCCGCGCCTCCGGCATGACCAGCCTGTTCGAACCCGACCCGGACACCCTGAACCTGTTCGAAGTGCTCGAACCGTACGGCGAGGTGCTCGAGCGAATTCCGTTGTCCACGCACAGACTCGACGACATCTCCGAGATCGAGCACCTCGACTTTCTCAAGATCGACATCCAGGGCGGCGAGCTCGCCGTGTTCCAGAACGGCCGCACCAAACTCGCCGATGCGGTGGCGATCCAGACCGAGGTCTCGTTCGTCACGCTCTACCGGGACCAACCCACCATGGGTGACGTCGACGTCGAGATGCGCAGCCAGGGCTTCGTCCCGCACTGCTTCGCCGCGGTCAAGAAATGGCCGATCGCTCCCTACGTCGTCAACAACAACCCACGCTGGGCGCTGAACCAGCTCCTGGAAGCCGACATCGTCTACGTGCGCGACTTCTCCCGACCGGACTCGCTCAGCGACGAGCAGCTCAAGCATCTCGCGCTGATCGCTCACCACTGCTACAGCTCGTACGACCTCGCGTTGCGGTGCGTGATGCTGCTCGAGCGGCGGGGATCGCTGAAAACCGGCGCGCAGCAAAGCTATTTGGAAACCCGGCCGGCCTGACGCCGTTCGAACAACCACAGGGCGGCGAGGACCACAGCGGCCAGCAGCCAACCGAGCAGGATGTCGATGACGTAGTGCTCGGCGGTGTAGACCAAGGTGAACGCCATGACCAGCGGATAGGCGACGAGCACCGGTCGCCACACATTGTTGAGCCTGGTCCACAGGAACACCGCGATCCCCAGTGACAGACCCGCGTGCAGCGACGGAATCGCGGCGACCAGGTTGACGCTCGCCTGCCCCTGATCGATCAGCGCACTGGCCGAATGCAGCTCGAGCACGCGCCAACCGCGGGCGACGATGCGCTCGATCCAGTCGTTGGCACCGGGCTGCACCGCCTGCATGCTGCCCAGCAGGCCTCCGTCGGGGACGCCGCGTGCGGACCGGAACATGCATCCGGGGTCCGAGGGCCCGCCGCTGACGTCGGTCGGGGTGCATCGGGCCGCCGCCCAGGGCGGCGCGGCGGGCACGATTGCGTAGATCACCAGCGCGGTGAACGACAACGCGACGAACAGTCGGACGAAGGCCTTCCACTCGTCGCGGTTACGCAGCCACAACACCGCGGCGACGACGTAGGGAAGGATGAAGAACGACATGTAGACGCTACTGATCGCCACCTCCCACCACGGCGGCTCGGGCAGCTTGAGCCGCTCCTGCAGCCACACCGTCGGCATCGTCCCGCCGAACAACCAGCGGTCCATGTCGGCCTGCCAGTGCCACAGCGTCGGAGTACCGACCAGCAGCGCCGCTCCCCTGCTGAAGTCGTAGGCGATCAGCACCAGTGCGAACGGCAGCCAGTCCCGCACGACGTACAGCATGCGTCTGCCCTGGCCGATGCTGGCGGCAGCCAGACCGGTGCAGATGTAGAGCAGGAGCAGCTCGCGGTTGAACGCGAAACCGTCGGTGACGGTGCGCCACACCACCACCACCGCCCAGGTCGCCAGTGCCGTCCACCGGGCGACGCGCAGCCACCGCGCGCGGCGGTCGGTCTCCGTCGGGATCGGGACATGCGTCAGCGCAATGGACGGCTGGTCAATCGCGGACACGCAGGCCTTTCGACGAGGGACACTCGGGTTCTCGGCGTCAGCCTATTTAACCGCCTCGCCATCTGCAGTTCGATAACCGTTCAGCCACAATGCTGTGGCCGGCCGGTCAGAGGTTGTCGCGCAGGAAAGCGATGTCGTCCTTGCGACCCTCGTCGGAGGTCTCGCAGATCACCGGCGCCCCGGCGGCCTTGACCACGGCGACGAGCAGCTGCGGATCGATCTGGCCGGAGCCGAAGTTGGCGTGCCGGTCCGCGCCCGACCCGGCGGCGTCGCGGGAATCGTTGCAGTGCACCAGGTCGATACGCCCGGTGATGCCCTTGATCCGCTCCACGGCGTCGATCAACGCCTCGCCCGCCGCCCAGGCGTGGCAGGTGTCCAGGCAGAAGCCGATGCCGGTGTCGCCGATGTGATCCCACAGCCGGGCGATGGTGTCGAAATGCCGGGCCATGGCGTGGTCACCGCCGGCGGTGTTCTCCAGATAGACCGGCACGTCGGACTTCAGACTGGCCAACGCCTTCACCCACCGCTCGAAGCCGGCATCCATGTCGTTGTCGTCGGCGTGGCCACCGTGCACGATCACCGCGGTGGCGCCGATCTCCGACGCCGCATCGCAGGTGTCCTGCAGGATCTTTCGCGACGGAATGCGCACCCGGTTGTTCGCCGACGCGACGTTGATCAGGTACGGCGCATGCACATAGATCGGCACCGGCGACGCCTTGAGCACCTCGGCGTCCTCGCGTGGCGGGGGCTTCTTCCAGCTCTGCGGGTTTCCGAGGAAGAACTGCACGACATCGGCGCCGTCCGCCTCCGCCGCTGCCAGGGGATCGTCGCCGTGGACGTGGGAACCGATGAGCACGGCGTCGAGTCTAGTGATGCGGGCGGACACGCGAAGCCACCGAGATCGGACCGTCGAGTGTGGCGCACCAGGTCATCGCCGCCAGAACAGGTGGTGCGTCACCCCGCTCGGGCTGGGCACCACCTCGTGGTGGAACCGATCGTCGAGCTCATCCGGAGACTTCCACAGTCGCGAGCCGGAGCCGATCTCTACGTCCGGGGAGACCGCCACATGCAGGGTGTCGACGAGATCGGCGTCGAGGAACTGCCGGATGGTCGCGGCCCCGCCGCCGAGCCGGACGTCCTTGCCGGCAGCGGCTTCCTTGGCCCGTGTGGCGACCGTGACGGGGTCTGCGGTGATGAAATGAAACGTCGTATCCGACAGCGTGAACGACGGCCGTTCATGGTGTGTCATGACGAACACGGGAGTGTGGAACGGCGGCTCGTCGCCCCACCACCCCTGCCATTCGTGGTCCCGCCACGGACCGCGATGTGGGCTGAACTTGTTGCGCCCCATGATCTCTGCGCCGATGTTGTGGCTGAAATCCCGCGTGAAGTAGTCGTCGAGGCCGCGAGTGCCGCCAGGCTCGGTGCGGTTGGGCCAGCTTGCTGTCGCGCCGCACCACGCGAACATCGAACTGGGGTCGATGTGCCCGAACGGGCGCTCGAAACTCTGGTCCACCCCCGCACCGAACCCGTCACCCGACACATTGAAATTCTGGACTTTGAGCAGTTGGACCACGTGTTCCCCTTGTCGTCGATTTCCGACAATGATGACCTCCGCGACCGGCTCAACTCATCGCACGCAGACGAACAACCCCCGCCTCCCTGTAGGTGGGAACCGATGAGCACGACGACGAGTCCAGGCCGACGCTACGACTGGGTGGTGATCACGAAGGCCAGATACGCCAGGTACGCGGCGACCATCAGGCCGCCCTCGCCCCGGCTCACCCGTCGACCCGACAGGAAGATAGGAATGCACGCCAGCGCCACGACCACCATGATCGGGATGTCGATCCGGACCAGGCTGTCCGGCAGGATCACACCGCTCGACGACACCAGGCAGGTGACGCCGAGGATCAGCAGGATGTTGTAGATACTGCTGCCGATCAGGTTGCCGATCGCGATGTCGCGGTCTCCGCGGGCCGTGGACACCACCGTCGTCACCAGTTCGGGCGCCGATGTCCCGATCGCGACCACGGTGAGCCCGATCAACGCGTCGCTGACGCCGAAGCCGCGCGCCATGCCCACGGCCCCGTCGACGAGCCAGTCGGCGCCGACCACCACGACCGCGATGCCACTGATCGTCAACATCAGGTACCGCGACGTGCTCGGTCGGGTGACGGTCACGGTGGCGTCGCCGTCCACGTCGTCGCCGGAGAACTCGGCGGCGAACTCCTCTGCCACCAGCCACGACTCCCGACGCGAGGACCAGATGACCCCGGCGGTGTAAACCACCGTGCAGATCACCAGGATCACGCCGTCCAGTCGCGACAGGACTCCGTCGGATGCCAGCAACCACAGCAGGCCTGCAGCCAATGCCATGATCGGCAACTCGAAGTGGACCGTGCGCAGCTGGAGGGCCAGTGGGATCAACAACGCGCTCAAGCCGAGGATCAGTAATACGTTGACGATGTTGGTGCCGGGCGATGTTGCCGACCGCCAACGCTCCGCTGCCCTCCCCGGCGGAGACCACGCCGATGGCGAGCTCGGGCATGCTGGTGCCGATCGACACCACCGTCAGCCCGATGATGATCGGGCTGATGCCCAGCCGGGCGGCCAGCTGCGCCCCACCACGCACCATCACCTCGGCTCCGACGATCAGCGCCGCCAATCCGACCATGAACCACACGAAGTCCGTCGTCATCGTCGCCTATCGAACGCGAAAAAGCCCCCGCCGGAGCGGGGGCTTTTCCGTTGACTTACCGGTAGTCCGAGTAGCCGTAATCGTCCAGCGGCACCGCAGCACCGGTGGCCTGGCCGAAGTCCGGGCTGTAGTACTGATCCTCGTAGGACGGGATCGTGTACGCCGCGGCGCGGGCCTCTTCGGTCGGCTGAACCTGGATGTTGCGGTACCGGTTGATGCCGGTACCGGCCGGGATCAGCTTGCCGATGATCACGTTCTCCTTCAGACCCTGCAGCTTGTCGCTGCGGCAGTTGATCGCCGCATCGGTCAGCACGCGGGTGGTCTCCTGGAACGACGCCGCCGACAGCCACGAATCGGTGGCCAGCGACGCCTTGGTGATACCCATCAGCACCGGGCGACCCGCCGCGGGCTCGCCGCCCTCGGCGACGACCCGACGGTTCTCGGTCTCGAACTCGCCACGCTCGGTCAGCGAGCCGGGCAGGAACTCCGTCGCACCCGAATCGATGATCGTGACGCGACGCAGCATCTGCCGGACGATGACCTCGATGTGCTTGTCGTGGATCGACACACCCTGGGCGCGGTACACCTCCTGGACCTCCTTGACGAGGTGGATCTGCACCTCGCGGGGACCCTGGACGCGCAGCACCTCGTGCGGGTCGGCCGAGCCTTCCAGCAGCTGCTGGCCGACCTCGACGTGGTCGCCGTCGGTCAGCAAACGCTCGGAGCCGTCGTCGTGCTTGAACACCTTCAGGCGCTGACGACGCGAGAGCTTGTCGTACACGACCTCCTCGCCCCCGTCGTCGGGAACGATGGTGATCTTGTAGAACTTGTCGCTCTCCTCCAGGCGGATCCGCCCGGACACGTCGGCGATCGGGGCACGGTTCCGTGGGATACGGGCCTCGAACAGCTCCTGCACGCGGGGCAGACCACCGACGATGTCGGCACCGCCGGTGACGCCACCCTGGTGGAAGGTACGCATGGTCAGCTGCGTGCCGGGCTCACCGATGGACTGCGCGGCCACGATGCCGACGGCCTCGCCGATGTCGACCAGCTTGCCGGTCGCCATCGAACGGCCGTAGCACATCGCACACACACCGGTACCGGTGCCGCAGGTCAGCACGGAGCGGACCTTGACCTCGGTGATGCCGGCGGCCAACAGCGCGTCGATGGCCGGGTCGCCGAGGTCGTGACCGCGCTCGACGATCACATTGCCCTTGGCGTCGACCGCGTCGGTGGCCAGCGTCCGCGCGTAGGCGGAGGTCTCGATGTGCTGATCGCGCACCAGGGTGCCGTCGGCCTGCTTCTCGGCCAGCGTGACGGTGATGCCGCGCTCGGTCTCACAGTCGGTCTCGCGCACGATGACGTCCTGCGACACGTCGACCAGACGACGGGTCAGGTAGCCCGAGTCGGCGGTACGCAGAGCGGTGTCCGCCAGACCCTTGCGGGCGCCGTGGGTGTTGATGAAGTACTCCAGCACCGTCAGGCCCTCGCGGAACGAGGACTTGATCGGACGCGGGATGAACTCACCCTTCGGGTTGGTCACCAGACCCTTCATGCCGGCCAGCGTCCGCGTCTGGGTGAAGTTACCCGTCGCGCCCGAATCCACGATCGTGATGATCGGGTTGTCCTTCGGGTAGTGCGACCGCAGCGCCTGACCGACCTCTTCGGTCGCGTCCTGCCAGATCTTCACCAACGCTTCGTTGCGCTCGTCCTTGTTGAGCTTGCCGCGCTGGTACTGCTTCTCGATGCTGTCGGCTTCCGCCTCGTAGCGCTCGAGGATCTCCTGCTTCTCCGGCGGCACCAGCACGTCGGCCATCGACACGGTGACACCCGAACGGGTGGCCCAGTAGAAGCCGGCGTCCTTGAGCTTGTCGACGGTCTGCGCGACGACGATCATCGGGTAGCGCTCGGCCAGATCGTTGATGATCGCGGCCTGCACCTTCTTGTGCATCTGCTTGTTGACGAACGGGTAGCCCCGCGGCAGCAGCTCATTGAAGAGCACGCGGCCCAAGGTGGTCTCCGCCGTCCAGGCGTCGCCCATGTTCCAGCCGTCCGGGAACCGCTCGGCCTCGATCTCGGCGGGCGGACGCAGCTGGGTCAGCCGCACCCGGATCTTGGCCCGCACGCTCAGCGCGCCGCGGTCCAACGCCATGATGGCCTCGGCCGGCGAGCTGTACACGCCGGACTCCGGCTGATCCTTGGCGGCCGGGGTGAACTCGCCCGTGTCACCCTCGATCTCGGTGGTCAGGAAGTACAAGCCGGTCACCATGTCCAGACGCGGCATGGCCAGCGGGCGGCCCGACGCGGGCGACAGGATGTTGTTCGAGGACAGCATCAGGATGCGGGCCTCGGCCTGCGCCTCCGCGGACAGCGGAAGGTGCACGGCCATCTGGTCGCCGTCGAAGTCGGCGTTGAACGCCTCACAGACCAGCGGGTGCAGCTGGATGGCCTTGCCCTCCACCAGCTGCGGCTCGAAGGCCTGGATACCGAGGCGGTGCAGCGTGGGTGCACGGTTCAGCAGCACCGGGTGCTCGGCGATGACCTCTTCGAGGACATCCCACACCTGGGGACGCTGACGTTCCACCATGCGCTTGGCGCTCTTGATGTTCTGCGCATGGTTCAGGTCGACCAGACGCTTCATCACGAACGGCTTGAACAGCTCGAGAGCCATCAGCTTGGGCAGACCGCACTGGTGCAGCTTGAGCTGCGGGCCGACCACGATGACCGAACGGCCCGAGTAGTCGACGCGCTTGCCGAGCAGGTTCTGACGGAACCGGCCCTGCTTGCCCTTGAGCAGATCGGACAGCGACTTCAGCGGACGGTTGCCCGGCCCGGTGACCGGCCGGCCGCGACGGCCGTTGTCGAACAGCGCGTCCACCGACTCCTGAAGCATGCGCTTCTCGTTGTTGACGATGATCTCGGGAGCACCGAGGTCGATCAGTCGCTTGAGCCGGTTGTTGCGGTTGATGACGCGGCGGTACAGGTCGTTGAGGTCCGACGTCGCGAAGCGGCCACCGTCGAGCTGAACCATGGGGCGCAGCTCCGGCGGGATCACCGGAACGGCGTCGAGCACCATGCCCATCGGCGAGTTCCGATTGGTCTGGAACGCGGCGACGACCTTGAGTCGCTTGAGCGCACGCAGCTTCTTCTGGCCCTTGCCGTTCTTGATGGTGTCGCGCAGCGACTCGGCCTCGGCGTCGATGTCGAAGTTCTCGATGAGCTTCTTGATCGACTCGGCACCCATGGCGCCCTCGAAGTACTCGCCGTAGCGGTCCTGCAGCTCGCGGTAGAGCAGCTCGTCGACGATCAGCTGCTTGGGAGCCAGCTTGGTGAACGTCGTCCAGATCTCCTCGAGCCGGTCCAGCTCACGCTGGGCCCGGTCGCGCAGCTGGCGCATCTCGCGCTCGCCGCCGTCGCGCACCTTGCGCTTGACGTCGGACTTGGCGCCCTCGTCCTCGAGCTCCTTCATGTCGGCCTCGAGCTTCTGGGCGCGGGCCTCCAGGTCGGCGTCGCGCTGATCCTCGATCGCCTTGCGCTCGACGGCCATCTCGGCCTCCAGCGTCGACAGCTCGTTGTGGCGCATCTCGTCGTCGACCGCGGTGATCACGTAGGCCGCGAAGTAGATGATCTTCTCGAGATCCTTCGGGGCCAGGTCGAGCAGGTAGCCCAGACGCGAGGGCACGCCCTTGAAGTACCAGATGTGCGTGACGGGCGCGGCCAGTTCGATGTGGCCCATCCGCTCACGGCGCACCTTGGCGCGGGTCACCTCGACGCCGCAGCGCTCACAGATGATGCCCTTGAACCGGACGCGCTTGTACTTGCCGCAGTAGCACTCCCAGTCGCGAGTCGGTCCGAAGATCTTCTCGCAGAACAGGCCGTCCTTCTCGGGCTTGAGCGTGCGGTAGTTGATGGTCTCCGGCTTCTTGACCTCGCCGAAGGACCAGTTGCGGATGTCGTCCGCGGTCGCGAGACCGATGCGGAGTTCATCGAAGAAGTTGACGTCTAGCACGTAACTCCCTTTCCCCTTGCGGGACTAGAAAATTTTCGGGTCAACGGGCGAGGACTACGCAAGATCCTCAACAGATGCGGATTCGTTGCGGGACAGGTTGATTCCGAGGTTGGCAGCGGCACGCTCCAGGTCCTCGTCGTCACCGTCACGCATCTCGATCGCAGCACCGTCCGAGGACAGGACCTCGACGTTGAGGCACAGCGACTGCAGCTCCTTGAGAAGCACCTTGAACGACTCCGGGATGCCCGGCTCCGGGATGTTCTCGCCCTTGACGATCGCCTCGTAGACCTTGACGCGGCCGACGGTGTCATCGGACTTGATCGTCAGGAGCTCCTGCAGCGTGTACGCCGCGCCGTAGGCCTGCATGGCCCAGCACTCCATCTCACCGAACCGCTGACCACCGAACTGCGCCTTACCACCCAGCGGCTGCTGCGTGATCATCGAGTACGGACCGGTGGAGCGGGCGTGGATCTTGTCGTCCACCAGGTGGTGCAGCTTCAGGATGTACATGTAGCCGACCGTCACCGGGTACGGGAACGGTTCGCCACTGCGGCCGTCGAACAGCGTCGCCTTGCCGTCGGCGTTGACCATCGTCTCGCCGTCGCGGTTGGGCAACGTCGAGCCGAGCAGACCCTGCAGCTCACCTTCCTGGGCACCGTCGAACACCGGGGTGGCCACGATGCTGTCGGCCGGGGCCGAGAGCATCTGCTCGGGCAGCTTGGCCGCCCACTCCGGAGTCCCGGCCGCGACGTCGATGTTCCAACCCGCCTTGGCCACCCACCCGAGGTGGGTCTCCAGGATCTGGCCGATGTTCATACGACGCGGCACACCGTGGGTGTTCAGGATGATGTCCACCGGGGTGCCGTCCGGAAGGAACGGCATGTCCTCGACGGGCAGGATCTTGCCGATGACGCCCTTGTTGCCGTGGCGTCCGGCGAGCTTGTCGCCGTCGGAGATCTTGCGCTTCTGGGCCACGTAGACGCGGACCAGCTCGTTGACACCGGCGGGCAGCTCGTCATCGTCCTCGCGGGAGAACACCCGGATGCCGATGACCTTGCCCGACTCACCGTGGGGCACCTTGAGTGACGTGTCGCGGACCTCGCGGGCCTTCTCACCGAAGATGGCGCGCAGCAGGCGCTCCTCCGGGGTCAGCTCGGTCTCGCCCTTCGGGGTGACCTTGCCGACCAGGATGTCGCCGTCGCGGACCTCGGCGCCGATGCGGATGATGCCGCGCTCGTCGAGATCGGCGAGCACCTCGTCGGAGACGTTCGGGATGTCCCGGGTGATCTCCTCGGCGCCCAGCTTGGTGTCGCGGGCATCGATCTCGTGCTCTTCGATGTGGATCGAGGTGAGCACGTCCTCTTCAACCAGCCGGTTGGACAGGATGATCGCGTCCTCGTAGTTGTGACCCTCCCACGGCATGATCGCCACGAGCAGGTTCTTGCCCAGGGCCATCTCACCGTTCTCGGTGCACGGTCCGTCGGCGAGCACCTGACCCGACTCGACACGCTGCCCGGCGTCCACGATCGGGCGCTGGTTGGCGCAGGTGCCGTGGTTGGAGCGGGCGAACTTGCGCATCCGGTAGGTGTGCCGGGTGCCGTCGTCGGCCATCACGGTGATGTAGTCGGCGGAGACCTCCTCGACCACACCGGCCTTCTCGGTCACGACCACGTCGCCGGCGTCGATCGCGGCACGCAGCTCCATACCGGTGCCGACCAGCGGCGCCTCGCTGCGCACCAGCGGAACCGCCTGGCGCTGCATGTTGGCACCCATCAGGGCACGGTTGGCGTCGTCGTGCTCGAGGAACGGGATCATGGCCGTGGCGACCGACACCATCTGGCGCGGCGACACGTCCATGTAGTCCACCTCGGCGGCCGACACGAACTCGACCTCGCCGCCCTTACGGCGGACCAGGACGCGCTCCTCCTCGAAGTGGCCGTCACCGTCGAGCGGCGAGTTGGCCTGCGCCACGACGTGGCGGTCCTCCTCGTCGGCGGTCAGGTAGTCGATCTGGTCGGTGACAACTCCGTCAGTCACCTTCCGGTACGGCGTCTCGATGAAGCCGAACGGGTTGACCCGCGCGTACACCGACAGCGAACCGATCAGGCCGATGTTCGGACCCTCAGGGGTCTCGATCGGGCACATCCGGCCGTAGTGGCTGGAGTGCACGTCGCGGACCTCGAGGCCGGCGCGCTCACGGGACAGACCGCCGGGGCCCAGCGCCGACAGGCGGCGCTTGTGGGTCAGACCCGACAGCGGGTTGTTCTGGTCCATGAACTGCGACAGCTGGCTGGTGCCGAAGAACTCCTTGATCGCCGCCACGACGGGTCGGATGTTGATCAGGGTCTGCGGCGTGATCGCCTCGACGTCCTGGGTGGTCATGCGCTCACGCACGACGCGCTCCATACGGGACAGGCCGACCCGGATCTGGTTCTGGATCAGCTCGCCCACGGTGCGCAGGCGACGGTTGCCGAAGTGGTCGATGTCGTCGACCTCGACGGGCACCTCGGAGCCACCGGGCGCCGTCATCGTCTGGTCGCCCTGATGCAGGCGGACCAGGTACTCGATGGTGGCGACGACGTCCTCTTCGGTCAGCGTCGAGCTGGTGATCGGCTGGCCGACGTTGAGGCCCAGCTTCTTGTTGACCTTGTAGCGGCCGACGCGGGCCAGGTCGTAACGCTTCTCCTTGAAGAACAGGTTCTCCAGCAGGGTTTGCGCGGACTCCTTGGTGGGGGGCTCGCCCGGACGCAGCTTCCGGTAGATGTCCAGCAGCGCCTCGTCGGTGCCTGCGGTGTTGTCCTTCTCCAGCGTGCTCATCATGATCTCGGAGAAGCCGAAGCGCTCCACGATCTGCTCGTTGGTCCAGCCGAGCGCCTTGAGCAGCACGGTGACGGGCTGACGACGCTTGCGGTCGATGCGGACACCGACGGTGTCGCGCTTGTCGACGTCGAACTCCAGCCACGCGCCGCGGCCGGGGATCACCTTGACGCTGTGCAGCGTCTTCTCCGTCGACTTGTCGATCGACTCGTCGAAGTACACACCGGGCGAACGGACCAGCTGGCTCACCACGACACGCTCGGTGCCGTTGATGATGAAGGTGCCCTTCTCGGTCATCATCGGGAAGTCGCCCATGAAGACCGTCTGGCTCTTGATCTCGCCGGTGTTGTTGTTGATGAACTCGGCCGTGACGAACAGCGGGGCCGCGTACGTCATGTCCTTGTCTTTGCACTCGTCGACCGGCGCCTTGACCTCGTCGAAGCGCGGATCGGAGAACGACAGCGACATCGAGCCGGAGAAGTCCTCGATCGGCGAGAGCTCTTCGAGTACCTCCTGCAGACCGCCCTTGGGGTCTACGTCGCCGCGGTCGGCGGCGCGCTGGAACCAGTCCTCCGCGCCGATCAGCCACTCGAACGATTCGGTCTGAACGTCGAGAAGCCCCGGAACCTCGAGCGGCTCACGGAGCTTGGCAAAAGAAATTCGGTTTGGTGCTCCGGGAACGGAGTTGTTAGTGGTTGACTCGATCTGGCGGGACCCTGCCAAGATGCATCCTTCCAGCACCTAATGCGGCTGTTTCGGAAGCCGGAGAAGCCGGTATCCGCATTGCCGCGCATCTGCGTCGGTTCGGCCGGCTTCACCAGCCACCCGAACGCACAGCACGCCTCTAGATCACTGAGCGGGGGCTCAGGCTAGGCACGTGGATAGTGCGGGCGGAAAGAGCGAGGTGGGCAGGATGCAGCCAGCGCAACGTCCAACGATAGCGCAGGACGGGCTATTCCTCAACCCTCGAGGCAGCACCGTGTGCTACGGAACTCCGGTCGCTGGCTGGCGGCCTCAGCTGCTGTCATCCGTGCAAACATTGCTGCGCATTAGATTGGCGCGGTTTCGCCCTTCCGTCAAGAGATAGAAGCGTGTCTGGTGCAGAAAACGGGGCGATTTCTGTCGAGACTTCGTCCGGGTCGACAGCGCAGGTGGCGAAGTCGATGCCGAAAAGGATCTTGCCCGCGACCGTGAAGAGCCAGTCCTGGAACGTGCGCCGCTCGGTCGGGCCGGGCAGCACGTAGGCGGTCGCGGTGCCGCGGCTGGTCTCGATCTCCAGGGCGGCGCCGGGCGCACCGTAGAAGCCGGACGCCTGCGTTCCGGTGAACATGTCGTTGAGCCAGGCGGCGCTGATCTTCTCGGCGGCCTTGACGTTCTCGACCTTGGACCAGCCCGTGACGATGTTCAGCGCCGCCTGTATCAGCGGGTTGCCACCCAGCATGGTGTCCGAGTGCGAGCCGTCGGCCAGCCGCACACCGTTGAACTTGCCTGGCCGCCACTCCTCCAGCGACGTGTTGGTGGTGCCCGACATGTTCCAGTAGTAGGACTTGCCCGCCAGGTTGTAGATCGGGAAGTCGGTGGGCAGCTTGGCCAGCGCCTCCGGCGTGACGTCGCCGAACCCGACACCGTCGAGCAGCACCACGCCCGCCAGCTTGCTGAACGCGCCGTTCTGAGCCATGTATCCGGCGGTGCCCGCGGCCAGGCCGCCGCCGGCGGAGTGGCCGACGAGGGCGACCCGGCCCACCCCGTCCAGCAGTGTGCTGCTGTAACCGGCCGCCGACGCGCTCTGGGCGAGAGCGGTGTTGCCGTCGACGAACAGACCGGCGACCGCCCTGTGCATCGGCGATCCACCGACCCAGCAGCCGTCGCAGGACAGGAAGTTCGAGGTCACCGAGGTGGCGACGACGATGCTGTGGGTCGCCTCGGCGAGCCTGGCGGCGGTGTAGCTGTAGAACGCCCCGGAGGCCAGGAAGCCGTGCTGCAGGTAGATCAGGCGGGTCGGGGTGGCGCCCTCGGGGACGTACCAGTCGGCGGGGACCTCGTACCCGTCGCCGCAGTCGATGCGCAGCGACGAGCTGCGCACGGTGACCGAGCTTCCCCAGGGCAGCATCGGCGGGCCGCCCAGCACGCGGACGGCGAATGTGTAGATGTTGAAGATGACGGTGCCGATGGCGCTGAGCAGCGTCTGTCTCGGCGCGGCGGTGGCGGACTCCTCGGCGTCAGCGGCCTTCAACGACGCCAGCGGCCGGACCATCGAGGTCGATTCGGTGGTGGCCTCGACGGCGCGTTCCGTGGCCGGGTCGTCGTCGTCAGCAGGGATCACCGTCGCCGGCTCCTCGGCGACGACGGCGTCTTCGACGGCTTCCCCGACAGCCACCGTTTCATCGACCGCTTCGTCTCCAGGGTCGGCTACGTCGTCCTCGCGCGCCGCGGGAGCCAGCGGACGGTCCCCCGATTCGTTCCCCGAGTCGTCGTCGGCGTCATCGGCTTCGGTGTCCCCGGCTTCGACGCCCTCGGCTTCCGGCCCGTCGGCTTCGTCGGATTCGACGTCCTCGGCATCGTCGGATTCGACGTCCTCGGCTTCGTCAGATTCGCCTGCGTCCTCAGCTTCGTCGGAGTGGTCGGCTTCGGGTTCGGACTGCGCCGAGGGCTCCGACGTCGATGTCGACGTGGCGTCGCTTGTCTGCGAGTCCGTCGTCGCGGTCGCCACGCCGGCCCCGGCCAACAACGCGGCCGACATCCCGGCGGTGATCACGCCGGCCCCCACCCACACCGAAAGCCGGTCGCCCATCACAGACCCTTCCGTCCGAATCCGGCTGACCGTATCGCGGCGCCGAAGGCCCCGAAGCGATTTGCCCGGATCACACCAGGGCGGCCCGCCCGCGGGCCGCACCACTCTGCGGAAGCGGGTCGGCACAGGTCACCGCGGTCGGAGTCACCGGGCACACGTCGCCGGCACCGGCCGTGGCGGCGGTGAGCGCGCCGACCCGCACACTGGACGGCGGGTCGATCCACGCGCCGGTGACAAGGCCGAACGGGGACACCGACGTCCGGTACAGCCGCTCGGTGTGGGTGCCGTCGAGCATGTCGTTGATCCAGCCGGCGGTCAGGATCTCGTTGGCCTCCACATTCCACGGCGACGAGAACCCGGTCGCCATGTAGGCCATGAACTGGACGATCCCGCTGGCGCTCTGCATCGAGTCGGAGTGGTGTCCGCCCTGGACCAGTACCCCGGTGAACATGTCCGGTCTGGCCTGCTTCAGGCGTTGGCTGGCGTGTCCGTTGTTGTTCCACGAGTCCGGTGTCGCCGCGAGGTTGTAGACCGGGATGGACTGCGGGATCTTCGCCAGATCTGCACTGAGGACGCCGATGATGCCGGCGCCGTCGAGCATCACCACCCCCGCGAGATCGTCGCCGTCCCCGTTCTCGACCATGTACCTGGCCGTGCCCACCACCAGGCCGCCGCCTGCGGAATGGCCGGCGAGCACCACCCGGGTCGGCAGTTCGCCGGTGAAACCGGCCTCCCTGGCGCTGGCGGTGAGCTCGGCGCGGTCTCCGGTGAACAACTCCGCGACGGCGCGGTGGGTGCTGGGCAGCAGCAACGGATAGTTCTCGGTGTCCAACACGTTCCAGGTCAGCGTCGGCGCAACCACGATGCTGTGGGTCTTCTCGGCCAGGTAAGCCGCCGTCGCACTGTAGAAGGATGCGCTGGCCAGCATGCCGTGCTGGAGATAGATCAGGCCCTTGGGCGGCGTGTTGCCCGGCGGGAAGTACCAGTCGGCCGACACGACGACGCCCTCACCGACGGTGAGCGACGAGCGCTCGACACGCACCCGGCTTCCGAACGGTGCCCGGGCGGGCCCCGCCAGGAACTGCATCGTGTCGGTGTACCAGTCGTAGAAGGACGCGGCGAGGTTCTCGACGAAGTCGAAGAGGCTTGTCACGCCGGAGCCCGGCCAGGGCGAGCTCGCGGCCGCGAGCTTCATGACGGCCGCGCCGTCCGGCGCCGACAGATCGGTCTCGACGGTGTCCACGAGTGTGGACGGCGCCTCCGGTTCGGCGTCGACCGGCCCGGTCTCGGGTTCGTTGACCACTGCCGGGGTTTCGGCAGGGGGTTCCGGTTCGGGCTCCGCCGGGGCATCCTCGGGTTCGGGTGCCGCGTGCTTTCCGCCCGACGGCGGTGCGGGAGCCTCGTCGGTGGTGTCCCGATCGTTGCGGTCGGCGTCGGCGTCGGCATCGGGTTCGGGGTCTTCGTCTTCGAGGTCTTCGTCCTCGGGGTCTTCGTCCTCGGGGTCTTCGTCTTCTGGGTCTTCGTCGGGCTCCGGCTCCGGCTCCGCCTCGTCCGCCGGAGTTTCCGCGTCCGGCTCGTCGCCGGCCTGCTGGTCTGTGCCGGACTCCGCCGCGGGACCGGCCTTCGAGTCGCGACCGTCGGCGTCGTCGGATCCCGACGCCGCCTGGCTCCCCGACCCGGACGACGTTCCGTCGTCCGCGGCTGCCACACCGGCGCCGGCCAGCATTGCCGCTGACACTCCCCCCGCCAGTACGCCTGCCCCCAACCAGACTCGATAGCGGTCGCCCATCATTCTCCCGTGGTCAGACATCGCGGAGCACCACCGCGCCAATGGCTCCGAAAAGACTTTTGAGCGCCGACGTGCGATTCTGGCAAACTGTATAGCCGGTCAGAGCAAGATTTCAAGCGCTGCAGCAAAAAATTTGACGGATGCGCCGATACATGGGGATTTGACTGCTCATGAGCACGTCTGTGACCACGACAAAGTAGCCATTATGGCAACCCGCCGCCCACCCGAACCCCTTGCACCAGCACAGACATGGAGAACTGGCAACGTACGTCACAGCTTTCTCAGTAGTGCTGATTCCGACCTCGCCGCACGTGCCGCCCAGGCAGGAAATGCACCCGGTCCGTCACCTTCCCGACACCGCCGGTTCACGACGTGGGCGCAGCGACGCGCCCGGTCAACCCCGAAGGGCGACCGGGCGCGGAAAAGCTAACTCAGTGGCGGGTGTCAGCGCTCGCCGGAAACGGGGATGCGTCCGGTGGGGGCGTCGTCCTCGTGGCGAACTGCCGGTTCTCCCGCGAACTGGTGCGAGGGGAACTGGTGCGTGCCCTCGAGATCATCGCGGATGGCAGCCTGCGCGGCCGGTGGCAGGGTGTGCATGATCTCGCGCACCCGCGCCTGACGGCGGGCCACCGCCTGCCGCTCCGGCATCCCGGGGGTGGCCTGGATCTGCGGCGGCACGCCCTCGATCTCCTCCACACCACCGTCGTGGTGGCCGGCGTCGGCCATGGCCTGTTCCTCGGCCATCGTCGACTCGTCCTTCTCCTCGGACATGCCGATCGGGCCGAGACGACGACCGTTGAGGAACTGCTTGACCACCGGCTCATCACTGGTCAGCAGCACCTCGCGGGGCCCGAACATCACCAGCTTCTTGCGGAACAGCATGCCCATGTTGTCGGGCACGGTGCGGGCGATGTTGATGTTGTGCGTGACGATCAGGATCGTGCAGTCGATCTGCGCGTTGATGTCGATCAGCAACTGGGACAGATAGGCGGTACGGACGGGGTCCAGGCCGGAGTCGGGCTCGTCGCAGAGGATGATCTGCGGGTCGAGCACCAGGGAGCGTGCCAGACCGGCGCGCTTGCGCATACCGCCGGAGATCTCACCGGGGAACTTGGATTCGTCACCGCCGAGACCCACCAGGTCCAGCTTCTCCATGACGATCTGACGGATCTCGCTTTCCTTCTTCTTCGTGTGCTCACGAAGCGGGAACGCGGTGTTGTCGTAGAGGCTCATCGAGCCGAACAGCGCACCGTCCTGGAACATCACGCCGAACAGCGTGCGGATCTCGTACAGCTCCTTGGCCGAGCACTCGATGATGTTGGTGCCGTCGACGATGATCTTGCCGCGCTCGGGACGCAGCAGACCGATCAGGGACTTCAGGAACACCGACTTACCGGTACCGGACGGGCCGAGCAGAACGCTGACCTCACCTGCGGGAAGGTCGAAGGTGACGTCCTCCCAGATTCGCTGGGCCCCGAAGGACTTGGTCAGTCCCTCAATCTGAATGCCAATGCCCACGCGAATCCCTTCCACCAAAATCCAGCATCTCGCCACAGGTACCCCGTCTGTGGCTTGAGTCACTGTAACCTACCCGCTCACGCCACAACACTCGGTCCGTCAAACGACTGTGGGGCCGGCCTGTTTGCCAGGCCGGCCCCACACTCGCGCTTGTCGAACTACTTGACGGTGACCGTCGCGCCGGCAGCCTCGAGCTTGCCCTTGGCGTCCTCGGCGGCCTCCTTGTTGACCTTCTCCAGCAGCGGCTTGGGCGCGCTGTCGACCAGGTCCTTGGCTTCCTTGAGGCCCAGGCCGGAGACGATCTCGCGGACGACCTTGATGACGCCGATCTTCTTCTCGCCGGCGGACTCGAGGACGACGTCGAACTCCGACTGCTCCTCGGCGGCCTCGGCGGCGGCGCCACCGGCGGCGGGGCCGGCAGCGGCGACGGCGACCGGAGCCGCGGCGGTGACGTCGAAGGTCTCCTCGAACTGCTTCACGAACTCAGAGAGCTCCAGCAGGGTCATTTCCTTGAAGGCGTCGAGCAGATCGTCAGTGCTGAGTTTGGCCATGGTGTTGGTCCTTCCTAGTTACTTCTATGGGTGGTCTTGGTATTAAGCAGCGGATTCTGCTGAATCCCCTGCGGCCTTCTTTTCCTGCAGAGCTGCGGCCAGGCGGGCAACCTGCGACGCGGGAGCAACGAACAGCGCGGCAGCCTGAGACTGCTTCGCCTTCATCGCACCGGCGAGCTTGGACAGCAGCACCTCGCGCGATTCCAGATCGGCGATGCGCTCGACCTCACCGACGGTCAGCGCGCGACCGTCCATGTAGCCGCCCTTGACGATCAGGGCCTTGTTGTCCTTCGCGAATTTCTTGATCGCCTTGGCGGCGTCGACCGGCTCACCGTTGATGAACGCGATCGCGGTCGGCCCGGCGAACATGTCGTCGAGACCCTCGACACCGGCCTCGACCGCCGCGCGCTTCACCAGGGTGTTCTTGGCGACGGTGTAGGTGGTGCTGTTGCCCAGTGACCTGCGCAGCTCGGCAAGGTTGGACACCGTAAGGCCGCGGTACTCGGTGACGACGGCGGCCGTCGCCTCCTTGAACTTTTCGGCGATTTCGGCGACCGCGGTGGCCTTGTCAGCCTTGGCCATGCTTGCCTCCTCGTGATGGTTGGGACGTCCACCAACCGCAGATCGCGAGGGTCCGGAAATGACGAACGCCCCGACGCAGACAGGTCGGGGCGCACACGGAAAACACGTACTTGCCTCGTCCTCCTGCGTGGGCCGCCGGGTAATCCCGGACCTTCAACCGATTTCTCGAGTACTTGCTCTTCGCGCAAGCGCTCATCGGTGACCTACGGTCTTCGGTGGAACCGGGCAAGGATAGCGCGCGATCGGCCGATCAGCCAAAACGCACACTGTCGTGGACCAGGGCGGCTGCACCCACCAGACCGGCGTCACCGCCGAGTTCGGCGGGCACCACCCGCAGCCCCCGCAGGAATTCCAGCCCCGCGTACATGGTCAGTGCCTGCCGCAACGGATCGAACAGCAGCGCGCCCGCCTTCGCGACACCACCGCCGACGACGACGAGGTCGAGGTCGCACACCGCGGCCACCGACGCGATCGTCCGCGCGACGGCGTCCGCGCCACGAGCGAACGCACGCAGCGCCACCGGGTCACCGCGGCCGGCCGCCTCGGCGAGGTCCTTCGCATCGGCGTCGGGTGCTGCGGCCCAGCCGTTGTCGTGGGCCCACCGCGCCAGGTGCGGACCCGACGCGACGGTCTCGACACAGCCGCGGCCGCCGCACGTGCACGGCGCGCCGCCGGGTTCGACGACGACATGCCCGACGTGACCGGCGTTGCCGCTGCGGCCGTGATACGGCGCGCCGTCGAGCACCAGTCCGCCGCCGATACCGGTGGACACCACCATTCCCAGCAGGAACCCGGCGCCACGGCCGGCGCCGCGCCACCACTCGCCCAGCGCCATGCACAGACCGTCGCCACCGAGCCGTACCGGCAACCCGGTCAGGTCGGCGACGCGTCGCACGATCGGGAAGTGGCTCCACTCGGCGATGTTGATGGGGCTGACGGTGCCGCCGGGGACGTCGATGGGGCCGGCGGACCCGATCCCGACCGCCGAAACCGGGCCCGGAGCCGCGTCGCGCGTCTCGGCCAGCAGCGCCGCGGCGGTGTCCCAGACGGTCTCGGCGTCGCCGTCGGGGGTGGGTTGCTGAGCCCGGTGGACGAGGGTGCCGTCGGCGTCGACGAGCCCGGCGGCGATCTTGGTGCCACCGATGTCGAGCGCCAGGACGAGGTCGTTCATCAGTGTCGATGGGTGTTGTCGGGCTGGCGGGGATCTCCGGGATGTTCGTACCCCGGCGCGAGGGTGACGAGCTCGGCACACCGCGCGTCCAGCCACCTGCGGTACTCGCGGCGGCGGGCGGCGGCCAGCAGATGCGCGGAGATCTCGGCTCGCACCTCGTCGAGGTGGGCGGGGCCCGGCGCACGCCGCCAACCGCCGACTTTGTGGCGGAAACTACTGAAGCGCAACGGGTTTCGCTCGTGGTAGTCGGCAACTGCCGCCTCGGGGACCCGGACGTCGCCGGTGACGGCGGCGAACACCGCCCTGCCGCGCCGGTCGGCCAGGGTGGCGGCCGCGACGCTTCCGACCTCCATGCGCGCGACGGCGTCGGGGAGCAGGTCGTCTGCGAAGGGTGCGGCGTCGAGGTCGACCGGACCCTGCCACATGGCGACGACCTGTTCGGCGACGAGCACCTGGGTCAGCCAGCGGCGCAGCTGCCGGGCCTCGCCGGCGCCGGGCCTCGGCAGGGCGTCTCCGCGGACCCCCGCCCGGACGGCGCGTTCGCGGGCGTCGACGTCGGCGACGGTGATGACGTGGGACCCGACGGTCGCCGCCACGGCACTCACCGAACCACCACCGGGACGGCGGGCGAGTACACCAATTCCCCCGCGCAGGCCACCCGGACCAGCGCCCACCACCGGCCCGGCTCGGCCCATACCGGTGGCGCGACGTCGAAGGCCAGCGCGAGGGTGCCGCGCCGCGGGACAACCCCGCCGACAATGTTGGGACCCAACCACTCCCATGTTCCCCAGGGCGAGATCAGGTGCGCTTCCACGGTCAGGTCGGCGTAGGAGTCGGTGCCGACGGTGACACGCAGTTGCGCGGTGTCGCCCGCCGCGATGTCGATGCCCTGCGGCTCGTCGACGAGCCGCAGCAGCGTGTCGTCGTGGTGTCCGACCGTGATCACCGCTACGTCCTCGACGGTCTGATGCCAGGACGCCGGGATCGCGCCGCCGGTGGCCGCCAGTTCGGCGCGGACCGGATACAGCCCCGGTGCGGCGCCCGTCGGAATCACCACCTCGACCGTCGACTCCAGATACTCCCCCGGCGGCAGCAGGAAGGGCATTTCGGTCACGTCCACGCGCCAGCCGGGCGGGACCTCCACCCGCACCCGGCCGTGCAGCGCGGCATCGGTGGCGTCGCTGACCGCGGTGAGCCGAAACGGGACGGTCTCACCGTCGGCAGCGGCGAGGCGGTGCGGGTGCAGGTGCGCGGCCGCGGGAAGTCCGCCCAGCGGGGCCGGGCCCCGGTTGTGCAGCCAGTACCTGGCGTACAGCGGCTGCACCGGCTCGGCTTCGGGTGCCAGCGACTGCCGGTCGGCGCCGCTGACCCGGGGAAGGTTCAGTTGTGTTCGCAGGGTGGCGATTTCGTAGCCGTGGAGTGCGCGCGCGCGGGCGGGTACCGGTTCTTCGATCAGGTTGACGTGCACCTGGTCCGAGATGTCCCGCAGCCCGGACTGCACGGTTACGTCGGTGGTGCGCCCGAGTGTCTCGACGAGGCGGACGATGATGCCGTCCGCGGGGTCGGTGCGGTGGGCACTGCCCCTCGCGGACGGATTGCCTGCGGCCTTGAGCGCGCCGATGCGCACGGTGCGCTCGGGTTGCACCTCGATCAACGAGCCCCAGGGCGGCAGACCACCGGCGCTCGGATCGTGGTGGGTGAGAACGGGCATCAGAGGCTGGTTGAATTCTGCGCTGCGGGAGGGGATGTCGCTGTCCCGCCAATCGCCGTCACCGGCGGTGAGGGCGTAGTCGAAGGTGTGGGTCCAGTGCTGCAGTGCGAAGTTCGACCCGTCGGGGGCGGTGCGCCGCGGCGGATCGATCCAGGTTCCCGACGGCCAGCCGGTGCAGGACCGCATCAGCGACGAGTGCAGGGTGCCGTCGGTCTCGACGGCGAACCCGGGAACGCCGCGATTGATCATGGCCACGGTGCGCGGCTCGAACTCCGCCTCGACGTCCTGGTCGACGAGGATCTCGGCGTCGGCCAGGTCCTCGATCAACGCGGACACCGCCGCGGCAGTGTCGCCGTCGGCGCCCACGACGAGCACGGGCAGGGCGGCCGGGTCACGCAGGTCGGCACCGGGCACCCACACCTCGCGCAGCGCCCGCGCGGCGGGCACCCACACTCTCGCAGCGCCGGCTGCACCGTCGAGAACCTGTGCGGTGAAGGAGTTCACGCCGATGCTGATGCGCATGTCCGGCAGGTTGGAGTCGACCGACAGGTCGCCGTAGCGCGGCGCGTCGGCGGCGGTGCAGGTGGCCGTCACGCCGGCCCGGCCGAGCGCGGCGATCAGGTCACCAACGGTCTCGTCACCGCCGGAACAGATCACCTCGGCGACGGAGACCGCGCGCACCGCCCCGCCGCGGAACCGCACGCGCACCGCCGAGGACAGGCCGAACCATCCGTGGGCCGGGTTGTCCAGTGTGTACGGGAACACCGCGGTGTCGACGGAGTCGGAGGATCCGGGTGGGTGAAGCAGCCCAAATCCCCGGCCGATGACGGCGTTGCCGACCTCGCTGACCGGCATGGCTCCGGGTATCGGGCAGGGCCACCGCAGCCGCAGCAGCCGGTCCTCGCCGAGGAAGTCGTCGACGGTGGTACGGCAGTCCAGTCGGTCGATCCCCTGCCACAGCGTCAAAGTCTGTGTGTAGCACAGCAATCCGGGGATCTGACCGGTGACGACGATGCGCTCGCCGAGCTCGCTGCGGTAGGCCTGCACCGAGCTCGCCGGGTGTTGCGACGACGTGAGGACCGGCCCCTTGGGCAGCAGATGCCAGGGCCCTTCCCCGGCCGTGGGATGGGCCGGGTACTCCTCGTAGACCGCCAACTCGTTGCCGACCCGCCCGTCGGCGATGAGTTCCCGTCCGCCGGCGACCAGGGAGCTGACCCCACCACCGCGGGCGAGGTCGACCGAGAGACGGTAGTGATCGTTGCCGATCTGCCTGCCTGCCAACGGTTCCCAGGACGACGGCGGATGGCCGGGCACCATCCGGTAGGAACGCCAGCCCACCGAGGGCACGTCGTGGGCGATCCAGGTCAGGGTGTGCCCGCCGTGTTCGGTCAGCACCGGCACGGGCCGGCCCTCACTGTCGACGAGCTGCCCGGACGTCGGCTCGTCGAGGTGCAGGGTGACGACATCGGAACGGTTGTGCGACAACGGGTTCCACACAACCACCGAGGCGTCCACCGCGTCGGACAACAGGGTGAGTGCGCGGTCACGGGTCGCGCTGCCCAGTTGCCACGCATCCCGCCATCCGGTGAGCAGGTCGAGATAGACCTGGTCGGACTCCGACCCGGTGATGCCGTCATGATGAGCGCCGTAGGCCAGCTGCACCCACGCTTTGGCGAGCGCGGCCTCGGGGTAGGTGGCCCCGGTCACCAGGGCGGCGAACACCGCGAACTGCTCGCCCGCGAGCACCGCGAACTCTGCGGCGCAGTTGGCCTGCTTGGTGTCGATGTAGGACACGTCCTTGCCGGTGTAGATCGGGTTCATGTCCCGGGTCTGCGGCGACGCCGTCGCGCCGGCGGCGTCCAGTTCGGCGCGCACCGCGGCGAAGAACTCGCAGGGCAGCGCGCAGACGAATCGCGGCCACGTGTAGCGGGCATTCCAGTCGCGGTGAATGTCGGTGACCCACTTGTTGGGTGGGGTGTAGTCGGTGCCGACGGGCAACAGCACGTTACGGGTCAAGGCGACCGTCTTCATCCGCGTGAACAGCTCATAGGTGGCGTCCTCTGCCTCCTGCAGTGACGGCGCCGAGTCCATCCACCAGCCCGCCGCGTAGTGCGCGGGCATGTAGTGGGTGAGCAGGCCACGCCCGGACGGGGCCATCCACTCGAACTCGCTGGCGAACTGCATGCGGGTGGGGTCGCCGACCCGCCCGTTCTCGGAAGCCATCGGACCCCACTGGTGGTGCGGTCCGCGTGCCCACGAACTCGACGTCAGGCCGGCGTCGGCGGCCATCGCCGGGAACTGGGGGTCGTGGCCGAACACGTCGAGCTGCCACGCGGTGGCCGGGTGGGCGCCGAGCACGTCGCGTTGGAAACCGGTGCCGTGCACGAAGTTCCGGATCGCCGTCTCCGGGCCGGTGAGGTTGGTGTTCGGCTCGTTGTAGGTGCCGCCCATGATCTCGACGCGGCCCTCGGAGATCAGCCTGCGCAGGTCTGCACGGTCCTCGGGGTGGGTGTCCCAGAACGGCTTGAGGTAGTCGACCTCGGCGAGCACGAATTTGTACTCCGGTTCCCGCCGGGCCATCTCCAGGTGGGCGCTGACGAGTTCGAAGCCGTTGGTCTGTCGGCATCGTCCCGGCGGGTCCTCGGTCCACGTGCTGGTGTAGGCCGCCTGGGTGTTCCACCACACCGGGTCGTAGTGGAAATGGCTGACCATGAAAACGGTCCAGCCTGGCTCGGCGTCGATGAAGTCGAAGTCGACCGTGCCGTCCCCCGTGACGGCGCGGGCAGCGCGCCGCTGCCCGGGTCGTGGATCGCCCACGCGGACGGCCACTTCCACCAGCGTGCCGCCGGGACCGGCCACCGCATCCGCGACGGTCTGCAGGCCGGGTCCCTCGACGCGCACCCGTGTCGGCGCGGAGCAGCCCCGGTAGGTCACCCGCACCACCTGAAGCGGGGCGTCCGGGGGTCCGGTGAACAGCTCCGTCGACTCGGCGGAGGTGATGTCCACGCCAGCACCCTACGACGTTCACCACCCACGATGTCGGTGATCGGTTCAGCCCGGCATCCGGTTGGCTGTGGATTAGCTGTATGCGGCCGAAGACACTGTGGCATCATCGGTTGCTCCAGGTACGAAACGTTCGATGATTCCGTGACTGAAGGAGACTGCCGATGACCGCCCCCTCTCGAGCCCTCGCCCGTACCGCGAAAGTGCTCGGAATCGCAGGCATCGGCGCGTTCGGCGCCGCCGCCTTCATCGGTCTGGGTGCCGGCGCGGCCGGCGCGGACATCAGGAACGTCGCTCCGGGCCCGACCGTGAAGAGCAGGCAGGCGTCCGAGAACTCGGTGATCCGGATCAACGACTTCGGTGTCGCCCGCGGCATCTCCGAGGCCCGCGTCGGCGACGCCGGTGTCGTCAGCGCCCAGGGCGAGGTCCGCGACGGCACCAAGGCGGTCGTCGGCAGCAAGTCCAGGCCGTTCCGCGGCGGCTTCCCCGCCGGTCCGGCCATCGGCGACTGGTGATCTGAGGGCTGACCCTCACGTTCGGCACGCGCGGGCGATCCGTCCGGCGACCCGCTGCGCCGCCTCGATGACCTCGGGCGGTTCCAGCACTTCGAAGTCACATCCCGGCATGGCCAGCCACGGCACCATGCGTTCGGGGTCGTCCGCGCCCGCGGTCAGGATGCACGCGTCCGGCCCCTCCGGTTCGATGTGCACCGATGCCGCCGAAAACGCTTGCGCCACCACGTCGTGCGGCGCGAAGTAGCGCACCCGGGCGATGTACGGATACGGCGAGGACGAGATGGACCGGCGCACGTAGGAGGCCGCGTCGGGGGCGTCGCGCGGGGTGAAGGTGCTGCCCACCGCGCGCACCTGCGACATCCGGTCCAACCGCAGGCTGCGCCAGTCGACGCGGTCGCGGTCGAAGCACATCAGATACCAGCGCCGCCCGGTCGTCACGAGGTGGTAGGGCTCCAGCCTGCGCTGCGTGACGTTGCCGCGGATGTCCACGTAGTCCGCGGTGACGTGCTCGTGGTCGCGGCTGGCGCGGGCCAGCGTCATCAGCACGTCGGGCTCGACCGGGGTGTCGGTCGCTGCTCCCAGCGTCACCGTCGCGTCATGCACGGCGGCCACCTGCGAGCGCAGCCGTGCGGGCATGACCTGGTCGAGCTTGCTCAGCGCCCGCAGCGCCGACTCCCCCACCCCGGCCACGCTGCCGCCCGCGGCCACCCGCAGGCACACGGCCATGGCGACGGCTTCCTCCGGGTCGAGCAGCAGCGGCGGCAGCGCCGCCCCGGCCCCGAGCTGGTAGCCGCCGCCGTGACCGGTGCTGGCGTGCACCGGATAGCCGAGCTCCCGCAGCCGGTCGACGTCGCGCCGGACGCTGCGGGTGGTGACCCCGAGCCGTCCGGCGAGCTCCTCGCCGCTCCACACCCGGCGGGACTGCAGCAGCCCCAGCAGCTGCAGGACCCGACCGGTCGTTTCGGACATGCCACCAGTCTGCCGCAGTCTTAGGACAGAACCTGTCCTAAAGTCTTGGCAGAGTGGTGTTCATGAGCAGCGACCTGACGTCCCACCTGGCAGAGCAGCTCGACTGGCACTGGACCCGGCAACTCCGACCACGCCTCGACGGGCTGACCGACGACGAGTACTTCTTCGAGCCCGTGCCCGGCTGCTGGACCCTGCGGAGGGACGGCCCGCGGATGATTCCAGACTTCGCGTATCCGCCGCCGCAACCCGAGCCGTTCACCACCATCGCCTGGCGGATGGCGCATGTGATCGTCGGCGTGCTCGCGGCGCGCACCCACGCACATTTCGGCGGCCCGCCGGCCGACTACCTGTCGTGGGAGTACGCCACCGACGCCGACACCGGCCTTCGCCAGCTCGACGACGCCTACCGCGGCTGGATGGCCGGGGTGCGCGGCCTCGACGACGCCGATCTCGCCAAGCCGTGCGGACCCGCCGAGGGACCGTGGGCGGACGCACCGATGACGGCGCTGATCCTGCACATCAACCGCGAAGTGATCCACCACGGAGCCGAAATCGCTTTGCTCCGTGATCTGTACGTCCACACCACCACGAAGGAGCACTGAACATGGCCGCCATGCCCCCGCCGATCGCCGACGAGCGCGCCGGACTCAAGGAGTACCTGAGCGCCCAGCAGTACGCGTTCCACGCGATCGCGTTCGGCCTCACCGACGACCAGGCGCGGTCCAAGCCGTCGGTCAGCGCGATGTCGATCGGCGGGCTGATCAAGCACGTCACCTCGTGCCAGCGCGGCTGGATGGAGCGGGTGGCCGCCGCCCCCGAACTCTGTGACAGCGACAAGCGCCCGATGGAGGATCAGGCCGCCGATTACGGGGATGAGTTCGTGATGCGCGACGACGAGACGCTGGCCGACATCCTGGCCGCGTTCGACCGGCAGAACGCCGACACGATCCGGCTGGTGGAGACCTCGGACCTGGGCGCGGCGGTGCCGATTCCCCGGCATGTGCCGTGGTTTCCCAAGGACGTGCCGGCCTGGTCGGTGCGCTGGGTGTTCTTCCACATGATCGAGGAGCTCGCCCGGCACGCGGGCCAGGGCGACATCATCCGCGAGAGCATCGACGGCGCCACGCTCTACGAATTGCTGGCCGGGCTGGAGGGCTGGCCGGAGACCGAGTGGCTCAAGCCCTTCACCCCCGCCTGACCTCCCCGCCGAAATTGCATTCCAGCAGGCCCTCACTCGAAAAACCTCTGCTGGAATGCAATTTCGGCGCTCAGGAAACTCAGCGCAGTACGAGGCGGAGCGCGTAGCCGACGACGGCGTCGAGGTCGTCGCCGAGGTGCCCGGCCAGCCATTGCTGCGCCAGCTCGGCCATCGCGCCGGTGTACATCGCAGCGCCGACCATCGCCGCGGTCGGGTCGGAGTCCGGATGCAGTCGCCAGCCCTCGGTCAGTACCGCTTCCCGCAACAGATCCTGGGTCGCGGCCCGGCGCTGCGTCAGCACGGGGTTGGCCCGCGCATCGGTGAACAACACCCGGCCGCGGCGGGGGTCGGCGGAACTGAAATGCAGCACCGCGGTCATCCCGGCCCGCGTGCGCGCGGGCAACGAGGCGCCGGCCCCGGACATGGCGGCCTCGACCACCTCGGCCAGCTCGGCACTGACCCGGTCATACACCGCGCCGAGCAGGTCATCGGTGTCGGTGAAGCTCTCGTAGAAGTAGCGGGTGTTCAGCCCGGCTTCCCGCGACACCGACCGCACCGACAGCGCCTGCTCGCCGCCGTCCCCGAACAGCCGGAACGCGGCGTCGACGAGCAACGCCCGTCGTTCCGCGCGTCGGTCGGTCAGCGGCACCCCCGCCCACCGGGTCGGGGTGGCCGCAGGTCTGGACGCGGCGCTGGACACGGCTACAGCGTAGGCCCGGCGACATCGGATCTGGCCACAACCGTGCCCAGACGATATTCTGGTGACACCCGTGACCACTCTTCGGAGGCGCCGAATGTTCCTTCCACACCAGATCGCTCATCAGACCGTCCAGAACGTGGTGGACAAACAGTTCGACCGGTACATCCGCACGCGCTTCTTCCGCGGCATGGAATTCGCGGGTCCGGTCGGCGACCCCGGCTGGTTCGGCCCGGGCAGCGCCGTCTGGCATGTGCACTCCCACATGGAGACGCTGGTGTTCGGGTTGCAGTGCGCGGCGTTCATCGAGCGCCTCGACCCGTCGATCTACTGGATGGGCATCCACCACTCCCGGCTGGTCAAACCGGAGTCCAAGGACAATCCGATGCCGGAGGTCGAGCTGGAGGGCATCCTCGCGCGGTTGGGCCATTCGATCGCGTTCTTCATCGGCACCGCCTACGGCTCCACCGCGACAGCCGAGCGCCTGGCGCTGGCGGTGCGATCGATGCACCACACGGTCAAGGGCACCCGCCCGGACGGCGCACGCTACGACGCCGACGACCCGGAATGGCTGCGCTGGAACTACGCGACCGTGGTGTGGGGCATCGCCACCGCGCACGAGCTCTACCATCCGCAGCCGCTGCGCGGCAGGAAGCTCGACCGTTATTACGGCGAGTTCGTCCGCGTCGGGCATGCCCTCGGCGGCACCGACCTGCCGACCACCAAAGCGGAGACCCTGGACTGTCTGAAGTCCTACCTGCCCAAGCTCGCCGTCACCTACGGCACCGCGATGGCCACCGGGCCCAATCTGCCGCTGCCGCTGGCGGCGCTGAACTGGGCGGTCCGCGACACCATGCCGCCGTGGGCCAAGGGCCTGATCCAGCACAGCGACCCGAACATCCTGGAACGCACCGCCCGCCGGGCGGCGGTGTGGTCGATCCTCAACGGCCTGCACGTCGCGTCGGGTCCGCTGCCGGAGTTCGAACAGGCCAAGGCGCGCGTCGCCGACGGACTCGATCCCGAGCTCGCGCCCCACACGATGCCGACGTACCGTCCGGGCGACGATCCGGTCCGCACCCGCACCGAACTCGAAGACGCCTTCGCCTGAGCGCCGCGAATGGGTTAGCGTGAAAGACGCCGGGGGGCAGACGCGAGTTCGAACGAATTCACCGAGGGGGAGATTCGATGAGAAAGTTCCTCGCCGCCGGTTGTGTCGCGGCGTCGATGCTGACCGCGGGAGCGATCGGGATGGCCGGAGCCGCGGCCCAGCCCGAGGAGATGGAAATGCCGTCCTTCGAGGGCATGACGCTGCAGACGGCCAAGGAGATGTTCGCCGGCTTGACCGGCCGTGAGCTCGGCACCAGGGTCATCAACACCAACTCCCACATCGCGATGAACCCGGCGAGCTGGGAGGTGTGCGGTCAGAAACCCTCGCCCGGTGCGGCGCTGACCCCGCAGACCTCCGCCGCGGTGGCCGTCGCCCCGCCTGGAATGTGTGCCGCCTGAGCCGCATTTTTTACCCAGACCGCGGGTTTTGAGACACTGCAGGCATGACTGCACCGCGGAATACCCCACACCGCGACGTTGCCCGTCTGGACCGGGTACCGATTCCGGCCGAGGCAGCCCGCATCGGAGCCACCGGCTGGCAGATCACCCGGACCGGCGCGCGTGTCGTGACCAAGCTGGCCGGGCGCGGCTCGCTCCAGCAGAAGATCGTCAAGGAGATGCCGCAGGCGTTCGCCGACCTCGGACCCACGTACGTCAAGTTCGGTCAGATCATCGCGTCGAGTCCCGGCGCGTTCGGTGAGCCGCTGAGCCGTGAGTTCCGCAGCCTGCTGGACCGGGTGCCGCCCGCCGACACCACCGCGGTGCACAAACTCTTCCGCGAGGAACTCGGCGACGAACCACAGAACCTGTTCAAGTCGTTCGACGACAAGCCGTTCGCGTCGGCGTCCATCGCCCAGGTGCACTACGCCACGCTGCACTCCGGCGAGGAAGTGGTGGTCAAGATCCAGCGGCCCGGCATCCGCCGCCGGGTCGCCGCCGACCTGCAGATCCTCAAGCGCGGTGCGCGGCTGGTGGAGTTCGCCAAGCTCGGACAGCGGCTGTCCGCACAGGACGTGGTGGCCGATTTCGCCGACAACCTGGCCGAGGAACTCGACTTCCGGCTGGAGGCCCAGTCGATGGACGCCTGGGTCGCGCACATGCACGCCTCGCCGCTGGGCCGCAACATCCGGGTACCGCAGGTCTACTGGGACCTGACCAGTGAGCGGGTGTTGACGATGGAGCGGGTGACCGGCGTGCGCATCGACGATGTCGCCGCGATCCGCAAGAAGGGCTTCGACGGCACCGAGTTGGTCAAGGCGCTGCTGTTCAGCGTGTTCGAAGGCGGCCTGCGGCACGGTCTGTTCCACGGCGACCTGCATGCGGGCAACCTGTACGTCGACGACGACGGCAAGATCGTGTTCTTCGACTTCGGCATCATGGGCCGCATCGATCCACGCACCCGCTGGCTGCTGCGCGAACTGGTGTACGCGTTGCTGGTCAAGAAAGACCACGCCGCCGCAGGCAAGATCGTCGTGCTGATGGGCGCCGTCGGCACCATGAAACCCGAAGCCGAGGCTGCCAAGGATCTGGAGAAGTTCGCCACTCCCCTGACGCTGAAGTCGTTGGGCGACTTGAGTTATGCCGAGATCGGCAAGCAGCTCTCGGCGCTGGCCGACGCATACGACGTGAAGCTGCCCCGCGAGCTGGTGCTCATCGGCAAGCAGTTCCTCTACGTGGAGCGCTACATGAAGCTGCTGGCACCCAAGTGGCAGATGATGAGCGATCCCGCGTTGACGGGCTACTTCGCGAACTTCATGGTCGAGGTCAGCCGCGAGCATTCCGACGACGTGGAAGCCTGATGCAGATCCGCTCCGGCACGGCCAAGTCCGGCGACCTGGACATCTTCTACGAGGACATGGGCGACCTCAACGACCCGGCAGTCCTGTTGATCATGGGCCTGGGCGCCCAGTTGTTGTTGTGGCGCAACGGTTTCTGCGAGAAGCTCATCAACCAGGGACTTCGGGTGATCCGGTTCGACAACCGCGACGTCGGGTTGTCGTCGAAGCTGCACCATCACCGTTCCGGCGCCCCGCTGCTGCCCCGGATGGCGCGGTCGTTCGTCGGGCGCCCCAGCCCGGCGGCGTACACGCTGGAGGACATGGCCGACGACGCGGCGGCACTGCTCGACCATCTCGGCATCGACACCGCCCACGTGGTCGGCGGCTCGATGGGCGGGATGATCGCCCAGGTCTTCGCCGCCCGCCATCGCGCCCGCACCGGGGCGCTCGGCGTGATCTTCTCCAGCAACAACCAGGCGGCACTGCCCCCGCCCGGGCCGCGTCAACTCGCGGCAATTCTGCAGCGCCCCAAGGTTTCTGACCGGGAGGCGATCATCGAGAACGCGGTGCGGGTCAGCAGGATCATCGGCAGCCCCGGCTATCCGGCGGCCGAAGAACGGCTGCGCGCCGACGCGATCGAAGGCTACGACCGCAGCTACTACCCGGCCGGGGTGGGCAGGCATTTCGCGGCGATTCTGGGCAGCGGCAGCCTGCGGCGCTACGACCGCCAGATCACCGCTCCGACGGTCGTCATTCACGGCACGGCGGACAAACTGATGCGGCCCTCCGGCGGCCGTGCGATCGCCCGCGCGATCCCACGGGCCCGCCTCGTTCTCTTCGACGGAATGGGTCACGAACTTCCCGAACCGCTGTGGGACGACATCGTCGGAGAACTGAAGACCACATTCGCCGAAATTTCTTGATTCACACGCGTCAAGTAGCCCCGGACGACGCGCGGCTTGACTCGTTCGAAGCACCAAAGGTTAGGCTGGGCCCTTCAGGACGCGTGTTTGCAGAAGGACGGGCCGCGTCTTCGGTACGGTCTTCCACATCGATATTTCGACGGGAAGCGCGGAGCAGGGGAAATATGTCTGACCAATCCAGCGGCACGAAGGATATGACTCCTCATTTCGAGGACATCCAGGCCCACTACGACCTGTCGGACGACTTCTTCGGCGTGTTCCAGGATCCGACCCGCAAGTACAGCTGCGCGTACTTCACCGGGCCGGATGTCACGTTGTCCGAGGCGCAGATCGCCAATGTCGACCAGCACCTGGACAAGCTGGACCTCAAGCCGGGCATGACGCTGCTCGAGGTCGGCTGCGGCTGGGGCCTGACGCTGCAGCGGGCGATGGAGAAGTACGACGTCAATGTCATCGGCCTGACCCTGTCGAAGAACCAGAAGGCCTACTGCGATCAGCTGCTGAGCAAGCTCGACACGGAGCGCACGTTCGACGTCCGGCTGGAGGGCTGGGAGCAGTTCCACTCCCCCGTCGACCGGATCGTCTCGATCGAGGCCTTCGAGCACTTCGGGTTCGAGCGCTACGACGACTTCTTCAAGACCTGTTTTGACATCCTGCCCGAGGACGGCCGGATGACGATCCAGAGCAGCGTCGGCTACCACCCTTACGACCTGGCCGAACGCGGCAAGAAGCTGACGTTCGAGCTGGCCCGCTTCATCAAGTTCATGATCACCGAGATCTTCCCGGGCGGCCGCCTCCCGACCACCCAGATGATGATCGAGCACGGCGAGAAGGCCGGTTTCGTGGTCCCCGACGCGCTGTCGCTGCGTAACCACTACATCAAGACGCTCGGCATCTGGGCCGACCGCCTGGAGCAGAACAAGGACGCGGCCATCGCCGCGACCGACGAGGAGAACTACCGCCGCTACATGCGGTACCTGAAGGGCTGCCAGTACTACTTCATCGACGAGGCGATCGACGTCAGCCTGGTGACCTACCTCAAGCCCGGCGTCGCCGCGTAGCAACCTCGCAACGAAGAATCCCCCGCACGCCTGATTGCGGGGGATTCTCCGTGTCGGCCCTCAGGCCGCGGCTGCGGTGTTGACGCTGGTGTCGTCGACCTCAGCGGCACCGGTGTCGGTGTCGTCGGTCGTCTCGGAGTCCGCATCCTCGTCGTCCACCGTGACCTCGTCCTCGGTCACGACGTCGGTCGTTTCCTCGGTCACGACGTCGGTGGCCTCCTCGGTCGCGTCCTCGGCGCCGTCGGCGCCGGAGACGTCCTCGGCCACGGCCTGCTCCTCGTCGCCGGCCACGTCCTCGGGCGCGACGCCGTCCTCCTCCACGGTGGCGGTGCCCTCGCCGTCTGTGGTGTCGTCGGTCGCGACGGCCGCCGCGGTGTCACCGGCTTCGACGTCGGTCTCCGGAGCCGTCGTCTCCTCGCCGGCGGATTCCGCGGGCCTCGACCGGTCGAGCGAAGCCGTCTCCTCGGGAATGAAGTTCTTGATGAACGCCTCGACGCCCTTGACGGCCGCCACCGCCAGATCCACTCCCACCTTCAGCCAGTTCTGAAAGATCTTGAACGGCAGGATGGATAACGCGCGCGAGATCCCCGGGTCACCGCTCCAGTCGAACCCGAGATCGACGAACTCGCGTAGCACCGGTTCGGCCAGGTCGATGAACGGCTCGGCCAGCCATCCGATTCCCAGCGAATCGGCAAGCGAGCGAACCAGATCCGTCAACGGCAGGCTGGTCGCCGGAATCATGATGTAGCTGTTGCCGAAGCTGTCGGTACGGCAGTTGGCCGGGCTGAGCCCGCAGTCGAGTTGCGGCGCCAGGGTGGCGTCGGTGTAGCCGTACGGCATTGGGTTGTCGTTGTTCTGATTCGGCGCCAGGTAGTAGCCGTGCACCGTGTCGAACGCGGCGATCATGTTCACGATGGCGAACGGGTTCCCCCAGTACAGGGGGGCATAGACCACCGGGTCGTACTCGAAACCGATTGTGGTGGTGGGTATTCCGGTATCCGTCGGCATCGCCGGGTCGAACGACAGGTCCAGGATCGGGACAGGCTCGCCCAGCAGGTAGCGCAGCCACGCCAGCCGCTGCCACATCCCGCCGTCAGGATTCTCGATACCGCCGATGGTGACGACGTTGAGCCGGCTCTTGACGTCCTCGGACAGATCGGTGAGCTGGGTCAGTGCGTTGGCGACTACCGCGCCGCCCTGGGAATAGCCGAAGACGAAAACCTCCTCGGCCGACTCTGCGGCGAGGAACGGCGACAGCGCAGCCAAGAGATTCTCGGTGCCCTCGCCGACCGACACGTCCCACTTCTCGCACCGGCCGGGCACACACCAACCGGGCAGGAACGACAGCGGCCAGAACGACGCCGGATAGGGGATCCCCACCAGGTCGGGGTCGGCGCATTCGCCGGGATCTGTGCAGACGATCCCGTCGATGTACCTGTTCCAGGCGTTCTCGCGGTAGCCGGCGACGACGTCCGAGTCCGGGGTACCGGTTCCCGGCACGATCAGCGCGGTGGCGCCCAGGGCCAGGGCCGAGACGAACACCGACGCGATGCCCAGGACCACCGCGGTGACCAGGGAGAGGACGACGAGTACCAGCGCACGGGCCTGATTACGCATCCGTCAACGATCACACACCGCAGCCCGACCGGGACAGCGAATCAGCAAACTCGTCCGGGCATTTGTTGCAGGCGCAGCAATCGGAAAACCATAGGGAAATACCCGATTCCTCGCGGCCCGGCCGTCGCTACCGTCGGGGAATGGGCGACGTGCGCAGCGCGATGAACTTCCTCGCAGAGTGGTACCTGCCCGACCTGGCGGAGACGACCGTCGACGACATCGTCACGCGGCTGGACGCGGCGGCTGCCGCCGTCAGCGGCGGCGGCGAACACGTCCGGCTGGTGGTGACGCTCTCGGTGCCGACCGACGAGGTGCTGTACGGCCTGTTCGACGCCGATTCACCCGACGCCGTGATCGCCACCTGCGCGCGCGCCGGCGTTCCTCATCAGCGTCTGTCCACCCACGTGGTCGCGCGCATCGTCACCGGAGCGGCCTGAACGGCACCCGGTGCCATTCCTTTGCCTGCCGCCTCCGCGCACTGGTCGCGGTGCGCTGAAGAGGGAAATGCGTTGCGCGAAAGCCGAGGAAGACCCTGCTCACGCAGGTGGTCCGAATTCTTCGGCAATCAACGAACCAATTGACGTCGGCGATGCTATGTTGCTGCTCGAGGGTGCTCTTCGGTCGCCGCGTCGCGGTTCGCCAGGGGGATGCCGTCGGCCTCTGGCCGTGATGCCCGACTAGCCGTTCGTGGGGGGCGGTGGGTCGGGCGGGGCCGGAAGCAGGCGATCGAGGAGCACTCTCGAAGACGATTCAAAGCGAGAAACCCCGCACCGATGGTGCGGGGTTTCTCGTTGTCTGGGGGCCTACTCCTCCGGCCCGATGGTCGGATCCGGCTCCGCCTACTCCTCCGGCCCGATGGTCGGATCCGGCTCCGCCTACTCCTCCGTGAAATTACGGGTGATCGACGGGTCCACCGGGATTCCCGGGCCCGTGGTCGTCGAGACGACGACCTTCTTGAGGTAGCGGCCCTTCGAGGAGGACGGCTTGGCACGCAGCACCTCGTCGAGCGCCGCGCCGTAGTTCTCGGCGAGCTTGCTCTCGTCGAAGGAGGCCTTGCCGATCACGAAGTGCAGGTTGGCCTGCTTGTCGACGCGGAAGTTGATCTTGCCGCCCTTGATGTCCGACACGGCCTTGGCCACGTCGGGTGTCACGGTGCCGGTCTTCGGGTTGGGCATCAGGCCACGGGGGCCGAGGATGCGGGCGATGCGGCCGACCTTGGCCATCTGGTCGGGCGTGGCGATCGCGGCGTCGAAGTCGAGGAAGCCGCCCTGGATCTTCTCGATCAGGTCGTCGCTGCCGACGATGTCGGCGCCGGCGGCCTCGGCCTGCTCGGCCTTGTCGCCGACGGCGAAGACGGCGACGCGCGCGGTCTTACCGGTGCCGTGCGGCAGGTTCACGGTGCCGCGCACCATCTGGTCGGCCTTGCGGGGGTCGACGCCGAGCCGGATCGCGACCTCGACGGTGGCGTCCTGCTTCTTCGACGACGTCTCCTTGGCCAGCTTCGCGGCCTCCAGAGGCGAGTAGAGCCGGGTCTTGTCGACCTTCTCGGCGGCTTCTTTGTAGGCCTTGCTGTTCTTGCTCATTGGTATCTCCTAGGTTTCAGAAGTTGTGGTTGCGAGCCGATGCCAGCTCTCCCACGGATTACGGCGTCGAGACTGCGTTCAGGGCGGTGGATACTCGGACCTTCCCGCCGTCACCGCAATCTCGACGGTTAATCGACAGCTACTCGACAGTGATGCCCATGGACCGGGCGGTGCCGGCGATGATCTTCGCGGCGGCGTCGATGTCGTTGGCGTTGAGATCTTCCTTCTTGGTTTCGGCGATCTCGCGCACCTGGTCCCACGTCACCTTGGCGACCTTGGTCTTGTGCGGCTCACCGGAACCCTTCGGCACACCGGCGGCCTTGAGCAGCAGCTTGGCGGCGGGCGGGGTCTTCAGTGCGAACGTGAAGCTGCGGTCCTCGTAGACGGTGATCTCCACGGGGATGACGTTCCCGCGCTGCGCCTCGGTGGCAGCGTTGTACGCCTTGCAGAACTCCATGATGTTGACGCCGTGCTGACCGAGTGCGGGTCCGACCGGCGGGGCGGGGTTGGCCTGCCCGGCCTGGATCTGCAGCTTGATCAGCCCGACGACCTTCTTCTTCGGGGGCATGGCTGTGCTTTCCTTTTTCTTCCGGTGGGCTTGACGGCCCTGTTAAATCTTGGCGACCTGGTTGAAGGTCAGTTCGACCGGCGTCTCACGGCCGAAGATCGACACCAGCACCTTGAGCTTCTGCTGTTCGGCGTTGACCTCGCTGATCGAGGCAGGCAGCGTGGCGAACGGACCGTCCATGACGGTGACGGACTCGCCGACCTCGAAGTCGACCTCGATGACGGGCCGCTCGATGCCGCCGGCCTCCGATGACGCAGCCGCTGCAGCCGACGTGGCTGCCTTGCCGGGCTTCTTGGCCGCGGCGGGCGGCAGCAGGAACTTCACCACGTCGTCCAGCGACAGCGGCGAGGGACGCGAGGTCGCGCCGACGAACCCGGTCACACCCGGGGTGTTGCGCACCGCGCCCCACGACTCGTCGTTGAGCTCCATGCGGACCAGGATGTAGCCGGGCAGCACCTTGCGGTTGACCTGCTTGCGCTGGCCGTTCTTGATCTCGGTGACCTCTTCGGTGGGCACCTCGACCTGGAAGATGTAGTCGCCGACGTCCAGGTTCTGCACGCGGGTCTCGAGGTTGGCCTTCACCTTGTTCTCGTAACCGGCGTACGAATGGATGACGTACCACTCGCCCGGCTTGAGACGCAGCTCCTTCTTGAGCGCGACTGCGGGGTCCTCGTCCTCTTCATCGGCACCCTCGGCGGCGTCGGTCGCCTCGGCAGGCGCGGCGTCCTCGTCGCTGCCCACGGCCTCGGCGTCGGCACCAGCCCGAACCTCGGCGTTGGTCTCGTCGACGTCGATGGTGTCGACGGTGTCGCCCGAAGGCGCTTCCCCGTCGAAGCTAGTCACGTGTCAGTCCTCTCTCAATGTCTTTCGTCGCGGCGCTCGTGGCCCCGGCTGCGGTCAGGCGAAAATCCAGGTCACGAGCTTGCCCAGGCCCAGATCCACGCCACCGATGAGCGCCACCATGAACACCAGGAACAGGAGCACGACCGTCGTGTAGGTGGCCATCTCCTTGCGGTTGGGCCAGATGACCTTCCGCAGCTCGCCGACAACTTCCTTCAGGTAGTTGATGACGAAGACGAGCGGATTGCGGGACGGCCCGTCCTTGGGTTTCTTGGCCGTCTTCTTCTTGGCCTTGGGACCACTGCCGTCGTCGTCCTTGGAACCCGAACTGTCCGCCTCGGGGGCCTTGTCGGCGTCCCCGGCCTCGCCGGCGCGCCGCGACCGCTTGCCCGTGGGGCGTAGCGGGCGCGTCACCACCGCGGTCTGGCCGCGGTCACCGTCGTCGGTCTGTCCGCCGCTGTCGGTGTCTGCGGAGCTGACACCGTCGCGCTCGTCGCTCACCGCATGCTTCCTTTTCTGTTCGGGTTCATGTTCGCCGGAATGTGGGTCACCCCTCCAGTGTCCACCCTTGTCGAGTATTCAGTTGAGCAGGGGCGACAGGACTTGAACCTGCAACCTGCGGTTTTGGAGACCGCTGCTCTGCCAGTTGAGCTACGCCCCTTCGTGGATCCTTACGGGCCCACACAATTCGCGCGCTCCCCGTTCGGTCGATCTGAGCCGACGGACAGCGCGCTTAACTGGGAAAACCCGAAGCCCGAGTGTAGCGCGCCGAGGGTCCCAGTTACTAATCCACTTCTACTGCCCCGCGTCGTCGGCCGGGTCGTGCGCGACGGGCTTGCGGAGCACCTGGCCGGTTTCGGGGTCCCATCCGGCCGAGATCGAGTTGTCCCCTTCATGGCCCATCAGCGTGGTGAACGACTCCATCACGATTTCGCCCGCGTCATCGGTCAGGACGTTACGTGTCGTCACGATGTCGGCACCGAACCGCTCGTCCACGGTCAGGATGGTCAGCGCGCCCCGGAGTCGGTCGCCGTCCTTGATCGGACGGTGGAACAGGAACCGCTGGTCGACCTGCACGATCTGCAACGTCTCCAGACCCACGTCGACGTGCTGGAAGAAATGGTTCTGGATCATCACCGCGAAGATCGACATGAAAGTCGGCGGTGCGATGATCCCGCTGTGCCCGAGCTCGGCCGCCGCGGCCTCGTCGTGGGTGGCCGGATCCTTCGCCTTGACCGAGTTCGCGTATTGGCGGATCTGTTCGCGCGCAACGACGAAGACGTCAGGGTATTCCCAGACCATCCCGCGGATGTCGGTTTTGAGTGCCATCGACGCGACCTACGCGAGCTTCGCGACAGCGATGGCGCGACCGAAGATCTTCTTACCGCCGGAGGTGGCGCTCAGCGCGATGGTCACCGACTTCGATTCGGGGTCAACGGATTTCACACGGCCGTTGAACACGATCTCGGCGCCCTTGCCGTCGTTGGGGACGGGCACGACAGCAGTGAAGCGCACGTTGTACTCGGTGACCGCGGCCGGGTCGCCGACCCAGGACGTCACGTAGCCGCCACCCAGGCCCATCGTGAGCATGCCGTGCGCGATCGCGGTGTCCAGGCCGACCTGCTTGGCGATCTCGTCGTCCCAGTGGATCGGGTTGAGGTCGCCGGACACGCCCGCGTAGTTGACGAGGTCGGCCCGCGTCAGGGGGATGACCTTTTCGGGCAGCTGATCGCCGACTTTGACCGAACTGAACTCACGCAGTGCCATCTGAAAAGCCACTCTCTCCGTCTTCTTCGCTACGCCCCGCCAGCGTGGTGTAGCTCTCCTGCACAACCTCGCCGTTCTCGCGGCTGACGATGTTCTTGGTGACGATGATGTCGGTGCCGTGCGCCTTGCGGATCGAGTCGACCCACACGTCGCAGTAGAGCGTGTCACCGGCTTTGATGGGTGCGACGAACTTGAGAACCTGATCGACCTGCACGATCTTGGCGTCGGCGAGGGCGATGTTGTTGGCCTCGAACATCGCCCGCTGGGCCTGATACCCGAATACCGAGATGAAGGTCAGCGGGGCCAGCAGCGAGTCGTAGCCCAACTCGTCGGCGGCTGACTCCTCGAAGAAGGCGGCGTCGTCGTTCTTGACGGCCACGGCGTACTCACGGATCTTCTCGCGCCCGACTACGTAGTGGTCGGGATAGCGGAAGTGCGACCCGACGAGTCCGTCCAGCAGCGACACGAGTGATGAACCTACCTAGTCGACCTCAGCAACCGTGATTCGACGGCGCCGGCCCTCGTCCGTGTCGCCTAGCGCGACTCTTTGTGGGCCTGGTGCTTACCGCAGTTCGGGCAGAACTTCTTGATCTCGAGCCGGTCGGGATCGTTGCGGCGGTTCTTCTTCGTGATGTAGTTACGGTGCTTGCACACCTCGCAGGCCAAGGTGATCTTGGGCCGTACGTCGGTACTGGAGGCCACGTCAGTCGTCCTTCTTCTTCGCGTTCAGTCGCGCATTGTTCCTGTAGCGGTGGGGAGGCTCGATCTCCCGACCTCACGATTATGAGTCGTGCGCTCTAACCAGCTGAGCTACACCGCCCCGGACAGATCCAGGCTGGGCGCACTCGGTCGCTCCGCCCGGTATCCACCGAGCCCCCTAACGGAATCGAACCGTTGACCTTTTCCTTACCATGGAAACGCTCTGCCGACTGAGCTAAGGGGGCCTGCGCCCGCGTAAGTGCCGCGAGCCTTAAAGAGGGTACATTCTCAGGGTTTCCGGCGCCAAACCGCTGGTCATTGCGGCCGTTCGACCGGCAGAAAGACCCCTGCGCGCGGATTCGGCGGCCGCCACTGCATACGCTGACGGGCATGGCCGATTCGGACCGTCTCTACTTCAGACAGCTTCTCTCGGGCCGTGATTACGCGGCCGGCGACATGATCGCCCAGCAGATGCGCAACTTCGCCTACCTGATCGGTGACCGGGAGACCGGCGACACCGTCGTGGTGGACCCCGCCTACGCGGCCCAGGACCTGGTGGACGCGCTGGAAGCCGACGGCATGCAGCTGTCCGGTGTGCTCGTCACCCATCATCACCCCGACCACATCGGCGGCTCGATGATGGGCTTCGAGCTCAAGGGGCTGGCCGAGCTGTTGGAGCGGGTGAGTGTCCCGATCCACGTCAACGCTCATGAAGCGGATTGGGTTTCGCGGACCACCGGGATCGCGCGCAGCGAGCTGACGGCGCATCAGCACGGCGACAAGGTCTCGGTCGGTGACATCGACATCGAGCTGCTGCACACCCCGGGGCACACGCCGGGCAGTCAGTGTTTCCTGCTCGACGGCCGGCTGGTCGCCGGGGACACCCTGTTCCTGGAGGGATGTGGGCGCACCGACTTCCCCGGCGGCAACGTCGACGACATGTTCCGCAGCCTGCAGGCGCTCGCAGCGCTGCCCGGCGACCCCACGGTGTTCCCGGGTCACTGGTACTCCGCCGACCCCAGCGCGCCGCTGTCCGACGTCCGGCAGACGAACTATGTCTACCGCGCGAGCGATCTGGACCAGTGGCGCATGCTGATGGGCGGCTGACCGCAGGAATCCGCAGGCAGCGGCGCTGAACAATCGCCCAAACCGAAGACGTCCGACTCCGATTCTGGCAAACTCGAGAGCCGCGCTGTCACTTGCTCACGTCGGGGGTCTTCGTGAAGAACATCGCGTTGTGCTTCGGGGGCGACACCAATGCCGCGGTGCTGGCGGCGCTGCTGCGCCGTGACGGCGGTCAGACCGTGTGGTCCTGCAGCCGGGCCCAGCCGGCGGGCCGGGTCCGGCCGGGGGCCGGTCGCGCCGAGCTCGCGGCGGCGCGGGCCGCGGTCGCCGAGGCCTATCAGTTCCTGGTCGAGACGTGGGAGCCGGGTGACCGTCTGTTCCTGTTCGGAGCCGGCCGGGGTGCCGCGTGCGCGCGGGCGCTGGCACGGCTGCTCGGCACGTTCGGCGTGCTCGGCGACGACGTGCCCGGGTGGACGGTCGAGGACTTCCGGGAGTACGTCCTGGCGACCTACGCCATGCCCCGCACCCGTCGTGACAACACCGATTGGGAGCATGTCGGCCGGTTGGCGGCCGAGTTCTCGGGCGGCGCCGACCTCGCCGTCGCCGTCGAATACCTCGGGCTGTGGGACACGTTCGCGGTGCCGGGACTCCCTAGGCCGCAGGCCTGTGATCCGACGCCGAACGTGCTTGCCGCCCGGCACGCGGTCGCCATCGACGGGCACGGGCACCGCGGGCCGCAGCTGCTGGATCGCGGCGCCGACCGCGTGCAGGAGGTGTGGTTCCGCGGCGCGCACTGCGACGTCGCCGGCGAGCCGGGTGCCTGCTCAGCGCTGTCGGGCATCGCGCTGGACTGGATCCTCGACGGCGCCGTGCGGGCCGGGGCGGCGGTGTGCGAGCCGCCGTGCCAACTACCCCCGCACGCCCTGGACGCGTTGGCCGGCAGCGCGCACATCGTTGCGTTCCGCAAAGTTCCCGCCGACGCGGCGGTGCACGCCAGCGTCGCGTGCTTCCTGCGTGCCCATCCGTCGTACTGGCACCGCCTGCCCGCGCACGTGGTGTGGGCGGACCTGGACTGGGTGGCCCGGTCGGAGCGCCTGATACCGGTCCCGGCGCCACCGCCGAACCCCGCGCCGGAGATACCGGCACTCGCCACCGCCGGGTGACCGGGGGCAGCCGGGAGGTAGTGCGCACACCGCTGTTAGGTTCGATCGACTCGACAGCAGCGCCTCGGAAGGACCACCCGGCCATGACCAGCACCGTTTCCTACGAGTTCGCCGACTCCGTCGCCACCATCTCCCTCGATGACGGCAAGGTGAACGTGCTCGGGCCCGCGATGCAGGCCGCGATCAACGAGGCCCTCGACCGCGCCGAGGCCGACAAGGCCAAGGCCGTGGTGCTCGCCGGCAACTCGCGGGTGTTCAGCGGCGGCTTCGACCTTTCGGTGTTCCAGTCCGGCGACGCCGCCGCGGCGCTGGGCATGCTCGCCGGCGGTTTCGAGTTGTCGCTGCGCACGCTGACGTTCCCTGCACCGGTGATCGTCGCGGCGACGGGCCCCGCCATCGCGATGGGTTCGTTCCTGCTGCTGTCCACCGATCACCGGGTTGGCCAGCCGAAGTCGCGCTGCCAGGCCATCGAGGTGGCCATCGGCATGACCATCCCGATCTCGGCGCTGGAGATCATGCGGATGCGGCTGACCCCAGCGGCGTTCGAGCGCGGCGCGGCGCTGGCGGCGACGTTCGCGGGCGACGACGCGGTCGCCGGCGGCTGGCTCGATGAGATCGTGCCCGCCGACCAGGTTCTCGCCCGCGCCCAGCAGGTGGCAGGGGAGGCGGCGGCCACGCTGCACCCCGGCGCGCACCTGGCCACCAAGCTGAAGGCGCGCAAGCCGGCACTCGACGCGATCAGGGCCGGAATCGACGGCCTGGCAACCGAATTCAGCCTGGGCTAGCCCCACTCCTGATCCCGCGAACGTGCACCCACGGCAGTAGTCCCTCCGCGTCGACTGCCGGCGACGCACGCTCGCAGAGCGGCGCCGGTGTTTCCGGGACGTTTCGGCCGTGAGCTCCATCTAACGACTTCGTATTCCATCGCTAACCAACGCGCAACGGCGCGGGCCTGTAATCGAGTCAGCCGAAAGTCTTCTCGGCCTCGCAGGCACTGTCGCCGCGCGTACCGCATCGAGGAACGAACCACTGGAGCCCCCATGCCTTTTGACGAGTCCATCGCCGAGAACATCAAGACCTCGCTCGCCGAGATCCCACATCCCGCGCTGCCCAAGGGGTCCAGCATCTACGGCGGGACCAAGATCTTCCCGGACTACAAGGCCGAGAACGGGGAGAGCTATTTCACCCTCGTCCACGGCATCGCGCACGAATCCTCGGTCAGCTTCGTCGCGGTGCTCCAGGCCACCCGCGCGCTGCGCAAGGGCTTCGAGTCCGCGATCTACTTCTACGGCCCCGGTGCCATCAATTGCCTTGCCACCCGCGGCTTTCCGACCACCGGCGACTCCGGCTTCCCCGGTGAGCAGAACATCAACGACGCGCTGGGCACCTTCATCGGTGAAGGCGGAACGGTGTTCTGCTGCCGGTTCGGCCTCGCGCTGCACGGCGGCCGCGAGGAGGATCTGATCGAGGGTGTGATCCCGGCCCATCCGCTCGACGTGCAGGACGCGCTCATCCACTACGCGCGCAAGGGCGCCATCATCAATTCCACCTACATGGTCTGAAGCGGAACGGGATTGCCACGATGACCACACTCGCCGCGGTGTCGGCCAATTTCACCCGCGACCTCGAACAGAACTACGCGCTGATCGCCTCGCTGGCCGACGAGGCCAGACATCGGGGCGTGGACTTCCTCGCCCTGCCCGAGGCCGCGATCGGCGGCTATCTGTCCTCGCTGGGCAATCACGGCGACACGGTCCGCACCACCGCGAGGTCGCTGCCGCCGGCCATCCGGCTCGACGGCCCGGAGATCGCCAGGGTGCAGCAGATCGTCGGCGACCTCGTGGTGGCGATCGGGTTCTGCGAACTCGCCGACGACGGACACACCCGGTACAACGCCGCGGCGGTCCTCGACGGTTCGACGGTCTACGGGTCGTACCGCAAGGTGCACCAGCCGCTGGGCGAGGGCATGTCCTATTCGGCGGGCTCCGGTTACGGCGTGTTCGACACCCCGATCGGGCCGGTGGGTCTGCAGATCTGTTACGACAAGGCGTTTCCCGAGGCCGCCCGCATCATGGCGCTGCGGGGCGCCCAGGTGATCGCGAGCCTGTCGGCGTGGCCGGCGGCTCGCACCGCGACGGCCGAGAACCTGCAGGACGATCGGTGGACCTACCGGTTCAACCTGTTCGACACCGCACGCGCGCTGGACAACCAGGTGTTCTGGGTGGCGTCCAACCAGAGCGGCACGTTCGGGTCGCTGCGCTACGTCGGCAACGCCAAGGTCGTCGACCCGGGCGGGAACATCCTGGCCACAACGCTTCTCGGCAGCGGCATGGCGGTCGCGGAGGTGGACATCGACGAGACGTTCCGCACCATGCGGGCCGGCATGTTCCATCTGCGTGACCGCAGGCCCGACGTGTACGGGCCGATCACCGAGGTGGGCGCGGGAAGCGATCTCGCGCATGCCTGAGATGACCTTCCAGGTGCGCTGGCCCGACGGCATTGAGCAGCAGTGCTATTCGCCGAGCCTGGTGGTGCACGATCACCTCAGCGTCGGCGCCACCTACACGGTCGCCGAGTTCGTCGAGCGCACCGGCCGCGCGATGGCCGAGGCCGGCGACCGGGTGCGCGCCAAGTTCGGCTTCGCCTGCACCTCGGCCGCCGCCACCGCCGAAGCGGTGGCCCGGGCCGCCGCCCGCTACCCCGGCGACGCCGTCCTGCGCGTCGTCACGATGCACCCCGAACTGGAGTTGCCATGAGCACGCACGTCCCCGTCGCGGTCATCGGCGGCGGTCAGGCCGGGTTGTCGGTCAGCTGGTACCTGAGCCGCGCCGGCATCGACCACGTCGTCCTCGAAGCTGCGACCCCGGTGCACGCCTGGGCCGACAGCCGCTGGGACAACTTCACACTGGTGACGCCGAACTGGCACTGCCGGCTGCCCGGCTACGCCTATGACGGGCCCGACCCGGACGGCTTCATGACCCGCGACGAGGTGGTGGACTGGCTGTCGGGCTGGCTGGATACGTTCGACGCCCCGGTGCGCACCCACACCCGGGTCACCCGGCTGCGCAACGGAACCGACGGCGGGTTCGAGCTCACGCTGCGCACCGACGCCGGCGAAGAGACGCTGTCGTGCGCGCACGCGGTCGTCGCGACCGGCGGATACCCGATCCCGGTGCTGCCGAGTTTCGCAGGCGCGCTGGCTCCCTCGGTCACCCAGATTCACTCCGAGCAGTACCGCAACGCCGGCCAACTGCCCGACGGCGCGGTGCTGGTGGTCGGGACCGGCCAGTCCGGCGCCCAGATCGCCGAGGACCTGCATCTGGCCGGGCGGCAGGTGCATCTCGCGGTCGGCAACGCGCCCAGGGTGGCCCGGTTCTACCGGGGCCGGGACTGCATGACGTGGCTGGCGGACATGGGGCTGTACGACCGGCCCGCTGCGGAGTATCCCGGCGGCAAGGCGGCCATCGAGAAGACCAACCACTACGTCACCGGCCGCGACGGGGGCCGCGACATCGACCTGCGCCGCTTCGCCGCCGAAGGCATGAGGCTCTACGGCACCCTGGTCGGCGGGCACGACACCGCCGTCCAGTTCGCGCCGACGCTGCGCCGCGCGCTCGACCACGCCGACGTGGTGTACAACTCGATCTGCGCCGACATCGACGCCTACATCGAGCGGACGGGCGCCACCGCCGGGCCACCGGGACGTTACACGCCGGTGTGGGAGCCCGAAACCGAGCCGACCGCACTGGATCTGGCGGCCGAGGGGGTGACGGCAATCGTGTGGGCCATCGGCTACCGGCCCGACTACCGCTGGATCGAGGCCAGCGCCTTCGACGGGGGCGGACGTCCGATGCAGAACCGCGGGGTCACCACCGTGCCCGGACTGAGCTTCATCGGGCTGCCGTGGATGCACACCTGGGGGTCGGGCCGTTTCCTCGGCATCGACAGCGACGCGCGGCACATCGCCGAAACGATCATCGGTGCCCACCGGGACAGTGCGCCCGCGTCCCCGCTGCGCCTGGCGGTAGGCGGCTGAGAACATGACTCCTCCCAACACCACGACCTCCACGCGCGTCGACCTCGCCCTGCTCGGCATCCGCGGCAGGCCACCGGTGAGCCGCACCGCGGGGGCCGGTCCCAGCGACGACGGCCACCTCGTCATCGACGGTCTGAACGCCGCGTTGCCGCGGAACCCGCAGAGCCCGTTCGCGTTCGACGGCGACAGGATCCTCTACGACGGCCACGACACCGGCCTGGACGTCGAGGTGATCGAACGCCCGAAGTTCTACGATCTGACCACCGTCGACGGGGTGCGCTACGAGCAGCTGGCCCGGCTGCACGGCCGGAACGTGTTGGCCACCACGGTGGTTCAGACGTGCATCCGTTACTCCCCCGATCAGCGGTGCCGGTTCTGCTCCATCGAGGAGTCGCTGCGCGCCGGAGCGACGACGGCGGTGAAGCGGCCCGCCGAACTGGCCGAGGTCGCCCGCGCCGCCGTCCGGCTCGACGGCGTCACCCAGATGGTGATGACCACGGGCACGTCGGCGGGCACCGACCGCGGCGCCCGGCACCTGGCCCGCTGCGTGCGCGCGGTGAAGGCCGCGGTGCCGCAGCTGCCGATCCAGGTGCAGTGCGAGCCGCCCGCCGAGCTGGGTGTGCTCGCCGAACTGCACGAGGCCGGCGCCGACGCGATCGGCATCCACGTGGAATCCCTCGACGACGACGTGCGCCGCCGCTGGATGCCCGGAAAGGCGACGGTCCCGCTGGCGCAGTACCGGGCCGCCTGGCGGGAGGCGGTGAAGGTGTTCGGCCGCAACCAGGTGTCGACCTATCTTCTGGTCGGCCTCGGCGAGGATCCCGGGGAGCTGGTCGCGGGCGCCGCCGAGCTGATCAAGATGGGCGTCTACCCGTTCGTGGTGCCGTTCCGCCCACACCCCGGCACGTTGGCCGTCGACGTCGACGGCGCCACCGCGCCCGACGCCACGGTGGTGGAGAAGGTGTCCCGGGAGATCGCCGGCCTGTTGCGGTCGGCCGGCATGGCAGGCACCGACCAGAAGGCGGGCTGCGCCGCGTGCGGCGCCTGCGGCGTGCTGCAGAGCCTGGGCGGGTGAAACCGATGCTTTTCCAAGCGATCTCACCCCACCGCGGCGAGTTGTCGATCCTGGCCGGGTCGCGGCCTGCGACCGGCGGGCAGTTCCTGATCCGCCTGGCCGGCGCGCCGGAGCTGCGGGCCTACCACCGGTTGCGGCAGGAGTCGTTCGTCGTCGAGCAGGGCATGTTCAGCGGCACCGACCGTGACGACCTCGACGACGATCCCCGGACCGTGGTGCTGGTCGCCGTCGCCGCCGACGGCACGGTGCTCGGCGGCGTCCGGCTGGCGCCGGCCTGCGCACCGGACATCGGGTGGTGGACGGGCAGCAGGTTGGTGGCCGACCCGGCCGCGCGCGCGGCGGGCCTGGGCCCGGCGCTGGTCCGCGCCGCCTGCGCGCACGCGGAATCGGTCGGCGCGCTGCGCTTCGAGGCCACGGTGCAGCACCGCTACGCGCCGATGTTCGTCGGGCTGGGCTGGACCGACGAAGGCGGGTGTGTGGTGGCGGGCCGGCCGCACGTGGTGATGCGATGGCCGCTCGATCCCGTTCAGCGCGTCGCGGCCGCGACGAAGTCCTTTCTCGGCGAGGTGCTCGATCCGCTGCGTCGGGTGCCGAACGGGCTGGGCCCCAAGGGTTTCGTCGGCGACGACGGCGTACCGGTGCCGGGCGGTGACGTGGTCGCCGCGTGCGACGCGATCATCCCGTCGATGGTCGAACGGGACCCGGAGTGGGCGGGCTGGTGTTCGGTGCTCGTCAACGTCAACGACCTGTCGGCGATGGGTGCGACACCCACCGGCCTGCTCGATGCGGTCGGCGCGCCGAACCGGTCACTGCTGACGCGCATCGTGCGCGGGGTGGCCAACGCCTCGCAGGCGTGGCGGGTCCCGGTGCTCGGCGGGCACACCCAGCTCGGGGTGCCGGCATCGCTGGCGGTGACGGCGCTGGGCCGCACGGCCGATCCGGTGCCCGCGGCCGGCGGCGCGGCGGGTGATGCGCTGCGTCTGACCGTGGACCTGAGCGGCCGGTGGCGGCCGGGGTACCACGGCAGGCAGTGGGACTCGACGAGCGCCAGATGCCCCGACGACCTGGCGCGGATGGGGTCCTATGTCGCCGCGGCCCGCCCGCGGGCGGCCAAAGACGTCAGCATGGCCGGTATCGCGGGGACGGCGGGGATGCTCGCCGAGGCCGGCGGCGTCGGCGCCGAGATCGACGTCGCCGCGGTCCCCCGCCCCCGGGACGCCGACATGGGGTCCTGGATGACGTGTTTCCCGGGCTTCGGGATGCTCACCGCGGGCGGGGTGGGGGCGGCGCCGTTGCCCGACGGGGTCGCCA
>NZ_HG964451.1:668142-775179 GCF_000612725.1 Mycolicibacterium austroafricanum
GACGGCGCAGCCCGGGGTGCGGCTGCGCTGGCCCGACGGGGTGGTGACGACGGCGCTGCCCGCCGGCGTGACGGGGTTGGGACGGGCGTGAAGGTCGGCGCGGTCGCGGCGCATTTCGGCCGCGACGTCGACCGCGGGGTGGCCAAGGTGGTCGGCATCGTCGAGGCCGCCGCGCGCGACGGTGTGCAGCTGCTGGTGTTCCCCGACGCGTGCCTGGGCGGCTACATCGGCGATCTGCGCCGACCCGACCCGAGCGATCCCCCGCCCGCGCTCGACCCGGACGGCCCCGAGATCGCGGCGGTTATCGCCGCCGCGGGCCCGATGACGGTGTGTGTCGGCTACGCCGAGGCGGCTCCCGGCGGCTCCCGGTACAACTCGGCGATCTGTGTGTCCGGCGACGGTGTGCTCGGCACCCATCGCAAGGTGCACCAGCCCGCCGGGGAGTCGTTGGCGTATCTGGCCGGTGACACGTTCGCGGCGTTCGACACCCCGGTCGGGCGGCTGGGCATGCTGATCGACTACGACAAGACGTTCCCCGAGTCGGCGCGCGCGCTGGCGCTGGACGGCGCGCACATCATCGCCGCGCTGTCGGCGTGGCCGGCCAGCGTCACCGATCGGGCGTCGCGGCTGCCCGCAGATCGGCAGTCGCGGCTGTTCGACCTCTACGACTGCGCCCGCGCGGCCGAGAACCAGGTGGTCGTGGTGTCGGCGAACCAGACCGGGATCATGGGATCGCTGCGCTTCCTCGGCCAGGCCAAGGTGGTCGGCCCGGGCGGTGACGTGCTGGCCACCACCCGATCCAAGGGTGGGCTGGCCCGCGTCGACATCGACGTCGAGGCCGAGATCGCGCGCGCCCGAAGGGTTCTCGATCACCTCGCCGAGCGCAGGGTGGACACGTACTCGACGACGGCGCGGAGCTGAGCGTGCGGGTCGCCCTGATCACGTATTCGACCAAACCCCGCGGCGGTGTGGTGCACACGCTGAACCTGGCCGAGGCGCTGGCCGCCGAAGGCGCCGACGTCACGGTCTGGTCGCTGGCCCGCCGGGGCGACACCGGGTTCTTCCGCGAGGTCGATCCGTCGGTGAGACTGCGGCTGGTGGATTTCCCGGACCGGCCCGGCGAGTCGGTCACCGGCCGGATCGTGCGGTCGATCGACACCTTGGGCGCCCGGTTCACCCCGCACGCCTACGACATCGTGCACGCGCAGGACTGCATCAGCGCCAACGCCGTCGGAACCTGCATCCGCACCATCCACCATCTCGACGAGTTCACCACCCCGATCCTCGCGGAATGCCACGAGAAGGCCGTCGTGGCGCCGTACGCGCGGATCTGCGTCTCGGCTGCGGTCGCGGCCGAGGTCGCCGCGGGCTGGGGGCTGCATCCCACCGTGATCCCCAACGGGGTGCGTGCCGACCGGTTCGTGGCCGCCGCTGCGGCCGTCGACGATCAGCGTCGGTGGCGCGCCGAACTGGGACGCTATGTGCTGGCCGTGGGCGGGATCGAGCCGCGCAAGGGCACCATCGACCTGCTGGAGGCCCATCACCTTCTCCGGCAGCGCCACCCGGACCTCGCGCTGGTGATCGCAGGCGGCGAGACCCTGTTCGACTACCGCGACTACCGCGCCCGGTTCGAGCGGCGCTGCCACGAACTGGACGTGCGGCCGGTGATTCTCGGCGCGGTTGCCGACGCGGAGCTGCCGAGCCTGGTGGCCGCCGCCGAGGTGTTCGCGTTCCCGTCCACCAAGGAGGGATTCGGGCTGGCCGCGATGGAGGCGCTGGCGGCCGGCCGCCCGGTGGTGGCCCGTGAACTGCCGGTGCTGCGCGAGGTTTTCGGCGATACCGTGCGCTACGCGTCGGACGTCGAGGGCTTCGCCGATGCGCTCGCGGCCGCGATCGGTGACGCCGGACGCGCCGCCGCGGGCCGGGCGCTTGCCGAGTCGATGACGTGGGAGGCCGCCGCGCGCGCCCACCTCGCCTTCTACACCGCCCACCCGGCTCCGGCGGCCGCGGTGCCATGATGGTCGGGTGACTCAGGTCCGGGGCCGCGTCTGGCGCGACGGTAAACCCATCGACGATTTCGAGTTCTCGGCGATCTCGGACTGCCTGGCCTCCGACGACACGCTGGTGTGGTGTGACATCTACAGCCCCGACCACGCCATCCTCAAAGATCTCGCGCAGGAGCTGAACCTCAACACGTGGGCGGTCGAGGACGCGCTGGCCGATGCCGAACGCACCAAGGCCGTCGTGTACCGGACGCACACGTTCTTCACGGTGTACGCGGTCAGCGTCAAAGAACCGCCGCCCTCGGTGTTCACCGAGTCGACGCTGGAGAAGCAGCGCATCTCCGCGTTCGTTCTCCCGCGCGGGCTCATCACCGTACGGCTGTCGAACGGGTTCGACATCGACGAGGTGTCGCGGCGTTTCGACGAACTCGGCGGCCAGGAGTACGGGGTCGGCTCGCTGGTGCACGGCCTGCTCGACGTGGTCGTCGACGGGCACTTCGACGCGGTCCAGGTGCTCGACGAAGGCATCGAAGACCTCGAGGACGTCCTGTTCGACGACACCGCACCACGAAAAGAGTTCCAGCACCGGACTTTTCAGCTCCGCAAGGATCTGGTGGCACTGCGCCGCGTGGTGCTGCCGATGCGGGAGGTGGTGCTGGCGATCCAGCACCGCCGGCTGGAGACCAAGTTCGCGGTGGAACTCGATCCGCTCTACGCCGACCTCTACGACCACGTGCAGCGGGCTTCGGAGTGGACGGAATCGTTGCGCGACATGGTGACCACGGTGTTCGAGACGAATCTGTCGCTGCAGGACGCGCGGCTGAACACCGTGATGAAGAAGCTCACCGGCTGGGCGGCGATCGTCGCCGTGCCGACTGCGATCACCGGCTTCTACGGCCAGAACGTGGACTACCCGGGCATCGACACGTTCAGCGGGTTCCTCGCCAGCAGCGCGATCATCGTGGTGTTCGTGGCGGTGCTGTACTGGGCGTTCAAGAGGCGGGACTGGATCTGACGTCCAGCGTGCCGACCACCCGGCCGCCGGCCCGGTACACCACCGAGAACCCGCCGGCGCGGTCGGTCAACGTGGCCGTGTCGTAGCCGGCCCCCCAGCCGCGGTAGGACAGTGTGAATGCGCCTATCCGACAAGTGAATCCGGGCACCTTGCCCCAGATGGCGGGCTGCCCAGCCGCGGTGAGACCGGCGACGCGCCCCTGCTGGACGGCGTCACGCCAGTGTTCGGCGACCACCGGGCGGCCGGCCGCCACATTGTGGGCGATCGTGACATCGCCTGCGGCGTAGACGTTGCGGACCGAGGTGCGCATGTGTTCGTCGACGACGACGCGCCCCTGCCGCGTCGCAAGGCCCGCATCGTCGGCCAGCCGGATGTCCGGGCGGACCCCGGTGGCGGCGAGGACGACGTCCGCGTCGACCGTCGCCCCCGACGCCAGGGTGACCTCGGTTTCCCCCACCGCCGTCACCGTCGTCGACGTCACCACCGTCACCCCTGCGTCGGCGAGCATCTCGGCGACCCGCTTGCCGACGTCGACGCCGAACCTGCGCTGCAGCGGCACGGACTCCGGGACCACGACGGTGGTGGCCACTCCGAGTGCGGTCAGGCAACTCGCGGCCTCACAGCCGACCAGCCCGCCGCCGATCACCACGGCGCTGGCGGCGTAGCGCGCGGCCATCTTCAGTGCGACGGCGTCGCCGAAGGTACGCAGCGGCTGCGCCCGGTGTCCGCCCGGCACCGTCAGCGGCACCGCGCAGGAGCCGGGCGCCAGCACCAGATGCCAGTACGGGTAATGCGCACCGCCCCTGGTGATCACCTCCTGGGCGTCGACGTCGATGTGCTCGACGGTGACGCCCAGCAGCAGGTCGATGCCGTGCCGCCGGAACCAGCCCGCGCTGTGCAGATCGAGGTCGATGTGACCGCCGTCGAGGAACTCCTTGCTCAGCGGCGGCTTGGCGTAGGGCAGGGCCGGGTCGGCGGACAGGATCCGGACGGGAATGTGAGGATGCCTGCCGCGGAACGTCTCCGCCGCACTGACGCCCGCGGGACCACTGCCGATGGCGAGAAAGCCCGGTGCCACCATGGCGTCGGGATACCACTTCGGGCGACGCCCCAATCCCAAACGTTGAGCAGGGCCGATCAGGTGTGCAAACATCTGCCCATGGAGCCGTCCGGGGACCCTGAAGCCCGCATCCGGGACCTCGAGCGTCCACTCGCCGATCAGGCTGCCGCCAACGAGCTGGGCACCCATGCGTACCAGGACGTCGCCCCTCCCACGACGCCGGTGCCGCCTTATCCCTACCCGCCCTACGCGCAGTACGGATCGCCCTACTACGCCCCTCCGCAGCGGGTGGTCGACAAGCGCTCCCACACGACGGCGTTGTGGTTGATCCCGCTGGTCGTCGTCGGCGCCATCGTGGCGGGCGCCGTGGCCGTCGTCGTGTTCTTCAACACGGGCAGCCCGGACAGCGCGACACCCATCCCCGTCCCGCCGATCTCCGGAGGCGGCGGTCCGCTGGACCCCCCGCCGAGCGTGCAGACGCGCATCGAGTCCACCGAGCAGATCGTCACCGTCGAGTCGGGCGGCTTCGTCAGCCTCGGCGGCGTCGAGACCAGACAGACCGTCGTCTGCGACGACGGCACGGTGAACATCAGCGGGGTGAACAACACCATCGAGGTGCAGGGCGCCTGCACGATGGTGACCGTCTCCGGGGTCGAGAACACCGTCACCGTCGAATCCGCGGACACCATCAGCGCATCCGGTTTCGACAACAGGGTGACCTACCGCACCGGAACCCCCGAGATCTCGAAATCGGGCAGGGGCAACGTGGTCGAGCCGGGCTGACGCCCACTCCAGCCAAAACCCGCTGGTCACACCAGTCACCGGACTCACCACAGGATCCCGCCGGTGCGCTATCGTCCCGTTGAAAACGGACGCGGTGGGTGCTGATGGCAAACCAGGGTCGGGGTGTGCGCCTGCGCGGGCGTCGCGAGGAGTGCGCGACCCTGCGGGCCCTTGTCGGCGCCGCCGATCCCGACTCCGGCCGGGTCCTCGTCATCCGTGGCGAGGCCGGGGTCGGCAAGACCGCGCTGCTGGACTATGTGCACCGCCAGGCGACCGACTTCCAGTGCGCCCGGGTGGCCGGCGTCGAATCCGACATGGAACTCGCGTTCGCCGGACTGCACCAGTTGTGCGCCCCGCTGCTCACGCACCTCGACGAACTGCCTTCACCGCAGCGCGACGCGCTCAGTGTGGCGTTCGGTCGTGGCGTCGGCCCCGCCCCGGACCGGTTCCTCGTCGGCCTCGCCGTGCTCAGCCTGATGTCCGCCGCGGCGCGCTCCACCCCGCTGCTGTGTGTGGTCGACGACGCCCAATGGCTCGACCAGGTGTCGGTGCAGACGCTCGGATTCGTCGCGCGCCGCCTGCTGGCCGAGCCGGTGGTGATGGTCTTCGCCGTCCGTGACAACGCCGACGTCCTCTCCGGACTCCCCGAGATGTTCGTCACCGGCCTCCCCGACGGTGACGCGCGCAAACTGCTGGAGTCGGTCGTGCTCGGCCGGATCGACGATCGAGTCAGGGACCGTATCCTGGCCGAGACCCGGGGCAATCCGCTTGCGCTGCTGCAGGTGCCGCGCAATGTGTCCGCCGCCGAGCTCGCGGGCGGCTTCGGCTACACGATTGCACGCCCCTCTGCGGGTCACATCGAAGAAGGTTTCGTCCGCCGGATCCGATCACTGCCCGTGAAGACCCGGCGCCTGCTGCTGGTCGCCGCGGCCGAACCGGTCGGCGACCCGTCACTGTTCCTGCGGGCCGCGGAGAAACTGGGGATCGCCGTCGACGAGCTCGCCCCCGCCGAGGCCGCCGAGGTGATCGAATTCGGTTCCCGGATGCGGTTTCACCATCCGCTGGCCCGTTCGGCCACCTATCGAACGGCAGATCTGACCGAGCGCAGGGAAGTTCACCGGGTGCTGGCCGACGCCACCGATCCAGAACTCGATCCCGACCGCCGGGCCTGGCACGCCGCGATCGCCGCCACCGGTCCCGACGACGCGGTGGCCGACGACCTGGAGGCCTCGGCCTGGCGGGCCGAGCGGCGCGGCGGCATCGCCGCCGCCGCAACGTTTCTGGAACACGCCGCGATCCTGACCTCAGAGCCCGTCAAGCGGGGCTCCAGGGCGATCGCTGCAGCGCAGGCCAAACGCGATGCGGCCGCCCCGGACTCGGCGTCAGAGCTTCTCGCGATCGCCGACCTGCAACCGCTCTCGGATCTTCAGCGCGCCCAGGTCGCCCGGCTGCGCGCCCAGATGGAGTTCAGCCGAAGCCGGGGTGACGAGCCCGGTGCGAGTCAGATAAGCCAGGCTGCTGCCCAATTACGCTCTGCGGCAGAGCGGCTGGAGACCCTCGACGGCGAGCTGTCCCGGGAGACCTACCTTGAGGCGCTCGCCGCGGCGATGTACGCCTCGGCACGGTGCGGCGACCCCGGGCTGCTGATGTCCACCGCGGAAGGAGCCCGCCGCGCGGTGAGCCGACTCGACACCCTGGACCATCCCGCCGATCACCTGCTCAGCGGTCTGGCCACCCTGCTCGTCGGCGGACGGCGTGAAGGCGCCGACCATCTCCGGACCGCGCTGCGGATGTGGTGTGCGCGTGCAGGCGAACGGGACGGACAGGACCTGCGGTGGCTGTCACTGGCCTTCCCGATCGTGCACGAATGTTGCGCCGCCGAACTCTACGACGACGGACTGACCCATGAACTGGCCGATGTGATGGTGCGTTACGCGCGCGACGTCGGCGCGCTCGCGGTCCTTCCCGCAGCGCTGTCCTACCGGGCCGGCATCCACGTCATCGCCGGTGAGTTCAACACGGCGGCAACGCTTCTGGACGAGTCGGATGCGATCTCCGCGGCGATCAACTACCGGCCCGTCAAATACCACCGGCTGCACCTGGCTGCCTGGCGCGGGGTCCCCGCCGACGCCCTGGCGCTGATCGAGCCCGCGACCAAGGAAGCCACGGCAAAAGGCGAAGGCAGGCTTCTGGGTCTGGCCGGTTACGCGTCGGCGCTGCTGTACAACGGTCTGGGCCGGTACCAGGAGGCCTTCCAAGCCGCCCGCAGAACCTGCGAAGAAGTCGACCTGGGCTTCCACGGCTGGTGTCTGGTCGAGTTGATCGAGTCCGCGGCGCGGATCGACGAGCTCGACGAGGCCGCGTCCGCGCTGCACCGACTGGAGGAACGCGCGGCAGACACCGGGACCGAGTGGGGCCTCGGCGCCCTCGCAGGCGCCAAAGCCCTACTCGCCGACGACGAGTACGCGGACGCGCTCTTCACCGAGGCGATCGCCCGGCTCGACCAGACCCGCGTCGCCGTCCACGCGGCACGCACCCGGTTGTGCTACGGAGAGTGGCTGCGCCGCAGGAACAGGCGCCCCGACGCACGCACCCAGCTCGGTGATGCCCACGAGATGTTCACCCGGTTCGGCGCGCAGGCCTACGCGGAGCGGGCGCGCCGCGAGTTGACCGCCGCCGGAGAGAAGGTGCGGACACAGCCGGACGGCACCGGCGGTGAACTGACGGCGCAGGAGACCCAGATCGCGCGGCTCGCCGCGGAGGGTTTCACCAATCAGGAGATCGGCGCCCAGCTGTTCATCAGCGCCCACACCGCGGAGTGGCACCTGCGGAAGGTGTTCGTCAAGCTGGGCATCACCTCACGCCGCCAGCTGCGCTCGATCTCCTGGGCGAGCTGACGCGTAGTTTTCCCGAGTCCGCCCCGACCACGAGCTTTCCGGGGTTCGTAACCGCACCGCAATCTCCAGACTGAATTCGAACGGTTCACAGCGGACCGCAGAGGAGGTCGGGGAAGGTGGACGTCTACGAGGCGGTCAGGAGCCGGCGAGCGGTGCGTGGGTTCACCGACGAACCCGTTCCGCAGGCGGTGCTGGAACGCGTGCTCGCCGCCGCGGCGTGGGCACCGTCGGGTTCCAACCTGCAGCCCTGGCACATCTATGTCGTGACCGGCGCACCGCTGGCCCAGATGAAGAAGCTGGCGACCGAGCGCGTCGCGGCGGGTGACCCTTGGGACGAGCGCGAGTACGTGATGTACCCGCCGGTCCTGAAATCGCCGTACCACGAACGACGCGCCACCTTCGGCCGGGAGCGCTACAGCGCGCTCGGCATCGAGCGCGAAGACTGGGAGGCGCGCCAGCGGGCGGCCATCGCGAACTGGGACTGCTTCGGCGCGCCGGCCGCCCTGTTCTGCTACATCGACCGGGACCTCGGCAGGCCCCAATGGTCGGATCTCGGCATGTATCTACAGACCGTCATGCTGCTGCTTCGCGCCGAAGGTCTGCACAGCTGCCCGCAGATGGCGTGGTCGCAGGTGCGCAGCACCGTCGCGCAGGTGCTCTCTCCGCCCGACGAGCTGATGCTGTTCTGCGGCATGTCGATCGGCCACGAGGACACCTCGGTCGGCTACGTCCCGACCGGCCGCAGCGCACTGGCCGAGACAGTCACGTTCGTCAACGGCTGACTACGCACTCCGGACCGTCGACGCTGAAACCAAACACATCCCGCTGGAAGGTTTGCCATGGAACTGACAGGACAGACCGCGCTGATCACCGGCGGCACCGCCGGGATCGGCCTCGCGTGCGCACAGCTGATGGCGCGCGAGGGCGCCGACGTGGTGATCACCGGACGCGACCCCGGCCGGGGCGAGGCCGCCGCCGCGTCCGATCCCCGTCTGCGCTTCCTGCGGTGTGACCTGGCAGATCGAACATCGATCGAATCCCTTGTGCAGCAGGCACCCCCGGTCGACATCCTGGTCAACAACGCCGCCAGCTTCCCGGGCGCGATGACCGTGGACCAGGACGCCGCGACGTTCCAGCGCACGTTCGACACCAACGTCGGCGGCACCTACTTCCTCACCGCTGCCGTGGTCCCGGCGATGCTGCTCAGGGGCCGCGGGGCGATCGTCAACGTCACGTCGATGGTGGCGTGGAAGGGCGTTCCCGGCGCCTCGGTGTACAGCGCGTCCAAAGCCGCCGTCGAGTCCCTGACCCGCACCTGGGCCGCCGAGTTCGCGCCGCACGTCCGGGTCAACAGTGTCGCCCCCGGACCGACCGACACCGAAGGCGTCGTCGCGGAATGGGGCGACACCAACGACGAGTTGGGGCGCGCGCTGCCGCTGGGCCGCACCGCCACGCCTGGGGAGATCGCGCAGGCGGTGCTGTTCCTGGCCTCACCGCGCGCCGGCTTCGTCACCGGCTCGGTGCTGCACGCCGACGGCGGCGGCACGGCCATCTGAGCGGGCAGGACATTCGCCCGCCGACATCTGCGGGTGCCCGCCGCCGCGCGGTCGTCGCCGCGTCGGTGCGTCCCGATATCGTCGGGGTGTCGGGACGGAGACGAGATGAGCGAACGCACGCAGACCCCCAGGTTGTCCGGGCAGTTCTCGAAGGCCCTGGTGTACGCGGAACTCAAGCACCACAACCAGGTGCGCAAGGGCGGCGGCGACACCCCCTATCTGGCGCACCTGTTGGGGGTGGCCGCACTGGTCATCGACGACTGTGGCACCGAGGAGCAGGCTATCGCCGCGCTGCTGCACGACTGCGTCGAGGACGCGGGCGGGCCGCCCACCCTGGCCGAGATCCGGGCGAACTTCGGGGACGACGTCGCCCGGATCGTCGACGAGTGCAGCGACACCGACGAGACCCCGAAACCGCCGTGGCGCGAACGCAAACAGCGCTACCTGACCCATTTGGCGGATGTCGGCGAACCCACCCTGCTGGTCTCGGTGGCCGACAAGCTGGACAACGCGCGGTCGATGCTGCGCGACCACCGCACCCACGGTGCGCAGCTGTGGCAGCGGTTCACGGTCAAGGATCCCGCCGACCATCTCTGGTACTACCGCGAGCTGCTGACGGCCTACCGCGGGCGCGGGCTGGACAGCTGGATGGTCGATGAACTCGGCAGGGTCGTCGACGAGCTGGCCGGCGCCGCCGTAGTCTGACCGCCGATGGCGCTGCACCTGCACCGGGCCGACCGCACCGATCTGCTCGCCGACGGCCTCGGGGCGATGCTGGCCGACCCGCCCGCGGACCCGTTCGCCGAGGACCTGGTGCTGGTGTCCGCGCGCGGCACCGAACGCTGGCTCAGCCAGCGCCTCTCCCACATCCTCGGCCGCGGCTCCGGGCAGGACGGCATCTGCGCGGGGGTCACGTTCCGCCACCCGCGCTCACTGATGGCGGAGCTGACCGGAACCGACGAGGACGACCCGTGGTCGCCGGACGCGATGGTGTGGCCGCTGCTCGACGTCATCGACGGCTGCATCACCGAGCCGTGGTGCGCCACACTGGCCACCCACCTCGGCCACTTCGCCGACGGCGAGGAGAAGGTGCTGCGCCAGGGCAGGCGCTACGCGGTGGCGCGCCGACTGGCCGGCCTGTTCGACTCCTACGCCCGGCAGCGCCCGCAGCTGCTGATCGACTGGATCGACGGCCGCACCGGGGCGCTGGACGAGGACCTGCGGTGGCAACCCGAGCTGTACCGCGCGCTGCTGGCGCACGTCGACACCGAACCACCACACATCCGGCACGCCGAAACCGTTGCGCGACTCAGGGAATCACCGTCGGAGCTGCCGCAGCGGCTGTCAATGTTCGGACACACCCGGCTGCCCGCCACCGAGATCGAGCTGTTGGCCGCGCTGAGCACCCACCACGACCTGCACCTGTGGCTGCCGCATCCCAGCGACAAGCTGTGGACCTCGCTGCGCGGCGTCCACGGGGCCGCGCCCCGCCGCACCGACACCTCCCACCGCGACGTCGACCACCCGCTGCTGGCCACCCTGGGCCGCGACCTGCGCGAACTGCAGCGCGTGCTGCCCGCGGACGCACAGACCGACGAAAGCCTCGGTCCGGCCGATCGCCCCGACACCCTGCTGGGCTGGCTGCAGTCCGACCTGGGCGCCGACGCCGTGCGCCCGCAGGGTCGTTCGTGCGCGCCGGGCGACCGGTCGGTGCAGGTGCACAGCTGCCACGGCGCGGCCCGCCAGATCGACGTGCTGCGGGAGGTGCTGCTCGGCCTGCTCGCCGACGACCCGACGCTGGAGCCCCGCGACATCCTCGTCATGTGCCCGGACATCGAGACCTACGCCCCGTTGATCGTGGCCGGCTTCGGCCTGGGCGACGTGGTTTCCGGCGCGCACCCCGCGCACCGGCTGCGGGTCACGCTGGCCGACCGGGCACTCACCCAGACCAACCCGCTGCTCGGTGTCGCGCGCCAACTGCTCGGGCTCGCCGGTGGGCGCGCCACCGCCAGCGAGGTGCTCAACCTCGCCGAGGCCGCCCCGGTGCGGCTGCGGTTCGGGTTCACCGACGACGACCTCGACGCGATCGGTGACTGGGTGCGCGAAGCCAACATCCGCTGGGGTTTCGACCGCGGGCACCGCCACCCCTACGGCGTGGATTTCGTGCAGAACACCTGGCGGTTCGGCATCGACCGGGTGCTGGCCGGGGTCGCGATGTCCGACGACTCGCACGCCTGGCTGGACACCACGTTGCCGCTCGACGACGTGAGCAGCAACCGGGTCGAGCTCGCGGGCCGCCTCGCCGAGTACGTCGACCGACTGCGCAGTGTCGTCGAATCCCTCTCGGGGGCAGCGGCATTGAACGATTGGCTGGCCCGACTTTCCGAGGGCCTGGACGCGCTGACCGCGGTGTCGGACGCCGACCTGTGGCAGACCAGCCAGGTGGGCCGCGAGCTCGCCGACATCCTGGCCGCGGCGGGCGCGCACGCCGACGTCGAACTGCGACTGTCCGACATCAGGGCGCTGCTGGACCGTCACCTGGCAGGCAGGCCCACCCGGGCCAACTTCCGCACCGGGACCCTGACCGTGTGCACGATGGTCCCGATGCGCTCGGTGCCGCACCGCGTGGTGTGCCTGGTCGGCCTCGACGACGGGGTGTTCCCGCGCTCGGGTGTGGTCGACGGCGACGACGTGCTGGCCCGCGACCCGATGACCGGGGAACGCGACATCCGTTCGGAGGACCGGCAGTTGCTGCTCGACGCGATCGGCGCGGCCACCGAGAAGCTGGTCATCACCTACACCGGCGCCAACGAGTACAGCGGGCAGCGCAAGCCGCCCGCGGTTCCGGTGATGGAGCTGCTCGACACCCTGGACGTCACCACCTCCGCCCCGGTGCGCGAGACCGTCCTCGTCGAACATCCGTTGCAGCCCTTCGACGTCGACAACGTCACCCCCGGCAAGCTCGGCATGCCCGCGGGCCGGCCGTTCACGTTCGACCCGACCGCGCTGACCGCGGCCACCGCCGCTGCCGGGCACCGCGGGCCGCGTCCGCACCTGCTCGGTCGCCCGCTGCCCGCCCCGCCGCCCGCCGACGTCGCCCTCGACGAGCTGATCGGCTTCTTCAAGGATCCCGTGAAGGGCTTCTTCCGGGCGCTCGATTACACGCTGCCCTGGGACGTCGAAGCGGTCGAGGACGCGATGCCCGTCGAGATCGACGCGTTGCAGGAGTGGAAGATCGGCGACCGCATGCTCGACGACATGCTGCGCGGCATGACCCCCGCCGACGCGCAGCAGGCGGAGTGGCGGCGCGGTTCGCTGCCGCCCGGACGCCTCGGCTGGCGCAAAGCCCAGGAAATCGCCTCGCGATCGGCCGCGCTGGCGGCCGCCGCGCGGCAGCACCGCACGCCGGATCCCAGGGCGATCGACGTCGACGTAGCGATCGGACCGGCGCGCCGGGTCACCGGCACCGTGCCACGGGTGTACGGCAGCCGCACGGTCGCCGTCACATACTCCAAGCTCGACGGCAGGCATCTGCTGGCATCGTGGATTCGCCTGGTGGCGTTGACCGCTCACCATCCCGGCACGGACTGGACGGCGGTGTGCATCGGCCGCGGGGGCCGGGGTGGGAACCAGACGAAGGAGCGGCTGCTCGGGCCGCCGGAGGCCGCCGCCGAGGTGCTGCGCGACCTCGTCGCCATGTACGACGCGGGCCGCTGTGCACCGATCCCGTTGCCGCTCAAGACGTCCTATGCCTGGGCCGAGACGGAGTACCACCGCGGCACCCCGCTGCGTGAGGCGGGCTGGAAGTGGAAGACCGGACGCTTCCCCGGCGAGGACGCCGAACCCGCCCACGTCAGGGTGTGGGGGCCGCACTTCCCGCTGTCGGGTCTGGTCTCGGCGGGGCTCCCCGACTACTCCACGCGGCTGTGGCAGCCGATGCTGCTGGCCGAGAGGAACCCCGCCTGATGGAACCGTTCGACCTGCTCGGGCCGCTGCCCGCCCCGCGGACCACGACGGTGTTGGAGGCCAGCGCGGGCACCGGCAAGACGTTCGCGCTCGCGGGCCTGGTCACCCGCTACGTCGCCGAGGGCGTGGCGACGCTGGACCAGATGCTGCTCATCACGTTCGGCCGCGCCGCCAGCCAGGAGTTGCGGGAGCGGGTGCGCGCCCAGATCCTGGATGCGCTGCGGGCATTCGACGATCCGTCGCACGCCGCCGACAACGAGATCGTCGCGCACCTGCTGACCGGCAGCCACGGGGAACTGACCGAGCGTCGGCAGCGGCTGCGCGACGCGCTGGCCGGTTTCGACGCCGCCACCATCGCCACCACACACCAGTTCTGTCAGCTGGTGCTGCGCTCGCTCGGGGTGGCCGGCGACACCGACTCCGGGGTGGAGTTGGTGGAGAGCCTCGACGACCTGGTGACCGAGATCGTCGACGACCTCTACCTCGCGCACTTCGGGCAGGACCACGATGAGCCGCTGCTGACCTACGCCGACGCGCTGAGCCTGGCCCGCGAGGTGGTCGGCAACGCGCACACCGAGTTACGGCCCACCGATCCCCCTCCCGGCTCCGATCCCTTTGTCCGCGTGCAGTTCGCCAGGGCGGTGTGTGCAGAGCTGGAGACGCGTAAACGCAGGCTCGGCATCCTGCACTACGACGACCTGTTGTCGCGGCTGGCCAAGGCGCTGGAGCCGCAGGACTCGCCGGCGCGGATGCGGATGCAGCACCGGTGGTCGATCGTGATGGTCGACGAGTTCCAGGACACCGACCCGGTGCAGTGGCAGGTGATCGACTGCGCGTTCAGCGGGCACGCCACCGTGATCCTCATCGGCGACCCCAAACAGGCGATCTACGCGTTCCGCGGCGGCGACATCGTCACCTATCTGCACGCCGTGTCGACCGCGGACCGGCAGAAGACGCTGGGCACCAACTACCGCAGCGACGGCCCGCTGGTCGACAGCCTGCAGGCGGTGATGCGCGACGCCCAACTCGGTGACCCGCGCATCGTGGCGCACCGGGTCGAGGCCCACCACAGGGACCACCGCCTGGCGGGCGCGCCGCGCAACGCGCCGTTTCGGCTGCGGGTGGTCACCCGGGACCAGTTCGGCACCCGACCCGACCGCGTCGTCGCGATCGACCAACTGCGCCAACACATCCCCCAAGACATGGCGGCCGACATCGCGGCGCTGCTGGCCAGTGATGCGACGTTCTGCGACCGGCCGGTGCAGCCGGGCGACGTCGCGGTCATCGTGGAGAGCCACCGCGACGGGCACGCCTGCTTCGACGCGCTCACCGCCGCGGGCATCCCCGCCGTCTACACCGGAGACTCGGACGTGTTCACCTCCCCTGCCGCCGACGACTGGATGTGCCTGCTGGAGGCGTTCGACCAGCCGCACCGGTCGGGCCTGGTGCGCGCCGCGGCCACCACGATGTTCTTCGGTGAGACCGCGGAATCCCTTGCCGCCGAGGGTGACACATTGACCGACCGGGTCGCCGAGATGCTGCGGCAGTGGGCCGACTTCGCGCGGGACCGCGGCGTCGCGGCGGTGTTCGAGGCGGCGCAGCTGGGCGGCATGGGCGAGCGCGTGCTGTCGTGGGTGGACGGCGAGCGGCACATGACCGACCTCGCGCATCTGACCCAGGTGTTGCACGGCACCGCCCACCGCGAGCATTTCAGCCTGCCCGCGCTGCGGGACTGGCTGCGCGGCCAGCGCGACGAACGCAGCGGCGCCCCCGAACGCAACCGCAGGCTCGACAGTGACGCCGCCGCGGTGCAGATCATGACGGTGTGGGTGAGCAAGGGTCTGCAGTTCCCGGTGGTGTATCTGCCGTTCGCGTTCAACCGCAACATCCAGACCCGCGACGTGGTGACGTTCCACGACGGTGACATCCGCTGTCTGCACATCGGTGGCGAGTGCAGCCCCGATCATGCCGCCGCCCAGCAGCAGGGTCGCCGCGAGGCCGCCGGCGACGACGTCCGCCTCACCTATGTGGCGATGACGCGCGCGCAGTCGCAGGTGGTCGCCTGGTGGGCGCCGTCGAACGACGAACCCAACGGCGGGCTGTCCCGGTTGCTTCGGGGCCGCGCGCCGGGCGACCCGGTGGTGCCGGACCGCTGCGACCCGCCGCGGATCGACGACCCCGACGCGATGGCGCAGCTGCGCGCGTGGTCCGACGCGGGCGGCCCCGTCCTGGAGGAATCGGTCATCGCAGCGTCGGTCACGGTCGAACTCCCCTCGCCCGCCGAGGATCTCGAGGTCCGGCACTTTCACCGGCGCATCGACACGTCGTGGCGCAGGACGTCGTATTCGGGCCTGATCCGCGCGGCCGAGTCCGGGCAGACGGGCGTGGGCAGTGAACCGGAGGTGGTCGAACTCGACGACGAGGCCGGCGAGGTTCCGGTACCCGGGGCCGGGGGCGGCGGCGACCAGATGCCCTCCCCGATGGCCGACCTGCCGATGGGCGCGAAGTTCGGCACGCTGGTGCACGCGGTGCTCGAGACGGCCGACCCGTTCGCCACCGACCTGGCGGCCGAACTGGAGTCCCACGTCCGCAGGCATTCGCTCTGGTGGCCCGTCGACGTCCCGGCCGCCGACCTGGCGGCGGCGCTGGTGCCGTTGCACGATACCCCGCTGGGCCCGCTGGCGCCCGGGGTCACGCTGCGCGACATCGGGCTGCGGGACCGGTTGCGGGAGATGGAGTTCGAGTTTCCGCTGGCCGGCGGCGACCGGCGGGTGGAGGTGCCGGACATCTCGCTGGCCGACGTCGGACGGCTGCTGGCCGCGCATCTGCCCGCAGACGACCCGCTGGCGCCGTACGCGGAGCGGCTGACCGGTGGCACGCTGGCCGCCCAGTCGCTGAAGGGATACCTGAGCGGGTCGGTGGACGCCGTGCTGCGGGTCGGCGACCGCTACCTCGTCGTCGACTACAAAACGAACTGGCTGGGCGATCCGGCGCGCCCGCTGACCGCCGCCGACTACGGTAAGGCCCAGCTCACCGAGGCGATGCTGCACTCCGACTATCCGCTGCAGGCACTGCTGTACTGCGTTGTGCTGCACAGGTTCCTGCGGTGGCGCGCGCCAGGCTACCGCGCCGAGAGCCACATCGCCGGTGTGCTGTATCTGTTCGTGCGGGGAATGTGTGGCGCCGACACCCCCGTGGTGGCCGGACATCCCGCCGGGGTCTTCAGCTGGCAGCCGCCCGCGGCGTTGATCGAGGCGCTGTCGGACCTGCTGGACGCGGGGGTGGCGGCGTGACCGTCGAGGCGTTCTCGGAGCTGTTCGAACCGGCGGATCTTCATGTGGCGCAACGGCTCACGACGCTGGGCAAGGAGGGGGACGACTCGGTGGCGCTGGCGGTCGCCTTGGCCGTTCGCGCATTGCGGGGAGGGTCGGTGTGTGTGGATCTGCGCGCGATCGCCACCCAGGTCGGCATGCCGGAACTGCCCTGGCCGGAACCGGACCGGTGGCTGGCGGCGGTCGGGGCCAGCCCGCTGGCCGACGAGCGGGTGCTGCGGATGCACGGTGATCTGCTGTATCTGGACCGCTACTGGCGCGAGGAACAACAGGTGTGCGACGACGTGCTGGCGCTGCTGGCGTCACCGCTGCCCGCGACGGCACCCAGCATCGAGAGGCTGTTCCCGGCGGGCTGGGAGGAACAGCGCGAGGCCGCGAAAGTCGCTCTGCGGCAATCATTGACGGTGCTGACGGGCGGTCCGGGCACCGGCAAGACGACGACGGTCGCGCGGCTGCTGGCCTCGATCGCCGAGCAGGCCGAGAGCGCAGGCGGCGCACCGCCGCGGATGGCTCTGGCCGCTCCGACCGGCAAGGCGGCGGCCCGGCTGCAGGACGCGGTGCACGCCGAGGTCGGCAAGCTGCCCGCGGTCGACCAGGGCAGGCTCGCGGGCCTGCGGGCGACCACCCTGCACCGGCTGCTGGGCAGCCGCCCGGACACGTCGTCGCGGTTCCGTCACCACCGGGACAACCGTCTCCCGCACGACGTCATCGTCGTCGACGAGACCTCGATGGTGTCGCTGACGATGATGGCGCGGCTGCTTGAGGCGGTGCGTCCGGACACCCGGCTGTTGTTCGTCGGGGACCCCGACCAGCTGGCCTCCGTCGACGCCGGTGCCGTGCTCGCCGACCTGGTGGAGGGTCTCGGCGACGCCGGGGTGGTCGAGCTGAAGACTCCGCACCGGTTCGGCGAGACGATCGGGTCGCTGGCCGAGGCGATCCGGGCCGGCGACGCCGACACCGCGGTGCAGCTGCTGCGCGCGGGCGGGGACGCGGTCGCCTGGCTGGACACCGACGACCCCTCGGACGCGCTGCGGGCGACGCTGGTCGCGCGGGCCGACGAACTGCGCCGGGCCGCGCTGCTGGGCGACGCCCGCGCCGCGCTGGGTGTCCTCGACGACCACCGGCTGCTGTGTGCGCACCGCCGCGGGCCGTTCGGCGTGACGCACTGGAACCGGCAGGTCGAGCGCTGGCTGGCGGACAAGACCGGGCAGCCGATGTGGTCGCAGTGGTATCCGGGCCGGCCGCTGCTGGTCACGGCGAACGACTACGGGCTCGGCGTCTACAACGGCGACACCGGGGTCGTCGTCGCCGCGCCCGACGGGCTGCGCGCGCACGTCGGGTCGCTGCAGTTCGCGCCGGGCCGGCTCGGTGAGGTCGAGACGATGTTCGCGATGACCATCCACAAGAGCCAGGGCAGCCAGGCCGACGAGGTCACGGTGCTGCTGCCGCCGCAGGATTCCCGGCTGTTGACCCGGGAGCTGTTCTACACGGCGGTCACCCGCGCCAAGAAGCACGTCCGCGTCGTCGGAAGCGAGGCGTCGGTGCGGACCGCGATCGGCCGTCGCGCCACCCGCGCGTCCGGACTCGCGCAGCGGCTGCGCACCCGGTCCTAAAGTCAACGTTCCCGCGACGCGAAATAGATTCGCGCCCTTGGCTGTTTACCGGTTGAGAAACGTCAGAACCGCGAGATTCGCTCCACGGCTCGGGCCCTGAACAGGGAAGAGCATTCGTCATGAACTTCACCATCGCCGCCGTCACCGCCGGGCTGGCCGCCGCCGGTCTGGGGCTCGCCGGGCCCGCGTATGCCGCGCCCACCGGGCCGGGTAACGCCAACGACGCGATCAGCCAACTCACTCAGCAGGGCAACCAGGTGATCGTGAAGCGCCTCTCCGACACTCCGCTCTCGCGGGCATCGGTGGTCTCCGTGCATCCCGGATCCGGCGACGCGTCGGCACTCGGCCAGGTGGTCTACGTCGCTGTCCGCTGAGCGTCGCCGAGGAGGGGCACCCCGGTGGTGGGGGTGCCCACTCCATCATTTCCGCCGAAATTGCATTCCAGCAGGTCTCCACTCGACTTTTCCCGACGTAGAAGCAATCTCGGCGCACGTGTAACGCACGGCGCGCACGACCACACCCACTTTCAGATGCCCGACCATCCAGAAAGTGCAGGACCACTCATGAACACCACCACCGTCAACGTCACCGCCGCCGTTGCCGCCGGTCTGACCGCCGCAATGTTCGGCTTCGCCGCTCCCGCCGTCGCCGCGCCGATGCCCGGAGGCGACGCCGCCGAAACGATCACCATGCTCGAAGCCGAGGGCAACCGGGTGATCGTCAACCGGCTCTCCGACACCCCGCTGGATCAGGCCGAGGTGGTGAGCATCTATCGCGGTCCTGCGCTGCGCGACACCGTCCGTGACGACCTCTACGAGCGCACCTACCAGCGGACCGTCGTCGGCCACGTCTACTACCTCGACATCCGCTGAGCCGACCCCGCCGAAAGCGCATTCCACGCGGTGCTTTCTCGGTTTGCCCACGTGGAATGCCATTTCGGCGACCAGATACTGCCAGCGGAAATTGCCGCACCTATCGACGGGTTCACCAGAGCATGAAGAACTTCACCATCGCCACAGCCGTCGCCGCCGGGCTGACCGCCGCCGCGCTGGGCCTGGCCGGGCCCGCCGTTGCCGCCCCGTCGGCGACCGGGGACGCCCAGTCCACCATCAGCGAGCTTCAGGCCGGGGGCAACCGGGTGATCGTCAACAAGCTGGGCAGCGCGCCGCTGTCGGAGGCCGAAGTCGTCGGGGTGCATACCGGCGGCAACGTCACGGAATGGGTCAACGAGGGCGGCGACGACGGCCTGGAGCTGAGGGTCGTCGGGAAGGTCTACTACGTGACCGTCCGCTGAGCGGACAAGTTCAGCACCGTCCGCTGAGCCGGACCCTCGCCGAAATTGCATTCCAGCAGGTCGCTTCTCGACTTTCTCCTGCTGGAATGCAATTTCGGCGGCCGATCTGACCACTACCGAAGGGGCGTCCCAACCGGGGCGCCCCTTCCGCGTGTACCGATCGTCACCGAACAGTCGCTATTTTGTCGGTGAGCCGATGTCGGTTCACGGGCCAATCGGAGAGATCGTTGCGACATGCGAGTTGACGGGCAGGACGTCGCTGTTTCGGGCAGCCTGCTGCAGCCGTTGACCCGGCGCACCAACGACATCCTCCGACTGGCGCTGGCCGGCGTGTTCCTCGTCGTGATCGTCACCAGCTCGCTGATCACCCGCTACGAGTGGGAGGCGTTGGAGCGGTCCATCTCCGAGATCGTCGGCGTGCTGAGCCCGACGCAGTCGAACACCGTCTACCTGATCTACGGTGTCGCGATCCTGGCGCTGCCGTTCGTCATCCTGATCGGGCTGATCGTCTCGCGACAGTGGAAACTGCTCGGCGCCTACGCCGCGGCCGGCCTGATCGCCATCCTGTCGCTGTCGATCACCGGCAACGGGATCGCGGCGCCGCGCTGGCATTTCGACCTCACCGAGCGGCTCGACACCGTGCTGTCGCAGTTCCTCGACGACCCCCGGTGGATCGCGATGCTGGCCGCGGTGTTGACGGTGTCGGGCCCGTGGCTGCCTGCCCGCTGGCGGCACTGGTGGTGGGCGCTGCTGCTGGCGTTCGTGCCGATCCATCTGGTGGTCAGCGCCGTCGTCCCGGCGCGCTCTCTGCTCGGGCTCGCGGTCGGATGGTTCGTCGGGGCGCTCGTGGTGCTGGTGGTGGGTACGCCCGCCCTTGAGGTGCCGCTGGACGGCGCGGTGCGGGCGATGGCGCGGCGCGGGTTCCAGGTGCGCGCGCTCAAGGTGGTCCGTCCGGCGGGGCAGGGGCCGCTGATGCTCGACGCGACCGAGCGGACGTCCGACGACGCGGAGCCGGGCACCGCGATCGTCGAGCTGTACGGCCCGCACCAACGCGGCGGCGGGTTCCTGCGCCAGTTCTGGAGCAAGCTGCGCCTGCGCGACAGCGAGACCGCCCCGATACAGACCTCGATGCGCCGCGCCGTCGAGCACCGCGCCCTGATGGCGCTGGCGGTCGGTGACCTCGGGATGGCGAACACCTCCCCGATCGCGGTGGCCACGCTGGACCGCGGCTGGACGGTGTACGCGCACAAACCGGCCTGCGGGACTCCGCTCGACGACTGCGCCGACGCCATCCCGGTCGCCCGCGTGTGGGATTCGCTGGCGGTGCTGCACAGCCAGCAGATCTCGCACGGCGATCTGCGCGGCAAGGCGATCACCGTCGTCGACGGCACCCCGCTGTTCGGTGGCTTCGCCCACGCCGAGTACGGCGCCTCCGATGCGCATCTGCACACCGACATCGCCCAGTTGTTGATGACGACGACGGACCTCTACGGCGCACCGAAGGCGGTGGCCGCCGCGATCACCGTCTTCGGTTTCGAGCCGGTGCTCGCCGCGTCGAGGCGCCTCACCAAGACGGCCGTGCCGAAACGCGTCCGGATGTCGGTGCGCGACGCGGGCACGGTGATGTCGACGGTTCGCGACGAGGTGAAACGCCAGACCGGCGCCGACCAGATCAAGACGACGACGATCACCCGCTTCACCCGCAACCAGCTGATCCAGATGGTGCTGCTGGTGGCGCTGGTCTACGTCGCCTACCCGTTCATCAGCTCGGTGCCGGTGTTCTTCTCCGAGCTGCGGTCGGCCAACTGGTGGTGGGCGCTGGCCGGTCTGGCGGTGTCGGCACTGAAGTATCTGGGCGCGGCGGCGGCGTTGTGGGCGTGCGCCGACCGGCTTGTCAGCTTCCGCGACCTCACCATCATGCAGGTGGCCAACACGTTCGCCGCGACGACGACGCCGGCCGGGGTGGGCGGTCTCGCGCTGAGCACCCGGTTCCTGCAGAAGGGCGGGTTGGGCGCGCTACGGGCCACCACGGCGGTGGCGCTGCAGCAGTCGGTCCAGGTGATCACCCACATCACGCTGCTGATCTTCTTCAGCGCGGCGGTGGGGGTTTCGGCGGATCTGTCCCGGTTCGTGCCGAGCGCCACGGTGTTGTATCTGATCGCCGGCGCGGCGCTCGGCGCTGTCGGGATCTTCCTGTTCGTGCCGAAGCTGCGGCGCTGGCTGGCCACCGCGGTGCGTCCGCGGGTGAAGGAGGTGGCCAACGACCTGATTGCACTGGCCCGCGAACCCAGACGCCTGGCCGTGATCGTGTTAGGTTGCGCAACAACAACTCTCGGTGGCGCACTGGCGCTGTGGGCGAGCATCGAGGCGTTCGGCGGCGACGCCAGCTTCGTCACCGTCACGATCGTGACGATGATCGGCGGAACGTTGGCGTCGGCGGCCCCCACACCCGGCGGTGTCGGCGCGGTGGAGGCCGCACTGATCGGCGGCCTTGCCGCTTTCGGCGTGCCCGCGGCGGTCGCGGTGCCGGCGGTGCTGCTCTACCGGATCCTGACCTGCTGGCTGCCGGTGTTCCTCGGCTGGCCGATCATGCGCTGGCTGACCCGCAAGGACATGATCTAGAAGCCCCGCACCTCCCCACACTTTCCCGTGCTTTCCCGCGGAATAGCGTTCCTGGCTGCCCGCGGGGCGCCCAATCCACTGCCAGGAACTCTATGCGCGGCACAGCCACCCGTGGCGAACGAAACTCATCGGCTACCGCCGGTAATCTCCCCGAAACCCAGTCATGGTTTCCTGCCATCAGACGTTGTTTCATAGTGGAGATCACGCTGGAGGCTTGATGACGAGTACCGCTACCCCGACGTTCCTGGTGACATCCGGCTTCTGGCAGAAGCTTCCGCAGATGTCGCTCGAGCGGTATCCGGGCACCGAGGGCTTCATCGACGACGTCTACGTCAATCCCCAAGGCGTGCCGATGTGTTCGGGGTACTTCGAGTTGCGCAACACCGACGCCCCGCTGGACTACTACTACGACTACGACGAGATGAAGGTCGTGCTCGAGGGTGAGTTCCGGTTGGAGAACCCCGACACCGGGCAGATCCAGATCGCCAGGGAGAAGGACGCGATCTTCTTCCCCAAGGGCTCCCGCATCCTGTTCTCCACCCCGACCCGCGCCCTGGCGTTCTACGTCGGCTACCGGTCGTTCGCGCCCTGATCCCGTTGTGGTGGAACGCCTCCGGGTGTCACCGGGCTCGGTGACGGCGGTACGGGTCTTCGGCGGTGACCGGCTCGACGTCGTCGACCACTACGGCCGCCAGCCCGCGGAACTCACGGTGCTGGCAACCGACCCGCGGGCGGTCGTCGGTACCCGCCCCGACGCGCCCGCCACGGTGCTGCGCCACCTGATCCCAGGGCCGGACGAGAACGGCTACGCCGCCGCACGCATCCTGTCGTTGCTGTCGGACCACCATGTCCACCAACAGGATTCGACGGCAACCCGGCTGTTCGACGGCCGGTCCCCTGCCGGGGCCAGGGTCAGCTTCGCCGTCGACGCCGATGCCGTGGTGCTCGTCGCCGCCCCGGCGGCCGCGATGGACCTCACCGGCACCGAGCCCAATCCGCCGTCGGAGGTCCGCGTCGAGGTGCACCGCGCCGACCCGCGCAGGCCGCAGGTCCGTGAGCTTCCGGCGCCGCTGGCCGAGCCGCTCTGGGAGACCCGGGTGGACGCCGCGACGGCGTCGTCCTACGAGGTCGGCGCCGGCCAGTTCATCCAGATCATCGACGTTGCCGGACAGCAGTGTTCGGACTTCCTCGCGTTCGACGCCCGTGCGCTCGGCGACGGCGCCGAGTTCGGCCTCGACGCGACGACCACCCGCACGATCGGCGGCGGCGCCTATCCGCGGCCCGGCCTGTTCGGAAAGTTCTTCGATTCCCGCGCGCGCCCGCTCGTCGAGGTGGTGCGCGACACCGTCGGCCGTCACGACACGTTCGCCCTGGCCTGCACCGCCAAGTACTACGCCGACCTGGGCTACCCCGGCCACGTGAACTGCACCGACAACTTCAACGCCACGCTCTCGCGTTTCGGAGTCCAGCCCCGGCGGGGCTGGCCGGCCCTGAACCTGTTCTACAACACCGCCTTCGACGCACAGCATCAACTGGTCTCCGACGAACCGTGGTCACGCCCCGGCGACTACGTGCTGCTGCGGGCGTGCAGCGACCTGGTGTGCGCCTCGTCGGCATGCCCCGACGACATCGACGCCGCCAACGGCTGGCTGCCCACCGACATCCATGTCCGCGTCTACGACTCCACCAGGAGGTTCTCTGTGGCGGTGGGACACCGGCTGACACCGGACTCCGAGCCCGTGCTGACCAAGCCGACCGCGTTCGCGAACCGCACCGGCGCGCTGACGTCGAATTTCACCGAGTACAAGGGCTATTGGCTGCCCAACAGTTTCGACAACCACGGTCCGCATCAGGAGTACTGGGCGTGCCGCGAACGGGTCGCGGTGATGGACCTGTCGGCGCTGCGCAAGTTCGAGGTGCTCGGCCCCGACGCCGAGGAGTTGCTGCAGGCCACCCTGACCCGCGACGTGCGCAGGCTCTCCCGTGGCCAGGTCGTCTACTCGGCGATGTGCACGGAGGCCGGCGGGGTGGTCGACGACTGCACGGTGCTCAGGCTGGGCGACAACAACTTCCGCTTCATCGGCGGTGATCCGTATGACGGGATCTGGTTGCGGACCCAGGCGGAGCGGCTCGGGTTGGGTCAGGTGTGGATCAAGGACTCCACCGACCACATGCACAACCTCGCCGTGCAGGGGCCGTCGAGCAAAGAACTGCTCTGCGAATTGATCTGGAGTCCGCCGGGTCAGCCCGCCCTGCGCGACCTCGGCTGGTTCCGTTTCCTGATCGGCCGGCTCGACGGACCGGAGGGGCCGCCGCTGCTGGTGTCGAGGACCGGATACACCGGCGAACTCGGATACGAGCTGTGGATCCACCCGAACGACGCCGAAACGCTGTGGGACCGGGTGTGGGAGGCCGGCCAGGCCTACGGGCTGGCGCCGCTGGGCCTCGAAGCGCTGGAACTGCTGCGGGTGGAGTCCGGCCTGGTCGCCGCGGGCCACGAATTCGACGAGCAGACCGACCCGTTCGAGGCGGGCATCGGCTTCACCGTGCCGTTGAAGAGCAAGTCCGACGACTTCGTGGGCCGCGACGCGCTGATCGAGCGCAAGGCACACCCGCAGCGGGCGCTGGTCGGCCTGCGCCTGGACGGCAACGAGGTCGCCGCCCACGGCGACTGCGTGCACATCGGCCGCTCCCAGGTGGGGGTGGTCACCAGCGGGATCCGCTCCCCCGTGCTGGGCGCCGGCATCGCCTTGTGCCGCATCGCCGTTCAGTACACCGCGCCCGGAACCCGGGTCGAGGTCGGCAAGCTCGACGGCCACCGCAAGCGGCTCGCCGCCACCGTCACCACCGTCCCGTTCTACGACCCCGACAAGATCCGCCCCCGCTCGTGACGTCATCAAGGAGGAACCCATGTCGCGAACCGCAGTGATCGGCGCAGGACCGTGCGGCCTGGCGCAGCTGCACGCCTTCGAACAGGCCCGCCTCGACGGCGTCGACGTCGGTGAGGTGGTGTGCTTCGAGAAGCAGAGCGACTGGGGCGGGCTGTGGAACTACACGTGGCGCACCGGGCTGGACAGCCACGGAGATCCGGTGCACGGCAGCATGTACCGCTACCTGTGGTCCAACGGACCCAAGGAATGCCTGGAGTTCTCCGACTACCCGTTCGACGAACACTTCGGCGGGCCGATCCCGTCGTTCCCGCCGCGCGAGGTGCTCTACGACTACATCGTCGGTCGCGCCAAGAAGAGCAACGTGCGCCAGTTCATCGAGTTCGACACCGCGGTGCGGCAGGTGTCGTTCGACGATGCCACCCAGACCTTCACCCTGGCGATCGAGTCCTGGACTTCGGGTGAAAGCAGCGTTCGCACAGAGACTTTCGACTACGTCATCGTCGCCACCGGGCACTTCTCCGTGCCGAACGTCCCGGAGTATCCCGGTTTCGAGTCGTTCCCCGGACGCATCCTGCATTCCCATGACTTCCGCGACGCGGTCGAGTTCGCCGGCAGGGATCTGCTGATCCTGGGCAGCAGCTACTCCGCAGAGGACATCGCGCTGCAGTCGTTGAAGTACGGCGCCGCCTCGGTCACCATCGCCTACCGCAACGCCCCGATGGGATTCGGCTGGCCCGACGGCATCGCCGAGGTGCCTGCCCTGCAGCACCTCGACGGCCGCACCGCGCATTTCGCCGACGGATCCGTCCGCGACGTCGATGCCATCATCCTGTGCACCGGATATCAGCACCACTTCCCGTTCATCGATCCCGCGCTGCGGCTGACCACGACGAACAACCTCTACCCCGGCGGGCTGTACAAGGGTGTGGTGTGGACGGCCAACCCGAAGCTGATGTACCTCGGGATGCAGGACCAGTACTACACGTTCAGCATGTTCGACGCGCAGGCGTTCGTGGCCCGCGACGTGGTGCTGGGCCGGCTGCCGCTGCCCGGGAACGACACGATGGCCGCCGACGTGGCCGCCTGGCTCGGCAGGTATGCCGAGGTGGCGAGCGTCATGGAGCAGATCGACTTCCAGACCGACTACGTCCGCGACCTGATGACGCTGACCGACTATCCCGCGTTCGACCTGGACATGGTGCGGCAGCACTTCGTCACGTGGGAGCACGACAAGGACGACAGCATCACCGGCTACCGCGACAAGTCGTTCGCCTCGCCGTGCACCGGGACCGTCGGCCCGGCCCCGCACACGACGTGGTGGGACGAGCTCGACGACAGCCTGGCCCGCTTCCTCAAGCGCTGACCGTCGCGAACGTGCAGTCCCGGTAGTGGCGCGGGCGCCGCAGCTACCGGGTGTGCACGGTCGCGGTCCTTCAAATCCCGCTGACTCAAACCGCTGACCTTCCGACACCCAGCGGACACCATCTCGTGGTGACTTCTGCGATCAAACTGCACTGGTTTCTCCCCACCTACGGCGACAGCAGACTGATCGTCGGCGGTGGACACGGCACCCCGGCAGGCGCGGCGCGCGGCGATCGGGACGCGTCCATCGACTACCTCGCCTCGATCGTGCGCGCTGCCGAGACGTTCGGTTTCACGGGCGCGCTGATCCCGACGGGCGCATGGTGCGAGGACGCGTTCATCACGGCCGCGCTGCTGGCCCGGGAGACGACGTCTCTGGCGTTCCTGGTGGCATTCCGCCCCGGCCTGGTCAGCCCGACGCTGTCGGCGCAGATGGCGGCGACGTTCGCGCGGCACGCGCACGGCCGCATCCTGCTCAACGTCGTGGTCGGCGGCGAGGCGCACGAACAGCGGTCGTTCGGCGACTACCTCGACAAGGACGGCCGCTACGCGCGGGCCGACGAGTTCCTCGACGTGGTCCGCCGGCTGTGGGACGGGCAGACGGTGACGCTCGACGGCGAGCACATCAGGGTCGAGGGCGCGTCGCTGGCGACCCTGCCGGACCCGGCGCCGCCGCTGTACTTCGGCGGCAGCTCCACCGCGGCAGGCCCGGTGGCAGCCCGGCACGCCGACGTGTACCTGACCTGGGGTGAGCCGCCCGCCGCCGTCGCGGACAAGGTCGACTGGATCCGCCGGCTGGCCGCCAAGCAGGGCAGGCAGGTGCGGTTCGGTATCCGGTTGCACGTGATCACCCGCGACACCGCTGACGAGGCGTGGTCACAGGCCGACAAGCTGGTGTCCGCGCTCGACGACGAGACCGTGCGCAGCGCCCAGGCGGGTCTGGGGCGCAGCCAGTCCGAGGGGCAGCGGCGCATGCTGGCCCTGCACGAAGCGCACCGCGCCGACGGCAGCTGGCACGATGCGCGGTCGCTGGAGATCGCACCGAACCTGTGGGCGGGGGTGGGGCTGGTGCGCGGCGGTGCGGGGACCGCGTTGGTGGGCAGCCACACCGAGGTGGCCGACCGTATCGCCGAGTACGCCGAGGCGGGCATCGACGAGTTCGTGTTCTCCGGCTATCCGCACCTGGAGGAGCTGTTCTGGTTCGGCGAGGGTGTCGTACCGATCCTAAGGGACCGCGGACTGTTCACCGCAGACGTGAAAGGTGCTGCGGCGTCCTCGATTCCGTTCGTCGGCGCCGCGCGATGACGGGTCGTCAGCAGGCGACGCCGGCGAACACCGCGCCGGTGACCAACGCGATCACCAGGGCGACGGTCGGCATTCCGCTGTAGAGCGCGACCACGACTCCCGCGATCGCGGCGATCAGGAGCATCACCATCAGGATCACCAGCGCCCAGTTGACCGAACTTGACGCGTGCGCGCGGTGAGGCTCGGCAGCCTGCGGGAGCATCGCTCCCTCACCAAATCCGGCCATGGCCGTCCTCTCTGTGATGATGCCCACAATATAAACCACCAATGGCGTACATCACACAAATGACGGCGAGGTTGTGACCAACCTGTCAATTTCGAAAGCTCAACTAACAGAACTGATTAGCGCTACTAATCGCAGAGTCGGCTGCGGTAGGTTGGCCGCGGTGAGATTCGCGGGCCCGGCCGCGCTGGCGGTCATGACGGCGGCGCTGGTGGCGTGCGCCCCCTCCGAAGGCCCCGAAGACTCCGTCGCGGCGCAGCAGAAACCGCCCGGCACCCCGACCGCGGCGCCGGAAACGGTCCGCACCGTCACCCCGTCCCCACTTCCGCAGCCCCGGCCCGCCGAAGTGCATTCCGTCACCGCCGCCGACCTCGGGACCACCTGGCGACCGGAATGTCCGGTGCCGCCGGACGCGCTGCGTCGTGTCGACCTCGACTACTGGGGGTTCGACGGACGGACGCATCGCGGCAGGCTGGTGGTGCACCGGGAGCTGACCGACGAGGTCGTCGACGTGTTCGCCGACCTGCACCGGCTGCGGTTCCCGATCGAGAAGATGCACACCGCCGACCTCTATCCCGGCGCCGACGACGAGCTGTCGATGCGCGACAACAACACCTCGGCCTTCAACTGCCGCGACATCCCCGGCACCGGCAACTGGTCGCTGCACGCCTACGGACGCGCCGTGGACATCAACCCGAAGCTGAACCCGTACATCGACCGGCGGGGCGAGTTCGAGCCGGCCAATGCGGGCCCGTGGGTGGATCGCGCGCGCACCGAGCCCGGGATGCTGCACGACGGCGACGCCGCGGTGCGTGCGTTCACCGAACGCGGCTGGCGTTGGGGCGGCCACTGGCGCACCCCGCTGGACTACCAGCACTTCGAATTCGACTGACACCCCGGGCTCCGGAGGCGACCATGGGCAATACGTGAACCCCCGCAGGGCGTATTACGTGTCATACATTTAGGCGCCCTTCGTGGACTGGAGACTCAGCTGCTTCCCAGAATCGCTCTCCTGGCGCTTGCCGCCCCGCGCCGCATCCTGCTCGCCGCCGCGCTGTTGACCGTCGTCCTGGCGGTGTTCGGGGTGCCGGTGGCCAAGAGCCTGTCCCCGAGTGGCTTTTCTGATCCCGGCTCCGAGTCCGCCCATGCGTCGGCGCTTCTCACCGGGAAGTTCGGTCAGGGCGACGTCCAGATGCTCGTCGTGGTGTCCTCGGACGACGGCATCGACAGCCCCCGCGCGCGCGATGTCGGCACCGCCATCGTCAAACGCCTGGACCAGGATCCGCACGTCACCGACGTCTCCTCACCGTGGACCGCCCCGCCGGCCGCCGCGGCCGACCTGGTCAGCCGTGACCGCACCGCCGGGCTCATCGTCGCAGGCATCACCGGCACCGAGGCCGAACAACAGACCTACGCCAGGCAGATCTCCGAGGACGTCAGCGGCGACCGGGACGGCGTCAGCGTGCGCACCGGTGGCACCGCGATGGTCAACGTCCAGATCACCGAGCACTCCCAGCGCGACCTGCTGGTGATGGAGTCCCTGGCGATCCCGCTCAGCTTCCTGGTCCTGGTCTGGGTCTTCGGCGGTCTGGTGGCCGCCGCGCTGCCGGTGGCCATCGGCGGCATGGCGATCCTCGGTGCGCTGGCGGTGCTGCGGCTGGTCACCCTCGTCACCGATGTGTCGATCTTCGCGTTGAACCTGGCCACCGCGATGGGCCTGGCGCTGGCCATCGACTACACCCTGCTGATGCTGTCGCGGTACCGCGACGAGCTCGCCGCCGGCGCCGACCGCCCCGACGCGATCCGGCGCACGGTGTCCACCGCCGGGCGCACCGTGCTGTTCTCGGCGACGACGGTCGCGCTGTCGATGGCCGCGATGGTGCTGTTTCCGATGCACTTCCTGAAGTCGTTCGCCTACGCCGGGGTGGCCACCGTCGCGTTCGCTGCGGCCGCGGCCGTCGTCGTCACGCCCGCGGCGCTGATGCTGCTCGGCGACCGCCTCGACGCGCTCGACGTGCACAGGCTGGCGCGCCGCATCCTGCGCAGGCCCGAACCGACGCCGACACCGGTGCAGCAGCGGTTCTGGTACCGCTGCGCCACGACGGTGATGCGCCGGGCGCTGCCGCTGGGCCTGGCGGTGGTCGTGCTGCTGCTGGTCCTCGGCGCCCCGTTCCTCGGGGTGAAGTGGGGGTTCCCCGACGAACGCGTGCTGCCGCCGTCCGCGTCGTCGCATCAGGTGGGCGACCAGTTACGCCGCGACTTCGCCGACAACACCGACACCGCGGTCACGGTCGTGGTGCCCGACAGCGCGGGGCTGAGCCCGGCCGATCTGTCCGCCTACGCCGCCGAGCTGTCCCGGGTGCCCGACGTGCCCGCGGTGTCCGCGCCGACCGGCACGTTCGTCGACGGCGCCCGCGCCGGTCCCCCGTCGGCGCCGGCGGGTGAGAAGGACGACAGCGTCTTCCTCACCGTGGCGAGCACCGCGCCGCTGTTCTCCGACGCCTCCGAAACCCAGCTCGACCGGCTGCACGCCGTCGCGGGGCCCGGCGGGCGCGAGGTGCTGATGACGGGCACCGCGCAGGTCAACCGCGACAGCGTCGACGCCATCACCTCCAAGCTCCCGATCGTGCTCGGGCTGATCGCGGTCATCATGTTCGCGCTGCTGTTCCTGCTCACCGGCAGCATCGTCGTCCCGCTCAAAGCGCTTGTGCTGAACATGCTTTCGCTGACCGCGGCGTTCGGCGCGTTGGTCTGGATCTTCCAGGACGGGCACCTGTCCGGCCTCGGGACCACGCCGACCGGCACGCTGGTGGCGAACATGCCGGTGCTGCTGTTCTGCATCGCATTCGGCCTGTCCATGGACTACGAGGTGTTCCTCGTCTCCCGGATCCGCGAATTCTGGCTGGAGACAGGCGATTCCGACGAGTCCGTGGCGCTGGGCATCGCCCATACCGGCCGCGTCATCACCGCGGCCGCGTTGATCATGTCGATCTCGTTCGCCGCGCTGATCGCGGCCAGTGTGTCGTTCATGCGGATGTTCGGGCTGGGCCTGACCTTGGCCGTCCTGGTCGACGCGACCCTGGTGCGGATGGTGCTCGTCCCGGCGTTCATGCACCTGATGGGTGGGCTGAACTGGTGGGCACCGGGCTGGCTCAGACGTGTGCACGAACGCCTCGGCTTCACCGAAGCGCCGAGCGTCAACCCTGAAGTAACTCCCCCAGAACGGATCTCGTCACCATGAATGACCGCATCAGTGTCATCGCCGGCGTGCAGGGCGCGCTGCCGCCGTACCGCTACTCCCAGGCCGAGATCACCGAGAGGTTCGTCGCTGTACCCGCTTTCGCCGAACTCGAGGACGTGGTCCGGGGGCTGCACAAGCATGCGAAGGTCGACGCGCGCCACTTCGTCCTCCCGATGGACCGCTACCCGACGCTGGTCGACTTCGGTGAGACCAACGACCTCTATCTCGAGCACTCTCTCGACCTGGCCTGTGAGGCGCTGACGGCAGCCCTCGACGAAGCCGGTCTGGGCCCGGGGGACCTCGACATGATCATGACGACGACGGTCACCGGCATCGCGGTGCCGTCGTTGGACGCCCGCATCGCCGACCGGCTCGGGTTGCGTCCCGACGTGCGCCGCGTCCCGCTGTTCGGGCTCGGTTGCGTGGCCGGCGCGGCCGGCATCGCGCGCATGCACGACTATCTGCGGGGCGCACCCGACCACATCGCCGCGCTGGTGTCGGTGGAGCTGTGCTCGCTGACCTACCCGGCGGTGGAGCCGACGATGGCCAGCCTGGTCGGCAGCGCACTGTTCGGTGACGGTGCGGCCGCGGTGATCGCGGTGGGCGCCGAACGGGCCGAGACGATCGGCGCGACGGGCCCCGAGGTGCTCGACGCGCGCAGCCGGATGTATCCCGACTCGCTGGACACCATGGGATGGCGGGTCGGCGCTTCGGGATTCCAGCTGATCCTGTCACCGAACCTGCCCGAGCTGATCGAGCGCTATCTGGCCGACGACATGGCCGGCTTCCTCGGTGCGCACGACCTGCAGATCGGCGACATCGCGGCGTGGGTGTCGCATCCCGGCGGCCCGAAGGTCATGGAGGCCATCAGCGAGACGCTCGGTCTGCCCGACGACGCCCTCGACCTGGCCTGGCGGTCGCTGGCCGAGGTCGGCAACCTGTCCTCGTCGTCGGTGCTGCACGTGCTGCGCGACACCAGGGCCAAGAAGCCGCCTGCCGGTACGCCCGGACTGCTGATGGCGATGGGGCCGGGCTTCTGCTCCGAGCTCGTGCTGCTGCGCTGGCGGTGAGGCCGTGCTCGCCTACACGCTGCTGATCGCCGCCGTCGCGCTGGAGCGCGTCGCCGAACTCGTGGTCTCGCAACGCAATCTGAGGTGGAGCAGGGCACGCGGCGGCGTCGAGTTCGGTGCCGCGCACTATCCGCTGATGGTGTTGTTACACACCGTGCTGCTGGCCGCCTGCCTGGTCGAGGCCGCGCACCGGGAGTTCATCCCGGTCCTCGGCTGGTCCATGTTCGCGCTCGTGGTCGCCGCGCAGGGTCTGCGCTGGTGGTGCATCACGACGCTCGGGCATCAGTGGAACACCCGGGTGGTGGTGGTGCCGGGCGCTGGCCGCGTCACCGGTGGGCCCTACCGGTTCCTGTCGCATCCCAACTACGTCGCGGTGGTGGTCGAGGGCATCGCGTTGCCGTTGGTCCACACCGCCTGGGTCACCGCACTGGTGTTCACGCTACTCAACGCCGCGCTGTTGTGGATGCGAATCTCGGTGGAGGACAAGGCGTTGCGGACGCTACACACATGATCGATCTGGTGGTCGCCGGTGGCGGGCCTGCCGGCCTGGCCACCGCCATCCATGCGGCGCGCGCCGGCCTCGACACGGTCGTCGTCGAACAACGCACCGGCCCGATCGACAAGGCCTGCGGTGAAGGGCTGATGCCGCACGCGGTGCGCCAACTCAACCTTCTCGGCGCGCAGCCGGAAGGCCGGTGCTTCCAGGGGGTCTCCTACTTCGACGGCAGCCGCGGCGTCACCGCGCGGTTCGATTCGGGCGCCGGGCTCGGGGTGCGGCGCACCACACTGCACGCGGCGCTGCTACAGGCGGCCCGGGCCGCCGGGGTGACGCTGGTACACGAAAAGATCGGGACGCTCACCCAGGACGCGGAGTCGGTGTCGGTCAACGGTTTCCGCGCCCGCTACCTCGCGGCCGCCGACGGTCTGCACTCCCCGATCCGGGCCCGCCTGGGGCTGGAGCTCCCGCCCGGCCGGGCCCGGCGCTGGGGCCTCAAGCGCCATGTCGCGGTGGCACCGTGGAGCGACTTCGTCGAGGTGTACTGGTCGCCGCGGCCCGACGCCGGGGAGGCGTATGTGACGCCGGTGGCCGACGACTGCGTGGGCATCGCGATCCTGACGTCCCGGCAGGGCAACTTCGAGACCCACCTCGACGCGTTCCCCGCGCTGCGCGCGCGCCTGGAGGGCCTGCCGCACGAACCCGACCGGGCCGCGGGCCCGCTGCGTCAACGGGTGCACCGCCGCGTCGCGGGCCGGGTGCTGCTCGTCGGTGACGCGGCCGGCTACGTCGACGCCCTCACCGGGGAGGGGCTGGGACTGTCGTTCGCCGCGGCCCGACTGCTGGTCGACACTGTGCTGGCCGACCGGCCGCAGGACTACGAGGCGCGGTGGCGCGGCGCCACCCGGCGGTACCGGCTGATGACGGCGGGGATGCTGCGGGCAGGCACGTCGCCGCTGCGCTCACTCATCGTGCCCGCCTCGAGCACGTTCCCGGGTGTATTCACCAGAATGGTGAACCTGCTCGCCGACTAGCAGCGCATCGCCGTGGGCCACCGAGATCGCGTTGCGGCCTTGCGATTTCGCGGCGTAGAGCGCATTGTCCGCGCGGTGAAGCAGTTCGCTGACCGCGACCTCCGGGTCGGCGCCACCGAAGCGGGCCTCGTCGCGGGGCGACACCGTCGCGACGCCGATGCTGACGGTGACGACGCCGCACGGTGACACCGGGTGCCCGATCCCGAGGGCGCGGATCGCCGAGGACAGTCCGGTCGCGAAGGCGTACGGGTCCTCGCAGCCGGCCAGCACGACCGCGAACTCCTCTCCCCCGTACCGGGCGGCCACGCAGGTCCGTGGATCGGCCAGATGCGCCAGCACGTCGGCCACGTCACGCAGGCAGACGTCACCGGCCTGGTGCCCGTGGTGGTCGTTGTACGCCTTGAAGTGGTCGATATCGATGAACAGCGCCGTCAACGGCTGTTCGAGTTCCAGTGCCCGCGACCAGATCTCGCTGGCACTCCGGGTCAGCCCACGACGGTTCGCCAGCCCGGTGAGCTCGTCGGTGTTCGCCATGTCGGTCAACGATTCCTGCACTTCGCGCTCCAGCGTGATGTCGCGCAGCACGGCCACCGACAGTCCCCCGGCGGCGCGGCGGGTATGTGTCACGAACCAGCGCCACGACCCGTCGCGGGCCCTGATCCGGAACGGCAGCGACGCGGCGGTGCGGCCGGACGTCCAGTGCTCGACGACGATGTGCAGATCGTCGGGGTGCACCTCGCTCTCCCAGTCGGCGTGCCCGATGCGTCCACTGGGCAGGTTCAGGTTGCTGTGCCCGTTGAACGCGTGGTGCAGCACGTCGCCGCGGGAATCGATGACGATCACCAAGTCACCGGTCAGGTCGGCGACGAGGTCGTACACCTCGTGGCTGGCGCGGTCGAGCGCGCTGAGTCGGTTGCGTTCCTCCAGCGCCGCCGCGACCAGCACCACCATCGCGTACCCGGTGAGCAGGAACACCTGCGCGTGGATCATCGCCTGGGTCGGGTCGACGGCCGTCGCGACGAACGGGCCGAGCCCGGCGAAAGTGGTGCCCAGCACCACCGCGGCCCCGACGGCCATCTGCCAGAACGCCGCCGCGATACCGAACTCGATCAGCACCAGCAGCGCGGGCACCGCGGTGAGGAACATCAGCACGAAGTTCGACTCGTGAGCCGCGATCAGGCCCAGCGCCACCATCAGCACCGTGAAGCCTCCGGTGGTGACGACCTGGCGCGCCGAGTGCCGCCGCCAGTACCGGTTCCACCGCAGCAGCACCGGAGCCAGGAACGCGATGCCGACCGCCTCGGCGAGATACCAGATCAGCGCGACGATGCACAGCGACTTCGGGTCGGTGCGGCCCTGCTGGTGCACCAGCACGCTGAGCGCCCCGACGGTGCCCGCGAACGCCGGCGCGACGATGACCCCGTACAGCACGAACCGGCGCCAGCTGCGCAGCGAGTCGCTGCGGCCGTGGATCCAGTCCTGGTCGGAATGCAGCATCGCCGCGGCGAACACCACCGCGGCGACGGTGGACAGCGCGGCGAGTTCCGGCGGGCGGTCCAGCAGCACCCAGGCCGGCACGTATTGGAAGAACGCGAACGTCACCAGGTAGGCGGGCCAGTGCCTGCGCCGCGCCAGCAGCAGCGCGACCAGCTGCGGGGCGGCCGCCAGCCACACCACCGTGAACGTGCGGCCGTCGACCGAGGCGAGCCAGCGAACCAGGTACGAGGCGGCCGCCACGCCCACGGTCCAGCCCACCAGGTGCCACAGCGGGGGCAGCAGGTCGGCACCGGTCAGCCGCGCACGCCAGCGCTGCCGGCGGGAGGACCCGCCGGTCAGAGGCTCGGCACCGCCCGTCGACATCAGAACAGTCAACCCCGTCAATATTCACCCGGCAATCCCCCACGCCCTGACCGGGCTGCGAATGTGCCGTTCACATCCTCGACCCGTACCGGACCCGCACCAGAAACGCGGGCACGACACAATGACTCCTCCGCCACCGAGCTTGCGACCGCAGGAGAGCCCGTGACCGATGTCATCAACCCCACCTCAACCGAATCCGTCGAGGTCAACGGGGTGAAGGTGGGACCGACGGGACAGACCCGGTCCGGTATGACCGCCGACGCGCTGCGCGCCGCGGTCAGCGACCATCTCGTCTACTCGATCGCGCGCCCGGCCGCCGTGCTGACCCCCGAGCACTATTACCGCGCGCTGTCGCTGGCGGTGCGCGACCGCATGCAGAAGCGCTGGATGGCGACGACGCAGGACTGGCTGGACCTGTCGGCGAAGGTCACCTGCTACCTGTCGGCCGAGTTCCTGATGGGTCCGCAGCTGGGTAACAACCTGCTCAACCTGGGCATCGAGGACGAGGCGCGCGAGGCGCTCTCCGAGCTCGGCCAGGACCTCGACGTGATCCTGGCCTGCGAGGGCGAGCCGGGCCTGGGCAACGGCGGGCTGGGCCGGCTGGCCGCCTGTTACCTGGACTCGCTGGCCACGCTGGAGCGGCCGTCCATCGGCTACGGCATCCGCTACGAGTTCGGCATCTTCCGGCAGGAGATCGTCGACGGCTGGCAGGTCGAGAAGACCGACAACTGGCTGGTGCGCGGCAACCCGTGGGAGATCGACAAGCCGGACGCCAGCTACACCGTGAACTGGGGCGGTCACACCGAGCAGTACGAGGACGTCACCGGCCGGCTGCGGGTGCGGTGGGTGCCGCAGCGGGTGTTGCAGGGCGTCTCGTACGACACCCCGGTGCAGGGCTACGGCGTCAACACGTGCAACACGCTGACACTGTGGAGCGCGCGTGCGGTGGAGTCGTTCGCGTTGGAGGCGTTCAACACCGGCGACTTCTACAAGGCCGTCGACGAGGAGGTCGTCTCCGAGACGGTGTCGAAGGTGCTCTACCCGAACGACGAGCCCGAGGCCGGTAAACGGCTTCGGCTGCTGCAGCAGTACTTCTTCGTGACGTGCTCGCTGCAGGACATTCTCAACATCCATCTGAAGCGGGCGCACCTGCCGCTGCACAAGCTGCCCGACAAGTGGGCGATCCAGCTCAACGACACGCACCCGTCGATCGCGGTGGCCGAGCTGATGCGGCTGATGATCGACGAGCACCACCTGACGTGGGACGAGGCGTGGGACCTGACGGTGCGCACGTTCGGCTACACCAACCACACGCTGCTGCCCGAGGCGCTGGAGACGTGGCCGCTGCGGATCTTCGGCGACGCCCTGCCGCGGCACCTGGAGTTGATCTACGAGATCAACGACCGGTTCCTCGACGAGGTGCGCGCGAAGTTCCCCGACGACGAGGAGCGGGTGCGCCGGATGTCGTTGATCGGTGAGGACGGCGGCAAGAGCGTGCGGATGGCGCACCTCGCGACCGTCGGAAGCCACGCCGTCAACGGCGTCGCGGCGCTGCACTCCGAGCTGTTGAAAGCCAGTGTGCTCAAGGACTTCTACGAGATGTGGCCGGAGCGGTTCGGCAACGTCACCAACGGGGTGACGCCGCGGCGGTTCCTGGCGCTGTCGAATCCGGGCCTGCGGGAACTGCTCGACGAGTCGATCGGCCCCGGCTGGTTGACCGACCTGGAGCGCCTACACGGGCTCGAGGCGTTCGTCGACGATCCGGCGTTCCGGGCCCGCTGGCGGGAGGTCAAGCGCGCCAACAAGTCTCGCCTCGCCGAGTACGTGCACTCGACGACCGGCATCGAGCTGGACCCGACCTGGATGTTCGACGTGCAGGTCAAGCGGATCCACGAGTACAAGCGCCAGCATCTGATGGTGCTGCACATCGTCGCGCTGTATCACCGGCTCAAGACCAACCCCGGCCTGTCGATCCCGCCGCGGGTGTTCATCTTCGGCGGCAAGGCCGCACCCGGCTACTTCATGGCCAAGCGGATCATCAAGATGATCACCGCGGTCGGCGACACCGTCAACGCCGACCCGGTGGTCAACCGCTACTTGAAGGTGGTGTTCCTGCCGAACTTCAACGTCAAGAACGCCCACCTGGTCTACCCGGCGGCCAATCTCTCCGAGCAGATCTCGACGGCGGGCAAGGAGGCCTCGGGCACCGGGAACATGAAGTTCATGATCAACGGCGCGCTGACGATCGGGACGCTCGACGGCGCCAACGTCGAGATCCGGCAGGAGGCGGGCGCGGAGAACTTCTTCCTGTTCGGGCTGACGGAGAGCCAGGTCGAGAAGGTCAAGGCCGAGGGCTACCGCCCGCTCGGCCATGTCGAGAAGGACCCGGAGCTGGCGGCGGTGCTCGAGCTGCTCGCCCGCGGCGAGTTCACCCACGGCGACACCGAGGTGCTGCGCCCGATCGTCGAGAATCTGCTTCACCACGACCCGTTCCTGGCGCTGGCCGACTACCGGTCCTATGTGGACTGCCAGGACGAGGTCAGCAGGGTGTGGCTGGAGGATGACACCTGGTCGCGGATGTCGATCCGCAACACCGCGCGCAGCGGCAAGTTCTCCTCCGACCGCGCGATCAGGGAGTACTGCGACGAGATCTGGGGCGTCAGCCCGATGTCCGTCGACCTCTGACCGCCGAAATTGCATTCCAGCAGGAGCTCACTCGACAAACTCCTGACTGGAGGCAATCTCGGCACGGCTTGAAAACCCTTGGCGCGCAGGCGGGGTGTCGTGCCACGCTGGCCGCATGGTCGATGTCGACGCCTTCGCCGCCGACGGGTTCGTCAAGGTCGTGGGCGCCCCGCGGGCGCTCGCCGACGCTGCCCGCGCGCAGGTGTGGCGTCAGCTCCCGGTGTCACCGGACGATCCGTCGTCGTGGACGCAGCCGGTGCTGTGGGCGGCTGATCTCACCGGCGACGGCCCGTGCGGCGAGCTGGCGCGCAGCCCGGTGCTGGCCGCGGCGCTCGACGGGATCTGCGGCCCCGGCGGGTGGGTGCCCCGCGGCGCGCTCGGCAACGTCCCGGTCCGCTTCCCGGTGTCCCCGCCCGCCGAGGACCGGGGTTGGCACATCGACCTGAACACCCAGGCCGCCGACGGGACATGGGTGGTGACCAACCGCCCGCAGACGGTGCTGGTGCTGACGCTGCTCTCGGAGGTGACGCTCGCCGACGCCCCGACCCGCATCCGTGCGGGTTCCCATCGTGACGTCGCCGCCGTGCTGGGCGACGAGCCGCTGGATGCGGTGACCGCCGGGGCGCTCGTCGACGCGGCCAGCGCCGACCGGCCCGTCCGCCATGCGACCGGCTCGCCGGGCGACATGTACATCCTGCACCCCTTCACCGTCCACGCCGCCGACGAACACCGCGGCGCCACACCGCGCGCCATGGCCCAGGGACCCGTCCTCCTCCGCGATTTCGGCGTGCTCAGTCGCGTTGCGCACGACTGACCACACCGAAATCGCAGTTCGATAACGACCCGGTCACCGCCCCGCGCGCCCCCGGGACCACGCACCGGGCGCTGTTAACTTCGCGCGGGTGACGTTCTTCGCGCGCATCGCCGCCGCGGTGCTGCTCGCCGCCGGATTGCTGACGGCCGGCGCCGCACCGCAGGCCCAGGCGTTCTCGCGGGACGGCCTGCCGATCGAGCAGCTCGACGTGCCGTCGCCGTCGATGGGACGCCACATCCGCGTCGAATTCCAGGGCGGCGGACCGCATTCGGTGCTGCTGCTCGACGGGCTGCGCGCGCAGGACGACTACAACGGCTGGGACATCAACACCGCCGCCTTCGAGTGGTTCCACGAGTCCGGGGTGTCGGTGATCATGCCCGTCGGCGGGGTGGCCAGCTTCTACGCCGACTGGTACCGGCCCGCCAAGAATCGCAACGGCACGCTGACCTACAAGTGGGAGACGTTCCTGACCCGCGAACTGCCGGCCTGGCTGGCCGCCAACCGGGGACAGGATCCGTTCGGCAATGCCGTTGTGGGGCTGTCGATGTCGGGCAGTGCGGCGTTGACGCTGGCCGCCTGGTATCCGCGCCAGTACAAGTTCGCGGCCTCGCTGTCGGGGTATCTCGCGCCGTCGCGCGGGCTGTGGCCTGCGCTCATCGACATCGCGATGCAGGACGCGGGCGGCTTCGACTCCTACGACATGTGGGGCAAGCCGGGTTCCCCGGCGTGGCTGCGCGCCGACCCGACCGTCAACGTCAACCGGCTGGTCGCCAATCGCACGGCGTTGTGGATCTACTGCGGCAACGGGGTCACCTCGGATCTCGACACCGGTTCGGACTTCGGCAGGAACTTCAGCGCCGGCTACCTGGAGACCATCACCGTCTCCACCAACAAGGAGTTCCAGCAGAAGTACCTGGCAGCGGGCGGCCGCAACGCGGTGTTCAACTTCCCGCCGAACGGCACCCACAGCTGGGGTTACTGGGGCGCGCAGCTGCAGGCGATGAAGGCCGACATCGTCCGGCTGCTCGCGCCACCGCCGCCGCCCCCGCCGCCTCCGGGACTGCCGCCGCCGGGCGCCCCGGTGCCACCGCCTCCGGCCATGCCGGTACCGGCTCCTGCGGGCTGATTACTTGAAGTACGGGTCCAGCAGCGTCGACCAGGCGTTGTCGAGCTGATCCCATTCGGCCTCGCAGCCGTCGGCGCGGTCCTCGGGAAGCCGGCCGTCGCTGACCAGGTCGCCGTTGGCCGCCGGGTCCGACCCGTAGATCCAGCACTCCAGGTTGTACATCCGCGCCTCGTCGAGGGTGTGCACGTCGGCGAGGTCGGCCTCGCCCACTTCGCCGCGCTGCTCACCGCTCACGCCGAACACCCGGGCGAAGTCCTTGACCGACTGCACCGATTCGGGGTCGGGCTGGCCGTCCTCGTCGGGCTGCAACAGCACGTAGGCGGCGAGCTGATCGGCGACGTCTTCTTCCCGGCCGGTGATCGGCAGGTCGTAGACGGTGACCGCCATGTGGCCGACCTCGTGATAGAAGGTGGCCCATTCGGTGTTGATCGCCGCAGCCGCCGGGTCCGGATCCCCTGCGTCGGCGAAGATCTGCTCGCTGTTGGCGGTGTCCTCGTAGCAGATGGTGACGGTCTTGGCGTCCGGATCCCAGAACGCGTTGGCCTCGTCGCACTGCACGCCGAGAAGCGGGATGTCGTAGGGCAGGACCAGGGTGTCGTTGATGTCGTCGGCCATGTCTTCGAGCACCTGGTCGCCCTGCAACAGCTCCTTGCCCCGGACGGCCTCCGGGGTCTGGGCGTCCTCGTAGCTGACGATCATCGAGCCGCCGCTTTCGGGGGCCGGGCCTTCCGGGTTCTGGGACGCTTCGGCCTTGCCCGTGACGGACTCGGTCGTCTCGGGTTGCTGCTGCTCGGCGCCTCCACATCCGACGACGAGCAGACCGGCCGCCAACAGCGGCAACACCTGTATGCGCATGTCCCGACCCCTTTGCTGCGACGAATCTTTTGACACCGTCGCAGATTTTAGGCCGGTACAGGGCTACTTCGAGTAATCGGTGCTCAGCCAGCGCTGCGGGCGCATCCGGATGACGACCGACGTGGGTGTCAGGTTCTCGTCGGTGAACTGTCCGCCCTCCTGCTCACCGAGGTAGCGCACAGCGATCGCACGCACCTCCGCGTCCCGGGCGGGCCCGATCGCGGTGACGTCACCCTCGGCGGTGACGTACCTGTAGGGCGGCTGTTCGTCCTGGGCGGTGATGGCGAAACGGCCGGCGTCACGGATCAGCCGGTGCTTCACCGAGTCGGCCTCGGTCCACAGCAGCACCTCACCGCCGGGCTCGTAGCCGTACCAGATCGGCACCGACAGCGGCGCCCGGCCGGGCCGCTCGACGGCGATCACCCCGACATGCAGGCCGGCCAGGTACTTCTCACGCTCGTCATTCGTCATCGTCGCCATGTCTTGTGCCAACCGGTGCGAGCGCGGTCACATTCCCGTCAGGTCGCGGTCACCAGCTCGAAGACGGGGATGACGCGGTCGGTGCGGGATTCGTAGTCGGCAAACCCGGGCGCCCGTTCGGCGACGACGGCGTAGACCCTGTCGCGTTCCTCGCGGGGCAGCTCGCGGGCGGTCACCGGCTTGGCGGGCGCGGTCCCGATCTCCACGCTCGCCTCCGGGTGGGCGCGAATGTTGAACGCCCAGGCCGGATCTCGGTCGCGGCCAGCTGAGGAGCCGACGATGTAGATCCTGTCGTCGATGTCGAAGTACGCCACCGGGTTGACGCGCGGCTGCCCGCTCTTGGCCCCGGTGGAGGTGAGCAGCAGCAGCGGGAAGCCCTCGAACTGGCCGCCGACCTTGCCGCCGTTGGCCCGGAACTCGTCGATGTTGCGCTGGTTGAAGTCGCGCTCGTCGGCCATCTGGTCCGCCATGCCGGCCATGGTATGGCGGATTCGACGCGCACTCCAGGCCCGGACGGACAAGGATGGCGCCATGGACCATGTCACCTTCGTCCCGTCGCCGGATCAGTTCAGCTTCACCTTCGGCGGCGCGGAACCGGTGATGCGGATCCGCCCCGGCACGGTGTTGACGTTGTGGACCGAGGACGCCTACGGCGGGCGCATCACCAGCACCGACAGCGTCGCCACCACGGCACTGGACACCGAGGACCTCAACCCGCAGACCGGGCCGTTCTGGATCGAGGGCGCCGAGCCCGGCGACACGGTGGCGGTGCACCTGGTCGACCTGACCCCGGCGCGCAGCTGGGGCGCGTCGACGCTGATCCCGTTCTTCGGCGGGCTGACCAGCGTGCCGGCCAGCCCGACGCTGCAGGACGCACTCCCCGAACGCACCTGGATCTACGAATATGATTCGGCGGCAAAGACTCTGGCCTTCGATGCGCGGGGCAGTGACTTCAGTGTGGCCCTGCCCGCCAACCCGATGCTGGGCACCGTCGGCGTCGCGCCGGCCCGCCGCGAGGTGCGGACGTCGCTGGTGCCCGACGTGTTCGGCGGCAACATGGACACGCCGGAGATGGCCGCGGGCGCGACGTGCTATCTGCGGGTGAATGTGCCGGGGGCGCTGTTCTCGCTCGGCGACGGGCACTACCGGCAGGGGGAGGGCGAGTCGTGCGGCACCGCGGTGGAGGGCGCCATGCACGTCACCGCGATCGTCGACCTCATCAAGGGTGGCGGCCCGGCGTGGCCGCGGCTGGAGACCGACACCCACCTGATGTGCGTGGGGTCGGGCCGGCCGCTGGAAGAGGCGTGGCGGGCCGGGCAGGTGGAGATGATCACCTGGCTCGGTGAGCTCTACGGGCTCGACCGACTCGACGCCTACCAGCTGTTGACCCAGATCTCGCTGGCGCCGATCGCCAACGTGGTGGACACCAACTACAGCTCGGTCACCAAGATCGACAAGCGGCTGCTGCCGGCGGCACCCGCATACCAAGGTATTCACGCGGAATTGCGTTCGGCTGCAGCAGCATTGGGAACCGTCAACTACTAGGAGGACTGCTATGGAACTCGGCCTTGAGGGCAAGCGCTTCGCTGTCACGGGCGGCACCCGCGGGATCGGCCGCGCGGTGGTCGAGGGCCTGCTCGCCGAGGGTGCGTCGGTCGCCTACTGCGCGCGCACCTACGAGCCGGTGCCCGGCGCGGTGGGCACCGCGGTGGACGTCGGCGACGGTGCCGCGCTCGCGACGTGGGTGGACGCCACCGCCGACGCGTTCAGCGGCCTCGACGGTGTGGTCGCCAATGTCAGTGCGCTCGCGATCCCCGAGACGCACGAGAACTGGCACACCTCGTTCGACGTGGACCTGATGGGCACGGTCAATCTGGTCGACGCGGCATTGCCGTATCTGCTCGAGGCGGACGCCGGGTCGATCGTCACCATCTCCAGCGTGTCGGGCCGCGAGATCGATTTCGCCGCAGGCCCGTACGGCACGATGAAGGCCGCGATCATCCATTACACCCAGGGTCTGGCGTTCAAGCTGGCCGCCCAGGGTGTGCGCGCCAACACCGTCAGCCCCGGCAACACCTATTTCCCGGGCGGGGTGTGGCCGTCGATCGAGCAGAGCGATCCGGAGTTGTTCGCCACCGCGCTGGCGCTGAACCCGACCGGCCGGATGGCGACGCCACAGGAGGTGGCCAACGCGGTGGTGTTCCTGTCCAGCGCGGCGGCCAGCTTCATCACGGGCACCAACCTGCTCGTCGACGGCGCCCTCACCCGCGGCGTCCAACTGTGATTTCGGCGTAGTCGGTCAACGTCAGCGTGACCAACGACACCGAAATCGCTGTCTTGACCGCCCCGCCCACCCTGTTCACCGGCGGCACCATCTGGACGGGCCGCGGCGACACCGATGCCGTGCTGATCGACGGTGGTGTCGTCGCCGCGCTCGGGGACAAGGCACGGCAATGGGGCGGGGCGCATCACGTCGACCTGGACGGCGGCTTCCTGATGCCGTCGTTCGCCGACGGGCACGCCCATCCGCTCTACGGCGGGCTGGAGGCGGTCGGTCCGCCGGTGCGCCGATGCGGCTCGGTCGACGAGATCGTGCGGGCCGTGCAGCAGTACGCCGCCGACCATCCCGACGAGGACTGGATCGTCGGCGCGTCCTACGACAGCAGCCTGGCCCCCGAGGGGTTGTTCGACGCCCGTTGGCTCGATGCCGCGGTACCCGACCGCCCGGTGGTGTTGCGCGCGTGGGACTACCACACGGTGTGGTGCAATTCGGCGGCGCTGCAGCGCGCCGGCATCACCGCCGAGACACCCGAACCGGTGCTGGGCGAGATCCCGCGCCGCGCCGACGGATCTCCGCTGGGTACGTTGCGGGAGTGGGGCGCAACCGATCTGGTGATGAACGCGATGCCGCCGCGGGACGAGGCGGTGCGCGTGGGTGCGCTGGGAACCGCCGCCGACTACTACCTGTCCCGCGGGGTGACGTGGGTGCAGGACGCGTGGGTGGAGCCCGCAGACGTCGCGACGTACGTGGCGGCAGCAGGGCAGGGGGCGCTGCGGATGCGGTTCAACCTCGCGCTGTACGCCGACCCGCGCCATTTCGACGCGCAGGTCACTCAGTTCGCCGAGCAGCGGGCCCTCGTCGAGGCTGCGCGATCACCACTGCTCACCGCGCAGACGGTGAAGTTCTTCGCCGACGGGGTGGTGGAGAACGGGACCGGGGCGCTGCTGGCGCCGTACTGCACGGGTCTGCACGACCACGCGGGTCAACGCAACTGGGAGGGTGAGTCGCTGGCGGAGGCGGCGCGCCGCGTCGACGAGCTCGGTCTGCAGATCCACATCCACGCCATCGGCGATGCCGCAGTCCGCCAGGCTCTGGACGCGATCGAATACGTTGCCGCGCAGAACGGTCCGCGTGACCGCAGGGCGGTGATCGCGCACTGCCAGCTCGTCGACCGCGGCGATCTGGACCGGTTCGCCGCGCTCGGTGTCATCCCGAACATGCAGCCGTTGTGGGCTCAGCTGGACGCGTTGATGACGGTGTTGACGATCCCGCGGCTCGGCGCCGACCGCGCGGACGGCCAGTATCCGATCCGGACGCTGGACGCCTCGGGCGCCCCGCTGGCGTTCGGCTCCGACTGGCCGGTGTCCTCGGGCGCACCGCTGGACGGCGTCGCCGTGGCCGCGTCGCGGACCACCTCCGACGGCGACCCGCCGGGCGGATGGACACCCCATGAGATCCTGCCCGTCGAACGCGCACTGACGGCCTACACCGCCGCCGTCGCGCACCAGGCGTTCGCCGAGAACACCTGGGGCATCCTCGAACCCGGCTTCAGCGCGGACATGGTGTGGCTGGACCGAGATCCCCGCGTCACACCGCCGCTGGAGCTGCCGTCCACCTCGGTCGTCGGCACCTATCTGCGCGGCACCCTCGCCTCCCCGGCTTGATTTCGGCGTAGTCGGTCAACGTCAGCGTGACCGACTACACCGAAATCGCCAACTCGAGCACGTCTTCGGCCGAGGGTGGGCTCGACGGGTGGTAGGACAGGCACCACGGCGCGACGATCCGGTGGAACGCCTCCCCCTCGGCGGCCACGTAGAAGTTGCCTGCGCGCAGCCTGCTGATGTCGTCGACGAGACCGCCCTTGGCGCGCGCCATCTCGCGGGCCGCCTCGATCTGGGCGGGCGCGTTGAGCAGGCCGTAGAACTGGGTGGCCGCGTTGCCCGGGATGTTGTTGTTCAGCGACTTGGGCGCCTGGGTGGCGAAGACCAGGCCGAGCCCGTACTTACGGGCCTGCGACGACAGCGCCAGCGTGCTGCGCGTGCACGCGGTGAAACCCCGTGCGGGAGCGAAGTTCTGAGCTTCGTCCATCACCAACAGCCCGCCGAGGGGACGCTCGCCGGCCGGGTTGCGTTTGATCCAGGCGAACAGCGCCATCTGCAGCTGGTTGACGAAGCTCTGCCGCTGCTCGTCGGACGGCAGGCCGATCATGCTGATCACCGACACCCGGGCGCGGTATTCGTCGGACGGGGTGAGCAGCACGCCCGGGTCGACGGGTGTTCCGGCGCCGCCGAAGAGCGGGTCGTTGACCATCGCCGCCCGCAGGTTCTGCGAGAGGTCACCGGCGATGGCATGGGCACCGGCCATGTTGCTGACGTCCTCGGGCAGGTCGGCCAGCAGCCGGACGAAGCCGTCCAGCGTCGGCGACGGCGTTCTGCCGTAGTGCTGCAACGCTTCCCGGAGTACGGCGCGGGACCGGGTGGCCTTCTGTGTCTTCCCGGTGATCAGCGCCTGCGGCTCCAGCGCCGCGCAGGCCGACTCGACTGCGTCGGTGAACTCGTCGTAGTCGGCGACGACGCTGGCGAAGTCGGGCAGCGGCTGGAACGCCAGCGGCCGCCCGTTGGTGCGGCGCGGCGTCCAGATCGTCACCTCGGTGTGGCGCAGGTAGTCGTCGGCGCGCGCACCGTCGGAGCGGCGCCACCCGTCCGGCGGCTGCGGCCACCCGGTGCCCAGCCGGGACAGGTCGTTGTTGGGGTCCAGCACGATCGACGAGACACCGCGCAGCGCGCACTCCTCGACGAGCCGACGGATCAGCACCGTTTTGCCCGACCCGGAGCCGGCGAAGATCGCGACGTGTTTGCGCAGCGCCGAAAGCCCCACGGTCACCGGTTCTTCGGTGTGCACATCCAGGCCCAGCGGGAGCTCGGTGTCGGGCACCTCATAGTCGTGGTCCACGACGGATTCCGGCTCGTCCACGGGCAGGGCGGCCTCCGGCCCATCCTCGGGCACGACCGCCACCGGCTCGGCCGGGCCGTCACCCAGCGCCTCGGCCAGCAGCGTCAACCCGTGGGCAGGGCGGCGCGCCCGCAACCAGCCGGGAAGGTCGGGGTCGTCGTCGCGGATCAGGTCGCGCAACGCGGTCATGGTGCGCACGTCGTCTTCGGACAACGGCAGCACCCGTCCGCCGGCGGCCAGGAACTCGTCGATCACCGCGGCGGTCTTGGGTCCGCTCGGCCACGGCGAGTTGCGCAGCAGGAACAGACTGCGCCGATCGCTTCCCGCGCCGAAACCCGCTGCCGTGACGGCCTTTCGGATCCGGCTGAGCGCGGCGGTGGCGTTGGTGGCCGCGACGGCCCGGAACGCCCAGTGCCGCTCGTCGTCGGTGGCGGAGTCCAGGCTTTCGCGCAGCCGGGCGTGCAGCACCACGTGCGCGCCGGGCGGCGGGTCGCAGACGAACGTCTGCTCGCCGTCGCGCTCGGCGATCCACGCCGTCAGCGCCGCGGAGAGCAGTTCGGGCATCGTGGTGTCTTCGCCGTCGTGGGCCAGCGCCGCCTCCGGCACCGCACGCCGCCGGTATTCGGCGAACCGCCGGTCCAGCGCACCGGACACCGGCGCATTCCCGTTCGGCGACTGCGTTTCCCATGTCGGCTGGGCGTCGGCGCGCAGATGTGTGAGCTCGACGACCGTGCCGTGCTTGAGGCATTCCCGCACGTGTGTGTCGGCGCGGATCAGTAGTTGGCGCGGCGTGTAGGACGGCGCCTCCTCGAACGCCTCGGGCGCCAGCGGCCAACTCGGGTATAGCGGGGTGAAGCCCGTCGCGGCGTAACTGGCCGCGAAGCGACGCTCCAGGATCGCGCGGCCGATGTCGGCGCTGGGCAGCGGGGTCAGCACGCCGGTCACCCGGAACCGGTCGGCGACGGCCGCGCCGGCCTGGTCGCGGATGTGCTCCCACACCGCGGGCAGGCACGCGACCGCCGTCACGGTGCGCCGCATCGTCTGCCGCAGCGCCATCAGCCCGTGCGCCACCTGCTCGAGCACGATGCCGCCGTCACCGGTCGACTGCCCGGTGGCGGCCACCGACTGGGCGATCAGCGTGTCGATCTGGTCGACGGCGAGCACCGACGGCCCGGCCAGCGCCACCAGGCGCGACAGGTCGCGCACGCACTCCTGCGCCGACGCCGGTGCCGACCGCAGCCCCCACGGCCCGCGCTCCTCGACGGTGAACTCCTCGGTGCCCTCCAGGAAGCCCTCACCGATGTCGTGGGCGACGAAGTCGTTGGAGCCGAGCAACACCAGCGCACGCAGCACCTGATGGCATTGCCGCACAGTCTCTTTCGCCGCCGATGAGAGCGCTTTGATGAAACGGTACAGCGTTTCGGGGTCGAGGTCGTCGTCACCGATGATCGCGCGACGGTCGGCGCGTGACACGTGCGCGAGCGACGCCAGTTCCCACAGCAGGTCCTTCAGCTGCGTCTCGCGGTTCGCCCCGGGACGGCCGAGGCTCTCCAGCATGCCGCTGCGCACCGATTCCCAGAAGCTGGCGGCGTCGAGCAGTTCGACGACGAAGAAGAACCCGCCGCCGTCCTGCACGCGTTCGCGGATCTGGCCGAGCAGATGCGTCTTGCCCGATCCGGCGGGGCCGCGGATCACCACACCCAGCGGGGTGGACGCCGGGTCGGCCAGCGCGTCGCCGAACGCGTCCATCACGTCGTCGACGGCGTGTTCGTTGAGCCCGGTGACGTGGGTGGCCCCCTGGGGCCGCCACAGGTCGTCGGAGGTGGGCGCCCACGTCAGCCTCAGCGAGGCCAACGCCTCGCGCTGCACCGTGTCCATCACGCCTCGATCGCGATCAGATGCTTGGGCCGGTCCCCGATGACCACGGCCGCGGCGCGATCCTCGGCGGTCAGCGTCTTCTGGTTCTCTTCGGGGATCACGCTGACCCCCGGCGTGCGGTGCAGCGCGACCAGCGCGGCGTCGACGTCGGCGCGGGGTGCGTCGAGTTCGGCGCGCAGCCGGGTCAGCGACACCCAGCCGCCGGGCCGGGTTGCCAGCACGTCGTAGGCGGCCCGGATGCGCTCCTCGACGCTGGCAGGCGGCTCAGCAGCACCGAACACGTCGGCCAGGCTCAGGTCGGTGTGCTGCAGGTACCGGCCCAGCGCGCCGAGCACCGTGTAGAGGGTCTTGGCAGGCCCGGTCGAGCGCGGCGGCGCGCCGGCGGCGAGCAGGTCGCGGCACAGCCGCCAGCCGCGGTCGGTCAGTTCGTGGACGAACCTGTTCCCGACCCGCTCGGATTCGATCAGGCCGAGCCGGTTGAGTTTGTCGCGGCCGGGTTTGTCCAGCGCAGGTCCCAGCGCCGCCAGTTCCGGGTTGGGCACCGGCCGCGATTCGGCCATCAGCACCAGCAGCACCGCTCGTTCGGTTCCGGTCAGGTCCGTCGCCGTCACAGTCACGCTGCCAACTTAACGAGTACGGCAGGATTGCGTGCGCATGGAAGACACCGAAGGCACCCCCGAGACGTCGCGGCGCAGGCACATCACCCGGCTTGCGCTGTTCGGCGCGGTGCTGGCGGTGTTGTACTACCTGACCGCGGTCGAGCGTGTCATCGACGTCGCGCAGGTGCGCGGTCTGATCGAGTCGACGGGGCCTGCGGCGCCGCTGACGTACGTGGCGGTATCGGCGGTGCTCGGCGCGCTGCTGGTGCCGGGGCCTTTGCTGGCCGCGGGCAGCGGGTTCCTGTTCGGTCCGCTGGTAGGCACGTTCGTGACGCTGGGCGCCACCATGGGCTCGGCGGTGATCAGCGCGTTCGCGGGCCGGCGCGCGGGTCGCGACAGCGCCCGCGGGCTGCTCGGCGCCGACCGCGCGGAGCGCATCGACGGGCTGATCCAGCGGGGCGGGCTGTGGGCCGTGGTCGGTCAGCGCTGGATTCCCGGGATCAACGACGCGCTGGCGTCCTACACGTTCGGCGCGTTCGGGGTGCCGCTGTGGCAGATGGCCGCGGGTGCGCTCATCGGGTCGGCGCCCAAGGCGTTCGTGTACACCGCGGTCGGGTCGACGCTGGGCGAGTTCTCGGCGCCGCTGCTGGCCGCGGCGGTTGTGGTGTGGTGCGTGACGGCGGTGGTGGGCGCGTTCGCGGCGCACCGCGGCTGGCGGGCGTGGCGGTCCCGGGAATGACGGGCCTCGTCCTCACCGGGGAGTTCCGCGACGCGCTGGCGCTGCTGGCCGGCGGCGAGCACCTGTTCCTCACCGGCAAGGCGGGCACCGGTAAGTCGACGCTGATCCGGCGGTTCCTGGCCGAGACCGACCGCAACGTGGTCGTGGTGGCGCCGACGGGCATCGCGGCGCTCAACGTGGACGGCTACACGATCCACCGGCTGTTCGGGTTCCGGTCGACGACGACGCTGGAGGAGATCAGAGGTACTGGGGCTGCCGGGTCCTACCAGCCTGGCCGGTTCACCAAGACGCTGGCGTCGCTGCAGACGCTGATCGTCGACGAGGCGTCGATGGTGCGCGCCGACGTGTTCGACATGGTCGCCGCCGCGCTGGAGCGGTTCGGGCCCGCGCCGGGCACACCGTTCGGCGGGGTGCAGATCGTGCTCGTCGGCGACCTGTACCAGCTGCCGCCGGTGGTCCGGGAGGACGAAGCCCCCTACTTCCAGACCACGTACGAGACGCCGTACTTCTTCTCGGCCCGCTCGTTCCACCGCGCCGACTTCCCGACGGTGACGTTGACGACGGTGTTCCGCCAGCTCGGCGACGACCGGATGACGGCCATTCTCAACGAGATTCGCGAAGGCGTGCTGCTCGGGCATGCCCAGGAGCAGCTCAACGCGCGCGCCGACAAGGACTTCGTGCCGCCCGACGACGAGTTCTGGCTGACGCTGGCGCCGACCAACCGCCTCGTGACCGCCCGCAACCGTCAGCAGTTGGAGCGACTGCCCGGCGACGAGATGACCCACCACGCCACGACATCCGGTGACCTGGACCTGTTCGACCCGCCCGTCGAGGAGACGCTGCGGTTCAAGGTCGGCGCGCAGGTGATGATGCTCAACAACGACCAGGGCAACCGCTGGGTCAACGGCACCGTCGGCCGCGTGGTCGGTGTGGGCTACGACCGCTACGGCGCGGTGGTCGAGGTCGAGTTCCCCGACGGCACCACCGCCGAGGTCACGCCGTTCACGTGGGAGGTGACGCGGCCGGTGATGTCGGGCTCGTCGCTGGGCCGCGAAGTGGTCGGCGCGTACACCCAGCTGCCGTTCAAGTTGGCGTGGGCGATCACCATCCACAAGAGCCAGGGGCAGACGCTGGAGCGGGTGGTCGTCGACCTGACCGGCGGCATGTTCTCGACGGGCCAGCTGTATGTGGCGCTGAGCCGGTGCACGTCACTGGCCGGCCTGGTGCTGAAACGGCCTGTGCTGCCAAAGGATCTGAAGACCGACCGCCGCGTCGCCCGGTTCCTGCGCACCTCGCCGGGCGAGGGCGGGGCGCGGCGATACTGCGCGATCGGGCTGCTCACCGTCGGCGACGAGGGCCGGATGTCGCGGCCACGGCCGGTGGAGCTGGCCGTGGCGTTCGAGGACGGCACCGCGGTCACGACGCTGGTCAACCCGCAGCGTGACCTCGCCGACGCGCGCACGCGGTTCGGCATCACGGTGTCCGACGTGCTGCTGGCGCCCACACTGCGGGAGGCGTGGGCGGTGATCGCGCCGATGTTGGCCGGGTGCACCCCGGTGGGCGCCGGGGTCGACGAGCAGCTCGGGCTGCTCGACTTCGAGCTCAAACGGTTGGGCTTTGTGACGGCCATGCCGTTGGGGGTGGAGCTGCGCGGCACGAGGGTGTCGGGGCGCACCGCGCTGGAGCGGGCCCGCTCGGCGCTGGACGCGTTTCGCGCCACCGACGCCCCGGCAGGATCCTCGGCGTTCGACGAACCCGAATCCGCGGAGACGGCAGGGTTCCTGGTCAGCCGTGACCCGTCGGCGGCGACGCCGGTGGCCGATCACCTGCCCGGGCTGTCGGCGATGCTGCGGATCAGCCGCGACGTCGGCGCGGTGCTGCTGGGTGGTGACGCACCGGCCGCCGGTGACGGCACCGGGTGGGAGGCGGCCGCGCGGCAGTCGGTGGCCGACCAGCTGCGGTCGGCGGTGGCGCGGGTGCCGCTCACCGACGAGGTGATGTCCCGGCTGGCGCGCGCCGAGGAGCTGCTGGGCGTCGAGATCCTCTCGGGTGCAGAGGTGTTGGTGCGCCACGACATCGGCGCCACGCTGGCTCCCGGCGTCCGCATCTGCTTCACCGGAACCGCACAGGATCCGTCGGGCCGCATCGTCGAGCGCGACGAGATCGAACGGCTGGCGACCGCGGCGGGCCTGACGCCGGTGAAGACGGTGAGCAAGACCCGCTGCGACGTGCTGGTGACTGCCGAGGCGGGCACCCAGTCGGGCAAGGCGCGCAAGGCCATGGAGTACGGCAAGCCGGTGTTCACCGCCGACGAGTTCTTCGCCTGGCTGGGTCCCGCCGGCTGAGTGCCGCGGAATAGCGTTCCTGGCTGCGCTCAACCTCCCGACCACAGCCCTGGCTTCTCACTCGGCGCACAATGGAACGCGTGCCGTCCGCCGCCTTCGCCTCCGACAACGCCGCCCCCGCGCACCCCAGGGTCCTCGAAGCGCTCCACCACGTGAACCAGGGGCCGGCACCGTCCTACGGCGACGACCCCGTCACCGCTGAGGCCGCGGAAGCGCTGCGGACCGCGTTCGAGTCCCCCGGCGCCGACGTGTTGTTCGCCTTCACCGGCACCGCCGCCAATATCATCGCGCTCGCGTCGGCGGTGCGGCCGTGGCACGAGATCTTCTGCAGCGACGTCGCCCACGTGCTGGTCGACGAGGCGGGCGGGCCGGTGCGGTTGTCCGGTGCGCAGTTGACCCGGCTGGCCAGCGACGACGGTCTGATCTCACCGGACGAGCTGGAACGAAGGGTGCGCGGCCGCAGCGCGGTGCACCACTCCCAGCCGCGCATCGTCTCGATCACCCAGTCCACCGAGAACGGCCGGGTGTGGAGCGCCACGGCCGTCGCGCAGTTCGTCGACCGTGCCCACGCGCTCGGCCTGCTGGTGCACGTCGACGGCGCCCGGATCGCCAACGCCGTTGCCGCCCTGAGCATCTCACCGCTGGAGGCGATCGGCGACGCCGACATCGTCAGCGTCGGCGGAACCAAGAACGGCTTGATGTTCGGTGACGCGATCCTGGTCCGCCGCCCTGCGCACTTCGACGGAATTCACTTCGTGCAGAAGCAGATCGGGCATCTGGCGAGCAAGCACCGGTTCGTCGCGGCGCAGTTCGCGGGGCTCTTCGAGGGCGGGCTGTGGCTGCGCAACGCCGCGCACGCCAACGCGATGGCGCGCAGGCTCAGTACGGGACTGGAGGCGCTGGGCCTGCAGCTGGCGTCCCCGACCGAATCCAACGAGGTGTTCGTCAAGCTCGACGGCGAGGCGCACCGGCGGCTGGCCGAGCGCTATCTCGTGCACCAGCCCGATCCGGGCCAGCCGGTGGTGCGGTTCGTGTGCTCGTGGTCGACGACGGAGACCGAGGTCGACGACGCGCTCGCCGCGCTGCGCAGCGCCGGAAATTGAGTAGCGCCACCGCGAACGTGCATACTCTGTAGCTGCGCGCCCACCTCGGCGACAGCGAATGCACATTCGCGACCCGCCCGGCACCTCGGCGACAGCGAATGCACATTCGCGACCCGCCCGGCACATTCGCGATCCGTCCGGCACTTTCGCGATCCGCCCGGCACTTTGGCGATCTGCCCGGCACGTGGTTGCCGAATCAAGCATGGCCGGCCCGCATATTGACTCCGTCTGCAATAAGGCGGACGCTGTTAGCTGACATCAGCCGTGTCCCCGGATCCGAGGGCCCGCAACACGATTGCGCCCGGCCGAGCCGGCCTCGCGCCCGAACCTCGCAGGGGCAACCATGGTCGACTTGGACTACTGCGTGGTAGGTGCGGGTTTCGCGGGATTGACTGCCGCACTGAGGCTCAAGCAGGCTGGGCACTCGGTGACCTTGCTGGAGGCGCGGGACCGCATCGGCGGCCGAACCTTCACCGTCAACCGGGACGACGGCACGTGGATCGATCGCGGCGGCGCCTGGATCGGACCCGGCCAGGACCGGATCTACGCGCTGATGGAGGAGTTCGGGATTCCCAGCTACAAGCAGTACGTCGACGGTGACGCGATGATGTTCATCGACGGCAAGACCTACCGCTATCACGGCACGATTCCAATGTCGATGAGTCCGTTCGCCGTCGCCAACCTCGGCGTGGTGTTCCTGGAACTCACCCGGATGTGCAAGTCCATTCCTCCCGAGGCGCCGTGGACCGCACCGAAGGCACACAAGTGGGATCAGGTGACGTGGGCAAAGTGGTTGGACGGCAACACATTGTCCACACCGGCCCGTCAGCTGCTGGAGTCGGCGGTGTCGGGTCTCTACACGTCGGCGGCTTCGGAACTGTCGCTGTTGTTCTGCCTGTATCAGATGGCCGCGGCCGGCGGGCCGAGCTTCGTCCTGGGCGTCAAGGATGCCGCCGAGGACGCCCGGCCGGTCGGCGGGATGGGGGCGATCCACCGGGCCGTGGCGGCCGAACTCGGAGACGTCGTCCAGCTTTCGCAACCGGTGCGCAGCATCGCCCAGGACGCGGAGGGCGTCACCGTGCGCTCCGAGGACAGGGTGGTGCGGGCCCGTCGCGCGATCGTCACGGTGCCGATCGCGATCGCGTCCCACATCCTCTACGAACCCATGCTGCCGGTGGACCGGTCGTTCCTGCACCAGCGGATGCCCAGCGGGGCGGTGTTCAAGATCGCGATGGTCTTCGACGAGCCGTTCTGGCGGGCCGACGGCCTGTCGGGTCAGTCGTTCGCGCCGGGTTCGGCGGCCAACCTGACGATCGACTCCTGCACCGACACCGGCAGCCCCGGGATTCTGACCGCCATCACCGAAGGCCTGGAAGCGCGGGAGCTGTGCAAGTTGTCCGACGCCGACCGTCGCAAGGCGGTGCTCGCCGCTGTCGCGGAGCGGTTCGGTGACAAGGCGCTGTCACCCTTGGACTACATCGAGCACAACTGGACGGTGGAGCGCTATTCCGGCGGCGGCATGATCGCCCACACCCCGCCCGGCGTGCTCACCGAGTACGGACCGGCGTTGCGCCGGCCGTGCGGCCGGATTCATTGGGCCGGAACCGAATCGTCGGCACTGATGTACGGATTCATCGACGGCGCGGTGCGCTCCGGGGAGCGCGCGGCCGCCGAGGTCGTCGAGCACGAAGCGATGGCGACATCGTGACCCCGGTCGGGTTACCCCGTTCCGACTCGGGGTACGCCCCCGTCATGAACAGCACCCTGCCCCGAGATAACGCGCCCACCGAACCTCCCGAGCGCCTCACCCCGGCCGAAGAGCCCGAACGCCTCACCCCCACCGAGGTTCCCGAACGCCTCGTCCCCGACGATCTACCCGAGGCGCCGCCCGGGCCGTCCACCACGCCGGAACCCGGCCCCGCACAACGGACTTAGCTGCTGGTCTCGCGGTGCGGTTCGGCCACGGGTTTCGACTCCGCGGAGCCCCGCTGCCGCAGGAAGATCGACAGACCCACGATCGCCGCCACCGCGACGAACTCGCTCTGCCAGTTCTGCATCGACTCGAACCAGAACTGTGAGGTCGTGAGGTACTGGAGCACGGACACTGCGGGTTGCCCGTGCTGCAGACGCTCCTCGTTGAATGCCGCCGCGCCACCGAGCGCGTGCAGTCCCCACGATGCGAAGAACAACACGAACAACGCGATGGCCAGCGAATGCTCGTAGAAGCGGAGGGCGACGCCGCCCCGGCGCACCGGCCACGGCATCGAGGCATCGAGCTTCTCGAGGCGGGGGTCCTTGCCTCGATTTTGCATCGAGTTGATGACGGGTCCGCTCGGTCACTGAATTGTGTTGCTGGGTGGTCGTTGTCGGGTGGCGGGCGTGGTGGGGTGTCCCGTGTCGCCGGGTGGGGCGGGCTTTCCCAGGGCCTGGTCTTTCGTGGTCGGTGGGTCGAGTGATTTGCTGGTTATCCGAAAGCGGTGCGTAGGTGTTGCCAGGCGGTCGCGATCGCTGATGCCCATCGCCAGGTGGCGTCGATACGGAGGCGAACCTGGCGGGCGCTGCGAGTGATACGGGCAGCGACGTGCAGGATCCGGTAGCGGAAGGTGGCGATCTCGGCGCGGGCCAGTGCGGGGTGGTCACCGAAGCCGATCAGCCGGGCCCAGGTGACCAGATCGGCGGCGGCCAGCACGATTTCCAGCCAGGCGGCGTTGGCCCAAAACGACTGGCAGGGCAGGTTGCGTAGCCCGGTGGCTTTCAGTTCGCGGATGCGGTCTTCGACGCGGGCGTGCTGGCGGTGCCGCAGCTCCAATCCGGCGACCTGACCGGCAATGACGCCGGGTTCGGTGTCGGTGATGAATGCGGTGACCCGCATCCCGTCGGCATCGGTGAACCGCAGCTGCGCACCCGGGTGGGGCCTCTCTTTGCGCAGGATCAGCCGGGTGCCAGCGGGCCAGTTGCTCAGGTTGACCAGGCCGGTGGCTTCGGCGACCCAGGCGCCGTCACGGATGCCGCCGTCGGTGTCGATCGCCGGATACCAGGCTTGGCCGAGGTTGAGGGTGTCGACCGCGTCCTGGACCCGCGCATCGACGGGGTATCCGAAGGAAAATCCCACCCCGGCGGTGCGGCAGGCGTCGGCGAACTTGTGGGTGGCTCCAGCGGTATCGCAGCGCACCAGCACCCGGCAGGCATCCGAATCTGGTGGACTACCTGGGCGGGGCCGCCATCGCGGCGGCAGCGAGGCCAGCGCGTGGTGCAAGACGATGATGTGGTCGCTGGCGGTGTTGGAGCCGGCGTTACCGGTGCGCAGCAGCCCGGCCAGCGCTTCCCCACCGGCGATCTCGGGACGATCCAGAAACGCCAGCAACGGATGGTGACCATAGGTTTTCTTCCAGGTCGGGGTGGCGCCGGTCTTGTTGTCGGAGTGATCGATGACCAGGGTGGCATCGAGGTCGATGTGCAGCCAGCCCTCACCAGTGGGGGCGGCTCCAGCCGCCCATGCTGCGGCCCGTGCGCCGGCTCGTGCAGCCCGCACCCCGGGCAGGTGGGCGGCGTCGATGCGCTCATCGATCAACCGCCACATCGTGGTTGTCGAGGCCTTCGCGCCGAACACATGTTCACGGTCCCCACACAACTGGCCGACCGCATCGATGCAATCGGCCCCGTCGGCGACCGCTGCGGCCAGATCGGCGAACACCTCACCGGGTGCGTACACCCACGGGCCCCGGTAGGTGTCAGCCAGCACGGCGGTGACCTGCGACGATAACCCCGTCAGATCGGCAAGCTCACGAAGCAAGCCCATCCCGGCATGCGACACCACGCCCTGCCCATCGGCGGACACTTTCACCCGCGCTGCGGCCACGATATTCTTCACCTGCGAGGTGCCTTCCCGTAGGAACGATTGAACCGTAGAGAAGTCCAATTATTCCTTGCAGGACAGGCACTTTCGCGTATCTACACCCCGAAAATCACAACACTTCACGAAAAATCCGGGCTTGTCCTGCGGCGCTTCCCCGTCGATCGGCTTGGATTCGGCCGAGCCGCGCTGGTAGAGGAATGCCGTCAGCACGACGTACATGCCCATCTGCAGGAACTCGGACTCCCAGTTCTCGAAGGTCGCCTCGACGAAGTCGCCGCTGAGCAGGTAACCGAGGAGCGACACCGTCTCCTGCGATCCGTGGTCCAGCTGCTCCTCGTTGTAGGTCGCGGCACCGGAGACGATCATGCCGACGAAAAACACCACGAACAGGCCCAGGCACGCCAACAGCAGGCCGTTGTCGCGCACCCAGTTGCCGCTTCTTGTCTTCACTTCGCTGGATGTACCCCCGTTCGGGGGTGGCTATGCACGCACAACCCCACGAACTCCGTACCGCGAGCGTGCGTGTCTGCGGCCGACACACCGTGAAAAAGCCCGCAAAGACGCACGCTCGCCGGCCCGATTCACAGCCCCGAGGCGATCAGATTGACCACCGACGCGACGATCACCGATCCGAACAGATACGACAGCAGGCCGTGACCCAGCGCCGCAGCGCGCATCTTCGACGACGTGAGGTTCGTGTCCGAGATCGCGAAGCTCATGCCGACGGCGTAGGCGACGTACGCGAAGTCGCTGTAGCGCGGCGGCACGTCGGTGTTGAAATCGATTCCGCCGACCGGCTTTTCCTTGAAGTAGATCTTCGCGTAGCTCAGCGCGTAGAGGGTGTGCACCGCGAACCACGAGATCACCACGCTGGCCACGGCGACGGCCGGAGCGACGACCTCGAAGTGGTCGGGGCGCGCCTTGGCCAGCAGCAGGCCGACGCCCACCAGGCTGGCCAGCGCGCCCCCGAGGATCAGCCCGTGCACGGTGCGGCGGCCCGGTTCCTCGTAGTCGGCGTGCGACGCGGTCTCCGCCGGGTCGTAGGGCCAGATCACCACCCAGGTCCACACCATGAACGTCACCGCCAGGACGTCCCACCCGATCAACAGGGAGAACCAGTGAAACCCCATCGAGCTGGCGAAACCTGTTGCCAGCAGACCGATTACCGCGCCGCCCAGCACACGCACGGCGGGGCTGTGCAGCCGCATGTGCACTACCCCAGCGTCGCCCAGAACTCCGTCAACGCCTCCGCGCCGCGATGCGGGTCCTCGACCATCCACCAGTGCCCCAGCCCGTCGAGCACCGCGACGCGGGCACCGGCGCGCTCGGCGGCCCGTCGCCGGTTGTCGTTCGCACCGATGAACGGGTCGTCGGTGGCCAGCAGCGCGAGCCCGGGCCGCGCCGCCGCCGACTCCAGTGCGCGGCCGGCCTCGGCCATCGCCGGTTGGGCGGCCGAGCGGTAGAGCGCCAGGATCGCGGTGCGCATGTCGTCGTTCTGATGCTCGGCGATCGCCGCGCCGATGTCGGCCGGAATGCCGAAGGAGGCCATCAGTTCCGTGCGCGCGGTCAGTCCACCGCCGAGCATCGCGTCCAGGGATTCCTCCCCCGCGCCGGGCGTCTGCCACACCTGGGCCATGTCGTGCCAGACATACTCCGGGTCGAACAGGCCGACGACGTCGCTCACCCAGCTCCGCACGAGCTCGGGCCGGTGCATGACGACGTTGACGACGTGGCCGCCGCCCCAGTCGTGACCGACGAGGTCGATCGGGCCGTCGATCCGCTCCAGTTCGGCTTCGAGCCAGTCGCGGTACTCGAGCATCGTCGCGCCGAAGCCGTCCGGCAGCGGCGCACCGAAGCCGGGCGGCGACAGCAGCACCACGTCGTCGCGGCCCAGCACCGCGGTCAGCGGTCCCCAGATCGCGTCGGTTTCGGGATTGCCATGGACAAACACCAGCGTCATGCCGCTCATCCTGGCACGCCGGCGATGCACCGTGAGCGTGCACACACGGTCGTGATTTCCGCCGCGCGACGCCGGTCACCACAAGCGAGCCGAAACCCCAGCACACACTGCAATCCCGCTGGTCACATACGTCACAGCCCCCGGCGAAAAGCCGACGACACTCCCGTCCCCCAGGCGGGCGATGTCCCCGCCGTGGCCTATGTTGGGGCGTCCAGCAACGACACGACGCACATCGAGGGGCCAGGTGCACGACAACTCCACTCTGTCTGCGTCCGGCCTGCTCGAACTCAACCGCGACTTGCAGGCCTCCCGCGCGATCCGGCTGCTGGCCACCACCAACCTCGGCCTGTATGCGACGTTGATGGAGCGGCATCTGGCCGACGGTGTGACGCCGGAGACGGAGCTTGTCGTCCGGCTGGAGCGTGACCTCGACGAGCTCGATGACCCCCAGTCCGGCCTGACGCTGATCAAGTCGTGGGCCAGCCAGGGCTGGCTGCACCGCATCGTGGATCCCCGCAGCGACCAGAACGTCTGTTACCTGACCCAGGACGCCCGCCGGGCGCTGGACTTCCTGCGCGGCATGCGCCGCCAGGACACCATCGCCACCGGCGGCTCGATCAACGGCATCGCGTCCCGGCTCAAGCAGGTGGCCCTGAAGGTCGGCGGCGACCCGGCCCGCATCCGCAAGAGCATCGAGGCCGAGATCGAGGCTCTGCACCGGGAACTCGACGAACTCGACAGGGGCGAGCGACGCACTTTCTCGGAAACCGACGCTACCGACGCCTACGACGAGGCCCGCGCCATCGCGATGCAGATGGAACGCCTGATCACCGACATCGGTCAGTACGGCTCGATGATCGAGCAGGCCACCGCCGCGCTCGACGAGCCGATCGACTCCAACGTCGAGTACCGCGACCGGCAGCGCCAGATGTACGCCGACTACCAGGCTGCCTGGGACTCGCAGGGCCGCGACAGCCACCGCGCGTTCCTGCGGATGATCAACGACCCGGATCAGCGCGCCGAGTTCGAGGCCGACGTGGCCGCCGTCGCCGATGCGCTGCCCCACCTCGACCCCGCGCTGCGCAAGGTGATGGCCGGCTTCTTCGAGTTGGTCGGACACCAGATCGACGAGGTCGAACGCATCCAGCAGCGCTGCGCCCAGCGGGTCAAGCGGTTCACCGCGTTCGGGACGCTGGAGCAGAGCCGCGGGGTGGCCCGCCAGCTCAACGAGGCCATCGGCGCGGCGCGCAATCTCCTCAAATCGAGCTTGATCGACTCGCGGCTGGACATCGAGCTGCCGCTGGCCCGCCACACCATCAGCTCTGTCGGCGCACTGAGCTTCAAGATCGGCGACCTGTCCAACCCGAAGCCGGCCAAGCCCGCCGGCGGCGACGTCGACCTGACCAGCTTCGCGGCGCTGACCACCCAGGTCGACGCGCCCGCGATGTCGGACATGCTCAACGCCGCGGTCACCAAGGGTCCGGTGTCACTGCCGGAAGCCATTGAGATGCTCGGCCGTTCCGGACAAGGGGCCTACCTCGGGCATGTCATCGTGCTGTGGTCGTGGGCGCTCAAGCAGCCCAACGAGCACGAGGCCCCGTCCACCACGGTCCGGTTCCGGTCCCTCGACGGCAAGGACCGCGAAATCGCCGTTCCCCATTTGTTGTTCACCGAACCGATCAGCGTCGGAGCCGCGCAGTGACCACCGAACAAGACACCGACTTCGAGGCGTTCTCTCAACTGCCGCAGGTCGACCAGACCGCCCGTCCCCCACACCAGCGCAGGCCGCGCTTCGACGGCGACGTCTCCGAACTACCCGACCGGGCCTGCTGGGCGTTGCAACACCTGCTGACTCGCCGCTACATCAGCGCCGAATCCGACGCCGACATCTACGCCTGGGTGCTCGAATACCGCCGGCAGCTGGCCACCAGACTGTCCGAACTCGACCTGATCCTGCGCATCGTGGACGGTACCGACGTGGCGTTCGTGGAGCAGGCCCGCTACGAATCCGCCAAGGGGATAAAGCTTCTCCGGCGCGAGCCGCTCGGCACCTACGACTCGATCCTGGCGCTGCACCTGGCGCAGATGATGCGCGCCGCCGGCGGACAGAGCGTGCTGATCAGCCGCGAGGAGATGCACGGCCTGTTTTCCGGCGTGCTCAACGACACCGACCGTGACGCCGTCACGTTCGCGGGTCGTATCGACGCCGCCATCGCCCGGCTGGCCGGGCTCGACATCCTGCGCAAGAGCCGCGACGACGAGGACAGCTACACCATCAGCCCGGTGATCACCGCCGTGATGACGGCCAGCGTAATCACCGAGTTGCAGCAGCAGTTCGAGCTGCTGCTCAACGGAGGGGCGCCGGCCGAGGAGACCGATCTTGACTGAGCAATTCCACCTGTCCCGGCTCCAGGTCATCAACTGGGGCGTGTTCGACGGCTACCACGACATCCCGTTCAGCGAGGGCGGCGCACTCATCGCCGGCGCCTCGGGCAGCGGCAAATCCTCACTGCTGGACGCGATCTCGCTCGGCTTCCTGCCGTTCAACCGACGCAACTTCAACGCCTCCGGCGACAACACCGCGGCAGGATCCAGCGCGGGCCGGCGCACCGTGGACAAGTACGTGCGCGGCGCGTGGGGGCAGCGCAGCGACGGCGGCACCAGCCGGGTGATGTACCTGCGCGGCGACGGCACCGCCTGGTCGGCGGTGGCCGTCACCTACGCCAGCGACTCCGGACGCACCGTGACGGGCCTGGTGCTCAAGTGGCTGACCGGTGAATCGCGCAACGACTCGTCGAGCCGTTTCGTGCTCGGCGACGGCGATCTCGACATCGAGGATGTCTGCAACCGTTGGGCCGCAGGACGATTCGACACCGGCGTGTTCAAGGAGGACGGCTGGCGGTTCACCACCAAGGTGGAGTCGCAGTACCTGGCGCAGCTGTACGCGACCATCGGCATCCGCGCCTCGGATGCGGCCCAGCAGCTGCTCGGCAAGGCCAAATCGCTGAAAAGCGTTGGCGGGCTGGAACAGTTCGTTCGCGAGTTCATGCTCGACGAGCCCGAGAGCCTGACCCGGCTACCGGAGGCGCTCAAGCAGATCGACCCGCTGGTGGAGGCGCGCGAACTGCTGGCGGTCGCGCAGAAGAAGCGCAAGATCCTCGGCGACATCGAGAAGATCCAGCAGCGCTACGCATCCGAATCCACCGATCTCGGCATCATCGACCTGGTCGACCTGCCGATGGTGCGGGCCTACACCGATCATGTCCGGGTGACGCAGTGCCCGGCGCAGATCGCGCAGCTCGACACCACGATCGATCAGCTCGACAACGAGTACGAGGACGTCACCCGGAGCCTGAATCTGGCCAAGGCCGAGGCGGATTCACTCAACGCACAGATCAGCGGGTCCAGCGCGAGCATCGGCCCGCTGCAGTCGCAGGTGACCGCCGCCGAGACCGAGGCCGAGCAGGTGTCGCGCCGGCGCGGCGCCTACGAGGACATGCTCACCGCCCAGCAGCTGGACGTGCCGGAGACGGCCGACGACTTCTGGAACCTGCGCGAAGAGCTGCTCGCGCAGGCCACCGAGCTGCTGGCCAAGGTGGAGCGCAACCGTGAGGCCTCCACCGACGCCGAGTACGCGCAGAAGTCGGCGCGGATGGCCCGCGACGAAGCCGCCAAGGAACTCAAACGTGTCGAGCACGTCGGCTCGGCGCTGCCGGAGTTCGCGCTCGTGATGCGGGAGCAGATCTGCAATGCGGTCGGTGTCGACTCCATCGACCTGCCCTACATCGCCGAGTTGATGGACCTCAAACCCGACCAGACTCGCTGGCGCACCGCGGTGGAGAAGGTGCTGCGCGGTGTCGGGCTGCGGCTGATGGTGCCCGATCAGCACTGGACCAAGGTGCTGCAGTTCGTCAACGAGACGAACATGCGGGGACGGCTGCAGCTGCACCATGTGCGGGCGAAGTTCCTGGGCGCCGAGCCGGTCGATCCGGAGTCGAACACGTTGGCGGCCAAGCTGTTCGCGGTCGACCCGGCCCACCCGTGCGCCGCCGAGGCCGTCGACGTGGTCACCGCCGCCGGCGACCACGTGTGCGTCGACACCCCCGAGGTGTTCGCCCGGTTCCGCCGCGCGGTCACCGACACCGGCCTGTACAAGGATTCCGACCGGCTCGCGATCAAGGACGACCGCCGCCCACTCAAGCAGTCCGAGTACCTGTATCAGGGTGACGTGTCGGCGAAGATCAACGCACTGACCGTCGACCTGGCCGCGGCCGAGGAGGCCTATCAGAAGGCGCGGCGCGTCGCCGACGACATCGCCGCGCAGCGCCAGACCTGGCGGGACCGGGCCGCGGCGTGCAAGGCGATCTGCGAGCAGTTCCCGCAGTGGAGCCAGATCGACACCGAGACCGCCGACGGGCACGCCGACCGGCTGCGCGAACAGTACGAGCTGCTGCTGGCCGACCACCCCGACATCGAGGCGCTCAACGCCCGCGCCGACGAATGCTGGTCGCAGATCCAGAAATTGATGACGCGCCGGGGTGCGATCCAGACCCGCCGCGACGACCTCGACTCCCGCCGCACGCAGCTCCTCGAACTTCAGGAGCGGCTGCAGCCGGCATTCGTCTCGGAGCCGCTCACCGACCTGCTGAGCCGCTACGCCAACCAGGTGCCGGTGAGCCTGGAGCTGCTGGACCCGGAGCCGCACCGCGACGCGTTGTTCACCGCGATCAAGAAGGAACGCGAACAGCTGCGCGAGAGCCGGCGCCGCTCCTACGACGAGCTGGCCCGCATCCTCAACACGTTCGACACCTCGTTCCCGGATGCGATCCCTAACGACTCGGACAACTTCGACGAGCGGGTGCACGACTACGTCGCGCTGTGCCGGCACATCGACGAGCGGGAGCTGCCCGAGGCCTACGAGCGGATGATGCGTCTGGTCACCGAGCAGGCGCCGGATGCGATCCTGACGCTGCACCGGGTGGCCGAGCAGGAAACCCGGCGGATCAGTGACCAGATCGACCGTGTCAATACGGGTTTGGGGTCGGTGGAGTTCAACCGCGGCACCCGGCTGACGCTGCGGGCCACGCCGCGCAGCCTGACGGCGGTGTCCGAGTTGACCGAGATCGTGCGGGCCATCTCGCGGCGCATCGCCGAGGTCGGGCTCGGCGACAAGCAAGCGATCCTGGATCAGTACGCCGACATCCTGCGGCTGCGTAACCGGCTGGCGTCGACGGCGCCGGAGGACAAGGCGTGGACCCGCGACGCGCTCGACGTGCGCAACCGGTTCACGTTCGACTGCGCCGAGTGGGATGTCGCCAGCGAGGAGCTGATCCGCACGCACTCCAACGCCGGCGACAACTCCGGCGGAGAGCAGGAGAAGCTGATGGCGTTCTGCCTCGCCGGTGCGCTGAGCTTCAACCTTGCGGCGCCCGACAGCACGGACAACCGGCCGGTGTTCGCGCAGCTGATGCTCGACGAGGCGTTCTCGAAGTCGGATCCGCAGTTCGCGCAGCAGGCGCTGCAGGCGTTCCGTAAGTTCGGGTTCCAGCTGGTGATCGTCGCGACGGTGCAGAACGCGACGACGATCCAGCCCTACATCGACAGCGTGGTGATGGTGTCCAAGACCGAGGCGACGGGCCGCAACGCGCGGCCGGTGGCGACGGTGGCGACGCGCACGATCTCGGAGTTCGGGCAGCTGCGCCGGGAGATGCGGGCCGGCGCGAAGGTGCCCGCCGGGGTTTGACGCCGAAATTGCGTGTAGCGGGGCGAAACGTGCGTGAAGACCGCAGCCGATGCAGTCTCGACGCGGCAAAGACTTACTCGAGTGCGGACGCGATGCCGGTGTGCCCGAAGTCGTTGCCTTTCCACAGAAGTGGTTCACGACGATCCAGCGCCAACGCGTACGACAGACAGTCGCCGAAGTTCAATCTGGCCGGATGCCCGCTCCCTCTTCCGAATTCGGCATACGCGCGGCGCGCCAATTTGGCCTGGCGCTCGGTCACCGGCTCGATCGTCATCGCCGCTTCATCGATCAGTTCGTCAAGAGCTCTGCTCACGACCGGATCGCGCTGCGCGTCGAGCACGATTCCACACTCGAGATAGCTGGCCGCGGACAGTCGACGTACGTCGGCGGCGGCGACCGCTCTGGCGTAATCGACCGCGTCGTCCTCGTCCCGCAGAATCGCGATGATCGCCGACGAATCGGCGATCATCGCGGTAGTCCTGCATCGTCGTAGAGCATCTCGCCATGGTCGAGGTCATTGGTCGCCGACGTCATCCGCTGCGCGGTCCTACGTCCGAGGGCTAGAAGGCGTTCCGCGAGATCGTCCTGCTGGACTCTGGACAACCGCTCCTGCACCGCTGTCGCCACCGCCTGAGCTTGAGACTCCCCGGTGAGGCGTGCGAGCTGTTTCACCGCGTCGTGGACCTTCTCATCCTTGATGTTCAACGCCATGTTGGTACCCTTCCACCCACGAAATGGTACCTCGGATCATGCCTGCTGAGGGCTTCCGATGTCATCGGCGGACTGACGGCGCGGCTCTGGTGACCACACTCCCCCTCTGTGCGCCACCAGACACCAACGCGTCCTTTGTGGAGGCCTCGCTCAACCCCTCGCCGAGCGAGCCTCGACCGCTCGTATGAGACAGACCACACAAATCGTACATAAACCGCATCGTTTTCAAAAACCGTTCCGTTTTTGAATCGCCACGCCAGCCTTGACGACTCCGGCAAGCGCATGATTCGTCGACTCCTATACTGCTCAACAGCACGCCAACGGGCTTCGAGGAGGCCACCGCATGCCCGACCGGCTCGCCTCCGGCCGTCACCACCTCTCCAGGGAACAGGTCGCCGACAACCAGCAGCAACGGCTGTTCAAGGCGCTCGCAGTGGTCATGGCCAAGAAGGGCTACAGCGACACCACGGTCGACGACCTGACCGCGGCGGCCGGCGTCTCCAAGGCGACCTTCTACCAGCACTTCACGTCCAAGCAGGATTGCTTCATGTCCGCGTACGCGCGCATGCAGCAATACGTCATCGACGCCATTCAGGTAGAACCGGCGGCCGGCACACCGATGCAGCGCTTCGCGGCCTTGTTGGACCGGTACCTGGGTTTCCTCGCCCTGGACCCGACCACCGCACGGCTGTTCCTGGTCGAGGTGAATGCGGCAGGACCGGAGGCCGTGCGTCAGCGCGCCCAGTTGCAGCAGGAGTTCGTGTCCGGCGTGGCCAAGGTGTTCAAGGCCCGCAGCAAGGCCGACCGGTTCGCGTGCCAGATGCTGGTCGCGGGCATCTCGACACTGGTGACAACCGCGCTGGCCAACGCGGACGGCGATGCCGTCACCGCGCTGAAGAAGCCGATCCTGGGCTTCACCGAGCGGGTCATGAAGGTGCCTGCCTGCGGGTAGTGCTGCGCGTAGGGTGCGAATCGTGCACGTCGACGTGATGACGACTCCGCAGCCCCTGCAGTCGACCGGTGAGCTGGCCCGACACACCCAGGAGGCCGGATTCAGCGGATTGCTGTTCACCGAGACCGGCCGGACCGCCTACCTCAATGCTGCGGTGGCTGCCCATGCCGCGCCGGGGCTGGAGTTGTCGACGGGCGTGGCGGTCGCCTTCCCGCGCAGTCCCTTCGTGACGGCCGCCTCGGCCTGGGAACTGCAGGAGGCGACCGGTGGCAGGTTCCGTCTCGGCCTGGGCACCCAGGTGCGCACGCACGTGGTGCGACGGTACGGCGCCGAGTTCGAGCATCCCGGCCCACGGTTGCGCGACTACGTGCTGGCGGTCAAAGCCTGTTTCGCGGCGTTCCGGACGGGCAAGCTGGACCATCACGGCGAGTTCTACAACCTGGACTTCATCACCCCGCAGTGGAGCGCGGGGCCGATCGACGCACCGGATCCGAAAGTCGACGTGGCGGCGGTGAACCCGTGGATGCTGCGGATGGCGGGCGAGGTGGCCGACGGGGTGCATGTGCACCCGCTCGGCGAGCCGGGCTACATCGCGCGCCATGTGATGCCGAAACTTGCTGAGGGAGCACAGAACTCAGGACGCTCACCGAACGACATCGCGGTGATCGTGCCCGTCATGACGATCGTCGGCGACACCGACGAGGAACGACACCGAGAACGCGAGCTGGTGCGGGCGAGCATGAGCTTCTACGGCAGCACCCCGAACTATTCGTTCATCTGGGACGAGGCCGGCTTCGAGGGGACGACCGCCCGCATCCGGGAGAGGCAGAAGGCCGGCGACGTCAAAGGCATGGCCGCGCAGATCACCGACGAGCACATCGCCACGTTCGCGACCGAGTCGACGTGGGACGGCCTGGCCGACGCGCTCACCGCCAAGTACGGGGGGACCGCCACCCGCGTCGTGCTGTACAACGCGCTGGCCGATCCCGAGCGTTTCGAGCGGTACGGGGACGTCGCACAGCGCCTTCAGCGGTAAAGCATGGCACTGGCAGGGTCGACCTCGACGTGGGCGCCGCTGGGATCGCCGATCTTTCGCGCGCTGTGGATCGCGCAGTTCGTGTCCAACCTGGGCACCTGGATGCAGACCGTCGCCGCGCAGTGGATGCTGGTGGGCGATCCCCGTGCCGCGGTCCTGGTTCCGCTGGTACAGACCGCCACCACGCTGCCGGTGATGCTGCTGGCGCTGCCGTCCGGCGTGCTGGCCGACCTGATCGACCGACGCCGGCTGTTGATCGCCACCCAGGGTGCGATGGCCGCCGGTGTCGGCCTGCTGGCGGCGCTGACCGGCGCCGGACTGACCACCCCGACCGTGCTGCTGATGTTGTTGTTCGTGATCGGCTGCGGGCAGGCGCTGACCGCGCCGGCCTGGCAGGCCATCCAGCCCGATCTCGTTCCCGCTCAACAAATTCCGGCCGCCGCCGCGCTGGGCAGCATGAGCATGAACGGGGCGCGGGCGATCGGGCCGGCGATCGCCGGCGCGCTGGTGTCGCTGACCGGCCCGACGCTGGTGTTCGCGCTCAACGCCGTGTCGTTCATCGGGATCGTGCTCGTGCTGATCTGGTGGCGGCGGCCCGCGGTCGAGCGCGACTACCCGCCCGAGCGGGCGCTGGCCGCGCTGAGCGCGGGCGGACGGTACATCCGCAGCTCGCCGATCGTGCGGCGGATCCTGCTGCGGACCGTGCTGTTCATCGCACCCGCCAGTGCGCTGTGGGGGCTGCTGCCGGTCATCGCGGCCAACCAACTGGGCCTGGGATCGGCCGGTTACGGCCTGCTTCTGGGAGCACTGGGTGTGGGTGCGGTGCTCGGCGCTTTCGTGCTGTCGGGTCTGCGCATTCGGTTCGGCCAGAACGTGTTGCTCACGGCCGGCGCGGCGGGGTTCGCGGTGGCCACCGCGGTGCTGGCCCTGGTGCCTAATTTCGCCGCCGTGCTGGCGGCCCTGGTGGTCGGGGGCGCCGCATGGTTGTTGTCGCTGTCGACGCTCAACGCCTCGATGCAGCTGAGCCTGCCCGCGTGGGTTCGTGCCCGCGGGCTGTCGGTGTACCAGTTGATCTTCATGGGCGGGCAGGCCATCGGGTCACTGCTGTGGGGGTTGCTCGCCGGCGCCACGAACAGCGTCACCAGCCTGCTGGTCAGTGCGGGTCTGCTGGTGGTGTGTGCGCTGTCGTCGCTGTGGTGGCCGCTGCACGCCGGCACCGGCAATCTCGACCTGACGCCGTCGTCGCACTGGCCCGAGCCGACGCTGGTCTTCGAGCCCGAACCGCTCGACGGTCCGGTGCTGGTGCTGACGTCCTACTGCGTGCCTGCACACAAGGAAGACGCGTTCCTGGCGGCCATGGCGGTGCTGGGCCGGTCGCGTCAGCGCACCGGCGCATCGCAGTGGCGGCTGTTCCGCAGCGTCGAGCAGGAGTCGACGTTCGTGGAGACCTTCATCGTGCGGTCCTGGGGCGAGCACATGCATCAGCACTACACCCGGCTGACCGGGCAGGACCAGCTGATCGAACAGAACGTCGAGCAGTACACCGACGGCACGCCGGTCTCCCAGCACTACCTCGCGGTGCGCGACGTGTGACCTGAGGCGTGGAATCCCAGCAGTCACAGGTATCCGCGCAAACCCAACGCTTACTTCGCCCGCTCAGCGGAGAACGACACCGCCACCTCGTCGGCGACCTTCATGGCACCCAACATCATCGAGTACGGCTTGAGACCGAAGTCGGAGTGGCGGACCACGGCGTCACACGACATCCGCCAGTTGTCCCCGAGGTCGTCCACCCGCAGGTCCACCACATGCTCGCGGGCCTTCCCATGGATCTCCAGCGTGCCCGACAGTCGGTAGCCACCGTCGGTCTTCGTGATCTGGTCGGACCGAAACGTGATGTGCGGGAACCGGTTCGCACCCAGTGTCTTGAGGGCGTTGGACCGAGCCAACGCCTTCTCCGGGCTCGTCAACCCCTTGACCCCGCCCTCCCCGCGCAGCACTTCGAGGCTGCCGACGTCCACCGACAGCTCCATCGACACCGGTTCACCGGCCCACCGCACCGTGGCCTGCCACGCCATCGCGATCGTCAGCCGGTGCCCCATCGCGGCGGCCGGACCCGCCACCCCGGTGGTCACCGTCAGCGCGCCGTCCGAGGAGTCCAACGTCCAAACCGTGTCCGCCACAATGCGAATCTACCCCGGCGGGAACGGCAGCCCGTACGCGTCGGCCAGCAGACTCTGCACGATGATCATCGCGGCCTGCGACCCCGACGCGACAGCGCCGGCGATGTGCGGCTGCTCGGTGCAGGCGTCCCCGGCCGCGAACACCCCGCCGGCGCTGGTACGAGCCATCGTGTCGACGGTGAGCGGTTCGGTGCCCAGCGGGCCGGGCGTGCACGTCGCGCCCAGCTGCGCGGCCAGCGCGGACCGCTGTCGCACCGGCGCCTCCACCAGCAGCCCGTCCCTGGCCAGCCGGGTTCCGTCGGCGAACGCGATACTTTCCAACCGGCCGTCCGCACCGATCAATTCGACGACGCGCCGGTCGTCGACGGTCACGCCGGCCCGGTGCAGCACCCGCTGGTCGTCAGAGGACAGCCCGGACCGGCCGTCGGTCAGCAGCACCACGTCGTCGGTCCAGCCCCGCAGCATCAGCGCCGTGTGCAACCCCTGTTCGCCGGAGGTCAGCGCCGCCAGCTTCCCGTCCCGCATCTCCCAGCCGTGGCAGAACGGGCAGTGGAATACCGACCGACCCCAGAGCTCGGCCAGCCCGGGCAGCTGCGGCGGGCAGTACGACATGCCGGTGGCGAGCAGCACCCGCCGCGCCCGGACGTCGGCGCCGTCGACGTCGAGGAGGAATCCGCGGTCGATCCGGCGGCCGCCCCGCACCTCCCCTCGGCGGAATTCCACGCTCGGGTACTCCCTGAGCTCCTCACGCCCGGCCGCGTAGAGCTCGTCGGGCGGTCGCCGGTCGTAGCCGAGCAGTCCGCCGATGACGGGTGACGCCCGGTTACTCGGGTCGTCGGCGTCGATGACGATCGTCGACCGCCGGGCCCGGCCCAGCACAAGCGCCGCACTCAGTCCCGCCGCGCCGGCGCCGACGACTGCGCATTCGAATTCCACGAACCGTCTTGTTCCCCGAATTCGCGCCGCTGAACGTCGACCGTCCCAGGTAACCCGCCGGTCTTACGAATCGGCGACCAATACCTCGATAGCCTTGACGCCCGGCGATCCCTCGTGACGATGTAAGAACACACCGGGAGACGGGAGGACAACCGACACATGCTCGACATCAGCGCGGCGACGTGGGCGGTGACGATCGGGGTGATCGTCGCCCTGCTCGCAGTGGATCTGATCCTGGCGGCATTGCGGCCGCATCGGGTCGGGTTCCGGGAGGCCACGGCGTGGTCGGTGTTCTACATCCTGTTCGCCATCGGTTTCGGCGTGTGGTTCGCCGTCACCTACGGCGGCGACTTCGGCACCCAGTATTTCGCCGGGTACATCGTCGAGAAGAGCCTGTCGGTCGACAACCTGTTCGTGTTCGTGATCATCATGGCGACGTTCGCGGTGCCCGAGGAGCACCAGCACAAGGTGCTGACCTTCGGCATCATCCTGGCGCTGATCATGCGGGCGATCTTCATCGCCGTCGGCGCGGCGCTGCTGTCGCTGTTCTCGTTCATGTTCCTGCTCTTCGGCCTGCTGCTGATCTTCACCGCCGTCCAGCTGTTCCGGCATCGCGACGAGGACCCCGACGTCGAGAACAACATCATGATCAGGGCCACCCGGCGGCTCATCCCGATCAGCGACGAGTACGACGGCGGCAAGCTGTTCACCCGCGCCAACGGACGCCGGATGGCGACTCCGATGCTGGCGGTCCTGGTCGCGATCGGCAGCGTCGACCTGCTGTTCGCGCTGGACTCGATCCCGGCCGTGTTCGGCGTGACGAGCGAGCCCTACATCGTGTTCACCGCGAACGCATTCGCGTTGTTGGGTCTGCGCGCGTTGTTCTTCCTGGTCAAGGGGCTGCTGGACCGGTTGGTGTACCTGTCGACCGGGCTGGCGATCATCCTGGCCTTCATCGGCGTCAAGCTGGTGCTGCACTGGGGCCACGTCGACATCAACCCGAGTATCCCGGAGGTCGACACCTATCTCAGCCTGGTGGTGATCGTGGCGATCCTGACGATCGTCACCGTCGCAAGCCTGATCAAAACCCGGCGCGACCCGACGGCGAAGGCGCACCCCGGTTCGCTGCGCGCCACCCGGCGGGACGAGGAACGACCCGACGCCGCGCCGTAGGCCGAAGCCGAATACGCCACGTTCATAACAGGTTTCGTGTTGCTGACGCATCTGCACAATCTGGCCGCGCCGCCGTCACGACGGCACCCGTACCACCATCTCGATCTCGATCTGCAGCTCCGGCCCGGCCAGCGCCTGCACCCCGATTCCGGTCAGGCTCGGCAGCGACGAACCGAAGAACTCCCCCAGCGCCGGGAACGCCTCCTCCAGCCGCTCCGGCGTCAGGTCGACGACGTAGATCCGCGCCATCGCGATGTCGTCGCGGGTGGCGCCGACGGAGTCCAGGCACACCTGAAGGTTGGCCGTCACCATCCGCGCCTGCTCGGCGAGCGACGACGGGGCCGTCGGGCACGACGGGCTCCACGCCACCTGGCCGGAGAAGAACGCCAGCTTTCCCGCCTCCACCACCGACCCCTGCGAGTGATGGTTCGCGGTGGAGTCGAACAGCTGGGGCGGGTTGATGCGCTGGATCGGTCGGCTCACGGTCAGCTCCCTCGGATTCGGGGTGGTCGGCGGTCGCCGGATTGTCGCGCAGGGCACCGACATCCACCCGGCCGGGACGCGTCTGAGTCTTCTTCCGCTCGCGCAGACGCGATATCCGCAGCCCGATCGGCGAACTAGCAGTTTGCTCGACAAGTCATTTGTATTGGAATTCGCAAACGTCGTTTCGACGCCCTGAACTGCCCGAGTGTGACCAATTGAGGATATTCGAATAATCGCCCCATCGGTGTGGGAACCTTTTCGAAGGGGGTGGTCACATTCGTAGCAGACGGGGAAAAGCCTGCGCACATCCGTTTTGGCGAAAAGAGTCCGATGAGGGAAACTTGCCTGGTGTCGGCGCCTGATCGCTCCAGCAGTCTGCGCGAGCGGAAGAAGACTCAGACGCGTCTCGCGATACGCCGGGAGGCGTTCCGGTTGTTCGAGACGCAAGGATATGCGAATACGACGATAGATCAGATTGCTGAAGCCGCCGATGTTTCTCCCAGAACTTTCTACCGATATTTCGGAGTAAAAGAAGCGCTGCTCCTGTCCGACGATCACAGTTCGCCGATTGTCGAGGCATTCGCGGGCGCGCCCCGGGAGCTGACGGTCGCGGCCGCTTACCGGCACGCCGTGGAAGAGGTGTTCGGGACGTTGTCCTCGGCGGAGCGCGTCGACGCCGTGGCGGGGCAACGGATCCTCTACCAGGTGCCTGAGGCGCGCAGCCTGGTCTACGCCGAGTACGTCCGGCTGATCGACGCGATCACCGAGGTGCTCAAGGACCGCCTCGACGACGACGTCGACGACGTTGAGCGACGTGTGATCGCCGGTGCCGTGGTCGGTGTCCTCATCGCCGCGTCGCACAACGAACCCCTGCCACAGGAGACGGTGTTCGAGGCGCTGACCATCCTGGACAACAGGCTGTCATAGCGGCCTTCGGCGCGGGATCAGGTTGTGCACCCACATATTCGAAGAGGAAGGAGGAACTGGGCCGGTGTCGGGACCCGATCGCCCGCAGAGTCTGCGGGAACGCAAGAAAGTGCGGACACGTCTGGCCATCCGCCGCGAGGCGTTCCGCCTCTTCGAGAAGCAGGGCTACGCCACTACCACCGTGGAGCAGATAGCCGACGCCGCTGACGTCTCGCCACGCACGTTCTACCGCTATTTCGGCGTGAAGGAAGCGCTGCTGCTCTCCGACGACAAGATCTCGCCGATCGTGCAGGCTTTCATCGATGCGCCTGCCGAGCTGAGCGTCGTCGCCGCGTACCGGCACGCTGTCGCCACCGTGTACTCGGCACTGTCACAAGAAGAACGGGACGACGTAGTCGCCGGTGAGCGGATGATGTACAACATCCCCGAAGCTCAGGGACTCGCCTACACCGAGTACGTCCGGCTGATCGACCTCATCGCCGCCGGGCTGACTAAGCGGCCCGGCGCGCCGACCGACGAACTGGAGCGGCGGGTGATCGCCGGGGCGATCGTCGGGGTGCTGATCGCCGCGTCGCACAACAACCCGCTGCCGGACCAGGCGCTGGTGAAGTCACTCGAGATTCTGGACCGCCGGCTGTCCTGAGCTATCCGCCGAGCGCCTGGCCTGCGGGCCCGAGGTCGAGGAACACGGTCTCGCCGTTGGCGTCGTCGAGCCCGTCGTTGTCGGTGACGACGTAGAGCTTGCCGTTGCCTGCCACCGCGAAGCCCTCCACCTTCTCCTGGGTGAAGCCGCGGTTGGCCTGCAGATCGGGAAGAATGTTGCGCGCCAACGTCTTCGGCAGCACCTTCGGCGCCTCGGCACCCGTCGCTCCCCCGCCGTCCGGGATGGCCACGCGGTAGATCGCCTTGACCCGGGCGTCGGGACCGTTGAGCTTGTCGCGCTCCAGCACCAGCAGCGAGCCGTCGTGCACCTGGATCTCGGACAACCCGATCCAGTCGCCCTCGGTGTCGGTGGAGTCGAGCTGGTAGCAGAACCACTCCCAGCGGTCGTCGGCCGGGGTGTAACGGCCGATCCTGGCCACGCCCTTGGGGTCGGTCTTGACCTCGCGCTGCAACGCCACCCAGACGGCGTCACCGTCGACCGCGACGCCTTCCAGGCCCTGACCACCCAGGCCGGCCGCGACATCGGCGGGCAGCGACACCCGCTTCTCGATCTTGCCGTCGGCGGCGACGAACACCAGCTCGTTGCCGGGGCCCTCCTCGCCCTCGACCGCCAGCACGAAGCCGCCGTCAGGTTTGGCGGCCACCCCTTCCACGTCGAGGGTGACGGGCTGGCCGTTGTCGGTGATCGGCAGCTGCGTGTCGATCAGCGCCGGCGTCTTCGTCAGGTCGATGCCGAGGATCCGCGACGGCCCGTAGGCGTTGTCGGTGGAGGTGTAGAGCCGGTTCTCGTCGGCGGGGTCGGCCGACAGCGCACTGAGCGCACCCCACGCGATCGGGGCGTCGTCGACGTCACCGGACACGATGGACGGGAAAGACGGTTTGGCACCGGCGAATTCGGCACCGAACCCGTAGACGGTGACCGATGCGCGGACCCGGGCCTCGGCGTCGTCTGCCTCCGAGGAGATGACGACCAGCTCGCGCGACGGGATCGGCAGCACGCCCTCGGGGCCGGGCGTGGTGGGCAGGATCTGGCGGAACTGCGGGGCGGTGACGTCGCTGACGTCGTAGACGGCGACGAAGTTGCTCCGCTCGGACGCCACCAGCGCGGTGGGGCGGCCGCCGATCTCGGTGATCGCCAGGCCTTCGGGCTCGGGTCCCTTGGATTCCGAACGACCTTCGATGTGCATGCCGGTGCGCACGGCCAGCTGCTCGACGGTGTTGCCGGCGTCCCAGACCACCTCGCCGGTGGTGGCGTCGAAGATGGTCCAGCCGCGGGTGCCGCCCTTCCAGTCGCCCTCGTTGGCGGTGGCGACGTGGTCGTCGTCGACCCAGCCGATGGCGTCGGGTTCGCGCGGGGTGTCGGTGATCGAGCCGGTCTGGTCGATGGCGTCGTCCTCGGCGGTGTCGATGCCGGCCACGGATGCGGTTCCGGCGGTGAAGATCTTCTGCACGGCACCGGTGCGGCCGTCGACGATGGCGATGCCGTTGTTCTCCTGCAGCGTCACCGCGACCTGGCCGCGGGAGTTGATGCTGACGTACTCGGGCTCGAGGTCCTCGGGTGCGTCCAGTCCGGCGGCGCGGGCGGCCTCGACGTCGAAGTCGACCTTGCGCGGCGTCCATCCGGTAGGGGCGCCGGTGAGGTTGATCAGCTGAAGGAAACCGGTCGGGGGCTGGGGCAGGTCGCCTTCCTCGGCGCCGGGCGGGGTGAACTCCTCGTCGCGCTGGTTCTCCATCGCGATGGCGGCGAACGAGCCGTCCCCGGCGATCGCGATCGAGTCGGGCTGGCCGCCGAGGTCGATGCTGTGCACGCGGGTCCGGTCGGCCACGCGGACGACGTCGACGCGCCCGGACGGCTTGGTGAAGTCGCCGCCGGTGGTGTCGACGACGACGAGGACGAACTCGCCGACCGCGGCCACCGAGGTGGGCTGGTCGTCGGCGTGTCCCAGCTCGGCAAGCGAAAGCGTGCCCAGTCCAACGGGTTTGGCGGGGTCACGGATGTCGAGGAAGCCGATGCGCTTGGCGGCGGCGTCGGTGTAGATGACGGTGTTGCCGTCGGGGGTGACGGTGGAGATCTCGGCGACGGTCTCGGAAGCCGGGTCTTCGTCGGCGGGTTTGTTCAGGTACACCGGGTAGGTGGCGGCGCGGTGGAAGCGCTCGGCGTCGGGGATGTTGAAGTCGATCGGCGAGGTGGCCTTGGGGGTGTCGGTGCCCTCGGCGGGCGCCTCGTCCTGGGTGTCGGTGGAGCAGGCGGCGAGCAGCAGTGCCGCGATCGCCGCGGTGGTCATGGCTCGGGCCAGGTGCGAGGCCGTCATCCGTCACCCTCTTCAGTTGTGCCGATGGGACGGTTGACCTTGACCTGGGCAGATGAGCGGATCACGATCACCCGGTGAACGCCGGGTGGCGGGTTGGTGTCCGGCACCCCGTCGCCGAAATCGCATTCCACGCGCGTCAAATGCGCGTGGCGATCACAGCACACGCAGTCTCGGCGAGCGCTGCGCCGACCCATGGCCGAAAATGAGCTATGGACAGTTCCGAGTTGAGCGAAGCAGCTTGGGATCTGGTGGAGCACTGCCGCAAGTGGCTGAACATCAGCGAGCTGAACACCGCGTTCGTGCGTCTGGGCGTCGGCGAGTACAACGACGCGATGATCATCGCGCTGAAGTCGGCGTTGCGCGCCGGGGAGTCGCTGCCGGCCCATCTGCTGGCCCGACTGACCGCGCTCGGGCAGGTGTACTACTTCGACCAGGACCTCACCGGGCTTCTCGCGACGCTCGACCCTGAGTAAGCGGTCAGTGCAGGCATCGAGTCAGCCACTGCAACAGCGGGCGGCAGGCGGGCCACGAATCCGTCGGCTCCAGGACGACACCGCTGTTCTTGAGCCCGTGCTCCAGTGCTGACCGCGCGTCGGTGAGGGCCATGACGGCGAAGCCGGTTTCCGGGTCGGTGTTGCGTTCCGCGGCGGTGCGAACCACGTTGCTGATCGAATCTGCCACGGCGAAGCCATCTTTGATCGCTCCTCCATCACGGGCGATGGCCACCGCACAGGTCAGCTGATGTCCGCCGGCCAGCCGGGCCCCGATGAGCACCTCGTCGTGGTCGCCCTGCGGGTGGGTCATCCGCACCGCGCGGTACACCTCGACATCCGACAGTTCGGTGAGCCACCGCGGCAGCGTGTGGCTCCGTGCGTCGACCTCCTGGCGGCATCGAGCCCGCAGATCCGCGTCCTCGAGCATCTCGGCGAGCACAGCCAGCAGGGCCGTCGTCTCGGCGTTCGGCACGCCGATGAAGCCCGCCACGAGGCTGTCCAGGTCCACCGTCTCGTTCGGCTCACGCGACGGCGGCAAGCCCAGAGGGTCGGGTCTGGTCGCTTCGATGATCACGCTCCCGATGCCGAGCAGTTCGAGGGGATGATCGGGCAACGCCTGCCGCACTTCGTCGACGAGCGGCGTCTCCTCGGCGGCGCCCTCCTGCGCGTCCTTCGCCGTGCGGCGCCTGCGTGCGTCGTTCATGGACCGGACGCTAACACCGGCGCTGTGCCAGAGCACCGTCGCACCCGGCTGAGCGGCCGCCGCGGCGCCTACTCCACCAACCCGATTGCCTCGTTACCCTTGTGCAGCACCGTGTTCCGGCGTTGCCGGCGCTGCTCGTACATGGCCTGGTCCGCGCGGTCGAGGACCGCGTCGATGGACCGGCCGTCGCCCGGCCGGTGGGCGGCGAAGCCGATCGTCATCGCGACGGGCATCTGCGTCCCGTCGGCCAGCGTGACGGGTGTGCGGTCGACCTCCTCGGCGATCCGGGTGGCCAGCCGCGCCAGCTCGTGCTCCTCGACGGTGTCGGTGACGACCAGGAATTCGTCGCCGCCCCACCGGGCCACCAGCGCGCCCTCGTCGACGGCGGCGAGCAGGCGGGCGGCCACCTCGACCAGAAGCTGATCGCCGGCATGGTGGCCGCACCAGTCGTTGACGGACTTGAATCTCTCGATGTCACAGAACAGCACGCCGTAGCCGTCGTGGCCGGCGTCGAGCTGCTCAAGCCGACGAAACGCGGCGGACCGGTTCGCGATCGCGGTGAGCGGATCGGTCGCGGCCTGGCGGGCCAGTTCGGCCTCACGGGCGCGGTCGGCCGTCACATCCACGATCTGCGAGACGAAACAGCGCGGTTGGTCGCGTGGGGCGTGTACGAGCACCACGGTCAGCGCGCACCACACGATGTGCCCGTCGGCGGCGATGTAGCGCTTGTCGATGCGGTACGACCGCCGCCGACCCTCGAGGCACTCGGCGACCATCGCCAGGTCGGCGTCGAGATCATCGGGGTGGGTGATCTGCTGGAATGTCATGTCGGCCAATGTTCCTCGGCTGTAGCCGAGCATCGCCCGCAGCGCCCGGTTGGTGCGCAGGAACCCTCCGTCCAGGCCCACGACGGCCATCCCGATCGGTGAATGGGTCAGTGCCAGCTCAAAAGGGCGGTCCCCCAACAGATCGACGGGGGCCAGCACCCGTTCCGTGGACGCCGCGGTGGCGAAGGAAGGCGGGAAGCCGTGCGCGTGCGGCTTGGGCCGGCTGAGGCAGAAACCCTGCGCCCACGTGATGCCGGCAGCGACGACGGCGTCGAGTTCGCCCTGGCTTTCCACGCCTTCGGCGATCACGGTGGCGCCGATCTGTCCGGCGAACTCGGCGATGGCCTGCGCGAGGCGGCGCCTGGCGTCGTCGACGTCGATGTGACGGGTGATCGACTGGTCGATCTTGACGAACTCCGGCGTCAGCTCCAGCACGTGGGAGAACGACGCGAAGCCGGCGCCGACGTCGTCGACGGCGATGCGCATGCCCCGCGCCCGACACGATTCGAGCGCATCGTCGAGCGCGCCGTAGTTTCCTACGGCGACATGCTCGGTGATCTCCAGGACGATGCGCGACGGGTCGACGTCGACCAGAAGCTCGTGCCACGGGGCGGCCAGCGCCGCCGCCGGGGAGATGTTCATCGCGACGAACACGTCGTCGGGCAGCTGCGGGATCATGGAGAGGACGCGCCGCACGATCGCGGTCTCCAGCTCGATGTCGAGGCCGAGCTGGGCCGCCTGTTGGAAGAAGGCGTCAGGCCGGAACGGTTCGCACGGGAAGCGGGCGAGCGCCTCCACACCCACCACCTTGCCGGTCGCGGCGTCGTGCACCGCCTGGAATACCACCTCGAAGTCGCGTTCGGCCACCACGCGGCGGATGGCCTTGCGTTGGTCGGCGGTGGGGTCCGCGCCGGGCGCCGGCGAGTCGATCAGGGTCCCGATGAGGTCGGCGACCTGCTTGACGATCTGCAGGTCCTCGTCGGTGAGGTCCGGCTTGGGCTCGCGGCTGACCACGCAAACCATGCCGGCCGTCGCGTCGCCGTGGCCGGGGACGGGGACGGGGACGCCGACGTAGGCGCCGACACCCGATTCGCGGGTGATCGGCAGCGCGGCGGTGGTCTGGTCGGCCGACGTGTCGGGGATGACGGCGGGCAGGCGCCCGTCGATGACGCGCACGCAGTACGACTCCGGCAGTCCGATACGCTGACCTGGCGAAACGCCGAGCCCGTCGGCGTTCCCGTCGAGGACCTCGATCACCTGCATCCCGTCGTCGAACGACGACAACCAGGCGGCATCCAGCCCCAGGCGCTGCCGGAGCACGCCGAGCAGAGTCCGAACGAGGTCGACGGGGAGCTCTGGTTGATCCCCAGTCATATGTTCGGACGCCACGGCAAAAAATGATAGAGGCGTTAATAAACTGCCCGCCAGATATTGACCGTTCCCGAGTCAAAAACGTGATCTTGATTCATCTGCGGGAACCCTCGGGTGAACAGTCCTCGGGCCGATGTATGGCCACTCGTTGCGCGGACCATCTCTCCGGCGCGTGCAGATAAGGCAAACTCTTGCCGAACTTCAGGCGGCGTTCAGGGCATGCGCAGATTGGTGCGCGTGGGGTCACCGGGGCGGGCCGACAATGGGAGTCATGGCAGCGGTGGGTGTGCTGGAGGCGTTCCTGTCGACGTGGTCGAAGGCGCGGGCGACCTTCGGTGCCGGCACTCCGGAGCCGGGGTCGTCGTATGACGAGAGCGCAACGCTGACCGGGTTGAGCCGCGATCTCGACGAAGCGGCGCCGGCGGCGCACTGGTCGGGCGGCGCGGCGGAGGCGTACGGCACGGCCAACGCCGATCATCGGCGGGTCGTCGGTGAGCTGGGCTTACTCGACAGGCGCCTGGCCGACCAGATCGACCGGTCCGCGCAGATCGTGACGGCCGGGCGGCAGGACCTCGAGGCGATCCGCGAGTGGGTGGTCGCGGCCGCGGCCAGCGTGCCCAGGAACCGGGCCGGCGAGCTGATGGTGGCGCCGATCGTCCGGCAGGGCCTGAGCCAGCTGGCCGAGGTCGTCACCCGCGCCAACGCCGACCTGAGCGTCGTGGGCGGCAACATCGCCACAATCGGCGGCGAGTTCCAGGCGTTGGGCTTCGGCCGGCAGTTCGGCGGGCTGCCCGAGGCGCCGCCGCCGGAAGGCGACGGGGAAGCACCGCCGCCGGAAGGTGGCGCGGAGTCCGAGCGCACGAGGAACCAGATCGACGCGTTCCGGGAGGTGTTCGGCCGCGACCCGGCAAGCGACAGCGACTGGCTGACCGCCTCCGCGCTCGACCCGCACAGCTACGACCCGAAGAACCAAGGGGTGGCCGCCAACGTCGTGGTGGCGCGGATCGAGCCGGTGCCGGGCCAGGGCGTGGTCCGGACGAATCTGTTCATCCCGAGCGAGGACGTGTGGGCGCCGACCTTTGATTGGCCGCCGTATGACAACAATCTCGGCGACAACCGCGACTTCTCCCCCACGGCCGGGCCGGAGGCGTCGCGGGTGGCGATCTACACCGACTTCGACAACGGCATCGTGGTGGCACGGCAGAACCCGTCGATCAACGCCGACACCGGCCAGGTGCGCACCGGCACCCCGTCGATCGGCGCGGTGCAGACCTCCGACGGCGGGGTGCTGATCCAGTACAACGCCGCCGATCCGTTCTCGCCGGGCGGTGAGGGTCTGGCCAAGGGCTCGGGCATCAGCGTGAACGGGACGCTGGGCATCGTGCCGTCGGACACCGGGCCGCGGGTGGGCGGGGACGACGTGACGACGTTCCCGGCGCTGGAGGTCTACAGCGACCGCGGCGGGACGACGACCACGGTGCTGCAGGAGTGGCCGACGTTCTTCGACAACGCCGCCGGCCCGCTGGCCGGGCTGCCGTTCGACAAGGACGTCGGCGACCCGACCGTGGTGCCGGGCTTCAACAGTGTTGTCCCGCAGCTGGTTCCGCCCGCTATCCCCGGCGTGGGTGAGCCGGCGCCGATGCCGGTGACGCCGCCGATGTCGATCGTGCCGCCGGGGAACTTCACGCCGTTCGGCCCGGCAGGCGACGCGCCGACGGTGCGGGTGTACACACCGTTGCAGGGCACCGAGTTTCTCCCGGGGCGGTGACGTGTGCTTACTCTTCTCGACGGATACGGGAGGCTGATGCGGTGACGATCGACTGGACACGCGCGGCGGTGATCGGGGCGCTCACGGGCGGAGCGTTCTGGGCGGCGGCGGTGTACGCACTGATCACGTCGGAGGGCGCGGTGGTCGCCTGGGTGGCGGTTGGCGCGGTCGCGGTGGCACTGCTGGTGGTCGGCCTTGCTCTGTTCCGCCGCAGCTCTTCGCCTGAGAGGCGTTGTTACGGGGCGGGATTGGTGTTGGCGCCGTTCACCGGGCTGGTGCCGGTGGCGGTGTTCAGCGCGGCCGGGTTGCTCGTCCACGTGGGGGCGTCGGTATGACGAACCCAGAGGTGGTTCGGACCCAGCGACCGGCCGTGCTGCTGGCGGGGCTGTTTGTCGGGTTCGCGTCGGTGTGCCTGACGATGGGCGTGTTCTGGCCGTTCGCGCCGCTGTTCCCGGCGCTCGTCGCCGGGGTCGCCGCGCTGATTCCCGTCAAGGGGCACTTCGAGTTCGCCAAGGGTGCGCTCATCGCGGTGCTGGGCGTGGTGGCGTTCGAATTTCTTTTCGTGGTGCTGATGTTCGTGGGGGCGGGGCTGCGCTGAAAGCTGCGCGGCCATCTGTGCCCTTTCCTTCGCTCAACCGCCGACGGCGCCGAACCCTACCGAAGCGTCGTGAAAGGAGTGATGTTCGGTCCCGCATCTACGCCCCAGACAGCCGCGCACATTGATTACGAGCGCCGGCAATGCCCCGGCACCGGCGCAACCTACCTCGACGACGCCATCCGGTTCATGCGTGAGCTCGGCAGGGCTGCGCTGTCGCGCTCCGATGCGTGAGCGAGCCCACCTGGCGCGCATCTGCAAGGGCTCCATAGGAAAGTCGACGCTGCTCGACAAGTATGGAGCAGTCGCCACCCGCATCGTGCTGTACACCGCCTTACTCAATGGCTACCGGCTTGAGCGGCACGGCGAAGATTGGCCCGCTTGTGGAGGGACACGGGGACACTGGCACCGTATTTGAGTGACCCCGCCCAACTCAGCAAGGGATGATGTAACTCGGCGGTGTCGTGTAGTCGAGCCATTTCCCATATGCCCCACCTCCTGCAGCGCGAACCACGGCACAAACTTCGCTCTGCGAGTACCCAACAGGTAAGTAGACCGTATAGATCGGGTCGCCCTCGTCGTCAGCCTGACGCAGAGATGGGCAGGCCTGGTCGGTGCGCAGATAGGACGCGCCAGGGTGCCTGCTCAACAGATCCCTGACTCCTTGCGGATACTGCCCTGGCGTGGTGATGTTGCCTAGCACCACGATCCCCTGACCGTTGCACAATGGCCTGCTGATTCGTACGGGCAACCCGAGATCGCCCGACGCCGCCGGCGAAGGGCGGGGCGCGGGAGGAACAGGGCGGGGCGGCGGCACTGGCGCTGGTGCTGGCTGAGTGATGGTGGCCGTCTCGGTCACCGTCTCGGTCCGCGGCCGGCGCGACGTTGTGTCCTCTGCTTCGTCCCAAGGGGCCGACGGTGGAACCGGTGCTGCCGTCGGGGGTTCCGGCTGTGACTGCTGTCCCATCTTTGCAGCGACGAAGGCAACGATCGCTACCGCAAGTAGGGCCGCCAACCCGAAGACGAACAGCATCAAGCGATTCGACAGCCCGAGGCGCGACTCCGCGCGGGTGGTCACCAGCTCAGGCTTTGAGTCTGGGGCCATCGGACGAAGTATCGCCGGTGGGCGGACACTCGGTGCGATTTGCGTCGGTGCCTCAGCACCACGCCAAACCGCGTCACCGTGACTAAGCGCCAGCGCGAACTCGCGACACGTGTCGAAGCGATCGAACGGCGTCTTCGCCATCCCCTTGGCTAGCGCGCCGTCCATCGATGCGAGGTCAGAACGCACGCTGCTCAAAGGCGGAGGCGTCGAGGAGAGGTGACTGCCGATCAGGGCGGCAGGATTAGTTTGCGTGAACGGCTGATGACCGGTCAGGAGATGGAACGCCGTGCAAGCCAAAGCGTACTGGTCGGCCCGCCCGTCGAGACGATTGCCCATCAGCTGTTCGGGCGCGGCGTATGCGACAGAGCCGACGGTCATATTGGTCGCGGTTAGACCGTGGGTTTCATTAGCCGCCTTAGCAATTCCGAAGTCGGCCAGGAGAATCCTCTGTTCGCCTGTGCGGGGATCGGTTAGGAGGATGTTCGCAGGCTTGACGTCGCGGTGTAGCAGATACCGCTCATGCGCATAATCCAGCGCGTCGGCGACCGCCGACACAATTTCGAGTGCGTTCTTGGGCGGCATGCCGTGCGGATACCGTTCACGCACAAGCTGGGCGGCATCGGTGCCCTCGACGTAGTCCATGGCGATCCATAGCTGACCTTCATACTCACCGCGGTCATGAACCGCCACGATGTGCGGATGCCACAACGAGGCTGCCATGTCTGCCTCTCGGGCGAAACGTTGGCGGAACTCAGGGTCAGCGCTAACAAGCTCCGGAAGTACCTTGAGCGCTTCCAAACGGGGCAACCGAGGATGTTGCGCAAGGTAGACCTCGCCCATCCCCCCGGCGCCCAGCAGGCGGATGATGGTGTACCCAGCAAATTCCGCCCCATCAGCAATGGGCATACGGCGATATTACAAAGCAGCCCCGCAGTGTCGCCAGCACGCGACGCTTTGCACCCGCAATTTGATGAGTCGACTTCAGCACAGCGGGGCGGACCCGTTACGTAGGCTGACCGCCATGGATGCATCGCTGCCGCTCCAGTCCCACGGTCAAGCCAACCTAACGCGCCGCCGACTCCTGCAACTCGCGGGCGCCTCGGGGCTGGTGGTCACCGCGCTGGGCGCCTGCTCAAAGGGGCCAGCAGCAGGTCAGACGCCGACTCCCGCCCCCCCGCCTCCAGCGCCGGCCAATCTCCCGCCGACCGCGGCGGCAAACCAACCTCCGCCGCCGACCCCCACTGTTGCAGCCTCGGTTACCCCCGCCTCGCGGGTCATCCTGTGTCGTGACGCATGGGGTGCCCAGCCGGCCCGCCCGGGCGGCACACCGCACACACTCAATCGCCTGACAATCCACCACACCGCCGTCGCCCTGGGAGCCAATAGCAGCGCGCCGGCACGACTTCGCCAGCATCAGCATTATCACCAAGACACCCAGGGCTGGATCGATATCGCCTACCACTTCAGCGTCGACCGCAATGGCAACATCTATGAGCTTCGAAACCCCGGGCTCGTGGGTGACACCGCGACAAGCTATGACCCCACAGGCCACTTCCTCGTCGTGTGCGAAGGCAATTTTGACGAGGAACAAGTGACAGAAGACCAACTCAACGGCGCTGCACTGACTTTCGCTTGGGCGGCACAGCAGTTCAACATCTCTACCGACACGCTGGCGGGCCACCGTGATGCGAGCGCCGACACTGCCTGCCCCGGCGCGGGCCTATATGCTCACGTAACTTCGGGCGATCTTAAGAGCCGTATCGACGGCCTACTGGCCGTCGGAGATATCGAACTGTTCCCAATCTGCGGACCAGAGGCGTCTTCGATCGTTGCGGAGATCGAGGCGGGATCTCGTTAGTTGGCCTCTAACAGCTTGCAGGAGCGCCGGACGAAGCTGCTCCCAGACAGTCGGTTCGACCCCTTGGTTACCTCGACGGTGAGGATGGGAATACCGCGGTCGCGCCCGAAGTAGAAGTAGGAGCCTAGACATCCGGGAGTCGGGGCGAAGGACCTCGACTCCTCCACCGGCAAACCGCTGGCGGCCGCAAACCGGTGGGCGATCTCACGGGCCGGCCCGTCAGAGTTGATGAACTGCCTTCCCGCCCCCGAATGTGCGATCACCACAAGGTTGGGCGCCACGCGATCGACGGTCTCCGTGATTACCCGAGTTTCAAGCTCGCTCAACGATTTACCACCGTCCGCCTGGTCAGAATTGGACGCTGGAAAGTTCCGTTAATGTCGCTAACGTGGCCCGTCTACTTCGTAAGTGCCCGAATCGTCCCGGAAGACCACCTGCACCTGCCGTGCTGATCCGTTGATGATGACCTCGCACACGAAGGACTTGCCCTTGACGATCTTGGGATCCCTGCCGTCGTTGCACCTGACCGACGCGACGTTATTGGCCCCGTAGCCGTAGATTGGATCGGTGAGAATCTGACGGACACCGGCCTCGGCGTAGCTGATATTAAGCACTTGGTCGTCGAAGTATCCGAAGAACCACAATGCCACGGTGAGCACTATCGCCTCGACGGCCACGATCGTCAGACCGGCAGCGACCAGCACCCGACGTCGCGACTGTTTCATGTCCGTCGGTGTAGGCCGGTCCTGCGGCGGGACCTGGGCGGCAGCCCTGCGCGGTGGCGGCGATGGAGTCGTTGGTTGCCTATGCAACGTGGCCGGTGGACGGTGTCGGCTGTAGTTGGGGGGTTGGCCCAGAGGTGAGTACGTCGGCGGCCCGCCGCGCAGGGGTGCGCCGCCGGGGCGCAGCCACCACGGCTGCCTGGGCCCTTGTCGCGGTGAGTTCGTCATCGCTACGAGAACCGTTCAAAGCAGTCGTCGGCCTCACTGGACAGCCCAAGCCGATAAGCGAGGATCCGGGTGAATCCGGCCGGCGCTGGTCGTCCGTTCACATCGCTGGCGGCCACAGCGTTGGTCAAGAGACCCGCCACCGCTTCGTCGACGTCGCCCGGGGACAGCACGAAGTCCGCACCGTTCTCATCGGTCATTCGTCCCTGTGCCACTCCAGTCAGGCACGCCGTCCGTAGGGCAGCGACAGGAGTATCGAGGTTTACTCCTCGCTCCCGCTGGACCGCGAGCGCATACCGCGACGTCACCATTGACAGGGCCGTGTTGTCGCCCTGCACCAGAACCTCGTCTTCGTCCTCAGTCTTCGGCTCACCCGCCGCCTGCAGCGCGGGAAAGTCGACGTATATCGCATTGCTCGCCGGGCAGTACGCGGTTAGGGCTTTGGCTGCACCGCCGCCACATCCATTTCGTTGGGTTGTCAGCGTAGGCGGGTTGGCCACTGGTAGTACCTGACTCAGGACGGCCATCAAACGCGCCAGTGTGTCCTCGTCGATAGGACTGTCCAGCGACTCGCTGCCGTCAAAAATCATGACACTGCGCGGTAGATCTCCCTGACGCTCTTCGATTTCAGCGGTGTCGATCGCCTCGCACTGGTCGGCGTTACCGCTGAAGCCCATCTGGAAGGCGCTGACCCGGTCCAACGCGCTGCCGTGCTCGTCATCGAGAATGCCGAGCAACGGGGGATCGCGCGCGTAAATCGTCCCAGCGAGGACCTTGTTAAGGCCGTCACCCGTGCTGAGCACGAAGCGCCGAGACTCGCCCGCGGCCACGGAGCGCAGATACACGCCTGCGAAGCAGTCGGCCTGCTGCTCCCTGACCAGCCCGTCGGTATCCATATCCGTCAGGTCTGCCATCCATTGCAGTGCATGGCCATACTCGTGGGCGATTACCCCTATCGCTGCCATGTCTCCGAAGTACTCCCGAGCAACGGGAATGAAAGTGCCTCGGTCCCAGGCCATCACGTCCTGTCGGATACAGAAGAAGGCATTGGGCAGTTCATACGTTTCCTCCCCGCATATCACCGGGCTGGCCTGATCATTGGAGTCGTACGAAACCAGCTGATCCACTGGCTCGAACTGTCCAGGCAGGTAATCGGGATACGTTCGCCGCCAGAACTCCTCGATGTCGTTGACCGCCAGCAGCATCATGTGGTCGATTAACCCACCGTCCGTGTTATCGACGCTTCCGACAGGAGTTGGCGCACTCGGTCTCAGGCCGCTCAGGCCCTCAGTGACGGGCAGACCACCAGCACGCTCCGGATTGAAGAGCATCGAGGTTGCACGGCCGTCGACCTTGGCCGAACTGCACCCAACCAAGACTGCGAGGATCCACACCAAAGGCAACGACAACCGCACCGCCGAACTGAATGGGCGCATTGCCGCCGTCATGGGTGGAGCGTTCCGTTTAGGCGAGTCACCCCAAACGCCTCCTTCCGTCGTTCCGTCGTTGCTCCCACTCTGCCGCGTCCTCACACTTCCAGCCGGCAGTTGTTGCCAAATGTGTGATCCCACGGCTTAGCGAAGCGTATGAGCGGGGTACCTATCGCGCATCGCGGATCCCCGCAATGTTGCCGGAAGGCCGCTCACGGAGCGAACCCGCGGTGGATACTGCATCCCTATCGAGTTGAGCGCATTTTACTCATGGGTGGGCCAGATGTTCGGCCAGTGCAGGTTGACCGGTCTTCTGGGCCGAGGTCGGTCACAGCGGCGGGATCCCGTGCCGGATGCCTCGCGGTACCGCCCATTTGGCGTTGCGCCAGGTCGTGACGGTCATCCGAAGGGTGATCTGATCGCTCGGCGACTTTGACAGCGACGCGCTCGGGCCTGGTCACGTCGGTGGTCAGCGCGAAAGGCGCGCCCAGCAAACTGGCCCCGCGGAACCACGCGATACCACGCCTCGTGACTTGCGGGAACTTAAGCAGTGTTGATGGCATCAACGAATTCCGCGTGGGCGATTGGGCATAAGGAGGACTAATGACCCAGTTCCGAAGATGTCTCGGTTACCGGAGTCATCCCGGGATGTTCAACCGCCGCGCGAGGTCCGGTCCGCCGACGTCGCGGAGGAAGTCGGGATCGCCGCAGACGACGAGTTGGTCGCGCGCCCGCGACAATCCGACGTAGAGACGTTCGCGGGAGCGGTCGAACGCGGACTCCTCGTTGACCACCAGCACGACCGCGCGGCGCTCCAGGCCCTTGAAGCCGAGCACGTGACCGTAGAACACCTGATCGGCGTCCCAGAAGCTGTCCCAGTAGGCGGCGTTGCCTGCGGCCTGACGCTCGCGTTGTTCCGGGTGCCGGGTTCCGGTGGTCAGCAGGGCAACATCCTCAGGGCGCCAACCCTGTTCGAGAAGCAGCTCGACCTCGTCGTCACCCGCGTTCATCGCCTCGGCGCGTGAGCACGCCACATACTTGACCGCGGGCCCCTCCCCGCCGAGGAACCGCATCGGGTGATCCACCAACGGCTGGAACGCGTTCGCGATCTGGCGCGTGTTGCGCAGATTGTGGTCGAGCACCAGCGGGACCAGCGGCACCGGCGGTGACCCGTGCCGGTGGAAGACGCGCTGCCCCTCGTCGGTGAACACGTAGAGGCCGCCGGTCTCGTCGTCCTTGAGCGCCGCCAGCAGCGGGTCCCACCAGGCGTCGGCGAAGTCCTGGGCCTCGTCGACGACGATCGCGTCGAACCGCTGCCCGTCGTCCAGTTGCATTGCGAGCTCGGTCATCTGCGCGGGCAGATCGTGTTCCCAGAACTGCACGGTCTGCTCGGTACGAAGGGACTCGTCGGGGCCCGCCGGGGCGCCCCAGCGCTTGCCGAGGTCGTGGAACTCGCCGACGTAGGCGGGCTGTTGACGCCGGTTCCAGGCGGCGGTGATGCGTTCCAGGTACGACGCCAGGCCGTGCGAGTAGCAGACCAACGCGACGCGCTGCCCGTCGCGGGCCAGCCGGCGGGCCTGCTCCATCGCCAGGAAGGTCTTGCCGCTGCCGGCGCCGCCGCGGATCTCGACGCGGTTGAGCAGCCGGATGGCGTCGAGGATGACGGACTGGTGCTCGGTGAGAATGTCTGCGGCGTCCTCGTTTTCGAGGGCACGGGACACGACGCTGCGTTGCGGCAGGCCGCGTCCGCTCAGCGCTTCGCTGAGCTGCTCGATGCCGTCTTTGCTCAGGAACGGCCGGTCCAACTCCTGGCTGTGCAGCACATGCCGCAGCTTGGCGGCGATGTCGGTGAGGTCGCTGCGGTCGATGACCTTCCAGCGCGGGCAGTCCGGCAGGGCGAAGTCGTCGGGCAGGTCGGTGTTGGGCAGCACCACGACGTGGTCCCAGCGCAGCCGGCCCTGGCTCCACCGGGGGTCGTTCTCGATGAAGCTGCGCAGCGCGTAGCAGGCCTCGCGGGCCTGCCGGACGGGGTCGATGCCGACTTCGCGGCCGCGGCGCTTCTGCCGCCAGGTGTCGCCGTCGTGCCAGACCTCGCCGCCCTTGACCTCAAGACACACGATGCCGGCGCCCTCGATCGCGACGAAGAAGTCGACCTCGTGGTCTTTGAGGTGGTCGGTCACCCGCTTGCCGGGGATGACGAGGTCGCCGGGTTCGAGCTGGTCGATCAGAGCCTGCCACACCTTGCGCTCGGCCCCGTTGGCCAGCCGCGGTGTCTCGGCGGCGGTGATGGTCATCGTCGACGTCCCCCCTTCGTCGAAGGGATGTTAGCGAGCGGGCGCCAAAGTGGGGCGACGTAATCGTCCGCACTCGCCAGATGCCGCCGCACTTACAGAACGGCGACGTAGCCAGGGGATGGCACCGACGATGCGCCACCTGAAGCGCCGCGAAGTTGCCGTGTCGAGAGTCCCAACGAACCAGCCATCGCAATGCTACCCAGGTAGCATTGCGGTATGAAGATCAGCATCAGCCTCTCGGAAGACGAGATCGCGCTGGTCGACGCCTACGTCGACCACGCGGGTCTTCCGTCCCGGTCGGCGGCGATTCAGAAAGCAATCCGGATGCTGCGCTACCCGACACTGGAGGACGACTACGTGCAGGCCTGGGGCGAGTGGTCGAGCGGCGGCGAGGGCGATGTGTGGGAGTCCGCCGCCGGAGACGGCGTCGGTGATGCGGCGCGGTGACATCTGGTACGTCGATCTGGAGCCGTCCCGAGCGAGCGAGGCCAACGAGACGCGACCTGCCGTCATTGTCAGCAATGACCGAGCCAACGCCACCGCATCGAGGCTCGGCCGCGGGGTGATTACCGTCGTGCCGGTAACCAGCAACGTCGACAGGATCTATCCATTCCAGGTGCTTCTCCAAGCTCCCGACAGCGGGTTGGCGGTTGCGTCAAAGGCGCAGGCCGAACAGGTCAGATCAATTGCTGCACAGCGGTTGATCCGCCGGATCGGCCGTGTCTCCGCGCGTGAACTTGCAGAACTGGATGACGCTCTGCGGCTGCATCTCGCACTGTGAATCTCTGAAGGTCCGCGGCGCTCAGCTGCGCCGGCGCTTGGTCTGGGGCCGACACGTTCAGACTGCACTCAAGGCGGCGCAGGTCGAGTATGGGCCGCCGTAGGCGCAGTCTGAACGCAATCGCATACCGTGGTGGCGTGGCAGCACAGCTCGACCCGACCAAAGCCCTTGCGACGATTCTGATCGAGCACGGCCCCCTCCCCAAGGACGCTATCGCGCACCGCCTGCGCGATATGGGCGTCGCGGATCCGGAGGAACTCCTCCCCCGTCTGTTGAACGAAATTGACTGTCCCGCTGCGCCATTGGTCGACGAAAGCTGGGTGTGGCTGCCCGCGTTGCTGGCCGGTCGGGTATTCACGCACCGGGTCACATCCCAGGAGCTCGCCCACGACATCCTGCTCGTGACCCCGGACCTTGACGCGATCACCCACCTGTGCGAATTCGAGCCGTACGCGCGTCTGGTCGACGGCTCGCCGGTCAGCGTCGCGTTGCCGGCCTTCGACGAGGACGTGCTCGACGAGCGGGGCGTTCCCCCGGAGATGGTCGACGACGGCGGGGCGCTGGTACTGCCGCCGGGCACGCTGCGCGCCCTGGGTGTCGTCGACGGCGATCTGGTCGGTCTGCGGTTGGCGCCCGAGGGGCTCACCTTCACGCGGGTCACCGCGGACCCGTCGCCGTCGGCGGGTGCCGCGTTGGCAGCGACGCTGGACCCCGAAGAGCCGGTGACGTTCGACTCGGCGGTGTGGACGGCGTGCGCGGCGGATCCGGCGCTGTTCACCGAGCCCACACCGCCGCTGTCGGAGATCGCCGCCGACCACGGCCTGGAGGCCCGCGGGGGTCTGCTCGCACCCGCGGGTTTCGACTTCGACCGGTGGCGCTTCGATCTGGATTGTGAGGTTCTGAAGAGGCGGTACGACCTCGACGACGACGATGCGCTCGCCGTGCGCGCACTCAAGGCCATCTATGAGCAGATGTCGCAGCTGATCACGATGTTGCCCGCGGACGAGGACTTCGCCGACGACGCAGACGAGGACGTCGCAGCCGAGGACGCGCCGGTGCCGCCCCTTGACGGGTACCGGGAGCTGGTCGCCGAGTTCGGCGCCGAGCTCGCCGATCCGCGGCTGGCCGAGGTGCTGGTGGCCGAGACGCTGGGCCGCAATCCCGATGGCGCCGCGGCGCTGGGGTTGTTCGCCGAGACGCTGGAGCCACAGGTGCCGCGCCGCGCGCGGGTGGCGTTCCGCTGGCTACGAGCGGTGGCGCTGGAGCGCATTGGCGACATCGAGTCGGCCGAACGGGAGCTGCTGGCCGCCGAGTCGATGGACACCGACTGGCCCTTGCCGTTGTACGACCTGGCCCGGATCGCGTCCGACCGCGGTGACGTCGAGCGCGGGTTGGCGTTGCTTCGCCGCGCCGGAGCCGATCCGGACGATCCGTTGCTGGAGATGCTGAGCAGCTTTCGGGGCGAGGCCCGCCCCGACGTCGGCCGCAACGAGCCGTGCTGGTGCGGGTCGGGCCGCAAGTACAAGAAGTGCCATCTCGGAAAGGAGCAGCCGGCGCTCCCCGAGCGCGTGGGTTGGCTGTACTCGAAGGCAGCGCAGCACGCGCTGATGAGTGGCTGGCGCGCACTGATCGTCGAACTGGACTACGAGCGCAACCAGTTTCACGATGCGCCCGACGAGACGGCGGACCCGTTGGTAGTCGACGCGGCGTTGTTCGAGGGCGGCGCGTTCGAGGACTTCCTGGCCGTCCGCGGACCGCTGCTGCCCGAAGACGAGCGGTCGCTGGCCGAGCAATGGCTGCTGGTGGACCGGTCGCTCTTCGAAGTCGGGCAGGTGCGCCCCGGCCACGGGGTGACCGTACGCGACGTGCGCACCGGTGACATCCACGAGGTGCAGGAGCGCACCGCCAGCCGTCACCTCAAGTCTGGACAGCTGATCTGCACCCGGGTGCTGCCCGCCGGCGACGACACCGCGCAGTTCTTCGGCGGGCTGGAACCCGTTGCGCTGCATCAGCGTGACGCACTAATCGCGCTGCTCGACGAGGGGCCTGACCCGGTGGACCTCGTCGCGTTTCTGAGCCTCCGGTTCGCCCCGCCGACGCTGACCAACACTGAGGGTGACCCGATGATCATCTGTGAGGCCACCGTCCACGTCGGCGATGCGGCGTCAATCCAGTCGGCGCTTGACGACACCTACGACCGGGTCGAGGACGCTGAGCCGCCTAAGTGGTTCGAGCACGTCACCACGCACGGCATGGAGCGCATCCGCGCGACGTTGGTGCTCGACGGGGAGACGCTGCGGGTGGAGACCAACAGCGAGGAACGGATGGACCGGGTGCTGGCCACGGTGGAGCGGCTCGACCCGGCGATGCAGGTTCTCGAGGACACCCGCGAACGCGTGGACGATCCGCGGGCGATGGCCGCGCGCATGCCGGAAACGGCCAAGGGCGCGATCGAGCCCGACGACCCCGAGATCGCCGCGCTGCTCGACGCGATGATCCTGGACTACGAAGCCAAGTGGCTGGACGAACCGATCCCGGCACTCGACGGGCACACCCCACGCCAGGCCGCCGATGACCCGACCCGCCGGCCCGACCTGATCCGACTGCTCGACTCCTTCCCCGCCGACGCGGGCCGCCATGGGATGAGCGTGGACCGGCTCCGGGCGGCGTTGGGGTTGCCGTAACGCACGTCCATCGTCGATGTCAGACCCCCTGAATACAGTGCCGTCACACCTGTTCAGCTGGGGAGGAGACGGAGATGGCACCGAAACCCGTGGCCACTGCACGGCCGATCGACATCGTGGCGGCACGGCCGCGCCCGACGCGGTCGGTCGCGATTGCGCTCGCTCGGTGCAGCGAGTCGCGGTACCGGTATTCGGCGGCATCCGTCGAACACCGCTGGACCGGATCCGTGGAGGCCGAGTCCGTCGACACCGCGGTGCTCGACGTCATCAGCCGCGTCCGCGAGTCATCCGGCGGGGAGCGGATCCGGTTCGTGGTGCAGGTGCCGGCACGCAGCACGCTGTGGGCGCTGCGCGACGAGATCGCCCTGCTGATGCCCGGGGTGTGGATCGAGCGGCCGAGGCTCTCGGATGCGGAGCTGGTGCGGCAGGCGTGTGCAGGGCTGCGGGAGGCCACGCCGGTGCCGGCGGGTCCGGTATGGGTCGCGACGGACGGCTCGGTGCGGGGCAGGATCACCGGCTACGGGTGGCTCGCGTCTACGGGTGAATATGGGCTGCAGGGCTTGCGGCATTCGACCAAGCTGATCGGTCCGAAGGTGGTGTTGGTCGCCGAGCTGCGCGCCATCGGTGCGGCGGTACAGACGCTGCGCGGCCGCGACATCACGGTGCTCAGCGACAGCAAGTTCGCGGTCGCGATGGTGAAGCGGTGGATGGCCGGCGACGACGTGCTGCCGGAGGGCTACGCCGTCTACCGGGAGAGCGGGAAGACGCCGGGACTGGTTCGCGCGCAACAGATGATCTACGAGGATCGCGAGCGGATCACCCCGGTGTGGGTGAAGGGGCACCGCGGTGAGCCGCTCAACGAGGGCGCCGACGCCCTGGCCCGGCTGGCATCGCGATATGCGTTGGGCGACAGCGGCCTTGACGGCGCCGAATATCACCGCCGCGCGCAGGACCTGGCGGAGACGTTCTCGCGGGAGTTCACGAAGCAGACCGCTTGAGGACTCGCACCGGACGACCCGCTATCGGCCACCCGCGCAGGGTTGTAGCATCGGCTACAGCCGTGCCAGATTGCCACATCCGAGGTGTCAATGTCCGACACAACCAATCGAGTGACCCGGTTCGCCGCGGATCTGATGGACAGCGCTGCCGCCGAAGGCGCACGTCAGAACCGGTCGGCGGAACAGCAACTCGACCACTGGGCGCGAGTCGGGCGCGCAGTCTCCAGCCAGCACAGCGTTGCTCGCCGCAAGGTGGAAGCCGCCCGAGGAGTCACCACGGTCGCGCTCGACGACGACGGCGAGATCGTCCTGTACGCACCTGACGGCAGTTCGACACGGCTGGACCGCGGCACATGAGGTGGCTTCTCGCGAAAGCCACAAGCGCTGCGCTTCGTTGATGCGCCTCGACCGCGACGTGGGATCTGCCGGCCTGGACACCAACCTCTCTCCTCCACCGTCGGCGAGGCAGATAATGATCGACTCGACCGCAGACCGAACAGACGAGCAGAGGGCCCAGTGACAGACCGGCGACACCTGCGGGTGGTGACCAACCTGGAGTCGCGGCCCGATCTGCGTCACCCGCGACGGGACGATGCCGTCGTCTACCGGGTCAGGGTGGACATCGACGACGCCGATCCGCCGATCTGGCGGCGCATCGATCTGCGCTCGGACCTGACGTTGGACTTTGTGCATCAGGTCCTGCAGGTGGCGTTCGACTGGACCGACTCGCATCTGCACCGCTTCTCCCTCGGTGGCGGCGCGTTCGACAGGGACAGCCAGCTGTTCCTGTGCCCGTACGACGTCGCGGAGGCCGACTTCGAGGACGACGGCATTCCTGCCGCCGAAACCCGCCTGGACGAAACCCTGACTGCCACCGGCGATGTGCTGCACTACCTCTACGACTACGGCGACAACTGGGAGCTGACGCTGCGCCTGGAGCAGGTTCTGCCCGCCGATGGCGAGTGTGCCGCGGCGGCGGTCGTCGGCGGCGAGGGTGCCGCCCCGCCGGAGGACTGCGGGCACCTGGTCGACGCGGCGAGCCTCGCCGAGGTGCTTCCCGACCCCGCCCGTTTCGAACCGGATCGGATCAACGACGCCCTGCGCGGCCCGTACTTCGTGTTGCGCGAAGCGAAGGTCGACCCGCGTCTGGTCGACCTGGTTCAGCGGCTCACCTACACCGCGCACGGCGACAGCCTTTCCCAGGCGGCGCTCGCGCTGACCGAGAAACACACCCCGCTTGAGGCGGCGGATCTGATCGGCCACCTGCGAGGCTTCCAGTGGTTCTTGGATCGGGCGGCGGACGGCGGCATCCCGCTGACCGGAGCGGGCTATCTCAAACCGGCTGACGTGATGGAGGCATCGAAAGTGGTTCCGGTGATGGCGGATTGGATCGGAGCGAAGAACCGCGAGGCACACTGCTACCCGCTACTGCAATTCCGCGAGATGCTGGAGGACGTCGGCCTGCTCCGCAAGAACAAGGGCCAACTATTGCTGACCAGGGCCGGCCAGTCCGCCCAGCGCGACGTCAAGGCGTTGTGGGAGCACCTGGCCAGTCGGTTGAACCCCAAGCTCGGCGATGAGTTCCACGTGCAGGCCGGCCTGGTGATGCTCGCCTACGCCGCGGCTTCCCCGGACGCCCAACTGCCGCTGAACACAATCGCCGCGATCCTCACCGAACTCGGGTGGCGCCACGCGGACGGGACTCCCGTCACCGGATCCGCCCTGCGCCACCTCCCCGCATACGAGGTTCTGATCAACGTCACCGATCAGCCGGTCACGTGGCGTCGGCGGGATCTGATCAGTCCCGTGGCGGCCGCGCTGGCGCGGCGGGCGCTCGGCGTTTGAGGACGGTCGGGGTGCGGCCGGCCGATCAGTAGCTGCCTCCCGGCAAATTGGCGACGAGACCCTCTTCCTCGCGCTCATAGACTGACTCGAACGAAAACACAGCTGTCGAGGAAGCCATGGACCACCTGAACGTAGTTCCCGACTTCGCGTTCAACACGTCCCGCGCGGTGAGGACCGACGCCGTCGCGCTTCACGAGCAGCTCACCGGTATGCAATGGGACTGGAGTAACATGCCTCGCGGCTGGTCGGGAGCGGCGTCCGCGTACTCGCCGTTGTGGGCGGAATGGTTCGACGGCGCAGCCACCCTCGTGGACACACTCGAGCGAGGATCCCTTCGATGATGTTTGAAGAGCGGCCTTTACCCGACATAACTGCGTACCTCAACACGATCGACAGCTTCATCGGCCACTCGATTTCCGCTGCAGCATTCGAAAGGTCGTTCCTGCAGACATTTAAAGCTGAACGACGCACACTCGGCGAACCTGTCTATCCGATCCTGCAGGAGCTGTTCGAAGACGCCGATGCTCATGTCGCCGATCCGAACATTCGGACTGACCCTGAAGACATTGATGGCGAGCGGTTGTTTGAATGCGCCCGACGCGCGAGGCACGCACTGAGAGACATTGGATTCGAGTGAGGCTGGCTGTCAATGATCGACTACGGGAAGTTTCCTGGCCTCGCCGGTGTCTATCTTGAAGACAGCTACGTCCTCGCGATCGCCGAGTCTGCTGACCGACTAACTTTCAGGCTCGATGCAGTGTTGACTCCCGACAGTCCCGCTTATCATGCACCACGCCCCGGCGAGCAGTACTGCTATGCCATGGCCAGTCTCGTATTTCCGCATGTCAAAGGGATCGAGTGGCTTGCCAGGGCAGATCGCCACTACACCGATGCGACGGGCGAAGAAGATCTTGGCAACATCGACACCCTCGAGGTCACTGACGATCTGTTTGTGGCGGAGGGTGATTGGGGCCGGGTTCGCATCCGGGGCTCACAGCCCTACGTCGAACTAGAGGGATGACGCTCCCATGCCATTGAGGCTGACAGATTGTCTCAACACCGCCGAGACGGCACTCCTCCACGCCGTCCTCGATCGTCGCAACCCATCCTTAGCGGCGCGAATTCGGCTTCACGAGGTGTCTCGCTCCGATTCAGAGGGGATCGTTACCGCACTCGGCGATGAACTCATCAACAACCTCGACGACGAATGGGAGCCGACCGAGTACGGGCGGGCGGTCACCGCTGTCCTCGCCCGCTTCAACACTCACCGGATCGGTGAATGGCCATGACATCTCAGGGCTGGCGCCCGATGGCCGCAGACGAGGCGAATGTGGTGCGTTCCATCATCACCGCCGCGGACGTCCCTGGATCCCGCGCGCTGATTGACAGCCTCGGTGAGGCGCTCGTCCGTCGCTCGGCGCCTTGGATCCTCGACGTGAAGACCGCGGGTCGGACAGCAGTCACAGGCTTCCCGAACGGGCCGTTCCCCGCGCGCGCCCTTGTGCAAGACAGTGCCGGCTATCAGGGAGAAATCATCGTCTGGCTTGCCGACGGCCGTGTGTCGGGGCTGGAATACGCATGGGTCAGTGATGACCCTCCGTCCAGGTGGCCTCGGTCGGACGAGATGGAACTCCTCACAACCGATCCCGACGCGGAGCGGACTCCAATCGCCGGTGCGATGGATCTAGGCCTGAACGGCACGATAGTGCAGTCAGTGTTGATCGAGTTCACGCTCAGGCTGCAATTGTCGGACGCCTACTTCATCGTCATCGAGTCTCCGTTCAGGATGGAGCTCCATGGCGAGAGCATTTCGCTCTCGCCCGATACAGATGTTGAGGAAGCGTTCGAACCGGCGCGCCAACTGGTGGGACGGACGGTCAAAACAGCGACCGCGGCGACGAACGGAACGCTTCAAATCGTCTTCAGCGACGGCACCCAGTTGGAGGTCCCGCCAGACGAGACATACGAAGCGTGGAGCGTTTGCGGTCCTCACGGCGCGCTGGTGGTATGCACCCCGCGGGGCAGATTGGCCACCTGGAGTCGCGACGCCGACTCATGACATCGGCAGACGTGGGCCTATCCCTCTGAGCCGCCACGAGGATACAAGCGACGCAAGCAGACCTCGCAATCTCGCTCGCCCGCCACAGTCGTGATTGTGCGTCCGTGAAACGAATGCCAGCGCCTGACCGAGTGGAACACAAATAGGATCGGACCGTGCGGCGCACAAGAAGGGCGGGGAGATGACCCCGCGCGAAACCATCCTCCGCAGAGGTCTTGCCGATTGGGTCGCGCTCGACCGAATCCATTGGGAAGTATCTGAATCTAAGCCCGGCGCCCCCCTTAGCGCGGTTCAAGACGCGACGCTGACACTGATTCACGACCTGGTCGAGGAAGGGTTGTTCGAGGTCGGCGAGGTGTCCGACGAGACAGGATTCACCGCGTGGACCGAACCGCTCGACGAGGCGGTGGAACGCATCCGTCGTGTCTACGTGGCCGGTTTCGACCAGCAGGACATATGGCCGTGGTACTGCTGGCTCAATCTCACGGACAAGGGCGAGCGGTTAGCGCAACAGGTTTAGCCGACGCCATTTGCCACCTAGCAGTCACAAACCGGTGCCATTGACGGCCCTGATGAACGCGACGTGAAGGGTGTCACCCAGGCGCGCGGCACGCCTATCTCCCGGCCTGTGGTCTCAGAGACCCCCAGCGGCAGAGGCAGTCTCGCGAATTGCCGGAGCAGTATCTCGCCTTCTCAACCCGCCCGATTGAGTATCCCTCAGACAAAACCCAGGGCTTGGGCGAGTAGCAGCCCCGGCAAGAACACCGCCAGCGCTGCCGGCGCTGCGATCAAGCCGATCAACGTCCCTCGACCGACCTGCCCCATAGTCCCGTGCCGCGACTTCAGTACCATCGCCAGCACCAGATCGATCAGAAGCAGTGGCACGACGTAGATCGCGAGCAGAAACCACGGCAGGAACACCCACACCGCGAGCTCCACGACGAAGATGTTGCCCAGCGCCGCCAGAAAGGTGACCGGCCCATAATCCGGCTTACGCGGTTGTGCTGCAGCCTTATTCACCATCGCAGGATCCAGACTCCGTAGGCGGCTGCGCCGACGAGGACAACCGTATATGCCCCGGCGATGCTCAGTGCGACGCCCTGCGCGCGTGATGTCGCTGATCTTGCGAGGACAATCACGGCCACCACGCACAGAGACAACACCGCGGCGGCGCTCACGAGGAGAAGTGGTACCGCGCCGGTGCCCGGGAACCACTTCCCGAGCAGCCATGAGGTCACGATGAGCAGTGCCAGGTCGACCTGAGTGGTCAGTGGCGCCATCCAGGTAGCCGTGCACCACGTTCCAGAGTCCAAGCCGCGCAGTCGGGCGGACGTTGTCATGCTGTCTGCCTTTTCAGATCTGGGTGACGCCCGAGGGCAACGGGATTGACGGGACACGGCGGGCTCGTCGTCGGGCCGAACTCTGTCGACGTCGCCAGGCAGACGTCCAGCACGCTCACGAATTCAGTTTATGGGCGCAGCGCGGCGCTTCCGTTCACCAATTCGGCGTCATGCCAGTCGGCTGCCGCGCTGCTCAGCCGAGAGTCCCGAGATGTCGCCGCCGGCACAGGTTTGCCTCATGACGCGGTTCGGCAGCGCCCGAACGCGGACGGGATGGACAGACGGTCTGCATTCATGCCGTCTGGGCCGTTCCAACCCAGCGGAGAGCAGGCGTCACGTCACGTAATGCGCACGACGGAAGCGCTGGAGGTACCCCGACCAGTCCCAGCACGACAGGAACTCGGTGGCCGCCGCGTAGCCCTTGTCGTACAGGACGTCGGCCTCGGCGCGGGTGATGTCGAAGTCGAGGACGCCGACGTCGGTGGAGTCCACCTGGATGGCGCGCACCTTCACCCATGGCTGGTTGAGATGAGCCTGGTCGTGTCCGACCAGCATGGTGGTGATCAGACTCTCCAGGAAGGTGGGCCCGTCCCACGGCAGCCGCAGGCCGGGGATCAACTGCTGGGCCGTCGGGGCGGGCAGGTAGGGCACCACCGTCACGCCGAACGTCGGCCAGCGGGGCTCGGCACCGTCGGGCCGGTCGAACGAGTCGATCGGGAAGTTCGACAGCACCCCGCCGTCGACCAGTGTGCAGCGTTGCCCAGCAGCGTCTTTCAACGTGAAAGGCCGGAACAGGAACGGTATCGACATCGACGCCCGGACCGCGTCGGCGACGGACTGCTCGTCGGGATCCAGGCCGTAGATGCGTTCGTAATCCCACGGCAGCCGCACCAACTGGCCCGTGGTCAGGTCGGCCACGGTGACCACCAGCCGGTAGCGGCGCTCCGGCAGCAGGTGATCGGCGTCGATGGCCAGGTCACCGAACGTGCGCACACCCAGGTTCTTCAGTTCGCCGCGAATCCACTGATGGGCGAAGTCGCCGCGGTAGATCCCGGTCCCGCGCGCCAGACCCCAGGCGGTCCCGATCAGCGGGATGCGTTCGATCGGGCCGCTGTCGCGGAACCTCCGGTAGGGCACGCTCACCGCGATCTCGCGCAACTGCTCGGCGCTGAGCCCGCCGGCCTGGCTGCCGGCGGCCACCACCGCGCCGACCAGTGAGCCCGCCGAGGTTCCCGAGATGCGTTCGAGGGCATAGCCGGCGTCGCGCAGCGCGCCGACCGCGCCCACCAGACCGATTCCTTTGACTCCGCCGCCGGACAGCACGAGATCTGCGCGGTGGGGGTTTCGCTTCGCAGCCATCAGTCCAGCCTGACACGTTCGCTGGGCACTGCGGTGAGACCGCAGACCACAGGATTCAACCGCAGCCGCCAGGTTCAGGCGGACCTAGCGCCAACATCTCTCCAGTCGAGGGCGGCGAGGGCCCGTGCGGTCAAACCCTCGCGGATTCCGCTCCGCTCGTGCGCAAACGGGATGTACGCCCTCAGGAGGGCGGGCACATCCAGGAGGACCTTCAGCGGGTGATCGCCTTCCGACAGCGGAGAGTCGAGCACCTGTTCCACGCGCGCCGCGCTCCACCGCAATGGGTCGGCCGTGCCCGACTCCGTGAGTTCCTGCAAGAGGTATCGGTGGTCGCGACTGTCGAAGACCGCGCCTGCCTCGGACGCAAAGAACTCATCGAACAGCGCCTTGCTCGCATCCGGGTCCCACATGGGTGACTGATAGAGGTCGCCGCCGTCTGGCAGTCGACCGACCAGCCACTGCAGCAGCGGCCGGCAATCGGGCCACGTCGCGGTGTCGCGAAAGATGAAGTTTCGCTTGAGTCCGCACTCGATCCAGGCCCGCGCATCGGCGAGACTCATGTCGGCGGCCGTGCAGTCAGGACCGGACAGTTCGTCGACGGCGTCGTCGATGGTGACCACAAATAGTGCGGCATCGGCGATCTCGGAGTCATCGAGGTGATTAATCAGAACCCCGCATGTCGCTTCCTGCCCGTCGAGGAGTCGGGCCCCGAGCAAGATCTGGTCGAAGTCTCCGAGCACGTGTGTGAGGCGCACAGCGCGGTACACGTCGACGTCTCGCAGTGCGGTGACCCATGGCACCAGCGGCCCGTTGTAGGCGTTCAGCGCTTCCCGGCAGCGAAGCTGCAGTTCGCCGTCCAGCAGTTCGGCGAACAGCGCTACGACGGACGCGGATCCGGGGTCGGGGTCATCGACGAGGCTCTTGACGAGGTAGTCGATATCGATTGGGTCTTCCTGGTGGGAACGGAAGTTCGCCAAGGGGTCTGGTTTTGCCGCCTCGACCTGCTGGCTGGCGAACACCAGGAAGCTCCATGGACTCAAAGCGTTGGTCGGGTCCTGCTGCGGATCGTCGGGAGGCGGTTCAGAGCCGGTGCCAGCGCGGCGTTTCCGTGCCCGGCGTGCGTCCCGACGCGCCTGCTTGGTTCTGCGTCGTCTGTGTCTGTCAGTCATGGCGCGGACGCTACTCGGCAGCAGGGACATGTCAGACCGCCCTCTTACCGCGTGCGGTCTGCAGCCAGTCCGTCAGCCCCCGCACACCACCTTGGGAATTGGGTCATAGCGCACGGTGTGGGATTCCGTGCGGGTATCGCCGGTGACGATGTCGCGCAGGGTGCGGGTGTCGGTGATGGTGAATCCCGGTGCGCCGCTGCTGGCGCTGCACGACTCCCCTGCCGGGATGGTGATCGTCCTCGGGCTCGTCGGCGCCGAGCGCGGGCTCTGCGCCGACGTCACCTCGTAGCGTTTGATCCCCACCAACTGGACGGTGATCGCCGACGACGTCCACGTGGTCTGGATCTGCACCGGGGTCGGTCCGTCGTTGCGGAACTTGACGTCGATCTCGTCGCCGAACACGGTGGCCTCCCGGCCCGCCGGATAGCGGCTGATGTAGTAGCTGTGCTCCTGGTGCTCGACGAGTTCCATGCCCGCGAAGTACGCGGCGTTGAACAGCGTGGTGGCCACCTGGGACACACCGCCGCCGACGCCGCTGTCCGGTCTGCCGTTGAGGATGATGCCGGCCTCGACATAGCCGTTGGCGGCGGTGCGCGGGTTGGTGGCGCCGTTGAGGCTGAACGTCTCCCCGGGCGCGACGACGATGCCGTCGATCGCATCTGCAGCGCGTTTGATGTTCACGCCGGAGTCACCGGAGAACCCGGACGTCTGGAACTCGCCGATGACCTGGACGGGGCCGAGCGCGTCGATGTCGGCCGTGGTGAACGTCGCCGGCTCGTCCACATAGACGGCCGCGACCTCGCGGTCGGTGGTGTCGGTCAACACGTCCATCAGGTCGGCGAGGGTGTCGTCGTATTCGATGCGACGGCCGTCCTGCGACGGCACCTTCGCCGGCGGGGACGCGGTGAAGTCGATGGTCGCGTCGCGCCGCGGGACCTCCGAGTCGGCGAGTTGGGGCCGGGCGGCGTCGGCGATGGCGTTCTGGTCGATGGTGGCCACAATCTCACCGTCGTCGGCCGTGAAGGTCAGGGCCGACGCGATGACGTTCTCAGAGATGACGGCGCGGACGTCGTCCTCGCCGGTGATGACCAGCGGCCCGGACACCGCGGGCGCGGCGATGTCGGCGACGGCGGCCTCGACGTCGGACGCCGTTGTGCGGGGCTCCAATTCGATCATCGGCAGATCAACGGTGCTGCCGGTGGCCCAGTCACGCTTGAGCAGTTCGGTGGCAGCGTCGACGTCGAGTCGGTGGCCGGTCTCCGGGTTCACCCCGACGGGTTCGCGGCCCTCGAAGCGCACCGTGCCCTCGACTGGATCCTGGGCGACGCGGGTGCCCAGGTCGTCGAGCGCGGCGGTGAGGGCGGTGTCGTCGGCAGTGGAAACAACGCCGATCTCGCGTGTGGTGAACAGCGACGAGAGGCGGGTGAGCGGGTTCAGCGGTTGGGCGCCGGCCTGATCCACGGTGGCGCGCCAGTCGACGGACAGGCCGGCCGACGTCGGGTCGATCTCGGCGCGCTCGGGGCCGGCGGTGACGGGGACCGGTCGGGTGGTGCGCGGGGTGACCGCGGCGCGCAGCCGCTCTTCGGCATCGGTCAACGTGAGACCACCGATGGGCACGCCGGCGGCGGTCACGCCACGGGGCACTCTGTCCGAGCTGAGGATCAGATCGCCGAGGTAGAGGCCCGCCAGGACGGCGAACGGGGCGGCGAGCAGAAGCCACAGGCCCCGGAAGCGGCGGGGCTTGGCGGGCTTGGCGCCGGGGATGACCTGCGGGTGCACTGTGCCGCCCGGCGTGCCGGCGGGGCGCCCTTCGAGCGGCATCGACTCAGTTCCTCGTACATCGTTTCGCGTGTCGGCAAACACGTCGTCAATCAGCTTACGGATCGATGGCCGTCCGCGCCGTGGGCCGATCACGGGCAGTTAGCACCCTCGCCCGTCGGCAGTTGGCAGTTGGCGCGAGAATGTCCATGCGCTAGCTGTACCTCACCGCAGATCGTCGAAACCGACAACCTTGCCGCGGTTGATCGAAACCCAGTCTCTGGCCTCCAGGTACGGGCGGAACGCCTCGGCGATCGCCAGCTGATCGGCGGTGGATTTGGGCCGCTGCAGCTCGTAGAGGTGGGGGAACTCCGTCCATGCGACTACGGCGTCCCACAGCCGCAGTGCCGCTTCACCGGCTGGCGGGTCGATGAGCACCGGGCCGAACAGGCATTGCCCGTCGGGGAAGAACAGCGTGGGCACGCCGTAGCCGCCGGCGTCGACGACACGGTTGTGGTCGGCCATGACCTCATCACTCGTCGTCGGGTCATCCACCGCCTCATCGACGAGCCCCGGATCGAAGCCGAGTTCTTCGAGAAGGTGTCGCGCGACAGCCTTTTCGTGCGGCTTGTGCCCTTCGACGTGCAATGCCCGCGCTGCGCGTTCGTACCACGCGTCGACGTCAGCCATGGACCGCCGGCGCAGCAGCGCGCCGATCCGCATCATCGACCAGCCATAGGACCACTCCCGTTCCCAGGGATGCTTCTTGCCCTCCTGGCGGTTGATCTCCTCGAGGCTGAAGAAGCGCCAGTTCACGTGCAGGCCGGTCTGGTCGCGCACGGCACGAATCCACCGCGATGTCTGGTAGGCGTACGGGCACATGACATCGAAATGGAAGTCAACGGAGACAGGCGGATTCGTCACATCGTGAACCTCAGATTGCGGGCGGCCCGGTCACCGAGTGCATCGTCGCCGGTCCAGCTGATCTTCCCCGAATCGATCTGCTCCTGCGGGTCGATCCGCCCGCAGGCCAGTTGGATGAACGTCGTCGAATCGGTCGTCACCACGACGTCTGGATTGTCGAGGTGCTCTACCTTGGCCGCCCGCCCGTCGACGGCAACATGCAGCTGCCGGGTGATCGGTCCCGTGAGGTTGAAGGTGATGCTCTTGCCGTCGGGAACGCCGATCTTCTTCCCGACGATGTAGCCGATCGAGTTCTCCACCTGTGCCAGCGACAGCTCCGCGCCGACGCCGGAGTCGTCGGTCGTCCGTCCGAGGGGCGTGGTGATGTCACGCTCGTGGACCCAGAAGTCGAAGACTCGGATTGCCAGGAACCCGCCGTAGGTGCCGGGACCGATCGGCGTCCAGGAGGGCCGGCGGAAATCGTCGTCCGTCAGGGCCGCCAGGTCGCGGCGCCTCGCGTCGAAGACGCCGCGGACCTTGTCGAGGTAGGGCGCGGAGTCGGCGAGGAACTCCCCTGCGCGCTCGAACGGCGGCGGAGTGGTGTCGTCGTCGGGCATCCAGCCGGTCATGGCAGCCTCGATGCTGGTGACATGGTCGACGACACCGCGAACCGTCCAGTCCGGGCACAGTGACTGCGTCTGCCATTCGTCATCGCCGAGGTCGGCGCACAGCGATTCGTAGGTGTCGAAGCAGTGCTCCAACGCGCCGCGAACCTCCGCCGCACTCGTGATGTCGGGCTTCATGGGCAATCTCCTTCGGTGTGAGCACTGCCAGTATGGCCAGCCTGCCACTTTCGGCGCGTCGGCTCGGCCGATTCGGGTGCGGCCAGGCACTCGCTGCCAGGTGATCGCCATCGGCCGCTCGCCCTCGTGTGACACCCAATCCGCCGGCCCGAGGAAAACGTACGGCGCGCCATCGCCGAACTTTGACTTCTTCGTCTCGCAAACGAACAGCAGGATGTGCGATCCGGCACGACGATGGTTGATGTAACGCTGTCCTGTCTGGGATGTAGCCGACGTCGTAGATTGCGATTCCCAGTGGAACAACTCTGGGCTAAGTCTGCTGGCCTCCTGTGGAACCGGAGATGTCAGACCTCGCTTCTACCGTGATGGCTCCACGATCCGGCCTGGGGAGGAGACGGAGATGGCATCGAGGGGTCGCTACTCGCAGCCGAGCGACGGCGCGGTGTTCTGCGCCATCCTGCTGCTGCTTCTGGCGGTCGGATTCGTCATCAAGTACATCTGGTGGTTCGTCGGCGGCGCGGTACTCGTGGGTGTGTTCGCCGGAATCTATTGGCTCGCGCAGAAGATGGAAGAAGAACGCCAACTGGAGGCCGACGAGGCGGCCGAGCGGGAGTTCGAGATGACCCGTCGCGCCGAGCGACAGAAGCGGTGGACGCTGATCGGCGACACGCGGGCCATCTACGGCGAAGACGGGGCCGCGGCCATGCGCAAGATCACCGATGATCCTGAATCGGACGCTGAGGCGGCACAGGATGATTCGCCGGTGGCGCAGCTGGCGACCACACCGGCCGAGTTGGATGCGCTGGTGCGGGAGAAGCCTTCGGCGTGGCCGCACGCATTGTTCGCGTCGATCCTGGTGCAGCGGGCCGCTCCGCTGCAGTCGCGGTTGCGCGACAGCGAGCTCGGCTTCACCGCGCCGACGTCTACCGTCGCTCTGTCGCCGGTGCATCTGGCGTCCACGGTGGTCACTCTGATCGACGAGATGATCGCGACGGCCCACCAGTTGGAAGGCTTTATGGCAGCGCCGGCGTTCATGGCGGCGTTCACGGGCAAGGGCGGCGAGGAGGCGGATCCGGAGGCGATCAAGCACATTGCGCATCGCACGATGGACTACCTGGAACGGTTCCTGGAGCTCTCGGAGCGCTGCCGGGTGCTGCCGGTACGGTCGGAGCACGTCGACATCGTCGCCGACTGCGCGCGCATGCTCGACGATCCGTTGACGAGCTATCGGGAGTTCATCACGGACTTCGTCGACATCATCGAGGCGCTGCCGCGAGTGCTCACACACGCCACCGGTCCGGTCGATATGGGCTCTCTCGGACTGTATTTGAAGATCGATGACAAGCGGCACTCGCGCATCCTCAAGCGACTCGACGCAATCACGCGGTCATCGTCACTGGTACTGTTTAGAGACTGCAGCGCCATCTCGCCCTCGCGACACACACCCTGAGGTGAGCCCCGTGTAGTGGTCCAGTCGTTGTGGGACTCTGTTGCCCGAGTGTTTGGGCAGGAAGAATCGACGACGACATGG
>NZ_HG964451.1:777553-801434 GCF_000612725.1 Mycolicibacterium austroafricanum
TCGAGGACTGGCGTCGTGACTACAACGCCAATCGGCCCCACACCGCCCACGGCGACCTCACCCCGGCCGAGTTTGCCCTACAGTGGGCCACGACCCATCAACCGAAAGTCGCATAACGACTGGACCACCAAACGGGTCCCCCTCAACCCAGCGCTTGAGCGAGCCACAACCCCGGCAAGAACACCGCAAGCGCCGCCGGCGCTGCGATCAGACCGATCAGCGTCCCTCGACCGATCTGTCCCAGAGTCCCCGACCGCGCTTTCAGGATCGCTGCCTGCAGCAGATCGATCAGAAGCAGGGGAAGGACGTAGATCGCGAGCAGAGACCACGGCAGGAACACCCACACAGCGAGCTCCACGACGAGTGTTGCGCAGCGTTGCGACGAAAGGTTGCCGGCCCATATCCTTGATCAAGTGGTCGTGCTGAAGCCTCGTTCACCATCGCATGATCTGGCAGGCACGAATGAGTCGTCAACGCGGGTGATTCTTGTTGCTTAGGCTGCGAACTCGTGACCTCGCCGCAGCCGCAGCCGACCTGCCAGTTCTAGTCGCGGGCTTAGCGACCTCACGCAGCACGGCCTTCCGCTTGTTTCCCGCGCCGGAAGACCCTTCGGAACCAGCCGAACTCGGCGAGGTCGTTGACGTGCCATCTAAAAGGACCTCCGGATAGAGCACCTTGTTGGCGACCTCTGCAGTCTCCTGGTAAGCCAATTGGACGGCCTGGATTCGGTCCGCTACGTCGTTAATGTCGACCTCATCCATCGTTCTCGCTCTGTCTCGAGCCTCGTCTAGCCGCGACCGCGCCCGTGTGTGGCAGTCTTCCCGGATAACAACCTGCGGACTCGCGGCGGTCGAGGCCTCGCGTCGCCGCTCATGTCCAGCCATCTGCACTGACAACTGCTTGGCGCTATCCGCGCTCCGCTCGAGCGCTAGCTCAACATCAGTTATGAACGCGGTGAGATCTCTGATCTGAGTGTTGGCATCCTCTAGCGCCACCCGATCCGCATCGACTGCATCCGGCCGAAGATGCCTAATTGCTGCAACCAGTTCCGAGCACACCACAGCACGCTCGGCTGCCGAATACACCAGGCGATCAAGTTGTACATCGCCGAAGATGCCGACGCTATACGCGCTTCCTGACTGCACTCGATGATTTGCCCGGTAGATGCGGCGCATGCTCGCTTTGACCTGCCGTGGCGCGTCCGGATAGTGGACTTCGCAGATCATGAAACCGGTCTTTCGCCGCTTGCCTACTGCAAACACCCAAAGATAGAGCGCCGCCAACAGTCCGGTCATTAACACCAGCAGCGCGATAGGGACGACCAAAATGATCGCCACTGGACCCTGCCACCAAATCAAGGCGGCTGTGACGCCGACGATCAACGCCGCCACACCGACCGCCAAGACCTGCAGCCACCGCATCAGGTTGCGGGCGGGGTCTTTGAGGTCCGGATTAACGGCTCGGTGCCGAAGTTGCCGGATGATTCGAAACGCGTAGAGTCCGCCAACACCCGCAGCTACCACCGATACTGCGCCGCCACCACCCGACCTTTGTGTCACCTTGACATCGTCTCATTCCAGACTGACGTTCCGTTCGGGTTACGAGGACTGGAGTTGCAGAACGAGCAAAGCGACCCGTGGCGGCTATCACAAGCAGTGTCGGCATAATCGACTTGTGAATGGGGGCGGAAGACGTCGCCGCCCGACGGAGGGGAATCGTTGATGAGGATCGTTTTCTTGCACGGAATCGGTGATGGAGACCCGAACTACACATGGCTTGACGGGCTCAATAGAGGCCTTGAAGCGGCTGGCTATAACCTCATCGACCGCGAGCAGGTCATTGTTCCTCGGTACCACTCACGCCTGAAGACAGATGGGCGGTCGGGCAAACTCCCACCTATCACCTACAAACCCCGGGATGAAGCGAAGGCTCGTCAGGATTTCGAGCGCCGGCAGGCACGGATTCAACGAAAGCTTCGCATCCAGCACGGTGTGAGGACTTTCGGTTTCAACCTGGTCCCGGGTCCTGTCTGGGACGTCGCACCCGACCTTGCGTTCAACCACCTATCCGTGATGGATTTGGACCAGGTGCGTCGCTATGTACGAGACGACAAGGTCCGTGCCGGCGTGATGAACCACATCATCGACCATTTGCCCAGCCACGGGGACATCATTCTGATCGCGCACAGCCTCGGCTCGGTTATCGCTATCGATCTGCTTGATCATCTCCCGGGAAGTCTGCATGTACGCCGCTTCATCACCATCGGCAGCCCGGCGAACATCCGTGCGCTCCATCAAGGCAGTGAGAGGCTACTCAAGAAGTTCCCGTACTCGCGGGTCGACGACTGGTCGAATTTTTTCCATACCCGCGACATCGTGACCGGCGGACGCGGCCTGGCCAGCACATTTCCAGGAGCACAGGATTTCCTCCTGACCACAATCAGCGGTCACGATGCCGCCAGCTACTTGGGCGAGCCCTCTGTCTCAACGCTGGTGGCCGACATCCTCTACCCGACGAAAGAGGTAGCAACCGCCTCAGCTGACATTTCTGTGCGACTAGGCGACGGTGAAGCGTCGATGCTGCTGCTGCAACATTTCGCTGAGGCAGTTGCGCGAAATATGAAGGATGAAGCACTGAAGTCGCGGTTCCGCGCCGCGCTAAACATCCTCCGAGACGACCTGGCCGCACAGATTCTGCAATACGCGGCTTCGGGGCAGCCGCTTGCACCCGAAATGTTGGAGCTCGCAGGAGGAATCCTCCCAAAACTGCTGCACCGTTGGGAGATCCATGAGGCGGTCGGGGAAATGGTGGTCTTGGCCCTGACAAACCCAGTGACACCGTACGAGATCGACACGGGCGACGCAGTACCCCGCGCCCTTGAAGACATTGCCGTTGAACTCGGCTACACGCGCCGCATCGGCAGAGCGGTCGTCGAGGCGATCAAGGATGTCCAAGGGTGCGCATCAGGGAGAGGCGGCGTGCCGTGGGGTCGCGTGTTGACCGCGGCGGCAGGTATCGCCCTCCTCGCGGCGGGTCCAGTCGGATTGGCCGTGGCGGCCCCCGCGGGGGTGTTTGGGGCAGCGGCGATTACCGGCGGTCTCGCAGCCTTTGGCCCCGGCGGGATGATGGGTGGGCTGGCGATGCTCGGGGGTCTTGCCGGAACAGGCGCTGCCACGGCAACTGCCGCAGCAGTGTCGGGGTCCGGAGGCCCGAGCGCAGTACTGAATCTGGAAGGCTTGATGATGCGGGTCGCAACCGAGCATGCCCGCAAGAAGCTCGACCTACCGTTCGACACAACCCTGTGGTACAAGTTGACCGATTTCGAGAGCCAGGTCTCGGCTGCCCTGAACCGCTTACAGCCGTTCAGTGATCCGAAATCATCGAAGGTCGTGCAACTTTCGGCTGCCCAAGCCGTGCTCAGTGCACTGCTGCGCTTCATGATCGAAAGGGATTTATCCCCGAAAGCCATCACCGATGGTGAGCCGAGGGCGCTGGAGGGCTAGGACGGACCGATCCCAAAGTAGGACAGTTAGTTCCACCTGTAATGGCGCCAGATCTGAACTGGCCGCAGCCACAGTGCCTGCGTTCTCAGTTGCCGCAATGCTACGAGCGGTCACAATTTGGCAGAACAACCCCTGGTGGCACAGCGATCTGGGCAACGGAGCCGACACGCGGTGGCTGGCTTCGGAACACGACGATGGTGCCGGGAGTGGATGCTTGTGACAAAGCCACATCGAGAGCCAGGCCCGGGGTGTCGTCGTCGAGGTCGATGTTCAGATACACCGAGTGGCGGCGCTCAACGTGACAACGCTCAATCATCCTGTCAGCCAGGAACTGTCCTTCGTTGTGGTAGCGCGCCACTGCGGCGGCGTCACGGGTCTGTATGCCGTCACGCTCCATGAGTTCAAGCGCCATCAGTTGCGGCCCGGTCACCAACAGACCCGCTGCCCGGAGAAACACGGTCGCCCCGGCGAGCGTATCGAGTTGGCGAACTGCCGGTTGTGTGTTGTCGATGGCGTCGTGCAGCACGAATCCACGGTGTCAGCGGTCACGTATTTCCCCAGGTTTGAGGGGTTGTCCGTCACGTAATTCCTCACCCGCCGTCACGTAATTCCCCACCCCTTGGGGCGTGTCCGGTCGGGGTTGGGGCGCTGCTCAGGTTCGCTTCGTTCAAGAGCCCCGCCGGGGGCCTTGGAAGGGGCCTGAGTTGGCGAGGAGATGGTGGAACGTGACCGACTTCGTGGAGATGTTTCGGCACTGGCATGCCGGCCGATCCCAGGTGTCAGATTTATGAGGCTCTGGGCATCGACCGCAAAACCATCCGCAAATACGTGGCGCCGGCCATCGCCGAAGGGCTGGAGCCCGCGCCGGAGGAGCCGTTTAATGAGCAGTTGTGGCGGGAACGGATCGGGCGGTGGTTCCCTGAGGTGATTGATCCGAGCGTGCGGGCGCTGACCTGGGATCGAATCGCGGTGCACCGGGACTGGATCGCCGACCAGCTCAAGGCGCGGGTCACGGCGGCCACCATCGCTCAACGCCTGCGCGATGAGCGCGGTGTCGAGGTTTCTGAGTCCACGGTACGTCGTTACATGGCAACGGAATTCGCCCAACAACACCTCGAAGAGAAGGTCCCGTGGCTCGCGGCGTGGTCGATCCCGGTAGCGAAGCGCAGATCGATTACGGCAAGTTGGGGATGTGGCTGGACCCGGCGACGGGGCGCCGGGTCGCGGTGTGGAGCGTTGCGCGTCATACCCATCGACGTGGATTCCCAGCAGGTTTAAGCCAGGAAGTTCGACGATGTCGTGCTGAACATAGGGATTGCTCGCGCGAAAGAACGGCAGTCGCCTCACATCTTGGCCGAGTGGCCCACTGATGCGTCAGACGACGCCACCTGTGTTACGTGTGACTGGCGAGCGGTGTGCCCTGCGTATCCCAAAATACATGCTTATCTGCCAACTGAAGATGCATGATTCGGGAACCATGATGGCGAAATTCATGCGCGACTGAACACAAGCGGTCGTTCTTTGTCGGCGCGGGTCGAAAACCACCACGGAACTTGGTGCCCTTTCGACAGGAGTCGACACCTCATACAACGCGTTGCTGGACGCAACCGAGTCCAACTAGGATCCCCCGTCATCGACATCGGCAGTATTCTGGCGAGCACTGACGGATATCACGATTGGCTAGGAACCCTTGGGGCGCTAGTCCGATGGGCCGTCAGTCCAGTCGAGCAGTGCTCGCATCAAGGATGATGCGCCACGGCCGTTCACATACACAAGTCTGCTGCGGTCAGTAATCGCTGCGTCGATCGCTGCGGTGGCAGCGTGTTTGGCGCGACTGGTCTGTACGAGCATGACGTCGACACTCTGAACAAGAGAAATCAGCATCTTGCTGCTGTCGGCCTCAGATGATGCCCTCACGGTCACTTCGGGCCACCGTTCACTAATCCATTTGGTTACGACTTGGATCGCATTCTCCATCATCGAATACACACCAATTGTCTTGAAAGGCCTCGTGCTTGTCCTCGCTCCGTCCTGGTTGTCTACGGTGAATTCGGTGCGCGCGGAGTTAAAGAGGATACCCAGCACGAGCGCATCGCTGGGGTCGATGCGCTCGGCCCATCCCCGGGCCACGCTGGCGGCTTTGACAATGACCCCTTCTCGATCCTCCGGACGCGGCGCCGCGTACGTGAGTAGTAGATCGATGACTTGTGTCAACCAGGGTGCGTCCCGCGGTCCGATGACATGCAATGCGCGTGCCACGGCATCGAGGATCTCCGTGTATTCGGAGGATGTGCATCCTGCTGCAAGTATTTCTTCCATGAGTACAAGTGATGCCTGGCGCTCTGTCCTGCCGGGTTCGCTGGACAAAATAATGTCAAATATCGTCGTGCCGAACGCAATGCCGGATGGTGGAATCCCGCCCTCTGTAAGCCATTCCACCAACAAAGGGACGCCGTTTCTCACCCGAGGCCGTCGTGCATCGCTGAACGCGTCGATCAAGTTTGTCGCGAGATCCTCAGCCGTGGCCTCGAGATAGTCCGGGGTGCGCGGCCAGTTCTGTGACCAGTCAGCGAGTAGATCTGGTCGATCGGGCCACTCTCCGCACAGCCAGTCGACCCAGTCTTGTGGTATGCGACTTTGTGCGGTCATCGCCTGGAGTCGGTCGAAGAAACTCTTCTCGACCGCCTGCTCCAACAGGTGCGAACGGTCGTCGGAAGGTAGTCGATCGACGATGGCCAACGCGTGACTGGCGCACAGGGAGTCTTGCATATTCACGGCCGCAGCCAGTGCGATGGCCGCCGATGAACGGTCGGGCGTAGGCGTGTCTGCCATTCGGATCGCGGCCTCGTATTCGCCGTCGTAGTACAGCGACAGCGTCGTCACTGCTGCCTCTGGTCGCGGCCGCGGCGCGGTAATCGCGGCGCGGACCGCGGCGATTACCGCGTCGTCCACATTTTGGTCCGACAGATGACGCACTTGCCGTTCGTCGGGGGTGTCGCGAAGCAACTGCGCAAGTGCGTAGCAGCGCGCCGTGGCGGGCGTGGTCACCTGGTAGGCATGTGTCACCAACGTCGGCCAGGCGGCGTCTATGCGCTTGGCGGCAACAAGCAGGTCATCCTTGCTCGGGGCGTCGCCCAGGTGTGCCGCCACCAGGGCGTCGGCGGCATCGGCGAGGCTCTCTGTCACGGCGCGTGGTCGGGCCAGCAGGGAGATATCTCTTAGGGATGGATCGTCGCGCAACTCTGTGGGCGTGCCGAGCGAACTAATCATCTCGACCCGGAGGAACCGCAGGTTTGTGGCACTGATCATTGCCCGCCCTCGCAGTTCGTCGAGTGCCGCTTCAGCCTGGGAGCGATCGTTCCCCATTAGGCTGTCGTAGAACTGTCGAAGAATGCGACCCACCGGACGTGGTTGATCGATCCCACGGTCTGGTTCCAGCGCCCAAATTGTAGTCAGCGCCTCGACGTTTCGCCGCACGGGTTGCATCCATCCCGGTGCGACGTCGACACGCATCGCCGCCCCTTGCGGGACGAGGTCCAGCGCTAGTCGATCAACGGGATCGGCCGTCGTCTGAGTAACGTCGGCGCGTCCGCTCGTCAACGGTCGGTCGAGCCAGCATCGGATTTCGTCGCGCAGCAGATGCCCGTCACGGGGAGTAGGAGCAAGTCCGTACCATCGTGTAACCCCGGCGGTTCTCGACGGGAGCAGAGTCCGCTTTCCCAAGCGGTCGAAGCGGGTTCGCAACGTGTCGAGGAGTTGAGCCAGTTCGCCCTCGAGTTGCGATGGGACAATTTCATTGGGCGAGGTGAAGAACGGGTTGCTGGGGTCAGTCACACCATGCCCCATCGGTCTTCGTACGCGTGGCGGGTGCGTGCAACGGTGTCGAGGTCGTGGCTTATCGTGATCGATTCCTCGAGGCGGCGAATGCCGTTGTATGTGAGGTTCATCGAGCCGCTGAGCAAGACCGCGCCCGACAGTATTCCCTTCTCGTGAAGCTCACCGGCGTATCTGCAGGACAGTTGCTTGATGAGGCTGCCCTCCGCCGCCGCGCGGTGCCTGAGTTGCTCGACGAACGCTTGGTTGTGACCGTCGGGACGGCACGCGATGACGATCGTGCCGCCGCGTTGCAGCAAGCTGATCAATACCTCGATCAGTCGGATCGGTCGTCGGGGCAGATCCGGCAGTAACCCGGTGAACAGTCCGCTTCGGTTGTCGAGTATTTCGACATCGGAAATCCACGGAGTGACGATCCACAGGGGTTGGCTCGGGTTGAGCAGTTCGGCTACGAAGAGAGCCTGGAGGGCGTCGGCGAGTTCTTGATGAGACGACAACGCCGAGGTTCGCAAACTGCGGGACTTCATTGCCTGGCCTCCCGTAACTCGACGCGAACGTCCAGGCCCGCCGGGGAACGCGACAGTCCCACAACCCGAGGATGAAACTCCAGTACGTCGACGCTCGTCGGCTCAATCAACATCTCGCGGACGATCTCGGCAGCCCTGACGTCGGTGGGAGTGCGGATCGTCGCCGTCGCGGCCTCGCGCAGGCGCTCGTCAACGGCACTTCGCCATCCCGGACCCGTGCCGTCCACGACTAGATCGGGAGGTCGGATCACTTCGGCGAAGAGGAGTCGCTCCGTTGGTTCGTACTCCCGAAACGGTGAATACGTCTGTAGGGAAGACGACCGGACGCGGTAGCCGCGCGACCAGAGAAGGCCCACGATCTGTCCGATCTCCCATCCGGCTTGGCCGACGTGCCCGCCAGTGATGGACTGAATGCGTCGGCGGACATCGGGATCCGATGCGGCAACGTAAGCGAACACCCGCAACTCAATGTCGATGCCGAGACGGGACTCCATGTCATCCCAACGTGTGAGCAGATCGGCGATCAGATGTTCGAGCGCCTGACCGCTTCCAGGACGCAGCAGGCGTGAGGATAAGGCGGAGATCATGGCGTGGTCGCAGGCTAAACCGGTGTCGAACAGGGCGATGCGCATGCGCTGCCATGCCGACGTGAGGCCCGCGAGATCGTCGGCCGTGCGGATGCCTGCGAGACGTTCGGCCATGAGCGGCGTGTCCGTCCGGGCCAGGAACCCGCGCATGTTCTCATCGATGCGTTCACCGTCGGATGATCCCAACGCCGTCTCCAACAAGGCCCAAAACCTGCGTGGATCTTCGACGTAGCGGTCGACCAGGGCTTCCACGATGCCAAGGCCGCCGGGTTCGTCCTCGCTGATGATGATCTGCGCCGAACGCCCCTCGGATCGTGCGTCCGTGAGGTCGATTCGCAATTCACTAGCATCGACCTCAGGGCAGGAACTCTGGATCGCTTCCACTACCGCCGAAGCCAACGTCGTCAAGTAGCGCTCGTCCAGCCATGGGCGCCACCTATCATCAGGTTCCGCCCCCAACGCTGCTGCTGCCGAGCGCAACTCGTCGATGACGCCGGGCAGGTCGAGTGCTGCGGAGAGATCGGCGACGAGGTTCGCATCCCGACGATCGGAGCCCTCGTCACGATCATCGGTCTGCAGCACCCCGAAGACCTCCCGCGCGGCATCGAGCATTGACGTCCTCAGCTGGTCGTCTCCTAGCCGGCTCAAAGTTTGCTCGATTGGGCACGTCTGGCTGTTCACGACCAACACCGACAGCAGCACCTGATGAAGCCACTCGCGGGTGAAGCGCGAGGGCACCAGGCCTGTGAGCCCGTCTCCCGATCGGATGAGGAACTCCATCCGCGCGACACGCAGCGACTGCAGCAGTGCCGGCGACGACGAACTGTGCTCGGGCAGCGCCACGGTCAACGCGACGCTGTCGACGTCCATGGTAAATCCGACCGCGACGGGTTCGCTGTCCAAGGTGACGGCGTGGTCGGTCACGGCGGGCGCGCCGTCGGCGTTGCGTTCGACCGCGAAACGCTCTGCGTACCGCCAGATCGTGTGAGCGCAGCGATAGCGATGGGTGTAGGCGTGGAATTCGGTCACGACCGACGCCCATGAACTTCCTGTGGGAATCTCGAGAGGGACGGGGTCGCCGGCCTGCCGAAACGCCACCCGCCAAAGCCATCTCCCGTACGAGGAATCCGAAGCCGTCTCCGGCGGCGCGGTCACCTTCAAGCCGCGCGGTTGAACGAGACGACCACCCTCCTCCCCGGGAGGTGGTTCGAGTTCGGCGTAGTCGTCGCAGAACGTCGACAGATCCAGCGCGGTGACCTCGGGAAGGGGTGGCTCGACCCACAATCGGTCCGCCCGCCCACGCCGCGCATAGCGGTAGCTGACTCGTCCTGGCGCAAACTGACGCAAACCCTGCGATACCGATTCCCGTTCGGGTTCCGGTTGTGAGACCGGAGTCGTGACATCGATCTCGGGCGTCTGAAGGGGAGAGAACAAGGCGGAGGGCAGGAAGTCGGCGAGCGGTCGTGGCCAGTCCTGGTCGTCGAGCGGAAGTTCGGATGCGGCTACCTCCAAACCGCGGATGAGCGTAGGCATCACCGACGGAATAAGGCCGCGGGGATGATCCCATAACACAGCGCGCAGGTCCTCATCGCTCAGCGACAGAGCCCGCCGCAACTGCTGTCCCATCCGCTCGATCGCCGACGAGTTCAGTTGTTCTCGAACGTGGTCGAGAATCCGCTTGGCGTGTTCGCGCTGACTGTTTCGGGACGACCAGCGCTTCTCGATGACCGCGGCGAGCGACGGTCCTGCACCGGAGCGTGACAGTCGGTCCAGCAGCCACCACGTCGCCTGCATCTTGAGAATGCTCCTGTTTCTCAACGGCAACGCGACGCGAGGGATCACGGGATCAAATAGAGAGTCATAGGACTGAAACGCTAAGCGGTCCCGACCGAAGTCCGAGAGCACCACCACGGTCCAGGGGCGCATGATCGGGTTGCGGCCTGCCCGCCCTCGGCGCTGAATGAACTGGGCCGGATCCCGCGGCGCCTTGTGCTGAATAACGGCCCCAACGAACGGATCATCGAAGCCGACTTCCAGGGAAGCGGTCGCGACAACGACGTCAGCGCTCGCATCAACACCGCTGTCCCGAGAAGTAGTGCGGGCGATGCGCATTGGGCGATCCAGCGTGCCCAGATCCTCCGTCATCCGCCAGAGTTGGCCGGCGTCGTCTCGCGCCCGCACGTCGGGACCGGACGACGCGCGCAGGGTGGCCAGACTGCCGTTGGGCTTGCGGTTGACACCACCGGGTCGCCATCCCTCCGCGTCCAACAGTTGAGCGTGGAGTCGGTTGGTCACGTCGAGGTCGTCGACGAACACGAACAATTTGGATCCGAAGGCGCCACCGCTGGGGATTCCCGGGTCCGGATCGAGCGACCGTCTCATCAGCATTGACGCCTGAATTGTGGTCGACAACAACGACGTCTGCGAGGCCGGGTCTCCTCGCAGGGCCAAGAAGTACTCCCGGCCGATCTCCGCCATCTCGGCGGGTTCGGTTTGGACCGCGGCGATATGTGAGGTCGACAATCCGGTCAAGTCTGCGAAGAAACCGATGGGGTCGGCGAGCGTCGCCGAGAGCCCAACCACGTGCGGAGGGGTTGTCACTTCGGCACGCCACCGTCGCAGCAGGTTGGCCACCTGAGCCCCATGCGTGCCGGTGTAGGTGTGGATCTCGTCGAGCAGCAGGAAGTCCGGTGACCGGGACTCGTCACCTACGAGTACGCGCCGATACGCCCGCGAGCCCAGTTCCCGGTTGATCATCTCGGTGGTGGCGAAGAGGATCGCAGGCGGCGCGGCCTTGAGGCGGTCCCGAGTCAGCGTCAGTGTCTGCGGCCCGACGACCGATCCACAGCGTTCGCATACCAGTCGCTCGGTTGCGCCAGCAGAGTCCGGCCAGATGAGCCGCCCTGCGCACCCGTCCTCGAGGCAGGTCAAAATCGGGCAGACCAACCCGTCGGGTGCGGGCTTCCACGCCGGGTGCCGGGAAGCTGCTGCCCGGTCCCTCGGAACGTCGCCGTAAAGCACGCCGACGCTGACGGTCAAGTCTCCCAAGGCGCGACACGTCACCAAGAGGTTGCGCAGTTGGTCGCGCAGCAACTCGATGCGCGGGTAGATCGCGATGATGCGTGGCACGCCGGCAGGCGGCGAAGTGGCCGCGAGTTGTGTAAGAGCAGGAAGGTAGAACGCCAGCGTCTTGCCCGATCCCGTGCCCGCAGCGATGACGGTTCCGCGCGGGCCCGAATGTGGCTGGGACAAGCGCACCATGGCGCGCGCTTGAAAGGCCGAGACTTTGCGCCCACCCAGCAGCGACGTCATCGCGTTCTGATGCTCCGCCGACCACACCGCGCTACCGGTTCGCAACGCGGCATCTAGTTCGGCGGCATCGATATCGCGCCGCGGCACCGTGCGCGGCCGACTGAGAAAACGAAGATCGGACACCAGACTGGGCGCAGAAGTCCACGGTCTGCCGTGAAACCACTGACGTAACCGGGCGGCCAATCGCACGGTCTCAGCCATTCGACTGCGAAATCGCTGCTCGATGACGCCTGAGGCGAACAACAGGCCGCGATCGATCAATGCATCGAGAATTGTGTCGACATCCTCCCCCGGCGCGAACTCCTCTATTAATTCTTCGAGTTCGGCCTCGGTCAGTGACCCATCGCTGACGCCCCAACTCAGCAACGGGAGTTCGCGACGTTCCACCCCGTTAAGAACGGCGCGCAACACGTCGGCGTTCATCGGCGTCGCACGACGAGGTCTTCGTCGACACCGGCGGCGTGCAACGCATCGAGCAGTTGGGTCGTTACGTCCGCCAGCGACAGCCCGCCTTCCGATGCAGCGGTCTCCAGTGCCTCACGTACCTCCGGTGTCAAAGCGGCGCGTTCCGCCTCCAGTGCCTGCAGCGCCGAATTAAGACCGACGTGGAGTTCGTCTAGTCGATCCAACCAGGACGCGTCGCCTCCGCCTGTGTCTAGGGCCGCGATCACTTTGTCCTCGTTGAGGATGGGATCCTGGCGTCGCAGCATGTCCAGCTTGATGGCATGGCGTTCGGCGCTGATCCGGTGCGTGGAACCGCCGACGAGGCGGCCCGGTCGTGCCTTATCCACCGAGTCTTCATACTCGTCGAACGCGGCTCGCCAACGGGCGCCCGCCCACCGAGCCGCTTGTACGCGCTGGTCTCTGGCAACCTCCATAAGCTTGGCTGCGGGCTTCTGTTGAATGGCCTTGACGCCGTACTTGGCTAGGCCGGCGCGGAAAGCACTGATCGCGGCGGCGGCGGCCTTCGTGTCGATCGACGGAGAGTCGTAGATCGACATCCGTGTCTTCAACCGTGTGATCGCGTTCAAGTAGTCGGTGGCGGTGGTGATGGCGTCGACGAAGTTGTCCGCGCGCGAGACGAGTTCAACGCTCGAGTCAGCCGACTGCGCAGTCTCCAACTGCAACTGTAACTCGACTGCCTTGTCATACAGACTCATCGGCCCAGCCCCTTCACGGCGTTCCCGAATCGTTCGGTCACCTCGACCACCCGCGCCGCGGCACGCTGCAGGTCGCTGGATCCGCCCGTTCCGGTGGGCCGATCCGCCAGATCGCGCTCGATGCTCGTCATCGCTGCAGCGGCCCGAACAGCGAAGGCGTGAATCGACGCCACGTGTGCCGGGACGTCGCCGGCGATCAGGGCGATCTTGTCGGCGAGCGACGTGTCGCCGCCAACGACGTCGACGGCCTCGTAGAAGGCGCGAAGCGCGCGAGTCGGGTTCCGGCCGGCAAGGACGGTCAGTTCCTCGACTGCATCGTTGTCGTCCAGACGTCCGGACTTCACCCCCGTCCGCAGAACGCTAATTACCTTGGCGGTCTGATCCTCCCAAGAGCGGTCACGCTCGACTAGTGGCAAGGCGGCGGCCACATGCTCGCGAAGTTGCCTCCACTCATCGTCGACCGCCGGTTGCACCGCTCGCATGAACTGACCGATGGCCGCGTCCGTTGTGTCCAACGTCCAAGTAGCGGCGAAGTCCTTCACGATCGGCAACAATCGATCGGCCTGGATCATACGGATGGCTCCTGAACCGCGCGCCTCTCCGAACTCGGCGTCAAGTACCCCCTGAAGCCTCGACTTCAATTCGCTGGCGCGAGCTAGTAGGGCAGTCCACTTTGCCGTTCGCTCAGTCGTATCTTGTTGCTGCACGTGCGACGGGGCGAACAACGCCGCAATGTACTTCGGGGGTGTCGCTGCCCGCCCTAGTTCGCCAATCACCGCCGAGGCGACGATTGCGCCGTGCACGGCGGCGGTGGTGGCGGGCGTAACGGGTCGATCGAGTTTGTCCGTAACGGCGGCAGTCCAACGCTCGACGGCCAACGCCAACGCCTGACGATATGCGGACGCTTGCGGATACCCGTGTAGACCAACGCCTTTGCTCTGCGCGAGCACTAGGGCCTCGAGGGCCGCGGCGTTGACCTCGTTGCGTTCGATGACGATGAACGCCGATGTGGCCGACTGCGCGGTCACCGATCCTTCGATTACGACGTTGCCGTCACCGAATCGGTGCTCGTCGAAACTCGGTCCAAGGTTGACCGGTAACGGCCCGAATTCGAGATTGTTGCGGATCAATGTCCTGATGGACTTGCGTAATTCTCGGGTCGTCGTGGCTGACAATTCGTGCTGACGACTTCCCCACGCCGTCAGTTCGATGAACTGCTTCTTCAGGTCGCTCTTCAGGAGGTCCGCCACGCGTCCGCGCGGCGCGTCACCCTCTTTGGGCTTCTGTCGGGAGATGCCCTTCTCACCGTTGCCTGTGTCAAGACCCCTCAGCGACGGCAAGTCGGCGACGAAGTCACCCGCACCGAAGGCGGTCAGCACCGCACTGCTGACGTCGGTGGGAGACTCGATTCCGGCCCAGTAGCGGAGAATGTTGCGGATACGCCCGTGATCGATGGGCCTGAGCGCTTCGACGCGCGACCCAATCAGCGCCGGTAACGGATCGCTGGTGGAGTCGAAATGCTCCAGCGTCGACGAGGACGGAAACCGCCCACTCGACATGTCACGGGAGCCTTGAACGAGGAACCGGTTGACTACTTCCCGTACAACGTCGCGGGGGTCAAACCGCTCGCCCGACAGTGCCCGGACGATTCGTCCTGCTGCCTCCGCGTTCAGCGGATACAGCCCGTAACCCTCGCGACTCACTCCGAACGTCTCGTGGCACTTCTCTTGAAACACGCAGTCGCCACAGGCGTTTCGGAGCCAATCGCTGGTTTCGCCGTGTCGGCCGGCCCACGCCGCGTCGATCTCGGTGGGCTCGAGTCGACTGGCGTTAAAGTACCGCGCCACGAACGACAGCGCTTCATCCTCGCCCACCCCATCGCCGTATTCCGCGTCGAGCCAATAAGCATCGTCACAACGCGTTCGGACGGTATCCAGATCATCGAAATGCCCCTCGGTGACCGCGAATATCATCCGCAGGCTACACATGTCGCCGTCTGGTGAGTGCGCCGGTTCAACGATGGCGTCCAGGAACTCCCGTTCGACTCCGTGCAGAACGGTCAGATCCTCGACGAACAGCACAAGTTGCTTGCCGTCATTGTGAAGTGCCCTACGAACTTCGCGGAACACCTCAACGAGGTCGACCTGATTGCTCACCGCAACGTGCTTCTCGGCCGCGGGCAGGACCTCATTGATCATCGCGACGGCGGCGATTTTGTAGTCGGGTAGCGTCGCAAACTTCCGAAGAAGATCTCGCGCGCCTTTGCTTGCGTTGCCGATCTCTTCAAAGGTCAAGGGCAGGTCGGTGTCGACGAAGTGCGTCGCATCGTCGTCGAGGCCATCACCCTCTTGACGGCCGCGCAGCGCCAGCCCTACCAACCGGGGGATCACCGCACCTTGTGCCGTAAGCCTTCGACGCATGACAGGATCTCGAAGCAGGTCGGGCAACTCCATCGAGAGTCGCTTGCGCAGCAGAGCAGCCTTCTTGTCGCCGGGCGAATCTGATGCGAGCGCTGACGAATGGTCATCGAGTTGGCTTACCAGCAATGCCAATTCGTCAAGCAGCCGCTCCGCAAGGACGGCGCCCGATTCGGTGTGCGATGGGGCGGTGGCGAGTGCTTCACGTGCTTCCTCGATCTTGGCGCCGTTGAGACCGCGAATCACGATCTCGATGGCTCGTCGCAGACCGGTGCGGTTCTTCGGTAGATAACGAATCTCCCAACCCGACTCACCCTCGGTCTGATCCTTCACCCATCGCACGAGATGCGACTTCCCGGTGCCGGAACCACCGACCACAGGTATGAACAGGTAACCGTCGGGCCGCAGGGCACCCTTCAGTGCCGCGACTACGTCGGCTTCGGTCGTCCAGGTACCTCCCTCACGCTGATCCAACCGTCGGCGTCGCAACTGCAACGGGTGGTGGATGGCCTGGAAACGCCCATCGGTCAGGCTTGCGGCGTCGCGCGGTGTCATGGCCAGCACCGAATCATCGCGCCAGCAAACGAAGTTCACGAAACTCGTCGTCATTGGGTTGCGCCGTATCGCACGTGGGAGAAGGTCGCTCCGCCGGCCTTCGCAACGCGGGCCGCGTCGGCGCGGTCGTCGAGACGGATGACGCCCTCGCCGTGCAGTCGGTCTAAAGCGTCCGTTAAGGGACCGGTAAGTTGCTCATTCTGGGCCGGCGGACGCTGCCAGTTCGCCATGACGAACTGCCGATACCGCCCCCCGTCGAGGACGGGGATGCACCGCGCCACCGCATCCACGAACTCGTTTGCCGCCAATTCCCGGTCACCACCGAAGACGGTCGGTAGTACGTCTCGAATCGCGGGAGTGGGGTCGGGAACGGCATGCCCCTGAGGGTTGACCCACGCCAGTCCCAGCGTGCATGCCCATCGACGGAAGGGAATCCATCTGGAAGCGTTGTTGATCGGCCAGTTCGAAGACTCGCCCTCCTCCTGGCGGGGACCGAAGTCGCGTCCCTGAAGGGCCTCGACGGAACGGTCGGGGCCTTCCATTGTGGTCGGTACCTCTGCCGCCGGTAACATCAGGAACCAACTCAGCGCATTGGTCAGGTCCCTTGCACCCACCTGACTCCTCCACGGGGCGACGTTGAGTTTCTCGTCGAACACCCGTTTACGTAACTCCTCGACGAGAGGCGAGTCGGCGCCTCCCAGCGCGGTCGGAATCCGCTCGGGCAAGCCGACTCGGTCGCCGCTCCGCTCTATCAACCCGAGTTCGATGGCGGCCCGCAAGTTCGCCGTCACGTCCGCTGCCGGGTCACCCTTGAGACTGGACGGCGCCAGGGTTGCGATCAGTCGCTCCTCACTATCGGACTGACCGCGCTGCTTGTCGAGATACCTCACGATCGTGACGATCCCACTCGGACGCAGCGCGGGTGGATTCAACAAAGCCACGGGTCTTGTTCCCTTCACAGATTCTCGAAGTCCGAGTATGCGTAGCTCGCGTCGACTTCGCGCAGGACAAGCCCAGTCTGGCCCACCGGCGTGTCGGCGGTCCCGCATACGACCGTCAACGGCGCGCGACTGTTTCCCTGCAACCACTCCTCGGCATCCTCTCCGGGCGCCAGGAGGATCAGTGTCGGGACGCCGACGGCGGTGATGGGATCGAATTCGCCCACGGCGTCCACCATGACTGTCCGCACGAGGGTGGGCGACTTGGCCACGATGTCACGGACAGAGTCGAACAATCGGTCCGATACGACTATGAGTCCTATTTGCGCGACCGCCACCACGCTTGCGACGAGGCGGCTCAACTTCCTCGACGTGGACAGCACGGTAACGTCTGCAATGATTGCCAAGCGAAGTCCATAGGCGCCGCCCACCGCTAGATCTCCCAGTGGTGCTTCGCCGGCTTGCAGGGCAATCGCGGCCGGCATGGGTGAGGGCGATGCCCACCGCGGCTTGTCGTGCGTTCGGCACCACCGGCAACCGCCGCAAGCCGCGAGACACGTCGCTCGCCACTCCGGCGGTGTATCGATGGTGAAGCTCTCGGCAGTCACCACACCCAGGCACACCGTTCCGGTCAACGCGGCTCGCAGTCGGGCTAGGCCTTCGCGGGCGTTGTCGACCATGGAGCGGCGTGTGGGCTCGACGACGGTCTCCCAGAAGTGGTCCGTCTGGTGATCACCGCGCAACACCCGTACCGTTAGCCACCCGACGTCCGAGTCCCCCTCCTCGGCGTCATTGCGGTCGGAGAATGAGAAATCCCACGCAACGGCACCGGCACGGGCCAACAGGAGCACGGTGAATAAGTTCCATCGTTCGTTGTAGTCACCGTGCATCTTTACCTTGCCCGACGTCGCCGTCAGCGGCAGGCGCAGCAGTCCCTCGCCGGCGTCTCGGGCGGCGTGCAGCATCGACGTCCACCGCTCTCGCGCCCGTTCCGGCGTCAGATACGTCGGGCTGGCGAGCCGAGACGCGACGTCGTCGTCTTCGCGCGTCGCCACGAGCACTGACACCGACGCGTTTCCATCGCGACCGCTGCGCCCCACTTCCTGATAGAAGCGGTCGATGCCCTCCGGCACGCATGCGTGCACCACCGTGCGGACGTCGGGCACGTCGATGCCCAGACCGAATGCCGATGTCGCCACGACAACGTCGATCGTCGACGGCGAGCCATCCTGATGGCGCAGGCCCCCAAGGATCCGCTCCCGGTGGTCGGTCGACGAACCTCCATCGACGGTCGCGACCCGTTCGAATCCCGCGTCACGAAGAACCTGCGCCAACCGCTGCGCCGTAAAGGTGCCTGGGCGATTCTCCTGACGCAAAGTGGTGTAGACGATCGCGGGGCGGGGCAGATGGCGCATCGCCTCGAGCAGTCGGTGTTGCCGTTCAGCGGCATCGACGTCGACGCATTGCCAATACTCCGGTTCCGGCCTCAATACCGGTGCTGCGACGTGAAAGAAGGGCCCGGGTTCACCGAACAGGGCGTGCAGCAGACGCAAAACGTCTTCGGTGAGAGTCGCGCTGGCGAGAATGGTCTTGAATGGCGGATGGCCGCCGGCGGCAGCAGCGCGCAGCATGTATCGACGTAGCCCGGCAAGGGTGTGGAAATGAGGCCTGAACGCATCTCCCCACGACCCCACCACGTGCGCTTCGTCGACCGCGAGCAACGCGAGACGCCCGCCCCCGGCGGCCTCGGCCAGCGGCCGGGCCAGCGAGGAGACCACGGCCTCGGGGTTCGTGAACATGATCCGCTGCTGACCCGACCAAAGCCGTTCCCGGAACGACTTCTTTGCGGCCTCGGAGAGGCTGCCGTGATAGGCCACAGGCGGAGAGTTTGGATTTTGCGCTAGATAGCGACGCTCTTGGTCCATTGCGAGAGCCACGGTGGGCACGACGATGACCGACGTCATCCCTGGCGGCGCGATCTCCGCCGCAACGAGCATCGCGAGAGTTTTGCCGGCACCGGTGGGCAGATTGACCACTAGGGTCGCGCCCGCCGGCAATACCATCGCGCTGCGGACGGCGGCTCGCTGACCCGGCGTTTTGTAACCAGTAAATGAGTGGTCAATGGCGTTTAGGAAGGGGTCGCCCGGCACGGTTTCGTCGGTGCGACACGGCAGAGCCGCCGACGAACCCCCGTCGACACTCCTGCCGTCGGGCATGTCGAGCCAATCGGGCCGCCACGGCTGCGCAGAGAGTCGCATTCGGCCCGGCGCCGTAACCTGGGCGAGCAGGCCGTAGTCTGCCCAGTTGAACGTCTCCGGGAAGAGTCGGCACACCGGCACTTCGAGCCACGCGCCGACCAACGACTCCCTGTCAGTAATCGAGCTATTGCGGCGAACGTCGTCGCCCCGAAGACATTGGCGCAACAGCACTGCGATGTCTGCCGCGCCCTTTGTCGCCGTCGGGCCGTGCCGGGCTAATGCGGAGGCGAGTCGACTGGTCCCGGTGAGCGCGCTGCCCGCTGCCCAGTCGTCCAGAAATCGCTGGGCAGCACTCGGCCCAATCACGGGTCGCCCACGATTCCGGGATCACCGACGAACATCGCCCCGCAGCCCAGGGCCTCGACTCGAGACTCCAATCGCTGCGGCAACATCGCACCAAGTCGACCGAGGTCGGCATCCGTGTCGATCATCCCCGCCATCCGGCGCGCCCGACTGCGGTCCATCCGCTGAGCGAGTGACTGCCTGATCTGATGAGCCGCGGCGAGCGGGCGATCGGTCACCGAGGCCCGCATGTCGACGAGCGCCCGCGTTCGCTCGGCCGCATCGAGGCACAGGGCCGTCCAGTCCAGCGTTGCAACGAGTTTCGCGAACACTTCGGGTCGCGAACTCAGGTTCTGGTCGCCCCGGCGGGGCGAGTACGGCTCCAGCAGACGGGGATCGGTGGCCTCCCGCCCGGTCGGCGCCAGGACTATCTTCTCGACGAGCGGCGGCGACACCTCCCGAAGCACCTGATCCACCCACGGCATCACCCCCAGGCCTTCCGCCGATGCGATGAATTCCTCTGGGAACGCCGCTGTGACGAGGAAGTCGGCCCGAAACAACACCACCGGGGACGACATTCCGGGCCACGGTCGAAACGTCGTGAACGCGACTCCGCGGTCCGCCTGCAACAGATGTTCGGCGACGGCGTCCACGGTGGGATGGGCCGCCCGCAGAATCGGGAGGGTGTGACTGACCGCACGCGACCGTGTCAACGCGTTCGGACTCCCAGCGATTGCAACGATTTTGGTTTCGAGGTCAAATGGAACCTGCGGACGCGGACGCGGACGGACCCGAATCACGTCGCGGTCCTCCCGGTCGAGTTTGGTGCCGACTCCCTCAAGCCAAGTGATCAACGCGCGTGTCAATCCCGAACTGCGGTCGCTATCGATAAGCAATTGATCAACGGTCGTCGCGTCCTCGGTCGTTTCCTCTTCCACCTGATCCAACGCATCGTGAGCGATGATCCGCACAAGTTCTTCCGACAACTTGTCGGCTTGTTCGACCGTCGCATCCCCGATTGCGGCGGGCCCATCGCGTATCACGGCTGTCAGCAATTGGCGTTCGGTGTCGCTGAGAACGTATTGCAGCGACGAAAGGGACCTCGTAAACGCCTCGCACCCGTCGGCGAACTCGAGCCAGTTCATCGCGTACGGTTCATCGCCGAACACGACGACCTTCGACTCGATCGGCCCAACGGCGCCACGCGAATGACGGTCACACCGCCCGATCCGTTGTTCTATGCGGAAGGTGTTCCACGGCAGGTCGAGATGAATCAACAGGTTGGCGATCTGCAGGTTGACGCCCTCCTCGGCGCTGTCGTCCACAACCAGGATCGAGCATGGTCCCCCTGCCATCCAACGCTCGATTGCGGCACGGTTCTGGTCCTCGCCGTTGTCTCGCAGATGCGCTGCGACACGTGACCGACCCCATCGTCGGCTCATCTCGATGGTCACCGCCCGCGCGGTCTCCGTGAACGTCGACGCGACCACGACGCGGGATTGAGTCTTCGAACCCGTGAATGGCGTCAGCGCGTCAACGAGAGCCGCGACTTGACCGTCACGATTCCCGTCGATCGCGTCAATCGACGAATCTAAATTAGACACGACTCCGGATCGAATCAACGCCTGCAACTGGGAAATTAGATCGCCTGGGGCGCTCTCTTCGGTCGACCGCAGCGCAGTCAAGGCGTGTGGTAAAGATCCGCAGCGCTGCGCGGCCTCGCGTAGCATCTCCACGCTTTCCATCGGCTCCAGGACACCGCCTTCGACTGCGGACATCAGGTCGATGCGTAGACGATCGAGCAAGTCCGTGCGGCGAGTCGTGTCGGGGTCGCCGACGCGCACGAGGAAAGATTTGGCGCGCTTCCGTCCGCGGATGCGGAAACTGGCCATCACCTCGGGTGTGCGCCGGGTGCGCAGTACGCGCTGGTGCAGTCGGTAGGCCTCGGACAAGTGCTGACGCACTCGCGTCACCGCAAGTGGTCTTGCCTCGTCATCAGCGGAGTCCGCAGCGTCAAGCAGGTCGGCGAGCAGGCAATCCTCGGGATAGTCAGCCTTCAACTGCTCGGCGTAGAGCGACAGGTCCAATTCGTCGATGTCGGAAACCAGTGCCTGACATGTGAGCGCCAGTCGGTCGCGATTGTGCACGCGCCGAGTGAACTCATCGACTTGCTCGGGATGGTAATGCGCCGGATCCAACAAATAAAGCAAGTCAAGGAAGCCGGCCTCGTTGGACCGGACCGGCGTGGCCGACAGCAATAACAATTCGTCGGCCGCGTGCGCGAGTTCCGCCACCTTGCGGCGTGCGTCGGTGCTCAGCGTGCCGTTGCGAGACACACGGTGGGCTTCGTCGATGACGAGTAAGTCGACGGACTCGATCGGCCATGTGGCTTCGTCGTTGAGCGACCGGATCTTGACGAAGGCCTTCGCGAACAGTGGGGTGCGAAATCGGTCGGCGAGTTCCACCGCCCATTGGTGTCGCAGATGCTCCGGCACCAGGATTAGGACGCGGCCGCTGGGATTGCGGTCGAGGAAGCGCCAAATGAGCGCTGTGGCTTCGATGGTTTTTCCGAGTCCAACCTCGTCTGCCAAGAGATATCGCTTGATGGGGTCGGTCGACACCCGGCGCACGACGGCCAACTGATGCCGGTGCAATTCCACTGAGGCCAACAACAAACCTTCGACGCCGACGGCTGCTGCTCGCTGAGTCGCCCAGTGACGCAAGAATTCGAGGCGGGACTCGTACACCAGGGGCCCATCACCCCCGAGGCTTTCGAGGATGACGAACGGGTCTTCGATGGGAACCCTCCAGCGAACTTCGAACGCCTCATCCGTGAGGCGGTCGCCTTGAAGGTTAGGGAAGGCGATCAGGTAGCGGCCGAGATCGTCCGGATCTCCGTCGGCATCGATCCGGCCGATGCGCCAGCCGTAATCCTCACGCAGGTAAACCCGTGTGTGAGGACTTAGCCTCGCTGGCGCGAGTTCGCTGCAGTCATGCTCCCGTTCAACATAAGGCGAGTTGGACGGGGCCGTGAAATACCTAACTAACGCCTTATCATCGTGCACCGACAAAAGTCGGCCAACGCCGAGGGCCGACGTCCGCACCAGTCGCCCGGTGCGGGCCTCAATCACCACGTCGCCATACCCCCAGGTCGCCGCAACCGCATCGCCACGCGGCCGTCAGCAAAGCTTGTCCCGCCGCTTGCCCACAAACGCTATAGCACCCCCCATACATATCGAAGCTAGCTTACGAAACGAGTCCGACAGGGACCCGGACCACGTGCCATCGCGAAGTTCCGGGTTTGAACCGAATGCATGTCAAGGTCGCGGGCGACCGCGCCGGCTTAGCGCTCGTGAACTGACAGCTACAGATCGAAAGCGCCGACTCGACCGGTGCTGTGGAGGTGATCACGCGGCGGCAATGCCCATCAGGTCAAGTCCAGGCACGTGGTGTACGACGTCGTTCGTGTGATTCTTCGTCGGGATGGTTCAGGCGGTCAGTGCCGCGGGGGTCTCCTCCTGTTCTGTCGGGGTGTCGTTGACGGCGCGTGATTTGCTCAGCACGTCGAGGCCGAGGTAGCGCCGGGATTCGGCCCATTCGTCGTGTTGTTCTGCCAGCACGGCGCCAACGAGGCGAATCAGTGCGCTGCGGTCGGGGAAGATGCCCACGACGTCGGTGCGCCGGCGGATCTCTTGTTGAGCCGTTCTTGGGGATTGTTGGACCAGATCTGGCGCCAGATCTGTTTGGAGAAGGCGGTGAACGCCAGCAGATCCGCCCGCGCGGCTTCCAGGTGTTCAGCCGTCTTGGGCAGCTTGTCATCCAACGCGTCGATTATCCGGTCATATTGTGCAGCAACGGATTCCGAGTCGGGCTGGTCGAACAATGAATGTAGCAACGTCTTGACCCATGGCCAGGACGCCTTCGGGGTGACGGCCATGAGATTCGTCGTGTAGTGCGTTCTGCACCCCTGCCAGGCTGCCCCTGGCAGGGGTCTGCTCCTATCGCGGCGACCATCCCGGCGTGCGCGTCGGAGGTGACCAGTTTGACCCCGGACAGCCCGCGAGCGGTCAGTGACCGCAGGAACGTCAGCCAGTCGGCCCCATCCTCAGCGGTGGTGACGTCGATGCCCAGGATTTCGCGGTATCCCTCGGCGTTGACCCCGACCGCGATCAGGGCATGCACGTTGACCACCCGGCCGCCCTCGCGGACTTTGAGCACCAGCGCGTCGGCGGCCAGGAATGTGTAGGGGCCGGCGTCCAACGGCCGGGTCCGGAACGCTTCGACGGCGGCGTCGAGTTCCTTGGCCATGACGCTGACTTGGGATTTCGACAGGCTGGTGATGCCCAGGGTCTCGACGAGCTTGTCCATCCGCCGGGTGGAGACCCGAGCAGGTAGTAGGTGGCCACCACAGTAGTCAGGGTGGCAATGTCAACTTGAATTGGCCCCGGTGTGACGACGTGATTTGGCTCCACCTCGGTCGGGTTGGGGCTGTCGCGTTGGTGTCGGCG
>NZ_HG964452.1:0-14950 GCF_000612725.1 Mycolicibacterium austroafricanum
GAGTGTCGTGAAGACGGGGCCAAATCAGACCGTCACCACGCACACCCGCGACCACACAGGTGGAGCCACTTCTAGCCGTCCACCCGGGGCCAAATCAGGCTGTCACAGCCACTCGGTCTCCAATTCGACGCGCTGTCTACGGAAATCGATTCCGATAAGCTGTGCGAGCAGTGCCAACTGCATCTCCGGTAGCGCGCCGTCGGCGCTGAGGACCGCGAGATCCGCTCCCGGAATTCGCGCCTCGGGTCCACTGGAAACCGTTGGGGCATCTTCGATGGGCAGCATGTGGCTGGTGGGGCTCCCCGGGGCGGGCAGGCCCCGCACGTGCAGACGCACACCAAGTTCATCGGAGGCGGCTTCGAGTCCCGCGGCCAGCGGCTGACCGCGCAGCATCGAGCTGCTGAAAGTCTCTGCCGCGCGGAGTAACCTGTCGCCGGCCGCTGCTCTGCTGCGCTCCTGCTCGAGAAGCTCGCGCTGGAACTCACCCTCCCGGAGTCGTTCTCGCAACGCGCGCGCGACGCCAGCAATGGACATCAGCAGCTGCATTTCGTCTTCGGTGAACTCGCGGCTTCGGCGGGCAAAGACGAACAGGACACCCACCACACCCTCGGATGACCGCATCGGCGCGCCCGCGGTCGACCTGATGTTCTCGCGACGGAACATCGCGGCAAAGGCCGGTATTGCACGGGGATCTACGGTGTAGTCGCTGCTCGACGCCGGGGCGTCGTTTGCCACGATCTCGGCGGCCAAGCCCGCACCGGGCGGCACGAGGGACAGCTCATGGGACTCCGGCTGGATGAGGCCTGACAACGCGGTCATGCCGAACCCGTCGTCGACCCGGTCCATCCAGAATGCGGCATCAGCGCTCAGCAGAGACCGCACCGCCGCCAGGGTCGCCGATTCCACATCGGCGACGCTGCGAGCTGAGACCACGTCACGAAGTGCAGCGATCAAAGCAATCTGAGCCGCGATCACCGATCGCGGCTCAGTCACTGCAAAACGCCTGCATGGGCATCAACGGTCTCACGTAGGAATCCTACGGGGAATGCCATACCTTTGGGCTATTTCGTCCATATCGGATCTGGGATAGCCGGTGCGATCGTGACTTCACCCACGTTCTGGCAGAGAAAGAGTCATCCATGGCCCATCCGGATCCCGGCACCCGCGCGGACACCGTCTACACGGTGTTCCGGCAATCCGCCGAGAACCATCCCGATCGCGAGTTCTCGGTGCACAGGGCTAGTCGGCTGAGTTGGGGCACCACTCTGACCCTGGTCGATCAGTGCGCGCGGGCCTTGGATCGCGCGGGCGTACGTAGCGGCGACCGAGTGGGAATCCTCAGCCCGACCCGACCCGAGACCGCGATCGTGTTGCTGGCCTGCGCCAAGATCGGAGCGATCTACCTCGGTATGGGCACCCGGCTGCGGCGCGCAGACATGGACTACCTGTGTGCCGACGCGTGCCCGAGCATCATCTTCGCGATGCCCGATCCCTACCTCGGTGACCGCACCGACGACATGATCGCCGCGGCTACCAGCCAGGGCCTCTCCCATCCCATCGTGTTGTCTTTCACCGATGACGGCTCGGTCTCCCCGGAATTCAGCGAGTTCCTCGCCGGTCACCAAGAGAACGCCGGACGAGCCTACGACGTTGATCAGTGCGATCCGCTGGCAATCGTGTACACCTCGGGCTCGACCGGAGACCCCAAAGGTGTTGTGCTGTCACACAGATCGCTGCTCAACTATCGAAGCCTTCTGCGCCGATGGCCGTTGACACATCCTCGTCTACTGTCTGACATGCCGGTGGACCACATCGGATATATCGGAAACGAACTGACCGCGGCGATCCTCAGCGGCGGCACATTGGTTCAGGTCCCACGGTTCGATGCACGCGAGGTCGCCGACCAGATCGAGCGCGAACGGGTCACGGTTTGGATGGGCGCAATCCCGACGATGCTGACCCGCGTGGTCGCTCTCGACGACCTGGAGTCCCGAGATCTGTCTAGCCCGGATTTTTCGTGAAGTGTTGTGATTTTCGGGGTGTAGATACGCGAAAGTGCCTGTCCTGCAAGGAATAATTGGACTTCTCTACGGTTCAATCGTTCCTACGGGAAGGCACCTCGCAGGTGAAGAATATCGTGGCCGCAGCGCGGGTGAAAGTGTCCGCCGATGGGCAGGGCGTGGTGTCGCATGCCGGGATGGGCTTGCTTCGTGAGCTTGCCGATCTGACGGGGTTATCGTCGCAGGTCACCGCCGTGCTGGCTGACACCTACCGGGGCCCGTGGGTGTACGCACCCGGTGAGGTGTTCGCCGATCTGGCCGCAGCGGTCGCCGACGGGGCCGATTGCATCGATGCGGTCGGCCAGTTGTGTGGGGACCGTGAACATGTGTTCGGCGCGAAGGCCTCGACAACCACGATGTGGCGGTTGATCGATGAGCGCATCGACGCCGCCCACCTGCCCGGGGTGCGGGCTGCACGAGCCGGCGCACGGGCCGCAGCATGGGCGGCTGGAGCCGCCCCCACTGGTGAGGGCTGGCTGCACATCGACCTCGATGCCACCCTGGTCATCGATCACTCCGACAACAAGACCGGCGCCACCCCGACCTGGAAGAAAACCTATGGTCACCATCCGTTGCTGGCGTTTCTGGATCGTCCCGAGATCGCCGGTGGGGAAGCGCTGGCCGGGCTGCTGCGCACCGGTAACGCCGGCTCCAACACCGCCAGCGACCACATCATCGTCTTGCACCACGCGCTGGCCTCGCTGCCGCCGCGATGGCGGCCCCGCCCAGGTAGTCCACCAGATTCGGATGCCTGCCGGGTGCTGGTGCGCTGCGATACCGCTGGAGCCACCCACAAGTTCGCCGACGCCTGCCGCACCGCCGGGGTGGGATTTTCCTTCGGATACCCCGTCGATGCGCGGGTCCAGGACGCGGTCGACACCCTCAACCTCGGCCAAGCCTGGTATCCGGCGATCGACACCGACGGCGGCATCCGTGACGGCGCCTGGGTCGCCGAAGCCACCGGCCTGGTCAACCTGAGCAACTGGCCCGCTGGCACCCGGCTGATCCTGCGCAAAGAGAGGCCCCACCCGGGTGCGCAGCTGCGGTTCACCGATGCCGACGGGATGCGGGTCACCGCATTCATCACCGACACCGAACCCGGCGTCATTGCCGGTCAGGTCGCCGGATTGGAGCTGCGGCACCGCCAGCACGCCCGCGTCGAAGACCGCATCCGCGAACTGAAAGCCACCGGGCTACGCAACCTGCCCTGCCAGTCGTTTTGGGCCAACGCCGCCTGGCTGGAAATCGTGCTGGCCGCCGCCGATCTGGTCACCTGGGCCCGGCTGATCGGCTTCGGTGACCACCCCGCACTGGCCCGCGCCGAGATCGCCACCTTCCGCTACCGGATCCTGCACGTCGCTGCCCGTATCACTCGCAGCGCCCGCCAGGTTCGCCTCCGTATCGACGCCACCTGGCGATGGGCATCAGCGATCGCGACCGCCTGGCAACACCTACGCACCGCTTTCGGATAACCAGCAAATCACTCGACCCACCGACCACGAAAGACCAGGCCCTGGGAAAGCCCGCCCCACCCGGCGACACGGGACACCCCACCACGCCCGCCACCCGACAACGACCACCCAGCAACACAATTCAGTGACCGAGCGGACCCGTCATCAACTCGATGCAAAATCGAGGCTAGTCTGGAATTGGTCTGGTGGGCAGGACAGTTGCCCGAGAGCACAGCACGAAAGGTGGCGACGTTCGCCCACCAGGTGGGCGCCTCGTACGGCATGTCGGAGATGTGCTGCATCACCCTCACCGACCCCGGGATCTCACCTGAGCAAGCGGTACGAACGGTCGGACGTCCCCTCGACGACATTGAGGTCAAGGTACTCCCAGTGCCTGGCGAGGAGCGCAGCGGCGAGTTCGCGCTGCGGCGGATCGGCATGATGACCGAATACTGGGGCAAGCCCGACAAGACCGCCGATGCGATCGACCGCGACGGCTGGTTTCACACCGGCGATCTGGGCTTCATCGACGACGACGGAAGCCTGGTCATCACCGGTCGGCTCAAACTCCTGATCCGTTCGGGTGGCTACAACCTCTCCCCGTTCGAGATCGAGTCGGTGCTGGAAGGCCACCCGGGTGTGGCCATGGCCGTGGTCGTCGGACTACCGGATCCCGAGTACGGCGAAGTGGCCCACGCCGCCTGGACCGCGGCACGCGACACAGCCGTCACCGACGACGAGCTTCGCTCGTACCTCCGCGAGCACCTCTCGGGGTTCAAGGTCCCCAAGCAGTTTCATCAGATCAGCCGCATCCCGTTGCTAGCCAACGGCAAACCCGACCGGAGCAGGATCCGCGAGCAACTTCACGTCTCCGTTCCAGGAGCAGACGGCCGGCACGTGGCGACCACGCCTAGCAAGGAGACCGATCATGCCCAATGACAAGCTTCACGTGATCCACCCACTCGTCGTTGTCGGCGCAGGCCCGGTCGGTCTCACCGCCGCACTGGCCGCGCGCCATCACCAACTTCCGGTGCTCATCGTCGAAGCCGAACCCGAGGATCGGACCCGGCCCGGCAGCCGAGCCACCTATCTTTTCCAGGAGACGCTCGACCTGCTCGAGAGCGTCGCCGACGGAGTAACAGCACCCATCACCGAGCAGGCCAACAACTGGGAGTCGCTGCGAACCACCTATTCCGGCAGGCAGATCTACTTCAAGAGGTTCCCACCGTGCCGGCCAGGAAAGTTCGGCGCAGCGATCTCACAGCGCGAGTCCGAGCAGGTGCTCCTCAAACGCTGCCACGAGGAGGGGGTTCAGTTTCGCTGGAAGACCTCGGTGACCGGTGTGCACACCACATCGGATCGGGTCACCCTCACGCTGGACGATGGATCCCGATTGCACGCCTCCTACGTCATCGCTGCGGACGGAGCCCGCTCCGCGGTGCGGCGGGCGCTCGGAATCGAGTTGGACGGTGACCGCTCCGAATCCAGCTTCGTAATCGTCGATGTCGCCGAAGATCCTGCCGCTCCGCTGGAACGCACTCGCAGTTTCCACTACCGGAGTCCGGCCGTTGATGGCCGCAATGTGTTGATGGTTCCCTTCGCGGGAGGCTGGCGCATCGACCTGGAATGCCGCCCCGACGAAGACGTCAGACCGTGGCAAGAGGAGCCATTGCTGAGTCAATGGGTTGCAGCTGTCGCCGGCCCCAAGTACGCGAGCAGAATCAGCTGGGTATCAACCTACCGATTCCATCGTTCCGTCGCGTTGAGCTACACCGACGACCACGCCCGCGTGCTGCTCACCGGCGAAGCTGCTCATCTGTTTCCCCCATTCGGCGGCGGCCGCGGCCTGAACTCAGGTGTTCCCGACGCGATCTTCGGTGTCGAAGCGATCGCCAAAGCCCTCAGCGATCCGGCGTCGGCGCGCCAGATCATCAATGCGGTCGCGACAGAACGCCGCCTTGCGGGTATCGCCAACCGTGACGCCGCATCTTCGGCACTGGTGCACATGGAGGCCCGCGGCCGCCTCCTGCGTCTGCAGCAGCGACTCGCTGCCCTTCTCGCCCGGTGGTTCCGCCGACCCGGTGAATGGCTCGATCGCGCGCCCATGGGGCCGAGCCGGCCAGTCTCCGCCCGTTCCAGGTTCTGAAGCCGAATCAAGCCGAGCCCAAACAGACGAGGAGTTGCAATGACACTGCACATCGATGGGATTCGCAAGCTGAAAACCCTGGTCGGTCAACGTCTCGGCGAAAGTCCGTGGATCACCCTCGACCAGTCGCTGATCAACTCGTTCGCCGACAACACTTGGGACCACAACTGGATACACGTCTCGCCGGAGAGAGCGAAGGCTTCCCCGTTCGGTGGGACCATCGCTCATGGCTACCATTCACTGGCCCTGATCGGCGGCCTGATCCAGGAGGTCTTCCTGATCGACAACCTTCGGATGGCGCTGAACTACGGCGTCAACAAGGCCCGCTTCCCTCAGGCCGTACCGGTCGATTCCCGGGTGCGGCTTACCGTCGACCTCACGGATATGGCCGAGGCCGCCGACGGCGCAGCAGACGTCTTCTACCACTGCGTGATCGAGATCGAGGGCTCCTCCAAGCCGGCATGCGCTGCAGACATCATCTTTCGCTACTACCCCGAGACCGACCCCCGCTAGGGGGCACCCTTTGTCATCCGGACAAGGCAGGAAACCTTGAATCAGGCCAGTATCGCCATCGACCCAGTCCGATCGTCGGAGCACGACTCGATACACCAGTCCCCGACCAACTCCGTCCGCCGGACCCTCCAGGTTCTCGCCGCTTTCGATGGTTCGCGCACGGTGCTCGGGGTCAGCGAAGTCGCCGCCCGCGCCGACGTACCCAAATCGACTGCCCATCGTCTACTCAACGTGATGTCACAGCAGGGGTTCGTCCGCCGCGAAGGCAACCGGTACCGCCTCGGTGAACGGCTCTTCGAGCTCGGCGCCCGTGCACTGGAGCCCCGCGGGCTGCGTGAACGGGCCATCCCGTTCATGGCTGAGCTGCACCACTCCACCCTGGAGACGATTCACCTGGCCGTCCTGCGGGGCGACCAGGTGCTCTATGTAGAGAAGATCTACGGCCATGGAGCTGCGCCCTGCCCGACCACGGTCGGCGGGCGCAACCCGGCTACCTGCACAGGTTTAGGCAAGGCCATCCTGTCGAGCTGCTCTGAAGAGGCAGTCGACGCGATCCTGGGCAGTCGGTTACCCCGGCCCACCCGCAACTCACTGCACACCCGGCAAGCGCTGCACCGAAATCTCACCATAAGCCGGGAGGAAGGCGTTGCAGTCGACTACGAGGAACTGCGGATGGGACTGGCCTGTGTGTCAGCCCCCATCATCGACCGAAGCACCGGCGCCGCCGTTGCAGCACTGTCGATCAGCGCTCCGACTTCCCGGTTCAACAGGAGACGTTTCACCGTCCAGTTGCTGAAGGCCACCGAGGCATTGTCCCTGGGTTCGCTGCGCAGCGCGTGACATCGGCACCGCGGCCGGCTCACGCACCACGCCCGAACAGCTCTGCGCGCACCTTCTCGGTCAACTTCCGGCCGGCCACCCCGACACCGCCATCGCAGTTGTGCACCGAGCCGGTTGCGGTACTCCCATTGGCGCGCGAAGCCAGCAAGACGTAGTGACCCGTGTAGTCCTCCGCGTGGATGGGCGCCTCCAGCGGCGAAAGCCGTTGCACGAGTTCATCAACCGGTAGTGAATCGAAAGCCGTCTCTTGCAGATCCAGGGCCCGCGGACCCCGCAGATCCGAAGGCATCCCCCCCGGCGCCACCCCGTTGACCCGGACCTCCGGACACAACTCGTAGGCCAGCTGTTTGACCAGCCCCACGACCGCGTGCTTGGACGCCGTGTACAGCGGTCCGCCACCGCCGGGCCAGAATCCGGCGTTCGACACCGTGAAGATGATGCTGCCCCGAGTCTCACGCAACTCGGCCAGCGCCGCCCTCGCGCCGAGCAGGTAGCCCTTCACGTTCAAACCGAAGATCTCGTCGAATGCCGGCGAGATCTGCTCTGGCTTGAGCTGTTCCAGCGGTGTTCCGAAATCCCACAGTCCGGCGTTGCCGACCAAGGTGTCGAGCTTGCCGAAAGCCGCCACCGTAGCCTGCACCGCGCGTTCGTTGTCGGCATAGCTGGTGGCATCGCCGACGACGCTGCACACCCTGTCGCCCCATCGGGCAGCGATCGCGGCGGCCTTTTCTTCGTTGAGTTCCAGTACCCCGACCTGGGCGCCCTCGTCGATGAACCGCTCCACGAGGGACCGGCCCAGTCCCGAACCTCCACCGGTAACAAGTACTACCTGGTTATCGAGCCAATCCACAGCTGCCTCCTGGATTCTCACACCGAAAGTTCGGCGCTGTCGGGATCGGTAGGGCGGGTGCGGCGATGGCCCCAGTAACTCGCCGCGTCGTAGCGGGATGGCGTCCAGGTGGCGTCGTCGATCGTCTTGCCGCCGTATCCGTATTCCAGCTCGAACCCTGATGGCGTCTTCACATAGAAAGAGAGCATCTCGTCGTTGGTGTGCTTGCCGAAGTCCAGCACCATGGGGGCGGCACCGTCGCGCACCTTTTCCCAGGCCCGTCCCACGATGTCCAGATCGTCGACTTCCAGCATCACATGCCCCACTCCGTTGGGGAGCCCGGGCAACGCAGCGAACGCGTAGGAATGGTGACGTTCGGTGGTGTGCAGGAAGGTCGCACTCGCGCCGGGACCGAAGTCGATGATGTCACTCAGCTTGAAACCCAGCAGGTTCTGATACAGCTCGGAGTACACGTCGGCATCGTCGACCGCCTGGAAGACATGCCCCAAACCTGCTGCACCCGTGACGAACCGGGCTCCGGTCGGCGAGACGAACCGGTCTCGATGCTCCTGCAGGCCCCAGAACAGCTCGACAGCCTGACCATCCGGGTCGGTGAACCCTGCCAGCCCGCTGACCCTCCGCTCCCGCGCCACCTCGGCGCCGGCCCATTTCACGTCGTACCCGTTGGCCTGCAGCAAGTTCGCGAGTTGGCCCAGCTCCCGGGGGCCGCGCACCTCCCAACCGATCACCGCGACGGCGTCGCTCTCCGCCTGACGAACGTCGATGCGGTAAGCCTTCTCGTCGACGCGCAGCGACAACCTGTCCGGTGTCCGCACCACGGCCTGCAATCCAAGCAAGTCGCACGCGAATGTCTGCCATTCCTCGAGGTCGGTGGCTTCGATGATGAGGTAGCCGAGTCCGACGACCCTATTCATGATGTTTCCCCTGTCCGTTGCGGGTTCACCGGGTAGCGCTGATCTCGCTGCCATGTCAGCGGTTCGAGACGAAATCGGCGACGAGGCGGTTGAATTCGTCGGAGTGCTCGGTCTGGAGCCAATGCCCACAGCGGTTGATCAGCACCACACGGGAGTCACGGATGAGAGACACCAGCTTCAGTGCGGCCTCGTAGGACACCACCCGGTCGTCCTTGCCGTGGAAGATGAGCGTGGGCGTCTCGATGCCTGCGATTTCCTCGACGGTTGCCTGCGGAATGCCGAGAAGCCCCGCGATCATGAAGTTCTCGAGATGATCCGGGCGACCGATGGCTGCAGCGTACCGCTGCTGCACCAGTTCGTCGGTGGCGTTGGCGGAGTCGTAGGTCATGATCTCGACCAGCTCGCGCATCGACGTCGGCGAGGGGTCGGTGTATCCCTTCAGGAGGGTTTTCAATCCCTCGGTGAGTCCGTCGGGTCCGATGATCGTCGGGCCCGGAGCCCGGCTCCCCATGGTGATCAGATGTGAGATCCGGTCGGGATGGGCCACCGCGAATTGAATCGCGGTGCCGCCGCCCATCGAGTTCCCCACGAAGGCAGCCTTTTCGATACCGAGGCCATCGAGGAGCTGCAATGCGGCAGCCACGTGATCTCGGGCATCGGGTTTGACCGCCTCGGACTGCCCCCAGCCGGGCATGTCGGCCGCAATGACCCGAAACCGGTCCGCCAAGCCTTTGATGTTCGACCCGAAGTTGCTCCAACCGGTTGCGCCGGGACCGCTGCCATGAAGCATCACGATGGGGTATTCCTCACCGGCTTCGTTGTAGTGGATCGTGCCGCTCTTGGTCTCGATGTCCCGACTGGTGTACTGCTCGGTGATCTCGGACGACATATATGGCTCCTTCGCGATGGCCTGTCAGTGAGGGTCGCACTGAGTCGATCTGGTGTGGACGGGTGCGTAAAGCTTGCGCCGGGCCGCCGCTGAGCAACCAGCGCGCGGTTCCACACCGCGGCACACAGCCCGACTCGATCCAACGCCGGGGCGACGGTTCCAACCGATGGAACGCCGTGCACCACAGTCGGTGCCCGGCACGACAGTGTTGGAGGCAACCCCGTGTCAGTCAGCGCATCGGATGTTTCACCGCAGGAGTAGCCATGATCGACTTCACCGACCTCGTCGACCCTGAGCACGGCTGGGTCAGCCCACAGATCTATACCGACCCCGAGATCTACGAACGCGAGTTGCAACACGTGTTCGGACGCAGCTGGCTGTTTCTGGCGCACGACTCCCAGCTGCCCAAGCCGGGCAGCTTCCTGCAGACCTACATGGGCGAGGATCCGGTGCTCGTCGTCCGCCAGCGCGATGGGTCGGTCCGCGCCTTTCTGAACCAGTGCCGGCATCGAGGCATGCGGATCTGTCGCTCCGAAGCCGGTGTCAGCAAGGCCTTCACCTGTACCTACCACGGTTGGTCCTATGACCTGGCGGGCAACCTCATCAACGTGCCGCTGGAAGAGCGTGCCTACCACAGCTCCATCGACAAGAAGGAGTGGGGCGCAATGAAAGTGCCTCGCGTAGCCAACTATCGCGGGTTCTACTTCGGCACCTGGTCGGAGGAAACTCCGGAGTTCGACGCCTACCTCGGTGATATGGCCTTCTACTTCGACGCGATCGTCGACCGTTTCGACTCAGGTCTGGAGTTCGTCAAGGGCACCACGAAATGGGTGATCGACTGCAATTGGAAGTTCGCGTCCGAACAGTTCGCCAGCGACATGTACCACACCCAGTCGGCGCACGCCTCAGCCCTGCTGGCACTCACCGATGATCCCAACCCAATAGGGCCGCTCAACGACCCCAACGTGCCCGGGCGTCAGTTCAGCGGGAACGGGCACGGGTCCGGCGGCTACTTCCTGCCCGCTCCCGTGGTGAAGACGCCGGAAATGACCGACACCATGTTCGAATGGTTCAAGAGTCGTGAGGAGGAGATGGTCGCACGGATCGGGGCCGACCGGCTGAGCAAGGTGAGCATCACGCACAACACCATCTTCCCGAACTTCTCCTGGCTCGGAGCGCACTCCACCATGCGGGTCTGGCATCCACGCGGGCCCGGGCAGATCGAAGTCTGGGCGTGGACTTACGTTCCCAAAGACGCCCCGCCCAAGGTGAAGAACGAGATCCGCGAGCTCACCCAACGAACTTTCAGCCCCGCCGGCTCCTTCGAAACCGACGACGGTGAGAACTGGACGGAGATCCAGCAAGTGCTCCGAGGTTCCCAGGCCCGCCGCAACCGGTTACATACCGCCATGGGTGTCGGCTACGAAGAGCGCGACGCCTTTGGACTGCCCGGACTCGGCAATGACGTGTACTCCGAGACGGCAGCGCGGGGCTTCTACCGCCACTGGCTCGACATGCTGACCGGAAAGCCGTGGTCGGAGATTCAGAAATGGACGCCTAACGGCAATCACGGCGAACTGCGCGACGAAGGGGTGACCGCATGAACGCCGATGTCACGTCGTGTCCGAGCACCTATCGGACAGTCGACCCGCAGATCCAGCACTCGGTCGAACAGTTTCTGTACGCCGAGGCCGAATTGCTGGACCAGCACCGGTATCTGGAGTGGGTTGAGCTGTTCGCCGAGGACACCCACTATTGGGTTCCTACCCGGATGACCAGGCCGAACCGTGAACGGCATCTGGAGGTTGCCGGCGAGGATGAGGCCGCGCTCATCGACGACGACAAGTTCTTCCTTCGAGGCCGAGCGCGCCGGTACAGCTCGGGCATTTCCTGGTCGGAGGAGCCGCCGTCGCGCACCCGGCGGTTGATCACCAACATCCGGATCAGCCGGCGGGCAGAGTCCAGCGACCTGGAAGTCCGCTCCAACTTCTACGTGTACCGAAGCCGGCTCGAACGGCACCAGGATTGGTTCGTCGGCGAGCGGTTTGACGTCTTGCGGACCGCCGACATCAATACCACCGGATACCCCTACGTGATTGCTGCGCGCAAGGTGATTCTTGAGCAGACTACGCTGCTGTGCCCGAGTCTGAGCATCTTCCTATGAGTGGGCTCAGCGAAAAGGAACTGGCTGGTCTGCCGACTGTCGCCGGCCGGGAATGGATACGCGCGTGCGCAACCGGTGAGTTGCCTGACGACGGTGGTCACCAAATCGACACCACGCCGCCGGTGTCGGTGTTTGCCGTCGCGGGTGAGTTCTTCTGCATCGACGACACCTGCACCCACGAGATGTATTCACTCGCCGATGGCTGGATCGAAGAAAAGGAATGCGTCATCGAGTGCAGCCTGCACATGGCCAAGTTCTGTTTGCGGACCGGCGCCGCGTTGACTCCACCCGCCTCGGCGCCAGTGGCTGTGCACCCCGTCGCCCGCGTCGAAGACACCTTGTATGTCGCGCTGCCGCCAAGCTATTTCCGGGGCGCTTGATCCGCTGACGCGATAGACGGAGGACTGCACCCTCCAAAATCGCCGGTACGGGCTGCGGCTGGCCAATCTCGACCTGCAGAGCTATCTCAAGCTCGACGGCGCGCTCGTCGAGCTGGGCATGCCAGAACTTCCCGATGTCGGCGCCCGCGGGCGCGTTGACCTTCGGCCGCCGCCGTGTCGCCGGGTGGCCGATCAGCGGCATCGCCGAGACCCAAGAGATGTTCCACTTCTGCGCCGAACTCGGAGTGACGAGAAATCGCGCTCTTTGCAACGGATTACACAACGATTCACCTGACCGCGTGCTTGCGGGAGACGTGCGCTGGCGTTTCGTCATCGAGGCGGTAACACTCGTGCGGCGGCGGGATGGCCGCCGTGATCGGCGACCGCGTCGATCCGGTGCGCGATGGGCGGTCCGGAAATTTGCCCTGCCCGCACCCGGCGGCAGATGAGCGGAAGCGGCCACCACCGCGTCCGCCGACGGATCGGCGGCCAGCACGCCGTCGACGCAGTGCCGTCCGCGCCGCCCATAGCGCGGGAACGCGATGTCGGACTCTTCACGATGACAGAGCGAGCGCGGAAGATGCCGCCGCCGGCTGCTGGACAGTACGCTTGCCCTGATCGCCGAGCGCGGCGCCGGCGCATTCAGTACGCAGGCCATCGCCGACGCGGCACAAGTCAGTTTCGGCACTGTGTGCCGGCACTTTCCGGATCGCGTCGCGATTCTGGCCGAGCTGGTCAACGAAGCCGTTCGCGACATCACCTTCGAGCTCGTTAGCGAGGTCAACGTCGCGGTGGACCGGGGAGGCGGCCGAGGCCAGGCTAACCGTCGTCGAGACCCTGACGGCCGCCTACGAGTAACACGCGGCGATCCTCCAGGCAGCGCTCGTCTCTTCATCTTTCGACAGCCCTGCTGGTTTCAACCAGACGCCGATGGACGAGATGGAACGCAACCTGCTGCCACTGGCCAGTGCGATCCCAGCAGCATGCGCACCAACCTCGCACCGCGGGACCTGTGGGACCTTATGCTCCTCACCACAGGGCTGACGCCGGGCGCCTGTCAGCGCATCGCGTTGCAACACCCGCCCCGCTCGGACCGTGACGCCACGGTCAGACTAGCCGCCAGGATGTCGGCGGCGGCCCCTGACCCCGGAATCAGTAGCCTCTCCTCCGGGTCGGCGCGCTAACCGACCGAGTGGCCGCGCGCCTCTTCCTGGCGGCGATAGTCGTCGGCCAGCGCGCGGACGTGGCCCGGCAGGCCGCCGGAGGCGACGTCGGCCACGCTGGTCTGCTCCAGAACCGAGCGCATGCTCGCCCGCAGCGCGCGCCACACGTCGGTCAGCGCCGCCGTCGGCCCCGAGTAGGGCAGATCACCGAGCCCGATGTCACGCACGCTGGCCAGCGGACCGTCGATGCACCGCAGCACGTCGGCGATGCTGATGTCGGCTGCAGGCCGCGCTAACTCGTAGCCGCCGTCGCGGCCGCGGTGGCTGCGGACCAGCCGGTCGGTGCGCAGGTCGGAGAGAATGTCGACGAGGAACTGCGGCGGGATGCCCTGGGCCTTGGCCAGATCGTCGGTCTTGACCAGGGCACCGTCGTCCGCCGTGGCGAGCTCGATCATGGCCCGGACGGCGTACTCCGCCTTGGCCGACATCCGCATGGGCCAACCCTAGCCCGCCCGTCCGCTCAGTCGGGGATGTCCTGCGCGGCCGGCACCACCACCGCGAACAGGTCGGCTACCGCGGCCAAGCTGGCGGAGTGCACCACCGCGGCGGGCACGTCCTCGCCCCCGACACCGGGAAGCGCGCGGGTCGCCGTCGCCGCGGCGACCACCGTCGGCGCATAACCGAGGTTGAACGCGCCACGCGCGGTCGAGTTCACGCACATGTGCGTCATGAACCCGGCCAGCACGAGGTTCGACGCGTCGACCGCCTTGAGCCGTTCGTCGAGATCGGTCTGCACGAACGAGTTCGGGTAGTTCTTCACGACGACCGGCTCGTCGCCACGCGGGGCCACCCGGTCCACGATCGCGCCGATCTCAGCGGTGATGTCGTACGGCGAACCCGGCCCGTCGTCGTGCTGGATGTGGATGACCGGGATCCCCGCGGTGCGGGCCCGATCCAGCAGTGCGGCAGCCTCGTCCAGGGCAGCCTGCACCCCCTCGAGTTCCATCACACCGTAGGTGTAGGTGTTCTGACAGTCGATGAGCACCAGAGCCGAATCAGCGAGGCTGACCGGCTTCAGCGGCAGGCCCGACAACGAGCGCAACGTGGGGAGATCAGACATCCTCGCAGCCTACTGCGAGTCTGAACCGCCGAGGTTGCGCACAGCGCGGACACACTGCGAGTGGAGGCCGCGCGGAATGCGGTTTCGGCGGATGGGGTTCAGCGGGCGGTGACCGCGAGCACCGCCTCGGCCAGTTCCGGCCGGCACACGATCAGATCCGGCAGCAACGGATCACGCCGGTTGTAGACCAGTGGCGAGCCGTCGATCCGCGAGGTGTGCAGCCCGGCCGCCCTGGCGACGGCGACCGGCGCCGCGGAATCCCACTCGTACTGCCCGCCGGCGTGCACGTAGACGTCGGCGAGTCCCTGCACGACCGACGCGACTTTGGCTCCGGCAGAACCCATCTCGACGAGGGTGCCGCCGAGCGCCTCCCTGACCGCCAGCGCGACGGCCGGTGGGCGGGTGCGCGACACCACGACCCGGGGGGCGCTGGGCCCCGCCGGCGGGGCGGGCACGGGCG
>NZ_HG964452.1:17177-122973 GCF_000612725.1 Mycolicibacterium austroafricanum
GCACGGTCGGGGTGGCCAGCGTGGCGCCCTGCGCGGGCAGTGCGACCGCCCCGGCGACCAGCTCGCCGGAGCTCCCGTTGTGCTCCCAGAGAGCTACGTGCACCGCCCAGTCCGTGCGTCCGAGTTCGGAGAACTCCCTCGTCCCGTCCAGCGGGTCGACGATCCAGACCCGCCGGGCGGACAACCTCACCGGATCGTCCACACCTTCTTCCGAAAGGACGGCGTCGTCCGGCCGTTCGGCGGTGAGCGCCGCCACCAGGAAGTCATGGGATTGCTTGTCACCGGCAGCTTTTCGCTCCTCGGCGGGAGCTCCGGCGAGCTCGCTGCGGACGTCGAGCAGCAGCTCGCCCGCCTCGGTCGCCAGCCGCGCCGCCAGCGCGTGGTCGTCGGTCAACGCTCCCGGCTTTCCAGCAGTTCGATCACGGCGTCGGCGTGTTCCTCCGGGGTCCGGTCCGGCGTCAGCCGCAGGTCCGGGTTCCTGGGCCGCTGATACGGGCTGTCGATGCCGGTGAAATGGGTGATCTCACCGGCGCGAGCCTTCGCGTACAGGCCCTTGGGATCCCGGCGCTCGCAGTCCTCCAGCGGGGTGTCACAGAAGACCTCGAAGAAGTCCAGCCCCTGATCGGTAGCCACCTTGCGGGCCAGTGCACGATGCTCGGCCAGCGGGCTGATCGCGGGAACCAGGACCACCTGGCCGGAATCGGCCAGAATGGACGCGACGTACGCCAGCCTGCGCTGGTTCTCGGCCCTGTCGGCCATCGAGAACCCGAGATCGGAGTTGAGACCGTGCCGCAGGTTGTCACCGTCGAGAACGTAGGCGGGAATGCCCTTTTCGAGGAGCTTTTGCTCGACCAGCATCGCCACCGAGGACTTGCCCGACCCGGACAATCCGGTGAACCACACCGTGCGGCCCTTCGTCAGGCGGTCCTCGGACGTGCACAGCGATTCGTGCCGCACCGTGTTCGGGCTGGCGGTCCGCGCCGACACGAAGGGCAGGATCATGCCCGCCGCAACCGTGCCGTTGGTGTTCGGGTCGATCAGGATGAACGAGCCCGTCGCCGAGTTTCGGCTGTATTCGTCGAGCAGTAGCGGCACCTGGCTGCGCAGCGAGATCCGGCCCAGCTCATTGAGTTTGAGTGCGGTCGCCGACTTGTCGCGGTGCAGGGTGTTGACGTCGAGCCGGTAGTCGAGGCCGGTGACCTTGACCCGCGTTGTGCGGGTGGTGTGTTTGATGACGTAATCGCGGCCCGGTTCCAGCGACTCCGCGTCCGCCATCCAGCAGACCGTGGCGTCGAAGTCCTGCGCGACCCGCGGCTGATTGTTCGGCCGGGCGATCATGTCACCGCGCGAGATGTCGATGTCGTCAGCCAGGCTCACCGACACCGCCATCGGCGGAAACGCCTCCTGCACCGCCCCGCTCGGACCTTCGATCTCCGTGATCCGGGACGTCTTGCCAGTGGGCAGCACGACGATCTCATCGCCGGGTCGCATCACACCGCTGGCCACGGTGCCCGCGTAGCTGCGATGGTCGGCGTGTTCGCGCGTCTGCGGCCGGATGACGTACTGCACGGGGAACCGGACGTCGACGAGGTTGCGGTCGCCGGCGATGTAGACCTCTTCGAGGTGGGCGAGCAGCGACGGCCCCTCGTACCACGGCGTGGCGGCCGACTTGGTGACGACGTTGTCGCCGTTGAGCGCCGACAGCGGGATCGTGGTGACGTCGTGCACGTCCAGGCGCGCGGCGAAGTCGTGAAAGTCGTCGCGGATCTTCTCGAAACGCTCTCTGTCCCAGTCGATCAGGTCCATCTTGTTGACCGCGAGCACGATGTGCCGGATGCCCAGCAGCGACGCCAGGAACGCATGGCGGCGGGATTGCTCCAGCAGCCCGTGGCGGGCGTCGACGAGCACGATGGCCAGCTGCGCAGTCGACGTGCCGGTGACCATGTTGCGGGTGTACTGGATGTGCCCCGGCGTGTCGGCGATGATGAATTTCCGCTTGGCCGTGGCGAAGTAGCGGTAGGCGACGTCGATCGTGATGCCCTGCTCACGCTCGGCGCGCAGGCCGTCGGTGACCAGGGCCAGGTCCGTGTAGTCGTGTCCGCGTTCCTTGGAGGTGCGTTCGACAGCGGCCAGCTGGTCCTCCATGACGGCCTTGGAGTCATAGAGCAGCCGGCCGATCAGCGTGGACTTGCCGTCGTCGACCGAGCCGGCGGTCGCGATGCGCAACAGTGTGGTGGACGCGCTCATATTATTTACCCCGTCGCTTCGCTCGCCCCGTGTCAATCCCCCGTCGCTTCGCTCGCCCCGTCATCAGAAGTACCCCTCGCGCTTGCGGTCTTCCATCCCCGCCTCGGAGATGCGGTCGTCGGCGCGGGTGGCGCCACGCTCGGTGAGCCGCGAGATCGCGGTCTCGGCGATGACCTCCGACACCGTCGCCGCGGTGGACTCCACACAACCGGTGCACGTCACGTCGCCGACGGTGCGGAACCGCACGGACTTCTCGATGATCGGTTCGTCCTTGCGCGGCTGGAGGTGCTTGTGCACCGCGAGCAGCATGCCGTCACGCTCGAACACCTTGCGCTGATGCGCGTAGTAGATGGACGGTAGCTTGATCTTCTCGGCGCCGATGTAGGACCAGATGTCGAACTCGGTCCAGTTCGACAGAGGGAACGCGCGGATGTGCTCACCTTTGCGGTGCCTGCCGTTGTACAGGTTCCACAGCTCCGGACGCTGGTTCTTCGGGTCCCACTGGCCGAACTCGTCGCGGAAGCTGAACACCCGCTCCTTGGCGCGCGCTTTCTCCTCGTCGCGGCGGGCACCACCGAAGGCGGCGTCGAATTTGTTCTCCCGGATCGCACGCAGGAGCGTGAACGTCTGCATCGGATTGCGCGACGGGATGGTCTCGACCACGCGGCCGGCGTCGATGTCGTCCTGCACCTTGGCCACCACCAGCCGCACCCCGGACTCGGCGACGAGTTCGTCGCGCGCGGCCAGCACCTCTTCGAAGTTGTGGCCGGTGTCGACGTGCATGACCGGGAACGGCAGCCGGCCCGGCCGGAACGCCTTGATCGCCAGGTGCAGCATCACGATGGAGTCCTTGCCGCCGGAGAACAGCAGCACCGGGCGCTCGAACTCGGCGGCCACCTCCCTGATGATGTGGATCGCCTCGGCCTCCAGCGCCCGCAGGTGGCTCAGCTCGTAGCGCCCCGCGTTCTGGGTGAGCTCGTCGGTCGCGGTCATTGATTCCCCGTAAAGTTGGTAGATTTGACCATATTTATGGGCATAACCGGGAATTGTGCCGGAAACCCGTGCGGGCTGTCAACGAACAGTCGCCGAAATTGCATTCCAGCAGCGATCGTGCGGTCAGACTCAATCGGTCGCTGCAACACCTGATTGGTTTAGGGGTGTTGTTCGATGGGGTTTCGCAAGCGTGGCAGCAACGACGTTCCGGATGGGGCTCGTGAGGTCTTCCTGGAGGCGTTGGGGTCGGGGTTGTCGCAATCGGCGGCGGCAACGGTGGCTGGGGTTTCTCACACGACGGGCTGTAGTTGGGCCAAGGCTGCCGGAGTGCCCGCGAATCTGAAGCACCGCGGTATCCGGTATCCCTTGGCGATCCGCGACTCGTTCTGGGCGGCGATGCAGGCGGGAGCCTCACCGACGCAGGCAGCGGTGATCGCCGGCGTGTCGGAGAACATGGGTCAGATCTGGGTGAACCAGGCTGGTTATGTGCCCAGAACCCAGGCCCCCGATGCTCTCCCGTCCGATGAGATCGCGCCCCCGCGGCCGCGAACGCCACTGACGTTCACCGAGCGTTGGCGGCTTGAGGAACTCTTGGAAACCGGCCACCTGCCAGCGCAGGCTGCTGCGGCGTTGGGGCGCCACAAGGACACCATCAACCGAGAGATCGAGCGGGGTCAAACCTGCTCGGGGTACCGCGCTCGGGTGGGCCAGGACGTCGCCGAGGCCCGTCGCAAGCGGCCTAAGGACCGCAAATTGCAGGCCAACCCTGTCTTGCTGACCGAGGTGGTGGCACGCTTGGAAAAGCACGACAGTCCCGAGCAGATCGCGGGTCGGTTGCGTCTCGATTTCCCCGATGATCCGGAGATGTGGGTGTCACACGAAACGATCTACCAGGCCCTCTACGTCCAGCCCCGCGGAGAGCTGGCCCGACTGGTCAAAAAAGCTTTACGCACTGGACGTGTGCACCGTAAGGCGCAGGGCCGCAACACTATTGACCGCAACAGGTTCAAAGACGGGATGATCGGTATCGCTGAACGTCCCGCCGAAGCTGACGACCGTGCGATCCCGGGTCACTGGGAAGGCGATCTGATCCTGGGCAGCACCGCCTCAGCCTCGGCGATCGGCACCCTCGTCGAGCGCACCACCGGGTTCGTGGTGCTGCTGCACCTGCCCGAGGACCGCACCGCGGCCACCCTCGCCGAGGCCATGTCGATCAAGGTCCCCGAAATCCCCGAGATCCTGCGCCGCTCGCTGACCTGGGACCAGGGCAGCGAGATGGCTCTACACACCAAGATCACCGAAGCCACCGGGCTGCCGATCTACTTCTGCGACCCACACAGCCCCTGGCAGCGCGGCACCAACGAGAACACCAACGGCCTGCTCCGTCAGTACTTCCCCAAAGGCACCGACCTGTCGTTCTACGGCCCGGGCTGGCTCGACCAAGTCGCCGCCGAACTCAACGCCCGACCCCGCAAACGACTCGGCTGGCGCACACCCGCCGAAGAACTCGACCGACTACTGTCAGACCCGTCCACATTCGTTGCAGCCACCGCTTGAATCCAAGGCGAGTGAGGACCTGCTGGAATGCAATTTCGGCGGATTACGGCGTGACCTCGTTGAGCCTGCCGGTGGCGACGTCGAAGACGAACCCGCGCAGCGACTCGTGCTTGGTGACGAACGGGCTGGCGTCGATACGCCGCAGTGACTGCCGGACGTCCTCGTCCGGATCCTGGAACGCCTCGGCGGCCCACTCGGGTTTGATGCCGATCTCGTCCTGGATCTGCTGCTTGAAGCCGTCATCGGTGAACGTCAGCATTCCGCAGTCGGTGTGGTGGATCAGGATGATCTCCCTGGTGCCGAGCAACCGCTGGCTGATGGCCAGTGAGCGGATCTCGTCATCGGTCACCACGCCGCCGGCGTTGCGGATCACGTGCGCCTCGCCGTCCTTGAGGCCGAGGATCCGGTAGACGTCGAGCCGCGCATCCATGCACGCCACCACGGCCACGTGCCTGCTCGGCGGCAGCGGCAACGGCCCGGAGAAGGTCTTGGCGTACTCCTCGTTGTTCTTCAGGTACTCATCTGTGACCGACATGGCGCGAAGCTAACAGCACGCCCGCCCGAAGTCACGGTTCAGAATCATGCAGATTGTGCACCGCCGAAACTGAGCTTGTGCGCGATCCTCCTGCCATCTGTGACACACAACCTCAGTCTCGACGGCGGATCAGCGCTGCAGGTCGTAGACGGTCGTCCCGCCGACGTCCATCGGGGCGAAGTTCTGCTCCACCCATGCGGTGATGTCGCCCGCCGACCCGGAGTTCCGTCCCGGCCCGCCGTGTCCCCCGGCGATGAAGTAGCGGACCTGACGGTCAGCCACGTAATCCTGGAACTGTTGCAGGGTCGGCGAGTTGTCGCCGCCGGTGAACCCACCGATGGCCATCACCGACGTGCCCGTCTGCAACTCCAGCTCGCCCGCAACCATCGAGCCGACACTGGCCGCCGCCCAACGACTGTCGGTCGCCTGGACAAGGTGCTGCAGTTCGGTGTTGTCCGCCACCGATGCGCCGGGCCCGCCGGGCCCGGGCGGTCCGCCGAGGTCGACGTCGGTTCTGGCCGGCCCCGACATCGCCACCGGACCGTCGTGTGCGTTGCCCGCGGTCTCGATCGCGTACGCCGCGGGCGCTGCGGCGCCGAACAGGATGGCCGCGGCGGCCACCGCCGCGGTGGCGCGGCCCAACCGGTGCGCACCGACCGCGATGACGGCAGCAGCCACAATCGAGCCGATGAGCACGACCCAGCGCAACCACGGCTGCCAGTCCGGGGTGCGGTCGAGCAGGATGAACGCCCACACACCCGTCCCGGCGGACATCACCGCCAGGGTGGTCCGTGGCGCGAAATGACGCCTGCCGCGCCACAATTCGACCACGCAGATGCCGATCAGCGCCGCGATCCCCGGCGCCAGCGCCACCGTGTAGTACGGATGGATGATGCCGTCCATGAAGCTGAAGACGACACCTGTGACGAGCACCCAGCCACCCCACAGCAGCAGGCTCGCCCGCACGGCGCAGGTGCGCGGCGCACGGCGGGTGAACCACAGACCCGCGACGAGGCCGATCAGCGCAGCGGGCAGCAGCCACGAGGCCTCGGCACCCATCGAGGCGCCGAAGAGCCTGCCGAGTCCGGGGTCACCGCCGAAGAACAGGTTGGCTCCCCCGCCCGGACCGCCGGGGCCGCCCGGAGGAGCACCCGCTCCGCCGCCGGGGCCGCCCTCACCGCCCATCACGCGTTGAATCCCGTTGTAGCCCAAGGCGAGCTGCAGCAGGCTGTTGTCGGTGGAGCCGCCGATGTAGGGGCGCGAATCGGCGGGCCACAGACTGACCATGGCCAGGAACGAGCCTGCCGTTGCGACCATGGCGAGCGCGCCGGTCAACAGTGTGCCGATCCGCCGCCACAGCCCGACCGGCGCGGCGACGAGGAAGGCCAGCGCGAGCCCCGGCATGACCAGGAACGCCTGCAGCATCTTCGTCAGGAACGCGAAGCCGAGGACGATACCGACCAGGACCATCCATCGGGTGCCACCGGTCTGGATGGCCCGGACCGTGAGATAGGCGGCCACCACCAACAGCAGCACCAACAGCGCGTCGGGGTTGTTGTAGCGGAACATCAACGCGGCCACCGGCGTGACGGCCAGCGCCGCACCGGCGATCAGGCCTGCGCCGGGCCCGCTGACACGGCGCACCGCCGCGAACAGCACCGCCACCGAGGCGACCCCCATCAGCGCCTGCGGCAGCAGCATCGTGAACGGACTGAAGCCGAACAGCCGACCCGACAATGCCATCACCCACAGCGCGGCGGGCGGCTTGTCGACGGTGATCGCGTTGCCGGCGTCCAGTGAGCCGAACAGCCACGCCTTCCAGTCCTGGGTGCCCGCCTGCGCGGCGGCGGCGTAGTACTGATTGGCCCAGCCCGCGGACCCGAGCCCCCAGAGGTAGAGCACCGCGGTGGCGCCCAGCAGCGCCAGCAGCGCGGGCCACATCCAGCGCGGCCGCTCGGTCGCGACGGGCTCGGCGTCCGCGGTGGTGCGCGGCGCCAGGTCAGCGGTGGCAGTCATTGTGTGGATCCTTCGGTATGGGTGCGGCGGGGATGGAACACCCAGCCGCGCAACAGGACAAAGCGCACCACTGTGGCGAGCAGATTGGCCGTCACGAGAACACCGAGTTCGACCAGGTGGTGCGGGGATGCGGTGGCGGCGTGCAGCAGGCCGAGAGCGCCGCTGGTGATCGCCAAGGCGATACCGAAGACGATCAGGCCCTCGACGTGGTTGCGGGCCAGATGCGGGCGGCCACCGATACCGAACGTGAAACGCCGGTTGGCCGCGGTGTTGCCGATCGCGGTGAGCAGCAACGCGATCAGGTTGGCCAGCTGCGCACCGGCCCAACCCTGCAGCAGCATGAACAGCAGGATGTACGCGAGGGTGGACGCGATTCCGACGGTGCCGAACCGCACCGCCTGGCGCAGCAGCGACCGCGGTGGGGCCGCGGCACGCGAGTTGCCCAGCTGAGCCGCGATCGCGTTGACCGGGATGGCGCCGCTGGCGAAACCACGCAGCAGCCGGCCGATACCCTTCAGGTCCGCGGCGGCGGTGGCCACGATGTCGACCCGGCTGTCGGGGTCGTCGACCCAGTCGACCGGGACCTCGTGGATGCGCAGACCGCTACGCTCGGCCAGCACCAGCAGTTCGGTGTCGAAGAACCATCCGGTGTCCTCGACGTACGGGAGCAGCTGCGCCGCGACGTCGGCGCGGATCGCCTTGAAACCGCACTGGGCATCGGAGAAGCCCGCCGAGAGCGTGGATTTCAGGATCAGGTTGTAGCAGCGGGAGATGATCTCGCGCTTCGGCCCGCGCCGCACCCGGGCGCCGCGAGCCAGCCGGGTGCCGATCGCGAGATCGGAGTGGCCGGAGATCAGCGGCGCCACCAGTGGCGCGAGCGCGGCCAGGTCGGTCGACAGGTCGACGTCCATGTAGACGAGCACCGCGGCGTCCGATTCCGCCCACACCTGGTGCAGAGCACGTCCGCGCCCTTTCTCCTCGAGCCGCACCACGCGCACACCGGACAGCTCGGCAGCGAGCTCCGCGGCGATGCGGGGCGTGTCGTCGACGCTGGCGTTGTCGGCGATGGTGATCCGGGCCGGGAACGGCACGGACTCGCTCAGGTAGCGGTGCAGGCGGTGCACCGAATCGGCGAGCGCGGCCTGCTCGTTGTAGACGGGGACGACGACGTCGAGCACAGGTGCGCCCGTCGCACGCGCCACCAGGGCGGCGTTGGGGCGGGCTCCGAAAGGGCGTTCCGCGCAGCGGAGCCCGGACTGCAGGGCGAGGTCTGTCATGGCATCCATGGTGTTTTCCGGACGTGTGCTCATCGTGGGCCGCAGCTATGCGCCGCCTGTGAGATTTCCGGCCCCCTGGGTGAGGTCGTAGACGACGGTGCCGTCGACGGTCAGCTCCAGGTAGCGCGCCTCGACCCAGTCCCGGATCGCGGCCGATTCCGTGGTTTCGGTTCCGCTCCGGCCCATCATCAGGCGGGGACCGACGACGAAGTAGTGGATGCGTCCGGCCTGGACGTCGGCGACGAACTGCTCGAGTGTCGGCGACGGGTCGGTGCCGTTGAAGCCGCCGACGGCCATCACAGGCGCGCCGGAGGCGAGCTGATATCCCGCCGCGTTGTTCGACCCGACTACCGCTGCGGCCCAGGTGAATTGACCCGCATCGGTGGTCAGCAGCCGGATCAGGTCGGGGTGCGGGTTCGGTGAGCTCAGCAATCCTCCGCCGGGGAAGCCGCCGGGGGGACCGCCGTGTCGCGACGGCCCCACCGAGGGAAGGGCCCCGCTGTGCGGCGAGGCCGCGGTGGCGACGGAGAACGCGGCCGGCCCGGCCAGACACGACGTGACCGCGAGCGCGGCAACCAGGCGGGCCGCGCGGCGGTGCAGTCGGCCCACGACGAGCAGTAATACCGTGGCGCCCACTCCCCCGACGGCGACGGCGGCCCGCAGCCACGGCATCCAATCGCTGTGCCGGGCCAACAGCACGGCCGCGAGGACCGTCGTGACGAGCACCGCACCGGCCATCGCGGTGGCGGACCGCACGTCACGGCGGTTCTGCCACAACAGGTTTGAGCCGATTCCGATCCCGGCTCCGATCGCGGGCGCGAGCGCGACCGTGTAGTAGGGGTGGACGATGCCGTTCATGTAGCTGAACACCAGCGCGGTGACCACCAACCAGCCGGCCCAGAGGATCAGCGACGCGCGGGTGCGATCGGTCCGGGGCCGTCCGCGGGTGAGGACGAATCCGGCGGCGAGACAGATCACCGCGGCGGGCAGCAGCCATGCGATGTCGGCTCCCATGCCGAAGCCGAACAGCCGGCCCCAGCCGACGTCGTGGTTGAGGTTGCCGAGCCCGCCGGGTTCGTTTCCGGTCAGCCTGCCGATACCGTTGTAGCCCAGGGTCAGTTCGGTGATGCTGTTGGTCTGCGAACCTCCGATGTAGGGCCGCGACTCCTTCGGCCACAGCTCGACGAGCAGCAGATACCACCCGGCCGACACCACGGCGGCGCCGGCCGCGGTGAGCGCGTCGAGGATCCGGCGGCCCACCGGGCGGTGCCCGGCGAGGAGATAGGCCGCCGCGAACGCGGGAAGCACCAGCAGCGCCTGCAACATCTTGGTGAGGAAGCCGAACCCGATCGCGACCCCTGCGGCGATCAGCCACCACCTGCTTGCGCCCTTCTCGCAGGCGCGTTGCGTGCAGTACTCCGCGATGACGAGCAACAGCACCAGTAGCGCGTCGGGGTTGTTGAACCGGAACATCAACGCCGCCACCGGCGTCAGGGCGAGTACGGCGCCGGCGAGCAGCCCGGCGCCGGGGCCGCTCGCGCGGCGCACCGCGGCGTAGAGCACCGCCACCGCCGCCACCCCCATCAGGGCCTGCGGAACGAGCACACTCCACGGGTTGAAGCCGAACAGGCGCGCCGAGAGGTCCATCACCCACAACGCGGCGGGCGGCTTGTCCACTGTGATCGCGTTGGCGGCGTCGCTGGAGCCGAACAGCATCGCCGTCCAGTTCTGGGAACCCGCCTGTACCGCCGCGGAGTAGTACGCGTTGGCCCATCCGCTGGCGCCGAGGTTCCACAGGTACAGCACCCCGGTCGCGACCAGCAGCCCGCCGAGGGCCATCACCTGTCGCGAGAAGACGTGAAATCGCGTGCCGTGGCGCTGTTGCGTGCGAGTTTGTGTCTTCTCGGCAGGGGTCAGCAGGGTCACTCACCCGATCATGGGTGCGTCGGCTAGGCGTCCGATTGGCCGGAGCTGTGTCCCGGCTGTGAATCGCCGGGCAGCGTGACGACGAATTCCGTTCGGCCAGGGACGCTGTGCACATCGATGGTGCCGCCATGCGCACGCACGACCGCGGCCACGATGGCCAGGCCGAGCCCGGTACTTCCACCGCCCCGGGAGCGCGACGTGTCTCCGCGCCGGGAGCGCGACGTGTCACCGCGGGCGAACCGCTCGAACACCTCGGGTTGCAGCCCGTCCGGGATCCCGGGGCCGTCGTCGAGCACCGTGAGCACCGCCGATCCGCCGTCTCCTACTCCGAGCGAGGTCGTCACGACGGTGCCCGCGGGAGTGTGGATCCGGGCGTTGGCCAGCAGGTTGGCCAACACCTGGTGCAGCCGCGCCTCGTCTCCCTGAACCGTCACCGGTTCGTCGGGCAGGTCGAGCTCCCAGGCGTGATCGGGTCCGGCGACGTGCGCGTCGCTGACCGCGTCGACGACAAGGCGGGTCAGGTCCACCGTCTCGCGATCCAGCGGGCGGCCGCTGTCCAGGCGGGCCAGCAGCAGCATGTCCTCGACCAGCTGGGTCATCCGCTCGGTCTCGGACTCCACGCGGTTCATGGCGTGGGCCACGTCCTCGGGCAGCTGCGCCTGCTTGCGCTGCGCCAGCTCGGTGTACCCGCGGATGGCGGCCAGCGGGGTGCGTAGTTCGTGGCTGGCGTCGGCGACGAACTGCCGCACCCGCGTCTCGCTGGCGTGCCGCGCCGACAACGCGCCGGCGATCCTGTCGAGCATCCGGTTCAGCGCGGTGCCGAGCTGGCCCACCTCGGTGTGCTCGGCCGCGGGGTCGACCTTGACGATCGGCGTCGGCAGGTTCACCTCGCCGCGGTCGAGCTCGAGGTCGGCCACCTGCCGCGCGGCCGCGGAAACCCTTGCCAGAGGCGCGAGTTGGCGCCGGACGATGACGATGCCGGCCGTACCCGCAGCGACCAGCGCGACCGCCCCGACGGCGCCGAAGATCACTGCCACCCAGAACAGCGTGTCGTCGACGTCGCCGGTCGGCAGCCCGGCGACCACGACCTGTCCGGGGATGTGCGCGGGAAACGCGACCACGCGGTAGCGGCCCAGCCCGTCGAGGTCGACGGTGTGCGGACGCTCGTCCACGGCGACGGCAGCCAGCTGCCCGGCAGCCGTGGCCGACACCTGGGCGCGCGAGCCGTCGGCGGTGATCACGCCGGCTTCCTCGACCTGTCCCGCCGACACCAGCGCACCGACGGTGTAGATGGCCTGACCGGGAGCGTTCAGGAACGCCGGCCCCGGCCCCTGGTCGTCGCGGATCACGATGCGGTGACCCTGCCCCGGCGGTGGCGGCGCCACCATCGCGCCGGGCGGTGGCATCGGCGGCGGACGCATACCGGGCGGTGGTGGCGGGCCGAGCTCGAAGATCACCGACGACCGCCTGCCAGCCTCCACCACCTGCTCGTCGAGCTGATTCATCAGAAAGCGTTGCAGCGCAAACTCGGTCGCGACGGCTATGCCGGCACACGCCGCTGCCAACAGCAGCACCTGGATGACGATCAGGCGGCTGCGCAGTGACCAGCTGCGTGGGGAGCGGAACACCGACCCCCGGCGCTCAGCGCGCGGGTTTGAGGACATATCCGGCGCCGCGCAGCGTGTGGATCATCGGTTCCCGCCCACTGTCGATCTTCTTCCGAAGGTAGGACACGTACAGCTCCACGATGTTGGACCGGCCGCCGAAGTCGTAACTCCACACCCGGTCCAGGATCTGCGTCTTGCTCAGCACCCGCTTGGCGTTGCGCATCATGAACCGAAGCAGCTCGAACTCTGTTGCGGTGAGCGTGATCGGGTCGCCGCCGCGGGTCACCTCGTGGCTGTCCTCGTCGAGCACGAGGTCCCCGACGACGATCTTGGCCCCACTGGTGTCGGTGCTGACCCCGGTGCGCCGCAACAGTGCGCGCAACCGCAGCACGACCTCCTCGATGCTGAACGGTTTGGTCACGTAGTCGTCGCCGCCGGCGGTCAGACCGGCGATACGGTCCTCCACCGAGTCCTTGGCGGTGAGCAGCAGCAGCGGCAGGCCGGGAATCTGCTCCCGCAGCTTGCGCAACACCTCCAGTCCGCTCATGTCGGGCAGCATCACGTCGAGCACGACCACGTCGGGCGGGTTGTCACGGGCGATCGCAATGGCGGTGGCCCCGTCGCCGGCGGTGGAGATCTCCCAGCCCTCGTAGCGCAGCGCCATCGACACCAACTCGGCCAGCACGGGTTCGTCGTCGACGACGAGCACGTGGATCGGGCTGCCGTCGGCGCGGCGCATCTCGACCCGCGCGGGGTCGTCCCCGTGCGCACTCTGCGGGTTGGCCATTGCTCCATTATCGAACCGTGCGCTAGGCGCCGACTGTGCCGTTCCTATGTGCGCGCTGTGAAGTGCACGTGACAGCCGGGGCTGACCGGGCGCACAGCGGATACACATCGACGGGGGCCAGTCTGGTGGCATGAGCACCGAGAATCTGCGCTCCGACGACGCCGTCTGGGGCAGCCCCGACCCTGAGCCCCGCCCCTGGGGTGTTCGGGAGACACTGATGGCCGCCGGCATCGCCGCCGTCATCGCCGCACTGGGCGGCGCCGCGATATACGCGGCGACGGGGCACTCGTCGCCGCAGTTCACCGCCCCTCCCGGGCACCATGCAGAAGGCCCGCCGGCGACGGCGTGATGGTCCGGGGCGCGCAGGACGGGACGACGGCCATGGGCACCGAGGTGCTCGACCCGCTGCGCGCGCCCCACTGATCGACGGCACGTCAGCCACGCCGAAGCCGCATCGCCGGGCTGTAGCACCACATATCTCCTAACCTGGGGCGCATGCAGCCCCGCGGTGGACGTCCCGGATGACCCGCTTCCTCGCGCGGCGACTGCTCAACTACGTCGTGCTGCTGGGGCTGGCGTCGTTTCTGACGTTCACCCTGACCTCGATGACGTTCTCGCCGCTCGACAGCCTGCTCGAACGCAATCCGCGGCCGCCGCAGGCCGTCATCGACGCCAAGGCCGCCGAGCTGAACCTCGACAAGCCGATACCGGTTCGCTACGGCGACTGGGTGGCCGGGGCGGTCCGCGGCGACTTCGGCACCACCGTCGGTGGCCAGCCGGTGACCGACGAGCTGTGGCGGCGCATCGGCGTGAGCCTGCGGCTGGTGATCATCGGCTCGATCGTCGGCACCTTCCTGGGCGTCGTGGCCGGCGCGTGGGGCGCGGTCAGGCAGTATCGGCTCTCGGATCGCGTCATCACGACGTTGGCGCTGCTCACCTTGAGCGCGCCGACCTTCGTGATCGCCAACCTGCTGATCCTGGCGGCGCTGAACGTGAACTCCTTCCTCGGGTTGCAGGTGTTCGAATACACCGGGGAGACGTCCTCGGATGCGGTCGGTGGCGGCTGGAACCAGTTCGTCGACCGGCTGCAGCACCTGGTGCTGCCCACCTTCACGCTGGCGCTGGGGGCGATCGCCGGGTTCAGCCGGTACCAGCGCAACGCGATGCTCGACGTGCTCAGCCAGGACTTCATCCGCACAGCGCGGGCCAAGGGGCTGACCCGGCGGCGGGCGCTGTTCAAGCACGGGCTGCGGACCGCGCTGATCCCGATGGCCACGCTGTTCGCCTACGGCGTGGGTGGGTTGTTCACCGGCGCGGTGTTCGTCGAGAAGATCTTCGGCTGGCACGGGATCGGTGAGTGGTTCGTGCAGGGCATCGGCAGCCAGGACACGAACATCGTCGTCGCGATCACCGTGTTCACCGGGGTGACCGTGCTGCTGGCCGGGTTGTTGTCCGATGTGCTGTACGCGGCGCTGGATCCGCGGGTGCGTGTGTCGTGACCGTCAGCGCACCGCAGGAGTTCGTGTCGCGCCGCACGCTGGTGTGGCGCCGGTTCCTGCGCAACCGGGCGGCGGTGCTGTCGTTGTTCGTGCTGGCCGCGCTGTTCATCGGCTGCTATGCGCTGCCGCCGCTGCTCCCCTACTCGCACACCGATCTGGACTATTACGCGCTGCAGCAGCCGCCGTCGACCACGCACTGGTTCGGCACCAATGCGCTGGGCCAGGATCTGTTGGCGCAGACCTTGCGCGGCATGCAGAAGTCGATGCTGATCGGCGTCTGCGTGGCGTTCCTGTCGACGGCGATCGCGGCGACCGTCGGCGCCGTCGCCGGCTACTTCGGCGCCTGGCGCAGTGCCGCCCTGATGTGGATCGTCGACCTGCTGCTGGTCGTGCCGAGCTTCCTGCTCATCGCGATCGTCACGCCACGCACCCGCGAATCCGGGACCATTCTGTGGCTGATCCTGCTGCTGTCCGCGTTCAGCTGGATGATCAGCGCGCGCATCGTCCGGGGGATGACGATGAGCCTGCGTGAACGTGAATTCGTCACGGCTGCAAGGTATATGGGGGTGAGCAACCGGCGGATCATCGTCCGGCACATCCTCCCGAACGTGGCCTCGATCCTGATCATCGACACCGCTTTGAACGTCGGCCTTGCGGTACTGGCCGAAACCAGCCTGAGTTTCCTCGGTTTCGGGGTGCAGCCACCGGACGTGTCGCTGGGCACGCTGATCGCCGACGGGACCCGGTCGGTGACGACGTTCCCGTGGGTGTTCCTGTTCCCGGCCGGGGTGCTGGTGCTGATCGTGTTCTGCGCCAACCTCGTCGGAGACGGGTTGCGTGACGCACTGGATCCCGGGGTGCGGCCCGCGCGACGTAAGAGAGACAGCCACCGATGAGCGCTCGCGCGAAGAGAGACAGCCAACGATGAGCCTGCTCGAGGTCCGCGGTCTCACCGTCACCTTCCCCACCGACACCGATCCCGTGCCCGCGGTGCGCGGCCTGGACTATCACGTCGAGGCCGGTGAGGTCGTCGCGCTGGTGGGGGAATCCGGCGCTGGCAAGTCGGCCGGGGCGATGGCCGTCGTCGGACTGCTCCCCGAGTACGCCGAGGTGTCGGGTTCGGTGCGGCTGCACGGCAAGGAGCTGCTCGGCCTGACCGACCGGCAGATGTCGCAGGTGCGCGGCGCCAACATCGGCACGGTGTTCCAGGACCCGATGTCGGCACTGACGCCGGTCTACACCGTCGGCGACCAGATCGCCGAGGCCGTCCGGATCCACCGCCGCGACATCGACAAGGGAGCCGCGCGGAAACGCGCCGTCGAACTACTCGAACTGGTCGGCATCGCGCAGCCCGCGCGACGGGCCAGGGCTTTCCCACACGAACTGTCCGGCGGCGAGCGCCAGCGCGTGGTGATCGCGATCGCGATCGCCAACGACCCCGACCTGCTGATCTGCGACGAACCGACCACCGCGCTCGACGTCACCGTGCAGGCACAGATCCTCGACGTGCTGCGCACGGCACGCGACGTCACCGGCGCCGGGGTGCTGATCATCACCCACGACCTCGGTGTGGTCGCCGAGTTCGCCGACCGGGCACTGGTCATGTACGCCGGACGCGCCGTGGAGACCGCGCCGGTCGCGGAGCTGTACCGCGCTCGCCGCATGCCGTACACGGCCGGGCTGCTGGGTTCGGTACCGCGGCTGGACGCGCACCAGGGCAGCCGGTTGGTGCCCATCCCGGGAGCGCCGCCGTCGGTGACCGCGTTACCGCCGGGCTGCCCGTTCGCGCCGCGGTGTCCGCTGGCCATCGACGAATGCGACGCCGCCGAACCGGACCTGCAGCCGGTGGGCCCGGACCATCGGGTGGCCTGCATCCGCAACGAGCTCGTCGCCGGCCGCAGCGCCGCCGACCTCTACGGCGTGTCGATGACGCCGCCGACCGAGGTAGCGCGGCCCGACGACGCCGTCGCGCTTCGCGTCACCGATCTGACCAAGACGTATCCGTTGACCAAAGGTGTGGTTCTGCGGCGCCGGATCGGCGAGGTCCGCGCCGTCGACGGCATCAGCTTCGAGCTGCAGCAGGGCCGCACGCTGGGCATCGTGGGAGAGTCAGGGTCGGGCAAATCCACCACGCTGCACCAGATTCTGGACCTGAGGACTCCGCAGGCAGGCACCGTCGAGGTGCTCGGGCGGAATGTCGCCACACTGGACCGGCGGTCCCGGCGGGCGCTGCGCGCAGATCTGCAGGTGGTATTCCAGGATCCGGTGGCCTCGCTGGATCCGCGCCTGCCTGTTTTCGATGTTCTTGCAGAACCGTTGCAGGCCAACGATTTCGACAGGAACGCCGTCCGTGACCGGGTCGCCGAACTGCTCGCGGTAGTGGGGCTGCGCCGCGAGGACGCCGGCCGGTATCCGGCCGAGTTCTCCGGCGGGCAGAAACAACGCATCGGCATCGCCAGGGCGCTGGCGCTGCGCCCGAAGATCCTCGCCCTCGACGAACCGGTGAGCGCGCTGGACGTGTCGATCCAGGCGGGCATCATCAACCTGCTCCTCGACCTGCAAGATCGGTTCGGGCTGGCCTACCTGTTCGTCTCCCACGACCTGTCGGTGGTCCGGCACCTGGCCCACCGGGTGGCGGTGATGCACAAGGGCGTGATCGTCGAGCAGGGCGACGGCGACCAGGTGTTCGACAGCCCGCAGCACGAGTACACCCGGCAGCTGCTTGCGGCGGTCCCTCGCGCGCAGGCCGATCGCCGTTAGAGTCTGTCGGCATGACCTACTTGAGGCCGCGGGCTGGGCGCGCCATTGCGCCGCGAGCAGGGGGCGCCATTGCGCCGCGAGCAGGGGGCGCCATTGCGCCGCGAGCAGACACAAACTCGCACGCTTCGCCACTGAAAAGTGCGACTTTGCGTCTGCTCGCGGTGGGATCGGTGGTGGCGCTGTTGGTCAGTGGGTGCTCCAGCGGCCAGAACGACGTCCCGTCCACCGGCGGTAGCGCCGAGCTGGGCGCCACCGCCGACATCAACCCGCAGGACCCGGCCACGCTGCAGCAGGGCGGCAACCTACGGCTGGCGCTGACCGGCTTTCCGTCGAACTTCAACAACCTGCACATCGACGGCAACCTCGGCGAGATCGGTCGCATGTACCGGCCCACGCTTCCCCGCGCGTTCTTCATCAAGCCCGACGGAGAGATGACGGTCAACAGCGACTACTTCACCGACGTCGAGCTGACCAGCACCGACCCCCAGGTAGTCACCTACACCATCAACCCGAATGCGGTGTGGACCAACGAACGACCAGTGACCTGGGAGGACATCGCCGCTCAGATCAACGCCACCAGCGGCAAGGACAAGCGGTTCCTGTTCGCGTCCCCGAACGGAAGTGAGCGGGTCGCGTCGGTCACCAGGGGTGTCGACGACCGGCAGGCGGTGGTCACTTTCGCCAAGCACTACGCCGACTGGCGAGGGATGTTCGCCGGGAACGGGATGCTGTACCCGAAAGAGATCACGCAGGATCCCGAGGCGTTCAACAAGGGCTTTCTCACCGGTCCCGGCCCGTCGGCGGGGCCTTTCATGATCACCACGGTCGACCGCGGCGCCCAGCGAATCACCTTGGAGCGCAACCCGAAGTGGTGGGGCACGCCTCCCGTGCTGGACCGCATCACCTACACCGTGCTCGATGACGCCGCGATGCTGCCCGCACTGGAGAACAACGCGCTGGACTCGATCGGCCTGGGGACTCTGGACGATCTCGAACGTGCCCGTCGCGCCCAGGGTGTCACGATCCGCCGTGCCCCGGCCCCGAACTGGTATCACCTGACCCTCAACGGCGCCGAGGGCGCGTTGCTGTCCGATCCGGCGCTGCGGGCGGCGATCACCAAGGGCATCGACCGGCAGGCCATCACTGCGGTGTCGCAGCGCGGACTGACCGATGATCCGGCCGCGCTGAACAACCACATCTACCTGGCGGGCCAGGAGGGCTACCAGGACAACAGCATCGGCTTCGACCCTGAGGCCGCCAAGCGCGAACTCGACGCGCTCGGCTGGACACTCAACGGCCAGTTCCGGGAGAAGGACGGGAAACCGCTGACGCTGCGCGACGTGTTCTACGACGGCGCCAGCACCCGCGCCATCGCCCAGGTCGCGCAGAACCAGCTCGCGCAGATCGGCGTCAACCTGGAGTTGGTGCCCGCCGCGGGCGGTTCGTTGTTCCCCGACTACATCACGCCGGGTAACTTCGACATCGCCCAATTCGCCTGGGGTGGAGACGCTTTCCCACTGGGCGGGTTGACCCAGATCTACGCCTCGAACGGTGAGAGCAACTACGGCAAGATCGGCAGCCCGCAGGTCGACGCCAAGATCGAGGAGACGCTCTCCGAGCTGGATCCCGCCAAGGCACGCACGCTGGCCAACGAACTCGACAAGATGATCTGGGAGATCGGGCACAGCCTGCCGCTGTTCCAGGCGCCCGGCAACGTGGCCGTGCGCAGCAATCTCGCCAACTACGGTCCTGCCGGCATCGGGGACATCAACTACTCGGCGATCGGCTTCATGAAGTAGCGAGTTGGCGCACCACCCGCGGGATCGCGCCCGGCACCGCCGACTCCGCGCGGGCGGCCACCGTGATCGCACGGACCAGCAGCCGCACCGTCAGGTTGGCCGGAAGAGCATCCAGTTCTGTTGACCGCGAAGGTAAGTCGTGCGACTGCCCGGCCTGGACCGCCTCGCAGATCCGCAGCGCTGCATGCTCGCGGGTGTCGAGGATGCTGTGGCCGGCGGTGGGCAGCTCGAGGAGCGCCGCATCGGGAATCAGGTCGGCGATGCGGCGCGCCACCTCCGGTGGGGTCGTCAGGTCCCGGCCCCCCGACACCACCACCGTGGGCCACGCGAACCCGGGCATCTCCGAAGTGAGATCGTAGGGCTCGGCCACGAAATCGACGTCCCCGGTGGCCATCTGGCGCAGCGCCACCGAGGGGTCGAGCGGGCCGCCGTCGGGGACGGCGCCGTAGTTCAGCTCCCGGTAGGCGATGCGCTCGACGAGGTCGGGCTCGTGGCGGTACGCGGTTTTGCGTTCCGTCACCAGCTTGGTGACGGACTCGGCGACCCTCCACAGCCAGTCACGGCGGGCCAGCAGCAGGTCGAGCTGGCGGCCCAATCCCTCGGGGCCGGCGAGTTCGTACAACCCGATGGCCAGCAGCACGTCCTCGGAGCGCAGGACACCGTCGGCGGCCAGCCGCCGCATCCGCGGTGCCAGGTCCGCGCCGTCCCAGAGCACCCGGCGCGTCTGCGCCCGTACCGCATCGATGTCGTCGGCCGAGAGCAGCGGCGAGTCGAGCACCATGGACTGCACCCGTCCCGGGTGCCGCACCCCGACCCCGGCGGCCAGATAGGAGCCGTAGGAGGTGCCATACACCGAGGCGCGCTCGACCTGCGCGTCGTCAAGCACCGCCGCGATGTCGTCGACGGCGGCGTCGACGGTCAGCGCTTCCGGAGGCAGGTCGGCGCCTGAATCATCGTGGCGGGACAAGCCGACACCACGGTGTTCCACCATGATGACGTCCAGCCCGGCCACGGCGGCGCGGCGGCGGAACGCCCGGTACAGCGCGATGGAGGCGGCTCCGGGTCCGCCGGGGATGATGACCAGCGGATGTGCCGACTTGCGGCCGGTCCGCACGTAATACACGTCGAACTTCTCGTCAGCGTCCCCCACGCCGGGGCGGACGGGCCGACGGACCGGACGCACCCCGGGCAGCGCGGCGAGTTTGTCGTGCGCCCGGCGACGTCTGCCGTTCATCGTCATCACTCTCATTGTGCCCCGCACGCGGGGCTCAGGCGCGGCGCAGGCTATCCCGCGATCAGCTCGATGTGCTGGGCGGTTCGCACACCGGCATACCGTTGCGGGCTGCACGTCAGGATGATGACCTGGCCGTCTCCGGCGACCGCGTCGAACACCTCGGCCATCTTCGTCAGCCGTTCGGTGTCGGTGAAGCCGAGCGCGTCGTCGATCACGACCGGCACGCTGTCCTCCTTGGCGACCAGCGCCGCACCCGCCAGCCGCGCGACGATACCCAACTGCTCCTTGGCCCCGCCGGACAACGATTCGTAGGGCACGGTTCGCCCGGACAGGGTGCGGTTGCCGATGCACAGCGAGCTGTCGACGTCCACCTCGAAGCTGTCCCCGAACACGATGCGGCCCAGGCGTTCCACCTCGCCGCGGAACGGGTCGACGTAACGCTGCCGCATCGCGTCGCGGTGCCTGCCCATGACGGACCTGAGCAGCTCGGCGGCCCGCGCCCGGCGCTGCACGCGCACGAACTCGGCCTCGGCGCGGCCACGTTCGGTCTCGGCCGCGTCGAGGCCACCCTTGCGACCCTCGGTTCCGTACACCTTCAGCTGCGCGGCGATCTCGCGCAGCGCCTCGCCGACCTCGTGGTGACGTGCGCCGACCTCGGCGGCGGCGCGCTCTGCGTCGACGAGGGCCGCCGCGACGGCCTCCGGCTCGTGGCCGGCCAACTCCGCGCCGACCCGTGCGACGGCGGCCTCGGCGGCGGCCGCCGCCTCGGCGTCCGCTTCTGCCTTGACGGCCAGCTCGTCATCGCTTGTCGCCGCCCGCTGTTCGGCCAGCCGCGCGCCCGCAGCGGCCAGCTCGGCCTGGGCGGCCTGCAGCTTCTCCAGCAGCCGCGCCGCATGCAACCCCCGCTTGGCGGACAGCTTGGCCGCCTCCTCGGCGACTTTCCGGTGCGTCTCGCAGTCGCGGATGGCCTGCTGATGGGCCGCGGTGGCCTCGACGAGCTCCAACCGCTGCGCCGCAGGATCCAGCGATCCCCTGGTGTCAGTGTCGAAAAGCCCCTCCTCGGCGGGTGTCCGGGCCTGCAGGTCGGCCAGCCGTGCGCGCAGCTGGTCGACGGAGTCGTCGGCGGCCAGCGCCTCAAGGATGGCGCGGATCTGCCGGCCGGCGGCGCTCAGCTCGTGGCGGCGGCGATCGAGTGCGCGCGCCGCCTCGACGTCGTCGACGCCGGCCGCCCGCAGCGCGTCGGCCAGCCGGGCCGCCGCGGTGTCCAGCGCCGCCGCGGTGGCGGCCGCCGAGGCTCCGGGAATCACCTGCACGGACAGCACACCGGGAAGGTCGATGCCGGTGGCTGTCCCGACCGCCGCGGCCCAGGTGTCGCCTGCACGCAATGTCATGTCCGCGTCGCCGATGCGAACCTCGACGTCGGCGGCGGCGGTTACCTCGATGTGGGCCGAGGTCTGCTCGACGGCCGCGGTGGCCCGCTCCACGGCTGCTGCCGCGGTTTCGATGTCGGCCAGCAGCGCGTCGGTGAGCGTGATCGCCGTCAGATCGCGCTGCACCGCCTCGAGTTCGCGCCCGTGCCGCTCGATCGTGGCGATCCGGCCGGTGAGACGATCGGCCTCTTCCCGATCGGCCAGCCGCTGCACCGCGACACGGGCCGCGTCGACACGCTCCTGGCAGGCGGCGAGCGCCGACCGCGCCTTTCCGGCCGCTTCCTCGGCCGCCACCTGCATCTCGTTGGCGGTGTCCAACTCGTCGGCGGCGGTATCGGATTCGGTCTGCAGAGAAGTCACCGTCGCGCTGCGCTCGTCGAGGTCGGCGCGGGCGCGCCGCCGCTGCGCCAGCGCCGCCTTGGAGGCCGCATGCACCGATCGGGCCGCCTCGGCACGCGCCGTCGCCTGGTCGAGCTCACCCTGGAGCACCGCCACCGCCGCAGCGGCGTTCCGGGCGGATTGGAGTCGTTCTGCGGCAGAAGCGGTTTCGACTGCCAACTGCGCCATGTCAGTGGTGAGCGCGGCATGCCTGCGCACCGCTTCGTCGACCTCGGCCATCGCCGCAGCGCAGCGCGCCACCTCCTCGTCGGCGGCGCGCAGCCGTGCGGTGGCGGCCGCCCATTCACCGGTGGCGCGGCCGGTGGAGGTGAAGTACCGCCGGTACTCCTCCTCCACCCGGTCGACCAGCAGGCTCTCGACATTCCCTGCGCCTGTCGCAGAGACGTCGTCGACCTCGCCGGCCACCACGTCGAGCGCGCGGGACAGCGCATTGCACCCGGACAGGTCCGCCGCCGACGTCGGCGCCGACTGCAGCACCCGCTGCGCCTGCCACAGATCCAGGTCGACGGATTCCGCGAGGATGGCCCGCACCCGCTCGTGCGCCTCGTCCCCGGTGAGCTGCTCACGCCGGGGCGTCAGCACCGTCAGCTCCGTCTCGGGGCGCTTGTGGAACCGCTTGCGGTACACGAACCGGTAAGGGCCGGCGGAGATCTCGGCCGTCACCTCCGCACCGACATCGGCATGGGTGGGCTTGACCTGCTTGACCTCTTTCTTGCTGGAGCGGTCCTTGGATTCCAGCAGCAGGTCGAGCGCTTCGAGCATCGAGGACTTGCCCGCCTCGTTGGGGCCGCTGACCACCACCACACCGCGGTCGGGAAACTCGATGTCGCGGTGGGTGATTCCGCGATAGTTGGTCAGAGCCAGCCGGTGCAGCTTCACGCCGCGCCCCCTTCCACCAGGCGCAGCAACAGCGCCAGCGCCGCACGGGCGTCCTCGGCGTCCTCACCGGCGGACCGCGCCGCGACCACCAGCTCGTCGACCGCGGCGGCGGCAAAGCCACCGATCCCCAGGTCGTCGAACTCGCCGTCGGCGGGCATCACGGCGATGTCGGTCTGGTTGTCCCACGGCACCAGCGCGGCGAACAGCCGCGCATAGCGGTCCAGGCAGGCGTCGAGCGCGGCCTTGTCGGTGACCGTCAGCGATCCGGTGAGACCCAGCCGGATGACCGTGCGCTCCTTGTCGGGCATCTGGTCGAGGTTGATGTCGAGGTCGGCCACATCCCGTTTGTCGTCCACGGCGTGGCGCAGCGACATGAACCGCCAGGTGCCGACGCGGTGCGCGTCCACCTGAACCGGCCGACTCGCGTCGGCCTCGTCGATCTCCACGACGAGCACCTGTCCGGGGTCGGGTTCGATGTCGTCGTAGTTGGTGACCTCTGGTGAGCCCGAATACCAGATCCGCCCGGTCGAGCCGACGCTCATCCGGGAGTGCTTGTCCCCCAACGCAACATAGTGGACGGCGCCGCGCGCGATCGCCGCCTCCACACCGGCGAGCGCGATCAGCGACGCCCGGTCCTTGTCGGGTACCAGGATGTCGACGGCGCCGTGGCCGACCACGACGCGCGTCACCGCGGGTGAGGCGTCGAGTCCGTCGAGCACCGCACCGACCAGGTCGGTGGTGGGGGCCTTCGAGGACCAGGGCGCGGCGACCAGCTCCAGCCCCGGCCGGACCTCGTACACGCCGGGCCGGTCGAGCACCACCACGTTGTCGGGCTTCTCGGACCGCAACAGCGCGCTGGTGTACACCGACGACGCGTCGAGCGGGTCGTGGTTTCCGGGCAGCAGATAGACCGGAACCGGGATTGCGCGCATCGCTTCGAGCGCGGTGCTGACCTCACGCGGGGCCAGCTGGTTGTGCTCGAACACGTCCCCGGCCACGACGACGAACTCTGCGCCCACGTCGGCGGCCAGCGGACCCAACGCGGCCACCGCGGCGCGCCGGGACGCCGAATAGCGCGGCTGCGCATCGCCGTTGAGGTAGTGCCGGGTCATCCCGAGCTGCCAGTCAGCTGTGTGCAGAAATCGCATCTCGACCCGCCCCTTCCGCATCGTCGCCGGCTGTATCTCTCATGGCACCGCTACTGTAGGGCCGGCCTCCGACAAGTCCGTGGACGCGCACCGGCATGGCCTACGGTTAATGGATGAGCGACCGACATCGCACGCTTGTCTTGCTCCGCCACGCCAAGTCGGACTATCCGGACGGGGTGGTCGACCACGACCGTCCGCTGGCGCCGCGCGGTGTGCGCGAGGGCGCGCTGGCCGGTGAATGGATCAGAGCGAACGTGGGTGCGGTGGACGCGGTGCTGTGCTCGACGGCGACGCGCACCCGGCAGACGCTGGAGCGCACCGGCATCACCGCGCCGGTGCAGTACGTGGACCGGATCTACGACGCGACGCCCGGCATCGTGATCGAGGAGATCAACGACGTGCAGTCCCGGTTCGGCGAAGTGGTATCCACCCTGCTCGTCATCGGGCACGAGCCGGTGATGTCGGCGCTGGCGCTGAGCCTGGCCGACGAGCCGAGCAGCGACACCCCTGCCTACCAGCAGATCTCGGCGAAGTTCCCGACCTCGGCGGTAGCGGTGCTGCGCACCGCGACACCGTGGGCAAGCCTCGCGCTGCGGGGTGCGGAGTTGGTCGACTTCCACGTCCCCCGCTGAGCGCGCGACCCCGTCAGGCGCGGGTGGCCAGCGTCAACTCCATGAGTTTTATCGCCATCCCGCAGGCATCCATGCCGGGGGTCTGCGGATTCACCCACCAGCCGACGACACCGGCGGCGTCGCTGGCGACCCCGCACGCTCCGTTGGGATCGTTGGGCCGCATCACAAATGACTGGATGCCGGCGACCGACCGGTTCTCGATCTGGTACTCCAGCTGTTCGGCCACGCTGCGCTCGTTGTCGAGGCTGCCGGTCTCGAACCAGAAGCGGGTGATGTCGACCAGCCCGGCCGGGTTGGCGGCCTGCCAGCGGCAGATCGCCCCCACGAACGTGCTCTGGATGTCCAGGGGGTCGGCACCGACCGTCTCGGCGAGGATGTCCTCGGTGAGAACCTCACACTCCTTGAGCAGGTTCGGGTACTTGCGCTCGGAGTTGTCGTTGCGGGGCACGTCGCCGCTGCCGGACTTGGCGGCGGTACCGGCGACCGTCTGGCTGCAGCCGGTCAGCATGACCAGTGATGCGAGCGCGGCGATCGCTCCTGTGAGCACACGTCGGGTCATTTCGAGTTCACAATCGACTGGCGGGTGAGTTCCTTGGCCACCTCGCAGGCGTCCGGGAACGGCGGCTGCGCGTAGCTGATCGACCATTCGATGAAGTCGTCGTTGAACTGGATACCGACCTCGCACAGATTGACGCCGATCTTCGGGTCGGGGTCCTCGTTGATTCCGATGAAGCCGTCGTGGCCCTCGATGTTGATGTCCTCGACGCTGGTGCGCGACAGCTCCATCGTCTTGCGTTCCCGGCCGATCGGGCTGCCGCGGAACCAGGAGAACGAGAAGTGCGGACCCAGGATCGAGCCCCCGGACAGCCACTGGCACCCGACGGACGTCTTGGCGGTGTTCACCAGGCCCGGGACCTCGGTCAGCTGGGCGATCGTCTCGTCGCTGATCCCGCCGCACTCGGGGAAGAACGGTCCGTGCGAAACGCTCTGTTGCGGCGCCTCGGTCGACGGCACCACCGGGCCCGTGGGCTCGGAGTCGGAGCACGCGCCGAGCACCGGGATCATGGCCGCGGCAGCGACGGCCAGGGCCTTCACCGGTCGACGATGTCCGCGGAAGCTGGGGGTCACGCCATGCACTGTAGCGGCAGCCCTGGGGGTCAACCACCGACATGCCGACTGACCAGCCCATTTATCGGATTCTCAGGTGCGCCATCCGAACAGCGGCACCGCCCGCCGGGTGTGCGACAGTAGCGGGATGCTCTGGGGGCTGCTCCGACGGTATGCCTGGCCGTACCGTCGCCTGCTGTCGGTGGTGGCGGCACTGCAGGTGATCAGCACGCTCGCGACGCTGTATCTGCCCACGGTCAACGCCGCGATCATCGATGACGGTGTGACGCAGGGCGACCTCCGGCGCATCGTCGAACTCGGCGCGGTGATGCTCGCCGTGACCGCGCTGCAGGTGGCGTGCGCGGTCGGCGCCGTCTACTTCGGGTCCCGCGCCAGCATGGGGGTGGGCCGCGACCTGCGCTCGACGCTGTTTCACCACATCACCGGCTTCTCGGCCGAGGAGACCGCGCGGTTCGGCGCCCCGTCCCTGCTGACCCGTACCACCAACGACGTGCAGCAGATCCAGTTGCTGGTCCAGCTGACGTGCACGATGCTCATCACCGCCCCGATCATGTGCGTCGGCGGCATCTTCATGGCCGTCCACCAGGACGCCGGCCTGTCCTGGCTGTTGCTCGTCAGCGTGCCGCTGCTGGCGTTGACCAACTACTGGATCGTGTCGCACCTGCTGCCGATCTTCCGGCGGGTCCAGCGTCAGATCGACGGGATCAACCGGGTGATGCGCGAACAGCTCACCGGACTGCGGGTGGTCCGCGCGTTCGCGCGTGAACCGTTCGAGCGCAACCGTTTCGCCGAGGCCAACACGGCGTTGGCGGGCAGCGCGCTGGAAGCCGGCCGCTGGCAGGCGCTGATGCTTCCGGCGACCACGCTGGTGATCAACGTGTCCAGCGTGGCGCTGATCTGGTTCGGCGGGATGCGCATCGACACCGGCCACATGCAGGTCGGCTCGCTGATCGCGTTCCTGTCGTACTTCATGCAGATCCTGGTCGCGGTGTTGATGGCGACGTTCATCCTGGTGATCATCCCGCGCGCTTCGGTGTGCGCGGAGCGGATCACCGAGGTGCTGGCGACCGAACCTGCGATCACCAACTCCCCCGCGGCGGTGTCACCGTCGACCGTCGGCGGCGAGATCCGGTTCGACGGCGCGACATTCAGCTACGCCGGCGCCGACCGGCCCGTGCTGCAGGATGTTTCCTTCACCGCACGCCCGGGCACCACCACAGCGATCGTCGGGTCCACCGGGTCGGGGAAATCCACGCTCGTTTCGCTGGTCTGCCGGCTCTACGACGTCACCGGCGGTGCGGTGAGCGTGGACGGAGTCGACGTGCGCGACTGGGACATCGAGCGACTGTGGGGCGCGATCGGGCTGGTGCCGCAACGCGGTTACCTTTTCGCCGGGACGGTCGCCGACAATCTGCGCTACGGCAAGTCCGATGCGAGTGACGAACAGATGTGGGAGGCACTGCGCGTGGCGTGCGCCGACGACTTCGTCCGCGCGCACCCCGAGGGCCTGTCGATGCGGGTGGCTCAGGGCGGCATGAACTTCTCCGGCGGCCAGCGCCAGCGGTTGGCCATCGCCCGCGCGGTCATCAGCGACCCGGTGATCTACCTTTTCGACGACTCGTTCTCCGCACTCGACGTGCACACCGACGCCCGCGTCCGCGAGCGCCTGCGCGAGGCTTCCGCCGACGCCACCGTGATCATTGTGTCGCAGCGGATTTCGACCGTCGCCGGCGCCGACCTGATCGTGGTCGTCGACGACGGTCGGGTGGTCGGGTCGGGCGTGCACGGCGAGCTCGTGCAGACCTGCGAGACGTACCGGGAGTTCGCCGACTCCCAGTCGGTGTCGGCGGGAGAGCGATGACCGGGCCACTGGCGCGCTCGATGCGGATGGCCGAACCACCCCAGACCCGCTCGCGTGACTTCACGGGGTCGGCGCTGCGGCTCTTCAGAAGGCTCACCCCACAACGGGGAATGACCGTCGCGGTGATGCTGCTCGGCGTCGGCGGCATCGCGATCGGTGTGATCGGCCCTCGCATCCTCGGGCACGCGACCGACCTGCTGTTCAACGGCGTCATCGGCCGTCAACTGCCCGCGGGCCTGACCAAGGAGCAGGCCGTCGAGGCGGCCAGGGCCCGGGGTGACGGCACCTTCGCCGACCTGTTGTCCGGTATGGACGTGGTCCCCGGCCAAGGGGTGGACTTCGGCGCGGTGGGCCGCACCCTGGCGCTGGCGTTGGCCCTGTATCTGGTTGCGGCGCTGATGGTCTGGCTGCAGGCACTGCTGCTCAACATCGTCGTGCAACGGACCATGGTGGCCCTGCGCGCCGACGTCGAGGACAAGGTGCACCGGCTGCCGCTGCGCTACTTCGACTCTCGCCAGCGCGGCGAGGTGCTCAGCCGGGTCACCAACGACGTCGACAATCTCCAGCAGTCGCTGTCGATGTCGATCACCCAGCTGCTGACCTCGGTGCTGACCGTGATCGCGGTGCTGGTGATGATGTTGACGATCTCGCCGCTGCTGACCCTGCTCACCGTGGTCACGGTGCCGCTGTCGCTGTGGGTCACCCGCTCGATCGCCAAGCGCTCCCGCACGCTGTTTGTCGCCCAGTGGACCAACACCGGCAGACTCAACGCCCACATCGAGGAGACCTACAGCGGGTTCACCGTCGTCAAGACATTCGGCCACCGCGCCCACGCCGAGGATCAGTTCCGTCAACTCAACGACGACGTCTACCACGCCAGCTTCGGCGCCCAGTTCCTGTCCGGGCTGGTCTCCCCGGCGACGATCTTCATCGGCAACCTCAGCTATGCCGCGGTCGCGGTGGTGGGTGGCCTGCAGGTGGCGACCGGACAGATCACCCTCGGCAGCATCCAGGCGTTCATCCAGTACGTCCGCCAGTTCAACCAGCCGCTCACCCAGATCGCCGGGATGTACAACACGATGCAGTCCGGGATCGCCAGCGCCGAGCGGGTCTTCGACCTTCTCGACGCCGAGGAGGAGCCGTCGGAGGCTGATCGGCGGCTCGCCGCCGACAGCCCCGCCGTCCTGCCTGCGCGCGACGGCCGGCCGGGCGGCCGTGTGGAGTTCGATCGGGTGTGGTTCGGCTACGAGCACGGAGCACCGGTGATCGAGGATCTCTCGCTGGTCGCCGAACCCGGCACCACGGTCGCGATTGTCGGACCGACCGGCGCGGGCAAGACGACGCTGGTGAATCTGCTGATGCGGTTCTACGACGTCGACTCCGGCCGGATCCTTCTCGACGGCGTGGACATCTCGACGGTGAGCCGCGCCTCGCTGCGCTCGCGCATCGGGATGGTGCTGCAGGACACGTGGCTGTTCGCGGGCACGGTGTACGAGAACATCGCCTACGGGCGGCCTGAGGCCGGACGCGACGAGGTGATCGACGCGGCCAAGGCGGCGTACGTGGACCGCTTCGTGCACACCCTGCCCGACGGGTACGAGACCCGTATCGACGACGGTGGCACGAACATCAGCGCCGGCGAGAAGCAGCTCATCACGATCGCCCGCGCGGTGCTTGCGCAGCCGCAGCTGTTGATCCTCGACGAGGCCACCAGCTCGGTGGACACCCGCACCGAGGTGCTGATCCAGCACGCGATGGGGCGGCTGCGCCGCGAACGCACGAGTTTCATCATCGCGCACCGGCTTTCGACGATCCGTGATGCCGACCTGATTCTGGTGATGCAGGCGGGCAGGATCGTCGAGCGCGGCACCCACGAGGAGCTGCTGGCGCGGGGTGGCGAGTACGCGGCGATGGTCAACCGGTGATGACACGGCGGCGAGCCGCCAATCAGGCACCGCGGCGAGCCGCCGATCAGGCACCGCGGCGAGCCGCCAATCAGGCACCGCGGCGAGCCGCCGATTAGGCACTCTGCTCAATTGAATTCGCCGGACGGCAGCCCGCAGCTCGGGGCACCATGACGCCATGAGCCGGACCGTGCACACGTTCTGCCGGTACTGCCTGGCCGCGTGTGGTGTCGAGGTGACGGTCGAGGGCAACCGCGTGGTGAAGATCTCGGCCGACAAGCAGAACCCGCACAGCTGGCGGGACTTCTGCGCGAAGGGCCGCACCGCGCACCAGGTGGTCGAGCATCCCCGCCGGATCGTCGCCCCGATGAAGCGGGTGGGCGATCGCTACATCGAGACGAGTTGGGACGAGGCGATCGACGACATCGCCGCGCGCCTGAACGCCGCCATCGATGCCGACGGACCGGATGCCGTCGGCGCGTATTACGGCAACCCGGCCGGCTACTCGTCGTCGAACCTGATGTTCATGAACGGCTGGCTCGACGCCGTCGGGACCTTCAACCGGTACGCGGTGGGGTCGGTCGACCAGAACGCCATGCACGTCGTCGCGGAGAAGATGTACGGGTCCGCGTTGCTGGCGCCGGTCTCCGATGTGGACAACTGTGACTTCTTCCTGTTGATAGGTGCGAATCCGGCTGTCAGCGCGTGGAATTGGCTGGAATCGGTGCCTGGCGGGTGGCGCCGCGCCCTGGCCCGACAGCAGCAGGGCGCCACGATCGTCGTCGCCGACCCGCTGCGCACCGAGTCCGCCGGGAAGGCCGATGTGCACGTGGCGGTGCGGCCGGGACAGGACTGGGCGCTGCTGCTCGCCATGATCAAGGTCATCCTGGACGGGGGTCTGGAACATCGCGGCGACTGCAGCGACCTGGCAGTCGGCGTCGACAGGTTGCGCACGCTGGTCGCCGAGGTCGACCTCGACGATCTCGCCATGCGCTGCGATGTTCCGCGCACCCAGATCATCGACGTGGCAACGGCGTTCGCGACATCGCCGCGGGCGATGGTGGTGACGCGGACCGGGGTTTCGCTACATCTCGCCGGTACGGTCGCCGAATGGCTCGGCCATGTCCTCAACGTCATCACCGGCCGGATGGACCGTCCAGGCGGACGACGGTTCGAGCCGGGTTACGTCGACGCGCTGCGACTCGCCGAACTGGCCGGTACGAAACCGCACACCAGCCGGCTGCGCGGACGGCCGCTGGTGGCAGGCGCGCACGCGTTGAGCGAGCTGCCCGACGAGATCACCACCCCCGGCCGCGGGCAGATCCGCGCGCTGATCGTCAACAGCGGTAATCCGGTGATCTCCGGACCCGACGGCGCCAAGCTGGATCACGCACTGTCGCAACTGGATCTGCTGGTGGCGATCGATTTCGTGCAGCGCGAGAGCCACCGCCACGCACACTGGCTGCTGCCCGCCGTGCACTGGCTGGAGCGTGACGACCTGCTCGCATTCACCAGCAGTCTTCACGACGAGCCGTACCTGCACTACGGTGTCCGCGCGGTCGACCCGCCCGCACAGGCCAGGCAGGAGTGGCGCATCTTCGTCGACCTCGCGTTGGCGATGAACCGGCCGCTGTTCGGGGTGCCCGGGCTCAACCGGTTTGTCCGCGCCAGCAGGCGGCTGGCGCGCCTGACGCGCAGGCCCGGCCTCGAGTTCGGGCCACGGTGGGTCGACCGGTTGATTGTGGCCACGGGGCGAAAGGTCAACGGACGCAGGATCAGGTGGCGTGACATCCTGGGTCATCCGCACGGCTGGGTGCTCGGGCCGCGGGAGTTCGGACACTTCCGCGAGGCGTTGCGCACTCCCGACAAATTGGTGCACGTCGCGCCGCCCGAGTTCCTGGCACGCGCGCGCGAGTTGCTCGCCGAACCGGTGCCGCAGCCACCGCCGGGTTACCCGTTCCAGCTTGCCAACCGCCGGAACCGGCATTCGATGAACTCGTGGCTCAACGACCTGCCCGGGCTGCATCCGTCGGGCAAGGGCAGCGAGGTCGTCATCCATCCCGACGACGCGGCGCGACTCGGCATCCGGGACGGCGACCGGGTCAGGGTCTCCTCCCCCGTCGGCGCGGTCGAACTCGGCGCCTCGGTCAGCGACCAGCCGCGGCCCGGTGTGGTGGTCATCGACCACGGCTGGGGATCAAGGGTTTTCGACCCGCGCGGCGGAGCGGACGCGCAGGGCTACGGGGTCAACCGCAACCTGCTCGTCGACGGCGGCCCGGTGGACCCGCTGTCCCAGACCGCGGCGCTGAACTCGAGCTACGTGGCGGTCACCCGGGTCTAGAGCTGCGGCCCCGCCGAGCGCAGGTCATCGACCTCGCGCATGGCCTCGCGCAGCTTGCCGAGCCATTCGTCGGCGTGTTCGCCGACCAGCCGCACCGACCAGACGAGGGCGTCGGAGCGGGACCGGGCAACGCCCGCGTCGACGAGCGTGTCGAGCACCTGCCGCTCCGGTTGCCGCAGCCGGGTCATCACCGGGACCGCCAGGTGGGTGAACAGGATGCGTTCCGTTTGACCGTCGCTGTGGACCTCGACCCCCCACGCCACCTTTCGGCCGTAGCGGGCCTCGGCTTCGTCGGCGATCTGCATGCGCTCCGAGCGCGTCTGTTCACGGAAGCGGGCAGCCCGGCCGGAGGCACGAGCCTCGCTTTCGGGGTTGTCGGCCTCGGGGAGACGACCGATGACGGTGATCTCTTCGCGGTCGACGATGACCTCCGGGTCACCGGCGAACCAGCCCTCGGGCAGGCGACCGGCGAACCAGTCGGCGGCGTCGGCCGCATCGGGTTGATCGGCCTGCTGCCAGCCGCCGGGGCGGCTGGAGCGTCGGCCATGAGGATGATGTCGCATGATTACATGCTTACACCGTTACAAGCCTGACAGGCCGGCGTTCACCCAGGGCTGAACCACCAGCTCAGTTCCGCTTCAGCACCACAGCAGCGCCGCCGGCGACGACCATCACGACCAACAGCACCACCGCCCAGCCCGCGCCCAACAGCCACCAGACGAGTCCGAGTGCGATCAGCGCCGGGGACAATGCGAACAACACCATCGCGGGATGCTGCTTGATGACGGCCAGGGCGCCCTGGGCGCGCTGACGGTCGATTTCCTTGGCCATATCCCCAGAATGCCAGCTGACCCGCGGGGTGACCGCGCATAGGGTTGACCTGACACAACCTCGAGGAGGAGACGGTGACAGGACCCGGACAAGGTAGTTGGCAGCCCGACCCCGAGGGTCGCTTCGACTACCGGTGGCATGACGGACAGCAGTGGACCGACCAGGTGTCCCACCAGGGACAGGTCCACCGGGCACCGTTCGGCGGCGCGCCCACCCCGCAGGCACAGCAACAGGCGCCGCAGCATCAGGCGCCGCAGCATCAAGCGGCGCAGTATCAAGCTCAGCCGGTCCCCGGCGGCGGGGACGGATTCGCCGGTATCAGCGGCGAACTCGTCGACGGACGCTTCAGCGAAAAGGAAGCCAAACCGATCGCGAACCAGAACTCGAAGCTGCTCCGGGTGCGCCTGGGCGAGCCGTTCATGGCCAGGCAGGGCTCGATGGTGGCCTATCAGGGCAATGTCGATTTCGCCTTCGAGGGTGGCGGCGCGTCGAAATTCATCAAGAAGGCGCTCACCGGCGAAGGACTGCCGTTGATGCGCTGCGCCGGCCAGGGCGACGTGTTCCTCGCCGAACGGGCCTACGACGTGCACCTGCTCAACCTGACCAACTCCGGGCTGTCGATCAGCGGCAAGAACGTGTTGGCGTTCTCGTCGAGCCTCGACTGGAACATCGAACGGGTCAAGGGCGGCAGCATGGTCGCCGGCGGGCTGTTCAACACCACATTGCGCGGTACCGGCTGGGTCGCGCTGACGACCGACGGCCCACCGGTGGTGCTCAACGCCGCCGAGGCGCCGACGTTCGCCGACACCAACGCGGTGGTGGCCTGGTCGGCGAACCTGCAGACGCAGCTGAAGACCAGCTTCAAGGCAGGCGCGCTGATCGGTCGCGGCTCGGGTGAGGCGATGCAGGTGTCGTTCTACGGCGAAGGATTCGTGATCGTCCAACCCTCCGAAGGGATTCAGGTCACCACGGCCGGTTAGGTCAGAGCTCGAGCAAGACGGTGACCGGGCCGTCGTTGACGAGCTCAACCCTCATGTCGGCACCGAAGACGCCGGTCTGCACGTCCGCGCCGAGGCGGCCAAGTGCGGCGGCGAACGCGTCGACCAACGGTTCGGCCACCGCGCCGGGCGCCGCGGCGTTCCATGTCGGCCGCCGCCCCTTGGCGGTGTTGCCGTACAGGGTGAACTGGCTGACCACCAGGATCGGCGCGCCGATATCGCCGGCCGACTTCTCGTCGTCGAGAATCCTCAATTGCCAGAGCTTTTCGGCCATCCGCTGGGCCTTGGCGTCGTCGTCGTCGTGCGTCACCCCGACGAACGCGAGCAGCCCCTGACTCTGGGGGCGGATCTCACCGACCGTCTCGCCCGCCACCGTGACGCGCGCCGAGGCCACCCGCTGCACCAGAACGCGCATCGGCTACAGCGACCCGAGTATCTGCTTCATCGCGTCGATCTCACGCTGCTGGGTATCGATGATCTCGTGGGCCAGGTGTACAGCCTCCCGGTCCCGACCGGTGTCGACCTCGGTCTGCGCCATCGTGACCGCGCCCTCGTGGTGGGCGATCATCCCGGTCAGGAACAAGCGAGCGGCCTCGACCCCCTCTGCCCGGCGGAGCTGCTCGAGCTGTTCCTCGGTCATCATGCCCATCGCCGCGTGTGCCGACGGGTCGCCGCCCATACCGTGCCCTTCGTGGCCAGACGGCGCGCCAGTACCCCACTTGGCGAGCCACTGCTGCATCGTCGCGATCTCCGGGCCCTGCGCGGCCTTGATCTGGTTGGCCAACTCGGTCACGCGGGGGTCGATGTCGCGCTTGGCCAGGATGATGTCACTCATCACGATGGCCTGCTCGTGGTGCGGGACCATGTCGCGGGCGAAGGCGATGTCGGCGTCGGTGTGTGCGCCACCGGCCGGCATCGTCTCGTGCTCGGCCTCATGCTGGTGGGTGGTGTGGTCGTGATCGGCCGACTGGGTCCCCACGTCGCTGCATCCGGACAGCAGCAGCGCGAAGGTGGCGCCGACGGCGCCCGCTCCCATCAGCAGACCGCGTTTCGACGACAAGCTCGTGCTCCCTCCAGTCAATTTACATACCCTAGGGGGGTATGCTACAGATAGGTAATGCAGCCGCGAGGAGGAGCCCGATGAGCACCACCATCACCGTCGAGGGTATGAGCTGCGCCGGATGCGCGAATTCGGTGCGCGCCGAGCTCACCCACATCCCCGGTGTTCGCGAGGTCGATGTCGACATCTCCAACGGTACGGTGACGATCGACAGCGACAACCCCGTCGACCCCGCGGCCATCCGCGAAGCGGTCGAAGAGGCCGGCTACACGCTGGCGGGATGACCGACATGGCCGCCCCGGTGAAGATCGCCGCGTTCCTCGCCATGCTCGCCGTGGTGTTCGCGGCGTCGCTGTGGGTCGGCCACGCCCTCGGACCCGCACCCGACGCCGCAGTGCCCGCGACAAGCGAGCCCCATCTCCATGGAGGCGAGCATCAATGAACACCATCGAACTGTCCATCGGGGGAATGACGTGCGCGTCGTGCGCGGCGCGGGTCGAGAAGAAGCTCAACAAACTCGACGGCGTGACCGCCACGGTGAACTTCGCGACCGAGAAGGCCCGCGTGGCCTTCGGCGACGAGGTCTCCCCCGGGCAGCTGGTGTCGGCTGTCGAGTCGGCCGGCTACCAGGCGGAACTGCCGGAGCGCCCGGACGAGCCTGCCGAACCCACCGATGATCCGACCGCGGCGCTGAAGCGGCGATTACTGATCTGCGTGGCGTTGTCGGTGCCGGTGATCGCCATGGCGATGGTCCCGGTGCTGCAGTTCACGTACTGGCAGTGGCTCTCACTGACGCTGGCCGCGCCGGTAGTGGTGTGGGGCGCGTGGCCGTTCCATCAGGCGGCGTGGACAAACCTTCGCCACGGCACCGCCACCATGGACACGCTGATCTCGATCGGCACGCTCGCGGCGCTCGGCTGGTCGATCTACGCGCTGTTCTGGGGCACGGCGGGCATACCGGGGATGACACATCCGTTCGAGCTGACCATCGCCCGCACCGACGGCACCTCCAACATCTACCTCGAAGCGGCCGCCGGCGTGACGACGTTCATTCTGGCCGGACGGTACTTCGAAGCGCGGGCCAAGCGGCGGGCCGGCGCTGCGCTGCGCGCGCTGCTGGAACTGGGCGCCCGCGAAGTGACCGTACGCAGAGGCGGTGCGGAACAACGTATTCCGATCGAGCAGTTGGTGATCGGCGACGAGTTCGTGGTGCGTCCGGGCGAGAAGATCGCCGCAGACGGCACGGTGGTGGAGGGCGCCTCGGCAGTCGACGCGTCGATGCTCACCGGCGAGTCCGTGCCCGAGGAAGTGCAGCCGGGCGATCAGGTTGTCGGTGCGACGGTGAATGTCGACGGCCGGCTGGTGGTTCGCGCCGACCGCGTGGGTTCCGACACGCAGCTGGCGCAGATGGCTCGCATGGTCGAGGACGCGCAGAACGGAAAGGCTCAGGCGCAACGGCTGGCCGACCGGATCTCCGGTGTCTTCGTCCCGATCGTGATCGCGTTGTCGGTGGCCACGCTGGGGTTCTGGATCGGTAGCGGATTCCCTGTCGCGGCGGCGTTCACAGCGGCGGTGGCGGTGTTGATCATCGCCTGCCCCTGCGCGCTGGGCTTGGCCACGCCGACGGCGCTGATGGTCGGGACAGGCCGCGGCGCACAGCTGGGCATCCTGATCAAGGGACCCGAGGTGCTGGAGGACACGCGACGGGTGGACACGGTGATCCTCGACAAGACCGGCACCGTGACCACCGGGAGCATGACGCTGGTCGACGTTTTCGCGGCCGAAGGCGAACAGCCCGACGAGGTCTTGCGGGTCGCCGGCGCAGTGGAGAGTTCGTCGGAGCATCCGATCGCCCGCGCCATCGCCGCGGGCGCACAGGAGAAGTTCGGCGAGTTGCCCGCGGTTACGGCCTTCACCAACCTGCGCGGGCTCGGCGTGTCGGGCCAGGTGGACGGACGCGCGGTGCTACTGGGCCGCCTCCGCCTGCTGGCCGACCGGTCGCACGAAATCCCAAGCGAGCTCGAGGTGGCGGTGGCCCGGGCCGAATCCGACGGCAGGACCGCGGTCGTCGTGGGCTGGGACGGACAGGCCCGTGGCGTGCTGATGGTGGCCGATGCGGTGAAACCGACTTCAGCCGAGGCGATTTCCCTGCTGAAGAGGCTCGGTCTGACGCCGATCATGGTGACCGGCGACAACGAGGCAGTGGCTCGCGCGGTCGCCGCTGAGGTCGGTATCGACGAGGTGATCGCCGGGGTGCTGCCGCAGGACAAGGTCGACACGGTCAAGCGGCTGCAGCGCGACGGCAAGGTGGTGGCGATGGTCGGTGACGGCGTCAACGATGCCGCCGCGCTGGCGCAGGCCGACCTCGGGTTGGCGATGGGCAGCGGTACCGACGTCGCGATCGAAGCCAGCGATCTGACGCTGGTCAGCAACGACCTGCGGGCGGTACCGGACGCGATCCGGCTGTCCCGCAAGACGTTGAGCACGATCAAAGGCAACCTGTTCTGGGCGTTCGCCTACAACGTCGCGGCGCTGCCGCTGGCCGCAGCCGGACTACTCAACCCGATGATCGCCGGCGCTGCAATGGCTTTCAGCTCGGTGTTCGTGGTGAGCAACAGCCTGCGCCTGCGCGCGTTCACGCCGTCGCGCTGACTACGGGGCCGCCTCAGCTGTCGTCGCAGTCAGAGACGCTCAGGGGTCGAGAAACCTCATAGGACGTTCGGCGATCCGGAAGACTCGACGCAACAGTGGTTGCCCGTTAATGAGGTGACGCACGGCGCCGTCCAAGCTAGGTTGACGCTCATCTCGACCTCGGGGGTGGGTGATGGCTAAAGACTCGGATAGCAATTTCGGAGAGCCGCTGTTCGCAGCATTTCCAGAGTGGCGTGCACTCGCTCGGCGAGAAGTGAACGGCTGTGGCGAGGAGATGGTTGTCATCGATGTGAGTGCGCCGGCTGCCGCGGACGTCGGCGAGGGTTTGTGGATCACATGGGGCGACGGGGAAATCACCGTCGGACTCGGCGACTATCACCAGCACTTCGGTGGATGGCCGGGCGAAAACTTCTGGCTCGGCGAGGACGGCGCCCTGGAATTTGTGCAGGGAATCGTCGATGAACGGCTCGCGTTCGCAACGCTGTTCAACGATGACGAGGCTGTCGCCTACACGATGATGGAGACCGGCGAGCTGGGCCGGCCCGTGGTGAGCGACCGTCCCTACAATCGCATGCGGGTGCGCTCGTGGAATGGCACGTTCGACGCAGACCCCTGACGACAAGCCACATCGCCGCGAGTGCTGATCTTGTGCGTGACACGGTATTTGCGTGGCAATTTCGGGTGACCGCGTCCCACGTCACGGGCCCCCCGGGGTTCATGGTCCTTGGCCGTCTTCGGGGAGGTCGTCTTCGGGGAGGTCGTCTTCGGGGAGGTCGTCTTCGGGGAGGCCGTCTTCGGGGAGTAGGTGGCGTTCGGGGTGGTGGTAGCCGTTGACGCGGTGTTGGCCTGTGTCGAGGTCCGGTGGCGGGAGCCATTCGGTCTGATTCTTGCCGTTTTTGCGGGTGCGCCAGCCGGTGTTGTCGAGCATGCGGTGATCGCACGGGCATGCCAGGGTCAGGTCGTCGATGTTGGTCAGTCCGCCGTCGACGAAATCGGCGCTGGCGTGGTGGGCCTGGCACCAGTACCCGGGTGCGGTGCAGCCCGGTCGCGTACACCCGCGGTCGCGGGCGTGCAGCACGATCCGCTGCGCGGCGTTGGCCAACCGTTTGGCCCGGCCCAGGTAGAGGGACTGGCCGCTGTGTTGGTCGTAGACGTACAGGTAGTGGTGGGCCCGGGCGGCCAGCCGGATCAGATCCGGCATCGGCAACAGCGATCCGCCGCCGGTGACCGCCACCCCTGCGCCTTTCTCCAGCTCCTGCAGCGTCGTGGAGACGATCACCGTCACCGGTAACCCGTTGTGGGTGCCCAGTTCTCCGGATTCCAGCAGGCGGCGCCCGACGGCCAGGAAGGCGTCGTGGTTGCGCTGAGCCTGGGTACGGGTATCAGAGCCCCGCCGTTCGGGCTGTGGATCGTGGTCCTCAGCCGGCGCGTCGCCACCATCATCACCTGACGTGTTGCCGTGACCCGCCGTGCTGCTGGGGGCCACGCCATCACCTGACGTCTCGCCGTCACCCGATGCGTCGGCGTGGTCCGAGGTTTCGGTGTCGCGCGGCGTGCCGCCGGATGTGCTGTCCTCGGTGTGTTCAGACTCGGGCAGGTTGGCTCCGGGGGCGGCTTCTTTGGCGAAGATCGCCTGCCAGACGGCCAGAGCTTCGGGGGTCAGGGTGCCCGAGATGGTGGCGGTGCCGTCGGAATGTTGCTTGCTGATCCGGATGCCGCGTTTGCGGGCCCGCTCTTTGTCGCAGGGTTCGGGGCCGTCCTGGTCGATCATCATCATCAACCGCCCCGCTGCCTCGTCGAGTTCCTCGGGCCCGAGTCCGGCGCCCTTGCGGGCCAGCTGCCGATCGGCTTCGGCGCGGGTGTCGACATCGACCCAGGCCGGCAGGTCTTTGTGGAACTTCGCGATGATCGCCACGTGCTCCTCACCAAGCAGGCCCTGGGCCTGCGCAGCAGCAGTGGACTCCCACAACGGCGGCAACGGCGTCCCGGTCAGTCCGCGCCGCGGACCCAGGGTCTTGGCCCGCCTCAACCGTCGGCCCGCGTCAGCACCACTGACCCGCAACGCCGTGATCAGCACCTTTTTCCAGCTGCCCTCACCGAGACGGGCCGGTTCAGTCTCGGCGATCACCGAGGCGATCAACGCCTGTTCGGCCACCGGCAGCCGGCGCAGGTTGCGTTCCAGCCGGGCATCCAGACCCACCCGCTCGGCCGCACTGAGCGCGTCGTAGTCCAACGCCAGGATCGACTCCACGACCGTATCGAGGGCATCGAAAGCCCCCAACACGTCCTCCCGCGAACAACCCATACATCGAACACTAGTTCGAAGATCTGACAGCACCACCCGGAAATGTGACCAAAGAAACCACAGTGACCAAAGAAATTTCAGAGGTTGGTGGTTCGGCGTGCCCGGAAGGTCTTCACATCAGACTTGAAGCCTTTCAGGTGCTTGCCGCCGGCGAACGACCATGTGAAGCGTTCGTCCTCACCGACCGCCTCGCGCGTCGCCTCGGCCACCAGGACCGAGCCGGGACGCGCCGCCCCCGTCACGCGGGCCGCGAGGTTCACCGGGCTGCCGAACCAGTCCCCTGCCCGACTCACCGCCAAACCGGTGGCAACCCCGGCACGTAACCGGGGGAAGTCGTCGTCGTCCTCGGTTTCGTCGACCAGGCGCAGAAGGGTGTCGAGCAGCGGCGCAGGCTCCGGACTGACCAGCATCACCTCGTCGCCGATGGTCTTGATGAATCGCACTGGCGCGACAGCGAACTCGCGGGTCATATCCGCCAGCCGCTTCGACAACTGCTCGAGGTCTTCGGGCGGGACCGCCTCCCCGAGACGGGTGAACCCGACGAGGTCGGCGAAACCGATCGTCACCAGCCGCGCGCCGGGGAGGTGCTGCCCCTCGGCCCGTTCGGTCGCATTGACCGCCTCGGTCTCGATGGCGTGGCGCAGTTGCAGCAGCAGCACCTCCTGGATCATCGGTCCCAGCAGCGGCGCCAGGCCAGCGACGAGCGCCTCGGATTGCTGAGCGATCTCCAATTCCGTTGCGCCCGGGCGTATCACAGCGGCCAGCGCGGCATAGCGCATCGCCTCGGCCGCACGCGACAACCCGTCGCCCAGGAGGCGGGTGATCTGCACGAGCTCGTCGGGGTCGATTCCGGCGTCGAGGAAGTCACGGGTGAACTTGGCGGCCTCGGCGTCGGCGCGCAGAAACACCTGAGCATCCGCGTCATCGACCCGCGGCAGCCCCATCGCGCGCTGAATCCGCTCGAACAACTCCAGGTCGACACCGGCATCGGCCGCAGCCTGCCGCGCCGACACGTACTGCCCGTCGTCGCCGATGACCCGTCGCGACGCCAGCAGCATCGGGGCCGGGTTGCCGCTGATCTGGTCGATGCCGACGCCCCGTCCGATCAACCAGCGGATCAGCTCCGCGCGCTCGCTGCGCGCATCACCTTCGAGCCCGTCGAGCAGCTCCGATGTCTCCAGATCGAGGTCTTCGGCCACGGGCCCAACGTATACGGAATAGTTCAGAGGCATGGCGCCCCCGACGCTGCAGAGCTTCCCGCCGCTCGTGGCTCCCGGCGCGCGGATACTCATCCTCGGCAACATGCCCGGTGTCGCATCATTGCAGGCGCAGCGCTACTACGCCCACACCCGCAATGCGTTCTGGGGCATCACCGGCGAGCTCTTCGGGTTCGATCCGGCCGCCCCGTACGACCACCGCGTCGCCGTGCTGACCGCCGCCGGCGTCGCGGTGTGGGACGTACTGAGGCACTGCCGCAGAGCCGGCAGCCTCGATTCTGCGGTCGAGCCGGACAGCATGGTGCCCAACGACTTTGCCGCGTTCTTCGCCGACCATCCAGCGATCATCCATGTGTACTTCAACGGCGCAGCCGCCGAGAAGAACTATGGCCGCCTCGTCACCGCGCCGGCCACCGTGAGCTACACCCGGCTGCCGTCGACCAGCCCGGCGCACACGATGTCCTTCGACCGGAAGCTGGCGGCGTGGCGGCAGATCACGGCCGCCGTCCGTGCGTAGCGGCATACTCCCCCGGTGTGCTGCCCAGCATCGCCCGGAAATCGTTGATTAAATGCGCCTGGTCGTACCACCCCAGCCGGACCGCGAGGTCGGCGAAATCCACAGCAGGATCGGTCTCGATCTCCAGCGCCGCGTTCTGGAGGCGGTACCGGCACAGCACCCATTTGACGGATACACCGACGTAGCGGCGGAACACGCGCTGAGTGGTCCGCACGCTCCACGGCGAGTGGCTCATCACCTGCTCCACCCGGTGGATCCCGCTGTCGTCCCGGATCCGGTCCACCACGGCGGCCAGCGCCCGATACGTGTCGTCAGGTTCCGCGCCGTGGGCGATCAGCCGGTCGAACTCGGCCGCCGCGGCGTCGACGTCATCCGGCACAAGGACCGGCCCGCCGAACAAGTCGTCCACCGGCTGTATCCGGCCGGTCATCGTCGACGCGTCACCGCCGAACCTCGCGGTGAACCCCCCTGGCCGAAACCGTGCCCCGACCACCCATCCCCGCTCGCTGATGGTGGTGCGAAAGACCTGCTCGACGACACCGTGAACGAGGGTGTTCGGCAGCGGAAAGCCATGCCGGGCACCGTCTTCGCCCCACTCGCGGGTGATGTGCATGGCCGGAAACGTGATGACCGAGGTGTCGAAGGGGTCGCGTCCGCGCAGGTCCCACGCGACAGACCAGAAGTGTTCGACGTACCGCCCGGTCCGGCCGTCGGCGGCCCACCGCCGCAGGTCGAACACCGACGAACTGGCCGGGCGCCCGACCACACCGCGCAACGGCTCGCCGGCTGTCGCGTTTTTCCAAGCACCCACGGCATCGAGGCTACGAAACTCGGTCGCATGACTGTCTCACCCATCCCCGCCGGCTACACCAGCCTGACCCCGTTCCTCTGTGTCGACGGCGCGTCCACGGCGATCGACTTCTACACCGAGGTGTTCGGCGCGGCCCTTGTCGAGAAGATGGACGGCCCCGACGGCACCGTCGCGCACGCCGAACTGGACTTAGGCACCGGACGTCTGCAGCTCGGCGACCCGGCGGACGCGTACGGCATCGCCGCACCCGACACCAGCTCCGACACCGTCACCTTCTCGATCGCGCTGTACTGCCCCGACGTCGACGACGTGGTCGCCAGGGCCGCGAAGGCCGGCGCGACCGTCCGGGAGGCGCCGCAGAACTTCGCCACCGGGGACCGCTTCGCGTCGATCCGCGATCCGTTCGGTGTCCGCTGGACCGTGATGACCCGGGTCGAGGACCTCTCGGCCGAGGAGCGGGACCGCCGTCTGGGCGAATGGGCGGCCCAGAACGTGTAGGCGCTAGCCTCACGGCATGTCCTGCGTGTTCTGCGCCATCGTCGCCGGCGAAGCTCCTGCCATCCGGATCCACGAGGACGACGACTACCTCGCCATCCTCGACATCCGCCCGTTCACGCGGGGGCACACGCTGGTGCTTCCGAAGGTGCACACCGTCGACCTGACCGACACGCCCGCGCAGACCCTGGCAGGCATGACGGCCCTCGGCCAGCGCATCGCCAAGGCCGCCCGCACCTCCGGACTGCACGCCGACGGCAACAACATCGCCGTCAACGACGGCAAGGCCGCATTCCAGTCGGTGTTCCACGTCCACCTGCACGTGGTGCCGCGCCAGGCCGGCGACAAACTGTCGTTCGCGAAGGGCATCCTGCTGCGTCGCGACCCCGACCGCGAGGAAACCGGACGGCTGCTGCGTGAGGGTCTGGCGCAACTGGACGCCGCCGAGCAGGATTGACCGCATGGGCGTCGCACTGTGGGTCGAACAGAACATCGGGACTCGGCTGCTGATGTTGCACGACAAGCTCTACAAGAGCACCGGCGGACGCATCGGGCACCGCATTCCGTTACCAGGCGTCGCACCGTCGCTGCTGCTGCACACCGTGGGCGCCAAGACGGGAAAGCAGCGGACCAACACGCTCTCGTACTTCCCGGACGGCGGCAGCTACTACGTCGTCGCGTCCAAGGGCGGTGACCCGAAGGCGCCCGGCTGGTACCACAACCTCAAGGCCCACCCCGACATCGAAATCAACATCGGGCCAAAGCGATTCGCGGTCACAGCCACCCCGGTGACCGCCGGCGATCCTGACTATCCGCGGCTGTGGAAGATGGTCAACGACGGCAACTCCCACCGCTACGACGGTTACCAGAAGCGGACGTCGCGCAAGATCCCGCTGGTCCGGCTGACACCCAAGCCCTAGAAGATCTCCTTGGCCAGCAGTTCCAGCGTGGCCTCGCGCGCCGGCGCGGTGGCCGGGTCCACGCCGCGGAACGCCGACGCCACCGGATGCACCATCACCTCGTCGACGCCGAACTTCTCGGCCAGAGCCCGCAGTTGGTCGCCCGCCTCCGCGGGAGAACCCACGACGGCCTGACGCAACCCGGCGTCGATGACCGCCTGGGCGCGGGGGCTGACGTCCTGCGCCTCGGCATCCTCGACGAGGTCGAGCGGCACCATCGGCTGGCCGGTCCGCAGCCGGGCCATCATCTGCAGGTTCGGCAGGATCAGACGCATTGCGTCGTCACGGGTTTCGGCGACGGCGGCGTTGACGGTCAGGAACGTCACCGGCTCCGGTGTCAGATCGCTGGGCCGGAAGTTGTCGCGGTAGTACTGCAACGCCTCCTCGGTGCCCTGACCCGCGAAGTGGTGGGCGAACACATACGGCAGCCCTTTGGCCGCGGCCAGCTGCGCGGAGTACATCGAGGAACCCAGCAGCCACAGCCTCGGCTCGGTGACCGCGGCCGGGGTGGCCTTGAGGATGTAATTGTCGCGCATCAGGTCCCGCGGTAGCGGCACCCGCACACCCTTGCTGCTCATCAGCGCGACCACGTCGTCGAGGTACTGCGGGAAGGCCTCGATGTCGCGCTCGTCGCGGCCCGCCGCACCACGCAACGCCAGCGAGGTCACCGGGTCCGAGCCCGGGGCGCGCCCGATGCCCAGGTCGATGCGCCCGGGGTGCGCCGCCTCCAGCAGCGCGAACTGCTCGGCGACGGCCAGCGGCGCGTGATTGGGCAGCATCACCCCACCGGAACCGACTCGCATGGATGCGGTGTGCGCGGCCAGGTGGGCGATCAGCACCGGCGGGCTGGTGGCCGCGACCGAGGGCATGTTGTGGTGCTCGGCGACCCAGTAGCGGGTGTATCCCAGCCGGTCAGCGGTCTGTGCGAGCAACGTCGATGCGGCGATCGCATCGGAGGTGCTCTGGTCGGAGCGCACAGGGACGAGGTCGAGGACAGAGAGACGCATCATCGGATCAACGCCACGCGACGCCGTTCCGTTCCCTCACTCCGCCCGCGAGATCGCGAGGGCCGTGGCGAAGATGTCGTCCATCATCGCCGGGGTGAGCCTGCCGGTGAAAGTGTTCTGCTGGCTGGGGTGATAGCAGCCCAGCAACGTGACGTCTCCCGCAGGGGTCTGCAGCGTGGCCGTGACACCGTGCCCGAACTTCGGCGCGGGTGCGCCCACCGCACCACCCGCCCGGCGGATCATCGCCAGCGCCACCTGCCAGGCGAAGCCGCCCAGCGCCACGATGACGCGCACATGGCCGGCCGTGAGCCGCCACTCGGCGTCCAGCCACGGCGCGCACGTGCTGCGCTCGGCCGGCGTCGGCGCGTTGCCCGGCGGCGCGCAACGCACCGCCGCGGCGACCCGGATGTCGTTGAGCACCAAGCCATCCGCGCTGTCGGTAACCGTCTGCTGGTTCGCCAGCCCGGTACGGTACAACGACCCGAACAGGAAGTCGCCCGAGCGGTCGCCGGTGAACACCCGGCCGGTGCGGTTGGCGCCGTGCGCGGCCGGGGCGAGGCCGACGACGAAGATGCGGGGCCGCGGCGAACCGAACCCCGGCGCGGGCCTGCCCCAGTACGGCTGGTCGGCGTAGGACCTGCGCTTCTCGACTGCCACGTCTTCGCGCCACTGCACCAGCCGCGGGCAGGCCCGGCAGACGGAGATCTCGGCGTCGAGTTGACTGAGACTCTTGGCCGCCGCCGCCATCGTCACCACGTCGGCGGAGGTGGCCGCCACCGCAGTCCGCCGGGTCGCCGGGTCGCCGGGCCAGCCGCTGCCCGGCCGCACCGGCGAGGTGAACAGATCACCGGTGCGGGGGTGCGGCAGCTGCCTGTGCGAGGGACGCATCATTCGTTACCAGAAAGCACCGTTCATCGTTATCACGAAACGCCGTTTCCCTCACGTGTGGGGTGGCGCCGCTACCTCACCATTGATTGATCGCTGAGCACTTCCGATGGGGGGAGACACATATGCGACGAAAGACGGTGGCGATCCTGGGAATCTGCATTCTGGTCACCGGATGCGCCGACACGATAAGCAGCGCCGATGCGGCCGGGTCCGCCAGACCCACCCGGACGATGATCCCGCGTCCCCTGGTGGAACGGGAACTGTCCGAGCTGCTGCTGAGTCCCGAGCGCGCCGCGGCGGAGATGGGGGTGCCGGCGATGACGGTCATCGAATCGCAGACGACGATGTCCGACCACAGCGCCATCATGGAACCACCCGAATGCCTCGCCATCGACGGCGCCGCCGAGCTGTCCGTCTACGCCGGCACCGGTTACCGGGCCGAGCGCGATCAGAGCCTCAACGACGGCGAAGGCTGGAAGCACTACCTCAAACAGTCCGTCGTGTTGTTCCCGTACCAGGAGAAGGCCGGTGAGTTCTTCGACGCTTCAGTCCGGCAGTGGCCTGCCTGCCACCGGTACACCCACACCCAGAGCGGGTCGCAATGGACGGTCGGTGAGATCACGGTGGACGGCGGCATGCTCAGTACGGTCGCCATACAGCAGGACGCGGCCGCACCGGGCTGGGGATGTGGCCGCGCGCTGGCGCGCCGCAACAACGTGATCGTCGACGTCAACACCTGCAGCGCCGAACCGGGCGACTCTGCGGTGCGGATCGCACGACAGATCACCGCCAATGTCGACGCTCAGTGGTAGCACACTGAAAATCCGGTCTCGGCAACAAAATCCGTAGCACGTCGGGGGCCGCACTGTTACATTCCCGGCGATATCCCATGACGCCCAATGAAGCGCCCCGCAGGCGCGGCCCGCTGCTGCTGATCCTGTTCGCCGCGTTGATGGCGGGAGCGGGCAACGGCATCTCGCTCGTCGCGTTCCCGTGGCTGGTCCTGCAGCGCACCGGTTCCGCGCTGGACGCCTCGATCGTCGCGATGGCGGGCACCCTGCCGCTGCTGGCCGCGACGCTGATCGCCGGTGCTGCCGTCGACTTCCTCGGCCGCAGACGCGTCTCGATGATCTCCGATGCGCTGTCGGCGCTGTCGGTGGCGACGGTGCCGGTGCTCGCTCTGGCGTTCGGCACGGACGTCATCAACGTCGCGGTGCTCGCCGGGTTGGCGGCGCTGGGCGCGGTCTTCGACCCCGCCGGGATGACGGCCCGCGAGACGATGCTGCCCGAGGCCGCCAACCGGGCCGGGTGGACACTCGACCACGCCAACAGCGTCTTCGAGGCGATCTTCAACCTGGCCTACATCGTGGGTCCCGGTATCGGCGGCCTGCTGATCGCGACGCTCGGCGGCATCGACACCATGTGGGTGACCGCGGGCGCCTTCGGGCTTTCGATCTTCGCGATCGCGGCACTGAAACTGGAGGGCGCGGGCAGACCGGATCCGACGGCGATGTCCGACGGGGTGTGGGCGGGCATCATCGAAGGCCTGCGCTTCGTGTGGCGCAACAAGGTGCTGCGCACGCTGGCCCTCGTGGACCTGGTCGCCACCGGCCTGTATGTGCCGATGGAGTCAGTTCTGTTCCCCAAGTACTTCACCGACCGCAACGAACCGGCGCAGCTGGGCTGGGTGCTGATGGCGCTGAGCATCGGCGGGCTCATCGGCGCGCTCGGCTACGCGGTCATGTCGCGATACATGAAGCGGCGCACGGTGATGCTGACGGCGGTGCTGACGCTCGGGGTGGCCATGACCGTCATCGCGTTCCTGCCGCCACTGCCGATCATCCTCGTGCTGTGCGCGATCGTCGGCTTCGTCTACGGCCCGATCGCGCCGATCTACAACTACGTCATGCAGACCCGCGCCCCACAGCACCTGCGGGGCCGGGTGGTTGGCGTGATGGGATCGCTGGCCTACGCCGCAGGCCCGCTCGGACTGATCCTGGCCGGGCCGCTGGCCGACGCCACCGGCCTGCGCACCACGTTCCTGGCGCTGTCGCTGCCGATGCTCGCGCTGGGGATCGTCGCGGTGTTCCTGCCGGCGCTGCGCGACCTGGACAGGCCGGCCGCCGGGCCGTAGCCGTCGCCCCGGAATCCGCCGACGACCTGCGCTTCGAGGACTCTCCTGAGAGGATCGCGGCAGGGCTGCGAAGGGAGTGACCGTGAGCGATAGCGCGCAGCCGAGCACGCCACCGCCTCAGAGACAGGACGGGTCCCGCAGCAGGTGGACCCACCCCCTGACACTCGCCATCATCCCGGCCGTCGCCTCGGTGATCGTCGGAGTCTTCGCCATCTTCCCGAGGCCCGATCCGGCCCCTCCTGACGAAAGTTCGTCGGCGGCCGCCACCCACGAGGACGGCATCAGCTTCCGGCTCGAACCCGACCTCGAGGAGTACAGCGGCGGCTGGCAAGTCGTGTTCGACGGCCCGCTCCCCTCGACCGACGACTATCCGCCGGGTAAGCCCCGGTACGCCGACGTGTACAGCTGGGCGAAGACCAGAGGTGCCATCGATGTCGACGAGTCTCATCTGCGACTGCTGTTGCAGAACGACGGCGCCGAGCGCGTCACCATACGGTCGATCAACGCAGTGGTGACGAGCCGCAAGGCCCCGCTTCTCACCACCTACGTGATGTCGCCCGGGGCCGGGACGAACGAGATCGTCGCACTCGGCTTCAACCTCGACGACGGAGACCTGGTATCTGCGCAGCCCGATGTCGAGCCCAAGAGCGCCGAGGCCGAAGCTGATCTGCCGTTCTTCTCGACCAAGAACATCACGCTGGACCCGGGCGAATCCACGGACGTCAAGATCACGACCCGAACCACCGAATGCCTGTGCCTGTACAAGTTCGAGATCGAGGTGGTGAAACCGGACTCCACGGCCACCCTCGAAATCGGCGACGAGAGCGGCGGACCGTTGGCCATCTCGGCTCACGTGCCCCGATACGCGAACAGGTACGAGAACGGAATGTTGGCCTGTGGCGAGTACGGCCTGTTCTACGTCGAGGCCACTTCTTCCGGTCGAATGGCCGACTGCAGCAGGCCGGCGTAGCGGTTCATACCGGAAGCAGGTGCTCCCTGAAGAACCGGCTGACCGCACGCAGCCAGCGACCGCGGGCGGGACGTCCCAGGCGCTCCACCAGGTCGAGGTCGGCGATGACGTAACCGTCGCAGGCCCGGTACCACAGACCGGCCATGCACAGCTCCACCGCGGCCATCGTGGTGATCCGGCCCGGGGCGATGGCGTCGAGGCGTTCGTCGGGGATGAACGCCGGGAACTTCGAACCGGTCCGATCGGCCACCGACCGCACATGGATCTCCAGCGCGCCGGTCGACAGCAGCGCCGTCCTGCGCATGCCCTGCAATGTCTTCACCTGGGCGAAGACCACACTGTCTCGCATGGGTCGAACGATAGCCGTAACACGCCCTTAACCTCACATCGGCCGGTCCTACACTGGCGGCTGTGCAACCGCTGGCCAGCCTGATCGCCGAACTGCCCGACGGCACGGTCGTCACCGATCCCGACATCGTGGCGTCCTACCGGCAGGACCGCGCCGCCGACCCCAGCGCGGGCACGCCGATCGCGGTGGTTCGGCCGCGCCGCACCGAAGAGGTACAGGCGACCCTGCGGTGGGCCACCGCCCACCGGATTGCCGTCGTCCCGCGCGGAATGGGCACCGGATTATCCGGCGGTGCAACGGCTTTGGACGGTGGCATCGTGTTGTCCACCGAGAAGATGCGCGACATCACAGTCGACCCCGTGACCCGCACCGCGGTCGCGCAGCCCGGCCTGCTCAACGCCGAAGTGAAGAAGGCCGTCGCCGAGTACGGGCTCTGGTATCCGCCGGACCCGTCGTCGTTCGAGATCTGCAGCATCGGCGGCAACATCGCCACCAACGCCGGCGGTCTGTGCTGCGTCAAGTACGGCGTCACCACCGACTACGTGCTGGGCCTGCAGGTGGTGCTCGCAGACGGTACCGCGGTGCGACTCGGCGGGCCGCGCCTGAAGGACGTCGCGGGACTGTCGCTGACCAAACTGTTCGTCGGCAGCGAGGGCACACTCGGTGTCGTCACCGAGGTCACGCTCAAGCTGCTGCCCGCGCAGAGCGGCGCCTGCACCGTGGTGGCCACGTTCGACTCGGTGGAGGACGCCGCCAACGCCGTCGTCACCATCACCGGCAAGATCCGGCCGTCGATGCTGGAGTTCATGGACTCTGCGGCGATCAACGCCGTCGAGGACAAGCTGAAGATGGGCCTGGACCGCAGCGCGGCGGCGATGATGGTCGCGGCCAGCGACGACCGCGGCCCCTCCGGCGCCCAGGACGCGGAGTTCATGGCCGGGGTGTTCACCGAACACGGGGCCAAGGAAGTGTTTTCGACGTCGGATCCCGACGAGGGCGAGGCGTTCGTCGCGGCGAGGCGCTTCGCGATCCCCGCGGTCGAGGCCAGGGGCGCGCTGCTGCTCGAGGATGTCGGCGTCCCGCTGCCCGCGCTGGCCGAACTGGTCGGCGGCGTCGAGAAGATCGCGGGCCACCACGAACTGATGATCTCGGTCATCGCACACGCCGGCGACGGCAACACCCACCCGCTGATCGTGTTCGACCCCGACGACCCGGACATGGAACGGCGGGCCCAGCAGGCGTTCGGCGAGATCATGGATCTGGCGATCGGGCTGGGCGGCACCATCACCGGCGAGCACGGCGTGGGCCGACTGAAGCGGCCGTGGCTGGCCGGCCAGCTCGGCCCCGAGGCGATGGAGCTCAACCGCCGGATCAAACGGGCGCTCGACCCCGACGGCATCCTCAATCCGGGGGCGGCGATCTGAGGCGCAGCCGTTGACAATCAGACCTGATTGTCGTACGACTAAGACATGACGGCAGTTTTGTCTCACGGTTCGCCTGTTCACTTCGCGCTCGCCGACGCGTCTACCTGGGCCGACCCGTGGCCGATGTACCGGGCGCTGCGCGACCACGACCCAGTGCACCACGTGGTGCCCGAGGACCGGCCAGAGCACGACTACTACGTGCTGTCCCGGCACGCCGACATCTGGGCCGCGGCCCGCGACCACCAGACCTTCTCCTCGGCGCTCGGGCTGACGGTCAACTACGGAGAGCTGGACCTGATCGGGCTGGCCGACAACCCGCCCATGGTCATGCAGGACCCTCCGGTGCACACCGAATTCCGCAAGCTGGTCGCGCGCGGGTTCACCCCGCGCCAGGTGGAGGCGGTCGAGCCCAAGGTCCGCGACTTCGTCGTCGACCGGATCGAGCGCATCAGGGCCAACGGAGGCGGCGACATCGTCGCCGAGCTGTTCAAGCCCCTGCCGTCGATGGTCGTCGCCCACTATCTCGGTGTGCCGGAAGAAGATCGGGGCAAGTTCGACGGCTGGACCGATGCCATCGTGGCCGCCAACACCAGCGCGGGCGGGCTCGGCGGCGCGCTCGACACCCTGGGGGATGCACTCGGCGAGATGATGTCCTACTTCACCGCGCTCATCGAGCGCAGGCGGACCGAGCCCGAAGACGACACCATTTCCCATCTGGTGGCCGCGGGCGTCGGCGCGGACGGCGACATCTCCGGCGTGCTGTCGATCCTGGCGTTCACGTTCACGATGGTCACCGGCGGCAACGACACGACCACCGGCATGCTCGGCGGGTCGGTGCAGCTGCTGCACCGACGCGAGGACCAGCGCACGATGCTCGCCGAGAACCTCGACCTGATTCCGGACGCCGTCGACGAGTTCCTCCGGCTGACCTCACCGGTACAGATGTTGGGCCGGACGGTGACTCGCGACGTGACGATCGGCGGCGTGACGATCCCGGAGGGCCGTCGCGTGATGTTCCTCTACGGATCCGGCAACCGGGACGAACGCCAGTACGGCGACGACGCGGGCGAACTCGACGTCACCCGCAAGCCCCGCAACATTCTGACGTTCAGCCACGGCGCACACCACTGCCTGGGCGCCGCCGCGGCGCGGATGCAGTCGCGCGTCGCACTGACCGAGCTACTGACCCGCATTCCGGACTTCGAGGTCGACGAGTCCGGAATCGCCTGGGCCGGAGGCAGTTACGTACGCCGCCCGGTTTCGGTTCCGTTCACGGTGACGCACTGATGGCGGGAGACTGGCTGGCGGCCCGCCGCACCGAGGTGGCCGCCGACCGCATCCTGGACGCCGCGGGCGAACTGTTCGCCGCGCAACCGGCGGCCACCGTCGGCATGCACGAGATCGCCTCGGCCGCTGGGTGTTCGCGTGCCACCCTGTACCGCTACTTCGAGAACCGGGAGGCGCTCTACACCGCCTATGTGCACCGGGAGGCCTACCGGCTCTATGTCGAGATGACCGACCAGATCACGTCCATCGCCGACCCGAGAGAGCGGCTGATCGAGGGCATGCTTGCGTCGCTGCGCAATGTCCGGGAGAGTCCGGCCCTGGCCTCATGGTTCGCCACCACCCAACGCCCGATCGGGGCCGAGATGGCCGAAGAATCCGAGGTCATCAAGGCCCTCACCGAGGCGTTCGTCATCTCGCTGGGGCCCGACGATGCGGCTCTGGTCGCCCACCGGGCCCGATGGCTGGTCCGGGTGATGACGTCGCTGATGCTCTTCCCCGGCCACGACGAAACCGACGAACGCGCAATGATCGAAGAGTTCGTCGTCCCCACCGTGTTGCCGAGCCGCCACGCGGCCCGGTAAGGCCGTTACTGCCGCGCCATCGAGATGTTGAACCTGTCCTGCGGGGTGATGAGGTGCTCGTGATCGTCGGTGCTGATGTCGATCTTCACCCACTCGATCCGGCCGTTGAACCCATTGCCGTGCGGTCCGTAATCCGGCGAGGTCGGTGAGCCGGTGTCTGACCCGACGTCGCAGGCCTCGTCGGCCGAGAACGCCATGGGTTCGGTTCGCTCAACGCGCCCGGTGCCGATCGGCTCTCCGTCGCAGTAGAGCGTGACGGTACCGCCCTTGCCGAGACCTCCACCGTCGTAAGCGAACTCGAAACCGACGAGGTGCTGCCCGGAGGGCACCGGCGCATCAGCGGTGACGTAGCTGTACTCGATGCCGAAGAAGTTGTAGCAGTACTTCAGCCTGTTCTCGTGGGCGTACATGCACCAACCGCCCACTCCACCACCCTGACTGACGATGACGCCCTGCGCGCCGTTGTCGGGCGCCGAGATCAGCGCGCTCACCGCATGCGATCTGTTCTTGATGTTCAGCACACAGTTCTCCAGCAGCCTCATGCCGGAGAACAGGGTCTGGGTGGTCCCTTTGATCAGCTGCGGCCGGCCGGCGATGTCGGGATTGAATCGTTCGAAGGACCGGTCGTCGAGGGGCACCACGTTGTACTTGACGGCTTCGATCAACCAAAGGCGCTGAAGCGCGGCCAGTCTCTCCGGCTGCTCCGCCGCGAGGTCGTGGGCCTGCGTCCAGTCGTCGGGTGCATAGAGCTCCCAGACGTCCTCGTCGAGCGGCGGTTGGTCGGTGATCCACGGTGTCCGGTGTTTGGTGACCGCCGTCCAGCCCTTGTGATAGATCCCGCGGTTGCCGAACATCTCGAAGTACTGCACGGTGTGCGTCTCGTCCGCGTCGCGGTCACGCAGGGTGGACATCATGCTGACACCCTCCAGTGGTGCCTGCTGGATGCTGTTCACGACCGTCGGCGCAGGAAGCTTCGCGGCCTCCAGGATGGTCGGCACGACGTCGATCACATGATGGAACTGGTTCCGGGTTTCGCCCTTTGCGGCAATCCCGTTCGGCCAGTGCACGATCGTTCCGTTTCGGGTGCCGCCCCAGTGGGACGCGACCTGCTTGGTCCATTGATACGGTCCGCACAGCGCGTGCGCCCAACCGACGGCGTAGTGGTTGTACGCGTTGGGGGTTCCGAAGTCGTCGATCTTGGACAGCAGGAACTCCGGTGTCTCGATGCCCGCCAGCCCGTTCAGCGTGCACATCTCGTTGAAGCAGCCGATCGGTGTGCCCTCGGCCGAGGCCCCGTTGTCGCCGATGATGTAGTAGATCAACGTGTTGTCGAGCGCACCGAGGTCGTCGATCGCGTCGACCAGCCGGCCGATCTCGTGGTCGGTCTGTTCGAGGAAGCCGGCATAGATCTCCATCTGCCGCGCAAGCACCGGCTTGAGCAAATCGGGCATGTCGTCCCACGCCGGTATCTCGTCGTGGCGCGCGGTCAACTGCGCATCCTCGGGGACGACACCGAGCGCCTTCTGTTTGTCGAGCATGTTCTCCCGCAACACGTCCCAGCCGTCGTCGAACTTTCCGCGGTACTTGTCGGACCACTGTTTGGGGACGTGGTGCGGGGCGTGCGTGGCGCCGGGCGCGAAGTACATGAAGAACGGCTTGTCCGGTGTCAGCGCCTGCTGCTGACGCACCCAGGTGATCGCGCGATCGGCCAGGTCCTCGGTGAGGGTGTAGCCCTCCTCCGGCGTCTTCTCCGGCTCCACCGGCTTGGTGCCCTCGTACAGGCCGGGATAGTACTGGTTGGCCTCTCCCCCGATGAAGCCGTAGAAGTGCTCGAACCCCGAACCCGTCGGCCACTGACCGAACGGTCCGACGGGCGACACCTCCCACACCGGCACTTCGTGACACTTGCCGAACTGGCTTGTCGAGTACCCGTTGAGGCGAAGGGTCTCCGCGACCGGCGCCTTGTCCTTGGGCCGGATGCTGGAGTAGCCCGGCGCCGACGTGGCGATCTCGGTGACGCCACCCATTCCCACTGAGTGGTGGTTCCGGCCGGTGAGCAACGCCTGACGCGTCGGAGAGCAGAGCGCCGTGGTGTGGAACCTGTTGAGCTTGAGCCCGTTCGCGGCCAGGCGTTCCGCGGTCGGGGTGGCGCAGGGTCCGCCGAAGGCCGAGCTCGCGCCGAAGCCGACGTCGTCGAGCAGGACGATCAGGACGTTGGGCGCACCCTGCGGCGGGCGCAGCGGAGTGATGGGCGGGTAGGTGGTGTCGGGGTCCTTGGCGTCATATGTCGTCAGTCCGACGTGCTGGGGATCCGGAATCGGCAGGATGTCCCGCCGCACCGCATCCGACCCCACCGGTGTCTGTCCGTGCACTGATGAATCGGACAAGTCAGTCCTCTCGGCCTAGAACCACACTTCTCGGGTTCTGCGTGGGCCAGCGTATGCCGCCCTGCCGGTTGGTGCCGGGTATTGACGAGTCGGTCGACGGCGCGTCACCGGGAGGTCATTCCGGGGCTACGCCACCCAATAGGCCTGTGCCTTGACGGATTTGCGTGGGATCTTGTAGTCCTCCCGCAGCAGCTTGGCCACCGCGCGCGTGGTGCGGTTGTCGCAAGCCACCCACCCGAAGTGGTCGGCGGCGTCGAACGCCGCGGACGCCACGGCCGACACCAACGCCTCGCCGGCGTTCTTGCGGTCCACCCACGTCACGTCGGCGGTGCGCCGCACGGGCAGCTGTTTGTCGTCGTCGTGGGCGGCCTCCAGGAAGATCCGTGCGGGAGCATCGCCGATCGCGTCGAGCAGCGAGTTCACGGCAGGCAGCGAGGCCGTGTCACCGACGATGACGTAGCCGGCGGGCCGCGGCTCGGGCAGGGCGAAGTTGCTGCCGAGGACGGTCACCTCGATGGTGTCGCCGGGGCGGGCCTGCTGTGCCCACCGCGATGCGACCCCGTCGTGCAGAGCGAACTCGACGTCGACGGTGTCGCCGACCGGATCCGGATTGACCAGCGTGTAGCCGCGCTGGTGGAGCTTCTCGCCGTCGGTGAACCACATCCGGATCCACATCGTCGGGTGCAGCGCGCGATCCCGCAGCAGACCGCCGGCCTGGAAGCTCAGCCGCAGGTAGTGCGGGCTGACCTCGGTCCGGCCGGTGACCGTGAGCTCGTAGTCACCGGCGCGCAGCAGCTTGAGCACAGCGCCGGCGAACCCGCGCGACATCTTGGTGTCCGTCATGGACTCACCACCCCTTGATGCAAGTTAGTCAGGTAAGCGTAACCTAACTTCTTGGTGGGTGGATGGCGCCCCGCTTCAGCTCCGGACCCGGGTGAACCGGTGCAGCAGCCACGCCGGCGGGATCGTCACCACGAGCGTGCCGAAGAACAACTGCCAGACCGAACCGGTGTAGACCGGGGACCGCAGGATCTCCACCATCACGAGTTCCATCGTGACCAGGTGGATCAGGAAGATCTCGTAGGAGATCTCGCCGAGGAACACCATCGGGCGGCTTGCCATGAACCGCGAGTACAGGCCCGTGTCCCCCAGCGCAAGCGGCGCGACCACCAGCGTGGCGATGACCGCGTAGAACGCGGTCTTGGCCAACGCCTCCCGCAGTTCCGCGGGCGAGGTCGTCGGCTCGCCGGCGATCGGGGTGGACACGATGAAGTAGCTGACCAGCGCCAGCGGTACGCACGCCAGCGCGTAGGCGCGAACCCCCAACGGCCGCAACGCCGCCAGCACCATGCCACCGACGAACCACGCCAGATAGCCCGGCAACCACAGCTTCGCGCCGTCGGGCAGGAAAGTGGTGTTGTGTACCAGCCACATCCACGCCGGTGACACCGCCGCCAGCACCGCGAGCCCGGCCAGCAGCAGTCCCGGACGCCAGCGCCGCCGGCACAGCACCACCAGCAGCAGGTAGGCGAGCACCGGAAGCGCCACATAGAACGCCACCTCGACCGCCAGGCTCCACATCTGGGTAAGCCCTTGGTGCAGAAAGGAATACAGATAGTTGTCGGTGTAGATCTGGGTCAGGGTGAGATTGCGGAACAGGCCTTCCCACGTGTGACCGGGATTCGGGCCTGCCGTGCGGAAGTGGTAGACGAGGTAGGCCGCGACGACGGTCACGACGTAGGCCGGCATGATGCGGCGCACCCGGTGCCAGGCATAGCGGCGCACCGACGGCGGCGGTCCACCGGCCGCAGCGGCCGACACCCAGGGCAGGAAGAGCAGAAAACCCGACAGCACGAAGAAGATCGGCACGCCAATCTCCATCCGCGAATACACCAGGCCCACATAGCCCTGCGGATACTTGCCCGTGGTGTAGGCGGCGTGGGTGAGCACCACCAGCAGGGCGGCGACAGCCCGGATCCCGGTCAGGGACGCGACGCGGCCGGTGCTGACCGACTCGAGTCCGCCCCCGAGGTCCGTCCGGTCAGGGAACCAGGGGCGGTCCGCGTGGTCGGACAAGCTCACTTCGACTGGGGCCGACCCCGGTGCGGTTTCGACCCGCGATCGGGTTCCAGGTGGATCAGCTGACCCTGAATCCTGGTGTTCTCCAGGGCCTTCAACGTCTTGTGCGACAGCTTCGCGGGCAGTTCCACCAGCGAGTAGTCGACCTTGATCGTGATGTGGCCGAAGTCGCTCCGGTGCAGGCCTCCCTCGTTGGCGATGGCACCCACGATGGCGCCGGGCGCGACCTTGTGCCGCTTACCGACCGCGATCCGATACGTCGCGAGATCGCTGCGGCGCTCGCGCGGCTTGCGCGGTCCCCGGTCATCCCCTTCGCGGCCATCGCGTTCCCGACGCTCGCGGCGCTTCTCCGGCGGCGGTTCCGTCATCAGGAACTCCTCGCCGTTACGGCTCTGCAGTGCCAGCGCCGCAGCGATGTCGGCCATCGGGACGTCGTGGTCGCGCTCGTAACCCTCGATCAGCGTGCGGAACAGGTCGATGCCCGGCTTCTCCAGCGCGTCGGTGATCGAGTCGCGGAACTTGGCCACCCGCTTCTCGTTGACGTCCTCGACCGACGGCAGTTCGGACTCGACCAGCTTCTGCCGGGTCACGCGCTCGATCGCACCGAGCAGGTGGCGTTCGCGCGGCGTCACGAAAAGCAGCGCGGTGCCCGACCGGCCTGCGCGTCCGGTGCGCCCGATGCGGTGCACATAGGACTCCGGGTCATGGGGGATGTCGAAGTTCACCACGTGCGAGATGCGCTCGACGTCGAGGCCGCGGGCCGCGACGTCGGTGGCGACCAGGATGTCGATGGTCCCGTCCTTGAGCTGCGAGATGGTGCGCTCGCGGACCGCCTGCGGGATGTCGCCGTTGATGGCCGCCGCGGCGAACCCCCTCGAGCGCAGCTTCTCGGCGACCTCCTCGGTGGCCTGCTTGGTGCGGACGAACACGATCATCGCGTCGCCCTGCTCGACTTCGAGCAGCCGGGTCAGCGCGTCCATCTTGCGCGGATACGACACCAGGAAGTAGCGCTGGGTGATGTTCTCGGCGGTCTGCGTCTTGGACTTGACCGTCACTTCCACCGGGTCGTGCAGGTACTTGGCGGTGATCTTCTTGATCGCGGGTGGCATCGTCGCCGAGAACAGCGCGACCTGCTTGTACTCGGGGGTGTCGGCGAGGATCCGCTCGACGTCCTCGGCGAACCCCATCTGCAGCATCTCGTCGGCCTCGTCGAGCACCAGGTAGTCCAGGTGCGAGAGGTCGAGGCTGCCCTTCTCCAGGTGGTCGATCACCCGCCCCGGGGTGCCGACCACGACCTGCGCACCGCGCTTGAGCCCGGACAGCTGCGGGACGTAGGACGCTCCACCGTAGATCGGCAGCACGTTGACGCGCAGGTGGGCGCCGTAGCGCCCGAAGGCCTCCGCGACCTGCAGCGCGAGCTCGCGGGTCGGCGCCAGCACCAGCGCCTGGGTGTTACGGCTGTCGGTGTCGATCTTGGACAGGATCGGGATCGCGAAAGCCGCGGTCTTGCCGGTTCCGGTCTGCGCGAGCCCGACGACGTCGGAGCCGTCCAGGATCGCCGGGATGGTCGCCGCCTGGATGGGTGAGGGCGTTTCGTAGCCGACGTCGGCCACGGCCTGCAGCACCGCGGGGTGGATCTGCAGGTCCGCAAAAGTGAGATCAGCGGACTCTGTTTCCGCATTCGAGGAGGTCATCGTGGTAGAAGTCTAGTGCCAGTCGGCGGCTGCCCCCGCCCTGCCGCCGAGGCGGGCCCTGCGCGCCTTCACCGGCCCGGTCCGCGGTGACGGTACGGTGCGCAACTGTGAAACGGGCGGCGACCATCGGCTGTGTGCTGGGCGCGGCGATTCTGACGGCCACGGCGTGCAGCCCCGGCGACTCGACGGTGTCCAAAACCCCCGATCAGACCACCCCCGCCGCGGCCGCTCCCGCCGGTCCGCAACCTCCCGCACCTGCAGGTCCGCTGCCCGGGCCCGCGCCGGTCGACGATCCGTGCGACATCGACCTGGCCGCGCCGGAGGTGGCAAGAGCGGTCTCCGAACTCCCCCGCGACCCGCGCAGCAACCAGGGCTGGAACCCCGAGCCGCTGGCAGGCAACTACAACGAGTGCGCCCAGTTGTCGGCGGTGATCGTCAAGGCCAACACGAACTCGGAGAACCCGAACACCCGCGCGGTGCTTTTCCACCAGGGCAAGTTCATCCCGACGGGCGTGCCCGACACCTACGGCTTCAACGGGTTGGACAGCACGCAGACCACCGGTGACACCGTCGCGCTGAAGTACTCCGGGGGTGTGCCCGGCCTGGACAGCATCGTGAAGTTCCGCTGGAACGGCAGCGGCGTGGAGTTGATCGGCAACACGGCCCGCTGAGGTCGGCCGCGATCTCGACTCTCGTTTCGCGAACGTGCACTCAGCGTCGTGAATCTGCGTTGCCGACTACCGTGATTGCACTTTCGCGAAGCCGCGCGCTGTCGGTGGGTTCGCCTACAGTGGCTGCGTGTTCGTCGCCTCCGACGCCGACGACGTTCGGGTCATCTACAGCGCCTCCGACCTCGCCGCCGCGGCGCGCTGCGAGTACGCGCTGCTGCGCTCCTTCGATGCCCGGCTGGGCTGGGGTCCCGCCGTCTCGGCCGACGACGAACTACTGGCCCGCACCGCGACGCTCGGCGACGAACACGAACAGCGCCACCTCGACGAACTGCGGCACGACACCGAGGTCGCAGTCATCGGCCGTCCCCGGTACTCCGTCGCGGGTCTGACCGCGGCGGCCGAGCAGACGCTGCGCGCGATCGAGCGGCGCGTCCCCGTCGTCTACCAGGCGGCGATGTTCGACGGCCGCTTCGCCGGGTTCGCCGACTTCCTGATCCTGGAGGACTCCCCCGACGGCCCGCGTTACCGGCTGCGCGACACCAAGCTGGCCCGCTCGGTCAAGGTCGAGGCGCTGCTGCAGATGGCGGCCTACGTCGAAACACTCACCGCCGCAGGCGTTCCGGTGGGCCCCGAAGTCGACCTGGTCTTGGGTGACGGCACGGCGGTCAGCTATCCCGTCGACGAGCTGCTGCCGGTGTACCGTCCGCGACGGGCCGCGCTGCAGCGGCTCCTCGACGAGCATTTCGCCGGCGGCCGCGCGGTGGCGTGGGAGGACGAGCACGTGCGCGCCTGCTTCCGGTGCGCCGAATGCGACAAGCAGGTCCGCGCGCACGACGACCTGTTGCTCGTCGCCGGAATGCGGGTCAGCCAGCGGGCCCGGCTGCTCGACGCGGGCATCACCACCGTGCAGGAGCTGGCCGCCCATGACGGACCGGTACCGGAGCTGTCGACGCGCGCCGTCACGGCGTTGAAGTCACAGGCCCGGCTGCAACTCGCCGACCGGGTCATCGAGAACGGCAACGTGAAACCGCCCTACGAGCTCGTGGACCCGCAACCGCTGATGGTGCTGCCCGACGTGGACAAGGGTGACCTGTTCTTCGACTTCGAGGGCGACCCGCTGTGGACCACGGACGGCCGCGAGTGGGGGCTGGAATACCTGTGGGGCGTGCTGAGCGTCGCCGACGACTTCGAGCCGCTGTGGGCGCACAACCGGAGCGAGGAACGCCAGGCGCTCAAAGACTTCCTCGCGCTGGTGCGCAAACGCAGACGCCGCTACCCCGGCATGCACGTCTACCACTACGCGGCCTACGAGAAGAGCGCACTGCTGCGGCTGGCCGGCCGCTACGGCGAGGGTGAGCACGAGGTCGACGAGCTGCTGCGCGACGGCGTGCTCGTCGACCTGTATCCCCTTGTGCGCAAGAGCATCCGGGTCGGCACCGAGAACTACAGCATCAAATCGCTCGAACCGCTGTACATGGGCAACGAGTTGCGTGACGGTGAGGTCACCACGGCCACCGCGTCGATCACCGAATACGCCCGCTACTGCGCCCTGCGCGACGAGGATCGCACCGACGAGGCCGCCACGGTCCTCAAGGAGATCGAGGAGTACAACCGCTACGACTGCCGCTCGACCCGACGGCTGCGGGACTGGTTGATGGCCCGCGCGATCGAATGCGGGGTCCCGCCGCGTGGCCCGGTCCCGGTCACGGCCGGCCGGGAAAGGGCCGCCGCCGACTCCCCCGACCCGGTCGACCGCAAGCTGTCGAAGTTCGCCGGCGACGGCATCGAACCCCGCACTCCGGAACAGACCGCGGTCGCAATGCTGGCTGCCGCCAAGGGTTTTCACAAACGCGAGGACAAGCCGTACTGGTGGGGCCACTTCGACCGGGTCAACAACCCTGTCGACGAATGGGCCGACGACGGCGGCGTGTTCGTCGCCGAGCGGCACGAGGTCGTCGCCGACTGGCACCGGCCGCCACGGGCGCGCAAGCCGCAGCGCCACCTCCGGCTGTTCGGCGAGATCGCCACGGGCGAGCTGGGCCGCGAGATGTACGCGCTCTACGACCCGCCCTCACCCGCCGGGCTGTCCGACGATCCGGACCGGCGGGCGTTCGGCTCGGTGACCGTGACCGAGTGCGACGACCCCGAGGCGCCCACCGAAGTCGTCATCGTCGAGCGGCAACCCAAAGGTGGAGACGTCTTCGCGCAGGCGCCGTTCGCGCTGACGCCGGGCCCGCCGATCAGCACCGCCCAACTCCAGGACGCCATCGCCGACACCGCCGCGCTGGTGGCCGCCGGGCTGCCGAACCTGCCCGCCGACGGGCTGACCGACATCCTGCTGCGACGCCCGCCCCGCACCCGCAGCGGCGGCCCCCTGCCCCGCACCGGCGACGCCGTCGCCGACATCACCGCCGCGCTGCTGGATCTGGACTCGTCGTATCTGGCCGTGCACGGGCCACCCGGCACCGGCAAGACCCACACCTCGGCACAGGTGATCGCCACCCTCGTCGGCAGGCACGGGTGGACGGTCGGCGTGGTGGCGCAATCGCACGCGGTGGTGGAGAACCTGTTCACCGACGTGATGCGGGCCGGGGTGGACGGCACACGCATCGGCAAGAAGGCGCACGCGGCGCACACGGTCAACGGCGGCTGGACCGAACTCGACCGCGACGACTATGCCGAGTTCCTCTGCCAGGACGGCTGCGTCGTCGGCGGAACGGCATGGGATTTCGCCAACGACAACAAGTTCACCCGCGGCTGTCTCGACCTTCTGGTGATCGAGGAGGCGGGCCAGTTCAGCCTGGCCAACACCGTGGCGGTGTCGCGGGCTGCGCGCAACCTGCTGCTGCTGGGCGACCCGCAGCAACTGCCCCAGGTCAGCCAGGGCACCCATCCCGAACCCGTCGACGGCTCGGCGCTCGGCTGGCTCGTCGACGGCCACCACACGCTGCCGCCCGAGCGCGGGTACTTCCTGGACCGCTCCTACCGCATGCATCCCGACGTGTGCCGGGCGGTGTCCCGGTTGTCCTACGACGGGCGGCTGCTGTCCAACGAGCACGTCACCGCCGCCCGCCGCCTCGACGGCGTCACCCCCGGGGTGCGGACGCTGGAGGTCGATCACCTCGGCAACGCCACCGAAAGCCCGGAGGAGGCCGACGCGATCGTCACCGCGATCACCGGCCTGCTCGCAACGCCGTGGACCGACGAGGGCGGCACCCGACCGCTGGCCCAGCGCGACGTGCTCATCGTGACCCCGTACAACGCGCAGGTGGTGCTGGTTCGGCGCCGCCTCGACGCGGCGGGGCTGACCGAGGTGCGGGCGGGCACCGTCGACAAGTTCCAGGGACAGCAGGCGCCCGTGGTGTTCGTGTCGATGACGGCATCCTCGATCGACGACGTGCCCCGCGGAATCGCCTTCCTGCTCAACAGAAACCGCCTCAACGTGGCGGTGAGCCGGGCCAAGTACCTGGCCGTGATCGTGCGTTCACAGCATCTGACCGACTACCTGCCCGGAACCCCGGACGGGTTGGTGCAGCTGGGCGCGTTCCTGTCCCTGGCCGCATGTGATACACCCACGGAGTGACCGAAGCGCTGATCGACCGGCTCGCCGCCATCGTCGGAGCCACCCAGGTGACCACCGACGCCGACGTGCTCGAAGGCCGCAGCGTCGACCACACCGGGCGCTACCGGGGGCACGCATCGGCGCTGGTGCGGCCGGGTTCCGCGGACGAGGTGGCGGCGGTGCTGCGGGTGTGTCGCGACGCCGGCGTGAACGTCACCGTGCAAGGCGGACGCACCTCCCTGGTGGCGGGCACGGTGCCCGAACACGACGACGTCCTGCTGTCGACCGAACGCCTCCGCGACGTGGGCGAAGTCGACGTGGTGGAACGCCGGATCCGCGTCGGCGCGGGGGCGACGCTGGCCGAGGTGCAGCGGGCCGCCGCCGCGGCAGGCCTGGTCTTCGGAGTCGACCTCGCCGCCCGCGACTCGGCCACCGTCGGCGGTATGGCCTCCACGAACGCCGGAGGCCTGCGCACTGTCTGCTACGGCAACATGGGCGAGCAGGTCATCGGGCTCGACGTGGTGCTGCCCGACGGCTCGGTGGTGCACCGCCACAGCCAGGTGCGCAGCGACAACACCGGATACGACCTCGCCTCACTGTTCGTCGGCGCCGAGGGCACACTCGGGGTGATCACCACGCTCGACCTGCGCCTACACCCCACCCCACGCCAACGGGTCACGGCGATCTGCGGTTTCGCCGACCTGGATGCGCTCATCGAGACCGGCCGGGTGTTCCGCGACATGGAAGGCATCGCCGCGCTGGAGCTCATCGACGCCAGGGCCAGCGCACTGACCGCTGAGCACGCCGGGGTTGCCGCCCCGGTCCAGGGCGCATGGCAGCTACTCATCGAGCTGGCAGGGGAAACCGACCTGACCGACCGGCTGGCCGAGGCGCTGGAGAGCGCCGAGCTGACCGACGAGCCGGCGGTCGGTGTGGACGCCAATGCCCAGCAGCGGCTGTGGCAGGTCCGCGAAGCGGTGGCCGAAGTACTCGGGGTGTACGGCCCTCCGCTGAAATTCGATGTGTCGCTGCCCCTTTCGGCAATCCGCGGGTTCGCCGAGGACGCCGCAGCCCTGGTCGCCGAGCACGCCCCGGACGCCATCCCGGTGCTGTTCGGTCACGTCGGCGAAGGCAACCTGCACCTGAACATCCTGCGCTGCGACCTCACCGGCGAGCGCGGCCTGTACTCGGCGATGATGGCGTTGATCGCGCGCCACGGCGGCAACGTCAGTTCCGAGCACGGGGTGGGCACCCGCAAGCGTGACTATCTGTCGATGGCGCGCACCGAGGCCGACATCGCCGCGATGCGGACGGTGAAGGCGGCGTTCGACCCGACCGGCTATCTCAACCGTGCGGTGCTGTTCGGCTGACGCTAGTCGCGCGAATGCCTGCCCCGCGAGACGCCGCGACCGTCCTCGCTGGGGGTGACGTGAAAGCCGTTGCGGCCCTGCCCTGTCGGGTCGTCCGACGGCTTCGGCGGGTCGAGCAGTTGATCGAGGATGCTGCGCCATTCCCGGTCGGGATGCGATGTCGGATCGGCGTGATCCCGCCGCGGCGCTGACTCCGGCGCCGGATACCCGCCGCCGTCGTGCATGGGTTCGGTGACCGGGTCGAGCACGTCGGTGTCGGCCGCCGCGTCGACGGTGTCGGCCTCCTGCGCCGGCCTGCGCGGTTCCGCGCCGTCGTCCCAGGGCACCTCGTACTCGACGTACTCGTCCTCCCCGTCGGCCCAGTAGAGCTCATCGTCGGAGTCGAACGCCGGCACCGGTTCGGCCGTCTCCTGCGGCCGCCGCGGGGGTGCCGGGAGCCGGTCCCCCAGGCCCATCAGGAACAGCGCGGCGATGACGCCGAACAACGCCACGAAGGCCGGCAGCAGCATCGCCTGCGACATCGCCGCGGCGAACGGCGCGTGCAGGAATGCCGGCAGCTGCCCGGCCTGACCCTCCACCGGTACCGGCGCCTCACCCGGGATCTTCGCCGAGAGCTGCGAGGCCAGCAGTGCCGCCATGGCCGCGCTGCCGAGCACCGACCCCACCTGCCTGGTGGTGTTGTAGACGCCGGAGCCCGCCCCCGCCAGCTGCGGCGGCAGATTCCTGGTGGCGGTGGCCGCCAGCGGCGACCAGATGAACGCCATCGCCACACCCATCGCCGTCAACGGCACCACCAGACGCCAGATCGGCGTGGACGGCGTCATCTCGATCGAGAGCCACGTCAGGCCGATCGCCATCAGCGCGAAACCGAACCCGACCACCGACCGGGGATGTGAACGGTCGACGAGCTTTCCGACCAACGGCGCCAACACCCCGGTCGCCACCGCCATCGGCGCGGTCAGCAGCGCGGCCTGCGTCGGGGTGAGCCCGCAGACGGACTGGGCGTAGAACATCAGCGGCAGGATCATCCCGGTCGCGACGAACCCGATCGTCGCCACCCCGAGGTTCGACATCGAGAAGTTGCGGTCTCCGAAGATGATCAGCGGGATCAGCGGCTCGCCGGTGTTGACCGACTGCCAGTACAGGAAGGCCGCCATCACCGCGATGCCGATCCCGATCGTCGCCCAGATCCACGGTGCCCAATCGTGCGACTGGCCCTCCTGCAACGCGAACACGATCAGGAACAACGCGACGCCGGACAGCACCACACCCGGAAGGTCGAAACGCTGCGCCCGCGCAGTGGGCAGCGACGGCACCAGCCAGACCGCCAGCGCGAAGCCGAGCACCCCGACGGGCAGGTTGACGATGAAGATCCACTGCCAGCCCAGGCTGTCCACCAGTACACCGCCGGCCAGCGGCCCGGCCAGCGTCGCCACGCCCGCGGTGGCGCCCCACACGCTCATCGCCACTCCACGGTTGTGCGCCGGGAACGTACGGGTGATCACCGTCAGCGTCTGCGGGGTGAGCAGCGCGGCCCCCACACCCTGGAGCACACGGGCGGCGACCAGCATGCCGATGCTGTCGGAAAGGCCACACCACAGCGATGCGGCGGTGAACACCGCCAGACCGACGAGGTACACCGTCTTGAGCCCGTATCTGTCCCCGAGCCGGCCCGACACCAGCAGCGGAACGGCGTAGGCGAGGAGGTAGGCGCTCGTCACCCAGATCACCGCGTCGTAGTCAGCGCCCAGCTGCGCCATGATCGCGGGATTGGCGACGGGCACGATCGTGGCGTCGACCAGGATCATGAAGAACCCGATCAGCAGCGCCCACAGGGCGGGCCAGGGGTCGGCGCCCCGGACACGGGCCGTCACGGTCTCGAACATGGTGGGATTCAGCCAGAAGTCAATCGGGAGAAGAACAGTTCGGCCCGACGCTACGGTCCGGCGGTGGTCCCGACAAGTCCGCAGCCGCGCCCGCGCGCCGTCATGCAGGTTCGGCGACGGCCTCACCAGGCACTGCGGCGGGCGCAGTGTTGCGATGCACACCGGTGACCAGAAGCGCGGTCAGCGCGACGATGACGCCGGCGGCCATCACGACCGCCATCGCGAGTTCGTCGTTACCCAGCACACCGACCACGGGGGCGATCGCCGCGCCCATCCCGAACTGCACCGCGCCCAGCAACGCGGCCGCGGTGCCGGCCGCGTCCGGGTGGCGGGTCAGTGCGACCGCCGGGGCGTTGGGGATCACCAGGCCCATCGCGGCCAGGATGGCCCACACCGGGATCACGAAACCCCACAGTCCACCGATGTGGGCAGCCGCCAGCGCCACGAAGACGGCGCCGGACACCGATGCCGCGACCAGCGCCCACACCATGATCTGCTGGGGCGCGAACCGCTTCAGCAGCACCACGTTGAACTGAGTCGTGCCGATCAGCGCGATCGCCCCCGCGCCGAACACCAGCGCGAACGCCGTCTGGTCCAGGCCGAACCGGCCCTGCAGCACGAACGAGGCGCCCGCGATGTAGGCGAACAGGCCCGACATGCCCAGCGCTCCGACGAACACCAGGATCACGAACCGGACGTCACGCAGAAGCTCGAGATAGGTCAGCGCGATACCGCGCGCCTCCAAAGGACGCCGGTGGTCGGCGGGCAGGGTCTCGGGAAGCGCCAGGACGGACATCACGAGCAGCGCCGCCGCGACCACGACGAGCGCGGCGAACACCCAGTGCCAGGACCCGTGCAGCAGCACCGCCGCCCCGAACGAGGGCGCGAGCACCGGCGCGACGCCGAGCACCAACATGAGCCGCGACATGACCGTCGCCGCGACGTTGTCCTTGTACAGGTCACCGACGACGGCGATGGCCACCACCATCCCCGCGGCCGCACCCATGCCCTGCAGGCCGCGGGCGACGCCGAGCACCGTGATGTTCGGCGCGAACAGGCAGAGCAGCGACGCCAGCATGTGCAGCACGATCCCCGCGAACAACGGCCTGCGGCGGCCCAACGAATCCGACAGCGGCCCGATGACCAGCTGACCGATGGCCAGTCCGGCCAATGTCCCGGTCAGCGTGAGCTGCGCGACCGACGAGGACACCGAGAGTTCCTCGGCGATCTTCGGCAGCGCGGGCAGATACATGTCGATGGTCAGCGGGCCCAGCGCCACCAGAAGTCCGAGTACCAGGATCATCCGGGTACGGCCGGGCGGCGCCACGAGTCCCGGTTGCCTCACATCCACGTCAGGGGATATTGCCATGCAAATGGTTAGCGACGCTTCCCAATAAATCCTTCCCCGAATCGCCAACCGTGACCGCGATCACGTCCGGGCACGTGGCGGGCACCGCCGTTCGTTGCACAGAAGCTAGCCTGAGATCAGGTTCACACCGGGAGGAAGCACCCATGTTTGCCAGGTCACGCGGGAAGCGTCAGCCGCCCGCCGTCGTCGACGAGGATCCGGGCGCCGCCGCCAAGGTGCTCTCCCAGATCATCGAGCGCGGCGCACGCGTGCAGGGTCCCGCCGTCAAGGCCTATGTGGAGCGTCTGCGTGACAACAACCCCGGCGCCACACCGGCCGAGATCATCGACAAGCTGGACAAGAAGTACCTGGCCGCGGTGATGGCCAGCGGCGCGGCGGTCGGGTCGACCGCCGCCTACCCCGGCATCGGCACGCTGGTGGCGATGTCGGCCGTCGCCGGCGAGACGGTCGTGTTCCTGGAGGCGACGGCGCTCTACGTGCTCGCCATCGCCGAGGTGCACGGCATCCCCGCCGAGCACCGCGAGCGTCGCCGCGCCCTGGTGCTGTCGGTCCTCGTCGGTGAGGACAGCAAGCGTGCCGTGGCCGACCTGCTCGGTTCCGGACGCACCAGCGGAGCGTGGGTGTCCGACGGGGCGGCCACGCTGCCGCTGCCCGCGCTGTCGCAGCTGAACTCGCGACTGCTGAGGTACTTCGTCAAGCGGTACACGCTCAAGCGCGGTGCGCTGGCGTTCGGCAAGATGCTGCCGGTCGGGATCGGCGCGGTCGTCGGTGGCGTCGGCAACCGGTTCATGGGCAAGAAGATCATCGCCAACGCGCACAACGCGTTCGGCGCCGCGCCGGCGCGCTGGCCCTCGCCGCTGCACCTGCTGCCCGCGCCGCGACCGTAGCCCGCCGGGGGCGCCCGTGCCGTGGTCGGCCCGGCAGTTCGACAGGTGACCTCAATGACCATAACCACGTTGCCTGGTCGCCTCGGAGACCGAAGCGCTAGCCTTTAGAAGGCGGAACGCGGGGTAACCGCACACCGGGTCGAAAAGGGGTGGCCGGCTGCCGCGGGGTGCTGGCCCGAAGCGAAGAATTGAGGCGAAAAGCAGCCGTGAACTCACCTTCACCATTCGGTCAGAACGAGTGGTTGGTCGAAGAGATGTACCGCAAGTTCCGCGAGGATCCGTCGTCGGTCGACCCGAGTTGGCACGAGTTCCTCGTCGACTACTCCCCCGAACCCACCAATGACGCCCCCGCAGGCAACGGCAAGCCGGCCGCTGCGCCCACCGCACCGCCGGAACCCGCTTCGGCTCCGGCCCCCAAACCCGCGAGCACCAACGGTGGCGCCCCGCCCGCCAAGGCCGACACGTCGACCACCCGGGCCCCCGAGAAGAAGCCGGAGGAGAAGACCTCGCCGGCACCCAAGGCCAAGACCGCCGCACCGGCCGGCGTGTCCGACGACGACGAGACCCAGGTGCTGCGCGGCGCCGCTGCCGCCGTGGTCAAGAACATGTCCGCCTCGCTGGACGTGCCGACCGCGACGAGCGTGCGTGCCATCCCGGCCAAGGCGATGATCGACAACCGGATCGTCATCAACAACCACCTCAAGCGCACCCGGGGCGGCAAGATCTCGTTCACCCACCTGCTGGGGTACGCGATCGTGCAGGCGGTCAAGAAGTTCCCCAACATGAACCGGCACTTCGCCGAGATCGACGGCAAGCCGGTTGCGGTCACACCAGCCCACACGAACCTGGGCCTGGCGATCGACCTGCCCGGCAAGGACGGGAAGCGCTCGCTGGTGGTCGCCGCGATCAAGAACTGCGAGACCATGCACTTCGGTCAGTTCATCGCGGCCTACGAGGACATCGTGCGTCGCGCCCGCGACGGCAAACTGACCGCCGAAGACTTTGCGGGCGTGACGATTTCGCTGACCAACCCCGGCACCATCGGCACCGTCCACTCGGTACCGCGGCTGATGCAGGGCCAGGGCGCGATCGTCGGTGCCGGCGCGATGGAGTACCCGGCGGAGTTCCAGGGCGCCAGCGAGGAGCGCATCGCCGAACTCGGCGTGGGCAAGCTGATCACGCTGACGTCGACCTACGACCACCGCCTCATTCAGGGCGCGGAGTCCGGCGATTTCCTGCGCACCATTCACACCCTGCTGCTCGACGACGAGTTCTACGACGAGATCTTCCGCGAACTGGGCATCCCCTACGAGCCGGTGCGCTGGCGCATCGACAACCCGGATTCCATCGAGGACAAGAACGCCCGCGTCATCGAGCTCATCGCCGCCTACCGCAACCGTGGCCACCTGATGGCCGACATCGACCCGCTGCGGCTGGACAAGACCCGCTTCCGCAGCCACCCCGACCTCGACGTCAACACCCACGGGCTGACGCTGTGGGACCTCGACCGCGAGTTCAAGGTCAACGGTTTCGCCGGCAAGACCCACAAGAAGCTGCGCGACATCCTGGGTCTGCTGCGCGACGCGTACTGCCGCCACATCGGCGTGGAGTACACCCACATCCTCGAGCCCGAGCAACAGCAGTGGCTGCAGGAGCGCATCGAGGTCAAGCACGAGAAGCCCACGGTCGCCGAGCAGAAGTACATCTTGAGCAAGCTCAACGCCGCCGAGGCGTTCGAGACCTTCCTGCAGACCAAATACGTTGGGCAGAAACGGTTCTCACTCGAAGGAGCGGAGACCGTCATCCCGATGATGGACGCCGCGATCGACCAGTGCGCCGAACACGGTCTCGATGAGGTCGTCATCGGGATGCCGCACCGCGGCCGGCTCAACGTGCTGGCCAACATCGTCGGCAAGCCGTACTCGCAGATCTTCACCGAGTTCGAGGGCAACCTGAACCCGTCGCAGGCCCACGGCTCCGGTGACGTGAAGTACCACCTGGGCGCCAACGGCACCTACATCCAGATGTTCGGCGACAACGACATCGACGTGTCGCTGGTCGCCAACCCCAGCCACCTCGAGGCCGTCGACCCGGTGCTGGAAGGACTGGTCCGCGCCAAGCAGGACATCCTGGACAAGGGCAACGGCCCAGACGGCTTCACCGTCGTGCCGATGATGCTGCACGGTGACGCGGCGTTCGCCGGACAGGGTGTGGTCGCCGAAACACTGAACCTGGCCCTGCTGCGCGGCTACCGCACCGGCGGGACGATCCACATCATCGTCAACAACCAGATCGGCTTCACCACGTCCCCGTACGACTCGCGGTCGTCGGAGTACTGCACCGACGTCGCCAAGATGATCGGCGCCCCGATCTTCCACGTCAACGGCGACGACCCCGAAGCCTGCGTCTGGGTGGCCAAGCTGGCCGTCGACTTCCGGCAGAAGTTCAAGAAGGACGTCGTCATCGACATGCTCTGCTACCGCAGGCGCGGCCACAACGAGGGCGACGACCCGTCGATGACGCAGCCGACCATGTACGACGTCATCGACACCAAGCGCGGCGTGCGCAAGAGCTACACCGAGGCGCTGATCGGTCGCGGCGACATCTCGATGAAGGAAGCCGAAGACGCGCTGCGCGACTACCAGGGCCAGCTCGAGCGGGTGTTCAACGAGGTACGCGAGCTGGAGAAGCACGCGATCGCACCCAGTTCGTCGGTGGAGTCCGACCAGATGGTCCCTGCCGGCATGAGCACCGCGGTCGACAAGTCGCTGCTGGCCCGCATCGGTGACGCGCACCTGGGCTACCCCGACGACTTCAACGTCCACCCGCGCGTCAAGCCGGTGCTGGAGAAGCGCCGAGAGATGGCCTACGAGGGCAAGGTCGACTGGGCCTTCGCCGAACTGCTGGCCCTCGGCACGTTCCTCGCCGAAGGCAAGACGATCCGCTTCACCGGGCAGGACACCAGGCGCGGCACGTTCACCCAGCGGCATTCGGTGATCATCGACCGCCAGACCGGGCGCGAGTTCACCCCGCTGGACCTGCTCACCGTCGACTCCGACGGCAACCCGACCGGCGGCAAGTTCATGGCGTACGACTCGGCGCTGTCGGAGTTCGCGGCGGTCGGCTTCGAGTACGGCTACTCGGTCGGCAACCCGAACGCATTGGTGTTGTGGGAGGCGCAGTTCGGTGACTTCGTCAACGGCGCGCAGTCGATCATCGACGAGTTCATCAGCTCCGGTGAGGCCAAGTGGGGCCAGCTCTCCGACGTGGTGCTGCTGTTGCCGCACGGCCACGAGGGCCAGGGCCCGGACCACACGTCGGGCCGCATCGAGCGGTTCCTGCTGTTGTGGGCCGAGGGCTCGATGACCATCGCGATGCCGTCCACGCCGGCGAACTACTTCCATCTGCTGCGCCGCCACGGGCTCGACGGAATCCACCGGCCGCTGATCGTGTTCACGCCGAAGTCGATGCTGCGCAACAAGGCTGCGGTCAGCGATCTGAAGGACTTCACCGAGATGAAGTTCCGGTCGGTGCTGGAGGAGCCCACCTACACCGAGGGCACCGGAGACCGGAGCAAGGCCAAGCGGATCCTGCTGACCAGCGGCAAGCTGTACTACGAGCTGGCGGCGCGCAAGAGCAAGGAGGGTCGCGACGATGTGGCGATCCTGCGGCTGGAACAGTTGGCCCCGCTGCCGAAGCGTCGGCTCGCCGCGACGCTGGACGAGTACCCGAACGCCGAACAGTACTTCTGGGTGCAGGAGGAGCCGGCGAACCAGGGGGCGTGGCCGACGCTGGGGTTGACGTTGCCCGAAGTGCTTCCGGAGAAGCTTGCGGGCATCAAGCGGATCTCGCGGCGCGCGATGTCGGCCCCGTCGTCGGGCTCGTCGAAGGTGCACGCCGTCGAGCAGCAGGAGATCATCGACGAAGCCTTCGGCTGACGTCCGCACCGCGAACGCGCGGGCACGGCCGTCGGGCGGCGGCGGTCAGCGCAAGAACGAGAACGGGACGCCGTCGGTCATGGCGCTGACCGCGCGCGGGCAGAAGATCGAGATGGCAAGGCCGGTGAACATCGTCGCCGGCCCGAGCGGGCGCCCGAGCGCGTCGGCGACATCGGCGGCGACGTTGGCCGCGTTCTGCCCCGGTTCGGACAGCATCGGGCACACGGTCTGGCCGACCCGCATCGCCGTCGCCGGATCGATGTCGCCGAGTCGATAGTGCTGCAGCGTCGCGATGAACGCATCGGTCGTCGGGTCGGCTTGTGCGGGGGCCGCCGACATCGTCGCGGCCACCGTGGCCGCGACGACCAGCGCGGCGACGACCGGGTACGTCAACTTCATGCACTTACTGTCGCGGAAGTCGGCTCCGGCATTACCGCGGCGCGACCTTCGCCGCCCTCACCTGGACGGGACCGCGGGTACCGGTAGGCTGGCACTCACTCAACACGCGTACAACAACACCAGGGAGTGGCTATGGAGGGATTCGCGGGCAAGGTGGCTGTCGTCACCGGCGCCGGTTCGGGCATCGGTCAGGCGCTGGCGATCGAGCTGGGCCGGTCCGGAGCTCGCGTCGCGATCAGCGACGTCGACACCGAGGGGCTCGCCGTCACCGAGGAACGCCTCAAGGCCATCGGCGCCCAGGTGAAGTCCGACCGCCTCGACGTCACCGAACGCGAGACCTTCCTGCTCTACGCCGACGACGTCGCCGAGCACTTCGGCAGCGTCAACCAGATCTACAACAACGCCGGAATCGCGTTCACCGGCGATATCGAGATCACCCAGTTCAAGGACATCGAGCGCGTGATGGACGTCGACTACTGGGGTGTCGTCAACGGCACCAAGGCATTCCTGCCGCATCTGATCGCCTCCGGCGACGGCCACGTCGTCAACGTCTCCAGCGTGTTCGGCCTCTTCTCGGTGCCGGGGCAGGCCGCCTACAACTCGGCGAAGTTCGCCGTCCGCGGTTTCACCGAGGCGCTCCGGCAGGAGATGGCGCTCGCCGGCCACCCCGTGAAGGTCTCCTGCGTACACCCCGGCGGCATCAAGACCGCGATCGCGCGCAACGCTTCCGCCGCAGAGGGGCTCGACGCCGAAGAACTCGCCAAGGCCTTCGACAAGAAGCTCGCCAGCACCACCCCGGAGAAGGCCGCCAAGATCATCCTCGACGGCGTCCGCAAGAACAGGGCCCGCATACTGGTCGGCAACGACGCCAAGGTGTTCGACGTCGTCGTCCGCGTCCTCGGCGCGGGATACCAGAGCCTGTTCCCCAAGGCGGTCGCCCGGCTGACACCGCCGGCCAAATAGGGTCGCGGCCCCGCGCCGCTCTAGTTGCCGACGCCGAGCGGGTGTTCGTCCAGCCACTGCCCCGCCACAAGGCCGGGCTCGACGCCCTCGGCGACCTGCCGCCGCATGTCGGCCAACGACCCGGTGTCCAGGACACCGGCGATCTCGTTGAGCGCGAGCACCTGCGACTCGGTCAGCTCGTTGCGCCGATACAGCGGGACCAGGTTCTCGGCGCGGATCAGTGCCGTCTTATCCGACAGCACCACCACCTCCGAGGGCACATCGGGGGCCGCGGTCGTCGTCCACGCCACATCGAGCTGCCCGGCGCGCAGGGCCTCGAACATCGCCTCGGCGTCGGCGAATCGGCGTGCCTCCGGCAACCTGCACGTCCCGACCGACAACGGGTGCGCCGTGGACCCCACGGCGCCGACCGAGACGTCGTCGCACCGTCGGGTCACCGCGATGACGTCACGACCGCCCCACTCGTCGGCGGTCCGCTCGGTGACCGCCACCGCGGGTTTGTCCTCGGCGGCGGTGGTGTAGTCACCGGCCGCGACACCTTCGGGCAACACCGACAGCAGCGCCCGGTAGACCTGCACATCGGCGCGCGCGGACGCATCGGGGGCGAAGCGTTGCAGCAGTTGGCCGGTGAAGCCGGGCACCACCCGGATCTCCCCCGCGTCGAGCAGATCGAGCGGAGCATCCGTCACCTGCACGTGCGCCGGATTTCCGTAGAAGCGCAGGGCCGCCGCGTACAGGTGGGCGATCAGTTGCGACTCCGGATCGGCCGGGGCGCCGACCGGGATCGAGGGCGGCGGCGACTGACCACCGCACCCGGCCGCGATCGCCGCGGCCACCAGCACGCAAACCAGCCGTAGCCAGCCGCCCCGAAACCGCTTGCGGCTCAGTCGACTATTCCTCGGACGCTGCGGCGACCGCCGCCGCCACCGCGGGACCCACCCGCGGATCCAACGCACTCGGCACGATGTGGTCGACCGCGAGGTCGTCACCAACGACGGAGAAAATCGCTTCTGCCGCAGCAACTTTCATCTTCTCAGTGATCCGACGGGCGCCGGCGTCCAGTGCGCCGCGGAACACGCCGGGGAACGCCAACACGTTGTTGATCTGGTTCGGGAAGTCGCTGCGCCCGGTCGCCACCACCGCCGCGTACTTGCGCGCCGCATCGGGGTGGATCTCGGGGTCGGGGTTCGACAGCGCGAACACGATGCCGCCCGGCGCCATCGTCGCGATGATCTCCTCCGGAACGAGGCCCGCGGACACTCCGAGGAACATGTCGGCGCCGTCGAGCGCCTCGGCGATGCCGCCGGTGCGGCCCGCGGGGTTGGTGCGCTCGGCGAGTTCGGCCTTGAACGGGTTCAGGTCGCTGCGGCCGGTGTGGACGATGCCCTTGGAATCCAGCACCGTGACGTCGGGGATCCCCTTGGCCAGCAGGATGTTGGCACAGGCCACACCGGCGGCCCCGGCGCCGGAGATCACCACGCGCAGCGAGTGCATGTCGCGACCCAGCGCCTTGGCCGCACCGTGCAACGCCGCGAGCACGACGATCGCGGTGCCGTGCTGGTCGTCATGCATCACCGGGCAGTCGAGGGCTTCGATGACGCGCCGCTCGATCTCGAAGCACCGCGGCGCGGAGATGTCCTCCAGGTTGACCGCCCCGAAGGTCGGGCGCAACCGGATCAGGGTCTCGACGATCTCGTCGGGGTCGTTGGTATCGAGCACGATCGGGATCGAGTCCAACCCACCGAATGTCTTGAACAGCGCGCTCTTGCCCTCCATCACGGGCAGCGACGCCGCCGCGCCGATGTCACCGAGGCCGAGCACCGCGCTGCCGTCGCTGACGACGGCGACGAGTCGGTGCGCCCAGGTGTACCTGGCGGCCAGCGTCTTGTCCGCGGCGATGGCGCGGCTGACCTGCGCCACCCCCGGGGTGTAGGCGATCGACAACGCCCGCTGGGTGTCCAGCGGCGAGTTCAGTGCAACCGAGAGCTTGCCGCCCTCGTGGGCCTCGAAAATCTCGGCATCCTCGATAACGACCTGGGGCGTACGCACGGTTTCCACCACGGGCGTCAGGGTAACCGACCCCACAATCTCACAGGAACGGGTTCCCCCTTCGTGAGAAGAACAGGCCCGGTTGGGCGCGTACGATTTTCCGGTGCCCGCAGGGCATGCTTCAGCCGTACGCCCTGGAGAGGGGAGGTGACGCCCATGCCCTCGTTCCGCGCACTGCCGCCGTCCCTGGTCCGGCAGGCCTCGAAGTCGCGAACCGCCGGCCAGCCCAACCCCCCGATTCCGGACGCCAGGCGCATCCACGTCCCGGTTTCCCAGGCGATGGTCGACTGCGGCGTCTATTGCGAAGGGCAGCGGTTACCGGGCAAGTACACCCACGCCGCGGCGCTGGCCAAAGTCCACGAGCTCGAGGCCGACGGCAGGAAAGCGTTCGTCTGGATCGGCCTGCACGAACCCGACGAACACCAGATGCAGACCGTCGCCGACGTGTTCGGCCTGCACCAACTCGCCGTCGAGGACGCTGTGCACGCCCACCAGCGGCCCAAACTCGAGCGCTACGACAAGATGCTGTTCCTCGTGCTCAAGACCGTGACCTACGTGGAGCACGATTCGATTGCCAAGGTCCGCGAGATCGTCGAGACCGGCGAGATCATGATCTTCGTCGGCAGCGACTACGTCGTCACCGTGCGTCATGGTGAACACGGCGGGCTCGCCGGTGTACGCAAGCGGCTGGAGGCCTCGCCGGCGAACCTGCAACTGGGTCCCTACTCGGTGATGCACGCGATCGCCGACCATGTCGTGGACACCTACCTCGACGTCACCGATCTGATCGAAACCGACATCGACGCCATGGAGGAGGAGATCTTCTCCCCCCTGACAGCGACCAACATCGAGTCCATCTATCTGCTCAAACGTGAGGTGGTGGAACTGCGCCGGGCCGTCGGCCCACTGGCGACCGACCTGCAACGCATCGGAGCCGACCACGACGACCTGATCAACGTCGAGATCCGCCGGTACATGCGCGACGTACACGACCACACCATCAAGGCCTCGGAACGAATCGCCAGCTACGACGAACTGCTCAGCTCACTGGTGCAGGCGGCGCTCGGCAAGGTTGCGATGCAGCAGAACGTCGACATGCGCAAGATCTCGGCCTGGGTGGCGATCGCCGCCGTCCCGACCGCGATGGCAGGCATCTACGGGATGAACTTCGACCACATGCCCGAACTGCACTGGACCTTCGGATACCCCGCGGTCCTGATGGTCATGATCTCGGTGTGTCTGCTGCTGTATCGCAACTTCCGGCGCAACAACTGGCTCTGAGAAGTCGCAGCCGCGGGAGCAAGGCGTTCCGGCCGAACGAGCACTCCACGCGGTCTTTCACAGGATTTGGCGTACGGAATGCAACTTCGGCGCTGACGGCGGCCCGCCGCTCACGACGGACTGGCGGCCCGCCGCTCACGACGGACTGGCGGCCCGCCGCTCACGACGGACTGGCGGCCCGCCGCTCACGACGGACTGGCGGCCCGCCGCTCACGACGGACTGGCGGCCCGCCGCCGTGGGTCCGTGGGGTCGACCCCGTCCTGAACCCACGCCTCCCGCATCGCCTCGGCCCCCTTGAGCCGCACCCAGGCCGCCTCCGTCGCCGTGATCGGCACCGCCGAAAGCACCACGACGGGCGACAGCGGGTCAGGCAGGACGACGTCCTCGATGTCGCTGCGGCCCAACAGAAACGCCGTGAAGGGCGCACCCTCCCACAGCGGCATCTCCAGGTCCACCAGCGCATCGGGTGCCAGCACCAGACCCTCGACCGCCGGAGCCGCCGCGACGACCGCCACCGACCGCGACAATCCCGCCGGCGAAGGCCCCCGCAGCGCGACGACCACCTCCGCCCTGGGACCCTGCACAGGATCGGCGACCATCTCCGTCGGGTCCACCATCGGATACCGTGAGCATCCGAGCGAAACATAGTGCACCGCAACGTCTCCCGGCCCCGCGAAGCGCATCACGTCGATCCGGTCGGCACCCAGGAACGTGACGCTGGCCGTGTCCGGCTCGGCCGTGATGCCGTTGCGCACGAAGTGCTCCCGCACGTGCGCGCGGACCACGCCGAGGATGTCGCTCACGCACCGACCGCCGGAAGCGAGAGGTTGGCACCCGTGCGCGGATCGAAAAGCAGGACGTTGTCGGGATTCAGGGCCAGCTGCAGCGTCCGCCCCACCGCCGCACCGGACTGCGCCGGAACCCGTGCGACAAACTCGTTCTCACCGACCGTCGACTCAGCGGCGACCTCCGTGAGCTGCACCGCCTCGGCGCCGGGGCCGTCGACACCGAAATACACGTACTTGTCGGCGCCCAGCGACTCCACCATCTCGACCGTCACGTCGAAGACGAGCGCGCCGATCCTGGCATACGCGTCGATCACCGCGGCGTCCTCGAGGTGCTCAGGGCGGATCCCGGCGATCAGGTCATCGCAGGTCCGGTGACCCTTGAGTCGTTCGTACACCTGCCCGGTCAGCGGGATCTCGCCGAACGGCAGCCGAACACCGATCTCGGTCAGGGCTGCGGGAAAGAAGTTCATCGCCGGGGAGCCGATGAAGCCAGCGACGAACAGATTCGCAGGGCCGCGGTACAACTCGTCAGGTGTACCGATCTGCTGGACGGCACCGCCCAGCATCACCACCACGCGATCGCCGAGAGTCATCGCCTCCGTCTGGTCGTGGGTGACGTAGACGGTCGTCGTCCCGACTCTCTTCTGCAGCCGGGCGATCTCGCCGCGCATCTGGACCCGCAGCTTGGCGTCGAGATTGGACAGCGGCTCATCCATCAGGAACGCCTTCGGGTTTCGCACGATGGCGCGGCCCATCGCGACCCGCTGGCGCTGCCCGCCGGAAAGCTGGTCGGGTTTGCGGTCCAGAAGATCGGTCAGGTCAAGAGTTTTCGCGGTCTGCTCGACCTTCTCGGCGATCTCCTGCCTACTCAGCTTGGCCAGGGTCAGCGGGAACCCGATGTTCTGCCGCACAGTCATATGCGGGTAGAGCGCGTAGGACTGGAACACCATCGCGATGTCCCGGTCCTTCGTCGACCGCTCGTTGACCCGCTCGCCGTCGATGCGCAATTCACCGGACGTGATCTCCTCGAGCCCGGCGATCATGTTGAGCGTGGTGGATTTACCGCACCCCGACGGGCCGACCAGGATGACGAACTCGCCGTCGGCGACTGTGATCGACAGGTCCTTGACGGCCGCCGTACCGTCCGCATAGCTCTTGGTCACCCTGTCCAGAACGATCTCAGCCATCGAGCGCAAACCGTAGAGCGAAGAGAGTGCGACGCGCAACATTCTCCGTACGGGCGAGCGTGCGCAAAGTACGGATATCCACCGGCGTGGCGCCCGCAGACACGCACGCTCGCGGGGAGTTAGATGGTCAGTCGCGCGAGCAGATCCCGGCCACGCTCGGCGCTGCCCGGATCGCACAGCACGTCGTAACGTCCGGCGACCAGCTGCATCGTCGAGCTGAAATCTCTTGTGCCGCGAGCCATCGCGTAAGGGATCGCCGAGGTGATCAACCCGAAGAACACACCGGCGACCAGACCCGTGATGAGCGCACTCCACGGGTTGGGGCTGAAAAAGCCCAGAACGAGGCCGATGAACAGGCCCAGCCATGCACCGGTGAGCACCCCACCGCCGAGCACCTTCGGCCAGGTCAACCTGCCCGTCACCCGCTCGACCTGCATCAGGTCGACACCCACGATCGTGACGTGTTCGACCGGGAACTGTTGGTCCGACAGGTGATCGACCGCACGCTGCGCCTCGGCGTAGGTGGGGTAGGACCCGATCGGCCAGCCCTTCGGCGGAGTCGGCAAGCCCACCGGGCGACCCCGTCCCGCCGCCGGGCCACCGGCCGCCGCAGCGGGATTCTGTCCTGGCTGGAACGGACTGGTCATCGTCTCTGCACTCCTTCGGTACGTCCCATGCAAACGCTAGTCCTCTTGATCAACGCGCGGCACCCATTGAAGGTGCCCCGAGCCGGGTTCACCTCGGGTTACCTGCGCTTAGGCTAGGTTGATCAGCATGACAAGTTCGGACAACGACGCAGGCCGGGGCGAATCTTCGGATTCCACCGCAAGTGGGTCCGAGCCGTCCGCGGCCGGTTACGAACCGCCCCCCATCGAGCAGACGCAGAGCGCCCCGCCACCGGCCCAGGACTACCTCCCGCCGCCGGCCTACGACGCGCCGCCCGCCTACCCGCCGAGCCCCGGGTACGAACAGCAGCCCGGCTATCCGCCGTCGGGCGGTTTCGCGGCACCGGACTATCCGCCACCGCCCGCCGGCTATCCGCCGCCCTACCCCGACGCCGGACCGCCCCCGCCCTACCCGGGCTACGGCGCTCCCGGATACGGTGCGCCGTCCTATCCGCCCCCGCCGCCGTACGGGACGATGCCCGGCGGATACCCGCCTGCCGGTGGCTATCCGGATGCGGGCTACGGATACGGCGCGCCCGCCCCGCAGGGCACCAACTCGCTGGCGATCGCGTCGCTGGTGGCCTCATGCGTCGGCCTGTTCTGCTGTATCGGTTCGATCGCCGGCATCGCGATGGGCGTCATCGCGCTCAGCCAGATCAAACAGACCCGCGCCGAAGGCCAGGGTCTGGCCGTCGCCGGCATCATCGTCGGTGTCATCACCCTGCTGATCAGCGGCATCGCCACCGTTGCCGTGATGGCTTCCTGACCGGTCAGCTGGGCGGCCGGAACCCCTCGCCCGTGCGCTGCATCCCCGCGGCGCGCCCCTTGCCTGCGATCACGAGCGCCATCTTGCGGCTGGCTTCGTCGATCATCTCGTCGCCCAGCATCACCGCGCCCCTGGCGCCACCGGCCTGCGAGGTGTGCCACTCGTAGGCCTCCAGGATCAGTTCGGCGTGGTCGTACGCCTGCTGACGCGGGCTGAAGATCTCGTTGCCCGCCTCGATCTGGTCGGGGTGCAGCACCCACTTTCCGTCGTATCCGAGCGCTGCCGAGCGCCCGGCCACCCGGCGGAACGACGCGACATCGCGCACCTTCAGATACGGGCCGTCGATCGCGGCGATCCCGTTGGCTCTGGCCGCGACCAGAATGCGCATCAGCACGTGGTGATAGGCGTCGCCCTCGGTGTAGCCCTCCGGTTGTTCACCGACCTCCAGCGTGCGCATGTTCAGGCTCGCCATCAGGTCGGCGGGGCCGAGCACCAGGGCCTGCACCCGCGGGGCGGAGGCGATGGCGTCGACGTTCGTCAACCCCTTGGCATCCTCGATCTGCGCCTCGATGCCGATGCGCCCCAACGGGAGACCGTGCGTCGCCTCCAGTTGGCTGAGCAGCAGATCCAGCGCGTGCACGTGCGACACGTCGGTCACCTTGGGCAGCACCACGATGTCCAGCGACGCGCCGGCCCTGGCAACCACCTCGATGATGTCGGCGTGGGTCCACGGCGTGGTCCAGTCGTTGACGCGCACACCGCGCAACTGTCCGGCCCAGCCCGGCTCCGCGAGCGCCGCGGCGACCTGACCCCGCGCTTGCTCTTTCGCGCCGGGCGCCACGGCGTCTTCGAGGTCGAGGAACACCTCGTCGGCGGGAAGGGTCTTGGCCTTCTGGATCATCTTCGCGCTGCTGCCCGGCACGGACAGGCACGTCCGACGGGGTCGATACCGGTTTTCCACAACAACACTCTCTACCCTTTACAACCATGGTGTCGGTCAACAGGGTCTACGCGGCTCGGCTCGCGGGCATGGTCGTGCTGGGTCCCGACGGCGAATCCATCGGCCGCGTCCGCGATGTGGTCATCGGTATCAGCCTCGTCCGCCACCAGCCGCGGGTGCTCGGGCTGGTCATCGAATTGATGACCCGCAGAAGGATTTTCGTGCCGATCCTGCGGGTCACGGCGATCGAGCCGGGCGCGGTGACGTTGTCGACCGGCAACGTGTCGTTGCGGCGCTTCTCCCAGCGTCCCGGCGAGGTTCTGGTGTTGGGTCAGGTCATCGAGACCCGGGTCCGGGTCGACGACCCGGACCTGCCGCAGCTGGCCGGCGTCGATGTCGTCGTGGTCGATCTGGCGATCGAGCAGACCCGGGCCCGTGACTGGATGGTCACCAAGGTGGCCGTCCGCCAGCAGCGGCGGCTGGGTCGGCGGAGCAACGTCTACACCGTCGAGTGGCAGAACGTGCAAGGTCTCACGCCGTCCGGTCTGGCGATGCCCGACCAGGGGGTGGCGCAGCTGCTCGAGCAGTTCGAGGGTCAGCGCGCCGTCGAGGTGGCCGACGCGATCCGGGAGCTGCCGAACAAGCGGCGCTACGAGGTCGTCAACGCGCTCGACGACGAACGCCTGGCCGACGTGCTGCAGGAACTGCCCGAGGATCAGCAGGTGGCCCTGCTGCGGCAACTGAAGACCGACCGCGCCGCCGACGTGCTCGAGGCTATGGACCCCGACGACGCCGCCGACCTGCTGGGCACGATGACGCCGGCGGACGCCGAGCAGTTCCTGCGCCGGATGGATCCGGAGGACTCCGAGGACGTGCGCCGCCTGCTCAGTCACTCGCCGGACACCGCGGGCGGCCTGATGACCTCGGAGCCGGTGGTGCTCGCACCGGACACCACTGTCGCCGAAGCCCTTGCGCGAGTGCGTGATCCGGACCTGACCCCGGCGCTGGCCTCGGTGGTGTTCGTGGTGCGGCCACCGACGTCCACCCCGACCGGCCGCTACCTGGGCTGCGTGCACCTGCAGCGACTGCTGCGTGAACCTCCCGCCGGTCTGGTCAGCGGCATCGTCGACACCGACCTGCCCAGCCTGCGCCCCGAGGACTCGCTCGGCGCCCTGACACGCTACTTCGCCGCCTACAACCTGGTGTGCGGACCGGTGGTCGACGAGGAGAGCCACCTGCTCGGCGCGGTCTCGGTCGACGACGTGCTCGACCATCTGCTGCCCGACGACTGGCGTGACCGCGAAGCCGAGCCGGTGATCGTGACCGCGGAGAAGGCGACATGAGCGACGCGTCGTCGCGGCAGCGCCTCGACACGCCCAGGGTTTCCCGGGGCCTGGCACCCCGACTCGACATCGAGGCGGTGGGCCGGTTCAGCGAACGCATCGCGCGGTTCCTCGGCACCGGCCGCTACCTGGCGATCCAGACGATCCTCGTCATCGTGTGGGTGCTGCTCAACCTGGGCGCGTTCGCCTGGCAGTGGGATCCCTACCCGTTCATCCTGCTCAACCTCGCGTTCTCCACGCAGGCGGCCTACGCGGCGCCGCTGATCCTGCTCGCGCAGAACCGCCAGGAGAACCGCGACCGCGTCGCGCTCGAGGAAGACCGCAGGCGCGCCGAACAGACCAAGGCCGACACCGAATTCCTGGCCCGCGAGCTGGCGGCGCTTCGACTGGCCGTCGGCGAGGTCGCCACCCGCGACTACCTGCGCCGCGAGTTGGAGGAGATCCGGGAACTGATCCAGGAACTGCACTCCCGGGATCGCGCCGAAACCGGTGGCGCGAGCAAACGAGACGCGGGTGAGCGCAAGTCGAAGAAATCGGGCTGAGGCAGCGCAGCGATTGCTGTAACACCGGCGTTGCCGAATAGGTATGGTGACTTGATTCACAGACGCTCTAACAGCTAGGACGGTCGAGTGCATATACGGGGAGGAGCGGCCCTCGTAGCGGCGCGGCAGCGAACTGGGCACTTCATCCGGATGCCGGCGTTCGGCGTCGCCGCCGTCCTCACCCCACTCGTACTGGCCGGCGCCGTCGGCGCCGCCGCCCCGTCGACGACCACGCCGACACGCGATTCCGCGGTGATGCCGCTCGCCGCGGTCGCACCGTCGGCCGACGACCGGTCCGGCCCGTCCGTGGTCGCCGTGGCCAAGGCACCGGCACCGTTGCGCACCGTGGCCAGCACAGCGACGGCGCCGCCGCCCCCGATGATTCTCAATTCCCCAGGCACCCTGCGCATTCCGTCGATGGCGCTGGCCGCCTACCGCAATGCCGAGACGACGATGGCGGCGGCCCAACCGGGCTGCGGGTTGAGCTGGAACCTGCTGGCCGGCATCGGCCGCATCGAGTCCATGCACGCCTACGGCGGCGCCACCGACTCCCGCGGCACCGCGGTGCGCCCGATCTACGGACCCGCGCTGGACGGCACCCTGCCCGGCAACGAGGTCATCGTGCAGAGCCGGGCGGCCGACCGGGTCGTCTACGCCCGCGCCATGGGCCCGATGCAGTTCCTGCCCGGAACCTGGTCGCGGTACGCCTCCGACGGCGACGGCGACGGCAAGGCGGACGTGCAGAACCTGTTCGACGCGACACTGGCGGCGGCCCGCTACCTGTGCAGCGGCGGCATGAACCTGCGCAACCAGCCCGACGTGATCGCCGCGATCCTGCGCTACAACAACTCGATGGCGTACACCCAGAACGTCCTGAGCTGGGCTGCCGCGTACGCGACGGGGGTCGTGCCCGTCGACCTGCCGCCGATCACCGGTGAGGTTCCCGCGCTGGGCACGATCGGCGACAGCCACCTGGACCGGCCCGAAGGCATCGGCCCGGGCCTGCCGCTGAATGCCACCGGCCTGCCCGCCAACGACCCGCTTTCGCTGATCCCGCTGATGACCCGCACGGATGTGGCCAGCCAGATCAATACGAACCTGCCCGGCTTCGTGCCCGGCCAGACGCTCGGCCCCCTGCCCGGACCCGCGCCTGCTCCCCTGGCGGTACCCGAACCGGTCGCCCCACCTCCGCCCGCCTGGGTGCCGCCGTGGATGCAGCAGCCTCAGCAGCAGCCGGAGTGTGCGGTGTTCTGCATCAAGGATCTACCGCCTGCCGCGCCCGCACCTGCGCCGGCGCCCGCCGGCCCCCTGGGGTTGCCGCCTGCACCTGGCCCGGCCCCGCTGCTTCCCGCAGGCCCGCCGCCACCACCGGCGCCCGCGCTGCCGGGCATGCCTCCCGCTCCGGGACCCGCTCCCGGCCCCGTGGGCTGAATCCCGCCGTCGCCCGCATGCGGGCCCACGGAGGTCGGCGGCCTAGACTCGCCGGTGATGACATCAACTCCGACTGACCTGGAAGCGGCCGTCCGCGCCGCACTCACCAAGGTGATCGACCCCGAGCTTCGGCGGCCGATCACCGAAGTGGGCATGGTCAAGAACGTCACGGTCGACGCCGACGCCTCGGTTCACGTCGAGGTGTATCTGACCACCGCCGCGTGCCCGAAGAAGACCGAGATCTCCGACCGCGTGACCCGCGCGGTGCAGGACGTGCCCGGGACCGGCGCCGTCAAGGTCAGCCTCGACGTGATGAACGACGAACAGCGCGCCGAGCTGCGCAAGCAGCTGCGTGGCGATTCCCGCGAACCGGTGATCCCGTTCGCCCAGCCGGGGTCGCTGACCCGGGTGTACGCCGTGGCGTCGGGCAAGGGCGGCGTCGGTAAGTCCAGCATCACGGTGAACCTGGCCGCCGCGATGGCCGCCCGCGGACTGTCGGTCGGGCTCCTGGACGCCGACATCTACGGCCACTCCGTACCCAGGATGATGGGCACGACCGACCGACCGACCCAGGTCGACTCGATGATCCTGCCGCCCGTCGCGCACGACGTGCGGGTGATCTCCATCGCGATGTTCACCCAAGGCAACACGCCTGTGGTGTGGCGCGGGCCGATGCTGCATCGCGCCCTGCAGCAGTTCCTCGCCGACGTGTACTGGGGGGACCTCGACGTGCTGCTCCTCGACCTGCCGCCGGGCACCGGCGACATCGCGATCTCGGTGGCCCAGCTGATTCCCGGCGCCGAGATACTCGTCGTCACGACCCCGCAGCTGGCTGCCGCGGAAGTCGCCGAGCGGGCCGGGGCGATCGCGCTGCAGACCCGTCAGCGCATCGCCGGTGTGGTGGAGAACATGGTCGACGGACCCGTCATCAAGATGTTCGGGGAGGGCGGTGGGCGCCAGGTCGCCGAGAGCCTGTCCCGGGCCGTCGGCGCCGACGTACCGCTGCTGGGCCAGGTACCCCTGGATCCGGAACTGGTGGCCGCCGGCGACTCCGGTGTGCCGCTGGTGCTCAGCGCGCCGGACTCACCCGCAGGCAGGGAACTGGGCAAGATCGCCGACGCGCTGTCGAGCCGCAAACGCGGTCTGGCCGGGATGTCGCTGGGTCTGGATCCCGCCGGCCGCTGACCCGGCCTCCGCGGTCAGGTCGCGTCGGTGTCGTACGGCGTCGAACCCGACGGCCCACCGGCCGGCTGCTGATCCGGCACCGCCGCGGCGGGCCCCGGCGCCGACTGTGGCTTCTCCGGCTTCTGCTCTGGCTTCTCGGACTTGCCGTTCTGGTCGAACTTGCCGGTGAAGATCGAATCATCGCCGTCGAGAAGGTGTTTGGTCAGCGCCGCGCGCGGGGTCATACCGCGCAGCCTCTGCAGCTCCGAGAGCGGCTCCCGCAGATCGTCGAAGTCGGTGCCGAGCTCCTCACGAAGCTGGCTGGTGGCACCGGTGACGTAGTCGCGCGCCTGGCGCACCGCCCCGGCGGTCCAGCGGATGGCCCCGGGCAGCCGTTCCGGCCCCAGGATCACCAGACCGGCGATCACCAGGACCAGCATCTCGCCCCAGCCGACATTGGCGAACATGTCTACGTGCTGTCGTCGCCGTTGGGAGTCACCGTGAGAACCACGGGGCGCCCGTCACGCAGGACCTCGATGGGAGCCGGCTGACCGATGGCGAGCTGCCGCACGGCGACGATGAACTCGTCGGCGTCTGCCACCTTACGGTCACCCACCTTGACGACGACGTCGTTCTCCAGGATGCCCGCCCGCTCGGCCGGGCTGTTCGGCGAGATGTCGGCGATCTGTGCGCCCTTGGCCAGGTCGTTGCTCACCGACCGCGCCGTCAGCCCCAGCGTCGGGTGCGCGATCTTGCCGTTCTTGATCAACGTCTCGACGACCCGCTTGACCTCGTTGACCGGGATCGCGAAACCGAGGCCGCTGGCACTGTCGGACAACGACTTACCGGCGGTGTTGATGCCGATCACCTCGGAGTTCATGTTGATCAGCGGGCCGCCGGAGTTGCCGTGGTTGATCGACGCATCGGTCTGCACGCCGTCGATGACGGTGTCGGTGTCCGACCCGTCACCCGACAGCGGCACGGGCCGGTGCAGTGCGCTGATGATGCCGTGCGTGACGGTGCTCCTGAGCCCGAGCGGGGCGCCGGCGGCGATGACCTCTTCGCCCACGCGCAGCTTCTCGGAGTCACCCATCCGCGCGACGGAAAGGTTGTCGACGTTGTCGACCTTGAGCACCGCGAGGTCGGTCTTGGGATCACGGCCGACGAGGTTCGCGGGCACCTCGGTGCCGTCGTTGAACACCACCGACATCTTGAACTCGCTGGGGTTGGTGGCGGCCTCGGAGATCACGTGATTGTTGGTGACGATGTAGCCGCGACCATCGACGACCACACCGGAACCCTGCGAACCCTCCGTCTTGCTGGTCGCCTCGATCGTCACCACCGAATCCGCAACCGCGGCAGCAACTTTAGCGAACTGACCCTGGGCTTCATCGCCTCCGCCGCCGCCGGTCTGCAACGTGACCTTCGAGGTGGTGAACGCCGAGACCACCTCCGCGGTGGTGCGGCCCACCCAGCCACCGGCGACACCGATGACGAGCGCGACGAGCGCGAGCACCACGAGGGCGACGTAGGACACCTTGCCGCCGAACAACACGTCCCGAACTCCGAGCTTTCCCACGGGCGCGGCGGCCTGGGTGGGGCCGGTCGGGGCGAGCGCGGGCGTGCCCAGTGCGGCCGCGGCGCCCGGGTTGCGCCACGGGTCGTCGAGCTCGTCGGCATCACCGTCACGCTCGGCGTCGAGGGCGCCGGCGTCGGTCGGATGGCGCTGCAGCGAGTCGCCGCCCTGATACGGACGGCCGAAGGCCTCCGCGAGCACCGGATCGGGCGCCTGATCCTTCGGGGTGTACTCCCCCTGGTCGTGATGCTGGTCGGCACCCAGGAACGAGCCGTTCACTCCGGTGGGCCGGCCGAAGGCGCGCTGGGCCGCCGGATCAACCGGCGGACGCGACACCGGCCGCGGCTCGAGGCGTTCCCGACCGGTCTGGTCCAGATTCGTCACCCGTATATCGCCCTTCCATGCCCTTCCATCACCCCACGGTCGGGGTGCCGGCAATGACCGACCACGTCGGTGGTCGGCTTCGCATCTACCCTACCGGCGCTTGCGACGGGACCGCTGAGCCCCGTCAGCTAACTGCGGTGAATCAGCAGGCTCCGCCGCTTCGGCAGGAGTGTGGTTCGGGATCTGGGACAACAGTCCCAGCAAAGAACTCGGCATGGCGACCGGTCGCGATTCCCGCAACGCCTCCCGCGCCTGCCGCTGAGCATCGACCTCAAGCGCACATTCCGGACACAGGGACAGGTGGTGGGCGGCGCGCAGGTGAGCCGACATGCGCAGCTCACCGTCGACGAACGCGGCCACCGCCTCGATCGACAGATGCTCGGTCGACCCGAACTGCCTCGGCCCGACCGGGTCGTCGCTCTGGGAAGCCAGCTGGGAGGGGAGCCAGGAGAAGGCGCGGCGGAACGCATGTCCGGGATCGAACACCACCTGAGCTCCTCTCAGCCTGCCGTCGGCCGGCATGCCCGGTCGAAATACCTACTTCGAATGTAGCGCGGCACGCTGCGCGGTATCGGCCGAACGTCAGGCGGATCTGGCCGTGTCCCGTCCTGCGCCGGCGTCGGAATGGCGTGCCAGATACTCGCGCAACGCCTGCCGGCCCCGGTGAATCCTGCTTCGCACGGTTCCCAGCTTGACGCCCAGCGTGGCGCCGATCTCCTCGTAGGAGAGGCCTTCGATGTCACACAGGACGACCGCGGCGCGGAACTCCGGAGCCAGCGAGTCCAGCGCGGCCTGAAGGTCCGGGCCGAGGCGGGAGTCGTGGTAGATCTGCTCGGGGTTCGGCTCGTCGGCGGGCACCCGGTCGTAATCCTCGGGCAGCGCCTCCATGCGGATCCGGCCGCGGCGGCGGACCATGTCGAGGAACAGGTTGGTCGTGATGCGGTGCAACCAGCCTTCGAAGGTGCCCGGCTGGTAGTTCTGCACCGACCGGAAGACGCGGATGAACGTCTCCTGGGTCAGATCCTCGGCGTCGTGCTGGTTGCCGGACAGGCGGTAGGCGAGCCGGTACACCCGGTCGGCGTGCTGACGGACCAGCTCGTCCCAGCTCGGCATCGCGGCCTTGTCACCGGTGGCGTCGAACACCGCGGTGCCGGTCAACTCATCTGCCGGTTCCACCCACGCGGCATCGGTGAACTGCTCAAGGTGCGCCATGGTCACCGGGGCGGCCACGGGAGCGGCGGTCGGCGCCTGTGTGGTGGTCGTCGGATCCTCCGTTTCGAGATGGGTGCGGTCACCGGTAGACGACCGCTCAAAGTCGACAACGCGGCCTGCCGGGATGTTGTTCCCGTCACGCGCGTGGTCGGGGCGTGCGCTGAATGCGCCGTCTGTCATGCGTTCACCGTCTCGTGTCGGGGTGTGCCAGGCATATGAGCAAACTGAACATTTCCTGAGAAAGATCTCTACCCCTTTTTTCACCAGCGGAAACGACGGCGTACGGAGCCGGTTTCCGCGCCGCGGACCGGGCGTGTCGGTGTCGCGGCAGTCCCCGCTTTGGCCCTACGCTGCGGGCATGGCCAGCACTGACGAGCCCGGGGTGGGCTCCGGCGATCCCACCGCGCGGGCACGTCAGGCCGAGGCGATCGTCAACCACGCCGAGCACTCGATCTCCGAGGACGCCATCGTCGCCGCGGCCCGGGAGCGCGCGGTCGACATCGGTGCAGGCGCGGTCAGTCCTGCGGTCGGGGCGCTGCTGTGCGTACTGGCGAAGCTGACCGGCGCCCGCGCGGTGGTCGAGGTCGGCACCGGGGCCGGCGTCAGCGGCCTGTGGTTGCTGTCGGGCATGCGCGAGGACGGTGTGCTGACCACGATCGACGTCGAACCCGAGCATCAGCGCATCGCCAAGCAGGCCTTCAGCGAGGCCGGCGTGGGTCCGGGACGGACCCGGCTGATCAGCGGACGCGCCCAGGAAGTGCTCACCCGGTTGGCCGACGAGTCCTATGACCTCGTCTTCATCGATGCCGTACCGGCCGACCAGCCACATTTCGTCACCGAGGGCGTCCGGTTGCTGCGGCCCGGCGGCGCGATCGTCGTGCATCGTGCCGCGCTCGGCGGCCGGGCCGGGGACGCCACGGCCAAAGACAGCGAAGTCGCCGCGGTGCGCGAGGCGGCGCGGCTGATCGCCGAGGACGACCGGCTGACGCCCGTGCTCATACCCCTCGGCGACGGGCTTCTCGCCGCGGCCCGCGACTGATTCTTCCCGCCTTGCCCGCGGAATAGAGTTCCTGGCTGCGCGCCGCCCCCTCCGCGACCAGGACTGCTATTCCGCGGATGCATCTTGACGACTTTTTGACGCGGTCGAGTGTTGACGCTCGACTGAACGCATGTTTAGCGTACTAAACATGCGTTCAGCCGATGACCTGACCGCGGCAGCCCGGATCCGCGATGCCGCCATCGACCTGTTCGGCCGCGACGGATTCGCCGTCGGGGTGCGATCCATCGCCTCCGCCGCGGACGTCAGCCCCGGCCTGGTGATTCACCACTTCGGCTCCAAGGACGGCCTGCGCAAGGCGTGTGACGACTTCGTCGCCGAGACGGTGCGGGCCAGCAAGAGCGAGGCGATCCAGTCCTCCGATCCGGCGACGTGGCTTGCCCAGATGGCCGAGATCGAGGAGTACGCCCCACTGATGGCCTACCTGGTGCGTACCCTGCAGACCGGCGGCGAGCTGGCAAAGATGTTGTGGCAGAACATGATCGACAATACCGAGCAGTACATCGAAGAAGGTGTGCGGGCCGGCACCGTAAAGCCCGGCGCGGACCCGAGGGGCCGGGCGCGCTTCCTGGCGATGGCCGGCGGCGGCGGTTTCCTGCTGTACCTGCAGATGCACGACAACCCGACCGATCTGCGGGCGGTCCTGCGCGACTACAGCGAGGAGATGGTGCTGCCCGCCCTGGAGCTCTACACCAACGGACTGATGACCGACTCGACGATGTACGACGCCTTCGTCGCCAGACGCGCGCAGGGCATTCCGTTCACTTCGACAGAAGGAGCGCACGATGACTGACACCGGGTTCGCGGTCGACATTCACGGACTGCGAAAGTCCTTCGGCCACACCAAGGCTCTCGACGGGCTGGACCTCACCGTCGCCCCTGGCGATGTGGCCGGATTCCTCGGCCCCAACGGGGCAGGCAAGTCCACCACCATCCGGGTGCTGCTCGGGCTGCTGCGCGCCGACGGTGGCACCGTCCGGTTGCTGGGCCGCGACCCGTGGCGCGACGCCGTGGATCTGCACCGCCGGATCGCCTACGTGCCCGGCGATGTGACCCTGTGGCCGAACCTCACCGGGATGCAGGCCATCGACTTCCTGGCTGCGCTGCGCGGCGACGGCACCGTCGACACGCGGCGCCGCGACCAACTGATCGAACGCTTCGAACTGGACCCGCACAAGAAGGCACGCACCTACTCCAAGGGTAACCGGCAGAAGGTCGCGATCGTCGCCGCGTTCAGCACCCGCAGCGAGCTCTTCGTCCTCGACGAACCGACCTCGGGCCTGGATCCGTTGATGGAGCAAGCCTTTCAGCAGTGTGTGCACGAGGTGGCCGGGCAGGGCGCGGCGGTGTTGCTGTCCAGCCACATCCTCGCCGAGGTCGAAAAGCTCTGCGACACGGTCACGATCGTGCGTGCCGGCCGCACGGTCCGGTCCGGCGCACTGGCGCAGATGCGGCATCTGATGCGCACCACCGTCACCGCCCGCACGCGCGGCGACGGCGAGCACTTGCGGCAGGCGCCCTACGTCCACGACCTCCGCTCCGATGACGGCCACCTGCGCTTCTCGGTGGACCGCGACGACCTCGACCGCGTAATGGCCGACCTCAGCGGCCTGGGCATCGACGAGCTGACGGTGGCACCGGCGTCGCTGGAGGACATGTTCCTGCGCGAGTACCAGGGCGCCGGCCGATGAGCACCACCGCCGAGCTGCCGACCCGGGGCCGGCACGCGGCCCCGGCCGCGAGGTCACCGTGGACGGGCACCGGTGATCTGATCGGGCTGGCGTTGCGCCGCGACCGGGTCCGGCTGTCCGTCTGGATCGCCGCGCTCACGGCAATGACGGCCTACGCTCCCGGTGCCATCGAGCTCGCCTACCCGGAGGAGGCCCAGCGTCAGGCGCGGGTAGACCTGCTCAAGACGCCCGCCGGGATGATGTTGGGCGGACCCATGTTCGGCGGCAACGAGACCGATCTGGGCGCGATGATGGCCAACGAGTTGATGCTCACGATGATCATCGCCACGTCGATCCTGGCTATTCTCACCGTGATCCGGCACACCCGCGCCGAGGAGGAAAGCGGCGCCGCCGAACTGGCGCTGGCTTCGGTGGTCGGCCGATATGCCCGCACCACTGCTGCGTTGATCCTCGTGGCGGCCGTCAATGTCGTGCTGGCCGTGACGACGACGGCGGCGATGGCCGCCGGCGGGTTGGGCGTCGTCGACTCCGCCGCGATGTGCGTCGGGGTCACGGCGGTGGCCATGGTGTTCGGTGCCGTCGCCGCTGTCACCGCCCAGATGTGGCGGGCGGCGCGCGCCGCGACGGGCGCGGCGATGGCCACCCTCGCGCTGGCCGCCCTGGTCCGCGGCATCGGAGACGTGATCGACAACTCGGGCAGCGTGCTGAGCTGGTTCTCCCCCATCGCATGGGGCCAACAGATGCGCCCCTTCGTCGAGCTGCGCTGGTGGCCGCTGGCGCTCCTGTCGGCGTTGTCGCTGACGCTGGTCGCGATCGCCGCGGCCCTCGAAGTGCAGCGCGAGTACGACGACGCCACCATCGTGTCCAGTGGAGAGAGCCCCAACGCCCGCCCGATCCGCGGAGTGCTGGCCCTGCATCTGAGGCTGCAGCGCGGGCAGACCCTCGGCTGGTCGGTCGGTCTGTTCGCGGCCGGACTGGCCTTCGGCTCGATGACGAAGTCGCTGCTGGAGGCCGCACACGACAACGAGTTGCTGGCCCGCATCGTGTCGAGCCAGGGCCTGGACGGCGTGTACACCACGATGACGCAGTTCCTCGCGGCCGCGGCGGGCGCATACGTGGTGTCCGCGGTGTTGCGGGTGTTTGCCGACGAGCAGTCCGGTCTCGGCGAAGCCGTGCTGGCCGGTGCGGTGTCACGACCGCGCTGGCTGTCCACGGCGGTGCTGTCGGCCGTTCTGGGGGCAAGCGTGCTGATGTTCTTCGCGGGTCTGGGCAACGGTCTCGGCGCCGGGGTGACGTTGGGCGAACCGGCAACGGTGCTCAGGCTGACGTTGGCCGGGCTGGCCTTCGTGCCGGCACTTGCGGTGCTAGCCGGGGTCGCGGCGCTCGCCGTCGCGCTTCGCCAGCGTTGGATCGGTTGGCTGGCGGTGACTTTCGTTGTCGCGTCGCTCTACCTCGGCGCACTGCTTCGACTGCCCGGCTGGCTGCTCGACCTGTCGCCGGTGGCGCAGACCAGCTACCCCGCCGATGTCCCCGCCCTCGGCTGGTTTGTGATGTGCTGTGCGGCAGCAGCTTTGACCGTGGTTGCTGCCGTGAGGTATCGACACCGCGACGCGGTCTGAAACGACAGGAGTCCGCCGTGAAGCTCGTTGCCCAGACGCTGGCATCGTCGGTGCTCGGCGCTGCGTACTTCGTCGCGGTGCTCTTCTGGCCCGCAGGAACCTTCGACTACTGGCAGGCCTGGGTCTTCCTGGCGGTGTTCATCGTGACGACGCTGGGACCCACCTTCTTCCTGGTGGTGCGCCACCCCGATGCGCTGGCGCGCCGAATGAAGGCCGGCCCGACCGCGGAAACCCGTCCGGCGCAACGGCTCATCATCACACTGACCGTGGTGCTGGTGACCGCGACCTTCGTGTTGTCCGCGCTCGACCATCGCTTCGGTTGGTCGTCGGCGCCTGCGTGGGTCGTCGTCGTGGGCAACACGCTGGTCGCGCTCGGCCTGAGCGGAGCCCAGCTGGTGGTCGTGCAGAACCACTATGCGGCGGCAACCGTCCGGGTCGAGGCCGGCCAACCGCTGGTCTCGACCGGGCTGTACGGGCTGGTGCGCCACCCGATGTACACGGGCACGGTGGTGATGATGCTCGGCACGCCTCTGGCGCTGGGCTCGCTGTGGGGGCTGCTCGGTGTGGCGGCGTCGGCGCCGGTGCTGGTGGCCCGCATCCTCGACGAGGAGAAGATGCTGACCGCCGAGCTCGCCGGGTACCGCGAGTACCGCCGGCAGGTGCGCTACCGACTCGTCCCCGGGGTGTGGTGACCCGCCGCATACTGATCGCATGGAGTTGCTCACCGGGTTCGGACTGGCGACAGCGGCGGGACTGAACGCCTACATCCCGCTGCTGACGCTCGGCCTGCTGGCCCGGTTCACCGACCTCGTCACCCTGCCGGCCGGCTGGGCATGGCTGGAGAACGGCTGGGTGATGGCCATCGTGGCGGTGCTGCTGGTCGTGGAGGTCGTCGCCGACAAGGTCCCCGCCCTTGACAGCGTCAACGACGTCATCCAGACCTTCGTGCGGCCCACCGCCGGCGGCATCGTGTTCGGGTCGGGCACCGCCGCACAGACCGCGGCGGTCACCGACCCTGGCGCGTTCGCGCAGACGGGCCAGTGGGTCCCGGTCGTCATCGGTGTCGTCGTCGCGCTGGTGGTCTCGCTGACGAAGTCGACGGTGCGGCCCGCGGCCAACGTCGCAACGGCCGGTGTCGCCGCCCCGGTGCTGAGCACTGTGGAAGACATCGTCAGCGTCGCGCTGGTTTTCGTCGCGATCCTGTTGCCGGTGCTCGTCCTGGTGGTGGCCGGCGCGCTGGCGTGGGCCGCCGTCCGGCTGATCCGACGGCGCCGCGCCAGGCAGGCCACATAAACCGTCCGGCTAACCCAGATTGCCGAACTCTCCCCCGCAAGCGGGAGGTGCCCCCTCAACGCGGCTCGTCCCTCGCCGCTTGATCGTCGTCCGGCTAAATCCACACGCCCTTGCCGACGGCGACCACTCCGCCCGCACTGATCGAGAACCGCTCGCGGTCCTTGTCCAGATCCACCCCGACCATCTCGCCGGGACCGACGACGACGTTCTTGTCCAGGATCGCGTGACGCACCACGGCGCCGCGCCCGATGCGGGCGCCCGGCATGATCACACTACCCTCGACGATCGCGCCGTCGTCGATGACCACGTTCGACGACAGCACCGAATTGCGCACTGACGCAGCCGAAATGATGCTACCCGCGCCGACCACCGACTCCTGCGCAGAGCCACCGTTGACGAACTTCGCCGGCGCCAGGTTCTCCGCTCCACCGCGGATCGGCCAGCGCTTGTTGTACAAGTTGAACACCGGGTGAACCGACACCAGGTCCATGTGCGCGTCGTAGAACGCGTCCAGCGTCCCGACGTCGCGCCAGTACCCGTGGTCGCGCTCGGTGGCGCCCGGCACCTCGTTGTCGTTGAAGTCGTACACCGCCGCCATGCCGTCGGCCACCAAACGCGGAATGATGTCGCCACCCATGTCGTGATCGGAATCGTCGTCCTCGGCATCGGCGCGGATGGCGTCGATGAGCACCTTGGTGGTGAAGATGTAGTTGCCCATCGAGACGAAGGTCTGCTCGGGGTCGTCGGGGGTGCCGGGCGGATCGGCCGGCTTCTCGATGAACCCGCGGATACGACCAGAGTCGTCGGAGTCGATGCAGCCGAACGCACTGGCCTCGGCACGCGGCACCCGGATACCGGCGACGGTCGCCCCGGCGCCGCTCTCGATGTGCTGCTGGACCATCTGCTCGGGATCCATCCGGTACACGTGGTCCGCGCCGAAGATCACGATGTAGTCGGGGTCCTCGTCGTAGATCAGGTTCATCGACTGGTAGATCGCGTCGGCGGAGCCGGTGTACCAGCGCGGGCCGAGCCGCTGCTGCGCCGGGACCGGGGTGATGTACTCGCCGGCAAGCCCCGAAAGCCGCCAGTTCTGCGAGATGTGGCGGTCCAGCGAATGCGACTTGTATTGCGTCAGCACGCAGATCCGAAGGAATCGGGCGTTGACGAGATTGGAGAGCACGAAGTCGATGAGCCGGTAGCCGCCCCCGAAGGGCACCGCCGGCTTGGCGCGGTCGGCAGTCAGCGGATACAGCCGCTTGCCCTCCCCGCCTGCGAGGACGATGCCCAACACATGTGGCGCTTCCCTCATGTTTCCAACCTATCCGCACGCCGGGATGGCGGCTAGCCATTCGCGCTATTGTTGGCGCTTCCGCGCGCCGTGCCACGAACCACGACGGCGGGTTCTCGGATTGTCCATCAAGACAATTGGGGATGCGAAGCGACGCGTCGCGAAGTTGGATACGGTCACAGCATGCGGGTGGCGATGATGACTCGGGAGTACCCACCCGAGGTTTACGGCGGTGCTGGTGTCCACGTCACGGAACTGGTCGCCCAGTTGCGCCACCTTTGCGAGGTCGACGTGCACTGCATGGGCACCCCGCGGCCAGGGGTGACGGTTGCCCAACCCGATGCCGCCCTCGTCGGCGCCAACCCGGCCCTGGCGACGCTGTCGGCCGATTTGAACATGGTCAACTCGGCGTCGGCGGCCACGGTGGTGCACTCCCACACGTGGTACGCCGGGATGGCCGGACATCTGGCCGCCCTGCTGTACGGAGTCCCGCATGTGCTCACCGCGCACTCGCTGGAACCGATGCGGCCGTGGAAGGCCGAACAGCTCGGCGGTGGTTACCGGATCTCGTCGTGGGTGGAGAAGACGGCCGTGGAGGCGGCCGACGCCGTGATCGCGGTGAGTTCGGGAATGCGTGCGGACGTGTTGCGCACGTATCCGGCCCTGGACCCCGAGCGAATACACGTGGTGCGCAACGGCATCGATACCGAGGTCTGGTACCCCGCCGAACCGGACACCGACGAGTCCGTGCTGGCCAAGCTCGGCGTCGACCCCACACGTCCGGTGGTCGCGTTCGTCGGCAGGATCACCCGGCAGAAGGGGGTCGCCCACCTCGTGGCGGCCGCGCACCACTTCGCCCCCGAGGTGCAGCTTGTGCTGTGCGCGGGCGCCCCGGACACCCCGGAGATCGCCGAGGAGGTGGCCTCCGCGGTGCAGGCCCTGTCGCAGGCCCGCACGGGCGTGTTCTGGGTCCGCGAGATGCTGCCCACCCCGAAAATCCGTGAAATCCTCTCGGCGGCAACAACGTTCGTATGCCCGTCGGTCTACGAGCCGTTGGGCATCGTGAACCTGGAGGCGATGGCGTGCGCGACGGCGGTGGTGGCCTCCGACGTCGGCGGAATCCCCGAGGTGGTGGTCGACCAGCGCACCGGCCTGCTCGTGCACTACGACCCCGACGACACCGCATCATTCGAGCGCGGCTTGGCGGAGGCGGTCAATTCCCTCGTCGCCGATCCGCAGCGGGCGCGCCGGTACGGGGTCGACGGACGTCAACGGTGCATCGACGAATTCTCCTGGGCGCACATCGCCGAGCAGACCCTGCAGATCTACCGCAAGGTCTTGAACTAGTCTGCGACCGCGCTAGCTGGTCACGCCCTTGAGTTCGTCGCCGAGCGCGGCGGCCTCTTCGGGAGTCAGTTCCACGACAAGCCGGCCACCGCCTTCCAGTGGTACCCGCATCACGATGCCTCGCCCCTCCTTGGTTGCTTCCAGTGGACCGTCTCCGGTCCGGGGCTTCATCGCCGCCATCGAGTGCTCCCTCCACATGGGCGTGCCCGTCAGGGCCCGGTCTGTCCGTGAGAGCCGGAGCTTCGCGCCCTATGACGTGAGCTGACAGCGCCCGGCTCTGAACTGCTACAGACCTCCATTGTTCCCTATCCCGGCCAACTCGTGTGCGAAGACCCGGCTATAGCTGCCCGAACGAGTCGTCGGAGGCCTGTCAGCCGCCGTCGGCGCGCGGCACCCAGCAGTTGGCAACGTGATCGTCGACCATGCCGGTGGCCTGCATCAGCGCATAGGCCGTCGTCGGTCCGACGAAACGGAAACCGCGCTTCTTGAGTTCCTTGGCCATCGCCTTGGACTCGGGCGTCACCGCCGCGATCTCCGACATGCTGGCCGGCCGCACCCGCGTGACACGGTCCGGCGGCGCGAACGACCACAGCAACTCCCCCAGATCGTCACCGGCGTCGGCCATGTCCGCGGCCACCCGTGCATTGGCGATGGTGGCGTCGATCTTGGCGCGGTTGCGCACGATCCCGGGATCGGCCATCAGCCGTTCCACGTCGCGGTCGGTGTAGCGGGCGATACGTTCGACTTCGAACCCGTCGAACGCAGCGCGGAAGTTGTCCCGCTTGCGAAGGATGATCAGCCAGGACAGCCCGCTCTGGAACGCTTCGAGGCTGACCCGCTCGAACAAGGCCGCCGAGTCCCGCAGGGGCCGCCCCCACTCGGTGTCGTGGTAGTCCCGGTACAGCTCGAAATCTGCTGCCGACAACCGTGATTGATCGATCCAGCCGCAGCGGACCCGTGGGTCGGCGGGCGCCGCGGTCACGCGTCGCCCCTGGTCTGCTCTGCCGGCAGCGCATGCGCGCCGTCCGGTCCGTCGCCCTCGGCGGGGCCGTCGAGACCATGCGCGGCGCGCACCGTGGCGAGTTCGCCTCGCAGCATGTCGAGTTCGCGGCCCAACCGGTCGAGCACCCAGTCGACCTCGCTGGTCTTGTAGCCGCGCAGCACCTGGGTGAACTTCACCGCCTCGACGTCGGCGCCGGTGACTCCGGATGCCGGCAGCACGGTGGCGGTGGTGGCCTGCGGCAGCGGCGGCAGCACCTCACCGCGGCCGAAGAGCACGCTGCCCACGGCGAACAGGACGATGCCGACGAGCACGAGCACCACGAGGTACAGCAGGACGAGGGTCACCCCTCGATATTGCCTCACGGCACCGACAACAGCGGCGCCGAGTCACCCGGGCTACCGGGGGCGCAGCGTGATCATCGGTGGACGGTCGGTCAGCGAGACCGACGAGGTGCGTGGCGTGTAGTCCAGGCCGTCGGCGAAGAATTGGGTGAGCCCGACACCGGAGTCCGGGATGCCGCACCTCGACAGCAGCGTGGCGATGACCTGCCTGCTCATCGAGGCCAGCTCGGTCAGCGGGCGGTTGCGGTGGGTGCGGACACCGAGATTGACCTGGGCGATCGCATCGAGTCCGAGCCGGTCGTAGGTGTCGACCAGCAATCCGATCTCCACGCCGTAGCCCGGCGCGAACGGCACCGAGGTCAACAGCTCCCGGGTGCCGGCGTACTCACCGCCCAGCGGCTGGTACAGGCACATCAGCTCGGGACGCAGCGAGGCCAGCAGGGGCCGCGCCACCAGTTCGGTGACCCGGCCTCCGCCGTTGGCGTCCTCTTTGCCGCTGACCTTCAGTGGCCGCCGGTAGAAACCCTTCACCAGGTGCACGTCCTCGGCCGTCAGCAGCGGGCCCAGCAGCTTCGGCACGAACATCGGATCGGGGTCGAGCAGGTCGGAATCGACGAAGGCGACGATGTCGCCGGTGGTCGCGGCCAGCGAGCGCCACAACACCTCGCCCTTGCCGGGCTGCGGGGGCACCTCGGGCAGCGCGACCTCCCGGCTGATCACGCGGGCACCCGCGGCGACGGCGCGGATCTCGGTGTCGTCGGTGGACCCCGAGTCCAGCACGATCAGCTCGTCCACCAGCCCGCCCAGCAGCGGGGTGATGGTCTCGACGACTCCCGCGACGGTCTCTTCTTCGTTGAGCGCCGGCAGCACCACTGACACGGTGCGGCCCTTCTTGGCAGCCTCGAGTTCGGCCACCGTCCAGTTCGGCCGGCACCAGCTCCGGTCGGTCAGCCACCGGTGTTCGGCAACGCCGTAGGTGGCCAGCTCGTCTACGCGGTCAGACAACACAGTCATGCCAATCCCCTCACCGTGTGTTTCGGCGGACGGGCGCCTTGGATTGACGCAACCATCTCGAGTACCCGACGTGTGGGCCCCACCTCGTGCACCCGAAACATCGCGGCACCGTCGGCGGCCGCAAGAGCGGTCGCTGCCAGGGTGCCTTCGAGGCGTTCGGTTAGGCCCACACCCAGAGTTTCCCCGACGAAATCCTTGTTGCTCAGCGCCATCAGGACCGGCCATCCAGTGTTAACAAGGTCTTTTACGTGGCGCAACAAACTAAGACCGTGGTAAGTGTTCTTGCCGAAATCGTGGGTCGGATCGATCAGGATGCCGTCTCTGCGCACCCCGAGCGCGACTGCGCGCTCGGCGGCCGAGGTGACTTCGGCGATGACGTCGTCGACGACGCCACGCTCGGAGAGCCCGTAGTTGACCCGGAACGGGCGCGTGCGCGGCACCGCACCCCCGGTGTGCGAACACACCAGGCCGGCGCCGAACTCCGCGGCCACCCCCGCCAGATCGGGGTCGGCCCCGCCCCAGGTGTCGTTGATCAGGTCGGCACCGGCCGCGCAGGCCTGCTTGGCCACCTCGGCGCGCCAGGTGTCGACGCTGATCACCCGGTCGGGGAAGGTCGCGCGCAACCATTCGATGAACGGCACGACGCGCGCGATCTCCTCGTCGACGTCCACGATCGCGCCGGGACCCGCTTTGACGCCGCCGACGTCGATGATGTCGGCGCCGTCCTCGACGACGCGGTGGGCCGCCTCCTTGGTGGCGTCGTCGGTGAACGTCGCGCCGCGGTCGTAGAACGAGTCCGGCGTGCGGTTCACGATCGCCATGATCAGCGCACGATCCCCGGCCACCGGGTGTCCCAGAAACGTCGACTGCACGTTTCCAGGCTACGTTTCCCCCGACACCGAGCGATTTCGGCGTGTCCGGCGACAGTCAGGGTGCCTGCGCGGGCCCGATCCGCGGGCTACTTGGGTTTCTTGCCCTCACGGACCTCGTGGGGGTACTCGTCGTAGAACGGCACGTAACCCTCCTCGCGGCCGGAGAGCACGTAGAGCGGGTCGTCGATCTTGACGTCGTCGTCGCCGCCCTCGCCGCTGCTGCCGCCGTAACCCTCCTTGCGCAGGTCGCCCTTCTGACTCTTGAACGTCGACGTGTGCGCCAACTCCTGCACCACACGGACGAACAACGGCACCGCGTACGAGGGGAGTTTTTCGAACACCGCCTTGGCCAGGGACTGACCGTCGAGCTCGTGACCCTCCTTGAGCTGGATCGCCACCATTCCGGCCCGGCCGCCGGTGTCGGGGACCTCCACGCCGAAGACGGTGCACTCCTCGATCTGGTGATGGGTGGACACGGCCGCCTCGACCTCTGTCGTTGCGACGTTCTCGCCCTTCCACCGGAACGTGTCGCCGAGCCGGTCGGTGAACGCGGCGTGTCCCAGGCCCTGCGCGCGCATCAGGTCGCCGGTGTTGAACCACACGTCGCCCTCCTTGAAGGCGTCGCGCACGAGCTTCTTCTCCGACTCCTTCTTGTCGGTGTAGCCGTCGAACGGCTGGTAGTTGCTCACCTTCGACAGCAACAGGCCGGGTTCACCCTTCTTGACCCTGCGGACCCGGCCCTGCTCGTCGCGCACCGGCTCGCCGGTGTTCTCGTCGTACTCGACGAACGCGATCGGCGTCGGGCAGATCCCGGTGGTCTTGTCGATGTTGAGGACGTTGACGAACGCGGTGTTGCCCTCGCTGGCGGCGTAGAACTCGCACACCCGCTTGATGCCGAACCGCTCGGTGAACGCGTCCCAGATGGCCGGGCGCAGACCGTTTCCGCAGATGACCCGCACCTTGTGCCGGCGATCGGTCGGCTTCTCCGGCTGGTTGAGCAGATAGGTGCAGATCTCGCCGATGTAGACGAACGCGGTGGCGTCGTAGCGGATCACGTCGTCCCAGAACCTCGACGCCGAGAACGACTTGCCCAGTGCCAGGGTGGCGCCCGAGTTGATCACCGACGACAACGCGACCGTCAGCGCATTGTTGTGATAGAGCGGCAGGCAGCAGTACAGCGTGTCACTGCTGTTCAGTCGCAGACCCAGCCCGCCGAACCCGGCCAGCGCACGCAGCCAACGGTAGTGCGTCATCACGCTGGCCTTCGGCATGCCGGTGGTGCCGGAGGTGAAGATGTAGAACGCCTTGTCCTTGGCAAGTACCGCCGAGGTGGTGGCCGGGTTGGTCGTCGGCGCGGTCTCGGCGAGCTGCTTGAGCTCGTCGAGGGTGATCAACCCGTCGGTGTCGGCCCCGGATTCGGTGATGGCCTCGACGAACTCGGTCTCGGCGACGACGACCGCCGCCGACAGCAGACCGAGGCTGTGCTTGAGTACCTCGTCACGCTGGTGGTAGTTGAGCATCCCGGAGATCGCACCGCACTTGACGGCGGCGAGCATCAGCAGAATCGGTTCGGGCGAGTTGCGCATCATGATGCCCACGACGTCACCGTGCCCGACACCCTTGGCCGCGAGCACCGCGGCGTAGCGGTTGACGGTGTCGTTGGCCTCGCGGTAGGTGATCTCGCGGTCCTCGAACTTCAGGAACACGTTGTTCGGGTACTGGGCCGCACGGTCCTGGAAGACCTTGCCGATCGACGTCTTGGCGGTGGGGCGGGCCCCGAACCCGGTGACCACGCCGCGCACGATCGTCGGCGCGTCCTTCAGCAGACCCGGTACCTGCTTGGCGATGTCGAGCAGCCCCACGCTGCTCCGGGTCCCCGACCTGTTCGTCATGTTTGCCGCTCTTCCTCCGCTGTCGATTTGTGGGCCACCCTAGCCGGGCGCGCACGCGGCCAGAGCGGCATCTACGTCGTCGACGACGATGAGGCGGCCCATGGCATCCTCGGCGACGTATCCGGTTCGGACCAGCCCGCGCAACCAGGCCAGCAGACCGTCGTAGTGCCCGAGGGTGTCGAGCATCACGATCGGTTTGGTGTGCATACCCAAATAGCCCGCTGTCCAGGCTTCGAAGAATTCCTCCAGGGTGCCGATGCCGCCGGGCAGCGCGATGAACGCGTCGGCGCGATCCTCCATCACCTGTTTGCGTTCCCGCATCGTGTCGGTGACGACCAGTTCGTCGGCTTCGGTGTCGGCGACCTCGCGGTGGACGAGTCGCTTCGGGATGACCCCGACGGTGTAGCCGCCGCGCGACCGGGCGGCGTCGGCCACGACTCCCATCGCCGACACGTTGCCGCCGCCGGATACCAGCGTCCAGCCCCGCTCGGCGATGCCCTCGCCGACTTTGCGGGCGAGCTCCAACAGTTCGGGATGCAGCGGGCCCGAGGCACAGTAGACACAAACAGCCCACTCACGGTCTGGATCTCGGGACACAGCACCAACCTAGCCACATAGACTCCGCCATGTGCCTCCGCCTCGGCCTCTCGGATGGGTGACCGCACCGCCCGAGCCCGCCCTCGAACAGCTCCTGGCCGGGGTGCGCATGCGTGCCGGGGCGGTGTTGATCGGCCCCGCCGGCGTCGGCAAGACCACACTGGCACGCTCGGCCGCCGACCGCCTCGGCGCCGAATTTCCCCGCGTGGACTGGCTGTTCGCGACGGCGTCGCGGCAGACCGTCCCGTTCGCCGCGTTCGAGCCGCTCTGGGACGTACCCGAGACAGGCACCAGCACAACGGTTCTGCGCGCGGCCCTGGAGTCGCTCGGCGACGGCCGGCTCCTCGTCGTCGACGATGCGCATCTGCTGGACCCGATGTCCGCCGCGCTGATCTGCCAACTCGCACTCAGCCGCTCGGCGCGGTTGCTGATCACCGCAACCCTCGGCGACGCGCCGGTGCCCGCCGAGATCGCCGCCCTGTGGCGCGACGGCCTGGTGGCGCGAATCGACCTGAAGCCACCCGGCCACGACGACGCCAGGCTGATGACCCAGATCAAAGAGTTCGCCGAGGCACTGCCCGCTCCCGCGCACCGGATCCTGGAACTGCTGACAGTGTCGGACCCGTTGAGCCGGGCGGACGCGGAAGCGCTCACCGACCTCGACGCAGTCGAAGCGGCGTTGCGCAGCGGGGCGGTCGTCGTCGAGGGCGACGAGCTGCGCCCGGCGCATCCGCTGTTCCTCGACGCGATCCGTGACGCGCTCGGCGGCCCTGATCTGCGCCGGCTGCGCACCACGATGGTCGCGCAGATCTCCAGGGGCAGTGTCGGGGTGGTGGGCCGGCTTCGGCTGGCCGCGCTGGCGTTGGACAGCGACCGCCCGCTGCCGGTTCCCGACACGTGCGCGGCCGCGTCGGACGCGTTGCGGCTGGGCGATCTGGAGCTCAGCGAACGGCTGGGCCGGGCGGCGCTCGGCAAGACCCCCGACCTCGGCGCCCGCCTGACCGTCGGGTACTCACTGGCCTGGCAGGGCAGGGGCCGGGAGGCCGACGCGGTACTCGCCGAGATCGACCCGGCTGCGCTGACCGAGGACGAGCTGATGGCGTGGGCGCTGCCGACGGCCGCCAACCAGTTCTGGATGCTGTCCGAGCCGGAGCGTGCCACGGCCTTCCTGCGCGCCACCCGCAGCAAGGTGACCTCCCCCGCCGCCCGCGTCACGCTCGACGCACTGTCGGCGACGTTCACCATGAACGCCGGAAGCCTCGGCAAGGCAACCGAACTCGCCGATGCAGTGCTGGCGTCGCCGGACGCCGACGACACCGCGGTCGGGTGGGCGGCGTCGGCGGCCGCGCTGAGCTCGGCGCGCATGGGCCGGTTCACCGACGTCGACGCGCTGGCGGAGCGGGCGCTGGCCGCGGGGCAGCCGGGCCTGCTGCGGTTCACCAGCGGACTGGGCCAGACGACCGCCCTGTTGATGACCGGCCGACCGGAGGAGGCGCTTGAGCTGGCACTGCGGATCACCGACTTCGCCCAGCGGCGCCAGCCGGCCCGGGCGATCGGCGAGGTGTTGGTCGCCGACGTGCTGATCGCGACCGGTGAGCTGTCGCGCGCGGTGTCGCTGCTCCGCGAGGCCGCCACCACGTTGGCGCCCACGGGGTATTCCTGGGGGCCGCTGGCGTGGATGCTGTTGGCACAGGCGCTCGGCCGACTCGATCAGACCGTCGACGCAGGAAAGGCGTTGTCGCGCGCAGAATCCCGGCACGGTCTCAAATCGATGCTGTTCGCCCCCGAGCTGGCACTGGCCCGCGCCTGGACGACGGCGGCCCGGCACGACACGCACGGCGCCGTCGCGGCCGCCCGGGAGGCGGTGAAGGCTGCCGAACGCGGCGGCCAGCGCGCTGTCGCCCTGAGGGCCGCGCTGGACGGCGCCCGGCTGGGGGACGCCCGCGCCCTCGACACGTTGTCGCGGTTGGCCGCAGATGTCGACTGTGCATTCGGCCGGGCCGCCCTGGCCGAGGCGGGCAGCCCCGCCTGAGCCCGCAATTTTGCCGTCATCGGGCCCACGGGAGCGCCCCTAGAATCAGATCCGACTGATCTGGAGGTGCGCGATGACCGAGCCCCTGTCGGTGGACGCCGACGGAGTCCGTTCCCTCGGGGAGATCCACAACCGCGTCGCCGCCGGTCTCGGTTCGTTGGCCGCCGCCTCACCCGGTCCTGCCGCGGTCGCGGGGTCGCACGGCACCATCGCCGCGGCCGTCGACACGGCGCTGACCGGCGCCCTCGGCAGCAGGTCCGGCACCCTGGCCGGCACCCGGACCGCCGGTGACACGATCTCCGAACTGCTGCACCAGGCGGCCCTGGCCTACGAGCGTGGAGACCATCGTGGGGCCGAGGCCATCCGCACCGCCGCCGACCAGATGGCGCACGGGCCGACGCAGGCCGGGGCCGCCGGCGCGGCGCCGCCGGCCGGGGGCACACCCACAGGCGGCGGGGCCGACGCACTGGGCCAGGCCGCCGGCCAACTTGGGCAGCTCGCCCAGATGGGGCAGCAGCTGGGCGCGCCGCTGGCCGCCCTCGCCCAGCTCCCCCAGTTGCTCACGCAGGGTCTTGCGCAGCTGGCCCAAAGCTCTTCGGCGGAAACAGGATCGGGCGAGGCCGAGATCCCGGACGTCGGCGACCGGACACCGGGACGGGAGCCCGACGAGGAGCCGACCGCCGACGACGACCAACCGGCCGCCGAAGACAAGGAGCCCGAGGCGCCATCGGACGCGGGTGCCGCACCGGGCACGCCGCCCGGTCCCGGCCCC
>NZ_HG964452.1:125441-173767 GCF_000612725.1 Mycolicibacterium austroafricanum
GCCCCACCGCGCCCGGCCCCCACCCGACCTGCCGTCGGCTAGCCCGGCGCGAGCGTGCTGTCGGCAAGGCGCAGAACACGATCCACTCCTATTGCGTCGAGGAACGACGCATCGTGGCTGACGACGATGAAGGCGCCGCGATAGGCCGCCAACGCGCTTTCCAGCTGCCCGACGCTGACCAGGTCGAGGTTGTTGGTCGGCTCGTCGAGGAGCAGCAGCTGTGGCGCCGGTTCGGCGAACAGCACGCAGGCCAGCGTGGCACGCAGCCGCTCCCCGCCCGACAGCACGCGCACCGGACGCTCGACGGCATCGCCGCGGAACAGGAACTGCGCCAGCAGATGACGGCGCCGGGTCACCGTCAGGCTGGGTGCGAACGCGGCGAGATTCTCGGCGACCGACCGGTCTTCGTCGAGGAGATCGAGCCGTTGCGACAGGTAGGCGACGCGCCCGTCGGCGACCTCGACGGCGCCGGCGTCCGGTTCGATCTCCCCGAGCAGGGTCCGCAGCAGAGTCGTCTTGCCTGCGCCGTTGGGTCCCGTCAACGCGATCCGCTCAGGTCCGCGCACCGTCAGGTCGATGCCGTCGAGAACGTCGCATCCGTTCCTGCTCACACGTATCCCGTTGAGCCGCAGAATCATCCGCGCTGATGGCACCAGCGTACCGGGCAGCTCCAGCACCAGTGCGTCGTCGTCGCGCACCGCGCGCTCGGCGTCCTCCAGACGGCTTCTGGCGTCGTCGACCCGGCTGGCGTGCACGTCGTCGGAGCGGCCCGCCGTCTCCTGCGCGCGGCGCTTCCGCGCGCCGGCGACGATCTTCGGCAGCCCGGCGTCACCGAGTGTGCGGGCAGCGGTGCCTGCGCGGCGGTCCGCCCGTTCCCTGGCCTGCTGACGTTGGTGCTTCTCGCGTCGCAGGAGCTGCTCGGCGCTGCGGACCGCGTCCTGCGCCGCGCGCTGGGCATCGGTGACCGCGTCCTGATAGGCGGTGAAGTTGCCGCCGTAGAAGCGCACCTGCCCGCGGTAGAGCTCCGCGATCCGGTCCATCCGGTCCAGCAGCACCCGGTCGTGGCTGACCACCAGCAGGCATCCGCCGAAGTCGTCGAGCGCGTCGTAGAGCCGGTGGCGCGCGTCCGCATCGAGGTTGTTGGTGGGCTCGTCGAGCAGCAGCACGTCGGGGCGGCGCAACAACTCCCGCGCCAGGCCGAGGCTGACCACCTCCCCGCCGGACAGCGACCGCAGCGACCGGTCCAACCCGATGTGCCCGAGGCCCAGCCGGTCCAGCTGGGCCCGGGTGCGTTCCTCGACGTCCCAGTCGTCACCGATCACCGCGAAGTGGTGGGCGCTCGGATCCCCTGCTGCCAGGGCGTCCAGCGCGTCGATCACCGCGGCGACGCCGAGCACGTCGGCGACGCTGCTTTCGTCGAGCAGCGGGAGCGTCTGCGGAAGATAGCCGACCACGCCGTCGGCGGTCACCGCGCCGGTGGTGGCGGTCAGCTCGCCGGCGATCAGCCGCAGCAGCGTGCTCTTGCCTGCGCCGTTGGCCGCGACCAGCCCGGTGCGGCCCGCGCCGACGGTGAAGGACAGGTCGGTGAACAGCGGGGTGTCGTCGGGCCAGGAGAATGACAGATGGGTACAGACAACAGAAGACATGCGGGAGTGCTTTCGTCGAGGCGTGACGCCTTCGGAGATCGAGGCGTGACGCCTGCGGAAATGGGACCCGTCCGGGAACTACCCGGTGATGTCTTCTCCCAGCATGGTTTCCAGGCTAGCGCTGCCGTCAACCGATTAAGTAGCGCCTCAGCATGTCGGTGACCGCGGTGATCTGCGCGACGTCGACGCTCTCGTCGACGCGGTGCGCGAGGTTCGGGTCGCCCGGGCCGTAGTTGACCGCCGGGATTCCCAGCGCGGCGAACCGGGACACGTCGGTCCAGCCGTACTTCGCGCGCACCTGGCCACCGGCAGCCTCGACGAGCGCGGCCGCGGCCGGCCGGGTCAACCCGGGCAGCGCGCCCGCGGCGGCGTCGGTGAGCTCGATCGTGACGTCGAGCCTGTCGAACACCTCGCGCACGTGGGCGTACGCCTGCTCGACGCTGCGGTCCGGGGCGAAACGGAAGTTGACCGTGACACTCGCCGCGTCGGGGATGACGTTGCCGGCGACACCTCCGTCGATGCGCACCGCCGACAACCCCTCGCGGTAGACGCAGCCGTCGATGTCGACACTGCGGGCCTGATAGGACCGCAGACGGGCGAGAACGTCGCTCAGCTTGTGAATCGCGTTGTCGCCCAACCAGGATCGGGCGGAATGCGCGCGGGTGCCCGTCGCTCTGACGATCACCCGCAGGGTGCCCTGACAGCCGGCCTCGATCAATCCGCCGGACGGTTCGCCGAGGATCGCGACGTCGGCGGCCAGCCACTCGGGTAGCTCGCGTTCGATGCGGCCGAGCCCGTTGGCGGAGGCCTCGATCTCCTCACAGTCGTACATCACCAGCGTGATGTCGTGGGCGGGTTCGGCGACGGTGGCGGCCAGGTGCAGGAACACCGCGTCACCGGCCTTCATGTCCGAGGTTCCGCAGCCGTGCAGTACGCCGTCGGCCAGCCTGCTGGGCAGGTTGTCGGCCGCGGGCACGGTGTCGATGTGTCCGGCCAGCAGCACCCGCGACGGCCTGCCGAAGTCGGTGCGGGCCAGCACGGCGTCACCGTTGCGGACGATCTCGAACCCGGCGGTCTGTTCGCGCAGCGCGGTCTCGATCTCGTCGGCGATGCGCTTCTCGTGGCGCGACTCGCTCGGGATGTCCACCAGCGCGGCGGTCAGCGCGATCGGGTCGCCGTGTAGGTCCAGCACACGACCACGGTAACCCGTCGCACTGGCCGCCCACCGGCACCCTCAGTACTGGATCGCTTCGATCAGGGGCCCGGGCTCGTCCATCAACGCCCAGAAGCGGTCCCGGATCGCCACCGTCACCGGGCCGGGCTCCCCGTCGCCGATGGGCACACCGTCGAGGGTGTTGATCGGTGTCACACCGCCGGCGGTGGTGACCGCCATGATCTCGTCGGCGTCATACAGTTCGTGGCTGGTGACGTCGCGCAGCGCGGCCTCGATGCCCATCGCTCCGGCGATCTCGAACACCGTCTTACGGGTGATGCCGGGCAACGCATTTCGCGAAGGAGATGCGAGCTTGCCGTCCTTGACGATGCAGACGTTGAATCCCGGTCCCTCCGCGACGCAGTTGTCTGCGTCCATCAGGATGGCGGTGCGGGCGCCGCGGTCCTTGGCCTCGAAGCTGGCCGCGGTCAGATCACCCCACTGGTAGTTCTTGATGGTCGGGTCGACGGTGTTGCGGCCGGCACGGCGCACGTGGCGCGGTACGACGGCGGTGGTCCCGAAGATCTGCTCGGCGGGCGGGAACGCCCACAGGTACGGGATCGCGTAGATGTACACCTGGTGGGTCAGTTTCGAGAGATCCTTCTCCCCCTTGCGCTTTCCGTATCCACGCGTGATGGTCAGATTGACGAACGACTCGCGCAGCTGTGAGAGGGACACGCACTTCTTGGTGATGTCGGCGAGTTCGTCTTTGGTGTAGCCGGAATCGAGGCGCAGCTTGCGGGCACCGTCGAGCAGTCGGTCGAGATGGTCACCGAGTCGGAAGATGTTGCCGTGCCATACGTGGGCCACGGTGTAGGTGAGGTCAGAGTGCCCGAACCCGGTGTCGAAGATCGAGATCTTGGCGTCCTCGGCGGGCAGGTACTCACCTTCGATCCAGGCCACGCCGCCGGCGAACGGGCTGGAGTAGTCGATCTCGTAGTCGCTGTACTGGATCACCGAGCCCGCCGGGGTGTCCTCGCGGATGGCGCCGGGTTCGACGGCGACGAGATTCGAGGTTCCGGTGTCAATGCCCATGGAAAAAGGTCCTTTCAGAGGGATCAGAGGTTCGGAGAGCAGAAGCGAAGCGACCCGGGGTCACACACCGTGGGTCTTGGCGTAATCTGCACCGGCGTCTCCGCGGCTCAACCGCGACTTCAGGCCGGTGGCCCACCAGACGGCGGCAAGCACGACGATGCCGAGGAAAACCCATTTGTTGGTGGCGAATTGGGGCAGGAGCAGCAGCGCCACGGCCACGCCGAGGAACACCGACAGCGCTGTGACGTACAGCGGCAGCCGGAACCTGCCGAGGTCGAAGGTACCGGGTTCGGCCGCCGGGATGGTGCCCCGCCGGTAGCCGACGAGCAGGCCGATGGTCTGCAGGATGTAGACGAAGAAGAACAGCAGCGATGCGATGCCGATGATGTAGTTGAACGCCTTCTCGTTGACCAGCGCGGACAGCAGCAAAACCGTTGACAGGAAGCCTAATCCGACCACTGCGTACGTCGGTGCCTTGCTCTTCGGCGACACATGGCGCCACACATGGGAGAACGGCAGCATGTTGTCGCGGGCCATCGAGTAGGTCAGCCGGGTGGCGACCAGGATGTTGGCCAGCAGGCACGCCAGGATGTTCGTCAGCGCGATCGCGACGACGACCTTGGTCACCGCAGGACCGGCCTGCTGGGTGATGATCTCCTCGATGGGCGCGGCCGAATTGGCCTGCACCGCGGAGGGATCCTTGATCGCCAGCACGTACACGACATACATCAGGAACTCGATGACGATCGAAGTGACCAGTGCGTAGAACATCGTCTTCGGCACGACCCGGCGCGCATCCTTGGTTTCCTCGGCGACGTCGGCGCCGGACTCCACCCCTATGAGGCCGAAGAACGGCCCGAGCGCCGCCGCGAGCCACGCCAACATGTAGGAGTCCTTGTCGCCGGCCTGCCCGCCGGTGAACAGCGCCGAGATCGGCTGGTGGTTCTCCGGTGCGCTGAACGCGATGATCGCGACCAGGGCGGTGGCGCCCACGGTGATCACCAGCTCGAGGCTGACACCGATGTTGTTGACCATGGTGGCGAACCGGACGCCGTAGATGTTGATCAGCACGCACACGAACACCACCGCGATGGCGAGCAGGATCTGCGTGGTCTGCGTCATGCTCCAACCGAGCAGCCCGCCGAGGTATCCGGACAGTATGAAGCCGACCCCGGTCATGCCGCACACCCAGCCCATCAGTGCGATGAAGCCGGTGAACCAGGCGAGGTCGGGGCCGTTGATCCGGCTGACCCACTGATAGGAGTAGCCGGCCAACGGCAGCTTGGCGGTCAGGTCGGCGGCGATGAAAGCCCACAGCGCGAACACCGCGCCGGCCAGTAGCAGCGTCCATACGAACGGGGCCCCGGCGGTGAAGTAACCCGCACCGAAGCCGGTGAAGACGGCGGTGGTGGCGCTGATGGTAGCGAACCCGATCGCGAACGACGCGAGCGTGCCGACCGATCGGTCGAGCTTTTGGCGGTAGCCGAGTTCGGCGAGTTTGGCATCCTCGTCGCTCAGCGCGGGCTGTCGCTGTTCTGAATGAGTGGGTGGGGAAATCGCATCGGTCATGGTCGCTCCAGGTCAAGCCATCGGAAAGAACACCTGGAGACAGAAAACCGCCATCGTGCGGACACCGGAAGTTTGCACTTTTGATCTGCTCATAAACTGGATCTATCAGCCGTGGTCCGCGTTGTCGCCGTCCCCGAAACTCCATTGCGACTGCACGTGTCTGACCAGCGCATCGGCCTGCGGGGTGAGGTCGGCGGGGTTCCACGCCAGCGCGGTGTGACTGGGTGGCCGGTCGCAGATCGGCACGTAGACGATGCCGGGGCGGTCATAGAACCGGGCCACCGACGAGGTGGTGAAACTGATGCCGAGCCCACGGGCGATGGCGGTGGTCTCGGCCTCGTAGGTCGCCGCCACGGCGGCGATCGTCGGCGGGCGGTTGCCGCGGACGTCCATCGCCAGCCAGTAATCGCGCCAGGTACCCGCAGTCAGCGGGGCGCAGACGATCGGATCGTCGAGCAACTCGGCGATTTCGACCTCGCGGCGCTCGGCGAGCCGGTGGTCTCGGGGCAGGCAGGCCACCCACGACTCGGAGTCGAGAATCAGCATGCGGTGCTCGGGCAGGTCCACCGGCGGGCGGATGATGGCGACCTCGGTGGTGCCGTCCGCCAACCCGGCCGTCGGGTCGGCGAAGTCGAACTCGATGGGTTCGACGGTGACGTCGGGGTAGGCAGCCTCGAAGTGGCGGACGAGCCGGAACAGCAGATCGGCGCCGGTGCCGATGAGGTAGCCGACGCGTAGTACCCCGCGACGGGTGCCCGACAACATGATCAGGTTGTCGACGACGGCATCCACGCCGGAAAGCGCCTGCTGCACCTGTGGCAGCCATGCCGCGCCGAGATCGGTCAGGGCGACTTCCCGAGTGTTGCGGTGAAACAGCACGACGCCGAACTGGTGCTCGAGTTGCTTGATCGCGGTCGACAGCGCGGGCTGGGTGATGAACAGTTTCTCCGCCGCCCGCCGGTAGTTCAGCTCATGGCCGAGAACGGCGAAGTAGCGCAGTTGGCGCAACGTCACGTCGACGGTCGTAGCTCGCCTCCTGACCTGGTCGGGACCCTGTGCAGCGATGCTAGGCCCACCGGTAGCCTGAAGCACCGTGACTTCTGCTTCTGGTATCGGCGTGGCGACGATCGCGGCCGACGGATCGGTTCTCGACACCTGGTTTCCCGCGCCGGAGCTGACCGACGGCGGCGAAGCGGGGACGGTGCGGCTCTCGGTGGCGGAGGTGCCCGCGGAGCTCGCGGCGCTCGCCGGCCGCGACGAGGACCGCGACGTGGACGTCGTCGTGGTGCGCACCGTCATCGCGTCCCTGGACGACAAGGCCGTCGACGCGTACGACGCCTACCTGCGGCTGCACCTGCTGTCTCACCGGTTGGTCGCCCCGCACGGGCTCAACGCCGACGGCCTGTTCGGCGTGCTCACCAACGTCGTGTGGACCAGCCACGGACCGTGTGCGGTCGACGGGTTCGAGACGGTGCGGGCCCGACTGCGCCGCCGCGGGCATGTCGCGGTCTACGGCGTCGACAAGTTCCCGCGGATGGTCGACTACGTGCTGCCGTCCGGGGTCCGCATCGCCGACGCCGACCGGGTGCGCCTCGGCGCGCACCTGGCGCCGGGGACCACAGTGATGCACGAGGGCTTCGTGAACTTCAACGCCGGCACGCTCGGCAGCTCGATGGTCGAGGGCCGCATCTCGGCGGGTGTCGTCGTCGACGACGGCTCCGACGTCGGTGGCGGCGCGTCCATCATGGGCACGCTGTCCGGCGGCGGCACGCAGGTGATCTCGGTCGGCAAGCGCTGCCTGCTGGGCGCCAACGCCGGGCTGGGCATCTCCCTCGGCGACGATTGCGTCATCGAGGCCGGGTTGTACGTCACCGCGGGCACGAAGGTCACCCTTCTCGATGGCGACCGGACGGCCACCACCGTCAAGGCGCGCGAGCTCTCCGGCGCGAACAACCTGCTGTTCCGCCGCAATTCGGTGACCGGGGCCGTCGAGGTGGTCAAGCGCGACGGCACGGGCATCACGCTCAACGAGGCCCTGCACGCCAACTGACCCCCGCTTTTACTGGCGCGAGCGTGCGTGTCTGCGGGCGACACGCCGTGTCAATCGCGAACTTTGCGCACGCTCAAACCCGCTGGCGCTCAAATTGATCCGCTGGGCTGGGGCGCCTCAGCCCGCGGCGCTGGCCTTCAACGGCGGGCAGTTGCCCTGCGCGTCGACCGCGAGCTCGAAATGCCAGATCTCGTTGGCGTAGATCTGGCACAGGCCGAACCGCGCGCCGTTGGCGATCAGCCAGCGGTCGGCCTCGGCCGGTCCGATGTCGATGGCCTGGCCGGAGACATGCTTGGACACCTCGGGCGTGGCGACCAGCTCGGCGGCCTTCTGCACGCTGCCGTAGGTCGTGACTGCGTCGTCGAACAGCCTCTGCTGGAAGCCCTTCGACCGCCAGCCGGATGTCACCATGAACGGCACACCTGCCGCCTGGGCCGCCCGGGCCGCTTCCTGCACGGCGCCCAGCAGCGCCGGATCTAGCTGCGAGAGAATGGGATTGGCGGTGTCGAACGGTGAGAGCATGGCCCCTTCGGGCAGCCAGCCACCGGTGGTGTCGACGGCCGCCGACCCGATGACCAGGGTGTCCCCGGGTGGTGGCGCGGGCATCGGCGCCGGCGGCACGACGATGCTGGTCTGGACGAGCATCACCTCGGCCGAGTGACCGCAGGCCGACAACAGCGTGGCAGCCACCGCGCCGCCGATCCCGACGAGCGTGCGGGTAATCGCAGATTTTGCCCGCGTGTTGCCCGCAGACACGCACGCTCGCGGGGAAAGGCAGGGAGGTGCCCCCAAGGCTCGTGGGGAAAGGCGAGTCACCCGTCGGCCGCCAGGATGCAGAACTCGTTGCCTTCCGGGTCGGCCAGCACCACCCAGCTCTGCTCCCCCTGGCCGATGTCGACTCGGCGTGCGCCGAGGCCGATCACCCGCTCCACCTCGGCGTCCTGGTCGTCGGGCGTGAAGTCGAAATGGATCCGGTTCTTGACCGCCTTGCCCTCGGGCACCGCCAGGAACAGCCAGTCCGGTCCCACGCCGCCGGGAGCGCGCAGCGTGACATCACCGTCGTCGGTGTTCTCGGCCGGCCAGCCCAGCACCTGCGACCACCAGGCGGACAACATGCGAATGTCGGTGGCATCGATGCAGATCTCGCTGAACCTCAGACCCATTGCGCCAGTTCCTTCTTCAGCAACTTTCCCATCGCGTTGCGCGGCAGACTCTCGACGACCCGGACCTCCCGCGGCCGCTTGTGGACGGAGAGTTGTTGCGCCACATAGTCGATCAGCTCGTCGGGTTGGGCGTCGCCGACGACGAACGCAATGATGCGCTGCCCGAGATCCGCGTCGGGCGCGCCGATCACGGCGGCCTCCCGCACCCCGGCATGCTGCAGCAGCACCGTCTCGATCTCGCCTGCACCGATCCGGAAACCGCCGCTCTTGATGAGGTCCACCGACTCGCGGCCGACGATGCGGTGCATACCGGACGAGTCGATCACCGCGACGTCACCGGTGTGGTACCAGCCGTCGTCACCGAGCACCTCGGCGGTGGCGTCGGGGCGGTTGAGGTACCCGTCGAACAGCGTCGGGCTCTGCACGTGCAGCTGCCCGATGGACTCCCCGTCGTGCGGCAGCTCCGTGCCGTCGTCGGCGACCAGCCGCGTCGTCACCCCCTGCAGCGGCAGCCCCACCCAACCGGGCCTGCGCTCGCCCGAGGCGAATGTGCTCAGCGTGATCAGCGTCTCGGTACTGCCGTACCTCTCGACGGCCCGGTGCCCACTGAGTGCGGCGAGCCCGTCGAACACCGGGACCGGCAGGGCCGCGCTACCCGACACCAGAAGTCGGGCAGGGGCCAACGCCCGCGCCGCGTCGCCGTCCTCCACCACGCGCGACCACACCGTCGGCACCCCGAACAGCAACGTGCCGCCCAGCTCACGCACCGCCCGGGCATAGGCCGCGGGCTTGGGTTTTCCGGTGTGCACGAACCGGTTTCCCACCCGCAGCGAGCCCAGCAGACCGAGCACCAGACCGTGGACGTGGTACAGCGGAAGCCCGTGCACCAGCGTGTCCTGCGGTGTCCACTCCCACGCCTGCGCCAGCATGTCGATGTCGGCGGCGATCGCGCGGCGACTCACCACCACACCCTTGGGTGGTCCGGTGGTCCCCGAGGTGTAGATGATCAGCGCGGCGGCATCCGGTGACGGCTCCGGATAGCGGTGCCATGACCGGGCGTGCAGACGCACCGGGACGTGCGGCAGCCCCTCGGCCTCCTCTGGCAGCTCGCCGAGCCAGGCCTGCGCGCGGGAGTCGGCGAGGATGTGGCGCCGTTCCGCGGCGCCGACGTCGGCCGGCACCGGGACGACGGGCACGCCGGCGATCAGGCAGCCCGTGACCGCGAGCACCGTCGCGGCGGTCGGCGTGGCCAGCACCGCGACCCGCGAGGCGCCGCCCACACGTTCCGCGACGGAGGTAGCCGCCCCGACGAGGTCACTTCGACTCAACGACACCCCGTCGATGCGCACCGCGTCGCCGAGGTCTGCTCCCGCCGCCACGGCCGCGGGGTTCAAGGACGCCAGCAGCACAGAAGATGAGGCTACTCCCACCGGCTGGTCATACTGGTGTGGTGGATTCCATCCGGGCCGTGGGGACGCGCGAGATATACCGCAACAACTGGCTGACGGTCCGCGAGGACGATATCCGCAGGCCGGACGGAACCTCCGGGATCTACGCGGTCGTGGACAAACCGACGTACGCCCTGGTCATTCCGCGCGACGGCGACCGTTTCCACCTCGTCGAGCAGTTCCGCTACCCAATCGGGATGCGTCGCTGGGAGTTTCCGCAGGGCACGGCCCCCGGCCGGGCCGACCTGGACGCCGGCGAACTCGCGGTGCGCGAGTTGCGCGAGGAGACCGGCCTGGTCGCGGCCGCGATGACCGAGATCGGCCTGCTCGACGTCGCCCCCGGAATGAGCAGCCAGCGCGGCCGGGTGTTCCTCGCGACCGGGATCACCGAGGGCCCGCATGAGCGTGAGCACGAGGAGCAGGACATGCGCAGCGCCTGGTTCAGCCGGGCCGAGGTCGAGCAGATGATGCGTGACAGGATCATCACCGACGCGCAGACGCTGGCCGCCTGGGCGTTGATGCTGCTGGCCGGTCACTGACAGGTTCGGCCCCGTTCGCCGAGCTCCGTTCCGCACGAACGTCATTCGCCGCAAGCGCCGATACCAAGCCGTGATCCAACCGTGCCCCAACGGGCCGTGTCGGTCAGGCACGTTGACGGATGAGCCGATTAGGTTGCACTTGCCACACTGAAGAACTGCGAGGAAGCCATGCCGGCGCGACGGGCGCACCACATACTTGCATCCGCGACTTTCGTTGCGGTCGCATGCGTGTGCGCCGACGGCACCGCGCAGGCGGCCCCGCCGGACTGGAGCGGCCGCTACACCGTGGTGACGTTCGCATCCGACAAACTCGGCACGAGCATCGCGGCCCGGCAACCCGAACCGGATTTCAGCGGGCAGTACACCTTCAGCACGTCCTGCGTCGGCACCTGCGTGGCCACCGCCACCGACGGTCCGGCGCCGTCCAACCCGACGATCCCGCACCCCCCGCGCTACACCTGGGACGGCAGGCAGTGGGTGTTCAACTACAACTGGCAGTGGGAGTGTTTCCGCGGCGCCGACGTGCCGACCGAGTACGCAGCCGCCCGTTCGCTGGTGTTCTATGCACCGACGGCCGACGGCACCATGTACGGGACGTGGCGCACCGAGATCCTGGAAGGCCTCTGCAAGGGCACCGTGATCATGCCCGTCGCCGCCTACCCCGCCTAACCGCGGCGTTCGGCCAGGGCCCGCAGAAAGAACGTGAGGTTGGCCGGCCGCTCGGCGAGCCTGCGCACGAAGTAGCCGTACCACTGCGTGCCGAACGGCACGTAGACGCGAATATGGTTGCCCGCCTCGGCAAGTCGGCGCTGTTCGGCGTCACGGATGCCGTAGAGCATCTGGTATTCGAAATCGTCCACGCCGCGGCCGTACTCGCGCGCCATAGACGGTACCGCGCCGAGGATCTCGGGGTCGTGGGAGGCGACCATCGGATAACCCCTGCCCGCCATCAGGATGCGCAGGCACTGCAGGTACGAGTCGGTGACGTCGTCGCGATCCCGGAAGGCCACCGAAGCCGGTTCGGCATAGGCCCCCTTGCACAACCGGATTCGGGCCCCGGACGCCGCGAACTCGGCGCAGTCGGCGCGCGCGCGTTTCAGGTGCGACTGCAGCACGGTGCCCACCCAGTCGAAGTCCACTCGTAGCTCACGCACGATCGACAGCGTGGAGTCGGTGGTGGTGTGGTCCTCGGCGTCGACGGTCACCCACACTCCGGCGCGTTGCGCCCGTTCGCAGATCGCGCGGGCGTTCTCCAGCGCGATCTTCTCACCGTCGCGCGGCAGGGCCTGCCCCAACGCCGAGAGCTTGAGTGACACCTCCAACGGCCTTACCGCCGCGGCGGTTTCGCCACGGCCGGCGAGCGCATCGAGCAGCGTCAGGTAGGCCTCGACGGTCGCATCGGCCGCGTCGGCGTCGGTGACGTCCTCCCCGAGGTAGTCGATCGAGACCAGTCGGTGTGAATCGCGAAGATCCCCGACGGCGGTGATCACGTCGGCGGTGCTCTCCCCCGGTACGAAGCGGCGCACCACCTTGCGCGTCACGGACATCCGCTCGGCCGCCCGGCGCAGGCCTTCCCGGCGCGATGCCGCCAGGATCACCGGCCGCGCAATCTTGTCGAAGACAGACACCGCTCATACCTCCATGTGGGGATAGGTGTGACTGGTCGGCGGCACGAACGTCTCCTTGATCGAACGCGCCGACGTCCACCGCAGCAGGTTGAGCGCGGAGCCGGCCTTGTCGTTGGTGCCCGACGCCCGCGACCCGCCGAACGGCTGCTGCCCGACCACCGCGCCGGTCGGTTTGTCGTTGACGTAGAAGTTGCCCGCCGCGTGCCGCAGTCGCCGCTCGGCGGTCAGCACCGCGGCACGGTCGTCGGCGATCACCGCGCCGGTCAGCGCGTAGCGGGCACTGGTGTCGACGACGTCGAGGATGCGCTCGTAGTCCTCATCGGGATAGACGTGCACGGCCAGCAGCGGTCCGAAATACTCTGTGCTGAAAGCTTCATCGCCTGGATCGTCGGACAGCAGCACCGTGGGGCGGACGAAATAGCCTTCGCTGTCGTCGTATTCACCTCCCACCGCGACGGTCACCCCGGCGGCACTCTTGGCCCGTTCGATGGCGGTGACGTTCTTGACGAAGGCCCGTTCGTCGATCAGCGCGCCGCCGAAGTTGGCCAGCTCGGTCACGTCGCCGTAGGGCAGCGCCTCGGTGGTGTCGAGGAAATCGTCGCCCATCTTCTGCCACACCGACCGCGCGATGTAGGCCCGCGATGCGGCCGAACACTTCTGCCCCTGATAGTCGAACGCACCACGGATCAGGGCGGTGCGCAACACATCCGGCTGTGCAGACGGGTGCGCGACGACGAAGTCCTTGCCGCCGGTCTCGCCGACCAGCCGGGGGTAGGTGTCGTAGCGGTCGATGTGAGTGCCCACCTCGCGCCACAGGTGCTGGAACGTCGCGGTCGAACCGGTGAAGTGGATGCCTGCCAGCCTGCGGTCGGAGAGCAGCACGTCCGAGACGGCAAGCCCGTCACCGGCGAGCAGGTTGATCACCCCGGGCGGCAGGCCCGCCGCCTCGAGCAGCTGCATGGTCAGATAGGCCGCGAACATCTGGGTGGGCGACGGCTTCCACACCACGGTGTTGCCCATCAGCGCGGGCGCGGTCGGCAGATTACCCGCGATGGCGGTGAAGTTGAACGGGGTGATGGCGTAGACGAACCCTTCCAGCGGGCGGTAGTCGGTACGGTTCCACACCCCCTTCGAGTTGAGCGGCTGCTGCGCCAGGATCTGTCGGGCGAACGCGACGTTGAACCGCCAGAAGTCGACGAGCTCGCACGGCGCGTCGATCTCGGCCTGGTAGGCGGTCTTGGACTGGCCGAGCATCGTCGCCGCGGCGATCTTCTCCCGCCACGGCCCTGCCATCAGGTCCGCGGCGCGCAGGAACACCGCGGCGCGCTCGTCGAACGGGGTGTTCTCCCAGCCGGGCTTGGCGGCGACGGCGGCCTCGACGGCGGCGGCCGCGTCGGCGTGGTCGGCATTGGTGCAGATTCCGAGCCGGGCCGAGTGGCGGTGCGGCTGGACCACTTCCACCGAGGGCCCGGCGCCCATCCGGTGGGTGCCGCCGATGACGTGGGGCAGCTCGATCGGGTCCGCGGCGAGGTCGGCCAGCATGTTCTCCAGCCGGTGGCGTTCGGGGGAACCGGGTGCGTACTCGTGCACCGGCTCGTTCGAGGGCAGGGGTACGTCGCTGATCGCGTCCATCCTGCAAGGATGCCCATTTTCGGCCGCGATTCCGATGGCCTATCGGACAACAGGTGTCACACTTGTTAGTCGTATCGGATAAAGGAGCGGCCGATGGTGGTCACGCCGGCGGGCCTGGGGCTCGGACAGTTGCTGCTCGCCCTGGACCGCACGATGGTCACGCTTGTCGAGGCGCCACGCGGCCTGGACATGCCGGTCGGTTCGGTCGCGCTCGTCGACGCCGACGACGTGCGCCTGGGCCTGGCGGTCGGCCCCGGCTCGGTCGATCTGTTCTTCCTGCTGGGGGTGGCCGACGTCGACGCGCTGCGGTGGCTGGAGCACCACGCCGACCGACCCGTCGCGATCTTCGTCAAAGAACCCACCGCAGAAGCCGTCGCCCGTGCGGTGGCCCTGGGCGCCGCCGTGGTGGCCGTCGACCCCCGCGCGCGCTGGGAACATCTGTATCGACTGGTCAACTACGCCTTGGAACACCACGGTGACCGGGACGACCCGTCGCGCGACTCGGGCACCGACCTGTTCGGGCTGGCCCAGTCGATCGCCGACCGCACGCGGGGCATGATCTGCATCGAGGACGCCGACAGCCGCATGCTGGCCTACTCGGCGTCCAGCGAGGAAGCCGACGAGTTGCGTCGCCTGACCATCCTGGGCCGCGCCGGTCCCCCCGAGCATCTCGAATGGATCGGTCAGTGGGGCATTTTCGACGCGCTGCGGGCCGGCCCGGACGTGGTACGGGTGGCCGAGCGCCCGGAGCTGGGATTGCGGCCGCGCCTCGCCGTCGGTATCCACCTGCCCGCAGACACCCGTCACGCGCCCCGATTCGCCGGCACCATCTGGCTGCAGCAGGGCTCGTCGGCGCTGGCCGACGATGCCGAGGAGATTCTGCGCGGCGGCTCGGTGCTGGCCGCCCGGATCATGTCGCGGCTGGCGACGGCGCCGTCGCAGCACGCCGCGCGCCTGCAGCAACTGCTCGGCCTCACCGGCGTCGACGTCGACGACGTCGGTGCACTGGCCCGCGAGCTGGGCATCCCGGAGGACGCGCGGGCGGCGATCGTCGGCTTCCGGGGACTCGGCGCCGCGGTGCCCGCGGACGTCATCGCGTTGAGCGCGGGCGCTTTTCGCGCCGACGCCCAGGTGGCCGCGGCCGGGGACCGGGTGTACGTGCTGTTGCCGAAGGCCGGCGCCGCCGCATCGTTGACATCCTGGGTGCGTGGTGTGGTGGCCGCGTTACGGCGCGAACTCGGGCTCGAGGTGCGGGCGGTCACCGCGCCGCTGACCGGGCCTGCGGGCGCGGCGGGTGCCAGGGCCGACGTGGACCGGGTGTTCGACAGCGCCGAAAGGCACCCCGGTGCAATCGATTTGGTGACATCGCTGGACGAGGCGCGCACGACGGTGCTGCTCGACGAGATCGTCTCGCACGTCGCGGCACAGCCACACCTGGTCGACCCTCGGGTGCGGCGGTTGCGGGCGGGCGATCCCCTGTTGGCCGAGACGCTGCAGGCCTATCTCGACGGCTTCGGCGACATCGCCGCGATCGCAGCGCGGCTGCACGTGCACCCGAACACGGTGCGCTACCGCATCAGGAGGGTCGAAAAGCTGCTGTCGACCTCTCTCGAGGACCCCGACAGCCGCCTGGTGCTCGCGTTGGGATTGCGCGCCACCGAGCCCCGGTGAATCGCGATCTGCGCCACCCCAGGTGCCTCAGCGCGCCGAATCCGCCAGCCGTGCCACCGCGGCGGCGATGCGTTCGTCGGTCGCGGTCAGCGCCACCCGGACGTGCCTGGCGCCGCGCGGTCCGTAGAACTCCCCCGGCGCGACCAGGATGCCTTTCTGCGCCAGCCATGTGACGGTGTCCCGGCACGGCTCGCCTCGGGTGGCCCACAGGTAGAGCCCCGCCTCGGAGTGGTCGACGGTGAATCCGGCCGCCAGCAGCGCGGGCAGCAGCGCGTCGCGGCGTCGGGCGTAGCGTTCCCGCTGTTCCCGCTCGTGCGCGTCGTCGTCGAGGGCGGCCACCATCGCGGCCTGGATCGGGGTCGGCACCATCATGCCTGCGTGCTTGCGCACCGCCAGCAGTTCGGCCACCACCGCCGGGTCTCCGGCGACGAAACCCGCCCGGTAGCCGGCCAGCGACGACGTCTTGGACAACGAGTGCACGGCCAGAAGTCCGGTGTGGTCGCCGTCGCAGACGTCGGGGTGCAGCACCGAGACGGGTGCGACGTCCCAGCCGAGGCCGAGGTAGCACTCGTCGGAGGCCACCAGCACGCCGCGGTCACGCGCCCAGCCGACCACCTTGCGCAGATGGTCGACGCCGAGCACCCGACCGGTCGGGTTGCTCGGCGAGTTGACGTACACCAGTGCCGGCACGGACGGGCCCAGTTGGGTGAGCGAATCGGCGCGCGCCACCGCGGCGCCGGCCAACAGCGCCCCGACCTCGTAGGTGGGGTAGGCCAACTCGGGCACCACCACGGTGTCGCCTGCACCCAGGCCGAGCACGGTCGGCAGCCAGGCGATCAGCTCCTTGGTGCCGATCGCCGGCAACACCGAACCCGGTGCCAGATGGGTGATCCCGTACCGGCGGCGCAAGGCCGACACCGCCGCCTCGCGCAACGCGGGGGTGCCGTGGGTGGTCGGATAACCGGGCGCAGAACTCGCCGCGGCCAGGGCGTCGCGGATGACCGGGGCCACGTCGTCCACGGGGGTTCCCACCGACAGGTCGACGATGCCGCCGGGGTGCGCGCGGGCGGCCGCGGTCGCGTCGGCCAGGGTGTCCCAGGGGAACACCGGCAGGGACGCCGACTTCAGGTACCGACGGCCACCCTCAGCCGAGACGTGCTGCGACGTGGTACTCAGTCCTCACCCTGCGGAGGCAGGTCCTTGACGGCCTGCGGGTCGTTGTCGGTCTGACCGACCTTCGACGCACCGCCCGGCGAACCCAGTTCGACGAAGAAGTCCGCGTTGATCTGGGTGTACGCGCTCCACTGGTCGGGAACGTCATCCTCGTAATAGATGGCCTCGACGGGGCACACCGGCTCGCAGGCGCCGCAGTCGACGCACTCGTCCGGATGGATGTACAGCATGCGAGCGCCCTCATAGATGCAGTCGACAGGGCACTCCTCGATGCACGCCTTGTCTTTGACGTCGACGCAGGGCTCAGCAATGACGTACGTCACGAACTACTCCTCAAGTCCTATCGGACGACCTGTCCGGTGGGGCTGCTGTCAGGGCCGGGCTCAGCCGATACCGCGGCCAACCCAGCAAGTATCCCTGCCGGTAGTTGGACGCGTGTCTCAGTGTGCCCTAACTCGCGCGCAACCCCGGCCGGGGGTGGCGTGCGGTTACTGATACTAAACGTCGCATATACCGTCCGCCTAGTGCCGCGCCGTCACTTGCCCAACCCCGGTGGCGACGGCTACGCGCCTTCTGGCAGCGGACGGTAAGTGAGGCGGCTGACGCGCAGATGCGGCACATGGTCGGCGGGCCCGGGCCGGTCGGGGAAATCGAACACCCCCAGGGTCAGGAACATCGGGTAGTCCGGCGCCTGGTTAGCGACCCTGGTCGTCACGCCGTCGATCGAGAACTCGACCGCGCCAGGCCGCCAGTGCACCGCATACGTATGCGACTGCGCGATGTCGATGTCGAGTGGGACAGCGGAGAAGTCTTCGCGCAGCGCCGGATCGCGGAACTTGTGGATCCCCTGGCCCACTGCAGCCCGACCGCCGGCCACCGTGTCGCCGAACACCTCCATGACGCAGATCTCGCCACACCGGTCCGGTTCGTCCTCGAGTCCCACCATCCACGCCGAGAACATCGACCGCGGGCTCAGATCCGCCGAACAGGTGACGGAGATGGTTCCGAAATGCGGGAGGAACCCCAGCACGGTGGGCTGCTCTTCCATCACCACCAGGCCGTCGCGGAACGGCTGCGGCGCGTCGGTGGAGCCGATCGCGCCGGACCAGTTGGCGCTCTGAACCGCCGACACCCGCAGCGGCCCGTCATGCAGATCGGGACACCACAGCTGCTGAGCCTGCGGGATGGAGAGGTCAAGCCCGTCCGGACCCGCCTCGAACGTCGCCGCCGCAGCGTCCCGTGAGCTCCAGGCAGGCAAATAGGACGCCGTCCAGACTGCCGGGTCGAGCCGCCCGAACCGTTCGTCGAAGACCACGCCGGGAGCGTAACCAACCCGCCCGACAGGTCCAGTCGACGAGACCCGCCCGGCCCGGGAATAGATTCGGACTGCAGTCCGCTTATCTTGAAGGTATCCGTCGGGACCGCCGACGCCCACCAGAGAAAGCGACACCCATGACCACTGTCACCTCCGCCCTGTCCGTCGGCACCTGGGCCATCGACCCCGTCCACTCCTCGGTCGGCTTCTCCGTACGCCACCTGATGGTGAGCAAGGTGCGGGGCGTGTTCGACACGTTCAGCGGCGCGATCACCGTCGCCGAGGACGGCACGCCGTCGGTGCACGCCGAGATCGCCGTCGACTCCGTCAACACCCGCAACGAGCAGCGCGACGGCCACCTCAAGTCCGCGGACTTCTTCGACGCCGAGAAGCACCCCGTGGCGACGTTCAGCTCGACCGCGGTCCGGCAGGACGGCGACGGCTACGTCGTCGACGGTGACTTCACCCTGAAGGGTGTGACCCGCCCGATCTCACTGAACCTGGACTTCAACGGGGTGAACCCGGGCATGGGCCACGGCGAGGTCGCCGGCTTTGAGGCATCAGTTGTGTTGAACCGCAAGGATTTCGGTATCGACATCGACATGCCGCTGGAAACCGGCGGCGCCGTGGTCGGCGACAAGGTGACGATCACGCTCGAGATCGAGGCGCTCCGGCAGGCATGACGGGACGTCAGTGGCACCGCCGCGGCGGTGTCACGACGTGATCTGGTGGCTGATCTCGCCGACCTGCTCGATGCTCAGCGTGATCCGGTCACCGGGCCGCAGCCAGTGTCCGGTCTCCATACCGCTCCCCCCGGGCAACGTGCCGGTGGCGAAAAGCTCACCCGGATACAGCTTCTCGTCCCGTGACGCATGGGCGATCATGTCGCCGATCGTCCATTGCGGGCCGGCGCTGGAGACGGTGCTGACGGTGCGTCCGTTGATGGTGACCGATCCGCTGAGGCTCTCGAGGATCGGCAGGATCTCGTCGGCGGTGACGGCCACGGCCGACATCGACGACACGAAATGTTTGGCCTTCTGCGGCCCCAGCCCGGTGGCCATCTCGGCACGTTGAACGTCGCGGGCGCTGAAGTCGTTCACGACGACGAACGCGCCGACCGCGTCCACCGCCTCCGCTGAGCTTGCATTGAAAAGTGGTGCCTTGAGCACGAATCCGAGTTCGAGTTCAAAGTCCAGCGCCGTGGAGTACGACGGAAAGGCCACGGGCGCGCCGCTGGGCACAAAGCTCAGGTGGTTGGACATGTAGTAGATGGGTTGGCGGTAGAACAGCGGCTTGGGCTTGAACAGCGGGAACGGTTTTCGGGTCAGCTTCTCGACGGTCTCAGCCGCACGGGACTGGGCGGGATGGAATCGGCGCACGAGTCCGCGGGCCGCGTCGATCGCATGGTCTTCGTAGAGCATGAAGTCACGGAACGACGCGGGCTGAAACGGCAGGACGCAGCCGGCGAGGCCATGATGGCGCTGCGCGGCAGCCAGTTCCCAGGCGGGGTCGAACACCGGGCCGCCCAGCACCGACGGATCCGGCGCGGGCGCCCACGACCCGTCGGGCCCGAGGGATTGCAGTTCCAACCGACCGTCGGCGATCACCCGGCGCAGCTTCATGGTTCCGTCCTACCAGCTGAACGCCCAGACGCGCCCACCCGCCGATGCGAGCGTGCGCGAACTACGCAGAAATGGCGGCGTGTTGCCCGCAGACACGCACGCTCGCGGAAAAGGGGGAAAGAGAAGGGGGGAAGAAGAGGGGGTGGGCTACGGGCGGCTACGGGGGGCTACGCCGCGAGCGGGGTGTAGTCGGTGGTGCGCTGGCGTGCCGGGCGTCCGATGCCCTCGGCGATGGCGACCAGCTCCGCGACGGTCTTGGCCGAACCGTTCTCCGAGCCCGCCATCCGCGAGATCGTCTCCTCCATCAAGGTGCCGCCGAGGTCGTTGGCGCCGCCGCGCAGCATCACCTGCGTGCGCTCGGTGCCGAGCTTGACCCAACTGGTCTGGATGTGAGAGATCCTGCCGTGCAACATGATCCGCGCGAGCGCGTGCACCGCCCGGTTGTCGCGGTGCGTCGGTCCGGGCCGCGACCCGCCGGCCAGGTACAGCGGCGAGGACTGGTGCACGAACGGCAGAGGCACGAATTCGGTGAACCCGCCGGTGCGGTCCTGGATGCCGCGCAACACGTTGAGATGCCCCACCCAGTGCCGCGGGGTGTCGACGTGGCCGTACATCATCGTCGAGCTCGACCGCAGCCCCACCTCGTGCGCGGTGGTCACGACCTCGATCCACATCGACGTCGGCAGCTTGCCCTTGGTCAGCACCCAGCGCACCTCGTCGTCGAGGATCTCGGCTGCCGTGCCGGGGATGGTGTCGAGCCCGGCCTCGCGCAGCGCGGTCAGCCACTCCCGGATCGAGGTTCCGCTGCGGGTGACCCCGTTGGCGATCTCCATCGGCGAGAACGCGTGCACGTGCATCGACGGCACCCGCGCCTTGACCGCCCGCACCAGATCCGCGTAGCCGGTCACCGGCAGCTCCGGATCGATGCCGCCCTGCATGCACACCTCGGTGGCGCCGGCGACGTGGGCCTCCCACGCGCGGTCGGCGACCTCCGCGGTGGACAGCGAGTACGCGTCGGCGTCGCCCTTGCGTTGGGCGAACGCGCAGAACCGGCAGCCGGTGTAGCAGATGTTGGTGAAGTTGATGTTGCGGTTGACCACGAACGTCACGTCGTCGCCGACGGTGTCGCGCCGCAACGAATCCGCCAGTGCGGTCACCGCATCCAGCGCCGGGCCGTCGGCGGTCGCCAACGCCAGGTACTCGTCGTCGGAACACCCGGCCGGATCCCGCTCGGCCGAGCGCAGCGCGGCCAGCACATCGGTGTCGATGCGTTCCGGTGCGCGGGCGGCCAACTCCTCGACCTTGGCCCGGATGGACTCCCAGTCGCCGAACGCATCGCCGAGATCGCTGCGGGTGGTCGTCAGCCGGCCCTCGGTGTCGATCGCGGTGTGCAGATCGACACGGCCCAGTGACTCCGTGGCCTCGTCGGGTTCCTGCCACGGTCGCCCGACCGGGTTGACGTCACGGGCGTAGCCGGTGTCGGGGTCTGCCAGCGCGGCCACGTGCCCGTGCACCCTCGGATCGATCCAGGCGGCGCCGGCCTGCACGTACTGCGGTTGGGCGGTGAGTCGCTGAACCAGGTCGTAGCCGGCCTCAAGCGTCACCTCGGCCAGCTCGTCCAACGCCGGCCACGGCCGCTCGGGGTTGACGTGGTCGGGTGTCAGCGGCGACACCCCGCCCCAGTCGTCCACCCCGGCCGCGATCAGCGCCAGGCATTCCTGGCGGGACACCAGGTTCGGTGGCGCCTGGATGCGCACCTTCGGGCCCATCACCAGCCGGGTGACCGCGATGGTGGCCAGGAAGTCGTCGAGCCCGGCGTCCGGGACCGAGGCCATGGCGGTGTGGTCCTTGGCGCGGAAGTTCTGCACGATCACTTCCTGGACGTGACCGAACTCCTTGTGCGAACGTCGAATCGCGTGCACCGTCTCGGCCCGCTCGGTCAGCGTCTCCCCGATCCCCACCAGCAGCCCGGTGGTGAACGGGATCGACAGCCGGCCCGCGTCGTCCAGGGTCCGCAGCCGCACCGCCGGGTCCTTGTCCGGGCTGCCGTAGTGGGCCAGGCCCTTGGTCTCGAACAGCCGACGCGACGTGGTCTCCAGCATCATGCCCATCGACGGGGCGACCGGCTTGAGCCGCGACAGCTCCGACCACGACATCACGCCCGGGTTCAGATGCGGCAGCAGGCCGGTCTCCTCCAGCACCCGGATCGCCATCGCCCGCACATAGTCCAGCGTCGAGTCATACCCTCGTTCGTCGAGCCACCGGCGCGCCTCCGGCCAGCGAGCTTCCGGCCGGTCACCGAGGGTGAAAAGCGCTTCCTTACAACCCATTTCAGCCCCGCGGCGCGCGACGTCGAGTATCTCGTCGGGCTCCATGAACATGCCCTTGCCCTCCGCGCGCAACCGGCCGGGCACCGTGACGAACGTGCAGTAATGGCAGGTGTCACGGCACAGATGCGTCACCGGGATGAACACCTTGCGCGAATAACTCACCGGCAACCGGCCCGTGTCGCCCCGCCGGCCCGCGGCCTCCAGACCCGCGTCACGCACCCGCGCCGCCGACGCGCACAGGTCGACGAGGTCGTCACCGCGCGCCGTCAACGCGATCGCCGCCTCGTCGACGTTCAGGGCCACCCCGTCACGGGCCCGCCGTAACACCCGTCGCAACGCAGCGGGATTGGGCGCGCCAGATCTGGGAGGAACCACCGGGCTGGGCAGGTCAGCGCCGCGCTGGGTGTTCAGAGCCACTCTCCTGTAACCCCGGCGTTGTCGCGGTTCATCCGCGCGTCTCACTATCTGAAACAGAATGCGCCTGCCATCCGCGTGACATAGCAGTCACAGTAGTCACCGGGCGCCGGTGCGCGGGTCCGCCCCCGCCGCCGGCGGGTGACGCATGAGCAGCCACGCGGCGGGCAGGGCCCCGAGCGCGACCAGCAGCACCGGACCGAACTCCATGATCCCGACGCCGCCGAACACGATGTCGTCACCGGGCTTGAACACCATGCACAGCAAGACGGTGGCCAGCCACGTCCACAACGGCAGGGCGGCGAGTCGCGGAACCGACGTCCACTGCAGGCCGGCCCATACCAGCGAGAGATTCAGCGCCCCGCTGAGCAACGCACTGATCGGCAACGGCACCGGCCCCAGCCGCAGCGGCAGGAAAAAGACGGCCATCAGGGCCGAGAGCACACCGTCGAGGCCGAGCAGGGCCAGAAGGAGAACGCGAAGCCGGTCCGACACCGGCGGAGAGGACGCCGTCAGGTCGGGATGCTGTCGAGCACGGAGACGATCGAGCCGATCACCCACTGGTAGCTGTCGAGGCGGTCCTGCCAGTGCTGCAGGTTGGGATCCAGGTCCGGGTCCATGTACTTCCCCTCCGTGCGCAGTCGGTTGCGGGCAGCTTACCCCGCGGCGCGTCGTCAACCCACCGACAGCCCGGACAGCAGATCGGTTTCCCAGCCGCGCTCGTCGCGCGCGCCGGCAGAACCCGCGGCAAGAACGTAGTACTCGGTCGGATCCACCGGCAGGGCGACATTGTTCGACAGCGCGAAGCTGCGCCCGTCGGGCGAAACGCTGACCTGCGTCCGGTGCGCACGCAGCGCCGCCACCCGAGCCGACTCGTGGGCGGTCAGATCCAGCGCCGCGTCGATCGCCTCGTCGGAATAGCCGAACAGCGGCAGGTCGTCGGCCGAGACCCGGATCCACTCCTCGGGCACCGCGCCCATCGAGGCCAGCGCAGCGGCCAGCGCCGAGGACGACGTCACCGTCCAGTACAGCTTCGGCACCTGCCACGTCGACGCGGCGACCGCAGCCGTCGTGACCCGGTGGGCGTGGATGTGGTCGGGATGGCCGTAGCCCCCGTTCGGGTCGTAGGTGACGACGACGTGCGGGCGCAGCTCGTCGATCGCGGCGGCCAGCGTGGCGGTCTGTTCGGCGAAATCACCGTCGACGAAGCGTTGTTGCTGCCGCGCCGGGGTGCCGTCCATGCCGGAGTCCCGCCAGCGCCCCGCGCCGCCGAGAAAGCGCGGACGGTCCACGCCCAGTTCGGCCAGCGCCGCGGTCAGCTCACCGATCCGATAACCGCCGAGCTGGTCGGCGCGGTCTACCGCGAGCTGCGCCCATTCATCCCCGATCACCTCGCCCTCTTCGCCCAGCGTGCACGTGATGACGTGCACCTGCGCGCCGCGGGCGACGTAGTGCGCGATGGTCGCTCCGGTGGTGAGGGTCTCGTCGTCGGGGTGGGCATGAACGAAGAGCAATCGCGCGGTGTCCATGTCGCTCAGCTTGCCCGCCCGAGGCGTGTCAGGTCGAACCGCGGCCGTCCGCGGCCCCGACCTGACGTTTGCCGGGACAGCGCGCCCGGCATCCGACCTTCGGAATCCGCGCTTCACCGACGACCGGGACCCACGATTTCCGCAAAGCAGGAATCGGGCACACTCTGCAATATTGCGCCGTCTGTCAATTGTCATCTGATGTGTCCAGCAAATCAGCCAGGTGAGCCACAACCCGCTCGCCCGACAACCTCGACGACCACCACTTCGAATTCGGCAATTAGCCAGAATTGGACATCGGGCCGCAATTAGACCTATCCGATGCACGAAGACATTGCACGGAGTGCGAAAAATTCAGTACGTCCCAGAAAAGTACCGAAAAATAGTTGACAAATACTTCTTACCGCGGAGTAAGGTCCGCGGTGTCCGCCATCACATTTACGTAATGAAGGGATATCATGCACGTAACGGTTCGCTCTTATCTCACCGCGGGAGTCGCCCTGGCCGGCGCGAGCGCCATCGCCCTCGCCCCCGTCGTCGTGCCCCCAAGCAGCACCGTCAGCTCCTCTCCGGCCATGTCATCGGTCGCCGTGGAACTCTCCGCCGCCGTCAACCCCATCACCGCCTGGGTGGATGTCTTCGCCGGCGCAGCCACCAACTTGGGTGGGATTGGCAACGCCATTCTTGAGGATCCGTTCCCGCTGCTGCGGCAGGCACTGGAGAACGTGCTCGGGTACGGCGGGACGTTAGTCTCCGCGACCACGGGTGCCATTACCGGCGCGCTGAATTACATTCTCATTTGACAACCCGGCCGGGGCCTGGCCTCTCATCGAAGACGCCTTTACTCAGCTGAGCGAAGGCAACATCTCCGGAGCGATCACCACTGCCGGCGAAGCGCTGCTCCTCGGCCCCATCCTCAACATCGGGCTTCCGATCTTCACCTCGGGTGCGTTGGAGATTCCCGGGAAGATCGCGCAGAACTTCGCCAACGTCGTGAAATCCCTGACCAGCCTCGACACCGTGTTTCCGATCGTGCTGGGCGCCCTGGGCACGGTCATGGCGCCGATGCAGGCGCTCGGCGGCAGCCTCCAGGCGGCTTTCGACGCTCTCGGCGAGGGCAACCTCATCGACGCGGTGGTCGAGCTCATCAACATCCCCGCTTCGGTGACCGGGGCGCTCCTCAACGGATACACGAACGACATGGGCACGACCTACCCCGGGCTGTTCACCTTCAGCGAGAATCCGGGTGAGGGCGGTCTGATTCAGGCGTTGTTCGTGACGCTGCCCAAGGCGCTTGCCGCGGCGATCGCACCGGAAGAAGCAGTGGCAACCGCCGCGGCCGAAGGCCCGGCCGATCCGGACGCCGGCTCGGGCACCATGATCACCGTCGCCGAGGTGGCGGAGACCGACGCAGCCGCGGAGACCGAGGCTGCAGCGGAGACCGAGGCCGCAGTGGTCGCCGACGGTGACACGGTGGTTGAGGAGGCACCCGCCGTGGTTGTCGACGAGGCCACCGCGCCGGTCGACGGAGGCGAGGAGGCGACCACGCCGGCCGACGACGTGGTCACCGCTCCGGTCGACGACGTGGTCACCGCGCCCGTCGACGAAGCCGGGGATGACGTGGAGGCCGCCCCGGACGAGACCGATACGGCTGACGACACCGCCGGCGAGGACGACGGTGATTCGGCCGGGGGCGCGGGCGGCGATTCCGGCGGCGCCGGCGGCGAATCCGGCGGCGACGACTAAGCCGGACGATCGACCGGTAGGCCCCCGCATCCCCGATCCGGGGGCCTACTGCTGCCCGACCTCGCGTGCCTCGTCACACAGCCGCTGGATCACCCGGGCCGCGGGCTCGATCGCGGTGAGCTCAGAGACGCCCTGGCCGACATTGACCGGGGCCAACCGGTAGTCGTCCGCAGCGATGGCCGCACGCAACTCCGTGACGGCTTCGGTGTCCGCGGCCAGCTCGGATTCGCGGCCGTGCCAGCTGTCGGTGAAGGCGTTGCGAAGCACCCGCTCCGGGATGGTCGGCGGCCACGGATAGCCCAGCGCGATGTCGAAGACGCGTGTGGTGACGGTGTCGGTGTTGCGGGCGGCCAGCATCACCTCTGCCGCGGCGTCGGGAAGCGTGGATTCCGGGCATGCCGCGAACGCGGTGCCCAGCCAGCCCCCGGAGGCGCCGGCGGCCAGCGCCGCCGCCAACCCGCGCCCCGATGCGATGCCGCCGGCCGCCAACACCGGGACTGCGACCCGGTCGAGCACCTCGACCAGCAGCGGCAGGGTGCCGACCCGGGGCTGCCCGTGTCCACCGGCTTCAGCGCCCCGAGTGACCAGCACGTCCACGCCGGCGTCGGCCGCGCGCTGCGCCCCGTCGACGTCGGCCACCTGGGTGGCGGTGACGCATCCGGCGTCGTGCGCCCGTCGCACCCACGCCCAGTCGTCGCCGAAGCTGACCGACAGCAGGGCCGGCCGCGCCGCCAGGGCGGCCTCAAGCAGCCGCGGCTGCTCGGCGACGGCCCAACTGATCAGGCCGATCCCGAAAGGCCGGTCCAGGTCCGACACGTGGCGCAGTTCGGTGTGCAGCCGATCGGCGGATCCGGCGCTGCCGATGCCGATCATGCCCAGCCCGCCGGCCCGTGAGACGGCTGCCGCCAACGCACCTCCGGCCACTCCTCCCATGGGCGCGTTGACGATCGGCGCGGCCAGACCCATCGCCTGTGACCACTGTGTCGATGTCGCCTTCATGACCGGAGACCCACTGCGGCAGCCTCACCCAGCCACCCGCGTCGCCGACGATGCCGGCCGGCACCGCGCCGGTCAGGCTGACGAACCAAGAGCAATCGCGCGGTCTCCATGGTCATCAGCTTGCCCCGCCAATGGGGCGCGCGGCGCGCTGGGCTGGCATAGATTCGCGTGGTGACCCGCCGCACCGTGCAGTTCGGGTGCGCCATCGCTGTCATCGGGTTGATCGCGGGCGTGGCCGGTGCGGCAACCACGCTGCTGTTGCACGCGATCGAGCACCTGACCTTCCACTACAGCTTCGGCACACTTCTCAGCGGCATCGAGGGAAGTAATCCGGTCCGAAGGGCCGTGGGCCCGCTGCTGGGTGGCGCGCTGGCCGGATGGGGATGGTGGGCCCTGCGGCGCCGCCAGGACAGACCGCCTCTGACCGGAACCGCCGATGCCGGGCTGCAGGTGCTGCTCGTCGGGTCGGGAGCCTCGCTGGGACGGGAGGGCGCGCCGCGTCAACTCGCCGCGGCTTGGGGCGACATCGGTGTCTCGCGGCTGGCGCTGACCGCGGCAGATCGCCGGATTCTGCTGGCGTGCGCGGCAGGCGCCGGATTGGGCGCGGTGTACAGCGTCCCCTTGGGCGGGGCGCTGTTCGCCACCCGCATCCTGCTCCGGACGTGGCACCCGAGAGCGTTGGGCACCGCGCTGATCACGTCGAGCATCGCCGTCATGGTCGCGGCACCGGTCACCCACCTGGAGCACCCGCTGTCCTGGCCGGATTCGCGGCTGTCCTATCTGTTCGTGTTCCTGGCTCTGGCGCTCGCTCCGGTGGCGACCGCGGTGGGTCTGGTGTTCGACCGCATGATGCACGGCGCGCCGAGATTGACGTTGCGGTCATGGATGGTGATCCCCGGGATTGCGGCGGCAGGTCTGTTGACCGGCGTCTGCTCGATCTGGCTTCCGGAGCTGCCCGGAAACGGCCGCAGCATCCTCCAGGTCAGCATGAGTAGCGGGTTGACGCTGACCTCGGCAGCACTGATCCTGCTTCTCAAACCACTGCTCACGATGCTGTTCCTGAGAGCCGGTGCGGCCGGCGGACTTCTGACCCCCGCACTGGCGACCGGCGCCGCAGCCGGATCCCTGGCCGCGTTGGCGCTCAATCACTGGGCCGGAACGCAGCTGCACGTGGCGGCGGTGTCCCTGAGTTGCGCGGCGGGTCTCCTGGCGATCACCCAGCGCTCGCCGTTGTTCGCAGCGCTGTTCGTCTGGGAGCTCGCGCGTCCGCCGCTGTGGCTGTTGCTCGTGTTCGCGGTCGGCGCCTATGCCGCCTACGGTCTGGCTGCGCTGCGCCGACGGCACCAGAAGGAGGCGGGCCGCGAGATCACTGCGGCAGCTTGACCCAGCTGCCTGCGTCGCCGACGATGCCGACCGGCACAGCGCCGGTCAGGCTGACGTGCTGCACGCTGGGGCCGGCCGCGACGATCGTGGTGTCCTGCAGGATCGGCAGCACCGTGGACATCTCCCACAGCCTGGGCTCGACCTCGTCGATGACCTCGGCGATGTCGGCGGTGCCGTGCAGTGCGGCGTCGATCCTGGGCTGAATGTGCGGGTCGCAGATTCCGGTGATGTTGCTCGGCGCCTGGACGAGTTGATCGGAGTCCGGCTCGGGGGCGGGCGAAGTCTGCGTCGCTGTCGTCGGCGTTGTCGACGTCGTCGGCGGATCGGACGGGCCGCGCGGTCCGGACGTTCCGCTCGGTCTGGGCGGGTCGGAGGTCGGCGCCGGTGCCCCGGTGGTGGTTTCGACTGCGGTGGCCTCCAGCGCCGGACAGCCGTAGCGCGACGCCAGCGACGTCGCGAGGTCACCGCCTGCCGGGTGCCAGCCGATCACCGCATCGATCTGGTTGTTGACCATGGCGTCTCCGTACAGCACCACCGGGTCGAGTGCCGCCACCGTCGCCGCGATCCCGACGCTGCGCAGCTGATCGGCGGCGGTGTTGGCGACCGCGACCGCCGTCGGGTCATTGGCGGCGACGCCGAGCACCAGCGTCAGCGGCTCGCCGTCCTTGGTGAGCCGGCCGCGGTTGCTCTCCGGCGCACCGGGCGCCGGCGGCGGTGAGGTCGGCACCTGCACGGGGTCCACCTGATACCCGGCCTCGGCCAGCAGGGTCATGGCATCCTCCCGCGTCATCGCGGGCGGGGCGGTCGGGACGTAACCGGGGTCCGACGGCGAGCGCACCTGGGCCTGGGCCAGGGTGACGGTGTTGTCGTCGCCGGCGCCGACGGCGGCCAGCAGGTCGACGTCGAGCAGGCCGAGGACCGCCTTGCGGACCAGCGCGTCGGCCAGCATCGGCTGCTGGGCCCGCAGCGTCAGATGCATGACGCGCGGGGTGACGATCCGGGCGGTGCGCACGTCGGGGATCGCGGACAGCTGGGCGAACACCGCCGACCCGCCATGCACCTGGGCGACCTGGGTGTCCCCGTTGCGGATGGAATCGGCCAGCGCGGCGGGCGCCCCGCCGCGGCGGAACAGGATCAGGTCCGGTGTGGCGGGCGTGCCCCAATATCTGTCGTTACGCGCGAGCAGGATCTCGTCACGCTGCGGGTCGATGGTGTCGACGCGGAACTGCCCTCCGGTGACCGGCAGCGCCTGCGCCAGGCCTGCGCCGAATCCGCCGGGGACGTCCTTGACGATGTGGGCGGGCAGGATGTCGTTGAACATCTCACGCCACGCCGGGTAGGGCTGTGCGAACGTCACGACGGCCGTCTTGCCGCCCTCGACGGACTGCACGCCGGTGATGAGGTCGTAGCCGGCCGGGTCGGCAGCGCCGGGCTGGCTGACCATCTGCCGCCACAGGTACCAGTAGTCATCCGCGCCGATCGGCGCGTTGTCGGTCCACTGCGCCTCCGGCCGGATCTTGTAGGTGACGGTGAACGGGTCCTCGCCGGTGACCTCGGCCGACTCCAGCAGGGAGGTGTCCAGCTCCCAGCGCGAACCCGTCGGGGTGCGGGAATCCGGGATCGGTCGGAACGAGCTGGGCAGCACCAGCGAGCTGATCGCCGCGTTGACCGGTGACTGGTCGGACAACAGATGGGAGTTGAATCCGGGCCCGATCGAGTCGATCGCCACGATGATCTGCGTCGCCTTCATCGGCGGCGGCGGGGTCACCTCGGTGGTGTCGGTGCTCTGCGGCGCCGGCGGCGGACTCACCGTGCAGCCGGTCACCAGGGCCAACGTCATGACGGTCGCGGCTAGAGCCGACCCACGGCCGGCGCGGACGCGGCGAAAGGTCGTCGGCACGCTTTACAGATTAACCACGGGCGGCAGACCCACCGTGGTCAGTTGTTGGCCTGTTTGGCGCGCGACTTCGCCCGCGCCCGCAGTGAGGCCGTCAACTCCACCTTGCGCACCCGCACGATCTCCGGGGTGACCTCGACGCACTCGTCGGCCGCGCAGAACTCCATCGCCTTCTCCAGGTCGAGTTCCAGCGGGCGGGCCAGCGTCTCCATCACGTCGGCGGTCGAGGACCGCATGTTGGTCAGCTTCTTCTCGCGGGTCACGTTGATGTCGAGATCCTCGGCGCGCGGGTTGATCCCGACGACCTGGCCCTCGTAGGTCTCCTGGCCGGGTTCGACGAAGAACTGGCCACGGTCGGCGAGCTGGATCATCGCGAACGGGGTGATCTGGCCGCTGCGGTCGGACACCAGCGAACCGGTGTGCCGGGCGCGGATCTCGCCCGCCCACGGACGGTAGCCGTCGAACACCGCGTTGGCGATGCCGGTGCCACGGGTCAGCGTCAGGAAGTCCGTCCGGAACCCGATCAGCCCGCGGCTGGGCACGATGAAGTCCATCCGCACCCATCCGGCGGCGTGGTTGGTCATCTCCTCCATGCGGCCCTTGCGGGCGGCCATCAGCTGGGTGATGGCGCCGACGAACTCTTCGGGGCAGTCGATCGTCATCGCCTCGAACGGTTCATGCAGTTTGCCGTCGACGGTCCGGGTGACCACCTGCGGCTTGCCGACCGTGAGCTCGAAGCCCTCGCGGCGCATCTGCTCGACGAGCACGGCCAGCGCCAGCTCACCGCGGCCCTGCACCTCCCACGCGTCGGGGCGGCCGATGTCGACGACCTTGATCGACACGTTGCCGACGAGTTCGGAGTCCAGGCGGTTCTTGACCATTCGCGCGGTCAGCTTGTGGCCTGACACCTTGCCCGCCAACGGTGAGGTGTTGGTGCCGATGGTCACCGAGATGGCCGGCTCGTCGACGGTGATGCGGGGCAGCGCGTGCGCGTGGTCGGGATCGGCCAGCGTGTCGCCGATCATGATCTCCGGGATGCCGGCCACCGCGACGATGTCGCCGGCGAAGGCCTCGTCGGTGGCGGTTCTCTCCACGCCCTCGGTGACCAGCAGCTCGGTGATCTTCGCGGTCGTGATGACGGGGTGGCCGTCGACTTCGCGCATCCACGCGACCTGCTGCCCCTTCTTGATCCGGCCCTTGTAGATCCGGATCAGCGCCAGCCGGCCCAGGAACGCCGACGCGTCGAGGTTGGTGACCAGCGCCTGCAGCGGGGCTTCCGGATCACCCTGGGGCGGCGGGATGTGCTCGAGCAGCACGTCGAACAGCGGGTCGAGATTCTCGCCGTCGGGGTTCTCGCCGTTGGCGGGCTGGACGGTGCTGGCGATGCCCGCACGTCCCGAGGCGTACAGCGTGGGCAGGTCGAGTGCCTTCTCGGCGGCGGTCTGAGCTTCCTCGTCGAGGTCGGAGGCGACGTCGAGCAGCAGGTCGTGACTCTCTTCGACGACCTCGGCGATGCGCGCGTCGGGCCGGTCGGTCTTGTTGACGACCAGGATGACGGGCAGGTGCGCGGCCAGGGCCTTACGCAGCACGAACCGCGTCTGCGGCAGTGGCCCCTCCGATGCGTCGACGAGCAGGACGACGCCGTCGACCATGGACAGCCCGCGCTCGACCTCGCCGCCGAAGTCGGCGTGCCCCGGGGTGTCGATGACGTTGATGACGGTCATGCTGCCGTCGGCGTGGTGACGATGCACCGCGGTGTTCTTGGCCAGGATGGTGATGCCCTTTTCCTTTTCCAGGTCACCGGAATCCATCAGGCGCTCGATCGCGTCGTCCCCACGGTGGCTCAGCGCACCGGACTGACGCAGCATCGCGTCGACCAGCGTGGTCTTGCCGTGGTCGACGTGGGCCACAATGGCGACGTTGCGGAAATCCGGGCGTGCATTCACGCCGGTGATTGTCGCAGTGCACTGCACAGATCGCGAAAACGAGAGATTCCCGTCACGTGAAAGCCACCGAGCTCGCCGGCATGAAGCCGAAGAAAAAGTGTTGTCGCAGCAAGCCGAGATGCAAGCGCTGTCCCGTGGTTTTGAACAAGGTGCGCAAGGCCGAACTGAACGGGATCCGCGGCAAGGAGCTGACGATGGTCTTCAAGCGGGCCCGCAAGTCCTAGGTGAATCCGGCGCGTTCGGCCACCGTGGGAGACGTCCGTGGCACCTTTTCGGCGCCTTTTCTCAGCCGATTGATTACGCCCGGGCGTACCGTTGAGGGCACCCGTCAAAGCGTCTTCTGGAGGTTGGCAATGGCGGTCTATTCGGTGCTCACCATCGTTCTCATCACGGTGCTGGCGACTCTCACGACGCTGGCGATCTTCCTGGGTCTGGCCAACTGGATCGGCGCGTTCTACATCGTGCGATGTAGCGAGTGTCGTCATCTGACGTTCAGCTCGGCGAATCGCAACCAGGCGTCGTGCCCGCATTGCCGCCATCCCGTGCTGACCCACCCGATCCACGCCATCGCGCACCGGGACAGCCGGGCCGACGTGCGGGTGCCCGGCGACCGGCTGCGCTACTGAGCCGACAGGTCACGGGTAGGACAGCAACACCATCACCCGGCCGTCCTGCGGCGGCTCCGGGAAATCGTCGACGTCGAAGCCGTAGTACTCGACCTGATCCTCGGTGATCTGCTCGATCACCTTGCCCTGCGTGTGGACGGTGCCGCCGTGGGCGTCCTTCATGGCGCCGACGAAGTCCGGCACCGACAGCGATTCGGCCAGCAACAGTGCCTGACCTCCGGACGAAAGGTCAACCAGCACACCGGCTCCCGCGTAGTTGTTGCCTCCTCGCCCGGTGCCGTCGGGCGCCCAGTACACGGGCTCGGACGCCAGCGGGCCCTCGACCCGGCGGTACTGCCCGGGCTGATCGGCGTCGGCGACGGTGACCACGGGAAGCGCCGCGATCGTCCGCTTGTCCTGCCAGAACATCCACCCCAGCGGAATGGCCACGATCGCGTATATCAGGACGATCAGCACCAGCACAGGCTTCCAAGCGATCTCCCAGGACAACCGGCGCTGCGACATCCCGGTGTCGGCGATCTGCTCGTCGAGTCGGCGGCGGCCGAACCTGAAGACATACCAGGCCGACAACCGGACGAGCGCCATCAGCGCCAGCACGATGAGCCCGACGACGCCGGCGATCCTGAAGTAGAAGGTGCTGTCGCCGTTGTTCTCCGTCGCCAGCACCATGACCGCCGGGATCGGAGCAGTCAGGAGCAGGAGCAGAACGTAGGAGGGGTGGCTCGTCAGGTAGACGTAGTGCGCCGTCCACCGAGGGTTGCCGGCGAACACCGTGACGTCACCGACGTCGGCCTTGACCATCGGTGTCCAGGACCCCTGGACCACGCGTGGGCGAACGAGGCCGCGGAAGTACAGGAAACCCGCCGCCGCCGACACCGCGAGGGCACCCCAGAAGACGCCGGGCATCGACTCTCCCGTGCCGGGGACCCCGAACGCGCCGCGGATGTCGATGACCTTGGCGATGAAGAACGTCAGCGGCAGCGCGAAGAACAGCTCGATCAGCCACATCTGGACCAGCTGCGGTATCCGCGAACCGATCCGGTCGAAGGCGAGCACACCCCGCCAGAGGGACCGCAGTGCGCCCATGGATCAGGAGACTAGCGACACCCGTGCGCCTCGGTGGGCGGTTCCCGGCTTGGGGACCCGATCACCAGCCGCGGCGGCGCGGCGCCGAACCGACCAGCTCACCCTTGCCCGCCGCCTCGCGGCTGCGGTAGACGATGTAGGGCCGGAACAGGTAGCCGATCGGCGCGCTGAACGCGTGCACCAGCCTGGTGAACGGCCACAGGCAGAACAGTGTCAGGCCCAGCATCACGTGGATGTGGAACCACAGCGGCGCATCGACCATCAGGTCGCCGCGCGGCTGCAGCACCCAGATGGACCGGAACCAGGGCGACACCGTCTCGCGGTAGTTGTGTTCGGCGCCCACCGGGGTGGCGCCGATCAGCGTGCACGCCAGGCCCGCGACGATCGCCATCACCAGCACCAGATACATCACCTTGTCGTTGACGGTGGTCGCCATGAACACCGGCCCCGTGGTGCGCCGCCGGTACACCAGCAGTGAAATCCCGACCAGGGTGCAGACACCGGCGATCGCACCGAGCACGAGCGCCTGGATGTGGTAGGCGTGATCGCTCAATCCGATTGCGTCGGTCCAGGATTCGGGGATGACCAGCCCGATGATGTGGCCCACGATGACGACCAGGATGCCGAAGTGGAACATCGGGCTGGCGACCCGCAGCAGCCGGCTCTCGTAGAGCTGTGACGAGCGGGTGGTCCAGCCGAACTTGTCGTAGCGGTACCGCCACCACGTGCCCACCACGACGATGGCCAGCGTGACGTAGGGCACCACGTCCCAGAAGATCTCCCACCCGGACATCTCAGCGCCCCCCTTCGCCCGCCCGGTTCATTCCCACCCCTGCTTCGCCCGCCCGGTTCATTCCCACCCCTGCTTCGCCCGCCCGGTTCATTCCCACCCCTGCTTCGCCCGCCCGTTTCGGCGGCACCGTCAACGTGAACGGTTGCAGGCCCACCGCTTCGGCGGGCGGCCCGTCGGCGGCCAGCCGCTGCGCGCGGCGCAACTCCTCGTCGGTGGCCACAGGCAGGGTGGCCAGCACCGCGGCCACTGCCGACGCGTAGGGCGAGCCGACATCGCGCAACACCCCGTGCAACACACCGAGCGGCACCCGGTGCTCGGTCAGCAACCGCCGCCCGACGCCCGCGTCGACGGTCGCGGCGAACTCCAGCACGACAGGCAGAAAGTCGGGGGCTTCGTCGGCCGGTGCCGGCGCCCCCGCGTCCCGGTAGGCCTGCGCGAACGCCAGCATCGCCTGCCCGCGGTTGCGGGTGTCACCGGCGGTCCAGTAGGTCAGGTACATGGTGGCGCGCCGGCGCATGTCGAAGGTGGCGACGTAGTCCTGCGCGGCCTGCATCGGCCCGAGTGCCCGCACAGCGGCCAGGGTGGCCGAAAGTTGTTCGGCGGCAGCGCCTTCGACGTGGTCGAGCAGCTCCTCGGCGGCGGCGAGCTGAGCCCCGTCGGGGTAGCTCAGTAGCAGGGACGCACACTGCCACACCAATCGGTCGGCGAGCGCCGGTGTCCGGGACCGCTTGAGCAGCTTCATCACCGGTCACCGTCCTGCGGGAACAGTCCCGATGGTGCGCCGCGGCCGTCCCAGTTGAGCAGGTTGACCCGCGACGGCCGGGCCTCGTCGGCGGCCATGTGCTCGGAGGTCTGCCGCTGCCGCAACGCGTGAAACGTCTCCACCGCCACCGGGATCGGCTGCCCACTGGCTTCGCCGAACGGACCCGACTCGTACATCCCCGGCCCGCCCTCGAACGACAGCGAGCAGCCGGGTTCCTCCAGCGACCACGGCTCGACGGCCGCATACGCGGTCGGGATGACGTAGCGCTCGTCGTACTTCGCCAACGCCAGCAGCCGGTACATCTCGTAGATCTGCTCCTCGGTCATCCCGACCGATTCGGGGATGTGCGGCTGGGTCTCCCGGCCGAGGTTGACGTCGCGCATGTAGGACCGCATCGCCGCCAGCCGGCGCAGCACCCCCTCGACGACCGCCGTGTCACCGGCGGTGAACAGCCCGGCCAGGTACTCGATCGGAATGCGCAACGCTTCCAGCGCCCCGAACAGGTTGCCGGCATCCTCCCCGTCGTGCCCGTCGCGGCTGACCGCATCGACGACCGGCGACAGCGGCGGGATGTACCACACCATCGGCATCGTCCGGTACTCCGGGTGCAGCGGCAATGCCACCTGGTACTCGTGGATCAGCGCGTAGATCGGCGAGCGCTGAGCGGCCTCGATCCACTCGTCGGAGATGCCCTCGGCGAGGGCGCCCGCGATGACCTCGGGATCGCTGGGGTCCAACAGGATCGACTTCTGCGCCTCGTACAGGTCGGTGTCGTTCTCCACCGAGGCGGCCGCGGTGACGCGATCGACGTCGTAGAGCACGAGGCCCAGATACCGCAGCCGGCCCACGCAGGTCTCCGAGCACACCGTCGGCAGCCCGACCTCGATGCGCGGGTAGCACAGCGTGCACTTCTCGGCCTTGCCCGTCTTGTGATTGAAGTACACCTTCTTGTACGGGCACCCCGACACGCACATCCGCCAGCCGCGGCAGCGGTCCTGGTCGACCAGCACGATGCCGTCCTCGGTGCGCTTGTACATCGCCCCCGACGGGCACGACGCCACGCACGACGGGTTCAGGCAGTGTTCGCAGATCCGCGGCAGGTAGAACATGAAGGTCTGCTCGAGCTCGAGCCGGATCTCCTCGCTGACCTTTGCGAGCACCGGGTCGCCGGGCACGATCTCCGGGGAGCCACCGAGGTCGTCGTCCCAGTTGGCCGACCATTCCACCTTCATCGGCTTGCCGCTGATCAGGCTGCGCGGCGGTGCGACGGGCATGTGCTCGCCCAGGGGTGCGTTGGTGAGGTTCTCGTAGTCGTAGGTCCACGGCTCGTAGTAGTCGTTGATGGACGGCAGCTTGGGGTTGGAGAAGATGTTCAGCAACTTGTTCAGCCGCCCGCCGCCGCGCAACCGCAGCCGACCGCGCTTGTCGCGGATCCACCCGCCGCGCCACCGTTCCTGATCTTGATAGGTGCGCGGATAGCCTTGTCCGGGACGGGTTTCGACGTTGTTGAACCACACGTATTCGGTGCCAGGCCGGTTGGTCCAGGCCTGTTTGCAGGTCACCGAGCAGGTGTGGCACCCGATGCACTTGTCGAGGTTCATCACCATCGCCATCTGGGCCATGACTTTCATCGGCTCACTCCGCCCGCTTCGTTCGGCATCACTGGTAGACCACCTCCTGCGAGCGACGACGCACGATCGTCACCTCGTCGCGTTGATTCCCGGTGGGCCCCAGGTAGTTGAACGCGAACGCCGTCTGCGCGTACCCACCTGCCAGATGGCTCGGCTTCACCAGCAGCCGGGTCAGCGAGTTGTGGATGCCGCCGCGGCGGCCGGTCGTCTCCGTCAATGGGACGTCGATGGTGCGTTCCTGGGCGTGGTAGACGTAGACCACGCCTTCGGGCATTCGGTGGCTGACGATCGCCCGGCACACCAGCACCCCGTTGCGGTTGACTGCTTCGACCCAGTCATTGTCCCGCACTTGGATTTTCGCCGCGTCCGCCGGGCTCATCCACATCGTCGGCCCGCCGCGTGACAGCGAGAGCATGAACAGGTTGTCCTGGTATTCGGAGTGGATCGACCACTTCGAGTGGGGCGTCAGGTACCGCACCGTCAGGCCCAGTTCGCCGCGGGCGCCGATTGCCGGTTCCCCGAACAGCCTGGCCATGTCCAGCGGCGGACGGTACACCGGCAGTTGCTCGCCGAGTTCCTCCAGCCAGTCGTGGTCGAGGTAGAAGTGCATCCGTCCGGTCAGCGTGTGAAACGGCTTGAGCGCCTCGATGTTCACGGTGAACGGTGCGTAGCGGCGACCGCCGGTCTCGCTGCCCGACCACTCCGGGCTGGTGATGACCGGAACGGGCCGCGCCTGGGTGTCGGCGTAGGTGATTCGCCGCTCCTCACTGCCTTCGGCCAAGTGCGCCAGAGGTCTTCCGGTGCGACGCTCGAGTTCGCGAAAGCCCTCCACCGCCAGCCGTCCGTTCGAGGTGCCCGACAGCGCCAGGATCACATCGGCCATCCGCTCGGCGGTGGTGATCGCCGGTTGCCCGGCGGCCGGCCCGGAGTCGAGCACGCCGAACTTCTGCGCGAGTTCGGCGGTCTCCTGCACCGGCCACGTCGTCACCCCCTTGGTGGTGACCCCCAGCCGCTCCACCAGCGGACCCAGCGTCGACCACTTGTCGGCGATCGCGGCGTAGTCCCGCTCCACCACGGTGATCGGGCCGATCGTCTTGCCGGGCACCGGCGTCTCGCCGGTCTCCCGCCAATCACGTTGTGTCCCCGCGGGATAGGCCATCGCACCGGGAGTGTCGTGCTGCAGCGCGCCGAGCACCACGTCGGTGCGGGTGCCCAGATGGCTGCGCGCGAGCGTGGAGAACGTCCGCGCGATCGCGCCGAACGCCTCGAAGTCCGAGCGGGTTTCCCACGGCGGGTCGATCGCCGGGCTGAACGCGTGCACGTACGGGTGCATGTCGGTCGACGACAGGTCGGCCTTCTCGTACCAGGTGGCTGCGGGAAGCACCACGTCGGAGAGCAACGTCGTCGACGTCATCCGGAAGTCGACGGACATCAACAGGTCCAGCTTGCCTTCCGGGATGTCGTCCGGCCACGTGACGTCCTTGGGCCGCAACGCCTCTTCCGTCGGAGTGGCCTGCAGGTTGGAATCGGCACCGAGCAGGTGGCGCAGGAAGTACTCGTTGCCCTTGCTCGACGAGCCGAGCAGGTTGGCCCGCCACACGTTGAGCACCCGCGGCCAGTTCGCCGGATTGTCGGGATCCGTGACCGCCATCTTGAGCTCGCCGGAGGCCAGCTTCTCGCAGACGTACTTGCCGATGTCCTGCCCGGCGGCGCGCGCCTCGTCGGCGACATCCAGGCTGTTGCGGTCGAACTGCGGGTAGAACGGCATCCAGCCCATCGCCGCGGCGGCGGCGACCACGTCCATGGTGTGCTTGCCCGCGAACCGGCCGCGCGCGGTGGGACTTGCCAGCGCGTCGGCCCGGTACCCGTCGTAGCGCCATTGGCCGGTGTGGGCGTACCAGTACGACGTACCCGGCATCTGCCGGGGCGGTCGCGTCCAGTCGGTGGCCATGGCCATGGTGGCCCAGCCGGTCACCGGCCTGCACTTCTCCTGCCCGACATAGTGCGCCCAACCGCCGCCGTTTCTGCCCATCGATCCGGTCAGCAGCAGCATCGCCAGCACCGCACGGTAGGTGGTGTCGCCGTGGAACCACTGGCAGATGCCCGCCCCCATGATGATCATCGACCGGCCGCCGGATTCCTCGGCGTTGCGGGCGAATTCGCGTGCCACCCGGATGGCCTGGGAAGCCGACACCCCGGTGATCGACTCCTGCCAGGCCGGTGTGTACGGCTGGTCGGGATCGTCGTAGCCGGCCGGCCAGTCCCCCGGCAGCCCGGGCCGGGCCACCCCGTACTGCGCCAGCATCAGGTCGAACACCGTGCACACCCGGTGCTCGCCCACCCGCCGCACCGGCACGCCGCGCTGCAGGGTGGCGCCACGGCCGTCGACGGTGTCGAAGCGCGTCAGGCTGATCGACGTGGTCTCGCCCGACTGACCATCGGGCGGGGCGACAGTGAGCGCGGGCACCACATCGCCCAGGTCGAGGTTCCACTTGCCCACACCCTCGTCGCCGTACCGGAAGCCCAGCGAACCAGGCGGGACCACCACCGAATCGGTGGCCCCGTCCAGCAGCACCGGTTTGAAAGCCGCGTTCTCCTGGCCGTCGTATCCAGGGCCCAGATCTGCGGCGGTGAGCATCTTGCCGGGCACCAGCACGCCGTCGCGTTCTTCGAGCTTGACCAGGAACGGCAGATCGGTGTACGTGCGGACGTAGTCGACGAAGAACGGAACACGTCGGCGGACAAAATTTTCCGTGAGGATGACATGCCCCATCGCCATCGCCAGCGCGCCGTCCGTGCCGGCCGCGCACGGCATCCACTCGTCGGCGAACTTGGTGTTGTCGGCGTAGTCGGGGCTGACGCTGACCACCTTGGTGCCGCGGTAGCGCACCTCGGCCATCCAGTGCGCGTCCGGCGTGCGGGTGACCGGGACGTTGGATCCCCACATCATGAGATACGAGGCGTCCCACCAGTCCCCGGACTCCGGCACGTCGGTCTGGTCGCCGAACACCTGGGGCGAGGCCACCGGCAGGTCGGCGTACCAGTCATAGAACGACGTCATCGCCCCGCCGACCAGCTCGACGAACCGCGAGCCGGCCGCATGGCTGACCATCGACATCGCCGGGATCGGCGAGAAGCCCGCCACCCGGTCGGGTCCGTAGGTCTTGATGGTGTGCACGTGCGCCGCGGCGATCATCTCGGTGGCCTCGGCCCATGTCACCCGCACCAGCCCGCCCTTGCCGCGGGCCTGCTGGTATCGACGGCGCCGCTGCGGGTCGGCCTGGATGTCGGCCCATGCCAGCACCGGATCGCCGAGGCGCGCCTTGGCTTCCCGGTACATCTCGACGAGCACACCGCGGGCGTACGGGTAGCGCACCCGCGTCGGCGAATAGGTGTACCAGGAGAACGCCGCCCCACGCGGGCAGCCGCGCGGCTCGTACTCGGGGCGGTCCGGGCCGACCGACGGATAGTCGGTTTCCTGGGTCTCCCAGGTGATGATGCCGTCCTTGACGTACACCTTCCACGAGCAGGAGCCGGTGCAGTTGACCCCGTGAGTGGACCGCACCACTTTGTCGTGGCTCCAGCGGTCACGGTAGAAGACGTCGCCGTCGCGCCCGCCCCGCCGGGTCACCGTGCGCAGGTCCTCGGAGGACTCGCCGGGGGTGAAGAACCGGCCGCTGCGCTGCAACAGTTCCTCGACCACACCTCCGGTGCGTGGCGGACTCGTCACGTGGCGTTCTCCTTCTGTTGCGGCTCCCGGGCGTGCAGCCGCAGCGCGGTGTACAGGAATGCCAGCAGTGCGGTGGCGACCAGCAGGGTCAGCCCGATGGTGTAGTCGTTTTCGAGGCTGTCGTAGGACGCCCCCATGACCAGCGGCGGGAAGTACCCGCCCAGCCCGCCCGCGGCGGCGACGATGCCGGTGACCGAACCCACCGACTTGGCCGGGGCGCGCCGGGCCACCCACGCGAACACGCCGCCGGTGCCGATACCGAGGAAGAGCGCCAGCGTGATGAAGGTGGCCGCCGACCAGATGTCGGGCGGCGGCTGGAAGATCGCGACGAACGCCATCGCCGCGGTACCGGCGAAGGACGCGAGCACCACGTACTTGGGAGCGAAACGATCGGCCAGCGCGCCGCCCACCGGCCGGGCCAGCACCGCCGCGAGGGCGAAACCGGCGGTGCGCGCACCGGCGTCGACGGCCGAGAAGCCGTAGATCGTCTTGATGTACGTCGGCAGGTAGTTGCTGAACGCGACGAACCCGCCGAAGACGACGGCGTACAGGAACGACATCTCCCACGTCACCGGCAACTTGGCCGCGGCCTTCAGCTTGGGCACCACCGCGTCGTGGTTGGGCGTGAAGTTCGGCGAGTCACGCATGATGAACAGGCACAGCGCGGCGGTCACCGCCAATGCCGCGGCGATGATGACGTGGGTGGTGAACAAGCCGAACCACTTGACGAAACGCGGTGTGAAGAACGCGGACAACGCGGTGCCGACCATGCCCATGCCGAACACGCCGGTGGCGAAACCGCGGCGCGAGGCCTCGTACCAGTGGTTGGCGAACGGAATACCGACGGCGAAGACGGTGCCTGCGACGCCGAGGAAGAAGCCGAACACCACCAGCAGCGGGTAGGAGCCCGACGACCCGGCGATGCCGACGGCCAACACCGGGACGATGGACGCCAGCGTCACCGCCATGAACATCACCCGACCGCCGTAGCGGTCGGTCAGCGGGCCGACCACGATCCGGCCGAGCGCCCCGACCAGGATCGGGGTGGCCACCAGGATCGAGGCTTCGCTGCTGCTCAGCGACATGTCGCCCGCATAGGTGGTGGACAACGGGCCGATCATGTTCCAGGCCCAGAAGTTGATTGCGGAAACCCACGTGGCCAGTGCCAAGTTCAGTCCCCGCCGTGCGCCGATGTCCGGCGTTGTCGCCGTGCTCACCAGGTCAGCCAACCATCTTTGGCGTCGGAGTTCCACAGATCTGCGAAATACACGAATTGGTCTGCCGCAGATCGCCTTTCGCAAAGAAAGTGAGCCTTACAGCAGGGATCGGCCCGTATACCCGGGCACCGGTAGGTCCAAACCCGCTACGTCGGAAGCTGTTTGCCCCGGCGCGCAGCGGCTCCGGATGCCCGGGCGTGGTCGGCGCCTGCCAGCAACCGGGTCAGGTCCGGTAGCCAGGCCCGGTCGGCGGGCACCCACGGCAGCGTCTCGATCTCCTCGGTGCGGACCCAGCGCAGCGCCCGGTGGTCGTGGGGCGCCACGACGCCGCGGGTTCTGGTGACCGCGTAGGCGCGCAGACACATCGCCGCGCTCAACGCGATGTCGGCACCGACGCGCGCGCCGACGGTGACGTCGACGCCGAGTTCCTCGTTCAGCTCGCGCACGAGCGCGGCCTCGTCACTCTCCCCCGGTGCCACCTTGCCGCCGGGCAGCTCCCACAATCCGGCCAGCTCGGGCGGACGGTCGCGCTGGGCCACCAGCAGCGCGCCACCCTCGATCAGCGCACCCGCGACCACGATCAATTTCGACACTGCGCCAGACGGTATACCGTCGAAGGCATGGCCGTGTTAACGGATGAACAAGTGGACGCCGCACTGCCCGACCTCAACGGATGGGAGCGTGCCGACGGCGCGCTGCGGCGGTCGGTCAAGTTTTCGGCATTCCTCGACGGAATCGACGCGGTACGTCGCGTCGCCGAGCACGCGGAAGCAAAAGACCACCATCCCGACATCGATATCCGTTGGCGAACAGTCACTTTCGCGCTGGTGACGCACTCCGAGGGCGGAATCACAGACAAGGATGTGCAGATGGCGCGCGATATCGACGGGATCCTCGGGTAGCGACCCACGCGAGCGTCGCCAGTGTGGCGACGATGTAGACCAGGCCCGCCCACGCCAGGTACCACGGCCGCGGGATCACCCAGATGGTGGGCTGGGCGAAGCTCAGCAGCCAGGGCACGCCGACCAGGGTGAGGGCCAGCCACCCCCAGCCGAGCACCCGCGCCCCCAGTTGCGCGCGCAGCGGGCCGTGCAGCAGCCAGATCATCAGCGGTATCAGCCACACCCAGTGGTGCGTCCACGAGATCGGGGACAGCAGCAGGCCGAACAGCTCCACGATCACGATGGCGCCCAGCCGGTCGTCCGCGCCGCCGATGGCGCGCCACGCCAGCAGCGCCAGCACGGCCGTCACCGCGACCCCGACCAGCACAAGCGCGCCGTATCCCGCGTCGTGCCCCAGGATCCGCGAGATCCCGCCGCGCCACGACTGGTTGAACGACGTCCCGACCGGGCCGACGCGGTCGGCGTCGCCGAGTAGTTCGGTGAAGTACATCCGGGTCTGGTCGCCGACGATGAGCGCCGACACGCCGATCGTCAGCGCGAAGACCGCCGCGGAGAACAGCACGGTCGCCCAGCGTCGTGCGCCAACGAAGTACAGGCCGGCGACGGCGGGCGTGAGCTTGACCCCGGCGGCCAGCCCGACCACCAGGCCCGAGAGCCACCACTTCGAGGTGTAGACCGCGTAGAGCACGCCGAGCACCAGCAGCACGTTGACCTGGCCGTAGTCGAACGTGCTGCGCAGCGGCTCGGTCCAGATGCCGACGGCGGTCCACAGCATCGCGACACGCCGACTGCCCACCGCGGTCGGGGACAGCAACCGCTGGCTGAGCCGCACCACGCCGTAGAGCGCCGCGATGATGCCGACCTGCCACGCGAACGCGACGAATCCGAACGGCAGCAGGTGCAGCGGGTAGAACACCACCGCCGCGAACGGCGGATAGGTGAACGGCAGCGGGAAGTCCGGCGTCTGGTCCGCGTAGACGTACTCGTACAGCGTGCCGGGTCCGTCCAGCTCGGCCGCACCGCCGACGTAGACGTGGAGGTCGACGAAGTTGGCGCCGTTGGGCACCAGGTAGGTCCATGCCAGCCGGGCGGCGATGCTGAGGATCAACAACGCGGGTGCCGCCGCCGACAGGTGTGCGACGAGGCGGGCGGCTCGGCGGGCGGGCACCGGGGTGACGGAATCGGTGGTGTCTATCCGACCGACTCTACTGAGCGGTCACCATCCGCCTTCACCTCAGTAACGGTTCCATAAATGCCACACATGTCACTTGAGTAACTCTAGTAACAGGCTAGCTTCGGGAGCAGGCGTGCCATCGGTGTCATTCGCGGACACCGACGCCACCGACGGAAATGGGAGAACTTTCATGCACCGCACCCGGAAACTGTTCGCCTCCACGATCATCGCAGCGGCTGGGGCGGTGTCGGCAGCCGTGGCGTTCAGCGCCACCGCGACCGCGCAGCCCGCGCCCGCGCCGGCCCCCGCGCCCGAGATCCCGGGGCTGCCGTTCCTGCAGCAGCTGGCGGCCAACCCCGCCGCCGCCACGCAGCTGATGCAGGGTTTCGCCAACATCATGGGCAACGCGTCCGCGCCCGCCGCCACGGCGACCGCGACGCCCGCCACGCCGGTCACCGGACCGGGCGCGACCGCGTCGATCAGCCTGCCGCAGCCGGCCGACGTGCTGCCGGGCGCGAACGTGCTGCCGGGCGCGACCGCACTGCCGGGCGGCAACATGACCACGGTGCCGGTCGGCAACACGACCACGGTGCCGCAGACCGCGCCGGCCGCCGCCCCGGCCTCGCCGCTGTCGGGTCTGACCGAATCGCTGGGCGTTCCGGGTGGTCTGGCCTCGCTGCTTCCCGGCGGGAGCCCGCTGGGCGGCCTGCTGCCCACCGGCCCGACGGCCCCGGTCACCGCGGCACCCGCCGGCGCCCCGGCACCCGCACCGGCGCCGCTGTTCACCCCGCTGTCGGCCCTGCCCTGACACCCGCCGCACACCGAACCCATCTGAAACCACCGATGTATTGGGGGATCATGTCAACGAGGACGACGCTCACCACCACGCTGGCGGTGTGCTCATCGGTCGCGTTGCTGACGGTCGGCGTGACCGGCGTTGCGCACGCCGACCCGACGGCACCGCTGCCGATCGACGGGATGCAGGCCCCGGGCCTGCCCGCGGTGCAGAGCCTCGGGCCCGTCATCCAGCAGGCCGCCTCCGATCCCACCAATGCGGCGTCGATGCTGATGGCTGCCGCCGCCGTGTTCGCCGGAGACATGGCGGCGCCGCAGCCGTCCCGCGACGTCGCGTCGGCGGTCAACCAGTTCGTCGCGCAGCCCGTCGCGCACGTTCCGGCGACGGGTGCGGTGCCGGGCGCCGAGGCTCACCTACCCGCGGGCGTCAACCCTGAGCACGTCCTGGGCCCGGCACCGGAGGCGCTGCCCCAGGCCCTGCCGCAGGCGCTGCCCGAGGTCGCACACGCCCCCGCCGCCGCAGCGGCACCCGGACCCGCGCCGGCACCTGGACCCGCACCGGCCCCGGGACCCGCGCCGGCCCCGGGGGCGGAGGTCGCCACCCCCGTCGCGGCTCCTGCCGCCCCGGGCGGGCTCGGCCCCAACGCGCCGGTGACACAGGACTTCCTGTACCCGTCGATCAGCAACGGGTGCCTCTCCGACGGCGGCAACGTACTCGCGACCGCGATCTCGGTGGCCGGACCGGCGACGATCCCACTGCCCGGCCCCGGCCCCGGCCAAACCGCTTATGTGTTCACCGCGATCGGCACGCCCGGTCCCGCGGCCGAGCAGAAGCTGCCGCTCAACGCCACCTGGGTGAACCTGACCACCGGCAAGTCGGGCAGCGTCACCCTCAAGCCGCGCCCGGACATGAACCCGAACGGGCCGACGACGCTGACCGCCATCGCCGACACCGGTTCGGGCAGCATCATGTCGACGATCTTCGGTCAGGTCACCACGACCGAGAAGCAGTGCCAGTTCATGCCGACGATCGGCTCGACCGTCGTCCCCTGACCCCGGGAAGATGCGCGAAAGTGCACTCACGGTAGTGGAACGGGCCGTTTCACTACCGTGAGTGCACTTTCGCGAAAGGTCAGTAGGCCATGAAGAGGATGGCGTCGCGGTCGTAGTCGCGGCCGGGGTGCACCTCGGTCAGGTGCGCCTGGGCCTTCTCCACGAGCTCGTCCTCGTCCTTGCCGGTGATGGCTTCTCCGCAGGGGCAGTTGAGATGAGTCTTCATGGCTTCACAATGGCACAGCACCCGGCGCGCCATACGACAAGATCGTCAACATGGACCTGTACGACGTAATGCGCACGACCGGAGCCGTCCGGCAGTTCACCAGCGATCCGCTGCCCGACGAGGTCCTGGTCCGGATCCTCGACAACGCGCGGTTCGCCCCGAGCGGGGGCAACCGGCAGGGCGTGCACGTCATCGCGGTGCGGGACCGGGCCACCCGCGAAGCCCTCGGCGCGCTGTCCGTGACAGGTGCGCGCCGCTACATCGCGCAGCAGCGCAACGGCGAAGGGCCGTGGAACCCGTTGCGACCCATGCAGATATCGGCCGAACAGCTGGCCGCCACCGAGGTGCCCGCCGAACTGTCCGCGCCGCTGCTCACCTCGGCTGTCGTCCTGGTGGTGTGCGTGGACCTGGCCGTGGTGGCCGCGTTCGACCAGGACCTCGACCGGGTAGGCCTGATCGCCGGCGCGTCGGCGTATCCGTTCGTGTGGAACGTGCTGCTGGCCGCGCGCAACGAGGGCTTCGGCGGCGTCCTGACGACAATGGCCGTCGCCGAGGAGCCGGGTGTGAAGGCGCTGCTGGGCATTCCCGACGACCATGCCGTGGCCGCGGTGCTGCCGCTCGGCAGGCCGCAACGCCAGGTCACCAAGCTGACCCGCAGGCCGGTGTCGCAGTTCGCCACCCGGGAGAGATTCGACGGCGAGTCACTGTGACGCCGCGCCCGCGGCGTGAGACCTTGGAAAGGTGACGGTCACGTTGGGTTATGCCACGGCCGTGAAGGGCTGCGCAGACCTCGACGGGCAGCTCGCCGAGCTCGCCGCGGCGGGAGTGGACCCGCGGCGGATCTTCACCGACAGGACGGCGGGGTCGGCCGACAAGATGCGGGCCGGGCTGCTGGCCCTGCTCAGCTACGCGCGCTCCGGTGACGTCGTCGTGGTGGTGGCGCTCGACCGGCTGGGTCGCTCGGTGGCCGAGGTGACGAAGACCGTCGCCGACCTCACGCGGCGCGGAATCACGCTGCGCTGCCTGCGGAACGGGCTCGACACCGCCACCTCCACCGGGCGCATCGTCGCCGACGTCCTCACCGACCTGGCCGGCCTCGACGCGGTGAGCACCACCGAAGTCAGGCCTTAGCCGCCTTCGCTTCCTTGTTCCTGGCTTTGGCTTCCTTCTTGTAGGTGCGCACCTTCTGCAGCGAGCCGGGATCCGTCACGTCGGCCACCGACATGTGCGAGCCTGCCTTGCCGTAATCACCGGCGGCGGCGCGCCAGCCCTTCGGTGTGACGCCGTACTGCTTGCCCAGCAACGCCAGGAAGATCTTGGCCTTCTGCTCACCGAAGCCCGGCAACGCCTTCAGCCGCCGCAGCACCTCAGCACCGTCGGCACCGTCGGACCACAAGGCCGTCGCATCGCCGCCGTACTCGTCGACGATCACCTGCGCCAGCGCCTGCACCCGCTTGGCCATCGATCCCGGGAAGCGGTGCACGGCAGGGGTTTGCGCGCACAGGGCTGCGAACGCCTCGGGGTCGTGGTCGGCGATCACGTGCGCGTCGAAGCTGCCCATCCGGTCGGCGATCTTCTTCGGCCCGCCGAACGCCACCTCCATCGGAATCTGCTGATCAAGCAGCATTCCGACCAGCAGCGCGAACGGATTGCCCTCCAGCAGCGCATCGGCCGCAGGTTCCTGGACTAACTGCAGTTTCGCCACGCGGCCAGTCTAGGACGAGGCGACACCGGGCAGTCCGCCGTAGCCGCTGCTGCAGAGCGCCGGCCGCTGATCGACTTCGTCTGCGCGGTACCTGTGAACCAGCAGTTCCGAGGTCCCGGTCGGGTGGAGTATGCGAACGTGTAGGCGATAGCCGGTGGAAATGCCCGGAGGAGTCGAAGTTGAGACGCGTTATCGCACCTCTTGTCGCAGCGGTCATCGCCGCTGTCGCATCGGCAGGCATCGCTCAGGCAATTCCAGACCAGGGCACACCGGAGTTCGACAGCTACCTGCAGGGTTTACAGCGCAATGGCTACAACCTGCATCCCGACACCGCGTGGCGCGTGGCTCACCAGGCGTGCGTGGGCGGCATACCGGGGGTACATCGGTTTGGAGCTGGCCGCTCAAGGGGTCGTCGGCCCCGGAGCGCAGCAGCGGGTGATGGAGGTGGCCACCAAGTACGCCTGCCCCGTTCAGTAGGCGAGCCACCGCGCATCGCACCGGCGCCGAGCCGGATGGCACGCCGCCGCGCGCGGAGGTAACGCCGAGACGACTGCCGCACTGCCGGGCAGATCAGCCGGCACCGGTCCTGAGGTGACCGGGTCCCGCGCACGACCTAGTTGGTGGTTGGTGGTGGGGGTTGGAAGGGTGTGTACCACTTCCATTGGGCGCGTTCCCCGGGT
>NZ_HG964452.1:173788-234442 GCF_000612725.1 Mycolicibacterium austroafricanum
CAACTTCCACGCGATCAACCCCTCCATCGACTTCACCCCGGTGATCGCCCACAACCCGGCACCATCAATCTCGGCAGCGATCTGCGCAATACGCCCATCAATGGCATTGCGCTGACCCGCCAACTCCGCCAACTCCTCGAAAAACGCATCCAGACGATCAGACTGACGCACCACACCACCAGTGCCAGTACCAACCGCAACCCTCGAAGACATAACCCCATCCAACCAGCAGGGTCCGACAAAAACGGCGACGCGAAACCGGGCCTGGCACAGAGCTGTAGCGCATCCGCCGGCGTGGTCATCGTGATGGCAACGGCAAACGTCAGAACCCGCCGAGAGAAATTGGTGACGGCAGTGTCCCTACAGGCGCGGGAGCGCCCGGCCGGCGGTGAATTGGCTACCGTCAAGGAGATTCGGTGTCGCGCGATGGAGCAGCGGGCGACTTGAGCCGGGCCAGGGTCCTTCGGCGATCTCACTGCAGTCCGCGACGCGCTCGGTCTAAGGTTGGGCCAACCGCACGCGAGGAGCGAAACAGATGTCCGGCGAGCTCGCGATCGCTCTGACGGCCGCACTGATCCTGCTCGCCGTGGCCGCGGTGGTGCTCGCGGTCCGGACCAGACGGGTGGTGGCCACCCCCACCGAGCGCGCGGTGCACGCCGCGTTGCACACCGCCTCGCTGGCCGCCCGGGCGTTGCGTCAGGGGCTGAACACCGATTCGGCGCAGACCGCGGCGCCGTTCCTGCGTGACCTGACCGGCGCCGACGGTCTGGCACTGTTCGACGGCGACGGCGCGGTGCTGGCCGAGGACGCCCTGGACGACGCGCTGTGGGACGACGACGTGCGCGACGCCTGCGACGACGCCGCCCACGAGTCGATCTCTGGTCAGCGCCGGGTGATGGCGCACGCCGGCACCTCCGCGGTGGTGGCCCAGCCGCTGCTCGCCGAGTCCGGCGACCTGCTCGGGGTGCTGGTGGTGGTGACGACGCGCTCCCCCGGCCCCGGCATGCTCGGGGCCGTCGGCGAGGTGGCGCGCTACGCGGCCAGCCAGATCGAGCTGGCCGAACTCGACGCCTCCCGGGCCCGGTTGGACCGCGCCGAGGTGCTGGCGCTGCGCGCCCAGATCAGTCCGCACTTCATCTACAACGCGCTGAACACGATCGCGTCGTTCGTGCGCACCGACCCCGACCGCGCCCGCGAACTGATCCTCGAGTTCGCCGACTTCACCCGTTACTCGTTCCGCGCCGCCGGTCAATTCACCACGCTGGCCGAGGAACTCCGCAACATCGACCGCTACCTCACCCTGGAGCGGGCGCGGTTCGGGACAGCGCTGAAGGTCACGTTGCAGGTGGCGCCGGAGGTGCTCAACGTGGTGGTGCCGTTCCTTGCGTTGCAGCCCCTGGTGGAGAACGCGGTGCGGCACGGGTTCGCCGGCCGCGGTAACGGTTCGATCGAACTGGTGGCCCGCGACGAGGGCTCCGACTGTGTGATCACGGTCGAGGACGACGGCGTCGGCATGGATCCCGACGCGTTGCGCTCGGGACCCGGCGATGCGCTCTCCGACGGCGCCCCGGCCTCCGAGGGTGCCGGCGCCCACGTCGGCCTGACCAATGTCGACCATCGGCTGCGCGCGGCGTTCGGCAACGACTACGGTCTGGTGGTCGAAACGGCGATCGGCGCGGGCACCAAGGTCATCATGCGGGTGCCGAAGTTCCGGTCGGGCGTGCGGGCCAGCGGAGGTGGGTTCGTGGTGGGTAGAAATGAGTAGGGCGTGACCAGACCACTGACCGTGCTCGCCGTCGACGACGAGGCGCCCGCCCTCGACGAGCTCGCCTACCTTCTCGGCAAGCACCCGTGCGTCGCCGAGGTCTTCCGTGCCGGCGACGCCACTTCGGCACTGCGGGAACTGAATCGGCGAACCATCGACGCGGTGTTCCTCGACATCAACATGCCCGGCCTTTCCGGGATCGAACTCGCCGGGGTGTTGACCAACTACACCCAGCGCCCGGCGATCGTGTTCGTCACCGCCCACGATGACAAGGCGGTCGCCGCCTTCGACGTGGGTGCCGTCGACTATCTGCTCAAACCGATCAGGGAGGACCGCCTCGACGAAGCGGTCCGACGCGCCGCGACGGCCCACTCCGCGACACCGGCGGCTGCGTCGAGGACCGAGACCGGCGCCGCGGCGCCCGATTCCGACGTCATCCCGGCCGAGCTCGGCGGCGTGACCCACCTGATCCCCCGCGACAGCATCGGCTGGGTGGAAGCCGAAGGCGATTACGCCCGGCTGCACTCGGCGTCCGGATCACACCTGGTGCGCATCCCGCTCAGCACACTCGAAACACGTTGGCGCGACCATGGATTCCAGCGTGTGCACCGCTCGTATCTGGTCGCGCTGCGCCTCGTCACCGGCCTGCGCACCACCGACGGCGCCGTCCTGGTCCGGCTCCGCGCCAACGGCTCGTCCCCCGCGGTCGAGCTTCCGGTGAGCCGGCGCCAGGCCCGCGAACTGCGGGATCGCGTGGTACGCAACCCGATGCGCAGCCTGCGACCGGCCGGGAGCACCGATGACCAGCAGTGAGCGACCGCAGCGGCAGCGGGTGGTCCTCGCGCACCGTCGGGGCGCGCGGATGGTGCGCACCCGGGTGGAGGTCCAGGAACAGACGCAGGTCGGCGACGCTCTCGTGCGCGGCCTGGTACGGGCCCAGCTGGGTCTGGCGCTGCGGCTCGGGGCGGTCGTGGTGGCCCTGATCGGGGCCATCCCGCTGCTCAACGCACTCGTTCCCGGCCTGGGCGCGATCACCGTGGTCGGCATCAGGCTGAACTGGCTTGTCCTTGCCGGCCTGGCGTACCCGCTGATGTACGGCATCGGGTGGCTCTACGTGCGGTTGGCCGAACAGGGTGAGCGCGACTTCGTCGGCGTCGTCGACGCCGAACCATGACCGGCTCCCCGCTGACGGCGGCGGCGCTGCTGGCCGCGGCCGTGGCCACCATCGCGATCGGCGCCTACGGGGTCCGGTTCTCCCGCACGACATCCGACTTCCTGGTCGCCTCGCGTACCGTGGGCTCGCGGTGGAACGCGGCCGCGATCTCCGGTGAATACCTCTCGGCGGCATCATTTCTCGGGGTGGCCGGGCTGATCGCCAAATACGGTGCCGACGCGCTGTGGTACCCCGTCGGGTTCACCGCAGGCTATCTCGGACTGCTGCTGTTCGTCGCGGCACCGCTGCGCCGCTCGGGGGCCTACACCGTGCCCGATTTCGCCGAGTTCCGGCTCGGCTCGCCGCGCCTGCGCAAGGTCGCGATGCTGGTGGTCGTCGTGATCTGCATCTTCTATCTGGTCCCCCAATATCAGGGCGCGGGCCTTGCGCTGAAGACTCTGCTGGGCGTCCCGGTGTGGCTCGGCCCGCTGGCCGTCGGCGCCATCGTCATCATGAACGTCGTCGCCGGGGGGATGCGCTCGATCACGTTCGTGCAGGCATTCCAGTACTGGCTCAAGCTGACCGCGGTCGCCATCCCCGCGCTGGCGCTGGCCGGGCTGTTCCTCACCGACCGCGGCGGTGAGCTCGGCGGCCCGCTGCCGCCGACGGTGCAGCAGATCACCACCGTCGAGATCGAGACCGACGTCGTCGTGCAGGTCGCCGAACCGGCCGGGATCACGGTGACGGGCACGCTGGACGACCGGCAGGTCGACGGTGCGAAGATCGGACCGGCAGGTGACCACACCTTGGGCGCGGGCAGCACCCTGACCTTGTCCGCGGGTGCGGCCACACCTGTCGTGGCGGGCACGCCGAGCGCGGGCCGGGACTGGATCTCCTCGGGCGGCGGATTGGGTGGGCGGCACCCGCTGTATCAGGTGCTGTCCATCATGGTTGCGACGTTCCTGGGCACCATGGGACTCCCGCATGTGCTGGTCCGCTTCTACACCAACCCCGACGGGCGGGCGGCGCGGCGTACGGCGCTGGCGGTCATCGCGCTGCTCTCGCTGTTCTACCTGTTTCCGACGTTGCTCGGCGTGTTCTCCCGGCTCTACGTTCCCCAGCTGCTGATCACCGGAACCGCCGACGCCGCAGTGCTGTTGGCGCCCGGTTCGGTCATCGCCGGGGTGACCGGGCAGCTGCTCGCGGCGCTGGTGGCGGCGGGGGCGATCGCCGCGTTCCTGGCGACGTCGTCGGGCCTGCTGGTCAGTTTCGCCGGGGCCCTGGCCACCGATGTGCTGCCCGGGCGGGTCCGCGACTTCCGGGTGGCGGCCGTCATCGGGGGCCTGATCCCGATCCCGTTGGCGCTGGCGGCTTCCGGGGAACTGGAGCTGTCCCGCAGCGTAGGACTGGCGTTCGCGGTCGCGGCGTCGACGCTGTGCCCGCTGCTGGTGCTCGGCATCTGGTGGCGCGGGCTGACCGCGACCGGTGCGATGGCAGGGCTTGCGGTCGGCGGTGTGCTGTCCGGCGGGGCGGTCACCGTCGCCGTCGCCGGCGGTATCGACGAGAACGTGCTCGGCGGCTGGCCCACCGTGCTGGTCGGCTACCCCGCCGCCGTCAGCGTGCCCCTGGCGTTCGCGACCATGCTGGCCGTCAGCCGCCTCACCCGCGCGACCGCGCCGCCCGACGTCGCGCAGACGTTCGCGCGGATGCACCTGCCGGAACATCTCGGAATGGGAATCGAGCGCATGCCACGGGCATGACCCGCCACCGTTCGTCGTCGCTGAGCAACCGTTCACCGCAGCGTCCCCCGACCTCACCGTGTGACCTGCGTCAGCACTGGGTATGTGACCCACATCTCAACTAGTTTCGCCGGAGAGCCGAGCCACATGTCAGGAGTGTGAGACCAAGGTGTCCGAAACAGATCTTCCCATTCGCCCGGAAGCCATCAGCGGCGAACGATATTTGGAAGTGCAGGCCAGCCCCGAGTTCCAAGAACTGCGAACTAGGTTGCGCCGCTTCGTGTTCCCCATGACGGCGGTCTTCCTCGTCTGGTACGCCGTCTACGTCCTGCTCGGCGCCTTCGCGACCGGGTTCATGGGCACCAAGGTCTGGGGCGACATCAACGTCGGCCTGATCATCGGGCTGGGCCAGTTCCTGTCGACGTTCCTGATCACCGGGCTTTACGTGCGGTTCGCCAACCGCGAACTCGACCCGCGGGCCGCAGCCATCCGCACCCAATTGGAGAGTGAGATCCGATGACCACCCTGCTGGCCCAGACCGAGACCATCGGCAACCCGGTCGCCAACATCGGCATCTTCAGCCTGTTCGTCGTCGTCACGATGATCGTGGTGATCCGGGCGAGCAAGCGCAACGCCACCGCCGACGAGTTCTTCACCGGCGGGCGCGGCTTCTCCGGCCCGCAGAACGGCATCGCCATCGCCGGTGACTATCTGTCGGCCGCCAGCTTCCTCGGCATCGCCGGCGCCATCGCGGTCTACGGTTACGACGGCTTCCTGTACTCGATCGGCTTCCTGGTGGCGTGGCTGGTGGCTCTGCTCCTGGTGGCCGAATTGCTACGTAACACAGGCAGATTCACGATGGCCGACGTGCTGAGCTTCCGCCTCAAGCAGCGGCCGGTGCGGTTGGCCGCGGCCACCAACACGTTGACGGTGTCGCTGTTCTACCTGTTGGCCCAGATGGCCGGCGCCGGTGGCCTGGTGGCGCTGCTTCTGGACATCAACAGCCGCACCGGACAGTCGGTCGTGATCGCCGTGGTCGGCGTGCTGATGATCGTCTACGTCCTGGTCGGCGGCATGAAGGGCACCACCTGGGTGCAGATCATCAAGGCCGTCCTGCTGATCGCCGGCGCGGGCTTCATGACGGTCATGGTGCTCGCGAAGTTCGGGATGAACTTCTCCGAGATCCTCGGCTCGGCGCAATCCGCCATCAGCGGTTCGACCACCACCGGCGTCGCCGGCCGCGACGTGCTGGCCCCCGGTGCGCAGTACGGCGGATCACTGACCTCGCAGATCAACTTCATCTCGCTGGCGATCGCGCTGGTGCTCGGCACCGCGGGCCTGCCGCACGTGCTGATGCGCTTCTACACGGTGCCGACCGCCAAGGAGGCACGACGAAGCGTCGTCTGGGCGATCGCGCTGATCGGCGCGTTCTACCTGTTCACCCTGGTGCTGGGCTACGGCGCGGCAGCTCTGGTGGGTCCCGACCGCATCCTGGGCGCGGCCGGCGGGGTGAACTCGGCGGCTCCGCTGCTGGCGTTCGAGCTCGGTGGGGTGGTGCTGCTTGGGGTCATCTCCGCGGTGGCGTTCGCGACGATCCTGGCTGTCGTGGCGGGGCTGACGATCACCGCCTCGGCGTCGTTCGCCCACGACATCTACGCCAGCGTGATGAAGTCGCACAAGGTGACCGAGGCCGAACAGGTCCGGGTCTCCCGGATCACCGCGGTCGTGCTCGGTGTGCTCGCCATCGGCCTCGGCATCCTGGCCAACGGGCAGAACATCGCGTTCCTGGTGGCGCTGGCGTTCGCGGTCGCCGCGGCGGCCAACCTTCCGACGATCATCTACTCGCTGTACTGGAGGCGTTTCAACACCCGCGGCGCGCTGTGGAGCATGTACGGCGGGCTGATCTCGACCATCGTGCTGATCGTCTTCTCCCCCGCGGTGTCGGGATCGAAGACCGCGATGATCCCGGGTGCGGACTTCGCCTGGTTCCCGCTGGCCAACCCGGGCATCGTGTCGATCCCGCTGGCGTTCATCCTCGGCATCGTCGGCACCCTGACCTCACCGGACGACGAGGATCCGAAGGTCGCCGCCGAGATGGAGGTCCGCTCGCTGACCGGCATCGGCGCCGAGAAGGCGGTCGCCCACTAGCCCCGTTCGCGTAGCCCCGTCCGCGCCGAAATTGCATTCCAGCAGACAAACGTCGAGAGGACGCCTGCTGGAATGCAATTTCGGCGTTCGGGGTTGAGTGGTTCTACTCAGCCGGGCGGCGTCTGCGGTCACCTAGATTTCTGGGCATGAGCGCTGCCGCGTTGTTTCCGCGCCCCGCAGAGGTGGAAGCCGCCACCCCGCCGGACCGCGACCGGGCCATCGACGTCATCCGGATCGTCGCGCTGGTGGGCGTCGTCGTCGGCCACACCGTCATGGCCACCAGCATCATCCGCGACGACGTCTTCATCTGGACCAACCTGCTCACGGCATCCCCGGTGTTCCAGGCGCTGACCTGGCTGTTCCAGATCATGCCGTTGTTCTTCTTCGCCGGCGTCGCCGCCTCGGTGCAGTCGTGGCGGCCCGGCGCCAGCTGGGGCAACTGGCTGATGCGCCGGTGCACGCGGCTGTACCGACCGGTGTTCTACTACCTCGCGTTCTGGGCCGTGGCGCTGGTGGTGCTGCGCCTGCTCCTCCCGGTGCACGTCTACGAGCCCGTCGCGGGCATCTCCGTTCAGCTGCTGTGGTTTCTGGGCGCCTACGTCCTGGTGCTGGCCGCGGTCCCCGCTCTGGCCCACATCAGCACCACCGGGCGCCTCGTCGGGGCCGTCGCCGCCACGTACGGCGTCGTCGCGATCGTCGACGTCATCCGGATCAACACCGACGTGTGGCCGGTGTTCGGTTACCTCAACCTGACGATGTGGCTGATCCCCGGCATGTTCGGGGTGGCCTACCGGCGTGGGCTGCTGAGCTCCGGAGCCGCGCTGGCCCCCGGGGCCGCGCTGTTCACCGTCAACGTCGCACTGGTGACCCTCGGACCGTACGAGCTCAGCCTGGTCGGCATCGAAAGCCAGCAACTCAAGAACATGTCCCCGCCGTCACTGTTGCTGGCCGGGCACGCGATCATGATGTGCGCGTTGGCCATCGCGGCGGCCCCCGGGATCAGCCGGTGGGCGCGGCGCCCGCGGGTGTGGTGGCTGACGGCGATCGGCAACAGCGGCGCGATGACGCTGTACCTGTGGCACATCCCGCTGCTGCTGGGCATGCACCTGACGTTCGACTACCTCGGCCACCCGCGATTCGATCCGGCGGCGCCGGACTTCGTCGCGCTGTCGGTGCTGCAGCTGGTTCTGATGGTGCTCACAGTCGCGGCGGTATTCGTGATGCTGCGCCCGCTGGAGAACCGTCCGCTGCCGTACTGGGATGGCGGATTCGTGGCCCACCCCGGTCTTCGTAGCGCCGCGGTGGGCGCGCTGCTGTGCGTGGCGGGGGCGGCGACGCTGGCGTCGGTCGGCTGGGGTCTCAAGGAGCAGGGTTTGTACTGCGTGGCGGCGACGGTGACCGCGTTGGTCGCCGCCCGGGCACTCGCGAACGACGGGCAGCTGTAGCGCCACCCGGTCGCCGAAATTGCATTCCAGCAGGCGTCCTCTCGACGTTTGTCTGCTGGAATGCAATTTCGGCGGATCAGGGGCTAGCCGCTCTTGCGGCGGAACTCCCGGCGGTTCTCGACCGGGCCGTGCGCGCGGGGCTGCTTGGCTCCGGCGTCCTTGTGCGAAGACCCGCCACCCGCTTTGGCGTTCTTACGCTCGAGCGCCTCACGGAACTTGCGCTTGTTGTCGTCCTCACCGGACTCGGCGGGCTCAGTAGATGCCATGACGGCAGCCTAGTCCGGCCAGGGCCAAACTCGAGCGCCCGCGCTCAACGCCAAACTCGAGCGCCCGCGCTCCGACCAAACTCGAGCGCCCGCGCTCCGACCAAACTCGAGCGCCCGCGCTCAACGCCAAACTCGAGCGCCCGCGCTCCGACCAAACTCGAGCGCCCGCGCTCAGCGCCAAACTCGAGCGCCCGCGCTCAGCGCCAAACTCGAGCGCCCGCGCTCAGCGTTTCCCCGGGGGCATGCCGTACACGTGCGAAATCGGCAGTCTCATCAACACCCGGCGCTCGTCGACCATCGCCCGCCGATAGTCGTCCCAGTCCGGATGCTCACCCGAGATGTTGCGGTACAGCTCGATCAGACCCGTGACCGTGTCATCACCGGGATCCGCGGCCGGGGCGCTGAGCACGGCGTCACCTTCGGCGACCGCGTAGGCCCATCCGTCGTCGGAACTGACGTGGATCGCCGCGCGCGGATCGCGGCGCAGGTTGCGCGTCTTGGCCCGGGGTTCGGCGATCGACACGGAGATCGTCAGCGTGCGCGCGTCGAAGTGGTAGGACACGTTCGACAACTGCGGCCTGCCGTCACGCTTGAGGGTGGCCAGCACGCCCAGCGAGTTTCCGCCGATCAACGCCAGCAGCTTGTCGTCGAAGACATCGCGCGTCATGCGACGAGCCTACGACTTTCAGCGGTCTGGGATCATCGACCTGCAAGACACGCAGGAACAGCGCGGCAGGACGGGAATATTTGATGAACCACACCGGCAAGCACACCGCCACCGACGTGACCGGGGTGTCCGAGACCGCGCTGCTGACGCTGCTGGTGCGCGCTACCGAGGCCAGGCGCCCCGACTCACTGATCGACGATCCGATGGCGATCCACCTGGTGGACTCCATCGATTTCGACTTCGCCAAGTTCGGCTACGTGCGGCGGCAAGATATGTCGTTGCGCGCCTTGGCTTTCGACAAACAGACCCGACTCTATCTACGCGACCACCCGAAGGCGACGGTGGTGGCTCTCGCCGAGGGACTGCAGACCAGCTTCTACCGGCTCGACGCGCAAGGGCCCGATGTGGGCCACGACTTCCGCTGGCTGACCGTCGACCTGCCGCCGATGATCGAGCTGCGGCGCAAGCTGCTTCCCGCGTCCGACCGGGTGCAGATGCTCGCGCAGTCCGCGCTGGACTTCAGCTGGATGGACCGAGTTCCCACCGACGACGGAGACGTCAATCAGGCAGGAGACGACGGAGACGTCAATCAGGCAGGAGACGACGGAGACGTCGATCAGGCAGGAGCCGACGGCGTGTTCATCACCGCCGAGGGGTTGCTGATGTACCTGCAGCCCGAGGAGTCGATGGCATTGATCACCGAATGCGCGGCGCGGTTCCCGGGCGGTCGGATGATGTTCGACCTGCCGCCCTCGGCGTTCGCGCCGCTGGTACGCCGCGGGTTCCGTGCCTCCCTGCGCTACCGGGTCCCGCCGATGCCGTTCACGTTGTCGCCCGCCGAAGCCGCCGACCTCGTCAACACCGTGCCGGGCGTGCGCGCCGTGCACGACGTGCCGGCCGAACACGCGCGCGGCCGCATCCTCAACGCGCTGTTGTGGACCGCCCAGCGGGTGCCTCTGCTCGACCCGGTCAGGCCGATGTTCACGCTTCTCGAGTTCGGCTGACCAGCCGCGCACGCTCGATCACCGGCTCAGCCGAAGGCCGTCTCCACGTAGCGCAGCGCCTCGCCCTTGCCCACGCCGAGCGCTCGGGCCGTGGCCACGTAGGTGTGCGCAGCGGTCGCCATCGCGGCGTCGGCGGGATCCGAGCGCGGCACGTACGTGCCGAAGCGCCCCCGGGTCTCCAGAATCCCCGCCGCTTCCAATTCCCGGTACGCCCGCGCCACGGTGTTGACTGCCAGGTTGATCTGACCCGCCAGTTCACGGACCGTCGGAAGTCGGGTGCCCGGAGTGAGCTCTCCATCCCGGATACCTGCGATGATCTGCGTTCTGAGCTGATCGAACAGCGGCCTGGCAGCGTGCGGATCAACGCGTACCCAATCCCCCAACTCGGCCACGTGCCCAGTATGTCCCAAAGCGGCTAATTTGGTGGGCGTGCAGGTGACGGTGTTCAGCGGTGCGGGGATGTCCGCCGAGAGCGGTGTGCCGACGTTCCGCGACGTCGAGACCGGACTGTGGGCCAAGGTCGACCCCTACGAGATCTCCAGCGCCGACGGCTGGCGCGCACATCCGGACCGGGTGTGGGCGTGGTATCTGTGGCGCCACCACATGATGAGCGCCGTCGCGCCCAACAACGCCCACCGGGCCGTCGCGGCGTGGGAGGACTACGCCGACGTGCACGTGGTCACCCAGAACGTCGACAACCTGCACGAGCGCGCGGGCAGCAGCCGGGTGTACCACGTACACGGCAGCCTCTTCGAGTTCCATTGCGACCGGTGCCGGTCCACTTTTCCCGACGAGGTTCCCGACATGCCCGAGCCGGCGGAGTCCGTCGCCCCACCCAGTTGCGGTGAATGCGGCGGGCTGATCCGGCCCAACGTGGTGTGGTTCGGCGAGCCGCTGCCCGACGACGCCTGGCAACGGTCGGTCGACGCCGTCGTCAACGCCGACCTCGTCGTCGTGGTGGGAACGTCGTCGGTCGTGTATCCGGCGGCCGGACTGCCGGAGCTGGCGATCGCCCACGGCACGCCGGTCATCGAGGTCAATCCCGAGCCGACACCGTTGACGGCCAGCGCGACGGTGAGTCTGCGGGAGACCGCGGCGACCGCGCTGCCGGGGCTGCTGCAGCGCCTCCCCGCGCTCCTGGGTTAAGGCTTGACCGCGACGCCGATCGCGAACTCGGCCACCGGCAGCGGAACCCACCGCGGAAACGTCCACTCCCGGCGGGCGTCGCGCACCCGGAATCCCGCCCCGACGATGGTCTCTTCGGTGTGGCGGTGCGTATGACAGTTGCCCAAGAGCCGGGGCCAGACGGTGGCGTCTGCGAAGCGCTGTAGCCGGGCCCGGCCCCCCTCCGCGGCGATGTGCTCCAGGTAGCGCAGCTGACCACCCGGCTTGAGCATCGAAAGCAATTCAGCCACAACGTCTTCCGGTTTGTCGACGGAGCACAGCACCAACGAGCACACCACGGCGTCGAAGGGTTCGGCGTCGGTGAACTCTTCGACGGTGTCCGTGGTGACGGTGATCGGCACCGCCGCCCGTGCAGCCGCCTCCTGCGCCAGCGTCGCCAACCGGTGCTCGGGCTCGACTGCCACCACCTCGGTGACCGTCGCGGGGTAGAACTCGAAGTTCGTCCCCGTCCCCGCGCCGACCTCCAGCACGCGGCCGGTCAGGCCTGCCAGGTTCTCCCGCCGCAGCCGGCGCAGCGACTCCGGTTCGCGCGACGACATGAGCGTCCACAGCCGCGCGAAGAACGGGTTATCCACGCTGTCGTTCATCGACTACCTCCTTCAACCAGGTCATGATCTCCCGCGGCGACTCGTCCGGCCGGATCGCGACTGACAGGGCTTGGCCGCAGCAGACCGCGCGCATCAGGCGATCGGCGAACTCCTCGGCGCCACCCCAGGGTAGATACGGGCGGGAGATGAGCATCGCGGCGATACCGTGCACGGCCGTCCAGAGTTCCAACGCGAGCATGGTCGGGTCTGCCTGCGGATAGACGCCCTCGGCGATCAGCGCCTGCACCGACATCAGCAGGTGGCCGAACGCCGAACTGTTGAGCGCGACGTCGACGTCGCTGCCCGGGCTTCCGGGGCCCATCATCGCGATGCGGTACAGCACAGGGTTTTTCAGCGCGAATCGCACGTAGGCCATCCCCTGGGCCCGCAGCACGTCGAGGGCCGTGGCGGCGGCGCCGGCGACCTCCTCCATCTCCTCGTCGAGCTTCTCGAAGTACCTGCCGCACACCGCGTCCAGCAGCGCGGTCTTGTCGACGAAATGCAGATAGATCGACGGCGGGGTCACACCGACCCGCTGCGCCACCGACCTGATCGACACCGCTTTCTCGTCGCCGGTCTCCAGAAGGAGATCGGTTGCCGCATCGAGGATCTCGGCGCGCAACTGCTCACCGGCGCCGCGGGGGGCGCGGTGCCGTCGCTGCCGCGGGGCGCTGACGTCAGCCATGCTCGTTGCCGGTGGCGACGTGTTGTCGGCTTCGCGGCGGGCTGTCGCTGCTGTCGTCCAGGGTCTCGCTGAACCCGATGCGCTCGTGCAGTCTGGCCAACGGCTTCGGCGCCCACCAGTTCCACCGGCCCAACACGTGCATGAAGGCAGGCACCAGCAGCATGCGCACCAGGGTGGCATCGGCCAGGATCGCCAGGGTGAGGCCCACGCCGAACATGCGCATGAACGCCACCTTGGCCGCGATCAGTGCAGCGAACGAGATCGACATCAGCAGCGCGGCGGCGGTGACCACGCGACCGGTCCTGGCCAGCCCGAGGGCCACGCTCTCGTCACTGCGCACGTGAGGAGCAAGATCGTCACTGCGTTGGTGCGCGGTAGAACTGTCGGCGCCGGCCCCGCCCGACGCCAGCCAGTATTCGCGGATGCGGGACACCAGGAAGACCTCGTAGTCCATCGAAAGCCCGAAGGCGATGCAGAACAACAACACCGGCATGTTCGCGACCAATGTCCCGGTCGGTGTGGTGCCCAGCGCGCCCAGATGACCGTCCTGGAAGATCCAGACCAGCGCGCCGAACGCCGCGGTCAACGACAAGACGTTGAGTACCAGGGCTTTCAGCGGCAGCACCACGCTGCCGGTCAGCAGGAACAGCAGCACGAAGGTGATGGCCGCGATCACGGCGAGCACGGTGGGCAGCCTCGACGTGATGGCGTCGGCGCTGTCTCTGTTGATCTGGGCGAGGCCGGTCAACAGAACGTCGCGACCCTCGGGCGGTGCGACGTCGTGGAGCCGGTCGAGCTGGGTTTCGGATGCGTCGGTGAACAGCGGCGCGGTGCTGCCGATGGTGAGGAAGGCGCTGCCCTCGGCGATACCCGTGGCCGCCGACGGCGGTCCGGCCTTGGCTCCGTCGACGAAGGTGCCGCCGGGCGCGGACACCGACGAGACGTCCTGGACCCGGGACAGCTCGGCCGCATAGCCGTCGAGCGCATCGGGGCCGAGTCCTTCGGCGTCCGGCAGCACCACGACGACGTTGGCGGACGAGTCGACGGCGAAGTCGGTCCGCAGTTCGTCACCGACCTGGCGGGCCGAGGCGGACTGCGGCAGCACCCGGTCGTCGGGGAACCCCCAGTTCGCTCCGAGGAACGGCGCACCGAGCAGCAGCAGCAACGTGACGACGACGACGCCGATCGGGATCGAGCGCCGCATCACGAATTTCGTCGACCTGTACCAGAACATCTGCTCGACCGGCTTGGCCACCGGCTCGGGCCGGCCCAGGACGCGCCGGACCAGGCGCCGCACGTCCATCGAGTCGAGTCGCGCCCCGGCCAGCACTATCGCCGCCGGCGCCACGACGATGGCCGCCACGGCGGCGAACCCGACCACGGCGATGCCGGCGTACGCGAAAGACTTCAGGAAGTACATCGGGAACAGCACCATCGCGACCATCGACAGCGCCACCGTCAGCGCCGAGAACAGCACCGTGCGGCCCGCGGTCATCATGGTGCGCACCAATGCGCTGTCGCGGTCGTGGCCTTCGGCCAGTTCGTCGCGGTAACGGCTGATGATGAGCAGCGTGTAGTCGATGGCCAGCGCCAGGCCCATGGCGATGGAGAGGTTGAGCGCGAAGATCGACACGTCGGTGACGAGGGTGACGGCGCGCAGCACCGCCATCGATCCCAGGATTGCGAACGCGCCGACAGCCAGCGGCAGGGCCGCGGCGAGCAACCCGCCGAACACCCACACCAGCACCACGAAACTCAGCGGAATCGCAATGGATTCCATCATCAGCAGGTCTTTTTCACTCTGCGCATTGATCTGCACATAGGTCATCGCGACGCCGCCGGCCCGCACGGTGACACCGTCGCGGTCGCGCACCAGTTCGTCGGTCAACGTCTTGGCGTGCTTCTGGGCCTCGCTCTCGCCGCCGGTGATGCCCGCGATGATCAGACCGGTCCTGCCGTCCTCACTGACCAACGCCGGCGCCGCCGACGGGGGCGCCGTCCACGCCGAGGTCACCGCACCGACGTGCGGGGACGCGGCCAGCCGGTCGGCCAGATCCGTGCCGACGGCCCGAGCGGCGGGGCTGTTGGCGCCGTCCGCCGAGTTGTCGTCGGTGATGCTGATGAGCAACTCCATGTCGCCCTGGTCGAACTTGTCGACCAGCAGCTGGGTGGCCCGCGCCGACTCCGACGTCGGATCCTGGAAACCGCCCGCCGACAGGTGTTTGGCCACCGGCGCACCGAAGATGCCGCAACCCACCATGATCAGCAGCGCGACGACAAGGACGCGGCGCGGCGCCGCGATGGCGAGCAGAGCGATGCGATGCAGCATCTGGATCCTCCCCTGAATTACCGTCGCTAAGTTATCAGTGATAACCCAAGGGGGTCAACGGTTCGGGCGATGACTTTCGGACGCTCCGCCGGTCAATCCGATCATGAACGACACACCCAGCCGAGACACCGCCCACGCCCTAGCATTGGCCGAGATGGCAGAGACCGACGCCGACGGTTCCACCGCGGGGACACGTGATATCGGCCTGTTGATCCTTCGCCTTGGGGTCGGCGCAGCCCTCGTGCAGGCCGGTCTGATCAAAGTCGCCGACTTCTCCATGACGGTGCAGTTCATGACGGAGGCCGGGTGGCGACTGCCGGCGTTCGCAGCGTTCATGGTCACTGCGACCGAAACCCTCAGCGGGGTGGCACTGCTGCTCGGGGTCCTCACTCCGCTGGCCGGGTCCGCAGCCCTGGGCGCCATGCTCTGCGCATGGGCGGTCAACGTCTCCGCCGCCGCCTTCTGGTCCGAACCGTTCAACGTGCCGTTCCTGATCGGTCTCGGAGCTGCCGCGCTGATCTTCACCGGCGCGGGCGGGTACTCGGTCGATGCCCGGCTCGTCACACGTCTTCCCTGGTCAACGAGGGTGCGGGTGGCGTTGCTGGTCCTCGCGTTCGCGGTCGCCGTCCTCACCTGGGTGGCGCTCTACGGTGTCAATCCGATCCACTTCACCGCCCCGCCCGCGCCACCGACGCCGTGACGGCCACGCGCCGGAAGACCCGTCTATCTACTCGCCGGTAAGAATTGCCACAGTATTGCGAAACGAGACTCAAAGAATCCTTAAAGGTGATGGTTACTGTCCAGTACATGTGGATCGACGACACCAGTGCTGATGTCATCAAGGTTGATTTCGACGCTCTCTACCACGGCGATGTCCTGGTCGAGGGTTTGACCTCCGAGCAGCTCGACGACGAGCAGGCACTGCCTACCGCAGTGTGAAAGAACGCGCGCCCCGAGGGGCGCGCGTTCTCCGCTTTTCGCTTTGCCTGGCCGTAGGGCAGCCCTACCGCCTGTGACGTGTTGTCACACCCGGGCCGCGGTCGGCGTGACCATCTCCCCGAGACGTCCGGTGATCAGTTGCTCGGCCTCCCCGACGATCCGGGAGACCAGCTCCCCGACGGTCGGGATGTCGTTGATCAGGCCCATCGCGGTACCGACAGTCCAGATCCCGGCATCGATGTCGCCGTCGTCGAAGACCTTGCGGCCACGAACGCCGGCCACCAGATCCTTGACGTCCTCGAACTGACCGCCGTCCTTGAGGATCTGCACCACCTCGCGCGACACCTCGTTGGACGCCACCCGGGCGGTGTTGTGCAGGCTGCGGAAGATCAGCTCCGTGCCCCGCTCGTCACCGGCCACGATGGCCTCCTTGACGTTCTGGTGGATGCAGGACTCGACCGTGCACATGAACCGCGACCCCATGTTGATGCCGTCGGCGCCCAGCGCCAGCGCGGCGACCAGGCCGCGGGCATCGGCGAAGCCGCCGGAGGCGATCATCGGGATCTCGATCTTGTCGGCCGCCGCGGGAATCAGCACCAGGCCAGGAACGTCGTCCTCACCCGGGTGACCGGCGCACTCGAAGCCGTCGATGCTGATGCCGTCCACGCCGAGGCTCTGCGCCTTGACCGCGTGCCGCACCGAGGTGCACTTGTGCAGCACCTTGATGCCGTTGTCGTGGAACATCGGCAGGTGCGGCGCCGGGTTGGAGCCGGCCGTCTCGACGATCTTGATGCCCGCGTCGACGATCACCTGGCGGTACTCGTCATACGGCGGCGGGTTGATCGCAGGCAGGATCGTCAGGTTGACGCCGAACGGCTTGTCGGTCAGATCGCGCGTCTTGGCGATCTCGTTGGCCAGGTCTGCCGGCGTCGGCTGGGTCAGCGCGGTGATAAACCCCAGCGCCCCCGCATTCGCCACGGCCGCAACGAGTTCGGCTCGTCCCACCCATTGCATGCCGCCCTGGGCGATGGGGTGCTCGACACCGAATGTCTCGGTGAACTTCGTCCTGATGGTCATCAGCGAGGCGCCATCCGGATGGCGCCGTCCAGACGGATCGTCTCACCGTTGAGCATCGGGTTCTCCACGATGTGCACGGCCAGCGCGCCGTACTCGTCGGGGTCGCCGAGCCGGGCCGGGTGCGGCACCTGCTTGCCGAGCGAGGCCTGGGCCTCCTCGGGCAGCGAGCCCAGCAGCGGGGTCTTGAACAAACCCGGCGCGATGGTGCAGACACGGATCAGCTCGCGCGACAGGTCACGCGCGATCGGCAGGGTCATGCCGACCACACCACCCTTGGACGCCGAGTAGGCGGCCTGCCCGATCTGGCCCTCGAACGCCGCGACCGACGCGGTGTTGATGATGACGCCGCGCTCACCGTTGATCGGCTCTTGCTTGGCGATCCGCTCGGCGGCGAGCCGGATCACGTTGAACGTGCCGATCAGGTTGACCTCGACGACCTTCTTGAAGGCGTCGAGCGGGAACGGTCCGTCCTTGCTCAGCGTCTTGGCCGCGTTGCCGATGCCGGCGCAGTTGACGTCGATGCGCAGCGGACCCATCTCCTCGGCGGCGTCCAGCGCGGCGGCCACCTGCTCGGGGTCGGTGACGTTGGTCTCGACGAACTTGGCGCGCGCACCGAGCTCCTTGACGGCCTCCTCACCCCGCAGGTCCATGACCACGACCGAGGCGCCCCGGTCGAGCAGTCGCTTGGTGGTCGCCAGACCAAGGCCCGACGCACCTCCGGTGACGACGGCTACGGCGTCTTTGATCTCCACAGATCTTGTCCTTTCTCTACTGTTTGAAAAGCGGGGTCAGACCCATTCACGCAGAACAGCTTCGGTGTCCGCGCCCGGCACACCCGGCGGCTTGGGAGCGGACGGCGCACTGCGTGAGAACCTCGGCGCGGGCGCCGGGTACAGGGATCCGTTCTCGGAGTAGAAGGTGTCACGCTCGGTGTTGTGCGGTTCGGACTCCACCTCGGCGAAGGACAGCACCGGCGTGACGCAGGCGTCGGTCCCGGCGAACACCTTGGCCCAGTGGTCGCGGTCGTGGGCGGCGAAAGCCTTGGTGAAGGCCTCGCGCAGCTCGGGCCAGCGGCTCATGTCGTTCTGGTCGGGCAGATCGGCACCGTCGAGACCGATTCCCTTGAGCATCTCGGCGTAGAACTGCGGCTCGATCGCACCGACCGCGACGTACTTCCCGTCAGCGGTCTCATAGGTGTCGTAGTACGGCGCGCCGGTGTCGAGCATGTTCGTGCCGCGCTCGTCGCTCCACATGCCCATGCCGCGGAACGCCCACATCATCATCGACAGCACGCTGGAGCCGTCGACCATCGCGGCGTCGACGACCTGTCCCTTTCCGGACCGCTCCCGTTCATACAGGGCCGAAAGCACCCCGACGAGAAGGAACATCGAGCCGCCGCCGAAGTCGCCGACGAGGTTCAGCGGGGGCACCGGGCGTTCGCCGGCGCGGCCGATGGCGTGCAGCGCTCCGTTTAGCGAGATGTAGTTGATGTCGTGCCCGGCCTGCTGGGCACGGGGGCCGTCCTGACCCCAGCCGGTCATCCGGGCATAGATCAGCTTCTCGTTGACCTTGGCGCAGTCCTGCGGACCGAGGCCCAGACGTTCGGTGACCCCGGGGCGGAAGCCCTCGATGAGCACGTCGGCCTTGGCGATCAGCCGCAGGACCATGTCGCGGTCCTCTTCGCTCTTCAGGTTCGCCGCCACCGAGCGGCGGTTGCGCAGCAGGTAGTCGCCACCGGGTTTGGTCGCCGGTCCGGGGCCCTTACCGGGCCGTTCGATGCGGACGACGTCGGCGCCAAGATCGCCGAGAATCATTGCGGCGTGCGGCCCGGGGCCGATGCCGGCCAGCTCGACGACGCGAAGTCCCTGTAGTGGTCCAGCCATGCCTAAGCGCCCTTCGTCAGAATCGTTCGGTTGACCGCCGACATAGCTTACTTGTATAACCAAGTCGGACCGGCCACGGGGCTTGAGCTGTCGGGAAGGCCCCCGATGAAGGGGACGTTCATGACCACCACCGACCCGACCACCGACGCCTACGAGGGCATTGCCGACCTCGCCGTCGGCCTCGACGACGGCGTTCTCACCGTCACCCTCAACCGGCCGAACAGCCTGAACTCGCTCACGGCGCCGATGCTGCAGGCGTTCGCGGCGACCTTGGAACGCGCCGCAGGCGACCCGCGGGTCCGGGTGGTGCGTATCGGCGGCGCGGGCCGCGGCTTCTGCTCGGGCGCAGGGATCAGCGAGGAAGACCACGCCAACCCCGGCGCGGCCGGACCCCCGACCGACGTGCTGGACGGGGCGAACCGCTGCATCCGCGCGATCGCGAACCTGCCGCAGCCCTCGGTGGCCGTCGTACAGGGCGCCGCGGCGGGCGTGGGGGTGTCGCTGGCCCTGGCCTGCGATGTCGTAATCGCCTCGGAGAAGGCATTTTTCATGCTGGCGTTCACCAAGATCGGGTTGATGCCCGACGGTGGGGCCTCGGCACTGATCGCGGCCGCGGTGGGGCGCATCCGCGCGATGCGGATGGCGCTGCTGGCCGAACGCATCTCGGCTCGCGAGGCCTACGACTGGGGCCTGGTGAGCTCGGTGCACCCGGCCGAGGAGTTCGATGCCGAGGTCGACAAGGTGATCGCCACGCTGGTGGCCGGCCCCGCGGTGGCGTTGCGCAAGACCAAGGACGCGATCAACGCCGCCACCCTGACCGAACTGGAGGCCGCGCTCGAGCGCGAGACGGCGGGCCAGTTGGTCTTGCTGAAATCCGCCGACTTCCGGGAAGGCACCCACGCGTTCCAGCAGCGCAGGGTCGCCAAGTTCACCGACTCCTAGACGATTTCGGTGTAGTTGGTCAACCTGAGCGAGACCAAGTACACCGAAAATCGCTCGACTCGGTGCGGGGTGGTCGGCAACCATCGATCGGTGAGCACGCAGTACGAGACCGGGCGCAGCAGCGCTCGATCGGATTCGGAGCAGCCGGTGGCCCCCGCCGGCTGGCGCGTGCTCGCGCCATTCCGGTACCGCGAGTACCGGCTGTTGATCGCGGCCGTGTCGCTGTCGATCTTCGCCGAGGGCATGTGGGCGGTCGTGATGGCGCTGCAGGTCATCGAACTCTCCAACGACCCGGCGGCGTTGTCACTGGTCGCGACCTGCCTGGGTGCCGGCCTGGTGGGGTTCGTACTGGTCGGCGGGCTGGCCGCCGACCGGCTCAGCCAGCGGGGCATCATCATCGTGGTCGAGGCCGTCAACACGGTGGCGGTCACCGCCGTCGCCGTGCTCGGATTCGTTGACGCACTACGGATCTGGCATATGGCGGTGGCCGCCGCGGCGCTGGGGATCGCGGCCGCGTTCTTCTTCCCGGCCTACAGCGCGATCCTGCCGAGGATCCTGCCCCCCGAACAGTTGTTGGCCGCCAACGGCATCGAAGGGGTGGTGCGCCCGGTCTTCCAGCGCGCCGTCGGCCCGGCCATCGCCGGTCTGGTGGTGGGGGCGCTGTTCCCGTCGGCGGGCGCCCTGGTGGTGGCCGTCCTGTTCGCGACCGGCTTGGCACTGCTGGTGGCCACTCGGCCACCGAAGGCGAAAGACACAGGGGCGCAACACGAGCCGCGGCCTCATCTGTTGCGGGACCTGCGCGATGGCTGGGTGTTCATGCTGCGCACCCCCTGGCTGTTGTGGACGCTGCTTTTCGCGAGCCTGTTCGTGCTCGTCGTCCTCGGCCCGATCGAGGTGCTGCTGCCGTTCGTCGTCGCCGAGCGGTTCACCCACGGCGCGCAGACCTACGGCTTCATCCTGGCGTTCTTCGGGCTGGGCAGCGCGCTGGGCGCGCTGGGGGTGTCGTCACGACGCCTGCCGCGCCGGTATCTCACGGTGATGATGGCGATGTGGAGCGTGGGTTCCGTCCCGCTGGTGATCGTCGGTGTCACGTCGTCGTTCCCGCTGATGGCGTTGGCCACGTTCGTCATCGGCGTGACCGACGGGACGGCGATGGTCATCTGGGGAACGCTGTTGCAGCGCCGGGTTCCGCCGGAGCTGCTGGGCCGGGTGTCGAGCCTCGACTTCTTCGTGTCGCTGGCGTTCATGCCGGTGTCGTTCGCCATCGTCGGCCCGCTGTCGAAGATCGTGTCGATGGAGGCGATCTTCCTGGCCGCAGGACTGCTGCCGGTGCTGCTGGCTGCAGTGGCCGTGTGGGCGGCCAAGATGCACCGCGACGAGGTGGCGCATCCGCTGCGTTAGACCCCGAAGATCGGGGGCAGTGCGAGCACCATGACCAGACCCCAGAAGAAATGGGTCAGCATCGGTGCGAGCACTCCCCCGGTGGCACGGCGCTCGAACGCACACACCGTGCCCAGGATGATCGCCGCGAAGCCCAGCATCGGGTTGCCGGTCGTGGCGGCCGTGGCGATCACGTAGAGCACCGTCGAGAAGATCACCGGGTGGAACTTCAGCAGCGCGGTGTAGACCGCCCCGCGGAAGAACATCTCCTCGGCCACTCCGTTGATCACCGTGATGAACACGATCAGCCACAGCGGTCCGGTGTTGGAGTACTCCAGCACCCGGGTGATGTAGTCGTTGAGCCCCGGCACCTCACGCACGATCAAAGCGCCGACGACGAAGATCGCACCGAGCGCCAGCCCGATCGCCGTACCCGTGATCACCGGCCGCTGGTTGCGGCCGCGGAAGCAGACGTGGCCCATGTGCAGCGGGCCGGAGGCGAACGCGCCCGCGGCCCACACACCCGCCAGCGCCAGCGTGAGCCAGATGAAGGTCTCGTCACCGGCCGGGCGACTCAGCGAGTAACCGAGAAGCGCGGCACCGACCAGAAGCACGACACCCACGATGAGCTTGCGGCGGTTGACCACCGACGGCGGCTCGTTGTAGGGCCGCGCCTTGCCGCGCGCGATCCTGCGCAGCTCACCGGCCCAGCTCGTCGGGGCGCTCATGCCGGAATCACCTTGGGCACCAGCCCGATCACGGCGTCCAGCCCGGTGCGTACCGCCGCCGCGACGGGTCCGGGAACGAACCCGATGAGACCGAGGAACGGGCGGGCGACGGGCGGCGTCACCGCGCCGGCCAACTGGCGCAGCCGCAGCGCGTCGCCGCCGGCCCAGTCGGGATCGGTGTCGGCGAGGTGGTGCGGATCGGTCAGCTCGTCGACGGGCCGACGCGCCGGACTGGCCGCGGCCCGCCGGATCGCGTCCTCGACGCCGACCAGGCCACCTGGCGGATCGGGGACACGGCCGCGCAGTCCCTCCGCCGACGCCATCATCGGATAGTCAAGTGATTCAACAAGATCGGAGGCCAAACCGGCCGGCACGGGGAGCACGACCCCGGTCAGCTTCGACACCGTCGCGATGTCGACGCCGTACACCGCGACCGGCGCGCGCCAGACCCCGGCGACGCGCGCGTAGGTACGCAGCAGGTCACCGTAGGTGGTGGTCTCCGGTCCGCTGATGTCGTAGGCGCCGGGCGGAACCGTGTCGGCATCGGCCGCCGCGACGAGATAGTGCAGTGCGTCGCTGATGGCGATCGGGTCGATGGGATTAGCCGACCACTCCGGCATGGGCAACAGTAGGAACCGGTCGCCGACGTAACGCAGCATCTCGAACGACGTCGAGCCCGCGCCGATGACGATCGCGGCGCCGAGCCACACCACATCCGGGCCGCCGTCGACGGTCAGCGCGGCAGCAACCTCGGCGCGGCTGGTCAGATGCTCGGACAGCGAGTCGTCGTCGGGGACGAACCCGCCCAGATAGACGATGCGGCGTACCCCTGCCGCCTTGGCCGCCGAGGCGACGTTGGCCGCCGCCCGATTGTCGGCTTCCCGGAACCCGGGCTGCCCGATGCCGTGCACGAGGTAGTACACCACGTCGACCGGCCCGGCGTCGGTGAACGCCTGCCGCGCCGAGATCTCGTCGTGCGCATCGAGGGTGACCGTTGAAACGTCCTTGTACCAGCCGAACTCCGTCAAGCGCGCGGGGTCGCGGCTGGCGGCGACGACCTGATGACCGTCGTGGAGCAACGCGGTGACGAGCCGAGAGCCGATGTAGCCGGTGGCGCCGGCGACCAGTGTGCGCACGGGTTTCACGGTTGCCCTGTACCCCGCCGCGGCGTCTCAGAATCCGGGCTGCGGCGTCAGGTCCGTCACGCCGGGTCCCGGTGTCGCTTCACCAGCTCCTGGTACACCACCGCGTTGTGCCGGATCCCCTCGATCTCGGCCTCGCCGAGTTGCCTGCGCACCTTGCCGGGTACGCCGGCGACCATCGACCCCGGCGGGATCACCGCACCCTGCGGGACGACCGCGCCGGCCGCGATCAACGACCCGGAACCGACGACGGCGCCGTTGAGCACCACCGCCCCCATCCCGACGAGAGAGTTGTCCTCGATGGTGCAGCCGTGCAGCACCGCGTTGTGGCCGACGCTGCAGCCGGCACCGACACGGACCGGGAATCCGGGGTCGACGTGGATCGTCACCCCGTCCTGGATGTTGGCGCCCGCCCCGATCTCGATCAGTTCCGCCTCGGCGCGCAGGATCGCGCCGTACCAGGCGCTGGCGCCGGCGCCGATGCTGACCTGGCCGATCACGGTCGCGTTCGGGGCCACCCAGCTGTCGGGATGCAGTTCGGGCGAGCGGCCGGCGATGGGCAGGATCAGAGGCTCAGGCATGGGCGTCATCGTAGGGCCGGGTGAGCACGACCCGGCCGCCGCATGCGATCCTCACGTCGTGACAGCGACGTCAGCACCGACAGCACTCGACATCGTCGAGGGAGTCGACCTCAGTGGTAAGACCTGCGTCATCACCGGCGCGTCCTCCGGCCTGGGCCGCGAATCCGCGCGTGCACTGGCCAAGGCCGGCGCCCATGTCATCCTGGCGGCCCGCAACGCCGCCGCGATGTCCGAGACCGAGGCGTGGCTGCGCGCTCAACTGCCCGACGCGTTGCTGTCGGTGGTGGACCTGGACCTGACGTCGCTGGCGAGCATCGCGGCCGCCGCGGCCGAGATCAGCGAACTGACCCCCGTGGTGCACGTGCTGATGAACAACGCGGGCGTGATGTTCACCCCGTTCGGCCGCACCGTCGACGGTTTCGAAATCCAGTTCGGCACAAACCATCTCGGCCATTTCGAGCTGACCAGGCTGCTGTTCCCCGCGCTGGTCGCCGCGGACGGGGCGCGGGTGGTCAACCTGTCGTCGGAGGGCCACCGGATGGGCGACGTCGACTTCGACGACCCCAACTGGGAGCACCGCGACTACGACAAGTTCGCCGCCTACGGCGCGTCGAAGACCGCCAACGTGTTGCACGCGGTCGAACTGGACCGCCGGCTCCGCGACAGTGGCGTGCGCGCCTTCGCCGTGCATCCCGGGATCGTGGCCACCTCACTGGCCCGCCACATGACCAACGACGACTTCGCCAGCCTGAACGCGGCCAGTTCCACGCGCAACAGCGACAAGCCGGCCACCGACTTCCGGAAGCAGTTCACGACCCCCGAGTACGGCGCCGCCACCCAGGTGTGGGCAGCGGTCAGCACAGACCTCGACGATGCAGGTGGCGTGTACCTGTCCGACTGCGAGGTGCGCCGGGCCGCGGCGTACGCGGTCGACGAGGCCCGTGCGCTGGCGTTGTGGGACCTCTCGGAACGACTCTGCACGCGGAGCTCGCCGAGTTTAGGCTCAGGTGCGTGAGTTCGTCGGCGAAGGTCATCTACCTTCGCTCCTACGGTGACCGGGACCGCGAGGACCACCACGTGGTCGGGGCGGTCCTCGATGCCACCGCCGCGTTGCTGTGTGAGTTCACGTTCGACGATCTGACCACCCGTCGCATCGCCGAGGCCGCCGGCGTCACACACGGCGACCTCTGCGTGTACTTCCGCTCCACCGAGGCGATCGTCGCCGAGATCTATCTCGGCCTGCTGCGCGATGCGCCGCTCACGGTCGACATCGAGCAGTCCGCGCAGGCGCGGGTCGCCGCGCTGTTCAACCAGCTGGTGATGCTGCCGGCCGACCACCCGGGCCTGGCCGCCGCGTGTTCACGTGCACTGATCTCGCAGGAGATGTCGGCGCATGCGATCCGTCGGCGGATCCACGCCGAGCTGCACCGGCGGGTGTGCGCCGTGCTGCGCTCGGAGGCGTGGCCCGAGGTCACCGAGACGCTCGAGTTCGGGCTGGTGGGCGCGATGGTGCAGGCGAGTGCGGGGATCACCACGTTCGAGGCCACCGCCGGCGAGTTGGCCTGCGTCGTCGCGAGATTGTTGCCTGCGGGCTCCTGACAGCAAACGCACTGTTCAACGACCTGCTCAGCTTCCTGTCGGCGGCCGTGATGCGAGTTCTCGACTTGGCCGTGACCAATTCGTGCACTTACCATGCCAGGCGACTTGACAAGCGTAAGGAGCACACCGTGAAGACCCGCACCAGCAAGGCCATCGGCGTCGCTGTCAGTGCCGCCGCGATCGCCCTGTCGGTTCCACTGGCCATCAACGCCCACGCCGAGCCGTCCACCCCGGTGGCCGAGATCCCGGATCCGCAGGGACCCGACTGCGGCGCGTTCAAGGAGGCGCTGCCGAACTGGAAGGGGCTGGCGAACCTGCCCGTCAGCACCGCACTGTCCTCGATCCCCGACATCTCGTCGTTCAACTCCGCGATCTCCGGGCAGCTGAACCCGGCCGTCAACATCACCGGGGTGCTCGACAACGGGCCGTATGTCGTGTTCGCGCCCACCAACGAGGCGTTCGCGGCGCTGCCGCCCGAGCAGCTGGAGGTGCTGCGCACCGATCCGGCCGCGCTGACCAGCCTGGTGTACTACCACGTGTTCCTCGGCCTGCTCGGCCCTGACGACGTCAAGGGGCAGCGTCCCACCCAGCAGGGCACCGAGATCGAGGTGACGGGCTCCGGCGGCGACATCGCGGTCAACGAGACCACCAAGGTCGTCTGCGGTGGCATCCAGGCGCAGAACGCGCGGATCTACATCGTCGATCAGGTTCTCAACCCGGCCGAGGCGCCGGCCCCGATCACGCCCACCAGCACGTCTGAGACGAGCTCGACCGAGACGACGACCCCCACCACCCCGACGTCGACGGAGACGCCGCCGCCGGCTCCGGCCGAGGCGCCCACCGTGCCCGCGGCCGAAGCACCCATCGGCTAGCTACTCGCACCTAACTCGCCGAGATTGCGTTCAGGGTCGTCGATCCGCCGGCACCACCGCCCTGGACGCAATCTCGAGACACAAAATGCCCCCGCCGTGGCGGGGGCATTTTCGTCCTCAGACGCCCAGCTCGCGGCCGATGATCTCCTTCATGATCTCGGTGGTGCCACCGAAGATCGTCTGGATGCGTCCGTCGACGTATGCCCGCGCCACGCGGTATTCGAGCATGTAGCCGTAACCACCGTGCAGCTGCACGCACTGGTCGACGACCTTCTTGGCGGTCTCGGTGGCCCACCACTTGGCCTTGGCCGCCTCGACCGCGGTCAGCTCACCGTCGACGACGCCCTGCAGGCAGCGGTCGATGTAGTTCTCGGTGACCTCCAGCTCGGTCTCCATCTCGGCGAGCAGGAAACGGTTGTGCTGGAAGCTGCCGATCGGCTGCCCGAAAGCCTTGCGGTCCTTGGCGTATTGCAGCGTCTCCTGAAAGACCGCACGCGCCCCGGCGATCGCCGAGATGGCGATCGAGAGCCGCTCCGACGGCAGGTTGGTCATCAGGTGGTAGAAACCGCGGCCCTCCTTGCCGAGCAGGTTGGCATTGGGCACCCGGACGTTCTCGAAGTGCAGCTCGGAGGTGTCCTGGCTGTGCAGGCCCATCTTGTCGAGCTTGCGGCCCCGGGTGAAGCCCTCCATACCGCGCTCCACCACGAACAGGCTGAAGCCCTTGTGGCCGGCCTCGGGGTCGGTGCGGGCGACCACGACGCACAGGTCGCAGTTGATGCCCGAGGAGATGAACGTCTTGGAGCCGTTGATGATCCAGTCGTCGCCGTCGCGCACCGCGGAGGTGCGGATGCCGGCGAGGTCGCTGCCCGCGCCGGGCTCGGTCATCGCGACCGCGATGATCGTCTCGCCGCTGGCGATGCCGGGCAGCCACCGCTTCTTCTGCTCGTCGTTGGTGAGGTCCTTGAAATAAGGCCCGACGACGTCGTTGTGCAGGCTCAGCGCCGGTCCGTGCACGCCGGACTTCGCCATCTCCTCGTCGATGATCGCGTTGAACCGGAAGTCCTCCGAGCCGCCGCCGCCGTACTCCTCGGGCATGTTGAACCCGATCAGGCCGTACTTGCCCGCTGCGGTGTAGGCCGACCGGTCGACGATGCGCTCGGTCTCCCACTTCTCGGAGTTCGGCACGAGCTCACGCTCGATGTACTCCTTGACGGTCTCGCGGAACGCCTCGTGCTCGGCGTCATAGATGGTGCGCTTCATTCGCTTCCTTACTTTGCTTTCCAGACGGGCTCGCGCTTCTGGGCGAAGGCCAGCGGCCCTTCCATGGCGTCTTCGGTCTTCAGCAGCGTCGAGAACTCACCGAACGTCTGCTTCCAGAACGGCTCTTCGCTGCCGACCACACCGTCGACGGCCCCGTAGGAGACCCGCTTGCTGGCCTGCACGGCCAGCGGCGCGTTGCAGGTGATCCGCTCGGCCAGAGCCAAAGCCGCGTCGACCACGGTGCCGTCGGGCACGACCTGGTTGATCAGGCCCCAGCGCAGCGCGTCGGCCGAGCTGATCGGCTCACCGGTGTAGATCAGCTCGAGTGCCACCTTGCGCGGCAGCTGCTCGACGATGCGGAACACCCCGCCCGCGCCGGCGATCAGGCCGCGTTTCACTTCGGGCAGACCGAATTTCGCGCGTTCCTCGGCGACCACCAGATCACTGGCCAGAGCCAGCTCGGTGCCGCCTCCCAGCGCGGTGCCGTTGACCGCCGCGATGGTCGGCTTGTCGATGAAATGCCGCACGTATCCGGCGAAGCCCCATTCCGTGTGCTCGGGGTGGAAGAGGTTCTCGCCGCGTGAGATCGCCTTGAGGTCCGCTCCGGCACAGAACGACTTGCCGCCGGCACCGGTCAGGATGACGGCCCGGATCTCCGGATCGTCCTGCGCGGCCTGTAGGGCGTTGCCGACGCCGATGCTGACCGACGCGTTGACGGCGTTGCGTGCCTCGGGTCGGTTGATCGTGATGATCAGGACGTTCCCCCTGCGCTCGGTGAGAGCGCCGGGCGCGGTATCGGTCACGGTGTCGGTCACAGCAGTTCCAGGATGGTCGCGTTGGCCTGGCCGCCGCCCTCGCACATGGTCTGCAGGCCGTACTGAATGTTGTTGTCCCGCATGTGGTACAGCAACGTGGTCAGGATACGGGCGCCGGATCCGCCGAGCGGGTGACCGAGCGCGATCGCGCCGCCGTTGGGGTTGAGCTTCTTCTCGTCGGCGCCGATGTCCTTCAGCCACGCCATCGGAACCGGAGCGAAGGCCTCGTTGACCTCGAACGCGCCGATCTGGTCGACGCTCAGGCCGGACTTCTTCAGCGCCTTCTGGGTGGCCGGGATCGGCGCGGTCAGCATGATGACGGGGTCGGCGCCGGCCAGCACCGCGGTGTGCACCTTGGCGAGCGGCTTGCAGCCCAGCTCCTTGGCCTTCTCGGCGGACATGATCAGCAGCGCGGCCGAACCGTCGGAGATCTGGCTGGAGTTACCGGCGTGGATCACACCGTCCTCCTTGAACGCCGGCTTGATCTTGGCCATCGACTCGACGGTGCCGCCACGACGGATGCCGCCGTCCTCGAGAACCACGGTGTCGTTGCCATCGGCGTCCTTGGTCTTGATGCCCACGATCTGGTCCTTGAAGGCGCCGGAATCCTGTGCGGCGGCGGCCTTCTCATGCGAACGCAGGGAGAACTCGTCGAGCTGGGTGCGGCTGAAGCCCCACTGCTCGGCGATCATCTCGGCGCCCACACCCTGGTTCGGGGTCTGGGCGTAGCGGGCCTTGAACGACTCGCCGTAGGGGTTTCCGCCATTGGCCAGCGAGGACCCCATCGGGGTCCGCGACATCGACTCGACGCCGCCGGCGACGACGACGTCGTAGTGGCCGGCGATCACACCGGCGACTGCGAAGTTCAGCGTCTGCTGGCTGGATCCGCACTGCCGGTCCACGGTCACGCCTGCGACGGTCTCGGGCCAGCCGGCCGACAGCGCCGCGGTGCGGGCGATGTCGAGAGCCTGCTCACCGGCCTGCATGACGCAGCCCCAAATGACATCGTCGACGAGCGCGGGATCCACGCCGGCACGCTCCACAAGGCCGTTGAGGACCTGGGCGGACAGCTCGGCGGGGTGCACCCCCGACAGTGCGCCGTTGCGCTTGCCGACTGGCGCGCGTACGGCCTCGACGATGACGGCTTCAGCCATGGGGATACTCCTTCATTGGATGGGCTTTGCCCCGAAACTAACGAACAAGGTTTACTAGGTCAACCTACTGGTTGGTAGGTGCGCGTCGGCGCGCACCCCCGGCGGCAAAGTCCGCTTGATCCGCAGTTCGGGCACCACATGGTTTACTGAGTTGCACAGCTGACTCAGCTGCGCGGTCGACTGCCTGAGGAGGTGCAATGACGCGCAACACCCCGTTGGCCCCGATGATCGGGCCGGACGCCGTCGCGTCACGCGCCGCCGTCCGCTCCCCCAAGACCGCCGAGCTCGTCGCGGGAACACTGCGCCGGATGGTGGTCGAGGGCCAGCTCAAAGACGGTGACTTCCTGCCCAACGAGGCCGAGCTGATGGCACACTTCGGCGTCAGCCGTCCGACACTGCGCGAGGCCGTCCGGGTGCTGGAGTCCGAACGTCTCGTCGAGGTGCGCCGAGGGTCCCGCACCGGGGCGCGGGTCCGGGTGCCCGGCCCCGAGATCGTGGCCCGCCCGGCCGGTCTGTTGCTGGAGCTGTCGGGCGCGACGATCGCCGACCTGCTGACCGCGAAGTCGGGTATCGAGCCGATGGCCGCGCGGCTGCTCGCCGAGTCCGGTTCTCCCGAGGCTTTCGACGAGCTCGAGCGGATGCTGGAGGAACTCGCCGCCGACAGCCACAAGTCCAGCCGGCTCGCCGAGGCCACCGGGCTGTTCCATCTGCGCGTGGTGCAACTGTCGGGCAATGCGACGCTGAGCATCGTCGCCGGCATGCTGCACGAGATCACGGTCAGGCACACGGCTTTCGTGTTCAACGAGCGTCGCCCGGTCTCGAAGGCGGATTACGACACGCTGCTGCGGTCCTACCGCAAGCTGATGCAGTTCCTGCGCGCCGGTGATGCCGTCGGCGCCGAAGCGCATTGGCGCAAGCACCTTGACACGACTCGGGAGCTGCTGCTGACGGGCCTGGAGAGCGTGCCGGTCCGCGACGTGATGGGCTGACGCTCACCTGCGCCAAGTCACGTGCACCGGCACCGTGTCGTCCCACGGCTGGCGGGTGACCATGTCGGCGACCATGACGTAACCACGTTCGAACTCCCCGGTGGCCGCGTCGACGAGACGGTATTCCTGACGCTGTCTGTGAATCGGTTGCGCGTCGAGCAGCAGCACCCGCACCTCGCCGGGCTCGAACTGGCACCGCTTCTGCAGCGCGGCGATCAGTTGTTCGTTGTGCATGTGACCGTCGCCGAAGTTCCACCCGATCGCGGTGCTACAGATGCGTTCGCCGTCGGTGAGGACGTAGTCGTCTTCGCTCCCGTCGGCCATCGCCCGGTGCGCGAGCGTGAACATCGCGCGGCCGTGGGTGTTGAACGACCGGAACGCATACCCCATGTACTGGTAGACCTCCGCGGTCTCCTTGCTGCCGTAGAACTTCTCCATCTGCGCGGCGGGCATGCTGGCGATCGCGACGATGCCGTTGGCGATCTTCTCCGCCGCCGAGGGTTTCACGCACCAGAGCGTGGTGTCCCAGTTCCCCGCGTAGTAGCGCATGCCGGGCAGGAAGGACACCTTGCGGGGGAACAGGTTTCCGATCACCACCGTGCCGGCGACGGCGGCGAACAGCAGGATCGGCCACGGACTCTGCAGGTCGGCCAGACCGATTCCGGCGTTGCCGACGAACAACGCCAGCACGCTGAACATCATGAAGACGTTCCACTCCAGCGGCACGCCCATCGGGATGGCCGACAGGATGCCGAAGTGGAAGACGAGCATCACGAACGCGGCGATCGCGGTGGCCCAGCCGCCGTGGGAGAAGAAGAGGACGAGCGGCACCAGGCCCTCGATGGCGGTGCTGAAGTGGGCGAGGAACCGTGACGCCCGGCCCGGACGCAGGTCGTCGGGGAAGTGTTCGAAGAACTTCCGCTTGATCCAGCGCGGCCGCATCACCGGGTTGTTGCTCATCATCGTGGAGATGACGAACGGGAAGTGCTTGTTGAGCTTCGAGGTGGCCGCACCGAGCCAGATCACCAGGCACACCAGCTTGGCGGCGATGATGATGTCGGCCCCGCTGAACAGAAAGCAAACCGCCAGCGAGCCGTACACCTCGCCGCGGGCGGCCAGGAAGATCACCTTGTCGCGCAGCCCGGCGACGACGAGCAGGCCGATGATCGTCGCGGTCTGCCACACCGGCAGCACCCCGACTTCCGACCCCAGCTCGGGAATGGGCCCGGTGCCATCAGAAAACAGCGCGAACAACAACATCACCAACAACGCGGCGTAGAGCAGTACGTCGAACGGTGTGCGGCTGTCCCCGGCGGTCAGCGGAACCCGGTTCGGCCACGGTGGCAGCCGAATAGTCCTGGGCCGCAACCAGTACAGGATCGATCCCATCGGTGGGAAGAACCGGTTGTTCAGCGGGCCGAAGCCGCAGCCGAGGCCGACGACCTCGAACAGCATCGTGTAGAAGACGACCTTCTGGTACACGATCGGCTCGTGGTACCAGGCGGCGACGTTGGTGAACCCGTCGATGCCGCTGGTGGTCAGCACGATCAGCCACGCCACCAGGATGTAGAGCAGGATCTTCACGACGTAGAACAGGTGCAGCACCACCGGCGTGCCGAAGCCGACCTCGGCCCAGTGCCGCGCCATCGGGACGATGCGCTCTGCCCGGGTGCCCTTGCTCCATTCCGCGTAGTCGACGACGGGCGCGTCCTGCTTGAGAAACCCCATGACGGTCAGACTAGAACGTGTTCCAGTTCCTCCGGGTGATTCGGGTGTAGTTGGTCACGCTGAGGTTGACCAACTACACCGAAATCCCTCAGGACGCGCTCTGCGGCGCCGGGGGGCGGTAGAAGATGACCAGCTGGCCGATGCCGCCGGCCAAACCCAGCACCACCGCGATGAGCAGGCCCCACCAGCCGTGCAGCAGGTCGTAGATCCCGGTTCCGGAGAACAGGGCGTAGTCCAGGCTGAGCCTGCCCGCGCCGATGGTCGCGATGCCGACCGCCGACGCCGCCAGCACCAGGTTGTACTCCCAACCCTCCTTGACGATGAAGAAGCCGTTGGGCTTGTGCACCGTCCACGCCGCGACCAGCATCAGCGCGACGAAACCGGCAGCAGGGATCGGGGTCAGCAGCCCGACGGCCAGACCGATCCCGGCAGCCATCTCGGTGGTCGCCGCGATCCGGGCGTGGAACATGCCCGGCCTCATCCCCATGCTGTCGAACCAGCCTGCGGTGCCCTTGAGCCCGCCCTTGCCGAAGAACTTGTTGTAGCCGTGCGCGGCCATGGTCAGGCCGAGAACCACTCGCAGGATCAGCACGCCGACGTCGTAGGCAGTCATGCAACAGAACTTAGAACATCTGTCACGTCGCCGCCCACCCCCCGTCCACGCTGAGGACGGCTCCCTGGATGTTGGCGGCATCGTCGGAGGCCAGGAAGACCACCGCTGCGGCGACCTCCTGCGGCGTGCTCATCCGCCGCGACGGGACGCGCGCCAGCGCCGGTGCGATGTGTTCGGCGAACTCCGCGGCACGTTCCGTCGCGATCGGTCCGGGTGCGACGGCGTTGACCCTCACCCCCGACGGTCCGTACTCGGCGGCCCACGACCGTGTCAGCGAGTGCACCGCCGCCTTGGTGGCGTCGTACACCGCCGACCCGGCAGTGCCGCGGAGGCCCGTGATGGACCCGATGTTGACGACGGAACCGGAGCCGCGTGCCGCCATGGCCGAGGCGAGGCGCCCGGTCAGCAGCATCGGTGCGATGACGTTGACCGTGAACGCCTCCGCCACCTCGCCGGCCGACAGGGTCGCGGTGGGCTCGGGCAGCAGCAGCTTTGCCGCGTTGTTCACCAGGATGTCGATGTCGGTGCCTGCCGCCTGGGCCGCGCGCTCTGCCAGGCTGCCGATCGCCCGTTCGTCGGCACCACCCAGGTCGGCCGCCACGAAATGCGCCGACGCCCCGGCGGCCCGGATGCCGGAGACCACGGATTCACCCCTTGCGGCGTCGCGACCGGTGACGACGACGACCGCCCCGTCGGCGGCGAGTGCGTGCGCGATGGTCACCCCGAGGCCGCCGGTGGAACCGGTGACCAGTGCTGTGCGGCCGGCCAGCCGCGTACTGTTTGGACTCATGAGTCCATACGCTGCTCCTAATAAAATGGACTCGCAAGTCCATAAATTCACGGTGAAGGGACGCGCCACCCGAGACCGAATCGTCGAGGGTGCCGCGGCCGAGATCCGGGAACGCGGAGTCGCGGCGACCACGCTCGACGACATTCGCGCGCGCACACAGACGTCGAAGAGTCAGCTCTTCCACTACTTCCCGGACGGCAAAGACCAACTGCTGCTGGCAGTCGCCGAGCACGAGGCGCACATGGTGCTCGAAGACCAGCAGCCCCATCTCGGTGAGCTCACGTCCTGGGCGGCATGGCGGCGCTGGCGCGACGCAGTGGTCGACCGCTACCGCAGGCAGGGCCAGCACTGCCCGCTGGCGGTGCTGATGTCGGAGATCGGGCGCACCACACCGGGCGCGGAGGCGGTGAGCGCGGCCTTGGTCACCAAATGGCACGGCGAGATCGCCACCGGTATCCGCGACATGCAGGCGCAGGGCAAGATCGCCGACCGGGTCGACGCCGACCGCACCGCCGCGGCTCTGCTGGCCGGCATCCAGGGCGGTGTCGGAATCATGCTGTCCACAGGCGATCTCGGCTACCTCGAAGCCGCCCTGGACGTGGGCATCGCCGCGCTGCGCGACTAGGCGGTGGGCACCCAGTTGCCGTGGAACCCGGCCGGCACCCGGTGCGGCAGATTGACGGCGGCGACGTCGTCGAGGGTGGCGGCGTCGAGGATCGCCAGCTGGCTGCGATCCGTCGGACGATCGTAGATGTACCCCATCAGTACCCCGTCATCCTCGGCCGCGTCCGGCGATGATGGATGGAACACGAACTCGCCCAATGTCTTTCCTGCGCCGAACGAGCGGGACACGGACCCTGCTCCGACGAAGTCGTGCTTGAGCAGGGTGTCTGCGCAGGATCCGCCGCCGGTGACCGTCGGGGCGTAGCCGTACCGGTGCCGCCTGCCCACCACGCGTTCGTCGACGCGCGGAAACTCCTGTCCCCGATCGTCGATCCGCGACTCCCGCACCTTTCCGTCGGCGAGGTCGACGGTCCACCGCTCCAGCGTCGGCATGCCCTCGTTGGGCCCGAGATGATCGGTGGCGAACATCTTCTCGTGCCGGACGACGTCGAGGACGACGGTGTCCCCGTCGTCGAAGGCGTTCATCGGATGGAAGACGTAGCACGGTTCGACCTCGAACCAGCGGACGTCGCCGTTGCCGCCCTCACGCGGCATCACTCCGATGCGCGCCGGATATCGCGGGTTCCACGAGTACGGGAACGCGGCGTCGGAGCTGTCGCGGCCCGGCCGGCGCGCCGCAAGCGGATCAGGTATGCGCACCCGGCCGATCAACGCGGACAACACGAGTCGCGCCGGCAGTTGCAGCCAGCGCGGCACACCGATCGTGGCGGCCTGACGGGAGTCGAAGGTCACCGGCAGGTCGTAGAACACCACGTGCCGTTCGGTCAGGGAGAAGTCGTGCATCATCGGGCTGCCGGTGACCTCGACGTCGACGGTGCGCCCGGCCCGACCGTCGACACCGATCACCGAGTACTGCACGGTATTGCCGTTCAACAGGCAGTAGGACACCGCGTGCAGTTCGCCGGTCCCGGGGTCACGTTTGGGGTGCGCGGTGTATCCGCCGGCCAGCGTGCCGTCGAAATCGCAGACGCCGACGGTGTCCAGGTCGTCGGTCAGCTCGTACTGGGCCACGCCGGCTTCGATCAGCGCCAGCGTCTTGCCCGCGTGGCCGATCACGTTGGTGTTGGCACCGATCGGGGTCAGTCCGTAGTCCCCTCGGGGCGGCGTCTCCCCCAGCGCCTCGGCGACCCGCGGACTGCGCACCCACCGGTTGCGGTACCACTCGGCTTTTCCGTCCCGGATGCGGATGCCGTGCACCATGCCGTCACCGGTGAACCAGTGGTAGAGCTCGGGGTCGACCTCTGCGACCGGGTTCGGGCCGTTGCGCAGGTAGCGGCCGTCGAGATACGCCGGGATGTCGCCCACCACGTCGAGATCGGTGAGCGTGTATTCGTTCACCACCGGTGCAAACGCGCCTTCGAGGTACTGATTGACCATCGCCGATCCCCTATAACAGCGTTATACGTGGATCTTGTATAACACCGTCGGGGCGCCATGTGGGGCTAACGCAGCTCCCGCTCCAGTCGTTCGACGTAGGCGTCGATGTCACCGATCGCCGAGTCGGCGGCGTGCACGCTGACCGCGACCGTGCCACCGATGCCGTGCACGCCGTGTGTCACGCCCATCATCGGGGACAGCCCCGGAAATCCGGTGGTGAGCACGACACGCGCATCGCCGAAGCTGAGGTCCTTCGCACCGCGGTTGACGCTGGACACCACGGTGTTGCCCGTGACCGTCGACGACCGCGCCTCGGGGTTGAATTTCCCCACCCCCCAGCGCAACAGCGGCGCGGGGACGGCGGCCAGGGCGGCCGCCTCGGCAGCCATCGCCGGATGGGTGGCCCGACGCCGACGCTGATGGAGATCGGCGGCGATCGAACGGACCCGACTGGAGAGCTCCCGGTCCGGGTAAAGGCCCACGCCGACGTTGCCGAAGTGGTTGTACGACAGCCGCGGTCCAGCTTTGGCCATCGGTACCTCGGCCCCCAACTGCGCCGGGTCCTCGCCGAATTCGCGTAGGTGACCGGCCAGCGCAGCCGAAATCGCGGCCAGCGCACCGACAGTGACCGTCGCGCCACCGAACCGCTCCCGCGCACACACCACGCTACGTAGGTGACAGGCCCCGGCCGGGCGGGCGTTGCTGCGCAGAGCGGGCCGCGGAACCGCCTGTGGTGGAACCATTCCCGCATCGGTATCGCGAACCAGACGTCGATACGCACGACCCGCGCCGAACGCGCGCAGCGGCAGCGCGGCCGCTCTTCCCCGGTGTGCGGTCAACGCAGGCACGTCACCGGCGCGGCCGAAGAGGTGGGCTGCCAACGCCGAGGCCCGGATGCCGTCACCGAGCGCGTGGCAGATCTGCAGCACCGCAACCGAACCCGCTCCGGCCTCGGGCAGCCCTTCGACGGCCGGGAAGACGTGCAGCCGCCAGGTCTGCACGCGGGGGTCGACCTGCTCGCCGACCAGCCCCGCGACCGCGGAGAGGCAGCCTTGCCAGGTGGCGTCGGCGAGCTGATGCACCACAATCTGGTCGGCGCCGGCCTCGCGCGGCGCCCACACCGGATATCTCCAGAATTCGGTGTCTTCGATGCACACCCCGAGGTCGGCACACTGCTGCGCCCTGTCCCGAACCACGCGCAACGCCCGGTCCAGGTCGGCCACGGGTCCGTCGAATGCGTACAGCAGGAACTGGTCGCTGGGAACCGAGGCCGACATCCAGTACGTCTGGGCGTCGACCGCCGAGAGCCGGCGCACCGTCATGACGCGAGACCAGGCGCGCAGCGCAGCGGCTACACCGGGTCGAACTTGGAGATCAACCAGCGGTCGCCGACCTTCTCCAATGTCACCCGCACACTCGACGCCGTGTCGGTGGGCACGTCCGCTCCGACCGACACCGTCTGGTTCACGAACAGGAGCACCACCGCCTCGGTCGGCGTGGCAGACACCGACGCGGCCGCGGGCACCGACGCGACCGCCGAGATCTGCTTCTCCTTGGCGCCCGGAATCACCACGTCATTGGTCAGCGACGTGTACGAATCGCGGAACTCCCCGGTCAGCAGGTCGCGTGCGGCGCCGAGCTGCTGCTCGACGGTGTCGGGCTTGTAGGACAGGAGGGCGATCGTGCTGTCCCTGGCGATCTGCACGGTCTTCTCCGCGAGGGACAGTCTGCCGCTGGGGCTGGCTTCGATCGCACTACTTCGGAAGGTGGTGTCCTGCCACTTCAGGTAACCCGCCCCGAGCGCCAGTACCAGGGCCAACGCCGGCAGCAGCACGAACGCGGTCAGGCGCGCCCATTTGCCGTCCCGTTTCGGCGTGGCGGCCGCGTCCTCGGTGACCTCGGCGTCCTCACCGGCGTCCTCGGTGACCTCAGCGTCCTCATCGTCGTCCTCGGTGACCTCGGCGTCCTCATCGGCGTCCTCGGTGACCTCAGCGTCCTCATCGACGGTGTCGGTCTCCTCGGCGCCGGTCTTGTCGGCCGCGGACTCCGCGTCGTCAGTGCCCTTGGCGAGATCGACGGTGCCCTTGACGGGCTCGTCGGCCGCCGCGGTGGTGTCCTCGGTGATATCTGCGGTCCCGGTCTTCTCGTTGCTCATGGCACGAACTCCACGTTGGACACCTTGGCGTCGTCTCCGATCTTCTCCACCGAGATGCGCATCCGCCACGCCCGCGGTTCCTGTTCGGGTGCGCCGGCGTTCGACGTCTTCACCGTCACCGCGACGAGCACCTGTGCTTCGTTGGCGCCGGCGGACTCCAGCCCGGCCTCGGCGACGGTCCCCACGGACTTGGATTGGGCCTGCTTGACGACCTCCACGAACGGCTGCGCGCGCTGCTGGAAGTCGTCGTAGAAGGTGCCGGTGGCCGAGTCCAGGATGCGTTGCACGTCCGCCTCGGCGTTCTGCCAGTCGATCGTCGTGAGGTTGAGCGCGCCCTGTCGGCCCACCTGCAGGAACAGTTCGCGCCGGTGTTCGTCGCGGTTCGCCTCGTACGTGCGGTACCCCATCCAGGCGGTGAGACCCGCAAGAGCCAGCACGCCGACCAGGCCGGCGATGAGCGCGACCTTGACGTGCGACATCGGACTGCGCGGGGCGGCCTCGGCCCCGTCGGCCTCGTCGGCATCCTCGGCTTCGTCGGCCTCTGAATCCTCGGTTTCGAGGTCGTATTCTTCGATGACCTCGGAGTCCTCCGCCGTGTCCGACTCGATCTCCGCTGGATCCGCGACGGGCGCCGCCGCGTCGGCGGGGCTCCCGGCGGGCGCGTCGACCTCGGTGGTCGACTCCTCGGCGGGTCTCTTCTCGTCTGCCATCAATGTTTCCTCAGCGGCCGGCGGGCCAGATCGGGGTCGGGTGCACAGGTCGGTACCAACCTACGTGTCCGACACCATATCGTCGGCGACCTCGGGGTAATTCGATGCACCGACTATTGCCGGACCCTCGGGCAGTGGACGCGCACCCCGAGTCGGATCGTCAGCCGCCGGGCGGGACGAGCATCGACTGCCACGGCCGCTCCCCGGACGCACCATCGGCAAGGTTGGACTGGGTGTACACCTTCCCGTCCGGCCCGACGTATTCGCCAGACGCGGGGTCGTATTCGGCGGCCGCGACGGGCAGCGGCGGCGTCCCCGGTGGAGGAGGCGTCACCGCGACCGGAACATCCGGCGGCACGTCTGGAATCGGCTCCCCGGACAGGGTGGCGTTCGGATCGCCCTTCCAGTTGTAGCCGTCGTTGAGCGGCACGTAGACCTCGTTGCTTTCGCAGTCCTGCCATGTCGGGGCGCGTTTGCCCGGTACGGAGATGCACGGCAGGTTGCGGGCGCCGCGGACGTTGAACGGCGCATCCTGCGGGACGCGGCAGTACAGGTTGCCCACCGGCCTGTCGGGGTAGTCCTCGAAGGTCGGCACCCGACGCTGCTGCGCCGGCAGGAAGCCGGTGGTGCACGGGGGCGGCAACTGCTGCGGCGGCAACGGGATCGGCGCAGGCAGCAGCGGGATCGCCAGGTTCAGGTTGAAGACCAGGGCATCACCCATGTAGTCCTGCTTGGTGTTGCGCTTGTGCACGCCGACGGCCTGCGTGACCGCGGTGCCCTGCGGCAGCAGCACCAGCAACTGCTCGAGGCTGGGCTGATAGGTGACCGCCACCTCGCCGATGCTCACCAGGTTGGCCAGCACGATCGGCAGTGTCGGTTGCAGGCGGTCGAACAGCGCCCGCACCTCCTCGGCGCCGCCCGGTCCCTTGTCCAGAATCCCCGCCACGGCGGGGTCCTGGCTCTGCAGCTGACCGGAGATACTGGCCAGATTCGCCGCCCACGCCTGGATCGAGTCCCCGGTCTCGGTCTGCGAATCCAACACCGGTTTGGACTGGTCGATCAGCGTCGTCAGCGACTCGAGGTTCTTGCGGGCGTCGATCGCCAGCGCTGTGCTCCCGGTGACCAGGCGGCGCAGTTCAGGCCCCAGCCCGCCGACGGCGGTGTAGGCCTCGTCGATAACCGTCTGCAGGTTCTCCTGCGGGATAGCCTCAAGGCCGGCGTTCGTGGCGTCCAGGACCCCGTTGATGTCCGTCGGAACCGTCGTGCGGTTTATCGGGATGACGTCGCCGTCCTTCAGCACCGGCCCGTCGGCGCTGCGCGGCAGCAACTGGACGAACTGCTCACCGACGGAGGACACGCTGTGCACCTCGGCTTCGAGGTTGGCGGGGATCTCGACGTTGTCGTTCAGCGACAGCACCGCCTCGACGCCGGTGTCGGTCAGCTGGACGCTCTTGACCTCCCCCACCTCGACGCCGCGGTAGGTGACGTTGCCCCTCGGATACAGGCCGCCCGTCTCGGGCAACTCCAGGGTCACCCGGTACTGCCCGATGCCCAGGAACGCGGGCAACCGCATGTAGGCGAAGACCATGATCACCAGGGCAGTCGTCGCTATGACGGCGAAGATCGCCATCTGGATGAGGATTTGACGAGTCAGACGCATGCTATGGCCCCTGGTCCCAGCGGTACGGAGCGATCAACGGGTTGCCCGCGGTGCCCGGGCCGCCCGCGTTGCACGGGTTGGGGAACTGCCCGATGGTGCGGCCCCACTGCAACTCCAACCAGGTCAGGTCGCACTCCCACCGGCTTCCGGTGAAGAACCCGGAGTCGATCCTGCTCAGTGTCAGGTCGAGGATCAACGTCAGGTTGGCATAGTCGCCGCGCATCCAGTTGGTGAGCGTCTCCTTGGGGAAGGGGAACGTCGGCAGGAAGCTCAGCGCGCGGGTCAGTGCGGGACCTGCGTCGGCCAGTTCCTCCAGTACCGGGCCGAGGTCTTCGAGCTCGGCGACCAGCGCCTCCTTGGTCTGGTTGACCGAGTCGGCGGCCAGCGCGCTGAACCTGCCCAGCTGGGTGAGCGCCTCGGCCAGGTTGTTGCGCTGGTCTTTGAGCACGGCCAGCGCATCGGGGATGGTCCGTAACGCCTTGTCCACCACGGGCTTCTGCTCGGCGAGCTGCCCCATCAGGTTGTTGAGGCTCTCGGCCGCGGCGATGATGTCGTCCTTCTGGTCGTCGAGGTAGCCGATGGCCTTGTCGAGCTGCTCGATCAGGCTGCGCAGGTCGTTCTCCCGGCCGGTGAAGGCGGTGCTCAGCGCCTCGGTGATGTCCTGGATGTCGCCGATGCCGCCGCCGTTGAGCAGCAGGGCGACCGCGGCCAGCGCCTGTTCGGTGCTCGGGTACGCCCTCGATGACGAAAGTGGGATCAGCGAGCCCTCTTTCAGCCTGCCCTGCGGCGCCTCGTCGGTCGGCGGCGCCAATGCGATGTGCAGCGAACCCAGCAGGCTGGTTTGACCGAGTGTCGCCGTCGCGTTCGCAGGCAACTCGACGTCGCCGTTCAGCTCGATCGTCACCAGCGCATGCCAGCCCTGACGTTCGATCTTTCTGACGTGGCCGACGTTCACGTCACCGACCCGGACGCGGGAGTTCGGCTCGATGTTGTCGACTTCCGGCATCTGCGCCTGGATCTGGAACGCTCCCGGCCCCGTGCCCTGGACACCGGGCAGCGGTAAGGAGTTCAGCCCGCGCCAGCCGGCACAGCCCGACAGCAGCCCGGCCAGCACGGCGGCGACGACGATTGCGCGAAACGCCCTGGCGCGCATCATGATCCCGCTCCAGCCGGCACCATCAGGCCCTGAAGGCCGTCAGCCGGGTTGGGCGCGGTGGGCACCGCCTCCGCGGGCAAGAGCGGACCCAGCGCCGGGGGCAGCGGCGCACCTGCCGGTGGCTGTGGCGCACCTGCCGCGGGCTGCGGCGCACCTGCGGGTGGCGGAGGCGCCGCCGAACCTGGTTGCGGCGGAATGTAATCGGGCCGCAGCCAGTCCTCGCTGTAGGTGAGCTCATTCGGTCGGGTGGTGGCACCGACGAAGACGTTCTGCGCGAGCGGCAGGAAGTTGTACTGCCGGTTCTTGATGATCGGGGCCATGTATTGCACGCACAACTTCGCCGACTCCTCGGCGCCCAGGCGTGACGCCGCCTGAACCGCGCCGCACAGGAAGGAGACCGGATCGGCGAAGTTGTTGATCATCGGCACGCTGCTGACCGCACCCTGGGCGGGTTGCCAGATGTTGACGTAGTTCTGCAAGGTGTTGGGAGCCACGTGCAGGAACTGCTTCACATCGGCGAGACTGTCCGTCAACGCCTGGGTCACCCCCGCCAGCTTGTCCGAGGTGGTGCCCAGCGATTCGCGATTGTCGGCCACGAACGTCTGGACCTCGCCGACGGCCTTGTCGAGGTCGCGGACCGCGTTGGCCACCTCGTCGGGATCGTTGGCGAGTAGGCCGGTCACGCTCGCGAGGTTCTGGTTGAGCTGCCGCATCAGGTTGGTGCTGTCCTGCAGCGCCGACACCAGGGTGGCCAGGTTCTTGACCGTGGAGAAGATGTTGGTGCTGTTGTCACCGAGGGCCGAAATGGCCTGCGACAGCTTGATGACGGTGTCCCGGATGTTGGCACCCTCGCCACGCAGATTGTCGGCGGTGGTGTTGATGACGGAGCCGAGCGGGCTCACGCCGCCGGGCTCGGTCGGCTGCAAGGTGTCGGCCAGCTTCGCCAGTTGCTGGCGAACCTCGTCCCACTCCACCGGGACCGCGGTGCGTTCCCGTGGGATGACCGCGTCGTTCTCCATCACCGGCCCACCCCGATAGGCGGGAGTGAGCTGAATGGTCCGGGCCGTCACCAGCGTGGGCGACAAGATCACCGCCTTCGCGTCGGCCGGGACCTTGTACTTGCTGTCGTACCAGAAGGAGACCTTGACCGACTCGGGCTGCGGCTCGATGGACTCGATCTTGCCGACGGGCACACCGACGATGCTGACAGCGTCGCCTGCATAGATGCCGTTGCTGTTCTCGAAGTACGCGACGGCATGTGTGCGGTTGATCGCTTCGGTGGTGCGCAACAGCACAACCACGCCGCCCACGAGGATCACGGAGAGTGAGGCGATCAGCAGGATCCGGAGGGTGCGCGTCACTGTCCGGCCTCCGCGGATCCGAGATGAGGCGTCTCACCGGGGGCGGGCACCAGCACCGGCGCCGGGGTCGGCCCCGGAATCGACTGCTGACCCGGCTGCGCCTCGGCGGGCGGCCCCGGCGGCGGCCCGCCGGGTGGCGGCGCGGGCAGCGGCTCGCGGTACGGGTAGCAGCCCGGGCCGGGCAACGGCAACCCGGGCAACCCACACGCCTGGTCGCCGGGATTGCCGGTGATGGCGTCGGGAACCGTCAGCCGCGGCTCGCCACCCTGCCCTGTCCGGGGGTATTGCCCCGGCATGGCCGGTGTGCCCGGCTGGCCGACCGGCGGGTCGGTGAGTTCCGACGGCAGCAGCACACTGGGATCCACCCCGAGGTCGGAGAAGGCGGAGTCGATGAACGGCTGCAGGAACTGGCCGGGAAGCAGGTTGGCGACATAGGTCTTGAAGAACGGTCCGGATGCCACCGATTCGCCCAGCGACATCGAGTACTGCTGAAGCAGGTGGATGGACTTCTGCAGGCGTTCCTTGCGGTTGTCGATGATCGTCAGCACGCCGTTGAGCTTGTCCAGCGCGGGCTTGAGGGTCTCACGGTTCTCGGCGATGAACCCCACGAGTTGATCGCTGAGCGCCGAGATGTTGCCGGAGATCTGATCCAGTGCGGCGCTTTGGTTTTCCAGTTCGATCAGCAGGGCGTTGCTGTTGGCGATCAGGCTCACGACCTGATTGCTGCGCTCGGCCAGCACCGTCGTCGCCTTGTCGGCGTTACCCAGCAGGGACCGCAACTCCGCATCGCGTTCGTTGAGGGTCTCCGAGAACCGCGCGACCCCCTCGACTGCGACCCGAAGCTGCGGCGGGGTGTCGGCGAACGTCGCAGACAACACCCTCAGGGATTCGGACAGCTGATCGGTGTTCAGCCCGCTGATCGTCATTGCCAGATCGCCCAATGCGTCCGGCAATTGGTACGGCGACGTGGTGCGCTCGAGCGGAATCGGACCGTCGAGTTGACCCTCGCCGCGCGAGGTGATCTCCAGCATCTTGGTGCCCAGCAGGCCCCTGGTCTTGATCGCCGCCTCGGTGCGCTCACCGAGCCGGATGTCCCGGGCGACGGTGAACGTGACGAGCGCGAGCGATCCGTCCAATTCGATGGACTTGACGTCACCCACCGTGAAGCCCGAAACCTGCACGTCTTCACCGGTTTTCAGGCCACCCGCCTCGGCGAAGTAGGCCTTGTACTCCTTGCCCTGCAGGAACGGCAGCCTGTCGTAGTTCAGCGACACCAGCACAATGCCGATCGTCAATGCCAGCCCGACGATGCCGACGACGAACTGGTTCCGTTCACTGAAGGATTTCATCGCGGCGCGCACCTCCCGGTGGACTGGCCGGCGACCTTGACGTACACCGGCTGCCCGCCCTTACCGTTGAGTTTCAGCACGATGTCGCACAGGTAGAAGCTGAAGAAGTCACCGTAGATGCCTTGCCGCGCCAGCGCTTGATAGGCGTCCGGGAGCGTGTTGAGGAAGTTGTCGAAATACTCGTGGTCGGCCACCACGATCGCCGCGGAGCGGTCGGTCTCCTTGATGGTCTTGGCCAGCGGCGGACGAGCCTGCGCGAGCAGGTCCGCGATACTGGCGGCCGCGGCGTTCGTATACGCCAGGCCGTTGCTCACGTCTTCTTTGCGGTCCCGCAGCGTCTGCACCAGGTCGGCGAGCGAGTCGATCGCCTTTGCGAACTGGTCGTTCTGATCACCCAGCGATCCCAGCACGACGTTCAGGTTGGTGATCACCTCGCCGATCAGCTGGTCCCGGTCGGCCAGCGTGCTCGTCAGCGTCGCGGTCTGGGCCAGGAACGAGTTGATCGTTCCGCCCTGACCCTGCAAGGCCGAAATCAGCTGACCCGACAAGGCGTTCACCTGTTCGGGATCCAACGCCCGGAACAGGGGCCGGAATCCACCGATCAGCGCGTCGAGGTCCAGCGCCGGCGCGGTGCGGGCCAACGGAATCGTTTCTCCCGGCTTGAGCGTCGTCGTGGCGCCGGCACCCTCCTGCAGCGCCAGATAGCGCCCGCCGATCAGGTCGTCGTAACGGATGACGGCCCTGCTGCCCTCGGTCAGCACCACCGACTGATCCGCGGTGAACTCGACCAACGCCGTCGTGTCGGGTTGAATGGCAACCTTTTTGACCTGGCCCACCTCGACGCCGGCGATGCGGACGAAGTCCCCGTTCTCCAGCCCCGTCACATTGCTGAACGCGGCCTTGTAACTGTGGGTTTTCTCCCCGAAACGCATCTGACCGAAGACCGCGAACAATCCGAACACGCCGACCAGGCACACAGTCAGGAACACGCCCAGACGCAATGCGTCATGGCGAACCCTGGTTGTCAAGCCCGGCATGGCGGTGTACCTCTCCTCGCTTTTCCGGCGGCGGTCATGGGGACGGAGCTGCCTCGCGCGGCAACGGCACGGGTGGTAGGGGTGTCGGCTGCATCTGCGCCGGGTGCTGAACGATGAACGGCTCGGAGCCAGGCGTCGGCCCGGGGTCCCGCGGCGCCATCGGCGGCGGCGCCGGGGGCAGCCCCGGCCACAGCGGGGTGCCGTCCGGTGCGTACAGGTCCGCGCCGTAGGCGGGTGCGCCCGGATACGGAATCGGCCCTATCGCAGGCCCGCCGAAGAGGTTGCGGATGCTCGGCGGTTCCGGCACCGCCCGGGTGGTCGGCAGGTAGTTGGCCCAGGCCGGGAAGCCGATGCCCGGGTTGGGCCGCCAGTCGATCCCGGTGCCGAATCCGGTGTTGGTGACCAGGTTTCGCACCGGCCAGTTCTTGGCGACGTCGGGCAGCGAACCACAGCTCGGCTTGCCGCCCGGTCCGCCCTTGGCGCCGATGACCGGCAGGTTGTCGGGGTAGTGGTACGGGTCGTCGCCGAGCGTCAGGCCGACATCGAGGACCAGTGTTCGCCCGTTCCCGCCCGGCGCGTCATAGCCGCCCGTGTCCAGCAGGGTCTTCGCGCCCGTCAGCAGACAGGTGTACGACGGGCTGTACTTGTGCAGCAGGTTCGTCGTCGGCTCGAGCACGTTGATGGCCTTGATGAGGTTGGCCTGGTTGGGCGCCAGCAGGCTGATGCCGCTGTTGGAGAGTCCGGTGGTGGCCATCAGCAACGCATCCAACTGGGTGGCACGGTTGGTGATGGTGGTGCTGGTTGTGCTGAGCGCATCCAGCGTGGTCAGGATGTCCTGTGCGGCAACGCTGTAGGTGTCGTTGAAATCTCGCAGCGCCCGCCAGTTCTCGGCGATCGTCTCGTTGCGCGGATTCAGCTCGAGCAGGACCTGATTGGCGTCGGTGGTGGCCTGGCCGATTCGCTCGCCCTGCCCGCGGACACCGTCGGCCAGCGCGGACAAGGTGCTGTTGAGCTTGGCCACATCGATCCGCTTGATGATGTCGACGACGTTCTGGAACACCGTGTTGGCCTCGACGGTGACGTTGCGGGATTCGATCACCTGGCCTGCCTGTAGCTGCCCCTTGGGATCCTCCGGATAGACCAGGTCGACGAACTTGGCACCGAAGACCGTGGTGGCCCGGATCTGACCTTCGATATTCGCCGGGATGAACTTGATCTTGTCCTTGTCGATCTCCAGCTTCAGCGCCACCGGCTGGCTGCCGCCCTGGATGGCGGAGACCCGCCCCACCTGGACACCGCGCAGCTTGACCTTGGCGCCGGTCTCCATCACCAGGCCCGACCGCTCGGAGGTCAACGTGACCGTTTCGTGCGCCCTGAAGGTGCCGAAGAACAACGAGTAGGTCAGCCAGAGGGCGACCACGGTGAGGATCACCAGGATCAACGTCCACCAGGCGGGGTGCAGGCCTTCTTCGTGTCCTTCCATGTCACCCTGCCAGATTGAAGTTGCCGGACTGGCCGTACACGGCCAGTGAAAGCATCACGAGGACGAACGCCGAGACGATCAGCGAGGTACGCACCGCACGACCGACGGCCTCCCCGACGCCCGCGGGCCCGCCGCGCGCGGTGTAGCCGTAGTAGGTGTGCACCAGCATGATGATCACCGAAAGGGCGATGCACTGACCGAACGACCACATCAGGTCGGTGGGATTGAGGAACGTCTTGAAGTAGTGGTCGTAGACACCGGTCGATTGACCGTAGATGACCGTCGTGCCGAACCGTGCCGCCCAGAACGCCATCAGCACACCCACGCAGTACAGCGGGATCACCACGAGGAAGCCGGCGATCACCCTGCTGGAGGCGAGGAACGCGATGGACCGAATGCCCATCACCTCGAGCGCGTCGATCTCCTCGTTGATTCGCATGGCGCCCAGTTGTGCGGTGGCGCCGGCGCCGATGGTGGCCGACAAGGCGATCGCGGTCGTGGCCGGTGCGATGAGCCGCACGTTGAAGTACGCCGACACGAAGCCCGTCAACGCCTCCACGCCGAGTTCGGAGAAGTCGCTGTAGCCCTGCACCGCCACCAGTGCGCCGGTGGTCACCGTGAGGAACCCGACGATCGCGACCGTCCCGCCGATGACGATGAGTGCCCCTGCCCCGAGGCCCATCTGGGCGATGATCCGGATCAACTCGACGCCGTAGTGGGTGAAGACGTAGCCGACGGAGCGCAGGGTGCGGCCGTAGAACTTGGTCTGCGTTCCGATGTGATTCCAGGGGTCGGCGACGCGGGCGAATTGGCTTTTCAGCCAGGGGAACTGGGAGTGCGGCCGGGAGACGGTCATAGCGTGATCTTGATCGCGACAGCGGTTGCGACGATGTTGATGGCGAACAGCGCCATGAAGGTGAACACCACGGTCTCGTTCACCGCGTTGCCGACCCCGGCGGGGCCGCCCCGCACGGAAATCCCTTTGTAGCAGGCGATCAGGCCGGCCGAGAGCCCGAACAACGCCGCCTTCACCAGCGCGATGACCACGTCGGTGGCCCCGATGATGAGGGTCAGGCCGGCTGCGAACGCGCCCGGCGACACGTCCTGGATGTAGACGACGAAGAAGTAGGCACCGGACAGCCCGACCAGAATCACGGTGGCGGACAGCGCGAGCGACACCACCATGGCGGCAAGCACTCGGGGAACCACGAGCGCCTGAATGGGATTGATGCCCATCACGCGTAGCGCGTCGAGCTCCTCACGGATGGTTCGCGCACCCAGATCGGCGCACATGGCGGTGGCGCCGGCTCCGGCGACCACCAGCACCGTGACGATCGGCCCGATCTGGCGCACCGTGCCGAGGGCGGCGCCCGTACCGGAGAAATCCGAGGCACCGATCTCTGTCAGCAGGATCGTTTCGATGAAGGTCAGCAGGACCGTGTAGGGAATGGTCAACAACAGCGTCGGCAGGATCGACACCCGCGCGACAAACCAGGCCTGCGAGATGAATTCGCGCCACGCGAACGGTGGCTGGAACATCGCCACGAACGTGTCGAGCGCCATCGAGTAGAAACCACCGAAAGCGCGCACGGGCTTGGAGATCACGTCAGAAGCGACCATTTATCCGGCCCCTCCTCGTGTAAACCTCGCCGCCATACGCCCTCCGACAACCGGCCTGGCCCCGATTCGGGTGGGGCTGAGGTTACACAGGTGAGGACGCCGGGAAAGCGTATATCAACAAATTCCGGCCCGGCAACACGGACGGCGTCCGACGAGCAGGAGGCCGGCTAGACCCCCTGCACGGCGTCCTCAAGTTGCGCAATCAAGATCTTGCGCATACCCAACATGGCCTTGGTCGCGGCCGCGGCGCGGGCCGGGTCGGGGTCGCTGGTGAGTTCGGTGAGCCGGTCGGGCACGATCTGCCAGCTCAGCCCGTATCTGTCTTTGAGCCAGCCGCACTGCGACTCCTGTCCCCCGGCGACCAGCCGATCCCAGTAGTAGTCCACCTCCGCCTGGTCCCGGCACGCCACCGTGAACGACACGGCCTCGGTGAAGGGGAACTGAGGGCCACCGTTGATGCCGATGAACCGCTGACCGCCGAGCGTGAACGTCGCGGCCACCACCTCCCCGGGCGTGCCGGGGCCCGCCTCGGTGTAGCGCTCGATCGTCTCGATCGCCGAGTCCGGAAATATCGAGCTGTAGTAGGCGATGGCCTCCTCCAGGTCGTTGTCGAACCACAGCGACGGCGTGATGGTGGGCATGGGCGGCTCCTTCGGGTCGAATGTCGATACCCTTCAGACCACGGAGCGGGGCGCGACTCATCGGCGGGAGCGGGGCGCGACTCATCGGCGGGAGCGGGGCCCGACTCATCGGCGGGAGCGGGGCGCGACTCATCGGCGGGAGCGGGGCGCGACTCACCGGCGGGTGTCTTGACCCCCGGGGACCGCGCCGACGGCGCGTAACGCGAAGTCCAGCACGGCGACCTCGGCCTGCTTGCGGGCCTGCGGGTCGTCGGTGGTCTGACGGACGAGCAGCCTGCTGACGAGGGCGTTGACGGCCACCGCGTCGATTTCTGGTTCGGCCAGCGGGAAGGAGCCGTCCCGCCGGCCCCTGCGCAGGATCTCGGCGAGCGAGCTCTCCCGCTCGGCGTGAAGCCGTTCGCGCATCTCGCGGTATCCCTTGGCGGCCCGGACCTCGTCGGAGTCGATCACCGTCAACTGCAGCCGCTGCTGCGGATCCACGATGATGTCGAACATGGCCGCGATCCAGTCGGCCAGCTGGTCGGCGGGACTGCCGACCGCGGCGTCGGCGATGCGGTCCACCTGGGCGATCACCGCCTCGCACTCCTGTCGCAGCAGCGCCAGGAACAGGTCGTCCTTGGACAGGAAGTGGCGGTAGAACGCCCGGCTGGACAACCCGGCGCTGCGCAGTATCGACGTCATCGGGATCGGCCCGGCGTGGGGATGGGCCAAGCACCGGTACGCGGCCTCGATGATCCTTCGGCGATCGCCGTCGTGGTCGGGCCCCGGTTGCACAAGGAAAGTTTAGGGTCGCCCTGCGGTCCTGGACCCGAGATCGCCGCAACCCACAGCCTGGGTAGCGTGATCCCGGAGATCAGCCGAGAGGACGCCTGTGAGCACTGTGAGCAGCGAACCGACGACCGTGACGTTTCGCGGGGCGGAGGATCTGGCGCTGGTCGCCGACGAGTGGAACAACCCCGCCGAGGCGGCGTCTTCGGGCCGCGACTTCGACGCGTCGCGCCCCTCGGTGCTGATGCTGCACGGGGGCGGCCAGAACAGGTTCTCCTGGAAGAAGACCGGCCAGACCCTGGCTTCCCAGGGCCTGCACGTGGTGGCCCTCGACAGCCGCGGCCACGGGGACAGCGACCGCTCCCCCGATGCCAACTACACCGTGGAGGCGTTGTGCGCCGACACGCTCGCGGTGCTGCGCCAGATCGGCCGTCCGACAGTCCTGATCGGCGCCAGCATGGGCGGGCTCACCGGCATCCTCGCGTCCCGGCAGGCCGGCCCCGAGCTCGTCACCCGCCTCATCCTCGTCGACGTCGTCCCCCGCTACGAGAAGGACGGCAGTGCCCGGATCCGCGAGTTCATGTTCAGCCACGTACACGGCTTCGAGTCGCTGGAGCAGGCCGCCGAGGCCGTGGCCGCCTACCTGCCGCACCGGACGAAGCCGCGCAGTCCCGAGGGACTGAAGAAGAACCTGCGCCACCGCCACGGCCGCTGGTACTGGCACTGGGACCCAGCGTTCCTGACCAAACCGAACGAAGACCCGTTCGTGCGCGTCGAACAGCTCGAGCAGGCCGCGATCGAGTTGACCATTCCGATCCTGCTGATTCGAGGCAAACTGTCCGATGTGGTGAGTGAAGAAGCGGTGCAGGACTTCCTGACCAAGGTGCCCAACGCCGAGTTCGTCGAGCTTCCCGGTGCGGGGCACACCGCCGCCGGGGACGACAACGACGCGTTCTCCGAAGTCGTCGCCCAGTTCGTGCTGCGGTGAGCACCCGATCCACCGCGGGCTTCAACTTCCTGGAACAGCAGGAGTTGCCCGCCCCGCAGGTGAGCGAGGCCCAGGCGCAAGACATCCTGTTCACACACTACGGTCTGGCCGCGCATGTGAGCGCGCTGGGAAGCCAGCAGGACAAGAACTTCACGGTCCGCGACGACGGCGGCGCGGTGGTCGGGGTGCTCAAGATCGCCAACCCGGCGTTCACCGCCGAGGAACTGGCCGCCCAGGATGCGGCGGCCCGGCGGATCGCCGAGGCCGAACCCGGTCTGCGGGTTGCGGTGCCGCTGGCCAACGCCGCAGGCGAGACACGCACCGCGGTCGACGGTGTGCTCGAGGGCACCGCCCTCGTGCGACTGCTGCAATTCCTGCCGGGCGGCACCGTGTCGGAGTCCGGCTACCTGACCCCGGACTCGGTGGCCGGCCTCGGCGATGTCGCGGGCCGCGTCAGCCGGGCCCTTGCGGATTTCACCCATCCGGGCCTGGACCGGATCCTGCAGTGGGACTTGCGGTTCGGGATGCATGTGGTCGGCGAGCTGAGTGCGCACGTCGGTGAGCCCGCGCTGCGGCGCCGGCTGCAGACCGCCGCGCGCGACGCGTGGGCGCGGATCGCACCACTCGACGATGCGCTGCCGCGACAGGCGGCTCACATCGACCTGACCGACGCGAACGTGGTGGTCTCCCCGGCGGACAGCCGCCCCGACGGGGTCATCGACTTCGGCGACCTCTCGCACACCTGGGCGGTCTCCGAGCTGGCGATCACCGCCTCGTCGGTACTGGGACACGTCGGTGCACAAGTCACTTCGGTGTTGCCGGCGATCCGCGCGTTCCACGCTGTGCGTCCGCTGTCGGTGGCAGAAGCCGACGCGCTCTGGCCGATGCTGGTGTTGCGAACCGCGGTGCTGATCGTCAGCGGAGCGCAACAGTCCGTCCTGGACCCCGACAATGAGTACCTCACCGAACAATCCGACGCCGAGCAGCAGATGTTCGACCTCGCCACCTCGGTCCCGATCGATGTGATGACCGCGGTGATCAAGGCCGGCCTGGGGATGGCGCAGCCGTCGCCGCCGGTTCGGGTGCAGGCGCAACTGATCGGCGCGGACAGGACCTCTACGGTCACCCTCGATCTGTCCACCACATCCGAGGTCTACGACGACGCGTTCGACGCCGCCGGGGTGATGCGCTCCGATATCGAGGACGAATCCGCAAGGGCCGCAATGCATCAGGGCGCCACGGTGGTGGTCACCCGCTTCGGAGAGGCCAGGCTGGACCGGGCGCCGAGGTTGAGCCAGGACAGCCCTGAGGTGGTGGCCACCGGGATCAGCATGTGGACAGCCGCCGACACCGACATCGCAGCGCCGTGGGACGGCGAGGTGGTCACCGATGCCACGGGATCGATCACGCTGCGCGGCAACGACTTCGAGGTGACCGTGGTCGGCGCGGCGCCGGCCGGCGGCGCCGCGGTGTGCGCCGGCGAGGTCCTGGCCAGTGCCCGGGCCGGTGAGCGGATCGAGGTGAGCGTTCGCCCTGTCGGTGTGCCGGTCGCCCCACCGTTCATCCGCGCCGATCTGGCACCCGGGTGGCTCGCACAGGTCCGCGACCCCAGGCCACTGCTCGGGCTCGCGCCGCTCGAGCAGGACGGCGCCGCCGACCTGCTTTCCCGACGGGACGCGAGTTTCGCTCCGGTCCAGGAGTTCTACTACCGCACGCCACCGCAGATCGAACGCGGCCGACGGCATTACCTGATGTCGACCGCGGGCCGCAGCTACCTCGACATGGTCAACAACGTCACCGTGCTCGGGCACGCACACCCGCGAATCGCCGACACCGCCGCCCGCCAGTTGCGCAGGCTCAACACCAATTCCCGGTTCAACTACGAGGCCGTCGTCGAATTCAGCGAGCGGCTGGCGGCGCTGCTGCCCGACCCACTGGACACGGTCTTCCTGGTCAACTCCGGCTCGGAGGCCAGCGACCTGGCGATCAGGTTGGCCACCGCGGCCACCGGCCGGCGCGACGTGGTCGCGGTCCGTGAGGCCTATCACGGGTGGACGTACGGCACCGACGCGGTGTCGACGTCGACCGCCGACAACCCCAATGCGCTTGCCACCCGCCCGGATTGGGTGCACACCGTCGAGTCACCCAACAGCTTCCGCGGCAAGTACCGCGGCTCGGAGGCATTCCGCTACGCCGAGGACGCGGTCGCCCAGATCGAGGCGCTGGTCATGTCGGGACGACCGCCGGCGGCGTTCATCTGCGAAAGCGTGTACGGCAACGCCGGCGGCATGGCGCTGCCGGACGGCTACCTGAAGCAGGTTTACGCGGCGGTGCGGGCCGGCGGCGGGCTGGCGATCTCCGACGAAGTCCAGGTCGGCTACGGCCGGCTCGGTGAGTGGTTCTGGGGATTCCAGCAGCAGGATGCGGTGCCCGACATCGTGTCGGTGGCGAAGTCCGTGGGCAACGGTTACCCGGTGGGAGCGGTGATCACCACCCGCGCCGTGGCCGAGGCGTTCTCCAGCCAGGGTTACTTCTTCTCCTCCACCGGCGGAAGCCCGCTGTCCTGTGCGATCGGGATGACGGTGCTCGACGTGCTGCGCGACGAGGGACTGCAGGACAACGCCCGCCGCGTCGGCGCTCACCTCAAGACCAGGCTGGAAGGGCTGAAGGAACGTCACCCGCTCGTCGGCACCGTGCACGGGTTCGGGCTGTACCTGGGGGTCGAGATGATCCGCGACCCGCAGACCTTGACCCCGGCAACCGCGGAGACCTCGGCGATCTGCGACCGGATGCTCGACCTCGGGGTGATCATCCAGCCCACCGGCGACCACCAGAACATCCTCAAGACCAAACCGCCGCTGTGTATCGACGTCGAAGCAGCCGACTTCTACGTCGACACCCTTGACCGGGTCTTGACCGAAGGTTGGTAACAGCCGCCCAGCCGAAACTGAAGTCGATGGTCAGATTTTCACCGGACATCGCGAACATCTTCAGTTTCGGCCTGCGGTCAGGTTTGCTTGAGCCATGACACGCACCCCCGACGCCGTGGTGACCGAGTTCTGCGCGAAGTGGACCACCCCCGATCCGCAGGAGTTGGCCGCATACTTCACCGAAGATGGTGTCTACCACAATATTCCGATGACACCGGTGGTCGGCCGCGACGCCATCGCGGCCTTCATCACCGAGTTCACGAGCATGGTCGACGGCATCGACTTCCGGGTGCACCGCCAGATCAGCTCGGGCAACCTGGTGTTCAACGAGCGCACCGACGTGATGCGGTTCAAGGACGGCCGGGAACTGCCGTTGCCGGTGGCCGGGGTGTTCGAGATCACCGACGGCCGGATCGCGGCGTGGCGTGACTACTTCGACATGGCGACGGTGACCGCAGCGTGGAGCTAGGCCAGTAGCGGCACCGAGTCGAGCCGGTCATCGGTGAGAATCTCGAACATCGCCCGTCGACTCACCAGCTCCGAACGTTCGAATGCCTTGCCCGCCACCTGTATTCGACAACTGGCGATCGCCGAGTTGTAACAGTATTTCACGCCGCCGTGCGTGTCGCTGTAGGTGAGGCCGATGACATCGGAAGGCACGGTGGTGATCTCGCCTTCGATCATCTGCTCGCCCACCCGCGCCCCGAACGTCCAGCGGAACGGAGCGTAACGCCCGTGGCTCTGCAGACTGCCCCGGATCGAGCGCACCGCGAACTGCTGACCCTCGTGCCGGAACACGAACAGCGTCACCCCCGGCAGCAGCACCGGCCCCAGGGCCGCACGTGCGGTGACGATCTCCAGCGTCGCCTCGGGCGCGTTGTCGAATCCACACACCTGCCCGTACGCGTACGCCGGGGTGTGCCGGGTGCCCCAGTTGTGGTTGACGCTGCCCGTCCAGCCGTCGATGTCGACACCGTGCCCGGAGATCTCCAGATGGCCGTCGAACCGGGCCAACGGGTCGCGGACGCTCGTCTTGGCGGTCGGAAAGCGCGCCTGGTACGCGCGGTCGGACAGCACCCGCACGGGCTCCTGGCCGCTCGCGGTGATCGCAAGGTCCCATCGCGCGTCGGCCAGGGCGCCGAAGGCGGCGGTGTCGTCGAGCACCGTCGAGGCGATGCGCGCCGTCCAGTCGTCGTAGCCGAACGCGGCCTCGGCGATCGTGAACTGCTGCTTGACCGCGCGGTGACCGGACGGATCGAACACCATCACCCACACGTCGGCGACCGGTTCGCCGACGGTGGGCAGAAGCAGCGTCTCGCGCAGCCACACCGCGCGGGCGGTGTCCGGGTCGTTCGCCCGGATGAAACGACTCTCGTAATAGGGGGCCTTCGCCATCGTCACGTGACCAGCATCCAATACTGGAGCGGTGACCGGAACGCTGATGGCGCTGTTGGTGCTCGCGGCGGTGGTTGTCGGGCTCGCGGTGGCGCTGGCAGTGCAGTCGCGGCGCCTGAAAACCGCTCGGCAGGAGGCCGACGAGCTGCGTCGCCGCCTCGACACCCGTCAGATGCTCGTCACCGGGAGCACCAAGGCCGTCAAGACGGTGTGGCAGACCGCCAACATCCTGCGCCGGGACGGCTTCGGGGCCGCGGTGCGGTCCTCGATCGAGGAGCTCGCCGACTGGGCCGAGGTGGAACGTCCCGATCTGGCGCGGCTGGCCCCCAACGGCAGGGTCGCGATCATGTTCTCCGACATCGAGGAGTCGACCGCACTCAACGAACGCATCGGGGACCGCGCGTTCGTCCGGCTCCTCGGCAGGCACGACAAGTCGGTGCGCCGCCATGTCGACGCTCACGACGGTTACGTCGTCAAGAGTCAGGGCGACGGCTTCATGGTGGCGTTCGCCCGGCCGGAGCAGGCGGTCCGCTGCGGCCTCGCCATCCAGCACTCACTTGATAAGCGGCCCAACGGCATTCGCGTGCGCATCGGTATCCACGTCGGGAAGTCGGTACTGCGCGGCGACGACCTGTTCGGCCGCAACGTGGCGATGGCCGCGCGGGTGGCCGCCGAGGCCGACGGTGGAGAAGTCCTGGTCAGCAGCGCGGTGCGCGATGCTCTGACCGACGCCGACGACATCGTGGTCGACGGCGAGAGGGATGCACACCTGAAGGGATTCTCTGGATCCCACACGCTCTACTCGGTGCGTTCGGCCTCGGCGAGCCGCTGATGCAACCGCGCGCGGATGTCGTCCGGGGTGTAGGCGTTGCGGCGCCGCTGATCGCGCGCAACAAGGACTCCACCTGCGACGACGCCTGCGACACCGGCAAGCCCGACCCACTTCCAGATCCCACGCATGCCCATCAGTCTGCATAAGCTGCTGGGGTGAAACCAAGCACGGTGTCGCTGGAGCGCGCGCTTGAGGAGACCCGCACGGGTGACATCTGGTTGTTCCGGGGTCGCTCGGGCCCGGACCGGGCCATCCAGTCGATGACCAACAGCCCGGTGAACCATGTCGGGATGACCGTCGCCGTCGATGACCTCCCGCCGCTGATCTGGCACGCCGAGCTGGGCGACAAGCTGCTCGACCTGTGGACCGGCACGCACCACCGCGGCGTGCAGCTCAACGACCTGCGGCAGGCGGTCGAACGCTGGATGCACACCTACGATCAGCGTTGCTGGCTGCGGCAACTCACGCCCTATGCCACCCGCGATCAGGAGGACCGCATGCTGCGGGTGATCGCACGGATGGACGGCACCCCGTTCCCGTCCACCGCCCGCCTGACGGGGCGCTGGATGCGCGGCCGACTTCCGGGCGTGAGTGACTTCACCCGGGGAATACCGTTCGTGCACAAGAGGGTTCGCGAATCCGTCGAGCGCCGCAAGTCCGAACGGGTGAAGGTGGGCCTGGAAACCGCGTACTGCGCCGAGACTGTCGCGATCACCTACGAGGAGATGGGCCTGCTGCAGACCGAGAAGCACGCCAACTGGTTTGACCCCGGCAAGTTCTGGAGCGGTGATACGTTGCCGTTGGCCGCGGGCCACCGCCTCGGCGAGGAGCTGTCGGTCGTGCCCTGACGTGGCGGACGCGCATCCGGCCGGGGAAACACCGGCCGATATCACGCATTTCCCGAGGCGGCGGTGCTTTGCTGTCACACAGCACCTCTTTCGGCACCCAACAAGGGAGCGCAGCATGCCGACGTCGACCGACCACGACGCCCCCGCACACGACGTGCCCGGCCGAGCCCTGTTCAGCGCCAGAGCCTCCGCCATCTCGATCGTGGTGGCCGCGATCGCGACACTCGGCGTCGTCTTCGTGATGCTCAACGCCGGCGACAAGGAGGCCCCTCAGGTGCAATCGATTCCTGCTCAACCGAATACGGTGTCGCAGTGGGTCACCGCGCCTGCGCGCGACAAGCCGATTCCCGTTGCCCCGAGGCCGCAGGCGCCTGCCCTGGCCATGGACGGGCGAGGCTTCGTCAACACCGCGGCCCGATGCGACGCCGCCGCGCGCGCCGTCGCCATCGCCCGCACCGCGCGGTCGGCGGTGGTGGTGTGCCAGGGGCCCGACGGGTCCTACGAATACCAGGGGATCCGCCTGCGGGACGGGGCGGCGCTGCAACTCGATGACGTGCGGCCGATGGCTGTCGGGTTCGAGGCACGCAACGAGGGCACCACCTACCGCCTGTCACCGACCGAACTGGTGGTGATCTCCGGCGAATCCCTGCAGAGTCGCGACGCCGTCGTGGAGTACCGGGCCGGCTGAATTAGGCCGCGGATGTCGGTCTGTCTCTAGACGAGGTAGTCGAAGGCGCCGCTGCCAGGCCGCCAGCTTTCCGAGCTGCCGTCGCTGAAGTCCGACAGCATCGCGATCACCGGGCCACGCAGATCGGCCACGCCGGGCCGCATCATAAGCGCGGCCGCACCGAAGTCGATGCGAATTCCCTGGCCGGCGGCCTCGGACGTGGCGGCGACCTGCTCACCGATCAGAGACCGAAGGGCGTCGGCGTAGCCGGGCTCGCGGTCGGAGACCGGACCGGCGAGCCGGTCCACCACCGGCATCACTTCGCACGTCAGCACCGGCGCATCCGGTGAAGCGGCCAGATCGAAGCCAAGCTGAACGTAGCTGCCGATGAACTGCACCGACTGCAGGCGGTAGCCGACGAGGCGGGACAGCAACTCGTTGAATCCGTACGTCTTCGGCGCTGTCGGCTTGGGATGTAGATACCGAACCTCGGAGTAGTCCTCACCGACCGACTCGCTGTCGTCGGCACCACCCACAACTTCCGTCATCACCATGCACCCTTGAAGTCCACGAATCGTCGTCGCATCTGTAGCAGTACATTACGTTAACGTGCGCGGATGGAATTTGCCGGGTGGAGGCGCGGGAACCGGGCGCTAAGCCAGCTGCCTGAATGGACGCGCGCCCGTGACCTCCCTGCGACCCCGCCGGTGAATGCTCGAGCCCATGTCTGCGCTTGCGGTGGTGGCCGCTCTGGTGGCGGCGCTGTGCGTCGGTTACCAACTCGGTCGCCGCGTGGATCGACGATCCCCGACCTGGAAACAGCGCACCAGCAGTGCTGCACTCGGCAGGCAGGCGGTCGGGTTGATCGCACTACTGGCCGCCGGCCGACTGGAACGCTCGGTGCGGCGACGGCTGCCGCGCCGGCGCGCGTCGTGGCTGAGCCGACGCTGATGACTACCGATTGAGCGCAGGCACCGCCGGGTAGGTTGCGGGGATGCCACTGCGCTACGTCGACCCCCACCGCCGACGCGGAAGCCGTTACCAGCAAGGCGTCCGCTTCGGGCGATCCAGGGTGGGACAGTTCATCGCGCGTCACATCGCCCGCCGCACCGACCCGATGCTGTTCCGCCTCACCGGCGGGCGGGTGAACATGGGACCGATCGTCAACGCGCCGCTGCGCACCGTCGGCGCGAAATCGGGCAAGCCACGCGAAGTCCAGCTCACCTATTTTCACGACGGCCACGACGTCATCCTGGTCGCGTCGAACTTCGGCGGCAGCACCCACCCGCAGTGGTACTACAACCTGAAGGCTCATCCGGAATGCGACTTCGGCCGGGAGCCGTTCACCGCGGAACAGGTCACCGATCCCGGCGAATACTCGCGGCTGTACCAACTGGCCGAGCGGGTCTACGAGGGATACGCCGACTACCGGGACAAGACAGCAGACTCCGGCCGGCAGATTCCGATCTTCAGGTTGAAGCCACGCTGACGGCGACTGCCACGACGCGGTCCCCTTCGCTCAAAGAGCTCCGCAGCCATGGAGGCGTCGCCCCGCCGTTGCCCACGACCCGTCGGGGCGCTTCACCGCACGAAACCGGCGCCCTACACTGTGCACCGTGCCGGAAGTCGATGTCGGACAGCGCTATACCGAGGTGGCTGACCTGTACATCCGGATGTTCGGCGCCGTGGACCGGGTGGCTCCTCAGGACCTCAGCTTCCTCGAACGCAATCTTGGCGACAGCGACGGCACGGTCCTGGACGCGGGCTGCGGGCCCGGGCACCTGGCCGCCTATCTGACGGGCCTCGGACTGACCGTCCAGGGCGTCGACCTCGTTCCCGAGTTCATCGGCAACGCTCGCGCGAACTGGCCCGGGGTCGACTTCGCGGTGGGCTCGGTGCACACCCTCGACATGCCCGACCGTTCACTCGGCGCCATCCTGGCCTGGTTCTCGTTGATCCACTGCGAGCCGGCCGAACTGACGGATGTCCTCACCGAATTCCGGCGGGTGGTGCGCCGAGGCGGAATGCTCGTCGTGGGTTTCTTCGAGGGCGCCTGCGTGGAGCGCTTCGACCACAAGGTGGCACCCGCCTATCGCTGGCCCGTCGACGAGATGTCCCGGATGCTGTCTGCGGCAGGGTTCGCCGAGACCGAGCGCTGCCGGCGGTCCGGCACCGCGCAGACGCGCCCCTACGCCGCCCTGGCCGCGCGCGCCGCATAGCTCCGACGTTCAGCCCCGCCGATGCGGGCAGTATTCGCCGCGGCCCGAAGGATGTGGCCGTTACGCCGTCCCGCGGGCGGCCCACGCGACAGCGGTAACGGTGAACGGCCCCTTACCAAGACGCTCGCGGGCCGCTGATTCGAGACGGGCGCGACCTTCGTCATCGAGTTGCTGGACGTAGTCCCCAGCAGGACCTACACCGTAGGTGTACGGCTCCCACCACTGCTCAAACGTCGGGTGCACAACATCGACCGCAATCGAATCTTCGACCACATCACGCAAGCCGGCAGCTTCGAACAGCTCAGTCAGGTGTCCGCTTCGCGCCCCGGAGAGTAACGCTTCATCCTCAGCTTCGGGATCGACCACGTGCACCGCATCCCAGAACGGCGCAAGCGCACCGGTCGGCCCGTCCCACACACATGCTGCGACGACACCGCCGGGCCGAGTCACACGCGACATCTGTCTGAGGCCGGCAACCGGATCCGTCATGAAGTGCACCACCAACTGCGCGAGAGCAGCGTCGAAAGCGGCAGAGTCGTAGGGTAATTCCTCTGCCGTGCCTTGACGCACGTCAACGTCAGGGAAGCTCCTACGGATCGCGTCGATGAAGGGCGGTGAAGGGTCGATCGCCGCGATGTCGGCTCCGACCGACCGCAAGCGCGCCGTCAGCGCCCCCGGCCCACAACCGACGTCGAGCACTTTGTCGCCGACACCAACCCCGGCAAATGCCACAAAGGCCTCCGCGAGCGGCTCGGCATACCGGCCCATGAAACGTCCGTAGGCCTCCGACGCGACGACAAAGCTCACCAGCGAATGCTACGTCGCCGCGCGAACCACCGAGGCCGGATCGACGACCGGTGGACAGGCCCACGTTCGGAAAGCCACATCGTCGTCTACGAAAGGGGTCGCATCGTGCCGCGTGTCCCGGCAGGTTGCAGAATCCCCTTATGCGCCAACCATTTTGAAGGTAGGACCCAACGCTGAGGGGAGCGCTCCCCGCGGGGCGACCTAGTTGGTGGTGGGTGGTGGAGGTTGGAAGGGTGTGTACCACTTCCATTGGGCGCGTTCCCCGGGTGGTCCCTGGTAGGGCGCGACTGCGGGTGGGGATTGGGTCGGGGGCCGGGCCAGTGACCCCGGTTCCAGTTCACGCCCGACGCTGTCGGTCACTGTCAGCTGGTCGGCGGGTCCGGTGATGGTGATGACCCCGCGGTGATGCAGCCGGTGATGATGAGGACAGACCAGCACCAGGTTGTCCAACTCGGTCAAGCCACCGTCTTCCCAATGCCGGATGTGATGGGCATGCAACCCC
>NZ_HG964452.1:236823-306597 GCF_000612725.1 Mycolicibacterium austroafricanum
CCAACGACAGCCGACCCTCCCGCAAATCCCGACTACACCGCGGGAACTGCTCCAACCGGCGCGCCACCGCCACGATCGTCTCAGCGTTACGAAACGAGGTCCCCAACTTCCACGCGATCAACCCCTCCATCGACTTCACCCCGGTGATCGCCCACAACCCGGCACCATCAATCTCGGCAGCGATCTGCGCAATACGCCCATCAATGGCATTGCGCTGACCCGCCAACTCCGCCAACTCCTCGAAACACACCTCAAGCCGATCAGACTGACGCACCACACCACCAGTGCCAGTACCAACCGCAACCCTCGAAGACATAACCCCATCCAACCAGCAGGGTCCGACAAAAACGGCCGTGCGACCACACCGCAGCGGCGCTATTTTCGATTGACCTTGACCGCTTCCCGGATCAAGGTCTTGAACGCTTCAGAGTCCAACTCGTCGCCTTCGTGAAGGTCGATGGAGCGCCCGACAGGCGCCTGGAGACTCGCGTTGAACAAGCTGTCCGGGTCGCTGATGGACGAACCCTTGGCGAAATTCACCTTGACCTTGCCCTTGTACATCTCCAGCGTGCAGATCAGGCCGTCCAACGAGAACGCCGGCACACCATCGGGATTCGACGGTTTGCGCCACTTGATCTCCTCGACGACGTCGGGCTCGGCTTCCTTGATCAGGGACCGAATCTCCTCGACCCGGTCAACACGCCAATCCTTGGTCATATCTCGAAGGTACGACTGAAGGTTCCGTCGAGGCTACCTCTGCGCTGAGGTTGGCTCACAACAAAAATCAACCAACTGCGCATGCGGACGAGAAATGACGGTTGCGGCACGCCGCATCCCGGAGCTGCGGATTGTCTTCCGCGCCGAGACGCCACGCACCCGGACGGCCTCACACGTTGAAGCGGAAGTCGACGACGTCGCCGTCGGCCACAGGAGCCGGCGTGGTAGCCGTGAGCTACGACTTCGCCTGGTGCGGAACACCGGTGAGGATGATCTCGGCGATACGGCGGGGCGCCTCAGCCAACATCGCGAGTGGGGCAGACCGCTTGGGAAGCCGCACATGTCGGCGACCCTTGAGGACGGCCTTGACGACCTCTTCGGCCACTCTTTCGCGGGGGGTGTCGACGGCAACCCCCCAGCGGTACGCACGCTGAAAGGACTTTGCGGTGGGCTCGTAGTTGTCGATCTTGGCGAGCAGGTCCGTTGGGATGGGCCCCAACTCCACGAGAGTGGTGCCGATCGGCAAACCACGGAAGTCTGTTCGCAGCCCCGCGGTGAAGTGCGACAGCGCCGCCTTGGAAGCTGAGTAGCTGACGAGGCCGGGGAACAGCACGATGCCACTGAGCGAAGACACGTTGACGATGTGGCCGCCGCCGCGTCGCAGCATCCCGGGTATCGCCTGGCGGCAGAGCTCGGCCGGCGCCAGATAATTGACGTCGGTGACTCGGCGCAATTCGTCTTCGGGTGCGTCGGTGAAGCACGCCGTACTTTCGATACCGGCGTTGTTGACCAAGACGTCGATCGGGCCGCCATCGTCTTCGACCCTCCGGATAAGGCCGGAAACCTGGGTCGAGTCAGAGAGATCGGCGGGGTGGACGGTGCCTCCGAGCTCGACCGCAAGCGACTCCAGGGAATCCCGGCTGCGAGCGACCAGCGCTACTCTGGCGCCAGCGCCGGCGAAGTTGTGTGCCAACGACTCACCGATCCCCCGCGACGCCCCTGTGATCAGTACGCGTTTCCCCCGGAGTTCCATTTTTGGATCCTACGCAGCAGCTTTGAGATCGTCAGGGATTCGAACGCCATTCGGTACCTGCTGACATCCAGCAGATCGTGGGGCCCCGCTGGATGCCTCTCCGCCAACCCTTGCACGTAGACGTTGCTTGAATTCGGAACTCAACGACGTCACCGTCAGCCATCGACTTGCGTTCCCCTCTCGACAGGACGAGGCTCAGGTGATGAAACCCAAGTGGGTCTCGAAGGTTCGGAATTGGTGGCAGGACCGCAGATACGGACCTTCGTACCGGCCACCACACAAACACGGCGGCAGCTGAACCCGGGCGCGCCCGTTCTATCCGAGAGCTGCGACAAGTCACTTCGCCGGCTTGGACGGTGAAGCGGAACTCCACCGCACGCCGGCACCGATAAACGTCACGCCAGCTCAGACCGGGGTGTACGCACCGCGTTCAGACGACCTTCTTGACCACGCTCGACTTGAGCTGCATGCGACCCAAACCGGGGACATTTGCGTCGATGTCGTGATCGCCGACGCCATCGGAGATGAGCCGGATTCCACGGACCTTCGTGCCGGCTTTGATGACCCCGCCACCGCCGCCCTTGACCTTCACGGTCGTCACGACGATCACAGTGTCTCCGTCAGCGAGGACGTTGCCGACCGAGTCCTTGACCGCGGCCCCGACGTGCGCAGAATCGACATCGGACACCTCATCAGCAGACCATTCGTGGCCGCACATCGGGCACACCAGGAGCGCCCCCTGCTCGTAGGTGAACGCCTCACCGCACGCCGGGCACGGCGGCAACTGATCTGACATTGTGGCGGACTCCTCGCCTGGCGGATTGTCGCGGTCAGCGTTGGCCGCGTTGGAACTAGCAGGTCACGGTCATGATGTGCTCGACCACGACGTCGTCACCCATCACGACCTGAGACATCACGGCCGGCTTAGACGTTGAAGCGGAACTCCACCACGTCGCCGTCGGCCATCACGTAGTCCTTGCCCTCGATCCGGACCTTGCCCGCCGCTTTCGCCGCGGCCATCGAGCCGGCCTCCACCAGGTCGTCGAAGGACACCACCTCGGCCTTGATGAAGCCCTTCTCGAAGTCGGAGTGGATGACGCCGGCCGCCTTGGGTGCGGTGTCGCCCTGATGGATCGTCCACGCCCTGGCCTCCTTGGGCCCGGCCGTCAGGTAGGTCTGCAGTTTGAGTGTGTGAAAACCGGCCCGCGCCAAGGCATCCAGACCGCGTTCGGTCTGGCCGATGGACTCAAGCAGTTCGGCGGCCGACTCCTCGTCGAGCTCCTGCAGCTCGGCCTCGATCTTGGCGTCGAGGAACACCGCGTCGGCCGGAGCTACCAGCTCCCGCAGCGCCGCCACCCGCTCCGTATCGGTGAGCACCGCCTCGTCGGCGTTGAAGACGTACAGAAAGGGCTTGGCGGTCAACAGATTCAGCTCGCGTAGCTCTGAAACGTCGAAACCCGCCGAGAAAAGCGTCTTGCCGCTGTCGAGGATCTTGCCGGCCGCGACCGCCGCATCGTAGACGGGTCGGCGGTCCTTGTGGGTGCGGGCTTCCTTCTCCAGCCGCGGCAGCGCACGTTCCAGCGTCTGCATGTCGGCCAGGATCAGCTCGGTCTCGATGACCTCGATGTCGGACTTGGGATCGACCCGGCCGTCGACGTGCACGACGTCGTCGTCGGCGAACACCCGCACCACCTGGCAGATGGCGTCACACTCGCGGATGTTGGCCAGGAACTTGTTACCGAGGCCTGCCCCCTCGGAGGCGCCTTTGACGATGCCCGCGATGTCGACGAAGGTCACCGGCGCCGGCAGGATCTTCTCCGAGCCGAAGATCTTGGCCAGCTCGGTCAGCCGCGGATCAGGGAGCGCCACCACTCCCTCGTTGGGTTCGATCGTCGCGAACGGGTAGTTGGCGGCCAGCACGTCGTTGCGTGTCAGCGCGTTGAACAAGGTCGACTTACCCACGTTCGGCAGTCCGACGATTCCCAGATTGAGGCCCACGGGAACCACAGTCTAAGCGTTGTGGTCGCCACGCCACCGAGCGCTGGCGGCGACCGATTGCCCGAGCCGGTACGGTCGACCTGTGTCAGAACAGCGCGCGCGGCCGGCGGTGGCTCCCGAGCACAGCTCTGCGCACCCCAATATCGCAGGGATTCCGTGGTGGGGCGCCATTCTGACAGCAGTTATCGCATCGGCGATCGGGTTCGCCTTCGACGCCGGGTCCGGCGGCGGCCAGCTCACCGCCGCGTTCGCCGCGCTCTACGTCGTCGGATGCCTGGTCGCGGTGCTCGCCGTGCAGCAGTCGAACCTTTTCACTGCAGTCATCCAGCCGCCTCTGGTGTTGTTCGTCACAGTGCCTGCCGCGTATTTCCTGATGCACAGCAGCGACATCCAGGGGCTCAAGGACATCTTGATCAACTGCGGCTATCCGCTGATCGAGCGATTCCCACTGATGTTCTTCACCTCCGCGGCCGTGCTGATGATCGGGTTGGCACGCTGGTATTTCGCGAAATCGGGCCACCAGTCCGGCACGCAGGACCGCGGGCGCCGCGCCCCGGCCGGCGCGGGGCTGTCCGCGAAGCTGTCCTCTCTGCTGGGCGGGTCGGCCGCCGACGGCGACGCCGCGGCCGACGAGCCGCCGAGGCGCCGTGCAACGGATCGCCGCCGCACCGCGCCGAAGCCGGCCGCCCGCAAGCCGTCGCGAGGCGACCGACCGGTCAAGCGGTCCGCCCCCCGCGCACGGCACGCGCCCGCTCCGGAGACCGAGATCATCGAGCCCGTCGCAGACCGGCCCCGCCGGCGCCGACCCAGACCGGAGGAGCAGCCCCCGACACCGGAGCCGCGGCGCCGCCCCCGGACGTCCTCGGCGCGGGAGCCGCGCGACGCCCGGTCACGCGATCCTCTTCCCCCGCGCGAACGCCGGAGCCCCTACGACGGCGACGATCGGTACGACCACCGGCCGGCGCGGGACCGGGGACCGCGGGAGCAGCCCCGGCGTCGAAGCCGCTTCGACGACCACGAGCCATTCGACCCGTACAGCTCCGCCGGCACCAGCAGCCACCACCCGATCTCGCGCGTGCGTTATCGGGGTGCCGACGACGTCGACGATCGGGCTGAACCCCGGAGCCGGCGGCGCAGCCCGCGGGACGCCGACGCCGACCGCTGGGAATTCGACATCTGAGCGCTCGGCCGACGGGGTTCAAGGTCCCCGGCGGCCGACGGCGCCGCGGTGCGGCCCTGGGCGGGTGAACAGCACAATCAGGCTGACGGCACCCACCCAGGCCGGAAAGACAAGCGTCACCCAGAGGCTCAGGCTGACGACGACGATCAACAGCGCCGCGACCAGATAGGTGATCACTGCCGTCCAGCGTGGCATCAGCCCGGTGCGAATCCAGATGGTGGCCAGCGAGATCATGAACACCGCGGCCGGTCGAACGCCCCACACATTGCTGATCTGAAGCATCAACGATCGGCCGAAGTAGATCAGCCCGTTGCTCGCCACTCCCGGAATCTCCGTGATGGTCAGAATCGCTCCGGCAATCCCCATCGAGACCGCCGTCATGGCCACGAAGAGAAGCCCACTGCCGAAGAACACCGACGCGAAGAACCGATCCTCGAAGTCTCCCAGCACATCCCGCATCACTCCGATGAACCAGAGAAAGGCGATGGCGGCCATCGGCGCCAACACCAGCGCCGCGCCGATCCGGGTTCGGCCGCCGTTGACCCACGCGATCTGGGCGAACGGATCGTCGGGGATGGCACTGCGCAGCAGGACAAGGCTGGCGGCGAACAGCACTGCAAACAACACTCCGGCGACAGCGGCCGAGCGTGGCGTCGTCAGCCGACGAAACTGCGGCTCGCCCTCGGCGTAGTCCATGCCGTCACAGCCTCAGCATCACTCCGAGAAGCGCGATGACGCCGAGGCCGGCGATCAGCGCCGCGAAGATCCCGGCCAGCGAGCCCGGCATGGGCCCGAAATCCGCCTGCAGTGCCTTCATCGCCCGGCGGTGCTGCACCCAGGCCAAGATGAGCGCGGTCAGGCCGATGACGATCATCGCCACACCGACGATCTGTGGGCTGACAAACGGGGCGCGCAGCCGCTCCGCGGTCGAGAGGTACCGAAAGATCTGGTAGATCGTGAACCCGAATGCGATCAACGCTGTCGCCGTCCGGATCCACGCCATCAGCGTTCGCTCCAGGGCGAGGCGGGTCCGTTCTGCCGCCAACCGGGTGTTCGGGTCCAGATTCGGGCTTGTCATGGGCACCTCTCACACGAGATGTGACGGCATCGCTGAAGTCGACGGCGCAGTTGGCGACCGAGATTACTATGCCGCTGTGGGCGTCCAGAAGGCCGCGACCACAACGTCGCGGGCGGGCCTTCGACAGCGAAAGGCTGCGAGACATGGGCGACAAGCCGAACATCCTCATCATCTGGGGCGACGACATCGGCCAGAGCAACCTGAGCTGCTACAGCGACGGGCTGATGGGATACCGCACGGCCAACATCGACCGGATCGCCGCCGAAGGTGCACGCTTCACCGACTACTACGGCGAGCAGAGCTGCACAGCGGGCCGGGCCGCGTTCATCACCGGCCAGAACCCCTATCGGACCGGACTGACCAAGGTCGGTATGCCCGGTGCGCCCATCGGGCTGCAGGCCGAGGACCCGACGATCGCGACCGCACTCAAGGCGCAGGGGTACGCCACCGGCCAGTTCGGCAAGAACCACCTGGGCGACCGCGACGAATTCCTGCCCACCATGCACGGATTCGACGAATTCTTCGGCAACCTGTACCACCTCAACGCCGAAGAGGAACCGGAGAACGTCGACTATCCGAAGGACCCGGAGTTCCGCAAGAAGTTCGGACCCCGCGGCGTCATCCGGGCGTGGGCCAACGGCGACGGCACCCAGCGCATCGAGGACACCGGCCCGCTGACCAGGAAGCGCATGGAGACCTGCGACGAAGAGTTCCGCGACGCCGCAATCGATTTCATCAAGCGCCAGCACGAGGCCGACACCCCGTTCTTCGTGTGGTTCAACTCCACCCACATGCACTTCCGGACCCACCCCAAGCCGGAGAGCATCGGCCGGTCGGGGCGTTGGCAGTCGGAGTACCACGACACGATGCTCGACCACGACGACATCGTCGGCGACCTGCTGAACACCCTCGACGAGCTCGGCATCGCCGATGACACGATCGTCATGTACTCCACCGACAACGGCCCGCACATGAACAGCTGGCCGGACGCGGGCATGACGCCGTTCCGCAACGAGAAGAACTCGAACTGGGAAGGCGCGTACCGGGTTCCGGCAGTGGTGCGCTGGCCGGGACGGATTCCGGCCGGCACCGTACTGAACGGCATCGTCAGCCACAACGACTGGTTCGTCACCCTGCTGGCCGCGGCGGGAGATCCCGACATCGCCGAAAGACTGTGCGCCGGAACCGATCTCAACGGCACCACCTACAAGGTGCACCTCGACGGGCACAATCAGCTTGACTATCTCACCGGAGCGACCGACGAAAGCCTGCGGCAGTATTTCTTCTACGTCTCCGACGACGGCGACCTGACGGCCCTGCGATACGACAACTGGAAGATCGTCTTCCTGGAGCAGCGGGCGGCGGGCACGTTGCAGGTCTGGCTCGAGCCCTACACCGAGTTGCGCGCACCGAAGCTGTTCAACCTGCGCACCGACCCGTACGAGCGGGCCGACATCACGTCGAACACGTACTTCGACTGGGTACTCGACCGGGTTTTCGTCTTCACTCCGGCGCAGGCGTTCGTCGCACAGATGCTGCAGACCCTCGTCGAGTTCCCGCAACGTCAGGCTTCTGCGAGCTTCAACCTCGAGCAGGTGATGGCGAAGCTGCAGGCCGGCATCCCCGATTCCTGACCGCCGGCCTGCCCGACGTCAGGGGATCGCGCGCAGGAAGCGGCCCGCCGCGTCCACCGCAGGCCCGGAACTGCCTGCGTCGCTGACGAACACCGCGAGCGCCAGATCGCCGCGGATGCCGACGAACCAACCGTGGGCGTGCTGATCGTCGATGTATTCGGCGGTTCCGGTCTTGCCCAGCAGGCCGGGGATGTCCTGCAACTGGGTGGCGGTGCCGTCGGTGATCGTCTCGCGCATCATCGCCTGCACCTGCTCGTCCACCGAGGGGGGCAGCGGTTCCGGGGTGCGGTCGGGCACGCCCGGCTCCCCCGCCACGATCGTCGGCGCGGGCACCGAACCGTGCGCGAGGGTCGCCGCCACCAGCGCCATACCGAAGGGTGACGCGGTGACCTTGCCCTGCCCGATGCCTTCCTCGACCCGCAGCGCGGAGGTGTCGGCGACGGGCACCGAGCCGGTGACGGTGGTCATGCCGCGTGCGACGTAGTCGATGCCGAGGCCGAGCTGGGCGGCGGCCTTGGTGAGCCCGTCCGGCGGCAGATTGACCGCGAGCCGGCCCATGGTGGTGTTGCAGGAACGGGCGAACGCGGTGTGCAGCGGCACGTCGCCGAGGTCGAAGTTGTCGTCGTTGGGGATCTGCCTGCCCTCGATGTTCTCGGTGCCCGGGCAGGCGACGATGCTGTCGGGGGTGACCTGCCCGGCTTGCAGCGCCGCCGACACCGTCACCGTCTTGAAGGTCGATCCCGGCGGATACAGACCGGTCAGCGCGATCGGGCCCTGCGCGTCGGCGGGGGTGTTCTGCGCGACGACGAGCAGGTCACCCGTCGACGGCTGGATCGCCACGATCGCGGCCGGGGTGGTCAACGGCGCCAGCGCGGCCTCCGCGGCGAGTTGCATACCGATGTCGAGGGTGGCCGCGATGTCGCCGACGGGTTTGGCGTCCTGCCCGCCCACCCTCTGGGCGCCCGCGGCGGTCTCCGCGATGATCGCCCAGCCGGCGGCGGCGTCGGTGCGCTGTTGCCAGAGGTCGGACAGTCCCGCCAGGGTCGGTGACGTCAGGGCGCGGTCGGTGGCCAGCAGTCGGGTCTGCGGACGCAGTGTCACGTGCGGTGTCGCGGCCAGCTGTTCCTCGATGGGCGCCAGGTCCTCCTCGCGCAGCGTGATGGCGGTGACCGGTTGGCCCGACGCCGCGGCCAGGTCAGCGCTCAGCGATGCCGGCGTGACTCCCGGCGCTATCGGGTTCAGCAGGGCGGCAACGGTATTCACGTCATTCGCGTTGATGCCGGGTGCGACGTCGACGAGGGTGACCACATGCTGGGTCAGCAGTTCGGCGCCGGTGCGGTCCAGCACCCTGGCCGCGGGTTGCGGGACGAGGGTGCTGTAGGACAGCGGCCCCTGGTCGAGACCGGGGGCGACCGTGGCCGCGTTCCATCCGATCGTCCAGTCGTCACCGGCGGCGGTTGCCGTGCCGTCGGTGGTGTAGGACCACTCGTTGCGCTTCTCGGGCCCGAACTTCCACGTCGCCGCCAGGGTGAACGTCGCCGAGTCCTCCTCGCGCCGGGTCGCGGTCACCTCGAAGCCGACGTCGGTGCCGAGGCTGGCGAAGAGCCTGCCGAGTGTGTCCGAAGCCGCGGCCTCGTCGCCGGTCAGGGCGGCGGCCGCCGGAGCGTCGCCGCGGCTGAGCGCATCGACGAAGCTACGCAGGGTCGACTCGAGCCGGTCCTCGGCGTCGCTGCAGCCGGCGAGCAGCAACATCACGGCGAGCAGGGCCGCCGCGCTTCTGCGGCTTGTGCGGACGATCACTCGCAGCGGGGTCACGGAGGTCGAAGGTACCCGCTACTGGCGGGCCGGACGGATCTCCCGAGGTAGGGCGAACACGAGTGTCTCGTTGGCGGTGGTGACCGGTTGCACGACGTCGTAGCCGTGCTCGGCGAGCCGGTCGAGGACCCCGCGGACGAGGATCTCCGGGACCGAGGCGCCGGACGTGACACCGACGGTGGTGACACCGTCGAACCACGCCGGGTCGATGTCGTCGGCGTAGTCGACGAGGTGGGCTGCAGACGCGCCGGCACCCAGCGCGACCTCGACGAGCCGCACCGAGTTCGACGAGTTCTTCGATCCGACCACGATCACCAGCTCGCACTCCGGTGCCATGGCCTTGACCGCCACCTGCCGGTTCTGGGTGGCGTAGCAGATGTCGTCGCTCGGCGGATCCTGCAACGTCGGGAACTTCTCCCGCAGCCGGCGCACCGTCTCCATCGTCTCGTCGACGCTCAGCGTCGTCTGGGACAGCCAGATGACCTTGTCCGGGTCCCGCACGGTGACCTTGTCCACCGCGTCGGGATTGTCGACCACCTGCACGTGATCGGGTGCCTCGCCGGCGGTGCCGACCACCTCCTCGTGGCCTTCGTGGCCGACGAGCAGGATGTCGTAGTCGTCGCGGGCGAAGCGCTTGGCCTCGTTGTGCACCTTGGTCACCAGCGGGCAGGTGGCGTCGATGGTCCTCAGGTGGCGGGCAGCGGCCTCTTCGTGCACCGTCGGCGCGACCCCGTGGGCGGAGAACACCACGATGGCCCCCTCGGGCACCTCGTCGGTCTGTTCCACGAAAATCGCGCCGGCCTTGGCCAGGGTGTCGACGACGTAGCGGTTGTGCACGATCTCGTGACGGACGTAGATCGGTGCGCCGTGCTTCTCCAGCGCCCGCTCGACGGTCTCGACAGCACGGTCGACGCCCGCGCAGTACCCCCGCGGTTCGGCCAGTAGCACCCGCTTACCTGTGACGTCGCCGGCAACCGAGCCCAACGCTGTCCGGCTGGCACCGGGAATCCCCATATTGACGGTCGGCGGCATGACTCAAGGGTACTTGGCGGTGGACATTTTGCCCGTGGCGGAACTCGGCGGCTTCCGCACTTTGACATCATCGGTTGTTGAGGCAGGCTGTGCCCATGTCGACTGCACCGTATGGCGTCCGTCTGCTCGTGGGTGCGGCAGTGACCGCCATCGAGGAGACCCGCAAACTCCCCCAGACCATCCTGATGTATCCGATGACCATCGCGAGCCAGCTCGCCCAGCTGGTCATGAAGATGCAGCAGGACGTCGCCGTCCTGGTCATCAAGGGCGACGAGACGCTGGAATCGATCTTCCCTCCCAAGGACGAACAGCCGGAGTGGGCGACGTTCGACGAGGATCTCCCCGGCGACGACGATGAGGTCGGCGCGGCGGCGGCGCGCGACGGGGAACGGCTGACCGAAGGCCGGTTCGCGTTGTTCAGCGGGGAGGCCGACGCCGCCAGGGCGTCGGCCTCGGACGACACCTCGGCGCCGTCGACGGCGGCGTCCCCGGATGCTCCCGAGATCGTGGCCGAGATCGAGTACGAATCGCTGACGCTGGCCCAGCTGCGTGCACGGCTTACCTCGCTGCGCCTCGCGGACCTGGAGGCGCTGCTGTCCTACGAGGAGTCCACCAAGGCGCGGGCCCCGTATCAAACCTTGTTGGCCAACAGGATCACCCGCGCGTCGGCGAAGTGACATCCGCGCAGGGCCATTCGCCGGAAAACCCGTTTCCGGTGCGCGGCGTCGCGATCCGCGTCGCGGGCTGGATCGACAAGCTCGGCGCCGTGTGGGTGGAAGGGCAGATCGCCCAGCTGACCTTGCGCCCCAATTCCAGCACCGCGTTCATCACGTTGCGCGACCCGGCGGCGGACATGTCGCTGTCGCTGACGTGTCCGCGCGATCTTGTGGTCAACGCCCCGGTCAAGATGACCGACGGCACCCAGGTGATCGTCTACGGCAAGCCCAACTTCTACACCGGTCGGGGCACCTTCTCGCTGCGGGTCAGTGAGATCAGGGCGGTCGGCATCGGTGAGCTGTTGGCCCGGATCGAGCGGTTGCGCAGGCTTCTCGACGCCGAAGGTCTGTTCGATCCCCGCCTGAAGCGCCCGATCCCGTTCCTGCCCGGCACCATCGGCCTGATCACCGGGCGCGCCTCGGCCGCCGAGCACGACATCGTGGCCGTCGCGACCGGCCGCTGGCCCGCGGTGCGGTTCGCGGTGCGCAACACCGTGGTGCAGGGTCCCAACGCAGTCCCCCAGATCGTCGACGCGCTGCGCGACCTCGACGCCGACCCCGACGTCGACGTCATCGTGCTGGCCCGCGGCGGCGGCAGCGTCGAGGACCTGCTGCCGTTCTCCGACGAAACCCTGTGCCGCGAGATCGCCGCCTGCACCACCCCGGTGGTCAGCGCGATCGGCCACGAGCCGGACAACCCGCTGTGCGATCTGGTCGCCGATCTGCGCGCGGCCACCCCGACCGACGCCGCCAAGCGCATCGTGCCAGACACCGCGGCGGAACAGGCCCTGGTCACCGACCTGCGCCGGCGCAGCGCCCGCGCGCTGCGCAACTGGGTGAACCGGGAGGCACACACGGTGGCGCAGCTGCGCAGCAGGCCCGTGCTGGCCCGTCCGCTGGCCGCGATCGACGCGCGCGCCGAGGAGATCCACCGCGCCCGAGCCGCCGCCCGCCGCGACGTCAAGCGCCTGCTGGCCACCGAAGCCGACCGGGTCGGGCACCTTACGGCCCGGCTGACCACATTGGGGCCTGCGGCGACCCTGGCACGGGGCTACGCGGTGGTGCAGACGATCGCGACGTCGGGGGAACCGCACGTGCTGCATTCCGTTTCAGACGCGCCGGCGGGGGCACGGCTGCGGATCCGGGTCACCGACGGGGCCGTCACAGCGATCAGCGAGGGTAGCGAATGAAGCCTATTAGTGAACTCGGATACGAACAGGCCCGCGACGAGCTGATCGAGGTGGTTGAGCGCCTCGAGCACGGAGGCCTCGACCTCGACACGTCGCTGAAGCTGTGGGAACGTGGCGAACAACTGGCGAAACGGTGCGAAGAGCACTTAGCTGGTGCCCGTAGCAGAGTCGAGAAGGCGCTGGCCGCCAACGACGAAGCCGAGGACTGACCCGGAGCGAATTCGCCGCCGGGATCTCGAAATTGGAACACGTTTCAGTTACTCTGCCCGCATGGGTGATGCAACAACACCGACGACTGAACTCGGCCGGGTCCTGGTCACCGGCGGCTCCGGATTCGTGGGCGCCAACCTGGTCACCGAGCTCCTCGACCGGGGCCTGCAGGTGCGCTCGTTCGACCGGGTGCCGTCCCCGCTGCCCGACCATCCCGGCCTCGAGGTGGTGCAGGGCGACATCACCGACGTCGACGACGTCGCCCGCGCGGTGGGCACCGGCGCGGACAAGGCAGACACCGTCTTCCACACCGCGGCGATCATCGACCTGATGGGCGGGGCCTCGGTCACCGAGGAGTACCGGCAGCGCAGCTTCGCGGTGAACGTCACCGGTACCAAAAACCTGGTGCACGCCGCCCAGAAGGCCGGCGTTCAGCGTTTCGTCTACACGGCGTCCAACAGCGTGGTCATGGGTGGGCAACGCATCGCGGGTGGCGACGAAACCCTGCCCTACACCGAGCGTTTCAACGATCTCTACACCGAGACCAAGGTGGTCGCCGAGAAGTTCGTGTTGTCCCAGAACGGCGTCTCGGGCATGCTCACGTGCTCCATCAGGCCCAGCGGCATCTGGGGCCGCGGCGACCAGACCATGTTCCGCAAGGTGTTCGAGAGCGTGCTCGCCGGGCACGTCAAGGTGCTCGTCGGCAACAAGAACGTCAAGCTCGACAACTCCTACGTGCACAATCTGGTGCACGGATTCATCCTTGCCGCGCAGCATCTGGTCGACGGTGGCACAGCACCCGGTCAGGCCTACTTCATCAACGACGGTGAGCCGATCAACATGTTCGAGTTCGCGCGGCCCGTGATGGAGGCGTGCGGCGAACCCTGGCCGACCTTCCGCGTGTCCGGGCGGCTGGTGTGGTTCGCGATGACCATCTGGCAGTTCCTGCACTTTCGGTTCGGGTTGCCCAAGCCGTTGCTCGAACCCCTTGCGGTGGAACGGCTTTACCTGGACAACTACTTCTCGATCGGCAAGGCCGAGCGCGACCTGGGTTACCGGCCGCTGTACACCACCGAGCAGGCGCTCGAGCACTGTATGCCGTACTACGTCGACCTGTTCGGTCGGATGAAGGCCGAAGCCGCACAGCCTGCCGTACAGGCCGCCGCGCCGGTCCCCCCTGCTGGGTGACCTCACGGACTCGTCATCATGTGATGACGACGAGGGGAGGCACATGCCGCGGTTCTGTTCCGTCGCCCACGACGGCGCCCACATCCGGTATCTCGACTCCGGTGGCGACGATCTCGGCGCGCCCATCGTGTTCGTGCCCGGGTTCACCGACGTCGCCGACGACTACATCGAGACGCTTCCGGCCTTCGGCCGACGGGCTGCCGTCGTCGAACTCCGCGGCCACGGACACAGCAGGGCCGTCGCCGGGCCCTACGATTCGGACACTCTCGGCCGCGACGTCGGCGCGGTGATCGACGCCGTCACCGACGGACCCGTGCACCTGATCACGTTCTCCCGCGGCACCGCCTACGCCCTGACGTGGGCGCTCGCACATCAGGCGCGGGTGCGTTCGCTGTCGATCGGGGACTACGTGCCCGAGGAGATCGTGCTGACCGACGAGGTCATGCTCGGCCTGCTCGACGGGCGCTGGCGCGGATCACCGGTCCGCGACCGCGTCGATCCGGCCGCCGCGATCGCGACGGTGCGCGCTGCCCGCGCGCAGTCCTTCTGGGAACCGCTGGCCCGGTGGCAGCCCCCGCTGCTGGTCGTGCGCAGCCCCAACGCGACTGTGGTCGACGACGCCGCCTGGGCCCGGTACCGGAAGCTGTTCCCCCATGCCAGCTTTCACGAGTTCACCGACTCACCGCACGACATCTTCCGACCCGACCGGGGCCGATACCCGGCGTTGGTCCGCTCCCACGTCGACGCGGTGGACTGCCTGCCGGTCTGAGCGCCGCGGGCACACGGCAGGCGGCCTTCGCAGACCGCTCGAATTCGGCTCGGCCACCGCGTCATGGGAGGAGGATCGGACTCATGACCGAACCACAGGAGAACCCCGCGGCGCCGACCGTGACGTCGCAACCAGAGACGGCGGCAGGACCGCCACTCGGGCCGCCGCCGCCCACCGGCAGGGAAGACCGGTCCGGACGCGTGACCCACGTGGCAGCGTGGGTGGGCATCGTGGCCGGCGCCCTGTTCACCGTCTTCCTCGTCTTCCTGGCGGGAGTACTGCTGGGCAGGCAGTCCGCCGGAGACGACGGCTTCGGCCGCTGGCGCTACCACGACGGTTTCCACCACCGCGGCCAACAGTGGGCGCCCGGCATGGGCCAAGGCTACGGGCCGGGGATGTGCGGACCAGGTGGACCGGGGATGTACGGCCCGGGCATGCAGGGCGGTATGCCGCCGATGATGCCGGGCATGCAGGGCATGATGCCGGGGATGCAGGGACCGGCCGCGCCGAGCACGCCGAGCACGACGCCTCCCGCCCCGGCACGGCCCTGACGCCGCGCGGACCGGTTCGGCGGACAGGACATGCTCGACTCGTGGAATGACGGCCCCACCAAAGCGGCGATCATCGCGTTCGCCGAGGGAGCCGCCAAGGACGTCGCCCCCGAGGACCGGGTGGCCGTCTTCGACAACGACGGCACGCTGTGGTGTGAGAAGCCGGCATACATCCAGTTGGACTTCCTGGTGCGCCGGATGGCCGAACAGGTCGGGGCCGACCCGTCGCTGGCGGATCGGCAACCGTACATGGCCGCCGCGGCCGGTGATCTCGGCTGGTTCGGCGATGCGGTCACCAAGCATTACCTCGGTGACGACTCTGGAATCAAACTGCTTGCCGCAGGCATCCTTTCGGCGTACTCGGGCCTGACGGTCGAGGAACACGCCGAGCGGGTGAAGGCGTTCTTCGCCGCCGGCGAGCACCCGTCGCTGAAGCGCCCGTACACCGCCTGCGGCTACGCGCCGATGGCCGAGTTGCTGCGCTATCTGGAGGGCCACGGTTTCACCAACTACATCGCCTCGGGCGGGGGCCGCGACTTCATGCGGCCGGTCACGTATCAGATGTACGGGATTCCGCCCGAACGGGTGATCGGCAGCTCGGTGGGCCTCGATTTCGCGGACGGACACCTGAAGACGACGGCAACCCCGGAGTTTCTCGACGACGGCCCGGTCAAACCGGTCCGCATCTGGGATCGAACGGGCCGACGCCCGATCTTCGCCGCGGGTAACTCCAACGGCGACATCGAGATGCTGCAGTTCACCGCCGCCGGAACCGGCCCGTCGATGTCGCTGGTGGTGCGCCACGATGACGCCGAACGCGAGTTCGACTACACCGCGGGCGCGGAGAAGGCCCTGGAGATCGCGGGCACACACGGTTGGGCCGTCGCGAGCATGCGTGACGATTGGATCCGGATCTTTGGCTGAGCACGGCGCCGCTATGGTGTGGATCCCCGGGCAGACCGCGATCCTCGGCTCCGACTCGCACTATCCGGAGGAAGCTCCCGCACACCCGGTAACCGTCGAGGGCTTCTGGATGCAGCCGATGCAGGTCACAAACCGTGAGTTCGCCGAATTCATCGACGCCACAGGCTATGTCACCGTTGCCGAGCGACCGGTGAAGCCGGCCGACTATCCCGGCGCGCCGAGAGAGAATCTGCAGCCGGGGTCGATGGTCTTCACCAGGACCGGCGGCCCGGTCGACCTCCGTCATCTCAACCTGTGGTGGACCTGGACTCCCGGTGCGAACTGGCGTCACCCGGTCGGCCCGGCATCCTCGATCGACAAGCGCCTTGATCATCCGGTGGTGCATGTCGCGTACGAAGACGCCGAATCCTATGCCGCGTGGGCGGGCCTGGAACTCCCCACCGAAGCCGAGTGGGAGACGGCGGCGCGCGGTGGACTCACCGCAGCGACATACACCTGGGGGGATGTTCCTGAGCAACCCGGCCGGCAACTGGCGAACTACTGGCACGGCGACTTCCCCTGGCGCCCCGACCGAGGGTACGGCCGCACCCGCCCGGTGGGCAGCTTCCCGCCGAACCGCTACGGGCTGTTCGACATGGCGGGCAACGTCTGGGAATGGACGACCGACTGGTACGGCGATCGTCGTGACTACCAACCATGTTGCGCCGCAGAGAGTTACGACGCCAACCAACCGCAGTTCGAAGTGCCGCGCAGGGTGGTCAAGGGCGGCTCCTTCCTCTGCGCCGACAGCTACTGCCAGCGGTATCGGCCCGCTGCGCGCAGGCCGCAGCCCGTGGACACCGGCATGAGTCACATCGGCTTTCGCTGCGTCAAGCGATGATCCGCAGGTCGGAGATGCTGCGCTATGCGGGGTCTCTGGCCATGCGGACCAGACCAGGGACATCGGCGGGCTCGATCGGTCTGCCGAAGTAGTAGCCCTGAGCCATGTCGCAACCCCTGTCCCGCAGCCAGGCCGCGGTGGCCGGCCCCTCGACGCCTTCGGCCACCACGACGCTGCCCAGATCGTGGGTGAGGTCGATGACGGCACGGACGACCGCGGCGGCGCGGGGGTCGCTTGCCACCGCCGCGATGAAGTGACGGTCCAGCTTGATCTCGTCGATCCGCAGTTCGCGAAGGTAGGGCAGCGCCGAGAAGCCACTGCCGAAATCGTCGATCGCCACCCGGATACCCCGCTCGCGCAACTGTCCGAGTACCCCGGTCACCACATCGAAGTCGTGCAAGACGAGATCCTCGGTGATCTCCACCGTCAGCAGATCGGCGGGCAAGCTACGACGCTCCAGCGCCTGAGAAAGCGCGGACGGCAGTCGGGCGTCACGCAGGAACGGTGCAAAGAGGTTGACGGCCACCGGCATCGGCACTCCGTCCGCCATCCACCGCGCCGCATCGTCGAGGACGTTGTCGAGCACCACATCGGTGACCGGCCGCATCAGCCCGTGCTGACGCACCAGGGGCAGGAACGCGTCCGGGCTCAGCATTCCCAGCTGCGGGTGCGGCCACCGGAGCAAGGCCTCCACTCCGACGATGAAGCCGGATCGCAGATCCACGATCGGTTGGTACACCATGCGGAATTCCCGGTTGTCGATGGCCCGGCGCAGCTCACCCAGCAGCCGCACCTTGGCCGCGCCGTCAGGCCAGTTCTGAGGCGAACCCCGTTCGGGCGCAACCACATCAGGTGCTGCCGACGCAAGGGTCGCATCGAAGACGTGCACGCGCGACGACCGGGATCTCTTCGCAACGGCCATCGCGGTCTCGGCGCGCATGACCATGGTCTCCGGCGCCACCTCCGCCTCCCCGGGGGAGGCGGCCGCAACCCCGACGCTGGGGCGCAACAGGATGTGCTCACCGTGCAGCAAGAACGGCTCGTTGAAGGCATCCACGACCCGTTCTGCAATCAGCTTCGAATCGTCATGCTCGCCTTCGAGGAGCACAGCGAACTCGTCGCCCTGGATCCGGGCGACGGTGTCCCCGGCGCGCACACAGTCGGCGATCCGCTGACCGACCCTGGCCAGCAGACTGTCTGCTTCGGGATGGCCGACGCTGTCGTTGACCAACTTGAAGTCGTCGAGGTCCAAAGACACCACCGCGACAGAGTGGCCTTCGCGGGAACTCAGCGTCAGCGCGTGTGCAAGCCGGTCGTAGAACAATCTCTGGTTCGCCAGTTCCGTCAACGGATCACGCAGTGCCTGCTCGGCGGCGGCCCGCAACAGCTGCCGGTTCTCCCATGCCGCGACCACCTGCCGTAGACACACCGCGACCACGATGACCGGGACGACTAACTGCTCCAGACCCGACATGACCAGTGGCGGTCCTATTGTCCCGGCCAGCAGCAGCGGAACGTAGGGCGCCCACAGCGCAGTGTTCGACGGCACCAACACGATCGGCATCCGGAACTGCGGATTCTCGCGGCTCAGCTGCGCTGCGGCACAGATCGCGACAAGAGCCACCGCCCAGCCGAGGTCGATGAAACTCCCCGTCCGATAGCTGTCCACCGCAACGCCGTAGGCGAACGCGCTGTCGGTGAGTGTCATCACAGCGAACCCGAACACCAGCAGCGCCGGCACCGCCCGATGCGCTGCGTCGACGCGGGCAAGGACCGCCACAGCCACCGCGAGAATCACCATGTCGGCGACGGGATAGAAAAATGCGAGCCCGAGCGCGAGTTTGTCGTCGCGATAGGCCTCATAGACGCGATCCAGCGCGAAGATCCACGCCAACAGGAACGAACACAACGCGACTGTCACGCCGTCGAGCGCGATCCGGAGTGTGGCCTGGCGCCCGGACCAGGCGTCGAACGGAGCCATTCCCAGCACCGCGGGGACCACGAGAACGCCGAAGGCCAGATAAAAGAAGTCGGCCGGCGAGGGGAACGGCTCGACTCGCAGCACGTACTCGCACACCAGCCAGATCAGGTCGGCGACGGCCCAGGCCGCCATCGCGGCCGCCATGGTCGCCCACGCGCGGCGCTGGCGTCCTTCCAAGGACTTCGCTGTCAGCACCGCGCACACCGTCGCAAAGCTGGACAGGGCCACGATGATGACGTCGTCGAGAACGGGCACCCATGCGCCGTCCCCGCCGACGGCAAGCACCACCGTCAGTGCGACCGTCAGCCCGACCGGCACTGCTGTACATGACCCCAGCAGAGGGGGTCGTCCACCACTCACGGCGCTCCCATGGGCCTCACCACCACTGACGGATCGACGCTAACGCAAAATATCTGCTCAAGGCGCCGTTTGCTGAATGCCCGGACCGCGGGACGCCACTGCCACCGGGCCCGCGATGAGTTCGGCGCTGTGGAGCGGTCGATACGGCAGACCCCAACCCACAAGGAGCCCACATGAGAAAGCTCACCGCAGGTCTGTTCATCGCGCTGGACGGCGTCGTGGAAGCGCCCGACCAATGGCATTTCCCGTACTTCGACGACGCGATGGGCGAGGCGGTGAACGCCCAACTCGGCTCGGCGGACACGCTGCTGCTCGGCCGGGTCACCTACGACAGCTTCGCCGGGGCCTGGCCGCTGCGGGAGGCCGAGGGCGGCGAAGACGCCGAGTTCGCCAAAGCCCTCGGCGACGCGCGCAAAATCGTGGTGTCCCGGCAGAACCTGCGCTTCTCGTGGCGCAACTCCGAGCAGATGACCGGCGGCCTCGTCGAGGCCGTCACCGCGCTGAAGAACGGACCTGGTGACGGCGACATCGCGATGAGCGGTTCACCGTCGGTCGTCCGTCAACTCCTGCAGGCCGGCCTTCTGGACGAGCTGCATCTGCTCGTGCACCCGATCGCGGTGCGCAAGGGTGCGCGCCTGTTCGACGAGGGGACCCCGATCCCGCTGAAGCTGCTGACGTCGAACACGTTCGACAGCGGGGTAGTGCACCTGGTGTACACCCGCGACGACCAGACCCGCTCCGGCGGGTATGAGGACGCGAAGTCCCGTTTGTAGCGGGACGGCCGCGCTCAGCCCGTTTCGGCCGTCCGCTTGATCGCCTCGAGGGTGGCCGGGATGCCGCTCCTGGCCGCCTCGCTGCGCTTGGCGATCTCGGCGTCCCCGGTCTCCCCGTAGCGTTCGCGGAGTCCGGCGACACCTTCGGGCAGCAGCTCCCACGATTCGGTGAGGCGGGTGCCGCCGTCCTCGGCCGCCATCTCGTAGCCCCAGTACGTCCAGCCGTGGTTGACCTCCCACGCGAACTTGCGACCGGGATCGGCGGCCACCACCTGGCAGCGGGCCTCCCAGGTCCGTTCCGGTGTCACGTTGCGGCCGGTGAACCACGCGCCCACCTGGGGCCCCGCACCGTCGTCCCACCAGCAGGCCCTACAGACCGGGCTCCACTCGCCCATCCTGGTGACGTCGGCCACCAGCGCATACAGCTGCTCGGGCGATACGGCCACAGAGATCGACTCGGACATCTTCAGCTCGGTCACGCCGGTGATTCTGCCAGCCCACGACTATTGCGCTTTCCAGTGCCGGGTGTGAAGTTGGAACGCGTTCCACACCATCGTCGAAAGGCCAACCGGATGAGCGACAGTAGCGATCGGGCCGGCAGGGAGGCCGTCGTCGTCGGCGGCGCCTCCGGCATCGGGTGGGCCACGGCGACCGCGCTGGCAGCCGAGGGGTGCCGGGTGACGATCGCCGATCTCAACGTCGAGGGGGCCCGCGAGCGCGCCGCCGGGCTGGGCGCCGAGCACGCCGCGGCCCATGTCGACGTCACCGACGAAGACTCGGTGCAGCGACTGTTCGAGGACGCCGGCCCGATCGACATCGCGGTGAACTGCGCCGGATTCAGCAATGTCGGTCTGATCACCGACATGACCGCCGCGGATTTCCGCGCCGTCATCGACGTGTGCCTGACCGGCGCATTCATCGTCACCAAACACGCGGGCAGGCACCTGCGTGAGGGCGGCTCGCTGGTTCAGATCAGCTCACTCAACGGCAGGCAGCCCGCGGCCGGGATGAGCGCCTACTGCGCGGCCAAGGCCGGGCTGTCGATGCTGACCCAGGTCGCCGCGCTCGAACTGGGCCCGCGGGGCATCCGGGTCAACGCCGTCGCCCCCGGCTTCGTGCACACTCCCCTGACCGCCGCGGCCGCCTCGGTGCCCGGAGTGGTGGAGGACTACGTCGACAACACCGTGCTCGGCCGCGCGGGCACCGCCGAGGACATCGCCAATGCCGTTGTCTACCTCTGCGCTCCGGGATCCTCGTGGTTGACCGGTGAGGTGCTCGACATCAACGGCGGCGCCCACCTCAAGCGCTACCCCGACGTGATGGGGCATGTGATGAGGCTGGTGGAGCAGTCGTCGTGAGGTTCACGGGGAAGCACGCCATCATCACCGGCGGCGGATCCGGGATCGGCGCCGCGCTGTGCCGCGCTCTCGATCGGGCCGGCGCGCAGGTCGTCTGCACCGACATCGACGAAGCGGCCGCCGGTGCGGTGGTGTCGACGCTGAGCCCGCGCGCCCGGGCCGCCCGTCTCGACGTCACCGACGCCGCCGCGGTGCAGGGCGTCGTCGACGACGTCGTCGCGCGGACGGGACGCCTCGACCTGATCTTCAACAACGCCGGCATCGTGTGGGGCGGTGACACCGAACTACTGACGCTCGACCAGTGGAACGCGATCATCGACATCAACCTGCGCGGTGTCGTGCACGGCGTGGCGGCGGCCTACCCGCAGATGCTGCGACAGGGCCACGGGCACATCGTCAACACCGCGTCGATGGCCGGGCTGACCGCCGCCGGTCAGGTCACCAGTTACGTGGCAACCAAGCATGCCGTCGTCGGGCTGTCGATGGCGCTGCGCTCGGAGGCGGTGCCCCGCGGTGTCGGAGTCCTCGTGGTCTGTCCCGCCGCCGTGGAGACCCCGATCCTGGACAAGGGCGCGGTCGGCGGGTTCGTCGGCCGTGACTACTTCCTGCAGACCCAGGGCGGCAGGGCCTACGACGCGGACCGGCTGGCCCGGGACACGTTGCGCGCCGTCGAGCGCAACAAGGCCATCCTGGTCAAACCGACAGTGGCACAAGCACAGTGGTGGTTCGCCCGGCTGGCTCCCGGGCTGATGAACCGAATGGCGATGAGGTTCGTCACCGGACAGCGCACCCGACAGGTGGACCGATACCCGTCGAGCGCCGCCGACACGGGATAGGGTTGCGCTCGGCATCCGAACGGGAGCCGGGAGGGCGCGGATGAGAGACGATTTCACCCTCACCCAGAAGCGCGCGCTTGCGGTGCTGACGGTGATCGCGCTGGCATTCGCCGCCTACTTTCTGCGCACCTACTTGCTGCTCATCGCCATCTCCGCGGTGCTGGCCTACCTGTTCACACCGTTGAACAACCGGTTGCTCACCAGGATGGGGTCGGGGGCGGCCGCGACGGTGACCCTGCTGGCCGCGATCGCAACGGTGGCGCTGCCGCTGTCCGGCGTCGCGTTCCTGGCCTTCCTGCAGATCAGCCAGATGGTGACAGGCATCAGCCAGTGGGTGGAGAGGACCGACTTCACAGCGCTGGGCCAGCGACTGCTCGACTCGGCCAATCAACTGCTGGCCCGCATTCCGTTCATCGACACCACGCTGACGCCGGAATCGGTGCGCGACGCGCTCGCCACCATCGGCCAGAAGGCCGGCGAGTTCGCGCTGGGCTTCGCCCGCGACTCGGTGGGCGGGATCGTCGCAATGGTGACCGCCCTGATCCTCTTCATCTACGTGTTCCTGGCGCTGCTGACCAACGGCACCAAAGTGCTCGACCTGTTCCGCGACCTGAACCCGTTGGGACAGCAGGTGTCCGACATCTACCTGGCCAAGGTCGGGGCGATGGTGTCGGCGACGGTCAAGGGGCAGTTCATCATCGCCGTCTGTCAGGGCGTCGCCGGGGCGGTCTCGGTGTACATCGGCGGCATCCACGACGGCTTCTTCATGTTCGTCATCTTCCTTACGGTGTTGTCGTTCATTCCGTTGGGCGGCGGCATCGTGACGATCCCGCTGGGTGTCGGGATGGCGGTGTTCGGCAACCCGGTGGGCGGCATCTTCGTCATCGTGTTCCACATCATCGTGGTGACGAACATCGACAACCTCCTGCGTCCGTTCCTGGTGCCCAAGAGCGCGCACCTGCACCCGGCGTTGATGCTGCTCGCGGTGTTCGCCGGGCTGCAGATGTTCGGGTTCATCGGCATCGTGCTCGGACCGGTGCTGATGATCGTGATCGTGACGACGATCAGCGTCTACCTCGTCGTGTACAAGGACGCGCCGATGGAGTCGATCACCGGCACCGGCGGCGACCCGGCGGACGACGACGCGGTACGGGAGATCCCGTGGTGGCGCCGCCTCCTGCCGGGCAAGCCCAAGCCCGCACCGGAGCCCGCTAAGTCAGCCGCTCCGTGAGGAATTCGACGACCCGTTTGCGCGCCTCGTAGGCGGGATGACCGTCGCGTTCGACCACCTGGTCGGTCAGCACCGAATGCGCCGCGCGGCCGATGCCGTGCGGGTTGCCCCGCTTGGAGCTGATCTCGATCACCTCGAACGCGTCCCCCAGTCGGGCCTTGAGGGTGGTGAACCGCGCCGCCGGGGCCATCGGGTCCTCGCTGAACCGCAACCCCAGCGCGCACAGTCCCTCGTCGGCGGCGCGGCGCTCGATCACCGCGAGTTCGGCTTCGGACAGGCCCGGATCGCGGCGCTGCTTCGGTGTCAGCGGCAGCGGCAGCGACGGCTGACTCATCACCGGGGCGAGCACGCTGTCGTCGACCGCGGCGGCCAGTGCGAACCCGCCCGTGAAGCACTGCCCGATCACGCCGACGCCCTTGCCCGGCGTGTCGTCGTTGAGCTCGCGCGCGAGCGCGCGCAGGTAGTGCGCGACCGGCCGGTCGGCGTTGGTGGCGAACGCCGCGAACTCCTTGGCGATGCACCCCTTCATCAGCACCGGCAGGGCGCCCGGCCCCAGCGCAGGCGCCCCGGGCGTCCCGAACAGCGACGGCGCCCAGACGGTGAAGCCGTTGTCCACCAGGTGATTACCGAGGGCGAGCACACCTGGGTGCAGGCCGGGCATCTCCGGGATGAGGACCACACCGGGGCCTTCGCCCTTGCGGTACACGTCGTAGGTGAGTCCGGCCGCCGTGAACGGCTCGGCGGTCCAGCCGCGCAGGTCTGCTTCTGGTCCGCTCATCGCGTCTCCTGGGTTACGTGACCGGCAGCGGCGCCTGGGATTGCGTCGCCGCCGCCAGCGTACGGTACTCGTCGGTACCTCCGGCGCCGGTCACGGCGAGTTGCGCAGGCCCGGTGGGGCCGCGGACCTGCGCCGTCCACACCGGCTCGGTGGGTTTCCCGTCGACTTCCCCGCCCTCGTAGACCACCCACCGGACACCGTCGACGTCCTGGGTTCCGGTCGGTACCAGCTCCGGGCTGAACGACGCGACCAGCTTGTCCTCGTCGGCATTGCTCTGGGTGATGCTCAGATACATCCCGCTCGGGGTCAGATAGCCGACGACGGCGCCGACCGCCCGCACCGGCTGCCCGGTCACCGGGTCGGTGCGTCCACCCTCGATTCCCTTGCGGCTGCCGGAGTTGGCCTGCCAGCCGTCGGGCAGCTTCGGCACCCTGATCGGGATCTTGAGCGCGGCCGCGTCGGCCTGCAGCGCGGCGGGCGCGTCATAGTCGGGCGCCGGCCCGGGTCCGGGACCTGTCGGCGCGAACGAGCACATTCCGAGCAGCCCGGCCAGCACCACACACGCCACCACCAGCGGCGCCATCGACCAGAACATGTCGCGGCCGTCCTGCAGGAGTCGCGACTTGGCGGGGGCGGCCACCGGCGTCATGACGTACTCGGCAGGGCGGTGGCCTGCGGCGTCAGACTCACGGCCCGGGTCCGCAGAGACCTCGGGACCCGGCTCGGGCGGCGTCGTCATGTCAGCCAGTATCCCAGCTCCCAATTGCCGACCCCCTAATGGGACAATCTGCCCATGAGCTCCTCGCGACGTGAAGCCCCAGACCGAAATCTCGCCCTTGAGCTCGTGCGGGTAACCGAGGCCGGGGCGATGGCGGCCGGCCGTTGGGTCGGCCGCGGCGACAAGGAGGGCGGCGACGGAGCGGCCGTCGACGCGATGCGCGAACTTGTGAACTCGGTGTCGATGCGCGGTGTCGTGGTGATCGGCGAGGGCGAGAAGGACAACGCCCCGATGCTTTACAACGGAGAAGAGGTCGGCAACGGCGACGGGCCGGACTGCGACTTCGCCGTCGACCCGGTCGACGGCACCACCTTGATGAGCAAGGGCATGCCCAACGCGATCTCGGTGTTGGCGGTCGCCGAGCGCGGAGCGATGTTCGACCCGTCGGCGGTGTTCTACATGCACAAGATCGCCGTCGGTCCGGACGCCGCCGACGTCATCGACATCACCGCGCCGATCGCCGAGAACATCCGCCAGGTCGCGAAGGTGAAGAACTCCAGTGTCCGCGACCTGACCGTGTGCATCCTGGACCGTCCGCGCCACCAGCAGCTGATGGCCGACGTCCGGGAGGCCGGCGCGCGCATCCGGCTGATCTCCGACGGCGACGTCGCGGGTGCCATCTCGGCGTGCCGGCCGAACTCGGGCACCGACATGCTGGTCGGCATCGGTGGCACCCCGGAGGGCATCATCGCCGCGGCGGCGATCCGCTGCATGGGCGGCGCGATCCAGGCCAAGCTGGCCCCCACCGACGACGCGGAACGCCAGAAGGCCCTCGACCGGGGCCACGACCTCGACCGGGTGCTGACCACCGAGGACCTGGTGTCGGGCGAGAACGTCTTCTTCTGCGCCACCGGGGTCACCGACGGTGATCTGCTCAAGGGCGTGCAGTACTACGGCGGCGGTTGCACCACCCAGTCGATCGTGATGCGGTCGAAGTCGGGCACTGTCCGGATGATCGAGGCCTACCACCGGTTGTCGAAGCTCAACGAATACTCCGCCGTCGACTTCACCGGCGACAAGACCGCCGCCTACCCGTTGCCATAGACCACCCCCACCAAACAGACGAACAGGGAGCCAATGACCGACAGCGCCGTCGACAACACTGAGTACCGCATCGAGCACGACACCATGGGCGAGGTGCGGGTGCCCAAGAATGCGCTGTGGCGCGCGCAGACCCAACGAGCGGTGGAGAACTTCCCGATCTCGTTCCGGCCGCTGGAGCGCACCCAGATCCGCGCGCTGGGCCTGCTCAAGGGCGCCTGTGCGCAGGTCAACAAGGACCTCGGGCTGCTGGCCCCCGAGAAGGCCGACGCGATCATCGCCGCCGCGGCCGAGATCGCCGACGGGCGCCACGACGACCAGTTCCCGATCGACGTGTTCCAGACCGGGTCGGGCACCAGCTCGAACATGAACACCAACGAGGTCATCGCAAGTATCGCGGCCGCCAACGGGGTCACGGTGCACCCGAACGACGACGTGAACATGTCGCAGAGCTCCAACGACACCTTCCCGACCGCCACCCACATCGCGGCCACCGAAGCCGCTGTGCGCCATCTGATCCCGGCCCTTGAGGTGCTGCACGAGTCGCTGGACGCGAAGGCTCGGCAGTGGCGTACCACGGTGAAGTCCGGCCGCACGCACCTGATGGACGCGGTGCCGGTGACGCTGGGCCAGGAGTTCGGCGGCTATGCGCGCCAGATCCAGGCCGGCATCGAAAGGGTAAAGGCGTCCCTGCCCCGCCTCGGCGAGCTGGCGATCGGCGGCACCGCCGTCGGCACCGGGCTGAACGCGCCCGACGGGTTCGGCGCGAAGGTCGTCGACGTGCTGGTCGACCAGACCGGCATCGCCGAATTGCGCACGGCGGTGGACTCTTTCGAGGCCCAGGCGGCGCGCGACGGACTGGTCGAGGCGTCGGGTGCGCTGAAGACGATCGCGGTGTCGCTGACCAAGATCGCCAACGACATCCGCTGGATGGGATCCGGCCCGCTGACCGGACTCGGCGAGCTGCAGCTGCCCGATCTGCAGCCGGGCAGCTCGATCATGCCGGGCAAGGTCAACCCCGTCATCCCCGAGGCCGTCACGCAGGTGGCCGCCCAGGTCATCGGCAACGACGCGGCCGTCACGGTCGGCGGGCTGTCGGGAGCGTTCGAGCTCAACGTCTACATCCCGATGATGGCGCGCAACCTGCTGGAGTCGTTCACGCTGTTGGCCAACGTGTCGAAGCTGTTCGCCGCCAAGTGCATCGACGGCCTGGTCGCCAACGACGACCACCTGCGTGAGCTGGCGGAATCGTCGCCGTCGATCGTGACGCCGCTGAACTCGGCGATCGGCTACGAGGAGGCCGCCAAGGTCGCCAAGCAGGCGCTGAAGGAGAAGAAGACCATCCGGCAGACCGTCATCGACCGCGGCCTGATCGGCGACAAGCTCTCCGAAGAGGAGCTGGACCGCCGGCTGGACGTGCTCGCGATGGCGAAGGTCCGCGACGGAAGCTAGCGCGAGGAGCCAGGGGCTGCGCGGAAGCTGGCGCGAGCGATTTCGTTCCCGGAAGATCTCTCAATCGCCTGACGAATCGTCAAGACAGGCACAAGATTAGGGGCGCATCGGACTCGCCGTCGGCTTCGTCGGCCCGGCGGCGGGTCATTCCAGGTACGAAATCAGGAGGCGCGGTGACCGCTACCCTCGACCCGACAACGGCGTCCACTCCGACCGCCCTGGTCACGACGGCCGCGAGCCAGCCCGCCCTGCGGACCGGTGCCGTCCTGCTGGGGTTGGCCTCACTGGTGGATCTGTCGAAGGCCAAACGCGGTCGGGGCGCGGATCGCGTGCTGGCGGTGTCGGGTGCGGCTGCCGCGGGATGGCTGCTGACCCCGCGATTTCGGCGCGGTTTTCGTCGCTGAGCGGCGATAACCACGCCGAAATCGCCCGGTCAGGGCGGAGTCCCGTAGAGGCTGCCGGGCGGTCGCGGACCGATCATCTGCGAGACGGTGACCAGGTGGTAGCCGTTCGCCCGGAGCACCGGGACGAACTCGGCCATCAAGTCGACTGTCGACGCGAAGGTGTCGTGTAGCAGTACCACCGAGTTCGGCCGAATCTGCTCCGTCAGCGCCGCGCGGGTGGCGGCGATGTCGGTGTCGTTCTCCCAGTCGAGCGGGATGACGTCCCAGTTGACCACCGCCAACCCCTGGCTGCCCGCGGCGGCCAGCACGGCGTCGTCGACCGCGCCGAAAGGCGGGCGCATCAGCGTGGGCCGTTCGCCGGTGGCCCGTTCGAGTACCTCGGTGGCCCTGCTCAACTGGGCCGGAAGCTCCTGCGGCGGGATCGCCGTCAAGTCGGGATGGCTCCAGGTGTGGTTGCCGATCTCCATACCGGCATCGACGATGCGCCTCGCCGCGGCGGGATCGGCGGCCACCTTGTCGCCGATCAGGAAGAACGTCGCCTCGGCGTTGTTGGCGCGCAGGGTCTGAAGCAACCGGTCGGTGAAAGGCCCCGGCCCGTCGTCGAACGTCAACGCCACGCATTTGACCCGTGCGCAGTCCACGCTGTCCGCCGCGGCGGGGGCTGGCACGGCGGCGATGAAACCGCCGACAAGCCCCAGCAGTATCGCCGCCGAGCGGATCCGGCGCGCTCGAGCACCCCGGGTGTCGTATTGCGCGCCGGATCCGCTCGTCACGGTCAAGGCAGGGCGCCGGGGCTGATTTCCTCCAGCATCTCGGTGACCAGGGCCGCGATCGGCGAGCGCTCGCTGCGGAGCAGCGTGATGTGGGCGAACAGCGGGTGGCCCTTGAGCTTCTCGATCACGGCCGCGACACCGTCGTGACGGCCGACGCGCAGGTTGTCCCGTTGCGCCACATCATGGGTCAGCACCACCCGGGAGCCGGCGCCGAGGCGCGACAGCACGGTCAGCAGCACGTTGCGCTCCAACGACTGAGCCTCGTCGACGATCACGAACGAGTCGTGCAGCGAACGCCCGCGGATGTGGGTCAGCGGCAGCACTTCGAGCATGCCGCGGGAGAGCACCTCTTCGAGCACCGCCGGGCTGGCGAGGCCTTCGAGTGTGTCGAACACAGCCTGGGCCCAGGGACCCATCTTCTCGCTCTCGCTGCCCGGCAGGTATCCGAGATCCTGTCCACCGACCGCGTAGAGCGGACGGAACACCACGACCTTGCGCTGGGTGCGCCGCTCCAGCACCGCCTCCAGGCCCGCGCACAGCGCCAGCGCCGACTTCCCGGTGCCGGCTTTGCCGCCGAGGGACACGATGCCGACCGACTCGTCGAGCAGCAGATCGAGGGCGACGCGTTGTTCGGCTGACCTTCCCCGGAGGCCGAACACTTCGCGGTCACCCCGTACCAGCTGCACCCTCTTGTCCGCGTTGACCCGGCCCAATGCGTGAGAGTTGCTGCCCAGCATGCGAATTCCGGTGTGGCACGGCAGATCGCGGGCGGCTTCGAGGTCGATCTCCCCGTCGGCGAACAACGCGTCGACGTCCGCGCCGGGCACCTCCAGCTCAGCCATGCCGGTCCACCCGGAGGTGACGACGTCCTGCGCGTGGTATTCGTCGGCCAGCAGACCGACCGCGCCGGCCTTGACCCGCAGCGGGATGTCCTTGCTCACCAGCGTGACGTGCTTGCCCTCGGCGGCGAGGTTGGCCGCCACGGTCAGGATCCGCGCGTCGTTGCTGTCGGTACGGAAGCCCGCCGGCAGCACCGTCGGGTCACTGTGGTTGAGCTCGACGTGCAGCGTACCGCCTTGCGCCCCAACCGGAATGGGCTGATCCAGGCGCCCGTGCTCCAGACGCAGATCATCGAACATGCGCAAGGCCTGTCGGGCGAACCAACCCAGCTCGTGGTGATGCCGTTTGGCTTCGAGCTCGCTGATGACGACCAGCGGAACCACCACTTCGTGTTCGGCGAACCTCGTGATGGCCCAGGGATCGGACAACAACACGGAGGTGTCGAGCACGTAGGTCCGGAGATCGGGTTGCCGGCTCTGCGATTGGGTCACGTAGCGCTCCTCGAGGCTGCGCGAGTTCCTGCGGCCCCACACGAACTTCTCGGTGGACACACAGGCGGTCTCAGGACCGGGGCCGGTCCTTTCAATCGGGACCGCCCGGACAGCAGAGCATGTCGCTAGCCATCGGAATCGACGCTACTCCGGGTGCCGCAATCACGCCCTGCAGGCGCGCCGGGGCCGAACGTCGCGTGCGTTAAGAGCTGATGAACTGCTTGAGTTCGGGCTCGTCGGCCAGGCCCCACGCGGCGATCCGGTCGGAGACGACCTTGCGCAGCTGGTCGCGGTCGAAGATGCCCGCCTCCGCGACCGTTGCCACCTTGTCCTGGTAGGCGTCGATGTCACCGCCGACGACGTCGAGACCGGCGGCGCGGCGCGCGATGGCCGCCACCGTTTCCTCGCGCGTGTAGGTCAGGCAGTGCGCGACGAGGTTGGCGAAGAACTCCTCGTGGCGTTCCTCGTCCTTGGCGATGCGACCCACCAGCGCCTTGAGCACCGGCTCGGTGATCTGCGCCTCGAGGTTCCTGCAGTACACGGCGTGCGCGCGCTCCCACAAAGCCATGAACGCCAGCGTCTCCACCTGGGTGTAGGTATCGGCGCGGTAGCCCTTCATCACATGCTCGACGCGGACGTCCTCGTTGGCAGCCGGGTCCACCTCACGGGTCACCACCAGGTAGTTGCGCAGCGCGATGGCGTGCAGGTGCTCCTCGGCGGTCCAGCGGCCCATCCACCGGCCCCATTTGCGCTCGAGGATGAAGTGCTCGACGAGCTCGCGGTGGTAGCCGGCGAGGTTGTCCTTGGTGATCAGCAGGATCTCGCACGCGTCGGTGACCGCCTTGGGCAGTGTCACCTGCGACGGGTCCCAGTCGCGGCCGCCGAGGAACGCGAAGTTCTCGCCCTCTTCGAACGGCACGTAGTCGTGGGCGTACCAGACGTCCTCGGTGTCGAGGTGACGCCGCAGCTCCTGCAGAACCACGGGCTCCAGTTCCAGCGTCAGCGCATTAGCGACAGGTTTCTGTGCCATGCAGTTACAGTAACCCAATTCTGTGGGAATCGTAAAATTCCCCGCCCGGCGCGTCGCCGAAATTGCATTCCAGCAGAAGAACACCGAGGCGGATTCATACGGTCAGTGCAACATCCATTGATTTGAGGAGTTGCTATGCCGTCGGGAGTGCCGGTGCCGTTGTCGGTGAAGCGGGTGTTTTTCGATTTGGTCTGTGGCGGGATGACCACCACGGAAGCGTCGGTGCAGGTGGGTGTGTCGCGCCGGACCGGATGGTCGTGGTGGCGTCACGCTAGGGGCATGAAACTGCGCAAAGGTGGCGACGGACTGGGTGGATTGGCGCAGGTCGGTGATCTGACCCGTACCGGCGGGCGTGGGCATCGGCTCAGCTTCACCGAACGCTATGAGATCGACCGCGCCTTACAGGCCGGGCTCAGCTACGCCGCGATCGGCGATCAACTGGGGCGCGACCGCTCGGTGATCTGGCGTGAAGTGCAGCGAAACCGGCTGCCCGATGGCACGTATCACGCGTTGATGGCCCATGCCCGGGCCACCGAGAACGCCCGCCGGCCCAAAGCGTTCAAACTCGACGACCCTGGGCTGTGCGCGGACATCGAGGCGTGGATGGACCAGGGCTGGAGCCCGAAACTGATCTCCCAGGTATTGGCCCGCGACGCCGGCAGTGCCAAGGTCAAGCGGGTGAGCCACGAAACCATCTACCAAAGCCTGTATGTCCAAACCCGTGGCCAGCTACGCGCTGATCTGCACAAATGTCTGTCCACCTCACGAACTCAGCGCAAGCCGCGCGGTCAGACTGAACGACGCGGCAGGTTCGGCGACGTGATGCGCATCAGCGCGCGGCCTGCCGAGGCCGCCGACCGGGCGGTGCCCGGGCATTGGGAAGGGGATCTGATCATCGGCGCCCGTGGTGGCAGCGCGATCGGGACTTTGGTTGAACGCAGCACCCGGTTCACCATCCTGCTGCATCTACCTGGCGATCACACCGCCGAGACCGTGGCTGCGGCGATGCTCAAAGCCATGGGCGATTTGCCCGACCATTTACGCCGTTCGATCACCTGGGACAGGGGCAGCGAAATGGCCGGATGGCAAGACATTTCGCTGCAGCTGCAATCACCGGTCTACTTCTGTGATCCGCACTCGCCGTGGCAGCGCGGCACCAACGAAAACACCAACCGGCTCCTGCGGTTCTGGTTCGAGAAAGGCACCGACCTCAGCGGCTACACCCCCGACGACCTCAAAGCCGTCGCCGACAAACTCAACACCCGACCCCGACCCACCCTCGATCTGGACACACCCGCCCAACGCATGGCCCAACTCCTTAGCCAAGCCGCCTAATGGTTGTCATAGCCACTTGACTTTGAGCGAGTGGCGTCCTGCTGGAATGCAATTTCGGCGGGGATCTACAGCGTGAGGCCCGGGTAGAGCGGGTTGGCGTCGAGCAACTCGGCGGCCGCGGCGCGCACCCGCTCCGCAGTGCCGTCGGCCAGCGTGTACTTGGCCTTCGACGGGCCGTTCGGGCCCGCGGCGGGCTGGGTGTTGCTCAGCACCTCCACGACCAGCTCGGCGACCCGGTCGAAGTCGTCGGCGCCGAAACCGCGGGTGGTCAGCGCCGGCGAACCGAACCGGATGCCGCTGGTGTACCAGGCGCCGTTCGGGTCGGCCGGGACTGCGTTGCGGTTGGTGACGATGCCGGAGTCCAGCAGCGCCGACTCGGCCTGCCGCCCGGTCAGCCCGAACGACGTCACGTCGAGCAGCACCAGATGGTTGTCGGTGCCGCCGGTGACCAGGCTGCCGTCCCGCTTGATGAAGCCGTCGGCCAGGGCCTGGGCGTTGTCGGCGACGGCCTGGGCGTACGCGCGGAACTCCGGCCGACGCGCCTCGGCGAGCGCGACGGCCTTGGCGGCCATCACGTGCGACAGCGGGCCGCCGAGCACCATCGGGCAGCCCTTGTCGACGGCGGGTGCGTACTCCTCGGTGGCCAGCACCAGACCACCGCGGGGGCCGCGCAGGGACTTGTGCGTCGTGGTCGTCGTGATGTGCGCGTGCGGCACCGGGTCCTCGTCGCCGGTGAACACCTTGCCCGCCACCAGGCCGGCGAAGTGCGCCATGTCGACCATCAGCGTCGCTCCGACCTCGTCGGCGATCTCGCGCATCTTGGCGAAGTTGACCCGGCGCGGGTACGCCGAGTAGCCGGCGACCAGCACCAGCGGCTTGAACTCGCGCGCCGCCGCGGCGACGGCGTCGTAGTCGATGAACCCGGTTGCCGGATCGGTTCCGTACTGGCGCTGGTGGAACATCTTGCCCGAGATGTTGGGCCGGAAGCCGTGGGTGAGATGCCCTCCGGTGTCCAGCGACATACCCAGCAGCCGCTGGTTGCCGAGCTTGGCCCGGAGCTTCTCCCAGTCCCCCTCGGACAGGTCGTTGACGTGCTTGGCGCCCAGCTCGGCCAGGCCCGGGGCCTCGACGCGGGTCGCCAGGATCGCCCAGTACGCGACCAGGTTGGCGTCGATGCCAGAGTGCGGCTGGGCGTAGGCGTACGGCGCCCCGAACAGCTCGCGGGCGTGCTCGGCGGCCAGCGCCTCGACGGTGTCGACGTTCTGGCAGGCTGCGTAGAACCGGTGCCCGACGGTGCCCTCGGCGTACTTGTCGGAGAACCAGGTGCCCATCGTCAGCAGTACCGCAGGCGACGCGTAGTTCTCGCTGGCGATCAGCTTGAGCGAACCCCGTTGATCGGCAAGCTCTTTGCGGGTGGCTTCGGCGACACGAGGTTCGACGGACTCGATCACCCGCAGCGCGGCGCGATAGGCCTCGCTGGCGGTGGCTGCGTAGTCGGCACCCTGACCTGACGGGGACGAAGAAGTCATGGCAGGAAGCCTAGTCGGGCCTGCGCTACCGAGATTGCACTGGTGGCCGTGACCGGCGACGATCTGCGACCGTCAGCGCAATATCGGCGTGCTTCGTCGGCTAGGCGGCCCGCAACGACGACGGGATCAGCGGCTCGTCCAGCAGCGTCCCGAACCGTTCCGCCAGGCTGACGCCGTCCGGGCGCGCGTCCAGCCATCCGCGCAGCAGCCGGTATCCCTCGACGTAGGTGCTGGTATAGGCGCGCCACAGCGGCGAGGACAGAAACCGCAGCATCTGACGCGCCCGCTCGTCGTTGACGAGCAGCCAGCGCTTCAGGAAGTCCGCGACGTCGTCGGCGTCACGGTGTTCGTCGTGCAGCATCAGCGCGGCGTCCTGACGGACGTCGGCCAGGGCGGCCGTCGCCTCGGCGATCGTCTCCGCCCGCTCACCGTCGAATCGCAGCCCGAGGTCGGCGTAGATCTCCGAGGCCCAACTCCCCCACCCCGGTCCGACCGCGGCGTAGAGCGCGAGGTCGGCCAGACCCTCGGCCATCAGGCACTGCGGGGTGTTGACCAGGAAAATCGTCTGCTCGATTTGGCCCTTGCCCTCGACGAGACCGGCCTCTTTGCGGCAGTGTTCGGTGTGATGGCCGGGGTAGGACTCGTGGGCCACCAGCCGCGGCAGGTTGGACATCTGCTGTTTGAGGTCGGCGTTGACCGCGACGGTCGACTGGTAGTCGCCTTTGTAGTAGTTGAACCCCGACCACGGCTTGTCCGTGACGACCTCGTAGGTGATGGTCTCGCGGGCCGGCAGCGGGAAGGTGGCGCGGACGCGGTCGCGCAGCGCGCTGGAGAACGCGTGGATGGCTTCTTCTAGGCGGGCCGGCGGGATCTCCTCGGCGGCGCGGTAGGCCTGGATCCGCTCGGCCAGCGGCCCGTCGCCACCGAGCGCGTCGTCGAGTTTGGCGTGCGCCTGCCGGTACCGATCGGGGTCGCCCTTGGTGATCCGGACGTCGAAGTACGCCTCGACCTCGTCGACGAAGCCGACCTGTTCGCCGGCGAATTTGCGTCCTGCGCAGGCCAGCGCGCGCAGGTGGGACCCAATGAACATGGCACGCCGCTCCTCCAGTCCGGCAGGCAGTTCGGTGAGCAGTCGCTCGGCTTGGCGCACCAGGTCGGCGGGGTCGGGTCGGGGTTCGGACTCCACCACGCGTCGCAGCGCGGGGTCACCGGTGAACGAGTCGACATAGCCTTCCTCGACCCTGTCGAAGCGCAGTCCGAGCAACAGGTATTCGCGGATCAGGGTGCCGGGCTCCATATGTACAAAGCTAACTGCAAGACTGTGCCCATGGCGCGGCTGAGCGAACCCAGCCCCTACGTGGAGTTCGACCGGACCCAATGGCGGGCACTGCGCATGTCGACCCCGTTGAAACTGACCGAGGACGAGCTCGTCCGGCTTCGGGGCCTCGGCGAGAAGATCGACCTGCTCGAGGTCGAAGAGGTCTATCTGCCGCTGGCCCGGTTGATCCATCTGCAAGTGGCGGCCCGGCAGGCGCTGTTCGCGACGACTGCCCAATTCCTCGGCGAACCCCAGCAGAACCCGGACCGTCCGGTCCCGTTCATCATCGGCGTCGCCGGCAGCGTGGCGGTGGGCAAATCGACCACCGCCCGTGTGCTGCAGGCGCTGCTGGCGCGCTGGGAGCACCACCCCCGGGTGGATCTGGTCACCACCGACGGTTTCCTGTATTCGAACTCCGAGCTGAGCCGACGAAACCTTATGCACCGCAAGGGTTTCCCGGAAAGCTATGACCGCAGGGGGCTGATGCGGTTCGTCACGGCGATCAAGTCGGGCGCCGACGCGGCGTGTGCACCGGTGTACTCACATCTGCTCTACGACATCGTCGCCGGCGAAAAGCAGATCATCGAGCACCCGGACATCCTGATCCTCGAGGGCCTCAACGTGCTGCAGACCGGCCCGGCGCTGATGGTGTCCGACCTGTTCGACTTCTCGGTGTACGTCGACGCGCGTATCGAGGACATCGAGAACTGGTACATCTCACGGTTCCTGTCGATGCGCGCGGGCGCGTTCGCCGACCCGGCCTCACACTTCCACCACTACTCCACGTTGACCGACGAGCAGGCGGTGTTCGCCGCCCGCGACATCTGGCATTCGATCAACCGGCCCAACCTGATCGAGAACATCCTGCCGACACGGCCGCGGGCGACGCTGGTGCTGCGCAAGGACTCCGACCACTCCATCAACCGTCTGCGCCTGCGCAAGCTGTAGCACCGCCCGCGTGGTTAACCGCGCCGATCACTTAGGGATACGACGCACGCCCTGGTACTGCAGTTCGGCCATCACCAGGGTGTAGACGCCGGTCCCGAGCGTGAGAGCGATGCCGACAGTCGTCAGCGGCCACACACCGATGACCACGACGGCGATGGTGGCGACGGTGAAGAGCGCGTTTCCTAACGCCAGCACCAATCCGGACCCTCGCACTGCCGGGCGCGCGGCGAGTGCGAGGACGACCGCGCTGAAGACGACGAACGACGCGCCGATCGTGTACTCGACGGACGGTGTCGTACCGGATATTTCGGCCACCTGTGGGGCGAAGATCAACAGGCCGATGCCTGTCAATCCGCTCAGAACAGCGTCGGCGCGCATCGCAACGCGCAGCAAGGTGTCGGTCGACTCGTTGAGTCGCGCGGAGATGGTTGTCGCCATGGTGGTGGTTCCCTTCTTTTCTTTTCTGGTGCGGATTCGAATATCTGGCCGGTACCGGAGCCGACGCCACGACCTCTTGTGACGGCGGCTCCGGACCGGTCATGCCGGGGTGCGGCGCACCCCGAGGTATTGCAGCCAGGCCAGGCCGACGGTGGAGGCGGTGAAGGCCACGGTCGCGGCCACACCGAACGTGGTCAGCGGCAGCCATCCCGCCGCGAGGACTACCGCGACGGCCAGGGTGAAACCGACGTTGCCGACGAGAACGGCGACGCCCACGCGGCGGACGTCGCGCATCCGGGCGGCGCTGTACAGCAGCGCGCCGTAGCCGACGAGCGCGGCGCCGACGATCCATTCGGCGGTCGGGGTGAGGCCGGACATCCGCGCGAGCGGATCGGCGGCCATCGCGACGAACAGTCCGACGCCGGCGCACAGCGTGGCGTCGGCGCGTATCGCGAAGCGCAGCAACTGCGGATCCGGACGGGTTGCCTGCCGGTGCCTGCTGGTGATGGCGGTCATGTCTGTCAGCGTCGGCGGCGGGCACTGCCAGATCGACGCCGGACACTGCCAAACGCTGCCAACCGCAGGTCAGCGCCCTGCGCCGAAATTGCATTCCAGCAGGCGTCCTCTCGACATTTGTCTGCTGGAATGCAATTTCGGCGGGTCTCGAAGCTAGTGGGCGGCGACGAGGTTGCTGCGCAGATCGGTGGCGATGACGCGCGCGGCCGCGTTCTGCCAGTTGTGCAGTGACCGCTGCGGCACCTCGGTGACCAGCCACTGCCAGGCCTGCCGGGCCGGCGGGTCCAGGCCGGCGGCGGTGGCGTTCTGCGCGTACGCGCGCACGCCGACGACGTACGGGAAGTACAGCGCGTTGTAGTGGCGCCACTGCTCGGTGGTGCCGAAGTCGCCGCCGTCGCGCGGTTTGAGGGCGGCGATCCGTTCGGCGAGCAGTGCCCGCAACTCGTTGGCGCGCTCCAGCGGCTGGTCGGGGGCGCCGCGACGGGACAACCGCTCGTCGATGACCGGCAGCGCGGTCAGCGGGCTGGCGACCAGTTTGGACAGGTCGCCGTAGTGGCCGAGCGCGCGGCGGGTGACACGCACGAAGGTGTCCTCGTCCATTCCGTCCAGCGGTCCCGCCGAGCGCAGCGGGAGCGCGGCCTCGGTGCCGCGCAGCGTGGCGCGGTCGGCGCGCAGGTCCGGGGAGCGGGAGAACGCGACCCGGTCCAGCAGCCCGGCGAGAGGGTCGGCCAGCACGTTGATCGCGATCGCGATGCCCAGGCTGGTGAACAGCAGCACCGCCAGCGTCGTGCTCTGGCCGGTCACCGCCAGCCCGATCAACAGCTGCCCGCCGAACAGCACGGCGACGACCGTGGTGCCGACGAACGACCGCAGCATGTCCTTGCGCAGCGCGTGGCCTTCGTCGAACGCGTCGCCGATGGCGACGGCGACGCCGAGCAGCGCGACGTCGAATCCGGTGGACGCCAGCGCCAGCCAGCTGGGCACCAGTCCGAGCGGAATCACCAGGATCGCGTTGCCCAGCGCGAAGAACAGGGTCGCGACGATGACGAAGCCGATGACCTGTCCCGGCTGCGAGCGGCGGACGACGGCGTGGATCATCGCGCCGACCGAAGGCAGCGACACCGCCGCGAACATCACCCAGTGCCCCAGGCGCAGCGGGCCGTCGACATCGCCCACCATCGTCGCGCCCAGGAACGCGACCGCTGCGACGCCCGCGACGAGCCCCACCTCACCGGCACGGCTGCGCCAGGTGTCACGCGGCCGGGACAGCTCCAGCAGCACGGCGAACCAGGCGATGCCCGGCACGGCGACGAGATAGATCTCGACCCGGCTCAAGGTCGCGGAGGCGCTGACCACGCGGACGGCATCCAGCGCCACCACGAGCGCGAAGCTGGTCAGCCCGGTCGCGGCCAGCACCAGCACGGCTTTGCGCGGATCCCGCGCCAACAGGTACAGCCCCAGCCACCAGCTCAGTGCGAAGACCAACGCTGACAGGGCGAGCATGGCTAGCGTCCGTAACGGCGGTGCCGTGCGCTGTAGTCGCGCAGCGCGCGCAGGAAGTCCACCCGGCGGAATTCCGGCCAGTAGGCCTCGGTGAACCACATCTCCGAGTAGGCGCTCTGCCACAGCAGGAATCCGGATAGTCGCTGCTCTCCCGAGGTGCGGATCACCAGGTCGGGATCGGGCTGTCCGGAGGTGTACAGGTTCTCCGAGATCGCCTCGGCGGTGACGGATTCGATCAACTGCTCGCCGGTGAGCCCGTTGGCCAGTTCCTTGCTCAGCAGCGCCCGCACCGCGTCGACGATCTCCTGGCGGCCGCCGTACCCGACGGCGACGTTGACGTGAAATGTGCCCCCGTTGCCGTCGGTGGAGGACACCGCATCGCGCAGCCGGCGTGCCGACTCCTCCCCGATGAGTTCGAGATCACCGACGGTGCGCACGCTCCACTGGTTGGCCGGTGCGCAGATCTCCTCGACGACCTCGGTGATGATCTCGATCAACGCCGACAACTCTTCGGTGTCGCGCTGCAGGTTCTCGGTCGACAACAGATACACCGTGGCCATTTCGATGCCGGCTTCCTGGCACCAGCGCAGCATCTCGGCGATCTTGCGGGCACCCGCACGGTATCCGTAGCTGACGTCGTCGTGACCTGACTCACGTGCCCAGCGCCGGTTACCGTCGCACAGAACGGCTATATGCCGGGGCAATTCAGACCGCGACGCCGTGAGCCCCTGACGCAGACGCAACTCGTAGAGCCGATACATCGGTTCCTTGAGGCGTCGCGGAATGAGGTCCACGATCATCCAGACTACTGTGACCCGAGGAAGCCTTTAGGCCACTCAGCGGAGGTGAAATGCCGACAACGCTCGAACCGTGGTACACGGCCGACTCACCGGGGGAACCGGAGGACCTTCCCGAAGCAGTCGCCGAAGGCGTCGCCCAATTCCTGGGCAAGCCGCGGCTGCGGGGCTGGATCCACGTGTACTCGGCGGTCATCGCGGTCATCTGCGGCGTCACCCTGGTCGCGGTGTCGTGGTCGTTGGAGTCGACACGCGCGGGCATCGCGACGCTGATCTACACGCTCACGATTGTGGCGATGTTCACCGTCAGCGGGGTCTACCACCGGGTCAACTGGACATCGGTCACCGCACGCAAATGGATGAAGCGCGCGGACCATTCCATGATCTTCCTGTTCATCGCGGGCAGCTACACGCCGTTCGCGTTGCTGGCACTGCCGGAGCGGGACGGCATGGTGCTGTTGTGGATCGTGTGGGCAGGCGCGCTGGCGGGTGTGGCGCTGAAGATGCTGTGGCCGTCGTCGCCGCGCTGGCTCGGGGTACCGCTCTACATCCTGTTGGGCTGGGTCGCGGTGTGGTTCATCGGCCCGATCGCCCACGGCGCGGGAGTGGCCGCGGTGGTGCTTCTGATCGTCGGCGGTGCGCTCTACAGCATCGGCGGCGTGCTGTATGCGCTCAAGTGGCCGAACCCGTGGCCGACGACGTTCGGGCATCACGAGTTCTTCCACGCCTGCACCGCGGTCGCGGCGATCTGCCACTACATCGCGATGTGGTTCGCCGTCTTCTGAGCACCCCTCGGCGCCACACCCCCTCGCGCCCCCGCCCCTCGGCGCGCGCCCCGGCGCGAGCGTGCGTGTCTGCGGGCGACACACCGCCAAATCACGCGATTGTGCGCACGCTCGCGACCCAGGCGACAGACAGCCCGCCGGCGCCTACGGCACGAGCGTGCGCAAACTCCGTCCACTGCACGGTGTGTCGGCCACAGACACGCACGGTCGCGCAGGCTACGCGCGCACGCTCGCCCAAGCTACGCGCGCACGGTCGCGCAGGCTACGCGCGAACGCTCGCGCAAGCTACGCGCGAACGCTCGCGCAGAAAGCGACTTGCTTAGGACAGCTGGGTGATGTTCTGCGGGCCCCAGTACGCCTTCATCGACGTGATCTGGCCTTCGCCGTTGAACGTCATCACCTCGATGGGCTCGATGCGCATCGCGCCGCCCACGGTGATCGCGAAGAGAAACGCCGCCTCGTGTCCGCCGGCGCGGAACGAGAGCAGCTCGGTCTTGATCTCGCCGCCCTGGATGGCCTTGTAGAACCCGGCGATGGCCTGCCGACCGATGTGCACTTCGCCGCCGCCCACCGGATCTTCGAGGGTGGCATCCTCGGCGTAGAGCGCGGCGACGTCGTCGGCGCTGCCGCTGACCACCGTGTCGAGGTACCGCTGGACGAAACCCTGCAAGACATCCGGCTCGAAACTCATGTGCGGCACGCTACACGGACGCCCCCAGCGCGGTGGCGAGATCCTCGACCGTGGTGACGGGCAGGTCACAGACCCGGCCGCGGCACACGTAGGCGGCGTCCGCACCGTCGACCCGGGGCCGGTCGCGCAGCAGCTCAGACGAATTCACCTCGCCACCCACCACGACGGCTCCGCCGGGTGCCAGCCTGCGCGCCGCGGCCAGCAGCGCCGAATCGGCCCCGCCCGCCACGGCGATCTGGATGGGTCCGCGCACGGCCGCTTCGGCCACCGCGAGCCAGTGCCCGGCCGAGCGCGGGACGCGCGCCAACAACACCGTAGCGCCGGCCATCGTCGCCTCCGCCGCGGCGGCGTAGCGCTGCGCAGCAGCCTCGGGTGCCAGATGTGCCGCCAGCTGCAACGCCTCGGCGATCAGCGACGCTCCCGACGGCGTCGCACCGTCGAGGGGATCCGACGGCCGCAGCATCAGCTGCTCGGCGTCGTCGGCGACGTCGAACCAGCGGCCGACCTCGGCGGAATCGGAGAAGTGGTCGAGCGCGAGATCCAGCAGGCCGGTCGCCTCCTGCAGCCACACCCGCTCCCCCGTCGCCTGGTGCAGTGCCAGCAGCCCGGTCGCCAGCGCCGCGTGATCCTCCAGCACCGCCATGCTGTCACCCACGACTCCGCCCAGGCTGGAGCGCCGGAGCCGGCCGTCCACAAGATGCGCGTCGAGCAGCGTCCGAGCGCATTGGATTGCGGCACTGAGATATTCGGGGCGATCCAGAACCGACGCCTCGACCAGCGCGGTGATCGCCAACCCGTTCCAGGCGGTCACCACCTTGTCGTCGCGCGTCGGCTGCGGCCGGGTGAGTCGCGCGGCACGCAGCGCATCTCGGACACGCACGAACCGGTCGGCGTCGTCGGGGTCGGCGCGCATCTGCAGCACCGATGCACCGCCTTCGAACGTTCCGGCCGCGGTGACACCGAAAAGCTCTGCAGCCCAACGTCCGTCACCCTCCCCGAGCACCTCGCACAGCTGCCCGGGAGTCCACACGTAGGTCAGCCCCTCGACCCCGGCGGTGTCGGCATCCAACGACGACACGAACATCCCGCCGACCCGCAGGTCCTCGATCAGAAATCGCACTGTCTCGTCGACCACTCTGTGCGCCAACGGATTTCCGGTTCGGCGCGCCCAGTGTGCATACACCCGCAGCAACTGGGCGTTGTCGTACAGCATTTTCTCGAAGTGCGGCACCACCCACGCCGCATCCACACTGTAGCGGGCGAAGCCGCCGCCGAGCTGGTCGTAGATGCCGCCGCGGGCCATCGCCTCACAGGCCCGGCTGACCGCCGCGAGCGGTGCCGGTGAGCCGGTGCGTTCGTGGTTGCGCAGCAGCGCCTCCAGCAGCGCTGACGGCGGAAACTTGGGCGCGGCGCCGAAGCCGCCGTCGACGGTGTCCTCATCGCGCAGCACCGCGGCCGACGCGTCGTCACACACCTCGGCTGCGACGGGCGGCCCGCCGCGCGGCAGACCGGAAGCCATCGACCGCAACTCCGCGGCGATCTTGTCCGACGTCTCCTCCACATCGGCACGCCGGGTGCGCCACGTGTCGACGACCGCGGCCAGCAGCTGCAGGAAGCTGGCCTTCGGGTAGTAGGTACCGCAGAAGAACGGCCGGCCGTCAGGGGTCAGGAAACAGGTCATCGGCCAGCCGCCCTGACCGGTCAGCGCCACGGTGGCGTTCATGTACACCGCGTCGAGGTCGGGGCGCTCCTCGCGGTCGACCTTGATGCAGACGAAGCCGGCGTTCATCGCGGCGGCCACCTCGTCGTCCTCGAAGCATTCGTGGGCCATGACGTGACACCAGTGGCAGGCCGCATAACCGATCGACAGCAGGATCGGCACGTCGCGTTCGGCGGCCAGCGCCAGCGCGTCCGGCGCCCACTGCTGCCAGTGCACCGGGTTGTCGGCGTGCTGCCTCAGATACGGGCTCGTCGCCCGTGCAAGCGAGTTCGTCGAGCCGTCAGCCCGACTCACGTTCCGTCCCGTCGGTCCGGTTGTCGTTGGTCGGATCCGGCTCGGCGGCGACGGAACCACCGTCGGCCGGCGCAGCGGCTGCAGTCTCGTCCTCGTCGAACGACTTCGGCAGCCGGCGCAGGTGCTTGTTCATCGACCACACCAGACCGAAGACGGCGATCAGCAGCAGCACCACGATGATCAGACCGAACGGGCTGGCCTTCCCGAAGTCGGGCCCGGTCTGCCGTGGGCTGTCCTGGGCCAGGGTCATCAGGTCCAGACCCAGCATCACCGCATCACTCACTCGTATCCCTCGATTCCGGCGAACAGGTGGGTCTCGGGCAGCGTTACCGGAACCCTGGACCGGGCCAACTCGAACTCTTCGGTCGGCCACAACCGCTGCTGCCACTCCATCGGCGTGGAGAAGAAAAAGCTGTTCGGGTCGATCTGCGTGGCGTGCGCCAACAGGGCCTCGTCACGCTGGGCGAAGTACTTGGCGCACTCGATCCGGGTGGTCACCCGCTTGGCGAGCAGATCCTCGTCCGGATCCCACTTCTCCAGCCAGGTGGCGAACGGACCTTCCTTGCCGTGCTTGGCGAACTCGTCCTGCAGCACCTGCATCCGCTGCCGCAGGAAGCCGTGGTTGTAGTACAGCTTCAGCGGCGTCCACGGATCGCCGGCCTCGGGGAACAGTCGGTGATCGGCGGCGGCCTCGTACGCGGCGACGGACACCTGGTGGCACTTGATGTGGTCGGGGTGCGGGTAGCCGCCGTTCTCGTCGTAGGTGGTGATGACGTGCGGCTTGAAGTCACGGATCACCCGGACCAGAGCGTGGGTGGGGACCTCGAGCGGCTCCAGCGCGAAGCAGCCCTCGGGCAGCGGGGGCGGCGGGTCGCCCTCGGGCAGCCCCGAGTCGACGAAGCCCAGCCAGTGATGCTCGACACCGAGGATCTCCGCGGCCCTGGCCATCTCGTCGCGGCGGATCTCGGCCATCCGGCCGTGCACCTCGGGCAGATCCATCGCCGGGTTCAGGATGTCTCCGCGTTCCCCGCCGGTCAACGTCACGACCATGACGCGAACGCCCTCGTCGACGTAACGCGCCATCGTCGCGGCACCCTTGCTGGACTCGTCGTCCGGGTGCGCGTGGACGGCCATCAACCGAAGTTCGCTCAACCTGGTCCTTCTCAGCTGGTCACCTGCTTGCCCACTCACGCACAAGTTCAACCACGCGAGTGGCCTTATAGTTCCAGGTCTAGTAGACCCATCCGAACGACGGGCATGCAAAACGAGATGATCGAACGACCCACCGCACGCTACGGGCGGCAGCGGCTCAGCCGGCGCACGCGCCGCTGGATCGCCATCGGGTTGACGGCATTGGTGGTGGTGACAGGTGTTGCGCTGGCCACCATCGCCTTCTCCCGCTTCGGTTCCAGCGAGGTCAAGGGCGAGCTGGGCGGCTACGAAGTCGTCGATCCCCAAACCGTCGAGGTGACGATCAGCGTCACCCGCGACGATCCGTCGCGACCGGTGGTGTGCATCGTGCGGGCCCGCTCGTACGACGGCGACGAGACGGGCAGGCGCGAGGTGCTGGTTCCGCCGTCGACGGACGCTACGGTGCAGGTCACCACCACCGTCACGTCGAGCAGACCAGCGGTGATCGGCGACGTCTACGGGTGTGGAACGGACGTACCCGGGTATCTGGTCGGAGGCTGAAGGAAGGCCACGCGACGAACTCCGGCCTGCGAAATCGTGAAATCCGGGTGGCCCGGCGGTGCTATGCTGGCCTGATACACGGTTCCTGCTGGGGCCGTGTATTGCTGCATTTTGGAGCGCAGAAGCGACGCTCGCGGTGGCGGCAATACACGCAGGCAGTTCCCGGCGCCGTGCCCAGAGCATCTTCACACGCGACAAGCGCGGAAGTAACAACGACAGGAGCGCGACATGACCGACACACAGGTCACCTGGCTGACCGAAGAGTCCTATGACCGGCTGAAGGCCGAGCTCGACCAGCTGATCGCCAACCGCCCCGTCATCGCCGCCGAGATCAACGACCGCCGCGAGGAAGGCGACCTGCGCGAGAACGGCGGGTACCACGCCGCTCGCGAGCAGCAGGGCCAGGAAGAGGCCCGGATCCGCCAGCTGCAGGAGCTGCTGAACAACGCCAAGGTCGGCGAGGCGCCCAAGCAGTCCGGCATCGCGCTGCCCGGTTCGGTGGTCAAGGTCTACTACGACGACGACGAGAAGGACACCGAGACCTTCCTGATCGGCACCCGCGAGCAGGGTGTCAGCGACGGCAAGCTCGAGGTGTACTCCCCCAACTCACCGTTGGGCGGCGCGCTGATCGACGCCAAGGTCGGCGAATCCCGGTCCTACACCGTGCCCAGCGGCAACACCGTCAAGGTGACGCTGGTCAGCGCCGAGCCGTACCACGGCTGATTCCGCGGGCGGCGGTCCCGCGCAGCCGCGTTAGTCTCCAGCACATGGCGCAGATCGCCGAGGACCTGTTCCTGCTGCTCGTCGACAACGCGTCCGCGCAGCCCGCGCTCGACGGATCGCGCCGTGAGCATGTGCTCGCGGCGGCGACCTTGCTCGATCTGGCCCACGCGTGCAGGGTCCGTCCCGCCGTGACGGGCGAGCCGGTTCCGGAAGGCAGGCTGGTGGCACTCGACGCCCCCGGGCCGCTGGATCCCGTGTCGGCCCGTGCGTTCGCCCTGCTGCGGGCCAAACCGCTGCGCCCTGACGCGGCGATCAAGAAGCTCGGCAGGGACAGTCAGAAGCTGTTGGTCACGTCCCTGACGCAGGCCGGCCAGATTCGTCCGACGGCCCGGCCGGGCAAGCTCTTCGGGCGTTCCCGGTCGTTTCCGCTGACCAATCGGGATCGGGTGGGTGCCGCGCGAGCAGCACTGATGGCAGCGTTGTTCGACCGGACGCCGCCCGCACCGGCGACGGCGGCCATCATCACCGTGCTGCACGCGGTCGACGGTCTCGGCGCCTTGCTGAGCCTCAACGATCGCGGCTGGCGCTGGGTACATGCCCGCGCGGGCGAGATCGCAAGCGGCAGTTGGGTTGACGAGTCACCGACGGCGCTACCGGAGGTGAACCTCGCGGTCACCGCGTCGGCGGTTCGCCAGGCGTTGGTTCAGCTGGCCTAGCCGGCCATCGGGCTCAGCCGGCCATCGGTCTCAGCCGGGCGCGCCCAGCGCCTGCTCGACATCTCCGAGCAGGTCGGCGACGTCCTCGATGCCGACGGACAGCCGCACCAGGTCGTCGGGCACCTCCAGCTGCGAACCGGCGGTGGAGGCGTGCGTCATCGCGCCCGGATACTCGATCAGCGACTCCACGCCGCCCAGCGACTCGGCGAGGATGAAGATCTCGGTGCGGGCGCAGAAGTCGCGCGCGGCCTGCGGGCCACCGCGCAGCCGTACCGACACCATTCCGCCGAATCCGCTCATCTGCCGGGCGGCGACGTCGTGGTTGGGGTGGCTGGGCAGGCCCGGGTACAGCACCGTCGTGACGGCGGGGTGTCCGTCGAGGAACTCGGCGATCGCGGCGGCGTTCTCGCTGTGCCGCTGCATCCGCAGGGGCAGGGTCTTGAGTCCACGAATGGTCAGGTACGCGTCGAACGGTCCCGGTACCGCACCGGCGCCGTTCTGCAGGAATGCGAACGCGTCATCGAGGGCTTCGTCGTTGGTCAGCAGCGCGCCGCCGACGACGTCGGAGTGCCCGCCGATGTACTTGGTCGTCGAGTGCAGCACGATGTCGGCGCCCAGGGCCAGTGGCTGCTGCAGCGCCGGTGAGGCAAACGTGTTGTCCACCAGCACCTTCGCGCCGGTGGCGGCGCCCACCTCGGCGATGGCGGCGATGTCGGCGATGGACAGCAGCGGGTTGGTCGGGGTCTCGATCCAGATCAGCTTGGTGCGGTCGGTGACGGCCGCGCGCACCCGGTCGAGGTCCCCCAGCGCCACCGCGGTGTAGCTGATGCCCCACAGGCTGAACACCTTGTCGATCAGCCGGAAGGTGCCGCCGTAGGCATCGTCGGGGATCACCAGGTGGTCGCCGGGGCGCAGCACGGCCCGCAGCACGCAGTCGGTGGCCGCCATGCCGGAGCTGAACGCGCGTCCGTGGGACGCCCCCTCCATCGCCGCCAGTGCACCCTCCAGTACGGAGCGGGTGGGGTTGCCGGTGCGCGAGTACTCGAAGCCGCCGCGCAGCCCGCCGACACCGTCCTGGGCGAACGTCGAGCTGGCGTAGATCGGGGGGTTGACGACCCCCGTCGCGGGATCGGGCCGGTACCCCGCGTGAATGGCCCTGGTCGCCGGGCCGAAGGCCCGATAGTGGTCCGAGGCGCTGCGCTGCTCACTCATGGTCGCCAAGGCTAGCGGTGTACAACTTGGACATGCCTGCCCACCAGCCGCTGCCGACGACCACCACGATCGAGAACCTGCTCGACCTCGACTCGCTGCTGAGCGCCGAGGACCGTGACCTGCGCACGATGGTGCGCGGGTTCGGGGAGCAGCGGTTGCGGCCGCAGATCGCGGAATGGTTCGAGGCCGGCCAGGTTCCGGTCCGCGAACTGGCCGCCGAGATCGGCAAGCTGGGCTTGTTGGGAATGCATCTGCAGGGGTACGGGTGCAGCGGTTCGACGGCGACGGCCTACGGGCTGGTGTGCCAGGAGCTGGAGGCGGTCGACAGCGGGCTGCGCAGCCTGGTATCGGTGCAGGGGTCGCTGGCGATGTTCGCGATTCACCGGTGGGGCAGCGAGGAGCAGCGCACGCGATGGCTGCCCGGGATGGCGGTGGGCGAACTGATCGGGTGCTTCGGCCTCACCGAGCCGGACTTCGGCTCCAATCCGGGTGGCATGCGCACCACCGCGCGCCGCGACGGCTCGGACTGGATCCTCAACGGTTCGAAGATGTGGATCACCAATGCCTCGGTCGCCGACGTCGCGATCATCTGGGCGCGGTCGAAGGAAGGGGTGCTGGGGTTCGCGGTGCCGACGTCAACGCCGGGGTTCCACGCCACCGAGATGACCCGCAAGCTGTCGCTGCGCGCGTCGGTCACCTCCGAGATCCACCTCGACGACGTCCGGGTCCCCGAGGACGCCAGACTGCCGGAGGCCCAAGGACTCAAGGCGCCGTTGAGCTGCCTGTCCGAGGCGCGCTTCGGGATCGTGTTCGGTGCGGTGGGCGCGGCCCGGGACTGCCTGCAGACCACGCTGGACTACGTCGGCACCCGCGCGGTGTTCGACCGGCCGCTGGCGGGATACCAACTGACACAGGCGAAGATCGCCGACATGGCGGTCGAGCTCGGCAAGGCCCAACTCCTCGCGCTGCACCTGGGCCGGCTCAAGGACGAAGGCAGGATCCGTCCCGAACAGGTCAGCGTCGGAAAGCTCAACAACGTCCGCGAAGCCATCAAGCTCGCCCGCCAGTGCCGAACCCTGTTGGGCGCCAACGGGATCACCTTGGAGTATCCCGTGCTGCGGCACGCCAACAACCTGGAGTCGGTGCTGACCTACGAGGGCACCTCGGAGGTGCACCAACTGGTGATCGGCGAGGCGCTCACCGGCGTCGGCGCGTTCCGCTAGTACCGCTTCGGGACGCACACGGTCCCGGTGAGCTTGTCGGCCAGAGTCTGCCGCCTGCGGTCCCAGAGCGGGAACAGAAAGCCGATGAAGCAGACGGCGGCGTCGAGTAGATGCACCGCCTGACGGAGCACCGATGCACCGAATCCCACCGGTCGCCAGGTCTTTTCATCGAGCACCTGGAATCTGAGCACCGACTTTCCGACGCTGCTGCCGCTGACGCCCTGCCGGTGCCCGTAGTTCCACACCAGGTACGCCACGGACACCGCCACCGTCAGCGCGAACGCGAGGTAGCCGACCGACGAGATCCCGGAACTGCAGGAGACACCGCCGTTGTCGAAGGTCACGCAGTCCAGGGTGGCGCTGCGCAGGGCCACCACCTCCCAGATCCCCCACGCCAGACCGAGCGGAACCATGTCCACGAAGAATGCAGCCACCCGTGCCGACCACGACGTGTAGACCCGCCTCGGCATCGCGGGCGGCTGCCCAGGCAGATTTCCGGTCATCGCTTCACCGGCCCGAGTGTTGTTGCCGCACAACACAATGTCGGCGTGCCCAAGGCAGCGGGCACGCCGACATCGGTGAGATCGGGACGCTACGGGACGGCAGGTGCGACGAATCCGCCGTTGAGTGTCCGGTAGGCGTACACCAGGATGAGCGCGGCCAGCGGGGCTGCCACGAGCAGGCCGACACCGCACAGCAGCGCACCCACGAACACCACGGCCACGCTGGCGAGCCAGGTGAGCAGCACCGGTCCGACGTTGTTCTTGCTCGTCTCGAAGCTCGACTTGATGGCGTCCATCGGCGCCAGGTTGCGGTCGAGCACCGCGATGGTCGTGAACATCAGCAGGAAGCTGGCGATGACGCCGGGCACGATGCACAGGAACAGGCCGACGGTCGTGATCACGCCGACGATCAGTCCGGCGATGATGACGTTGCCGACGTTGCGGGGCCGGAAGAACGACCCGACGGCGACCTGCTGGCCGTTGGCGATGTCGAAGATGCCGCCGAGGAACGCCGACTGGATGGCGGCGGTCACGATGAGCGACAGGAACCATCCGACGATCGCGACGATGGTCCCCGCGACACCGGTGGTGGCGTACGAGAACGAGAAGCCGCTGTCATCCGCGATATAGCTGGTGTCACCGGGCGAGACCAGTGCCTGGACGATGTTGATGATGGCCTGCAGGGCGATCACCACGATGCCGAACACCAGCGTCGCCACGATCAGCGGCATGGCGTTCTTGCTGAACTTGTTCCACGCCCAGTTGAACGCATCGCCGACGCTGTACGCGGGCGGACCGCCGACGGGCGGATAGCCCTGGGCGGGCGGCGGGAAGCCGCCCTGAGGCGGGCCGTAGCCGGCCGGCGGTGGGTAGCCGCCCGGACCCTGCGGCGGCGGATAGCCACCCTCCTGTGGGGGCGGGAAGCCACCGCTGGGCGGCGGCGGGTAGCCACCGCCGGATGGCGGAGGTGGCGGTGGCTGGTAACCCCCGGGCGGAGGCGGCGGCGGGTAACCGCCGGGTGGTGGAGGCGGGTAGCCGCCGGGCGGCGGATTCTCTGTCATCGATTTCTCCTGATCTCGGTCGCGGTCGAAGCGGTACGCGAACCGTCCCCATTATCTTTTCTGCGATGCTCCGCCGGCGCATGTTGACAGCCCGAAAATGTTTTGGCTCCCAAGCCTTCTCGCCGGCTACCTGAAACTTCGGAACGGACCTGCCGGTGCGGGACCCCGTCGCCCGCTGCCGGTGGCCGGAGTTCCCGATCTGGAAAGTAATCGACGGCGCAACCCAGATCAACAACATTCGCATTCCTGCCGTGGGCGTGCCGCCGTCCCCGGTGGCGTCGTGAACCCGCGGCGAGCGGAGGTCGATCGGTCATGGACGCCCTTCCGCTCGCACATGGCTGGACAAGCGTGCTCACCCTACCTGAGAAGAGGCGCCGAACAGCGCTTTCACGTGCGAGTCCGGCGCCGGAGGCGGCGCTGCCGGATGTGCCCGCCGCCGCCTGTCAGCGGCGGGCGTTGCCCTCGGAGAGGTACCCGAGGAGGTCGTGCCGCGTCAGCACGCCGACGGGTTTGCCCTCCTCGACCACCATCACCGCGTCGGACTCGCGCAGGGCCTTCGCAGCGGTGCTGACGAGTTCACCCACGCCGATCAGGGGCAGCGGCGGGCCCATGTGGTCGGCAACGGCGTCGGCCAGCTTGGCGCGGCCCTCGAACACCGCGGACAACAGCTCACGTTCGGACACGCTGCCTGCCACCTCACCGGCCATCACGGGAGGTTCGGCGCCGACGACGGGCATCTGCGACACCCCGTATTCACGCAGGATCCCGATGGCGTCGCGCACCGTCTCGGAGGGGTGGGTGTGGACGAGATCGGGCAGCGCGCCGGATTTTCCGCGCAGCACATCGCCGACCGTGGACTCTTCGACCGAACCGTCCAGCCTGCTGCGCAGGAATCCGTACGACGACATCCATGCGTCGTTGAAGATCTTCGACAGGTAGCCGCGGCCGCCGTCGGGCAGCAGGACGACGACCAGCGCATCGGGTCCTTCACGCTCGGCCACCTTGATCGCGGCCACGGCCGCCATCCCGCACGATCCGCCGACCAGAAGCGCCTCCTCGCGGGCCAGCCTTCTGGTCATGTCGAACGAGTCGGCGTCGGAGACCGCGATGATCTCGTCGGGCACCGACGGGTCGTATGCCGCAGGCCAGAAGTCCTCACCGACGCCTTCGACCAGGTAGGGGCGGCCCGTGCCGCCGGAGTACACCGAGCCCTCGGGGTCCACGCCGATGACCTTGACCCGACCCCCGGACACCTCTTTGAGGTAGCGGCCGGCACCGGTGATCGTGCCGCCGGTGCCGACGCCGGCCACGAAGTGGGTGACCTTGCCGTCGGTGTCGGCCCAGATCTCCGGCCCGGTGGTCTCGTAGTGGCTCTCCGGGCCCATCGGGTTGGAGTACTGGTCAGGCTTCCACGCGCCGTCGATCTCCTCGACGAGGCGGTTGGAGACGCTGTAGTAGCTGGCCGGATCCTCCGGCGCCACGGCCGTCGGGCAGACCACGACGTCGGCGCCGTAGGCGCGCAGTACGTTCTGCTTGTCCTCGCTCACCTTGTCGGGGCAGACGAAGATGCACTTGTAGCCGCGCTGCTGCGCCACGATCGCCAGCCCGACGCCGGTGTTGCCGGACGTCGGTTCGACGATGGTGCCGCCGGGCTTGAGTTCTCCGCTGGCCTCGGCGGCGTCGATCATCTTGATCGCGATCCGGTCCTTGGAGCTGCCGCCCGGATTGAGGTACTCGATCTTGGCCGCGACGGTGCCCGCACCCGGGGGCACCACCGAGTTCAGCTGTACCAGAGGGGTATTGCCGATGAGCTCACTGATGTGCCGGGCGATCCGCATGCGTCCATCGTCTCAGGCCCGCGACCGAGCAGCCAGGCGGCCTCCGGCACCGGTGCCCAGGCGGCCTGCGGCAGCGGTACCCAGGCCGCCCGCGGCCGCTACCAGGTGACCTCTCGGATGTACTCGCCGATCTGCTTGATGGACCGGTTCGCTTCCGAGACTGCGGGCGCACCGAGCTGGAAGACGTGCATCTGACCAGGCCAGACGCGCACCTCGACCGGTACGCCGGCGGCTGCCAGCAGTCGGGCGGCCTTGCGGGCGTCGCTGAGCAGGACCTCGGAACCGGAGACGTGGATCAGCGTCCGCGGCAGTCCCGGCTCGATGTGATCGAGCGGCTCGTACACCTCTTCGGGCTTGCCGTCGACCATCCGTCGCTCCGCGGCGGCCTCGATGAGTTCGACCAGGGCGTGGAACGCCTTGGGTGGGAACATCGCGTCGGTGCGGACGTTCGGATGATCGGCGCGGGCCTCGTTGTCGATCTCGAAAAGCGGCGACATCGTCACGATGGCTGCGGGCGTCTCGCCGACGAAGCCGTTGATGCCTTCGGCCTGCAGCCGCTCGGCGAGCGAGAGCGCCAGGTAACCGCCCGCGGAATCCCCGGCCAGCACGATCTGGTCGGGTTCGTAGCCGAGTTCGCGCAGCCACTTGTAGCCGTCGAAACAGTCGTCGAGCGCGGTGCCCACCGAGTGCTTCGGAATCATCCGGTAGTTCACGACGAGCACGGGCGCGTCGGCGCATTTGGAGAGGGCGGTCACCAAGCGGCCGTGCGTGTTGACACCGCAGGTGAGGAACGCCCCGCCGTGCAGGTAGAGAATCACGCTGCGGTGGCCGTCGGCGGGCAGCACCCCGGCGGCGCGGACCAGCTGCGCGTTGCAGTGCGGCAGGCCGATGGTGGCGCGGACGGTGCCGGGGGCGGGCTTGAGCACGCGGGCGGCAAAGTCGAGCAGACCCCACGGCCACGGCAGCTTGGGCGCGTAGCTGCCCACGGTCAGGAAGGGTTTGACGGTGGCCATCGCGGCCAATCCCATGAGTCGCCCGGCGATGCTCGGACCGTCTTCGACGACCTCGACGGGGGCACCGTCCGAGACCGGGAACCTACGGATTTTGCCCGCTCTAGCTGCGGCGATCGCAGCATGAGGAGTCGCGGGAACCTTGCTGGGTGCCGTCATCGCCACCACTTTCTACGCCGATGTAGAGCCGGGATAAGCCGAGTTATTCAGACAACCTCGTAACTTAGCTTCGCACTAGTAACCTTTATCACAATCGGTTAAACGTATTTGGTACCGGAGTTGATACCGCACTGTGACTGGGTATCGGCGTTACGACGCGGTTGTCCGCGCGATTCCGCTCTAAACTTGGCCCGTGGGCATCCGCGCATCGCGTCGGTCGGTCGCCCTGGCGGCCGCAGCCACGCTCGCATCGACGGGCACCGCTTATGTCGGGGCCCGCAACCTGCTGAGCGGTCAGGCCGACCAGGCCCGCCGCGTCATCCCCAAGTCGTGGGACATCCCGCCTCGCGCCGACGGTGTCTACGCACCGGGTGGCGGGCCCGTCGAACGCTGGCACCGGGGGGTGCCGTTCGACCTGCACCTGATGATCTTCGGCGACTCGACCGCTACCGGGTACGGCTGCGCAGCCGCCGACGAGGTGCCCGGTGTGCTGATCGCCAGGGGGCTGGCCGAGGAGTCGGGCCTTCGCATCCGGTTGAGCACCAAAGCCATCGTCGGAGCCACCTCGAAGGGGCTCTCGGGGCAGATCGATGCGATGTTCGTGGCGGGTGCTCCGCCCGACGCGGCGGTCATCATGATCGGCGCCAACGACATCACCAAGCCCAACGGGATCGGACCGTCGGCGCGCCGGCTGGGTCGGGCGGTGCGTCGACTGCGGGGCAGCGACGCCGTCGTCGTCGTCGGCACCTGCCCCGACTTCGGCGTCATCACCGCCATCCCGCAGCCGCTGCGGTGGGTGGCCCGCAGCCGCGGGCTGCGGCTGGCCCGCGCCCAGGCCGCCGCCGTGCGGGCCGCCGGCGGAGTGCCGGTGCCGTTCTCCGATCTGCTGGCACCGCACTTCTACAAGACTCCGGAGCTGCTGTTCTCCCCGGACATGTTCCATCCTTCGGCCGCAGGATACGAGCTGGCGGCCAAGCAGCTGCTGCCGGCGCTCGGTAATGCGTTGGGGGCGTTCGTCACCGAAGACTCCGCAGAGGCAGCGCTGGAGTCGAGGACCGGCGAGGACGGCTCGCTGCTGGGCCGACTCGGCGGCCTGAGCCGGCTGTGGCGGCGCTCGACCGGGGTGCCCGCACCGATCGTGGTGGCTGCGGGCTAGGTTTCTTGGAACAAGTTCTACACCGGAGGAGCCCTCATGCCCGAAGCCGTCATCGTCGCCACCGCACGCTCGCCCATCGGCCGCGCCGGTAAGGGCTCGCTGGTCTCGATGCGCCCCGACGACCTCGCCGCACAGATGGTCCGGGCCGCGCTGGACAAGGTGCCGTCGCTCGACCCACGCGACATCGACGACCTGATGATGGGTTGCGCGCAGCCCGCCGGTGAGGCCGGCTACAACATCGGCCGCGCGGTGGCGATCGAACTCGGCTACGACTTCCTGCCGGGCACCACGGTCAACCGGTACTGCTCGTCGTCGCTGCAGACCACCCGGATGGCGTTCCACGCGATCAAGGCCGGCGAGGGATCGGCGTTCATCTCCGCCGGTGTGGAGACGGTGTCGCGGTTCGGCAAGGGCGCCGCCGACGGGGCGCCGGATTCCAAGAACCCCATGTTCGACGAGGCGCAGGCCCGCACCGAGCAGGGCGCAGCGGGCGCCACCGAATGGCACGACCCCCGCGAGGACGGCCTGCTGCCCGATGTGTACATCGCGATGGGTCAGACGGCGGAGAACGTCGCCAACTTCACCGGCATCAGCCGCGAAGACCAGGACCACTGGGGTGTGCGCTCGCAGAACCGCGCCGAAGAGGCCATCAACAGCGGCTTCTTCGCGCGCGAGATCAGCCCGGTGACGCTGCCGGACGGCACCGTCGTCTCGACCGATGACGGCCCCCGGGCGGGCACCACCTACGACAAGATCAGCCAGCTGAAGCCGGTCTTCCGGCCGAACGGCACGATCACCGCCGGTAACGCGTGCCCGCTGAACGACGGTGCGGCAGCGGTGGTCATCATGAGCGACACCAAGGCCAAGGAGCTGGGGTTGACGCCGCTGGCCCGGATCGTCTCGACCGGCGTGTCCGGCCTGTCACCGGAGATCATGGGCCTCGGCCCGATCGAGGCCGTCAAGAAGGCGCTGGCCAACGCGAAGATGTCGATCGGCGACATCGACCTGTACGAGATCAACGAGGCGTTCGCAGTGCAGGTGCTGGGCTCGGCGCGGGAACTCGGCATGGACGAGGACAAGCTGAACGTCTCCGGCGGCGCGATCGCGCTGGGGCATCCGTTCGGCATGACCGGCGCGCGGATCACCGCCACGCTGCTGAACAACCTGACCACCCACGACAAGACGTTCGGCATCGAGACGATGTGCGTCGGCGGCGGCCAGGGCATGGCGATGGTCCTGGAGCGGCTCAGCTAGCGCGTCAATAGAATGCCGTTTCGATGACGACCATCGGAACGCCGCTGTCACCGCGCGCCACCAAAGTCATGCTGCTCGGCTCCGGTGAGCTCGGCCGCGAAGTGCTCATCGCGCTACAGCGCCTCGGTGTCGAGACCATCGCCGTCGACCGCTACGACAATGCGCCGGGCCAGCAGGTCGCCCACCACGCGCGCACCATCGCGATGACCGACCCCGATCAGCTCCGTGCGTTGATCGAAGCCGAACGTCCCGACCTTGTGGTGCCCGAAATCGAGGCCATCGCCACCCCGGCACTCGAAGCGCTCGAAGCCGAGGGCGTGACGACCGTCATTCCGACGGCACGGGCGGCGCGGCTGACCATGGACCGCGAAGGGATCCGCCGGCTGGCGGCCGAGACCCTCGGCCTGCCGACCAGCCACTACCGGTTCTGCGATTCGCTGGAGGAGCTGACGGCCGCCATCGAGGGTGGGATCGGGTATCCGTGCGTGGTCAAACCGGTGATGAGCAGTTCCGGGAAGGGCCAGTCGAAGATCGACGGACCCGAGGGCGTCGCGGCGGCCTGGGAGTACGCGATGTCGGGCAGCCGCGTGAGCAACACCAGGATCATCGTCGAGGGGTTCGTCGACTTCGACTACGAGATCACGCTGCTGACGGTCCGCGCGCGCGGCGCCGACGGTGAGATCGAGACCCGGTTCTGTGAACCCATCGGGCACCGGCAGGTCAGCGGCGACTATGTGGAGAGCTGGCAGCCCCATCCGATGCCCGGGACCGCCCTGGAGCGCGCGCGGCAGATCGCGGGTGCGGTGACCCGGGATCTCGGGGGGCAGGGCATCTTCGGCGTGGAACTGTTCGTCAAAGGCGATCAGGTGTGGTTCAGCGAGGTCAGTCCCCGCCCCCACGACACCGGCATGGTCACGATGGTCACTCAGTGGCAGAACGAATTCGAGTTGCACGCGCGGGCGATCCTGGGCCTGCCGGTCGACACGACGCTGAAGTCCCCGGGCGCCAGCGCAGTGATCTACGGCGGGGTCGACGCCGAGGGCGTAGTGTTCGACGGCGTGGACCTGGCACTGCGGGTGCCGCACACCGACATTCGACTGTTCGGCAAGCCGGAGAGCTTCGTCAACCGCCGGATGGGCGTGGCGTTGGCCTTCGCCGACGACGTCGACACCGCACGCCGCAACGCCGCCGAGGCGGCGGGCCGCGTCACGCCACGCGCGGTGTAGGCCTCATCGCCGAGTCTGAAGTCATACGCGAGAACCGATCGCGAATTCGCACACAACCTCAGGCTCGCCGCCAGGTCGACGACGAAAGAGGGGCGCCCGCTGTCGCGGACGCCCCTCTTTCGTGTGGACTGCTAGTCGTTGTTGAAGTAGCTCAGCAGGCGCAGGATCTCCAGGTACAGCCAGACCAGGGTGACGGTCAGGCCGAGCGCGATGCCCCAGGCCGCCTTCTCCGGCGCGCCGGCGCGGACCATCTGGTCAGCGGCGTCGAAGTCGATCAGGAAGCTGAACGCGGCCAGCGCGATGCACAGCAGCGAGAAGCCGATCGCGATGGCGCCACCGTCACGCAGGCCCAGGCCCGCTCCGCCGCCGACCCCGAACAGGCCGAGCACCAGGTTGAGCAGCATCAGCGCGACGACGCCGAACAGGCCGGCGACGATCATCCGGGTGAACTTCGGGGTGACGCGGATGGCGCCGGTCTTGTAGACGACGAGCATGCCGAAGAAGACGCCGAGCGTGCCGACGATCGCCTGCGCGATCATGCCGACGCCACCGACGGAGGCGATGTTGGCGATGACGAACGACACCGCACCCAGGAACAGACCCTCCAGCGCGGCGTAGCTCAGCACGATGGCCGGGTTGTCCTGCTTGCGGCCGAACGTCGCGATCAGCACCAGCGCCAGGCCGCCGAGCGCACCCACCAGGGTGAACGGCATGGCCAGGCCCAGGTTCTGGCTGACGAGGTAGTACGAGACGACGGCGACGGCGGTCAGCACGGCCAGCGTCATGCCGGTCTTGGTGACGACGTCGTCGATGGTCAGCGCGCGCGAGACACCCGCCTGCTGCTGCTCCGGGTACTGGGTGACGTACGGATCGGCGTGCACCGCCTGGGCACCGTAGCCGGCGGCTCCGGTACCGAATTGCGCATAGCCGCCCTGCTGCCCCTTGGGCAGTGAGCGGAATACCGGGTTGCTGCTTTCGCGCACCGTCGGATCCTTCCTGTCTCTGTTGTGAATCCTTCGACCTGTGTCGATCACAGGCTCAACGTTTGAGGTTCCCGGGTGGTTCCCGCCACAGCTTTGGCGAATTCTTCCCAGGCCCTTCACAGGAAACCTTACCCGGGCAGACGCCGGGTAGGGAGACGATCTAGATTGCATTCCGTGGACGAAAACAAGGATGTCCTAGTAACTGTTCGCAACGGGATCGGGCGCATCACGCTGAACCGACCCAAGGCGATCAACTCCCTGACCCATCCGATGGTCACCGACATCGCACAGGCGTTGAAGGCCTGGGAGACCGACGACGCTGTCACCGCGGTGATCGTCTCCGGCGCCGGGGACCGGGGGCTGTGCGCGGGCGGCGACGTCGTCGCGATCTATCACGACGCCAGGGCCGGCGGCTCCGAATCCCGGCGGTTCTGGCACGACGAGTATCTGCTCAACGCCTACATCGGCCGCTACCCCAAGCCGTATGTCGCGATCATGAACGGGATCACGATGGGCGGCGGCGTCGGGATCAGCGCGCACGGCGGTGTCCGTGTGGTCACCGAGACCACCAAGATGGCGATGCCCGAGGTCGGTATCGGCTTCATCCCCGACGTCGGCGGCACGTTCATCCTGTCGCGGACCCCCGGCCTGCTCGGCGTGCACGCCGCACTCACCGGCGCGGCGTTCTCCGGCGCCGACGCCATCGCGATGGGCTTCGCCGACCACTTTGTGCCGCAGGACCGCCTCGCCGCATTCGCCGACGCGATCGAAGCCGACGGTGTGGACGCAGCGGTCGCGGCGTTCGCCCAGGAGCCACCGCCGAGCGCGCTGCTCGCCCAGCGCGACTGGATCGACCACTGCTACGCCGGCGAGACGGTCGCCGACATCGTCGTGGCGCTGCGCGGCCACGACGCGGAACCCGCAAAGGACGCAGCCGAACTGATCGAATCCCGCTCCCCCGTCGCGGCATCCGTCACGCTCGAAGCGGTGCGTCGGGCGGCGAAGCTGGACACACTGGAGGACGTGCTGCGCCAGGAGTTCCGGACGTCGGTGGCGTCCTTGCGCTCACACGACCTCGTCGAGGGCATCCGGGCGTTGCTCATCGACAAGGACAAGAACCCCCAGTGGTCGCCCGCTTCGCTGTCCGCGGTGACCCCGGCAGACATCGAGGCGTATTTCGCCCCCGCCGACCCCGACCTGACATTCGACGAGGAGTAACCATGGGCTCACAGAACTTTGAAACGATCATCGTCGAGCGCGACGACCGCGTCGCGACCATCACGCTGAACAGGCCCAAGGCGCTCAACGCGCTCAACAGCCAGGTGATGGACGAAGTCACCACGGCCGCAGCCGAACTCGACGCCGATGCGGGCGTCGGCGCGATCATCCTCACCGGAAGCGAGAAGGCCTTCGCGGCCGGCGCCGACATCAAGGAGATGGCCGGCCTGTCGTTCGCCGACGTGTTCTCGTCCGACTTCTTCGCCGGCTGGGGCAAATTCGCCGCGACACGGACACCGACCATCGCCGCGGTGGCCGGCTACGCACTGGGCGGCGGCTGCGAGCTGGCGATGATGTGCGACATCCTGATCGCCGCCGACACCGCGAAGTTCGGCCAGCCCGAGATCAAACTCGGTGTGCTGCCGGGCATGGGCGGATCGCAGCGGCTGACCCGGGCCATCGGCAAGGCCAAGGCGATGGACCTGATTCTGACCGGCCGCAACATGGGCGCCGAGGAAGCCGAACGCGCCGGGCTGGTGTCGCGGGTGGTCCCCGCCGACACGCTGCTCGAGGAGGCCATGTCGGTCGCCAAGACGATCGCGGGCATGTCGTTGTCGGCGTCGCGGATGGCCAAGGAGGCCGTCGACCGCGCATTCGAGACCACGCTGACCGAAGGCCTGCTCTACGAGCGTCGACTCTTCCACTCGGCGTTCGCCACCGACGACCAGACCGAGGGGATGAACGCGTTCACCGAGAAGCGGTCACCCAACTTCACACATCGCTAGAGTTCATGCGTGACCGATACCGGTGAAGCCCCCGCCGCGCTGATCGAACAGACGCCGGCGGGCACCAAGACGACGGCACCGCGGCGCGCTTGGTGGGTCCGTCACTACACGTTCACCGGCACCGCGGTCGGTTTCGTCTTCCTGTGGTTGTCGCTGACGCCGTCGCTGTTGCCGCGCGGCCCGCTGTTCCAGGGACTGGTCAGCGGCGGCGCTGCCGCGATCGGTTACAGCCTCGGCGTCTTCGCGGTGTGGCTGGTGCGTTTCATGCGCTCCAAGGACGCCAGCCCACCCGCCCCGCGGCGGGCGTGGCCGGTACTCGGCGTCATCGGCGTGATCGGGATGGTCATCATGGTCATCCAGTTCCACAACTGGCAGGACGACGTCCGCGACCTGATGGGCGTGCCGCGCCTGACGTTCTGGGACTATCCGCTGGCCGCGGCCATTTCGGTGGTGACGTTGTTCGTGCTCGTCGAAATCGGCCAGCTGGTGGGCAGATTCGTACGTTTCCTGGATCGCCAGGTCAAAAGGGTCGCCCCACCGCGGGTGTCTGCCGTCGTCGTGGTCGCGCTGCTGCTGGCGTTGACGATCGCACTGCTCAACGGAGTCGTCGTGCGATTCGCGATGAGCACCATCAACAAGACCTTCGCCGCGGTCAACGACGAAACCGATCCCGATTTCGCCGCGCCGGATTCGGATCTGCGCTCGGGTGGCCCTCAGTCGCTGGTCAGCTGGGAGTCGCTGGGCCACCAGGGCCGCGTCTTCATCTCCGGCGGCCCGTCCGTCGAGGATCTCACCGAGTTCAACGGCGGCCCGGCGACCGAGCCGATCCGCGCCTACGCCGGGCTGAATTCGGCGGACGGCATCAAGGAGACCGCTGCGCTGGCCGCGCAGGAACTGCAGCGCACCGGAGGCCTGGAGCGCGCCGTGGTCGCCGTGGCCACCACGACGGGCACCGGGTGGATCAACGAGGCCGAGGCCTCCGCGCTGGAGTACATGTACAACGGCGACACCGCGATCGTGTCGATGCAGTACTCGTTTCTGCCCAGCTGGTTGTCGTTCCTCGTCGACAAGGAGAACGCCCGCCAGGCGGGCCAGGCCCTGTTCGAGGCGGTCGACGCGTTGATCCGGGAGATGCCGGAGGCGCAGCGGCCCAAGCTGGTGGTGTTCGGCGAGAGCCTGGGCTCGTTCGGCGGTGAGGCGCCGTTCCTCGCCCTGAACAACCTGATCGCCCGTACGGACGGCGCGCTGTTCAGCGGGCCGACCTTCAACAACACCATCTGGACCGACCTGACCCGCAATCGCGACGCGGGCTCACCGGAGTGGCTGCCGGTGTTCGACAAGGGAGAGAACGTCCGCTTCGTGGCCGAGCCGCGGGACCTGCAGCGCCCTCACGATCCGTGGGAGCAACCGAGGGTGGTCTACCTGCAGCACGCCTCGGATCCGATCGCCTGGTGGAATCCCGACCTGCTGTTCGCCAGACCGGACTGGCTGCACGAGCCGCGTGGATACGACGTCTCACCGGGCATGGAGTGGATCCCGGTCGTGACGTTCCTCCAGGTGAGCGCCGACATGGCGGTCGCGGTGAACGTGCCCGACGGGCACGGTCACGTCTACGTCCGCAACGTCGCGGATGCGTGGGCGTCGATCATGTTGCCGCCCGGCTGGACGCAGGACAAGACCGAGAAGCTGCGCGGCCTGCTCCGAAGCGACGAGAACTCTTAGACCAGAACGCTTTTGAGTGCGTGGTAGCCACCGATGACATCGGTGGCACGGCGCAGGCCGAGGTCTTTCAGCGACGCCGCGGCCAGGCTGGAGGTGTAACCCTGCGAGCACAGCACCACCCACTCGACGTCCTCGTCGACGGCATGCGGGATGCGCGCGTCGCTGGTGGGGTCGCATCGCCACTCCAGCACGTTGCGCTCGATGACCAGCGCCTGGGGTACCTCGCCCTCGGCGGCGCGCTGTGCGGCGGGGCGGATGTCGACGAGCACGGCTCCCCTGGCCAGCGCGGCGGGCACCTCGCCGGCCGCCAGCCGGGTCAGCTTGGCCCTGGCTTCGTCGAGGACCACGTCGATACGGCTGGGCATCAGTCACTCTCCGGTTTGTCGGTCAGTTCGGTGCGGTTGCGGCGCAACGTGTTCTGCGTGGTGACCTCGTAGTACGACATCGCGGTCAACGGAGGCGAGTACGCGTGCACACTCAGCGTCGGCCCCGGGGTGCCGCCACCCCTGATGCTCTCCCTGGCCCACACCACGTCGTGCACCCATCCGAGCGGAAACGCCGCCTGGTCGCCGGCCACCAGCCGCCGCTCGCGTAATGCCTCACCGTCCCATCGGGTTTCGCGCAGCGTCCCGGAGACGACCGTCAAGGCTCCCAGTGAGCCGCCGTGGTCGTGCAGCTCGGTCGAGCGGTTCGGCACCCAGCTGATCAGCCAGACGTCGAGTTGGTCGGTGCCGTGCAGGCGCGTGAACCAGCGTTCGGCGGTGGGCAGCCCGGCGGCGGGCAGCACATGGTCGTAGTCGCCACCGAGGACGTCGTCGGCGAACCGGTCGGTGACGTGCAGCAGGTCGGCGGGACGCAGGCGGGTAGGCGCCAGGGTCATGAGGGAACTCCAGAGAACGACGGACGGGTCAGGGGTCAGGCGGCTGGGGCCTGACAACACTCCTGAGTCCGGGTCGCGTCGATCACGGCGGCGAGTCTTGCATAGATTGGCGGCATGCGCAGGTACCCCGTCCGCGGCTCCGGCGCCGTCGTCTGCGTGCTGGCGCTTCTGTCCGGCTGCAGCTCGGGCACCGACACCCCGCCGGCATCCTCGGCCACGTCGGTGACGACAACCGCGGCGGAACCGCCGGCAGCCGCGGCACCGGTGCCGCCCGGGGAGGTCGCGATCTCCCCCGGCGGGGTGACGACCGCAGTCGGCGCCCCTGCCGAGTCGACCGAGGACGACTACTTCCAGGCCTGTCTAGCTGCGCGAACGTGGATGGAGCAGCGCGGCGGGGTCGCCAGATCGCAGATCGAGCCGTACCTGGCGTCGGTACAGAGCGCGCCATCGGCGGGGCCGGGAACGTTCGACAGGCCGTGGCCGGAGCTGACTCCCGGAGAGCAGGCCGCTGTCATCGTCGCGGTCGAGGCGGCCGCCGACGCGCTGTGCGGTTGACGGCCGCCTCGACTTCAAATCACGGGTGCGATTAAGTCCGCCGACACGCTCAGGCGTCCGCGGTGACCGACGCCAGTTCCAGATTGCTCTTCAGGTCGGACAGCTTTGACGGCCAGCCGCCCGAAACGAGCTCGCGGACAATGCTTCCCGAAGGGAAGCCGGTGTGGATGACGGTCAGCTTGACGCGGCCGCCGTCCACCTGCTCGATGTCGAAGGACACCTTTGACCTCGGTTCGGCGGCCGCCCGGTCGATGACGTCCTCGGAGAGGCCGACCGTCGTCAGCTGCCGGGTGAAGGTGTGGAACGTGAACGCCAGCCTCCGGTACGGATCGGCCTCCAGGACGACCTGTTCGGGGTTGCTGATGTTGAGGTCGCCGTCGCGCCAGTCGAAGGTCGAACCGACCTTCCAGTCCGTGACGAGTCCGTGCCCCATGTAGCGCTCCGAGAAGGCCGGGTCCGTGACGGCCTGCCACAACCGCTCGGGCGTGGTCCTGATGTAGGTGGTGTAGACGAAATCATTGTCGTGTTCCATCGTGTCCTGCTCCAATGCTGTCTTCAGGTCTGCGAGCGTCTGTGCCCGCAGTCGGTCGTAGTGGTTGATCCAGCGGTCGGCGATGGCGTTGATCGGCTCGGCATTGAGGTAGTGCAGCTTTTCGCGGCCCCGCCACACGGTGCTCACCAGGTTGGCGTCCTCAAGCACCTTGAGGTGCTTGCTCACCGATTGCCGGGCCATGTCCAGCCCGGCGCACAGCTCTCGCAGGCTCTGCCCGTTGCGGGCGTTCAAGCTGTCGAGAAGACGCCGCCGACTCGGATCGGCCAGCGCCCGAAACACCTCGTCCATATGTCCAGTTCTCCCACACATGCAGCCTTATGGCTACATGTTGGACGATAGGCAGCCAATTGGCTGCATGTCAAGGGTTCTGCATTTCCGGCGCGGGCTGTTTTCGGCGCAGAATGGCTTCATGCGGGTCGCACTGGCGTTGGGCAGCGGCGGAGCCCGCGGCTACGCCCACATCGGCGTCCTCAACGAGCTGACCGAGCGGGGACACGAGGTCGTCGGCATCGCCGGCTCCTCGATGGGCGCGCTGGTCGGCGGGCTGCAGGCAGCCGGCAAACTCGACGAGTACACGGCGTGGGCGAGTTCCCTGACCCAACGTGCGGTGCTTCGGCTGCTCGATCCGTCCATCACGTCTGCGGGCGTGCTGCGCGCGGAGAAGATTCTCGACGCCGTCCGCGCGATCGTCGGCGACGTCACCATCGAGGAACTGCCGATCCCGTACACCGCGGTCGCCACCGACCTGATCACCGGAAAATCGGTGTGGATGCAGCGCGGCCCCCTCGACGACGCGATCCGGGCGTCGATCGCGATCCCCGGCGTCATCACCCCCTACGTGCTCGACGGCCGTCTGCTCGCCGACGGCGGCATCCTGGACCCGCTGCCGATGGCGCCGATCGCCGCCGTCGCCGCCGACATGACGATCGCGGTGAGCATCTCCGGCGACGACCCGGAGGCGAGCGGGCGCGGACGGGAGTCACGCGCGCCCAGCACCGACTGGCTGAACCGGATGTGGCGCAGCTCGTCGTCACTGCTCGACACCAAGGCCGCGCGCTCGCTCCTCGACACCCCGACCGGCCGCGCGGTGCTGGGCCGCTTCGCCGCAGGTGACGACGAACCGCTGCCGGAACCCGACGGCAAGGTCACCGAGGAACCGGGCAACGCCGGTATCCCGAAACTCGGCGCGTTCGAGGTGATGAACCGGGTGATCGACATCGCCCAGGCCGCGCTGGCCCGGCACACACTGGCCGCCTATCCCCCCGACCTGTTGATCGAGGTGCCCCGCACGGTCTGCCGCAGCCTGGACTTCCATCGCGCCACCGAGGTCATCGAGATCGGCCAGGAGCTGGCCAGTGCCGCGTTGGACACTCTGGAGCAGAAGGTCCCGGAAACCACTTCAGACACTTAGGAATTCGGCGACCTTGCAGGCCTCGCGACGGCCCTGGGCCCGTCCTGCCTGCGCCGCAGGCGCCCGGCATGCGGGGTCGAGCGGATTGGCCCCGAAGGCGGCCAGGGACTCGTCGTCGGCGAACACCGCCAGCGTGGCACCAGGGAAGCCCTCGATCTCGGCGACGGTGCCCGTACCCCAGGGCGACGGGCTGTTCGCTCCCGACGGCACCAGCACGACCGCGGCACCGCAGTCCTGCACCGCCGACATGTTCACCGTGCTGCCGACGCCGCCGTCCATGAACCGGCGCCCGCCGATCGTCACCGGCGGCCAGACGCCCGGCACCGCGCAGCTCGCGGCCACCGCGTCGACCAACCGGACGCCCGATGCCGCGTCGAACACCACGAGTTCGCCTGTCGCGATGTCGATCGCGGTCACCCGCAGCGCGCGCTGCGGCCACTCGTGGGCCGGCAGCCGGTGCTCGATCACGGTGCGGCGCACCGCCTCCGGGACCGTGTCGGTCTCTGCGGCGACGGCACCGATCTTCGCCAGCTTCTGCGCCTTTGTCGCACCCTGGGTCAGCATCGCGTCCAGGAACAGGTCGGTGATCGCGTCGATCGACACACCCGGGTGGATCTCGTGGGCCCCGTGCTCCTCCGACAGCTGGCGGGCGAACAGTTCCTCCAGCGGCACCCCGCTGCCGACCTGGGCGGCGACCGCCGAGCCGGCCGAGGTGCCGAGCAGGACGTCGACGGCGAGCAACTTCTGTCCCGCATCGGGTGACTCGTCGCAGATCCCCAGCAGCACACCGGTTTCCCAGGCGATGCCGGCCAGCCCACCACCGGCGAGCACGAGCGCCCGGTTGACGTCGGTCATCCGACGGATCCCTGGCCCAGCAGTTCGCGGGAGAGCTGTTCGAGACTCTGCCTGGCGAATCCGCGCCACAGCCGCGCGAACGCGGGCATCACCAGTCCCGCCGCCGCGGACCGCGGGTACACGGTCCATCTCCAGGTCACCTCGGTACCGGTACCGGCGGGCGCGAAAAGCCATTGCCCCTCGATGTGGTCGACCAGGGGCGCCAGCGCACCGGTGATTCCCGACAGCGTGTAACCGAAGGCGTGCGGGGCGTCGACGGCGGTCAGTTCTTCACGCATGGTGCCACCGCCGACCTGCACGACGGTGCGGCTCTGGCCCACGGAAGTCCAGTCTCCGGTCTGGTCGCGCACCGCCTTTACCGGGGCGATCGGGCCGTACCAGCGGCTGAACAGTGTGGGCAGCGGCATCGGCACTGTGCGCCGGTACGCGGTCTCGACGTCGACGGGAATCGCCCGCGACTGCTCCATCAGGTGGGCTTTGGGCATACCGCGAATGCTAGCCATGACGTTGGCGGCACCGGTGGCGAGCCGTGATGCACGCGGCCGGGGAAGCAGTGTCAGCCACGTGCGTCGACCATCCAGCACGCGGCGGGGTAGCGAACTTCGCCGTCGACGATGAACTCCGTGTACGCCTCGCGGAGCGACGTGATCACCTGAGCACGTGTCCGGGCGTCGACAGCCCGCAGTGTCCGGCCGACCGGCCCCATCTGGGTCAGGTAGGGCAGGAGGTCGCTCTCCTGCATGGTGCATGTGACGTCAACGGGCCTGATGTCGACGGCAGTCCACCCGCCGGCGCGCAGAATGGAATGTGTCCGATGCGCATCGGCGAATGCGAACGGCCCCGGGCTCCCTGCGATTCCGGGCTTGAGGTCGGACAGCAACTGCGCCGCCGCGCGCTCGGCGGTGCTCATGAACGGGTTGTCCGTGGGGTCCCGCCAACATACGAACGTCAGTCGCCCACCTGGGCGTGTCGCGCGCCGCAGATTTCTGAACGCCGTCGTGGGATCGTCGAAGAACATCACCCCGAAGCGGGACACCATGACGTCGAACGTGTTTGGCTGGAATGGAAACGACTGGGCGTCACCGACAACGAACTCGACCGGCAGATTCCGGTCACGTGCGCGCGTTCGGGCGGCGTGAATCATCGGCTCGGATATGTCGATTCCCGTACACCCGCCGTGGGCTCCTAAACGCTCGGCGAGGGCTAATGTCGTTGCGCCGGTGCCACAGCCGAGGTCCAGGATCTGCTCGCGTGGTCCGGCCGCGGCGGCAACGGAGTCGACGATGAGGTCCTCGAACGGTTTCAGTGTCCGGTCCAGCACGTGCTGCAACGTCACCCACGCCCGACCGCTGTCGCCGTTCCATGCCTGCACCTGAGCAACATTTGCCCGATCGACCATCGTCTACTCCCTTGCTCACGAACTGGACAGGGCCCACAATCACAGTTCAAGTCCACTTGAGCGCAAGAGGAGGTATCGAGCGGTGATCGACATCTCGGCAGTCGCGAGGCGCTCAGGCCTGCCGACCTCGACGCTGCGGTTCTATGAGGAGAAGGGACTGATCGCCTCTGTCGGCCGACGGAGTCGGCGGCGTCTCTTCGGCCCTGATGTGTTCGACAGGCTGGCGCTCATCACGCTCGGGCGGGCTGCCGGATTCTCACTCGACGAGATCGCAACAATGCTCACACTCGGCGGACCGCGCCAGATCGACCGAAAAGCCCTTACCACCCGAGCAGCCGAGATCGACAGCACTATAGAGAGACTCACCGCCATCAGCACGGCGCTCAAGCACGCCGCGGCGTGCCCGGCTCCAGATCACATGGAATGCCCCACCTTCCGCGGTTACCTCGACCTCGCCGCAGCGGGACTGTTCAGTGAGTCGCCACCACGCAAGTCACCTCCGAAGCCGACGATCAAGAAGCAGGTGCGCCTAGGTGCAGGACAGCCGATTCGCGGAGAATGACCTGTCCCGCGAATGCTAGATCCCCGCACGGGCCTTGGCCGGGGCGGCCTTGCCACTGATCAACGGCAGATCCAGATACGTGGCGATGCCGGGTGGCGCGGCACAGACCGCCGGGACCGAGTTGACGCAGTGCGCCGCCGTGCCGACCACACCGTATTCCGGCCCCTCACCGCCGACCTCGGATTGAAAACCCTTGACCGACACGGTGAAGTCCGGATTGCCTCGGACCTCCATCTCGTAGCGCTGCCCTTCGGGCCCGAACGACCATGCGGGGTCGAGATTCTCCTCCCCCATCAGCCAGTTCACGGTCACCCGCACCACGGGTTCGCCGTCGACGAGCGCCTCCCAGTGAAACTTGCGGCCGGCGACCTGCCCGGGCTCGATCGGCCCCATCGGCGAGTCGATCCGCGCGGTGGCCACCGCGATCTCCTGTGTCGCAAGGACTTTCGGGTCAGCGGCGAATCCCAGCTGGTCCACGCACATCCGCACCGCCTGAATGAACCCGGTGTCGAGCATCTTCTGCATCGGCCCGGTCAGCGCCTTGTCCGGGGTCTCTCCGAAACCCATCACGTGGCGCAGCACGTCGGGCGCCTCGTAGGTGCGCAGGTCCGAGAACTCCTCGGCACGAACGAACGTCACGCCCGTCGACATCGCCGACAACATCAGGGGGAACTTCTCGCTGATCCCGCCGGGGGCGATACCGGTACCGTGCAGCGTCGCGTTGCCCGCCAGGGCCGCCTCGCGCATCGACGCCCCACTGCGCTCGCTCGGGTACAGCCAGCCCACCGGGGTGACGACGTTCTTGCCCGACCGCAGCAGCGCCGCGACCTCGTCCGGGTTGGCGATCAGCGGCGAGTAGATGACCGCGTCCGCCTCCAGCGCCAGGATGTCGTCGATGCTGTCGGTGGCGGTGACGCCGAGCGGGTCGAGACCGACGATCTCCCCGACATCGCGGCCGGCCTTGCCCGGCGAGTGCACCCAGCAGCCGACCAGCTCGAGTTCGGGATGTTCGAGGACGCCCTTGATCGCCGCGACGCCGACCCCACCCGTTGCCCATTGCACGACGCGCAGCGTCATGTCCGTCTCCTCCCGGCAGACACCCGAAACTGGAACACGTTCTATCGACATCTACACCAGTTGTCCGGCCAATTGGCCCTAATTCGCCGAAGCCCGGCCGGTTGGTGCAGTGCAGCGGGTTCCGCCGCATTAGGGTGTGTTCGCCATAACGAACAACGCGAGGAGCCATGATGACCGATCCCCAGCGGGGTTCCCGCGTTGGTTCCCAGGTCGGGCCCTACCGGCTGCGCCGCCTGCTCGGCAAGGGCGGCATGGGCGAGGTGTACGAAGCGGAGGACACCGTCAAGGACCGCGTGGTTGCGCTGAAACTGTTGCCGGAGGCGGTCTCTCACGACCCCGTGTTCCGCAAGCGGTTGCAGCGGGAGGCCCACGCGGCGGGACGGCTGCAGGAACCGCACGTCGTGCCGATCCACGATTACGGCGAGGTCGACGGGCTGCTGTTCGTCGACATGCGCCTGATCGACGGCACCGATCTGCGCAAGCTGCTCAAGGAGCAGGGACCGATGACGCCCGCGCGGGCCACGGCGATCGTGGCCCAGGTCGCCTCGGCACTGGACGCCGCGCACCAGAACGGCATCATGCACCGCGACGTCAAACCCGAGAACATCCTGATCAACCGCGACGACTTCGCGTATCTGGTCGACTTCGGGATCGCCAACGCGGTCACCGACGAGGCGCTCACGGAGTTGGGCACCGCGGTCGGCACGTACGCGTACATGGCACCGGAGCGGTTCACCAACGGCGAGGTGACCCACCGCGCCGACGTGTACGCGCTGACCTGCGTGCTGCACGAATGCCTCACGGGGGCACAACCGTTCCAGGGCGACAGCGTGAGCGTCGTGATCACCGCCCACCTCAACGATCCTGCGCCGCGGCCGAGCCAGTCGCGTCCGGGGATTCCGGCCGGCCTCGACGACGTCATCTCCCGCGGCATGGCCAAGCGCCCCGAGGACCGCTACGCCTCGGCCGGCGAGATGGCCAGAGCCGCGACCGCGGCACTGACCGGCGCGCAGCAGGACCAGGCCGACTCGATTCTGCAGCGCAGCCAGGCCGCGACGATGATGGCCCCGCTCCCGCCACCGCCAC
>NZ_HG964452.1:308304-357695 GCF_000612725.1 Mycolicibacterium austroafricanum
CGGCCCGCCGCCGGGGTGGCCGCCGCAGCCGCCGCAGTCGTCCGGCGGCGGCGGCGGTTCGAAGGGCCCGATGATCGCCCTTCTCGCGGGCGCGGCGGTGATCATCCTGGTGCTGGCCGGGCTGGGCATCTGGCTGGTGGTCAAGCCCGACTCGACATCCGACCCGGTCGCCTCGCGCACCAGCACATCCGCCGCGCCGACCACGACCTCGCGGGGATCGACGACGCGCACGCGAACCTCCACCTCGACGCCCCCGCCGACGGAGTCCTATGACCAGCAGTTGATGGCCCTGCTCTCCGGCGGCCACGACAGCTCGAACTGCGAGCCGGTCGATCCGCCGGCCCCGACGATCCTCGCCACGGTGGACTGCACACAGGCGCTCACCCCGGGCGGGCCTGCGTTCACCCGGTACTCGCTGTTCGAGGACCGCGGGGCGCTGGACGCCGCGTTCGAGGAGGCCATCAGGGTGAACTCGGAGTTGGTGCAGTGCCCGGGCAGCGGCGTCGACTCGCCGACCACCTGGCACTACACCGAAACCCCCGACCAGGTCGTCGGCCAGATCGCGTGCGGCACCTACGACGGCAACCCGGACCTCGTCTGGACCAAGGACGACGACCTGCTGCTCGCCGATGCGCAGGGACCCAACCTGGAGGAACTCCACAACTGGTGGCTGGAGTTCGGGTAGGGCGCGCTACGGTTGCGCTTGCGCAACGTAGCGAAGGGATGGATCTATGAAGCGGGTATTCGTCGTCGGCGTGGGCATGACGAAGTTCGAGAAGCCGGGCGGACGCGCAGCTCGCGGAGCGGACCATGAGCCAGGTCGAGAGGGCTGGGACTACCCCGACATGGCGCGGGAGTCGGGCACCAAGGCACTGGAGGACGCCGGCGTCGCCTACACCGAGATCCAGCAGGGCTACGTCGGGTATTGCACCGGCGATTCGACCTCGGGCCAGCGGGCGCTCTACGAACTCGGCATGACCGGCATCCCGATCGCCAACGTCAACAACAACTGTTCCACCGGATCGACCGCGCTCTACCTTGCCGCACAGGCGATCCGGGGCGGGCTGGCCGACTGCACGCTGGCGCTCGGTTTCGAGAAGATGCAGCCCGGCTCGTTGGGTGCCGGCGCCGAGGACCGTGAGTCCCCGTTGAAACGACACATTTTGGCGCTCAACGAGATCGACGCCATGCAGTTCCCGGTCGCACCGTGGATGTTCGGCGCGGCGGGCCGCGAGCACATGAAGAAATACGGCACCACCGCCGAGCATTTCGCGAAGATCGGCTACAAGAACCACAAGCATTCGGTGAACAACCCGTACGCGCAGTTCCAGGACGAGTACTCCCTCGAGGACATCCTGGCAGCGAAGATGATCTCGGATCCGCTGACGAAGCTGCAGTGCTCGCCGACGTCGGACGGGTCGGCCGCGGTGGTCCTTGCCAGTGAGGACTATGTCGCCAGGCACGACCTGGCCGGGCAGGCCGTCGAGATCGTCGGCCAGGCCATGACCACCGACTTCGCGTCGACGTTCGACGGAAGTGCCGCCAACATCATCGGCCACGACATGAATGTCAAAGCAGCACAACAGGTTTACGATCAATCCGGACTGGGGCCGCAGGACTTCCAGGTGATCGAGCTGCACGACTGCTTCTCGGCCAACGAGCTGCTGCTGTACGAAGCCCTCGGGCTGTGCGGGCCCGGTGAGGCGCCCGCGCTCATCGACGCCGACGACACCACCTACGGGGGCCGGTGGGTGGTCAACCCGTCGGGCGGGTTGATCTCCAAGGGGCACCCGCTGGGTGCGACGGGCCTGGCGCAGTGCAGCGAGTTGACCTGGCAGTTGCGCGGCACCGCCGACAAGCGTCAGGTCGACAACGTCAGCGCGGCGCTGCAGCACAACATCGGGCTGGGCGGCGCGGCCGTCGTCACCGCCTACCAGCGCGCCGAACGCTGAACCTTTCCCCGCCGGGAAACGTGTCACTCTTCGCAAGCGATATGAGGAGTGGGTCGGGGTCGACGGAGGCTCGACAATGCGTAAGGCATGGATATCGGCGGTAGCGCTGCTCGGCGTGATGCTCGGACCCGCAGGAGTCGCGGCGGCCCAGCAGCAGAATCCGTGGGTCGTCATCGAGCAGTGGGAGTCGGCGGGCTACCAGGTCAACATCGACCGGATCGGCAACGCTCCGATCGGGGAGTGCGTGGTGACCGGGGTGAGGAACCCCCAGCAGGTCGTCGAGGAGGTGCTCGTCGTCGACAGGGACCGCCACCACCGCCGCGATTTCGACGTGATCGACGTCGTGGTGCACCAGTCGATCTCGGTGTCGCTGGACTGCACGGGCTGAGCTGAGTCCGCGGAAAGCGCGCGGAACGGCCCGGTCGGCGAGGGGGCCGACCGGGCCGTTTCTCCCGATGCCCTACACCGGCGCCGGGATCTTCTCCTGCGCCGGCTCCTGGGCACGCGAGCCGTGATCGGAATCCAGCATGGTCAGCTCGTCGAACGGATCGTCGCCGGCCAGAACGGAATTCACCTTGTCCCTGTCGATGGTGCGAGTCCACGAGCCGACCAGCAGGGTGGCCACCGCGTTGCCCGAGAAGTTGGTCAACGCCCGCGCCTCGGACATGAAACGGTCGATGCCGACGATCAGCCCGACACCGTCGAGCAGGTCGGGGCGGTGGGCCTGCAGCCCGCTGGCCAGGGTGGCCAGGCCGGCGCCGGTGACGCCCGCCGCCCCCTTGGAGGCGACGATCATGAACACCAGCAGCCCGATCTGCTCACCCAGCGACAGCGGGTCGCCGAGGGCGCCTGCGATGAACAGCGACGCCATGGTCAGGTAGATCGCGGTGCCGTCCAGGTTGAACGAATAGCCGGTCGGGACAACGACGCCGACGGTCGACCGGTCGACCCCGAGATGCTCCATCTTGGCGATCAGGCGGGGCAGCGCAGACTCCGACGACGAGGTCGACACGATCAGCAGGTACTCGCGGGCCAGGTAGCGGACCAGTTTGAAGATCGACACCCCTGAGACGACCCGCAGCAGCGCGCCGAGCACACCGAACACGAAGATCGCGCAGGTCAGGTAGAAGCCGAGCATCAGCGCCATCAGCTGCCCGACGGCCGCCCAGCCGGTCTGGCCGACGACGTTGGCGATGGCGCCGAACGCACCGATGGGGGCCAGCCACAGGATCATCACCAGGACCTTGAACACCAGCTTCTGCAGGTGCTCGATGCCCCGCAGGATCGGCTCCCCCGCCGTTCCCAGACCCTGCAGCGCGAAGCCGACGAGGAGCGCGATGAACAACGCCTGCAGCACGCTGCCTTCGGTCAGCGACGAGAACATCGTCGTCGGGATGATGCCCTGCACGAAGTCCAGCAACCCGCCGGCCTCGTGAGCCTTGTCTGCGAGCTCGGCGCCCTTGCCGGCGGCGGTGTCACTGACCTGCAGACCGCTGCCCGGATGCAGCAGGTTGCCGACCACCAGACCGATCGCCAGCGCGAATGTCGACATCACGAGGAAGTACAGGAAGGCGAGCCCGCCCACCTTGCCGACGGTGGCGGCCTTTCGGACCGATCCGATGCCGAGCACGATCGTGCAGAAGATGACCGGCGCGATCATCATCTTGATCAGCGCGACGAACATGGTGCCGAGCACGCCGACGCTCTTGCCCACCTCCGGGGCCAGGATTCCCACTGCGACGCCCGCGACGACCGCCACGATGACGGCGATGTAGAGCCAGTGGGTGCGGTCGCGCTTGCGTCTGGGCGCTTCAGGCGGGGTTGGGCTGTCCATTCTGGTCGTCATCGGAATCCTCCAGACTCGGCTCGGGCAAAAGGTCTGCAAGGATGCTCTGCGAGGACGTGAGCCAGGTCACGTTTTTGTTCATTACGTTCATACGGAAGGCGCCTGCCCGATGCGACGGATCCGATCGCCATCCCGATCGCCATGGCCGCGGTCGCTTGCGGGTCAGGCCGTCGCGCTGCAGATCCTGGTGATCACGTTGATCGTGCTCGCGGGCAGCGCGCTGGCGGTGCTGGACGCTCGGCGGGACGGTGACGCCGCCGCCGAGGCGCAGGTGCTGGGCATCGCGACGTCGCTGGCCGATTCGCCCTCGACAGCGCAGGCGATCGAGTCCGGCCGCGCCACCGAGATCCTGCAGCCCGTCACCGAGCAGGTGCGCACCCACACCGACATCGCGTTCATCACGATCATGGCGCCCGACCGCACCCGGTTCACCCACACCGACCCGTCGCAGATCGGCGGCGACTATCTGGGCACGATCGAACCTGCGCTTCGCGGCGAGACTTTCACCGAGGTCTACACCGGCACGTTGGGCCCGTCCATCCGCGCGGTGGCGCCGGTGCGCGACTCGTCGGGCCGCATCGTCGGTCTGGTGGCCGCGGGCATCCTGCAGCAGAGCCTGGCCGACCGCTGGCAGGCCCAGTGGCCCGCCATCGCCGCGGTTGGCCTTGGCGCCCTTGCGGTTTCACTGCTCGGCGGATGGGGGATCCGGCGACGGCTGATGCGTCAGACCCGCGGGTTGCGGCCCGAAGAGCTGCGGGTGATGTACGACCACCACGACGCGATCCTGCATTCGGTGTCCGAAGGGCTGATCGTGCTCGACAGGTCCGGTGTTGCGGTGGTCAACGACGAGGCCCGCCGCCTGCTGTCGTTGCCGGCCGGCGAGGTCGCCCGGTCGGACCTGCCGGAGTTCCTGCGCACCTACAACCCGGGCGCGCGCGACGAGGTTCACGTCACCGACGACCGGGTGCTGGTGGTGAACCGCTCCCCCGTCCGGGACGGTTCAGACGCCGGCGGGTCGGAGGTGGTGACGATCCGCGACCGCACCGAACTGCAGGGTGCCCTGGGCGAACTCAACTCACTCAAGGTGCTGACCGACTCGCTGCGCGCGCAGGCGCACGAGGCGGCGAACAAGCTGCACACCGTGGTCACGATGGTGGAGATGGGCCGGGCCGAGGAGGCGATCACGTTCGCGACCGCCGGACTCGAGCTGTCCCAGCAGCTGGTGGACCGGCTGTCCAGCGCGGTCGGCGAGCCGGCGCTGGTGGCGCTTCTGCTGGGCAAGACCGCGCAGGCCGACGAACGCGGGATCGAGCTGACCGTCACCGAGGAGTCGGCGCTGCCCGCCGACACCGACGACCTGCTGCTGACGGGCCAGGAGATGGTCACCGTCGCCGGGAACCTGATCGACAACGCGATGGACGCATGCGATCCGCAAGACCCGTGGGTCGAGGTGACGGTGAACCAGAACTCGGAGAGGCTGCTGATCCGGGTGGCCGACAGCGGAGAGGGCATGGACGCCGGTACCTTCGAGAAGGCGATGCGGCGCGGTTACTCGACCAAATCCGGCGCCGAGGCCGACCAGCACGGACTGGGCCTGGCGCTGGTAGCGCAGGTGGTGAAACGCCACCACGGGCAACTGAGCGCCGATGTGACTTACGGTTCGGTGGTGACGGTGACGGTGGCGCGCCCATGATCGACGTCTTGATCGTCGAGGACGAACCTCTGATCGCCGACGCACATCAAGCGTATTTACAACGGCTACAAGGCTTTTCGGTGGCCGCGGTGGCCCACACCGCGCGCGACGCGATGCGGGCGGCCGCCGAGGCGGCGGCCGCGGGGTCGCCGATCGACCTGGTCCTGCTCGACCTCGGACTGCCGGACGCCAGCGGGATCGCTCTCGCGTCGGCGCTGTCGGGGCTGAGCCCGGCACCGGACATCATCGCGATCACCTCCGAGCGGGACCTGGAGATGGTGCGGGCCGCGGTGGGCCACGGGGCCCTGGCGTATCTGCTGAAGCCGTTCACCTTCGCCGCGTTCCGCGACCGCCTCGAGCGTTACCGCCGCTACCGCGAGGCCCTGCCCGCCGGGACGGATGCGGCCAGCCAGGCGGAGGTCGACCGTGCGCTGGCCGAACTGCGCGTCGGCCCGGATCGGACGGCGGCGCCGAAGGGGGCGTCGCCGGGCACCAATGACGAGATCGCCCGCGCAGTGCGGGATTCGGCGGACGGGGCGACCGCCGACCAGGTCGCCAAACAGGTCGGGGTGTCCCGGGTGACGGCGTGGCGCTATCTCGAGCGGCTCGCAGACGAGGGCACCGTGCGCCGTCACACCGATTACGGCAGGGCGGGACGGCCCAAGACGCGCTATCAGTGGCGCTGAAAGCGCGCGAACATGTCTCAGGCGGGGGTCGGCTGCAGTGCGCGCGATACGCCCAACGCAATCGAGTCGGTCGCGAGGAACTGGGAGTACAGCGTCTCGATACTCGACTCGACCGAGAACACGCTCACGGCGCCGGTGTAATCGGCGATGTACAGCCGCGAACTGTCGGCGGGATGCGTGACGCAGGACGGGCGGGCGTCGACCGCCAGCGAGTCGACGACGTCGAGGCCGAGCGTGCACAGCACCGCAACCCGGTCGTAGTCGACGATGTAGGCGCGGGTCTGGTCGGCGCTCATGGTGAGCTGTGTGGGGGCGCCACCGACGACCACGCGGTCGGTCACCCTCATCGCGTTCAGATCGACTACGTGAACGGTGCCGCCGACCGCACGGTCGGACGTCAACACGTACACCGCGCCGCCCGCGTAGGCGATGTCGCGGATCGGTGCGCCGATCGGCAGCACGCGGTGCACCAGCGAGGTCTCGGTGTCGACGATGACCAGTCGGCTGCCCACGGCATCGGTGACGGCCACGTACAGGCGCTTACCGCTCGGGTCCACACTCAGGGCGTCGACGTTGGCGGCGGGGCCGGACCCGATCCCGATGGTGCCGACGCGCTCGGCGGTGACGTCGATGACCGCGACGTCGACGCGGTCCTGCGCGTCACGGCCGGCGTAGACACGCTTGCCGTCGGGGCTGACCGCCAGCGCGGTGACGCCGGACGCCAGTGGATGGGTGCTGACCACGGTCCCGGCCTCGAGGTCGATCGCGCAGACCGCGTCGTGGCTCTCGGCTGCGACGCAGACATAGGCGCGATCATCGGACGCGGTGACCGCGACGGGCTGCCCGTCGACGGCGATCGTGTCGACGACCGCCAACGTCATGGGGTCGATCACCGACACGCTGTCGTCGCCGGCATTCGCCATCACGACGAACCCCTGGCCCGCTGCGATGTCCCCGACCGGACCCCGGCCGAGCGTGATGCGGCGCTCCAGGACGACGTCGCTCGTGGCCGCATCCGTCAGCGGCTCATCCGCGACATGCGAAGCAGCCTTCGAACCAGCTCCGCCATTGAGCATCAGGCGCCCCTTGGGCACCGAGAAGTTTGCCATGTGCCTGGTACCTCCGCCGGCATGACTGCTGCCCGGCTCTAGATTCCGATTACTGACGCCCGTTTGAGCGTCGCCTGAACCGAGTGTAGCGACGGAACTCGGGGCTCAGGACCGACGAAATCCCAGGACCGGTCTCCGTCGGCGAAACCTCTCAGCAGACACTTAAGAAACGAGTCGTTATGCATTTGTAACCTTTTGCGAGCAAAAGGATTAACGCCCGCTGAACTGCGGGCCAAGTGCTGGTGCAATCGGGTGGGACTGGTGTGACCAAAACATGTTCGTAACAATTTCTTAGCTTTGCCGCGCAAAGTGAGCGCTAGATCACAGCGCGACACGGCAGCAAACACAGATTCGCCGCACCGGCGGCGAAAAGTCGAGTCCGCGGTTGCGGAGGGAGGCACCGGTCGGGGCCCTACAGGATTCGCTGGGACGGTCGACACCGGAGATTGTCACGGCGGACCTAGGCGGGCTTGGCGCCCCGCACCGACGGGATGGTGGTCGCCGGGATCAACCCCTCGGGGTCGCACAGCTCGAGCACGCGGGACACCGCGGGGCTGGCGATCACACACCAGGTGACACCCTCACGCGCCAGATGCGCACTGATGGCATAGAGCGCCGAGGCGCCGTCGAAGGCCATGAAGTTCACTTCGCTGAGATCCAGAATCAGTGCCGCATTGCCCTCGGCGACCTCACGAACGGTGTGGGCGAAGTGCTTGGCATTGGCTGCGTCCACCTCGCCCCACACCGACACGGTGGCCCGGGTCGCAGACCCGGCGCCCTCCGTGCGGCACGCGAAGGTCAGCGACGTCGACGCTATCGAGAAGCGCCGACAATCGGCCGACCTGCTGCGGATGGATGTAACAGTCATTGCAGGACAATTTACCTGCGCAAGGTTTACGACTGCTCGGCTCGTTGTCTTTCTTCGTTCGCCTTGGCCGCTGCCCGCGCGCTTTCGGCCTCGGCCTCCTTTTTGGCGGCCTCGCGCTGCGCGTCGGCCTTGTCCTGCTGAGCCTCGCCCTCCCGTTGCAGGTCGTCCCGGCCGGTGACCACGCCGACCACCTCTTTTGCCTTACCCTTCACACCTTCGACGACGCCCTTGACGGCTTCTTCCGGGCCCGAATTGTTGTCGCTCACGAGACGCTCCTGTTCTGCGGGGAAATACCGCCCCAGCGAAGCATCTGTTCCCGATGCACGAATTCACCAAACCTGGCGGTCGCTGCGCGAACGTCGCGAAGTCAGCCGGCAAGATTGCGCAAGGCAACGTCCAGCGTGGAGAACAGGTCGACGTAGTCGGCGATCCCGGTGATCTTCAGCGGTCGGCTGGTGGCCGGTCCGTCGGCGACCACGGCGAACTTGACCGTGCCCTCGAGTTGCCTGCGCGTGGTCATCAGCACCTGCATGCCTGCCGATCCGAGGAAGTCGACCGCGGTGAGGTCGACGACCACGCCCGTCGGTTGTCGGTCCAGCGCAGCGTTGATGGCCTCCTGCAGCTGGGGCGCCGTGAGCATGTCTACGGCACCGACCGCGGCGACGACCAGGACGCCGTCGATCTGGTGTTCAGTGAATTGCTGCACGTACTCAAGCCTCGTCTTCTACGGTGCGACCCGCCGAACGGGTCACACATGTTGATTCGGGAGGCTGCAGTCTGAACCCGGAACGGTGCCCTACGCGCGAGAACCGCACACAGGCTATCGAACAGCGCGGCACATCGGGCACCTCGGGACCATCTTCGCGATCCCCCGCGGGAGCCACCTCCCGCCGTTAGCGTGGCACTTTGAAGCGACCTATGCGGGGAGGCAACCATGCGCGCCACACGGTCAGGCCACGTCGAGGCCGGCGGAACCCCTTCTATCCGATGTCGCGTCGCCGCGGTACTGACTGTGATCCTGGCAACCGTTCTCGGCGCGGGCCTGCTGGGCGCGGCGACCGCTTCGGCGCAGGAACAGAATTACGTCATCGCCACCGACACCACCTTCGCGCCGTTCGAATTCCAGGACGCCGGCGGCGAATTGGTCGGCATCGACATGGACCTCATCCGCGAAATCGCGAAGGACCAGGGGTTCACCGTCGACATCAGACCGCTCGGCTTCGACGCGGCCCTTCAGGCCGTGCAAGCCAACCAGGCCGCCGGGGTGATCGCGGGCATGTCGATCACCGACGAGCGCAAGGCCGTTTTCGACTTCTCCGACCCGTACTTCGAATCCGGCGTGCAGATGGCCGTGCTCGACAGCAACGACACCATTGCTTCCTACGAGGACCTCAGGGGCCAACGTGTCGCCGTCAAGAACGGCACCGAGGGCGCCGAATTCGCGGAGTCGATCAAGGACAAGTACGGCTTTCAGATCGTCTCGTTCGCCGATTCGGCGTCGATGTTCGAAGAGGTCAAGACCGGCAACTCGGTGGCCGTCTTCGAGGACTACCCGGTGCTCCTGTACGGAATCCAACAGGGCAACGGCTTCAAGACCGTCACCCCGAAGGAACAGGGCTCCAACTACGGGTTCGCGGTGAACAAGGGCCGCAACGCCGAACTGCTCACCAAGTTCAACGAGGGCCTGAAAAACCTCAAGGAATCCGGCCGTTACGACGCGATCATCGAGAGCTACCTCGGTGAAGAGGCGGCCGAGACGGACAACTCGTTCTTCGGCCTCCTCAAGAGCACCTTCCCGATCCTGATGGAAGGCCTGCGGCTCACCTTGATCCTGACCGTCGTCTCCATCGCGATCGCCCTGGTGCTCGGCGTGATGTTCGGCCTGTTCCGGGTGTCGCGGTCGATCTGGCTGCGCGCCATCGGCACCACCTACGTCGACATTTTCCGCGGCACACCGCTTCTGGTGCAGGCGTTCTTCATCTACTTCGGTGTCCCGTCGGCCCTCGACTTCCGGATGACCGCGCTGACGGCGGGCATCATCACGCTCTCGCTCAACGCGGGCGCCTACATGACCGAGATCGTCCGCGGCGGAATCCAGTCCGTCGACAAGGGCCAGATGGAAGCCGCCAGGAGCCTCGGCATCGGATATCTGCCCACCATGCGGAAAGTCATTCTGCCGCAGGCAATCCGGACGATGATCCCGTCCTACGTCAACCAGTTCGTCATCACCTTGAAGGACACGTCGATACTGTCGGTGATCGGCATCGCCGAGCTGACCCAGACCGGTCGGCTGATCATCGCGCGCAACTATCAGTCCTTCACCATGTGGCTGATCATCGGCGTCATCTATTTCATCGTCATCATGGCGTTGACCAAACTCTCGGATCGACTCGAGCGGAGGCTCGTGAAATGAACCAGCTGGTAACGGAAGCCGCGGCCGCCGAACCGGTCGGCACCGTCAAGATTCGCATCGAGGGGCTGAAGAAGTCGTTCGGTGACCATGTCGTCCTCGACGGCATCAGCACCACGATCAGCAAGGGCGAGGTGGTGTGCGTCATCGGCCCGTCCGGGTCCGGCAAGTCGACGTTTCTGCGCTGCCTCAACAAGTTGGAGGACATCTCCGGCGGCAAGGTGGTGGTCGACGAATTCGACCTGACCGATCCGAAGATCGACCTGGACAAGGTGCGCCAGCGGATCGGCATGGTGTTCCAACACTTCAATCTCTTCCCGCACATGACCGTGATCGAGAACATCACGCTGGCGCCACTTCTGACCAAGAAGATGGACAAGGCGGCGGCCGAGAAGAAGGCGATGGAACTCCTCGGCCAGGTGGGGCTCGCCGAGAAGGCGCATGTGAAGCCGGCGACGTTGTCCGGTGGCCAGAAGCAGCGCGTCGCGATCGCGCGGGCGTTGGCGATGAATCCGTCGATCATGCTGTTCGACGAGGCCACCAGCGCGCTGGACCCCGAGATGGTCGGCGACGTGCTGCAGGTGCTGCGCGATCTCGCCGAGGGCGGCATGACGATGGTGGTGGTGACCCATGAAATGGGCTTCGCCAGGGAGGTGGCGTCGCGGGTGGTGTTCATGGCCGACGGCGACATCGTCGAGGACGCCCCGCCGGCCGAGTTGTTCGACAACCCCAAGCATCCGCGGCTGCAGGATTTCCTGGCCAAGGTGCTGTAGGGCCGGCCAGGAATCACCCGGGTTTCTCCATGGAATCTCCAGGCAAGCTCCAAGCGTTGCAGTGTGCGCCGCGCCACGATGGTGTCACTCGAATTTCGGTCACGCCGGTGACACATCAACTCAAGGAGTCCACCATGAAGAAGTTCCCCAAGTTCCTCGCCGCAAGCCTGCTGCCGCTGGGCGCCGCGCTGGCCGTCGCCGCCCCGGCGCAGGCCGACACGGCGGCGTCGACCATCAACCAGTTGCGGTCGCAGGGCTATGACGTCCGGATCAGCCGGGTTGGCAACGCCCCCCTGGACCAGTGCACGGTCGCCAGCGTGCGCAGCCTGCCGGTGGTCGCCCAGCCGTTCCCGGTGGACGACGACGACACCAACGTGTTCACCGTGCAGCCCAAGCAGAAGGTGAACGTGACGCTGGACTGCTCAGCCTGATGACGTCAAGACGCTGCGCCAGCCCCGGGAACGGCGGCCGGATATGTCAGCGGCACACGCTGACTGCATCGTCAATCATGCTGTGACACATCCGATCTCACTTCGTTACCGAGTGCACAGCGGGCGCCTATCCACAGCACAGTTGCCACCCACATCGCGCTCCTAGCGTCGTCGGTCGTGTGGCGATGCGGCTGCACGACGTGTTGACGAACGACGAACGGAGCGACTATGAAACTGACCCGCGTATTGGGCACCTCGGCCATCGCCGGCGGAATCGCCGCGGCGAGCCTGATCTCGACGGGGATCGGGACGGCATTGGCCGAGCCCGGTAACCCCTGCGGGCAGCCTGGAGCAGCTGCGTGCCAACCCGGCCCGTCGACGCAGAACAATGATTGGCAGCACCGCGACATCAATCGCGGGCGGCAAGACCATCAGCCGTTCACGTACGAGGGCCAGCGGGTCCAACCGTTGCCCGCGGGCAACGGCGACGGCTGGGGCTTCTGGTTCCTGGGCCGTTGGATTCGGTTGTAGAACCGGTGTGCGGACTCGCGAAAGCTCCCCCGGGTCGCGAGTCCGCACGGTTCTTCGCGCGCGCCTACCGCAAAAGTCTCGACCATCACTTTAGCCTTGGGGGCCGTGACCACACTGTTGGAGCCGTCGCTGGCGGAACTGGATTTCGACCCCGAGATCCTGTGCACCTGCCGCAGATTCTGCGGCCCGCTGGCGCACCCGGCGCAGTGGTGGGTCACGTTGTCGTGCGGATGCCCCTACCCGATGTGCCAGCGCGCCTTGCGGATCGCCAATCTGCGGCTCAAAGTGCGGTCGCTGGCCTGTCGGCTGTGCGCGACTGACGAGATCGCGATCCGGTCAGTCGCGCCCATCTGAGGGCGCAGCCGACCGCCCGGCACCCGACCCGATCGCGGCGTCGGGCGAACATTCATCGCGCTCGGCGATGTCGACAGCCGAAGGCGCTGAGGGCCGCAACACCGCCGGACGCAACCGGTCGGGCAGCGCCCGCATCACCCCGCCGAGAATCAGCACGAGGGTCGATGCCGCGCCCGCGACGGCCGCCGTCGGCGCCGTCGGCAACAGGTTGTCGAACACCATGTAGAAGCCGAAGAGCAGGAACAGCGCTGCCGCCGAGATCTGGATCAGCCGCTCGGGGAGATGCTTGCCCGCGACCGCGCCGACCAGGATCGCCAACCCGTCCGCGGCGACCATGCCCAGAGTGGAACCGATCCACACGCCAAGCCAATCCCGGTCCGCAGCCAGCGTCACCGTCGCCAGCATCGTCTTGTCGCCGAGTTCGGCGAGTACGAAAGCCGAGGTGACCACAAAGAACGCCGGGGCGGTCGCCTTGGCGGCTCGGGAGGTTTCCTCGTCGGTGAGGCTGTCGCCGCGCAGCGTCCACAGCCCGAAGAAGATGAACATCGCGCCGGCGATGAAGCCGAGAAGATGGGTGGGCAGCGCCGCGCCGAGGTAGTAACCGATGGCGACCGAGAGGACGTGCACGACGGCGGTGGCGGCGGTGATCGCCGAGAGCACCACCCACCAGCGATAGCGCAGCGCGAACATCATCGCGACCAGTTGCGTCTTGTCGCCCAACTCGGCGACGAAGATGACGGCGAAGCTCAACAGCAGGGCGGCGAGCACCACGACTCCTCGGTGTCGGGGTCTGCCGCTCGGAGAGAGTTCGCCTCCGGCCGGCAGCCCGAACGGACTGTACGGCCGAAGGTCTCGCCCACCGGTCATGGACCGGTCCGGACAACCGGGCCAGGCGATCACGCCGCGCAGCCAGTATGTCGATTGCCGATTTGGGGGCTACTCCCCTTCGCTGCCACCACCGTACACACCCCGCGCCGCGACCCGCAACTCGACGATTCTCAATTCCGCTCTGGCGCAATAAGTTTGGTAAGCAGATCAGGAGAGTTCGGCTACCCCAAAACTTCCGGTGGCGAGTCCTGATTCACCCCACCGCCGCGGCGAAGTACGTCGCCGCACCCACCGCCATCAGCAGGTAGGCGGCGGGAAATGCGAGGTTGTGGAAGACCCTGGTGCGCACGTGTACCGCCACGGCTCCGACGAAGAAGCCGACCAGACCGGTCGCTGCGGCCAGGCCCAGCCACGGCGTGGTGACGAAGCCCAGCAGCAGCCCGGCCGCTCCGGCGAGTTTCAAACCGGCCAGGTACGGGATCCACCGGGGTGCGACCCCGACCTCGGCGGAGTTGGCCAGCACGAACGGTGCTCGCGCCAGATCGGCGGCCGCGACCGCCGCGTTGGCGACCGCACACGTGAGCGTCACCGCGGCCAGCGCGGTGGAGACAAGTCCATTCATGACCGGTCTCCCGCCGTTATGATCTTCATGTCGCCTCCCTGTCGATCGTCCGATGGCTCTCACCACTGATGACGATCCGCACACGCGAAAGGTGACCGGCGGTGACATTGGATTCCTTCGCGCAGTCAGCGGTGCACTCGGCATTCCTCGAGGGCCGTCCGCGGTTGCTGTCTCTGGCGCACCGACTGCTCGGTTCGGCGCACGACGCCGAGGACGCGGTGCAGACCGCATGGCTGCGCGTCGCGGCGACGCCCGGGCCCCGCGACATCGCCAACCCGTCGGCCTGGCTGACGACGGTGGTCACCAGGGTGTGTCTGGACCAGTTGCGGGACCGGAGCCGGAGGGATGTGCTGAGCCGCCGGGTGCAGCCCGTCCAGACGGTGGCGTACGCCGCGGACGAGGAGTTTCTGCATCGCGAAGACGTCGCGCGCGCGTTGATGGTGCTACTCGGCCGGCTGACCCCCGCCCAGCGGGCGGCCTATGTGCTGCATGACCTGTTCGCGGTGCCGTTCGACCGGGTCGCCGACATCCTCGGGGTGACGCCGGCCGGCGCGAAGAAGCATGCGAGCCGGGCCCGGGCCCGGCTGCGGCCGGTCGAGCCGCCGTCCACCGGCGCACCGGGCGACGCCGTCGACCGCGAGGTCGTCGACGCCTTTCTGCGCGCCGCCGGGGGCGGGGACATTGTGCGGATGGTCGCGTTGATGGCACCCGACGCCGTGCGCATCGTCGATCCCGAGTTGCTGCCCACCGGAACGGCGGCGGTGGTCACCGGCGCCACCGCGATCGCCGAGGAGACGCGTCACTTCGCCGACCGCATCCGCGCCAGCGTGTCGATGCGGGTCAACGGCCGCCAGGCCCACATCATCGCTCCCGGTGGACATCCGTTGGGCATCATCGACATCCGGTGCAGCGGCGGCCTGATCACCGGCATCACCATCACGCCTGTCTGCGCCGCCGATGTTCTCGAACCGGCGGCTCAACCTGCCTGAGGGCCGAAAAGTCCGCTGCCGCCGACGGATACCCGCGGGCGCGCGCAACCCATGGCGTTGACAGGAGATTGACAGGTGGTGCTCACGGCCGGGGTCTACTGTGAAGGCAAGTCCCACATACGAACATCTCGGAGGAAATTCATGCAGCCCGCCGTCCGCCGGCCGTCGCCAGGCTCGTTTCTCCTCGCCTCCCGCGCCTTCGCGATCGCGACCCTGGGCGTCGTCGTCGCTCTCTTCTGCACCGCCGGTGCGATGATCCAGAGTCAGCAGCTCAAGGACATCCACGGCGTCGCAGCGATCGCACTGCACGTCGTCACTGCGGGTCTCACACTCGCCCTGGGCGGGCTGGCCCTCAGCCGCGAGCGCGGATGGTGGGCCGCCGGCCTGGCGGGCGTTCTCTTCGTTTTCACCTTCGTGCAGGCCTATCTCGGCGAGGGAACGACACTTGCCATTCACATCCCGGGGGCACTTGCCGTTGTCGCCGCCACCGTGTGGCTCACGGTGTGGGTCTTCTCGGCCGCGCCGGCGGCCATCCCTGCGACACCCTGATCGGCGCACCAGTCCGACATTGCGCGTGTATAGATGGCTGAAAAGGAGGCGACAATGGCTGATTCCCAGGATTCAACCAGCCCGCAGTCGTCGGACCGCCAGGCGATCGAGGTGTATTGGCGCCCGGGCTGTCCCTTCTGCCGCAGGCTGATGCGCGCACTGCGGGGGTCGGGACTCACGCTTCGGGAGGTGAACATCTGGGAGGACGCCGAGGCCGCCGCGCGTGTGCGATCGGTAGCCGACGGCAACGAGACAGTGCCCACGGTGTTCATCGGGGACCGCGCCCTGGTCAACCCGTCCTCGCGGCAGGTATTTGCCGCCATCGGACACCAGCCACCGCCGCGACTGTGGGACCGGCTGCGCGGCCGCTGACTCCGCCCGACCTAGCCGGCCCTGGCGCCCAACCCGTTGACGTCGACGATCGAAATCTCGGCGTAGCCTACGGCGATCAATCCGCCGCGTTCGAATTCCTTGAGAATCTTGTTCAGAGACGGTCGCTGCACCCCGAGCATCGCCGACAGCGTGCGCTGCGCGAGTTGCACTGTTCCGTCGGTGGATTCGTCGAGGAGCAGCTGGGCGACCTGAGCCGGCAGCGGTCTACCCAGGAGGGCAATGAGCCGAGCCTGCCCAGCCGAAACACGCTGTGCGACCGACGAGAGCCAACGCCGAGCGATGTTGGGGTGGCTGGCAAGCAGTTCCTCGAAACTCGCCCGGTCGAGATACAGGCAGGTGCTGTCCTCAAGCGCGCGGGCCGTGTAAGCCATCGGCATGTCCAGCAGCAGCGGAATGTCACCGTCGACGTCCCCGCCGCGCAGCACATCGACGACAGCACGGCGTCGCCCCGAACCTACTGCGAGTTCGACCTGCCCCTGCCGCACGATCCAAACCCCCGTCGGAGCTTGTCCCAGGCTGAACAGCACTGCCCCGGAATCACATTGGCGCGGCTCCAGGCTTCCGGCAAGTGCCACCAGGTCTGCGGGGTGCAATGGCGCCGCCGCCCCCCGCCCGACGCAGCGGGCCACCCAAGCGGCGTGGCGGATCTGCGGGTCACCGGGCTCACCGCCGCCGGTGAGCATGGTGATCGCGTGCCGCAATCCCGATCCGTGGCGCTCGCCAACCATCGCATCCTCCTTATCGGTGTCATCCTGCTGACATTTCGGCGGTGTGCGCAAGGGCCGGCGTGTGCAGTGGCGGGTGAACTGAACCCTCAAGCGCCGACAACGGAGGAATTCGACATGGCAACAACAAGTTCACCCCGATCGGGTGTCTCGACAACACCCCGGCACCTCGCACAAATCTTGATCATGGGCGCCGGCGCGGGAGCGGTCGCCTCGCTCGCGATGGCGATGTTCGCGATGCTCGCCGGCGCCATGTTCCAGCACAGCGGTTTCTTCACCCCGCTCTATCACATCGCATCGACGTTCATCGCCCCCGATGCGATGATGCAGTCGATGCAGGCGGCCATGGCCGGTCATATGTTCACGTTCATCCCCGGACCGGCCCTCATCGGTGCAGTCGTTCACATGATGGTCGGCGCCGGGTACGGGGCGGTCTTCGGACTGATCTCCGGCCGAGCGCGATTGCACGGCCTTGCCCTCGTCGGCGCGGCCATGGCCTGGGGCCTGGCGGTGTTCGCGGCAAGCACGTGGGCTGTGCTGCCCGCCGCGGCGGCACTGTTCGGCGGTGGAGATCCCGTCCGCGACATGGCGGCCATGGTCGGCCACGGCCCGTTCGTCGTCGAGCACCTGATTTACGGAGCGGTGCTCGGTCTGGTGCTACTGACCAAACCGGCGAGCCGCTGAGGCACGTCACGCCGGCCGCGGGCAGCAGCACCCCGCGGCCCTGCGCGTCACGGTGAACCCTTGCCTGCCACACTGCGATTGAGATCGAGCAAGTCATCCACCGTCCACTGGTCGTCGGCGTGGCGACCGTAATGCACCGCCACGACGGTGCCATCGGGCACGATGAGCACATCCGCAGGCAGGCTCAAGTGGGTGGAGCCGTCACCGCCCCCGACACCGGCATTGTCGGGATCATCGTGTCGACCGACAATTTTGGCGTATCCCCGGAATGCCGCCAGCAGCGCCCGGGGGTGGGCAACCGCCCGGAGGTGAGCGTCGACCCCGAACTCGCGGTACACCTTCCGGTCAGGATCGGCCACCACAGCGAAGGGCAACAGCGCTTGATACCCCTGCAGAGCCGATGCCGCTGAATGAAAGAACACCACCTCGGTGATCCCGGCGGCCGAGATCTCCTCATGCCGGGTCGCGAAGCTGCGCAGGTGCAGATGACAGATCGGGCAACCCGCGAAGCGCCGGAATTGCAGATGTGTCACCCCCGCCCCAGCAGGAACCGTCACACGCTCACCGGTGATCGTCGTGTACTCACGGGCCGCGACAATTGCCCCGCGCTTCAACTTTTCAGACATCATCACGGGTCTACATGCTCGCAACGTGCGTAGGCAACCACAAAGTCACCTCGCTGACAGTCTGAAGCGGCCATACCGTGCTGATCACTCCAGCCGGACTGCACGTCGTCTTGTCGCGTGCCGATTCGGACGATCCCCTGGGTGCACTTTCGCCGATGACACTCGGCGGCATCAACCGTGGAACAGAACAACGAGAACTGATTCACAACTGACCCCTTCAGCAAACCAGTACCCCTGCGGCGATCCCGTCATTTGTTACGCAGGCGAATAACAATTTGCTCCGGAAACCCTCCCGCCGCTTTCGTTTGCGGGACAAGAAATCCGGCTCTTCGCACTTGATAGGGGTCTGGTGTTGTCCGACATCGTGTCGTGTCGGTGATTGATTAGGGGCCCGCGCCCCTGTGAGCTGGGTGTTCTCAGGCATCCAGGACAAGGAACGCGGGCATGGTTGACGGTAGTTCATTGCTGCTCGATCTCGACGGTGTGGTCGTCGAGTCGGTGCAGCGCCTCGAGGACGGTACCCGGTTGGTGCATGTACTGACCGCCCCGGAGTGGGTTGGGATCTGCCCCGCGTGTGGGGAGCGCTCCAGCAGGTCGAAGGGCTGGGTGTACACCGGCCCGCGTGATGTGCAGGTCGGCCCGGATCGTCCGGTGCTGCGCTGGCGTAAGCGAAAGTGGTTGTGCCCCAGCATGGTCTGCGAGCGCAAGGTGTTCACCGAGTCGGTGCCTGGCGTTCCGGCGCGAGCGCGGGTTACCCCGCGGGCCAAGGCGTCGATGGCCAGCGCGGTGCTCGACGAGGACCGCTCCGTGGCTGCGGTAGCCGGGCAGTACGGCTGCGGCTGGCACACCGTGCATGACCACGTCATCACCGTCGCCGAGGAGGCCTTGGAGGTCGAGCTGGAGCCGGTTGCGGTGCTCGGCATCGACGAGACCCGCCGCGGCAAAGCCAAATGGGAGCACGACCCGGCGCTCGGCCGGAGGGTGTGGGTGGATCGCTGGGACACCGGCCTGGTCGACGTCACCGGCGATCAGGGCCTGCTGACCCAGGTCAACGGCAGAAACTCCGGGGCGGTGATCGACTGGCTGGCGACCCAGGACCCCACCTGGAAGGCGCAGATCACCCACGTGGCCATCGATCTCTCACCCGCCTACGCCCGGGTCGCCCGCGAGGCGTTGCCGCAGGCGATCGTGATCGCCGACCGGTTCCATTTGGTCAAGAAGGCCAACGACATGCTCGACGCGGTGCGCCGCCGGGTCACCTGGGCCCAGCGGGGCCGACGCGGTCGCAAGGCCGACGTCGAGTGGATCAACCGCCGCCGGCTGCTGCGCGGTGCTGAGCGGCTCACCGCAGACCAGCGCAGCAACCTGTTCGCCAAGCTGCTGAGCGCTGATCCGAACGAGGACATCGCTGCGGCGTGGATCGCCAAAGAACTGCTGCGCGAACTGCTTTCCTGTGCCGACCGAGGAGGGCTGCGCTACGACATCGCCGCCGCGCTAGACCGGTTCTACCGCTTCTGCGCGGCCTGCAAGGTGCCCGAGGTCATCCGATTCGCCCGCACCATCGAGACCTGGCAGGCCCCGATCATCGCCGCCCTGCAAACCGGGCTGACCAACGCTCGCAGCGAGGGCTACAACCGCATCGTCAAGCACGTCGGGCGCATCGCCTTCGGATTCCGCAACCCCGACAACCAACGCCGCCGCGTACGGTGGGCCTGCACCCGCCGATCGCGGCGAGTCACACCCAGCCGGCACCAATGCCACTGCTAACTGCGAAGAGCCAGAAATCCAACGTCGGCGCTTACCGAGGGAAAAGATCAGTTCAGCACCCCTTCCGGCCCCCGCCACAGTCAGCGCGGGTGACAGCGATTCGGATGCTCCGCCCTGCGCCGGCTCGCTATTAACATTGCTGTTAATAGCAGTTCATCAGGCTGCAGGGCGGTCGCCGGGACTTCTGGCCGCCGCCGTCCCGACCACCGCGTGGCGTTTTCCCGTACAGGTGTCGGCAAATCTACCGGGGTCGACCGCCACGCCCGGCATTGAATGACAACAGTGTTATTCAATCCTCGTTATTCACTTTGCACACATTGGCCACGCTGATTTCAGAGAAATTGCGACGGTAAACGCCACCACGGCGTAGCGTGACGCCGTCAGCTAACCAATCAGGAGGACGCGCATGCGCGCCAAACTCATCGTTTCAGCAGCCGTCGCCGCCGCCGGCCTCGCCACCGCGCTGGCAGCCCCCGCTTTCGCGGATGAGACGGACGACATCTTCATCTCAGCACTGCAGAATCAGGGCATCCCGTTCTCCACTGCGGAGAACGCGATCGAGCTGGCGAGCGCGGTATGCGATTACGCCGCCGCCGGCCAGGACCCCACCCAGATCGCACTGGAAATCATGGAGCCCGCCGGCTGGACGGCCGAGCAGAGCGGGTTCTTCGTGGGCGCCGCCACCCAGTCGTACTGCCCGTCGTAGTCGCCGTCGTAGTCGCCGGGATCCGCCCGGCTCGAGCGCTCAGACCCGCAGGGCGGTGAAAGGCGCAAAAGGCAGTATTCGCAACACAAACCACACCACGACGACCGCCAGGGTCACCGGTGCCGCCCACTTGTGATGCTGCCAGGAGACCATCCTGCGGTCGACGATGCGGCCGTAGGTCCAAGCCGCGAACGCCACGACCAGGAAACCGAGCGCCACCACGGCCAACGCGTTGAACCGGATCGCGGCCAACACGTCGCCGTGTAACAGCGAATAGATCATCCGCAGCGCGCCGCAGCCCGGGCAGTCAACGCCGAGAAGGGCTTTCGTCGGACACTGCGGAAGAAGGCCGCCAGGGGTGGTTGGATCTGCTACCCACACAACGGCACACGCGCCTGCCGCCAGGGCGCCCACCAGGAGCGGGCCGCCGAGGCGTGCAGGCGCGGATTGCCGGGCCGGCAATGCGGTCAGTATGTCGACGAGGTGTCGAAGTCCATGTTGATGGCGCCGACGGCATAGAGAATCGCGTAGATGATCCACACCGCCACAGCACCGAGGGCGGCCCAGATCGCCCACTTCTTGGCCGCGTCCGAGGCGGCCTGCGCCTCGGCGAAACGGCCTTGCGCCCAAAGGCCGTTGACCTGACTGGCCTTGACGATCGACACGATGCCGAACGGCAGACAGCAGAACAACGTCGTCAGGATTCCCCACACCAGGTTCGAGCTCGGTTGCGGCCCTTGGGGTTGCTGCGGAGGAGGATATCCGGGGCTTCCGGCGGGCGGCGGGGGCGGATAATTGCCGGGTGGCGGCGGTTGCGTCATGGTCGTCTCCCTCAAAGGCCAAGTGGTAGCTCAGAAGAGCGAGCTAAGGGTAGCGGACAAGATCGACCCGAATGTGGCAAATCGACACCGTTACGCGACTTTCGGGTGAACTCGCGCAACAGGTGCAGTCGGGGGTCCCGAGACCGTCTGACGGCGGCAGAGTCAGCAACGGTCTCACGACCGGTCCGGGCCGGATGAAACCGGCATCCGCTCCCGGAGACTGTCATAGATGGGAGCGGAGCCGAGCGCGTTGGCCGACACCACCGCGGCGGCGGTGGCGATCATCATGGGGACCGCGACCGACGTCGTCGCCGTCATCTCGATGACGATGAGGAGTCCGGTCAGCGGTGCCCGCACGGTCGCACCGAAGAACGCCGCCATCCCGGCCAGCGCCATCGGAATCGCAAGGAACGTCGGATCGTCCGGCCACACGGCGCCGAAACAGCCGACGAACAGCGTGCCCCAGAGTGCACCGATGGCCAACAGCGGCGCGAACAGTCCACCGGGAACCGCCGCCGAGTAGCACAGCGGGCCGGTGAGGAACCGCGCCGCGAGAAGTCCCGCCGTGGCGAGCAGGACGAACTGGTGGCCGCCGAGAAGCATCTGGGTCAGGGTGTCGCCGTCGCCGACCGTGAGCGGGGCGACGCACAGCAGCAGCCCGACGGCTGCCCCGATCGCGCCGGCCTGCACCAGGGTTGGGATACGCCGGATGGCCGCGACGTGGTCCAGCGCCCACAGCACGACGAGGTTGTACCCGGCTCCGAGGAATCCGGTCAGCACACCGAAGACGAGAAACAATGGGAGCCATACGAGTTCGGGTGCCGGTACGGTCGGTACCCCGAAGTCGGGGTGGTCACCCAACAGCAGCCTGGACGTGCCGACTGCTGCCGCCGCGGCAAACACCGATACCAGCACGGCCTGTAACCGCCACGACTTCGTCACCTCTTCGAGGGTGAACAGGACACCCGCCAGCGGCGCGTTGAATGCGACGGCCAGGCCGGCGCCGCCCAACGCCGCCTGCATCATCGCGGCTTCGGAGGACGGTAAGCGGGTGCGCCGGGCAGCTTCGGCTCCCACCGCCGCCCCGATGTGGACGGTGGGTCCTTCACGCCCGAGCACCAGTCCCCCACCGATCGCCAGGACACCGCCCACAAACCTCGCGAAAACAAGCCGAAGGGGTGGCGGTGCCGCCTTTCCAAGGAAGACGGCTTCGACGTGCGGGATGCCGCTGCCGACCGCCAACGGCTCCCATCGCACGAGAAGCGCCGCGGCGGTGGCGCAGGCGGCCACCACGCCCATCGGGACGAGCCAGCCCGGTCCGGGTAGTCGCTGCGCCCACTCGACCACGTCGACACGGAGTGATTCTGCGGCCTGCAGGCACCACCGGAACGCGCCACCGACGAGGCCGATGACAACTCCCGCGATGATCGCCGCGGCGCTGAGCACCGCGCTGCGGTGCAGCGACGGTCGTGCGTCCCCCACGCCAGGATCCACGAGGGTCGTCCCCTTTCGCCGTCGGCAGCACCGGGCCTACAGTTTCGCGCAAAAATCGACGGGAGGGGGTTCACCTGACCGAGGAGAGACACCGTGAGCAGCACGCCAGAGGCAGCGGACTATCCGCGGACGGCCGCGGATCGAGGGCGGGTCGAGCCGGTGCCGCGGCGCGTCCGCGGCTATGTGGGCACCGAGCTGGTCTTCGACACGAACGCAGCGCGCTATGTCTGGGAGGTTCCGTACTACCCGCAGTACTACATCCCCTTGCGCGATGTGCGTCCCGGCCTGCTGCGGGACGACGGGCGTCCTCAGAAGGTGCAGTTCGGCCCGTCGCGGGTGTTCTCCGTGGTCGCAGGTTCGCGCACAGCCGAGTCGGCGGCGCGGGTGTTCGGCGACGGTGACGGCCCGGTTGCCGGCTTGGTGAAGTTCGAGTGGGATGCGCTGACGTGGTTCGAGGAGGACGAGCCGATCTACGGCCATCCGCGAAACCCCTACGCCCGGGTGGATGCGCTGCGCTCACACCGCCACGTTGCGGTCGAACTGGACGGGGTGTCGCTGGCCGACACCCACAGCCCGGTGATGTTGTTCGAAACCGGTTTGCCGACAAGGTATTACATCGATCGCACCGACATCGCCTTCGAACACCTGGAGCCGTCGGGCACTCAGACCCTGTGCCCTTACAAGGGCGTGACCTCGGGATACTGGTCGGTGCGTACCGATCACGGAGTGCACGCCGACCTCGCCTGGACCTACCAGACCCCGCTGCCCGCGGTCGCCGCGATCGCGAACATGGTCGCCTTCTACAACGAGAAGGTCGACATCACCGTCGACGGCGTGCAGCCGTCCCGGCCGAAAACCCATTTCAGCTAGGCATCTCAGGTGCGGTCGGTGATGTCGGCGTACTCCGGATGCCTGTCGATGTATTCGGCGACCATCCAGCAGGTCGGCACGATGCGCAACCCCTCGGCCTGCGTGACACGTAGGGCTTCGGCGACGAGAATCGTTGCCAGGCCCCGCCCCTGGAACTGCGGCAGCACCTCGGTGTGCGGGAAGACCCGTCGACCGTCGTGGTCGTGGTACTCGGCGAGTCCGACCGGCCGTCCCTCCACCTCGATGACGAATCGACCGGACTGCCGCGTGACGGCGGTGTGGGCACCGGTGCGATCCGGCGGCGTCTCGGAGGTCATGGCCCCACGATAGTTCCGGCCCTGACGGCGCAGGACCTCGGTCGCGAGTCGTAGGGCACAAAGTCACCGATGCGCCGCTACCCGGTGTGGTCCGCCGCGTTGCGCCTTACCGTGGTGGGTGGGAGACACAATGAGCGAATTCATGCGCAGCAGCGATGCATTCACCTGGTCGATGGAAAGCGATCCTCGGCTGAGGTCGACGGTGGTGACGGTCTTGATGTTGGACCGGACGCCCGACTGGGGCGAGGTCCGGGACCGGATCGAGCGGCTCAGCCACGAGCTACCGATGCTGCGACAGGTTGTCGTCGAGTCCCCGCCACCGGCGCCGCCGCGCTGGCAGGACTGCACCGACTTCGACTTGGACTTCCACATGCGCAGGGTCGCCGCACCGGAGGACGGGTCGTTCGACGATGTACTCGAACTCGCCCGGCTGGCGCAGATGGAGGACTTCGACCGCGCCCGCCCGCTGTGGAAGATCACCCTGATCGAGGGCCTGCCCGAGGGCGAGGCAGCCGTGTTGTGCACGTTCCACCACGCGCTGTCCGACGGTGTCGGCGGGATTCAGATCGCGATGACCCTTTTCGGGCTCACCCCCGAGTTGGCGCCCACGGATGAGACGCCGGAGGTGTCGCGACCGTCCCTGCTGGGCGACTACCGGGATGCGGCGCGCTACGGCGCCGGACTGGTCACAGATGCCGTCACCGGCGTGTTGACCGGGGTGCCCCGGCTGGTCTACGACGGTGTGCGCAGTCCGCTGCGGACACTGAACTCGGTTGCCGAAATGGCGACGTCGGTGTACCGCACCGTGCGACCGGTGAACGCGACAGGTTCACCGCTGATGACGGAACGGACGCTGATTCGCCGTCTCGGGGTGCTGGAGGTGCCGAGGCCGCAGCTGCGGGAGGCGGCGCATCGCAGCGGCGGCGCGCTCAACGACGCGTTCGTCGCCGGCGTGGCGGGCGGCCTTCGCCGCTACCACGAGAAGCACGGTGTCGGCGTCGGCGAACTGCACCTGACCATGCCGATCAGCCTGCGTGCCTCCAGTGATGCGCCCGGCGGCAACCGGATCACGTTGATGCGGTTCGACATTCCGGTCGACGAGGCCGATCCGGCGGAGCGGATCCGGCAGATCCATGAACGTACCGAGCGTGTGCGCAACGAGAAGTCGCTGCCACACACACAACTGATCGCCGGCTTTCTCAATCGGATGCCGCGCTGGTATATCGGTTCGATCCTGCGGCACGTCGACTTCCTTGCGAGCGACGTGCCGGGGATACCGGTGCCGGTGTCCCTCGGCGGCGCCAACGTCAGGGTGCAGTATGCGTTCGGGCCGACGATCGGATCGGCGGTCAATGTCACGCTGCTGACCTACGTCGACACCTGCGCCCTCGGCATCGACGTCGACAGCGGCGCGATCCCGGATGTCGAGGTGTTCACCGACTGCCTGCGGGACGGTTTCGACGAGGTGCTGGCGCTGGCCGACGACGACTGAGCCAGTCGCTGTGATCCGGCGACGAACGCACGGTCGGCACGGGACCTTGGACCCTGATCCGAACCGCCGCCGGGGCGCATCCTTAGCTTGTGGGCATATTGCCCGCTGAACACTTGTGGGCATATTGCCCACTGAACAGTGGGGGCGCGGTCATGAGGCGAATGCTGATGGTTCTTCTCCTCGCGCTCGTCGCAACCATGCCCGGTGTCGCGAACTCGGCCACCGCGCTGATCGTCGGCGGGGCCGGCAAGTATGCGGTCCTGACCGAGGAGCAGATGGCCGCAGCGCTCGGCGGACGCTTCAAGGACTACACGAGAGTCAACGTTCCGTTTCCGGGCCTTCCCGATGATCTCCGGTATTCGCTGGACGTCGGTACGGAAAACCTGCACGCCGCCGTCTACACCACCCCCGGCCCGAAGACGATCGGGGGTGTGTCGGAAGGCGCGCCGGTAGTGGATGAGGTCCTTCGCCGGTTGATGAACGACCCGAACCCGCCCCCCGCCGGGGAGCTCAATGCCGTCATGCTCGGCACCATGAGCCCGATCTGGTATCTGTTCACCGGAGTCGACTATCGCCCGGTCGCCGACACCAGATACGACGTGATGGTGGTCAAGGCCGAGTACGACGGCATCGCCGACTGGCCGGACAACTGGATCAACGTGCTGGCGGTCGCCAACGCGGTCCTGGGAGCGTTGCAGCTGCACGTGTCCAGTGCCTTCTACGACATCTCCCTGGTACCGCCGGAGTACGTTGCGAGGAAGACGAACAGCGAAGGCGGCACGACCACGACAGTTCTGATTCCCACGCCCCTGCTGCCCCTGCTGAAACCGCTGGCCGACGCCGGCGCTTCGCAGGAAACCATCGATTGCCTCGATGGGATCATCAGACCGATCATCGACTCCGGCTATTGGAGATTCTGGTTCAAGGATCGCTCGTCGGGCTGGCCCCTGCCGCCGCCGGAGCCGGCGGGCACCGCGCCGATGGACATTGCGGTTCCGGAGCCGGGCTCCCCCGGCGATGTGGAACGCGACCTCGGCGCCGGACTGCCACCGGTGGTTGATCCGGAATCCGACCAGTCGGGTACCGCTGCGGCCGACGACGCGACGGCCCAACCGACCGACGACGCCACAGTGCAACCGACCGACGACGCGACAGTGCAACCGACCGACGTACCGGCACCGAGTGATGAAGCGGTCGGGAACCGGGAACAAGAAGATGACCGCAACGCCGCCACGGGCAACGGTGAAGTCGCCCCCGCTGGTGACGATGCTGCCGCTGCCGAACCCGAAGAGAACGAGAGCGTCGCGCCGGCGCCCGACGAGGCCATGGCCGACGACGGCGCGGATTCCGCAGGACCCAGCTCCTCGACTTCCGACGACGCGCCAGATGCAATAGGGAAATGACGAACACCCTGCTGCCCGCCGTCCTCGCCTGCGCCGTGGTGGCGGCCGCCGCGACCGCAGGGCCTGCGTCAGCCGAGCCCGGACCCACCGCCCCAGCCGACTTCGTGTCCCTCAGCGACATCGATCCCTCGATCCTGCTGGACATCCGGTACTCCGCGCCGCACAACTTCACCGGCGATCCCGTCGACGGCTATCAGGCGCCGATGTGCCTCCTGACTCGTCCGGCGGCCTACGCGCTGCGTGACGCCCAGCAGGAGTTCCTGGAGCAGGGCTACTCGTTGAAGGTCTACGACTGCTACCGTCCGCAACGCGCGGTCAACGATTTCGTCGAGTGGGCAAAGAACCTGACCGATCAACGGATGAAGGCGGAGTTCTACCCCAGAGTGGACAAGACGCGCCTGTTCGCCGATGGCTACATCGCCGAGAAGTCGGGCCACAGTCGCGGCAGCACAGTCGATCTCACCCTGGTCGCCCTGCCTGCCTCGCAGGAACCGGCCTATGTGCCCGGTCAGCCGCTCGTCGATTGCGCAGCACCGGTCAACCAGCGCTTCCCCGACGTGAGCGTCGACATGGGCACCGGCTACGACTGCTTCGATACCCTCGCGCACACCCTCGACCCGCGGATCCAGGGCGAGCAGTTGAAGAATCGGCTCCTGCTGAAGGAGGGCCTGGAACGCCACGGACTGCAGAACTACGAGTTGGAGTGGTGGCACTACACGTTCAAGCCAGAGACCCACCCCGAGACGTATTTCGACATCCCGGTCGCCCCGTCGTCGCTGACCGAATAAGCCGGGCGACAAGGGTTTTCATGCCCCGCTAGGCAGCAAGGAAGGTGACGATGTCGATGCTGAGTTCACCTTCGACGATGCTGCGACGGCTGACCGGCGTGCCCGGTGCCGGTGGCGCAATGGAGAAGTACTTCGCGCCCGTGGGTGTGCAGAAGGTGGCGGTGTGTTCGCCGTCGGTGTCGGTGGTGGTGACATGCCAGCCCGGGGCTTCTTTGGCGTAGTTGCATGCCTGACACTCACCCAGCCCGTTGAGCGCACTGGTCGGCCCGCCCTCGCGGTCGGGGACTGCGTGGTCGTGATGGCGGATCGGGGCGTCGCAGTACGGGGTACGGCAGCTTTGATCGCGTAACCCGATGAAGGTGGCCAGGCCTTTCGGGAACAGCCGCGACCGCGACTCCATCGCCACCAACTGCCCCGATTTGGGGTGACGGTAGAGCCGGCGCAGCGTGGCTTTGGCCTTCGCGTCGGTGACGGCGTCGCTGACCAGGTCGCGCACCACCGCGGCCGGGACGGGGCCGTAGCCCTGGGCCCAGCCGGGGGCCTCGTCGTCGCCGAAAAGCGTGGTGTCGGCCATGACCAGGTTCAGCGCCACCGACACCGGCTCGGCCGCGGAGCGCCCGGTGACGCGCTCATAGATTGTGTCCGCCATGACCTGATCGCGAGTGCGTCCGTCGAACGTGGTGTCGGCGGCCCGGTTACAGGCCGCGTACACCGCGACCCCATGGGTCATGGGCAGCAGCACCGTCACATACAGCATGTTGTCGGGGGCGGGACGGCAGCTCACGCAGCGCTGTTCCGGCGCTTTTCGGGCCCGCTCCACCAACGCGGCAGCATCCAGCCGGGCGGCGATCTTCTTCGCCTCGGCCTCGATGCGTCTGTTGCCCCAGCCCTCCAATCCGGAGGCGTCCGCGCACAGTTCGGCGTCGAGTTGGCGGCGGTGCTCGACACTCAGGCAGGCGGATTCGCGCACGATCAGGGTGGCCCGCCATTCCGACAGCGCCCCACTCTCCAGCGCGGCCAGCGTGTGCGGCATCTCGTTCACCAACGCCTTGGCGAACCCCAGATGCTGATTGCCCTTGACCGGAGCGTCGCGGCGGGCCAAGGCGACCTCCGAGGCCAGACCCTTGCCGCGGTGATGTGCACGCACACCGGCCGATTCCTCGGCCAATTGACGTTTGGCCGCCCAGAGCGCGGTCGCGCGGGCCTGCGCCGCCGCGGCCTGAGACTTCAGCCGTTCAAGACGCTCGACCGCGGCACGCAGCTCGGCCTGCGACGCGGTCTCATCGACATCGAACATACTTTCGAACATAAACCCGACGCTACACCGCGCCGCCGACAAGTCGCGACACCACTTCAGGCCGCGGTGGCGGCCGCGGCCGCGTCGGCGGGCGCCGAATCGCCGGCATCCGCCGAGAGGGAGTCGGCATCCGCCGAGCGGGAGTCGGCATCCGCTGCGTCCTCGCCGGAAACCCCTGAGGCGCTTTCCGTCGGACCGTCTTGGGACTCGTTGATCGTCTCGGTGTCCTTCAGGGCGTCATCCTCCGTTGGGGACACCTCGTCGGTGTCGGGGGTGTCGTTCTCGACGAAGTCCGGAGGCATGTCCTCCGACTCTGCGGGCGTCTCGGGCAAGAGTGTGGACGGCGTGGACTCCGTTGTCGGCGAGAAGGTTACGGTCTCCGGCGGTTCTGTTCCCGCGGGGTGCGCAGCCGGGGACCCGGAGCCCGGCGCCGCCTCGCCGTGCGTCTCGACCGGTGGAGCAAGATACGGCGTCGGCTCACCGTAGGGGTCGATGACCCCTGTGTACACCGGCGGCCCGCCGACGCCGAAGGGACTGGCCGGAACCGTCGTATGGAACGGCCGGCAGTCCGGATCGCCGGTGAGATAACTGATCGCGTCGTCCCACCCGGTCGGAATCGCCATCGCGAAGTTCAGCGCCGCCTTGATCAGATTCGGGACGTAGAGGTATCTGGCCGGGGTGGGCTGCCCGGGGTTGACGGTCCTGTCGTAGCCCATCTCGACCAGCACGCGCACCGCCGGGTCCAGGGCGATCGCCAACGGCTTTCCGACGATCGGCACCCACGTCAGCGGCACCAGAACCGGAGTGATCGGCGCCGGAATCAGGTAGTAGGTGCTGTCCTGGTACTGCCCCTGAAGTTGCGGAGTGCCTGCACCGGAATAGTTGGGGTGCAAAAGGATCGTCCCCATGATGGCGTTGAGGTCGGCCAGCAGGTTCAGAGGATTGGTGGGGAAATCGGCCCAGCCGTCGTACTGCCGCGCGACATCGACGGTCGTCAGAGGTCTCGGCTGCGGCGAGAAGGTCGGCGTGGAGCCGTTGAACGTGATCCCCAACAGGGGAATGTATGCGCCGACAAAGCGTTCGAGGATGCCGCCGTCGGGTCGATTGGGATTGGCCACCAACAGGAAGCTGACGGTGGATGCGACGGGATGGGCGATCAGCTGCAGCTTCTGGTTCGCTGCCACGGTGGCGCTCTGGGAATATGCGTAGATCACATAGGTGCTGTCGGCAACCGTATGAGGCCCCGTTTCGCTGTACGGGGCGAGCGTCGCCGTGCAGTCGGAGCCCTGGATGCAGTCGTTGAGGTTGGCTTGACCGACGGCCACCGACTCGTCGTAGGTCATGTCGAAAATCCCGTTGACAAACCGGATTTGCGCGGGCGTATAGGTGGCGACGAGGGAACACTGCGGGCCGCAGAGGCCACTCGGTGCAATGAAGGCGTCATCGGCCGCAGTGACGTATTTGTTGATGTAGTCCGGTGTGTCCTGCGGGACGCTCAGCGGGTGCCCGTTGCCACCCATGACGAGTGCGGTGCCGGCGCCCGCCGAGGTCGATGTGACGACGGACCCCCACGCGAACAGTACGGCTATGACGAGGGAGAGCAGCCCCCAAGCCGCCGAACGCAATCGTCGTCGCATCTTCCCCCCACGCCAGATCTTGATCCCTGGTGTGAGTTTGCCAAGACCGCCGGCCGAGGCAAGAGACTTTGGTCCTCACAACGACGACCGGGAGTTCGAACACTCCAGTTCTTGCGAAGTGAACAACCGAAACACGGGTAGGTTCAGCGGACTTCGGTGCTGAACCTACCCCGACACAGCCCTCGCTGGATCGCTGCTACTTCTGTTCTTCGTCGGACTTGCTCAACGCACGGTCTGCAGTACGGATCAGGCTGCGGTTGAACTGATACTGCGCGGTGACCAGCTTGTCGGCCAGTTCGATCGCGGCGTCGACGAGCTTGGTGCGAAGCGGCTGCATGGCCTCGGGCACGGCTTCGTTGACCGTGTGGCGGAAGATCCGCAGCGCCTCTGTTGCGGCGTGCTGACCCATCTTGGCCGAATCCTGCACTTCGTCGAGGAGATCGGCGGTGGTGGACGATTCAGCCTCGTTGGTAGCCACATCTGACATGTCAGGTCCTCTCTTGGTGGGTTTGCGCTGTCGGGTACGACGTTATTCCGCTCAGCCACAATGGGACTACGGCCGAAAGTCCACGAAATCACCGACCAAGAGCCTTGACCGCCGCCGGTCGGTAACCCGGCGGTCATTTACGGACAGATTTCGGACACTTCGTCGACACCAGATTCTCGACGGTGCCCCGCCCCGGACCGATCAGGTGCCGGAAACCAGGGTCGAAGGTCGATTTCTGAGTTCCCTTCGACTCTGTCCTGACCGGTCCCGCTCGGCCGACCATCGAAACCAGACAGACCACATGCGGGGCGACCAGTATCGGCGGTGAAGTACAGGTGTCTGTGTTGATGACCGGCTTTCCGGGCTTTCTGGGCAGCGCGCTGCTGCCACGAATTCTGCAGCGCACCGGCGGTGAGGCGGTGTGCCTGGTTCAGCGCAGATTCCTCGCGGCCGCCAACCGGCGACTGGCCGAGCTCGACTCCGATGATCCTTCACTGCGGCAACGCATTCGGATCATCGAGGGGGACATCACCCAGCCAGGCCTCGGCATCGACCGGGACGTTCTGGCCGAGGTCACCGAGGCGTGGCATCTCGCCGCGGTGTACGACCTGACGATCGACCGCGAGACCGCGCTCCGGGTGAATGTCACGGGCACCACCAACATGTTGAATGCACTCGAACGCTGCACATCGTTGAGTCGCCTGCACTACTTCAGCACGTGCTACGTCAGCGGACGCTACGCCGGTCCGTTCAGCGAGGAGGAACTCGAAGTCGGGGCACCGTTCAACAACTTCTACGAGGAGACCAAGCACCTGGCCGAAGCCGAGGTTCGGCAACGAATGTCGGCAGGCATGCCCGCCACGATCTATCGGCCCTCGATCGTCGTCGGGGACAGCCGGACGGGCGAAACCCAGAAGTTCGACGGGCCATATTTCGTGATGCAATGGCTGCTGCGACAACCGCGCAAGGCGGTCCTGCCGGTGGTCGGCGATCCCGCAATGGCCCGGGTCAACCTCGTCCCGCGTGATTTCGTCGTCGATGCGGTGGCGTATCTGAGCGGGCAGTCCTCGTCGGCAGGCCGGACATACCACGTGGCCGATCCTCACCCCCTCACTGTCGCGGAGCTGATCAGCGTCCTCGCCGAGGCCACCGGGCGCGACGTCGTCTCGATACCACTGCCACGCAGGTTGGCCAAGACGTCGATACGCCACGTACCGGGCATCTACCGATTGCTGCGCATGCCCGCTGAAGCGGTGGACTACTTCGCCCATCCGACGTACTACTTGACCGAACACATCCGGGAAGATCTCGCCGGCAGCGGCATCGAGGCGCCGCCGTTTCCGAGCTATGTCGATCGCCTGGTGGCGTTCATGCGGGCGCACCCCGACCTCGGCTCCGCGGCGATGTACTGAATCAGCCTCGTGCCTGACACTGCCGGCATCCCCACCAGCTCGGCGTCAGGGCAACGACCCAGCCGGGCGTGAGGGCATGAAGAGCGTCATCATCGCCTCAACCTGCTTGCGATCGAGCACCACTGTTGCCCCGTCGGGTAGACCCAGGATCCGGTCCGTCGCGATGCCGTACAGCTTGAGGCGTTTCACACAGTCATCGATGGTCTTACGCCGCGACTTCGCATCGGCCGCATCGAACATGCGAACCAGGTAGTCCTGGATACTGGCGGCGAAACCTTGAATCATGTCACCGACACCCTCGGGATCGAAGGTGTCGAACACGCCCTCGCGTACCCCTTGGGTGATGACCTCGGTCAGTACCGGCCGGAACAGGTCCTCCCAGATGGTCACGATCTTTCTGAACAGCGCCTGGTTCTCCGGCATCAGCAGGGATCTCATCGCCGCGATCGGTTCCGGCGCCCCCATGCCCAATTTGACCTGGTAACTCGCCGTAAGTCCGGCATTGAGGCGTTCCAGCGCATTCTTACCGGGTTGGTCGAAGACCGGACGCAACACCTCGAAGGCTTCGCCGGCGCTGCGTTGAGCAAGCGCGACGACCAGGGCCTCTTTGGACGGAAAGTAATGGTAAAAGGCGCCTTTCGACGTACCCGAGACGGCAAGCAGGTCGTTGAGACTGACGTTTTCGTAACCACGTTCGAGAAAGAGCGCGAGCGCTCGGTCGAGCACTTCGGCCCGCCGGACGTCCTTGGGTTTCACGACTCGCGGCATGGCTGTATTGAATCAGTCGGGCTTCTTCACCCATCCCACGTATGCCAGGTAGAGACCGCATACCGCAAGTAGCCCGAAACCGACCCGTACGACATCCACCGCAGTATCTGACGTTTGGGTGGCCGATTCGGCCCCCTCGACGATCAATTGCGGAACGGTGAGCAGGGCAAGACCCCGCAGCAACAGAAACCAACCGAACAGCGAAATGATCACCGCGGCCACACTGCGCCAGTACTGGTGAAACGCAATGATGAACACGCCACACAGGAACAGCAGCGCCCCCAGCGACCACGACCACATCGGGTCTGCCGAGAAACTCGACAACTGACTCCCGATGCTTCCGGCCCTGATCGCGACAATCGCGGGGACCACCGCGATGAACGGTCCGAGCACGCGCGCGAAGGAGCGGGTTCGCCGCGACCGATCGGTCGAGGTGACGGGTGCAGACATGAAAGGACTCCTCGGCGATGTCGGCAGGCGGCAGTCTGTCCACCCATTAGACCACCGGTCTATAGATTAGACCAGTGGTCTGAACCGCCGTCATGCACCTGCGCGTTCCAGCTGCTCCCGCAGACGCGCGTTCTCGGCCTGCAGGGAGCTCAGCTCGCTGCGCAGCGGCGCGAGCGCCGGTTCCAGTTCTTCGAGCGTGAACCGCGGCGTGATGTGCTGGGGGCAGTTCCAGTCATAGGCATCCACCCCGACGACGACGGCGCGCTCGACCACTGCGTCATAGGTGCTGTCAGAAAGGGATTGGATCAGCGCGGCATCCTGCTCGGCGGTGACTATCCGGGCGTGCCCGAAGATCTTCAACCGGCGACGCTGCGCGTAGTCGACGGCGATGATGGCAACCCGGTCGTCGCCGTTCACATTGCCGGTGCTGATGTATTGCAGGTTGCCACGGAAATCGGCCCAACCGATGGTGTGGTCATCCAGCACGCGCACGAAACCCGGTGGACCGCCGCGGAACTGGACATAGGGCCAACCGGTTTCCCCGACCGACGCCAGGAAGAGGCCGTCACGTTCGCTCAGGTACTCCTTCTCCTCACCGGTCAGCGGATCACGTCCAGACGACGCCTTTCCCGCAGCCAGCTTGCGTCCATAGAACGCCTCGCTGCCATGTTCGGACTGGACGGCTCGGACGTCACCGGTGAAGGCGATGGATCCGTAGTGCTTACTCATTCCGCCTCGGCTCTCCGACGAATCGTGGTCAGTGCAGGGCGAAGTCGTGGCCGCGTTCGTCGTCGGGCCGCGGCCCGAAGTAGCGCCGGTCAGACTCGTCGATGGCGACGTCGTTGATGCTGGCTTCGCGCCGGCGCATCAGCCCGCCGTCGTCGAATTCCCACAGTTCGTTCCCATAGCTTCGCCACCACTGGCCGGTCGCATCACGGCATTCGTACTGGAACCGTACCGCGATCCGGTTGTCACGGAAGTCCCATAGGCTCTTGCGCAGGGCGTAGTCGAGTTCCCGCTGCCATTTGGCGGTGAGAAACGCCACGATCTGGGCACGACCGGTGATGAAGCGGTCTCGGTTGCGCCATTCACTGTCGGGCGTGTAGGCCAGGCTCACGCGATGCGGATCGCAGGTGTTCCAGGCGTCTTCGGCGGCCTGGACCTTCTGCAGCGCGGTCGTCAGATCGAAAGGCGGGAAGGGCGGGCGCGATTCACTCACGGATCAAACCTTCCTGCCTGCCCAGGAAATCGCGGATGTGACCGGCGATCTCGTCTCCGTGGGTTTCGAGAGCGAAGTGGCCGGTGTCGAGCAGATGGAACTCACCATCGGGCAGATCCCGCTTGAAGGCTTCCGCCCCTGCGGCACCGAAGATTTCGTCGTTCCTTCCCCAGGTGACCAGCAACGGCGGCTGATGAACGCGGAAATACTCCTGGAACTTGGGGTAGCCGTCGAGGTTGAACTGGTAGTCCCAGAACAGTTGCAGCTGGATCGCGTCGTTGCCTTTGCGATCGAGTCCGGCCTGGTCGAGTAGCCAGGTCTCGGGGGCGATCCGATCGAGCCTGTCTGCGGGAACCCCGTGCGTGTACTGCCATTTGGTGGTCTCGGGGGTGAAGTAGTCGCGCACCGCGTCCTCGTTGGCGCCGCGGTCCTCGGCGTGGGCGAACAGTCGGTCCCAGAACGGGGTGAACCCTTCGGTGTAGGCGTTGCCACTCTGGGTGATGATCCCGGTGATCCGTTCGGGGCGGCTGCTGGCGATCCGCAGCCCGATAGGCGCACCGTAGTCGTGGATGTAGATCGCGAACCGGCCCAGCCCCAGGCGATCGATCAGCTTTTCGGTGATGTCGGTGAGGCGGTCGAAGCTGTAGGTGAATTGGTTGACCGACGGCATCGATGACTGTCCGAACCCGATGTGGTCGGGTGCCACCAGGTGATAGTCGTCGGCCAGCGCGGTGATCAGGTTGCGGAACATGTGTGAGCTGGACGGGAAGCCGTGCAACAGCAGCAAGGTCGGATTGGATCTGTCACCGGCTTCCCGGTAGAAGACGTCGAGCCCGTCGATGGATGCGGTGCGGTAGTGGGTGCAGGTTTCGGCCACGTGCGGCTCCTTTTGTCGTGTCGGTGCTCGACATCCAGACTGCGTGGATTCCCGCACCGGAAAAAGGGGCATTACCGGAATGCTGCGATCGCCGTGACCGATCAATCGCTTCCGCGTCCGCTTACTATCGGCGGGTGGAATTGCGCCAGCTCGAGGCATTCGTCGCGGTGGCGGGTGAACTGCACTTCGGACGGGCCGCCGAGAAACTGCACATCGGTCAACCGACGCTGAGCGAGTTGATCCGTCGTCTGGAGCGCGAGGTCGGGACACCGCTGCTGACTCGGACTACGCGCCGGGTGGCGCTGACCCAGGCAGGGGTCGAGTTGTTCGGCCGCGCCAAGGTGATCCTCGACGACGTCGAAGGAGCCGCCGCGGCGGTGCGGCGGCTCGCCGACGGCGAGGCGGGCACCGTCCGGCTGGGCATCACCCCACCCGTCGCTCCGGTCCTTGCGCCCCACCTGTCCCAGGCGCTGCACAGCGCCGCTCCTGACGTTCAGCTCGTCGTCCAACGAATGTGGTTGCCGGATCTGCAGCGCGCGATCGGTGACGGTGAGCTGGACGTCGCGATCACCTGCGGTCCGGTGGCCGACCCGCCCGGCATTCTCAGCGAGGTGTTCTGCGCCGAGCCGGTGATGGTCGGGCTCCGGGCCGATCACCACCTCGCCGGACGCGACGCGGTGGAGCTGCGCAATCTGTCGACGGAGACGATCGGCGTCCACAGCGAGGCGCTGTTCCCGGCGTGGTCGCTGGCCCTGCGGCAGGTTCTTGACGACACCGGGATCCGCCCACCGGCAGTCGAATTCACCGACACCGATCTGGCGGCGTACCGGTGGCCCATCCAGTCCGAGGTGGACTGGGTGCTCACCACCGCGGCGGTGGCGGGTGACAGCGCCGGCGTGGTGCTTCGGCCCACCTCACCGGCTCACTTCGTGCCTTACACACTGCAGTGGTGTCCGATCCGCGCGACGACGTTGGCGGTCGGCCGATTTGTGCGCCTGGCACTCTCCGTCGACGTGCCCCCGGGCTGGGTGAGCCAACCCGATCACCTTCGGCACGGGGCGGGCTCACTCCTGGAGGATTAGTCCGACGCCAGCGCCCAGGTCGGACTCGAACCCATCGACCGGGCTCCGGTCACGAGGCCGCCAGCGAGTTGCCCTCTCGCGGCGCGGGCGTCGTCCCAGATCCGGCCCGGATCCGCGGCCGCAGGCCGTAGTCGTCCGCGCGAAGCGCGATGTCGCCGTAGCTCGCGAGATCCTGTTCCGTACCCAGCGTGAGCTCGACGGCCGTCTTCGCCTGGAAGAGGGCGATGACCGCCTGCTGGTGGTGTTCGGTGCCGAACGACGTGAGGGCCAGCGTGAGCTTCCTGTCGACGTACTGCACCGACCGCTGCAGATCGGACTGTGTCGGCTCGGTCGCGTGAGAATCAGTCCGGCGGGCGGTCTCGACGCCGAGTCCGCTGTACCAGCGGTACCCGAGAGCGCCCAGGATGCCGGCGCAGACGGGCACCACCACAACCGTGCACATCAATCCCAGGGAACTGTCGAGCGTGAGGCCCCCCACGAGTCCGAGCAGCATCAGCAGCGCGGAGACGAAGAACAGCTTTGCCGCCGGAGGCACCGCTTCTATCCCACGCCACATCTGCCCGGCGACGCCCGCGCCATACCGGGCGGCCCCTGCCACGAATCCCGCGATGCTCCTGATGACCGTGAGTGCGATGCGACCCACCTCGTCGGCATGCTTGCGGGTGACCGGTGACTTCGGCATCGTCCACACCCGCTGCTTGGTCGAAGGCGCAGGCGCCACCGGGGGTTGCACCGGTTGTTGGACAGCGTCGTGATCAGCCATCGTGCGCGCGACAGGCGGCTGCTCAGCCGGCGCGTCGGCAGTCGGGTTCACGTTAGTCACATTTGCATCAACAGCCACATACGTATCATCACCCAATCCGGGAGGATGCCCATCCTGGCGCGCCGGACGACCACGCACGTTTGCGCGGTCGGCAGCGGGTCCCGTCAGACTGTGTACGTCCTCGAGCTGCTTGCCGGTGTCCCGGTGACCACACCGTCGACAACCACGTAGTAGCCGTCGGTCACGGTGAGGATGATGGTGTCACCCGATTGCGCGCCGGTGGTGCTCAGTATCTGGCTGCCGCTGCTGTACGACGCCGAGCCGTGCTCGGGCTGCTTCGTGATGGTGTAGGTGAGCGAATCCCCGTTGGGATCGGTCGCGAAGACCGAAGTCCAGTCGTTCGCCCCCAGGCCCCAGAACACTCCGGAGGTGGGGGTGTTCGGCGGGGTGTTGGTCGCGTAGATGGGCACCGAGGCCACGAAAGAGGTGCTGGCACCGAAGGTGTCACTCACCGTTACCGTGAAGGTGTCCCTGACCGCTGAACCGCTGGCACCGATCTTCGCGGCCTCGTGGTAGTAGGAGCTCGTCAGCAGCTTGCTGATGGTGTAGGTGAACGATCCGTCGGCGGCCAGCACGACCTCTCCGCCGTTGGTGGTCTCGATGGTTCCCGCCGTGAAGGTGAGCGGGTCCCCGTCGGCGTCCGTAGCGCCGATGGCGCCTGTGGCCGTTTGGTTCCGCGTCAGACCGGTCGACAGTGACGACGACGTGACCGCCACCGCGCCGCCCACGGGCGCGGCGTTGGGCACCACCGGAGTGACGTTGACCGTCGCGATCGTCACCGTCTTGCCCGTGGCAACCTCGGTGCCGATGATGGTGAACGAATCTGGCGGGGTCGTGCTGTGGCCGGGGCTGGTCCGGTTGTAGGTGAAGGTGCCGCCGGGGTCGACCGTCACGGTGCCCTTCGACGGGCCGATGCCGACGCTGTAGGTCATCAGCCCGTTGTCCGCGGGCGGGATGTTCAGCTGGCCGGTAACGACATTCGGCGTCGAGGTGACGACGTTCGCGAGTGGCGACGGCGTGCCCAACGGCACGGACACCGTTTCCGTCGTGGCACCTCCGTGCCCGTCGGAAACCAGCACCTTGAACGAGTCGGCGGTTGCCGCAGACTTGTTCGGGATGTAGGTGAACGTGCCGTCCCAATTCAGCGAGACGATGCCGCCGTTGGCGGTGTACGTCGAATTCGCCGTCGCACCAGCCGGATTGCCGACACCGGCCAACGAGTACGTGAACGAGTCACCGTCATTGTCGTCGCCCGACACCGAACCACGCACCACACCGAGCGCATCGGCACTTCCCACCGAGGAGCTCGACGACGGGTTCGAGTTCTCCGTCCGCAGCACAATGGAGAAGGTGACCTCGCCGGTGCGGCCGAGCGAGTCCGTCACGGTGATTTTCACGGTGTCCACCTTGTCGGACCCGGGCGCGTCGGTCGCGGCCGCCTTGTGGAAGAGATCGGAGTAGGTCGTGTTGGTGTAGAGGAACCCGCCGCCGGACGTGATGGTGACGGTGCCGCCCTTCTCCGTGCTGTAGATGCCACCGGATATGTCGACCGGATTGCCGTCCTCGTCGATCCCGCTCATCGTTCCGGTCGTCGTCTGGGTGGCCGGCGTGATGGCGGTGCCGTTGATCATGCCGCGCGGGGTGAACGTCCCGCCGGTGGCGGTGGTCGTCGGCGTCACCGAGATCAGCGGCGGCGCCACCGACACGGCCGGCAAGGTCACCGTCTTGCCGTTGGCGTCGGTGCCGATGATCGTGAACGTATCCGACGTGCTGCCGGTGGCCGTGAGACTGCGGGTGTAGGTGTAGGTGCCGTCGGCGTTGACGACCACCGTGCCCTTCGCCCCCTGGCTGCCCACGCTGTAGGTCAGCAGGCCGACATCGGCGGTCGGGATGTCGACCTTGCCGTGCTCGACGTAGGCGCTGGTGCCCGTCGTCGACGTCCCCGGCTTGAGGTTCGAGATCACCACCACCGTCGTGGTGGCGGTGCCACCACGACCATCGGAGACCTGCACCTGGAACGAGTCGGTGTCGAATGCCGGAATGAGGTCGGTCGAAACCTTTGGGATATAGACGAACTCGCCGGTCGCGGTGTCGAGCGCGACGATGCCGCCCTCGCTGGTGTAGATCGAGTTGCTCGTCGCACCCGGGGTGCCCGGATCGACCAGGCTGTAGGTCAGCGTGTCACCGTCGATGTCGTTCCCAGGCGCACTGCCCCGCACGATGCCCATGGAGTCCGGCAGCCCGGGCAGCGCGATGATGGTCGGCTGATTGTTCGCGACGCCGGTGTAGTCGACCGTGACCTCGACGGTGATGCTGTGCCCCAGAGGCGAATACGGATGATCCAGTCCCAGATCGCCGATCTGGCCGAGAGTGTCGTCGATCGTCATGGTGAACGTGTCGGGTCCGGAGTGGGTCCAGTTCGACGTCCGTGTGTAGAGCCAGCCGCCATCGAGCCCGACAGTGACGATACCGTTGGCCGGCTGCTGGCTGATCGAGTAGGTCAGCGGGTCGCCGTCGGGATCGGTGGCGTCCACCTGCCCGGTGATACTGAGCAGGAACTGACCGTTCTGGGTCTGGCCGGTCACCTCCGGGAGGTGGTTGAGCGCTACCCACTGGAACCGCTCGTACACACCGACCAGGGCGATGTAAGCCATGAGCGAATAGGGATTTGGCTCGGCGCCGGTGGTGAAGGTCATGTTCAGCACGCTCGACGGGGTGAGGAACCCCGACGTGCCCCCTGCAATGGCGGCGTCACGCAGACTCTCCGGATCGAAGTTGCCGCCCAGCAGCTCGTTCAGGATGCTGACGAGTGCGCCGACGCTCGCGGCCGCCACCTGCGCCTTGGTCATGACGTAGTCGGGGCCCGGTTCGATCGTGTAGGGCGGCACAAGGCGGTTCAGCAGATCGCCGAATGTGTTGAGGCCGTCGGAGAACGAGTACCCGGGCAGCGCCGACTTGACGAACAGGTTGATCAAGGCCATCGCGTCGGGAATCCACTGGGTGGTCGGTGTGGGATTCGCGAACAGGAGGTCCAGCACGTCGTCGTGGGCGTCGAGGGCTTGGTCGAGCGTGTAGTTGGCCGGCGTGACGAAGTTGTGCGGCGGCTCGGGCCACCCCGCGAGCTGGTTCAGGACCTGCGCAAGGGTCTCGAGCGCGTGTTCCTCTTCCGGCGTCAGGGACTGAGGTGCCATGGCCTGAGCCGTCGCCAACCGGGCGGTGACGGAGAAAATGTCCTCGACGCTAGCCCCGGCCTCCTTGAAGTAGAGGTCTGCGGCGATCGGTGCTCCGACGATCGGGACGGTACCGATGACGTCGCGGGTGATGTCGCGGAGTTCGTCGGCGACGTCGGCGCGGTCGCCACGCAGGATCGCGGCCCCGAGTTCCCCGACGTTACCCATCAAGCTGAAGGCATGTGCCACCGTGCCCACGACCGGGATCCAGCCGTACTTCCTGCTGAAATCGGCCTGAATCGCCTCCCTGAGCAGTTCTTTGAGCGCGGAGTCACCGGACCACAGCGCCGCGGCCGGGCTGACCACGACGGGCTGCTCAGCCTGCGGACCCCGCGATTGCCGGATCGCCAGCCACAGCGACTCGACCGCACCACCGGGCAATGGGATGGCTCCACCCGTACCCAGCCCCAACGAGTTCAGCAAGTCGGTGACGATGCCGGTCGCAGCCGCTGACGTCGTCCCGACTTGGGCGTTCTGAGTGGTGGACGCGGCGGCAGTCGCCTCGGAGTCGTCGATGAGTGCGGCGGCCCCTTCTGGCTGCGACGCCGATGTCGGTGTGACGGACGGCGCCGCGTCGTCTTCAGTCTGCGCGGAGGGAAGTTCGTCGTTCGGAGGCGTGACGGACTCATCCGGCGTGACGGACTGCTCCGAGACCGCAGCGGGCTCCGCGCCGTCGCCGGGATCATGGTCCTGCGACGCGGTCTGCGCGGTGGGTGCCGCTTCCCCGCCTGCATCAAGAGCCGGACCGGATTGCGGCTCTTCGGATTCCGACTCTTCGCCGGCGACATCGTCCTCTTCGCCGGTGACCCCGTCGTCCGCGTCGACAGTCTCCGTCAGCGATTCGGTTTCGCTGTCGGTGACCGGGGACGAGTCCGCATCGGCATCGGAGTCGGGTTCGTTGTCAGTACCCGCGCCTGCTTGCGACGAGGAGTCCGCCCCGCTGGTGTCCGACGTACCGCTGCTGTTGTCGTCGGCACTGGCGCTGGGACTGCTGCCGGCCGACGCGTCATCCGGAGTGGCCGAAGCGACGCCCTGGCCGCCGGCGATCGCCGCGGCCATCCCGACGCCGGCCGCGCCGACACGCAACCACCGTGCACACATCGAGGCCTGGGCAGTCACCGGCTTGCGATGGCGACCCGTAGTCCGGCGCGGTTTTCGTGGGCTAGCGGCAGCCATGCCAGCTCCTTTGCTCGCTCGTCTCCAGCACGCGCGTTCCACCCGCGAGGGGCGGCAGCGCGGCGGCGGCCGCTCACCTCCCGCTCGCGTGAGGTCTCACCCGACCTACGCCGCCCGCAAGAGTGACGTAGGCCACAAATTTTGACGCAGGGGTAATTTAACACTGGCCGGGCGATTCTCCACAGCTAATTGCTGTAGCAAATAGCGCACCGGACTTGAACTGTATGTTTGCTGCCATAAACTTCTGCTGGCAACCGGACCGTTATTGACGGGCGCATCAACAGACAGCACTGCCCCACGCTTCGCTTCTGCAGTTGGCCCGACGGAGCAGATCCCCGGAGCGCAGACGGCCTCCGAACCGTGCCAGACGTCGCTGCCGTGCGGACCGTCCGAAGCCGCCGCTACTTGAAGTGAGGTTCGAGCAGCGCGGACCAGGCTTGTTCGAGCTGTTCCCATTCCTTCCGGCATCCCGACGCGCGACCTTCGGGCAGTTGACCGTCGGTCACCAAGTCGGCATTCGCCTCCGGGTTCGATCCGTAGATCCAGCACTGAAGGTTGTACATGCGGACCTGGTCAAGTGAGTGGACGTCGGTGGAATCCTCTTCACCCAACTGCCCTGGCCGCGTTTCGGTCGCGCCGAGCGTCCGCGCAAGATCCTTCATTGCCTGAACGGATTCCGGATCGACATGGCCGTCGTCGCCCGGAGTCAGCAGGATGTAGGCGGCGAGTTGATCGGCCGCATCCTCTTCCGGCCCGGTGATCGGTAGGCGGTAGAGGCTGATCGCCATGTGAGCGACCTCGTGATAGAACTTCGCGTACTCCGAGTTGAGTGCCGACCTCCGGGGGTCGGGATCGCCTGCCTCAGTGAAGATTCGCTGGTCCAGGGTGACGCCTTCGTAACAGATGGTGACGGTGTTGGCACTGCCATTCCAGATGGCGTTCGCCTCGTCGCACTGCGACCCGCGCAGCCAAATGTCGTACGGAAGGTTGAGCGTCCGGTTGATGTTGTCGGCAAGCTCTTCGAGCAGTCGATCGCCCTGTAGCAGGGTCCGCCCGTTCATCGCCTCGGAGCTTTGAGCGTCGCCGTAGGCGGGGATCATCGCGCCACCGGTGGACCCGTCCACAGGTGGCGAATCGCTCTGCGCGGTCGGCGGATTCCGGACGGTCGACGACTCCGCGGCCTCCGGGGTTCCGTCGCCCTGCATCTGAGAGTTACCCGCACATCCGGCCATCGTCAGCCCCGTCGCCAGCACAGCCAGCATCCGTGACCGAATGCGGCTGCCTGTTACAGACCTCATCGTCTGATGGTTACAGGTTCTCGGACCGACGACACCGTCTTGAGCGACTTGATGACCTGTCGGAATGCACGGCAGGTCAACTCTTTTCGTGCGCAACGAGCTTGGGTGGGCGATCGCGATTCCGGCACGACCGGATCGGATTCACGGTAGCCTCACGCGCTAATGCCCCGCGCGGGAGATCACCCGAGACATTGGCAGGATCGGAGATGACCACATGCGAGAGCACACAGCCGCACTCACCGTAGCCGCCACCTGCGTTCTCGTCGCCGCGTGTGGTGGCGGCGGCAACGAGGGCGCCACATCGACCACCCCGTCCACTCTCCTATCACCAACCACGTCGGCGCCTGCACCACCCACCACGTCCACACCTCCACCACCGGTGGCCGAGGCCGCGCTGGATGGACTCCTGCTGAGCCCCGCAGAGATTGACACCGTAGTGGGTGCCACCGGAATGGCGGTTGCCGGAACCTCGACCTCATTGGCTGAGGACATCACCGTGCCGCCCGACGCCCCCGAGGAAAAGAAGGCGTGCGTGGGGATTGCGGGCACCGCCGAGGCCCAGGCCTACGCGGGCAGCGGATCCACCGCCGTCCGAGACCAGGCACTCCGGGCCCCAAACGACAGCGGCGCAGCGCTTTCTGCCGGTCAGGCGGTGGTGTTGTTCCCCACTGCCGACGAGGCCGCCACGTTCTTCGCCGAATCCGCCCAAAAGTGGCCACTGTGCCGCGGATACAACGCTGGCGGCTCGCCGGTGACAGTCGGGGATGTCTCCAGCGACAATGGCATGCTCGTCACCTCCATCACTATTCAGAGCGAGGATGAACCCACGCTGTGTGAGCGGGCACTGACCATGAAGAACAACATTGTGATCGACGTCAGCACCTGCGGCGGCAGTTCGGATTCGGCGGTCAGGATTGCAGACCAGATAGCCGCCAGAGTGCCCGGCGAGTAACGACGGCCTCCGCCGGTCCGGCGGTCGGAGCACAGGCGGTTGAGTACCGTCTGCAGTGCCGCCCGCTTCCAACGAGAGAAGTGTTTGTGAGCGAAACTTCGTGCGCCACAACGTGGGAAGCGAACTGGCGAATAACGAAGGCCATCAGAAAGACCACCGAGCAGCCGTCACCCCACAGCGACGTCAGCGACAATTGCACCCGATGATCAGACAACCGGCTGCGCTGTTCTATACCAAGGCCGCCTGCTGCAGAAGAACGTCCTCGACCGTCGTTGAATGAAGTCGCCGACGATGGCCCGGCGCGGCGACGGCGACGCCGCGCTCATGGCACACCACCGCAGCTCGGGCACGCACGTATCTCGACCGGTTCGAGGGCGCGGTCGGGCCGCGGCAATGCGTCGGTTTCTCGGGGTCTCAGAGGAAACGACGCGGACACATGTGCACCGCTGAACGTTTGCGAAGCCGTCACGCACCCACGGCGAGGCCAGTTCGGTCCGATCACCCGGCACCGGTTGCTGGGCGTCTGCGGCGACATGTGCTGTCCGACCGGCGTCCGCGGGTCGAATCAGCGTGACTGTCGGGTCGGCGGCGCGGGGTCGCGTTCGCGGATGCCCTGTCGAACTGAGGGCTCGGCATCGGAACCCGCAGTCGGACTCGAACCGGCCTCGCAGCCGACTTCTGTCGTCGATGTCTGCGTGATTGGTGACCGTCGCGGCCACAATTCGAGTCAGCAGGTTTGCCGGGCCTCGCAGTTCCGAACCTCAAGGCCCTTCCAGCAGCCAAGTTCTTGGTATACATTGACGAGCGAGCAAATTTGCTGGCAGCAGCCTAGGAGTCGACATGGACAGCGTGGGCCACATCGCTTGGGTCGGATCGCTGGCGGTGGCGCTGGGAGTAGCGGGCGCCGCTGCGAGCCCGCCCGCGATCAGCTGGGCGGAGTCCTCGGATTCCGCTTCCCAGGACACCTCGGCGCCAGATCCCGGCGAGGCATCCGGCGATGACACCGCGGACTCCGAACCGGACCACGAGTCGGCACCCTCTGCCGGAGAGAGTGATTCGGCCGACGACGACTCGGCCGACGACGGCGAACCGGTCGACCTTCCCGCCGGTGACGCAGGTTCCATCGCCATCCCGGACACTGCGGAATCGGATAGCGGCAACCACGGTGACGACACCATGACCGCCGCGCCATCGGAGGAGACCGCCGACGATCTGTCGCACACCCAGTCCGACCCGGACCTGTCAGCCCTCGAATCCGTCGCAGACCACGAAGCCCCGCCTGCAGAACCCGACACCGCACCGGCAACGACGAGGGCTGTGCAGCCGATCACGGCCCCGGCCGAGCGCGAGGTGATCGAATCCGCCTACACCCCAACGAGTGCTGCGCAGACGACCAGCACGGCGGTGTTCGCGCCTCCGCTCACGCCGGCACCGCCGAGCACCCCGGTCCCCCCTGTCGCATCACTGGCAGCGTTCGCCTCGATGCGCCGCGACAACGAGCCGGCGCTGCGCGAGCGGACCACCGAGCAGAGCAACGCAGCCCACGCAACCGTGGCGGCTGCGGGCGGTCCGACGCCGAATCCGGTGGCTATGGCGAGTCCGCCCGCCGGCTCGATCATGGCGGCGGTCGAGTCGATGCTCACCGCCGCCCGGAACTGGTTTGAGCGCACGTTCTTCGCGGCGACGCCCGTCTACCCGCCGCAGACGGTGATGGTGACCGTCGGACCGGGTTCCGCCAGCGACCCGTTCACGTTGACCGCCGCGGACGCCGACGGCCGTGCGTTGACCTACAGCGTGCACGGCTCGACAGGGGGAACCGGGACAGCTGCAGGCACCCTGACGATTTCGGGCGACAAAGCCACCTACACCCCGCCAGCGGACTGGAACGGCGAAACCGCCTACACCGACACGTTCTCGGTCACGGCGTCGGATCAGCGGGATGGTTTCCACATCCACGGCCTGTCCGGCCTGATCTACAACCTGACCTTCGGGTTGCTCGGCCGCGCCGGTCACTCCGCCACCACCACCGTGACCGTCGGCGTCCGCGCCGCGTCAACCCCACCCGGTCCGGACCCGGAACCGCCCGACGGGCCGGGCGTGCCGGGATCGTTTCCGGTGTCGTTCGCCAACAACAGCGGCTATGCCGACGACGAGGTGTACGTGATGGTCATCGGTCAGGTCACCCCGGGACAGTGGTCCTGGGTCGATCGTGACGGCGTGGCCCACCACATCGATCATGCCGCCGCCGATGCCCCAGGCCACCTGGAAAAAGACGGCGTCAACTATGCCGACATGACGTTCACCCTCGCCGAGGCGGACGACCTGCGCATCCCGCCGGAGTTGCTGGGTGGTCGCATCTACGTGTCGCTGGAACAACCGCTGTACATCGCCATCAGCGCCGACGATTCGGGCTGGGCCTCCCCTGATGGGGCCAACCCTGCCGACCCCAACTACGAAACGGTCTTCGACTGGTACGAAATGAGTTACGACAACGGCTCAGTTCCGTTCGGCGGCAACACCACCCAGGTAGACCAGTTCGGTTTCCCGTTCTCCTTCACCGTGTCACAGGATGCCACCGGATTCTCGGCTACCCGCGGTATCGCGTTGAGTCGACGCGAGGTCTTCAGTGCGTTCGAGGACACCGTCCCGGAGGCATACCAGGCGCTGATCATCCGGGATGAGGACGGAAACCCGATTCGGATCCTGGCGCCGCGCTCACACCAGCCCGGCAGCCTGGCGACCTGGTTCGACGAGCCGGTCGACGACTTCTGGCACACCTACCGGACCACTGAATTCGTCTATCACGGAACGGGTTACACGGTGACCGGGCGAGTCGGGGACGACGACCGGTTCGCTTACGCCGTCACCGCCGCCGGCGGCGCCTCGACGGCGCACAGCATGACCAAGCCGAGTACCGCGGACGTCTTCCGCGCCGACGGGCCATTCGTCGGCACCGGCCTGCAAGGTGCATTCCTGGCCGAGCTCGACGCCGCGTTCAACCGTGGAGTGGCCACCTCGCCTGACGACTGGAACGACGTGTCGGCCTACTATCCGGCCGGCGGACGCTGGAATGACTGGGCCCGCTTCTTCCACGCCCACAGCCTGAACGGGTTCGCCTACGGATTCCCCTACGACGACGTCAACAGCCAGAGTTCGGTGGTGATCCTGAACAACGCCGAACCGCTGACCGACCTGAGGCTCACGCTGACGTCTTAGCCGGTGGGCGCAAGCGGATGAGCACGGACCGCCGGGATGGCGACGAGTTGAGCGCGAGGTCGCCGACCGTCTCCTCACGTGGCCGCGGGTGTGTCAGGGGCACATGAACGCGAACGGCGGGCAGACGAAAGTGCCAGGAGGAAGCGGCCCTTCGGCATAGCCACCGTTCTCCGTCCCGCTGATCTGGTGGTACTCGTGGCACACGTTCGGATCCCACGTCTCAGCCAGATACCGGATCTGCCAGAGCACTGGTTCGCCCGGGCACCAGGTGCCGTGGCAGACGGGGTCGCACCGGATGTCTGCTTGGGCAACGCCGATGGCGTAGCCGAACACCCCCAGTCCCAGGGTGGCAACAGCACCAACGCCCGACAGCACGGCACCGGCGGCCGCACGCCTCAGCATGGCTCCGTTCATGGTTCCTCGCTTAACTCAACTGCCCGGCCCTGTGCCGCATCAGGAAAATTGAACTCTTGGCGGCCCGCTACCGATCCCAAATCGGCAGATATCAAGATCAGCCTGCTTCGCATTGCTGCCCAATGCCCGCGTGCCGTGCGTCGCCGTCGGAAAGGTTGCTGACCGGAACCTCGCAGGGACCCTCATCCCGCGCAGATTGTGCGTACGAACTCACGGGTACGTCGGCACCGCACGCTCGGTTGGCCATCTGCCTGTAGGAACGCCGGTGCCCCAATCGGACTCGAACCGGCACTTGGCGGATTTGAGCCGCTTCCTCGGCTCTAAGTCCGGTGCGGTGCAGAGGTCAACCCGCAGAGCCCACACTCGTCAGCAGCACGGCTGCCTCGTTGTAGGGAAACGCTCGGAAGAGCAGGCGAGATCGCGGTATGACGAGGGCCGCGGCCTCAGCCTTGCTCACCACCCGTGGGTTGACGAGCGCGACAGCCCGTCCACGCTTGCGCAACACCGTCGGTCCGCCGGCCAGCACGTTCTTCAACCAGTCCGTCTGTAGGCCGTAGCCGACAAGGATGGCGTAGCCATCATGGGTCTTGAATACCAGAAGGGGCGTTCGATATCGCTTACCCGACTTCCGCCCGACGTGCTCGAGCGTCCCGAGGTTCGGAAGCCACGGTGTGATCGTGCGAGCCGCCGGATTGATGACTCGCTTGTTGAACTGTGCGATTCGGCGAGGCACGCGCATTCTCGGAGTCTAGGTATTGGTCGAAGTTGCTCGCTGACGCGGTGCTGACGTAGGGAGCCGCCAACGACAGCGACCACTCGAATATTCGAGCCGCAATCGGCCCCCTACCGGCAAGAACTCCGGTGCCCCCAGTCGGACTCGAACCGATTTAGATGGCCTGATCAGGCTGCCAAACAGCGGTTTACCTGCGCTTTAGCATCACGTGGAATCACACAAAGTATCTGTAACTGTGGGCAAAGTGTGGGCAAATGGTGGGTACTGTGACCGACATGCCACACGAAGCTAAGTGCAGTTGCGGTTGGCGAGTAGAGGTCCGCACGCTAGACGAGCTGCAGGACCTCGACGCCCAGCACGTCAAACTTCACGCGGATCATCCCGATTGGGACATCCGTGATCTTCCTCCGCAACCGGAGTAGGGGCGGTCCGGCGCAGGTGCCACTCTTGCCCATTCAATAGCCGTCGTGGTGACACCTTGCCCGCTGAAAGGAGTCGCGCAGTGCCGCGCGCCGGGTTTGACGCCGGACCGCCCTGGTCTTACTGAGCCCGCACCCGGTAGCGGTTGAGGACGACCTGCTCGGCGAGGGTCC
>NZ_HG964452.1:357717-362536 GCF_000612725.1 Mycolicibacterium austroafricanum
GTGCGATGGCTTCGGCGGGGGTCATCATGTAGGTCAGTGCGCCGGTGCGCATTCGGATGGGGCGGCCCGTCTCGGGTGAGACGGTGACAGACGGGTCGAGGTCGCGTGCAGCCAGGCGCATCACGCCACCTCCCGGATCGGAGTTGCCGCACTGATCTTGGCGATTTCGTCGTCGGAGTATCCGAGCTTGCCCAGCGCGTAGGCGGCAGGCAGTAGACCGGCCTGGTAGAGCTTGACCACGGCGTCAGCCTCTTGGGCGACAGATCGGGTCGCGGCGCCGGCCCAGTGGACTCGGATATCGTCGATCAGGTTGGGGTCGCGGCCATCCCGCACCGCGATCATGAGGCGGGCGACCTGCTCCCATGCCCTGCCGAAGGTGGCTTGTCGCGCCTCGGCCCGCGCGGTCAGTGAAGCCTCGGCGGCCCGAAGAGCATCGGCGGATGCCGGGTTGTCGCTGAACACCCCGACGTAGTGCGCCGGCAAGGTGGACACGGCCATGATCTGGCCGAGGATGACCCGCACCGACGCCTCGTAGCCGGAGAGGTCGGCGGCGTTGAGTTGCCCGAACTTCGCTTCTTGATTCTCGGAGATCATCGCCCGGTGCCCTTCGGGGATCGGGTTGACTTCCCGCATCACGGGCTGGCTGTCGTCGTCGAGGACCGGGTTGCCGTCGCCGTCGAGGACAGGCTCCTCGGTGAGTTCGATTCCGGTGGCCCAGCGGCGCGGCCGGCCAACGTACTCGCTCGTGACCATCATGTCGGCCAGCGACTTGTTCAAAGCGTCGACCAGCGGCTTGAGGTCCTCGATTTCGGAGTTTCCGAAGTCGCCGAGGATGTAGTCGGTGTTGCGCAGGTTCACCACTGGGACCACGCCAAGCGGATTGCTGATGCTGTCGACGGGGGTGAATCCTGTGACGGCTCCGACCTGCTGGGCGGTCAGTTTGGTGATCTTGTCGGGCTGGTAGAGCACCGCGTGAGTAATGTTGCGGTCCTTGTCTTCCCACCTCTTAATGGCAGCGATGGTTTCCCGGCTTCCGGGGTCGGTGAGTACGGCGACCTGCTTGGCGGACTCCACTGTCACTTGAGGGCGGCCAAAGCGGTCAGCCCACACGATCACATACGAGTCACCGAGCAGCAGGGCCTCCCGGTGCGCCACACCCGAGGTTTGGTCCAAATCGTTGGCTATCCACGACTTCCACAATCCGGCGTCTCCGGTGAACCCGGTGATCCGCAGCCGCTCCGCCAGCGCAGTGACAGCCAGGCGGGGGATATTGGAGGCCATCACACCGAACCTGTTGCCCAGAGCGGTCTTCGCCTCCGGAGACAGGAACGCCAGCGGTTGCTTGCCGTCGTAGTAGCGGCCCAGATCGGCGTAGCGGGCCAACGGTTCGTTGAGCCGGCGGATCAACAGGGTCAGCAATTCATCTTGTGTCATGAGGCAAAGCTCCTTACTCGTTTACGGTTTCGTTGTTGATGCCAGGCCGCCCGGTCAAAGGCCACGATGGCGGCCACGGCGGCGTCGATCTTGCGGGGCGAACCGCGCTTGTCCTTGGACACGAGATCCCCCTGCGGGGTGGACTTGGCCACACAGTGCGCGATGTGGTTGGCCATCCTCGAATCCCCGTCATGCGTCACAGCGTTCGTGACGACGGCCTGATACAGCCGGTCGGTGGCCGGCGCCATCCGGGCGGCGTGGGCGGTGTTCCACTCGACGACCCGGCGCTCCCCGTGCCGTTTTGCCCAGTCCTCGATCTCAGACCGCCATCCCCACGGGTCGCACGCCAGCTCGGCGACGTCGTATTTGGTGAACGCCACATCCACGGCGCGGGTCACGTCCTCCCGCGGGACACGCCAGCCACGGTCGCCGGGGTTCTCCCAGATCCCCTCCAGCCAGATATGCCCGTCGAGGGTGCAACCCACCAAGGCGGTGGAATCACCCGAGGCGGACCCGTCGAAGGCTAGGACGACCCGCTCACGAGGTCGCACGACCCGATCCGTCGCGCATTCCGCCCAGGCGCCCCACGGCAGCCACGCCTCCACGCCGGTGACCCACTGGCCCAACCGGAGCTGACGAAACACCGGCTCCCGCAACGTCCGGCGGGCAGCCTCGAGTCCGTCCTCGGCGAGGAATGGCTCCTCGCACGCCAACGCCGGATTAGCTTGCCGCCACGCCTCCCGGTCATCGGTCGGGCAGCCCTCCGGGGCGGCGAACTCCTTGAGGTAGAACGCCGGATCGTCGCCGTCACGACCGTGTTCGACCAACCGCCACATGATGCAGTCCGGCGACGACGACGGCGTGGAGATCGCCAAGGTCAGCGACTCCGGGCGCTTGCCCGACACGCTGGTGACTGCCTCCCACGTCGCCTCCGTCACGACGTGCAGCTCATCGACGATCAGCAGCGACGGATCATGCCCATGCAGCGCGCCCGGCTCCGCAGGCAGCGGCAAAAGCAGGCTGTCGTTGTGCGGGAACACAATTCGATCCGCGAAGATCTGCGCCCGCTTCTCCAGCTCCGGGTTCAGCTCGATCATCCGCTTGGCCATCCGCAAAGTGATGTTCGCCTGCCGCTGATCGGACGCCACGACCAACACCTCGGCGGAAGCGTCCCCGACGAACAGCTCAGCGACCGCCAGCATCGCAGCCAGACCCGTCTTCCCGTTAGCACGGGCCACCGACACCAAGCCGGTACGGATACCCGGCGCGAACGCGCCCTCGATGATCTCCGTCTGGAATGGCCGCAGCCGCACCGGCTCCCCCGCGCCGACACCCTTCGGTACGACGAGATACTCGGCGATGAACGCCAGCCGGCGACCCGCACGATCCTCGGGCAGACCCGAGAAATCCAACGGCGCGGCTTTAATCTGCCCCTTGGGTCCGGCCTTCATGGCAAGCTCCTCGTGTGGCAATACATGTGAGGTTGGGCGACTTCGCACCCGAGGCACACAGTGGCGACGGTGACTGGTACGAGTTCCTGCCCAGCGGCGTTCTGGCAGTCCATTTCGGAAACGGCGTTCGTTCCTCGGAGTACTACGCCCCCGGGTTCTGGCGGCAGGTGACCTCCGACCAGCGTCCCGGACCACCGCCGGCCGATCCAGCCGAATGGGCCATCGCAGAGGCTCCATACTGACGTCAAACCACACCTCGCGGTGTGAGACACAAACTTTGCCTGGGCCGGGGTCTGGGAGGGGTCGCGGTGGGGTCCATCCCCCTGGTGGCTGATGGGCCGCGTGCGGCTCCTCGGGCGATGTTGCAGGGTCCACAGACGACGTCGACCATGGTGAGCTTGATGGGCTTGCCAGCGGCCTTGGCGGCCCATGCCTCGGGCAGGTGGTCGGCCTGCAATCCCTCGGTGGCTCCGCAGTCGGTGCAGAAGTGTTGGAGTCGTCGGGCTCTGCGGGACAGGCGGTCCCAGGCGGCGTCGTAGCCGCGGTTGGTGGCGGTGCCTTTGGTGTCGTGTTCGGGGCAGCGTGGTCCGTCGCAGGGTTCTCCGCACTGGAGGCAGGTCCGGAGGGTCACTGGTCGCCCTCGGCTTCCATGCCCGTCAGCATTCGGAGCCCGTGGGTTATGACTTGGGAGCCGGTGTGGGTAGCTAGTGCTGGGCACGCGGCGGCGTAGGCGTCGATGATGGATAGCACGACTGGCGTGACGTTGTCGTCGTCGCCCTCCTCGATGACCCGGTGCATCTCCGAGGTGTCCTTGGCGTGGCAGGCGATGGTCAGGGCTGCGGCTCGTGTCCACTCGGTGGGTCGGGTCGGGTCGAAGTCGGTGCGCGTCCAGGCTTCGAGCCATTCGTTGAGGCCGTCGAGTCCGAGTGGTGTCAGCAATTGATCGGCGACGGCGTCGAGGGTGCCGATGAGGGCGACGATGAGGTTGGAGAGGCGGGCGACTTGGATGGTTTCTTCGAGGATGGCGTTGCAGCCGTCGACGTCGCGGGCGAGTCGGTGTTTGAGTAGTGCGCCGGCTCGTCGCCAGTCGCCGGTGGTGATGGTGGGGTTCATGCGGTTCTCCTTGGGTGTGGTCCAGAGTTCGGGGTCTACGAAGATGACGCGGTGTTTCATGAGGCGGCCTGTTGTTTGCTGCGGCATTCGTAGTGGGTGTCGGTGCCGTTGGATACGGACTGTCCGCAGATCGTGCAGTTGGGGTAGCTGGAGGTTGGTTTTCCTTTGATGGTGCGTGCGCGTCGGCTGGTGATGAGGGCGGGTGGGTGGGCGTGGCTGGCCATCGCATTGGGCGACGGCGCGGGCGGATCTGCTTGTGCCTGACCAAGGGGGCGGTCCGGCGCACCCTGCTCCCTTGGTCGATTCTCGGCCTCCCGCACCCCTTCTGAAGTGCAAGGGAGCAAGGGAGCACTGTTTTGGGTGTCCGGGGTGCTCCCTTGGTCGGTCGCTCCCTTGGCTGGGAGCTTCCAGAACCACGGTCCGTCGCCGGTTTCCCTGACGGCGAGGACGCCGAGTCGCTTCTTGGCGCGCTTGGCTTGATCCTTCGAGTAGCCGGCCGCATCAGCCCCGGAATAGACCTCGTTGGCCTTCTTAGAACCGTTTGCCAGGAACTCGCTCAGCCATTGGTCGACGTCGTGGCGATCCTCGTCTGGGGCCGATCCTGCGAGGAGCCGGTGGGCGTCGTATCCGGTGACGCCTTCCCACTCCACGCGGGCGACGCCGAGGTCGGGGCAATCGACGAGTCGGTAGGCCAACGAGTCGGGCATTTGGCCCAGGTTGGATTTCACACACGCCAGAACCCGGCGCGTCGGGTCGTCCGGGTCGGCGGCCACCAACAAGCCGGCGCGGGCAGCACCGACAATGCCGATCGACCCGCCACC
>NZ_HG964452.1:364910-562259 GCF_000612725.1 Mycolicibacterium austroafricanum
TCGGCTAGGCCATCCTCTGCCGAGAGGAGGAGCACGTCGCCGTGGTGCTCACAGCGCCCTCCGTCTGGCCAGCTTCCTCCGTTGGAGACGGTCGCAGCGATCTTCAGTGCAAGCGTGGACTTGCCGAGGCCAGGATCACCGTCGAGGGTCACAGGTTTACCGACGGGTAGCCGACCAGGCCACAGCCATTCGACGCGTTCCGGCAACACGTCTGACAGTCGAGTCAGCGTCAGTTGGGGGTCGGATGGTGTCCCCCAGTTGATCTCCGTCACGACGCTCTCCTGATCTCGTCAATTTCGTGACGACGCGTAAAAGTCCGTGCAGCCTCGGACCAGTCGGCGCCGCCCCAGATGTCCTCGGCGGCCTGGGCGCGCTGCTCCTGCCCGATCTCGACGCGGAGCACGTGGTGTTCTCCAGCGATGGCCACCGACAGCAGTTTTCGCGGGTCTGCGTCGTCGAGATCTCGCCAGGCCGGCGTTCCCGCCCACGGCAGGGTGGTGTTCTTGACCTGTTCGACAACGGCGCTGATGAACTGATGGACCGCCCACCACGAGACTTCTTGGGATGCGGGAGAACCCGCACCGATGGTGTCGGGGCGGGTCTCCACGGTCTTCTTGTCGGTCACTTGTCCGCGCCATCCATCAGGATTTTCAGGTGGCCACTCGCCGAGGTGAGGAGCTCGGCGATGTGCGTGGCGCGTTTGCGTCGTTCCCCGCTGCTGCGCAAGATGATGCGCCCGACGAAGCGTTGAGCCTCCTGGCAATGCTGCAGAGCGCGCTCGGGGGCTTCGATGATCCGGCCGGCCATTAGTTGGCCTCCGCGGCTTCGAGGGTGTCGTTGGCCTTGTCGAGTAGCACCGAGGCGTTTCTCAGGTTCCACAGAGCGTTGACGATGTCGACGAGCGCGAACATGGGGACGTCGTCGGGGAGGTCGCGGATGACGGCGTTGATGTCGGCGCGGATGCTGTCGATTCGCGCCACGGCGGCGTCAAGGTGGTCGACTGGTTCGGGTGATCGCGTCGGCGGCACGTAAGTGCGGCAGAAGCGGCACACGTCGGTGCCGTCAGTTGTGGGCACTGTGCAGTGTCGGCAGGATGTGTGTGTAATCATGGGGGTTACCTACTTTCTGGTGAGAGTTGGTTCGGAAGCCCTCGGAGCTGCAACTTCGGGGGCTTCGCTTTTTCCGGGCCGAAGGTCCGGGGTCTTGTCGGCTGTGGGATCAAGGCCGAGGTCTTCGAACTGCGGGTAGACGCGCATCAGGCGGCCCCTCGCGGGTCGTCGGTGCGTTGGCACGTATTGGCCGCGAGGAACTCCTCGACGCTGTGCCGGGTGTAGATCACCTTGCGGGGACCCGCTTTCACGAACTTTGGCCCTACGCCGCGGTACCTCATCTGCGCCAGTCCGGCCTCGGACGTGTGCAGGATCGCCGCAACCTGTTTGGCTGTCAGTGTGTCCAGTGGATTCGTCATGTCACTCCTTTCATGTGGCTGGAAGGTCAGGCCCGAGTTCCGTTCCCTCACATCCCCGACGCTGTCGGCAGCCGATGTGGTGTGGGTGCCGCGCTACTGGCTCCCGTATCTGCGCTCGTGCCCTGTATGGAGATTTCAAATGGCTGTGCCGCAGTACGGTTACCGGCGAGCCTCCCGACAGGCTCGGCGGGGTCCAATCCACACGGCCTGCCAGGTCGCACTCGACGTGCCTAACTTTGGCGATCTACTGTCATCTTTAGGCAGTACGCTTACAGAAAATCACATGGGGTGACCCTTGTCAAGGATGTCGATTGACTGCCATGTTTCGACAGGCCACTATGGGTCCATGGCAGGTAAGGAATCGGCACGCGGGCCAACTGCGGAGACAGTGGCCGCAAACATCACGGCACTTCGGGAGTCGCAGAACCTCAACTACACACAAGTCTCGGAACGGCTTTTCGACGTGGGGCGCAAGATCAGCGCAGTTGGCGTTCGTCGAATCGAGTCTGGCGAACGTCGTGTCGACGTCGACGATCTGATTGCACTGGCCCTGGCGCTCAGAACCTCCCCCGCGTCCCTCTTGATGCCCGGACTCGGCCATGTCGGACCAGGTGACAGGGTTCAGATAGCAGAAGTTGCTTCCACCGTTGAAGCTAACGACGTCTGGTCCTGGCTCACCGCGCAACGTGCAATCGACCCCTCTGTCGACTATCTCGAGTTTGGGTCACGGTCGTGGCCGAAGTGGGTTCTGAGCGATGTCGAGCGGATGGTGGGTAGGACACGCGAGGAGCGGGCCCGAATCCGCGAAGGGGTCGAGGAAGATCTGAACCGCCACGGATGGTCTTGATGGCGAAAGTTGATGCGTACGAGACGAAGTCGGGTAAGCGTTGGCGCGTCCGTTATCGGACTCCCGATCGCCGGCAGACGGATAAACGGGGGTTCCGGACGAAGCGGGACGCCGAGCAGTGGCTGTCGGAGAACGAGGTGTCGAAGCTGCGCGGCGAGTACGTCGCACCATCGCTCGGTAAGGCCACGGTGGCGGATCTCGGTGCGCTGTGGCTGGAGCGCCAGCAGGGCGTGATGAAACCCTCGGCGTTTCACTCCGTCGAATCAGCTTGGCGCGTGCATGTTCTCCCCCACTGGGGCTCCACGTCGATCGCGGATATCAGCTACTCGGGTGTACAGGCGTGGGTGACCGAGCTGGCCGGCCGACGGAAGGGGACGCTGGTCGCTACCGCGTACTCAGTGCTGGCTCGAATCCTCGATGACGCGGTGCGGGATCGGCGCCTGTCCGCGAATCCAGCCCGCGGGGTGAAGCTCCCGGCGCGCGCGAAACGGAAGAACATCTATTTGACTGCCGAGCAGCTTCACGACCTGGCGGTCGAGTCGGGGCGGTACGGGTCGCTGGTTCTGCTACTGGGCACCGCGGGTTTGCGGTGGGGCGAGGCGGCGGCGCTGCGGGTTGGTGACATCGACTTTCTGAAGCGTCGGGTGACGTTGCACGAGAACGCCGTAACAGTCGGCGGCGATGTTCACCTCGGCTCGCTCAAATCTGGGAAGTCCCGGACAGTGGTCCTGCCTGAGTTCGTGGTCGAGGAGTTGTCGAAGACGTGCCGGGGCAAGGCACACGGCAATCTGATTTGGCCGGCGCGGGACGGTGGTTACCTCGGCCCCCCGTCGTCGCACGATTCCTGGCTGTCCGGCGCTGTCGACCGGTGCCAGAAGGCGGCTGCGACAGCTCGGGCGAGGGAGGGTGACGAGCCGACCACGCCAGTGTTCCCGAGGGTGACGGCACACGCGTTACGTCACACCGCGGCGTCGTTGGCGATCTCGGCGGGCGCGAACGTGAAGGTGGTTCAGCGGATGTTGGGACACGCGTCGGCGGCCATGACGTTGGACGTCTATGCCGACCTTTTCGACGATGATCTCACTGGAGTTGCCGACAAGTTAGATGTAACTGTGGGCAAAGTGTGGGCAAAACGGTCGTCCGCCAGCGGCTAGCACTTGGTATGGCGGCTTTACCAGTGCATATGCCGGGCAAGGTCGTGTGCCCCCAGTCGGACTCGAACCGACACTTGGCGGATTTTAAGTAAGGCTAGGCGGCGTTCGGCGACCAGCCCGGGAGGGTTCCCGCACGGCTCGAAACCGCTGATCAAAGGCTGTTTCCGGTATGCCTCGGGGTCGGGTCCGGGTCGGGTCCGGTAGGCCCCCGGCCGCCGCGTTCACGCCGCGACGGGATGACCTGGCGAGCTGTTAGCTACGGCGGCCGAGGCGGCATCGCCCTCCCGCGCTCCTCCTGGCTGGTTGCTTGTGGTTGAAACCCTGAGTTCACGCACAAATAGCGGCCACTCAACTAACGTGTTCACTAGCAGGGTTTCATTAACTTCTTGGGGGAACTTCTTCGTGGCTCAGAGTCAGAACATTGAAGATGCTTTTAACTCGATGTTGCGAACGGACTACATTCCGCTCGCAGATACAGAAAAATTGAGCCTTCTGGCTGACTATTACGTCGATTACATGGGTTACATGAAGGACATCGTCGGACCAACCGACCAATTGATAGTCGGCCGACGTGGTACTGGAAAGACAACGCTCCTTTACCGTGCGCTTGTCGAATGCATGCGCTCTTGGGGACCAAGCGAGGCTAGCGCGCGAGCGCGCACGCTCGGCGTGTACCTTGACCTCGAAAAGTGCCAATCCCTGAGTTCGACGGCCACCAGCGACTATGAAACCTTCGAATTTGCGTTTGTAGCCGAGCTGTGCGATGCGATAAAAGAAGAGCTACTGCGTTCCTGGCCAGCCTTAGCCAAGGAACCCACGTTAATTGATCGGATATTCCGAAACGGCGAAACGAAGAAGGCGGTTGCCGTCAACACTGAACTCGCCCGATTAGCCTCCGTCTTGACTTCGGGACTACCGCGTTTTGTCGATAGATCTGGCCCAGTGGAGAAACGATCTGAGGTCAGACAATCCCATACAGATAAAGCTGATATTTCGGCCTCGCTGGGCGTGTCGGAAGCGAAGCTGACCGGCAGCATTGGCGCCGATGATAGCCTCACCACCGCATCAGAAGTGAAGCAGACGGAGAATGTCCATTATCGGCTTACCGTAGCTGACATACTGCGTGTCATTGGCGACCTTCGAACTGCGGCCGGAATCCCCTACTTCTTAATTTTCATCGACGAATTTTCATCGCTTCATGCGGATCTCCAGCAACGCTTTACGACCCTGTTGAAGAAAATGCTGGGAAACCACTCGGGTGTGTATATCAAGTTGGGCGCGATTACCGACAACTATCAACTCGGCTCCTCGATCATCTTGCAGCGCGACTTATTCGAACTGTCGTTAGATTTGGACGCTTTCGTGGGACGCAGTGGTTCTTTGGGTGCTGCGATGGACCAGCTGACCCAGCTCACGGAGATGATTATCGAGCAGCGGATCCAGACCTATACGCAGTCGCCTGGTAGCAGGATTTTCGACGCCCCCGAGGACGCGTATCGAGAACTGACGCGGTCGGCAATGGGCGTACCTCGCACAATAGGGATTGTTCTGAAGCAGGCTTGGTCGCGTGCTAGGCAATCTTCGAGGGGCCGAATCCGTCGAACTGATCTCGACTACGGCATTAGGTACGCATCTAACGCATATATGAATCAGATGACCGGCGCTGCGCGGAATGGACTAGCGATACCAGAACATGTCCCTGAGATCTGGGATTCATTACTTGACCGTGCCGCCCTGGAACGCAGGAAGGTTCCCGACAGCCCCGCAAGCCACTTCATGGTATTGCCAAAGAATGAAGAGCGACTGCGTTTCCTGAACATGTTTTTTCTCGTCCATCTCTTAGAAAAAGGCCGAACGACCAAAAAGGAACGTGTGAATAGGAGCCTGTATTCTTTCGACTACGGGATCGCATTAGAGAATAACTTTGGCTGGGGGGACGACAAGAATGTGATCCGCCAGCAGAGATTCGCCTATGACACGACTTTGCAAGAGTATGACCGGTTCTATGAGGCCGGCCAGATGGCGAGTTTCCGCTGCACCCTTTGCGGCAGAATCTATGCAGAGTCGCAACTCATGCTTGGTGGTTCTCGACTTCAGTTTTGTCCAGACGACCGAGCTGACCTAGAGGTTGTTGTAGAGCGTAGAAACGACGCCTCGTACACCGAAGAAGAGATCAAGATTATCGGCGCAATTCGTTCCGCAAAACGTGCCGATAGACTTGCGGCAAGGCAGGTCGCTGACGACGTCGGATGCTACGTCCAGAAGGTCGCGAAATTTGGCGAGAAGCTTGAGCGCGAACACTTGATTGCCCGGGAACGCCCGGATGATTCGAACCGCCTCTACTATTTCGATGTCGAAGCGGGTTGAGACGCCTCAACACCTAACTCGGCTTATCCCTCTCTACGCAGCGGCACGACGTTGCCCGCCGCCTCGCAAGGCCGTACGGGCGCGGGCGGCTCGGGCAGGTTGTTCGCCGCGCCGCCGTCCTGCTCGGGGATGTAGTCGCCGTACACGTCGAGTGTCAACGTGTAGGTACTGTGCCCCAACCATTTTGATGGCTCTTCGCAGTTAGCAGTGGCATTGGTGCCGGCTGGGTGTGACTCGCCGCGATCGGCGGGTGCAGGCCCACCGTACGCGGCGGCGTTGGTTGTCGGGGTTGCGGAATCCGAAGGCGATGCGCCCGACGTGCTTGACGATGCGGTTGTAGCCCTCGCTGCGAGCGTTGGTCAGCCCGGTTTGCAGGGCGGCGATGATCGGGGCCTGCCAGGTCTCGATGGTGCGGGCGAATCGGATGACCTCGGGCACCTTGCAGGCCGCGCAGAAGCGGTAGAACCGGTCTAGCGCGGCGGCGATGTCGTAGCGCAGCCCTCCTCGGTCGGCACAGGAAAGCAGTTCGCGCAGCAGTTCTTTGGCGATCCACGCCGCAGCGATGTCCTCGTTCGGATCAGCGCTCAGCAGCTTGGCGAACAGGTTGCTGCGCTGGTCTGCGGTGAGCCGCTCAGCACCGCGCAGCAGCCGGCGGCGGTTGATCCACTCGACGTCGGCCTTGCGACCGCGTCGGCCCCGCTGGGCCCAGGTGACCCGGCGGCGCACCGCGTCGAGCATGTCGTTGGCCTTCTTGACCAAATGGAACCGGTCGGCGATCACGATCGCCTGCGGCAACGCCTCGCGGGCGACCCGGGCGTAGGCGGGTGAGAGATCGATGGCCACGTGGGTGATCTGCGCCTTCCAGGTGGGGTCCTGGGTCGCCAGCCAGTCGATCACCGCCCCGGAGTTTCTGCCGTTGACCTGGGTCAGCAGGCCCTGATCGCCGGTGACGTCGACCAGGCCGGTGTCCCAGCGATCCACCCACACCCTCCGGCCGAGCGCCGGGTCGTGCTCCCATTTGGCTTTGCCGCGGCGGGTCTCGTCGATGCCGAGCACCGCAACCGGCTCCAGCTCGACCTCCAAGGCCTCCTCGGCGACGGTGATGACGTGGTCATGCACGGTGTGCCAGCCGCAGCCGTACTGCCCGGCTACCGCAGCCACGGAGCGGTCCTCGTCGAGCACCGCGCTGGCCATCGACGCCTTGGCCCGCGGGGTAACCCGCGCTCGCGCCGGAACGCCAGGCACCGACTCGGTGAACACCTTGCGCTCGCAGACCATGCTGGGGCACAACCACTTTCGCTTACGCCAGCGCAGCACCGGACGATCCGGGCCGACCTGCACATCACGCGGGCCGGTGTACACCCAGCCCTTCGACCTGCTGGAGCGCTCCCCACACGCGGGGCAGATCCCAACCCACTCCGGGGCGGTCAGTACATGCACCAACCGGGTACCGTCCTCGAGGCGCTGCACCGACTCGACGACCACACCGTCGAGATCGAGCAGCAATGAACTACCGTCAACCATGCCCGCGTTCCTTGTCCTGGATGCCTGAGAACACCCAGCTCACAGGGGCGCGGGCCCCTAATCAATCACCGACACGACACGATGTCGGACAACACCAGACCCCTATCAAGTGCGAAGAGCCATTTTGATACCTGCATGAAATGCGTTCCCGCCGATAGCTGGAGTACGGCGAACGTATGCCGCAGGTCGTGGAGCCGTACGCCCCGAACGGCGGGCGCATCCTTCGTCGCGGGGCGGCTCGCGGGTAGACCGACCGCCTCCAGGGCGGGCTTGAGGATCGTGTCGTAGAAGGTTCCGAGCGCGAGCGGCTGCGACCAGTCGAGCGGTACCGCGTACCTCTCCCCCGCTGCTCGGTATCCGCCCCCGTTCTTCCGCGACGGCCAGAGGGGTGCGGTCGGCTCGTTCGCGCGCGGGTGGACCTCCGCGAGGTAGTCGGCCATCCGCCGAGCAAGCCAGGGCGGTAACGGCATGGTTCGGCGGCTGCGCTTGCTCTTCGGGGTGCCGACGACCCAGACGCCGTTCTTTCGGTCCTTTGTCCGCGCGACCCGTACCGCGCACGTCGGCCCCGGCCCAAACAGAAGGTCACCGACCTCCAGCCCTGCGGCCTCAGCGGCCCGTAGGCCTGTGTACGCGAGGAACTCAACCAGAAGCCCGTACACCGGGTACGCGGGGAGAGCTGGGCCGTCGTAGCCCGCAGGCGGGTATCCCGCGACCGCCGCGCTCAGCGCGCCCACCTCTGCCGCCGTGAGCGGGTGGTGTTCGAACTCGGCGTGGTCCCCGGTCGCGCGGCTCGCAGAGAAATCCACTCGGTCCGCCGGGTTCGCGTCGAGCGCGCCGTGTTGAACGGCGTAACGGAGTACCCGCCGCACCACGTCCCAGATGTGTTTCACGGTTCCGGGAGTGACCGCCTTTCGGTCGCCCTGGCGGGACTGCTTACGCACCAACCCAGTCAGCAGCTTCTCCAAGTGGGCCGGCGTCACTGCCGCGACCGCGAGACTGCCTAGCTCGCCAAGCACATACGTGTGCAGTTGGCGTTCGTACTCATCTACCGTGCGCTGCTTGACCTTGCCGCTAGCGACTCGAACGGCTTGCGCGTCGAGCCAGGCCCGCGCGTAGAACCCAAAGGGCTGCTCCCCCTTCGCCCGCTGCTCGGCCAGGGCGCTGGTGCCCGCGTAGGTGTGCTTCGCGGCGTTGAGTTCGTCGCGCCGCGCCTCTGCTGCGTCGCGCGTCGGGTAGGTCTCACGCCGTGCTCGCGTGGCCCCTGTTGGTAGGCCGAACTCGTCGCGAACGGCTTCACGCCAGACGACCGCGTACGTCTTGACGACCTTGCCGTTTCGGCGCTGCTTGGTTCCGTGGGCGCGTACGTATGCCATTGCCGCTCCTAGCCTTCCCAGCGGTTACCGGTCACGGCCCGCAGTTCCTCAGTCGTGTATTCGTTCCTCTCGCCGCCGTCGAACTCGACAACGTGGACCATGTCGCCGCCGTCGTTGTAGCTGCGGACTACGCGGCCTTCCTGCCGGTTTCGCGGGTCACCGGGTAGAGCAACGCGCACAGCGGCCCCGCGCGAGTAATAGCAGTACTCCGCGCTCATCCGAGCCGCCGTAACCGGCGCATGTACGCCTGGCTGCGCTTCGACTGGTCGCCGCCTTGGTTCCGCCAAGACCGACGTCGTCGCTTCGGTGGCTTCTTCGGCGCGCTTTGCTGTCGGGCAGGCTTGACGAGGCCACAGCCAAGGCGGGCTGCTGCTTCTTCGGGGTTGTCCTTCGCCCACCGCCAGTACGCAGCTGCGCAAACCTCTTTCATCTCCTCTTCGGTGAGTTGTACGGTCACGCTGACTTCTCCATTTCGGTTCATAATTGCTTGGGGCATATGCAGGTAGATTGCTCACGCCGCCTCGTCCCATCGCCGTAGTACCGCACGTACGGTGCTGTAGTGCCAACGGTTTCCGCCTGGGGCAGGGATGCCTTCACTCGTCAGCCGCGTCGCGATCGCCTTGGCGCCGAGCTTGTTGCGTTGGTTCATGCGAACGATCAGCCGCACCACGTCATCTGGTATGACGCTTTCATTTCCGAGCTTCTTGCCTTCGCGCTTGGCACGGGCCAGCCCAGCTTTCGTGCGCTCGCTGATACGCTCGCGCTCTTCTTCGGCGAAGGCAAGCTTGATCGTCAGCTCAAGCTTGCTGATGGCGTCGGTATCTTCGCCTTTCGTGGTGACGATGCGCCATCCTTCGGCCTGAGCCTCGCGCTGAAGGGTCAGCCCGTCGTATGCATCGCGAGTAGCGCGGTCAAAGTCTTTCAGCACCAGCACATCCGCTAGTCCCGCCTTGATTGCCGCCACTGCGGCCGCTCGCCCATAGAGGCGGTCAGTCCTGCGCCCGCTCATGACATCGGGAATGACTGTCAGCAACTCAATATCGTTGTCTGCGCAGTACTTCTCGATGGCGTCAGACTGAGCTCTGAGTCCATATCCGTTCTCGCCTTGGGCCTTTGAGCTGACGCGGATGTAGCCGATCGCTCGGACTCTTCGACTTCCATTGTTGGCCATGGGTTCTCCTCTGTTCGGGGTTCAGTCGTTCGTAATGACCGTTACGAACGACCCGACCCCTTCCTACGCCAGTCACCAGCGCTGCACGACCCGCTGAGCAGCGCTTTCGCGCTGGCCGTTCATTCGTGTTCTGCCTTGCGAATTAGGCCCCGCCGGTCGCCGATACCAGGGCGACGGGTCGACAAGCCAGTGCCCCCAGGAGGCCTGCGTATGGGTGTTCACCGCTGGCGCCGGTCGCGGAGGTCGGCCACTGCGTCCTCAAGGGTCTGAAGGCCGGTACCGGGCGGGCCGCTAGGCGGCTCGTCGGCGAAATGCGGTCTCGGGGTCGGGCCGTCGCCCCGGTCGGCGGGTACGGGGCCGCGAGCGGAACCATGAGCGGGGTCGGCGGGGTAATCCTCGACTAGCTCGGCGTCCACGACCTCCATGGGTTCCTCGGGGGCGGCCAGGGCGCGTGGTTCGGGTGCCAGCCCGCGACGGGCGCGGGATTCCTCACGGCTGATGGTCGCGATGCCGCCGAGGTTGTGGAGCAGTTCCTCGTAGGGTTTGGTTGTGCCTGCGGCAGAAAGCTCGAGTGCTTGCTTGGCCGAGATGCCCGCGCGGTCGAGTGCATCACGGATTGCCGCCAGTTTCACATGTTCGGACTCTGAGTCTGTCGCAATATTCAGCAGTTCTTTGGCCATGCGGTCGGCTGCTTCCTCAAGGCGTTGCCGCGCTTTTGCTTTCACCTGTGGGGCCTTCGCGCCGTGGTAGTCGCACACATTCGTTCCACGGCGGGCGGGGTTGTGGCATCTATCGCCGTTCTTCTTGTGCGCCTCGCACCGTCGCCCACGACTGGTTGCCCACCATTCGTCACTCCATTTGTCGTTGGGTCCTGATGCCGATAGGTCACTCATGGGGTTGTCCTCTCATCGATGGAACTGGTTCCAAAGCAATGCAATTGCAGTGGTTCAGGGGCATGCCTGGGACGGCCAAGGCGGCTGGTCCATCTCGTGGGGGGGTACCGGGGGTACGCGTACCCCCCATCGCCCGCGACTCGGCGCTCCGGGGGCCTAACCCGCGATTCAGGAAATTGAGATGACCAGGTTTTTTAGGAAGACCGTTTTCACGCGCTCTCGCACGGCGGGGGGTACGTCGTACCCCTCGTACCCCCCGTAGACGGCCGCTCATCGCCCGTCCTTTATGTGGACGGCTCGGGCGTTGCCACCCTTACCGGGAATGGGTTGCAGCTCCACATCGCCGACGTCGATCAATCGCTCCAGCGCCGGGTCGAAAAGCCTCTTGTCACGCCCAAAGTCGCGGCGCATCGCGGCCTTCGACTGATCGTTATTGGCTCGCAGCAACTTCCGAATGCGCTCGGCGACACGACCAATTGCGGCGTCTTCCGCCTTGGCCAGGACTTCCGCCTTGGCTACCTCGCGTACCGCGTCCTGGCGTCCACGTTCCTGGTTCGCGGCGGTCGACTTGGATCTCAGCGCGGCTTGGACGTCACGCCTTGTCTCGGTTGATACACCCATCACAAGGCCGGCCAGATCCCAGTCTTCCTCGGAAACTTTGTCCGTGCGCCCGTTGATCCACATGAGTGCCACCGCGAGCTTCAATCTCGCTAGCATCGCGTGGGAGTCGAGCGCATGCGAAGCCGACACCTCGCCACGCAGTTTCGCGCGCTGCTCCTGCCGGACCTTCTCGGCGACAGTTAGCGGCAAAGCCAACACGTGAAACGCCGACTTCTCAACGGGCACATCAAGCATGTAGGGGTCGACTTCGCCAAACTTCAGCTGAATACCGTCCTCCGCAGACCCGTACGCAATCGCACTAGCGGGCTCGGGAGCTGCGGCAGCCGGCCACGCGGGTAGCCGCAACGGGTCGGGTTCCGCGTCAGGCTCCTCGGGCGCGTCCGCGTCCGTCGTCGGCAACCAGATGAACCTTTGGGGCGTTCCACCGTCCTTGTCGTCCAGCAGAGCCCTCGCGCGACCGGGCTGGACGCCGACGATCATCGTCATCCGGTAGCGGTGCTCCATGATCACAACAGCCTTCTCGGCGTTCGCGTAGCCGAAGCCGAGCCGCTCCCCCATCCATGCCTTACGCAGTTCAGGCATCAGCGTCGAGCCGCTGCGGCCTGCTAGTGCTGCGAAGGTGTCGACTTCGCCGACTGTGAACATCACTGCATTACGCAGATTGATCTGCTCGGCCTTTTGCTTGTAGGCGTACTGCTTAGGTATCCCCTCGCCACTACCCGGCGTCGCGACAAACACGTCGGTCTCACTCACCACGAAGTCTGCTGCGGCTGCTTCCGAGGTGTTCTTACCGAAGCCCGAAGGGGCGACCAACGCGACGAACAGATTCACGCTGGCGAACGACCCCACCGTGGGCGGCAGAACCACGTGAGGCGGAATCGTCGCAATCGCGCGAGCCAGAACCGCACCGAGCATCGACCACGGCCCGACAGACCGCGCCCTCGCGAACTGCCGCAACCGCGTAAGTTCAGGCCGCGAAGTCCAGAAACTCTCAAGCTCCGCAGCTGTCGGCAGGCTGTCATTCCGATGGGCACGGTTGATGTCAGCCTGCGCGGCACCCCATCGCATCACCCGCGCGAACTCGCCGCTGCGTTGCGCCAGACGAGTGCGACCGTCGCCCTCACCGAACGCATCGAAGTACGCAGTCCGCAACGCATCGACAAGCTCGCGCGCCGAGTAGCAGCCAGCCATCCCCTCCGACAGCGCCCACGGCGCAACCTTCACCAGAGTTTCGTAGCGGCTCGCGCCGTCCTCGACCGCGGTGCGAAAGTTCTTGACCGGGCCGTCCACGACGTGCGAGCATCCATCGCGTCCACAACCCTCGCCAGTATGGGCGTCAAGGAACGCACTCAGTTCGACATCAGTGAGTGGGTCAGCGGTTTCGCCCGCCTCCGACAGGCAGTCCCGCAGAACATCGGGCATCGGCGGCAACGGCCCCGTCTTTCGTGGCCTGTACTCGCCGTCTTTAGTCTCCGCGTCGGGGTGTGGAGTCGGGGCCGCAATGATCACACCGTTTCTGCCACGGAACTGACCCCATCGAGTGAACGCCCCGGCGCTGTTGCCGTATGTGTCCGGCTCGCAGGCGAACATGTAGTGCGCGCGGGCATCCTTTCCACAACCCGGTCGGCGCGTCGCCTGTATCGCGCCAGACTGCAAGGCAGCCCAAAGTTCGTCGGGCATATCTGCAGGCCTGTCATTGAGGTCTTCGTCGAGGTCGAACACACCCGCACCAGACCGCCCACAATGGAGGGCAATCCCATAGTGCGGGTTCGCAGTCCACCACCGACGTATCTGCTCGGGGTCTCGGCTCGAATGTTCTTGCCACTTGCCACCGACAACGCTGCCCGGATTCTTCACGTTCGCAGGGTCTGTCGGCAGCACGTACCAACCCGCTTCCGCGTAGGCCAGGGCGGCTTCCAACAACGACAGACCGCTCACATCAGGCAGACATAGACCGTTGTCCTCGTTCTCGAAGTAGACCCGCAGTAGTCCGCCACCGATGTCAACGAATCTGTCCCGCAGCGGCTTTCGCGTCGCCTTTTCCTGGCGTAGCATTCGGCTCGTCCTAACGTCTCAGGCATCGAAGTGGACACGCTCCCGGCCTGCCCAGCCGGGAGCACACTTCACCGAAAGGCATTGGCCTCGGGTGCGCGATATACGCCAGATTGCTTGCGGGACTTCACCCAATCCAGGCCGTCGCGCTTGCTGAAGTAGTTGCCGTTACCCAGCCGCGTCGGCTGGATCTCCCTCCGCTTGACGGCCTCCTTCACGGAGCGCCGCGTAACGGGTAGGTCCAGATCCAAATACAGGTACTCGTACAAGTCCTGTTCGGTCAGATTGGGTCGATCCAGGTCATCCATTTCTTCCTCCAACACGAAAAACGGCACGTACCTGAGACCACCGCAAGATCACGGTTATCTCTGGTACGCGCCGACAGAACTATTTGCGCACATGTCGAAAGCGCTAGCGGCCCGGTCTCGGTCTACCGTCCGCCATATTCAATTCTTCTCGGCGGTTCGCCGCCGAGCGTTACCCCGATCTTACCCGTTCCGCGCTCGTCGCGCTCTTACGTAACTCGACTGAATCTGGGCGATACGAAACGATTTCGGCTCTCAGTTGCCCTAAGAACGTTTGGCACCTTCGCCGGGTATGGGGATACACGGCCATTCTTCGGCGAAACCTTCTGCGAGACCCGACCTAGCCGGTCGCTCTCGACCCGCGCGGCATATCGCCGTCGTCGCCATGAGCCGGTCAGGTGGGGCCATCTACGCGCGGTCGGGCGGGACTCGCGGCGGGACCGGCGAGCCGGGGTCAATCCGCGCACCGGGCGGCAAAGTCGACTGGGCTTGCAGAACGCTGATCTGAAAGTTGGTGTCCGCGAGCAGGCCGGCCACGTCCTCGCACACCCGGCAGCACCGAAACAGCAGGAGGAACTGACCGCGTCGAACCGGCATCAGGCGCGTAGTCCCAGCACCAAGGTCCTCCGCGTGGGCCGTACACCCCTTGGCCACGTTGATCGTGCACCGGAGCTCGGCGTCCGCGCCGCCCCCGTACGAGTGGTAGTCGTCGATCATCGCGAAGAACTGCAGCATGCCGCTGAAGTAGTCAGGGCCGCGAACCTGACGAGTCCGCGCGTTCGACTGGCTGCGGCAGGCGATCAAAACGGATGTGCTCCCCGGCGCCCAAATGAACACCGCCTCGGCGGGTGGGTTATCTAGGTCGACAGTGTCGTAGTGATCGTGCGTGTCGAACCTGATGCGATCTTCGGCTAGGCCCGCGCGCAGCTCCGCCATGGCTTCGTTGGCACGGTCCCACATCGCGGGCGACCACACCGGGTCAAACAGGGCCGCGTTGTCCCGGCCGTGCGCCTTGGCGCTGATCGCCTCGGACGCCAGCATCGCCATCACCGTCGTATTCAAGGCGGGGTCCATCGGCGGGCGGTCAATGCCGTATTTGGCGGTGAGCGTTGCCCGGCGTGCGTCGTCCATTGTTCTTTCCTCTCGGTTGCGGTCATCCGGTCTTGCCGCCGACCTTGGTTTGCGTCATCACGAACTCGTAGAGGGCTTGTGTCGAGTAGAAGCGTCGGCCCATCAAGAGTGCGTAGCGGATCTGGCCGGTAATCGTCTTGTCATGGATCCATCGGGCCGTCGCGGGGATGCCAAGGCGCTCCCGTATCCATCGCGCGGCGGCGTCTATGCCCTCAAGATTTGGCACGGGCGACAGTTCCAAACCTGGGGGTGCTTCCGGCACCTGCGAGATCACTGGCATACGTGCCATTGCACGCTCCCTCGATAGACGTCTCTGAAATACGGTCACAGAAACTAGGTTTCGACCTTTCGTCTTTACGATACCGCGAACCGACGGACGCCCGCCGACATAGCGACGGAAGCCGACCATCGCCGTACCAAAGCCGTTTACGCCGGAATGCGCCGCCCAAATTTGGGATACCGTCCTTAGCTCGTAACGACTTTCGATCTAGGGGTAGGTGATCCAGATGGCCAAGGGAATTTCGGCACATGGGGATGTTCTGGTCAACGAGACGGCTGACGGTGTCGACCTGAACGAAATTTGGGCCGAGATACAGCAGGCTCTCGAGCTCTACAACGCCGAACGCAGCGCGGTCGCAAGCCTGCTGAGCTACCGCACCGTTCAGGTAGCAGACGCTGTTCCCCAATCAATCTCGTCTGAATCGTTTGAGGAAGCAACTGAGTTTGGTGTGCCGAGAGCGATCCGACCGCCGAGTGACGTTCTGCGCCTTGGATATGACTTCAAGGACTACGACATCAGCCTAAGGGCCACATGGAAGTTCCTGCGCGAAGCCACTGCTGAACAGGTGACTGCGCAGGTAACCCGCGTCATCGAAGCAGACAACAAGAACGTAACCGGCGCGATTCTCAACCGTCTGTTCAACCCTCAGCCACGCTTCAACGAGTGGAACCATACGGTTTACCCGCTCTGGACCGGCACCGACGGCATGTCGCCGCCACCGTACCTTGGCCGCACATTCCCCAGCGACACAACGCATTACCTGACCACCGGTTCCACCGTGCTGGACGCGCAAGACATTGAGGACATGATCCGACTCATCAAGGTCAAGGGTTACGGCCAGGTTGGCACAACCATGCTTGTCCTCGCCAACCCTGACGACGTCGATGCTTCCTTGATGACCTCCTGGCGGGCAGGGGTTGAGTACAGAACTGGCGGGCCAAAGCCAAAGTGGGACTTCATCCCCAGCGCCCTGATGCCTGCGTGGATCGGGCAGGAAGAGATCCATGGACCCATCCCGGCCTCCGATTACAACGGCCTGCAGGTGTGGGGCTCGTACAACTCCGCGCTACTCATCCAGTCGAACTTCGTGCCGCTCGGCTATGTCGCGGTCGTGGCCAGCGGTGGACCCAATTCCGACATGAATCCCGTCGCCTTCAGGGAGCACCCGAACCCGGCATACCAGGGCCTGCGCCATATTCCCGGCAACGGCCCCTACCCCCTGCAGGACTCATTCTTCGTGCGCGGCTTCGGAACTGGCGTCCGCCATCGCAGCGCCGCCGTCTGCATGAAAATCACCACCAACCCCATCTACACCGCCCCGGCGATCCCGCGATGACCGCCCCTGAGCCATGGCGCGAGGAGGAGCCGCCACCGCTGCCAGCACTACGTCGGCCCGCAGACCCTAACCGGCTCGCCCGGGACAAAACCCAGGCCGAGACCGAAACCGAGTTCGGCTGGGGTTCTGGGCTCGTGCCGCCACACCTCAATGGCCGGCCACCGAGCGAGGGCGGCGTGTACCGGCCAAAGGCACCGCCCGTCGAGCTTGTCGAGGGATCACCCATCCCCCGCGAGCAGCGCCGGCCACGCGGTGAGGTTCGCGGGCACCCCGGCGAACAGATCGCCCGGTAGACCTCCGACCGGGGCGGGCGTGCTGACGTGCCTCAGCCCCGCCCCGGTTGGACTATCGACACGGGGCGCTGCAGCGCTGTCAACGCTTCCCCGAGCAACCCCACCAGCTCCACACGCCGCTCGTCTGAGCCGCTGACTGAATCGCCCCGGGTTTGATGCACACCTGGTTACTGGTGTGCAGCCTCTGGCTGGGCTGTGTTTGTAGCGTAGTGGATGGTCTCGTACTCGGTCGGTGGGATGCGGCCCAGGCGGTGCATGAGCCGGTCGGTGTTGTACCAGTGCACCCACTCAGCGGTGAGCAGTTCGACGTCGGTCAGGCGGTGCAGCGGACCTCGCCGGAACGGTGAGTCGTCGCGGACGGCTTCGGTCTTGTAGAGCCCTATCGTCGTCTCGGCCAGAGCGTTGTCGAAGGCATCCCCGACTGTGCCGATCGACGCCACCAGTCCGGACAGCGCCAGGGTCTCGCCGAACCGCACGGAGGTGTATTGCGAGCCTGCATCGCTGTGGTGAATAGTATTGCCCAACAACGGATTACCTTCGTTTATTCGGAGTTGTGCGGCATGGTGGATCGCCTGGCGCGCGAACCTGTCTTCCTTGCTGGCTGAGCAGGTCCACCCGACGATCCGGCCCGCGAAGGCGTCGATGGCGAACGCGGTGTATACGAACGCTCCGCTGGCCAGGCGGACGTAAGTGAAGTCCGCCACCAGCAGTACGTTGGGGGCGGGCACCCGGAACTGGCGTTTGACCAGATCGGCTGCCCGCGCCGCGGCCGGGTCAGCGATCGTGGTGCGAACCTTTTTGCGGCGGGTGACCCCACGCCAGCCGTTGGCCCGCATCAGGCGTTCCACGGTGCAACGGGCCACGGCGATGCCCTGGCGTTGCAGGTGAGCCCACATCTTGGTGGCGCCGTACAACGACTCAGGTTTCCGGCGGCCGTGCTCGTCAGGTTCGTAGAAGCCGGCCAGCACTTCGGTGATCACGGTGTCCCAGAGGGTCCGCGCTGACGGGGGTCGGGTCAGCCAGGCATAGAAGGTTCTCGGGGCAATCTGGCAGCCGTGCTCGGTGAGCACGCGGCAGATCGGAGCGACCCCGAACCGAGCACGATGCTCGGCGATGAACGCACAGATCAGTGGTGTCGCGGGTCGCTCTCCCGCACGAAGAAACTTGTTGCCGCCTTGAGGATTTCGATGGTTTCCTCAAGCTCACGATTCTTACGCTTGAGCTCGCGCAACTCGCGCACCGTATCGGTGGGCACACCGTCACGGACCCCGGTATCCACCTCGGCCTGGTTCACCCAGCGGCGCAGCGATTCGTAGGACACCCCCAACCGCTTGGCCACCGCGCTGATACAGGCCGTGCGGCTGTCGTACTCCTCGGCATGGTCGGTGACCAACCGCACCGCCCGGGCCTTGAACTCGTCGTCGTACTTCCTCGGCATAATGCGAACAACCTTCCCTCGAAAGAAGGTGTGCATCAAACCCGGGGTGGTTCAGACCTCGGCCACTAGCCGATGGAGCCGAGCCTGGGCGCGGGTGGCCCATCCTTCGTCATCGATCACCTGCTGCTTAGTCAGCTCATGACGAATGATGCGCCGCCACGAGCCTCCGTAAGTTGTGCACGCGTCCACAACTTCCTCACGGGTGCGGAAGCGCTCGGCCAACTGCATTCGCCGCGTGATCTCCGAAGCCTCCAGTGCGAACTCCTCTGTGACCGCCGCGCGGAGTCCTTTCGGTAGTTGCTTGCCAACACGAAGGTTGACCAGGACGCGGCCGAACTCCCACCGCTCGGTGATGCTCTCGGTTTCGGACTCCACGATCTTCTTTTGGATCGGGGCAAGTCCGGCAATGTAGAGAGCGTTGTCGTCGTTCATTTTCATTTTCCTTCCGGCTAGTCCGGGGAAAACAAAAAGAGCACCCCGGAAAGTTTCGGGTCCGCTCGGCGCTGTTGCGCTTAGGCCCTACTTCTTCCCGAAGTGCTCACACAACGTGATAGCTACTTCGGCGGGATTTCACCGCCACCCACATGGCTCCACCGCGCACCGCGATGGCATCAGATCATCACCGGCTCATGCTGCCCGGAATAGTCACCAAGATACCGGCGGTCGCGCGATCATGCCAACCCCTCAATCGGCGGCTGACAGTGCCGAGCCTTCACCGACCCTTCCGGGCGATACCGGACCGGCAACACGCCTACGCAGCTCTGAAGGGCTCAGGTGGGCGTGTTAGCTACGAACGCGGACCCGCCGCCACGATCCCGCCGCCCGCCGCGTTCACGCCGCGATGACGGCCGCTAGTTAGACGAGCTAGGTACCAGAAATAGGTCTCTAGCAGGCGATATAGGGTGCCCCCACTGGGATTCGAACCCAGACTTTCCGGATTTTAAGTCCGCTGCCTCTGCCAATTGGGCTATGGGGGCCTGGCCGCTGATCCTAACGAGCCGCCGCTTTGCGGTTTGCCTCTGCCCAGGCGAGGCAATGGGGTATCAACTCAACTAGCCCCAGGAGAACTCAACTGCTAGGAGCTGCCATGGCGCCCTCGAGCCAGGCAACCACCGTCCTCGACGGCCTGCCCGGAATCCGCTCCTGGCAGGAGGACTTCTACCGCGACCTCCACCGCCATCCTGAGCTGTCCCACCAGGAGCACCGAACCGCAGGCAAAGTGGTCGACACGCTGACCGCAGCCGGCTATCGCGTGCACGACGGAATCGGCGGCACCGGAGTGATAGGCATCCTTGAGAACGGCCCCGGCCCGACGGTGCTGCTCCGCGCCGACATGGACGCACTGCCGGTGCTGGAGGACACGGGCCTGCCCTACGCCAGCACAGAGCGCGCCACCGACCCGAACGGCCACGAGGTTCCCGTGACGCACGCCTGCGGACACGACCTCCACGTCACCGCGCTGCTCGGCGCTGCGCGCCTTCTGGCCGACGGACGCGGCAGCTGGGGCGGCACCCTCGTGGGGCTCTTCCAGCCGGCCGAGGAGACTGGCGACGGAGCGCGCGGCATGGTCGCCGACGGACTGGCGAAGCTTCTGCCTCACGTCGACGTGTGCCTCGGCCAACACGTGATGCCTTTTCCCGCAGGCACGATCGGCATGCACGCCGGCCCCTTCATGGCATCTGCCGACAGCATGCGGGTCACCGTCTACGGCCGGGGAAGTCACGGTTCGATGCCGCAAGCGTCCGTGGATCCGGTCGTTCTCGCCGCGATGATCGTCGTGCGACTGCAGACGGTCGTCTCGCGGGAGGTCAGCCCGGTAGAGCCCGTCGTGCTCACCGTCGGCAGCATCACGTCGGGCTCCAAGAGCAACGTGATCCCCGACCGCGCCGTCCTTCAGCTGAACATCCGTACGTTCAACGACGACACACGCACGGACGTACTCGAAGCCGTCCGCCGGATCGTGACCGCCGAATGCGCGGCGTCGCGATCGCCCAGGGATCCGGAGTTCGAACTGTCCGATCGGTTTCCCGTGACGGACAACGACATAGCCACCACCGAGCGTGTCACCCACGCGTTCTCCGAGATGTTCGGCGAACGATGCGTGGAGTTGCCGCAGGGCGTGGGCAGCGAGGACTTCAGCGAGATTCCGAGATCACTCGGTGCGCCCTACACCTACTGGGGCGTCGGCTGCGTCGACCCCGACGCCTACCGGTCAGCGGCAGAAGCCGGATCGGTGAACCAGGACATCGCCGTCAACCACTCACCGCGATTCGCGCCGGTAATCCAACCGACGCTCGACACCGCCACGCAGGCGCTCGTCGCCGCGGCGATGACCTGGCTGTCGCCCACCTGATTCGGTCAGCTGGTGGGCGGCTCGTATGGCGCTTCGGGGTGCTCCCGGTGCCAATCCTGTTGTTTCTTCTGCACTTTGTGGTGGGCGCGGGCCAGCCATGCCAGGCCGCCACCGACGAGCAGGACGGCCACGACGACTGCGACGACACCGGTGATGCTGCTGCCGTTGGCGAACGAGAACAGCCCGATCACCAGGCTCAGCACACCGATTCCGACCGCGATCAGGCCCGGGGCGTTGACCCCGGCCTTCATCGTCTCGCCGGCATGCTGCCGGTAGGTGCGGGCGTGGTCGACGGGATCTCGCGATGTGTCAGGCATGAGTACTCCTCTCGGGATAGAGCGTCACTGGTAGGGCGGGTACTGCGCTTGCTTGAGCGCGCGGGCCAGGTGCACGGCGTTGCGCGCCGCAGCCGCGGTGGTCGAGGCCACCTGTTCGGGCACCTCGTCGAGGTCTTTGTAGTCGGTGCTCTCCATCGCCGGGCCGTTCCAGTAGGTGCAGCCCTGCGCGGGGATGCTGTAACCCACGTCGTTGAGCCCCTGGAAGACGTCGGCGACGACCTTGTGGGCACCGTCTTCGTTGCCCACCACACTGACGATGCCGACTTTGCCCGCCATCGCGGGCCTGCCCTGGTCGTCGGTGTTGGACAGCTCCGCGTCCAAGCGCTCCAGCACCCGCTGGGTCACCGACGACGGATGGCCCAGCCACACCGGGGTGCTGATCAACAGAATGTCGGCCGCCAGCACCTTCTGCCGGATCTGCGGCCACTGGTCACTGTCGCCCATGTCGGCCTCGACGCCAGGGGCGATGTTGAAGTCGACACAGCGCACCGCCTCGCACTCTGCACCCTGCTCGCGCAGCGTCTCGAACACGTGCTCGGCGATCAGGGCGCTGCTCGACGGCGCCGGGCTGGGCTTGAGGCTGCAGATCAGCCCAAGCGCGCGAACGGGTATCGCGTTTTCTGCCATGCCGAGGGCGTACCCGAGCCTTCTGCACCCAAACGGATGCCGGGCGACGTCACAGCGTGCGTCCTACGTTTCGAACCCCCTACCTGCGGGCATGCCACCGAAATGAGTGAGCCCCGTTCTGAGAAGGCCGAGTCCGATATCGACGAGGACCCGAAGGTGGCGGGGTCGCGGGCAGCCAAGGACACCGACGACCCCAGCGAAGGACCGTACGTCGGCCGCGCCGGCGGCGATGACGACTTCGACGCAGGCGAGTCCGGCGCCGAGGCCCGCAGCGACGACGGCTGACGCCTAGTCCTTCTCCCACGGCGGCTCGTCACCCATCTTGGCGTAGTACTTCGCCAGGTGACTCTTCACGCGATCAATGTCGCTCGGCGGCAGATCGATTCCACCGCGCGAACCCTGCATGATCGCGCCGGCCGCCATCACCCCACGCGGCACGGCGCGCAGCTCACCGTCGATCACGTCGGCGATCAACAGCTTGTACGCGGTGAAGTTCGACTTCTTATCCTGGTCGTACCAGACGTGCGCGTCGCGGTACTTCGGGTTCGGATCGTCGGTGGCGTCGGCCCAGCGGCGCACGCGCTTCTCCGCGGCGCCGCCGTCCCACTCGCGGTCGCGATCGGCCAACGGCAGGTCCTGAAATGCGGTGACCGACATGACCTCAGTGGTTCCGCAGCTTGGAGATCAATTTGTCTTTGCTCAGGTGTGAATACCCGGAGATACCAAGCTCTTTGGCGCGACTCTTGAGATCGCCGACCGTCCAGTCGTCGTAGGACCCCGACTTACCGCCCTTGCGGCCGACGCTGGACTTGCCGCGCGCCGCAGCGGCGTTGGAGATGCGGGCCGCTTTCTCCTTCGAGTTTCCTTCGCGCCGAAGATCCTCGTACATCTTCTCGTTCTTGATCGATGTGTTCGGCATGAATCGACCTCCTACGTCATCAATGTGTATGTCTGAGGTTTCCCCGGCCATCACCCGACAAAACCCAGCTACCTCCTACAGCCCAGCGCATCGGCGTGGCTGTTTCCAAGAGGTACCCGCCCGCACGCAGCCCACACCGTCGCACCAGGTCAGGGCCGCAGGATGACCTTCACCGCACCGTCCTGCTTCTGTTGGAAGATCTTGTAGGCGTGCGGAGCCTCCTCCATCGGCAGAACGTGGGTGGCGAAGGTGTCGACGCCCAGCGGGTCCGAGTCGGTCAGCAGCGGCATGATGTCGTCGACCCACTTCTTGACGTTCGCCTGCCCCATCCGCACCTGGATCTGCTTGTCGAACAGCGTCAGCATCGGCATCGGGTCCGCCATGCCGCCGTACACGCCGATCAGCGACAGCGTGCCTCCGCGCCGCACGCAGTCGATCGCGGTGTACAACGCGTCCAGGCGGTCCAGCCCGGCTTTCTGCATCATCGGTTTGGCGACGGCGTCGGGCAGCAGCGCCGTGGCCTGCTGGGCGATCTTGGCCACCGGCGACCCGTGCGCCTCCATGCCGACGGCGTCGATCACCGAGTCGCTGCCACGCCCGCCGGTGAGGCGGCGCACCTCGTCGCCGACGGACCCGTCGACGATCGACGCGTCGATCGTGTGGATGCCGCGCGCGATGGCCCGGTCCAGCCGCTCGGGCACCAGATCCACCGCGAACACCTGGTAGCCGAGGTGCTGGGCGATCCGGGCGGCCATGTCCCCGATCGGGCCGAGGCCGAGGACCGTGACCGTGCCGCCGTCGGGCACGTCGGCGGAGGCCACCGCCTGCCACGCGGTGGGTAACACATCGGACAGATACACGAACCGCGAATCCGGCGGGCCGTCAGGGACTTTGATGTGGGTGAACTGTGCCTGCGGCACCCGTAGGTACTCGGCCTGCCCACCGGGCACCGAGCCGTAGAGCTCCGAATAGCCGAACAGCGCCGCCCCCATCCCCTGGTCGCGGACCTGGGTGGTCTCGCACTGGGTGTAGAGCTTGCGGTCGCACATGAAGCAATGTCCGCAGGAGATCTGGAACGGGATCACCACCCGGTCCCCCACTGCCAGATTCGACACCGCGCTACCGACCTCGCGGACCACCCCCATCGGCTCGTGTCCGAGGATGTCGCCCTCGTTCATGAACGCGCCCAGCACCTCGTAGAGGTGGAGGTCGGAGCCGCAGATGTTCGTCGACGTCACTTCGATGACCGCGTCGGTGGGCTCTTCGATTTTCGGATCGGGGACGGAGTCGACTCGTACGTCGCGCCGTCCATGCCAGGTGACTGCCCTCATGGGCCGCTCACTACCCAGTGTCGGTGGATTCAAACGCCGCGGTGGTGCTACGTCGTGTTTCCGGGCGGGTGGTTCCGGGTATCGAAATCGCTGGCGCTCCGCGAAGACGCGAGCCCGCACCCAGCCCAAAGATCTACTGCAGCACGGAGGTTCACGTGAGCACACCGACCATCGGATCCGCTCGGGACGTCGTCGACTACCTCAAGACGCAACACGAGACCATCAAGGCACTGTTCATCGAGACGCTGGACGCCGCCGACGCGTCCACCCGCCAGGAGGCGTTCACCCGGCTGCGGACCATGCTCGCGGTCCACGAGACCGCCGAAGAGATGGTGGTTCACCCGCGGGTGCGCCGCAAGGTCGAGGGCGGTGAGCAGATCGCCGACGACCGGCTCGTCGAAGAGCACGACGCCAAGGTGCTGCTGCGCGACATCGAGAAGCTGCCCATCGACAGCGCCGAGTTCAGCAAGGCGCTGATCCATCTGCAGGCGGCGGTGCTCGAGCACGCCCGACACGAGGAAGAGCTCGAGTTCACGGCGCTGGAGGCCGCGGTCGGCGACGACGAGCTGGCCAAGCTCGCCGACGCCGTCGAGATCGCCGAGCGGATCGCGCCGACCCATCCGCACCCCGGGGTCGAATCCGCGGCGGCCAACTTCGCCGCGGGCCCCTTCGCATCGGTGTTGGACCGCGCCCGCGACGCACTCGGGGCAGTGTTCGCCAAACGGTGATCCAACCGGCTATGGACGAGCACAACGACGGCGGCGCCGAAGCGTTCGAGAAGCTGACCTCGCTTCTCGACTACCCGATGTTCGTCGTCACGACCGCGGCAGGGGACCATCGGTCCGGCTGCCTCGTCGGCTTCACATCGCAGACCAGCATCCACCCGGCCAGGTTCCTGGTCGGTCTGTCCCGCAAGAACCACACCTTCGGGGTGGCCGCAGACGCCGACCATCTGGCCCTGCACCTGTTGCCCCGTACCGAATTGGACCTGGCCCGGTTATTCGGCGAGAAGACCGGGGACACCGCGGACAAGTTCACGCAGTGCGCGTGGCACCCGGGGCCGCACGGGATGCCGATCCTCGACGCGGCGGCAGGGTGGTTCGTCGGGCGGGTGCTGCGCCGCTTCGACGTGGGCGACCACGTCGGCCACCTCCTCGAGCCGGTCGCGGGCAGCGCCCCCGAGAACCTCGGCGACCTGATCACGTTCTCCGACGTCCGCGACCTTGAGCCCGGCCACGAGGCATGACCACGGTGCGGAGGCTGGCCGAGGGTGCGGCCGTCGAAGACCACGGCTACCGGCCCGCGCCGGCGGGGCTGCGGGCGAACATGATCTTCAGCGCGGACGGGGCCGCGGGCTTCGCCGGCCGGGCCGGGCCGCTGTCGTGCCCGGCGGACCACACGCTGCTGCTCGCGCTGCGCGCCTACGCGGACGTGGTGCTCGTCGGCGCGGGCACCGCACGCGCCGAGAACTACGGCCCGGTGCGGCTGCGCGCAGAACATCTCGCCCAGCGCCGCGAATTGGGACTGGGTGAGCAGCCGCCCGCGATCGCGGTGGTGTCCCGGTCGGGCCGGCTGCCCGAGAGCATGTTCGGCTCCGTCCCGCCGATCCTGGTCACCAGCGCCCGCGGGCGGCAGCCCCGGCCGCCCGGCGTCGAAAAGTCCTGTGAGGTCATGGTTTGCGGCGACGAGCAGGTCGACCTCGCCGAGGCTGTCCGCCGGCTGCGGGCGCAGGGCAGTCACCGGATCCTGTGCGAAGGAGGTCCCACGCTGCTCAACGAGCTGGTGGAAGCCGACCTCGTCGACGAGCTGTGCGTGACCCTGGCGCCGCGGCTGGCGGGCAGCCAGCCCCTCGGCGTGGGCCGACCGGCGCGCCTCACCAGCCCGCCGGGTCTGCGGCTGGCGCACCTCCTGGCCGGCGCCGACGACTACGTCTACCTCAAGTACGTGCGCCCCTGAGAGCAGCTCAGCCGGGCAGAGTTTCGCCGCCGATCGGGGCGAGCACCTCTCCGCTGTAGTACGACGACATCCGCGACGCCGCGAAGAACACATAGGAGGGCGCGATCTCATCCGGTTGCGCGGCACGGCCCATCGGCACGTGCTCGCCGAACGACGCCGTCTTCTCCGCGTCCATGGTGGCGGGAATCAGCGGAGTCCAGACCGGACCGGGCGCCACACAGTTGACGCGGATGTTGCGGTCGGCCAGCGACTGGGCCAGCGAGTAGGTCAGCGCGATGACCGCACCCTTGGTCGCCGAATAGTCGATGAGGGTCTTGTTGCCCCGTAGTCCGTTGATGGAGCCGGTGTTGATGATCGCCGACCCGTCGGGCAGATGCTGCAGCGCGGCCTTGGTCACGTGGAAGAAGCTGTCGATGTTGACCGCGAACGTGCGCCGCCACTGCTTGTCGCTGATCTCGGCGAGGTCGGACACCGGCGACTGAAACGCCACGTTGTTGACCACGATGTCCAGTCCGCCAAGCTGTTTGACCGTCTCCGCCACGACACCGCGGCAGTGCGACGGATCCGCCAGGTCGCCCGGCAGCTGAATGCCGCGTTGCCCGGCGGCCTCGATCAGCGACACCGTGTGTGCAGCGTCGGCCTGCTCCTCCAGGTACGCGATCGCGACGTCGGCGCCCTCCTTGGCGAACGCGATCGCGACCGCCCGACCGATCCCGGAGTCTCCCCCGGTGATCAGCGCACGCTTACCCGAGAGCAGCCCGGTGCCGGTGTAGTCACGCATCTCGTCGCGCGGCTGTGGTGTCATGTCCGCGGTCTGGCCGGGGTACGGGATCACCCCTTCGGGTGTCACATCATCGCTCACGGCGCACGCGTACCCGAGCGGGCCGGGCCGAAACTACGGTGTCGGGGGTTTCGGTGCGCCGTCGCGCATGGACAGGGGCAGCACCAACCAGAACATCATGAACAGGATCAGGGCGCAGCCACCCGCGACGAGCGCCGGAAACAGGCCCGCCACGGCGTCGAAGATGATGACGGTCATCCCCGTCACGGCGACTGCGAGCAGCACCAACCCGGCGTAGGCGCACCGATGGGCGGCCCGCACCAGCGCATCGAGGCGGTGGCGACGAAACAGCAGCCGGTGCATGCCCACGGGGGCGACCAGCAGAGCGGTCGAGGCCACTGCGGCAGACACCGTCGCCAGGTAGACCATCTGCATCGAGTCGTCGAGGATGTCGAAGCGCTGCTGGAACGGCAGCGTCAGCAGAAAGCCGGTCAACAGCTGTACACCGGTCTGCACGACGCGAAGCTCCTGCAGCAGGCTGGCCCAGTTGCGATCCAGCCGCTCGGTCGCGGTCTCGTTGCGCCGACGGGTATCCCGACTCGCGTCGTCTGCCCCGCCATCCTCGTCCACCGGCCGATCCTCCCACCCGCGATGCCGCCGTGCACCGGGTTTGACCAGCGTCCGCCTGGGTAGACGACCAGCAAGCCTCGCTGCGCCGCAAACATATTGGAGCGACTTGGAGTGATGATGAGCAGACTCGCACGATCGCTGTACACGCCGCTGTCGGTGGCCACCGGAGTGGGCGGCGGCCTGCTGGCCGGGGCGATCTTCGGCCAGATCTGGAAGCGGATCGGCGAGAACGACGCCGAGCCGCCCGATCCGAAGGACCTCAGCCACTCCACCGCGACGGTGATGACGGCGGCCGCGATCCAGGGCCTGATCGTCGGCATCGTGCGGGCGACCGTCCAACGCGCAGGAGCCCACGGATATCGGGCCGTCACCCATGAGACGCCGCCGGCGTAACCTCGCCGCCGAGTTCAAAGGCGTTTCACAGTCATAGGTGAGCGGCTTCTCAGCCAACGGCCGCACCGTGGTGGCATGGCAGGCATCATCGACTATCCGCAGGCAACGGACCACGCCGCGCGTGAAACGCGGCTGACGTGGCTGACCGCCGTGTTCGCAGTCGTCGCGAGTTTCGCCATGCTGCTGTCCGCGACGCCGGGAACGGTGTCGCCGGTGGCGTACTGGACGGTGACGTCGATAGCCCTTGCGACGGTGCTGATCGTGTTCGTCGCCGGGGAATGCGCGTGGGACCGCATGGTGGACCGAGCTCGCGCCGCCGGGGTGGTCGGACGCTGATCACCCGGTCGTGTCACGGCCTCAGCGGGGCCAACATCACCGCAGGCCGTGGCATGCGCCACCGCGCACAACCTTCGTCGAGCGCGTCGTCGACCGCTGAAGCGATCGCCCGCAACTCCCCCGTCCGGCCGCCCAGCCATCTCGAGGCTGCCCCGCCGGCCAGGCTGATCCGGGTCGGGTTCGACCCGCAGCTGCGCAACAGCGCCACCCGGCACAGCACGCGTTCCGTCGCTGCACCCCACTCCGCCGCACCCGCGGAATCATCGATGTCGCAATGTATTCCGACAACGTCGAGGCGGTGCTCGCCGAGCACCGCGGGGCCCCGGTCGTCCAGGTAGACGTGCTTCGTCGGCTGCGGGCATTCGGTCAGAACGTCGATGTGCCGGTCGGTCGACGCGACGAACCGCACGACGCCGAGCGCCGCCGCGCGGCGGATCGTGTCGCTCACCCGGTCGCAGCGCAGCACCACGTGAATGGGACGTATACCGGCGGCCCGAGCCAGATCCAATTCCTCCCCGCCGCAGACAGCCACCGCGACGCCTTGCGCGCGCACGCATGCGGCCACGGCAGGATCACCCAACGCGGCGGCCGGCAGTCCGCATCCAGCGATCGACAGGATGCGTCGCACGGAATTCATGGAGGCGGGCAGTAGATGCCTGGCCGGGGGAACGTCCACGAGCGTCATGAATTCGGTGTACTCGCGCAGCCTGGGAGCCGTCCGTGATCCTTACGGATCCTTCACGGGAGGTTCCCAGACTTTGACGCCGTCCTGACGCCCCGCATGGAGTCCGTAAAAAGCGTTGGCGGGACCGTCAAGAAACCGTCAACGCGCAGGTCACTCCCCGTTGCCCGGCCGTACGTTGGCCTGCGCACACCGCCATCGGGGCGGGTGCGTAAACGAGCGCAGGAGAACTGACAACCGTGACCTCCGTGGTGATCTACATCGTGCTGACGGTGGCGATCTTCGCCGTCCTCGGCGTCGTCCAGAAGTGGGTGGAGAGTCTGTGACCCAGAACCTGATCGGCCTCGCCCTCGCGGCCCTGATCGCGGTGTTCCTCTTTGCGGCCCTGCTCTTCCCTGAGAGGTTCTGATGAGTACCGGACCTGCGGGGATCCTGTTCCTCGCCTCGCTTGTGATTGCGCTGGTCGCGGTGCACGTGCCGCTCGGCGACTACATGTACCGCGTGTACAACACGGCGAAGGACTCACGCGCCGAAAATGTCGTGTACCGACTGATCGGCGCCGATCCGAAGGCCGAACAGACCTGGGGGGCGTACGCCCGCAGCGTGCTGGCCTTCTCGGCCGTGAGCCTGCTGTTCCTGTTCATCCTCCAACTCGTGCAGGGCCGGTTGCCGTTGGCGCTGACCGACCCGGGTACGCCGATGACGCCGGCGCTGGCGTGGAACACCGCGGTCAGCTTCGTGACCAACACGAACTGGCAGGCCTACTCAGGCGAGTCCACTCACGGCCATCTGGTCCAGATGGCCGGCCTGGCCGTGCAGAACTTCGTCTCCGCCGCGGTCGGGATGGCGGTGGCGATCGCGCTGGTGCGCGGCTTCGCCAGGAAACGCACCGGCGAGCTGGGCAATTTCTGGGTCGACCTGGTCCGCGGCACCATCCGCATTCTGCTGCCCATCTCCGTCATCGCCGCGATTCTGCTGATCACTGGCGGCGCGATCCAGAACTTCCACAACTACGACCAGGTCGTCAACACCCTCGCCGGCGCGCAACAGACCATCCCCGGTGGCCCGGTCGCCAGCCAGGAAGCCATCAAAGATCTCGGCACCAACGGCGGCGGCTTCTACAACGTCAACTCTGCCCATCCGTTCGAGAATCCGACGACCTGGACGAACTGGATCGAGATCTTCCTGCTGCTGGTAATCGCTTTCTCGCTGCCGCGCACCTTCGGCCGCATGGTCGGCAACAAGAAGCAGGGCTACGCGATCGTCGGGGTGCAGGCGGTGCTTGCCGTCATCAGCTGGAGCGCGACGCTGTTCTTCCAGTTGCAGGCACACGGCACGGTCCCGACCGCAGTCGGAGCGGCGATGGAAGGTGTCGAGCAGCGTTTCGGCGTGGCCAACTCGGCGGTTTTCGCGGCCTCGACGACGCTGACGTCCACGGGGTCGGTGGACTCGTTCCACGACTCCTACACCAGCCTGGGGGGCCTGGTTCTGTTGTTCAACATGCAGCTGGGCGAGGTGGCACCGGGCGGTGTCGGCGCGGGCCTGTACGGAATCCTGATCCTCGCCGTGATCACGGTGTTCGTCGCCGGCCTGATGGTCGGGCGCACTCCGGAGTACCTCGGCAAGAAGATCACGCCCCGTGAGATCAAGCTGGCCGCAACCTATTTCCTGGTCACCCCGTTGATTGTGCTGACCGGAACCGCGGTGGCCATGGCGATGCCCGGTCAGCGTGCCGGCATGCTCAACACAGGGCCGCACGGACTGTCGGAGGTGTTGTACGCCTTCACGTCAGCGGCCAACAACAACGGGTCGGCATTCGCCGGAATCACCGTCAACACCGAGTGGTACAACACGGCCCTCGGGTTGGCCATGGTGTTCGGACGTTTCCTGCCGATCATTCTCGCGCTCGCCCTGGCGGGTTCGCTTGCCCAGCAGGGCAAGACGCCACCCTCCATCGGCACATTGCCCACCCACCGACCTCAGTTCGTCGGCATGGTCGCCGGCGTGACGCTGATCCTGGTCGCCCTGACCTTCCTGCCCATGCTCGCGCTCGGGCCTCTCGCTGAAGGAATCCACTGATGTCCGTCACCACCGCCGGGGCCGCCGCGCGAAAGCACGCGGAACCCAAGTCGTCCAACAAGATCCAAGGTGGTCTGCTCGACCCCAACATGCTGTGGAAGTCGCTGCCCAGCGCGTTGCGCAAGCTCGACCCACGCACGATGTGGCGCAACCCCGTGATGTTCATCGTCGAGATCGGCGCGGTATGGAGCACCATCCTCGCCTTCCTCGAACCGTCGTGGTTCGCCTGGCTGATCGTCGTGTGGCTGTGGCTCACGGTGCTTTTCGCCAACCTGGCCGAGGCAGTCGCCGAGGGACGCGGCAAGGCTCAGGCCGAGAGCCTGCGCAAGACCAAGACCGCGACGCCGGCGCGCCGGCTCACCGGTTGGGCCCCGGGCACCCCCGGACGGGAGGAGGCCGTCGCCGCTGCGCTGCTGCAGCCGGGCGACATCGTCGTGGTGGAGGCCGGCCAGGTGATCCCCGGCGACGGAGACGTCGTCGAAGGCATTGCCTCGGTGGACGAATCGGCCATCACCGGTGAATCGGCGCCCGTCATCCGGGAATCAGGCGGTGACCGTTCGGCGGTCACCGGCGGTACCACGGTGCTGTCGGACCGCATCGTCGTCAAGATCACCCAGAAGCCCGGCGAGAGTTTCATCGACCGGATGATCGCCCTCGTCGAGGGCGCCAACCGGCAGAAGACGCCCAACGAGATCGCCCTGAACATCCTGCTGGCCTCGTTGACGATCATCTTCGTGTTCGCCGTGACGACGCTGCAGCCGCTGGCCATCTACTCCAAGATGAACAACCCGGGCGTCCCGGACAGCCTGGCGCTCAACGGAAACGGCATCACCGGCATCGTCATGGTCTCACTGCTGGTGTGCCTCATCCCGACCACCATCGGCGCGCTGCTGAGCGCCATCGGCATCGCCGGGATGGACCGGCTCGTGCAGCGCAACGTGCTCGCCATGTCCGGTCGCGCCGTGGAAGCCGCCGGGGACGTCAACACGCTGTTGCTCGACAAGACCGGCACCATCACCCTCGGCAACCGGCAAGCCTCGGAGTTCGTCCCGCTCACCGGTGTGACACCGGAGGCGCTCGCCGATGCCGCGCAGCTGTCCAGCCTCGCCGACGAGACACCGGAGGGCCGCTCGATCGTCGTGTTCGCCAAACAGGAGTACGGGCTGCGTGCCCGCACGCCCGGTGAGCTTGCGCATGCGGCCTGGATCGAGTTCTCCGCCACCACCAGGATGTCGGGCGTCGATGTCGACGGGCACCGGTTGCGCAAGGGCGCGACGAGCGCCGTCGCCGAGTGGGTCCGCTCCGAGGGCGGAACCGTGCCAACGGAACTCGGCGACATCGTCGACGGCATCTCGGCCGCCGGCGGGACACCGCTGGCAGTCGGCGAAGTTCGCGAGGGTAAGGCCGCGGTGCTCGGCGTCATCCACCTCAAGGACGTCGTCAAGCAGGGCATGCGGGAACGCTTCGACGAGATGCGCCGCATGGGCATCCGCACCGTGATGATCACCGGAGACAATCCCATGACCGCCAAGGCCATCGCCGACGAGGCCGGTGTCGACGACTTCCTCGCCGAAGCCACGCCGGAAGACAAGATGGCGCTGATCAAGAAGGAACAGGCCGGTGGCCGGCTCGTCGCGATGACCGGTGACGGCACCAACGACGCGCCCGCGCTGGCTCAGGCAGACGTCGGTGTGGCGATGAACAGCGGCACGTCGGCGGCCAAAGAGGCCGGCAACATGGTCGATCTCGACTCGGACCCGACCAAGTTGATCGAGATCGTCGAGATCGGCAAGCAGTTGCTCATCACCCGCGGGGCACTGACGACGTTCTCGATCGCCAACGACATCGCCAAGTACTTCGCGATCATCCCGGCGTTGTTCGTGGGCCTGTTCCCCGGTCTGGATCTGCTCAACGTCATGCGGCTGCACAGCCCGCAGTCGGCGATCCTGTCCGCGGTCATCTTCAACGCCGTGGTGATCATCGCCCTGATCCCGTTGTCACTGCGTGGTGTTCGCTACACCCCGAGCAGCGCCTCGAAGCTACTCAGCCGCAACCTCTACATCTTCGGCCTCGGCGGCATCATCGCCCCGTTCGTCGGGATCAAGGCCATCGACCTGATCATCCAACTCTTCCCGGGAATGTGAGCATGAAGTTCTCCACCGCGCACGCAAGGAGCAAAAATGACTAGAGTCGTCCGCCAGCATTGGGCGGCGCTTCGCGCGCTGCTGTTCTTCACGGTCGTGCTCGGATTGGCCTACCCGCTGCTGATCTGGCTGATCGCCCAGGCGCCGTTCCTGTCCGACAAGGCCGACGGCTCGGTCGTCGAAGTCGACGGGACCCCGGTGGGCAGCAGCCTGATCGGGCAGCTGTACACCGACGCCGACGGCAACCCGCTGCCGCAGTACTTCCAGGGCCGCCCCTCGGCGGCCGGAGACGGCTACGACCCCCTGGCCACCAGCGCGAGCAACCTGGGACCGGAGAGCATCGTCGATCAACCCGACAAGCCGAGCCTGCTCACGCTGGTGTGCTCGCGCAGCGTGGCGATCGGCGAACTCGACGGCGTCGACGGCACCCGGCCCTACTGCACCGGTGACGGTGTCGGGGCGGTGCTGTCGGTGATCGGGCCGCGCGACGCCGGCGGCAACGTCGTACACCCCACCAAGGTCGTCAGCGTCAACGAGCCCTGCGCGACCACGCCGACGCCGTTCGTGGACACCTACGAAGGCGTGCGGGTGGAATGCGCCGCCACGGGAGAGGACTACCGCCTCGGCCAGCTCGTACCCTTACGTGGTTCTGCTTCCGCTGTGCCCGCCGTGCCCGCCGACGCCGTCACCGCCAGCGGCAGCGGATTGGACCCCCACATCTCACCGGCCTACGCAGACCTGCAGGTGGATCGGGTCGCCCGGGCCCGCGGGATGAACCCCGACGAGGTGCGCGCGCTGGTCGCCGAGCACACCGAGGGACGCACACTCGGCTTCCTGGGTGAGCCGCGGGTGAACGTGCTGGAGCTCAACCTGGCGCTGGATCGTCAGGGATGAGTCCCCGCGGTGGATGATGAGTCTGTGGCGGCATCACCTCACAAGCCGAAACGCGGGGAGCTGCGCATCTACCTGGGCGCAGCACCCGGCGTCGGCAAGACGTACGCGATGCTCGGCGAGGCGCACCGGCGTCTCGAGCGGGGCACCGACGTGGTCGCCGCCGTCGTCGAGACCCACGGCCGCAAGAAGACCGCCGAACTGTTCGAAGGCATCGAGATAGTCCCGCCGAAGCTCATCGCGTACCGGGGCAGCGACTTCGCCGAGCTCGACGTCGAGGCGGTGCTGCGACGCAACCCGCAGGTGGTGCTCGTCGACGAACTCGCCCACACCAACACCCCGGGAAGCAAGAACACCAAGCGCTGGCAGGACATCGAGGAACTACTCGACGCCGGAATCACGGTGATCACCACCGTCAACGTCCAGCACCTGGAAAGCCTCAACGACGTCGTCACCCAGATCACCGGGATCGAACAGCAGGAGAAGGTCCCCGACGAGGTGGTACGTGCCGCCGATCAGGTCGAGCTCGTCGACATCACCCCGGAAGCGTTGCGGCGCAGGCTTGCTCACGGGAATGTGTACGCCCCTGAGCGGGTCGACGCGGCGCTGTCGAACTACTTCCGCCGGGGCAACCTCACCGCCCTGCGCGAGCTGGCGTTGCTGTGGCTGGCCGACCAGGTCGACTCGGCGCTGGAGAAGTACCGGGCCGACAACAAAATCACCGACACCTGGGAGGCCCGCGAACGCGTGGTCGTCGCGGTGACCGGCGGCCCGGAGTCGGAAACCCTGGTGCGCAGGGCATCCCGCATCGCATCGAAGTCCAGCGCCGAGCTGATGGTTGTGCACGTGGTGCAAGGTGACGGGCTGTCCGGAGTCTCGGGTCCCCAGATGGGGAAAGTTCGAGAACTCGCCGCCAGTATCGGCGCCACCCTGCACACCGTGGTCGGCGACGGCGCCGGAGGAGTACCTGCCGCCCTCCTCGATTTCGCTCGGGAGATGAACGCCACCCAGCTGGTGCTCGGCACCTCTCGCCGCTCCCGGTGGGCGCGGATCTTCGACGAGGGCATCGGGGCCACCGTCGTGCAGAAGTCGGGTCGGATCGACGTGCACATGGTGACCCACGAGCAGGCGGGCGGAGAGTCACTCTGGGCGAGAGTGTCTCCGCGGCAACGTCACGCCGTCTCGTGGCTGGCCGCACTCGCGGTACCGGGCGCCATCTGCGCGGCCACCGTCCTGCTGCTCGACCGGTTCCTCGGCATCGGCGGGGAGAGCGCGATGTTCTTCATCGGTGTGCTCGTCGTCGCCCTCCTCGGCGGCGTTGCGCCTGCGGCGCTTTCGGCGGTGCTGTCGGGCGTGCTGCTCAACTTCTTCCTCGTCGAACCGCGGCACACCTTCACCATCTCCGAACCCGACAGCGCGATCACGATCGTGGTGCTGCTCGTCGTGGCCGTCGCGGTCGCCGCGCTCGTCGACGGCGCCGCCAATCGGACGCGCGAATCCCGACGCGCAGCGCGGGAGGCCGAACTGCTGGCCCTGTTCGCCGGAGCGGTGCTGCGCGGCGCCGATCTGAACACGCTGCTGGAGCGGGTGCGCGAGGCCTACTCGCAGCAGTCGGTGACGCTGGTTCGCGGCGAGGCCCACGGCGGCGGCGTGGTCGGCTGCGCCGGATCCGAGCCGTGCGTGACCGTGGAGACCGCCGACACCGCGATCGAAGTGGGCTCCAAGGACGATCCTGAGGAGTTCTGGCTGCTGCTCGCGGGACGACGCCTCGACGCCCGGGACCGCAGAGTTCTCGGCGCGGTCGCCAACCAGGCCGCCGGGTTGGCCAGGCAGCGCGAACTTGCGGAGGAAGCCGGCAGAGCGGAAGCGATCGCGCGAGCGGACGAACTGCGCCGCTCACTGCTGTCGGCGGTCAGCCACGATCTCCGCACGCCGTTGGCGGCGGCCAAGGCCGCGGTGTCGAGCCTGCGCAGCGAGGATGTCGGCTTCTCACCGGAGGACACCGCCGAACTGCTTGCGACCGTCGAGGAGTCCATCGATCAGTTGTCGGGCCTGGTCGGCAACCTGTTGGACTCCTCCCGGCTGGCCGCGGGCGTGGTGCGGCCCGAGCTGCAACCGGTGTACCTGGAGGAGGCGGTGCCCCGGGCACTACTCGGAATAAGCCGCGGCAGCACCGGATTACGCGCCGGTCTGGACCGGGTGAAGGTCGAGGTGGGCGACACGGTGGTGATGGCCGACAGCGGGCTGCTGGAGCGGGTGCTGGCCAACGTCATCGACAACGCGTTGCGCTATGCCCCCGACGGCCCGGTCCGTGTGACGGCCGGGCGCGTCGCCGATCGCGTGCTGATCGCGGTCGCCGACGAGGGGCCGGGAGTCGCCCGCGGCGCCGAGACGGAGCTGTTCGCGCCGTTCCAGCGCCTCGGCGATCAGGACACCAGTAGCGGTGTCGGCCTTGGACTTTCGGTGGCCAGGGGTTTCGTCGAGGCGATGGGCGGCACGATCTCGGCCACCGACACCCCCGGCGGCGGGATGACCGTCGAGATCGACCTGGCGGCACCGAGGTGACCTCCGTCAAGACGAGAGTGCTCGTCATCGACGACGAGCCACAGATCCTGCGCGCGTTGCGGATCAACCTGTCGGTGCGCGGATACGAGGTGCACACCGCGGCCAGCGGAGCCGAGGCGCTCAGGATGGCCGCCGATCACAAACCGGACGTGGTCGTCCTCGATCTCGGCCTGCCCGACATGACCGGCATCGAGGTGCTCGCCGGCCTGCGCGGTTGGCTCTCGGCGCCGGTGATCGTGCTGTCCGCCCGCAGCGACTCCGCGGACAAAGTCGAGGCACTGGACGCCGGCGCCGACGACTACGTCACCAAACCCTTTGGCATGGACGAATTCCTGGCCCGGCTGCGCGCCGCGGTGCGGCGTGGCGCCACCGCGGCGGAGACCGACGAGCCGGTGATCGAGACGTCGTCGTTCACCGTCGACCTGGCCGCCAAGAAGGTCACCAAGGGCGGTGTCGAGGTGCATCTGACCCCGACCGAGTGGGGCATGTTGGAAATGCTGGTCCGGCACCGCGGCAAGCTGGTCGGGCGCGAAGAGTTGCTCAAGGAGGTGTGGGGGCCGGCCTACGCCAAGGAGACCCACTATCTGCGGGTGTATCTGGCGCAGCTGCGTCGCAAGCTCGAAGACGACCCGTCGCATCCGGTGCACCTGCTCACCGAGGCGGGCATGGGCTACCGCTTCCAGCAGTAGCCGGCCCGGGCACTGCTTTCCGTCAGGATGAGGGCCTGTTGCGTTGGGATTGCGTCAAGACGCTGGCCGTCGGCGGCCGCCGCGCGTGGAATGAAGACATGACAGCTGAAATCGGCCGCCGCTGATGACCGACCTCGTCCCGGCGTTGCTGATCATCCTGATCCCCGCAGTGGTCATGCTGGTATGCCGCCACTTCAACACCAGACCGGACGTCGACTCACCCGAGGCCGGTGACGGCTGATCTCTGCGCTACCTGGCCGGGAACTCCTCGGCCAGGGCGATCAGCTTGGCGCGCACCAGTTCCGGCTGCTCGTCGAGGATGAAGTGGCCGCCGTCGACGACGTCGATCGTGTAATCGTCGGCGCGGGCGGTCTCCGCGGCCGCCAGGCTCGGGTGGATCGCGGCGTCATCCCTGCCGAACAGGGCGCGGGTCGGCACCTTTGACCGGCGCCGCTCACCGTTGCGTATCGCCGCCGGCGCCTCGCGGAGCAGGAACGTCCGGTAGGTGTCGCGCGCGGTCCGGGCGACGACGGGATCGCGGAACCGCTCGCTGTAGACGCGCACGGTCTGCGGGTCCAGCTTCGGCGCCGCGAGCTTGTACGCACGCTTGAGGAAGGACGTGTGCCGCTGCAGCGGCACCCCGGCGAACGCCACCAGCGGCTGGTACTGCAGGAAGCGCCACAGATGCGGCGCCATCACCTTCGGCGGAACCCACGGATGGGCGATGTTGAGCGCCAGGTAGCCGTCGATCCGCTCGGGCACCCGCATGGCGAGCAGGTGCCCGATGTAGCCGCCCCAGTCATGCCCGATCAGCAGCACCCGGTCCAGGCCCATGGCGTCCATCAGCGCCACCAGGTCGCTGACCACGTCCTCCTTGGCCCACTTGTGCGGAGCCGGCCCCGACCATCCGTAGCCGGGCAGATCGGGGGCGATGATGCGCAGCCCCGGCTCAGGCAGCCGGCTGCTCGCGCCGGCGCTCGTCGGCGGGTCGGCCAGCAGCGACCGGTACACCCAGTGGTGCTGGGGCCAGCCGTGCAGCGCCAGCACCGGCCTGCCGTCCTCGGGTCCGGCCTCGGTCACGTGAAAATTGACACCTCGGGCAGTGACGAAGTGCCTGCGCACCCCGTCAATCGGCGGGGGTTGGTCTGTCATGGTCAAAAGAGTAATCGGGAGGTACTACGGTGCTCCTATGCCCGGGTACCGCGACCTCTTCGACTCCAGCATCACCGACCCCGTCGCCTTCTGGGGCGCCGCCGCCGACGCCGTGACCTGGACCCGACCGCCCGGGCGGATCCTCGACGACAGCAACCCGCCGTTCTACCGGTGGTTCCCCGACGCCGAGCTGAACACCTGCGCCAACGCGCTGGACCGCCACGTCGACGCCGGGCGCGGCGACCAGCCCGCCCTCGTCTACGACTCGGCCGTGACCGACACCAAACGCACCTACACCTACGCCGAACTGCTCGAGGCGACCGCCCGCTTCGCCGGTGCGCTGCGCAAGCTCGGCGTCGGCAAGGGCGACCGTGTGGTGATCTACATGCCGATGATTCCCGAGGCGGTCATCGCGATGCTGGCCTGCGCGCGCCTGGGCGCCGTGCACTCGGTGGTGTTCGGCGGCTTCGCTCCGCACGAGCTCGCCGTCCGCATCGACGACGTCCGGCCCACGGTGATCGTGTCGGCGTCGTGCGGCATCGAACCCGGCCGGGTCGTGGAGTACAAGCCGATGCTCGATGCCGCGGTCGGCATGGTCGAGCATCCCCCGCGGCATTGCGTAGTGGTGCAGCGGGATCGGCATCGCTGCGACCTCGTCGAAGGTCGCGACCTGGAGTGGGCCGACGTGATGGCAGGGGCCGAGCCCGTCGACCCGGTTCCCGTCGCGGCCACCGACCCGCTGTACGTGCTGTACACCTCGGGCACCACCGGCAAGCCCAAAGGCATCGTCCGCGACAACGGCGGGCATGCGGTCGCGCTGTTGTGGAGCATGCGCCACATCTACGACATCGAACCCGGCGACGTCTTCTGGGCCGCCTCCGACGTGGGTTGGGTGGTCGGCCACTCCTACATCGTGTACGCGCCGCTGCTGCTCGGCGCCACCACGGTGCTCTACGAAGGCAAACCGGTCGGCACCCCCGACCCCGGTGCGTTCTGGCGGGTCGCCTCCGAGCACGGCGTGAAGGCACTGTTCACCGCGCCGACGGCGATCCGCGCGATCCGCAAGGAGGACCCGGAGGGCAAGTATGTCGGCGACTACGACCTGTCCGGACTGAAGTACCTGTTCCTGGCCGGCGAACGTCTCGACCCAGACACCTACCACTGGGCGTCGGAGAAACTCGGCATCCCCGTCATCGACCACTGGTGGCAGACCGAGACCGGCTGGGCGATCGCGGCCAATCCGATGGGGACAGAAGCACTTCCACTCAAAGCGGGCTCCCCCACGGTACCGATGCCGGGTTACGACGTCCGCATCCTGCACGACCACGGCCACGAGTGCGAGACGGGCCAGGAAGGTGCGATCTGCATCCGGCTGCCCCTGCCGCCCGGAACGCTGCCCACGCTGTGGAACGCCGACGACCGCTATCAGGCGTCGTATCTGACCGAGCACCCCGGCTACTACCTGACCGGAGACGGCGGCCGGTTCGACGAGGACGGCTACCTGTTCGTGATGGGCCGCATCGACGACGTCATCAACGTGGCCGGCCACCGGTTGTCGACCGGGGCGATCGAAGAGGTGCTGGCCACCCATCCGGCGGTGGCCGAGTGCGCGGTCATCGGGGTGGCCGACGAGATCAAGGGGCAGGCCCCGCGCGGCCTGGTCGTCGTCAAGGCCGGAGCGTCGACCGACGGTCTCGCCGACGAGCTGGTCAAGCTGGTGCGCGACGAGATCGGCGCCGTGGCCTCGTTCAAGCTCGTCGACGTCGTCCCGGCGCTGCCGAAGACCCGGTCGGGCAAGATCCTGCGCAAGACGATGCGTGGAATCGCCGCGGGCCGCGACGAACCGATCCCGTCGACCATCGAGGACCCCGCCGTCCTCGACGCGCTCAGCCCCATCCTGCGCGGCTGACGCCGGCCGCCCGATGTTACGGGCAGTCCAGGATGGGTACCTCCCCAACAGGCACGTCAATAAGTGTTCGGGAGGAGGCGGGTCATGTCGGCGGCCCCCAAATATATGGCGGTACAAGGCGCGGCGATGATCGTGGCGGCCGCACTCGCGGTCATCGGAGTGCTCGGTTTCATCCCCGGTGTGACCTCGGGCCTGGACCAGCTCACCTGGTTCGGGCAGCATTCCGGCGCCCGACTCTTCGGCGTCTTCGCGGTGTCGGCGGTCCTGAACATCACCCACCTGGTGGTGGGCGCCGCCGGCTTCTTCTTCGCCCGGTCCTACGCCGGCGCGCGGGCCTACCTGCTGGTCGGAGGCCTGCTCTATCTGGGGCTGTGGCTCTACCCTCGATTTTGCATCGAGTTGATGACGGGTCCGCTCGGTCACTGAATTGTGTTGCTGGGTGGTCGTTGTCGGGTGGCGGGCGTGGTGGGGTGTCCCGTGTCGCCGGGTGGGGCGGGCTTTCCCAGGGCCTGGTCTTTCGTGGTCGGTGGGTCGAGTGATTTGCTGGTTATCCGAAAGCGGTGCGTAGGTGTTGCCAGGCGGTCGCGATCGCTGATGCCCATCGCCAGGTGGCGTCGATACGGAGGCGAACCTGGCGGGCGCTGCGAGTGATACGGGCAGCGACGTGCAGGATCCGGTAGCGGAAGGTGGCGATCTCGGCGCGGGCCAGTGCGGGGTGGTCACCGAAGCCGATCAGCCGGGCCCAGGTGACCAGATCGGCGGCGGCCAGCACGATTTCCAGCCAGGCGGCGTTGGCCCAAAACGACTGGCAGGGCAGGTTGCGTAGCCCGGTGGCTTTCAGTTCGCGGATGCGGTCTTCGACGCGGGCGTGCTGGCGGTGCCGCAGCTCCAATCCGGCGACCTGACCGGCAATGACGCCGGGTTCGGTGTCGGTGATGAATGCGGTGACCCGCATCCCGTCGGCATCGGTGAACCGCAGCTGCGCACCCGGGTGGGGCCTCTCTTTGCGCAGGATCAGCCGGGTGCCAGCGGGCCAGTTGCTCAGGTTGACCAGGCCGGTGGCTTCGGCGACCCAGGCGCCGTCACGGATGCCGCCGTCGGTGTCGATCGCCGGATACCAGGCTTGGCCGAGGTTGAGGGTGTCGACCGCGTCCTGGACCCGCGCATCGACGGGGTATCCGAAGGAAAATCCCACCCCGGCGGTGCGGCAGGCGTCGGCGAACTTGTGGGTGGCTCCAGCGGTATCGCAGCGCACCAGCACCCGGCAGGCATCCGAATCTGGTGGACTACCTGGGCGGGGCCGCCATCGCGGCGGCAGCGAGGCCAGCGCGTGGTGCAAGACGATGATGTGGTCGCTGGCGGTGTTGGAGCCGGCGTTACCGGTGCGCAGCAGCCCGGCCAGCGCTTCCCCACCGGCGATCTCGGGACGATCCAGAAACGCCAGCAACGGATGGTGACCATAGGTTTTCTTCCAGGTCGGGGTGGCGCCGGTCTTGTTGTCGGAGTGATCGATGACCAGGGTGGCATCGAGGTCGATGTGCAGCCAGCCCTCACCAGTGGGGGCGGCTCCAGCCGCCCATGCTGCGGCCCGTGCGCCGGCTCGTGCAGCCCGCACCCCGGGCAGGTGGGCGGCGTCGATGCGCTCATCGATCAACCGCCACATCGTGGTTGTCGAGGCCTTCGCGCCGAACACATGTTCACGGTCCCCACACAACTGGCCGACCGCATCGATGCAATCGGCCCCGTCGGCGACCGCTGCGGCCAGATCGGCGAACACCTCACCGGGTGCGTACACCCACGGGCCCCGGTAGGTGTCAGCCAGCACGGCGGTGACCTGCGACGATAACCCCGTCAGATCGGCAAGCTCACGAAGCAAGCCCATCCCGGCATGCGACACCACGCCCTGCCCATCGGCGGACACTTTCACCCGCGCTGCGGCCACGATATTCTTCACCTGCGAGGTGCCTTCCCGTAGGAACGATTGAACCGTAGAGAAGTCCAATTATTCCTTGCAGGACAGGCACTTTCGCGTATCTACACCCCGAAAATCACAACACTTCACGAAAAATCCGGGCTACGGGGTGCTCGTCGAATTCGGCAGCGACGCACACGTCATCCCGCTCAACGCCGCGTCCAACTGGCTGCACGTGGGCCTGGGCGCGGTGATGACGCTGCTGGCCGTCACCCTGGCCGGGCAGCACGACCCGACGAAGCGACGCGCGCGCATCCGCCGCCCCGCGACGCGTTAGCCTCTCCGGCGGCTCAGACCAGTTCAGGCACCCTCAGGTGGGCGATCGCCAACTCGAAATCGCATTCCTCCAACATCTGGGCGCCCGCCTGCTCGACGGTCGCATCCCTTAGCCGGTCCAGCTGAGGCCGGTGGTGCTGTAACGCCTCGGCGCTGTCGTACGCCGTCGAGATCACCGCTGCGCCCGTCGCTCGATTCACCAACAGGCTTGTGCTGCAATGCCCTTCGAGTTCCTCCAGAGCGGGCAGCACCGAGTGCTTGAAGAGGTCGATGCCGGACTCGACATGGCTCGGGTCGACCTTCACCCAGCTGACCCGCACACAGGCTCCCTCGGCGCTCTCGTGATGGCGGTGCATCACCGCGATCTCCCAGTCGGCGACGTCCACGGTGCCGCCGAGAATCTGCGCAGCCCGGTCACGTACCTCCACCACCAGCGGTGCGCTGGCCCGCATCGCGTCCTCGGTCTGCCATGCGCTGGCGGCGATGCACCGGCCCGACTCCCGGTCGGCGAGCAGCGAAAACCCGACGAAGCCGTGCATCCGCTGCAACTCGGGCATCACGGACCCGCGCATGTTGGCGATACCGTCATCGATGGACGACGGCCGCCCCCAGACGGTCGTTGTTCGTGCGTACACAATCTGCCTCCTTCCGATGAGGCAGCGTCGTGACGGCGCTGCCGTCGGGCCTGATTGTCCTCCGCCGACGCACCGGCGGCAATGGTCGAACCGACGCCGGGTTCAGATGATCGACAGCGCGATGCCGTCGAGGATGTCGTGCTCGCTGACCACCAGCTCGGTGATGCCCGCCCGCTCCCCCAGCACCGCCGCCAACTCCTGCACGATCAGCGCACCGCCACCGATGACGTCGACACGGCCCTCGTGCATCGGGCCGAGGACGGCGCGCTGCTGACGCGTCATGGCCAGCAGATCGGCGCACACCGGCAGCAGGTCGTCGAAGGGGATCCGGGACAGATGGATGGCGTCGGCGTCGTAGGTGGTCAGTTTGCGCGCCAGCGCGGCCAGGGTCGTCATCGTGCCGGCCACCCCCACCCAGGTGTGCGCCCGCTCGACCGGCACCGCCGCAAGGACGTCGGCCAGCGCCTCGCGCACCACCGCCCTCGCCGCGGCGATCTCGTCGCCGGTGGGCGGGTCCGAACGCAGGCAGCGTTCCGTCAACCGCACGCATCCGATGTCGGCCGAATACCCGGCCACCACGGCCCGGACGTCCCGGTCCGAGCCCAGCACCACCTCGGTCGAACCACCGCCGAGGTCGACGACGACGAAAGGCGCTGCCGCGGCGTCCAGTTCGCCCACGGCGCCGCGGAAGGACAGCTCGGCTTCCTCGGTTCCGGTGATCACCTCGGCGACCGCGCCGGGTACCACGGTGCCGAGCACCTCCGACGTCATCGCGAAGAACTCGTCGCGGTTGGCCACATCCCGTGCCGCCGACGTGGCGACCATCCGGACGGCGTCCACGCCGTGGCGGCGCATCACCTCCGCGTAGCCGGTGAGGGCGGCCCGGGTGCGCGCCAGTGCGTCCGGCGCGAACTCCCCTGTCGCATCGACCCCCTGCCCCAGCCTCACGATCCGCATCTCACGGTGCACGTCGTGCAGCCCGTCACCGGCGGCATCGGCGACCAGGAGGCGGATCGAGTTGGTTCCGCAGTCCACCGCCGCGACCCTCATGTCCACACCTTCGGATCCAGAATGCCTGCCATGCCGGGCTCTTCGGCGAGCACCGCCAGCGCCTCGTCACCGAACGGGTTCACCCCGGGCCCCTTGGCCAGCGAATGGGCGATCACCACATGCAGGCACTTCACCCGGTCCGGCATGCCGCCTCCGGTGAACGTGGTGCCGAGGGGCTCGATGGCATCGCGTTCGGCCAGATACGTTTCGTGCGCCCGGCGATACGCGGCGGCCAACTCGGGATCCTCGGCCAGACGTTCGGTCATGTCCCGCATCATCCCCGACGATTCCAGCCGGCTCGCCGCCGCGGTGAGCGCGGGATGGGTCAGGTAGAACAATGTCGGAAACGGGGTTCCGTCAGGCAGTTTCGGAGCGGTCTTCACCACGCCGGGTTCTCCGTTGGGGCAGCGGTAGGCGATCTCGAGTACACCGCGCGGCTCCCGGCCCAACTGCCGGGCGACCGCCTCGAGGTCCGTAGGGTCAACCACCGGACGGGGGCGCACCGGGTGCGACGGGTTCGGGCGCGCCGGGAACGCCGGGTGGCGCGGGCGGCGCGGGCGGCGCCATCGGCGAAACCCCATGCGGCGCATCGGCAATGGTGTGCCACAACGACGTGTACCACGGGTCGTTGGTCTTGGCCTCGGCCAGCTCGTCGGGCGGCGCCGCGGGCTGGGCCGCCCCCGGCGGGAGCTGCACCTGATACGGAATCTCCCCGGGCATGACGAAGCCGAGCCGTTCCCTGGCCTGTGCCGCGATGAACACCGGGTCGGCGAGCTTGGCCTTCTGCTGTTCCAGCTCCGAGATCTGCTCCCGCAGTTGGGCTTCGCTGGCCTGGAGTTGCTTCATCTCGGTGCGCTGCGCGAAGTAGGTTCGCACCGGCCCGGCGATCGTCAGCGTCAGCACGCAGATGACCGCAGCCAGGATCGCCGCCCGCCGCGCGGCCGAGCCGAACCGCTGTTCTGCGGCCTGCTCGGCCGACGCGATGATCGACTGCCTGATGGAGTCGGCTCCGGGTTCGTCACCGGTGTCGTCGACAAAGCCGGGATCGGCTGCAGCGCCGGTGAGTTCCTTGGGCGATCGCGGGTCGGCGCTTCGCGTTTCGCGACGCGCCGCACCGCGCGGCTTCCCCCGTGCGGCGTCGCCGGATTTACCCGGCTTGCCCGGCCGGGACGCCGGAGCTTTCCTGCTCCGGGCGTCACCTGCGGAAGACCGCCGCCGAGGGTCGGGCCGATTCGCTTCTGGCACGGGCTATTTGGTCTCCACACTGAACCGGGGGAAGGCCAGGTCACCGGCGTAGCGGGCGGCGTCACCCAGTTCCTCCTCGATGCGCAGCAGCTGGTTGTATTTCGCCACGCGCTCGCTGCGGGCAGGGGCACCGGTCTTGATCTGCCCGCTGCCCACCGCGACCGCGAGGTCGGCGATCGTGGTGTCCTCGGTCTCGCCGCTGCGGTGGCTCATCATCGTCTTGTAGCCGGCATTGTGGGCCAGCGACACGGCGTCGAGCGTCTCGGTCAGCGTGCCGATCTGGTTCACCTTCACCAGCAGTGCGTTGGCGGCGCCCCGTTCGATGCCGTCCTCGAGCCGCTCGGGATTGGTGACGAACAGGTCGTCACCGACCAGCTGCACCTTGTCGCCGATCGCGGCGGTCAGCGCCACCCAGCCGTCCCAGTCGTCCTCGGACAGCGGATCCTCGATCGACACCAGCGGGTAGGCCTCGAGCAGTTGCGCGTAGAACGCCGCCATCTGCTCGGCGGTGCGGGTCTCCTTCTCGAACGCGTAACCGGTGCCCTCGGTGTAGAACTCGGTCGCGGCCACGTCGAGCGCCAGCGCCACGTCGCTGCCCACCTTGAGGCCGGCGGCCTCGATCGCCGTGCCGATCAGGTCGAGCGCGGCCCTGGTGCCCGGCAGGTCGGGCGCGAAACCGCCCTCGTCGCCCAGGCCGGTGGCCAGCCCCTGCTTCTTGAGCACCGACTTCAGCGAGTGGTACACCTCGGCGCCCCATCGCAGCGCCTCCTTGAAGCTCGGGGCGCCGATCGGGGCGATCATGAACTCCTGCACGTCGACGCCGGTGTCGGCGTGCGCGCCGCCGTTGATGATGTTCATCATCGGCACCGGCAGGATGTGCGCGTTCGGCCCGCCGACATAGCGGAACAGCGGCAGCTCGGCGGACTGTGCGGCGGCCTTGGCCACCGCGAGGGACACGCCCAGGATCGCGTTGGCGCCCAGCCGGGACTTGTCGGGGGTGCCGTCCAGGTCGACCAGCGCCTGGTCGACGAGGCGCTGCTCGTCGGCGCCCAGACCGATCACCGCAGGCGCGATCTCGTCGAGCACGGCCTCGACCGCCTTCTCGACGCCTTTGCCCAGGTACCGGGACCCACCGTCACGAAGCTCGACCGCCTCGTGCTCGCCCGTGGACGCGCCCGAGGGCACCGCGGCACGCGACACTGTCCCGTCCAGCAGGCCCACCTCGACCTCGACTGTCGGATTTCCCCGGGAATCGAGGATCTCGCGGGCTCCGACCTGCTCGATGATGGGCACTTTCTTGCCTCCTGGTGTCTGCTCAGACGTTTCCGGCATTGAGCCTAGAGCGTGGCCCGTCCGCGGGTGTGATCAGAGCGGATGTCCTTGCGCATACGCCGTCGCCCAGTCCCGGACCGTGCGCGCATATTGGTCGGAGTGGTTGTAGGCGCGAAGGGCCTCCATCCACCCCCGCGGCTTGGACAGATCCTTTCCCCGCCAACACAGGTAACCGGCGGCCGACAGTGCCGCGTCGTCGATGTTGTCGGCGCTGACGTCGCCGTCGTTGTTCGCGTCGACGCCGTAGAGCCGCCACGTCTCCGGGATGAACTGCATCGGCCCCATCGCGCGGGCGAACGGCTCGTCGCCCTTGTTCTCGATCGCCGGGTCGTGACTCACCGAATCGTCGTCCAGGATCACCAGATTCCCGGCGGTGCCGTCGAGCAGCACACCGCGGATCGGCGGCGTCACCTCCCCGTCGGCCGCGACGGTCGAGCCGCGGTAGGTGCCGTGATGGCTTTCCACCTGCCCGATGCCCGCCAGGGTCGTCCACTTCAGATTGCAGTCCGGGTTCTCCACCTCGGCCACCCTGGCGGCGTAGGCGTAGGCCTCCAGCGCGGTCACCGGGATGCCCAGGGCGGGCGCCCGCTCGGCGGCCCATTCGTGCAGCTGGTCGGCGGGCCGGCCCTTGGCATAGGTGTCGATCTGCGGGACCGCGTCACCGGGGGGCGGCGGCACGCCGTCGGGAACCGGGATGCCGATCTGCCACGAACAGCTGGAAGCCATGAGCAGCGCTGTCGCGCCGATCACGGCTATCGCCTGCAGCCAACGCACCCGCGTCACCGGACTCCTCAACCCGCTCTGGTTCGTATCCCATGTTCCCACGCATCAATGGACTGACGGCTCACCCCGGCCGACGGACCCGGGTGTACATTTCACGTGCGCCTCTGGAAAATGAGGGCAGCCACACCTTGCTTTGGCAAGCCAAAGCTTGGTGGGCACACGCGTAGCGAGGACGAACAGATGCTCAGTGCCACCGACCTGTCGGTCATCACGTACTACGCGGCGCCGAACATCTCTTCACAGCTTTTTGGCAGCGGGCTCATAGGTCTGCGCGAAGGGCTGGAAGCCGCGATCGTCGTCTCCATCCTGGTCGCCTTCCTGGTGAAATCCGACCGCCGCGACGCCCTCAAGTGGGTATGGCTGGGTGTCGGCGCCGCGATCGCCCTGACCCTCACCGTGTTCCTGGCGATCCAGTTCGGCGAGAACACCATCACCGGGCTCGCCGCCGAGGCCATCGCCGGAGTCGCCTCGCTGATCGCGGTCGCCATCGTCACCACCATGGTGCTGTGGATGAAGAAGGCGTCGGCATCCATGTCGGGGGAATTGCGCGACGAGATGGCGCGCGCGCTGGAGACCGGCCCGCTGGCCGTGGCGCTGCTGGCGTTTCTCGCGGTCGGCCGCGAGGGTGTCGAGACCGCACTGTTCATGGTGGGCTACGCCGAGGCGCAGACGTCCTGGCCGCTGATCGGGCTGATCACCGGCGTGCTGATCGCCGGCGCCATCGCCTTCGGGATCTACCGCGGCGCGCTGAGCATCGACCTGGGCAAGTTCTTCACCTACACCGGCGTGTTCCTGATCCTCGTCGCCGCCGGCATCCTGTCCTACGGCGTCGGCGCCCTGCAGACCGTCGGCTGGCTGCCCGGCCTGGCGAACAAGGCATTCGACATCAGCACCTGGTTCCACTGGTCGTCCTGGTACGGCGAGGTCATCCAGGGCATCTTCAACGTCACGCCGACACCCACCGTGCTGCAGCTCACCGGCTACCTGGCCTACCTCGCCGTCGTGCTGGCGCTGTTCCTGCGCCCGGCGCAGGCCCCGAAATCCAAGACCCCGACACCACCCAATCCATCACCCGAAAGGTCCACCACGTGAAGGTTCATCCCTCTGTCGCAGTGCTCGCGGCGGCCACGGCGGCGTTCGCGCTGGCCGGCTGCCAGGCCAAGGAAGAGGCTCCGGCGGCGTCCGAGGAAGGCGGCAGCACCGCCCCCGCGCAGGTCACCGTCGAGGCATCGGACGATGCCTGCGAACTGTCCGGCACCGAAGGCAAGACCGGCGCCAACACGTTCGTCATCACCAACAACGGGACCAAGGTCACCGAGTTCTACGTCTACGGCGAAGGCGAGCGGGTGATGGGCGAGGTCGAGAACATCTCCCCCGGGCTGCAGCGCAAGCTGATCGTGCAGCTCACCCAGCCCGGCACCTACCAGACGGCATGCAAGCCCGGCATGATCGGCGACGGCATCCGCAGCGACTTCACCGTGACCGGTGATGCGGTCCAGGTCGACACCGAGGGCAAGTTCAAAGAGGCCGCCGACAGCTACAAGCGGTACGTCAACAGCCAGGTCGAGGCTCTGGCCCCGGCCGTCGAGGCGTTCGTCGCCGCCATCAAGTCCGGGGACATCGAGGCCGCCAAGGCCCAGTACCCCACCTCGCGGGTGTACTACGAGCGCATCGAGCCGGTCGCCGAGTCGTTCCCCGACGACCTCGACCCGCGCATCGACCTGCGCGAGGCCGACCTGGAGCCCGGCCAGAAGTGGACCGGATTCCACCGGCTGGAGAAAGACCTGTGGGTGACGGGCCCACAAGCGGACACCAACGCGATCGCCGACCAGCTGGTCGCCGACGTCAAGGAGCTGCAGGCCGGGGTCAGCGCGCCGGACTTCTCGGTGGACTCCACCCAGATCGCCGGCGGGGCACAGGGTCTGCTCGACGAGATCGCCACCAGCAAGATCAGCGGCGAAGAGGACATCTTCAGCCACACCGACCTGTGGGACTTCAACGCCAACCTGCAGGGTTCGCAGACTGCGGTGGCGTCCGTGCGCCCGATCCTCGACGAGCGCAACCCCGATCTGGGCACGCGTGTCGACCAGCGCTTCGAAGAGGTCGAGGCGCTGCTGGAGCGCTACCGCGAAGGCGACGGATTCGTCAGCTACGACAAGGTGACCGAACCGGAGCGTCAGGAGCTCTCGCGCGCGATCGACGCGCTGAGCAAGGAAGTGAGTCAGGTGCAAGGTGTCATCGCACCCCAATAACGAGAACGCGGAACCGGCTCAGCCCGAACGGTCCGGGCTGAGCCGGCGCAAGCTGTTCGGCGCGGCCGGAGTGACGGCGGCGGTCGTCGGCGCGGCGGGCGTGGGAGCGCTGGCCGGCCGCGCTTCGGCGGCGCAACCGCCGAATCATCTCGACACGGCGGTGCCGTTCCGCGGGCAACATCAAGCGGGCATCGTCACCGAGGCGCAGGACCGCATGCACTTCGCCACGTTCGACGTGACCACCAAGAGCCGCGACGACGTCATCAAGATGCTCGCCGACTGGACCGAGATGGCCGAGCGGATGACGCAGGGCGAGGAGGCGTTTCCGAACGGCTCCATCGGCCAGAATCCGTACTCGCCACCGTCGGACACCGGCGAGGCCCTCGGCCTGCCTCCGTCTCAGCTGACGCTGACCATCGGGTTCGGGCCGTCGTTCTTCGTCAAGGACGGAGTCGACCGGTTCGGCATCGCCGACAAGAAACCGGCCGAGCTGGTCGACCTGCCCAAGTTCCCCAACGAGAAGATCGACCCGGCCCGCAGCGGCGGCGACATCGTCGTGCAGGCCTGCGCGAACGATCCGCAGGTGGCCGTCCACGCCATCCGCAACCTGGCCAGGATCGGCTTCGGCACCGTCGCGGTACGGTACTCGCAGCTGGGCTTCGGCCGCACCTCGTCGACCACGCGCGACCAGACCACTCCGCGAAACCTGTTCGGGTTCAAGGACGGAACGGCCAACATGCGTTCCGACGAAACGGACAGGCTGAACAAGTCGGTCTGGGTGGCCGACGGTGACGGCCCGGCGTGGCTGACCGGTGGCACGTATCTGGTGGCGCGGCGGATCCGGATGCTCATCGAGCAGTGGGACCGCACCACGCTGCTGGAACAGGAACGCGTCATCGGCAGGCAGAAGGGCTCCGGCGCGCCGATGGGACTCGACGACGAGTTCCAGGAACTCAATTTCGATCTGACCAACGACAAGGACGAGCCGCTGATCGACCCGGTGGCCCACGTCCGGCTCGCGTCGTCGAAGAACCTCGGCGGCATCGAGATCCTGCGTCGCGGTTACAACTTCACCGACGGCTCGGACGGCTTCGGCCATCTGGATGCGGGGCTGTTCTTCATCGCGTTCGTGCGCAACCCGGTGACCCAGTTCGTGCCGATGCAGAACGCGATCTCCCGCAACGACGCGATGAACGAATATGTCCGACCCACCAGCTCAGCGGTGTTCGCTTGTCCGCCAGGAATTCCCGAGGGAGACAAGTCCACGTTCTGGGGGTCGACGCTGTTCGACTGAGGCGACCCTTCACCCCTCGGCCGCGTCGGGTTCCTCAGCCACGGGCTCGTCCGCACCCGGCCAGTGGGCGCGCCACTCGTCGGCGGAGATCACGCCGTGCGGGGCGTCGTCGAGTTCCTCGGCAACGTCGGCTCCCCGCCGCGCCGCCGTCGCCGCCCGCTCGGCGTCACGCACGTCAGCCATGAACTCCAGAACCGCTGAGCGCAAAGCATTTTCGGCGTCGATGTCAGCGGACACCGCCACCGAAGTGATCGCCGCCGGGATCAGATCGTGCGGCACCCCGCCCGTCTCGGCGCGGGCCAGCACCTTCTGCGCCAGCGCCAGCGCGGGCTGAGCGGTCGGGATGTCGTCCATGATCGACTCGCGGGTCGAGCGCTCCAGCGCCTTGCGCTGCTCCCACTGAGCCAGCTGGTCCTCCAGCGATATCGACTCCCCGGCAAGGACTGCCGGCACCCGGTTGCCGAGCTTGCGCACCAGCGCGTCGGCGACGTCGTCGACGTCGAACGAATTGTGCGGAGCCTCCTCGGCGATGCGGGCATGGAACAGCACCTGCAGCAGCACGTCGCCGAGTTCGTCGCGCAGTTCGGTCAGGTCGCCACCGTGCACCGCGTCGAACAGCTCGTAGGTCTCCTCCAGCAGGTAGCGCCGCAGCGAGTCGTGCGTCTGCTGGCTCTCCCAGGGCCCCGCCGTGCGCAACTTGTCCATCATCGCCACCGCGTCGACCAGGCGCTCGCCGGGCTGCGGTGCCGGCGCGCAGATCACCCGCTCCCCCGCCGCGATGCGCGCGGCGACGGACGGATGCCCGGGATCCGAGGACAGCAGGACCGCGGCAGGCTCGTCGTCCGAGCCGGCCAGGCACGGCCGCGCCGACGGTAGCGACCACGGCACCTTGATCGGCATCTCCTCGGTGTACTGCACGTCGCCGGTGAGCAGTTCGATCGCCTCGATGGGAATCAGCGACGGACGCCGCGGGTCCACCAGGACGACCGTCATGCGCCACCTCCGAACTTGGTTATATCAACTTCCTCGCCCGGCTTCCCGTCGATGGCCAGCAGCAATCCCGCCACGAAGGCCACCAGCTCCAGATCGCGGATCCGCGGCGACCCCACCCCGCTGCCCGCGCGCGGGACCGGAACCTGCACGGTGGAGGTGGTGGCGCGGTAGTTCGCACCGGAATAGAGCCGCTTGAGCCGCAGCTGTGCCGAATCCGGAAGCGTCATCGGCGAGATGCGCAGCGTCGTCGCCGACGGGGCGCCGATCTCGGTGACGCCGTGCGCGCGCGCCAGCAGCCGCAGCCGCGCGACCGCGACCAGTCGCTGCGCCGGCTCGGGAAGCGGACCGTACCGGTCGACGAGTTCCTCGATCACCGCGTCGACGGCGGCGTCGTCGGGTGCGGCCGCCAACCGGCGGTAGGCCTCCAACCGCAGCCTGTCGCTGCCGATGTAGTCCGGCGGCAGGTGCGCATCGACCGGCAGGTCGATCCTGACGTCCTTCGGTTCCTCCGGCGCCGCAACGGTTTTCCCGTCCGCGGCGGCTCGATATGCTTCTACGGCCTCGCCCACCAGACGCACGTACAGGTCGAAGCCCACACCGGCGACGTGCCCGGACTGCTCGGCCCCCAACACGTTTCCCGCGCCGCGGATCTCGAGGTCCTTCATCGCCACCGCCATGCCCGCGCCCAACTCGTTGTTCTGGGCGATCGTGGCGAGCCGGTCGTAGGCCGTCTCGGTCAGCGGAACCTCCGGCGGGTACAGGAAGTACGCGTAGCCGCGCTCGCGCGACCGCCCGACCCGGCCGCGCAGCTGATGCAGCTGCGACAGCCCGAACGTGTCGGCGCGCTCGACGATCAGCGTGTTCGCGTTCGAGATGTCCAGGCCCGTCTCGACAATCGTCGTGCAGACCAGAATGTCGTACTCGCGGTTCCAGAACCCTTCGACGGTCTTCTCCAGCTGCTCCTCGGGCATCTGCCCGTGCGCGACCACCACCCGGGCCTCGGGTACCAGCTGGCGCACCTTGGCGGCGGCCGAGTCGATCGTGCGCACCCGGTTGTGGATGTAGAACGCCTGCCCGTCGCGCAGCATCTCGCGGCGCAGCGCCGCGGCGACCTGTTTGTCGTCGTGCGGGCCGACGTAGGTCAGCACCGGGTAACGCTCCTCGGGCGGGGTCAGGATCGTCGACATCTCCCGGATACCGGCAAGGCTCATCTCCAGGGTGCGCGGGATCGGGGTGGCGCTCATGGTCAGCACGTCGACGTGGGTGCGCATCGACTTGATGTGCTCCTTGTGCTCGACGCCGAACCGCTGCTCCTCGTCGACGATGACCAGGCCGAGGTCCTTCCACGTCACACCCGTCTGCAGCAGCCGGTGGGTGCCGATCACGATGTCGACGGACCCGTCCTTCATGCCCTCGATCGTGGCGCGGGACTCGGCCGGGTCGGTGAACCGCGAGAGCCCCTTGACCGTGACCGGGAAACCGGTCATCCGGTTGGTGAACGTCTGCAGATGCTGATCGGCCAGCAGCGTGGTCGGCACCAGCACCGCGACCTGCTTGCCGTCCTGCACCGCCTTGAACGCCGCGCGCACCGCGATCTCGGTCTTGCCGTAGCCGACGTCACCGCAGATCACCCGGTCCATCGGGACCGGCTTCTCCATGTCGGATTTCACCTCGGTGATGGCGGTCATCTGGTCGACGGTCTCGGTGAAGCCGAACGCGTCTTCCATCTCGCGCTGCCACGGGGTGTCCGGGGCGAACGCGTGCCCGGCCGACGCCTGACGTTTGGCGTACAGCGCGACGAGCTCGGCGGCGATCTCGCGAACCGCTTTGCGCGCCTTGGTTTTCGTGTTGGCCCAGTCGCTGCCGCCGAGGCGGCTCAGCGTCGGCGCCTCGCCACCGACGTAGCGGGACAGCTGGTCCAGTGAATCCATCGGCACGTACAGCCGATCGGACCCACCGCCGCGCTTGGCCGACGCGTACTCCAGCACCAGGTACTCGCGTCGCGCCCCGCCGATCACCCGCTCGGTCATCTCCACGAAGCGGCCGATGCCGTGCTGGTCGTGCACCACCAGGTCGCCCGCGGTCAGCGCCAGCGGGTCAACGACGTTGCGGCGCTTGGCCGCCAGCTTCTTGCCCTCGGTGGCCGCGGCCCGGTTACCGGTCAGGTCGGTCTCGGTGATCACCACGAGGTTGGCGCCCGGGATCACCACACCGTCGTGCAGCGGCCCCTTGATGACCCCGACGACACCTTCACCCGGCACCGCGCCCGGCTCCAGAACCGTTGCGGGGATGTCGGATTCGGAGAGTTGTTCGACGACCCGCATCGCGGTGCCGGACCCGGGGGTGACGACGACCCCGAACCCGCCGGTTGCGACGTGGGCGCGCAGCATCGCGAAGATCTCATCGAGATTGTGCTGCTGGCCGCGCGCCGACGGTGCGGGCCGGATGTCGAGCGCCGTGGACTCGCCGGCACCGCTGTCGAGCTGGCTCAACGTCCACCACGGATGCCCGCCGGCGCGGGCCGCGTCGCGCGCGTCGCCGTAACCGACGTAGCCCGACACGCCGAGCGCCTCGATGTCGATGGGCACGTCCCCGCCGACCGCCGCGGTCGACCACGACGCCTCCAGGAACTCGCGGCCGGTCTTGATCAGATCGGCGGCGCGGGTGCGGACCTTCTCCGGATCGCACACCAGCAGCGGGGTGCCTTCGGGTAGGTGGTCGGGCAGCGTGGCGAAGTCGCTGGGACGCAACAGCGGAAGCAGCGCCTCCATGCCGTCGACCGGGATGCCCTCGGCCAGCTTGGCCAGCATGTCGGGCACGCTGCCGGTCACGCTGTTCTCCAGGACCGGGTGTTCGCTTGCCAGTGCGGCGGCACGGTCGCGGACCTCGGCGGTCAGCAGCAGTTCACGGCACGGCACCGCGATCAGCGTGTCGATCTCGATCTCGGGGATCGAACGCTGGTCGGCCACCGAGAACATCCGCATCTCGGAGACCTCGTCACCCCAGAACTCGACACGTACGGGATGCTCGGCCGTGGGCGGGAAGACGTCGAGAATGCCTCCGCGGACCGCGAATTCACCGCGTTTGCCGACCATGTCGACGCGGCTGTAGGCCAGATCCACGAGCCGCGCGACCACGGCATCGAAGTCCGCCTCGCCGCCGACGGTGAGCGTGACCGGATCCACCTCGGCCAGATCGGGGGCCATCGGCTGCAGCAGCGACCGCGCAGTGGTCACCACGATCCGCAGCGGCGGGCCGAGCCGCGCGTCGTCGGGGTGGGTGAGGCGGCGCAGCAGCATCATGCGGGCACCGACGGTGTCGACGCCGGGTGAGAGCCGCTCGTGCGGCAACGTCTCCCACGACGGGAACAACGCCACCGCGTCGCCGAAGACGCCGCGCAACTCGGCGGTCAGGTCGTCGGCCTCGCGGCCGGTGGCGGTGACGACCAGCAGCAGCCCCGGCTGGGCGAGCGCGGACGCCACGAACACGCGTGCGCTGGCCGGGCCGACGAGGTTGAGATCGGCGGGCCGGTCGCCGGCACGACGAGCGATCTCCTGCAGGGCGGGATCACGCAGCGCCAGATCGACGAGGCCCGCGATCGGGGTGTGGACATGGAGGGTCCCCGATACGGTCATGATGCGTCCATCGTAGGCACTCGTCACCGACGGCGGTCGACGGGCACCGCGGCGGCCCGGGCCGTCACTCCTCGTGCAGCACCGGGTCGGACTCCAGATGGGTCAGCCCGTTCCAGCACAGGTTGACCAGGTGGGCGGCGACGACCTCTTTCTTGGGTTCGCGCACGTCGAGCCACCACTGCGCCGCCATCGACACGGATCCGACCAGCGCCTGGGCGTACAGCGGCGCGAGGTCGGGGTCAAGGCCGCGGCGGGAGAAGTCGCCGGCGAGGATCGACGCGACCTGGCTGACGGCGTCATTGAGCAATGTCGAGTACGTCCCCGACGTGATGCTGGCCGGTGAGTCGCGGATCAGGATGCGGAAGCCGTCGGTGTGCTCCTCGACGTAGGTCAGCAGCGCCAACGCGACCCGTTCCACCCGCACCCGGGACCGGTTGTCGGCCAGCGAGGACGTGATGCCGTCGAGCAGCGCCGACATCTCCCGGTCGACGACGACCGCGTAGAGACCTTCCTTGCCGCCGAAGTGTTCGTAGACCACCGGCTTGGACACGTTCGCGCGCAGCGCGATCTCCTCGATCGACGTGCCGTCGAAACCCCGCTCGGCGAACAGCGACTTGGCGATCTCCACCAGCTGTTGGCGACGCTCCGTGCCCGTCATCCGTGCCCGCGGCGCGCGCACGTGGGTATCGGGACCGCCGCGCTTATCGGACACTGCCACGCGTCTCAGGGTAAACGGCGAACCCCGGCGTAGCGTTGAGCTCCGTGATCACGCTGGACCGGCTGATCAACGTCCTCGGCGGATACGGCGCACGCTGGCACAGCGGTTCGGCGGACCGACAGACCGAACTGCGCAGCGTGGTGCTCCCGGAGGTCGTCGACGGCCGCACCGTCTCGGGCGATGTTCTGCTCGCCGTGGGCGCCGCCTCCCCGGCCGAAGCTCTGCGGTGGGCCCGCGCGGCACGCGCCGTCGTCGTGCTCACCCGCGGCGAACACGCAGACCCTGAACTGGACGGCGCCGGTGTCGCGGTCGTCGTCATCGATTCGGCGATGCCGTGGAGCGACTTCGCCGCCATCGTGTACGGCCTCGTCATGGAGGGCCGGGAAACCGAGTCCGGTCGCGGCCCGACCGACCTTTTCGCGCTCGCCGACAGCCTGGCCGGCGCCGTCGGCGGCGCGGTGGTCATCGAGGACCGGTCGTCACAGGTGCTGGCGTTCTCCCGCGGACAGCAGGACGCCGACCCTGGGCGGATCGCGACGATCCTCGCGCGCCAGGCGCCGCCGGAACTGCGGGCGGTGTACGAGGCGCACGGTGTGTTCGCGCACCTCGCGGTGTCCGACGATCCCGTCTTTGTGCCGGGCGACGCGCCGGACGGCATGCTCGACGACGCTGCAGGCCGCACCGGCCGCATGGTCGTGGCCGCCCGCGCCGGCCGGGAACTCCTCGGCTCGGTGTGGGTGGCCTGCGCGAGCCCGCTCGTCGGCGACCGGAGGCGGGCCCTGGCCGACGGGGCGCACACCGTGGCGCTGCACCTGCTGCGCTCGCGGGCCAGCGCCGACCTGGAGCGTCAGGTCGAATCCGAGTTGGTGATCCGGCTGCTGGAGAGCCCCGCCGACGCCGCAACCGTGGCCAGCCGGCTGGGCCTTCCTCCCGCAACGCTGCGTGTGATCGCGTTGCGGGCCAGCGACGAGGGCGGCAGGCATGCGGCGCTGCTGCAGATGTTCGAGCGCGCGACCGCGGGCTTCGGGTGGTCACGTCCGTCGCGCAGCGCACTGGCCGACACCACGGTCTACACCGTGCTGGCCGCCGAGGCGGCCGCCGTCGCGCGGGACTGGGTGAGCGCGCTCGTCGCGGCGCTGCCCGAACAGCTGACGGTGCAGGCCGGCATCAGCGCCCCGGCCGCGGCGACCGAACTCGCCGTCGCGCGCACCGAAGCCGACGAATGCCTGGCGCTGCAGGAAGGCACCGGGGCCGACGCGCCGCCGGCCTACGACGAGTCCTGGGATGACCTGCTGCTGCGCCGGCTGCGGGCCGCGGCCCGCTCGGGCCGCACCCCGCCCCGGGGCGCCGTCGCCGAGCTGCGGGCGCACGACAGCACCCACGGCACGGCGTACGTGCCGACGCTGCGGGCGTGGCTGCAGGAACGTGGGGATCCCGGACGGACCGCCACGAGGCTCGGCGTGCACGAGAACACCGTCCGGTACCGGATACGGCGGATGGCCGAGCTGACCGATCTGCGTCTGGACGACGCCGACAAACGGTTCGCGATGATGATCGAGCTCGCGGTCCTCGACTGACCCTTTGTCGGTACGCGACATTTCTCACCGGCGCGTTTGTCGGCTAAGAACAACACCCTCTGTCTCCGGGCACCGGACGATGAAGTTGTCGGCACCGAAAACGAGGAGGTCATGCGATGTCGGGCGGGTCAGGGATGGACGGCGGTCCCCGATCTGTGATCGTCGTGGGCGCAGGCATCGTCGGCCTGTCCACGGCGTGGTTCCTGCAGGAACGGGGCGTGGACGTGACCGTCGTCGATCGCAGCGGAGTTGCGGCGGGGGCGTCGTGGGGTAATGCCGGCTGGGTGTCGCCGGCGTTGACCGCCCCGTTGAACTCGCCATCGGTGCTGCGCGAGGGGTTGCGCGCGTTGGCGGATCCGGCCGCACCACTGCACATCCCGGTTCGGGCGGACACCGCGCTGGCGCGGTTTCTGCTGCGATTCGCCGCCAACTGCCGCCCCAGCGCCTGGGAGCGGGCGGTCCGGGCCAACGCGATCCTCAACGACGAAGCCATCGAGACGTTCGACGTCCTGGTGAGCAACGGCGTCGACGCCCCGGTGACCGACACGTCGCTGGCGGTCGCGTTCCGCGACGCCGGCCACGCCGACCTGTTCCTGACCGAGTTGAACCACCTGCGCTCGACGGGTCAGCAGCTCCACGTCGAGACGCTGACCGGCGCGGCGCTTCACGAGCAGGTACCGCTGGCGTCGTCGAACGTCGCGGCCGTGGTCAACGTGTCGGGCCAGCGCTTCGTCGATCCCGGACGGTTCACCCACGCGCTCGGGTTCGCGGTCGCCGAGCGCGGCGCGACGATGCTCAGCGGCGAGGTGTGCCGGGTGTCCGGTTCCCGCGACGGGGCCCTGCTCGAGCTGCGCGACGGTGAACTGCTGCGTGGGGACGCGGTGGTGCTGGCCACGGGCGCGTGGCTGCCCGCGTTGACCGGGCGACGGATCCGCGTCGGGTTGCAGGCCGGACGCGGCTACTCGTTCACCGTGCCGGTCGACCGTGCCCTGCCGGGCCCGGTCTACCTGCCCGAGGCACGCGTCGCCTGCACGCCGTACCGGGGCGGCCTTCGGGTCGCAGGCACCATGGAGTTCCGCAGGCCCTCCGAGCCTCTGGCGCAGCGCCGGATCGACGCCATCATCGCGTCGGCCACCCCACTGCTCGACGGGGTGCGCTGGACCGAGCGCACCGATGCGTGGGTCGGTCCGCGACCGGTCACCGACGACGGGAAGCCGCTGATCGGCCAGCTGGCCTCCGCGATGTACGTCGCCGGGGGACACGGCATGTGGGGGCTGGCGCACGGTCCGGCCACCGGTCGACTGCTCGCCGAGCAGATCGTCACCGGCAAGCAACCCGAGGCGGTGCGACCGTTCGACCCGCTGCGCGGACGCGGCCGGGCGACGCCCACCGAGGTACTCACGCTTCCCCTCTGACGAGGGTTCTCCGGTCGTCAGGGGCGGTGTAGGTCCATCCCGCCCCTGACGACGATCATCCCTATTGGAAGGAACGCACACGTGTACACCGCTGACTACGTCTGGATGACGCCGCAGGCGCGCGAAGATCTGGAAAAGGAATTGGCCGACCTGATGGCCGTGCCGAACCCTGCAGGCACCGACGAGACCGAACGCACCGATCAGGTCGTGGACGCCTGGTTGGCGCGCAAGGAACGCATCCGGCAGATCCACGAATTGCTCAGCAGGGCCGATCATTCGACCAGCCCGGCAGACGACGGGATCGCCGAGCCGGGCATGGTGCTCACCGTGCGCTTCGACGACACCGGCGACACCGAGACGTTCCTGCTCGGCACCCGCGGCACCGCCGACCCGGAGTTGGAGGTGTACACCGTGGCCTCTCCGCTCGGCAGCGCGCTTCTGGGCGCCGTCCCCGGTGAGCAGTGCAGCTTCCGGTTGCCGAACGGCAGCATCCAGCAGGTGACGGTGCTGGCCGCCAAACCGTTCGGCGCCCACGATCCCGGGGAGCTCGCGAAGCGGTGAGTCGGCGGCGCGGTGGGTTAGAGTCGCACGCGTAACTCGTGACCGGTCCGTCGTGGTGTAATCGGCAGCACCTCTGATTTTGGTTCAGATAGTTCAGGTTCGAGTCCTGGCGACGGAGCAGCTAACGAGGCTTGCCGAGTGAGCAGACCAACGAACGAGGCTTGCCGAGTGAGTCGGCAACCACGAACGCTCGTTGAGCGGACCGGTGCGCTCGCCTGCGGGCGACAACCCAGCTCACGCGATCCGGAAGGACTTTTATGCGTGACGCCGCGGTCGTGATCCTGGCGGCGGGTGCGGGCACCCGGATGAAGTCCGACACCCCCAAGGTGCTGCACACGCTGGCCGGCCGCAGCATGCTGTCGCACGCGTTGCACGCGGTGGCCGGGCTGGAGGCGCGCCACCTGGTGGTGGTGGTCGGCAAGGACCGCGAACGGGTGGCACCGGCGGCGCTGGAGATCGGGCAGACGCTCGGCCGCGACGTCGACATCGCCATCCAGGATCAGCAGCGCGGCACCGGGCACGCCGTCGAATGCGGACTGACCGCTCTGCCCGCGGACTTCACCGGCACCGTCGTGGTGACCGCAGGCGACGTGCCGCTGCTGGACACGCACACGCTGAGCGACCTGATCGCCGCGCACGACGCGGAATCCGCGGCGGCCACCCTGCTCACCACCACGCTGGCCGACCCGACCGGATACGGACGGATCCTGCGCACTCAGGACGGCGGCGTCATCGGCATCGTCGAGCAGGCCGACGCCACCCCGTCCCAGCGAGCCATCACCGAGGTCAACGCCGCGGTGTACGCCTTCGACGCCGGCGCCCTTCGTTCCGCGCTGAGCCGTCTGCAGGCCGACAACGCGCAGGGCGAGCTGTACCTGACCGACGTCATCGCGATCGCGCGTTCCGACGGCGGTGTCGTACGCGCCCGGCACATCGACGACGCGGCGCTGGTCGCCGGCGTCAACGACCGCGTGCAACTCGCCGACCTGGCCGCGGTGCTCAACCGGCGCATCGTCGAAGGCCACCAGCGCGCCGGCGTCACGATCATCGACCCGGCGTCGACCTGGATCGACGTCGACGTGACGATCGGCCGCGACACCGTGGTGCGGCCCGGCACCCAGCTGCTCGGCGCGACGACGATCGGCGGCCGCGCCGAGATCGGCCCGGACACCACGCTGGCCGACGTCACCGTCGGCGACGGCGCTGCGGTGATCCGCACGCACGGCACGTCGGCCGTCATCGGCGACGACTCCGTCGTCGGCCCGTTCACCTACCTGCGGCCCGGCACCGAACTCGGTGCCGCGGGCAAGCTGGGCGCGTTCGTCGAGACCAAGAACGCGACGATCGGGACCGGCACCAAGGTGCCGCACCTGACCTACGTCGGCGACGCCGACATCGGCGAGCACAGCAACATCGGCGCGTCCAGCGTGTTCGTCAACTACGACGGAGAAACCAAGAGCCGCACCACGATCGGCTCGCACGTGCGCACCGGGTCGGACACCATGTTCGTGGCGCCGGTGACCGTCGGCGACGGGGCGTATACCGGGGCGGGCACGGTCGTGCGTGAGGATGTCCCACCCGGCGCGCTGGCCGTGTCGGCGGGACCGCAACGCAACATCGAGGGGTGGGTGACGCGCAAGCGCCCCGGCAGCGCGGCGGCAGAGGCAGCAGCGGCGGCAGGGGCAGGGGCCGGGGCAGCAGCCGAAGATCAGGGCCCCGAAGCTACCGGCGAGTAGCTTTTCGTCGCCGTTTATTGGCATTCTGGTAACCCGCCAGCGTGCGCGCGTAAGCGCTACGTACGATGGCCCCGTATCGATCGCCGACGCCGAGGGCAGCCCCGTGAGCCACGACTGGACCGACAACCGCAAGAACCTGATGCTCTTCTCGGGCCGGGCGCACCCCGAACTCGCCGAGCAGGTCGCCAAGGAACTCGATGTTCCGGTGACCGCGCAGACCGCACGGGACTTCGCCAACGGCGAGATCTTCGTCCGGTTCGACGAATCCGTGCGCGGCTGCGACGCATTCGTGCTGCAGAGCCACCCGGCCCCGCTGAACACGTGGCTGATGGAACAGCTGATCATGATCGACGCGCTCAAGCGTGGCAGCGCCAAGCGCATCACCGCGATCCTGCCGTTCTACCCGTACGCCCGGCAGGACAAGAAGCACCGCGGCCGTGAGCCGATCTCCGCCCGCCTGGTCGCCGACCTCTACAAGACCGCGGGCGCCGACCGGATCGTCACCGTCGACCTGCACACCGACCAGATCCAGGGCTTCTTCGACGGCCCCGTCGACCACATGCGGGCACAGAAACTTCTCACCGGCTACATCGCCGAGAACTACGCCGACCACGACATGGTCGTCGTGTCCCCCGACTCCGGCCGGGTGCGTGTCGCCGAGAAATGGGCCGACGCGCTCGGCGGTGTCCCGCTGGCCTTCATCCACAAGACGCGTGACCCGCTGGTGCCCAACCAGGTCAAGTCCAACCGCGTCGTCGGCGACGTCAAGGGCAGGACCTGCATCCTGACCGACGACATGATCGACACCGGCGGCACCATCGCCGGCGCGGTCAGGCTGCTCAAGCAGGACGGCGCGGCCGACGTCGTCATCGCCGCCACCCACGGCGTGCTGTCGGATCCCGCCCGCGAGCGGCTGGCCGAAAGCGGGGCACGCGAGGTCATCGTCACCAACACGCTGCCGATCGGCGAGGACAAGATGTTCCCGCAGCTGACCGTGCTGTCGATCGCGCCGCTGCTCGCGAACACGATCCGCGCGGTGTTCGACAACGGTTCGGTGACAAGCCTTTTCGACGGGTCGGCGTAAGTGGCTGGGCGGATCTACCACAACCCTAAGTGCTCGACCTCTCGTAAGACGCTTGATCTGTTGCGTGACAACGGGATCGAGCCCGAGATCGTGCTGTACCTGAAGACGCCGCCCACGCGCGCGGAACTGGCGGCGATGATCGCCGACGCCGGGATCGACGTGCGCACCGCCGTGCGCAAGCGGGAATCCCTGTACACCGAGCTCGATCTGGCCTCGGCGTCCGACGACGAACTGCTCGACGCGATGGCCGAGCATCCGATCCTGATCGAGCGCCCGTTCGTCGTCACCGACAAGGGCACCCGGTTGGCGCGTCCTCTCGACAACGTCCGTGAGATTCTGTGACGGTTCGCCTCCGGCCGGCTCTGGCCGCCGCGGCGATACTGGCGGTCCCGGCCTTGTCCGGCTGCGCCGCCGAAACCCCTGACTACCAGTCGGTCTGGTCCACCGCGAGCACGACGTCGGCGGCGCCGACCAGCACCGACCCGGATGCGCCCCCGATGTCGATCGCCACGTTCCTCGAGCAGTCGGGAGTCACCGGGCAGCCCGTCGCGCCCGACAAACTGACCGACCTGACCGTGTCGATGCAGACCCCGCCGGGGTGGCATCCCTACCAGAACTCCAACCTGGCGCCGGGCACCCGGGTGATCGCCAAGGGCGACACCTACCCCACCGCGATGCTGATGGTGTTCGAGCTCGACGGCGACTTCGACGTCGCCGAGGCGCTGACCCACGCCAACGTCGATGCCCAGGCGTCGGAGAACTTCCGCGAACTCAACGCCTCGACAGCGGACTTCAACGGTTTTCCGTCGTCGATGATCGAGGGCAGCTACGACCTCAACGGCACCCGGATGCACAGCTACAACCGCATCGTCATCGCCACCGGCGCCCCGCCGGACCGGCAGCGCTACCTGGTGCAGTTCACCGTCACCGGCTTCGCCGACAAGGCCGCCGAGGACGGCCCGGACGTCGAGTCGGTCATCCGCGGCCTCACCGTCGCACTCCCCCGCTGAGACCGCCCCGCCGACATTGCATGCCACGCGCTCGCCCTCAGAGCCGACGCAGATGCAATCTCGGCGGGCCAACTAGGGTGTGGCCATGAGCGACTGGACCGCCGCGGACCTGCCCTCCTTCGCCGGACGCACCGTCATCGTGACCGGCGCCAACAGCGGACTCGGCCTGATCACGGCGCGCGAACTGGCCCGAGTCGGCGCCAGGACGATCCTGGCGGTGCGCAACCTGGACAAGGGCAACACCGCCGCAGCCACCATGACCGGTGACGTGGAGGTGCGCAGCCTCGATCTGCAGAACCTGGCCTCGGTGCGGGCCTTCGCCGACGGTGTCGACAGCGTCGACGTGCTGGTCAACAACGCCGGCATCATGGCGGTGCCGTACGCGCAGACCGTCGACGGCTTCGAGAGCCAGATCGGCACCAACCATCTGGGGCACTTCGCGCTGACCAACCTGCTGCTGCCCAAGATCAGCGACCGGGTGGTCACGGTATCATCGATGATGCACCTGATGGGCCGGGTCAACCTCAAGGACCTGAACTGGAAGTCCCGGCCCTACCTCGCGTGGCCCGCGTACGGACAGTCGAAACTGGCCAACCTGCTGTTCACCGGCGAACTGCAGCGCCGGCTGGCCGCCGCGGGCTCGCCGGTGCGCGCGGTGGCCGCGCACCCGGGCTACTCGGCGACCAACCTGCAGGGACACTCCGGCAACCCCCTGGGCGAGAAGATCGCGCGAGCGGGAAACCGGATCGCCACCGACGCCGACTTCGGCGCCCGTCAAACCCTGTACGCGGTGGCCGCCGATATACCCGGGGACAGCTTCATCGGACCGCGGTTCTCGATGTTCGGGCCGACCGTCGCCACCTGGCGCAGCCCGCTGGCCCGTGACCGCGGCAAAGCCGCCGGCCTGTGGACCCTCTCCGAGCAGCTCACCGGGACCGAATTTCCGCTCTGACCGGGTGTTGCGCTACCCTTGCGGACGCGTCACGGCGAGGGTGGCCTGCTAACGCAGAGCCGCCGTTATCGACGGGAACCCGCATTCGAATGGTTGCGACCCTGGCCGTGCCCGACACCGTCCACCGGCACAGGAGCAACACATCATGGCCAAGAACGCCCCCAACAATCTGCCCGCGCAGGTCCGCACCGCGACCGGCAAGGGCGCCTCGCGCCGCGCACGCCGCGAGGGCAAGGTGCCCGTGGTGCTCTACGGCCACGGCACGGAGCCGCAGCATCTCGAGCTCAACGGGCGCGACTTCGCCGCCGTGCTGCGTCATGCTGGCACCAACGCCGTGCTGACGCTCGACATCGACGGCACCGAGCAGCTGGCCCTGACCAAGGCCATCGAGGTCCACCCGATCCGCCGCAACATCCAGCACGCCGACCTGCTGGTGGTGCGCCGCGGCGAGAAGGTGACCGTCGAGGTCAACATCGTCATCGAAGGCGACGCCACGCCCGGCACGCTCGTCACGCAGGACGCGAACGCCGTCGAGATCGAGGCCGACGTCCAGTCCATCCCCGAGCAGTTCGTCGTCTCCGTCGAAGGCGCCGAGGAGGGCACCCAGATCCTGGCCGGCCAGATCGAGCTGCCGTCCGGCGTCACCCTGATCTCCGACCCGGAGACCCTGGTCGTCAACATCGTGGCGGCCCCGACCGCCGCGGACCTGGAGTCCGAGGGCGGCGGCGAGCGTGCGGAGCAGGCCGCCGAGGCCCCCGAGGCCGGCGAGGCCGAAGCCGCCTCCGAGTCCGAGTCCGAGTAGGCGAATCCCGTCATGGCCGAACCCGTACTCGTGGTCGGCCTGGGCAACCCCGGACCGCAGTACGCCACCACCCGGCACAACGCCGGGTTCATGGTCGTCGACATTCTCGCCGACCGGATGGGCGAAAAGTTCAAGGTGCACAAGAAGTCCGGTGCCGAAGTGGCCACCGGGCGGCTCGCGGGCCGCCCGGTGGTGCTGGCCAAGCCCCGGGTGTACATGAACGAATCCGGCCGGCAGGTGGGCCCGCTGGCCAAGTTCTACTCGGTCGCGCCGGCCGACGTCGTCATCGTCCACGACGAACTCGACATCGACTTCGGCCGGATCCGGCTGAAGGCCGGCGGCGGCGTGGCCGGCCACAACGGTCTGCGGTCGGTGGCTTCAGCTCTGGGCGGCAACGACTTTCAGCGGGTCCGGGTGGGCATCGGCCGGCCCCCCGGCCACAAGTCGGGCGCCAGCTTTGTGCTGGAGAACTTCAACAGCGTCGAGCGCAAAGAGGTTCCGACGATCCTGGAGCAGGCCGCCGATGCCACCGAACTGTTGGTCGCCCAGGGCCTGGAGCCGGCCCAGAACACCGTGCACGCCTGGGGCTGAGCCCGGCTGTGCGCCGAAATTGCATTCCAGCAGAAGAAGTTCGAGTGCAGCCCTGCCGGAATGCAATTTCGGCGGAGGGTTCACACACCGCGGATACCGCTGTCGACTCGTTTCACCGGCTTGTGCGGATAGCGCCTGACGGCGTGCGCCTCGGCGTCGGAGTTCGGCAGCACGTAGAGCGTTTCCACCTTGTCCTGTAGCGGCTTGAGGACCAGGTCCATGAACCCCTTGCGGTCCTCGAGATACGGCTCGATGACGTCCTCCCCCGCGGGGCACACGGCCAGGCAGTACGCCGCCTTGTAGTTGGCCTTGAAGGACAGACTCTGCCACATCGATGCGTTCTCCGAATCGCTGACGCGGGACCGGAATTCGGCGGCATCGGCGCTGTCGGCGATGGTCTGCGCCCAGTCGGTGAAACCGCCCATGAACTCGCGATAGTTGTGCACCGAACACGCCACGAAGTCGAAGTCGCCGTTCTTCTTGATGGCCCCCACCGGGCACGCCGCGACGCACAGCTTGCACTCCAGGCACGGCGAATAGTCGAGTGGTGTGCCGTAACTGCTGATCTTCGAGGCGACCAGGACGGTGCCGAGCAGGATGAAGTTGCCGAACCGCGGATGAATCACGTTGCGGTGGATGCCCATCGCGCCGAGACCCGCAGCGACGGCGACCGGCTTGTGCGCCACCACCCAGATACGGCCAGGAAAGCGATCCATCTCCATCGGGAACGTCGCCGACGGATTGACCACCCGGTGCCCGGCGTCCTGCAGCACCCTGGCGATGCGGTGCGCGGCCTCGTTCATCACCTCCCCGCTGCGGTGGAACTCCTGATTGGCCACGCTGCGCGCACTCGAGCGCACGTTGTCGCGGTTCATCTTCACCACCAGCGAGATGTAGCTGACCGCGCCCGGGAGCGCCGCTTCGACGTGGGCCAGCTCCGAGCTCAACGCGGGGTCACCGACACTGGCGAACCCGACGTCGTCGGCTCCGGCGTCCAGGCAGACCTTGCGTAGCCAGTCGGCGTCGATGACGCCGGGCGCCTGCGCCGGGCGAGACCGCACCGCGCGCACCGTGGGATGTTCGGCCAGTCGCACCGGCAGTTTCTCCAGCATGCTGAGTATAGTACACCATACTTAGACCCCTGGACTTATTCCTTCGCACCCGCACCCGGCGATCGGGAGCGACGGCAATAAATTGGGAAACAGATCTGTTTACTCGTGTGCTAGGCTTCCAGCCGGGACACCCCAATGGCGGGCCCCGCACATCAGAATATTGCCGAATCACGCTGTCATGCATGCGATCTCACATCGCGTGACACGGCTGGTGCCGCCATGCGCGAAGGCCTGCTGCCTACGCGCAGTCATTCGACGGCGCCCCTGCGGGGACCGCCTCCTCGTTGTTCAACAGTATGGGGATCGCGTCGGCGACTCCCCAGGAAGGAAACATGACCAAGCTCATCTCGAAACCACTCGAACTGCCGGCCTTCGTGACGCCGAACCGGGTCTTCATGGCCCCGATGACCAGGATGCGGGCAGCGCAACCCGGCGACGTGCCGACCGATCTGATGGTCGACTACTACACGCAGCGCGCGGGCGCCGGATTGATCGTGACCGAGGGCTCCCAGATCTCACCGGAGGGTAAGGGCTACGCCGACACCCCGGGCATTCACAGCGACGCTCAGGTGGCTGGCTGGCGCAAGGTCACCGATGCCGTACACGCGGCCGGCGGGCGAATCTCGTTGCAGCTCTGGCATGTCGGGCGGTTGACCCACGAAACGCTGCAAGGTGGCCAGCCGGGTGTCTCGGCGAGTGCGATCGACTTCGATGGCACGGTGACGCTCAAGCACGCCGACGGCGAACGTTACACAGCCCAGTCTCCCACGCCGCGGGCGCTGGAGGTCAGCGAGATCCCCAGGCTGATCGAGGATTACCGTCGCGCGACCCGCAATGCGCGTGAGGCCGGATTCGACATGGTGGAGATCCACGCTGCCAACGGGTACCTGCTCCAGCAGTTCATGTCGGTCAGCTCGAATCATCGCGACGATCGATACGGCGGCTCTCTGCAGAACCGGGCCCGGTTGCCGCTTGAGGTCGTCGACGCGCTCACCGACGAATGGGACGCCGCCCACGTCGGAATCCGACTGTCGCCCATGATCAAATTCGGCGGACTCGACGACGCCGACGGCATGGAGATGGGCCTGTACATGGCGGCGGCCCTTCATGAGCGCGGGGTCGGCTACCTGCATCTGTGCGAGCCAGACTGGGCCGAGGGGCCGGCACTCGATTCGGCGTTCCGCAGCGGGCTTCGAAACGCCTTCTCCGGCATCATCATCGGGGCCGGGAACTATACAGTCGCGAAAGCGGACGAAATGATCGCCGAGGGCTTCATCGATGCCGCAGCGTTCGGCCGGCCGTTCATCGCGAATCCGGATCTGCCGAGGCGCCTGTTCGAAGAACTCCCGCTGGCCGAGGTGGATTTCGACACGGTCTACGGCTCCGATGTCGCCGGATATCCCCAGGGTTACACCGACTACCCGACCGCGGACTGACGCCGCGAGCCCTCCACTCATCGCCCCGGTCCGACGGCTGACCTGAAACAACACTGGCACGTCCCAACACCTCAACGAAGAAGGGCGCGAACAACATGACCACCACAACCACCCTCAACGGCATTGACCGTGAAGCGCTTTCGGCGACCTTGGACGCGGTGAGAGCAACTCCGGCCCTGGCGCAGGTGAGCTTCACCCTGGGTTCGGCCTGGCTCTCCGGGTGCCACCAGCGCTCGCAGACCGGGGAGATGCGGCAGAACGGCGAGGCCGTCGCCGACCGGCGGTCTCGCTACGTACTGGAATCCGACGAACCGGCAGCGCTGCTCGGCACCGACACGGCTGCGAACCCGGCCGAGTACGTACTGCAGGCTTTGGCCGGCTGTTACGCCGTCACCTATGCCACCAACGCCGCTCTGCGGGGAATCGAGTTGTCTTCCTTGAAGCTGGAGTTGGAGGTCGATTTCGACCTGCACGGCTTCCTCGGCCTGGACGACTCCGTACGGCCGGGCGCACAACAGATCCGGGTCAACGTGCATGCCGAGTCGCCGAACGCAAGCGGCGAACAACTGCAGAAATTGACCGAGGCCGTGCAGGATCATTCACCAATCCGTGACACCCTGGCCAATCCCGTCGAAGTCGTCACGACGCTGGTCCGATAGACAGGTAGACAGCCCCTGCTGTGACGGATGCGTCACGTCCGTTCCCACCTTGGCGTCGCCGGGGTGGGAACGGACGATGTCCATCACAGGCCAGGGCCGGTCGCAGGGTGGAAACAGATCGTTCTTCATCCTGGTAGCATCGGCTGCAGCCGGGCGACAGGAGCTGCGATGAGAGAAGACGGTCAGGCATCGTCGTCCGCCGCCGGCACCGGCACGTCGGATCCGTGTCGTCGGTATCCGGGGCGGAGCAGTGCGGCCGTGCATGACACCGCGCCTCGTGCGACGTCAGAGGAGCGCGGACGTGCCGGCTGAGGACCCGCGTCAGCGCGCCATCGACGCGGCGGTTGAACTGTTCCACCGAGAGGGCTTCGGGGCCGTCGGCATCGACCGTCTGACCACGTCGATCGGAATGTCGAAACGCACGCTGTACAAGTACTTCGACTCGAAGGACGATCTGCTTCTCGCGGTGCTGGACAGCTGCGAAGGCATGGCGCTTCGCGACTTACCGGATGAGGATGATGATTCGTCTCCGCGCGACCGGATCCTCGCGGTGTTCGACGCGCAGGCGAAGTACTGCACCGACCCGGATTTCGCCGGCTGTTTCTTCGTCAACATCGCTACGGAATTCCGCGATCCTGACCATCGCGCGGTCCGTATCGCGGCCGACCACAAAGCGAAGCTGACCCAATTCCTGGTTCGGCAGGCCCGCCTGGCCGGGGTGGCGGCTCCCGACGATCTCGCCGAACAACTCACCGTCCTGCACACCGGTGCCGCCGATTACGCCCTGCTCTACGGCCACTACCCGGATTCGACCAGGACCGCAGTGGCAGCGTTGCTCACCGCCGCGGGTCTCTGACCGCAGGCCGGTCTGCACCGCACCTGAACGACTTCCCCCGGGTCCGAGTCGGCATCGGCCGCGCACCCGGAGCTGACTACCAGGACAGGATGATCCCGGTCCGGTTGTTACGGGGGATGGTATCGGCCACATTGGGCGCTCGCGTCCCCGGCACCGCCTTGATCGACACGCTGCCGTTGGTCTCACACCTGACCAGGTTGCCGGCTTCCTGGCAGTTCGCCTGCGCCGAGGCGGGCGGAGCCGAGACAAGCAGCACCGCAACCACACTCGTCATCAACACCAACGTCGGGTAGTTCGCGCGACTGGTCATGGTCACCTTCCCTGCTGGAACGCCGCCCAGCGCAAACCTGCTCACGGGCAGGACGAGGCCAGGACCCGAGCATTCGGGTCCAGCGTGAGATTCGCCCGTCCGACGTTGCGGAACGCATCGTCACGGGCGGCTTCGACTGTGGGTCCGGCGCCGCCGGAAACGATGCCGCTGCCGTTGTCCGCCCCGACCGACACCACGCAGAAGACGTCGTTGGTCACTTCGTCGCTGCTGCACTGCTCGGCGCCGGCGTTCTGACAGACCGCTATCACTGCCGCCGAGGCCGCTTCATTGGTCGGACCGGAGGCCGAGAAGCCGACCAGCATGCCGTCACGCACACCGGAACCGACGGCCCTCGACACGACGCCGGTCTCCACCATGCCGCCGGGTCCGCCTGCCCATACGGGAGCCGAGCAGACCGTCGCAGTGACGACGCCGGCCGCCGCGACCAGAACTGCGGAGACTGCGCGAAGGATCGGCATGTTTCCTCCAGGGCCGAGACTGCCAGAGGATTGGAGCATAGGTCAGGGCGGCCGCTGCGGTGTCGGGACAGCGAAATAGTCAGAAAGCTGTGCAGTCCCAGCACCGACGGGGACCGGCCGACCGCATCGACTCACCCGCCGGTACGACGTTTGTACGCATACAGCGCGAACGGCGCGAACACCGCGGTCAACGCCAACGACCACAGGACGGTCGCCAGCACCGGATGGTGCAGCGGCAGCTGCGCGCCGGCCGGGGCCGGCCCGCCGTTGCCCCACAGCTCGCGCATCGCCTGCGCCAGCGACGACACCGGGTTCCACTCGGCGATCACCCGCAGCCAGCGCGGCATCGGCTCCGTCGGCACGAACGTGTTGGCCAAAAACGTGACCGGGAACAACGCGGTGAACATCACGCCGTTGACCGCCTCGACGGTGCGCAACAGCGAACCGATCAGGATGCCGAACCAGATCATCCCGAAGCCGAACAGCAGCAGGAGCGCAAAGGCCAGAACGGCTTCGGCGACACCGTTGCGGATGCGCCATCCGATGGCCAGACCCGTCAGCGCCATCACCAGCACGCCCAGCGACGAGTGGATGACGCTGGCGATGCTGCGGCCGATCAGCACCGAGGAGCGGGAGATCGGCAGCGACCGGAAGCGGTCGATGATGCCCTTCTCGACGTCGGCCGTGATTCCCGAGGCGACGACGAATGCCGAGAACACGATGGTCTGCGCCTGGATGCCCGGCAGCAGGAACTCCCGGTAGGACGCGCCGCCGGTGTTGGTGATCGACGCTCCGAACACGAACGCGAACAACAGTACGAACATGATCGGCTGCGCGGTCACGTCGCTGAGCATCTCGGGCATCCGCTTGGTGTGGATCATGTTGCGCTTGACCATGATCCACGACTGCTGCGCGAGATTGGTGGGCCGGATGGGCACCGGCTGGGGCCGCACCGCTGCGTGGGCCTCGGTGTCGAGCGCGGTCATGCGCCGATCTCCTCACTGTCTTCGGTGCGGTGTCCGGTGAGCGTCAGGAACACGTCGTCGAGGCTGGGCCGGGACAACCCGATGTCGTCGACGGCGATGCCGCTGTCCCGCAACCACTCCGCCACCCGGATCATGTCGTCGAGACCGTCGGCCGACGCGGTCAACCGGCGGGCACCGGCGTCGACGAACACCTCGGCCCCGGTCTGGCCGAGCAGGGTCCGGGCGCCTTCGAGGTCGGCGGCGTCGCCGACGGTGACCACCAGGCTGGCCCGCCCGGCCTGCTGCTTGAGTTCCAGCGGCGAGCCCTCGGCGATGATGTGCCCCCTGTCGATCACGACGATGTTGTCGGCCAGCTGGTCGGCCTCTTCGAGGTACTGGGTGGTCAGCAGCAGCGTGGTGCCCTGCGCGACCAGGCCGCGAAGCACGTCCCACAGTTCGCTGCGGCTGCGCGGATCCAGGCCGGTGGTCGGCTCGTCGAGGAACAACACCGGCGGTGACGCGAGCAGACTCACCGCGAGATCCAGCCGGCGCCGCATGCCCCCGGAGTAGGACCTGACCACCCGGTCTGCGGCATCGGTCAGCGAAAACTGGTGCAGCAGTTGATCACCGAGCCTGTCAAGGTCCTTGCGGCGGATGCCGTAGAGCCCGCCGATCATGCGGATGTTCTCCCGCCCGGTCAGCAGCTCGTCGACGGTGGCCACCTGCCCCGTCAGCCCCATGTGGCGCCGTACGTCGTCGGGCTGGGCGCGCACGTCGTAACCGGCCACCCGCGCGGTGCCGCTGGTCGGCTCGGTGAGCGTCGTCATCATGCGCACCGTCGTGGTCTTGCCCGCACCGTTGGGGCCGAGAAGCCCGAGCACGGTCCCCGGCGGGACCGCGAAACTCACCCCGTCGACGGCGGGGTTGTCCAGGGTGTCCCCGAACCGCTTGACCAGGTCGATGGCTTCGATCGCCGATTCCATGGCATCGACGGTATAGGCGCACACCGACATCGGACCAACGCTTTTGTCCGCCATCGGGGGCTGCAACGGCGTCTACTGAAGATGTGTACGCGGACTGGTTCGACGCACCCGGGTACTGGCTGGCCCGGGAGGTCCTGCAGCGGGGTGTGGCGGCGATCTACCTGATCGCGTTCGTCGCCGCGGCCCGCCAGTTCCGCGCACTGATCGGTGAGCACGGAATGTTGCCGGTGCCACGGTTCGTCGCCCAGGTGCCGTTCCGGGTCGCCCCGAGCGTGTTCCATCTCCACTACTCCGACCGCTTCTTCAGCGCCGTGTGCTGGAGCGGGGCGGTGCTGGCGACCGCCGTCGCCGCCGGCGGCGACGACCTGGTACCGCTGTGGGCAGCCACGCTGGCGTGGCTGGCGCTGTGGGTCCTGTACCTGTCGATCGTCAACGTCGGGCAGCGCTGGTACGGATTCGGTTGGGAGTCGCTGTTGTTGGAGGCGGGCTTCCTGGCCATGCTGCTGGGCAACGACGACACGGCGCCGCCGCTGCTGGCGTTGTGGTTGGCGCGCTGGCTGTTGTTCCGCGTGGAGTTCGGCGCCGGGCTGATCAAGATGCGCGGCGATCCGTGCTGGCGCGACCTGAGCTGCCTGGACTACCACCACGAGACCCAGCCGATGCCGGGCCCGCTGAGCTGGTTCTTCCACCACCTGCCCAAGCCACTGCACCGTGTCGAGGTCGCGGGCAACCACGTCGCCCAGCTGGTCGTCCCGTTCGCGTTGTTCGCCCCGCAGCCGGTGGCCTCGGTGGCTGCGGGGATCGTGATCGTCACGCAGCTGTGGCTGGTGCTGTCCGGGAACTTCGCGTGGCTCAACTGGCTGACGATCCTCCTCGCGTTCAGTGCCGTCGACCAGTCCGTGTTCGCCGTGGTGCTGCCGATGTCCGCGCCTCCGGCCCGGGCTGGGCCGCCGCCGTGGTTCGCCGCCCTGGTGATCGCAGGCACGGCGCTGACGGTGGTCCTGAGCTACTGGCCCGTGCGCAACATGCTCGGACGCCGGCAGCAGATGAACGCGTCGTTCAACCCCTTCCACCTGGTGAACACCTACGGGGCGTTCGGCAGCATCGGCCGGGTCCGGTACGAGGTGGTCATCGAGGGGACCGCCGAGCCGGAACCCACCGCGCAGACGGTGTGGAAGGAGTACGGCTTCAAGGGGAAACCCGGCGACCTGCGCCGGATGCCCCGGCAGTGGGCGCCTTACCACCTGCGCCTGGACTGGATGATGTGGTTCGCGGCGCTGTCACCGGCCTACGCGCGCGACTGGTTCCGGCCGCTGGTGGTACGGCTGCTGCGCAACGATGCCGCGACACTTCGTCTACTCGGGCACAATCCGTTTCCCGACGAGCCACCCCGATGCATCCGGGCGCGGCTGTACGAATACCGGTTCACGACATGGCGGGAGCTGCGCGACGAACGGCGTTGGTGGCACCGAACCCTGGTCGGTGAGTACCTGCCGGCCGTCGCCCTGGGTGCAGGCGACTCGCCTGCCGCACGGTGAGCTCGCCAGCCGCACGGTGAGCGTGCGTGAAGTCACGGTGAGCGTGCGCGAAGTAGCGAGAATGTGCGGCGTGTCGGGTGCAGACACGCACGCTCGCGCGAAAGCCGAGGCTAGGTGACCAGGGAGACCGAGTTCGAGCGGCGCAGCTTGCCGGACGACGTCTTGGGGATGCTGCCCGGGCCGAGCACGACGACGTTGCGGGGACGCATGTCGACCTCCGCGACGACCTCATGGGCCACCTGGTGCTCGATGCGGCGTACCTCCGCCGGGTCCTGCCAGTTGTTGGACTCGACGGCGACGGCGAACGTCTCGCGGGAATGGCCGGCATCCAGCCGCACCGCGACGGCACAGCCCGGACGCACACCTTCCACGCGGCCCGCCGCACGTTCGATGTCCGTCGGGTAGATGTTGCGGCCGGCCATGATGATGACGTCCTTGACGCGGCCGCAGACCACCACGTTGCCCTCCTCGGTGATGTAGCCGAGGTCGCCGGTGTCGTACCAGCCGTGTTCGTCCTGAGCAGGAATGAAGCCGCCCATGGTCATGTATCCGGGCGTCACGCACTCGCCGCGCAGCTCGATCACGCCGACGCCGCGGGGCGGCATGACATTGCCGTGGTCGTCGATGACCCGGGCCTCGAGGTCGGTCAGCAGCGGGCCGAGCTCGGCGAGACGCTTGGTGTGGCCCTTGGTCGCCGGGACCGCGCGGCGCAGCGCCGCCAGCAGGTCGGCGTCGACCTCGTCGACCGTCAGGCCCGCACCGCAGGGTGAGAACGACACGGCCAGCGTGGTCTCGGCCATGCCGTAGGCGGGCAGGATCGCGCCGGGGTCGAGACCGAACGGCTTGCCGGCGTCCAGCAGATCCTCTACGTCTGCGGGTTCCACGGGCTCGGCGCCGGACAACGCGAAGCGCAGCGTGGACAGGTCGAACTCGCCGGGCTTGGCCTGACGGCGCAGCCGCTTGGCGAACAGCGCGTAAGCGAAGTTCGGCGCCGCGGTCATGGTGCCCTTGTACTTGTCGATCAGCTTGGCCCACAGCAGGGTGTCGCGCAGGAAGTCCAGCGGCGTGACCTTGACCAGTTCGGCGCCGAAGTACATCGGGATGGTCAGGAAGCCGACCATGCCCATGTCGTGGAAGCACGGCAGCCAGCTGACCATGACGTCCTTCTCGACGTCGTACTGTGCGCCGATGAACATCGCCTCGGCGTTGGAGTAGATGTTGCGGTGCGTGATCTGCACGGCTTTGGGTGACCCGGTGGATCCGCTCGTCAACTGCATCAGCGCCAGATCGTCTTCGCCGACCTCGATGGGCTCGATGGGGTCGGCGGCCAGCAGATCCGTCACGGTGAGGACCTTGATGCCCTTTTCCTCCAGCACCGGGATCGCCACCAGGAACGGCTCGGACACGATGACGGCCTTGGCCTCGATCATGCCGATGACGTTCATGGTGTCCTCGGCCCAGACCACGAGGTCGGTGCGCGGCGTCGGCTGGTGCAGCATCGTCAGGCTCGCGCCGCGCATCCACAGACCCTGCGCGGTGGGCGCGATCTCGACCGGGAAGCCCGCGAGCACACCGACCGCGTCGCCGAGGCCGACGCCGGCCGCGGCCAGTCCGCCGGCGATGCGCTTCGCCCGCTCGTGCACCTCACCCCAGGTGTGACGAACCGGCTCGTAGGGCTCTCCGGTGACCATGCCCCTGCCGGTGGTATGGGCACTGCGGTACATCTTCTCGGTGAATCTGCTCACGACGACCTCCTCGCCGACATCTGCCCCGGTGCACATGCCCGTTTGCCATGCTCCGCCTGACCAGCGGCCTTTACACGGAGGCGCGCACACAGTCGGGGAGCGGTTGTGTCTCGAATCGGTGATGTTCCGTGAGCGCGGCCGGATGCAGCACGCATTGCGCCCTGCGCCCCGCCGGTACCACCGGTGGGGTTGTTCATTGCGTCCACAGCTTGACCGCTAGCTCTCACCGTCGCTCATCTTAAGCAACTCTTAAGTAACTGCCAAACGAGAGCGAGTATTGAGGCGTGTGTCACACCGGATCGTGATCACCGCTTGATGTCAGCCGGCGTTCGACGGGCTCGGCACCACCCGCGCGCCCTGCACGGGCCCGCTCGCCACGCGCACCGTCCGGCACACGCCCGCGCCGGCCAGTTCGGTCCCGACGTCGACCGCGGCGCCGGCCGATCCACACAGGAACGCGCAAGTCGGGCCCGATCCCGACACCACACCCGCCAGCGCACCCGCGTCGACACCCGCGCGCAGCGTGCGGCGGAGCGTGGAGTCCAGGCTCAGTGCAGCGGGCTGCAGGTCGTTGCCGAGCAACGGCGCCAGTTGGGCCGGGTCCCCCGAGGCGAGGGCGGCGAGCACGGGTTCGGGTGATTCCAGGCGCGGCGGCAGGGTGCGGTCCTCCTCGGCGCGCAGACGATCGATCTCGGCGAACACCTTCGCGGTGGACAGCCCGCCGGGCGAGAACGCCAGCACCCAGTGAAACGTGTTGCGCGTCAACACCGTCGCCAGTTCCTCGCCCCGGCCCGTCCCCAACGCGGTGCCACCGTGCAGCGCGAACGGGACATCGCTGCCCAACTGGGCGGCCAGGGCGTGCAGGTCACGCCGGGGCACGCCGAGTTCCCAGAGCGAGTTCATCGCCACCAGCACAGCGGCCGCGTCGGCGCTGCCGCCCGCCATGCCGCCGGCCACCGGGATGGTCTTCTCGATCGAGATCGCCACATCGGGAGACCGTCCGACGTGGTCGGCCATCAGTTCCGCGGCCCGCCACGCCAGGTTGCGCTCGTCGGTCGGCAGCGACTCGGCGCCCTCGCCGGTCATCTCCAGCGACAGGATGTCCGCGGTCCGGACGGTGACCTCGTCGAGCAGTGACACCGCGTGGAACACGGTGGTCAATTCGTGATAGCCGTCGTCCCGACGATCGCCCACATCCAGATAGAGGTTGACCTTGCCGGGCACACGGACCGTGACCGAACCCGTGGGAACCCACTCGGAAGCCGTATTACCGTCACGCGCGGACACCGAACGACACTAACAGCGCCGAGACTGCGTCGAGCGTGGTGATCGCACCGAAATGACCGCGTGGAATGCAGTTTCGGCGCGAAATTACAGCGTGGGGACCTGGGCGTCCTCGTCGGTTGCGACAGCGGTCGCCGCCGACTCCGGCTTGGGCACCACGTGCCAGTCCGCGGAACGCTGAAGCAGCCGGACGAAGTCGTTGATGCTCAACGTCTCACCCCGGCGCGAGGGGTCGATACTGGCCGCCAGCAGACGGCTGGCCGACTCGTTGCCCGAGCCCGCCCACTCGGCGAACGCGTTGCGCGAGGTCTTGCGGCGCTGCGCGAAGGCCACGTCGATGAGCTCGAAGACCTGCTGGCGGAACTCCGGGTCGGTGGGCCACGGCGACGTCTCGTAGCGATCGATGCGCACCAGACCCGAGTAGACCCGCGGGATCGGCCAGAAGACCGTCGGCGACACCATGCCGTAGCGGCGGACGTTACCGAAGAACCGCACCTTGGCGCTCGGCACCCCGTAGTCCTTGCCGCCCGGCTCGGCGGCCAGCCGCTCGGCGACCTCCGCCTGCACCATCACCATCACGGTGCGGATCGACGGGAACTCGGCGAGCAGATGCAGCAGTGCAGGCACCGCGACGTTGTAGGGCAGGTTCGCCACCAGCGCGGTCGGCATCTCGGTCATGTCCGACTGCTTGAACGTCAGGATGTCGCGGTTGAGCACGGTCAGCCGGTTGACCTCGCTGTGCGAGTGGGCGGCAATCGTGGTGGGGAGCTGGTTGGCCAGCACCGGGTCGATCTCGACCGCGGTCACCTTGGCGCCCCGGTCCAGCAGCGCGAGCGTCAACGAGCCCAGCCCGGGACCGACCTCGAGTACGTGGTCGGACCGGTTGATGCTGGACGCGGACACGATGCGACGCACAGTGTTGGCGTCGTGCACGAAGTTCTGACCGAAAGACTTGCGTGGCCGGAAGTCGATCGACTTAGCCAGATGCCGAATTTCAGTTCGCCCGAGCAGCCGTATTGTCACGACGCACCGATCCTCCCACTACAGGTCGGCCACGCCCCCCAACCTTGGCGCGCCCGAGTAACCTCAGCAATCGCGATCTGCTCTTCTCTTGTTGCCAGATCCGCTCGCTGAGCATACCTCAGACCACCGTTGCGCTCCCAGGTGTTTTGATCAAATTGGACGCCACCAAAATAGCCATTTCCGGTATTGATCGCCCAATTACCTCCGGCTTCGCACCGTGCCAACGCATCCCACGTCCCGCCGTTGGAGACCGGCGGCACCTCGGTGCCGGGCTTCGCACCCACTCTCAGCACACCGTCGCGGGCCGGAGCTATCACGACATTGGCTACTGGCAGCCTGCCCGTTTCGACTCCGTTCACCGTCGCGACCGCGAAAGTCACGTCCTGAACGCCCGGATTGCCGGGGTCCTCCACGATCTGGCGGCTCATGTTGAGCGTCACGTCGTCGATGCGCTGGTTGTTCGGCATCAGCGGCAAACGTTCGGTGACCTTGGCGACGCGGACCCGGGTGACCGTGATGCGCATGCCCTCGACGACGGGCGACGACGCGGCCGGAATGACCGTGTCGCTTTGCTGTAGCGGCACCCCGGCAGCATCGAGCAGGCTCGCGACATTCGGCGCGGCGAGGCGCACCGCGCGGACCGCACCCCCGTCGTCTATTTGCACGTTCTTGGGGCTGACGACCGGAAGTGCCATGCCGTCCAGCGGGAGTCGGCTGCCGCGCGACGCGGCCACAGGCGCCTTGTCGGTCATCTGCAGCTGGGCCAGTGCCTGGTCGACGGTCGACGCGGTCGTCCACACCTGCTCGGTGCCGCCTCCGTCGGTGGAGATCTCCAACGGCCGACTGCGGCGTAGGACGATGGTGTCGGAGTGGTGCACCGGGGTATCGGCCGCCGGGTAGAGATCGTCCCGCTCGCCGACCTCGAAGCCGTTTTCCTCCACGACGTCGATGACGCGGGACTTCATCGTCGGCACCGCCATCGACACGTCGTCGACCGTCAAGGTCACCGTCTTGTGCGCCGCCACCGCCGTCCCGCCGGCAACGATCAATGCCAGCAAAGTGGCCGCGACAAGCACTCGCAGCAAAGGCGAACGGGTCTGATGAAGTTTGATCAATGCATTCAAAATGTCGTCTATCCCCGACTTTGGCACAACTGGCGGCCAATCGGCCGCCCCACGTATTGTCACAAGACGGTAACGAAAAGGCCTAGTTCCAGCAACTCGCCAGCCCGTAAACCCGCTTCGCCGTCGCGGAAGTCTGCTCCGCGATCGTCTCTGCCGGCCTGGAGAGGACCTCGGCCAGCGCCCGCACAGTGTAGGGCAGGCAGTAGGGCTCGTTCGGGGCGCCGCGGAACGGGTGCGGGGTCAGAAACGGCGCGTCCGTCTCGACCAGCATCTGGTCCGCCGGGATCAGCGGCACCGCCTCACGCAGGTCACGGGCGTTCTTGAAACTCACCGTGCCGGACAGGCTGAGCAGCCACCCCTCGTCGATGCAGGCGCGGGCCATCGCGGCGCCGGACGAGAAACAGTGAAAGATCACCGTCTCGGGCGCACCCTCGGCGCGCAGCACGTCGAGCACCGCGGCGTCGGCGTCGCGGTTGTGGATCATCAGCGGCTTGCCGGTCCGCTTGGCCAGGTCGATGTGCCAGGCGAACGCCTCCCGCTGATCGGCCGGCTCCGCGCAGCCCTCCAGCCGGCCCGGCCAGTAGAGATCCATCCCGGTCTCCCCGACCGCGACCACCCGGGGATGCGCAGCGAGGCGCTCGATCACGCTCCGGGCCTCCGGCGTCAGCGCGTTGGCCCGGGTCGGATGCAGCGCCACGGCCGCATACACCCGCGGGTCCCAGTCGGCGGCCTCGGCGGCCCAGCGTGCGGCCTCCAGGTCGTCGGCGATCGTGACGACGGCCTGCACACCGGCCGACGCGGCGCGGTCGAGGATGGCGCGCACGTCGTCGGCGTTGCGGGCGCCGCAGGCGTCGAGGTGGGTGTGAGCGTCGATCAGGGGTGCGAGGGGCTGCGGGATCGGGGGCGGCTCGCGCCGCTGCTTGGTCGCGCTCACGGCCCACACTCTAGGGTGAAGCTGAAATGACCGAGCCGTACTACATCACGACGGCGATCGCCTACCCCAACGGTGACCCGCACGTCGGACACGCATACGAATACATCGCCACCGACGCGGTCGCGCGGTTCAAGCGGTTGGACGGGTTCGACGTCCGGTTCCTCACCGGCACGGACGTGCACGGGCTCAAGATGGCCGAGACCGCGGCAAAGCTCGGAGTGCCGACCGCCGAACTGGCCAGGTCGAACTCCGACGTCTTCCAGCGTCTGCAGGAGAAGCTGCACATCTCGTTCGACCGCTTCATCCGCACCAGCGACCCGGACCACTACGAGGCGTCCAAGGCGATCTGGCGCCGGATGGTCGACGCCGGCGACGTGTACCTCGGCAAGTATTCGGGCTGGTACTCGGTGCGCGACGAACGGTTCTTCACCGAGGCCGAGACCTCGGTGGACGCCGCCGGGGTCCGGATCGCCACCGAGACCGGCACGCCGGTGACGTGGACCGAGGAGGAGACGTACTTCTTCCGGCTGTCCGCCTACGCGGACCGCCTGCTCGCGCTCTACGCCGACCATCCGGAGTTCATCGAGCCCGAGGTGCGCCGCAACGAGGTCGTCAGCTTCGTCTCCGGCGGGCTGCGCGACCTGTCGATCTCCCGGACGACCTTCGACTGGGGCGTTCCGGTGCCCGACCATCCCGACCACGTCATGTATGTGTGGGTGGACGCGCTGACCAATTATCTGACCGGGGTCGGCTTCCCCGACACCGACTCGGAGTTGTTCACCCGGTACTGGCCGGCGGACCTGCACATGGTCGGCAAGGACATCATCCGGTTCCACACCGTGTACTGGCCGGCGTTCCTGATGTCGGCGGGGATCGAGCTCCCGAAAAAGGTGTTCGTGCACGGCTTTCTGCTCAACCGGGGCGAGAAGATGAGCAAGTCGGTCGGCAACGTCGTCGACCCGGTGAACCTGGTGGACACCTTCGGCCTGGATCAGGTGCGCTACTTCTTCCTGCGCGAGGTGCCGTTCGGTCAGGACGGCAGCTACAGCGAGGACGCCATCATCGGCCGGATCAACGCCGACCTGGCCAACGAGTTCGGCAACCTGGCGCAGCGCTCACTGTCGATGGTCGCCAAGAACCTCGACGGCGTGGTCCCGCAGCCCGGCGCGTTCACCGCCGAGGACTCGGAGATGCTCGCCGCGGCCGACGCGCTGCTGGAGCGCGTTCGCCGGCATTTCGAGGCGACGGCCATGCACCTGGCGCTGGAGGCGATCTGGTCGGTGCTGGGCGCGGCCAACCGCTACTTCTCCGCGCAGGAGCCCTGGGTGCTGCGCAAGACCGACCCGGCACGCTTCGCGACGGTGCTGTACACGACCTTGGAGGTGGTGCGGATCGCCGCGCTGCTGAGCCAGCCGGTGATGCCCGACGCGGCCGCCAAACTGCTCGACCTGCTCGGCCAACCCGCCGACCGGCGAGCCTTCACCGCGATCGGGACGAGGCTGGCCCCCGGGACGGCGCTGCCCTCCCCCACCGGCGTCTTCCCGCGCTACCAGGCCGACTGACATGGACGGACTGAACACCAAACTGCACGACATCTACGACGAAGTAGCCCGCCGCAACCCGGGCGAGGCCGAGTTCCACCAGGCCGTCTACGAGGTGCTCGACAGCCTCGGGCCCGTCGTCGACAAGCATCCCGACTACGTCGACACCGCGGTGATCCGGCGGCTGTGCGAGCCCGAGCGTCAGATCATCTTCCGGGTGCCCTGGCTCGACGACGGCGGCGTCGTCCAGATCAACCGGGGGTTCAGGGTGGAGTTCAACTCCGCGCTCGGGCCGTTCAAGGGCGGCCTGCGGTTCCACCCCTCGGTCTACCTCGGAATCGTCAAGTTCCTCGGGTTCGAGCAGATCTTCAAGAACTCGCTGACCGGCATGCCGATCGGCGGCGGCAAGGGCGGCTCGGACTTCGACCCCAAGGGCCGCTCCGACGGCGAGGTCATGCGGTTCTGCCAGTCCTTCATGACCGAGTTGTACCGCCACCTCGGCGAGTACACCGACGTGCCGGCAGGCGACATCGGCGTCGGTATGCGCGAGATCGGCTACCTGTTCGGCCAGTACAAGCGGATCACCAACCGCTACGAGTCCGGTGTGTTCACCGGCAAGGGGCTGACCTGGGGCGGATCGCAGGTCCGCACCGAGGCCACCGGATACGGCACCGTGTTCTTCGTCGACGAGATCCTGCGGTCGCGCGGCCAGTCCTTCGATGGCAGGCAGGTGGTGGTGTCCGGGTCGGGCAACGTGGCGATCTACGCGATCGAGAAGGTGCACGCGCTGGGAGGCACCGTGGTCGCATGCTCGGACTCCAGCGGCTACGTGCACGACGAGAACGGCATCGACCTCGGCCTCCTCAAGGAGATCAAGGAGTTGCGCCGCGGCCGGATGACCGACTACGCCGAGGCGCGCCGCGGTGCGGCGCACCACGTGGCCGGGCGCAGTGTGTGGGAGGTGCCGTGCGACATCGCGCTTCCCTGCGCCACCCAGAACGAGGTCTCGGGCGCCGACGCCGCGCAGTTGATCGACTCGGGATGCCGGATCGTCGCCGAGGGTGCCAACATGCCGTGCACCCCGGAGGCGGTGAAGCGCTTCGAGGAAGCCGGGGTGACGTTCGCGCCGGGCAAGGCCGTCAACGCCGGCGGGGTGGCCACCAGCGCGCTGGAGATGCAGCAGAACGCCTCGCGTGATTCGTGGACATTCGAAGACACCGAGGCACGGCTGGCGGAGATCATGGGACGCATCCACGACCGTTGCCTGTCGACGGCCGACGAGTACGGCCAACCGGGCAATTACGCGGCGGGTGCCAACATCGCCGGGTTCATCCGGGTCGCCGATGCCATGCTGGCCCTTGGTCTGGTGTGACAGAGTCACAGTGATCTGAACCACAGTCGCGGCGTCGGTGTCACATTCCGGCACCGCGCGGTGTCTTGAGGGCACAAGCCCCTTCGAGAGGAGACACCATGACCGCACAGAGGACCCACGTCGTCGTGATCGGCGGCGGCTACGCCGGCGTGATGGCGGCCAACCGGCTGATGTCACGTGACGGCCTGCGGGTGACGCTGGTCAACCCCCGACCCGAGTTCGTAGAACGCATCCGGCTGCACCAGTTCGTGACCGGATCCGACGATGCAGTGGTGGACTACGCCGACGTAGTCGGCGAGGGCATCGCGCTCGTCGTCGACTCGGTGACGCGGATCGACGCGCCCACCCGCCGGGTCGAACTCGCCTCCGGCGGCAGCATCGACTACGACTACCTCATCTACGCCGTCGGCAGCACCGGCGCCGCACCGACCGTGCCCGGCGCGGCTGAGTTCGCCTATCCGATCTCCGAGTACGAACACGGCGCACCGTTGCGTACCGCTGTGACGGCCGCGGCGGCCGACGCGCCGATCGTTGTGGTCGGCGCCGGACCCACCGGCCTGGAGACCGCCGCCGAACTCGCCGAGGAAGGCCGACGCGTGACGCTGGTCTGCGGCAGCGTACTGGGACCGTATCTGAGCACGCGGGGCCGCCGGGCGGCCGCCAAGCGGATGACCAAACTCGGCGTCGACGTGATCGACGGTCCTGGCGCGACCGTCACCGAGGTGCTCGCCGATGCGGTGGTGCTGGCCGACGGTCGCCGGGTGGCCTCCGCTGTGACGATCTGGACCGCGGGTTTCGGTGTGCCCGACCTGGCGGTGCGCAGCGGCCTGAGTACCGATGCGATCGGCCGGCTGCTGACCGACGAGACACTGGCCAGTGTCGACGATCCCCGCATCGTCGCCGCCGGCGATGCGGCGGCCCCGTCGGACCTGCCGCTGCGCATGAGCTGCCAGGCGGCGATCCCGCTCGGCGCCCAGGCCGCGAACACGGTGCTGAGCCGGATCGCCGGCACCACGCCGAAACCGATCAACCAGGCCTTCACCGGCCAGTGCATCAGCCTGGGCCGCTCGGCGGGTCTGATCCAGATCGCCCACCTCGACGACAGGGTGATGCCGCTCTACATCGGCGGGCGCACCGCGGCGAGCGTCAAGGAGGCGGTCTGCAAGGGCACGATCTCGTTCCTGTCCCGCGAAGCCCGCAAGCCGGGCAGCTACTTCTGGCTCAAGGGTGGCAAGCGCCAGCAGAAGCTGGCGGCCCAACCGGTGTCGTCGTGAGCGAACACGCCGACCGGTTCACCCATCTGCGCCCGCTGCTGTTCACGATCGCCTACGAGATCCTGGGCAGCACAACCGAATCCGACGACGTGCTGCAGGAGAGCTATCTGCGCTGGGCCGAGGTCGACCTGGCAGCAGTGACCGACACCAAGGCCTACCTGGCCCGGCTCGTCACCCGGCAGGCCCTCAACGCGCTGCGGGCACAGTCCCGCCGCCGCGAGGACTACGTGGGCCCGTGGTTGCCCGAACCGCTTCTGACCGAGGCGGATCCGTCCGCGGATGTGGTGCTGGCCGAATCGGTGTCGATGGCAATGCTGGTGGTGCTGGAGACGCTGAGTCCCGACGAACGTGCGGTCTTCGTGCTGCGGGAGGTGTTCGGGTTCGGGCACGACGAGATCGCCGCGACGCTCGGAAAGTCGACGGAAGCGGTGCGCCAGACGGCGCACCGCGCCCGCGCGCATGTGCAGTCCCGGCGCAAACGCTTCGAGCCCGTCGACCCGAAGGTGTCCACCGAGATCACGACCCGGTTCTTCACCGCCGCGGCCACCGGCGACCTGGACGGGCTGATGGCGATGCTGGCCCCCGACGTGGTGTGGACGGCCGACAGCGACGGCAAGGTCAGCGCGGCGCGCAGGCCGGTGGCGGGCGCCGACCGGGTGGCCAGGTTGATCATGGGCTTCGTCCGACAGGCCGGCGCCGACGGCAGGGTCGAGCCCGCGGTCTACAACAGCGCGCCGGCCCTGGTGCTCTACCTCGGCGACAACCTGGAGGGTGTGGTGACCTTCGAGGTGGTCGACGGCCGGATCACCAACTTCTACGCGATGCGCAACCCGGAGAAGTTGGCGGGTGTGAAGGTGCCGCGACAGATCAGCCGATAATGGGTCGGTGCGCATCGAGCGGCTCGGCGATCTGGGCAGTGCCCCGACGGTGCTGCGCACACTGGCCGCGGCGGCGTCCGCGTCCGGCATCGCACCGCCGGCCGCACTGCTCGGGGACTGGTTTTCCTCACGCGCGGTCATCGCGCCGTCGCTGATCGCCGGCGAGGTCGCGCCGCGGGACGCCTTCGCGGTCACGCCGGGCAGCCGCTGCGACGGGCCGGTGGGCGGCGGATGGTTCGGCTATCTGTCATATCCCGACGGCGGGGCCGACGGGCTGGGCCCGCGCATCCCGCAGGCGGCGGGAGGCTGGGCCGATACGGTGCTGCGGTGCGACCGCGACGGAGTGTGGTGGCACGAAAGCCTCAGCGGCGCAGCACTTCCGGGATGGGTCACGGAGGCCGTGCAGTCGGTTCCGGATCCCCGTGACGCCGTCGTCACCTGGGGTGAACCCGACCGGCACGCACACCGGCGTGGCGTGCTCGCCTGCCTGGAGGCGATCGCCGCGGGCGAGGTGTACCAGGCATGTGTGTGCACGCAGTTCGCCGGGGTGCTCGCCGGCGCGCCGGTCGACTTCTTCGCCGAGGCGGCCGCACGTACCGTTCCGGCCCGCGCGGCGTTCGTGGCCGGCGACTGGGGCGCGGTGGCGTCGTTGTCGCCGGAGCTGTTCCTGCGGCGCTGCGGCGAGGCCGTCACGTCGAGCCCGATCAAGGGGACGCTGCCGGACTTCGCGGACCCGGCGACCCTGCGGGCGTCCGTCAAGGACGTCGCGGAGAACATCATGATCGTCGACCTGGTGCGCAACGACCTGGGCCGCGTCGCCCGCACAGGTTCGGTGTCGGTGCCCGAGCTGCTGGCTGTGCGCCCGGCGCCCGGCGTGTGGCACCTGGTGTCGACGGTGTCGGCACGGGTGCCGGAGGACACCCCGACGGCGGTGTTGCTGGACGCGACGTTCCCGCCGGCGTCGGTGACCGGCACGCCGAAATCCAGGGCCCGCGGACTACTGACCGGCTGGGAACCACATCGACGTGGAATTTATTGCGGCACAGTCGGTTTAGCGTCGCCAGTGGCCGGTTGCGAATTGAACGTGGCGATCCGCACGGTGGAGTTCGGCGCCGACGGTAGCGCAGTGCTCGGGGTCGGCGGCGGCATCACCGCCGACTCGGATCCGGACCTCGAGTGGGAGGAGTGCCTGCACAAGGCGGCGCCGATCGTCAACGCCGTGCCCGTCGCCGTGCCCGTTCAGCCGCGCGCGCGCAGCACCGCGTCGTAGAGCTCCCGCTTCGACGGGGACCCGGGAGTGGCCGCGACCACTTGTGCGCACGCATCCTTGACCCGCATCCCGTCGTCCACCAGCCGGTTCACCTCGGCCACCAGCGCGTCCGGGTCTGCCGTCGGCGTCGCCCCCTCCAGCACCACGGTGATCTCGCCGAGCACGCCGTCGGCCGCCCACTCGGCCAGCTCACCCAGCCGGCCGCGCACGATCTCCTCGTGCGTCTTGGTCAGCTCACGGCACACCACCGCCCGACGGTCGGGACCCAGCACCTCGACGGCGTCACCCAGAAGTTCGGCCAGCCGGCGCGGTGACTCGAAGAACACACAGGTCCGCGGCTCAGCCGACAGCGACCGCAGCCAGGTCCTGCGGGCCGCCTGCCTGCGTGGCGCGAATCCCTCGAAGCAGAACCGCTCCGCGGGCAGGCCGGCGACCGCGAGTGCGGTCGTCACCGCCGACGGACCCGGCAGGCACTGCACCGGAAGGTCGTGTTCGACGCACGCCGCCACCAGTCGGTAGCCCGGATCGCTGATCAGCGGCATCCCGGCGTCGCTGACCAGCAATACCGTCGCGCCGCCCTTGATGTCGTCGAGCAGGGCGGGCACCCGGGACGCCTCGTTCTGGTCGTAGAGGCTGACGATGCGACCCACGGGCTTGACCTCAAGGGCCTGCGCGAGCGTGCGCACCCGGCGGGTGTCCTCGGCGGCGATCACATCGGCGCTGCGCAACGCCCGCACCAGCCGCGCCGACGCGTCCGACGGCTGTCCCAGCGGCGTGGCACCCACCAACAGTCGTCCGGCCGTCATGCCAGACAGCCTACGATCGCAGGCGTGACCGCCCCGACCGACCAACTCGAGAGGAGCGGTCGCACCGTCCCGGTCATCAGCCCCGGACCGGTCGCGCCCGTGGCCGATTTCGGCCCGGTGGACAGATTGCAAGGCTGGGCGATGACCGCCGTCATCACCGCTCTGGCCGCCGTGACACGGTTCCTGAACCTGGGCTCCCCGACCGACGCGGGCACCCCGATCTTCGACGAGAAGCACTATGCGCCGCAGGCCTGGCAGATGGTGCACAACGGCGGCGTCGAGGACAACCCCGGCTACGGGCTGGTGGTGCACCCGCCGGTCGGCAAGCAACTGATCGCGATCGGCGAGGCGATCTTCGGCTACAACGGCCTGGGCTGGCGGTTCTCCGGTGCGGTGTGCGGTGTCGTGCTGGTGCTGCTCGTGGTGCGCATCGCGCGACGCATCAGCCGGTCCACCCTTGTCGGGGGCATCGCCGGCCTGCTGTTGATCGCCGACGGGGTCAGCTTCGTCACTGCGCGCACGGCGCTGCTGGACGGTTTCCTGACGGTGTTCGTGGTGGTGGCGTTCGGCGCTCTGATCGTCGACCGCGACCAGATCCGCGAACGCATGCACATCGCGTTCGTGGAGGGCCGGATCGCCGAGACGCCGTGGGGGCCGCGGCTGGGTGTGCGATGGTGGCGCTTCGGCGCAGGGGTGCTGCTCGGCCTGGCATGCGCGACGAAGTGGTCGGGCCTGTACTTCGTGATGTTCTTCGGCGTCATGACGGTGGCGTTCGACATCGCCGCCCGCAGGCAGTACCGGGTGCCGCGGCCGTGGCTGGGTACGTTCCGCCGCGACGTGGGCCCGTCGCTGTACGCGCTGGTGCTGATCCCGTTCGGGGTCTATCTGGCGTCCTATGCACCGTGGTTCGCCTCCGAGACGGCGGTGGACCGCTACCAGGTGGGTCGTTCGATCGGGCCGGACAGCGTGCTGCCGATCCCGGACGCGTTGCGGTCGCTGTGGCATTACACGTATGCGGCATACCGGTTCCACTCCGGGTTGACCAACGCCGACGGCAACCACCACCCGTGGGAGTCCAAGCCGTGGACGTGGCCGATGTCGCTGCGCCCGGTGCTGTACGCGATCGACACCGAGAACGTGTCGGGGTGCGGGGCGCAGTCGTGCGTGAAGGCCGTGATGCTGGTCGGCACGCCGGCGATGTGGTTCCTCGCGGTGCCGGTGCTCGCGTGGGCGGTGTGGCGGGCATTCGTCAAGCGGGACTGGCGCTACGCGGTGTTGCTCGTCGGCTACAGCGCGGGCTTCCTGCCCTGGTTCGCCGACATCGACCGGCAGATGTACTTCTTCTACGCCGCGACGATGGCGCCGTTCCTGGTGATGATCATCGCGATGATCCTGGGTGACATCCTGTACAAGCCTGGGCAGAACACCGCGGACGTGAGGAGCAGTCTGTCCACCGAGCGCCGCACGCTGGGGCTGCTGGTGGTGTGCTTCTACGTCGCAATGGTGGTCACCAACTTCGCCTGGCTCTACCCGATCCTGACCGGCCTGCCGATCTCCCAGCACACCTGGAACATGCAGATCTGGCTGCCGTCCTGGCGCTGAGTTCCCGCCGAAATTGCATTCCAGCAGGCCCTCACTCGAACTTCCACTGCTGGAATGCAATTTCGGCGGAAACAAACTAGAGCGGGTCGCGGCCGGCCGGGCATGACATACAGCGCGGCCCGCCGCGGCCGGTACCGAGTTCCGAGGCCGAGATCGGCAGCACCTCGATACCCGAATCTGCCAGGCGCGCATTGGTTTCGGTGTTGCGCTCGTAGGCGACCACCACGCCGGGCGCTACCGCCAAAGTGTTGTTGCCGTCGTCCCACTGCTCGCGCTCGGCGGTGACGGGATCCAGCCCGGTGTCGATCACCCGCAGCTTGGCGATTCCCATCGCGTCGGCGGCCGCGTCGACGAACGGTGCGGCACGGTCGATCTTCACCCCGCCCGACTCACGGCGAATCGTGAAGGCGGTCAACGAGTCCTGGATGTTCGGGTACATCACCACCGCATCGGTGTCGACCATCGTGCACACCGTGTCCAGATGCATCTGGGCGCGCTCCTGGGCGATCGGCACCGCCAGCACCGTATGCGCGAGGTCGTCGTCGAACAGGCTGCGTGCCAACGCTTCCGCCCCGGCAGGTGTGGTGCGCTCCCCCACGCCGACCGCCACCACGCCGGGCGCGAGCAGCAGCACGTCGCCACCCTCGATCGGTGCCGACCGCGACTCGTAGGCCCGCCGCACCCCGAGAAAGCGGGGATGGTGGGCATAGATCAGATCGGTCAGCGACGTCTCCCGCACCCGCGCGTGCATCGACAGCGAGGTGATCGCCACCCGCGGACCGATCCAGAACGACGAGTCGCGGGTGAACAGCAGGTTGGGCAGTGGGTCGATGACGAAGTCCGCACCGTGGTGCATGCGCCGCACCAACGACAACTCGTTCTCCCCGAACGGCAACTCGTCGAACGTCATGCCCGCCATCAGGATGCGGGCCAGCGCAGCCGCGTCCAGTGTGCGCAGGTACGCCGAAAGTTCCTGGGCCAGCGGCACACCGAGACGGCGGGAATCGACGGCAGCGGAGATGCCGTGCATGCGGGCCGCGCCGCTGTTGGACAGCGCCTCGGTCAACAGCACACCGAGCAGCAGCACCTCGACCCCCCGCGACCGCAGCAACTCGGCGAACGCGTCATGCTCCTGCTGAGCCCTTGCCACCCAGGGCAGCCCGTCGAAGAGCAGGGTGTCGTTGTTGCGGGGAGTCAACCGCTGCAACTCAGGCCCCGGGCGATGCAGGATGACGACCCGAAGCCTGCCGACCTCCGAATTGCATCCCAGCGTCGCATCCGTCACATCTAGCACCGTAACGCCAAAAGTCACCTCAACTAGGGTTGAGGTCATGGAGTCGGCCCACGAACTCACACCGGGCGAGATGGCGGTGCGCAGCGGGGTGGCCGTGTCGGCCCTGCACTTCTACGAACGTGAGGGACTGATCAGCAGCAGGCGCACCAGCGGCAACCAGCGCCGCTACGCGCGCGACACGCTGCGCCGGGTCGCGTTCATCCGGATGTCGCAGCGGCTCGGCATCCCGCTGGCCCGCATCCGCGAAGCCCTCGCGACACTGCCCACCGATCGTGTACCCACCAGCAAGGACTGGGCCAGGCTGTCGGCAGGCTGGCGGGAGGATCTCGACCAGCGCATCGTGCATCTCCAGCGGCTGCGCGACAACCTCGCCGGCTGCATCGGCTGCGGTTGCCTGAGCCTGAAGGTGTGCGCGCTGGCCAATCCGGGCGACGTGCTCTCCGAGGAGGGGCCGGGGCCGGTCCGCCTCTGACATTTGCTCCTCGCGTGCGCAGAAGACATCTGCTCCTCGCGTGCGCAGAAGACATTTGCTCCTCGTGCGCAGAATATTTCGAACGCCTGTGCGATAGACTTCGGGCCATGGAGCCGGCTCTGCAAAGCGCTCTCTTCGACCACTCCGAGCGCCGCGACCTCGGCGACGGCGCGTGGCTCGAGGTCCGGTCCGGGTGGTTGTCCCAGGACGGTGCGGCCGACGACGCCCTGTTCGGCGAACTGCGCGATCAGATCCCGTGGCGCGCCGAAAGGCGACAGATGTACGACCGGGTGCTCAATGTGCCGCGCCTGGTCAGCTTCCACAACCTGGTCGACGCCGCGGCCCCGCATCCGCGCCTCAAGCAGCTGCGCAGGCGGCTCAACGACGCGTACGCCGGCGAGCTCGGTGAGCCGTTCGTCACGGCAGGCCTTTGTCTGTACCGCGACGGCGACGACAGCGTCGCCTGGCACGGCGACAACATCGGTCGCAGCAGCACCGAGGACACCATGGTCGCCATCGTGAGCTTGGGTGCCACAAGGGTTTTCGCGCTGCGCCCGCGCGGTGGCGGCGCCCCCTCGTTGCGGATACGGCACTGCCACGGCGACCTGCTGGTGATGGGCGGATCGTGCCAGCGCACCTGGGAGCACGCGGTTCCGAAGACCGCCCGCCCGGTCGGGCCCCGGATCAGCATCCAGTTCCGCCCGCACGACGTCAGGTGACTCAGGCGCCCTTCACCAGTTCGACGGTCTGCGCGACGAGAGCGCGGGCCCGCTGGGTGTCGACCCGGGCGGCGGGCTTGCCGTCGACGACGAGCGGGTTGGCGGTGACGATCACGATGAAGGTCCCGAAATGAGCCACGTAGTTGTAGAGCTCGCCGGTGCGCGGTCCCTGCTCTGAGGTCGTCTGCAGCACCCGGTGTGTGCCGACGGTACGGACCCCGTCGATCTGCGGAGCCTCCACGACCTCGACAAGACCGCGGAGTCCGGGGCCGGTGAAGGTGACCTTGCCGCACTGATCGGTGGGCTCGTTCACCGGGACCGGCTCCGAGGTCTCCACCGCGAGGACGATGTACCGCACGCCGTCGCCCTCGGCGGTGGTGGCGGCCATGTTGCCCTTGACGCCCTCGGGGATGGCCTGCTGGCCGGCCGACGTCCCGCAGTCGGCGGGGTCGAACGTCAGCCCCGGGGGCAGCTTCTGCGCGGTGAGGTAGCGCGGGTCGATCCCCGCGGGACCGACGGAGTTCACCGTGAACGGGGCGGGGAAGCTGGACTTCAGCTCGGAAACCCGGGCGATATCGGCGTTCGAGAGGTCCGCTGACTGTCCGGCGCTGCACGCGGCCACCAGGCCGGCGCACACCACCGCCGCGACCGCCCGATGTTTCGGTGGGTTCGACATCGCCGTCAATGTACCTGCGTGGCCGGGCTCAGCCGCGCAGCGTCGACACCGTTTCGGCGAGCAGGTCCGACGCGAAGCCCGGTGCGAGGGCTGGATCCGGAGACCCGGGGTCGGTGACGACGGCCACGAAACAGACGTACCCGTCCAGGTAGGCGACGAAAGTCTCCGAATGCGAGCGGGTTTCGGTTCCTCCTTCGACGACGGTGGTGGCGGTCCCGCTCATCCCGACGGTCTGCGCCGAGGCGACGTCCGGACCGGGGACGCCGGTCACCACGCCCGTCGTGTGCCCGGACACCGCGGTCCACCGCGCACAATCGGCGCGCACCGCCGTAATGGGGGGGCCCGCGGCGCCTGCCACCACCGCGTACACGATCCCGCCCGGGCCCGACGCCGACCAACCCCGCGCGGTGCCGGGGTCGACCGCGGGTGCCGCCAGCGCCGCACACGGCGCGGGATCGGTGACGGGCGAGCCGCGAAAACCCCACACCGCGAACGGCGCCGGCGGGCCGGTGTATGCGGCCACCTCGTAGCCGTCGGGCAGCGCGTCGCGGGCGCGGTCGATGCGGGTCGGATCGATTGTGAGCCGGGCCGTCGTCTGCGAGGCGGGCGCGGGTGCCGGCCCGGACGACTGGGCGCAGCCGACGCCCGCCAGGGCCAGCGCGCACACGGCGATCAGCCTCACGGGCTGTTGATATCACGGGGCGGGCGCCGCGGGGGCGCGCCACTCAGGCGGCCTCGGCCGTGTCCTCATCCGGTGGTTCGTCAGCCTCGTCGGTTTCCGTCGGAGTCGTTGCGGCACCGGCCTCGCCGTCGTCGGCGGACGCGTCACTCCCCGGGTCGGACTTCTCCGGCGCCGGGTCGGCCTCCACGGGCGCCGGGTCGGACTCCACCGGCGCCGCGTCGGGCTCCACCCGGTCGACGGACTCCGCACCGGCGGATCCCTCACCGGCGGATCCCTCACCGGCGGCGCGTCCACCGTCGTACTCGACAGACTCCGGATCCTGTTCTGGCACAGCCGGTTCCACACTCTCGTCGGGGACGGCCGGCTCGGGTTCGGCGGGCAGGTCCGGGCCTCCGACGCCGAACGCCCCGGGCTCGGTCGTTCCCAGCACCCGCCCCAACCCCAGCCCCTCGGTGAGGTTGTCGACCGCCACCGGGATCGACGCGACGAGCCGGGCCGCCAGCCCGACGATGTCCTTGATCGGCCGCCAACTGGCGCGTGTCGCCACGCCGGGGCCGACATCGCGGTCGTAGGCGTCCTCGATGACGACGCGCAGCGGTGCGTCGATCGCCTTCAGGATCGGCCGGGGCACGAAGAACGCGAAGGGCTGCAGCAGCGGGACGAGGTCGGTCTCGACGAGGTAGTAGCCGGTGTCGCCCTGGCGGCCCTGGAAACGCGCCTGCGCCAGCGGGATGTCGACGGCGCTGCCGTGCAGCAGGGCGTATCCGAGCAGCGCGTTGACCGTGGCCACCAGGTTGAGCGGACGCACCGGGAAATCGCCGCCGAGACCGTCGTACTGCCGGGCGACGTCCACGGTCGGATAGACATGCCTGCCGTCGGGCAGGACGGCGCTGTCCGTCGGCGACGCGCCGGGAAAAGGGATCTCCAGGATCGGGATCGTCGGCCAGCCGTGCAGCCGCATCAATATTCCGCCGTTGGGCCGCATCGGGTTCGCGACCAGCATGAAGGACACGCTCGGGTCACCGGGCTGGTACCGCTGGATCAGATCGAGTTTGGCCAGCGAGGCGATCACGGCGCTCTGCGAATACCCGAACGCCATCATCGCGTCCCCGGCCCGGGGTGCGACGGCATGCGGCCGGATGGCCGGATCATCGTTGAACACACAGTCCGTTTCGGCGCCGAGGCACCGGTGCAGGTTCACCAGTCCTTCAGCCACAGACCTGGCGAAAGTGAGCTGCCCGATCGGGAAGAACTGTTCAGGGGTGTACACCGCGACGGCGTTGGTCACCGGGCCGGACGCGTCCGCGAACGCCGGATCGAGATGGCCGGTCACCGCGTTGTCGAGATAGGCGGTGACGAACGGCGGGGCGTCGGCGGGTTCGGCCAGCGGGTGGAACGACCCACCCATGATGAGCGCGGTGGTGTTCGACGTGAGCGCGACCACGACACCGGACAGCGTCCACGACAGCGGAAGCGCCGCCACGCTCGCGAGCACGAGAAAGAGTGCGGCCAACGGGCGAATGATCAATCTCATGTCCCGACCCCCCAACCATCGCGTCGGTACAGGCAACATGTACCACCGGCGGATCGGCTCCGGACGGTTTCGGCAAACACTGTCCCGGCCTGGGCCAGCAAATTCGCTAGCCTTGCATGAAATCCCCCGTTTCAGCTCGATATGCTGCGCTGTGATCCGGCCGTCGTTGCGCACAAGCCCGTCGACACCCGTGGCCGGCGAACAGGAGACGACATGACCATCGCCACGCGGGCGGGCGTCGCCGCGATCGCCGCCGTCGCGCTCGGAATCGGACTGTCCGCCTGCGGTTCGGACTCCACGGACGAGAAGCCGAGCGCCGCCTCGTCTTCGGCGACATCGGAGACCGCGGCCAGCCCGGCGTCACCGACGCCGGCCGCCGGACCCGGTATCACCCTCGCCCAGTACATCGAGGAGAACGGCATCGCCGAAACCCCGGTGCTGCGTGGTGATCCGGGCGCGCCGACGATCAATCTGCCGTTCCCGCAAGGGTGGGAGGCCGCGGGGCCGCGCGCGCCCCAGGGGGCCTACGACGCCATCATCTACACCGCAGGCCCGCCGGGGGCCCAACCGGCCACCATCGTCGCGTTCGTGACGAAGCTGACCGGCAACGTGGACTCGGCGAAGATCATCGAATACGCCCCCAACGAGACCCGCAATCTGCCCGGGTTCGAGGGTGCCGACAAGGGCGAGCCGAGCAATCTCGGCGGGTTCGACGCCACCCAGATCGGCGGTTTCTACACCAAGGACGGCGTCAACCACCTGGTGGCGCAGAAGACCGTCGTGATTCCGGCCCAGGACGGGCTGTTCGTGCTCAAGTTGATCGCAGACGGCACCGAGGAGGTGGCGTATCCGTTGATGGAGGCCACCTCGGCGATCGACGAGCAGACCACGATCACGCCCTGAGCCGCCGTCAGGCCCGCGACAGCGCGGACGCTTCGGCGATCTGTTCAGGGGTCGGACGCACTCCGGTGTAGCGCTCGAACTGTTCGGCGGCCTGCAGCGCGATCACCTGCGCGCCGGTGATCACCTGCGCCCCCGCCGCCCGGGCCGCCTTGATCAGCGGTGTCTCGGACGGTAACGCCACCACGTCGAAGACGGTGTCGGCCGCGGCGATCGCGGCCGCGCCGAACGCCAGTTCGCGTTGTTCGGGTGCACCCGCCATGCCGATGGGTGTCACGTTGACGATGATCGGCGCGGTGACGGTGCCGACGTCGGCGACGTAGGTGTAGCCGAGCCGGTCGGCAAGCGCGTGACCGCTTTCGGGGTTGCGGGCCACCACGAAGCCGGTGCGGAAACCGGCTCCGGCGAACGCGGCACCGACCGCCTTCGCCATGCCTCCGCTGCCGCGGATCATCACGGTGTCCTCAGGGTCGAGCCCGTGTTCTCCGATGAGTTGTTGCACCGCAAGGTAATCGGTGTTGGATGCGGTGAGTCGGCCGTCATCGTTGACGATCGTGTTCACGGATTCGATGGCTTGCGCCGAAGCCTCGACATGATCGACCAGGTGCAGCACATCCTCCTTGAAGGGCATGGACACCGAGCACCCGCGGATGCCGAGTGCGCGCACGCCACCGATGGCCGCGACGATGTCGGTGGTGGTGAACGCCTTGTAGATGAAGTCCAGACCCAACACCTCGTAGAGATGGTTGTGGAACCGGGTGCCGATGTTGCTAGGGCGACCCGCCAGCGAGATGCACAGTCTGGTGTCCTTGGTCAGCGGCGGCCGCGTCATCCGGCAGCCCGGATCACCTGCCGCGCCAGACCGCGGATCTGGGTCACCAACTCGTGCGACAGGCCGAGTTCGCCGACCTCAGGCACCGGGATCTCGGTGGTGACGACGCCGAGGTCATCGCGGTGCCACACCGCGCCGAAACGATCGAGGATCGACCTCATGGCGTAGTTCTCACTGAGTACCCGGGCGGTGAAACGTTGCACGCCGTCGTATCCGGCAGCCACCGAGATCGCACCCATCAGAAACGTGCCGATCCCCCTGCCCTGATAGGCATCGGCCACGATGAACGCGATCTCCGCCTGCTCCGACCTGTGCTCTTCACGGACGAAGCGGACGTCGGCGACCACCGGCCCGTCCGGCCCCTCGGTCAGCACGAACACGAAGTGATCCAGGTAGTCCACCTCGAACAGATAAGCCAGCAACGACTTCGACGGCGACCGTACCGACTGGAAGCGCCGGTAGAGCGTCTCACTGGAGAACTCGACCGGGCCCCCGACGGTGCGCTCGACATCTCCGGGCAGCACCGGGCGCAGATACAGGACGGTACCGTCGCGCATCTCGACGGGGACGGGTGTGACGAACGCGGCGACGCGCTGCCGCGCGGTGCGCACCAGCCGATCCATCATCCCGGGTACATCCAGCATGGTCGCGAACGCCTCACGACCGCCCACCCAGCCGGTCAGCGGCTCGGTGGCCACCACCGTGGCGGTCCGTGGGGCGTCGCGCAGCAACGCGATCTCGCCGACGATCAGACCGGCGGTGAGTTCGGCGACGGTGTCGTGGCCGTCGTCGCCGCCGTGCACGACCTCGGCACGGCCGCTGCCGATCAACAGGAAGGACACCGCCAGTTCGCCCTGCTGCATGAGCACCTGGCCGGCCGCGGCCGTCAACGGGCGAAGTTGCGCGGCCAGCGGTACCAGGGCCTCGACGCTGATCCCGTCGAAAACGGTCAGCGCTGCGAGGTCATCGGCTCGCACAGCGGTCAGGCCGGACACATCCACGAGGCTACGGGCGCGCGCGAACGCCGGGCAAGGATCCGGCCAGACCGCCAGCTTATGGTCCGATGTGAGTTGCATCGCGATCGGCGGGATCCGGCCCCTACCCGCCTCTGGAGGTATTGGATAACGGGACTGTCAACGGCGACGAGATGGTGTGCGATGCAGTGGGATCAGCGGCGCGTTGATCACTACGAGTGGTTCAGCGGGTTTCTCGATGCGCGGGGCGCCAAGCCGGCCGTACGCCTGCTGATCGCATCGATCGCGCTGCTGATGGCGGGTTCGGTCCTGCTGCTGATATTCAGCGCGGGCGGTCCGGAGGGGCAACCGCAGCGGGCGATGATGTGGCTGTCGGTCGCCGGCGGCGTCGCCGGTGTGATGTTGTGGCTCTGGCACTGGCCGTCCCGCCTGCAGTCCGCGGCGTTCGCGACGGTGACGGCGTTCTCGGTTGCGTTGGCCGGCCTGGCCTATCCGGACCCGCTCGCCGCGCTGCTCGGCTGCATCGCCTTCACCACCAACGGCGCGTACCTGGCCTTCTTTCACACCACACGGCTGCTGCTCGGCAATATCGTCATCGCGATCGGGGTGGCGACCGTCGAGGCGATCCAACTGGCCGCCCAAGGGCGGATCGCGCTGGCGGCGGTCGATCTGTTCCTGGTGGTGCAGATCAACATCGCCGTGCCACTCGCGATCCGTATCCTGCTCCATGCGTTGAGAGGCGATCTGCACTACGCCGACCACGACCCGCTCACCGGACTTCTGAACCGACGGGCCTTCCGCAGGCAGATACTGAGCCTGCTGGCCCGCAGTCACGGCGAGGGTCGCTATCTGGTGGTGGCACTGATGGATCTCGACCACTTCAAAGCGCTCAACGATGCACGCGGACACATCGCGGGCGACCAGGCGCTGATCGCAGTGGCTGACGCGTTGCGGACCACCGCGACGTCGACCGCAGTGGTCGCCCGCAGTGGCGGCGAGGAGTTCCTCATCGCCGACGTCACCGGATCCCCGTCGGCGGCGGCCCACTACCAGCAGGTCTGTGACGCGATCACGGCATTGCCGGTCGGGTTGACTGCGAGCATCGGCACGGCTGTCGCGGCGCTGCGCGATGTTCCCGTCGAGGCGTTCGAATCGACGATCGACCGCCTGGTATCTGCTGCGGACATGGCGATGTACCGTGCAAAACGCAACGGGGGCAATCAATGTCACCATCTTGACGCCTGGCCGCCGCCAGGGCCGGCCTAGCGCCGGCAGAAAGCGAGGAAAAGTGCGGACGTTGATCACCGGGGTCGACGCTGACGGCAGGTCGTGCGTCGTCAGCGCGGACGAGTTGGCGCTTGACCAGCTGGCGCCGGGCTTTGCGATGGGCATACCGTTCGCGACGACCGCCAGCCCGCCACCGGCCCGTCCCGACGGGGCCGCTCCGCTGATCGACCAGGGCATCGCACCGGGCCTGGCCCGCTGGATGATCGTCGAACTGGGGCCGGACTCCGAGACGCCGATGCACCACACCGACACACTCGACCTGGAGACGGTGCTGTCCGGCAGCGTCGACCTCGTCCTCGACGACGGGGCGCACCGCCTCGAGCAGGGCGATCTGGTGGTCCTGGCCGGCGTCGACCATGCGTGGCGGGCCGGGCCGGACGGCTGCCGGCTCAGCGCGGTGCTGATCGGCACGCCACCGCCGGCCTGATCCGACACCCAGAAACGGAGAGCGATATGGACCCGCAGACTTATGAGTTGGGCCGGCAGATCCGGACGACGGTGCTCGGTGCCGACTACGTGCAGCGGGCAGCCTCCGACGCCGACGACTTCTCCCAGCCGTTGCAGGATCTGGTCACCGAATACTGTTGGGGCGCGGTGTGGGGACGGGACGGCCTGCCACTCAAGACCCGCAGCATGCTCAACCTCGCGATGATCGCGGTGCTCAACCGGCCGCAGGAGCTGGCCACCCACATCAGGGGCGCGTTGAACAACGGGGTCACCCGCGACGAGATCCGCGAGATCTTCCTGCAGGTCGGAATCTACGCGGGCATCCCGGCAGCGGTCGACAGCTTCCGGGTGGCCAAGACCGCGTTCGCCGAACTCGAAGCGGAGTAACCGATGAACACCGAACTCGGTTTCGTCGGGCTGGGGAACATGGGATTTCCCATCATGACCCGACTGGTCGAGGCCGGGCACCGTGTGCTGGTCTTCGACACCCGGGCCGACGTCGTCGCGCAGGCGGTGCGGGCGGGTGCCGAGGCCCGCACGTCGGCCCGCGACGTCGCCGACCGCGCCGAGACGGTGCTGGCCAGCCTGCCCACCCCGCAGGTGTCCAACTCGGTCGCCTCCGAGGTCGCCGAGGGATCGCGGGTGCGCCGGTTCGTGGATCTGTCGACCGTGGGACAGCAAGCGGCGCAACGCAATCGGGAGGTACTCAGCGCACGGGGCATCGCGGCGCTGGACAGCCCGGTGAGCGGCGGCGTGCACGGCGCACGGGCCGGGACTCTCGCGGTGATGGTGTCGGGACCGCGCCCCGAGTTCGAGGCCCTCGCATCGGTGTTCGCGGTGCTCGGGCGGGCGATCTTCGTCTCCGAACAACCGGGCGCGGCGCAGACGATGAAGTTGATCAACAATCTGATGGCCGCCACCGCACTGGCCGCGACCGCCGAGGTCATGGTGATGGGCGTCAAGGCGGGCCTGGATCCCCAGGTCGTGATCGACGTCCTGAACGCCGGGTCGGGCGGCACGCACGCCAGCCGCGACAAATTCCCCCGCGCCGTGCTCCCGCGCACCTTCGACTACGGGTTCGCCACAGGGCTGATGACCAAGGATGTTCTGCTGTACCTGGACGAAGCGCGCGCGCTGGGCACTCCGGTGGCCCTCGCGGAATCGGTGATGCGCCTCTGGGAGCAGACACAGGACGAGGAGGGGCCGTCGTCGGACTTCACCTCGGTGGTCAAACCCCTGGAACGGATCGCCGGCGTGACGATCGGCCCGACGTGACGCACACGATATTGCTAGGGCGCTAACAATTAGCGCACGATGTAACCATGGCCACGCCCGCCGCCCAGGAGCTCGACCCGCTCGCGCTGGAGCGCCAGGTCTGCTTCGCGCTGGCGGCCACCAACCGGGCTGTGCTCGCCATCTACCGGCCACTGCTGGAGCCGCTGGGACTGACCCATCCGCAGTACCTCGTGATGTTGTCGCTGTGGGATCAGCAGAAGCGGTCATCGGGGCGGCCGTCCCCGATGTCGGTCAAGCAGATCGCCAGGACGCTGCAGATCGATTCGGCCACCTTGTCGCCGATGCTCAAGCGCCTCGAGGCGATCGGGTTGATCACCCGGGCACGCAACACCGCCGACGAGCGCTCCACCGACGTCCAACTCACCGATGCCGGTGCCGAGCTGCGCCGGCGCGCGCTGGACATCCCGGCGGCCGTGATCGAGCGCCTCGGCGTCGACGTGGCCGAGCTCGAGCATCTGCACGAAGTCCTGACCCGCATCAACTCGGCCGCCGTTGCGGCCGGCGCGCTGCAGTCGTGAACCACCACCAGCAGTCGTGAACCACCACCAGAAGGAAGTCACCGATGCCCCTCGATGAGCCGCAAGGCACTGACAAACCGACCATGTGGCAGTACCTCACGTACTGCTACGGCCGACGGCTGCCCGCGTCGATGAACCGCTGGGTCGCCGAGGATCTGGCCGGCGACGGCGCGGTGCGCAGGCACATGATCCGCTACGCCATCCCCCCGCTGCTGATCCTCGCGCCACTCTGGCTGATTCCCGCACCTATCTACATGCGCCTTGAGATGACCGCGCCGATCTACATCTGGGCGCTTCTGATGGCCCTTGCACTGAACAAGGTGTGGCGCAGGCACCGGTTGGCCAAGCACGGCATGGACCCCAACCTGGTCGACGTGATCAAGCGCAAGAGGGACGCCCAGATGCACGAGGACTACGTCCGCCGCTTCGGGCCGCGACCCGACGACGCCCAGGCGCATTCCAACAGCAGTCCGTTCTGACGGACCGTTCCCGCACAGGTTTGCCCGGGTCGGCCCGGAGTACGCGAACGTCAGCGGAGGACCACGAAGCGGTCTGGTTGCGCTCGGCGCCTCTGCGAGGCGGCCGCTCGGGGTAACCACCAGTGTTGAACACACAGCGCCGGGCTGGGTGGTCGCCGCATCGGAGTCACCGAAAACCTGACGGCTGCAAGCACATTCGACTCAGGGTGCGGACTGCGAGGCCTCCGCCTGGCCCCTTAGGCTTCCCCTCAGGCGCAGCAGTTCGGGTCCAGCACCACGCACAGCGCGCCGATCGCGTCGCGGTGCGGCCGGTGGTAGACGTTCATCCCGCGACGGTCTGATTCCACCAGCCCTGCCCGCCGAAGCTGGCTGAGATGGTGACTGACGGTGGACTCCGTCAGGCCCAGGACCTTCGCCAGGCTGCCGCTGTTCTCCTCCCCGGCCGCGGAGCTGTAGAGGTGGGACATGATCTTCACCCGCGCCGGGTCGGCGAGCGCCTTCAGGCGAAGCGCCACTTGTAGCGCGTCTTCATCGCTCATGGGTCCCGCCGCAACGGGTGCACAGCACACCGGCGCGGAGATATCGATGCTAGGCAGCGCTTTCGGCATGACCCGATTATGCCAGTCTGTTGACATATATCAAAAAGGTTGGCACGATGACGGCAGCGCGCTTCTTCGATATATGTCTCACAGGTAGGAGAATCCTCATGTCCCGCGTTCAACTGGCCCTCAACGTCGACAACCTCGACGAGGCAATCTCGTTCTACTCCAAGCTCTTCAACACCCCACCGGCCAAGGTGAAGGAGGGGTACGCCAACTTCGCCGTCGCCGAGCCGCCGCTGAAACTGGTGCTGCTCCAGAACCCCGGAAAGGGCGGCACCATCAACCACCTCGGGGTCGAGGTCGACTCCAGCGACACCGTGCATTCCGAGATCGCCCGGCTCGCCGGTGAGGGGCTGTTCACCGAGGAAGAAATGAACACGACGTGCTGCTTCGCGACGCAGGACAAGGTCTGGGTGACCGGACCGGCCGGCGAGAAGTGGGAGGTCTACACCGTGTTGGCAGACTCCGAAACCTTCGGCGTCAGCCCCGGACACGCCGACGGCGGCACCGCCGAGAGCGGCGTCTGCTGTGGCGGCGCCGCGACGGACGCTGCGAAGCCGGCGACGCTGAACGCCTGCTGCTGAACGGCTGCTGCTGAACGGCTGCTGCTGAACGGCTGCGCTGGCCCCGGCGAGTTGAATAACCACTCGCCGGGGGCCAGCGGGTCCGCCGACATATCTGCGGCCGGCAGCAGCACCGATCGCCTCGACGCCGCGCTCCAAGCCCCCTGCGAACGACCTGAAGAATCCCGGACCGCTCGAACCTGTTCTGGACTTGTGGGCCTGACGGAAGAACTGGTGAAACGTCGCGCGATTGGCCGAGTAGATCGCCGGCTCTGATCACGCCACCGATTCGACCCCTCGTCCGGTCACCGATTCGACCCCTCGTCCGGTCACCGATTCGACCCCTCGTCCGGTCACCGACTCGACCCCTGACATGGACCGGGGACAGGATCGCGAACCTGCGAGCGAGAATCCGTTCGTCCGCCGACGGTTGGTCCATTTGTCGGTGGTCGAATGTATGTTCGAGCTATGTCGGGAAGCGACGTACAGGCCGCGGTCACCGCGCTGCGCACTGCGTTCGACGACATGGCGGCGTGTGATGTCGACCTGCTGACTCGGCCCGATCTCGTTGCGGCTCTTGATGAGCTCGAAACTGTGGGGTGTCGACTGCCCGCGTTGAGTTACCGGTTGTTGGCGCGGTTGCAGGCCGAGACGACCCCGCCCCAGATGGGTGCCAAATCCTGGAAAGAGGTCCTGGCAGTCCGTTGGCGGATCTCGACCAGCGAGGCGCATCGCCGGCTCACCGAGGCCGCGGTGTTGGCGCCACGCCAAGCCATGACCGGAGAAGCGTTGCCGCCGGTGCTGCCCGCGACTGCGGCCGCCCAAGCCCACGGGCTGATCAACGCCGAGCATGTCGAGGTGATCCGCAAAGCCATGGCCAAGTTGCCCGGCTTCGTGGACACCGCGACGCGGGAGCGCATCGAGGTCGACCTGGTCCGCACCGCCGTCGGCAACGGCCCCAAAGAACTCAAAGACTCCGCGGACCGGACCTTGTTCCTGCTCGATCAGGACGGACCCGAACCCGACGAGCGCGAACGCGCCCGCAAGCGCGCGGTCACCAAACACAAACAGCGCGAGGACGGCATGGTCGACGTGTCGGCGACGCTGACCCCGGAAGCCTGGGCGGTGTGGGAGGCGATCTTCGCCAAATTCGCCGCCCCCGGGATGTGTAATCCCGACGATCCTGAGCCGTGCACCTCAGGCACGCCGTCACAGGCCCAGATCGACCACGATCAGCGCAGCCTGGCTCAACGCCAACACGACGCGCTCCTCGCCGGCGGGCGCATCGCACTGATGAGCGGACAGTTGGGGCAGCTCAACGGGTTGCCGGTGTCGGTGATCATCCGCACCACCCTGCAAGACCTGGAATCGCGCGCCGGGGTCGGTGTCACCGGCGGCGGCACGGTGATGCCGATCGCCGAGGTGATCCGGATGGCCGGCCACGCCCACCACTACCTGGCCGTGTTCGACCGCGCCACCGGATCAGCGCTGGATCTGTTCCGCACTCGACGGATCGCCTCCCCGGCCCAGCGGATCATGCTGATCGCCCGCGACGGTGGGTGCACCAAACCCGGCTGCCCCGTCGGCGCCTACGGCTGTCAGGGCCACCATGTGGAGGCCGACTTCGCCCAAGGCGGCAACACCAACGTCGACGAACTCGGCCTGGCCTGCGGGCCCGACAACCGCGATGTCAATGACCACGGTGGCTGGACCACCCAGATGAACGAGCGCTGCGAAGTCGAATGGACCCCACCGCCGCCACTGGACACCGGCCAAGCCCGAATCAACAACTACCACCGCCCCGAACGACTCCTACGCCCACCCGAGGAACCAGAACCTCACAGCGACAACGACATTGCGGCGACGGCCAAGCCGGCCGAAGGTAACGAGATCGGCGACGCCCAGCCAGGCGCCCCACATCCGGCCGACAACCCCGGTGAACCCGGCGGACCCGCACCACCAGACAACCAAGCGGCCTGACCGCCGCGCAACGACATTTGACTGCCGGTTGGCGACATCCTCGAAATGCCACTCAGCCACGCGGATCGTGCGCGGGCCTTTGCATTGCCAGGAGTGGCGCACGTCGGTGACCGCACCGGTCTGTCCCGCACGCTCATCGGTGAGGGCGACCAGTTCCAGCGCTCCGCACACGCACAGCGCTGCTCAGAACCACAAAGCCCACCCAGCCGGCGGTCGAATCGGGTTTCCGAGAAGTGGAGCCAAGGGCAGAACTGTCGAACCCAGACATTACCGACCGGATATTCCGCCTGACTTCGCCAAACCGTCAGCCCGCCAAGAGCGACCAGTGCACGGCCGCCGGGATGGAGCCGGTCATCAGCGGCGCTGATTGACAGGAACCAACGGCCGATGCGATATTTCATTCGAAATATCGACCACAGCGGTCCAATATTGGAACATATGAGTGAGGTGAAGATGTACGTGCAGGAATTTCTGGATCGCATCGCCGCCGCCGAACGATTGGTTCGGGAGGCCCCGCACGTGGAGAGCGAAGCCGATCTGCTCGAGGGCTTGCAGTACCTGGCCGGCTGTATCGCAGCCTGCACCCGCCTCGCATTCGACTACGACCGCGACCACCCGTTCCTGCACTCTGGCACAGGACCTTTCACGAAGATGGCCCTCGACAATCCCGACACGTTGTACTTCGGTACCTGGCTCCAGGGAGGCCACGAGTATGTACTCACGGGGCGCCGCGGCACCACAACCGACCTCAGCTTTCAATTGCTCGGCGGCGAGTACACCGAAGACAATGTGCCAGACAACCAGTTCGCCTTTGATGACCGCGAACTCGACCTCGCCGTTGATGGCAGTTTCGAATGGCGATTCACACCGAACAGCGACGCCCAGCTGGTCGTCCGCGAGGTCTACAACGACTGGTCAGCTCAACGAGGCACCATCGCCATTGCGCGCACGGATAGCACCGGTACGGCGCCTCGCACACTCACACCCGAACTGATCGCAATCCGTTACGCGGCTGCGGGCAAGCACCTCACGAGACGTATCAGGACATGGCTCTCGTTCCCTCAGTGGTTCTACCTCAACGTTCCTGTCAACACGTTGACCGCGCCTCGAATAACGCCTGGCGGCCTGGCGACCCAGTACTCCTCGGTAGGGCACTTCGACCTTGGTCCGGGCCGGGCCATGGTGATCACGCTGCCGGCCTCCGACGCCCCCTACCTCGGCTTCCAACTGGGCAGCATGTGGTACATCTCGCTGGACTACATCAATCACCAGACGTCGCTTAACGGCACGCAAGCACAAGTGGACCCCGACGGCATGATCCGGATCGTCGTGGCCCATGAAAGCCCGGGTATTGCGAACTGGGTCGAAACCCTGGGCCATCGACGCGGTTACCTGCAGTTCCGCTGGCAACGGACATCACGCAAGCTCACCGCAGCCGAGGGCCCGATTGCCGAGGTCGTCGACTTCGACGCGATACCGTCCAGATTGCCGTACTTCGGCCACAACACCATCAGCAATGACGACTTCCGAACTCGGATTGCTCTGCGCCAGAATCAAATCGCCAACCGAATGGTGGCGTAACCACCTTGTCGGCAGCCGACGGTTCGATCTTCGAACCCCAGGTCTCGGAAAAGTGGAGCTAAGGGGAATCGAACCCCTGACCTTCTCGATGCGAACGAGACGCGCTACCAACTGCGCTATAGCCCCTAGTGCCGGTACAGGTTATCAGTCACCGGTCACGGGTAGAAATCGGTGCTACTGCCCCGCCGCTCGGGGCAGGTCGTAATGCCGGGAGAACGGCACATAGTCCAGGTGCTCGAACGCCGGATCCTCGTCGTCGATCTCCAACACCGCCGCGCCGGGCCTGCGCAGCCGTGACGGGGTGACGTCGAAATCCCGGTCACTGGTGTTCTCCACGCCCAGCCGCGACCTGGCCATCCGCTGGGCACGGCGACGGCGCACCTGCTCCTCGATACGGGTCTGCCGCCGCAGGTAGGCCAGGTAGAGCGCGGTCACGGTGCCGACCGCGCCGCAGATGTACCACATGGACGGCGACCAGGTGAACGCCGCAACGGCGCTGGCCAGCAGCAGCACCGCCATGACGGCGATGGTGCGGGCACGGAAACGGTACTTGCGGGCCGACACCGCCGCGGCGGTGGTCGACTCGCGGCGCCGGCGCCGGGCGTCGCTGATCGATTCGGCCATGCGCAGATCGGCTTCCGAGGAGTCCCCCTGCTCCGATGCGTCGTCGACGTCCTCGTATTCGCCTTCGGCGTCCTCGTATTCGTCTTCGACGTTTTCGTATTCGTCGTCGATGACCGAGTAGACGCCGGTGTCCTCGGCGGTGTCGCGCTCAGCGCCCTCGGCCACCGCCTCGTCCCGGTCTTCGGGCGCGTCGTCAAGTTCGTCGGCTTCGGCGAAATCCAAAGTGAGCTCGTTGGATTCGGCCGCGACAGATTCGGCCTGCTGCGCGTCGGCGGCAAGCTCCGCAACGGGCTGCGCGCCGGAATCCTCGACCACGTCCACGTCGAGGTAATCGGGCTCGGCGTCGGCCCCGCCGGCAGCGCCGGCGACCATCACCACGGCACGGCTGGGCGCCTTCTCCTCGACGTCATCGAGGTCCTCATCGAGATCGCTGGCGGAGGGACGCCAGTCCGGATCGCTGCGATGCCCGGCCGCGGGACCACCGCGCCGACGCAGCCGCGCACCTGCGCCGCTGTTGAGCACGCGAGTGGCCAGCGCAACGTCACTGGTCCGGCGAACCGCGTCGCGCTTGTTGATCAACATCGGAACAAGCACGAAGAGCCAGAGCACTACGAGCGAGATCCAGAGGAGGGATTGGGGGATGCTTGGCATGACGCCTGCTCCTTTCCCCATCAGGCTAGGTCTGTGACCAGCGCATCCGTGAGCGGCGCGCCGACACAATTACACTCCTGTAATTCGCTGGAGACAAGCACCAAAAGTCACACGTGTCACATTAGTAACAGCGGTCCGCCTCGATCAGGCCCAGGAGGCGCGGCCTGCGCGGACCAACGCCGACGCCGCGGTTCCGTTCAACTCCTCGATCGTGATCGCCACCAGCAGGTGGTCCCGCCAGGCGCCGTCGACATCCAGGTAGCGCTTCAGCAGGCCCTCCTCACGGAATCCCGCCTTTGCCAGCACCGCGCGGCTCGGCCCGTTCTCCGGCCGCACCGTGGCCTCGACGCGGTGCAGCATCACCGGGCCGAAACAGTGATCCAGGCCGAGCGCCAACGCCGCGGTGGCGACTCCCCCGCCGGTCGACCCGCTGGCGACCCAGTATCCGATCCACGCCGACCGCAATGCACCGTGCGTGACATTGCCGATGGTCAACTGCCCGGCGAACTGGCCGTCGAGCTCGATCACGTACGGCAGCATCCGACCCTTGCGGGCCTCCGAACGCAGACCCGAGCACACCGACGGCCATGCCGAAACAGAGTGGCGCAGTTCCCAGTCCATGTCCGTCGACGGTTCCCACGGTTCGAGATGCCCGCGGTCGGCCAACCGGATTCTGCTCCACTGCGCGGCGTCGCGCAGTCGCACCGGGCGCAGCCGGACCACCCCGGCCGGCACCCGCAGCGGGCCGACTGCCAGCGGCCAACCCGGATGCTGCGACCGCGAACTGAGCAGGTTCATCACGGCTGCCATCTCGCGTTCAGCCGCGCTGGGCCAGGAACGCGACGTCGACGATCTCGCCGGTGCGGATCTGTTCCGCCTCGCTGGGCACGATCACCAGACAGTTTGCTTCGGCAAGCGTGGCCAGCAGATGCGACGAGGCCCCCGGCGCCCCGCCGAGCGCCTGCACCAGGTACTCGCCGGTGTCCTGGTCCCGCATCAGCTGCCCGCGCAGGTAACCCTTGCGGCCGGCGACCGAACTGATCGGCGAGAGCGCACGCGCCGGCACGATGCGCCGCGTCGCCTGCCGCTTGCCGAGGGAGAGCCGGATCAGCGGGCGCACCATGACCTCGAACACGACCAGCGCACTGACGGGATTGGCAGGCAACAGAAACACCGGCACACCGTCGGGGCCGAGCTGACCGAAGCCCTGCACCGAACCCGGATGCATCGCGATCCTGGCGACCTCCATATCGCCGAGCCCGGCCAGCACCGAGCGGACAGCCTCGGCGGCGGCCCCACCCACAGCTCCGGCGATGACGACGACCTCGGCGCGGCTGAGTTGGCCCTCGACCACCTCCCGCAACTGCTTGGGGTCGGTCGAGACGATGCCGACACGGTTCACCTCGGCGCCCGCGTCTCGGCCGGCCGCGGCCAGCGCGTAGGAGTTGACGTCGTAGACCTGGCCGTTTCCCGGGGTGCGCGAGATGTCGACAAGCTCACCGCCGACGCACATCACCGACAGCCGGGGCCGCGGATGCACCAGCACCCGCTCGCGGCCGACCGCTGCCAGCAGGCCCACCTGCGCGGCGCCGATGATCGTGCCTGCGCGCACCGCGACGTCGCCGGGTTGCACGTCGTCACCCGTGCGGCGCACATAGGCGCCGGACCGGACCCCGCGCAGCACCGTGACCCGCGAATCACCGCCGTCGGTCCAGCGCAGCGGCAGCACCGCATCTGCGAGCGTGGGCATCGGCGCACCGGTCTGCACGCGCGCGGCCTGCCGGGGTTGCAGCCTGCTCGGCGTCCGTGCGCCGGCCTCGATCAAGCCCATCACCGGCAGACTTATCTCCCGCGGCCGGCTCTCGTCGCGGTCCGATTCACCGTCGAGGCCTGCGTCTTCGTCCGAGCCTCCGATGCCGAGAACATCCACACTGCGGACGGCGTAGCCGTCGATGGCCGCCTGATCGAACCCGGGCATCGGCCGCTCGGTCACGACTTCTTCGGCACACATCAAGCCCTGCGCTTCGGCGATCGCCACGCGCACCGGACGCGGCGCCACCGCGGCAGCAGCTACCCGGGCTTGCTGATCCTCCACCGAACGCACGGCGCGCCTTTCTTCCGTTGCACGGGCTGGCGTCGACCGACTGGCCCGGCGGATGTGCTCGAAATCAGCCGCCGCTACTGTCCGGACGTCGCCGGAGCGAGGCCCAGCCGCTCGACCAACCACCGGCGCAGTTCAGGCCCGTAGTCGTCCCGCTCCAACGCAAAGTCAACCGCAGCCTTCAGGTAGCCTCCGGGATTTCCCAGGTCGTGTCGAGATCCGCGATGGATGACGACATGCACCGGATGGCCTTCCTGGATCAGCAGCGCGATCGCGTCGGTGAGTTGCAGCTCGCCGCCCGCGCCCCGCGGGATGCGCCGCAGCGCATCGAAGATCGCCCGGTCGAGTACGTAGCGTCCGGCCGCCGCGTACAGCGACGGCGCGTCCTCGGGCTTGGGCTTTTCCACCATTCCCTTGACCTTGAGGACGTTGGGGTTGTTCGCGTCGGGAAGGGGTTCCACGTCGATGACGCCGTAGGCGCTGATGTCTTCGCGGTCCACCTCGATCGCGCACAGCACCGAGCCGCCGCGCTTGGCGCGCACCTTCGACATCGTCTCCAATACCCCGGTCGGCAGCACGAGATCGTCGGGCAACAACACCGCGATCGCGTCTTCGTCGGGCGCCAGGCTGGCTTCGACACAGCTGATCGCGTGGCCCAGGCCCAGAGGTTCGGCCTGCACGACGGACTCGACCTTGATCAGCGCGGGCGCCCGCCGCACCTTCTCCAGCATCGTCTTCTTGCCGCGGGCCTCCAGCGTGCCCTCCAGCACCAGGTCCTCGACGAAGTGGGCGACGACGCCGTCCTTGCCCTCGGAGGTCACGATGATCAGACGTTCGGCGCCGGCCTCGGCCGCCTCGGCGGCGACCAACTCGATGCCGGGTGTGTCGACGACTGGCAGCAACTCCTTCGGCACCGTCTTCGTGGCGGGAAGAAATCGCGTTCCCAGCCCAGCCGCCGGGACGACCGCCGTCCGCGGAATGGGTACTTCAGCCCGATTCATCGTTCACACACTAACCTCTCTGGGTCGGTTGTTCTTTTCTTACCCGTCGTTTCGAGGACTAGTCGGTGGCGTTGACCAAAGCCCAGGTGCGTGCCGAAATTCTCACTGCCCGGCGCTCATTGACTCAGCAACAACACGACCGGGAGGCGGCACAACTGGCCGCCCACCTGAAGGCGTTGATCGCCCCTGGAACAGTGGTGTGCGCCTTCATTCCGGTGGGCTCGGAGCCGGGTTCGATCGCCATGGTCGACGACCTCGTGCACCGGGGCGTCGAGGTGCTGCTTCCGGTGGCACGCGAAGACATCGACGGCACCCCGTTGCCGATTCGCTGGGGGCCGCACACCCCCGGCGCCGTGGCGAAGGCCCCGTTCGGCCTCCGCGAACCGCACCCGCCCTGGCTACCCCCCGAGGCGGTGGGGCGGGCCTCGGTCGTGTTGGTCCCCGCCCTCGCCGTCGACCGGTCCGGCGCACGGCTGGGCCGCGGGGCCGGCTTCTATGACAGGACGTTGCCACTGGCGGACGCGGACGCGTGGTTGGTCGCGGTGGTGCGCGACGACGAGGTCGTCGATCACCTGCCGTCGGAGCCCCACGACGTGCGGATGACCCATGCGCTCACCCCGCAGAAGGGGTTGGTCGCGCTGGGGCCCGAGGCCGGCCCCTCGGGCCGGGAATGAGCCGGGCCAGCTGGCGGTTCTAGCACTTGACCCGGTAGAGTGCTAAGCAGTTTTGACCGCCTCGGAGGTAGCTGTGCCCACCTATTCCTATGCGTGCACCGATTGCAGCAACAAGTTCGATGTGGTGCAGGCGTTCACGGATGACTCGCTGACCGATTGCCCGCAGTGCGACGGTCGGCTGCGCAAGGTATTCGGCAAAGTCGGCGTGGTCTTCAAGGGCAGCGGCTTCTACCGCACCGACAGCCGGGAGTCCGGGAAGAGCTCGATTCCGTCGGGCGGCTCGGGCGCGTCAGACTCTTCCGGGTCGTCAGGATCCTCAGGTGCTTCGGGGTCGTCCGGCTCGTCGGACAAGTCCAGCTCGTCGGACAAGTCCTCGACGTCGAGCAGCGCCGCGGCGCCGGCCACCGCTACGTCCAGCTGACGCGACGGCCCGTTATCCACAGCCGGGGAATCCGCTGCTGACCTCACCCCGCTGCGCTTCTTAGCGTGTACGCATGGGGCATTCGCTGGACCCGACGGCGCTCGATCGTCTGGGCCGTGTGTTGCGGCCCGACTGGACCCGCACACCCACCGCCCGCCGCGTCGTCGCCGGCGCACTCGTGGTCCTGGCCGGCGTCGCGGCCTGGCGCGGTGACCCGCAGGCCGAGCAATCCGACGTGGTGGTGACGCTCCACGACCTGTCCCCCGGTGCCGAGATCACCGCGGCCGACGTGCGGGTGGAGACGCGCTCCGCATCGACCGTCCCGGAGGGCGCCCACTCGGACGTCGACGCCGTCGTCGGCGCGACATTGGCAGGGCCCACCCGCCGCGGTGAGATCGTCACCGATGTCCGACTGCTGAGCTCCCGCCTCGCCGAATCCGCGGCAGGCCCCGATGCGCGGATCGTGCCGATCCCGCTGGCCGACGCCGCGCTGACTGACCTGGTGCGGGCCGGAGACGTCGTTGACATCGTGGCGGGCCCCGCCGACGAAGCGGGTGCGGCGCGGCTGATCGCGACGGACGCGGTGGTGGTGCTGGTCTCGGCCGAGCAGAATGGTGTCGGCTCGCGCAGTGGCGGCCGGATTGTCCTCGTGGCTCTGGCCGCGACGGCCGCCAAAGCCGTCGCCGGCGCCACCCTCGTGGAGCCGGTCACGCTGACCCTGCACTAGACAAACAAATACCGCCCCCGGAGAGAATCCGGGGGCGGCATTTGAAAGTCAGATCACCAGTCGCCGATACCGGGGCCGACCGGCCACTCACCCTCGAACGCGGAGGAGGTGGTTCCCACGACGGCCTTGACTCCGTCGCGGACCTCGCCGAAGGCATTGATGATGCCGGCGTCCGCGACGCGCGACTCGGAAATGCCGCGCGCGACACCGAAGTCGTTGATCCGGACCACCGAGAACTCCGTCGCCTGCCGGCTGGTGACCGTAGGGCCGGGGCCGATCTCTTCGACGTCCGCACCGGCCGTTCCACTACCGAGTCCGGCGAAAGCTGTGGCCACGGCGAACGAGCCCAGGCCCAGAACACCCAGCTTCTTCGAACTACGGGTGGGCGCTTTGGCGTGCTTAGCCATCAGCATTCCCTTCGATAGATGGACACAAGTGTCCTGATTGCGTTTTTCAAGCTTCCACAGACTAGCAGTCGGGGCCGCGTCCCGCGCACTGAGCGAGCGATTCATAAGGTGGCGGATTCCCGTAGTTTCGCGACGTTTATCCACGTCGCGTCCGACACGGATCGTCCCACCGGCACCCACCCGGGAAACCGCCCAATTCCCGATGGCGCCAACGCCTTTGACACCTGCCGACGATCTACGGGTGCTGACGGCCTGATCCTCGGGATTCTCCCAGTCTCCCCACAGCCAGGCCGCACGCGTTAAGTTTCGGGAACCCGGCACCACACGCTGAAACGAAAGGGTCGACGTTCATGTTGAAGGGGTTCAAAGAGTTCATCTCGCGAGGAAATGTCATCGATCTTGCGGTCGCGGTTGTCATCGGCGCCGCGTTCACCGGACTGGTGACCGCGTTCACCGAGAATGTCATCCAGCCGCTGATCGACCGGATCGGTGCGGGTCCTGACGCGGAGTACGGAATCCTGCGAATTCCGTTGGGTGGGGATCAGTTCGTCGACCTGAACGCGGTGCTGTCGGCCGCCGTCAACTTCCTCATCGTGGCCGCGGTCATCTACTTCGTCATCGTCGTGCCGTTCAAGAAGCTCAAGGAGCGGGACAAGAAGGTCGAGTCGACGGAGACCGAGCTGACGCTTCTGACCGAAATCCGCGATCTTCTGCGCGACAACGCCGCCGACGCTGCGACGGGCCGACACGGCGGTACCGGCCCCCAGTCCCACGCCGACGAATGAGACGGTCCACTGGATACGAAATGGCCCCCGGCTCGTCGCCGGGGGCCATTTCTGTAGAGCCTTGGGTCAGTTCATGTTCCAGGGCGCGCCGTAGGTGGTGACGCTGTCACCGGTCGACGAGATCAGGCGGGCGAACGGACGCAGCAGCACACCACCGGCAGCACCGGTCACCGTGCCGTGGGCGTTGGACACCGCCACCGAGCCACCGGGGCCGGCGACATCGACGGAGAAGGTCGCGACCTCCTGGATACCCGGGCCGTTACCCAGGTCAGCCGAGATCGACACACCCGGGAACAGCGGCGGGGTCACGATGCTGTCAGCCAGGTTGCCGTCCAGGCCCCAGCCGTCGAACGCGATGTTCGGGGTGGTGTAGCTGAAGTTGATGCCCACACCCAGCGACCACGGGAAGCCGACCTGGTAGCCCAGCTCCAGCGTGCCCTCGAAATCGTCGGCACCCTCGCCGGCCACGATGTAGGTCGCCTTGCCGGAGTGGAACCACTCACGGGTCAGACGGTTACGGTCCAGCGGAAAAACGCCGTTGAGGAACGTGTCCCACTGCTGGACGGTCAACGTCCGGCCCTGACCGTCGACCAGGCTCAACTCATTGTCCAGCCCTGCGTGAGAGGTGCCAGTGCTCACGAACAACGCTGCGATGGACGCCACCACCGCGATCAGCACCCGACTGATTGCCTTCATCTTCTCCCTAGCTCTGTCGTACGAAGTCCCGGTCGGGGCTTCGTAGTGTCCGTGCCTGGCTCTACCGCTACACCACACACCTCGCAAGAGGATCATGTGAGGGGAATTAAAAACCTCACATGTCGGTCTTACGATTCACTCATCGTTGACACGAGGAACATAACGGGGGGGCATCAGACCGGCAACGCGTAGCCCCGGTGGTACAAAACGGGACGCAACGCCGCGCGTCGTTTGCTGAGGTATCCCCGACGGCCGCTGACCCCTTCCGTGCGACGACGGAGTGTGGTCGGAGAGAACGTCGCAGATTGTGACCCCGCACCGACGTATTCGTCGACGGTGAGGCAACCGTTACGGGATGCACCTGGTGGTGCTACTGCGAAATCACAGGTCAGTCATGGTGAGGCGGGACGTTGTCCCGCAGCCAGCGATCACGCTCGGCGTCGTCGCCCGGCGAGACCGGGTCCCGCTCATCAGCCGTTACCTCGGGTAATGCGTCACCGAAGACCCTGTTAACTAGGTCTCGCGGCCGCTTCGGAAGCTGTGTCACAGCGCGACTCCAGTGTGACTAAGATCACACTTTACACACACTTGCCGTTCACCTGCGCGTAACACTGCAGGTCGCCCGCTGTTACAGCAACGCCGATCGGCGCGGGGCAGTAAGTGCTGCCACCGCGCCATCGCGCCCACGTTTCGGGTAAACGTCAGCGTGAACAAGCCGCTTAGATCTCCAAACTGGATAGCTGAGCGATGACCTGACCCGCCAGCGGGCCCAGGGTGGCCATGCCGTCGCGGACCGCTGCGCGGGAGCCGGCGAGGTTGACCACCAGAGTGCTGCCGGAGATGCCGGCCAAGCCGCGGGAGACGCCGGCATCGATGATGCCCGCCGAGAGCCCGGACGCCCGCAGCGCCTCCGCGATCCCCAACAGTTCTCTATCGAGAAGCTCCCGGGTCGACTCCGGCGTGACGTCGCGCGGCGTCACGCCGGTGCCGCCGACGGACACGACCAGGTCGACGCCGCCGATGACGGCGGTGTTCAGTGCGTTGCGGATCTCCACCTCGTCGGAGGACACCACGACCACGCCGTCGACAACGAATCCGGCCTCGCCGAGCAGTTCGGTGACCAGCGGGCCGCTGTGGTCCTCTTCGTCGCCGTGGGCGGTGCGGTCATCGACGACCACGACCAACGCACGACCGACCAACGCTTGAGGCTGTTCCATGAGCTCAACCGTATATCTCGGCGCAGTCATCGGTGCAGCCACACGGGGCCGAATGTCGCCGCCGGGGCGGCTACCCCGGTCCGGACGATCCTGCCCGGCGGCCAGCCTCACTGGCCGGCCTTGCCGAGCGTGACGTCCAGCGACTGCGACTTGCCCGCCGGATCGAGGTAGGTCAGCGTCACCTTGTCACCGGGCGCCTTGGACCGCACCGCGGCCACCAACGCGTCCGCACTGTTGATCAGCCGGTCGTCGACCTTGGTGACGATCACGCCGCTGGGCAGTCCCGCGGCCGACGCCGCCCCGCCTGCGGTGACCTCGACGATCTTGGCGCCGTCGACGCCGGCCTCGTTGCCGACCTGGACGCCCAGCGAGGCGCGCGACGCGGAGCCGGTCTGGATGATCTCGTCGGCGATCCGCTTGGCCTGGTCGACCGGGATCGCGAAGCCCAGACCGATCGAACCGCCCTGCTGTGCGCCCGCGTCGGCACCCATCGTGGCGATCGCCGAGTTGATGCCGACCAGTTCGCCGTTCATGTTGACCAGAGCCCCGCCGGAGTTACCGGGGTTGATCGCGGCATCGGTCTGGATGGCGTCGAGCACGGTGTTCTGGTTGCGCGCGTCGCCGCCGGCGGCCACCGGCCGGTTCAGCGCGCTGATGATGCCGGTGGTGACGGTGCCCTCCAGCCCGAGCGGTGAGCCGATGGCGACCACGTCCTGGCCGACCCGCAGATCTGCCGAGGACCCGACGGTGATGGGGGTAAGGCCGGACACGTTCTGGGCGCGGACCACCGCGATGTCACTGCTGGGGTCGGCGCCGATCACCGTGAACGGTGCGGTCTTGCCGTCGGCGAAGGTGACCTTGGTCTTCGCCGGGCCTCCGGGTTCGCCCGCGGCACCTGCGGCGGTGGCGACGACGTGGTTGTTGGTCAGGATCAGCCCGTCGGTCGACAGGATCACCCCGGAGCCCTCCTCCGATGCCCGGCCCTGGCTGACCTCGAGCTTGACCACGCTGGGCACCACCGCGGCGGCCACCGCCTCCACCGAACCCGCCGGCACGCTCGCGGCGGGCATGCCGGGCGCCGCGCCTGACGCGCTGATGCCCGGGACGCCGTGGTCGGGGTGCACCAGCATCGCGACGCCGCCACCGATACCCCCGGAGACAAGTGCGACCGCGACCGCGCCGGCAGCCAAAGCCGTTGCACGGGAGCCCTTCCGAGGCTGCCGCGGAGGGGTCACAGGCACACCGGGGCGCGGGTGGTGACCGGGACCGGACGGCATGGGAGCGCCGGCATACGGATCGTAGGGCGCCCGGAACGCCTGGCGCTGCTGCTCGGTGGCGTACCGCCAATCCCAACCGCCGCTACCCTGCTGCTCGTAGGACCCCGTCCGCGGTCCAGCATGACCGGGGGGCACCTGCCCGGGATATCCGGACTGGCGACCCGGTTGCGGAGTCGGCGAGTAACTGGGCTGGTTCGTCATGTCGCTGCAGTGCTCTTCCTGGAGTCGGTGTCGTCACTTGGAACAACGAAGGTTGCTAGCTCAGCGTGCCCAAACGGGCTGAGAATCGGCTTAGAGAAGGATTTCCATTCCGACAACATTCGAGCGCACCCCCTGCCGCGTCCCTGTGGAAGACCCTGTCAGTGTCCGTGTCAAGGCCCCTGTCAATCATCACCAACGGTGCTCACGAACACGCCCGTGAAGCACCCCGCGTGTCGCGATCTACCGCTCGGCCTCGTCGGAGCCGGCCGGGGAGGGGCGTCCGGGCAGCACCACGTGCATGGCCGTGCCGGGGGGTGTGCCGCCGGGCACTGTGTCCTCGATGCGCAGCGTGCCGCCGTGCTTGAGCACCACCTGCTTGACGATCGCCAGCCCGAGCCCGGATCCCGGCATGCTTCTGGCCGAGGTCGACCGGAAGAACCGTTCGAAGACCAGTGCGCGTTCCTGCGGGGGAATCCCGGGACCGCGGTCGGAGACCACCAGCTCGGCGTGCAGTGCGTCGATCTGAGTGAGGCCGACGCCGACCCGTCCGCCCGGCGGGCTCCATTTCGCGGCGTTGTCGAGCAGGTTGAGCACGGCACGGCCCAACCCCGCCGCATCGCCGTAGACCTGCCACGGCGTGACCGCGACGTCGAACTGGATGTCGTTGCGGCGCCTGCGAACCCGCTCCAGCGAGCGATCGATGACCTCGGTGATCTCGACCGTCTCGTGGACCGCGTTGCCTGCGTCGTCGCGCGTGAGATCCACCAGATCGCCGACGAGCGTGGACATCTCCTCGATCTGGGCGATGACATCGGTGCGCAGCTCCGCCATGTCCTCTTCGGGGATCCGCGGCGCGCCGGGCTTCATCGACTCCATGAGCAGTTCGACGTTGGTGCGCAGCGACGTAAGCGGGGTGCGAAGTTCGTGGCCCGCATCGGTCACCAGACGTGCCTGACGCTCCCGGGATTCGGCGAGTGCCCGCAGCATCATGTTGAAAGTCTCGGTGAGACGGGCGAGTTCGTCATTACCGATGACCGGTATCGGGCGTAGGTCGTCGGTGCGGGCGACGCGTTCGGCGGCCTGCGTCAGTCGGCCCACCGGCCGCAGGCCCGCGCTGGCGACCATGCCACCGGCGATCGCGGCGACGGCCACACCGAGCCCACCGACGATGAGCAGAACGGTGCCGAGCCTTTTCAGCACCTTCCCGGTCGGGACCAGGCTCTTGGAGAGCAGCAACGTATTGCCGCTGGCGAGTTGGATGGCGAGAACCCGCTGATGTTCGACGGTGCGCAACGACAACACCAGCGTGCCGTCCATCACGTCCTGCTCGGGCGGACCCACGGGCAGCGTCTGCCCCTGCTGGTTGGCGGTGTACTTGCTGCGGCCGGGGATGTAGAACATCGCGTTCATGTCCGAATACGCGGTGCCCTCGATGGCCTTGCCGGGGTCGACATCCAGTGAACGGCTCTCGATGAGCATCTGCGCGCGGCTGCGGAGCTGGTTGTCGATGTCGTCGTAGAGCGCCCGCGAGACCACCGCATACACGGCGACCGCCATCAGCACGACGGAGATCACCACCATCGACATCGCCAGCAGCATCACCCGCCATCTCAGCGACACCGAACTGGCCGGGTGGGTGGGCGCAGGCGGGCCTGGGGGTTGCCCGGGCCACCGCCCGGCGTTGTCGGCAGCCATCAGGGCGGTGTCTCACGCAGCACGTATCCCACGCCCCGCACCGTGTGGATGAGCCGCGGCTCGCCTTCTGCCTCTGTCTTTCTGCGCAGATAGCCGACGTAGACCTCGAGAGCGTTGCCCGATGTGGGGAAGTCGAAGCCCCACACCTCTTCCAGAATCCTGCTTCGGGTCAACACCCGTCGCGGGTTGGCGATCAGCATCTCCAGCAGCGAGAACTCGGTGCGGGTCAGGCTGATCGGCCGGTCGCCGCGGGTCACCTCTCGGGTGACGGGGTCCAGGGACAGGTCCGAGAACGTCATCGCCGCCGACTCACCTTCCCCGTCGTCGGGGGTGGTGCGACGCAGCAACGCGCGCATCCGGGCGAGCAACTCTTCCAGCGCGAACGGCTTCGGCAGGTAGTCGTCGGCCCCGGCGTCCAGACCGGCGACCCGCTCCGACACCGAATCACGCGCGGTCAGAACCAGGATCGGAAGGTCGTCACCGGTGCTGCGGAGCTGGCGGCAGACCTCGAGGCCGTCGAGCCTGGGCATCATCACGTCGAGCACGACCGCGTCGGGCCGATCGCTGGCTATCAGATCGAGAGCTTCACGGCCGTCCTGGGCCAGCTCCACCGAATAACCATTGAACGACAGCGAGCGGCGCAGGGATTCGCGCACCGCGCGATCGTCATCAACGACAAGAATGCGCACTGGCACAGTCTCAACCCGATGTCTGAGAGTGGGCTGAGAGGCACGCCGCCAATTGGGCGTCTTCCCTCAGACTTAGCGGCGGTCGAGGTCGATCAGGCCAAGGCGGGCGGCCTTGAGCAGACGACGGGGCACCTTGCGCTGCTGACCTGCGACGGTGACACCGACGAGGTTGGTCGCGGTGGCCTTCCACTGCGCGCGCCGGCTACGGGTGTTCGCGCGCGACATCCTGCGCTTCGGCACAGCCATGATCGAGAACTCCATCTATCGGGGTGATATCCGAGGTTGCACTGCCTGCGGGCCTGGACCGGCCGGGCGCTGGCAATTGTCGTTCAGGATAGCCGGTGAGCTGGGTGGGCTCCAAACTCGGCAACTTGACCTCGCCCGGTGGGCGTCCGGACCGCGGTATCAGCGGAAACGCCCGGTAGTCCGGCACCGGCATCGCAGACTGGACCACACCAACCCGCGCGGAACCCTTGACGCGATACCGCCGGTACCCGATAACCTACCGGTTGGTTGGTCGGGACCTGACGACAGGAGTGTGCGTGACGACTGCGGGGTTTCGGACGCCCGTCCGCATCGGGAACTGCTCGGGCTTCTATGGCGACCGGCTGGCGGCGATGCGCGAGATGCTCACCGGCGGCGAGTTGGACTACCTCACCGGCGACTACCTGGCCGAGCTGACGATGCTGATCCTCGGTCGCGACCGGATGAAGAACCCCGACCGCGGTTACGCCAGGACCTTCCTGCGCCAAATGGAGGAGTGCCTGGGCCTCGCCAAGGACCGCGGTGTCCGGATAGTGGCCAACGCCGGTGGCCTGAACCCCGCCGGGTTGGCCGCCGCGGTGCGCGCACTGGCCGACAAGCTGGGCGTCGCGATCGCCGTGGCCCACGTCGAGGGCGACGACCTGCTAACCCGCGCCGAACAGCTGGGGCTGGGAAACCCGCTGACCGCCAACGCCTATCTGGGGGCGTGGGGCATCGTCGACTGCCTGGACTCGGGAGCCGATGTCGTTGTCACCGGGCGGGTGACCGACGCGTCGGTCATCGTCGGGCCTGCGGCCAGTCACTTCGGTTGGCAGCCAACGGATCACGATCTCATCGCGGGCGCCGTCGCAGCCGGCCACGTGATCGAGTGCGGCACCCAGGCCACCGGCGGCAACTTCTCCTTCTTCACCGAGCTGGCCGACCTCACCCACCCCGGCTTCCCGATCGCGGAGATCCATGCCGACGGCACGTCGGTGATCACCAAACACCCCGGCACCGGCGGCGCCGTCACGGTGGACACCGTCACCGCGCAACTGCTCTACGAGATCGGCGGCGCCCGTTACGCCAATCCCGACGCCACACTGCGCGTCGACTCGATCGAACTCACGAACGAGGGCCCCGACCGGGTCCGGATCTGCGGCGTGAAAGGCGAGCCCCCGCCGCCGACGCTGAAGGTCTCCCTCAACAGCCTCGGAGGGTTCCGCAACGAGGTCACGTTCGTTCTCACCGGTCTCGACATCGAGGCGAAGGCAGATCTGGTGCGCCGCCAACTCGAAACCAGCCTGCCGGTGCGCCCCGCCGAGCTGGAGTGGACGCTGGCGCGTACCGACCACCCCGACGCCGACACCGAGCAGGAGGCCAGCGCGCTGCTGCGGTGTGTCGTGCGCGACCCCGACCCCGCGACGGTGGGACGGCAGTTCTCTTCTGCCGCTGTCGAACTGGCCCTGGCGAGTTACCCCGGCTTCACCAGCACCGCCCCGCCCGGGGACGGACAGGTCTACGGCGTGTTCACCGCCGCCTACGTCCCCGCCCGCGATGTACCGCACGTCGCCGTGCACGCCGACGGGGTTCGGATCGACATTCCCGCCGCGACGGACACCGTGGAGCTCACGGATCCCCCGCAGCCGCAGCTGCCGCCGCAGCGCGAGTCCGGCGCGGCGCGGCGGGTCCCGCTGGGCCTGATCGCCGGCGCCCGCAGCGGCGACAAGGGCGGCAGCGCGAACGTCGGCGTCTGGGTGCGGACTCACGACCAGTGGACGTGGCTGGTGCACACGCTGACCGTCGAGAAGGTGCGCGAGCTGCTCCCGGAGGCCGCCGAACTTCCGGTGACCCGCCACGTCCTGCCCAATCTGCGCGCCGTGAACTTCGTCATCGACGGGATCCTCGGCCGCGGCGTGGCGTACCAGGCGCGCTTCGATCCGCAGGCCAAAGGCCTCGGCGAGTGGCTGCGCAGCCGTTGTATCGAGATACCTGAGGAGCTGCTCCCGTGAGCATCTGGACCACCCCGGAGCGGGACGACCTTCGCAAGACAGTGCGCGCGTTCGTCGAACGCGAGGTACTGCCCCACGCCGGCGAGTGGGAGCGGATCGGGGAACTGCCCCGCGAGCTGCACCGCAAAGCGGCCGAGGTGGGACTGCTCGGCGCCGGGTTTCCCGAGTCGGTCGGCGGGGGCGGCGGTGACGGCGCCGACGCCGTCGTCATCTGCGAGGAGATGCACCGGGCCGGCGCGCCGGGCGGGGTGTTCGCGTCGCTGTTCACCTCCGGCATCGCGGTACCGCACATGATCGCCTCGGGCGACGAGCACCTGATCGACACCTACGTGCGGCCCACCCTGCGCGGGGAGAAGATCGGCGCGCTGGCGATCACCGAACCCGGCGGCGGATCCGACGTCGGGCACCTGACCACCCGCGCCGTCAAAGACGGTGACTGCTACATCCTCAACGGCGCGAAGACCTTCATCACCTCCGGCGTGCGCGCCGACTACGTCGTCACCGCGGTGCGCACGGGCGGGCTGGGCGCCGGCGGCATCTCGCTGATCGTGGTCGACAAAGGCGGACCGGGCTGCTCGCCTGGCTTACAGGTCACCCGCAAGCTGGACAAGATGGGCTGGCGCTCCTCGGACACCGCCGAACTGTCCTATACCGACGCCCGGGTACCCGCAGGCAACCTGGTCGGCGCGGAGAACACCGGCTTCCTGCAGATCGCGGCGGCGTTCGTGTCCGAGCGTGTCGGCCTTGCCGCGCAGGCGTATTCGAGCGCCCAACGTTGCCTGGACCTGACCGTCGAGTGGTGCCGCAGCCGCGAGACGTTCGGCAAACCGCTGATCACGCGGCAGTCGGTGCAGAACACGCTCGCCGAGATGGCCCGCCGCATCGACGTCGCCCGCGTGTACACCCACCACGTCGTCGAACGTGAACTCGCCGGCGAGACCAACCTGATCGCGGAGGTGTGCTTCGCCAAGAACACCGCCGTGGACGCGGGAGAGTGGGTGGCGCACCAGGCCGTGCAACTGTTCGGCGGCATGGGCTATATGGCCGAATCAGAGGTCGAACGCCAGTACCGCGACATGCGCATCCTCGGAATCGGCGGCGGCACAAGCGAAATCCTCACCGCACTGGCCGCCAAGACGTTGGGATACCAGTCATGACCACAGCGACAAGCGATGGGGGCACCTCCCGCTCGCGGGGGACGGATCGCGCATCGATCCTGCAGACCGCGATCGACACCGCCTCCCCCGCCTACCTCGAGGCCGCCGAGGTGATGACAGCCAAGCTCGCCGAACTGGAGGCCGAACACACCAAAGCGCTCGCGGGCGGCGGCGAGAAGTACGTCGCCCGCCACCATGCCCGCGGCAAGATGACCGCCCGCGAGCGCATCGAAGCCCTGCTCGACCCCGACTCCCCGTTCTTGGAGCTGAGCCCGCTGGCGGCGTGGGGCACCGAATTCACCGTCGGCGCCAGCATCGTCGTCGGCATCGGCGCGGTCAGCGGCGTGGAATGTCTGCTGGTGGCCAACGACCCGACCGTCAAGGGCGGCACCAGCAACCCGTGGACGTTGCGGAAGATCCTGCGCGCCAACCAGATCGCGCTGCAGAACCGGCTGCCGGTGATCTCCCTGGTGGAATCCGGCGGCGCGGACCTGCCGACCCAGAAGGAGATCTTCATCCCCGGCGGGCAGATGTTCCGGGACCTGACCCGGCTGTCAGCCGCCGGCATCCCGACGATCGCGCTGGTGTTCGGCAACTCCACCGCTGGGGGCGCCTACATCCCCGGCATGTCCGACCACGTGGTGATGATCAGGGAACGGTCGAAGGTGTTTCTGGCCGGGCCACCGCTGGTCAAGATGGCCACCGGCGAGGAGTCCGACGACGAATCGCTGGGTGGCGCCGAGATGCACGCCCGCACGTCGGGTCTGGCCGACTACTTCGCCGTCGACGAACTCGACGCGCTGCGCATCGGCAGGCGGATCGTCGCGCGACTCAACTGGCGCAAGCAGGGACCCGCGCCGCGGCCGGTCGTCGTGCCGCGATACGACGAGAACGAGTTGATCGGCGTCGTGCCACCGGATCTCCGGATCCCGTTCGACCCGCGCGAAGTCATCGCGCGCATTGTCGACGGCTCGGAGTTCGACGAGTTCAAACCGCTCTACGGCGGCTCGCTGGTGACCGGATGGGCCACGCTGCACGGCTACCCGCTGGGCATCCTGGCCAACGCCCGAGGCGTGCTGTTCAGCGCAGAGTCGCAGAAGGCCACCCAGTTCATCCAGCTGGCGAACCGGTCGAACACTCCACTGTTGTTCCTGCACAACACCACCGGCTACATGGTGGGCAAGGACTACGAGGAGGGCGGCATGATCAAGCACGGCGCGATGATGATCAACGCCGTGTCCAACTCGACGGTGCCCCACATCTCGCTGCTGATCGGCGCCTCCTACGGCGCGGGGCATTACGGCATGTGCGGGCGAGCCTACGACCCCCGGTTCCTGTTCGCGTGGCCGAGCGCCAAATCCGCGGTGATGGGCGGTACGCAGCTGGCGGGGGTGCTGTCGATCGTCAACCGCGCCGCCACCGAGGCCCGCGGTGGACAGGTCGACGAAGCCGCCGACGCTGCGCTGCGGGCGGCCGTCGAGGCGCAGATCGAGGCGGAGTCGCTGCCGATGTTCCTGTCCGGACGGCTCTACGACGACGGCGTCATCGACCCCCGCGACACCCGCACCGTGCTGGGAATGTGCCTGTCCGCCATCGCCAATGGCCCGATCGAGGGGACGTCGAACTTCGGCGTCTTCCGGATGTGAGCATCGTGGCCGCCATCGCCGAATCTGAACTTCTCCCCGAGTTTTCGCCCGTTTGTCGCACGCAACTTCAGACTCGACACGAGGGACGCCCATGATCACTCGAGTTTTGGTCGCCAATCGCGGCGAGATCGCCCGCCGCGTGTTCGCCACCTGCCGCCGCCTCGGGATCGGCACCGTCGCGGTGTACACCGACGCCGACGCCGGGGCGCCCCACGTCGCCGAGGCCGACGCCCGGGTGAGGTTGACGGGCACCCGCGGCTACCTGGATGCCGCGCAGCTCATCGCGGCCGCCCGGTCGTCGGGTGCCGACGCGATCCACCCCGGATACGGATTCCTCTCGGAGAATCCCGATTTCGCCGCCGCCGTACAGGATGCGGGGCTGAGGTGGATCGGCCCGCCGGTGGCCGCGGTGGCGGCGATGGGTTCCAAGATCGAGGCGAAGAAGCTCATGGCCGCGGCGGGCGTACCGGTGCTCGACGAGCTGGACCCCGACACCGTCACCGCGGACATGCTGCCGGTGCTGGTGAAGGCGTCGGCCGGCGGCGGGGGTCGCGGGATGCGGGTCGTCCGCGACCTGGCCGAGCTGCCTGCCCAGGTGGAGGCCGCGCGCCGCGAGGCACAGTCGGCCTTCGGCGATCCGACGGTGTTCTGCGAGCGCTATCTCGACGCCGGGCACCACGTCGAGGTCCAGGTGATGGCCGACGTCCACGGCACCGTATGGGCGGTCGGGGAGCGGGAATGCTCGATTCAGCGCCGTCACCAGAAGATCATCGAGGAGGCCCCGTCGCCTCTGGTCGAACGCGTCGCGGGTATGCGGGACAAGCTGTTCGAGGCCGCGAGGCTGGCCGCGACCGCGATCGGTTACAGCGGCGCGGGCACCGTCGAGTTCATGGCCGACGATCAGGGCGCCTTCTTCTTCCTCGAGATGAACACCCGGCTGCAGGTGGAGCACCCCGTCACCGAGCTCACGTCCGGAGTGGACCTGGTGGAACTGCAACTGGCCGTGGCCGACGGTGCGACACTGGATCCCTCACCGCCGGCACCGCGCGGCGCGTCGATCGAGGCCCGGCTCTACGCCGAAGATCCCGCCAACAACTGGCAACCGCAGCCCGGCGCCGTGCACCACTTCGACGTCCCGACAGCCGGTGTCGAGTTCGGCCCCCTCGACCGCACGGGTGTGCGTCTGGACTCCGGCATCACCGACGGCGCGGTCATCTCGGTGTTCTACGACCCGATGATCGCCAAGGTGATCTCGTACGCCCCGACGCGCAGGCAGGCCGCGGCCCTGCTCGCCGACGCGCTTACCCGCGCCCGCATCCACGGGGTGCGGACCAACCGGGACCTGCTGGTCAACGTGCTGCGCCACCCCGCGTTCGGCGACGGCGCCACCGACACGGCGTTCTTCGACACCCACGGGCTGGCCGAGCTGGCCGCACCCGTCGCCGACGACCGGACCGTGGCGCTGTCCGCGGTGGCCGCCGCGCTGGCCGATGCGGCCCACAACCGCAGCACCGCAACCGTTTTCGAGGATATTCCGAGTGGGTGGCGCAACCTGCCGGCCGGGTTCCAGCACAAGAGCTACCAGGACCACGCCGGCCGGGCGCACGACGTGCGGTACCGCTTCACCCGGGATGGAGTGATGATCGACGGCCACGACGACGTCTCCGTGGTGTCGGCCGGGCAGCGGCAGGTGGTGCTGACGGTCTCCGGCGTGGACCGGCCGTTCGACGTCACCCGGTACGGGGATTCAGTCTTCGTCGACTCACCCTGCGGCTGCACGCATTTCGTGGCGCTACCCCGGTTCCCCGACCCCGCGGCAGCGTTGGCCCACGGCTCGCTGCTCGCGCCGATGCCCGGCTCGGTGCTGCGGGTCGGGGCCGCCCCTGGCGACACGGTGACCGCGGGCCAGCCGCTGCTGTGGCTGGAAGCCATGAAGATGGAGCACACCATCACCGCCCCCACCGACGGTGTCCTCGTCGAACTCAACGTCGAACCCGGCCGCCAGGTCGAGGTCGGTGCCGTCCTCGCCCGAGTCGAAAGCCAAGAAGGAGATCCGCGATGAGCTTCATCGAAACCGACGAACAGCAGGCGCTGCGCAAGGCGGTGGCCGCCATGGCCGCCAACTACGGGCAGGACTATTACCTGGAGAAGGCGCGCGCCGGCCAGCACACCGACGAATTGTGGTCGGAGGCAGGCAAGCTCGGGTTCATCGGGGTGAACCTGCCCGAGGAGTACGGCGGCGGCGGAGCAGGCATGTACGAATTGAGCCTGGTCATGGAGGAGATGGCGGCGGCAGGGTCGTCGCTGCTGATGATGGTCGTCTCCCCCGCGATCAACGGCACCATCATCTCCAAGTTCGGCACCGAGGAGCAGAAGAAGCGCTGGATCCCGGGCATCGCCGACGGATCCCTGACGATGGCGTTCGCGATCACGGAACCCGACGCCGGCTCGAACTCCCACAAGATCACCACCACCGCGCGCCGCGACGGCAGCGACTGGGTGCTGTCCGGGCAGAAGGTCTACATCTCCGGTGTGGACCAGGCGCAGGCGGTCCTGGTGGTCGGCCGGACCGAAGACCACAAGACGGGCAGCCTGAAGCCCGCGCTGTTCGTGGTACCCACGGACACACCGGGTTTCACCTACACCAAGATCCCGATGGAGATCGTCAGCCCCGAGTTCCAGTTCCAGGTCTTCCTCGACGAGGTGCGGCTGCCTGCCGACGCGCTCGTCGGCTCGGAGGACGCGGCGATCGCCCAGTTGTTCGCCGGGCTGAATCCGGAACGCATCATGGGCGCGGCGAGCGCAGTCGGCATGGGCCGCTTCGCGATCGGCAGGGCCGTCGAGTACGTCAAGACCCGGCAGGTCTGGAAGACACCGATCGGCGCGCACCAGGGGTTGTCACACCCGCTGGCGCAGAACCACATCGAGGTCGAACTGGCCAAGCTGATGATGCAGAAGGCCGCCAGCCTGTACGACGCCGGCGACGACGCTGGCGCCGCGGAGGCGGCCAACATGGCCAAGTACGCCGCCGGCGAAGCATCGGTGCGGGCCGTCGACCAGGCCGTGCAGTCACTCGGCGGCAACGGTCTGACCAAGGAGTACGGCATCGCTTCGGCGCTGACGGCGTCGCGGCTGGCGCGCATCGCCCCGGTCAGTCGGGAGATGATCCTCAACTTCGTGGCGCAGACCTCGCTGGGCCTGCCCAGGTCGTACTGATGTGGGGGTACCACCCGCTTGCGGGGGACGCTCGCGCGAAGAAGCGACGGTACTGATGAGCACGCTGGTCACCTACGAGCGCGACGGTGCGGTCGCGCGGCTCACGCTGGATTCCCCGCACAACCGCAACGCGCTGTCCACCGCCCTGGTCGAACAGCTGCACGACGGGCTGACGCGGGCGTCCTCAGAACCGCGGGTGCGCACGGTGGTCCTCGGCCACACCGGCAGGACGTTCTGCGCGGGCGCCGACCTGAGCGAGGCGGCCGGCCGCGACCCGTCAGATCTGGCTGTCGACCGCGCCCGCGAGATGACCCGGCTGCTGCGCAGGATCCTCGAGCTGCCCCTGCCCGTCATCGCCGCGGTCGACGGGCATGTCCGCGCCGGCGGCCTGGGTCTGGTCGGCGCGTGCGACATCGCGGTGGCCGGCGGCTCGAGCACGTTCGCGCTCACCGAGGCCAGGATCGGCGTCGCGCCGTCGATCATCTCCCTGACCCTGCTGCCGAAGATGACCGCACGGGCCGCGGGACGCTACTTCGTCACCGGAGAGAAGTTCGGTGCCGCCGAGGCCGCGGCCATGGGGCTGGTCACCGTCGCCACCGACGACGTGCCGGGCACGGTCGCCGATCTGACGTCCGCGATAGCCCAGGGTTCCCCGCAGGGGCTGGCCGCGTCCAAGGCGTTGACGACGGCGGCCCTCATCGACGACTTCGAGCGGCGCGCAGAGAAATTGACGCAGGAGTCTGCGCGGCTGTTCGTCTCCGAGGAGGCGCGGGAGGGGATGCTGGCGTTCCTGGAGAAGCGACCACCGCGGTGGGTGGGCTGAGCAGGCCACAGTTTGGTCAAGCCGCTTGCATGTGCCGACGTTCGTCGTAGGCTCGGGGCGATGTACTGCCTGCGTAGCAACGAGCCATCGATGAGGAGCCGTCGGTGAAGAGCGGAAGGTCACGATGAGCACCCCGGCCTCCCGCAGCGGGGCGATGCGTGCCGGCGACACCGACCGCATTCAGGTCGCCCAGCTCCTGACGGACGCCGCCGCCTCCGGCACCCTCGGTCTCTCGGAGTACGAAAGCCGCTTGAGCAGGGCCTACGCCGCCCAGACGTATGACGAGTTGGACCGCCTTTCCGCTGATCTGCCCGGTGCGGTGACGCGTGGCCGCGGCGGCCCGTGCCGGCCCGCGCCGTCGACGTTGCTGCTGGCGATCCTCACCGGCTACGAGCGCCGCGGCCGGTGGAACGTCCCGCGCCGGCTCACCACGTTCGCGCTCTGGGGTGGCGGCGTCGTCGACCTGCGTTACGCCGACTTCACCTCACCCGAGGTCGACATCCGGTCCTACTCGATCATGGGCGGGCAGACCATCCTGGTTCCCCCTGAGGTCAACGTCGACTCTCGGGGCGTCGCCGTGATGGGCAGTTTCGACCACGGCGTCGACGGGGAGGGCTCCGCGGGTGCACCGCTGGTCCGCATCAGGGGCTTCGCGCTCTGGGGCAGCGTCGGCGTCAAACGCAAGAGACGCAAGGCGCCGGCGGACACCGCCGAGGGTTAACGACGCCGCTTCGCGCTGAGATAGTCACCCACCACCGCCGCGCCCAGGCCGTCGAGGTCGGGCACCACCACGCGACCGCCCACCCGGCGCGCCACCTGATCGATGAACCGTGCCAGCCCCGGGTCGCTGCCGAGCCGGAAGATCGTCACCTGCGCGCCCATCCGCGCCACCTCGTCGAATCCCTTCACGGTGTGGGCGATGGTCCGCGGGTGCGGAGGGTAGTCAAAAAACACCGCAGAACGGCCGTCGCCGTCGAAGTCCTCCAGATGCGCAGTCGGCTCACCGTCGGTGACCACCAGCACGACCGGCTGCGCGTTGGGGTGCCGCCGCAGGTGCCGGGTGGCCAGCGCCAGTGCGTGGTGCAGATTCGTGCCCTGCTCGTAGACGCCTTCCAGCCCGGTCAGCTCCGCGGCGGTCACGGTGCGGGCATACCGGCCGAACGCCACGATCTGCAGCGCGTCGGAACGGAACCGGGTGCTGACGAGGTGGTTGAGCGCCAGCGCGGTCCGCTTCATCGGCAGCCAACGGTTCTCCATCACCATCGAGAACGACGTATCCACCAGCAGCGCCACCGCGGCCTGGGTGCGGGTTTCGGTCTCGGAGATCTCGACGTCGTCCACCGTGATCCGAATCGGCCCGGCGGTCTCCCCGGTCCCGGCCTCGCGCAGCACCGCGTTGGTACCCGCAGTGCGGAGCACTGCATTCGTTACCGTGCGGGTGACGTTCCACGGTTCGGTGTCGCCGAACTGCCACGGCCGGGTGGCTCCGGTCAGCTCTCCGGCCGCCCCGGCGCGGCGGGTGTCGCGCTCGCCGTGCCGCCCGGAAAGCTGTTGCGCCACATCACGTAACGCCGCCTGACCGAGCTGTCGCATCGCCTTGGGTGAGAGCCGCCACTGCCCGTCGGATCCGCGGTCGAGGAAGCCCTGGTTCATCAACGCCCGCTCCAGCTCCGCCAGGGTGCGGGCGTTGACGGCGGCCTCGTCGCCGAGTTGACGCGCCAGCATGTCGAGGTCGACGTCGTCCATGGTCGCGCCGGAGTAGCTCTGCGACAGCTGTTCGGCGAGCTGCTCGAGCTCGGCGATGTCGGCCAGCGCCTGTGCCCCCTCCCCCATGCCGAGCGGGTCGTCACCGGAGAACCGTTGCGAGCCCGTCCAATCCTCCCCGGGCCGGGCGGACTGCAGGTGGGCGTCGAGACGGTCGAGCGCGTTCATCAACGACGGTGACCCGAAAGCCTGCTGCGCCAACGCATCCAGCTCGGCGCGCTGCTGCTCGGACAGGCTGTTGCGGAACCGCTGCGCGGCCGCCGCCCGCTTGGCCAGCGAGTCCAGCAGCTCGTCGATGTTCTTCGGGTTCTCCGGGAAGAACTGGCCGTGCTTGGCCATGAAGTCCTGGAAATCCTGGGGGGAATCTTGTCCTTTGGCGTGCTTGTCGAGCAGGTCGTTGAGATCGTCGAGCATGTCGTTGACCCGCTGGCGATCCTCGTCGGTGGCGTTCTCCAGCGCCTCCTTCATGCCGGCGAACCGCTGATCGAGCATCTCGCGTCCGAGCAGATCCTTGATCTGGTCGTACTTCTCGCGCGCCTCCGGCGACCGCCAGTCATAATCGGAAAGCTCCTGCACGGCTTTGGCCGGGGACGGGGACAGCGAGTTCAGCTGCAGCTCACCGAACCGTGCGTCGTCGTCGAGCGCACGCGCCAGTTCCTTGCGTTCGGCGAGCACCGCCTCGTCGAGCAGCTTCTTGATGTCGGCCAGGGTGCCGTCGAGATTGTTGCGCTGCAGCAGTTCCCGACGGCGACGGTTGGCTTCGGCGGCGAGCTTGTCGGCGCCCGGCATGTTCTGAGTGCCGCGCCGGAGCATCTCCGACAGCGCGCGCCGCGGCGACGTGCCCTCCATGACGTCCTGACCGATCGCCTCGAGCGCCTCGCGCAGGTCGACGGGCGGCGCCAGCGGGTCGGGCCCGCCCGTGTACCGCGAATACCGCGACAGCCGAACATGTTTAGCCATAGACGGTTTCGCCTTCGTCGGACACCTTGTCGATGCGCTTGGCCAGATACAGGGCCTCCAGCGCCAACTCCATCGCGGCGGCGCGCTGCCCTTCGGACGTCGCACCGAGCCGCTGCTGGATTTCGGCGACGGCGGACACCTCGGGAACTGCGGCCAGCACCTCGCGGGCGGACACCCGTTCCCCGGTGGTGACGGGCGAGCCGTTCTCCACGGCGGTGACGATCGGTCCGACGTCGATGCCGCCGAGCAGCCGTTGCGCCGTCTCGGCCGTGGCGCGGCGCAGCAGATGCTCGAGGACGGCCTGCTCGCGGCCCTCCTCGCCGGACTCGAATTCGAGCTTGCCCCGCAGCACGTCGATCACGTTCTGCAGGTCGACCACCCGCGCGACCGGATCCTGCTCGCCGAGCAGGGCCGCGCGGTGGCGGGCCGACGCGGCGACGGTTTCTGCGGCCGCGATCGCGAACCGGGCCGAAACCCCGGAGCGCTGGTCGATGGAGCTGGATTCGCGCAGGCTGCGTGCGAAGCGGGCCAGAATCTGCAGCAGGTAGTCGGGCACCTCGGCGGCCAGGTGCGCCTCCTGGGTGATGACGCCGACCTCGGCGTCGAGCTCGGGCGGGTAGTGGGTGCGGATCTCGGCGCCGAACCGGTCCTTGAGCGGGGTGATGATGCGCCCGCGGTTGGTGTAGTCCTCGGGGTTGGCGCTGGCGACGACCAGCACGTCCAGCGGCAGCCGCAGCGTGTACCCGCGGACCTGGATGTCGCGCTCCTCCATCACGTTGAGCATCGCCACCTGGATCCGTTCAGCCAGGTCGGGAAGCTCGTTGACCGCGACGATGCCCCGGTGTGCCCGCGGGATCAGGCCGTAGGCGATGGTCTCCGGGTCCCCGAGGCTGCGTCCCTCGGCGACCTTGATCGGGTCGATGTCACCGACCAGGTCGGCCACGCTGGTGTCCGGGGTGGCCAGTTTCTCGGTGTAGCGCTCGCTGCGGTGCCGCCAGGTGATCGGCAGGTCGTCACCGGAGTCGGCCGCCCGCCGGATCGACTCGGGGGTGATCGGGCTGTACGGGTGCTCACCGAGCTCGGCGCCGGCGATCACCGGCGTCCACTCGTCGAGCAGGTTGGTGAGCGCACGAAGGAGCCGCGTCTTGCCCTGCCCGCGTTCACCGAGCAGGACGACGTCGTGTCCGGCGATCAACGCCCGCTCCAACTGGGGGATGACGGTGTCCTCGAAGCCGAGAATGCCCGGCCAGACCGCATCGGCACCGGCTCCGGACGCCAGCGCCGACAGCAGGTTCTCCCGGATCTCGGCCTTGATGCTGCGCTCCTGATGGCCGGAGGCACGCAGTTCGCCGACGGTTCGGGGCAGGTCGTTAGGTGAAGTCACCTCTCCACGCTACGACTATCCGCGGAGTTGGGGTCGGATAACCTCAGCGGCTGCCCGGCGGCAGCATCTGGAAACCGTTCAGAATCTGGGCGGAGTCGCGCTGGTATTCCGGATCCCGCTCGTCGGCGCTCTGCACGGTGACCGCGACACCGTAGGTCGTCCCTTCACTGACCATGACGGCGCTGAGCAGGTCCGCCCGGCGGGGCGCCGCCGTGCCGAGCAGTGGCGACATGTAGTGCCCGCGCACCGCGGGCAGGCCGCACAACGTGGTGTCGGTGAGTGTCAGGTCGGTGACACCCAGCTGCATCACCTGGCGCCGTTGGTCGGCGAAAAACTCCCGCGGCGACAATTCGCCGCGGTGGGACTCCAGCGTCACCACCGCCGTCGGGGTGATGCCCCCTGTGGCCAGACCCTCATTGCGCATCACGTACCGGATGGCCCCGGAGTCGAGGGCGGTGACGCGCTTCCAGCCCTCGGGGCGGGGGATCCGGAGCACCGGTTCGATGTCGGCCGCCGCGCCGCGCGGCGGCGGAACGTCGGCGAGCTCGCTGTCGACGGGCGTACAGGCGTCCGCGGAGGCATAGGAGCCGAACGGGGCGCCGGGTTCGGCGGCCACCGCCCGCGCGTCGTCGACCACCCGCGTGCACGACGGCACCAGCGTCGCAGCGAGCACCGCGGTCGCCGCGAGAACGCGGCGCCGCACTGTGCGCGAATCCATCAGCAAGGCCACTCCCTAGTGCGCGAAATGCCTTGCGCCGGTGAGGTAGAGCGTGATCCCGGCCGCTTCGGCGGCGGCGGTCACCTCGTCGTCGCGCACCGATCCGCCGGGGTGGACGACGGCCTTGACGCCCGCCCTGATGAGGGTCTCCAGCCCGTCCGGGAACGGGAAGAACGCGTCGGAGGCGCCGACTGCGCCGCTGCTGCGCCCGCCGGCGCGCTCGACGGCCAGGCGGGCCGCGTCGACGCGGTTGACCTGACCCATGCCCACCCCGACCGTGGCGCCGTCCCTGGCGAGCACGATGGCGTTAGATTTGACCGCCCGGCAGGTCCGCCATGCGAACGCCAGGTCGGCCAGCGTGTCGGGGTCGGCGGCGGGGCCTGCGGCCAGCGTCCACGTGTTCGGGTTGTCGCCGGCGGCGTCGAGGGCGTCGCGCTGCTGCAGCAGCAGCCCGCCGCTGACCTGACGGAACTCGGTGCCGCCCCGCTGGGGTTCGGAGGCGACCAGAACGCGGATGTTCTTCTTGCCCGAGAGCACTTCGACGGCACCCGGTTCGTAGGCCGGCGCGATGATCACCTCGGTGAAGATTCCGGCGACGGTCTCGGCCATCTCGACGGTGACCTCGGTGTTCGCCGCGATCACCCCGCCGAAAGCCGACAGCGGGTCACACTCGTGTGCCTTGCGGTGGGCGTCGGCGACCGAGACCGGCGAGATCGCGATGCCGCACGGGTTGGCGTGCTTGATGATCGCCACGCAGATGTCCTCGTGGTCGAACGCCGCACGCCACGCCGCGTCGGCGTCGGTGTAGTTGTTGTAGGACATCTCCTTGCCGTGCAGCTGTTCGGCCTGTGCGAGGCCGGGCCATCCGCCGTCGTCGCGGTACAGCGCGGCCTGCTGGTGCGGGTTCTCGCCGTAGCGCAGCACGGCCGCGCGCCGGAACGTCGCGCCCAGCCAGGGCGGCAGGTCGCCGCTCGTCGCCTCGGCCTCGGGGGCCAGTACCGACTCCATCCACGAGGCCACCGCCACGTCGTACTCAGCGGTGTGCCGGAATGCCAACGCCGCCAGCTTCTTTCGCTCCGAGTAGGTGAAGCCGCCGGCGCGCACCGCGGCCAGCACCCCGTCGTAGCCCAGCGGATCGACCACGACGGCGACGCTGGGATGGTTCTTGGCGGCGGCGCGCACCATCGACGGCCCGCCGATGTCGATCTGCTCCACGCATTCGTCTTCGTCTGCGCCGGAGTTCACCGTCTGGGTGAACGGGTACAGGTTCACCACCACCAGCTCGAACGCCGCGACGCCGAGCTCGGCCAGTGCCGCGACGTGTTCAGCCTTGCGCTGATCGGCGAGCAACCCGGCGTGCACGTGCGGGTGCAACGTCTTGACACGGCCGTCGAGCACCTCGGGGAAGCCCGTGACGTCCTCCACGGGTGTGACCGGAATCCCGGCGCCGGCAATCGTTTTGGCCGTCGAACCGGTGGACACGATGTCGACGCCGGCAGCGTGCAGACCCTGCGCCAGGGGCACAAGCCCGGTCTTGTCGTAGACGCTGATCAGGGCACGCCTGATCGGCCTCCGGAACAGGTCGTCGTTGTCGCTCATCCTAGGTTCACCTTTCGTCCTGTCCATGTCATGCCGCGGGTTGCCATCGCCGCCACCACATCCACCAGCAGTTGCCTTTCGATCACCTTGATGCGCTCGTGCAGCGATGACTCGTCGTCACCGTCGAGCACCGTCACGGCCTGTTGGGCGACGATGGGACCGGTGTCGGTGCCCGCGTCCACCAGATGCACCGTGCACCCGGTCACCCGTACGCCGTAGGCCAGCGCGTCGCGCACCGCGTGCGCGCCGGGGAACGCGGGTAGTAGCGCCGGATGGGTGTTGAGCACCCGGCCGGGAAATGTCGAAAGAAACTGGGGGCCAAGTATTTTCATGAATCCGGCGGACACCACCAAATCGGGGCGGTGGGCCGCGGTCGCGTCGGCCAGCGCAGCGTCCCACGCGGCGCGGTCGGGATACTCGCTCAGCGGGACGGTGAACGTCGGTATCGCGGCCCCGGAGGCGATGTCCAGCGCCGCGCACACCCGATCTGTGCCGACTGCGACCACCCGTGCCGGGTAGTCACCGACGGCGGATTTCAACAACGAGGCCAGCAGCGAGCCGGTACCCGAAGCCAGCACCACCAGTCGCGCCGGCGCGCTCGGGGGCACACGCAGGACGCATCGCTCCTCGCGTCCGCCGGCCTCAGGTTGCACGCTGAGATCCTAGTGGTCACCCTGTTCGCGCTTGCCGCCGCTGTCGTCGTCGACGACGCTGAGGCCGTTTTCTTCGTCTTCGACGCTGAGGCCGTTTTCTTCGTCTTCGACGCTGAGGCCGTTTTCTTCGTCTTCGACGAAGTGGCCGTTTTCTTCGTCTTCGACGAAGGGGCTTGTTTGTTCGTCAACGACGAAGTGGTCCTCGGGGTCAAGGTCAGCGTCGATCGGACCGTCGGGTACCGGCGGCGCAGGTTCACCGGCGGGCTCGATTCGCGGGTCGGGGTCCGGCCGGTCCCGGGGCGGTGCCTCGAGGGCGATTTCTTCGGTGTGGGGCTCCGCGTCAGCGGTCTCGATCACGGCGTCGTCGACAACCGCCGCTGGTTCGGGGACAGGCTTGGGTTTGCGCACCCGCGGGGTGATCCCGCCCGACATCGCGACCGTGAGCGCGCCGATCCCGAAAAACCACAGGAACACCGCGGGGGCGAACGTGGCCTGATCCACACCGACGTTCCCGAAATTGCCCAGCGGTCCCCCACCGGCATGTCCGAGCAACGCCATCGCCCCCGCCGCGGCCGCCGCGGCGGTCAGCACCTTCGCCAGCGCCGCGGGCATCGGCAGCGGGTGGCGCGCGCACTGCTGGCCCAGCGCCACCGCCGACACCGCCGCGATGATCATCAGGGCCACCCATACCGGGCCGAGCGGCGGAGTCGGGACCGCGGCCAGCACCGGAAGCGCCGGTATGTCGCCGCCGAACACCGTGAACGAACTGAACGTGGCCAGCCCGATGTGCGCACTCGAGCCGACCGCCACCGCCGAGGCCCCCACCATCACGTTGGGCAGGTACAGCACCGAAAGCACGGTCAGGCTGAGCTGGCCGAACATCGAGTCGGTGATCGAGAACAGGTCGTGCATGGTCGACCAGTGCACGACCAGCGACCCGGCGACGACGGCGCCCGACAGACCCATGAGCGCCAGCACACCGGCCGCCGCCGCCCGGAACGCGTCAGGCAGCCAACCGGGCAGCGGCGACGCGCTCAGCAGCCGCCTGCCCACCCGCGAACCGACGCCGAGCACCGCACCGATCGCGTGCACGGTGAACACGTAGCCGAAGGCGTGCAGCGCGTCCGGGGTCTGCAGTTGGGTGAGCACCGAGGCGGCGTCGTGGATGACGGCCAGACAGATCGCGGCGATCAACACCGGCCCGCCCAGCGCCGAGGCCACCACCCAGCGGGTGACGAACCACGAGGAGCTGGTCGCCGCCGCGGTGGTCCGCGCGGTGCCGTAGATCATCACCAGGACCGGAAGCAGCGGCATCACGCCGAGAGCGCTGCCGCCGATGGACACCGGAACCAGATGCACACCCAGCCACATGCTGGCGATGGCGCCGAAAGCGCCTGTCATGTCGCTGTTGGCGATCAGCAGCTGAAGCAGGACGACTGCGGCGATGATCACCAACGCGACGAGGGACGGACCGAACGCGACCCGCAGCAGGTCACGCGCCTGGCGTGTACCGACTGGCCGGGTGCTCACGGGTTGGGCCGCTCCTCGCAGACGCTCGGGCGCGCGACGTTCGCGCACGCGCGGCTCAGACTACGACGAGGACTGACCCGGCTGCGAGGATGACGGCGACTGGTGTGGCGCGGGCGCCTGGCTGGTCGGCGTGTTGCTCGCGGGCGGCTGGCCGTACGTCGGGAAGCCGGTGGGCGGGGTGGGCGGTCCGGACTGTGCGCCGGCGGGGAAACCGCCGGTGCCCGGCCCGCTGCCCGGGTAGCCGCCATACGGCGTCGGGTATCCGGGCCGCTGCTGTTGTTGCGGCCCCTGCTGGTGCTGACCGGAACCGCCCTGGGTGGGCGGCTGACCGTAGTAGCCGGGGTACTGGCCGTAGGACTGCGGCTGCTCGTACTTGGGCCGGGGCACCGGTGGGGTGATGATGCCCGCGTCGAACAGCAGCACGACGACGGAGACGGCCGCCTGAAGCAGGATGAACGCGATGACGAGGTAGAGGCCCCATCCGATCGACGCCTCGGCCGGCTTGTTGATGATCTCCGCGACCACGAGCAGCAGGGCCAGAACCGCCGCGACGGCGGCCACAGCGGTGAAGTTGTTCTGCCGGGGAAGCAGCCCGACCGCGGCGAACAGGCCCGCTGTGATCGCGGAGATGACAGCCAAGATGACACCGAACGAGCTGCCCGTCAGCTCACCGAAGGCGGAGAAGTCCGACGCTGTGAAGTGCGGGCCGAAGCTCGACATGTACACGAGCAGGCCGAGGGCCACGACGGCGGCGCTGAGGTAGACGGGTAGTTTGCTCGGACCCTCGGCGACCGGGTCGGCGTCGGGAACTCTGTTGAACTGCTGTGTCGGCGCGCTGAATTGGGTGGTCGGTTGCTGGCCGGGCGGGAATCCCTGACCTCCGGGCGCGCCTTGTGGGTACGACATGACCTCTCCTGTGCTGTGCGGACATCGGAACTGACGGTGCCGCCATGGGTGACGACGGTCGACGTCGACGAACCCGCCTGAAGCGAATCGATAAACCACGCTAGCGCACTCCGGGGTGAGCCCGGCACTCCCGCACGAACGCCGAGCCCCGGACCCGTCGAGGTTCTGCTACGCAGGCACGAGGACGGGTGAATCCGCCGACACGCGCCCGGAGTTCTCGATCTCGCGAACCAATGGGAGCACCCTCGCCCCGAAGTACTCGATCTCCTCCTGGAAGTGCAGGAAGCCGCCCAGGATCAGGTCGACGCCACGCTCGCGGTACGCCGCGATGCGTTCGGCGATCTGCTCGGGCGTGCCGATCAACTGGGTGCGGAAACCGTCGTTGTACTGGACCAGATCCTCGAATGTGGAGTCGGCCCACATGCCCTTCCTGTCGCTCGTCGAGTTGCCGGCCTGCTGCACCGCGCCGCGGAAGCCCTCCACCGCAGGTGTGTTCGCCTTGGCGATGATCTCGCGGAGCACCTCTTTCGCCTCTTTCTCGGTGTCTCTGGCGATGATGAAGCCGTTGAGTCCGAACCTGACCTCGCGACCCGCGGCTCGGGCGTGGTCTCGGACCTCGACCACCTGCTCGGTGACGCCGTCGAAGTCCTTGCCGTTGGAGAAGTACCAGTCGGCGTAGTAGCCGCCGTTGCGGCGGGCCGCGGTCGAGTTGCCGCCCTGGAACAACTCCGGATTGGGCCGCTCGGCGGTGTTGGCGGGCTTGGGCTTGAGGGTGAAGTCATGGATGCGGTAGAAGTCGCCGCGGAAATCCACGTCGTCCTCTGTCCAGATCTTGCGCAGCACCTGCAGGAACTCTGCGCTGCGCCGGTAACGCTCGTCGTGCTCCAGCCACGGCTCGCCCAGGTGGGTGAACTCGTCTTTGAACCAGCCGCTGACGACGTTGACGGCGAACCGGCCGCCGGAGAGCTGATCGGCGGTGGCCCCGAGCTTGGCCAGGACGGCCGGCTGCCACAACCCGGGATGCACGGCCGCGATGACCTTGAGCCGCTCGGTGGCCAGCAGCAGCGCGAGACTGAAGCTGGTCGACTCATGCTGGTATTCGGCGCCGTAGCTGGCCTCGTAGCGCACCTGGGACAGGGCGTACTCGAACCCGTTGTTCTCCGCGGTTCGGGCGAGTTTCCGGTTGTACTCGTAGTTCCAGTCGGTGCGCTGCTCGATGTCGCTGGTAACCAGGCCCCCGCTGACGTTGGGCACCCAGTAGGCGAACTTGACGTGGTCGGCGATGCGTTCGGTCGTCATGGTCAGCCATGCAACCGCCATCGCGCGGCGGGGTCATCGGTATGGATCGCGGTGAAGGAAACGTTTATGCGCACTCGCCGAGCAGCGACGTGTCCAGCATGATCCTGCCGAGGGCGACCCAGGCGGCCCCGAAATAGGTCGGATAGCGCTGCTGCAACGCGGAGGCCTGATCCAGTCGGGCCGCGCCTGCCTCACGGTCACCCGCCGCGTGATCGGTCGCCGCGGCACTGACCAGCGCGACGGGATGCTGCCACTCGCCTGCGGCCGACCCGTCCAGGTTGCGGGTCGCCGGGATGTCGCGCGACGCGGCGACCACCCGGCGCAGTGACACCGCCACCGCACGGTCCGCCGGGTCGCACGACTCCGCGAAACGGATCGGTAGCCGTGCGGCATCCAGCCCGAACCGGGTGGGTCCTCCGTCGGGTGGACCCGTCGGCACCGCGCGCCCGGCCGGGTCGACCGACGCCCAGTCCGGCGGCAGTGAAGCCGTGCCGATCAGCTGCCAGACCAGCACACGCTGGGTTCTGCTGACATCGAGCCACCGCCGGTCGGCCGAGGCGTCCAGCAGCTCCCGCTCGGCGCGGGGACTGAAGTACCCGGGGTCCACGGCATGCGGCGGCGCGGTCGCCCAGTTACCCGCGACGGTGATCAACCCGGGTCGGGCCATGGCGGGCGACGGCGCCGCTCCGACGGTCACGGTCTCTCCCCGCAACACGTCGGCACCGAGCCGCTTCCCGTCCTCGGCCAGTTCCGGCGCGGCGAATCGCCGCGCCGCGAGCAGCAGCGAGCGGGCAGCGTCCAGGTCCGCGTCGGTGGCACTGCTCGGGTCCGTGACCCGACCGTCGGCCCAGCGCCACGACAACAACCCGTCGGGGCGGCGCAGGTGGGTCCGGGTCCAGTCCCAGATCGCCCGGAAGCGGGGCTCGTCGCCGAGCGCGGCGGCGATCAGCATGCCGTAGGCCTGCCCTTCGCTGACGACATCGCCGCCTTCGTCGCGTCGGACGACGCGACCGTCGCTCTCGACGTACCTGGACAGGAAGTCCTCGCCGGCCTGTCGCGCCGCCTGTTCGCGCATCCCGCGGACGTCGTCGTCGGACATGCGTGGGTCCACCGCCTGCGCGGCGGCCCACCCTGCGCCGACGACGAGCAACAGCGCAACCAGCAGCAACATGGCCTTACGCAACCGACTCACCATTGGCCCCTCCATTGCCCTTGCCTCCTCTGATATCTCGTCAGGGCCCAGGCGAGCGCGGCGATGACAGTCGCGCACGCGGCCAGCGGTAGCACCTTCTGGCGCGGATCGCCGCCGGCCGCAACGGTCTTCGACGGGTTCTTGTCGGGTATCGGTGCGACTGCGGGTGCACCGGGTGCCGGTGGGTCCAGCGGGGCCGCGGCTGCCGCCACGTCGCGCGTCTGGTGCACGGCCGGACCGTCCCGCCCGTCGGTGACCACCAGCGTGGTGGGAGTGCCGTCGGTCAGCTCGACCGGTTGGCGCCACTCCCGTCCGCCCGCGGTGACGACCGCGTCATAGGCGCCTGCGGGCTCCGCGCCGTAGCCGGTGATCAGCCCGTAGGAGGCGTTGTCGGCCAGCACGGTGGGGTCCGCGCCGGGTGCGGCCAGCGCGAGCTTCACCGGGCCGGCCGCGGCCGCCGCCTGCAGCAGCCGCACCGAGGATCCGCTGACGGGACCGTCGGGCGCGAGTTGCGCCGCGATCTCGCCGGTCTCTCCGGCCGAGAACAACGCCAACGTGTACGTCGCCCCCGGCGCGACCGTGAACGCCTGCCGCATCACCGGCACGCCGCCGCGGTCGGCGACGGTGCTCATCACGTAGGTGCCACCGGGAAGGGCCCGATAGTCCGACGGACTTCCGGTTCCGGGGCGGACCGATCCCACCGGGGTGCCGTCGACGTGGACGAACTCGAGACGGTCGGCCGCCTGCCCGCGCCGCATGTCGACGATCCGCACCGCGGCCGGAGGACCCGCAGGGACGGGATCCGGACGCGACCCGAGGCCGACGTCCGTCGCCCGGGCGGGGAATCGCACGGTCAACCCGTTGTCGGACAACTGCACCGTCTCGGCCCCGAACGGGCTGCGCTGACGCTCGATGAACCCCGCGGCGGCCTGGAGCTGGTCCCGGGGTCCGCCCAGCCTGAACTCGCGCCGGGCGGTGCCTGCCACCTCTTCCGCGGCGACACCCGAGATGCTCTGCAACACAACGGGTTGCCGCGAGACGAGCATCGACAACGTGGCGACGGTCCGTTGGTCGACGACGCCCGACTGCAGGTCGGCCAGCGCGTCGGGATCGGAGTCGGGATGGAGGCGGGCGGCGACCTGAACTCCGAAGTCGGGCACCGCGGGCCGCGCCGCCGGGGCGCCACCGGAGTCGACGCGCAGCACGTCGACGCGCTCGCCGCCGGATCCGAACGTCGCCGCCGGCCGGGCATGCCACATCGCGTCGGTCAGCACCCCGGAGTCGGGCATGTTGGCGCGCATCGACGGTGTGGACACGACCCATCCGTAGTCGGCCCAGCCGTCGGGCGCCAGGTTCTGCACCTGCTCGTCGGTGTCCACCTTGTACGACCAGATCACGTTGTGTCTGTCCCGGCCGTCCCTGACCAGGTCGACCCACATGGCGTCGTCGACGATCAGGCGGTCTTCCTCGGGCACGTTGGCAGCGACCCAACTCTGGGCCTGCCGCATGGCGGCGTCGTCGTCGGCCGACAGCACGGTGTCGTGGCTCGGCACCCAGAGGGCGACGAGCATCGCGGCCGCGAAAGCCGTTGCCAGCGCCGCAGTCACCCGGATACGGCTGCCGAAACGCGGCGCGATCTGCCCGCCGCGCCGCAACCGTCGCACGCCCTCCTCCCCGAGGCCGGCGGCCAACAGGGCGATGAGCGGCAGCGCGGCGATGACGAACGGCACGGGCAGATATCCCGGCCGCAGGACGGTGACCACCAGGATGAGCAGTCCGAGGGCGTACGGCCGCAACCGCTGAATCAGCAACGCGGACAACGCGATCGGCGCGGCCAGCAACGGCAGCACCGGATCCAGCCGGAGCCATTCGTCGATAGTGTGCCGTTTGAGTGATTGCGGATCGCCGATGGAACCGCTGGCTTCCCGTTGCCACAGCTGGAATTTGACGCCCTCCCACAGGCTGACGTGTCCGGGGCCGGGGATCAACTCGCCCCGCACCAGCGCCATCAGCGCGTAGATGCTGACGACGAGAGCGAACACCGTACCGAACACCGTCAACGCGTACCGGCGTGTCGCCGGGGCGGTTTTGGTCCACACCAGCCAGGCCACCATCGGCAGGAACAGCAGCATGGTCTCCTTGGTCAGCACCGCGATGCCGAAACACGCGGCCGCGCCGAGCATCGCCGAGAGCCGGTGCCGCGGTGAGCACACCAACACGAGGCCGGCCAGCATCCACGCCACCGCAAGGTTGTCCAGGTAGACCGCACGGCTCAGCGAGATCGCCAACGGCGACACCGCCAGGACGGTCACCGCGGCCGCGGCGGCCGGGCGCGTCATGCCGATCCGGCGAGCGAGCAGCCACAACAGTCCCGTACCGACGACCGCGACGACCACCATCAGGTAGCGGCCCGCGGTGACGGCGTTGCCCCCGAACCCCGGCCCGGTGAGCAGCATCCACCCGGCCAGCTGCAACCAACCGGCAGGCGGATGGTCGTACCAGTAAGTGTAGTGGGCCAGCTCGCCCCACTGGATCATCGCGAAAGCCTGAGCGACGTAGGTTCCCTCGTCGTCGAGCCGAATCGGCGAGCCCGCGATGTTGATCAGACGCAGCACAGCGGTCAGCGCCATCAGCGCCAACAGGACCGGTATCGAAGGATTGATCCGCTTCAGCGTGTTCATGCCGCGATCGCCTCCTCCCGACCACCGGCGCGGTGGGCGTTGACGTGTTCGGTCTTCTCCCATCCGCCCTGACCGCGCAGTTCCCGCCACACCGAGCGCACCGCCGCGGCGGCCAGCAGCAGCTGGTAGGGAAATGCGCCGAGCACCAAGCGGACCTGGTCCCACAGCCGGATCCTGATGCCGAACTCCTTGCCGAACTCGCCGAGGGCCGCCGCCTCCACCGCCACCGTGACCAGCGTCGGGGCCAGCGGCAGGAAAGACAGAAGCGTCAGCGGGACAGGCACTTTGAGCACGAACATGCACGCGATAGCGATGGGTACCAGCGCGCCGGTGGCGGCCTGCAGGAACGGCATCGCGAGGGTGTAGCGCGCCAGCATCCGCTGCCGTCTACTGGGCAGTTTGCGCCACTCACCCTTCCGGTAGACCTGCATGAAGCCCTGGTCCCAGCGGGTGCGCTGCTTGACCAGCGCCCGGAGCGAGCCGGGTGTCTCCTCACGCGTGACGACCTTGGGGTCGTAGGCGACCGCCACCCGCGCGCCCCGGGTCGACAGCCGCACCCCGATCTCGCAGTCTTCGGCCAGGCAGTCACGGTCCCAGCCACCGACCGACCGCAGCAGCGCGGTGCGGGCGAACACGGTGTTTCCGCCGAGCGGGATGAACCGCTGGTCGGCGTGGAAGTGCAGACGGGACCGGAACCAGAAGTAGTACTCCAGGCAGTTGCGCAGCGACCACCAGCTGGTCTGGATGTTCATCAATTGCACGCCCGACTGCACGACGTCCGCCCGTGCTTCCTCGAACCGGGCCTCCACCAGTCGCAACAACCTCGGGTGGACCTCGTCCTCGGCGTCGAAGACCCCGACGATCTCACCCCGGCAGGTAGGAAGCGCGGTGTTGAGGGCCTTGGGCTTGTTCTTCGGGATGTTGGTGTCGATGACCACGCGCACGATCCGCGGGTGACGGGCAGCGGCGGCGCGTGCCACGTGTTCCGTCTCGGGGTCGTCGTGGCCGATGATCACGATCACCTCGTAGAGCGGATGATCCAGCCGGGCCAGCGCGTCGATGGTGTCACCGAGCACGTCCTGCTCGTGCCGGGCCGGCAGCAACAGCGAGAAGCCCTTCGGCCTGCCGGCAGAACGGCGACGAAAACCGGTGGAATGCAACGACTCCGGACTTCGCCACGCATGCAGCATCCACCACAGCGTGGTCGCGGCGACGATGAACAGCAGCAGCGAGATCACCGTCATCACGATGTAGAGCAACCACTGCGGCCATCCTGCGGCGTCGTCCGGCCGTGGTGGCGGCGCAGGCGAGGCCTGCGCAGGCGCTCCGGTCGCGGACTGGACGCCGTCCGCCTGGGGCAGCGCGCCGCCGGAGGATCCCACGGCGCTGTCCGGTGGCGCGGGCGCCGGCGCTGCCGCCTCGGCGGCCACCGACGCGTCGGCCGGAACCGACGGCGGGGCACCGGACTGGTCACCGCCGGAGAAGAGGCGGCCTCCGAAAATCAGGAAGACGGCGAAAATCACCAGGACGGTTCCCAGTGCGACGCCGCCGCGAGTCATGCGGGGCATGTCATTGCCTTACAAGCTTGGGCAACACCTGCTGCTACACCGTCGTGAAACCCAGGTGTCGCTGCGGAGTGCCGCCGGCACGGCAGGCACCACTGAACCGGCGGCTTTCGAACGAATCGAAATCGCGTTATTGCAGTGTCCTTCGTCGCGGCTCTCCGTCGCGTTACGCCATCGAGCGTCACCGCAGGTCAAGCGGCCGCGCGCCGACGTCGGCGCCGTCTCGGTGAGCACCGGCGGGGCCGGTCACGGCGGCACTGCCGGGCGCCTGCACCCGGCCCCCCTTGCGGCCACGGATTGGAACACGTTCTAATTCTCGGTATGAACTATGGGTTGGTGCTGTTCACCTCGGACCGCGGGATCACACCGGCGGCGGCCGCCAAGCTGGCCGACGAGCACGGGTTCGAGACGTTCTACGTGCCCGAGCACACCCACATCCCGATCAAGCGCCAGGCCGCCCACCCCACCACCGGCGACGAATCGCTGCCCGATGACCGCTACATGCGCACCCTCGACCCGTGGGTCTCGCTGGGGACCGCCGCCGCGGTCACCTCGCGGGTGCGGTTGTCCACCGCGGTGGCGCTGCCCGTCGAACACGACCCGATCACGCTGGCCAAGTCCATCGCCACCCTCGACCATCTGTCCGGCGGCCGCGTCTCCCTCGGTGTCGGGTTCGGCTGGAACACCGACGAACTGGCCGACCACAACGTCCCACCCGGACGTCGCCGGACGATGTTGCGCGAGTACCTGGAGGCCATGCGCGCCCTGTGGACCCAGGAGGAGGCCGAATTCGACGGCGAGTTCGTCAAGTTCGGTCCGTCCTGGGCCTGGCCCAAGCCGGTGCAGGCCCACATTCCCGTTCTGGTCGGCGCCGCGGGCACCGAGAAGAACTTCAAGTGGATCGCCAAGTCCGCCGACGGCTGGATCACCACCCCGCGCGACTTCACCATCGACGAGCCGGTCAAGCTGCTGCAGGACACCTGGGCCGCGGCGGGACGCGACGGCGCCCCTCAGATTGTGGCGCTGGACTTCAAGCCCGACCCCGAGAAGCTCGCCCACTGGCGCGAGATCGGTGTCACCGAAGTCCTGTTCGGCCTGCCGGACAAGTCCGAGGCCGACGTGGCCGCCTATGTGGAACGCCTGGCCGGAAAGCTCGGCGCCCTGACCTGATCTTTCGACGGAGATGCGCTATGCGAGTCACGATCCCGCTCATCGCGCTGGCGACCGCGGCACTGGTCGCGGGATGCTCGATGGAGAAGCAACCCGCGCCGGCTTCCGTTAGCACGGAGACCGCTCCCCCGACGGACACTCCGCCCGCGGATCCGCCGCCCGGTGTCGACTTCCCCGATCTGTCCGGCTACACCGAGAGCTTCGACCAGTTCGAGCAGACCGATGTGCCTCGGGTGCAGGGTTTTTCGTTCTCCACGCCGAGCGGATTGATCTGCAGCAGCAACGCGTACCCGGAACCGCAGTTCGAATCGGTGAGCTGCCGCGGGCCCATCGCCGCGCAGGGTCCAGGACTCTGGGAGGTCACCACACTGTTCGGCCAGGCGGCGACGGTGGTCGCCGTCGTCGACGACGGTCTCCCCCGGGACACTCCGCCGGTGTTGCCGCCGTTCCACAAGGTGACCGCGAGCAAGGGCGCCGCCGAATGCGGGGTCGACGACGAGGGCACCGTCGCGTGCCGCATCGGCCAGGACGGGTTCGTGCTGACCCCGTCGTCGGTGGAACTGTTCTAGCGCAGTACCGCCCGGTTGCCGTTGTCGGTCGGCGTGACGGTGATGTTGGCGCCCAGCGGGTCTGCCTCGGTCATCAGCGCCACCAGGTCGGCGTCTTCGCTGGTGGCCATGAACCGGGAACCGTCGGCGTCCAGCCGCCCGACGATGATCCCGGTGCGCACCGGCCAGTCGTGGCGCACCGAGTACGTCTCGATCGTTGCAGCCCCTTCGGGTGACTTCGTCACCGCGACCCTGGGCCGCTCGGCCACCTCCGCGGTCAACTCCGCACTGCGCGACGTGCGCCAGCCGACCGGCTCGGTCGAATAGATACCGACGGAGTACTTGCTCATGATGCCGCCGTTGGCCCCGACGAAGCCGAATTGCCCTGGCCTGTCCCGCATCTGGGCGACCGTTTCGGCGATGCCGTGCAGGGAGTAGCTGTTGCCGGGTCCGCCGAAATAGGGCAACCCTCCGGTCAGCGTCAGGCCGCGCGGGTCGTCGGCCGACAAGCCGAGTGCCTCACAGATGACGAACACCGGGAACGGGAAGCAGCTGTAGAGGTCGAAGGTGGCGATATCGTCGACACCGAGGCCGGCGACCCGCAGCGCTTCGTGAGCCGCCGCGACGGCCGCGGGACTCGCCCCGAGATCCACCCGCTCCAGCAGGGCCTGCTCGACGAGATCGGAGTGGCCGTGCAGGTACACCCACTTCTCCTCGGGCACACCGAGTTTGCGCGCGGCCTCCACGGAGGTGAGCACCGCGGCCGCACCCTGGTTGACGGTGTCGCGCGCGACCAGGAACCGCGGATACGGGTCACAGATCATCCGGTTCTCGCCGGTGACCGTCTCCACCTCTTCGACCGAGCGCTCGACCAGGGACGCCGAGAAGGGGTTCTTGGCAGCCACTTTCGACATGGGCGCGAAAAGCTCGGCCATCAGGTGGCGATACGGCCCGACGCCGAGACCGAGGCGGGAGCGCCTCGCGTTGTCCAGCAGTCCGTACTGCACGGGGGCGCCGGTGAGCCCGTGGGTAACGGTGTATTCGTCGATGTAGTTGTAGATCTGGTGGCCGCGGTCCTCGAGCTGTCCGTCGACGTGCTCGGTGAAGTCCGGCTTGTCGTCCCTGCCCGCGAAGTATTTGGCCGTCGACCCGGGCTCCGAGCCCATGATCATCACGACGTCGGCGTCACCCGCGACGATCAGGTTGCCGGCCTCGGTGACGAGCTTCTGCGGGCCCTGCCCGCCGACGGGCTCGAGCACCACCCGCGCCGGGTCGCCGCCGACCCGCTTCATCACCGACCGCGGATAGTTGTTCGACTTCCCCAGCGTCGCCGGCATCGGGCCCGAGATCTCGAACTGCCGGAGGCCGAACACCGTGTCGATCGCGGCGGCCACCACGGCGGCGTCGGCGCCGGTGTCGACGAGCGCGGCCTGCACCGCGGCGGTCGCCAGTTCGACTGCCGACATGCCGCGATATGCGGGGTCGTCGATGCGCTCGGTGAACTGCCCCACGCCGACGATGACCGGCGTCCGTGGATCCACTGCCATGTACCCGTCCTCTCAGATACTTCGAAAGGCTAATAGAACACGTTGCAGAAGTTCCACCCCCGGTCAGATACGACGACCATGACGTACAACAGCTCTGATGTACATCTGTTTTGACGTACACTCTGGTGGTGAACTGGGAACCGCGGCCCATGTCCCTCGTCGTCGGCGGCGTCGTGCCCGTCGAGGACGTCGTCGGCAGGGTGCGGGAATCCAACGAGGTCCTCGCCTCGCTGCCGAACTCCGGCGCGGTCCTGGTCGGCGACCGCAGGCACGGCAAGACGTCCCTGGCCCGGCTGGTGCAGCGGATGGCGGCCGACAGCGGCGCCGTCGTCGTCTCGGTCAGCGCCGAACGCGAGACCTACGCCGAGTTCGTCGCCGCGTTGATCTCCGAACTGGCCCGCCTCGACCCGGCATGGGCCCAGGAACTCGCCCGGATCCGCCTCACCCTGACCGCGGGACCCGTCCGGCTGGAACGGGACAGCCGCGCCGCGGCGACCCTCGACGACCTGCTCGACCGTGCCGTCCGGCGGGCAGGCAGCCGCATCCTGGCGCTGTTCATCGACGAGGTCAGTGTGTTGGCACGCAATCTGGAGCGCGCCTCGCCCGGGTCCGGGGACACCTTCCTGCATCTGCTGCGCCGGGTCCGCCAGGAGAATCCGGGCCGGGTGGCCACGGTGCTCTCGGGGTCCATCGGCTTTCACCACGTGTCGGCCGACGCGCCCAGCACCGTCAACGACATCCCGAAGATCGCCGTCGGGCCCATTCGCTCCGACCATGCGACCTACCTCGCCGAGTGCCTGCTGCTGGGCAGCGGCGTCCCGACCACCGACCGGCACGAGGTCGCCGCGGCGATCGCGGCGGCCGCCGAGAACGTGCCCTACTACATCCAGCACCTGGTGGCCGCGGCCCGCAAGTCGTGGCAGGACACCCAGGTGGCCCCGTATCCGGAGCTGATCGACCTGCTGGTACTGGATGCCATCGAAAGCCCTTACGACCCTTGGGATCTGCGACACTACCGGGATCGGTTGCCGCACTACTACGGCGCCGACGCGCCCGCGATCGCCGGGTTGCTCGACATCTACGCCCACGCCGCAGGGCAGGTGGGCGTCGACACCGTGCTGATGCGTCTGCGCAGCGAGGGCAGCCCGATCGGTGACCGGGCACAGCTGGTGTCTTTCATCGAAAGGCTCACGCTGGACCACTATCTGGTGCGCACCGGCGACACCGATGGGTTCGCCTCTCCGCTGTTGCAGCGGGCATGGAAGGCCATGCGGCGGTGACCCGGCCCGCACTGTTCACCCCGTCGGCGTCGGACACCGCCGCGCTGGAAGCCCTGACCGTCGGACGCACCGACCTGCTGGACACGTTGACCCAGCGCATCCGATCATCGGCGCGCGACGGCTCCCGGCCCCATACGCTACTGGTGGCGCCCCGCGGGGCGGGCAAGACACATACGCTGCGTGTCGTTCTCGGCCGCACGCTTTCCGATGCGGCAACAGCGAGACATGTTCTGCCGGTGATGGTTTCGGAGGATTCGCTGGCGATCGGCTCCTATGCCGACCTGCTCGTCGAGGCGGCGCGCGCGATCGGGCCGCAGGTGGCCGAGCAGGCACGGCAGCTGCGCCGCGCGCGGGACCCGGTGGGCATCGAAGCGGCAATCATCGAGGCCGCCGCGGGCAGGATGATCCTGCTGGCGATCGAGAACCTGGACCGCGTGTTCGACGCCATCGGCGCGACAGGGCAGGGCAGCCTGCGGGCGTGGGTCGAAACCTCGACGACCGTACTGGTTCTCGGGACATCGCCGGAGCTGTTTCCCGGTGTCTCGTCGCGGGAGTACCCGTGGTACGGCTCGTTCATGATCGAGACGTTGCCGGAGCTGACGGCGCAGGACGCCGGCGAATTGCTGCGCGGCGCGGCGCGGCGACGCGGTGACACCGACTTCCACAGGTTCCTCCAGTCCCCGGACGGCCGGGCCCGGGTCGCGGCCGTGCACAAGATCATCGGCAGCACCCCACGGATGTGGCATCTGCTCGCCGAATGCGCCGACGCGCCCAGCCTCGACGCGGTCACGCCCGCCGTCAACGCCCTGCTCGACCGTCTCGCACCGCAATACCAGCAGCGGCTGTGGCAGCTGCCCGCGGGCGAACAGCGTCTGGTCGTCGAGCTGGCCCGGGGTTCGGAACCCCGTTCGGTGTCCGAACTCGCCGAGGCCGTGGGGGTTTCGAATCAATCCGCGTCGGCGGCACTCGGGCGGCTGGCCGCCGAGGGCTGGGTGACGTCGTCGAAGGCCGCCGGTGATCGGCGCACGTCCTGGTACGACCTCACCGACCCGCTGCTGCGCAGCTACCTGCAGTACCGCGGCGGCTGAGATACAGCGCGAGCGCGCGCGTCTGTACGGGTTGCGACGGTGTGTCGCGTACAAACACGCGCGCTCGCGGTGAGACGTGCGGTGTGGGTGCCTGGCTTACAACCCGGCGAGGATCTCGCGGGCCAGCTTGGCGGTCTCCGACGGGGTCTTGCCGACCTTCACACCGGCGGCCTCCAGGGCCTCCTTCTTGGCGGCCGCGGTGCCCGACGAGCCCGACACGATGGCGCCGGCGTGGCCCATGGTCTTGCCCTCCGGAGCGGTGAAGCCCGCGACGTAGCCGACGACCGGCTTGGAGACGTTGGCCTTGATGTAGTCGGCCGCGCGCTCCTCGGCGTCGCCGCCGATCTCGCCGATCATCACGATGATCTTGGTCTCGGGGTCCTTCTCGAACGCCTCGATGGCGTCGATGTGGGTGGTGCCGATGACCGGGTCGCCGCCGATGCCGATGGCGGTGGAGAAGCCGAGATCCCGCAGCTCGTACATCATCTGGTAGGTCAGCGTGCCCGACTTGGACACCAGGCCGATCGGGCCCTTGCCGGTGATGTTGTTCGGCGTGATGCCGACCAGCGACTCGCCGGGGGTGATGATGCCCGGGCAGTTGGGGCCGATGATGCGGGTCTTCTGCCCCTTGTCGACGTTATAGGCCCACGCGTACGCGGTGTCCTGCACCGGGATGCCCTCGGTGATGACCACCAGCAGCGGGATCTCGGCGTCGATGGCCTCGATGATGGCGTCCTTGGAGAACGCCGGCGGCACGAACGCGATCGACACGTCGGCGCCGGTCTCCTTCATCGCCTCGGCGACCGAGGCGAACACCGGGAGTTCGACCTCGTTGCCGTCCTTGTCTTCGTGCTTGACGGTCGTGCCGGCCTTGCGCGCGTTCACGCCGCCCACGATCTGGGTGCCGGCCTTGAGCATCAGCTTGGTGTGCTTGGTGCCCTCGCCGCCGGTGATGCCCTGGACGATGACCTTGCTGTCCTTGTTCAGGAAGATAGACATCTTGTTGTTCCCTTACTTGTTCGCCAGCTCGGCGGCCTTGTCGGCGCCGGAGTCCATGGTGTCGGCCTGGATGACCAGCGGATGGTTGGCCTCGGACAGGATGCGGCGACCCTCTTCGACGTTGTTGCCGTCGAGACGCACCACGAGCGGCTTGTTGGCCTCGTCGCCGAGGATCTCCAGGGCCTTGACGATGCCGTTGGCCACCGCGTCGCACGCGGTGATGCCGCCGAACACGTTGACGAACACGCTCTTGACCTGGCTGTCATTGAGGATGACGTCCAGGCCCGCGGCCATCACCTCGGCCGACGCGCCGCCACCGATGTCGAGGAAGTTGGCCGGCTTCACGCCGCCGTGCTTCTCGCCGGCGTAGGCGACCACGTCCAGCGTCGACATGACCAGGCCGGCGCCGTTGCCGATGATGCCGACGGCACCGTCGAGCTTGACGTAGTTGAGGTCGTTCTCCTTGGCCTTGAGCTCGAGGGGATCCGTGGCGTCCTTGTCCTCGAACTCGGCGTGGCCGGGCTGCCGGAAGTCTGCGTTGGCGTCGAGGGTGACCTTGCCGTCCAGCGCCAGGATCTGATCGTCGGGCGTACGCACCAGGGGGTTCACCTCGACCAGCGTGGCGTCCTCCTTGACGAAGACCTCCCACAGCTTGGCGATCGTCACCGCGGCGGCGTCGAGCACCTCGGCGGGCAGGTGGCCCTTCTCGGCGATCTCGCGTGCGAACGCCTCGTCGACACCCTTGACCGCGTCGACGGGCACCTTGGCCAGCCGCTCGGGCTTGGTGGCGGCGACCTCTTCGATCTCCATGCCGCCCTCGACCGAGCACATCGCCAGGTAGGTGCGATTGGCGCGGTCGAGCAGGAAGGAGATGTAGTACTCCTCGGCGATGTCACTGGCCTCGGCGACCAGCAGCTTCTTGACGATGTGGCCCTTGATGTCCAGGCCCAGGATGTTCTGCGCGTGGGTCAGCGCGTCCTCGGGGGTGGCCGCGTACTTGACGCCGCCGGCCTTGCCGCGGCCGCCGACCTTGACCTGCGCCTTGACCATGACAGGCTTGCCGATTTCCTCGGCGATCGCTTTGGCATCCTCGGCGGATTCGGTCACCCGGCCGGGGGTGGTGGGAACGTTGTGCTTGGCGAACAGCTCTTTCGCCTGATACTCGAAGAGGTCCATGGACTCCGGAACATCCCTGTCTGTGAGCGGCTAGAAGTACGGCCCGACGGGCTCCGGGGAACTTTATCGACCCGAGCCGCGACCGTTGTCACCGCCTACCGTTCATGTGGTCGATCTCACCGCCGGCACCTCAGTGATTCAAGTCACATTCAGCGGCGGAATAGGCGCTTGGGTTGCCACTCTGATTGGAATTTGGTTAACGTCCATTGGTCTAGATAACGGTCTGATCACGACGACAAGGATTGTTCAGGTTGCCTCAGCATCGACTGCCTCGCTCTATCGAGGTCCTCGCGGCGCCTGGTCCCACCGAAGTCACCGACATCATCCCGTTCAACGAGTTCGGCGATCTCAGCGATCTAGAGTTCTTGCCGCACGCGGCTTTTGACCGCGACACCCAGGTCATCCACGCTCCCGAACTCGACGATCTGCACGACACCGACGACCTCACCCCGTTGCAACTGGCGGTGCCGAGCGAGTTCCGCGCCGCGCCGCGTGCCGATCGCCGGCCGTCGGGGCGGGCCTATCGGGACAGTCACACCGACGTCAGCGACGGCACAGCAAAGACGGACATCATCGACATGCGCGGCCGAACCGGCCTGCACCGCAAGGCCGAGGTGCCGGTCAAGGGCCGGTTGGTGGTGGCCGCGATGGCGGTCGGAGCAACCGCGGCAGGCGCGTACACGATGACCAACGGCACGGCGAAAGCGCCCGCCGAGACCGTCCTCGCCTCCGACCACACCACGCTGGGCGACAGCACCGTGATCGCCGGTTCGACGGACGGCATGCAGATCGTCACCGTCGCGCCCGCGGCGAACTCCACGGTGCACGCCGAGGAGATCACCAAGGCGGCGGCGTTCGCGCAGGAACGCGCCGAGCGCGAGGCCAGGCTGACGAAGCCACAGTTCGCGATGCCGACCACGGGCGTGTGGACGTCCGGCTTCGGCTACCGGTGGGGCGTGCTGCACGCCGGCATCGACATCGCCAACGCGATCGGTACCCCGATCCTGGCCGCGGCCGACGGCGTCGTCATCGCCGCGGGGCCCGAGGGCGGATACGGAAACCTGGTCAAGCTGCGTCACGCCGACGGCACCGTGACCCTGTACGGCCACAACAGCTCCGTTCTGGTCAACGTCGGCGAGCGGGTCATGGCCGGCGACCAGATCGCCAAGATGGGCAACACCGGCAACTCGACCGGACCGCACTGCCACTTCGAGGTGCACCTCAACGGCACCGACCGTGTCGACCCCGTCGGATGGTTGGCCAAGCGGGGGCTCACCCCCGGCGGCTACGTTGGCTGAGTGGCCGACGAGTCCTCTGATTCCACCGAAGAGACCCGGATCCTGCGGCGAGCGCCGCTGAACACCGGCGCTGCGCCCTCCGCGCCCACCTCGGAGCCCGTCACCCAGATCGTCCCGCGCGCCCAGCCGGTCGCCGTCGGACCGCCCCGCGCAGCCCGCGCCGACCCGAAGTCGGCCATCGCCACCGCCGTCACGAGCATCCTGTCCGGGTGGGCGACCACCGTCATCGCCACCGACCTGATCACCGGGTGGTGGGCTACCGACCCGCTGTTCTGTGTCGCGATGGGATTCCTCGCGGCGGTGTCGGCGGCGGCGTCGATCAGCGGGCTGATCGCACTGCTGCTGCGCCGCCGCACCGCGCGCCTGCTCGTCGTCGTCGGCGCGGTGATCGCCCTGCTCATCTTCGCGAGCCTGTTCGTCGCGGGCGCGAACCTGCCCGCACTGGTCTACGCGATGCCGCTGCTTCCGGCGGCGTCGATCGTGCTGGCCGCGCTGCCCGCCACCGCGCGCTGGAGCCGGTCCGCTTAGAGCTTGCTGACGGGCGCGTGGTTGTGCATCAGCTTGACGCGCCCCGCGCTGCCGAAGTCGATCAGCGACATCGCCGATTCGCCGGCCCCGGACACTTCCTCGACCCGGCCCAGGCCGTACTTGTCGTGGGTGACGCGGTCCCCGGGTTCGAGCACGATCAGCGGCCGCTTCCCGGCCGCCGGACGCGTCGGTGACGGACGCGGGGCGCCGTACCGACCGGCGTTGCCGACCGGCGCCGAGAACGACGACGGCTGCTCGGTGCGACGCCAGTCGATGAGCTCCTGAGGGATCTCGCGCAGGAACCGCGATTCCGGGTTCAGCATGGGCTGCCCCCACGACGACCGCACCTTGGCGCGGCTGAGATAGAGGCGCTGACGGGCGCGGGTGATGCCGACGTAGGCCAGTCGGCGTTCCTCGGACAGCTCGCCGGGATCACCGAGCGCGCGCATGTGCGGGAACATGCCGTCCTCCCAGCCGGTGACGAAGACGACCGGGAACTCCAGCCCCTTGGCGGTGTGCAGCGTCATCATGGTGACGACGCCCGCCCCGTGTTCGGGAATGTCGTCGGCGTCGGCGACCAGGGACACCCGCTCCAGGAAAGCGGCAAGGACTCCGGTGTCGGGCACGTCCTCGTCCTGCGGCTCGGCTCCCTCTTCACTGGCCAGTGCCTTGGCGTTGGCCAGGTCGATGCTGAATTCGTGTGCGACGCTGACCAATTCGTTCAGGTTGTCGAGCCTGGCCAGATCCTGCGGATCGCTTGAGGCTTCCAGCTCGGCGCGGTAGCCGGTGCGGTCCAGCACGGTTTCGACGAGGTCGCCGAGTTCACCGTCGAGCCCACCGCGCAGTTCGTCGAGCAGCTCGACGAAACCCTTGATGGCCTTCTCCGACCGGGTGTTGAGCATCGGCACCTTGCCCTCGGCGGCGGCCGCGAGCGCGTCGTTGAAGTTGGCCCCGGTGGTCTCGGCGTACACCGCCACACAGGCCTCGGCGCGGTCGCCGATCCCGCGGCGCGGGGTGTTGAGGATGCGCCGCATGCTCACCGAGTCGCCCGGGTTGTCGAGCACCCGCAGGTAGGCCACGATGTCGCGGATCTCCCTGCGCTCGTAGAAGCGCACTCCCCCGACCACCTTGTACGGGATACCGGCCCGGATGAACACCTCCTCGATGGCGCGCGAGGAGTTGTTCGTGCGGTAGAACACCGCGACGTCGTTGTAGGAGAAATCGGCGACGGCGTCGGACAGCGCGTCGATCTCCTGCGCGACGAAGCGGGCCTCGTCGTGCTCGTTGTCGGCGACGTAGCCGACGATCAGCTCACCCTCGCCGGCGTCGGTCCACAGCCGCTTGTCGCGCCTGCCGACGTTGCGGGCGATCACCGAGTTCGCGGCGTTGAGGATGGTCTGGGTGGAGCGGTAGTTCTGTTCCAGCAGAATCGTTGTGGCGTTGGGGAAGTCGCGCTCGAAATCCTCGATGTTGCGGATCGTGGCGCCGCGGAACGCATAGATCGACTGGTCCGCGTCACCGACGACGCACAGCTCGGCCGGCGGGACCCCGTCGACGGTTTCGGTTCCGACCAACTCACGCACCAGCACGTACTGCGCATGGTTGGTGTCCTGATACTCGTCGACCAGGATGTGCCGGAAGCGGCGCCGGTAGTACTGGGCGATCTGCGGAAACGCCTGCAACACGGCCACGGTCTCGCCGATCAGGTCGTCGAAGTCCAGCGCGTTGGCCGCGCGCAGCCTGCGCTGGTACTCGGCGTAGACGCTGGCGATGATGCGGGCCAGGTCATCCTCGGCTTCGGACGCCTCGGCGGCGGCCTGCTCGGGACCGATCAGCTCGTTCTTCAGGTTGGAGATGCCGTTGGCCAGCAGCCGGGGCGAGTGCCGCTTGGTGTCCAGCCCCATGTCCTTGCCGATCATCAGCAGCAGGCGGCGGGAGTCGTCGGCGTCGTAGATGGAGAAGTTCGAGTTCAGCCCGGGCAGCAGCGAGGCCTGGTTGCGCAGGATCCGCACACAGGTCGAATGGAACGTCGACACCCACATGTTCCTGGCCCGGGGACCCACGAGTGACACCACCCGTTCGCGCATCTCGGCGGCGGCCTTGTTGGTGAACGTGATGGCCAGCACCTGGCCCACCCCGACGTCGCGGGCGGCCAGCAGGTAGGCGATGCGTCGGGTCAGCACCGCCGTCTTGCCCGACCCGGCCCCCGCGACGATCAGCAGCGGGGTGCCCTGGTGCAGCACGGCCTGGCGCTGCTGCGGGTTGAGCCCGTCGAGGAGCTCATCGGTGCCGGTAGGCCCAGCAGACACGGAGAGGGAAGTCATATCGTTACCAAACTTACCGCTGTGCAGGGACACTCTTTGCGCTGCCACGGCTGGTGGTGGCACACTCATTGGGTGCTCAAAGCGCAGCTTGGCCATTTGCTCTTCGCCCGAGGGGCTCATCGCCGATTTTTCTACGGGTACCGGCCAGCGGTGCCCGTGGTCTAGCTGCTTCCCAGAGCCCCGCGGTCCGCTTCCGGATCCGGGGCTCGTCTCTTGTGTGAGGCCCGAAACCGGACGGGACCAGGACTTTCACACAACGAGAATCTGGAGAACAAGATGACGACGATGGAAACCACGGGATCTTCTGGCTCATCCGAGGCGAATGACATCGATGAGCTGCGCGAGGAGATCGACCGCCTCGACGCGGCGATCCTTGAGGCCGTTCAGCGCCGCACCGAGGTGTCGCAGTTGATCGGCAAGGCGCGGATGGCCTCGGGCGGCACCCGCCTGGTGCACAGCCGCGAGATGAAGGTCATCGAGCGCTACAGCGTGCTCGGCGACGAGGGCAAGAACCTCGCGATGCTGCTGCTCCGCCTCGGCCGCGGCCGCCTCGGCAAGTAGCGATTTCGGTGTACTTGGTCAACCTCAGCGTGACCAACTACACCCGAATCACTCGGGTTTGAGGGCATCGACCAGCCACGGCGTCAGCCACTCCACGGCCTCGGGCGTCGGGTGCACGCCGTCACTGCGCACCCTGATGCCGTCGACCCTGGTCTGGTAGTAGCCGTTGGGGCTGAGCTTCTTGTTCAGGTCGAGCACTGTGGCGTTGGGCCGCTTGTCGACGACGCTGCGCAGCAGCGCGTTCCAGGTCTCGACGCGCTTGGGCTGATCCTCGGGATACAGGCTGCCGTCCGGTTTCTCGGCCCGCCTGTTGTACGGCTCGGTCGTCACGACCACCCGCGCACCCGTCGAGCCCAGGATGTCCAGGGCGCGGTTGAGCTCACCGCGCAGGTAGGCGTCGTAGCCGGCCTCGCCGATGTGGGTCCACTGCCCCTCCATCATCCGGTCGACCACCTCCCACCGGCCGACCATCAGCAGCACCACGTCGGGCTTCTCGTGCCCGACGCGCTGCGCCCACCGCGCGGGCCACTCGTCGCACTCGGGTTTCTGCGGGAGTTCCTGGCCGACGTACTCGTAGGGTCCACCGCGCGCGATGCCACACCCGATCGTCGTGTAGTCGGCGAAGTCCAGGCCCGGCGTCTCGGGCAGGTACCGCATCAGCGTCCACGCGATCGAGTCGCCGAACACCGCCACGCGTAGGTCACCGGGGGCGCTCGGTCGCGGCGCCCGCGTCACCTCGACCGGCACCTCCGCCCCGACCAGCGCCGCGATGTCGACCTCGGGGCCCGGCTCCGGCGTCGCGGGCACCATCCGAACCGGCAGCACCGTCATCGTCACCACTGCGGCGGTCGCGGCCGTCGCCGCCGCCAGCGGAAGCATCGGCACGAACGCCGGCCGCCATTCGCGGATCGGCTGCTCGATCAGCCACCACGACACCGCCGCCACGGCGACCGTCGCCGCGCACCGCAGCGCGAACAACTCCCAGCCCTCGATGCCGGTGCGTTCCCCGTTGAGCACCAGGAAGATCGGCCAGTGCCACAGGTACACCCCGTAGGAGATCGCGCCGAGCCCGACCAGCGGGCCCGCCGACAGCAGCCGCGCGACCGGACCGTCCTGGGCCAACGCCACCGGCGCGATGACCAGCACCGCCGCCAGCGCGACCACGATCAGCAGTCCGCTCCGGAACTCCGCGGCGCTGCCTGTGGCCATCCGGGCGGCGCTGAACAGCACCACGAGCCCGACCGCCGGCAGCGACCAGGCCACCCAGCGGGCCCAGCGCGACCGGAAGATCACCAGGCCCGCCGTCAGGCCGCGCCAATCGCGCACCACCAGCGCGGCGGCGGCCGCGCCGACGAGGAGCGCCTGGACCCGGGTGTCGGTGCCGAAGTAGACGCGGTTGAGCGTCGCGTCGGAGCTGAGGAAGAACGTGGCCGTCGCGGATGCGACGACGCCGCCGGCGGCCAGCACGAACACCGCGGTGCGCACCACCCGCTGCGACAGCGGCACGCCGCGCCGATACGCCAGCGCGGCCAGCCCGGCGAGGACGGCCGCGATCAGCAGCGGCCACAGCACGTAGAACTGCTCCTCCACGGCCAGCGACCAGGTGTGCTGCAGCGGCGAGGGCGGCGCCCCCTGGGAGAAGTAGTCGGTGTGCTGGGCGACGAACACCCAGTTCGACATCCAGAAGAACGCGGCGACGGCGTCCTCGCGCAGGTTGGCGGTGGACTCCTCGGAGAACAGTTCGCGCAGCGCCACCACGGCCAGCACCATCACCAGCAGCGCGGGCAGCAGCCGGCGGGCCCGGCGGATCCAGAAGCCCTTCAGCCCGATCCGGCCGGTCCGTCCGACCTCGTCGAGCAGCAGCGAGGTGATCAGAAATCCGCTGAGGACGAAGAAGACGTCGACGCCGAGGAAGCCACCCGACAGGCCGGGGACGCCGCCGTGGTCGGCGAGCACCAGTGCGACCGCGATCGCCCGCACGCCGTCGAGGGCGGGAATGGCCTGGCCCGGGCCCACGTACCGACGCGGCCCCACACGGATCGGCGCCGCACTCACGGCTGTCACGGTCCCAGGGCCCTCCTTGCTGTCCGAGCAAGGAAGTCTATGGGCGGACCGACGCCGAATCCGGAAGGCGCGCTGACCACTTCGGCGGGCCGGCTGGTTGGTCACGCCGGCGGGCCGGCTATTTGGTCACGCCGGCGGGCCGGCTATCTGGTCACGCCGGCGGGCCGGCTATCTGGTCAGTGCGATGTACTTCGTGTCGAGGTACTCCTCGATGCCCTCGGTGCCGCCCTCGCGGCCGAAGCCGGATTCCTTGATCCCGCCGAACGGCGCGGCGGCGTCGGAGATCACCCCGCGGTTGACGCCGACCATTCCGGACTCGATGTTCTCGGCCACCCGCAGCGCGCGGTCCAGCGACTGGGTGTACACGTAGGCGGCCAGGCCGTACTCGGTGTCGTTGGCCGCGGCGATGCCCTCCTCCTCGGTGTCGAACCCGGCGATCGGCGCGACGGGCCCGAACACCTCTTCCTTGAGGATGCGCGCGTCGGCGGGCACGTCGGTCAGCACGGTGGCCGGGTAGAAGTTGCCGGGCCCGCCCGGTGCGACACCGCCGACCGCGACGGTCGCGCCGCGCGACACCGCGTCGGACACCAGTTCGGTGACGGTGGCGACCTGCTTGGCGTTGATCAGCGGACCCAGCGTCGACTTCTCGTCGAGGCCCTTGCCGAGGGTGAACTCGCTCATCCGTTTCACGAACTTCTCGGTGAACTCCTCGCGCACCGCGTTGGCGACGTGGATGCGGTTGGCCGCGGTGCAGGCCTCGCCGCCGTTGCGCATCTTGGCCAGGATCGCCCCGTCCACGGCGGCGTCGACGTCGGCGTCGTCGAAGACGATGAACGGCGCGTTGCCGCCCAGCTCCATCGAGGTGCGCAGCAGTTTGTCGGCCGACTGCTTCACCAGCGCCTTGCCCACACCGGTCGATCCGGTGAACGTCAGCTTGCGCAGCCGGCCGTCGTTGATCAGCGCCTCGGTCACCGCGCCCGGATTGCTGGTGGGCAGCACCGACAGCACGCCCTTGGGCAGGCCCGCCTCGGCCATCAGCTTGGCCAGCAGCAGCATGGTCAGCGGGGTCTCCTGGGCGGGCTTGACGATCATCGTGCAGCCGGCGGCGAACGCCGGGCCCATCTTGCGGGTGCCCATCGCCAGCGGGAAGTTCCACGGAGTGATCGCGTAGCAGGGGCCGACGGCCTGCTTGGTCACCAGGATCCGGCCGGTGCCGGCGGGAGCCGGGGTGTAGCGGCCTTCGATGCGCACGGCCTCCTCGGCGAACCAGCGGAAGAACTCGGCGCCGTAGGTGACCTCGCCCTTGCTCTCTGCGAAAACCTTGCCCATCTCCAGAGTCATCAGCGCGGCGATGTCGTCGGCGCGCGCGGTGATCGTCTCGAACACCGACCGCAGGATCTCGCCGCGCTTGCGCGCCGGGGTGGCGGCCCACTCGCCCTGCACCGCGCACGCGGCGTCGAGCGCGTCGCGGGCGTCGTCGGCCGTGGCGTCGGCCACCGTCGCCAGCACTTCGTCGTCGCTGGGGTCGAGAACGCTGAACGTCGACGTGCCCTGGCGTTCCTCACCGCCGATCCACAGACCGGTCGGCACGGATTTCAGCAGCGCGGAGGTATCCATACCTCCATCATTTACTCCTTCGTCCGCGCGTCCGCACTAGGGTTCTGCTCATGGGTTCCGACATCACTGCCACGCCCGCCTGGCAGGCTCTGTCCCGCCACCACGACGAGATTCGCGCCAAGGATCTGCGCGGGCTCTTTGCCGACGACCCCACCCGCGGCACCGGGTTCGCGCTCACCGTCGGCGATCTCTACATCGACTACAGCAAGCACCGCGTCACCCGTGAGACGCTGGACCTGCTGCTGGATCTGGCGCGCACGGCCGGCCTACCCGCCAAGCGTGACGCGATGTTCTCCGGTGCGCACATCAACACCTCCGAGGACCGTGCGGTGCTGCACACCGCGCTGCGGTTGCCGCGGGACGCGTCGTTGACGGTCGACGGGCAGGACGTGGTCGCCGACGTACACGAAGTGCTGGACCGGATGGGCGATTTCACCGACCGGTTGCGCAGCGGCGAGTGGCGCGGCGCGACCGGTGAACGCATCACGACGGTGGTCAACATCGGCATCGGCGGCTCGGATCTGGGCCCGGTGATGGTCGACCAGGCGCTGCGCCACTACGCCGACGCGGGCATCTCCGCGCGCTTCGTCTCGAACGTCGACCCCGCCGACCTGGTCGCCAAGCTCAACGGACTCGACCCCGCCACAACGCTTTTCATCATCGCGTCGAAGACGTTCTCGACGCTGGAGACACTGACCAACGCGACGGCCGCACGACGGTGGTTGGTTGACGGACTCGGCGGCAGTGCCGGACAGGACGCGGTGTCCAAGCACTTCGTCGCGGTGTCGACGAACGCCAAGCTCGTCGACGACTTCGGTATCGACACCGCCAACATGTTCGGCTTCTGGGACTGGGTCGGCGGGCGCTACTCGGTGGATTCGGCGATCGGGCTGTCGGTGATGGCGGTGATCGGCCGGGAACGCTTCGCCGAGTTCCTCGCCGGCTTCCATCTGGTCGACGAACACTTCCGCAGCGCGCCGCTGGAGGCCAACGCGCCGGTGCTGCTCGGCCTGATCGGGCTGTGGTACAGCAACTTCTTCGGCGCCGAAACGCGTGCGGTGCTTCCCTATTCGAATGACCTGGCACGCTTCGCCGCCTACCTGCAGCAGCTGACGATGGAGTCCAACGGCAAGTCGGTGCGCGCCGACGGCACACCTGTGTCCACCGGCACCGGAGAGATCTTCTGGGGCGAGCCCGGAACCAACGGCCAGCACGCGTTCTATCAGTTGCTGCATCAGGGCACCCGACTGGTTCCGGCGGATTTCATCGGGTTCAGTGAGCCCACCGACGACCTGCCGACCGCCGACGGCACCGGCAGCATGCACGACCTGCTGATGAGCAACTTCTTCGCCCAGACGCAGGTGCTGGCGTTCGGCAAGACGGCCGAGGAGATCACCGGCGAGGGCACACCGCCGAATGTGGTGCCGCACAAGGTGATGCCGGGCAACCGGCCGAGCACCTCGATCCTGGCGACCAAGCTGACGCCGTCGGTGGTGGGCCAGCTGATCGCACTCTACGAGCATCAGGTCTTCGTCGAGGGCGTCATCTGGGGCATCGACTCCTTCGACCAGTGGGGGGTGGAGCTGGGCAAAACGCAGGCCAAGGCGCTGCTGCCGGTGCTCACCGGGGCTGACTCGCCTGCGGCACAGTCGGATTCGTCGACGGACGCGCTGGTGCGCCGCTATCGGACCGAGCGGGGCCGCACCGCGTGATTGCGGCGTGCCGGGTCGCGTTGCCCGCTACCGTGCACGCCGAAATCGCTCAGGCGTCGGGGTCCGGTCGGGTCCAGCCCAGGATCATCGCCGGCGCGCAGCCGCCGATCAGCAGCACGGTCAGTGCCATCAACCCGCCGGCATAGGCCATGTCGGTGTCGGTGCCGCGGGTCATCACCGAGCCGAAGATCAGGTAGAAGATCGGGATCAGCATCAGGTTCTGCGTCACCGTCAAGCCGATGGACCGCGCGTTGTTGCGCTGCGCCAACTCGTATTCGTCGAGTGCCGCGTCTGGGGCGTCGCCCTGGCGGCCGGACACGATCTGCAGCAGCAGCCACAGCGGGAAGAACGCCGCGGCGGCCGGCAGCCAGATCAACGGCGCCCAGTCGATTCCGAACGCGCACAGCACACTTACCACCGCCATGACGACGAAGGTGCTCGCCAGACCGGCGACGATGATGCGACGCCGTCGCTGCGGGCGCCAGCCCGGAAGCGCATTCGAGTAGGTGCGTTCGTGTTTCAGGAAGCGCCTGGTGCGGAAATCCTGGTAGCGGTCGATCAGCGTGGCGTCAGGCATGAGCTTTTCCTCCTTGCGGTCGTCCGTCCTTTCGGTAGAGCTCGGTCGACAGCGGCGGGAAGGGTTTGCGGGAGAACACCGCCTCGACGGGCAGGTCAAAGACCTCGCAGATGCGGAAGGCCAGGTCGAGGCTCGGATAGTGGTCGCCCCGCTCCAGCGCGCCGACGGTCTGCGGGTTGACGTCGATCTGCTCGGCGAGCTGCGCCCGAGACATTCGCCGTTCGGCGCGCAGTACACCGATGCGGTTGTGGATGGGGAAGGTCTCCCCGCGCCGTACCGGGCTCACCTAACCAATTGTTAGGAAAACCCAACGATCCGTCAAGCAACCCGAGCGATTTCGGTGTCGTTGGTCAACGCCATGTTGACCAACTACACCCGAATCCCTAAATGACCGCGGCGGCCTTGTGGACAGTGATCGGCGCCGCCAGTTGCTGCTCGTCGCAGACGCGCTGGAGCTTCTCCAGCGTGGCTTCCAACCCGGGGCCCAGCCGCGGGCCCGGCGTGAAAGCGGCGGGCAGATGCTGCATGCCCTGGATGACGCCGATCGTCTCGTAGTGCACGGCCCCCGCGGCGTCGCACTGGAAGTCAGGCATCCTGTCGAGCACCGCGGTCAGCATCGACTTGAACACCGTGCGCGCGACATTCGATCCGATGCACCGGTGCACGCCGAGGCCGAAACTGAAGTGGCGGTTTCCTTTTCGATCCAGGACGACCTCGTCGGGGTTCTGGAAGAGCGCCGGGTCCCGGTTGGCCATCGCCCACGACAACCACAGTCGCTCGCCCTCTTTGAGCACCACGCCGTCGACCTCGATGTCCTCGGCCACGGTGCGCCCGTCGCCCGGTGCGGGAGTGAAGTAACGCAGGAACTCTTCTGTCGCCGGGTCGAGCAGCGTGTCGCGGTCCCGGCTGAGCCGCTCACGCTCGTCGGGGTGCTGCGAGAGCCATTCCAGCGCATGCGCGGTCAGCGCGGTGGTGGTGTCGAACCCGCCGCCGATCAGCAGCATCAGCATGCCCATGATCTCGGTGTCCGGCGCGGGCTGGCCGTCGATCCGGGTTCGGACCAGCGCGTCGATCAGTCCCGGCCGCGGCGTCTGCCGGATCTCGGCGACGTGATGCATCATTCCCATCGCCGACGCGATCGCCAGATCGGCCACGCGGGGGAAGTCCGGGGAGTCCGCGGGCGTGTACACCGAGGCGTGGGCCGGCTCGCAGTAGATCTCCCAGTCCTTGAGCGGGACGCCCAGCAGCCCCAGCGTCAGCACCGCGGGGACGATGTTGGCCAGGTCGTCGACGAAGTCGATACGGCCGTCTTCGATCTTCTCGTCCAGGCACGCCTTGACGAGTTCGTCGACGACCGGCACCCAGCGCCGCACCGCCGCGGGTGACAGATACCCGTTGAGCGGGCTGCGGTACTCGCGATGCTCGGGGTCGTCCATCTCCAGCATGCCGCCGCGGAACGCGACGCTGTAGTCACCGCGGGGGATGTTGATACCGGTGTAGCCCCTGCGCGTGCCGTCGATGTCGTTGTCGTTGGAGACATGCGGACACCGGGCCAGCTCGAAGACTTCCCTGTTGCCGGCGGCTACCCAGTGCCCGCCGTAGGTGTCGGTCCACGCGAGCGGGCACCGGGCCTGCATCTGCGCGGTGATCTCCTGGAACCGGTCACGGTATTGCGGTGTGTGCCGGTCGAAATGGAAACTGCGCGCTTCCCGCCGCCGGTCAAGCTGATCCGCCATTCATCGAGGGTAGGAACCCCCGCCCGCCGGAGTGGACAGTTCTGCGAGATTGCCTACCGGTCAGGCGAAGTACTTGGCGAAGCGCGGCGGGAGCACCTTCATGACCTCCACCAGCGGCCACCAGGGCCAGCCAGGGACCACCGCGCGGCCCTTCTCCTTCTCGATCGCGTCGACCATGGCCTTCACGCCGGTCTCGTTGTCGACCATCAGCATGGTCTTGTTCGCTTTCGCGGTCATCTCCGACTCGATGTAGCCGGGCTCGAGCACTGTGATCTTGATGGGTCCCGACGCGTACTCCGAGCGCAGCGATTCACCCAGCGAGATGACGCCGGCCTTGCTCGCCGAGTAGGCCGCCTTGGTGCCGGGGACGCCGACGTTGCCGAGCACCGACGCCACCAACACCAGATGGCCCTTGCCCGCGGCCTTGAAGATCTCCAGCGCGCTCTCGATCTGCACCAGCGCGGCAACGAGATTCGTCTCGATGGTGGCCTTGTTGGCCCACAGCTTGCCGCCACCCAGGGGGTAGCCCTTGCCGATGCCCGCGTTGACGATCACGCAGTCGATGCCGCCGAGTTCTTCGCTGAGCTCGTTGAAGACCTTGGGCACCTGCTCGTGGTCGTTGACGTCGAGCGCAGCCACCGCGACCTTGATGTCGGGGTAGCGCTCGAGCAGCTCGGCTTTGAGCTCGTCGAGGTTGTCGAGACGGCGTGCGCACAGAGCGAGGTCTCGCCCCTTGGCCGCGAACTGCCGGGCCATACCCGCACCGAGTCCGGAGCTCGCGCCGGTGATCAGGATCTTCTGCCGAGTCATGCGCGAAGAATAACCGAGTTAAACAAGTGACCAGAAATCGCCGAAATTGCATTCCAGCAGCCAAACCGCGAGTGAGCGCCTGCTGGAATGCAATTTCGGCGAGAGACGAGTGGCTATTTGAGAAGTCGGGACATGCGGCGGTCGGCGAGCACCTTGCCGCCGGTCTGGCACGTCGGGCAGTACTGGAACGATTTGTCGGCGAAGGACACCTCGCGGATGGTGTCCCCGCAGACCGGGCAGGGCAGGCCGGTGCGGGCGTGCACCCGCAGGCCGGAACGCTTCTCCCCTTTGAGGGTGGCCGCCTGCTGGCCGACGGACCGGGTCACCGCGTCGGTCAGCACCGAGATCATCGCGTCGTGCAGCGTCACCAGTTGCGACGGCGTCAGTTTGTTCGCCGTGGCGAACGGCGACAGCTTGGCGACGTGCAGGATCTCGTCGCTGTAGGCATTGCCGATCCCGGCGATCACCTTCTGGTCGGTGATGACGGTCTTGATCCGCCCCGACTGCCCACCGAGCACCTCCGCCAGCGCCTGCCCGGTCAACGACAGCGCGTCCGGACCCAGCGAGGCGATCTGCGGGACCGCCATCGGGTCGGTGACCAGCCACACCGCGAGGCGTTTCTGGGTACCGGCCTCGGTCAGGTCGAAGCCCGGAGCCGCCCCGGCGGCGACATTCGGCCCCGGGGACTCCCCCGGGGGGCCCAGATGGACCCGCAGCGCGATCGGTCCCTTGCCTGGCTTCAGCGGCGCAGCGGCGAGCTTGTCCGACCAGCGCAGCCAGCCCGCGCGCGACAGATGGGTGATCAGATGCAACTCACCGGCCTGCAGCCCGAGGTACTTCCCCCACCGGTTGGCTCCGGTGACTTCCTGCCCGTACAGCGCGGAGATCGGCGGGTCGAAGGTCTTGAGCACCGACAGCGCCGCGACGTCGACCCGGCCGACGGTCAGGCCGACCGCGTGGCGGCGCAGGTGATCGGCGAGGGCTTCGACCTCGGGCAGCTCGGGCATGGTTCAGTCCGCCTTGACGATCAGGGACAGCAGCCAACTGACGATCGACAGCACGATGGCCGCCCAGATCGCCGTCCACCAGAAGTCGTCGATGGAGAGCCCCCAGTGGGTGGTGTGCTCGGTGATCCACGACGTGATCCACAGCATGAACGCGTTGATCACGATGTGGATCAGGCCTAGCGTGAGGATGTAGAGCGGGATCGAGATGATCTGCACGACGGGCTTGATGACCGCGTTGACCAGCCCGAAGATGACCGCGACGACGAAGATGATGCCTACGCGTGCCGCCGTCGAGTCACCACCGACGAACTGGACGCCGGGCACGATCAGCGTCACCACCCACAGTGCCAGTCCGGTCAACGCCGCGCGCAGCAGAAACAAACCCATGCGTCCATGATCGTGGTCACCCCCACGTCAGACAATCGGGCACCGGCGGATTAGAACACGTTCTAGTATTCAGTTAACCGACCAGCAGGAGGCCCCGTGCGATTCACCTATGCCGAAGCGATGACCGACCCCACGTTCTACATCCCCTTGGCACAGGCCGCCGAGGCCGCCGGCTATCACGCGATGACGATCGCCGACAGCGTGGCCTACCCGTTCGAGTCGGATTCGAAGTATCCGTACACCGCTGACGGCAACCGTGAATTCCTGGACGGCAAGGCGTTCATCGAATCGTTCGTGCTGACCGCCGCCTTGTGTGCGGTCACCACCAAGCTGCACTTCAACCACTTCGTGCTCAAGCTGCCGATCCGGCCGCCCGCGCTGGTCGCCAAGCAGGCCGGCTCGCTGGCCGCGCTGTTCGACAACCGTCTCGGGCTCGGTGTCGGCACCAGCCCGTGGCCCGAGGACTACGAACTGATGAACGTCCCGTTCGCCAAGCGCGGTAAGCGGATGGACGAGTGCATCGCCATCATCCGCGGCCTCACGTCCGGCGACTACTTCGAGTACCACGGCGAGTTCTACGACATCCCGAAGACGAAGATGACCCCGGCGCCGACCAAGCCCATCCCGATCCTGATCGGCGGGCACGCCGACGCGGCGCTGCGTCGCGCCGCCCGCAACGACGGCTGGATGCACGGGGGCGGTGACCCCGAGGAACTCGACGCGCTGCTCGGCAAACTCAACAGGTTCCGCGAGGAAGCCGGAACCGCCGACAACGCGGACTATCAGATCCACGTGATCTCGATCGACGCCTACACCGCCGACGGGATCAAGCGGCTGGAGGACAAGGGCGTCACCGACGTGATCGTCGGCTTCCGCATCCCCTACATCCAGGGTCAGGACACCGAGCCGCTGGACGCCAAGATCCGCAACCTGGAGATGTTCGCCGAGAACGTCATCGCCAAGCTGTGATCAGGCGTTGCACAGCCGCTTGATCGCGTTCGCGATGGCGTCCACCGGGGTCGACGCTTCGATCGCCGACCGCAGCCGCTCGGCGGCGCTCCGGTAGCGGCCGTCGCGGCGGACGTGGTCCACGGCGGCCCGGATCGCCTCGGGTGTCGGCGTCGCCGTCTTGAGGTCGATGCCGACGCCGCTGTAGTCGACACGGGCGGCGACCTCGGCTTTGTCGGAGGTCTCGCCCGCGACGACGAGCGGCACGCCGTGGGCCAGCGCGTGTTGCACCCCGCCGTAGCCTCCGTTGGTGATCATCACGTCGACGTGCGGAAGCAGCGCCGAATAGGGGATCCAGTCGGCGATTCGCGCATTGGCCGGGATCCGGCCGTGGATGCGCTGCCCCTGTCGGCCGCCGGTGGTGGCGACGACGAGCAGGTCGGCGCGGTCGCCGAGGGCCTCCAGGGTCGGGGCGATCAGCTGGTCCAGGTCGGCGTTGTCGAAAGTGCCCTGCGTGACGTGCACGACCGCGCCGGCATTCATCACGTCGCCCCACCAGTGCGGCGGGTCGAAATCCTCCGGTCCCGCAGGCAGCACCGGACCGACGAACTCGACCGTGGCCGGAAGGTCGCCGCGTGGATACTCCAACGCCTGCACCGACAGTTGCAGCAACCCGTCCGCCAGCCGCGGCCAGTCGCTGACGAAGAGCGGGCAGGCATCCGAACCCGCCTGTCGCAGAGCATGATTGAAGCGTCGCTGGCTTGACCGCATGATCACCCGGTGCGCAGCGGTGGTCATCCGCCGGTAATCGAGGCCGCGCTCGGGTTGCCAGGCCACGCCGAACGGCGGCGTGTCCCGGCTCGAGATCGTCAGCGGGCCCACCCCACACACGACGACCGGTGGCCGTGGTGAGTCCTGCAGCAGGACCGGAAGCACACCGGTGAACGCCACATCGGCGACGATCGCGTCCACCGAGCCGTTCCGCAGCACCGCCCGCAGTGACTGTGCTTCTGCGGCAAGGGGTTCGGCGAACACCGAGGCCAGTTCGGCACGGCCCAGCCAGAACCGCCGCACCGCGACGGGCAACTTCCGCAGCAGCGCGGGCGCAGCCGCGGGCGGGTCGATGCGCACACTGTCGGGCAGCGGGATCATCTGCAGCCCGGCGGCGTGCACCGCGTCGCTGAACTCGGCGCCCGTCAGCACGCAGATGTCGTGGCCGAGCGCCTGCAGGCCGATCCCGACGTTGACCATCGGCATCACGTGCCCCCGAAGCGGGCTGACGGCGAGCAGATAGTGCGCCAAACCGTGTCCTTCGGTGTCACGGAGCCGTGGCCCCTGGACGTGCTCTGATCAGCGACACTACCGGTCATCGACCCGCGACGACGCGATGCCTGATCGCGGCGGGCCGTCGGCGGCCCGGGCCGGGCATGGCCCACCTGCACAGAACGGGCGTGGCGACCGACCGCAACGGTTAACGTCGACCGGTATGACGGCGAGAAACTACGACGTTCCCGACGCGTTCGACGCCGGGGCACCGGCCTATGACGGACTGGTCGGCGCCAATCCGGGCTATCACGCGCATCTGCGCCTCTCGGCACGTCGGATGCGCCTGCCCGACCAGGGGCGTGGCCTGCGACTTCTCGACATCGGTTGCGGTACAGGCGCATCCACTGCAGCGTTGTTGAGCGCCGCCCCGCTGGCCGACATCGTGGCGGTCGACGGCTCGGCGGGGATGCTGGAGCAGGCGCGCGCCAAGACGTGGCCGCCGTCGGTGACGTTCGTGCACAGCCGGGCGGAGACGCTGGCCGCCGCCGGCGTGACCGGCCCGTTCGACGGCATTCTCGCGGCCTACCTGATTCGCAACGTCGAGGACCCGGACAGCGTACTGGGATCGCTGCGTTCGCTGCTGCGACCCGGCGGCGTGCTGGCCGTCCACGAGTATTCGGTGCGTGACTCCCGACTGGCCACGGCCGTCTGGAACCTCGTCAGCACGGCGATCATCATCCCGGCGGGACGGTTGCGCTCCGGCGACGCCGGCCTGTACCGGTACCTGCGCCGCAGCGTCAACAACTTCGACGGAGCCGCGCAATTCCGGGACCGGCTGCGGCGCAACGGCTTCGTCGACGTGCACAGCGAAAGCATGCCCGGCTGGCAGCACAACATCGTGCACACGTTCCTCGGCAGGGCTCCGCAGTAACTGCAGAGTCAAGCGGCGATGAGCGCGTCGACAGCCCGCGGGCCGAGGACCTGGTCGAGCACCATCATCGCGCTGCCGAGACAGCCTCCGCGGTCTCCGAGCTGCGCGGGCCGGATCTCCAGCACCCGGGTGGCCAGCGCGGTCGCGTTGCCGTACAACGTCTCCCGCAATCCGGCCACGAAGATGTCGTAGGCGCCTGCGACGTCACCGGCCACCACAAGGGCCGCCGGGTTGAGCAGGTTGACCGCGCCCGCGAGCACCTCGCCGATGTGGCGCCCGCTGTCACGGATCAACCTGCGCGCCAGCGCATCTCCGGAATGGGCCAGCTCAACGAGATCACGCAGATTCCCCACCGGTCTGCCCTCCCGAGCGAGCGTGCGCACCAGCGCCCAGCCTCCCGCGACGGTCTCCAGGCAGCCGGTGTCACCGCAGCGACACGGCCGGCCCTCGGCAGCCACGGTCTTGTTGTGGCCGAACTCGCCGGCCGCGCGGATGGCGCCGCGCTGCAGCGCGCCCCCGGCGATGATGCCCGCGCCCAGCCCGGTGGAGGCCTTGACCACGAGCAGGTCGTCGAATCCGCGGCCTGCCCCTGCGCGCCATTCGGCAAGCGCGATGACGTTGGCGTCGTTGCCGAGCACGACAGGAGCCTCGGTGAGTTGACGGAAGTACGGGATCAGGGGCGCGCCGTCCCAGCCGCTGAGCACCGGGGTGTCGATGCTGCTGCCGCGTTCCTGGTCGACGGTACCGGGCAGGCTGAGGCCGACGCCGTACACGGAATCGCTGTGTCCGGATTCGGCCAGCAACCCCTCGAGTCCTTTGACCACCTGCGGCATCAGATCCTGCGGGCCCAGCCCGGGCTCCTGGTCGATGTCGGCGGCCGTCAGCACGTCGCCGGCCAGGTTGCACACCGCCAGCCGGGTCCGACTACCACCGACTGCGGCGGTCAGCACCACCCCGGCGTCGGCGTTGAAGCTGAGCAGGGCAGCGGGCCGGCCGCCGGTGGACGGTGCCTGCTCGCGCTCGACGACCAGGTCGCGGGACGTGAGTTCGCTCACCCGTGCGGTGACCGCGGTGCGCGACAAGCCTGTGAGTCTGCCGATCTCGGTCCGGGTGAGATCGCGCTTGTGCCTGATGAGGGCGAAGACATCACCCACCGACGATGCTGAGGATGTCCTGAATAAGGCCATGAACAGAGCGTAACTTCGTTTACTTCTGCATTTCAAGTACGTAACTCCGATTGAGAGATACCTAATCCGCGTCTACGGTGGAGGACGTGAAAGAGCCGAGATCGCTTTTGGACGTCGCCCCGGTGATGCCCGTCATCAGCGTGCGCCGCGCCGCCGACGCGGTGCCCGTCGCGCGTGCGATCACCGCGGCCGGCCTGCCGCTCGTCCAGGTGGCGCTCGACGGGCCCACCGCACTCGAAGCCATCGCACGCATCGCCGAGGAGGCGCCCGACGTGATCGTCGGAGCGGGCGCCGTGACCGAGGCCGATCAGCCGGAGCGGGCCCGTGCGGCGGGCGCCGAGTTCCTGGTCGCCACCAAAGGCAGCGCCGCCCTATGCGCCGCGATGCGCGACAGCGAGCTGCCACACCTGCCCGGTGTCACCACGGCCGCCGAGGCCGCGGGACTTCTCGACGCCGGCTACACCGACCTGGTGCTGCACCCGGCCGCGGCCGCGGGCGGGTTGCGCCACCTCAAGGCGCTGGCGGCGTTCGCCCCCGCCGCGCGGTTCTGCGCATCGGGCGGCATCACCGCGGCCGATCTCACCGGCTATCTCGCGGCGCCCAACGTCGGGTGTGTCAGTGCCGACTGGTTGGCCCCGGCCGACGCTGTCCGCCGCCGCGACTGGGACCGCATCCGCCGACTCGCCGACGTCGCCCTCAAACTCAGCACGCCGACCGTCACCACTGTGCGAGCCCTGTGACCGACACCCTCCATCGCCCGTCCGGCCCCGTGTCGGTGGCCGCCCCCGATCCGGTGGTGCGCCGGCTCGCCGTGGTCGCGCTCGCACTCGGCGGATTCGGGATCGGCACCACCGAATTCGTGGCAATGGGTCTGCTTCCCGACATCGCGACCGGCATGGGTGTCTCCGAACCCACAGCCGGCCATGTCATTTCGGCCTACGCCCTCGGGGTCGTGGTCGGTGCCCCGGTGATCGCTGCCGTCACGGCGCGGATGGCGCGGCGCAAGCTCCTGCTGGCGCTGATGGCGTTGTTCACCATCGGCAACCTGGCCAGCATGCTGGCGCCGACCTACGAGACACTGATCGCGGCCCGGTTCCTCGCGGGCCTGCCGCACGGCGCGTACTTCGGTGTCGCGGCCCTGGTCGCCGCGCACCTCATGGGTCCGCAGAACCGGGCCAAGGCGGTCGCCCATGTGCTGACCGGCCTGACGGTCGCCACGGTGCTCGGTGTACCGATCGCGTCGTGGCTCGGCCAATCCCTGGGCTGGCGAGCAGCTTTCGGGTTGGTGGTGGGTGTCGGCCTGGTCACCTTGACGGCGCTGTGGTGCTGGCTGCCGTTCCAGCTGAAGTTCATGCGGGCCACCAGCCCGCTCACCGAACTCGGCGCGCTGCGCCGCCCCCAGGTGTGGCTGGCGCTTCTCGTCGGGATGATCGGCTTCGGCGGCATGTTCGCCGTCTACACCTACATCACCACCACCATGACCGATGTGGCGGGCATGCCGCGTGGCCTCGTCCCGTTGGCGCTGATGATGTTCGGCCTCGGCATGGTGCTCGGCAACCTCGTCGGCGGCCGGCTGGCCGACGGTTCGGTGGTCCGTGCGCTCTACCTGTCACTGGGTGCGTTGTGCGGTGCGCTCGCGCTCTTCGTCGTCGCGTCGCACAACCCGTGGACCGCGCTGCTGGTGCTGTTCCTCATCGGCCTCACCGGTTCGGCGGTCGGCCCGGCGCTGCAGACCCGGCTGATGGACGTCGCGCACGACGCGCAGACTCTGGCTGCGGCGCTGAATCATTCGGCGCTCAACATCGGCAACGCGACGGGCGCGTGGGTCGGTGGCCTGGTGATCGCCGCGGGTCTCGGCTACACCGCTCCTGCCGCAGCGGGCGCGGTGCTGGCGCTCGCCGGTCTGGCGGTGCTCACGGTCTCGGTCCTGCTGCAGAAACGCGGCTGACGTCGGGATAGCCCCAACTCCTGCACAACAACTGTCAGCAGCGAACGATGAGTGCGGATCCTTGACCACCGCCACCACAGAGCGCTGCCGCTCCGGTTCCTCCGCCGCGACGCTGCAGTTCCAACGCCAGATGTAGGACGATTCGTGCGCCGGACATGCCCAGCGGGTGGCCGATCGCGATGGCGCCACCGTTGACGTTGACCCTCTCCGGATCGAGGCCCAGTGCGCGCGTCGATTCGATACCCACTGCGGCGAACGCTTCGTTGATCTCCACGAGATCCAGTGCCGCCGGGTCGATTCCTTCGATTGCGCACGCTGCGGCGATCGCGTTCGCCGGTTGCATCTGCAACGTCGAATCGGGACCGGCGACGACACCGTGGGCGCCGATCTCCGCGATCCAGGTCAAACCGACCTCGGCGGCCTTGGCCTTACTCATCACGACCACAGCCGCAGCACCGTCGTTCATGGTCGAAGCATTGCCCGCGGTGACAGTACCGTCGGCGACGAACGCCGGCCGCAGTCGTGCCAGAGACGCCGTGGTGGTGTCGGCGCGGATCCCCTCGTCCACGGTGACCTGCACCGGATCACCCTTGCGTTGCGGGATCACGACAGGCACGACCTCGCCGTCGAAGACGCCGTTCTTCCACGCCGCCGCGGCGCGCCGGTGCGACGCTGCGGCGAACTCGTCCTGGTCGGCGCGCGACAACGCGTTGACGCTGTCGGTGAGAGAACCCATCGCCTGGTCGGTGAACACATCCCGCAATCCGTCGACGGCAACGTGGTCTCTCAGCGCAGCATCGCCGAATTTGGTTCCGGCACGCAAGTTTTCGAGAAGATGTGGCGCCTGCGACATGGACTCCTGCCCGCCGGCGACGACGACATCGAACGCGCCGGCGCGGATGAGCTGATCGGCCAGCGCGATAGCGTCCAACCCGGACAGGCACACCTTGTTGACCGTCAGGGCAGGCACCGTCATCGGGATGCCTCCGGCGACTGCCGCCTGCCGGGCAGGGATCTGGCCTGCGCCCGCGGTCAAAACCTGACCCATGATCACGTACTGCACCTGCGACCCGGAGATGCCCGCCTTGGCAAGCGCTGCCGCGATGGCGACGCCGCCGAGCTCCGCACCGGTGAGGCCGGCCAGCGACCCCATGAACTTTCCGATCGGCGTGCGCGCTCCGGCCACCAGCACAGAGCTGTTGTCCGCGGCCATCACAGTGCCACCGTCAACTCGGCGCCGGTCGCGGCGACGACGTCGTCGACGGTGACGCCGGGAGCCAGTTCGCGCAACACCAAGGTGCCGTCTCCGGGTACATCGATGACGCCCAGATTCGTGATGATCCGGTCGACGACACCCTGTCCGGTCAGGGGCAACGTGCACGCGTCGACGATCTTGGGTGCGCCACTGCGGTCGGTGTGTTCCATCACGACGATGACACGCGCTGCGCCATGGACCAGATCCATCGCACCGCCCATTCCTTTGACCATCTTGCCGGGCACCATCCAGTTCGCCAGATCTCCGTTGCGTGACACCTGCATAGCGCCAAGAACGGCTGCATCAATGTGGCCTCCGCGGATCATCCCGAACGAGGTCGCGGAGTCGAAGAAGGCGGCGCCGCGGTTGACGGTGACGGTCTCCTTGCCCGCATTGATGAGGTCGGCGTCGACCGAATCCTCGTCCGGATATCCACCGGTGCCCAGAATCCCGTTCTCCGAGTGCAGGATTACCCGCACCCCGGGGCTTAGATGACCAGGGATCAGGGTGGGCAATCCGATGCCCAGGTTGACGTACTGCCCGTCGATCATCTCGGCGGCCGCGCGGGCCGCGATCTGGTTGCGGGTCCAGCCGGTTGTGAAGGTCGCGGTCATCAGTGGGCTCCTTGCGCGGTACGGACAGTGCGCTTCTCGATGCGTTTGGTCTGCGGTCCGGTGTGGACGACGCGTTGGACGAAGACACCTGGGAGATGCACCCGCCCCGGCTCAATCGCACCGGGCTCGACGAGCTCCTCGACCTGGGCGATCGTGATCCGTCCCGCCATCGCGGCGAGCGGGTTGAAGTTCATGGCGGTCTTCTCGAACACGAGGTTGCCATCGGTGTCGCCGAGCCGGGCATGGACGAGAGCGAAGTCGGCGATGATCGCCTCCTCCAGCACATATCGCTTCTCGCCGAACACCCGGGTCTCCTTGGGCGGTGACGCGATCGCCACCGATCCGTCGGCCGCGTACCGCCACGGCATACCGCCGTCGGCAACGGGGGTGCCGACTCCGGCGGGGGTGAAGAACGCCGGAATCCCGGTACCGCCGGCCCGGAGCCGCTCGGCCAGAGTGCCCTGCGGAGTCAGCTCGACTTCCAGTTCGCCGGCCAGGTATTGCCGGGCGAATTCCTTGTTCTCCCCGACATAAGAGGCCGTGACCCGACGGATCCGGCCCAGCGACAACAAGACTCCCAGCCCGTGGTCGTCGACGCCGCAGTTGTTGGAGAACACTTCGAGATCGGTGGTTGACGAGGCCGCGACAGCCTCGATGAGCGCATCCGGGATGCCGCACAAACCGAAGCCGCCGACCGCGAGGGTCGCTCCCGTCGCAATATCGGAGACCGCCGCCGCGGCGCTGTCATAGACCTTCGATGACATCGATGCTCTTTCCTTCCGACCATTCTTCAGACGCGATGCGCTGCGTTGCCGATAGTGCTTCTTCGCAGCTCCAGCACGCAAGGAGTAACGGTGAGGTTGCGTAACACTGCTCGGATGATGACCACAAGGTCAGTATGCGTCCACTATGTGAACGCATAGACTCTGCTGGATGCAGGACAAGGGAACCCAGGTGCTGGCGCGAGCCGCGGCGCTGCTGCGTGCGATCGGCGGCGGCGATCTGACGGGGATGTCGACCACCGAGATCGCCCGCACCGCCGACCTGCCCCGCCCCACCGCACACCGGCTGCTCACGGCGCTCGCCGAGGAAGGACTGGTCGATCGGGACACCACCACCGGACGGTGGACACTTGGGCCGGAGCTCTACCTACTCGGTACCGGCGCTGCCCACCGCTACGACATCACCGACCAGTCCCGCGACGTCATCGAGCGACTGGCCCGCGAAACCGGTGAGAGTGCGTTCCTGTCGGCCCGCCGCGGAGACGAAACCGTGTGCATACTCAGCAGGGAAGGCAGCTTCCCGCTGCGATCCCATGTCCTGCACGAAGGCATTCGTTTCCCCCTCGGCGTCGCTTCTGCCGGACTGGCAATCCTCAGCCACCTTCCCGACCGAGACATCGATGAGTACTTCACCCGATACGATTTCGAACCACGCTGGCCGGCAAGCCATTCCGAAGCCGCTATCCGCGAACGGATCGCGGCCACCCGCACCACCGGCTACGCGGTCAATCCAGGCCTCCTCGTCGAGGGCAGCTGGGGAATGGGTGCGGCCGTCTTCGACCGCACCGGTCGCCCTGCCTGGGCGCTGAGCCTCACTGGTGTCGAGACACGATTCCGCCCAGAGCGGCGAGTGGAGATGGGCGCGCTGCTCCTCGAACTTGCGCACGAGCTGACGGTCCGGTTACGCAGATGATCACGCGGCTTCACCGCTTCGGTCGTCGCGAGATGTCGCCGCGGTTCTCACCGATCCGCCTTGCCCACTCGACGGCCCCCGCGGATAACCAACCCTGCTCCGATTATCCACTCCGGTAAGCGAATTCAGGCGACAATGCCGTACGTCTTGATCTTCCGGTACAGGCTGGACCGCGACATGCCCAGATGAGCCGCGGCCGCAACGCGATTCCCGGCCGTATCCCGCAACGCTGCGACGATCGCATCGCGTTCGGCTGCCTCCAACGGCGTCAACGCATGTCGGGACGCCGTCTGGCAGTACCCGGGCAGATCAGATTCTTGAATCTCGCCCACCGGCCGGCGCCGAAGAGCATGAACCAGTGCCTCTCGCAGCTGAGAAATGTTGCGCGGCCACGAATACCGTGCAATCACGCGCTGCGCCTCAGGACTGAGTCTCACCTTGCGTTCAGGCGCAATCCCTCGCAGTAGTGCTGCGGTGAGCGTCGGCAGATCGTCGGTGCGACAGCGCAGCGGCGGGATGGTTATCGACACCTCGAAATGGTGCAGCAGCTCGCGGAACGGCAGATCGGCGCTCGCCGCAGAGTCCGATCCGGTGGCAACCACCCATACCGGCCCGGTCACTTCCGCCACCGCGGCAAGATACGCCTCCAGCCGCTCGACGCCATCAGTGCTCGCCTGGTCGATGTCACGGATGATGTGCAGCGTCGGCTCGGCGGAATCTCCCAGCAGCGATCCGAGATCGGATGGCGCGCAGCCGCTTTCAAGCTGTCCGGCATCCACCGAGATGGCCCGGCCCCCCGGATACACCGAGTGGAACAACTCGGCCACCAAGGTGAATTTCCCTGCCCCCTGCTCTCCGACCACAAGTGCGGGCTGGACCTGTTCGAGGGCCTGCCGCAGGTCACCACATGCTCGAATCCAGGCGGGCGTACTACCGCCCGCCAGGGAGTCACGTGAACGCCACAGGCCGCCGACGATCTGAGACGTCTGCGGCGTCGCAATCGCGACCTGGGGCAACTGCTGCTCGCTGAAATCATCCGGCGTCCCCGGCTGACTCGACGTCACCAGATCCGCGATCACCACCATGCCCGCCACCGCCACGCCGGCCAGGATCCGGGTTCCCCGGACGTGGACCAGGCGCTGTCCTGGCAGGGCGATGGTGTCGCTGACTCGATCCTTACCGGCCATCAGGAACATCGCGTGCTCACGCATGATGCGCTGTTCGTCGGCGTCGAACATCTGCTGCGCTGCCGAATTGGCCACGAACACCGACTCGCCGAACGCGAACACGGCCTGGCGATCCGATCGGGCGGTGACCTTGAGGTATGTCTCGAAGATCGCTCGCTGAGCCTGACCGCGGTCAAGCAGAAAATTGCGCCCGATGTCCTTTGCGGCGCTCTTGACCAGGGTGTGCATCAACGGACTCCACGAAGACGACAGCGTCGAGATGTCCAGCACCCCCTCGACACGGCCGGTCACCGGGTCGATGACCGGGGCACCGGTGCAGGCGAACAGGTGCAGATTCTCGCTGAAGTGCTCCGGGCCCACCACGCTGATCGGCTGCCCCGCTTCGAACACCGTCCCGATGCCGTTGGTGCCCATGGTCGACTCGGCGTAGCTGAATCCGGGGGCCAGATCCACCCGGTCCAGCAGCCGAGCCACCGCCGACGAACTGTCGATGCGCTGGACCACCCGTGCTTTCTTATCGGTCAGGGCGATCACCAGCGGCATGTCGGCAGTGTCGATCTGGAGTTGCTGCAGCACCGGCCGCGCACAGCGCACCAGCAGCGAAGCTGCGTCGATCTCATCGGTGAACTGCGCGTTCGGGTGCGCGATGTCCACACCGGCGGCCTGACTGCGCTCCCACGATGCGACCACGACCTCGGAAACCCCGGCCGCTCCGCCACCGCCGTACTCCAGGAAATCCGCACGCGCAGCCGCCACCCGCAACATGCGAGCGGAGCTGTTGGGCATGGCGCACCTCCTGAGGTCATGTCCAGTCTGAACGAGACGCGCATCACAGCCAAGGCGATCGGTGTCCGATCTTGGGACACCCCCGACTGCTGAGACGTGGACAACGCTCTATGCAGCGGTGTGGCGCACAGCACAATGCCACCCCCTCCACGCATTCATATATGCGAATTCCACGAACGGAGCGCCATGGGCACCCTCATCAACATCGACAACGGCGGAACGCTGACCGACATCTGCGTCTGGGACGGCAATGCGTTCACCTTCACCAAGACGCTGACAACGCCCCACGACCTTTCGGAATGCCTCTTCACCGGCATCGAGAAAGCGTCAGACGCGCTGTACGGCGAGGCCGACATCACCAGGCTGTTGCACGCCACCGAGCACATCCGTTACTCCACGACACAGGGCACCAACGCGCTGGTGGAGCGACGCGGGCCGATGATCGGCATCCTCACCACCATCGGTGGCCTGGATGCCGGCATGAAGCGCGGTGCCGCCGAGAAGAAGCTGTTCACCGGCTTGGTCGGCGACCGCTTCCTGACCGTCGACCCCGAGGCCGATCTCGAATTCGACGCGGTCCAGAAGATCAACCGGCTCACCACCCTCGGCGCTGCCCGTGTGGTGGTTGCCGCAGCCACTCCCGAAGAGGAACGACAGCTGCGGCATGTGCTGTTGCGCAAGTTTCCCCGTCACCTGCTCGGTTCGGTGCCACTGATCTACAGCTGGGAGCTGGCCGGCGACCGTGACGACGCCCGACGGGCGTGGTCGTGCGTGGTCAACGCGTTCCTGCACCCGACGATGGAACGGTTTCTCTACAGCGCCGAACGCCGGCTGCAGGCCTACAAGGTGGTCAACCCGCTGCTGGTCTACCGCAACGACGGCGCCTCCTCCCGGGTCGCCAAGTCGGTCGCGCTCAAGACCTACTCGTCAGGCCCGCGCGGCGGGCTGGAAGGCACCGCGGCACTGGCACGGGTCTACGGCCTACCGCACGCCCTGATGATGGACATCGGCGGCACCACCACCGATGTCGGTGTGGTCGAGGGTGGCGCGGTCGCGGTCGCCGACCGGGGTGGCATCGAAGGAGTGCACATCTCCTACCCGATGAGCGACGTGACCTCCTCGGGCGTCGGCGGCTCGTCGGTGATCCAGGTGGTTGACAGCGAGATCACCGTCGGCCCGCAGTCAGTGGGTGCCGCACCCGGCCCGGCCTGCTTCGGTTTCGGCGGCAAACAGGCCACCATCACCGACGTCAACCTGCTGCTGGGCGTCCTCGACCCGGATACCTATCTCGACGGCACCTTCACCCTCGACCCCAGCCGGTCCCAAGCGGTGATCACCGAGACGATCGCGCGCCCGCTCGGGATCTCGTTGGAAGAGGCGCTGATCCGGATGGAGCACGCATACTTCCAGGCCCTTTCGGCGTCATTCGCACCGCTGGTCACCGAGGACACCACGCTGCTCGCCTTCGGCGGCGCCGGACCGATGAGCGCCACCGGCGCAGCCCGGCTGGCAGGCGTCAAACAGGTGCTCGTCCCGCGCACCGCAGCGGTGTTCTCGGCATTCGGAATCTCGTTCTCCGACATCGGCAAGACCTACGAGGTCATCGTCGCCGAACCCACCACCGAAGCCGCCACCGAAACCCACGACGCGCTGCTGGTGCGCGCCGAACGCGACATGTTCCAGGAAGGCTACGCGCTGGCGGATTGCGAGACCTCCTGGCAGCTGCTGGTCGAGAATCTCGAGGACGGATCGGTCTCGCGGCTGCCCTATCAGCCCGGTGACGAGGTGGACTACCCGGGCTCCGTGGTGTCGCTGCAACTCAATGCCGCAGCGCCGCTGTCACATCCGGACCTCACAGCCGACGCCGTGGTTACCGCTACCGCGGCGCCCGCGGCGGGTACGCGGCAGGTCCGGTCGGCGGCCGACCACGTCGACGACGTCCCAGTACACGTCCTGGATGACCTGAGCCCTGGCGATGGGGGCGAAGGGCCCGCCATCATCGAGGGCCCCTTTTTCACCGCCCGGGTGCTGCCGGGCTGGTCGTTCCGCCTCACCGCAGCCGGCGACCTCCTGCTCAACGACAAGTCCTGACCCCCAGACCACCAAGAAAGGAGACTTGCCATGCGAGTCCCAATGACCGAATACCTCGTCATCGACCTGGACACCGAACGCTGGGTATGCCGGGTGTGCACCCAGGACATGGGTTCCGCGCACGACACCTACAAATCCGGAACGCTTGTCTATGACCGCGATCCGCGCGAGATCCACCAGCCGATCATCGATCCCGAGCGCTACGAGTACACCTTCAGCCCGGACCCGACGTACTGCCGGATCCTGGAGTACTACTGCCCGGGCTGCGGCACGCAGATCGAATGTGAATACCTGCCACCGGGACACCCGCCGGCCGTGGACATGCTCATCGACGTCGCGGCCCTGCGCAAGCAGTGGGCGGACCGCGGTCAGGACGCCGAAGCCGTCTTCAACTACGGACCGGGCGAAGACGCCCAGAAGTACACCGCAGCTCTCAAGGCCGCCGGCCACCTGCATTGAACCTTCGACTGACCTGTACAGGAGAACACCAGAGATGAAACGTATTTCGGTCGACATCGGTGGCACCTTCACCGACTGCTTCTTCGTGTGGGACGACATCTACGTCGATGCCAAGGCGCTGACCACACACCACAACCTGGCCATCGGCTTCAACGATGCCCTGGACCTGGCGTGCAAGCGCGCCGGGCTGGACCGCTCAACCGTGCTCTCCGAGGTGGACTCGGTCCGATACGCCACCACGCTGGGCACCAACGCGCTGATCGAGCGCAACGGACCCAAGGTGGCGGCCATCGTCACCCACGGTTTCGAGGACACCATCCCGCTATCGCGCGGCCGGGGCTATGGCGAGGGCCTGGATTACGGTATGCAGCAGAACCTTCCGGCTGCCGAGCGGCCCGAACCACTGGTGCCGCGGGCGATGATCCGCTCGGTCAAGGAACGGGTGAACTCCGCGGGCAAGATCGTGGCACGCCTGGATGCCGAGGATGTCCGCACCGTGGTGCGCGAGCTGGTCGACGCTGGAGCCGAAGCGATCGTGGTGTCGCTGGTCAATGCCACCGAGAACCCGGAGCACGAACTGGCGATCCAGGAGATCATCCTCGACGAGTTCCCGCCGCACGAGCTGGGCGCCATCCCAGTGCTGCTCGGTCATCAGGTGTCCGGCCGCAAGGGCGAATACGTGCGCGCGACATCGACGATCATCGACGGCTACCTGCACGAGATCATGTTCCACGCGCTGGCCCAGCTGTCGAGCAACCTGCGCGACTTCGGCTACGACAAACCGATGCTGGTGATCCACAACTCCGGCGGCATGGCGCAGATGAACTCCACCGACGCGTTACAGACCATCCACTCCGGCCCCATAGCCGGTGTGGGTGCGGCCGAGCACCTGTCGAACGAAACGGGAATCGGCCACGTCATCGCCACCGACATGGGCGGCACGTCCTTCGACATCGGCCTGGTGCCCGAGGGCGGGGTCAAGCACTATGACTTCCTGCCCACCATCGACCGCTGGCTGGTGTCGGTGCCGATGGTGCACCTGGACACCCTGGGCGCCGGCGGCGGTTCGATCGCCAGCTACGACCGCATCCACAACTCGGTCAAGATAGGCCCCAAGTCGGCCGGGTCGAATCCGGGTCCGGCGTGCTATGACCGCGGCGGGCTCAAGCCCACCGTCACCGACGCCGACCTGCTGCTGGGCTACCTCGATCCGGACAACTACGCCAACGGCTACATCAAGCTCAACCCGAAGCGATCACTGTTCGCCATCGAAGAGGAACTCTGCGACCACCTCGACATGGATCCGATCGACGTCGCCCGCGTGATCAAGGACGGCGTCGACGAGCAGATGGCCATCGGCATCGGTAAGGAGCTGCGCGTGCGCGGCTACCTGCCAGAGGACTTCACGATGCTGGCCTACGGGGGCAACGGGCCGCTGCACGCCTGCGGCGTCGCCCGCCACGCGGGGATCAAACGTGTCCTGGCTCCGCCGTTCTCGTCGGTGTTCTCCGCGTGCGGCGCCGGCAACATGAAGCAGCTGCACTTCCACGAACGCGGTGTGCACGTGACGATGTACAACGCCACCACCAGGGCCCTGTTCGAGGACTACGACGAGTTCAACTCCGTTGTATCCGAATTGGAGGCCCGCGGCTGCGAAGACCTGATCCGGCAGGGATTCTCCGCCGAGGACGTCAAGTTCCGGTTGGAGCTGGACATGCGCTACGGCAACCAGCTGCTGACCCAGGCGGTGGCGCTCTCGGACATCAACCGCATCAACGGCGTGGGCGACGTCCTGGAGATCATCAAGACATTCGGAGACGTCTACAGCCACCGGTTCGGTGCGTCCTCGGCCGCACCCGAGGCCGGAATCCGTTGCAGCACAATCAGGGTAGCCTCCTACGTGGACGGCGACGTGGTGAACTTCGAACCTCTCGAGCACGGCGGTGCCCGCACCGCTCCGGCGCCGGCGGGCACTCGCAAGGCCTACTTCATCGGCATCGACGATCCGATCGAAACCCCCGTCTACGACGAGAAAGCGCTCACCCCCGACAGCGTCATCGTCGGCCCGGCGATCGTCACCACGGAGAACACCACGTTTCTCGTCGAACCTGGCTGGCGTCTGGAACCCACCGCCCAGGGCGCTGTGTGGTTCCTGCAGGACTGACCCCAAAACTCCAAGTAAGGACAAGACATGACCACAGTCAACGAACGCCCGGCCGGCAAGCTCACCGCAACTGAGCAACGGTGGGTCGATCAGTTCATGGACGAGACCACGCTGTTCCTGGGCCCGGACCCGGAAATCATGCGCAGCCACCGCATCTCGGAACGCTCGCTGCACGAGGAGGTCGCCATCGCGGCCGGCGTGGACCGGCTGCAGGTGGAGCGCATCCGAAAGCGCATCGCCGGCGCCCTGGACGAGGGCTACGAGATGTGCGAGGCACAGGGTGCGGCCCCAGGTGCCAAGTGGGGTGACCTGACCACCGCCATCTACACGGGCTCCGGCGATGTCTCCTACCTGTCGTGCCACGGCGTCATCGCCTTCAGTGCGATCCTGCACCACCCGATCCGATACATCATGAAGTACTGGAAGGACGAGCCGACCGTCGGGATCAACCCTGGTGACGGCTTCATCCACAACGACGCCCGATTCGGCAACGTGCACAACACCGACCAGTCGATGATCATGCCGATCATCCGCGACGACGAGATCATCGCGTGGGTGGCAGCCACCATCCACGAGGGCGAGAACGGGGCGTGTGAACCTGGCGGCATGCCCTCGGGCTCGGAGACGGCGTTCGACGACGGGCTGCGGATGAGCCCGTTCAAGATCGTCGAGCGCGGCGAGTTGCGCCGGGATCTGCTGACCTTCCTGCAGCATTCGGTGCGCGACCCGAAGCTCCAGCTGGCCGACCTGAAGGTGAAGATCACCGCGGTGCGCAAGATCATGGAGCGCATCGACAAGGTGATCGACGAGGTGGGGGTCGACACCTTCGTGGCAGCACTGCGCACCACCGTCGAGGACGTCGACGCCGAGGTGCGCCGCCGCATCGCCGAACTGCCGGATGGGACCTACCGGTTCGACCAGTTCATGGACAGCACGCTCAAGGAGAACATCCTCATCAAGTTCGCGTGCAAGATCACGGTCAAGGGCGACCACATGACCGTGGATCTGCGCGGAACGGGGCCCGAAATCCTCAACCGGGCTATCAATTCGCCGTTGTGTTCGGTGAAATCGATGATGATGCAGGCGATCCTGGCGTTCTGGTGGCCGGACCTGCCGCGCTGCACCGCGGCGATGAGTTGCATCGACATCATCTCCGACGAGGGCACCTGGGCGGATGCCTCCTACGACGCCCCGATGGGGCAGTCGCTGCAGGCTTCGTTCCGCGGCTTCTCCTGCATGCAGGCGCTCTACAGCCGGATGTCGTTCTCCACCCCGCACAAGTACTCCAACGTGGTGGCCAACTGGTTCAACCAGATCAACACGTTCTTGTGGGGCGGCATCACCCAGCACGGCGACATGGTGGGCAACCTGTGCGCCGACCTCAACGGAATGCCAGGTGGCGCCAAGCCGTTCCACGACGGCGAGGACGCCGTCTCACCACTGTTCTGTGCGATGGCCGACACGGCCGAGCAGGAGGTGATGGAGGAAGAGGTGCCGTTCATGCAACTGGTCGCCAAGCGCCTGGTCCGCGACAACATGGGATTCGGCAAGTTCACCGGCGGGATGGGTTACGAGATGATCGTGGCCGCCGAGGGAACGCCTCAGTGGGGATTCATGACGGTGACCTCCGGTGCGAAGTTCTCGTCGATCTACGGCATGTACGGCGGATACGGCTGCGGCACCTACCCGTTGGCGATGGTCAAAGGCACCAATGTCTATGAACATTTCCGACGTGACAACAAGAAGTTCGACCTGTCGATCGAAAAGGTGATGAACGAACGCCCCTTCCCCGACGGCCGCTACTCCACGTATCACATGGGTCTACAGTTCGACCTGGCCAAGGACGGCGAGCTGTACATGATCAGCCAGGGCGCCGGGGGCGGTTATGGAGATCCCCTGGAGAGGCTGCCCGAGTCGGTGGTCCGCGACGCTGAGCTCGGCCGGATCAGCCAGAAGGTGGCCGAAGACATCTTCGGAGTTCGTTACGAGCCGAAGACGTTTCGCCTGGACGTGGCCGGCACCGAGGCGGCACGCGCCGCGGCGCGCAAGAACCGGCTACAGCGGGGGAAGCCGTTTGCCGCGTTCTGCGAGGAGTTCGTCACGCCCGAACCGCCGAAGGATCTGCCGTATTACGGATCGTGGGGAACCTGGGCCGACGACAACCAGGACATCACCGCGACTGTGTACTCCATCGACGGTCCCGAGCGGGTGTGCGCACCACTGAGCGAACTTCCGATCGTGATGGTTCCTGACCGCCGCGAAGTCAAGATCGGCAAGCTCGAGGCCCGCATCGCCGAGCTTGAAGCCAAGCACGGCGAGAAGGTCACCCGACTCACCTGAGATCGGTGGCGGCCCCGGATGGCTTCCGGGGCCGCCACCAGCCCAGAAAGGCAGCTTCATGAGTGCGAAATCGTTGATGGCCGCGACGCCGACCGGGCGACGCCGGCCACTGCTGATCGACGACGCCGATTACTCCACGGCGGTGGTCCGCCAGGGTACACCGATCCCGTGGACCGACACCGCCCTGGCAGCCGGGCATTTCGACCAAGTCAGGGCTCTACTCGATCCTGACGCACTCTGGATCGACGTCAGGCGACTGCTCACCGCGCACACCGACGCGCGCCCTGATCTCATCGCGTCGATGGGCGCACGCACCCGCATCGGCTATCCCCTGCGCACCCTGCTGACCGATTCCGACGTCCTCGCTGCCAGCCGTGAGATGCTCGAGACGGTGGCGAAAACCACACGGCGCCAGCTGCTTTTGCATCTGCCCTCGCCAGGGGCCTGGCTTGGCGCGGCACACGAGGTCGCAGGCACACCACTCGACGAGGTGGATGCGGACCGCGCCGACAACGCGTCGATCTACGTTGCGGAATGGCTCGGGCGGCTCGGGTCACTGCCGATCGCACTGATACTGCTCGATGCTCGCGACGCCTCGTTCGCGGAGACGCTGACGCCCTACACGGCGGTGGCCAACGTGGCGTCGCACTTCGACTGGACACTGGCGATGTGGAACGACGACGGAATTCACGGGGCCGCCGGCGATCCCAGCATCGGCGTGCTCGGGCCCGAGTTCTGGACCGGCGGTGCGGAATTCGGCCACGCCGTCCCGGAGACCGATCTGCTGGTTACCTCGATTCCGCCGTCGGCATCACCAGAGCACGTGCTCGATCAACTCGCGAAACTCACCTGAACGAGCGCCCTCGACAGCAAGAGTGGCGCTACCAGCAGCCGGTCAACGCCCGGCAGTTTTCGCCAGTCACTCAAATTCTCAAGCGGTGCTGGATGTTCCATTCAGGAACCCACAAAGTCAAGGAGACAGCAATGAAGGCAATGGTGTATCACGGCGATGGAAAGGCTTCATGGGACGACGTACCGGATGCCGTCCTCGTTGATCCGACCGACGCGGTGGTTCGGGTCGACGCCGTCACGATCTGCGGGACTGACCTGCATATCCTACGTGGCCATGTCCCCACCGTGGACAGGGGACGAATCCTCGGCCACGAGGCGGTGGGAACCGTGACCGCGATCGGTTCAGGCGTGCGGCAGCTTGCGGTCGGTGACCGTGTGTTGATCTCCTGCATCAGTTCGTGCGGGAGTTGCCGATACTGCCGTCGCACGAGCTATGGCCAATGCAGCGGAGGAGGTGGTTGGATCCTGGGGAATCGCATCGACGGAACTCAGGCTGAGTTCGTGCGAGTTCCGTTTGCGGACAATTCGACACATCGGGTTCCGGACGGCGTGAGCGACGAAAACATGATCACGCTGGCGGATTTGCTTCCGACCGGGTACGAAGTGGGAGCCATCAACGGCAGAGTCCGGCCGGCGGACACAGTCGTTGTCGTGGGTGCCGGGCCGATCGGCCTTGCGGCGATCATGACGTCCCAGTTGTTCAGCCCCAGCCGCATCGTGGCCATCGACCTTGCCGACAGCCGACTGGATGCTGCCCGCAAGTTCGGTGCAGACATCGTGATCAATCCCGACCGCCAAGACCCGGTTGCGGCGATCGCCGACTTGACAGGCGGATTGGGTGTTGACGCGGCCATGGAAGCAGTCGGGACGGCCGCAACGTTCGAACTTGCCGTGCAACTCGTCCGTCCGGGCGGACACGTCGCCAACATCGGGGTGCACGGCGGGCCGGCAACACTTCATCTCGAAGACATCTGGATCAGGAATCTCACCATCACCACAGGCCTCGTCGACACCTATTCGACACCGACCCTTGTCGACCTTGTCGCCGCGCACAGACTCGATACATCCGCCCTGGTGACGCACCGCTACCCCTTGGACGAATTCGAGCGCGCCTATCACGAATTCAGTAATGCCGGCGAAACGGGAGCACTCAAAGTTCTACTGACACAGAACTGATGCCGGTCCGGGCGAGATCCGGGTGCGCAGTTCATCGGCCACGGACCATGTCGGACGTGACCTAGCCTGCGCCGCGGCCGGCGGCCGCCAGGATCAGGTCTGCCACCTCGCGCGGCCGCGTGAGCAGCGATACGTGTGAGGTGTCGAGTTCAATTGTGTGCGCGCCCATTCGGTGGGCCAGGTATCGCTCCAGCTCCGGGTCGATGGTCCGGTCCTGAGTGGACACCTGGTACCAGGACGGCTTGTCCCGCCATGCGGCGGTCGTAGTCCGCTCGGCCGGCAAAGTGGTCAGGTTTCGACCCTGCACCGCGTACAGCGCGCGGGCCCGCTCCGCGGGTACTCCCCCGGCGAAATCCGACAGGAATGCCGCTTCGCCGAGTTGTGCGTATCCGTCCGGTGTGACGACGACGCCCTTGGATGCCGGCGGCGCCGGGAACCGCTTCGCCAACGCCGGGAAATCCTCGCCTGCGTCGGGAGCCCGCGCGGCGATGTAGACCAGGGCACTCACCGTCGGGTCACCGCCGACTTCGCTGACGATGGTGCCCGACCACGAGTGACCGGCCAGCACCGTCGGGCCGGGCTGCAGAGCCAGCACGCGGCGAGTCTCGGCGACCGCGTCGGCCAGCGTCGTCAGCGGATTCTGCACCACCGTCACCGCCAGGCCCGCGTTCTGCAGATGCGGCACCACGTCGATCCACGACGAGCCGTCCGCATACAGGCCGTGCACCAGCACCACGCTGCGGGCCTGCGTTTCGGCGACCGGGACCCCAGCCGGTGCAGCGCGGGCCCGCGGCCCGATCCGTGCGGCGGCGACTCCTGCCGCGGCCGCCACCGCGATACTGCCGAAAGCCCTTCTCGACACCTTCAAACCGAACCTGCCTTCACCGTCGGATTCGCGCGGACGTGCGCAGACTCGAGTGTGCGCTGCCCGCGCGAGAGGGGCTCGACGTAGGGTCAAGCGCATCGGAAACTCACACAATTCACCCGTGACCGTCGACGAGTTCGCGGTCGCCGATCCCGTCGACGCCTGGACGTGGGCCGGGTTCAGCGTCGACGCCGATGCCGTCTGCCGGGTCGGCGGCGTCCGCATCAGACTGGTCGGCCGCGACCGCGGCACGGGCATCGTCGGGTGGTCGCTGTGCGGTCTCCCCGAGCGTTCGGCCGGCGACCTCGACGGCGTGCCGACGGCAAGATCGAGCGCATCCGCGTCAACTCCTGCCGCCCATGCCAACGGCGTCACCGCGATCGACCACGTCGTGATGCTCTCGCCCGACCTGAGCCGGACCGTCGACGCACTGGCCGTCGTCGATGTGCACCCGCGCCGCGAACGCGACACCGAGCTCGGCGGGCGGGCGGTGCGCCAGATCTTCTTCCGGTTGGGTGAGGTCATTCTCGAGGTCATCGGTTCGCCCGGGACGGCGGGTGACGGTCCGTCCACGCTCTGGGGCATCACCTACGTCGTCGACGACATCGACGCGACCGCCGCGCTCTTCGGTGACCACACGACCCCGGTGAAGGATGCGGTGCAGCCCGGACGCCGGATCACCACGCTCCGGCATCAGGATTTCGGGATGTCGGTCCGCACGGCGATGATCTCGGCACCTATTCTCGGCGCATGACAGACGACCCCGTCATCATCCACACCGACGGCGGCTGCAGGCCCAACCCCGGCCCCGGCGGCTGGGGTGCGGTGCTGCGTCAGCGCGACCACGTCCGCGAGATGTTCGGCGGCGAGGCCGGGGCGACAAGCAACAACCGGATGGAGTTGATGGCGCCGATCATGGCGCTGGAGGCGCTCACCAGGCCCGTGGTCGTGCACCTGCACACCGACAGCACCTACGTTCGCAACGGCATCACCAAGTGGGTGTTCGGCTGGGAGCGCAACGGCTGGATGACCGCCGCCAAGCAACCGGTCAAGAACGTCGATCTGTGGCAGCGGCTGCAGATCGCGTCCGCGCAGCACCGCGTCGAGTGGTTCTGGGTGAAGGGCCATTCGGGTATCGCCGACAACGAGTTGGCCGACGCGCTGGCGACCCGCGGTTTGCAGGAGGCGATCGCCGCCGCCGCAATACCCACCTGACCGGTACACGCGCGGCAGGTCAGTCCGGCGTCGCGGCAACCGGGTTCCACACGCCGACGAGGTTGCCGGACAGGAACTGGCGGCACAGCGCGTCGACATCTCGGCCTGCGCTCATGACGGTTCGGTCGGGCCGGATCATCGCGGTGGTCACCCGCCCGCGCCGTAGCCACGACGCCAATTCGGTTGCCGGAGCCACACACAGTGCGCGCGCCCCGCAGCGCTCGACGAGCGCCTGCTGCGCCGGCGTCAGCGCGCCGGTGGTCACCACACCGAAACCCGACCCGAGCGCCTCGTCGAGTCTGCGGCCGTCGGCGAGGACAGGATTGGGACACAGCCGACCCGCGACGCGACGACTGGCCGGTGTGCGCCGGACCAGCGATGAGGCCTTCAGGGCCGGTGTCTCGGAATCGATGACCTTGCCGCGCATTCCCGGGATCAGGTGCAACCGCGGGACAATCAGCCTGCGCACGGCAGCGCCGAGCTGGCCACCGGCGGTCATGGCACGCCCCATGTTGAGCGCCAGGGAGATCATGTGCCGGGCGTGCGGTTTACGTTCCTGCTCATAGCTGTCCAGCACGGTCGGCGGCAGGCTGCCATGGTGGACACCGGCAAGCTTCCACGCCAGGTTCATCGCATCGCGCAGCCCTGCGCCCATTCCCTGCCCGATGAACGGTGGTGTCAGATGAGCCGCGTCGCCGAGCAGGAAGATACTTCCGGACCGCCAATGATCGGCGATCTGGGCACGGAAGGTGTATTCGGCCACCCGGACGAGCTGCAGATCGGCCTCCGCAACGTGGCGAGTCCACGGTGCGAGCAAGGGAAGCAACGCGCTCAGAGTCGCGAAGTCGTCGGCGGATTCGCCGGCCGATAGTGCGAATTCCCAACGGTATCGGGTGTCACCGATGCGCATGTACGTACCCGCACGCCGGGGATCGCAGATCTGGTGGACGCCTTCCCACTGCTGGAGATCAGCGGTGGTGGCAACATCGACCACGAGCCACCGCTGATCGAACTTCAAGTTGCGCATGGTCGCGCCGATGGCGTTACGCACCATGCTGTTGGCGCCGTCGCAGCCCAACACGTAATCGGCGGTGATCACCGATCGGCGCCCACTCAGCCGGTCGGAGAACGCAACTCGGGTGACACCGGCGGCGTCCACGGCGATGTCGAGAACCTCGACGTCGCCACGGAACCGGGCGCGTCGGAACCGAGTCAGATTGCGCCTGAGCAGGTTTTCCAGTTCGGGCTGATCGAACATGTTCGCCGCGGGATAACCGCTGCGGGTCACTGCGGTGTCCCGCCGGAATTCGGCGAGCACCGCGAGGTTCCGGTCGACCAACCGCAATCCGCGGGCTGGACGTGAGATGCGGGCGAACTCCTCGGCGACGCCGAGTCGCGCCAGGATTCGGCAGATCTCGTCATCGAGATGCACCGCACGCGGCTGCGGGTAGACCTGCGACCACCGGTCCAGCACCAGGGTGTCGACTCCGTACTGCGCCAGCAGGGTGGCCGCCGTGACGCCGGTGGGGCCGCCGCCGACGACCACGACAGGCACGTGCTCATCGGGCCCTTCGCCGACGGCCTCGGTCACCGGCTGCCGATCGAGCAGGCGGGCCAGACCGCACCGGCGCTCACGCGAACCGCACCGTCAACCGCTGGGTGCCCAGGTCGATGGCACCGTCGTCGGTGGCGATGGACGCCTCGACGACGTCGCCGTGCCGCAGATACTTCGGGTTCTTCGCCTGCCGGGCGAAGAAGGCCTTCCACTTGACCGCCGGCGGCAGCAAATTGCCGATGATCTCTATCGGTTTCGGTGGGGCGCTGAGCGCGGTGCCCACTGGGGTCCCGGTGAGCACGAGGTCACCGGCCGCGAGGTCCTGGAATCGCGCCAGTGACTGCAGGGCCTGCAACGGCCGGTACAGCATGTCACCCTCCACCAACGCGTTCTGGCGCTCGTCGCCGTTGACTCTCAACCGCAGCCGCAGGTCACCGAAACGTGCCAGCTCCTCGGCGTTGACGAGCACCAGCGCCGGCCCGACCGGGGTGAACGTGGGGTAGGACTTGGCCTCGTAGAACTGGGTCTGGGGAAGCTGGATGTCCCGCGCGGACACGTCATTGGTGATCGCCAGGGCGGCAACGTAATCGGCCAGGTTTGCATCGGTGAGCGTGGTACCCACCGGGATGTCCCGACCGATGACCAATCCTATTTCGACTTCGTAGTCGAGCAGTCGGACGTGCGACGGCCGAACGATGTCGTCGAACGGTCCGCTGATCGATGCCGAAGACTTGCGAAAGAAGGTCAGCGGCACGGTTTTCGGGTCCATGCCGGCGTCTTTGACGTGGGATTCGAAGTTCGTCATCTGGGCGACTACCCGGCACGGTGCGGTGACCGGGGACAACAGGTTCAACTCCGAGACCGCGGCTGTCGGCGTACTACTCGCAGCTTCCTCGACCGCCGCGCGATCGGCGAGAAGTTGTGCGGTGGTGGTCGCCTTCGTGTCGATGCGGGCAGCGCCGGCCGGGGTGTGCACCCACCAGGCGTCGGCGGTGCGCAGAACGGAGAGGGTCATGAGGAAGCCACTTTCAGAAGGCCGATGAGGCGGGTGAGGTCGAACTCGTTGCGGTCGCGCAGTGCGCTCACCATGGAACGCAGTTCCTGGGGAGCATGTTTGGGGGTGGTTCCCAGAAAGTCCCTGCTCACCGGCGGCCCCCACTGCGCCAGGCCGGTCGCGGTGAACGGCGCCCAGCCCGGTTCCACGGTGTTGTCGAACATGTCGCCGTCGGTGAAATGCTCGACCAGGAAGCCGTCGGGGTCGCGCCAGTAGTCGAACAGTTGGCTGCCCTGGATGTGTCGGCCGATACCCCAGGACCGGAAGTAGCCCCGGTCGCGCAGATATTCGCCACCGGCGGCCAAGGCATCGAGGTCACTGACCTGGTAGGCCGAATGGACGTATCGGTTGGCCGGGCCCAGGGCCAGTGCCAGGGTGTGGTGGTCGGCTGGAGAATCGCCCCGATCGCAGCGGATAAAACTCATCGTCGGGCCGCGGTCGCGTTGGCCGGGAAAGTAGAGGAAGTCGCTGACGATCATCCCGAGGGTGTCCAAATACCAGTTCAGCGTCGCCAGATAGGTGGTGGACTGCAACACCACGTGCCCTAGACGTTGCACGCGGGCGGGTGCGCGCAGTGGCCGCTGGGTGGCGTTGGTCCGCACGGTCTTTCGTCCGGTGTTGAGCAGTAGCGGGGATTGCGTCGGCTGTTCGGGGAGCTCGTGCAGTCCACCAACGACTTTCACCGCGATACCGCTGGGGTCGGTCAGCTGCACCGCCACTCCCCCGAGCGCCTCGGGCAGCGGCTGGACCGGGGCATGAACCTTGTCCGCGAGCCTCAGCACATCCACCTCGTCGGCGGCGCGAAACGCCACTCCCGTGAACCTACTATGTGTCCCGGGTCGCACGATCAGGCACGGACATCCGGCGTCGGTGCCCCGCAGTACCAACTGCCGGGGATCGCTGGAGGCCACGCCGAGCCCGAAGGCGCGCGCGAACGCTTCGGCGCGCACCAGATCGGGCTTGTCGAATTCCAGCCAGGCGATGTCAGCCACCCGGATCAACGGGTTGGTCGATCGCCCAGGATGTTCGCCGCGCCGGGCACCCTGCTCGCTGTGCAGATGTTTGTGCCCGTCGTTCCTCAGTTTCACCATCGCGGTCACGTCTCCCGCCGCCTCGACACGTTACTGACGAAATCGTCACACAAGAGTGAAATGTCAGTCAAGGAGTTTCTGACGAAAACCTCACTACTGAGGTCACTGGTATCCTCCCGCCATGAATGAGGCGCACCGCGACGCCCACGCCGCGTCGACGGCACCGGTCAGCAGGCTCCAACGCCGCAAGATGCGTACTCGGATGGCCCTGATCCATGCCGCACAGGGCTTCATCGCGGAGGGCAAACTCGCCGTTCCGGTGCTGGAGATCACGCAGGCCGCCGACGTCGGAATGGGCTCGTTCTACAACCACTTCGACAGCAAGGACGAGCTGTTCGAAGCGGCAGTCACCGAGGCCCTCGATGGGTTCGGCGCGCTGCTGGACAGCTATACCGCCGCTGTGGCCGATCCGGCCGAAGCATTCGCCACCAGCTTTCGCCTGAGCGGGCGCCTGTTTCGCATTCGCCCCCAGGAGGCGAAGTTGCTGCTGGCCAACGGCAGCTCGCTGATCCTGTCCGAGCACGGGCTGTCGCCGCGAGCGCTGCGTGACATCACCGCCGCCATCGACAAAGGGCGGTTCAAGATCACCGACCCCGAACTCGGACTCGCAATCGCCGCCGGGGCGCTGTACGGACTCGGCACGCTCTTGACCCAGCGACCGGACCGTGACGGCGCTTCGGCCACCGACGAGGTCACCGCGAGCGTCCTACGGATGTTCGGAATGACCTCCCAGCAGGCGCGCGGACTGTGCCGGCACCCGCTGCCCGACCTTTCGTCGCTGCAAGACACACGTGCCGCACGGCCCACCCCCATACCGCCTGCCGGAGCAACGTGATGCCGGCTCCGGGCGCCTCGATTGCAGGACCTCTTACTACGACAGCGCGACGCCGAGTTCTTGGGCGAACACCTTGACCATGTGTTGCACGCCGATCTCGTTGCGCCCGATGATCATGTGGTCGTGCTGGCCGTGGCGCACGCCTTCGCCGCACTGGGGCAGCATGGCGAAGTCCTCGTCGACGACCGCCGCGTGCACGCTGTCGTACACCTGGTCATACATCTCGCGCATCTCGTCGGTGGTGGCGGGCACACGGCCCATCCAGCTGTGCCGCACCGAGCAACGGGTAGGTTCCCCGGCGGGCAGGATGTCGATGATCTCGACTCCGATCGGGCTGTTGGCCAGGATCAGATTCGGATAGATCCAGTAGATGACGCCCATGTTCTGGTGCGGGTCCCAGGACCCGGACGCGTCGTCGGCGAGGTTGGTGACCCAGTTGAACGGGAAACCGATGCGGTGGTGCTTGCCGTACTCGTCGTACACCCCGGTGTTGGGCAGCGTGTTCTGCCCGATCACGCTCTCGCCGTGGACAAATGGAAAGTGGTAGCCCTCGGCGAACGCCTCGAGTGCACCCTTCCAGGACACCTGTGACTGGAATTCCTTCTCGGTGTGGTAGCCGTAGGACGCGTAGTTCATGAGCTCCAGTTCCGGACCGATGGCCCCCAGGTGGGCGTCGACGTCGATGGTTGCGCCGGCGGTCAGGACGGCCCAGATGAAACCGTGGCGCTCCTGGTTCGGCAGCTCCACGAGTCCGTAGTCGGCCTTGTCCATCGAGTCGAAGCCCGCCTTGCCGGGGACGGTGAACAACTCGCCCGTGTTCTTGTAACTCCAGGCGTGGTACGGGCAGGTGAACCTCGAGGTGTTACCCGCTCCGCATGCCGGCTTCGCACCACGGTGTCGGCAGTAGTTCAGGAAGACATGACTGACACCGTCGCGGTCGCGCGTCACCAGCAGGGAATCACCGAGCACCGAACGCACGACGTAGTCGTTGACGGCGGGAATCTGGGCCGACGGCACGATCGCGAGTGGAACGCGGCGCAGCACTTGGGATTCCTCGATCTCGGTGATCTTGGGGTCGCGGTAGTAGTGCAGCGGTACCCGCAGTTCACGGTCGGCCATGTCGGTGGTCTTGTCGACCGCGTGCCGCAGCGCGCGCCTGGTCAGCTCCTCATCTTGATTGCTGACCGGGCCGTCGGCGATCGCCGTCATGGCATACCTCTTTCGTTTGCGGGCTCGAGTCGGACCATACATCATGCCTCTCATGTATGGTCAAGGGTCGACGGAGTTTCACTGCTCCCCGCGGCGGGATGAAACGATGCGGAGATGCGCAGACACGGGTGGGCGGGCAACATCCCCGTCGACGACGACGAGGCGGTGAGTCGCATCGTGGCCGCAGCCAGGGCGTCCATCGACGCGCGGGGCACGGTCAGCGTGTCGGAGGTCGCGACCGAACTCGGGATCACACGGCAGACCGTGTACCGCTACTTCCCCACTCTCGACGCGCTGCTGACGGGAACCGCGTTGTCGGCTGTCGGCGGCTTCCTCGACCGGTTGGCACAGGATCTGGCGTCGATCACGGACCCCGCCGAAGCGGTGGTCGAGGGCATCGCCTACACCCTCGAGCAACTACCCCACGACCGCTATCTCGGTCTGGTCATGCAACCCGGAAAGGCCAGTGCCTTCGCCGCCGGGGTCACCTCGGACGTGGCCATCTCGTTCGGCCGTTCGATCCTTGAGCGCCTCAACGTCGACTGGGCCGGCGCAGGGTTCAGCGGCCAAAGCCTCGACGAACTCGTCGAATTCATGCTGCGCACACTGCAATCCTTCATTCTCGATCCGGGCGGGCCCGATCGCCACCGCGGCGAATTGCGCGCCTTTCTGCACCGCTGGGTCGCACCAGCAGTCGAGCTTCACCACCGCTCGGGGTTTCCCGAACAAGCCTGAAATGACCCCGGCTCCGCTGAGCGACGGAGATGCGCATTCGAGATCCGCGGCGGTCAGGCCGCGCGGTTGTCAGCCCGCGGCGGTCAGGCCGCTTGGTTGTCTGGTGGTGCGGGGCCGCCGGGTTCACCGGGATTGTCGGCCGGCTGTGGGGCGCCTGGCTGGGCGTCGCCGATCTCGTTACCTTCGGCCGGCTTGGCCGTCGCTGCAGTGTCGTTGTCGCTGTGAGGGTCTGGTTCCTCGGGTGGGCGTAGGAGTCGTTCGGGTCGGTGGTAGTTGTTGATTCGGGCTTGGCCGGTGTCCAGTTGCGGTGGTGGACTCCATTCGACTTCGCAGCGCTCGTTCATCTGGGTGGTCCAGCCGCCGTTGTTGTCGACGCTGCGGTTGTCGGGCCCGCACGCCAGGCCGAGTTCGTCGACGTTGGTGTTACCACCCTTGGCGAAGTCTGCCTCCACATGATGACCCTGACAACCGTAGGCGCCGACGGTGCAGCCCGGTTTGGTGCACCCACCGTCGCGGGCGATCAGCATGATCCGCTGGGCCGGGGAGGCGATCCGTCGAGTGCGGAACAGATCCAGCGCTGATCCGGTGGCCCGGTCGAACACCGCCAGATAGTGGTTCGCGTGCCCGGCCATCCGGATCACCTCGGCGATCGGCACCACCGTGCCGCCACCGGTGACACCGACCCCGGCGCGCGATTCCAGGTCTTGCAGGGTGGTGCGGATGATCACCGAGACCGGCAACCCGTTGAGCTTGCCGAGCTCACCGCTCATCAGTGCGATGCGCCCGCCGGCGAGGAGCGCGTCGTGTTGGCGTTGGGCCAGGCTGCGCTGATCGTGGTCGATCTGGGCCTGTGACGGCGTGCCTGAGGTGCACGGCTCAGGATCGTCGGGGTTGCACATGCCGGGGGCGGCGAATTTGGCGAAGATCGCCTCCCACACCGCCCAGGCTTCCGGAGTCAACGTCGCCGACACGTCGACCAT
>NZ_HG964452.1:562539-704911 GCF_000612725.1 Mycolicibacterium austroafricanum
CTCGGTGAGCCGGCGATGCGCCTCGCTGGTCGAGATCCGCCAGCGGACTGCCAGGACTTCTTTCCAGGATTTGGCGCCCATCTGGGGCGGTGTCGCCTCGGCCTGCAGCCGGGCCAGCAGGCGGTGACTGACCGACGGCAGCCGACACCCCAGGGTTTCGAGCTCATCAAGGGCCGCAACGAGATCGGGCCGAGTCAGCAGGTCGACATCACACGCCGCCATGTCGTCGAACGCAGTGCGCAGCGCGGTGACCGCGGCCTGTACGTCGCTTCCCGACATAGCTCGAACATACATTCGACCACCGACAAATCCGCGAGCCGCGCGTCGAACTGGTGGACACGGCAGACCAACAGTGACAATCACGAAAAGCGGCGGGAAATGATGCAGCCCGGTCCGCGTCGCTGACGCGTTTCTTCCGCGTCTATCGCAGTGATCCCAGGCGACTGGAGAAGGTGCAGTATTCGGAATGCCGGCATTCCGGGTGGTTTGAACTCCCTGGACCGCTGCGGTGCACTGGTCGCCTGAGCTGACGAATCTCCACTCTGCTATGCCGGCGAGTCCAGGGATTCGGCGATCCGATCGAGCAGTCGGGTCAGCTGGCGTTGCTCCTCGGCCGTCAGGCAGCTGAAGATCTCCCCCGCGACGACGACGTAGTCGCGGAGCCAGTTTCGCGCCTGCGTCTCCCCTTCGGGCGTGGTCGTCAGGCGTATCGCGCGGCGGTCGTTGTCGTCGACGCCACGGGCGACGAGCCCGTCGCGAACAAGTGCCTCCACCAGCGTCGACGCAGTACCCTGGCTGATCCCTACCTCCCGGGCCAGATCCGCGAGCCGGACCGGCTGCATCCGGGCAACTTCGGCGAGCAGTTTGGATCTCGGAGTCGAGACGCCGTGCTCCCCCAGGCGGTCGTCGAAGGCCCGCACAACCGATTTTCCTGCGCGTCCGAACGCATCGGCCAGGCGCCCCGCGCGCTGCGCCGATGCACCTGACGCAGCGCGTCCACCCATCGCCTCTTTCACGTTGACGAAATACTATCAGCGTTCTTATAGTTTGATATCAAATGATTTGATGCAGAATGAACGGAGAAGCAGATGCAACTTTTCGTCACGGGTGGCAGTGGATTCGTCGGGCAGCACCTGATCAGGCGACTGGTCGGTGCGGGCCACGAGGTGCGTGCGCTCGCCCGCACGGACAGCGCCGCCGGCCTCGTCGGCCGGGTCGGCGCTGAGCCAGTTCTCGGTGACCTGTCGGATCTGGTCAACAGTGATCCACCACCGCTGTGGGCCTCGGCACTGCGCGGCGTCGATGCCGTCGTGCACGGCGCCGCCTACATGGCGTTCTGGGGTCCCGATGACGTCTTCCGCCGGGCCAACCTCGAGCCCAGCGTCGCCCTCCACCAGGTCGCCGCGTCGTCTGGAGTGACAAGGTTCGTCTTGATCAGCGCCGCCAGCGTGGCCACCGGTACCCAGCGCGCGCCGGTCGTCGACGAGCGCACCGATGAAGGACGGCCGAATATCGCCTACAGCCGCGTCAAGCTCGCCACCGAGCGCATCCTGCTCAACGCGGTCACGCCGACGATGACGACGGTGGCCCTTCGACCGCCGTTCATTTGGGGTGCGGGCATGTCCACCCTGGCCGACTTCGTCGCCGCGGTGGAAGCCGGCCGGTTCAGCTGGATCGACAACGGCAAGCACACGGTCGACTTCGTCCACGTCGACAACCTCGCCAAGGCCGTCGGCCTCGCACTGACCCGTGGCCGTGCCGGTCGCGCGTACTACATCACCGACGGCGCGCCCATGCCGACCCGCGATTTCTTCACGCCGCTACTGGCCACCCAAGGTGTCGACGTGAGCGCGGCCCGCAGTGTGCCGTTCGCGTTGGCGGCCCCCCTCGGAGCGCTCCTTGAAGCAGGGGCACGCCTGTTGCGCCGGCCTGAACCACCGATGCTGACGAATTGGATCACCACGTTCATGGGCCGTGACCGCAGCTACGACATCACCGCTGCAAGAAGCGAACTCGACTACACTCCGTCCGTCAACCTGGCCGACGGACTCGCGGAGATGGCGGACTCCCTCTCGCGCTGAACTACTCCCAGACCACCTCGTCGGGCGTCTTGTCCGTGCGCAGTCCGCGCCAGCTCGGCTGCCGCAACCGGTTGTCCGAGGTGCGTTCGCTGTAGCGCACCTCTCCCACCAGTTCGGGCCGCACGAAGGTCACGCCTTTTGCGTCCTGCTTGGGAAGCTCTGTGGCGAAGGGTGATTCATCGGTGTGCAGCGGTGCCAGCGTCTCCTTCAACGACGCCAGCTCCTTCTCGGTGAAGCCCGTGCCGACGCGGCCGACGAACTGCAGGCCGCCGGCCACACCGCCGGCGGGGATGCCGAGCATCAACGCGCCGATCCCGCTGGTGCGTCCACCCTCGCCTTGCCGCCAGCCGCCGATCACCACCTCCTGCGTGTTCCACAGCTTGTCCTTGATCCACGACGACGACCGCCTGCCCGGCTGGTAGGTGGAGTCCCGCTTCTTGGCGACCACACCCTCCCAGCCCCTCTTGCGCGCGGTCTCCAGCGCCTCCGCCCCGGTGTCGGCGCCGATCAACGGGGGCACGATCAGTCCACCCCCGTCGGCCAGCGCTTCCAACACCCGGCGGCGGTCGGTGTACTTGGCCCGCAGCAGCGATCGGCCGTCGAGAAACAGAATGTCGAACGCCCAGAACTCGACCCGGGTCGAGCGGGCCCGGTTCTGCATCTCCCGGAAACTCGGCACCCCCGACTCGTCGAGCGCCACCGCCTCCCCGTCGAGGATCACGTGGTGGTCGGCGAGGTCGGCGGCCAGCGCCTGCAACTGCGGGTACTCGGCGGTGACGTCGCGGCCGTTGCGCGAGCGCAGTGCCAACCTGCCGTGATCGGCCTCGACCAGCAAGCGGTATCCGTCCCACTTGCCCTCAAAAGCCCACTGCCCCTTGGTGAGCCGCTGCACAGAGCCGTGGGTCGTCAGCATCGGCGCCAGATCCGCCGCGGTGGGCCGTTGCTGGTCCTTCATCCGGTGCGCAAGCCAGTTCTTGCCGTCGGTCTGGATCAGCGCGTACCGGCCGTCGATCTTCTCGCCGTGCAGCGTCACGATGACCTCGCCGCCGCGATCCGGGCCGTCGGGCGGGTTGTCCCTGAACTTCTCGGTCTCGTAGGTGCCGGTGTCCCAGATGTAGACCTCGCCGCCGCCGTACTCGCCCCTGGGGATCTCACCCGCGAAGGTCAGGTACTCCATCGGGTGGTCCTCGGTGTGCACGGCGAGGTGGTTCACCGACGGTGTGTCGGGCAGGTTCTTGGGCACTGCCCAACTGACCAGCACGCCGTCGCGTTCCAGCCGGAAGTCGTAGTGCAGGCGGCGGGCATGGTGTTCCTGGATGACGAACTTGTCGTTGTTCCCGGTCGTCGGCGCGTCGCCCGGAATCGGCTCAGGCGTCTTGGCGGTGTCGCGCATGCTGCGGTACCGGGTGAGCCGGTCCGGCACCGGAACCGGCGGATCGAGCCCGGCGAGCAGATCACCGTCGCGGTCCAGCCGGTCGAGAACCTCGTCGAACGTCAGCTGTCTCAGGTCGGGGTCGGAGATCTCCTCCCAGGTGCGCGGCGCGGCGACCGTCGGATGTTCGCGCCCCCGAAGCGAATACGGGGCGATGGTCGTCTTGTTGGCGTTGTTCTGGCTCCAGTCCACGAACACCTTGCCTGTCCGCAGGCTTTTCGTCATCGTCGCCGTGACCTGCATCGGCATCGCCTGCTCGAGTTGTTGCGCCACCCTCTTGGCCAACACCGACGCTCCCCGGGAACTGATCGGCTCGTCCAGCGGCACATAGAGGTGCAGGCCCTTGCTGCCGCTGGTCAACGGGAACGTCCGCAGACCGATGTCGGCGAGCAGGTCCCGGACCTCGTTGGCCACTTCGCAGAGCTGGCGGAAGGTCACCCCCTCGCCCGGATCGAGATCGAAGACGATGCGTGTCGCCGGGCCGACCGAACCGTCCACAAATCGCCACTGAGGGACGTGCACCTCCAGCGCGGCCTGCTGGGCGATCCAGGCCAGTCCCTCGACGGTGTCGATGACGGGGTAGGTGGTGGTTCCGGACTTGTGCACGATGGTGCCGCGGCCCAGCCAGTCCGGCGCCGAGGACGCCAGCTGCTTCTCGAAGAACGACTCCTCGGTGACGCCGTTGGGCCACCGCTTGCGGGTGACGGCGCGGCCGGCGATGTGGGGCAGCATCGCCGCGGCGACGTTGACGTAGTAGTCGAAAACCTCTGCTTTGGTGACGGCCCTACGTCGATCCCCCGTCGCCGGGTACAGCACCTTGTCCGGGTTGGTCAGCTTCACCCGCTCATAGCGGTCCACCACAACACGGTATTACCCGGTCCGGACGCGGTAGCGTCGAAACCGTGAGGGCACTGGTCATCGGCGAGGCGCTGATCGACATCGTCGAGCGCGACGGAGGGGTCACCGAGCACGTCGGCGGCAGCCCGTTGAACGTGGCCGTCGGCTTGGCCCGACTGGGACGCGACGTCGACTTCCTGACCCACATCGGCACCGACGCCCGCGGACAGCGCATCACCGATTTCGTCGAATCCTCAGGCGCGCAACTGGTTCCGGGTAGCCGTAGTGCGGCCAGAACGGCGACCGCCCGCGCCGTGCTGGACGCGACGGGCTCGGCGACCTATTCCTTCGACATCGACTGGCAACTCAGCGGCACCCCCGAGGTGGCGCCGCCGCTGGTGGTGCACACCGGCTCGATCGCCGCGGTGCTGGAGCCGGGGTGCCTGGCCACCACGGCCCTGGTGGACACCTATCACCTGTCGGCGACGTTCACGTTCGACCCCAATGTGCGTCCCGCGCTGATCACCGACCCGGACGCGGCCCGGTCCCGCATCGACCGCCTGCTCGAGCGGGCCGACGTGGTGAAAGCCAGCAGCGAAGACCTGCACTGGATCGATCCGACGCGTAACCCCGAGCAGGTCGCGACCGCGTGGCTGGCCCTGGGGCCGTCGATCGTGGTGGTGACGTTCGGCGCCGAAGGCTCGGTCGCGATGTGTGCGGACGGAACTGTGCGGGTACCTGCGGGGAATGTCGACGTGGTGGACACCGTGGGCGCCGGTGATGCGTTCATGACCGGCCTGATCGACGCCTTGTGGTCGATGGACCTGCTGGGCGCGGGCCGCCGTGCCCGTCTCGCCGGGATCGGAACGGATGCGCTGACCACCGCGGTGCGCGCGGCGACGTTGACCGCGGCGCTGACGGTGACGCGCCCCGGGGCGGATCTGCCCGATCGTGTCACCCGCGATGCGGCCACTGCATCGGACATACTGGGCTGATGCGGTCCATCTGGAAGGGCTCGATCGCCTTCGGCCTGGTGAACGTCCCGGTCAAGGTCTACAGCGCCACCGAGGATCACGACATCAAGTTCCACCAGGTGCACGACAAGGACAACGGCCGCATCCGTTACAAGCGGGTGTGCGAGGTGTGCGGTGAGGTCGTCGAATACCGCGACATCGCCAAGGCCTACGAATCCGACGACGGCCAGACCGTCATCATCACCGACGACGACATCTCCACGCTGCCCGAGGAACGCAGCCGGGAGATCGAGGTGCTCGAGTTCGTTCCCGCCGGCGACCTCGACCCGCTGATGTACGACCGCTCGTACTTCCTGGAGCCCGACGGGAAGTCGTCGAAGTCGTACGTGTTGCTGGCGAAGACGTTGATGGACACCGATCGGGTCGCGATCGTGAACTTCGCGCTGCGCAACAAGACCCGGCTGGCGGCGCTGCGGGTCAAGGATTTCAGCAAGCGCGACGTGATGATGATCCACACGCTGCTGTGGCCCGACGAGATCCGCGACCCCGATTTCCCGGTGCTCGACAAGAAGGTGGACGTCAAGCCCGCCGAGCTGAAGATGGCCAGCCAGGTCGTCGATTCGATGACCGACGACTTCAACCCGGACCGCTACCACGACGACTACCAGGAACAGCTGCACGAGCTGATCCAGGCGAAACTCGAAGGCGGCGAAGCGTTCACCACCGAGGAGCAGCCGCAGGAGCTCGACGAGACCGAGGACGTCTCCGATCTGCTGGCCAAGCTCGAGGCCAGTGTGAAGGCCCGCAAGGCGCAGGGCACGCAGAAAGACGAGCCTGCGGCCGAGAAACCGGCGGCCAAGAAGCCGGCGGCCAAGAAGTCTCCCGCGAAGAAGACCGCGGCGAAGAAAGCACCGGCGAAAAAGGCACCGGCGAAGAAGTAACGCCGCCCGCCGCGAGTTCGGCGGTCTCGCGCTCATACGCGAAGCGGACGGCGCAGCCGAATCCGAAAGTTCACGGGCGTGGGGCCCGCATTGCCTACGTTGCGCAACAACCCCGCGCGTGTGTTCCGGCCCCAGGCTCGCATTGGAGGACCTAAGTCCTGTGAGGATGCGCCCATAGGCCCTACGTAAAGGGCCATCGGATCGGTTTCACTGCGATCAACAGTTCCACCGCTGCTCCGCACACCTGATACCTCGATCCGTACCCGCGGACGAGGAGGCAAACGAGAGGACCAGTCCTTTGAGGTGATCCCCTTTTCGCACTAGGAGAATCCATGTATTGCGTCAGCACAGCCTTGACAGTCGCCGCACTCGCGGCCGGCGCAATCGCATTTGCAGCACCGGTCTCGTCACAGTGTCAGGGCGGCTGGACCCCGTGGGGTGGGGGGGAGTATTGCGATGGCTACATCTACGAAGACGGCAGCTACGACCATTGCGTCAGCGTCACCGTGCTCGGCTTCGGCGGAACCCAATGCAACCGCGTCTGTCCACCCGATCCCGCCAACCCCGCTGTCCCGCTTCCGTGGCAGCCCGGTGCGTTCTGCCCGTTCCGCAAATAGCAGCGAACTGACGCACCGTTTGATGTGTGCGCGAGGTTCTGGACTCCGGGTCGAACATCGCCGCTGTGACATGCCACTTCGAGCCCGGGATCGCGTGAATACCGAACCTCACGCGAGCCCACTTAGAGATGATGCCCAATGAACCCTTGGCTGCAACGCAGCGCCCTGTCGGCCGTCGTGTTGGCATTTCTGCCTCTGACGGAACTCGCCTCACCAGCGGTCGGCCGCTCCCAACCACCGCCCTGCCCGCCGGGCATGTACTGGAACTTCGCGACGCTGATCTGCGAATTTCCGCCTCCCCCAGCGGTTTACGTGGATCCCTGGTTGCCGGTCTATGTCCCCGACATCGTCGACATCGACCTCGATATCCCAGTTCCCAGACCTCCCGGGCCTCCCGGGCCTCCCGGGCCTCCGGGAGTCGGTCCTCCGGGTATCGGGGCTCCAGGACCGGGTGTCGGCCGCCCAGGGCCCGCACCGGCACCCCGACCTGGTGGCGGGCGCCGCGGTGGGCGCCGCTGATGTCGTGGAGCTGAACGTGATCCGCCAGACCGATCTCGATCCTGTGCCATGGCGGTGCCGGAACCTGAACGGCCGGAATCGTTCCTGGAGATCCCTCGACGTGAGCGACAGCCCGACGGGTCCGCCCACTCAATCGATGAATGGAGAAGAACCATGATGTCTTATTCACGACGAACTCGGCACCGTGCCATCGCCGGCGCCGTCTACATCGGCGCTCTGGCCGGTGCCGCATTCTTCGGCGGCGCCCCAGCTGCGACCGCTCAACCACCGGCTCCACCGCCCCCTGCACCACCGAATTGCTCGCCCGCGGATTGGGCGGGTGTCAGGGCCGGCGTTGCCGCAGCCACGTCGGTCTACCTGTTCACCCACCCCCCGGTGAACGACTTCTTCGCAACCCTCGAAGGCCAGTCCAGGGAGGAAATGCAACCCCAGGTACAGGAGTACCTGGATGCCAACCCACAGGTTCGAGCCGAACTTGAGGGCATCAAGCAGCCCGCAGTCGACTTCCTGAACCGCTGTAGATAGCGACGAGTCCGTCGGGCGCTTGCCGCCGCGACGGCGCCGCTTCCGTCCGGGCCGACGCCACTCTCCGATTAGAACGTGTTCCAGAAACCCCTCACATCGGCCGGTGCTCCTTGCTAGCGTGACGCGCGGCAGGCAACGGGAGGCGAATGTGATTCTGGACCGGTTCCGACTCGACGATCAGGTGGCCGTGGTGACCGGCGCGGGCCGCGGGCTCGGCGCCGCGATGGCCCTCGCGTTCGCCGAAGCAGGCGCTGACGTGCTGATTGCGGCGCGCACGCGGTCACAGCTCGAAGAGGTCGCCGAACAGATCGAAGGCACCGGGAGGCGCGCCCACATCGTCGTCGCCGACCTCGCCCACGCCGAGGACACGGCCGCCTTGGCGGCCGGCGCCGTCGAGGCCTTCGGCAGACTAGACATCGTCGTCAACAACGTCGGCGGCACCATGCCGAACGCGCTTCTCACCACGTCGACGAAGGACATGCGCGACGCGTTCGCGTTCAACGTCGCGACCGCCCACGCGCTGACCACCGCCGCAGTCCCGCTGATGCTCGAGCACTCCGGCGGCGGCAGCATCATCAACATCACCTCGACGATGGGCCGCCTGGCCGGGCGCGGGTTCGCCGCCTACGGCACCGCCAAAGCCGCGCTGGCGCACTACACCCGACTGTCGGCGCTCGATCTGGCGCCGCGGATCCGGGTGAACGCGATCGCGCCCGGCTCGATCCTGACCTCGGCACTGGAGATCGTCGCCGACAACGACGAGTTGCGCGGCCCGATGGAGAAGGCCACACCGCTGCGGCGGCTCGGCGACCCGCTCGACATCGCCGCGGCAGCGGTCTATCTGGCCTCTCCGGCGGGCAGTTATCTCACCGGCAAGACCCTCGAGGTCGACGGCGGGATCACCTTCCCGAACCTCGACCTCCCGATCCCCGACCTGTAAGGAGCCCCGCCTTGGCCATCAAAGTCGCTGCCATCGGCACCGGAAACGTCGGCAGGCACGCGCTGACGCAGCTGATCACCGACCCCCGTTTCGAGCTGACCGCGGTGTGGGTGTCGTCGGAGTCGAAGGCCGGCAAGGACGCGGCAGAGCTTGTGGGACTGGCGGATTCGACCGGTATCCGCGCCACCACCGATCTCGACGCCGTGCTGGCGACCCGGCCACAGTGCGCGGTCTACACCGCGCTGGCCGACAACCGACTTCCCGAAGCGCTCGAGGACTACCGGCGGATCCTGGCCGCAGGCGTCAACGTCGTGGGCAGCAGCGCCGTGTTCCTCCAGCACCCGTGGAAGGTGCTGCCCGACGAGCTGATCGCACCGATCGAGGACGCCGCCAAGGCGGGATCGTCGACCATATTCGTCAACGGCATCGACCCCGGGTTCGCCAACGACCTGCTGCCGATGGCTCTGGCGGGCACCTGCCAGAGCATCCAGCAGATCCGATGCATGGAGATCATCAACTACGACACCTACGACAGCGCGCCGGTGATGTTCGACGTCATGGGTTTCGGCGGCAGTCTCGACGAGACCCCGATGCTGCTGCAGCCCGGTGTCCTCAGCCTCGCCTGGGGTTCGGTGGTGCGCCAGCTGGCCGCCGGGCTCGGCATCGAACTCGACGAGGTCACCGAAACGCATCTGCGGGTGCCCGCGCCGGAGGCCTTCGACATCGCGGCCGGCCGCATCGAGAAGGGCACCACCGCTGCCATCCGCTTCGAGGTGCGCGGAATGAAGGACGGGGAGGTCGCCGTGGTGCTCGAACACGTCACCCGACTGCGCGACGATCTGTGCCCGGACTGGCCCCAGCCCGCACAGCACGGCGGCTCCTACCGGATCGAGATCACCGGTGAACCGTCCTATGCGCTCGACCTCTGCCTGAGCAGTCCGAACGGCGACCACAACCACGCCGGACTCGTCGCCACCGCGGCCCGCGTCGTCAACGCGATCCCGGCCGTAATCGACGCTGCACCGGGAATCGTCACGGCTCGGGAGTTACCTCCCATAACCGGCGAAGGTCTGTACGCTAAGCCGTAACACTTCCTGGAAGGATGCTGAAAAATGAAGGCTCGTCTGAGCACCCTCGCTGCTCTTCTCGTCGCCGGCGGTGCTTCCGTGGCCATCGCCGTGGCTCCCGCGGCCTCCGCCCAGCCGAACTGCTCCACGACTTCTGCGGGCGCCGGGGGTAGGACCGAGGTGTGCCAATCGCCGGGCAACGCCCAGATCAGCTCCACCCCCGGGCAGTACGCGATGCCGTGGTACGGCGGCGGCATGTTCCCGTGGGAGGGCTACGGCCCCTTCATCTTCTGACCGGGCTTCGACATGAAGAGCATCTCGCGATACGGCACAGGGCTTTTCGCGGCGCTCGGCGTTGCGGCCGTCCTCGCCGCACCCACCGCCGCAGCCGCTCCCGAATGCACCGACGTCGGCAAGACCGTGACGTTCTGCGAGACCAACGGAAGCACCCAGCTCACCACCACCCCACCGCCGTGGAACTACGGCGGCTGGAATGGCATCGGGGTGTGGCCGCTGGTCGGCGCCTACGGTCTGGGCCCCTGGTGACGTCGCCCCTGTAGGGGACTCGCCGACGGAATGGGTGTCAGGCACTTCTACTTCGCGTACGGGTCCAACCTGTGCGTGCAGCAGATGGCGCGTCGATGCCCCGACGCCACCGATCCCCGCCGCGCGACACTCGCCGACCACGACTGGCTGATCAACGAGCGTGGGGTCGCGACGATCGAGCCGTTCGCCGGCAGCGAGGTGCACGGCGTGGTGTGGCGGGTGTCGGACCGCGACCTGGCCACCCTGGACAGCGCCGAAGGCGTTCCCGTCCGCTACCGGCGTGACGAGCTCACGGTGCTGACCGACAACGGCCCCTCGGAAGCGTGGGTGTACATCGACCATCGGGTCGAACCAGGACCCCCGCGGCCCGGCTACCTGGAGCGCATCCTCGACGGAGCCCGCCACCACGATCTGCCCCGCCGCTGGATCCAGTTCCTCGAAAGGTGGGATCCCACCCGTTGGCCCCAGCGCCCCGATCGTGCTGATTCAGTTGCACCACAATCGCTTTCCGAGCTCGTCAGCGACCCCGCCATCGCCGAGGACGTCACGTTGCAGTCCCGGTTCGGCTTCCTGGCCATCCACGGCGGCGGCCTGGAACAGATGACCGACGTCATCGCCGAACGTGCCGCGGACGCTGCGGGTGCCTCGCTGTACGTCGTGCGCCATCCCGACCACTACCCCCACCACCTGCCGTCGGCGCACTACGACCCGGCGCAGTCGCCCGTGCTGGCGGAGTTCCTCGACCACGTCGACGTCGCGATATCGCTGCACGGTTACGGCCGGCTGGGCCGCAGCACCCACCTCCTGGCCGGCGGCCGCAACCGCGGCCTGGCCGAACACGTCGCCCGCCACGTCGTCGTCCCCGGCTACCGCGTCGTCACCGACCTGGAGTCGATCCCGAAAGAGCTGCGTGGCCTCCATCCCGACAACCCGGTGAACCGCGTACGCGGCGGTGGCGCCCAGCTGGAGCTCTCGGCACGAGTCCGCGGCATCAGTCCACGCAGCGGCCTGCCCGGCGACGACGGCCTGTCGCCGGCGACCTCCGCGCTGGTCCAGGGTTTGGTGCGCGCCGCACGCACGTGGCGGCTACCGTCCACCCAGGGCTGACCCGCGCGGTACTGCCTGTCTGACCGCCACCCATCCGGGTGTCCGCCCGCTCCGAATACAGGGTGTGAAACCCACGGACGCAGCAGACCGACCGGTGGCGCGCCGCCGAGGCGGCGACAGTGTGCGTGCGGCCATCTACCGCACCCGGATCACTCACTTGCGGCGTGCCCCCGTGCATCACTATTTCGAGCACCGTAGCTACAGCTGGTTCGTCGACCTCGACGCGCTGCCTCGGCTGCCGCGCTGGCTGCGGCCCTTCGCCGGATTCGAGGCCCGCGATCACCTGTGGGAAGCACCCCGCGACACGTTGCGCGGACGGGTGGACGCCTTCCTCGCCGGCAAGGGAATCGACCTCGGCGGCGGTACCGTCACCGCCCTGATGCAGCCCCGGGTGCTCGGACATGCGTTCAATCCGCTGACCCTGTACTGGTGCCACGACTCCAACGGTGTGCTCCGCTGCATCATCGCCGAGGCCCACAACACCCACGGCGATCGGCACGCCTATCTGCTTCCCCCGTCGACCGATCCGCCGGTGATGGTGGACAAGAAGCTCTACGCGTCACCGTTCAACGGCGTCGACGGCCACTACCTGGTGCGGGCACCGGAACCCGACGAGCGGCTCGACGTCACGGTCTCGCTGCACCGCGAGCAGCAACCGGCGTTCGTCGTGACGCTGCGCGGCTCCCGGCGCCCGGCTGGTATCCGTCAGGTCCTCGCGATGCAGATCGTCGCACCGTTGGCCCCGCTGATGAATGCCCTGAGCACGCGGGTGCAGGGCGCCCTGCTGTGGTTGCGGCGGGTTCCCGTGGTGCCTCGCGGGTCGGACGAGCGCCGAGCGCCCGTCGAAACCGTGACGCGGCTCGACGCCGGCCGGAGGTGTCCGGCCGGCCCGATCCTCACCAGGGACCCGCAGGAGACACGATCACCGTGACGGCATCGGTCCTGGTAGGAGCAGCAGCTAGGCTACCGCTCGTGACCGCCGAACTCGACGCACTTCTGCGCCAGGTGGCCCAGCGCGACGCCGAAGCGTTCGCCGCCTTCTACGACCAGACCCGCGCGCGGGTCTATGGCCTGATCACCCGGGTGTTGCGCGATCCGGGATACAGCGAGGAGACGACGCAGGACGTCTATCTGCAGGTGTGGCGCAATGCGGCCGGCTACGACCCGTCGGTCGGCTCGGCGCTGTCCTGGCTGCTGACCCTGGCGCACCGGCGCGCGGTGGACCGGGTGCGGTCCGAGCAGGCGGCGAGCACCAGGGAGTCCCGGTACGGCGCCATCTCCGTCGACCCGCCGTCCGACCACGTCGCCGACGACGTGCTCCTCGACGACGAGCGCCGCCGGGTGGCCGGCTGTCTGGACTCGCTGACCGACGTGCAGCGCGAGTGCATTCAGCTGGCTTATTACGACGGTCTGACCTATGCCCAGGTGGCCGACCGTTTGGCCGCGAACCTGGCGACAATCAAGTCAAGGATGCGCGACGGCATCCGAGCACTCCGCAAATGTTTGGGGGTGGCATGACCAGCCCACAGAATGACCTTCTCTCGCTCGCGACGCCGTACGCGCTGCACGCGCTCAGTCACGCGGAAGCCGCCGACATCGACCGGGCGCTGAACGACGCACCGCCCGGTGTCGCCGACGCGTTCCTGGCCGAGGTGCGCGCGGTGCGCGAAACCATGGCGGCGCTGGCCAGTGCCACCGCCGTCGAACCGCCCGCCCGGATGCGTGACGCGGTGCTCCGGCAGATCGCCGAAGATCCGGTCCGCACGCTGCCGGTCCGGTCTTCCTCCCGCCGCCGCGCCGCCGCGGTGCTGAGCGCCGCGGCCGCCGTCGTGATCGGGCTCGGCACCCTCGCGGTCGGGTACGCGCTGCGGCCCGCACCGACACCGTCGACCGCCGAGCAGGTGTTCGCGGCGCCGGACGTGCGGACGATTTCCGGCGAGATCCCGGGCGGCGGCACCGCGACCGTGGTGTTCTCCCGGGAACAGAACTCCGGGGTGCTGGTGATGAACAACGTGCCACCGCCGCAACCGGGCACGGTGTATCAGATGTGGCTGGTCGACGCCGACGGCTCGCACTCGGCGGGCACCATGGATGCCGAGGCGGTGGCCCCGTCGACCACCGCCGTGCTGCCCGATCTGGGATCGTCGCGGGCGCTGGCGTTCACCGTCGAACCCCCGGGCGGCTCCACCCGGCCCACCACCCCGGTCTTCGCCGAGTTGCCACTCACCTAACCGTCTTCCAGCGTCGCGGCGGCCGCCTCGGCGAGGACGTCGTCGACGTCGTGGTTGCGCCGCCAGGCCCGTCGCTGCCGTGTCGCGCCGTTGCCGAGGTCGGTCACCCGGGCCAGTCCGGCGGTGACGAGCTCGTGGTCACCGGCGGCCTCCAGCGCCGGCCGGGTCCGTTCGGTCAGGTACCCCAGCAGGTCGGACACCGGCGCCGGGACATGGTTCTCCAGGTCCACACCGTCTCCGTCGACGCCGTTGCGGGCGGCCTTCCAGTACGCGGCCTTCAACGCGTACGGCGCCAGCGGCAGGACCGGGTCACCATGCCGCTCGTCCTCCAGCGCGGTCATCACACAACCCCGGACCAGCGCGGCGAACAGCACCGTCTCATCCACCGTCGCGGGCACGTCTGCGACCCGCACCTCGACGGTCGGGAAGTTGGCCGACGGCCGCACGTCCCAATAGACCATGCCGTCGTCGCGGATCACTCCGGTGTGGGACAGCATCTGCACCGCGGCGTCGTACTCGTCGGCGGAGTCGAAGTGCGGTGGCGGGCCTGCGCTGGGCCAGCGGGCCCACAGCACGCTGCGCCAGCTGGCGTGCCCGGTGTCGGCGTTGCGGTAGATCGCCGAGTTCGCGGTGAGCGCCAACAGCAGCGGCAGCCACGGGCGCAGGCGGTTACTGACGGCGATCGCGGCGTCGCGGTCGGGAACCGCGACGTGCACATGGCAGCCGCAGATGCCCTGCTCGTGGGCGATCATCCCGTACCGCTCCCCGATGTCGCGGTAGCGCGGGGTGTCGGTGACCGGGAATTCGTGCGGCAGGGTCGGCGGCAGCCCGACGGCGAGAAGGCGGGCTCCGGCATGCTCGGCCGCCGCGGATGCGGTGCGGCGCAGATGAAGTAGTTGTTCGCGCAGGTGCGCGGTGTCGTCGACCACCGCGGTCGCGGTCTCCACCTGGCAGCTAGTCAGCTCGAGCTGCAGCTCGACATCCATGTCCGCGGCGCGCGCGGCGACCTCGCGGTTGAGCGCCACGGGAGCGCCGGACCCCGGGTGGACGAGGAGGAACTCCTCTTCGACTCCGAGCGTGGGGATGTCTGTCATGGCCGCACCGGTCGCCTCACACGAAAATTTGATCCGGCCCGTCGGATAATTCGACGACGGGCCGGATCGGGGGGAAGAAAGTCGATTGCGTTTATGCCCTTGCCCGTTCTGGTTCAAACCTCCACCTACGATCACGATGTGGCAACGGAATTTCGGTTCGGCGTCGGCGTCACCCGGGCCAGATCCCGCGCCGAGCTCGTCGACAGCGCGCGTCGCGCCGAGGACCTGGGTTTCGACGTGCTGCACGTTCCCGACCACCTGGGCGGGCCCGCGCCGTTCCCGGTGATGACGACGATCGCGATGGCGACGACGACGCTTCGGGTGGGCACGTTCGTCATCAATTCGGCCTTCTACCGGCCGGCGCTGCTGGCCCGTGACGTCGCGGCGCTGCACGACCTGAGCGAGGGGCGCTTCGAGCTCGGGCTGGGAACCGGTTACGTGAAGGAGGAGTTCGACGCCGCAGGTATCCCGTTCCCGAGCGCCCGCGAGCGCGTCGACCACCTCAAGTTGACCACCGAATACATGACCGAGCACCTCCCCGACGTCCCGATCATGATCGCCGGCAACGGCGACCGGGTGTTGCGGATCGCCGCGCGGTCGGCCGACATCATCGGGTTCACCGGCGGGGACCGGGCCGCCACCGCCGACGAGGATCCGCTGGCCGACCGGATCGCGTTCGTCCGCGATGCTGCCGGCGAACGGTTCGGCGATCTGGAACTCAATCTCGCGGTCACGGCGATGCCCGTCGACGATTCCGGGCGGCCCGACCTCACCATCCCGCGGATCTCACTGCCCGGCCTCTCCGATGAGGAACTGCTGCGGCACCCGGGGGTGCTGTCCGGATCGGTCGACGAGATCGCCGACCGGATCCGCGGATACCGCGACGTCTACGGCATCAACTATCTGATCGTGCAGATGCGTCACGCCGAGGCGTTCGGCAAGGTGATCGAGCTCCTGCAGTAGTCACAGCAGAGATCTCGGGCAGTCACAGCCAGAGATAGAGCGCCGACAGCAGCGCCCAGATGCCGACGCAGTACACCTCGAACGCGGCGCGCAGCGGGACCGGCGCGTGGCGCAGCTCCATGAAGTCCAGGCCGACCAGGCGCACCTTGACGGCGGCGATGGCGAGGACGAGGACGGCCACCAGGGACCCGGTGCCGTGTTCGGCGCCGACCGCCCAGGACAGCACCGTCGCCGCGACCAGGAACAGCCAGCTGGCGCCGGCGCGGTTCTTGAGCAGGCTCAGTACGGTCATTCAGCTCACCAGGTACAGCAGCGCGAACAGGAAGATCCACAGCAGGTCGACGAGGTGCCAGAAGCAGGCGCCCCCTTCGACCAGCGCGGTGCGGGTGGGGCTCAGTTCGGTGCGCCGGGTCTGGGTCAGCACGAAGGACAGTGCCCCGAGTCCGAGGCAGACATGGAACAGGTGCAGCCCGGTGAGGATGAAGTAGTACAGGTAGAAGTCGTTGGCGCCGGGGCCGTGTCCCGCGGCGGCCAGCGAGATGTACTCGAACACCTTCAGCGCGATGAACGCCAGCCCACAGACGATCGCCGCGGCGACGGCGCGGGTGGCGATCGGCGCGGCGCCGACCCGCATTGCATTGAGGGCCAGCACGACCAGCAGGGAACTCGTCAGCAACACCAGCGTGTTGGTGACGCCGACGCCGACGTGCAGGGTGGTGCGCGCGGCGTCGAAAACCTCTGGCGCCGTGGCACGTTCGACCAGGAAGGTGACGAAGAAGGCGCCGAAGACCAGCATGTCGCCGAACAGGAAGACCCAGGTGCCGCTCTCGCCGGGGACCCGCTTCTCGTGGGGCGGCGCCGCGGTTGCCGTCACGCCGGCTGGGCTGCGACGCCCGCCCGGGTCCCGGCCTGCTGTTCGGCTTTGATGGATTTCAGCATCACCGCGGTGGTGGAGAACAGCCACACCACGAGCACCAGGCCGGGGATGTAGAACGCGAACACACCGTTCCACGCCAGCGGTCCGTCGTTGAAGACCACGACCACGCAGCCGGGCAGCGACAGCGTCGCCACCCACAGGTTGAGGTAGCCGTACCAACGGGGGAACGTCGGCGGGTCGGTCTTGTCCATGAACGCCGCGATGGCCAGGGTGATGTTCTGCACGATGATGGTGCCGACGATGCCGATGAACCACAGCCAGAACACGTCGTTGAGGGCCTGGGTGAGTTCGGCGGAGCGCTGCTCGGGGCGGTAGGCGGCCACCCCGAGGAAGAACTGCGGGAACAGCAGAGCGGGGACGAACACCGTGGCGGCCATCAGCTGGGTCATCGACAGCATCCCCCAGCGGCCTTCCACCCGGCGGATGCGTAGCACGATCGCGGCCAGGAACGGGAGCGCGAGCACGGCGCTGAGCAGTGCGCCGGACACCCCGAACCGGATCCAGAGCTTGTGGTCGACGAAGAACGCGGCGATCTCGTCGGCCGGGGCGGCCGGGGACAGCGGCGGGAAGAGTTGGGCGACACCGGAGAAGCTGGCCCCGTACAGAAGGATCATGATGCTGCCGGACCAAGCGCCGATGCGTTGCAGTGTCAGCTCCACGGTGGGCACGCTACCGGCGACTTCAGCATGTTTTGTCATTTTTGCCACAACCGGATTGCGGCGTTGTGAGCGCGCTGCGGCGGGAGGGTAAGCTCCCACCGGCAATGCCCCCGTAGCTCAGGGGATAGAGCACGGCTCTCCTAAAGCCGGTGTCGCAGGTTCGAATCCTGCCGGGGGCACTCGTGACGGTATTGCGTCGGTTGACGCGTGGCATTTCGGCTTCGGTTGGTGCCCGACAGTATTTCGGCTGATGCTTGACAGTTGCCTCGCGTTACTGCCCGGAGGCCACCGGCAGCAGGTCCCGCTCGGCGAAGACGCGCTTGGCGACGAAGATCGCGTTGAGCGCTTTCGGGAAGCCGCAGTACACGGCGGCATGGATGATCGCCTCGACGATTTCAGAAGTCGTCAGACCCACGTTCAGGGAAGCGTTGATGTGAACGTCGAGTTGAGGCTCGCATCCCCCCAGCGCGGTGAGCATCCCGAGGGTGACGAGCTGGCGTTGGGCAGGCGTCAATCCCGGTCTGGCATACACATCGCCGAAACCGTAGGCCACGATGTGGTGGGCGAGTGCGGGAGCGATGTCGGCCAGCGCTTCGACCACCCTCTGGCCACCTTCGCCGTCGACCCGGGCCAGCATCTCGGCTCCGCGTTCGTAGCGCGCCCGCTCGACCTCTTCGGTCAGCATGGTTTCTGGGGTGGATCCTGTTGCGGGGGCGTCGTTCACGTCTGGTCTCCTTGTCGGCCGGTGATGAGCTGTTCGTAGTGCGCGATCTTGTCGGTGAGTGCGGCGAGGTGGCCTTGTTGGACAGCGATCGCCGCCTCGACGTGCCGTCGGTGCTCGTCGAGAAGCTGTCGCCGCTGTTCGAGCGTGGCGGCCCCGTCTGCGCGTAGCCGCGCGAACTGCTGCATCTGGGTGATGGGCATCCCTGTCTGACGCAACCGGACAAGGAACGCGAACCAGTCCAAGTCGCTGGCCGCGTATTGTCGTCGACCCGAGGTGCTGCGCTCGACGGACTCGATCAAGCCCGCACGTTCGTAATAGCGCAACGTGTGCCGCGACAGACCCGTGCGCTGCGCCGCTTCGGCGATCGAGACGCCGTGGGACTCCAGACAATCCGGATTGCTACTCACGATCACCACCGTAGGAGTTAGAGCGCGCTCGAAGTCAAACTCCTGGCTGCGGTTATCGCCGACCAGGCCAAGGGCGTGAATCTCCGTGGCGGGTACATGCCGACTCCGCCCATTTCCCCCGTTCTGGGGGATGTCGGCCCCTGACGTGACCGGCAGATTTAACACCAGTGCAAGCCGGGCCAGCTTGTGAAGGACGCGTGTCCCGAACATCCGGCCCGCCAAACGTTGGTGATCCGGTCGGGGGTAGTGATGCGCAAGTCGTACTACGCAATTCCGTTTCTGGCGGCCGGAGCCGTGGCCACCGCGTTGACGTCCGCCACGCTGGCCGGCGCCGCCCCGGCCCTGTCCGGACCGTTCCCCACCGAGTACCCGTGGTGCGAGCTGGACATGTTCTGCTACGACGACGACCTCGATATCGCCCTCAACCCGCAGCGGGACAGGCGCGACGTGGAATACGGCGGCGGATCCGCCTTTGGCGGCGATGATGATGACAACTGATCGCCGCACCGTCCCTGACATGTTGACTCGACCACGTAGAGGAGTGGGTATGTCCGTTCTCGTCCGATCCGCAGGTGCAGTGATGATCGCCGGCGCGGCGTTGCTCGGCTCCAGTGCGCTCGCCGCGTCGCAGCCACCCCCGCCCCCGGCCCCGAACTGCTCGATCGCGGACCAGGCCGGCATCCTGTCCGGCGTCTCGGCCTCGCTGTCGGCCTACATGTTCACCCACCCGGAGGTGAACTGGTTCTTCACCAGCCTGCGCGGTCTGCCGCCGGACGAGCGGCGCGCCAAGGTCCAGGCCTACATGGACAGCAGTCCCCAGGTGACGGCCGAACTGCGGGGCATCCGGCAGCCGATGACGGACTTCCGCGCCCGCTGCGGGCTGCCGCCGGCCAACATGCCGGACGCCTGACCGGAATTCACCCCTCTGAGTCCAGGGCTGCCATGTGCGTGGCCGGGTAGCGGTCGCCGAGGATGCCCGACGCGGGCATCGCCGCCTCGATACGTGCGACCTGACCCTCGGTCAGCTCGGCGTCGGCCGCGCCGAGTGACTCCGCCAACCGCTGCCGGGTGCGTGCACCCACCAGCGGCACGACATCGGTTCCACGGGCGGCCACCCAGGCGGTGGCGGCCTGCGCGACGGTGAGTCCGAGGTCATCGGCAACGGCGCGCAGCTCCTCCACCAAGGCGAGATTGCGATCGAGGTTGTCGCCGACGCAACGCGGGCTACCGGTTCGCGAATCATCTTTTCTCGCAGCATTTTTCGCATAGTGCCCGCTGATCAGTCCCCGCGACTGACACCTCTACCGCGCCCGGTGCCCGCTGGTGGTCATCGGCCCCGAGGTCGTTCGCGGTTGAGGCCACCGAGCCGGTGGCGTCCCGCGATTCACGTGCCCCTGGTCTCGATGACCTTGGCCGCGACCTCGACGAGCTTGGTGTTGCTGTCCTGCGACAGCCGGCGCAGCATCTCGAACGCCGTGACGTCGTCGACGTCGTAGCGCTCCATGATGATGCCCTTGGCCTGACCGATGCGGTCCCGCGTCGACAGTGCCGACTGCAGCTGTTCGTTCTCCCGGCTGGCCATGATCGCGGCGGCCGCATGCGCAGCGAACACGGCGCCGATCGTCTCGGCGTCGGCGTCGAACGCATTCGGTTTCAGGGCGAACAGGTTCAGCGCGCCCGCGGTCCGCGCGCTCGTGTAGAGCTTGAACGACAGACCGCTGAGCACTCCCAGTTCGGCGGCCGCGGCCGAATACAGCGGCCAGCGCTGCTCGGTGCGGAAATCGTCGGTGCGTACGATCAGGCTGTCGAGCGCGGCCTCCAGGCACGGCCCCTGCCGGTACTTCATCTGCAGTTCGTCGAGCCGGTGCGGAAGCTCCGACGTGCCCGCCACCGATTCGAAACGGCCCTGCGCACCGACGAACAGCACGCCCGCCGCGTCGACGCCGGGGATCAGATCCATGACTTCCCTGGTGACGTCGGACAGCACATCCTCGACGCGGCGAGGGGACGCCACGGTTCTGGCGAGCTCGGCCATCCGCTGGGCCAACGCGTGGCTCGACGTTTCGGTCATGGGGACAGACTTCCCATCTCGCCCGCCGCATACACGGCATCGGGGTTTGCGCTGGGAATGTGTGGGCAATGCAGGGCCGCAGACAGTGGCGGCGGTCGACCGTCGCCCCTGTCGAGGTCTCGTCGGTTCAGACTGCGTGCCGGCGAGGCCGCCCTTCCAGTCACTCCGTTAGTTGTAGTACGGTACCGTTGTGAGTTCGACGGGTGTGTGGATTCTGGGCGGCTACCAGAGCGACTTCGCACGTAACTACGACCGCGAGGGACTGGACTTCGCCGGTCTGACCGCCGAGGTCGTCGAGGCGACGCTGGAAGCGTCCGGCGTCGACGCGGCCGACATCGGCGTGGTCCACGTCGCCAATGCCTTCGGCGGGCTGTTCGCCCGGCAGGGCCACCTCGGCGCCATGCCCGCCACGGTCAACGACGGGCTGTGGGGCACGCCGGCGGTGCGCCACGAAGCCGCGTGCGCGTCGGGCAGCGTCGCGGCGCTGGCGGCGATCGCCGACCTGCGCTCAGGGGCATACACCAGCGCTCTCGTGGTCGGCGTGGAGCTGGAGAAGACAGTTCCCGGCGACGAGGCCACCTCGATACTCGGGTCGGCGGCGTGGACCGGTCACGAAGGCCAGCAGGCAAAGTACATGTGGCCCTACATGTTCGAGACCGTCGCCGCGGAGTATGACCGCCGCTACGGGCTGGACGAGAGCCACCTGCACGCCATCGCATCACTGAACTTCGCCAACGCCAAGACCAACCCACGCGCTCAGACCCGCACCTGGGCCGTGCCCGAGCGGGTGAGCGCCGATGACACCCAGAACCCCGTCATCGAGGGCAGGTTGCGCCGGCTGGACTGCAGCCAGCTCACCGACGGCGGCGCCGGCGTGGTCCTGGTCAGCGACGACTGGCTGCGCGATCACCCGACCGCGCGTCCGCTGGGCCGCATCGACGGCTGGGGACACCGCACCGTCGGCCTGGGTCTGCAGCAGAAGCTGGACCACTCCGCCGGCGATCCGTACGTGTTCCCCCACGTCCGGGCGGCCGTGCTCGACGCCTTCGGCCGCGCCGAGGTCACCCTCGACGACGTCGACGGCTTCGAGGTCCACGACTGCTTCACCCCGAGTGAGTATCTGGCCATCGACCACATCGGCCTGACGGCCCCGGGCGAGTCGTGGAAGGCGATCGAGCACGGCGAGATCGCGCTCGGCGGCACGCTCCCGATCAACCCCAGCGGCGGCCTGATCGGCGGCGGCCACCCGGTCGGCGCCTCCGGGGTCAGGATGCTGCTCGACGCGGCCCGGCAGGTCAGCGACACCGCGGGCGACTACCAGGTCGACGGCGCAAAGACGTTCGGCACCTTGAACTTCGGCGGCAGCACCGCCACCACCGTCAGCTTCGTCGTCGGAAGGACACCATGAGTCTGCACAGCCACCCCGAGATCGTCGGCAAGTTCCTCTCGACGCTGCCCGAGGATGACGACCACCCCTACCGGACCGGTCCGTGGCGGCCGCAGACCACCGAATGGGACGACGACGACCTCAAGGTCGTCGAGGGCCGGATCCCGGACGACCTCGACGGCGTGTACCTGCGCAACACCGAGAACCCGCTGCACCCGGCGCTGAAGTACTACCACCCGTTCGACGGCGACGGCATGCTGCACATCGTCGGATTCCGTGACGGGAAAGCGTTCTACCGCAACAGGTTCGTCCGGACCGACGCGTTCGCCGAAGAGAACGAAGCGGGCGGTCCGCTGTGGCCCGGCATCGCCGAGCCCCTCGAGTTGGCCCGCCGCGACTACGGGTGGGGTGCGCGCACCCTGATGAAGGACGCGTCCTCCACCGACGTCGTGGTGCACCGTGGTGTCGCGCTGACCAGCCACTACCAGTGTGGCGATCTCTACCGCATCGACCCGCGCACCGGCGCGGCCCTCGGCAAGGAGGACTGGCACGGCACGTTCCCGTCCGACTGGGGCGTGTCCGCCCACCCGAAGATCGACGACCACACCGGTGAGCTGCTGTTCTTCAACTACAGCAAGCAGGCGCCCTACATGCGCTACGGCGTGGTCAGCCCGGCCGGCGAGGTGGTGCACAACGTCGATGTCCCGCTGCCGGGGCCGCGGCTGCCGCACGACATGGCGTTCACCGAGAACTACGTGATACTCAACGACTTTCCGCTGTTCTGGGACACCGGACTGCTCGAACACAACATTCACTTCCCGCGTTTCCACCGGGACATGCCGTCGCGGTTCGCCGTGGTCCCCCGCCGCGGCGACACCTCGCAGATCAAGTGGTTCGAGACCGCTCCCACCTACGTGCTGCACTTCCCCAACGCCTACGAGGACGGCGACGAGATCGTGCTGGACGGGTTCTTCCAGGGCGATCCCGAGCCCACCGACGGAGTCGACAACGGGATGAGCGGCAAATGGCGGCAGATCTTCCGCAGCCTGTCACTGGACGGTATGCAGACCCGGCTGCACCGGTGGCGGTTCAACCTGGTCACCGGCGAGGCCCGCGAAGAGCAGCTGTCGGACAGCATCACCGAGTTCGGCATGATCAACCCCGCGTATTCCGGGCGCCCCTACCGCTACACGTATGCGGCCACGGGCAAGCCCGGGTGGTTCCTGTTCGACGGCCTGGTCCGGCACGACCTGCACACCGGCACCGAGCAGCGCTACGGGTTCGGGGACGGTGTCTACGGCAGCGAGACCGCGATGGCACCCCGCGTGGGCAGCGCGGCCGCTGACCACATTGGCGGCTCGGCCGCCGCCCACATTGGCGGCTCGGCCGCCGCCCACATTGGCGGCTCGGCCGCCGAAGACGACGGGTACCTCGTCACCCTGACCACCGACATGGCGGCCGACGCGTCGTACTGCCTGGTGTTCGACGCGGCGCGGGTGGGTGACGGTCCGGTATGCAAACTGCAACTGCCCGAACGGATCTCCAGCGGCACACATTCGACCTGGGCGCCGGGAGCCGATCTGCCGCAATGGCGCGAGAGCGACTCGGCGGCCGGCGCGATCGGCCTGTAATTGGCCGGCACCCCCAATGCCGTCGCCCGCATGCTCAGCCTGCTCGGCGACGAGTGGACGCTGCTCATCGTGCAGCGCGCACTGCTGGGGGCCCGGCGCTACGGGGATTTTGCGGCCGCGCTGCCGGTGTCCAACACCGTGCTGTCCGGCCGGCTGCAGTCGCTGACCGCCGACGGGCTTCTGATCCGCAGTCAGTACCAGAGCAACCCGCCGCGCTCGGAGTACCTGCCGACCAGCATGGGTCGCTCCCTGTGGCCGATGCTGACGTCGATCTGGGAGTGGGAGCGCCGCTGGGTGCCCGAGCACGCCGAACCGCTGCCCCGGATGCACCACGCCACCTGCGGCAGACCGTTCCAGCCCGTGGTGACCTGCCGCGCGTGTGACGGCCCGGCGAGCGGGAAAGACGTTGCCGCACAGTGGGGCCCGAGTGGGTCGTGGGAGCGCTCCATCCCGTCGGGCACCAATCGTCGACGGTCCAGCGGCCGCCGCTCCGGTGCCGCGCTGCTGTTTCCCCAGACCATGAGCGTCGTCGGCGACCGGTGGGCGTTCGCGCTGCTGGTCGCCGCGTTCGTCGGCGTCGGCCGGTTCACCGATTTCCAGGCGCAACTGGGCGCGCCGCCCGCCACCATCGCCGACCGGTTGTCGGTGTTCACCGACGAGAACATCCTCGGCCAGAGCGGCGGCCGTTACGGGCTCACGGAGAAGGGGTTGGCCTTCTTCCCGGTGCTGGTGTGCGCGCTGGCGTGGGCGCAGCGGTGGTTCCCGTCCCCCGAGGGGCCCGCGGTGCTGCTGACCCACACCGCCTGCGACCGACGGTTCGCCCCGGTGCTGGTGTGCGATCAGTGCGGGAACCGCCTGCGCGCAGAACAGGTACTCCCGGTTTCCTGAGGGCGCGAACCGGTCCACAATGGCCGCCATGACAACTCTGGACAATCGGCCCAACTCCGCGCTGCTCGTCGTCGACGTGCAGACCGCCGTGGTCGAGGGCGCATACCGGCGCGACGAGGTGGTGGCCAACATCGCGGCCCTGGTCCGCCGGGCACGCGCGAAAGGCGTTGCGGTGGTGTGGGTGCAGCACAGCGACGCCGACCTCGTCCGGGGAAGCGACGGCTGGCAGATAGTGCCCGAAATGTCACCGGACGACGGCGAGCCGGTCATCGAGAAGCACTACGGCGACGCCTTCGAGGACACCGACCTGGAGCAGGTCTTGACCGACAGCGGAGTGGGCCGACTCGTCGTGGTGGGCGCGGAGACCGACGCCTGTGTGCGGTCCACTCTCCATGGCGCCTTCACCCGCGGCTACGACGTCGCCCTTGTCGGCGACGCCCATACCGCCGGCGACAAGACGCAGTGGGGCGCCCCTCCGGTCGAGGCGGTCATCGCCCACACCAACCTGTACTGGTCGTATCAGGCCGCGCCCGGGCGCACCGCGGCGGTGGCGACCGCCGCCGAAATCGACCTCGAATAGGTCTGGCACTCTCACAGCTCGAGTGCTAATCTCGCGGGTGCACAGTGATTTGGCTGCCCGCCGGGGTGGCGGGCTCTGAGTGACATAGGAGGTGGATTGCTGTGCTCCGCTTTGATCCGTTCAGTGACCTTGACGCCTTGACCCGGGGCTTGCTGACCAGCCAGACCGGATCAAGTCGCAGCCCTCGGTTCATGCCGATGGACCTCTGCAAGATCGACGACCACTACGTGTTGACCGCCGACCTTCCCGGCGTGGATCCCGGTTCGGTCGACGTCAACGTCGACAACGGCACGCTCACCATCTCGGCCCACCGCACCGCACGGTCGGAAGAATCGACTCAGTGGCTGGCCAACGAGCGGTTCTTCGGCAGCTACCGCAGACAGCTGTCGCTCGGCGATGGCGTTGACACCGCGGCGATTTCGGCGACCTACGAGAACGGCGTGCTGACCGTGACGATTCCCGTCGCCGAGAAGGCCAAACCGCGCAAGATCGAGATCAGCCACACCGGCAACCAGAAGTCCATCCAGCCGACCACGGTCGAAGCCGGGTAACCCCGGCGGTCAGCTGTTGCGGTCCAACCGGAATCGCAGGTTGGACCGCACAGCAGGCCATTCGATGTCGAGAATCGAGTACACCACGGTGTCCCGCCGGGATCCGTCGGGCAGCAGTTGATGGCTGCGCAGCACGCCGTCGAGCTTGGCGCCGAGCCGCTCGATCGCGGCACGGCTGGCGAAGTTGAAGTAGTGGGTGCGGAACTCCACTGCGACGCAGCCCAACTCGTCGAACGCGTGTCCCAGCATCAGGAGTTTCGTCTCGGTGTTGACGCCGGTGCGGCGCGCCGTCTCGACGAACCAGGTGTTGCCGATCTCCAGCCGACGATTGGGGCCGTCGACGTTGAGGTAGCTCGAGGACCCGATCAGCCCGCCGTCACGCCCTCGCACCACGAACGTCAACCCGGTGTCCGGCCGTTGCAGACCCAACCGCATCTCGACCCAAGTTCCGGCGGCGCCCGGCTTCGGCGTGCCGGTGAACCACAGCCGGCCCAACTCGCCGTCGGCGGCCGCGGCTTCGACCTCCGGAAGATGTTCGCGGGCAAGCGGTTCCAGACTCACCCACCGATCACCCGTCAGCGTGACGGGCTCCACGAAGCCGCTCATCGCATCGGCTCCGACGATGTCCACACCGACAGCATCGTCCACACCGACAGCAGTACCGCGACCAGCGCCAGCGCCGCGGCGACGTAGAGGCCGTAGCCCGCGGACACCGGTGAATAGACGTAGAGCCGGTAGAACCAGACGATCAGCACCACGAGAAGCACCGAAACCGCCAGCGCCGCCGTGGAAGCCATCCGTCCCGAAATCCCCCGTGCCGCCATCGCCCCCGCCACCACCAACGTCGACGACAACAGCACGACCAGTTGCCCGACACCGAACGCCGGAGGGGGCACCGGCATCGCACCGGCGACCCCGCCGATCGCGTTGGCCCGGCCACCGCCTTCGGCCGACGTGAGCCACGGCAACCAGGCAGTGACGGCGACCAGCAGCGCGCACAGCGCGACCAGCCACCCCGGAAGCGCGCGACCCATGGCGGAAGCCTACTAAAGTGAGCCGATGAGCGATCTCCCCGAATGGGCGCGTCGTCTGGACTTCTCACCGCATCCCGAGGGCGGCTGGTTCAAGGAGACGTGGCGCAGCGATCTGACGATTCCGCAGTCGGTCCTGCCGCCGGACTACACCGGATGCCGCAATGCCGGCACCGCGATCCTGTTTCTGCTCATGCCGGGCCAGCAGTCGGCCTGGCACACGGTCCGCAGCGCCGAACTGTGGCTCTACCACTCCGGCGGGCCGCTTCAGCTCGAGGTCGGCGCCCACCAGGAATCCGCGATCGTCCACCTGCTGGGAGCCGACATCGAGGCGGGCGAGACTCCGCAGTTCGTGGTGCCGCCCGGGCATTGGCAGCGGGCCCGGCCCCGCGACGGCCAACCGTGCCTGGTGAGTTGCGTGGTGGTGCCCGGATTCGATTTCGCCGATTTCGCGCTCGGTGCGGCTACCGACTGAGCAGCTCGACCGCGGCCGCGACCAGCGCCGCGTTGCCCTCGGCGGTGGACCCGTCCGGCAACACCAGGGTGTCCTCCATCCCGATGCGGGTCTGCACTCTCCGTACACGCGCGTGTTCCAGTAACGGCCAACAGCTTTCGTCGAGCCCGTGCAACAGCACGGGTGCCGGCGAACCCGCCGTGGCGACGATGCCCAACAGTTCGTCGGCGGTGGTGGTGTCGCCGTCGGCCCCCAATTCGACCATCACGCGCATGCAGTGCTGCGTGACGTCGGAGGCCGCCCAGGACCGCGCCGCGTCGGCGTGAAAGAGGCCGACCTCGACCCCGAGCCCGCGGCTGAGCAGAAGCCTGGCCAGCTCCGGCGAGCCGGGCTCGTGCCAGTTCAGCGACGCGAAGTCCGGCAGGACACTCCAGCTTTCGACGGCCCGCAGGCGCTGCTCGGCATCCGGCAGCGCCCAGTAGCCGGTCGTCACGCCCAGCGGCAAACCGGGCAATGTGTGCCGCACCGCGGCGACCGCGGCGTCGACCTCGCGCGCCAGCAGGGAATCCACCCCGTCGGCCGTCTTCGGATGCATGTGCACCGCGCTGGCGCCGGCCCGATGGGCGGCCACCGCTTCGGCTGCCAGCTGGTCGGGCGTGACGGGCAGCCGGGGATGCTGGTCTGGAGTGCGCGCGCCGTTGATGCACGCTTTGAGGTAGACCCCTGCAGTGACCATGTCACCCATCTTGTCGCCATTGGGCGTGGGGCGCTTGATGTGCGGGGGTGGCCGCGTACATTCGGATGCGGACCGTTTCACGTTCCCCAGGCTGGGTAGTAGAGAACCAGCGCCCCGCCCGGGCGTGATTCATCTGCGCCGACAGGACGTCTAAATGGCTAACAGCTCGACTGACCAAGCGAACAAAACCGCAGAATCTGCCTGGTTGTCCAAGTCCGCCGCCCAGACCCGCGGCTCGGACAAGACCGAGGTGCAATTCCACTACGACATCTCCAACGACTTCTTCAAGCTGTGGCAGGACCCGTCGCAGACCTACAGCTGCGCCTACTTCGAGCGCGACGACATGACCTTGGAGGAGGCTCAGCTCGCCAAGGTCGATCTGTCGCTGGGCAAGCTCGGCCTGGAGCCCGGGATGACGCTGCTCGACATCGGCTGCGGCTGGGGGTCGACGATCGCGCGCGCGGTCGAGAAGTACGACGTCAACGTCATCGGGTTGACACTGTCGGAGAACCAGAAACAGCACATCGAGCAGAACAGGTTCCCGCAGCTCAAGACCGACCGAAAGATGGAAGTTCGGCTGCAGCCGTGGGAGGAGTTCGACGGCAAGGTGGACCGCGTCGTGTCCATCGGCGCCTTCGAGCACTTCGGCTTCAACAAGTACGACGACTACTTCAAGAAGACGTTCAGCTGGATGCCCGACGACGGGGTCATGTTGCTGCACACGATCATCATCCCCAGCGATGAAGAGATCAAAGCCAAGAAGCTGCCTCTGACCATGTCGAACGTGCGCTTCATCAAGTTCATCATGGACGAGATCTACCCCGGCGGGCGTCTTCCGTTGGCCGCTCAGGTCACCGACGCCGCGACGCGCAACGGCTACACGGTCACCCGCGAGCAGCACCTGCAGCCGCACTACGTCAAGACGCTCGATACGTGGGCTTCGAACCTCAAAGACAAGAAGGACGAGGCCATCGCGATCACCTCGGAGCAGATCTACGAGCGGTTTTACAAGTATCTGACCGGCTGTGCGGACCTGTTCCGCGACGGCTACACCGACGTCGTCCAGTTCACCTGTGAGAAGTCAGGGGTGTAGGCGATTTCGGGCACACGCGTTACCTGATCACAGACGCACGCAACGAAAGTCCGCTTTCCGGATGGAGGTTGGTCGGGGATGGCCAAGAGCTCGGTGAACCCGCCCGCGGCAGGTAAGAACATGGAACCCCACTTCGAAGAGGTTCAGGCGCACTACGACCTCTCCGACGACTTCTTCGGTCTGTTCCAGGATCCGTCCCGGACGTACAGCTGCGCGTTCTACGAGCGCGACGACGTGACGCTGGCCGAGGCGCAGATGGCCAAAATCGACCTGGCGCTGGGCAAGCTGGAGCTGAAGCCCGGCATGACGCTGCTCGACATCGGCTGCGGCTGGGGCTCGGTGCTGCAGCGCGCGGTCGAGAAGTACGACGTCAACGTCGTCGGCCTGACCCTGAGCCGCAACCAGTGCAGATTCGCGCAGGAACTCCTCGACGGGCTGGACACCGAGCGGTCCCGTCGCATTCTGCTGCGGGGCTGGGAACAGTTCGACGAACCGGTCGACCGCATCGTCAGCATCGAGGCGATCGAGGCGTTCCCCCAGGAGCGCTACGCGCCGTTCTTCCAGATGTGCAGCCGCGCGCTGCCCCGCGGGGGGCGCATGCTGTTGCAGGCCATCCTCGGCCACCCGCTGAAGAAGTGGCCGGAGATGGGCATCCCGATCGTGATGTCCGACCTGAAGTTCATGCGGTTCATCGCCAAGGAGATCTTCCCGGGCGGCTCGGTGCCGAGCGAGGAGAACATCGTCGAGCTGTCCGCGGACGCGGGGTTCACGCTGGAGCAGACGCAGTTCCTCAACCAGGACTACGTGCGCACCCTCGACACCTGGGCGCAGGCGCTGGAGGCCCACCACGACGAAGCGGTCGCGGCCACCTCCGAGGAGGTCTATCAGCGGTACATGAAGTACCTGACCGGCTGCAGCGATTTCTTCAACCGCGGCATCAGCGAGCTGGGACAGTTCACGCTCGTCAAGACCTGACGGCTGTCCTCACGGCCTGCCGAACACCAGCGACACGTTGTGGCCGCCGAAGCCGAACGAGTTGTTGATCGCGTACTTGAAGTCACCGTGCCGCGGCTCACCGGCGACCACATCGAGGTCGATCTCCGGGTCGAGGTTCTTCAGGTTGCGCGTCGCGGGGATGACGCCGTCGCGCAGCGCCAGCAGCGTCAGGATCGACTCGACCGCACCGACGGCCCCGACCGAGTGGCCGAGAGCTCCTTTGGGTGCGTAGACGGCGGGCTTGTGCCCGCCGAGCGCGTAGTTGATGGCGACCCCTTCGGCGACGTCGCCGACGGTGGTGCCGGTGGCGTGGGCGTTGACGTGGTCGATGTCGGTGGCCGACAACCCGGCCAGCTCGACGGCGTGGGACATCGCATACCCGGCCCGTTTGCCGTTCGGGTCGGGAGCGACCATGTGGAAGCCGTCGGAGGTGATGCTGGCGCCCATCAGCCGGCCCAGGACCTTGGCGCCGCGGGCTCTGGCATGCTCCGCGGTCTCGATGACCAGCAGTGCGCCGCCCTCCCCGAAGACGAAACCGTCGCGGTCCCTGTCGAACGGCCGGCAGGCGCCCGGTGGATCGTCGTTGTTGGTCGACATCACGATGCGCATCTGCGCGAACCCGGCGATCGGCACCGCCTCGATCCGGGCTTCCACCCCACCGCAGATCGCGATGTCGGCCTCACCGAAGATGATGTGCCGCCACGCCTGGGCGATGCCCTCGGACCCCGAGGCGCAGGCCGACACGGGGGCGAGGATGCCGGCCCTCGCATGACGTTCCAGGGCCACCGCGGACGACGGCCCACTGGGCGCGTACTGCTGCACGACCGTAGGGTTGACCAACTCGAGGTGGTGTTCGCGCAGGTGGTCGTAGGCGAAGGCGAGTTCTTCGATACCGCCCATGCCGGTACCGATCGACACCGTCAACCGGTTCGGGTCGACGTCCGGCGAGCCGGCGTTCTCCCAGACCCGGCGGCCGAGGACCACGGCCATCCGCTGCACGTAGGACAGTTCCCAGTTCTCTTCCGGAGTCAGCTGCTCGTCGAACGTCTCCAGCAGGTGCCCGCCGATGCGAACCGGCAGGTCGAACTCCTCGATGAACGAGTCCTCCAGGCGGCGGATGCCGCTGCGGCCTTCCAGCAGCGCCTGCCACGTCGACTCGACGTCCGTGCCGAGTGCCGTCGTCATGGCAACTCCTGTCACCACCACGTCCGGAAATCTGCTCATGGGCCCCCCATGCATGCCGATATCTGTCGCGGTATTACCCACACCCTCGACATTTACTCCACGAGGGACGGGTCTCGCTACGGATCATGGCACAGCTGACGCGGGGCAGAAATTAACGTACGCGGCGATAAGAGTGGCCGCAGGCCCTCCCCGACCCGGGCCGGAGGGTCAGCCCTGGATCGAGGACAGATTGAAGCCGGCCCCGGTCGGGTCGGCGACGGCGGCGAGCCTGCCGTACGGGGTGTCCTCCGCACCGCGCACGACGCTGCCGCCGTGGTCGGTGACGAGCGCAACGGTCTTGTCGACGTCATCAGCGCCGAGAAAGAAGCACCAGTTCGACGGGGCCTCACCCGGGATGTTGCTCCCGTCCATCACACCGACCAACGCTTCACCGTCGAAAAGCGCCGTACTGTAGCGGAATTCGTCGGTGTCCGACACGGTCTCGGTGGTCCAGCCGAAGACGGTGCGGTAGAAATCGAGCGCGGCGCCGTAGCCGCGGGTGGTCAGCTGGTGATACACCGGGGCGCCGTGCTCCCCGACGATCCCGTATCCGCGGTGCCCGGTCGGCTGCCACAGACCGAGGAACGCGCCGGTCGGATCGGTCAGCATGCCCATCCAGCCCTTGGCGGGGATCTCCATCGGTGCCACACACGAGGTGCCGCCGGCCGCGGTGGCCTTGGCGACGGTCGCCTCGATGTCGGCGGTGTGCAGGTAGACGGTCCAGGCGTCGGGCGCGTTCCACTGCGGATCGTTGACCATCAACCCGGCGACCGGGTGGCCGTCGCGGAATGCGGTGACGTAGCCGCCGTACTCCGGGCCGGCCGATTCGAAGGTCCAGCCGAACACGGCGCCGTAGAACTGCTGCGCACGGTCGAGGTCGGAGGTGGCGAGGTCGATCCAGATGGGTGCGCCCAACGGGGCGGTGGTGGCGACGGGCATTGCGGTCTCCTCGGGTCTCCTCAGTGGTGGGGATCGGTCACCGTGCAGACCGCCGCGTCGGGAAAAACTCATCGCCCTCTCCACGAATTCGTGCGATTTCGGTGTAGTTGGTCAACCGTGGCGTGACCAGCTACACCGAAATCACGGTCGATGGGAGGCGACCCCCAGTACCCGCAGCGCGTTCTGCTTGTAGATCAGCGGCACCACCGCCGGGTCGATGTCGAGGGTGTCGAAGTCGCGGCGCCACCGGTCGATCTGGATGTAGGGGAAATCGGTGCCGAACAACACCTTGGTGCGCAACTGCCGTCCCATCGCGTGCACGAGCTGCGCCGGGAAGTACTTGGGACTCCAGCCCGACAGGTCGATGTAGACGTTGGCCTTGTGGGTGGCGATCGAGATCTGCGCGTCCACCCACGGCACGGCCGGATGAGCCATCACGATCGTCAGCTCCGGGAAGTCGGCGGCGACGTCGTCGAGCAGCATCGGGTCGCTGTAGCGCAGCTTGATGCCGTGGCCGCCGGGCAGCCCGGCGCCCATGCCGGTCTGGCCGGTGTGGAACAGCGCGGGCACGCCGGCCTCGGCGATCGCATGGTAGATCGGGTAGTAGGCACGGTCGTTGGGCTCGAACGCCTGCATGCTCGGGTGGAACTTGAAGCCCTTGACGCCGTGGTCGCGGACGAGTTCGTGGACGCGGTGCACGGCGTGGCGGCCCTGCCACGGATCGACGGACCCGAACGGGATCAGCACGTCGTTGTTGCGCGCGGCCCCGGCGACCAGGTCTTCGATCGAGTTCGGCGCGTGCCGCATACCGTGGCGGGCGTCGATGGTGAACACCACCGCGGCGGTGTTGTGCTGCCGGTACTGCTCGGCGACGGCGTCCACGCCGGCGACTACGCCTTTCAACCCCTGCGGCATCTTGAAGTACTTGCCGGTCGCCTCGACCAGCACGTCGTCGTAGGCGCGGTGGCCGTGGCTGTCGATCTCAACGTGGGTGTGGATGTCGATCGCGGCGACCGCGTCGAAGTCGATTCCGTACTCGTACATGACGTTTACCCCGCGATTTCGGTGTAGTTGGTCAACCGTAGCGTGACCAACTACACCGAAATCCCTGCTTAGGCGGGGGCGTAACCGAGGGCGGCCTTGACCTCGAGGAACTCGTCGAACGCGAACGGGCCCCACTCGCGGCCGTTGCCGCTGCGCTTGTAGCCGCCGAATGGCGCGGCCATGTCGAAACCGTGGTTGATCGCCACCGATCCGGCCCGGATGCGACGCGCCACCGCGCGCGCCTTGTCGAGGTCGGCGCCGGAGACGTAGCCGGCCAGACCGTATTCGGTGTCGTTGCCGATCTCGACGGCCTGGTCGAGGTCGTCGTAGCCGAGGATGCACAGCACCGGGCCGAAGATCTCCTCGCGCGCGATCGTCATGTCGTTGGTGACGTTGGCGAACACCGTCGGCTTGACGTAGTAGCCCTTGTCGATGCCGTCGGGACGGCCGGTGCCGCCGATGACGAGCGTGGCGCCTTCGTCGATGCCCTTCTGGATCAGGCCCTGGATCTTGTCGAATTGCGCCTTCGACGCGACCGGCCCGATCGCGGTCTTGTCGGACGGATCGCCGACCTTCACCGCGGCCGCGGTCTCGCGGGCCACCGCGATGGCCTCGTCCATCCGCGAGTTCGGCACCAGCATGCGCGACGGCGCATTACAGCTCTGCCCGCTGTTCACCATCATCACCGAGGTGCCCGCGGCCACGCTCTTGGCGAAGTCGTCGTCATCGAGCACGATGTTCGGGCTCTTGCCGCCGAGCTCCTGCGTGACCCGCTTGACCGTCGGGGCCGCGTTGCGGGCGATCTCGATGCCGGCGCGGGTGGACCCGGTGAACGACACCATGTCGATGTCGGGATGGCTGGAGATCGACGCCCCCACACCGGGCCCGTCACCGTACACGAGGTTGTACACACCGGCCGGAACGCCTGCGGCGTCGATGATCTCGGTGAAGATCTGCGCCGAGTAGGGCGCCACCTCGGACGGTTTGAGCACCATGGTGTTGCCGGTGGCCAGCGCCGGGAACACCTTGCACGCGATCTGGTTGATCGGCCAGTTCCACGGTGTGATCAGCCCGCACACCCCGATCGGCTCCTTGACCACCAGCGTGCTGCCGTGCTGCTCCTCGAACGCGAAGTTCTTCAGCGCGTCCACCGTGGTGGCCAGGTGGCCGATGCCGAGATTCACCTGAGGCCCGGACGCCAGCCCGGCGGGTGCGCCCATCTCCTCGGTGACGGCCTCGGCCAGATCGCCTGCCCGCTTCTGGTACTCGGCCATGATCGCGCCGAGCAACTCCAGGCGCTCCTCCCGGGTGGTTTGCGACCAGGTGGCGAACGCACGCCGCGCCGCGGTGACGGCGAGGTCGACGTCGGCCGAGGACCCCAGTGCGATCCTGCCGGAGATCTCCTCGGTGGTCGGGTTGTCGACTTCCAGCGCGTTGGGCCGGACAGGGTCGACCCACTGGCCGTCGATGTAGTGCTTCAGATATTCACGCATGTTTCTACTCTTCCCTAGATCGCGGACCTACTGGGTGCCTTCTGCATACCAGGTGCGGAATCGGTCGTACTTCGGCATCTCCTCCGAGTTGGCCTTCGGGTCGATGCAGACGTGCACGACCGCGGTCCTGCCGCTGGCGTAGGCCCGCTGGATCGCCGGGCCGATCTCGTCCTCCTTCTCGACGTACTCACCGTGGCAGCCGAAGCCCTCGGCGATCTTGTCCATCCGCACGTCCTTGCTCCAGTGCACGCCGGGCTGCGGCGACGGCTGCTCGAAAGTGCGCTTGTAGACCCCCACTTCGAGTCCCCACTGGTGGTCGACGCCGACCACGCAGACCAGCGGCACGTTCTCCCTGGCCGCGGTCTCCAGCTCCGCGATGTGGAACAGGAACGCCGAGTCGCTGGTGAGCAGCATGACCGGACGTGTGCGGCCCTCGGCGACCGACGCGCCCACGGCATACGGCAGCCCGGTGCCGAGATGACCGAAGTTCTGGTTCCAGATCACGTCGCGCGGCTTGGCCTGCGAGTAGGTCCACTGGAAGATCACGGTGGCGCCGCCGTCGCGCACCAGGACGCCGTCCTGCGCGTAGTCGTTGAAAGCCTTCGTGGCCTCCACGACGAAGCGGGCCGGGTGCACCGGGGTGCGACCGCTCGGGGCTTCCTCGGCCACCCGGGCCAGCTCGGCGGCGTCGGCATCGACGAGGGTCTCCAGATTGGCCGACGGGGCGCGCGGCGTGTCCCGCAACGCCTCGACGAGCTGCGGCACCACCCCGCGCAGATCGCCGACGAGCGGCACGTCGAACGACCGGTTCACACCGATCGCGGTCGGGTCCTGCTCGACGTACACCCACTTGCGGTTGGCGTCGTTGCCTGCCCAGTGCTGGGTCCGGCCGTAGTGCATCGGTTCACCCAGCTCGGTGCCCAACGCCACGCACAGGTCGGACTGCTCGACGGCCTCGTTGGCGGCCGGGGAGAACAGGTACGGGAAGGTGCGGTCCTCCAGCCCGGGGATGAACGACGTACCACCGGAGGTCTGAATGACCGGGCAGGCCATCAGCTCGGCCAGCTCGCGGACCTGCTCCTGGGTCCTTGACGTGTGAACTCCGTGTCCCACCAACAGAATCGGACGCTCGGCCTGCCGGATCAGCTCGACGGCCTCGGCGACCTCGCGGGCACCGGCGCCCTGGTTCACCAGACGGTAGGTGGACGGCTCCGGCGCCTCCCCCACGTTGAGCTCGTCGAGGATGACGTGCGACGGGAACTCGATGTAGGCCGGGCCGGGGGTGCCCGACATGGCCCGACGGATGGCCTCGTGCACGATCTCGTCGGTCTGGTCGGCGTACTCGATGGAGCTGCTGTATTTCACCGACGGCGCGAAAAGCCCTTCCTGCTGCACGAACTGGATGCGGCCGCGGCGCACCCGGCGCTCGGTGATGCGGGCGCGCTGCCCGCCGAGGAAGATCACCGGCGAGTTCTCCACCAGTGCACACATCATCGCGCCGGCGATGTTGGCGACGCCGGGCCCGAGCGTGCCGATGCACAGGCCCGGGTTGCCGGTCATCCGGGAGGCGGCCTCGGCCATGAAGCCGGCGCTGAGTTCGTGGTGCGGCGCGACGACCGACCACCCGCGGGCGTCAGCCTCGGTGAACATGTGCACGAAGTTGGGGTCGGGGATGCCGAACAGCGTGTTGACGCCCTCGGCCTCGAACAGGTCGAGAATGCGTTTGTACACGGGTATACCCATGGTCATATCCCTTTCGAATATCTCTGCGAGAGTCTTTTCCGTTGTGCCGCAGGTGAACCGAACAGTGCCCGGTTCAGCGTGGCGCGTTTGAGGTAGACGTGGATGCCGCTCTCCCACGTGTAGCCGATGCCGCCGTGCAGCTGCATGGCTTTGCCTGCGACGTCGACCGCGGCCGAGCAGGCGTGGGACTTCGCCATCGCGGCCTGCGTCGCGGCGTCGCCGCCCTCGGCGAGGACGCCGACCGCGTCGGAGACCAGCCGGCGGGACACCTCGATGGCGACGAGCATGTCCGCGCAGGCGTGCTTGACGGCCTGAAACGATCCGATGGGGCGGCCGAACTGGTGCCGCACCAACACGTAGTCGACGGTGGCCGCGAGCATCTGCTCGGCCAGGCCGAGACTGTCGCAGGCGATCGCCACCTCGGCGCGATGCCGCACCGAAGCCGGATCTCCTGCGAGGGTGAGCAGTTCGGCGATCTCGGCGGCCTCGGCGGTGACGGTCGCCAACTGCCGGGTTTCGTCGACGACGGGCTGCGGAACCACGGACATCTGCGCGGCGTCCACCACCGCCACTGCGCCGTCGACGAGCACCAGCAGCCGGTCGGCCCCGACGGCGTCCGGGACGAACCCGGCACGTCCGGCCAGCCGGCCACCGTTGACCGCGAAGCCGTCGGTGGCGACGCCCAGTCGGCCGGGCCCGGATGCGACGGCGGTCAGCAGCTCGTCGCGAATCTCGCTGGGTTCCAGCAGGTTCAGCACCCCGACCGCGAGGACCGCGCTGCCGAGATAGCGGTTCGCGCTCGCGGCGCGCCCGATCTGGTCGAGGATCATCGCGGTCTCGACGAACGTCGCCCCGGACCCGCCGAGACCGTCGGGGACTTCCAGGCCCGTCCAACCCGCGTCGACGAGCACCGACCAGTCGACGACACGGTCCTTGGCCAACAGATCGCCCGCGACCGAGCGGAGCTCGTCGTGGAACTCGGAGAATCCGTGCGTCACGCCGCACCCGGTTCCCGCGGCAGCCCCAGCCCGCGTTCGGCGATGATGGTGCGCTGGATCTCGCTGGCGCCGCCGGGGATCGTCCACTCCCAGGAACCGACGAAATCCAGCACCCAGGAACCGGATTCCCATCCGCTCGACATCGGCTTGGCCAGCACGGTGTGGGCCTCGGGTCCGCCGATCTCCACGGCGAAGTCGGTGAGGCGCTGCAGCAGCTCGCTGTAGTACAGCTTGACGATCGACGCGTCGGCCGGGCCGGTCGCGCCGCGTTCGACGATCTGCCTGCACAGTCCCCGCAAACCGGTGATCTCGGTTTCGAAGCCGGCCAGCCGGTCGGCGACTATCGGGTCGTCGACAGGTGCGGACTGCACCAGCCACCGGAATCCGGCGTTGCCGAGCCGTTCGGCGAGCTCGAGCATCGTCAGCCCCCGTTCCGCACCCAACGTCGCCTGTGCGACCTGCCACCCGTTGTTCTCGGCGCCGATCAGGTTGGCGGCGGGGATGCGGACGTCGTCGAGGAAGATCTCGCAGAAGTGCGAGTCGCCGATCGCGTTGCGGATCGGGCGTACGTCGACCCCGGGGGTGGTCATGTCCATCAGGAAGTACGAGATGCCTGCGCTTTTTCGAGCACCGGGGCGTTTGGGCGCATCCGGGTCGGTGCGGGCCAGCAGCAGGCACCAGTCGGCGTGCATGCCGCCGCTGGCCCACAGCTTCTGCCCGTTGACCACGAACTCGTCACCCGCCCTGCGCGCCGTGGTGCGCAGCGCCGCCAGATCCGAGCCCGCTTCGGGTTCGGAGAAGCCCTGCACCCAGATCTCGCCGTCGAGGATCGCGGGCAGGTGCCGCCTGCGCTGCTCGTCGGTGCCCGCGACAAGCAGCGTCGATGCGGCGTGGTGGATCCCGACGAAGGCGAGTACCAGGCGGGGCGCGTCGTGGGCGGCCAGCTCCTGATACAGCACCACCTGCCGGTCCACGGGGAGTCCTCCACCCCACTCGGCCGGCCAGTGCGGCACCGCATACCCGGCGCTGTGCAGCTCGGCGAACCACGCCTTCTGGAAGCGGACGAACTCCTCGTCGCCGACCCCGGTCTGGGTGTCACGCCAGTCGGCTGGGATGTGATCGCGGCACCAGGCCCGGACCTGCTGTCGAAACTGAGCTTGTGACTGAGAATCAGTCGGATTGTCGCGCTGATCTTCAGATTCGGCGGTCATGTGAGCAGTCCCGTCCGGCTGCGACGTCGCGCGCTCATATGAACAGCCCTGTCAGGCCGCGACGCCCGGCGACCCTGGTGAGGTGGTCGCGCGTCGAGGACAACCCGAAGGGCAGCCGGCGCAGCGGCAGGCTGTAGCGCGACAGCCAAGACAGCGTGGTCTCGTCGCAGAAGCCGACCGCACCGTGCAGTTGGTGGCACACCCGGAAGACCACATCGGCGGCCTCGATGGCGGCCATCCGCAGCGCGAGCGCGTCGTCGACAACGTGCGATTGGTCGGTGGCGATACTCCACAGGGCGTGCTTGGCCAGGATGTCGACCCCGCTGCGCTCCACCTCGGCATCGGTGAGCTGGAACTGCACACCCTGGAACGACGACAGCGTCTGGCCGAACTGCTTGCGCAGACTGACGTGCGCGACGGTCAGCGCCACCGCGCGGTCGAGGATGCCCAGCAGAGTCCAGCACGGCAGCACGAGCGCCAACGCGACATCACGGGAACCGTCACTGTCGACCGGAGAGAGCTCCAGCTCCGCGACGAATCCCGGCCCCGTGACACCCTGCCCGGTCACCAGCGCCCGACGACCGTCGAGATCAACAGCTGCCCAACGTAAATCGAGTCCACCGAGCGCCGCCGCCGGACGCGGGCCGCCGACTACGACGAGCCCGTCGACGTCCAGGTCGGCGGGCTTGGCCAACCGTTCGGCGAGCGGATACGGCAGCGCCCAGTATCCCGCGCTGCGGCACAGCGCCGCTGCGGCCTCCAGCCCGTCGGCGTCCGTGCGCGGGTCGAGATCCCACGCGCCGAGGCCGTCGAGCACCGGGCGCACCAGACCGTGGCGGGCCGTGGGGTCGGCTTCGGCCTGCTCGACCAGCCGGTCGCCGCCGGCATTCTCGAATGCGTGCAGCGCCTGCAGGCCGTACTCCAGCGCGTCGTCGCTGAGATCCAGGATCATTTGACCGCTCCTCCTGACAGCATGGCGCGCGACAGCAGAATCCGTTGCATCTCAATGCTTCCCGAGGACACCGTGGACGCCTGCGAGTAGCGCCAGTGGTCCTCCACCTCGCCGAGGAACCACTGCGCTCGGTGGTCGTCGCGGCGCACCTCGGCCGCGATGTCCATCAACACCTCGGCGCTGTCCTGGTCCAGCTTGGTGACCGCGATCCGGTAGGCCGACGCGTCGCCCGGGGTGATGCGGCCGCTGCTCTGCAGCGCGACCACGCGGTAGGCCAGCAGCCGGGCCCGGCGGCAGTGGGTCAGCATCCCGATCCAGCGGCCCCGCAGCTCGGCCGGCAGTGAGTCCCACCTGTCTCCCAGCACGCCCGGCGCGGCGGCCAGCAGCCGTTCGCAGCGCGCATACCGCGCGATGCCGACCCGCTCGAACGCCATCACGTCCTGCACGATCGACCAGCCCGCATCGACGGTGCCGAGCACGTCGGCCTCGGTGACGCGCAGGTCGTCGAAGAACACCTCGTTGAGGTGGTGCGGCCCCAGCATGGTGCGGATCGGGCGCACCGTGATCGCCGGATCATCCATCGGCACAAGGAAAATGGTGAGGCCCTGCTGCTTCTTCTGTGTTGCGCCTTCTCCCACACGCGACGTGCGTGCCAGCAGGAAGCACCACTGCGCCATCGTCGCGTACGACGTCCAGATCTTCTGGCCGCTGACCAGCCAACCGTCACCGTCCTCGGCGCGACGGGCATAGGTGCGCAGCGACGCCAGGTCCGAACCGGCCTCCGGCTCGGAGAAGCCCTGGCACCAGATCACCTCGCCCGCGGCGATGGGCGGCAGGTGCCTGAGCTGCTGCGCCTCGGTGCCGTGGCGCATGATGATCGGGCCCACCCAGTTGACGCCCATGTACTGGGCTCCGCGTGGTTCGTGGTGTGCCCACATCTCCTCGCGCACCACCGTCTGCTCCCACGCCGACGCCCCGCCGCCGCCGAACTCCTCTGGCCAGGCCAGGCACAGCAGATTGCGTTCGGCGAGCGTGCGGCAGAACGCCTGCGCCGTCTCCAGGTCGGCTGGATCGTCGGTGAACGCCCCGAGAAAGCGCTCCGGCACACGCTCGTTCACGAGGTCCCGGAGTTCGCGACGCAGGTCCGACGCCCGCTTGCCCATGTCGAAGTCCATCAGTATCCCCTACCCACCCAGACCGAGTTCGTCGAGCACCGCCGCGGTGTCCGCGCCGAGTTCGGGCGCCGGTCCGCGCACCTTGCCCGGCGTGCGGGAGAACCAGGTCGGCACACCGGGAAACCTGACGGGGCCGTGCGGGGTGTCCACGGTTTCGAACAGGCCCACCGCGTTCAGGTGCGGATCGTCGAACAGCGCGTCGGGTGTGTTCAGCGGTGCGGCCGGAATCTCCAGCTCCCGGAACAGATCCAGCCAGTCTGCGGTCGTGCGTTCGGCCAGCGTCTCGGCGACCAGGCCGTACACCGTGTCGATCCGGTGGGCACGGGCTTCCAGTGTCGAGTACAGGTCAGAGGACCACGGCGGCTGCACCGCGTCGATGAACGCATTCCAGTGCTTGTCGTTGTAGATCAGCACGGCGATGTAGCCGTCCTTGGTGCGGTACGGACGACGGTTGGGCGCCACGGTGCGCGGGTAGACGGCCGGTCCCAGTGGGGGGTCGAACATGGCACCGTTGGCATGTTCGACCAGCATGAAGGAGGCCATCGTCTCGAACATGGCGACCTCTACCTCCTGGCCTTCCCCGGTTCGTTGCCGATGAAACAACGCCATCGTCGTCGCGTAGAGCGCGGTCAGGCCGGCGACCTTGTCGGCCATGATGGTGCCGACGTAGTCAGGTTCTCCGGTGAGCTGCTGCTGCACGGCCGGGATGCCGCACTCGGCCTGGATGGTGTCGTCGTAGGCCGGGCGGTCGCGCTCGGGGCCGCGCCTGCCGTAGCCGTAGCAGTTGGTGTAGACGATCGACGGGTTGACGGCGGCGACGTCGTCGTAGCCGAGACCGAGCTTGGCTATCGCCTTGGCGCGCATCGAGTGGATGAAGACGTCGGCGCGTTCCACCAGCGCCCGCACCGCGGCCCTGCCCTCGTCGGAGCGCAGGTCCAGCACGACGCTGCGCTTGCCGCGGTTGACGTTGACGAACACCCCGCTCATCCCCGGCACGGGCCCGACCGAGATGAACCGGGTGTTGTCGCCCTCGGGGGGTTCCACCTTGATGACCTCGGCACCCATGTCCGCCATGATCTGGGTGCAGTAGGGGCCCATCACCATGGCCGTGAGGTCGACGACGCGGATGCCCGCCAGCGGTCCGTTCTCAGCCATGGACCACCCCTGGTGATTCGCTCTTCGCGCAAGCGCTCATCGTGATCTGCTCTTCGCGCAAGCGCTCATCGCCGCCGCCTGGCTGGCCATCGCGAAGCTGTAGCGGATGTGGTCTCCGTGCCCGTTCGGCACCACCGGGAAGGTGAGCGACTCGGACCGGTCGCGGATCGCGTCGATGTTCTCGGCGACGTCGGCGATCGTCCACGACGGCCGGTACACCCCGCGTGTCTCGGTCACCGCGGCGGTGGCGACACGGCCGGCCAGCGCGACGAACATCTCCCCTGTGACCGAACAGGTTTCGTGAGCCAGGTAGCCCACGACGGGGGCGACGAGTTCGGGCCCCATCGGCGGGTAGGCCGACGTGTCGATACCGGCGGCCATCCGGGTTACCGCGGCAGGCACGATGACGTTGCTCTTGACGTCGTGCGCCGCACCCTCCATCGCCGCGACGTGGGACAGCCCGATCACGCCGGCCTTGGCGACGGCGTAGTTGGCGACCTCGTGGTTGCCGTAGAGCCCGCCGATCGACGACGTCAGCACGATCCGGCCGTAGCCCGCGTCGCACATCGAAGGAAAGGCCGGCCGCACGACGTGGAACGCGCCGCGCAGATGCACGTCGAGCACGGCTTCGAAATCGTCGTACGTCATCTCGGCCAGCGGCGCCCGCCGCACGATGCCCGCGTTGTGGATCAGGATGTCGACGCCGCCGAAACGTTGCTGCGCGTCAGCGATGATGGCCCGCCCCCCTTCGGGGGTGGCGACGCTGTCGGTGTTGGCGACGGCTTCGCCTCCCGCCGAGGCGATCTCGTCGACGACGGCCTGGGCCGGGCCGGTATCGGCACCCTCACCGTCGAGGGCGCCACCGGAGTCGTTGACCACCACCTTGGCGCCGTCGGCGGCCAGCATCAGCGCGTATGCGCGGCCCAGGCCGCGGCCGGCGCCGGTGACGACGGCGACACGGCCGTCGAAACGCAGGTCAGCCACGGAGTTCCAGGCCTTCGAGGGCACCTCGGGCCCGCCATTCGGCGATCAGCTCGTCGAACGCGTAGAAGCCGGGCGAGTAGAAGTCGCCGAGGAATGCGCCGTTGCCTTCCTTACCACCGCGGCCCTCGTTGTTGTAATAGCCCGGGGTGCAGGATAATTCGAACGCAGAGTTGTCGATCGCCAGTTCCCGGACGGTCGACACCCAGTTGTCCTGACCCTCCTGGCTGGGCTCGACCGTCGTCGCCCCCCGGTTCTGTGCCTCGGCGATGATGTACGCGATGTGCTCGGCCTGCTGCTCGAACATCGCGGTGGTGTTCGCCGACACCCCGCCCTGGATGAAGCCCATGAAGAACTGGTTCGGGAATCCGCGGCTCGTCATCCCGTGCAGGGTCTTGTAGTCGTCGCGCCAGTGTTCGAAGAGTGAGAGGCCGTCCCGACCGACGATGCGGTCGATCGCATACCGGCGGCTGATCTCGGTCGAGATCTCGAAGCCGCTGGCGAAGATGACGCAGTCGACCTCGTACTCGACGCCGTTGGCGACGATCCCCTTCTCGGTCAGCCTTTCCACGCCCTTGGATTCGGACACGTCGACGAGTGTCACGTTGGGGCGGTTGAAGGTGGCCAGGTACTGCTCGCTCGAACACGGCCGCTTGCACATGAACCGGTAGTACGGTTTGAGCGCCTCGGCCGTCGCGGGATCCTCGACCACGGCCGCGACGCGGCGCCGCAGCCGCTCCATGATCTTGTAGTCTTCCTCTTCCCGGAACGCCATGATCTGTTCGATGGTCACCGCGGCGGGATCGGGGCTGGCCGCGATGCGGGCCGTCAGGTTGCGGCCGAGCTCGGTCCAGAAGTCGCACACCAGATCGGGCTCGCCGAACACGACGCCGACGAACGGCGACCAGTTGTGGAAGTTGCGCTTGCGCTCCTCCTGCCAGCCCGGCCGCAGCGAGGCCGCCCATGCCGGGTCGGTGGGTGTGTTGACGCGTTCGTCCACCGACGACGGCGTTCTCTGGAACACGAAGAGCTGCTTGGCGTCTCGACCGAGATGCGGTACCAGCTGGACACCGGTGGCGCCGGTCCCGACGAGCGCGACACGCTTGTCGGCCAGCTTGTGCAGGCCGCCGTCGGCGTCACCGCCGGTGTAGTCGTAGTCCCAACGGGCGGAGTGGAACACATGCCCGGCGAAGTCTTTGATGCCGGGGATACCGGGCAGCTTCGGGCGGTTGTAGGAGCCCTGAGCCATGACGACGAACCGGGCCCGGATGTCGTCGCCGCGGTCGGTGCTGATCCGCCACCGTTGCAGGTCGTCGTCCCACTGCAATTCGCGCACCTGGGTGGAGAACAGCGCTCCGTCGTACAGCCCGAAGTGCTTGCCGATGTTGCGGCAGTGCTGGAGGATCTCGGCGCCGTCGGCGAACTTCTTGCTCGGGATGAAACCGAGCTCTTCGAGCATCGGGATGTAGCAGTAGGCGTCGTTGTCGCACTGGATTCCGGGGAACCGGTTCCAGTACCACACACCGCCGAAGTCGCCGGCCATCTCGATGACCCGGATACCCTCGACACCGGCCTTCTTCAGGTAGGCGCCCGCCAGCAGCCCGGCGAAGCCTCCGCCGAGGATCACCACGTCGACGTCCTCGGCGATCGGATCACGCTCGGTCACGGTGGTGTAGGGGTCGACCTCATAGAACTCGGCGAAGTCGCCCTCGAGCTCCAGGTACTGCGAGCCGCCTTCCGGACGCAGCCGCTTGGCCCGCTCCTGCGCGTACTTCTCGCGAAGCGCCGGGATGTCGATGTCGGTGGGCGTGTCGGTCGGCCCGCACGGGGTCTCCATAACTCTCCTCTCCTGGTGATTTCGGTGTAGTTGGTCTCGGTGAGCGTGACCAACTACACCGAAATCGCTCTACAGCTCGCGGGGTTCGCCGGCTCCCATGTACTTGGACAGTTGGTGATGCAGGTTGACGGTGCTGCGCTCGCGGTACGGGTTGGGCAGCGTGCCGGGGAACCCCGCCGACTTCATGCCCTGCTGCACGGCCGCCATGTTGGAGAAATCCTGCGGCAGCACCGACAACCAGTTCGGCGAATCCTTCGGCGTGTAAACCCATTCCGTCTCGGGCTCACCACCCTTCGGATACAGCTCGAACACGGCGACCTCGAAGATGCACTTGTTCGGGTCGTAGCTCGGGTCGGGACGCGCGCTGTAGCACAGCGCGCTGGTCAGGCCCTGGCCGATCTGGAAGTTCGGGAAGATCTGCCACGCCGTCCCGCTCTGGCCCAGGATGTCGGGCGGGATGGTCGGCCAGATCACGCCGCGGGCTTCGTCGTCGCGTCGCGCCGAGGCCAGCCAGTGCTGCAGCACCTGGTCGGCGGGCGTGCCCTCGGGTAGTTCGTCGACCAGCCGTTTGGCGGCGTTCACCAGCGTCTCGGTGGTGGTCGCGTTGGTCTCTTCCATGGTGTAGACCTGCATCTCGGCGGTCGAGATGCGCGGATCTCCGGTGCCGAGACGGATCTTGGACTTGGTCTCGTCCATCCCCTTGGGCGCGTCGTAGCCGATGTTGCTGTGTTTGCCCTGCGCCTTGGCCCAGCCCTTGAACTCACCGAACCGGTTGAACTCCGGATGCGTGGTGAAGACGTGGTAGGTCTCGTTGAAGGCCTCCAGCGCCACCTTCCAGTTGCAGTCGAAGTAGAGCCATTTGCGCCACTTGTAGCGCATGTTCTCCAGGCCGAACGGGTCGAGGATCTTGGCGGCCGGGAACAGGTAGTCGGCCAGCGGTTCACAGTCGGGGTCCATGTTGACGAACAGCCAGCCGCCCCAGGTGTCGACCCGCACCGGCGCCAGATGGGTGTTGCGCGGGGTCAGCTTGCCCTTCCAGTCGTCCTGCTCGCGGATGTGGGTGCAGGTGCCGTCCAAACCGTATGTCCAACCGTGGAATCCGCACACGAAGGACTTCCGCGCGCGACCGACGGCGTTCTTGCATCCCTCGGGGGTGTCGACCAGGCGGCGGCCCCGGTGCATGCAGACGTTGTGGTGTGCCGCAAAGGTGTCCGCGCTCGTTCGTACCACGATGATCGAGTCGTCGAGGATGTCGTAGGTCAGGTAGCTGCCGACCTCCGGGATCTCTTCGACGCGGCCCACCTGCTGCCACACCTTGCGCCACAGTCTGTCCCGTTCGGCGCGGGCGTACTCCTCGGAGATGTACGCCTCGACCGGGATGGTCATCGACTCGGACAGCTCCTCGGCCGCGTCGATTTCGGGCTGGTTGTCGAGATCGGTCATCAGATCCTCCTAATGGATTCTCGGAAGGACTCGTCTTTGAGGAACAACGACGTGTTGTCCGCGGCCAGGTGGCTCCACTTCAGGTTCAGTCCGCCGTCGACCAGCAGGGTCTGCCCGGTGATGTAGCTCGACAGGTCCGACAGCAGGAACAGGATCGCGCCGGCCTGCTCCTCCGGGGTGCCGCGCCTGCCCATCGCGATGGCGGTCCGGTCCCGTTCGGGGTCTTCGTCGACGTAGGTGCGCGACGCCGCGGTCTCGGTGACACCGGGGGCGACGGCGTTGACCCGGATGTCGTCGAGCGCCAGTTCGACGGCCATGGTGCGTGTCATCGCGACGATCGCGGCTTTGGCTGTCCCGTAGGCGATGTGGAACGGCGCGGTGTTCATCCCGCTGATCGAGGACACCGAGACGATCGAACCCCTGAGGCCTCGGGTGCGTAACTCGCTACCGACGGCCTGGCTCATGAAGAACGAGGTCTCCAGGTTGGCCGCGAACAGCGCGCGCCAGTCCTCGCGGGTGACACGGGTGGACGGCATCCAGGTCGCGGGTGCGGCACCGCCGGCGATGTTGACCAGACCGTAGAGGTCACCGTCGGTGCGACGCACGTGGTCCAGCACCGTCGCGATGCCGTCGTCGGTCGACGCGTCGGCGGCCACGGGTACGACGGACAGCCCCTTCCGTGCCAGTGGGACGACGTGCTCGTCGAGGTTGTCCTTCGAGCGGCTGACCGCGACGACGGTCGCGCCGGCCTCGGCGGCCAGTCGGGTGACCGTCGTGCCGATGCCGCCGCCGCCCGCGCCGGAGACGACGACGATGCGACGGTCGAGACGGATGGAGATCCCGGTCCCAGACACGCTAATTGTCCGGACAAATAATGATGCTCTGCATATTGCAGAACACTATTCCCCAGCATTTATCCCACCGTCAAGGGTGCTTGCGCCGCCGGTATGACCCTATTGTCTGGACTAGTGACGCTTGCTAACGTCCGAAGTCATGACTGCCCGGTACGCCGCGCCCGACCCGTCCGCCGCCGACGGATGGCAGCTCCGCAGGCTGACCGCGCCGAGCCGCCTGTTCGGGGCCAACGGGCTGCGCACCGGCCCCGACGGGCGCGTCTACGTGGCCCAGGTGACCGGCAGCCAGATCAGCGCGCTGGATCTCGCCTCGGGGGAACTGGAGACGGTCAGCGCCAGGGGCGGCGACATCATCGCCCCCGACGACGTCGCCTTCGGTGACGACGGCACGCTGTTCGCGACCGAGGTGATGGACGGCCGGGTCAGCGCCCGCGACACGGCGGGACGCACCAGGGTGCTGCGCGACGACCTGCCGTGCGCGAACGGCATCACGGTGCACCGCGGCAGGTTGTTCGTCGGCGAGTGCCGCGACGGCGGTCGACTGATGGAACTGCCGCTCGACGGCGGTGCGCCGCGAATCCTGCTGGAGAACCTGCCGTCGCCGAACGCGATGGAGGTCGGACCGGACGGGCTGCTCTACTACCCGCTGATGACGGCCAACGAGATCTGGCGGGTGGACCCCGACGGGGGCGAACCGCAGCGGGTGGCCGCAGACCTCGGGGTCCCCGATGCGGTCAAGTTCGATCCCGACGGTTTCATCGTGTCCACCCAGGTGGCCAGCGGCCAGGTGCTCCGCATCGATCCGCGCAGCGGCGAGAAAACCGGTCTGGCGCAACTGAACCCGGGGCTGGACAACCTGACGTTCGTCGGCGACCGGCTGTTCGCGTCCAACTTCACCGGTGAGATCACCGAGATCCTGGCCGGCGGGCAGACGTCGACGCTGCTGCCCGGCGGGCTGAACTGGCCGCTGGATCTGACCGTCGCCGACGGGCGCCTGTACGTCGCGGACGGCACCTACTTCTACGAGGTCGGGCCGGACGGTGTGCTGCAGACGGTCGGGATGTTGTTCTCGCCCGGGTATCCGGGCTTCCTGCGGGGGGTGACGGCCGTCGGTGCCGCCGAGTTCGTCGTCACCACCTCCGGCGGACAGGTGGCCCGATACCGCCCGGCAGACGGTGAAACCGACTTCCTGGCCACCGATTTCGACCAGCTCTACGGTGTCGACGTGGACGGCGACGGCACGATCGTGTTCGCCGAACTCGGCACGGGGCGGCTGCTCGCGCTGCGTTCGGGCGCCGTCGAGACGCTGGCATCCGGACTGCGGGAGCCGGTCGGCGTCGCGATCGATGCCGACGGGGCGCCGCTGGTGGCCGAGTCGGGTGCGGGCCGGGTGGTCCGCGTCGGCCCCGGCGGGGTGGACACCGTGGTCGACGGCCTGCAGCGTCCACAGGGCCTGCATGTGCGCGGCGAGCGGCTCTACATCGTGGACGCAGGGGCCGGGGAACTCGTCGAGTTCGACCTGGCCACAGAACCTTCGCGGGCCCGCACCACCATCGCCGCCGGCCTTCCGGTCGGTCCGCCGCCCGGGGTCGAACCCAAACCACTGAAAGGGATGCCGCCGTTCTCCGGTCCACAGGGGCCGTTCGCCGGTGTGACGTCCGGGCCCGACGGCACGCTGTATGTGTCGGCCGACGGCGACGGCAGCGTCCTGGCGGTTGCCCGGATATGACCGCCACGGCCGGTGATCACCGCTACCTGCAGGTGGCGCGCGCACTGCGCAAGGAAATCGTCGACGGCATCTATCCGGTGGGCTCGCAGTTGCCCACCGAGCACGAACTGTGCGAGCGGTTCGCCGTCAGCCGCTACACCATCCGCGAGGCGCTGCGCCGGCTGCGCGACGACAACCTCGTCGAATCCCGGCCCCGGGCAGGCACTCTGGTGGTCCCCCGGCCCAGCACGAACTCATATGCCCAGGATGTCGTGTCGATCGACGATCTGCTGGCGTTCGCCCAGGGTGCGCAGTTCTCGATCGAGACCAACGGGATGGTCACGGTCGACGATGCGCTCGCCGAGCGGACCGGGCTGGCCCCGGGCTCGGAATGGTTTGCGGTGAGCGGATACCGGCGCGCCGATGACGACACGGCGCCGATCTGCCGGACCGAGTATTTCATCAACCGCAGCTTCGCCGCGGTGGGCCGACTGCTGCAGCGCCACACCGGCCCGATCTTCCCGCTGATCGAGGACCTGTTCGGGGTCAGCATCGTCGAGGTGCATCAGGAGATCTCGGCGGTGGTGCTCGACGCCGACCTCGCCGCACACCTGCAGGCCGAGGTCGGCGCCGCGGCACTGCAGATGCAGCGCACCTACACCACCTCCGACGGCGAGATCGCCCAGGTGACCGTCAACACCCACCCGTCGTCGAGGTTCCGCCATTCCATGACGATGCGCAGGGTCAGGGACACTGCGTGACCACGCTGGCCGACGCACTGCGGGACGCCGCCCGGGACACCCCGGACCGGATCCTGCTGCGCGACGATGAGGCGTCGCTGAGCAGCGCGGAGTTGCTCTCTGCGGCAACGAGTCTGGCCCATGCCCTGGTGCGGCGAATGCCGGTGGGCAGTGTGGTGTCCTTCGCGGTTCCCAACTGGCACGAGGCGGCGGTCATCTACCTGGGCGCGACGCTGGCCGGCATGGTCGTCAACCCGATCCTGCCGTCCCTGCGTGAGCGCGAGCTGTCGTTCATCCTCGCCGATGCCGGCAGCCGCGCCATCTTCATCCCGCAGACGTTCGGCGGTCACGACTACGCGGCGATGCTGGACCGGGTGGTCGCCGGCCTGCCGTCGCCGCCCGAGGTCGTGGTCGTCCGCGGCGAGCCCCGCCGCCCGGCGCTGACCGATCTGGTCTCGGAGCCGCGCGACGGCACTCTGCCTGACCTGGATCCGGCAGCCACCCGGATGATCCTGTACACCTCGGGCACCACCGGACGGCCCAAGGGCGTACTGCACAGCCACAAGTCGCTGGGCGCGTTGATCGCACAGCTGGGCCGCTACTGGCGCATCGACCCGGGCGACACGTTCCTGGTCCCGTCCCCGATCGCCCACATCGGCGGGTCGATCTACGCGTTCGAGTGCCCGCTGCTGCTGGGCACACAGGCGGTGCTGATGCAGCGCTGGGATCCCGACGCCGCGGTGGCGCTGATGCTGCGGCACCGGTGCACGCACATGGCGGGGGCGACACCGTTCCTCGACGGGCTGCTGGCGGCGGCAGAGCGGGCGGGCACCCGGCTGCCCGACCTGAAGGTGTTCATCTGCGGCGGGGCGTCGGTCCCGCCGTCGCTGATCCGCCGCGCCGCCGACTACTTCGACAAGGCGGCGGTGAGCCGCGTCTACGGGTCGACCGAGGTGCCGGTGACCACGGTCGGATCGCTGGACGACGTCGACCGGGCCGCCGACACCGACGGCCGGCCGGGCATCGCCGACGTCACGCTGGTCGACGGGGAGATCCGCGCCCGCGGACCGCAGATGCTCACCGGATACCTGCATCCGGAGGACAACCGCGAATCCTTCGACGCGGACGGGTTTTTCCGCACCGGAGACCTGGGCCGCCTCACCGACGACGGCTATCTCGTGGTGACCGGCCGCGCCAAGGACCTCATCATCCGCAACGGCGAGAACATCTCCCCCAAAGAGGTCGAGGACATTCTCGTCACGCATCCACAGATCGCGGAGATCGCGATCGTCGGTATCCCCGACCCCCGCACCGGGGAGCGGGCCTGCGCGGTGATCGTCGCCGCCGATTCGGCCGCTCCGGACGTGGCCGAGATCAGGGACTTCCTGGTCGCGCGCGGCGTCGCGAAGTTCAAGGCACCTGAGCGGGTGGTGGTCGTCGACGCGCTGCCGAAGAACGATGCGGGCAAGGTGCTCAAGCACGCCATCCGAGCTGTGCTTCTGGAAAAGCCGCGCCGACCTGACGAAGGAGTCATGACATGCAGGTAGCGATCGTCACCGGCGCCAGCAGCGGCATCGGTTTCGGCTGTGCGACAACGCTCGCCGAGCAGGGTATGGCGGTGCTGGGCACCGGCCGGGACCCCGGCCGGCTGGCCGCGCTGGAGAAGTCCTCGGACCGGATCGCGACGCTGGCGGTCGATCTCACCGACGACGACGCACCACAGCGCATCGTGTCTGCGGCCCTGGAGCGGTGGGGGCGCATCGACTTCCTGGTCAACAACGCCGGGATCGGCAGCCCGAAACCGTTGCACGAGACCGACGACGAGACATTGGACCGGTTCCTGGACATCATGCTGCGGGCACCGTTCCGGCTGGCGCGCGATGTGATCGTACACATGCAGCCGGGTTCGGCGATCATCAACATCACCTCGACGTTCGCGGTTGTCGGCGGGCTGCGCGGAGGTGCGTACTCGGCGGCAAAGGGCGGGCTCACCGCGCTGACCACCCACATCGCTTGCCAGTACGGGGCACAGGGCATCCGGTGCAACGCGGTGGCGCCCGGCGTCACGCTGACGCCGATGGTGGCCTCCCGGTTGGAGGACGAGCGCTTCCGCAAGATCAACACCGAGATGACACCGCATCAGCGACTCGGCCGCGTCGAGGACGTCGCGTCGACGGTGGCGTTTCTGTGCTCGGAGGGGGGCAGTTTCATCAACGGGCAGACGATCGTCGTCGACGGCGGGTGGAGCACTACGAAGTACCTGTCCGACTTCGCGCTCAACGCTCACTGGGTGGAACGGTGAACCTGTTCGCCCTCCTCGACCAGACCGCGGCGCGCCACGGTGACCGCGGCGCGGTGTATCACGGTGAGCGACTGGTCCATACGTGGTCGTCGCTGCGCGAGCGGGCGCTGCGGCTCGCGTCGTCGTTGCGGGAGTTCGGGCCGGGCGCGCGGATCGCGGTGGCCAGTGAGAACAGGCCCGAGATCGTCGAGTTGATGTTCGCGATCTGGGCGGCCGAGTGCGTGTTCGTTCCGCTGAACTACAAACTGCATGTCCGGGAGATGGAGCAGATCCTGTCCGATGCCGGCGCGGCGCGGGTGTTCACGTCGCCGAAGATCGGCGCGGAGCTGGCACCGGTGGCGTCGACCGGGATCGAGATCATCGGCGCCGCGGAGTACGAGAGCCGTTGCGCCGCCATGCCTTCGCCGGCCCCGCGGGACACCGACCCGGCGTCGCCGGCCTGGCTGTTCTACACCAGCGGCACCACCGGTAGGTCGAAGGGCGCGATGCTGTCACATCGCAACCTGATGGCGATGACGGTGTCGCACCTGGCCGACTTCGACTGCCCCGACGAGAACTCCAGCCTGATCCACGGCGCCCCGATGTCGCACGGATCGGGACTGTATGTGCCACCGTATGTTTCGCGTGGCGCGCGGCAGGTGGTGCCGGCGTCGGGCACGTTCGACCCGGACGAGTTCCTCGACCTGTGCGAGAGCCATCCCGGCTGCAGCGCGTTCCTGGCGCCGACGATGGTGGCGAGGCTCGTGCAGACGGGCCGGGCCTGCCCGGCCAATCTGAGGACGATCGTCTACGGCGGGGGCCCGATGTACGTCGACAGCCTGAAGAAGGCGATGGCGGCGTTCGGCCCGGTCTTCGTGCAGCTCTACGGGCAGGGCGAGGCGCCGATGACGATCACCGGGCTGCGACGCCGGGATCACCTCGACGCGCCCGACGCGGTGCTGGGGTCGGTCGGGTACGCGCGCTCGGGCGTCGACGTCGCAGTGCTGGGTCCCGACGGGGCCCCCGTGGCGGTCGGCGAGATCGGCGAGATCGTCTGTCGCGGCGATGTGGTGATGTCGGGGTACTGGCAGAACCCGGAGGCGACGGAGGCGGCGTTGCAGCACGGGTGGCTACGCACCGGGGACATGGGCTCGTTCGACGCCCACGGCTTCCTGACCCTGCGGGACCGGTCCAAGGACGTGGTGATCAGCGGCGGCAGCAACATCTACCCCCGCGAGGTCGAAGAGGTGCTGCTGGAACATCCGGGCGTCGTCGAGGCCGGTGTGGTCGGGGCGCCCGACGAGGAATGGGGCGAGGTGGTGGTCGCCTTCATCGTCGGCGCGGCATCGGCCGCCGATCTGGACGCGCACCTGCTGGAACGCATCGCGAGGTTCAAGCGGCCGAAGCGGTACGAGTTCGTCGACGAGCTACCGAAGAACAGCTACGGCAAGGTGCTCAAGCGGGAATTGCGCGCCCGGCTCGGCTAGGCGTCTCAGCGCCTGCCGAAGACGCCCTCCAGCGGATTCCACGACCGACTGCCCTCCGCTACGTGCAGGTAATAGGCGTAGTTGGCGGTCGTGGCCGCCACCACGGGGACGGTCAGCGCCGCCATCCGTTCGATGACGCCGCCGACGTCGGCGAGTAGGACCGCGGCCACCACCGCACCCACCACCCCGAGGAGCGTCAGGCCCTTGCGCCACATCCCTTTGGCGAAGAAGTACATCGGCCCGAACAGGAAGGCCGACACGTTCGACGACAACCGGACCCGGTCCCAGAAACTCAGCGCGCGATAACCCTGCCTGGCCTCCAGGGTCCACGGCACGGGTCCGTACGTTTCGAAGTACGCGAATCGGATACGCCACGACTCCGACAGCTTCCACACGTCGTAGGGGCGATCCATGCGTCAAGACTAAGTCCGCTCGGGTGCACCTCAGACACCAATTTTCCGGGCCGGCCGCCCGCTGTGCGGAAGCCTCACCACATCAACCCGCGTATCATCTCCGTCGGCGGAATATTTTCCAGTGCAACCAATCCCGCAGGCGCCCGGCAGACCCAGTCGATGGCGTTGACGGCCCGCGCGGCGGTGGAGACGCATCCGGCGTCCGTCACGTCGAGCACGGGGTGGGACAGGTGGGTGCTCACCTCCACCCGCGGCTCGCCCTCCACGATCACCTTGTGCACACCGAGGTGCCCCTCGGGCGGGAACTCCCACTGCGGCGCCGCGGCAGATGTCAGCCTGTTGATGTGCTCGACGGTGATGACCGGCTCGCCGCCGCGCATTCCCTCCGCGGCGAACCGCACCGCGGCCATCCGCCCCGGCTCGACCGTCGTCATCGTGCACTCGATCCGCTGATCCGTGTACCACGGCTCGCACCGCTCACGCACCTCGTCGAGCTCCACGTCGAGGTGGGCGGCGAGACTGCGCACCAAGCCACCGAACAGCGACGCGACCACGCCCGGTTGGAATGCCATCGGCAGTTCGTCCTGTGGGCTGTTGCCGAATCCCATTGCGGTGCCCGTGTACTCGTAGTCGTCGTAGTTTCCGTAGTCGAAGATCTCCTGGACCGTGACCGAGGACGCGCGGGTGACCAGGCTCAGCGCCGCGTGCACCGCGGTGTCCCCCGAGTAGCCCGGATCGATGCCGTTGACGTAGAGCGACGAATTGCCGGTCGCGCACGCCTGCTCCAGCGGCTCCCGCAGCCACCCGTCGGCGTGACGCGGCGTCACCAGCCACACCATCGACGTGCCGACGACGTTGATCCCCGCGGCGAGCAACCGGGACATCTGCTCGATGGCCTCCATCGGGCGCGTCTCACCCAGTGCCGTGTAGACCACGCAGTCCGGCTTCAGCGCGATCAATGCATCGAGGTCGTCGGTCGCGAGCACCCCCGTCGGGTCGGACAACCCGCACAGTTCGGCGGCATCACGGCCGATCTTGTCCGCACTGGCGGCATGAACCCCGACCAACTCCAGATCCGGACGTCCGATGAGCGCCGCCAGCGAATGCCTGCCGACGTTGCCGGTGGAGAACTGCACTACTCGGCGCATCACAGATTCCGTTTCTGCTCAGTAATCGGGGATCGGCAGCGGTGAGTTGTTCGAATCGATACCGCCATCCACATGGAAGATCGAGTTCGTGGCGTAGCAGTCGCGGGTGGCAAGGTACACGCACAACCTCCCGAGGTCCTCCACGTCGCCGAGGCGATGCAGGGGCGTCGCCTCCTTCATCTTCTCCAGCGACCCGGGTAACAAGTCAAGGCTGCCTTGTAAACCTTCGGTCGCGAACGATCCGAGCGCGATGGCATTCACCCGGATCTTCGGCGCCAGCTCCTGGGCCATCGCGCGGGTCAGCGCCTCCAGCCCGCCCTTGGCCACGCAGTAGGCCGTCAGCGCACGGATCCCGAAACGGGCCGAACCCGACGAGATGTTGATGATCGACCCCCGGCCCGCCTCCAGCATGTGCGGCGCCGCCAGCTGGCTCATGATGAACGCCGAGGTGACACACCAGTCGAACGTATGCCTGAAGTCGTCGTCGGTGATGTCGAGGAACCGGGCGTAGGTCGAGCCGCCGACGTTGTTGACGAGGATGTCGATCCGGCCGAACCGCTCCACCGCGGTGGCCACCACACGCTCACCGTCGGCCCGGCTCATCGCGTCGGCGACCAGCGCCAGTCCCTTTCCGCCGGCTCTCTCGATCCCCGCGATCGTTGCGACGATGTCGGATTCCGTGCGCGCCGTCCCGACGACCGTCGCTCCCGCCTCTGCCAGGACACGCGCGATTCCCTGCCCGACCCCCTTGCCTGCGCCGGTCACGACAGCGACCTGTCCGTCAAGGTTGAACTGTTCCAGTGCCATTCGGGGTCCTCCTCGTCGAGGTCGATCCCATCTAACGTGCTTGTCTGACTTCAGTCAACCAATGATCGGGTGTCGACGCTTCGATTTTGGAGCCGGTGTCGCGGCGGCTGGGCGCAAAGTGGCGCAGTGCAAGTCAATTCGTGAGGCCGCGCGCCGACTCGGCAGATATTGCCGATTGACTCTCGTCAGTTGCTGACTATAGTCAGCAACTATGGACCGGCCGATGCCGAGCACGGGTCGCCGCGGCACCGCCTCACAGGCGTCCGCCGGTGGGCTCGACGAGCACATGGAGGCCTCGCAGCGGGCGCAGCGGCAGGCCGACAAGTGGCTCATCTCCGGCAGCCTGCTCATCGGTACCGCCGCGCTGGGGATCTTCGGGCTTCCGCTTTTCCTTCGGGGCGTCTGGCTGCTGCGCAAGGCGCAGCGCGAGGGGCTGTCCGTGCGCCCCATGCTGGTCACACTCATCGGCTACCTGGTCATCATCGACGCTGCGATCAACACCGTCGGCTGGGCGCTCGACCTCGTCGCCAACCACACCATCCTGGCTCGAATCCTGTTGAACGGCTGGGGCGCGATGTTCGACGCCGGCTACTTCTGGCACTACAACGAGCTCTGGCTCGGCGGCGCGGCGGGGCCGGGCGAGAAGGCCATGGAGGTCGGCATGATCCTGACCGTCTTCACGATGCGCATCGCCGCGGCAATCGGTTTCCTGCAGATGAAGCGGTGGGGACACCAGTGGATGATCATCACCTGCTGGATGGGCATCTTGATCTGGTGCCTCTACGTGTTCAACATGACGATGTACGCCGACGTGCGCTATGCCGGTGTCGTCCTGCCCGTGGTCGGCTGGTGGCTCTACGACATCTTCTACATCACCCCGTTCCTGGCGATCCCGTATCTGCACTCGGTCAACCGCGAAATCTTCTCGGATTGAGCTCATGTCCAGACTCATCGACCACACTCAGCGACTCGGCCATACGAGCAGATGATGGCGCCCCAGGTCAGGCAGACGGCACGGGAGTTGCGCAGGCTGCAGACGCGCGAACGGATCCTCGGCGCCGCGATCGCCGAATTCCAGGCCTCGGGGATGGCGGGCGCCGACATCGGCGCGATCGTCTCGGCGGCCGGCGTCGCGCACGGCACGTTCTTCTTCCATTTCCCGAGCAAAGAGCATGTCCTGCTGGAGCTGGAGAGGCGTGAAGAGTCGCGTATGGCAACGGAGTTCGCGCGATACCTGGACAAGAAGCACGACCTGGCCTCGGCGCTCGCAAAAGTGGTCGAGCTGATCTCCGCGCTGGAGCGACGCTTCGGCCCGCTGCTGTTCAAAGAACTACTGGCGCTGCACTTCTCGCCGACACGGCCGAGCACCGACGAATGGTCCGACCACCCCGTGATCGTGTCGCTCGTCGGCGCGATCGAGCGGGCCCGCGGCGACGGGGAGATCCACCCCGAAGTCGACGCGTTCTACAGCGCGGCGTTCTTCCTGCTCGGCATCTACGGCGTGCTGACCACCGTCGCCCGCGGCGACATTCGCGACGCGATGCTGGCCAACCTGATCACCACCGCACGACGAGGACTGGAGACCCGATGACCACCCCGAAAAATCCACTCAGCGAGGGGAACTGACATGACCGGATGGATCTGGGAGATCTTGCGTTACGTCGCCGCCTGGGGCGGCACCGGACTGATCATCTGGTTCTGGTACTGGATGTTCTCCAACATCGGCACCTTCTGAACAGATGTCCGAACTCTCCGATGCCCACGCCATGGCGGTCGAACGCAGCTGCGCGCTGACCGCGGTCGCGCTGAGCGGGCAGCGCCGCACGGGCGCATACCTCGTGAGCGGCAGGCATCGTGGCTTCGGCATGAGCTCGATGCTCGACGTCGTGCACGTCCCCTACCCCGTTCGGACGCCGGACTGGACCCGCCGCACGCTCACCTGCGGCATCGCCCTGCAGTGCTCGCCGTCGAAGGACCGGATCACCGACTACCGTCTCAACGAGCTGTCCGCGCGCGAACTGAGCGCGCTGCATCTCGTCGAGGCCGGCGTCGCACTGGGCTGGGTGGCCGCGACGTGGCCGGGCCTGGTCCCCGAGTTCCGGCGGGTCCTTCCCGAACTCGCCCCCGCCGATACCGACATGGACGCCGAAGAGATGCTCAACCGGGCGATCGCACTGGCGCGCACCGGTCAACCGCTGACTGTCGATCCGCTCATCGGGCGCCTGCCGCGGGCGTACACGCTGCCTCAGGGGCTGTCCGACAAGCTGCGGCGCTCGTTCGGGCGACTGCCGTGGACCACCAACCAGAAGCGGGTGCCACAACCCCATTCCGTGCCCGCCGGCGGCGACGGCGGGGTCCGCAACCCCAACCTGCCTCCGCCGAGCCGCCCGCAGGACAACGACCTCGACGTCACTCCCGAGCACCGCCCGGGCATCCCGTATCCGGAATGGAACGCGTGGACCGAGAGCTTCATGTCCGACCACGTCGCCGTGCTGGAGCGGGCGCACGACGGACGGTCCGGCGAACCCGGAGCCGTCGCGGTCGACGTGCGCAAGTGGTTCGAGAAGAACACCCACCGCGCGATGAAGAACCGCCTCGAGGACGGCTCCGACCTCGACGTCGACCAGTACGTGTGCCACTACATCGACGTGACCACAGGAGAAGCGGTCGAGCCGCGGATCTTCCGCGAACTGCTGCCCGCCAGCCGGGACGTCTCGACGGCCGTGCTGCTCGACGGCAGTTCCTCGCTCGGGGTGCACGGCGGCACGGCCTTCAAGCTGGAACTCGCCTGTGCCGACGCGCTGTCGCGGGCGATGACGGCCGCGCGTGAGCGCCACGGCATCTTCGTCTTCACCGGCAACACCCGCCACCGCGTCGAAGTGACCTGCCTCAAGGACTTCGCCGATCGCCGGTTCGTCCCGCCCGGCGGCCTGGGCCTGGCGACCGGCGGCTACACCCGTCTCGGCGCGCCGCTGCGCCACATGACGAGCAGGCTGCTCGCGCAACCCTCGGAGCGGCGTCTGCTGATCGTGATCGGCGACGGGTTGATCTCCGACGAAGGCTACGAGGGTCGCTATGCCTGGGCCGACGCCGCCCACGCCGTCGAGGAGGCCCGCGACGCCGGGGTCTCGATGTACTACGTCGGGATCGGCCCGGTGCGGGTCGACCCGCTGCCGGAAGTGTTCGGCCCCAACCGGTCTCAACGAATCCGGCGCGTCGAAGACCTTCCGCGCGTCCTCGCCCACGTCCACAAGGAGCTGGTGGCAGCATGACCGAGCAGACATACCTCGCCAACGGCAACGAGGTTCGGCTTTTCGAGCAGGCCTGTCGGCAGCGTCTGCCGGTGATGCTGACCGGGCCCACCGGATGCGGAAAGACGCGCCTGGTCGAGCACATGGGTCTGCTGCTGGGCCGTCCCGTGGTGACCATCAGCTGCCACGACGACCTGACGAGCTCAGACCTCGTCGGACGGTTCATCGTCACCGGCGGCGACGTGGTGTGGACGGACGGACCGCTGACCCGGGCGGTCAAGGCCGGCGCCATCTGCTACCTGGACGAAGTCGTCGAGGCCCGGCACGACTCGCTGGCCGTGCTGCACTCACTGACCGATCACCGGCGCACGCTGTACCTCGACCGGGCCGGTGAAGTCGTGCGGGCGCCGGAGGAGTTCATGCTGGTCTGCTCCTACAACCCGGCCTATCGCAGTTCTCTCAAGGAACTCAAACCGTCGTTCCGGCAACGGTTCGTCACGCTGCCGATGTGTTACCTGCCACCCGACCGGGAAGCCGAGGTGATCGTCGCGGAGGCCGGCATCGGACTTCCGACCGCCCAGCGCCTGGTCCGGTGCGCCACCGCGATCCGCACCGCCGACGAAGCGTTTCACTTCGAGCCGCCCTCGACCCGCGTCCTCGTCACCGCGGCACACCTGATCGCCGCAGGCGCATCGGAGTTGGAAGCCGCCGAGGCGTGCGTACTCGCACCGCTGTCCAGCGACGGCGGCGTGTCCGAAGGCCTGCGTGAGGTGGCCGCGGCCAGCCTCGCCGACGCCGACAGCCCGAACCCGAACCGCTAGGAAGGAACCGACACATGGTTGACCAGAAGGAAAAGAACCGCAAGAAGGCCCTCATCATCCTGCAGGTCGTGGTCTACGGATACCTGCTGGCCATGTTTCTCATCCAGCTCTACATGTCGTTCGCCCGGGGCTGGTGGGAGCTGTGAACATCCCACTCCTGAACCGCAAGCCGGCCCCGACGGTCACCGCGTCCGTGCCGCTGACCGGCTCGGTGAACCTGGAGGAGCACCACGACGAATCACGACTTGCCCAGCGCCGCGCCGACAAGTGGATGATCGTCGGCGCCGCGCTGATGGGAATGTGGGCGCCCGGCCTGATCGGCCTGCCCATCTTCATGCGCGGGGTGTGGTTGCAGCGGCAGGCATTACGGGCAGGGCTGTCGGTGCGCCCGATGATCGTCACGCTGATCGGCTATCTGGTGCTGATCGACGGCATGCTCAACAGCCTCGGCTGGGCACTCGACCTGGTCGCCAACCACACCCTGATCAACCGGGTGCTGATGGTCGGCTGGGGCGCGATGTTCGACGCGGGCTACTTCTGGCACTACAACGAGGCGTGGATCGGCGGCGCGGCCGCGCCCGGTGAGAAGTCGATGGTGTTCGGCATGATCCTCACCGTCTTCGCGATGCGCTGCGCCGCGGCGATCGGGTTCCTGCAGATGAAGCGCTGGGGACACCAGTGGATGATCATCACCTGCTGGATGGGTGTGCTCATCTGGTGCCTGTACGTGTTCAACATGACGATGTACGCCGACGTGCGCTACGCGGGGGTCGTGTTCCCGGTCATCGGCTGGTGGCTCTACGACATCTTCTACATCACACCGTTTCTCGCGATTCCCTACCTGCACACGGTCAACCGCGAAATCTTCTCGGACTAAAGGAGTTCAACTGTGACGACTTCTGTGGGCAACACCGAAGAGAAGACCGAGGATCTGCCCCCGGGCACCACGCCGTACTACGCGCGAATGCACAAGTGGATCAAGCGCGCCGTGCTCGTGTGCCTGGTCGCGCTCGTCATCGAGGGCGCGTTCACCCTGCCGTTCATGGCGGTCTACTACGGGTACCCGACGCTGAGCCTCACCGAGATCTGTAGCGAACTGCTGAAGGTGCGCTACTCCGACGACACGCTCGAATGCCAGGTGCCCTATCCGATTCTCGGACCACCGGAAGGTGCCGAGGGCAAAGACACCGCCCAGGACGAATGGGGTATCCAGCCCGTCCCGAAGTACAACCGGATCGGGTTCCGCGAACTGGTGCAAATCCATCAGGAACGTGAAGCGCGCGTGGCACGGGAGGCCGCGCAACAGGAGTCGCCGTGACCCGGACACCGGAACGGCATGCCGAGAACTGGGATCTGCGGCATCCGGACTTCAACGACAACGATTTCCTGTATGACGTGTACGCGGTGATGCGCGCCAAGTCGCCGTTCGCCCGGACCGACAACCCGTTCCTGAGCGCGACGCCGGCGGGAGCGTGGGTGGCGGTGCGCTACGCCGAATGCGTACAGATCCTCCAGGATTGGGAGCACTTCTCCAGCAACCCGACCCCGGAGGGTGCCGAGCAGCTCGCCGGTGATCTGGTGATCACCCTCGATCCGCCGCGACAGCAGAAGTTCCGCAAAGTGCTCAACCCGTACTTCTCGCCGGCCCGGATGAAAGCCCTGCGGCCCGAGATCGGCGTCGAAACCGACCGCCTCATCGACGATTTCATCGAGACGGGTTCTGGTGACCTCGCCGCCGTCGCGTGGCGCCAACCCGGCATCGTGTTCTTCAAGTACCTGCTGGGCATGCCCGTCGACGACGTTCCGCTGTGCGTCGAGCTCACCGACACCGCGCTCAACGGGGCCACCGAACAGGACCGCATGCCGGCCTGGGGCGGGTTGTACCAGCACCTGCACGATGCCGTGACCGCACGGCGGGGTCAACCACCGCGCGACGACATGATCGACGTGCTGCTGTCCGCCGAGATCGACGGAGAGCAGCTGGCGTTCGCCGACGTCGTGTCCAACGCGATGCTGCTGGTGCAGGCCGGCCTCGAGACGACCGCCAGCGCGATGTCATTCGCCTACCACTATCTGGCCACCAACCCCGCCGAGCGGGACCGACTCATCGACGACCCCGACCTCCTCACCCGCGCGGTCGAGGAGTTCATCCGCTTCGCCGGATCGATTCACGGCATCCCACGCACCGTCGCGAGAGAGGTCGAGCTGAGCGGCTGCACCTTCTCCCCCGGCGAATCGGTGATCGTCAACTACGCCGCCGCCAACCGCGACGAGCAGGAATTCCCCGACGCGCACCGCTGCATCCTCGACCGTCGCGACAACCGGCACCTCGGATTCGGCGCCGGCGTGCACCGTTGTCTGGGGTCCAATCTCGCCCGTCTGGAATTTCAGGTCGGCCTCGAGCGGGTGTTGACCCGGATGCCCGACTTCGCCCTCTCGCCAACCTCGAAGGCCGAATTCCACGGCAACTCGGTGACGCGCGGGTTCCGCTCGGTACCAGTAGTTTTCACACCCGGGAAGCGGGTGACTGCGTGACCTACCGCGTCGTGCAATGGACAACCGGCAACGTCGGCCGGAAGTCGGTGCATGCCGTCATCGCCAACACCGGTCTGGAACTGGTCGGCTGCTATGCGTGGTCACCCGACAAGGTCGGCAGGGACGCCGGCGAACTCTGCGGTGTCGGCCCGATCGGGATCACCGCCACCGACGACGTCGACGCGCTGCTCGCGCTGCGTCCGGACTGCGTCGTCTACAACCCGATGTTCGCCGACGTGGACGAACTGATCCGCATCCTCGGCGCAGGCGTCAACGTCGTCACCACCTCCGAGTTCATCAACGGTCACCGTCTGGGCGCCGACCGGGACCGGATCGTCGACGCCTGCCTGCGGGGCAACGCCACCCTGTTCGGCAGCGGCATCAACCCGGGCTTCATCCAGCTGTTCGCCGTCGTCACCGCAGGGATCTCCGATCGCGTGGACCGGATCTCCATCGTCGAGTCCTTCGACACCACGATCTACAATTCGCCCGCCACCGAAATCCCCATGGGCTTCGGCTATCCCATCGACCACCCCGATCTTCCGGCGATCACCGAGGCCGGGTCCGGCATCTTCGGCGAGGCGGTACAGCTGGTCGCCGACGCGCTCGGCGCCGAACTCGACGACATCCGGTGCGAGACCGAGTACGCCCAGACCACCGACACCCTGCACCTGCCCGGCGACTGGACCATCGGCCCGGGCTGCGTCGCGGGCATCGACGTCCGGTGGATCGGCAGCATCGACGGCCGTGACGTCATCGACATCCGCGGAATCTGGACGAAAGGCCAGGCGCTGGAACCGGTCTGGTCAACAGCGTTCGGCTACACCGTCACTGTCGAAGGCCGGCCGTCCATCAAGAGCACGCTGAGCTTCGAGCCTCCCCCGGACTTCGTCGCCGAGACCCTCGACGATTTCGTCATGCTCGGGCTCACCATCACCGCGATGCCCGCGATCACCGCGATACCCGCCGTGGTCGCCGCGCCCGCGGGTATCGCCACCTACACCGACCTGCCGCTGCTACTTCCCCGCGGAGTACTCGCACCACGCTGAAGGGTGATCCCATGTCGCAGAGGACCTATCGAGTGATCCAATGGATGACGGGCGATGTCGGGCGGGTCGGTGTGCGGCACTTCGCCGAGAACCCGGTGTTCGACCTGGTCGGTGTGCTGGTGCACAGCAAGGACAAGGTCGGCAGGGACGCCGGCGAGATCGCCGGCACCGGCCCGATCGGCGTCGCCGCCACCGACGACGTCGACGCGGTCATGGCCCTCGACGCCGACTGCGTGTTCTACACGCCAATCATCATGGATGTCGACACCGTGTGCCGGCTGCTGCGCACGGGCAAGAATGTGGTGACGACGGCCGGTTTCTTCCATCCCAGCAGGGACTTCCGCGAAGCCGGCGAGCAGATCCGCGCTGCGTGCGCCGACGGTGGCGCGTCGTTCCACGGCGGTGGGATTCACCCCGGATACGCCGGCGACATCCTGCCCTTGACCCTGGCGCGCGTGATGAGCCGGATCGACAGCATCCACGTCTACGAGGTCGTGGACGTCCTCAAGGATGCGCCGGTCGATCACATCGACTGGATGGGCTTCGGCAAGGACAAGGACGCATTCCTGGCCGAGCCGACAATTCTGGGTCTGGGTCTGCCGTTCTTCGCCCAGTCCATGCACATGGTCGCCGACGGTCTCGGCGTGACGATCGACGAGGTGACCGCCGCCGACATCGAGGCCGCCACCGCCGTCGAGGACATCCCCCACGCCGAGGGCGCGATTCCGAAGGGCACCGTCGCCGCGCAGCGGCACGAGTGGACCGCGTGGGTGGACGGCAGGCCGCTCATCGTCTTCCACGCGATCTATGTGTCGGCGGGGCCCGATCTCCTGGACCCGCCGTGGGACTGGGGTGAGACCCGCTACGAGATCGTGATCGACGGCGCCCCCCCGACCGAGCTGACCCTCAAAGGAGTACGGCAGCCCGACGGCGCCCTGTCGCACCCCGGCTACGAGTGGACGGCCATGGCCGCGATCAACGCGATTCCCGCGGTCTGCGACGCCCCACCGGGCTGGCTCAATCACCTCGACCTCGGCCTCATCCGCCCCCGCGGTCTGGTCCGCCCATGACCGCCGATCCGAAGCTGCACCACGTTGTCTTCGCCGTCGCACCCGACCGCCGGGCAGCAGCCGTACAGATGTTCACCGACCTCGGATTCGCCTTCAACACCGCCGAACTCGCCGAACTCGGCATTCACGTCCACCTGGACTGGGACCGCGGCATCGAACTGATCAGTCCCATTCCGGGGTCTGACGGGTCGGTGGCAGCCTCGGTCACCGAGTTCCTCGACCGTCACGGCGACGGCGTCTACACGGTGGTGATCCGTGTTCCGGACGCCGCGGCGTCGGAGACGGTGGCCGAACGGTTCGGGTCGGCCACCCGGTTCCGGCAGAGCTTCTCCGGCGGGGACTCCTACCTCGACGAGATCGACCTGTCGGTGCTCGGCCTGCCGCTGACCCTGCTCTCCACCAACGTGTCATGAGCGCGCTGCCGCACGTCCTCTACAGCGACCTGCCGATGGCCGCCGACCGGGGCGCAGGCTGGGCGACGCTGCGCGAGTTCGGTCCGGTGGCCTACGGGGACGGCTGGTACTACCTCACCCGACGCGACGATGTCCTTGCTGCCCTGCGCAATCCGGAGGTGTTCTCGTCACGGATCGCCTATGACGACATGATCAGCCCGGTGCCGCTGGTGCCGCTGGGTTTCGATCCACCCGAGCACACCCGGTACCGCCGGATTCTGCACCCCTTCTTCAGCCCCCAGGCACTAGGGGTGCTGTTACCGTCGCTGCAGGCACAGGCCGCCGATATCGTCGAGACGATCGCGCAGCGCGACGCGTGCGAGGTGATGGCCGAGCTGGCCACCCCGTATCCGTCACAGGTGTTCCTGACCCTTTTCGGGCTTCCGCTGCAGGACCGGGAACGCCTGATCGCGTGGAAGGACACGATCATCGCGTTCAGCCTGACCAACGACCCCACCAGCGTCGATCTCACCCCTGCGGTCGAGCTGTATGGCTACCTCACCGAAGCTGTTGCCCGGCAACGCGAAAAGCCACGCGAAGGCATCCTGTCGCATCTGCTGCACGGTGACGAGCAGCTGACCGACAACGAGGCGGTCGGACTGTCGCTGGTGTTCGTCCTGGCCGGGTTGGACACCGTCACCTCCACCATCGGCGCCACCATGCTCGAGCTGGCCCGCCGCCCCGAACTGCGCGCGGCGCTGCTCGGGGACCCCGACGGTATCGCGGGTTTCGTCGAGGAGATGATCCGGCTGGAGCCGGCGGCACCCGTCGTCGGACGCGTCACCACCCGGGAGGTGACGGTCGCCGGCGTGACGCTGCCCAAAGGGGCCGAAGTGCGGCTGTGCCTCGGCGCGATCAACCGCGACGGTGCCGACGAGCATTCGGGGGACGACTTCGTGCTGGACGGAAAGCTGCACAAGCACTGGGGTTTCGGCGGCGGCCCGCACCGTTGCCTCGGCTCGCATCTCGCCCGGATGGAATTGCGCCTCGTCGTCACCGAATGGCTCTCCCGCATCCCCGACTTCGAACTCGCCCCCGGCTACGTCCCGGAGATCACCTGGCCGTCAGCGACGTGCACACTGCCCACGCTTCCGCTGATCCTGACGAGTAAGACGCCGTGACCGCGGCCGCCACCAAACCGAGCGTCTTCGACGCCGGCCTTCCGACCCTGAGCTACGACGTCACCGACACCCCGCAGCAGATCTATCCGCAGTTCCGGGAAGCCCAGCGCATCGCACCGATCGCGCTGGGACCGATCGGCCCCGAGGTGCTGTCCTACGAGATGGCCCGCACCGTGCTGCGCGATCCGCGGTTCGTCATCCCGCCCGGCATCCACCTGTCGGCGCACGGCATCACGTCGGGACCGTTGTGGGACAAAGTGACACGCAGCATCCTCAACATGGAGGGTGACGAACACCGTCGGCTGCGCAGTCTGGTTTCGCGGGCCTTCACGCCGCGCGCCACCGCGCGCATGCACGACGCCATCCACCTGGTGGTGAACGAACTCCTCGACGCCATCGGTGACGCCGGGAAATGCGAGTTCGTCGCCGAGGTGGCCCGCCCGTACCCGATCCCGATCATCTGTGCCCTGCTCGGCGCACCCCGCGAAGACTGGCAGTTGTTCTCGCGTTTGGCGGAGGACATCTTCAAGATCGTCAGCTTCGACTGCGATCTCGCCCAGGAAGAGCCGGTCGTACTGAAGGCGTGGGCTGAGTTCGACGACTACATCGACGGCATGATCGCCGACCGGCGCCGGCACCTGAGCGATGACCTGCTGTCCGACCTGATCCGCATCGAGGACGGTGGCGACCGCCTCGACGCCACAGAACTGCGGATGCTCGCGTTCTCCGTCCTGGTCGCCGGAACCGACACCACGCGCAGTCAATTGGCGGCGTCTGTGCAGGTGCTGTGCGAGCATCCCGACCAGTGGGCGCTGCTGCGTGCCGATTCCGACCTGGCGATGCGCACCGTCGAGGAGACCATGCGGCACTCGCCGTCGATGTGCAGCACCGTCCGCAGCGTCACCGCTGACGTCGAGGTCGGCGAATACACCTTCCCTGCAGGGACATTCATCCTCGTGAACACCTACGCAGCCAACCGGGACCACACCGTGTACGACGATCCGACCCGCTTCGACATCACCCGCGAGGACCCGCCGCCCATCCTCACCTTCGGCGGCGGCGTGCACCACTGCCTCGGCGCCAACCTGGCGCGGCTGGAACTCGCCGAAGCCCTCAAGATCCTGTCCCACCGATTCCGCTACGCACGCCGGACAGGACCGGTGCCGTGGAAGCCCCTGCTCGGACTCAGCGGACCGACCAGCCTGCCGTTGGAGTTCGGCCAGTGAAGTTCAGGGTTGATCCGGACGTGCTGCACTCGGTGGCCGAGCAGGTGGCCGGTCTGCCGCTCGACGGTGGCGAACTCATCACCCGCACCGTGGAACTGTTGGCCGACGCATATCCCGGCCTGATCGACGACGGACCCGGGCGCTGGGTGGGCAGTAAGGCCGGTGGCGTGCTCGGCAAGGTCCGCTTCCTGTACTTCAGCCCGCGCGAGTACCTGGTGATCTTCGGATCTCCCACTGGTACACAGGGCTTTTCCGGACGCTACAAACACGTCGACATCCACAAGTTCCTGCTGGCGGGCCGGATCGACTCCTACGACCTCGAATCCGACGACACCACCGCACTGCCCCCGCTGCTGCCCGGCGGGCACACCTGCCTGGACCGCGGCCACGCCCGCGGCTTGACCATCCACCCCGGGTCCTGGCACCTCGAATACGGCCGCGGCGCCGTCGCCACCACGCTTCCGTTCGCGATGGTGGATACATTGTTGGTGTCGCTCGAGTTCGAATCGGTGCGCCGTTCGACAGTGGAGTTCGCGAAGCTGGTGCGGCGCCGGAGGAGGTAGGCCGCATGCGGGTCGTCATCGCCGGTGGTCACGGCAAGATCGCGCTGATCACCGCACGGCTGTTGTCCGTGCGCGGTGACTCCGTGGCGGGGTTGATCCGCAATCCCGACCACGCCGACGATCTCCGCGTCGCCGGTGCGGAGCCTGTCGTGGTCGACCTGGAGAACACCACCAACGGCGTGGTCTCCACGCACCTGCGGGGCGCCGACGCCGTGATCTTCGCCGCCGGCGCCGGACCGCGCAGCGGCGCCGCCCGAAAAGAGACCGTCGACCGCGACGCCGCGATCCTGCTGGCCGACGCCGCCGAAGCCGCGGGCGTACCGCGCTACGTGATGGTCTCGTCGATGGGTGCCGACGCCGCCGCACCCGACGACGCGGGGGACGACGTGTTCGTCGCCTACCTGCGCGCAAAGGGTGCTGCCGACGACGTGATCCGGGCGCGCACAAGCCTTCTCGCCACCATCGTGCGACCAGGGTTGCTCACCGACGACGAACCGACCGGACGGGTTCGGATCGCCGAGCACACCGGCCGCGGCAGCATCCCACGCGCCGACGTCGCCGCCGTGCTGGTCGCGGTGCTCGACACACCGGACACTGCGGGCCGGACGTTCGAGGTCATCTCCGGCGACGCCGCGGTCGCGGACGCGGTGGCCGCCCTGACGTAGGCGCGGCCCCGCGTTGAGCGGTCAGGACGGCGCGAAAACCGTCCGGAAGCGGTCCAACGACTCCTGGATGTCGCCTCGCAGCGCGCCGGCGACCACCATGCCGATCGGGCCGAACAGCGCGGGCCCACCGAGGTGGATGTCGAACGTCACCGTCGACGCCGTCGGTTCTTGCTCGCTGGGCATGATCTTGCCCATCAGTTTCACCTTGACCCCGCCGACGCCGTGGCCGTTCAGCGTCATCGCCTCCGGCGGGCGGTAGTGCACCACCGTCCAACTGATCCGGTTGGGCATGCCCTTGACTTCGACGATCGAATCGAGCTGAGTGCCCTTCTCGATGACATCGGGCAGCTTGGACCGCCACACCCGGTGGATGGACAGCCACTCCCGGTAACGGGACAGGTCCGACGCACTCTCCCACGCCTTCTCGGGCGGCAGCGGCACGTCGACGGACACCGAAAGCTTGGCCATGCTGCGACCGACCTACGAGGTGGGCGGGGCCGTCGGCGGCTGCTGCTGCTGAGGGGTGGTGGGCGGCGGCTGGGGCGGCGGAACGTGCCCCGACTGCTGGCCCGGCGGCACCGGCCCGGCGTTGTCGGCGACGGCCTTCTTGGCCGCCTCCTGCACCTTGTCGACGGTCGAGGCGTACTTGCCCTGTGTCTTCTTGTCGACGAGGTCACCGGCCTTGTCGATCACGGTGTCGACCTTGTCGGCATTCTTCGAGAGAAGATCCTTGGCCTTGTCGAGAAATCCCATGGAGGCAACTTTACCGCTCGCGGACACGCCACAATCTGCGGTGTTCTCCCAGCACACGGCCCTGCACCCACCAGATCACCTCGATGGCGACTGCGGCGGCCAGCCCGATTCCCAGCGCCATCGACGTGAGCGCCGTGTTCGACGGGTCGAGGATGAACAGCTCGCGGGCCAGCGGGATGCTGAAGATGACGACATAGGCCAGACCGGACACCGCGACCAGCGCCACCCGCCACCATTCGTAGGGCCGCGCCACCACCGAGAGCACCCACACCCCGGCTACCAGCAGCGTGATCAGCGCCGCGGTGGACGCCTGCGTCTGCTCGGCCTCCGTCGCGGCCCGGCCCTGGTATGCCAGCAGGTACGACGTGAACGTCGCCGCGCCGACGACGATCCCCGAGGGCAGCGCCGAGGTCATCACCCGGCGCACGAAGCCGGGATGGGCGCGTTCGTTGTTGGGGGCCAGCGAAAGGACGAAGGCCGGGATGCCGATGGTGAACCAGGCCGCGATGGTGACGTGGATGGGCTGGAACGGGAACAGCAGCGGGTCGGAGCCGAACAGCTTCGCCGACAACCCGCCCAGGCCGACGAGCACCGCCAGCAGCACCGAGTAGACGGTCTTGGTGAGGAACAGGTTGGAGACGCGTTCGATGTTGCCGATCACCCTCCGGCCCTCGCCTACCACGTACGGCAGCGTGGCGAACTTGTTGTCCAACAACACGATCTGGGCCACCGCGCGCGACGCCGAGCTCCCCGAGCCCATCGCGACGCCGATGTCGGCGTCCTTGAGGGCGAGAACGTCGTTGACACCGTCGCCCGTCATCGCGACGGTGTGGCCACGGGACTGCAGCGCGTGCACCATCGCGCGCTTCTGATCGGGCCGCACCCGGCCGAACGTGGTGCACTGCTCCAGCGTGTCGGCGAGGGCGTCGGGCTGATCCGGCAGCCTGCGCGCGTCCATCGTCTCACCCCCGAGACCGAGCGAGCCGGCCACCGCGCCCACCGACACGGCGTTGTCACCGGAGATGACCTTCACCGAAACTTTCTGCGACGCAAAGTAATCGAGGGTGTCGCGGGCGTCGGGGCGGATCCTCTGCTCGAGCACGACCAGCGCTGACGGGGTCACGGTGCCCGGCGCGTCCGGCGCGTCGACGGAGCGGTCGCTTGATCCGAGCAACAGCACGCGCAGGCCCTGCGCGCCGATCCGCTCGGCCTCCTCGGCGGCCGTCGAGGTCGGGTCCAGCAACACATCGGGTGCCCCGATCACCCAGTTGCCGTGATCCCCATAGGAGGTACCGCTCCATTTGGTCGCGGACTTGAACGGGGCGGTGGCGGTCGCGGTCCAGCCGGGCGGCATCTTGTAGGCCTCCGCGATGGCGGCCATGCTGGCGTTGGGCCGGGGGTCGTCGGCGGCCAGCTGCGCCAGCACGTCGGCCACCGCGCCCATCCCCCGGTCGCTTCGCTCCCCCCCTGCGAGCCGCGCATCGATCCTCTTCACCTCGCTGACCCGCATCCCGTTCTCGGTCAGCGTCCCCGTCTTGTCCGCGCACACCACGTCGACGCGGGCGAGGCCCTCGATCGCCGGCAGCTCGTTGACCAGGCACTGCCTGCGGCCCAGCCGGATCACCCCGACCGCGAACGCGATCGAGGTCATCAGCACCAGCCCCTCGGGAACCATCGGCACCAGCGCCCCGACCATCGCGAGCACCGCGCGCCGCCACCCGGCGTCGGTGGTGAACAACTGTGTGTAGATGGTCAGCGCGCCCGCAGGCACCAGCAGGTAGGTGATGAACTGCAGAATCTTGTTGATCCCATTGCGCAGTTCGGATTTCACCAGGGTGAACTTGCTGGCCTCCTCCGCCAACTTCGCCGCGTAGGCCTCACGGCCGACCTTGGTGGCGCGGTAGGCGCCGCTGCCCGCGACGACGAAGCTTCCCGACATCACGTGATCGTCGATGCCTTTCGCGATGGCGTCGGCCTCACCGGTCAGCAGGGATTCGTCGATCTCGAGGTTGGACTCCTCCAGGATCACGCCGTCCACCACGATCTGGTCTCCTGGACCGAGCTCGATGACGTCGTCGAGCACGACCTCGCTGGGCGCCAGCGGCAACGAGACGGATCCGGTGCCGGATTTCCTGCGCACCAACGGTTTCGCCTGTCCCACGATGGCGAGCTTGTCCAAGGTCTGCTTGGCACGCAGCTCCTGGATGATGCCGATCGCGCTGTTGGCGATGATGAGCAGACCGAACGCGCCGTTGATCACCGAACCGGTGGCCAGCACGATGATCAGCAGCACACCTAGGATCGCGTTGATGCGGGTGAACACGTTGCCGCGGACGATCTCCGAGACGCTGCGTGCCGCGCGGGTGGGGACGTCGTTGGTCTTACCCTCGGCGACGCGCTGCGCCACCTCGGCCTCGGACAGGCCGGTGACCACAGAAACCGTCATCGGGTGAAGACTCCCTTGCCCTCGTCGTCGAAATACTCCAGCGTCAGGGAGCCTGCATCGAACGTCGCCGCCGAAACCGTTCCGGGAGGGGCGTTCTCGGACGAGACCGGGAAAGTGAAGACGTTTCCGTCCCAGGGCTGCAGTTTGAACACACCGCGCGGGCCGAGTGCCAGCTCAAGGTGCCCGTCGCGTTCGGTGACCGTGGCGGGGCCCCAGTAATCGTTGCGGTACACGCCGGTGTAGGCCGCCAGCGGCCCGTGCGTCCGCGCGTTTGCGGGACGCTGCTGTCCGACCAGCGATCCCACCGGCTTGTCCATGTCCTCGAAAGCCTTGGCGTACAGCGCATACCAGTCCTGGCGGATCTCGCCGAACTGGACGAGATCGGCGAACTGGGCGGTCAGCGTCTCGGGAATACCGGTCGGGGTGGCGTTGGTCAGCGCGACGATCGCGACGTCCGCCGACGGCAGGAAGAGGACGTTGGTCGCGGCGCCGAGTTCGAAGGCCCCGGAATGGCTGAGCTGGGTGCGTGCGGCCGACGTGGTGCCCACGTTGAAGCCGTATCCGTAGAAGCCGGACCGCATCGCCGGTTCGCTGCCGCGGGACGAGGTCACCTGTGGGGTGATCGCGGGCAGCAGCGCCGTCGGATCGATGAGCTGGTTGCCATCGTGCCGCCCGTCGGCCAGCACCATCGCCATCCACCGCGTCATGTCATTGACCGACGAACTCGCTCCGCCGGCGGGCGACTGGGCCTGTGCGTCACGGACGAACCGCGGTTGGTATCCGCCGTCAATGCGGATGTGCCCCACCGCCCTGTCCCGCCGGGACTCGTAGTCGCTGAACCGGTAGCTCGTCGCACCCATTCCCAACGGGCGCAGCAGGGTGTCGGCGGCGAGATCCTCCCAGCTCTTCCCGGCACCCGTCGCCACCGCTTCGGCACCGGCGGTCAATCCGAAGTTGGTGTAGGCGTATGACGTCCGGAACTGGTCGAGTGGGAGCTGGCGCAGCCGCTCCAGCACCTGGCGACGGTCGTAGCCGAGGTCTTCGAGCTGATCTCCGGCGTGGTCGGGCAGTCCGGAGCGGTGCGAGAACATGTCACCGACCGTGACCATCTGCGTGACGGCCGGATCGGAAAGGGCGAACCAGGGCAACCGTGACACGATCGGGGTGTCCCAGCTGACCTGGTTCTGCCCGACCAGCGCCGCCACCGCCGTCGCGCTCAGCGGTTTGGACAGCGAGGCCAGCTGGAACACGGTGTCGGCATCGACCTCGTTGTGAGGCTCGTCGGACATCGTGTTGTTTCTGACGCCGAAACCCTTGGCGTACACAGCTTTTCCTCCGTGTACCACCGCCACCGCCATCCCTGGAATGCCTGATTTGGACATCAGGTCCTCGGCGAGGCCGTCGAGTTTCGCAACGGCATCGGCGACCGCGTTCTCCGGCAGCGGCATCGCAGGCACCAGCGGGGGTGGCACGTCGGATGCCGGGCTGGGCGCCGGCGTGCTCGACGCGGCGGGTTCGGCGCCTTCGGTGCCGCACCCGGCCAGCAGTGCGGCCGTCAGCGCGAGCGCGGCCACCCGGGCCCGGGGTTTCATGGTCAGCACCGTAACGCGTCGAGGCGCCCTAGAACCGCCACCACGGGTCGAATGTCGACTCCGGGACCACCCGCTGGCCCGGCATCGGCACCGCGACACGCACCCGCTCGGCGTCGGCGGCGGTCAGCAGGCGCTCGGCCGGCTCGGCCCACGGATGCGGCGCCAGCCGGAACGTCGCCCAGTGGATCGGCACCATCAGGCTGTTGTCGACGTCGGCCAGGTCGAGGTGGGCCCGCACCGCTTCCTCGGGGTTCATGTGGATGTCGGCGAACGCCGGGTGGTAGGCGCCGATCGGCAGCAGCGTGAGATCGAACGGACCGTGCTCGGCGCCGATCTCGGCGAAGCTCTTCGTGTAGCCGGTGTCGCCGCCGAAGAACGCCTTGTGCGTCGGCCCGGTGACCACCCACGACGACCACAGCGTGGAGTCGCGGGCGAACAGCCGTCCGGAGAAGTGCCGCGCCGGTGTGCAGATCAGGGTCAGGTCCCCGATGCGGTGGGCCTCGTTCCAGTCCAGCTCGACGATGCGGCTCTCGGGGATGCCCCATTTGCGGAGGTGAGCGCCGATGCCCAGCGGTACCACGAACGGGGCGCGCTGGGTGTGCGCGAGCGCGACGATGGTGTCGATGTCGAGATGGTCGTAGTGGTCGTGGCTGATGATGACGGCGTCGACCGCGGGCAGCGCCTCGATCAGGACAGGCACATCGTGCATCCGCTGCGGGCCGACCGCGCGCGACGGGGAGCACCGGTTGCTCCACACCGGGTCGGCGAGCACGCGGTAGCCGTCGACCTCGATCAATGTGCTGGAGTGGCCGTACCAGCTGGCTGCGGCGGGCGCAGGCGTCGGATCGACCACCGGCGGGTCGGCCAGCGGGATGGGGCCCGGCGGCGTGCCCTGCGACGCGAAGTTGGCGAGGTCACGCAGCAGCATGCGCTGCAGGTCGCGGTCCATCGTGATGCCGGACGGCGGCTCCAGGTTGACGAACTTCCCGTCCTGGTAGTGCGGCGAGCGGCGCGCGACCGGCGCGATCTCCGGCGGGGTGGCGCCGAGTGCGGCGGGAGTCCCCTGCAGCGCCCGCAGCACCCACCCGCCGGCGAACAGCGAGGCCGTCCCGAACCCGAATCTCAGCGCCGTCCGCACCTCCATCAGGCGCCCTGAAACCTCGGGGGCCGCTTCTCGATGCGCGCCACCTGCGCCTCGATGATGTCCTGGCTGGACCAGGCGCGGTCGAAGAGTTCCTGATGCGCGGGCCACGGCTCCTCGTAGGCGCCGTCGTCGTTGAGGACCCGCTTGGCGTGCTGCAGTGCCAGCGGAGCGAACCCGGCGATCTCCTGCGCCCAGGCCTGCGCGTCGGCCAGCGTGCCGATCCTGTTGGCCATCCCGGTGTGCAACGCCATGTCCGCGGTGAGCCGCTCCGCGGCCAGCAACATGCCTCTGGCCCGGCCCGCGCCCACCAGCGACGTCAACCGGCGGATGCTCCAATTGTCCAGGGCGATACCGTATTTCGCGACGGGGAACTGGAAGTAGGCTTCCGGTGCCACCACCCGCAGGTCGCAGATCATCGACAGGATGACGCCCGCGCCGATCGCCGGGCCGTTGACCGCGCCGATGACGGGAAACGGAGCCCTGTCGATCGCCAGGTTGAGCTCCCTAGCCTTGTCGGGCAGCTCGTCGGCGACACCCTGGCCGCCGGACAGGTCCGCCCCGGAGCTGAACACGTGGCCCGCCCCGGTGAGGACCATCGCGCGGACCTCCTCGGCGGCTGCCTTCTCGATCGCCTCACGCAGACCGTCCACCAGCTCTGCGTTCAGCGCGTTGCGCCGTTCGGGTCGTTGTAGCTCCAGCGTCATCACATTGCCGTCGCGGGTCACTCCGATCATCAGCACAGCCTAGTTAACCTTTCCCTGTGAGCCGGATCCGCGCCCTGGCACTTCGTGACGCATTGCTGGACGAAGGGTCGTTCGCCAGCTGGGACGGGCCGCCGCTGGCCGTCCCGACGTCCGCCGAATACCGCAGGGAACTGGCCGAGGCCGAGGCCGCGACCGGCCTCGACGAATCGGTGCTGACCGGCGAGGGCCGGGTGTTCGGCCGGCGCGTGGCGCTGATCGCGTGCGAGTTCGACTTCCTGGCCGGGTCGATCGGGGTGGCGGCCGCCGAACGCATCATCGCGGCGGTACAGAAGGCGACCGCCGAGAGGCTGCCGCTGCTGGCCTCACCGAGTTCGGGCGGTACCCGCATGCAGGAGGGCACCGTCGCGTTCCTGCAGATGGTCAAGATCGCCGCCGCCGTCGAGCTGCACAAGAAGGCGCACCTGCCCTACCTGGTGTACCTGCGCCACCCCACCACCGGCGGGGTGTTCGCGTCCTGGGGTTCGCTCGGGCACGTGACCGCCGCCGAGCCCGGCGCGCTGATCGGGTTCCTCGGGCCGCGGGTGTACGAGCACCTCTACGGCGAGCCCTTTCCCGCGGGTATCCAGACCGCCGAGAACCTGCACCGCCACGGCGTCGTCGACGCCGTCATCCCGCCGGGAATCCTGCGCGCCACGTTGGACCGCGCCCTGAGGGTCGTTTCGGACGCCCCCGACGTGCCACCCGCCGCGCCAGACGCTGAACCGCTGCCGGACGTCCCGGCCTGGGAGTCGGTGGAGATCTCGCGACGCCCGGACCGCCCGGGGGTCAGTGCGCTGCTGCGGTACGGAACCACAGACCGGGTGCTGCTGTCAGGCACGGGGCAGGGTGAGGCGGCGACGACGCTGCTGGCGCTGGCGCGGTTCGGCGGGCAGCCGGCGGTCGTGCTCGGACAGCAGCGGGTGGTCGGCGGCCTGGTCGGCCCGGCCGCGCTTCGCGAGGCGCGACGCGGCATGGCGCTGGCCGCCGGACTGAAGCTGCCGCTGGTCCTGGTCATCGACACCGCGGGCCCGGCGCTCTCGACCGAGGCCGAGGAGGGTGGGCTGGCCGGTGAGATCGCGCGCTGCCTGGCCGAACTGGTCACCCTCGACACCCCGACGGTCTCGGTGCTGCTCGGCCAGGGCAGCGGCGGCCCCGCGCTGGCGATGGTGCCCGCCGACCGGGTGTTGGCCGCGCTGCACGGCTGGCTGGCGCCGCTACCGCCGGAGGGGGCCAGCGCGATCGTCTTCCGCGACGTCGACCACGCCCCGGAACTGGCTGCCGCGCAAGGCATTCGGTCGGCAGATCTGCTGCGCAACGGCATCGTCGACGCGATCGTGCCCGAACATCCCGACGCCGCCGACGAGCCGCAGGCATTCACCCAGCGGCTGTCGGCCACCATCGCGGTCGAACTGCACCGGCTGCGCACGGTGCCCGACGAGCAGCGACTGGCCGCGCGGCTGGAGCGCTACCGCCGCATCGGCCTCCCCTGACCGCCGAAATCGGCTACGACGCCACGATCTCGGGCATGGTGCCTACCGGGGCGGCCGAGATGAGCCCGGCGAAGTAGGAACCCACCCACATCCACAGGCCGGATTGCAGGCGCAGCGAGCTGCGACCGAGATCGACATCTCTGTCCGCGTAGGCCAGCATGCTCGACAGTGTCGCGGCCTTGGTGACCATCAAGAAGGCCGAGCTCAGGTCGACGAGAGCGTTGTAGGTCGTCGGTGAGAAACCACCGGTCAGTCCAGTGATGACCTTCCACACGGAGCGGCCCACGCCTGCCGCCCCCTCGATGAACTTCGTCCAGACCGCCATCTCCCCCCAACGCAGAGTCGCCGGAGCGTCGAGACGGTCGAGTGCGCTGTCGTAACGAGTGGCCAGTTCCAGCGGAAAAGCAGTCGAGTTGCAGTCGAGGAATCCAGCGCAGGTAAGGGAGTCTTTTCTCGACGGGACACCTGGAGGCGGATTTTCCAGCACGAATTCCAGATAGCCCCGGTTGTACCCGTAGAGGAAGAGCTGCACGGGCACCGCGATGCGCGCCACCGTCCTGACCACCCACGGATGCTTGCCGGCCGCCGCCTTGTTGAGGAACGTCGCCAAGGCGTCGAAGAGCCGGATTGCGATCGCCGCCGGGGCGAGCGTGGCGGTGGCAGCCTCATCGAGGGGGCGCTCGTCGCGGCTGTCATCGGCCGGCGCCGGCGTATCGGCGCCAGTTGCGTTGTCGCGCAGACTGTCCCGTAGCCAGAGTCCGCCGAAATAGCCTGACGCCGTCAGGTTGCCCAGAAGCAGGCGCGCCTCTTCGGGCTGCACGTTCGGATTCACCAGGGCGTCGAGACTTGCCACCGCGAGGTCGCCGAAGAAGAAGCGCGCATTGTCCGTCGGGTCACCGCCTCGGGCCAGGTAGTCGGCGACGAAGCCCTCCATGAAGTCGGTTGAAACCGTGAACGACGAGCCCTCGGTGACGGGCATCGGCGGCAGATCCACCACGGCCGTGTCCGACACCGAGTCGGCGTCGTCTTGCACCGACGGCGGCCCTTCGGCGACGGCCACAGGACCTGGGAGCACGACTGCCTGCCGCTTCACAACGGACTCACGGTGGGCGCCCGCGAGCAGTGTCCAGACGGCGCCAGGAGTATCTGGTGTCTGCGGCTCGTCTTCGGAGGGACCTGGGGGCGCACCGTCGGCAACGTCGACGGTGACCATGGGAACCGGTGTCGGTACCACCTCGGCCGTCGAGGCAACAGCCGTTTCCGAGGACACTTCCGACGGGATCGACTGGTGTGGGCTCGACATCTCCGGGGTGGCCGTCGACGGGTCAGCCTCGGCCAGTCGCGAAGCGCGCGCTTCAAGCCGACCGCGTGAGCTGGAGGATCGGGCAGCCGGCTTCGCCTGCGGGGTCTCGGGTGTCTCGGCATCCGGGGAACCGGCCCGCGACGCGTCCTGTGCGTCATCGGAGGAGTCCGGGGATCGGTGGTCGCCTGCGGCAGAGGATGAGGTGCTCGGCTGCACCGTCCCGCGATCGTCGGTCGACGCGCTGCCGACCGACTCTGACGTCTCTGCGGAGGATTCGGTATCCGGTGCGGCGGAGGCGACGCCGTGCCCCGAGAACACGACAGCCCCCAACCCGAGCGCGACCGCCAGTCCCCCGACACGTCCGACGTAGCTCGACGCTCCCACGCTTCCTCCTACATGACGGGGCTGACTCCTTCGCCGACGCTATAACCGACTCTGTCTCGATATCGGGTCTTCGACCAACACGCCGAATCACACCTCGATCGGGGGGTGCAGGCGCTCCATCGTGTACTGCCGATTGCGCCGCGCCGACCATGCACTCGCCGCCAGCGACGCCGCCAGCAGGCCCGCGAGCACGGCGATCGCGGTCCACAACCGCGAGTCCACCCCACCGACGGTCAGCTGACGAAGCCCGTTGACCGCATACGTCATCGGGTCGAACGGGTGGATGATCTGGAACGGTTTGGCTGTCGTCTCCACCGGATAGATGCCGCCCGCGGACACCAGTTGCAGCATCAGGAACGCCAGCGTCACCACGCGGCCGACGGCCACCCCGAACACGGCGTTGAACGCCTGGATCATCGCCAGGAACGTGGCGGCGATCAGCACCAGGAACGCGACCGTCGCCAGCGGATACTCGGCCTGCAGGCCGAGCCCGAAGTGCACGACGGCGTACATCACCACGACCTGGCACACCGCCACCAGCAGCCCGGGCCAGTAGGAGGCCAGCACCACCCGCAGCGCACCCAGCCCGTTGACGATCGGACGGGACTGCAAGGGCGTCAACAACATCCAGATGATCAGCGCGCCGATGAACAACGCCAACGGCATGAAGAACGGCGCGAAACCCGTCCCGAACGTGGCCGCCGGGTTGGTGTTGACCAGATCCAGACCCACCGGCGTCACCAGCGTCTGCGCCATCTCGGTGCGCTGCTGCGGCGTCCACGACGGGACCTCGGCGGTGCCCTGGCGCAGCTTGGTGGCCAATTCCTGCCCGCCGGCCCGCAACTTCTCCGTGCCGTCGGCGAGTTGGCTTGCCCCGGAGGACAGCTCACGGCCACCGTTGGCGAGTTGCACCAGCCCGGCGTTCAGCCGCTGCGCACCGGAGTTCAGCTCGTCCACCCCGTCGCGCAGCTTGGCGACGTCGGAGCGCAGCCCGCCGTCGAGCGCGCGGGCCAGGAACACCCGCAGCTTGCTGTTGGGGTCGCCGAGCTCGCCCTCCAGTCGGGATGCGCTGTCCCGCAGCCGGATCAGACCCTCGTCGGTGGTCGGGTCGATGTTCTGGGCGCGCAGCAGTCGTTGTGCCCCGGCCAACGCGTGCCCGGCGTCGCGCACCGCCGGGTCCGGGTTGGCCTGCAGGAAGCCGACGGCCTGATCGACGATCGCGGCCGCCTGCGCGCTGTTGACGTTCAGCGCGGCGATCCGGTCGGTCGTGGAGCGGACCGCCCCGGACAGATGCTGCGCGGCGGCCGCGACCTCGTCGGGGTTCAGGCTCAGGCCGGCGACGCGGTCCAGCATCTCCAGCAGCGGCCCTGTCGCGGTGTCCACGGTGCCCGCGAGCTGCCTTGTGCCTTCGGCGAGTTGGGCGGATCCGGCGCGGGCGCTGTCCAGGCCCGACGACAGCGTGCCTGCGCCGGTGGCCAGACGCTGGGCGCCGTCGTCGGCGGTGTCCAGACCGGTGGCCAGTTGCTGCGCGCCGTCGGCGGCCTGCTCGAGCCCCTGGCCCGCGTCGGTCAGACCGGTCAGCACCGTGCCGACCGTGCGCTCGCCGATCTTCGCGTTGACCTGGTTGAGCACCTCGCGGGACGCGTTCTGCCCGATGATCGTCGCCAGATAGTTGTTGGCGTCGTTGAAGGTGAACCGGATCTGCGCCTGCTGCGGGTCGTCGCCCGACGGCGACGCGACGCGCTCGCTGAAGTCGGGCGGGAGCGTGATCGAGAAGTAGTAGTCGCCGCGCGCCACCCCGTCGGCGGCCTGCTGGGCCGACACCTCGGTGAGGTCGAGTTGGCCCGACTGCATCAGCGCGGTCGCGACGTCGTCACCGGCGCGCAGCGGCTGGCCCTGCGCCGAGGCGCCGCGGTCCTCGTTGACCAGCGCGACGGGCACCTTGTTGACCTCGGCGAACGGATTCCAGAACGCCCACAGGTACATCGCGCCGTACAGCAGCGGCATCAGGATGATGGTGATCAGCGCGATGCGCGGCATGAGGCCGCGTGAGTAGCGCTTGAGGTCGGTGCCCAACGACATTCCGGCCAGCGCCATCAGGCACCACCTTTCTGCTGGTTCGCGAGTTCGGCGCGGGTGGTGTTCTCGACCTCGATCTGGACCACGGGATGGTCGCTGACGCCGTTGACACCGGCGGTGACGACGGTCTGTTCGCGGCCCAACTCGACCAGTCGGGAAACCAGCAGGTCGCGTTCGGGATCACTGGTGACCTGCTCGAGGTTGCCGACCACCAGCAGCGGCGGCCTGCCGGTGTTGGCCAGCGCGATGCGCAGCAGCAGCCCGTCGAGCTCGGTGAGCTCCTCGACGTACTCGGACAGCGGGGGCAGCGGCAGGTCACCGAACACCGGCCCACACACCCGCGCCACGTCGTCCTCGCCGGCGCGGCGAATCAGCTTGTACCAGTCGGCATCCCAGCGCAGCTGCTCGGTGATCAGGTCCCGCACCGTCACCGACTCGGCGACCGTGTCGAGTTCGTCGATGCCGGCGAGCGCGGCGTGGGCGAAGATGTCGTGGACGCGGGTGCGCCCGAACACCGACAGCGAACCCGACGCGGGACGCATCCGGCCGGCCAGCGTCATCAGCAGCGCGGTGCGCCCCGAACCCGGCGGGCACACGAGCACCGTGACGCCACCGGCGGCGATGTCGAGGTCGACCGGACCGTAGACCGGGCCCCAGAGGCCTCGCATCGTGATCGCCCGCGCGGTGACTGCGACGTCGGGCGCTGAACTGTCTGGCACCAGGCAATCCCATCACACCGACGGGTCGCCCTCGGCCAAGACGGGCGCTCCTTCTACGGCGCCGCAGCGCCGGGTTAGCCCTGTTACTTCAACCTCAGATATCCGCCTTCTGCAGACGGTTACTCGAACTTCTCCTGACAACCGTGGATAGGTATGACTGCCGGGAATGCGGTCGCGCGAATTCGCGGGTCCCGATCAGGTGCCCGGCACCGAGAATCGCCGCCGTCACGCCGAGACCCGACCTCAGGCCAACGCCAGCGCGGTCAGCATCGCGCACGAGGTGACCGCCAGCAGCGGCAGCCGAAGCAGATTCTTCCGCGTCCACCTGACGGCTGCCCGCTCGTCGACGTCGGCGGGGTCCGTGCGTTCGAACTCCGCCGCCTTGGGGATCAGGTCGAACAGCGCCCACAACCTCATCGCCGCGTGGCTGGCCAGGGCGACCAGCAACGCCGTCCCGACCGTGGCATCGCCCCATGTGACCACCAGCGTGACGACGAGCAGCACCTCGAAGATCAGCGGGGCAGGCAACCAGAACCGCACCCGTGAGACGCCACCGTTGCGCGACTGGATGATGCCGGGCCGCCTGGGCCAGTACGGGTCGACGACGAGCGCCTCGTAGACGGCTCCGCCGAGACACAGGCAGGCCGCCAGCGTCGTCGCGGCGATCAGGATCAGCGTCGGGGTCTCCACAACCCCCGATTATCCAAGTGTCAGGATGTGCCATGGCCCACATTCAGCCGTTCCGGATCGCGATTCCCGACGCCGACCTCGCCGACCTCACGGCACGCCTGCAGCGCACCCGGTGGCCGGAAGCCGAATGCGTCGACGACTGGAGCCAGGGCATCCCGCTGTCCTACACCCGCGAGCTCGCCGCCTACTGGGCCGACGAATATGACTGGCGCGCCAGGGAAGCCAGCCTGAATCGGTTCGAGCAGTTCACCACCGAGATCGACGGGCTGCCCATTCACTTCATCCATGCGCGGTCGACCCGTCCCGACGCCTTCCCGCTGATCATCACCCACGGCTGGCCGGGCTCGGTCGTCGAGTTCCACAAGGTGATCGAGCCGCTCACCGACGCCGGCTTCCACGTCGTCTGTCCGTCGTTGCCCGGCTACGGTTTCTCCGGCAAGCCCCGGTCCACCGGGTGGGGTGTGGAACGCATCGCCGCGGCGTGGGACGAGCTGATGGTGCGGCTCGGCTACCGGCGCTACGGCGCCCAGGGTGGGGACTGGGGTGCGGCGGTCACCACCCAGATCGGCCGCAACATCGGTCACTGCGTGGCGATCCACACCAACATGCCGATCGGCCGGGCCCCCAAGGATCTGAGCGATCCGACCCCCGACGAGCAGGCCGCCCTCGAACGGCTCGGCTACTACCAGCGCTGGGATTCGGGCTATTCCAAACAACAGTCGACCCGGCCGCAGACCCTGGGTTACGGCCTGGTCGATTCCCCGGTCGGGCAGCTGGCGTGGATCGTGGAGAAGTTCTGGTCGTGGACGGACTGCGACGGCCACCCCGAGAACGCGCTCACCAGGGACGAACTGCTCGACAACGTGATGCTGTACTGGGCGACCGGCACCGGCGCATCGTCGGCGCGGCTGTACTGGGAGAGCTTCGGCAGTTTCGCCGGCGGCGGGGCAGTCACGCTGCCCACCGGTGTGGCGGCGTTCCCGTTGGAGATCCTGCGTTCCCCACGGCACTGGTGCGAACCCCACTACAACATCACCCGGTGGACCACCATGCCGCGCGGCGGGCACTTCGCGGCGTTCGAGCAGCCCGGGCCTTTCGTCGAGGAGGTCGGCAGCTTCTTCGCCGACTTCCGTTGACCGGAACCGGGATTCATCCCAGATGGCTGACCTTGCCCTCCAGCCGGTGCCACAGCAGCTGGGTGATCCCACGCTCGGACGGGGTGAGCGCGACGAACGTCTCGAAGACGCCACCGTCGTGGAAGGGGCCACCGCCGTGCGAAATCACCACCGCCGGTGCGCTGTTGACCGTCACCCAGGTCAACACCGCGTCGGCGAACACGCGCCGGCGGAACGCGCAGACGAACCGGGCCACGGTTTCGCGCCCGACGACGGGGTGCCGTGCCGCGTTGCGGATACCGTTGCCGTCGGTGTAACTGACGATGTCCTCGGCGAACAGGCTCTCCAACGTAGCCATGTCCCCGTTCTGCGCCGCCGCCACGAAGGCGGTGAGCAGTTGGCGCTGTTCGGCGGGGTCGACGTCGTGACGGCGCGCCTCGGCCAGATGCCTGCGGGCCCGGCTGACGAGCTGACGGGCATTGGCCTGAGAGGTTTCGATCGTCTCGGCGATCAGCCCGTACGGGTAGTCGAAAGCCTCCCGTAGCACATAGGCCGCACGTTCGGCCGGCGTGAGCCGCTCCATCAACATCAACGTCGCGAACTCGAGCGCCTCGGCCCGTTCAGCGCCCAGCGTCGGGTCGGCACCGGTGTCCACCGGGTCGGGAAGCCAAGGGCCGATGTAGGTTTCGCGACGCGCCCGGGCGGACTGCCGCTCGTTGATGCTGAGGCGGGTGGTCGCCGTGATCAGGAACGCCGCGGGATCGCGCACCGCCCGGCGGTCACACTTCTGCCACCGCAGCCACACTTCCTGCAGGACGTCCTCGGCTTCGGCGACACTGCCAAGCATCCGGTACGCCACACCGAAGATCCGCGGTCGCACCGCGGTGAACGCTGCCACCGCATCGGCGAGATCACCGTCGGCATCACCGGTCCGGGCCTCAGACACGCCGACAGTCAAGCATGATTCTGTGTTGCGGGCGGGGCTCATCGCACACCTTCCGGATCGCACACGCAGGTCTGAGCCTTCAAACGTTCACTCGCAACCGATTCCATCCCCGAAGCTTGTCGGGGTTGAGCACGATCCACACGTGGTGGACCCGGCGGCGCCTGACGTCGAGGGCAAGCACCGCGACCACCTCCGCACGGCGGTACACTGCCAGCCCGACGGCCCCGTTGACCCAACGCTCGGTCATCGCCAACTCGGGCTGAGAGGCGAACAGCCCGCGGAGGAACCCGTTGACCCTCACGGCGCCCCGCACCGGTGCCGGATCGAGCCGGAGACCACCGCCGGTGTCGGCGACGGAGGTCACCGACTCCGCCAAGAGCGCGTGCAGGGCGGCCCCGTCACCGGCGCAACACCCCGCCGCGAAGGCGTGGACCACGGCGTCGTGCGCATCCTCGGCGGCCGGGCCGTCATCTGTGACGATGGGTGGTTGCGCCCCGACCGGTGCCGCCGAGCCCGTCACGTCCGAGCAGATTCGCCCGGCCACCCGCGCCAGCCAGTTGCGCGGGTCGCCGATCCGGGCGCGGTCGTGGGGCGCCAGCGCGAACCATCTGCGGTAGGTCAGGCGCACCACCAGCTCCGCGTGTGCCGCCCACCCGGGGGTGCCGGTGACCATGTCGAGCAGGTACCTGCGCTCGTCGAGCAGTTCGACGAGCGTCGGCCCGCGGGCGTCAACACCCGTCATCCGCCGACGACCGCGGTCGTTGCCATCTCCGTTGCCTGTTCTGTCGCATCCCGACGTCGTCACCGAGTACCACACTGACCGGACAGCACCGCGATCTGTGACACCGAAAACGCACCGATGCGCGGGATGAATCGGGTGCGCGGCGGCCCTTCTGGGCATCGGAGCGGTGATCGGTCACCGCCGCAAGTCCCAGGCACGAGAGAAGGGTTGTCGGACATGTTGATCGTCGTTATCGGGGGCACCGGCCTGATCGGCTCGAAGCTGGTACGCCAACTGTCGGAGCACGGCCACCGGGCGGTCGCCGCCGCACCGTCGACCGGCGTCGACACCGTCACCGGCGACGGGCTGGCCGACGTGCTGGCCGGCGCGGACGTCGTCGTCGACGTGTCGAACTCGCCGTCGTTCGACGATGACGCCGCACTGGAGTTCTTCGAGAAGTCCACCGGGAACCTGCTCGCCGCCGAAGCGCAGGCCGGCGTCGGCCATCACGTCGCGCTGTCGGTCGTCAACACCGACCAACTCGCCGAACAGAGCGGATACTTCCGCGCAAAAGCACTGCAGGAGCGTCTGATCCGGCAGTCGCCGGTGCCCTACACCATCGTCCACGCCACGCAGTTCTACGAGTTCGTCAAGGGCATCGCCGACGCGGCCACTGACGGTGACATCGTGCGACTGGCACCGGTACTGATCCAGCCGATGGCCGCCGCCGACGTCGCCGAGGCGATGGCGATCGCCGCCGTCGGGAAACCGCAGAACCGCATCGTGGAGGTGGCAGGCCCGCAGCTGTACCGCCTCGACGAGCTCATCCACACGGCGCTGACCGCCCACGGCGACCCCCGCACCGTCGTCGCCGACGCGGCCGCGCGCTACTGGGGAGCCGAACTCGCAGAACGCTCCCTGGTCCCCGACGGCGACGCGCTCCTTTTCGACACGCGGTTCGAGGGCTGGATCCTGGAGACACTGACCACCTCGTAGCGGTCCCCGTCGGGCCACCCTGTCACAACGTCGCCCCCCACCCGGTCCTTACAGGTACGGACATGTTCGACCTGCGACTCGAGACGGGAGTGGCTGCGCAATGGACACTCGGCTGGACACCCGGCATCCCGCGGGCAACCGCGCCCGGCCGCCGCTGCGCGGACGCGGTCACGAGTGCCGGGAACTGCAGAACCTGATCGCCGCGGTGCGCACCGGCGCCAGCCGGTCCCTGGTACTGCGTGGCGATGCAGGCATCGGAAAGACCGCGCTGCTCGACCACGTGGTGGCGCAGGCCGAGGGTTTCCGCATCGCCTACGTCGCAGGTGTGGAATCGGACATGGAGCTCGCCTTCGCCGGGCTGCACCAGCTGTGCGCCCCGCTGCTCACCCACCTTGACGAGCTGCCCGACCCGCAGCGGGACGCCCTGACCGTCGCGTTCGGTCAGGGCGCCGGCGCCACCCCGGACCGCTTCCTGGTCGGGTTGGCGGTGCTCAGCCTGATGGCTGCCGCGTCGACCGGTGAGCCGCTGCTGTGCGTCATCGACGACGCCCAGTGGCTCGACCAGGTGTCGGTGCAGACGCTGGCGTTCGTGGCGCGCCGCCTGCTGGCCGAACCCATCGCGATGGTGTTCGCCGCCCGCGACACCGGCGCCGAGGCGCTGAGCGGTCTGCCCGAGCTGGCCGTCCCTGGTCTGTCCGACGGCGAGGCCAGGGACCTGTTGGACTCGGTGGTGGTGGGGCGGCTGGATGACCGGGTGCGCGACCGCATCATCGCCGAGACGCGGGGCAACCCGCTGGCACTGCTCGACCTGCCGCACAACCACGTCGGCACCGAGCTGCCCGGCAGCGTCGCCACCCCGGGCAGCCGCCCCCTCGCCCGGCGTCTTGAACAGAGTTACGCGCGCCGCATCAGGGCCCTGCCGCCGCAGACCCAGCTTCTGCTGCTGGCGGCTGCGGCCGAGCCGGTCGGCGACGCTGCGGTGCTGATCCGGGCGGCCGCGCAACTCGGCATCGCGGTGGACATGCTGACACCCGCCGAGGCCGCGGGGGTGATCGAACTCGGTACCCGGGTGCGATTCCGGCACCCGCTGGTCCGGTCGGCCGCCTATCAGGCCGCCGACCTGGCCGACCGGCGCACGGTCCACCGCGCGCTGGCCGAGGCGACCGACCCGGCCACCGACCCCGACCGCCGCGCCTGGCATGCCGCCAACGCGGCGACCGGACCCGACGACGCGGTCGCCGCCGAGCTCGAAGCGTCCGCCGCCCGCGCGCAGGCCCGCGGCGGCGTGGCGGCTGCGGCGGCCTTCCTGGAGCGCGCGGCCGCACTGACCTCCGATCCCGCGCTGCGCGGCGCCCGTGCACTCGCCGCCGCCCAGGCCAAGCGCGACGCGGCGGCCCCTGCCGAGGCCCAGGAACTCCTCGCCGCCGCCGAGCTGGGGCGGCTCTCCGAACTTCAACAGGCGCAGGCGGCGCGACTGCGCGCACAGATGGAGTTCACCCGGCGCCGCGGCGGCGATACCGGCGCCCGCCCACTCGACGAGACGGCATCGCAATTGCTCACGGCAGCAGCCAGTTTCGAACAACTCGACGGCTACGTGTCGCGGGAGGCCTACCTGGAGGCGCTGGCCGCCGCGATGTTCGCCGGCCGGCTCGGTGACCCCGGTGCGGTTCCGCGGATCGCCGCTGCCGCGAGTGCAGCGCTGGACCGTCTCCCCGAATCAGCGCGCCCCGTCGACGCGCTGCTGCGCGGCATCGTGGCGCGAATCACCGGCGGCGTCAGCGCCGGTGCCGCACCGCTACGGCTCGCGATGGACCTCATGCAGGAGCAGGCGCGCAACAACGACCACCGGGTGGCGCGCTGGATGGTGCCCGCGTTCCCGATCATGCAGGAAACAGCAGCGCTGGAGCTGTGGGACGAGACCGTTGTGCACCACCTCGCGTCCGTCGTGGTGCGCCGCGCCCGGGACGCGGGTGCCCTTGAGGCACTCCCCCAGGTGCTGGCCTACCGTGCCGGCTCGCACCTACTCGCCGGTGAGCTGTCCTCGGCGGCAACACTTCTCGAGGAAGCCGCATCGATCACCGCGGCGACCAACAACTACACACCGGTGCGCTACCAGACGCTGACCCTGGCGGCGTGGCGCGGCGAACCCGCCGACGCGGAGGCGGTGATCGAGGCGGCCATCACCGATGCCAATGCCAGAGGTGAGGGCCGCGTCCTCGGCGCCGCCGATTATGCGTTCGCGGTGCTGTACAACGGTCTCGGGCGTTACCAGGAGGCGTGCAGCGCTGCCCGGCGGGCCTGCGAGTACGAGGATCTCGGCGTCCACAGCTGGGTGTTGGCCGAACTGGTCGAGGCCGCGGACCACTGCGGTGACACCGCGTTGGCGGTGTCGGCGCTCGAGCGCCTGCAGGAGCGCACCACCGACACCGGGACCGACTGGGGCCTGGGGACTCTGGCGGGAGCGCAGGCCCTGGTGGCCGACGACGATCACGCCGAAGCCCTGTTCGAGGAATCGATCGACCGCCTGGCACGCACCCGGGTGGCCGTGCACCTGGCCCGCGCGCATCTGCGCTACGGCGAGTGGTTACGGCGGGCGCTGCGCCGCAACGACGCCCGCGAACAGCTCACGCTGGCCTCCGGTATGTTCACCCGATTCGGTGCCGCCGCCTTCGCCGAACGGACCCGCCGTGAGCTGATCGCGACCGGCGAGAAGGCCCGCCGGCAACCGGTCACCTCCGGCGCTCAGCTCACCGCCCAGGAGTCGCAGATCGCGCGGCTCGCAGGCGACGGGCTGACCAATCAGGAGATCGGGGCCCAGCTGTTCGTCAGCACCCACACCGTCGACTGGCACCTGCGGAAGGTGTTCGTCAAGCTCGGCATCACCTCACGCAGGCAGTTGCGCAGCGCGTCGTGGGCGAGTTGACCGGGGCGCGGACCTCGTAGTCCGCCCCGACCACGCACCACACCACGCATTTCCGAGGGTCCGCCCGTCGGCCCGAATCGGGAGCCTTGAGAGGTGGCCGCGCCACCGCGGCACCCCACCACCGGAGAGGCCCCCCGATCATGACGATGACGATCTCGACACCGGCAGACCGCGAAACCGCCACCGCCGATTCGGACCCCGAACTGGCCGCCCGATTCGAACGCGAGGCGCTGCCGCTGCGCGATGTGCTGCTGCGCGGCGCGCGGCGGCTGACGACCAACGAGGCCGACGCCGAGGACCTGCTGCAGGACACCCTGCTGGCCGCCTACAAGGGTTTCCGGACGTCCACCCCGGGGACGAACATCCAGGCCTGGCTGTTCCGCATCATGCAGAACCGCTGGATCAACAACTTCCGGCGCAAGCAGCGCCGCGTCGACGAGGTGACCATGGACGGCATCACCGAGGGGGCGCTCGCGGCCGGAACCCGACGCGCACCGGCGGCACCGCACTCGGTGGAGGCGGAGCTGTTCGGCGGGATCGCCGACGACGACGTCACCGCTGCCCTCGGTGCACTTCCCGAGGGTTACCGACTGGTGCTGTACTACGCCGAGGTCGAGGGATACACCTACGCCGAGACCGCCGCGATCCTGTCCATTCCGCCGGGCACCGTGATGTCCCGCGTCTACCGCGCCCGGCAGCGGCTCCGGATCGCCCTGGCGCACAAGGCGGTCGGGCGAGGAGCCGAGCTCGACGACGAGATCGCGGCGTAGCCCGTTACAGCATGGTGACCGGCGTGAAGGTGTGCACCGTGGTCACGTAGCTGCCGTCGACCCGTTCCGACACCGTCACGTACGGGGTGCCATCGGGTCCGAACTTCACGGGCTCGACGAGCTCGCCCTGTCCGAGGTCGAGCTCGAGGACCTTGACCGGACCCGTCGACGTCAATGCCCAGACCCCTTGATCGGCACCGGTGAGTGTGGCGTACGGGGTGCCGTCGGGTCCGAACACGACTCCCTCCTGCCAGAACACGTAATCCTGCTGCGCCGACTGGAGGAACCCCGAGAGGTCCGCGGTGGCGATCGTCGCGCCGTCCTGGTCGAACCGCAGGAAGTGGTACTCGAACGGCGACTGGCCGGTCTCCACGGTGATGAGCACCCCACTGCCGTCCGGGCCGAACTGGATCGACGGGTAATTCGGCTGCAACGGGGCACCCGGCAGCATGGGCGTGACCGTGTCGGTGGACAGCGCGAGCACGGCCCGCGAAGTGACCCGCCCCTGCTCGTCGCGTGTCTCGATGACCTGATACGCCGCGCCGTCCGGGCCGAAGTCGACCGGGGTGGCGACGACGGCGCCGGCGGGCAGTGTGACGGTGCGCGCGATCGTCCCGTCGGGGTTCACCACCGCGAGATAGCTGACGCCGCCGGACTGGTAGGCGACGTAGCCGTTATCGCCGATGTTCGGGTTGGCGTCATCGCCGGTGACGGCGGGGCTGACACTCGGCAGCACCGGGAAGATCGTGCCGGGAATGTCGACCGTGGTGACCTCACCGGAGGTGCTGATGATCGCCACGCTGTCGGTCCCGGTCGCGGAGTTACGTACCGCCACGTACACCGTGCCGTCGGGGGTGACGCTGATCGGGTTGATGACGCGCCCGTCGATGGGATCGGACGTTTCGATTGTGTCCGCGGTGATCCGGGAGATGTAGGACTTCCCGGTCGACTCGTCGTAGGTGTACTGGTAGACACCGTCTGCGGTGATCACCTTCGCGCCGTCCGGATTGCCGGGGATCTCCCGCACGGTGTTCGACGTCCCGGTGAACGTGTACACGCGAGTTGTCTTGGTGCCGAATACGTTTCGCTCGACGGTGAGATAGCCACGGCCGTCCTGGCCGATGACGACGTCGTTGACGGTGTCGGCGCCCAGGGGTAGTGACACCCGCCGCGAGTTGCCGCCCGGCCCGACTGCCAGCACCGACGTGACGCCGAACGAGCGGGACACGATGTAAACGCTGCCGTCGGGCGCCACGCTCGGCGAGTCAGCGGCCACCCCGAGCTGATACACGCGCAGCCCACCCGTTGCCGAGACGCGGACCAGCCGGTCGCCGGATCCGGACGCGAACTGTCGGGTCTTGAAGAACACTGCGCCGTTCGGCGCGACCGTCATCGGCGCCGACGGCTGCCCGATCACCGTTCCGAGGGTCTTCACCTCACCCTGGCCGTCCACGATGGAGACGGTGGAGGTGTTCGAGGACGCCTTGTACGTGGTCACCAGGAGGCTGCCGTCGGGCCGGACGACCGGAAGCGCTTGTTCCACCGGGTATCCGGGGATGACGTCGGTGGTCTTGAGCACCTGGCCGTCCTCGTCGAGGATGCTGACGCGGGTCCGGATCGGGTTGTTGGTCGAGTCGAGGTCATACGTGACCTGATAGATGGTGCCGTTGGAGCTGACGAGGACGGGGCCGGCCGCCCGCCCCGGAGTCGACGCGCTCGACTCGGCGTAGGCGGCGACGATGACATCCACCGTGGCCGTGCGGATCCCGCCGTGCCCGTCGCTGATCGTGAAGGTCAGCGTGTCGATTCTGGCGTCGTCCGGTGCGTCGGGGTCGCTGGCGGCTTCCCGGGCCGCGGCGGTCGGCGTGTAGGTGAACGTCCCGTCGCCGTTGTCGACGAGCTCACCCTTACCGGTCGAGAGCGGTCCGGTGATGTCGAGCGGGTCCCGGTCGAAGTCGTAGGCACTGACCCTGATGATCGCGGTGCCCGTGGTCAGGCTCGGGTTGTCGGCACGGGCGCGCGCGCCGAACGGATCGGCGTTGCGCGCCAGGATGTCTACGGTGACGGGGACTTCGACCGCGTTGCCTGCGGCGTCTTTGACCGTGACCGTGAAGGTGTCGGTCTTGGCCTCGGTGGACGCCCCGTCTGCAGCAGCGGCGTGGCGCGCCGTGGCGCTCGGGGTGTACCGGAACGTGCCCCACGGGGTGACGGTGACGGTGCCCTTCTCCGTGCTGGTCGATCCGCTGTACGTGAGCCAACCGCCGTCAGGATCGGTCGCCTTCACCTGTCCGCGGACGGTGCCGGTGAAAATCCCGGGGTCCCCCTTGGTGACCTCGCCGGGCTCAGGCACCGCGGCGGCGCCCGGGTCCACCAGTTCGGTGGTGCCCGTCGGCGTACCGCTGTCACCGATTTCGGTCCGCGGTTGACCGAACTGGCGCCGCGCGAACGCCAGCAGCGTCCACAGCAGTGGCGACTCGACCGGATCGGCCGGCGCGGTGTCACCCCACGACTTCGGCGCGAACAGCGCCGTGACGATCGAGGACGGCGCCGATATCGGTGATTCGACGGGCTCGGGTGCATCGTCGGAGACCTCGGCGGGCTGTTCCACCGCGACGTCGTCTGCGACTCCGGGCTCGGCCACTTCGGCTGGATCCCCACCGTCGGCCTCGTCGTCGGCCTCGTCAGCGATGGGCTCCGCTTCGGGGGCGACCACGTCGACGTCGGCCTCGGTGTCGGTGTCCTCCCGGTCGGCCCGAGCCTCGTCGGCGTCCTCTCCGGTTGATATGACTTGAGCTAGTCCTTCACAAACGCCTCCGGGGGTGTCAGGAAGGGATTGTCAAAGATTCCTATGAGGACCTGAGCGTGGGTGCGCTCTTGGTCCTCCTGGCACGCCCCGGAGGTGTTGTTGTGTCTGTGCAGAGTGCTCCAGTCACGTCGTCCACGATCGTCGTTGCCGTCGATGTCGGCAAGACTTCGGCGACGGTGTCGGTCACCGACGGCGCTCGTCGGCGGTTGATGGGCCCGGTTGAGTTCGCGATGACCCGGTCGGGTCTGAGGGCTGCGACGCAGCGCGTGTTAGCCGTGGCGCCCTCGTGTCCGCAGATCAGGGTGGGTGTGGAAGCGGCTGGCCACTACCACCGGCCCGTGGTGGATTACCGGTGGCCGCCGGGCTGGGAGGTGCTCGAGCTCAATCCCGCTCATGTCGCCGAGCAGCGCCGAGTGATGGGCCGGCGGCGGGTCAAGACCGACGGAATCGACTTGGAGGCGATCACCGAGTTGATGTTGGCCGGTCGTGGCCGGGTGGTCGGTGAGCGGGAGGTGCTCATCGGCGAAGTAGCGGCGTGGGCCCAGCATCGGTCGCGGCGAGTCGCTACCCGGACGGCGACCAAGAACCAGCTGCTCGCACAACTCGATCGGGCGTTTCCCGGACTGACGCTGGCGTTGCCGGATGTGTTGGGCACCAAAATCGGCCGCCTGGTCGCCGCCGAGTTCGCCGATCCGGCGCGGTTGGCGACGCTGGGAACGACCCGGTTGATCCGATTCGCCGCCGCCCGTGACGTCCAATTACGCCGCCCGCTCGCCGAGCGTCTGGTGACCGCGGCCAAGGACGCGTTACCGACTCGCGACGCAGTGGTGGCTCGACAGGTGCTGGCTTCTGACATGGCTTTGTTGGCTGACTTGAGTTCCCGGATCGCCGATGCAGAGACTGAATTGGCACGGCTGTTGCCACTGAGCCCGTTCAGTACCCTGACCTCGGTGCCCGGCTGGGGCGTCGTCCGTGTCTCGAATTATGCTGCTGCCCTTGGTGATCCAACACGGTGGCCGGGACCCCGGCAGATCTATCGCGCGTCGGGGCTATCTCCGATGCAGTACGAGTCGGCCGGTAAGCGCCGAGACGGATCGATCAGCCGCGAGGGCAGTGTGGCGCTGCGTCGAGCGTTGATAGATCTCGGTATCGGATTGTGGCTCACCGAGCCATCGGCCAAGTCCTACGCCCACGGACTCAAGGACCGCGGCAAGCGCGGTGGCGTCATCGCCTGCGCGCTGGCGCATCGCGCTAATCGCGTCGCCCATGCCCTGGTCCGCGACCACGCCGTCTACGACCCCGCCCGCTGGACCTGAAGAACCAGACCCCAGCCCAGGAAGGAGCCGTTACCTAACACCCCCTTCACAACCCTCGTCGGCAGTGCCACGCTGAAGGAGCGGGACGAAGGGCCGGATCCGATGCCGCTCCGGTTATGGCGGACCCACCGGGTTACGCCGCATCTAACTTGGCACCCGGCCCTTCGCCTCCACGGCAGCCCGAACGACGCCAGATGACCCACACCTCGAGGTCGCATAAGTCAACGTGGGCGCCCGGCACCCGCCCCCCAAACCCAAAGCCTCACCGCCGACACCAGAGCATCACCACCACACCCGAAAACCCCGGATGTCGACCCATCACGCCCAAACCGGTTCTTGACACGACCTACAGCCAGTTAGCTCGCCTTCTGAACGATTGCTGCCATACGAGCCGCGCGTCTTTTTCTCGGGTTGTCCGCCGTCCTCGTCGCTGCCATCGCCGCCGTCCTCGGACTGCGGAGCCTCCTCGTCGTGGTCCTCGCCGGAATTGACTTCGTCGTCAACCGCGTCGTCGGGCCGCGCGTCATCGGCGGCGGTCGAATCCTCGGCTGTGTCCTCGGCTTTGGTGTTGTCGGCACTGCTCGACGACGCGGCGTCGCTCGGCTCCGCCCACGCCGCCCCGGGCAGTGCAACCGTTGCCGCCCCCACCCCGAGCGCGACGGCCAACGCCCCGACCCGACCCACGAACTGCGCATAACCCATGCGATCCCCCCAGAATTTGCTGATGAACGAAGGCCAGCCTAAGGCCGAACGCTCGCGGGGGGGTGGGATTTCGCGGAAACCAGACGCGTGGCTACGCCAGCGACTGCACCCAGGACCGGTGCAGCGCCGCATAGTGCCCGTGGTCGCGCGCGGTGAGCTCGTCGGGCGCGCCGTCTTCGACGATCCGTCCGTGCTCCAACACCAGCACACGGTCGGCGATCTGCACCGTCGAAAGCCGGTGGGCGATGACGACAGCGGTCCGGTCGGCCAGCACGGTCTCCAGCGCGCGCTGCACCATCCGCTCGCTCGGGATGTCGAGCGACGACGTCGCCTCGTCGAGGATCAAGACCGCGGGATCGGCCAGGAACGCCCGCGCGAACGCGACCAGTTGACGTTGTCCCGCCGACAGCCGTCCGCCGCGCTTGGCGACGTCGGTGTCATACCCGTCGGGCAGTGCCCCGATGAACGTGTGTGCCCCGACCGCGCGTGCTGCCGCGCGCACCTCGTCATCGGTGGCGTCGGGCCTGCCGAACCGGATGTTGTCGGCGACAGTGCCTCCGAACATGAAGTTCTCCTGCGTGACCATCACGACGTGGCGGCGCAGCTCGGCCTGTGCCACGTCACGCAGATCGATTCCGTCGAGCATCACCGTGCCTGCCACCGGATCGTAGAACCGGGTGATCAACTTCGCGATGGTCGTCTTGCCCGCGCCCGTGGTGCCGACCAGCGCGACGGTCTGTCCGGCCGGGATCACCAGATCCAGTCCGGGCAGCACCGGCCGACCCGGCACATATTCGAATGTCAGGTCACGCAGCGCGATTTCACCGCGGACCTCACCGAGCGCGACCGGGTGGGGCGGGTCGCTGATACCCGGCTTCTCGGCGAGCACCCCGGCGAGCTTCTCCAGCGCCGACGCCGCGGACTGGAACGTGTTGAAGAACTGGGAGATCTCCTGCATGGGTTCGAAGAACATCCGCAGGTACAGCAGGAACGCCGCCAGCGTGCCGATCGTCATCTCGCCGTGCAGCACCCGGTAGCCGCCGTAGAGCAGCACCACGCCGGTGGTGAGGTTGCCGACCAGTTTCACACCGGGCATGAACACGGCCAGCAGCTTGAACGTCTTCTCGTTGATGACGCGGTAGCGGTCGGCGATGTCCTCGAAGATCTGCTGGTTGCGCGGCTCGCGGCGGTAAGCCTGCACCGCTTTGATGCCCGTCATCGTCTCGACGAACTGCACGATCACTAACGCCGAGATCTCACGGACCTCGCGGTAGGTCTTCGACGACTCGCGCCGGAACCACATCACCAGCAGCACCAGGATCGGGAACGCCGCCAGGCACATCAGACCGAGCTTGACGTCGAGCACCACCAGCAGCACCGCGGTGCCGACAAGCGTGAGCACCGCGGTGATCAGGCTGTCGAACCCGGTCTCCAGCATGTCCTGGATGGCCTCGACGTCGTTGGTGGAGCGGCTCACCACCCGTCCCGAGGTGTAGCGGTCGTGGAAGGCGATGTCGAGACGGCCGAAGTGGCGGAAGACCCGGCGCCGCAGTTCCAGAAGGACTTTCTGCCCGATTCGGCCTGACCGGCGAAGGAAGTACATCCGGCTGCAGGCCTGCACCACGACGACACCGCACAGCGCGGCCACGATCGTCAGCAGGGTCGTCGCGCGCTCGCCCGCGAGCAGCGGCGGGATCCCGTCATCGATGCCCTTCTGCACGAGCAGCGGGACCGACAGGCGGGCAGCGTTTTCCACCACGACGACGACCGCGAGCGCGAGCACCACCCAGCGGTACGGGCGCAGCAGCGAGTACAGCATTGACCGCGCCTCACGCCGCCGCGGCACCGTCTCGTCGATCGGGAGGTCGGTGTGTTCGTCGTACTTCCCGCGCCATTCCCCGTCGGCACTCATGCGCGCCTTCCCAGCACCTCGTGGTCGACGCGGGCGCATTCCTCGTCGCGGTCCAGCCGGGCGCGTTCTTCCTGCTCTTCCCAATCACATTCGCGTTCGCTGCCGTCATCGAGCTCGTCGTCGGCGGCCAACAGATAGCGGTACTCGGGCACGTTGGCGAGGAGTTCGGCGTGGGTGCCGACGTGGGTGATGGTGCCGTTTCGCAACAGCGCGACCCGATCGGCGAGCAGCACGGTGGAGGCGCGATGTGCGACGACGATGGCGGTCACGTCGTGCAGCACGCGACGCAGCGATTCTTCGACCACTGCCTCGGTGTGCACGTCCAGTGCCGACAGGGTGTCGTCGAGCACCAGGATCCGCGGGTCGGCCAGGATCGCGCGTGCCAGCGAAATCCGTTGACGCTGACCGCCGGACAGGCTCATGCCCTGCTCACCGATGCGGGTGTCCAGCCCGAAGGGCAGGTCGTAGACGAACTGCGCGGCGGCGACGTCGATGGCCCGGCGCAGGTCGTCGTCCGTCGCCTCCGGACGTCCGAGTCGGAGGTTCTCGGCGACCGACATCGAGAACAGCGTCGGATCCTCGAACGCGGTGGCCACCGTGCGGCGCAGTGCGTCCAGCGACAGTTCGCGGATGTCCTGGGCGTCGATGCGGATCTCGCCCTCGGTGACGTCGTAGAGCCGGGACAGCAGTCCCGCCAGCACCGACTTTCCCGATCCGGTCGCGCCGACCAGTGCCAGCGTCTCCCCCGGTTCGACGGTGACGGTGACGTGGCGCAGTGCCCAGTCCCCGGACGCGGAGTCCGGGAAGCGGAAGCCGACGTCGACGAGTTCGAGCCGGCCGCCGCGGGGTGCCTGATCGCGCGGGCCGTCGGTGATCTCCCGTGGCGCGTCGAAGATCTCGGCGATGCGGTTCGCGGCGGTGAACGACTCCTGGGTCATCGACAGCAGGAAGCCCAGCGACGCGATCGGCCACACCAGCGACAGCATCATCGTGATGAACGCCACCAGGGTTCCCATCGTCACGTAGCCGTGGCCCGCAGCGTAGGCACCGAAACCGAGCACGACGATCAGGGTCAGGTTCGGGATGATCTCCAGCAGAGTCCAGAACTTCGCCGACACCGACACGCGGCTGACCTGGGTGTCGTACAGGTCGGTGAGTTGGTCGTCGAAACGCTCGTAGACGTAGTCCTCGCGGCCGAACGACTTGATCACGCGCAGCCCGAGCGCGGCCTCCTCGACATGGGTGGCGACGTGGCCGGCCTGGTCCTGCGCGAGCCGCGACAGCCGGGTGTACTCCTGCTGGAAATGCAGCACCGTCAGCGTGATCGGCACGATCGAGACCAACACGACCACGCCGAGCGGCCAGTACATCGCCAGCAGGATCGCGGTGACCACGGCGATCTGCAGCACGTTGAGCATCAGGAAGATCAGGCCGAACGACATGAACCGCCGAATCGTGCTCAGGTCGTTCATGATTCGCGACAGCAACTGCCCGGACTGCCACTGGCCGTGGAACGACATCGGCAGGATCTGCAGCCGCGCGTAGAGCTGCTTGCGGATGTCGGCCTCCACGCCCATCGTCGCGCGGGCCACCAGCCAACGCCGGATGAACCACAGCACCGCCTCGGTGACTCCGACACCGACGGCTGCGGCTCCGACCAGCCAGAGGCCCTGCTGATCCTGGTGGCGCACCGGCCCGTCGATCACGGCCTTGGTCATCAGCGGGATCGAGATGGTGGCCGCGAGGCTGGCCAGCGCGACCACGATCATGACGATCCAGCGGCCGCGGTAGGGCAGCAGGTACGGCATCATCCGCCACAGATCCGAACTCGGCTTCACCCGTTTCGGCGGCGGCCCGATCGAGGGCGCCGCACGTAGAGAGTCGAACCCGGTATCAGCCACTTAGGACATCTTCCCATTGCACGCAAGCGGTTAACTCTCCCGCCGAACCTGCATTCCGGCAGCGAAAGTTCGAGTGCGGGCCTGCCGGAATGCAATTTCGGCGGGGGTTGCTGCCGAACTGGGTGCGGTACAGGTCGGCGTAGCGACCGCCGCGGGCCAGCAGCTCCTGGTGCTTACCGCGCTCGACGATGCACCCGTCCTCGACGACGAGGATGACGTCGGCAGCCCGCACGGTCGACAGCCGGTGGGCGATGACGATCGACGTGCGACCCTTCAGCGCCTCGGCGAGGGCCTGCTGCACCGCGGCCTCGGACTCCGAGTCCAGCGACGCCGTCGCCTCGTCGAGGATCACCACCTGCGGCGAGGCCAACAGCACACGGGCGATCGTCAAGCGCTGCCGCTGCCCGCCCGAGAGCCGGTAGCCGCGCTCCCCCACCACGGTGTCGAGGCCGTCGGGCATGGCGGCGACGACATCGTCGAGTCGTGCCCGCCGCAGGGCCGCCCAGAGCTCGTCATCGGTCGCGTCCGGAGCCGCCAGCATGAGATTGGCGCGGATGGATTCGTGGAACAGGTGCCCGTCCTGGGTGACCATGCCGACGGTGTCCTTGAGCGACGCGAACGTCACGTCGCGGATGTCGGTGCCGTTGAGCCGGATCGCCCCCGACTGGATGTCATACAGGCGCGCCGCCAGTGACGCGATCGTCGACTTGCCCGCTCCGGAGGGCCCGACCAGAGCCACCACCTGCCCGGGCTGTGCGGTGAACGAGACGCCGTGTAGCACTTCCTCCCCGCCGCGATGGTCGAGTTCGGCGACCTCTTCCAGAGAGGCCAGCGACACCTGGTCTGCGGCCGGGTAGGAGAACCGGACGTCGTCGAATTCCACGGCGACCCCGCCGCGATCCGGCCCCCGCGGCACCTCGACCGCGCCAGGCCGTTCCCGGATCAACGGGACCAGATCCAGCACCTCGAACACCCGCTCGAAGCTGACCAGCGCGGTCGCGATCTCGACGCGCGCGTTGGCCAGCGCGGTCAGCGGCGCGTACAGCCGGGTCAGCAGCAACGCCAGCGCCACGATCTGCCCCGCCTGTAGATGCCCGCCGAGGGCGAGCGCTCCACCCAGCCCGTACACGAGGGCCAGCGCCAGCGCCGACATCAACGTCAGCGAGTTCATGAACGTCGACTGCAGCATCGCGGTGCGCACGCCGATATCGCGCACCCGTCCGGCCCGCACCGCGAACTCCCGCGACTCCGCCGCGGTGTCCCCGAACAACTTCACCAACGTCGCGCCAGGCGCCGAGAACCGTTCGGTCATCTGGGTGTTCATCGTCGCGTTGTGGGCGGCGGCTTCCCGCGACAACCGCGCCATCGCGGTGCCGATGCGGCGCGCGGGAATCAGGAACAGCGGCAGCACCACCAGCGCCGCCAACGTGATCTGCCATGAGATGCTCAGCATCACCGCGAGCGTCAACGTCAGCGTGACGAGGTTGGCGACGACCCCGGACAGCGTGTCGGAGAACGCGCGCTGGGCCCCCATCACGTCGTTGCCGAGCCTGCTGACCAACGCGCCGGTGCGGGTGCGGGTGAAGAACGCGACCGGCATCCGCTGCACGTGGTCGAACACCGCGGTGCGCAGGTCCAGGATCAGACCCTCGCCGATGGTCGACGACAGCCACCTCGTCAGCAGTGAGACCGCCGCCTCGGCGAAGGCTACCGCCGCGATCACGACGGCCAGCATGACGACAACCCCGGCGCTGCCTGCCCCGGTGATCTGGTCCACCACCCGGCCGGCCAGCAGTGGCGTGGCGACCGTCAGCGCCGCCCCGACGACGCTGACCCCGACGAAGACCGCCAGCCGCCGGTGATGCCGGGCGGCGAACCGCCAGATCCTGCCGAGTAGCCGACGGTCGGCCAGGGAGTGCAGGTCACCGCCCCGCGCGTGCGTCTGCCGGTACAGCGACTGCCGGGCAACCGTTTCCAAGCTCATGTTTTCACCGTAGAACCTCAACGAACATTGAGGTCAATGGCTTCCCGCGGCCGCCCTGGGGTATACATGCACGTTCTGCAGACGCACCAAGTGGATCACGACCCGACCCGGAGGGAGACGTCGTTGTGGTGACGGCCGAGCCGAAACTGGCGGTCTGGGAGCGCCGCACCGAGTGGCCCCTCGCCGCAATGGCAGTGGTGTTCCTCGCCGCCTACACCGTTGACGTCCTTGATCAACCCGCGGGCGTGGCCGCCGCCGCGGTCAGGGTGTCGATGGCCGTTGCCTGGCTGATGTTCGCCGTCGATTACGTCGTCCGACTGAACCTCGCCGGGAACCGATGGAGCTGGTTCTACCGGCACCTGTTCGACCTCGCGATCGTGGTGCTGCCGCTGCTGCGGCCATTGCGGTTGCTGAGGTTGGTGACGCTGGTCGCCGTGCTGCAGCGCGCGGTCGGCCACGCCATTCGGGGACGGGTCGTGATGTACACCGTCTCCGGCGCTGTGCTGCTCGTGTTCGTCTCATCCTTGGCGGTACTGGAGAGTGAACGCGGGCAACCCGGAGGGCAGATCACGAATTTCGCCGAGGCCCTGTGGTGGTCGATGGAGACGATCACCACGGTGGGATACGGCGATCTGACGCCGGTCACCTCCACGGGTCGGGTGATCGCGGTGCTGTTGATGATCGGCGGCATCAGCCTCGTCGGCTCGATCACCGCGACACTGGCCTCGTGGATAGTGCAACGGGTCGCCGACGAGGACACCGCGGGACGCGTCGTCACCACCGCGCACATCGACAGACTGCTGGAGGAGATCCACCAACTCCGAAGCGAGGTCCAGCGCCTTGGCGATGCATCGCCGGCAGGCGACGGGCCACACGGATAAGAGGCCAGGTTCCCGCAGCGACGGCCCCACATCAGGCAAGATTGCAGGCATGGACAGTGGTGCCGGCTCACCCAAGGTGCTCGTGGTCGACGACGATCCCGACGTCCTGGCCTCACTCGAGCGTGGCCTCCGGCTGTCCGGGTTCGACGTCTACACCGCCGTCGACGGCGCCGAGGCGCTGCGCAGCGCCACCGAAACCCGTCCGGACGCGATCGTCCTGGATATCAACATGCCGGTTCTCGACGGGGTGTCCGTGGTGACCGCGCTGCGGGCGATGGACAACGACGTGCCGGTCTGCGTCCTCTCGGCCCGCTCGTCCGTCGACGACCGTGTCGCCGGTCTGGAGGCCGGCGCCGACGACTACCTGGTCAAGCCATTCGTGCTGGCGGAGCTCGTCGCGCGGGTCAAAGCGCTGCTGCGCCGGCGCGGGTCGACCGCGACGTTCTCGTCGGAAACCATCACGGTCGGCCCGCTCGAGGTGGACATCCCGGGCCGGCGGGCCCGGGTGGACGGCGTCGACGTCGACCTGACCAAGCGTGAGTTCGATCTGCTGGCCGTGCTCGCCGAACACAAGACCGCGGTGCTGTCCCGCGCGCAGCTGCTCGAGCTGGTGTGGGGCTACGACTTCGCCGCCGACACGAACGTCGTCGACGTCTTCATCGGCTACCTGCGGCGCAAGCTCGAGGCCAACGGTGCACCGCGACTGCTGCACACCGTCCGCGGGGTGGGATTCGTCCTCAGGCAGCAGTGATGAGCGCTTGCGCGAAGAACAGAGAACTCAGATGAGCGCTTGCGCGAAGAACAGAGAACTCAGATGAGCGCTTGCGCGAAGAACAGACAGCAGTAGGCGGCAGCCGTGATCGCGCTGTCCCGCATCTTCCGTCGCACGCCGTCGCTGCGCACGCGGGTCGCGTTCGCCACCGCGATCGCCGCCGCGATCGTCGTCGGCATCGTCGGCACGGTGGTGTGGGTCGGCATCACCAACGACCGCCAGGAGCGGCTCGACCGTCGACTCGACGAGGCGGCCGGTTTCGCGATCCCGCTGCTGCCGCGCAGCCTCGACGAGATCCCCAAGTCCCCGAACGGGCAGGACGCGCTGATCACCGTCCGCACGGGCGGACAGGTGACGTCCAACTCGAACGTCGTGCTACCCGAGCTGGAGCCGGGCTACGCCGACACCTACGTCGACGGGGTGCGTTACCGGGTGCGCACGGTCGCGCTGTCCACACCCGAACCGATGTCGGTGGCCGTCGGCGCGACCTATGACGCGACCATCGCCGACACCAACAACCTGCACCGCAGGGTGCTGATCATCTGCACGCTCGCGGTGGGCGCCGCCACGTTCGGCGGATGGCTGCTGGCGGCGTTCGCGGTGCGGCCGTTCAAGCGGCTCGCACAGCAGACCCGCCAGATCGAGGCAGGCGGTGAGGCACCGGACATCGACATCCGCGGCGCCACCGAGGCTGTCGAGATCGCCGACGCGATCAAGGGACTGGTCGAGCGGGTGTGGGAGGAACAGGGCCGCACCAAGGCGGCGCTGGCGTCCGCGCGCGACTTCGCGTCGGTGTCCGCACACGAGCTGCGCACCCCGCTGACCGCGATGCGCACGAACGTGGAGGTGCTCGCGACGCTCGACCTTTCCGAGGAGGGCCGCAAGGAGGTCGTCAACGACGTCATCCGCACCCAGTCGCGGATCGAGGCCACGCTCGGCGCGCTGGAGCGGCTGGCCCAGGGCGAGCTGTCCACCGAAGACGACCACGTGCCGGTGGACATCACCGAACTGCTCGACCGCGCGGCGCACGACGCGATGCGCGTCTACCCGGATCTTGAGGTGTCGCTGGTGCCCGCCCCGACGGTGATCATCGTCGGGTTGCCCGCGGGTCTGCGTCTGGCGGTCGACAACGCGATCGCCAACGCCGTCAAGCACGGCGGCGCGAGCCGGGTGCAGTTGTCCGCGGTCAGCTCCCGAGAGGGCGTGGAGATCGCGATCGACGACGACGGTCTCGGGGTGCCCGAGGAGGAACGCACGGTGGTGTTCGACCGCTTCTCGCGCGGTTCGACTGCCTCACACTCGGGTTCGGGCCTGGGCCTGGCACTGGTGGCCCAGCAGGCCGAATTACATGGTGGCACCGCGTCTTTGGAGGCCAGCCCGTTGGGCGGGGCGCGGCTGTTGCTGCGGCTGCCCGGCCCGCGCTAAGCCCCGGCCCGCGGTAAGCCCCGCCGAAATTGCATTCCAGCAGAGCTTGTGCGAGTGCGCGCCTGCTGGAATGCAATTTCGGCGGGAAGGGTCATCGGGTGGCCAGCAGGTCGATGACGAAGATCAGCGTCTTGCCCGAGAGGCGATGCCCGCCGCCGGCGGGGCCGTAGGCCTGCTCCGGCGGAATCGTCAGCTTGCGTCGGCCGCCGACCTTCATCCCGGGGATGCCGTCCTGCCAACCCTGGATCAGGCCGCGAAGCGGGAACTCTATCGACTCGCCACGGTTCCAGGAACTGTCGAACTCCTCGCCCGTGTCGTACTCGACACCGACATAGTGGACCTCGACGTTGGCACCCGGGACCGCTTCCGGGCCGTCGCCGACGACGATGTCTTCGATCACCAGCCCCGCCGGTGCCGGGCCGTCGGGAAATTCGATCTCGGGTTTGGTTGCCATCCGACCACCCTAGACCGCGGACGTGGCCGCGAAATAGCTGCACACTGGTCACCGTGGCCACGAATAACACCGGAAACACAGACCAGGACATCCTGACGCAGGTGCACGAGCTCGTCGCCGAGGAGCGCGAGCTGCGCGAGAAACTGCAGCAGCGCGAGATCGACCAGTCCGAGGAACACACCCGGCTGCGGTCGCTCGAGGTGCAGCTCGACCAGTGCTGGGATCTGCTGCGCCAGCGGCGCGCACTGCGCGCCAGCGGCGGCGACCCCGACGACGCGCAGGTGCGGCCCGAGGGCGAGGTCGAGGGCTACCTCGGCTGAGACCTACTGGGAGCCGTCGGGCGGGCAGTTGATCGACACCCAGGCGGTGGGCGGCGCGGAGGTGTCGATACGGGTGACGGTGCACTGCGACAGCGGAATGTTCGAGGGTTGGCCCGCCACCCAGTTGATCTGGACATCGAAACCCTGATTGGTGAGTTCCCGAATCGTGTCGCCGGGCGACTCGGAGCCGGCCACCGGTGCGGGCGGTTGGGTGAAAGCCGTCGGCGCCGTCACCGCCGAAGCAATCAACCCCCCGGCCAGGGTCAGGGCCGCGAAGTACGGCAAGCGCGCCATCAGGGTTCTCCTTCGATCACACCAGTCGCCCGGCCTCATGGTGACTCATCCGTATGCTCCGTCTGCGACGCATCGGACGTGCCGTCATTATCGTCGGTTTGGCGTTCATCCCCGTTACCGTCGTTGCCGACCGCCGACGGATCCTCGGGCGTGGAAGCAGTGTCGGGGTCGACGTCGGCGTCCTCTTCTTCAGCCGGTACCACGTTTCGATCTTCGTCATCGTCCTGCTCGGGAGCCTCGACGTCGGTTGCCACTGGCGTCGTGTCAGCCGCGTCGTTGTCCGAATCCTCTGCCTCGTCGATCTCGCCGGCCGTGCCGTCGACGGATTCGGCCGGATCGCCCACCGACGCGCCGGGTCCGGGCCCTTCCGACGCGCTTCGTTCGGGACGGTTGCGGCCATCGTCGGAAACCAGCGCATCGGAGCGGGTGTCCTGCGCAGCTTCGCGTGTTCCTGTCGGAATGGGCGGGATGGAGCGACCGACCAGGGCCAGAATGGTGTTCACCGCGGTGATGATGTTGTTCAGCGAGGTCACGATCGCCGACCGTTGACCGGTGAGCAGCTGCAACGGGATTGTGAACAGCAGCGACGGGACCGCGAACGCGAGGTAGGCGGCGGCCCCGACCGCGTTGGCGAACTCGATCGGCGCGGGTGTGACGGAGTGCGCGAGCGGTGATTCGTCAGACGCCAGGGAAACCAGCACGGACCGCGACGGCTGCGCAGGCGCATCCAACCGCTCTGAGTGCACGACGAGAACCGGCTGAGCCGACGATGTATTCCTTTGCGCAGCAACGGCAATCGGTGTCACAGACGTGACAACCAGGCAGGCGGCGGATACCGCGGCAACCGAGGAGCGGCGCAGGGCGCGTAGGGTCATGACATCCTCACGGGTTGGGTTCCAATGGTTTTCCCACTTGTTCCACCGGGCGCCGGCCGATCAGGCCGCCCTCCAGGCCACCGGCCCGGTAGCTCTCGTAGAGCCGCTTGAGGTAGTCGATTCCTGAAATGTCGGCGTTCTCCTGGCCGGGCTCGACGCCGAACAGCACTCCTTCTCCGGGCGCCGAAGGCACCAGGTGTTGCGGCAGCAGGTACTGGTTGTTGAAAGGATTCAGGTGCGGCGGGGCAGCGGGTGCCGAGCCCGGGGCGGACGGCACCGCGTGCTGGCCGAGGACGAACTCATTGCCCGTGTGCCCTGACAGATCGGGCAGTGCGGGAAGCCCTCCGACTGTGACCGGAGATCCGTTCTGCGCCAACGGGAACAATGGATTCGCCGCGGGCGGGACGGGTGGCGGCGGAGGCGGCGACGGCTCAGCATCGGCGTTCGCCGCCGCCATCAGACCGACGCCGACCACCGCAACGGCCGAGATCACCCTCCGCAACACATCACACCGCCTTGGCGATGCCGTAGTACGCCACGATGTCGTCGGCGGTGTCCGTCGAACTGGTCAGGATCGCGTACGAGCGCAGGAACGACTGGCCGATACAGCCGTCGATCTTGACGTGGACGTCCTTGACGGTCACCCGCGGGTCGGTTCCCTCGAACTCTTTCTGGGTCAACTGAACGGTGATGACCTCACCCGGCTGGGGAAACACCTCGATCTGTGCGGTCACCGGAATTCTGGTGTTGCCCAGGCCCGTCGGCGTCACCGAGGGGGTGATGCCCACCGATCCGTTCAGCTTGACGACGTTGAGGCTGATCCCGCAACCGATTTGGTATCCGACTTCCAGGGTGCCGCCGGCGAGCCCGCTGGTTCCTGATCCCTTCACACTGCCGGTGAACGTGGCCGCCACCAGATATTCGCGCGACGACAGAGCTGTCGTCAGTGGCGCCACCGCCACCTGGTATTCGTCTCGTGCGGCCACCGTCAGCTCCCACCCGTCCGGCGTGAGGACGGTGCCCGCGGGCCCGGACGGCACGGCACCGGCAGGCGGCGGCACGGCGCCGGTCGGCGGCGGGACTTCGGCGACGGGTGGGGGGACATCAGCGACGGGCGGCACCCGAGTGTCGGGCTGCGCCGGTGCGGGCGGTATCTGCCCCGCGAACCCCAACGCGCACAGCAGAAGAGCGAGCCCGAGGACCCTCGCCGCGATGACAGACATCTCAGACCACCTTGACCTGGCCGGCATAGGTGACGATGTCCGACGTGTCCGTGGTGGAACCGGTCAACGTCGCGTACGACTGTAGGAACGACTGCCCGACGCAACCGTCGACCTTCACCCGGAAGCCGGTCACGGTCACACGAACATCGCTGCCCTTGAAGCTCTTCTCCCCGACTGGCACCACGGTGACGGTTCCGGGGCGGAGGTTCACCTTCGCCTGGCCGTTGACGGGGAACTCCACCGCGCCGAGTACGGCGTTGGGCCCGATGTTGGGATTGGCGCCCACGGTGGCGAAAAGCTCCACCGGGCCGCCGACGATGCCACAACCGATGCGATACCCCACCACGAGCGAGCCGCCGGACAGCTCGGTGCTTCCCGCCCCGGTCACGGTCCCGGTGAACGTCCCCCCGACGAGGTACTCCCGTGTGGTGAGCGCCGTCGTCAGGGGCGCCACGGGAACCTGCGTCTCGTCCCTGGCGGCCACGGTCAACTCCCAGCCGTCGGGAGTCGCGAGGTAGCCGGGCGGGGACGACGGCACAGCCGCCGGTGATGGCGGCAGCGCCGGGACCCCGTCGACCGCAGGCGGTGACCCGGGCTCCGGGGCCGGCTGTGCAACTGCCCGCGGCATCGCGCCCACGGGCGCGAGCACACAGATCGCCGCCAGGACGAGCGACCATATCCGCATTTACCGGGGCCTTCCGACGCGTCAATTCCGTTGAATGATCACGCCAGAGGGTTTCCGGACAGCAAACGGACGAAGAATTGTCCGGTCAGGCTTCGCCCGCCGAACGGCCTTTCACGCGCTCCCTGCTCATCATCGGAAGTTCATCATCGTGACCGTTTGACCGTCGATGGTGAACCTCCGTTCCATCCGATGACGGGAGGCCGGTCATTTCGGGTATCCGGGTGCTCACCGCGACGGCGGTCCTGTGCAGTGCGCTGGGTTCCGGTGCAGCGACTGGGCCGACCGCGTCGGCGCAACCCGCGCAGGCGCCCGCCGAGGCGATCGCGGCATGCACGCAGTTCGCTCGCGCCCTGGACCTCGCATCGCTGACCTACTCCGGGTTCGCCAACGTGATCGCACTCGGAGAGGTGTATCCCGACTACTCCGACCCGCTCGTGTCCTCCACCAACACCTCCGGCAGGACGGGACTGCGGGCGGCCGTGAGCACGGCGTTGTCGGCATCGCGGACGCCCGGGCTGGCACCCCAGCTCGCGGCGCCCATGCGATCCTGGGCGCTGGCCGCGACGAAACTGCTGTTGCTGATGGGCCTGCGCGCCGATGTCGACCGCTTCAATGCGGCAGCAGCCCAGGTGAACGAGGACACCGAGAACGCGCAACGGGCTTGCGCGGAAGCGGGAACGCGCGCCTGACGGGACGGCACACTGATTCCATGTCAGAGGGACGCGTCGACACCGTCATTGTCGGGGGCGGACACAACGGCCTGGTGGCCGCCGCGTACCTGGCCAAGGCCGGCCGCAGTGTCCGGGTTCTCGAGCGTCTCGGCCATGTCGGCGGCGCGGCGGTTTCGCTGTATCCGTTCGACGGGATCGACGCCCGACTGTCCCGCTACTCGTATCTGGTCAGCCTGCTGCCGCGGCGCATCGTCGACGACCTCGGCGCGCGGATCAGGCTGGCGCGGCGGCGGTACTCGTCCTACACGCCCGACCCGTCCGACGGCGGCCGCAGCGGCCTGCTGATCGGACCGGAATCGACGTTCGGGGCCGTCGGCGCCGCCGCAGACGAGGCCGGTTTCGGCGAGTTCTACCGGCAGTGCGCAACGGTCACCTCCGCGCTGTGGCCGACGCTGACCGAGCCGCTGCGCACCCGGTCGGAGGCGCACCGCGCAGTGGTCGGCGCCGGAGGCCGCGACGCGTGGCAGTGGATGATCGAGCGTCCGCTGGCCGAGGCGATCACCTCGGCCGTGGGCGACGATCTCGTCCGCGGTGTGATGGCGACAGACGCGTTGATCGGAACGTTCGCCCGGCTCGACGAGGAATCCCTGGTGCAGAACCGGTGCTTCCTCTACCACCTGATCGGCGGCGGCACCGGCGACTGGGACGTGCCCATCGGCGGGATGGGGGCGGTCAGCGAGGCGATGGCGGCCGCCGCCACCGGCTTCGGCGCCGAGATCGTCACCGGCGCAGACGTTTACGCGATCGACCCGGAGGGCCAGGTGCGCTACCGGTGTGCCGACGACGAACATGTCGTGGCCGCCCGGCACATCCTCGCCAACGTGACGCCCGCGGTGCTGGCCCGCCTGCTCGGGGAGGCCGAACCCGAACTCGCCCCCGGCGCGCAGGTCAAGGTCAACCTGATGCTCACCCGGTTGCCGCGACTGCGCGACGAAAGTGTCACCCCGGAACAGGCTTTCGGCGGCACCTTTCACATCAACGAGACCTACCGTCAACTCGACGCCGCCTACCGGCAGGCGGCCGCCGGTTCGGTGCCCGATCCGCTGCCGTGCGAGATCTACTGCCACACCCTGGCCGACCCGACGATCCTGTCCGATTCGTTGCGGGCCGCGGGCGCACACACGCTGACGGTGTTCGGCCTGCACACCCCGCACAGCCCGGCCGACTCGGCCACCCCTGACCGGCTGCGCGACACTCTGACCTCGGCGGTGCTGACCTCGTTGAACTCTGTTCTGGCCGAGCCGATTCAGGACGTCATCATGCAGGACTCGTCGGGCCGGTTGTGCATCGAGGCCAAGACGACGTCGGACCTCGACGATGCCCTGGGTATGACCGACGGCAACATCTTCCACGGCGCGCTGTCGTGGCCGTTCGTCGAGGACGACGAGCCGCTCGCGACGCCGGCCCAGCGATGGGGTGTCGCCACCGCGCACGATCGAATTCTGTTGTGCGGGTCCGGTTCCCGTCGGGGCGGAGCCGTGTCGGGCATTGGTGGCCACAACGCGGCGATGGCGGTGCTGGAGCGCTAACCCGCGTCGAGTTTGTCCAGGATGACGCGCAGAGCGGCGAGGTCGTCGTCGCCGAGGGCGGCCAGCATGTCCGGGGCCGGATCGTGCACGGCGTCGATGGCTCGGAGGGTATCGCGACCCGCCTCGGTCAGCGACACCGTCTTGCACCGCCGGTTCGACGGATCGACGGTGCGCACGACCAGCCCGCGCTGCTCCAGGTCGTTGACCGCGACCGTGGCTGCCGGGGCGTCGATGGTCGCGGCCTCGGCCAACTGTTTGACCGACATCGGCGTCTTGCTCAGCCGCTTGAGAATTCGAATCCTGCTGAACGGCAGGCCCGATTGTTCCACGACCGCGCGCTTCCACCCGTCGCGGTGGTCGAGCACCAGTGAGGCGAGGTCGCGCCAGACGTCGTCGGCGAGCGGGTTACCGGACATGGGCACCACCCACCGGTTCAGGCGCTCCCGACACCAGCGGCGCCAGTCGCTCGGCGGAGCGCAGCGCCCGCTGCGACGTCGCGAACAGGCCGAGGCCGAGGATCACCAGACCCAGGGCCATGCAGACGAACCACAGTGGCCGCGCGGCGGTCGCGAAGTCCGCACCACCGGTGGCCATCGCCGATCCCGCCAGCGAACCGCACAGCGCCACACCGATACTCACGCCGACCTGGCGGCTCGTCGAGGTCACCGCGGACGCCGCGCCGGCCCGGTCGAGTGGCATCCCGCTGACGGCGGCATTCGTGACCGGCGCATTGACCATCGAGAAGCCGATACCGAAGACCGCGAACACCATCAGCAGCGACCACACCGGCGTCGTCGCGGTCAGGAATGTCAGCATGGTCGCCGCGGCGGTGATCGTCACCCCGGCGATCACCAGGGACGGCCGCGCGCCATAGCGGCCGACGAGGCGGCCGGACAACGGCGAGAAAAGCAGTGCCCCGATTGCAATCGGCAGGTAGATCAGACCGGTGTGCATCGCCGAGAAGCCGCGTTCGCCCTGCAGGTAGAGCGACATCAGGAACAGGAACGCCCCCCACGCGGCGAAAGCGCTGATCGCGATGACCGTCGCCGTCGTGAACGGGATGCTGCGGAAGAAGCGCAGATCCAGGAACGGGTCGTGGCGCCGCGATTCGAAGCGCAGGAATGCGACCAGGGCCAGCGCCACGACAACGGCCGCCACCACCACCCGCGGATTGGTCCAGCCCAGCACCGGACCCTCGATCAGCGTGAAGACGGTGCCGAACAGGAACATGATCGCCAGTCCCTGACCGATCGGATCGACGTTGCGCATGGTCTGCGATTTCGACTCGGGCACAAAGATCGCGGTGAGAAGAATGGCCGCGGCGCAGATCGGCAGGTTGATCCAGAACACCGACCGCCAGCCGATGGTGTCGATCAGCAGGCCGCCGACGATCGGGCCCGCCGCCATCGAGATGCCGGTCACCCCGCCCCAGATGCCCAGCGCCCGGGCACGCTCCACCGGCTGGGTGAAGATCTGCGAAATGATGGACAGCGCAACAGGATTGAGCATCGATCCGCCGATGCCCTGTAGCAGACGGGCGCCGATCAGCGCGTCGATGGTGGGCGCCAGGCTGCAGGCCAGTGACCCGAGCGCGAAGACCGCGAGGCCGATCTGGAAGACCCGCCTGCGCCCGAACCGGTCTCCGGTGGCGCCCGAGAGCATGAGCAGCGAGGCGAGCACGAGGGTGTAGACGTCGACCACCCACTGCATCTGCGCGGGTGTCGCGGACAGATCGTCGCGTATCGACGGGATGGCGACGTTGACGATGGTCGCGTCCATCGACACGATGAGCAGGCTCAGGCAGCAGGACACCAGGATGATGGCCTTGCGCCTGGGCGTCATCGCGCCAACGGTTGTGTTCACACAACTATTGTGAAACTACAACCGTCTGCTTGGCAAGTCCGCTCCCGTGTGACGTTCGCCGGGCACGAGCGTGCGTCATCTGTGACGTTCACCGGGCACGAGCGTGCGTCATCTCGGTGATGTTCACCGGGCACGAGCGTGCGTCATCTCGGTGATGTTTGAGGCGTGTCGGCCTCAGACACGCACGCTCGCGGGAATGTTCGCGGGAATGCTCGCGGGAATGTCTCTACCTGGAGTCGAAGCCGGCGTAGTCGCGTTCGGTGTAGCCGGTGTAGATCTGGCGCGGCCGGCCGATCTTGTTCGGCTCGCCGTGCATCTCGCGCCAGTGCGCGATCCAGCCCGGCAGCCGGCCCAGCGCGAACAGCACCGTGAACATCCGGGTCGGGAAGCCCATCGCCCGGTAGATCACGCCGGTGTAGTAGTCGACGTTGGGGTAGAGCTTGCGCTCGACGAAGAAGTCGTCGGTAAGCGCGATCTCCTCGAGCGACTTGGCGATGTCGAGCAGGTCGTCCTGCACGCCGATCTTGCCCAGAATCTTGTCGGCCTGCTCCTTGACGATGCGGGCGCGCGGGTCGTAGTTCTTGTAGACGCGGTGACCGAAGCCCATCAGCTTCACGCCGTCCTCGCGGTTCTTGACCTTGCGGACGAACTCCTTGACGTCGCCGCCCTCGGCGCGGATCTTCGACAGCATCTCCAGCACCGCCTGGTTGGCGCCGCCGTGCAGCGGGCCCCACAGCGCGTTGATCCCGCCGGAGATCGACGTGAACAGGTTGGCCTGGGAGGACCCGACCAACCGGACTGTTGATGTCGAGCAGTTCTGCTCGTGATCGGCGTGCAGGATGAACAGCATGTCGAGCGCCCGCACGATCTCGGGGTCGACCTCGTAGGGCTCGGCCGGGAAGCCGAACGTCATCCGCAGGAAGTTCTCCACCAGCGTCAGCGAGTTGTCCGGGTACAGGAACGGCTGCCCCTCGGACTTCTTGTAGGCGTACGCCGCGATCGTCGGCAGCTTGGCCAGCAGGCGGATGGTGGACAGCTCGACCTGCTTGGGATCGAACGGGTCCAGGGAATCCTGGTAGTAGGCGCTCAATGCGTTGACCGCGCTGGACAGCACCGGCATCGGGTGCGCGTTGCGCGGGAAGCCGTCGAAGAACCGCTTCAGATCCTCGTGCAGCAGGGTGTGCCGCTGGATCTTGGTGGTGAAGTCCTCGAGCTGGTCGGCGGTCGGCAGCTCCCCGTAGATGAGCAGGTAGCTGACCTCGATGAAGTTCGACTTCTCGGCGAGCTGCTCGATCGGGTATCCGCGGTAGCGCAGGATGCCGGCGTCACCGTCGATGTAGGTGATCGCGCTCTTGGTCGACGCGGTGTTGACGAAACCGCCGTCGAACGTCGTGTAGCCGCTCTTGGCCAACAGCGAACCCAGCGCTATACCGTCTGCGCCCTCGGATGCTTTGACGATGTCGAGTTCGAGCTCGCCGCCTGGGTAGACCAGGGTGGCGTGCTCCTGCCCGGCGTCGGCGTTATCGGCCACTGGGATCCCTTCATGTCTGTCGGGTCAATCGCGCAAGTCGCGGAGTCTGCCTACAGAAGGTAGTCGCATTCCAGCAGTGACGCCCGCGGGGGGCGGGTACACCCGTCACACGGGCTGCACGACACCGGCGATTTCCCCCGCGAACTCCGCATAGGTTGCCTCGACCGCCGCGATGACGTCGTCGACGCCGAAGTCGACGGCGCTGCGGCACACGTCCTGCAACGCCGTCATCAGCACCACACCCCACACCGCCGCGACGAGCTTGACCCGCCGGTCGTCGACCGTGGCACCCATCCGCTCGGCGACCACCGCGTCGACGGGCCCGGCCCGGTAGCCGACGGCAGCCTGCCGCAACGTGGGCGACGACACGATGATCCGCAGGATCTGCAGCAGGCGCTGCGCCGACAGCGCGCCCGGGGGCGCCAGCTTGGAGGCCTCGGCCATCGCCACGTAGGCGCGCCGCAGCGCTTCCATGTGGGGCAGATACCGGGGCTGGCGAACCAGTTCGACGGCCGTGTGGACGAGCACCTCGTCGATGAGTGCGAGGGCGATGGCGTCCTTGGTGGCGAAATAGCGGCTGAACGTCCTGGGCGACACCTCCGCGACGTGGGCGATCTGGTCGACGGTGGTGGCGTCGTAGCCCTGACGGTCGCACAGGCCCACCGCGGCGTCGATCAGCGTGGCACGGGTGCGGCGCTTCTTACGCTCGCGCAAACCGAGAGCCGGCTCCCCCCACGATTCAGCCACGTCCCGGATGCTATCCCGTCAGGCCACGCGCCGCGGGCGGAAACGGCACGTTAGGACGATTGTCGACAGAGATCATCGGTCCGGGCCGGTCGCGTCGTCGGCCACTGCGACGGGCCGCGCCGGCGCGCCCAGCAACCTCGTCCGGTCAGGGCTGCAGACGTTCGACCTGCCCGCCGCACACCCGGATCCTGTTGTGCACGCGGTTTTCCCGCCCCTGCCAGAATTCGACCACCTCGGCGGCGATCAGATAGCCACCCCAGTGCGGCGGCACCGGAATCTCCTCGACGTCGGCGAACCGCTCGGTGACCTCGGTCAGTTGCTGCATCAGCGCGGCCCGTGACGCGATGGGCAGGCTCTGCTGGGACGCCCACGCCCCCAGCTGGGAGCCGCGCGGGCGCTTGCTCCAATAGTCGGCTGTCTCCTCCGCCGACACCTTCGTGACGGCGCCGTGGACATGGACCTGGCGGCCGACCAGATACCACGGGAACGTCGCCGACGCGTAGGGCGCGGCGGCCAGCTGCCGACCTTTCTCCGAGTCGTAGTTCGTGTAGAAGGAGACGCCGGACGCGTCGACGCTCTTGCACAGCACGGTGCGGGTGACCGGCCTGCCCCGGTCGTCGACGGTGGCGACCACCATCGCGTTCGGCTCCGCGGCGCCCGCCTGCTCCGCTTCGGCCATCCATTGGTGAAGAAGCGTGACCCATCCTGTGGCCGGGTCCGGGCCGAGCCAGTCGACGTCCAGGTCGCTGCTGCCGTCCTTCTCCACCGACCCGTATTCGACGCGCATCCGCGCCAGGTAATCAGAAGTGCCCACGCGCCAAACGCTACGCCGACCGGTGCCGGATGGTCGGCCCCGCCGACGTGGGTGCGACAATCTGCCCATGACTGCGGCGTCGAAGGATTTCGTCCCTGGACTGGCCGGGGTGGTGGCGTTCGAGACCGAGATCGCCGAACCCGACAAGGATGGTGGGGCGCTGCGCTACCGCGGCGTCGACATCCAGGATCTGGTGAGCCACCGGGTCACCTTCGGCGACGTGTGGGGGCTCCTGGTCGACGGGCGCTTCGGCCGGGGACTGCCGCCCGCCGAGCCGTTCCCGCTGCCGATCCACAGCGGCGACGTCCGCGTCGACGTGCAGGCCGGCCTGGCCATGCTGGCACCGATCTGGGGTTACCCGCCGATCCTCGACATCGAGGACGAGACCGCGCGCGACCAGCTCGCACGGGCCTCGGTGATGGCCCTGTCTTACGTCGCCCAGTCCGCGCGCGGCATCTACCAGCCGGCCGTGCCACAGCGGACCGTCGACGAATGCGACACGGTCACCGCACGTTTCATGACGCGCTGGCAGGGCGAGCCCGACCCGCGCCACATCGAGGCCATCGACGCGTACTGGGTGAGCGCCGCCGAACACGGCATGAACGCCTCCACCTTCACCGCACGGGTCATCGCGTCCACGGGTGCGGACGTGGCCGCCGCGCTGTCGGGCGCGATCGGCGCGATGAGCGGCCCGCTGCACGGCGGCGCCCCCGCGCGCGTGATCCCGATGATCGAGGAGGCCGAGCGCACCGGCGACGCCCGGTCCGTCGTCAAGGGCATCCTGGACCGCAACGAGAAGCTGATGGGCTTCGGGCACCGGGTGTACCGGGCCGAGGATCCGCGGGCGCGGGTGCTGCGCGCCACCGCCGAGCGCCTCCAGGCGCCGCGCTACGAAGTGGCGGCGGCGCTGGAACAGGCCGCGCTGACCGAGTTGCGCGAGCGCAGACCGGACCGGGCCATCGAGACCAACGTCGAGTTCTGGGCGGCGGTGATCCTGGACTTCGCCCAGGTCCCGCCGAAGATGATGCCCGCGATGTTCACCTGCGGCCGCACCGCGGGCTGGTGCGCCCACATCCTTGAGCAGAAGCGGCTCGGCAAGCTGGTCCGGCCGTCGGCGATCTACGTCGGCCCCGAGCCGCGCAGCCCGGAGGCGGTCGAGGGCTGGGACCTGCTCTCCCACTGATGGCCGGGACCCGCGCGGTGTACGCCGCGGCCACCGACTTCTTCACCGCGCTGGTTCGGCAGGTCCCGGACGACCGGTGGGACGACCCCGGCCTGGGCGAGTGGACCGTGCGCGACCTGATCGGTCATACGTCGCGGTCGCTGACGACGGTGAGCACGTACCTGAAGGCGCCGGCCCAGCGGGAAGACGTCGCCGACGCGGTCGACTACTACGTCAGGATGCACGAGTACTCCGCGGGCCTGGGCGCGGCCGCGATCGTCGAACGGGGCCGGCAGGCGGGCCGCGATCTTGGCGACGACCCCGTGGCCGCGATCGAGGCGCTGGCGTTGCGTGTGCAGACCGAGCTGGCCGCCGTCGAAGACCCGCTGATCGAGGTGATCGGCGGCCTGGGCATCCGGCTGAGCAGCTATCTGCCGACCCGGACCTTCGAACTCGCGGTGCACGGCCTGGACATCGGACGCGCCGTCGGGGTCGACTTCGAGCCGCCCGTCGAGGTGCTCACCGAGGCGACGGCGCTGGCGGCCCGCATCGGTGTCGCACTCGGGCACGGACCGACGGTATTGCGGGCGCTCACGGGACGCGGCGGGCTGCCTCCCGGTTTTTCCGTGGTCTGACCGCCCTGGGGCCGGGGCGCGATGAGTTTCTGATCGAGGGTGGGTCTGTACCGGCAGTCCACCTACCGTGAGGAGAAACCATGGCCGTGAAAGAAGAAGCCAATCAACCCAAGCTGGTTCCGCATCTCGTCGTCGACGACGCCGCGGCCGCGCTCGACTTCTACGCCAATGCCTTCGGCGCCGAGGAGATGGTGCGGATGCCCGGCCCGGGCGGGAAGTTGATCCACGCCTGCATGCAGATCAACGGCGCCATGGTGTTCCTCAACGACGACTTCCCCGAGTTCAACGACGGAAAGTCGAGCACACCCACCGCGCTGGGCGGCTCCTCGGTGACGATCCACCTGCACGGGCCGGACGTCGAGGGACGGTTCCAGCGGGCGGTCGATGCCGGTGCCACCGTGGTCAATCCGCTCGAGGACCAGTTCTGGGGTGACCGCTACGGGGTGCTGCGGGATCCCTTCGGCCATCTGTGGTCGTTGGCCGAAACTGTCCGCGAGGTCGACATGAACGAGGTGCTGGACCAGATGGCGAGCGGCAGTTAGCTCGGGCGACCGCGCCGCGGCCTGACCACGTCACGGTCAGATCTCGGACCGCGCACCCGACGCTGTCACGGCTGCAAGGACTTTCGGGCGCCCATACCCGTTTGTCTCAAAGCGCACGCCCGGGAATGCACGTAGTCCACTACGCGTGACCCGCGATGCCCTGCCACCCACGCTGTCAGAGGTCGACAGTCGCCGATGACACGAGGGGAACAGGGACATGAAGCGAGTGCAGGATCTGACGCCGTACGAGTCGGTATTGCCCTATGCCAGTGAAATCTTTGGCGTCTACCAGCCGTTGATCGGATGGTCGTCGAAGCGTCAGCTCACGAGAATCAAGCGGGGTTTCGACATCGATCGCGCCAAGATGGTGACGGGCCTGCTCAAGAAGGTCACGCCCGCGCTCGACGTGGCGATCGGCGAAGCAGGACGCGGTGCGACCATCCGATCGCTGGAGGTCGGGAGTATCGACACCTCGCGGATCCGTGGCACCGGAACCTTTCTCGGCGACCGAATCGCGGCGGAACTCCCGCCGCTCGAGGAGTACGACGACTCGGTCTGGGACCGCCTCGACACCGGCCGCCTGAACGAGATCCTGCGCGCCGAGGTGACCCAGGAGGTGCAGAACTGGCAACGGGCCCAACCGGTCTCGCGCGAAGGGTCCGACGCCGTCACACGCGCCGCCACACAGCTCGCCCGGGAGTCCGCGTTCGCCGGGCTGCTCACCCATCTGAAGCTAACCTCGCAGTTCGACGTCCTCAAAGACCTTTTCTACAAACCCGATCGCAACCTCCAGAAGCTGCTCAGCGTGCTGAAGTACCGCGACCCGCTGGAGTACATCGATCCCAAACACGACATCGAGCGGGCGAACCTGTCCCCGATCGGGATCGTGCATCTGTTCCGCCAGTATTTCTTCGAGTTCGACACCTTTCTCGGACCGCCTGTCGGCCATGTCTGGCTCAGCCCGGGTTCGATGGTCGAACTCGTCGAGGTGTCCACCCGGCGCACCCTCGTCGAACGCACCATCGAGCAGGCCACCGAATCCGTGGTGAAGACCGAGAAGAGCACCACCGAGGAAGACGAGATCTCCGACGCCATCAAGGAGGAGAACCGCAACGACACCAAGTTCGGGATGAATTCCACGGTGAACCAGGGCTGGATCACCGGCAGTGCCACCGCGTCGGCCAGCCTGAACATCGACAGCACTCAGTCGAAGGCCCGAGAGCAGACCCACCGCAGGATGCGCCAGCAGACGGAGAAGCTATCCACCGAGATCCGCCGCAACTTCAAGTCGACCTTCCGCACCGTGACCGAGACCACGGACACGTCGAGCAAGCGCTACGTGCTGAACAACACCACCGACGACCTGATCAACTACGAGCTGCGGCGCAAGATGCGCCAGGTCGGTGTGCAGGTTCAAGACATCGGCACCTACCTGTGCTGGCAGACGTTCGTCGACGACCCCGGCAGGAACCTGGGCATCGCCAAGATGGTGCACATCGCCAAAGACCCTGACCTGGGCGCGATTCCGCCACCAGAGTCGATTCCGCAGCCCGGCCGCCACTCGACATCGGTGAACGTGGACATCCCGTTTGTGCCCAAGACCGAGGACACCGAACCCGACGAGGACATGGACGAGGCCTACCGGTACGGCGTCGAGGTCAACACCGACGACAACGAAGGCACCCCAGAGAAGATCCAGTACGAATTCGGCGGCTTCCGCGGGTTCTGCGAACTGGCCGGCTACGAATACTCGAGCATCGAGTTCGACTACGGCGGTCAGGACGTGCGTATCGAGGTCTACGACGTGGACGCCGACACCCCTGGTGAGGTCAAGTTCAAGATCCGGCTCAAGCACATCAACTTCCACAACAGCCCGAACGTGCGGGTCATCGCCCAGATCAATTGGACACCTTCGGAAGCGCTGCGCGCCGAGATCGACGGCAAGAACAAGGACAACGTCGCGGCGTTCAACGAGGCCACGCGGCGGGAGTTCGAAAAGGCGTACCTGGAGGCGGCCCGCGACCGCATCAACAAGGCCGGGGAAGTCCGCAGCCGTCCCTTCGAGGAGCTTCGCGAGGAGGAGCGAATCGTGGTGTACCGCGCGCTCATCCAGGACATGCTGACCCGCGGCATCCCGATGCCCGACGATCGCACCCGGCACGTTGTCTCCGAACTCCTCAACTCGATCTTCGACATCGACAAGATGCTGTACTTCGTCTCTCCGGAGTGGTGGCGTCCCCGCATGCACGCCAGCCACCAAGCGCTCGGCAAGGCTCCCGCCAGTGCGGAGGGTGGCGCGGCGGGCGGTGGCTCCGTCTCGGCCGGCTTCGCCACCCAGGCCTCCGTATTCACCGAGGTTTCGACGGCCAAGTCCGCCGGCGTGCTCACCGGCAACGCCATCAAGAAGCTCCTCGCCTTTCGCAAGGAAGACACCACGATTCCGGCGAGCAGCACGGTGTCATGGGGCGGCACGGGCGAGAACCGGGCCGACAACTACTACGTCACCGAGGACAGCGAGCCCGCCCCGCTGGGTGCGTCGCTGGGCTGGCTGCTGCAGCTCGACGGCGACAACATGCGCAACGCATTCCTCAACGCGCCGTGGGTGAAAGCGGTGATCCCGGTACGCCCGGGCAAGGAACGCGCCGCGATGAACTGGCTCGAGCAGGTGCACGTCGAAGGCACCGAGGGGCTCGACAGCTTCTACTCCGGCCCGGCCGCCGAGCTGGCCGAGATCCCCTCTGCCGGTGACCGACCCACGATCCGCGAAGCGATCCACTACCTGTGCGACAAGGTGGCTGCGAAACACGCCGAGTCGCAGAAGGTCGACAAGTTCCCCAAGGAGGTGACCGACGACGCCAACAAGGTCGCGGCCACCCCGGTCGACAAGGTCTTCGAGCACGGCTTCTATCCGCTCGACGGTGGCTTCCGGGTGACACCGACCGCCGACGAGAACTTCGAGGTGTTCGACCAGTGGGTCGAGGTGCTGCCCACCGACCAGGTGGTTCCGGTGCCGGTGACATACGATCCCAAGACTGGTCGGCAGGTCTGACCGCCGATGCTTGCCGCCTCGGATATCTTCGCGGGCCCGATCGTGCGGCGCAGTTCGCCTCCACGTATCGCGGTCTGGTTGGCGACGACCAAGCCTGTCGAACTCGACGGACTGGTGCGCAAGGCCGGCACCGCAGAGTGGATCGGCCAAACCACGACGGTCGACCGGATCAAGCTGTTCGACGGGCTGTTCGCCTACCTGGTCCAGATCGCACCGGCCGAGGGCCATTTCCCGACGGGCACCCTGCTGGAGTACTCGCTGGGCACCGTCGGCAAGGACGGCGAGGCCGATCATTCGTGGTTCAAATCGGTGGTCGCCGAGGACGGCCTGGCCTACCCGGGCTTCGAGCTTCCCACGCTGTACCTACAGGCGGCGGGGGCGAAGCTGAACGTGCTCTACGGGTCGTGCCGCAAACCGCACGACATCGACGGCGGCGACAACGACGCCCTGGCCTACGGCGACTCACTGGTGCTCAACAACGTCACGACGTTGGCGGCTCGGCCCACGATCCTGTGCCTGGCGGGTGATCAGATCTACGCCGACGATGTCCACGACGCCACTTTCGATGCGATCAACACGGTCGCCACGAAGCTGGAAGGCTCCACTCCGGAGAAGATGCCCAACGGCGCGACGGTCCCGGGGAGGGGCCAGCGCTTGAAGTGGACCACGGATAAGGCCGGGTTTACCAGTGGCGAAGCGGCCAATCACCTCGTCACGTTCGCCGAGTATGTCGCCCACTACGGGCTGGCCTGGAACAGGCGCAACTGGCCGACCGTGTCGGTGGCCAAGGAGGTGGTGTCCTACCGTGACGGCCTGCCGGCGGTCCGGCGGCTGATGGCCAACACCCCCACCTACATGATGTTCGACGACCACGACGTCACCGACGACTGGAACTTCTCGATCAACTGGGCCGCCCAGGTCAAGAGCTCCGCGGTCGGTACCAGGATCATCACCAACGCGCTGGCGGCGTATTGGATCTTCCAGGCCTGGGGTAACGACCCCAAGGTCAGCGCACGCGAAACCCCGCACATGCGTGACGCTTTGGCTAAGCGGCTGACCGACCCGGCCGAGCTCGAGACCGTGGTCGGTACGAAGTCGACGCTCAACGAGTGGGAATTCCAGACCCCGACCATTCCGGTGCTCTACTTTCTCGACACCCGAACCAACCGCGGTTACAAAGACGACTTCAAGCGCGCCGACGGTGGCGAGCCCGCGTTCCTCAAGTCTGCTGCCGCGTGGCTGCCCACCCGCGACCGCCTCAACAAGATCGTCGACGTGCAACAGCGCAGCGTTCCACTCGTCCTGGTCACCGCGGCACCGGTGTTCGGATTCGAGACGATCGACTCGGCACAGATGGCGGCGTCCGGAAAGCTCGTCCCGACATCGTATTTCGACCTGGAAGGCTGGGCCGCCAACCGCGCGCATCTGTTTCTGTTCCTGACACTGTGCCGTGATCACGACGTGGTGGTGCTCTCGGGGGACGTGCACTACGCGTTCACCTCGACCGCATCGTTCGCGGTTTTCGACGCCGCGTTCGTCCGCGGTGCGGCCGCCAGAGTTCCGGGTATGACGCTACCTGGGGTATCGGGCTCCACAGCCACCAACGCTCACCTGTACACCTCGCGGTTCGTTCAGCTCAACTCCAGCGGCACCCGCAACTCGGTCGGCGGGTGGGGCAAGACCAAGATGATGTCGGGAATGGCCAACAATCAGGGTGAGAGCGGCTACATGTTCGCCGGCAACCCGATGTCGCCCGAGCCCGCGCGATTCAAGAACGGCAGGCTCTACACCCCGATCACGGTGATGGGGGTGACGGTGTGGCGGGAACGCGACCTGGCCGACGTCCAGCCGAACTTCGTGTACCAGCAGCGGATCAACGACCCGGGTAACACCCGGTTCATCAACAAGCACAACCTGGGATACGCACAGTTCCTGGGCCGCAAGGTCCAGAACGGCTTCCTCGTCGACGGAAAACTGGACCCGTCGAATTCGACTTCGTTCGACTTCGGCAGCGGGGCCGCCTGGACACCCGCGGCACCGTGAACGCCAAGATCTCGTCGGCCATATTCTCGTCGCGGCGTCTTGTGGTTTGGACGTCGCCGTCGACTAGCTCGGGATGTAGGTCTGCAGCAGCGACACCGGCAGGCCGTTGGCGGTGGTGATCCCGCTCAGCGCGGCGATGCTCGCCGGCTTCGGAATGCGTTCCAGCTCAGGGGTTTCAGGGTCGGAGCCGTACAGTCCGAACTGCAGCTCGTAGCCTTCTGACCATTCCAGGTTGTCGACGAACGACCAGTAGGTGTAGCCGCGGATATCGGCGCCATGGGCCACCAGGTCCTGCACCACCGCGACGTGGTTGACGATGTAGGAGGGCCGTTTCGAGTCGTCGGCATCGGCGATCCCGTTCTCGGTCACCCACAGCGGTTTTCCGTACGACCCCGCGAGTTCGAGCACCTCGCGGAAGCCGCCTGGATCGGTGGGCTGGTTGAAGTCGCTGCAGGTCGGCTCCTCGCCCGAGCACCGGATCGGGAACCCGCGCAGAAACGGGAAGCCGGGCAGCGGCGCGACACCGAAGCCGACCATGGGCTGCGACCCGTAGTACTGCACCCCGAGGAAGTCGACCTTTCCGGCCATCTCGGGGTGGACCTCGTCGGCGGTCTTGACGCCGTCGAAGTTCGCATCCACCCAACCGTCGATCACCGCGTTGGGGAACCACTTGTTGTAGAAGTGATTCCACGCGTCGGCGGCCTGCACGTCGAGCGGGTTGACCGGGTTGGCGGGCCGCGCGGGGATCATGTTGTGGGTGAAGCCGACGAACGCCGCGGGTCCGTCGGCGGCGGCCGCAGTGGTGTCCCAGGTATGGATCGCGTCGTAGGCGGCGACGTGGCCGATCGCCTGGTTGACCACGAACGTCGACGCCAGGTCGGGCCGCAGGACGCCGGGCGGCCAGTTCGGGACCACCCAGGGGATCGCGAGGAACTCCGTGAGCACCGGAGGGAACGGCTCGTTGAGGGTCGCCCAGTTGTCCACCTGATCGCCGTACTTCCATGCGACGTAGGCGGCGTACTTCTCGAACTCCTCGGCGGTGTTCGACGACAGCCAGCCCGCCGCGGGGGCCGGCAGCCCCAACTGGATCAGCGGACGCGCGACGATGGGGTCGTGCACCCACACCGGCAGGGTGAAGTGGTTGACGGTGACGAACGGGTCGAGGCCGCGCCGGCGCAGCGCGGCGAAGACTGCCCGGTAGTGGGCCACCTCATCCTGGTCGGCCAGCTCGTCGAGCGCTTCGAGGTCAGCCAGGCTCAGCGCCCCGCCTTCATCGGAGATATCCACTGCCGCTGTGGACTCCGGGAAGATCCGGCTCCATTCGATACCCATCCGGAAGGTGTTCATGCCGAGCTCGTCACGCGCCAGCGCGGCGTCGCCCTCGTAGGAGACGTAGGCCCCGGTGCCGTCCTCCGGCACCCCCTTGACCAGGCCGAGCAGCCGGTTGATCGGGTCGTGCACCCAGCGGTACCAATCGGACCGGGTGTCCACCGGCGACCCGGGTCCGCCTTCCGCCTGGAAACCGGAATGCGCTACACCCCAACGGAAATCATCGGGCAGCGAAAGGTCGATGCCGTCGACCGGTGTGACGCTGACGGTGATCGTGACGGTGCGGCCGTGGCCACCGCCGGGGTTGAGCAGGTTGCCGAGAATCGGCACGAACTGCAGCCAGCCGAACAGGCCGTGGACGTGTAGCCCGTCATGTTCGTCGCTGACGGCGACGGTGAACGTGTCCGTCCCGCCGACCGCGGCCATCGCGTTCATCGGTCGATAGACGAAGTTCCCGTCGGCGTCGACCGCGACGGTCCCACCGTTGTGCGGGCGGCCGATCACCGAGTAGGTCAGCGCGTCGCCGTCGGGATCCACGACGCCAACGTTGCCGGTGATCACGACGCCGCCGTCGGCGGTGAGGCTCTGGGTGTGGGGCAGCGGATTCTCCACCGGAGCCGGCGTGCCGTTGAAGAATTCCCGCCGCACCCAGGCCAGCAGCGCCCAGCCCGACGGATCGGCCGGCGGCCTGGGCGGACCCGCGGCGAAGGGGCTCAGCAGCGCGTCGACGAAGCTCGTGGCGAGATCCACCACGTAGGTCACCGCGCTGCGCAGGTCGAACGCGGTGGGCCACGGCCGCCACGACGGAACCTCGGGCGGTGAGGCGACGGTCGTCGAGACGGCAGCGGTCGGCTCGACGGTCAGGCGCTGCACCGCGACGGTGTCGACCGCGGGTTCGACGCCGTCGGCTTCGGAGCTTCCGGTTTCGGAGCTTGCGACCGCGGCCGCACTCCCGGTGTCCTCATCGGGTTCGGTGGGCGGAGCGTCGTCCTCACGTGGCGCGGCCGGCACCTGGAATCCACCGTCGCCGTCCTCCGAGGGCGCCCCGTCCGCGTCGGCAGCCTCCTCCACGTCGGGGGCGACTTCGTCCTCGTCGGGCTCGACGACCGCCTCGTCCTCGTCGGCCTCTGCTTCCTCCTCGGGCTCGACCTGCCCGACCGCTTCGTCATCGTCGTCGGACTCGACCTGCTCGACCGTGTCCCCGTCGTCGGCCGGTTCAACCGCGTCCCCGTCGTCCGCCGGCTCGGAGGTCGTCGCCCCGGATTCCGCGGTGGTCTCGCCCGCGGCGTCCTCGGTTGCCCACGCGACACCTGACCCGGTGAACACGGCCGCCCCGACCCCCAACGCGACGGCCAGCGCGCCGACACGACCTACGACCTGGGCAGACTTCATCTCCTCTGCATACCGCCCGAGCGCAGCGCCGGTTGGCAGATTTACCAAACTCCCGACGTTCTGCTGCCCCTGGCGAACCGCTATCTCCGGAGAGCCTCCAGCAGCCGCTTGGACATCGGCGGTGCCGCAGCAGCGGCCGCGACGTTCTCCATCTCGGCAACCGTGGTGAACTTGTCACGGGGCCGCAGGCCCGCACCGCGCGCAACCTCGGCAGCGTCGATGGCCCGCCAGCCGCAGGCGTCGATGACGGCGGGCTGCCTGCCCCGGACGAACCGGTCCAGCGCGGAAGCCTTGTGCGAGGGATCGGCGAGCAGGCCCGCGTTGTAGTCGGCGGCCAGGTGGTGCACCGTCTCCGCGGCACACGATTTGTTGGTACCGATGAAGCCCGTCGGTCCGCGCTTGATCCAGCCGGCGACATAGCTGCCCCGCACCGGTTCGCCCGTCTCGGGGTCGACCACCCTGCCGCCCGCGTTCGGCACCACCGCGGCCGCCTCATCGAAGGGCAGACCACGGATCGGCTTGCCGCGGTAGCCGATCGACGTCAAAACCAGGCCGGCGGTGAGCTCGCAGGTCTCACCGGTTCCGGTCACGTCGAACTGCACACCGGTGGCGCGCTCCTCCCCCAGCACCCGGCGCGGGGTGAGTCGGTAGGCCAGCCGGATGCGCGGCCGGGTGACGGGCGCGGTCGCGTCACCGAGCTTCGACATAATTTCGAGCTTGCTGCGGGTCAGCGGATCGGTGGCCGCGGCCAGGTCGGTGAGCACCCGTTCGTGGTCGGCGGGATCGAGCACCACCTCGCACGTCGACGTCAGTCCGATCAGCTCGGGCAGCGTGAACGAGGAGGCGGCCGGTCCACGACGGGCCGCGATGACGACCTCCCGCACCCGCGAATCACGCAGCACAGCCAGCGCGTGGTCGGCGATGTCCGTGCGCGCCAACACATCCGGTTCGGCGGTCAGGATCCGCGCGACATCGAGGGCCACGTTGCCGTTGCCGATGATGACGACCCGGTCCCCGCTGAGATCGACAGGGAGATGGGCGAATTCGGGGTGGCCGTTGTACCAGGCGACGACCTCGGTGGCCGTCGCGGTGCCGGGCCTGCCGATACCGTCGATGTCCAGGCGGCGGTCGTCGGGCGCCCCCACCGCGTAGAGGACCGCATGGTGATGCGCGAGCAGTTCATCGTGGGTGAGGTCGGCGCCCACCTCGACGTTGAGGTAGAGGGTGAAACCGGGCAGCCCGGAAATACTCTCGAAGAGCTTCGTGACCCGCTTGGTGTGCTGGTGATCGGGCGCGACGCCGGCGCGCACCAGGCCATAGGGCGTCGGCAGTTTCTCGAAGACGTTGACCCGCACGCCCTGTTGCGTCAGCAGTTCGTCGGCGGCGTACATCGCCGCGGGCCCGGATCCGACGATGGCGACCGTCAGCGGACCGCCCGGCCTCCGGCGCACCTCCGGGGCTTCCAGCACCGGCGCCAGCTTCGACGTCGGGGGCAGCTTGCCGTCGCGCTTGGGGTAGAACGCGGCGTTGAGTTCGACAAACGGCAGCTGGTCGGGGGCCAGCCCGGTCTCCGGGGCGATGGCACCCACCGGACAGGCCGACACGCACGCACCGCAGTCGACGCATGCGACCGGGTCGATGTAGAGCATCTCGGCGGTGGCGAAGCCGGGCTCGTCCGGGGTGGGGTGGATGCAGTTGACCGGGCAGGCGTAGACGCAGGACCCGTCGCTGCAGCACGACTGGGTAATCACGTGAGGCATGTGGTGGGGCTTCCGGGCTCTAGGCGGCGCTCACCACGTGCTGACGCGCGGGCTCACTGCGGTAGCGGCTGGGCGGTCCGTCGATCTTGCAGATCCGCCACATCAGCTTCGCGAACGGGTTCATCAGCCCGGTGTCGTGGCACAGCATCCGGACGTCGCCGAACATGTCGCGCAGGAACTGGCGGGCCTCCGGTGTGCCGAAGAAGATCTCCTTCTTCACCGAGCGCGGGATGTCGAACTCCTTCCAGAAGGACTTCGGCGGAACGATGATCGCCTGGCACAGCACCCGCATGATGATCGGCACGTTCAGCGAAAGCAGAAAGCGCTGCCGGCGGTTCAGGTTCGGCACCCTCTTGCGCAGGTACTCGTGGGCGAAGGAGATGTGGCGGGCCTCCTCGGCGACGTGGATCGCCATCACGCGCTCCATGATCGGATGCAACGACCTGCCTTCGCGCAGCACGTTCTTCTGCGTGTGATCGATCGGCTCCTCGCCGGCCAGCACGCCGAAGAAGAACGGAATCGGCAACGGGCCGGCGACGAGCGGGATGAACTGCGACAGCCATTTCAGCAGGCGAGGCATGCCCGGCACGTCGGCGCCGATGCGATTGACCATCTCCTGGAACATCATCGTGTGGTTGCACTCCTCGACCGATTCGTGGAGGCAGTACCGGTACTCCGGGGACCCGTTGGGCACCCAGAAGGCGTAGTTCATCAGCCCGCGGATCAGGATCGACTCGAAGTGCAGACCGACCTTGGCGACATTGGCCTGGCGCCACATTCCGATCTCGATCTGCTTCTGCCTGGGCTGGGACTGATACCAGGGATGCCCGCCGAACGGGTCGGTGTCGGGCAGGATCCACCGCTCGTCATCCGGCGTCACGGCGAACTCCGGCGAGTCCCAGTCGATGTCGGTGTAGGGGTTGAAGTTGCGTCGGACCGACCCCTCGGAGAGCGTGGCGAGCTTCTCCACATACGCCCTGTCTTCCGGGCCGTCCCCGATTTCCATGTTTCTGCGCCAACGCCGGATGATGCGGGTTCGAGCTTCCTTGACAGCCATTTCGCAGCCTCCCGTGAGGTTTACATTCGTCCGTCCGTTGTCCAGAGACAGTACCCGCGGTCCCAGGAATTGAACAGGGCCTATCTCTGGGTGTGCGTCAGCCGAGTTATCCACATCACATGTGGTCCAGATCACAGCGCGGACCCGCCCGGTCAGCGCATTCCGGCCGCCGGTCCCCGAATTTCCGCAAGCCTGACCACCAGTTCTAGGCTTGGGGCCATGGCCGAGAACCTGGAGATCCCCGCCGACCTCAAGCCCGCCGACGGACGATTCGGCTGCGGGCCGTCCAAGGTCCGGCCCGAACAGCTGAAGGCCCTGGCCGCCTCCGGTGACCTCTTCGGCACCTCGCACCGGCAGGCGCCGGTGAAGAACCTCGTGGGACGGGTCCGCGACGGCCTGCGCCAACTGTTCGCCCTGCCCGACGGCTACGAGGTGATCCTCGGTAACGGCGGATCGACCGCGTTCTGGGACGCCGCCGCGTTCGGGCTGGTCGACAAGCGATCGCTGCACCTGACCTACGGCGAGTTCAGCGCGAAGTTCGCCTCGGCGGTGGCCAAGAACCCGTTCGTCGGGGACCCGATCATCGTCAAGGCCGATGCCGGCAGCGCGCCCAAGCCTCAGTCGGACCCGTCGGTCGACGTGATCGCGTGGGCGCACAACGAGACGTCGACGGGCGTGGCGGTGCCCGTCGTACGCCCCGACGGCTCAGGTGACGCGCTGATCGTGATCGACGCGACCTCGGCCGCGGGCGGCCTGCCCGTCGACATCACCGAGGCGGACGCCTACTACTTCGCGCCGCAGAAGAACTTCGCCGGCGACGGCGGGTTGTGGCTCGCGATCCTGTCCCCCGCGGCGCTGGCCCGGGTGGACGCGATCGCTGCCGCCGGCCGGTGGGTTCCGGAGTTCCTGTCGCTGCCGATCGCGATCGAGAACAGCCTCAAGAACCAGACCTACAACACTCCGGCGATCGCGACGCTGATCCTGCTCGCCGAGCAGATCGACTGGTTGCTCGGCAACGGCGGTCTGGACTGGGCGACCAAGCGGACCGCGGAGTCGTCGTCACGCCTGTACTCGTGGGCCGAGGCCGCCTCGTTCGCGACGCCGTTCGTCGCCGACCCAGCGCTACGGTCGCAGGTCGTCGGAACGGTGGATTTCTCCGACTCCGTGGACGCAGCCGCCGTGGCCAAGGTTCTGCGCGCCAACGGTGTCGTCGACACCGAGCCCTACCGCAAGCTGGGCCGCAACCAGTTGCGCGTCGGGATGTTCCCGGCGGTCGAACCGGACGACGTCAGCGCGCTGACGGCCTGCGTCGACTGGGTCGTCGAGCGGTTGTAGCCCCGCGCAGCGTGTCATCCCGGTTACGGCTTGATAACGCAGTAGGGTGACCTTTCGTATCGGGCTCGGCGCCAGCCCGGAGGAGGTCGCAATGAGGGAGCTCAGAGTCGTCGGACTCGACGTCGACGGCAGGCGGATCATCTGCGAAACCGGCGACTCCGGCGAGAAGTTCGTCCTTCGGTCCGACGACCGGCTCAAGGCTGCCGTGCGCGGTGACCGGGCCGGCTCGAATCAAACCACGATCGATGTCGAGGTCCCCACCTTGCTGCGTCCCAGAGAGATCCAGTCGAAGATCAGGGCCGGCGCGTCCGTCGAACAGGTCGCCGCATCCGCGGGTGTCGACATCGCGCGAGTCGAACGGTTCGCCCATCCGGTGCTGCTGGAGCGGGCCCGCGCCGCCGAACTGGCCAGCGCGGCGCATCCGGTGCTCGCCGACGGACCGTCGGTGCTGACGCTGCTGGAGACCGTCACCTCGGCTCTCATCGCGCGCGGGTTGGACCCCGACGGCGCGAACTGGGACGCGTGGCGCAACGAAGACAGTCGGTGGACGGTACAGCTGGCATGGAAGGCGGGGCTGTCCGACAACGTGGCCCACTTCCGTTACGCACCCGGGGCGCACGGCGGCACCGTCACCGCGTTCGACGACGCCGCCGCGGAGCTGATCGATCCGAACTTCGCGCGACCGCTGCGACCGGTGGCCGCGGTGGCACAACTGGCTCTCGGAGAACCCGAAGACCCTCACGCGCCGGTGCAGGCTGCGACCCCCGCGCCCGAGCCTGCGCCCGTCGAGACGCCCGAGCCCGCGCCGACCGTCAAGACCCCCCGCCCGCGCAAGAGCCGGCCCGCGGTGCCTGCGTGGGAGGACGTGCTGCTGGGCGTGCGTTCCAGCGGCGGCCAGCGCTAAAGCTTACGCGCGCAGCGCTTTTCACACGCCTGAGGCGGCGATCACCAACAGCGCGACCCATGCGCCCGCGACACCGACACCGGCGCCCAGCACGAACCAGCGCCACACCGGAACTTTTCGCCACCCCCACACCGTGGGAGCAAGTCCGCCCACCGCCACCAGGTTCAGGCCCGCAGCCAGCAACGGGTGCACCCGCATCAGCCCGATGCTCAAAACGACGACGGCGGTGGCGATCACCGCCGCGACGAACGCCGCGACCGTCAACCCGGTGGCCCACGGCGTCTCGTCGCTCACCGGCCGAGCCTATCCCGCTCGTAGAAGGCCAGCGCCGCAGCGGTGGCGACGTTGAGCGAGTCCGTACCCCGTGACATCGGGATCCGCACGCGCACATCGCTGGCCCGCATTGTGTGCTCCTTGAGGCCGGGCCCTTCGGCACCCACCAGGATGGCGACCCGCTGCTCCGCCAGACCGGACATCGCCTGGGCGAGCGTCTGCACCGTCGGGTCCGGGGTCATCGCGAGAAGGCGAAAACCCTGATCCCGCAACAGTTCCAGATCACCGGGCCAGTTCGCGGCCTTGGCGAACGGCACCAGCAGGGCGTGGCCCATCGACACCCGCACGGCGCGGCGGTACAGCGGATCGGCGCAGCCGCTGCCGAAGATCACCCCGTCGACGCCGAGCCCCGCAGCGTTACGGAACACCGAGCCGAGGTTCTCGTGGTCGTTGACGCCCTCGAGGACCGCGACGGTGCGTGCGCCGTCGAGCACGTGCGGCACCGTGAGCTCGGGAGCGCGCGACGCGGACGCGAGTACACCGCGGTTGAGGTGAAACCCGACCACGTCGGCCATCACCTCCGCGGACGCGCGGTAGAAGGGTGCGTCGAGTCCGGCGAGGTCGGTGCCGAGTTCTGTCAGCCTCCGATCGGTGCCGAGCAGCGCCCGCGGCACGAAGCGGGATGCCAGCATGCGCTGGACGACAAGCACCCCCTCGGCGATCACCAGGCCCTTGCCGCTGGGCAGATCCGGCCTGCGGTCCACGCTGTTGAGGTCACGGAAGTCGTCGAGACGGGGGTCGGCCGGATCGGTGACGTCGACGACCTCAACGTTGTTGGCGATCACGCTGTTTCGAGGAGACCGGCGACGTGCACAGCGCTGACACTACCCATTGCCGCGCCACCGTCGTTAGGTTGGACGGGATGGATACCGACTCCGACCCGCAGCCGCCTCCGCTGCCCGCGAGCCTGCTGAACCCGTGGCCCGTCATCGTGGTGATCACCTGCGGCTGGGTGATCGCCACGGTGCTCGCGTTCACCGTCGCCGCGCTGCATCAGTGGCGCCCGGTCACCGTCGCCGGCCTGGCCGTCGGCGCGCTTGGCACGACGATCTTTCTGTGGCAACGTCACGCGGTGCGCCGCGGACACCGCGGCGCACAAAGCGGCTTGACCTGAAGGAGACGCCATGGCAGCGCCGGTATTGCAGGCTGAGATCGACATCAACGCCCCGGTATCGAAGGTCTGGGAGCTGGTCTCGGACCTGAGGAAGATGCCGCAGTGGAGCCCGCAGTGCCGCCTCATGAAGCCGATCGGGCAGCTGCGTCCGGGAGCCCGCACGATCAACTTCAACCGGCGCGGATTCCTGTTCTGGCCCACCTCATGCCGCATCACCGAGGTCATCCCGGAGAAGAAGCTGGCGTTCCAGGTCGCCGAGAACCACACCGTGTGGAGTTACGAGCTCGAACCGACCGAAGCCGGCACCCGGCTCACCGAGACACGGCACGCCGAGAACGGCACCACCGCGGTGTCGGCGTTCCTGGTCGACAAGTTCATGGGCGGCACGACCACTTTCGAGCAGGAACTCATCGAGGGGATGAACGCGTCGCTGACGCGGATCAAGTCCGCGGCCGAAAGTTAGTCCGCCTTCTCGACCAGATCGAGAACCCCGTCGTCGTACGGGTCGAACAGCGGTGAGCCGTTGCCGGGTGCGGCGGGGGTGTCCGAATGCGCCCCGCACCCGTACTCCGCGTCGACGACGTGCCCGTCCGCGGCGTACTCGTTGGCGCACACCCCGAACAGCACACCGAGTGCTCCACCGAGCGGCAGATAGAAACCGCAGTCCCGGCACACCCGGCGGGTGGCCCGGGCCATCGCCGATCCGGGACCGTAATCGCCGTCGTGCCAGCGTTGGGCGGTGTCGTTGCGGCCCCACAGGCTCAGCACCTGGCGGCGTCCGAGGCCGACCTCGACCGCGACCTCGTCGATCTGCGGGTCGCCGGTGGCCGTGTAGCCGGGCACCAGACGGGGATCTTCGGCCGGTGGGGCCAGCAGATCTCCCGGGCTCAGATCACCGGGCCGGATCCGTTCGTCCCAGGGCACCCATTTCGGGGCGAGCAGCGCGGTGGGGCCGGGGACCAGCACGACCTCGCTGATGGTGGCATGGGCGGCCCCGGGACAGGCGGCGACGACGACAGCCCACTGCCAGCCGCGGTAACCGGGCATCTCGGCCAGGAAGCGGTGCGTTGCCGAGCTCGGATCCTCGAATCCTGCGCCGAGGTATTCGCCGACGGTCCCGTCGCCGCTGAACTCGACGATCGCGGCGCGGGCCTCCTCGACGGCGCCCAACAACAGCGCCTCCAGGTCGGGGGCGGGTCCGTCGAACGTCGGCTCCGGCGCCGCCTCGTCCGGCGCGTGACCCGTCTCGTGACCAGGTTCGGTGGCCTGCGGATCAGGTTCGGTCATGCTGTCCATTGCCTCCAATATTGCCTGAGTCGTCCGGGGCGTAGCCACACCGGTCGGCTGCGCGGCCACTGTCGCCCCCATAGGGGAGAATCGACGGCGTGACCGGATCGCGGCGTGACCACCGGGACCCTGACGGTCAGCAGGGTGGACGCTACTACCCTCCCCGCCCGCCCGCGGGCGAACACCCGGGGATGGCCAACTACCCCAGCGATCCGGCGATGAGCCCGGGCAACCGCAGGTCCGGGCGCCCCGGCCCCTCGAGTCAGAGCGCGAATCGGTGGCTGCCTCCGCTCGATGACAGCTCCCGCCCACACGGCCATTCCTACCCGCCTCCCCCCGGCCGAGGCGCAGACGAGAAGGTCACGGTCACGCGCGCAGCCGCGCAGCGCAGCCGCGAGATGGGCTCCAAGATGTACGGCCTGGTGCATCGCGCGGCCACCGCGGACGGCGCGGACAAATCCGGGCTGACCGCGCTGACGTGGCCGGTGGTCGCGAACTTCGCCGTCGACGCCGCGATGGCCGTGGCCCTGGCCAACACCCTGTTCTTCGCGGCGGCCTCCGGTGAAAGCAAGAGCCGCGTCGCGCTGTACCTGCTCATCACCATCGCCCCGTTCGCGGTCATCGCGCCGCTGATCGGACCTGCGCTGGACCGGCTGCAACACGGCAGGCGGGTCGCCCTGGCGGCCTCGTTCTCGCTGCGCACCGTGCTGGCCGTCGTGCTCATCGCGAACTTCGACAGCGCGACGGGCAGTTTCCCGTCGTGGGTGCTCTACCCGTGCGCGCTCGGAATGATGGTGTTGTCCAAGTCGTTCTCGGTGCTGCGCAGCGCCGTGACGCCACGGGTGCTGCCGCCGACGATCGACCTGGTCCGGGTGAACTCCCGGTTGACGACGTTCGGCCTGCTGGGCGGCACGATGATCGGTGGGGGCATCGCCGCGGCCGCCGAATGGGGCTTCCAGCTGTTCCAGATGCCGGGGGCGCTGTACGTCGTGGTGGCGGTGACGATCGGCGGCGCGGTCCTGGCCATGCGGATCCCGAAATGGGTCGAGGTCACCGCGGGTGAGGTGCCCACGACCCTGAGCTATCACGGTCAGACCGAGGGGCTTCGCCGGGAACCTCATGGAGCCGTGTCCGCTAAGACCCGCCAGCCGCTCGGCCGCAACATCATCACCGCGCTGTGGGGCAACTGCACGGTCAAGGTGATGGTCGGTTTCCTGTTCCTGTATCCGGCCTTCGTCGCCAAGGCGCACGACGCCAGCGGCTGGGAGCAGCTGCGAATTCTGGGGATGATCGGCGCCGCGGCCGCCGTCGGCAACTTCGCGGGCAACTTCACCGCCGCCCGTCTCAAGCTCGGCCATCCGGCGCGGCTTGTGGTGCGTTGCGCCACTGCGGTCACCGTGATGGCGTTGGCGACGGCACTGTCCGGGAACCTGCTGGTGGCCGCGGCCGCGACGCTCGTCACGTCCGGCGCCAGCGCCATCGCCAAGGCCTCGCTGGACGCCTCCCTGCAGGACGACCTGCCCGAGGAGTCGCGCGCGTCGGCGTTCGGCCGTTCCGAATCGCTGCTGCAGCTGGCGTGGGTCGCCGGCGGCGCCACCGGAGTGCTGATCTATACCGAGCTCTACGCGGGCTTCACCACCATCACCGCGATCCTGATCCTCGGCTTGGCCCAAACCGTGCTGAGCTATCGTGGCGAGTCACTGGTGCCGGGCTTCGGTGGTAACCGTCCGGTACTCGCCGAACAGGAAGGTGTTTGGACGGATGCGGCGGTGACCCGCGAGTGAAACGTGTTGTCGCTGTTCTGGCGGCGGTCGCGCTGCTGTCGGCGGTCGGTACGGGTGTGCTCGTGTGGCAGCTCATGCGCGACCACTCCCCTGAGCTGCCCGAGATTTCGGCGTACTCGCACGGGCATCTGACCAGGGTCGGGCCGTACCGCTTCTGCGAAGTGCTCAACCCCACCGACTGCGTCGTCTCCGCCGATCAGGGCGAGCTGCCCGTCACCCCCAGTGACCCGGTCCAGTTGTCGATTCCCGGCGAGATCGCCCGGGCGCCGTGGGTTCTGCTGCGCGCGTACGAGGACGCGGACCTGGTCGAGGAGTTCCGTCCGGGCACCACGTTGGCGGTGACGATCCCGACGGTGGACGCCCAGCGTGGCCGGCTGACCGGCATCGCGGTCCAGCTGCCGACGCTGGTTCGCGACGAATCGGGCAACGAGTTTCCCGTGCCGCACGCAGAATGGTCGGTGCGCACGGTGTGGCGCGCGGGCTAGGTCGTTCAGTTCGGATAGCTATCCGAAGGAGGTCGGACTGTGTCCCTGACGCGTGGTGGTCGTCCGGCGGGAAGCAGTCGACCCTTTCGGCCGACGCTGCGCTGGGCACAGGTCGGGGTGGCCGGCACCGGGATGGCGTTTGCGCTGCTGGCCGCACCGGCTGTGGCCACCGCCGACACGGGCGCCGACGAGGGAGGCGCCGACTCGTCGGCCACCACGGATGCGGCGTCGACGCCCTCACCGCGTGCCGATTCACTTTCACGGCACACCGCTGTCGGGGACAGCACCGGTGAATCCGACGCTCGCTCCGCCGAAGACGAGGCAGAGCGGGTGCTCGGCACCCTTCACCCGGAGACCTCGGAACGTGCCGTGTCCCCACCAGGCCCGAGGACCGAGCACGAGGCGCTGTCAGACGATCCGGAGCCCGCGGTAGAACCGGACCCACCGGAGGCGGGCCCAGCGCTGGACACCCCATCGCGGGACACAGCCCCCACCCCGGGGAAACCGGAATCCACCCACGATCCCCAGGACGGTGACGCCGAGACCGCGGCTGACGGGGCCCGGGCAACTAGCGCAACGTCGACACCGTCGGCCCGGATGACCCTCCGTGGCCCGACCGCGCCCGGTTCCTCCACGGCCCCGCTGTCGGACACCGCACAGATGGCGAACGAAGCTGGAAGCCCGATGCTCTCACCGGACCCGCAGGACGAATCCGTGACTGAACCAGGGGGCGTGGAGGCGCTGCCGCTCGGCGCTCTGCACGCCGCTGCTTCTTCGACCAGCTACCCGGCCTATCCGGCGCCGGTGGACGCACCGGTGACCTGGCGCTCGATCGTCTCCGACGCCCTGTCCTGGATCGGGCTGGGAATGGCGACCGACCAGCACATCCCAGATGGCCCGATCAATGATCTGCTGGCCGGGCTGTGGGTTGGCATGCGCCGACTGCACTACACGTTCTTCAACTCGTCACCCGAGCTGGACCACGGCGCCGCCACCGAAGATCCCGACACCGGGATCATCACCGGCGACCTCGAAGCCCATGACGCCGACGGTGATGTCATCACCTTCGTGCTGACCGGCGCACCCACTCACGGCACAGTGAGCTTCGCCGAAGACGGCCGGTACACCTACATTCCCGACACCGCCTTCGCCGCCACCGGCGGCACCGACACCTTCACCGTCACCGCCACGGACACCGGCGGCGCCAACCCGTGGCACACCAACCTTCCCCGCCTGCTCTGGTCGGCCCTGAGACCGTTGCTGTCCGCACTCGGATTCACCGCGCCTGTTGATTCCTCCAGCACGACCACCGTCACCGTCACCGTCACCCCGCAGGCCTGCAGGACCGACGGCGCCGGAGCTGAGTGCGCGGCGGCCAGGGCGCCAAAGATCACCTTGCACAACAACTCTGAGCACACGATCTGGGTGTACAACCTGCCGAGCTCCGGCGACTACAGCATCGGCGCGGACTTCACCCCGGTGTCCATCGCGAAGGGCGCCAGCGCACCGGTGACCCTCGCCGTCGGCACCGGGTCACCCGGTTCACCCCAGAACCGGATCTACATCGTCGAGGGCGAGACCGGTTTCACGCTGCCGGTCAGCTCGTCATCCGGGGTGGACGCATTCAACCCGACCGCACCGTCGGAAGGAAACTCCTTCCTGAACTACAACTTCGTGGAGTACTACCTCTATCCCGATGGCGGCGGCGGATACCAGTACACCATCGACACCTCCTACATCGACGAGTGGTCGCTGCCGATCCAGTACAAATTCACGCTCAACGGCGCCCGGTGGTCGGGGGCCGTTGACGGACATACCTACGGCTTCGACGACTACGACACGGTGGTCAATCAACTCAATGCCGCCGGGGGGCCCTACAAGCATCTGGTTTGGGGCGGCGGCACACCGTGGGCCCCCCAGCCGCCGTCCACGGTGCATCGAATCATCGGGCCCGACAAGGTCTGGACCGCACAGGCGAGTCAGCCGGCAAGCAATGTCAACATGAACCACGTCGGCTGGGTGCCCACCTCGTATCAAGACTTCGTCCAATACGACTCCCACACGGAACCGGACGGACACGTCGTCTACCCCTACGCGCAGAACGGCACGAAGTACTCTCGCGACGGCAATTTCAGCTTCTGGAAGAACGAAGTGGATGCCCCGGCGTCCACGCCCTATCCGATTGCCTTGCGCACGGCCGCCGTCCTCGACGGCTTTCCCGCCAAGAACGGTGTGTACGGATTCTTCACCTATCCCAATGACGAGACGGCTGGCCAGTTCACCAACATCCCCACGTCGGTGTCCCTCGACATCTACGTTCACGGCTCCTCAGACGGGGTCAGCGACAGTGTGATCGAAGGGGGCAGCTGGTTCTACACCAGCACGACTTCACCGTCCGGGCGGGGGTTGGCGAATCGCCGGCACGTGGTCACCGGGTCGAGCGCCACCGACACCTTCATCCTGGATTCGGTGTTCACCCGCAGCCGAACCGCACCGGTCGTCGTCGCCGAGGCCGTCCAGGGCGACATCGTGGTGATCGACCGGACAGCTTTGGGGGCAACCAGCTACGAAGTGGACGTCGTTGACCGCGCGTGGTTCCTCGGGGGCGGGCTCGCCAAGTACGACAGCCAGTTCGTCTACGACCGCTCGACCGGAATCCTGTACTACGACCAAGATCCCGACCGGTTCGGCTACACCGGCGTCCTGGCCAACCTGTCGTGCAGCTCTGCCGACGCGGCCAGCGTGGTGTTCGTGCTCTGAGTCGCCTGCTGCCGCCTGAGAGCCCTACCTCATCGGTTCATCCGGGTTGCGAGTCGCCGGCTGTGTGACCCTCGGGCACGCGCTCGGTGTCCCGCGTCGGCCCGGGGGCGGTTCCGTCACCGAACGGTCTGCCGCCCAACGCTTCTCGACCGTGCGGCGTCAGCCAGTTCGACAGCTCCGGCCCCTTCGGGACGATGCCGGTGGGATTGATGTCGGAGTGGACGATGTAGTAGTGCTGCTTGATCTGCACGAAGTCGATGGTGTCACCGAACCCCGGCGTCTGAAACAGGTCGCGTGCGTATGCCCACAGCACCGGCATCTCGGAGAGCTTGCTGCGATTGGTCTTGAAGTGGCCGTGATACACGGGGTCGAATCGAGCCAGTGTGGTGAATAGTCGTACGTCTGCCTCGGTGATGGTGTCGCCCACCAGGAAGCGCTGCCGCGACAGCCGCTCGGACAGCCAGTCCAGCGCGGTGAACAACCGGTCGTATGCCTTCTCGTAGGCCCGCTGGGACCCCGCGAAACCGCACCGGTAGACGCCGTTGTTGACCTCGGTGTAGACGCGCTGGGCGACCTCGTCGATCTCGTCGCGCAGCGGTTCGGGATAGAGCTGCGGTGCGCCGTCGCGGTGGTAGGCGGTCCACTCGGTGGAGAAGTCCAGGGTGATCTGCGCGAAGTCGTTGGTGACGACCTCTCCCGTCGCGACCTCCACGACGGCCGGGACGGTGACACCCTTGGGGTAGTCGCGCACACGTTTGTTGTAGGCGTCGCGCAGGAAGTGAATGCCCAGCACCGGGTCGACACCACCGGGATCGAGGTCGAACGTCCAGCTGCGCTCATCATGGGTCGGGCCGCAAAAGCCTATGGACAGAACATCTTCCAGCCCGAGCAGCCGCCGCACGATGATGGTGCGGTTGGCCCATGGGCACGCTCGGGCAACGATGAGCCGATAGCGGCCCGGCTCGACGGGATAGCCGTCCCGCCCGTCGGCGGTGATCCGGGTGGAGATGTATTCGGTGTCCCGGTTGAACTCCCCGCCAGAGCTCGACGGGTCGGCGACGTAGGTCATGGGTCAGTCATACCCCGATTCCGCCGCCGAAACTGAGCTTGATCGCGACTTCCGGGCGCCGTCGCGCACACAACTTCAGATTCGAGGCGAGGGAACCGGGGGCAGCATCGCCGGCGTCCAATCGGCATGGACCCGTTTCTCGGCACCGAGGCACTGGCCGCCGGCTCGCTGACCCGGTACCGGCTGAAGACCCGCTTCGAGTTGGTGCACCGCAACGTCTACGCGCTCAACAGAGAACAGCTGACTCCGGTACAGAAGGCCCGCGCGGCGTGGCTGTGGTCAGGGCGACGGGGCACGTTGGTCGGCCTGTCGGCCGCAGCGGTCCTCGGGTCCCGGTGGATCGACGCGCGGCTGCCTGCCGAACTGAACCAGCGCAGCCAACACAAGACCCCGGGCATCGTGTTGCGCGCCGACACCCTCGGTCCGGACGAAATCGTGACGGCCCGCGGGATGCCGGTGACCAGCCCGGCAAGGACCGCGTTCGATCTCGGAAGGCGACGCGGCCTGACTCTGGCCGTCATCCGGATGGATGCGTTGATGCGCACCACCGGCGCGACCACGTCCGACATCGCGACGCTGCTCACCCGCCACAAGGGCGCCCGAGGGTTGGTGCAGTTGCGCAGGGCCCTTGAACTCGTCGATCCCGCCTCCGAGTCGCCTCAGGAATCTCGGACCAGACTCCTGCTCGTCAAGGCCGGATTGCCGCCCGAACGCAGTCAGATCGATGTCTTCGATCGCGACGGCTACCACGTCGGGCGTGTCGACATGGGCTGGGAGACGTGGAAAGTCGGCGTGGAATACGAAGGCGAACAGCACTGGACAAACCCCGAGCAGTACGCTCACGACATCGACCGGCAGGCGGCGCTGGAGGCAGAAGGTTGGCGCATCATCCGGGTCAGCGCCGAAATCCTGCGCGATCGACCGACCACCATCGTGTCCCGCGTGTGGCTGGCGCTGCGCGCAGCGGGTGCACCGGTGCAACCGCCGAATCTGAACTTATGAGCGCGTTTTCACGGCCTGATCGACCATAAGCTCAGTTTCGGCGTAATCGACGCCGGCGATCAGGCGTCGAGTTCGCGGGCGACAGCCTTGACCACCTCGGACACCCGGCGTGCCACCTTGCGGTCCGGGTAACGGCCCTTGCGCAGCTCGGGCTGCACCGCGCTCTCAAGCAGCGTGATCATGTCCTCGACCATGCCGTGCAGCTCGTCCGGGCTGTGCTTGTGCTCGACCGCGGCGGCTTCCCGGCGCGTCCTGGTCAGACTCGGCGGCGGGTCGATGAGCTTGAGGCTCAGCGCCTGAGGTCCACGCCGGCCCGCGGCCACGCCGAACTCGACGCGCTGACCCGCTTTCAGGCCTTCGACACCGGCGGGCAACGCCGAGGACCGCACATAGACGTCCTCACCGTCTTCCTGCGAGAGGAACCCGAAGCCCTTCTCCGCGTCGTACCACTTCACCCGGCCGGTCGGCACTGCTCTCACCTGCTGTCTGTCTGAACCGATGGATATCTGTACCTGTGCGGGTACATAAAGTAAGCGCCCCGCCTGCGTCGGGACGCGTCCCGGGAGATCCTACTCGGACCGCAGCGGGGCCAGCATCCCCTTATGTCGGTAGGCTGCGAGTCACCGCTGGCGGAAGATCAAGGCGACTGATATGCGATTGGCACTGAACGTCATCTGGCTGGTTTTCGGCGGCCTGTGGCTGGCGCTGGGCTACCTCCTGGCAGCGATCATCTGCTTCGTTCTCATCATCACGATCCCGTTCGGTTTCGCCTCGCTGCGCATCGCGGCGTACGCGCTGTGGCCGTTCGGGCGCACCATCGTCGAGAAGCCCGGCCCGCGCCCCGGGGCGTTGGTGGGAAATGTCATCTGGGTGATCGTGGCCGGGGTGTGGCTGGCCATCGGACACATCACCACCGCGGTCGCCATGGCCGTCACGATCATCGGCATCCCGCTGGCGCTGGCCAACCTGAAGATGATCCCGGTGTCGCTCATGCCGCTGGGCAAGGAGATCGTGCCGGTGGACGAGGCCGGCCAGCGCCGCATCGTCGGGGCGGTGCCGTGACGGTCGTCGCGCTCGGAGTGCCCTCGGTACACCGCCCGCAGTCCCCCGCTCCCGAGGAGGGCCCACTGGTCGACACCTTCGGCCGGGTGGCGACCGACCTGCGCGTCTCCCTGACCGACCTGTGCAACCTGCGGTGCACCTACTGCATGCCGGCCGAGGGGCTCGACTGGCTGCCCAGCGACGAGAAATTGAACCCCGACGAACTCATCCGGCTGCTGGGCGTGGCGGTCACCCGTCTCGGGATCACCAGCGTCCGGTTCACCGGCGGGGAACCGCTGGTGGTGCCCCATCTCGAGGACGTCGTCGCCGCGACCGCAGCGCTGCGTCCCAGGCCCGAGATCACGTTGACGACCAACGGCGTCGGCCTGGCCAAGCGCGCTGCGGGGTTGAAGCGGGCGGGTCTGGACCGCATCAACGTCTCCCTCGACACGGTCGATCCCGCCCGGTTCGCCGCCATCACCCGCCGCGACCGGTTCACCGAGGTGGTGGCCGGGTTGCGTGCCGCCAAGGAGGCGGGGCTGGATCCGGTGAAGGTCAACGCCGTCCTGGATCCGGTGTCGGGACTCGACGACGTGGTGTCCTTGCTGCGGTTCTGCCTGGAGCACGGCTACCAGTTGCGGGTCATCGAACAGATGCCGCTGGATGCCGGCCGCTCCTGGGAACGCGAGCGCGCTCTCAGCGCCGACGTCATTCTCAGCGCGCTGCGACGCCACTTCACGCTGACGCCCGATCCGCGTCCGCGGGGGTCTGCACCGGCGCAGCTGTGGCAGGTGCACGACGACGGCCACGTCACGGGCCACATCGGGATCATCGCGTCGGTCTCCGACGCGTTCTGCTCGACCTGCGACCGCAGCAGGCTGACCGCCGACGGCCAGGTGCGCAACTGCCTCTTCGCGCGCGATGAGACGGATCTGCGCGCACTTCTACGTTCGGGCGCCGACGACGCCGCGCTTGAGGCCGCCTGGCGTGCGGCCATGTGGGCGAAGGCCGCAGGCCACGGCATCAACGATCCGGGATTCGTCCAGCCTGACCGCCCGATGAGCGCGATCGGAGGGTGAGTATGCCCGCTGAGGTCGGCGTGCGGGTCACTGTCCGCTATTTCGCCGCGGCCCGCGCCGCCGCGGGCACCGAGTCCGAGACCGTGGACCTGCACGCCGGGGCGACCGTAGCCGAACTGGTCGAATCGCTGAAGGCCCGCGACGCGGCGCTTTCGAAGGTGTTGGCCCGGTGTTCGTACCTACGGGATGGAGTTGCCGTGCGTGACATGCGGACTGAACTCGGCACCGCGGCGACGATCGACGTTCTCCCACCTTTCGCCGGCGGGTGACACCGACGCCGGTACAAGAACTATTCCGTGATTTGCGTCACATAACGGAATGGTCACAGGATGGCTACGGCGAGGTTGAGCGGCATGGCACCTGCAGGAACAACAGTCACTCCTGGTCTTTTAGAGTTTTTTTAGTATTTGCCGTCGTAGAAGACACGGCAACCGGCAAAAGATGACGGCGCCCTGGCGAGCCGTTACGGTCTTGAACCAGGCCATCGACCCCCACATTGCGATCGGCCCGCCGCGTCACCAATTGCGCCGAGCTCCATCCATTGGTGCGCGGGGACAACGAGATACAACTTGGATGGAGGCGGGGGACCCACCGGTCCACCGAAATACAGGACCAGGAGCCGAACTCGGTTCCTTGGGGTGAAGCCGTCGCCGTTTCGACGACGCCGGCCGGGCGACCTCTCCAGCCCGAACCCGACAGCTGACCTCGCGGGCGCTTCAGAGAGGACCACACGTACTTATGAGTGGACGCCACCGTAAGCCCGCACCATCTGCTGTAAACGTCGCCAAGATCGCTTTCACCGGCGCAGTCATCGGAGGCGGAGGCCTCGCCCTGGCCGGCCAGGCCGGTGCAGCCACCGACGGCGAGTGGGACCAGGTCGCTCGGTGCGAGTCGGGCGGCAACTGGGCGATCAACACCGGCAACGGCTACCACGGCGGCCTGCAGTTCTCTCCGGGCACCTGGTCGGGCCACGGCGGTGGCGAGTACGCCCCGGCGGCCTACCTGGCCACCAAGGAAGAGCAGATCGCGGTCGCCGAGCGTGTCCTGGCATCTCAGGGCAAGGGCGCGTGGCCGTCGTGCGGCGGGCCGCTCTCCGCCGCAACGCCGCGCAACGTCGTCGCCGAGCCGCCCGCTCCGGTCGATCCTGTGGGACTCAACGGCCTGCTGCCGCCGCCTCCGGTCGATCCGTTCGCCCCGCCGCCCCCGCCGGCCCCCGCACCGTTCGA
>NZ_HG964452.1:707102-718256 GCF_000612725.1 Mycolicibacterium austroafricanum
CCTGCCCCGGCGCCTGCCCCGGCCCCGGCTGCTCTCGCCGCGCCCGCACCCGATCCGCTGGCCCCCCTCGGCGCCGTCGAGGTGCCCGCCCCGGCCTACGACATCGCGAACCAGGCGATCAGCGGCGAGCTGCCCGTTCCCTCCGAGGTGCCGCACCTGGCCAGCCCGGACAACCTGCCCCCCGGCACGGCGATGGCGCCGCAGGGCCCCCGGCAGAGCCCCAACGTGACGTACCTCAAGGAGATCTGGCACGCGATCCAGACTCAGGAGATCTCCGGTGCCGACGCGCTGCTGGCGCTTACCCAGCGGCCGCTGACGACCCCCGACACCCCGGGCGGCACCCCGCCGATCGCTCCGGGCGCTCCGGGCGCCCCGGTGGCGCCGCTGGCAGGGCCGGCACCGGCTCCCGCTCCTGTCCCGGCACCCGCCCCGGTGTTGCCACCCGCCTGACCCGTCAGGCGGAGTTGACCCACTCGTCGCTGCCGTCGGCGAAGAACTGGTGCTTCCACACCGGTAGCCGCTCCTTGACGCGGTCGACCAGCCGGGCGCAGGTCTCGAAGGCCGCGCCGCGGTGGTCGGCCGCCACAGCGGCGACCAGTGCGGCGTCGCCGATGTGAAGCGTGCCGACCCGGTGGCTGACGGCGATGGCCCGGACGCCCCGGCTTTCGGCTGCGACCTCGGCGGCCACCTCGGCCAGCGTCTGTTCGGCCGTCGGGTGTGCCGAGTATTCGAGCCGAGTCACCGTCCGCCCGCCGTCGTGGTCGCGCACCACGCCGGCGAAGGTGACCACCGCGCCCGCCGCCTCGTGCGCGACGAGCTCCTCATGTTCGATCGTGCCGATCGGTTGCTCCGTCAGAGCGGCGCGCAGGACGGCGGTCATCGCGGGTGGTCCTTGCCTTGAAGTTGGTCGAGCGCGTGGTCGAGAACATCGGCGAGGACACCGAGGCCGTCCCTGACGCCTCCCAGGGAGCCTGGAAGGTTCACGATCAGCGTGCGGCCTGCGACGCCGCAGACTCCGCGCGACAGCACCGACGTCGGCACCTTCGGAAGACCCGACCGCCTGATGGCGTCGGCCAGGCCCGGGATCTCATAGTCGAGCAGGGCGGCGGTGATCTGTGGGGTGGCGTCCGTCGGCGAGATGCCGGTGCCGCCGGAAGTGAGGATCAGGTCTGGGTGGTCGCTCAGCGCGGCGCGCAGCGCCTGGTCGACGGGTTCACCGTCGGCCACCACGACCGGCGCCGGGGTGTCGATGCCGCGATCGTTGAGCCAGTCGACGAGGACCGGGCCGCAGCGGTCGTCGTACACGCCGGCGGATGCCCGGGTCGAGGCGATGAGGACCACGCCCGAACGCGTCACCTGACCCAGGTCCCGGTCTTGCCGCCCTCCTTGCGGACCACCCTGATGTCGTCGATGCGGGCGGCGCGGTCGACGGCCTTGATCATGTCGTAGACGGTCAACGCGGCCACGCTGACTGCGGTGAGGGCCTCCATCTCGACGCCGGTGCGGTCCGTGGTGCGCACCGTCGCGGTGATGGCCACTGCGCCGGGATCGTCATCGCCGCCGATCGTGAAGTCGATGTCGACGCCGGTGATCGCCAGGGGATGGCACAGGGGCACGAGGTCACTGGTCCGCTTCGCCGCCATGATCCCCGCAACGCGCGCGGTGGCCAGCGCATCACCCTTGGGCAGCCCGTTGGCAGTGATCAGCTCCACCACATCCGGGCGGGTGTGCACGGTGCCCGAGGCGACCGCGATCCGCTTGGTGGCGTCCTTGGCCGTGACGTCGACCATGTGAGCCGCGCCGGTCTCGTCGAGATGCGAGAGGCGGTCGGGCACCGCTACCTGTTGATGACGGTGACGGCTTGGATGAAGGGCAGCTCATCGGCCGGCAGCGGGAACGTCACGTCACCGAACGGCGACAGCGCGCCCGTGCGGTCGGTGGCGAGTTCGCTGACCGCGTGGTCATCAGGGTCGGTCGTGGGCCAACCGGGGTCGACGTATCGGTTCTTCTTGTCATCAGCCACGGTGACATTGTGGCAGGCGACTCGCCGGCTGGCGAGGTCGGGAGGCTCCTTTACGCTGGTCAGCAATGAGCGTGAAGAGTCCGGGCGTGCCGCTGGGCGCCTGGTTGGCCGAATTGGACGACGCGCGGCTGATCCGGCTGCTGCGTCTGCGGCCTGATCTCACCCAGCCTCCACCGGGCAGCATCGCCGCGCTGGCTGCCCGCGCCGCCGCGCGCCAGTCGGTCAAGGCCGCCACCGACGACCTGGACTTTCTGCATCTGGCGGTGCTCGACGCCCTGCTCACGCTGCACGCCGAGACGACGGCGGTCACGCTCGCCGAGCTGGCCGGGACTTTCGGTGAACGCATCGACAAGACAGACATGCGCGCCGCGCTCGACGAACTGTCGGCGCGCGCTCTGGTGTGGGGTGACGGGGCGCTGCGGGTGGTCGCGGAAGCGGCGTCAAGTCTGCCCTGGTATCCCGGGCAGGTCAGCCTGGAAAGCCCGACGCAGACCGGCGCCGAGGTCGCCGCGGCACTCGAGACCGTGGACGGCCCGGCGCGCGACCTGCTGGACAAGCTGCTGGAGGGGTCCCCGATCGGCCGGACCCGGGATGCGATACCGGGAACCCCACCGGATCGGCCCGTCCAGCGGCTACTGGCGGCGGGCCTGCTGCGCAGAATCGACGACGACACCGTCATCCTGCCCCGGCTCGTCGGTCAGGTGCTGCGCGGCGAGAGCCCGGGCCCGGTCACCTTGTCCGCACCCGACCCGACGGTGACGTCGACGACCGCCGCCGACGTCGACGCCGTGGCCGCCGGTGCGGCGATCGACTTCATGCGTGAAGTCGAGGTCCTTCTCGAAACATTGAGTGCGGCACCCGTTCCCGAGCTTCGCAGCGGCGGTCTCGGCGTACGGGAAGTCAAGCGGCTGACCAAGGTCACGGGCATCGACGAACGTCGACTGGCCCTGATCCTTGAGGTTGCCGCGGCCGCCGGCCTGATCGCGCCCGGCATGCCGGAACCAGACCCCCTCGACGGCGCGGGGTCACATTGGGCGCCCACGGTGGCGTTCGATCGGTTCGTCGAATCGCCCACCTCCGCCAAGTGGCATCTGCTGGTGTCGTCATGGCTGGAGCTGCCGGGGCGCCCCAGCCTGGTCGGCAGCCGCGGCCCCGACAACAAACCCTATGCGGCGCTGTCGGATTCGCTGTTCTCGACGGCGGCGCCCCTTGATCGCCGGTTACTGCTTGAGGTCCTGGCCGATCTGCCACCGGGCTGCGGGGCCGACGCCGACAGCGCCTCACAGGCGATGCTGTGGCGACGGCCCAGGTGGTCGGTGCGACTGCAGACCGGCCCGATCGGCGACATGCTCACCGAGGCTCATGCCGTCGGTGTGGTGGGCCGCGGCGCGGTCGCATCACCGGTCCGGCGCATGCTCGCCGGCGACGGGGACGACGCAGTCGTCGCCGCCATGGAGAAGGTGCTTCCTGCGCCTATCGACCACTTCCTGCTGCAGGCGGACCTGACCGTCATCGTGCCCGGCCCGCTGGAACGGGCCCTTGCCGAACAGCTGGCGGCCGTGGCCACAGTCGAGTCGGCCGGTGCGGCCATGGTGTACCGCATCGACGAGGCATCGGTGCGGCGAGCGCTGGACACCGGCAAGACTGCGGGCGAGATTCACGCTCTCTTCAACCGGCATTCGAAAACACCTGTGCCACAAGCGCTGACCTATCTGATCGACGATGTGGCGCGGCGGCACGGACAGCTGCGGGTGGGCATGGCTTCGGCGTTCGTCCGGTGCGAGGACCCCGCGCTGTTGGCACAGGCGGTGGCCGCACCGGCCACCGAACGCGTCGAGCTGCGCCTGTTGGCGCCGACCGTGGCGGTGTCGCAGGCTCCGATCGCCGACGTCCTCGCTGCGTTGCGGACGGCCGGCTTCGCACCGGCGGCAGAGGATGCGACGGGTGCAGTCGTCGACCTGCGCAGCCGGGGCGCCCGCGTACCGTCACCGGGCCGTCGCCGCGGGTATCGGCACGGTCCTACGCCGACGGATCAGACGCTCGCGGCGATCGTCGCCGTGCTACGCAAGGTCGCGTCGACGCCGTCGCCAGGTATGCGGCTGGACCCCGCGGTCGCGATCTCCGAGCTTCAGCACGCCGCACTGCACCAGGAATCTGTGGTGATCGGCTATGTGGATCCGGCCGGGGTGGCGACCCAGCGGGTGGTGGCCCCGATCAACGTCCGGGGCGGGCAGCTCACCGCTTACGACCCGGCGTCGGGGCGGGTGCGCGAGTTCGCGATCCACCGGGTGACGTCGGTGGTGTCGGCCGACTCCGGGTGACTACCGGAACACCGTCACGGCCACGACGCCCGGAATGAGGTTGGTGACGTTCGAGTCGTCGGTGACGTACACCGACAGCGTGCGCGTGACCCCCAGGACGTCGAACAATCCGCCACCGTAATTGGTCGCCCTGAAGGTGATCGCCTGAAGCGCCTGTGTGTACTGGGCGATGGTCGCCGTCCCCGTCAGCGTGAGTTCACCGGTCGCGGTGTTGTAGTTCGCCGTGATCGGGTTGCCCGCGATGGGCGCGTAGCCCAGCGCGTCCCCGCTGGTGAACTTGTCGGTGATCTTGACCGAGGCGCCGGTGAGCACCGCCGAGTCGGTGTCGACGATCGTCGCCAATGTGATCGGGTTGACCGTCTGCCCGACCAAGGGGACGGACAGTCCGACGGTGACGACTGTCGGGCGGTCCGGATTCTTCACGAGTGCTGTTGCGGCACCGGGCAGCAACGCAGTCAGCCCCGAGTCGTCGACGACGTCGACCGTCATCGTCCTGAGGATTCCCGCCCCGGCGGTGGCCGAGAAGGTCACTGCCTCCAGGGCGGCCTCGTACTCTGCCACCGTCGCGCTCCCGGAGAGTGTGAGGGTGTCGGCGCCGTTCCAGGACCCGGTGATCGGGCCACCCGGGGGCGTACTGTACGCGAGTATGTCGCCAGCCTGCCGCGTCACCCCGAGCGTCACGGTGGCACCCGTCAGCACCGCGGAGTCAAGATCCTCGACCGTCACCACCGGCATCAGCACCGAGCCTGCCCTCCCGATCGTGTAGGTCGGGGGTAGCGACGCCACAATGACCGTAGGCCTCAGTGGCGCAACGGAACTCGCGAAGACGATGCCCGGCGCGGGGCTGGTGTCCCCGTCGACCTCGGTGACGTTGACGGTGATCGTGCGCGGCAACCCCAGCTGGGTCGCACTGAAGGTGATGGCCTTCAGCGCTTCCTGATACTGCTCGACTGTCGCCGTTCCCGACAGCGTCACCGTCCAATCGTTGGTCTGCGCGACGGTGACCGGGCTGTCCTGGATCACCGAGAAGCCCAACTTGTCCCCGGTCATGCGGTTCAGACCGATGGCCACCACTGCGCCGTTGAGCAATCCGTCATCGGCGTTGGCGATCCCCACCGCGGACATCACCGTCACCGGGGCCTTGCCGATCGTATGGATCGGCACACCCACCGGGGTCACGATGAGCGGCGGCTCGAGGTCGATGGCAGGCAACACGGTCGCAGCGACCAGTGCAGGCAGAAGGCTGTCGATACCGTCCGCATCGGTGAGCGTGATCTCCACCGTCCGCGCGACAAGTCCGAGCTGCGTCGCACTGAACGTGATCGCCTTCAGGGCTGTTTCGTAGTCCGCGTTCGAGTGCATCCCCGTCAATTCCAGTGTCCAGTCGTCGATCTGCTGGACGCCGATCGTGATGCCCGCGGGTGCCACATACGTCAACGTGTCCCCCGCCATCCGGCCCAGTTCCCCGATCCTCACCAGGGCACGCGTCATCGCCGACGAATCCGGATCGACGATCTGGGCGACCGAGAGCAGAGCGACGGGATCCTCACCGAGGAAGTAGGGGGTCCCACCCACCGCCAGCACAGACGGCGGTGCGTCGAGCGGTAGTCCGGGAAGCACGGTCACGACCGCGAATGCGGGCACGATGTTGCTCAGCCCGTGTTGGTCGGTGATGGTGACATCGACGGTGCGGGCGACCAGACCGAGGTCTGTTGTGCTGAATGTGACTGCTTTCAAGGCGGTTTCGTAGTCAGCCTGCGAAGCCAGCCCCGTCAGCTTCACCGTGTACTCGTTGACCTGTTCGGCGTCGATGGAGACGCCGGCGGGTGCCGCGTACCGTAGTTTGTCGCCGGCTTGGCGCCCCACCCCGATGGTGACGGTCGCCTGGTTCATCGACGGAGAATCTGCGTCGACGATCTTCGCGAGGGACAGGAGACCGACTGGATCACCGCCGAGCAGATAGGGCAAACCTCCGGTGACCGCCAGCGCGGGAGGCGACTGCAGGATGGGATCGATGTCGAATTCCACTGTCTGGGTGCAGTTGTCGACCTTTGCGAGTCCAAACAACCGGGCAATCGAGTGCAGGATGCTCTGGATTCCGCCGAGAACACCGGTGAGGTGCTCGGAGTCGTCGCGGACGATGACGTCGAACTGGACCGTGACGGGATCGCCGATGACAGGCAGTGACGGCGTGTAGACAAACTTGCCCGTGAGCGGTTCCCGGAATACCAGGCCACTCTCTGGCTGGACGATGTCGTAGGTCAGTGGGTCCCCGTTGGGGTCGTATGCGTCGATGTCGATGACGACCTGTCCGGTCAGGATCTGCTCGGTCGTCACTGAACGCACCACCGGGGTCTTGTTGAAGAACGTGTGTGTGATCAGTCGACGCACCCAGGCCAGCAGGCTGTCGGCGACCGGTGAGGGCGCCGGGAGCTCAGGATCGGCGAGGGGGGCAACGACAGTGGAGACCACCGAGCCGACCAGATCAACCGAGCCGACCTTCTGCCCGGGTCCGTCGGCGACCTCAATCGCAGCCTGGTCGGCGGCGGTGGCACCCGTCGACGAGGTCCGGACGGCAACCTCACGCGGCTCCAGTGATTCGTCACCGGTCGGGTCGATCCGGTCGTCAAGCGGCGGCTCGGCCTCAACCGCTCCGGTGTGCTCGTCGTCGTCCGCGCTGGGTGTCTCCTCCGACTCCTCGGTCAGGTCGTCCGGATCGTCGTCGTTCGCGCTGGGCGTCTCCCCTGATTGCTCGGTGAGGTCGTCCGGATCGTCGTCGTTCGCGTCGCCGAGCTCGGACTCTTCGTGATCGTCCGGGGACTGCGTGCGCTCACCCGCGCCAGAGGAGGACTCTCCGCCCGGCTCGGATGAACCGGAGGCGACGGAGGTGCCCGCCCCCGAACCCGCATCCGAGCCGTCGTCCGCGTACGCGAGCCCCGAGGACGAGTTCGCGATCGCGATGCCGATGCCGAGGGACACCGCGAGGGCACCGATCCGGCCGATGTGGGCGGCATGCCGCGGCGCGGACCGTCGTGCATGCCGCGCCATCCCTGCCGTCCTGGTGTGATCGAGGAGGCCGGCCGCAGCCCAGAAGCCGGGCGCAGGGATGTTCGTGACTTGGTGGCGAGCTGGATTGGCACTCACGTGTCGGCCTCCGTCCGTCCGCTTGCTGCAGGGCCGAGGTGTTCTCCGCGACTTCTCGCCGAGCGAACGACCCAGCAGATCAGACAGTAGGGCAAAATAGTGATAGGCATCACAATCACGCGCCTAGCGCTTCCAATTGCAAGGAGGCAGCTACCCTTCAAGCGGCCTCCAACGTGCCTTACTTCTGATCAGCAAATTTTCCTCGCCGACACTTTCTGCCTGGTAGTGCCGCTTCACGGCTGGCGGATCACGGCTCTCGCAATGCGGAATGCCACCGCCGGGGGCACCGCCCGGGACGACACTCGCCCCAGGGACGTCCGCAGAACCTGAATAATGGGAAAACGTGACTTTTCACGACACATCGGGGCGGGATCACGCGTGACTGACGGCCCACTGATCGTCCAGTCCGACAAGACCGTGCTGCTCGAAGTCGACCACGAGCAGGCCGGGGCCGCCCGCGCGGCCATCGCGCCGTTCGCCGAGCTCGAACGCGCGCCTGAGCACGTCCACACCTACCGCATCACGCCGCTGGCGCTGTGGAACGCCCGGGCCGCCGGACACGACGCGGAGCAGGTCGTCGACGCGCTGGTGACGTTCTCCCGCTATGCCGTACCGCAGCCTCTTCTGGTCGACATCGTCGACACGATGGCCCGGTACGGGCGGCTGCAACTCGTCAAGCATCCGGCGCACGGTCTCACGCTGGTCAGTTTCGACCGTGCCGTGCTCGAAGAGGTGCTGCGGAACAAGAAGATCGCGCCCATGCTCGGCGCCCGCCTCGACGACGACACCGTCATCGTGCACAACAGCGAACGTGGCCGCGTCAAGCAGATGCTGCTCAAGATCGGCTGGCCGGCCGAGGACCTGGCCGGGTACGTCGATGGCGAAGCGCACCCGATCGAACTCGCACAGGACGGTTGGCAGCTGCGCGACTACCAACAGATGGCCGCCGACTCCTTCTGGGACGGCGGGTCTGGCGTGGTGGTGCTGCCCTGCGGGGCGGGCAAAACACTGGTGGGGGCGGCCGCCATGGCCAAGGCCGGCGCGACGACCCTGATCCTCGTGACCAACACCGTCGCGGGCCGGCAGTGGAAGCGCGAACTGGTGGCGCGGACGTCGTTGACCGAGGAGGAGATCGGCGAATACTCGGGCGAGCGCAAGGAGATCCGGCCGGTCACCATCGCGACCTATCAGGTCATCACCCGCCGGACCAAGGGCGAGTACAAGCACCTGGAGCTCTTCGACAGCCGGGACTGGGGCCTGATCATCTACGACGAGGTGCACTTGCTGCCGGCGCCGGTGTTCCGGATGACGGCCGACCTGCAGTCGCGCAGGCGGCTCGGTCTGACGGCAACCCTGATCCGCGAGGACGGCCGGGAGGGTGACGTGTTCTCGCTGATCGGTCCGAAGCGCTACGACGCGCCGTGGAAGGACATCGAGGCCCAGGGCTGGATCGCGCCCGCCGAATGCGTCGAGGTTCGCGTCACGATGACCGACAACGAGCGAATGATGTACGCAACCGCCGAACCCGACGAGCGCTACAAGCTGTGTGCGACCGCGCATACGAAGATCGCCGTGGTGAAGTCCATTCTGGAGCGACACCCCGATGAACCGACGCTGGTGATCGGCGCCTACCTCGACCAACTCGACGAGCTCGGCACCGAGTTGAACGCACCGGTGATCCAAGGATCGACGAAGAATGCCGAACGTGAGGCATTGTTCGACGCCTTCCGCCGCGGCGAGATCCGCACTCTGGTGGTGTCCAAGGTCGCGAACTTCTCCATCGACCTTCCCGAAGCGAGTGTGGCCGTACAGGTTTCAGGGACGTTCGGTTCCAGACAAGAAGAGGCACAGCGGTTGGGCCGGTTGTTGCGCCCCAAGGCCGACGGCGGCGGCGCCGTCTTCTACTCGGTGGTCTCGCGTGACAGCCTCGACGCCGAGTACGCCGCGCACAGGCAGCGGTTTCTTGCCGAGCAGGGCTACGGCTACGTCATCAAGGACGCCGACGACCTGCTCGGTCCGGCGATCTGACCGAGCAGGCGCGGGTTACCACACGCTGACGGTCATCGAACCCGAAGCACTCTTTCCACCGTTGTCCGTGACGGTGACGGCGATCGTCCGAGTCGTCCATCCGCCCTGGTTCGCCCAGAACGTCACCGCCCGCAGCGCCTGCTCGTACTGTTCCACCGTCGCCGTCCCGGACAGCGTCAGGGTCTTGGAACCCGAGTCCCACGATGCCGTCACTGGATTACCCGAAGGCTGCACGTAACCGAGGGTGTCGTTCGACTGCACGAAGGAAGTGACCTTCAGCGTGGCGCCGGACAGGTAGCCGAGGTCGTCGCTGATGTCGAGCGTGACAACGGGATTCATCGGAGGATCGTTGCGGTCGTAGGACTTTCCACCGGTGATCCACAACCCGGGCGCCGAGTTCTCACGGACGGTTGCAGTGGCCAGGCCGTTGAGCAGTCCAGAGCTGCTGACCCCGGTATCGTCAGACACCGACACGGAAATCCCACGAACAAACAGGATTCCGCCCGTGGCCGAGAACGTGACGGCCTCGAGCGCCTCCTCGTACTGGGCCTTGGTGCCGATTCCCGTCAGTGTGAGCGTCTTGCTGCCGGCATCCCACGTTGCGGTAATCGGGTTGCCGGAGGGCTGAACGTATCCCAGCACATCACCGGACTGACCGAGGGTCTCGATCGTCACCCTCGCCGACGAGAACATGTCGGAGTCTGCGTCGGTGATTGTCGCGGACGACAGCAGCGTTACGGGCGCGGTGCCGATGGTGTGTGTGGGCGTGCCGACCGTCACCACCGAGGGCTGTAACGAGTACCTGACATTGGCGGTCGCCGCACCGGGCAGCAGGCTGTCCACGTTGGTGTCGTCGGTCACCGTGATCGATATCCCACGGACGAGGAGCGCGCCCCCGGTCGCAGAGAAGGTGACGGCCTCAAGTGCCTCCTCGTACTGCGCCTTGGTGGCCACTCCAGCCAGCGTCAGCGTGCGGGTGGCCGCGTTCCAGCTTGCCGTGATCGGATTCCCTGAGGGGGCAATGTATCCCAGGACATCGCCGTCTTGTCCGAGGGTGGCGATCGTCACGGTGGCCTTCGACATGCTGTCGGAGTCCGCATCGGCGATACTGGCCGACGCGATGAGCTTCACCGGAGCGGTGCCGATTGTGTAGGTCGGTGCGCCGATAGTGGCCACCGACGGCGGCAGGCCCACCACGGTCACGATCGCGGAACCCGGAACGAGGCTCTTGACGGCGGAGTCATCGGTGACGTGAATCTGGATGCCCCTCGACAGGCCACCCTGGTTAGTGGTGAAGGTGACCGCCTTGATCGCCTCTTCGTACTGGTCGAGTGTGGCCACGCCCGACAAGGTCAGGGTTCTGGTGGCCGCGTTCCAGCTCGCGGTGATCGGATTCCCCGACGGCGCGGTGTAACTCAGCACATCGCCGTCCTGATACGCGGTCGCGACGACGATCGTGGCTTCCGACAAGTTGTCCGAGTCCAGATCGCCGAGGCTCACCGAGGACACCACCTTGACCGGGGACCCGCCCAGCTTGAAAATCGGCGTCCCGAACACCGTCACCGTCGGCGGCAACCCGATCACATTCACGATCGCCGCACCCGGGACCAGACTCTGCACCTGCGCGTCATCCGTCAC
>NZ_HG964453.1:0-75095 GCF_000612725.1 Mycolicibacterium austroafricanum
CAACGCGACAGCCCCAACCCGACCGAGGTGGAGCCAAATCACGTCGTCACACCGGGGCCAATTCAAGTTGACATTGCCAACCGAGCTCGCGCTCACCGACCAAATGGTGCACAGTCTGCTGACCGGAGACTTCCAGGAACTGGAACGGTTGTGGTCACGAACCGCCTTGCTCGGTATGAACCCCGCGGTGCCTCGCGTGTTGGTCAGCATCGGTCGTGACAGACCCGTCGACCGGATGCTGCTCGACCGCATACGGCGTGAGATGCGGTCGCGCATCAGTGGGGGATACTCCACCACCTATGGGGGTGACGTCGTGCTCCTGTGTCCGGTGCCGGAGGTCGAGCAAGAGGCGAAGCTGGTCGGCCAGGTGGAGTCGATCGTCACGGCTTGCCGACCGGAGCGGCTTACCGCAGGGATCGGTCCGGTATGCCGAAAGGCGGACGACTATCCGCTCGGGGTCCGCGAGGCACTGTTCGCCAGACAGGTTGCCGCGCAGAGCAGGACGGGCAAGGCGGTGGTGTCATCGGCGGAGCTGGGCATGTATCGGTTGTTCGCCCATGTGGGGGGCACCGACGCCCTGCTCGGCGCGGTGCTGGAGACCCTCGGACCGTTGTTGGATGCCGATGGCCGCGACGGATCGGATCTGCTCAACACCCTGCACGCTTTCCTGGAGCACGACAGGCGGATTGCCGAAACCGCACGGGCGCTGCATCTGCACGTCAACACCCTGCGGTACCGGGTGGACCGGATTGCCCGGTTACTCAAGACGGACCTGGATGACCCCGAGAAGCGGTTCTTCATTCTGCTGGCACTACGCCTGAGAGGTGTCGTCGGACTCGGACCCAACGACAGCCGGCAAGCCCCTTCTTCCGCTGGCGAAAACGTCCAATGACTCGTTGATCCTTCGTGGCAATCGACCATCACCATGGTGAGTGGTCGCTGCGCAGAATCTTTGGTGACGCCCGTAGAGCCCCGGAAGCGAAGAGCACGAACGGTTGTCGTGCATCGACGGCCCCTTGACCGCTGGGCGGGGACACGCCGCTGAGGACGGAATCGCGTCACCACGCCGTCCGGACCCGCCGCACAGCGATCCGGGTGGACAAGAGGAAGGTGTAGTCGAGTGCCCGAATTCAACGATGGAATTGCCGAAACGCCGTTGCCTGATTCGGCTGTCATCGAGACCGATGTACTGATCGTTGGCAGCGGCCCCGCCGGCGCCTCGGCGGCATTGTTCCTGTCGACGCTCGGGATACCGAACATCATGATCACCAAGTACCGGTGGACAGCCGACACCCCCCGTGCGCACATCACCAATCAGCGGGCGATGGAGATTTTCCGCGACATGGGTATCGAGGATCAGGTGCTCGCCGACGCGACCCGCCACGCACTTGTGGGGGACACCGTGTTCTGCACTTCGATTGCCGGCGAGGAAATCGGACGGATCCACACCTGGGGAACCCGCCCGGATCGTGAAGCCGACTACCGACTGGCCTCACCGTGTGAACTGGTGGACATTCCGCAGACCTATCTGGAACCGATCCTGGTGCGCAACGCCACATCCCGGGGCACCCAGACGCGATTCTCCACCGAGTACGTATCGCACGCCCAGGACACCAGCGGAGTGGATGTACAGGTGCGCGACAGGCTTACCGGCAACCAATACACGATTCGGGCGAAGTATCTGATCGGTGCCGATGGCGCCCGCTCGAAGGTCGCCGCCGATATCGGACTCCCCTTCGAGGGGGCAATGGATATCGCCGGGTCGATGAACATCACGTTCAAGGCCGACATCGCGTCTCATGTCGCGCACCGGCCCTCGGTGCTGTACTGGGTGATCCAGCCGGGTGCCAACGTGGGCGGAATCGGCGCGGGGCTGGTGCGGATGGTGCGCCCCTGGAACGAGTGGTTGATCGTCTGGGGCTATGACATCAACGACGAACCACCGGCACTCGATGAGGACGAAGCGGTCAACATCGTCCGGCAACTGCTCGGCATTTCGGACTTGCCCGTCGAGATAACCGGCGCGAGCCTGTGGGGCAACAACGAGATGTACGCCACCCACCTGCAGCAGGGGCGGGTGTTCTGCGCGGGTGACGCCGTGCACCGGCATCCCCCGAGCAACGGGCTGGGCTCCAACACCTCCATTCAGGACTCCTACAACCTGGCCTGGAAGATTGCCGCGGTACTGCGCGGGCAGGCCGATCCGGCTCTGCTGGAGACCTATTCGGCCGAACGTGCCCCGATAGCCGAGCAGATTGTCAAGCGGGCCAACAAGTCCAGTCGTGAGTACGGCCAGTTCTTCGAAGTGCTCGGGCTGCTCGACGCCAAAGATGAGCAGGAGATGGCCGCGCGCATCGAAGAGCGCAAGGCCGCCACCCCGCGCGGGGCCGCCATGCGCGAGGCGCTGGTAGCGGCGATGGAGCTGAAAAACTACGAGTTCAATGCCCACGGCGTCGACCTCGGCCAGACATACCAGTCCGCTGCGGTGGTCTCCGAGGGCTCAACGTTGCCCATCCCCGCACGCGACCCGGAGTTGTTCTACGAGATGTCAACTGTGCCGGGCTCGCATCTCCCGCACGCTTGGGTCGGGGACAGCAGGACCAAGCTGGCACTGATGGACCTGGCGCCCTACACCGAGTGGACGGTTATCACCGGTATCGCCGGCGAGGCCTGGGCGGGCGCGGCGGACAAGGTCGGCCATGAATTGGGAATTCCCCTGCGGACCGTTGTGATTGGTCCCGGTCGCGAGGTGACCGACCTGTACTACGACTGGGCCAAGCTGCGCGAAGTCGATGAGGATGGGGCACTGCTGGTCCGGCCCGACAAACACATCGCCTGGCGGTCGATGTCCATGCCGGATCAGCCGCACGCCGCGCTTCGCACCGCGATGGCACAGATCCTGGGACGCGGTTGATGGGGTTCGTCCACGAAGGACACCGCCAACGTGTCCGGTTCGCCACTGGGGAGGCAACCGGACAACTCGCCGAAGAGATCACCGCGCTTGGGGTTTCGCGCGTCATGGTGATCGCCGCCGATGAGGAAGCAGACTTGGCCAGAGCGATTGCCGGCGCGCTGCCGGTGGCGGCATGGCACCACGAGGTCGCGATGCACGTGCCGATCGAGGTGGCAGAACGAGCCCGCGCAGTGGCGACGGACCGGCATGCCGACGCGGTGGTCTCGGTGGGTGGCGGGTCTACCACCGGCCTGGCCAAAGCCGTCGCGCTGACCACCGGTGTGCCCATCGTCGCCGTACCGACGACGTACGCCGGCTCTGAGGCCACCAACGTCTGGGGATTGACCGAGGGAGCGAAGAAGACCACCGGTGTGGACGAGCGGGTCCTGCCCCGGGCGATCATCTACGACGCGGCGCTCACCCTCAGCCTGCCCGTCGACATGAGCGTCTCCAGCGGCCTCAACGCACTGGCGCATTGCGTCGATTCACTGTGGGCGCCGAATGCCAACCCGATCAATTCCGCGCTGGCCGAGGCGGGTATCCGCGCACTCAACGCAGGTCTGCCGAAGGTGGCCGCCGACGCGTCGGCGATACCGGGACGCGAGCTGGCCCTTCAGGGTACGTATCTGTCGGCCGCTGCCTTCTCCGCGGCCGGCTCGGGGCTGCACCACAAGATCTGTCATGTGCTGGGCGGCATCTTCAACCTTGCGCACGCCCAGACCCACGCCATAGTCCTACCCCACGTCCTCGCCTTCAACGCATCCAATGCCGAAGAGGCACAGCAGCGCATAGCGCGGGCGTTCGACTCAGAGTCGGCGCAGACCGGACTTGCGAATCTGCGCCGTGCGCTTGATGCGCCGTCGGCGCTACGGGACTACGGAATGCCGGAGAGCGGTCTGGCCGAGGCGGTAGACGCGATCGTCGCGGTCGCGCCGGCGTCGAACCCGACCCCGGTGACACCGGAAGGAATCGCTGCGCTGCTACGTGCGGCGTGGGAAGGAGACGAACCGCAGTGACCATGTCCGATGCCGCGATCGCGGCGGAGCAGGATCGCCGAGAACTCGACCTGATCGACCGGGTGCAGCGATCGTTCGACAACTGCACCGATCCGCGACTCAAGGAGTTGATGTACGCGTTAGTGGAGCACTTGCATGCGTTCCTGCGCGAGACCCGGCTCACTGAGGAGGAATGGACTCGGGCGATCGAGTTCCTCACCGCGGTAGGCCGCATCACCGACGACAAGCGTCAGGAATTCATCCTGCTGTCGGACGTGCTCGGGGTATCCATGCAGACCATCGCCATCAACAATGCCGCGTACAAGAACGCCACCGAAGCGACCGTGTTCGGACCGTTCTTCGCCGAGGGCAGCCCGGAGGTGGCGATGGGCGGCGACATCTCCGGTGGCGCGGCCGGCGAACCCTGCTGGGTACACGGTTCAGTCACCGACACCAGCGGCAACCCGGTCGCCAATGCCCTGATCGAGGTTTGGGAAGCCGACGCGGAGGGGTTTTACGACGTGCAGTACGGGGACGGCCGCACCGCGGCACGCGCCCATCTGTACACCGGCGCCGACGGCACGTACTGCTTCTGGGCCATAACGCCTACGCCCTACCCTATCCCGCACGACGGACCGGTCGGAGAAATGCTTGAAGCGGTCGGCCGGTCGCCGATGCGCGCCTCACACCTGCACTTCATGGTTACCGCGCCGGGCCTCCGGAGGCTGGTCACCCACATCTTCGTGCGCGGTGACGAGTACCTGGGCAGCGACACGGTGTTCGGTGTCAAGGACAGCCTGGTCAAGGATTTTCAGCGACCTTCGACAACGTCTGCACCCGGTGGCCGCAGTATCGACGGCCCCTGGTCGGCAGTCCAATTCGACATCGTGCTGGCGCCGGCGGAAGCGTGACGGGTGAGCTTCACCACGATCCATGAGTCTGCTGATGACGCAGTCGCAGAGATCGGCGACGGGGCGACCCTTCTCATCGGCGGATTCGGTCTGGCCGGAATGCCTTTCGACCTCATCGATGCGTTAGTCCGGCAAGGCTCCCGCGACCTGACAGTAGTGTCCAATAACGCCGGCAACGGAGAGGTCGGGATCGCAGCGCTGCTCAAAGCGGAGAGGGTGCGGAAGATCGTCTGCTCGTTTCCCAGGCAGTCCGACTCGTTTGTGTTCGACGAGCTCTACCGAACGGGGCGCGTGGAGCTCGAGCTCGTCCCGCAGGGCAACCTCGCCGAACGAATTCGGGCCGCCGGTGCGGGTATCGGCGCGTTCTTCTGTCCCACTGGCGTGGGCACACCACTGGCCGAGGGCAAGGAGAGCCGCAAGATCGGTGATCGAACCTACCTCTTGGAGTATCCGATCTCCGGGGACTTTGCACTGATCGCCGCCGATACGGCCGATAGCGCCGGAAACCTCGTATACCGCAAGACCGCACGCAACTTCGGACCTGTAATGGCCACTGCGGCAACAACCACCATCGCTCAGGCCCGGCACATTGTGTGTTCCGGGCAACTCGATCCGGAAGCGGTGGTCACCCCCGGCATCTATGTCGACGACCTGGTGCAGATACCAGGGCCCAGGTCGCCGATCGGCGGGGCGGCTTCGTGACCGCCGCGCACGAGGTGGTGCAACGCACGGACCGCCCACCCCTGTCAATGGACGAACTGGCGATCCTGATCGCCAAGGACATTGCCCCGGGTTCATATGTCAACTTGGGAATCGGCCACCCTACGAAAATCGCCGAGCACCTTCCCGCGGATTCAGGGGTGGTGTTGCACACCGAGAACGGCATGTTGGGCATGGGGCCGGCAGCCATCGGAGTGGCCGTCGACCCCGACCTGACCAACGCCGGGAAGGAGCCGGTCACCGAACTCCCTGGGGCAGCTTACTTCCACCATGCGGACTCCTTCGCGATGATGCGCGGTGGACACCTCGACGTGTGCGTGCTCGGTGCCTACCAGGTCTCCGATTCCGGTGATCTCGCCAACTGGCACACCGGGCAACCGGACGCCATCCCTGCGGTGGGCGGGGCGATGGACCTTGCGATCGGCGCGAAGAGCGTCTTCGTGATGATGTCGATGTTCACCAAGGCTGGTGTCCCAAAAGTGGTCCCGGCATGCAGCTATCCGCTTACCGGTGTGGCCTGTGTCAGCCGGATCTACACCGATCACGCGGTACTCGATGTCCACCCGAGCGGAATACAGGTCAGGCGAACATTCGGTATTTCGCTGGCGGAGTTGAAGAACCGGCTCGGTGATTGCCGAATCGATGCATGGACCGGACCCTGACCACTCACAAGGCCCCTCAGGTTCGTGCCGCAGGGTGGAACGCGAGCTGAGATGGTCTGGGAGCACAGCGCCTATCGTCAAGCGGGTGATTGCGATCACACAACTCGGGCGCAGTCCCCGCATATCACCCGAGCGCGCAACAGGAACCCCCGTTGCGAAAACCCCGATTCCGGAGGTGGGCATCGTGCTGACCCGGTCGTTGCAGGGCCTGGGCGGGCTCTTCGCCATGTCGGTCGACACGATGATGTTGTTGTCGCGCCGGCCTTTTGCCTGGCAGGAGTTCCTGCGTCAATCGTGGTTCGTCGCACGCGTGTCGTTGCTGCCGACGCTGTTACTGGCCATCCCGTTTTCGGTCCTACTGGTGTTCACGTTCAACATTCTGCTCACCGAGTTCGGGGCAGCTGACTTCTCTGGGACGGGCGCGGCGTACGGCGCTGTCACTCAGATCGGCCCGATCGTGACGGTTCTCGTGGTCGCCGGCGCCGGCGCCACCGCCATGTGCGCAGACCTCGGAGCGCGCACAATCCGGGATGAGATCGACGCGATGCGGGTGATGGGCATCAATCCGCTACAGGCACTCGTCCTTCCTCGCGTGCTCGCGGCGTCTTTCGTGGCGGTGATGCTGTCCTCGGCTGTGATCCTGGTGAGCCTGGTCGGTAGCTACGTGTTCGGTGTCTTCATCCAGAACGTGACACCCGGCGCCTTTGCGGCCGGCATGACCTTGCTGACCGGGGTCGGCGACGTTGTGGTCGCGTTGATCAAGGCGGCGATGTTCGGCCTCTGCGCAGGTCTTATCGCCTGCTATAAGGGCTTGTCGGTAGGTGGTGGGCCGGCCGGTGTCGGCCTCGCCGTCAACGAAACAGTCGTATTCACCTTCATGGCGCTGTTCGGCATCAACATCGTCACGTCTGCGGTAGCAATCGAGGTGCTCAGTTGAGCGCGGTGAGCCCCCCGCTTCGGTTGCAGCGCAGACTGTCTCAGTGGGCGGCCGGGTTGGACCGGCTCGGCCTGCAAACGTTGTTCTATGGCCATACGCTGCGCTCCACCGGCGACGCGGCCATTCACTACCGCGCGGAGATTCTGAGACAGATCGCGCAGATGGGCTTCGGTGTCGGCGCCTTGGCGGTGATCGGCGGTACCGTCGTCATCGTCAGCTTTCTCACTGTTTCGGTGGGAGCCCTGGTCGCGGTCATCGGCTTCAATCAGTTGTCACAGGTCGGGGTCGAAGCTCTGACCGGATTCATCTCGGCCTTCTTCAACGTGCGATTGATCGGACCGCTGATCGCGGGCATAGCCCTGGCTGCCACCATCGGCGCCGGGACAACAGCGCAGCTCGGCGCAATGCGGATCAACGAAGAGATCGACGCCCTTGAGGTGATGGGGGTGCGATCAGTCTCCTATCTGGCCTCGACCCGGTTGATCGCTGGAACTCTCGTGGTCGTCCCGCTGTACTGCGTTGCGCTGATCAGTGCGTTCGTCGCCGCGAAGGTGGGCACCACGGTGTTCTACGGCCAGTCAGTCGGCGTCTATGAGCACTACTTCTATACCTTCCTCAACCCCGACAGCGTGGTCTGGTCTTTTTTGCTTGCCGTGACCATGGCAGTGGTCATCATGCTCGTGCACACCTACTACGGTTTCAACGCGGCCGGGGGACCAGCCGGGGTCGGCCAGGCAGTCGGTCAGTCGGTACGAGCCTCACTCGTCGCGGCGACGGTGATGACGATGTTTGTCTCCCTGGCCTTGTACGGCCAGACCGGCGACTTCAACTTCTCGGGTTAGCCGATGAATCACTACCAAGGACATCGCAAGGTCCGCCCGGCATGGTGGAGCCTGGCCCTGTGTGCCGCACTCGCTCTGATCATCTTCATCTGTTGGTCGCTGTTCGCGGGCACATTCCGCAGCTATGTGCCGGTGACACTGACCTCGGAGCGGTCCGGACTGGTCATGGAACCGGGCGCCAAGGTCAAGCTGCGCGGCGTAGAGGTGGGACGTGTCGGCGACATCAGACACGGTGCCCAAGCCGCGAGTCTGCAGCTGCAGATCTTCCCGGACCAGATCAGCCACATCCCGGCCAACGTGGAAGCTCAGGTGCGTGCCACCACGATATTCGGCGCCAAGTACGTCGATCTGGTATACCCCGAACAGCCCAGTGGCCAGCGCCTCGCCGCCGGCGCTGAGCTCGTCTCGCGCAACGTCAGCATCGAGGTCAACACGGTGTTCGACAACCTTGTGCACCTGCTCGAGCACATCGACCCGGCGAAACTCAACGCGGTGCTCAACGCGTGGGCGGAGGCTGTCCGCGGCCGCGGCGAGCGCATCGGCGAAGCCATCACCGCCTCGAATCAGGTTCTGGCGTCGGTCAACCCGCTGATGCCGACAGTCCAGCGGGATTGGCAGTCCCTGCAGGGTTTCGCCGACACCTATGCAGAGGCCGCGCCCGACATCCTGGACATCCTCCAAGGAGCCAGCACCACCAGCGCCACGATCACCAGCCACGCCGACGATCTGGACCGACTGTTGCTGAGCACAATGGGTTTCAGCCAAACCGGCACGGACTTGCTGAGCAGCACCCGGGACAGCTTCCCGGAAGCGGTCAACATACTCGCTCCGACTACCGCGCTGCTGTTGAAGTATTCGCCCGAGTACACCTGCCTGTTGCAGGGAGCAAAGCTGGCGCTGGACCGCGGCTGGTACGACGCAGCGGGTGGCAACGGCAAGTCGATCGTGCTTGACGCCGGTCTGACCTGGGCAACCGATCCGTACCGATACCCCGACCATCTGCCGAAGGTCGCGGCCACCGGTGGTGCCGACGGCAAGCCCGGCTGCGGCTCATTACCTGATGTGTCGAAGAACTGGCCGGTGCGTCACCTGGTCACCGACACGGGCTACGGCACCGGATTGGACCTGCGGCCCAACCCGGGTATCGCACACCCATGGTGGGGGAACTTCCTGCCGGTCACCCGCGCTGTGCCCGAGCCGCCGAGCCTACGGGGCATGGGTCCGCCGGCGATCGGTCCGGTGCCGTATCCCGGATCGCCACCATATGGCGGATCCCTGTACGGGCCGGACGGTCTTCCGTTATGGGCAGCTCCTCCACCCGGCATGCCACCGCCCCCAGTGCCGGGTGTACCCAACCCACCTCCGCCCTACGGGACCGGCATTCCGCCACAGTCGCACCCGGCGCCGAACCCGTGACCGCCCAACGCAATCGAGAGGACTGGGCTGATGAGAAGTGACCTGCCGGGCGTGGCGGCACGTCTCGGGCTGTTCACCATGGCATGCGCGGCCGGGACTTTCGCGCTGATCATGATCTTCGCGCAGCTGCGGTTCGCTCCTTCGAACCACTACGACGCACAGTTCGTGAACGTGAGCGGGCTGAAGGCGGGCGAGTTCGTGCGCATCGCCGGGGTGGAAGTGGGCAAGGTGAAACGCATCGCGGTGAACGAGGACGGGACCGCCACCGTGACGTTCGGCGCTGACGATTCGGTGCTGTTGACCGAAGGTACACGCGCGCTGATCCGCTACGACAACCTCATCGGCGACCGGTATCTGGAGTTGCAGGAGGGCGCCGGTGCAGTGCAGGCACTGGAACCCGGTGGCACCATCCCAGTCGCGCGCACCCAGCCAGCCCTCGACCTCGACGCCTTGGTGGGCGGATTCCGGCCATTGTTCAAAGCCTTGGATCCAACCCAGGTCAATGCCTTGAGCGCGCAACTGGTCCAGGCTTTCCAAGGGCAGGGGACCACCATAAACTCGTTCCTGGCCCAAACCGCCGAGATGACCGCCGCCCTGGCCGACCGGGATGCGCTCATCGGAGAAGTGATCACCAACCTCAACACCGTCCTCGGATCGCTTGCCGACGAGAGCGACAACTTCGATGAAGCGGTCACCTCACTGTCGCAACTGGTCGAAGGCCTGGCGGCACGCAAGACCGACATCGGAGAGTCGGTATCGCACTCGAACGCTGCGGCCGCGTCGATCACCGATCTACTGGCCGATATCAGACCGCCGTTCGCTGAGACGGTGGCCCAGTCCGACCGGATGAACAGCGTCGTTCTGTCTGATCATGAGTACGTCGACGACCTGCTTGCGACCCTGCCCGACGCCTACCGGGTGCTCGGAAGACAAGGCATCTACGGCGACTTCTTCGCCTTCTACCTCTGCGATCTCGTATTGAAAGTCAACGGCAAGGGCGGCCAGCCGGTGTATGTCAAAGTGGCTGGGCAGGATTCAGGACGGTGCGCGCCACGATGAAACCTCTACAGGAGCGGAACCTGGCAGTCATCGGCGCGATCGGGGTCGGCGTCACAGCCGGAGTCGTGTTGGCGGCGCTACAGTATGACAAGCTTCCCGTCTTCTCCGGCGGAGAGCGGTACTCCGCGTACTTCACCGAAGCCAGCGGTCTGCAACCCGGCGCCGACGTACAGGTCGCCGGACACAAGGTCGGGAAAGTCTCCGATATCAACCTTGACGGCGGTCGCGTTCTGGTGAACTTCGAGATCGGGGAGAACATCGCCATCGGCGACCGTAGCGAGGCGGCGATCAAGACAAACAGCCTTCTCGGTCTGAAGGTGCTCGAAGTGACTCCCCGCGGTGCAGATTCACTCGCCCAACCGATCCCCATAGACCGCACAACCCCGGCCTACCAGTTACCGGATGCACTGGGGGACCTGTCGTCGACCATCAGCAATCTCAACACGACGTCCCTGAACGACTCACTCGCCACGCTGGCGGCCGAGTTCGCCGACACCCCAGATGATCTGAAGAATGCAGTGGAGGGCGTCATGCGCTTCTCAGCCACGCTGAACAGCCGCGATCAGCAGCTGCGGGACCTGCTCGCCAACGCGCGCAGCGCCAGCACCGTGCTGGCTGACCGGACCGATCAGGTCGTCACGCTCATTGAGCACTCCGCCGCGTTGTTGGCGCAACTACGAGTGGAACGCGAAGCGCTCGATGACATCTCCGGAAACATCTCGGATCTAACCGAACAACTGTCTGCCCTCATCGACGAGCACCGCACTTCGCTGCGTCCTGCGCTGGAAAAGCTCAGCGGCGTCATGGCGTTGATCGACAATCGCCGGGACAAGGTGCAGGAATCCCTCAAACTGCTCCATCCGTTCATGCTGTCGCTCGGCGAAAGCGTTTCCGCAGGACCCTTCTTCAAGCCCTACATCACCAATCTGCTTCCCGGACAGTTCATCCAGCCTTTCATCGAAGCAGCGTTTTCTGACCTGGGCCTCGATCCCAACGTTCTGTTGCCCTCGCAACTCAGTGACCCTCAGACCGGTCAGCCGGCCACACCGGCGCTACCCGTGCCCTATCCGCGCACCGGCCAGGCGGGGGACCCGCACTTGACCTTGCCCGACGCGATCACCGGAAACCCCGGAGATCAGCGCTACCCGTACCGGGAGCCGCGCCCTGCGCCGAGTCCCGGAGGGCCGCCGCCAGGACCGCCGGCCGGCACCACGCCAGCCGGGAGCGCTCCGGCACCACCACAGTCGCCCGAACCAGGGAGTCCCATTGAGACCGGGGGGCCAACATGAGCCGAGTCGAAAAACTGAGATTGCCCATCGCGCTGGTCCTTGTTGCGGTGCTCGCGGTAGCAATCGGCTTCGTGTCCGTGCGATCCTGGAGCTCATCGTCGCAAACCCAGTTGGTGGCCTACTTCGACAGCAGCACGGGAATCTATCCCGGTGACGATGTGCTGATCCTCGGGGTCAAGGTCGGCGAGATCGAATCGATCGAGCCGGAGCCGCATCAGGTGGGGATCACATTCAATGTCGCGGACGAATATCAGATACCGGCAGGTGTTCACGCAGCCATAATTTCCCCGCAGCTGGTCACGGCTCGGGCGATCCAGCTCACGCCGGCCTACACCGAAGGGCCCACGATCGGCAACGACGCGACGATCCCGCTGGAACGGACCGCTGTGCCGGTCGAGTACGACGATCTGCGGGTGCAACTTCAAAAGCTCAGCGACAGCATGCAACCGTCAGGCTCAGGCCAGCTCAGCCCGGTGGGCGAGTTCATCAATACCGCGGCAAAGAACCTGCGGGGCCAAGGCGATCAGATGCGCAAGGCTGTCATCGAACTCTCACAGGCGATGTCGGCCTTCGGCGATCACAGTGATGACGTGTTCGGCACCGTAGAAGACCTCTCAGTGCTGGTCTCGGCATTGCAGTCGAGCACCGTACTGATGCGTGAACTCAATTCAAACCTCGCAGGGGTCACGGAGGTGCTGTCCAATGACCCCGGCGAGGTCGGGCAGGCGATCGCCGCCATCGACGCGGTCTCGACCGACATCACGAACTTCGTGGCCGAGCATCGAGAGCCGCTCGGCACCGCCACCGAGAAGTTCAGTTCGATTTCCACCGCCCTGGTGGAAAGCACCGACGACATCAAGCAGATCCTGCATCTGGCACCGAACGTGTTGTCCAACTACAACAACATGTACTACCCCGCGCTCGGGGGTGCAGCGTCTGCACTGGCCGTCAACAACTTCGCCAACCCGATCGAGTTCATCTGCGGTGGGGTGCAGGCGGCGTCCCGGCTCGGTGCCGAGCAGGCAGCGAAGCTGTGCGTGCAGTATCTGGCGCCAATCCTGAAGAACCGTCAGTACAACTTCCCGCCGATCGGCACCACGATCAGTCCTGCGCTGATCCCCGTCACCGGGGCGAAAGCGCGCCCGAACGAAATCACCTACAGCGACGACCGGATGCGGCCGGACTACCACGCGCCAGCGGCGGCCGATCCCAACACCGTCCCTGCAGCACCACCAGAGCAATCCGAGCCGCCGATCAGTACCGACCCCGCTGCGGGCTTGCAGGGGCTGATGGTTCCCGCCGGAGGTGGACGGTGAAGCGCATCCTGCAGCTGGGCGCCGCGATGGTCGCGGCCGTGATGGTCACGTGCGTGGCCGGCTGTGAGTGGCGCGGGTTGAACTCGCTGCCATTGCCCGGCACCGCGGGCGGTGGATCCGGGGCGTACACCGTGACCGCACAGCTGCCCGATGTGAGCAACATCGAACCCAACTCCCGGGTCCGCGTCGGTGACGTCACCGTCGGCAACGTCGTCAAGATCGAGCGACAGGGTTGGCACGCGTTGGCCACCATCAAGCTCGATGGTGACATTGAGCTGCCGGCCAACACCCATGCGGCCGTGGGCCAAACCAGCCTGTTCGGGACCTTGCACGTCGAGTTGTTCTCGCCGATCGACGCAGCGCCGGTCGGACGGCTGCGCGAAGGATCGCTGATCCCGCTGTCCAATACCCGGTCGTACCCGACGACCGAACAGACCCTGGCATCGCTGTCATTCCTGCTCAACGGCGGAGGAATCGGCCAGATGCAGGACATCACAGCGGCATTCAGCACTGCATTGAACGGCCGCGAAGACGACCTGCGCGGATTCAACGAACAGGTCGGCATGTTCATGGAAAGCCTCAACATGCAGCGCGATGACATCATTGCCGCGACCGAGAGCCTCAACCGTCTCGTCAGCCGATTCGGTGAGCGGCAGGAAACGTTAGATGCGGCGCTACGCACGATCCCGAAAGCGCTCACAGTGCTCAAGGATCAACGCGAGAACATGGTGGAAGCACTCGTCGAGTTCGGTCGGCTCAGCGCTCTCACCACCGAAACCCTGGAGAAGAGCGAGGAGAACCTCGTCAGGGAGGTCAGCGACCTCGGCCCGGTCTTCGCCGCGTTGGCCGCCGCCGGACCGTCTCTCACCCGGTCGGCGAGCCTGTTGACGACGATCTGGCCCAAGGAGAACCTGACCAAGTGGTTCCGGGGTGACTACGGCAACCTCACGATGGTCCTCGACCTGACGTTGAACCGATTGGATGCCGGGCTGCTTACCGGCACCCGGTGGGAAGGAGACCTTACCGCCCTCGAACTGCAATGGGGCCGGACCATCGGACAACTGCCGAGCCCGTACACCGCTGGCAACCCGCTGCTTGCGCCATATCACCACGAGCAAGGTCGGTAAATGCATCTCAGTCGACGGATCCGGATCCAACTTGCGTTGTTCATGGCCGTGACGCTCGGCGCGTTCGGGGTCCTGGGCTTCGGGTACCTGAACGCTCCGGCGACCTGGCTCGGGGTAGGCCGCTACACCGTGATCGTCGAACTACCCGACGCCGCAGGTCTCTACGCGACAGGCAACGTTTCCTATCGCGGCACCAATGTCGGCCGGGTCACCGATGTACGGCTCGGCGCTTCGGGTGTCGAGGCGGTGTTGTCGCTGCGCACCGACGTGCCGATTCCCTCAGACCTCGACGCTGCCGTTCACAGTGTCACCGCCATCGGTGAGCAGTACGTGGCGCTGACACCGCGGGCTGCTGCACCTCCGCTTCGCGACGGCGACGTCATCCCCCGCGATCGGGCTTCGGTGCCACCGGACGTCAACACGCTGTTGGAAAGCACCAACCGGGCCTTCGAGGCGATACCGGACCAGAACCTGTCGGTACTCGTCGACGAAAGCTACCGTGCATTCGGTGGTTTGGGGCCAGAGCTGGCGCGTATCGTCGAGGGCTCGACGCGTCTGGCCGTCGACGCGCGCAAGAACCTCGAACCGTTGGTCGCTCTCATCGAAGGGACGGCGCCGGTGCTGGATACTCAGGTCGACACCAGCGCGGCCATCCAGGACTGGTCGTCCCAGATGGCCGAAATCGCCGGTCAGTTCCGGGATCGCGACGAAGAGCTGGCCGGCGTGCTGGAAAAGGTCGGCCCCAGCTTCGATGAATTGCAGACGCTCTTCCAACGTTTTCAGCCGACGCTGCCGGTGCTGATGGCGAATCTGGTTACGGTGGGCCAGGTCGCGGTGGCCTATCAGCCCGCGTTGGAGCAGCTACTCGTGTTGCTCCCGCCGTTCGTCGAAGGCGCCCAGGGCGGCACCATGGCCAACGGCGACACCAAGGACGGCTACCGTGGCCTGTATCAGAGTGTGGCGCTCAACATCAATCTTCCGCCGCCCTGCGTCACCGGGTTCCTGCCGCCGCAACAGCGGCGCAATCCGACACTGGTGGACTACCCCGACCGTCCCGAGGGGGACCTGTACTGCCGTACACCCCAGGATTCACCGTTCAACGTGCGGGGAGCGAAGAACTATCCCTGCCTCACCGTGCCGGGCAAGCGCGCGCCCTCGGTGAAAATGTGTGAATCCGATCAGCAGTACGTTCCGCTGAACGACGGCTACAACTGGAAGGGCGACCCGAACGCCACGATGTCCGGACAGGATGTACCCCAGGTGCATCACGCGACCCCTGACCAGGCGGAATCACCAGAGCTTCCGCTGCCGCGGTTACCCATCGCCGAGTACGACCCGGCGACCGGCACCTACCTCGCGCCCGACGGGCGGGAGTACACGCAATCGAACCTGGCCGAGACGGGCCCGGCCGAGAAGAGCTGGCAGTCCATGCTGACACCGCCCGGAACCTGAGTGAAATCGCCGGAACTGCAAGTGATTCGCCGTTCCGGCGTGCGGTTTCCACGCGGTGGAACTTGTGGCATCCGCGCAAGGCCTACATGGACCAGAGTCGAAGTCATGCACGTCTCTGATCCTATTGCGCAGGAAAACCAGCGGCCTTCCGCGGGTTTGGCCGACGGGCCTGGCCGGGCGGCCAAACGTCTGATGGATGCCGCGGCACAACGGAAGCCTTGTGCGCCTGTCCGTGACATCCTCGGCGAGTCCGACATCGCTCTGGCCTACGAGGCCCAAGAGGCGATCGTCAACGATCGGATCCACGGTGGCGGGGTCGTCACCGGCCGCAAGATCGGTCTGACGGCCCCGGCCGTTCAGCAGCAACTCGGGGTCAACCAACCCGATTTCGGAGTGTTGTTCGCCGACATGGATGTCTCGTCGATGACGCGCGTACCCGCGCACCTGCTCCTGCAGCCGAAAGTCGAAGCCGAAATCGCATTCGGACTGTCACGCGACCTGGACATCCCTGACATCGACATGCCGACTTTGCGGGACTCGGTGGCATGGGCGGCGGCGGCGCTGGAGATCGTCGACAGCCGAATCGCCAACTGGGACATCCGCATCACCGATACCGTCGCGGACAACGCGTCCAGTGGTCTCTACGTACTGTCCGGTTCCCGGATCCCGTTGCAGAACTTCGTTCCCAGAGAAGTCACGATGCGCATGTTCATCGACGGTGAGCCCGTGTCGGAAGGGACCGGCGCTGCATGTCTGGGTGACCCACTCGAGGCTCTACTGTGGCTGGCCCGGACGGCCCGGCAGTATGGACGTCCACTCCGGGGCGGACAGGTCGTCCTATCGGGTGCGCTCGGGGCGATGGTTCCGGTCGCGCCCGGGTCAAAGGTGACTGCCGAAATCAGTTCTCTCGGAGAGGTTTCCGCCTGGCTCGGCCATCGAGATGAGCTGCAGCCGTGAGGAAGGTGGCGATAATCGGCTCGGGGAACATCGGAACCGACCTGATGATCAAGGTGCTCCGGGTGTCGGACTTGCTTGAGGTGGCGGCGATGGTGGGTATCGACCCTGACTCAGACGGTCTGGCTCGCGCGCGTCGCCTGAAGGTGCAGACCACTCACGAGGGAGTCGAGGGGCTACTCGCGCTCGACGAATTCGACGAGATCGACATCGTTTTCGATGCGACCTCGGCCGGGGCCCACATCAAGAACGCCGAAACGCTTAGGAAATTCGGCAAGTATCTCGTGGATCTGACGCCGGCCGCTATCGGGCCGTTCGTGGTGCCCGCAGTTAACCTCACCGACCAGTTGAACCGCAATGTCGACAACGTCAATATGGTGACTTGTGGCGGGCAAGCGACTATCCCCATTGTTGCGGCGGTGTCGCAGGTGACGCCGGTGGCCTACGCAGAGATAGTTGCCTCGATATCATCCAAATCAGCCGGGCCGGGAACGCGGGCTAACATCGACGAGTTCACCGAAACCACAGCGCAAGCCATCGAGAGCGTTGGTGGCGCCGCGCGGGGCAAGGCCATCATCATCCTCAATCCCGCCGATCCTCCGGTCATCATGCGAGATACCGTTCTCTGCCTCACCGGCGATGTTGATCAGGACGCCGTTCGCGACTCGGTCAGCACCATGGTCGAAGAGGTATCCCGCTACGTCCCGGGCTACCACCTCAAACAGGAGGTCCAATTCGACCGAGTGTCCGCCGCCGACGTCCGGACACTGCTGCCGGCGGGTGTGGGAACAGTCAGCACGCAGATCTCGGTTTTCCTCGAGGTAGAAGGTGCAGCTCACTATCTGCCCGCCTACGCGGGCAATCTTGACATCATGACCTCGGCCGCCTTGCGGGTCGGGGAAGGAATCGCAGAGCGGCTGAACCATGCCGAGGCCCCGAGAAGGAGTCGCGCATGACCACGACGGTATACGTCCAGGACGTGACGCTGCGCGACGGTATGCACGCGATCCGGCACCGCATCAGCCCACGCAATGTCGCTCGGATAGCGGCAGCGCTAGACCGTGCGGGTGTGGATGCGATCGAGGTTGCCCACGGCGACGGACTGGCGGGCAGCTCGCTAAGCTACGGTCCAGGTAGCCACACCGATTGGGAGTGGATCGACGCGGTCGCGGGCGCGGTGACAAACGCCACCGTTACCACCCTGCTGTTGCCGGGCATCGGTACGGTGGCCCAACTGGACGAAGCGTACCGGCGCGGCGTTCGGTCGGTGCGTGTCGCGACCCACTGCACGGAGGCCGATATTGCCGCGCAGCACATCGCGCACGCGCGCGAGCTCGGCATGGATGTGAGCGGATTCCTCATGATGAGCCATATGGCCCAGCCTGCCGACCTGGCCGCTCAGGCCAAGCTCATGGAGTCCTTCGGCGCCCAGTCCGTGTATGTCACAGACTCCGGCGGCCGCCTGACAATGCACGATGTCCGCGATCGGGTTCTCGCCTACCGCGATGTGCTGGCGCCGTCGACGCAGATCGGTATCCACGCGCATGAGAATCTGTCGCTTGCGGTGGCCAACAGCGTGGCGGCGGTGGAGGCAGGGGCTACCCGGGTCGACGCCTCGCTGGCCGGTCAGGGCGCCGGTGCGGGAAACTGTCCGATCGAGCCGTTCGTTGCGGTGGCCGACCTGTTCGGCTGGAAGCATGGCTGCGACCTGTTCGCTTTGCAGGATGCCGCCGACGACATCGTCCGGCCGCTGCGGGATCGACCCGTCAGAGTCGATCGGGAAACCCTGACCCTCGGGTTCGCGGGAGTGTATTCGAGCTTCCTGCGACATGCGGAGGACGCATCCGCCCGCTACGGGGTCGACACCCGAGCCATTCTCGTTGAGGTCGGTCGTCGCGGCTTGATCGGCGGACAAGAGGACATGATCGTCGATATAGCACTGAGTCTCTCGGCTGGAGTCCCGTGACTCTGCGTCCGCCGGATCCTTGGCGCAGCTACGTCAAGCCGTCACAAAAAATGTATCGAACAATCCACTAAGACGCCGACCCGCCGCCAGATCCGTACGGGCGGGTGAGGATCTCCAGGTAGTGGCCGCCGGGATCCTGGAAGTACACGCCCCGGCCGCCGTCGTTGTGGTTGATCTCGCCCGGGTGCGCGCTTCGGGGATCGGCCCAGTGCTGCAGCCCCCACTCGCGGATGCGCCCGTAGATCGCGTCGAACTCGTCCTCGGAGACCAGAAACGCGTAGTGCTGGGGGTGGATGTCCTCGTCCTCGCCCACCTCGGCGTAGTCGAGGCTCACCGGATTGTCCGATCCGACGGACACCACCAGGAAGGGCCCGAACGGTTTCGGACTCGGCAGGTCGAACAACTCGGTCAGGAAGTTGGCGGACGCTGTCTTGTCTCGCGCGGCGACGATCGTGTGGTTGAGGGTGATGGCCATCGCAGTCCAGGATAGAACCGCCGGCGGCCCGGTTCCAGCGTCAACGGTGCGTCGGTCGTGATACGAACAGCAGGTGAGCTTCGACGTCCGGGACCTGTCCGTGCCGGTGCTCGTCGCCCCGATGGCAGGCGGACCCTCGACGCCCGAGCTTGCGGCGGCGGGCACGAACGCCGGCGGTCTGGGCTTCGTCGCCGCCGGCTACCTGACGGCCGACGCGTTCGCTGAACGCGTGCGGGCCGCGCAACAGCTGACCACCGGGCCGCTTGGGGTGAATCTCTTTGTGCCGCAACCCAGTGCCGGCACTCCTGCGGCGGTCGCGGCCTATGCGGAGAGGTTGGCGGAGGAGGCGCGACGTTACGGCACCGAGCTCGGCGCCCCCCGGTTCGACGACGACCACTGGAACGCCAAGCTCGAGGTGGTGCTGGACCTGAGGCCCGCGCTGGCGTCGTTCACGTTCGGGCTGCCCACCGTCGAGGAGCGGCGCCGTCTCAGCGCGGCCGGAATCGCCACGGCGGCAACGGTGACCACGCCGGCCGAAGCGCGGCTGGCCGCCGACTGCGGCGTCGACATCCTGGTGGCACAGGGCCCGTCGGCGGGCGGGCACCGCGGGACCTTCGACCCGACCGCGACGCCCTCCGGGCAGCCACTGGACGAACTGCTGGCCGCGGTCACGGCCGACCACGCGATCCCCGTCGTCGCGGCGGGCGGCTTGATGACCGCCACCGATATCCGCCGGGTCCGGCAGGCCGGCGCGGTCGCCGCGCAGCTCGGCACCGCGTTCCTGCTGTCCTACGAGGCGGGCAGCAGCCCGGTGCATCGGGCCGCGCTGATCGACCCGCAGTTCACCGAAACGGCTGTCACGAAAGCGTTTTCCGGACGGTACGCGCGGGGACTGCGCAACCGGTTCATCGTCGAGCACGAAGCGGAGGCGCCGTTCGGTTACCCCGAGGTGCATTACCTGACCAGCCCGCTTCGGGCCGCGGCGGTACGGGCCGGCGATCCGCAGGCGGTCAACATCTGGGCCGGCAGCGGGTTCCGGCAGGCCGGCGGCGGTTCGGTACGCGACATCATGGACACGTTGATCGGTCGAGACTGATGATCGCGCTGACCCGGCGGCAGTTCACGTTCGGACTCGGCGCAGTGGCGGCCACGCCGCTGCTCACCTCGTGCGGCGGTGGGGGCGACACGACGCGTGGGCACGTGGTGGTGGTCGGTGCGGGAATGTCCGGGCTGGCCGCCGCGCGACGCCTGACCGACGCCGGTGTGCCCGTGACGGTGGTGGAGGCCCGCTCCCGTATCGGCGGACGCACCTGGACGGACACCTCGCTGGGGCTGCCGGTCGACTTGGGGGCGGCCTGGATTCACGGTTCGCAGGGCAACCCGCTGACCGGCCTGGCTGCGCAGGCCGGCGCCCGCACGGTGGAGACGAACTTCGATGACGTGGTTGTCCTGGACGGCGGGAGGGTGGTCGATCCTGCTGCGGTCGAGGAGGTTTCGCGCGACTGGGTGGGTGTCCTCGACGAGATCGAACCGATGACCGCCGACGCCGGCCCCGATGCGTCACTGGCCGATGGACTGGTGCGGACGGGCGCCGATCTCGACGATCCACTGATGCAGTGGATGGTGTCCGCCGCGATCGGCGCCGAGTACGCGGCCGATCCCGAGGAGTTGGCGCTGCGCTGGTTCGGGCGCGAAGGAGAGTTCGACGGCCCCGATCTGATCCTGCCGGGCGGCTACCGGCAACTGATCGACCTTCTGGCACGGGATCTGGACATCCGGCTCGACGCCGAGGTCACCCGCATCGCGTACGACGACGCAGGCGTCACCGTCGAGACCGCGCAGGAGGTGTTGCGGGCAGACAGGGTGATCGTCACCGTGCCGCTCGGCGTGCTCAAGGCCGACGTCATCGTGTTCGATCCGCCACTGCCGCAAGCCAAGCGCGCCGCCGTCGAACGGCTCGGGTTCGGGCTGCTCGACAAGGTGGTGCTGGTCTTCGACGAACCGTTCTGGACCGAGGCGTACGACATTCACTCGGACATGCTGGGGATCGCCGGCGGGGCTCAGCCGGTCTCCGATCTGGTCAACGGGTTGCGGTTCACCGACGTCCCCCTGCTCGTGGGCTTGCGCGGCGGGGCGAACGCCCGCGCCCGCGAAGCGGATTCAGATCAGCAGACCGTTGGCGAGGTGTTGGCTGCGCTGCGGGCCCCCGACCCGGTGGGCGTCCTCGTCACGCGGTGGGCCGCCGACCCGTACGCCCGCGGGTCCTACAGCTTCCTGGCCGTGGGCTCGAGTCCCGCTGATCAACAGGCGCTCGCCGAACCGGTGGCGGACCGGGTCGCTTTCGCCGGTGAGGCCACCCATCCCGAGTTCTTCGCCACGGTGCACGGCGCCTATCTGAGCGGACTGCGGGAGGCCGACCGCATCCTGCGCTAGCGCTGCTCCTCGACGACCACGTCGCCGGTCTCGGTCCGGGCGGTGACCACCGCCGCAGCGCTGCCCCGATCACGGGTCTGGGGCACCCGCACCACCGTCGTGCCGTGCTCCATGCCTGTCGTCGCGTCGACGAAGTACGGCCCCGGCGGCGGCAGTGAGATGACGACGTCGCCGTGTTCGGTCTCGGCGTCCACCGTCTTGGGGGCCTCGGAGAAGTCCACGTTGACGTCGCCGGTGGTGGTGGTCGCCCGGAACGAATCCGACACCGCGATCGGCTCCCGGGTGGTGATATCGCCGTGCTCGTTGGTGATTTCGATCCGGCGTGCCGAGCCGCTGAGGAAGACGGCCCCGTCGACGGTCCGCGCGTACAACTGGTCGATGTCTGCCTGGGCGAACACGACGCCGGTTTCCTGCTGGGTGGTCACGGTCAGCCGGCGGGCGAGTTCGGGGGGCAGCACCAGGGTGATCTCGCCGGCCCGTCCCCACTGCAGGAATTCCGAGGGCTCGGCGTCGATCGTCACCCGGGCCGTGGTGCCGTCCGCGGTGACCGCCAACGGGTCTGAGCCCGCGCGGGTGGAGTTGACCATGCGCATGTCCACCCGCGGATCACGGGCGGCCCGGTCGGTGGTGATGCGCACCGCCGCCGGGACGGAGCCGGTGTCGATGACCACCGAAGTCAGCGTGCGCGGCAGCGGCATGGAGTCCTTGACGACCCGGAATGTGCTGACCCCCAACGCCGCGGTGGTCAGTGCCGCCACGGTGCCGAGCACCAGGGCTGTGGCGGCGAGGATCAGCAGGACGCGGACGGCGGTGCGGCCGCCGGGGGACAGTGGCGGCGGTGGGGTTGCGGGGGCCGGCGGTGGGGCTGCGGCTGTCACAGAGGAGGTCATGGGAGTCCTTCCAGGGCTTCAGGAGTCGAGGTAGCGCAGCACCGCGAGAACGCGACGGTTCTCGTCAGGGGCGAGGTCGAGCTTGGTGAAGATCGAGGCGATGTGCTTCTCGGCCGAACCGACCGACATGTGCAGGGCCGCGGCGATGGCGGAGTTGGTCTTGCCCTCCGCCATCAGCTGCAGCACCTCGTGCTCGCGCGGTGTCAGCGCGTCGAGCGCGTTACGGCGCCGGGAACGGACCAGGATCTGGGAGACCACCTCCGGATCGAGCACCGTTCCGCCGGAACCCACCACCTCGACCGCATCGAGGAAAGCCGGGACGTCGGCCACCCGGTCTTTCAGTAGATACCCGAAACCCCTTGTGTCGGAGGCGATCAGGTCTGCCGCGTAGCGCTCCTCGACGTAGTGGGACAGCACCAGCACCGGCGACTCCGGGTTCTGGCTGCGCAGCAGCGCCGCCGCCCGGATGCCCTCGTCGGTGAAGGTCGGTGGCATCCGGACGTCCAGGATGGCCAGGTCGGGCCGTTCGTCGTTGACCAGGCGCAGCAGGTTGGTCGCGTCGGGAACCCCCGCAACCACCTGGTGGCCGGCATCGGTGAGGATCCGCTCGATGCCTGCGCGCAGCAGGGCCGAATCCTCGGCGATCACGATCCGCATGGCAGCACCGCGGTGACGATGGTGGGTCCGGTGACCGGGCTGGACACCGAGAAGGTTCCCCGCGCGGCCCGCACCCGTTCGTCGAGCCCGCGCAGGCCGGTGGCGTCCATATCGCCGTCGTCTCCGACGATCCGCGCGCCCCCGCGCCCGTCGTCGAACACGCTGACGTGCAACTGGTTCGCGGATTCGTCGAGGCGGACGGTGACCGCTGCGTGCGAGGCCCCGGAATGTCTGCTGACGTTCGTCAGCGCCTCAGCGACGACGAAGTAGGCGCAGGCCTCGACCTCGTCCGGTAGCCGGTGCGGCAGGTGCACGCTCAGCGTGGTCGGCACACCGGAGTTCGCGGACCGCTGCACCACCGAGGACAGCGCGGCGTCCAGTCCGCGGTCGGAGAGGATGGTCGGCGCGATTCCGCGCACGACGTTGCGCAGCTCCACAAGAGCGTTCTTGGCGTCGTCGTGCGCCTCGGCGATCAGTGCCTTGGCGGCGGGCAGGTCGGAGTCCAGCTTGGTCTGGGCCAGGCCGATCGTCATCGCCAGCGACACCAGTCGCGGTTGCACGCTGTCGTGCAGATCGCGCTCGATGCGGTGCCGCTCGGTCTGTGCCGACGTCACTGCGCCCTGCCTGGCGTCGGCCAACGCGGTCACCTGGTGCTGCAGTTCGGCGGTCGACGACGGGGGTAACAGCCAGCGGTCGATCATCGCGTCCAGCGTCGGCGCGAACGCCACCAGCGCGGCCGCCGCGGCCAGCGCCACCAGGGCAAGCAGCCACGCGAGCGGTGTCGGCAGGAACGACAGACCGGCCTCGGGATCGCTGTGGCCGATGGCGATCGCGGCGGCGGGCGCGAGGAACGCGAATACCGTCAACGCGAACGCCAGCCCTGTGACCAGGGCGTCGTATGCCATGCGGAGGTAATGGTGCGCCACCGTCTTCCAGAAGCGGGCGCTGCTGAGGTCCAGCCACAGCTGGTGGGCCCAGCGCTGAAACCCGGTGTAGTGCGACAGGGCACGCGGCGGAACGGGGATGCCCATGCCGAACACGGCTTCGCTGCGCACCCGCTCGACGTGGTCCACGCCGCGGATCAGGTAGATGAACACCACGCCGGCCAGCAGGAACCCGATGACACTGGGTATCGATGAAACGGCGATCACCAGAATTCCCAACGGAACCCAGAACCATACGGACGCGATCGCGCCGCCGACCAGCAGCGACGCGCTCGCGGCGACACCGAGTGTCCGGGGGCGGGGCGGTGCGGCGCCGGCGTGGTCGTGCGAGCTCACCGGGACCCGATCGGTGGCAGCGTCGGCGTGAGTGACTGCGGTCATGTCTCCAACCTATGGATCCGGCCGCGACGGCGACACAGCGTTTTCCCGCGATTGCCCCGGGGGAAAACCCCCACTTCGGCGCCGCGAACGCATGACAACACACCGACACGCCGGTCGAGGGTGGCGGTGGGCGCGCGCCGGCGGCTGACCATACTGCTCTGATGACGAACCCGCCGCCGACGATCCTCGGCTACCTCGGGCCGAACTGGTTCGCCTCGGTGATGGGCACCGGCATCGTCGCGACCGCCGGCGCGTCGCTGCCGGTTCACGTCCCGGGCCTGCGCGGGTTCGCGTTGGTGGTGTGGGTCCTCTCGGCGCTGTGGCTGCTGGTGCTGATCTTCGCGACGTTCGCGCACTGGCTGCGCAACCCGGTGGTGGCCCGCAGCCATGTCCGCAACCCGCAGATGGCGCACTTCTACGGCGCCGCTCCGATGGCGTTGCTGACCGTCGGTTCCGGCGCGCTGCTGGTCGGCAGGGACCTGATCGGGGAGCGGGCGGCGGTCGACCTGGCGTGGGTGCTCTGGACGACGGGCACGCTCGGCGCCCTGTTCACCGCGATGACCATCCCGTACCTGATGTTCACCCAGTACCGCGTCGAACCTGACGCGGCGTTCGGCGGCTGGCTGATGCCCGTCGTGCCGCCGATGGTGGCCGCCGCGACCGGTAGTCTGCTCATCCCGCACATGGCCGAGGGCCCCGGCCGCGCCACGATGCTGTACGGCTGTTACGCGATGTTCGGCCTGTCACTCGTCGCGTCACTGATCATCATCACGATGGTGTGGAGCCGCTTGGCGCACTACGGAACCTCGGGCACCGCGCGCGTGCCCACGCTGTGGATCGTGCTCGGTCCGCTCGGCCAATCGATCACTGTGGCAGGGCTTCTCGGCACGGACGCGGCGCTGGCGGTCGACGCTCGCCTCGCCGACGGGATGGCCGTCTTCGCCGTGCTCTACGGCGTCCCGGTATGGGGCTTCGCCGTGCTGTGGATCGCGCTCGCCGCGGCGTTGACCGTGCGCACGCTGCGCCGCGGCATGCCGTTCGCGTTGACCTGGTGGAGCCTGACGTTCCCGGTGGGCACCTTCGTCACCGGCACCGCGCAGCTCGCGCTGCACACCGGCCTGCCCGCCTTCCGCTACGCCGCGGCCGTCGCCTACCTCGGGCTGCTGTGCACATGGCTGCTGGTCGCGGTGCGCACGGTGCGCGGCGGATTGCGGGGCGGCCTGTTCGCGCCCCCCGCCGCGGGTCAGATCCGGGCCTACAAAGACCCGCCGACCGCGACGGGCTGACCTTCCCTGCACCCGGCATGCCAGAATCGCCGTCGTGCGTATCGGGATGACGATGCCGGTGATGGAGCCCGACCTTGACCGCGCGACGCTCAGATCCTGGGCGCAGCTGGTCGACGGGGGCCCGTTCTCCTCGCTGTGCTGGGGTGAGCGGATCGCGTTCGACAACCCGGAGAGCCTGACCCTTCTCGGTGCGCTGGCCGCCTGGACCGACCGGGTGCGGTTGGTGACGACCGTGGTCATCCCGCAGCTGCACGACCCGGTGATGCTGGCCAAACAGCTGGCCACCGGTGACATGCTGTGCGGCGGACGGCTGACCGTCGGCATCGGGGTGGGCGGACGCCACGAGGACTACCGCGCCGTCGGCGTGGATCCGGCGACCCAGACGATGCGGCAGATGGCCGAACGGGTGGCGGTCATGAAACGGGTGTGGGCGGGCGAGAAGGTCACCGAATCCACGCTGCCCGTCGGCCCGCCGCCGGTGCAGCCGGGTGGTCCGGAGCTCCACGTCGGAACGCTGGGCCCCAAGACGGTGCGCAGCGCGGCCGCCTGGGCGGACGGACTGGCGGGCATCACAATGGACCTGGCCGTCGACAAACAGGGCGAGTTGTTCGACGTCGCCCGCGACGCGTGGCAGCAGGCGGGCAAGGGCAAGCCGCATCTGGCGACGTCGTTCTGGTTCGCCATCGGCGACGGCGACGCGCCACGCGCCCAGGTGCACCGTCACCTCTTGCGGTACATGAACTGGATTCCCGCCGAGTTCGTCGACGCGTTGGCCCCGACCACCGGTTTCGCCGGCACGGCCGACGACCTGCGCGAGGTGCTGCAGCGCTTCGCCGACATCGGCACCGACGAGGTGCACCTGATCCCCACGAGTCAGGACATCGACCAGGTGCGCCGGGTGGCCGAGGTGATCGACGACTTTTCCTGAGCTGCGATGGCAAGCTCGGGGTATGGAGACCGCCAAGGCCCTGCCGCCGATCGTGTCGCGTAGCGAGTGGGAGAGGGCGCGCGCTGAACTGCTGGTGCGGGAGAAGGAACTCTTCCGGCTCAAGGATGCGGTCAGCGCGGCACGCCGGCGCTTGCCGATGGTGCTGATCGACACGCCCTACCTGTTCGACACCGAGGCGGGTCCGCTGACGCTGCTGGACCTGTTCGAGGGGCGCAGCCAGCTGATCATGCAGCACTTCATGTTCGGATCCGACTGGGACGAAGGATGTTCCGGCTGCTCAATGATGGCCGACCACATCGGCCCGCTGTCGCATCTGTACGCCAAGGACACCTCACTGGTGCTGGTGTCGCACGCCCCGGTCGGCAAGTTGGTCGCGTTCAAGGACCGGATGGGCTGGGATCTGCCGTGGGTGTCGTCGGGGCGGACGACGTTCAACGAGGACTTCCACACCACCGTCGACGGTCAGGAGCGCCACTCGATCAGCGTGTTTCTGCGCGACGGTGACCGGGTGTTCCACACCTGGCAGACGTTCGACCGCGGTGAGGAACCGTTCATGATGGTGTTCGATCTGCTCGACCTCACTCCGTACGGGCGGCAGGAGAACTGGGAGGACTCCCCTCCGGGGTGGCCGCAGCAACCGCCCTATGAGTGGATTCGGCTGCACGACGCGTACTGACCTCGGCGGGGACGCCGTCCTCGGAGGCGGTGGTGTCCGACGGGTCGATCATGGCCGCCGCGTCCGAAGGTGTGTCCGCCGTGGACGTTTCGGGCGCGGGTTCGGAAGCTGCGAGGACGTCGAGGTCGTCGAGGACGTCGCCCCGCAGTTCGACGGCACCAGGTGCGGCCGGTTCGTTGCCGTCCGCCGGGACCCGGTCGTCGTCGACGGGCACATCAGCATCCTCGCCGGGCGGTGAAGGTACCGCGTCCGTCGAGTCCACGTCTGCCTCGTCGACCGGGCCGGCGTCCGGTTCGGCTGGGGCAGTTGTCGGATAGCGCGACATCTGTTCCGCGACGAGCTGGGTTCGATCGATGACGGTGGCTGCCGGTCCGACCGGCAGGAACCCGTTCTCGACCGTGAGGAATCCCGGGATGGCGAGCGGCACAGCCTCATTCGGGATGACCGTACCGTTGAGGAACCCGTTCACGATCCACCCGGGAACGTTGACGATGGCATCGACGAGCTCGACCACGTCGAGATGGGCGACCGCGCGCACGATGTCGGCGACAGCGAAGGCAGCCGACACCACGGTGCTCACCACGGGCAGCACAACGCTGATCGTGAGCGCAGGCAGGGCCGCGACCAGGCCGGCCGCCACCGTCACCACGTTGCGCGACGCGGTGGCGACCGCATCACCGATGGGGGCGAGGATCTCGGTGGGCGGGTACTCGCCCCGCAGCACTCCGGAGACCGTTTCCACCAGATCGGAGACGAAGGCAACCTGATTGCCCACCGCGACCTGGGCGACCGGAAACGGTTGCGCGGAGAACGCCCCCCACAGTCCGCCGACGTTTCTCGTCGTCTCCACGACGATGTGGCGATAAAAGTCCGCGGGCTTGATGACCGCTGTGGTGGCCGCCAGATGCACGTCCCGGGATGCCGGGGAAATCCCGGTGGTGGGGAGGGCTGGAGCGGCCGCGATTGTGCTCGTGGCCAGCAGGGTCACCCCTGCGACGCGAATCGTGCGAACGGCGACCTGCATGGATCCTCCGCGGGACCGCTGCGGTGACGCCGACGCCACCGCATGACCGCCTCAGCGTGACACGGGGTCGTGGGCCGAAACAGGGGCCAAAGGCCTGAAGGTGGCGCTACTTGACCCACTTCCAGGGCTTGTCCCAGTGTCCCGGCGGCACACCGACCCACTGGCCCACGTGACCCGGCGGAACGTTGACGATCTGACCGATGTGCCCCGGCGGCGGTGGTGCCGGCACCCACCAGTTCGGGTCGGCTGCTGCCTGGCCTGCACCTAGGAACAGGCCGGCTCCGAATCCTCCCGCGACTGTCGCGGTGATGACAAATCTCTTCACCTGCATCGTGCACTCCTCCTTGCCTGGGCTGGACGCTCGCTGCGGTTCTCTATCCTTTGTATCGCGTTTCGGCGAAGCGGGTATTTCCCGGTGGCCCGAGAACCAGGGGAACTTCGCTGACCAGTGGCGTCGGGGATTTGCTCGATACGCGGATCCGGTGCTAGACGGTGACGATCTCGTAGTCGCCGAGCTGGCCGATCAGCACATGGAGCTGATCCTGCGTGGACCCCAGCGTGTGGTCGATCGCCGTCAGCCGCGCCGCGTAATGGCTGATCGGGTACTCGGCAGTCACCCCGATGCCGCCGTGCAGCTGGATCGACTCCTGGGCGATATGACGCCCCGAGCGGCCGATCTGCAGCTTGGCGCGTGCGGCGATGGTCGGGTCGAGGTTGCCGTCGGCGACCGACATGTTCGCGTAGAACGCCATGCTTCGGGCCAGCTCGAGGGAGACGTACATGTCTGCGGCCCGCTGGGTCAGCGTCTGGAACTTGCTCAGCGTGACCCCGAATTGCTTGCGCTGCGTGAGGTATTCGCTCGTCAACCGCAGCGCCTCCTCCATCGCGCCCAGTGCTTCGGCGCACAGGCCCGACGAGATGCGCACCAGCGCACGCGAGATCGCGTCGGAGGCATCGGCGGCCTCGCCCAGCGGTTCGGCGGCCACAGAGTCGAAGTCGATCTGGGCGCCGCGCTGACCGTCGAACGTGCGGTATGGCGTGCGCTGCACCGGGTTGCTGCTGGTGGCATCGACCAGGAACAGGCCGGTGCCGCCGTCGGGCAGCGCCGCGCTGACCACCAGGGTGTCGGCGCAGTCACCGGCCAGCACCGGATTCTTGCGGCCACTGAGGGTCCACGAATCACCTTCGCGGACAGCGGTTGTCGACACCTTGGCCGTCGGCAGGCGCATCCCCGGCTCGAGATGGGCGAACGCCAGCAGGCGTTCGCCGCCGGCCACCTCGTCGAGTAGACCCCGCTGCGCTTCGGTGCCGACCTCGGCGATCAGCGCACCCGGCCCGAGCGCGGCGTGCAGTACCGGCTCGGGCGCCAGCCGGCGGCCGATCTCGGTCAGCACGACGAGGACCTCGAGTTGTCCGCCCGCATCCTCGTCGAAACCGAGGCCGAGAACGCCGACCTCGGCGAGTTGCTTCCATACGTCGCGGCTCCAGCCGAGCTCGGAATCGATCGCCTTGAGGCGAGTCTCCGGGTCGTACTTGCGCGAGAGCATGTCGCGGGTGGTGTCGCGGAGCAGGACCTGCTCTTCACTGAATTGGAAATCCATGTCTTAGCTCACAATCCGAGAATGGTCGACGCGATGATGGTGCGCTGGACCTCATTGCTTCCGCCGTAGATCGAGGTCTTGCGGTAGTTCAGGTAGCGCGGCGCGGCGTCCTGCGCCCAGTCCGCCGAGGCGATGCCGTCGCTCTCGAACGGCAGCGCGTCAGCACCGGCCACCTCCACCAGCAGTTCGGTGGCGGCCTGCTGCAACTCGCTGGCGCGCAACTTGAGCACCGACGAGGCGGGGTTGGGTTTGCCGTCCTTGGAGCCGGACGCGACTCTCATCTGAGTCAGTTCCAGCGCCAGGACGTCGTTCTCGGTCTCGGCCAGCCGCGCCGCGAACAACGGGTCGTCGAGCAGGCCGCTCGCCTTCGCGCGTTCCTTGACCTCCGAGAGCCGGAGCTTCGTGCGGCCGATCTGCGTGATCCCGGTGCGCTCGTTGCCCAGCAGGAACTTCGCGTACGACCAGCCCTGGTTCTCCTCGCCCACGAGCTGATCGGCGGGCACCCGGACGTCTTCGAAGAAGACCTCGTTGACCTCGTAGCTGCCGTCGATCAGCTTGATCGGCCGCAGCGTGATGCCGGGGGTGTTCATGTCGATGAGCAGGAAGGAGATGCCCGCCTGCTTCTTCGGCGCGTCGGGATCGGTGCGCACCAGGCAGAAGATCCAGTCGGCGTACTGGCCGAGCGTCGTCCACGTCTTCTGGCCGTTGACGACGTAGCTGTCTCCGTCGCGCAGCGCGGTGGTCCGCAGCGACGCGAGGTCCGAGCCGGCTTCGGGCTCGGAGAAGCCCTGGCACCACCAGATGTCGACGGCCGCGGTGGGCGGCAGGAAGCGCTCCTTGAGCTCCTGGCTGCCGAACTCGGCGATCACCGGGCCGACCATCTTGGCGTTGAACGTCAGCGGTTCCGGCACGCTCGCCAGCTGCATCTCGTCGAGCCAGATCTGGTGCTGGATCGGCGTCCAGTCCTTGCCGCCCCATTCCACCGGCCAGTTCGGCACCATCAGCCCGTGGTCGTTGAGGATCTTGTTGGCCGTGACGATGTCATCGCGGTTGGCCTCCGTACCGGAGCGGGTCCGCTCGCGGATCTCCGCCGGGATCTTGGTGCGGTAGAAGGTGCGAAGCTCGTCGCGGAAAGCGGCTTCCTCGGCTGTCAGCGCCAGCTGCATGTGCGGACTCCCTGGTTCATCGGCGTACCACGGCCAGACTAACCGTTTGGTTGGGAGACAGACAGGCGGGTTCCGGAGCGCCCGTCGATGCGCTCAGCGGAGGTGTACGCCAGGTTATCGTCCGCGGGCGGCCGGGCCGCCGATTCGGCTGCAGCGGCAGCGCTCATCGCCGGTGGCCAGCCGACCACGATCCGTCGTGTCAGCGAGGTAATCTCGGGCGTGGCAACAATGTGGTCGCCGGCGCGGCTCGGTGACATGAGCGGTCAGCGCATCATCGTCACCGGTGCGACGAACGGGGTGGGCCTGGCAACCGCGACGGCGCTCGCTCGTGCCGGCGCGCACGTTATCCTCGCCGTCCGCAATCTCGAGTTGGGCGCCCAGCGGGCGGCCGAGATGGGCGGCGACACCTCCGTCGTCAAACTCGACCTGGCCGACCAGTCGTCGGTGCGCGCGTTCCCTGGTCTGGTCGACGGCGACGTCGACGTCCTGATCAACAACGCCGGTCAGGTCGCCCAGCATCGCAGCGACACCGTCGACGGGTTCGAGATCACGATGGGCACGAACTTCCTGGGCCCGTTCGCGCTGACCAATCTGATGTTCGGGCGGGTGCGGTCGAAGATCGTGAACGTCGGCTCCGATGCCCACAAGTCGGCTTCGCTCGCGTTCGACGATCTGCACCTGCGCTCCCGCAGGTGGTCATCCTTCCCGGCCTACGCGCGCTCCAAGCTGGCGGTGATGCTCTGGGGGCTGGAGCTGGACCGCCGGTTGCGGACGGCGGGTTCCCCGGTGACGACATACCTGACGCATCCGGGTTGGGTGTCGTCGAACCTGGCCAAGGTGTCCGACACCGCTCTGATGACGCGGGTCCACTCGGCGGTGACCGCGGTGGCGAACGTGATCGGCAACGACATCGACGCCGGCGCCGCGCCGACGCTGTACTGCCTCACCGAACCGATCCCGCCGGGCAGCTACGTCGGCATCGCCGGACGGCTCGGCTTCAAGGGGCCACCCACGCTGAGTGGCCGCGCCCCTGTCGCATGCGATTATGCGGACGCGCAACGGCTTTGGGAATTCGCCGAACGCGAGACGGGCACCACGCTGCCCGCCTGACGGGTCACACGACGGGGCGCAGGACCACGATCCCGGGAACGGTCTGCAGATAGTCGTCGAGTGCGCTGTCGACCACCTTGCCGTCGGCGCTCGACGACGAAGCATTGCGGAAGACGGGCCCGTCAGGGGTGTCGACGAAGATACCGACATGGGTGACGTCGAGGCCGCCGTCCTCGGCGTACGCCCCGAGATAGTCGCCGGTGCGCAGCCGGCCGACGACTGCAGCGTCGACCGCGGCGCTCGGGATGTAGGCGACGGAGCGGGGGACGACCGGTAGCCCCGGCAGATACACCCCGCCGGAATCCTTGGCGTTGAGGTTCTTCATCGACTGCAACGCGTTTTCGCTGACGGTGGCGGTGATGTCGGTGGCAACCGCCGGGGCCGACGCGGCCCAGTCGGTGAAGAAGTGCTTCCGGTTCTCGAAGGTGACGTCGCCGTTCTTGTATCGGACGTCGACGAGGCTTCTGATGAATTCATCGCGGCTGTCGGCGCGCTTGAGGGCTTCGACATAGTCCGCGTAGGTGAAGCAGTCGACCTGCTTCAGGTCGACGACGAGCTGTTCGGGGACGGTGGCCGAACCGACGAGAGTGTTTGCGCCATAAGGTGTTCCCAGGAACTGGCGGGAAATCAACTCCGCGTCCGGCGACCCGCCGTCTGCGGCCAGCATCGACTGCAGGATCTGTTCGCTCTGCTCGGAGATCTCGACGGGCGGCGCCGCGTGTGCCGAGCCGGTACTCAAGCCCGCGACAGCAGCCAGGAGCACGGCGACGAACGCGAGCATGTGGTGGTACCGCGGCATTTGGCCACTGTACGTCGTGCCCTCAGACTGGAGGAGGTATCGCAGGACCATCGAGGAGAAGTCATTGAGCTGCAACCGTGTTGGCGGCCTCGCGGCGTTGATCGCGTGCCTCCTGGTCGGCTGTTCGTCGCCGACGACGCCGTCGACCGGTGACACCGCTGCGGCCACCACCGGCGCCGGGGCGCTGACATCTGCCCGGCCGACCCCTGCGCCCGCGCCCGCAGCACCGGCGACCGCGCAGCCCGCGCTGGAGTCCGATCCCGCGCGCATCGTCGACGACCTGACGGCCGACGAGCAGACGCTGCGCGCGCCCGGAGCGCCCGAAGCCGCCCTGGTCGCGGCGGCGAGGCGGCAGCAGAAGGCGTACCGGGTGCTTGCTCGGCACCCGGAGTGGGACGCCGTCGTGCGGCCACGGGTCCCGCGGCCGCTGCTCGACGTCTACGACCGCAACATCGACGCCCGCAGGCAGCTCGGCGCGATGAGCCGAGGCAAAGTCGCGTTGCCGGCATGGCGCGTCGAGCGCCCGCCGGCGGCCGACCAGCTGCTCGGTTTCTACCGCAAGGCCGAAGCAGCCTCCGGGGTGAGTTGGAACTATCTGGCGGCGATCAACTTCGTGGAGACCGCGTTCGGCCGGATCACCGGGGTCAGTACCGCCGGAGCGCAGGGGCCGATGCAGTTCATGCCGTCGACGTTCGCGGCATACGGGGCGGGGACCGACATCCACTCGCCGCACGACAGCATCATGGCCGCCGGCCGTTTCCTCGCCGCCCACGGCTTCGCGCGCGACCGCGATCAGGCGATCTACCGGTACAACAATTCCCGGCAGTACGTTCGTGCGATCAACCAGTACGCCACGCTGATCGCCGCAGACCCGGCTGCGTTCTCCGGCTACTACCGGTGGGATGTCTACTACAACTCGACCGCAGGCGATGTCATCCTCCCTGTCGGGTACGCGTCCACGACGCAGATCCCGGTGGAGGAGTATTTGAAGACGCACCCACAGTGAACCGATCGGGCCCGTCGCTCGTGTCCACGACACACCGTCGACCGAGGGGGCCCGATGAAGCGCGCCGACCATCTTCGCCACGTCATCAGCAGAGGCGTCGCCGTCCTCGGACTCACCGCGGCCGCGGCGCTGCCCGTCGTGCCGATCGCGACCTCACCACCCCCACCGCCTGCGGTGTCGCGAGATGTCCACCTCGCTGCCACCACGGTGCCGCCGGGTGGACTCATCACCAGTTTCGTCGGCAACCAGATCCGGTACTGCGCGATCATCTGCCCGCTGCTGGTCGACACCGCGGTGACGGCAGCGGTGACGACGGTGCACGCGCCGGTCACCTTTGTGACCGCCTCAGGGTCGGGTGATCTGCTGCGAGCGTTCGGCGCCGCCGCCGCGTCGGTGACCGGCCCGACGAACGCAGCGGCCCAGGCCGCGATCCTCGCCGACGGCACCATGGTGGCGCCCCGTGCGCTGAACGCTTTCCAGGTCGGTGTCGTCGGTCTGCTCAACGTCCTCCCCGCCGCCGCCGACGGGCTTCCTGGCGTGGTCAGGGCACTCGACACGGCCCGCGAGGACACGTTCGCGGCCCTCAACGCGCCGATCGTGGCCAACCCCACCCCGACGGTCCGTCCGCGCGGCGTGCTGCAGGTCGCCGTCGTGGAGGCAACCAACATTGTTGCGGCGGTCGTCTTTCCGGCCTTCAACCACGTGCTGTCCGCGGTGTTCGAAACGCCCGACGCGTTCGCCCGGGAGCTCGCCGCCACCGGCGATCCGGCGCGGGCCGTAGGGGCCGCTGCGCGTGCGCTGGCCGGGCGCCTGGTTGCGGCGGGCACCGTCATCGCCGAGTCGGCGGACACCGCGCTGCGCAACATCGGCGACGCCGTCGAGCAATCGCACGCTGAAGACGAGCCGGTGCAGACCGCCGACACGGGACCGGGGGCTCCGGAACCGGACGCCGGCACCGACGCCCATGCGGACGTGGCCGGGGCGCCGGACGATGCCGAGGCTCTGGAACGGGTCCGAAGCGAGCCGTCCGACGGTCCCGCCGTGAGGAGCCACGACGACGCCCCGGATTCCGACAGCGCAACCATTGCCGCCTCCGCGGACCCGGCCGGGGCTGCGACCGGCAACGACGCCACCGAGGCGGAAGGGGCGCAGGCGCGCGACGGCCAATCCGGCCGGATCGACGAGGCGGATGACGAGCCGGATGCAGCGGGCTCCGATCCAGCAAACTCATCCGGAGCGGCGCGGGACGTGAAGAACGACGAATCCTGACGTGGGACCGTTTATAGCTTGCGGGCGAGTTAATTAGCGGGGCGTCATTACCGCAGTTCAAAGAAATCTTTTCCAGAAAATTTCGTGATCTTGGCGCAAGCGGGGTACCCCCTGCGGCATCAGAGCGATGACCAGCGCCTCAAGGCAGCAACGCCAGGGCCGACATCACGAAAGGGAGAAGACGATGAGCACGCAAGGATTGTCCCGGGAAGAACTCCTGGCCGAGAGCGCTCTGGCGCTCCCTGACAAAGAGGTCGTGTCGATCCTCGACCTCAACGCGGATGTCGACGTCGCGATCGACGCCGCCTCGCCGATCGACCTGGCGGCCGCTGCCAATCTCAACGTGGCGGCGCCGATCGACGCTGCGGCCGGCGCGAACGTCCTGACCTACGGGTCTGGAAGCCAGGCGACGGTCGACCAGGGCACGTCGATCGAGCAGATGCTCGACGCGGACGCCTACGCCACGTCGACGCAGGTGAGTGGCATCGACCAAGGTGGCATGGACACCGACGGCGACGACACCACAGGCGGTACCGTCACCGACGGCACCGTCACTGATGGCACCGACGTCACCGACGGCACCGACGGCACGGGCACCACCGTGGACACCAGCCCCGGCGCCCTGCTGGACGGCAACCTGCTCAACGTGAACGTCAATGTGGACCTCGACTCCGACCTCGCGGCCCCGATCAGCGGCGCCGTTGCGGCCAACGCCAACGTCGCGGCGCCGATCAACGCCGGAGTGTCGGCCAACATCGGATCGATCGATTCGGATGCGATCTCGGTCGCCGAACAGGACGCCATCATCAAGCAGACGGTGATCGGGGAAGCGGTCGCGGAGGCCGATCAGGAGTCCACGATCTCGCAGGGCGACGGCGACGCGGGCACAACCACCGACAGCGGTACCTCCGGTGACAGTGGCAGCACCGACGGTGGTTCCACCGCGGGCTGACGCCTGACATCGCGCGGAAGGCATCACCGTGACCACCATGGACGCGGCGCCGCTGCAGGTTCGCCTGCAACGGGCCGACGACGTCGAGATGATCGGGAAGCTGCCGGGCTCTGGATATCGGGTGCCGCCGGCGCTGGTGCGCCGCGCCGACGGTCAGACGGTGCAACTGACGCCGCTCCTGTACGCGATCCTGCAGGCCGTCGACGGTGACAAGACCGCCGCGGAGGTGGCCGCGGCGGTCAGCGAATCCACCGGGCGCTCGGTCAGCGAAGCCAACGTCGACCAGTTGGTCGAGGAGCAACTGCGTCCACTCGGGCTGATGACACTCCCCGACGGTAGCCAGCCGGCCACCAGGAAGCGAAACCCGTTGCTGGGGCTGCGCTTTCGCTACGCGGTCACCGATGCCGACCGCACCCGCAGGCTGACCGACCCGTTCCGGGTGCTGTTCCGGCCGTGGGTGGCAGTGCCCGCACTGGCGGCGTTCGCCGTCGTGTGCTGGTGGGTGTTTTTCGAGAAGGGTCTTGCGTCGGCCGCGCACGACGCCTTCGAGCGGCCCGGGCTGCTGATCCTGGTTTTCGTCGTCACCATCGTCTCGGCGGGATTCCACGAGTTCGGTCACGCGGCGGCCGCGCGGTACGGCGGCGCCACACCAGGGGTGATGGGTTTCGGCGTGTACCTGGTCTGGCCGGCGTTCTACACCGACGTCACCGATTCCTACCGGCTCGGACGAGGTGGGCGGCTGCGAACCGACCTGGGCGGTCTCTACTTCAATGCGCTGGTCGCGATCGTGATCACCGGCCTGTGGTTGTGGCTGCGCTACGATGCGCTGCTGCTCGTCGTCGCCACGCAGATCCTGCAGATGCTGCGCCAACTGGCCCCGCTGGTGCGGTTCGACGGCTACCACGTGCTGGCCGATCTGACCGGTGTGCCGGATCTCTACTCGCGGATCAAGCCGACACTGCTCGGCGTACTGCCGTGGCGGTGGGGCGACCCGCAGGCCCGACAGCTCAAGTGGTGGGCGCGCGCCGTGGTGACGCTGTGGGTGATCCTCGTCGTGCCGCTGCTGCTCGCGACTGTCGCCATCGCCGTGTGGGCGCTGCCCCGGGTGCTGGGTTCGGCATGGGCGAGCCTGAGGACTCAGCGGGAGGTCTTCGGCACCGCCTGGGCCGACGGCGATGTCGTTCAGGCGGTCGCGCGCGTGCTGGCGATGATCGCGATCGTCATCCCGGTGGCCGGTGTGCTCTACATGCTGGGGCGGCTCGCCCGTCGCACCGCTGCCGGCTCCTGGAAGGCCACGGCGGGCAAGCCGCTGATGCGGACGATGGCGATGATGGCCGGTGGTGTCGTCCTGTGCGGGGTGGCGTACGCATGGTGGCCGCAGGAGGGGCGGTATCAACCCATCCAGCCGTGGGAGCGCGGCACCCTCGGCGACATCGTCTATGCGTTGAAGATCGATCGGATGAATCGGCCGGCGCAGCCCGACACCGTGGCCGCGCCGCGTCGGTTGGTCAACGGGCAACAGGGCGTGATGCAGGCGGTTTGGGACGCCCGGATGCCGACGCCCACACAGCAGTCGCCGCAGCTCGCGCTCGTGCTGACGCCGCGGACCACGGTGGCGGAAACGCCATTTCGCGGGGGCAGTGGTGGGGGAGCGGCCGCCGCGGCGCCCGATCAGGTGGCCGACGGTTGGGTGTTCCCCGTCGACAAGCCGCTCGCGCCCGAACCGGGGGACACCCAGGCGCTGGCCGTGAACACGACCGACGGCACCACCGTGTACGAGGCCGCGTTCGCAATGGTGTGGATCGCCGACAACTCCGACGCGATGAACGTCAACGAGGCGCAGGCCTACGCGTCGTGCGAGTCGTGCGCCGCGGTCGCGGTGGCCTACCAGGTGATCTTCGTCGTCGACACCGACGACGCCGACGACAACGTGGTGGCTCCCCAAAACCTCGCGGGCGCACTCAACTACAACTGCGTCAACTGCCTGACCTATGCACTGGCCCGCCAGATCTTCGTCACTCTCGACGACCCGCTGTCGCAACAGGCGATGGACGAACTCGACGCGCTCTGGGGCAACATCGCGGCCTTCGCCGAACAGATCGAGGCGGGCACGGTACCGCCGGAGGACATCGAAGCGCGGCTGGCGGTGTACACCGAGCAGCTGATGGGCGTCCTCCAGACCGCTGCACCGACGGCGATACCGCAGCAGACCGCGACCTCGACCGCGCCGACCACTTCCAACGGCGCGCCCACTCCAACGGCCGATGCCCCGGCGACGACCAGCGCCCCGTCGCCGACGGCCCCGGAGACGCCCGTTACGGAGACGACGGCCCCGGAGACAATCCAGGCGGTGGCGCCGGCGACCACCGAAACCGCCGCCAGCAGCGAGGTCGCCGAACCGACGGCCGGCCCCACCACTTCGGTGTCGTCGCCAGACCCGTCGGCGACGAGCGAACCGGAGGCGAGCGGTGCATCCACAGGTGCCGACACGGCGGACGCCGACACGACAGGGTGATTCGAGTCCGCGGCGGCCGAAGTGGCCACCGCGTGCCGTGGTCTAGCCCTCGCCTTCGGACTGCGCGCCTATGCAGGCCCGGTATTGCTCCATGCACATCGCGACAGCCTCCGGCGGCACGTATCTCTCGCCATAAATGCCTGTCTGCGCACTGCCCGAAAGGCATTCCTGCCGTTGGCTGTCACAGCTCGGTGACGGAGTGTCCGGTTCTTGCAGCGGCGGTTCGAAGAGCCCGTCCTGGGACAGAATCAGGGAGAGCGGGTCGACTGCTTGGCCTCCGCCGACGCAGGGCGTCGCCTGCGGTTGAGCCGCCGCCGGGCTCACCGAAACGCCGGCGAGCGGGGAGAGCAGCAGTGTCGCCAGCGCCAGCCGGGCGACAGAACGTGAAAACATCGGAAGCTCCTCCCCGAAGACCAACGTGAGATCTACCAGTCAAACCCGGCGGTGTCGCTCTGCGGGAGGGCCTTATGGCGCACGGGTGCAGGCAGAAAGTCCCTTATGTCGAATCAGTCTCTGGGCCGACGCTGGCTTTGTGCTTCGCGGATCATGCATTGCTGCGGCCATCACCATGGCCGTCGTCGGCGCGGTTCCTCCAGCCGGTGCTGATCCGTCTTCCGATCTGATGGGCATGCTGCCCTCGGGGTACGGCAGCGACTCATGCGAACCAGCCGATCCAGGGCGTGCGCTGGCCGCCGCCACCTGCCGGGACAATTCCTTGCCGGGCGGTCCGACATTCGCGACCTACTGGCTGTTCGGCGACGACACCGCATTGCGTGACGCGTTCGCCGCCCACCTCGAGCGTCCGGACTGGGTGCCCGCAACCTGCCCAGGCAGGGAGTCGGCGGAGGCCGCCCCGGTTCTGGGTGCGGACGGCAGCCCGTACGGTCTGATCGCCTGCGGCCGGGGGACCGGCACCGACTGGCAGCTCAGAGATGGCGCCGTGGCGTGGACGCACGATGCCGACGGCTTTCTCGGGGTGGCCTATGTCGGTTACCAGGGCCAGGCGTTCCCTGTCGCCCTGTTCGAGTGGGCCGCAGCACAACTGCGGACGAGGTGACGGGGGTAGGTCATGAAAGTGCGACGCGGCGTCGCCACCGCTTGGATCTCGGCGCAGGTGGCCGTACTGGCTGTTGCGGCGTGCACGTCGGCGCCCGCTCCGAGTCCGGACACGACGGCTCCCTCGACATCGGACGTCACCACCGCGCCGATGCTGGCGCCGCCTGCGTTGTTCTATTCGAAGGCCGGCTCGCTCTACATCAGCGACCCCGCCGGCGCGCCGGGCCGCAAACTCACCGACGGGCCGGCGGACTCCGAGCCCGCGCCTTCGCCCGACCTCGCGCATGTGGCGTTCATCCGGAAGGCGCATGCCTCCGGCTACGGCGGCGAGCTGTGGGTGCTCGACCTCTCGCCCGATCGCGAACCTGAGGGTGCACCGTACCGACTCGTCGAGCCGGCCTCGCTGCCGTCGATATACGCCGACACCGAGGTGGGCGATGTACCGCGTCGGATCGTGTCGCCGCGCTGGTCGCCGACGGGGGACCAGGTCGCCTTCCTCGACGCCGGGGAGGGGGGCGGCCTTCTTCTCGTCGCGTATGCAGTCAATGGCGAGATCGTCTCGCCCGAACAACGACTCTTCGCCGACGCCGGGTACGCCTGGGCGCCGGACGGCCAACACATCGCCTGGACGGGCGGGCGCAGCGACGTGTCCCCGGTCGACGTGAACGTCCTCGCGGTGGGCGGTGACTCAACCCCTGTGGTGAGAGACACCAACGCCTTCTCGGTGACCTACGGGGACGACGGCCAGTCGGTCTTGTTCGCCAACGGCGATGCGTCCGGTGAACTGTTCGCCGACATCCCGTTCGCACTCCGCGGCGGAGGCGTCTACTCCGTCGCCGCGCCTGGTGCGATGCCCATCGATCCCCCCGCCGCACCGACTTCGCTGTTCGCCGGCCAGGCGATGTTCGGAGACGTCGCGGTCCTCGAATCGGGAGCGGTTGCCTTCACCGAAACGGGTGCGGACGGAGATTCGAAGACCATTCAGGTGCTGGACCCGCGGTCGTCAGTGCCACGCACCGCGGTTGCCGATGTGGCGGCCGACAGCCCCGGGCCGGTCTGGGGACGTGGCGATGTGGTCGCCTACGTCGACGCAGCGCCTTCAAGACCCCTGATCGTCACCGATTCCGAGAACCGCACGCCCGAACCGATCGATACCGGGGTGGATGCGTTCGCGTGGCCGCCACCGCCGCGCTAGCCGATCGGCGGCGACCTCACCCGAACGTCGTGGTCTCCGTCGCGGATACCTCGAATCCCTGCGCGCGGCCGGCGACGGTGCCGTAGCACGCGACACCTCCGGCGATCGCCATACAGGTGCCGCCGATCCCGTTCACCCTGTGCCCGACGGGCAGCTGACGGATCTGGCCGGGGTAGTCGGGTGTGCTGAACTTCGGGTTGTCCGTGCGCCGGATCCCCGTGGCGCCCGGCAGCTGCGCGAAGATCTCGTTCTCGCCGCCGCTGACCCCGGGAAGCGGCCCGTTGCAGCCGATCTCGCCCCCGCTGAACGTGACGATCGAGCAGGTGAGACCGCCCTCGACGGTGAAGATGGGAAACATGTTCTTCGGCCCGGTGCCGACGAGGTATTCGTCGTCGCCGACGACGAAATCGTTGGGATCGGGGAAACCCGGCGGGAGGCCGTCGGTCGCGGGGCCGATTCCGGTCCGCTCGGCAGAGATCATCATCCACTGCATCGCCGGAGTCCCCTTGGCGCACAGCGTGATCGGCCCGGAGCCGGCGGCGCATTCGAAGTCTCCGTACACGATCTTGGCGCCCTCCGGCAGAACCGGGGCCGCGTGGCCCGGCGGAGCCAGGAACGACGGATTCGCCGTGGTCCGCAGGCCCCGCGTGTCGACCTCGGCGGCCAGCACGATCTCGTTGGCGCCGGCCGGCGTCGCAGGTAGAGGCCCGTCACAGCCGGCTGTGCCGTTCGTCGGCAGGATCGCGCAATCAAGCCCGTCGGGGGTCTGGAAGTAGGCCGCACCGTCGACGACGTAGCCATCCAGCGGAACCGTGCGGTAGCCCCGCAGATCCGGTATCCCAGGCGGCTCCGTGTGCGCCGACACCATCGGCGCCGACGCCAGAAAGCAGATGAGGACAAGCAGCGCTGCTGACCGCATTACTCAGTACAGCACCCGACGCTGCCGCGATCCCGGCGAACAGACGAACCGATCCAGCGACCCAGGGGGCCGGGTACGCCCGCCGGGACGACGCGGTGTGAACCCGCAGCGACCTGGGTGAACGGATCGGGTTGCGGCGGGTCGGGGACGGGACAGCGACGTCTCGAGCGGTCCGACCGGCGGCTAGGGTGAGCCGATGGCCGAGTCGATCTCTGCGAAGCGCAACGCGGATGCCGTTTCCAGGTTCCTCGCGGCGCAGCGGTATACCCGTGACGAGGTGTTCGGCGAGCCGTGTCCGGTCCCCGCCGAGGCGGGTGTCCATGGCTGGTGGTTTCGCGACATCCCCGGCGGCATCGACGTCGCGGGGTGTCAACAACAGGACGGTTGGACACTGCTCTACGTGGGGATCACCTCCGGCCCGCCCAGAGCGGACGGCAAGCCGCGGGCGCCCCAAGATCTGCGCAAGCGGATCAGGTATCACTTCGGCGCCGGCGGCGCCAGTGCGGACGGTTCCACGCTGCGCAAGTCGCTGGGCGTCCTGCTCGGGGGCGAGCTCGGGTTCGCGCTGCGCCGGGTCGGGTCGGGCAAACGCATGACCTTCGCGGGAGGCGAAAGCGTCCTGACCCAGTGGATGGCCGAGAACGCCGCCGTGTCGTGGGTGCTGCATCCCGAGCCGTGGTACCTCGAGCGCAAGCTGATCGACGCACTTGAGCTGCCGCTGAACTTCCAGGACAACGACAGCAATGCCTTCGCGCCCGAGCTCAAGAGGCTGCGCCGGGACGCGGCCGTGAAAGCCGGCAAGATGCGCGTGCTGGCCGAATGGTCATAGCGGATCGGCTGCTGAGCAGAAAACGGCGCGCGCACGGACGCCGATGGTGCAAGGCTTGCTGCCGTGTGTCAGCCATCGACCCGGATATCCCGCCTCGCTGAAAAGCAGAGCGCGTCTCGCGCGGAGCTGAATGCGCTTCTCGATGCCACACCGCTGGCGACGATAGCCCTGGTGCGTGACGGCCATCCCGTAGCCTTTCCCACCGGATTCGCCCGCATCGAGGACTCGTTGGTGATCCACGGCTCCACCGGATCGCCGTGGATGCGAGCCGTCGCCGACGGGGCCGCGGTGGCGGTGTCGGTGACGACGCTGGACGGAGTCGTGGTGGCGCGCAGCGCCTTCGAGTCGTCGTTCCACTACCGCAGTGCGGTGCTGTTCGGGACGTTCGATGTGGTGGGTACCGAGCAGAAGACCGGGTATCTGGAAGCACTGACCGACACCTTCATCCCCGGCCGGGTGGCCGAGCTGCGCCCCAGCAGCCGCAGGGAACTGGCCGCCACCATGGTGTTACGGCTCGCGATCGGCGACGACAACTGGTCGCTGAAGGTCAGCGACGGCTGGTCCGACGACCCTGAGGAGGACGTCGCGGCGGGAGCCTGGGCCGGCGTGGTGCCGTTGAGCACCCGCTACGGAGAACCCAGGCGCGCCCCTGATTGCCCCGCTGACGTGCCGACACCGCGGTCGGTGCTGGCGATGATGGGCGAATTGGCCAATCACCGGCGCTAGGTATTGCCGGTCGTGATACGACGGACGGTCAGCGGGGGAGACGGCACTGGCACAGTCGCGGAAGGCTGATCAGATCTGGCGCGACATCTAGATCTCCGGCCATCCGGCTGCTGTCGCCGATTGGCGTGGGTGTCGACCGGACGATTCGGCGAAAGGTGCCTCGAAGCTCAATGAGGGTCCGATGTGGGTCGTCGCACAACTCGGTCGAAAGCTTGGCGAAGTCGTCAGCCGAGAACCCGAGCGTCATCCTGGGGCGCTGCCCTGACCCACGACAACGGCGTGTCTTCTGTGCTTGACAGCTGGTCCGACTGGTTCACTCAACTACTATGGGCAGGGATTCAGCGCTACGCCAGGACTCTGCTGTCGCCAGATCCTGGCCGTGGCGGACAACCGTGACGATCGCGATCGCGGTCTTGCTGCTCACCTTCACCATCGGGTTTGGGTTCATGCAGGGCTGGGGTGCATCTCAGTGGGGTCCGTTCTCCGAATGGCTTGCCAGCGCGGTGACACTGGCTGCAGTTGTGGTAGCCCTCCGCGAAGCTGCCCGCGCCCGGAATGAAGCCGCTCGGGCCGCGCGAAGTCGCCTGGTCGACCATGAGCTGTCTCGACGCCGTGAGAGCATCAACGCACTCAGCGATGTATGGGCTGCGATTACCGCGATATCGATCGAGTTGTTGGCGTTCATCAGCTACGTCGAAGATCTCCACGGTTTGAACCTCAACCAGCCACGCGGGACACCGGAAGTGCCAGACGAACCACTGGCTGACGAAGTGGGTCGGAAGGTTCAGACTTTCTACTTGTCATGGACAAAGTTGGTCGAACCGCCCCTGTTCAAAGCCTTGACGCTAATGCGTGGTAGCGAGCTGTATCTGCCCGTGAAGGGGCTTAACGCTGACATTCGGACGATGATGGAAACCACACTCCCGACGATGATGCGGTCGGTATTTGAGGGTGAACGTGTTGATGTGAACCCTGCAAAGGATGCATGGCGAGAAATCGCGGGTAGGCGAAACGATCATCTCAACCTGGCGCACGAGCACTTCAGCCTCGCCATGGAAGACGTCGAGCGCGCACTCGGCCCAGCGCCGTCATAGGCGACTCAATCCTCGGAATGCGAAATACGTTGTTACGCAACACATTCTAACGGTACTCTTCTGCGCATAGATCATCTATGTAATACCCCCCGGACCGTACAGCATGCGAGCGACGGTAGTGGTCCCCGTGCTCGCTGAACAAGGGCGTCGACGCCTGGCGCTCAATGCTGGCCTACGGTGTCGAGCGCCGGGAGGTCGCTCACAACGTCGCAGCCGAGATGAAAAGGCGCCGAAGGTGCACGCGGAGATGTCCACCTACGCGCCCGAAGAGATCGGCAAGATGCCGAAGGCGGCCGACCGCGATCGCAACGGACACCTCTGGTACTTCGCCCTGAGCCGACTGAGGCGGGGCGAGATCGCCGGGGTTGCGGTGGTCCGACGTCGACATCGACGCAAGAACCATCAGGATCGAGCGCAACCGGGTCCAGGCCGGTGTGGGTGTCGTCGTCGAGAATGACCCGACGACGGCCTCCTCGCGACGCACACTGCCGCTCGACGACGGCCTGGCGGCGGTCCTGCGGCGGGAGTCGGCGCGCCACGCGGAGGAGCGGCTGGCTCTCTGCGCCGGGCATCGTGACAGCGGCCATGGCGCATGCAACGAGATCGGAGAGCCCAACACCCCTGACGGCCTCACCCGCATGTGGCGCGAGATGGCCAAGGCCGCCGAGGTAAGGCAGATCCGGCTGCACGACGCCCGCCATTCTTTCGGCACCGCAATGCAACTGTCGGGGGGCGTTGCCGTCATCGCGCAGTGGCTGGGCCACGCCAACCCGACAATTACCACTGAGGTCTACGTGCATTCTCAGGGCGACGCGCTCAATGCGGCCGCGAAGGGTTGGGCCGCAGTTGTGACATCGTCGTGACACAGAGCCCAGATGCAGGGCTGCGATCGAGGGCCGGGTCGACATATTGCCTGGCGAATGGAGTGCCCCCGGCAGGATTCGAACCTGCGGCCTTCTGCTCCGGAGGCAGACGCTCTATCCCCTGAGCTACGGGGGCGCACGATCACTGCTGCGCCGTTGGGCGTGGATAGCCTAGCGCATCCCGCAGGCGGAAACGGATTCGGTCGTGAACAGCGCAGACCATAGGATGGTTCCCCGTGACCCCCGCCGATCTGGCCGAGCTGCTCAAGGCCACCGCAGCCGCGGTGCTCGCCGAGCACGGACTCGACTCCGCCGCGCTGCCCGCCATCGTCACGGTCGAGCGCCCGCGCAACCCCGAGCACGGTGACTACGCCACCAACCTCGCACTTCAGCTCGGCAAGAAGGTCGGCGCCAACCCGCGCGAGCTGGCCGGCTGGCTGGCCGCCGCGCTGGTCGCCAAGGACGGCATCGCGGCCGCCGACGTGGCCGGCCCGGGCTTCGTCAATCTGCGCATCGAGGCCTCCGCGCAGAACGTCATCGTCGGCGACGTCATCGCCGCGGGCGCAACCTACGGGGCATCGGGGGAGCTGGACGGCCGGCGGGTGAACCTGGAGTTCGTCTCGGCCAACCCGACCGGCCCGATCCACATCGGCGGCACCCGGTGGGCCGCGGTGGGTGACGCGCTCGGCCGGCTGCTGAGCACGCAGGGCGCCGAGGTGGTGCGCGAGTACTACTTCAACGACCACGGCGCGCAGATCGACCGGTTCACCAACTCATTGATCGCGGCCGCCAAGGGCGAGCCGGCCCCCGAGGACGGCTACGCGGGCACCTACATCGCCGACATCGCCGCGCAGGTGCTGGCCAAGGAGCCCGGGGCGCTGGAGTTGCCCGACGCCGAGATGCGCGAGACGTTCCGGGCGGTCGGCGTGAACCTGATGTTCGACCACATCAAGGAATCGCTGCACGAGTTCGGCACCGACTTCGACGTCTACACCCACGAAGACTCGATGCACACCTCGGGGCGCGTCGACCAGGCCATTGCCAAGCTCCGCGAGACCGGCAGCATCTACGAGAAGGACGGCGCAGTCTGGTTGCGCACCACCGACTTCGGTGACGACAAGGACCGCGTGGTCATCAAGAGCGACGGCCAGCCCGCCTACATCGCCGGTGATCTGGCGTACTTCCTGGACAAGCGCAAGCGCGGTTTCGACCTGTGCATCTACATGCTGGGCGCCGACCATCACGGCTACATCGCCAGGCTCAAGGCCGCCGCGGCGGCCCTCGGTGACGACCCCGACACCGTCGAGGTGCTCATCGGCCAGATGGTCAACCTGGTGCGTGACGGCCAGCCGGTCCGGATGAGCAAGCGGGCGGGCACCGTCATCACGCTCGACGACCTCGTCGACGCGATCGGGGTGGACGCCGCCCGTTACGCGTTGATCCGCAGCTCGGTGGACACCCCGATCGACATCGACCTGGCGCTGTGGTCCTCGGCGTCCAACGAGAACCCGGTCTATTACGTGCAGTACGCGCATGCGCGGCTGTCGGCGCTGGCCCGCAACGCCGCCGAACTCGGTGTCGCCGCCGACACCGCACATCTGGATCTGCTCACCCATGACAAGGAGGGCACGCTGATTCGCAACATCGGCGAGTTCCCCCGGGTGCTCAAGACCGCCGCGAGTCTGCGTGAGCCACACCGCGTTTCGCGCTACCTCGAGGATCTGGCCGGGGATTACCACCGGTTCTACGACTCGTGCCGGGTGCTGCCGCAGGGCGACGAGACACCGGGCGACCTGCATGCGGCGCGGCTGGCGCTGTGTGCGGCGACCCGCCAGGTGATCGCCAACGGGCTGGGCATCCTCGGCGTCAGCGCTCCGGAGCGAATGTGATCGCGCATCCGGCCGGCCCCCGGCACGCCGAAGAGGTGCATCCCGTCGCCACGCCCGATCGGCCACGGACCGCTGCCGAGGTGCTGCAGTTGGCTCCGAATGTATGGCCGCAGAACGCGGTTCGCGGAGCGGACGGTGTGGTGTCGATCGCAGGCGTGTCGGTGGCCGACATCGCCGCGGAGTTCGGCACGCCGGTGTTCGTCATCGACGAGGCGGATTTCCGGGCGCGCTGCCGCGACATCGCCGCCGCTTTCGGTGGTGGTGAGCACGTCCGGTACGCCGCCAAGGCGTTCCTGTGCACCGAGGTGGCGCGTTGGATCGACGAAGAGGGTCTGTCCCTCGACGTCGCCAGTGGGGGAGAGCTGGCCGTCGCGCTGCACGCCGGCTTTCCCGCGGAACGTATTGCGTTGCACGGCAACAACAAATCGGTCGCCGAGCTGACCGCGGCGGTCGAGGCCGGCATCGAGCACGTGGTGGTCGACTCGATGACCGAGATCGACCGTCTGGACAAGATCGCCGGCGAGGCCGGTGTGGTGCAGGACGTGCTCATCCGCGTCACCGTCGGAGTCGAGGCGCACACCCACGAGTTCATCTCCACCGCGCACGAGGACCAGAAGTTCGGGCTGTCGCTGGCCAGCGGGGCGGCGATGACCGCGGTGCGCCGGGTGTTCGAGACCGACCACCTGCGCCTGGTCGGCCTGCACAGCCACATCGGTTCACAGATCTTCGACGTCGCCGGTTTCGAGTTGGCGGCCCACCGCGTGATCGGGCTGCTTCGGGACGCGGTCGCGGAGTTCGGTGTCGAGAAGACCTCTCAGATGTCGATCGTCGATCTCGGTGGCGGACTGGGTATCTCGTATCTTCCACACGACGACCCGCCCCCGATGGGTGAACTCGCGGACAAGCTGCACGCGATCGTGCGCCACGAGTCCGCCGCCGTCGGGCTGCCCGCCCCCAGGCTGGTGGTGGAACCCGGCCGCGCCATCGCGGGTCCCGGCACGATCACGCTCTACGAGGTCGGCACCGTCAAAGACGTGGCGATCTCGTCGGACAGGAACCGTCGGTACGTGAGCGTCGACGGCGGTATGAGCGACAACATCAGGACGTCGCTCTACGACGCCGAATACGACGTCCGGTTGGTGTCGCGGACCAGCAACGCAGAGCCGACGCTGTCCCGGGTGGTGGGGAAACACTGTGAAAGCGGCGACATCGTGGTGCGCGACGCCTGGATACCCGACGACGTCGGTCCGGGGGACCTGCTGGGCGTAGCGGCCACCGGCGCATACTGCTATTCGATGTCGAGCCGCTACAACCTGATCGGCCGGCCGGCCGTGGTGGCCGTGCGTGACGGGCGGGCGCGCCTGATCCTGCGCCGGGAGACGGTCGACGACCTCTTGAGTCTGGAAGTGAGTGAGGTGAAGCGGTGAGTGACGAAATCGGCGTAGCCGTATTGGGGCTGGGCAATGTCGGCAGCGAGGTGGTGCGCATCATCGAGGAGAGCGCGGCCGACCTGACCGCCCGTATCGGGGCGCCGCTGGTCATCCGCGGCATCGGGGTGCGCCGGGTCGACGCGGACCGCGGCGTTCCGGTGGAACTGTTGACCGATGACATCGAGGCGTTGGTCTCGCGCGACGACGTCGACATCGTCGTCGAGCTCATGGGTCCTGTCGAGCCGGCCCGCAAGGCGATCCTGGCCGCGCTGGAGCAGGGCAAGTCCGTGGTCACCGCGAACAAGGCGTTGATGGCGGTGTCCGCCGGCAAACTGGCCGAGGCCGCCGAGAAGGCCCATGTGGACCTGTATTTCGAGGCTGCGGTGGCCGGTGCGATTCCGGTCATCCGTCCGCTGACCCAGTCGCTGGCCGGTGACACGGTGCTGCGGGTGGCCGGCATCGTCAACGGCACCACCAATTACATCCTGTCCGAGATGGACAGCACAGGAGCGGACTACGCGAGCGCGCTGGCCGACGCGAGCGCACTCGGGTACGCCGAAGCCGACCCGACCGCCGATGTGGAGGGGTACGACGCGGCGGCCAAGGCCGCGATCCTGGCGTCCATCGCGTTCCACACCAGGGTCACCGCCGACGACGTCTACCGCGAGGGCATCACCAAGGTGTCCGCCGCCGACTTCGCCTCCGCGCGGGCGCTCGGCTGCACGATCAAGCTGCTGGCCATCTGTGAGCGACTCACCACCGGTAAAGGCAAGCAACAGGTCTCGGCCCGCGTCTACCCGGCATTGGTGCCGTTGGAGCATCCGCTGGCATCGGTCAACGGTGCGTTCAACGCCGTCGTCGTCGAGGCGGAGGCGGCCGGGCGGCTGATGTTCTACGGTCAGGGCGCCGGTGGGGCGCCCACGGCCTCGGCGGTGCTCGGCGACCTGGTGATGGCGGCGCGCAACCGCGTGCAGGGCGGTCGCGGTCCGCGTGAGTCCAAGTACGCCAAGCTTCCGGTCGCGCCGATCGGTGTGATCCCGACCCGCTACTACGTCAACATGAACGTCGCCGATCGCCCCGGTGTGCTCTCCGCGGTGTCGGCGGAGTTCAGCAAGCGGGAGGTCAGCATCGCCGAGGTGCGCCAGGAAGGCATGGTCGACGACGAGGGGCAGCGCTGCGGTGCCCGCATCGTCGTCGTCACCCACCAGGCCAAGGACGCCGCACTGTCGGAAACTGTCGCCGCGCTGGCTGATCTCGACGTCGTCCAGAGCATCAACAGCGTTCTCCGGATGGAAGGGACCTCCGAGTGAGTACCGCTCGTGCCGTGCACCAGCCCTGGCCGGGCCTGATCGAGGCCTACCGCGACCGACTGCCGATCGAGGACAGTTGGACGACCATCACCCTGCGTGAGGGCGGCACCCCGCTGCTCCCGGCGCCCCGGTTGTCCGAATACACCGGCTGCACAGTGCATCTGAAGGTGGAGGGGCTCAACCCGACCGGTTCGTTCAAGGACCGCGGTATGACGATGGCGGTCACCGAGGCGGTGTCGCGGGGACAGCAGGCGGTGCTGTGCGCCTCGACGGGCAACACCTCGGCCTCGGCGGCCGCGTATGCGGCGCGGGCCGGGATCACCTGTGCCGTGCTGGTGCCCCAAGGCAAGATCGCCATGGGCAAGCTGGCGCAGGCCGTCATGCACGGTGCGAAGATCATCCAGATCGACGGCAACTTCGACGACTGCCTCGAGCTCGCCCGCAAGCTGACGAGCGACTTCCCGACGGTGTCGCTTGTCAACTCGGTCAACCCGTTTCGTATCGAGGGGCAGAAGACCGCGGCGTTCGAGATCGTCGACGCGCTCGGTGACGCCCCCGACGTGCACTCGCTTCCGGTCGGCAACGCGGGCAACATCACGGCCTACTGGAAGGGTTACACGGAGTACCACCGCGACGGCCTGGCCGCCCGGTTGCCGCGCATGCTCGGCACGCAGGCCGCCGGTGCCGCACCGTTGGTGCTCGGCGAGCCGGTGAGCGACCCCGAGACCATCGCCACCGCGATCCGCATCGGCTCACCGGCGTCGTGGAGTTCGGCGGTCGAGGCGCAACAGCAGTCGGGTGGCCGCTTCGTGGCCGCCACTGACGAGGAGATCCTGGCCGCCTACCACCTCGTCGCCCGCGCCGAGGGCGTGTTCGTCGAGCCGGCGTCGGCGGCCAGTATCGCCGGGCTGTTGAAGTCCATCGAAGACGGTTGGGTCGCCAAGGGATCGACGGTCGTCTGTACCGTGACCGGAAACGGCTTGAAGGACCCCGACACCGCGCTCAAGGGCATGCCCGCGGTGATCCCGGTTCCCGTCGACCCGGTCGCCGTCGTCGCCAAGCTCGGCCTGGTCTAGGAACGGACACCGTGACCCGCACATTGCCACCCGGTCTGACGGCCACCGCCGTTGTGGCCGCTTCCAGCGCCAACCTCGGCCCAGGCTTCGACAGCATGGGCCTGGCGATTGGCCTGTACGACGAAATTGTGGTCGAGACAACGGAATCCGGCCTCGTTGTCGAGGTGGAGGGCGAGGGTTCGGGTCAGGTTCCGCTCGACGGTTCCCACCTCGTGGTGCGGGCGATCGAGCGTGGCCTGCGCGAGACGGGGGTATCAGCGCCCGGGTTGATTGTGCGCTGCCGCAACGATATTCCGCATTCACGCGGCCTGGGATCGTCCGCGGCCGCCGTAGTGGGTGGCCTTGCCGCTGCCAATGGGCTTGCCGCGCAGTCGGATTCGACACCCATGTCGCCGGAGCGGCTGGTTCAGGTCTCGTCGGAGTTCGAAGGGCATCCGGACAACGCCGCCGCGGCCGTGCTCGGCGGTGCGGTGGTCTCCTGGACCGCGGCCGGCGCGGGCGATCCCCGATACGCCGCGGCGCCGATCCGGTTACACCCCGACATCGCGATCTTCGCCGCCGTCCCGCAGGTGCGCTCGTCGACCGCCGAAACCCGGGTGTTGCTGCCCGAGCACGTCCGCCACACCGATGCCCGCTTCAACCTGAGCCGCGCCGCGCTTCTCGTCGTCGCGCTCACGGAGCGACCGGACCTGCTGATGGAGGCGACCGAGGATGTGCTGCACCAGCCCCAGCGCGCTGCCGCGATGCCTGCCTCTGCGGAATACCTCGCGATGCTCCGGCGTTGTGGCGTGGCAGCAATGTTGTCAGGTGCCGGACCTGCAGTGCTTGCGTTGAGCACCGAGACCGAGTTGCCCGCCGAGGCCCTCCGATACGGTGCCGATCACGGGTTCGCGGTCAAGAGAATGTCCGTGGGACACGGGGTGAGCTGGACCTCCGGCGTCGCGGTCCGAACCTAGTTCGACGTCGTGATCGGGAGTAACACCCGCACCATGCGAATCATGGCGTTTCTTGCTTCCGTCCCGGATGCGGGTTATTCTCGCTGACGTCCAGCAATCGCAGCTTCTTCACCTGCGCCGACACTAGGACGACTCTTCTTTCAGGTGTTCAAACTTGTGGACTGACGGTTCGCCGTATCCCGGCGAGACCCGGCGATCACCGTTGCGATGGCAATGGTGTGACCTCGGCGTTCAGCGGTTCTGCTGAACGTACTAACCCCCGCGTGACTCGGTCAGCGAGGGAAGAAAGGAAATCCGTGACCGATACGGACCTCTTCACGGCTGGCAGCGCCGACAGCGGCGAGCTGCCGAACACCGTGACTGCAACAAACAGCGCCTCATCCGAGCAGGCAGGTGCGCCCGCTGCGGCGCCCGCCGCGGACGAGGCCCCGGCGGCGACCCGCGCCCGCCGTGGTGCTCTGACCAGCCTCGTGCTGCCCGAGCTGCGGGCCATGGCCAAAGAGATCGGCGTCGAAGGCGCCTCCGGCATGCGCAAGAGCGAGCTGATCGCCGCCATCCGCGAGCGTCGCGGCGAAGCCAACGGCAAGCCCGCGGCCAAGAGCGACATCGCGGAGGCCCCTGCCGCCGCCCCGGCCGGCGATACCGCGGCCGACAGCACGGCCCCCGAGCAGGCCGCCGAAGCGCAGCCGCAGCAGCGGCGTCGTGAGCGCCGCGGATCCTCGCGTGAGCAGGGTGGCCCCAACGCCGGCGAACAGGCCGGCGACCAGGACAAGACCGAAGCCGGACGGCCCGAGTCGGGTCAGGCCGAAGGGCGCGGCAAGAACGCCCCGCAGGAGCAGCAGGGCGGCGGCCGCGAGACCCGCGAGCACAAAGACAACCAGGGCGGCCAGACCTCCAAGGCCGAGGGCAGGGCCGACTCGGATACCCGCTCCGACGGCGGTGACCAGCAGGGCGGGCAGAACCGCGGCCGCGGCGGCGAAGGTGGCGGCAATCGCGCTGCCGACAACGACGACGACGGCGACGGGCGTCAGGGCCGGCGGGGTCGGCGATTCCGCGACCGCAGGCGCCGTGAGCGCGGCGGCGAGGGTGGTGGCGGCGGTGACCGCGACACCGAACTCCGCGAGGACGACGTCGTGCAACCCGTCGCGGGCATCCTCGATGTCCTCGACAACTATGCGTTCGTCCGGACCTCGGGCTATCTCGCCGGGCCGAACGACGTCTACGTCTCGATGAACATGGTCCGCAAGAACGGACTGCGTCGCGGCGACGCGGTGACCGGTGCGGTCCGCGTTCCCAAAGACGGAGAGCAGTCCAATCAGCGGCAGAAGTTCAACCCGCTGGTGCGCCTCGACTCCGTCAACGGCGGGCCTGTCGAAGAGGCCAGGAAGCGGCCTGAGTTCCAGAAGCTCACACCGCTCTACCCGAACACCCGCCTGCGCCTGGAGACCAGTTCGGACAAGCTCACCACCCGCGTGATCGATCTGATCATGCCGATCGGCAAGGGGCAGCGTGCGCTGATCGTGTCGCCGCCCAAGGCCGGCAAGACGACGATCATGCAGGACATCGCGAACGCGATCACCCGCAACAACCCGGAATGCCATCTGATGGTCGTGCTCGTCGACGAGCGCCCGGAAGAGGTCACCGACATGCAGCGCTCGGTCAAGGGCGAGGTCATCGCGTCGACCTTCGACCGGCCGCCGTCAGATCACACGCAGGCCGCCGAGCTCGCCATCGAACGGGCCAAGCGCCTGGTCGAGCAGGGCAAGGACGTCGTGGTGCTGCTCGACTCGATCACCCGTCTGGGACGTGCGTACAACAATGCGTCGCCGGCGTCGGGCCGCATCCTGTCCGGTGGTGTGGATTCGACGGCGCTGTACCCGCCGAAGCGATTCCTCGGCGCGGCACGCAACATCGAAGAGGGCGGCTCGCTGACGATCATCGCCACGGCCATGGTCGAGACCGGCTCCACCGGTGACACGGTGATCTTCGAGGAGTTCAAGGGCACCGGCAACGCCGAGCTCAAACTCGACCGCAAGATCGCCGAGCGCCGCGTGTTCCCGGCGGTCGACGTCAATCCGTCCGGCACCCGCAAGGACGAGCTGCTGCTCTCGCCCGACGAGTTCGCGGTCGTGCACAAGCTGCGCCGAGTGCTGTCCGGCCTCGACCCGCATCAGGCGATCGACCTGCTGATGAGTCAGCTGCGCAAGACCAAGAACAACTACGAGTTCCTGGTTCAGGTCTCCAAGAACACGCCCGGCGGCGTCGACAACGACTGAGTGATTTCGGCGTAGTTGGTCTCGCAGAGGTTGACCAACTACACCGAAATCACCGGTACGGGTCGGTGATCTCGCGCAGCGAGAGAAGTGCCGCCCGCAGCGCGGCGTAAGCGTCGTCGCCGAGATGTCGCCGCCATTCCTGCTCGACACGAGCCACCTCGGCGCCCGCCCGTCGGCACATCTCGGCACCCTTGTCGGTCAGCGTCACCAGGCGCGCCCTCGCGTCGGAGGGATCCGGAAGGCGCGTGACGTATCCGGCCCGCTCGAGTTGGTCGACCAGCGCACCTGCGGTCTGTTTGGTCACGCGCGCCTGTTCGGCCAGATCGGTCAACCGCATGCCCCCCGGATCGAGCCGCTGCAGCAGCCGCGACTGCGCGACGGTCACGTCGCCGACACCGGAGCGGGCCAACGCGGCCATCACACGACTCTCGACCTCGCGGTGCGCGATGTACATCAGTACCGCGGTGCCCGGTTGCGCGTCCATGCGTTGACTTTAGTACGAACTCCTGACTATATTCGTCAGTGATCCTGACTAATCGACAGGCTGGAGCGACCCGTGGACCGCGACACCGTGTGGCGTCACATCGACAACCAGCGTCTCGAACTCGCCGACCTCATCGACGCGATCGACGCCCGCGACCAGGCGCTGTGGGACACGCCGTCGCTGTGTGCCGGGTGGACCGTCCGCAATGTCGCTGCCCACCTCACGCATTCGACGATCGGGATGCCCCGCATGTTCTTCGAGGCGGCCCGAAGCGGCTTCCGCTTCAACGCCGTCGTGAACCGGATGGCCGTCAGCGACGACAGGTCGCCCGCGCAGATCGCGGCGAACCTGCGCGCCGTCGTCGGTTGTCGGAGGCATCCACCCGGAACCACCGAGCGCGACCCGTTGACCGACGTGCTGGTGCACACCCAGGACATCTGCGTCCCGCTCGGTATCGACCGGCCGATGCCCGTCGACGCCGCGGTCGCAGCTGCCGAACGCATCTGGAACGCCGACTTTCCGTTCCATGCCCGCAAGCGCCTGGCCGGCACCCGGCTGGTTGCCACCGACGCGGATTTCACCGTCGGTGAGGGTCGGGAGGTGGCCGCGCCGATCAGTGCGCTGCTGATGCTGCTGACCGGTCGAAAGTGATTTCGGCGTGGTCGGTCGCGCTCACCGCGACCGACCACGCCGAAATCACTGGCGCGGATCGCTGCGCAGCGCGGCGACGATGTACCGACGGGCGTGCCGCAGCACCGAATCGTGGTCATCGACATTGCACTGCTCGCCGGGGACGGTGGCCAGGCTCATCATGATCCGCGCGATCCACTCGGCGGCCTCGGCGGAGTTTGTGTCCGGATGGATCTCGCCGCGATCGACCGCCGCCTGGATGTACGGCACCCAGAACGCGGCGATCTCGGGGATGAGCCCGCGAACACCGAGTCCGACACACGCGGTGAAGGCCTCGGGTTCCTCCTGACGGAGTTTGAGGACGAGCGCGCCGGGCGTCTCGGACTCTTTCCGCGCCAGCTCGACACCCACGGCGATCTGCTGGTCGAGCCCGGCCACCGCGTCGAGGCGGGTCCGCGATTCGGACCAGAACGCGTCGTTGAGCCGCACGATCGCGGCCCCGAGGAGTTCTGCCTTGTCGGGGAAATGGCGGTAGAGCCAGCCGCGGCTCACTCCGGCCACCTCGGCGACCTCGGACACGGTGGTGGCGCGAATCCCCTTGGCGGTCAGGCACTGTTCGGCCGCGTCGATCAGTCGATCCCGGACGGATCCGGGCTCGGCTCTGGCGGAGGCCGCGGAGTTCGACCCCGCGGAATTCGGCACAGTACCCACGCTCATCGACATATCTTCGCAAATGAAGGGGCTGCCGTGGCTGCGGTACGCTGCGCGCGGTTGATCCAGTAGACAAGTATCAAGATCTGTTCACCAGCGTCGGAGGGCGAGGGTTTGGCCGAGACAGTTCAGCAACTGCTGCGGGAACGCCTGGACAGCGACGGCATCGCGCTGAAATACGAGGGCAGTACCTGGACCTGGCGGGAGCATCTCGGCGAGGCCGCGATGCAGGCGGCGGCGTTGATCGGCGCCGCGGATCCCGAACGGCCGCTCCACGTGGGGGTGCTGCTCGGCAACACACCGGACATGCTGACCGCGATGGCCGCCGCCGGGCTCGGGGGTTATGTGCTGTGCGGCATCAACAACACCCGGCGCGGCGACGCGCTGGCCCGGGACATCCGCCGGGCCGACTGCCAGTTCCTGATCACCGACGACGCCCACCGCCATCTGCTCGACGGCCTCGACCTGTCCGGTGTGCGGGTGCTGGTGGTCGGCACACCGGAATGGATGGAGCTGACGGGGCGGGCTGGCACCCTGACGCCGCACCGCGAGGTCACCGCCACCGACACCTACATGCTGATCTTCACCTCGGGCACCAGCGGCGACCCGAAGGCCGTCAAGATGATGCACGCGATGGTGTTGCTGGCCGGCGCGGCGCTGATGGGCCGCTACGAGCTGACCTCCGACGATGTCTGCTACCTGTCGATGCCGCTGTTCCACAGCAACGCCGTGCTCGCCGGATGGTCGGTGGCGGTCAATTCGGGCGCGGCGATGGCCCCGGCGCAGTTCAGCGCGTCGCGCTTCGTCGACGACATCCGCCGTTACGGCGCCACCTACATGAACTACGTGGGTAAGCCGCTGGCGTACATCCTGGCCGGCCCCGAACGCCCCGACGACGCCGACAACCCGCTGCGGGTGGCGTTCGGCAACGAGGCCAGCGATCGGGACATCGCCGAGTTCGCCCGCCGGTTCGGGTGCCAGGTGTGGGACGGGTTCGGGTCCACCGAGAACGCCGTGACGGTGACGCGGGAGGACGGCTGCCCGCCGGGGTCGATCGGCAAGGGCTTTCCCGGAGTCGCGATCTACGACGCCGAGACGCTGACCGAGTGTGCGGTCGCCGAGTTCGACGAGCACGGCGCCCTGGCCAACGCCGACGACGCGATCGGGGAGCTGGTCAACACCCAGGGCGCCGGCATGTTCGCCGGCTACTACAACGACCAGGGCGCGACCGACGAGCGGATGCGGCACGGCATGTTCTGGTCCGGCGACCTGGCCTACCGGGACGCCGACGGCTGGATCTACCTCGCCGGCCGCACCGCGGACTGGATGCGGGTCGACGGCGAGAACATGACCTCGGCACCGATCGAACGCATCCTGATCCGGCTGCCCGCGATCAGCATGGCGGCGGTGTACCCGGTGCCCGACGAGTTCGTCGGGGACCAGGTGATGGCCGCACTCGTGCTGCAGGACGAGGCGACGTTGACCCCCGACGAGTTCGCCCGGTTCCTGGCGGCGCAGCCCGATCTGTCGCCGAAGGCCTGGCCGCGCCATGTCTGGATCGCCGACGCGCTGCCCAGCACCGCCACCAACAAGGTCCTCAAGCGCGAACTGGTCGCAATGGGTGTCGAACCGGCGGGTCGCACCCTGTGGAGGCGCGACGGGGGGACCTACCGCACGGTCTCCGCGCAGGAATAGTGCGTGCCGAATGCGCGTTTAGGCTGCTGGCGGTTGACCTGGCATAATTGACCGCCGTCACCTCGGTTCCGGTTCACGCCGCAGCCTCCCATCGCGGGAAGGGCGACCCGGGACCCCACGATCGAAGAGGAAACCATGAAATCAGGCATTCATCCTGACTACGTCGAGACCACCGTGCTGTGTGGCTGTGGTGCCAGCTTCACCACCCGCAGCACCAAGCAGAGCGGCCAGATCACTGTCGAGGTCTGCTCGCAGTGCCACCCGTTCTACACCGGCAAGCAGAAGATCCTCGACAGCGGCGGCCGCGTCGCCCGCTTCGAGAAGCGCTACGGCAAGCGCAAGACGGCTGCCGACAAGTAGCCGTCCGAACGGCGCCCGCTCTGCTGCTGTACGCGCAGGCCGGGCGCCGTTTCGCGCATCGGGGCAAGACCAGACCAACCGCTGAGGAGGCGAGATGACCGAGACCGCACCGGCGATCGAGGCGATTCTTGCTGAATACGGTGAGCTGGAGCAGCGCCTCGCCGATCCCGAACTGCACGCCGACCCGGCCGCCGCCAAGAAGGTCGGCCGCCGTTTCGCGCAGATCTCGCCGATCGTGTCGACGTACCACAAGCTCGAGGCCGCCCGTGGCGACCTAGAAGCGGCACGGGAACTGGCCGCCGACGACGCGTCGTTCGCCGCCGAGGTCGACGAGCTCACGACCAAGGTCGCCGACCTCGACGACCGCCTGACCGACCTGCTGGCGCCGCGCGATCCGCACGACGCCGACGACATCGTGCTCGAGGTCAAATCCGGGGAGGGCGGCGAGGAGTCCGCGCTGTTCGCCGCGGATCTGGCCCGGATGTACATCAGGTACGCCGAGCGACACGGCTGGACGGTCACGATGCTGGGGGAGACGACCTCCGATCTCGGCGGCTACAAGGACGCGACGCTGTCGATCGCCGGCAAGGGTGACTCCGCCGACGGGGTGTGGTCGCGGCTGAAGTTCGAAGGCGGCGTGCACCGGGTGCAGCGGGTGCCGGTCACCGAATCCCAGGGTCGGGTGCACACCTCGGCGGCCGGGGTGCTGGTCTACCCCGAGCCCGACGAGGTCGAGCAGGTCCAGATCGACGAGTCCGACCTGCGCATCGACGTCTACCGGTCCTCGGGCAAGGGCGGCCAGGGCGTCAACACCACCGACTCCGCGGTCCGCATCACGCACCTACCCACCGGCATCGTCGTGACCTGCCAGAACGAGCGCTCACAGCTGCAGAACAAGGCGCGCGCCATGCAGGTGCTGGCGGCGCGGCTGCAGGCCCTGGCCGAGGAGCAGGCGTCGGCCGACGCCTCGGCCGACCGCGCCAGCCAGATCCGGACCGTGGACCGCAGCGAACGGATCCGTACCTACAACTACCCCGAGAACCGGATCGCCGACCACCGGATCAACTACAAGTCGCACAACCTCGACCAGGTGCTCGACGGCGACCTCGATCCGCTGTTCGACGCGCTGGCCGCAGCCGACAAGCAAGCCCGGCTGCAGAACACGTGAACGTAGCCGACCGGCCGGTGACCATGCGTCAGATGATCGACGACGCCGCGGCCGTGCTGGCCGCGGCCGGAGTCGGGTCCCCGCGGGTCGACGCCGAATTGTTGGCGGCCCATGTGACCGGGACCGAACGCGGCCGGGTGGCCTTCGTGCAGCCCGACGACGCCTTCGCCGCGCGCTACCGCGAGCTGGTCACCGCCCGCGCCGAACGTGTCCCGCTGCAGCATCTGACCGGTACTGCGGCGTTCGGGCCGGTCACCGTGCAGGTCGGACCAGGGGTGTTCGTGCCCCGTCCCGAGACCGAGTCTGTGCTGGAATGGGCTGTGGCTCAACCACTTCCGGCTCGGCCGCGGATCGTCGACCTGTGCACCGGATCCGGCGCGCTGGCGCTGGCGCTGGCCGTGGCATTCCCGGCGGCGCAGGTGACCGCAGTCGACGACTCCGAGGCGGCACTGGATTACGCGCGCGGCAACGTTGCCGACTCGTCGGTGCAGTTGGTGCGCGCCGACGTGACCGCCCCCGGCCTGCTCGCAGACCTCGACGGTTCGGTGGATCTACTGGTCGCCAACCCGCCCTACATTCCCGCCGGGGCGCTGCTGGAACCTGAAGTGGCGCAGTATGATCCGGCGCACGCCCTGTTCGGGGGCGCGGACGGGATGTCGGTGATCGGGCCCATCGTCGACGCTGCCGCACGCTTGTTGCGCCCCGGCGGACGGTGCGCGGTGGAGCACGACGACACCACATCGGAGCAGACCGTGGCCGCATTCACCCGCGACGGCGGGTTCGTGGACGTGACGGCGCGACACGACCTCGCCGGCCGGCCCCGATTCGTGACCGCGGTACGCGCCGGGTGAGAGGCTGGCCAGTGTGACCGAGACGTTCGACTGCACCGACCCGGAGCAGCGGGATACGGGAATCGCGTCGGCGATCAGCGCGCTCAAGGGCGGTCGCCTGGTGGTGATGCCGACCGACACCGTGTACGGCATCGGCGCCGACGCCTTCGACGGCGAGGCGGTGGCGGCGCTGCTGGCGGCCAAGGGACGCGGACGCAACATGCCGGTGCCGGTGCTGGTCGGGTCGTGGCACACGATCCAGGGTTTGGTGTACTCGGTGCCCAACAGCGCCAAGGAACTGATCCGCGCGTTCTGGCCGGGCGCGCTGAGCCTGGTGGTCCGGCAGGCGCCGTCGCTGCAGTGGGACCTCGGTGACGCGAACGGCACCGTGATGCTTCGGATGCCCCTGCATCCGGTGGCGATCGAGCTGCTGCGCGAGGTGGGGCCGATGGCCGTCTCCAGCGCCAACATCTCGGGCAGGCCCCCTGCCGTCACCGCGGCCCAGGCGCGCGAGCAACTCGGCGATCTCGTCGAGGTCTACCTCGACGGCGGCCCCGCCGAACAGCAGGCCGCGTCGACGATCGTCGACCTCACCGGCGCCCACCCGCGGGTGTTGCGGGAAGGGCCGGTGACACTCGATGCGATCGCCGACGTTCTCGGCGTCGACGCGGCGACCCTGACCGCACAGCCGGACTGATCTGGAGTTTCGTGCACCTGGCTTCAGCGACGATGACGATTGCGCAGGCGGGGGAGAGCGTGATGGCGCTCTCCGACCGCGGCGCTGGTGTTCCGCTGCGCGAGCTTGCACTGGTCGGCCTGACCGCGGCCATCATCACCTACCTGGCCACTGGCTGGGTGCGTGTCCTGGCGACACGCTGGGGTGCGGTGGCCTACCCGCGCGAACGGGACGTGCACGTGGCGCCGACACCCAGGATGGGCGGCCTCGCGATGTACCTCGGGGTGGTGGCCGCAGTCCTGCTGGCCTCGCAGTTGCCCGCGTTGACAAGGGGTTTCGTCTATTCGTCGGGAATGCCTGCGGTGGTCGTCGCGGGCGGACTGATCATGGTCGTCGGGCTCATCGACGACCGCTGGGGTCTTGACGCGCTGACCAAGTTCGCGGGCCAGATCACCGCCGCGAGCGTGCTCGTGACGATGGGGGTGGCGTGGAGCGTTCTCTACATCCCGATCGGCGGCGTCGGCACGATCGTGCTCGACCAGGTGGCTTCCATCCTGCTGACGCTGGCGCTCACGGTGGCCATCGTCAACGCGATGAACTTCGTCGACGGCCTCGACGGGCTGGCCGCCGGACTCGGGCTCATCACCGCATCGGCGATCTGCATCTTCTCTGTCGGGCTGTTGCGTGACCACGGCGGCGACGTGCTGTTCTACCCGCCGGCCGTCATCTCGGTGGTGCTCGCAGGCGTCTGCCTCGGATTTCTGCCACACAACTTCCACAAGGCCCGCATCTTCATGGGTGACTCCGGATCGATGCTCATCGGCCTGATGTTGGCCGCCGCATCGACCACGGCCGCAGGCCCGATCTCGCAGACCGCATACGGCGCCCGCGACGTGTTCGCCCTGCTGTCGCCGTTCTTGCTGGTGGTGGCGGTGATGTTCGTGCCTGCCCTGGACATGCTGCTCGCCATCATCCGGCGCACCCGCAAGGGGTTGAGCCCGTTCAGTCCGGACAAGATGCACCTGCATCACCGGCTGCTGGAGATCGGTCATTCGCACCGGCGGGTGGTGCTTCTCATCTACCTGTGGGTCGGCATCGCCGCGCTCGGCGCCGCCAGCTCGATCTTCTTCGACCCGCGCCGCACCGCGGCGGTCATGGGCGGCGCGATCCTGATCGCGATCGTCGTCACTCTGATTCCGTTGCTCAGACGGGGAAACAGCGCGGCCGCAGAGGTGTACGACGAAAAGTAGTAGGCCCTCTTTTGTGGCCCTCACCATGTGTTAGGGTTCGGTGAGAACCCGAAAAGACCTCGCGGGTTGCCGGCCTCCGGGTCGTTCGGTGCGACCGCTCAAGCATCGACCGGAACGGAAAAACGACCGACCTTTTGACCGAAACAGGGAGCTACCCCTTGGGTGATTCCAGCGTGCCCAACGCCCTCCGATACGCTACGGGCGCCACGCACAGAATCATCGGGAACGGCTCCTTCGATGGCCCACAACTTTCTGACGACCGCGGGATTGAGGTGAAGCAGTGACGACGCCAGCGCAAGACGCGCCGTTGGTGTTTCCGTCCGTCGCTTTCAGGCCCGTACGCCTGCTGATCGTGTGCGTTGCTCTGACCGCTCTCGCGCTTCTGGCGTCCGGCCTCACCGGCAACATCTTCTTCGGAGCCTTCTTCGGTCTCGGCCTCGGTCTGGGACTGGTGAACGCTCTGCTGGTGCGACGGGCGGTCGAGGCCATCACCGCCGAAGATCACCCGCTGAAGAAGAAGATGGCCGTGAACTCGGCGACGCGACTGCTGGTCATCACCGCCGTCGCGCTCACCGTCGCGTTCGTCTTCAGGGAACACGGCGGCATCGCAGTGCTCTTCGGGCTGGCGATCTTCCAGGCGTTGCTCGTGATGAGTACCAGCATCCCGGTGCTGAGGAAGATCCGCAGCGACGGACTCAACGTGCTCGACACGGATTCGAAGGATTGATCTGACCTACATGTACCGGCTGGACTCAATGGAGAGAAGACAGGGACGATGACCGAATCCATCCTCGCCGCAGAGGAAGGTGGCCCCGCCATCCACGTCGGGCATCACACGCTGGTGTTCGAGATGTTCGGCATGACGTTCAACGGCGACACCATCCTCGCCACCGCCATCACCGCGGTCATCGTGATCGGGCTCGCGTTCTACTTGAAGTCCAAGGTCACCTCGACGGGTGTGCCCGGCGGTGTGCAGCTGTTCTGGGAAGCCCTCACCATCCAGATGCGTGGTCAGATCGAGCAGGCGATCGGCATGAAGGTGGCGCCGTTCGTGCTGCCGCTGGCCGTCGCGATCTTCGTCTTCATCCTGATCTCCAACTGGCTGGCGGTGCTGCCGCTGCAGTACGGGGGTTCCGACGGGGCGGCGGGTGAGCTTTACAAGCCGCCGGCTTCCGACATCAACTTCGTGCTCGCGCTCGCGCTGTTCGTGTTCATCTGCTACCACGCCGCAGGCATCTGGCGCCGGGGCATCGTCGGACACCCGATCAAGGTCGTGAAGGGCCACGTCGCGTTCCTCGCGCCGATCAACATCGTCGAGGAGCTCGCCAAGCCGATCTCGTTGGCCCTCCGACTTTTCGGCAACATCTTCGCGGGCGGCATCCTGGTGGCGCTCATTGCGATGTTCCCCTGGTACGTCCAATGGCTGCCCAACGCGATCTGGAAGACCTTCGACCTTTTCGTGGGCCTCATCCAGGCGTTCATCTTCTCGCTGCTGACGATCCTGTACTTCAGCCAGTCGATGGAGCTGGACCACGAAGACCACTGACTCACTGACCGTCAAGTCCCTACGAGCAACGACCACGAACTCTGGCGGCACTGCCACCAGTTATCAAGGAGGATAAAGGAATGGAAATCGACCCCAACGCCATCATCACGGCCGGTGCGCTGATCGGCGGCGGTCTGATCATGGGCGGCGGCGCGATCGGTGCCGGTATCGGTGACGGTATCGCCGGTAATGCCCTGATCGCGGGCATCGCTCGGCAGCCCGAGGCCCAGGGCCGGCTTTTCACACCGTTCTTCATCACGGTTGGTCTGGTCGAGGCGGCCTACTTCATCAACCTGGCCTTCATGGCGCTGTTCGTCTTCGCCACTCCGGGCCTGCAGTAATCCACCGGCATGGGTGAACTCACCACATCGATCGTCGCCGCCGAAGAAGGCGGAGGGACCAGCAACTTCCTGATCCCCAACGGCACCTTCTTCGTCGTGCTGCTCATCTTCCTGATCGTGCTCGGCGTGATCGCGAAATGGGTTGTGCCACCGGTCAGCAAGGTACTGGCAGAGCGTGAGGCGATGCTGGCCAAGACCGCGGCGGACAACCGCAAGTCGGCCGAGCAGGTCGCGGCGGCGCAGGCGGACTACGACAAGACGATGGCCGATGCCCGCGGCGAGGCCTCCTCGATCCGTGACGAGGCCCGCGTTGCGGGACGACAGGTCGTCGATGAGAAGCGGGCGGTGGCCAGTGGAGAGGTCGCCGAGACCGTGAAGAGCGCAGATCAACAGTTGTCGCAACAGGGTTCGGCCGCCCAGTCGGAGCTGCAGTCCTCTGTTGACGGCTTGTCCGCCACGTTGGCCAGCCGGATCCTGGGCGTCGACGTGAATTCAGGTGGGAGTCGCTAGATGTCGATCTTCATCGGCCAGCTGATCGGCTTCGCCGTCATCGTGTTCATCCTCGTCAAGTGGGTGGTGCCGCCCATCAAGGGCCTGATGCAGAAGCAGCAGGAGGCCGTTCGGGTGGCCCTCGCCGAGAGCGCGGAGGCCGGCAAGAAACTGGCCGACGCCGACGCGATGCACGCGAAGGCCGTCGAGGACGCCAAGGCGGCGGGTGCCAAGGTCACCGAGGAAGCGCAGCAGGATTCGCAGCGGATCACCGCACAGCTGGCCGAGCAGGCCGACGCCGAAGCGGAACGCATCAAGGCGCAAGGTGCTCAACAGGTTCAGCTGATGCGGCAACAGCTCATCCGGCAGCTGCGTTCGGGCCTGGGCTCCGAGTCCGTGCAGAAGGCCGAGGAGATCGTCCGCAACTACGTGTCCGATCCGGCCGCGCAGTCCTCGACCGTCGATCGCTTCCTCGACGAACTCGACGCGATGGCGCCGTCTTCGGCGGTGCTGGAAGCAGGCGCGTCGCTCAACCTGCGCGCCGCGAGCCGTGAGGCGCTGGCCGAACTGGTGAAGAAATTCGAGTCGGTCGCCGAGAGCGCCGACACCGCGGCGCTGGCCACGCTCGCCGACAACCTCTCGGCGGTGGCCCGACTGCTCCTCACCTCGGCCACGCTCGACAAGCATCTCGCCGAGCCGACCGGCGACGCCGCCGCGAAGGTCCGCCTTCTCGAGCGGCTGTTCGGCGGCAAGGTCGACGACAACACGATGGATCTGCTGAAGACGGCTGTGGCGCAGCGGTGGTCGACCGAGGGCAACCTCATCGACGCCGTCGAGCACGTCGCACGGCTGGCGTTGCTGGTCCGCGCGGAACGTGAAGGGCAGAGCGAAGAGGTCGAAGATCAGCTGTTCCGGTTCGGCCGTGTGCTCGACGCGCAGTCGCAGCTGAGCCGGCTGCTCGCCGACCCGGTGATCCCCGCCGACAAGCGCGTCGCGCTTCTGAAGAAGGTGCTCGACAGCGGTGGGGGAGTGAACCCGATCGCGGAGGCGCTGCTGACCCAGACGGTCGAGCTGATTCGCGGGGCATCCGCCGACGACGCGGTCAACGACCTCGCCGAGTTGGCGGTCGCCCGACGCGGCGAGGCCGTCGCCCAGGTCACCGCCGCCGCCGACCTCTCCGACGCGCAGCGCACCCGCCTGACCGAGGTGCTCAGCCGGATCTACGGCACCCCGGTGTCGATCCAGCTCGAGGTCGACCCCGAGGTCCTCGGTGGACTCCTGATCACGGTCGGTGACGAGGTCATCGACGGCTCCATCTCATCGCGGTTGGCCGCGGCCCGCACCGGGCTGCCGGACTGACCACCCAGAACTCGAGCAGTAACAAACACAAAGGCAGGAAGACGAAAAGCCATGGCAGAGTTGACAATCTCGGCTTCTGACATCGAAGGTGCGATCGAGGACTACGTCTCCTCCTTCACCGCCGACTCCGGACGGGAAGAGATCGGCGTCGTGATCGACGCCGGTGACGGCATCGCCCACGTCGAGGGGTTGCCCTCGGTGATGACCCAGGAGCTGCTGGAGTTCCCCGGCGGTGTCCTCGGTGTCGCGCTCAACCTCGACGAACACAGCGTGGGCGCCGTGATCCTCGGCGAGTTCGAGAAGATCGAGCAGGGCCAGCAGGTCAAGCGCACCGGCGAGGTGCTGTCGGTGCCGGTCGGTGACGCGTTCCTCGGTCGCGTCATCAACCCGCTCGGCCAGCCGATCGACGGTCAGGGTGACATCGAGGCCGAGGGCCGTCGTGCACTTGAGCTGCAGGCGCCGTCGGTGGTTCAGCGGCAGGGAGTGTCCGAGCCGCTCCAGACCGGCATCAAGGCCATCGACTCGATGACCCCGATCGGGCGCGGCCAGCGCCAGCTGATCATCGGCGACCGCAAGACCGGCAAGACCGCGGTCTGCGTCGACACCATCCTCAACCAGCGCGAGGCCTGGGCGACCGGTGATCCCAAGCAGCAGGTGCGCTGCGTCTACGTCGCCATCGGGCAGAAGGGCACCACGATCGCTTCGGTCAAGCGGGCCCTCGAAGAGGGCGGCGCGATGGAGTACACCACCATCGTCGCGGCCCCCGCCTCCGACGCCGCCGGCTTCAAGTGGCTGGCGCCCTACACCGGTTCGGCCATCGGCCAGCACTGGATGTATGACGGCAAGCACGTCCTCATCGTCTTCGACGACCTGTCCAAGCAGGCCGACGCCTACCGCGCGATCTCGCTGCTGCTGCGTCGCCCGCCGGGCCGCGAGGCATTCCCCGGCGACGTGTTCTACCTGCACTCCCGGCTGCTGGAGCGTTGCGCGAAGCTGTCCGACGAGCTCGGCGGCGGATCGATGACGGGTCTGCCGATCATCGAGACCAAGGCCAACGACATCTCGGCGTTCATCCCGACCAACGTCATCTCGATCACCGACGGCCAGTGCTTCCTGGAGTCCGACCTGTTCAACCAGGGCGTGCGGCCGGCCATCAACGTCGGTGTGTCGGTGTCCCGTGTCGGTGGCGCCGCGCAGATCAAGGCCATGAAGGAGGTTGCGGGCTCGCTGCGACTGGAGCTGTCGCAGTACCGCGAGCTGGAAGCGTTCGCCGCGTTCGCCTCCGATCTGGATGCCGCCTCCAAGGCACAGCTGGACCGCGGTGCCCGCCTGGTCGAGCTGCTCAAGCAGCCGCAGTACACCCCGTACCCGGTTGAGGACCAGGTCGTCGCGATCTACCTCGGCACCGGCGGTCACCTGGATTCGGTTCCCGTCGAAGACGTGGCGCGTTTCGAGTCGGAGCTGCTCGAGCACGTGAAGGCCTCGCACGGCGACATCCTGGCCGGCATCCGCGAGAGCAAGAAGCTCTCGGAGGAGGCCGAGGAGAAGCTGGCCAACGTCATCAACGAGTTCAAGAAGGGCTTCTCGGCTTCCGACGGCAGCTCGGTCGTGGTCAACGAGGCCGAAGCCGAGGCGATGGACGAGGCAGACGTCGAGAAGGAATCCGTCAAGGTCCGCAAGCCGGCCCCCAAGAAGTAGGACCGGGAAGGTCTGGAGAGCTAGATGGCTGCAACACTGCGCGAGCTACGTGGGCGCATCCGTTCCGCCGGGTCGATCAAAAAGATCACCAAGGCCCAGGAACTGATCGCCACGTCGCGAATCGCCAAGGCGCAGGCCCGAGTCGAGGCGGCTCGGCCCTACAGCGCCGAGATCACCAGCATGCTCACTGAGCTCGCGAGTGCGAGTGCGCTGGATCATCCGCTGCTCGTCGCCCGGGAGAACCCGCGGCGGGCCGCGGTGCTGGTGGTGTCCTCGGACCGCGGGCTGTGCGGCGCGTACAACGCGAACGTGCTCCGGCAGGCCGAGGAGCTGTTCTCGCTGCTCCGCGAAGAGGGCAAGGAACCGGTTCTCTACACGGTCGGCCGAAAGGCGTTGGGCTACTTCAGCTTCCGTCAGCGTGAAGTGGTCGAGTCCTGGGCCGGCTTCTCGGAGCGGCCGACCTACGAGAACGCCCGCGAGATCGCCGACACCCTGGTGACGGCGTTCATGTCCGGTGCTGACGACGAGGGTGACGACGCGGGCGCCGACGGAATTCTGGGTGTGGACGAACTGCACATCGTCTTCACCGAGTTCAAGTCGATGCTGTCGCAGTCGGCAGCCGCGCGTCGTATCGCCCCGATGGTCGTCGAGTATGTCGGCGACGAGCAGCCCGAGGAGGGGCCGCAGACGCTGTTCTCGTTCGAGCCGGACCCCGAGACGCTGTTCGACGCACTGTTGCCGCGCTACGTCGCCACCCGCGTGTACGCCGCGCTGCTGGAGGCTGCGGCTTCGGAGTCGGCGTCTCGCCGGCGCGCCATGAAGTCGGCGACCGACAACGCAGACGATCTGATCAAGGCGCTGACCCTGGCGGCCAACCGCGAGCGCCAGGCGCAGATCACCCAGGAAATCAGCGAGATCGTCGGCGGCGCCAACGCGCTGGCCGACGCCAAGTAAGAGCCCCGTAGGAAGCGAAGAGGAAATGACAGCTACCGCCGAAAAGACTGCCGGCCGCGTCGTTCGGATCACCGGCCCCGTGGTCGACGTGGAGTTCCCGCGTGGCTCCGTACCCGAACTGTTCAACGCGCTGCACGCCGAGATCTCCTACAAGGATCTGTCGAAGACCCTGACGCTGGAGGTGGCGCAGCACCTCGGGGACAACCTGGTGCGCACCATCTCGATGCAGCCGACCGACGGCCTGGTCCGCGGCGTCGAGGTGACCGACACCGGCACCTCGATCTCGGTGCCCGTCGGTGACGGCGTCAAGGGCCACGTCTTCAACGCCCTCGGCGACTGCCTCGACGAGCCGGGCTACGGCAAGGACTTCGAGCACTGGTCCATCCACCGCAAGCCACCGGCCTTCGCCGACCTCGAGCCGCGTACCGAGATGCTGGAGACCGGTCTGAAGGTCGTCGACCTGCTCACCCCGTACGTCCGCGGCGGCAAGATCGCCCTGTTCGGTGGTGCCGGCGTGGGCAAGACGGTGCTCATCCAGGAGATGATCAACCGTATCGCCCGTAACTTCGGTGGTACCTCTGTGTTCGCCGGCGTCGGTGAGCGCACCCGCGAGGGCAACGACCTGTGGGTCGAGCTCGCGGACGCGAACGTGCTCAAGGACACCGCTTTGGTGTTCGGTCAGATGGACGAGCCGCCGGGCACGCGTATGCGCGTCGCGCTGTCGGCGCTGACGATGGCGGAGTTCTTCCGTGACGAGCAGGGCCAGGACGTGCTGCTGTTCATCGACAACATCTTCCGGTTCACCCAGGCCGGTTCCGAGGTGTCGACGCTGCTCGGCCGTATGCCGTCCGCCGTGGGTTACCAGCCCACGCTGGCCGACGAGATGGGTGAGCTGCAGGAGCGCATCACCTCGACGCGCGGTAAGTCGATCACCTCGATGCAGGCCGTTTACGTGCCCGCCGACGACTACACCGACCCGGCCCCGGCCACCACGTTCGCGCACCTCGATGCCACCACCGAGCTTTCTCGTGCGGTGTTCTCGAAGGGCATCTTCCCTGCGGTGGATCCGCTGGCATCGTCGTCGACGATCCTCGACCCCGCCGTGGTGGGTGACGAGCACTACCGCGTCGCCCAGGAAGTCATCCGAATCCTGCAGCGCTACAAGGACCTTCAGGACATCATCGCGATCCTTGGCATCGATGAGCTCGCGGAAGAGGACAAGCAGCTGGTGCAGCGCGCCCGCCGCATCGAGCGATTCCTGAGCCAGAACATGATGGCGGCCGAGCAGTTCACCGGCCAGCCGGGGTCCACCGTGCCGCTGAAGGAGACCATCGAGGCCTTCGACAAGCTGACCAAGGGCGATTTCGATCACCTGCCGGAGCAGGCGTTCTTCCTCATCGGCGGTCTCGACGACCTGGCGAAGAAGGCCGAGAGCCTCGGCGCCAAGCTGTGATGAGCGCTTGCGCGAAGAACCATCGAGCACCGATGAGCGCTTGCGCGAAGAACCATCGAGCACCGATGAGCGCTTGCGCGAAGAACCATCGAGCACCGATGAGCGCATGCGCGAAGAATGGATTGGCTGAGCCCCGTTCCTTGACGCGAAAGGTGGTGCGCCGTGGCTGAACTGCACGTCGAGATCGTCGCCGTGGAGCGCGAGCTGTGGTCGGGTGATGCGACGTTCGTGTTCACCCGTACCACCGCCGGGGAGATCGGCATCCTGCCGCGGCACATCCCGCTGGTGGCGCAGCTGGTCGACGATGCGATGGTGCGCGTCGAGCGCGAGGGTGAGGACGACCTACGGATCGCGGTGGACGGCGGTTTCCTGTCCGTGACCGAAGAGGCCGTCCGCATCCTGGTCGAGAACGCGGAGCTGGAGTCGGAGATCGACGCCGATGCGGCCAAGCAGGATTCCGAGTCCGACGACGAGCGGACCGCGGCATGGGGTCGCGCGCGGCTGCGCGCCCTGGGCCAACTGGACTGACCGCCGATGAGCGCGCCCATGCTGTTCATGGTCGCGCTCGTCGGTGTGCTCCTCCTCGTTGTCGTCGCCCTGAGTTATCGGTTGTGGAAGCTCAGGCAGGTCGGCGGCACGGCAGCGATTCTGCGTGACGTTCCTGCTGTCGCCGGCCACGGTTGGCGGCACGGGGTGATGCGGTACCGCGGTGGTGAAGCCGGCTTCTATCGGCTGTCCAGCCTGCGGTGGTGGCCGGACCGGACCTTGACTCGCCGCGGCCTGGAAGTGGTCTCGCGGCGTGCGCCACGCGGCGACGAATTCGACATCATGACCGACGAGATCGTCGTGCTGGAGCTGCGGGACACCGGTCCGGAACGGGGCCGCGGATATGAGATCGCACTGGATCGTGGCGCCTTGACAGCGTTCACGTCATGGCTGGAATCGCGGCCGTCTCCACGGGCGCGGCGGAGGTCCTACTGAGTCGTCCTGACTCGGGTTGCTACTGAGCCCTCCGGTCTCGGGCAGCTACTGACCCTGCGCGCCAGGTTTCCAGAGCACGTCGCCGTCCGGGTTGGCCACCCGCGACAGAATGAACAGCAGGTCGGAAAGCCTATTGAGATACCTGGCGGGGAGCATGCTGACGGAGTCGCCGTGCGCTTCCACGGCGTGCCACGCCGAGCGCTCAGCCCGTCGCGTCACGGTGCGGGCGACATGTAACAGAGCCGACAGCGGGGTGCCGCCGGGCAGAATGAACGAATTCAGTGCCGGCAGCGGTTCGTTGAACTCATCGCACCACTTCTCCAGCCTGTCGATGTAGCTCTGTCCGATTCGGAGCGGGGGATACTCCGGGTTCTCCACGACCGGTGTGGACAGGTCGGCCCCCGCATCGAACAGGTCGTTCTGGATCTGCCGCAGCACCGGCAGAATTTGCTCGCCGGGGCTGCCTAATGCCACCGCGACGCCGATAGCGGCGTTGGCTTCATCACAGTCGGCGTAGGCCGCCAACCGTGCGTCGTTCTTCGAAACCCGGCTGAAATCGCTGAGTCCGGTGGTGCCATCGTCGCCGGTCCGCGTGTATATCCGCGTCAGGTGCACTGCCATGCCCGAAACGGTACCGGGATGTGTCCAACCCCCACGGCTCGGTAGTCCGTCGGGGCCGTGCGGGCTGTTTACACTGACTGGCGTGAGCGAGCGTTTCGTGGTGACCGGTGGTGGCCGGTTATCAGGCGAAGTTGCCGTCGGGGGCGCCAAGAACAGCGTCCTGAAGTTGATGGCAGCGGCACTGCTCGCGGAGGGCACGAGCACCATCACCAATTGTCCCGACATCTTGGACGTGCCGTTGATGGCCGAAGTGCTGCGCGGCCTGGGGGCCACCGTCGAACTCGACGGCGATGTGGTGCGGATCACGTCGCCGGACGAACCGAAGTACGACGCCGACTTCGCCGCGGTACGGCAGTTCAGGGCATCGGTGTGTGTGCTGGGCCCGCTGGTGGGCCGGTGCAAGAAGGCGAAGGTGGCGCTGCCGGGCGGAGACGCCATCGGATCCCGACCCCTCGACATGCACCAGGCCGGCCTGCGGCAGCTGGGTGCGCGCTGCAACATCGAGCACGGTTGCGTGGTTGCCGAGGCCGATCATCTGCGCGGAGCCGAGATACAGCTGGAGTTCCCTTCTGTCGGCGCGACCGAGAACATCCTGATGGCCGCGGTGTTGGCCGAGGGGGTCACGACGATCCACAACGCCGCCCGGGAACCGGATGTCGTCGACCTCTGCACGATGCTCAACCAGATGGGCGCCCAGGTCACCGGCGCCGGATCGTCGACTCTGACCATCACCGGCGTCGACCGGCTCTATCCGACCGAACATCGCGTGATCGGCGACCGGATCGTCGCGGCGACGTGGGGGATAGCGGCCGCGATGACGCGCGGGGACATTTCGGTGACCGGGGTGGACCCGGCGCACCTGCAGCTCGTGTTGCACAAACTGCACGACGCGGGCGCCACGGTGACGCAGACCGACGACGGGTTCCGGGTGGTGCAGTACGAGCGCCCGAAAGCGGTCAACGTCGCAACCCTGCCGTTCCCCGGCTTCCCGACAGATCTCCAGCCGATGGCGATCGGGCTGGCCGCGGTCGCCGACGGTACGTCGATGATCACCGAGAACGTCTTCGAAGCCCGCTTCCGATTCGTCGAAGAGATGATCCGGCTCGGGGCCGACGCCCGCACCGACGGCCACCACGCCGTCGTCCGGGGGATCCCGCAGTTGTCCAGCGCGCCCGTGTGGTCGTCGGACATCCGTGCCGGCGCCGGGCTGGTGCTGGCCGGCCTGGTGGCCGACGGTGACACCGAGGTGCACGACGTCTTCCACATCGACCGCGGCTATCCGAAGTTCGTGGAGAATCTTGTCAGCCTGGGCGCGGAGATCGAGCGGGTAAACTAGTCCTAGTCCCGCAGTGAGAGACGTGCAAGCCTCTGACCAGCGGATTTGACTTCGAAAGAACGCGAGTTCTAATCTTATGAAGTCGCCGCGGAAACGCGGAACACAGAAGTTTGACTCGCTGGCGAAGATAGTTTAAGCTGGCAGGGTTGCCCTGAAAAGGGGTAACCGACAAAATCTGGTCTGTTGTTTGAGAACTCAATAGTGTGTTTGGTGGTTTTTGTTTGTTGTTTTTTGGCCTGCCTCTTTTTCCCGTTTAGGGGTGGGTTGTTTTTTGATGCCAGTTTTGGTGTCTTGTTTGATGATCGGATTTCTCTGATTTCGGATTCTGCCTGCGCCCTTTGGGTGTGGGGGTTTTTGTTTGGAGAGTTTGATTCTGGCTCAGGACGAACGCTGGCGGCGTGCTTAACACATGCAAGTCGAACGGAAAGGCCCTTCGGGGTACTCGAGTGGCGAACGGGTGAGTAACACGTGGGTGATCTGCCCTGCACTTTGGGATAAGCCTGGGAAACTGGGTCTAATACCGAATACACCCTTCTGGCTGCATGGTCTGGTTGGGGAAAGCTTTTGCGGTGTGGGATGGGCCCGCGGCCTATCAGCTTGTTGGTGAGGTTACGGCTCACCAAGGCGACGACGGGTAGCCGGCCTGAGAGGGTGACCGGCCACACTGGGACTGAGATACGGCCCAGACTCCTACGGGAGGCAGCAGTGGGGAATATTGCACAATGGGCGCAAGCCTGATGCAGCGACGCCGCGTGAGGGATGACGGCCTTCGGGTTGTAAACCTCTTTCGCCAGGGACGAAGCGCAAGTGACGGTACCTGGAGAAGAAGGACCGGCCAACTACGTGCCAGCAGCCGCGGTAATACGTAGGGTCCGAGCGTTGTCCGGAATTACTGGGCGTAAAGAGCTCGTAGGTGGTTTGTCGCGTTGTTCGTGAAAACTCACAGCTCAACTGTGGGCGTGCGGGCGATACGGGCAGACTGGAGTACTGCAGGGGAGACTGGAATTCCTGGTGTAGCGGTGGAATGCGCAGATATCAGGAGGAACACCGGTGGCGAAGGCGGGTCTCTGGGCAGTAACTGACGCTGAGGAGCGAAAGCGTGGGGAGCGAACAGGATTAGATACCCTGGTAGTCCACGCCGTAAACGGTGGGTACTAGGTGTGGGTTTCCTTCCTTGGGATCCGTGCCGTAGCTAACGCATTAAGTACCCCGCCTGGGGAGTACGGCCGCAAGGCTAAAACTCAAAGAAATTGACGGGGGCCCGCACAAGCGGCGGAGCATGTGGATTAATTCGATGCAACGCGAAGAACCTTACCTGGGTTTGACATGCACAGGACGTGCCTAGAGATAGGTATTCCCTTGTGGCCTGTGTGCAGGTGGTGCATGGCTGTCGTCAGCTCGTGTCGTGAGATGTTGGGTTAAGTCCCGCAACGAGCGCAACCCTTATCTTATGTTGCCAGCGCGTAATGGCGGGGACTCGTGAGAGACTGCCGGGGTCAACTCGGAGGAAGGTGGGGATGACGTCAAGTCATCATGCCCCTTATGTCCAGGGCTTCACACATGCTACAATGGCCGGTACAAAGGGCTGCGATGCCGTGAGGTGGAGCGAATCCTTTCAAAGCCGGTCTCAGTTCGGATCGGGGTCTGCAACTCGACCCCGTGAAGTCGGAGTCGCTAGTAATCGCAGATCAGCAACGCTGCGGTGAATACGTTCCCGGGCCTTGTACACACCGCCCGTCACGTCATGAAAGTCGGTAACACCCGAAGCCGGTGGCCTAACCCCTTGTGGGAGGGAGCCGTCGAAGGTGGGATCGGCGATTGGGACGAAGTCGTAACAAGGTAGCCGTACCGGAAGGTGCGGCTGGATCACCTCCTTTCTAAGGAGCACCACGAGACTTGAGCCCGCCCACATCGTGTGGGGGTTCGGTGATTCAAGCGATTCGTGAAGATGGCCCTGGCCTGTAGTGGGTTTCAGGGTCTGGTGCAAATGACAAACTTGGCGAGCCGGTGGGGAAATGCCGGCGAGGAAATCATCAGACACACTATTGGGCTTTGAGACAACAGGCCCGTGCCCTTTCGGGGGTGGCTCCGCGTTGGCGGGGTCGGCGTGTTGTTGCCCTGCTTTGGTGGTGGGGTGTGGTGTTTGATTTGTGGATAGTGGT
>NZ_HG964453.1:77322-80541 GCF_000612725.1 Mycolicibacterium austroafricanum
ATTTTTTTGGTTTTGTGTTGTAAGTGTTTAAGGGCGCATGGTGGATGCCTTGGCACTGGGAGCCGATGAAGGACGTGGGAGGCTGCGATATGCCTCGGGGAGCTGTCAACCGAGCGTGGATCCGAGGATGTCCGAATGGGGAAACCCGGCACGAGTGATGTCGTGTCACCCAACGCTGAATATATAGGCGTTGGGGGGGAACGCGGGGAAGTGAAACATCTCAGTACCCGTAGGAAGAGAAAACAAAAGTGATTCCGTGAGTAGTGGCGAGCGAAAGCGGAGGATGGCTAAACCGTGTGCATGTGATACCCGGCGGGGGTTGTGTGTGCGGTGTTGTGGGGCGTTTCTTCTCTCATCCGCCGATGAGGGCAGGAGTGATCAACCGTTGGGTTAGTTGAAGTGGCCTGGGATGGTCTGTCGTAGAGGGTGAGAGCCCCGTAGACGAAAACTCAACGGCTTCTGTGAAATGTTTCCCCGAGTAGCAGCGGGCCCGTGGAATCTGCTGTGAATCTGCCGGGACCACCCGGTAAGCCTGAATACTTCCCAGTGACCGATAGCGGATTAGTACCGTGAGGGAATGGTGAAAAGTACCCCGGGAGGGGAGTGAAATAGTACCTGAAACCGTGCGCTTACAATCCGTCAGAGCCCTCCTTCGTGGTGGGGTGATGGCGTGCCTTTTGAAGAATGAGCCTGCGAGTCAGGGACATGTCGCGAGGTTAACCCGGGTGGGGTAGCCGTAGCGAAAGCGAGTCTGAATAGGGCGTATCCAATCCGTAGGGGTTGGTGTAGTGGTGTGTTCTGGACCCGAAGCGGAGTGATCTACCCATGGCCAGGGTGAAGCGCGGGTAAGACCGCGTGGAGGCCCGAACCCACTTAGGTTGAAGACTGAGGGGATGAGTTGTGGGTAGGGGTGAAAGGCCAATCAAACTCCGTGATAGCTGGTTCTCCCCGAAATGCATTTAGGTGCAGCGTCGCAGTGTTCGTGTCGGAGGTAGAGCTACTGGATGGCCGATGGGCCTCACAAGGTTACTGACGTCAGCCAAACTCCGAATGCCGACACGGTGTAATGCGGCAGTGAGACGGCGGGGGATAAGCTCCGTGCGTCGAGAGGGAAACAGCCCAGATCGCCGGCTAAGGCCCCTAAGCGTGTGCTAAGTGGAAAAGGATGTGCAGTCGCGAAGACAACCAGGAGGTTGGCTTAGAAGCAGCCACCCTTGAAAGAGTGCGTAATAGCTCACTGGTCAAGTGATTGTGCGCCGATAATGTAGCGGGGCTCAAGCACACCGCCGAAGCCGCGGCAGCACACTGTGTGTGCTGGGTAGGGGAGCGTCCTGCATCCGGTGAAGCAGCCTAGTGATGGAGCTGTGGAGGGTGTGGGAGTGAGAATGCAGGCATGAGTAGCGATAAGGCAAGTGAGAACCTTGCCCGCCGGAAGACCAAGGGTTCCTGGGCCAGGCCAGTCCGCCCAGGGTGAGTCGGGACCTAAGGCGAGGCCGACAGGCGTAGTCGATGGACAACGGGTTGATATTCCCGTACCCGTGTGTGAGCGTCCCTGATGAATCCATTTTGCTAACCGCCCAAATGGTGGTCCACCAATCCCTTCGGGGTGCGGGGATCACCGGCTGCGCGGGACCCAGGTGGGTAGTAGTCAAGCGATGGGGTGACGCAGGAAGGTAGCCGTACCAGTCAGTGGTAATACTGGGGTAAGCCTGTAGGGAGTCAGATAGGTAAATCCGTCTGGCATATATCCTGAGAGGTGATGCATAGCCGATTGAGGCGAATTCGGTGATCCTATGCTGTCGAGAAAAGCCTCTAGCGAGCGCACACACGGCCCGTACCCCAAACCAACACAGGTGGTCAGGTAGAGAATACCGAGGCGTACGAGTGAACTATGGTTAAGGAACTCGGCAAAATGCCCCCGTAACTTCGGGAGAAGGGGGACCCACACACCGTCAACACCCTCGCGGTGGGTAGCGGTAGTGGGTGGCACAAACCAGTGAGAAGCGACTGTTTACTAAAAACACAGGTCCGTGCGAAGTCGCAAGACGATGTATACGGACTGACGCCTGCCCGGTGCTGGAAGGTTAAGAGGACCCGTTAACCCTTCGGGGTGAAGCGGAGAATTTAAGCCCCAGTAAACGGCGGTGGTAACTATAACCATCCTAAGGTAGCGAAATTCCTTGTCGGGTAAGTTCCGACCTGCACGAATGGCGTAACGACTTCTCAACTGTCTCAACCATAGACTCGGCGAAATTGCATTACGAGTAAAGATGCTCGTTACGCGCGGCAGGACGAAAAGACCCCGGGACCTTCACTACAACTTGGTATTGGTGCTCGATACGGTTTGTGTAGGATAGGTGGGAGACTGTGAAGCTCACACGCCAGTGTGGGTGGAGTCGTTGTTGAAATACCACTCTGATCGTATTGGGCCTCTAACCTCGAACCGTATATCCGGTTCAGGGACAGTGCCTGGTGGGTAGTTTAACTGGGGCGGTTGCCTCCTAAAATGTAACGGAGGCGCCCAAAGGTTCCCTCAACCTGGACGGCAATCAGGTGTTGAGTGTAAGTGCACAAGGGAGCTTGACTGCGAGACGGACATGTCGAGCAGGGACGAAAGTCGGGACTAGTGATCCGGCACCTCTGAGTGGAAGGGGTGTCGCTCAACGGATAAAAGGTACCCCGGGGATAACAGGCTGATCTTCCCCAAGAGTCCATATCGACGGGATGGTTTGGCACCTCGATGTCGGCTCGTCGCATCCTGGGGCTGGAGCAGGTCCCAAGGGTTGGGCTGTTCGCCCATTAAAGCGGCACGCGAGCTGGGTTTAGAACGTCGTGAGACAGTTCGGTCTCTATCCGCCGCGCGCGTCAGAAGCTTGAGGAAACCTGTCCCTAGTACGAGAGGACCGGGACGGACGAACCTCTGGTCTACCAGTTGTCCCACCAGGGGCACTGCTGGATAGCTACGTTCGGACAGGATAACCGCTGAAAGCATCTAAGCGGGAAACCTTCTCCAAGACCAGGCTTCTCACCCATTAAGTGGGATAAGGCCCCCCGCAGACCACGGGATCGATAGACCAGACCTAGAAACCCAGCAATGGGCGCAGGGAACTGGCACTAACCGGCCGAAAACTTACAACAACAACAAAACCTCGCAACCACAACCACAGACACCACAACCCGGGAAACCCGGTTGGGCGTCACCACACCCCACCACCAAAA
>NZ_HG964453.1:83009-417320 GCF_000612725.1 Mycolicibacterium austroafricanum
TGAAACAAGTGAATAGAGTTACGGCGGTCCATAGCGGCAGGGAAACGCCCGGTCCCATCCCGAACCCGGAAGCTAAGCCTGCCAGCGCCGATGATACTACCCACACGGGTGGAAAAGTAGGACACCGCCGAACACAAATTAAAGTCCTGTGCCCCCCAATTCTATTGGGGGGCACAGGCATTTGTGCGTTTCCGGCAATTCAGTCGAATAGCGTAGGAATAGTCGGCGAGTTTTTTCGCTCCATTCCCAGCAACATTTTCTTTCGGTCCAATCCGCCGCCGTAACCCGTCAAACTCCCGTTGGCGCCGATGACCCGATGGCATGGCACGACGATGCCGATCGGGTTGTGACCGTTGGCCAACCCGACCGCACGAAAGGCGCCGGGGGCGTCGATCTGCTGAGCGATCTGACCGTAGGACCGCGTCTCGCCGTACGGGATGGTCAGCAGGGCTTCCCACACCCGGCGTTGGAACGCGGTTCCGGCCAGCTCGAGGTCGAGATCGAATTCTCGACGCTCCCCACGGAAGTATTCCTGCAGCTGCATGACCGCTTCGGGGAATGCGCTGTCGTCTTTCTCCCAGCCGGCGCGGTCGGGCTCGTACGTCTGGTCGACCATCCGAAGATGCTGCAACCGTCCTGTGCTGCCGGCGAGCGTCAGCAGCCCGACCGGGCTGTCCATCGTCCGGTATCGCATGTTGTCCATCATTTCTCCCTCGGGGGCCACTGGTTCACGCTGTGGTCGAGTGCGGTCCAAAGGTGTTGAGTCGCGTAGGAGCGCCAGGGCCGCCACCTGTCGCTGTGGTCGGCCAGCAGTCGCGGCGCGGTGGGTAACCCGGTCTGTTCGGCCGCCGTGATCACGCCCAGGTCGGTGACCGGGAACGCATCGGGATCTCCGAGCCCGCGCATGGCGATCATCTCGGCCGACCACGGCCCGATGCCCGGCAGCGCCAGCAGCCGCTCGCGGGCGGCGTTCCAGTCGCACCCCGGGTCGAGGACCACGGTGCCTTCGGCCAGCGCCGTGACGAGTGCACCCAGAGAGCGTTGCCGCGCCTTCGGGAAGGCCAGATGACGAGGATCGATCTCGGAAAGCTCTGCCACGGAAGGGAACACGTGGGTCAACTGTCCTTCGGGATCGTCGACGCTCTGACCGTACGCCGCTGCGACGCGCCCGGCGTGCGTACGCGCGGCGGCCATCGACACCTGCTGGCCGAGCACCACCCGCAACGCGAGTTCGTGTTCGTCAACGCAGCGGGGGATCCGCTGGCCCGGAGCCTTGGCGACCAGAGCGGCCAACCGGTCGTCAGCACTGAGCGCGTCCACGACCGCCTCCGGGTCGGCATCGAGGTCGAGCAGGCGCCGGCATCGCGCGATCGCCGCAGCGAGGTCGCGGAAGTCGTCGACCACCAGGTGGCAGCGCACATGGTCAGGGTGCGGTGTCAGGCTGACGATGCCGTTTCCGCGCGGAAGGCGCAGCGTCCTGCGGTAGGCGCCGTCGCGCACCTCCTCGACGCCGGGTACCGCGCTTGCGGCCAGGTGTCCGAACAGACCTTCAAACGCGAAGGGGGCACGCACAGGAAGTCGCAGCGACATAACGCCGGCGCCTGCGGTGTGGTCTCGCCCGAACCGTGCCCGAGCCCGGGTGCGCAGCATGCTCGGTGTCAGCGCGCACACGGTACGTATGGTCTCGTTGAACTGCCGGATGCTGGAGAATCCCGCTGCGAATGCCACATCGCTGAACGGCATTTCGGTGGTTTCGATGAGTGTCCGCGCCATCTGCGTCCGCTGTGCGCGCGCCAGCGCCAGTGGGGTGGCCCCCACTTCCGCCTGCATCAGGCGTTCCAGCTGCCGCACCGTGTATCCGACCCGTGCCGCGAGACCGGTGACGCCCTCCCGGTCGACGGTTCCGTCGGTGATCAGGCGCATGGCGCGGGCAACCACATCTCCGCGCACGTTCCATTCGGGGGATCCGGGTGAGGCGTCCGGCCGGCACCGCTTGCACGCGCGGAAGCCGGCCCGCTGCGCCGCGGCCGCCGTGGGATAGAACCGCATGTTGCGCGCATACGGTGGCCGGACCGGGCAGCTGGGCCGGCAATAGATCCTGGTGGTGAGCACAGCGGTGACGAACCACCCGTCGAAGCGGGCGTCCTTGGACTGGACCGCCCGATAGCAGCGGTCGAAGTCGGTGTGCATGCCTCGACAATTACACGCCGGAACCGACAGAACTGGCGGAAAAACGACATCGTCGTCGAGGCGCAGGACCGCCGGCCGAACGTGCTAGGGCGGGGTCTGGACGCTGGATATGACCAGCTGCAGATAGGGGCGGTAGAGGTTCTCGCCGTCGAGGTGGCTGTTGAGGGTGATCCCGTCGTTGGCGGCCAGGACCACCCGGGCCAGTGTCTCGGCCTCGATGGTCAAGGTGCCGCCGATCCGCGCGACGTTCTTGCTGATGAATTCGCCCAGGGCGCGGACCGTCTCGCGTCGCTGGCCGGCCACGCTTTCCCGCGCCTCCGGGTTGCGCAGCAGATACAGCGTCAGCTCGTGGCCCAGGGCCGCCCGGTCGGGCCCGCTGCTCAACTGGCGCCACCGCTCGGCCAGCTCGTCGATATCGACGTCGCTGAGGCGATGGAAGGACATCATCACCTCGGCGAAGCCGTCGAGAAACCGCTGGCGCTGGCGGTCCACGACCGCAAGGAACAGCTTTTCCTTCGCGCCGAACTGGGAGTAGATGGCACCGCGTGTGAACCCTGCCGCCTCGGCGATCTCTTCGAGCGCGGCACCGGTCAAGCCCTTGCGGGCGAACACTTCCTCGGCGGCGTCCAGCAGGATCTGCCGGGTGTGCTCGGTACGGCGCTCTTTGGTCCAGCGTTCAGCCACGGGCTCATCCTCCCATCGCGGTCGGTGATCGGGCGGCGGTCCGATCGGCGCCGTGGGTGGGGTCCGCCCAGAAATGCTCACATTCTTCGACGGTGGTGGCCACGCCGATGGCGTGCAGCGCGTGCGTCTTGAATGACAGCGCGGCCGCGCCGAGTCTGTGCCTCACCGGCTGTAGTACGCGCGCAAGCTCATCATCGACCTGTTGGCCCCACAGCAGCAGCTGGGCGTGAGGCTCGAGTCCCGGGACGGCTGCCGATGTCCCCTCCGCTCCGAAGCCACCGATCGCTGTAACCACGGTACGAGTTTCTCGCTCCCGCCGGTGAAACCGGTCATCGAGTTGCCCGGGGCCCTGGGTGCGGGCACCCAGGATGGCCAGGGCTCGTGAGTTGTCGGGGTCGTCGGTGAGTACGACGACGTCCCACCCGGCACGGCTGCGGTCGAACATCAGGCCGCCGGCATGACGAACGGCCTCCGAGACGCTGTCGGTGATCACGTCGACTCGATAGCCCACGATCGCTCCTCCCCGTGACCCGAGTGGGTGATGCCACCACGTATACATGGTTGTATCTAACATACACGTGTGTATATGGTGAGTCCTGTCACAACTGAGGCTCGCGGCCCGCGGCATCGCAACAGCGTGAGCCGGCAGGTCCTCGTCCGAAGGACGCCTCAGCAACGTGACCGACGCCGACAGAGGAGGACTCCCTTGATGCCAGCAACCCGCCCCGGAGAGTGGCTCGATCCTGCTTCAGGTCTCGGCCTTGGTCTGGACGACGTCCAACCCGGAACGTTCAACATGACCATCTCCACGGACCGGTACACCTGCCCGGATTACGCTGCGCGCGAGCGGGGATCGATCTGGATGCGCACCTGGCAGATCGCAGGTCGCGTCGAGGACCTGCCCAAACCCGGCGACTGGAAGAAGTACGAAATCCTCGACCAGTCATTCATCATCGTCCGCGGAAAGGACGATGTGTTGCGCGGTTTCGTCAACGCGTGCCGGCACCGCGGTAACGCGCTGTGCACGACCGACACGGGCAACGCCAAGCGGGGTTTCCTGTGCCAGTACCACCTCTGGTCCTACGACCTCGAGGGGAAGTTGAAGGGCCTGCTGCGGGAAAACCTGGCCGGACCGATCGACAAGACCCAGAACTCGCTACTCCAGGTGTCGGTCGACACTTTCGCCGGCTTCATCTTCGTCAACCCGGATGTTGACGCCGCACCGCTGCGTGAGTACCTCGGCGAGGACGTGGTCAGTCTGCTGGAGCCCTACAACATCGAACAGTTCACCACTGTCATGGACGTCACCGAGGCCATCGAGTGCAACTGGAAAGTTGTCATGGATGCCTTCGAAGAGGGCTACCACATCAACGGGATCCATCCCCAGTTGTTGCAGGTGCTGCACATCAATCCGAAGACTGCGCGGTATCGGTTCTTCGAAAACCACAGCGTCGCAATGGCTCCCTTCGAGGTGGTCGGCGCCGGCGTGCAGGATCAGGTCGCAGGGATCCTGGCTCTGCCCGAGACCTTTCCCGGCACGGTCGCGGTGATTCCGCGCTTCCAGGAGCTGATCGCGCCGTACCAGGACAGCGACGGGAACGTGGCGTTCCCCGACGGCGTCACCGCCCGCGCGCTGCTGCAGCAGGCGACCCGCGAGGTGCTGACCGGTATGGGGCTCGACGTCAGCCGTCTGACCGACGATCAGATGGTCGACAACCAGGGCTGGGTGCTGTTCCCCAACTACTTCATGACCGTGCGTGCCGGTGAATGCCACGTCATCATGTCCGTACCGCATCCCGACGGCGATCCGAACCGGTGCATCTGGCATGTGGCCAGCTACATGTATGTGCCCCAGGACTTCCGCGACGCCGTCCGGGCCGAGGCGCTCGTGGTGGACACCCCGGGCAGCTACAAGTACTTCGAGGCGCTCCAGCAGGACTACGAGCAGATGCCGCGTCAGCAGAAGGGTCTGCGCAACGACCGACTCGACCACATGTCGCTGGTCAAGGAGGAAGTCGTCATCGCGCACTACCACTCGGTGGTGGACCGCCACCTGGCTGACTCGGTAACCGCTGACACAGCACGGTCAACTTCATCATTGAAAGAGAGTAGAGATTGAGCATCGAGGGCGGCATGACCACGATCGACGATGTCATCGGTGAGGCCACCGGGCGGTCGCGCGCGGTGCTGGAGTACAGCCAGACAATGAGCCGTCTGGTGAAAAGCGCCAAGGAGCCGGGATTCTCGGTGCACAGCTGGGCGCCGCTGGGCGAATTGGTCGCGATCGACGACTTCGTCCGGATCGGCCCGTTCAAAGAGGTGCAGAACTGGGCCGAATACACCGAGTTCCTCACCGCCTGGGCCACATCCTCGGACTGGGAATGCTCGTTCAAGCGCATCAGTGAGGCGGGAGATGTCGTCTTCCTCGAACTGGAGGAGCGCAGTCGAATCGGTGACTTCAGCAGTGTCGTCAACAGCGCCTCGGTGTATGAATTCGACGCGGACAACAAGATTCGGTACATCGCCGTCTACCTCCAGATGCAGCTTCCCGACCCGGCCGCGCTGCCGAACTTTCAGAACGCCGGGGATGCTCAGTGACGGAGCAACTTACACCGACCGACATCGACGAGGTCGACTTCTTCACCGACAACACCGTGCTGCACGATCCGTACGGGTACCTGGCGGCGATGCGCAACGAGTGCCCGGTGCGTCGCGAGCGCCACCACGACGTCGTGATGATCACCGGCTACGAGGAAGCCGTCGCTGTCTACAACGACAACGCGCGCTTCTCCTCGTGTACGGCGGTCACCGGACCGTTCCCCGGGTTCCCGGTTCCCCTCGTAGGTGACGACGTGTCGGGACTGATCGCCGAACACCGCGACAAGCTGCCCTTCAACGATCAGCTGCCGACCCTGGATCCGCCGCTGCACACCGATCATCGGGCCCTGCTGTCGCGGATGATCACGCCGAAACGCCTCAAGGAGAACGAGGAGTTCATGTGGCGGCTGGCGGACCGCCAGTACGACGAGGCGCTCGCCGGTGGGCGTTGTGAATTCGTCGGCGAATTCGGCAACCCGTTCGCGATGCTCGTGATCGCCGACCTGCTCGGGGTGCCGGAGTCCGACCACAACGACTTCAAGGACCAGCTCCTCACCTCCACCGGCACCATCGGCTCCAGCGGCGGCGACGCGATGCATCACTCGCCGCTGGAGTACCTGTACGGCAAGTTCACCGACTACATCACCGATCGCCGGGAGAACCCCCGCGACGACGTGCTGACCGGCCTGGCCTCGGCACTCTTCCCGGACGGCCGGACCCCGCCGGTGATCGATGTCGTGTGTGTGGCGGCCAATCTCTTCGCGGCAGGGCAGGAAACCACCGTCCGCCTGCTCAGCACGGCGGTGATGATGATCGCCGAAGACCCTGCGCTGCAGGCGAAGCTGCGTGCCGACCGCAGCCTGATCCCCGGCTTCGTCGAGGAGGCGCTGCGGTTCGAGAGCCCGATCCGCGGCGACTTCCGGCTTTCCAAGGTGCCGGTGTCCGTCGGCGGTGTCGAGTTGCCGGCAGGGACCACGGTGATGCTGAACAACGCAGCCGCCAACCGGGACCCCCGCAGGTTCACCGATCCCGACACCTTTGATCTGCAACGGCCGAATGCCAGGCAACACATCGCCTTCGGTCGCGGCGCGCACAGCTGCCCCGGCGCCCCACTCGCGCGCGCGGAAGCCAAGGTGAGCATCAACCGGTTGTTGGACCGAACTTCGGACATCTGGATCGACGAGGACAAGCACGGGCCGGTCGGTGCCAGGCGCTACAAGTACCTGCCGACGTTCATCCTGCGCGGGCTGACCCGCCTGCACATCGAGTTCTCGTAGAGGTCGCCGAAGCAATGCCGTTTGAACCCCGGCCAAGTCATCCCCGTCAACGGAGGACGCAGCACATGAATTCCACCGACGGCGCCGAGTCGCTCCTGGCACCGCTGACCGCCGCCGAATGGGGCGATGACGAGTACGCCGCGTTCGGCGCGCTACTGGGACTGCCGGGAGAAAAGGTGCCCCGGGCCGGCTCCGGTCATGCCGCCGACCCGCTCAAATTCGACATCATCGGCCTGCTCGCCCGCCACCCGAAGATGGCTCGGCGGTTCCTGACCTTCAACGGCTGGCTGCTGCAGCGCGGCGAATTGCCCTTGCGGCTGCGGGAATTGGCGATCCTGCGGATCGCGCATACCCGCCGTTCCGCATTCTTCTGGGGTGAGCACACGAAGGTCGCCACCGAAGGCGGTGTGCCCGAGGCGGACATTGCTCGCCTCGCCGAGGGCAACGAGGCCTTCACCGGGGCCGACCGGTTGGTACTCGACGCCACCGATGAACTTCTGCATGACGGCCACGCCGAGCCCGCCACGTGGCACCGGCTCACCGACGAACTCGGAACCCACCAAGCGATGGAACTGATATTTGTCGTCGGCACCTACGCCATGTTGGCGATGGCCTTCGACACCTGGCGCCTCCCGCCGCCCGCCGGTAGCGCATCGCTACCCGAACCCCCGGCGGGCGTACCGCCCGGGGGTGGCACGCACTGAATCCCTGGTCAGGCTCCCCGGTGCACGGGCCCCAGTCGGTCGGCGATCTGTTCGACCATCAACTCGACCTCGGTGAGCCGCGCCTGCACCCGCTCCGGCACCCACGCCAACGCGATTTCGGCTGGTGCCCAGGTGCTTTCGTCCAACGGAATCAGCTTGAACTCCGGCGGCGAGAAGATCTTGCCGATGAAGGAGTCGGGGGCATAGCTGACCACCGCGACCAGATGTCGGTTGAACACCTGCGTCGCCATCTCGACCTCCCCGCCACGCTGGTTGGTGGTCCGGACGATGCGGTGGACGCCCTTGCGATTGAGGCCACGCGTGAGACCTGCCAGCACCACCGGGTTGGGTCGCGCGACGTCGATGGCCACCTCGCGGTCGCGCAGTTCCTCGATGGACACCAGGTCCTTGGCGGCCAACGGGTCGTCGAAGCGGACCGCGATACCGCCCTGGTAGCTGGCCACAACCTTGTACCGGAGCCGTTTGTCGTCGGCGGGCAGATGGATCAGACCCAGTTCGGCCTGCCCGGCGATGAGCTTGGCGGTGACCTCGGCGGCCGACCCCGGCACACTGAACTCAGTCGGGACCGGCAGGCTTGCGATCGCGGCCTCGAGCTCACCGAGCAGATCTGACGGCGCATAGGCGGTCGCGCTCACCCGGACCGGCGCCAACCCGCGCACCGCCTGCGTTGCCACAGCCTTGAATTCCTCGACCTGCCTCAGGATCTCCCGTGCCGGACCCACCAAACGCTGCCCGAGCGGAGTGAGCCGGACGTCGTGGTAGCCGCGCTCGAACAGCGGTCCGCCGAGCTCCTTCTCCAGCAGTTTGATCTGCTTGCTCAGCGGCGGCGGCGTGATCATCAACTTGTCGGCCGCACGCTTGAAGTGCAGTTCGTCTGCGACGGCGACGAAGTACCTGAGCCTGGTGAAGTCGATGTCCATACCTGCCGCATCCGAACGTGGTGGCCGTGCCCACCCGATACAGGGTGATGCTACGAGATCGACTCAGGACTGGGTGGCGGTCTCCACCTCGGGGGTCTCCAGCACCCCACGCCGGTGCAGATCGTCGATCTGGGCGGGATCGAGGCCGAGAAGTTCGGCAGCGATCTCCACGGTCTGCTCACCCAGCAGCGGCGCCTGGCCCAGCGGCGGGTCGGCGACGTGATCGCAGTGGATCTGCACGTTCTCCATCATGAACGGAGCGGACCCGTACGGGTGCAACTCCTCCCGGAACGCGCGGCGCTGCTCGTAGTAGCCCCAGCCGGGGATCTCGTCTGCGTGCAGCACCGCACCCGCGGGTACGCCTGCGGCCTGCAGTTGCTCCATCGCCTCGAGGTGGGAGCGTTGCGTCGTCCACGCCCGCACCGCGTCGTCGAACAGTTGCCGGTCCGCCCCGGTGAACCCGACCACCTCACCCAGCGCGCGCCGGTCGGCATCGTCACGCACGGTGATGGCCACCCAGCGGTCGTCACCCTGTGCCGGGAACAGCCCCCACGGGGCATCCGGGCGCGAGGCACCGGTGTGGGTGTGCCCGCTCCGCAGCAGCGCATCGGCGGCGATGTCGGCGGCGAGGTGACTGAGCATGACCTCGGCCTGCGAGATGCTCGCGGACCCGCCGGCGCCGGTGCGCTCACGGCGCAACAGCAGCGCCATCGCCGCAAGTGCGCCGATCCGCGCCGCCACATGGTCGGGGTAGACGGTGACGGTGTCGCAGTAGGTTTCGGCCTCACCCGGGTAGACCCACAGGTCGGTGAAGCCCACGGCGGCACGCACCAGCGGTCCGTAGCCGAGCCGCTTGGCCCACGGGCCGGTTGGGCCGAACGCCGAACTGTCGACCACGACGATGTTCGGGTTGACCTGTCGCAGCGTCGCGTAGTCCATGCCCAGCGCGTCCGCCACGCCCGGCTTGAAGTTCGTCAGCACCACGTCGCTCTGCTCGACCAGGCGATGGGCCAGGCGCCTGCCTTCGTCCGACCGCAGATCGATACCGATCGAGCGCTTGTTGCGGTGCCCGGCGGCGAACGGTTGCGTCATCGACGTCAGCTTGCCGACACGCAGACCATCCGGATGCGCAGAGTGCTCGATCTTGACGACATCGGCGCCCAGGTCGCCGAACAGGCGTGCGGTGTCGGCACCCACCACGATGACACCGAGGTCGAGGACGCGGATGCCCTCCAACGGCAGACCCTGACCGGCGCGCCGCCGGTTCGCCAGCAGCGGGGCGGTGTCGAGCCGGTCGATCTCCGACGAACGGGCGGCCGACTGCAGAGCGCTTGCCCGGTGACCGTCGACCTCACTGACCCCCACCGGGACCGGTGCCACCACGCCGGGTGCGAGCTCCACGTCGCGGAAGAAACCGCGCGCGGTGAAGTGGTCGGCGTTGAGCGCCTCCGCCAGGGTGAGCAGGGCGGCCGTCGGCACACCGTGAGCCTGGCCCGCGGCCTCCAATTCGGCGCGCGTCTTGTCGGCGCAGAACCGCTCGATCGCCTCGAGTAGGTGCGGGGACCGGAAGCGCTTGCCCAGCTTGTCGTAGGACGGGTCGGCGAACTCCTCGGGGCTGCCCATCAGCGCGAACATGCCGTGCCACTGCCGTCTCGACAGAATGCAGATGCGGACGTGTCCGTCCTTGCACGGAATGATCGGGTACCGCTGCCGCTCGGCGTTCCAGTCACGCTGCTGGGCGCTGACGGCGACCCCGGCCGACGCGCTGCCCGCCGTCCCGAACGGCGGGTCGAGGGTCTGCATCGCGCCGTCGAGGACGGAGAAATCGATCAGATCACCCTCGCCGGTGCGCAACCGGTCCAGGAACAGGCTGAGCGTCATCACCGCGGCCTGTGCGGCGGCCACCTGGTAGGGCAGGTCCGCCGGCGGGATCAGGGGCTCCCGGCCGGGAATGCCCGAACGGGAAAGTTCGCTTGTCAGGGCGTGGAAGACCGGCCCGCTGGCCTGCCAGTTGCGGTAGTCGGTGTCACGGCCGAAATCACTGATGGACAGGATCACCAGCGCCGGATGCTGGTCACGGATCTCGCGGATCGACAGCGCCGTCTCGGCCGGCGACCCGGGCCTGGTGTTCTCGATCAGGATGTCGGCCCCGGCCACCAGTTCGGCGAACCGTTGGCGTCCGGTCGGGGTCCCCGGGTCGATCTCGACGATGTCCATGCCGTGGCGGTTGATCGCCGATCCGACGGCCACCGAGTCGACATGCGGGCCGACCGGTTCGTCACCGGTGACGCCGCGCAGGTGCAACGCCGTGACGTGGGCGCCCAGATCGGCGAACAGGCGGCCGACGGCCGTCATCGGGCCCGAGGACAGGTCCAGGATCTGGACGCCCGCGAGAGGCGGATCGTAGGCGGAGCCGTCAGCAGCCGGAGAGGACATGGCGGTCAGCTCCGACGGGCCTGGCGGAACGGGATATCGCGGTCGGCCTCGGGCTCCTTCGGCAGCCCGAGCACGCGTTCGCCGATGATGTTGCGCTGGATCTGGTCGGTGCCGCCGCCGATCGAGGTGAAGAACGCGTTGAGCGCCAGGAAGTTGACGTCGTCGGCCACCGGGTTGTCCGGACCGGCGAGCAGCGCTTCGGCGCCGATGATCTGGGTCTTCATCGCCGCCTCGGTGTGCAGGATTCGCGACATCGCGAGCTTGCCCAGCGACATGATCGAACTCGACGTGCCTTGCGTGGTCGAGGCTTTCGCGCGGGCGTTGTTGAGCCTGTTGAGTTCCCGCATGGCAAGCACCGACGCCAGCTGGTGTCGCACCGCCGAGTCGTCGAGGACGCCGTGTTCGCGGGCGAGGTCGATCAGGCTGTCGGCCTTGCGGTTTCGTGACCCGCGGCCGCTGTCGCCCATGATCGAGCGTTCGTAGGCCAGTGCCGTCTGCAGTGCGCGCCAGCCGTTGCCCTCACCGCCGAGCAGGTAGTCGTCGGACACCGTGGCGTCGCTGATGAACACCTCGTTGAAATGCGACTCACCGGTGATCTGCACCAGGGGCCGCACCTCGATGCCCGCCTGCTTCATCGGCATGATGAACAGGCTCAGACCCTTGTGCTTGGGCACGTCCCAGTCGGTCCGTGCCAACAGCAGTGCGTAGTCGGCGGTCTGCGCGCCCGAGGTCCACACCTTCTGGCCGTTGACCACCCAGTGATCGCCCTGCCGCACCGCGGTGGTGCGCACACTGGCCAGGTCCGAACCGGCGCCGGGCTCGCTGTACAGCAGGCAGGTGCGGGCCCGTTCGACCAGGAAGTCGCGCAACAGATCTTCGCGCAGCTTTCCGGTGCCGAGGGCGAGCACGGTGTTGGCCGGGATGTTGTACTTGTCCTGCCGTGACCCCGGCGCCTTGATCGCCGCGAACTCCTGACCGATGACGTTGGCCAGCTTGTTGGGGTAACCGCGGCCGAACCACTCGGCCGGGTACGTCGGCACCGCGTAACCGGCGTCGAGCACCTTCTCCAGCCAGGCGATCCGCTCCGGCGAGGATGCCCACGGATCGGTGTTCTTGGGCAGCGGAGTCCAGTTGTCGCGCAGCCAGTCTCGGACCTCGGCGCGCAGTTCGTCGGCGCTGGGCAGTGAAGGGGTGGTCATGTCAGGCACCTTTCGAGACGAGGTAGCGTTCGCGGTGCAGGCGGGGGCCGCCGAACAGGTGCAGGCCGGTGCGCGCGCGGCGCAGGAAGATGTGTGCCGGATGCTCCCAGGTGAAGCCGATGCCGCCGTGCATCTGAATGGCGTTCATGGCGATGGTCTCGTACGCCTCCGCGCAGGCGAAGCCAGCCAACGCCACTGCGCCGTCGGCGTTTTCGCTGTTGCCGGCCTTCTCGCTCGCGGCATGTTGGGCGGCCGAGGTGGCGTTCTCGACCTCGATGAGGAGGTCGGCGGCCATGTGCTTGAGTGCCTGGAAGCTGCCGATCTGGCGGCCGAACTGGATGCGGGTCTTGAGGTAATCGACGGTCATGTCGAAGATCCGGCGCGCGCCGCCCACCTGCTCACCGGCCGAGGCGATGACGGCGTGGTCGAGGGCCTCTTTGACGGCGTCCCAGCCTGCGGTGCCGAGTCGGCGGGCCGGTGTGCCGGCGAAGCTGAAGGTCGACAGCCGCACGGTCGGGTCGAAAACCGTTGCCGCGGAACGCTCGAAGCCGTCGGCCCCGACGGAGACCTCGAACACCCCGAAGCCGTGGTCGGTTCGGGCGACCACCAGCACCACATCGGCGACCTGACCCCAGGCCACGTAGTGCGCCGAACCGGTCAGGGTGCCGTCCGCGGCTGCCTGCACGTCGACACCTTCCGGGGTCCACGAACCGGATTTCCCGGTCAGTGCCACGGTGCCGATGGCCGTTCCGTCGGCGAGGGCGGGCAGCAGCCGCTGCTTGTCCTCGTCGGAGCCTGCGGCGTTGATCAGTGCGACGGTCAGCACGGCGCTGGAGATGAACGGCGCCGGGAGAACAGCCGTTCCGGTCTCCTCGGCCACGGCTTCGAGCTCGAGGGCGCCGAAACCCAGCCCGCCGTACTCGCCGTCGACGAGCATGCCGAGCACGCCCTGGTTCGCCAGTTGCCGCCACAGGTCGCGGTCGAAGCCCTCGTCGGAGGTCATCACCCGCCGCACGTCGGATTCGGTGCACTTGTCGGCCAGCAACTCGCCGACCGCGGTGCGCAGTTCCGCGCGTTCGGCCACACTGATCGTCATCTTCAACCGCCTCTCCTGGCTTGCCCCCACCATGCTTGGTGCAGAAGGCGCCCCTGTAAATCACGAATCGCGACACCAGTGGATTTCCGGTTGCGACATGCTGCCGGGCGGACAGGTTTCCCAACCGCGCACGTACCGGTGAGCCGTTCGGTCGTTTACAGGCCGAGAACTCCGCCCACACAATCGGGTGCCATCAGAACAAGGAGCACACGACGAATGAGCGATCCAACGCCGGCCATCGCCGGCCTCGGTATCACCGAGCAGGGCAAGGTGTACGGCCGGACCGCCCGGCAGTTCGCGGCCCAGGCCGTTCGGCTCGCCGCCGCTGACGCAGGCATCGAGATGGCCGACATCGACGGCCTGATCGTCTCCGGCGGAATCAAGGCGCGCATCGGTATCAACCTGCAGAACGCGCTGGGGCTGGTCGACCTGAAGCTGCTCACCGAGATGCAGGGGTTCGGCTCCACCGCGGCCCAGATGGTGCAGTACGCCTCGATGGCCGTGCAGTCGGGGATGGCGAGCACGATCGCGATCGTGTGGGCCGACGCGCCGTTGAAGGAGAAGTCGCGGTCCTCGGCGGCCTACTCGGGTGGTGGCAGGTCGCTGCCGCGGGGATTCGACGGCATCACCGCATCCAACGGCATCATGTCGCCCACCACCATGTATGCGTTGGCGGCCCGCAGGCACATGCAGAAGTACGGCACCACTTCCGATCAGCTCGGCCATATCGCGGTGGCGCAGCGGGCCTGGGCGCAGCTCAACCCCATCGCGCAGTTCTGCGGGACGCCGCTGACCCTGCAGGAGTACCACGACAGCCGCTACATCGCCGAGCCGTTCCACCTCTACGACTGCTGCCTGGTGAGCAACGGCGGCGTGGCCGTCATCGTCACGTCGCTCGAGCGTGCCCGCGCGCTGCGGCAGCCACCGGTGCGGGTGCTGGGTTGGGCGCAGGCGCATCCGGGCAGAGCGGGAATCCGCAACGACGACTTCGGCCTCGTCAGCGGCGCCGCGCAATCGGGTCCCGATGCGCTCAAGATGGCCAACACCTCGCTCGACGAGGTCGGCGTCGCGCAGATCTACGACTGCTACACGTTCACCGCACTGCTGACGCTGGAGGACTACGGGTTCGTCCCGAAAGGTGAAGGGGGGCCGGCGATGGCCGAACCGGGCATGATCGGACCGGGCGGACGGATCAAGTTCAACACCGGTGGCGGCGAACTGAGCTCGTTCTACATGTGGGGGATGACCCCGCTGCACGAGGCGGTGGTGCAGGCGCGTGGCCAGGGCGGCGAACGTCAGGTCGACGACCACGACCGCGTTCTCGTCTCCGGTAACGGCGGCATCCTCGACTATCACTCCACCCTGGTGCTCGGCACCGACAACTGAGCAAGGAGCGCGACTTTCTCATGCCTGTGTTCCCGATAGAGCGCGATTCCGCGTCGGCGGAGTTCCTCGACGGCACCAAGCGCGGCGAGTTCCTGCTCGTCCGAGACACCGAGACCGGAGAGATCCTGTCGCCGCAGTTCGATGTGTCGGTCCAACCGGACCGGTACACCCGGGTTCCCGCCGCGGGCACCGGAACCGTCGTCAGCTGGTCGGTCGTGCACCAGCGGGGTTTGGACGGGGCGGTGCACCGACTTCCGGTGGGAATCGTCGAACTCGACGAAGGCCCGTGGTGGTGGACGTCGTTTCCCGGGGCGGACCCGGCGGCCGACCTGTTCGGCGCGCGGGTGAAGGTCGCCTTCGAGGTACTTGGCGAAGCGGAGGCCGCCGAGGCCATCCCGTTTTTCGAGCTGGTCTAAAGCTCGCCGGCCGGTGTAGCCAGCCGCGTCGGCTGATCGTGGCCGCGCAGCGTCACGGTCTCGCCCAGCTTCCAGAGCGCACGTTCGGACTCGGTCGCGCCGCCGACCGCGTCGGCCGAGGCGACCAGCAGCGCAGGCACGTTCTTGGCGAGTTCGCACAGCCTGGCGGCCTCGTTGACCGGCTCGCCGATGACGGTGTACTCGAAGCGTTGCTTGGCGCCCACGTTGCCCGCCACCACCTGACCGGCGGCCACGCCGATGCCTGCCGGGCACTCCGGGACCTCGGTGCGCAGCCGCCGCGCCATGGCCCTGGCCGCGGAGAGCGCTTCGGTCTCGGCGCTGTCGAGTGAGACGGGTGCGCCGAACACCGCCAGCACCGCGTCCCCCTCGAACTTGTTCACCAGGCCGTGGTGGTTGTCGACCTCCTCGACGACGACGTCGAAGAACCGGTTGAGCAACTCGACGACCTCGACGGCCGGCCTGCTCGTGACGAGCTGGGTGGAACCGATGATGTCGACGAAGATGACGGCCGCATGACGTTCCTCCCCGCCCAGCTCGATCTTCTGCTTCTCGGCGGCCCGCGCGACTTCGCGACCGACGTGCCGTCCGAACAGATCACGCACCCGTTCGCGTTCACGCAGTCCGTGCACCATCGAGTTGAACCCGCGTTGCAGCTCACCGAGTTCGGTGCCGTCGAACACCACCACATTGCAGTCCAGGTCGCCGTCCTCGACGTGTTTGAGCGCCGAGCGCACGACGCGGACAGGGGTGGCGATGAGCCATGACAGCAGCCACATCAGGATCAACCCGAACATCAGCGCGACGACGGAGATGATCATCACGGCCACGGCGAACTGCGTCGCGCTCAGATTCCGCAGGGACAGCGTGAAAATCGCGAGCAGCAGGATGCCGAGCACGGGCACCCCGGAGCTCAGCAGCCACACGGTCATGGTCCGCCCCATGACACCGTGCGCCAGCCGGCGCGGTGGGCGACCCGCCTCCAGCGCCTGGGCGGCGACCGGGCGCAAGGCGAACTCGGTGATCATGTAGCACGCGGTGGCGACGACAATGCCGGGGAAACCCACGGCGAACAGGAATCGGGGGATGAACGCCGAGTCCTGCAGTCCGTACAGCAACGTCAGCAGCGCCGCACCGAAACCCCAGAACAGCAACAGCATCTGCGCGACCCGGGACGGGGCGACGAACACGTTGCGCTGGTCGGTGCGGGTCGGGCTGCGCTCCTCGATCGCCCAGCGCAGCGAGCCGACGGTCCGCGACGTGATCCAGGCCGTGCCGAGGACCAGCGCGACCACCATGTAGGCGGGCACGACGCCTAAGGTCAGCCATGCCGGGGCGTCGGAGAAGACGCTGGGCACCGGGATGGCGACCGTGTTGAGCAACAGCGACACCGCGATGCCCAGGATGTTGGTGAACAGGAGGAGGAACGTCAGGATGACCTGGATGCGTATGCGTCGGCGGGCCTGGCTCTCTTCCGGCTTGCCCAACAGCCAGGAGCCGTAGTCCGGCGTTTCCAGCCGCCCGCTCTGCCGGGTCACCCTCTCCAGAACCCGGCCCAACCGATACGGCACGCTCTTCGTCGCGTTCATTGTGGCGTCAGCCTAGTGACGGCGTCGGGCATCTAAGGTGGATCGGTGCGCCTCGTCATCGCCCAGTGCACTGTGGATTACGTCGGAAGACTCACCGCTCATCTCCCATCGGCCCGGCGGCTGCTGCTGTTCAAGGCCGACGGGTCGGTCAGCGTGCATGCCGACGACCGTGCCTACAAGCCCCTGAACTGGATGTCCCCGCCGTGCTGGATCGTCGAACCTACGGACGGCGACGCGACGGTATGGGTGGTCGAGAACAAGGCGGGGGAGCAGCTGCGCATCACCGTGGAAGCGATCGAGCACGATTCCAGCCACGAGTTGGGGGTCGATCCCGGTCTGGTCAAGGACGGCGTAGAGGCGCACCTGCAGGCGCTGCTGGCCGAACACGTCGAACTGCTCGGCGCCGGATACACGTTGGTGCGCCGCGAGTACATGACCCCGATCGGCCCGGTGGATCTGCTCTGCCGCGACGAGCAGGGCCGCTCGGTCGCGGTGGAGATCAAGCGGCGCGGCGAGATCGACGGCGTCGAACAACTCACCCGATACCTCGAACTGCTCAACCGGGATTCCCTGCTCGCGCCGGTCGCCGGGGTGTTCGCCGCCCAGCAGATCAAGCCGCAGGCCCGCACCCTCGCGACTGATCGTGGAATCCGTTGTCTGACATTGGACTACGACAAGATGCGGGGCATGGACAACGACGAGTTCCGACTGTTCTGATGGCGAAGCGGCGCGTCCCGCGCAGACGCGAACCCGTGGGTGACCCGTTGCCCGCGCCGCGGCGCATCGAGACGGGCGCCGACGGATACGACTACGAGGTGCGTCCGGTCGCGGCCGCGCGCGCAACCAAGATCTACCGTTGTCCGGGCTGCGACCACGAAATCAGGCCTGCCACATCCCACCTGGTGGTGTGGCCCGCCGACAGCTCGGGCGGAATCGACGACCGGCGGCACTGGCACACGTCGTGCTGGGCGCACCGCGAGAGGCGCGGCCCGACCCGCCGCTGGTCTTAGTGTGAGCCTTCGCCCGAGTCCTTGGCGGGCTCGACGAGTTCGATCAGCACCCCGCCGGCGTCCTTGGGGTGGACGAAGTTGATCCGCGAGTCGGCGGTGCCGCGTCGCGGGGTGTCGTACAGCAGCCGGACACCCTGCTCACGCAGGCGCTCGCTGAGTGCGTCGATATCGCTGGTCCGGTAGGCCAGCTGCTGCAGCCCGGGACCGCGCTTGTCGATGAACTTCGCGATGGTCGAGGTCTCGTCCAGCGGGGACATCAGCTGAATCTGTGCACTGCCGACAGCCGCGCCGCGCACCGTCAGCATCGCCTCGCGGACGCCCTGCTCCTCGTTGACCTCTTCGTGGAGCACGATCATGCCGAGGTGGTCGTGGTACCACTTGATGGCCGCATCCAGGTCGGGCACCGCAATGCCGACATGGTCGATGGCGGTCACCAGCGCGGTGGCCAGTACCGGACGGGCGTCAGTCTGCTCGGCGGTCATAACGTAAAAGTAACCCAACGGGATCGGTTTCGAATAGCTCGGTGCGCACGTATAGCCTCTTTGCAGCCGTTCGAAACAAGTCTGGAGGTCGTCATGACGACATCGGTGATCGTTGCTGGAGCCCGTACGCCGGTCGGCAAGTTGATGGGTTCGCTGAAGGATTTCTCCGGCAGTGACCTCGGCGGCGTGGCAATCGCCGGCGCGCTGGAGAAGGCCTTCCCGAACATCGAGAATCCCGCCCGACTGGTCGAGTACGTGATCATGGGCCAGGTCCTCACCGCCGGCGCCGGGCAGATGCCCGCCCGTCAGGCCGCGGTGGCCGGCGGGATCCCTTGGGACGTGGCGTCGTTGACCATCAACAAGATGTGCCTGTCCGGTATCGATGCGATCGCACTGGCTGACCAGCTGATCCGCGCGGGGGAGTTCGACGTCGTCGTCGCAGGCGGACAGGAGTCGATGACGCAGGCGCCGCACCTGCTGATGAACAGCCGGTCGGGCTACAAGTACGGCGACGTGACGGTGCTCGACCACCTGGCGTACGACGGCCTGCACGACGCATTCACCGATCAGCCGATGGGTGCGCTGACCGAGCAGCGCAACGACGTCGACCAGTTCACCCGTGCCCAGCAGGACGAGGTGGCCGCGACGTCGCACCAGAAGGCCGCCAGAGCGTGGAAGGACGGGGTGTTCGCCGACGAGGTGGTGCCCGTCAGGATCCCGCAGCGCAAGGGCGACCCCATCGAGTTCACCGAGGACGAGGGCATCCGGGCCGACACCACCGCGGAGTCGCTCGGCGGCCTCAAGCCGGCGTTCCGCAAGGACGGCACCATCACCGCGGGTTCGGCGTCGCAGATCTCCGACGGTGCGTGCGCCGTCGTCGTCATGAACAAGGCGAAGGCCGAGGAGCTCGGGCTCACCTGGCTGTGTGAGATCGGGGCTCACGGCGTGGTCGCCGGACCGGATTCCACGCTGCAGAGCCAGCCCGCGAATGCGATCAAGAAGGCCGCCGAGAAAGAGGGCATCTCGCTGGATCAGCTCGATGTCCTTGAGATCAACGAGGCGTTCGCGGCTGTCGCGTTGGCCTCGACCAAGGAGCTGGGCGTCGACCCCGAGAAGGTCAACGTCAACGGCGGCGCCATTGCCATCGGGCATCCGATCGGCATGTCCGGCGCCAGGATCACGCTGCACGCCGCGCTGGAACTGGCGCGCCGAGGCGGGAAATACGCGGTCGCCGCGCTGTGCGGCGCGGGTGGACAGGGTGACGCCCTGATCCTGCGCCGGCCGTAGCACACGGCGCAGTCAACGACGCGTCGTAGTAGCCAGCGGCGCGTTCGGGCACAATGACGGTCATGACTAGCGCATATGACCTCCGCACTCCGGCGGGCTGGTTCCGGGTGATCGCGTTCGCCGAGGCCGTCAGCTGGGTCGGACTGCTGCTCGGGATGTACTTCAAGTACCTGGGTTCACCCCGGACCGAAGTCGGCGTGAAGGTCTTCGGACCCGTGCACGGCGGGGTGTTCGTCGCCTTCGTGGTGGCGGCCCTCGTGGTCGGGCTCGCGGTCAGGTGGAGCGTCGGGACGTGGTTGCTGGCGTTGCTGGCCAGCATCGTGCCACTGGGCAGTGTGATGTTCCTCATATGGGCCGATCGGACCGGCCGGATGGGTTCCGAGGCCGTGGTCGCCGGTCTCGGCCGACCAGGGCCGCCGGTACCCGAAACGACGTGACAGACTTGTCCATGTGACTCGTCCTGGACCACGAATCTCGCCTGCCCTGGCGGGTGCTGTCGATCTGTCGGCGCTCAAGCAGCGCGCATCTGCCGGCGGCGGTGCGCCGGCAGGTAACCCGGGTGGCGTAGAGGTCACCGAAGCCAACCTCGAAGCCGAGGTACTGGTCAGGTCTACCGAGGTACCCGTCGTGGTGCTGTTGTGGTCACCGCGCAGCGACTCCAGCGTCCAACTCGGCGACGCGCTCGCGGCCCTTTCGGCCGCCGACGGTGCCAAGTGGACCTTCGCGACGGTCAACGTGGACACGACACCGCGGGTGGCCCAGATGTTCGGCGTCCAGGCGGTGCCCACCGTGGTGGCGCTGGCGGCCGGCCGGCCGCTGTCGAGCTTCGAAGGCATACAGCCGCCCGAGCAGTTGCGGCGGTGGATCGATTCCCTGTTGAACGCCGTCGCCGGAAAGCTCGGCGGTACGGGCGAGGACGAACAGGCCGAAGCCGTCGACCCGGAGGTCGAGCAGGCGCGGGCGCATCTCGACGCGGGTGACTTCGAGGCGGCACAGAGCGCGTATCAGGCGATCCTGGACGCCAATCCGAACCACGACGAGGCCAAGGGGGCGGTGCGGCAGATCGGTTTCCTGCAGCGCGCTACCGCACACCCCAGGGACGCGATCGCCGTGGCCGACGCGTCGCCGAACGACATCGACGCCGCATTCGCCGCTGCGGACGTCGAGATCCTGCAGCAGGATGTGCAGGCCGCCTTCACCAGGCTCACCGCTCTGGTCAAGCGCACCGCCGGCGACGATCGCACCAAGGTGCGGACCCGGCTCATCGAACTGTTCGATCTGTTCGACCCGGCCGATCCCGAGGTCGTGGCGGGCCGCCGCAATCTCGCCAACGCGTTGTACTGACGCAGTCACTCCGCTGCGGTCCCAGCGCGAGCAGACACAAAATCGCACGCATCCGGGTGGACTCGTGCGATTTTGCGTCTGCTCGCGGGTCCGAGGTCTACAGCTCAGGTTTACTCGGGTTCGAACCACAGCGCCGACAGCGGCGGTAGCACCATCACCGCCGACGCCGGCCTACCGTGCCAGGGCTCGTCGGTGGCTTCGACGGCGCCGTAGTTGCCGATGCCCGTGCCGTGATAGGTGTCGGAGTCGGTGTTGAGCACCTCGCGCCAGCGTCCGGCGTGCGGCAGTCCGAGGCGGTACCGGGTGTGCTCGGAGCCCGAGAAGTTGAAGACACACGCCATCATCGAGCCGTCGTCGCCGAACCGCAGGAAACTCAGCACGTTGTTGGCCGAATCGTTGGCGTCGATCCACGAGTAACCCTCGGGCTGGGTGTCGCGGGACCACAGTGCGCGGCGGCTGCGGTAGATCTCGTTGGCATCGGTCATCATCCGCAGGATTCCGCCGGAGAAGCCCTGCTCGTCGAGTTGGAACCAGTCGACGCCACGTTCTTCCGACCATTCGGCGCGCTGGCCGAACTCCTGTCCCATGAACAGCAACTGTTTGCCCGGGTGGGCCCACTGGTAGGCGAGCAGGCTGCGGATACCGGCCGCCTTCATGTGGTCGTTGCCCGGCATCCGGCCCCACAGCGTGCCCTTGCCGTGCACGACCTCGTCGTGGCTGATCGGCAGCACGAAGTTCTCGCTGAACGCGTACAGCAGCGAGAAGGTCATCTCGTGGTGGTGGTAGCTGCGGTGGATCGGGTCACGCTTGATGAACTCCAACGTGTCGTTCATCCAGCCCATGTTCCACTTCATCGAGAACCCGAGCCCGCCCAGATTGGTGGGGCGGGTGACCCCGGGCCACGACGTGGATTCCTCGGCGATGGTGACGATGCCGGGGTTGATCTTGTGGACGGTGGCGTTCATCTCCTGAAGGAACTGCACGGCCTCCAGGTTCTCCCGGCCGCCGTAGATGTTCGGTGACCAACCACCGTCGGGCCGAGAGTAGTCGAGGTACAGCATCGACGCGACGGCGTCCACCCGCAACCCGTCGATGTGGTACTCCTGCAGCCAGTACAGCGCGTTGGCGACCAGGAAGTTGCGGACCTCGGATCGGCCGAAGTCGAAAACGTAAGTGCCCCAGTCCAACTGCTCGCCGCGGCGCGGATCGCCGTGTTCATAGAGCGCGGTGCCGTCGAAGCGGCCCAGCGCCCACGCGTCCTTCGGGAAGTGTGCGGGCACCCAGTCCACGATCACGCCGATGCCGGCCCGGTGCAGTGCGTCGACGAGGTACCGGAACTCGTCGGGCGTCCCGAACCGCGAGGACGGTGCGTAGTAGGACGTGACCTGATAGCCCCACGACCCTCCGAACGGATGCTCGGCGACGGGCAGCATCTCGACGTGGGTGAAGCCGTGCTCGACGACGTAGTCGGTGAGCTGCTCGGCGAGTTCGATGTAGCTCAGTCCCGGTCGCCATGAACCGAGGTGCACCTCGTAGGTGCTCATCGGCTCGAACACCGGGTTGCGCAACGCGCGCCCGCTCATCCACTCCTGGTCGCTCCAGGTGTAGTCGCTGCGGAACACCCGTGAGGCCGTCTGCGGCGGAACTTCGGTGGCGAAGGCCATCGGATCCGCCCGGTCGGTGACCGAACCGTCGGCGCCGTGCACCCGGAACTTGTAGAGCCCGCCGTCGGGGAAGTTCGGCCAGAACAGCTCCCACACCCCGGTCGAACCGAGCACCCGCATCTGGGCCTCGTTGCCCCAGTGGTTGAAATCACCGGTTACGCTGACGCCCTTGGCATTCGGCGCCCACACGGCGAACGACACCCCGTTGACCACCCCGTCCGAGGTGGTGAAGCTGCGCGGGTGCGCGCCCAGGATCTCCCAGAGGCGCTCGTGGCGACCCTCGGCGAACAGGTGCAGGTCGACCTCGCCCAGCGTGGGCAGGAACCGGTAGGCGTCGGCGACGGTGTGCACGAAGGCCGACTCGTCCTCGGAGTATCTGATCTCGAACCGGTAGTCGATCAGGTTGGTGAACGGCACCGCGACCGCGAACAGACCGGCCTCGATGTGCCGCAACGGATAACGGTTCTCGCCGACGACCGCGACGACCGCGACCGCATGGGGCCGGTAGGCGCGGATCACCGTATGGTCGTCGTACTCGTGAGCACCCAGGATCGCGTGCGGATCATGGTGCTCACCGGCCAGCAGGCGGTTCAGGTCGGCGGTGTGTGGTCGCAGATGGGGGCTGTCGACCTGGTTGTTGAGATTGGACACGTTGGTCATGTCGTCACTCCCTACGCAGAAGGTTGGCTCGTTGGTCGGCGGGCACCTGGGGCATGTTCAACACGTGCGCCACCGCGCGGGCGGGATCAAGGCGGACGTAATTGCTTTGTCCCCACTGGTATTCGTCTCCGGAGAGCTCGTCACGTACCCAGAAGCGGTCCTGCTGCTCCATTCCCAGTGCGCCCATGTCCAGCCAGAGGATGCCCTCCTCCGGTCCGAACGCGTTGAGGGTCACCACGACGAGCACCTGATCCCCGGAGACCGGGTCGAACTTGGAGTAGGCCAGTAGTGCGTCGTTGTCGATGTGGTGGAACGTGATGGTGCGCAACTGCTGCAGCGCCGGGTGCACGCGACGGATCTCGTTCAGGCGGGTGATGAAGGGTTCGAGCGATTCACCGTCCGACAGTGCCGCGTCGAAGTCCCGCGGCCGCAGCTCGTACTTTTCGGAGTGCAGGTATTCCTCGCTGCCCTCGCGGACTGCGCGGTGCTCGAACAGCTCGTACCCCGAGTACATGCCCCACGTCGGGCTCATCGTCGACGCGAGCACGGCCCGAATGGCGAACATCCCCGGCCCGCCGTGCTGCAGGCTTTCGTGCAGGATGTCGGGCGTGTTCACCCACAGGCTCTGCCTGCAGTAGTCGGCGTGATCGGCGATCGACTGCCCGAACTCGGTGAGTTCCCACTTCGCGGTGCGCCAGGTGAAGTACGTGTAGGACTGCGTGTATCCGAGCTTGGCCAGCCCGAACAGCCGTGCCGGGCGGGTGAACGCCTCCGCGAGGAACAGCACGTCGGGGTCGGTGTTCTTGACCTCGCCGATCAGCCACGCCCAGAAGTTGGGCGGTTTGGTGTGCGGATTGTCGACCCGGAACACCTTGACCCCGTGCGACACCCAGAACTTGACGACCCGTAGGACCTCCTCGTACAGCCCTGTCGGATCGTTGTCGAAGTTCAGCGGATAGATGTCCTGGTACTTCTTCGGCGGGTTCTCGGCGTACGCGATCGTCCCGTCCGGCAGCACCGTGAACCACTCGGGATGCTCACGCGCCCACGGATGGTCCGGCGCGCACTGCAGTGCCAGGTCCAGCGCCACCTCCAGCCCCTCGTCGCGGGCGGCGTTGACGAAATCGTCGAAGTCGTCGATGGTGCCGAGGTCGGGATGCACGGCGTCGTGACCACCTTCGTCGCTGCCGATCGCCCAGGGCGACCCGACGTCGCCGGGTGCGGCGGTGACGCTGTTGTTGCGCCCTTTGCGGTGCACCTTGCCGATGGGGTGGATCGGCGGCAGGTAGACGATGTCGAAGTTCATCCTGGCCACCCGGGGCAGCGCCTTGGTCGCGGTGGCGAACGTTCCGTGTACGGGATGGCCCGCGCTGTCCCAGCCACCCGTCGACCTCGGGAAGAACTCGTACCAGGAACTGAACCGGGCCAGCGGCCGGTCCACCCAGACGCCGTACTGCCTGCCGCGGGTGATCAGTTCCCGCAGCGGATACTGGTCGAGCAGCGCGGTGATCTCGGGGGCCAGCGCCGCTCCGGCGCGGTAGAACGGGTCGCCCGGTTCGCGCAACCGGGCCGCCGCCTCGGCGAGCGGATAGCGGTCCTGCCGCGGCACTCCGGTGGCGGCGCGGTCCAGCAGTCGGGCGCCGATGAGCAGGTCGTTGTCGAGCTCGCCTTCGCTCTGGCCGGCGTCGAGCTTGGCGACCACGTGCCTGCGCCAGGTGGCGATGGGATCGCCCCAGCCGTCCACCCGGAACGTCCACAGGCCGACCTCGTCGGGACTGAACTGGCCGTGGAACACATCGGGTGTCCGTCCCAGCGACATCGGCAGCGCGACGGGCCGGATCCGCTGGCCGGGCTTGACGACCTCCTGGATGGGTACCGCCTCGGTCGGGCGGACCCGTCCGGGCGGCTCGTCGGCCAGCGGCGGATAACCGGTCCCGTGGTAGCGCACCACGAGCGTCGCCGACACCGCGTCGTGGCCTTCCCGCCATACGGTTGCCGTCACCGGGACGATTTCGCCGATGACTGCTTTGGCGGGAAACCGCCCTTCGGACACCACGGGCTGGACGTCATCGATCTCGATACGACCGGCGGTCACTCGGCACTCCCTACCACTTTCGAAACAGCACTGCGTGGCGTCTGCCGCACGTGTTGTTGCCCGGTTTCGTTCACAGCCTGGTTCTAGCCCTGTCGCGCCTATACCCACCGTAGTGTCCGGCTCAACCTTTCGTGGGTCATCGGTTCCCGGCTCGTCGAGCCTCGGGGGCAAGAACGCAGGAGCACCCGCCGCGGCATGCCGACGGCAGTAAGGTGAACACGCGTGAAAGCCCTCCGCAGGTTCACCGTCCGCGCCCATCTTCCCGCGCAGCTGGCCGCGCTGGAGCGGCTGTCTGTCAATCTGCGCTGGTCCTGGGACAAACCGACGCAGGATCTGTTCGCCGCGATCGACGCTGCGTTGTGGGAGCAGGTGGGCGGCGACCCTGCCGCGCTGTTGGGGCAGGTGGGACCGGGGCGGCTGGAGGAACTGGCCGCCGACGACTCGTTCGTGCGGCGCCTCGACGCCATCGCCGCCGATCTGGACGACTACCTGACCCGCCCGCTGTGGTACCAGCAGCTCGGCGGTGAGCAGTCGGGCGCCGGAGACGAGGCGGGGCTGCCGAAGGGCATCGCGTACTTCTCGATGGAGTTCGGTGTCGCCGCGGTGCTGCCCAACTACTCGGGTGGCCTCGGAATCCTGGCCGGTGACCACCTCAAGTCGGCATCCGATCTGGGGCTGCCCCTGATCGCCGTCGGACTGCATTACCGCTCCGGCTACTTCCGCCAGTCGCTGTCCGCCGACGGCTGGCAGCACGAGAATTATCCGTCGCTCGATCCGCAGGGACTGCCGTTACGGTTGCTCACGGACGCCAGCGACAACGCGGTCCTCGTCGAACTCGCCCTCCCGGACGGGGCGCAACTCTTCGCTCGCATCTGGATCGCGCAGGTCGGCCGAATTCCGTTGCTGCTGCTGGATTCCGACATCCCGGAGAACGAACACGACCTGCGCTCGGTCACCGACCGGCTGTACGGCGGTGACCAGGAGCACCGGATCCGGCAGGAGATCCTGGCCGGCGTCGGCGGGGTGCGGGCGATCCGCGCCTTCACCGAACTGGAGGGCCTGCACGCCCCCGAGGTCTTTCACATGAACGAGGGCCACGCCGGTTTCCTGGGGGCCGAGCGGATCCGCGAGCTGATCGAGGCAGGCCTGGATTTCGACACCGCTCTTTCGGTGGTTCGCGCCTCGACGGTGTTCACCACCCACACCCCGGTGGCCGCGGGCATCGACCGGTTCCCGGTCGACATGGTGGAGCGCTACTTCGGGCCCGATCCCGGTGACCCTTCGGTCGGCGGATCCCGGCTGCTGCCCGGTGTCCCGCTCGATCGCATCCTGGCCTTCGGTGCGGAGGACGATCCGACGAAGTTCAACATGGCCCATATGGGATTGCGACTGGCGCAGCGCGCCAACGGGGTATCCCTGCTGCACGGGCGGGTCAGCCGTTCGATGTTCAACGAGTTGTGGGACGGGTTCGATCCGGCTGAGGTTCCCATCGGCTCGATCACCAACGGTGTGCACGCGCCGACATGGGCGGCGCCGCAGTGGATGGAATTGGGCCGCGAGTTGATCGGCAGCGACGACCTGACCTCGTTGCGGGAGACCGAGGCGTGGTCCGGGCTCAGAGAGGTCGACCCGGGCCACCTGTGGTGGATCCGCTGCCAACTACGGGAAGAGCTGATCGAGGACGTGCGCGCCAGGGTGCGCCGGTCATGGCTGGAGCGCGGCGCAGCTGACGCCGAATTAGGCTGGACAGCAACAGCTTTCGATCCAGGTGTGCTGACGATCGGGTTCGCCCGCCGGGTCCCGACCTACAAGCGGTTGACGCTGATGCTGCGCGATCCCGACCGCCTCGCCAGACTGCTGCTCGACGAGGAGCGACCCATCCAGTTGATCGTGGCCGGTAAAAGCCATCCCGCCGACGAGGGCGGGAAGGCGCTGATCCAGCAGATCGTGCGGTTCGCGGACCGCGAAGACGTGCGGCACCGCATCGCCTTCCTTCCGGACTACGACATGTCGATGGCGCGCAAGCTCTACCACGGCTGCGACGTGTGGCTCAACAACCCGTTGCGACCGCTCGAGGCGTGCGGCACGTCGGGAATGAAGAGCGCACTCAACGGCGGTCTGAACCTGTCGATCCGCGATGGCTGGTGGGACGAGTGGTACGACGGCGAAAACGGTTGGGAGATCCCGACCGCCGACGGGTTGACCGACGAAGGCAGGCGTGACGATCTGGAAGCCGCCGCACTGTACGACCTGCTCGAGCGCGCCGTCGCGCCGAAGTTCTACGACCGCAACGACAACGGGGTCCCGATCCGGTGGGTGGAGATGGTGCGCCACACTCTGCAGGTGCTCGGTCCGAAGGTGTTGGCGTCGCGGATGGTTCAGGAGTACACGCAGAAGTACTATCTGCCCGCGGCGCAGGCGCTTCGCCTGGTTATCGAGCCTGGGCGGTCGGATACCACGGAGTTCGCAGTGCCGTTCGGCGCGGCGCGCGAGTTGGCGGAGTACCGCCGGCGTGCGGAGCGGGCGTGGCCACAGATCAAGATCACCGACGTGGACAGCTACGGGTTGCCCGACACCCCGCTGCTGGGATCCGAGCTGACACTCACCGCGCAGGTGGATCTCGGCGGCCTCGGCCCCGACGAGGTGGTCGTGCAGGCCGTCCTCGGCCGTGTCGACGCGGGTGACGCGCTGTTCGACCCCGACACCGTGGCGATGACCCACACGGGGACGGCGGAGAGCGGCCACGAGATCTTCACGGCGACGATGCCGCTGCCGATCACCGGGTCGGTCGGCTACACGGTGCGGGTGTTACCGCACCACCGGCTGTTGGCCGGAGACAACGAACTCGGGCTGATCACGCTGGCCTGATGTGAATCAAAGGGGGGTCTCACGGAAAGCGTTTGAAGCAACGCTCGGTGTCACTGAGGACACCCAGCCGGAAGGCGTCGATCCGCGAGAAACCCGACGGCACGGATTCACCGTTGACGTCGCTGGCGACCAGCCCGTTGGTGAGGATGCCGGACACCGCCTCGTCGATGTCACCCGCGGTCAGCGCGATGGTGTCGCCGTCGGGTGTGGTGACTTCCTCGGTCATCTTGACGGTCGCGACACCCGTCAGGCACGCGGTGCGCAGGGCGGCCTCGGCGGTGTCGAGCGCCGCACCGCCGTGTTCCTGCTGGATCGCCAGCATGTAACGCGACACCAGCACCGAGTAGGCCATGTTGTCGCCGGTGGCGAGGCTACCGCCGTCCTGCGGGTCGGCCTGTGCGCCCATCTCTTCGAGCGCGGGCAGATCGACGACGATCGTGTTGGTCGCGGGACAGAATGAGGCAGGCGGACTGGGTCGCGCGTCGGCGCAGCTCTCGGCCTCGTCGGCGTCGAAGCTCAGCGCGGGAGGGTTCTTGGGGGAGAACAGGATTCCCATCGCGTCGATGATGGAGCGGGTCGAGTCCTCGGTGACGGGCAGCTCGCCGGTTTGGTCCTCGGGCAGCAGCACCGGCAGTTCCCCGCGCCGCTGATCGATCTCGGCGGGGTCGATGGCCGCGCATGCCGACGGGCCGTCGGTGAAGCCGAACTGGAATGCCGAAAGCCGCTCGAACGCCGTGCCGTGCTCGTCGAACCCGACGTCGGGGTCGTTCTCGGCGAGCAGTGGATCGCGGAACGAGATGACACCGGCGAGGACGTTGTTGAGGCCCTCGCCCGTGCTCAGCGTGAATCGCGCCGACGAGTCCTCGGCGACCCAGCGCATGTACGCACCACCGAAGCAGTCGGCCTGCTGCTCGGCGACCAGGGTGGGGGTGTCCTTCTTCGTCAGCCCGGCCAGGCGGGAGATGGCATGCCCGTATTCGTGGGCCAGCACCATGACCACGCCCATGTCGCCGTGGGCGCGCTGCAGGCCGGGCAGCAGTTCGCCGCGGTCCCAGCCGATGGTCCGGTCGGGGTAGCAGTAGCCGGCGTTGATCAGCCCATATGTGTCCTCGCCGCAGAACTCGCCGTCGAACCCGTTGGCATCCCACGAGATCAGCTCGGCCACCGGCCTGAACTTCTCGTCGAAGGTCTCCTCGTAGGCGACCGCCCAGTAGTCCTCGATATCGCTGATCGCGCTCGCGGCGAGTTCGTCGATCGCGCCGCCGTCGGTGCCCTCGACATCGCGGGCGGGCGGCTCGGCATTGGGGCGTACACCCGTCGGGCCGTCGGTGGCGGGCATGCCGGCCACCCGGAACGGGTCGTCGAACACCGAAACGGCGTTGCCCTGCAACGTCGTTGAACACGCGGTGGCCGCGAGCACCGCGCACACCGCGGCTGCGACGCCGATCCGCGTACCGGGCCTTCTCGACGGGCTCATGAACGCCGCCTTTCGGTCGTGGCCGCGGCGGCGTGGTGGCCGGCGACCGAACTCCTCGACAGGATAATGAACTCACGGCACTGACCGCTGGTATCCGGCCGGTCCGGTGTCAGTTTGGGGCGCGCAGCCGCTGCAGGGCGGCGCGCACCGCCGCACCGTCGGTCGTCGCCCAGAACGGTGGAAGGGACGCGCGCAGGAACCCGCTGTAGCGGGCGGTGGCCATCCGCGAATCGAGCACCGCCACCACGCCACGGTCGTCGACGTGACGCAACAGCCTGCCCGCGCCCTGGGCCAACAACAGCGCCGCGTGGCTGGCCGCCACGGCCATGAAGCCGTTGCCGCCCCGCGCGGCCACCGCGCGCTGCCTGGCGGTGAGCAGCGGATCGTCGGGGCGGGGGAACGGGATCCGGTCGATCAGCACGAGCGACAGCGACGGGCCGGGCACGTCGACGCCCTGCCACAGCGACAACGTGCCGAACAGCGACGTCTGTGCGTCGTCGGCGAAGCGCTGCACCAGCGCCGAGGTGGTGTCCTCGCCCTGGCACAGCACCGGCGTCGCCAGCCGCTCGCGCATCACCTCGGCGGCGGCCTTCGCCGCGCGCATCGACGAGAACAGGCCCAGTGTGCGGCCGTCGGCGGCCTCGATCAGTCCGGCGATCTCATCGAGCTGCTCGGCCGAGCCCGTCCCGTCGCGGCCCGGGGGCGGCAGGTGGGCGGCGACATAGAGGATCCCCGACTTGGCGTGGTCGAACGGCGAACCGACGTCCAAACCCCGCCAGCCGGCGCCCTCGCCGGTTCTGTCCTGCTCCCGGTCGGCGGCCCCGGTCAGGCCCCACGCCGAGGCCATCGAGTCGAAATTGCCGCCGATGGTCAGCGTCGCCGACGTCAGCACCGCCGTCGCATGTCCGAACAGCCTGCTGCGCAACAGTCCCGCCACCGACAGCGGCGCGACCCGGAGCAGGGCGCGGCCCCCCGACCGGGCGTCCTCGATGTGGTCGAGCCAGACGACGTCGGTGCGGTCGGGGATGGCGGGGACGAACGAGTCGAGGATCCGTGAGGCGGTGTCGCCGACCTCCGACAGCGCGGTGGCCGCTTCGGCCCGTGCCGACGTGGTCTTCGGATCGTTGGGGGCGGTGTCGACGGCGGTGCGGGCGGCGTGCGCGGCGTCGCGCAACGCCGCCAGGTAGCTGGCCAGCTCCTCGTCGAGAACGTCGATACGGCCGGGGCGGGCTTCGAAGATCGCCGCAGAGAACGTCGCTGTCGCCGCCTCCAACCGTTCGGCGAGCTCGGGGGCCACGATCCGGGCCGCCCGCCGGTGCGCGACGCCGAGTGACGTCGCGGACAGCTCCGCGGTCGCCACGCCGGTGACCCGGTCCACCAGTTCGTGTGCCTCGTCGACGACGAGCAGGTCGTGTTCGGGCAGCACGTTGGCATCCCCGATGGCGTCGATCGCCAGCAGCGCGTGGTTGGTGACGACGATGTCGGCGTCGCCGGCCCGGCCTCGCGCGCGTTCGGAGAAGCAGTCGGTGCCGAACGGGCAGCGCGACACCCCGATGCATTCGCGTGCCGACACGCTGACCTGTGACCACGACCGGTCCGCGACACCCGGCTTCAGCTCGTCGCGATCACCGGTCGCCGTCGTCTCCGACCACTCGGTGAGGCGCTGGACGTCACGGCCCAGCGCGCTGCTCGCCACCGGGGAGAACAGTTCCTCCTGTGGCACATCGTCGGGTTCGCTGCCCGCGGAGCCGTTGTGGATCTTGTTGAGGCACAGGTAGTTTCCCCGGCCTTTCAGCAGTGCGAAGGTGGGCCGGCGGGGCAGCACGTCCGCCAGCGAGTCGGCGAGCCGGGGCAGGTCGCGGTCGACCAGTTGCCGCTGCAGCGCGATCGTCGCCGTCGAGACCACCACCGGGCGGCTCTCGTCCAGCGCGTGGGCGATCGCCGGCACCAGGTAGGCCAGCGATTTGCCGGTTCCGGTGCCGGCCTGCACGGCGAGATGCCTGCCGCTGGTGAACGCCTGCGCGACCGCCTCGGCCATCGCGATCTGGCCGTCGCGGCTGGCGCCTCCCAGCGCCTCGACCGCGGTGGCCAACAAATCGGCGACCTCCACCGGCGTCTACACCCGGCCGCGCCGGGGCGCGACCATCCGGGTCGGGACCGCGGCGTCACCCCTCGACAGGCTCAGTCCGTCCCACGGAAGGCTGAGCAGACCGTCGCCGACCCGGGTACGGGCGGCGGCCAGACCGATGTCGGCGACCGGCTCACCCGCGCGCATCAGCGGCACCGTCAGGGTGCGCGCTTCCAGATCGACCGGATGCGGCGGCGGATCGCCGGCGGGATACACGACTTCCTCGACGATGGTGCCCGACTTCTTCGCCAGCCTCGACGCCTGTTTGCGTCCGCCGTGAGATTCCTTGTGGCTGCTGCGCTTCTCGACCGGGATGCCGTCGACCTCGACGAGCTTGTAGACCATCCCCGCGGTCGGCGCCCCCGACCCGGTGACCACCGAAGTGCCCACCCCGTAGACGTCGACGGGCTCGGCGCGCAACGCGGCGATCGAGAACTCGTCGAGATCGCCCGACACCACGATCCGGGTCTGGGTCGCTCCGAGGCCGTCCAGCTGATCGCGGACCTGGCGGGCCAGCACGCCGAGGTCGCCGGAGTCGATACGTACGGCACCCAGCCGGGTACCCGCGACCTCCACCGCATTGGCCACGCCGGCGGTGATGTCGTAGGTGTCGACGAGCAGGGTGGTGCCGACGCCCAGGACGTCCACCTGGGCCCGGAAAGCCGACTTCTCCCAGTCCGACGGGGTTCCGCCGTCGGTCGTGTGCAGCAGCGTGAAGGCGTGCGCACTGGTACCGAGTGCGGGCACGCCGTGGCGGCGCTCGGCTTCGAGGTTCGACGAACCGGTGAAGCCGGCGAGGTAGGCCGCGCGTGCCGCGGCGACGGCGGCCTGTTCGTGGGTGCGCCGCGATCCCATCTCGATCAACGGGCGGCCGGCGGCGGCGCTGACCATGCGTGCGGCAGCCGAAGCGACGGCGGTGTCGTGATTGAAGATCGACAGTGCCAGCGTCTCGAGCAGCACGCATTCACCGAATGTGCCGTGCACCGACAGCACGGGGGAGCCGGGGAAGTACAGCTCGCCTTCGCCGTAACCGTCCACATCGCCGGTGAACCGGTAGTCGGCCAGGTAGTCCAAGGTGGCGCTGTCGAGGAAGCCGTCGAGGGCGGTCAACTCCGCATCGTCGAATCTGAACGCCTGCAATGCTTCCACGAATCGGGCCGTGCCCGCGGTGACGCCGTAGCGCCTGCCGTCGGGCAGACGGCGTGCGAAGACCTCGAAGGTGGCGCGCCGGTGTGCCGTGCCGTCCCGCAACGCGGCGGCGAGCATCGTCAGTTCGTACTTGTCGGTGAGCATTGCCATGGAGAGGCCGGATAGGCCCGACATGTCCGACAGGTCCGGAGACGAGGGAGTCACCGCCTCACCGTATCGGTTCGAGGGACGGTCGGGACCCACGTATCGGCCCCGGTATCCTGGCCACATGGTGACGCCGGCGAAGGCCAGACCGGGGACTCGCGAAGACCGTGACGTGCGCGAGGACGCCACCACCGACGCCCCGTGGGTGACCATCGTCTGGGACGACCCGGTGAATCTGATGACGTACGTGACCTACGTGTTCCAGAAGCTGTTCGGCTACAGCGAACCGCATGCCACCAAGTTGATGATGCAGGTCCACAACGAGGGCAAGGCGGTGGTCTCGGCGGGTAGCCGCGAGTCGATGGAGGTCGACGTGACCAGGCTCCACGCCGCAGGGCTGTGGGCGACACTGCAACAGGACCGCTGAAGACACTGTGCGTAAATGGAAGCGGGTCGAGGGCGCCGGCGGCCCGCGGTTTCGGTCGGCACTGGCTGCTCACGAGGCGGAGCTGCTGAGCAGCCTGGTCACCTCTCTACTGGGAATGTTGGACGACCGCGAGGCCTCGGCGCCGGTCGACGAACTCGCCGAGATAACCGGGATGCGGACCGGGAATTCCGTTCCCCCGCAAGACGATACGCTCAAGAGGTTGTTGCCGGACTTCTACCGGCCCGCCACCGAGCATCCGGCCGGTTCAGGCACCGCGGAAAGCCTCAACAGCGCGTTGCGCAGCCTGCATGAACCCGCCATCCTCGACGCCAAACGTGAAGCGGCGCAACGCTTGCTGGACACAGTGCCGGCCGGTGGCGGCAAATTCGAACTGTCCGAGGACGACGCGCACGCCTGGGCGGCAGCGGTCAACGACGTCCGGTTGGCGCTGGGCACGATGCTCGACGTCGGCTCCGACGGGCCCGACCACCTGCCGGGAGACCACCCCATGGCCGGACACCTCGACGTGTACCAGTGGCTGACCGTGCTGCAGGAGTATCTGGTGGTCTGCCTCATGGGAAACAACAGGTGAGCGGGTCGATCACCGACGTCGGCGGTATCCGTGTCGGCCATCATCACCGACTCGACGACGACGCCGGGATGGGTTCGGGTTGGGCGACAGGCACCACCGTCGTGCTCACCCCGCCAGGCACCGTCGGAGCGGTGGACGGTCGCGGCGGCGCCCCGGGAACCCGGGAGACCGACCTGCTCGACCCCAGCAACTCGGTGCGCCACGTCGACGCCGTGGTGCTCACCGGGGGCAGTGCGTTCGGCCTCGCGGCCGCCGACGGTGTGATGACGTGGCTCGAAGAGCAGAACCGGGGTGTGGCGCTGGACGGGGGTGTGGTGCCCATCGTTCCCGCCGCGGTGATCTTCGACCTTCCGGTCGGCGGCTGGAAGTGCCGTCCGGACGCCGACTTCGGTTATCGGGCCGCCGCCGCTGCGGGTACCGATGCGGGGATCGGCACCGTGGGTGCAGGTGTCGGCGCGCGGGCCGGCGTCCTCAAGGGCGGCGTCGGGACGGCGTCGGTCACATTGGAGTCCGGGGTGACCGTCGGCGCGCTGGTGGTCGTCAACTCGGCGGGCGACGTCATCGATCCCGGCTCCGGCCTGCCCTGGCAGGCCTCGCACGTCGAGGAGTTCGGGCTGGTGCGCCCGCCCGCGGACGAGCTGGCTGCCTACGCCGATCGCCACGGCGAGCTCGGCCTGCTCAACACCACGATCGCGGTGGTGGCCACCGACGCCGCGCTGAGCAAGGCGGCCTGTCGCCGGGTGGCGGTGGCGGCTCAGGACGGGCTGGCCCGCACCATCAACCCGTGCCACACCCCGCTGGACGGTGACACGGTGTTCGCGCTGGCCACCGGCGCGGTCGAGGTGAACCCGGACCCGACCACCCCGGCGTCGATGACGCCCGAGCTGCCTCTGGTCACGGCAGTGGGCGCCGCAGCCGCCGAGGTGCTGGCCCGTGCGGTCCTGGTCGGGGTGATGGCCGCCGGCAGGGTCGCCGGAATACCGACATACCGTGGGCTGTTGCCGGGAGCGTTCGAGTGAAAGGGAGCCGGGGTTGCTGACGATTCGTGCCGACCTGGTCGACGCCATGGTCAGCCATGCCCGCGCCGACCATCCCGACGAGGCGTGCGGCATCATCGCCGGGCCGGAGGGTTCCGATCGCCCGGAGCGGTTCATCGCGATGGTCAACGCCGAGCGCTCGCCGACGTTCTACCGGTTCGACTCGGGGGAGCAGCTCAAGGTGTGGCGCGAAATGGACCATGCGGACGAGGCGCCCATCGTCATCTACCACTCGCACACCGCCACCGAGGCCTACCCGAGCCGCACCGACATCTCGTATGCCTCCGAGCCCGACGCCCACTACGTCCTGGTGTCCACCCGTGACCCCGACGAACACGAGGTGCGCAGCTATCGCATCGTCGACGGCGTCGTCACCGAAGAGCCCGTCACCGTCGTCGAGCAGTACTGAGAAAGCAAAGAGGAGTCTGTCCATGACCGTTCAGGTGTCGATCCCGACGATCCTGCGCCCGCACACCGGTGGCGAGAAGCGCGTCTCCGCCTCCGGTGACACGCTGCAGGCTGTGATCGCGGATCTGGAGGCCAACTACTCGGGGATCTCCGAGCGTCTGGTCGACAACGGCAAGCTGCACCGCTTCGTCAACATCTACGTCAACGACGAGGACGTCCGGTTCTCCGGCGGGCTGGACACCACGATCGCCGACGGTGACTCGGTGACGATCCTGCCTGCCGTCGCAGGAGGCTAGACCGCCCCGATGGCCCGCTACAACTCGCTGCTCGAAACCCTGGGCAACACGCCGCTGGTCGGGCTTCAGCGGCTCTCGCCCGACTGGGACGGCTCACCGCACGTGCGGCTGTGGGCCAAGCTCGAAGACCGCAACCCGACCGGCTCCATCAAGGACCGGGCCGCGCTGCGCATGATCGAGGACGCCGAACGCGAAGGGCGGCTGCAGCCCGGCGTCACTATCCTTGAGCCCACGAGTGGCAACACCGGCATCTCGCTGGCGATGGCGGCCCTGCTGAAGGGCTACCAGATGGTCTGTGTGATGCCGGAGAACACCTCGATCGAGCGTCGTCAGCTGCTGGAGCTCTACGGTGCCCGCATCATCTACTCGCCCGCGGAGGGCGGATCCAACACCGCGGTGGCATACGCCAAAGAGATTGCCGCCGAGAATCCTTCGTGGGTGATGCTGTACCAGTACGGCAACCCCTCCAACGCGGCGGCGCACTACGACGGCACGGGGCCGGAGTTGCTGGCCGACCTTCCCGAGATCACCCACTTCGTCGGCGGCCTGGGTACCACCGGCACCCTGATGGGCACCGGGCGGTTCCTTCGTGAGCGCGTTCCCGGGGTTCAGATCGTGGCGGCCGAACCCCGCTACGGCGAGGGCGTGTACGCGCTGCGCAACATCGACGAGGGCTTCATTCCCGAGCTCTACGACCCTGACGTGTTGACCACCCGCTTCGCGGTGGGCTCCTACGACGCGGTGCGGCGCACCCGTGAGCTGGTCCATGTCGAGGGCATCTTCGCCGGCATCTCGACCGGTGCGATCCTGCATGCCGCGTTGGGCATGGCGGCCAAGGCGGTCAAAGCCGGCGAGCGTGCCGACATCGCGTTCACGGTGTGTGACGCCGGATGGAAGTACCTGTCCACCGGGGCGTACGCCGGTAGCCTGGACGACGCGGAGGACGCGTTGGAAGGGCAGCTTTGGGCGTGACGGGAATCGGTGGACACCCCGGTATCCCCGCGGAGCCGAAGAAGCGGCCCGCGTGGATGGTCGGCGGCCTCACCGTCCTGTCTTTCGTGGTCCTGCTCTGGGTCATCGAGCTGTTCGACTCGCTGACCGGACATCGCCTGGACGGCAACGGGATCCGCCCTCTGGAGACCGACGGGCTGGCCGGGATCCTGTTCGCTCCGCTGCTGCACTCCAATTGGGAGCACCTGCTCGCCAACACCGTTCCGGCACTGGTGCTCGGCTTCCTGATGACGCTCGCGGGACTGTCGCGGTTCATCTTCGCCACGGCCATCGTGTGGATCGTCGGGGGCGTGGGCACGTGGCTGATCGGCAACATCGGTGCGCACTGCCCGTACGTGGGGGTGCGCTGCGAGACCAACCACATCGGCGCCTCGGGCCTGATCTTCGGATGGCTGGCGTTCCTGATCGTGTTCGGCTTCTTCACCCGCAAGGTATGGGAGATCGTGGTCGGCGTCGTGGTGCTGTTCGTCTACGGCAGCGTCCTGCTCGGCGTGCTGCCGGGCACCCCCGGTGTCTCCTGGCAGGGCCACCTCAGTGGCGCGGTGGCCGGCGTACTGGCGGCCTATCTGCTGTCCGGGCCGGAACGCAAGGCGCGGGAACGCCGCAAGGCGACCAACCCCTACCTGACGACATGAGCGGGCCGACCGAGCCCACCGGGATGCCCATCGGGATCTTCGATTCCGGGGTGGGCGGGCTGACGGTGGCGCGCGCGGTGATCGACCAACTGCCCGACGAAGACATCATCTACATCGGTGACACCGGCAACGGGCCGTACGGGCCGCTGACCATCCCCGAGATCCGCGCGCACGCGCTGGCGATCGGCGACGACCTCGCCGGGCGGGGCATCAAGGCGCTGGTGATCGCGTGCAACTCCGCGTCCTCGGCCTGCCTGCGCGATGCCCGGGAGCGCTACGCGCCGATCCCGGTGGTCGAGGTGATCCTGCCCGCGGTGCGGCGCGCGGTGGCCACCACCCGCAACGGCCGCATCGGCGTCATCGGCACCGCGGCGACGATCGCGTCGGGCGCCTACCAGGACACGTTCGCCGCTGCGCGCGACATCGAGGTGTTCGGCGTGGCCTGCCCGCGCTTCGTCGACTTCGTCGAGCGCGGCGTGACCAGCGGCCGCCAGGTGCTCGGTCTGGCCGAGGGATATCTGGAGCCGCTGCAGCGGTCCGAGGTCGACACGCTGGTGCTGGGTTGCACGCACTACCCGATGCTGTCGGGCCTGATTCAGTTGGTCATGGGCGACCACGTGACACTGGTGTCGAGCGCGGAGGAGACGGCCAAGGATCTGCTCCGGGTGCTCACCGAACGGGAGTTGCTGAAACCACACCCCGGCGACCCTGCTGTGCGGGCGCACAGGCAATTCGAGGCGACCGGGGATCCCGAGGCGTTCACCGAGCTCGCGGCTCGTTTCCTCGGTCCCACTCTGGACGGTGTCCGGCCTGTTCAGCGTCACGTCGGCACGCGAACATGACGTTCGTCGCCCAAAGCGGCGATGTTTTCGCCATGCCGATCGCGGGCATGGCAAGCTAGTGGGCGTGCGAATCACCGTTCTCGGTTGCTCCGGCAGTGTTGTCGGTCCCGATTCGCCCGCTTCGGGATATCTCGTCACCGCGCCCGACACCCCGCCCCTGGTGCTCGACTTCGGAGGCGGCGTCCTCGGGGCGCTGCAGCGTCATGCAGACCCGAACTCGGTGCACGTGTTGCTGTCACATCTGCACGCCGACCATTGCCTGGATATGCCTGGGCTCTTCGTGTGGCGGCGCTACCACCCGACCCCGGCGCCGGAGCGCGGCGTCGTCTACGGCCCGGCCAACACGTGGGCGCGGTTGGGCGCCGCTTCGTCGCCCGAGGGCGGGGAGATCGACGACTTCACCGACATCTTCGAGATCCGGCACTGGCGCGACAACCAGGCCGTGGAGATCGGTTCGCTGACGGTCGTGCCGCGGTTGGTGTGCCACCCGACCGAGTCCTACGGCATGCGGATCACCGATCCGTCCGGCGCCACCCTGGTGTACAGCGGTGACACCGGATACTGCGACCAGCTCATCGAATTGGCCCGCGGCGCCGACGTCTTCCTGTGTGAGGCGTCCTGGACACATTCCCCGTCCCGTCCGCCGCGCCTGCACCTGTCGGGCACCGAAGCCGGCCGGGCGGCCGCCCGCGCGGGTGTGTCCGAGCTGCTGCTGACCCACATTCCGCCGTGGACGTCGCGGGAGGACGTCATCAGCGAGGCGAAGGCGGAATTCGACGGGCCCGTGCACGCCGTGGTGTGCAACGAGACATTCGAGGTCACCCGGTCCTGAGGGCTTCATCTACAGGCCGGCTCGGCCGGCCTGTCCGGCTGACCGGTTGATATGACTTGAGCTAGTCCTTCACAAACGCCTCCGGGGGTGTCAGGAAGGGATTGTCAAAGATTCCTATGAGGACCTGAGCGTGGGTGCGCTCTTGGTCCTCCTGGCACGCCCCGGAGGTGTTGTTGTGTCTGTGCAGAGTGCTCCAGTCACGTCGTCCACGATCGTCGTTGCCGTCGATGTCGGCAAGACTTCGGCGACGGTGTCGGTCACCGACGGCGCTCGTCGGCGGTTGATGGGCCCGGTTGAGTTCGCGATGACCCGGTCGGGTCTGAGGGCTGCGACGCAGCGCGTGTTAGCCGTGGCGCCCTCGTGTCCGCAGATCAGGGTGGGTGTGGAAGCGGCTGGCCACTACCACCGGCCCGTGGTGGATTACCGGTGGCCGCCGGGCTGGGAGGTGCTCGAGCTCAATCCCGCTCATGTCGCCGAGCAGCGCCGAGTGATGGGCCGGCGGCGGGTCAAGACCGACGGAATCGACTTGGAGGCGATCACCGAGTTGATGTTGGCCGGTCGTGGCCGGGTGGTCGGTGAGCGGGAGGTGCTCATCGGCGAAGTAGCGGCGTGGGCCCAGCATCGGTCGCGGCGAGTCGCTACCCGGACGGCGACCAAGAACCAGCTGCTCGCACAACTCGATCGGGCGTTTCCCGGACTGACGCTGGCGTTGCCGGATGTGTTGGGCACCAAAATCGGCCGCCTGGTCGCCGCCGAGTTCGCCGATCCGGCGCGGTTGGCGACGCTGGGAACGACCCGGTTGATCCGATTCGCCGCCGCCCGTGACGTCCAATTACGCCGCCCGCTCGCCGAGCGTCTGGTGACCGCGGCCAAGGACGCGTTACCGACTCGCGACGCAGTGGTGGCTCGACAGGTGCTGGCTTCTGACATGGCTTTGTTGGCTGACTTGAGTTCCCGGATCGCCGATGCAGAGACTGAATTGGCACGGCTGTTGCCACTGAGCCCGTTCAGTACCCTGACCTCGGTGCCCGGCTGGGGCGTCGTCCGTGTCTCGAATTATGCTGCTGCCCTTGGTGATCCAACACGGTGGCCGGGACCCCGGCAGATCTATCGCGCGTCGGGGCTATCTCCGATGCAGTACGAGTCGGCCGGTAAGCGCCGAGACGGATCGATCAGCCGCGAGGGCAGTGTGGCGCTGCGTCGAGCGTTGATAGATCTCGGTATCGGATTGTGGCTCACCGAGCCATCGGCCAAGTCCTACGCCCACGGACTCAAGGACCGCGGCAAGCGCGGTGGCGTCATCGCCTGCGCGCTGGCGCATCGCGCTAATCGCGTCGCCCATGCCCTGGTCCGCGACCACGCCGTCTACGACCCCGCCCGCTGGACCTGAAGAACCAGACCCCAGCCCAGGAAGGAGCCGTTACCTAACACCCCCTTCACAACCCTCGTCGGCAGTGCCACGCTGAAGGAGCGGGACGAAGGGCCGGATCCGATGCCGCTCCGGTTATGGCGGACCCACCGGGTTACGCCGCATCTAACTTGGCACCCGGCCCTTCGCCTCCACGGCAGCCCGAACGACGCCAGATGACCCACACCTCGAGGTCGCATAAGTCAACGTGGGCGCCCGGCACCCGCCCCCCAAACCCAAAGCCTCACCGCCGACACCAGAGCATCACCACCACACCCGAAAACCCCGGATGTCGACCCATCACGCCCAAACCGGTTCTTGACACGACCTACAGCCAGTTAGGGTTGGCCCGTGTCCAGACGAGAAGACGGCAGACTCGACGACGAACTGCGCCCGGTCACCATCACCCGCGGCTTCACGACGCACCCCGCGGGTTCGGTGCTGGTGGAGTTCGGCCAGACCAGGGTGATGTGCACGGCGAGCGTCACCGAGGGTGTGCCCCGTTGGCGCAAGGGTTCCGGCCAGGGCTGGCTGACCGCCGAGTACGCGATGCTTCCGGCCGCCACACATGAGCGCTCGGGCCGCGAGTCGGTCAAGGGCCGGGTGGGCGGACGCACCCAGGAGATCAGCCGCCTGGTCGGCAGGTCCCTGCGCGCCTGCATCGACCTGGCCGCGTTGGGCGAGAACACCATCGCGATCGACTGCGATGTGCTGCAGGCCGACGGCGGCACCCGCACGGCCGCCATCACCGGCGCCTACGTCGCGCTGGCCGATGCCGTCACCTATCTGGCCGCGGCAGGCAAGCTGTCCGATCCGCGGCCGCTGTCGTGCGCCATCGCCGCGGTCAGCGTCGGCGTCGTCGACGGCCGCATCCGCGTCGACCTGCCCTACACCGAGGATTCGCGGGCCGAGGTCGACATGAACGTCGTCGCCACCGACACCGGCACGCTCGTCGAGATCCAGGGCACCGGCGAGGGCGCAACCTTCCCGCGTTCGACGCTGGACAAGATGCTCGACGCCGCGATGGCGGCCTGCGATCAGCTGTTCGAGATCCAGCGCGCCGCGCTCGAACTTCCGTATCCCGGTGTGCTTCCCGAGCCCGGTGAGCCCGCGAAGAAGGCGTTCGGAAGCTGATCGGGCAGTCTCGGCTACTTGTCGCCAGCCGCAACCGCAAGAAGCTCGACGAGCTCCGCCGCGTGCTCGACGCCGCGGGGGTGTCGGGGCTGACGCTTTTGTCGCTCGACGACGTGCCGCCGTTCGACGAGGCCCCGGAAACCGGTGCGACGTTCGAAGAGAACGCGATGGCCAAGGCGCGCGACGCGTTCGCCGCGACGGGCCTGCCCGCCGTGGCCGACGACTCCGGACTCGAGGTCGACGCCCTCAACGGCATGCCCGGCGTGCTCAGCGCGCGCTGGGCGGGACGGCACGGCGACGACGCGGCGAACACCGCGCTGCTGCTCGGCCAGCTCGGCGACGTGCCCGAGGAGCGCCGGGGCGCGGCGTTCGTGTCGGCGTGCGCGCTGGTCTTCGGCCCCGGTGAGGCCGAACGCGTGGTGGTGCGTGGTGAGTGGCGGGGCAGCATCGTGCGTGAAGCCCGCGGCGACGGCGGATTCGGTTACGACCCGGTGTTCCTGCCGACGGGTTCGGCGAGGACGGCCGCCGAGCTCAGCCCGGCGGAGAAGGACGCGTCGTCGCACCGGGGCAGGGCGCTGGCCGCGTTGCTACCGTCGCTTCGTGCCTTGATCTGAGGTCTCGTCACGCGGTTGAGAAGCCAGGCCACCGGGACTGTGAGGGTCAGCGTGGCGGCGATCAGCCCGGGCATCGAGCCGGTGAACAGCGGCCAACCCAGCACCAGATGCATGGTCAGGGCCATGACCGCGACGTGGACCAGGAAGATCTCGTAGGAGATCTCGCCGAGCCACACCATCGGCCTGCTGGCCAGCACCCGCGAATACGAATCGCGGCTGCCGAGCGCCACCGGCGCGACCGCCAGTGTCGCGATCACCGCGTACAGAAGTGCCTTCACGATCGGTGTCCAGGCCGGGTCCGGCCCGGCGAATGTGCCGCCGAGCGAGGTCGACACCGCCAGGTACAGCCCGACGGCCACCGGGATCGCGACGATCGCGGCGCAGCGCGCACCGACCGCCTCCAGCACCGCCAACGCCATCCCTCCGGCGAACCACGCGAGGTGGGCAGGCAGCCACATCCCCGCCGAGTTGGGCAGGAGATCGGTCGCGGTCACCACGACGAGCCACACGGGGGTGACGGTCGCGAGCAACGCGACGCCCACCAGCGCGCGGCCCGGGCGCCAACGCCCGCGGCACAGCACCTGCAGGACGAGGAACGCCAACGCCGGAAGGGCGACGTAGAACGACGCCTCGACGGCCAGGCTCCACATCTGGGACAGACCCGGATGAAGCAGCGTCACCAGGTATTCGTCGGTGTAGATGTGGGTGAAGGTCAGGTAGCGCAGCAGCCCCTGCCAGGTCTGGCCGGGGTTGGGGCCCGGCGTGAAGACGGTGTAGATCTCGAAGACCGCGACGACGGTGACCACGTAGGCGGGCACGATGCGGCGCATCCGCTGCCGGCCGTAGCGGCGTGCCGACGGTGCCCGCCGGCCCGCGGCGGCTGCCCTCACCCAGGGGCGGAACAGCAGAAACCCGGACAGCACGAAGAAGACCGCGACGCCGATCTCGAGGCGGGCGTACATCGTCCCCAGGTAGCCGTGCAGCAGATAGCCGGTCGCGAAGGCGGCGTGGGTGCTGACGACCAGCAGCGCTGCGACCGCGCGCAGGCCGGTGAGGGCGGGATCTCGTGGAGACGTGCGATCGGGCGGGCCCGCCGGGGCGGCGCCGCAGCGCACGCCGGGGCTGGCTGACATCGGGGTCGAGTCTAGCTACGGGTGCACTGGGCAAACCCGGCTCAGAGCCCGAACTGCTCCTTGATGTTCTGCGTCTGGAAGTGCTCGACGATGATGCCGACCAGCGGGATCGTGCCTGCCAGCAGGATGCCGACGGTCTTGGCGATCGGCCAGCGCACCTTCACGGCGAGGTTCGCGGTGAACAGCAGATAGACGAAGTACACCCAGCCGTGCACGACCGCGATCCAGCCCAGCGAGTCGTCCTGGAACGCATACTTCATCACCATCTCGTAGCAGAGGGCGATCAGCCAGATGCCGGTCGCCCACGCCAGGACGCGGTAGCCGGTCAGCGCTTTGCGGATGGTCTCGACGGGCGTGATGGGGGCGGGGGATTGGGGTGCGGTCACGTACCGGTTCCTGTCATCTTCTGGTCTTCGGCATCGGCTTTGGCCAGCTCGGCCAGGTAGGCGTTGTACTCCCGCAAGGTCGGGTCGTCGTCCGGGTCGTTGTTGTCCGGGTCGGCATCCCGGTTGGCACTGCCCTGGCGGGCCGGTTGCGGCCGTTCCGGCAGCAGGCCGGCGGGGATCTCGGTGACGGCGTCGTGCGGGTGGGGCTCGGGCGGGGCCTCTTCATAGCGGACGAACTTGAAGTAGGCGTACACACAGAATCCGGCGAACAGCGGCCATTGCATCGCGTAGCCGAGATTCTGGAAACTGCCGGACGTCGACTCGTAGCGGGTCCACTGCCACCAAGCGAGCGCGAGGCAGCCGGCAGCGGCGGCGATCACCAACAGGATGAGCGCCGGCCTCCTACGTCGTGTAGTGGACACCGTTCAACGGTACCGCGAGATCCTTGGGCCCGATGAACTCATCCATGCGGGCGGTCGCGGCCTTGCGGTAGATGGAGACGGTGTGCTTGTCGGACCGCCGCCATGTGATGCCGAGGCGGTCGAGCGCGGCGGTGAACAGGCCGATGATGTCCTCGGACCGGTTGCTGAAGTGATACCTGACGCTGAGCACACCGCGGTCGTTGGCGACGACGCGGCAACCGTCGCTGTGGATCAGGCCCATGACGAACTCCTCGGCCTCGCCGTCGACGATCTTCTGCTGCCACGGTTCGAGGGCGATCTTGCGGAGGTGTTTACGGCCGGGTCCGTGCTGGGGAAGCAGGCACGGCCAGTGTTTGGAGCACTGATACACATCCGCGCAGCCGCTCCGGCGCCAATAGACCCCGGCGCGCTGCCGAGGAAACAGGGCATCGATGGCCAGACGGCAACGCGCGATGATCGTCGGATAGCGCTTGTCGCACGTGACGCGCAGCGTGTAGGTGCGCGATGCCTTTGAGATGCAGCCATCGCCCAGATACATGCCTAGCAGGTATGCGTAGGAGGCTGCGTGTAGTGAGTCGAAGTCATGTACAACTCCGCAGGACAACGGGTCGCTGGGATGGCTCAACCTTCGAGGAGGTCTACGGCGCCAGTCCCGGACGGTGGTTCGGGGTATTCCGGTATCGCGAGCGACGGCGCAGTCGTTCAATCCTTCCGCGATGAGCTGCTGGACTTTCTCGAACTCTTCAACGGATTTCGTCACGGACGTCCCCTCGCTCTTGATCGCAACCTAGCGACGGGGTCCGACAGGCTGGGGATTGGTACGATCACACCCACTGCGGGCGTGGCGGAACGGCAGACGCGCGGTCTTTAGGTGTCCGTGTTCGAAAGAGCGTGGGGGTTCGAATCCCCCCGCCCGCACTCTCGATTTGCGAAATGTGCTGTATTGCAGTGCATTTCCTCGCCCCATGCAAGCGGCCCCTGCCGCCCGCACTCAACTTGTCGGACTCTCGGCGCACACTCGCCCTCAAGAGACGCACCGCACGGTGTGTCCGCGACAAGGGGGCGTGATGAAAAACTGGGGAGATGTCATCGTCGTCGAGAACGGCGAATGGCAAGGGTATGACTGGCATTGGGCGGACCGGCGGATCCTCGACATGTTGATCGGGGGACCGGAGTTGGCATTGCGCCACATCGCGTCGTTCCGACGGTCCGACGATCGCGACTTCTACGGCCTGATGCCGGAACGCAGCGCCGCGGTGCTCGATCTCGACCGCCGTCGACTGCTGTTTTTCGGTGACGACCTGATGGGCCGGGTGCCGCACCGGCGGGTGTTGCTGGCCGCACTCGCCGAACTGTGGACGGGGTTTCAGGTGGGCTGGGCGTACGGCGGCGCCCGCGAGCTCGCCGCCTATGTCGGAGTCGACTGCCCACCGCGAGATTTCGATCGCGAACCGAGGATCGAGGTGACGCCGGACCGGTATTCGCCGTGCCAGGTGATCTCCGTCGTCGGTCCCGACGGAGGCGTGCGGTTCTGGCCGATGGTCGAGTACTCGCATCCCGAGGTGTACGGACCGTCGTTGCTGGACATGCTGCCGCGGCGAGCACGACCCAAGCTTTCGCTGAGGATTGAGCCGGCCTCCGGGGTGCACGTCGACCCGTCCCGCAAGGCCATCGGGGTGTGGCAGACGGTCGACACGGCGGGAATTCTCGACCAGCTGCCCGAGATCTGGGCTGGGTGGGACTTCGAGTTCTGGGAGGACCGGTACGAGGAGCAGCTCGCCCGCTGTGGTGACGCCCTGCGCGTTCCGGCGCGGAAACTCTCGGTCGAGATCCGGGAGGTGCAGGAGTTGATGCGCCGGCGCGTCTTCGGATCCGACTGGGACAGTCCGGCCGGAGAGGCGCTGGAGCTGTTGGCCGTGCTGCGCCGCCACGCCCCTGACCTCGCGATACGCGACGGCGACGTCATCGCGGGCCTGATCAGGCCGACTGCCCAGCAGTGGAAGCGGTTCACGACAGCGTGCGACGGCTACGCCGCCGCCTCGGCTGCGTGAGACCGCGGGTCAGGCGGTGGCCTCGCCGGTGCTGGGCGCGGCGTCGGTGGCCTGGTTCATGAAGCACAGGATGCTGGCCGTGAAGCTGACCACCGCGATGGCTCCTGCGAACAGGGCGATCAGGTTCTCCGACAGTCCCCAGCTCGCCAACGCGAAGGCCAGGGCGATGATCGCGGTGACGATCAGAAAGAGCCCAGTGGTGGCGACAGTCTCGTTGAACGGATCGTCTGAGCCGGGTGTGCCTTCAGCCCTGTCGATCATGACTTCTCCTTCAGTGGTGCCGGACTGCTCCGGTAGTTACCCCTCCGTCAATCCGTGAAACCTCGTTCGGCCCGCCCGGCGGCAGGTGACCTCACTCACTGCTGATCGAGAGCGTGGTAATGACCACGGATGCGCATGTCGGCGGCGATCCTCTGCCACGATGGCGAGTAATCCGCACAGGACGGGGGATCTACGGCGTATGAGCGACCTGAAGTATCTGGATCTGCATGGCGATCGCGTCGCCTACCGGGACGTCGGTCGCGGCGAGGAGACGCTCCTGCTGCTTCACGGCATGGCGGGAAGCTCCGACACCTGGCGCGCGGTGCTGCCCCAGCTGGCGAAGCGATACCGGGTGATTGCGCCCGATCTGCTCGGACACGGCCAGTCCGCCAAGCCGCGCAGCGACTACTCGCTGGGCGCCTTCGCCGTGGGGCTGCGTGATTTCCTCGACGAACTGGGCATCTCGCGGGTCACCGTCGTGGGTCAGTCGCTGGGCGGCGGGGTGGCGATGCAGTTCGTCTACCAGCATCCCGACTACTGCCAGCGGCTGGTGCTGATCAGCAGCGGCGGCCTCGGTCAGGACGTGGGCTGGACGCTGCGCCTGTTGTCCGCGCCAGGCGCCGAGCTGCTCATGCCGGTCATCGCGCCACCGCCGGTGGTGAGAGTCGGCAACACACTCCGCAACTGGTTCTCCGCGGTGAACATCCAGTCACCCCGCGGCGCCGAGATGTGGAGCGCGTACTCGTCGCTGTCTGATGCACAGACCCGCCAGGCGTTCCTTCGCACCCTACGATCGGTCGTCGATTACCGCGGTCAGGCGGTCAGCGCGCTCAACCGGCTGCACCTGACGTCGGATCTGCCGCTGCTGGTGATCTGGGGCGACGAGGACCGCATCATCCCCGTGGAACACGGTTATGCGCTCAACGAAGCACGGCCGGGCTGCCGCCTCGAAATCCTGGCCGGGGTCGGTCACTTTCCTCACGTCGAGAAGCCGACCGAGGTGGTGGATCTGCTCGAGGACTTCATCTCGACGACCGGACAGTCCAGCGCAGTCGAGACGCCGACGCACTGACCGGGTCAACGCCTCCTGGCCGAGAACCCGTTGCGTTCCGCCAATGACCGGAGCTGCTTGAGCGCGAACTGCCGGTTGCGGCCCCCCTCGGGCAGCACGATGCCCGCCCACAACCCCACCGCGCCCGGCGTCACGCAGGCGTCACGGGCACACTGCCAGCGCCGTGGGCACGCGCGGCACAGCGACTTCGCGCCCTCGTCGGCGGTGACCATCCATCGGTCGGGATCGCGCGTGCACGGCGCGGTCCATGCTTCCTCTTCGATCCGTATCGAATTCATGGACACCTTCCCTTCCGTCCCCGTCGTCATCGACAATACGTTTGTATCGTAGGAACAATACTGCCGTACTGTCGACTTCAGCTGGTGGCGATGTTGTCTACGGTGAACACTGTGGTGTCGGATGTCGGGCGGACGGGCGCGGAGGAACCGCGCAACATCGAGAGAATCCGCGCCGCGGCACTGCGTAGTTTGGCGGCGAACGGCGCCGCGGCAACGACGATGCGAGGGGTGGCCGCGGCGGCGGGGGTGTCGCTGGGGCTCGTGCAGCACCACTTCGCCACCAAGGCCGGCTTGATCAACGACGTCGACGAGTACGTGCTGCGGTTGATCACCACCACGATGTCCCGGCCCCTGGCGGACCCGCCGGTCGACTCCGTCGTCGAGATCGGCGACCGGGTCACCACCCTCTTCTCCGAACATCCTGACGTGGCCACCTATCTCGGCCGCGCCCTCGTCGACGGCAGCCCCGCCGGGGTCAGGATCTTCGACACCCTCTTCGCCGTCGGCGTCGCGCGCTGGCAGCAACGGCTCGATCGGGGCGAGCTGCGCCCCGATGTCGACATCACGTGGGCCGCGATCAACGGCCTGGTGCTCGCGCTGGGCGCCATCAGCCTCCGGTCGCATCTCGACCGGCATCTCGCCGAACCGCTCATCTCGCCCGGTCAACTCGCCCGTTGGCAGAAGGCGGTTGACGCGCTGTTGCGCGAGGGGCTGTTTCGGCGCCCGGTATCCGAATAGCGGTCTCAGTCAGAGGCGTCGGCGACCCGCTTGCGATATGCCGACGGGGTCTCGCCGCAGAACTGTGTGAAGGCCCGCGTGAACGAGCTGACGCTGTCGAACCCGACCGCGGTGGCTGTTCCCTGCACGGACTGCGTCGGGGCGGTCAGCAGGGCCATGGCCCGCAGCATGCGTGCATGCAGAAGGTAAGTGCGCCAAGGTAATCCGAGTGTTTCGGCGAAGAGTCGGCGCAGCGTGCGCTCCGACACCGACACGGCTCTGCTGACTTCCTCGCAGGTGACGGTGTCCAGATGCTGCTTGGTGTACGCCATCGCCGCGGCCACGATCGGATTGTCGGACGTCGGCAGGCTCAGCGGGGCTTCGTGGTCGAGCGCCTCGCAGACCAGAGCGGCCAGGGTGCGGAAGAAGCCGTCGGCGACGCCGTCATCGTCGCCGGCGCCGGGCCTGCGTTCGATGTGCCAGCGCAGCGCGTAGATCATCATCTCGCGGATCAGCGGCGACACGGCCAGGATGCGGGCCCGGTCCCCGCCGTCGGGGATCAGGGTGGGGTCGAACATCACCGCGACCGTCTTGACGTCCGGGTTCATCACCGCCTGATGCTCGAGTCCGGCCGGGATCCACGCTGCCTGCTGCGGCGGCAGGAGATAGTGCGCGGAGTCGGTCTCCACCTCGACGACGCCGTGCAGCGCGTATTCGATCTGGTGCACGTCATGGGAGTGCCAGCCGGTGATGAGGGCGTCACCTTCGTAGAGGTAGCTGCCGCCGAGTGCGCGGCCGCCTCGGCGCAGGTCGATCACCCGACGCGGAGAGTCCGCACCCAGGTTGGCCGCTTCGGACAAGATCCTGTCCGAAGACGCAGAGCCGGTCATGTCCTGAGACGGTACTACTGGGATATGCAGACAGACGACCTGATTCTGGTGAGCATCGACGATCACGTGGTGGAGCCGCCGGACATGTTCCTGCGGCACGTCCCTGCCAAGTACCGCGAAGAGGCGCCCATCGTCGTCACCGACGACAAGGGTGTCGATCAGTGGATGTATCAGGGCCGTCCCCAGGGGGTCAGCGGCCTCAACGCCGTGGTCTCCTGGCCGGCCGAGGAGTGGGGCCGCGATCCTGCCGGCTTCGCCGAGATGCGTCCCGGGGTGTACGACGTCCACGAGCGGGTCCGTGACATGAACCGCAACGGCATCCTCGCGTCGATGTGCTTCCCGACGTTCACCGGCTTCTCCGCCCGGCATCTCAACATGACCCGCGAGGACGTCACGCTGGTGATGGTTTCGGCCTACAACGACTGGCACATCGACGAGTGGGCGGGCTCGTATCCGGACCGCTTCATCCCGATCGCCATCCTGCCGACGTGGAATGTCGAGGCGATGTGCGCCGAGATCCGCCGGGTGGCCGCCAAGGGCTGCCGTGCGGTGACGATGCCCGAACTGCCGCACCTGGAAGGGCTTCCGAGCTACCACGACGACGACTACTGGGGCCCGGTGTTCCGCACCTTGAGCGAGGAGAACGTGGTGATGTGCCTGCACATCGGCACGGGCTTCGGCGCGATCAGCATGGCGCCCAACGCGCCCATCGACAACCTGATCATCCTCGCCACCCAGGTGTCGGCGATGTGCGCCCAGGACCTGTTGTGGGGACCGGCGATGCGCAACTATCCCGACCTGAAGTTCGCGTTCTCCGAAGGCGGCATCGGCTGGATACCGTTCTATCTCGACCGCAGCGACCGGCACTACACGAACCAGAAGTGGCTGCGCCGCGACTTCGGCGACAAGCTGCCCAGCGACGTGTTCCGTGAGCACTCGCTGGCCTGCTACGTCACCGACAAGACCTCGCTGAAACTGCGGCACGAGATCGGCATCGACATCATCGCGTGGGAGTGCGACTATCCGCACTCGGACTGCTTCTGGCCCGACGCCCCGGAGAAGGTGCTCGCGGAACTGAACGCAGCGGGGGCGTCGGACTCGGATATCAACAAGATCACGTGGGAGAACTCCTGCCGCTTCTTCTCCTGGGATCCGTTCAAGCTGACTCCGAAGGAGCAGGCCACGGCAGGCGCCTTACGCGCCAAGGCCACCGACGTCGACACGTCGATCCGGCCCAGGGCCGAATGGGCCCGGCTCTACAACGAGAAGCAGCAGTTCGCTCAGGCCTGATTGCCGGCTCGCCGGCGTGCGTTGATTCAGTCCCGCAGCCGGCGCAGTGCGCGCCCCGGTGACCATCGTGCCGGCTGCGGGGGCTGACGCCGGACGTAGGGCCACGGGCGGTTGCGCTCCGGGATGGATTCCGCCCGCACGGATTTGAGCTGGGCCCGTAGATGCGCGCGCAGTTCGTGCAGGTCGGGATCGGTCCAGCGGTTGTGCTGCTCCACGGGATCATCGGTGAGGTCGTAGAGCTCCCACTGATCGTCGAGCGGATCGGTGCGGTACATCGGTCCGCCGATGCCGTCGGCCGCCAGGTGGCACACCCCCGGTTCTGTCCAGGTGCCGGGATCGTCGAACGAACGCACCAGTTTCCACAGGTGTCCGTGTCCGCCCGGCGCGGCATCTTCGTCGACCCGGATCACCAGACCCTCGAAGTTGGCGGCCGTGTGGGCCGGAATCCGGATGCGCAGGGGTGCAGGCACTTTCGAGGTCAGCTTCAATGCGCGGGCCAACCCGGACGCACCGGTGTCGCCTTCGAGGACGTTGTCCCGCGTCATCAGGTACACGCACCGATGATCGTCGGCCGGCGCGCCGTCGACCACGGGCATCAGGTCGCTTCCCGGCAGCGGATGCACCTCCGAGAACGACTCTGCCAGCACGGTTGCGGCCGCGTCGACGTCGACGCCCGCCGCCGACAGCAGGGTCGGCACCAGGTCGACGTGCGACGTCGGCGCCGTCACGGTGCGCGCCGTGGTCGGACGGGCGCCCACCCTGGCGATGACGAACGGGACCCGGGTGGCCTCGTCGTAGAGGTTGAACCATTTCTGGTGCAACCCGCCGTGGGCGCCGAGCAGGTCGCCGTGATCAGCGGTGCGCACCAGCACGGTGTCGTCAGGTCCGTCGCCGGATCCACCCTCGGTGACCGCGCGGCGCACCCGGTCGATGGGGGTGTCGACCTCGGCGTGCAGTCGGTAGTACAGGTCGCGGTAGCGCTGGGCGTTGCGCCGGTAGGTCCGCTCGATCGACCATGCCGGGCCGTATCCGGAGTAGTACGCCTCGCGGAACGCGATCTGCGCGGCGGGTTTGGTGGACAGGTCCTCGTCCGCGGTCGGTGCGGCAGGAACCGGGGGAGGGTCCAGCGGTGAGGCGGGCAGCGGGTTGCGGCGCGCCCAGGCCGGAAACAGCACGATGTCATGGGGATTGACGAAGCTGGCCACCAGCAGGAACGGCCGCATCGCGTCGGGGTCACCCGCGCGTCGCCGCGCGTAGCGGTCTTTCAGCCAGGCGACCACGCGGTCGGCGATCAGCGGGTCACGGCGGATCCCGGCGTTGGAAAGCTTGGCGCCGTGCGGTTCCGGGCCGACCCAACCCGAAAAGCCGTATGGGGACAGCGGATCCGCCTCCAGATACCTGTGCACCGCGGCCGGGTCGACGACGCCGTCGTCGTCGTTGGTGTCGAGCGACCGGCCGGTGCCGGGGTCGATGAGATCGGCGTGCGAGATGTGCCACTTGCCGTCGTAGTGGGTGTCGTAGCCGGCGGCGCGCAACCAGTTGCCCAGGGTGGGCACCTCGCCGCGGCGCAGCCAGCGCAGCCGGGAATCGTCGTGTGCCTTGCCGATGCCGTCGGTCTGGGTCACCCCGTGCAGGTCGGGGTACTGGCCGGTGAAGATGGTCGGGCGACTCGGCACGCAGGCCAGTGAGCCTGTGTAGTGGCGTAGGAAGCTGACGCCGTTCTCGTCGAACCACCTTCTGCCGCCCAGTGTCCGACTGCGCCATGCGCGAACGGTGTCGGGTTCGTAGGGAGGTGTCGCGCGCTCCTCGTCGGTCATGACGACGACGATGTCGGGCCGTTCGGTGGTCATGGGTTCCCTTCGGTTGCCTTCGCCAACGAGTCGAGCAGGCTGTCCGAGCGTCGCGCCATCAGCCGCGCGAAGGCACGTTCCCCGAGCGGGCGCAACAGCGCACGCGACGTCCGGATCGTGGTCGTCAGGGTCACCGTCGTCGCGCCGTGGGCGCGGGGCTCCAGATTCCATCGGTTCGACACTCTGAATCCCTTGGGCACACCGGCGATCTCGTACCCGAGCACACGCGACGGCTCGAAGGCCACGATCGTCTCGACGAACGTGTCGCGGCCGCTCTGGATGCGTCGGGTCAGTCCCACCGGCTCGGGATGATCGTCACCGTTGAGCAGGCAGGAGTGGTCGATCCCGTCGGCCCACGCGGACAGGGAGCCGAAATCGGCGAGCCTCGCCCAGATCGCGGCGGACTCTGCGGAGACGGTGCGGGATCGGCTCACTTCGGCCACCGCCTCATTCAACACGTTGCCGAGGCTCACCGCGTGGTGATGCCGGCGATGACCGTGCGGGTGATCGATTCGGCGCGGTGCGGGTCGAACGATCGGCCCTCACTCAGGATGGCGTAGACGATGCCGCCGACGATCGCGTCGGTGGCGTCGCGGGCCGATTCGGCGGTCAGTCCCTCGGCGGTCAGTCGGCCCCGCACGGCGTCGTGTATCGGCTGGTTGAAGCCGGCATGCAGCCGTGCCGCGGTGTCCTGGTGCTCGACGCCCGCGGTGGTCAGGGCGCGCAGCATCGCGTTCCCGCGGACGGTGGTCAGCGCGGTGGCGAGGGTGACCGCCCATGCGCACAGATCTGCGGCGACGTCGTCGGTCCGGGCGACGGGTCGCAGAATCCTGTCGGCGTCTTCGAGGGTGACATCGGCGACCAGTGCGTGCCGGCTTGGCCACCAGCGGTAGATGGTCTGTTTACCGACGCCCGCGCGTGCGGCCACCGCCTCGATGGTGAGTTTGTCGAAGCCACGTTCCATCAGTAGCTTGCGGGTCGCCTCGACGATGGCCGTGCGCGACTTCTCACTACGCCGCCGGGGCGCCGCGATATCGGTGGCCATCAGGAGAACCTGACCGGCTTTACACGCTGAGGCATCGCCCGTAGTGTGCCACAAGACGAGACGTTGCGTCTCGTTAAGCTGATGGCAGAAAGAAGCCGGGTGATTTCCTGATGGCGGGAACGAAGTTGGTGATCGGTGCCAGCGGCTTCCTGGGATCCCACGTCACCAAGCAGTTGATCGCCGCAGGCGAGGACGACGTCCGGGTCCTGATCCGCACCACCAGCTCGACGCGCGGCATCGACGGACTGCCGGTGCAAGTCCACTACGGCGACATCTTCGACACCGGCGCGCTGCGGGCCGCGATGGCCGGCTGTGACGTCGTCTACTACTGCGTGGTCGATGCACGTCCGTGGCTGCGGGATCCGGCACCGATGTGGCGGACCAACGTCGACGGGCTGCGCAATGTCCTCGACGTCGCGGTCGGCGCCGGCCTGCACCGCTTCGTCTTCACCAGCTCCATCGGCACGATCGGGCTGGCCGCGGACGGACTGGCCGACGAAGACACGGCGCACAACTGGCTGGACAAGGGCGGTGCCTATATCCGGTCCCGGGTGGAGGCCGAACAGATGGTGCTCCGGTACAGCGCGGAGAAGGGGCTGCCCGCAGTCGCGATGTGCGTGGCCAACACCTACGGACCGGGCGACTTCCTGCCGACGCCGCACGGCGGGATGCTCGCCGCTGCGGTGGCGGGCAGGCTCCCGTTCTACATCGACGGCTACGACGCCGAGGTGGTCGGCATCGAGGATGCGGCGCGCGCGATGATCCTCGCCGCGGAGCGTGGCCGCACCGGCGAGCGTTACATCGTCAGCGAGCGGTTCATGAGCACTCGGGAGATACATGAAATCGGTTGTGCCGCAGTGGGAGTCGCGCCGCCGAAGTTCGGTGTCCCGATCCGGGTGATGTCGGCGGCCGGGTATCTGAGCGAAGGAGTGGCCCGGCTTCGCGGCAAGGACACCATGCTCACGCCGCTCAACATCCGCCTGATGCACATCATGTCGCCGATGGACCATTCCAAGGCTGTTCGTGAACTCGACTGGCACCCGCAACCCACATCGGAGGCAATCGTGGCGGCCGCGCACTTCTTCCGGGACCGGCGTCAGCGTGCGGCACAGGGGGCCCGATGACCATCGGTCTGACACCCGAGCAGCAGCAGCTGGCCGCCGCGGTCGCACAGTTCGCGGCTCGGCACGCGCCGATCGACAAGACGCGCGGGTCGTTCGACGCGCTGGCCGCGGGAGAGCTTCCACTGTGGTGGGACCAGTTCGTCGCCAACGGTTTCCACGCCGTGCACCTGCCAGAGGAGGTCGGGGGTCAGGGCGGCACGCTGACCGACACCGCCTGCATGCTGGAGGCGGCAACGACGGCGCTGCTGCCCGGTCCCGTGCAGTCGACGGTGACCGCAGGCGCGGTCGCGCTTTTGGCCGACGACACCGAGGCGAGGAACACCCTGCTCGTCGCCCTCGCCGGCGGAGCCTCTGCGGCGGTGATCTTCGCCGAGGACAACGACTTCCGTGCGGTGCCGGTCGCAGGCGGCTGGGAGGTCAGCGGCGCATCGGTTCCGACCCTCGGCGCCCGTTCGGCCCACACGATGCTGGCCGCGGCCGATGCCGGTGAGCGGACGCTGTGGTTCGTCATCGACCCGCAGGGGCCGGGGATCGACGTCGTCGGACGCCGCGGGACGGACAAGACCGTCGACGTCGGCGCGGTGCGGCTGGACGGTTACCGCTGCACCGACAGTGCGGTGCTCACCGGCATCGATGACGCTCGCGCCCGATGCGTCGCGATCGCGCTCGCCGCCGGCGCCGCATCCGGGGTCATCCGCTGGTGCGTGCACGCCGTCACCGAGCACCTGCGGACCCGGGAGCAGTTCGGCAAGCCGATCGGTGCGTTCCAGGCTCTGCAACATCAGGCGGCGATGCTTCTGGTCAACAGCGAACTGGCCACCTCGGCGGCATGGGATGCGGTCCGCTCGGCGTCGGAGGAGCGGACGCAGAACCAGATCGCGGCGTGGGGCGCAGCGCTGATGGCGATATCGCCGGCTCCCGATCTGGTACTCGACACCCTCGCGATGTTCGGTGCGATCGGCTACACCTGGGAGCACGACCTCCACCTGTACTGGCGCAGGGCCACCAGTCTGGCCGCATCGATCGGGCCGGCAGGCCGCTACGCGGAGTCGCTCGGCGATCTCAGCCGAACGCAGAACCGGGACGTCTCCCTCAAGCTCGGCGACCTCGACGCCGACTTCCGCCGTAGTGTGGCAACGGTTCTCGATGAGGCGAGCACGTTGCGTAACGACCGACCGGGACGCCAGGGTGATTACGAGAACCTGGCCACCGGTCCCCAGCGGACGCTGATCGCCGAAGCCGGCCTGATCGCGCCGCACTGGCCCAGGCCGTGGGAGGTGGACGCGACCCAACTACAACAGCTGATCATCGACGAGGAGTTCGCCAAACGGCCCGGCCTGGTCAGGCCGTCGCTGGGGATCTCCGAGTGGATCCTGCCGACGCTGATCAGCTCGGCACCCGAACACATCCAGCAGCGGTTCATCCCCGCAACACAGCGCGGAGAACTCGGCTGGTGCCAACTCTTCAGCGAGCCGGGCGCCGGCTCGGACCTGGCATCGCTGACGACACGCGCCACGAAGGTCGACGGCGGCTGGCGGATCGACGGTCACAAGATCTGGACCTCGTCCGCGCACACCGCCGACTACGGGGCGCTGCTGGCCCGCACCGATCCCGACGCGGCCAAGCACCGGGGCATCGGCTACTTCATCGTCGACATGCGCTCCGAGGGCATTGAGCTGCAACCGATCCGGCAGGCGACCGGCGAGTCACACTTCAACGAGGTGTTCCTGACCGACGTGTTCGTTCCCGACGAACTGCTGTTGGGTGGACCCACCGACGGATGGAACCTGGCCATCGCGACGATGGCCCAGGAGCGGGTGGCGATCAGCGGCTACGTCAACTTCGACAGGGCCAGCATCCTGCGTGGGCTCGCCGCCGCCGACCGGCCCGACCGCAGCCGGGTGCTTGCGGCGCTCGGCGAGGCCGACGCGTATGCCAACGCGATCAAGGTGCTCGCCGTGCGTGAGGTGATGCGGCTGCTCGACGGGCAGGCCGCCGGACCGGCGTCGAGCATCGCCAAGGTCGCCATGAACGTGATGCTGCGCCGCACCTTCAAAGCCACACTGGAGCTCACGGCACCGGCGGCGCTCGTCGAGGATTCCGACCCGGCGATCGTCGAGCCCTACTTCCACCTGCCCGCCGAACTGATCGGCGGTGGCACCCGGGAGATACAGCTCAACATCATCGCCCAGATGATTCTGGGACTACCCCGCGCCTGAGCGGGTGTCGGACAGCGACGGGACAGGAGACACACATGGGTCTGCGCGGGGAAGCCGCGATCGTCGGCTACGTGGAGCTGCCCCCGGAACGGCTCAACAAGGCCACCCCGGCCCCGTTCACACTGGAACAGTGGGCGGAGCTCGGCGCCGCCGCACTCGACGACGCCGGACTGTCGGGGGAACTCGTGGACGGGATCGTCACCACCCACCTGAGCGAGTCGGAGATCTTCGTTCCCTCGACGGTGACCGAATACCTCGGTGTCCGTGCGAATTTCGCCGAGATGGTCGATCTCGGCGGGGCCAGCGCGGTGGGGATGGTGTGGCGCGCCGCCGCCGCGATCGAGCTGGGCATCTGCGACGTGGTGCTCTGCGCGATCCCGGCGCGTTACCTCACTCCCACCTCGCCGAAGAAGCCGAAACCGCTCGTCGACGCGGTGTTCTTCGGGGCGTCGAGCAACCAGTTCGGTTCTCCGCAGGCCGAATTCGAGATCCCTTATGGGAATCTCGGCCAGAACGGCCCGTACGGTCAGGTCGCGCAGCGCTATGCCTCGGTGTACGGCTACGACGAGCGCGCGATGGCCAAGATCGTGGTGGACCAGCGCTTCAACGCCAACCACACCGAGGGCGCGGTGTGGAAGGACAAACCGCTGACCATCGAGGACGTGCTGGCCAGCCCCGTCATCGCCGATCCGTTGCACATGCTCGAGATCGTGATGCCGTGCCTCGGCGGTGCCGCGGTGGTGGTGGCCGGCGCCGAGGTCGCCGCCCGCGCCAGGAACCGGCCGGTGTGGATCAAGGGGTTCGGGGAGCAGGTGCCCTACAAGACGCCGACCTACGCCGAGGATCTGCTGCAGACGCCGATCGCGCGAGCCGCCGACACCGCGTTCACGATGTCGGGGCTTACCCGTGACCAGATGGACATGGTGTCGATCTACGACTGCTACACGATCACCGTGCTGCTGAGTCTGGAGGACGCGGGGTTCTGCGAGAAGGGCAAGGGCATGGAATTCGTGTCACAGCACGACTTGACCTTCCGCGGCGACTTCCCGCTCAACACCGCGGGCGGTCAGCTCGGCTTCGGGCAGGCGGGGAACGCGGGCGGCATGCATCACGTGTGTGACGCGACCCGCCAGATCATGGGACGCGCCGGTGAAGCGCAGGTCGGCAATTGCAACCGTGCGTTCGTGTCCGGCAACGGCGGCATCCTGTCCGAGCAGACCACCCTCGTGTTGGAAGGGGACTGACGATGAGCACACCGACCTTCGAACGGCCGATGCCGGTCAAGACCCCCACCACGGCTCCCTTCTGGGATGCGCTCGCCGAGCACCGGGTGATGATCCAGTATTCGCCGTCGTCGCAGTCCTACGTGTTCTATCCCCGGGTGCGAGCCCCCAGGACGCTCGCGAACGACCTGGAGTGGCGCGAGATCTCGGGGATGGGGACGGTGTACTCGTTCACCGTGGCGCGCCGCCCCGTCGGCCCACACTTCGCCGACGCCGTGCCCCAGCTTCTCGCGATCGTGGAGTGGGACGAGGGGCCGCGGTTCTCCACCGAACTGGTCAACGTCGCACCCGACGACGTCGAGATCGGTATGCGGGTCAAGCCGGTGTTCTGCGACTACCCCGAGCACGACGTGACGATGCTGCGCTACGAGCCGGCTGACCGCTGACACGAGGCCTTGGGTCCCGCCGCGCAGTGTCGTCCACCCGAAGGGAGATGTCCGATGACCGACCGACGAGCGCTGGCGCGAGGAGAATGATGACCAGAGACGACCGTCAGGAGATCAGCGACGTCCTGGTGCGGTATGCGACGGGCATCGACACGCGCGACTGGCCCCTGTTCCGAACGGTGTTCACCGACGACTGCGAGCTCGACTACGGCGAGATCGGCACGTGGCGCGGTGTGGACGCCGTCGTGGAGTTCATGACGGCCACCCACGAGATGGCGGGCTACACGCTGCACCGGATCACCAACCAGGCCGCCACGGTGGACGGCGATACCGCCACGGCGCGCGCCTACATCGACGCGCTGATCATGGCGCAGGACAACACCTCTGGTGTCAGCGCCGTGGGTTTCTACGACGACGAGCTGGTGCGCACGGACACCGGCTGGCGGATCCGGCGTCGCACGTTCACGCCGGTCCTGATGCGGACGATCTAGTCCGACACCAGCTTCCGCAGCGGCTGGCGCGCCGTCTCGCGCATGGTCAACACCGTCAGGAAGGTGACCACCGCCGCCGCGATCACGTAGAACGCCGGCGCGATGTCATTGCCGGTCCGCGACACCAGCCATGTCGCGACGTACGGTGCGGTGCCGCCGAAGATCGCCACCGACACGTTGTATCCGATCGAGTAACCGCTGGACCTCACCCTGGTCGCAAACAGTTCGGCGCCGGCGGCAAGTGAGGCGCAGACGAACACGGCCTCGATGGCGGCCAGCGCCGCGTGCGCAGCGATGGCCGCCGCCAACGAACCGGTGTTCAGCAACAGGAACAGCGGGTAGGCGAACACCGCGAACCCGATCGACCCGGCCAGCAGCAGCGGCTTACGGCCGACACGGTCCGACAGTGCTCCCAGCGGGGGAATCAACACGATGCCCACCAGGCTCGCGACGGTGATGGAGTAGAACGCGTCGATCTTGCTGAACTCCAGCGTCCTGGTGAAATAGCTTGGCAGAAACGTGTATACGACGTAGAAGCCGACGTTGTGGACCACGACGAGGCCGATGATCTGCAGGATGGGACGCCACGACGTCGTGACGGCCTCCTTCAGTGGCGAGGTCGACACCTCCCCGGACTCGCGCAGCGCCTCGAACTCGGGGGTGTCGCCGAGTCGCAGACGGATGTAGAGCCCCACCGCGCCAAGGGCCCCGGCGATCAGGAACGGGATCCGCCATCCGAAGCTGTTCATCGCGGACTCGGAGAGCGTCGCCTCCAGTGCGGTCACCGTCACCGAACCCAGCAGAAAGCCCACCACGACCGACCAGACCAGGAACGAGACGACGAAACCGCGGTGTCTGTCGGGCGCATACTCGGCCAGAAAGCATGCCCCGCTGCCGTATTCGCCACCGGCGGAAAACCCCTGCAGGCAGCGCAGCAGCAGGAGCAGGATGGGGGCAAGCACGCCGATCGAGTCATAGCCGGGAACGAGGCCGATCGCCAGGGTCGACGCCGACATCAGCAGGATCACCAGGGCCAGCACCCGTTGCCGCCCGATCCGGTCGCCGAGCGGTCCGAAGAAGAATCCGCCCAGCGGACGCATGAAGAAGGCCGCGGCGAAGATCGCGAACGTGTTCAGCAGCGCCGCGGTCTCGTCGCCGGGCGGGAAGAACTTCTCGGCGATGTAGGTGGCGAGGAATCCGTAGATCGCGAAGTCGAACCACTCCACGGCGTTGCCGATCGCCGCGCCGCGCACCGCCCTGCTGACGGCCCCCGGTGCGGCAGGCCGGGTCTCCTTGACGGTCATGGGCGTCCTCCTGGCGGGTCGAAGATACGCCTGCATTCCCGCTCGAGTCGGACAGTTAACTTCCGGACGGTGTGTACAGGTCGGTGGATTCCGAGCGTCCCCGCAGCCTGGCCTCGCCGTGGGCAGCCCAGAGCCGCTGCTCGGCGCCGCTCGCCTGGGACAACACCGTCCCCGAACACAGGGTCCGGCCGTCGAACTCCTTGGCGCGGTCGGCCAGGCGGGCGGCCTCGTTGACGGCGTCACCGACCACGGTGTACTCGTAGCGGTTCCTGGCGCCGATGTTGCCGGCGAACACCGGCCCGGCGGAGACGCCGATCCCGAAATCGACCGGCAGCTTGTGTAATTGCCGCGCCAGGATTCGAGCGGTCGACAGTGCCGCCGAGGCCGGGTCGTCGATCCGAAGCGGTGCGCCGAACACCGCCAGGGCCGCGTCGCCCTGGAACTTGTTGACCAGCCCGTGTGACTCGTCGACGGCGGCGACCACGATCTCGAAGAAGTCGTTGAGTACCTCCGCCACCTCGTGGGGTTCACGCTCGTTGGCCAACTGTGTCGAGCCGACCAGGTCGATGAACAGGATCGCGACGTCGCGCTCGTCGCCGGTGGACGCGTCGTTCTGCGCCGTGGCCTGCTCGAAGGCGCGGCGCGCGACTTCCTCACCGACATGGCGGCCGAACAGGTCGCGGAGCCGATCGCGCTCCCGCAGGCCGGCCACCATCCGGTTGAAGCCGCTCTGCAGTCGCCCGATCTCGGACCATTCGTAGACGTCGATTGTGCGGTCGAGCTTCCCCTTCTCGACGTCGGCCATCGCGTCGGCCACCTCGTCGAGCGGATCGGAGATCGACATCGACACCAGCAGCATCGAGCGCAGCCCGAGGACCACGGCGACCAGTGCCAGCACCACGAGGGCGAGCTCGATCGGGGACGATTCGTCGAGCAACCAGTTCCGCGACCGCAGGATCAGCAGCACGGCGATCGCCGAACCGGGCAGGGCGGTGCACACCACCCACGTGAGCACCAGTCGGACCCGCACCCCGGGCGAGCCCGGAGGTGCGGCGTCGGCGGGTACCCCGGCGAGCAACGGCCGGACTGTCCGCAGGGTGAACAGGTACCCGGTGCTGACGGTGGCGATCGCGCCGAACAGCAACGCCGTGGTGAGCACCACGAACACCGTGGCCGGGGCGTGCAGGTTGAGTGGAACCAGGATCGCCGCCGTCAACAGCCACGGCGCGAGGGTGATGGCGGCCTGGCGGCGCATCGTCTTCGCCGTCGTCCGGATTTCGGCGGGGGTGGGCGGTCTGCCGGAGTCCAACCAACGCAGCGACGGTCGGACGATCAGCACGGCGCCGAGCGCCACCGTGGCCGTGCCCACCAGGCCGACCACCGTCAGCGTGATCACGTTGCCGACGGTGACCACGCTGCGGCCGGCGAGCGACACCACGATGGCGACGACCTCGGCGAGCGTCAGCACATACGCCGACGTGAGACCCGCGGCGTACCTGATGAGCAGGCGGCGTGGCCTCACACGGCCGAAGGTATCAGTCGCGTGCCGGGAGCGACTCGGGCATCTCAGTCGCTGGCGGGCAGCGGCTTGGCCTCCTTGAGCGCCAACGGGGTGGAGCCGATGCTCAGCGTGCCCTTGCCCGCCTTGGTGACGAGTACCTCGGCGCCGCCGTCGTCGACGTAGCGCTTGCCCATCAGGGTGCCGTCGGCCAGTGCGTCGTCCAGCGACAGACTCTCGTCGACGGCCTCGCCGATCGGGACCATGGGTGCCCCGCCGGCGCGCAGGTCGTCGAGGCTGTCGGCGCTTCGGACCACGATCACCTGGGTGTCGCAGACCTGGCTCTGCAGGCGGGTTCCGTTCTTGATCATGCAGGGGCTCCTTACGTCGCGCCGGCTGAGCCGGCAATCGTTAAACAGCCGGCTGTGCCGGCGATGGGTCCTGGTTCAGTTCGTCGACGAGTTCGCGGCGCAGCACCTTGCCGGTTGCGTTGGTGGGCAGCTCATCCCGGAACACCACCCGATCCGGGGTGCGGGAGCCTCGGAGTTGCGAACGGACGTGACTGCGCAGGTCCTCGACGTCGGGTTCGGTCCCCGGCTGCGCGACCACGACGGCGACGATGATCTGGCCCCACTCCGGATCGTCGGCGCCCACGACCGCGCAGTCGCGGACGTGCGGATGCTCGACGAGGACATCTTCGATCTCGGCGGGCGCGATGTTCTCGCCGCCGCGGATGATGGTGTCGTCGGACCGGCCGCCGATGAACAGATAGCCCTCCTCGTCGAGGAACGCCACGTCCTTGGTGGGGAACCAGCCCTGTTCGTCGAGCACGGATCCGATGTCGGTGTACTTGCCCGACACCTGCTCGCCGCGGACGAACAGCTCACCGGTCTCGCCGGCACCCAGCACGGTGCCGTCGTCGGCGCGGATCTCGACCTCGATGCCGGGCACCGGCTGGCCCACCGAGCCGAGTCGTCGGATGGCGGCCTCGTCGGAGGCGGCCAGTGCGGCGCGGTGGTCGTCAGGCGTGAGGACCGCAATGGTGGAGCTGGTCTCGGTCAGGCCGTATGCGTTGACGAATCCGACCGCGGGAAGCAACGACAGTGCCTTGCGCACCAGCGGCAGCGGCACCTTGGAGCCGCCGTAGGCGAGTGTCCGCAGAGTCGGCAACGTCGTGCCCCGGGTTTCCAGAACCGACACGATCCGGTCCAGCATGGTGGGCACCACGGTCGCCGAGGTGACGCCTTCGCCGGTGACCAGGTCGACCCACCTCCCTGCGTCGAATTGCGTCAGGTACACCATCTTTCGGCCGGCATACAGGTTCGAGAGCGCGGCGCTGACACCTGCGATGTGGTACGGCGGCACGCAGATCAGTGCCGCGTCATCGGGTTCGGCCGAGGCGAATTCGACCGTCCCCATGATGTAGCTGGTCAGGTTGGCGTGGCTGAGTTCGACGGCTTTCGGCTTGGACGTCGTACCTGAGGTGAACAGCACGACGCCGACCGCGTCGGGGTCGGCGAACTCGGCCGCGGGTTCGGCTGTGCGCGCAGCGTCGAGGAACTCGGCCGAGCCGATCGTCCGGTAGCCGTCACCGACCGCGTCGCGGTATTCGTCGTCGACAACCACCAGAGGGTCGGGCAGGCGGTCGAGCAGGGCCCGCAGGCCGTCGGCCGACAACCGGTAATTCAACGGCGTCACGGGCACCGCCGCGCGTGCGGACGCGAACAACAGCAGCGGCAGCATCGCACCACCCGCGCCGACGTAGGCGACGTGTCGGGCGCCCGACGCGGCGATGACACCGGCACCGCCATCGGCAAGCGCGCTCAATTCGGCCGTGGTGAGCCGTAGATCGTCGGAGACCACCGCGGTGCGGTCGGGTCCGGCGTCCTTGGCCATCTCCAGCAGCAGCGAGATGCTCATGACACGCGCCCGTCGACGAAGATGTCGAGGATCGGGTCGTCACCGCCGCCGTAACCGGACAGGTCGGTGACACCGGAGTCGGCCAGCACCGCGGCGTCGATGTAGCACTGCCCGTTCACCTCCGCCGGCGGCCGTGACAGGATCTGCACCGCGGCGTCGCCCATGATCTCGGGGCTGCGGGAGGACTTCACCAGATCGCCACCGTCTGCGAGGTTGCTCACCGCCGATGTCGCGATGTAGGTCTCCGGCCACAGGCAGCTGAATCCGATTCCCGCGTCTGCATATTCGCTGGCCCAGCCCAGCGACAGCAGGGTCATGCCGTATTTGGACAGCGTGTAGGTCGGGTGGGCGCCCAGCCAGTGCGGGTTCATGTTCAGCGGTGGGGCCAGCGTGATCACATGCGCCCCCGATGTCGACTTCCGCAGATGCGGCAGGGCGGCCTTCGTCAGCAGGAACGTGCCGCGGACATTGATGTCCATCATCAGGTCGAACTTCTTGGCCGACAGCGCTTCGGTCGGTTCGGTCGCGATGGCGCTGGCGTTGTTGACGACGACGTCGACACCGCCGAAGTGCTCGACCGCGGTGTCGATCGCGCGGGCCACGTCCTCTTCCTTGCGGACGTCGCCGACCACCGCCACGCCCTTGCCGCCCGCGGCCTCCACGTCGGCCACGGCGGTGTGCACGGTGCCCGGCAGCTTCGGGTGCGGTTCGGCGGTCTTGGCCAGCAGCACGACGTTGGCACCCTGCCGGGCGGCGCCGAGGGCGATGGCCAGGCCGATCCCGCGGCTGCCTCCGGAGACCACCATGGTGCGGCCGGCGAACCGTGTGCCGCCGATGTCGCCGGTTTCGTTCGACGTTCCAGACAATGGGTGCCTCCTCATCGGCGCCGGGTATTGCCATTCTCACTTTAGGCGAATCCCATAATCGCTGTGTGCCGGGGTTTCGGCCCGAGGGATGGGGAGCTGGCACATGCTGCTGCGTGCAGCTTTCCCTCATGCGGTATTGGCATTCTCATTTTTTGCAAGTACGTTATCGACTGATGAGCGAGCAAGTCCACCCTCTGGTAGAGACCCCGTCCGGGATCCCGCTGGAACCCGTGTACGGACCCGGCGACCGCGCGGCCGACCCGCCACCGCCGGGCGAGTATCCGTTCACCCGCGGGAACTTTGCGTCCGGTTACCGGGGCAAGACCTGGACTTTCCGGCAGTATTCGGGTTTCGGCACCGCCGAGGAGTCCAACCGCCGCTACCGCTACCTGCTCGAGCAGGGTGGGACGGGCCTTTCTGTCGCCCTGGACCTGCCCACGCAGTGCGGGTATGACTCCGACGACGCCGAGTACGGCGAAGAGGTCGGCCGGGTGGGCGTGGCGGTGGACACTCTCGCCGACGCCGAGATCCTGTTCGACGGCATTCCGCTGGACAAGATCAGCACGAGCTTCACGATCAACGGCACGGCGGCGATCCTGCTGGCGTTCTACGTCGCGGCGGCCGAGAAGAAGGGCGTGCCGCGGGAGAAGCTCACGGGCACGATCCAGAACGACATCCTCAAGGAGTACGCGTCGCGCGGCACCTGGATCTGGCCGCCGGAGCCGTCACTGCGGTTGATCGCGGACACGATCGAGTTCTGCGCCGCCGAGGTGCCGAAGTTCAACGCGATCTCGGTGGCAGGCGCGCACTTCCGTGATGCCGGCGCCAACGCGGTGCAGGAGATGGCGTTCACCCTCGCCGACGGTGTCACCTACTGCGACACCGTCGTCGAGCGCGGCCGGATGACCATCGACAAGTTCGCCCCGCAGATCTCGTTCTTCTTCTACACCCACGGTGACTTCTTCGAGGAGATCGCGAAGTACCGCGCCGGGCGCCGGCGGTGGGCCACGATCGTTCGGGAGCGCTACGGGGCCACCACGGACAAGGCGTCGATGTTCCGGTTCGGCTGCGTCGCCGGTGGTGCGTCGCTGTACGCACCGCAGGCGCAGAACAACCTCGTTCGCGTCGCCTACGAGGCGATGGCCGCGGTGCTCGGCGGCGTGCAGTCGATGTTCACCGCGGCGTGGGACGAGCCGTTCGCGCTGCCCTCGGAGGAGTCGGCGACGCTGGCCCTGCGCACCCAGCAGATCCTGGCCTACGAGACGGGCGTGACGAAGGTGGCCGATCCGTTGGGCGGCTCCTACTTCGTGGAGGCCCTGACCGACGCCACCGAGGAGAAGATCATCGAGATCATGGCCGATCTCGAAGCGCACGGTGGCATGGTGCGCTGCATCGAGGACGGCTATCTGCAGGGTCTGATCGCCGACGAGGCATTCAAGATCCACAAGGACGTAGAAACAGGGCGTCAGGTCGTTATCGGCGTGAACAAATTCGTGGTCGACGAACCGCCGCCGGACCTGGCCACCTACGAGCTCGACGCCGAGGGCCGCGACAAGCAGCTCAAGCGACTGGCAAAGGTCAAGGCCGACCGCGACGACGTGGCGGTCAAGGAGGCGCTCGCCGCGCTGGCGCGCGCCGCCGAAGGCGATGACAACCTGATGCACAAGTTGATCGACTGCGCCAACGCATATTGCACGGTGGGAGAGATGGTGTCGACGTTGAAGTCGGTGTGGGGCGAGTTCCAGCAGCCGGTGGTGTTCTAGGTATGGGCGTTCGGGTACTGGTCGCCAAACCCGGTCTGGACGGCCACGACAGGGGAGCCAAGATCGTCGCGCGCACGCTGCGCGACGCGGGCTTCGAGGTGATCTACACCGGAATCCGGCAACGCATCGAGGACATCGTGTCCATTGCGCTGCAGGAGGACGTTGCACTGGTGGGTCTTTCGATCCTGTCGGGTGCTCACGTCGCGCTGACCACCCGCACTGTGGACGCGCTGCGCGCCGCCGACGCCGGTGACATCGCCGTCGTGGTCGGGGGCACCATCCCGCAGGGTGACGTCCAGAAGTTGCTCGACGCCGGTGCCGCCGCGGTGTTCCCGACCGGGACGTCGCTGGAGGACCTGGTGCGCGACGTGCGGGCGCTGACCGAGAAGGTGGAGCAGTCGTGAAGCTAGGCGTGATGATCGGGGCCGAGCGCGGCGATATGGCGCGCAAGGTCGGCAAGTTGGTCTCCGACATCGAGTGGGCCGAGTCGGCGGGCCTGGACACCGCGTGGATGCCGCAGGTGCCCAACGACTTCGACTGCCTGACGATGGTGGCGCTGATGGCCGCGCACACCTCACGTATCGAACTCGGCACCGCCGTCGTGCCGCTGCAGGCGCAGCACCCGATCGCCCTTGCCCGTCAGGCGCTTTCGGTGCACGCGATGGCGCAGGGCCGGCTGGCCCTCGGTGTCGGACCGTCGCATCACTGGATCGTGCGCGACATGCTGGGGCTTCCGTATGAGAAGCCCGCGGCGTACACCCGGGACTACCTGGAGGTGCTCAACGCCGCACTGGCCGGCCCGGGCGACGTCGACGTGGAGAACGACACGTTCACCGTGCACAACCCGACGGTCCTCGGTGCCGAACAGCCGCTCCCGGTGCTCGTCGCCGCCCTGGGGCCGGTGATGCTGCAGATCGCCGGGGAGCGGGCCGACGGTACCGTGCTGTGGATGGCTGACGAGAAGGCGATCGGCGGGCACATCGCGCCGAAGATCAACAAGGCGGCGGCGGAGGCGGGCCGTCCCGCACCGCGCATCGTGGCCGGCATCCCGGTCTGCCTGTGCGCGAACTCCGAGATCGACGCCGCCAAGGACCGGGCCAACCGGATCCTGGCCGAGGCGGAGACGTCGCCGAACTACCAGAAGCTGCTGGACCGCGGCGACGCGCGCAGCGTCGGTGACCTCTGCGCGGCCGGAGACGAAGACGCGATTCTAGCGCGCTTCAAGCAGTTCGCCGATGCGGGTGTCACCGATCTGTCGGTGCGGTTGCTGCCGATCGGGGAGACCCGGGACGAACTGGTGGCCTCGAAGTACCGGACGCGCGAGGTGATCGGCGAGCTCGCGAAGGCCGTGCGATGAGCGCTTGCGCGAAGAGCCGAGGGCCGCGATGAGCGCTTGCGCGAAGAGCCGAGGGCCGCGATGAGTTCCGGCCCGTTGGCCGGCATCCGGATTCTGGAGGTCGGCGTCATGTTGGCCGGGCCGTACGCGACGATGATGCTCGCCGATCTCGGCGCCGAGGTGATCAAGATCGAGCCGCCGGGCGGGGAGATCTCGCGCCAGGTCAGCGACAGCTATTTCGCCAGCCTGAACCGCAACAAGCAGAGCGTGGTGCTCGACCTCCGGTCCGAGCAGGGCCGTCGGCGGCTGGGTGAACTGGTGGCGGATTCCCATGCGCTGCTGGTCAACATGAAGCCGTCGGCGATCCGCCGGCTGGGCCTGACCTACGACTCGCTCAGAGAATTCAACGAGAGCATCGTCTGCGTCGCGATGACCGGCTTCGGGCTCGACGGCGGCGACGACCCGGCCTTCGACTACGTGATCCAGGCGGCGACGGGCGTGGCCGCGATGACGGGCGACCCGCAGGGGCCCCCGACGCTGCCGGGGTACTCGTCGGCCGACAACTCCACCGGGCTCACCGCGGCGCTGGGTCTGCTGGCCCAGATCGTGTCGGGCCGGGGCGGGCAGGTCGACGTGTCACTGCAGGACGTGATGCTCTCGCAGTTGAACTACCGCGCCGCGGCGTACCTCAACGACGGCATCGAACCGCAGCGCCATCCGAACGGCGCGCATTCGTATTACGTTCCTGCGCAGCTGTTCCCGACGGCGGACGGCTACCTCGCACTGTTCATCACCCATGACGGCTTCTGGGCGGCGTTCGCGGCAGAGGCGGGCATCGAGGGGTTCCCGACGATGGCCGAACGTGCCGAGCGTCGTGACGAGGTGCTGGCACTGGTCAGCGCGGCACTGGAGACGGACACCGCGGCCAACTGGCAGCACAGGCTGCGTCCCTTGGGGATTCCGGTCGCAGCGGTGCGCACGCTGCCCGAGGCGCTCACCGCCACGCCGGAGGCGTTGATCACTGCGGGGGAGTTCAGGTTGGTCGGCAGCCCCATCCGGATCGCGGGGTATCAGCCGGCGTACCGCCCGGCGCCGCGGCTCGACGAGCACGCCGACGCCGCGGCTCACTCGTCGTAGCTGACCGTGACATCCGGGGTGTCGGGGACGGCCTGGCAGGTGAGCACGTATCCCTCGGCCACCTCGTCCTCGGTGAGCGCGTCGTTGACCCGCATCGTCGCGGTGCCATCGGTGAGCAGCGCCATGCAGGTTCCACAATTGCCCGCTTCGCAGGAGAACGGTGGTCCCATCCCCGCGCGGCGGGCGCTCTCCAGCAGCGTCTCGTTGGGTCGATGCGCCACCGACGCGGTGCTGCCGTCCAACGTGATCGTGATGGTGCCCGACGTCGGCGCGTCTGCGGCTGTCACTACGGACCCCGCTCGCGGTGTCTGCGGGTCGGTCATATAGCCCTCTCTCGACATTGTCATTCTGATAATAGGAGAATAATATTCTCCTCGGCAAACGGTAGTCCTCTCGCAACCATCATCCATGACTCCCGGAAGGGGCGCGCGCGACGTGAGTGATCCTTGGGCGCTCGCCTTCGAGGATCGGCAGTACAGTCTCGCCGACCTTGACGCGCTGGCCGGCGGTATGGCGGCCGAGTTGCATCGGCGCGGCGTCGCGGCGGGATCGCGGGTCGCGGTGATGTCGTCCAACCGTCCCGAGTTCGTGGTCGCACTCCGCGCGATCTGGCGGCTGGGCGCGTCCGCGGTGCTGCTGAGCCCGGCCTGGAAGCAGGCCGAGGTCGGCCATGCGCTGTCCCTGACCGAACCGACGCACGCCGTCGGTGATCATCCCGTGCTGGCCGGGTCGATGCCGATGCTGTCGCTCGACGAGGAGATCGCGCCGGTAGCGCACGGCGCGGTGCAACCCGCCCCCACCCCTGACGCCGATGCGGTGTTCGTGTTCAGCTCTGGAACCACCGGCATGCCCAAGGCGGTCCGCCACACGCATGCCTCACTGGCCGTCGCGGTGCGCCACTGGCGCGCTGCGCTCGGGCTGACCTCCGCGGACCGGATGCAGGTGATGACGCCACCGTCGCACATCCTGGGGCTGCTCAACATCGTGATGGCGCTCGACACCGGCGCGTGGATCAGACTGCACCGACGTTTCGACATCGACGCGATGCTGCGCCATATCGAATCCGATCGCATCACCATCGAGATGGCGGTCGCGCCGATCGCGCTCGCACTGTCCGCGCATCCGGGCCTCGAGGAACACGACCTGTCGTCGCTGCGCTACATCATGTGGTGTGCCACGCCGGTGACTCAGACTGTCGCCGAGGCGGTTTCGGCGCGTACCGGCGCCACATGGGTGACGGCCTACGGCGCCAGCGAGCTTCCGGTGATCTCCTGCAACGATCTGCAGGACGCGCGTCTTGACACCGTCGGGCGCGCCGTCGCGGGGGTCGACATCCGCATCGTCTCGCTGGAGTCGGGGGCCCCGCTCGGACCCGGTGACGAGGGCGAGATCCAGGTGCGGTCCGATTCGGCGATGGCCGGCTATCTGCCGGATCATTGGACGGCCGACGCCTTCTGCGACGGCTGGTACCGAACCGGCGACGTGGGCAGCCTCGACGCCGACGGCTGGCTGCGGATCACCGACCGCGCCAAAGAGATGATCAAGGTGCGTGGCTTTCAGGTCGCGCCGGCCGAGGTCGAGGCGGTGCTGCACGGTCACCCCGCCGTCGAGGACTGTGCGGTGTTCGGCGTCCCCGCCGCCGACGGCGAGGCGATCGTCGCTGCCGTCGCGGCGAGCGGTCCTTTGGACACCGACGACCTCGTCGCGCTGGTCGCCGAAAGGCTGGCCGGCTACAAGCGACTGAGTCAGGTCTTTGTCGTGGACGAAATCCCGCGCCTGCCATCGGGCAAGGTGCTGCGGCGAGTGTTACGGGAGCGGGCGATGAGCGCTCGCGCGGAGAGCGGAGGATTCGGTGGACGTCCGTCTGACCAGTGAACAACAACAGTTGCGTGATGCTGCCGCCGAGGTCGCCGGTGACTTCGGACCGGGATCGGTGGCCGACCTCGATGACCAGGCGCGCCGGACGCGGCTGGAGAAAGCCGTGGACGCCACCGGTTTCCGGACCCTGCGCTCCGACGGCGCGTCCGCCGTCGAGGTGGCGATCGTCGCTGAGGAGTTCGGCCGCGGACTGGTCGACGTGCCGTTCTTGGGGCCGGTGCTGGCCGACGACCTGCAGCGCAGGCTCGGACGGGACGTCGGCGCGGCGCCCAACACCGCCCCGGAGTCCGTCGACCTGACGGGAAGCCTTGCGGGAGTGGTGGAGTCGCCACCGGAGTTGGCCGACCTGTCCGACGACGAGTCGGGCCGCTGGTATGCGCTGGCCTTGGCGGCGACCACGGCGGACATCATCGGCGCGGCACGTGGCACCCACGCGCTGGCCACCGAATACGCCAAGGTGCGTGAACAGTACGGCTCTGCGATCGGCTCTTATCAGGCCGTCGCGCACATGCTCGCCGAGAGCCTGGCGTTGATCGAGGGGTCGATCAGCGTGGCGCGGCACGCCGCCTGGGCCGTCGACGAGCTTCCGGTGCGGGAGGCCGTCGAGGCGGCCCGGATCGCCAAGATCTACTCCGCACGGGCCGCGATGACCGTGTGCGAGACGTCGATTCAGGTGCACGGCGGCATCGGCAACACCTGGGAGTGCCTGGCCCACATCTATTTGCGCCGCGTGCTGGCCGCCACCGAGACCTGGCCCGCGAAACTGGAGGAGCTGACCATTGGACTTTCGTGATTCGCCCGAGGAGGCCGCATTCCGCGACCGGTTGCGTGGCTGGCTGAGCGAGCAGAAGGGTAAGTTCCCGACTTCCGGTGACGCGTACTGGGCCAAGGCCGGCGAGTGGCATCAGGCGCTCTTCGGGGCCGGGTTCTTCGGCACCTCATGGCCGAAGGAGTACGGCGGCCAGGATCTGCCTCCCGTGTACGACGTCATCGTCGACGAGGAGATCGCCAAGGCCGGGGCCCCGGCGCGGCCGAGCCTCGGTTATCTCGTCGTCGGTCTCAGTCACCACGGCAGTGAGGAACTCCGGCAGCGGTTCCTGCCCGGCATGATCAACGGTTCCGAGCGGTGGTGCCAGGGGTTCTCCGAGCCGGGTGCGGGGTCGGACCTGGCGTCGCTGACGACGACTGCGGTCCGCGACGGTGACGAGTACGTCATCCACGGGCACAAGATCTGGACGAGCTACTCCGACGTCGCCGACTGGTGCCTGCTGCTGGCCCGCACCGACAAGGACGTGCCCAAACACAAGGGCATCTCGGCGTTCATCGTCAACATGCATCAGGCAGGGATCGAACAGCGTCCGCTGAAGATGATCAGCGGCGTCACCAAGGAGTTCGGCCAGGTCAGCTTCGACGGTGCCCGTGTTCCCGCCGAGAACATGGTCGGCGCGCCCGGTGAGGGCTGGAAGCTGGCGATGACAGTCGTCAGCCACGAACGCGAACCATCGACCCTCGGGTTCTCCGCCCGCTACGGAAAAACGGTGCGCCAGATGGCCTCTCGTCTCGACGGCGCGCCGAACCAGGAGTTGTTGTGGGCCTGGGTGCAGACCGAGATGCTGCGGCTGCATGTGCGCAGGCGGCTTTCCGAGCAGCTCGACGGCCTCACCCACGGACCGCAGGGGTCGCTGGACAAACTGCTGATGACCTGGGTCGAGCAGTCTGTCGGCCACGCGGCGCTGGCGACCGTCGGCACCTCCGACGAGGAGCTCTTCGGCGCCTACATGTACAGCCGTGCACAGAGCGTCATGGGCGGTACGTCGCAGATCCAGAAGAACATCATCGCGCAACGCATCCTCGGACTGGGGGCCTAGACATGTATGGAATGCCGGAGGAAATCGACGTTCGCGCCGACGGTGCACTGCGCATCATCACGCTGAACCGTCCGGACGATCTCAACGCGGTCAACGACAATCTGCACGTCGGGCTGGCCAAGATATGGGAGGAACTCAACGAGGACGCCGGCGCGCGTGCGGCCGTCATCACCGGTGCGGGCCGGGCCTTCTCGGCGGGCGGCGACTTCAATTACCTCGACGAGTTGCGTAACGACGAGGCCTTGCGGCAGAAGACGATCAAGCACGGCCGTGATCTGGTGATCGGTATGGTGCGCTGCCGGATCCCGGTGGTGGCGGCGGTGAACGGACCAGCCGTCGGCCTTGGCTGCAGCCTGGCGGCGCTGTCGGACGTCGTGTACATCGCCGAGAATGCGTTCTTCGCCGACCCGCATGTGTCGATTGGGTTGGTGGCCGCAGACGGCGGCCCGCTGGTGTGGGGCTCGCAGATCAGCCTGCTGCAGGCCAAGGAGTTCGCGCTCACAGGTGTGCGGATCAAGGCGCAGCGTGCGGTCGAGCTCGGCCTGGCCAACCACGTCGTCGACGACCCGGTGGCTGAAGCGATCGCGTGCGCGAAGAAGCTCATCGAGCTTCCGCAGCAGGCCGTCGAGGCCACCAAGCGCCTGATGAACATTCAGCTGGAGAAGTCTGTGATGGCGTCGCTGGACTACGCCAACCTGGCGGAGTACGTGTCGTTCGGGACGGCCGATTTCAACAAGATCGTCGACGGCCTGATCGCCAAGAAGTAGAAGCAGCTTCGAATAGCACCCCTCACCCCCTCACCCCTTTCCCCTTGCCGCGAGCGTGCGTGTCTGCAGTCGACACGCCGTGCTCGGGGCCAACTTTGCGCACGCTCGTGGATGCGCGGCGGGCAGTCGACACGCCGTGCTCGGGGCCAACTTTACGTACGCTCGTGGATGCGCGGAGGACGGTTGCTCGTGTGCCCCGCGCCGACTTTGCGCACGCCTGCGGGTTCGGGGGAGACGGTCACTCGTGTGCCAGGCGTCTGTCGCTGATGACGAGAGTGCGCAAAGTTCGTACTTCATGCGGCGTGTCGCCCTCTGACACGCACGCTCGCGGTAGGAAAGTGAGGGCCTCTGACACGCACGCCCGCGGTAGGAAAGTGCTGCGGTCAGAAGGTGAGGGCCTCGGAGCGCTGGATGGTGCCCGTGATTCCCGAGGCGTCTTGTCCGGCAAGGAAAACCGCGGCGTCGGCCATGGCTTCGGGGGGCTCGACCATCTCCGGCGGGATCTGCATGCCCGCGCCGCCGGCCTGCCAGCCCTCGGTGAGCACCACGCGCGACGGGCTGAGGCAGTTGACCGCGATGTTGTCCGGTTTCAGGTCCGCGGCCAGGCCGAGGTAGAGCCGTTCGACGGCGGCCTTGGACACCCAGTAGGCGTTCGCGCCGTGGTCGGTCATGTTGACGCCGGTGGTGGTCACCGCGATCAACGAGCCGCCGCCGCGTGCCCGGACATGCGGTATGACGGCCTTGGTGACCAGGAAGACGCCAGTGGTGTTCACGTCGAGGCACAGCTGCCACCGTTTCAGCGGCGTCGTCTCGATCGGCCCGAGCCACAGCACCCCGGCGTTGGCGACGAGAATGTCGATGCCCCCGAACTCGGCCACTGTCTCGGCGACCGCGGCGTTGACGGACTCCTCACTGGTGACGTCGCACGCCACCGGCAGCGCGCGGCCGCCGGCAGCGGAGATGCCTTGTGCGACAGAGCCGATGGTGCCGGGAAGCTTGCCCTCCTGTTCGGAGCGGGCTGCCACGGCCACCGACGCGCCCGCGCGTGCCAGCGCCGCCGCCACGGTGGCGCCGATGCCGCGGCTGGCGCCGGCGACGAACGCGACCTTGCCGTGAAGTGTCATTTCTCGGTCATTTCGGGGGGAACCGCAACGCCCCGTCCAGGCGGATGACCTCACCGTTGAGGTAGTCGTTCTCGATGACGCTCTGCGCCAGCTGCGCGTACTCGGTCGACCGGCCCATCCGCTTCGGGAACGGCACCTGCGGGCCCCAGTACTGCTCGAGCTGATCGGCGGCCTTGCCGTAGGCCGGGGTGTTGATCGTGCCGGGGGCGATCGTCACCACACGAATACCCAACGGGGACAAGTCGCGCGCGGCGACCAGCGTCATGCCGATCACGCCGCCCTTGGCTGCCGAGTAGGGGAGTTGTCCGATCTGCCCCTCGTAGCCGGCCACGGACGCGGTGTTGACGATGACGCCCCGGCCGCCCTCTTCGAGCGGCTCAGTCTTGGCGATCGCCGCCGCCGAGAGCCGCATGATGTTGAACACCGCGGTCAGGTAGAACTTGATGGTGGTCTCGAAGGCCTCCATGCTCAGCGGGGAGCCGTCCTTGCCGACCAGCCGCCCGCCGCCGGCGGGGCCGCCGTGGGTGTCGACCGAGATCCGCAGGGGTCCAAGGGATTCGGCTTCGGTGATCGCGGCGTTGACGGACTCCTCGGACGTGGCGTCGGTGCGCACGTAGCGCACACCGAGCTCGGATTCCAGTTGCCTGCCCTTGTCGTCGGCCAGGTCCGCGATGACCACCTTGGCGCCCGCGTCGTGCAGCCGCCGGACGGTCGCCTCGCCGAGGCCGCCCGCGCCGCCGACAACCAGAGCCGAACTTCCGGCGATCTGCATAACGTCCCTCCTTGAAACGGTCACTCTCTAGCAAAGAGAATATCATTCTCGACAATGGAAGGGTCCTTCGACGAGGGGGCGCTCGGCTGCGTACCCTCTGTGAGGTGACCATCGAGGAGCTCATCGCCGCTGCTCGCGGCGGCTCACAGCGTGCGACCGGCCGGTTGCTGAGTTTCGTCGAGAGCCCACGCCGCGACGAGGTGCTCGATGCTCTTGGTGACCTCCTCCCGGCGCAGGTCGTGGGTATCACGGGTCCGCCCGGTGCGGGAAAGTCGACGACGGTCGGTGCCCTCGTCGGGGCGTATCGGCTCGCCGGTAAGCGAGTGGCGGTGCTGGCGGTGGACCCGTCGTCGCCGTACAGCGGCGGTGCGCTGCTGGGTGACCGTATCCGGATGGCCGCCCACATCAACGACCCCGACGTGCTGATCCGGTCGGTGGCCACCCGTGGGCACCTGGGTGGGCTGGCCGCCGCGGTGCCCGCGGCGATCCGGTTGCTGTCGGCGCTCGGCTATGACCTCGTGATCCTGGAGACCGTAGGGGTCGGGCAGTCGGAGATCGAGATTGCCGCGGTGGCCGACCCGACGGTGGTGATTCTGAATCCGGGTGCCGGTGACGCAGTCCAGGCCGCCAAGGCGGGGCTGCTGGAGGTCGCCGACGTCGTGGCGGTGAACAAGGCCGACCGTGACGGGGCCGACCAGACGGTGCGTGACCTGCGCGCCGAAACCGATGTCCCGATCCTCAAACTTGTTGCCGCCCAGGGGGATGGCATTGCCGAGCTGAAGGAGGTGATCGAGGCCCACCACCGCGCGGACAACCCGGCGCGACGGGCGGCGCGGGCCCGTTCACAGGTCCTGTCCCTGGCGCAGTCTCTGCTGCGCCAGCACGCCGGTCTGGACGGCCTCGCGGAGTCGGTGGCCGAGGGCCGCATGGACCCGTATACGGCGGCCGCGCGCCTGATCGTGCCCGATTCGGCCAACTGAGCTATTCGGGCAGGTCGATCAGTCTCCTGGTGTAGTGCAGCAGCTCGCGGCGCAACGTGTCGTCGTCGATGTCGGCGACCAGAGGATGCATGACGCCGACGGCGATGGCTCCGGAGAGCATCGCGGCGGTCAGCTTCGCCTCGCGGCCGGCATCGCCGACCAGCACCGCATACAGCCGTGCGATGAAGGCCTGGAACGGCTGATGGCTGGCGAGGAACTTGATGATGACGGGGTCGAACTGCAGTGTCGCCACGTGCCTTCGGCGCTCGATGGCTTCATCGATGACCTGGTTGAGCAACAGTTCGCGAGCCCGCGGCGCGGACTCCTCGGCCTCGGCGGCCTCCAATGCGTCTTCGAGCCTGCCGAATTCGCGCTCGGTCAGCGCGATCACGATGTCGTCCTTGCTCTTGAACTGGCGGTAGACCGCAGCCTTGGTCACTCCCATGGAGTCGGCGATCATCTGCAGCGACGTGCCGCTGACGCCGTGTTCGGAGATCAGGTCGAGCGCGGCATCGAGTACCCGCGTCTGCGCAGCGGTGCGCGTGATTGCACTGAACCTGGTGCCGGCCGTCGTCACACCGACGAGGGTAGCCGATCGGCTACCACATCTCAGTCTCCGTCAGGGGGCTGACTTGCCGGTCGCGGCGGTGTAGCCGGCGCGATAACCGAACACCATGGCGGGGCCCAGGGTGCCGCCCGCGCCGCCGTACGCCTTACCGGTGGCACCGGCCATCGCGTTGCCGGCGGCGAACAGTCCGGTGATGGCGGTGCCGCTGACATGCAGCACCCGTCCGTCGCGGTCGGTGCGCGGACCGCCCTTGGTGCCCATCGCGCCGATGGACACCGGCACCGCGAAGTACGGGGCGGTGTCAATCGGGCCGAGCGTCTGACCCGCCGTGGTGGTCGCCGTGGTGTCACCCCAGTAACCGTCGTAAGCGCTTGCGCCACGGCCGAAGTCGGGATCGTGTTCCTGCGTGACGTTGGAGTTCCAGGCGGCCAGGGTGGCGCCCAGCCCCACGGGGTCGATGCCGGTCTTCTCTCCGAGTTCTTCGAGATCGGCGGACTGGCAGAACCATTCGGGGACGGGCCCGTCGGGATCCACCCCGAGGAACCCGTAGTGCTTGAGGTGGATCGAATCGAACACGATCCAGGCCGGGTCGTTGGCATAGCCGAGCTTGGGATCCAGGAAGTGGAACGGCCCCGCCATCGAGTTGTACTCGCCGGCCTCGTTGAGGAACCGCCTGCCTGCCCGGTTGACGATGATGCTGCGCGGCCGGGTGCGCTCCAGGCGGACGCTGCGGCTGCGGGGCTGACCCTCGAAGGTGTCGCCGGGGATCTGCACGATGGGGACCCACCACGCTTCACCCATGTTGGCCAGGTCCGCCCCGTGCGCCATCGCCATCCGCAGTCCGTCGCCGGTGTTGTTCGGCGGTGATACCGCGCCGCGCATCGGGCCCCGCAGGTACGCTTCCACCAGCCGCTGGTCCCATTCGAATCCGCCGGTGCCCAGGACGACGCCGCGGTGTGCGCGCACCCGGAAGTCGCTGTCGCCCTGCTCGATTCGCACCCCGGTGATGCCCAGCGGGTCGGCGATCAGCTCGACGGCGCGCGCCTCGGTGTGCGGCGTGATGCCCCGGTCCAGCAGGCTGCGCAGCAGTCCCGCGATCAGCGCGGTGCCGGCGACACAGTAGTCCCCGGACTCGTTGTCGACCGCCGCGTGGATCCGCGCCCTGGTCTCCGCATCGATCCCGACATTGCTGAAGTCGGCGGGAAAGGAAGTGATCCGGTCGCGCCAGTCACCGAGCCGTGCCAGGTCGAACGGCCCGGCGTGCAACGACCGCCCGCCGCCGGGTTTGCCGCCGGGCAGCTCCGGTTTGTAGTCGGGGAAGCCGGCCGCGACCTCGAACACGAGATCGCTGTGCGCTTCCAGGAAATCGAGCATCGGTGCGCCGCTCTGCACGAACGTCTCGACCAGTTCGTCGTCCATGTAACCCAGGGACTGTGCGCGCAGGTAGGCCATCGCGTCCTCGGCGGTCAGCTCGCCGTCGCCCGACCGGGGGTGTGCAGGAATCCACACGATCCCGCCTGACACCGCGGTTGTTCCGCCGACCGTCTCGGCCTTTTCATAGACCTCCACCGTGGCGCCGTTCACCGCGGCGGTGAGCGCCGCGGTGAGTCCCGCGCCCCCACTACCCAGTACGACGACGTCGGCCTCATGGTCCCAGTCGGTCATCACTGTCTCCTTCCGATGTTTCGGCTGCACGGCCCGGGTCAGTTGAGGGCTTCCGACAGTTCGGCGGCAGCCTTGATGACCGAGTCGCGCCCGTCGAGTACGACGTCCTCGCGGTGCGAGATCAGGTTGATGCACGTCGGCGGCGACGGGGGTCTGCGGCGCACCGGCACCGCCAGGCCGTAGGTGTTGGGTTCGATCTCGCCGTGGGTGATCACCCAGCCCTGCTGGCGTGTCTGCTGGACGAGGTCCCGCTCTCCGGGGCGCGGCGGCATGCTCGCCAGCAGCGCGATGCCTGCGGCTCCACGGTCCAGCGGATAGCGGCTGCCTTCGTGGAAGGACAACTGGTAGAAGACGTTGGTCGGCACCATCACCGCGATGGCGACCTGTTGATCGCCCTCGGCGACGAGCAGTGACACCGTGGTGCCGAGTTCGTCGGCCAACGCGCGCAGGGTGGGCACGCACAGTTGGCGGACGTTGTTGTCGAACGACGCGCCGAGTACGGCCAGCGCTGCCGCCGACCGGTATCTGCCGTCCTCGCCTTTGGCGACGAATCGGTACTGCGCCAGGGTGCTCAGGAGCCGGTACGCGATGGTCCGGTGCACGCCGATGTCCTCGGCGACCTGGCCGACGGTGAGTCCCGTGGGCGACTTGGCAACCAGCTGAAGCGCGTTGAGGCCACGGGCAAGGGTCTGCGAACCGGGTGCACCGGCACCCGCAGTGGCGGGCCCGGGCTCACCCGTGACGGGCGCTTGGTCACCGGCCGGTCGATTCATGCGGACCTTCCTTGACAGATTCCTGTCGAGAGAGTGATGCTCTAACTATAGTGCACATGGATGTGCGATAAATGAGCAAAGTGCTTACAAAATACGAGAATTCGATTCTCGCCGTCAAGGTTTCGAGCCGAGACTCCACGGAAGGAGTTCAGGGGTGACTGAGTTCGAGAGCGTGTGGAGCGACCTGCAGGGCGTCCCGTTCTCACAGGGCTACCTCGACGCGGGCGGGGTGCGCACCCGCTACCTGCACGCGGGTGATCCCGGCAAACCCGCGCTGGTTTTCCTGCACGGCTCGGGCGGCCATGCCGAGGCATACGTGCGCAACCTCGAAGCGCATGCCGAACACTTCTCGACCTGGTCGATCGACATGCTCGGGCACGGTTACACCGACAAGCCGGGGCATCCACTTGAGATCGCCCACTACGTCGAGCATCTCGCCGGTTTCCTGGACGCGATCGGCGCGTCGCGGGCCCACATCAGCGGGGAGTCGCTGGGCGGCTGGGTGGCGGCGCGTTTCGCCGCGGACCGTCCGGAACGCGTGGAGCGCCTTGTGCTCAACACCGCCGGGGGCTCGCAGGCCGATCCGGAGGTGATGAAACGGATCGTCACGTTGTCGATGGCCGCCGCGGAGAATCCCACCTGGGAGACCGTGCAGGCCCGCATCAAGTGGCTGATGGCGGACAAGACCAAGGACTACGACGACATCGTGGCCAGCCGCCAAAGGGTGTACCGGCAACCGGGATTCGTCAACGCGATGCGAGACATCATGGCGCTGCAGGACCCCGAGATCCGTGCGCGAAACCTGCTGGGAACCAACGAGTACGGTGCGATCACTGCACCTACGCTGGTGGTCTGGACCAGCGACGATCCGACCGCCGACGTGAAGGAAGGCCGCCGCATCGCGTCGATGATTCCCGGTGCCCGCTTCGAGGTGATGCCGGGCTGCGGTCACTGGCCGCAGTACGAGGACCCCAAGACCTTCGACCGGCTGCATCTGGACTTCCTGCTGGGGCGCGCATGACCGCGCCGTCGGGCAGCACCCCTGACGTCGACGTCGTAGTCGTGGGGGCCGGCCCCTCCGGCCTGACGCTCGCGAACATCCTCGGACTGCAGGGCGTGGCAACCCTGGTCGTGGACGAACGCGACACGCTCATCGATTATCCCCGAGGGGTCGGGCTCGACGACGAGTCGCTGCGCACGTTCCAGGCGATCGGTCTGGTCGAGCGCGTCCTGCCGCACACCGTGCCGAACCAGATACTGCGGTTCTTCGATGCCGACCGCAGACTGCTCGCCGAAATGGCGCCGCCGGATGCGCGGTTCGGCTGGCCCAAGCGCAACGGATTCGTGCAGCCCCTGGTGGACGCCGAATTGTTCGGCGGCCTGGAGCGATTCGACCACGTCGAGGTGCGCTTCGACCACCGCATGCAGTCGTGCAGCGAGACCGCAGGCGGTGTGACGGTCACTTTCGACGGTGACCGGGATCCTGTGCGGGCCCGCTACGTGGTCGGCTGCGACGGGGGTCGCAGTACCACCCGCAGGCAGATGGGCGTGTCCTTCGACGGCACCACTTCCTCGACGAGGTGGTTGGTCGTCGACGTCGCCAACGACCCGCTCGGCCATCCCAACAGTGAGGTCGGCGCGGACCCGGCCCGTCCCTACGTGTCGATCTCGATCGCACACGGCATCCGGCGGTTCGAGTTCATGATCCATCCGGACGAAACCGACGAGCAGGCCGACGATCCCGCGTTCGTCCGGCGCATGCTCGGGCAACGCGTCCCCTATCCCGAGCGGGTGGACATCATCCGGCACCGGGTCTACACCCACCATTCGCGGATCGCCGGATCGTTCCGCAAGGGCCGCCTCATGCTCGCCGGCGACGCCGCGCACCTGATGCCGGTCTGGCAGGGCCAGGGCTACAACAGCGGGATCCGTGACGCCGCGAACCTCGGTTGGAAGCTCGCGGCGGTGGTCAACGGGCAGGCCGACGACGCACTGCTCGACACCTACGACCTCGAACGCCGTAAGCACGCACGGGCCATGATCGACCTGTCCACCATGGTGGGCAAGGTCATCTCACCGACCAACCGGGGTCTGGCCGCGCTGCGCGACCGCGTGATCCACGCCGCGTCCGTGGTGCCGACGTTGAAGCGCTACATCCTGGAGATGCGGTTCAAACCGATGCCCCGCTACCAGCAGGGTGCGGTGTACCACGACGCCCAGCCGTCACCGACCTCGCCGACGGGCACGCTGTTCATCCAGCCGCGGGTCGACACGCGCGAGGAGTTCAACGTGCTTCTCGACGATGTCCTCGGCCCGGGCTTCGCGGTGGTGTGCTGGAGCAACAATCTGCGTGCGGTGCTCGGCGACGAGGCATTCGACCGCTGGAAAGGGTTGGGAGCCAGGTTCGTCGAGGCGCGGCCGATGACTCAGCTGCACTGGCCGGGCTACGACGACGCCGACGTCGAAGTGGTGGGTGATCGCACCGGCGCGTTGAAGAAGTGGTTCGACGTCTCGACCGACTCGGTGTTGTTCGTGCGACCCGACCGCTGTATCGCGGGCGCGTGCATCGCCCAGCGCGCGCCTGAGGTCTCGACCGCGTTGTTCGCCGTGCTGCATCTCACCAGGGAAGGAGGTGCAGGCTCTCATGGCGAAAAGTCAGATGGCACTGTGCTGCATGTCGCACAGTCCGCTGCTGAACCTTCCGGGACCAGCGCAGGAACTCCTTGACGACATCGAGGGCGCCATCGCGGCGGCCAGGGAGTTCGTCGCCGCGTTCGACCCGGATCTCGTCGTCACGTTCTCGCCTGACCACTACAACGGCTTCTTCTACCGGGCGATGCCGCCGTTCTGCGTGGGCACCGCGGCCGCGGGCGTCGGCGACTACGGCACCTATCAGGGTCCGCTCGATGTCCCGGCCGACCTCGCAATCGATTGTGCCCGGGCAGTTCTCGACTCGGACGTCGACGTGGCGGTCTCGGCCGCGATGGACGTCGACCACGGCACCGTGCAGCCGCTGCAGAAGCTGTTCGGCGACGCCACGGCCAAACCGGTGATCCCGGTGTTCGTCAACTCGGTGGCCACCCCGCTGGGACCGATGCGCCGGGTCCGCGCGCTCGGCGCCGCCGTCGGGACCCACCTGGCCGGGCTCGGAAAGCGGGTGCTGGTCATCGGATCCGGGGGCCTGTCGCACGACCCGCCGGTGCCGACCCTGGCGACCGCCCCGCCTGCCGCGCTGGACCGCATCGTGCGCGGCGTGCCGATGACCACCGAACAGCGGCAGGCCCGTCAGGCGGCGGTGATCGAGGCGGCACGCGAATTCGCCTCCGGGCAGGGCGCTTTGGCCCCGTTGAACCCGGACTGGGATCGTGCCTTCCTCGACCTGCTCGACAACGGGCGGCTCGCCGAGGTCGACAGCTGGGACAACAGGTGGATCGCCGAACAGGCGGGCAACTCCGCCCATGAGGTCAGAACCTGGGTGGCCGCCTTCGCGGCGCTCGCCGCGCAGGGCAAGTACGAGACCGGCAACCGGTACTATCGTGCCGCCCCCGAGTTGATCGCCGGTTTCGCCATCCGAACGGCGGTGTGTACGTCATGAGTTCTGTTGTGGGCCAGACATTCGAGCATTTCACCGACGTGCTGGTGATCGGCTCCGGCGGCGGCGGGATGACCGCCGCCCTGGCCGCGGACGCCTCGGGTCTGGACACCCTGGTGGTGGAGAAGTCGCCGCGTTTCGGCGGGTCCACCGCACTGTCCGGCGGTGGGATCTGGGTGCCGGGCGCGCCGTCACAGCGCAGGGAAGGCTACGTGCCCGACCCCGACGAGGTCTTCACCTATCTCAAGGAGATCACCGGCGGCCTGGTCAGTGACGCCCGGTTGCGCAAGTACGTCGACGCCGCCCCGGAGATGATGGAGTTCCTGGAGAAACTCAGCCCGTGGCTGGAGTTCGTCTGGAAGCCCGGATACGCCGACTACTATCCCGAACTGCCCGGCGGGTCGGCCCTGGGAAGCACCATCAACGTGCCCGAGATCGACCTTCGCGTGCTCGGTGACGAGGAACAGCACCTGCTGGCCCCGTTGGCGCTGGCACCCAGAGGAATCTGGTTCGCTCCCAAGGATCTACGGCTGTTCTACCAGGTCCGGCAGTCCTGGCGCGGCAAAGCCGTTCTGCTCAAGCTGATCTGGCGGATGTTCCGGGCCCGGGTGTTCGGGGACCGGATGGCCGCCATCGGCCAGTCGTTGTCGGCACGGCTGCGGCTGGCGATGAAGCAGCAGAACATCCCGCTGTGGTTGAACGCCCCGATGACCGAGTTGATCACCGACACCGACGGTCCGGAGGGGCGGGTGGTCGGTGCGGTGATCGAGAGGGACGGCCGCCCGATCCGGGTCCGGGCCAGAGGCGGGGTGATACTCGCCAGCGGCGGCTTCGACCACGATATGCAGTGGCGCCGTCAGCACCTGCCCGAGCTGAACCGGGTCGACGAACTCGCCGGCTGTGGAAAGGACTGGAGCTTCGGCAATCCCGCAGCGACGGGCGACGGCATCCGGGCCGGCGAGAAGGTCGGCGCGGCGACCGATCTACTCGACGAGGCCTGGTGGTTCCCGGCGATCTGCTGGCCCGACGGCCGGTTGCAGTTCATGCTCAACGAACGCATGATGCCGTCCCAGTTCGTCGTCAACGGTGACGGTGAGCGGTTCATCAACGAGGCGGCCCCATACATGGACTTCGCCCACGCGATGATCGAGGGGCAGCGGTCCGGTGTCACGCACATCCCGTGCTGGCTGATCACCGATATCCGGTCGTTTCACCGGTATGTGGTGGCGGGGCACCTGCCGATCCCGAAGGTGCCTTTCGCGCCGGTACCGACGGGCTGGAAGGTGCCGGCGGCGTGGCTGGAGTCCGGAGTGGTCAAGACCGGTTCCACCTGGGAGGAACTCGCCGACCAGATCGGTGTTCCCGGCACCCGACTGCGTGGCACCGCCGAACGATTCAACGCACTCGCGGCGAAAGGCCATGACGACGACTTCAACCGTGGTGACAGCGCTTACGACAACTACTACGGCGACCCCACGCTGCCCAACCCGAACCTGCACCCGCTGGGGGCACCGCCCTACTTCGCCTTCCAGATCATCCTGGGTGATCTCGGCACCTCGGGCGGGCTGCGCACCGACGAGCACGCCAGGGTGCTGCGCGGCGATGACTCGGTGATCGGCGGTCTGTACGCCGTCGGCAACGCGTCGGCCGCGGTGATGGGCCGCAGCTACGCAGGCGCGGGCGCCACCATCGGACCCGCCATGACGTTCGGCTACGTCGCCGCCCGCCACATCGCGGACTCAGCAGGCGGAACCACCGACCGGACAACGACATCCACCGAAAGCCCCGGATCCTCAAGGAGGTAACCAGCAGTGAAGATTTCTCTGTTCTACGAGTTCCCGTTGCCCCGACCCTGGTCGGAAGACGACGAACACCAGCTCTTCCAGCACGGACTGGACGAGGTGGAGCTCGCCGACAAGGCCGGCTTCTCGACCGTGTGGCTCACCGAGCATCACTTCCTGGAGGAGTACTGCCATTCGACCGCGCCCGAGCTGTTCCTGGCGGCGGCCAGTCAGCGCACCAAGAACATCCGGCTGGGCTTCGGCGTCATGCACCTGCCGCCACCGATCAACCATCCCGCCCGCATCGCCGAGCGGGTCGCGACGCTGGACCACCTGTCCAACGGTCGGGTGGAGTACGGCACCGGCGAGGGTTCGTCGGTCGCCGAGCTGGGCGGGTTCAACATCGATCCGGCCGACAAACGCACGATGTGGGAAGAGGCCCTCGAGGTCTCGATCCGCTGCATGACCGAGGCCCCGTTCACCGGGTTCAAGGGCGAACACGTCGAGATGGCGGCCCGTAACGTGATCCCCAAGCCGCTGCAGCAGCCCCACCCGCCGGTCTGGGTGGCGTGCACCCGGCCGTCGTCGGTGCAGATGGCGGCCCAGAAGGCCATCGGCGCACTGAGTTTCGCCTACACCGGGCCGGAGGCGCTCAAGGAGCGGGTGGACGGCTACTACAAGGAATTCGAGGAGCAGGGCGCGCCGATCACCCCGGCGATCAACCCGAACATCCTGGCGATCGGTGGTGACCTGTCGATGATGGTGGCCAAGACCGACGAGGAGGCGCTCGAGCGGCTCGGCATCGGCGGCGGGTTCTTCTCGTTCGGGATCATGCACTACTACCTGACGGGGATGCACACCCCCGGCCGCACCGGAGTATGGGAGCTGTACGAGAAGGCGGTCAAGGAGGATCCCACGCTGGCCTACGGGCCCGGTCGCGGCGCGATCGGCTCACCGGACACCGTGCGGGAATTCCTGCGCGGGTACGAGGCCAGCGGTGTCGACGAGATCATCCTGCTGCTCAATCCCCGCAGCCATGAGGGCACGATGGAGTCCATCGAGATCATGGGCAGGGACATCCTGCCCGAGTTCATCGAGCGCGACGAGAAGGCGGTCAAGGACAAGGCCAAGCGACTTGAGCCGGTGATCGAGAAGGTGGAGGCCCGCCGGCAGTCCTGGGACGCACCGTTGTTCGACGAGACCTACGCGTTCGGTGGGTTGCCCACCGGCCGCGGCGGCAAGTTCACCGCCGGTGAGATTCCCGAGGCGATGGCCGAGATCAACGAGGGCCGGGTCAAAGCCGCGCAGGCCGAGAAGGACGCCAAGGCCGCGAAGGAAGCCGCGAGCTGACCGTGACCGCACTCGACGAGCTTGTGCGCTTCGACGGCAGACACGTCGTGGTCACCGGGTGCGCCTCGGGGATCGGCGCACAGGTGGCGCACCAGCTCGGGAGTCTCGGTGCCCGGGTCACCGGCCTGGATCTTCGAGAGCCGGACGCGCAGAGCGCGATCCAGGACTTCGTGCAGTTGGATCTCGCCGAGCCCAGATCGGTCGACGCCGCGGCCGCAGCGGTCGACGGCCGCGTCGACGCGCTGTTCAACGTCGCCGGGGTGTCGTCGGGGATCAAGGATCCGCTGCTGGTGATGCGCATCAACTTCCTCGGCATGCGTCAGTTCACCGAGGCGTTGATCGCGCGGATGCCCGAAGGGTCGTCGATCACCAATGTGTCGTCGCTGGCGGCGTCGGCCTATCTGGAAAACGCGGCCACCACCGCGGGTCTGCTGGAAACCGGATCGGTGGCCGAAGGGCTCCAGTGGTGCGCCGACCATCCCGAGGCCCTCGCCGACGGCGGCTACCGGCAGTCGAAGGAGGCGATCATCCTCTACGGGATGCGCCGGACGGCCGATCTGGGCGCCCGCGGTATCAGGATCAACTGCAGCGCACCGGGTGTCACCGAGACCCCGATTCTCGACCAGTTGCGTTCCGCCTACGGGCAGCAGTACCTCGACTCGTTCACCGCGCCGCTGGGGCGGGTGTCCACGGCCGAGGAACAGGCCGCGATGCTGATCTTCCTGGGCAGCCGGGCGGCCGGCTACCTCACCGGGCAGGTGGTGTGGACCGACGGCGGCATTCTGGCCCAGCGGATCTCGGCGCAGATGACCGACATTCAGGCAGCACAGGGGAGTTGACGATGACCGGCACCATGAAGGATTTCCGCAGGGTGGCAGACGAGGTCCGCAACTGGGGCAGGTGGGGCGACGACGACGAAGTCGGCACGCTGAACTTCATCACACCCGCGAAGGTCGCCGAGGCGGCGGGCCTGGTCAAGCAGGGCAAGGTGATCTCGCTGGGCGGAGACTTCAGTTCAGGGGGACCGCAGGGCGCGTTCAAGTTCCGGCAGAATCCCGTGCACGTGATGACCGTCGACGGCGGTGACGCCTCCACCCTGGTCGAGTACGGCCCGCAGTGGCTGCGCAACGCGGTGGCCGCCGACATGAGCGCCTTCTTCGCCGACAACCCGTTCCGCTTCAACGACGACATCATCGTGATGCCGCTGCAAGCGGCCACCCAGTGGGACGCGATGTCGCACGTGTATTACGAGGACAAGCTCTACAACGGCTTTCCCGCCGATTCGGTGACGAGCTTCGGCGCGTTCCACCTCGGCATCGAGAAGGTCGACAACAAGGGCATCACGTCCCGTGGTGTTCTTCTCGACGTCGTCGCCCACCGGGGCGTCGACACGTTCTGCCAGCCGGGAGCACCCATCACCCCCGACGAACTCGACGAGATTGTGGCCCGACAGAACGTCGAGATCCGTTCCGGCGACATCGTCGTCGTGCACACCGGGTGGTGGACGCGCTTCCTGTCCACCGGTGACGGCGGCGAAGCCGGTTCCGGGCTGCACTGGACCTGCGCCTCCTGGCTGCACGAGCACGAGGTGGCCGCCGTGGCCGCGGACAACCTGATGGTCGAGGATCCCGATCCCGGCAACGGTGTGGAGGGCACGTTCCTGCCGATGCACATGCTGTGCCTGCGTGACATGGGCCTGATGCTCGGCGAGTACTGGGACCTCGGTCCGCTGGCCGCCGACTGCGCCGCCGACGGCGTGTACGAATTCCAGCTCGTCGCACCGCCGTTGAAGGTGGTCGGTGCGGTCGGGGCGCCCGTCAGTCCGATTGCGATCAAGTGAGTGGGGAAGTGACCGGAACCAACCAACCGTTCATCGTCGGCCTCGGCGGAACGCTTCGAGCCAACTCATCGACCGAAAGGGCGTTGCGGTATTGCCTGGCCTCGGTGGAGCGACAGGGCGGGCGCACGCGACTGTTCAGCGCCGAGGATCTCGATCTGCCCATGTATGCACCCCACGAGTTGGAACGCACCCCGCGCGCCCTGGAACTGGTCAAGACGCTGCGGGACGCCGACGCCGTCGTGGTCGGCTCGCCGGGATACCACGGCGCCATCTCGGGTCTGGTGAAGAACGCGCTCGACTACATCGAGGACCTCCGCGACGACCCCCGCGTGTACCTCGACAACACCCCGTGGGGTTGCATCAGCTGCGCATACGGCTGGCAGGCGGCCGTCGGCACCCTGACCCAACTTCGCAGCATCGGGCACGCCCTGCGGGCGTGGCCGACGCCGTTGGGCGTGGCGATCAACTCCGCCGACCCGGTCTGGGACTCGTCCGGTGAGCTCGCCGCCACCGAACAGGGCAGGGCCGTGGCGAACCAACTCGATCTGCTGACGAGCCAGGTCCTGGCCTTCGCGCAGACGAACAGGGATTCGGTTACCTGACGCCATGGCGCTCGAACCCAAATCGGTGCTGGTCGACGGACTTCGTACAAGCTATCTGGAAGCGGGACATGGTGAACCGGTCGTGCTGTTGCACGGAGGCGAATTCGGCGCCAGTGCCCGGATCGGGTGGGAGCACACAATCGCGCCGTTGGCGCAGCGATACCGGGTGCTGGCGCCGGACATGCTCGGCTTCGGCGACTCCGCCAAGGTCGTCGACTTCACCGACGGCCGCGGAATGCGCATCCGGCATATCGCACGCTTCTGCGAGGTGATGGACGTCGAGGCCGCCCATTTCGTCGGGAACTCGATGGGCGCGATCAACCTGCTCGTCGACGTCACCTCGGACGCCGCCGTGCTGCCGGTCCGCAGCCTGGTGCTGATCTGTGGCGGCGGGGAGATCCAACGCAACGAGCACGTCGACGCCCTCTACGACTACGACGCCACGTTCGAGGGTATGCGCCGGATCGTCGCGGCGTTGTTCGCCGACCCCGCCTACCCGACCGACGACGAGTACGTGCGGCGGCGCTATGAGTCCAGTATTGCGCCGGGAGCGTGGGAGTCGTTGGCGGCGGCACGGTTTCGCCGACCAGGTCTGGATCCTCCGGCGACACCGAGCAGCGCGCGGGCCTACGACCGCATCACCGTCCCGACCCTGGTGCTCGAGGGACGCGACGACAAGTTGCTGCCCACAGGGTGGGCGGCCGAGATCGCCGGGCAGATCAGGCACGGCCGATCGGCGGTGATCGACGACGCCGGGCACTGCCCGCAGATCGAGCAGCCCGCCGCCGTCAACCAGGAGTTGCTGGACTTCTTCGAGGAGCAGACATGACCGAACTTGTCGGCAAGGTCGCGATCGTCACCGGCGGAGCGTCGGGAATCGGCCGGGGCATCGCCGAGCGTTTCGCCGCCGAAGGCGCCCGCGTCGTCATCGCCGACGTGCGCGACGATCTGGGGGAACCGCTTGCCGCCGAGCTCAATTCCCGCGGCGCCAAGACCGTCTACCGGCACACCGACGTGGGTGACCAGAGGCAGGTCGCCGAACTCGTGGCCGCCGCGGTGGACACGTTCGGTGGGCTGGACGTCATGGTGAACAACGCGGGGATCTCCAGCCCGCTGCGCAAGGGCCTGTTCCATGAGGACCTCGAAGAGTTCGACCGCGTCATGAGGGTGAACCTGCTCGGAGTGATGGCAGGCACCCGCGACGCCGGGCGGTACATGGCCGACCACGGAGGCGGATCGATCATCAACCTCGGCTCGATCGGCGGCATCCAGGCCGGCGGCGGCGTGTCTACCTACCGCGCGTCCAAGGCAGCCATCATCCACTTCACCAAGTGCGCGGCGATCGAGCTCGCGCATTACGAGGTCCGTGTCAACTGCCTTGCGCCGGGCAACATTCCGACACCCATCCTCGCGTCGTCGGCCACCGACGAGGATCGTGAACGACTGGAGCGCTTCGAGGCCAGGATCCGCCGGCAGATGCGCGACGACCGCCCGCTGAAGAGGGAGGGTACCGCCGAGGACGTCGCCGAGGCTGCCCTGTATCTGGCGACCGACCGGTCGCGGTACATCACCGGCACGGTGCTGCCGGTGGACGGCGGCACCGTCGCCGGCAAGGTGATCGTCCGCAAGCCGCCCCCCGCCGAGGCCGCGACATGAGCTTTTTAAATCAGTCGCTTGACTTAGTAGGTGTGACCGGGTTCACTGAGTGGGTGACGACTGCGAGGACGGTGCGCGCCGACCGCGCGAGCAGCACCCAGGAGGCGATCCTGAAAGCGGCCGAACGGCTCTACGCCGAGCACGGCGTCTTCGCGGTGTCGAACCGGCAGGTCAGTGAGGCCGCGGGGCAGGGCAACAACGCCGCCGTCGGCTACCACTTCGGCACCAAGGCCGACCTGGTGCGCGCCATCGAGCACAAGCACCGCGGGCCGATCGAGGAGCTACGCGAGCAGCGGGTCGCGGCAATCGGCGCCTCCACGGACATGCGCGACTGGGTCGCCGCTCTGGTGTGCCCGCTGACCGATCACCTGGCGGCCCTCGGCAATCCGACCTGGTACGCCCGGTTCGCCGCGCAGGTCATGACCGATCCCGCGTACCACAACATGATCGTCAAGGACGCGCTGTCGTCGCCGTCGCTGGTCCGGGTGCTCGACGGGATCAACAGCTGCCTGCCCGATCTGCCCGTCGATGTCAGGGTGGAGCGGAACATCATGGGCCGCAACCTGTTGATGCACAGCTGCGCCGACCGTGAGCGACTGCTGGCGCAGGGCGCGCCGGTGGCGCGCCCATCCTGGCAGGCCGCGGCCACCGGCCTGATCGACGCGATCATCGGGCTGTGGCACGCCCCCGTCACCGAGCCGGCCTGACATGAGGGTCACGGTCGACCAGGACAAGTGCGTCTCATCGGGTCAGTGCGTCCTCAACGCCGGTGCGGTCTTCGACCAGCGCGACGACGACGGGGTCGTCGAACTGCTGATCCCCGAGCCCGGACCCGAATATGCCGAAGAGACCCGCAAGGCCGCGACGGCATGCCCGGCCCTGGCCATCCATATCGAGGAGTGAAATGACAGAGACGCTTGCGCAGGAAGCGGTGTCGGTTCCCGAGTATCCGATGGAGCGGACGGCGGGCTGCCCGTTCGCGCCCCCGCAGCAGATGCTCGAGATGAACCAGGTCAAGCCCCTTTCCCGCGTGCGGATCTGGAACGGCACCACGCCCTGGCTCGTCACCGGACACGAGGTCGCGCGCACGCTGTTCGCCGATTCCAGGGTGAGTGTGGACGACCGTCGGGAGGGCTTTCCGCACTGGAACGAGCACATGCTGTCCACCGTGGACAAGCGACCGCGGTCGGTGTTCACCTCCGACGCCGAGGAGCACACGCGGTTCCGCCGGATGCTGTCCAAGCCGTTCACCTTCCGGCGTGTCGAGGCGCTGCGTCCGGTGATCCAGCAGGTCACCGACGAGTGCATCGACGAGATTCTGGCGGGTCCACAACCGGCCGACATGGTCGCCAAGCTCGCTCTTCCGGTGCCAACCCGGGTGATCTCCGACATGCTCGGGGTGCCGTACGAGGATCACGAGTTCTTCCAGGAGCACGCGAACGCCGGCCTGGCCCGCTATGCCGCCGCGGACGCGATGCAGAAAGGTGCGATGAGCCTGCACCAGTACCTGATCAACCTCGTCGAGGAGAAGCAGGCCCACCCGGCCGAGGACGCGGTGTCCGATCTGGCCGAGCGTGTCACCGCCGGTGAGATCAGTGTCAAGGAAGCGGCCCAGTTGGGGACCGGATTGCTCATCGCCGGGCACGAGACCACCGCCAACATGATCGGCATCGGAATCTGCGCTCTGCTGGAGAACCCCGAACAGGCAGCGCTGCTTCGCGATTCGGACGACCCGAAGTTCATCGCCAACGCCGTCGAAGAGCTGATGCGCTACCTGTCGATCATCCAGAACGGACAGCGGCGCGTGGCCACCGAGGACATCGAGATCGGCGGCGAGACCATCCGGGCGGGGGAGGGCATCATCCTCGATCTGGCGCCGGCCAACTGGGATGCGCGGGCGTTTCCCGAGCCCGACAAACTCGACCTCACCCGGGATGCCACCCAGCAACTCGGCTTCGGCTACGGCCGTCATCAGTGCGTCGGTCAGCAATTGGCGCGCGCCGAACTGCAGATCGTGTTCCACACCCTGCTGCGCCGCATCCCGACGATGAAGCCGGCCATTCCGCTCGAGGAGGTGCCGTTCAAACACGACCGGCTCGCCTACGGCGTCTACGAACTACCGGTGACCTGGTAAAGCCCTCTCCCACAGCCCGATTGGAGACCCCTGTGTCAATCCGAACAACGGCGGCGACCGCAACCGCTACTCTCTATCCTCCGGAGGGCTTCGGCGCTCCCAAGAACCGGCACGGCCATGCGGCAGAGGGCGGCCTCACCGGGCTTCCCGAAGGCACCGAGATCTTCTCCGCCGACAACCACATCTCGGTGGCCGACGACATCTTCTACGAGCGCTTCCCCGAGGAACTCAAGGGCGCTGCACCGCGGATCTGGTACGAGGACGGTGCGTACATGGTCGGCATGAAGGGCAAGGCCTGGACCGGCGGTGATTTCGGCCGCGTACTCATGCAGTACGACGATCTCGCCGGTGCTGCGTCAAACAACATCGAGGCCCGCATCCGGGAGCTCAAAGAGGACGGCATCGACAAGGAGCTGGCGTTCCCCAACGCGGTGCTGGCGTTGTTCCACTACCCGGACAAGGCCCTGCGCGAACGGGTGTTCCGGATCTACAACGAGCACATCGCCGAACTGCAGGAGCGCTCCAACGGCCACTTCTACGGCGTCGGCCTGATCAACTGGTGGGATCCGAAGGGCACGCGCAGCACACTCGAGGAGCTGAAGTCGCTGGGGCTGAGGACTTTTCTGCTGCCACTGAACCCCGGCAAGGATGACGACGGCAACATCTACGACTACGGCAGCACCGAGATGGACGCGGTGTGGGACGAGATCGAGGCGGCCGGGTTGCCGGTCAGCCACCACATCGGGGAGACCCCGCCGAAGACGCCGTGCCAGAACAACAGCGTCGTGGTCGGCATGATGGTCAACGTCGATTCGTTCCGCGAACAGTTCGCCAAGTACGTCTTCTCCGGCATCCTGGACCGGCATCCCGCGCTGAAGATCGGCTGGTTCGAGGGCGGCATCGCCTGGGTGCCCACCGCGCTGCAGGACGCCGAGCACATGCTCGCGTCGTACCGGCACATGTTCAACCACGAACTCGCGCACGATGTGAACCACTACTGGGCCCACCATATGAGCGCGTCGTTCATGGTCGACCCGCTGGGCCTGCAACTGATCGACCGCATCGGCGTCGACAACGTGATGTGGTCCTCGGACTACCCGCACAACGAGAGCACGTTCGGGTACTCCGAGAAGTCGCTGGCCTCGGTCGTGGAGACGGTGGGTGCGGAGGCGGCGGTCAAGATCGTGTCCACGAATGTGCAGAAGTTCCTGGGGCTGCGCACGCAAGGAGCTATCGGGGCAGAAGCGTGACGACGTCCACCCAATCCGGCGTCACCCAGATCGCCCGGACCGGGTACTCGTGGCTGGACATCCCTGCCGAGCCTGACTTCGCGCGACTCCGCAGAGAGGTCGGTGTGCGGCTGCACGCCGCAATGGCCGACCAGGGCGTGGATGCGCTGGTTCTGCTGGGCAACGGCAACGTCATGTATGCCACCGGTATCAGCTGGCCGCTGGCCGACGCGGGCCTGTCGCACGTCGAGCGCCCGGTGGCGGTCGTGCTGGCCGACGACGAGCACCCGCACCTGTTCCTGCCCTTCCGCGAGGGGGCGGCGATGGAGTCAGGTGTACCCACCGACCATCTGCACGGCCCGGTCTATCTCGAATTCGACGAAGGAGTCGGTGAATTCGCGACGATCCTGGCCGGCCTCATCCCGGCCGGCGCGACGATCGCGACCGATGAGTTGACCGGGGCGATGCGACGGGCCGGCAGCGCGCTGTTCCCCAGCGCGCCCGTCGATGCCGCCCCGGTGATCGGCGCGGCGAAACTGGTCAAGACGATCGACCAGATCGCGTGCATCCGGCGCGCCTGTCAGATCACCGAACAGGCCGTCGCGGAGATTCAGAAGTCGCTGGCGCCCGGTGCGCGCCAGATCGACCTGTCGGCTGAATTCGTGCGCCGCACTTTCGAGCTCGGTGCCACCACGAACATGTTCGACTCGATCTGGCAGGTCATGCCGACGTCAAAAGCGGAGGGAACCTGGACCACCACCGGTGATCTCGCGCTGCCGTTGCTGACGACCGAGCGTGAGCTCCAGCAGGGCGATGTGCTGTGGACCGACGTATCGATCGCCTACCACGGCTACTGCTCCGACCACGGGCGCACCTGGATCGTCGGTCAGGATCCGACTCCGGCCCAGCAGGCTCAGTTCGACAAGTGGAGCGGGATCGTCGACGGGGTGCTCGCGGTGACCAAGGCCGGTGCCACGTGCGGCGACCTCGGGCGTGCCGCGATCGCGGCTGCCGGCGGCGAGAAGCCGTGGCTGCCGCACTTCTATCTGGGCCACGGCATCGGGACGAGCGCGGCCGAAATGCCGATGATCGGAACGGATCTCGGCCAGGACTGGGATGACAACTTCGTCTTCCCGGCCGGCATGCTGTTGGTGTTCGAGCCGGTGGTGTGGCAGGACGGCACCGGCGGCTACCGCGGCGAGGAGATCGTGGTGGTCACCGAGGACGGCTGGATGCCGCTGACCGAGTATCCGTACGACCCATACGAGGTGTCCAGTGGGAACTGAGATCGAGGCCGACGGCCGGGCGTTGCGTTTCAGCCGTCGGGAGCGTGCCCTCGCGCAGATGGAGGCCCACGACCTCGACATGCTGGTGCTCGGACGTCAAGCCAATGTTCGCTACATCTCCGGTGCCCCGCAGCTGTGGGTGGTGGGCACCCGCCCGTTCGGGCCGATCTGCGAGTTCGTGCGTGCCACCGGTGAGATCCACCTCAACAGCACGTGGGACGAGGGGATCCCCGAGGAGATCCCGCACCAGAACCTGTACGGGTTCGCGTGGAACCCGATGACATTGGTCGGCATACTGCAGAGCATCAAGGGGGCCGACACCGTACGGCGGGTCGGAACCGATGCGCTGACACCGACGTTCGCCAAGCTGCTGCCGATGGCCTTCCCGCACGCGGACCTCGTCGACGCCGAGCAGGCCATGCAGGCGGCCCGGCGGATCAAGACGCCCGAAGAGGTGCAGGCGTTGCGTCGCGCGCTGGTGGTTGCCGAAGAAGGCCTGGCCGCGGGCGTTGCCGCGCTCCGTCCCGGTATAGCCGAGAAGGCGCTCGCCGGCGCCGTGCTGGAGGCTGAGGCGGCCGGTGGGGTCAGTACCCCCGCGACCCAGGATGCCGCCTGGGTGACATCGAAGGAGCATCCGTGGCGCCGCTCCGACGGCGACGGCCTGGTGCGCGAGGGTGACCTGGTGGCGATGTCGGCCGGGGTGCTGGCCGACGGATATGTCGCCGAGGTGGCCCGCACGCTCTATGTCGGCGACCCCACCGACGCCGTGCGCGCGCTCTACCGGCGCCGAGACGACCTGTGGGACAGGTTGCTCCAGGCCTGCCGCCCGGGCGCGCCCGTCAGCTCGCTGCTGGATGCCTACGGGCAGGCCGGTGAGCCTCTACCGGCGATGCCGGTGGCGCATGGCCTGGGACTGGGTTTCGACCCGCCGGTGGTGTCACCGAATCTGCGGGCGACCATGGAAGCCGAACGTCTCGAGGAGGGCATGGTGCTTGCGGTCACCGCCTATGTGTGGGAACAGGGGTTAGGCGGGGTGTTCACCCGCGACGCGGTCTTGATCACCGCCGACGGCGCCGAAATCCTCTCGACCGCACCGGCTTACGGTGAGTCCGTTCATGGCTGAGCGGCCACAGCCCCCCGCCGCGGAGCGACCCGCGCCTGAGGAGATCATTCTCTACGACAAGGATCCGAAGACCAAGATCGCCACCATCACGTTCAACCGCCCGGAGTTCCTCAACGCGCCGACGTCGATGGCGCGGCTGCGCTATGCCGATGTGCTGCGTGCGGCCAACACCGACAACGACGTGAAGGTGGTGATCATCCGCGGCGTCGGCGACAACCTTGGCAGCGGCGCCGACCTTCCGGAGTTCATGGAGGGCAACGACAATCCGGCCGCGCGGTTGGCCGAGTTGCGCCTTGAGGATGACGGCGTGGGTGAGGTGACCTATCCGCCGAAGGGCACGTTCCGCAACGGGGCCACCATCAGCGCCTGGTACGCCAACTCTCAGGCCGGAAACCGCGCGCTGCAGGATTTCAAGAAGATCAGCATCGTCGAAGCCAAGGGTTACTGCTACGGCTGGCACTTCTATCAGTGCGCCGACGCCGACCTGGTGATCTCGTCCGACGATGCGCTGTTCGGTCACCCGTCGTTCCGCTATCACGGCTGGGGCCCGCGGATGTGGACGTGGGTGCAGATGATGGGTCTGCGCAAGTTCCAGGAGATGGTCTTCACCGGCCGTCCGTTCACCGCAGCCGAGATGTACGACTGCAATTTCCTGAACAAGGTGGTCACTCGCGACCAGCTGGAGGCCGAAACCCGGAAGTACGCGCTGGCGTGTGCCCGGAACCGCCCGGTGGACACCGTGTTTCAGCAGAAGATGTTCTTCGAGATCTTCAAGCAGCAGCAGGGCGAGTACATGGGCAGCCTGCTCAGCGCGTTCTTCGAGTCGATGGGCAACGGCGTCGCCAACGACAGCGACGACGACCTCGACATGTTCGAGTCGATCGACAGCGGTCTGTCCGCCGCGGTCAACGACAACGACAGCAAGTTCCCGCCCGAATTCCGGTTGAGCAAGCGCAACCGGGCCAAGAAGGACTAGAGCTTCGGTGCCCCCAGTGCCTGATCCGCCGCTCACCGGCTACGTCGTCGTCGACCTGTCCAGCGGGATCGCCGGCGCGTACTGCACGAAACTGCTCGCCGACGGCGGGGCTCGGGTCGTCAAAGTCGAGGCGCCGCAGGGTGATCCGCTGCGGTGCTGGTCGGCGTCCGGCGCGGGCGCCGAATCGGGCCCCGGCGCGGGCGCCGAATCGGGCCCCGGCGCCGACGGCGCCCTGTTCTCGTTCCTGGCGTGCTCGAAGCACTCGGTGGTGGCCGAACCCGATGCCGACGGTGAACTCGTCGACGCACTGCTGGCCGAGGCGGACGCGGTGATCTGGTCGCGTGGGCCGGGGATGGCTGAGCGCCCCGAGTTCGCGCCCGCGGAGATCCGGAACCGCCATCCGCATCTCACGGTCACCGCGATCACCCCGTTCGGTCTGGAGGGGCCTTGGTGCGACCGTCCCGCAACGGAATTCACCCTTCAGGCGTGGTCGGGCGGTATCGTCGGCCTGGGTCGGGGCGCCCCGGACCGGGCGCCCGTGTACGTCGGCGGCCAGGTCGGTGAGTACCTCGCGGGCGCGTACGCCAGCGCGGCCACGCTGGCGTCACGCATGCGCGGCGGCGCAGAGTCGATCGACCTGTCGATGCTGGAGACCGCGATCCTCGGGCTCACCTACTACCCGGTGAGTTACTTCGAGATGTTGGGCCGGCCGTGGCGTGACGCGCGAAGGTTGACGGTGCCGGGCATCGCCCGCGCCAAGGACGGCCTGGTCGACATCGGCTGCGGCACAGCCCAGCAGTGGTTCGATCTATGCGCGATGACCGGACACGTCGAGTGGATCGACGAGGACTCGCCGCTGTCGATCACCCAGCAGGCCAACGAGAAGGCTGACGAGCTCTACGCTTGGGTCGCCGACCAGACCGTCGACGAGATCCGTGACCTGGCGACGGCGTTCCGCATTCCCAACGCCCCGGTGGCCAACGGCGCCAACGTCGAGACGCTCGACCACTTCGTGCAACGCGGCTCGTTCCTCGTCAACCCCCGTGACGGCTTCACCCAGCCCGCGCCCCCGTACCGGATGAGCCCGGCGACGCTGCGACCGCCGACACCCGCACCCCGCCTCGGCGAGCACACCGAGCACTACCGCTCACTCTCGGTCCCGCGGAATAGCATTCCTGGTCGCGATTCGAGCTCGACGACCGCCGGGAATGTCCCCCGCAAGCGGGTGGTGCCCCCAATTCCGCGGAAAGACAGCTTGCCGCTGGAGGGGTTGCGCGTCGTCGACATGACGACCTTCTGGGCCGGACCGAGCTGCACGCATCTCCTGGCCATGCTCGGCGCCGACGTCATCCACGTCGAGTCCACCCGCCACCCGGACGGCACCCGGTTGATCGCCGGCATCCCTGTCACCGAAGACAAATGGTGGGAGCGGTCGCCGATCTTCTCCGGGCTGAACACCAACAAGCGCGGCATCACGCTGAACCTGCAGAGCGACACCGGCAGAGACCTCCTCAAGAAACTGATCGCCACCGCCGACGTCGTCGTCGAGAACTTCACCCCGCGCGTGCTGGAGAGCATGGGCCTGACCTACGACGCGGTGAGGGCCGTGAAGCCCGACGTCATCATGGCCCGCATGCCGGGATTCGGACTGGACGGGCCCTGGCGCGACAACCCGGCCTTCGCCTACGTTATCGAGGCAGCCGCCGGGATCAGCTGGCTGACCGGCTATCCCGACCTCAATCCGTTCGAGCCGTACTCGGTCGGCGACCCGAACGCGGGCGTCCACGCGCTCAACGCGATCCTGCTGGCGCTGGAGCATCGCCGCCGCACCGGTGAGGGGTCGATGGTCGAGGCCGCGATGGTCGACGCCGCGCTCAACGTCGCCGCCGAGCAGGTGATCGAGTACTCCGCCTACGGCGCACTGCTGCAGCGGGCCGGTAACCGCGGTCCCACGGCGGCCCCGCAGAACCTCTACCTCACCAACGAGATCGACGAGTTCGGCCGTGACGACTGCTGGGTGGCGATCGCGGTGGCCACCGACGCCCACTGGGCCGGGCTGTGCCAGGCACTGGGACGGCCAGGGTGGGCGATGGTCGACGAGCTCGCCACCGCGCCGGGCCGACGCGCCCATCACGACCTGATCGACCGGCACCTGGCCGCATGGTGCGCGGAGCGCACCGGGGACCAGATCGTCACCGCCCTGTGGGACAACGGCGTTCCGGCGGCCAAGGTGATGCAGCCGCACCGCCAGACCGAGATCCCGCAGCTGGCCTCGCGCGGGTTCTTCGAATACGTCCAACACCCCGTCAACCCCACCACCCGGCACAGCACCCTGCCGTTTCGGAGTTCCCGCGGACCGGACCGGGTGCACACCGCGCCGGCGCCGCTGCTGGGCGAACACAACCGCGAGGTGCTGGCCGAGCTCGGGGTCACCGACGACGAGCTCGGGCGACTTGAGGTCGATGGGGTCATCGGCACCGCGCCGGCCCGCTAGCCTGCTTCGGTATGACCATCGCCCCGTCGGACATCCTGCTCACCGGCCGCGTCGCTGTCGTCACCGGCGGGGGTGCGGGAATCGGCAAGGGAATCGCCCACGGGCTGGCGGCATTCGGTGCGTCCGTGGCGATCTGGGAGCGTGACCCGCAGACCTGCGGGGAGGCCGCGGCCTCGGTGGGCGCCCTCGGCCTGCCCACCGATGTCCGCGACGCCGAGGCCGTGCAGGCGGCGCTGGAGCGCACCGAGCGCGAGCTGGGGACCGTCTCCATCCTGGTCAACAACGCCGGTGGGACGTTCAACTCGCCCCTGCTGGAAACGTCGGAGAACGGCTGGGACGCGTTGTACCGCAGCAACCTCCGGCATGTGCTGCTCTGTACCCAGCGGGTTGCGCGCCGCCTTGTCGAGGTCGGACAACCGGGCAGCGTCATCAACATCACCTCGATCGAGGGCAGCCGGGCGGCACCGGGCTACGCCGCCTACGCCGCCGCCAAGGCCGGCGTCGTCAACTACACCAAGACCGCCTCCTTCGAGCTGGCCCCGCACCGCATCCGCGTCAACGCCCTGGCCCCGGACCTCACCATGACGGAGGGGCTGCAGAAGCTCGCCTTCGGTGATCTCTCGGGGACGATGGCCGACATGGTGCCGATGCGACGCGTCGGCCACGTCGACGAGATGGCCTCCGCAGCAGTCTTTCTCGCATCAGATATGGCCGCCTACATCACCGGGCAGACGATCCATGTGGACGGCGGCACCGCGGCGGCCGGGGGTTGGTACTTCCACCCCGAGACCGGTGTACCAACGCTCGGCCCCGCGTGACCCCTACGAATCGGGCGACGGGTCGCCGATCCCGCGCTTGATCGCGCCCCACGGATCGGCGTACTGGCCGGGCTGCTTCCAGTAGGCCGAGCGCCGCTTGAGAACTGCCCGCACCAGCGGCGCGAACACCGGCAGCACATAGCGCGAGGCGCCGGCACGCCGCTGGGCCTCATCGAGCATGTTCTGCCACGAATAGTGCTGGAACTGTAGGGCTTCCTGCGCGCGGCGGGTGTCCATCCAGTCGGTGACGAACCAGTTCTCGTCGCTGTTGGGGTCGCCGTTGCGGCCCGGCACCAGGCCACCCTTGAGGCCGCGCGATTCGGCCAGCGCGCGGCCGACGTCACCTTGAAGCACGCGATGCGAGTCGTCGCCGGCGATCAACAGGATCTCACGAGCCACATCGGCCGTCGTCGCCGCGGCGAAAGCCCATGCCACATCGCGCACATCGACCGTGTGTATTCGGCCGTCAGCGGGAAGCACGCTCTCGAAGTACAGCGCATCCGCGCTGAACGGAATGGCGTTGGGATCCGTGCTGAGCACCCCGCCCAGACGTAGCACCACCCACTCCAGCGACGAGGCGCGCACGATCGCCTCGGCCTCGGCCTTGTGCGCGCTGTAGAGATCGGAGTGCTTCATCGGCATGTCGGCGGTGACCGGACCGGCCGACTTGTACGGGTTGCGTGCGCCGTACACCGCGTTGCTGGACGCCTGGACGAAACGCGGGGGAGTGGGCTGAGCCTCCGCGATACGCACGAGCGTCGCGGTCGCTTCGACGTTGACGCGCCGGGCGAGGGCGCGATTCTTGTAGATCGCCGGCGGGATGATCGCCGCGAGGTGGATGATCACCGCGGGCGCGACCTCGGAAACCAATGCGGAAGTCTGTTCGGCGTCGGTGAGATCGGTCCAGCGGACCGTGACGCCGGCAGGCAGCTGAGCGGCCGACGCGCGGTTGGCCGGGGTGTCGAGATCGGCGACCACGACGCTGCGGCCCAACTCGACAAGTCGACGGACCGTTGCCGAGCCGACGAGCCCGAAGCCTCCGGTGACGAGCACGGTACCGGATGTACCCGACATCCAAAGCCTCCAACCTGCGGATATGACATTCTCTTTCCCGGAGAGTAGCATATCCGGAACCATGTCCGACGAGCTCGCCGAGACGGCCAAGTGGGATCCCGGGTTCACCCGGCGGATCACGGGCTGGGTGGGCCCGGTGATCCGACGATACTTCCGGGCAGAGGTCCGCGACATCGAATCCGTGCCCGCCGAGGGCGGCGTTCTGATCGTGTCCAACCACTCCGGCGGCATGCTCACGCCCGACGTGATGGTCTTCGCGCCCGCGTTCTACGAACATTTCGGCTACGACCGGCCCCTCTACACGCTCGCCCATTACGGGGTGCTCATCGGACCGCTCGGCGACCTGTTGCGCCGCGCCGGTGTCATCGAAGCCAGCCGGGACAACGCCGCCGAGGCGCTGCGGTCCGGGGCGGTGGTCCTGGTCTTTCCCGGCGGTGACTACGACTCGTACCGGCCGACCATGGCGGCCAATGTGGTCGATTTCGCGGGCCGTACCGGATATGTCCGCGCGGCGCTCGAATCCGGGGTGCCGATCGTGCCGGTGGTGTCGATCGGTGCGCAGGAGACCCAGATGTTCCTGGCGCGGGGCGACGCGATCGCGCGCCGGATCGGGTTGACCCGCGCCCGGATGGAGATCCTGCCCGTCAGCATCGGGTTTCCGTTCGGCCTGTCGGTACTGGTCCCGCCGAACCTGCCGCTGCCATCCAAGATCGTCACCCAGGTGCTGGAGCCGATCGACATCACCGCGCAGTTCGGCCAAGACCCCGACATCGACGAGGTCGACTATCACGTGAGATCGGTGATGCAGGCCGCGCTCGACGAACTCGCCCGCAACCGCCGCTTCCCGGTGCTCGGCTGAACGCCATGGCCGATCCGCTGGGACTGCTCGCGACGCTCTGGCGTGCCCGACTGATCGCGCCGATGCGTCCCGACAGGTACCTGCGGATGGGCCTGGCGATGCGCCGGGCGGGCCTCACCGCAACCGTCGGTTTCGCCGCAGCCGCCCAGCGATGCCCCGACCTGCCCGGCATCATCGACGAACTCGGCACCCTGACGTGGAAGCAGCTCGACGACCGCTGTGACGCGTTGGCCGCGGCGCTGCAAAAGCACACCCCGAGAACCGTTGCGGTGATGTGCCGTAACCATCGCGGATTCGTGGAGGCGCTGGTCGGAGCCAACCGGATCGGCGCCGATGTGCTGCTGTTGAACACGTCGTTCGCGGGGCCCGCGATGGCCGAGGTCATCGAGCGCGAGGGCGCCGATATCGTGATCTACGACCAGGAATTCACCGCGACCGTCGACCGCGCGCTGCGTGACGTCCCGGGGACGACCAGGATCCTCGCGTGGACGGACGCCGACGACGGCAGTACCACACTCGAGGCCCTGATCGACGCGCATCTCGGACAGCGCCCTGAGCCCGCGACGCGCAAGAGCGACATCATCCTGCTCACCTCGGGCACCACCGGAACGCCCAAGGGAGCCAAGCGTTCCGCGGGCAGTGGCGGCGCGAGTGACCTCAAGGCCGTCCTCGACCGCACCCCGTGGCGGGCGGGGGAACCGATCGTCATCGCCGCCCCGATGTTCCACGCCTGGGGGTTCTCCCAGCTGCTGTTCGCCGCACTGCTGGCCTGCCCCATCGTCACCCGCCGCAAGTTCGACCCCGAGGCGACGCTGGCGTTGATCGACCGCCACCGCGCCACCGGTCTCGCCGTCGTCCCGGTGATGTTCGACCGCATCATGGAGCTGCCCGCAGAAGTGCGAAACCGCTACAGCGGCAGGTCGCTGCGGTTCGCCACCGCGTCCGGCTCACGGATGCGTCCCGACGTCGTCACCGCGTTCATGGACCAATTCGGCGACGTGATCTACAACAACTACAACGCCACCGAGGCCGGCATGATCGCCACCGCAACTCCGGCCGATCTGCGCGCCGCTCCGGACACCGCGGGCAGGGCCGCCGACGGCACCGAACTGCGCATTCTGGACGCCGAGCACCGGGATGTGCCTACCGGTGAGGTCGGACAGATCTTCGTGCGCAGCTCGACGTTGTTCGACGGCTACACCTCGGGAACCACCAAAGCCTTTCACGACGGTTTCATGGCCTCGGGCGACATGGGCTATCTCGACGGGGCGGGACGGCTGTTCGTCGTCGGGCGCGACGACGAGATGATCGTTTCGGGCGGCGAAAACGTCTATCCCATCGAGGTGGAGAAGACGCTCACCACCCACGCCGCCGTCGCGGAGGCTGCCGTCCTCGGGGTCGACGACGAACAATACGGACAGCGGCTGGCCGCGTTCGTCGTACCTGCCGCGGGCGCCAGCGTCACGGTCGAGGAGCTCAAGCAGCACGTTCGTGAGAACCTCGCGAACTACAAAGTGCCGCGCGACATCACGATCATGGCGGAGCTTCCGCGCGGCAGCACCGGCAAGATTCTGCGCAACGAGCTGCGCGGTCGCTGAGTCAGCCGGCTGAGGCCGGTGGCATCGCGGATTCGACGGCGGTGGCCCGCGCCAGACCGCATGCGCGGCGCAGCTCGTCAAACGCGCGTGTCACGGCCGAGGTGGCCTCATGCGGTTCGTCGAACGTGCGGTCGTCGGAAAGCACCGCGATGTCGACCTGATCGACGTAGCTCCACACCGTCATGTTGAACGCAGAGCCCGCGGAAAGCACACCGACCGAATAGATCTCGCTGACCGGCGCCCCTCCGATGTGGCCCCGCCGCCGCGGTCCCGGCACGTTGGACACTGCCACGTTCATCAGCCGGTTGTGGTCCGCGCGCTTGGCCTGTGCGCGGAACAGGGCGGGAGCCAGCGGAGGCGGCAGGTACTCCAGCATCCTGCCCTGCAACGTCGGCCCCAGCAGGTCGTTGGTCTCCTTGGCCCGGCGGGTCGCCATCGAGGTCAGCCTGACGCGCTCCAGCGGATCGTCGATGTGCACCGGCAAGGACACCATCATCCCGCCGATCTCGTTGCCGGTGATGCGGTCCGTCGACTTATCGGTACTGACCGGAACCGTCGCCATGATCGGACGGTCGGCTTGCCCGTCGTAACGCAACAGCAGTTCGCGCAGACCACCGGCGGCGAGGCTGAGCACGACGTCGTTGAACGTCACACCAAGGTGTTTGGCGGTCTCCTTCACCTCGGCCAGCGGCAGCGCCGCGGTGGCGAAGGTGCGCACCGGGGACACCACGTGGTTGAGAAACGTCGACGGTGCGTTGAACGGCTTCGCCAGATCCAGGACGGAGTTGCGCTCCTTGGCCCGCCGGCGCAACCGGCTCAACCCGCTTGCCGCATCGGCGACCAGTCCGGGTAGCTCGGCGATATTACGGAAATGGTCGAGTTGGGCCTCCCACAGCAGCTCCCGCCTGGTCGGCTCCTCACACACGACCACAGGGTCGGCATGGTGGTTGGGCGGCGTGCCGGTCAGATCCATCAGGCGGGCAAGGAGATTGGCAGACGCCACTCCGTCGGCGAGGGTGTGGTGCACCTTGCCGATCAGCGCGTAGCGGTCGTCGGCCATGCCCTCGGCGAAGTGGAATTCCCACAGCGGTCTGCTGCGGTCAAGGGGCGTACTGGCGATCTCCCCGATGACACGGTCGAGTTCGCGGCGCCGGCCCGGCGCGGGGACGCGCACCCGGCGCAGGTGGTAATCGAGGTCGACCGGGCAGTCCTCCAGCCACATCGGGTGGTGCAACCGCCACGGAATGTCGATCAACCGGTACCGCAACGGGTCCAGCAGAGGCAGGCGCCGCGCGACCGTGCGCCGGAACGCGTCGAAGTCATAGCCGTCCGCGCAGTTCGACGCGTCGATCACCGCCACCTTGAGCGTGTGGGTGTGCAGGTTCGGCGTCTCGCTGTACAACAGCATGGCGTCCATGCCGTTGAGCCGCTTCATGAACGGATATGCAACCACCTGCATCTCATGATCACGGTGGTTTCGCCGAATGCGAGACGCTAGGTGATCGCGTCCAGCGCCTCCCGGGTATCCAGGTCGACGAACGCGGCGGCATAGCGCTGCGCGAACGCCAGGCATATGTCGGCACGCTGCCAGGCGTCGCCACCGGAGAGGGTGGCCATCCAGATCGCCAGGCCGTGTGCGACCGAGGCGCGATAGCCCAGCCAGATGTCTTCCCGCGTCGGGAGTTCCTGCGCGGGCAGACGCAGCGCGGCGCGGTACTCGTCGAGCAGATCGTGTTCGGCCCGCCTGCGGTCCTCGGTGGTCAGCGAACCCTGCAGGAAGTAGCCCAGGTCCAACGAGAAGCTGCCCCGGCGCACCATCTGCCAGTCGAGGAATCCCACGGTGCCGTCCGGCAGCACGTAGGTGTTGCCGATGTGCGGATCGCCGTGCAGCAGCGTCGGTACCGACCGGGTCAGCGAGCCGATGTAGCGGGCCCAGATGTCGACGAACAGGTCGGTGCCGCTGAGGTCGAGGACCTCGGCGGGCACCGTGTCGCCGAGCCGTTCGTGGGCGATGTGCAGCGGGGCGTACTCGAGTCCCTCGAACGCCACGAACGGCTCCACCCAATTCAGTGCAGGGTCGCCGGTGAGCCGCTCACCCCAGTACTCGCCGTGCAACCGCGCCAACCCACGCACTCCCGCGGCGGCCTGCTCCACCGTCATGGGTCTCGTGGAGTCGCGCGGGTCGGCCCCGCGCGACGCCACATCCTCCATGATCATCAGGAAGTCGCGGCGTTCCTCGTCGATGGCCGCGAGGTAGACCTCCGGATGGTCCAGCGGCAACCTCGCACCGCAGGAGAAGAGCCTCGGCTCGTGGTAGAGCCCGCTGGTCAACTCCACCAGGTCGGCGTGGGCGGGGTCGACGGCCTTGGCGAAGACCGTCGCCGGACCCGACCCCACGGAGTAGTCCAGCGCGAGTCTGGCCCTGCGGTTGGTGCCGTCGTCACGAAGTGCCACCCGGACGTGGCCGACCTCAGCTCCCGGAAAGTGTTGCGCGAGAGCCGAGGTCATCCAGGCGGGAGTGATCTCGTCCCAGTCCTGCGGGATCGAGAGCTCAGAGGCGGTCACCCTGGTCTCGATTACTTCAGGCAGCTGCCGCCGTCGACGGGCAAGGTGACACCGGTGATGAAACGCGCTTCGTCCGAGGCCAGGAAAAGCACCGCGTTGGCGATGTCCTCGGGCTCCACCCAGCCGATGGGCAGGGTGTGCATGAGCTGACCGACGACCTTCATGTCCTCGGGGCCCGGGTTCTCCAGGTCGGGACGGAACAGCTTCATGGTCGGCTCGTTCATGAACAACGGGGTGTTGACGTTGGTCGGGTGCACCGAGTTGACGCGGACGTTCTGCGCGCCGAGCTCGACGGCGAAGGTCCGCATCAGGCCCACCACACCGTGTTTGGCGGCGACGTAGTGGCCGGTGTGTGGGTAGGCCTTCAGACCGCCCACCGAGCTGGTCAGGATGATCGAGCCGCCGTTGCCGCCGGCGAGGATGTGGGGGACGCCGGCTTTGACGGTCTTCCAGACACCGGACAGGTTGACGCCGATCATGTCGTCCCAGTCGGGTTCGCCGGTGTCGTGCAGCAGCTGTCCGCCGTTGCCGATGCCCGCGTTGGCGACGATGATGTCGAGCCTGCCGAACTCCTCGACACCCGCGTCCACGGCGGCCTTGAGCGCGTCGAAGTCGCGGACGTCGACCTCGGCGGTGTGGATGCGGCCGCCGGCGTTCTTGACCAGATCCGCTGTCTCGGCGAGATCCTCGGGGGAGGAGAGGGGAATCAGCACACTGTCGATCTGCTTACAGATGTCGACGGCGATGATGTCGGCGCCCTCCTGCGCCAACCGCACGGCGTGTGCGCGTCCCTGTCCGCGCGCCGCACCGGTGATGAAAGCGACCTTGCCTTCTACACGTCCTGCCATGTCTGTCAATCCTTCTCAGGTAGAGGGGTGTTCGGGTTTCAAGAAACGATGGTGGGCATGGATTCCCAGCCGCGCACTGCCGTGGTCTGCGACGGGACCGCGTTGGGCCAGTCGACCTCCCATGTCGGGAAGCGTTTGAGGATTTCCTCCAGGGCGATCTTGCCCTCGAGACGTGCCAGTGCATTCCCCATGCAGAAGTGCGTTCCGGCGCCGAAGGTCATGTGCGACCGAAGCTCTCGGTGAATATCGAACACGTCACCATTCGGCGGGAAGCGCCGGTGATCCCGGTTGGCGGAGCCGACAAGCATCAACATGGCCGATCCTTCGGGCACGACCTGGCCGTAGTACTCCACGTCGCGGGTCACGTAGCGGGCGATCTGCAATGCCGGCGGCTCCCACCGGAGGATTTCTTCGATTGCCTGCGGGATCAGTGCCGGGTCGGCCACCAGCTGGGCGCGCTGCTCCGGGTAATCTGCGAGGGTCTTTCCCGCCCAACCGATCAGACGTGTCGTGGTCTCACTGCCCGCAGTTGCGATGACCGTCAAATACATCAGCAACTCGTCACGACGTAACCTCCGGCGAGTTCCGGTCTCATCCTCGAACTCCGCGTTGAGAAGGTCGGTCATGATGTCGTCGGAAGGATGCTCGGTGCGGTGATCGATAAACTCCGCAAACACCTCCCCGGTGGCCATCAGGTCGACCGAGTCGCTCTGCAGGGTCGCTTCGCCATGATCGGTGACGCGCCGCTGGTCCTCTTCGGGGATGCCGAGCAGCATGCCGATCACGCGCATCGGCATCTGCGCGCCGAGATCGCGGACGAAGTCGAATCGGTTCGTGCCGGTCAACGGATCCAGGCAGCGCGCGGTGAACTCGCGGATCTGTGGTTCCAGTGCCTGCACTTTGCGCGGGGTGAAAACGCGCGACAGCAGGTTGCGGTGGATATTGTGGATCGGCGGATCCTCGAAAATCAATGTGCCGGGCGGGATTTCCATGCCGGACTTGATGATCTCCAGCAGTGCCCCACGGCCGGAGATGAAGGTCTGGTGGTCTATGACGCCCTTGTTGACGTCCTCGTAGCGGCTCAACGCGTAGAAGTCGTGCTTGTCGTTGTAATACAACGGTGCCTCTTCGCGGAGGCGGGCGAACACCCCGTGCGGGTCCATGTTGAGATCGACGTTGTAGGGGTCGTAGTACAACTCTGCTGCGGTATCGGCGTTCTGCACGTCGGAGTCGTCGGCGCTGATCGTCACGGTGTCCCTCTCGCCGGATCAGTCTCTCGTAAGACATTGAGCTGCTATTTGTCTCACAACTTTGTCATTGCCGGTACGCGAGTGTCAATGGCAGACTCGCCCAGCGCAATTACTCCTCTCCGATGAGAAGAACTTTCCTCTCGTCGGACAGGCAGCGTCAAGATCGCAGTCGCTGAGAAAACGTGAGTGCACGAAAAAGCGAGTCGGCCTCTAGGCCTGTAAGAGTGTGACTCTCGTCTCAGACGGCGGCGAAGCCGTGGGCGCAGAAGTCCCAGACCTCGTCGGCGGTGATGGGATTGGCGGCGTTCTCGTCGACGTCTCCGCTGGACTGGGCCACGAACATGACGGTCTGCATGGTCATCGCGGCCATCCGCTTCGGGTTGATGCCGTCCCGGAGTTGGCCGGCCGCGCTGGCCTCTTCCATCAGCTCGGTGAGCAACGCCAACAGCGGCGCATGGGCCACCTTGACCTCGGAAGGGTGCGACACCAGCAACCGCGGCGCGAAGTCGGTGAACAGCGGCCGCTTGGCGGCAGGGTCCGGTCGGGAGGATTCGAAGAGCAGCTGGATGGCCACCTTCAGGCGTTCTATCGGTTCTTCGTGCCCGCCGGTGGCGGCGCGAATTTGGTCGGCCGAGCGGCTGAGGGCATCCTCGAACAGGGCCAGGAGAAGTTCGTGCTTACCGTCGAACTGCAGGTAGAAGCTACGCAGCGACTGGCGGGAGCGGTCGACGACCTCTTGGACGGTGAAGTCCGTGCTGCCCTTCTCGATGATGATGGCCTGTGCGGCGTCGAGGAATCGCTGCACGCGCTGAGCGGCGCGCAGTTTGGCCGTCTTGATGGAGCGTTCAACCGCGCGCTGCTTCCATGCGGGCTCTTCGCTGGGACTGGTCACCGGAGGCTCGGATGCAGGCCGATTGGGGAGAACACGAACTGACTGTACCGGAGAACGCCTTGCCATATTGGTCCTCGACCCCCCCTCGGCGAACGTGTCAGAGATTGTAACTTCCTCATCGCGAGAATAGTATTCTCATGTTGGTGATAACAGAAGGCCCCGATGTTACATCGGGCGTCTGACCCCGACATATCGCGCCGAACCCCGAGGACCCTCGTGTACATCGACTATGACGTCACCGACAGGATCGCGACGATCACGCTGAACCGTCCCGAGGCTGCGAACGCGCAGAATCCGGAGCTGCTCGACGAGCTCGACGCGGCGTGGACAAGGGCCGCCGAGGACAACGAGGTGTCGGTCATCGTGCTGCGGGCCAACGGCAAGCACTTCTCCGCAGGGCACGACCTGAGGGGCGGCGGTCCGGTGCCGGACAAGATCACCCTCGAGTTCATCATCGCGCACGAGGCCAAGCGCTATCTGGAGTACACGCTGCGGTGGCGCAACGTGCCGAAGCCGTCCATCGCGGCGGTTCAGGGCCGGTGTATCTCAGGTGGTCTGCTGCTGTGCTGGCCGTGCGACCTGATCGTTGCCGCCGACGACGCGCAGTTCTCCGACCCTGTGGTGCTGATGGGGATCGGGGGCGTCGAATACCACGGCCACACCTGGGAACTCGGACCACGCAAGGCGAAGGAGATCCTGTTCACCGGTCGCGCGATGACCGCCGAGGAGGTGGCGGCCACCGGGATGGTCAACCGCGTCGTTCCGCGCGACCAACTCGACGCCGAAACCAGGACACTGGCCGAGCAGATCGCCAAGATGCCGCCGTTCGCGCTGCGGCAGGCCAAGCGTGCGGTCAATCAGACGCTGGACGTGCAGGGATTCTATGCGGCGATCCAGTCGGTCTTCGACGTGCACCAGACCGGACACGGCAATGCGCTCAGCGTCGGAGGCTGGCCGGTGCTGGTCAACCTCGAAGAGATGAAGGCCAACATCAAGTAGGTGGGCAGGCCTTCTCCCTGGGTGGGCCTCTTTCTCCCGCCGAGCGTGCTCCCTAGGTGGGCCTCTTTCTCCCGCCGAGCGTGCGTGTCTGCGGCCGACACGCCGCTGAGAAGCCGAAGTTTGCGCACGCTCGCGGCGGCATGGGCGATGCGGGCATTCGCCCGCCAGACGGTGCCACCTCGGACACCCGGCGACGAACGTGCGTGAAATCCGGTAACAGTCCCGGCGTGGCGCCCGCAGACACGCACCCTCGCGCTCCCGGAGCCTGTGCGTGTGCGTGTGCGTGTGCGTGTGCCTGTGCCTGTGCTGGTGCCGCGCAAAGCTACAGCTGGGCAAGCCGGGGTGCCGAGCCGCGGGCACGCAGCCCCGCACCGGCTCTGCGGGTGAGTTCCCTTGAGCTGCCGAGCAGTCCGTCGAGGACGAGCGCGCGCTTCACGTGCCGGTGCAGGTCGTGCTCTTCGGTGAACCCGATACCGCCGAGCACCTGCTGGCAGTGCATGGCGGCGGTCAGCGCGGCCTTGCCGGCAGCCGCCTTGGCCAGCAGCGCGGTCAGGTCGGGGTTGTCCGCACCCGGCAGGCTCAGCGTCGCCTCGGCGCCTTCGATGGCCACCAGCGTCTCGGCCAGCCGGTGCCGGACGGCCTGGAACGAGGCGATCGGTTTCCCGAATTGCACCCGGTCCAAGGCATGTTGACGGGCCAGGCTCAGCATCGCCCTGGCCGAACCGACCAGCCACCAGCCGACGGCCACCCGGGCCTCGGCCAGCCGGATCGGGTAACCCTCCTCCTCCCGGCGCAGCGGCAGACCGCCGAGCGTGGGGTCGAGGCTCTCCGGGCTTCGGTCATCCCCCGTCGCTTCGCTCGCCCCACCGCGGTCCCAGACCACCCAGCCGTTTCCGGCATAGGGCAGCGGAAGTTCGACGGTGTCGCCGATCGTGTTGCCGGTGGCGTGCAGCACCACGTCGACGAGAACCGATGCATGCGAACCCGTTTCGCCGAGCAAGCGGAACACCAGCGGGACGGCCACCTCGGGCATCTCGGACAGCATGTCGGCCCAGCCCATTTCGGTCAGCGCCGCGTCGAGCTCGGGGCCCGACGACGAGAGCATCGTCTTGCGCAGCGAGGCTTCGAGCATGTCCAGGGATGCCTCATCCATTCCGGGGGCCATCCTCACTCCTTCCCGAGATCCAGCAGGCGGCGGGCGATGATGTTGCGCTGCACCTCGGCGGTGCCCCCGTAGATGGTTGCCGCACGCGAGTACAGGTACTCGGTGCGCCATTCGGTGTCATCGAGCTCGACGGCGCCGGGCAGCAGATCGCGTGCGGTGTCGTAGAGTCGCTGTTCCGCCGTGGCCAGAAGCACCTTGTCGATGGAGGTATCCGGGCCCAGTTTCTGACCGTCGGCCAGTCGGTGCTGGGTGGCCCTGGACCGGCAGCGCAGCGTGTGCAGAGCCAGGTACACCTCACCCATGTCCTGATCCACGGACTGCCCCTGCCGCTTGACTTCGTCGACGAGTGCGTCGAAACGGGAGTACAGGTAGGCGATGCGCTGCCAGAAACACGTGGAGCGCTCGTAGGGCAGCAGATCCATCGCCAACTGCCATCCGTCGCCGGGTTGGCCGAGCATGCGGCTGGAATCCACGGCGACGTCGTCGAAGTAGACCTCGCAGAATTCGTCGACGTCGTGCATGGTGCGCAGCGGGCGCACCGTGACACCCGGGGTGTCGACGTCGACGAAGAACGCGGTGATGGCCTTGTGGTTGGGAGTGTCCGCGTCGCCGGTGCGGGTGAGCAGGATGCATCGGTGCGAGTACTGGGCGAAACTCGTCCACACCTTCTGGCCGTTGATGATCCACTTGTCGCCGTCCTGTACGGCACGTGTGGTCAGCGAGGCCAGATCACTACCGGATCCGGGCTCTGAAAAGCCTTGGCACCATTGCTCTTCGCCGCTGAGCAACTTCGGAACCATCTCGGCGGCGAGTTCCGCGGGCGCGTAGTCGATCATCGTCGGTGCCAGCACCTCGAGCATCGAGTACGGCCCCGGTTCGGCGAGCCGCCGGCCCACCACCTCTTCACCGACGATGGCCCGCAGGATCGCCGGACCACCGAGGCCGCCGGCGAGCTCGGGCCAGCCGTAGCGGCTCCAGCCGGCGTCATAGAGCGCGCGCTGCACCCGGGCGAACTGGCGGATGTGGCCCTGCAGGGAATGGTCCGCGGGCGGGGTCAGGTCGTTCTCATCCAGCCACGCCTTCAACTGTGACCGGAACTCGGACGCGTTCGAGGTGTCGACGGCTACGGTCATCCGGCTTCGGGCCTCCCGATCGCGTGCGGGCGTCCGGAGTCGTGTTCTCCGGAGCGCCGGATGAAGGTCATCGCACGGGTTCTCAGTCGCCAGCCGTCATCGCTGCGTACGTAGGTGTCACGGTAGTAGCCGATGCGCATGTCGTGCTTGGAGTGCTCGATGAAGCACAGCGGCTGGGTGCCCGACGCAGTGTCCTCGCCCTCGTTCAGATCCACCAGCGCCGTTCCGGTCATGAACAACCCCTTGGGTGCGGCGTCGACGAGCTCGGGGAAACGCGCGAGCGTGTACGTCGACCCGAAGGCGCTGTAGGTTCCGTCCGGCGTGAAAACCGAGATGAGCCCGTCGATGTCACCCTGGGTGATGGTGACGGCGTACTTGGCGAGCAGCTGCTGGATCTCGACCAGATCCTCAGTTCGTGTCGGTTGCGTGCTCATTCTTGTAGACCTTACCGCCCTTCATTACAAAAGTAACATTCTTTGTAACGCCGATGTCTGCCAGTGGATCACCGGGCACCGCGATGATGTCGGCGAGGTAGCCCTCGGCGATGCGGCCGAGCGAGTCGGAGCGGTTGATGAGATCGGCGGCCACCACCGTCGCCGCGCGCAACACGGCCGCGGGCGGCATACCCCAGTCGACCAGCGTGACGAGCTCGTCGGCGTTCTTGCCGTGCGGGATCGCCGGGGCGTCGGTGCCCACGGCGATCTTCACGCCCGCCTCGTAGGCGGCCTTGATCGACGTCCGTGCCTTCGGGAACATCTCGGCTGCCTTCGCCTGCAGCTCCGGTGGGGCCTTCGAGACGTCCATGTACTCGGCGAGCCGGCGGGTGCTCACCAGGAAGCGGTCGTTGTCGACCAGCATCTGGATCGCCTCGTCGTCCATCAGGAACCCGTGCTCGATGCAGTCGATACCGCACTCGACCGCGTGCTTGACCGCCTCGGCCCCGTGGGTGTGCGCCGCGACCCGCAAGCCGCGGCGGTGCGCCTCGTCGACGATGACGCGCAGTTCCTCGTCCGAATAGTGTTGTGCGCCAGCCTCCCCGGTCAGCGACATCACCCCGCCCGAGCAGCACACCTTGATCAGTTGGGCGCCGTGCTTGATCTGATAGCGCACCGCCTTGCGGATCTCGTCCACCCCGTTGGCGATGCCCTCCTCGACGGTCAGCTCCAGCACGCCGGGCATGAACGCCGCGAACATCGTCGGGTCCAGGTGGCCACCCGTCGGCGTGATGGCGTGACCTGCCGGGATGACTCGCGGACCGTCGATCCAGCCGGCGTCGATCGCCTTGCCCAGTGCGACGTCGAGTAGGTATCCGCCTGTCTTGACGAACAATCCGAGGTTACGCACAGTGGTGAAGCCGGCGCGCAGAGTGCGGCGGGCGTTGCCCACCGCGCGCAGCACCCGCGTCGCGGGGTCGTCCTGCACCTGGGACAGACCCGGGTTCTCCCCGCGCCCGCCCATCAGCAGGTTGACCTCCATGTCCATCAGGCCGGGCAACAGGATCGAGTCGCCGAGATCGATGACCTCCACATCGGGCGGGGGAGTGCCACCGAGCGAGACGATGCGGTCCCCGTCGACGGTGACGACGCCCGGCCGGATGATCTCGCCGGAGACGACGTCGAGGAGACCCGCGGCTTTGAGGGTCAACACCTGCTAAACCACCGGCTCCCTGACGATTTCGACCCAGGCGGCGCCGCTGTCGAGGACGCGTGGCTGCTTCCACACTTCCACCGGGAACGACACCATCACGACCGACTGCATCAGGTGCATGAGCCGCTTGGCGTCATCGGGCATGCCGTGCAGCGGGAACCGGGCGTCGAGGTACACCATCACGTCCTCGAGGCGCGCCATGCCGACATCGTAGAGGTTCTGCATCTCCTCCATCGTCGAAGCGAGCCGCTTGGCGTAACGCTCGGGTTCGGTGGGCAGGATCCAGTCGCTGAACCGCTCCAGATCGGCGAACTCCTCCGGCAGCAGGCGTTCCTTGGTTCCGTTGGTTTCAGACATTGGCCCCCTCCTTTTCGGTCTTGCTGGCAGATCCGTTGGTGGCAGCCTTCGCGGCCTGCTCGAGCTTGTACTTGTCGACGTACTTGTGCGCCGTGTGGTGCAGGTGGCGCAGCAGGATCTCTTGGTCGCACAACGGGAATTCGGTGACGGCGCGGGTGCCGATCTGGGTCTGCGTCGCCTCGAGGGTGTTGGCGTCCTGCAGTGCGTACTCCTTGAACGTCACGGCCGCGAGTTCCTGGGACAGCCGCTGGCGGGTGTTCTTCGGGGGCACGAAGTACAGGTTGCACTCGAAGATGTGCTTGTCCACGGCGGTCGGCCAGTAGTTGTAGGTCAGGTACCAGCCCGGCGCCCACAGCAGCAGCGTGAAGTTCGGGAAGAACTCGAACGAGTCCTGGCCCCACGTCGGCTGTCGGGCCGGGTTGACGGCAGGCGGCAGCTCGTCGGGCAGGATGCCCTTGATGTCGGGCCGGTCCCACGGACCGAACAGGCCGCTGTGCAGGATCCGCTCGATCGGCTTGACCATGTTGAGGTCCTTGGGCGGGCTCATACCACCCCACGACGAGATCATCGAGTGTTGATCCTTGATGTCGTAGTGCAGGGCTTCGAACCCGACCTTGGCGAGCTTGGCGGCCTCTTCGGCAGTCGCCTGCTTCATGTGAAGGATCGGTGCGTGGTAGAACTCGACGAACGCGTCGATGAAAAGCTTCCAGTTCGAGTTGATTTCGGCGCGGTAGCTGTACACCTCGGTCATCTCGTGGAAGGGGTAGCCCTCCAGCCCCTTGGCGAAGTCGCCGAGGTAGTCGACCAGCGGTTCGGCGTCGTCGTCGAAGTTGACGAAGATGAAGCCTTCCCAGACCTCGCAGCGGACGGGCTTGAGCGGGTAGTCGGCCTTGTCGACGTCGAAGAACTCGTCCTCCTGCTGGATGAAGGTCAGCTCACCGTCGAGCGCGTAGCGCCACGCGTGGTACTTGCAGGTGAACTGCCGGCAGGATCCGGAGACCTCTTCGCCGGGGTAGTCGTTCCAGACCAGCTTGTTGCCGCGGTGCCGGCACAGGTTGTAGAAGGCGCGGACCTGGCCGTCCTTGTCCTTGTTGACGATGATCGAGGTGCCGGCGCCGACCGACGGCATCTCACGGGTGAAGTAGCTGCCGGCCTTCGGCAGCCGCTCCACGCGGCCGACATGCAGCCACAGCTTGCGGAAGATGGCCTGCTGCTCCAGCTTCCACTGCTCGGGGTCGATGGAGTCCGTGTAATCGACCGGCGCGGTGCCGAGCTCGGGCCAGTTCTCTGTCCAGCTGCCTGCGGCAGGCTTCGGGAAATGTGCCATGGAATTGTTACCTCTCCTGGTCGGGTTCTACGCCAAAGGTGTTGATCGCCATGGCAAGTGCGCCATAGCAGCCGATTGTGAAGACGAGGTCCATCAGCTGACGCTCGTCGAGGTGGGACGACAGGGCCGTCCAGGTGGAGTCGGAGATCACCGAGTCGTGGTGCAGCTCGTCGACCGCCGTCAGTACTGCGCGGTCGAATTCATCGACGGCCTCGCCGCGTTCGATGCCTGCGATCACGTCGTCGGACAGGCCCGCGTCGCGGCCCATGGCGACGTGATGACGCCATTCGTACTCGCAGTTCGAGAGGCGGGCGACGCGCAGGACCACGAACTCGCGAAGACGCTCCGGCAACGTCGTGCCGTACAGCAGTTGGAAGTTGAACCGGAGGAACGCTCTGGCCAGCTTGGGGTGGCGCAAGAGCGTGCCGACCAGGTTTCCGGCCGTCTCGGGATTGCGGAGCTCGGCCGGCATCAGGCCGGAAAGGGCCTGTTCGGCCACGCCGTCCCACTGGTCCGCGGGCAGTGGGGCTAGTCGCACTGCCGGACTCCTCTCACTCATGAGAATCAGGTTCTCATATTTCGCCAATAGATTTCCACTCTTTGGTGTCGGCGTCAACGGAGTGGTCCCGAATCGCCGGCCGGTGGAACGCCGGAGCGTGCCGGACGGCGCGGTCTGCCAGCGTCGATGTCGATGCCGAACATTGATTCTCGCTGACGGAGAAGCTAGTTTCCTTAGAAGGAGAACTAGAGGCCGATGTCACGTGCTCCCGCTCGGAAGGGTGGGAACGGAAGGAGCGCCGTCATGAACCGTGATGACATGATTTTGATCAGCGTGGATGATCACATCGTTGAGCCGCCGGATATGTTCAAGAATCATCTGCCGCGCAAGTATTTGGATGAGGCGCCGCGGTTGGTGCATAACCCGGACGGCAGTGATACGTGGCAGTTCCGGGATGTGGTGATTCCGAATGTGGCGCTCAATGCGGTGGCGGGTCGCCCGAAGGAGGAGTACGGGCTGGAGCCGCAGGGTCTGGATGAGATCCGGCCGGGGTGTTGGCAGGTTGATGAGCGGGTCAAGGACATGAATGCCGGCGGGATTTTGGGGTCGATGTGTTTCCCGTCGTTTCCGGGTTTCGCGGGCCGGTTGTTCGCCACCGAGGATGCGGAGTTCTCGTTGGCGTTGGTGCAGGCCTACAACGACTGGCATGTCGAGGAGTGGTGTGGGGCGTATCCGGCCCGGTTCATTCCGATGACGTTGCCGGTGATCTGGGATCCCGAAGCGTGCGCCAAGGAGATCCGTCGTAATGCGGCGCGGGGGGTGCATTCGTTGACGTTCTCGGAGAACCCGTCGGCGATGGGGTATCCGAGTTTCCATGATTTCGAGCATTGGAAGCCGATGTGGGATGCGCTGGTGGATACCGACACGGTGCTCAATGTGCATATCGGGTCGTCGGGTCGGTTGGCGATCACGGCACCGGATGCGCCGATGGATGTGATGATCACGTTGCAGCCGATGAACATCGTGCAGGCGGCGGCGGATCTGTTGTGGTCGCGCCCGATCAAGGAGTATCCGGATCTCAAGATCGCGCTGTCTGAGGGTGGGACGGGCTGGATTCCGTATTTCCTGGAGCGGGTGGATCGCACCTATGAGATGCATTCGACGTGGACCGGGCAGGACTTCAAGGGCAAGCTGCCCTCTGAGGTGTTCCGGGAGCATTTCCTGACGTGTTTCATCGCCGATCCGGTCGGGGTGGCCACCCGTCATCAGATCGGGGTGGACAACATCTGCTGGGAAGCCGACTACCCGCACTCGGATTCGATGTGGCCCGGCGCCCCCGAGCAACTCGACGAGGTCCTCAAGGTCAACAGCGTGCCCGATGACGAGATCGACAAGATGACCTATCAGAACGCGATGCGCTGGTATCACTGGGACCCGTTCACCCACATCCCCAAAGAACAAGCCACCGTCGGGGCACTGCGCAAAGCCGCCGAAGGACACGACGTCTCCATCCAAGCCCTCTCCCACAAGGAGAAGACCGGAGCGACGTTCGCCGACTTCGCAGCTCGCGCCAAAGAGATCACCGGCAACACGGACTGAGCTGACACCTCCGCCGAAGCTGCATTCCACGGGCGAAAAGACGCGCGACGACGGCGTGGAATGCGATTTCGGCGGTCATGGATTTGAAGGAGTGAGGGCTATGACGTCCATGCCGGGCGGGATGAGTTTCGAGCTGACCGAGGATCAGGAGCTGATCCGTAAGTCCGTTCGTGAGCTGGCGAGCAGGTTCGACGACCACTACTGGATGGAGAAGGACCAGGCGCACGAGTTCCCGCAGGAGTTCTACGACGCGATCGCCAACGGCGGCTGGCTGGGCATGACCATCCCGGAGGAGTACGGCGGCCACGGCCTTGGCATCACCGAAGCGACGCTGCTACTGGAGGAGGTGTCGCGATCGGGTGCCGCGATGAACGGCGCCAGCGCGATCCATCTGTCCATCTTCGGGATGCAACCCGTCGTCAAGCACGGCTCCGACGAGCTGAAAGCCGCAACGCTGCCCCGCATCGTCAACGGTGACCTGCACGTGTGCTTCGGGGTCACCGAACCAGGTGCGGGACTGGACACTTCGCGTATCACCACGTTCGCCAAGCGCGAAGGCGACAAGTACCGTGTCAACGGCCGCAAGGTGTGGATCTCCAAAGCGCTGGAGTCCGAGAAGATCCTGCTGTTGACCAGGACCGAGTCGCCGGATGACCTGGAAAAGCGCGGCGCGAAGAAGACCGACGGGATGACGCTGTTCCTCACCGACCTGGACCGCAACCACGTCGACATCCGGCCGATCAGGAAGATGGGGCGAAATGCGGTCAGCTCCAACGAGGTGTTCATCGACGACCTGATGGTTCCGGTCGAGCACCGGGTCGGTGAGGAAGGCAAGGGCTTCAAGTACATCCTGGACGGACTGAACCCGGAGCGGATGCTGATCGCCGCCGAGGCGTTGGGCATCGGGCGGGTGGCGCTGGAGAAGGCCGTCAAGTACGGCAACGAGCGCCACGTGTTCAACCGGCCGATCGGCATGAACCAGGGTCTGCAGTTCCCGCTCGCCGACTCACTGGCCCGACTCGACGCCGCCGAGCTGGTGCTTCGGAAGGCCACCTGGCTCTACGACAACGGCAAACCCTGTGGGCGAGAAGCCAATACCGCGAAGTACCTGTGCGCCGACGCAGGTTTCGGTGCCGCTGACCGCGCGCTGCAACTGCACGGCGGCATGGGGTACTCGGAGGAGTACCACGTCTCGCGCTACTTCCGTGAGTCGCGGCTGATGAAGATCGCGCCGGTGAGCCAGGAGATGATCCTGAACTTCCTCGGTGAGCACGTGCTCGGACTGCCGAGGAGCTACTGATGCGCGGCTACTTCGATCTGGCCGGGCGTTCCGCGCTGGTGACCGGCGCGGCGGGGGGCATCGGCTCCGCCGTCGCGCAGGCACTGGCCGACGCGGGTGCGGCGGTACTGGTCACCGACATCGACAAGGACGCCGCCGCCGTCGTCGCCCAGCGGATTTCGGATTCCGGCGGTCGCGCCGAGGCCGCCGCGCTCGACGTGTCCGACCGTGACTCCGCCGACGCCGCGGCCGCGCAGGCCGCTGCGCTCACCGGCGGGGCACTGCACATCGTCGTCAACAACGCGGGGGTCACCAGGCCTGCGATGTTCGACAAGACCACGCCGGAGTCGTTCCGGCTGCTGTTCGACATCCACGTGATGGGCGCATTCAACGTCACCCAGGCCGCGCTGCCGTTCATCCCGATCGACGGCACCGGGCGGATCGTCAACGTGACCTCGGCGGCCGGGCTCACCGGCACGCTCGGCCAGGTCAACTATTCGGCGGCCAAGGCCGGCATCATCGGCTTCACCAAATCACTGGCGCGGGAACTGGCCACCAAGGGGATCACGGTCAACGCGCTGGCCCCGCTGGCGGCCACCCCGATGACCGAAACCATCCGTACCAACGAGAAGTTCGCGGCCAACATGATGAACCGCATCCCGATGAAGCGCTGGGCCGAACCGTCGGAGATCGCCGGTGCCTTCGTGTTCATGGCCTCGGATGCGGCGTCGTACGTCACCGGGCAGGTGCTGCCGGTCGACGGCGGCATGGTTATCTGAACAGGTGAGCAGTTCCCAACCGAGCGCCGCGCCCCTGGCTGGGGTCACCGTCGTCGCCATGGAGCAGGCCGTGGCCGCGCCGATGTGCACCCGGGTGCTCGCCGACTTCGGTGCCCGCATCATCAAGGTGGAAAACCCCAACGGCGGCGACTTCGCCCGGGACTACGACGACGTCGTCAACGGGCCGGGAGGTCTGGCCGCGCACTTCGTGTGGTCAAACCGGGGCAAGGAGTCGGTGACGCTCAACACGAAGACCGCTGGGGGATTGGACCTTCTGCACCGGTTACTCGACCGTGCCGACGCCTTCGTGTCGAACCTGGCCCCGGGTGCGACGGCACGCCTCGGTGTCGCTCCCGCCGACCTCGCTGCGCGGCATCCCAGGGTGATCCCGGTCGAGATCGACGGGTACGGGCCCGGCGGCCCGCTGTCGCACAAGCGTGCCTACGACCTTCTGGTGCAGGCGGAGTCCGGGTCCTGCGCGGTCACGGGATATCCGGGCATGCCGGCCAAACCAGGACCTGCGGTGGCGGACTTCAGCACCGGGCTCTACGCCGCGATCTCGATCCTGGCGCTGCTGTACGGGCGCGCCCGTCACCCGGGATCCGCTCCCGCGCCGTCGGTGGAACTGAGCCTGTTCGACGTCATGACCGATGTGATGGGCTATGCGCTGACCTACACCCAGCACTCCGGTATCGACCAGGAGCCGCTCGGCGTGGGCTCTCCGGCCGTTGCGCCGTACGGCGCGTTCCCGACCCGCGACGGCCAGACCGTCGTGCTCGGCACCACCAACGACCGTGAATGGCAACGGGTGGCGCGCGAGATCATCGACCGCCCCGATCTCGCCGACGACCCTCGGTTCGCAACCAACTCCGATCGGTGCGCACACCGGCAGATCCTGGAGGAGGCCATCGGAAGCTGGTGTGCCCAACACGATCTGGCCGAGATCCAGAAGACGGCCGACGCGGCCGGCATCGGGAACTCCCGCTACAACCTGCCCAGCGAGGTCGTCGTCCACCCACATCTGGCGGCCCGTGACCGGTGGCGCACCGTCGCCACGCCGAAGGGCGATATCCAGGCGCTGCGCCCACCACCGGTGATCAGCGACTTCGAGCAGCCGATGGGTGCGATCCCCGGTCTCGGAGAGCACACCGACGCGGTGCTCACCGAAATTGGCGTCACCCCAGACGAATTGAGGCAGCTGCGGGCCGATGGCGCGATCGGGCCGGCTTACCGTGGTTGACGACCAGGTGCTGTTGTCAACGGATCGTGACGGCGTGCGCACGCTGACCCTCAACCGTCCCGAGCGCCGCAATGCGCTCGACGCACGGTTGTGGGTGGAACTCGCCGACGCGCTTCGAGACCTCAAACGCGATCACGACGTCCGGGCGCTGGTGTTGACCGGCGCGGGTGGCGCGTTCTGCTCCGGTGCCGACATCGGCACCGGTGAGCAGATCCACCCGCGCTACAAGCTGGACCGCCTCACCGACGTGGCGCTGGCCCTTCACGAGCTGGCCGTGCCGACCATCGCGAAGGTCACCGGCATCGCCGTCGGCGCGGGATGGAACCTGGCGCTGGGCTGCGATCTGGTGGTCGCCACCCCGGAATCGCGGTTCTGCCAGATCTTCTCCAAGCGTGGGCTGTCGGTCGACCTCGGCGGCTCCTGGCTGCTGCCCAGGATCGTCGGCCTGCAACAGGCCAAGCGTCTGGTGCTGCTCGCCGAGATGATCGGCGCCGACGAGGCGCGTGATCTGGGCCTGGTGACGTGGGTGAAGCCGAGCGGCGAGATCGATGCCTTCGTCGACGATCTCGCCGACCGGTTGGCCGGCGGTCCGCCGTTCGCGCTCGCGCAGAGCAAGGCGCTGCTCAACGACGGTGCCAACGCCACGCTGCGGGAAGCGCTGGCCAACGAGGCGCGTGCCCAACCCGGCAACTTCGCGACCGCGGATTCGGTTGAGGCATATGCCGCGTTCGCCGCGAAGCGGGAACCGGAGTTCACCGGGGCATGGGTCCAGTACGAGAAGCCCACCCAGAAGGATGAGGAGTAGAGGGTCATGCGGGAAACGGTCATCGTCGGTGCCGTGCGTACGCCAGTGGGTAAGCGCAACGGCGGTCTGTCCGAGCAGCACGCGGCCGATCTGTCGGCGGTGGTGCTCAACGAGCTTGTCGAGCGCACCGGGGTGGACACCGACGTGATCGACGACGTCATCTGGGGCTGCGTGTCCCAGGTCGGCGACCAGTCGAGCAATATCGGGCGGTATTCGGTGCTGGCCGCGGGCTGGCCCGAGCACATCCCCGGCACCACGGTGAACCGGGCCTGCGGGTCGAGCCAGCAGGCGCTCGACTTCGCCGTGCAGGCCGTGATGTCGGGTCAGCAGGACGTGGTGGTGGCCGGGGGAGTGGAAGTGATGAGCCGGGTCCCGCTGGGAGCCGCGCGCGCCACCGGGATGCCCTACGGGCCCAAAGTGTTTGCCCGCTATGACGACTTCTCCTTCAACCAGGGCATCTCGGCCGAGATGATCTCGCAGAAGTGGGGCTTCTCCCGCACCCAGCTCGACGAGTACTCCGCGCTGTCGCACGAACGGGCCGCCGCGGCGCAGGACGCCGGCGCGTTCAAGGATCAGATCGTGCCGGTATTCACCGAAGGTGCGGACGCGGGGAGCAAAACAGGGGGAAGCGCGGTCACCGAGGACGAAGGCATCCGCCGCGGCACCACGGTGGAGAAGCTGGCCGGTCTCAAGCCGGCCTTCACCGAGGACGGCGTCATCCACGCCGGCAACTCGTCGCAGATCTCCGACGGCGCCGCGGCGCTGCTGGTGACCACGATGGAGAACGCGGTGAACCTCGGGCTGACCCCGCTGGTGCGCTACCGCGCAGGCGCGGTCACCGGCGCCGACCCCAGACTGATGCTGACCGGCCCGATTCCGGCGACCGAGAAGGTGCTGCACAAGGCGGGTGTGACGCTCGACGAGGTGGGCGTCTACGAGGTCAACGAGGCGTTCGCGCCGGTGCCGCTGGCGTGGCTCGCGGACACCGGGGCCAACGCGGCCAAGCTCAACCCGCTCGGCGGCGCGATCGCGCTCGGCCATCCCTTGGGGGCGTCCGGCGCCGTGCTGATGACGCGGATGATCCATCACATGCGCGACAACGGGATTCGTTACGGGCTGCAGACCATGTGCGAAGGCGGCGGCACCGCCAACGCGACGCTGATCGAACTCGTCAAATAGCAGGCTTGGAGGACATCGGGTGCGCAGAGATCTCTTCACCGAAGACCACGAGGCGTTCCGCGAACTGGCCCGCGACTTCGTCGACAAGGAGGTCGTGCCGCATTACCCGCAGTGGGAGAAGGGCGGCCGGATGCCGCGCGAGGTCTTCGAGCGGATGGGCGAGCTCGGGATGCTCGGTATGGCCATCCCGGAGCAGTACGGCGGCGGCGGTCAGCCCGACTACCGGTACAACGTGGTGCTGCAGGAGGAGGCGGCCCGTGCCCTGGTGACACTGTCGACGGTGCGCACCCAGCTGGAAGTGATCCTGCCGTACTTCCTGCACTACGCGAACGACGAACAGCGCGACCGGTGGTTTCCCGGCTTGGCGTCGGGCACGGTTCTCACCGCGATCGCGATGACCGAGCCGGGGACCGGCTCAGACCTCGCGGGCATGCGCACCACGGCGGTCCGTGACGGCGACGACTACATCGTCAACGGCGCCAAGACCTTCATCACCGGTGGCATGCAGGCCGACCTGGTGATCGTCGTCGCCCGCACGTCGACCGATCCGGACAACCGGCGTAAGGGGCTGACGCTGCTGGTCGTCGAGGACGGCATGGACGGGTTCACCCGGGGCCGCGAGCTGGAGAAGATGGGCTGCAAGGTCCAAGACACCGCCGAGTTGTCGTTCGTCGACGTCCGTGTCCCGGCGGCCAACGTGCTCGGTGAGGTCGACGAGGCGTTCGGATACCTGGGGCACAATCTCGCGCAGGAGCGGCTGACAGTCGCGGTGGGCTCGGTGGCCCAGGCGCGCTCGGCGATCGCCGCGGCGATCGAGTACACCCAGAGCCGCAAGGCGTTCGGCACCCCGGTGGCCTCGTTTCAGAACACCAAGTTCGAGCTTGCGGCCTGCTCGACCGAGGTGGAAGCCGCCCAGGCGATGCTGGACCGGGCCGTCTCGCTGCATGTCGAGGGGGAGCTCTCCGGCGCTGACGCGGCCAGGACCAAGCTGTTCTGCACCGAGATGCAGCAGCGGGTGGTGGACCGCTGCCTGCAGTTGTTCGGCGGCTACGGCTACATGATGGAGTATCCGATCGCCCGGCTGTACACCGATGCGAGAGTGGCCCGGATCTATGCGGGCACCAGCGAGGTGATGAAGGTGATGATCGCCAAGTCGCTCGGCCTCTGAGTGATTTCGGTGTAGTTGGTCTCGCCCACGTTGACCAACGACGCCGAAATCGCGACGTGACACCCGTCAAGAAATTTGTAAGCTGAGACCCTTGTCACAGCGGCCAAACCTACCTACTGTGTGTTCACTAGGTTGGTTCAAGCCGAGGAGATGAGTGTCAGCCCCCGAGTCCGCCGCGTCCGATCTGGGCAACGCCAAGAGGCCCTACGCGACGCTGTTCGCCAAAGGTGAGGACCGCAGACAGCGGATCCTGGCGGTGGCGGAGCGGCTGCTGGCACGCAACGGGTGGCGCAGCACGTCCCTCGCGCAGATCGCCAGGGAGGCGGGCGTCACCCCTGCGGGACTGCTGCACCACTTCGAATCCAAAGAGCAGCTGCTCAATGCGGTGCTCGACGCGCGCGACGCCGATGACGACGCGCATGCCGACCGGTCCGGCGACCTCATCGCCGAGCTCACCCGGGTGCCCAAGCGCTTCGAACGGTCACCCGAGCTGGTCGGGACGTTCATGGTGCTGCTGGCCGAGAACCTCGCCCCCGACGCGCCGCTGCACGACCGCCTGCACCAGCGCTACCGTGCCGCGGCGGACATCATCAAAGACCTCATCACCCGCGGTCAGCAAAAAGGGCTGTACCGCAAGGACTTCGACGCGGCCACCAAGGCCACGGAGATTCTCGCCTTCATCAACGGAATGGAGATCCAATGGTTACTCGATCCTTCAATCCCGCTGACCGAGGTGTACCAGGGGTACGCGGAGTCGCTGGCTCGAGACCTGGCGGCGCAGCCGAGCCCGACATGAGGTACCGGCTCGACGTCGTCGCCCCGAACGTGGCTGACGCCGTGCGGTGCGCGGGTGGCTGGGTCTACGACCGCGTCATGGCGGGGTGGGACGTCACGGTTCTGGTCGGAGCCGACGAAGACGTGCGTCCGCTGGAGATCCTCGGCGCCGCCACCCTGGACCTGGAATCGGTCCTGGCGGCGTGGGAGCAGCGTCCGCATCCCCAGACCGTTGCGGTGGCCGCCGGCCTCTTCGGCCGTGACGAGCGGGTGCGCCGCGGCGTGCTCGGTGCGCTGGAACAGGGCGGCACCGAGGTGACGTTGTGGGGTGGGCCGGTGCCGTCCGAACTGGGCGGCAGCGTCGATCCGGTCCAACACCGCCTCAGCGCGGCTGCCCGCGCGTTCAAGGCTGCGGCGCTCGCGGCGGCCTGCGGTGCAGCCACCGAACCGGTCGGGCTGAGCGAGACCTTCTGTTGCGGCATGATGGCGTCGGTCGCCGCGGACCTGGTCCCGGCCAGCTGAGATTCAGCTCAGGTCGATGACGACCTTGCCGATCGCGCGGCCGTCGCTGACGTGGCGCAGCGCAGCTACGGTGTCGTCCAGCGAATACACCGCGCCGACATGGGGTTTGACTCGACCCGAGACGAGCAGCTCGCGCAGCTCCACCTCGTTGCGGGTGAACTCGTCGGCGGGGACGTCCTGGAACTGAAACCCCAGCACGTGGACTCCCTTGATGAGAACCAGGTTCAGTGGGATGCGGGGGATGACCCCCGAGGCGAACCCGACGCTGACGAAGCGACCGCCCCTGCCCAGTGAGCGCAGCGCAGGTTCGCTGACGTCGCCCCCGACGGGGTCGACCACGACGTCGGCGCCGTCGGGAATCGCCTGCCGCAGCGCCTGCCGCAGCTCGCCGTCTCGGTGGTTGATCAGCGTCGCAGCGCCGTAACCGCCTGCCACAGCCAACTTCTCGTTCGAGGAAGCCACTGCGGTGACGCGCGCTCCGAGCGCCACGCCGAGTTGGACCGTGGCCAGCCCGACGCCGCCGCCGGCGCCGAGAACCACCAGCTCGTCACCGGCCGACAGCCGTGCCGTCGATCGCAGCGCGTGATACGCCGTGCGGTGCGCGACGCCGAATGCGGCCGCGGTCCGCGCGTCGACGCCGTCGGGGACCGGGGTCAGGCCGGCGGCGTCGGCCACCACCCGTTCGGCGAACGCGCCGAACATCCCGGTCCCGGCCACCCGCTCGCCGACCGTGAAACCCGTTGTGTGTGGCCCGATCTCGTCGACCACGCCGGTGAACTCGCTGCCGGGGACGAAGGGGGGTGCCACGCTGACCTGATAGGAGTCGGCCACCAGCAACACGTCGGGAAAGTTGACGGCAGCGGCTTCGACACGCACCACGACCTGTCCGGGCCCGGCACTCGGTTCCGGCCGCTCCTCGACGCGCACCACCTCGGGAGGCCCGTACTGCGGACACACCGCGGCCCTCATGGCCGCGTCAGCCCCGGTAATCCGTGGACTCGGCGAGTTCGGCGGCCGAGGCCATCAGGCCGGTCACCACCGGCCCGAACGCCAGCAGCTTCTCGTCGTCGCCGGCCCGCTGGAAGCCCTGCTCGAGCACGATCGCCAACTTCCACTTCGCCAGCACCAGGTAGTAGTCGAGATCGTCGACCTGGCGGCCCGACACCTCGGCGTAGTGCGCGACGACATCGTCGCGTGACGGCATGCCCCGCATGTCGACGTAACCCATCTCGGACGGTTCAGGCGCGTCGGTATGTTCCGGCCACGACTGCACCATCCATCCCAGGTCCAGCTTCGGGTCGCCGACAGTCCCCATCTCCCAGTCGACGATGGCCGCCAACTGCGCGGGAGCCCCGTGGCGGTACATCACGTTGGCGAACTGGTAGTCGCCGTGCATCAGGCCGGGGATGAAGTCGAGTGGCTTGTGGGCGCGCAGCCAGTCGGTGGCCACCTCGAGACCCGGCAGGTCGCGCCTCTTGATGCGTTCGAGAAACCCGATCCAGCGGTCGACCTGTCGTTCGTGGAAGCCGTCCGGGCGGCCCAGATCCTGCAGGCCCTTGGCTCGCCAGTCCACCTTCGACAGCAGCGCGATGCCCTCGGCCAGTTGATAACTGAGCCCCGGCCGGGTCGACACGTCGCTGTCGAAGGGCTCGGGCCACTTTCCGTGGGTGTCCATCGGGGACCATCCGTCGACGAAGCCCATCAGGTAGAACGGGCGACCCAGCACCGACGCGTCCGTGCAGACGCCGACCGCCGCGGTGTGGGGGACATCGGTGCCGTCGAGCGCCTCGATGATGCGCCATTCCCGCAGGATGCCCTTGTCGCGGTCCGACGGCGCACCGGGTGGCGGCATCCTCAGCACGCAGTGGTGGTCCCCCCGACGGATCTCGAAGATGACATTCTGCGTGCCGCCCGACAGGAAGCGGGCAGCCAACGGTTCACCCTTGCCGGGATATCCGGAGTTGTCCATCCAGTCGGCGAGCCGGGCGGTGTCGAGGGATTCGCTCACAGGTTGCCGACCTCGTTTTCCAGGTACTCCGCGTATTTCGCCCGTGCCGCTTCGCGTTTGGCCGGGATCCACTCCGAGGGCCACAGGCCCTCGGCCGGCCGGTAGTCGCGCAGTACCTGCTTGGCGACGGTCGTCTTGTGCACCTCGGTCGGCCCGTCAGCCAGCCCCATCACCGCGGCACCGGTCACCATGCCGAGGAAGGGGACCTCGTTGGTGACGCCGAGCGCGCCGTGAACCTGCATGGCCCGCCAGGCGATGTCGTGCAGCACTGTCGGCATCACGACCTTGACCGCGGCGATGTCCTTACGGACCTTCTTGTAGTCGTTGTACTTGTCGATCTCCCAGGCGGTGTAGAGCACCATCAGCCGGAACTGCAGCAGTTGGGCGTAGGAGTCGGCGATGTAGCCCTGCACGAACTGTTTGTCCGACAGGCGGCTGCCCTGCGTCTCGCGGCTGAGCGCGCGCTCGCACATCATGCCCAGGGCCTTGCGGGACAGGCCTATGGTGCGCATCGCGTGGTGGATGCGGCCACCGCCGAGGCGGGTCTGCGCGATGACGAACGCCTGCCCCTCACCGCCGAGCAGTGCCTCCGCGGGCACCCGCACGTTGTCGTAGTGGATCAGCGCGTGCGAACCGTGCTCGGCGCCTTCGCCGTAGAGGCCGATGTTGCGTTCGATCTTCACCCCGGGTGTGTCAGTGGGGACGAGGAACATCGACATCCCTTGGTAGGCACTGACTTCACGATTGGTGACCACCATGACGATGAGGAACGACGCGGTGGCCGCGTTCGAGGAGAAGAACTTCCAGCCATTAATGACCCAGTCGTCGCCGTCGCGCACGGCGCTGGTGGTGAACATGGTGGGATCGGCACCGGCGTGCGGTTCGGTCATCGAGTAGCAGGAGAACAACTCCCCGTCCAACAGCGGACGCAGGTACTTCTGTTTCTGTTCCTCGGTCCCGTAGTGGGCGATGATCTCGGCGTTGCCGGTGTCGGGCGCCTGACAGCCGAAGATGACCGGCGCCCACTGGGAGCGGCCCAGGATCTCGTTGAGCAGTGCAAGCTTGAGCTGGCCGTACCCCTGGCCGCCGAGGTCGGCGCCCAGATGCGTGGCCCACAGACCGCGGCGGCGCACCTCCTCCTTGAGAGGGTCGATCGCCCTGCGCCGCTCGCCGTCCAGCGGCACGAACTGCTGATGGGGAAACGCGAGGTCGAGCGGCTCGACCTCCTCCCGGACGAATTCGTCCGCCCAGTCCAGGACTTTCTGATACTCAGGGTCGGTCTCGAAACTCCACATGCGGCCTCCTTGCCGTGTATCCGTTGACGAGCGTGCAGATGTCAGCCGTGACGACCTCGGCGAACGAGCGCGACCCGAACGCTCCGGCCGCCCAATGCCGGGCGCCCTCGCTGACCATCGTCTGCGCCAGGTAGGCCAGATGGGCGGTATCGACCGTGCCGGGCAGCTTTCCGTCGGACCTGGCCCGGGTGAAGAGCTCGGTGAACATGTCGGCGTCCACATCCGGCGGGCTGCCGTCGGCCATGATGCGGTGCTCGTGCCGGTAACCCTCAAGGATCGTCTCGATGATCAGTTCTCTGGGGTTGCGGGCCATCGAGCGTTCGAACGCGGTCAGCGCCGCCGAGACGACGGACTCGATCTCGTAGGGCTTCTTCAACAGCGCGTGGATCGTCCGGTGCGCGGACTGCGTGGACAGGACGCCGACCTCGAAGAGCACGTCTTCCTTGCGCGGGAAGTAGAAGTAGAAGAGCGCTTTGGAAACTCCGGCCGCGGTGCAGATGTCGGCGACGGTGGTGGTGGCGTAGCCCTTGGTGCGCCACAGCGCCATCGCGGCCTGAACCAGCATGCGCTTGGTCTCTCGGGACCTCGCACGCTGGAAAGAGGCTCGACGCTGACCGTGGTCAGGTTGCGTATCGGGCCGGGTAGCCGCCACATCGTGAAGATAACAGGCAAAATCATGGGAGCCAATAGTTGACCGAAGCCTAACTATGGGTACCTGAAGATCGTCCTCGGCAGAATGGGTCGCATGCGTGTGCTGAGGGCCGCCGCGTTGGTGTTCGCCCTGCTGGCGTTCGTCGCCGGAGGGCTCCAGCTGGCGGCGTTCTTCTCGGCCGGGTTTGTGCGGCACCTGATCGTCGGTGTGTTCGCGTGTTCGGTGGGTGTCTCGGTCGGCGTAGCAGCCGTCGCGTCGATCGTGCGGTCCCGGCGAATGTCGTCAGAACTCCGAGACGACCGAGGCCAGGAATTCCGCCGTCCGCTCCCGTGATCGGCGCCGCGAAGCGGGGTCGTCGCCGAGCGGCACGATACGGGCGGCGAGATCGGTGACCCCGGCGTCGCGGTAGGCGCGCAGCCGGTTCAGCACGCAGGACTCGTCACCGGCGGCCATCGTGTCGCCGACGTCTGCGGCGTCGCCGTGCTCGAGCAGCGCGACGTAGTTGGGGGAGAAGTGGGCGTGCCCGAGGAGCTCACTCGCGTAGCGCTGTGCGGCGTCGACGTCGCCGGGCGCGCACACCGCGACGGGAACCCCGGCGACCACACGGGGTGCCGGGCGGCCCGCTGCGTGCGCGGCGGCGGTGATGCGCGGTGCGACATGCTCGGCGATCGCACGCTCGTCGGCCATCCACAGGATGGTGCCATCGGTACGCTCCCCGGCGATCCGCAACATCGTCGGTCCGAGCGCCGCCAGCAGGACCGGCGGGGAGAGGTCGCTCACGTCCACCGGGCTGTGCACACGGAAGCTGTCGTTGTCGACGTCGACCTGCCCCGGCCCGTCGAACGCAGCGGTCAGCACCTCGAGGTGATCACGCAACTCCCGCACCGGTCGCTGGTAGGGAATTCCCAACTGCCCGTTGATGATCCAGTCATGAGAAAGTCCCAGGCCGAGTGTGAATCGCCCGCCGCACGCCGCGTTGGTCGTCAACCCCTGCTGCGCCAGGATCATCGGATGCCGAGTCTGGATCGGGACCACCGCGGTGCCGAGTTCGATGGTGGTGGTGGAGGCGCCGAGCAGCGCGAGGGCCGTCATCGCGTCCAGGTAACCCGGTACCTGCGGGAACCAGAAGGAGCTGAACCCGAGTGCTTCGGCTGCGGTGCCGTCGGTGATCACGCCGTCAAGTCGGTCCCGCCGCGGCCGATCTCTGTCCGAGCCGACCATCAGGCCGATACGCATGACACTCTTCTCGTCTCCTTCGAGGATCTGCGGTCGCCGGGCACGGGAACCTCCGCCACGGAGCGAATGTCAACTACTTGCGACGCCGTCGCGCAGCATATACCTCGCGCGGCCGCGGAGCGGACAGTTCCTTCAGCGCTGCCAGGAACCACTCATCCATCCGGGAGCTGAGCTCGGCCAGGGTCGCCCCGCTGGCGTGGCTCGCGGACCCGAACACTCGATCCATCGCCTCCGCGTCGGTCGCGGCACCGATCGACAGGCACAGGCACCCGACTCCGTCGGCGCGCAACTCCTCGAGCGCTTTGCGGGAATCGGCCTCGGCATAGCGTCCTTCGTAGCCGTCGTCGTAGGGAAAGCCGTCGGACAGCACGAGCAGCAACCGGTGAGGGGTCCCCGCTTGCTTCTTGAGGATGTCGCCGGCGCCACGGATACCGGCTCCGAGCCGGGTATAGCCCGATGGATGCAGCTGACCGAGGCGGGCCGGGCCCTTGGCGCCGAAGCGCTCCCCGAAACTCTTGATCACCGGTAGATGTACTGCGCGTCGGCCCTGCGACCGGAATCCGTACACCGCCACGCGGTCGCCGAGTTCTTCGAGCGTCAGGGCCAGCGTGGCCGCCGCCCGGCGTTGGTGCTCGTGGACGGCGAGCCCGTCGCCGTCGGCGTCGGTCGCCGATCCCGAGGCATCGACGAGGATGAGCACACCGAGGTCACGGGCGAGCTTTCGGCGCTCGGTGTACACGTGCTCGGGCGGTGAATGGCCCGATCGGAGGTCGACGAAGAGGTCGATCAAAGCCTCGGTGTCCACGTCGTCGCCGTCGGCGCGGGCATGCAACACCTTCGGGCCCAGGCCGATTCGAGCCAGCCGGCGCCCCAGCACGGCGTCACGTTCGGCACCGGCGACGGTAGCCCCCGCTGCGGCCGTGACCGGGAAATCGATCACGCGGCACCAGTCCTGCCGATACCCGCCGCGGTACACATCCCATTCCGGGTACCACGCGCCGCCGATCCCGATTGCGGCACCTGGCTTCTCGTCCCCGGTGAAGCGGATCGGAGTGGGCAGCGGCCGTGCGTGCACACCGGCCCTGGACATCCGCTGGATCGAGCCGACTCCCAGCTCACCGCCGGCACCCTCGCTTCCGGAAGAGCGAGATCTGCCGAACAGCGTCCGCAGGAAGTTCGCGGGCGCCTGCGCGCCGAGGGGAACCTCGAACAGCCGCAAGATCCAACTCTTCTCGGCCGGCCCGTCGTCGTCGTCATCGTCCAGCTCGGACCCATCGGCGTGCTCGACGGCCGTCCGGATGTCGGCGTCGGTAGCCCGCCCACCTGACTCGACGCCGGCGTGGATCAGTTTCGACGGTTTGATCGTCCCGAACCAGTCCGGCGGCGCGTCGAGCTTCGTTCTGCCCGAGGCGATGTTCAGCGATTCCTCGGAACTGGTGGACTGCGGCGGAGCGGCGGGACCGACCGCTGCCGCGAGCGGGACGCGCTGGGCGAGTTCGGCCAGGACACGGTGAGCTTCGAGGGCCAGGTAGCGGCGCGCGAGCGGGGGTCGTGCCCGCAGCCGCCTGACGTACTCCGCGTCGAGGCTTCCGGCTCCGAGAAGTGCACTCTGGACCAGCACTTCGCGGCGCTGCGTATCTTCGTCAGCGTTCGCCGATACGAAGACGACCCGGCCATCGGTGTAGGCGGATCCGCCCGCGGGGACCTCGGCGACGCCGACCGGCCGTCCTGCGAGGAATCCGGCCAGGAACCGGAAGCGGTCTGGTTCGCAGCGCTCGGTGGTCACCGCCGTGGCAGGACGGCATCGACGAGTTCGCCGAGGCCACGGATCACGTCGGGATCGTCGGACAGCACCTCGACCACGGCCGACTGGACGGCATCGCGCAGGTGCAGACCTTCGGCGACGAGGCCGCCCGCCAGAATCAGCATGCGGGTCGATGCCACCTCGCTCAGTGCTGCGCCGTCGAGATTTCGGATGGCGTTTCCGAGGGCGACCAGGGAACCGGCGGTCGACTCGTCGATGCCCGCCTCCTGCGCGACGACCTCGGTCTCGATCTCGGCAGCCGGGAAATCGAGGCTGATCGCCACGAAGCGCTGCCGTGTCGAGTCTTTGAGGCTCTTGAGGATGCTCTGGTAGCCGGGGTTGTAGGAGATCACGAGCTGAAAGCCCGGTGCCGCCGACAGTGTGGTGCTGAGTCGATCGATGGGTAGCTCGCGACGATGGTCTGCCAGCGGATGGATCACCACTGTGGGTCCTGACGCGCCTCCACGATCTCGTCCAGGTAGCAGATGGCGCCGTCACGCACGGCTCTGGTCAGCGGGCCGTCCACCCAGACCGTCTCGCCACCTTTGAGCAGGAAGCGGCCGACCAGGTCTGCCGAGGTCATGTCCTCATGGCCGGCGACTGTGATCAGTTCACGTCCGAGATCGTGAGCCATCGCCTCGACGAAACGGGTCTTCCCGCAACCCGTCGGTCCCTTGAGCAGGACCGGCGAACCGCGGCGGGCCGCCGCCCGGAAGATCTCGACCTCCGGGCCGGCGGCTCGGTAGAACGGCGCCGGCGAACCCGCTTCGGCGGTCAGCCGACAGTTATCGACCGTCATCACCGTTCGTTCTCTGGATCGGCACGACGGGCGGCATCTCCACCCCGTCCGGCAGCACGAGCTCACCGTCGTGGTTGACGTACCCCGAGTGCCTGGTTGGCAGGGGCAGGTCGGGATTCGGGCACGGTCGGTCGGTTCCCTCGCCGCAGATGCCGGGGTTGAAGTAGGAGCGCTTCTGCACATCTTCGGGCCACGGATCGCCCTGCATGCCGAGCCAGGTCGCCGGGACGTTGTAGAAGAGGAAGAAGCATGCGCTGACACCGCCGAAGATCGCCAGGAAGCGGACGAACTGCTGCTTGACGAATCCGCCACGGACGCGGTCCAATCCGCGCTCGACCACGGTCCGGCCCCGGTTGTCGGTGAAAAAGCGCAGGCAGCACAGCGCCGCCTGGACTCCGCCCCACATGAAGCCCTCGTAGATGGGGTACTGGTAGTAGGTGCCGGCGTTGATCGACAACTCCTGGATGGCGCCGGGGTAGGAGTAGAAGCCGATCGGAAGGAGGATGAGCCCCTCCATGATGAAGTCGAAGACGATGGCGATCGCATAGGTGACCAGCACCAGCCGCAGATTGCTGATCCCGGGCCACCGGTTCTTGATCTTGCGCATGAGCGCGCATCCGACGATGGTCAGCAGCAGGACGCCGTACATGTAGCCGGGAATGTTGGTCAGCAGTGGCTCGGGCACGGTATGGCCTGGTTCCTCGTGGGCCACCCACCCCGGGAAATATGGAGCCCACGAACCCTGATTGAACAACCATGCGTTGTACGTGCACCAGGTGCTGTAGTAGTTCAGCATCGGATCCTGGAACATCATCAGTCCCATCGACACCAGCAGCATGCCGTCGAGCGTGATGCGCCTCTCCCGCACCCAGGGGCGAATGAGGAAGAACCACAGCGCGAATGGCAACCCGATCCAGAGCGCGACCGCATTGGCCATCAGCGGGATCTTCATATACAGCGGTGGCTCGCTCGGGCCTCCCGCCACCGGCTCGAAGTAGGGTCCGCTGACCCACCGGATGAACACATAGAGCGTGTACGCCAGGAACACGGCGCCGACAGTCGCCCAGACCTTGAAGGCGTTCGACTGCGACGGGCCCTGCTTGCCGAGGTCAGCAGTACCGCTGACGGATTCGGTGACGGCGGGCTTTCTGGACAGATCACTCATGATCGGTTTCCCCTTGACGATCGTGGAAGCGGTCGGCGGTGCGGCCGATCCAGCCGGCTGCAAATATACTCACCGGTATCTAAGATTCCAATAGGTCTTCCAGATTCTGTGGCAGACTTTCGCCATGGCGGAGCGGTGGACGCGAGAACGCAGACTCGAGCACACCCGCTCGGTGCTGTTGGATGCCGCCGAAGAGGTTTTCGCCGAAAAGGGCTTCACACCAGCGACTCTCGATGACATCGCGCGCACAGCCGGGTACACGAAGGGTGCGATCTACAAGCACTTCGCGACCAAGGAGGACCTCTTCCTCGCGGTGAGCGACCGGTACTGGCGCCGGTACTTCGACAATTTCGCCGAGGTGATGGCGTCCGCCAGTCGCGTCGGCGCGCACGAGCTCGACGAAATCGCCGAGCGCTGGCGGCAGCTGAGCATCGACCGCGGCGCCGACCATGCCGCTCTCGGTCTCGAGTTCACCTTGTATCTACTGCGCAATCCTGACGCGCGGGAGCGGGTCGCGGCCAAGAGAGCGGAGGTCGTCGACCAGCTTGCCAAGTTCATCAACGAGGGGATGACACGCCTCGGTGCCAGCCTTCTGATCTCTCCGCTGACGTTCGCGCAGGCGTTGGTCGCCACCAGCGACTCCGTGGTGCTGGCCAGCCAGCTCGACGACATCGACCTCTACCGGCCGGTCGTGGAGATGTACACGTCCGTCATCAAACTGCCGGACTGATCGCTGAGCAGATGGCGTAACCGCCCGGCAGACCTCCTCAAAGGTTGTGAGGGCATTGACATCTCGCCGTGGGGCGGCGCACTGTCCTACCCGGCCGGCTCCACGTTTCCCAGCACCATCTCCAGGAACGGCCGGAACAGGTCCTCGCCGTCGACATGGCTGCCCAGCGTGACACCCTCGTTGGTCGCGATGAGCACCCGCGCCAGCGTGGCGGCGGGCACCCGCATCCGGCCGCCGATCTTCTCGATGTGGCTGGTGATGTAGCCGGCCAGCGAGTCCGCCGTCTGCCTGCGCTGCGCGGCGACCCGGGCCCGCGCCTCCGGGTTGCGCACCAGGAACAGCGTGAACTCATACCCGAGGGCCGCCCGGTCCGGGTTGCCGATGGTCAGCTCGCGCCAGCGACCGGCGAGCTTGTCGACGTCCAGTTCCTCCAGCGACTGAAAGGACTCGACGATGTCGGTGAAACCATCGAGAAATCGCTGTAATTGGCGTTCCATCACCGCCAGGAACAGCTCCTCCTTGGTGCCGAAGTGCGAGTAGATCGCGCCCCGGGTGTAGCCGGCCGCATCGGCGATGACCTCCAGCGCTGCGGCGCCGAATCCCAGTCGTGCGACGACCTCCTCGGCGGCGTCCAGCAGCAACGTCCGGGTGTGTTCCACCCGTCGCTGCCTGGTCCACCGTTCCGCCACGACGTCATTCTCCCAGCTCTCGGCCGCGTCTGGTCCCGCATCCCCAGGGCAAAGTATTCGACCTTGTATATCGGATACAACTATGTATATTCAACGCTGGCAGCGTCTTTAGTGCTGCCGCCGATTCACGCTCGCGGGCGAACGGAAAGAAGAGTGACGCAATGGATCTGGTCGATCGCATCGCAAAGCACCGCCGGATGGCCGAGAGCTACCGCGACAAGTACGTGCTGCAGAAGGTGCAGGAAGGCGAGAGCTACGACGAATGGGAGTTCGCAGACGACGCCGTCTACACCTCGCCGTACTTCGTCGCCGACCAGGAACTGGTGCTCAAGGACGTGGCCACCCACTGGGATACCGCCGCCACCATCGAGGCCAAGGCCTACGGCGTGACGTTCCCGGATTGGAGGCCCGTCGACTTCAAGGTGTGGCCGGCAGAAAACGGCTTCGTCCAGCGCTACCGCTGGGAGGGGACCAACGTCAACACCGGCGAGACGATGGGGTTCTACTCCATCAGCTTCGTCGAGACCGACGACGAATGCCGGATCGTGCACTGGTCGACCTACGTCAACGACGACGAGTACGGCCCGTTCCTGGAGGCTGCGATCGGGGCGAGGGGACCGTTCCACGGTGACGAGTACATGCAGGCCCTGGCGCGGCACTTCGAGAAGCACAGCATCACGCTCTGATCTTGGGTCGGCTCCACCGGCCGCCGCCACACTGACGATTGATATTGGGCTGCAACAGAATCGAGGACCCCGAAATGCCAGGACGGGTTGAGGGAAAGGTCGCGTTCGTCACCGGGGCGGCACGCGGCCAAGGGCGCAGTCACGCGATCAAACTCGCGGAAGAGGGCGCGGACATCATCGCCATCGACGTGTGCAAGAACGTCGACAACGTCCAACTCGATCTCGCGACGCCGGGTGACCTGCTGGAGACGAAGGCACGTGTGGAGGCCCTCGGCCGGCGGATCATCGCCGAGGAGGTCGACGTCCGTGACTACGACGCGATGAAAGCGGTCGTCGACCGGGGGGTCGCCGAACTCGGCCGGCTCGACATCATCCTGGCCAATGCCGGTATCGGCAACGGTGGCCAGACGGTCGAGACGCTCGAAGAGGACGTCTGGCAGACCATGATGGACGTCAACCTCACCGGTGTCTGGAAGACGGTGAAGGCGGGGATACCGCACATGATCGCCGGGGGCCGCGGCGGATCGATCGTCCTGACCAGTTCGGTGGCGGGACTCAAGGCGTATCCGCAGATGAGTCAGTATGTATCGGCCAAGCACGGGGTCGTCGGCCTGATGCGGTCGTGCGCGACGGAGCTGGGGCAGCACATGATCAGGGTCAACAGCGTGCACCCCACCCACGTCAACTCGCCGATGGTGATGAACGACGAGACGTTCAGGATGTTCCGTCCGGATCTGGAGAATCCCGGTCCGGACGACATCGCCCCGATCTGTCAGATGTTCCACACCATGCCGCGACCGTGGGTGGAGGTCGAGGACATCACCAACGCCGTCATGTTCTTCGCCTCCGACGACTCCCGCTATGTCACGGGTGTCGCGATGCCCATCGATCTCGGAAGCTGTCTGAAGTGAGGCTGACCCCGTTGCCTGCCGGCGAGTAGAACGTCGACGGCAGGCGCGCTCTCGGTGATGATGCCGGTCGAGCGGCGCAACCCGACATGGTGGGCTGCATGTTGGCCGGCTTCGTGCGGCTCCCGCGCCGAGCTCATGAGCAGCAGTCGACGGGCCTGGACAGATCGCATCGGCGGTCTCCCGACCCCCAGTGCGGGACCGCGCTGAATATCAACTACTTGCGATCAAGGTGCCGACGATATACCGTCAGCGATGTCGCCTCCTGCGATATGGCGAAAAGGCAGCTGCGCCTGTGTGTTTGCCTGCGAGTCTGTCCTGTCGCCTTGGGGGCGGCGCCGCGGCAGTGATTGCAGTCAACAGGAGGCGACGATGGCCCGATTCCCCAAACCGCCAGAAGGCAGCTGGACTCAACACTATCCGCAGTTGGGCACCGGTCCGGTGTCCTACCGCGACTCCGTTGACCCGGCGTTCTACGAGCTCGAGCGCAAGGCAGTGTTCAGGCGTGTCTGGCTCAATGTCGGTCGCGTCGAACAGATTCCACGTAAGGGCAGCTACTTCACCAAGGAAATGAAGGTCGTCAACACCTCGATCATCGTGGTGCGCACCACCACCGGTGAGGTGAAGGCGTACCACAACATCTGCCGGCATCGCGGCAACAAGCTGGTGTGGAACGACATGCCGCTGGAAGAGACCAGCGGGGTCTGCCGCCAGTTCACCTGCAAGTACCACGCGTGGCGCTACGACCTCGACGGCAACCTGACGTTCGTGCAGCAGGAGGGGGAGTTCTTCGACCTCGACAAGAGCCGCTACGGCCTGGTTCCCGTTCACTGCGACGTATGGGAGGGCTTCATTTTCGTGAACTTCGCGAAGCAGCCCGAGCAGTCCCTTCGCGACTTTCTCGGTCCGATGATCACCGATCTTGAGGGTTATCCGTTCGATCGGATGACGTCGCGATTCCATTATCGCTCCGAGGTGAAGGCCAACTGGAAGCTCTACATGGACGCTTTCCAGGAGTTCTATCACGCACCTGTGCTGCACGCGAACCAGTCGCCGACGGCGTACTCGAAGGCGGCCGCGGAGGCGGGTTTCGAGGCGCCGCACTACCGGATCGAAGGCCCGCACCGGCTGGTCAGCACCTCAGGTATCCGGGCCTGGGAACTTGCCGACGAGATGCGCAAACCAATCGAGGACATCTGCCAGAGCGGGTTGTTCGGACCCTGGGACAAGCCGGATCTGGGGGAGATGCCGGTCGGACTGAACCCCGCGAAATGCGACCCCTGGGGCCTGGATTCGTTCCAGCTATTCCCGAACTTCGTCATGCTGTTCTGGGGCCAGGGCTGGTACCTGACCTACCACTACTGGCCGACGTCTCACAACACGCACCTGTTCGAGGGCACCGTGTATTTCCCGCAGCCGCGGACCCCGCGGGAGCGCATCGCGCAGGAACTCGCCGCGGTGTCCTTCAAGGAGTACGGACTGCAGGACGCCAACACGCTCGAGGCCACGCAGTCGATGGTGGAGTCGGAGGTGCTCGACGAGTTCGTGCTCTGCGACCAGGAGGTGCTGATCCGGCATCTGCACACCGAAACGGCGGCCTGGGTCGACGAGTACCGGCGCAAGACGGCGGGGGTGTGAGCATGGCCGCCCAAGCCGCAACCGCGAAGCTGCCGCCGGAGTTCGCCGACCTCGAAGCGTTCTCCGACTGGTGTCTGGGCTCCGAACCGGAGCGCTACGCCAAGCGGCTGAGCAGTTCGATGCCCGAACTTCAGGCCTTCTACGACGCCATCACCGCGCGGGCCGAGGAGGCGATCGCCTACTGTGACAAATTCTCGCTCGACGATATGCCCGAGGACGTGCTCAACCTGATGCACATGCTCTATTCGATGATTCAGGCCTCGTTTCCGGTCGAGTGCTGGAAACAGCCCAAGGTTCCCGACACCGGCGCCACGTCGCTGGACTGCGACGCCGAACCCGTTCCGTGACCGGCACCGTTCTGAAGGCCGCCCGGTGGGCGGATGTCGAGGCCGGAGTGGTTCGCGCTCCCGCCGTCATCGTCGTCGAGGGCAACCGCATCCAGGCGATCAACCCGGCCGGTGAACCGGCCGATTCGCCGACGGTCATCGATCTCGGTGATGTCACCCTGCTGCCCGGCTTGATGGACATGGAACTCAACCTGCTCATCGGCGGTCCGGGCGGTCCGGAGGGGCTGCCCAGCCCGATGCACGGCGTGCAGGACGACCCCGCCTACCGCACGCTGCGCGGGGCGGTCAACGCGCGTACCACCCTCGACGCCGGGTTCACCACCGTGCGGAACCTCGGACTGATGGTCAAAACCGGCGGCTATCTGCTCGACGTGGCGTTGCAGCGCGCCATCGAGCAAGGTTGGCATGTCGGGCCGAGGATCTATCCGGCCGGCCACGCGGTGACCCCGTACGGAGGGCATCTGGATCCCACGGTGTTCCAACGGCTCGCGCCCGGCATCATGCCGCTCTCGGTCGCCGAGGGCATCGCCAACGGCGTCGACGACGTCCGCGCGTGTGTGCGGTACCAGATCCGCCACGGCGCGAAGCTCATCAAGGTGTCCGCATCCGGCGGGGTGATGTCGCACAGCACCGCGCCCGGCGCGCAGCAGTACTCCGACGAGGAGTTCGCCGCCATCGCCGACGAGGCGCATCGGGCCGGTGTCAGGGTGGCCGCGCACGCGGTGGGGGACAGCGCGATTCGTGCGTGTATCCGCGCCGGCATCGACTGCATCGAGCACGGGTTCCTGGCTTCGGACGAGACCATCCAGATGATGGCCGACCACGGCACCTTCCTCGTCTCGACCACCTATCTCACCGAGGCGATGGCGATCGACCGCATCGCACCGGAGCTGCGCAAGAAGGCCGAGGTGGTCTTCCCGCAGGCCCAGGCCATGCTGCCGAAGGCGATCGCGGCCGGCGTTCGGATCGCCTGCGGCACAGACGCTCCCGCGATTCCGCACGGCCAGAACGCCAAGGAATTGCGCGCCCTGGTCTCCCGCGGCATGTCGCCGATGCAGGCGCTGCGAGCGGCGACGATGACCGCGGCGGAGCTCATCGAGGCCGACGACGAACTCGGACGGCTCGCCCCCGGCTATCTCGCCGACATCATCGCCGTGGCGGGGGATCCGTCGAACGACATCGCGACGACACTCGACGTGCGGTTCGTGATGAAGGACGGCGTGGTCCACAAGGGCGCTGAGGGCGGCGGTCGCGAGGGCTAACGTCTAGGCATGGACGCGCGTGACGTGACGGGCATCGAGCTCACCGACAACATTCTGTGGCTGCTCAAGCAGGCCTTCTACTTCTCGCTGACCACTGTGAACGAGGCGATCAGCGAGCATGGGGTGAGCACCGCGCAGATCGGGGTACTGCGTCAGCTGGCCAACGAGCCGGGCCTGTCGGGCGCGGAACTGGCTCGGCGGTTGCTGATCAGCCCGCAGGGCGTGCAACTGGCCCTGACCGCGCTCGAGCGTCAGGGACTGGTCGAGCGCAAGCAGAATCCGGCTCACGGCAGGATCCTGCAGGCCTTCCTGACCGACAAGGGGCGCAAGGTCGCTGCTGCGGTCCTGCACGATGCCATCGCCGCGCACGACAGGGTGTTCGGTGTGCTGTCGAAGGCTGAGCAGCAGACGTTGCGCGAGCTGCTCGGCCGGGTCGTGGAGCAGGGGACCGGGCACGAGCTCTACACCGACCACGTCGACCCCTGATCGCCGAAATTGCATTCCAGCAGGCGCTTTCACGAACTTTCGCTGCTGGAATGCAATTTCGGCGGAAGTGGCGTCAACTACTTGAGATTGATGACAAGTACTTGATACTCTATCGGGGATGGCCGAGGAACTCACTGACCCTGCCGAAGGGTTCGCGCCGCTTCGCATCAAGCGGGTGGTCCGCGAGACCGCCGATGCGGTCTCGCTGGTGCTCGACGTGCCGGAGTACTGCTCGCACCGCTTCCAATACAAGGCCGGGCAGTTCCTGACCTTGCGGGTCAGCGTCGGAGGACGCGACCTGCGTCGCTGCTACTCGATGTCGTCGGCGCCGGTGGAAGACGAGTTGCGCATCACCGTCAAACGGGATCCCGGCGGTGTGGTGTCCAACTGGATCAACGACACGGCGGCAGCGGGTGACGAACTCCACGCCGCGCCGCCGGAGGGCAGATTCACTCTGGCCGAAAGTGATTCGAGCCCAGGGGCATTGGTCGCGTTTGCGGGCGGGAGTGGGATCACCCCGATCATGTCCCTGGTGCGCACCGCGCTGGCCGGTACCGAGCGGGCCGTGAAACTGTTCTACGCCAACCGCGGCCGTGATTCGGTGATCTTCTCCGAGTCGCTGACGCGCCTGGCCGAGCAGCACACCGATCGGTTGACCGTTGAGCACCACTACGACGAGGACGCGGGCGTGGTCACCGCCTCGGCGGTAGAGTCGTTCGTCGCCCGGGCCGGCGACGCTGATTTCTACGTCTGCGGGCCCGCCCCCTTCATGGACACGGTGGAGAACACCCTCCTGGAGGTGGGTGTGTCGAAGCGCCGTCTGCATCTCGAGCGTTTCACCATGGCCGAGGTACCGGCCATCCTCGACGGTGACGCGCAGGCATGCGAAGAAGTCCTGATCGAGCTGCAGCGTCAGAAGGTCACCGCGGCCTACCGGCAGGGTGACACCCTCCTGCAGACCGCCCGTCAACAGGGGCTCAAGGCGCCGTCGTCGTGCGAAACCGGCTCCTGCGGAACGTGTATGGCGCGGATCGTCGAGGGCAGTGCCCGGATGTTGAACAACGAAGCACTGGAGCCGGACGAGGTGCAGGAGGGGTGGGTCGTCTCGTGCCAGGCACTGCCCACCAGTCGCAAGGTCCACATGATCTATGAGTAGGAGCGTCAAACCGTGAGCATGAGGCGACACAGATGATCCGCGTGGCGGTGGTGACGGGTGGCGCCTCCGGAATGGGCGAGGCCACCTGTCATGAACTCGGCAGGCGGGGATGCAAGATCGCCGTGCTTGATCTGGACGGCGAAGCGGCACAACGGGTTGCCGAGGACCTGCGGGCCGACGGGGTGTCAGCCCTCGGCGTCGCGGCCGACGTGACCGACCGCACGGCGGTCGAGGAGGCCTTCGCCAAGGTACGCACCGAACTCGGGCCGGTCCATATCCTGGTGACGAGCGCAGGGCTGGTTGACTTCGCGCCATTCCTGGAGATCTCGCCGGATCGGTGGCAGCGGCTGATCGAGGTGAACCTCAACGGCACCTTCCACTGCGCGCAGGTGGCCATCCCGGACATGCTTGCCGCCGGCTGGGGCCGCATCGTGATGATCTCGTCCTCCAGCGCCCAGCGCGGATCACCCGGTATGGCGCACTACGCCGCGTCCAAGGGTGCGCTCATCTCGTTCACGCGGTCGCTGGCCCGCGAGTACGGGCCGGCCGGCATCACGGTCAACAACGTTCCGCCGTCCGGCATCGAGACACCGATGCAGCACCAGTCCCAGGCGGCCGGCTTCCTGCCGCCCAACGAGCAGATGGCGGCCAGCATCCCGGTCGGCCACCTCGGTACCGGCGACGACATCGCCGCGGCGGTGGGTTTCCTGTGCTCGGAGGAGGCCGGTTTCATCACCGGTCAGACCCTGGGTGTCAACGGCGGGTCGGTGATGGCGTGACCGGGATGAAAAGCGAACTACCACAGGGAGGTTCACATGGCTAAGTGGCCCAAGCCCGTCGAGGGCAGTTGGACGCAGCACTATCCGGACCTCGGCACCGGACCGGTGTCGTTCCGGGACTCGACGTCGCCGGAGTTCTATGAGCTGGAGCGGGAAGCCATCTTCAAACGTGCCTGGCTCAACGTCGCGCGTGTCGAGGAGCTGCCCCGGGCGGGCAGTTACCTGACCAAGGAGATCGAGGTCGCGAAGACGTCGGTCATCGTGGTCAAGGGTCGCGACGAACAGATCCGCGCGTTCCACAACATCTGTCGGCACCGCGGAAACAAGCTGGTGTGGAACGACTATCCGAACGAAGAGGTCAAGGGCACCTGCAGGCAGTTCACCTGCAAGTACCACGGCTGGCGGTACAACCTCACCGGCGATCTGACGTTCGTCCAGCAGCCTGGTGAATTCTTCGGTCTCGACGAGAAGGACTACGGGCTGGCGCCCGTGCACTGTGATGTGTGGAACGGTTTCGTCTTCATCAATTTCGATCGGGAGCCGCGTCAGACACTGCGGGAGTTCCTGGGGCCGATGATCACCGCGCTGGACGACTACCCGTTCGAGTCGATGACCGAGCGCTACGACTTCGTCGCACACAACAACAGCAACTGGAAGATCTTCGCCGACGCGTTCCAGGAGTACTACCACGTACCGTCGCTGCATTCGCAGCAGGTGCCGTCCGCGGTCCGCCAGCCCAACGCGACGTTCGAATGCGGCCATTTCCAGATCGACGGGCCGCACAGGCTGGTCTCCACGGCCGGTACCCGTCGCTGGCTGCTGGCGCCGGAATACATGTATCCCGTCGAAAGGGTCACCCGCAGCGGGTTGGTCGGCCCCTGGCGGACACCGGAGACGCATCAGTCCGCCGGCCTGAACCCGGGCGGCATCGAACCGTGGGGCATCACCAACTTCCAGATCTTCCCGAACCTGGAAATTCTCATCTACCACGGCTGGTACCTTCTGTACCGCTACTGGCCCACGTCGCACAGCACGCACAAGTTCGAGGCGTACAACGCATTCCATCCCGCCCGCACCGTCCGGGAACGTATCGAGCACGAAGTCGCCTCGGTGGTTCTCAAAGAGTTCGCCCTGCAGGACGCGGGCATGCTCGGTGGCACCCAGGCGGCGCTCGAGTACGGCCTGGACGAACCGATAGTCGACGACTACCCACTCAACGACCAGGAGATCCTGGTTCGGCATCTGCACAAGACAGCCGTCGACTGGGTGGAGGAATATCAGAACGAGCGTCGACCGGTGGGGGTGTGACGGTGGCCGAACCGAAACTGCCCGGTACGTTCGCCGAGTTCGAGCGGTTTGCCGAGAAGTGGTGCCTGGCAACGGAGCCCGACCGGTGGCAGATGCGCCTGTCGACCCCGATGGGGGAGATCCACGAGTTCTACGACGCGTTCACTCCGCGGTTCGAGGAAGCCATCGACTACTGCGACAAATTCCCTCTCGACGAACTGCCCGAGGACGTGCTGAACCTGCTGCACCTGATCTATTCGATGATCATGGTCTCGATGGCCGTCGAGGTCTTCGGTACCCAGAAACCTGCCGACTCCGCCGACGCGGTCATCGACCGCGTCGGCGCGCCGGTGCCTTGACGGACAGGACGACACAACGATGACACTTCTGACAATCAACAAACTGACCTCGTCGGTGGGCGCCGAGGTCACCGGTCTCGACCCCGGACGGCTCGCCGGCGACGACGCGCTGGGCACGGCGGTCCTGGATGCCTTGGAAGACAACGGCGTACTGGTGTTTCCGGGTCTGCACCTGGAACCCGAGGTCCAGGTCGAGTTCTGCCGCCGCCTCGGCGAGATCGATTTCTCGTCGGACGGCCACCATCGCGTCGCGGGGATCTACCCCGTGACACTGGACAAGTCGAAGAACTCCTCCGCGGCCTATCTGCGCGCGACGTTCGACTGGCACATCGACGGGTGCACGCCCACCGGTGACGACTACCCGCAGATGGCCACCGTGCTGTCGGCCAAACAGGTCGCCGAATCCGGCGGAGAAACAGAATTCGCGAGTTCCTATGCGGCGTACGACGCCCTCACGGACGCCGAGAAGCAGCGGTTCGCCTCGTTGCGGGTGGTGCACTCGCTTGAGGCGTCGCAGCGCCGCGTGAACCCGGATCCGTCACCGGAGGAGCTGGCCCGGTGGCGGGCCCGGCCCACCCACGAACACCCGCTGGTCTGGACCCACCGCACAGGGCGAAAGTCACTGGTGCTCGGGGCGTCCGCGGACTACATCGTCGGGATGGACCCAGAGGAGGGTCGCGCGCTGCTGAGCGAGCTGCTCGACCGCGCCACCACGGCCGACAAGGTGTACAGCCACCACTGGGCGGTCGGCGACACCGTCATCTGGGACAACCGCGGCGTTCTGCACCGCGCCGCTCGCTACGACGAGAACTCGCCGCGGGAGATGTTGCGCACCACGGTGCTCGGCGACGAGCCGATCCAGTAACCGACGGTGACCGGTCCGCGGTTGTCGCCGCTACCCACCGAGGAGTGGGACGACGAGGTGCTCGACGCGCTCGCCCCGCTGCTGCCCCCGAGTCGCAGCAATCCCCGCGACGCGGGCAACGTCCTGGCCACGCTCGTCCGTCATCCCGCCCTGACCCGCGCCTACCTGCACTTCAACGCGCATCTGCTGCTCGCGTCGACGTTGTCGCCCAGGATCCGGGAGGTGGCGCTGTTGCGGGCCGTGCACGTGCGCCGGTCGGATTACCTGTGGGAGCACCATATTCCGATCGCTCAGCGGGCCGGCATCACGCCCGACGAGATCGACGCCATCCGGCAGGGGCGGCCCGCCGACGAGATCGACCGCCTCGTGGTGGGGGCCGTCGACGAGTTGGACGCCGCCAACACGGTCAGCGACGCGACCTGGTCGGCCCTACGTGACCACTTCGACGAGCGTCAGGTGCTGGACCTGATCTTCACCGTGGGCTGCTACCAACTCCTGGGTGCGGCCGTGAACACGCTGGGTGTGCAACCGGAACCACACTGAGCCCGCTCCTCGTTGACGCCGGGCAGCGGGTATGAAAACCTGATACGCAATAATGAGAATCGCGTTCTCCCAGCCTGAGACCGCTGGAACGGAGTGAGCATGGCCGAAGACCTCACCACGGTCGACTTCTTCAGGGACAGTCGCCTGACGGACGATCCGTACACCTTCTACGAGGCGCTGCGCAACAAGTGTCCGGTCAGCCGGGAGGAGCACTACGGCGTCACGATGGTTACCGGTTGGCAGGAGGCCGTCGACGTCTACAACGACGCCGAGTCGTTCTCGTCCTGTGTCTCGGTCACGGGTCCGTTCCCGGGTTTTCCGGTATCGCTGGAGGGCCGCCAAGACGACGACATCACCGCACTCATCGAGCAGCATCGCGACGAGATCCCGTTCAGCGACCAGCTTCCGACGCTCGACCCGCCGACGCACACCAACCACCGCGCGCTGCTGATGCGCCTGATCACTCCCAAGCGTCTCAAAGAGAACGAGGACGCGATGTGGCAGCTCGCCGACGACATCCTCGACGACTACCTGGCCCAGGGCGAGGGGGAGTTCATCAAGGGGTTCGCCGGGCCGTTCACGCTGCGGGTGATCGCCGACCTGCTCGGCGTCCCCGAGGAGGACCGTCCCGAACTGCTCGAGCGGCTCGCGAAGGGCACGCACGGTAGCGGGCTGGGCAATGCAGACAAGACGCTGACCAAGACGCCGCTGGAGTACCTCTACGAGGTGTTCGCCACCTATGTCGAGGAACGCCGCGCCGAGCCCCGCGACGACGTACTCACCGGACTGGCGACGGCGAACTTCCCGGACGGCACGGTGCCCGAGGTCGGCGACGTCGTGCGGGTGGCGACCAACGTGTTCTCCGCCGGCCAGGAAACCACGGTGCGGTTGTTGAGCACCGCGCTGAAGGTGATCGGCGACCGCCCCGACATCCAGGAGAGGCTGCGGGCCGACCGGAGCCTGCTGCCGAACTTCATCGAGGAATGCCTGCGCATCGAGAGCCCGGTCAAAGGTGACTTCCGGCTGTCGCGCGTGCCGACCACCATCGGCGACCAGGCCCTCGGCGCGGGTTGCACCGTGATGGTGATCAACGGCGCCGCCAACCGCGATCCGCGCCGCTTCGAAGACCCCGACGCGTTCGACCCCGAGCGCAAGAACGCGCGGCAGCACCTGGCGTTCGGCCGCGGCATTCACAGCTGCCCCGGCGCACCGCTCGCCCGCGCCGAGACCCGGGTGGGTCTGGAGCGACTTCTCGACCGCACAAGCGACATCCGGATCTCCGAGAGCAAGCACGGTCCTGCGGGCAACCGGCGGTACGACTACATCCCGACCTACATTCTGCGCGGCCTGACCGAACTGCACCTTGAGTTCGACGTCCGATGAAGGTCGCCGTCGACGAGGATCGCTGTGCCGGCCACGGAATGTGCCTCACGCTGTGTCCCGAGGTCTTCTCGATGACCGACGACGGTTGGGCCGTCGCCGATCCCGGTGACGTCCCCGCCGGACTGGAACCGGCCGTGCGGGAGGCCATCGACAACTGTCCCGAACGAGCAATCCGCGAAATCGATTGAGAGCAGGAGAAACACGACTGTGGCCAAGGGCTATGTGATCATCACCGAGGACATCAAGGATCCCGCCGGCATGGCCGAGTACGGGAAGCTGGCCAGCCAGACGATGGGCAACGCCAAGGTGTTGGCGTTCGGGCCGGCCGCCGAATCGCTTGAGGGGCAGTGGCACGGCACCCAGACCGTGCTGCTGGAATTCGAATCAGTGGAAGCCGCGAAGGAGTGGTACTACTCCGACGAGTACCAGGCCGCGGCCAAGCTGCGCCAGGCTGCCGCCGACTGCAACGGCGTCATCGTCGCCGGCTTCTGACCCCCTCGTGCTGCACGCGACGAGCGTGCGCACATTCCCGGCGAGCGTGCGTCGAATGGCGCAGATTGCCGGTGTGTCGCCTGCAGACACGCACGCTCGCGGTGAAGAGGTCAGTAGGGGGATAGCGCGCGGACCGGTGTCGTGGTCGTCGCGTGCACGAGGAGCTCGGCCAGCTGACCCGGGCGCGACAGGAACGGCGAGTGTGACGCGTCGATCGTGAGCTGCTCGACACCGAGCCGGCGGGCCACGGTATCGGCGAGCCAGCGCGGCATCGACCGATCCTGTTCGCAGACAATGAAACTGCGGGGCAGGTCGGCTGCCCAGAAGTTGGGCACCGACACCGGGGTGACGGTGGTGTCGCCGAACCGTTCGGGGCCGAGGCGCTCGAAGGCCCAGCGGGCGGTCTCCTCGTCGCAGTCGTGGTAGAAGTACTTCCACGCACCGTCGAAGTCGGCGAACGTCATCGCGCCGTCATCATCGAAGTTCAGGTACCCCAACATCTCTCCGACGTCACCGTCGAAATCGTCGCCGAGTTCGACCGGGCCCTCCTCGGCGTCCCGCATGGCCATCGCCTCGGGATACGTGCGCCCTTCGCGCGGTAGCGCTGCGGCGAGGTAGACGATGTGGTGCACCAGATCGGGCCGGGCGTCGGCGGCCAACGTGGCGTCGAAACCGCCGCCGGAATGACCTACCAGCACACATTTTTCGGCGCTGTCGGCCTGCATCGCCGTAACCACCGCATCTCGCCGGTTGGCCAGCGTGGACTCCTCGTCGAGACGAGCCCCGTGGCCCGGAAGATCCACCGCGGCCGCATCGTGGCCCAGGGCCTGCAACGCGTCGATGGTGCGCTCCCAGCACCACGCCGCGTGAAATCCACCGTGCACCAGGACGAAGCGCATCGGCGCAGGACTACTTGTCGACAATCGAGATGGCCTGGCGCGGACACTGCCGCACCGCTTCGTTGACCTGCGCCTCGTTCTCCGGTGTCACATCCTCCTGCAGGACGTGCAGATAGTCCTGCTCGTCGACCTGGAACACCTCGGGGATGATCCCCATACACACCGCGTTGCTCTCGCAGAGGCCGAAGTCGACCTCGATCTTCTTGCTCACCTGAGTACCTTCACCGGGACGTGGTGGTAGCCGGCCACGTTCTGCATGTTCACCCGCTGCAGGCCGGAGAAGTCGACCTCGAAGCGGGGCATGAAGTCGAGCAGATGCTCCAACGCGATCGCGGTCTCCATCCGGGCCAGCGCCGCGCCGAGGCAGCTGTGGATGCCGTAGCCCAGGCCCAGGTTCTGGGACTGGGTGCGGTCCCGGGTGATGTCGAACGTCTCGGCGTTGTCGAAGGCGCGGGGGTCACGGTTTGCGGCGGCCTTCATCAGGAACACCGGCTTGTGCGCGGGGATGGTCCCGCTGGGCACGTGGGCCTCCTTGACGGTGTAGCGGACGTTGTACTGCACCGGGCCGACATACCGCAGCAGCTCTTCGACAGCGTCGGGAACCAGGCTGCGGTCGTCGAGAAGCATCTGCCACTGCTCCGGGTGCCGGGCGAACTCCACCACCGCGCTGCCGAGCAACTTGGTGACGGTCTCGGCGCCCGCCCCGCCCAGCAGGGAAGTGAAGCCGGTGATCTCGATGTCGTCGAGCCTGCGCATCTCGCCGTTCTCGCCGGGTATCTCGGCGGCGATCAGTCGGCTGATCATGTCGTCCTGCGGGTTCCGCCGCCGCTCCTGCACCAGACCGTAGTAGTAGACGCCCGAGTCGATGTTGGCCTGCATGTTCTCGTCCGACCATTCGATCTGGCCGGGCTTGCGTTCGAGGCCCTTGTCGATCCAGTGCCGGACCTGCTGCCGGAATTCCTCGGGCACGCCCGCCATCCGGGTGATCACCTCGACGGGGAACGGACCGGAGAAGTCCTGCACGACGTCGAAATTGTCGGGATCGACCTTGGACAGGTAGTGCTCGACGAGTTCGATGACCGTCTCGCGCTGCGACTGGATGGCCCGCGGCGTGAAGGCCTTGTTGAGCAGGCTTCGCATGTGCCGGTGCTCCGGCGGGTCCATGAAGATGATGGACTTCACCGGGCCCTCTTCCGAGCGCACCATGCCGAGGTCGCAACCGCGCGCCGACGAGAACGCCTCGTGGTCCTTGAGCGCCGCAGCCACGTCCTCATGGCGGGTCAGCGCGTAGAAATCCTCTCCGGCGTCGTAGTAGATCGGCGCCTCGTCCCGCATCCTTCGGTAGATCTCGTAGGGGTTGTCGAAGTAGTCCTGCGAGACGGGATCGAAGCGGAGTTCGGGAGCGGTCATGGTTTTCTCCTTCGCGGCGGGCTGGAGCCGGAGGCGTTACGAGAAGTGCCTTAACCGTAACGCTAACAGGGGGCGTGATCCAGTACCGGTTACTTTTCACGTCTGCCGTCGGCAGAACGCATCACCCCGACGGCGCGCCGACGACGACATCGAGAAGCCCTTCGAGGAGTCCCAGGTCGCCGCCGGTCTCGGCGGCGACTTCGCGGACCACTGCCACGTCCTTGCCGAGGAACTCGCCGACCGACTCGATGAACGACTGCACAGACCCTCGGGTGCCGACGATCTCGGCGGCCCGGCTGGCCCCGCTGCCGTGTCCGATCGCGCCGAGGAGTCCTGCCTCGTCGACGCCCACCCGCGCGCCGAACGATGCTGCCTCGCGCAGCATTCCGAGCTGGGCGGCGAACAACGTGTTGTTGATCAGCTTCACCCACTGACCGGCGCCGAGCTCGCCGACATGCAGGATCGGGTCGCCGTACGCGGCGAGCACGGGGCGTGCCCGCTCCACCGCGGCCGCGTCACCGCCGACGAACAGGGTGATCTGCCCGGCGGCGATGTCGTGGGGACCACCGCTGACAGGTGCGTCGAGCACCGTCACCGCGGGAGCCCGGGCCGCGAGCGCCTCGACGGTCCGCGGGCTGCCCGTGGTGTGGACGACGAGCACCGAACCGGGCGCCATCGCATCGAGGAGGCCGCCGTCGAGACATACCTCGCGGACCTGGTCGTCGGTGAACACGCACACCACGACCACGTCGGCACCGTCGGCGACCTCGTCCAGCGCTGCCACCGCACGGGCGCCCGATTCGCCGACCGCGGCGCGCTTGTCCGGGTTCCTGCCCAGCGCGCGGACGTCGTGCCCCGCCTGGACGAGACGGGTCACCATGGGTGCCCCCATACGCCCCGTCCCGACGAAACCGACGGCTGTCACCGCCTGTGGTCCATGGCCTCAAGCGCCGCGTCGGCCGCCGTGAACACCGCGCCCTCGGCAGCGTTGGCTGAGGCGGCGAGGCTGGCCGCGTGCCGGACATCCTTCTGCAGCAGCGCCCCTGCGATCGGTGCCAGGCCCTCGAGTGTTCCGCCGAACGCCGAGATGCTGGCGACCGCCTTACTGGTGGCCGACCCTCGGTTGAGCACCTCGACGAGCTTCTGCCGCGGGATGCCGAGCGATTCGCCGAGCTCCAGGGTGCTGACCGCGCTGCCGAGGTTCGCGCTGAACAGGAGATTGTTGAGGATCTTGGTGTTCTGACCGCTGCCCAGCGGGCCGAGGTGCACGATCGGGTCGGCGTAGGTCGCGAACACCGGCCTGCACCGTTGCGCGACCTCGTCGTCGCCGCCCACCATGACCAGCAGGGTGCCCTGCTCCACCGCAGGGCCGCCGCCGCTGACCGGCGCATCGATCACCGAAATGCCCTGGGCCGCCGCCTTTTCCGCGATCTCCGCGCAGGTGTCAGGGTGAACGGTGCTGTGGATGGCGATGATGCCGCCCTCGGCCAGGCCGGCCAGCACGCCGGACTCGCCGTAGAGCACCTCCCGGACGTCGTCGTCGCCGACCACGCACAGACACACCAGGTCGCTGTTCGCACCGAGTTCAGCCGGCGTGGCCGCGGTCTTGGCGGGCGTGTCGGCGTACGGTTCGAGGCTGGCAGGCCTGCGGGCCCACAATGTCGTCTCGAAGCCGCCCTCGGCGATTCGGCGTGCCATGGGCCCGCCCTGACTGCCCAGCCCGATGAAACCGACGCGCATCAGCTCGCCTCCACTTGTTCCCGATCGCAGCCGTCTGCGGCCGCGATGCACTCGTCGATGAACGACATGACTGTCCGGTGATACTCGCCGGCGGTCAGGCCGACGCTCAGGTTGTGCCCGCTGGCGGCCACCTCGTTGACCCGTACCCGGGGGGACGCGGTGAACAGTCCAGCGATCGCGGACACGGCTTCGGGGTCGGTCTCCCAGACCTTCTCGTGCTCAGCGATGCTGAATTGCACCGGCACACGGACATCGGCTGCGATGGCGGGGAAGTCGCGGCGCGCCCAGTTGGCCGTCACATCGCCCTCGTAAGCCACCCCCGGTGCGGACAGCGCACCGGTGAGCACCTCGGCCGGGTAGAGGTCGGTGGGCTCCCACAACAGATCGCGCAGACCCGCAGGCCGGTTGGTGACCGTGGCCGCGGCGATGATGTCCTTGGCCTTTTCGCCGTACCGCAGACCCGTGCCCGCCAGTTCGACGCCGAGCACGTCGTCGCCGGAGGTCGCCATCCGCAGCGCCAGCTCGCACCCGGCCGAGTGGCCGAGCACGAACAACCCGGCGCCGCGGTCGGCGCCGGCCAGGATCTTGTCGACCGCAGCGAACGACGAGGCGACGCGCCGCGCCGGATCGGCGAACTCGGCGGCGTAGAACGCGGAGGTGCCGTATCCGGGCCGGTCCAAGGCGACCGTGGTGAATCCCCTTGTCGCAGCGCCGCGTAACAGCGACAGGTCCGGGCGTCCCGGGCAGTCGAAGTACGCCGAGGACGTCGCGCCGCCATGCACCGCGAGGATCACCGCACGCGGCTCACGGGCCTGCGCCACGAGTGCGGACATCGGGACTCCGTCGACCAGTACGACCCGGGGGTGAGGGGACTCCGAGGTCATGTGGCCGTCCGCAGGAGCAGGGCTCCACTGGGTGTCAGGCCGCCGCTGCTGACGACGGCGACGCGGGCGCCGTCGACCTGGCGTTCGCCGGCCTCCCCACGAAGCTGGGACACCGCTTCGTGGATCAACCCCATGCCGTGGGTGCGGCCGTGGGACAGCTGGCCGCCGTGGGTGTTGAGCGGGATCACGCCGTCACGGGCGATGGCCTTACCGCCGTCGAGGAAGTCCTTGGCCTCGCCGATCCCGCAGAACCCCAGCGCCTCCAGCCAGGACAGGCAGTTGAAGGTGAACCCGTCGTACAGCTCGGCGACGTCGACATCCGCGGGCCGCAACGACGTTCGGGTCCACAGGTGGGCCGCCTGGCCGAGGACCTGGGGTTCGTGGGTGAGTGTGGTCTGGTCCCAGTCGGTGCGTTCGATGATCTGGGTGCCGACCGCCTCGAAGTACACCGGGGGTTTGGGAAGGTCGACAGCGGCGTCGACCGCCGACACCACGACGGCGACCGCACCGTCGCAGGGCACGTCACAGTCGTAGAGACCGAACGGGGTGGTGATCGGTCTGGCGTTGAGGTAGTCGTCCATCGTCATCGGATCGCGGTAGATGGCCGTCGGGTTCAGCGCCGCGTTGGCACGCTGGTTCAATGCGATCCAGCCGAGCGTCTCCTTGGTGGTGCCGTAGCGGTGAAAGTGCCGCTGCGCGTTCAGCGCCAGCGTGTGCGCGGCCGAGGTCGCCCCGAACGGGGCCTGCCAACTGTTCACCCTGGCGCCGCCCGGTGGGGAGACCCTGCCTTCCTTCATCAGTTGATTGAAGGTGGCCTCCCACAACGTGCGGAAGCACAGCACGTGGCGGGCCATTCCCGTCGCGACGGCCATCACCGCGGCGATCACCGAGCCGCCTGGGCCGAAGGTGTCCATACCGCCGTTGATCCACGTCGGCCTGATGCCGAGAGCGCCCTCAATCGCGGTGACACCGCCCTCGCCCATGCCCATCGCATCCATCGCGGGATAGGTGGACAGACCGTCGATGTCGGCCAGCGTCAGCCCGGCGTCGGCGATTGCGGCCTCACACGCCTCCAACGTCAACGACAGTGGCGACACCATCAGGCGCCGACCCATCTTGGATGCCCCGATCCCGGTGATGGCCGCGGCGTCCTCGAACTTCTCGGTCGTCAGCATCGGCCGCACGAACTTTCCGAAGTCCTGCGGCGCGATCTCATCCTCGGGCAGCGGTGCCATCTCCGCTTCGGCGGTCGGTCGGAACAGCGGCAGCCAGACGTCGTCGTTCTCTTCGAATACCACCTCGACGACCCGACCGAGCTCCAACTCGTCGGGGTCACAGTCGATGATGTTGGTGGTCAACCGGACCCGCGGGTCTTCCTCGATCGCCACCTGTGCGACGACATAGGGTGCGTGCAGGCCGGGGATGGAGAATCGGTGGTTGACGGTGAAGGCCGACAGCACCGCACGACCCGACACCTCACGCGGGCCCATGTTGTGGCCGTGGCAGTAGCGGCACACCGGCTGAGGCGGATGGATGAGTGCCTTGCAGTCACCGCACTCCTGGATGCGGAGCACCCCATCTGCGCCCGATTTCCAGAAGAACTCGTTGTCGAAGGTCACCTGCGGCAGCGGAAGTCGACTCATCGCGTAAAGCCCCACTCGGCCTCGTTGTCCTCGGTCTTCAGGTTCTCCAGGTCGGGCTCGCGCAGCGGCTGGATTCCGGTGTCGTCCGGACGGCGCTCACCGATCTCCAGGATGGCGTGCGCGGGGCAGTCCATCAGCGCCCGGGAGACGGCGTCGCGGTCGCGCTCAGGGATGTCGCCGTCGCCGACGAGGACCGCATAGCCCCAGTCGTCGAGCGAGAAGTACTCCGGTGCGTGTTTGGCGCAGATGCCGAACCCGTCGCACAACGTCCGGTCGAGCTTGATCCGCATCTTGTCGGTCACAGCGACTCCACTTCGAAAGGGCGCGTGGCGGTGAAACTGCCGGTGTCACAACCTGAGCACGTTCCGCCCAGATGCCGTGCCACGTCCTCGGGGAACATCGCCAGCATGCTGGCGGCGATGTTGCAGGCGGCATCGAGGGTGGCGCACGCGCCACGGCCGCGCAGCACCTCTGACCACCGTCGCAGGCGGGCGAGGTCCTCGTCGCCGGCGACGCCGTCGCGCAGGGCCGTCGCGGCTGCGGACATCGCGGCGGTGCCGTTGAAGCACGAGCCGCACTGGCCGGCGTTCTCCCGGTCGTAGTAGGCCAGAACGGACGCGCCGACCGCCACCGGGCACTCGTCGGTGATCACCGACACCGCGCCACAACCGAGTCCGCTGCCGAGACCGCGAAGTGACTCGTGGTCGAGAACGCCGCCGAGAATGCGCTGGTCCAACAGGCCCGCGAAGTAGCCGCCCATCAACGCGCCGCGGACCCGCTCAGCGGGAACGCCGTGGAACCCAATGAGTTCCGCGGCAGGAGTGCCGAACGGGATCTCGTAGAGGCCAGGGGGTCTGCCGCCGCCGGTGAGCGTCGCGAGGAACGTGCCGGGGGAGTCGTCGGTACCCAGCTGGCGGTAGGCGGCTGCGCCGTGCCGGTGGACATACGGCAGATTCGCCAGCGTCTCGACGTTGCTGACGACGGTCGGCAGGCCGCCGACTCCCTCTTCGAAGGGACGCGGCGGCTTGTCGGTCGGTTTGGCCGGCCCCCCGTTGATGGCCCGCACGGCTGCGGTTTCTTCGCCGGCGACATAGCCGGGCGCGACGGTGTGCACGCTGACGGTGACGCCGTCGAGGGTGTCCGGCGCGATCTCGTCGAGCGCTGTGCGCACCGCGGCGGCGGCCCGCTCGTCGGAGACGTAGACGTGTGCGTGACGGGCCCCGATGATCCGGGCCGCCAGCCGAAGGCCGTCGAGCACCAGGTGCGGCCGGTGGCGCAACAGCCAGCGGTCCTTGACCGAGGCGGGTTCACCTTCCTCGCCGTTGGCCACCAGCACGGTGTCGCGTCCACTCTGATGCGCCTTGCGCACCGTGGAGAGCTTGACCGCCATCGGGAACGCCGCCCCGCCGCGCCCCAGGACACCGGCACGGGCGATCTCGTCGTGCAGCGAGTCGATGTCGGACAGCGGAAGGTATCCGCCCGCGTCGCGATACTGCGCGGCCGACTCGGTGTCTGTCCCGGCACGGAGCAGACGCGGGGTCAGACCCGGCCAGGCGGCGACCGTCAGTTCAGTGTTCATCGCCGTGCTCATCTGCGGCTACCCTTCCCTGCATGCGAACAGCGGTGGTGCGTATCGGTGTAGACCTGGCCGGTGAGCTCACGGCCGGTCAGTTGACGGCGGGCACCGCCGAGCTGAGCCGGTTGGCCGCCGAGGTGGGAGCCGAACTGATCGACAACGACCTCGCCGCGCTGCCGCCGAAGCGCCGCGAGGTCGAGATCCTGATGGCGGGCACCGATGCCGCAGCACTGCAGTCTCGCGCAGCGATACTGTGCGCCAAAGCGTTTCGCACCGAACCGGTGATCGGCGTGTTGACGTTCATCAGCCACGGCACCGATGAAGACGCGCAGGGAGTGCTCGCCGGCTTCGGTCTCACCGGCGTCATCGAGCGCCGCCCCGGTGACGACGGGTGGGACATCATCACTGTGACGCTGCGCAAGTCCGACCTGACCCGGGTGCCGGAGAGTCGAGTCCACACCGCGCTGGAGGCGTCGACCAACTGCGAGATCCGGATCGTCACGGTGGATTGAGACCTCCATCAGCGGCCCAGGAAGTCGAGGATGGCGGGCGCCGCCTGCACCCACGTATCGAACAGGCAGAACGTCTTGCCGCCGCTCTGGGCGAATTTCTCGCCGGCCCGTTCCCAGGCATCCTCGGGCCACGGCGGGTCGATCAGCGTGGAGCCTTTGATCAGGCAGTGGACCTCCAGCGAGGTGCGCTTGGGGTGATCCCAGTCGTTCTCGCCGCCCCTGATGATCAGGGTGGGCACGGTGATGTTGTCGAACATCTCGTCGGGCACACCGGGAATGGTCTGACCCGGCTTGGGCACGAAAGCGTTGAGCCAGCGCAGCATAATCCTGAGGAACTCGTCGGCGTCGAGGTCGAGAAGACGCTGACGGTTGGCTGGGTTCTGCTCGATGCGCTCACGCCACTCGGGCACGTTCAGCAGGCCCTTGATGCCGAGGCCGCGGACCGCCAGGATGCTCGGGGTCACATAGTGCCCACCGAGCACGAACGACCCGTAGACACCGCCGACGATGTTCCACACCACCAATTTCCGGACGATCTCGGGGTAGAGCATGGTCGTGAGCATCGAATCCCGGGCGCCGCCGGACCCGCCGAGGATGATGCACGGGGCCTCGTCGAGCGCGGTCACCAACTTGTAGAGCGTCTCGGCGCGCATGTGCGACTCGCTCTGCCCGTAGAACTGAACATCGGATTTGCCGCAGTTGGGCCGATCCCACAGAAGCACCCGATAGCCGCCCTCGACCAATGCCTCGGCCAGCGGGCGCAGCCCGGGAATGTCCTTGCTGAACCGGCCGCCGGGCGTCAGTGCGATCAATTCTCCTGTCTCACCGAGTATTTCGTAGACGACGTTGCCGCCGTTGATCTCGATGGACTGTTCGCCGGCCGTCAGCGTGGGGCCAAGCTCGCCGGTGGCCGTTGATTCGCTCGCAAGCTCGCCGGTGGCCGTTGATTCGCTCGCAAGCTCGCTCATGGCCGTTGATTCGCTCGCAAGCTCGCTCATGCCTGCACCAGGACGTCGTTGCCGACCACCCGGACGGGATAGGTTCGGATACTCCACTCCGGTTTGACTGCGGTGGTGCCGGTGGCGAGCTCGAAACCCCATTGATGCCAAGGGCAGAAGATGAACTCCATGTCCCGGACCATCACCGCGTCTCCTGGGACGGACTCGTCGACGATATTGCGTCCCCTGGCCCGGCCCGAACACAACGGGCCGCCCTCGTGGGGGCAGTAGTTGGCGATCGCGTAGAAGGTGCCGTTGACGTTGTACACACCGACTCCGTGGCGCCCGATGGGTACGAGTTTGTGTGTGCCAGGCGGGATTTCGTCGACTGTGGCGACAACATGCTCCCGCCCCTGCGCCAGCCGGGGCGTCTTGTCCTTGTCCATCGGTTAGAAGACCCGAACCTGACCCTCGAGCGCCGGTACGGTGTCCGGCAGCTTGTAGGTTTCGATCCCGTTGCGGAACATGACCGCTTCACGTGCGTGCTCGGGAAGATGCTTGACCAGCCATCGCGGATCGTCGAACGTCCAGTGCGGGTAGTCGCTGGAGAACAGCAGGATCTTCTCGCACTCCATCCACTCGAACGCCCGGGTCAGCTCGGTCTTGTCCTCGGGATAGTCCAGTGGCTGGGTGGTGAACTTGATGTGGTCCTTGACGTACTCGCTGGGCTTGCGCTTGATGTCCACCCAGGACTTGCGGGCTTCGTAGAGGGCGTCCATCCGCCACATCAGCGGCAGGATCCAGGTGAAGGCATGCTCGACGAACACGATGCGCAGGTTGGGGTGGCGGTCGAAGGTGCCGTCGAAGATCAGGCTCATCACCTGATTCGCCGCGAGCAACGAGTACGTCACCATGAAATCGTGGTTGTAGCTGGGCAGACCGACCGGCGGCATCGGCAGCTCGTCGTAGTGGCTGCGCGACAGGTGGCAGCTCACCGTGATGTCGTGCTTGGTCGCCGCTGCCCAGATGGGGTCGTACTTGGGGCTGCCCCAGGACGGACGGGGTTCGGCCTTGATCAGGATCTGCGCCATGTACGGATGCCCGGCCCAGCGTTCGATCTCCTCGACGCTCTTCTCGGGCTCCTCGATGGCAAGACAGATCGAACCGCGCCACCGCTCGTGCCAGTTGTTGTGGCTGTCGAGCCAGTGGTTGGCCTGCCAGTCGTTGAGCGCCATGGACATCGCGTGCTGCGCCTCGGGAATCCGGGCCGGGTAGGCCGCCGGCTCCAGCACCGCGATGTCCGCCCCGGCCTCCATGATCAGCTGTTTGAACGCCAGATCGGGGTCGCTGCAGGCGAACTCACCGTCAGGCGGGAACGTGTCCACCCGCATGGCGTATGAGTGCGCATAGTCGGGGGCGTCGTAGTAGATCTGCTCGCCGACCTTGCGGGTCAAAAAGTACTTGCTGCGCCACGGCTCCGGGATGTAGTCGACGAGCTCGCCACGCCGGGGTGTCGGATGGACGTCGGAGTCGACGCACCGGACGGCGATACGCTCGGCGGCAGCTACCCGTGGGTTGGCTGTAACGGTCATGGTGGCCTCCTGCCCTCTACTGTGCCGCAGCTGTGGTTGAAACCGCCGGGATTACCGGAGATTCGATGCCGTACAGCGCTGCGGCGTTGCGCCAGCACAACTTGTCGCGCTGATCGGGGGTGTACGCGGTGGGCACCGACAGTTCGTTGAGCTGCCAGTGCGGATAGCTTGAGCCGAACATCACCATGTCGTCCTTGCCGGTGAAGCCGGCCCATTCGCCCGCGAAGTCGACGTCGCCGGGGCCGTCGAGCGCGCCCTGCACGAAATACACGTGGTCGGGCAGATAGTCGCTGGGTATCCGCGGTGCCCACGGCGTCTGCTCCAGGTGCGGCCGGCCGAAACAGTCCATCCGCCAGATGAACGGGGTCAGCAGGTCGGCGGCCCCATCGGCCCAGACGAACTTCAGCGCAGGCATCCGTTCGAATACCCCCTCGGCGATCATGTTCATCAGGTGGTAGAGGAAGTTCAACGCGGTGAAGCCGACGAACTGTTCATAGGTGCGGGTCAGGCCGGACGGGGTGGGTGGCAGCTGCACTCCCGACCCGACCTCGAAGTGCACGGCCACCGGCCAACCGGCGTCGACGGCGGCTTCCCACAGCGGCCAGTACTGCGGTTTGCCGTAGAGCTCGCGGGACTGCAGCGGGATGCCCAACTGCACGATGCGCGGGTGGCGCTTGTACTTGTCGATCTCGCGCAGGGCGCCGGCGATGTCGTCCGGGTTGACCCGCAGCGTCCCACGGAACTTCTCGCCGAGCTGCGGGTGGTCCAGCCAGCGCGTCACCATCATCTCGTTGTGCGCCGCGGCGAGCGCCGTGCCCAGATGGCGGTCGGGCATGATGCCGCGCGTCATCGGGTGCAGGACGGCGATGTCCACGCCGCGGTCGGTGAACAGGTGCTTGGCCACCACCTCCGGGTCCGAACCCGGGTACTGACCGTCAGGACCCGTGGTCCGGTCGGCGTACTCACCCCCGGGGGCGCCGTACCAATCCATTTCGTAATCGGGGAAGCCCCGGCTGCGAAAGGGCTCCTGCAGGAAGTTCATGCGCAAGTCCTTGTTGGACTGGCAGAAGATGTGCACGCTGGCATCGATGACAGGCACTTTCACCTGCGCTTCCAGTGCGCCGGCGGATCCGTCACTGAGAACCTTCACAGAATCCTGTCCTTACTTCCGCGGCCGAGGGCGCGGCCGTCAACAGATTCAGTGTAGATCGTTGTTCTTCATTAGCAAGAATTCTGTTCTCCAGCACACCGCTTAATATTCGTGCAGGTAGACCACGTTGCTGGCCAGGTGCTCAGCAATTGCTGAGCGAGAATGAATCCCCGCTGCCGGAGAATCGCTGGATCAACTGCGAGAATGCTATTCTCCGATCTGGTCGGTCGTCAGGAGGCGTGCGGGTGTTACTTGAGTTCGATGCTGATCAGAAGTTGTGGCAGGAGACCGTGCGTGACGCGGTGTCCAAGCAGTGCCCGGCGTCGTTGATCCGTGACATCGCGGAGAACAACGTCGATCCGACGCCGCTGTGGAACAGCTACCTCGACGCCGGTTGGACCGAGTTGACCGATCCCGAGAACGCCGTCGAGCTGGCGATCGTGCTCGAGGAACTCGGCCGGGCCACCGACCCGACACCGTTCCTGGCGACGCTGACCCAGTTCGCGCCGCTCGTCGGCGACCGCTACGACTCCAGGGTTGCGGGCACCGCCGTGTACTCGGGTGTCACCGCAAACCGCGACGCGCAGGGGTGGGTGCTGTCCGGGACCGACCGGTTCGTGCTGGACGGCGACCGCGCCGACCGGCTTGCCGTGGTGACACCCGCCGGCGTCTTCTGTGTTGACCAGCGGGCCGACTCCGCCAATGTCACCACCCGGCGTGTCGACGTGTTCGACCCGGTGCTGCACGTCGCCGAGGTGTCGTTCGCCGGCACGCAGGTCTCCGATTCGGACCGGCTGCTCGTCGACACCGAACGCGCGCACCACGTGGCGCTGATGGGGATGGCGGTCACGATGGTCGGCGCCTGCCAGCGCATCCTCGACCTGGTGCTCGAACACGCGAAGAGCCGCCAGCAGTTCGGCGTCGCGATCGGCACATTCCAGGCGGTCCAGCACAAGGCGACCGACATGTTCGTCGCGATCGAACGTGCCCGCGCGCTGTCGTACTTCGCGGCCCTGACCATCGCCGCCGACGATCCGCGCAGACGGCTTGCGGCCGCGATGGCCAAGGCGTCGGCGGGGGAGTGCCAGTCGCTGGTGTTCCGGCACGGTGTCCAGTTGTTCGGAGCCATGGGCTTCACGTGGGAGAACGACCTGCAGTTCGCGTTGAAGCGGGCCAAGGCGGGCGAGTTGATGCTCGGCGGAGCAGCCGAGCACCGGGCGATGATCGCGGAGGAATACAGGGAGATGGTCTGATGCAGCTGGCTTTCGATCCCGATGTGGAGGAGTTCCGCGCCGAGTTCGCCGCCTTCCTCGACGAGCACACGCCCTCTGCCGCGGAGACTTTGGAGCGTCCGCGCTCGGTGTCGCACATGCCGCAGTGGGCCAGGGACTGGCAGCGGCTGTTGTTCGACAACGGCTGGCTGCTTCCGGCGCAGCCGCCCGAGTTCGGCGGCCGCAACGCGTCGGTGCTGCAGACGTTCGTGCACGCCGAGGAACTGTGCCGGCGCCGGATCTATCACAGCTTCAACCCGCAGGGCGTCAACATCATCGCGGCCTCGCTGCTGACGTTCGGCACCGACGAACAGAAGCATCAGTGGGCGGTTCCGGTGCTGCGGGGAGAGCGCACCGCGTCGTTGGGCATGAGCGAGCCGAGCGCGGGCTCCGACCTGGCCTCGTTGCGCACCAAGGCCGTTCGCGATGGCGAGCATTTCGTGGTCAACGGTCAGAAGGTGTGGACCTCGGGGGCGCATGACGCCGACTTCCTGTTGACGTTCGTGCGCACCGACCCGGATGCGCCCAAGCACAAGGGAATCAGCGTGCTGCTGATCCCGACCGACCTCGACGGTGTGGTGTGCCGGCCGTTCGCCGACATGACCGGAATCGACAACCTCGACTTCAACGAGGTGTTCTTCACCGACGTGCGCGTCCCCGTCGAGAACCTCGTCGGCCCGCTCAACGGAGGATGGGGTGTCGCCAACGGCTCACTGGGGCATGAGCGGACGATGATGTGGCTCGGCTTCGCCGACCGGATCGCCAACTGCATCGCCGATTTCACGCCGAAGAACCCCCTGGAGCGCGACGCGCTGGCCAGCAGCATCATGGACTACGAGGCGCTGCGCCTGCTCGGGTCGGTCGGCATCGCGAAGGCGGCACGCGGCGAGGTCGACGTGGCATCGGTGTCCATCCCGAAGCTGCTCGGCGCGGAGGCCGAACAGCGGATCGAAGGCCTGGCGCTGGAGGCGGCCGGGCCGGATGGCCTGGTGCACCCGGCGACCTCAGGGCCCTACGAGCACATGAACCTCGACCACTACTTCGCCAGCTGGTTCGAGCGCTACTGCCGCAGCTTCGGCGGCACCATCGCCGGCGGCACGTCGGAGATCCAGCGCAACATCATCGCCCAGCAGGTGCTGGGTCTGCCCCGCCGATAGGAACGATCCGATGAGGGTCCAACCCGCGGCCTTCCTGAGGACCACGCTGCCGCTGGACCTCAGCCAGTTGGCGCAACTGGACAGCGGGCGTTACCACTCAATCTGGTTGCCCGACCACATGGTGAGCTTCTGGCCGGACTCCATCTGGACACCCGAGTTCACCGATCTTGCCGTCGCGTCGCCGTCCCCGCACCGGCACCTCGACGGCATGGCGGTGGCCGCGGCAGCGGCGGTGCTGACCGAGCGGGTGCCGCTGGTCACCAGCGTCGTCGACACGGTGCGGCGTCATCCCGCATCGCTCGCGCAGAGCGCGCTGACCATCGACCACCTGTCCAAGGGGCGGTTCATCCTCGGTCTCGGCAGCGGCGAGAGCGAGAACATCGAACCCTACGGCTTCGAATTCAGCCGTCCTGTAAGTCGTTTCGAGGAAGCGCTTCAGGTGATCCGGCTGCTGTGGGACAGCGACGGTCCCGCGGACTTCGACGGCAGGTACTACCGGCTGCGGCATGCGCGGCTCGACACCGAACCGTACGACGGCCGTTTTCCACCGATCTGGATCGGCGCCAGCGGTCCGCGCTCGCTGGACATCGCGGGACGCTACGCCGACGGTTGGTGGCCTGCCGGGGCATGGACGCCTGACGACTACGCCGCAAAGCTGGCGCGGGTCAAGGCGTCCGCAGACCGCGCGGGCCGCGACCCCGAACAGATCACGCCGTGCTTCATCCAGGTCTGCATCGTCGGGCGCGACGATGCCGAGCTGGCGAAGATCCTGGAGGCACCGCTGGTGAAGTCCTTCCTGCTGCAGGTGTCGGCGCAGACGTTGTCCGCGTTCGGATTCCAGCATCCGATGGGGCCGGACTGGGGAGGCTTTCACGACATCGACCCCGGCGTGCTGACCCGCGACCGCATCGTCGAGTTCCTGGCCGGCGTCGAGCCGGAGATGATCCTGGCGATGGTGCCCCACGGATCGCCGAAACAGGTGGCGCACATCGTCAAGGATTTCGTCGACGCAGGACTGCGGGTGCCGAAGATCCTGGACTACGGGGCGATGGCAGGCCTCGAGTACGCCGCGGAGTCGGCGCGCAACGTCAGAGAAGCGGAGGACGAGCTCATGCGGTTGTGCGGAGGAATTTCATGAGCCTGAGTGCCGCCGACATGCTGACCAGTGCCGAGACGGAGACCGGTCTGCGGGACTACGGCGATCCCACTCTGCCGGAACGTTTCGGGGTTGCCGTCGACCACCTCAACAGCCTCGGGATGGATTCCGACGGCTGTCGTCAGGCCTCCGACGTCTGCCACTGGCTGCTCACCACTCGGCTCGAATTCATCGAGGACCGAAACAGATATCCGATCCCGGACGAAGTGATCGACCGGCCGATGTTCGTCACCGGCGAACCGCGTTCGGGTACGACGCTGATGCACGCGCTGATGTCGGTGGACCCGGATGCTCGCGCGCTGCGGTTCTGGGAGGTCATGTACCCGTCCCCACCGCCGGGTATCGCCGAGCCGGGCGACAAGCGGCGTGCGCGCGCCGACGCCCACTGGCGGGAGATCAACGCCAAGATGCCGAAATGGCTGCACAGCCATCCGTACAACGACATGCTCGGCGACGGACTGCCCGAGGACGAGCGCACGTGGGCGTTCGATTTCCGCGTGATGACGCCGACGGCGTGGTGGCGGGTGCCGATGCAGACGGTGGTCGGCGGGTTGCCGACCGATCCCGCCGCCCAATACCAGCTGCACCGGGCGATGCTGCAGCAGTTCCAGTACAACCGGCCGCGGAAGCGCTGGGTGCTCAAAGGTTTTCACGGCTTCCGGCTCAGCGAGCTCTTCGACGCCTACCCGGACGCCACCCTGCTGTGGCTGCATCGGGATCCGGTGCAGGTGGCTGCGTCCCGCACCATGATGATGGCCGACATCCTGGACGGCATCGTCGGACCTGTCGATCTGCGCGCTGCTGCGAAGATGCATCTGGACCTCACGCGGGCCGGTGTCGCCAACACCATGACGAATCCATTGGTCGACGATCCGCGGATCCGGCATGTGCGATACCCCGATTTCGTCGGCGACCCCGTCGCCACGGTGCGGGACTTCTACGCGTTCAGCGACCGCTCGCTGACCGAGGACGCCGAGGACCGGATGCGCGACTACCTGGCGAACAACAAGGGCGACCGACACGGCAAGTTCCATTACTCGACCCGGCTGCTCACCGATATCGGCGAAGACCTCGACGCACTGCACGAGGAGTTCCGGCCGTTCCGGGACCGTTTCGGTGTCGAGATCGAAAAGCGCGGTTGAGATGCCGGTGCCCGACGACCGTCTGTCTGTCCACAGCGTGACGTTCTACGGCGCGACGCGCGACGAGTTGTGCTCGCACTGGGAGTCGATCGGGTTACGCCGTCTCAGCTTGATCGACACCCAGCTGTCGGACTCCGGGTTAGCGAGTGTGGTAACTGCACAGGGCTATTCGGTCGAGTCGGTTTTCCACCTGTTCGAGTCGGCAGACGGGTTGCGCAGGGTGATCGACGCAGCCGCCGAGGTCGGCGTCCGCGTGGTCTACATGCTGACCGGCGGGCGCGGAGACCATCCGTGGGAGGAGGCGGCCGCCCGGTTCTGCGAGGCGGTGCGGCCGTGCGTCGAACACGCGCACCAGGCGGGGGTGGCGCTGGCGATCGAGAACGCGTCGGGTCTGTACGCCGACATCCACATCGCCCACTCGTTGAGGGACACGATCGAGCTGGCCGAAACCGCCGGGCTCGGCGTATGTGTCGACCTTTTCCACTGCTGGACAGAGGCGCACCTGCCCGCCCTCCTCGACCGGGCGTTGCCGCGCACCGAGCTGATCCAACTCAGCGACTATGTGCTCGGTGACCGGGCGCTACCCGCGCGGGCGGTGCCTGGCGACGGCGCGATCCCGCTGCGGGCGCTGGTCGGCCAGGCCCTCGCGGGCGGCTACCCGCACGGTTTCGACCTCGAGTTGATCGGACCCAGGATCGAGCAGGAGGGGCGGCTTGAAGCGGCCCGACGCGCCTGCACTGCGGTATCGGCGCTGCTGTCCCGTTCCGGGGCGCAGGGGTAATCCGATGGCGTTCGGAGACGGACCTGACGACGAGGCCCTGTATCGCGGCTGGCAGGCGTTCTGCGAACAGCTCAGCGCGGCGGGGGAGCAGGTGTTCAAGGCCGACAATCCCGCTTCGTCCGTTCACCGCGTCGATGCCCTTAGGTTCCTCACGCAAAACCTCGGCCAGGCCTTCGATCTCGCTCTGGAGACCAGAGACACCCGCTATCCGAGCCTGCACGCCTTTTGCGGACCCACCCGCAAGCTGGGCGGCGACTGTGCGGATTTCACCTACCAGCAAGCGTGGATCGACGGCGTGTCGACCTACCGGATCGTCGGGGAGCTCGGCACAGCAAGGTTTCTCAACATCACCGTCCAAGGTCCCCGTCCCGGTGGACCGGGGGTGCTCCACGAACCGTTTGGTGATCAACCCGAGGCCAACCTGCTCGGCGGACAGCTCACGACTGCCGGCGACGGCATCGTCGAGTTGTATGTCGGCGGAGCGCAACGCGGTCCGAACTGGTTGCCCACGACTGCGGGTTCACGCAAGATCTTCATCCGCCAGGGCTTCGACTCGTGGGACGAGCGACCCGCGCGGCTGCGGATCGAACGGGTCGGCATGGCGTCACCCAAGCCGTTACCTTCCACTGGACAGCTGCTCGACGCGATCGGCTGGGCCGGCGCATTCGTCACCGGGGTGATGGGTGACTGGCCCGAATTCCCGTTCGCCCACGGGGGAGTCGACGCAAGGCAGCCGAACAGGTTCCCGGTGGTCGAGGCGGGCGAGGACGATGTGAAGCGCGGGCGCGCCGCGGCGAATATGCACTGGACCTTGGCGGGCGACGAGGCCCTCGTCATCGAGTTCGACGCCCACGAGGGGCTCTGGATGCTGACCAACATGGGCGTCTTCTTCAACAGCATGGATTTCCGGTACCGCCCGGTCAGTTATACGCCCAGTCGCACGGCCGTCGACGGCGACGGCAGGGTGCGGGTGGTCCTCGCCCATACCGACCCTGGCGTGCACAACTGGATGGACACGCAGGGATTCGAGCGCGGTAACCTCACCTACCGGCACATGCTTGAGGGCGCGCCCGCAGTGTTGCAGACCCGGGTGGTCAAGCACGTCGCACTGCGCGATGCGCTGCCCGCAGACACCGCCACCGTCACCAACGAGGAGCGGGCTGCTCAGATGTGGGTGCGATTCAACGCCATCCAACAGCGGTATTCACTGCTGTAATACGCAGCGAGCGTGCGCGAAATTGCGCTATGCCGCGGCGCGGCGCCCGCAGACACGCACACTCGCGGGGAGAAGAGGGGGGTCAGAGGCGCTGCAGGGCGAATGTCCAGAACTGGGTTCCGGGCGGGCCGTTGAAGCAGCCGACGTCGTACTTCGAGTCGATCGTGCCGAACAGGGTGTTCGCGTCCCACGAGTAGGTCTCGCGCGTCGGCATGACATGACCTGGACATTGGAGTCCGTCGGGCACGTCGACGGTGAACGTGTAGCGCCCGTCGACGAGCCAGACCTTGCTCTCGTAGTACTGGTAGTACGCCAACCGCGGCCGTGCGGCGACGTTCAGACAATTCGGATTCTTCTCGGGTATGCACAGCGTCACGAACCAGAACCACGACGCGCGGTTGTACCTGTTGGTGAGCAGGTCATAGTTTCCGATGGCAAAACTCGCCGATGACGGCGGCGCGAGCAACGTCGCCGCCGCCATCAGCGCGGCCGCGATCGTCCCGATCTTGTGAAGCCTCATCGCTCGTCCTCCCAACTGTCGGCGCCATCCATCGAACCATTCGCCGCGAATAATGGGGCGAGAACAGTCGTTAATCGATGACGGCCGCTTCCTTGCGCTCGGTGATGGGCCGGGCGAGCTCCTGCTCGTTGCAGATCCGCTGGAGCTTCTCGATCGTTTCGTCGAGGCCGGGTCCCAAACGCTTGCCCGGGGTGAACGTGGCGGGCAGGTTGCGCATGCCCTGGATGACACCGATGCTGTCGTAGTGCACGGTCCCTTCGGGATCACACACGTAATCGGGCATCCGGTCCAGCACCGCGGTAACCATCGACTTGAAGACCATCCGCGCGACGTTGGACCCCACGCACCTGTGCACACCGATACCGAAACTGAAGTGCCGGTTTCCCTTTCGGTCAAGGACCACCTCGTTGGGCCTGTCGAACACCGACGGATCCCGGTTCGCCATCGCCCACGACAGCCACAGCCGCTCGAACTTCTTGAACTGCTGACCGGCCACCTCGACGTCGTCGGCGAAAGTCCGGCCGTCACCGGGGGCGGGGGTGAAGAAGCGTAGAAACTCCTCGGTCGCCGGGTCCAGCAGCGTGGCACGCTCGCTGCTGAGCCGCTGCCGCTGGTCGGGATGTTCGCCCAACCACTCCAGAGCGTGCGCGGTCAGCGCGGTAGTGGTGTCGAAACCGCCGCCGATGATCAGCCCGAGATTGCCCAGGATCTCGATATCCGGGGCCGGCTCACCGTCGATTCGCAACTGCAGCAACGCATTCACCAGGCCGGGCCGCGGGTTCTCCCGGATCTCCATCATGTTGGTGATGAGATCGAGGCCCATCGCGCGGTGCTGCTCGTTGATCTTCTCGCGTTCCGGTGCGTGCTCCGGGGTGTACACCGAGGCGTGTGTCGGCTCGCTGTAGACGCTCCACTTGTCGAGCTTGATGCCCATCATCGCCAGCGTGAACACCGCCGGGACCACGTTCGCCAGGTGGTCGACAAAGTCGATGCGGCCCGTTTCGATGTGCTCGTCGAGGGCGCCGCGGGTGATCTCGTGGATGAACGGTTCCCAGCGCTTGATCGCCGCGGGGGACAGGTACGGGTTCAACGCGCCGCGGTAGGCGCTGTGCTCCGGTTCGTCCATCTCCAGGATGCCGCCGCGAACGACGGTGGCGCGACTGGCCTTCGGGATCGTGATGCCCTGGAACGGGGTCTCGCCGGAGATGTCGTGGTGGTTCGACACCACGGGGCAGCGGGCCAGTTCGAACACGTGCTTGCTGTCGGCCGCCACCCAGTGCCCGCCGTAGGTGTCCGACCAGGCCATCGGGCACTTGGTCTGCATCTCTTCGGTGATCTTCTCGAACTGCAGCCGGTATTCCGGGGTGTGCCTGTCGAAGAAGTACCTGTTCTGCTTGCGGCTGTCGTCAGCGGTGCCGTTCACAACGTCGTCGACACTCAAAGCTCTATCTCCCTGCTCACTCTTCGATCGAGATGGCTTGTTCGGGGCAGGAGTGTGCGGCCTCGCGGACTGCTTCCTCCTGATCGGCGGGTACCACTTCGTTGACCGGTGAGGACGTGCCGTCGATATCGCTGAGCTCGAAAGAGTCAGGCGCGATCATCGCGCACAGCGTGTGCCCCTGACACCTTTCGGAATCGACCCGAACCTTCACAGCCTCGCCTCCTCAACCTGGTTGCTGCGCATCACGCGTGGTAGTCGTACCACTTCAGATACCCGCCGGCGTCCACGCGCAACTGCATGCCGGTGACGTATCTGGCCTCGTCGGAGACCAGCCACAGAATTGCGTTGCTGATGTCCTCGGGTTCGATGAAGTTGACCTTCATGGCCTGCTGCACGCCGAACACCGGCTCGGCATCCGCACGCGTCGGATTCTCCAGATCGGGCCGGAAGGACTTGTACATCGGCGGGCTCTGCAGCATGTCGGTGTTGCAGTTGGTGGGATGCACCACGTTGGCACGGATGCCGCGCACCGCCAGCTCGGTGGCGAGATCGTGAACATACTGCGAGAGAAGCCGTTTCGACGTCATGTAGGCCATGCCGCCGGGATCGTTGCCGGGGTTCGGCTTGTTGTGCGCGTCCATCAGCGCGGCGGTCGAGCCGGTGGCCACGATCGAGGCGCCCTCCTTGAGGTGGGGGAGCGCGACCTGGATGGCGTTGATGGTGCCGACCAGGTTGGTGTTGATCACATCGGTCCACGCCAGCATCGGCGGTTGGCCCTTCATGCCGGCGACACCGGCCTGGGCGACGACGATGTCCACGCCGCCCAACTGTGCGATGCCGTCCTCGAGGGCCTTCTTCAGTTGCGCCGCGTCGCGGACGTCGGCCTTCGCGGTGACGATGCGCTGGCCGGTCTTCTCCACGAACGCCGCGGTCTCGTCCAGGTCTTCGGCGGTGGCCATCGGATAGCCGATGGTGTCGACGTTCTCGCACAGGTCGACGGCGATGATGTCGGCGCCCTCTTCGGCGAGCCGGACTGCGTGGCTACGGCCCTGCCCCCGCGCTGCGCCCGTGATGAAGGCGACCTTGCCTTGAACCCGTCCCATTGACACTCGTCCTTTCGCTGAAATCTGCTGGTTGGTCAGGTGTTCCGGCCGCCGTTGACGCCGAGGATCTGCCCGGTGATGTAGCCGGCCTCCTCGGAGATGAAGAACGCGCAGGCGGCGGCGATGTCCTCGGGACGTCCCATGCGTCGGACTGGTGTCTGCTGGATCTGCTTGTCGGTGTCGCCGAGGAAGCCGCGTTGCTCGGCCTTGCGCAGCATCGGGGTGTCGATGAAACCGGGTGGCACGGCGTTGACGGTGATCCCGTTCGGGCCGTACTCGAGAGCCAGCGATTTCGTCAGCCCGTTGACGGCCGACTTCGCGGCGACGTAGGGCGACATGTACGGCTGGCCGGAGTGCGTGCTCGACGACGAGATGTTGACGATGCGTCCCCAGCCCGCCTCGATCATGTCGGGCAGCACCGCCTGGGTGCAGTGGAAGACTCCGTTGAGGTTGACGTCGACGACTTTCTGCCATTCGTCGAAGGACAGGTCCAGGAACTTCTTGAAGCGGTCCAGCCCGGCCGCATTCACCAGCACCGTCACCGGTCCCAGTTCGGCGTGGATCTCGCTCAGTACGGCGTCCACGGCGGCCCGGTCCGTCACGTCGGCGGCGTAGGAGTACTTCTCGTCGCCGGGATTGAGGTCGATCGTCGCCACGCGCATACCGTCGGCGCGCAGCCGTTCCGCTATCGCGGCACCGATACCGGACGCGCCACCGGTCACTACCGCGTTCTTCACAGGCAGACTCCGCCCGTCTCGTTATTCAACAAGAACCGTCCTTCCGATTATGAGAACCGTACTCTCGCATCATGCAGGATCGCAAGACAAGAGACCTGTCGTGTTCGCACCGGTGAGACGTTTGACGGTGGATTGTCCCACCTTCTATTGCAGGCAGTCGCGGCTTCTTCTCATTTCCTTGAGTTCTCATCCAGCGAATGTATGATTCGCCGGTGATGAGAATGCAGTTTCCATCACATATGCCCACATCACGCCTGTGGCGACGGTTCTGCGAGGAGGAAGATGCAGGAAACAGCAACGATCTCGGGTGAGCGCAGCGGTGCCGGCCAGGCAGCGCAGCGCGCGGAACGGCACCTCCTGATCGGGGGGCAACTCCTCGAGACCGAGCGGACGTTTCCTTCCCTCAACCCGGCGACCGGTGAGGTGCTCGGGTATGCGCCTGACGCCACCGTCGCCGATGCGGAGGCAGCCGTGGCCGCGGCGCGCCGCGCATTCGACGCGGGTGTCTGGGCGACCGACACCGAGCTGCGGATCCGCTGCCTGGAGCAGTTCCACGCGGCGCTGGTCGAGCATCGCGACGAGCTGGCTGCCCTGACCATCGCCGAGGTCGGCGCCACCCCGGCCCTGTGCCAGGGTGCTCAACTCGACCAGCCGATCGAGATCGTCCGGTACTACGCAGACCTGCTGAAGACGTATCCGCTCACCGAGGACCTCGGCAACATCGAGAGCCGGGGGATGCAACACCACCGTTGGGTGGAGAAAGAGGCGGGCGGCGTGGTGGCCGCGATCATCGCCTACAACTATCCCAACCAGTTGGCGCTGGCCAAGCTCGCGCCGGCGCTGGCCGCCGGCTGCACCGTGGTGCTCAAGTCCGCTCCCGACACCCCGCTGGTCACGCTGGCGCTCGGCGAGTTGATCGCCAAGCACACCGACATCCCGGCCGGCGTCGTCAACGTGCTCTCCGGTGCGGACCCGGCCGTGGGCGCGGCGCTGACCACCAGCCCGGACGTCGACATGGTGACGTTCACCGGGTCGACCCCCACCGGACGCGCGATCATGGCGGCCGCGAGCGGAACGCTGAAGAAGGTGTTCCTCGAACTCGGCGGCAAATCGGCGGCCATCGTCCTCGACGACGCCGACTTCAACACTGCGGCAATGTTCTCGGCGTTCAGCATGGTCACCCACGCCGGTCAGGGCTGCGCGCTGACCTCGCGCCTGCTGGTTCCCAAGAAGCACAAGGACGAGCTCGTCGAGCTGGTCAAGAACAATTTCGGTCTCGTCCGTTACGGGGACCCCACCGCGGCGGGCACTTACATGGGCCCGCTGATCAGCGAGAAGCAACGCGACAAGGTCGACGGGATGGTCCGGCGCGCCGTCGAGGCCGGTGCCACATTGGTGACCGGTGGCGAGAGCGTCGACCCCGGCTACTTCTACACGCCGACGCTGCTGGCCGACGTCGACCCGGACAGCGAGATCGCCCAGGAAGAGGTGTTCGGACCGGTCCTGGTCGTAATCGCCTACGAGGACGACGACGACGCGGTGCGCATCGCCAACAACTCGATCTACGGGCTCTCGGGCGCGGTGTTCGGCAGTCAGGACCGTGCGCTCGCGGTGGCGCGTCGGATCCGCACCGGCACCTTCTCCATCAACGGAGGTAACTACTTCAGCCCCGACAGCCCGTTCGGTGGCTACAAGCAGTCGGGCATCGGCCGCGAGATGGGGAGGGCCGGGCTCGAGGAGTTCCTGGAGTCCAAGACATACGCAGTGGTCGTGCCGGAGGCGGAGGGACAAGCATGAGCAAGCCGCTCGACGGGATCCGCGTCCTCGAGGTCGCGATGTACGGCTTCGTTCCGTCGGCGGGCGCAGTGCTCGCCGAGTGGGGCGCCGACGTCATCAAGGTCGAGCACGCCGTCACCGGGGACCCGCAGCGCGGGCTGCGCCAGACCGGCCTGCTGCGTGTCGAGGGAGACCCGAACCCGAACATCGAGCACGCCAACCGCCTCAAGCGCAGCATCGGCCTGGACATGTCGGTGCCCGAGGGCAAAGAGGTGTTGTTGGAGCTGGCCCGCCGCGCCGACGTCTTCCTGACCAGCTTCCTGCCGGGCCACCGGCAGAAGTTCGGCATCGATGTCGACGACATCCGCGCGGTCAACCCGAAGATCGTCTACGCGCGCGGCAGCGCGTTGGGGCCCCGCGGTGAGGAGTCGGTCAAGGGCGGTTACGACATGACCGCGTTCTGGTGCCGGGCCGGCACCGCCGCCACCATCACCCCGCCGGGCACCCCCGGCATGGTCGGTCCGCCCGGACCGGCCTACGGCGACACGATCTCCGGCACCAACCTCGCCGGAGGTATCGCCGCAGCGCTGCTCAAGAGGGAACGCACGGGGGAGCCGTCGATCGTCGACGTATCGCTGCTGGGCAGCGGGCTGTGGGCGCTGGGCCACACGGTGGCGCTGACCAACCACCTCCACGAGCGGATGGAAGCCTTCCCGCCGGGAGTGCACGGCTCACCGATCAATCCGTTGGTCGGCCTCTATCCGACCGCCGACGATCGCTACATCTCTTTCGTGATGATGCAGCCGACCAAATTCTGGGCCGATGTGTGCAAGCACATGGATCTCGACGAACTGGCCGACGACCCGCGGTTCGCCACCGCCGAATCGTTCGCAGAGAACACCGCGGACGCGGCAGAGATCCTCAAGGAGGCGATGAGCAAGCGCACGCTGGTCGAGTGGAGCGAGCGGTTCGCCACCCTGGCCGGGCCGTGGGCGCCGGTGCAGGACACCCTGCAGGCGGCCGACGACGCGCAGGTCCGCGCCAACGAATACCTGGTTCAGGCAGGCGAACTCGAGCTCGTGGCCAACCCGGTACAGTTCGATGTCGCCGCTCCGACGTCGGGTCCGGCGCCCGGCTTCGCCGAGCAGACCGACGACATCCTGGTCGAACTCGGCCTGGACTGGGACCGCATCATCGAGCTCAAGACTGCCGGCGCCGTCACCTGACCGCCCGCGTTCCGATCCTGGAGATACCCATGCCCTACGTCGCGTCCGTCGGCACCTACCTGCCGTGCTGGGGTACGTCCCTGCACCGGGTGGCCGGCGATGACGAGGACGTCGTCACGATGGCCGTCGAGGCCGGCCGGGCGGCGTTGACGGCGGGCGGGGCAGTGGAGCGCGTGGTGCTGGTCAGCCGTGACCTGCCGCTGTTGGAAAGCAGCAACGCGGCAGTGCTTCTGGCCGGACTCGGGCTGGACCCCGAATTGGAGGTCGACGAACGGCTCGGTGGGGCACCGGCCACCGTCGACGCCGTCAGCTCGGCCCGGCCGCGCACCCTGATCATCGGCGCCGACCTTGCGCCTGCCGGTGCGGCCGCCATCGTGACGGCCGAGAACGGGCTTCAGGTGCGGACCGCCGCGCGGGTCGCGCGCAGCCTGCCGGTGCGGACCCGCAAGGCCACCGGCGACGTACACGACTACGGCGATCCTCGGCTGCTGCACGAACGCGGCTTGATCGCCTCGCTGGCCGCCGCATGGCTGGACACCCCGGTGGCGGTGGCCGGGGTCGACCATCAGCGGGCGATCGAACTGTGTCTGGCAGATCCGCCGGCCCTGCCCACGTCGGGTGCGAGCGCGAGTCTGTTCGCCCTGGCGGCACTGGCTGAGCAGGGCAGAACCGGTCCGCTCGTGGCCGCTGAGCAGGCCCTGCTGTCCGGGGTGAGTGTCGGCGGAGGTGGTGCGCAGGTCCACCGCAGGGAGCCGGACCCGCGCCCGGTTCCCGACGGCACCTTCGCCGGCGATGTGGAAATCCCGATCTCACTGGCCGCCTACGAGCGGGCCTTCGAGGCGAAGGTTCGTTGGGAAGCAGGACAATTCGGCGACTCGGAGGAGCTGGACTTCCCGCCGCGTTACCGGGTGGGCTCCGACGGCGCACTGGCCACCGATTACGAGCTCGTTCCGTTGCCACGAACCGGCACGGTGTACACCGAGACGACCGTGCACATCCCGGTCCCCGGGCTGCGCACGCCGTATTCGCTGGTGATCGTCGAACTCGACGGGGTCGGGGTCCGGGCGCTGGTCAAGGTCACCGGGGTGGCGCCGGGCACCGTCGACATCGGTGATCGCGGGCGGCTGGTGCTGCGTCGCGTCGCGGTCCGGTCCGGGGTGCCGGACTACGGCTATGCGTTCGAACCCGACCCGGCGCAGTCCGGAGTCAGGGGGGCTGCGTGAGAAGGGTCGCGATCGTGGGAGCCGGCATGACGGCTTTCGGGGAGCACTTCGCGCTCGGCATCAAAGACCTGCTGCCCATGGCCTTCTCCGCGTGTGCGGGCACTGTCGACAAGGGGCTGTCGAAGACGGACCTGCAGGCGGCGTGGTTCGGTGCGATGGGCACCGCGGACGGCTTCCCTTCGGGGATCCTGGCCGACACGCTCGGCCTGCCCGAGCTGCCTGTGACACGCGTCGAGAATTCCTGCGCAACGGGGCATGACGCGATCCGCAATGCGTTGTTCGGGATCGCGTCGGGGGCGTTCGACGTGGCTCTGGTGATGGGTGCGGACAAGCTCCGCGACACCACCTCTGCGGAGATGCTGTGGGAATGGGAAGCCATGGCACGCGACATGGCCTGGGATTACCCGCTCGGTCTGGTGGCTCCGGCAGGATTCGCCTTACATGTTCGCCGATATCTCCACGAATCTCCGGCAACTGAAGAACACTTAGCTATGGTGGCGGTCAAGAACCATCGCCACGGCGTCAACAACCCCAAGGCGCGGTTGCGCTTCGAGATCACGATGGAGCAGGCCCTGAACGCACCTACGGTGGTGACCCCGTTCCGGTTGTACGACTGCGCGCCGCAGAGTGATGGTGCCGCTGCGCTGGTGATCGCCGCCGACGACGTCGTCGACCGATTTACCGATCGGCCCGTGTGGATCACCGGCGTCGGGCTCGGGTTGGATTCGGTGATGCACCAGCACAAGCCGGACCTGACCACGTTCCCGGCCACCACCAGGGCTGCCAGCCAGGCGTTCGCGATGGCGGGCAGGACGCCCGCGGACGTGGATGTCGCCGAGGTACACGACTTTCTGACCGGGATCGAGTTGATGAGCTACGAGGATCTCGGCTTCGCCGAAAGGCTGGGTGGCTACAAACTTCTGGAGGCCGAGGTGACGAGCGTCGGCGGTGCGCTGCCGGTCAATCCCAGCGGCGGTCTCAAGGCCAAGGGGCATCCGCCGGGCGCCACCGGTGTCGCTCAGTGCGTCGAGCTTTTCGCCCAACTGCGCGGGGAAGCGGTCAATCAGGTCGACGGCGCCCGGATCGGCCTGGCGCACAACATCGGCGGTCCGACGGCCGTTTCTGCGGTGACGATCTTGGAGGGCCCCCGTGGCAAGTAAGGGACCGGAGCGGTGGACGACCGGCATCGCGTTGCCCAACGGGCTGTCAGGTGCGATGCAGGCTGTCGGTGGGTTCTTCTCGATGGCGCTGGACGCGGTGCGGTTCGTGTTCGTGCGGCCTTTTCAGTGGCGAGAGTTCCTGGAGCAGTGTTGGTTTGTGGCGCGGGTGTCGATGGCGCCGACGCTGCTGGTGGCGATTCCGTTCACGGTGCTGGTGTCGTTCACGCTGAACATCCTGCTGCGTGAGCTGGGCGCTGCGGATCTGTCCGGTGCCGGTGCGGCGTTCGGCGCGGTCACCCAGGTCGGGCCGCTGGTCACGGTGCTGATCGTGGCCGGTGCGGGCGCGACGGCGATGTGTGCCGATCTGGGGTCGCGCACCATCCGCGAGGAGATCGATGCCATGGAAGTGCTGGGCATCAATCCGGTACAGCGGCTCGTGACACCCCGGATGCTGGCGGCGGGTCTGGTGGCGTTGCTGCTCAACAGCCTGGTGGTGATCATCGGGATCCTGGGCGGTTACTTCTTCTCGGTCTTCGTCCAGGACGTGAACCCGGGCGCGTTCGCCGCGGGCATCACCTTGTTGACCGGAGTGCCCGAGGTCATCATCTCCTGTGTCAAGGCCGCGCTGTTCGGTCTGATCGCAGGGTTGGTCGCCTGTTATCGGGGATTGACCATCACCGGTGGCGGGGCCAAGGCGGTGGGTAACGCCGTCAACGAGACGGTGGTGTACGCCTTCATGGCGTTGTTCGTCATCAACGTGGTGGTGACGGCCATCGGCATCCGGATGACGACGGGATAGCGGGCATGGGCACCTCAACGCTGCTGCGTCAACGCTTCCCGCGGCTGGTCGACCATCTGGGTCGGCCGGTGGCTCTGCTGAGCCGGTTGGGCGATCACGTGCTGTTCTACGGCCGCGCGATCGGCGGTGTGCCGCACGCCGCCGTGCATTTCCGTAAGGAGATCGTCCGGTTGATCGCCGAGATCTCCATGGGGGCGGGCACGTTGGCGATGATCGGCGGCACGGTGGTGATCGTCGGATTCCTGACCCTGGCCGCGGGTGGCACATTGGCGATCCAGGGGTACAGCTCGCTGGGCAATATCGGCATCGAGGCGTTGACGGGGTTCCTGGCCGCGTTCATCAACGTGCGCATCGCCGCACCGGTGGTGGCCGGCATCGGGTTGGCCGCCACATTCGGGGCCGGGGTGACCGCGCAGTTGGGCGCGATGCGGATCAACGAGGAGATCGACGCGCTGGAATCGATGGGGATCCGGCCGGTGGAGTATCTGGTCTCCACGCGCATCGTGGCCGGCATGGTGGCGATCGCGCCGCTGTATTCGATCGCAGTGATCTTGTCGTTCGTGGCGTCGCAGTTCACCACGGTGGTGTTGTTCGGCCAGTCCGGTGGGCTCTACGACCACTATTTCGACACCTTCCTCAACCCGATCGACCTGTTGTGGTCGTTCCTGCAGGCGGTGTTGATGGCGATCGCGATCCTGTTGGTGCACACCTACTTCGGTTACTTCGCGACCGGTGGCCCCTCGGGCGTGGGTGCCGCGGTCGGCAATGCGGTACGCACCTCCCTTGTCGTGGTGGTCTCGGTGACCCTGTTGGTGTCACTGTCGATCTACGGCTCCAACGGCAACTTCAACCTGTCAGGCTAGGGAGGCGAGTGAGCAGCAACCTCGGCCCAGGACCGCATCACCGGTCCGAAACGACCAGTGGTGCAACACCTCTGGTGGCGCCCTTTGGGCGTCATTTCGGCATGTCGAATTTGGCGCGCCCGCTGGCGGGCCTCGGGATGGTGGTGGCGTTGCTGGTGATCTTGGCGGTCTCGATCGGGCTGTTCGCCGGGAAGTTCACCGAAACGGTTCCGGTGACCGTGATCTCGGACCGCGCCGGTCTGGTGATGAATCCCGACGCCAAGGTCAAGATGCGCGGTGTGCAGGTCGGCTCCGTCAGGTCGATCCAGTACCGGCCCGACGGCAAGGCCGAGCTGCAGCTGGACTTGGATCCGTCGCAGCTGCATCTCATTCCGTCGAACGTCAACGTGGACATCGCGTCGTCGACGGTGTTCGGCGCCAAGTTCGTCCAACTCGAAGCGCCGCCGAATCCGACCGGTGAGCTGAAGAAGGGGCAGGTTCTCGCGGGTGACCACGTCACCGTCGAGATCAACACCGTTTTCCAACAGCTCGTCAATGTGCTGGATGCGGTCGAACCGACGAAGCTGAACGAGACGCTCGGCGCAATCGCGCAGGCGTTCAACGGCCGAGGCGAGAAGTTCGGCCAGACGCTGTCCGACTTCAATGCACTGCTGGCCGAGATCGAACCCAGCCTGCCGAACCTGAGTCACGACATCGAAGCCGCCGTACCTGCGCTCACCGCATACGCCGACGCCGGCCCTGACCTCGTCTCGACAATCGAGAACACGACCACGCTGGGTAACTCGATCGTCGATGAGCAGGACAACCTGGACGAATTCCTGGTCAGTTCCATCGGTCTCGCCGACCTCGGCAACGAGGTCGTCGGTGGTAACCGTCAGGCGTTGACCACTGCGTTGGACCTGCTCGTGCCGACCACCGATCTGCTCCACTCCTACCGCAAGTCACTGTGGTGCGGCATCGGCGGTCTGATTCCGTTTGCGAAATCGCCACCGCAGTTCTCCGGCATCATCGTGTCGTCCGGCCTGACGCTCGGGGTCGAGCGTTACCGCTACCCGCGGGACCTGCCGAAGGTGGCCGCATCCAGCGGTGGCCGCGACTACTGTGCGGAACTGGGCCTGCCCGAGATGCCCGCCGAGTTCATCCCCCCGTTGATCGTCGGTGACGTCGGGGCCAACCCTGCGCAATACGGCAACGCGGGCATTTTGCTGAATTCAGAAGGCTTGAAGAACTGGCTGTTCGGACCTTTGGACGGGCCGCCGCGTAACACCGCACAGATCGGAATGCCCGGATGACGCGGTCGGCTGCGACGCTCGTGAAGTTCACAGCCTTCGGGCTCGTGATGGCTTTGCTGACCGCGTTCCTCTTCCTCGTGTTCAGCGACACCAGAACAGGTGCGGCCAATGAGTACACCGCGGTCTTCAAGGACGCGTCCCGCCTGAAGACCGGAGATACCGTGCGTATCGCCGGTATCCGGGTCGGCACCGTCAAAGACGTGGAACTGCAGGCCGACCGAAGCGTCCTGGTGACGTTCGACGCCGACCGCAGCACCGTGCTGACGACCGGGACCAACGCCGCGATCCGTTATCTGAACCTCGTCGGGGACCGCTATCTGGAGTTGGTCGACACCCCCGATTCCACCCAGATCGTGCCCGCGGGCGGACAGATCCCCGCAGACCGGACCGCTCCCGCACTCGACCTCGACGTGTTGCTCGGCGGCCTCAAGCCGGTTATCCAGGGCCTGAATCCCGAAGACGTGAACGGCCTGACGTCGTCCCTGATCCAGATCCTGCAGGGTCAGGGGGGAACGCTCGACTCGTTGTTCTCGAAGACATCCTCGTTCAGCAATTCGCTGGCCGACAACAACCAGGTCATCGAAGAGTTGATCGTCGATCTGCGTACGGTGCTCGACACGCTGTCCAAGGACGGCGACGAATTCTCCGGAGCGATCGACAAACTCGAGCAACTGGTCAGCGGACTGTCGTCCGACCGGGATCCCATCGGCACCGCCATCACCGCACTGGACAACGGCACCGCTTCGATTGCGGACCTGCTCAGCCGGGGTCGGGCGCCGTTGGCCAGCACCGTCGACGAGATGAACAGGCTTGCGCCGCTTGTCGACAACGACCTCGACCGCTTGGACGCCACGCTTCAGCGTTTGCCGGAGATCTACCGAAAGCTCGCACGCGTGGGTTCGTATGGTGCATGGTTCCCCTACTACATCTGCGGTATCGCGTTCCGCGCCAGCGATCTTGAGGGACGCACGGTGGTCTTCCCCTGGATCAAACAAGAAGAGGGAAGGTGCGTGGACGAATAATGCTCAAATACCGCGGATCTCAACTCGCCAGGGCCGGCTTCATCGGCGTGGTCCTGATCATTCTGGTGATCGCCGTCGGGCTGCAGCCGGAGAGGCTGTTGTCCTGGGCCACCGCAATTCGCTACCAGGCGCTCTTCGCCGAAGCCGGCGGTCTCACCGTGGGCAACGACGTCACGGTGTCCGGCATCAAGGTCGGCTCGGTGTCGTCGATAGCGCTCGACAACGGGGATGCCCTGGTCGGTTTCACCATCGACGGGAAGTACGCCCTGGGCTCCGACACCACCGCGCACATCCGGACGGGCACCCTGTTGGGCGAACGGGTGCTGGCACTGGACTCCGGCGGCAGCGGCACGCTGGATCCCCAGCAGGTCATCCCGATCACCAGGACGTCGTCGCCCTACTCGCTGACCGATGCCGTCAGCGAGCTGACCGCGAACAGTCGTGACACGGACACCGATTCGCTCAACCAGTCGCTGGACACCCTGGCGCAGACCCTCGACCAGGTCGCGCCGCAGCTGGGACCGACGTTCGACGGCCTGTCGCGCCTGTCCCAGTCGCTCAACAGCCGCAACGAGAGCCTCGCCGAGCTGCTTCGGACCGCGGGAGACGTCACCGGGATCTTCTCCGAGCGCAGCAGCCAGGTGAACGCGCTGATCCTCAACGCCAACGATCTGCTCGCGGTGCTCAACGAGCGCCGCTACGCGATCACGAGCCTGCTCGCCAACATCTCGGCCGTGTCGCAACAGCTGTCGGGCGTTGTCGCCGACAACGAGGCGGAACTCGCTCCCGCGCTGGAGCGGCTGAACAACGTGACGCAGATGCTGGAGAAGAACCGGGACAATCTCGCCAAGATGCTCCCCGGTGCGGCGAAGTACTACCTCACTCAGGGCGAGATCGTCTCCAACGGTGCGTATTACAACGCGCTGATCCCGAACATCCAACCCGCACAGCTGCTGCAACCGTTCCTCGACTACGCGTTCGGATTCCGCAACGGCGTCGATATCGGCCAGCCGCCGGACAACGCAGGGCCCCGGGCCCAACTCCCGTTCCCCGTCAACAGCCTTCCGCAGCCTGGAGATCTCCCCAATGATGGCAACCCGTAAGCGATGGGTGGCCGGCACGGCGCTGCTGCTGGCCATACTCCTGATCGCCGGCGCGGCGGTTCTCGCGCGTCAGGTGTTGTTCGGACCCAGGACCATCACGGCCTACTTCCCGACCGCGACAGCGATCTACCCCGGCGACGAAGTTCGCGTCTCGGGGGTGAAGGTCGGCACGATCGACAGGATCGAGCCGCAGGGCACGCTGACAAAGATGACGCTCAAGGTCGACAGGGACGTACCCGTGCCCGCCGACGCCAAAGCCGTCATCGTGGCGCAGAACCTGGTCGCCGCCCGGTACGTGCAGCTCACCCCGTCCTACCGTGAGGGCGACGGCCCGACGATGGGCGACGGCGCCACGATCCCGGAATCCCGGACCGCCGTCCCTGTCGAGTGGGACGAGGTCAAGACGCAATTGATGCGCCTCTCGGAGGAACTGGGTCCCCAGGCTGATGTGTCGGGGACATCGATCTCCCGCTTCGTCGACAGTGCCGCGAATGCGATGGAGGGCAACGGTGAGAAGCTTCGCGAGACGCTGCGCCAACTCTCGGGAGTAGCGAGGATTTTCGCCGAGGGTAGCGGCAACATCGTCGACATCATCAAGAACCTTCAGGTGTTCGTTTCCGCGCTGCGCGACAGCAAAGACCAGATCGTGCTGTTCCAGAACCGCCTCGCCACGCTGACCAGCGTGGTGAACAACAGCAGATCCGACCTTGACGCCGCGCTGACCGACCTGTCATTCGCCATCAACGAGGTTCAGCGGTTCGTCGCCGGCAGCAGGGACCAGACCGCAGAACAGATCCGCAGTCTCGGCCAGGTGACGCAGGTTCTGGTCGACAACCGCCTTGCGCTGGAGAACGTCCTGCACATCACGCCCAACGCGATCGCCAACTTCGAGAACATCTACTACCCGAACGGCGGGTCGGTCACCGGTGCGTTCTCGGTGTCCAACTTCTCGAATCCGGTGTGGTTCGTGTGCGGCCTCATCGGCGGCGTCGCCAACACCACGGCACCCGAGACTGCCAAGCTCTGCGCGCAGTATCTCGGGCCGGCATTACGTTCGGTCCCCATTCACAACCTGCCTTTCCCAATCAACGCGTATCTGCGGCCCGCGGTGAGTCCGCATCGGATGATCTACACCGATCCCAAGCTGGCACCCGGCGGCGCCGGGCCGGGCGATGCCCCCGAGATACCGCCCACGGTGTCGGCGTACACCGGTTCAGGGGATATCCCGCCGCCGCCGGGATGGGGCGCGCCACCCGGCCCGCCGGGGATCTACCAGCCCGACCCCGACGCGCCGGCAACGCCGTCACCGGCGCTGTTCCCGGGTGCGCCGCTACCGGGGCCACCCAACATCTTGTCGAACATCCCGGCCCAACCGCAGCCGCAGACCGTCGACGGGCTGCTGCTGCCCCCCGCGCCGGCGCCTGCGGTGGCCCCCAACAGGCCACTGTTGCCTGCAGAAAGGATGCCGCCAGCATGATCCGCGGTGCGAAGCAGTTGACGGTGCTCGGTTGCGGTGTCGCGCTGGCACTTTCGGGGTGCGCGTTCCAGGGCGTGAACTCACTGCCTCTGCCAGGCGCGGTGGGACGTGGCCCGGACGCGGTCACCTATAACGTTCAGGTGCCGAATGTCGCGACGCTGGAGTCGAATTCGCCGGTCATGATCGATGACGTCGTCGTGGGCAGCGTCGGCAAGATGACCGTGCAGAACTGGCACGCCGACGTCGAGATCTCGGTCAAGCCCGACGTCGTTATCCCCGCGAACGCGGTGGCGACAGTGGGGCAGACCAGCCTGTTGGGGTCGATGCACCTCGCATTGAACCCGCCGTTGGGAGACGACCCGACAGGACGCCTCCAGCCGGGATCCACACTCCCGCTGAACTCATCGTCCGCGTATCCCACCACTGAGCAGACCCTCTCGTCGCTGTCCACCGTCGCCAACGGCGGAGGACTCGGCCAGATCGGTGACATCATCCACAACATGAACACAGCCCTCTCGGGGCGTGAGCCCGAGGTCCGCGAACTGCTCACCAGGCTCGACAATTTCGTCCGGGTCCTTGCCGAGCAGCGCGAGAACATCATTGCGTCCATCCAACAGTTGCGCCGCGTCGCTGGGACGTTCGCCAACCAGCGCGAGGTGATCGACCGTGCGCTCAAGGAGATCCCGCCCGCCATCGACGTCCTGATCAAGGAACGGCCGAACTTCACCACCGCGCTGGATCGACTCGGCCAGTTCAGCAACACCGCCACGCAGCTCGTCAACGACGCAGGCGACGACCTGGTCAAGAACCTGGAGAATCTGGGTCCGGTGCTCGGTGCGCTCGCCGACATCGGACCGGATCTCAATCAAGCAGTACTCTGGACGACTGCGTTCCCGTACGGACCGACATTCGCCGACCGCGTCGTCCGCGGCGACTACATCAACCTGTACGCGATCTTCGACCTCACCTACCCACGGTTGAAGAAGACGCTCCTTCTCGGGACGCGGTGGGGCGACGAGAACGCCAAACTGATTCCTGCACCGGGAGATCCGTACTATCTCAACTATGCATACAACCCGATGATGGTCGGCATCACGCCTCCGCCGGAGGAGGCTCTGCCGCCACCAGCGCAGGACGGTGCGCCCGCGTCACTGACCGGTATCCCTGCCCAGCCGCTGCTGCCGGTGATACCTCCGCCGCCGGCAGCGCCGTGGTTGCCGCAGGCGCAGCCGATGGCAGGTGACCAGATCTTCGCGGGCCCGTACGGAGCGCCGACCCCGCCGCCGGTGGCTGCACCGGCAGCTTCCGTGCCGACACCTGGAGGAGGTGGCTGATGCTCACCCGCTTCGTCCGAAACCAGCTGATCATCTTCACGATTGCGTCGATCGTCGGTGTGGCGGTGATGCTGTTCGCCTACATGCAGGTCCCCACCCTGCTGGGTGTCGGCCGGCTGGTCGTCACTCTGGAGCTGCCGGAATCGGGTGGGCTCTACCGCTTCAGCAACGTGACCTACCGCGGCGTCCAGGTCGGCAAGGTCACCGGTGTGTCGCTGACCGAGAACGGAGCGGAAGCGACGCTGTCCCTGGAGACTTCGCCGAAGATCCCCGCGGATCTGCAAGCCGAGGTGCTCAGTGTGTCCGCCGTCGGCGAGCAGTACGTCGACCTCCGTCCGAACACCGACGAGGGACCCTATCTGGAGGACGGGGCGCGGATCCCGGTGGCCAACACCACGGTTCCGCAGCAGGTCGGTCCCATGCTCGATCAGCTGAGCGCACTGGTCGGCAGCCTGCCCAAGGACCGCATTCCCGATCTGCTCGATGAGACCTTCAAGGCGTTCAACGGTGCTGGACCCGATTTCGGGTCGATGCTGGACTCCGCTGCCACGCTGACCAACGACGTCAACGGCGTTTCCGACCAGATGCGTTCGTTGATCGATGACAGTGGACCGCTCATCGATTCGCAGGCCGAGACCGCCGACGCGATCCGGACCTGGGCGCAGAGCCTGAACGGGATCTCGGCGCAGGTGGTGCAGAACGACCCGCAGGTCCGCGCGCTTCTGCAGCAGGGACCCGCGTTCGCGCAGGAGGTCAGCGCACTTCTGAATCAGGTGAAGCCGACCCTGCCGATCCTGCTGGCGAATCTCAGCACGGTGGGGCAGACACTGCTCACCTACAATCCGGCGATCGAACAGCTCCTTGTGCTGTTCCCGGGAATCATCGCCGCCCAGCAGTCTTTCGGCCTGCCGCAGAACAGCCCCACCGGTCTGCCCATGGGCGATTTCGCACTGACGATCAGCGATCCGAACCCGTGCACCGTCGGATTCCTGCCGTCGACGCAGTGGCGTTCCCCTGAGGACGAGACGACGATCGACACCCCGGACGGCTTGTATTGCAAACTGCCGCAGGATTCTCCGATGAACGTCCGTGGTGCACGTAACTACCCGTGCATCGAGCATCCCGGGAAACGTGCCCCCACAGTCGAACTCTGCAACGATCCACGGGGATTTGTCCCGACCGCGATCCGTAACCACATCACGGGTCCGTATCCGTTCGATCCGAACCTGGTGTCCCAGGGCGTCCCTATCGATTCGACTGTCGAAGGACCGGACCGTATCTACCTGCCGCCGGAGGGAACGCCACTGCCGCCGGGCGCGGTGCGGGCGGGTACGCCACCCGTGTCGGAGCCCGGTACCCCGCCGTTCCCGGTGGGCGCGCCTGCGCCGATGGTTCCCGGTGCGCCTCCTCCTGCTCAGCCGCCGATCCTTCCTCCGGCCCCTCTGCTGCCCGGACAGGGGCCGCTGCTCCCGGGACAGGCCGTACCCGTGGCACCGGCTTCCGGCGCAGTCCCGGTGGCACCAAGTGCGTTCGGGAGCAATGATTCCGGCGTTCCGACCGTGGGGACAGCGCAATACAATCCGCAGACAGGGGAGTACATCGCTCCGGACGGATCGATGAATCGGGTTACGAACGTGGCGTCGGGAGCCAATCCGAAATCGTGGAAGGACCTGCTGCCGATGTGACCGCAGTGGTCGAGCTGCCGGCCCGGATGAAGGAAAGTGGTCGAGCTAGGAGATCTTCTCCATCCGCACCGGCAGCTCGATCACCTTCGACAGGTTCACGCCACACGCGCCGCTGTCGCTCTTGGTGATGTTGCGGCCGGCCATGATGGACATGTTTCTCCTGATCCGGTGTTGGGTGGGGGGATCGACTCCCCAGAGCAGGAATTTCTGGTAGCCGGTGGCGAAAGTGCCATTGGGACAAGGCATCCAGTTCGGGACGACGTGCTCGACGAACCAGAAGTCGTCGAGCCTGGCGGTACCGGTCCACCCGAGCGAGCTCTTCACCTCGCCTGAGCACTCGATCGGGCTGACACAGGACACGTTGACCGTCCATGTCTCGAGCACCGACTGCTGTTCGATCTTCACCTGGTTCGTCCGTGCCCACTGGCCGTCGGAGAACACGCGCCAGGTTCCGCTGATGTCGACGCCCCAGTCTGAGTCATCCGCCTGTGCGACCGGTGCGATGCTCAGGCTTCCCAGCACAGCGATTGCCGTTGCGGCGAGGCCACTTACCAGACGTGTTGCGCGCATCCTCTCAGCCTAACTGTGCCCAGAGGGAAGCTCTTCAAAAGTGAGAATTTCGTTCCGCCGCATGGGAAAATGGGTGGATGCGATCCCTCGTCTCAGTGCTCGCTGCCCTTGCGGCCCCCGCAGTGCTGATGACTGCACCGCCCGTTTCAGCCCAGCCGCCCCCGCCCCCGCCGGGCGGGGAGTGCAACTATCCGAACTGCACACCCGGAATCCAGCCTAACGTGGTGCTGGGTTCCTACTGCGCCAACACCACGTATTACGTGTTCGGCGTGACGGATTGGGGCCGGCTGGTGTTCTGCGGTTCCCCACGGCGCTACGAACCCCGCTGGTTCCGGGCGCCGGAGATGCACGGCGTCAAGAACCAGGGTGACCTGTGCCCGGCGCTCGACGGGCAGGTGGCGCAGGCGCCGGACGGGCTCTTCCTCACCTGTATCGCGAAGGACAACCGGTCCTACTGGGAGCGCGGCGACGCGTCCGTCGGCGGCGGCAACCCTCCGCCGCAGTAGCCACGCAGTGTTACCAGGGGCGCATCGAGCAAAGTGCGCCCTTGGTGCCCGCGTCGGTCGCGACGACGACGTCATCCACCTTCAGTTCGCAGACGAAGCCGGGTTCGGCCAGCGGCGGTGTGGATTGTGCGGGCAGGCCGACCACGACCATGGCCCACTGGTTGGGATCGGCCAGCCAGGTCTCGTGCACCCAGGCCTGGTTCGGCCCGAGGTTGGCTTCCACATTCGGCGTGAACTCGTACGGATTGTGGCTGTAGGCGCCCCAGTCCGGCGGATCGACCTGACGCCAGTAGATCTCGGCGTTTGCGATGTCCTGGCTGGCGCCCACCGTGTACTGCACGCGATGGAGAGGTGGCTGGGCCGCCGCCGTGCCGCCCGCGACGACGGTGCTTGCCGCGAACGTTCCCGCGACCAGGGCAGCGACGACCGGAAGCGTCTTGTAGAACACCATTTTCGGATTCTAGAACGGTGATTCCGCCGCCGGGGCGGAATCACCGCGCTCCCTATCGAACCGGGGTGAACGTGATGTTGAGATCGGTCAGCCCGCGCAGGATGAACGTGGGCTCGTAGTTGTAGCGGCGCGCCCCGGGCGGTCCGTGCAGTTCCTCGTCGATCGCGATGTCGCCCATCCGGTCCAGGATGCGCTCGATGGACACCCGGCCCTCCACGCGGGCGAGCGGTCCGCCCGGGCACGAGTGCACGCCGCGGCCGAACGCGATGTGTTCGCGGACGTTCTTGCGGTCGAGGTCGAACTCATGGGGATGCTCGAACCGGCTGGGATCGCGGTTGACCGCACCGGGACACACCATCATCGTGGTGCCCGCGGGGACATCCATGTCGCCGACCCTGGTGTTCTTCTTCGCGAGCCGGAACTGGCTCTTGACCGGTGCGTCCATCCGCAGTGCCTCCTCCACGAAGATCGGGATGCGGCTGCGGTCGCGGCGCAACCGCTCCTGGATGTCGGGATGGTCGCCGAGCACCCGCAGGGAGGCGGAGAGCAGCTTGGTGGTGGTCTCCTGCCCGGCGGCGAACAGGAACGTCGCCGAGCGGACCACCTCGATGACCGGCGGGGTCGACCCGTCCGGGTACTTGGCCGTCGCCAGCGCTGTGAGCACGTCGTCGCGGGGCTCTTTGCGGCGGTCCTCGAGATAACCGATGAACTTCTCGTCGAGCCATTCGAGAGGATTGGCTCCGACAAGGTCGCTGTGATCGAGCGAGCCGACGTTGGCGCCGGGACGCGGTGCGCCCAGGACGGTGCGGAACTCCTCGTGGTCGGCCTCCGGCACCCCGAGCATGTCGGCGATCACCAGCAGCGAGAACGGTTTGGCGTACGCGCTGAGGAACTCGCAGCGCCCGACAGGGTCCCTGCTGATGATGTCGTCCAACACCTCGTCGGCCAGACGCCACATGAAGTCCTCGTTCTCCTTGAGCCGGCTGGGTGTCAGCAGCCGGTTCAGCAGGGAGCGGGCATTGGTGTGGTCCGGCGGATCCATCGTCACCATGTGCTCGAACATGGGCATCTGCGACCGGTGTGCCGCGATCTGGCCGGTGATGTCATCGCCTTCTGGGGTGAAGGGCAGGGGAGGGAACGGACCTGCCACGGCGATACACGAGGAGAACGTGTCGCTGTCCTTCAGGACGGTGGCGGCTTCCTCGTAGCCGGTGACCGCCAGCACCCCGTAGTGCGGTTCCCTCACGACCGGGCATTTGCTGCGCAGGTGGTCGAAATAGGGGTGGGGGTCGGGGACCAGGGAGGGATCGGTGAAGTAGTCGATCGTGTCGAAGTCGCTCATGTCCGAAGCCTCCCGGGGCTGGGGTGTATGTCCGTCTTGGTGAAATTGCTGAGCACCTGCTTAGCATGATGCGAGAGTTAGGGTCAAGATCGGCGCGCGGCACGGGCCTGTCGGAATATGCGCGCCGATGCGGGCCGGCGGTGTCACGCTGTGTGGGCATCGCGACGGAGGAGTGGGAGCTGGCATGACATCGCCACGACGGATCGGGGCGCCGGACGCGAAGAATCGCGTGGTACTGCTCGACGCCGCAGAGCAACTGCTCATCGAGGAGGGCTACGCGGCGGTGACGTCCCGTCGCGTCGCCGACCGGGCGGGCCTGAAACCGCAACTGGTGCACTACTACTTCCGCACCATGGAGGATCTCTTCCTCGCGGTCTTCCACCGTAGGGCCGAGGAAGGGCTGGCGGTGCTTTCCACCGCTCTTGCGTCTCCGCAACCGTTGTGGGCGCTGTGGCGGTTCAGCACGGCCCCCGAGGCGACGCGGCTGACGATGGAGTTCATGGGTCTGGCCAACCACCGCAAGGCCCTGCGGGCCGAGATCGTCTATTACGCAGAGCGTTTCCGGCAGGAGCAGAACCGGGCCATCGCCGACGCGCTGCAGCGCTACGGGACGGACTTCACCGACGTGCCGCCTGTCGTCTGGACGGTGTTCGCGACGAGCGTGTCACAGGCCCTGGTGATGGAGAGAGCGCTCGGGATGGACACGGGCCATGCCGAGACCTTCGCGTTCTGCGAGGAGTGGATACGACGCCTCGAGGGCGACCCGTTGCCGCCCCTCGATCAACGCGCCTGAAGCGCCGGCGCCGCCGCCCACCGCGCGATCGGCGCGGTGTTGCGCGAAATCGCTACAGCGACAGGATCGTTGCCGAGGCCGTGCCGGGGGCTCCGTAGACCTGAGCGAGCCCGACGCGAGGCTGACCCGGCACCTGCCGGTCACCGGCCTGGCCGCGCAGCTGCCGAACCAACTCATGGACCTGGCGCAGTCCCGACGCGCCGATGGGCTCGCCGTTGGCGATGAGGCCGCCGTCGGTGTTGACGGGGATGCTGCCGTGGATCTCGGTCGCCCCGTCGGCCAGAAGCTTCTCCTGCTCCCCGTCGGCGCACAGGCCGGTCTCGGCCATGTGAATAACCTCGGCGCCTGCGTCGGTGTCCTGCAGTTGCGCGATGTCGACGTCCTCGGGTCCGATGCCGGCCGCCTCATAGGCGGCTTTCGCGGCGAACACGGTGGGCGAGGGGTCCTCTTCCAACGGGGCCGACGTCGCGTGCACCTCGTATGCGCCGAAGGTTCGCGTGCGAATCTCGCTGGCGCGCACGAACACCGGCTTGTCGGTGAACCTGTGCGCGATGTCGCCGCGGCACATGATCACAGCGGCGGCGCCCTCATCCGGAGCGCAGAACATGTACTGCCGCAGCGGATAGTTCAGCACCGGCGAGGCCATGATCTCCTCGACGGAGATCTCCTTGCGACGGAACGCGTTCGGGTTGAGCACGCCGTTGCGGAAGTTCTTGTTGGCCACCCGCGCCAGCGTCTCCTCGGAGATGTTGTGCTTGTGGATGTAGTGGTTGGCCTTCATGCCGAAGAACTTCGTCGTGACGAACTGTCCGTTCTCGGCATACCACTGCGGTAGCGCGAGTTTGGCGGGATCGTCGGTGAAGGCGCCACGCGGGTGCTTGTCCAGACCGATGGCGATCCCGATGTCGTACTTGCCGAGGCGGATGGTGTCGGCGGTCTGCTGGATCGCCGAGGCCGCCGTGGCGCAGGCGTTGAACACGTTGGTGAACGTGATCCCGGTCAGGCCGACCAGTCGGGTGACGGCGTCGGGGTTGGACACCTCGTAGCTGCCGCCGAAGCCGAACTGGATGTCCTTCCACTCGACACCGGCATCGGTCAGCGCGGACTGGATCGCCTCGGCGCCCATCTGCATCGCGGTCTTGTCGAACCGGCCGAACGGATGAAGACCCACGCCGATGATGGCGACTTCGCCGGCGGCGTTCGGAGACGAGTTGGTCATTGTCAGCGCCTCAGTTCTCGACTGGCCGGAATGCGAAGGTGACGACCTCGGTGCCGTCCTCGTCGGTGGTGAACGGGAGCATGGTCAGTTCGACCTGCTCACCGAATTTCAGCTTCGCCGGGTCATTCTCGGTGAGCCGACCCTCGACCCGGATCACGTCATCCAGCTGCACCAGGCCGACTCCGAACGGCACGAAATCCTTACCGGTCGGCCCCTTGTACGGCGCACCGGGCGGGAAGCCCTGCGTCGTCCAGGCGATCAGGGTGCCGCGCCGCGGCAGCAGCACCTCGGACATTTCGCCGCCACTGCATTTCGGGCAGCGTTGCTGGACAGGGAACGTGGTGGCACCGCAGGTGCCGCAGGAGCTGCCGATCAGTTGTGGATCGTCAGCGGGCCAGGTGGAGATTTCGGGCGCGAGCGCGCGCTGCGTGGTCGACACGCAATTCACCATAATCGGAAATGACGTTCTCGTCCAGAGAGAACAGGTTCGCTGAAGAGCCACGCCGGCCACCCCGCATGTTGTTAACGTGCGTACGTGACCCTTCCCGGACCCATCCGTCAGATCGGCTACGTCGTCACCGATCTCGACCGTGCGCTGGACAGTTGGGTCGCACTGGGGGTCGGCCCGTGGTACGTGATCCGCGAAATGCCGCAGCGGGTGACCTACCGCGGCGAGCCGTGCGCGGTCACCCTGTCGCTGGCGCTGGCCAACAGCGGCGACCTGCAGGTCGAGTTGATCCACCAACACGACGACACCCCGAGCATCTTCACCGAGTTTCTCGACTCCGGTCGGCCGGGCTTTCACCAGTTGGCCTATTGGACAGACGATTTCGAGGGAACCATGGGTTCGGTGGCCGAAGCGGGCTGGCCGGTGGTGTGGAACGGGGCGAGCGGGCCGGGCGGCGCGGTCACGAGGTTCGCGTACGTGGAACCGCCCGACGGCCCGGCGGCGGTCATCGAGATCATGGAACTCAGCGCCGCCACCGAGGGGATGGCGACGTTCCTGCGTGAGGCCGCCGCGGCGTGGGACGGCCGCGACCCGGTCCGGGAGCTGAGTGCGTGAAGGCTATTTGCCCTTCTTCATGACCTTGTCGGCTGCGGCCCAGTGTTCGTCGGAGGCCCACAGCCGTGCGAACGCGGCGACGGCCTCGGTGGTCGGGACGCCGCGCATGACGCGCTTGACCTCGCCGGCGGGCGCGGAGGCCAGCGAGCGGGCGACGAGGCGCCACTGCTCGTCGAACGACGCGCGCGGAGTGACCTGATCGATGAGACCGATACGCTCGGCGTCCGCGGCGTCCAGGATCCGTCCCGTGCCCGCCAGGAGCAGGGCCCTGCTGTAGCCGACCAACTTCACCAGCCGTTCGGCTCCGCCCCAGGCCGGCATGATCGCCAGCGCCACCTGGTTGAACCCGATCTTGATGTCGTCGGCGGCCACCCGGATGTCGGCGGACACCGCGAACTCCGCACCGCCGCCGAGGGCGTGGCCGTTGAGCGCGGCCAGTACCGGGCCGGGAAAGCCGGCGATGCGATCGCAGATCGACCTCATCCGGAAGGCCATCGCCGCGGCCTGTTCCTCGGTGCGCAGCGCACTCAGTTCCTTGAGGTCGCCACCGGAGACGAAGGCCTTGTCGCCGGCCCCCGTCAGCGCCAGGGCGGCCGCGCCCTCGGCGCCGTCGAGCGCCTTGTCGAGCTGCTCCATGGTCTCCAACGAGATCGCGTTGCGCGCATGGGGTCGATCGATGGTGATGACCGCCAGACCGTCGTCGAGTTCGAGGTCGACCATCGGGCATTCTCCATTCACGGTATTGGCATTCTCGCAGGAGGAGAATACCATCGCCTGGCATCTCCTCGCGGACGGGAAGGTGGCGCACAGCCATGCGAAGGATTCCTGCACAACTCGTCGAGCGCTACCAGCGGGAGGGTTACTGGACCCAGGAAACCCTAGGCGACATGCTGGCCCGGGGGCTGGCCGGCAGTCCCGAGGCCGGCTTCTGCGTCCACTCGTCGATACGCCCGTACCGGGGCACGTTCGGCGAGGTCGAACGCGACGCCCGGCGGCTGGCCGCCGGCCTGCGGGAGCGCGGTGTCGGTCCCGGCGACGTGGTGGCGATGCAGCTGCCGAACTGGCGCGAAGCTGCCGTCACGTTCTGGGCGTCGGCATTCCTGGGTGCGGTCGTCGTACCGATCGTGCACTTCTACGGTCGTAGGGAACTGGCCCACATCATGGCCACGGCGAAACCGCGGGTGTTCGTCACCGCCGAGGAGTTCGGCCGGATGCGGTACCAGCCCGACCTGTGTGGCGACGTAGCAGTCGTCGGGCTGGTCGGCGCGGCGCACCCGGCCGCCGGCAATGAGCACGCGTTCGAGCAGCTGCTCGCCGACGAGCCGATGGCCGGTACCGTCGCGGCCGACCCCGCCGCACCCACCCTGATCGCGTTCACCTCCGGAACCACCCGCGACCCCAAGGGCGTGATCCACAGCCATCAGACCCTGAGCTGCGAGACGCGTCAGCTGCTGGAGAACTACCCGCCGGACCGGGGGCGCCAGCTGACCGCCACTCCGGTCGGGCATTTCATCGGCATGCTCGGAGCCTTCCTGATCCCGGTTCTGGAGGGCGCCCCGATCGACCTGTGCGACGTCTGGGATCCCGGTCGGGTGTTGAAGCTGATCGAGAGCGACGGGCTGTCCATCGGGGGCGGACCGCCGTACTTCGTCACCAGCCTGCTCGACCACCCCGACTTCAGGCCGGAGCATCTGCGTCGCTTCAAGACCGTCGGGCTCGGCGGCTCCACGGTGCCCGCGGCCGTCACGCAGCGGCTGACCGATCTGGGGTTGTTCGTGTTCCGCTCCTACGGCAGCACCGAGCACCCGTCGATCACCGGCTCGCGGCCGGATGCTCCCGAGGCCAAGCGGCTCTTCACCGACGGCAACGTGCGTCCCGGGGTCGAGATCAGGCTCGGTGAGGACGGCGAGATCTTCAGCAGGGGCCCTGACCTGTGCCTCGGGTACACCGACGACGAGTTGACCGCTCGCGCCTTCGACGACGACGGCTGGTACCGCACCGGCGACGTCGGCGTGCTCGACGACGACGGCTACCTCACCATCACCGACCGCAAGGCCGACGTGATCATCCGCGGGGGAGAGAACATCAGTGCCCTCGAGGTGGAGGAGGTGTTACTGGCCATGCCCGCCGTCGCCGAAGCCGTCGTGGTCGCCGCTCCCGACGCCCGCCTCGGCGAGCACACCGCTGCGGTACTGCGCATCCGGGAAGGGCAGTCCATGCCGGCCCTCGGCGACGTCCGCGAGCACTTCAAGCAGGCCGGCGTGGCCACGCAGAAGTGGCCGGAGGAGCTGCACCGGGTCCCCGAGGGGCAGGACTTCCCCCGGACTGCGAGCGGCAAGGTGCAGAAATTCGTCATCCGGCAGCAGCTGGCTGCCGGCGAGTTGTCGGCCATTGCGACCGGACGTAAATGAGAATACGATTCTCTCGATAGGAAAAGGAGTCTTTCATGGGACAACTGTCGCACCGGGTGGATATCCCGTTCCCGCTGTTCGATGCGGACAACCACCTTTACGAGCCGCCAGAGGCGATGACCAAGTACCTGCCCAAGGAGTACAAGGACGTCGTCCAGTACGTCGAGGTCAACGGACGTACCAAGATCGCGCTCAAGGGCCAGATCAGTAACTACATCCCGAACCCGACGTTCTCGGTGGTCGCCAAGCCGGGTGCGTGGGAGGAGTACTTCAAGTTCGGCAACCCCGACGGCAAGAGCAAGCGTGAGCTGTTCGGCGAGCCGATGAAGGCCATCCCGGCGTTCTTCGAGCCCGAGCCACGCATCAAGGTGATGGACGAGTTGGGCATTCAGCGCTCGCTGATGTTCCCGACACTGGCGAGCCTGATCGAGGAGCGGCTGTCCGACGATCCGGTCGCCATCCACGTCATCATCCATGCGCTCAACGAGTGGCTGCACGAGGTTTGGGGCTTCAACTACCAGGGGCGAATTTTCACCACCCCGGTGATCACGCTGCCCATCGTGGAGAAGGCGATCGAGGAGCTGGAGTGGGCGGTCAAGCGCGGCGCCCGCGCCATCCTGATCCGCCCCGCCCCGGTGCCGGGCTTCCGCGGACCCCGCTCGTTCGCGCTGCCGGAGTTCGACCCCTTCTGGGAGCGCGTCGTGCACCACGACATCTTCGTCGGCATGCACTCCAGCGACAGCGGTTACTCGCGCTACACCTCGGAGTGGGACGGTGCGGCGCAGGAGATGCTTCCGTTCCAGACCAATGCGATGTCGATCCTCAACGAGTGGCGTCCGATCCAGGATGCGGTGGCCTCGTGGGTGATTCACGGTGCGCTGTTCCGCTTCCCGAAGCTCAAGGTCGGCATCGTCGAGGCCGGGTCGAAGTGGATGTTCCCGCTGCTGGACTCGATGGCCGAGGTGTACAAGAAAGCCCCGGAGGCCTTCCTGGGCAATCCGATCGAGGAGATCAAGAACCGCATCTACGTCAGCCCCTTCTACGAGGAGGGCATCGACGACCTGATCAACCTGATCGGCGTGGACCAGGTGCTCTACGGCTCTGACTGGCCGCACCCGGAGGGTCTGGCGGAACCGACGCACTACGTCACCGCACTCGAACACCTCTCCGTCGAAGATCAGGCCAAGATCATGGGTGGCAACCTGGGACGCCTCGTCACCACGTGACGTTCCAGAGCCGATGGCAGACCATCCCCGAGATGGTCGCCAGCGCGGCGGACCGGTTCGGCGACGCGGAAGCTGTCGTCGACGGTCCGCTGCGCTTGTCATTCACCGAACTCGTCGAGCGGATCAGCTGCGCTGCAGGGGCTTTCGCTGAGCTCGGGATCGAAAAGGGCGACCGCGCCGCCATCTGGGCGCCGAACAGCGCCGAGTGGATCATCGCAGCGTTCGGGCTGCTGACGGCCGGCGGTGTGCTCGTGCCGGTCAACACCCGTTTCAAGGCCGACGAGGCGGCCGACATCATCGCCCGCAGTGGCGCGAAGGCCGTGCTGGTGCAGCAGGGCTTCCTCGGCGTGGACTACACCGCACCCGGTGGTGTTCCCGTCATCGATCTGAAATCTGATTTCCTTTCCTCTGGAACGCCTTTCAGCCGCCCTGTGCAGGGCACCGACGTCTCGGACATCATCTTCACCTCCGGCACCACCGGGCGCCCCAAGGGGGTGATGATGAACCACAGCCAGAACCTGCGGTTGTACCAGGAGTGGTGCGACCTGGCCGACCTCCGCCAGGGTGACCGCTACCTCATGGTCAACCCCTACTTCCACACATTCGGGTACAAGGCCGGGCTCATCGCCTCCTTCATCCGTGGTGCCACGATGCTGCCGGTGTCGGTGTTCGACGTCGATCGCGTGGTGGAACTCATTGCAGCGGAACGGATCACGATGTTGCCGGGTCCGCCGACGTTGTATCACTCGCTGCTGAACGTCACGGACAAGTCGAAGCTGGCCACCCTGCGCGCCGGCGTGACGGGCGCCGCCGACATCCCGGTCGAGTTGGTGCGGCGCGTTCACGAAGAGCTGCCGTTCCAGACGTTGGCGACCGGCTACGGGCTCACCGAGGCGGGCACGGTGACCTTGTCACGCCCGGGTGACTCGTTCACCGACATCGCCACCACCGCGGGCGTGGCCTGCGACGGCGTGGAGATGCGCATCGCGGACGACGGTGAGGTGCTGGTTCGCGGCTACACGGTGATGCAGGGTTACCTCGACGACCCGGTGGCCACCGCCGAGACGATCGACCCCGACGGCTGGCTGCACACCGGAGACCTCGGCACGGTCGACGATGCGGGCCGGCTCCGGATCGTGGGCCGCAAGAAGGACATGTTCATCGTGGGCGGGTTCAACGCCTACCCGGCCGAGATCGAGGGCTTCCTGCTGGAGCACCGGGCCGTCGCGCAGGCCGCGGTGATCGGGGTGCCGGACGAGCGTCTGGGGCAGGTCGGCAAGGCGTTCGTGGTGGCCAAGACGCCGGCCGACGGTTCCGGTGCCGCACTGACCGCCGAGGGCCTGATCGCGTGGTGTCGGGACCGAATGGCAGGCTTCAAGGTGCCGCGGTATGTAGAGTTCCTCGACGAGTTGCCGTTGAACGCCACCGGCAAGGTGATGAAAGACCGGCTGCAGAACCGTCAGAGCTGAGCGTACGCACAGCGCGTAAACGGCATTTCCGCAGACAGGACTTTTGTCCCGACCTGCGGGACAGGGGTATCGTCGCAGCGATACTCAAAAAAGAAGAATGACATTCTCATAGTGACTATCGTTCACACGACGCTGCAGACAAGGAGGTCGGTGTGCCGTCTTTCAGGCGCCGCGATGCGGTGATCGACGCCGATCGCGTCGAAGAGTCGACCGTGGAACCTGAGAGCGTGACGGAGGCTGACCAGGCCCGCGCGCTCGCCGAGGAAGCGGAAGCAGAGGCCGCTGAGGCCGAGGCGATGGCGGCCGCGGCCAAGGCCCGGGCCCGCGCCGCCCGGCTGCGCCGGCAGGCTCTCGCCGCCGACGTCGCCGCCAAACCGGAGGTCGGCGAGGATTCGGCGACCGTCGGAGATGCGGACGTGGACGGCGACGATGACGCCGTCACCGGATCGGCCGACGCCGAGCCCGAGGTCGTCGACATCGAGACCGCCGAGACCGACGAGACCGCCGACAGCGCGCCTGCGGACGGTGGCGCCGCCCCGTCGCGACGGCGGCGAATTCCGCGCCCGGGGTGGAAGGCGGCGGTGGCGACCGTCGTCGCCCTGGCCACGGTGGCACTGCTCGGCGCGAGCGGCTACATGGTCTGGACCCACCGCGGGGCCGAGAAGCTGCGCCAGCAGAACGCCGAGTACGCCGCCGCCGCCCGGCAGAGCGTCGTCACGCTGATGTCGTTGGACTTCAACAAGGCGGAGGAGGACGTCCAGCGCATCATCGACAACTCCACCGGCCAGTTCAAGACCGACTTCGAGTCCCAGGCGGCCGATTTCGTCAAGGTCGCCCAGGACTCCAAGGTCGTCACGGAGGTGAGCGTCAACTCCACCGCCGTGGAATCGATGTCCGACGATTCGGCAGAGGTGCTGGTCGCGGCCTCGTCGCGGGTGACCAACACCGCCGGGGCCAATCAGGAGCCGCGGACCTGGCGGCTCAGCGTGAGCCTGAAGCGTGAAGACGGGCAGATCAAGATGGCGAAAGTCGAGTTCGTGCCGTGACCGACGAGAATCGCACCGAAGACGCGGCCGAGACAGACGCCGCACTCGTCGAAGGCGACGTGATCGCCGACGTCGATTCGACCGATGAGGCCGACGACGTCGACGAGGCCGCCGCCGGGCGCGAACCCGGTGACGACGACAAGGCCGAAGCCGACAGCGGCGCGGCCACCACGAAGCCGCCCACGCGGCGTCCGGTGCGCGGCCTGGTCACCGCGATCCTGCTGGCCGTCGCGCTGCTGGCGTCCGCGGGCATGGCCGGCTGGCTGTACCTCAACGACTACCGCCCCGATCAGCAGACCGATCCCGCCGCCGCGCAGGTTGCTCTCGACGCCGCCAGGACCGGGACCGTCGCGTTGCTCTCATACTCGCCGGAATCCCTCGACCAGGACTTCGCCAACGCCAAGGCGAAGCTGACGGGCGAATTCCTGTCGTACTACACCCAATTCACCGAACAGATCGTCACGCCCGCGGCCAAGGAGAAGTCGGTCAAGACCGCGGCCTCGGTGGTCCGCGCCGCAGTCGCGGACATTCAGCCGGAAAGCGCCGAGGTGCTGGTGTTCATCAACCAGACCACCACCAGCAAGGAGAACCCGGACGGGGCCTTCGCCGCGAGCAGCGTCAAGGTGGGCCTGAAGAAGATCGACGGCAACTGGCTCATCGAGTCGTTCGATCCCGTCTGACCGGTATAGCCTCGAACGCCGTGACTGTGACGGCGATCCTGCCCGTGCCCGAAAGCTACGTCCAGCGCCGCGAAGCGGTGTTCGCCCCGGTGGCCGGCGAGTCGCCGCTCGTGCGGATCGTGCGGGCGCTGGCCGCCGTCGGTGACGTCGTGGTGGCCGCGGCGCAGTCGCTGACCGATGAAGTCCGCGAAACCCTGGCGGCACAAGCACTCCCGGCGGTCCGCACAGTGGGCGCCCGGTCACCGGGTGCGCGGGCGGACTGCATCGCCGCCGGGTTGGCCGCACTGGGCGACGGTGACGGTCCTGTGCTGCTGCACGACCTGACCTGGCCGCTCATCGCGGACGCGACGCTCGATGCCGTGCTGTCGGCGGTGCACGGCGGCGCGGACGCGGTGCTGCCGATCCGGCCCGTCACCGACAGTGTCAAAGCGGTGGACGCACGCGGCGCGGTGACGGCGACGCTGGACCGCTCGCCGCTGCGCACCGTGCAGTTCCCACGCGGGTTCGACGCCGCAGTGTTGGAGCGACTCCTTGCCGACGGTGCCGCAGACTTCGACGAACTCGGTGCCGCACTGTCGGTCGGAACACCACTGACCCTCGTGGAGGGTGACACCGACACCATGAGCTTCGATCTGCCCGCGGATTCCGCGTTTCTGGCCGCGGTCATCGCAGGGCGGTAGGTCCACCCGCTTGGGCCAGAAGGTGTTGCGCGACAGCGGCATCCCGGGCGTAGGTGACCTTGAGGTTGGCGGCGCGGCCGGGAAACGTCCGCACCTCGAGGTCGGTGTACCGCTCGATGCACGACGAGGTGTCGGTGCCTTCGAACCCGTCCCGCTCGGCGCGCAGGTAGGCGTGCAGCAGGTCCCGCGCGCGGAACGCCTGCGGCGTCTGAACCCGGACCAGTGTCGACGGGTCGGCGATGCATTCCAGTCCCTCGGCGCCCTGCCGCGCCAGGTCGCGGATCGGCAGAGCCGGCAGGGCTCCTCCGAACCGGCGGGCCAAGGTGATCGCCTCGACGAACATGTCGGGTCCGGCCAGTGGTCGGGCGGCGTCGTGGATGGCCACCACGTCGACGGCGCCGGACTCGATGTCGTCGGCCAGATATCGCAGCACATTGGTCTCCGACCCATGCCTGGTGTCGCCGCCTTCGACGAATTCCACCGCGTCACTGTCGAGTTCGCTCTGCACGGTGTCGCGCGCGAGCGTCGCCTCGCCTCGCCGGTACACCAGGATCGTGCGCGCGATGTCGGGCAGCCGGGTCAACGTGTCCAGCGACCAGGCCAGCATGCTGCGTCCGGCCAGAGGCAGGTAGGCCTTGTTCCCGTCCGCGCCGACCCGGGTGCCCAGTCCTGCGGCCAACACCACACCGACCGCATCCATGGGCGAACCTTATCGCGACGCGCCGGCAGGCGCGGTCGAGGACCATGCCGCCGCTACGCTCTGCCCGACGTTCGAGAAGGAGGCCCCGTGAGCGAGCAAATGCACGTATCGACCGGCCGGCTGCACCGGATCCGGCCGATGTCAGGGCGGGACCCGCACGAGCAGGGGCGGGTCGCCACCCCGCTGGAGCTGCTGTTCGACCTGACGTTCGTGATCGCTTTCGGCATCGCGGCCTCGGAGTTCGCCCATCTGCTCGCGGCCGGGCACGTCGCGGCGGGCCTGGCCGGTTTCTTCTTCGCGATGTTCGCGGTGTGCTGGGCGTGGATCAACTTCAGCTGGTTCGCGTCGGCCTACGACACCGACGACTGGCCCTACCGGCTGACGACGATGCTGCAGATGGTCGGTGTCATCGTCCTGGCGCTCGGACTGCCCCAGATGTACTCGTCGATCGAACACGGCGGGCACGTCGACAACGCGGTTGTCGTCGCCGGGTACGTGGTGATGCGGGTCGCGATGGTCGCCCAGTGGCTGCGCGCCGCCCGGCAGGACCCGCTGCGCCGAAGGGCCTGCCTGACCTACGCGCTGTGGATCACGATCGCCCAGATCGGCTGGGTGGTGGCGATTTTCGTCCCCACCTCGGTGCCGGTGACCGCGGCGATCGTGGTGTCTCTGGTTCTCGTCGAGGTGACCGGGCCGGTGGTGGCCGAATGGCGTCAGGGGGGAACACCCTGGCATGCCCATCACATCGTCGAACGGTATGGCCTGTTCACGATCATCGCCCTCGGGGAAGGGGTCGTCGGCACGGTTGCGTCCCTGACGGCGGTTGTCGGCGCGCAGGGCTGGTCGGTCGAGGCGGTGTTCGTCGCCGTCGCGGGAACCGGGTTGACGTTCGGAATGTGGTGGATCTACTACGTGCTACCGCAGGCTGACATCCTGCACCTACGGCGAGAACGCTCCTTCTGGTTCGGCTACGTGCACATCGTGGTGTTCGCCTCGATCGTGGGCACCGGCGCCGGATTGCACGCGGCGGCCTACTACATCGAGCACCATTCCGCGCTGTCCTCGGTCGCCACCGTGCTGACGGTGGTCATCCCCGTGGGTGTCTACATCGTGACGGTCTACGTCCTGTACGCAGTGATGGCGCGGACCGTGGCGCTGTTCCACGTCGTCACGGTCGTGCTGAGCGCTGCCGTGCTCGGCCTGGCGGTGGTGCTGGCCGCCGGCGGGATCTCGATGGCGAACTGCCTGCTGGTGGTGACATTGGCCCCCGTGGTGTCCGTCGTCGGCCACGAGTTGGTCGGGCACCGGCATGTCGTGGCGACGGCCAGGACCCAGGGTCTGGACTAGGGATTGACGCCCTCGAGCAGGATCCTGTCGTTCCCGTCCCGCAGCAGCCGGCGGGCCTTGCGTCGGGTGATCAGGATGCCTACCACGGCAAGCGCCCACACCACGTACTGAACCATCCAGGCCGACCGGAACGACTCGAACGAGATGCCTCCCATGGCCTGCATGACCATCCCCATCGCCTGCATCAGCAGCAGCGACGCGATGAACCCGCCCATGTTGACCATGCCCTGCGCGGTGCCCAGCGTGGCCCGGGGATTGAACGTCCTGGCGAAGTCGAACCCGACCATCGAACCCGGACCGCCCACCGAGATGATGACGATCAGCACGATGAGCAGCCACAGCGGGGCCGGACCGGGCAGGGCCAGCACCACGGTCCAGACCACCGCGTTGCTGGTGATGATGGCCAGCACCATGCGTGAACGGCGGTGCGGGTAACGCCCCGTCAGGATTCCGATCAGCACGCCGCACCCGATCGCGGAGACGACCGACAGGCTCAGCAACGCGCCGGCCACCCCGGCCGAGAGACCCTGCGCCTCCGTCAGATAGGGCAGCCCCCACATCAGCGCGAACACGGTGATCGAGAACTGGGTGCCCATGTGGGTGAAGAACCCCAGCCGGGTGCCCGGACGCAGCCACACGGTCTTGACACTGGTCAGGGTCTCGCGGACGGACATGGTCTCCGACGTCGCCGCTGAACCGTCCGGCGTGTTCCGGACGATGGCCAAGGTGAGCACGATCGACAGGACGCCGAGCGCGGCGGCCGACGCGTAGGCGACCGACCAGCCCGATGCCGAGAGCAGCGCCAGGAACGGTATCGCGGACAGGACCTGTCCGAGCTGACCACAGATGCCCGTCAGCTGGGTCACCACCGGGATCTGGCGCGGAGCGAACCAGTGGGGGACGAGGCGCAGCACGGAGATGAACGTCACGGCGTCGCCCAGGCCAACCACAGCCCGCGCCGCGATCGCCGCCGGTAGCGACTCGGTGAAAGCCAGGCCCAGCTGTCCGGACGCCATCAGTGCCGCGCCCGACGCGATCAGCGCACGGGAGCCGTACCGGTCGAGCAGCAGGCCGGCCGGCACCTGGGCTCCGGCGTAGACCACGACCTGCAGCACCACGAACGTCGACAGCAGGCTGGGGCCCGCGCCGAAGCGGTCGGCGGCGGCCAGCCCAGACACCCCGAGCGTGGTCCGGTCGAGAACGGCGACGATGTACGCGAGCAGCCCGGTCGCCCAGACGATCCAGGGACGCACGCCGATACCTCTCAACCTGCCCGGTTTGTCTTAATGTCCTACTCGATTGGGCGGGTCCATTCTCCCGCACCGGCGACCGTCGAGGCCAATCGATATCGCGGCACAAGCGGTGCCGGTCGCCGGTTCGAAGTTGGCTACATCTGCACACCGATGCGCAAATCTCGACCGGGCAATCGTAAAAGTGCTGGTAGCTGACGGTTAGGTGGCACATAGTGCGGTACGTCGGTACACTCATTTCCTTCGCTCGTGGTGCCGATACACGGGTAAAGTGGTGAGATGCACCATGTCGGCCATGGATTGGCCCGCCACCTGTTACGTGTGGGGGCCTGGCGTGGCTGAGTACCGGCTGGAGGATCTGGCCCGCGAGTCCGGCATCAGCGCCAGGGACATCCGGGCCTACCGGGAACGCGGACTGCTGGACCCGCCGCGACGGGTCGGCCGGTCGGCGCTGTATGACGACTACCACCTGTCCCAGCTGAACACCATCAGCCAGCTGCTGCGCAAGGGCTACAACTCGGCGCACATCGCCGAGTTCTTCGCCAGCATGCGGCAGGGCACCGACCTCGCCGACATCCTCGGCCTGCAGCGTGCGGTGCTGGGCCAGACCCCCGAGCCGCGGAACAGGAACACCGCCGTCAAGATCGACGCCAAGAGCGAAGAGGCGCGCAAGCTCGTTGCGTTCGGGATGGCCGAGGTGGTCGACGGCGAGGTCCTGATGATCGACTGTGCTGCCGCGGACATCCTGGCGCGCTCTCCCGACCAGTTGTTGTACGTACGCGCGTTGCTGCGGTTCGTGGAGGCCGCCGAGGATTCCGTCGACGATCTCGCGGAGGCGTTCGTCACCAGTCTCGGGGAGCTCTACCACGCCCGTGTCGGGGCCGACTACCTCCCACGGCCGGATGAGGTGGACGAGATCCGGCAGGTGGTCCAGGACTACCGCGCGCTGGGGGAGAAGGTGATGGTGGCGCGCTTCGACCAGGCGACGCGTCGCCGCATGGTGGCCTCGGCGTCCGGCTACACCGCTGGGATCCTGCTGAGCGGGGCATGGGAGCCGAAGCGCGGCGCGTGATTCCTGATGCAGTCGTGACCACTGGCAGGATCGTGAAAATCGATGCTGCCGTGAAAATTGATGTTGTTGTCGCACCCTGTGGCTCGTGTCACGCGCCCCCTGATGCCACGGCGCTCCGTTCTCAGATGCGCCGCTGCAGCTACCCCGGCCGTCCTCGGGTTGGGTGCGCTGTCGAGCGGCGCAGGGCCGAGCGCCCTCGCTGCGAAGGCTTCTGCGGCGCCGCTCGGCATCCTGCTCGACGATGCGGCGGGCACCCGACGTTCGAGCAGTACAAGCGTCAGGTGGCGCCTACCTGCGTGGGTGGGAGCGTGTGCTCGGGCATCGGCGACGCCCACCTGCACCAGTGGAGATCGACAGGCGCAAGTGGCCGGGCTTGGAGTCGATGTCGACCACATTCTGAAGCCCGGCTTCGGCCAGTGGGACTGAGCGGGACTCAGACTTACTCATCGGTAAGGTTTTGCAGCAAACTTGTATCCGGCAAGCGAAGCGAAGACCGGACACAATTGACGATCTTGTCGTCTCTGCCCGCATGGGGGGTGTCCGGGTTGCGAACGCGATTTCCCAGATAACGATTCTGTAACAATACTGCTTTGAACTGCGCTTCTATCCTACTCGACCGTAACCACCCGCATGCAGGACGTTTGTACCGGATGGGTTGAACGTCGTTCGGAGCCCGTGTTATGCACGGCACTGTTACCGATGCGTAGAACTCGCCAGTAACCATTTAGCGCGGGAAACTGGGCCAGTCTCTTATGACACTCTTACTACGGCTGGAGTGTCCGCCGGCGGCACCTCATGGATGGCGACTGAGCCCGTCCTGACTGAGCCCGCCGCCGACACCAGCCGGATTCGACGCCGAATCGCAATGGCCGCACAACGTGTGCAGGCCAGCTCCACGACGAGCCCACCAGCCCGAGACGACCGTGAACACGCGATCGCAGCGCGATTGAAGCACTGAGGAGAACACACGACGTGACGATCAACGACCAGCACCGTGCGACAACCGACTCCGACGGCCAGGTGGCCCAGGGCTTCGAACCACTGACCGGAACGCACGCACTCGTCGATCGGCTGCACTCGGGCGAGCCGTACGCGGTGGCGTTCGGCGGTCAGGGAGGCCCGTGGCTGGAGAATCTCGAGGAGTTGGTCAACTCGGCCGGTATCGAGTCGGAGATCAGTCAGCTGGTCGCTGAGGCCGAACTGATGCTCGAGCCGTTGGCGCGCGAACTGGTCGTCGTGCGGCCCATCGGGTTCGAACCGATGAAATGGATCCGCGCGCTGGCCGCAGACGAGCCGCTGCCCGCCGCCAAGGACCTCACCACCGCGGCCATCTCCGGCCCTGGCATCCTGCTGACCCAGATGGCCGCCCAGCGCGCGCTCAAGCGTCAGGGTCTCGACCTCGACGGGCACCCGCCGGTTGCCATCGCAGGTCATTCTCAGGGCGTCACAGCGGTGGAATCGCTGAAGGCCGGCGGTACCCGCGACGTCGAGCTGCTCGCCATCGGTCAGCTGATCGGTGCCGCCGGTTCGCTGGTGTCGCGCCGCTGCGGCATGGTCGGTCGCGGAGACAAGTCGCCGATGGTGTCGGTGCTCAACGTGGATCCCGCCCGGATCGCCGAGCTTCTCCACGATTTCGCCCAGGATGTGCGCACGGTGCTGCCGCCCGCGCTGTCCATTCGCAACGGCAGGCGTTCGGTCGTCATCACCGGGACCCCGGAGCAGCTCGCCCGGTTCGAGCTGTACTGCGAGAAGATCACCGAGAAGGAAGAGGCCGAGCGCAAGAACAAGGTCCGCGGCGGCGCGATCTTCCGCCCGGTCTTCAACCAGCTCAACGTCGAGGTCGGATTCCACACTCCGCGGCTGGCCGGCGGCGTCGAGTTGGTCAACGAATGGGCGTCGCGCACCGGGCTGGACCGCGAGCTCACCCGCAAGCTCACCGAGGCCATCTTCATCGATCCCGTCGACTGGGTCAGTGAGGTCGAAGGGTTGGCCGAGGCCGGCGCCAAGTGGATCGTGGACCTGGGCCCCAGCGACACCGTGACGCGGTTGACCGCGCCGGTCATCCGCGGCCTGGGCATCGGCATCGTCGCGGCCGCCACCCGCGCCGGTCAGCGCAGCCTGTTCACCGTCGGCGCCGCACCCGCGGTCGCGCCCGCCTGGTCGAGCTACGCGCCCCAGCCGATCGCGCTGCCCGACGGTTCGGTCAAGGCCTCGACCAAATTCACCCGTCTCACGGGGCGCTCGCCGATCCTGCTCGCCGGCATGACGCCGACGACCGTCGACGCCAAGATCGTCGCTGCGGCGGCCAACGCCGGCCACTGGGCCGAGCTCGCCGGTGGCGGACAGGTCACCGAGGAGATCTTCGACGCGCGCATCAAAGAGCTCACCCAGCTGCTCGAACCGGGCCGCGCCATCCAGTTCAACTCGCTGTTCCTCGACCCGTATCTGTGGAAGCTGCAGGTGGGCGGCAAGCGCCTGGTGCAGAAGGCGCGCCAGTCCGGTGCACCCATCGACGGGGTGGTCGTCACCGCGGGCATCCCGGACCTCGAAGAGGCTGTCGAGCTGATCGAGGAACTCCACACCGTCGGCATCAGCAACGTGGTGTTCAAGCCCGGCACGGTCGACCAGATCAAGTCGGTCATCAAGATCGCCGCCGAGGTGCCGGGTCGCGACGTCATCGTCCACATCGAGGGCGGCCGCGCCGGCGGACACCACTCGTGGGAGGACCTCGACGATCTGCTGCTGACCACCTACGGCGAGCTGCGCAAGTACAGCAACGTCACCATCTGCGTCGGTGGCGGCATCGGCACCCCGGAGCGGGCCGCCGAGTACCTGTCCGGCGAGTGGGCAAAAGCCTACGGATTCCCGGACATGCCGGTGGACGGCATCCTGGTCGGCACCGCCGCGATGGCCACGCTGGAGGCCACCACGTCACCCGCGGTCAAGCAACTGCTCGTCGAGACCACGGGCACCGAAACCTGGGTCGGGGCAGGCAACGCCATCAACGGCATGGCCAGTGGCCGCAGCCAGCTGGGCGCCGACATCCACGAGATCGACAACACCGCCTCTCGGTGTGGCCGCCTGCTCGACGAGGTGGCCGGTGACGCCGACGCCGTCGCCGAGCGGCGCGACGAGCTGATCGCCGCGATGGCCAACACCGCCAAGCCGTACTTCGGCGACGTGGGCGACATGACCTACCTGCAGTGGCTGCAGCGCTACATCGAGCTGGCCATCGGCGACGGTGACAGCACCGCCGACACCGCAGCCCCCGGCAGCCCGTGGCTGGCCGACACCTGGCGCGAGCGTTTCGAGGAGATGCTCAAGCGTGCCGAGGCCCGCCTCAACGAGAAGGACTCCGGCCCGATCGAGTCGCTGTTCTCGGATTCCCGCGCGAGCTCGGGCGGTCAAGCGCTGCTCGACAATCCGGATGCCGCGATCGCGGCCCTGCTGGCCCGCTACCCGGACGCCGAGTCGGTGAAGTTGCATCCCGCCGACGTGCCGTTCTTCGTGACGTTGTGCAAGAAGCCCGGCAAGCCGGTGAACTTCGTGCCCGTCATCGACAAGGACGTGCGGCGCTGGTGGCGCAGCGACTCGCTGTGGCAGGCGCACGACGCCCGTTACAGCGCCGACCAGGTCTGCATCATCCCCGGAACCCAGGCCGTTGCCGGCATCACCCGTGTCGACGAGCCCGTCGGTGAGCTGCTCGACCGGTTCGAGCAGGAGATCGTCGACCGCGTGCTGGCCGCCGGTGCTCAGCCGGTCCCGGTGGTGTCGCGTCGCCAGGCCCGCGCCGACGTCAGCGGTCCGCTGGCCGTGGTGCTCGACTCGCCCGACGTGCTGTGGGCCGGACGCACCGCGATCAACCCGGTGCACCGTATCGGAGCGCCCGGCGAGTGGCAGGTCAACGACGTGCCCGGCAAGCCGAGCGCCACGCATCCCAACACCGGTGCACGCCTGGAGCAGGCGACCGACGACTCCGGACATGTCTCGGTGACGCTGAGCGTGCCGCTGTCCGACATCTGGATCGACATCCGGTTCACGCTGCCGGCCGCCACGGTCGACGGCGGTGCGCCGATCGTCACGGTCGAGGACGCCGCCAAGGCGATGCGTTCGGTGCTGGCCATCGCCGCCGGTGTCGAGGGGCCGGAATCGCTTCCGCCCGTGCAGGGCGATGCCGCAGCGGTCACCGTCGAGTGGGACCCGGAGAAGGTCGCCGACCACACCGGTGTCACCGCCACCTTCGGCGCCCCGCTGGCGCCGGGCCTGACCCTGGTGCCCGACGCTCTCGTGGGCCTGTGCTGGCCGGCGGTGTTCTCGGCGATCGGATCGGCGCTCACCGAGGACGGCTTCCCGGTCGTCGAGGGCCTGCTGAGCCTCGTCCATCTGGACCACGCCGCGCATCTGCTGACCTCAATGCCGTCGAGCAAATCCGAATTGACCGTGACCGCAACGGCTTCGGCCGCCACCGACACCGAGGTCGGCCGCGTCGTGCCGGTCGACGTCACGATCGCCGACTCCGAGGGCACCGTGCTGGCCACCCTGAGTGAGCGGTTCGCGATCCGCGGCCGCACCGGCGCGGCCGAACTCGCCGATCCGCCGCGCGCGGGTGGGGCCATCACCGACAACGCGACCGACACCCCGCGCCGGCGGCGGCGCGACGTCGTCGTCAACGCACCGGTGGACATGAGCGCGTTCGCCGTCGTCTCCGGTGACCACAACCCGATCCACACCGATCGGGCCGCTGCGTTGCTTGCCGGTCTGAAAACGCCCATCGTGCACGGCATGTGGCTGTCGGCCGCGGCGCAGCACGCGGTCACCGCGACCGACGGCAGGGCCACTCCGCCCGCGCGTCTGGTCGGCTGGACGTCCCGATTCCTCGGCATGGTGCTGCCCGGTGACGAGATCGAGTTCCGGGTCGACCGGGTCGGCATCGACCGCGGCGCGGAGATCATCGAGGTGGCCGCCAAGGTCGGCGGTGAGCTGGTGATGTCGGCGACCGCGCAGCTGGCCGCCCCGAAGACGGTCTACGCCTTCCCCGGTCAGGGCATCCAGTCCAAGGGCATGGGTATGGACGTGCGGGCCCGCTCCAAGGCCGCCCGCGCCGTCTGGGACACCGCCGACAAGTTCACCCGTGAGACGCTCGGCTTCTCGGTGCTGCACGTCGTGCGGGACAATCCGACCAGCCTGATCGCCTCCGGTGTGCACTACCACCACCCCGAGGGCGTGCTGTACCTGACGCAGTTCACTCAGGTCGCGATGGCCACGGTCGCCGCGGCGCAGGTTGCGGAGATGCGCGAACAGGGTGCGTTCGTCGAGGGTGCGATCGCCTGCGGCCATTCGGTCGGCGAGTACACCGCGCTGGCCTGTGTGTCCGGCGTGTACGAGCTGCCCGCGCTGCTGGAGGTCGTGTTCCACCGCGGCTCCAAGATGCACGACATCGTGCCGCGCGACGCGCAGGGCCGGTCCAACTACCGGCTGGCGGCCATCCGGCCGTCGCAGATCGACCTGGACGACGCCGACGTGAAGGACTTCGTCGCCGAGATCTCGGACCGCACAGGTGAATTCCTCGAGATCGTGAACTACAACCTGCGCGGGTCGCAGTACGCGATCGCCGGCACCGTCGCCGGTCTGGAGGCGCTGGAGGCCGAAGTGGAGCGGCGCCGCGAACTGTCCGGCGGCAAGCGGTCGTTCATCCTGGTGCCGGGCATCGACGTGCCGTTCCACTCGAGCGTGCTGCGGGTCGGCGTCGCCGACTTCCGCCGGGCGCTGGAGCGGGTCATGCCCAACCCGAACGATCCCAATCTGCTGGTGGGGCGCTACATCCCGAACCTGGTGCCGCGGCCGTTCACCCTGGATCGCGACTTCATCCAGGAGATCCGCGATCTGGTGCCCGCCGAGCCGCTCGACGAGATCCTCGCCGACTACGACACCTGGCGAAACGAGCGGCCGAGCGAGTTGTGCCGCAAGATCGTCATCGAGCTGCTGGCCTGGCAGTTCGCCAGCCCGGTGCGCTGGATCGAGACCCAGGACCTGCTGTTCATCGAGGAGGCCGCGGGCGGTCTCGGGGTGGAGCGGTTCGTCGAGATCGGCGTCAAGAACGCCCCGACGGTCGCGGGCCTGGCCGCCAACACGCTGAAGCTGCCCGAGTACTCGCACAACACCACCGAGGTGCTCAACGCCGAGCGGGACGCCGCGGTGCTGTTCGCGACCGACACCGATCCCGAACCGGACCCCGAGGACGATGTCGCGGACGCCACGCCTGCGGCGGAAACCGCACCGGCAGAAGCGGTTCCGGCCGAGGCGGCGCCCGCCGCTCCGGCCCCGGCCGCCGCGCCCAGCGGTGGGCCGCGCCCGGATGATCTGGCGTTCGACGCCGCCGACGCCACCATGGCGCTCATCGCGCTTTCGGCCAAGATCCGCATCGACCAGATCGAGGCGCTGGACTCCATCGAGTCGATCACCGACGGTGCGTCCTCGCGGCGCAACCAGATGCTGGTCGACCTCGGCTCGGAGCTCAACCTCGGCGCCATCGACGGCGCTGCAGAAGCCGATCTGGCCGGGCTGAAGGGACAGGTCACCAAACTGGCCCGCACCTACAAGCCGTTCGGTCCGGTGCTGTCGGATGCGATCAACGATCAGCTGCGTACGGTCTTCGGGCCGTCCGGAAAGCGGCCCGCCTACATCGCCGAACGCGTCAAGAAGACGTGGGAGCTCGGTGACGGCTGGGCCAAGCACGCCACCGTCGAGGTCGCCCTCGGCACCCGCGAGGGATCCAGTGTCCGCGGGGGAGCGCTGGGCGGCCTGCACGACGGCGCGCTGGCCGACGCCGCCGCCGTCGACAAGGCGATCGACGCTGCGGTCGCGGCGATCGGCGCGCGCAAGGGTGTGTCGGTGTCGCTGCCGTCCGCCGCGGGCGGTGGTGGCGGTGTGGTGGATTCCGCCGCGCTCGGCGAATTCGCCGAGCAGGTCACCGGACCCGACGGTGTGCTGGCTTCGGCGGCCCGCACGATCCTCGACCAGCTCGGCCTGGGCAACCAGTTCGTGACGCCCGACGCGTCGGCCGACGCGGAGCTGATCGACCTCGTGACCGCCGAACTCGGTTCGGACTGGCCGCGGCTGGTGGCTCCGGTGTTCGACGGACGCAAGGCCGTCGTGCTCGACGACCGGTGGGCCAGCGCCCGTGAGGATCTGGCGCGGATCTGGTTGATGGACGAAGGGGACATCGACGCGGACTGGGCCCGACTGTCGGAACGGTTCGAGGGCGCCGGCCACGTGGTGGGCACCCAGGCCACCTACTGGCAGGGCAAGGCGCTGGCCGCGGGCCGCACCGTGCACGCCTCGCTGTACGCACGTGCCGCGGCGGGTGCGGAGAACCCGGGCAAGGGCCGCTACCACGACGAGGTCGCGGTGGTGACGGGAGCGTCGAAGGGTTCGATCGCCGCTTCGGTGGTGGCGCAGCTGCTCGACGGCGGTGCCACGGTGGTCGCCACCACGTCCAAGCTCGATGACAACAGGTTGGCGTTCTACCGTCAGCTCTACCGCGACAGCGCGCGCTTCGGTGCGAAGCTGTGGGTGCTGCCGGCGAACATGGCCTCCTACAACGACATCGACGCCTTGGTGGAGTGGATCGGCACCGAGCAGAGCGAAAGCCTCGGGCCCAAGTCCGTTCACATCAAGGACGCCCTGACTCCGACGCTGCTGTTCCCGTTCGCGGCGCCGCGGGTGGGCGGCGACCTGTCCGACGCGGGTTCGCGCTCCGAGATGGAGATGAAGGTTCTGCTGTGGGCCGTGCAGCGGCTCATCGGCGGCCTGTCGCACATCAGCGCCGACCGCGACATCGCCGCCCGGCTGCACGTGGTGCTGCCCGGTTCGCCGAACCGTGGCATGTTCGGCGGCGACGGTGCCTACGGCGAGTCGAAGGCGGCACTCGACGCGGTCGTGTCCCGCTGGAAGGCCGAGACGTCGTGGGCGCAGCGCGTCAGCCTGGCCCACGCGCTGATCGGCTGGACGCGCGGCACCGGCCTGATGGGCCACAACGACGTCATCGTCGACGCCGTCGAAGAGGCCGGGGTGACCACTTACTCCACCGAGCAGATGGCAAGCATGCTGCTGGATCTCTGCGATGTGGAGACCAAGGTCGCCGCGGCGCGCGAACCGGTGCTGGCGGACCTGACGGGTGGCCTGGCCGAGGTGGAGCTGGACCTGTCCGCACTGGCCACCAAGGCCCGCGAGGAGGCGACATCCACGTCGGCCGATGAGGACGAGGACGACGAGGCCGCCGATCACCTGATCGCCGCGCTGCCGTCCCCGCCGCGTCCGGTGACCCCGGCGCACGCGCCGGAATGGGCCGACCTCGACGTCGACCCGGCCGACCTCGTCGTCATCGTCGGCGGTGCCGAGCTGGGCCCGTACGGGTCGTCGCGCACCCGCTTCGAGATGGAGGTCGACAACGAGCTGTCGGCGGCCGGTGTGCTGGAGCTGGCGTGGACCACCGGTCTGGTCAAGTGGGAGGACGATCCCCAACCAGGTTGGTATGACACCGAATCCGGCGATCTGGTCGACGAATCCGAGCTCGTCGAGCGCTACCACGACGCCGTGGTGGAGCGATGCGGCATCCGGGAGTTCGTCGATGACGGTGCGATCGATCCCGATCACGGCTCGCCGCTGCTGGTGAGTGTGTTCCTGGACAAGGACTTCCGGTTCGTGGTCTCCAGTGAGGCCGACGCGCGGGCGTTCGTCCAGTTCGATCCCGAGCACACCCTTGCCCGCCCGATCCCGGATTCCGGCGACTGGGAGGTGATCCGCAAGGCGGGCACCGAGATCCGCGTGCCGCGCAAGACCAAGCTGTCGCGGACCGTGGGTGCGCAGATCCCGACAGGCTTCGACCCGACCGTGTGGGGCATCAGCCCGGACATGGCGACGTCGGTCGACCGGGTCGCGCTGTGGAACATCGTGGCCACGGTGGACGCGTTCCTGTCATCGGGCTTCACCCCGTCGGAGCTGATGCGCTGGGTGCACCCGAGCCTGGTGGCCTCCACGCAGGGCACCGGCATGGGTGGCATGACGTCGATGCAGACGATGTTCCACGGCAACCTGCTCGGACGTAGCAAGCCGAACGACATCCTGCAGGAGGTGCTGCCCAACGTCGTTGCGGCCCATGTGATGCAGTCCTACGTGGGCGGCTACGGCGCGATGGTTCACCCGGTCGGCGCATGCGCCACCGCCGCGGTCTCGGTCGAGGAGGGGGTGGACAAAATCCGCCTCGGCAAGGCCGAACTGGTGGTCGCGGGCGGCTTCGACGACATGACGCTGGAAGCCATCATCGGCTTCGGGGACATGGCGGCCACCGCCGACACCGAGATGATGCGGGCGAAGGGAATCAGCGATTCGAAGTTCTCCCGCGCCAACGACCGGCGCAGGCTGGGCTTCCTGGAGGCCGAGGGTGGTGGCACCGTGCTGCTGGCCCGTGGCGACCTGGCGCTGAAGATGGGGCTGCCGGTGCTGGCGGTCGTCGGGTACGCGCAGTCGTTCGCCGACGGTGTGCACACCTCGATCCCGGCCCCCGGGCTGGGCGCACTCGGTGCAGGCCGTGGCGGCAGGGACTCGGTGCTGGCGCGGTCGCTGGCCAAGCTGGGGGTGGGCGCGGACGACATCGCGGTGATCTCCAAGCACGACACCTCGACGCTGGCCAACGATCCCAACGAGACCGAACTGCATGAGCGGCTCGCGGCCTCGCTGGGTCGTTCGGACGGCGCGCCCCTGTTCGTCATCAGCCAGAAGAGCCTGACCGGGCACGCCAAGGGCGGCGCGGCGGTCTTCCAGATGATGGGTCTGTGCCAGGTGCTGCGCGACGGTGTCATCCCGCCGAACCGCAGCCTGGACTGTGTCGACGACGAGCTGGCGACCTCGGCGCACTTCGTGTGGCCACGGGAGACGCTGCGACTGGGTGAGAAGTACCCGCTGAAGGCGGGGCTGGTCACCAGCCTCGGGTTCGGTCACGTGTCCGGTCTGATCGCGCTGGTGCACCCGCAGGCGTTCCTGGCCACGCTGACCCCCGAGCAGCGGGCGGCCTACACCGCCCAGGCTCAGGAGCGGGTCCTGGCCGGACAGCGCAGGCTGGCCTCGGCGATCGCGGGCGGGCGGCCGATGTTCGAGCGGCCGGCCGACCGCCGCTTCGACCACGACGAGTCGGAGAAGGCGCAGGAAGCCGCGATGCTGCTCGACGCGGCATCACGGCTCGGCGAGGACGGCGTGTATCGGCGTTGACCCGTGAGATAGCGTGCTGCCCGTGGCCATCGTCGGGATAGGCATCGATCTCGTCTCCATTCCGGAGTTCGCCGAACAGGTGGACCGGCCGGGGACGGTGTTCGCCGAGACGTTCACCCCCGGCGAGCGGCGCGACGCCGCCGACAAGAGTTCGTCGGCGGCGCGCCACCTCGCCGCGAGGTGGGCGGCCAAGGAGGCGGTGATCAAGGCCTGGTCGGGATCACGGTTCGCCAAGCGGCCGGTGCTGCCCGAGGCGATTCACCGCGACATCGAGGTGATCACCGACATGTGGGGCCGGCCACGGGTGCGGCTGTCGGGTGCGGTGGCCGAGCACCTCAAAGAGGTGACGATCCATCTGTCGCTGACCCACGAGGCCGACACCGCCGCGGCGGTCGCCGTCCTCGAGGAACGCTGAGGGACGCCGAGGAACGCTGAGGGACGCCGAGGAACGCTGAGGCCCTCTCCCTCTTTTCTGGGCGAGCGTGCGTGTCTGCGGCCGGCGCGCCGGTCTCCAGGCGAAGTCCACGCACGCTCGTGGGTTGCACGGCAGTGGTTGCGGGTATCCGGGCGGACCACGAAGGCCGCACCGGGAGGACACCACCGTGTCTCAGACCAATCAGCGCGAACTCGGGGAGTCCGACAGCCCGATAGAGGACGAGCTCGAGTACGCCTTCCGGCGGATGGTCGACGAAGGCACCCAACGGCTCCACCGGAGTTGGCGGGAGGTGCTGGTCACCGGGTTCTTCGGCGGGACCGACATCGCGGTGGGAGTGCTGGCGTACCTGGCCGTGCTGGACGCCACCCAGCAGCCGCTGCTCGCCGCGCTGGCGTTCTCGGTCGGGTTCCTGGCCCTGCTGCTGGGCCGCAGCGAGCTGTTCACCGAAGGCTTCCTGATACCGGTGACCACCGTCGCAGCCAAGCGGGCCAGTGTCGCCCAGTTGGCCAAGCTGTGGACCGGTACGCTGGCCGCGAATCTGGTCGGCGGCTGGGTGCTGATGTGGCTGATCATGACGGCGCTGCCGCGGTTGCGCGCGCAGACCATCGAGTCGGCCGCGCACTATGCGACCGCACCGCTGTCCGCCGAGACGGTGGCGCTGTCGCTGCTCGGTGGCATGGTCATCACGTTGATGACGCGCATGCAGCACGGCACCGACGCGATGGTCGGCAAGATCGCCGCCGCCGTCGCGGGCGCCTTCCTGCTCGCGGGTCTGCAGCTGTTCCATTCGATTCTGGACTCGCTGCTGATCTTCGGAGCGCTCGTCACGGGCCACGCGCCGTTCGGGTATCTCGACTGGCTCGGGTGGTTCGGATACACGGTCGTCGGCAACATTGCCGGAGGCCTGCTCCTGGTGACGCTGCTGCGGCTGCTGCGCAGCAAGGACCGCCTCCGGGAAGAGCGCCACGACGCCGACACCGCGTGAGCTCGTTTAACCTCGACGGCATGAGTGATCTCGTCCAACGCGTCCGCGACGTTCTGCCATCGGTGCGCGCCGACCTCGAGGATCTGGTGCGCATCCAATCCGTGTGGGCCGACCCGGCACGACGCGCCGAGGTGCACCGCTCGGCAGAGGCGGTGTCGAAGTTGTTGTCGGAGGCCGGATTCGGTGACGTCCGGATCGTCGCAGAAGGCGGCGCGCCCGCCGTCATCGCGCACCACCCCGCACCGGAGGGTGCGCCGACGGTCCTGCTGTACGCCCACCACGATGTGCAACCGGAAGGGGATCCGGGGCAGTGGCACACGGCGCCGTTCGAGCCGACGGAGCGTGACGGCCGGCTCTACGGCCGCGGCACCGCCGACGACAAGGCCGGTATCGCAACACATTTGGCCGCGTTCCGGGCGCACGGGGGTAACCCGCCGGTCGGGGTCACGGTCTTCGTGGAAGGGGAGGAGGAGTCGGGCTCGCCGTCGCTGTCGCGGCTGCTGGCCACCCACCGCGAGGCGCTGGCCGCCGACGTCATCGTGATCGCCGACTCCGACAACTGGAGTACCGACATCCCGTCGCTGACCGTGTCGCTGCGCGGGCTGGCCGACTGCGTGGTCGAGGTCGCGACGCTCGATCACGGCCTGCATTCGGGCATGTGGGGCGGTGTGGTGCCCGACGCGCTCTCGGTGCTGGTCCGCCTGCTGGCCAGCCTGCACGACGACGACGGCAACGTCGCGGTCGAGGGTCTGCACGAGCCGGTAACGGCCGCTGCGGACTTCCCTGACTACACCCCGGATCGGGTGCGTGCCGACACCGGCCTGCTCGACGGCGTACGCGAAATCGGTTCGGGTTCGGTGGCCCAACGCCTCTGGGCCAAGCCCGCCATCACCGTGATCGGCATCGACACCACGCCCATCGCCCAGGCATCGAACACGCTGATCGCCCGGGCACGCGCCAAGGTGAGCATGCGGGTGGCACCGGGAGGGGACGCCGCCGCACACCTCGCCGCGCTGACCCGTCACCTGGAAGGACACGCGCCGTGGGGCGCGAAGGTCACCGTGACGCCCGGCGATGTCGGTGAGCCCTACGCGATCGCGGCCAGCGGTCCCGTCTATGACGCGGCGCGCAGCGCCTTCCGGGAGGCGTGGGGCCACGACGCCGTCGACACCGGCGTCGGCGGGTCGATCCCGTTCATCGCCGAGTTCGCCGCGGCATTCCCCGACGCCAAAATTCTGGTGACCGGCGTCGAGGACCCGGACACCCAGGCGCACAGCATCAACGAAAGTCTGCATCTCGGCGTACTGGAGCGCGCCGCGACGGCCGAGGCGCTGCTGCTGGCCCGGCTCGGCGGATCGGACGGGCAGCCCGCCTCGTAGCTGTGCGACGTTGCCGGAGGCCACCGGGATGCCTGCCGACCCCGGCAACGGCCGCTTTCCCGCCGGTTGTTCCCCCGTGGGGCGTCGACTTTGGAAGACTCGGCACATGTCCCCAGGTGACAGCCCAGTGCAGAACGCCGAACTCACCTTTCGCTCCCTGGGCGCCGCAAGCACGGTGACGGGCTCGAAACACCTTCTGGAAAGCGACGGCACGCGAATCCTGGTGGACTGCGGGCTGTTCCAAGGGGTGAAGAACCTGCGGGAGCTCAACTGGGCACCGCTGGCGGTCGACCCGTCCAGCATCGACGCAGTCGTCGTGACGCACGCCCACCTCGATCACACCGGCTACCTGCCCCGATTGGTGCGCGACGGATTCCGTGGGCCGATCGTGTCCACCGAGGCGACCGCCGCGGTGGCCGACATCATTCTGCGGGACAGTGCCAAGCTGCAGGAGCGGGACGCGGAGTTCCTCAACAGACACAAGGCCACCAAACACCACCCTGCCCTGCCGCTGTATGACAGTGACGACGCCCAGCGAGCCCTCGAGTTGTTCGACGCCCATCCGTTCGGGGAGGAGTTCAATCTGCCGGGGCGAGGGCCGGCAGTGACATTCCGCCGTGCCGGGCACATTCTCGGGGCGGCGACGGTCGACCTGGCATGGCACGGGCGGCGCATCGTCTTCACCGGTGATCTGGGCCGCTACGACGACCCGGTGATGCTCGATCCGGAACCGGTGCCGGCCGCGGACTACCTGGTGATGGAATCGACCTACGGCGACCGCCTGCACGGTCATGCCGACCCCGGCGAGGCCCTCGCCGAGGTCATCGACGCCACGGTGGATCGCGGAGGCACCGTGGTGATTCCGGCGTTCGCGGTAGGGCGGGCTCAGGCGCTGCTCTACTACCTGTGGCGGCTGCACTCCGCCGGCCGACTGCCGGGCATTCCGATTTACCTCGACAGTCCGATGGCGATCAATGCCAGCGACCTACTGGGCGCCTTTCCCCGTGACCACCGCCTGCCGCCGGAGGTCTACGACGACATGTGTGCGCTGGCCACCTATACGCGCGATACCGACGAGTCCAAGAAGATCACGGCCAGTCGCGAGCCCAAGATCGTGATCTCGGCCAGTGGTATGGCCACCGGTGGCCGGATCCTGCACCACCTCAAGGCGTTCGCTCCGGATCCGCGCAACACGATCATCGTGACCGGATATCAGGTGCCCGGTACCCGCGGCCGATCCATCGCCGCCGGCGAACCGTACGTCAAGATCCACGGCGAGTGGATCCCGATCAATGCACAGGTGGCGAACCTGCAGATGCTGTCCGCGCACGCCGATGCCGACGAACTCATCCGATGGGCCGGCGGGTTCGTCACTGCGCCGCGACAGGTGTTTGTGGTTCACGGTGAACCGCAGGCGGCGGACACCCTACGGCGACGTCTGGATCGTGAGTTCGGCTGGCAGGCAACGGTTCCCCGGCCGAACCAGCAGTTCAGTCTGTGAGGTGTGCGAAGTCGGCGACGAACCGCCGCGGCAGCGGCCACGCCGGCCCCGGATCAGACCGACAGGTCGCGGCGTAGCTTCGCGACGTGGCCGGTGGCGCGAATGTTGTACTGCGCCACCGCGATCTTGCCCTTCTCGTCGACGACGAACGTCGAACGGATGACGCCCTGCACCGTCTTGCCGTACATCTTCTTCTCGCCGTAGGCGCCCCACGCCTCGAGAACTTTGCGGTCAGGGTCGGACAGCAGCGGGAAGGTGAGATTCTCCGCGTCGCGGAACTTGGCGAGCTTCTCGGGCTTGTCGGGGGAGATGCCGACGACGTCGAGGCCTGCCTCGTTGAGTTCGCCGAGGCTGTCCCGGAAGTCGCAGGCTTCCTTGGTGCAGCCCGGCGTCGATGCGGCGGGGTAGAAGTAGACGATGACCTTGCGGCCCTTGTAGTCGGCGAGCTTGACGGTGTTGCCGTCGGCGTCGGGGAGGCTGAACGCGGGCGCTGTGTCGCCCACCTCGAGTCGGGGGGTCTGCGGCATGGGTGTGCTGTCCCTTCAAGCGGTCCGAGTCGGGTGCTGCTCGTTCGGTCGACCGGACGCTCGCGTGCGCACCGGCTCAACTAGGGTAGTTCGACAAGAACTGTTGGTCGGGGCGCGGCCGGCGCTGAAGGCGCCGAAGGCATTGGAGGTAAAAGTGGCGGACCGGGATCCCGACACCATCAAGGCTGAGATCGATCAGGCGCGTGAGCAGCTTGCGATCACTGTCGACTCGCTGGCCGTCCGGGCGAATCCCCGGCGGATCGCCGACGACATCAAGGCCGGCGTGATCCGCTTCGTCCAGAAGCCTCAGGTGGCTGTCACGCTGGCCGGGGTCGGCGTCGTGGTCGTTGTGCTGGTGGTTCGCCGTATCCGGCAATCCTGAGCGGTCGGGTCAGCGTCTGCGACCGGCCCGGAACCAATCGGAGAACGAAAAGCCCGGCGGATTGGCGACACGGCCGATCCGGGTGCAGTTGTGCACCGCCACCAGCCGTTTCCCAGCTACGCCCCTAGCCGAGTCCTCGCCGTCGGCACCGGTGCCGACCAGATCGCCCGGGCTTGACATCAGCAAATTCCTCGATTCTTCTTCTCCAGCTCCGCGCGGTGTCATCCCGCGTCGCGTCAGCTAACTGCACGATAACACTCGATATCGTCTTTGCCCAGCACAAAGCCCATGTCGCTCGCGATCTCGTGATATCTCGTTACTGTTCGGCCCGGATGAAGCGTCGGCCACACCGATCACGGGTGAGTGGCTACTAGCACATGACCGGGCCGAGTAGATCGCAATTGGACTGAATTAACGCGATCGTAAAGCCGTTACGGTCAGTGACTTGCGGCGGCGGACCGCGGGTCCACCATGCGAAGAGGCGGCCGGCGTCCTCTACGCTGACGCTGATCTGACGACGAGCGAAGGAGACGCGCAATGGCGTGGTTTCTGGCCCTGCAAGGTCCGGCGCAGCCAAGCCATCAGGCATCGGTCTACGAACTGCAGGATTCGACCGATGTGGACAAGCTCGCTGCGGAGCTGGCCAGTGCGGTGACCCTGGACCGGGTGGTCGCCATTCCGGCGATGCTCCCGCAGAACACCCGCAAGCGGCAGAAGGTCACCCTGTATGTGCGTCCGGCCGCGTGGGGCATGTGGACGTTCTACGAGCTGTCCGAAGAGGACAAGCGTCAGCTGATGAAGGACAACCCTCTGGTGCAGGCGATCCAGCAGCACCAGCGCGAGCACACCGGGCCGGCCGGACAGGTCAACCCGCTGATGGGCCAGCCCGGGGCGGGTGGCCTCCGCCGCTGACCCGCGGGGGAGTATTACGGATCTGCGCACTGCCGGCCGAGCCACTGTCCGGACGCTGTACGTTTCTCAGGTCACGTCTCGGTAACGCTCAACCTGGTAGGTGCTTCGTGCGGCTTAGTTTTCTCGCCTTGTCGGCAGGCCTGTTGGTCCTCGGTGCCGCCGGCGGCCCGGTGGCGTCGGCGGAGCCCGCCGGCGAGCCGGTCCTGGCCGAGGCCGCGGCCGCGGACGCGCCTCCGGCGCCGGAGGGCGCCGTAGTGTCCCCGCCGCCGTCGACGACTTCCGGTCCCGACGGGTGGACGCTTACCGTGGGCGCCAAAGACGAGACTCAGCGCCCCATTCCGCCCCTGACGACCGCGCTGTCGACCCGCGAGTACGAGGTCGGTGGGACGTTCACCGCGGCGATGACGCACCCCGAGGAGGACGAGGCGTCGCGCGGGGAACTGGAGGTCGGGTATCAGATCGGCTGCGGCATCGACATGAGCACCTTCAACGGGGTGTCCCTGACGGGAACCGCCGGCATCACCCCGTCAATCGGCATCCTCGGTACCGACGTCATCTCACCGTTCCCCGAAGGCGTGTTGCCCGGTGTCGCCGGCAACCTCGGTGGCGGCATCACGATCGGCCTCAAACCGGGAATCATCAACGTCGTAACGGTCACCCAGAAGGAGTTCACCGGCGCCGAACCTTGGGTCATGGTGAAGGGCTTCCGCATCAAGATCGACGGGTGCGTCGGCGAGTCGTTCATCCGCTCGTACGCGGTGTTGACCCGCTCGACGGATGTCTCCGACGCCGTGCTGGCGTACTACGGCGAGACGAAGAAGGTGTAGGGCTCCTCCGTCACCCAGTGCTTTGACGTTCGACGCACGCAGTTAACAGAGACTTTCGGCCCCAGGGGGCAGAGTCGGCGCATCTCCGTCGACGGCAGCTCGAATGCGCCCGGTTGTCCCGGCGACGTGGCCGGACGACGCGTAATGTCGGGCCCGTTGGCCGATTCGTAGGGTCCAAGGACCCCATCGATCATGCCTACGGAATGGATACATTCGATCCTGAGCCGATGACCGAAGCCGCAAGGCGGCTTCCGACTCGACTGGTGAGGGTGGGTCACTTCGACGACGATGGGTATCTGAGCGTGACAGAAAGCCTCGACGACGGCGGTCCGGCGCCCTGTGTGGCGGATTCCCAGCCGCGGTCCGGTGCCCGATGAACGCGGACATCGAGACGGTGCTCCGGCGTCACCGCTACGACGGAACGCGGTTGCTCGACATCCTGTGGGACATCCAGCATCTGTTCGGCCACATCCCCGATGAGCACCTCCCGCAGGTGGCGGCGGCACTGAATCGGACTGTGCTGGATATCGTGGAGACGGCCTCGTTTTATCACTTCTTCCACACCACGCCATCGGGACGGCACCGGATTTACTTGAGCAACACGGTGATTGCCAAGATGAACGGTTATCAGGCGGTGCACGACGCACTCGAGCTGGAGACCGGGGCCCGGTTCGGAGGAACCGACGAGGCCGGGATGTTCGGCCTGTTCGAAACGGCGTGTATCGGCCTCAGTGATCAGGAACCGGCGATGCTGCTCGACGGGGTGGTGTTCACCCGGCTCACGCCCGGCGCCGTTGCCGACATCGTCGCGCAACTGAAGGCCGGCCGGGTTGCTGCAGACATCGTCAATCCCGCCGGCCTTCCCGAGGACGGCATCGCCTATATCGACACTCTGGTGGAGTCCACGGTGCGGACCAGGGGCCCGGTGTTCTTCAGCGGCGATGTGGATCACGCGATGACGCTGAAGCGCTGCCTGGCCAATACCCCGGAGCAGACCATCGACATGATCAGCGAGTCCGGTCTGCGCGGATTCGGCGGCGCGGGCTTCCGCACCGGGCTGAAGTGGCGCCTGTGCCGGGCCGCGCCGGGTGAGGACAAGTACGTCATCTGCAATGCCGACGAGGGTGAGCCCGGAACATTCAAGGACCGGGCGCTGCTGACCCGCTCACCCAAGGACGTCTTCCTCGGAATGGTCATCGCGGCCTACTCGATCGGTGCCCGCGACGGAATCCTTTATCTGCGAGCCGAATACGCCTACCTCGCGCGGTACCTGCAGCGCCAACTTCAGGAGCTTCGCGACGATGGGCTGCTCGGCGCCGACATCGGTGGCCTGCCCGGCTTCGATTTCGACATCCGCATCCAGCTGGGCGCCGGCGCGTACATCTGCGGCGAGGAATCGGCGCTGATCGAGTCCTGCGAAGGCAACCGGGGCACGCCTCGGCTGAAACCGCCCTACCCGATCCAGGAGGGTTACCTCGGCAAGCCCACAACAGTCAACAACGTCGAAACCTTCGCCGCCGCAAGCCGGGTGACCGCCGAAGGTGCCGAGTGGTTCCGGAGCATGGGGACAGCAGATTCGGCAGGAACCCGACTGCTGAGCGTCGCAGGCGACTGCAGCGCACCCGGCGTCTACGAGGTCGAGTGGGGTATCACCCTCGACGACGTGCTGGCGATGGTGGGTGCGCCGGACGCCCGTGCCGTCCAAATCGGTGGTCCGTCAGGCGAATGTGTGTCGGTGGCGGTGGACGGGCGGCGCCGCATCGCCTACGAGGACATCCCGTGTAATGGGGCTGTCACCATCTTCAACGCCACGCGCGACCTTCTCGAGTGCGTCACGGACTACACGAAATTCTTCGCCGACGAATCGTGTGGCATCTGTGTTCCCTGCCGGGCAGGCACCGTCGACCTCCACGACACGATGCGACGCATCCTCGCAGGCAATGGGACCCGGCAGGATCTGGACGACGTGGCCGGTCGGGGTGCGCTGATCCGGTCCACCAGTCGGTGCGGTCTCGGGGCCACCGCAGCCAATCCCATCTTGACGACCCTGACCAAATTCCCGGAGATGTATCAGGAGAGGCTGTGCGCTCAGGCTGACACGCTGCTGCCTGCGTTCGATCTCGATGCGGCCCTCGCGGGGTACGGCAAGGCACTCAGCGAACTGAAGGCAGACGGGGCGCTATGAGCATCCGGATCGAGATCGACGGGGTGTCGGTACCTACCGAGGTGAACAGGGTCCTCGTCGACGTCGCCGCAGACGCCGGTGTGTACATCCCGACGCTGTGCTACCTCAGGGACAAGCCGTGCCTGGGGACCTGCAGGGTGTGCTCCGTAAAGGTGAACGGCGTCGTGATGGCGTCCTGTACGGTTCGCGTGTCCGACGGGATGACGGTCGAGGTGGACGAACCGGAGATCGCGGATCTCCGGAAGGCTTTGGTGGAGTTGCTGTTCGCCGAGGGCAACCACAACTGTCCGAGTTGTGAGAAGAGCGGTCGCTGCACACTGCAGGCGGTCGGCTACGAGGTGGACATGCTGGTCTCCCGATTCCCGTACCGGTTCCCGCAGCGGGAGCGGGACCACGCGTCCGCACGGATATGGCTGGAGCGCGATCGCTGCATCTTCTGCCAACGCTGTGTGGAATTCGTGCGTGATGAAACCACCGGACAGAAGATCTTCAGTATCAGCGGCCGCGGCGCCGAGTCCCGAATCGAAGTCGACGCCGAACGTGCCGACGCGATGCCCGCCGAACAGGTCCGCTACGCCGTCGATATCTGTCCCGTGGGTGCCATCCTGGAGAAAGGAGTCGGCTACGACGTCCCGATAGGCCGACGCAAGTATGAGGTGAAATCCGTCCGGGAGCGGACCCTCGACGCGGGGGCAAGGGAGGCTGAACCGACGTGACCGACGGCATCTGCTCGCACGAAATGTCCTCGACACCAATGGATCCAACGGTGAGCGCCGCCCGGGAGGGGAAGCTCAGGGTGGCGATGATCAGCCTGTGCGGCTGCTGGGGATGCACACTGTCGTTTCTTGACATGGACGAGCGGATCCTGCCGCTGCTGACGAAGGTCACCATTCACCGCTCCTCGCTGACCGACATCAAGAGGATCACCGAAAGGTGCGCGATCGGCTTCATCGAGGGGGGTGTGGCCAACGAGGACAACATCGAGACCCTGCGGCACTTCCGGGACAACTGCGACCTCCTGATTTCGGTCGGGGCGTGTGCGGTCTGGGGCGGTGTCCCCGCGATGCGCAATGTCTTCGAGCTGAAAGACTGTCTGGCCGAGGCATACCTCCACTCGCCGACCGCGGTCCCGGGTGCCGAACCTGTCATCCCGTCGCACCCGGACATCCCACGGCTCACCACCAAGGTCTACCCGTGTCACGAGGTGGTCAAGATGGACTACTTCATTCCCGGGTGCCCGCCGGACGCGGACGCCATCTTCACCGTCATCGACGACCTGATCCAAGGTCGTCCGGTCGCGTTGCCACGCTCGCTGAACCACTATGACTGATCTCGGAGGCATCGCGTGAGCAAGAAGCTCGTCATCGACCCGGTCACCCGGATCGAGGGCCACGGCAAGGTGACCGTGCACCTTGACGACGACGGCAATGTCGTCGATGCCAGGCTGCACGTCGTCGAGTTCCGCGGTTTCGAGAAGTTCGTTCAGGGCCACCCGTACTGGGAGGCGCCGATGCTGATGCAACGCATCTGCGGCATCTGTTTCGTCAGCCACCATCTGTGCGGGGCCAAGGTACTCGACGACATGATCGGAGCCGGCACGGCAGCAGAAGTCCGGGTGACGCGGACCGCCGAGAAGATCCGCCGCCTCGGCCATTACGCGCAGATGCTGCAGTCACATGCCACGGCATACTTCTACCTTGTGGTTCCCGAGATGATGTTCGGGATGGACGCCGCCCCCGAGCAGCGCAACCTCCTGGGCCTGATCGAGGCGAACCCCGAGTTGATGCGGCGAGTGATCATGCTGCGCAAGTGGGGCCAGGAGGTCATCAAGACGGTCTTCGGCAGGAGAATGCACGGCATCAACTCGGTGCCCGGAGGCGTCGACAAGAATCTGAGCCGCGCCGAGTGCGATCGTCTGCTCGACGGCGAGGAGGGGCTTGCGTCGTTCGACGACGTGATGGACTACGCCCAGGACGGTCTTCGCCTGTTCTACGACTTCCACGAGAAGCATCGACGCCAGGTGGACGGTTTCGCGAAGGTCCCCGCCCTGAACATGTGCCTTGTCGACGCTGACGGCAACGTGGACTACTACCACGGCGCACTGCGGATCGTCGACGAAAACAAGCGCATCGTCCGGGAATTCGACTATCACGACTACCTCGATCATTTCTCCGAGGCCGTCGAACCGTGGAGCTACATGAAGTTCCCCTTCCTGAAAGATCTCGGGAGGGAAGAGGGTTCGGTCCGGGTGGGGCCGCTGGCCCGGATGAACGTCACGAATTCGCTGTCGACGCCGCTCGCTCAGGAGGCGCTCGAGCGTTTCCACGCCTACACCGGCGGTTCGCCGAACAACATGACGCTGCACACGAATTGGGCGCGCGCGATCGAAGTGCTCCACGCAGCGGAACTGATCGGCGAGTTGCTCCGCGACCCTGAGCTGCACGGTGATGACCTGGTTGTCACTCCCGGAGACGATGCGTGGGTCGGTGAGGGGATCGGTGTCGTCGAGGCCCCCCGCGGAACGTTGCTCCATCACTATCGAGCCGGGGTCGGAGGCGACATCACCTTCGCCAACCTCATTGTGGCCACTACGCACAACAACCAGGTCCTCAACCGCACAGTGCGCTCGGTGGCCGAGGACTATCTGGTTGGCCATGGTGAGATCACCGAAGCGATGATGAACGCCATCGAAGTCGGGATTCGCGCGTTCGACCCCTGCCTGAGTTGCGCGACCCACGCCCTGGGCCAGATGCCGCTGATTGTGACGGTCCACGGTCCGGCGGGGGATGTCGTCGACGAACGCGTCCGGTCGTGAACCTCGGCGACTTCGACGACGACTCCTGCCTGATCTACGGGATCGGCAACGTGGGCCGACAGGACGACGGTCTCGGCTGGGCATTCGTCGATTGGCTTGAGGCGCAAGGCCGTTGCCCTTCAGCGCAGTTGCAGCGAAGCTATCAGCTGTTGATCGAGGACGCCGACCTGATCAGCACCAAGAGACGGGTGTTGTTCGTCGACGCCACCAAAGACGAATCGGTGACGTCGTTCGAATTGCGTCGCCCGGCGCCGAGGATGGACTTCACCTTCACCTCCCACGCGATCTCGGTCCCCGCCATCATGGCCACCTGTGAGCAGTGTTTCGGGTGCTTGCCGGAGGTGTACGTCCTCGCGATCAGGGGCTTCGAGTTCGGACTCGCCATGGGTTTGACACGCGCAGCTCAGCGAAATCTGGATATCGTGACGGCCTGTCTGTCGTCGCCGGGTCCGGTGGGTAACGCCACCACGGCCACCACGGGCGGCACTCGGCCTCACAGGACTGCAGCGGTGTCCTCAGACTCCCACCGCTGAGACCAAAGACCCTACGGTCCCACTTCGCGAAGGGGGACCGTAAGGCAGTACCACTGCGCTCGGGACCAGGGCGGGGTGGGGGTGTCCACGGAGGGTCGGTGACGATGTGACGAGCGTCCGCAAGTCGCCATGACGCACCGCGCGGTCTATCCGCGACTCGTCCGCGAACTCGAGCGGCCGATCGTCGTTCTGGGCCGAATCGGTGACATGGCGTTGTTCTACGCCAGGGCCGCCGCAGGCGTTCCCTATGCCTTGCGCTTCTACCGTCGGGACATTCTCCGGCTCATCGCCGAGATCAGCATGGGGGCGGGGACCTTGGCGATGATCGGTGGAACACTGGTCATCGTCGGTTTCTTGACGTTGGCCACCGGCGGAACGCTGGCGGTACAGGGGTACAGCTCCTTGGGCGACATCGGCATCGAGGCTCTGACCGGCTTCCTGGCGGCGTTCATCAATGTCCGGATCTCCGCTCCGGTGGTGGCCGGTATCGGCCTGGCAGCGACGTTCGGTGCGGGCGTGACCGCACAACTGGGCGCCATGCGAACCAACGAGGAGATCGACGCACTGGAAGCAATGGCGATACGCCCGATCTCGTTTCTGGTCAGTACCAGGCTGATCGCAGGTATGGTCGCGATCACGCCGCTGTACTCCGTTGCCGTCATTCTGTCGTTCCTGGCCAGCCGATACACCACCGTGGTGCTGCTGGGGCAGTCGGCAGGCCTGTACGACCACTACTTCGCGACATTCCTGAGCCCGATCGATCTGTTGTGGTCCTTTGCCCAAGCCGTCCTGATGGCTGTGGCGATCTTGTTGATACACACATACTTCGGCTACAACGCCACCGGTGGGCCTGCCGGTGTCGGGGTGGCGACGGGGGATGCGGTTCGCACGTCTCTCGTCGTGGTCGTGTCGGTCACTCTGATCGTCTCGCTCGCCGTCTATGGGGCGGGCGGCAACTTCAATCTGGCGGGCTAGACCGACCTGGCGGGCTAGAGCGACCCCCTTACCATGGTCCGTAGTCGCCGCTGTTGGCCTGCCGCAACGCGCTGACGTAGTTCACCCGTTCGTGGGCCGCCTCGTCCGTCCCGATCGGCACCGCGAGCAGCCCGCGGAAATCGTTGATCGCGGCGTATCCCTTGCGGGACATCCAGTGCCGTAACCCGTCGAGCAGGACGGCGGCGTAGTCCGGGCCGTGGCGCAGAAGCGCCGACGCGGTCATCACCACATCCGCGCCCCCCAGCAGGTACTTGATCAGCTCGACCGGACCCTCCACGCCGGTGGTCGCAGCAAGCGAAGCCCCGATCCGTCCGTGCAGCAACGTGATCCATGTCAGCGGTAGTCGGACTTCCGCGGCCCGGGACAACAGGATCCCCGGCGCCACCGCCAACGTCTCGGTGTCGATGTCGGGCTGCAGGAACCGGTTGAACAACACCAGTCCGTCCGCGCCCGCCAGGTCCAGCCGCCGGGCCATGTCAGCCGTCGCACTGAAGTACGGGCTGAGCTTCACCGCCACCGGAATGGTCACCGCGTCCTTGACCCGGGCCAGGATGTCGAGGTGACGCTGCTCGACGTCGCGTCCGGACAGGTGCGCGTCACCGGGCAGAAGGTAGACGTTCAACTCGACGGCGGCCGCCCCGCAATCCTGGATCGATCGGGCGTACCCGGCCCAACTGCCGGGTGTACTGGCGTTGATGCTGCCGATCACCGGAATCGCGACCGCTTCGGCCGCGCGCTCGAGCAGGCTCAGGTAACGGCGCGGGCCATGGTCGACGCCGGTGCCTTCCGGAAAGTACGACAGCGACTCGGCGAAGCTGTCCGTGCCTGCTTCGGCCAACCGCGCGTTCTGCCGGGCTTCGCGCCGCACCTGTTCTTCGAACAGTGAATAGAGGACCACCGCACCGACTCCGGCATCGGCCAGGCGCCGCACGCCGTCGACGGTCTTCGACAGCGGGGAGGCCGACGCGACGAGCGGATTGCGCAGGTTCAGACCCAGATAGCGGGTGGAAAGATCCATCATGGTTCCCTGCGTGCGTCGGGGCGGAGGTGCTCGCGTTTCGTGCTTCTCTGCTGGGAAGCCATGGCCTCGTAGACATTCCAGCGCTGCTCGATCGCCTGCTCCGCCAATCCGAGCAGGCGCTCCGCTTCCACCGGATCGGCGTTGGACAGCGAGCGGTACCGCAGTTCCCGGTCTCGGTAGTGCTCGAGCGCGATTCGTGGCCGGTGCGAATCGAGCAGGAACGGATTCTTGCCCGCGGCACGCATCACCGGGTCGAACCGGAGCAGCGGCCAGTGCCCGCTGGCGACGGCGCGGTACTGCTGGTCCATCCCGAGGCGCATGTCGATGCCGTGCGCGATGCACTGGCTGTAGGCGATCACCAGCGACGGCCCGTCATAGGCTTCCGCTTCGCGGAAGGCCTGCAGCGTCTGCTGCGGGTCGGCTCCCATCGCCACCCGGGCGACGTAGACGTTTCCGTAGGCAATCGCCTGGAGTGCAAGATCTTTCAACGGCACCGTCTTGCCTGCGGCCGCAAACTTCGCCACAGCACCCAGCGGGGTCGCCTTGGACATCTGACCGCCGGTGTTCGAGTACACCTCGGTGTCGAGCACCAGCACGTTGACGTTGTGCCCGGTCGCCAGCACGTGGTCGAGGCCACCGGAGCCGATGTCGTACGCCCAGCCGTCGCCGCCGACGATCCACACGCTGCGCCGGACCAGGTGGTCGACCACGCTGAGCAGATCAGTCGTGACGGCGGCATCGAGGCAGGCGAGGCGGTCTCTGAGCTCGGCCACTCGCTCCCGCTGGGCCGCCAATTCCGACTCCCGCCGTTGCGGCGCATCGAGAATCGCATCCACGAACGCGCCACCCAGCGTGTCGCGCAGTTCTGTCAGGCGCCGCCGGGCCAGCCGGACGTGTGCGTCGCCGGCCAATCGCATTCCGAGCCCGAACTCCGCGTTGTCCTCGAACAGCGAGTTCGACCACGCCGGACCCCTGCCCTCGGCGTTGGTGGTCCACGGCGTCGTGGGCAGGCTGCCGCCGTAGATGGACGAGCAACCAGTCGCGTTGGCGACCATCAGCCGGTCACCGAACAGCTGTGAGAGCAGTTTGACATAGGGTGTTTCGCCGCAACCCGCGCAGGCGCCGGAGAACTCGAACAGCGGTTCCAGGAACTGCGTGCCACGCACGGTGCCGAAGTCCACCCTGGACCGGTCGTTGGTCGGTAGCGACTCGAAGAACCCTACGTTCTCCCGCTCGGTGGCCATGCGCGGTTCGGCGGGGCCGAGGTTGATCGCCTTGGTGGCGGTGGGGCCGGGGATGACGACCGGACAGGCCTCGACGCACAACCCACAACCGGTGCAGTCTTCGGTGTACACCTGCAGCGAGAACCGGGCGCCGGGCAGGCCGACGGCATCCAGTGGTGCGGAGTCGAAGTCTGCAGGCGCCCCGGCCAGCTGGGACCCGTCGTAGAATTTGGAGCGAATCACGCTGTGCGGACACACAAAACCGCAATTGCCGCACTGGATACAGGTGTCCGGATCCCACACGGCGACAAGCTCGGAGATGTTGCGCTTCTCGTAGGCGGTGGTGCCGCTGGGATAGGTGCCGTCCACCGGAAGTGCGCTGACCGGCAAGGCGTTTCCGCGGCCGGCCATCATCTCCGCGGTGACGGTGCGGACGAACTCCGGGGCCGATTCGGGCACCGGCGGCGGAACTACCCGGATGGAGGTGGCCGACGTCGGCACCTCGATCCGCTGCAACCCGGCCACCGCCCCGTCCACCGCCGCCAGTTCCGCGGCCAGCACGTCGGGGCCGCGGTTGCCGTACGTCTTGCGGACCGAATCCTTGATCCGGTCGATCGCGCGGTCACGCGGGAGCACCTCGGAGATCGCGAAGAAACAGGTTTGCAGGACGATGTTGATGCGGCCCGGCAGTCCGGCCGCACGGGCGATGCGGTCGGCATCGACGATGTAGAGCGTGATCTTCTTGTCCAGGATCTGCTCCTGGACCCGGCGGGGCAGCGCGTCCCAGATCCTCTCCGCCGGAAGCCGGCAGTTCAGCAACAGCGTGGCGCCGGGGGCGGCCCGGCCGAGGACATCGACCTTGTCGAGGAAGCGGAACTGATGGCAGCCGATGAAGTTGGCCGCGGTGACCAGGTAGGGCGCCCGAATGGGATGCGGCCCGAAGCGCAGGTGTGACTCGGTCTGCGACCCTGACTTCTTCGAGTCGTAGACGAAATAGGCCTGAGCATGTAGTCCCGGCTCCGACCCGAGGATCTTGATCGTGTTCTTGTTCGCGCTCACGGTTCCGTCTGAACCCAACCCGAAGAACACCGCCCGGACCGTCTCGGGTGACTCGATGTCGAACGACGGGTCGTACTCCACGCTGGTCCTGGACACGTCGTCGTCGATACCGACGGTGAACTGCCGCCGCGACCGCTCACTCGCGAGTTCGGCGAGCACCCCGGCCACCATGGCGGGGGTGAACTCCTTCGAGGACAGGCCGTATCGCCCGCCGGTGACGCGAGGCATGGCCGCGCGGTCACCGTCTGCGCAGGCTCCGGCGAGCGCCGCGACCACATCCAGGTACAGCGGTTCGCCGATCGAACCGGGCTCCTTGGTGCGGTCCAGCACACCGACGGCGCGGACCGTCGCCGGGAGCGACTCGAGGAACGCCGCAGTGGGGAACGGCCGGTACAACCGCACCTGTACGACGCCCACTCGCTCACCACGGTCGACGAGGGCGGCGACCGTCTGCTGCACCGTTTCGGCCCCGGATCCCATCAGCACCAGCACGCGTTCGGCTTCGGGGTGCCCGCTGTAGTCGACGATGTGCATCGCCCGACCGGTGCGCTCGCCGAGGCGCGCCATCAGGTCCTCGACCACGCCGGGGACCCGCGCGTAGAACGGGTTGACCGTCTCGCGAGCCTGAAAATAGACATCGGGATTCTGCGCGGTGCCGCGGATGAACGGCCGTTCGGGGGAGAGCGCCCTCTCCCGATGCGCCCAGATCAGTTCCTCGGGAACCAGCGACCGCAGGTCGTCGTCGGACAGCGTCTCGATGGTGTTGATCTCGTGGGAGGTCCGGAATCCGTCGAAGAAATGCACGAACGGAACCCGGGTCGCGAGCGTCGCCGCCTGCGCGACCAGCGCCAGGTCGTGGGCTTCCTGCACCGAGGCGGATCCGAGCAGCGCGAATCCCGTCTGCCGCACCGCCATCACGTCGGAATGGTCCCCGAAGATCGACAATCCCTGTGCGGCAATCGATCGTGCCGCCACGTGGATGACGGCCGAGGTGAGTTCCCCGGCGATCTTGTACATGTTCGGGATCATCAAAAGCAGGCCCTGTGACGAGGTGTAGGTGGTGGTCAGTGCGCCACTCTGCAGGGCTCCGTGGAGCGCTCCGGCTGCACCGCCTTCGCTCTGCATCTCCACCACGGTGGGGACAGCGCCCCACACGTTGGTCCGCTCTGCGGCCGACCATTCGTCGGCCAGCTCGGCCATCGGCGACGACGGGGTGATCGGGTAGATGCAGCACACCTCGTTGAGCCGGTAGGCCACCGAGACCGCGGCCTCGTTGCCGTCCACCGCGACCCGCATCAGGTCGGCTCCCCGAACATCTCGATGGCGTGTACCGGGCATTGATCGGCGCAGACCGCGCAGCCGGTGCACTTGTCGTAATCGAACCGATAACGTTGGCCCACACCAAGTTTGATCACCGCATCCTCGGGGCAGGCGCCGAGGCAGCCGTCGCATTCGAAGCAGTTGCCACACGACAGGCAGCGCCCCGACTCGTACACCGCCTCGTCGGTGGACAGACCGCCGACGACCTCGTCGAAACCCTGCACACGTGTGGTGGCCTCCAGTTCAGGTTGCCTGCGTTGCGCGGTGTCCCCGAAGTACCAGAGGTGCAGCGCGTCGAACGTGGCCGTCGGATGTTTGGGCGGGCGCCCGGCCGACGCCCCGCGCAGCCAGGCGTCGATGTGTCGGGCCGCCTTCTTCCCGTGGCCCACCCCCACAGTCACCGTGCGCTCACTGGGCACCATGTCGCCACCGGCGAATACGCCCGGACAGCCGGTCATCAGTGACGCCGAGACGAGCACGCTGCCGTCGGCGTCGAACTCCACTCCGGGCAGCGTCCGCATGAAAGCCGACTCCGTCTGCTGGCCGATCGCCATGATCAGGGTGTCAGCGGGCAGCGTCTCGAAACGTCCGGTCGGCTGTGGCCGACCCGAATCGTCGAGTTCCATGACCTCGACCTGGATATCGGGACCGTCGAAGGCGGTGATGGTTCGTAGCCAGTTGATCCGAACGCCCTCGCGTTCGGCGTCCTCGGCTTCTTCGGCGTGGGCGGGCATCTGATCGCGGGTACGACGGTAGAGGATCACCGTGTCCTCGGCGCCGAGCCGGCGGGCGACGCGCGCAGCGTCCATCGCGGTGTTGCCGCCACCGTAGACGGCGACCCGACGGCCGATCGCCGGAGCGTCGCCGGAGGCCACGCTGCGCAGGAACGACACCGCGTCCATCATCGGAGCCGCGTCACGCACCGGGATGTCGACGCGCTTCGCCAGGTGCGCGCCGACGGCGACGAAGACGGCATCGAATCCCCCCTCGTCCCGTTCGGCGGCGAGATCGTCGACCCGGTGGTCACAGGTCAACTGCACGCCCATGGCGGCGATCCGGTTCAGTTCGTCATCCAGCACGTTGCGCGGCAACCGGTAGTTCGGAATGCCATAGCGCATCATCCCGCCCGGCCCGGCGCCCGCGTCCCGGACTTCGACGTGGTGGCCGAGGCGCGCCAAGTGGTAGGCAGCAGACAGGCCACTGGGCCCCGCGCCGACGACAAGGACCCGCTTTCCGGTGCGGGTCGACGGCGGTTCGAACATCCAACCGCGCTCGCGGGCAAGGTCACCGAGGAACCGCTCGACGGCATGGATCGACACCGCGGCGTCGAGACGACCTCGGTTGCAGACAGTTTCGCAGGGGTGATAGCACACCCGGCCATGGATCGCGGGAAAGGGATTGTCCGCCGTCAGCTGCCGCCAGGCGGCTTCGTGCCGTCCGGCGGTGGTGTGCGCCAGCCAGGCCTGGATGTTCTCGCCGGCCGGGCAACCGGCATTGCAGGGCGGTAACAGATCGACGTACACCGGTCTGCGGTCGCGCACCGGGCCGGCCCGGGAGTGCCCCTCGGCAAGGTTCGCGAGCGGCGTGACGTCGTCGAAACCCGGCATCGGTCAGCCCGGGAACCGGACGGTGGTTCCCGGCATCAGTTGAACGACCTGACCGCGGCACTCCACCTCGATTCCAGCGGCGTCTCGTGGATCCACGCTGATGATCACGCCCTTTCCGCTGACCCTCAGGTGCAGGTGCAGGCCGCGATAGTGGATCGGTATCGCCAGCACGCCAAGGGATTCCGGCCAGTACGGGGACAGGATGATGCGGTTGGAACGAGTCTCCAGCCCGGTGAAGCAGCGCTGCATTAGGTCGACGGTGCCCGCCATGGCCGCCAGGTGGATGCCTTCGGAGGTGGTGCCGCCCTGGATGTCGGAGACGTCCGACTTCAACGCCTGCTGGAAGAACTCCAGGGCGCGATTGCGGTTGGCCCTGGCGAGTACCCAGGTGTGGACGACACCGCTGAGCGTAGACCCGTGTGATGTGCGGGCCAGGTAGTAGTCCACCATCTTCGGCACCTGCTCGGGCAGGAAACGGTAGCCGAGTCGGTCGAGTATCTCCCGCAACTCGTCGGCCGAGAGTAGATAGAGCAGCATCAGCGCGTCGGCCTGCTTCGACGCCTTGTAGCGGTTCACGTCGTCGTTCTCCGCCTCCAGGATGCGGTCCAGACGCTGGATGTTGCCGTACTGCCGGCGAAGACGATCCCAGTCGAGATCCGCCAGATCCCCGTAGCCCTCGAACTGGCTGATGACGCCGTCGTGGAACGGGACGTACATCCGCCTGCTGACGTCGTCCCAGTGGGCCAGCTCCTCGTTGTGCAGCCCGAGCGCCTCCAGCAGGTCGAGGCGGTTGGGCAGGGGGAGCAGGTTCAGTGCGTCGATCGCGCGCATGATCACCCATACCGCCATGACGTTCGTGTACGCGTTGTTGTCGATGCCGTCATAGGGAGCTTCGGGGTAACCGGAGTGGAATTCGTCGGGGCCGATGACGCCTTTGATCCCAAACCGTTCCCGGTCTTCGTCGTAGCTGGCCAGGCTGACGAAGAATCGTGCGACCTCGGCGATCAGTTCCGCGCCGTAGTCGATCAGGTACGCGAGGTCGCCGGTGACCTGGTAGAACTTCCACGCACTGTAGGCGACGGCGATGCCGATGTGGTGCGCGCGGGCGCTGGCGTCGGGGTTCCAGCGGCCGCTGCGCGGATTGAGGTGCAGCCGTTGACTTTCCTCGCGCCCGTCGCTGCCGGACTGCCAGGGAAACATCGCACCGGAATGGCCCGCCGCGCGGGCGGCGTGCCGCGCCTCGGGCAGACGACGGTAGCGGTAACCCAGCAGGGACCGGGTGATCATCGGCGCCCGCAGGTTGAGGACGGGGAAGATGAACAGTTCGTCCCAGAAGATGTGCCCGCGATACGCCTCACCGTGCAGTCCGCGTGCAGGTACCCCGGCATCGAGGTCAGCGGTGTTGAGTGACACCGTCTGCAGCAGATGCAGTAGATGCAGCCGCAGGATCCGCAACTCGTCGGTGAAATCGTCGAAATCGATCGACAGCCGTTCCCACAGGTGCGTCCAGGCGGTTCGATGTCCGTCCAGCAACTCGTCGAATCGGCCGAGCCGGGTGACCCAGCGCTGCGCATTCACGCCGGGTTCGGAGATCGCGACGTCGCGCCCGGTGTAGACCGTGACGACCTTCTCGAGCGTCACCGCATCCCCGGCCGACAGGTGGACCGCTATGTCGTGGCCGATCTCGGCGCCCTGATCGAACAGCGCGAAGGCGGCCGGGACGGGCTCGCCGTCGCGCCACACGGTGTTGCGTGCGGCCATCGCGATGGGAATGCGGGATTGGTTGGTCTGCATGGTCAGCAGGACGGAGTTGTTCGAGAGTTCCTGTGTGTCAGCCGAATCGAGATGCTCGTTGGCCAGGTCGCGGTAACGCTCGACCAGCGAGTTCGTCACGTTCCCGTCGACGGTCGAGCGGAATTCGATCGTCCCTGACCAGTCTTCCGCGACGACCGTCGTCTCGAGCGCGCCGGCGTGGGGCAGGTGCATGGCCACGAACCGTCGTTGCGTCAACGAGCTCGTCCGCCCGGCGTGGTCGCGGAAGCGGACCTGCCGGGTCAGCACCGCCCCCCGAAGGTCGAGCGTCTGCCGGTAGGACAGCACGGTGACCGCGTCGATGTCGAACCAGTCGCCGTGGTCGACACGGAAGGTCAACGCGAGCCAGTTGGGCAGGTTGACCAGACTCTCGTTGTCGATCTCGGTTCCCGACACGTTGTCGACGAGGCGGTTGTACACCCCGGCCGCATAGGTGCCCGGGTAGTGCACCTGCCCGGCCTTCGACTCGGGCGCGGCACCGCGGGTGGCGAAATAGCCGTTGCCCACGGTGCACAACGCCTCGCGGAGCTTCTCGTTCTGCGGGTCGTATCCGTCGAAGACGTAATCCCACGCCTCACCCGAGACCTGATGTTTGTAGGCCAGCCACCGCGATCCGCGTTGGATGAACTCACGCACCTGCTCCGGACTTTGGAGGGTGAAGTTCGCGGCGGTCTTGCGGTCGCCGTCCTCGTCATGCCCGACGACGATCCCGATGCCGTCGAACCGGACCGCATCGAAGGCGTCCTCGTCGGTCAGGTCGTCGCCGATGTAGATCGGCAGCAGTGAGCCGGACGGGTCGATGCGGTCGCGGATCCAGGCCAGGGTGGTGCCCTTGTCCCAGTCGAGGTCGGGCCGCAGCTCGACGAGCATCCGCCCACTGGTCACCCGCAGGCCGCGACGCGCACCGAGTTGATGTGTGGCCGAGACGATCTCGCTGACATGCTCCGGTGCCACCTCGCGGTAGTGCACCGCGACGGCAAAGCGCTTGTGCTCGACGCGCACTCCTGCGATCTGGGCCAGGGTCTTGTTCAACTCGGCGGCGGCCTCCTCCAGGACCGGCACGAACACGGCAGCGGCATCGTTGCAGTGATAAGCGCCGTCCGGTGAGGTCAACTCGAAGCCGTGACTGCCTGCATACCAGACGCCGGGGGTGCCGACCCGGGCGCTGACGTCGGCGAGGTCGCGCCCGCTCAGGATGGCCACCGGGCACACCTTGGAGACGAGTTCGAGCGCCTCGTCGGCACCCTCGACGAGCCTGGCCGCGGCAGGGTCCGAGACGATGGGGGACAGCGTGCCGTCGTAGTCCAGGAACAGCATGGACTCGCGCGCGCTGGTGATGCCGATCAACTGGCCGTAGGAAGCCAGCGCGTTCGGCAGTTCTGAGATCCGCCTGTCACCCGTGCGGACGGCGATGTCGGCGAGACCGGCGAGCACGACGTCGGCACCGTGGCGGGTCAACTCGTCGGCAACCCCCGTACCGTCGATGCCGACCACGAGCGCGAAACCGCCGGCACGGCCGGCCGCTACGCCTGCCGCGGAGTTCTCGACCACGACGCATCGCTGCGGTCGCGCTCCGATCCGCCGGGCGGCCTCCAGAAGCACTGCGGGATTGGGCTTCTCGGCCGTTCCGCGGTCGCCCTCCATTCCGTCGATGCAGACGCCGAACAGGTCGTCGATGCCGGCGGCCTTCAGCGCCTGCCTGCACTGTCCATTCGACGAGTAGGCCGCCGTGGCGACCCCGATGCTCTGCAACTTCCTGGCCAGATCGACCGTAGGCCCGAAGAGCGGGGCCTCACTGGTCAGCGCGCCGTCGAGGTCGAGCAGCACCGCGTCGTGGTACCGCGGATCGATGGTGACAGGGAGCTTCATCGGGCCGACGCCAACTGTCGTTCCAACTCCAGGACCTGGCGGGTGGTCTTGACCACGGTGTCGGGATTCAGGCTCATCGAGTCGATGCCGATCCGGACCAGGAACTCGGCCATGTCCGGATAGTCCGAGGGGGCCTGGCCACACAACCCGGAGTGAATCCCGTTGCGGCGACAGCCTTCGACGGCGAGCCGGATCATCTCCTTGACGCCCTCATCGCGTTCGTCGTAGTCGAAGGCGACGACCTCGCTGTCACGGTCGACCCCGAGGGTGAGCTGGGTCAGGTCGTTGGAGCCGATGGAGAAGCCGTCGAAGCGCTTGGCGAACTGGTCGATCAGGATGACGTTGTTCGGGATCTCGCACATCGCATACACCTTGAGCCCGTTCTCGCCCCGCTTCAGGCCGAGGTCGGCCATCGTCTGCAGGACGAGATCGGCCTCGGCGACTCGGCGCACGAACGGCAACATGATGATGACGTTCGTCAGTCCCATCTCGTCGCGCACCCTGCGCATCGCGCGGCATTCGAGAGCGAATCCCTCGGCATAAGCCGGATGGGCGTAGCGGGAGGCGCCGCGGAAGCCGAGCATCGGGTTGCTCTCCAAAGGTTCGAAGCTCTGGCCGCCGACCAGGCTGGCGTATTCGTTGGTCTTGAAATCCGACATTCGCACCACGACAGGCTTGGGCCAGAACGCCGCGGCGATCGTGCCGATTCCTTCGGAGAGCCGTTCGACGAAGAACTCACTGCCGTCGGCATAGCCCTGGGTGAGCCGAGCGATCGTCCGGCTCGCCTCGGAGTCGGTGACCCGCTCCGGGTGCAGAAGGGCGAGTGGGTGGACCTTGATGTACTCGCTGATGATGAACTCCATGCGCGCGAGTCCGACTCCGTCGTTGGGCAGAAACGAGGTCTTGAAGGCAAGGTCGGGATTGCCGAGGTTGAGCATGATCTCTGTTCGTGGCCTGGCGATGTCGCCGACCTCGGTGCGATCCACGTGGAAACCCACCGCACCGTCGTACACACGGCCGGTGTCACCCTCGGCGCAGGAGACCGTGACCACGGCTCCATTGGGCACACTCGTGGTCCCGTCCCCGGTGCCCACCACTGCGGGGATGCCGAGTTCGCGCGCGATGATCGATGCGTGGCAGGTGCGACCGCCCCGGTTGGTGACGATCGCGGCGGCGGTCTTCATGACCGGCTCCCAGTCCGGTGTGGTGGTGTCTGCGACGAGCACCTCGCCGGGCTTGAATTCCGACAGCTGCGCCAGGTGCTCGATCCGGCGCACGGCGCCCGAGGCGATCTTCTCACCGACCGAGCGTCCCTCGGTGAGGATGTCGCCGTGCCCGTCGAGTACGTAGGATTCCAGAGCTGTCACGCTGTGCTGGGAGGCCACCGTCTCCGGGCGGGCCTGGACGATGTAGAGCTTTCCGTCGAGACCGTCCTTTGCCCACTCCATGTCCATCGGCCGGCCGTAGTGCGCCTCGATCGCACACGCATAGCCGGCCAGTTCGAGCGCGTCGTCGTCGGTGAGGCAGAAGCGAGCACGATCGGCCTTCGGGGTGGGAATGTTGCGCGTCGTGTTCTTCGTCTCGCCTTCGACGAGAATCATTTTCACGGCCTTGTCGCCGAGCAGGCGGCGCAACACGGCGCGGTGGCCGGCGAGATAGGTGGGCTTGTGCACGTAGAACTCGTCGGGGTCCACGGCGCCCTGGACCACGTTCTCACCCAATCCGTAGGCGCCGGTGATGAATACGGCATCGCGGAACCCGGACTCGGTGTCGATGGAGAACATCACCCCGGAGGAGGCGATGTCGGAACGCACCATCTTCATCACCCCGATGGACAGCGAGACCTTGAAGTGGTCGAAGCCCTGGTCGATCCGGTAGTGGATGGCCCGATCGGTGAAAAGGCTGGCAAAGCACCGGCGGCAGGTGTCGAGCAGACTCTCCTCGCCCTTGATGTTGAGGTAGGAGTCCTGCTGTCCGGCGAAGCTGGCGGTCGGTAGGTCCTCGGCGGTCGCAGAACTGCGTACGGCGAGGCTGACCTCCTCGCCGTACTCCCGCTGCAGTGCGCGGTAGCCGTCCAGGATCTCGGCGGCCAGGTCGTCGGGAAGCCCTGCGCCGTAAACGATCTCCCTGGCCCGTTTCGCCTTGCGCGCGAGCGCGGCGACGTCGTCGGGGTCCAGGTCGTCGAGTTCGGCATGCAGCCGTTCCCAGGCACCTGCTTCGTCCAACATGTGGCGATAGGCGGCCGCGGTGATCGCGAACCCGTGCGGGACGCGCACCCCCTGGGCGGACAGGTTCTGGATCATCTCGCCGAGCGAAGCGTTCTTGCCGCCGACCAGCGGTACGTCCTCGATGCCGAAGTCCTCGAAGAAGCGAACGTACTCAGACGTACCCATGAACTGTCCTCTCGTCGCGAAGTCGATGCCGCTCAACGACCTCAACGTCCCACAGCGGTCGGTGGTCAGACAGGGCCGAAGGTCACCCGCATGAGGGGACGGCCGACCCGCAGTCACGGTGTCGGGCCGTCACCGACATGGAGAGCCCGGACATCCTCGCTTCAAGACTGCGACGCGACTGTCTGTTTCAGCGGTCGGCGGCCGGGACCGTCAGGTCGACCGGGTCGGGAGTCCGGTCGAAGAGTCGCTCGACATCGGCGCGGGTGCACGACGCCGTTCCCGGGGTCATGAGCATGGCAGCGCCCGCGGCGATACCCAGTCGGACGGACTTGGGCAGCCCCCACCCGCGGCCCAGCCCACAGGTGACGCCGGCGACCATGGCGTCGCCCGCCCCGACACCGCTGCCGGGAGGCACCTCGACCGCCGGGTAGCGCTGGGCCCCGTCGGCGGTGACCAGCAGGGCGCCCTGGGCGCCCAGCGACACCAGGACGTTGCGTGCGCCTCCCCGCTCGATGAGTTCTCGGGCCGCCGCCACCTGTTCCGCCTCGCTGCCCAACTCGCGGCGGACGCACTCACGGAGCTCCCGGATACTGGGCTTGAGCAGGTAAACGTTGCCGCCCGTGAGGTGCTGCAAACCGCCGCCGGAGGCGTCGAGAACCAGGGGGGCGTCCAGCTGTGCGCACACATCGGCGATCCGGTTGTAGAACTCCGGTGAGACGCCGGGCGGGAGACTTCCGCTGGCGACCACGAAATCGGCCGACGCCGCGACCTCGCGGAGTTGGTTCAGGCATTCCGTCTGTTCGGCGGCCGTCAGGGTCGGCCCAGGCAGTACGAAGCGATACTGGCGCTGGGTGCGGAGTTCGTTGACCGTGATGCTCTCCCGGGTAGAACCGGCGATCGGGATCATGTGCGCCGAGATGCCGATAGCCTCCAGCATGTCGGCGAACAGATCACCACTGGCGCCGCCTGCGGGAAACAAGGCCACCACCGAGGCGCCGAGGGTCCGGGCCACCCTGGCGACATTGATGCCACCGCCGCCCGGGTCGTAACGCGCTGCGCTGCAACGCATTTTCTCCGTCGGCATGACGATTTCGGTGCTGGTGGCGATGTCGAGCGCCGGGTTCATGGTCAACGTGACGATCCGCGAACCACTCACCGGAGAGCGTACGTTCGTGATGTCGGTCATCGATAACCCGCCTTCCGTCCGGCTTCGACCCTAGGGGCGCGATCGGGCGGCGGTAAAGGTCCTAAGTCCCTGACACGACGCCGTTGGGCCCAGAGCAGCCGGCCGGGACCGTGACACCCGGCGGTTTTGTCTCCGCGGGTTGAGGACTTGTGCCTCTGCCGCGACAACCGTTGCATGGTGCAGTGTCACCCCATGGAGCATCTGAGTACGCTTGATGCGAGCTTCCTGCAGGCCGAGGACTCCGACCCGCACGTAAGTCTCGCGGTCGGCGCCGTGTCGATCATCGAGGGGCCGGCTCCTGACTATGACGACCTCGTGGCGGCGTTCGCCGAACGCGCGCAGGGTATTCCGCGCTGCACGCAGATCGTGCACACCCGGCCGTTCGACCTCGCCGCTCCCGAGTGGGTGGACGACCCGCACTTCGACATCGCGCACCACCTGCATCGCATCGCGTTGCCTGCCCCGGGCGACGACGCCGAGATGTTCACGACGATCGCCGGCATCATGGAACGCCGCCTCGACCGCGACCGGCCGTTGTGGGAGTGCTGGATCATCGAGGGACTGGCCGACGGGCGGTGGGCGACACTGATGAAGATCCATCACTGCATTGCAGACGGCATCGCGACCGCGCAGATGCTGGCGAAGTTGAGTGACGACGGTGCCGGTGAGACGTTCGCCGCCGACATCCGCGCCGCTCAGGAATCCGGTCCTTCGATCCTCGGCCTGCTGAGGCCGAGGCTCAACCCGTTGGACTGGATGAACGGCGCCTGGCGGGCCACTCTCGCCGCCGCCGGTGCCGCCGAGCACGCCGTGGTGGGAGCGGCGGAGCTGACCGCCCGGGTGCTCACCCCCGGCCAGGAGTCCTCGCTCAACGGACCCGTCACCGGGATGCGTCGTTACAGTGCCGCCGTGGTGGACCTCGCTGTCATGAAGCAGGTGAGCCGGAACTTCGACGTGACGCTCAATGATGTGGCGCTGGCCGCCATCACCAACGGCTACCGGCACATGTTGCTCGACCGCGGCGAATCACCGGGTCCTCACGCGTTGCGCACGCTGGTGCCGGTGTCGATGCGCTCGGCGGGCGATTTCGATGTCACCGACAATCGGGTGTCGGCCATGCTGCCGTTGCTGCCGGTCGACGAACCCGATCCGGTCAGGCAGCTCGAGATCGTGCATCGGCGGCTGAGCCGGGCCAAGGGCAGTGGTCAGCGGGAGGGCGGTGATGCGGTGCTCGCGGCTGCCGGCAACATTCCTTTCGCTCTCTCGGCGTGGACGATCCGACTGCTCACCCGACTACCACAGAGATCGGTGACGGCATTGGCGACCAACGTCCCGGGCCCCCGCGGCCGACAACGAGTGCTGGGCCGCAAAGTGGTGGAGATCCTGCCGATCCCCCCGATTGCCCTTCATCTGCGAACCGGGATCGCGATGCTCAGCTACGCAGGCCGGTTCTCCTTCGGCATCACGGCCGACTATGACAGCGCACCCGACGTCGACGCGCTCGCCCGCGGGATCGGGGAAGGGGTGAGGTGCCTGGCCGAACTCGGCCGTGCCGAGCGCAGGACACCCCCCGATGGGGCGGGCCGACCGATCGCTGATGCCCCATGACCGAGTTCATGCGCAACAGCGATGCGTTCACCTGGGCCATGGAGAGTGATCCCCGGCTGCGCTCGACGGTGGTCACGCTGATCCTGCTCGACAAGTCGCCGGACTGGGACGAAGTACGGAATCGCTTCGACATCATCGCCCGGGCGGTGCCGATGCTGCGACAGCGGGTCGTCGCGTCTCCGCCTCCGGCGCCGCCGAGGTGGGAGCAGGCCCCGGACTTCGACCTCGACTTCCATATGCGCAGAGTGACCGCGTCGGCCCCCGGCACCATCGACACGCTGTTGGAGATGGCGCGGGTCGCGGCGATGGAGGACTTCGACCGGGCCCGCCCGCTCTGGGAGGCCACGCTGGTCGATGGTCTCGACAATGACGGCGCCGCAATGATTCTCAAGTTCCATCATGCGTTGACCGACGGCGTGGGCGGCATCCAGATCGCGATGATCCTCTTCGATCTGTCGGCGGCCCATGAGCAACCCGCGGCGGTGGCGGCACTGCCCGAGGTACCCCCGCCGCCGTGGCTGCGTAGCTATCGCGACAGCGCCCAATACGGGGCCGGCTTGGTGGGCAACGCCCTGATGGGCGCCCTGAAGATGGCCCCGAAGCTGGTTTCCCGCAGCATTCTGCGGCCTGTGGACACCGTGTCGTCGGCAGCCGAGCTGGCCGCGTCGGTCTACCGGACCATGGCGCCGGTGAACCGAAGGGGCTCGTCGCTGATGAGCAAGCGCAGCCTCATCCGCCGGCTGGGCGTGCACGAGGTCCCGTTCGCAGCGCTGCGGGCGGCCGCCCATCGCGGCGGTGGTGCGTTGAACGACGCGTTCGTCGCCGGCGTGGCCGGCGGGTTGCGCCGCTACCACGAAGCACATGACGTGACGGTTGGAGACCTTCACCTGACCATGCCGATGAGCCTGCGCGAAGATGGCGACGAGATAGGCGGCAACCGGATCACCATCATGCGGTTCGACGTACCGGTCGGTGTCGCCGATCCCGTGGAGCGCATTCGCCAGGTGCACGAGCGAACCGGCAGGGTGCGTCACGAGAAGTCGGTGCCGTACACGCAGTGGATCGCCGGTGTCCTGAATATGATGCCGCGGTGGTACATCGGATCGATGCTGCGCAATATCGACTTTTTGTGTAGCGACGTGCCGGGGATTCCGGTGCCGGTGTTCCTCGGCGGCGCGAAGGTTCTCGCCCAATACGGTTTCGGCCCGACCATCGGATCAGCGGTCAACGTGACGTTGTTGACCTACGTGGACGTGTGCACGCTGGGCATAGACGTGGACACCGGCGCGATTCCCGACTTCGAGGTGTTCTTCGACTGCCTCGTCGCCGGCTTCGACGAGGTGTTGGCACTGGGCTGATCGTGCATCGGACCGTCAGACGTTGGGGTCGAAGAGGCGGGTGGCGGCCAAGACGGCAAACGCTCCGCAACGACAAAAACCCCACCTGAGCAGGGTTTTTGTGTGGTGCGCCGTCAGGGTTTCGAACCCCGGACCCGCTGATTAAGAGTCAGCTGCTCTACCAACTGAGCTAACGGCGCGCGTGTGAGACAATAACAGGCCCGTGGCGCTGGAAGAAAATCAGCACGTCCACGCGGTATCCGGAGCCGACATCGCAGTCGTGCTCCAACATCGAAACTCCCCGTAGAATCGGCGGCAACAATCTGTGGGCGAGTTCTGTATGCGAGGTGGGGCGGAGTATGTGGCAGGTCAACACGGCAACCCGGGTGCGGCGGAGGCGGTCTTGGCTGACGGTCGCTGTGCTGGTTCCCGCGATTGCGCTCGGCCTGACCGCCTGCGGCGACAACGCAGAACCGGTCCAGGCGCAGGTGATCACCGACAAGGGCACACCGTTCGGTGACCTGCTGGTCCCGAAGCTGACGGCCTCGGTTCAGGACGGCGCCGTCGGCGTCAGTGTCGACTCGCCGGTCACCGTCAGCGCCGATTACGGTGTGCTCGGCGCCGTGACGATGGTCAACGAGGACGGCGAGCCCGTCGCGGGGCAGCTGTCCGAGGACGGGCTGACGTGGGAGACCGCGGAACCGCTCGGCTACAACAAGAGCTACACGCTGACTGCACAGTCACTCGGTCTCGGCGGTGTGACCAGCAGTCAGATGACGTTCGAGACGCACTCGCCGGAAAACCTGACGATGCCCTACGTGCTGCCCAACGACGGTGAGGTCGTCGGTGTCGGGCAGCCGGTGGCGATCCAGTTCGACGAGAACATCCCGAATCGCCTCGCCGCGCAACGCGCGATCACCGTCAAGACCACTCCGCCCGTCGAGGGCGCGTTCTACTGGCTCAACAATCGCGAAGTGCGTTGGCGCCCAGCCAAGTACTGGAAACCCGGAACGACGGTCGAGGTGGCGGTCAACACCTACGGGGTGGATCTGGGCGACGGTCTGTTCGGTCAGGACAACGTCAAGACGAGCTTCAAGATCGGTGACGAGGTCATCACGACCGTCGACGACAACACCAAGACGCTGACCGTGCGCCGCAACGGCGAGGTCATCAAGAGCATGCCCGTCTCGATGGGTAAGAACAGCACCCCGACCAACAACGGGGTGTACATCGTCGGGGACCGGCGGTCGCACATGGTGATGGACTCGTCGACATACGGCGTTCCGGCCAACTCGCCCAACGGGTACCGCACCGAGGTCGACTGGGCCACCCAGATCTCCTACAGCGGCATCTATGTGCACGCCGCCCCGTGGTCGGTGGGCAGCCAGGGCTACAGCAATGTCAGCCACGGCTGCATCAACGTGAGCACCAGTAACGGCCAGTGGTTCTACGACAACTCCAAGCGCGGCGACATCGTGGAGATCGTCAACACCGTGGGATCGCCGTTGTCGGGCACCGACGGGCTGGGCGACTGGAACATCCCGTGGGATCAGTGGAAGGCCGGCAACGCCAACCTCTGACGGGTCGGCAGGCGTGCACATCGATGCGGCGGCGTTCAGCGCGGACTGGGTCCGTGCCTGGAACGAGCACGACGTCGACGCGGTCCTGGAGCATTTCGACGACGAGGTGGTGTTCACCTCGCCGGTGGCGTTGAAGGTGGCACCGCAGACGGGCGGCGTGGTCCGCGGGAAGGCGGCGCTGCGCGAGTACTGGACGGCGGCCCTGGCCGGCATCCCGGACCTCAGGTTCACCGTCGAGCGCGTCTATCAGGGCATCGACACGGTGGTGATCGCCTACCGGAACCAGAACGGGGGACTGGTCAGCGAGGTGCTCCGGTTCAACGATGCCGGACTGGTCGTCGAAGGTCACGGCACCTACGCGCCGGCAGACACTGCGTCCTGAGAAGACAGAAACGCCGCCTACCGGAGTAGACGGCGTTTCCCTGTCGGGGTGGCTGACGGGACTCGAACCCGCGACAGCCAGGATCACAACCTGGTGCTCTACCAACTGAACTACAGCCACCATCGCCGCGCGTGCGGCTTGGTCATACTAGCCGCTGGAGCCCCCTCGAGCCGAATCGCCATTGGCAACGGGCCCGAGTTCGGCCGCAACGGCGGCAATGTCGCTGGTCGACGGCCCGGGCGGCGCGACGAACGCGGTCTGCCGGTAGTAGCGCAGCTCCCGGATCGACTCGTGGATGTCAGCAAGTGCGCGGTGCGCCAGACCCTTCTCCGGCTGCCCGAAGTAGATGCGGGGATACCAGCGGCGGCACAGCTCCTTGATCGAGCTGACGTCGATCATGCGGTAGTGCAGGTAGTCGTCGAGCTTGGGCATGTCGCGCGCGATGAACCCGCGGTCGGTGGCGATGGAGTTGCCGGCCAGGGGGGCCGTCTTGGCCTGTTTGACGTGCTCGCGGATGTAGGTCATCACCATGTCCTCGGCGGTGGCCAGGTCGACGGTGGAGGCGCGGACCTCGTCGATCAGACCGGACTTGGCGTGCATCTGGGCGACGACGTCGATCATGGACGACATCGCGGCCTCGTCGGCGTGGATGACCACGTCGAGGCCGTCGCCCAGGATGTTGAGTTCGGAGTCGGTCACCAACACCGCGATCTCGATGAGCCGGTCGGACTTGAGGTCCAGCCCGGTCATCTCGCAGTCGATCCACACCAGTTCGTCACGCACAGCGCTCAACAGTAAGCCCCGCCGCCGCTGTCGGCTGCCCACACCCGCCTGATCGCCGCGAGGCCCAAGTAGGGTTCCGGCCATGACGACGGAACTTTCCGGTACCCCAGCGCAGCAGATCGCCGCAGGTTATGCCGTCGAAGGTGCGGCGCTGGACCTGGGTTCGGTCGTCGTCGACGGGGTCTGCGATCCGTCCGCCCGGGTGCGGATCCCGCTGGCCACGCTCAACCGGCACGGCCTGGTGGCGGGTGCCACCGGCACCGGGAAGACGAAGTCGTTGCAGGTGCTCGCCGAGCAGTTGTCGGCGGCGGGGGTTCCGGTGGTGATGGCCGACGTCAAGGGCGACCTGTCGGGGCTGTCGAAACCCGGCGAGGCCGGCGAGAAGGTCACCCAGCGGGCCGCCGACACCGGTGACGAGTGGGCCGCGACGGCGTATCCGGTGGAGTTCCTGTCGCTGGGCACCTCCGGCATCGGGGTGCCGGTGCGCGCCACGATCAGCAGCTTCGGGCCGATCCTGCTGTCGAAGGTGTTGGGGCTCAACCAGACTCAGGAGTCGACGCTGGGTCTGATCTTTCACTGGGCCGATCAGCAGGGCCTGGCGCTGCTGGATCTGAAGGATCTGCGTGCGGTGATCCAGTACCTGACCAGTGATGAGGGTAAGCCGCAACTCAAGGCGCTCGGCGCGGTGTCCACCACGACCGCGGGTGTCATCCTGCGTGCGCTGGTCAACCTCGAGGCCGAAGGCGCCGACACCTTCTTCGGCGAGCCCGAACTCGAACCCGACGATCTGCTGCGGGTCGACGCGTCCGGCCGCGGCATCATCACGCTGCTGGAGCTGGGCAGCCAGGCCGCCCGCCCCGTGATGTTCTCGACGTTCCTGATGTGGGTGCTGGCCGACCTGTTCACCACGCTGCCCGAGGTCGGTGACGTCGAGAAACCCAAGCTGGTGTTCGTCTTCGACGAGGCGCATCTGTTGTTCGCCGACGCCTCCAAGGCCTTTCTGCAGCAGGTGGAGCAGACGGTCAAGCTGATCCGTTCCAAAGGCGTCGGGGTGCTGTTCTGCACGCAGTTGCCCACCGATGTTCCCAAGGAGGTGCTCAGCCAGCTCGGGGCGCGGATCCAGCATGCGTTGCGGGCGTTCACGCCGGACGACCAGAAGGCGTTGACCAAGACGGTGCGCACCTACCCGAAAACCGCGGTGTACGACCTGGAGTCGGCGTTGACTTCGCTGGGGATCGGCGAGGCCGTCGTCACCGTGCTGTCCGAGAGGGGCGCCCCCACCCCGGTGGCGTGGACCAGGATGCGGGCCCCGCGCTCGCTGATGGACACCATCGGGCCGGAGGCGATCGCGGCGGCCGCCAAAGCCAGCCCGCTGCAGGCCGAGTACGGCCAGACCATAGACCGGGACTCGGCACACGAACGGTTGGCGGCCAAGCTCGCCCCGCCACCGCCCGTCACCCCGGCGCTCCCGGCTTCCCCGCCGCCGGTCTACATCCCGCCGCCGGTCGAGGTGCCGCCCATGCCCGCGCCCGCGCAGCCCGACGAGCCGGGCCTGCTGGACAAGATGATGGACAGCCCCGCCTTCAAGAGTGCGATGCGCTCGGCGGGCACCGTGATCGGTCGCGAGATCACCCGCAGCATTTTCGGCACCGGACGGCGACGACGCCGACGCTGAAGAGGGGTCAGTCGCCGCCGAGCTTCTTGTACACCGCGCCGACGATCGGGGCGACGATCGCGCGGGGCGCGTATCCGCTGGCCGCCGACATCGCCTTGGACGTGATGCCGGGCACCACGCGCATCTTGTTGCGGTCCAAGCCATCCAGCGAAACCTTCGCGGTGTACTCGGTGTCGATCCACAGGAAGTCGGGGATCAACCGCTCGACCAGTGACTGCTCGTCGGGGTCGGGAAGCTCGGTGCGCACCGGGCCGGGGGCCAGCACGGTGACGTGCACGCCCGCCGATTTCACCTCGCCGCGCAGCGATTCGCCGAAGGTGTTCGCGAACGCCTTGGTCGCGGCGTAGGTGGCGTTGTTCGGGATGGGGGAGTTGCCGGCCGCCGATCCCGAGATCAGGATGCCGCCCGCGCGGCGCTGCACCATGCCGGGCAGCACGGCCAGCACCAGATCGTGTACGCCGAGAACGTTGAGCTGCACCTGCTTCCGCTCCTCGGCGGGATCCAGTGCATGCACAGCACCGAACGTGGCGGTGCCGGCGTTCGCGCACAGAATCGAGATGTTGCGGCCGGCCAGTTCGTCGCAGAACGCGCCGCGCGACACCGGGTCGGCGAGGTCGACGGCTCGCACCTCGACGGTCACGCCGTACTTCTGACGCAGCCGCTCGGCGAGCTCGTTGAGCACCTCTTCGCGGCGGGCCGTGATGATCAGGTGGTGTCCACGCTCGGCGAGCTCGACGGCCAGCGCCTCGCCGATGTTCTGAGAGGCGCCGGTGACGACGGCACGGGCGTCCTCGCTGGGAGCGGGTACGGGCATGGGCCGGACTATATCGTGAGCGATCATGAGCGAGCTGTCGCCCACGATCGGGCCGCCCGTAGGCAGTGCGGGTGCGAAACGCTCGCGCGTGCTGGCCTGGGCGATGTGGGATTTCGGGGCGACCGCGATCAACGCGATCGTGATCACGTTCGTGTTCACGGTCTATCTGACTTCCACTGTCGGCGACGACCTCCCCGGCGAAACCAGCCCGGCGAGCTGGCTGGGCAGGGCGCTGGCGGTGGCGGGGCTCGTGGTGGCGCTGCTCGCGCCGGTGACCGGGGTGTGGGTCGACGCGCCCGCCCGGCGTCGACGCGCCCTGGCGATCCTGACCGGGCTCGTGGTGATGCTGACCGCGTCGATGAGCCTGATCCGTGACGACCACCGCTACCTGTGGCCCGGCCTGATCCTGCTGGCCTGCACCGCGGCCTGCGGGGAACTGTCCACCGTCCCGTACAACGCGATGCTGCGGGATCTGTCCACCCCGCAAACCTCCGGCCGCGTCTCCGGATTCGGGCTCGCCCTGGGCTATTTCGGCAGCGTGCTGGCGTTGCTCGTGGTCTATGTGGGCTTCATCGCCGGTGCCGGCGACACCCGCGGCCTGCTGCACCTACCCGTCGCCGACGGCCAGAACGTGCGGGCGGCCATGCTGCTCGTCGCGGCGTGGTTCGCGGTCTTCGCGTTGCCGCTGCTCATCTCGCCGCCGCCCGTGCTTGCGCAGACACCTCCACCCCGGGTGGGCTTCATCGGTGCCTACCGCAGGCTGTGGCACGACCTGCGCGCCGAATGGCGCCGGGACCGCAACCTCGTCTACTACCTCGGCGCCAGCGCGATCTTCCGCGACGGGCTGACGGGCGTCTTCACCTTCGGTGCCGTGCTGGGCGTGCAGGTCTACGGCGTCTCGTCGGCCGATGTGCTGCTTTTCGGCGTCGCGGCCTGCGTGGTGGCCGCGGTCGGGTCGGTGATCGGCGGGCGACTCGACGACAGGGTCGGCTCCAAGCACGTCATCGTGGTGTCGCTGGTGTCGATGATCGTGGTGGGCCTGGTTCTGATGGTGTTGTCGGGCGTGCTGGCCTTCTGGGTGTGCGGTCTGCTGCTGTGCCTGTTCATCGGTCCGACGTTGTCCTCGGCGCGCACGCTGATGCTGCGGATGTGCGCGCACGGCAAGGAGGGCGTCACGTTCGGGTTCTATACGACCGCCGGGCGGGCGGCGACCTTCCTGGCGCCGTGGCTGTTCTCGCTGTCCATCGACGTCTTCGACAGCCCGCGCGCCGGTATGGGCGGTCTGGTCGCCGTGCTGGTGTTGGGGTTGCTGCTGTTTCTCCCGGTGCGTGCGCCGCACCGCAGGGATCCGGTCTAGCCCGTCGACGTGCAGATCGTCAGGCCGGCGCCGGTGCGCTCGTCGAGCTGGACGCCGTTGACCGTGATCGAGCAGGTCACCTCGCGGCCGACGTTGATGATGCTGATGCTTGCCGAACCCTCCCCGGGCGCGGGCAACGACACTTCCTTGCTCCACGGCAACATCACGTTGAACTCGGTCTGCAGCAGGCCGCCGGTGTCGACATAGGTGATGTTGATGGCGCGGCCGTTGCCGTCGACGGTGTAGACGACGGCGTCGGTGGCCCCCGGCACCGTCGGTTCGGTGGGCGGTGTGGTCCTCGGCGCGCTCGGCAGCGTCGGGGCCGGAAGCACCGGCGTGGACGGCCGCGTCGGCGGGCGTGACGTCGTGGTCGGTGCGGGTGTGGGGTACGACGGTTCCGGAGCCGACGGCAACGGGGTGATGGCCACCGGCTGCTGCCGGGAGCTGTTGACGATCACCAGCGCGATCACCAGTCCGATGACGGTCAGCACCGCCAGGCCGGCGACGATCCACAGCCAGCGGGGCGACTTCGGGTCCTCCGGAGGTGGTGGCTCGGAACCGTAACCCTGCGGCGGGTACTGCGGTGGATACTGGCCCGTCGCGTACGGGTCCTGGCCGTAGGGCGAGTAGGCGGGCAGACGCTCGGTGGGCCGGGGTCCCGGCGGCGCCTGATAGGGCGGCGCGTAGGGCGTCTGGCTCGCGTACGCCGGGTCCGAGTACCCGGGGTAGCCCCAGCCTGACTGCTCCCCGCGTCCGCCCAGGCCTGATTGCTCCTCGCGTCCGCCCAGGCCTGATTGCTCCTCGCGTCCGCCCAAGCCTGATCGCTCCTCACGTCCGCGGGAGGGTGAATCCGTCATACCCACCTCATGGCTGCAGGGTACCTGCGCAACCGCTCAGCGCGCCCCGCACCGCCTCGCACCTCGCTGCGCGCGTCGACCGTGCACAATCGGGAACCGTGGCAGAACAGGTCCGTCGAATCTACGGCGCGTCGATGTCGCCCGACGCCACGGCGTTCGCCCATCTCGTCGACGACGGTGGATATCCGAGGGCGGTGCAGCGGTTCCTCCGCGGGTGGCGCGCGAGCTCCTCGCGCGATGTCGAGCTGCCCGTCGAAGGCCCCGTGACGCGGGTGATGCACTCGGCAGACGGTCACTGGTTGGCATGCCAGGTCGCGCCAGAAGGTGGCAGCCGCAGCCAGATCTGGGTGGTGACAACGGATCCCGACGATCGTGATGCGCGAAGGATCGACAGGTGGCCGTCGGGGGTGGAGGGCACCGCGGAGCTGATCAGCTGGGACGGCACGCTTGTCGCGGCCATCCTGACCGGTGAGGACGGGGTCGGCACGTCATGCCTGCTCGACCCGTCCGGGACGACGGTCATCGTGCTGGACCGCAGATCCGGTGGCCGACTCGTCGACGCCTGGGGCGGCGCTTCGCTCGTGCGGGTGGGCCCACGCGGCTACCGCGATCTGATCATGTTGCGGGCGCTCACCGAAACCGCGCTGCTGCCTTACGATCCCGGGTCGACGACCGACACCGGCATCATCCTCGACGACCACAGTCCGCGCCGGTTGCGCTCGGGGCCGGAGGGTGAGACCACCGACCTCTATTACCCGGTCAAGGACTACGGTCTCGACAGCACCGAGGGCTATGTGCGGGCCTTGATCCGCAGCGAGAACGGCGCCCAGCACGCGCGCCTGCTCGAAGTGACGGTGACCGCCGACGGCGTGTCCTACCAGGTGGTGGCCGAGCGACCCGGCTACGAACTCGACGAGTTCACGGTCAGCGATGACCTGTCGACGGTGGCGATGTTGTGGAATCTGCACGGCGCCAGTGAATTACAGATCCTGGAGTACGCCGATCAGACGCTGCACGACCCGATCCCGCTGCCGGGCATGGTGGCCGGCGAGCTGAGCATCAGCGCGGGCGGGACGATGCTGGCCATGACGGTCGAAGGTCCGTCGAAGCCGCCCACTGTCGAACTGGTCGATCCGCGGACCCGCGAATGGGAGTTGGTCGACCGCGAACCCAGCTGCGGCCCGGTGTCGGACGACCCCACCCTGGAGACGATCATCGCCCGCGACGGCCTGACGTTCAGCGGCTGGCTGTTCCGGCCTCCCGAAGGGGTGGAGACCATCGGTGCGATGTTGTTCCTGCACGGTGGGCCCGAGGGGCAGGGCAGGCCCGGGTACAACGAGTTCTTTCCCGCACTGCTGGACGAAGGGATCTGCGTCTTCCTGCCCAACGTGCGCGGATCCGGCGGATTCGGGCGGGCCTTCATGCACGCCGACGACCGCGAGCGCCGCTTCGCGGCCATCGATGACGTCGCCGACGCCGCGCGTTTCCTCGTGGGCAACGGGCACGCGCCTGCCGGGCGGGTGGCCTGCTGCGGCTGGTCGTACGGCGGCTACCTGACACAGGCGGCGCTGACCTTTCACCCCGACGAGTTCGCCGCGGGCATCAGCATCTGCGGAATGAGCGACCTGAACAGCTGGTACCGCAACACCGAGCAGTGGATCGCGGCGGCGGCGTACCCGAAGTACGGGCACCCGGTCAGCGATCAGGATCTACTCGAACGGTTGTCTCCACTGCCGCGGGCCGACAAGGTGACTGCACCGCTGCTGTTGGTGCACGGGCTCAACGACACCAATGTGCCGCCCGGTGAATCCCAACAGATGTACGACGCGTTGACCGAATTGGGCCGCCGGGTCGAGCTGTTGACGTTCGAGGATGACGGGCACGAGATCGACAAACGCGAGAATCGAGCCGTATTGCGGAAAGCCATGACGGCGTGGCTCGTCGAGGCTTTCGCGGATTGACCTGTCCCCGCGGAGGTTTACCGGAATTTTCCGCGGGGTAAAACTCTGCTGCACGCCACCGACCGGTGTGCGGACAGAGGAGGCGCGGCATGCGAGGGATTCTCGGCGTCATTGTGCTCGTCTGGTTGTTGATCGGCGTTTTCGCTGCGTATCAGCGCGACTACTTCAGTGGTGGCGAAGCCAATTGCGCCACGGCGGGAAGCATCGCGCTGACGGTGGTGGCGGGACCGTTGAATTACGCGGGAGTCAATCCGAAGGTAACGGACTGCAACGTTCCGCAGCCCAGTCAGTAAATCCGCTGACTGGACAGAACTGGATAAGAAAAGGAGTGGCCATGATCGTCCTCGGTGCGGTCCTGCTCATCCTGGGCCTCATTTTCGGATTTTCGATCCTCACCTATATCGGTGTGGTTCTGCTGGTGATCGGCGCAGTGTTCTGGGTGCTCGGCGCCGTCGGCCGCCCGATCGGCGGCAGGAAAGTCTGGTACTAGCGCCTAAGCGCGTCGGCCGGCCGAGGTCAGCGCCGCGACTGTCATTGTCCTGAGGACGGTCCGGGAGCTGGCCTCGGCCGCTTTGTTCAGCCCGGGTTTCACGCCGTGGGGCGTCGAGTTCAGCAGACCGAACGCCGCGTGAGCCATCAGCCTGGCGTCCGTCTCTGTGAGCCCGGGGGTGCGCCGGCGGAGCACGTCGACCCAGATCTCGACGTACTGCCGCTGCTTGCGGCGGACCTGCCGTTTCGCCGCCGGCGGCAGGTTGCCGAGGTCACGGTCCTGGATACGGATCAGATCCGGTTCCCCGAACACGAAGTCGAGATGGAAGTCGATGAGGCCCTCCAGTGCTGAGTCGGCGTCATCACCGGCGCGGTCGACCACCTCGACGGCACCCGCCAGCAGGCGCGTGCTGATGCCCACCAGCAGTTCCACCAGCAGCGCTTCCTTGTTGGGGAAGTGGCGGTAGATCGCGGGCCCGCTGATGCCTGCGGCCGCCCCGATGTCCTCCAGCCGGACCGCCAGATAACCGTGCTCGGCGATCAGCCGCTCGGCCGCGCCGATCAGTTGGCCGCGGCGGTCGGACTTGGCCCTGCTGCGCGGCGAGGTGGCGTCCGTCGTGGTCATGACGTGAACCTCCGGGGCGGTCTGGACAGCGACAGTTAATGGTGATTAACATACCACTCGGTTAGTCGTCATTAACTAAAGGTGGGTTCAGCGATGGCAGCGCGGGCATCTCATCGTGACAGTCATGTCGCGCTGGTCGACCAGTTGCGGACCAAGCTCGCCGCGGCGGCGCTGGGGGGGCCTGAGCGCGCCCGCGAACGCCACGTCAGCCGGGGCAAGCTGCTCCCACGCGACCGCGTCGACGGTCTGCTGGATCCCGGGAGTCCGTTCCTGGAGCTGGCCGCACTGGCCGCCGACGGCATGTACGACGACGAGTGCCCCGGAGCGGGCATGATCGCCGGCATCGGGCGGGTGTCCGGCCGGGAGTGCATGATCGTGGCCAACGATGCGACGGTCAAGGGCGGCACCTACTACCCGGTCACCGTCAAGAAGCACCTGCGGGCCCAGGAGATCGCCCTGCAGAACCAGCTGCCGTGCATCTACCTGGTGGACTCCGGTGGAGCCTTCCTGCCCCGGCAGGACGAGGTGTTCCCCGACCGCGAGCACTTCGGCCGCATCTTCTACAACCAGGCGACCATGAGCGCCAAGGGAATTGCGCAGATCGCGGCGGTGCTCGGGTCGTGCACCGCGGGCGGCGCCTACGTTCCCGCGATGAGCGACGAGGCCGTCATCGTCCGCAATCAGGGCACCATCTTCCTGGGCGGCCCGCCGTTGGTGAAGGCCGCCACCGGCGAGATCGTGACCGCTGAGGAGCTCGGCGGCGGCGACCTGCACTCCAAGGTCTCGGGCGTCACCGACCATCTCGCCCACGACGACCGGGACGCCCTACGGATCGTGCGCCGGATCGTCGGCACGCTGGCACCGAAGGCCGATCCTCCGTGGGAGGTGGCGCCGACGGTGGACGCGGTGGCCGACCAGGCCGAACTCTACGACGTCGTCCCGGTCGACTCCCGGGTGCCGTACGACGTGCACGAGGTGATCACCCGCATCGTCGACGGCGGCGAGTTCGCGGAATTCAAGGCCGAATACGGCACCACTCTGGTGACGGGGTTCGCGCGGATCCACGGACACCCGGTCGGCATCGTGGCCAACAACGGCGTGCTGTTCGGGGAGTCGGCGGTCAAGGGCGCGCATTTCATCGAGCTGTGCGACAAGCGTGTCGTCCCGTTGTTGTTCCTGCAGAACATCTCCGGGTTCATGGTGGGCCGGGACTACGAGGCCGGCGGCATCGCCAAGCACGGCGCCAAGATGGTCACCGCCGTGGCGTGCGCGCGGGTGCCCAAGCTGACCGTGGTGATCGGGGGCTCCTACGGCGCAGGCAACTACTCGATGTGCGGGCGGGCGTATTCCCCCCGGTTCCTGTGGATGTGGCCCAACGCCCGCATCTCGGTCATGGGCGGCGAACAGGCGGCCTCGGTGCTGGCCACCGTGCGCGGGGACATGACCCCGGACGAGGAAGAGGCGTTCAAGGCGCCGATCCGCGCCCAGTACGAGGACCAGGGCAACCCGTACTACTCGACGGCGCGGCTTTGGGACGACGGTGTGATCGACCCGGCTGATACCAGAACCGTTGTCGGACTGGCACTTTCGGTGACCGCCCAGGCGCCCCTGGAGCCGGTGTCCTACGGCGTCTTCAGGATGTGACCGCATGAATCAAACGATGTTCGACGTTCGGGGCGAGCGGAGCGACGGGATGTTCGGCACAGTCCTGGTGGCCAATCGCGGCGAGATCGCGGTGCGGGTGATCCGCACTTTGCGCGCCATGGGAATTCGTTCGGTGGCGGTGTTCAGCGACGCAGACGCAGGAGCCCGGCATGTCGCCGAGGCCGATGTCGCGGTGCGCATCGGGCCCGCGCCGGCGCGTCAGAGTTACCTGTCTGTCGAGGCGCTGCTCGCGGCTGTTCGCCGCGCCGGCGCGCAGGCCGTGCATCCGGGCTATGGATTCCTCTCGGAGAACGCGCAATTCGCCGAGGCGTTGGACGCGGCGGGGATCGCGTTCATCGGCCCGCCGGTGGCGGCGATCCAGACGATGGGCGACAAGATCTCGGCCAAGGCCGCGGTGTCGGAGTTCGGCGTCCCTGTGGTGCCGGGCATCTCACGTCCGGGGCTCACCGATCAGGATCTGATCGCCGGTGCCGCCGACGTCGGTTTCCCGGTGCTCGTGAAACCGTCGGCAGGCGGTGGGGGCAAGGGCATGCGGGTCGTGCAGGACGCCAGTGAATTGCGCGCTGCCCTCGTCTCCGCGCGCCGTGAGGCGGCCTCGGCGTTCGGGGACGACACCCTGTTCCTGGAACGGTTCGTTCTGAACCCGCGTCACATCGAGGTGCAGGTGCTCGCCGACGCGCACGGCAACGTCGTGCATCTCGGCGAGCGCGAATGCAGCCTGCAGCGGCGCCACCAGAAAGTCATCGAGGAGGCCCCGTCGCCACTGCTCGACCCGCAGACCCGGGCCAGGATCGGCGCCGCCGCCTGCGACACCGCGCGCAGCGTCGACTACACCGGGGCGGGCACGGTCGAGTTCATCGTCTCCGCCGACCGGCCCGACGAGTTCTTCTTCATGGAGATGAACACCCGCCTTCAGGTGGAACATCCGGTCACCGAGATGGTGACCGGCCTGGACCTGGTCGAGCTGCAGGTCCGCATCGCCGCGGGCGAGAAGCTGCCGATCGCGCAGGACGACATCCGGCTCGACGGGCACGCCATCGAGGCCCGTGTGTACGCCGAAGACCCGGCCCGCGGCTTCCTGCCGACCGGCGGGGACGTCCTCGCGCTGCGGGAACCCGCCGGGGCCGGTGTGCGGGTGGACTCCGGCCTGACCCGCGGCACGGCGGTCGGCAGCGACTACGACCCGATGCTGGCCAAGGTGATCGTCCACGCCGGGGACCGCCCGACCGCGTTGCGCGCCCTCGATGCGGCACTGGCCGACACCGCGGTCCTGGGCCTGACCACCAACGTCGAGTTCCTGCGTTTCCTGTTGGCCGACCCCGACGTGGCCGCCGGGAACCTGGACACCGGCCTGCTGGACCGCCGTCTCCCGGATTTCGCGCCCACCCCGGCCACCGACGACGAACTGATCGCCGCCGCCGCCTACCGCTGGCTGCGGTCCTGGCCGGTGGCCCCGTCGAGTCCGTGGGAGGTGCCGTCGGGATGGCGCATCGCCGGGCGCGCCGCGACACCGGTCCGGCTGCACGCGGGGGAGCGGACCGACCACGTGTGGCTGACCGGCACACCCGGGGATGCGACGGCCACCGTCGAGGGCGGCCGAACCCGAACGCTGCGTGCGAGTTTGGTCGCTGATCGGCTGGCGGTCACCGTGGACGGGATGCGCGCCGAGTACCTGGTGGCCGGTGCCGGCGGGCAGGTGTGGTTGGCCGGGCCGGACCGCGTGACAATGGTCGAGGAGGTCCGGGAAGCCCCGGTGCGGCCCGACGACGCCCACAGCGGCGACGCCGAGCTCACCAGCCCGATGCCGGGCGCTGTGGTCGCCGTCGGCGTCGACGACGGCGCCACGGTCACCGCCGGGACCGTCGTCGTCACGGTCGAGGCGATGAAGATGGAGCACGCGCTGGCCGCCCCCGTCGACGGGGTGGTGGAACTGCTGGTCAGTGCGGGCGAGCAGGTGAAGGTGGGCCAGGTCCTGGCCCGGATAACGGCAATCGAGGAGCCGCAGTCATGAGCAATAATCTGGCCACGGGCATCCTGCCCGACCACTACGAGCAGCTGGCCAAGACCGTGCGGGACTTCGCGCAGAGCGTCGTGGCGCCGGTCGCGGCCAAACACGACGAGGAGCACTCGTTCCCGTACGAGGTGGTGGCCGGAATGGCCGACATGGGCCTGTTCGGCCTGCCGTTCCCCGAGGAGTACGGCGGTATGGGCGGCGACTACTTCGCGCTGTGCCTGGCACTCGAAGAACTGGGCAAGGTCGACCAGAGCGTGGCGATCACGCTGGAAGCCGGTGTGTCGCTGGGCGCGATGCCCGTCTACCGGTTCGGCACCGAAGCCCAGAAGCAGGAGTGGCTGCCGCTGCTGGCCAGCGGAAAAGCCCTCGGCGCCTTCGGCCTGACCGAAGCGGGCGGTGGCAGCGACGCCGGCGCGACCAAGACGACCGCCCGGCTCGACGACGGGCACTGGGTTATCAATGGCTCCAAGCAGTTCATCACCAACTCCGGCACCGACATCACCAAGCTGGTCACCGTCACCGCGGTCACCGGGGAAACTGACGGCAAGAAGGAGATCTCGTCGATCCTGGTGCCGGTGCCCACGCCGGGCTTCACCGCTGAGCCGGCCTACAACAAGGTGGGCTGGAACGCGTCGGACACGCACCCGCTCAGCTTCGACGACGTCCGCGTGCCGCAGGAGAACCTGCTCGGAGAGCGGGGTCGCGGCTACGCGGGCTTCCTGCGGATCCTCGACGAGGGCCGCATCGCGATCGCCGCGCTGTCGGTGGGCGCCGCGCAGGGATGCGTGGACGAAAGCGTGAAGTACGCCAAGGAGCGGCACGCGTTCGGGCGTGCGATCGGCACCAATCAGGCGATCGCGTTCAAGATCGCGCGGATGGAGGCCAGGGCGCATGCCGCGCGGGCGTCGTACTACGACGCGGCCGCGCTGATGCTGGCGGGCAAGCCGTTCAAGAAGGCCGCTGCGGTGGCCAAGCTGGTCTCCAGCGAGGCCGCGATGGACAACGCCCGCGACGCCACCCAGATCTTCGGCGGCTACGGCTTCATGAACGAGTATCCGGTGGCCCGGCACTACCGCGACAGCAAGATCCTCGAAATCGGCGAGGGGACAACCGAAGTGCAGCTGATGTTGATCGGGCGGGAGCTCGGCCTGTAATGAGCGACATGACGCCGAATAAGACCGTCATCCAGCGCGGGCTGTGGTTCGAGGAGTTCGAAACGGGCGTGCTCTACCAGCACCGGCCCGGACGCACCATCACCGAGGCCGACAATGTCCTGTTCACCACCCTGACGATGAACACCCAGGCGCTGCACCTGGACGCCGCGTTCTCGGATGCGTTGCCGCCGTTCCACCAGCGCCTGGTCAACTCGATGTTCACCCTCTCGACGCTGGTCGGACTGTCGGTCGCCCAACTCACCCAGGGCACGATCGTCGGCAACCTGGGCTTCGGCGAGGTCGCATTCCCGAAGCCGCTGTTCCACGGCGACACGCTCTACGCCGAGACCGAGGTCGTCGACAAGCGTGAGTCCAGGAGTCGGCCCGGTGAGGGCATCGTGACGTTCGCCCACACCGGCCGCAACCAACACGGCGACATCGTGGCCACCGCGTCGCGCAAGACCATGGTGCGCAAGCGCCCCGAGGGGGAGTGACATGACGTTGGCAGCCGGTCCCGCGTGGTTGTTCTGCCCGGCCGACCGGCCGGAGAGGTTCGAAAAGGCCGCTGCGGCAGCCGATGTCGTGATCCTCGATTTGGAGGACGGTGTGGCGGCCAAGGACCGCGAGGCTGCCCGTAAGGCGCTTGTCGACACGCCGCTGGACCCCTCCCGCACCGTGGTGCGGGTCAACCCCGCCGGCACGCCGGACCACAAGCTCGACCTCGAGGCGCTGTCGCGCACGTCTTACACGACGGTGATGCTGGCCAAGACCGAATCGCCGCAGCAGGTTGCCGCGCTGGCTCCGCTGGACGTGGTCGTGCTCATCGAGACGCCTCTCGGGGCGCTGGCCGTGGTCGAGCTGGCCAGGGTGGACAACGCGCTGGCGCTGATGTGGGGCGCCGAGGACCTCTTCGCGGTGCTCGGTGGCACCGCCAACCGCTACCCCGACGGCTCGTACCGGGAGGTGGCCCGCCACGTGCGGTCGCAGACCCTGCTGGCCGCCAAGGCGTACGGCCGGCTGGCGCTGGACTCGGTGTTCCTCGACATCAAGAACCTCGACGGGCTGCGGGCCGAGGTCGACGACGCCGTCGCGGTCGGTTTCGACGTCAAGGTGGCCATCCACCCGTCCCAGGTGGCGGTCATCCGTTCCGGGTACGCCCCCACCGACGCAGAGGTCGACTGGGCGCGTCGGGTTCTCGACACGGCGCGAACACAGCGGGGCGTGTTCGCATTCGAGGGCATAATGGTGGATGCCCCAGTGCTACGGCGAGCAGAGCGCATCGTCGAGCTGGCGCCACACCCCGGCGCCTAGCCGGCAGCCCCTCACCAGGGGTTCAGCCCTTATCGCCGCTGCCCTGAGCACCTCAGTCGTCTGACGGCGCGATCCGCCGCCAGTGGCCCAAGGAGGCGGTATGGCTGGATTGTCGGCGCTCTCGGAGCTTGACGAGCCGATTCAACTGGTGGCGCCCGACGGCGCGCCCACCCCGGAATCCAGATACCGAAGAGACCTCCCACCCGAAACGCTGGCCTGGCTCTACGAGTCCATGGTCGTCACCCGCGAACTCGACACCGAGTTCGTCAACCTGCAGCGGCAGGGCGAGCTGGCGCTGTTCGCGTCCTGTCGCGGGCAGGAGGCCGCCCAGATCGGGGCCGCGGCGTGCCTGCGCAAGACCGACTGGCTGTTCCCGCAGTACCGCGAACTCGGCGCGTTCCTGGTGCGGGCGATCGCCCCGGCGCAGCTGGGCGCGCTGTGGCGCGGCCGATGGCACGGCGGGCTGGGGTTCACCGACAGGTGTGTCGCTCCGGTGTCGATCCCGATCGGCACGCACGGGCTGCACGCCGTGGGCGCGGCGATGGCCGCCCAGCGACTGGGCGAGGATTCGGTGACGGTCGCGTTCCTCGGGGACGGCGCCACCTCCGAGGGCGACGCCCACGAGGCGCTCAACCTGGCCGCGGTGTTCGGTGCGCCGTGCGTGTTCTTCGTCCAGAACAACCAGTGGGCCATCTCGGTGCCGGTCGAACGTCAACACGCCGGGCCCACGCTGGCGCACCGGGCGATCGGATACGGCATGCCCGGGGTGCGGGTCGACGGCAACGATGTGCTGGCCTGTTTCGCGGTGATGGAACAGGCGGCCGCTCGGGCACGCGAGGGCGGCGGGCCGACCTTCATCGAGGCCGTGACCTACCGGATGGGTCCGCACACCACCTCCGACGACCCCACCCGGTACCGGTCGGATGAGGAGGTCGAGCATTGGCGCGCAAGGGATCCCATCGCGCGCTACCGTACCTATCTCGAGCACACCGGGGTGTGGACGCAACGCCTGGAGGAACGCGTGGCGCACCGGTCGCAGCGGCTGCGGGCCGAGCTGCGCGACGCCGTCATCACCGAACCCGACATCGACATCGGCGAGGTGTTCGACACCGTCTACCACGACATCACCCCGGACCTGGCGCGGCAACGCGACGAGTTGCTCGCCGAGTTGGCGAAGGAGGCGTGAGATGACCCAACTCATAGAACGGCCCTTCGGATTCGACGACGACGCCGCCGAGCCGCAGCGCACGCCGGTTGCGGTTCCGGTCGCACCGATCGCCCCGATTTCGATGGCGCAGGCGATCAACCGCGCGCTGCACGATGCGATGCGGGTCGACGACCGCGTGCTGGTCTTCGGTGAGGACGTCGCGACCCTCGGCGGCGTCTTCCGCGTCACCGAGGGCCTGGCCGAGACCTATGGGGAGCAAAGGTGTTTCGACACCCCGCTGGCCGAGTCCGCGATCATCGGGATCGCGGTCGGGATGGCGATCCGCGGCCTGGTTCCGGTGCCCGAGATCCAGTTCGACGGTTTCGCCGCCCCGGCGTTCGACCAGATGGTCAGCCACCTGGCGAAATACCGCATGCGCACCCGCGGCGACGTCGACATGCCGGTGACGGTCCGGATCCCGTCCTTCGGGGGGATCGGTGCGGTGGAACACCATTCGGAATCGACGGAGACGTACTGGCTGCACACCGCCGGCCTGAAGGTGGTGACACCGTCGACACCGACCGACGCCTACTGGCTGCTGCGGTACGCCATCGCCAGCCGGGACCCGGTGATCTTCCTCGAACCCAAGCGCCGCTACTGGGCCAAGGAGGTCGTCGACACCGGTAACCCGGCCGATCCGATCGGGCGCGCGGCGATCCGCCGAGCCGGCGACGACGTCACCGTCCTCACCTACGGCCCGCTGGTGGCGACGGCGCTCAACGCGGCCGAATTGTCGCCGCACGGACTGGAAGTCGTCGATCTGCGGTCGCTGAATCCGCTGGACTTCGACACCGTCGCCGCCTCGGTGCGAAAGACGGGCCGCGCCGTGGTGATGCACGAGGGGTCGCGCACCGTGGGCTTCGGCGCCGAACTCGCCGCCCGGATCTCCGAGGAGTGTTTCTACGACCTGGAGGCGCCGGTGCTGCGCGCCACCGGATTCGACACCCCGTATCCACCGGCCCGGCTGGAGAAACTGTGGCTGCCCGGCGTCGACCGGCTGCTCGACTGCGTGGACAAGGCGATGGGTCAGCCATGAGCACCGTGCGTGAGTTCCTGGTCCCCGATCTCGGTGAGGGGCTCGAAGAGGCGACGGTCACCGCCTGGCAGGTCGCCATCGGCGACGTCGTCACCCTCAACCAGACGCTGTGCACCGTCGAGACCAACAAGGCGGAAGTCGAGATCCCGAGTCCGTTCGCCGGGCGGATCGCCGAACTCGGTGGCGCAGCAGGTCAGACGCTGCCCGTCGGCTCGGTGCTGGTGCGCATCGACCTGGGCAATGACACCGAAAACGACAGGGCCGGCGACACGGACAGCGACGGGGACAGCGCGACTGACGCCGAGAAGGACGCGCCGCGCAGGCCGGTGCTGGTCGGGTACGGCGCGGACCACACCATGGACGGCAGCCGGCGGCGCGCCCGCGCCAAACCGCGGGTGCGCAAACTGGCCGCCGACCTCGACGTGGACCTGTCACGGATCGACGGCTCGGGCCCGGACGGCATCGTGACCCGCGACGACGTCCTTGCCGTGACCGACGGCGGAACCTCGCAGGACAGCGTCGTCAGCGGTGTGCGGCTGGCGATGGCTCGGCGAATGTCCCTTTCCCGCAGTGAGATTCCGGATGCGCACGCGTCGGTCGAGGTCGACGGCAGTGAACTGCTCAGGCTGCGGGACCGCCTCGCGGCGGCAGGTGCGGATGGGGTCACGCCCTTTGTGCTCGTGCTGCGGCTGCTGGTCGTCGCGCTGCGCAGGCACCCGGTGCTCAACGCCACCTGGGTGGACACCGTGGACGGGCCACGCGTGCACGTGCACCCGGCGGTCCATCTCGGCGTCGGTGTCGCCGCGCCCCGCGGGCTGCTGGTGCCGGTGGTGACCGACGCCCAGGAGCGAAGCACCCGCCGGCTCGCCGACGAGGTGGCGCGGCTGGTCGCCGCCGCCCGCGCCGGCACGCTGAAACCCGGTGAGCTGCAGGGGTCGACGTTCACGGTGTCGAACTACGGCGCGCTCGGTCTCGACGACGGAGTGCCCGTCATCAACCACCCCGAGGCCGCGATTCTGGGCGTGGGTTCGTTGAAGCCGCGCGCGGTGGTTGTCGAAGGCGCGGTGGTGGCGCGGCCGACGATGAGGCTCACCTGCGCGTTCGACCACCGTGTCGCCGACGGTGCCCAGGTGGCCGCGTTCCTCGCGGAGCTGCGGTCGCTGATCGAGGCGCCGGAGTTGGCGCTGCTGGATCTGTGAGTTACCTGCGCTGGGCCGCGGCCAGCCGGGCGGCGAATTCGGGGGACTCGATCGAACGGGCCTGCGGCCCGATCTCGATGTCGACGGCCATGTGATGTTGATGGAGGTCGGAGATGCCGGGGTTGTAGGTGGCCCGCATCGACGCCTTCGTCGAGACGACGACGTCGCGCGGTGCCGACGCTGGACCGGCCGCCAGCTCGCGCGCCGCGGCGACGGGATCGTCGGCGACCTCCAGCGCGAGCCCGTGACGCACCGCCGACTCGGCGTCGAAGCGCATCCCGAACAACAGTGCGGCCCGTGCCGCCTGCGGTCCGATCGCGCGCTGCAGCATCCACGTGGCGCCGCCACCAGGGTGGATGCCGAGCTTCTGGAAGCGCGGGTCGAACAGCGCTGCCGGGCCCGCGATACGCACGTCGGCGGCCAGCGCCAGGTTCAGGCCGGCGCCCACTGCGGGCCCATTGACCGCGGCGATGGTCGGCAGGTTGCACTCCGCCACGGCCAGGAAGCCGTCGTAGATCACCCGAAGTCCGTTCTCGGTGGCCGCGCCGAGCGCGGTCAGGTCGGCGCCGGCGCAGAACGCCTTGCCCGCGCCGGTCACGATCACCGCGTGCACGCCGGTGTCGGCCTCGGCGGCTTCCACCGCCGCGCGCAGGGCGGCCGAGATCTCCGCGGTCACCGCGTTGCGCCGGTCGGGATCGTTGATGGTGATGAGCGCGACGCGGTCCTCGACCTGCGTCAGTACCAGTTCGGACATCCGGTCAGCCTAACGGCGCGGAACCTGTCGTCTTCGTTCACGCCGGTTTGCGCCACCGCAACAGATATCGGTAGTAGAGCGCGCGGCGCACGACAGCTCCGGGGATGACGTCGTCGCTGACCAAACGGATCTCGCGCAGGCTTTCCCGCGGCTGGGCGACGACCACCCCGATGTCGCGGGTTTCGCGGTGCAGTCGCGAGCCGATGCGCACGGCGGGCAGACACAGTCCCGACCAGATCCAATCCGACGCCGACCTGTTCGCGCTGAGCCCGACGACGGCCAGTTCCCCGCCGGGTCGGAGTAGCGCACGGGCCTTGCGCAGGGACTCCCGCAGTGCCATGTGATGGAGGCTCGCGACGAAGGTGATCACGTCGAACAGCGCCGTTTCCGGGCGATAGTCGTGAAACGACTGCTGGGAGATCGACACGTCGGCGTGCCCGGCCAGCCGCGCCTGCGCACGCGCCACCGAATCCGGGTCGGGATCGATCAGCGTGACCGAACGGGAGACCGGCAGCAGACGCTGGGCCAGCAATCCGTCGCCGCAACCGATGTCGAGCACATCGCCCCGATGCTCGCCCGCGATACCGACCAGCCACGGGTGATAGGCGGTGTTGTGATTCCAGTAATCCTGCATGTCTCGAATGTGCCAGCGGCGCCGCCTGTTCGACCAGGGCCGCCGACCGTCGCGCCGACTACTCGGAGGACTCCTCGCCGGACCCGCCGGCGGCGTCCGTCGTCAGGCCGCCCTCGGGGTCCGCAGCCGCCACCGCGTCGTCGGTGCCTACGGAGTCCTCGGCACCCGCGGACTCGTCGACGGCCGGGTCCGCGTCCACGGCGCCGTCGTCCTGCCCGACTTCTGCCGCTTCGTCATCGTCCTGCCCGACTTCAGTCGCATCGTCGTCGTCCTCGCCCGGTGCGGCAGGACCGTCGTCTCGGTGGCCCGCCGCTTCGACCGTCTGTGCGGTGACGGTCTCGCGCGCCGGCCCTGCGCTCTGCCGAGAGTCGTTGTCGGACAGCGTTTCCAGTCCCTCGCGGATGGCTCCGGGGACCTTGGACGCGGTGCCGATCAGCTCGCCCAACGACGGCATCAGCCGCGCCGGACGGTAGCGGCTGGGGTCCGACGAGATCGGATTGCCGTCGTAGTAGGCGGAGTCCACGATCAGTTTGAGCAGCGGTGCGGACGCATCGGCCACGGTGTCGCCCAGAACGGCGCGGATCAGCCGGGTCAGGGGCAGCTCGTCGGTGGTGTAGGTGACGTAGGTGGTGTTGCCCCGGGTGGTCACGTAGGCGAGCACCCGTTCGCCGGAGGGGATGGCGCAGCGGGCGTCGTCACACGGCAGCGCGTCGACGCCACCGGCCAGCACCGCGCAGGTGTTGGCGCCGCCGCACGACGCCGTCGGCCTGCCGTCCACATCCACCGGCAGATCGATCTCGGACTGTTCCCGGTAGCCGTACAGGTAGGCGACCAGCGAGTTGACGTGCGCCACGAGGTTGAGCAGGTCGGCGGGCGCGTTCGAGTTGTAGTTGTACTGGTAGGCGATGTCGACCACGGCCCTGGCGGCGGTGTCGGTCGGCGACGGGAAGGGATTCACGCCGATCAGGGCGAACAGCGGGTAGCGGGTACCGAAGCCGCCGTCGGGACGCGAAACGTTGTTGTCCAGGATGAACAGCGACTTCGGCAGCGCCGGATCGCCTGCCCGGTCGAGCCGGTTCAGCACCAGGCTGGCGTTCGCCGCACCCCAGCCGGAGGACAGCACGGCGTTGTCCTCGCCCGAATTCTCTTGCAGCGCTTGCTCGATTGCTGCGGCGCCGCCGCGGAAGTCGAGTCCGATCAGATCGGGGCCGGGTTGGCCGCCCGGGTTGTAGGGGGCCTGATTGAACTTGCCGCCGAAGAAGTCCTCGTTGCCGGTGGGGTCGGGGTGGGTGGAGCTGCCGACGACGATCAGCGCCGTAAGGTCCACGGGGGAGGCCGAGATCGAGGCCGGCTGCGTGGCCGCCACCCCGCCGACCGTGATCGCCATCCCGAGCGCAGCGACGCCGCACGCAGCGCTTCCGATCCTGTGGCGAACTTTGCTCATACCGGTGACTCCTCCCCGCGACACGGTACCCGCCGGAGCGCGCGACGCGAACCCCCTGGGTCAGTGTGCTGGGATCTCGGTGCCGAAACACTCGGCGAGGAAGAGCTCGGCCGACGTCCAAGCCCGGCGTGAGGCGGATTCGCTGAAAAGGACACCTCGGGCCGGATCGTCGGCGAACGGCGCCATGAACGCGTGCAGGGTGTTGCCGTAGGCGTGCAGCTGCCAGTCGATGCCGCGGCCGGAGAACTCCCGCCCCAGGGCGACGACGTCCTCCGGAGGGGCGAACGGGTCGTCCCAGCCGTGGAAGACGATCACTTTGGCGGTCACCTCACGCTGCTGAGGCTGTGGTGGGGGAGTCAACAGGCCGTGGAAGCTCGCGACCCCGACGAGGGGGTGCCCCGCGCGGGCCAGATCGAGCACGCAGAGACCGCCGAAGCAGAATCCGATCGCCGCGACCCGGTCGGCGTCCACCTCGGCGGCCCCGGTCAATGTCCCGAACACCGTCGCAAGGCGCCGGGCCAGCGCCTCACGGTCGTCGAGGAAGCCCGTCATGGCCGCACTGGTGGCCTCCATGCCGCCGCGGCTGACGTCCTCGCCGAAAAGGTCGACGGCGATGGCCTGGTAGCCCCGCTCGGCCAGCCGGTTCGCGAACTGCAGCTGAGCGTCGCTGCGGCCCTCCATGCCGTGCACGACCAGGACGGTGGGTGGGGCGCCGGCGGCGTCGTCGCGGACCAGCACGGCGTCGAACTGCGCGCCGTCGATGATGTGACGCAGGGAGGTGTGCTGCACGGTCATGCGGCCGACGTTTCCACAGGGGCCCGAGGCCGGGGAAGGCGTTTCGCTGCGCGCGGAACGACCGCCGAAACTGAACTCGCGCGCCGTCATTCGCCGTCGGGCACAAGCTCAGTTTCGGGGCCGGCCGTCAGGTCAGGATTCGCCCCACCCGCCCTGCACCATCGTCTGGAACTTCCACTCGCCGCCGCACCTCACCAGGAGGTCGCCGTACCGGACCTGCTGGCTGTGCCCGGCCGCCGTGATGGTGGCGTCGGTGACGACGAACACCAGGTTCTCGTTGATGAAGTGCGGTGTGCGCGCGGACTCCATCGCGATATCGCCGGCACCTCCCAGTTCCTGGGTCATCTGCGCGACGAACCGTTCCCGGTCGCACGTCTCGGCCTGCCCGTCGGTGACCTCGTTGACGGGGAACATCGCCTGATCGGCCATGGCCTCGATGTCTCTGGCGACGGCCAGCGCGTCGTAGCGGGCGAACCAGGCCAGCACCTCCTCGACGTCCTCCGGTGCCGGGGCGAATCCACCGTGTGCGGGCATGCGACCACATCCTCTCACTAATTAGCGTACAAAGTACGTTGTACAAAGTACACGAATATCGCGGGTGCCCGGAGCAGCTACGATCGGCCGGATGGTCACCCGTGGAGCCGGTCCCGAGCGCAGTAGTGCCGGCGACCCGGTTCGGACGCTGAAACTGTTGTGGCGAACGCCGGGTGAAGCGCGAACCAGCCGCGGCCCCAGGCAGCGCACCACCGTCGATGCGGTGGTGGCCGCGGCGATCGAGATCGCCGACGCCGACGGTCTCGGCGCGGTGACCATCCGCGCGGTCGCCACCCGTCTGGGCATCGCGACCATGGCCACCTACACCTACGTTCCCGGCAAGGCCGAACTCCTCGACCTGATGCTCGACACCGTCTACCGACAGATGCCACGTCGTGATCTGAGCGGGATGGCTTGGCGCGACAGGGTTTCCGCGATCGCCGGGGAGAACCGCGAGCTGCTCGAACAGCACCCGTGGGTCGCCCAGCTGGCGACCACCAGGCCCCCGCTGGGGCCGGGGATGATCGCCAAGTACGAACACGAACTGTGTGCGTTCGACGGACTCGGCCTCAGCGACCTCGACATGGACTCGGCGTTGACCTATGTGCTCGGGTTCGTGATGTCGGTGGCCCGCATCGCGATCGACACCAACGCTGCGCGCGCCGACAGCGGCGTCACCGACGACACCTGGTGGGAGCAGGCCGGGCCGGTGCTGGCGACGGTGTTCGACGCCGACGAGTTCCCGCTGGCAGCGCGGGTGGGCGAGGCCGCAGGCCGGGCCCTCGGCGGGGCCTACAACGCCGAACACGCCTACCGGTTCGGGCTGGCCCGGGTCCTCGACGGACTGGCCCCCGTGATCGGTGACCGGGCGCGGGGATCCGGGCGGTCACCGGCAAACTGACGTCCCCGCAACCGGTCATCCGAAAACCCATTTCGGCCAAGTCGCGTCGGCGTAGTGTCTGCCCCGTTCGGGGTGCCGCGCGAAGGGGTCGTGACATGGGCGCAGCGAAGTATGTCGGTCGGGTCGGTGGGTTGGCGGTCGCCCTGGGGGTGGGTGTCGCGATTCTCACGGGGCAGGGTGTCGCCTACGCCGACGACACGGGAACTGCGAGCTCGGAGACCACAGCGACCGAGAACAGCTCTGCCGAGGGCCCGGCCAGGCAAGGCGCCGCTTCGGACAGCGATGTCGGGACCGGCGCGGACGACGAAGCGTCCGACGTCGGGACCGCCGAGGACGACGAGGCGTCCGATGTCGGGACCGTCGCGGACGACGAGGCGTCCGATGTCGAGACCGCCGAGGACGACGAGGCGTCCGACGTCGAAGAGCAGCAGTCGGGCGGCGGCACGGGTGAAGATTCGACGACACCCGCAGAACCTGTCGACACCGCCGACGACACCGCGTCGCTCTCGGCGCCGGTAGTGAGTACCACGGTCGTGTCACCGCCGGCGTCGGCCGACCTCGCGCTCGACCCCATCGCCGACGACAGCGGAACGGCCCCGATCGGCGGATCGGCCGCCGATCTACTGCTGCTGGCCGGAACCCGACGGGAACTGCAGGCGCAGCAGGAGGCGGCGCTGGAGATTCCGCCCTACTCCGTCGGTGTGACCGCGGGGGTGATCGGCGGTTGCGTCGTCGGGCCCACCTGCACCACCGCGGACGGATCGACGTTCACCCTCATCAAGGACCCGGACAAGGGCGGCAAGCTCGCCCTGGATCCGACGACAGGCGCTTTCAGGTTTCTACCCTTCGCGTCGGAGAAGAACCCCGACGGTTCACAGAATGCCGACGGGCCGTCCGGGCAGGAGACGTTCTCGGTTCTCGTTGCGCAGAACACGCAGTTCACGACGTTCCTGATCGGGCTGCCGATCGTGGGATCGTCGATTCTGGCGCCGGTCATCATGACCCTGCAACAGATTCCGGTCATCAGCACCGTCCTCGCACCGTTGATCGGCACCGCGACGCGACAGGACATCCTGGTCGACATCGACTTCTTGCGGACTCCGGCAGAAACGCCGGTGGCCTACACCACCATGGTGACGTCGTGGGACGGCACGCAGATCAGCACCAATTTCTTCCCGGCGATCGCCGACGGGAACCCTGATGACGGCAATCCCGGATACGAGACCATCCTCTACGGGCCGGGATTGGCGCAGGCGGGCGCCACCGATCCGGAGAACCCGTTCGTGTCGACATTCCGGCTGGGCGGCTACAACGTGGTCACGTGGGACCCACGTGGTGAATTCGCCTCCGGTGGCGTGCTTCAGCTCGACAGCCCGCAGTACGAGGGGCAGGACGTCTCCCAGCTCATATCCTGGGCGGCCGGTCTCGACGGCGTCGAACTCGACGGAGTCGGTGATCCGACGCTGGGCATGGTCGGTGTCTCCTACGGCGGCGGCATCCAGTTCGTGACCGCCGCCGGGGACAACCGGGTCGACGCGATCGCGCCGGGCTGGGCGTGGAACACCCTGCCGGATTCGCTCTACCCGGACCGGTCCTTCAAGACGGCCTACTCGTCCCTGCTGTTGCTGGGTCTGGTGACCACCGGCGCCAGGATCAACCCGCAGATCTACGGCGGCATCATCACCGGTGCGATTCTCGGTGTCCTCACCCCCGGTCAGATTCAACTGCTCCAGACCAGTGGCCCGGGCCAGACGGTTCGGGGGATTTCGGCACCGACCCTGATCATCCAGGGCACGGTCGACGTGTTGTTCCCGTTGCAGCAGTCCATAGTCAACGAGGGGTTGCTCGCGCTGAACGAGGACGTCAAGATGCTCTGGTTCTGCGGCGGGCACGGATCGTGCCTTCCCGGACAAGGCAATGGCGAGGCCGATTCGGCATGGGTGATGCGCGAGACGCTGGCGTGGATGTACCGCTACGTCAAAGACGACGGCTCGCAGGACGACGTCGTCTTCGAATGGACCGATCAGTACGGGGACCGGTGGACCTCCGAGGTCTCCCCGACCGAGGCCGGTTTCTACGACCCGCCCGGTGTCATTCCGACGACCGTGTGGGACACCGGCAAAGTGCTGCCGATCATCCCGCTCATCGGTGGTTCCGGTCCCAACCCGGAGGTTCCGTTGCCGTATTCGTTGGGTGACGGATCCATCGCCAGTAACGCGGTCACCATCGCGCTGGAGAATCCCGTCGCCGAGGCCAACGTCGTCGGCTCGCCCTCGGTGGTGATCCATTACAGCGGTTTCGGAACCAGCCGGCACATCTACGCACAGGTGGTCGACCGGAGCACCGGACTCGTCGTCGGCAACATCGTCACCCCGGTTCCGGTGACGCTGAACGGCCGGGACCAGGTCGTCACGGTGGACCTGAATGACATCGCCTACACCGTGGGGCCCGACAGCGAACTCGAACTGCAGATATTCACCACCGCGACGTCCTACTTCAACGCGACGCAGTTCGGCTTCATCAACGTGGAGAGCGTCGAGGTGACGATGCCGACCACCACCAAGGGGACCAATCAGGGTCCCAACCCGAGCCTGCCTGAGATGCCCGAGGTGCTGGTCGCCGTCTGACGCCGACGTCGGGGAGTCACACGCCGAGAAGCGCCCCCGGCAGGGATCGAACCTGCGACCAACCGCTTAGAAGGCGGCTGCTCTATCCGCTGAGCTACGGAGGCAGCGCACACACCCTAGCCGAATCGGCGCATACCGCTGGACCCGTCGTACCTTACTGTCAGATCCATGGGGGTACACCACACGAAGGACAAGGGTGGCTTGGGGGTGGCGAAAGCTCATGCTGACCTAGTCAGCAGTCGATCTGGTGTGTGTCTACTGCCCAGAGACTGACGAGTGCTATTACATCAGCCCTTCCGCGCACGGTGTATCGGTGACTCTGCGGATCGCGCCGAGTAAGAACGGTCAGCTGGCAGGCGTGTTGAATGCGGCGGCTTTTCGCGACCTGCCCTCGTTGATCCCAGGCTGACGTTGGACGGTGCGCTGAATCCCTAACCAACAGTCCAACCGGTCCCTGCACATATTCTGAACGGGATGGCGCTGGCCATCGAAGCGGGGTGCCGCGGCTGAACAGCTTTCAAAGCCACCTCGTCCGACACAGCCGCCGACTAGCGTGGTGCGCATGAGCAACGAGCCGGAACTGGATGCGGCCGGACTCCCGGAGGAACTCAGCCCGCTCGACCAGATCCTGCATCGCGGCGAGGGCAACCCGCGCACCCGCTCCGGGATCATGACCCTCGAACTTCTCGACACCACGCCCGACTGGGACACGTTCCGCACCCGGTTCGACAACGCCTCGCGCAAGGTGTTGCGGCTGCGTCAGAAGGTCGTCACACCGACCCTGCCCACGGCGGCGCCGCGCTGGGTCGTCGACCCGGATTTCAACCTGGACTTCCACGTCCGACGGGTCCGGGTCCCGCAGCCGGGCACCTTCCGGCAGGTGATGGATCTCGCCGAAATCGCTGCGCAGTCCCCACTGGACATCTCCCGGCCCCTGTGGACGGCGACCCTCATCGAGGGGGTGGAGAACGGGCGGGCGGCGCTGATGGTCCACCTCAGCCACGCCGTCACCGACGGGGTCGGCGGTGTCGAGATGTTCGCCAACCTCTATGACTTCGAGCGCGACCCGCCGCCGCAGAGCACCCCGCCGCTGCCCATCCCGTCCGACCTGTCGCCGAACGATCTGATGAGGGCCGGCATGAACCGGCTGCCCGGCACCATCGTCGGCGGCGTGCGCGACGCGTTGTTCGGCGCCGCCCAGGCGGTCGGTCATGTAGTGCGCGACCCGGTCTCGCGGCTCGGCCGCGCGTTCGATTACGCGATGTCCGGTCTCCGGGTGGTCGGCCCGGTCGCCGACCCGTCACCGATCCTGCGCCGGCGCAGCCTGTCGTCACGCAGTGACGCCATCGACATCGAGTTCGGCGACCTGCACCGCGCCGCGAAGGCCGCGGGCGGTTCGATCAACGACGCGTACCTGGCCGGGTTGTGCGGGGCGCTGCGGCTCTACCACGAGGCCAAAGGCGTGCCCATCGACACGCTGCCGATGGCCGTGCCGGTCAACCTGCGCTCCGAAGCGGATCCGGCGGGCGGTAACCGGTTCGTCGGCGTCAATCTCGCTGCGCCCATCGGGGTGTCCGACCCCGAGGTCCGCATCCAGGACATCCGATCGCAGATGACCCGCAAGCGTGACGAACGTGCAATGGACATGGTCGGGGCCATCGCGCCCGTCGTCAGCCTGCTTCCCGACACCGTGCTCGAGTCGATGGCGGGCTCCTTCGTGAATTCCGACGTGCAGGCCAGCAATGTCCCCGTCTACGCCGGGGACACCTTCATCGCCGGGGCGAAAGTGTTGCGCCAGTACGGCCTTGGGCCGCTGCCCGGCGTGGCGATGATGGTGGTGCTGATATCGCGTTCGGGGTATTGCACGGTCACCGCCCGCTACGACAGGGCGGCCATCACCGACCCGGACCTTCTCGCCCAGTGCCTGCTGGCCGGCTTCGACGAAGTGCTGGCCCTCGGCGGCGACGGCCGCGCTGTACCGGCGACGTTCACCGCGCAGACCACACCGCCCTTAGACTCCGCCCGACTGAATGGAAGTGGCCCACAGTGACATCGGAGACACCGGTCAACCGTCAAATGCGCCTGCCGGGATCGGTCGCCGAGATCCACGCCAGCCCCGAGGGCCCCGAGATCGGTGCGTTCTTCGACCTCGACGGCACGCTCGTGGCCGGATTCACCGGCGTGGTGATGACACAGGACCGGTTGCGACGCAGGCAGATGTCGGTCGGTGAGTTCATCGGCATGGTGCAGGCCGGGCTCAACCATCAGCTCGGCCGCTCGGAGTTCGAGGACCTGATCGGCAAGGGTGCGCGAATGCTGCGCGGCAACTCGGTGGACGACATCGACGAGCTCGCCGAGCGGCTCTTCGTCCAGAAGATCGTCGGCAGAATCTATCCGGAGATGCGCGAGATCGTGCGCGCACACATGGCGCGCGGCCACACCGTCGTGTTGTCCTCGTCCGCGCTGACGGTGCAGGTGGAGCCGGTGGCCCGGTTTCTCGGCATCAACAACGTGCTGAGCAACAAGTTCGAGACCGACGACGACGGGCTGATCACCGGCGAGGTCCAGCGGCCGATCATCTGGGGACCTGGAAAGGCCAGGGCGGTACAGGAATTCGCCGCCGCCAACGACATCGACCTGTCGAAGAGCTACTTCTACGCCGACGGTGACGAGGACGTCGCCCTGATGTATCTGGTCGGCAATCCACGCCCCACCAACCCGGCGGGCAAGATGGCGGCCGTCGCCGCCAAACGTGGCTGGCCGATCCTGCGCTTCAGCAGCCGCAGCGGAGCCAGCCCGGCCTCGCAGGTGCGCACCGCCGTCGGTATCGCGACGATGGTGCCGATCGCCGCCGGCGCCATCGGCGTCGGGCTGCTGACCCGCAACAAGCGCACCGGAGTCAACTTCTTCACCTCGATGTTCGGCCGGACGCTGCTCAACACGGTCGGCATCAATCTCCAGGTGCTGGGCAAGGAGAACCTGACGGCCCAGCGGCCGGCGGTGTTCATCTTCAACCATCGCAACCAGGCCGACCCGCTGATCGCCGGGCGGCTGGTCAACGACAACTTCACCTCGGTGGGCAAGAAGGAGCTGGAGAACGACCCGATCGTCGGCACGATGGGCAAGATCATGGACGCCGCCTTCATCGACCGGGACGATCCGCAGAAGGCCGTCGAGGGACTGCACAAGGTCGAAGAGCTTGCCCGCAAAGGGCTCTCGATTCTGATCGCGCCCGAAGGCACCCGGCTGGACACCACCGAGGTGGGCCCTTTCAAGAAGGGACCGTTCCGCATCGCGATGTCGGTGGGCATCCCGATCGTGCCGATCGTGATCCGCAACGCCGAGGTGATCGCCGCGCGCGACTCCAGCACGTTCAACCCGGGCACCGTCGATGTCGTTGTCTACCCGCCCATTCCGGTCGACGACTGGACCCGCGAGAACCTGTCGGAGCGCATCGACGAAGTGCGTCAGCTCTATATCGACACGCTCAAGGACTGGCCGCACGACGAGCTGCCCACGCCTGAGCTGTACAGACGTGCCAAACCGGCGAAGAAGTCGACCGCCAGGAAGACCCCGGCCAAGAAGGCGCCGGCCAAGAAGGCAGCCGCCAAGGCGCCGACCAAGCGGGCCGGTGGCACGAAGGGCCGGCCGTGAAGGTCCGGGCCGACGATTTCGCGGCCTACACCGCCGTCGAGGACACGCTCGTGTTGGCCTCGGTCTCCTCACCCGCCGAGGAGGCACTGCTCAGCGATTGGCTGGAGAGCCAGCGGCGCGCGCATCCGGACTCCAGGATCGAAGTGCTCAAGCTGCCCATCGACGACGACCCGGCACCGCCGGTGCTTGCCCAGCTCGTCGAGTTGCTCAAGGCCGACGACGACCGCTCCGTCGTTCCGGTGCGCGTGTTCTGGATCCCGGGCGGACTGCCGACACGGTCCAAGGTGGTGGCGGTGCTGTCCGGCCGGGACACCTACCGTCCGCCGAAGGCACTGCAGCACGCGATCCTCAAACGGGACCCGTCCCGCGCCCGCGTCGTCGCCGGGGAACCCGCCAAGGTCTCCGAGCTGAGGAAGCGCTGGAGCGAGACGACCGTCGCCGAGAACCCCCGGGAATTCGCGCGATTCGTGCTCAGGCGAGCCATCCTGGCGATCGAGCGCGTCGAGTTGCGACTGCTGGGTCCCGAATACAAGTCTCCGCGGCTGATCAAGCCCGAGGTGCTGGCCTCGGCGCGGTTCCGTGAGGGGCTGGCGAAGATTCCCGGCGCCACCGTCGAGCAGGCAGGCGAGATGCTCGACGAACTCGGCACCGGCTGGAGTCGCTTCTCGGTGGACCTGATCCCGGCGATGGGCCGGGCCATCTTCAGCCGCGGCTTCGACCCCAACATCGACTACGACCGCTCCGAGGTCGAAGCAATGCGGCACGCGCTGGAGAACCACCCGGCAGTCCTGCTGTTCTCGCACCGGTCCTACCTCGACGGGGCGATCGTGCCGGTCGCGATGCAGGAGAACCGGCTGCCACCGGTGCACACGTTCGCCGGCGTCAACCTGTCGTTCGGCTTCATGGGTCCGCTGATGCGCCGATCCGGTGTCATCTTCCTGCGACGCAAACTCGACGATCCGCTGTACAAGTTCGTGCTGCGCCAGTTCGTCGGCTACATCGTCGAGAAGCGGTTCAACCTGTCCTGGGCCATCGAGGGCACCCGGTCGCGTACCGGAAAGATGTTGCCGCCCAAGCTCGGTCTGCTCGCCTACGTCGCCGACGCCTATCTGGACGGGCGCAGCGACGACATTCTGCTGCAGCCGGTGTCGATCAGCTTCGACCAGTTGCACGAGACCGCCGAGTACGCGTCCTACGCCAGGGGCGGGGAGAAAACCCCCGAGGGCCTGTCCTGGCTCGTCAACTACATCCGGGCGCAGGGGGAGCGCAACTACGGCAAGATCTACGTCCGCTTCCCGGAGGCGGTCTCGATGCGCGAGTACCTCGGCGAGCCGCACGGCCCGATGGCGACCGACGAGTCCGCGAAACGGCTCGCCATGCACAAGATGGCGTTCGAGGTGGCGTGGCGCATCCTGCAGGTGACACCGGTCAACGCCACGGCGCTGGTGTCGGCGCTGCTGCTCAGTACCCGCGGCATCGCGTTGACCCTCGACCAGCTGCACCACACCCTGCAGGACTCGCTGGATTATCTGGAGCGCAAGCAGACTCCGATGACCAACAGCGCGCTGCGGCTGCGGACCCCCGAGGGGGTGCGCGCCGCGCTCGACGCGCTGTCCGGCGGGCATCCGGTGACCCGCACCGACAGCGGCCGCGTCACCGTCTGGAACATCGCCCCGGAGGACGAGCTCGAGGCCGCGTTCTACCGCAACTCGCTCATCGACGCGTTCCTGGAGACCTCCCTGGTCGAGTTGGCGCTGGCCTGCGCCACCCGCACGGACACCGACCGGCTGGATGCGTTCTGGGCTCAGGTGATGCGGCTGCGCGATCTGCTGAAGTTCGAGTTCTACTTCGCCGATTCGGCCGGCTACCGCGACCACGTGGCCGCCGAGATGTCGTGGCATGCGAACTGGGAGGCCGACGTCGCCGCGGGTGGCGACCGGCTCGACGCACTGCTGCGGGAGAAGCGGCCCGCGATCGCCGGTCCGTTGTTGCGTCCGTTCTTCGAGGCCTATCAGATCGTCGCCGACGCTCTCATCGACGCGCCGGCGGAGATCTCGGAGAAGGATCTGACGGCCAAGGCGCTGGGTCTGGGGCAGCAGTACCTCGCGCAGGGACGGGTGCAGAGCACCGAGTCGGTGTCGGCGCTGCTGTTCACCACGGCCCGTCAGGTGGCCGCCGATCAGCATCTGCTCGAACCGGCCGCCGATCTGGCCGAACGCCGCAGGGCCTTCCGTACCGAGCTGCGCGGCATCCTCAAGGACATGAACACCGTCGACAGATGCGCCCGGAGGCAGTTCTTCGCCCGCGAGCGGGCCCGTAGGCAGCTACGCAACGACCCTGTGTCGTAGATCGCCTTCGCCAGGGTCATACGCTGGGCGCATGACTTCGGTTGCCCCCGTCGCGCCCGGTGGTGTGCGCCGCGCGCCGGTATGGGCGGTGCTGTACGGCGTCGCCGTGTTGGCCGGCGTCACCGCGGCGGCGCTCTCGGCGTTGTCGCTGGCCGATGCGCTGACCGCGACGGGCCTGCCCGACCCGGGCCCGGTGACCAGCTATGGACTGCCGTTCGTGAAGGCCGTGGGGGAGATCGCGGCGGTGACCGCGACAGGAGGGTTCCTGTTCGCCGCGTTCATGGTGCCGCCCCAGCAGAATCAGGTTCTCGACGCCGCCGGGTACCGCGCGCTGCGGACGGGCACGGCTGCCGCGGGTGCCTGGGCGGTGTGCGCGGTGCTGATGGTGCCGCTGACGGTCTCCGACGTCAGCGGTCAACCGCTGGCCACGCGACTGAGCCCGGCCGACATCTGGTCGGTGGCCGACCTGATCGAGATCGCGGGCGCATGGCGCTGGACGGCACTGCTGGCCGTGCTGGTCACCGTCGTCAGCATCCCGGTGCTGCGCTGGTCCTGGACCCCGGTGCTGTTCGCCGGCTCGCTGCTCACCCTGCTGCCGCTGGCACTGTCCGGGCACTCGTCGTCCGGCGGATCCCACGACATCGCGACCAACAGCCTGCTCATCCATCTCGTCGCGGGAGCCATCTGGGCGGGCGGTCTGCTGGCGCTGCTCGTGCACACGCTGCGGGGAGGTGGCCACGGTCCCCTCGCCGCGCGCCGGTTCTCCGCAGTCGCGCTGTGGTGTTTCGTCGCGATGGCGTTCAGCGGGGTGATCAACGCGCTGGTCCGCATCCGGCCCGCGGACCTGGTCAGCACCCAGTACGGCCTGCTGATCCTGGCGAAGCTGGTGGCGCTGGTGACGCTCGGTGGACTGGGCTGGCAGCAGCGCCGCAGGGCGGTCGCCGCGCTGCAACAGGACCCGGATGCGCGGCAGCCGCTCATCCGGCTCGCGCTCGTGGAGGCCGTCGTCTTCGGTCTCACGTTCGGTGTCGCGGTCGCGCTCGGCCGGACCCCGCCGCCGCCCCCGACGAACACGAACCTGTCGATACCTGCGGTCGAGATCGGCTACGACCTGGCCGGTCCGCCGACGGTGGGCAAGGTGCTGTTCGACTGGCGCTTCGACCTGATTTTCGGCACCGCGGCGATCGTGTTCGCCCTGGTCTACCTCGCCGGCGTGCGCAGACTGCGCCGACGCGGCGACGCGTGGCCGATCGGGCGGGTGGTGGCGTGGCTGCTGGGCTGCCTGGTGCTGCTTCTGGCGACGTCCTCGGGGATCGGCCGCTACATGCCGGCGATGTTCAGCATGCACATGATCGCGCACATGCTGTTGTCGATGCTGGCGCCGATACTGCTGGTGCTCGGCGCCCCTGTCACGCTGGCGCTGCGGGCGTTGCCCGCCGCCGGTCGCGACGGTCCGCCCGGTCCGCGGGAATGGCTGCTGGCCGCACTGCACTCACGGTATTCGCAGGTGGTGACCAACCCGATCGTCGCGACGGCGCTGTTCGTCGTCGGGTTCTACGGGCTGTATTTCAGCGGCCTCTTCGAGGCCGCCGCGGGCAGTCACTTCGCCCACCTGGCGATGAACCTGCACTTCCTGGTCAGCGGCTACCTCTTCTACTGGGTGGTGATCGGGATCGATCCGACACCGCGGCCGATACCGCACCTCGCGAAGCTTGCGGTGGTGTTCGCCTCGCTGCCGTTGCACGCGTTCTTCGGTGTGGTCCTGATGGGCACCCAGTCGGTGCTCGCCGAGAGCTTCTACCGCTCGCTGCAGCTGAGCTGGCACACCGATCTGATGGGCGACCAGAAACTCGGTGGCGGAATCGCCTGGGCTGCAGGCGAAATCCCGCTCGTCGTGGTGCTCATCGCGCTGTTCGTCCAGTGGCGGCGCACCGACGATCGCACCGCCAAACGTCTCGACCGCGCCGCCGATCGCGACGATGACGCCGACCTCGCCGCCTACAACGCGATGCTTGCCGAACTCGCCCGACGCGAGCGTGAGCGGAGCTGATCGGGACCGTCATATTTTCACCTGTTCAGATATTCATGGCTTGTGTTAGCGTCGGGGCGCGGGCCGGCCTCGCGACACCGATGCAGCACATCGACGCTTCGGTCGGCCCGCACCGGCGACCACCGCCTGACGGCCCCGGCGCCGCCGCCCGGCGGCGCGCTGTCCCCAATCCCTGATTCATCCACAGCCCGTAGATCCTGCGGGACCACTCGCCGTCCCGGTGTCGGCGGCGAAGCGCTCAATGGCGGTGTCATCGACGGGGCGGGCACGGTGCCCGTCCCGCAGCGGAGAAACCGAGAGGCACCATCATGTTCGAGACACCGATCACCGTCGTCGGCACCATCGTCACCCAGCCCGACCGTCGCTGGGTCGGCGACCAGGAACTCTTCAAGTTCCGGGTGGCCAGCAACTCGCGCCGGCGCACCGCCGACGGCACCTGGGAGCCGGGAAACTCGCTGTACGCGACGGTGAACTGCTGGGGGCGCCTGGTCACCGGCGTCGGCGCCGGGCTCGGGAAGGGGGACCCGGTCATCGTCGTCGGATACCTCTACACCAGCGAATACGAGGACCGCGACGGTAACCGTCGGTCGTCCCTGGAGATCCGGGCCACCTCGGTCGGGCCGGACCTGGCGCGCTGCATCATCCGCATCGAGAGCCGCAGGCATCCCGAGCCCGTGCCGGCCGCGGTGGCGGTCGCCTCGGAAGCCGACAGCGTCGACGACGGGGATGTCGTCGGGGATGTCGTCGACGAGGACGCATCGGGGTCCGGGGCGGAGGAGCTGAGCTTGAGCGCCTAGCGGCCAACGCCTCGGATGCGGCCGCCGCCTAGGATGGGGCCCGACTATCGCGCAGTCACGAGATGATCCCGCAGTTCTGGTACCGGGATCGAGAAAGGCACATCGAAGGCAATGGCCGAATTCATCTACACGATGCGGAAGGTCCGCAAGGCGCACGGCGACAAGGTGATCCTTGACGACGTCACGCTGAACTTCCTTCCGGGCGCGAAGATCGGCGTCGTCGGTCCCAACGGGGCCGGTAAGTCGAGCGTCTTGCGGATCATGGCCGGCTTGGACCAGCCCAACAACGGGGACGCATTCCTGGCTCCCGGCGCGACCGTGGGCATCCTGCTGCAGGAGCCGGAGCTCGACGAGACCAAGACGGTGCGGGAGAACGTCGAGGAGGGCGTGGCGATCAAGGCCAAGCTCAACCGGTACAACGAGGTCGCCGAACTGATGGCGACCGACTACACCGACGAGCTGATGGAGGAGATGGGCAAGCTCCAGGAGGAGCTCGACGCCGCCGACGCATGGGACATCGACAGCCAGCTCGAACAGGCGATGGACGCGCTGCGCTGCCCGCCGCCGGACGAGCCCGTCACCCACTTGTCCGGTGGCGAGAAGCGCCGCGTCGCGTTGTGCAAGCTGCTGCTGTCCAAGCCGGACCTGCTGCTGCTCGACGAGCCGACCAACCACCTCGACGCCGAGAGCGTGCTGTGGCTCGAGCAGCACCTCGCCGAGTACAAGGGCGCCGTGCTGGCCGTCACCCACGACCGGTACTTCCTCGACAACGTCGCCGAATGGATCCTCGAGCTCGACCGCGGCCGCGCCTTCCCGTACGAGGGCAACTACTCGACGTACCTGGAGAAGAAGGCCGAGCGCATCGCGGTTCAGGGCCGCAAGGACGCCAAGCTGCAGAAGCGGCTCAAGGACGAGTTGGACTGGGTGCGTTCGGGCGCCAAGGCGCGTCAGGCCAAGAGCAAGGCCCGCCTCCAGCGTTACGAGGAGATGGCGGCCGAAGCGGAGAAGACCCGCAAGCTCGACTTCGAGGAGATCCAGATCCCGACCGGGCCCCGGCTGGGCAACGTCGTGGTCGAGGTCGAACACCTCGACAAGGGCTTCGGCGGCAGGCAGCTCATCAAGGATCTGTCCTTCACGCTGCCGCGCAACGGCATCGTCGGCGTCATCGGCCCCAACGGCGTCGGCAAGACGACGCTGTTCAAGACCATCGTGGGGCTCGAACAACCCGACAGCGGCACGGTCAAGATCGGCGAAACCGTCAAGCTGAGCTACGTCGATCAGAGCCGCGCGGGCATCGACCCGAAGAAGACGGTGTGGGAAGTGGTCTCCGACGGACTGGACTACATCGAGGTCGGCCAGAACGAGATCCCGTCGCGGGCCTACGTCTCGGCGTTCGGATTCAAGGGGCCCGACCAGCAGAAGCCGGCCGGGGTGCTCTCCGGCGGCGAGCGCAACCGGCTGAACCTGGCGCTCACCCTCAAGGAGGGCGGCAACCTGCTCCTGCTCGACGAACCGACCAACGACCTGGACGTGGAAACCCTGAGTTCGCTGGAGAACGCGCTGGAGAAATTCCCCGGCTGCGCCGTGGTGATCAGCCACGACCGGTGGTTCCTCGACCGCACCTGCACGCACATCCTGGCGTGGGAAGGCGACGCCGACAACGAGGCCAAATGGTTCTGGTTCGAGGGCAACTTCGGTGGCTACGAGGAGAACAAGATCGAACGGCTCGGTGCAGAAGCAGCGCGTCCGCACCGGGTGACCCACCGGAAGCTCACGCGGGGATAGTCTCGTCGTGCGGACCAGGTAACCGGCGCGGACAACCCAGGGCGCCCGGTTACAGCCAACGGCGGCCGGTGCGCGCGTGTGAGTCAGGAGCGGCGAATGTCGTTGAACCCAGGTGCCATTAACGGTTCGGTGGGCCCGGAAGTCTCCTCTGAGGTCATCGATCGTCTCCTTCCCGCGTACCTCGCGACCTATCGGGGTCCGCACGGCGGCGCGCCCGGCGCCGAGAGCGCCGTCACCGGTCCGCTGCGTCGGCAGGGCACCGACACGGTCAACGGTCCGGCGTTGGTCGCGGCGCACTACCGGCTCGGGGCCCAACGGTCGCCGGGTGCGACCCGGGTTGCGGTCCACGCCGCAGACGTCGAGGGCGGTTTCGGTCCTGCGTTGCAGGTGGTGACTGACAACGCGGCGATCCTGATGGACTCGATCACGGTCCTGCTGCACCGGATCGGGGTGGCCTACACCGCGATCATGAACCCGGTGTTCCGGGTCCGCCGCGGCGCGGGCGGAGAGCTACAGGACATCGCGCCCGCCTCGGACGCCACCTTCGTCGACGGTGTCGACGAGACCTGGGTCCACGTCCAGCTGGCCGACTCCGTTGACCGGCGCGCCCTCGCCGAGGCCGAGGAGCTGTTGCCGCGGGTGCTCGCCGACGCACGGCAGGTGGCGCTGGATTCCACCGGCATGGCCGCGGCGCTGCGCACATTGGCCGCCGAACTCGACAGCGACCCGGGGCGACGGTTCCCCAGCCCGGACCGCAAGGACGTGGCGGCGTTGCTGCGCTGGCTGGCCGACGGGCATTTCGTGCTGCTCGGTTATCAGCGCTGCCCGGTGCGCGACGGGGAGGCCACCGTCGACCCGTCCAGCCGGCTCGGGGTGCTTCGCCTGCGCGAGGACGTGTTCCCGCAGTTGACCAACAAGGACGAGCTGCTGACGCTGGCGCAGGCCACGATTCCCAGCTTTCTGCGCTACGGGACCTACCCGCAGATCGTGGTCGTGCGGGAACAGTCCGGCGACGCGGATGCCGACGACGCCGCGGCGATCGAGCACCGCTTCGTCGGTATGTTCACCGTCGCGGCGATGAACGCCAACGTCCTGGAGATCCCGCTGGTGTCGCGCCGCGTCAACGACGCGTTGGCGATGGCCCACCGGGATCCCAGCCATCCGGGCCAGCTGGTGCTCGACATCATCCAGACCATTCCCCGCTCGGAGCTGTTCGCGCTGAGCGCCAGAGGTCTGCTCGACATGGCGATGGCGGTGGTGGACCTCGGGTCCCGGCGCCGCGCGCTGCTGTTCATGCGGGCCGACCCGCTCGCCCACTTCGTGTCGTGTCTGGTGTACCTGCCGCGCGACCGCTACACCACGGCGGTGCGGCTGGAGATGCAGGACATCCTGGTCCGCGAGCTCGGTGGTGTGAGTATCGACTACGCCGCCAGGGTCAGTGAGTCTCCCTGGGCCGTCGTGCATTTCACGGTTCGCATGCCGGAGGGTTCCCGCCCGCAGGACATCGACGTCTCGGAGCCCAACGAGTCGCGCATTCAGGATCTGCTCACCGAGGCGGCCCGCACCTGGAGTGATCGCCTGCTGGGTGCGGTGAGTGCCGGGGGAGAAGTCGACCAGGCGACCGCCGAGCACTACGCGTCCGCGTTCTCCGAGGTGTACAAGCAGGCGATCGACCCGGTGCACGCCCTCGCCGACATCGCGGTCATCGAAGAGCTGCAGGACAATTCGGTCAAGCTGGTGCTGGCAGACAGCGATGACACCGCCGAATCGGGTGTGTCCCACCTGAACTGGTACCTGGGCGGACGGTCGGCGTCACTGAGCCGATTGCTGCCGATGCTGCAGTCGATGGGCGTCGTCGTGCTTGAGGAGCGGCCGTTCACGGTGGTCCGCCCCGACGGACTGCCGGTATGGATCTATCAGTTCAAGGTGTCGCCGCACCGCGGCATCCCGGAAGCCCCGCCCGGACCGCAGCGGGAGGCGACCGCCGAGCGTTTCGCCGACGCCGTCACCGCGATCTGGCACGGCAACGCCGAGATCGACCGCTTCAACGAGTTGGTGTTGCGTGCCGAATTGACCTGGCAACAGGTCGCCGTGCTGCGCGCCTACGCCAGATACCTCAAACAGGCCGGCTTCGCGTACAGCCAGTCCCACATCGAGTCTGTGCTCAACGACAATGCGGGCACCGCCCGTTCGCTCATCGCGCTTTTCGAGGCGCTGTTCCGCCCCGTCGAGCAGGGCCCGGGCGCCAACCGCGATGCGCAGGCGGCCGCTGCCGCGGTCGCCGCCGACATCGATGCGCTGGTCAGCCTCGACACCGACCGGGTGTTGCGCGCGTTCGCGTCGATGATCCAGGCCACGCTGCGCACGAACTACTTCATCACCGGCCAGGAGTCGGCCCGCGCACGGAATGTGTTGTCCCTCAAGCTGAACCCGCAGCTGATCGATGAGCTGCCGCTACCTCGGCCCAAGTTCGAGATCTTCGTCTACTCGCCGCGCGTCGAGGGCGTGCACCTGAGGTTCGGTTTCGTCGCCCGCGGTGGCCTGCGGTGGTCGGATCGCCGCGAGGACTTCCGCACCGAGATCCTGGGGCTGGTCAAGGCGCAGGCGGTCAAGAACGCCGTCATCGTCCCGGTGGGCGCCAAGGGCGGTTTCGTGGTGAAACACCCGCCGGCGCCGACGGGTGATGCGGCGGCCGACCGCGACGCCACCCGGGAGGAAGGGGTCGCCTGTTACCGGCTCTTCATCGCGGGCCTGCTCGACATCACCGACAACGTCGACAAGGTGACCGGAGGCATCGTCGCTCCCGCCGACGTCGTCCGGCGCGACGGAGACGACGCATATCTGGTGGTGGCCGCGGACAAAGGCACCGCGACGTTCTCCGACATCGCCAACGACGTCGCGAAGTCGTACGGCTTCTGGCTCGGTGACGCGTTCGCCTCCGGCGGGTCGGTCGGCTACGACCACAAGGCGATGGGAATCACCGCCAAGGGCGCGTGGGAGTCGGTGAAGCGGCACTTCCGCGAGATGGGGGTGGACACGCAGTCCGAGGATTTCACGGTGGTCGGCGTCGGCGACATGAGCGGCGACGTGTTCGGCAACGGGATGCTGCTGTCCAAGCACATCCGTCTGCTCGCCGCGTTCGACCACCGGCACATCTTCATCGATCCCACCCCGGACGCCGCGTCGTCGTGGGAGGAACGCAAGCGTCTGTTCGAGCTGCCGCGGTCCAGCTGGGAGGACTACGACACGTCGCTGATCAGCCCCGGCGGCGGGGTGTACAGCCGGGAGCAGAAGTCCATCCCGGTCAGCGCGCAGGCGCGCGCCGCCCTGGGCCTCGACGACCAGGTGACGGATCTGACGCCTCCCGCCCTGATGAAGGCGATCCTCAAGGCGCCCGCGGATCTGTTGTGGAACGGCGGTATCGGCACCTACGTCAAGGCGGAGACGGAGGCCGACGCCGACGTCGGCGACCGCGCCAACGACGCCGTCCGCGTGAACGGAAACGAGGTGCGCGCCAAGGTGATCGGCGAGGGCGGCAACCTCGGCGTGACCTCGCGGGGCCGAACGGAGTTCGACCTGTGCGGTGGTCGCATCAACACCGATGCCATGGACAACTCGGCGGGGGTGGACTGCTCCGACCATGAGGTCAACATCAAGATCCTGATCGACTCCCTGGTCACGGCCGGCAAGGTGGAGGAGAGCGGGCGGTCTGCGTTGCTGTCGTCGATGACCGACGAAGTGGGCCGACTCGTGCTGGCCGACAACGAAAGCCAGAACGACCTGATGGGCACCAGCCGGGCCAACGCCGCCAGCCTGCTGAACGTGCACGGCCGGATGATCAGGAGTTTCGTCGAAGAGCGCGGACTGAACCGCGAACTCGAGGCGTTGCCTTCGGAGAAGGAGATCCGCCGCCGCGAGGAAGCCGGAATCGGGCTCACGTCACCGGAATTGGCGACGCTGATGGCCCATGTGAAGCTGGCATTGAAAGACGATCTGCTGGCCGGTGACCTCCCGGACCAGGAGGTGTTCGCGTCGCGGCTGCCCTCCTACTTCCCGGCCACGCTGCGTGACCAGTTCAGCCCGGAGATCCGCGCGCACCAGCTGCGTCGCGAGATCGTCACCACGATGCTGGTCAACGACGTCGTCGACACCGCGGGCATCTCGTACGCCTACCGGGTCACCGAAGACGTCGGGGTCGCCCCCGTCGATGCGGTACGCAGCTTCGTCGCCGCCGACGCCATCTTCGGTGTGGGCCGGGTGTGGCGCCAGATCCGGGAAGCGGGCGCCAACGGCGTGCCGGTCGCGGTCACCGATCGGATGACGCTCGATCTGCGCCGCCTCATCGACCGGGCCGCGCGGTGGTTGCTGAACTACCGTCCGCAGCCGCTGGCCGTGGGCGCCGAGATCAACCGGTTCGCCGACAAGGTGGCGGCGTTGACGCCGCGCATGCCGGACTGGTTGCGGGGCGACGACAAGGCGATCGTCGCCAAGGAGGCCGCGGAGTTCAGCTCCCAGGGTGTCCCCGACGACGTCGCGTACATGGTCGCCTCCGGGCTGTATCAGTTCAGCCTGCTCGACGTCATCGACATCGCCGACATCGTCGACCGCGATCCGGCCGAGGTCGCCGACGCCTATTTCGCGCTGATGGATCACCTCGGCACCGACGGGCTGCTCACCGCGGTGTCCCGGTTGTCACGCTATGACCGGTGGCATTCGTTGGCGCGGTTGGCGATCCGTGACGACATCTACGGGTCACTGCGGGCGCTCTGCTTCGATGTGCTGGCGGTGGGGGAGCCCGACGAGGACGGCGTCGAGAAGATCGCCGAGTGGGAGACCACGAACAGCTCACGCGTCAGCCGGGCTCGGCGCACGCTGGCCGAGCTGTACGAGAGCGGTGAGCACGATCTGGCCACGCTGTCGGTGGCGGCCCGTCAGATCCGAAGCATGACCAGGACGAGTGGAACGGGATCGAGCGGGTGACGGATCGACGAGGCTTCACGGCCCCGGTGCATGTGCGGTGGTCGGACATCGACATGTATCAGCACATCAACCACGCCACGATGGTCACCATCCTTGAGGAAGCCCGGATTCCCTTCCTGCGCGAGCCTTTCGGCGAGGAGATCACGACGATCGGATTGTTGATCGCGGAGGTCAACATCTCCTACAAGGCTCAGCTGCTCCTGGTGGACTCGCCGCTACAGGTGACGATGTGGACCAAGCGGGTCCGTGCGGTCGACTTCACGGTCGGCTACGAGGTGCGCTCGGTCGGCGCGCCGCCCGACTCGAAGCCTGCGGTCATCGCCGACACCCAACTTGCCGCGGTGCATATCGAGGAGCAACGGCTGCAACGGCTTTCGGGCGCGCAGCGCGAGTTTCTGCAGCGCTGGACCCGGTGACCGGCGGCGAGCGGGGAGTGTGGCTCGACCCGCAATCCCGGGCTGCCCAGCGGGAGAACCTCGCGACGTTCGCCGAGCGGGCACTGCGCCTGGACCAGGCCGGCGTGGTGCGGCTGCGCCAACGCGGTGACGGGATGTTGGTGGCCTGGTTCGCGACCGGATTCGACGTCCTCGCCAGCCGGGTGGTGGCGGGCCGGACCGCGCCCACCGACCTGTGCGCCGCAGCCGACGCGCTGCTGGCGGGCCTGAACTCCGTCGCCGCCGACGGACACGTCGACCCCGGTTTCGCCATGGACTCCGCCTGGCGCGGCGTCCTGCCGCCCGACGCCGGCTTCGTCCACCTCGACGACGTCCCGGCCCGTGCCGTGCTCGATCTGGCGCAGCGCGGGGCGAGCCTGGCCAGGCAGCATTCCAGTGCGCACGGCCCGCCCGCGTCGCTGCTCGATCAGGACGTGGTGGCCGTGACGTCGCCGCAGGGCAGCGTCGGCATCCCGATGCGCTGCGTGTTCGCGTTGACCGCGATGGGCTTTCTGCCGCAGTCCCCGGACTCGGTCGGCGACGACGAGGTGGTGCTGGTCCGCGCGACACCGTCCTGGCTGCGCGTGGACGCCCGCTTCGGCACGGTGTACCGGCGCCGCGGCAACCCCGCGGTGGTGCTGCGCTGAGCTCCGCCCGCGAGCAGACGCAAACTCGCGCTCATACGACCGGAACCGTGCGATTTTGTGTCTGCTCGCGAGGGAAAGGCGCCCCACCCCGCTCACCCGGCCCTGTCAGAAGGGTGAGTTGACCATCGAGTCGGCGGCCATCTCCAGGTAGGCGATCAACTCCTGGCGGTGCCGATCATCGAGCGTGCGGGAGTCGATCTCGGCGACCGCGGTGTGCATGCACCGCAACCAGGCGTCCCGTTCCAGATAGCCGATCCGAAACGGCGCGTGACGCATCCGCAGCCGCGGGTGACCGCGCTGATCGGAGTAGGTGCGTGGGCCGCCCCAGTACTGCTCGAGGAACATGCGCAGCCGTTCCTCAGCGCCGTCGAGGTCGTCTTCCGGGTAGAGCGGGCGCAGGATCTCGTCGTCGCGTACCAGCTGGTAGAACCGCGAGACGATGGTGCGAAACGTGTCGTGCCCGCCCACCGCGTCGTAGAACGACTGCTGCTTGCTCTGCGCGTCCATCGGCTCCATTGTGGGCCATCACCGGGACCCGCCTGCGGTCAGGACTTCTTCCTGATGAGCTTGGCCAGCTCATCGCGGTCGGCGACGTCGAGTTTGAAGCAGGCGCGGTACACATGCCCCTCCACCGTGCGGACCGACAGCACGAGCTGCTCGGCGATGTGCCGGTTGGACAGCCCGGCGGCAACCAGCTCGGCGATCTCACGCTCACGTGGCGTCAACGGCAGCGGTCGCGCCGCCGCCTTGATCGCCGGCGTGGTGGCGCCGCCGCACTTCTCGGCCAGGCGCAGCGCGTTGGCGCCCGATTCGTTGGTCCGGCGCCGGTCACCCGCGCTGTCGTGCAGCAGGGCGGCCTGCGCGGCCGCGTCCGCGGCGGACAACATCAGGCCGGCGCTCTCGAAGTCCGCGCTCACCACGTCCAGCGCCGCGGCGTCGCCGGCGGCGAACGCCGCCGCGTGGCGGGCCAGCAGGCCCACGACCGAGCCGTGCACCACCCCGGTGAGCTCCGCCAGGCGCGGCGCCGTGCTGCGGTCACCGAACCGCGTGGCGTGGTGCAGCGCCTCCGCTTCCAGGGCGTACTGGCCGGACTGGCGGGCTATTTCGGCGGCGGCCCTGGCCAGCTCGAGGGCGCGGCGCTCCATCCCCTTCGCCGCGGCGTACCAGGACCTGGAGATGAGCCGCTGCGGTTCGTGGATCGCCGCGGAGGGCCCCGAGTGCTCGGCGGCGTCGTTGAGGACCCGCTCGGCCTCGTCGGTCCGGCCCAGCGCGGCGTAGGCGCGCGCCAGCAGCAGCCGGCCGGGCAGCTGCCAGGGCAGCGAGGTCTCGGCGTTCAGCGCCGCCAGGGCCTGCTCGATGCAGGTCACGGCGTCCGGGAACTCACCCCTGGCCGTCGCCACCACCCCGGCCATGATCTTGGCGATCGCCCATGCCAGGAACTGGCCCACCGACGAGAAGTCCGCGTATTCCGCGGCCCGTCTGCCTGCCAGATCCAGCTCGCCCAGATGGGTCAGCGCCAGCACGTCGCAGTACCGCACCATCACCCGGATCATCCCGTCGGTCGGCTTCTGATCCGCTCGGCAGCGTGCCGCGATCGGCTCGAACTCGTCGCCGCGGCCGGCGACGGGCATGGCCAGTCCGGCGGCGAACGCGGCGAACTCGACCGCCTGCCCGGGAGCCAGCGGGTTGTCCAGGACCTGAAGCGCCGCCGCGATGCCCTCGTCGATCCTGTTCTCGTGCACGGCCATCGCCGCGGCGGCGGCCTCGACGAACAGCCTCAGCGACGGATGTGTCGTGCGCTCCCGCACCAGCGAGATCACCTCGTGGGCCCGTTCGACGTCGCCCATCGCCCAGAAGAGGTGGGACGCCCGCGGGGTACCCCAGCGGACGAGCTGCAGCTCGTCGAGGTCATCGGGGCTGAACCTGGCCAGAATCGCCTCCGCGGCGGCGGGCCGGCCCTGCCACAGCAGGGTGCGGGAGAGCAGCTCGGCCGCCTCGAGACTGCCGGTCCGGTCGAACGCCACCTTGGCCAGGCGTTGCCCGAGGGGCATGTTGAACAGGTAGATGGCGTCCTTGGTGGCGCTGATCAACAGGTCGATGTCGAGGAGTTGGTCGCTGTCGATCGACAACTGCGCCATCCGGATCCGGCTCGCGGCGGTGCTCAGTTCCCGGCGGCGCAGCAGTTCGACGAGCTGACCTTTGAGCCTGCGCTCGGTGGCGTGCCCGATTTTGTCGCGCACGACGTCGCCGACCAGGGGATGGCTGAAGCGGGCGTTGAGCACCGTGCCGTCCTGCTGAAACCGGATCAGGTCGCATGCCTCGGCGGCGTCGACCGCGTCGTCGCCGGCCAGTTCGGTCAGCGCGTGAATGTCGAGCGGCTCGCACAGCGCCAGCAGGCGCAGCGCATTGAGTACGTCGGGCCCGGCGTGGTCGAGGCGGTCCTGCAGCAGCGAGGCCAGGCCCGAAGGAACGGCGGTCGGGCCGCGCAGCTGCCAGACGTCGCCGACCTTCCTCAGGGTGCCCGCGTCGATCGACCCCTCCACCAGATGACGCAGGAACAGCGGATTACCGCCAGAAGACTCCCACATCAGGTCGGCGGACAGCCCCTCAAGTCGCCCGCCCACCACCGACTCGACCAGCCTGACGCTCTGCTCCTTGGAGAACGGCTGCAACTCGATCCGGCGCAGATACCCGTCCTTCCACAGCGACGTCACCGCGTCGGGCACCGGCTCGCCGGAGCGGACGGTGGCCAGGATGCGGCCCGACTGGTCCACCGCGATCTGGTGCAACAGGGTGGCCGACAGCTCGTCGAGCAGGTGCGCATCGTCCACGCCGACGACGCATTCACCCTGGGAGACAAGCGATTCCCGGGCAGAGGCGAGTAGGGCGGTGGCGTCGCGGGACACCGAGGTGCCGACGAGATGGGCGAAGACGCCCAGCGGGATGCTGCGCGACGACTGCGTCGAGGCCACCCAGTGCACTTGGGAGCGCAGCGATCCGGCGACGGCGCGGGCCAGCGTCGTCTTACCGACGCCGGGGTCGCCGACGAGCACGACACCGCAGGATTCGTTACCGGTCAGGGCAGATCGGACCGCACCGAACTCGGCAGGGCGATCGACGATCTGCCAAATCGGCGCCATGCCGTGGAGTGTAGATCGCTGCGCGCGTCAATTCTCGGCAATAACCAGGGCTTTCGCCGTAGTTGCGGCGTATTGCTTCACTGCGGAAACGCCGAAAGGTCGGCCGGCTCGAGATATTCGGCGCCGTTTGCCTCGTGCCGGAAGATGCTCGATTCCTCGTACACCCTTAGCTTGAGCCGGTTGATGCTGCCGAGCGGACGGTGCTCGTCGATGCCCCGCCACGAGTTGAACGTCAGCTCGTCGTCGCCGAAGTGCGCCAACGCGTCGCTGTGCGCAGTTTGCGGGGGATAGTGGATGACCGCCACCGGCTGGTAGGGGGAATCCGCCTCCGACCACTCCACCGTGGCATCTTCGATCGGCATGTCGTCGGTGTTGGTGCACAACTGGGCGGAGACGACGTAATCGGCACCGTTGCTACGGAAGTGGTCTTTCACCACTTTGGCCAGGGCCTCCGGGTCGTGGCGGGGGATCGTCGTCGAGATCAGATCCGTCACCGCCTTCGACGCGGGCGACACGCTCAGCTTTGCCACATATGCACCGAATCGGATCGGCGCCGCGGTGTAGAACGTCTGGCCCAGCACGTGATAGTTCGGATCGGCGAACACCCGCAGGTTTCTCGGCAGTTGCCGGCCGGCCAGCGTGGCGACCCGTCGGGCTCCGCGCAGCACCCTGTTGAGGAACATCATCCCGGCGTCGGGCAGGTGGGAGAGGAGCTTGGCGGTGCGCATGCCGGCGCCCGCATAGTGCGCGGCGTCGCGGAACAGGAACACCGGTTCGGTGACGAACACGAAGTCCTGGTTTGCGTCGGCACTGAACCTGTCACAGGCACGTCTACCCGACGGGCTGTGCACGCCGAGCACCTTCAGACCCAGCCCGCGCACCCCGCGCACCTGATCGGAGCGGATTGCGCCTGAGGTCGTCGAGATCCGGGCGATCACCGGATATGTCCTGCCCGGCTCGGCGAACATGCCCTGCCGGTACTGCACGGGCAGGTCTGCCCTGACGGTGAGTTCCCCCCGCAGGATGGCGCAGCTCTTGGAATGGGCGTCGCGCACGGCGTGGGGTTTGCCGTTGCGCCAGAGCCTGCGGTTCTTCTTGCTCTTGTCGTACTGATGTTCGTTGTTCTTGCGCAGCGCCTCGATCATGTCGGCGATCAGCGCGTCCTCGGCGGCCGGCCAGGCGGCAAGGTCCTCGTCGTAGTGCAGATAGCCGATGGCTGGAGTCGGCGTTCCCCCGTCGTTCATGCGACAAGTGTGGCCACCCCGGACGGGTCCGGCACAGGTAACGCGCTACCTGTCTTTTCCGCGCGCGCCCTCCGTGTTCCCTGGTGGAGACGGCGCGACGAGGCGGCCGGTCACGCGATGTTCATCGGACTGACCAGCGAACACTAGCGGAATTGCCGTGCGATCGACGGAAATCCGTGGTGGACTGTCCGTCGGAGGACGTATGGCGCAGCGCAAGAATGGACGCGGCCACCGGCATCACCGGACCGCGGCGGGTACATCCGGGTCGACATCGGCCACAACCTCGCGCGCGCTGCACAGCGTGGCTCCCTCTGTCGACACCCTGACTCCGGCACCACAGGACGGATCGGTGTGGGGCCGCCGGCGTGTGCTGCTGCTGAACTCGACCTACGAACCGCTGACGGCCCTGCCGCTGCGCCGGGCCGTGATCATGCTGATGTGCGGCAAGGCCGACGTCGTCCACGACGATCCGGTGGGCCCGGTGATCCACTCGGCGACACGGTCCATCGCCGTCCCGACCGTCATCCGGCTGCGCACCTTCGTCCGGGTGCCCTACCGGGCGCGCATCCCCATGACGCGGGCGGCGCTGATGCACCGCGACCGGTTCCGCTGCGCGTACTGCAGCGCCAAGGCCGACACCGTCGACCACGTCATCCCGCGCAGCCGCGGCGGTGCCCACTCGTGGGAGAACTGCGTCGCGGCGTGCTCGGCGTGCAATCACCGCAAGGCCGACCGGCTGCTCTCCGAACTGGGTTGGTCGCTGCACACCACGCCGCTGCCGCCGAAGGGGCAGCACTGGCGGCTGCTGTCCAGCGTCAAGGAACTCGATCCGGCCTGGGTGCGATATCTGGGTGAGGGAGCGGCCTGACCGGGCCGTGGGATACGGTTTGCGCGTGAACTCAACAGCTCTTGTGCATGCAAGCTTTGTAGTCATACCGCTGGCGCTTGCCGGGCTTCTGTCGCTGTTCATCTTCACCAAGAAGGGCCCGCATCCCGCGACGTTCGACATGTCCGAGAAGTGGACGCACGAGCCCATCCTGTGGGCGGCTGACGAACCGGCGGATCACGGCCATGGCGGCCACGGTTCGCACCTGACCATCGGAGGTGGCGCAAGTGGCAAGTGGTGAAGTGACGAGAGCAGGCACGCTCGAGCTGGCCGAACTGCCGCACGGATCGGCGATCACCTCCAGCGGACGGATCTCGGCGGTCACCGAGCCCGGTGTGCTGTCGGTGCAGTACCCGTTCCCGATCAAGGACCTGGTGGTTCTCGACAACGCGCTGAAGTACGGCTCCCGGGCAGCCAAGGCGCGGTTCGCCGTGTACATCGGTGACCTCGGCGCCGACACCGCGGCCACGGCCCGCGAGATCCTCGCGAAGGTTCCCACACCGGACAACGCCGTGCTGCTGGCCGTGTCGCCGGACCAGCGGGCGATCGAGGTCGTCTATGGGTCCGAGGTCAGGGGCCGCGGTATCGAGGAGGCCGCTCCGCTCGGCGTCTCCGCCGCCGCGGCGTCCTTCAAAGAGGGCAACCTGATCGACGGCCTGATCAGCGGTATCCGGGTGCTCTCCGCCGGCGTCTCGCCCCGCTGACCCGTTCGCCGGCCCGCGCAAAAGGTGCACGGGACGGTCCGTAGCACGCCCTACGATCAATGGCGTGGAGGGACGCTGACCGGTGGCTGTGCTCGATGCCTTCATGGCGATCTGGTCCAAAGCGCGCGGGACTTTCGGTGACGGCGTGCCGCAGGACGGATCGGTCTATGACGCCAGTCCGGCGCTGACACGCCTGCAGGACGAGGTTCGCGGTGCCGCGCCGCGCGAGACATGGATCGGGTCGGCTTCGGACGGGTACGCATCGGCCAATGAACGGCACGCCTCGGTGCTGGGTGAGACCGCCCTTCTGGACCGTCGGCTCCGCGCCGAAATCGACCGGTCGGCGGAGGTCGTCCGGGCCGGCAGGCGAGAATTGGATGCGGTGCGTCGGCGCGTGAGCGAGGCCGCCGCCGGTGTGCCGCCGACGCCGGAGGGTGAGAGCATGCTGTACCCGGCCATCAGCCGGGGCAGTGGCGAGATCGTCGACATCGTGCAACGCTCCCACACCGACCTGAACATGATCGCCGGTCGCATCGAGGCGATCGCGTCGGAGTACCAGGCGCTCGGCGAGGGCACAGAGCTCGGGGTGGGCGACGGCGCCGAGCCGGCGGGAGGCGCTGAGCCCGGCGATGAACCCCGACTTGCCGTGTCCAACGAGAACGAGCCATGGACCTATCCGTTCGATCCGCCCGCACCCCCGGACTCCGCGCCCGGGGGCGGCAGGTGGGAACTCGGCCAGGCTTACCCGCCGGGCCCGGGTGGCGGTCCTCCGATGGGGCCTATCCCGGCGCCGAAACCTTGGCATCGCAGTATCGATCCGCCGGTGAAAGGTGGTGGTTCGGGCTTGGAGGATGTTGTCACGCCCCCACCCAACGGTGTGGGTGTGAGGCCGCCGCTCGTCTTGCAGGAGTCTTATGAGTTCAGAGTGACTGGCGAGGGCTTTAGAGATGGTGACGGTCATCTACGGTGGATACAGCGCGACGGCAGCTGGTATCAGGCCCAGTGGATCGACTATGAGCTTGAGGCAAACCATCTACAGCAACTCACCGGCAACGTCTCTGTGCCGTTGGGAGACCATACCTGGGAGCCCATCGACATCAAGGACATTTACCAACTGCAGGTGGACAACCCACGCCTAACCCTCTACATCCCGGATCCGTCTGGCAGCGTTCTCGAACTCGACCCTGATCGACCTGCGGCATCCGGACCGTGATGAATTTCAACGTCCTGCAGAGATCCGTTCGGGCGCGCTGGATCTGGATAGTGAGCATCACGGCTGTCTCAGCGGCGGCAGTGTTGGTGGCCGGGTGGCTCGCCGCGGAACCAGACTCTCCGGAGAGAAAGGCAGATTGCGTGATCGTCGCAGAGACTGTCCGCCGATGGCAGACAGCGGTAGCGGCTTTGACTCCGATTCAGGGGGCTACCGGGCCGAGTGACGAGTACGTCGACGAGCAATACACCCAGATGGCGACGATGGTGCAGACCGCCGCCGATTCTGTGACGACACCCGAGATCAAGAGCTACCTGACCGATTGGGCCGCAGCGGCAGATCGGCTCGCGATGTCTCAACTCGATGTCTCCGGTGGCGCCGAGCCCCCGGAGACGCCCGAGGAGATGCTTGAGGTGTTCACGCCGATCAATGACGCCGCGGGCGCCCTCGGCGAGCTCTGCCCCGACATGCCCTCGGCGGAATAGGGTTCCTGGTCGCCGATCAGCTCTGATCCACAGCCCCGGCTTCTCGCTCGCCAACGAGCTCGGCGCGGATGCGGACATAGCGTTCGAGGAACAGCCGCTCGTCGAGGCGTTTACGCCGCAGCCAGCCGGTGACCTCGTCATTGCACTTGCTGGCATTGCAGGCCGCACAGGCCGGCACCACGTTGTCGACGGTGTAGCGGCCGCCCCGCGAAATGGCCATCACGCAGTCCCGCTGCATCGTGCCCGCGGTCTTGCCGCAATAGGCGCAGCCGTTCCACGCGGCCCTGATCGCAGCCCATTGCTCGTCGGTGAGGTCGTTGACGACGGCCGCGACCCGCCGCTTGCGTCGTCGCGCCGCGCGCGCCCTGCGACTGTTGTTGACCGCCACCCCAAGAGCATGAGGTGTGAGCGTGCGTGAAATCGGCCAAGTCCCCGGTGTGTCGCCCGCAGACACGCACGCTCGCACTGCAGTGGCCGCACGCTCGCACTGCAGTGGCCGCAGGCTCGCGCTGCAGTGGCCGCAGGCCGGGTCAGGTGACGTCGAACTGGCGGGCCTTCAGCGAGCGTTCGACGCCCGCCCGGCCTTCCAGCACCAACCGGCGCAGCGCAGGCGGTACGTCGGGGTCCGACAGGAACCGGTCGGCGGCGTCCAACGCCTCACCGCTGATGTCCCACGACGGGTACAGCCCGATGACGACGGTCTGTGCAACCTCGCTGGAGCGCCGCTCCCACACGCCGGAGATCGCGCCGAAGTAGCGCTCCCGGAACGGTGCCAGCAGCTCGCCCTGGCCGGGCTGCACGAAGCCACCGATGATGGCCCGGGCGGTGATGTTGGCCAGTGTGTCGTCCTCGACGACCTGCTCCCAGGCACCCGCCTTGACGGCCGCCTGCGGCCTCGCCGCCGACGCCGCCGCGGCCTGCCGCCGTCCTGCCGCGGTGGGGTCGTTGGCGGCCTCGGCGTCGATGAACGGTGTCTGCGTGCCGTCGGCGTCGATCACTCCGGCGCGGGCCAGCGCGGTGACGATGCGCCACCGCAGATCGGTGTCGAGCACCAGGCCAGGCAGGTTCACCGCGGCGGGTTCGTTGTCGAGCAGCGTCGACAGCACCGCGACATGGTTGGGCGAGAGCACCGACGTGCACAGCGCGTTGACGAACGCCAGCTGGTGATCCGAGCCGGGAGCCGACTCGCGGGCCAGATCCAGCAGCGCGTCGCCGAAGGCCGGCCAGCCGTTCTCGGCCGCCCACGCGGGATCGGCGTAGGAACCCAGCGCCGTCTGCGCCTGCAGCAGCAGCCGCTGCGCGACGCCGACCTCGGATTCGGCGTGCAGCCCGCCGATCACCAGCGCGACGAAGTCGCGGGCACGCAGCTCCGCGTCGCGGGTCATCTCCCAGGCCGCCGACCACGCCAGCGTGCGGGGGAGCGGATCGGCGATGTCGGCGATGCGGGTGAGCACCGTCTGCAGCGACGCGGGATCCAGCCGCAGCGAGCAGTACGTCAGGTCGTCGTCGTTGACCAGGATGAACTTTCCGCGCGAAACACCCTGCAGAGCAGGTACTTCCGTGACCGATCCGTCGACGTCGAGTTCCTCGCGGTGCACCCGGACCAGCTTGCCGGAGCTGTCGTCGTCGTAGACGCCGACAGCCAGCCGGTGCACGCGGGTCTCGCCGTCGCCCGGTTTGGCACCTTCCTGCTCGATGGCGAACCGGGTGAACCTGCCGTCGGCGTCGACGTCGAAGTTCGGGCGCAGCGTGTTCAGGCCGGTGGTCTTGAGCCACTGCCTGCCCCAGCCGGACAGGTCGCGACCGGAGGATTTCTCCAGCGCCCCGAGCAGGTCGCCGAAGGTGGCGTTGCCGTACGCGTGATCGCGGAAGTAGTCCCGCAGCCCGGCCAGGAACGCGTCCAACCCGACGTACGCGACCAGCTGCTTGAGCACGCTGGCGCCCTTGGCGTAGGTGATGCCGTCGAAGTTGACCTCCACGGCATGCAGGTCCGGGATGTCGGCGGCCACCGGGTGGGTCGAGGGCAACTGATCCTGCCGGTAGGCCCACGACTTCTCCACGTTGGCGAACGTCGTCCACGCCTGCGTGTATTCGGTGGCCTCGGCCTGGCACAGCACCGACGCGAACGTCGCGAACGACTCGTTGAGCCACAGGTCGTCCCACCACTGCATGGTGACCAGGTCGCCGAACCACATGTGGGCCATCTCGTGCAGCACGGTCTCGGCGCGGCGCTCGTACGAGTAGCGCGTGACCTTGGAGCGGAACACGTAGTCCTCGAGGAAGGTCACCGCACCGGCGTTCTCCATGGCGCCGGCGTTGAACTCCGGGACGAACAGCTGGTCATACTTGCCGAAGGCGTACGGGACGCCGAAGTTGTTGTGGTAGAACGCGAATCCCTGTTTGGTTTCGGTGAACAGCCGCTCCGCGTCCATGTACTCGGCCAGCGACTTGCGGCAGAAGATTCCCAATGGGATGTCGCCGTGGTCGTCGGAGTATACGTCGTCCCAGCGGGCGTACGGTCCGGCGATGAGCGCCGCCAGGTAGGTGCTCATCCGGGGCGTCGCCTTGAAGGTGTGGCGTTTGGCGCCCGAATCGAGCTCTTCGACCTCGACGGTGGCACCGTTGGAAACCACCTCCCAGTGCCCGGGTGCGACGACGGTGACGTCGAAGAAGGCCTTCAGATCGGGCTGGTCGAAACACGCGAACATCCGCTTGGCGTCCGCGGTTTCGAACTGTGAATACAGGTACACCTCGTTGTCGACCGGGTCGACGAAGCGGTGGAGCCCCTCGCCGGTGTTCGAGTAGCGGCAGGCCGCGTCGACAACCAGCACGTTGTGCCCGGCGACCCCTGTCAGCGGGATGCCGGTGGATTCGTCGTAGCCCGAAACGTCGATCTCGGTGCCGTTGAGCGTGGCGCTGCGCACCGAGTCGGCGGCGAGGTCGATGTAGGTGTCGGCGCCGGCGACGGCGTCGAACTCGACGGTCGTCACCGACCGGAAGGTGCGCTCGCCGGGCTTGCCCGCACCGTCGGTCAGATCCAGGTGGATGCGGTAGCTGTCGACGGTCACGAGGGCGGCGCGCTCGGCGGCCTGGTCGCGGGTCAGGTTAGGAAGTGCCACGCTCGTCAACACTAGCCTCATGGCGGGAAGACGGGACGGGCGTCAGCCGTTGTGCTGAACGGACGTCTGTCACATCACAACGCGAGGTCGAAGAGAGGACCGCCCCATGTCTGAGAAGTCCCGCACAGATTTCTGGTTCGATCCGCTGTGCCCGTGGGCCTGGATCACCTCCCGTTGGGTGCTTGAGGTCGAGAAGGTGCGCGACATCGAGGTCAACTTCCACGTGATGAGCCTGGCCGTGCTCAACGAGGGCAAGGACGTGCCCGAGGCGTACCGCGAGGCGATGCAGAAGGCGTGGGGACCGGTGCGGGTGGCGATCGCCGCAGAGCAGGCGAAAGGCCCCGAGATCCTCGGCCCGCTGTACACCGCGATGGGCACCAGGATCCACAATCAGGGCTACCAGGGCTCCGACCCGGACTTCTCCCGCGTCATCCGGGAGTCCCTCGACGAGGTCGGGCTGCCCGCCGAACTCGCCGAGGCCGCCACGTCGACGTTCTACGACGTGGCGCTGCGGGAAAGTCACCACGCCGGCATGGACGCCGTCGGCGACGACGTCGGCACCCCGACCATCCACGTCAACCGCGTCGCGTTCTTCGGGCCGGTGCTCTCCCGTATCCCGCGCGGCGAAGACGCGGGCAAGCTGTGGGACGCGTCGGTGATCTTCGCGTCCTACCCGCACTTCTGGGAGCTCAAGCGCTCCCGCACCGAGGCGCCGGTCTTCGACTGAGCTGTCCGGCCGGATTGTTAACGGTTGGTTGCGCCGGTTGCGGGCGGGCCGCCCCGGGGCGAATGTGATGCGGTGATCCGCATACTTGGTGGTGTGTCGCTCCAAGATCACCGCCGAGAAGGTGTGGCCACGCCGCAGGAGATGCTCGAGGTCGCCGTCGAGGAGGCTCGAAAAGGGTTGGCGGAGGGCGGTATCCCCATCGGTGCCGCGCTGTTCTCCACCGACGGTGCGCTGCTGGGCAGCGGCCGCAACCGGCGCGTGCAGCTCGGGGACCCGTCCGTCCACGCCGAGACCGATGCGTTCCGCAACGCGGGGCGGCAGCGCGGGTACCGCTCGACGATCATGGTCACCACGCTCTCGCCGTGCTGGTACTGCAGCGGTCTGGTGCGCCAGTTCAACATCGGTGCGGTCGTGATCGGGGAGAGCCGGACCTTCACCGGTGGGCACGACTGGCTGGCCGACAACGGCGTGGACGTCACCATCGTCGACGACGAACGGTGCGTGACGATGATGCGCGATTTCATCGCCGCCAATCCCGACCTGTGGGCGGAGGACATCGGAGAATGAGTGTGATTGCCACAGTTGACCTCTCGCGCTGGCGTGCCGGCGGCGCGGCCGCCGACGCGGTCGCGGCCGACGTCGACGAGGGCCTGCAACGGGCAGGCTTCATCCTGGTGAGCGGTCACGGCGTCTCGGCGTCGCTGGCGCGCGAGTTGCGCGCGGCGGCACGCGAGTTCTTCGCACTGCCGGACGAGGTGAAGTCCGGGTACTCGGTACCGGTCGGCGGACATGGCTGGATCGGTCCGGGTGCGGAGGCCAACGGTTACGCCGAGGGGACCGAGACGCCCCCAGACCTCAAGGAGACGTTCAGTTTGGGCGCGGAGACCGCGACCGGCGACGCGGAGGTCGACCGGATCTGGTTCGCGCCCAATGTGTGGCCCCGCGAGGTGCCCGCGCTGGAGCCGCTGCTGACCGAGTACACCGCGCAGATGCGAGGTGTCGCCGACGATCTGCTCGCGCTGTTCGCCCACGCCCTGAAGCTGCCCGCCAATCCGTTCGCCGAGCTGGCCAGCACACCGACGTGGACGATGAACATCAACCACTACCCGCCCGTGAGTGTGGTCGGCGAGCCCGAGCCGGGCCAGTTCCGCATCGGGCCGCACACCGACTTCGGCACCGTCACGATTCTCGATCGTGAGCCCGGCGCCGGTGGGCTGCAGGTGTATTCGGAGGACGCCGGCTGGCAGGACGCCCCGTACGACCCGGACGCGTTGACGGTGAACATCGGTGACCTGCTCGAGTACTGGAGCGGTCGGCGGTGGCCGTCGGGCCGGCATCGGGTGCTCCCTCCGCAGCCGGGTGCCCCCGAGGAGGATCTGGTGTCGCTGATCTACTTCTACGAAGCCAACCACGACGCGCTCGTCACCCCGCTGGATCCGCCGGTCGGCCGGGTGTCGGGGCTGGCGCCGGTGACGTCGGCGGATTTCATCAAGGAACGCCTCGACGCGATCACCGTCGGCTGAGCCGACGATTGGGCAGGGGTCGGCTGAGCCGACGATTGGGCAGGGGTCGGCTGAGCCGACGATTGGGCAGGGGTCGGCTGAGCCGACGATTGGGCAGGGGTCGGCTGAGCCGACGATTGGGCAGGGGTCGGCTGAGCCGACGATTGGGCAGGGGTGTGTTCCTGCACAAACACGCTTTCTCGCCGCGCCTGGGGCGGGAGGTAGGGTGTCCGCCATGCGCGTCTACGTCGGGGCTGACCACGCCGGATACGAACTCAAGCAGACCATCGTCGAGCACCTGAAAGCGACCGGCCACGAGCCGGTCGACTGCGGGGCGTTCACTTATGACGCCGAGGACGATTACCCGGCGTTCTGCATCGCGGCCGCGCAAAAGACGGTTGCCGACCCGGGCAGCCTTGGCATTGTGCTCGGCGGCTCGGGCAACGGTGAACAGATCGCGGCCAACAAGGTGCCGGGGGCGCGGTGCGCGCTGGCGTGGAGCCCCGAGACCGCGTCGCTCGCCCGCGAGCACAACAATGCTCAACTCATCGGCATCGGCGGCCGCATGCATTCCACCGAAGAGGCACTCGCGATCGTGGACGCCTTCCTGACCACCAAGTGGTCGGAGGCGCCGCGTCACCAGCGCCGCATCGACATCCTCGCCGAGTACGAGAAGACGCACGTCGCCCCGCCGGTTCCCGGAGCCTGATCAGGCGATCCGGCGGGCCGCGTCGCTCCGGTGGGCTTCGCCTCCGGATGCGGATTGTATACAAAACCGGTTAGGATGGGCCGGTGGCGGTCTGGATCAGCCGGCGGCGAGGTCCTGACGTCGCCGCCGAACTCAGCGAAAGCCGAAGCGCCGCCGGCCATTTAGCGGGTGTTCGGCTCGCGGTGAACGACAACGTGGAGGTCGCCGGACTGCCCACGACCGCTGGCTGTCCCCAGTTCGCCTACCTCCCCGACTCCGACGCGGCCGCCGTCGCTGCCTTGCGCGGCGCGGGCGCGGTGGTGGTGGGCAAGACCAACCTCGACCAGTTCGGCACCGGGCTGGTCGGTACCCGCTCGCCGTACGGTGCCGTGCCCGACAGTCGCAGGCCCGAATTCATCAGTGGCGGACCGAGTTCCGGATCGGCGGTGGCCGTGGCCACCGGTGAGGCCGACATCGCGATCGCCCCGGATGCCACCGGCTGCATTCCGGCGGCGCTGCAGGGCATCGCGGCGATCAAGCCCACCGTCGGAGTGATCAGCACTGACGGTGTCGTTCCGGCAAGCGAATCCTATGACTGCATCACCATTCTCGCGGCGACGCTGAACCTCGCCGACACAGCGATGGCGGTCCTGGCCGCGGGGGCGCCTGCCCGGCCGTGGCCCACCGACGTCAAGCTCGCGGCCCCGCCGGTGCCGGTGATCGCGATTCCCGACGAACTGCCCTACCTCGACGACCAGTGGCGTGTCGCGTTCGACGCCGCGGTGGACACCCTCGTGGCGCGCGGAGCCCGGGTCGTGTCCGTCGAGATCGAGCCATTCCTTACGGCCGCCACGCTTCTCCACGACGGCGCGCTGGTGAGCGAACGCTACGCTGCCGTAGGCGAATTCGTCGATCGGCAGCCGGCCGCCGCGCTCGACCCCACGGTGCGCGACATCATCACCGCCGCCCGCGACGTGCCCGCCCACCGCCTACTTTGCGACCGCGCCGAGGTGAGTCGCCTGCGCGACCGTGCGATGGCCGCCCTCGCAGGGACGGATGTGCTTCTCGTGCCGACGGCGCCCGTGCACCCGACCATCGCCGACGCGGCGGCCGACTCCGTCGGGCTCGACGCCCGGCTCGGCACGTACACGAACTTCTGCAATCTGTTCGACATGTGCGCGGTCGCCGTTCCCGCCGGAACGGCGGGCGGCGCGCAGTTCGGCGTCACGGTGTTGGCCAGGGCCTTCGAGGATGCCGTGGCGCTCGACGTCGCCGCGTTGCTCGTCGACGAGGCCCCGTCGGCGTCGCCGTGGCCACTCGCCGCCGCCGAGACGGTCGAGCTCGTGGTGTTCGGCGCGCACCTTCGCGGGGGCCCGCTGGTCCACCAGCTCACCGACCGCGGCGCCCGCTTCGCCGGGGAGATCACCACCGCGCCCCGGTACCGGATGACCGCACTGCCGACCACGCCGCCCAAACCAGGCGTCACCCGGGTGCCCGACGGTGTCGAGGGCGCCGCGCTGTCCGGGCACCGCTGGCTGCTGTCACCCGCCGCCCTGGGATCGTTCCTGGCCGCGCTGCCCGCGCCCATGCAGTTGGGCGCCGTCGAGTTCGCCGACGGCAGCTGGCGCACCGCGTTCGGCTGCGACGCTTCGGTGCAGGGTGTCGACATCAGCGGCTACGGCAGCTGGACCTCCGCGTTGGCGTCGGGGGCGGTGCGACAGACTTAGCGGATGCCCGAAGGACACACTCTGCACCGGTTGGCGCGGCAACATCAGCGCCGATTCGGTCGCGCGCCGGTGATCGTGTCCAGCCCGCAGGGCAGGTTCGTCGACGGGGCCGCCGCGGTCAACGGCCATGTGTTCAAGAAGGCCAGTGCGTGGGGCAAGCATCTCTTCCACCACTACCAGGGCGGTCGCGTCGTGCACGTGCATCTCGGCCTGTACGGGACGTTCACCGAGTGGCCGCTGCCCGACGACCGGACACAGCCCCTGCCCGTCGGGCAGGTGCGGATGCGGATGCTGGGCGCCGAGTACGGCACCGATCTGCGCGGGCCGACGGTGTGCGAGGTCATCGAGGAGCCCGACGTCGCCGACGTGGTGGCCAGGCTCGGGCCCGACCCGCTGCGCAGCGATGCCGACCCCGAGCTGGCGTGGCGACGGATCAGCAAGTCCCGCAGGCCAATCGGCGCGCTGCTGATGGATCAGACCGTGATCGCCGGCGTCGGCAACGTCTACCGCAGCGAACTGCTCTTCCGGCACCGTACCGACCCGTTCCGGCCCGGTACCACCGTCACCTCAGATGAGTTCGCCGAGATGTGGACCGATCTCGTCGCATTGATGAAGGTGGGGGTGCGGCGCGGCAAGATCGTGGTGGTGGCACCCGAGCACGACCATGGCGCACCGTCGTACCGGGAAGGCCGTCCCCGCACCTACGTGTACCGCCGCGCCGGTGACCCCTGCCGGGTGTGCGCGACCCCGATCCGGACGGTCGAACTGGAGGGGCGAAACCTGTTCTGGTGCCCGGCCTGCCAGACCTGAGGCGGCTCGGCGCGAAATCCGGTGGGATTGCCGGGAGAATCTGCGCGTGGAACTGATCCTGGTAGTCGTGGGCGCGATCGTCGTCACAGCGATCGCGCAACGGCGCGGACTCGAGCCGGCGCTGATCATCGTCGTCGTCGGCATCGCGGTGTCGTTCGTCCCCGGATTCGAGGCGCCCGAGCTGGACTCGCACATCCTGCTGTCGGTGGTGTTGCCGCCGCTGTTGTATTCGGCCGCCCTGGATTTCTCGTTCCCGACGTTCCTGCGCAACATCAAGCCGATCCTGGGTCTGGGCGTGGGCCTGGTGGTGGTCACCGCGTTCACCGTCGCCGCAGTGTCGTCCTGGCTCGTCGTCGTCCCGTTGACGTTCGCGACCGCGCTGGTGCTCGGCGCGGTGGTGGCGCCTCCCGACGCCGTCACCGCGGTCGCGGTCGGCCGCAAGCTCGGCCTTCCCAAACGTGTCATGTCGATTCTGACGGGGGAGAGCCTGATCAACGACGCGGCGGCGCTGGCGCTGTTCTCCGTGGCGGTGGCGCAGGTGGCAGGCAGCCACACGTTCATCGAGAACCCGCTTCTGCTGTTCGCCTACAGCGCGGTGCTCGGTCCGCTGGTCGGCGCCGCGCTGGGATACATCACGCTGTGGATCCGCAGGCGGCTGGCCAACCCCGCACTCGAGACAGTGCAGGGGCTGATGGTGCCTTTTGCGGCGTTCATCCTGGCCGAGGAGATGCACGCCTCCGGCGTCCTGGCCGTGGTGGTGGCCGGATTCGTGGTGGGCAGCGGCACCGTCGACGCCGGATACCAGACCCGGCTGCAGGAACGGTTCGTGTGGAACTCGGTGGACGTGCTGCTCGAAGTGTTCGTGTTCGCCTACATCGGTCTGCACCTGCGTTTCGTGCTGGAGGATCTGCAGCAGGCGCACGAGTCACTGACCCAGGTGGCGGTGGCCTCAGCGGTCGTGCTGCTGATCGTGTTGGTGATCCGGCCGTTGTCGGTGTTCGCGATGTTCGGTCGGGGAGTGCTGGCCCGACAGGTCGAACGACGGCTCAGCGTCCCGATTCCCGAGGGCGGCGGCCGGGGGGCATTGGGGGTGCGCCGGCAATCGCAGCCGCCGGCCAAGTGGCGGTCCCGCATCGACAACCGCGCCCTGAGCTGGCAGGAGAACGTCGTCGTGTCGTGGACGGGCATGCGCGGTGTGGTGACGCTGGCGGCCGCCGCGGCGATCCCGGCGACCACAGCGGCCGGTGCGCCGTTTCCCGAGCGCGCCACGATCCAGGCGATCGCGTTCGTGGTCAGCGTCGGAACTCTGCTGCTGCAGGGGTGGACGCTGCCGCTGCTGATCCGCCGGCTCAAGCTGTCCGCCGACGCCGACCAGGCCTACACGTCGGCCGAGACCCAGAAAGCCGAACAGGTGGTTCATGCGGCCGCCGACGAGGTGTTGGCCGAGTTCCGGGCCAACCCGCCCGACGGGCTCGATCCCCGGGTGCTCGCCGAGATCGGTGGCATCGTCGCGCGGCACTCCCAGGACGCCGACGAAATGCCCGACCCCGAGGCGCCGACGTTGCGTGCCGAGGTGTTCGGTCAGCTCTACCGCGACGTGCTGGCGGCACAGCGGGTGGCGCTCATCGGTGAACGGGACGCCGGCCGCATCGACGAAGAGGCGGTGCGGGCCATGCTGGTTCGGCTCGACCTGCAGGAGGCCGGGGTGTCCGCGCGGCTGGAGAGCCGCTTCTAGAACTCGAAGCCGCCGAAGTCGCCGCCGCCCCAGTCGCCGCCACCGCCGGAATCCCAGCCGCCGCCCCAGTCGCCACCGCCGGCGTCGCCGCCGCCCCAGTCGCCGCCACCGGCGTCGCCGCCTTCGAGCTGGCCCTGGTCGAGACCGTCCTGGAAGCCGTCGCCGTAGCCGCTCTCGAAGGCCTGGGCGTCGTAGCCGACCCCGGCCATGCCGGAGAAGAGGCTGCTGAACAGCAGTGCCGAACCCAGGCCCCACGCGCCGGCGACCAGGGCAGGCTTCCACCACGGTTCGGAGTACCAGCCCGCGGGCACGGGCCGGCCCGCGACCCGGCCGCCGGGGTAGTAGTTCGGGGTGCGCTGCGACGGCGTCGGCGACGCCTCGATCTCACGTCCTTCGAACTGGACGCGGCGGTCTTCGGTGACGGTGCCCGCAGTCCGTTGCCCTGCCAGTGTTTCCAGCTCGGGACCGGGATCCATGCCCAGCGCCAGCCGGGCGGCGCGCACGTAGTACAGCCCTTCCATCGCGCTCTCCTTGGCCAGCTCGGCCTGGCGCGCGGTGGTGGCCTGGTCGATCTGCGACGACGCCGCCGTGTACCGCTCGGACGCGTCGGCCAGCGCCTGCTTGGACGCGTCGTCGATGCCCGTCAGGGCGAACACCTGCCCGCCGAGGCGCTCGATGGTGCGGCGGGCGTCGGCCTTGGCGTCGGCCAGCGACGCGGCATTGCGCTTCTGCGACGACTTCGACGTCGCATAGACGGCCAGTCCGATCGCCGCGACGACCAGGACGATGAGAACGAGCAGTGCGCCATCCATGGCTCACAGCGTACCGACAGAGATCGGACACCCCAGGTCACAAGCACTGCGGGCGCAGCGCCTGCTTCATCCTGTCGACACCGGCCGACAGACTTCGGGCTTATCGCGCGCGGGCAGCCTCATGCCGGCGTCGGCGCCGGCGAACCTGGCTCAAGTGCGTTGCGCCAGGCCAGTGGGTTGAGCTCCCGGTAGGGGTCGTCCTGGCGGAGTTGCTGCAACTCCGAGATGGCGGCTTCCAGCGATCGCTGGGTGCGGTCCTTGACCGTTGCGATCCACTTCTCGGTGGAGACGCGGGCCGGTTTGGTGGTGTCGATGGGTTCGGCGAAGCGCAGGTACATCCGTTGTGGCCGCGGGATGAGCGTGGGGCCGATTCCGTGCAGTATCGCCGGGACCATGTCGCCGCGGCCGAAGATCTTCTCGCTGAGCGACATGGTCAGGTTGGCCAGGGAACTCCCCCGGCTGATGAGGTTGGTGTACACGTCGTCGCCGCCGACAAGGGCGACCGGGACGATCGGGTAGTCGTTCTCGACGCACAGCAGCGCGAACCCGGAACGGCCCTGCCACTGCAGGGTGTACTCCTCGCCCTTGAACTTGTTGATCTCACGGCCGCCGCCGGGGAACACCAGGATCGTCTCGTTGTGGCGCATCATCTCGCGGGTTCCCTCGCGCGAGCCGACCACCGCACCGTAAGCGGCCAGCAGGTCGCCGACGGGCCTTGGGAAGTTGGCCATCATCCGCTCGGTCAGGGGCCGCACCCGGGTGCCGATCTCGCGGCGCACGTAGTGCGGGATGAGCGGGCCCTCGACGCTTGATTGAGTGTGGTTGCCCACCAACAGGAATCGGCCGTCGCGAGGCAGGTTCTCCAGCCCGTCGACGTAGGGCCGATACAGATCGACGAGGGGCTCGATGGCGCGGGTCAGCACATTGACGGGGCCGCGCAACGCCTCGACGCGTGCAGGGTGGTTCATGATTTCGGTGGTGTGCCGCGCGCTTGTCATCGTCGCGTAGTCCTTCGTGGAGTGGTTCGGGATGTTGCTACCAGGCTACCAAACGAACTGGTTTGTATGGCTATGATGTTCCTGTGAGAAGTACGGGTGAACTGCGTGACGCGATCCTGGTGGCGGCCCGGGCGGAGTTCGCCCAATTCGGGTTGGCCGGTGCCCGCATCGACCGCATCGCCAAGGCGGCTGCGGCGAGCAAGGAGCGGCTTTATGCGCACTTCCGGGACAAGGAGACGCTGTTTCGCGAGGTGCTGGCCGCAGACGGTGCCGAGTTCTTCGCTGCGGTCTCCGTGCGCCCGGATTCGGTGCCAGAGTTCGTCGGAGACATCTTCGATCTGTCGCTGAGTCATCCCGAGCACTTCCGGATGATCAACTGGGGGCGGTTGGAGGGCGTCAGCCTCTATCCGCCGGCCGGGGATGATGGGCGCACGGCGCCCGCGGAGGCTGTGGATGCGGTCCGGACGGCCCAGCGTGACGGCCTGGTGGACACCCGCTGGGATCCCGAGGAGTTGCTGATCCTGTTGTTCGGTCTGGGCTTGGCGTGGGCGTACTGGCCCGATCCGCGCAGCGTCACCGAGGACGCCGGCCGAATCGCGCAGCGGCGTGCCGCGGCCGTGGAAGCCGCATCACGCATCGTTGCGGTCGCCGACGGGGTTGCGGATGGTTCCGATCGCTTGGCCACGTCGCCGCGGTGACATCTGGCGCAGCAAACAACGTTGCGCTCTTCGTGGACGGCGAAATGGTGCGTAGGCGGACGGAGGCGGGATTTCCACACCGTCCCAGCAAGTCAACCAACGCGTCAACCATGTTGACCTGTACGAGGCTGCGTGGAGCGGGCGACGGGAATCGAACCCGTGTAGCTAGTTTGGAAGGCTTGTCCGGCCCCTTTTCGAGTTCGCTAGAAACTGCGCCGACCAGCGCCGATGTGGAACCAAAACGCATATCTATGTTTGGGTTCAGCCACTTGCAGCTCGTCAAGGGGTACGTCCGTGGTTCGGGTGCGGTCTGCTTTGATCGGCGGTACAGGGCGCGGTACAGCGGTCAGCCGTCGAACGCATTGGCGAGACACGCATGCCGACACGCCGAGTTCTGTCGCTGGTCGCTGGGAGAATGCTGGACATGAAGAAGCGGTACCAAGTGTTCGTGAGTTCGACTTACAAAGACCTCACGGATGAGCGTGCCGCTGTTATCCAGATGATTCTCAACCTCAATCACTTCCCGGCGGGTATGGAGATGTTCCCGGCCGCGAACGAGGATCAGTGGAGGCTCATTCAGCGCGTGATAGACGAGAGCGACTACTACATCGTTGTAGTCGGAGGCCGCTATGGGTTTCGTCAAGTGGCTTGGCCCCACTGTCGTCGTGAATTTTGGCCCCACCGTGGATCAGGTGGTGCGTTTGGTGCGGTTGGTCATCTTGCTGGTGCGTAGCCGGTAGGACTTGGTGCCGGTCTCGATGATGTGGGCGTTGAAGGTGATGCGGTCGACGATCGCGGCGACCAGGCGCGGGTCGGGGAACACGGTGCCCCACTCGCTGAACGGCAGATTGGTCGCGATCGCCACCGAGGCGCGTTCCTCACGTTCGGTGATGATCTGGAACAGCAGTTCCGCTCCGCGGGAGTCGATTTGGACGTATCCGAGTTCGTCGAGGCAGAGCAGGTCCAAACGCCCGTACCGAGCGACGACGCGGGAGAGGACACGTTCATCGGCGGCTTCGACGAGTTCGTTGACCAGCTGGGCGGTGGTGACGTAGCGGACCCGACGTCCCTGCTCGCAGGCCACCAGCCCGAGTCCGATGAGCAGGTGGGTTTTGCCGGTGCCGGAGTCGCCGAGCAGCACGACGGGCTCGCCGGCGTCCATGTAGTGCCCGGCGGCGAGCTGCCCCAGAGTTGCGGGTGCGATACCGGGCACGGCGTCGATGTTGAACTCCGCCAACCGTTTCAGCCTGGGGAATTTTGCCTCGTTTACGCGGCGAGCTCGGCGGCGTTCGGTGCGGTCGTCGACCTCTGCGGCCAGGACCTCGGCCAGGTAGCGCAGATGGGTGTGACGCTGCCGTGCGGCGATCTCGGCCAGTCGGGCGGCCTCGGTGCGCACGGTGGGCAGGTGCAACTCACGGGCCGCAGCCCCGATCGAGGCCTGCGCGGCGGCATCGGTGGTCACCGGCTTGCCTGCGGCCGCGGCGTCGGTGGTGGTCATGATTCGCTTCCGGTGAGCAGGTCGTCGTAATCAGTCAACGACGGCGCGGGACGGTCGTAGCGGGCCAGCGCTCCGATCGGAACCACCGGCGCGATCGCCGTCGTATCGCGGCGAGCGTCGATGAGGACGGTCTCGGGGTCCAGGCACCCCGCGGCCACGGCTCGGTCCATCGCGGCGATCAACGCCGCAGCGGCCATCGTGCGGTGGGCCAACAGGATGGTGATCAGGGCGCGGGTTCCGGCGGCGTCACCGCGCGCGGTGCGAGCGACATCCCAGTAGGCCTGGTGGCTGGCGGTGAACACTCCGCGCGCCTTGGCCTGGGCCAGTGCGGTCGCTCCCGGCAGCGCGCCGGGTTTGGTCGCCAGCACCTCCAGGTAGTGGTCCAGGCACAGCACCTCGACGTGGCGTCCGACCGCTCGGTCGTGGCGGGCAACCAGCCGCGGCCCGTCGTACACCTCGACACCGCGAGCACTCAGCCGCACCGGAAGCCGTCGACCAGCGTAGCGTGCCGGCACGGAGTAGAAGCACTGCCGCACAGACACTCTGGCGCGGTTGTCGACACGGGCGGTCAGCAGACGGGCGCAGTCGAACGCCTCGGCCGGCAGCCCCATCAACGAGTCGTGCTCGGCGGCGAACGCCGCGCCGACGGTGATCGGACGCCCCGTGATCACCCGGTCGTCGTCGAGATCATCAGCGGCAGCGATCAGAGCGTTGAGTTCGGCCAGCGAGGTCACCGCCGGAACCGGGACGAGGTGGCGACGTCGGAAGCGTCCGATCTCGCCCTCCACACCGCCCTTCTCATGGGCGCCTTGCAGGCCCGGGCGGCAGAAGAACGAGTCGAAGCCGTAGTGGCTGCGCAGGGCGATGAACCGTTCGGACTCGGCCCGGTCGCGGCCCTTGAGAACCCGAATGACAGCGGGTTTGAGGTTGTCGTAGCGGATCCTGCCCGGAACGCCACCGAAGTGCTCGAAGGCCAGCACGTGGCCCTCCAGGAACGCCTCCTGGGCCTGGGTGGCGAACGCGACGTGAAAGGCTTTGCCCGAGTGTGACAATCGCATCACGAACATCCAGCACTTCACCACCAGCCCGGCGATCGTGGCGAAGAACTCACCGAAGTCGACCTCGGCTTCCGCACCAGCCTCGTGGGTCTGGGGCACCGACACCTCGTTGTCAATGAGTCCGAGCTCGGATCGGCGTCGCGCGACGTAGCGCGACACGGTCACCTCCGAGCACGTCGCCCCGTGTTCGGCGACCAGACGCTGCCAAATCCGCCGAGCGGTATGGCGCTGCTTGCGCGGCGCCTCCCGATCAGCGTGCAGCCAGGCGTCGATCACCGTCACCCACGGATCGATCGCTGGACGCGGACGCCCCGGATAGGCCTTGCGCGGCGGCGGCACCGCGTCATCAAGGGCTTGGCGCACCGTCCGACGATGCGTGCCGTGCCGGTCGGCCAACTCGCGGATCGACAGGCCCTCAACCCGTCGATCCCTCCTGATCTTCTCGAACAACTCCACGCGTGACCGCATCCTGACCGACCCTCCCTGAACGCGACCGCCAGGAACGACGGGCGACAGGAACGATCTGAACGAGGGTGGGGCCAACATTCGTGACGACACACCGCCCCACCCCGCCGGCAATGATCACCACCCCGGTGGGGCCAACATTCGTGAAGAACAACGGCCAAAGTGGGGCCAGGTCAGGTGACCACACTCACCGCTACGGCGCGATGGACGAAGCGTCGGGCATCAGTTACACGGAGCGCGAGTACGACTACGCGGTGAAGACCAACACGCCGGTGATCGGTTTCCTTCATAAAGACCCCGAGAAAATCCCAGCAGGCAAAACCGATCAGAACGACGAGGCGCGAGAGAAACTTACGGCGTTCCGGAAGAAGGTGGAGGGCCTGCCCGTGCAGTACTTCACCAGCGCGGCGGAACTCGGAGGTCAGGTGGCGATGAGTCTTATGAACCTCATAGACAACGATCCGCGCGTCGGTTGGGTTCGTGGAGATGCCATCCTCAGCCACGATGCTGAACGCGAGATACTTACCCTCCGAGCCCAATTGGCCGAAGCGACTGCGAAGTCACAGACGCTAGTCGCAGAGCGGGTTGCCCAGGTGGATCCCTCTACGCTGGCGGACGGCGAGGACAAGATCAGCGTGCCGCTGCGAATCTATTCTGCCAATTACAACGACGATTCGAGCATGTGGGTTCAAGCAAAGGTGAGCTGGAACGACATTCTAGAAGGGATTGGACCGTCTCTCATCGACGAAGCCACCGAAGAAGTGGTGGAGGATAAATTGGAACTTGCTCTCTACTGGGGAGAGCTGAGCGACGAGGCCGCTGTAAAAAAGATCAAGAATAAGCGACTCTCCATGCAGCAGAGGGACTTTGAGACAATCATTGTTCACTTCCGGACCCTCGGAGTCATAGAGTCTGGCCAAAAGAAGCGAGTTCCAAGTGATACCAACAAGTATCTGCGGCTCACTTCCGCTGGACAACAAAAGCTTGCCGCATTGATGGCAGTGCGGAAATCTGAGAAGGAATCAACCGCCAAGAAAGCACCCGCCAAGAAAGCACCCGCCAAGAAGGCCGCAGCTAAGAAAGCACCCGCCAAGAAGGCGACCTGATTTACCTGATGCGCTTACGTCTTGGTGCGGCGGTACTCTCGGCGCGGCGACCTGCCTTGACTTGGGCAGCAGGTCGTGGGCCCAAAGGACGTCCCACCCGCGACCGGGCTGACTAGGGGCCGGTAACGGGCGCCGCTGGGCCGCCCGTCACCGCCCTGCTCATTAGGCCACGGTGTTGCCTGGGTTGCCCCTGGCTTCACCTCGGCGAGCCCTGCGCGATGGGTCGACGATGTCGGGGGACCGCACGACGTAATGCCGCCGTCTGCGGGGTCGGCATACACGGCTCGGGGCGGGACTCGCCCAGGCCCCTATGAGAACTCACGTGGTAGCGCGGGGTATTCGGGCCGCGACGGTGTCGAGGGACAAGGCCGCAGCACTACCCTCAAGGCTCGCCTCGCACCGCTCCGGTGAATCGCCCCGGGTTTGATGCACACCTGGTTACTGGTGTGCAGCCTCTGGCTGGGCTGTGTTTGTAGCGTAGTGGATGGTCTCGTACTCGGTCGGTGGGATGCGGCCCAGGCGGTGCATGAGCCGGTCGGTGTTGTACCAGTGCACCCACTCAGCGGTGAGCAGTTCGACGTCGGTCAGGCGGTGCAGCGGACCTCGCCGGAACGGTGAGTCGTCGCGGACGGCTTCGGTCTTGTAGAGCCCTATCGTCGTCTCGGCCAGAGCGTTGTCGAAGGCATCCCCGACTGTGCCGATCGACGCCACCAGTCCGGACAGCGCCAGGGTCTCGCCGAACCGCACGGAGGTGTATTGCGAGCCTGCATCGCTGTGGTGAATAGTATTGCCCAACAACGGATTACCTTCGTTTATTCGGAGTTGTGCGGCATGGTGGATCGCCTGGCGCGCGAACCTGTCTTCCTTGCTGGCTGAGCAGGTCCACCCGACGATCCGGCCCGCGAAGGCGTCGATGGCGAACGCGGTGTATACGAACGCTCCGCTGGCCAGGCGGACGTAAGTGAAGTCCGCCACCAGCAGTACGTTGGGGGCGGGCACCCGGAACTGGCGTTTGACCAGATCGGCTGCCCGCGCCGCGGCCGGGTCAGCGATCGTGGTGCGAACCTTTTTGCGGCGGGTGACCCCACGCCAGCCGTTGGCCCGCATCAGGCGTTCCACGGTGCAACGGGCCACGGCGATGCCCTGGCGTTGCAGGTGAGCCCACATCTTGGTGGCGCCGTACAACGACTCAGGTTTCCGGCGGCCGTGCTCGTCAGGTTCGTAGAAGCCGGCCAGCACTTCGGTGATCACGGTGTCCCAGAGGGTCCGCGCTGACGGGGGTCGGGTCAGCCAGGCATAGAAGGTTCTCGGGGCAATCTGGCAGCCGTGCTCGGTGAGCACGCGGCAGATCGGAGCGACCCCGAACCGAGCACGATGCTCGGCGATGAACGCACAGATCAGTGGTGTCGCGGGTCGCTCTCCCGCACGAAGAAACTTGTTGCCGCCTTGAGGATTTCGATGGTTTCCTCAAGCTCACGATTCTTACGCTTGAGCTCGCGCAACTCGCGCACCGTATCGGTGGGCACACCGTCACGGACCCCGGTATCCACCTCGGCCTGGTTCACCCAGCGGCGCAGCGATTCGTAGGACACCCCCAACCGCTTGGCCACCGCGCTGATACAGGCCGTGCGGCTGTCGTACTCCTCGGCATGGTCGGTGACCAACCGCACCGCCCGGGCCTTGAACTCGTCGTCGTACTTCCTCGGCATAATGCGAACAACCTTCCCTCGAAAGAAGGTGTGCATCAAACCCGGGGTGGTTCACCGGCACACCTTCGCGAGTTTGCGCGTCGCGGCGAGGTTGAGCGCGTTGGAAGTCAGCCGGTTCACGAGCCACTCGAAATCAACGACAACGTTGGCGATCTAGACCCACCTTTTCAACATCGACGATCACACGGACGCGATGGCCGCTTTGGGGCGATGGTGGCAACGCCGACCCTGCCCGCGAACGTCGTCCCGCTGCACAAATAGCCGCCGTCTGTAGCCGAGCAAGACAACATAACTCCGCAAGATCACGAACCCGAGATGCGACACGCCGAAGCACAAGGGGTGGTGTTCGCATGCATTGTCGCCAACAAGCTGTAGCGTCATTTTTTGCCAGAGACTGGAACAGCCTCACATCGGGGCTAACCGGCGTGAGGCTGTTGCCGCGCTCTTGGGGAAGACCGCGTGGCAACCGTACCTCTCTCGGATCGGCGCGCAACAGGGCGTGCTGAGCCTGCCGGTCGATCAGTTCCCGGCGGGTTGGAGGTGATACCGATGGCCACCATCAAAAAGACGGTGAAGGTCCTGCCCGGCCAGACCAAGAAGGTCCGGACTGGCAACGTGGTGTGGACAATCAAGCGCGGGCGGTAATCGTCGCGTTTGAAGGGCAGCCCCGGTTCTTCGGAGCCGGGGCTGTTCCCTTGGGAGCCGGCCCTGCTCGGACGGGAAATGTTGCCGGCTTGCCGCCTTGTCGCCGACTTGTGTGATGCGCACGCCGAGTGTTCAGCGAATCACGTCAGGGTGCGGGCCGTAAACTCCGTGGTTCAACAGGGTGGGTTGTAAGTCCCAGCCGCAGATCGCGATTGTGTTTACCGTGATGCGGGACAGATCACTGGCCTCAGCTCTCTCATGGGCAGTCCTGTGCTTTTCCCAGTCCCCGGCGGATACTCCGTCGAAGTCTCCGGCGCCAGCGTGGTTGAAGGCCAGCCAGATGAATTGCCCGCCTGCCGCATTCGCTCCGTAGTCGTAGTACCGATAGAACGTGATGAAGTGCGCGTAGACCTCAAGAGCGTCGGCGGCACCCTCTGTTCGTGCGTCAGCAAACACGCTACGCCCTAAGCGGACAGGAACGATCCCGCGTGTGATCTTCCCGGTGTCGTAGTACAGATCCGCGTCGGTGATGGTGATCGAGTAGGCCGCCACTGCGCCCTCACGTGGGTACAGCACCACCCAGGCACCTGGCAATCGGTAGATCCGATCCTCACTCTGACCGTCTGGGGTGTTCCACCGGTTGAGAAGGTGAGGTGACCCCAGCGCAGCTTCAATCGTCTCCAAGGGCCGACCCAGGCCAAGCTGGTCAAGAATTTCGGCCTGTTGCTTCTGTACCTGCGAGGGCCTGCGTTGCCACCGTCGCCGCAGAGGCTTGATGCTGTACACGGCAGCGACGATCAGACCGCCCAGCACGGCGAAGCCTGAATCTGCGATGGTCAGGCCTTCTTTTAGCCAGTCCAACATCCCGCAGAATCCCTCCGACTCGTAGTCCGCGTGGAGTATGGCACTGCGCTGCGACATGGAGGTGCAAGTAACCGCTTTAGTGGTACAAGCGCGGTACGGGCCCATCCTGCCGAATGGGCGTTCGACCTGCGAAAACCGCGCTACCAGGGCGCTTTCTCGAGCGGGCGACGGGAATCGAACCCGCGTAGCTAGTTTGGAAGACTAGGGCTCTACCATTGAGCTACGCCCGCGTGTACTGCACAACGTGAGAGTACCGGCAGACTGTACCGGGCCTGCCCAACTCAAATCCAATTGAGGCTTCGGCGCGGGCAGGCCGTAGGATCGCCGGTGGTCTGATGCTGCGCGCACGCGCGACGCAGCCACGACCGGGGTGTAGCGCAGCTTGGTAGCGCATCCGCTTTGGGAGCGGAAGGCCGCAGGTTCAAATCCTGTCACCCCGACCAGCAGCACCCCATCCACACAGCGAGTAGCAATAGAGGAGTACCAATCGTGAAGAGCACCGTCGAGAAGTTGAGCCCGACCCGGGTTCGCATCAACGTGGAGGTGCCCTTCACTGAACTCGAACCCGACATCGACCGTGCGTTCAAGCAGTTGGCCAAGCAGATCCGGCTGCCCGGGTTCCGCCCCGGCAAGGCGCCCCGCAAGCTGCTTGAGGCCCGCGTCGGACGCGGCGCCGTGCTCGAGCAGGTCGTCAACGACGCGCTGCCCGCCCGCTACAGCGAGGCCGTCACCGCGGAGTCGCTGCAGCCGATCGGCCAGCCGGAGATCGAGGTGACCAAGCTCGAGGACAACGAGGAGCTGGTGTTCACCGCCGAGGTCGACGTCCGCCCCGACATCGACTTGCCCGACCTGGGCGCCCTGAAGATCACCGTCGACCCGATCAGCGTCACCGACGAGGACGTCGACGCCGAGATCGAGGCGCTGCAGAAGCGTTTCGGCACCCTGACCGGTGTCGACCGCGCCGCCGAGGACGGCGACTTCGTCTCCATCGACCTGTCGGCCACCGTCGACGGCAAGGACGTCCCCGAGGCCAACACCGAAGGTCTGTCCCACGAGGTCGGATCCGGTCAGCTGATCGAGGGCCTCGACGAGGCCATCATCGGTCTGAAGGCAGACGAGTCGAAGGTCTTCACCACCACGCTGGTCGCCGGCGAGCATGCCGGACAAGAGGCCGAGGTGACCGTCACCGTCAAGTCGATCAAGGTGCGTGAGCTTCCCGAGGTCGACGACGACTTCGCCCAGCTGGCAAGCGAATTCGACACCGTCGAGGAACTGCGCGCCGATCTGAAGGAGAAGATCAGCCGGTTCAAGCGGGTGCAGCAGGCCGAGGCCATCCGCGACAAGGCGATCGAGGTGCTGCTCGAGCAGACCGAGATCCCGGTCCCCGAGGCGGTCGTGCAGGCGCAGGTCGACGACACGCTGCACAACGCGATCCACGGCCTCGATCACGACGAGGACAAGTTCGCCGAGAGCCTCAAGGAGCAGGGCAGTAGCCGCGAGGAGTTCGATGCGGACAACCGTGCCAACGCGGAGAAGGCCATCAAGACCCAGCTGCTGATGGATTCCATCGCCGACAAGCTGGAGATCCAGGTCGGGCAGAACGACCTCACCGAGCGCCTGGTGCTGATGTCACGCCAGTACGGCCTTGAGCCCCAGCAGCTGCTGCAGATGCTGCAGCAGAACAACCAGCTGCCCGCGATGTTCGCCGACGTCCGGCGCGGGCTGACCGTCGCCGCGGTGGTGCACGGCGCCACCGTCACCGACACCGACGGCGCCGAGATCGACACCGCCGAGTTCTTCGGACCCTCCGGTGAGCAGGCCGAGGCCGAGCAGGACGAGGCGGCCCCGGCCGAGGACGCCACCGAAGAGACCGACGCCGATTCCGACGAGGCGGCCGACGACAGCAAGTGATGCTGTGAGCGAACGCGCGCCGTCTGGGGACTCCCCGGCGGCGCGGGTTCGTTAGTGTCTTTCGTAAGACCGGTCACCGCGTCGGTAGTACACAAAGAAAGCAGGTATCCAGTCGTGACTGACATGCGTGGCGCCTCATCGGGCCTCAACCTTGTCGACTCGGTGTATGAGCGGTTGCTGTCCGAGCGCATCATCTTCCTGGGTTCGCAGGTCGACGATGACATCGCCAATCGGCTGTGCGCCCAGATCCTTCTGCTGTCGGCCGAGGATCCGACCAAGGACATCCATCTCTACATCAACTCGCCCGGCGGTTCGATCAGCGCGGGCATGGCCATCTACGACACGATGGTGCTCGCGCCGTGCGATGTGGCGACATACGCCATGGGCATGGCCGCGTCGATGGGCGAGTTCCTGCTCGCCGCAGGCACCAAGGGCAAGCGTTACGCGCTGCCGCACGCGCGCATCCTGATGCACCAGCCGCTCGGCGGCATCACCGGCGGCGCCGCCGACATCGCGATTCAGGCCGAGCAGTTCGCGGTCATCAAGAAGGAGATGTTCCGCCTCAACGCGGAGTTCACCGGACAGACCATCGAGCGCATCGAGGCCGACTCCGATCGCGACCGCTGGTTCACGGCGCAGGAAGCCCTCGAGTACGGCTTCGTCGACCACATCATCACCAGCACCAACGTCAACGGAGTGACCTCATGACCGACCCCCGTTTGCAGCCACAGGCGCGCTACATCCTGCCGTCGTTCATCGAGCACTCGAGCTTCGGCGTCAAAGAGTCCAACCCGTATAACAAGCTGTTCGAGGAACGCATCATCTTCCTCGGCGTCCAGGTGGACGACGCGTCGGCCAACGACATCATGGCGCAGCTGCTGGTGCTCGAGTCGCTCGATCCCGACCGCGACATCACGATGTACATCAACTCGCCCGGCGGCTCGTTCACCAGCCTGATGGCGATCTACGACACCATGCAGTACGTGCGTGCCGACATCCAGACCGTGTGCCTGGGCCAGGCCGCGTCCGCCGCGGCGGTGCTGCTGGCCGCCGGGACGCCGGGCAAGCGCATGGCGCTGCCGAACGCCCGCATCCTGATCCACCAGCCGGCACTGGGCGGCGTCATCCAGGGCCAGTTCTCGGACCTGGAGATCCAGGCCGCCGAGATCGAGCGGATGCGGACCCTGATGGAAGAGACCCTCGCTCGCCACACCGGCAAGGATGCCGCGCAGATCCGCAAGGACACCGACCGCGACAAGATCCTGACCGCCGAGCAGGCCAAGGAATACGGGATCATCGACACCGTGCTGGAGTACCGCAAGCTGTCGGCGCAGAAGGCCTGACGCTTCAGCCGTTGCCGTAGATCCGCGTCGGCGTGACGAGCACCGCGGCGCGGCGCTGTTCACGCATGGTGCGGTCGTACTCGTCCCAGTTGTCGTGCGTCCCGCCCGCGGCGGTGAAGATGTCGCGGAGCAACCGCGGCAGGGTGTCGTCGGATCCCAGCCAGGGCTGGGGGTGGTCGGGGCCGGCGAGTTCGGCGCGGCCCTCGACGGTGGCCCATTCCCAGCCCCGCCGGAAGGTCACCGCGATCTGGGGCCGCGCCTGCAGGTTGGCGAGTTTGACCCGTCCGTAGGTGACGAACCCGAGCGCCGGTCGGCCGGTCGCGGGATGGGGTAGTGGTCCGGCGTTGATCAGTGACGACTGGATCGTCAGGTCCGCGCGCAGCGTCGACACCACAGCCAACCCGTTGTCGTTCACGGCCAGTGCGAAGGCGTCCTCGAGCGGGGTCATGATCGCAGGGTACGAGGTTGGTCAGTGTCGGACACCGTCGTGAGGGGCGGTCGGGGCAGATGGCGGCAAAAGTCTTCGCCGTAACGTTCGCGCGTGTCAGGCTGATTATCGACGTAGACGTCAGCGCATGGAGCGACTGCGTCCTGACACGAGGGGAACGCCGATGTCGGTGGGACTGAAACCAGGTATGACCTTGGCCGCGTTGTTGGCGTCGGCGGCCGCGGGTGTGTTGATCCAGACGGCTGCGGTCGCGCAGGCTCAGGACCCGGTCTGCCCCGAGGGGACGTACTGGGACGTCGCCACCGCGACATGCGTCGCCGTGAACGTGTATGTGAACCCGCCGAATCCGGTCCTCGGTCCGGTGGGTCCGGTCGGGGTCGGGGGCGTCGTCGGCCCCGTGGGACCAGGACCGGTGGGACCGGGTCCGGTGGGTCCGGGTCCGCTGGGGCCGGGACCGCGCTGAGACGGACGCGATGACGCATCCCGGTGATCTTCGCCGGGTGCGTCCATCAGCATGCGGCGGAGACGGATCGTCGGTTTCGCCGCGCGCCGGTTACAGCGCGCGCAGCCAGGTACTCTCGGTCGGGTAACAGCGGCGACACGCCAGAGACACAGTGGTGCGTTCCGTGGCCATCAGGGGTGAATCAGGCGATATGTTGTCGCAACCACACCTGAATACCACCGACGCTATTCGGCTTTATCGGTCGCACGGCGACGGAAACAGCGGGTAGCGTCGGGGCTACACCTCACGACGGTCCCGGTGCACCACACCGAACCACCGAGTATCGACGGCGACAGGAAGTAGGAACCCCAGCACCATGGCACGCATTGGAGATGGCGGCGACCTGCTGAAGTGCTCGTTCTGCGGCAAGAGCCAAAAGCAGGTGAAGAAGCTCATCGCGGGACCCGGCGTCTACATCTGCGACGAGTGCATCGACCTGTGCAACGAGATCATCGAGGAAGAACTCGCCGACGCCGACGACGTCAAGCTCGATGAGCTGCCCAAACCCGCGGAGATCCGTGAATTCCTCGAGGGCTACGTCATCGGGCAGGACACCGCCAAGCGCACGCTGGCCGTGGCCGTCTACAACCACTACAAGCGCATCCAGGCGGGCGAGAAGGCCCGCGACTCGCGCTCGGAGCCCGTCGAGTTGGCCAAGTCCAACATCCTGATGCTCGGCCCGACGGGCTGCGGCAAGACCTATCTCGCGCAGACGCTGGCCAAGATGCTCAACGTCCCGTTCGCGATCGCGGATGCGACGGCGCTGACCGAAGCCGGCTATGTCGGTGAGGACGTCGAGAACATTCTGCTCAAACTGATCCAGGCCGCCGACTACGACGTCAAGCGCGCCGAGACGGGCATCATCTACATCGACGAGGTCGACAAGATCGCCCGCAAGAGCGAGAACCCGTCGATCACCCGGGACGTCTCCGGTGAGGGTGTACAGCAGGCGCTGCTGAAGATCCTGGAAGGCACGCAGGCGTCGGTGCCCCCGCAGGGCGGACGCAAGCACCCGCACCAGGAGTTCATCCAGATCGACACCACCAACGTGCTGTTCATCGTGGCCGGCGCGTTCGCCGGCTTGGAGCGGATCGTGTCCGACCGCGTCGGCAAGCGTGGCCTGGGCTTCGGCGCCGAGGTGAAGTCCAAGGCCGAGATCGACACCCAGGACCACTTCGCCGAGGTGATGCCCGAGGATCTGATCAAGTTCGGTCTGATCCCCGAGTTCATCGGCCGGCTCCCGGTCGTCGCGTCGGTGACGAACCTGGACAAGGAATCGCTCGTGCAGATCCTGTCCCAGCCGAAGAACGCGTTGGTCAAGCAGTACACCCGGCTGTTCGAGATGGACGGTGTGGAGCTGGAGTTCGCCGAAGACGCGCTGGAGGCGATCGCCGATCAGGCCATCCACCGTGGCACCGGCGCCCGCGGTCTGCGCGCCATCATGGAGGAAGTCCTGCTGCCGGTGATGTACGACATCCCGAGCCGCGACGACGTCGCCAAGGTGGTCGTCACCAAGGAGACCGTGCTGGACAACGTGCTGCCGACCATCGTGCCGCGCAAGCCGTCCCGCACCGAGCGTCGCGACAAGAGCGCCTAGCTGCTGTCACCGATATTGCGCTGAGGGCCGTTCAGTCCAGAGGACTGACGGCCCTCAGCGCATTTTCGTTCCCTGCGGGCTCCGTCGTCGGGGAGCACGTCGCACAGTGCGCTGGCCAGACCCCACAGCAGGAATGCGGTGACGGCGATGAACTGAAGGTTGGCGAACATGCTTCGAGCCTTCCGGTCGGACCGCCGGTGGACACGGGTAGCCGGCCACGTGGATTTCGGACCGGGCTGTCCGTCGGTGGCAGGTAGGGGCAGGTGCACGCATTCATGTGGCCGCTGTCCGGCGTACGCCGACGAGCTCGTCGATGAGTGCGGCGATCTCGGCGATTCCGTCCTGGCGGGCGAACGCCGCCTCCAATCGGCGGGCGTTGCGAAGGTAGCGGTCGTCGCTGCGCAGCAGTGCGACCGCCGACCGGATGGCGTCGGCCGAGGGTGTACCCGTGTCGAGGTTGATTCCGGCCCCCGACCACGCCACCCGGGCGGCCACCTCCGGCTTGTCCTCGGTGCTGCCTGCGACCACCAGCGGCACCCCTGCGGCCAGTGCGCGCTGCACCCCGCCGTAGCCACCGTTGGTCACCATCACGTCGACCTTGGGCAGCAGTCGGTCGTGTGGGATGTACTCGCACACATGGGTGTTGGCGGGGATGGGCACCCGGATCGAGTCCCGGGTGCGGCCGCCGGTGCTGACCACCACCGTGACGTCGGTGTCGGCCAGTGCGGTGATCGTCGGCTCGATCAGACGTGACAGGTCGCGGTTGTCGACGGTGCCCTGCGTGACGTGCACGACGGGTCGGTCCGCGTCGAGCACTTCCCACCACGGTGGGGTCACGAAGCGGTCCGCCGAGCGGGGCCGGACCAGTCCGACGAACCGCACCCCTTCTGGCAGGTCACTGCGCGGGTACTCGAAGCTCGGCACCGTCGGCACGATCAACCGGTCTGCCAGCCTCCCGGCATCGAGCAGCGGCACCGGTAGCCGTGGCACACCCATGGACGTCAGCATCCGGTCGGCGGTGCGTTGGGCGTTGCGCAGCAGGACTTTCTGCGACAGCAGCGTCAGGGCGCGGTACAGCGCCCGGCGGGCCGCGGTGCGGGCCGGAGGCAGACCCAGACCAACCGGCGCGGTGTCACGGCTGGACAGCATCATGGGCGTGGGCGTGTAGTGCAGCACCGGCGGTGTGCGGACCGTGTCGTCGAGCAGCAACGGCAGGATGCCGAGGAACAGATAGTCGACGATCACCGCGTCGTAGTGCCGATCGGCCAGCGCCCTGCGCAGTTCGGCCGCCTGGAGGGGCATCGGCGTGAGGAAGAGTCGGATGACGGCCCGGCTGAGCGCGTCGATTCCGGAGGTCGCGGCGCGCTGACCGGTGTCGAACGGCGCGTCGTCGAAGTCCGCGTACCGCGGTAGCGGGTGCGGATGCGCCCCGATCGCGCGGATCGAATCGGTATGCGCCGCACCGGTCATCACGGTCACCTGGTCTCCGCGGGAGACCAGATCCTCGGCGACGGCGAACAGCGGTTCGACGTGCCCGATGGGTGACAGCACGGCGATCAGGACGGCGGCCATCGGTGCTGCCTCAGGCCGACTGGAGGGGTTGCGTCCGCTGCGCGACTGCTTGGTCGACGAGCTTCGCGATCTCGGCGACGCTGTCATAGGCGGCGTAGGCGCTGCGCAGCCACCCGGCCTTGGTGCGGAATCCCGGGTCGTGCAGCACCTTCCGCACAGCGCGGCGCACCTGGGTCGGAGTCGGTGTGCCGGTGCGCAGATCGATTCCCACGCCGAAATGCCGGACCCGCGCGGCCACCTCGGGCTTGTCCTCGGTATGCCCGGCGACCACCACCGGCACCCCGTCGGACAGCGCGCGCTGGACGGCGCCGTAACCACCGTTGGTGACCATCACGTCGACCATCGGCAGCAGCACGTCGTGTGGCACGTACTTGGCGACAAAGGTGTTGGCGGGTAGAGGAATTCGAATCTGAGAGATCGGACGTCCCCCGGTGGTGGCTACGACCGTGACGTCTTCGTCCGCCAGTGCCTCGATGGTCGGTTCGATCAGCCGGGTGAGGTCGGCGTTGTCGATGGTGCCCTGTGTGACGTGCACGACGGGCCTGCCGGCGTTGAGCTCACCCCACCACGGCGGGGCGACGAAGTCGCTGCCGGGCAGCGGACTGACCGGGCCGACGAATCGGACATGGGAGGGCAGATCGCTGCGACGGTACTCGAACTCGGGGACCGTCGGGACGATCACCCGGTCCGCGAGGACCGCGGAGTCCAGGATGAACACCGGTAGCTCCGGCAGGCCCATCGCTTCGAGCATCCGCTCCGCCGCGCGCTGGCCCGGGCGCAGCAACACCGACTGGGTGGCACGTGCCAGCACGCGATTGCGGAACCTGCCGATCATCCCGGGCATCGGTGCGATCCCCGGCCCGGCCGGGGCGGTGTCCCGGCTGGTGAGGAACAGCGGTGTGGTGGAGTAGGACAGGATCGGCGGACGTTTGGCGGGGTCGCCGAGTAACAGCGGCAGGGTACCGAGAAAGAGCGCGTCGGCGATGACGGCGTCGAAGCGGTCGGTCACCAGCAGTTCCTGTAGCGCGCTGAACTGGTGCGGTAGCGGGCGTACGAAGATGCTCTCGATGTCGAAGTTGATCCGTGCCAGGCCTGCTGTCGCGGCCCGGCCCGGCAGGTCGGCGTCGAGCGTGGAGTCGTCGTAGTCGGCGGCGTGGGGCAGCGGTCGGGGCTCGGCGCCGACCGCTCTGATCTTGTCGGCGTGGCGGGCGCTGGTGAGGACGGTGACGCGGTCGCCGCGGGCGACGAGCCCGCGGGCGACGTTCAGCAGCGGCGAGAGGTGTCCGACGGGTGGGCATGTCGCGATGAGGATCTCCGGCATGGCGTCGATGCTCGCCGGTGACGCGGTCCCGGTGCTTGGAGGTTGTGTGGAGAAATGGTGGAGATAGTCCGCTCAGTTCTTCACACGGTCCGGGCGGGTGTAGACGTTCATCGAGTCACCCCGCAGGAATGCCACCAGTGTGAGCCCCGATTGACTGGCCAGGTCGACGGCCAGTGACGACGGAGCCGACACCGCGGCGAGCACCGGGATCCCGGCCATCACGGCTTTCTGGGTCAGCTCGAACGACGCCCGCCCACTGACCAGCAGCACGGTGTCACCGAGCGGGATGCGCCGGTTCTCCAGCGCCCACCCGACCACCTTGTCGACGGCGTTGTGCCTGCCGATGTCCTCACGGACCACCAGCTCGGTGCCGTCGGTGCCGAAAAGCGCTGCGCCGTGCAGCCCCCCGGTGGCGGCGAAAACCTTCTGCGCATCGCGCAGCTTGTCGGGCAGGGCGGACAGCGTCTCGGCGGTGACGGTCGCCGGGTCATCCCCGGGGGCGTGCTTGCTGATCAACCGCACCGCGTCCAGCGAGGCCTTGCCGCAGACTCCGCAGGAGGATGTCGTGTAGAAGTTCCGGGTGGGGTCCACATCTGGCGTCGGAACCCCGTGTGCCAGGGTGACGTCGAGGACGTTGTAGGTGTTGGCCGCTTGTTCTTCCGGCGGGCTGGAGCGTAGCGACTCGGGGACGGGAACTGGAGCGCCCCGGCAGTAGCGCACCGAGACGATGTCCTCGCGGCTGCTGATGATGCCCTCGGTGAGCAGGAACCCCTGCGCCAGTTCGACATCGGAGCCCGGTGTGCGCATCGTGACGGTGATCGGCGCGCCGTTGACGCGGATCTCCAACGGCTCCTCGACCACCAGCGTGTCGGGTCGTGCGACGGCGTCCCCTGTCGTCACGTGGTGTACCCGGCGGCGCGCCGTGACCCGCCCCATGTCAGCTGCGCTCCAACCTGATCACGACCGCCTTGGACACCGGGGTGTTGGATTTCGCGGCGGTGTGGTCCAGCGGGACAAGCGGATTCGTTTCCGGATAGTAGGCGGCGGCGTTGCCCTCCGGGGTCGGGTAGGCGACGACGCGGAAGTCCTTCGCGCACCTTTCCTGCAACCGGCCGTCGGTGTCGGTGAACTCGGAGATCAGGTCCACCCGATCACCGTCGGACAGGCCGAACCTCGTCAGGTCGGCGGGGTTGACGAACACCACCCGGCGCCCGCCCTTGACGCCGCGGTAGCGGTCATCGAGACCGTAGATGGTGGTGTTGTACTGGTCGTGGCTGCGCAGGGTCTGCAGCACCAGCCTGCCCTCGGGCACCGGGACCCATTCGAGCGGGTACGCCGCGAAGTTGGCCTTACCTGTCGTGGTGTGGAATTCGCGCGAATCGCGCGGCGGGTGCGGCAGCTGGAACCCGTCGGGGGCGCGCACCTTGCGGTTGTAGTCCTCGCAACCGGGGACGACCGCCGCGATCGCGTCCCGGATGGTGTCGTAGTCGGCGTTGAACGTCTCCCAGGGCACCGGGTGGTCGGGGCCTAACACTGTGCGAGCCAGCTGGCAGACGATCGCGACCTCGCTGCGCACCTGATCGCCGGGCGGGTGCAGGCTTCCGCGGGACAGGTGCACCATCGACATCGAATCCTCCACCGAGACCAGCTGTTTTCCGGTCGCCTGGATGTCGCGGTCGCTGCGGCCCAACGAGGGCAGGATGAGGGCGGTGCGTCCGTGCACGAGGTGGCTGCGGTTGAGTTTCGTCGACACCTGCACCGTCAGCGAACAGTTGCGCAGCGCGGACTCGGTGACCGCGGTGTCCGGCGTGGCGGAGACGAAGTTGCCGCCCATGGCCATGAAGACCGTGGCCTTCCCGTCGCGCATCGCCCGGATCGCGTCGACGGTGTCGTAGCCGTGGTCGCGCGGTGAGGCGATGCCGAACCGGGCGTCAAGGGCGGCCAGGAACCGCTCTGGCATCTTCTCCCAGATCCCCATGGTGCGGTCACCCTGCACGTTGGAGTGGCCACGGACGGGACACAGGCCCGCGCCGGGCTTGCCGATCATGCCGCGCATCAGCAGCACATTCGAGATCTCGCTGATCGAGGGCACCGCGTGCTTGTGCTGGGTCAGGCCCATCGCCCAGCACACGACGATGCGCTGCGACGTCGCCATCATCGCCGCGACGCGGTCGAGCTGCGCCCGGTCGATGCCGGCGGCTTCCAGTACGGTATCGAGATCGACAGCGCGGGTTCGGGTTTCGTACTCGGCGAAGCCGGCTGTGTGGCCGTCGACGAAGTCGCGGTCGACGATCTGGACGCCCGGACCGGCCTTGTCCTGGGCCTCCAGTAGCAGCCGGCCCAGACCGGCGAACAACGCCATGTCGCCGCCGAGGCGGATCTGAACGAACTCGTCGGCGATGGGCACGCCGTCGCCGAGCACGCCGTGCACCTTCTGCGGGTCCTTGAACCGGATGAGGCCGGCCTCGGGCAACGGGTTGACCGCAATGATCTTGGCGCCGTTGGCTTTTGCCTTCTCCAGAACCGACAGCATCCGCGGGTGGTTGGTGCCGGGGTTCTGCCCGGCGATCAGGATCAGGTCCGCCCGGACGAGATCGTCGACGGTGACCGATCCCTTGCCGATCCCGATCGCGTCGATGAGCGCGGTTCCCGAGGACTCGTGGCACATGTTCGAACAGTCCGGCAGGTTGTTGGTGCCGAAGCTGCGCACCAACAGTTGGTAGAGGAACGCGGCCTCGTTGCTGGTGCGGCCCGACGTGTAGAAGACGGCCTGGTCTGGGTCGTCGAGCGCGTTGAGTTCGTCGGCGATCAGCCGGTACGCCTCGTCCCACCCGATCGGCCGGTAGCGGTCGTCGCCCGGCCGAAGCACCACCGGATGGGTCAGCCGGCCCTGCTGGGACAGCCAGTACTCGGGTTTGGCATCCAACTCGGCGACGGTGTGGCGGGCGAAGAACTCCGGGGTGACTACCCGCTTGGTGGCTTCCTCGGCGACCGCCTTGGCGCCGTTCTCGCAGAACTCGGCGAATTTGCGGCCGCCGGGTTCCTCGGGCCACGCGCAGCCAGGGCAATCGAAGCCGTGGCGCTGGTTGAGCCTGACCAGTGCGGCCACCGTGCGGACCGGGCCCATCTGTTGCAGCGCGCGCCGCATGCTGACCATCACGGCCTTCACACCGGCGGCCTCGGCCTTGGCGCCACTGACCTCGACGTCCAGCTCGCTGTAGTCGGCGTCGACGTCCTTCGAGGGGGCCATGGTTCCAATTTAGCCCGCGAAAACGCCGACCCCGGCCGGATGACGCGAGCCCCCGTTTGGTATTTCACATGCAGTGATAGACGCTGTCTATCGGTTCCGGGACCGGGAAGGGGAGCGATGTGCTGTTGCAGCACCTGGACTATCTCCTGGCGCTCGCCGCGGAGCGCCACTTCGGACGGGCGGCCGCGCGCTGTCATGTGAGTCAACCGACGCTGTCGGTGGCGATCCGCCGACTGGAGCGTGACCTGGGCATCGTCATCGTGCAGCGCGGGCATCGCTTCGAGGGCTTCACCGAAGAGGGCCGCCGCGTGGTGACCTGGGCTCAGCGGATCATCGCCGAACGCGACGAGATGCTCGCCGACCTCGAGCGGATGCGCGGACGGTTGACCGTCACGGCCCGGGTCGGTGCGATTCCGACCGCGGTGCCCGCCAGTCCGTTCATCACCGCGGAGTTTCTGCACCGGAACCCGGCGGCCTCGGTGCGCATCGAGGCGCTGTCGTCACGCGAGATCGCCAGGCGGTTGGCCGATTTCGAGATCGATGCCGGGTTGACGTATCTCGATGACGAAGCGCCCCCGGGCACGCGATCGGTCGAGCTGTACCGGGAGCAGTACGTCCTGGTGGCCCCCGAGGATCACCGGCTGATGGAGCACCCCGAGGTGACCTGGACGGACGCCGCAACGATGGAGCTGTGCGTACTGACCACCACGATGCGCAACCGGCGCATCCTCGATGCCAACATGGCCGCCGAGGGCGTCAGCTACCGTCCCGCAGTGGAAGCCGACTCGGTCGATGCTCTCTACGCCCACCTGACGCACTCGCGCCGGGCGACGATCGCCTCCACGGCTTGGCTGCCGCAGCTGGGTGTGCCGCAGGGTTTCGCCGCGCGGCCGATGGTCCAGCACGGTCCTCGTCCGGCGATCGGGTTGGTCGTACTGGACCGCGCGCCGACGTCGATCGTGGCGGCCGCGCTCGTCGCGGTGGCCGCCGACATCGACCTGGGAAGCCGGATCGGCAACATGTGGAGTGAGATGACCGCTGTAACACGCGGACCGAGGCTTTGACGCTCACGTAACAAGTTCGGCATCGACCGTTCCTAGGGTGGGTCGGTCAACCGTCCGAGAAAGCAGCTGCGGACGACGCACCGATGAGGAAGTCCATTGAGCGGTAATGCAGTCCGTCTGCAGGCGATCAACAACGTTGAGGCCTATGTTCCCCCGGCGATCAGCTTCGACCCGACCGAGGCGCCCGGCCAGATCTTCGGCTCCAACGTGTTCACCAAGGCCGAGATGCAGCTACGGCTGCCCAAGTCGGTGTACAAGTCCGTCGTCGCGACGATCGAGAAGGGCGCCAAGCTCGACCCGGCGATCGCCGACGCCGTCGCCTCGGCGATGAAGGACTGGGCGCTGTCGAAGGGGGCCACCCACTACGCCCACGTCTTCTATCCCATGACCGGCCTGACCGCCGAGAAGCACGACAGCTTCCTCGAACCCATCTCCGACGGCGAGACCCTCGCCGAGTTCGCGGGCAAGACGCTGATCCAGGGTGAGCCGGACGCGTCGAGCTTCCCGTCCGGGGGCCTGCGGAGCACGTTCGAGGCGCGCGGCTACACGGGCTGGGACGTCACCAGCCCCGCCTACATTCTGGAGAACCCGAACGGCAACACGCTGTGCATCCCGACGGTGTTCGTGTCGATGACCGGCGAGGCACTCGACTACAAGACCCCGCTGCTGCGCAGCCAGCAGGCGATGGGCGTCCACGCCGAGCGGATCCTGGCGCTGTTCGGCCACGACAACCTGCAGAAGGTGGTGTCGTTCTGCGGCCCCGAGCAGGAGTACTTCCTCGTCGACCGGCACTTCTTCCTGGCCCGGCCCGACCTGGTGAACTCCGGCCGGACGTTGTTCGGCGCCAAACCGCCCAAGGGTCAGGAGTTCGACGACCACTACTTCGGCGCCGTCCCCGAGCGGGTGCTCGGCTTCATGATGGACACCGAGCGGGAACTGTTCAAGCTCGGGATCCCGGCCAAGACCCGCCACAACGAGGTCGCCCCGGCGCAGTTCGAGGTGGCGCCGATGTTCGAGCGCGCCAACATCGCCTCCGACCACCAGCAGCTGCTGATGACGGTGTTCAAGACGGTCGCCAAGAAGCACGGCATGGAATGCCTGTTCCACGAGAAGCCGTTCGCCGGTGTCAACGGGTCGGGCAAGCACGTCAACTTCTCGGTCGGCAACGCCGACCTGGGGTCACTGCTGGTGCCCGGCGACACCCCGCACGAGAACGCGCAATTCCTGGTGTTCTGCGCCGCGATCATCCGTGCGGTGCACAAATTCGGCGGGTTGCTCAGGGTCTCCGTGGCCTCGGCGACCAATGATCACCGCCTCGGCGCCAACGAGGCGCCCCCGGCGATCATCTCGATCTTCCTCGGCGAGCAGCTGGCCGACGTGTTCGATCAGATCGCCAAGGGCGCGGCGACGTCGTCGAAGGGCAAGGGCGTCATGCACATCGGCGTCGACACGCTGCCCACGCTGCCGACCGATCCGGGTGACCGCAACCGCACCAGCCCGTTCGCGTTCACCGGCAACCGGTTCGAGTTCCGCGCCCCCGGCTCCGGTCAGACCGTCGCCGTGCCGATGATCATCCTCAACACGATCATGGCGGATTCGTTCGACTACATGGCGACCGCGCTGGAGAAGGCCGTTGCCGGCGGGGTGGATTTCGACAGCGCCGTGCAGACGCTGCTCACCGAGATCATCACCGAGCACGGCGCGGTCGTGTTCAACGGGGACGGTTACTCGGAGAACTGGCAGATCGAAGCGGCCGAGCGCGGTTTGCCGAATCTCAAGACCACGCTCGACGCGATTCCCGAGCTGATCAAGCCCGCCGCCGTCGAGGTGTTCGAGCGCTACGGCGTGTTCAGCGAGCGTGAGCTGCACAGTCGGTACGAGGTGCGTCTGGAGCAGTACGCGCTGACGATCGCGGTCGAGGCGAAGCTCGCGCTGGAGCTCGGAACGACGGTGATCCTGCCCGCGGCGATCCGCTACCAGACCGAGCTGGCGCAGAACGTCGCCACGCTCAAGGCGGCCGGCATGGATGCCGATACCACGCTGCTGCAGGCGGTTTCGGCGCCCATCGCCGAGCTGACCACCGCTCTGGGAGCGCTCAAGGCCGCATTGTCGGGGCACGCCGGCGAGGCCGCGCTCGACGAGGCCACGCACGCCCAGCAGGCGCTGCTACCGGCGATGGAGGCAGTCCGTACTGCCGCCGACACGCTGGAAACCGTTGTCGCCGACGATCTCTGGCCACTGCCGACCTACCAGGAGATGCTCTACATCCTCTGAGGCCGCCTTGTCCGAATCCGGCGGCCCCGGGCATCCGGGGCCGCCGGAGGGTAGGGCGGGCAGGGCGACGTCGCGGCGCGGTGTTCGGCCGCGTAACGTCGCCGCCATGCGCACTGTCGAGGTCTTCGCCGACGTCTTGTGTCCGTTCACCCACGCCGGGCTGCGCACGCTGGTCGACCGGCGCGACCGTCACGGCCTCACCGAACCGCACCTGCGGATCCGGGCCTGGCCGCTCGAGCTGATCAACGGCAAGCCGCTCGACCCGCACCACGTCGAAGCGGAGATCTCCGCGCTGCGCGCGTCGGTACGGCCCGACCTGTTCGCCGGGTTCTCTGTCGACGCCTTCCCGACCACCTCGATGGCGGCGTTCGCGGTGACGGCCGCGGCAGACCGCACCGGCGATTCCGTGCTGATCGAGCAGGTCGGCCTGGCGTTGCGCAACGCCGTCTTCGAGGAGGGGCTCGACATCGGTCGACCCGAGGTCGTCGAGGAGATCGCCGGCCGCTTCGGCCTGCAACCGCTCGACGCCGAGGCCACGTCCACCGCGGTCCGCGCCGACTGGGACGAGGGCCGCACCCGCGGGGTGGTCGGCTCGCCGCACTTCTTCACCGAAGACGGCGGAAGCTGGTTCTGCCCCAGCCTGGCCATCAGCCGCGACGACGTCGGCAACTTCGTCATCGCCTGGAAAGGGGACACGGAGGCATTCGTCGACCACGTCTTCGGCTGAGCCGACCGTGATCCTTCTCGATCAGACGACGGTGCCGGCCGAGCCGTCGTCGCGGATCACGGGTCGTCCTGCCTCCCGCCATGCCTTCATGCCGCCGACGAGGTTGTAGACGGTGACCCCGGCGGCCGCAAGTTTCTTTGCCGCTGAACTTGATCTGTTGCCCGACCGGCACACCGCGACAACTGGCGAGGTGGTGTCGAAGCTGCGCGGGTCGAGGTCACCCAGTCGCACGTGAACTGCGCCGGGAGCATGTCCGGCTGACCACTCGTTGTCCTCGCGGACGTCGAGCAGGATGGCGCCGGCGCCGTCGACAAGCCCCGTCGCCCCGGTCGGATCGACTTCAAGTACGTCCATTTGTCGGGCCTTTCCTTTCATGCGGATTGCAGACTCAATGTCGGCTTCGGACATCTGCGTGGTGCAGCGATGGGAATTGCGTTGTTCGTCAAGTCATTTCACTTCGATTCTGTGTCGGTGACCGCTGTGGCCGCTTGACCCGGCGCCTGCGGAGACCAACCTTGGTCGGGGTCCCACGGTTGGACGTGGAGGAGCACGTCGACGGCCTGACGGTCGCCCTGTGGCCTGAGCAGATGCGCCATTTCGACGACGCGCAGCCCCTGGCTTGCCCGCGCGAGATCGGCCAGGCCGGGCAGGATCGCGGGGTCTGCCGGTCCTCCGACGCCGTAGACGAAGTTCTCCAGGGCGTGGCCGAGGTAGAGCAGATGCCCGCCGGGGCGCAGCCAGGTCGCCGCGGTGGCGATGACCGCGACCAGTTCGTCGATCGGTAGATGCAGGAAGCTGATGACCACCAGGTCCGCACGCTTCTCGGGTTGCCAGTTTCTGACGTCGCCGACGGTGTACGAGATGTTCTCGCTGTCATCCACGCCTTTCGCCACTTCGATGGCCACCGGCGAGAAGTCGACCGCCTCGACGTCCCAACCGGACTCGGCCAGGTACCGCGCGTTGCGGCCATCGCCGCAGGCGAGATCGATGGCACGCCCAGGCCGCAGCGCTGCGTAGCGTGCCATCAGTGCGCATGGCGGCGTTGAGCCCCAAGGGTGTTCGACGCTGGCGTAGCGCTCATCCCACACAGACGAATCCATCGCTGCGGCCTTTCATCGAGGGTCGAGTTCCCGCGTTCGGCGGGGTTACGACAGTGAGAGGAAGAGCTTTTCCAGCTCGGCCTCGGTCATCGGTGGATGGTCTCCGCGTGCGGTGGTGCCGGTGGCGCATTCCCGCAATCCGGTCGCGACGATCTTGAAGCCGGCCTTGTCGAGCGCCTTCGATACCGCCGCCAACTGTGTGACGACGTCTTTGCAGTCGCGGCCTTGTTCGATCATGGTGATCACCCCGGCCAATTGGCCCTGGGCGCGCCGCAACCGATTGAGAACCGCACTGGCGGGATCCTTTTCTCCGGTCATTGCCGGGTCCTCCTTTCCTGTGTCCCCAATGGTCATGTGGTGTGTTTCGCGAGCCGGGTCATGCGGCTGCTTTGGGTGTGGTGAGTCGTGTGGTGAGTCGGCTCAGTGGGCAGTGGGCGTAGCGCTGGCAGGCGAATGTTGTGGCTGCGGCGAGGGTGGTGAGTGCGGCGGCGGTGATGCCGACGGCGGGGTGGATTTCTTGGGCGAGGATGACTGAGGACATGACCAGGACGAACCAGCCGAAGGTTTTGCGTAGTGAGTCGGGGTTGATCATGGCGGTGAGTCGGGCGCCGATGAGGGCGCCGATGACGGCGGCGGCGGTGACGGCCAGGGCGAGGGTCCAGTTGATGTGGACGCTGGACAGGTAGCCGGCCAGGCCGGCGAAGGATTTCATGGCGATGACGATCAGTGAGGTGCCCACGGCGATGGGCATGGGGAGTCCGCCGAGCAGGGCGAGGGCGGGGACGACGAGGAAGCCGCCGCCGGCGCCGACGAGGCCGGTGACCAGGCCGACGATGAGTCCTTC
>NZ_HG964453.1:417341-419724 GCF_000612725.1 Mycolicibacterium austroafricanum
TTCCCAGGCGGTGATGCCGCCGTCGAGGATGTGGACGTTGGTCAGGCCGGTGTTGCGCAGGGTTTCTTCGGCCTGGGCGGCGCGTTGGCCGGAGCGGCAGACCAGCACGACGTCCTGGTCGAGGTGGCCGATGATCTCGTCGCGGTGTTCGCGCAGCAGGTCCAGGGGCACGTTGTAGGCGCCGTTGATGTGGGCGGTTTCGAACTCGCCGGGGGTGCGCACGTCGAGCACCCGCGGCGGGGTGGCCGAACCGAGCATCTGGTGCAGGTCGTGGGAATCGATGGTGGCCGGAGCGGTCATGGCTTGTCCTTTCGAAGGGGTTCGGTACGGGTGCACCCCGGAGGGGGAGCCCATACCGGCGGGGGTATGTTAAGCGACATGCTACACATACCCCCGGGGGTAAATGCAAGGGCCGAGCGCGAGGGGAATTCAGATACCCCCTAGGGTACTTGACATACCCATAGGGGTATAGGCACAGTAGACGTCAGAAAGCCTGACCCGCCACCGAAACGAGAGGACTATCGAGATGAAGTTCATCCAGTACTACTTGGATTGCTTGTCGCATGCGTCGTACCTGATCGCCGACGAGACCACCGGTCGTGCGGTGGTGGTCGATCCGCAGCGTGATGTGGCCGAGTATCTGGCTGATGCCAAGGAGTTCGGCTACAGCATCGAGTTGGTGATCGAGACGCACTTCCACGCTGATTTCCTGTCGGGGCATTTGGAGTTGGCCAAGGCCACCGGGGCCCAGATCGTGTACTCCTCGGTCGCTGAGACCGAGTTCGAGTCGATGGGTGTGGCCGACGGGCAGATCTATTCGCTGGGGGAGGTGACGCTGAAGTTCCTGCACACCCCTGGGCATACGCCGGAGTCGTTGAGCATCGTGGTCTACGAGCACGCCGACGACGAGGTGCCGTATGGGGTGTTGACCGGGGATGCGTTGTTCATCGGTGACGTGGGCCGCCCGGATCTGTTGGCGTCGATCGGGTTCACCCGGGAAGAGTTGGCCGACAAGCTCTATGACTCGTTGCACACCAAGTTGATGACGCTGCCCGATGCCACCCGGGTGTATCCGGCTCATGGTGCGGGTTCGGCGTGCGGGAAGAACTTGTCGACGGATCTGTGGTCGACGATGGGGGAGCAGAAGGCCACCAATTATGCGCTGCGCGCCCCGGACAAGGCCACGTTCATGGAGTTGGTGACCGAGGGTCAGCCGCCGGCACCGAGCTACTTCGTCTACGACGCGATCCTCAACCGCAAGGACCGCGAACTGCTCGATGAGACGAAGATGCCCGCCGCGATGAGCTACGAGCAGGTCCGCGACGCGGTCAAGGCCGGCGCGGTGCTCGTCGATGGGCGCAACCCCGAGGAGTTCGCGTTGGGGCATCTGCGCGGTGCGGTCAATATCGGGTTGGAGGGCCGGTATGCCGAGTTCGCCGGGTCGGTGGTGCCCACCGATGTCGACATCGTGTTGTTCACCGAGCCCGGCCAGGAGCTCGAAGGTAAGACCCGGCTGGCGCGGATCGGGTTCGACCGGGTGATCGGTTATCTGGAGCGCCCGTTCGAGGCGATGCTCGACCACCCCGACGAGGTGCAGGTGGCGTCGCGGTTGACGGCCAAGGCCTTCGATGCGCGTGCCGCCGAGCTGGCCGATCTGCAGATCGTCGATGTTCGCAACCCGGGTGAGGTGGCTGCCGGGATGATCCCGGACGCGGTCTCGATCCCGGTGGGTCAGCTGCCGGCCCGGTTGGGTGAGCTGGACCCAGCGAAGCCGACGGTCGTGTACTGCGCCGGCGGGTACCGGTCCTCGGTGGCCGCGAGCCTGCTGCGGGCCCACGGTTTCGCTGATGTCAGCGACATCCTGGGCGGCTACGGCGCCTGGGACGAAGCCCACCAAAACGCCTGACCCCCAACGAGAAACACCCGAACACCTGAACGCCTGAAACGGCACGAGAAACACCTGACCGCCTGAACGCCTGACCGGCACGAGACACGAGAGAAGCAGAACAATCATGACCACGGGTAAGCACAAGATTCTGATCGTCGGTGGCGGGACGGCCGGTATCTCGGTCGCGGCGCGGCTGCTGCGTAAGGGGCACACCGATGTCGCGGTGATCGAGCCGTCGGAGGTGCACTATTACCAGCCGTTGTGGACGCTGGTCGGCGGGGGTCAGGCCAAGGCCTCGACCACCGCCCGGGCTGAGGCGTCGGTGATGCCCAAAGGGGCGACCTGGATCAAGAACGCGGCCGCGCAGGTGGATCCGGACAACAACCGGGTGGTCTGTGTTGACGGGGCGGACTACGGCTACGACGTGCTCGTGGTCTGCCCCGGTATCCAGTTGGACTGGAACCGCACCGAAGGACTGGCCGATGCGGTCGGTAA
>NZ_HG964453.1:422105-731378 GCF_000612725.1 Mycolicibacterium austroafricanum
CGGCTACGGCATCACCGTGCACACAGGAGCCGAGGTGACCGGCATCGACGCCGCCGCGCACAAGGTCGCCCTCACCCCGGTAGGCGAGGCCGGCGGCTCCGAGACGGTGTTGCCCTACGACGTGTTGCACGCCGTACCCCGGCAGTCGGCGCCGGACTGGATCAAGGCCAGCCCGCTCTCGACCGGGGACGCCAACGGCTACGTCGAGATCGACAAGCACACCCTGCAACACGTACGTCACCGCAACGTGTTCAGCCTCGGTGATGCCGGATCGTCGCCGAACTCCAAAACCGGGGCCGCGATCCGCAAACAAGCCCCGGTGGTCGTCGACAACATCGACGCCTATCTGGCCGGGCGGCCGCTGACCGCGTCCTACAACGGGTACGGGTCCTGCCCGCTGGTGACGTCCTCACACGACATGCTGCTGGCCGAGTTCGACTACGACCTCAACCTGGAACCGTCGTTCCCGCTGCTGGACCCGACCAAGCCGCACCGGGCCTACTGGTACCTCAAAAAGTACGGGCTGCCGTTCATGTACTGGAACCTCATGCTCAAAGGCCTCGCCTGACAGCAACTCTCACACTCACGAAAGGACAACAGCGATGGCCACGACCAGCCTGACCTACGACGATTTCGAATCCACCATCCGGACCAATCCGATTGTGTTGGTCGACTTCTGGGCGTCCTGGTGCGGCCCGTGCCGCGCCTTCGCCCCCGTCTTCGACCGGTCCTCGCAAACCCATCCCGACGTCGTGCACGCCAAAGTCGACACCCAACACGAACGCGACCTGGCCGCCACCCTGGAGATCACCTCGATCCCCACCGTGATGGCCTTCCGCGACGGCGTACTCGTCTACCGCCAACCCGGCGCCATGCACCCAGCCGCACTCGAAGACCTCATCACCCGCGTCAAAGCACTCGACATGAACGACGTCCACGCCAAAATCACCGCACGCAAATCAGAAGCACACACCGGATAAACACCGCCTTACGCCTGCTCGCCGAACGTCATCGTCCATCCTTGGAAGCCGTCTCGGTCAACGGGGCCTGATCGTGGATCGGTCAGGTCGTTCAGCAAGGTGCACCGGGACGGGCAATCCCGACTCGAGTGATTCGACGCCCGCGGCGCACACCGCCGCGGCGGCGTAACCGTCCCAGGCGGTCGGACCGTCGATGTTGGTGCCGGCCCGCACCGCGTCGACCCAGCGCTGGATTTCGGTGTCGTACGCGCGGCCGAAGCGCTCCCGGAAGCCGGGGGCGATCAGACCGCCCCACGTGCCGGGTGCACTCTTGCGGATGAGCCCGACGTCCAAGCCGATCATCGCGCTGCCGCGTTCGCCGACCACCTCGGTGCGGACCTCATAGGCGACACCGGTGGTCACGAACAGTTCCACGTCCACGTGCCGCCCGGAGACGGTGCGCAGGATCGCGATCTGCGGGTCGATGACCCCTTCTGGCGCAGCGGGATTCGAGACGGGTCTGACGATCTGCACGCTGGCGATCTCTTCGCCGAACAGGTACCGCGTCACGTCGACCTCGTGAACCAGGGAGTCCTTGACGATCAGCGAACTGTCGAAGTACGACGGCACGCCCGGGTTGCGGTGCACGCAGTGCATCACCAGGGGCTGTCCGAGTTCGCCGCCGTCGAGCAGTGCCTTGAGACGCATGTACTCGTCGTCGAACCGGCGCATGAACCCGACCTGGATCAGCGGGCACTCGAGCTCCGCCTCCCTCCGGGCGATCTCCAGTGAGGTGAAAACATCGGTGGTGAGCGGCTTCTCGCACATCACCGGTTTTCTGTGATCCAGGCAGGCCAGCAGCTGCTTCTCGTGGGTGCTGCCGGGAGTGGCCAGCACCACCGCGTCCACCTCGGGATCGGCGATCGCATCCAGCGGATCGACCACCGCGCGACAGCCGTCGACCTCCGAGGCGATCTGCTCGGCCTTCTCGGTGACGTAGTCGTTGACGACCGACACCCGGGCCCCGGAGATCCGGGAGGTGATCCGGGCGACGTGGTCGGCGCCCATCACGCCCACACCCAACACGGCCACACGAAGCTCAGACATTCCGGTCCTCAGCGGTCGGACGGATTGATCAGCGGCCGTTGGACTTTCTTCCAGTCCGCGTACCGCTGATAGGCCTGCCGGGTGGACTCCAGTGCGGATACCTGGCTGACCGGGACGTCCCACCAGGAGTGGCTGTCCGGCGCGAAGATCATCGGGTCGGTCTCGACGTGGATGACCGTGGTACGGTCACTGGCCTTGGCGACCTTGACGGCGTCGGTGAACTCGGCCGCGGTCGTGACGCGAATAACGTCGGCGCCCAGGCTGGCCGCATTGGCCGCGAGATCGACGGGCAGCTTGTCGCCGTCGAGCCGACCGTCGTCGCTGCGGTACCGGTAGCTGGTGCCGAACCGTTGGGAGCCCACGGAATCCGACAGCCCTCCGATCGAAGCGAAGCCGTGGTTCTGCACCAGCACCGGGATGATCTTGACGCCTTCCTGGACGGCGGTGACGAGTTCGGTGGCCATCATCAGGTAGGAGCCGTCGCCGACCATGACGAACACGTCGCGGTCCGGGGCGGCCATCCGCACGCCGATGCCGCCGGCGATCTCGTAGCCCATGCAGGAGAACCCGTACTCGACGTGGTAGCCCTTGCGGTCGCGCATCCGCCACAGCTTGTGCAGGTCTCCCGGCATCGAGCCGGCCGCGCACACCACGACGTCGCGGGGGTCCGACAGTGTGTTGACCAGGCCGATGACCTGGTTCTGGTTCAATGCGGCGCCGTCCTGGGTGCGGTAGGACTCCGACACGGTGTCGTTCCACTCGGACATCAGTTCGTTTACGCGCGTGGCGTAGTCGTCGCTGACCGAGTAGTCGTCGAGCAGTCCGGTGAGCACCTCCAGCGCCTCCCTGGCGTCGGAGACGACGCTGATGCCGCCGTGCTTCACCGAATCCAGGGATGCCACATTGATGTTGACGAACCGGACGTCCGGGTTGTTGAACGCGGTACGCGAGGCCGACGTGAAATCGCTGTAGCGGGTGCCGATCCCGATCACGACATCGGCCTCGGCGGCCAGCGCGTTGGCGGCCGTCGTTCCGGTCGAACCGACCGCCCCGACCGAGCGCGGGTCGTCGTGCAGCAGCGAACCCTTCCCGGCCTGGCTCTCGCACACCGGGATTCCGGTGCTCGAGGCCAGCGCGGCCAGAGCCTCACTGGCGCCGGAGTAGATGACACCACCGCCGGCCACGATCAGCGGCTTGGCCGCCGACCGGATGACCTCGGCGGCCTTGGCGATCACCGCCCGCTCGGGCAGCGGCCGGGCGATGTGCCAGGTCCGCTCGGCGAACAACGAGACCGGCCAGTCGAATGCCTCGGCCTGCACGTCCTGGGGGAGCGCCACCGTCGCTGCGCCGGTCTCGACGGGATCGGTCAGCACCCGCATGGCCCCGAGCAGGGCTGCCGGCAGCTGCTCGGGTCGCCACACCCGGTCGAAGTACCGCGACAGCGGTTTGAACGCATCATTGACGGTGACGTCGCCGGACGACGGCAACTCCAGCTCCTGCAGCACCGGTGAACTCACCCGGGTCGCGAATGTGTCTGAGGGAAGCAGCAACACCGGCAGCCGGTTGATGGTCGCCAGCGCCGCGCCGGTCAGCATGTTCGTCGCGCCGGGTCCGACGCTGGCGGTCACCGCCCACGCCTGGGTGCGGTCCTTCTGCCGGGCGTAGGCGACCGCGGTGTGCACCATGGCCTGTTCGTTGCGGCCCAGCACGTACCGCAGGCCGGGTTCCGTGCCGGCCTCATAGGCCTCCAGGTCGTCCTGCAGCAGCGCCTGGCCGATGCCCGCGACGTTGCCGTGGCCGAAGATGCCCAGACATCCGGCGAAGAACTTGTGGCGCTCGCCGTCGTGTTCGACGTACTGGTTGGCCAGGAACCGCACGGTCGCCTGGGCGACGGTGAGCCGGACGGTCGGCTCGTTGTCGGCGAACTTCTCGGCCGACTTCGGCGCGGTGGAAACCACGGTCACTCTCCTTTGGTGGCAGAGGATGGGCTGAACGGGAGGCGGGGGTCGATCTCCTGGTGCTCCCAGCTGCCGCGCAGCCAGGTGTGATTGGGGTCGTCACAGATCAACCAGGCGCGGGTCGGACCGGACCCGGCCATCACGTTCAGGTAGTACATGTGGTGGCCTGGCGCCGCGATGGACGGTCCGTGATATCCATGGGGGACCAGCACGACATCGCCCGAACGGACCTCTTCGAGCACCTCGATCGGACGCTCGGGCGTTCCGTACACCCGGTGGTAGCCGAATCCTGGTGTGCCCGCTGGACTGTCGTCGATCTCGAAGTAGTAGATCTCTTCGAGTTGGGTCTCGACCTCGGTGTTCTCGTCGTGCTTGTGCGCGGGGTAGCTCGACCAGTTGCCGCCGGGGGTGATCACCTCGCACGCGATCAGCGAGTCCGCCTCGAACGCGGTGGCCGTGCCGAAGTTGTGCACCTGACGGCTGCAGTTGCCCGCCCCGCGCAGTTCGACCGCCACGTCGGCGGCGGCCACCCGGCGGTTCGGGAACGACGTCGTCGCCCGGGCTCCGCAGATCGCGATCCGGCCCCGGCCCGACACCGTGTAGTCCTGGTCGATACCCACGTACACCATGTCCGCGGGGCCATCGAAAACCGAAGCGCGGGGCGACAATTCGAAGACCTCCCCGTGGCATTCCACGGTTCCCCCGCCGGCCAGCGGCAGAATCATCACCTCGGTGTCGCCGGTCTCCAGCGCGACCGAACCTTCGGTACCGAGATCGAGGACGTGTAGCGAGGATTCGGCCCAACCGGCGTCCTCGGGGGTGATCGCCACCGTGAACGGGGCGGCCGCGCTCCCTGCGGGGATGTACAGCTTCGACCTCATCGGACCATCGCCACGGCGGTCGCGACGGCCGAGCTGACGTCGTCGTCGGGCGGGTAGAGCAGGGTGCGGCCGACGATCAGGCCGCGTACCGACGGCAGCGACAGGGCCTTCTCCCAACTGGAGAACGCTTCCTCGGGGTCGGTGGGGTCACCACCGAGCAGCAGGGTCGGCATGGTGGTGGACTCCATCACGCGTTCCATCTCGTCGACGACGGGCAGCTTCATCCAGGTGTACGCCGACGTGGAGCCGAGGCCCTGCCCGATGTGCACCGACTTGATCACCGCGTCGGGGGTCAGGTCGTTGCGGACCTTGCCGTCGACCCGCATGGACATGAACGGCTCCAGCATCGCGATCAACCCGTGCGCGGCGAGCTCATCGACAGCCTGGGCGCACGCGGCCAGTGTGGACACCGTGCCGGGATCGTCGAGGTCGATGCGGCACAGCATCTTTCCGCCGTTCATCCTGGCCGCGGCGGTCGATGCCGCGGTGGCACCGGTCATGCGGTCGTCGAGTTCGAACGACGAACCGGCCAGGCCGCCGCGGTTGAACGACGAGAACACCACCTTGTCCTCGAGAGCGCCCAGCAGCAGCAGGTCGTCGAGAATGTCGGAGGTGGCCAGCACCCCGTCCACACCGGGATCGGCCAGGGCTGCCTGCAGCCGGTCCAGCAGATCGGTGCGGCTGTTCATCGCGGTGGGCCGCCCGCCGACGGCGAGGGCTCCGCGCGCCGGGTGGTCGGCGGCGACGATCATCAGTCTTCCGTTGCCGCGCAACGTCGGCCGGGTGGTGCGTTGCGCCCACGCGCGGGCGACGGCGCCCGGGTCCGTCGCCCGGACCTCGGTGAGCGAGGCGTAGTCCGCGCACACGGCGGTGTCAGACATTGACGGCCTCCGCGGCGGTCTGCTCGGCCAGTGCGGCGACCTCCGCGGCGGTCGGCATAGCGGTCGAGCACTCCAGCCGGCCGGCCACGATCGCGCCGGCGGCGTTGGCGTAGCGCAGCGTCTTCTCCAGCGGCCATCCTTGGAGCAGGCCGTGACACAGGCTGCCCCCGAACGCATCACCGGCTCCCAGGCCGTTGACGACGTCAACCTCGTTGGGCGGCACGGTGACCGACGAGTGACGGGTCTTGCCCAGCACGCCCCGCGGCCCCTGCTTGACGATCGCGAGCTCCACCCCGAGGTCGAGCAGCGCGTCGGCCGCTTTGTGCGGGTTGGACTGGCCGACGGCGATCTCGCACTCCTCGCGGTTGCCGACCGCGACCGTGACGTGTGCCAGTGCCTTCTGCACCTGCTCGGTCGCGGCGGCGGGGGAGTCCCAGAACATCGGCCGGTAGTCCAGATCCAGCACGGTCAACGGCTTACGCTCGCGCGCCCCCCACGCTGCGAAATGTGCACTGCGGCTGGGCTCTTCGGACAGCCCGGTGACCGTCGCCCAGAACAGCCGTGCGGAGTGCACCGCCTCGGCGTCGATCTCCTCGGGCTTGATCTGCAGATCCGGTGCGCTGGGCTTGCGGTAGAAGTACAGCGGGAAATCGTCCGGAGGGAAGATCTCGCAGAACGTCACCGGCGTCGGGAACTCGGGGTGGGTGGCGACGAAGCGGTTGTCGACGTCGAGGCGGGCGAGTTCGGCGTGGACGTACCGGCCGAACGGATCGTCGCCGACCCCGGAGATCAGTGCCGAGCGGTGCCCGAGACGCGCGGCGGCGACCGCGACGTTGGCGGCGCTGCCGCCCAGGAACTTTCCGAACGTCTCGACGTCCTCCAGGCCGACACCGATCTGAAGTGGGTAGACGTCGACGCCGCTGCGCCCGATGGCGAGCACGTCGTATGGCTGATTGGTCATCACGAGTCACTCCGACGAAATAGGTGTGGGTGGCTGAGTAAGACTGTGCCCCTGGTCACGGCGCCATGTCAAGACTTTGTCCTGACATTCTATCTTTATCTCAATCCGATGTTAGGATTCGGCTAATTTTCGACAGGCCCAACGCGAGAACGGAGCCGATGTGCCTCTGACAGTGGAGCTCGACAGGTCAAGCCCGGTTCCCCTGTACTACCAGCTGGCACAGGCGATCGAGGCCGCGATCAGGGATGGTGAACTCGCACCCGGTGATCGGTTCGAGAACGAACTCGCTCTGGCAAAGCGGTTGACGCTGTCTCGGCCGACCACGCGGCGTGCCATCCAGGAACTCGTCGACAAGGGCCTGCTGGTGCGTAAGCGGGGGGTCGGCACGCAGGTGGTGCAGAATCCGGTGCACCGACGCGTGGAGCTGACCAGCCTCTTCGACGATCTGGCCCGCGCCGGCCAGGAGCCCACCACCCGGTTGCTCGAGTATCACGTCGGCCCTCCCGACGAGGAGGTGGCCCGCGAGCTCAACCTCGCAGAAGGGCGCGACGTGGCCTCCATCCGGCGATTACGTTGCGCCAACGGCGAACCGCTGGCCCTGATGACCAACTACCTGCCTGCCGAGATCGCGCCCGACGCCGAGGAGTTGGAGAGCAACGGCCTCTACCAGTCGCTGCGCGCCCGCGGAGTGCACATCCGACTGGCCCGCCAGCGCATCGGCGCCCGCAGCGCGACACGCGCCGAGGCCTCACTGCTCGACGAGAAACCCAACGCGCCGTTGCTGACCATGGCGCGCACCGCTTTCGACGACTCCGGTGCCGCCGTGGAATTCGGCAATCACTGCTACCGCGCGTCGCGCTACTACTTCGACACCACGCTCGTCGACCGCTGACCCACCCACCGCCGAAATTGCATTCCAGCAGGCAGCTACTCGCAAAAGTGCTGCCGGAATGCGATTTCGGCGCCGATTGCACCACCAGCGCACGGTATATGTGACAACCTTTTCTCCGGCTGCTTTACGTGGTATGTCGAGGGGGCGTGATGTCGCAACACCGGCCTCATGACGCGATCGCCGCCGAACCGACGGATGATCACCCCTTCCGGGCGCTGTGGGTGATGATGGTCGGCTTCTTCCTCATCGTGGTCGACTCGACCGTCATCGCGGTGGCCAACCCGGTGTTGAAGAACGACTTCGACGTCGAATACCACTCCGTCATCTGGGTGACCAGCGGCTACCTGCTCGCCTTCGCCGCATTCCTGTTGATCGGCGGACGGCTCGGCGACCGGTTCGGGTCCAAGCCCGTCTATCTGGTCGGGCTGACACTCTTCGCCGCGGCGTCGGTGTGGTGCGGCCTGTCGACCTCCGTGGGCATGCTGATCGCCGCACGTGTCGCCCAGGGCGTCGGGGCCGCTCTGCTGACTCCGCAGATCATGTCCACGATCACCCGTACCTTCCCGCCCCAGCGACACGGCATGGCGATGAGCGTCTGGGGCGCCACCGCCGGGGTGGGTATGCTCGCCGGCCCGCTGATCGGGGGTGTGCTCCTGGCCGGCCTGGGTTGGCAGTGGATCTTCTTCGTCAACGCTCCCATCGGCGCCATCGGAATTGCGCTGGCCGTGCGGCTGGTTCCAAACCTCCCGGGCCGGCCTGTTCGCATCGACGTGGTCGGTGCGCTGCTCTCCGGGGCGGGCATCTGCCTGATCGTGCTCGGACTGCAGGAGGGTCAGCACGAACGGTGGTCTTGGTGGATCTGGGTCGCGATCGCCGGCGGACTCGTCTCCATTACCGCGTTTCTGCGATGGCAGACCGTGCATGCGGATGAGCCCCTCATTCCGATGAGCCTGATGTCGCACCGCAACTTCGTCCTGTCCACCGCAGGGATCGCTCTGGTCAGTTTCGTATTCGTCTCATTCGGCGTCCCCCTGATGATCTACCTGCAGGAAGTGTGCGGGCTGTCGCCGGTTCATGCGGCGCTGCTGACCGCGCCGATGGCCGTCGCCACCGCGGTTCTGGCGCCGGTCGTCGGCAGGATCGTCGACCGCGCCCACCCACGGCCCGTCGTCGGTTTCGGCTTCGGCCTTCTCACCGCCGGGTTGATCTGGCTGGCTGTGGAGATGACGCCGGACACGCCCGCGTGGCGGCTGGCGTTACCGCTGACGATGGTGGGAGCCGCCGGAGCGTTCACATGGGAACCGTTGTCGGCCATCGCCACCCGCGGTCTGACCTCGGAGCTGGCCGGTGCCGGCTCGGCCGTCTGCAACACCGCCCGGCATGTCGGGGCGGCGCTCAGCAGCGCCGGCATCGCCGCGCTGATGGCGGTGCTGCTCGGCGACGAGCACGCCGAAGAGGCCGGCGCGCGCCATGAGACGCTGGCGCCGCTGGTTGACTCCCTCAAAGACCCGTTCGCCGGCGCGATGGCGCAGTCGATGCTGTTGCCTGCGGCTGCCGCCGCGATGGGCGTGCTGACCGCGCTGTTCCTGGTCGGCGGTGACGCTACGGCCCGCGCCGCTCCGCTGAGCCTGCGGCCGTGGGGAGACGCGAGCGTGTCGTCGTGACCGCCGTTGCCGGGACCCCACATTCGGCCGTGCAGGAGGCGTCGGCGCTCAGCGACGAATCGCTGCGCGACCTGTTCGCCTACCCCGACGGTCTGCAGCGTCCGTGGCTTCGAGCAAACTTCATCGCGAGCATCGACGGGGCAGTGACGCTGGAGGGTTCCGGGCGGAGGCTGGGAACAGACACCGACCGTCGGGTGTTCGCCCGGTTGCGTGAAGTCGCCGACGTGGTCCTTGTCGGTGCCGCGACGGCGACCGCCAAACCCTATGTGGACATCCAAATGAGCGAGGACGCGCGAGTTTGGCGAATGTCGCATGGTCTTGCGCCGGAGCTGCCGGTGGCAGTGGTGTCCAGTCGCGGCGTCGTGCCGCCGCATCTGCTGAACAACGCGACGGTGCCTCCGGTGGTGCTGATGTCGGCGGGCGCGTCCGCTGCGGCGCGGCGCGCGGTCGACCAGTCGGGGGCCAGGGTGAAGGAATTCGACGGGAGGCTGGTGACCTCTGCTGCGATACGGGACGCGCTCGGGGGATTGGGCTTGCACCGGGTGCTCGTCGAAGGCGGTCCCACGTTGTTCTCACAGCTGGTATCGGACAACGAGATCGACGAATTGTGTCTGACGACAAGTCCGAAGATGGTCGCCGGGCCCGCGCGCCGAATCGTCGACTCCGCCAGCCACGTCGAGATCAGCATGGAGCGCAGAGGCATCCTGGTCGGCGGTGACGGAACCGTCATCGTTCGGTGGGCCCGAACCTGACGTCATCTGATCCGCCGAAATTGCATTCCAGCAGGCCGCCACTCGCAAAAACGCTGCCGGAATGCAATTTCGGCGGGTTATGCGAACGCGGTCCGGAACGCCGCCAGTGCGGCCTCACTTCCCGCCACCCCGGCGTTGGATGCCCACGCCTCCATTCCGATGGTGCCGTCGAATCCGATGTCGCGCAGAGCGTTTGCGATCGCCTGATAGTTGATCTCACCTGTGCCCGGCTCGCAGCGGCCGGGCACATCGGCCACCTGGATCTCACCGATCGCGTCTTTGCAGCGGTGGATCAGTTCGATCAGGTTCCCCTCGCCGATCTGGGCGTGATAGAGGTCGAGCATCATCTTGACGTTCGGGTGGCCGACGCCTTCCACAAGGGCCAGCGTGTCCTTGGCGCGGGCCAGCGGCACCCCTGGATGGTCGACGATCGTGTTGAGGTTCTCGACGCAGAACGTCACGCCGGACGCGGCGCCGAGCTCACCGACGCGCTCCAACGTGCGTGCCGCCGTCAACCACATCTGGCCGGTGCTGCGCTGTCGGGGTCGGGCGGCCCGGCCGTCGACCAGCTCGGCGGTGTGCAGATTCAGTCGTGTGACACCGAGCGTCTCGGCCGCTCTGATGCTGCGCTCCGCGGTCCGCACGACCTCGTCGCAGGTCGCGGGGTCGATCAGGTCGCCGTGCAGGTAGCCGGTCATCGACGTGAAGGTGGCGCCCGTCGTGGCCAGCGCGGCCAGGTCCTTGTCGTGCCAGCTCCAGATCTCGGCGGCGAAGCCGAGCTCGTCGATCCGGCGGACCCGGTCGAGGATCGGCAGATCGGTGAACACCATCTCCGCGCAGACCGCCAGCTGGAAGCTCACCGCACAGCCCTGTCCGTGGTCGCCGGTGCCGAAAATCCGAGCGGCGCTGAGAACCGGCCGTTTTCGACGAGTCCGGAAGGCGACGCTGAAAGCATGTCGGGCTCCGCATCTGTGCGTAGGAAACTGGAACGTTGTCGCCACGACGCACCTCGGCGCCCTGACCTGCAAGGACGAAACGCAGTATATGACATGCGGTCCTAATGTCAGGACAAAGTCTTGACTTTCCGATGTGAGGCGTATTACATCACCTGTGAGGCGTGCCGCCCGGCACACACCGAGCAGCGGTCAGTGCGGGCGGCGCGACAGTCCCGAGGACAAGGAGATGCAATGACGTTCAAGCGACTCGCGGCCTTCGCCGGGGCGGGCGTTCTGGCCATGGGGATCGTGTCGTGCTCGTCCACCGGGGGCGCGCCTGAGCAGTCCGGCGATGGTGGAGGCGGGGGGACCGTCGACACGCCCCGCATGACGATCGCGATGATCACTCACGAGGTGCCCGGCGATTCGTTCTGGGACCTTGTCCGCAAGGGCGCTGAAGCGGCGGCGAAGAAGGACAACATCGAGCTGCGCTACTCGAACGACCCGGAGGCGCCCAACCAGGCGAACCTGGTGCAGTCCGCGATCGACAGCAACGTCGACGGCATCGCCGTCACGCTGGCCAAGCCGGACGCCATGCAGGCCGCAGTGAAATCCGCTGAGTCCAAAGGCATTCCGGTGGTGGCCTTCAACGCGGGCATGGATTCCTGGAAGGCGATGGGCGTCAAGGAGTACTTCGGCCAGGACGGGCGCATCGCCGGCCAGGGCGTGGGCGACCGGCTGCGCGCCGAAGGCGCCACGAAATCCATCTGCGTCATCCAGGAGCAGGGCCACGTCGATCTTGAGGCGCGCTGCGCCGGAGTCAAGGAGGCGTTCCCGGCGACCGAGATCCTCAACGTCAACGGCAAGGACATGCCGTCGGTGGAATCGACGATCACCGCCAAGTTGCAGCAGGACCCGAGCATCGACTACGTCGTCACGCTCGGTGCTCCGTTCGCACTGACCGCCGTGCAATCGGCCAAGAACGCCGGAAGCAGCGCCAAGATCGGCACCTTCGACACCAATGCCGCACTGGTCGAGGCGATCCAGAATGGTGACGTGCAGTGGGCGGTGGACCAGCAGCCCTATCTGCAGGGCTACCTCGCGGTCGACTCGTTGTGGCTGTACCTGAGCAACGGCAACGTGATCGGTGGTGGACAGCCGACGCTCACCGGCCCGGCGTTCATCGACAAGTCGAACATCGACGCAGTGGCCGAGTACGCCAAGGGCGGCACCCGCTAGTGTCCACCCACGCAGATCTGGACGTCGCCGCCCACAAGGTGGTGCGGGACGAACGCGTCAAGGAACGAAACCGGCTGCAGCGCCTGCTGATCCGGCCCGAGATGGGCGCAGGCATCGGCGCGATCGGAATCTTCGTCTTCTTTCTGGTCGTAGCGGCCCCGTTCCGGGAGGCCTCGTCGCTGGCCACCGTGCTGTACGCCAGCTCGACGATCGGCATCATGGCGTGTGGAGTCGCGGTGCTGATGATCGGCGGCGAGTTCGACCTGTCGGCCGGTGTTGCGGTGACCTTCAGCTCGCTGGCCGCCTCGATGCTCGCCTACAACCTGCACCTCAACCTGTGGGTGGGCGCGCTGCTGGCGCTGATCCTGTCGCTGACGGTCGGCTTCTTCAACGGCTTTCTCGTGATGAGGACCAAGATCCCCAGCTTCTTGATCACGTTGAGCACGTTCTTCATGCTCGCGGGCATCAACCTGGCCGTCACCAAGCTGGTCGCCGGCCAGGTGGCCACCCAGAGCGTCAGCGACATGCAGGGGTGGGACTCGGCCCAGAAGGTGTTCGCCTCGTCATTCACCCTGTTCGGGGTCAGCATCCGCATCACCGTGGTGTGGTGGCTGGTGTTCACCGCGATCGCGACGTGGGTGCTGTTCAAGACCAAGATCGGCAACTGGATCTTCGCCGTGGGCGGCGACGCCGACAGTGCTCGCGCCGTAGGTGTTCCGGTGACCAAGGTCAAGATCGGCCTATTCATGTTCGTCGGCTTCTGCGCCTGGTTCGTCGGCATGCATCTGCTGTTCGCGTTCAACACCGTGCAGTCCGGTCAGGGCATCGGCAACGAGTTCTTCTACATCATCGCCGCGGTCATCGGCGGGTGCCTGCTGACCGGTGGCTACGGCACCGCGGTCGGGGCGGCCATCGGTGCCTTCATCTTCGGCATGACCAACCAGGGCATCGTGTACGCAGGCTGGGACCCCGACTGGTTCAAGTTCTTCCTGGGCGCGATGCTGCTGTTCGCGGTGATCGCCAACAACGCCTTCCGCTCCTATGCAGCAAAGAAGTGATCCGATGACAATCTCTGTCGAAAAGCCCAGCAGCGACGCGCAAGCCGGAGGCAAGGTGCCTCTGGTCGAGTTGAAGAACGTCGGCAAGTCCTACGGCAACATCACGGCGCTCAAGGACATCTGCCTGCGGGTGCACGCCGGCGAGGTCACCGGCATCCTCGGCGACAACGGTGCGGGCAAGTCCACTCTGATCAAGATCATCGCCGGGCTGCATCAGCAGACCGAGGGGCAGCTGCTCGTCGACGGCGAACCGACCAAGTTCGCCTCCCCGGCGGAGGCGTTGGGCAAGGGCATCGCGACGGTGTACCAGAACCTGGCGGTCGTGCCGCTGATGCCGGTGTGGCGCAATTTCTTCCTCGGTCAGGAGCTGCGCAAGAAGTCGTTTCCGTTCTCGTTGGACGCCGACGCGATGCGGGCCACCACGTTGACCGAACTGTCCAAGATGGGCATCGACCTGCCCGATGTCGACGTTCCGATCGGCTCGCTGTCGGGCGGTCAGAAGCAGTGTGTGGCGATCGCGCGGGCGGTGTTCTTCGGGGCGCGGGTGCTGATCCTCGACGAACCGACGGCGGCGCTGGGCGTCAAACAGTCCGGGGTGGTGCTCAAGTACATCACCGCGGCCAAGGAGGCCGGCTTCGGAGTCGTGTTCATCACCCACAACCCGCACCACGCGCATCTGGTCGGCGACCACTTCGTCCTGCTCAACCGCGGCAGGCAGAAGCTCGACTGCACCTACGACGACATCACGCTGGAGCACCTCACCCAGGAGATGGCCGGCGGCGACGAACTCGAGGCGCTGACGCACGAGTTGCGCGCGGCCAAGAGCTGACCAGGGCGGCGCGGACCGGCGCTTACGCAACGTTCATGGTCTCGACATGGTGTCGCTGTTCACGTCGACGGGCCCAGGGCGAACACGGGCGGCACAATGGGGTCATGGACAGTGATCGCGAACCCCGGGTGCACGCGCCGGCCTGGCGTGACCCGCTGTCGGCGGGATGGCGGGCGCACCGCGGGCTTCTGTTGCTGCGTCTTCGTTGGCACGAGCGGCGGGATGTGGACGTCGAACGCCGCGACTGACGGGTGGTCCACCTCAGCTGTCGGTCACAGCCCGAGGATCCGCACCGTCTCGGCGCGCATGTCGATCTTGCGAACCTTCCCGGTGACGGTCATCGGGAAGTCGTCGGTGACGTGCACGTAGCGGGGGATCTTGTAGTGCGCGAGTTTCCCGACAGCGAAGTCTCGCACGGCACGGGCATCCAACGGTGCCGCGCCCGCTCGCACCTTGATCCAGGCGCAGATCTCCTCGCCGTAACGCTCGTCGGGCACACCGATCACCTGGACATCGTCGATGTCGGGATGGGTGTGCAGGAACTCCTCGATTTCGCGTGGGTAGACGTTTTCGCCACCGCGGATCACCATGTCTTTGATGCGGCCGACGATCATGCAGTACCCGTCGTCGCGCATCACGGCCAGATCGCCGGTGTGCATCCATCCGTCGGCATCGACAGCCTCCCTGGTCCTGTCTTCGTCACCCCAGTAGCCGAGCATCACCGAGTAACCCCGGGTGCAGAATTCGCCGGCCGTGCCGCGTTTGACGATCTCGCCGGTGTCGGGGTCGACGATCTTGATCTCCACGTGTGGGTGCGCGCGGCCGACTGTCGCGGTACGCCGATCGAGGTCGTCCTCGATCCGGGTCTGGCAGGATACCGGCGATGTCTCCGTCATGCCGTAAGCGATGCCGACCTCCGACATGTTCAATTCGTTGACGCAGCGTTTCATCACCTCCACCGGACACGGCGAGCCGGCCATGATCCCGGTGCGCAGCGACGTCACGTCGCAGTCGGCGAGGTCGGGCTGCCCCAGCATCGCGATGAACATCGTCGGCACGCCGTAAACCGCTGTGCAGTGCTCCTTCTCGATGGCGGCCAACGTCGCCGCAGGATCGAAACCCGCCGCCGGAATCACCATGGTGGCGCCGTGCGTCGTGCAGCCGAGGTTGCCCATGACCATGCCGAAGCAGTGGTAGAACGGCACCGGTATGCAGAGCCGGTCACCGGGGCCGAAGTCGATCAGATCGGTGACGAAGTAGCCGTTGTTGAGGATGTTGCGGTGTGACAGTGTCGCGCCCTTGGGTGAACCCGTTGTGCCTGAGGTGTATTGGATGTTGATGGCGTCGCCGGGGGTCAAACTCCGGACCCGGCATCGCAGTTCGTCCTCGGACACCAGATCGGCCCTCTCGCCGAGCCGTGCCCAGTCCTCGGTGGCCAGGAACAGCACTTCAGCCAGGCCGGGTAGCTCCGGCCGCACCTCTGCGACCATGGCGCGGTAGTCGGAGGTCTTGAACTCGGTCGCCGACACCAGCAGCCGGACGGCGGAATGCCGCAGCACGTAGGCCAGCTCGTGGGTGCGGTAGGCGGGGTTGATCGTGACCAGTATCGCGCCGATCTTTGCGGTGGCGTACTGGAGCATCGTCCACTCCGGGCAGTTGGGCGCCCAGATCCCGACGCGATCACCCTTCTCGATACCGATGGCCATCAAAGCGCGCGCCAATGAGTCGATTTCGGCATTGAGTTCGGCGTATGTCCACCGGCGTCCACTCGGGACGTCGACGAGCGCCTCGTTGTCGGGATACCGCGACACGGTGCGTTCGAAGTTCGTGCCGATCGTCTCGTCCAGCAGCGCGGCGTCGGTGGGGCCCGCACTGTAGGAGATCAGCGTGGCGTGCTCGTCCCGCAGTCGACCCTTGAGGACCTTGCCGGCGGCGTTGCGTGGCAACACGTCGACCAGCGTGACGTACTTCGGTCGCTTGTACGACGCGAGCTGCGCACGGCAGTGCGCCTCGATCTCGGCGTCGGTCGGAGGATCGGTGGGCTCGCGCGGCACGATCACCGCGACCGGGGTCTCACCCCATTTCGGGTGCGGCACACCGATGACCGCGACCTCGGCGACCAACGGATGCGTCGCGACGACGTTCTCCACCTCGGCGCTGTAGATGTTCTCGCCGCCCGAGATGATCATGTCCTTCTTCCGATCGACGACGTAGAAGTACCCATCGGCGTCCTGTCGGACGAGATCACCGGAATGGAACCATCCGCCGCGGAACGCCTCTGCGGTCTCGGCGGCCTTGTTCCAGTACTCCTTCATGACCAGCGGCCCCAGATACACGATCTCGCCCACCTCGCCCCGGTCGACGTCGTTCATCTCGTCGTCCACCACGCGCACCTCGACGTTGAGCATCGGGGTGCCCACCGAACCGATCTTGGCGATCGCATCCTCGCCGCGCAGCAGGCAAGTGATCGGGCTGCACTCGGTCTGGCCGAATGCGGCGATGATCTCGGCGCCGGTGAACGTGTCGATCATGTTGCGCAGCAACGTCGTCGATGCCGGGGCGGCGCCCCACCACACCCGGCGTAGCCGGGACAGGTCGTGTGCGGCGAGGCCGGGTAACGCACAGACGGCCTGCCACTGGGCCGGGGTCATCCAGCACGACGTGACCTGCTCGTCGACGACGGTGGCGATCGTGGCGTCTGGGTCGAACCCGCCGGACGGTGGGATGACGGTTTTGCCGCCGGTCAGGAACATCGGCAACATGCCGGAGACCCCGGCGGTGTGGAACAGCGGTGCCACCGCCATCCAGCAGTCGTCGTCGGAGCGGTGCCCGAGGGTGGCGATCGAACTGAACGCGTGCAGGTAGAGGTTGCGGTGGGTGAGCACGGCGCCCTTCGGGAATCCGGTTGTGCCCGAGGTGTACATGATGAAGGCCGGTGCGTCGTCTGCGACGGCGCACTGCGGCAGATCGGGGTCTGCCGCGGCGATGGTCTGCTCCAGGTTCCCGCCGATGGTCACGACGGTGTGCAGTGCCGGTACCTGCTGACGGACTTGTACCACCATGGATTCCAGCGCCACATCCACGACGATGGCGGTGGCTGCACTGTCGGAGAGCACGTAGCCGATTTCGACGGCGGCCAGCCGGAAGTTCACCGGCACCGCGATGGCGCCCAGTCGATGCGCGGCCAGCCAGGATTCGACGAGCTCGATGCTGTTGAGCCCGAGCACGGCGACCCGGTCGCCGGACCGAACCCCGCGCGCCGCAAGCGCGCTCGCCAGTCGGGTCACGCGTTCGTCGAGCTCACCGAACGTCGTGTGTCGCCTCGGGTCGGCGAGAGCGCATGCGTGTGGCCTGACCGCGGCATGGCGGGCAAGGGCATCGCTGAGTGTGATCCCGGTGATCATCGTCGGCTCCTCTCGGGTGAGGGTCAGAGGCCCACGCGGTCGGCGAGCAGGCTGCGGTGGTGTGCGCTGCCGCCGAACAATGCCTCGGTCGTCTTGGCCCTGCGGAAGTACAGGTGCATGTCGTGTTCCCATGTGAAGGCGATGCCACCGTGGACCTGGAACGCCGCACCCGCGCACAGTGTGAACGTGTCGGCGGCCTGCGCCTTGACCAACGGGGCGGTGATCCGCAGTTCGTCGGGGTCCGCCGCGCTCATGGCGGCGAACATCACCGCGGCGCGGGTGGCGTCGATCTCGATCATCATGTCGGCGCAGCTGTGTTTGACGGCCTGGAACGAGCCGATCGGCCGGTCGAATTGTTCTCGGGTGCAGGAGTATTCGACCGCCATTGCCAGACATGCCTCGGCGCCCCCGAGCATCTCGGCCGACAGGAGTACCCGCGCGGTGTCCAGCACCCGCTCGATCCCGTCGTGCGGGCCTGCGACAAGTGGCTCGGCGGGCGCCTGCTGCAACCGCAACCTGGCGACGGGCCGGGTGGTGTCGAAGGAGGGCAGGCGGTCCACCGTGACGCCTGGGGCGTCGGCGGCCACGACGTACAGCGCGACCCCGCCGTCGGCCACGGCCGGCACCACGAACAGGTCGGCGACATGACCGTGCAACACGGGTGAGGACTCCCCGCTGAGCTCGGTCCGGCCGGCGTGCCGGTCGGCCCGCACGGTCACCCGTGCGGGGTCCAGGGCGTCGGGCCGGGCCGCGGCGAGCGTCGCGATCCGCTCGCCGGACAGCAGGGCCGGCAACAGCCTGGAACGTTGTCGATCGTCACCCAACCGGAGCACGGCCTCGATCGCGAAGACCGTGGCCGCCATCGGCACCGGGGTCAGCGCCCGCCCGAGTTCTTCGAAGACGATCGCCGCCTCGACCAAGCTGCCCCCGGCCCCGCCGCGCTCCTGCGACAGGTGCAGCCCGGGCAGCTCCAACTCGGTGCACAGCCGGCGCCAGAGACTGATGTCGCAGCCGTCGCCGGCGGCCACCTCGCGCACCCGAGCGGCCGGAGCGGTCTGGTGCAGAAACCCGCGCAGCGCGGCGCGCAGGTCGTCGTGCTCGGTGTGATAGCGGAAATCCATGTCAGTTGCTCCCGCGCCCGGCCGGCTCGGGGACGCGCCCGGCGGGTACCCGGGGTTCTCTGGGTAGCCCGAGCAGTTGTTCGCCGATCACGTTGCGCTGGATCTGCGAACTGCCCGCGTAGATGGTCGAGGCTCGCGCGTAGAGCAGCTCGTCCATCCAGCAGGCTGCCGAGTTCGGGGTACCCGGCTCCGGGACGATCAGCGCCTCGCCGTTGCCCGGACCGGCGGGGCTGAGCGCCTCCAGACCGAGGATCTCGACTGCGAGCTCGGTGTAGCGGCGGAAGAACTCGCTCCAGATGACCTTGCTGATCGCCGCCTCCCGCCCGGGCCGCTGCCCGGCCAACAACGACGTCAGTCCTCGGTACCCCTGGAAGCGCATGATCTGGACCCGCGAATAGCACCATGCCAACCCGTCGCGGATGCGCGCATCGGTGTGCAGTCCCCGGTCGCGGGCCAACTCGCGCAGCCGGTCCATCTCGCGACCGAAGTTGATCGCCGCCGTGGTGACCTGGGAGCCGCGCTCGAAGCCGAGCACCGTCATCGCGGCAGGCCATCCGTCGCCGACCCGGCCGACCACGTTCACCGCCGGGGTGCGCGCGTCGGTGAAGAACACCTCGCTGAACGACGCATGCCCGGCCGCGTTGACGATGGGACGGACGACGACGCCCGGCTGGTCGATCGGCACCAGCAACAGGGAGAGTCCCTTGTGCTTGGGGGCCTCGGTGTCGGTGCGGGCCAGCACGAAGATCCAGTTCGCGGTGGGTCCGGCCGAGGTCCAGATCTTCTGGCCGTTGATCACCCATTCGTCATCGTCGAGCACAGCCCTGGTTCGCACGGACGCCAGGTCCGAGCCCGCTTCGGGCTCGGAGAAGCCCTGGCACCAGCGGTCCTCGGCGGACAGGATGCGTGGCAGGAAGTGCCTCTTCTGCTCCTCTGTGCCCAGGGCGATCAATGTGTTGCCGAGCAGTTGGATTCCCAGCAGGTCGTTCTCGGCGCGCTCGGGTGCGCCGGCCCGGGCGAACTCCTCGTCCAGCACCACCTGCTCGATCACCGAAAGACCGGCTCCACCATAGGCTTTGGGCCAGGAGACCGCGACGAGGCCCGCCGCGGCAAGCGACTGGCGCCAGCGTCGCGCCACCGCCGCGCGCTCCTCGGGTGCAAGCGCGCCGCCGCCGGACCAGTCCGGTGGCAGGTGTTCGGCGAGGAACGCGCGGATCCGGTCGCGGAACGCCTCGGCTTGCGGCGGGTAGTCGACGTCCACTTCTGTGTCTCCCTTCGGGTCAGGGGCGGTTCTTGGTGGCGGGCAGTATCTCCGGCGCGATCTGCCAGTCCTCCAGGCCGTCTTCGACGGTTCCGATGCCCAGCGGGTTGCCGGTGATCTCGGCCCAGTACGCGTGGTTGAGCTGATGGATCGAGAAGCAGGCGTCGAGTGCGCTGGAGAAGCCCATGGCATCGACGGACTGGTTCACCGACTCCTTGATGAACAGGGCGGTGGCTGTCGGCAGTTTGGCGATTCGGCCGGCGAATTCGACTGCACGGTCCGATAACTCGTCGTTGCCGAAAACCTTGCTCACCATCCCGATGGCATGGGCGTCGTCTGCGCCGAGTGCGTCCCCGGTGAGCAGCAACTCTTTGGCTTTGCGGGGTCCGAACTCCCACGGATGCCCGAAGAACTCCACACCGCACATGCCGAGCCGGGTTCCCACCACGTCGGCGAACACGGTGTCTTCGGCCGCGACGATGAGATCGCAACACCACGCCAGCATCAGGCCGGCCGAAAGCACCATTCCATGGACCTCGGCGATGGTGATCTTGCGCAGATTGCGCCATCGCCTGGTGTTCTCGAAGAAGTAGTGCCATTCCTGCCGGTGCCGAGACTCCACGCCGCCCAACGTCCCACCGTTGCACTGATACGTGGGGTGTTGGCCCGGGCCCGGTGCACGCTCGCGGACGTCGTCGGAGGAGCCGAGGTCGTGTCCTGCGGAGAATGACGGACCCGCGCCCCGCAGGATCACCACGCGGACTGTGTCGTCGGCCTCGGCGAGCTCGAACGCCGAACCCAGCTCGACGAGAATCCCGCGGTTCTGCGCATTGCGTTGTTTCGGGCGATCGAGCGTGATGACCGCGACCCGGCCCTGCTCGACGAGCTCGTAGCGCAGGTACGTGAACAGGGTGTCGAAGTCCTGCACTGCAGTACTCCCTTCATGGGATGAGAAAGCGATCCGGCCGTCACGGACGCGGTGTCCTCGGGCGATCCGGCTGGTCGTGACCGCCCCGTGCTGCTCACGGTGCGTCCGACCTTCAGGAGGCTACGTGGTTCAAACGGCAAATGTCCATAACCGATACGCAAATTAGGATCTTCTTGCTAGATAAATCGCCAAGACAACCGCCTCTTGCGCTCGGCGATGTATCTTGTTAGTACTGTGTTGTACGTCGCAATGAGGGACGCCGAAGATGCCGGATCGTCACCGCGGTGTTCGGCTCTAGGTCAAGACTGAGAAAGGTTGAAGATGGAGATCGGGATATTTCTCATGCCGGCGCACCCGCCGGAGCGGAGCCTCTACGACGCGACGCAATGGGACCTCGAAATCATCGAGCTCGCCGATGAATTGGGCTACGTGGAGGCGTGGGTCGGTGAGCACTTCACCGTTCCGTGGGAGCCGATCTGCGCTCCCGACCTGTTGCTGGCGCAGGCACTGCTGCGCACCAAGTCGATCAAGCTCGCCCCGGGCGCTCATCTGCTGCCCTACCACCACCCGGTGGAGTTGGCCCACCGGGTCGCCTATCTCGATCACCTCGCGCAGGGCAGGTTCATGCTGGGTGTGGGTGCCAGTGGCATCCCGGGTGACTGGGCCCTGTTCGATGTCGACGGGCAGAACGGCGAGCACCGCGAGATGACCCGAGAAGCACTCGAGATCATGCTCAAGGTCTGGACCGAGGACGATCCGTGGGAGTTTCGCGGAAAGTACTGGAACGCCAACGGTATTGCGCCGATGTTCGAGGGCCTGATGAGACGGCACATCAAGCCGTTCCAGGCGCCGCACCCGCCGATCGGGGTCACCGGATTCAGTGCGGGCTCGGAAACACTCAAACTCGCCGGGGAACGGGGCTACCTGCCGATGAGCCTCGACCTCAACACGGACTACGTCGCGACCCACTGGGATGCCGTACTCGAAGGCGCCGCCCGCAGCGGACGGACGCCGGATCGCCGCGATTGGCGCCTCGTACGCGAGGTCGTCGTCGCCGAAACCGACGAACAGGCGTTCCGTTACGCGGTCGACGGCATGATGGGGCGAAACATGCGTGAGTACGTGCTCCCGACGTTCCGGATGTTCGGCATGACGAAGTTCTACAAGCACAACCCCTCGGTGCCCGACGACGACGTGACCCCGGAGTATCTCGCCGAGAACACGTTCGTGGTCGGTTCGGTCGAGACCGTGGTGGACAAACTGGAAGCGACCTACGACCAGGTCGGTGGGTTCGGTCACCTGCTGATCCTGGGCTTCGACTACCGCGATGACCCGGGTCCGTGGAAGGAGTCGATGCGGCTGCTGGCCGAGGAGGTCATGCCCCGACTCAACGCGCGTATCGCCAAGAAGCCGCGCATCGCGCTCGTCTAGCCCCCACACCCACACGAAGGAGCTGAGCCTGTGGTGGTTCGTCAGGTCACCGTCGGATACTCCGACGGCACGCACGCGGCGATGCCGGTGAAACCGGAGCAGACGATTCTGGAGGCAGCCGAGGAACACGGCATCGCGATCGTCAACGAATGCCAGAGCGGGATCTGTGGCACCTGTGTGGCCACGTGCTCGTCGGGTGATTACGAGATGGGACGCACGGAAGGGCTCTCCGATGTCGAGCGGGACGCGCGCAAGGTACTGACGTGCCAGACGTTTGCGCGAACCGACTGTCGTATCGAGTTGCAGTATCCGGCCGACGACAATGCAGCACGGCTGGTCACCGGGCACGGAACTGTGACCGGGATCGATCGGGTGTCGTCGTCGACCGCGCTGCTGCGCATCGACATCTCCGAGATGGGTGCGATCGACTTCATGCCGGGCCAGTTCGCACAGCTGCAGGTTCCCGGTACCGACGTCTGGCGCAACTACTCCTACGCCCATCCCGCCGACGGACGCACCGAACTCGAGTTCATCATCCGGTTGCTTCCCGACGGGGTGATGTCGAACTATCTGCGGGACAGGGCGAAACCGGGTGACCGCATCGCGCTGCGGTGCAGCAAGGGCGGCTTCCATCTGCGCCCGGTGGTGCGGCCGGTGGTCCTGGTGGCAGGCGGCACCGGCCTCTCGGCGATCCTGGCGATGGCTCAGAGCCTGGATGCAGCCATCGGACAGCCGATCCACCTGCTCTACGGGGTGACCGGTGTCGAGGACCTCTGCAAGCAGCACGAACTCGCGGAACTCGAGCGCCGCATCCCCGGCCTTCAAGTGCACGTCGTCGTCGCCCGCCCCGATCCGACATGGGACGGCGCGGTGGGGCTGGTGACCGACCTGCTCGACACCGGCATGCTCGGCGGGGACGCCGATGTCTACCTGTGCGGGCCGGGACCCATGATCGAGGCCACCCGGAACTGGCTGGACGAGCACGGAATCCACGGTGTCGGGCTGTATTACGAGAAGTTCGTCGCGAGCGGGAGCGGCCCCCGGCGCAGTCGGCCACACCTCGACTACGCGACGCTCGACCTGGCCGACGTGCGCCGGTGCGGCCACGGGACCGCGGTCGTCGTCGGCGGCAGCATCGCGGGCATCGCCGCGGCCAAGGTGCTCAGCGAGTCCTTCGAGCGGGTCGTCGTCCTTGAGAAGGACGAACCGCACCGTCGTCGTGAAGGTAGGTCGGGCGCCGCGCAGGGCTGGCATCTGCACCACCTTCTCACCGCGGGCCGCATCGAGTTGGAGCGTCTGTTTCCCGGCATCATCGACGACATGGTGCGCGAGGGTGCCTTCGACGTCGACATGGCAGCCCAGTACCGGATCCGACTCGGCGGCAGCTGGAAGAAGCCCGGTACGGGTGACATCCAGATCGTCTGTGCCGGTCGTCCCCTGCTCGAGTGGTGCGTGCGCCGGCGTCTGGACGATGAACCCCGCATCAGCTTCCTTTACGAATCCGAGGTGGCCGACCTGGTCTACGACCGCGACAACAACACCGTCGTCGGTGTCGCGGTCGACCGCGGTGGACCTGAACTCGAGGTCATACCAGCTGAATTCGTGGTGGACGCTTCGGGCAAGAACACTCACGTCCCGGAATTCCTCGACCGCGTCGGGGTCGGGGCGCCCGAGGTCGAGCAGGACATCATCAACTGCTTCTACTCCACCATGTACCACCGCGTGCCACCGGAACGGCAGTGGGACGACAAGGTGATGATGATCTGTTACGCGTACCGCCCGTACGAGGACACCTACGCCGCGCAGTACTATACGGACAGCTCACGCACCATCCTGTCCACCACCCTGGTTGCCTACAACTGCTATTCGCCCCCGCGGACCGCACGCGAGTTCCGCGAGTTCGCCGACCTGATGCCCTCGCCCGTGGTCGGGGAGAACATCGACGGGCTGGAGCCGGCCTCGCCGATCTACAACTTCCGCTACCCGAACATGTTGCGTCTGCACTACGAGAAGAAGCGGAACCTGCCGCGCGCACTGCTGGTCGTCGGCGACGCCTACACCAGCGCCGACCCGGTGTCGGGGCTGGGAATGACCCTGGCACTCAAGGAAGTCCGCGAGATGGCGCTCCTGCTCGCCAAGTACGGCCCCGGCCACCCGGAACTACCGCGCCGCTATTTCCGTCGGATCGCCAAGATGGCCGACACGGCGTGGTTCGTGATCCGAGAGCAGAACCTGCGCTTCGACTGGCTCAAGGACGTGGACAAGAAGCGGCCCTTCTACTTCCGGGCGCTCACCTGGTACATGGACCGCGTCATGGAGCTGGTTCACGACGACCCCGACACCTACGGCGAGTTCCTCGCCGTCGTTCACCTGGTCAGGCCACCGGCTGCGTTGATGACCCCCAAGGTCGCCGGGAAGGTACTGGGCAAATGGGCCAGAACCAGGCTGTCGGGCCAGAAGACGCTGATCGCCCGCAACTACGAGAACCGCACCGTTCCACCCGTCGACCACCTGGTGCGAACCGAGGAACTGTCCGTCGGTCTCGTCGGAACCCGCACCCACTAGAGAAGAGGCGCAGATGTCGCAGATCCATCGGATGCTGAACTGCCGTGGCACCCGGATCCACGCCGTCGAGGAGGGGGAGGGGCCGCTCGTGGTGCTGATCCACGGGTTCCCGGAGTCCTGGTACTCCTGGCGTCACCAGATTCCGGCACTCGCCGCGGCGGGCTACCGCGTGGTCGCGATCGACCAGCGCGGTTACGGGCGTTCCTCGAAGTACCGCGTGCAGAAGGCCTATCGCATCAAGGAATTGGTGGGCGACATCGTCGGCGTCATCGATGCCTACGGCGTCGAGCGGGCGGTCGTGGTCGGCCACGACTGGGGCGCTCCGGTGGCCTGGACCTTCGCCTGGCTGCACCCGCAACGCTGCGCGGGAGTCGCCGGCATCAGTGTGCCCTTCGCCGGCCGTGGCGTGATCGGGCTGCCGGGCAGTCCGTTCGGGGAGCACCGCCCTGACGACTACCACCTGGAGCTGGCCGGTCCGGGGCGCGTCTGGTACCAGGACTACTTCTCGGCGCAGGACGGCATCATCGCCGAGATCGAGGAGGATCTGCGCGGATGGTTGTGGGGCCTGACCTACACGGTGTCGGGTGACGGGATGATCGCGGCGACCAAGGCCGCCGTCGACGTCGGGGTCGACCTGGAATCGATGGACCCGATCGACGTGATCCGGGCCGGCCCGCTGTGCATGGCCGAGGGCGCCAGGCTCAAGGACGCCTTCAGCTATCCCGAGACGATGCCGGACTGGTTCACCGAGGACGATCTCGATTTCTACACAGGCGAATTCGAGCGTTCCGGGTTCGGCGGTCCGCTGAGCTTCTACCACAACATCGACAACGACTGGCACGACCTCGCCGAGCAGGCAGGCACCCCGCTGACCCCGCCGGCGGTGTTCATCGGCGGACAGTACGACGTCGGTACCACATGGGGAGCCGAGGCCCTCGAACGCGCACCCGAGGTGATGCCGAACTACTGCGGGACGCACATGGTGCCCGACGTGGGGCACTGGATTCAGCAGGAGGCCCCCGAGGAGACCAACCGGCTGCTTCTCGACTTCCTGCGTGGGCTGGGATAGGAGGGCGGTTGTGTCGATGGAACTCAGAGACTGCCCCGCCGACGGGACGGAACTGCGGCGGGCGTTCGGCTGTTTCCCGTCCGGGGTTACCGCCGTCTGCGCGATCATCGACGGTGAGCCGGTGGGGATGGCGGCGAGTTCGTTCACCCCGGTCTCGATCGACCCTCCGCTCGCATCGATCTGCGTGCAGAACACCTCGACGACGTGGCCGCGGTTGCGCAACCAGCCTCGCCTCGGTCTGAGCGTGCTGGCCGAGGACCACACCGAGGCTGCGATCAGCTTGTCGCGCAAGGTCGGTGACCGGTTCGCCGGGGTGTCATGGGCCGAGTTGCCCAGCGGGGGAGTGTTCGTCGACGGCGCGAGCGCGTGGTGGGACTGCCGGGTGTACGCCGAGGTGGGGGCAGGCGATCACACCATCGTGCTGCTGGAGATCTGCGCACTGGGTGCCGCGCCGAGCACGCCGCCGCTGGTGTTCCACGGCAGCCGGTTCCGTCGTCTGGCGATGGTCATGGAGGAGCGGAATGAGGACCACTGACCTGCGGGTGCGGCGGGCGATCCATGCAGTCGCGGAAGGCAGGCCGGTCGTGGTGACCGCCGATACCGAGCGCGACGGCGCCGGCTATCTGGTCTTCGCCGCCGACGCCGCAACCCCGAACATCCTCGCGTTCACCGTGCGACACACCTCGGGGCTGGTCCGCGTCGCGCTCCCACTTTCCGAATGTGCGCGGCTCGACCTGCCGCCGATGTGCTCAGCCGATCCCGATGGCTCGCACGCTGCGGCCCAGCGGGTCGCGGTGGATGCCGGCGGCAACGGCACCGGGATCTCGGCGACCGACCGCGCCCGGACGATCGCGGCGCTGGCATCCGAGCATGCCCAACCGGGTGACTTCCGTCGCCCCGGCCACGTGATCCCGGTGCAGGCCAACGCCGATGGGGTGTTGGGCAGCCCCGGAGCGGTCGAGGCAGCGGTGGACCTGGCACGTCTTTCGGGGCGACGCCAGGCGGCCGGGCTGTGCGAGATCGTGTCGAGGAATCACCCTGCCACGATCGCGTGCGGTACCGAACCGGTGGAGTTCGCACTCGAGCACGGCTTGGCGACCGTCTCGATCGGCGAGCTGGTGGCCTACCGCCGTCGCACCGAGCGCCAGGTCGTCCGGCTCGCCGAAACCGTCCTGCCGACCGGCGGCGGCACGCACCGGGTCATCGGGTTCCGAGATGTTCACGGGGGCGCCGAGCATCTCGTCCTCGTCATCGGCTCGGTCGGTTCCGGGGAGCCGGTTCCGTTGCACGTGCACGTCGAATGTCTCACCGGCGACGTGTTCGGCTCGACGGTCTGCCACTGCGGAGCCGAGCTCGACAGCGCCGTCGCCACGATGAGCGCCCAGGGCGGCGGGGTGATCGTCTACCTACGTCCCCCCGGGTCGCTGCGCGCCTGCGGCCTACCCCGGCCCGATCACTCGCCCAGCCCGGATCTGCTTTCGGACACCGTCGCATGGATCCTCCGGGATCTCGGCGTGTACTCCCTCAGGCTCGCCGACGATGCGCCGGGATACGGGCTCGTGATGTTCGGCGCCCTCCGCCAGAACCGCACCGCAGCGTGAGAAGCTCCAGGGTGCAACGTGATACGAGGATGAGGCGATGACGTATCCAGACCTGGCCGACAAGGCCGTGATCGTGACGGGGGCGGGCGCCGGAATCGGGCTGGCGATCGCCGAGCGTCTGGCCGCCGAGCGTTGCCGGGTGGTGTGTGCGGACATCGACGGCGCCGCAGCCGATGCCGCAGCAGCGGCCATCGGTAATGGCGCTGTCGGTTACGCCGTCGACGTGAGCGACGAGCCGCAAGTGGTGGGTATGGTCGAGGCCTGCGTCGCGGCCTTCGGTGGGGTCGACAAACTCGTGGCCAATGCCGGTGTGGTGCATTTCGCGCCGCTCACCGAGACGACGGTCGACGACTTCGACCGGATCATCGGGATCAACCTGCGGGGCGCGTGGCTGTGCACCAAGCACGCGGCGCCGAGGATGGCCGAGCGCGGTGGCGGCGCCATCGTCAACATGTCTTCGCTCGGTGGCCTTGTCGCTGCTGCCGGGACCGCCGCATACGGCATGTCCAAGGCCGGGATCATCCATCTCAGCCGGATCACCGCCGCCGAAATGCGTGCTGCCAACATACGGTCCAATGCGCTGCTTCCGGCGTTCGTCGACACCCCGATGCAGCAGACCGCGATGACGATGTTCGACGAGGCCCTCGGTGACGGAGGTGCCGCGACGATGATCGGACGCCTGCAGGGGAGGATGGCCGGCCCGGCGGAGATGGCAGGTGTTGTCGCGTTCCTGCTGTCCGACGCGGCCTCGATGGTCAACGGGACGGCTCAGCTCGCCGACGGCGGGACCCTCGCCGCGCTGTGGTGACGGCACCCGGCGCCGTGGCCTGGGCTACTGCAGTTGCCCGAGGAACTCCAGCAGCAACTGGTTCGTCTCGGCAGGCCTCTCCTGCTGGATCCAGTGCCCGGCGCCCGCGATGAGGTGACTTCCGCGGTAGTCGGGCATCTTCTCGTCGGCGCGGGCGATCGCCTCGGCGCCCCAGGTGGTGGCGATGTCGTACTCGCCGCCGATGAACATGGCCGGCGGCGTCAACGGCTGGTTCTCGACGCCGTCGAGTACCTCCCAGCCGGCGTCGACATTGTGGTAGAACGCCAGGCCCCCGGCGAACCCGGAACACTCGAATTCGTTGACGTAGAAGTTCAGGTCGTCTTCGGTGAACCACTGCGGCATCGACTCCGGCCATACGAACGCGTCGTCGAGTCGCGCGCCCTCGACCATGCACAGCGGGCCGTAGCGCAGCGCCTCTACCGGATCCGCGGGAGGCACGTGTCCGTCGGCGATGGCCGCCGCCACGGCATCGCCGGACACCGTGTAGGTGAGTCCGAGGAACCACTTGCGGAGGTCTTCTTCGATCTCGTAGAGGATTCCGTCCTGCGCGGAGAAGTAATCCTGATAGAAGGTGCGGCCGGGTCCCGCGAGTTCGATGTGGTAATCGCGTGGGCGGGTCTCCCCGAAGGGACATCCGGGCAGTCCGATCAGGCCCCGTCCCGCGAACGGAACACTCACGCCGACAACGCCTCTGCATCGCTGAGGGTGCAGCCAGGCGAAGGTCCACGCGACCGGGGCGCCCCAGTCGTGGCCGATCACCACGGCCTGCTCCTCCCCGAAGGCGTCGATCAGCGCCTCTACGTCGGCGACGACCCGGTCGATGCGGTAGGCATCGTTGACCCGGAATTTCGACGACCGTCCGAAGCCGCGCTGATCGATGGCGACCACCCGGTAGCCGGCATTCGCCAGTGCAGGAATCTGATGCCGCCAGGAGTACCACGATTCCGGGAAGCCGTGCAGGAGGATGACCAGTGGACCGGACCCCTGCTCGACGGCGTGGATGCGGGTGCCGTTGCAGTCGATGTTCCTGTGGATCAATTCGTGCTCATTTCTCCGTGGTGATTGCTGGATAGGTCATCGTCAGCCCATTCGGCCGCTGCCAGAAGTGCCAGGCGGGCTTGTGTTTCCGGCGATTCGGACACGGCTACTGCGCCACCAGACCGCCGTCTACGAGCAGCGCGTGCCCGGTCACGAAACTGGACTCATCCGATCCGAGCCAGAGCGCGGAGCGCGCGACCTCCTCAGAGGTGGCCACCCGTCCGAGCGGTGTCTGCTGGTCCAACGACTCTCGAAGGCCGGGGATCTCGTGACTCACCTTGTCGAGCATCGGCGTGTCGACCATGTGGGGGCACAGCGCGTTCACCCGGATACCGTGCGCCGCGACATTCATGGCCGTCGACTTCACCAGCCCGACGACGGCGTGCTTGCTCGCGACGTAGGCAGGAAGACCGGCCGGCCCGATCAGCCCGGCCGCAGACGCGGTGGCGACGATGATTCCCCGGCGTCTCTCGATCATGGTGGGCAATACCGCGCGGACGGTCCTCCAGGTGCCGGTGACATTGATGTCGAGAATCCGGGTGAACTCGTCCTCGGAGTAGGACCAGACATCCCCCGGTGAGCCGAGGACGCCGGCGTTGGCGAACGCGACATCGACCGGCCCGAGCTCGTGTGATCCCCGCTGAACGAGGCTCTCGAGGTCCGCGGTGCTCGTGATGTCGCATCGGGCATGCACGACTTGAGCGCCGCGCGCCCTCAGTTCCTCGGCGGCGTCGGCCAATCTGTCGACGGTGACGTCGCCGAGGATGAGTCTGGCGCCCTCGCGCGCCGCTGCGAACGCGATCGCACGGCCGATACCGGAGGCCGCACCGGTCACCAGCACCGTGGTGTCGATATAGCGATCATCCACCGAGCTTCTCCTGACAGCCGATTCACCGTTGAGCGGCACTGACATTAGTGGCGTTGCGCGTTGCGATGTGGTCGGGCGCAACGGCGTACAAAGCGAAGGCAAGAGGGTCCAATTCGCGGCCCGACCGTGTCCTGCGCAACTACACTGTCCGGGGGATGTGAAGCTGTGTCGGAGGTGCGATGGCCGCCCAAGGTGTGAACGACGTGGATGCCACGGGAGTTGATCGCCGGGTTCCCGCCAGGTTGGTGCTGGCCACCCGCGACGGCCAGTTGCCTGGCGCTGACCTGCGCGTCTACCAGTTCCATTCGCACCAGACGCAGGTCCCACCGCTTCGCGACATCGCCGTCATCGGATGGCAGTCCCGTGCACAGATCGCGCTGCGCTGCGGTGCGATTCGCAGCCGCGCCCAGATGAGCCCCGGCGATTTCTCCATCCTGCGGCCCGGCTACGAGTCGACATGGCAATGGAGTAGAGGTTTCCAGGCCACGGTGTTGTATCTGAATGAGCGGCGGTTCGCCGATTTCGCCTCCGAGGTCTTCGACCACCACGTCGACAGCGTGACGATCCGCGAATCCTTCCAGGTGCAGGATTCCGTGATTCATCACGGATTGTTCCTGTTGGCAACGGAACTGCGGCGTGATGAATTCGGAGCGGCGCTCTACCGTGACGCGCTGGTCACTCAACTCTGTGTGCATTTGCTGCGCCACCATGCCGAGTCCCGTCTTCGGGCGCACCGTCACCCAGGTGCCCTGAATGCCGCTCAGGCACAGCAGGTTACCGACTACATCGAGCACAATCTTGACTCCGACCTTTGCCTCAGCTCGCTCGCCCGCGTGGCCGGGCTGAGCCAGTACCATTTCGCGCGCCTGTTCAAGAAGCGGTTCGGCGCTCCGCCACATGCATACGTTCAACGGCGACGCATCGAGCGTGCGCGTCACCTCGTCCTGCACAGCGACATGCCGCTCAAAGAGGTCGTGGGCGTGACCGGTTTCTGTGACCAGAGCCATCTGACGAGGGCCTTTCGGCGCGCGTTCGACATCACCCCGGCCGAGTTACGGAGATCTTCCGACTAGCGCAAGCCGGAACCGAGAACCTCGCAAGGCCGTCCAAGACCGCGCATGGCCGCGTCGCGCAGACTTCAGGCGACGTGTGCATCGAGGCTCGGAGGTTTGTGGTGATCACTGGCAAGGACGACGTCCGGTTCGGCGGATTCGCGGGACGGCACGCGATCGTGATCGGTGCGAGCACCACTGGCCTGGTCGCATCAGCAGTAGCGGCAAGGCATTTCGACACGGTGACGACCATCGAACGGGACAGCTTGCCCGGCGATCCGGTGTGGCGCAAGGGTGCACCGCAGTCGCACCACGGCCATATCCTGCTGCGCGGTGGGCAAAATGTGTTCAACCATTACTTCCCCGGGCTGACGGCCGATCTGTTGGCCAAGGGTTCGGTGGAGGTGGACATGGCCAACGACATCTGCTGGTATCACTCGGGAGGCTGGAAGAAGCGGTTCGAGAGTGGGCTGACGATGCTGTGCCAGACCAGAGGCTTCCTCGAACTGAACCTCCGGCAACGACTGTCGCAGGTGCCGAATGTGTCGGTGCTACAGAATGTCAAAGCCACGGGGTACCGGGCCGAGGGCAACCGGATAATCGGTGTCGAGCTCGATGACGACACGTTCCTGGCGGCCGATCTGGTGATCGACGCCAGCGGAAGAAACTCCGAAACCCCGAAGCGCCTCTGTGCCCTGGGCTTCGGGGAGCCCGAAGTCAGTGAGCTCCATGTCGATATCGGCTATTCGACGACGCTGTTCACTCCGCCGGCCGACGGTCGCGACTGGAAGGCGATGCTGATCCATTCGAGGCCGCCGGCCACCCGGACCGCGGCGCTGTTGCCCACCGAGGGCGGTCGCTGGATCGTGACCCTGCTCGGCTGGCAGGGCGATTTCGCCGGGGGAGACATCGCCGGTTTCCTGGAATGGACAAAGGGTCTGCCGGTTCCCGACCTCTACGAGGCGCTGAGCGAGGCGACCTGTGTCGACGACGTGCATCGCTGGCGCTTCCCGGCGAATCTGCGCCGCCACTACGACCGGTTGGCTTCCGCGCCAGACGGTTTGGTGGTCATCGGAGATGCCAACACCTCCTTGAATCCGTTGTACGCGCAGGGGATGTCGCACGGGGCCATCGGCGCGAGCATCCTGGACCGGTGCCTGACCGAGCAGCGGGCAGCCTCAGGCGCCGGGCGGATAGACGGCTTCGCCAAGCGCTTCCACCGCGCCTACGGCCGATTCCTCGACGAGTGCTGGTTCACCTCGACGGTGGAGGACTACGGCGCGGTCTCCGCCGGCGGGGGTGGCCGGTTGGTGTCCAGGCTGGCGAGCTGGTACCTCGGAAAGGTGACGGAGATGACCTGGCGGGACGCTGAGATCGCGCGCGAGTTCATCGATGTGATGCACCTGCAGCGGGCGCCGAAGACCCTGATGCGGCCGGCCGTCGCGGTCAAGGCGCTGTTGCCGAGTTCACCAGCAGCACACCAGGTCCGACCGGTTCGTGCGTAAGCCGGCCACCTGGTCCGAGGGGATTCACTGTCTGCTGGTGAGAATCGACAGTGTGATGGCGGTGATCTCATCGGCTATCCCGGCGTAGCGGGTGAGGTGCCAGGTCCGGACGGCGTCATCGATGAAACTGTTCGCAGCGCCCACCAGCAGTCGGGCCTCGGCAGGGGCGGTCTGGGGGACGAGCTTGCCGATGAGTTCGATCCACACCGCCTCACGGTCGGCTTGATTTCTCATGTACCGGTCCCGGACCTCCTCGGACGCGAAGGAGAGCTCGGTGACCGACATGGCGACCAGATCGGGATCGTCCAGGCTGATCTGGACGCGTCCAGCGACCAGTGCGCGAAGGCATTCCGCCGCTTCGGTATCCGTGCGTAGAACCCGAATGCAGGCGAGGCTCCACCACTCGTCGAGGCGGGTGATGAGGGCGTCGAGGATCGCCTGTTTGGAGGAGAACGAGCGGTACAGGCCCGGACCGGCGATTCCCACCCCTTTCCCGATCTCACTGGTACTCACGGCCGGGTAACCCTGTGCGCGGAACAGTCGCGCCCCGGCCGCCAGCAGGGTTTCGTGTCGGGAGAACAGAGCGCGCTCGTCGTTCGGCGGCGCAACGTCAGGCTCCAGGGGGCCTACGGGGGGAGTCCGTGCGACCGCCATACACGCTCCGAACAGGAGTCGGTGGAGCTCGTCCTTCGCCAGGGTGAGACTGTGCCGGCCCAGGCTGGTGATCACGCTCGACACCGCCCACGCGCGTAGCTCCGCGTGTCTCGGGCTCAGGTCCGGCACCTCGACGCGGAGACTCTGCTCGATGCCGGTGACGATCGCGTGGATGCGCCGTCGCACCTCGGCCCGCTCTGCAGCGTCGAGGTAGCGGGCTTCGCGTTGCCAGAGCACCGTCAGCGATCGGGATGCGACGGCCGCGGTGACGAGATCCGGTAGCTCGGCGCTCAGGGCTTTGTGAGGAGATTCCGCCTCACCGCCGGCGGGCGGTCGGGCGCTCTGGTACTGCTCCTGGCCGGCGCGGATGGCCGCGGCCAACAAGGCCTGCTTATTGTCGTAGTGGCGATACAGTGCCCGCGCGGTGACTCCGGATGCCTCGGCGATGTCCTCGAGTTTCACCGAGTGAAAGCCCCGGTCGATGAACAGCCGGACGGCCTGGTCGAGGATCTGCTGCTTGCGGTCCTTCGGTCTGCGCCGGACCATGGGAACGACGGGCTCCGCCACGCGTGCTGACCCCCTTCCTCCCCGACTGATGCAATGGCGATACTACCCAAATACATCGGCGTGTGTTGCATCCACGCTGACCGGCTCTTTAATTCCGAGCCGCTAATGTAGCGGGCGTATTGTCAAGTGACATAATTGGGGGGCATCCGGCCTGCCGGTTCAGCCGACGGAGCGGTCCGAGCCTTCCCAGTACCTGGCCCGGAGCTCGCGTTTGAGCACCTTACCGGCGGCCGACAGGGGCAGCGCCGCGACGACCTCGACGGTCCGTGGAACCTTGTAGCCGCCGATGAGCGATCTGCAGAATTCCCGCAGTTCCTCGGGATCCAGATTCCGGGCGTCGGCGCCTCCCTCCGCCGACGGCACCACGACGGCGTGCACCCGCTCACCCCATCGCTCGTCGGGCACCCCGATCACCGCGCACGCGGCCACCGCGGGATGGCGCGCCAACGCGTTCTCCACCTCGACCGAGTACACGTTCTCCCCGCCGGAAACGATCATGTCCTTGATGCGATCCACGACGAACACATAGCCACGCTCATCCATGTAGCCGGCGTCCCCGGTGTGCATCCACCCCCCGCGCAGCGCGGTCGCGGTGTCCTCCGGCCGGCCCCAATACCCCGCCATCACATGCCCGCCGCGGACCGTGATCTCCCCGACGTCGCCGCGGGGAACTTCGACGTCGTCCTCGTCGACGATCCGCACCTCGGAGTGCGGCGCCGCGACGCCGCCCGACCGGCGCAAAACCGGATCGTCGTGGTCCCGCGGTGAGAGCAGCGTGGCGATCGGCGACACCTCGGTCATCCCGTAGGCCTGAACAAAGGACGCAGTCGGCAACCGCTTCGAAGCCCGCTCGAGCAGAGCCGCTGCGATCGGTGACCCGCCGTACATGACCATCTGAAGAGCGCTGGTGTCGTAAACGGGCAACGCCGGATGGTCGACAAGCATCTGAACCATCGTCGGAACCAGCAACAGATCGCTCACTCGATGCCGCTGCAGCGCGTCGAGCACACCCTCGGGTTTGAACGACGGGATGAACACGTGTGTCCCACCGCGGATCACCTGCTCCAGCCAAATGGCGAGATCGGCGAGATGGAACATCGGTGCGGCATGCAGCAGCGGCCCGCCCGAGGTCAGAAAGAACCCCGATGCAAGCGCGCCCATGGCTGACGTCATCAGGTTGTCGTGGGTCAGCATCACACCCTTCGGGTGGCCGCTGGTGCCGCCGGTGTAGAAGACCCCGGCCAGATCGGAGCCGCTGCGGTGCGCGTCGGTTACCGGATCACTGACACCCAACAGGTCTTCGAAGGCAAGGCATTCCGGGGGTGCCACACCGTCGCCGCAGTGAATGACGTCGCCCAAACCGGGGAACTCGCGGCGCAGTTCAGGGAGCATCGGCAGGAACGCATCGTCGATGAGCAGGATTCGTGAGTCCGAGTCGCGTAGGGCGTAGGCTATCTCGGCTGCACTCCACCGGATGTTGACGGGGTTCGTCACGCATCCGGACCACACCGTGGCCAGCAGTGACTCCTGATAGCGGTCGGAGTTCAACGACAGGATGGCGATCCGGTCACCCGGGCTCGCGCCCAATGACCGAAAGCCCCCGGCCAGCCGACTGACCCGGTCACCGACGTCGGCAAACGTGCGCACCCGCTCGCCGCAGATCGTCATCGTGGCATCCGGGGTGGCGCGCAGGGATCGATGCAGCCCCTGGGTCAGATACATCCCGTCGCTCATTGCGGCGTGAACCGGAAGGGCAGTCGCTTCAGGCCGTGAATGAAATTGGTGGCCAGCATGTCCGGCGCGTCAGTCTCGAATTCGGTTATCCGAAGCAGCAACTCGCGCAGTTCGGCGCGCAGCATCGACCGGGCCAGATTGGCTCCGAGGCAATAGTGCACGCCGCCCCCACCGAAACTCACATGCGGATTGGGGGACCGCGACAGATCGAGCTCGCGCGGGCGGTCGAATACGTCTTCGTCGAAATTGCCTGCCTGGTAGATCATCACCACCCTGTCACCCGGCATGATTCGCCGGCCGCCCAGCTCGGTTTCCACGGCGGCTGTGCGGGTGAACGTCAACAGTGGTGTGGCCCAACGGATGAACTCCTCTACCGCGGTGCCGATGCGATTGTCAAAGTCCTCGAGCAGCCACGCGTGCTGCTCGGGGAACAGCGACAGCGCACGCACAGCGTGACCCAGCGTCGTCTTGGTGGTGTCGGTGGCCGCGCCGGACAACAGGCAGAAGAACGACGAGATCTCGAAGTCGGTGAGCATCTGTCCGTCGATCTCAGCGTGCACCAGTGAGGAAATGATGTCGTCCCCCGGCTGTTGCCGGCGCATTTCGATGATCTCCTGCGCCACCTGGTGCAGCCCGCCGATCGATTCGAGTTGCATGTCGGCGGCGCTGCGCCCAGCCAGGATCTCCTCGTCCGACCAGGACACCGAGCCGATGACGTGCTCGACGGTCCGCTCCTCGAGATGATCGGGCACGCCGAACATCTCACAGAACATCCGCAGGGGGAGCCGACTCGCACAGCGATCCATGAACTCGATCTCGCCGGTGGGATCGGCGATGAACCCGTCGACGACCTCCTTGGCGACGAGGTCGATCTTGTCCTCGATGCGGGTGATCTGCCGGGGCGTGAACGCCTTGTTGACCAGCCGGCGCAGCTTGTCGTGGCGGGGCGGGTCCATCGCCAGAAACGACAGCGCCATCTCAAGGAACAGCGGGGGGAGGCGGTCGAACATGACGCCCTGCCCCGAGATGAAGGTCCGATTGTCGTGGCTGACCTGTCTGATGTCCGCATGGCGGACGACCGCCCAGAACCCGGGGTCGTCAGGGTCAGGTACCACGGCGCCTTCGATCGGACGCTGCCACGACACCGGATGCTCGGCGCGCAGCGCTGCGAAGATCTCCATCTTCTCGTCGGCAGGGCGGGCCCAGAACGCCTTGCGCGATATGTCGATATCGCAGTGGTCGGGCTTGTTGTCGGATGTTGCGGCCAGATACTCGTCGATCTGCATTGCGCCTCCAGTGCACGCTCGGTGTGTATTCAGTGTCGAAGACGTGCGGTCTGCTGACATCTCTCCAACAGGGTCTGTTTGCATCCCCTACGGACGGCCGGACGGTGAGTTCAGGCGAAGCCAGTGCGAGACCGCTTCGGCGCGATTCGCCGCACCCAGCTTGCGGAGGATGTGCTTCATGTGCCCTTTGACCGTTCCCTCCGAGATGGTCAAGGCACGTGCGATCCGTGCGTTGGTGGCACCTTCTGCGACGAACTCCAGCACCTCGAGCTCTCTGCGGGTGAGCGAGTGGGCCCGCCCCGAGGGAGCCCGTGCACCGGGTGGCTGGGCCCGTTCCGTGGTGACGTTCCAGCCGGGTCGGCCGGACGGATGCGGCTGACCGCACCAGCTGCGCTCCAGGTCGGCGATTCGTGTGGAGATTCCGTCGAGCTCGCCGCGCAGCACGCGCAGGTCGTCCAGCATCCTCACCCGGGACATGGCGGCGCCCAGGAACTCACCGAACAGACCCATCAGCTGCATGTCGGTGTCGGTGAACGTGCGGGACCGGTAGAACGCGTCGGCATGGATGAATCCGATCACGGTCCGATTGGCGAGGATGGGTGCGGCGACATAGCGCCTTCCCTTTGAGATTTCGATGATCGCGGCGTAACAGCGGGGCAGCTTGCTGACGTCGTCGACCAAGATCGCCTTCCGTCTACGGATCACCTCGGCCTCGGGCAGCGAGGTATCGATGACCTCGGGACGGGCCTGCCCGGCCGCGACGATCTGAGATGCCCACGCCGGGTCCCGCTCGATGTGGCCCGCGACCGGCACCCATGTCCCGCCGGACACCGACGAGATCATCGCGCGGTCGAAGCCCAGGGTCGTTGTCGCGACCGCGGCCCGCGCCAGCAGGTGGGCGGTGTCGTCGATCTCCTCGAGTTCGGCGATCGCGTCCCTCAGGGTTGCGAGCGCGGTGTCCATCCGTCCGGCCTGCCGGGGCGCACTGGCCATGGAGTCCTCCTCCGGTACCTCGTATCAGTGCCGCAGAGTGGGGGACGGCTGACTGCCCATCCATAGTAAGTGAATTAATGATCAATAATATGACCGTTACAAAAAGCCTGCTTACAACAGCTTAAGCGGTTATAAGTGAAAAGCAAGTAGTTCAATGGCTCAGCGTCCATTACTGTGACGGCGTGTCCGATGCACTGGTTGTCACCACCCGACCCGTCGACCACGTGGCGGTCGTCATGCTCAATCGCCCGGAGACGCTCAACGCCCTCGACCGCGGGTTGATGGACGAACTGCAGGTCAGCCTGCAGGCCCTCGCCGGTCAGGATGACGTCCATGTGGTGGTCCTGACCGGCGCCGGTCGCGGGTTCTGCTCGGGGGCCGATTTCGGCATCTTGTCTGTGCTGGCCGAGTCGGATTCGACGTTCGAGTTGATGAAGCATGTCAGCCGACCGGTCCAGACGCTGTACCACCTTCCGCAGCTGACCATCGCGGCGGTGAACGGTCCCGCGGCCGGGGCGGGTTGGGGTCTGGCGATGGCCTGCGACATCCGCGTCGCCGCGGCGTCGGCGCGGTTCGGTGCCACATTCGCCCGGATGGGCCTCGGGCCCGATTACGGCCTCTCCAAGACCTTGCCACAGGCTATCGGCCGTGACCGCGCGCTGGAGCTGTTGACGACTGCCAGGATCATCGATGCGGACGAGGCTTCGGCGATCGGCGCGGTCTCGGCGGTGGTCGACGATGTGTTGGCCCACACCGTGCGGCTGGCGACCGAGGTCGCGAGGGCGCCGGGCCGGACGGTCCGATCGGTGAAACGGACCATGCGCAGCGCCGCAGCCGCCGATTTCGACACCGCCGTCGGGGTGATCGAGGCGCGCGCCCAGGCCGAGCTGTTCAATCACCCCGACTTCATGGACGTCGCCGCGGGATGGGTCGCCCAGGTCGCCGGCAAGGCCGGGCCCGGTCATCGGCCGCCCGTCAGTCCTTAGAAGTTGAATCCGCCACCGCAGACCACTGTTTGGGCGCTGATGTAGTCCGACTCCGGGGTGCACAGCAGATACACCGCGCCGGCCGCCTCGGCGGGCGTGCCGGAACGGCCGAGGGGGATCATCTGCTCCATGGCTGAGAGCAGTCCTGGGTTGACCCCGACCTTGATCTCCCGGCCTGCCACGTCGATGGTCCCCTGACGGTCGGCCGGCGTCTCGGTCAGTCTGGTCTTGATCAACCCGAAGGCCACGCTGTTGACGGTGACGTTGTAGCGACCCCACTCCTTGGCCAGCGCCTTGGTGAGCCCGATGACACCGGCCTTGGCCGCGGCATAGTTCGCCTGCCCGGCGTTGCCGCCCACCCCGGCGAGCGAGGAGATGTTGACCACCTTGCGGCACCCGACCGGATCGCCGGATTCCTGGGCGCGCTTGACAAGTCCGCTGATCACCGGCTGCGCGGCGCGCAAGATGTGAAAGGGCGCCTTGAGGTGGACGTCGAGGATCGCGTCCCACTGCTCGTCGGTCATCTTCTGGATCACCGAATCCCAGGTGTAGCCGGCGTTGTTGACGATGATGTCGAGGCCGCCGAACGAGTCCATCGCGGTCTGGACGAACCGCTCACCGAAGTCGGAATCGGTGACGCTGCCGACGCAGGCAACCGCTTTGCCGCCGGCGGCTTCGATGGCCGCGACGGTCTCACGGGCGGGTTCGGCGTCGAGGTCGTTGACCACCACCGACGCGCCCTCGGCGGCGAGTTTGAGGGCGATCTCTCGGCCGATGCCGCGTCCCGAGCCGGAGACGACGGCGCACTTGCCAATCAGAGTTTTCATATTCCACAGTACCTTTCGCTACAGGCCGACGACGGCATCGCCGGACAGTGTGATCGTGCCGTCGGCCAGGGTGACGACGATCTCGACGGTGGCGCGCCGCTCGCCGTCGACGACGCCGATATCGGTGACCCGGCCGGTGCAGGTGGGCCGGGCGTGCACCGGTGTGATGGCGGCGAATCGCACCCGGAACGTCCGGAGCCTCTCCTGCGGCACCCAGTCGGTGATCAGCCGCCCGAGGTAGGCCATGGACAGCATCCCGTGCGCGAACACGTCGGGCAGACCTGCTGATCTGGCTTCGTCGAGGTCGACGTGCATCGGATTGTGATCGCCGGACGCACCGGCGAACAGCGCCAAGGTCAGCCGCGAGACGTCGGGCGCCTGCAGCGGGGGCAGCTCGTCGCCCACTGCGACGGAGTCGATGCCGATCATGCTGTGCCACCTGGGTTCTGAATGACGATCAGCGACTGCAGGTCCGCGATCACCGTCCCGTCCGCGCGGGTGATCCTGGTGTCCTTGGCGATGAAGTCCAGCGCGCCGGCCTTCTTGGTGTAGACGTCGGAGATGCGAGGAGTGGCGAGCAATTCGTCACCCGGATAGGCCATCGCGTGGTAGACGAAGCTCTGCTCACCGTGCAACACGCGGCGCAGATCGACACCCAGCGCCGACAGGTAGGAGAACGGGTCGGGCGCCTCGAGCTCGATGGAGAACAGGAACGTCGGGGGAACCGGCAGATCCGGATGGCCGGCGGCGCGGGCTGCCGCCACGTCGGTGTATTTCGGGTCGGTCTCGCCGATCGCCTTGGCGAAGAAGCGCAGTCGGCCCCGGTCGACGGTCATCGTTGCAGTCGGCAGTTCGGTGCCGACCACCGTCGGGTCCAGCGGCATGTTCAGCTCACCTTCTCGTAGAGAGTGACCACGGCCGCGCCGCCGAGTCCGATGTTGTGTTGCAGCGCAACGGTGACGCCCTCGACCTGGCGTGCCTGGGCATGACCTCGCAGCTGCCACACCAACTCGGCGCACTGGGCGAGTCCCGTGGCGCCCAGCGGATGCCCCTTGGACAGCAGCCCGCCCGACGGGTTGGTGACCACCCGTCCGCCGTAGGTGTTGTCGCCGTCGAGGATGAACTTCTCGGCGGTGCCGGCCGGGGTCAGCCCCAGTCCTTCGTAGGTGATCAACTCGTTGGCGGTGAAGCAGTCGTGCAGTTCGACGACGCGAATATCCTCGGGTGCCACGCCCGAGTCCTCATACACCCGGTCTGCGGCCGCTTTGGCCATGTCATAGCCGACGACCTTGATCATGTCGCCGGAGAAGGTCGTCGGGCCATCGGTGGTCATGGCCTGAGCCTTGATCGCCACCTCGACACGCAGTCCGTGCCTGCGTGCGAACTCCTCGCTGACCAACACCGCCGCTGCAGCCCCACAGGTCGGCGGGCAGCACTGGAGCCGGGTGAGCGGGCCGTAGACCGCTGGGGAGCCGAGAACCTCATCGAGGGTCACCTCATCGCGGAAGACCGCATAGGGATTGTTCTTCGCGTGCGCTCGCGCCTTGACCGAGATCCGGGCGAACGTCTCGGGCTGGGTGCCGTAGGTTTCGGCGTACTGCCGACCGGCACCACCGAAGTACTGGGCCGCCATCGGCGCGATGTCGTCCCACCCCTGCAGGGCTCGGGTGGCTTCGTCGAAGCGCTCGAACGGGCTGGGCCGGTCCGGCCACTTCGACCCGAGCGCGCCACGCTGCATCTGCTCGAAACCCAGTGCCAGCACGCAGTCGGCTGCGCCGGACTCGATTGCCTGACGCGCCAGCCACAGCGCGCTGGAACCCGTCGAGCAGTTGTTGTTGACGTTGACGATCGGGATGGCGGTGAGCCCGACGTCGTACAGTGCGGCCTGGCCAGAAGTCGAGTCGCCGTACACATACCCGACATAAGCCTGCTGCACGGCCGTGTAATCGATGCCCGCGTCGCGCAGGGCCTCGCGCACGGAAGCGGGTGCCATAACGGTATATGGCTCGGTCCTGCTGGGTGTGGTGAAGGGAATCATCCCGACGCCTGCGACTATCGTACGACGTGTCATAGAGCCCTCCAATGCTATTGACTATTCACTTAGGCTAGACGCTGGGTGCTGGCGGTGGCAACACGGATCCGGGGTGACCGGGCGATAGGCTGTCGGGTATCGCGGTCGCACGGCGCGGCGGAGGAAGGGGCTGAAGGCGTGACGAGCGTTGCCCGCCCGGAACGGGGCACCAGGCCGTCCAATCGCCGGGAACTGATCGGCGCCGCCGCCACCGAGTTGTTCTGCACACGCGGATACGAACACGTCGGCATGGGGGACATCGCCGAGGCCGTGGCCGTAGGTCCCTCCGCGCTGTACCGCCACTTCGCGGGCAAGCAGGAGTTGCTGGACTTCGTGGTCGCCGGTTGCCTGGGCTCGGCGACGGCGCTGGTGGACTCGGTCGACCTCGAGGACTTCGATCTTTCGCTGCTGCGGGCAGCGGAGGTGGCCGTATCGAACCGCTACACGGGGATCCTGCTGGGGCGGGAGGCGCGGCATCTGGCAGCGGGTGCCCAGGCGCGGTTGCGGGTCGCGGTCCGGCATCTCATCGGCCGGATCGCCGCACTCCTCGCGGTCCTGCGGCCGGATCTCGACAAGGATGCCGCAGACCTGATGGCGTGGTCGGTCGTGGGCATCGTCCTCAGTCCGGCCTTCTCGCAGTCGGACCTGTCCGACAGAGAGCAGGCGCGGCTGCTGGCCCAGCTGATCGGCGGGATCCTCACCGCTGAGGCGCCGGTCGGTTACACCATCGAACGCCGTCGGCGGGAGCGGACCGGGCTGCTTCCGCGGTCACGCCGAGAAGCATTGCTGCAAGAGGCTATCCGGCTATTCGCCGAGCGCCGCTACGCCAGCGTGGGGATCGAAGACGTTGCAGCATCTCTGGGAATGGCGGGGCCGAGTGTCTACAACCACTTCGACACCAAGATGGATCTGCTCGTCACCGCGCTGAACCGGGGCGCGGCATACCTGTACATGCAGGCATCGGACGGCTTGGCCGCCTCGGACTCAGCGCAGGACGCGTTGTCGGGGCTGGTCGCCTCGTATGTGGAATTCGCACTCACGCATCCGGCCCTGGTGGATCTGCTGGTGACCGAGGTGCGCAATCTGCCCGAGCCGCATCGTGACGCCGCGCTGACCGCGCAACGCGATTACGTCGAAGAGTGGGTTCACCTGTTGAGGCAGTGCCACCCGGACCGTGCGCGCTCTGCCGCGCGACTTCAGGTCCAGGCCGTGCTGAGCCTCGTCAATCTCGTTGCGCGGGTGCCGCATTTGCAGGCGACTCGTGCGACGGCCGGCGCGGTGGCGGAGATGGGCCGGCACCTTCTCGCCGTCCCACCGGCCAGTTCGGCATAGCGGGGGCGGAGAGGGCGGGGTTGCGGGCAGCGGCCCCGGCGACGGCCACGATTCCTGCGCCCGGCCGGTACCGGCATCGCAGATCGGCAATTCCCCTCTTAAGGGGGCAGTAGTCCTCCCAAACGGGGGGTCGCTTTGCTGTGACGGCTGGCAGAGGCTAGTGAGCATGACGAGCACCTTCGCCGCGAAGCGTCTGGCCCTGCACTCCGGTGAGTTGACGGCGTGCGGCACCGTCGGCCCTCCTGACGCCAGTGGATGTCCGAGTGGTGGTATCAGCTAGATACTTGAATAAGCGTAAAGCATGGATGTAATCGGTGTTTACGGTTCAGATGCACAGAAAGCCAGTTATTGGTTATAGACATCAGCGCAATGCGCCGCGTACTCTACCCAACGTCAACCGTCCACTTCGACTGTCGGGAGGGCCAGCGTGAACGATTCCGCCCGGCGAGATCGCCTCGGTGTCGTGTGGGTTGCGGCATGCTGATCGCATCGCACCCCGCGACCAAGCCCGTCCGCGCACTCGGCGGCTTCTTCGCAATGTCGCTGGACACCTTCATATTGATGTTCCAACGGCCATTCGCCTTTCGCGAATACGTCATTCAGACCTGGTTCGTTGCGCGCGTTTCCGTCCTCCCGGCGCTGATGCTGACCATGCCCTACTCGGTGCTCCTGGTCTTCACGTTCAACATCCTGCTCAATGAGTTTGGCGCGTCGGACTTCTCGGGAACGGGTGCGGCGATCGGCACGGTCAATCAGATCGGGCCGATTGTGACGGTGCTCGTCGTCTCCGGTGCCGGTGCGACGGCAATGTGCGCCGACCTGGGAGCGCGCACGATCCGTGACGAACTCGACGCACTGCGGGTGATGGGCATCAACCCTGTGCAGGCGTTGGTGGTGCCCCGGGTGCTTGCGGCCACCACCGTCGCCCTGGCCCTGTCCGCGTCGGTGATCATCGTCGGACTGGCCGGCGCATTCTTGTTCTGCGTCTACGTCCAGCACGTTTCCGCGGGAGCGTTCATCTCGGGCTTGACGCTGCTCACCGGCGCAGGCGATGTCGTCGTATCACTGATCAAGGCAACCCTTTTCGGGGCGGCAGCCGGCCTGATCGCCTGTTACAAGGGCGTCTACGTCGGAGGCGGTCCCGCCGGGGTGGGCAACGCCGTCAACGAGACAGTGGTCTTCACCTTCATGGTGCTCTTCGCGATCAACGTGATCGTGACCGCGGTCGGTATTCAGTTCACGGTGTCGTGAGGTGACCGGATGAGCGCCAGCGCGCCGAGCAAGCCGTTGGGACGGCTGCACATTCTTGTCGACGACTTCGCCGCGGGGTGGAACCGCATCGGCGCCCAGATGCGCTTCTACGCCGAGACACTGGCCGCGGTTCCGGACGCGGTCGTGCACTATCGGACCGAGTTGTTGCGGTTGATCGCCCAGATGGGTCTCGGCAGCGGAGCGCTGGTCGTGGTCGGCGGCACCGTTGCGATCGTGGGCTTCCTGACCATGACGACGGGCGCCCTGGTTGCGGTGCAGGGATACAACCAGTTGGCGTCGGTGGGATTCGAGGCCCTCACCGGGTTCGCCTCGGCGTTCTTCAACGTGCGGTTGATCGTACCGGGGACCACCTCGGTGGCATTGTCCGCCACGATCGGCGCCGCGGCGACTGCCCAGCTGGGTGCGATGCGGATCAACGAGGAGATCGACGCCTTGGAGGTGATCGGCATCCGCAGCGTCACCTACCTTGCCGCCACCCGCGTTCTGGCCGGCGTGATCGTGGTGATCCCGCTCTACTGCGTAGCGGTGATGATGGCCTTCCTGGCCGCCCGTTTCGGTACGACGGTGATCTACGGACAGGGGTCGGGCGTTTACGACCACTACTTCGGCACGTTCCTGAGCCCCACCGACCTCATCTGGTCGTTCTTTCAGTGCGTGGCCATGACGGTGGTCATCATGCTCGTGCACACCTACTACGGCTTCACGGCCTCGGGTGGCCCCGCCGGCGTCGGCGAGGCGGTGGGACGGGCAGTTCGTACCTCGATGGTCGTCGCGTCGGTGGAGATCGTGATGATCTCGCTGGCCGTCTACGGCCAGTCCGGCAACTTCAACCTCGCGGGTTGACCGTGCAGCCGCGCCCGGGTGGACCCCGTATCCACAACGCCTGGTGGACCGCGATCCTTCTGGTGATGGTCGCTGTCTTCCTCGTGGTCACGGCCGGGGTCTACAACGGTAGGTTCCGCGCCTATGTGCCGGTCTCTTTGACGTCGGACCGGTCCGGGCTGGTGATGGAGACCGGCGCCAAGGTCAAACTGCGCGGCGTCGAGGTCGGACGGGTCAAGAACATCAGCGGCGGCGACGGCCCAGCCAGACTGGAACTGGCCATCTACCCCGACCAGATCCAGTTCATTCCGGCCAATGTGCAGGCACAGATCCAGGCCACCACCGCCTTCGGTGCGAAGTTCGTCGACCTCGTGTATCCGGCCGACCCGAGCCCGGACCGGCTTGCCGCCGGTGCGGTGTTGCGGTCCACCAACGTCAGCACCGAGGTCAACACCATCTTCGAGAACCTGTCCGAGCTCCTGCAGATGATCGACCCGGCGAAGCTCAACGCGGTGCTGACCGCTGTGGCAGACGGGGTTCGGGGCAAAGGCGAGCGGATGGGACAGGCTGCCACCGACCTGAACGTGGTCCTCACCGCGCTCAACGAACGCAACGAGACGATCCGGCAGGACTGGCGCTCGTTCAAGGACTTCAACGACACCTACGCCACCGTCGCCTCCGACATCATCACGATCCTGGACGGTGCGAGCACGACCAGCGCCACCGTGGTCGACCACGCCGACGAATTGGATGCGCTGCTGCTCAACACAATTGGTCTGACGCGGTCAGGAACCGAGCTGCTTGGGTCCAGCAAAGACAGCCTAGTCGGACTGGTCAGCACGCTCGAACCGACGACCGGCCTGCTGCACAAGTACAGCCCGGTGTACACCTGCTGGCTGCAGGGGACGACCTGGTTCCTCGACAACGGGGGTTTCGATGTCTGGGGTGGGCGCAACGGACGCTCGATCGAACTCGACGTCGGCCTTCTGTTCGGCAACGACCCCTACAAGTATCCCGAAAACCTGCCCGTCATCGCCGCAAAGGGCGGTCCCGGCGGCCGGCCCGGGTGCGGATCGCTGCCCGACGCCACCAAGAACTTCCCGGTCCGCCAGCTCATCACGAACACCGGATGGGGCAGGGGGGTGGACATCCGGCCGAATCCCGGTATCGGCCATCCCTGTTGGGCGAACTACTTCCCGGTGACTCGTGCGAATCCGGAGCCACCGAGTATCAGGCAGTGCCTGCCCGGTCCTGCGCCGGGGCCCATCCCATACCCGGGGGCGCCGCCCTACGGAGCACCTCTCTACGGCCCGGGCGGTGTACCGCTGTTCCCAGGAGTGGCCCCCGCCCCACCCGCGCCACCCGCCGCGCTCGCGCCACCCGCGCCACCCGCGCCACCCACAGCACCCGCCCCGTGACACGACCACACCGACCACAGGAGACAGCACCGTGAAGGACGACTTCAAGGGCGCGGCGTGGCGCCTGCTGGTTTTCCTGTCGGTGTGTGCGTTGGCGACGTTCGCGCTGTTGACGGTGTTCGCTCAGTTCCGATTCGGCGACGGCAGAACCTATTTCGCCGAGTTCGACAACGTGTCCGGACTCAAGAGTGACGACCTCGTGCGGATCGCCGGGGTCGAGGTGGGCAACATCGAGGACATCTCGTTCAAGGCCGACTCCACGGTCCGCGTCGAGTTCTCCGCCGACGAATCAGTCGTCGTCACCGATGGGACCCGCGCGGCGATCCGCTACGACAACGTCATCGGTGGGCGGTACCTGGCGCTGGAGGAAGGGGCCGGGGGGCTTCGCGCACTGCCGGCCGGCGGGACGATCCCGGTGACGCGAACGCAGCCCGCTCTCGACCTGGATTCGGTTATCGGCGGCTTCCGGCCGTTGTTCCGGGCCCTCGACGCGGACCAGGTGAATGCACTGAGCGGCCAGTTGATTTCGGCACTTCAAGGCCAAGGCGCCACCATCGGCTCCTTCCTCGAGCAGGCGGCGGCGGTGACCAACACTCTGGCCGACCGGGACATGCTGATCGGTCAGGTCGTCGACAACCTCAATGTGGTGCTCGGCTCGCTGGGCGGTCAGACCGATCGCCTCGACCTCGCGGTGACGTCACTGTCGGAACTGGTGCACGGGCTCGCCGAGCGCCGCGTCGACATCTCGAACAGCCTGGCCTACATCGACGCTGCCGCGGGATCGGTCGCAGACCTTCTGGCCCAGTCCCGCGAGCCGTTCTCCACAGTGGTGCACGAGACGGACCGCAGTGCCGGGATCGCCGTGGCCGACCACGTCTATCTCGACAACCTGCTCAACACACTGCCGGACAAGTACCGCGCGCTGGGACGCCAGGGGATGTACGGCGACTTCTTCAGCTTCTACCTCTGCGAGCTCGTGCTCAAGCTCAACGGCAAAGGTGGTCAACCGGTGTACGTGAAGATCGCCGGGCAGGACTCGGGCAGGTGTGCACCGAAATGAAATCGTTCGCTGAGCGCAGCCCGTTGGCGATCGGGATCGTCGGCGCTGCCGCCGTCTCCGCCGTCGTCGTCGGCGCGCTGCAGTACCAGAACCTCCCGCTGGTCAACCAGGTCAACTCCTACTCTGCCTACTTCGCCGACGCGGGTGGGCTCTTCACCGGCGCCACCGTGGAGGTATCCGGCTACCCAGCGGGCAGGGTGTCGGACATCGAACTCGACGGTGCTGCGGTGCTTGTGCGCTTCACCGTCGACAAGAACATCACGATGGGCGAGCTGACAGAGGCCGGGATCAAGACGAAGAGCCTGCTGGGAACCAAGATGCTCGCGGTGATACCGCATGGCGGCGGGCGGCTCGACGGTCCGATCCCGATGAGCCGGACGGTGTCGCCCTATCAACTGCCCGACGCGCTTGGCGATCTCGCGGACACCATCAGCGGGCTGGACACCGATCAACTGTCGGACTCGCTGTCCACGGTTTCGGAGGCCTTCGCCCACACTCCCGAGGAACTGAGAGACGCCGTGCAGGGCGTGGCGCGATTCGCCCAGACCCTCAACGAACGCGATGCCCAGCTTCGCAAACTACTCGACGACGCGGCCAAGGCGACCGGCGTCCTGGCCCACCGCAGCGATCAGGTCGCCCGCCTCATCTCCGACACCAACGCGTTGCTTGCACAGTTGCGGACGCAGAGCGACGCGGTCAACCAGATCTGGGTGAACATTTCCGCTGCGGCACAACAGCTGAAGGGTTTCATCGCCGAGAACCGCCAACAGCTGCGGCCGGCGCTGGACAAGCTCAACGGGGTGCTGGCGATCGTCGACAACCGCAAGGAGCGACTCCAGGAGGCGGTCAAACTGCTCAACAAGTACGCGATGTCGCTGGGGGAGTCGCTGTCGTCCGGGCCGTTCTTCAAGGCGTACGTGGCCAACCTGCTGCCCGGTCAGTTCGTCCAACCGTTCGTGGATGCCGCCTTCTCCGACCTGGGGCTGGACCCGAATGTGTTGCCGCCGTCGCAGCTGACCGACCCGCAGACCGGTCAGCCGGGCACGCCCGCTCTGCCGGTGCCCTACCCCCGCACCGGACAGGGCGGCGAGCCGCACCTGAACCTGCCGGACGCCATCACCGGCAAGCCGGGCGACCCGCGCTATCCGTATCGCGAGCCGTTGCCCGCGCCTGCGCCTGGCGGTCCTCCGCCGGGACCACCGGCGCTCCAACCGGTGGGACCACGATGAGCGCGAGACTGCGCCGAGCACGTGGCGCGCTGGCCGCTGTGCTGGTGCTCACCCTGGCAGCCGGGTTCCTGGTCGCGGCCCGGGCCGCAGACCATGTCGAAAGAATCTGGGTGACAGCATATTTCGAGAACAGCAACGGGCTTTTCGCCGGCGACGACGTACGCATCCTCGGCGTGCCCGTGGGCCGGGTCGACAGTATCCGTCCGGAACCCACGCGGGCCAGGATCACGTTCTGGGTGGACCGCAGATACCCCGTCCCGGCCGATGCCAAGGCAGTGATCTTGTCCCCCCAGCTGGTGACGGGTCGGGCGATCCAGCTGACACCCGCCTACACCGGGGGACCGGTGATGCCGACCGGCACGGTCGTCGGGCAGGAGCGCACCGCCGTTCCGGTGGAATGGGACGACGTGCGAGTTCAACTGCAGCGCTTGACGAAACTCCTTCGGCCGACCGAGCCAGGGGGCGTCAGCACCCTTGGCGCGTTCATCAACACCACCGCCGACAACCTGCGAGGGCAGGGGGCGAACATCCGCCAGACCGTCGTCAAACTGTCCCAGGCCCTCGCGATACTGGGGGATCACAGCGACGACATCTTCACCACCTTCACCAATCTGTCGACACTGGTGTCGGCGCTGCACGACAGCGCCGACCTCCTGGAGCAGCTCAACCAGAACATGGCGGCGGTGACGTCGCTGATTGCCGACGATCCACAGAAGGTCGCGCGCACAGTGCAGGATCTGGGCGGGGTCATCGGTGACGTCAAGGAGTTCGCGGACGACAACAGAGAAGCGATCGGCACCGCCACGGACACGCTTGCCTCCGTCAGCACCGCGCTGGTCGACAGCCTCGACGATCTCAAACAGACGCTGCATATCGCCCCGGGGACGGTGGCGAACTTCCACAACATCTTCGAGCCGGCCAACGGCTCACTGACGGGCGCGCTCGCCGTGAACAACTTCGCCAACCCCATCAGCTTCATCTGCGGTGCGATCCAGGCCGCCTCCCGGCACGGCGCCGAGCAGTCGGCGAAGCTGTGTGCGCAGTACCTTGCGCCCATCGTCAAGAACCGGCAGTACAACTTCCCCCCGATCGGCGAGAACCTCCTGGTGGGAACACAAGCCAGGCCCAACGAGGTCACCTACAGCGAGGACTGGCTACGGCCCGACTTCGTCCCGCCCGCCGATCAACCGCAAGCAGTCGCGGTCGACCCGGACGCCGGCCTGCAGGGAATGATGGTGCCCGCGGGCGGAGGTGTGTCATGAGTCGAACGTGGCGGCGCCGGATCATGTTGAGCGCCGCGACGATTGCCGTCGTGATGGGGATGTCCGGTTGCGCCGACTGGCAAGGTTTGAACTCGCTGCCGATGCCGGGCACCGAGGGCGGCGGCCCCGGCTCGTTCGTGATACAGGCGCAACTGCCCGACGTCAACAACATCCAGCCGAATTCCCGGGTCCGTGTCGGCGATGTCAACGTCGGCACGGTGACCAAGGTCGAGCGCCAGGGCTGGCACGCATTGCTGACGATGCGCCTCAACGCCGATGTGAACCTGCCCGAAAACTCGACGGTCACAATCGGTCTGACCAGCATCCTGGGGTCATTACACATCGAGTTGTCGCCGCCCGCCGGGGCCGCGCCGGTGGGGCGACTACACGACGGCTCGCTCATCCCGCTGTCGAGTGGAGGTGCGTTCCCGAGCACAGAGCAGACCCTGGCGGCGCTGTCGATGGTCCTCAACGGGGGCGGGCTCGGTCAGGTGCAGGACATCACCGAGGCGTTCTCCACCGCCTTCGACGGCCGGGAACATGACGTGCGCAGCTTGATCGGTCAGTTGGAGACCTTCGCGCGCAACGTCAACGACCAGACCGGTGACATCATCGCCGCCACCGAGAGCCTCAACAATCTGGTGGGACAATTCGCCGCCCAACGGCCGGTGCTCGACCACGCCCTGCAGACCATTCCCGACGCCCTGGCCGTGCTCGACGGGGAGCGACAGAACCTCATCGAGACCGCCGACCAGTTCGGCAAGTTCAGCGCGCTCACGGTCGACACGGTCAACAAGACGAAGGACAACCTGGTCAAGGAGCTCAACGATGTCGGACCCGTGCTGGCGTCGCTTGCCGATGCAGGTCCGAGTATGACCCGGGCGCTCTCTCTCATCCCGACCTTCCCGTTCCCGAACGAAACGATCGAGAAATGGCAGCGCGGTGATTACGCGAACCTGACGGCGATCGCCGACCTCACGCTCAGCCGCATCGATGCGGGCATGTTCACCGGAACCCGTTGGGAGGGCGACCTGACCGAGCTGGAACTGCAGTGGGGGCGCACGATCGGCCAGTTCCCCAGCCCCTACACCCGGGCCAACCCCTTGACGGTGCCCTACCGCTGGGATCAGGGGCCGTAGATGCGACTCGACAGGCGGATGAAGATCCAGCTCGCGCTCTTCGCAGTGATCGCCCTGATGGCGATGGGCGTCATGGGCGTGCACTTCATGAAGCTCCCGGCCAAGCTCTTCGGCGTCGGGCGCTACACGGTGACCGTGCAGCTGCCGCAGGCCGGTGGCCTCTACAGCGGAGGGAACGTCACCTACCGGGGCACCGAGGTGGGCCGCGTCGAAGCCGTGCGGCTGACCCCGGGGGGTGTGGACGCGGTGCTTTCGCTGAAGTCGGGCATCGACGTTCCGTCCGATCTGCGGGCCGAGGTACACAGCCAGTCGGCGATCGGCGAGCAGTACGTTGCGCTGTTGCCGCGCAGCGGCGATGCCCGGCCGCTGCGGGACGGTGACGTCATCACGCCGGCCGACACATCGGTGCCGCCGAACGTCAACACCCTGCTGGCCGATGCGAACGTGGGCCTGCAGGCGATACCGCGCGACAACCTCCAGACGGTAGTCGAGGAGTCCTATGCGGCCGTGGGTGGTCTCGGCCCTGAGCTGTCTCGGATCGTCGACAGCTCAACGAAACTCGCGATCGAGGCGCGCAGACACCTCGATCCCCTGATCACGCTGATCGACCAGTCGCAGCCCGTCCTGGATTCGCAGACGCGCACCTCGGAGGCGATTCAAGCCTGGGCGGCACAGGTGGCGACGGTGACCACGCAGCTGCAGACGCAGGACCAGACCCTCGCCCGCGTCATCGACGACGGGGGCGAGTCGGCCGATGCCGTGCGGCAACTGGTCGACCGGGTGAAACCAACCCTGCCCATCGTGCTGGCCAACCTGGTGAGCGTGGGTCAGGTTGCGGTGACCTACCACGACAACATCGAACAGCTCCTTGTGCTGTTCCCCGCCGTCGTGTCGGCGGAGCAGGCCGGCCTGGTGGCGAACCTGCACACCAAACAGGACTACAAGGGTCAGTATCTGAGCTTCAACCTGAACATCAACCTGCCCCCGCCCTGCACCACCGGGTTCCTGCCGGCACAGCAGCAACGCTCGCCGGTCTTCGAGGATGCGCCCGAGCGTCCGCCCGGCGACCTGTATTGCCGGGTTCCGCAGGATTCACCGCTCAATGTCCGCGGGGCACACAACATCCCGTGTGCGACCAGACCGGGGAAACGTGCTCCCACGGTCGCCATCTGCGAGAGCGACGAAATCTACGTACCGCTCAACGACGGATTCAACTGGAAGGGCGATCCGAACGCCACGTCGTCGGGTCAGCCCGTCCCGCAGTTGCCGCCGGCAGCCGGACCGCAAGTTGCCCCGCCGGCGCTGGCCGCCGCCGAATACGACCCGGCGACCGGTAGTTACATCGGGCCCGACGGTCGCTCGTACACCCAGGCAGACCTGGCCCAGGGCGCGCCGGCGGGCCAGACCTGGCAGACGATGCTGCTGCCGCCGGGGAGCTGACCGCTGCGTGTCAATCCGCAATGATGCGAAGCGCGCCCGACGGGCACATCCGCACCGCGTTGCGGGCGACGCTCTCGCTGCCGGCGGGCACCTGTTCGGCGATAAGCACCACGATGCCGTCGTCGTCCTGGTCGAAGACGGCGTCGGCGGTCATCACGCAGACCCCGGCGGCCATGCAGATCTCGCGGTCGCCTGCGACCCTCAACGGGTGAACGCCTGCAGCGTGAGAGCCGAATTCATGAAGTCCCGGAAATGCAGCCAACGCCCGTCGCGCATCGTGATGATGTGCGCGAACTCCGATTCCCATTCATGGCCCGTCTCGAGCCGCCGGAACCGCTGACGGCCCCACGTCGCCAGCTCGTCGCCCTGCGCGATGAACTGCCACGCCTCCATCTCGGTGATGGCGATCGCCTGCCCGACTCTGGTGAAGAACGTCACGGCTTCGTCGATGCCGCGGTAGTCACCGGCATAGGGGATCTCGTCGACGCCGTAGTAGGTGATCCGGATGTCCGGATCGAGCAGATCCAGGGCGGTCTGGAGGTCGCCCGCCGGTACCGCGGCGTAAATGGCTTTCGTCGCTTCGATATTGCGCAACTCGTTGGTGGCGGCGGTCATGACAGATGCAGCGGGAGGCGGACGTAGGCGTGGGTCAGCAGGCTCGCGGTCTGTTTGGTGCCGGGGTCGTCGGTCAGTGCGATCGTGCGATACCGGTCGAGCACCGCATTCAGCACGGCCATCACCTCAAGGCGGGCCAGTGAGGCGCCGAGGCAGAAATGCAGACCGTGCCCCATCGACAGCTGCTGGCGGATATTGGGCCGGTCGAGATCCAGCACGTTGGGGTCGGCGAACACGTCGGGGTCGCGATTGGCCGAACCGAAGAACAGCGCCACCCACTCGCCCTTGCGAATCAGCTTGCCCCCGACCTCGACATCGCGGGTCGCAATGCGGAAGAGTCGCTGCGGCGGTCCGTCGAGTCGCATGGTCTCCTCGACGAAGACGTTGAGCAGCGCGCGATCAGCGCGCATCCGCGCGGTGGTCTCCGGGTCGCGTGCCATGGCGTGCAACAAGTTCCCGATCAGGAACGTCGTAGTCTCACTGCCTGCCACCACCAACGTGACGCAGAACCGCACGATCTCCTCCGGAGTGAGTCGCTGGCCACCGACCTCGGCACGCAGCAGCGCCGAGATGAGATCCTCGGCGTCTTCGACGTCGTCGGTCGGCGCCTGTTCGGCCAACCGGGCTGTGTGCTCGGTGAGCCGGCCCGCGAATGCTGCCACCATCTCGTCGTTGCTCGCGATGCGTTCGTCCGGTGTCAGCGACGACGACAGCATGAACGCGTTGGCCCACCGCTTGAACCGGACGTGGTCACCGTCGGGCAACCCGAGAAGTCGCACCATCGCGCGGGTCGGGACCTCGGCGGCGAATTCCATCACGTCGACCTCGCCACTGCCGAGATCCTCGAGTAGGCGAGGCACCAGTTCGCCGAGCCAACCCTCGAGGCGTTTGACCCGCCGCGGGGAGAACGCCTGGCTGACGAGTTTGCGTTCGATCTCGTGCTTGGGCGGATCGGTGTTGACGAGCATCAGGCTCGGCGCCGACGACGCTTCCTGCAATGGATCTCGGGAGGAGAACGTCGCGCTGTCCCGGGCGGCTTCGAAGACCTGGTCGTATCGGAACAGCGCCCATGCGGTCACGGGTTCGTCGGCACCGGGAATGGTTCCCGGCGGCCAGTCACGGTAGCCCGCAACGGGGGACAGGCGCCGGAGTTGGTTGTACAACGGGTACGGATCGGCGATGCCGGACGCCGTGGTCAGGAGTTCGAGAGCCGAAGCAGTGGTCGATGACATGGTCATCAGCCTGTTTCAGCCCGCGCAGCAAATCGATCCCCCGTTGGAGAGGACTCATGCCCCCGTACGAGGTGAATTGCGTTCTGTTGACGTAATCCACCGCGGCGGGCCTCCGGCGGGAGGACAGTTGTCACCGTGACTGCTATCGGTGACATCGCGGACAGCCCCGGCATTCCGGAGATCGGTGCCCTCGCCGACGGAGACCACCCGGGGTGGTCGTCGCGGCCAGCCGTGGAGTCCGACGCGGCGCGCCGGTACCACGAGACGTTCCGGGATTGCGACGTCGACCCGACCGACGACCCGATGGCGGTCGTGGGCGAAGCGGTCGACGCGAAGGTGAGCATTGTCCGCAACGCGCTCGAGGCGCTCGGCGACGACGAGGCACTCAACGCACTCGACGCGGCGCTCGACCTTGCATCGCTGGAACGCGACCTGATCGAGGACGGTGCGCGCAGACGCACCTTCGCGCTTTTGCAGGTGCAGGAGGGGCTCAGCAAGCTGCGGGCGGTCGACGATGTCGCGATGATCGTCGACCGCGCCCCGCGGGAACTGGTCGAATCGTGTGGCTTCGACCGCGCGGTGCTCTTTCGTGTCCACGAAGGGCGGATGGTCATGGAGTCGGCGTACTTCGGCGACGACCGGGCGGGCGCAGAGAAGATGGTCGCGTTCGCGCAGTCGGTGGCTCCGCCGTTGGACCACATGCTTCTTGAAACCCAGATGATCCGCCGTCGCTCGCCCGCGATCGTGCACGACGCCCGTAACGATCCGCGCGTCAACAGGCCGATTGTCGACTTCTCGATGACTCACTCGTATGTTGCGGCACCGGTGATGCCGACCGGCAAGGTGATCGGCTTCCTGCACGCCGACCGGCTCTACTCGGGGCGCAGGGTCGACGAGATCGACCGCGACACCGTGTGGGCATTCGCCGAGGGTTTCGGCTACGCCTACGAGCGCACCGTTCTTCTCGAGCGGATGCGGCGCCAGCACGCCGAGGTGCGGCGCGCCCTGGCATCGGCCGACGAGGCGGCGCGCGCGTTGCAGGACGCCGATCTGGATCTGCGCAAGATCGAACCAGTCGAACGCAGCGCTGCCGCGCAGTCGCTGGCCGAGGTCCACACTCGGGTTCTGGGCATGCTGACGCGCCGTGAGGTCGAGGTGCTGCGCCTGATGGCCGCCGGGCGCACCAACCAGCAGATCGCCGACGAACTCGTGATCTCGGCGGGCACGGTCAAGTCCCATGTCAAGCGGGTTCTGCGGAAACTGCACGCCACCAACCGCGCCGAGGCGGCGTCGGCCTACGTGCGACTGGCCATCGCACCCGCCGTCGACGGTTAGACGGTGACACCCCGCCGCGCGGCAGGCCTGGCAGAGGTCCGCGGCGCGGAGCCGCCGCGTCGCCACGTCGATCGGCGTGTCCCGAATCGATGGTCGCCGCCATCAGATTTGCCGACTACAGCGGAGCGGTAGGCCGACACCGCCGGCATCAAGATCAGAAATCGTTGCCGAACCGGCTCCGGTGTGTGGCCTCCCGTCCAGCAAAGCGCTCTGAGCGCCTGTCCACGGAAGAGGGCAATGGTCTATACCACCTGCGGCAACGTCGATATGACCAGGAGTCTGCGGTGGAACGGCCGGTGAGACGTTTGTGCCAGAACGGCGCCGCATCTCCGGTCCGCAAATCTTTGCCGTTGTGAACTACCGGAGTGTGACCTGCGGGTAAGCGGATCGAGACGCTGGCTCGCAAACACTTTGCTGCGCTGGACGCCTACGCGTGCTGCGTGAAATTTCTTTACGAAAACCGCAAACATGTCAAGTTACTCGTGAGTAAATTACTCGCCGTTCAGTTAGTCGTGTCACAACGAAGGAGCATTGATGCACGTTGCAGTCAGATCGCCCCTGGCAACCGGTGTCGCTTTGGTGGGGGCGGGTGCTATCGCACTCACTCCTGTCCATCCGTCGTTACCGGACATCTCGGTTCCGGCCGTCTCGTCGATGGCGGTCCAGCTCACCGCACAGCCGAATCCGATTGCTCTGTGGACGGAAGTGTTCGCCGGAGCGATCAACAACATCGGTGGTCTGGGCGAGGACCTCCTCTCGGACCCGTTTCCCGTCCTGAACCAGATCCTGCGGAACCAGTTCGGCTATCTCCAGACCATCGGCGAGGCCGGCAAGGGGATCATCGACGGCCTGGTGGAGTACGCCTCGCCAGACAATCCTTTCGGTCTGCAGGCCGGCATCCGAGATGCGGTCGCACAGTTCAAGGCGGGCGACATCGGCGCGGCCTTCACCACCCTTGCCTCCACGGTGATCACCGGACCCATCATCGTCGGTGCCGGATTGCCCCTGCTGATGTCCGGCCTCCTGGAGGTCCCGGTGAAGATGGCGCAGAACTTCACCGACGCGGTCGCCGCGCTGCTCAATCCGACGACAGCGGTACCGCTGATCACGGCCGCGTTGGGCCCCATCCTCGGCCCTTTCAGCGCTCTGGGCGCGTCGGTGCAGGACTTCGTCGAGGCTCTCGGCTCCGGCGACGTCCTCGATGCGATCACGACGGTGATCAACGTCCCCGCCAAGCTCGTCGGAGCGGCCCTCAACGGATTCACCGACGAGGGAGGGAACTTCTTCGCCGGGATTCTGACCGTCAGCGACGATCCGTTCAGTGCAGGCCTGCTCCAGACGCTTCTGGTGACGGTCCCGCGCGCGGTCGCGGCGGCGCTCGGCGCCGAGGACGCCCCGGCGAGGGTGGCAGGTGCTCTCGGCGAGGTGTCTTCGCCCATCAGCGAGCCCGCAGCGGCCGTCACGGTTTCGGTCACCGAAACGGATTCGGCGACAACCGAAGTCGACTCGGCCACGGAGGTCCCTGCGGCGGAGCCGGAAGAGACGCCGACGGCGCCGGCTGAGGAAGCGCCGGTTGAGGAAGCGCCGGCCGAAGAGCGTGCTGACACTTCTGCGGAAGACGGTGCGGTTCAGGGCGACGCCGAAGTCACCGACGGCGAGCCGGTGGTTGACGAGGCGGCCGACGGAGACGACGCGCCGACATCGGATGACACCGAGGCCGACGATGCCGGTGCGGACGAGGGCACGCCGAGCGACACCTCGGCCGGTGACGCCGACTCGACGGATTCATCCGCCGCGTAGTACAGGTCAGCGCAGGCCCCCGCGCGTGTGGTGCGGGGGCCTGCGTCTGCGCGTCAACGCGGTGACATGCCCGCCGCGCGGTAGGCCTCGTCGATCAGGGCCATGTTGGCCACCGCGTCGGCGGTGTCGAGCGGAATCGGCGTGCCGCGCTCGACATGGTCGGTGAACGCCTCCAGCTGATAGGTGTAAGACGTTCTCGTGCCGTGGCGCTCGACGGTGGTGCCGTCCTCCGTGTGCAGGGTCAGCCTGTCGTCGTCGTGCGGCTTGATGAAGTCGTGCACGAACGCTTCTCCGCGGGTACCGATCAGCCGCAGCGTGAACGAATACTCGTCGTCCACCATCGAGTTCGTCGTCAGACCGGTCAGGCCCGAGGGGAACACCAGCTCCGCGTCGAAGCGCTCGTCCACTCCCGGGATGCGTTGCACGGCCGTCGCCGCGAGCACCGAGGGCGTGCCGAACCTGCGCATGACGTGCAACCCGTAGCAGCCGAGATCCATCAGCGCCCCGCCGGCGAGCTCCAGTGACCACCGCGGATCGTCGGATTGTGGTGCGGGCATGCCCATCCGGACCTCGATGCGGGTGAGTTCACCGAGCGTGCCGTCGCCGGCCAGTGAAAGGGCCCGCTGCGTGACGGGGTGGAAGAGGTAGTGGAATCCCTCCATCACGGTGACGCCCGCGGCATCGGCCGCGGCGGCGACGCGCGCTGCTTCGCCCCGGTCACGTGCGAACGGCTTCTCGGTCAGTACCGGTTTTCCCGCCGCCACCGCGGCCAGGTTCCACGGTGCGTGCAACGCGTTGGCAAGCGGGTTGTAGACGATGTCGACCTGCGGGTCGGTCACCACGTCCTGATAGGAGGCCAGCACCCGCTCCACACCGTACTTGTCGGCGAAAGCCTGGGCGCGCAACGGATCACGCGCTGCGACGGCGATCAGCCGGTGCCCGAGCTCCCGCGCCGGCTCGACGATCGCCGACGCGGCGATCCGGGACGCACCGAGGATCCCGATCCGCAGGCTCACGCGGACACGCCGGACGCAGCGCCCTGAAGGAACGCGACGCTGGCGACGACATCTGCGAGCGGACCCGCGCCGCGGGGCTCACCGTCGAGGATGGTGTCCTGCTCCATCACGTACCATCCGTCGAAGCCGTTGTCCTCCAACGTCTTGACGATGCCCGCGATGTCGACATCGCCGGACCCCAGCGGCACGTACATCCCCGCGGCCACGGCCTGTGTGTAGCTGAGCTCACCCGACTGCACCTTCGCGGCCAGTGCGGCGTCGACATCCTTGAGATGGGCGTGCTTGATGCGTCCGGGCACCTCTCGTGTCAGCGCCAGCGGATCCGTCCCGCCGATCAACAGGTGACCGGTGTCCAGGCACAGGGGGATGTGGGATCCCGACAGCACGCGGTCCACCTCGGCGCGGGTCTCCACCATGGTGCCGACGTGCGGATGCAGCACCGCCGTCAAACCGCGTGCGGCGACGATACCGGCCAGTCGGTCCAGGTTGGACAGCAGTGTGGCCCAATGGTTTTCGTCGAGATCGGGCCGTTCGTCGTAGCCGTCAAGGCCGGTCGCCGCCGCCAGCACCACAATCCCGGCTCCGGCCGCGACCAGCGACTCCAGCGGTCCGGCGAGGTCGTCGGCCGGGTCATGGTCGTCCTTGTACAGCACCACCGGCACGAATCCACCGACGCACGCGAGCCCGAACCCGTCGAGCAGCTTCACGAGTTCCCCGGTGTCGGTGGGCAGGAAGCCCTCCGGTCCCAGCTCGGTCGCGGTCAACCCGGCCTGCCGCATCTCCGCCAGTACGCGGTCCGAGTCGAGCTGGTAACCCCAGCCGGGTACCTCGCACACCCCCCACGAAATCGGCGCACCCGCGATCTTCACTGCTGTGTCTCCTTTCGAACCGACTCGATCGTTACCGGGACGCCCCGGCGCAGGGATTCCGTGGCGGCCTCCGCGATCCACGCGACCTCCACCGCGTCGGCGACCGTGGCGCCGCGAATCGGCCCACCCTCGACGACGTCGACGAACGCCCTGAGCTCGGCGCGGAACGCCTCGGTGAATCTGTCCATGAAGAAGTGGTGCGGCGGCCCGGCGGGGAATGCGCCGGGAGAGGAGAAATCGGGGTCGGCATTGCGTACGGGAGCGCCCTGATCCCATCCCGCGACCACGGTGTCGTCGAAACCGTGGACCTCCAGCCGGCAGTCGTAGCCGCGCCCGTTGTACCGCGCCGCCGAGACCACACCCAACGCGCCACCGTCGAAGCGCACCACGACGGCCGCGGTGTCGACGTCGCCGTACTCGGCGAACCGGGGGTCGCCCTGCACGCTGCCGGTGGCGTACACGTCGACGACGTTCTGCCCGGTGACCCAGCGGATCACGTCGAAGTCATGCACCGCGCAGTCGCGGAAGATGCCGCCGGAGCCCTTGATGTAATCCATCGGCGGGGGAGCGGGATCCATCGTGGTGCTGCGGACGGTGTGCAACGCGCCCAGCGAACCGTCGTCCACGGCATGTTTGACCGCGGCGAACGCCGCGTCGAAGCGGCGCTGGTAGCCCACCTGCACCGGCACCCCCGAGCGCGTGATGACCTCGCCCACCCGGGCGCTCTCGGCGGCGGTGGCCGCGATCGGCTTCTCGCAGAACGTGGGCAGACCGCGTTCCACCGCGGCCAGCGTCAGCTCGGCGTGGGCCGGCGTGGCCGCCGCGACGATCACCCCGTCGACACCGGAGGCCAACAGCTCCTGCACCGAGTTCGCCGGAGTGGCACCGTATTTCGTCGCGAGCTGACTGACCACTTCCGGTCGCTCGTCGGTGACGACCAGGCCGGAGACTTCCGGAAGGTTGGTCAGCGTTTCGGCGTGGAACGCGCCGATCCGGCCGAGTCCGATCAGGCCGAGGGTGGTCATGGGATTCTCCGTTCGTTCTGCGCGCGAAGCGCGATGTCGAGTTCTTCCTCGGTGAGGTGTCGGGCCAGTGCGTCGAGTACGGTGTCGACCTGGCTGGGCGGAGCGAGGCTGCCGACCGGTTGATCGCTGTCGAGATTGGTGGGGAAGGCATAGCCCTCGGCGGTGGCGACGACGACGTTCTCCACCTCGCGCGGTGGCCGGCCCGCGGCCTGCATCGCCCGCAGGACTGGGTAGACGGCGCGCACCATCGCGGTGCGGTCCATCGCCTCCATCGCCCGGCCGAACGGCGAGCTGATCTGCATCAGGTTCGCCATCCGCCGTATGTCGGTGGAAACATTCGCTCCCGCTGCGTGATACAGCGCCGGGTTGAAGAACACGGCATCGCCCTTGCGTAACGGCAGCTGCACGTGGTGGGAGGCGAAGTAGTCGAGGAACCCGGGCCGGTGGAACGCGACGTACCCGCCGGTGAACCGCTGCGAGTGGGGCAGCAGCATGGTCGGTCCACTGTCGACGGGCATGTCGCAGTGCGCCACCGCGCCCTGCAACGTCAGCGTCGGCGACGTGCGGTGGATGTGCGCCGGGTATTCGGCCAGGTGCTCCTCGGGGACGAAGCCGAGGTGATAGTCGCGGTGCGGGACCTGAGCCTTGCCGCCGGGATTGACGACGTTGACCTGTGAGGTGACCTGGTAGCGCGGACCCAGCCAGGCCTGGCAGATGATCGCGAGGGCGTCGTTGGCGTAGTAGTCGGCGAAAACCCGCGGGTCGTGCAGCGCCAGTTTCTGCGCCGCGTTCCAGATGCGGTCGTTGGCGCCCGGCGCGCCGAAATGGTCGCCGCCGGCTTCCCCGGCCTTGCGCTGCGCCTCGATGATGGCGAAGAACGCCTCACTGGCGCGGTCCACCACGTCGGCGTCGAACGCCCCGGTGAACACCACAACGCCGGGTCCGCGGTCCAGCGCGCGGATCAACTCCGCCTGCAGCCCGCGGCGGTCGGACCCGCGCGCCAACGTCGTCGCGGAGTAGACGAGAACATTGCTGCGCACGTCATCGGCGAACGGGTAGTCGGCCGGATCGGTGTCGCACTCGACCTGGGCGCGGAACTCGTCGAGATCGAAGTCCGAATCTGCGAGCCACGCCGCTGATTCGGTGTTGATGGGTGCAGCCACGCCGCTTAGTCTTGCTGTGATCGGCACCGCAATCAACGGCAGAAATCCCTCAAAAACACCTCACAGAGGCGGACTCGTGGAAGGACGATGAGTGGCGCACCGGTACAAGGTCCGTGAGATCGCCCAGCAGTCCGGATTGAGTGAGGCGACCGTGGACCGCGTCCTGCACAACCGCCCCGGTGTCCGCGAGAACACCGTCGCCGAGGTGAACCAGGCGATCGCCGATCTCGACAAGCAACGGGCACAGCTGCGACTCAACGGGCGGCGCTACCTGATCGACGTGGTCATGCAGACACCGCGGCGATTCTCCGACGCGTTCCGCGCCGCCGTCGAGGCCGAACTGCCCGCTTTCGCCCCCGCGATGCTGCGCGCCCGCTTCCACCTGTGGGAATCGGGGTCGACGGCGCAGATGGTGGAGGCCCTCGGCAGGATCCGCGGCAGTCACGGCGTCGTGCTCAAGGCACAGGACGATCCCGCGGTCGCCGAGGCCGTCGACCGACTGGTCGACTCGGGGGTACCGGTGGTCACCTACACGACCGACGTGCCGTCGAGCGCTCGCTGTGGCTACGTGGGTATCGACAACCACGGGGCCGGTGTGACGGCGGCCTACCTCGTGCAGCAGTGGCTGGGCGAGGCGCCGGCGGATGTGCTGATCACATTGAGCCGCACGGTGTTCCGTGGTGAAGGTGAGCGTGAGGTCGGATTCCGGTCGGCACTGCGCAACTGCGGGCGCACGATTGTGGAGGTCAGCGACAGCGACGGTATCGACGCCACCAACGAACGGCTGGTGCTCGACGCGCTGGCCGCCAACCCCGGTGTCCAGGCGGTGTACTCGGTGGGCGGCGGGAACGTCGCGACCGTCGCGGCGTTCGAGAAGATCGGCCGCGACTGCAAGGTGTTCATCGCCCACGACCTGGACGCCGACAACCGGCGGTTGCTGAGGGACGGCCGGATCTCGGCCGTGCTGCACAACGATCTGCGCGCCGACGCCCGGCTGGCGCTGCGGCTCATCCTCCAGGAGCGCGGAGCTTTGCCGGTGGAACCGGTGCGGCCGGTGCCGATCCAGGTCGTGACGCCGTACAACCTGCCCGTGCACCCATAGCGCGATAGCGTCCAGTGCTAGCTGGTAGCTACTGATTGGTAACTTTTTCTAAGAATTCAACCGCCGGGTGTTGCCTCCGGGAAAGTGACGAATAACACACTTTTGTCTCACTGTAGCGGCCCACGCAGCGCTGAACAGTGCATTCTGTCGAACGTCGCCGAAACGCCACGCGCGCGCCCGGTATAGGTGCGCCTAAGAGAAGTGCAATAATCGGTACTGACAGTGACACCAAACTTTTGGTGAACAACCGCTGGCGGCGCGTTGCGTCGCCTGCGGCTCGGCGAAAATTCGCCGGATGCGGCCCCGACAGCACCCCGGGGAGAACACGGAAGGCAGGCGAGTGGGAGAGAACGGCAACGCGGCCGGCAACGTCACCGGAGCGCCTCGGCAGAAGCTTGAGAAGGTCGTCATCCGATTCGCCGGCGACTCCGGCGACGGTATGCAGCTCACCGGCGACCGGTTCACCTCCGAAGCCGCTCTGTTCGGCAATGACCTTGCCACCCAACCGAACTACCCGGCAGAGATCCGTGCGCCCCAGGGCACCCTGCCCGGTGTGTCGTCGTTCCAGATCCAGATCGCCGACTACGACATCCTCACCGCGGGCGACCGCCCCGACGTCCTCGTCGCGATGAACCCGGCCGCGCTCAAGGCCAACGTCTCCGATCTGCCCCGCGGTGGCCTGATCATCGCGAACTCCGACGAGTTCACCAAGCGCAACCTCGCCAAGGTCGGGTACGACGCCAATCCGCTGGAGAGTGAAGAGCTCTCGGATTACGTCGTGCAGGCCGTCCCGATGACCACGCTCACGCTGGGGGCGGTCGAGTCCATCGGCGCGACGAAGAAGGACGGTCAGCGCGCCAAGAACATGTTCGCGCTGGGCCTGCTGTCCTGGATGTACGGGCGCGAGCTCGAGCACAGCGAGTCCTTCATCCGGGAGAAGTTCGCCCGGAAGCCCGACGTCGCCGAGGCCAACGTGCTGGCGCTCAAGGCCGGCTGGAACTACGGCGAGACCACCGAGGCGTTCGGCACCACGTACGAGGTGTCGCCGGCGAAGCTCCAGACCGGCGAATACCGCCAAATCTCGGGGAACACGGCGCTGGCCTACGGCATCGTCACCGCCGGTCAGCTCGCCGACCTGCAGGTGGTGCTCGGCACCTACCCGATCACCCCGGCGTCGGACATCCTGCACGAGCTGTCCAAACACAAGAACTTCAACGTGCTGACCTTCCAGGCCGAGGACGAGATCGCCGGCATCGGCGCCGCCATCGGCGCGTCCTACGGCGGTGCGCTGGGCGTGACGAGCACGTCCGGCCCCGGTGTCTCGCTCAAGTCCGAGGCGATCGGCCTGGCGGTGATGACCGAGCTGCCGCTGATCGTCATCGACGTCCAGCGCGGCGGGCCGTCGACGGGCCTGCCCACCAAGACCGAACAGGCCGACCTGCTGCAGGCGATGTTCGGCCGCAACGGTGAGTCCCCGCTGGCCGTGCTGGCGCCGCGGTCGCCGTCGGACTGCTTCGACATCGCCGTCGAGGCCGCCCGGATCGCGATCAACTACCACACGCCGGTGATGATCCTGTCCGACGGCGCGATCGCCAACGGCTCGGAGCCGTGGCGGATCCCGGACGTGAGCGGCTACGCACCCATCGAGCACACCTTCGCCAAGGAAGGCGAGCCGTTCCAGCCCTACGCCCGCGACCCGGAGACGCTGGCCCGCCAGTTCGCGGTGCCGGGCACCCCGGGCCTCGCGCACCGGATCGGCGGTCTGGAGTCGGCCAACGGTTCGGGCAACATCTCCTACGAGCCCAAGAACCATGACCTGATGGTGCGGCTGCGCAACGAGAAGATCGCCGGGATCACGGTCCCCGATCTTGAGGTCGACGATCCCAGCGGTGAGGCTGAGCTGCTGATGCTCGGATGGGGCAGCAGCTACGGCCCGATCGGTGAGGCCTGCAGGCGCGCGCGCCGCAACGGCATCAAGGTCGCGCACGCACAGCTGCGTCACCTCAACCCGTTCCCGGCCAACCTCGGCGAAGTGCTCGCCAGGTACCGCAAGGTGGTGGTCCCGGAGATGAACCTGGGACAACTCGCCCTGCTGCTGCGTGGTAAATACCTCATCGACGTGCAGTCGGTGACCAAGGTGGAAGGCATGGCGTTCCTCGCCGACGAGGTGGAGGGCATCATCGACGCCGCGCTGGAGGGCACGCTCGGCGAAAAGGAAATCGAGAAGGCCAAGTTCGCCCGGCTGGCCGCGGCCACCATCGAGGCCCCGGCGAGCGAGGCGACTGGTGTGGGAGCGAACGCATGACCGACGAGCGCTTGGGTGAGGAGCCGAAATGACTGACCTGATCGGCAGCGACCTGGGACTGACTCCGGCAGGACTGACGAAGACCAGCCTGGTCCCGACGACCGACGAGCCGCAGAAGGCCAAGGATTTCACCACCGACCAGGAGGTTCGTTGGTGCCCCGGGTGCGGTGACTACGTCATCCTCAACACGATCCGCAACTTCCTGCCCGAGCTGGGGTTGCGCCGCGAGAACATCGCGTTCGTCAGTGGCATCGGGTGCTCCAGCCGGTTCCCGTACTACCTGGAGACCTACGGCTTCCACTCGATCCACGGCCGTGCGCCGACCATCGCGACCGGCCTGGCGCTGGCACGCCCGGACCTGTCGGTCTGGGTGGTCACCGGTGACGGCGACGCGCTGTCCATCGGTGGCAACCACCTGATCCACGCGCTGCGACGCAACATCAACGTCACCATCCTGCTGTTCAACAACCGGATCTACGGTCTGACCAAGGGCCAGTACTCGCCGACGTCGGAGACCGGCAAGGTCACCAAGTCGACGCCCATGGGCTCGCTGGACTACCCGTTCAACCCGGTTTCGCTGGCGCTGGGCGCCGAGGCGACCTTCGTCGGCCGCGCGCTGGACTCCGACCGCAAAGGGCTGTCCGAGGTGCTTCGCGGCGCCGCGCAGCACCGCGGTGCCGCGCTGGTGGAGATCATGCAGGACTGCCCGATCTTCAACGACGGCTCGTTCGACGCGCTGCGCAAAGAAGGCGCCGAGGAGCGGCTGATCAACGTCACGCACGGCGAGCCGATCACCTTCGGCGCCGACGGTGAGTACTGCGTCGTCAAGTCCGGCTACGGGCTGGAGGTCGCCAAGACCGCCGACGTGCCGGCCGACGAGATCGTGGTCCACGACGCCACCCTGCAGGACCCGGCGTACGCGTTCGCCCTGTCCCGGCTGTCCGAGCAGAACCTCGACCACATGGTGATGGGGATCTTCCGTCAGGTCAGCAAGCCCACGTACGACGACGCCGCTCGCCAGCAGCTGGCCACCGCTCGTGAGGCCAAGGCCCACGACACGGCTGCGCTGCAGTCGCTGTTGCGCGGCAAAGACACCTGGACTGTTGACTGACTGAGCGTCGATAGCTGCGCTAACGTCACCGTGTGACGTCATCGCTGCCGTTGGCTGCTGTCGTACTCGCCGGTGGAGCATCGCGGCGGATGGGCCGGGACAAGGCCACCCTGCCGTTCGACGGTCCCTCCGGGACCACCACGATGGTCGAACGCGTCCTCTCGGTGGTGAGCGCTCGCTGCGAGCCGGTGTTCGTGATCGCCGCGCCCGGCCAGGCGCTGCCGGAGCTGGATGCCGTCGTGCTTCGTGACGAGGTGCGTGGCCTCGGCCCGCTGCTGGCGACCGGCCGAGGGCTGCGTGCCGCGGCCGAGGCCGGGCGCTCACACGCCTTCGTGAGCGCGGTGGACATGCCGGCTCTGACCCCTGAGATCATCGACGTGCTCGCCGGGCCTGCCGAGCGGCTGAACGCCGACGTGGTGCTGCCGTGGGACGGTCGTGACCATTATCTGGCGGGCATCTACCGCACGGCGCTGCACACCGTGGTCGCCGCGCTTCTGGACGCGGGGGAGCGCAGTATGCGCGCGCTGGTCGACGCCGTGGACACACAGCGGATCGTGCTGCCCGAGCAGCCCGCGCTCGCGAACGTGAACACGGCCGCCGATCTGGCCGCCATCCTCCCTCCGCGATTGGGCCAGCAAACTGCTGTGACGGGCGCGTCCGGTACCGGTAATTCGATACCGAATTGAACGTCACCGAATCGGGCGGCGTTCGACCGTGATACATGACGGCCGTTCCGGGTGATGTGGACGTGCTCAATTCTGATCGCGTGAGTCAACCATGCTGTGCCCCAGTTCTTTCCAGGGTGGCGCCGGTCCATTGTGGTCAATTGGCCAGTCTTTCGCCGTTGGCCGGTCTGGCGTCCACCCGAAATGCGCACGGCCGGCTTGCGTCGTGCATCTTTCCCGCAGTCGTGCGAGATTGCCGTCGGAGGCGCCTTCGAGGGTAGGGGCCGGCAAGCGATGGGTGAAAGGCGGCTCATTGCAGGTGGTTTCGATGATTCAGACGTCGTAACCACGGGCCGGGCGGGTGCTTCGACGCCCCGGTGCCCTCTCGGGCTGAAACCAAAACTCCTTCATGTCAACGTCTTTGACGATGGTGGAGGTGGTTGACGCTCGGAGCCGACAGCGAATCGGTGGCACGCACTGTCCGCCCTGCTGAGCGGGTTGTGGCTCCAGAACGCGGTTTTCACGCGGCGCTGCCGCGGATAAACTCCCTCGAGCCGGTGGTCTGGATCACAAAATCACGGTGATATGGCTCACGTCTGCGCGTGGCCGACGGCGGATCGTCGATTCCGTCAAACAAACGGTTGACCTGCAACGACAGTGACTGTCCGGCGCTGTGATCATTCCGTTATCTGTTCGCGACACGATCTCGACCGACATGACTTTCGGCGATTCGGTTTGTACGGTCCCAATCGGCTTCTAACGGAGCAAATAACTCAAAAACCACGAACCAGCGTGTGAGTGGGGCCAGGGTGGCTGATTCAGCCGCCGGGCCGCCGGGTTCCGAGCCCGGCGAGGTACGAGGTGACCTCCCCTGTTGTGCCCGACCGAGACGGCACGACCCATCCATCGCCTGATGTCAGGCATCGCGCCCGCGTGACACCGACGTGTCGCTGCGGGTGCGGTCGGCGCGCGCTCGGCGAAAGGACAGAAGTTGAAAAACATCCGCAAAACGTTCGGGCTGGCCACCATCGCCGGAGCGCTCGCAGTGGCGCCCATGGCTGTTGTCACCGGCGTGGCCGCCGGCACCGCGAATGCGGACAGCGTCAACTGGGATGCTGTGGCCGCCTGCGAATCGGGCGGTAACTGGTCGATCAACACCGGAAACGGCTACTACGGCGGCCTGCAGTTCACCATGGGCACCTGGCAGTCCAACGGTGGCTCGGGCTCGCCGCACCACGCCAGCCGCGAGGAGCAGATCCGCGTGGCCAACAACGTCCTGCAGACGCAGGGCATCGGCGCGTGGCCGTCCTGCGGCGCGCGCGGCTGACAATCCATACCTGACAAGAGGCGGTGCCGACCTGGTCGGCGCCGCCTCTTGCCCATTGAGGCCCAGCCTCTCAGAGGCCTCTTACGTCAGATAAGTAACTGCTAAAACTTTCACCACTTCGGTAACAGGTGACGTCCATCACTCGACAGTCCTGATATCCGCAGCGTGAGAACGCTCCACCACTTCACTTGCGGGCCTTGGGTCACAACGGTCGGGGAAGGACCGCAGAGATGAACGTTCGTAAGGTTGTCAGCAAGGGCCTCATGGCCGCCGCGATCTCCGGTGCTCTCGCCGTCGTGCCGATGGCGATGGACGGCACCACCGCCACCGCCCACGCCGATTCCGTCAACTGGGACGCGATCGCGCAGTGCGAGTCCGGCGGCAACTGGGCGATCAACACCGGCAACGGCCACTTCGGCGGACTGCAGTTCAAGCAGGCCACCTGGTCGGCCAACGGCGGTGTCGGCAATCCTGCGGCCGCCCCGCGTCACGAGCAGATCCGCGTCGCCGAGAACGTGCTGCGCACCCAGGGTCTGAAGGCCTGGCCGAAGTGCGGCGCCAAGGGCATGGCTGCCCAGGTGTGGGGCAACACCGCACCGACCGCGCCGGTGCCTGCCACGGTTCCTGCGGCGACCCCGGGGCGGGCCAACGGCTGCGCCACGATGCCCACCTCGGTCTTCGGTGGCGTCCTGGACCTGCGCAAGATGTGCACCGCCCTCTTCACGCCGCGCTCGGCGCGCTGACCGTCCTGCCAGGCCGGTTCACCTCGGCGCGCTGACCGTCCTCGCAGGCCGGTTCACCGCGTCAACCGCCGACGTCTCCGGCCGTGGGCAGGATGAACGCCGAACCGGCCGCGATCGACGCCAGATGTGACGCCACCGCCCACTCCGGGATCAATGCGCTGGCGCGGCTGGCCACGCCGCTGAGGAAGGCGGGCCGAAGGTTGACGATCCGGCCGATCGCCGCCGATTCCCGGACCAGCGGACGCACCCGCCGTCTCCGGAACGCCCCGAACCTGTCGAATGCCGCCGGAAGGTCGGGGGACAGGCCGACGAACCGGGCGAGGATTGCCGCGTCCTCAAGCCCCTGACATCCGCCCTGTCCCAGATGGGGACGCATCGGGTGCGCGGCGTCCCCGACGATCACCGCGGGACCGCGCGACCAGTCCCGGGGTTGCGCGCGGTCGTACAGGTCGTTGCGCAACACGTCGGCCGGGTCGGTCGACGCCAGCAGCGCCGGGATCGGGTCGGCCCATCCGGCCAGCTTGGCCGTCAGATAGGCGTGCTCGCCGCCGGCGGACCTGCTGCCTTCGCGGGTGCGCTCGGTGGCGAACCAGTAGGTGTGATCGGGCCCGAGCGGGACGTGGCCGACCTCGGTGCCTGCCGACATCGTCTCGCCGGCCAACGCCGGATCCAAGCGGTAGGCCGCCACCCCGCGCCACGCGGTGTATCCGACGTAACGGCTCGGCAGTGGCCCGTTGAGGGCGCGCGCCACCATCGAGTTCACGCCGTCGGCGCCGACCACCGCGTCGGCCTCGCGGGTCCGGCCGTCCGACAGTGTGACGCGGGCCGTGGCGGCGGCGATCGACAGCGCGGTCGCCGACAACCCTGTCTGCACGGTGTCCGGCGGCAGCGCGTCGAGCAGGATCTCCGTCAACGCCGAGCGGCGCACGACGACCAGGGGTTCGCCGAGGGCGTGCACGATGCGCTGGGCGGAGGGTCGGCGCAGCCACGTGCCGTCCCGCCAGCGGATCGCCCCGGCGGTGACCCGGCCGCCCGCCTGCCTGACGTTGTCGCCCAAGCCGATCTGGTCGAGCGCCGCCAGCGCGTTCGGCCAGATGCTGATGCCCGCACCCGAGGTGAGGTCGGTGCGTTGTTCGATCACGGTCACGTCGTGGCCGACCCGCCGCAGCGCGACGGCGGTCGCGAGGCCGGCGATGCCGGCTCCGATCACGATGGTGTGGGCCGGCATGCAGCGACCCTATCGGGGCGCCGTCAAGTGGACGAGACAGCGAGGTCACATCCACGAAACGCACCGCTGGTTTCCTGAAGGGCAACCCTGTCAACCGTAGGTGTACCGGAAGGTGACATGAGACCTGCCCTCGAGCTGACGAGTGTGCCCATCTGGGCGACCACCGTGACCCGGCCCGCCGCCGACCTGTCGGGACGGTTCTGGACCGTCATCGCCGTCGGCGACGCAGGCGCGCAGGTGGCGCGCCTGTGGACTGCCGAGATCGCCGCCACCGGAGGCGAATCCAGACTGCGTGTGCATACGGTGCCCGACGACGATGCCGTCGACCCGGCGTCTGCGGCGTTGCGCACGGCTCTGGCCGACGCCCGGGTCGGGTGGCGGCTGATGATCGCCGGCCCGGCGGCCTGGTGCCTGAAACTCCGCGCCGAGGCCACGGCGGCGGGTGTCGCCGACGACGAGATGGCGGTGGCGACCACCGACGTAGGCATGCGCTCGGTGCGGTGTGCGCACTGCCGCGCCGTCACGACCGCGGCCGTCGAGCTCGAGGATACTGTGGTGTGCGGCGGGTGCTCCCGCAATCTTCTTGTCTACTACCATGTTTCACGACGGCAGGGAGATCACCTCGGTTTCATGGTGGACGCCGAGGCGCAGGTGCGGTCATGACCACACTGAAGCTGACCGTGGCTGCGATCGACGACACCATCGCCGGAATCCGGACGCTGACGCTCACCCACGTCGACGAGGCACCGCTGCCGTCCTTCACGCCCGGTAGTCACCTCGTGGTCGAGTGTGGGGCGCGCAATGGGCCCGCCAACGCGTACTCGTTGACCGGTGACGGAATCGCACCCGCGGCATACGTGATCTCGGTGCTGCGCGCCGGCACCTCGGGGGAGGCGCCAAGCGGATCCCGCTGGATCCACGACGAGCTGGCGGTCGGAGACACGGTGCTCGCCCGCCCACCGCGCAGCGCGTTCGCCCCGATCCTGCGTGCGCGCCGACATCTGTTGGTGGCAGCGGGTATCGGGATCACGCCGATGGTCTCGCATCTGCGCAGCGCCCGGCTGTGGGGACGCGACGCGCGGCTGCTCTACATCCACCGGCCGGGACGCGGCGCCTACGTCGACACGGTGCGGTCTCTCACCGACCACGCCTCGATCCACACCCTTCGCGAGGAATTCGTCGCCGAGCTGTCGACCGCCCTGGCCGATCAGCCGTTGGGGACTCACCTCTACGTCTGCGGCCCTGCCTCGTTCATCGACTTCGTCGCGGCGACCGCAACGGAACTTGGATGGCCGGCCAGCCGGATCCACTTCGAACACTTCGGAGCCGGGGCGCTCGACCCGGGCGAGCCCTTCACCGTGCGAGTGCCGTCCACCGCCGACGAGTTCACCGTCGAGGCCGGGGTGTCGCTGTTGGAAGCGCTCGAGAGCCGCGGCTTCGCCATCCCCAACCTGTGTCGCCGGGGGGTGTGCGGCGAATGCCGGGTCCCCGTGTCAGGCGGTGCCATCACACACCGCGACCTCTATCTGTCCGACGACGAGAAGCGTGCGGGCAATTCGATGATGGCCTGTGTGTCCCGGGCCGCGAGCCAAAGTCTGGAGTTGAAGCTGTGATCTCGGCACCCGATCTGATCGAGACGTTCCCATTCCCGTTCGCCGCCGACGAGTACCGCTACAGCACCAACGTGGAGCCGGCCGGCGCGGCGGTGCCGACTCCCGCGGGCCGCTGGGGGGAACGGGTCGTCGACCTCGACAGCGAGTACGAGACCGAACTCGCCGAGCGCGCAGCGATTCTCGCCGCCGACCCGACCCGGTACGCGGTGTTGCCGCACATGCGACCGGCATGCTGGGACGCGATGCTGACGCTGATGCGGGCGATGGCGTCGGCCTACCCCGACACCATGTCCCTGCAGCGCCACGGAACGGGGTGGCGCTGGCGCAACGACCGGCTGGGTCTCGCCCAGGACTTCGTCATCGGTGACGAGGCGAGCCTGCCCGCCGAGCCGCTGGCCTACATCGCCGGGCAGGTGCAGGAGGACATCGTGCTGCTCGACCAGCGCGACGGCGACCTGTTCGGGGATGCCGGCGTGGTCACGTTCGCCGCCGACTGGTCGTTCGGGTTCGACGTCGGGATGACATTCCTGGAGATCCACGGTCCGGTGCCGCGGCTGCGGGAGACGGGTGTCATCACCCGTGCCCGCGAGTTCCTGATGCGGCTGCAGCCGGGAGAGACGTACCGGCGCACCAACTGGTCGCTGACGATCGGTCGCCGCCTTGATGTTTCGACCGAGCTGTACCACGAATGGGGCCCTGACCGGACGGCCATCCAGACGGTCTCCGACGAGGAGTTCGGGCGTCTCGTACATCTGCGGGTCGAGGTGCAGCACCTGATCCGGCTGCCGGAGTCGGGCTCGATCTGTTTTCTGATCCGCACCTACATGCTGCCGTTCGCCGATCTGGCCGCCTTCGAACCGTGGCGGCAGCGTGCGGCGGCGGTGCTGGCCGAGCTGCCCGACGACATGGCCGACTACAAAGGCATCATCGCCTACCGCGACCGTGCGGTGGCGTGGCTGCGCAACGCGGGCTGAACCGCGAGTTGGGTACCACCCGCTTGCGGGGGGACACAAAATCGCCCGAATCCTCTCGGATTCGGGCGATTTCGTGACTGCTCGCGGTACTCAGTAGGGGGTTGGTTCTCCTTCGGCCGCCGGTCCTTTCTCGACCGGGGCGTGATCGATGATGGCCTTGTACGCGTGATTCTCGTGCTGGATCATCCGGACGAAGAACCCCACGAACAGGACCACTGCCAGGATGAAGAACAGCCACGTGCCAAAGCTGTTGCCGCCGAACGTGAACACCACACCGGGTTCGTCGTAGCTGGTGATCGGACTGAACATTTAGTTGACCTCCTCGGTGACGACCAGGACGGAGCCGTTGAGTTTCATCGCGGTGACTGGGATGCCCTCCGGGTACGGTGTCGCCGGAACCTCGGAGAGGTCCAGTCCCTGCTCCTCGACCTCGGCGGGAATCCTCAGCAGCCCCACCTTCTTGAGCAACAGCGACAGCAGGTAGGCCGGGATGAAGCCCAGTGCTGCGAACACCACCGCGCCGATCAGTTGACCCCAGAACGAGATCGACGGATTGCCACCGATGTTCGGGTAGCCGGCCAGGAAGATGCCGGCCACGATCACCGAGTACAAGCCCATACCGCCGTGCACGGCAACCGCGCCCACCACGTCGTCGATCTTCATCTTGTCGAGCAACTTGCCGATGAAGGGGATCAACCCGCCGCCGACGAGCGCGATGACGAACGTCAAGGCGGGGTGGTAGAGATCCATGCCGGCTGCGATGGCGATGACGCCGGCCAGGCCGCCGGAGATGGTCCAGAATGGCTCACCGCGGGACATCACGTACGCGCCGATGATTCCGCCGACCATGCCCATCAAGGTGTTGAAGGCGAACGCCGACAGCGTCGTCGGGCTGCCGTAGATGGTGGAGTAGCCGGTGGCGCCGTAGATGACACAACCCATCAGGAAGCCGAAGAAGCCGGTGAAGATCAGGAACAGGCCGAGCATGGTCAGCGGCAGGTTGTGCGGACGGATCGTCACGGCGGTGCCGTCGGGCAGGAACCGCCCGATCCGCGGGCCGAGGTTGATCAGGATGCCCAGTGTCGCGAACCCGGCGATCATGTGCACGCAACCGGCGGCGCCGACGTCGTGGAAGCCGAGCTTGGTCAGCATCCAGCCGGCACCGTGCCAGCCCCAGGACGCGCCGATGATCCAGAGCACAGACCCGACGAACACGGTCAGGATCAGGAAGCCGCTGGTGCGGATCCGCTCGAGCACCGCACCCGACATGATGGAGCCGGTGGTGGCGGCAAACAGCGCGAACGCGCCCCAGAAGATGCCGCTGGCCGCATCGGCGGTGTTGGGGCCCATGTTGTCGCTCCACGGCAATGCTGCCTTGGCCGCATCGCTGAACTCGATGAAGCCGGTGGGCATCGCGTTGTAGAGGAACCAGCCGACGAAGAAGAACGACGCCACGATGGTGGCGAACGCCAGCAGGTTCTTCATCGCGGTGGCGAGCACGTTCTTGGACCGGGACGCGCCGATCTCGTACGCCAGGAAGCCCGCGTGGATGAGCATCATCAGCGCGATGGACATCCAATAGAAGAACTCGTTGTTGACTGCGGTCATGGACGCAATCGCGTCCTCGACTTCGGGTGTCAAAGGGACCTCCGCCGGGTCTGTTGGGGTGGCTTCCCGAGAACACGGGTTTATCCGTAGTGTTCTCGAGGTACTGATGGTGTACGAGGCATGACGCTAACGGTGGGCATGTGTCCCACTTGTCAAGGCGTGTTAATTCCGCGTGAAGTCGTGTCCGGCAATGTGTTACGAATTCCGCATGTCTTCCGCTCCTGAGCAACCGACCCCGGCCACGCCCGGCACGACGGCCTTTCACGACCTCGACGAGTTTCTGGCGCTGCCCCGGGTGGCGGGTCTCGCGGTCTCACCCGACGGCACCAGGGTGGTGACCACGGTGTCGCGACTCGACGACAAGCGCACCGAATTCGTCAGCGCCCTGTGGGAACTGGATCCGTCCGGGCAGCAGCCCGCGCGGCGGCTGACCTTCGGCGCCAAGGGCGAGTCCGCGCCGGAGTTCACCGCCGACGGTGATCTCCTTTTCCTCGCCGCCCGGCCGACCGGTGACGACGACGAACCGACCCGGAAAGCGCTGTGGCGACTACCCGCGGCAGGCGGCGAGGCGCACGAGGTGGCGACCCTGCCCGGCGGAGTCGACCGGGTGACGTCTGCACGAGAGGCCGCGACCACGCTCATCACGTCGGCGATGCTGGCGTCGGCCACCGATGTCGACGACGACAAGCGGTTGCGGGCGGCACGCAAGGACAACAAGGTCTCGGCCGTGCTGCACGCTGGCTACCCCGTGCGCTACTGGGACCACGACCTCGGGCCGGAGCAGCCGCACCTGTTCGACATCACCGAGGAACGGCCGCGCGATCTGACCCCGACGCCCGGACAAGCCCTGCGGGAGGCGCACTTCGACCTGAGCCGCGACGGTGCCTTCCTCGTGACGACGTGGCAGGGGCCCGCGCCGGGGGCGGCGTTGCGCACCACCCTGGTGCACGTCGACGTGGCCACCGGTCGGCGGACCACGATCGTGGACGACCGGGACGCCGACCTGGGCAACCCAGCCGTCTCACCCGATGGTCAGTCGGTGGCCTACACCCGCGAAACCATCTCGACTCCCCGGAAGGCGCCGCGGATCACGCTGTGCATCCTGCGTTTCGGGGAAGAACCGGTCGAGCTGACCACCGGGTGGGACCGGTGGCCGACGTCGGTCACGTGGTCGGCGGACGGTTCCTCGGTGATCGTCACCGCTGACGACCACGGCCGTGGGCCGATCTTCGCGGTCGACCCGGACACCGGCGCGGTGCGCACCCTCGTCGCCGACGACTTCACCTACTCCGACGTGCGACCGGCACCCGGTGGGGTGTTGTTCGCGCTGCGCAGCTCCTACGCCGCACCTCAACACCCGGTTCGCATCGACGCCGACGGGACGGTCACGGTGCTGGATTGCGTTGCGCTGCCCGACCTTCCTGGAACGTTGACCGAGGTGACGGCGACCACCGCGGACGGGCGCACCGTCCGGTCGTGGATGGTCCTGCCGCACGGCGAGGCCGCGGGGTCATACTCCTCGCGCGAGCGCTCGTCGGCGTCATGCTCCTCGCGCGAGCGCTCGTCGGCGTCATGCTCCTCGCGCGAGCGCTCGTCGGCGTCATGCTCCTCGCGCGAGCGCTCGTCGGCCCCGCTGCTGCTGTGGATTCACGGCGGGCCGCTGGCAAGCTGGAACGCCTGGCACTGGCGCTGGAATCCGTGGGTGATGGCCGCCCGCGGCTACGCCGTGCTGCTCCCGGACCCGGCCCTGTCCACCGGGTATGGCCAGGAGTTCATCCAACGAGGCTGGGGCTCATGGGGTTTCGCGCCGTACACGGATCTGATGGCGGCCACCGACGCGGCGTGTGCGCATCCCCGGGTCGACGAGACACGCACCGCGGCGATGGGGGGCTCGTTCGGCGGCTACATGGCGAACTGGATCGCCGGGCACACCGACCGCTTCGCCGCGATCGTCACCCACGCCAGCCTGTGGGCGCTCGACCAGTTCGGGGCGACCACCGACGGTGGCTACTGGTGGGCAAGAGAGATGACGCCCGAGATGGCCGCCGCGAACTCCCCGCACCTGTTCGTCTCCCAGATCGCCACGCCGATGCTCGTCATCCACGGCGACAAGGACTATCGGGTACCGATCGGGGAGGCGTTGCGGCTCTGGTACGAACTGCTCAGCAGCTCGGCGCTGCCTGCCGCCGACGACGGCAGCACCGAGCACCGGTTCCTCTACTTTCCGTCGGAGAACCACTGGGTGCTCAGCCCGCAACACGCCAAGATCTGGTACCAGGTGGTTCTCGCATTTCTGGCCCATCACGTCCTCGGTCAAGACTCCGAGCTGCCGGAAATGCTCGGGTAGCGTCGGCTGGCATGAGCGCAAACGAAGCACACGACCGGGAGCACGACATCGTTGTCTACGGCGCCACCGGGTTCGTCGGGAAGCTGACGGCGCAGTATCTCGCCGCCGCGGGAGCCGGCGCCCGTATCGCGCTGGCGGGCCGCTCCACCGATCGCCTGCTGGCGGTGCGGGAATCGCTGGGGGAGGCCGCGCAGGACTGGCCGCTGCTCGTCGCGGACGCGTCGCAGCCCTCGACGCTCAATGCGATGGCGGCCAGCACCCGCGTGGTGATCACCACGGTCGGTCCCTACCTGCGCTACGGACTGCCGCTTGTCGCGGCGTGCGCGGCCGCGGGCACCGACTACGCGGATCTCACCGGGGAGACGCTGTTCGTGCGCGAGTGCATCGACCTGCACCACAAGCAGGCCGCCGACACGGGAGCGCGCATCGTGCACGCGTGCGGGTTCGACTCCATCCCGTCGGATATGACCGTGTTCGCGCTGTACCGGGCCGCCGAACGCGACCGCACCGGTGAGCTCGGCGACACGAATTTCGTCGTCCGCTCCTTCGCCGGCGGGGTATCCGGCGGCACGGTGGCGTCGATGACCGAGCTGGCTCGCCAGGCATCGCAGGACCCCGAGGCCCGGCGCCTGCTCAACGACCCGTACACGCTCACCCCCGACCGTGCGGCCGAGCCCGAACTCGGAGCCCAGCCCGACGCGCGGTGGCGGCGGGGCCGCGAGATCGCCCCGGAACTGGACGGCTACTGGGTCGGCGCGTTCGCGATGGCGCTGCCCAACACCCGCGTCGTCCGGCGCAGCAACGCGCTTCTGGGCTACGCGTACGGCAGGCGGTTCGAATACGCCGAACAGATGAGCACCGGCCGTTCCGTGGGCGCGCCGCTGGTGGCCGCCATGGCCACGGCGGGCAACGTCGCGACGATGGAGCTCAGCAGTCGCTTCCTGGACCGGGTGCCGCGGGGCGCGCTCGAGCGCATCCTCCCCAAGGTCGGTACCGGGCCCAGCGAACAGACCCGTGAACGCGGGCACTACACCGTCGAGACCTACACCACGACGTCGACCGGCGCCCGCTACCTCGCCCGGATGTCCCAGCAGGGCGACCCCGGCTACAAGGCCACGTCGGTGCTGCTCGGCGAGAGCGGCCTGGCCCTTGCGCTGGACCGCGACAAGCTGTCCGACCTGCGCGGGATCCTGACCCCGGCCGCCGCCATGGGGGATGCGCTGCTGGCCCGGTTCCCGGCCGCGGGGGTGTCGCTGGACGTGTCCAGGCTGAACTGACCGAACCCGTCCGCGGCCTGTTCACCTGGGACTACTGTCCAGTCATGGCTGACCTCGACGAACTCTACGGTGAGATCCCCACCCGGCAGATCGCGGCGCGGTTGGGCGCCGACGAGGCGGAGGTGAGCAGCGCGGTCAAGACCCTGCTGCCCGTGCTTGTCGGCGGCCTGCAGCAGAACGCGCTGGACCCCGGAACCGCCTCGACCATCGCGTCCGCGGCCAACAGCCACGCCGGCCTGCTGGACGGCGGGGTGGACGTCGACCAGGTCGACGAGGTCGACGGCTCCAAGGCGGTCGCGAAGATCTTCGGCGGCAACGACACCGGCCAGGTGGCCTCGGCACTGTCCGGCGGTGGGGCAGGCAACAGCGATCTGATCAACAGGCTGCTGCCGATTCTCGCGCCGATCGTGCTCGCCTACATCGGCCGGAAACTGTCCGGCGGACAGGCGCAGCCGCAGGGCCAGAGCGGCGGCGGCCTCGGCGACATCCTCGGCGGGATCCTGGGCGGCGGCGGTCAGCGCGGCGCCGGTGCAGACAACCCGCTCGGCAGCATCCTGGGCAGCGTGCTCGGCGGCGACAAGGGTGGTCCGCTCGGTGACATCCTGGGCGGGTTGCTGGGTGGGAAGAAATAAGCCGGCCCGTCGGGCGGGAAGAAGTGGTCCGTCGGCTCTTCCTAGAATGGCGCGGTGACCTCCCAGCCCACCGCCAACGGTGACGCCCCGCGCGCCCCAGAGCTCGACGCCCTGCCCAAGTCCTGGGACCCGGGAGCGGTCGAGAGCGACCTGTACGACGGCTGGGTGAAGGCCGGCTACTTCACCGCGGACCCGACCAGCGCCAAGCCCGCGTACTCGATCGTGCTGCCACCGCCCAACGTGACCGGCAGCCTGCACATGGGCCACGCCCTCGATCACACGCTGATGGACGCTCTCACCCGGCGCAAGCGCATGCAGGGTTACGAGGTGCTGTGGTTGCCGGGCATGGACCACGCGGGCATCGCCACCCAGACCGTGGTCGAAAAGCAGCTGTCGGCCGACGGCAAGACCAAAGAGGACTTCGGCCGCGAGCTGTTCATCGACAAGGTGTGGGACTGGAAGCGCGAGTCCGGCGGCACCATCGGCGGCCAGATGCGCCGGCTCGGCGACGGGGTCGACTGGAGCCGTGACCGGTTCACGATGGACGAGGGCCTGTCCCGCGCCGTGCGCACGATCTTCAAGCGGCTCTTCGACGCCGGATTGATCTACCAGGCCGAGCGGCTGGTGAACTGGTCACCGGTGCTGGAGACCGCCATCTCCGACCTCGAGGTCAAGTACGAGGACGTCGAGGGCGAACTGGTGTCTTTCCGGTACGGCTCGATGGACGACTCCGAACCGCACATCGTGGTCGCCACCACCCGGCTGGAGACCATGCTCGGCGACACCGCGATCGCCGTGCACCCCGACGACGACCGCTACCGGCATCTCGTCGGCACCACGTTGCCGCACCCGTTTATCGACCGCCAGATCGTCATTGTTGCCGACCATCATGTCGACCCCGAATTCGGCACGGGCGCAGTCAAAGTGACCCCCGCCCACGATCCCAACGACTTCGAGATCGGGCTGCGGCACCAGCTGCCGATGCCGTCGATCATGGACACCAAGGGCCGGATCGCGGACACCCGCACCCAGTTCGACGGCCTGGACCGCTTCGAGGCGCGATTCGCCGTCCGGCAGGCGCTGGCCGACGAGGGCCGCATCGTCGAGGAGAAGCGGCCCTATCTGCACAGCGTCGGTCATTCCGAGCGCAGCGGTGAGCCGATCGAACCGCGGCTGAGTCTGCAGTGGTGGGTCAAGGTGGAATCGCTGGCCAAGGCCGCCGGAGACGCGGTCCGCAACGGCCGCACCGTGATTCACCCGGCCAGCCTGGAACCGCGGTGGTTCGGCTGGGTCGACAACATGCACGACTGGTGCATATCCCGTCAGCTGTGGTGGGGGCATCGCATCCCGATCTGGCACGGCCCCAACGGCGAAACCGTGTGTGTCGGGCCGGACGAGACACCGCCGGAAGGCTGGGAGCAGGACCCCGACGTGCTGGACACGTGGTTCAGCTCCGCGCTGTGGCCGTTCTCCACGATGGGTTGGCCGGACCACACCGCCGAACTGGCGAAGTTCTACCCGACCACCGTGCTGGTCACCGGCTACGACATCCTGTTCTTCTGGGTGGCCCGGATGATGATGTTCGGCACCTTCGTCGGCGACGACCCCGCCATCACCGGAGGCGGCGCCAGGGGCCCGCAGGTTCCCTTTGAAAACGTGTTCCTGCACGGCCTGATCCGCGACGAGCACGGCCGCAAGATGAGCAAGTCCCGGGGCAACGGCATCGATCCGCTGGACTGGGTGGAGATGTTCGGCGCCGACGCGCTGCGGTTCACGCTGGCCCGCGGTGCCAGTCCCGGCGGTGACCTGGCCATCGGTGAGGACCACGCCCGTGCGTCCCGCAACTTCGCGACCAAGCTGTTCAACGCCACCCGCTTCGCGCTGCTCAACGGCGCCAGCCCGGCACCGCTGCCGCCGTCGGACCAACTCACTGACGCCGACCGCTGGATCCTGGGCAGGCTCGAAGAGGTCCGCATCGAGGTCGATGCGGCGTTGGACAACTACGAATTCAGCCGCGCATGCGAATCGCTGTACCACTTCGCGTGGGACGAGTTCTGCGACTGGTACCTCGAGTTGGCCAAAGTCCAACTGGGACAAGAAGAGGCGCACACGGCTCGCACTACTGCGGTGCTGGCCTTCGCGCTCGACGTACTGCTCAAGTTGCTGCACCCGGTGATGCCGTTCGTCACCGAGGTGTTGTGGAAGGCGTTGACCGGCGGAGAGTCGCTGGTGATCGCGGACTGGCCGACCGCGACCGGGTACGCCGTGGATCAGGGGGCGACGCAGCGGGTCGCCGACATGCAGAAGCTGATCACCGAGGTGCGTCGGTTCCGCAGCGACCAGGGCCTGGCCGACCGGCAGAAGGTGCCCGCCCGGCTGTCGGACGTCGCCGCCGCCGGCCTGGAGGAGCACGTCCCCGCCGTCACCGCGCTGGCCTGGCTGACCCCGCCCGCGGACGAGTTCACCCCGTCGGCCGCGGTGGAGGTGCGGTTGTCCACCGCGACGGTGGTCGTCGAGGTCGACACCTCGGGCACCGTGGACGTGGCGGCCGAACGCCGCCGTCTGGAGAAGGATCTGGCCGCCGCGCAGAAGGAACTGTCGGGCACCTCGGGCAAGCTCGGCAACGAGGCGTTCCTCGCCAAGGCGCCCGCCGACGTCGTCGACAAGATCCGTGCCCGTCAGCAGGTGGCCAATGAGGAAGTGGAGCGCATCCAGGCGCGCCTGGCCGCGCTCTCGGCGAGCGAGTAGCGAAGCGGATCGCGGATGTCATCATTCGAGCCGAAGCCCGACGAGATCGCGGCGCTGCTGCAGGTCGAGCACCTGCTCGACCAGCGCTGGCCGGAGACGAAGATCGAGCCGAGCACCGCGCGGATCTCGGCGCTGATGGAACTGCTCGGGTCGCCGCAGCTCGGCTACCCGTCGATCCACATCGGCGGGACCAACGGCAAGACGTCGGTGGCCAGGATGGTCGATTCGCTGCTGACCGCGCTGCACCGGCGCACCGGGCGCACCATCAGTCCGCACCTGCAGTCGGCGGTGGAGCGCATCTCGATCGACGGCAGGCCGATCAGCCCGGCCGCGTACGTGGACACCTACCGGGAGATCGAGCCGTTCGTCGAGCTCGTCGACCAGCAGTCCCAGGCTGCCGGCGGTCCCCGGATGAGCAAGTTCGAAGTCGTCACCGCGATGGCGTTCGCCGCGTTCGCCGATGCACCCGTCGACGTCGCGGTCGTCGAGGTGGGTCTCGGCGGCCGGTGGGACGCCACCAACGTCATCAACGCGCCCGTCGCGGTGGTCACCCCGATCGGTATCGACCACGCGGACTATCTCGGCGACACGATCGCCGAGATCGCCGGCGAGAAGGCCGGCATCATCACCCGCCAGGACGACGATCTCGTCCCGACCGACACCGTGGCCGTGCTGGCGCGTCAGGTGCCCGAGGCGATGGAGGTACTGCTCGCGCAGGCGGTGCGCTGCGACGCTGCCGTGGCCCGGGAGGACTCCGAGTTCACGGTGCTGGGCCGGCAGGTCGCCATCGGGGGCCAGCTGCTGGAACTGCAGGGCCTCGGCGGCGTCTACCCGGACATCTTCCTGCCCCTGCACGGCGAGCACCAGGCGCACAACGCGGTGCTCGCGCTGGCCGCGGTCGAGGCGTTCTTCGGCGCAGGTGCGCAACGCCAGCTCGACGTGGACGCGGTGCGGGCCGGTTTCGCGGCCGTCACATCGCCGGGACGGTTGGAGCGGTTACGAAGTGCGCCAACGGTTTTCATCGACGCGGCGCACAACCCGGCCGGGGCGGCGGCGTTGGTGGAGGCGTTGCGCGACGAGTTCGACTTCCGCTACCTCGTCGGCGTCGTCTCGGTGATGGGAGACAAGGACGTCGACGGCATCCTGGCCGCCCTCGAAACGGCGTTCGACCAGATCGTGGTCACCCACAACGGATCCCCGCGGGCGCTGGAGGTGGCGGCGCTGGCCGTCAAGGCCGAGGAGATTTTCGGTCCCGAGCGCGTGGTCACCGCCTCGACGCTGCCCGACGCGATCGAAACGGCCACCGCCCTGGTCGAGGAGTCCGGCAGCGCCGGCGACGCGGCGGGCATGGGTGGGGCTGGCATCGTGATCACCGGCTCGGTGGTGACCGCGGGCGCGGCGCGGACCCTGTTCGGAAAGGACCCCGCGTGAACGGGCAACCGCCGCCGGATCCGTGGAAGAGCTTCCGCGGGGTGATGGCCGGGACGCTGATCCTGGAAGCCATCGTCGTGCTGCTCGCCCTGCCGGTGGTCGGTGCCGTCGGTCCCGGCCTCACCGCCGGGTCCACCGGCTACGTCATCGGCGTTGCCGTGCTGCTGGTGCTGATGTCGGGTGTCCAGGGCCGGCCCTGGGCCATCTGGGCGAACCTCGGTGTACAGCTCCTGCTCGTCGCCGGCTGGTTCATCTATCCGGGCGTCGGTTTCATCGGCCTGCTGTTCGTCGTGGTCTGGCTGCTGATCGCCTATCTGCGTGCCGAGGTGCTGCGCAGGCAGAAGCGTGGGCTCCTTCCGGGGCAGCAGCCCACCGACGACTAGTCTGTGTCCCGTGACTGAGCGAACTCTCGTACTGATCAAGCCCGACGGTGTGCAGCGCCGCCTCATCGGAGAGATCATCAGCCGGATTGAAGCCAAGGGCCTGACCGTCGCCGCGTTGGAGCTCAAGAACGTCGACGACGCCCTCGCCCGCGCTCACTACGCCGAGCACGAAGGCAAACCGTTCTTCGCCTCGCTGCTGGAGTTCATCACGTCCGGACCGGTGGTCGCGGCGATTCTGGAGGGTCCGCGGGCCATCGCCGCGTTCCGGCAGCTGGCGGGCGGAACCGACCCTGTCGAGAAGGCCACACCCGGCACCATCAGGGGTGACCTCGGGTTGGAGACCCAGTTCAACCTCGTCCACGGCTCGGACTCGCCCGACTCGGCGGCCCGGGAAATCGAGCTCTGGTTCCCCGGCCGGTAGAGGCCGCCTCGCCCGAGCTAACCCGGCCTCCACGGGCCACTCCGTGCGATGTGGGATAATGGTCGAAGGGTGTCCGGCCTTACAACCCGGGTCGGCCATCCGAATGAAGACTTAGACGAGCGCGACCACCGTTACCCGCGGTGCGGCGCGATCCGTCCAGCCATCATTCAGACCGGCACCGAGACCGTTCCTTCGGGATCACTCGGAGCGAGACCATAAGACATCCGGGAGTAGGTAGCCCGGGACACAATCGGAAGCCCTCGCGTGGCCGCGTCAGCACATGACGCGCCCGGGGGCTTGAGGAGAATACGTGGCCGACAATGAGAACTTTGAAGCAGCAACCCACGACCTCACGGATGAGCCACAGCTTGCCGCTGACTCGTCCGGGTCGGCGAAGGATGCACCGGCGCCTGAACGGTTGAGGGTTCACTCCCTGGCCCGGGTGCTCGGCACCACCAGCAGGCGGATCATCGATGCGCTGGTCGAGCTCGACGGTCGCACCCGCAGCGCGCACTCGACCGTGGGTCGGGAAGAAGCCGACCGGGTGCGTGAGGTGCTCGCCGAGCCCGAGGTCGCCACGCCCGAGCCGGATCCCGAGGCGTCGACCCCGGAGCCGGCCGCCCCGGAGTTACAGGCCCCCGATGCCGACGCCGAAACAGTCACCGAGGACGAGCCGGAGTCCCGGTTGATCCTGGAGACCCCCGTCGCGCCGGTCAGCGAGCCCGCCGACTATCTGCCGCTGTTCGTCGCGCCGCAGCCCGTGCGGTTCGACGAACACGACCACGACGACGATGACGGCGACGACGTGGACGACGACGGCGACGACGTGGACTCCGAGTCGGACTCCGACGAAGACCAGCCGGGCCGCCCCGCCGCCAAGCGCCGCAGGCGCGGCAGGCGCGGACGCGGGCGCGGGCGCGGCGAGCAGAACGGTGACGAATCCTCCGCCGACTCCGACGAGGGTGACGTCGACACCGAGAAGGCCCAGTCCGGCGAGTCCGCCGACGACTCCGACGACGACAGCGGTGAAGACGACGGCACCGGTGCCGACGGCGCCACCCGCAGGCGTCGCCGTCGCCGTCGCCGCAAGTCGGGATCGGATGACGACGGCGAAAACGGTTCACCCGACGATCCGCCCAACACCGTCGTCCACGAACGCGAACCCCGGAAGTCCGCGAACCGCGGCGACAAGACGTCGTCGGATTCGGAGATCCAGGGGATCAGCGGCTCCACCCGGCTGGAGGCCAAGAGGCAGCGCCGCAGGGACGGCCGCGACGCCGGCCGGCGCAGGCCCCCGATCCTCAGCGAGGCGGAGTTCCTGGCCCGCCGCGAAGCCGTCGAGCGGATGATGGTGATCCGCGACAAGGTCCGCACCGAGCCGCCGCACGAAGGCGCCCGCTACACCCAGATCGCGGTGCTCGAAGACGGCGTGGTGGTGGAACACTTCGTGACGTCTGCGGCGTCAGCTTCTTTGGTGGGCAACATCTACCTCGGCATCGTGCAGAACGTTCTGCCCTCGATGGAGGCGGCGTTCGTCGACATCGGCCGCGGCCGCAACGGTGTGCTGTACGCCGGAGAGGTCAACTGGGAGGCCGCCGGGCTCGGGGGCGCACAACGCAAGATCGAGCAGGCCCTCAAGCCGGGCGATTACGTCGTCGTCCAGGTCAGCAAGGATCCGGTCGGGCACAAGGGCGCCCGGCTGACCACCCAGGTGTCGCTGGCCGGCCGCTACCTGGTGTACGTGCCCGGTGCGTCGTCGACCGGGATCAGCCGCAAGCTGCCCGACACCGAGCGGCAGCGGCTCAAGGAGATCCTGCGTGAGGTCGTCCCGTCCGACGCCGGTGTGATCATCCGGACCGCCTCAGAGGGCGTGAAGGAAGAGGACATCCGCTCCGACGTGGAGCGCCTGCAGAAGCGGTGGACCGAGATCGAGGCCAAGGCCGCCGAGATCACCGAGAAGAAGGCCGGGGCCGCGGTCGCGCTGTACGAAGAGCCCGACGTGCTGGTCAAGGTGATCCGCGACCTGTTCAACGAGGACTTCACCGGCCTGACCGTGTCGGGTGATCACGCGTGGAAGACGATCAACGACTACGTGACCGCGGTGGCTCCCGAACTGCTGCCGCGGATGACCCAGTACGAGCCCGCGTCGCCCGACGCGCCCGACGTGTTCGCCGTGCACCGCATCGACGAACAACTCGCCAAGGCGATGGACCGCAAGGTGTGGCTGCCGTCGGGCGGCACGCTGGTCATCGACCGCACCGAGGCGATGACGGTGGTGGACGTCAACACCGGCAAGTTCACCGGGTCGGGCGGCAACCTCGAACAGACGGTGACCCGCAACAACCTGGAGGCCGCCGAGGAGATCGTGCGTCAGCTCCGGTTGCGTGACATCGGCGGCATCGTGGTCATCGACTTCATCGACATGGTGCTGGAATCCAATCGCGATCTGGTGCTGCGCCGACTGACCGAGGCCCTGGCCCGCGACCGCACCCGTCACCAGGTGTCGGAGGTGACCTCGCTCGGCCTGGTGCAGTTGACTCGCAAGAAGCTCGGCACCGGCCTGATCGAGGCGTTCTCGACCACGTGCAGCCACTGCGCTGGCCGCGGAATCATGTTGCACGGGGACCCCGTCGACTCGATGGCGCCCGCAAACGGCCGCAAGTCCGAGCCGGGGACCGGGCGGCGCAGCAAGCGCGGTAAACGTGGTGCCCGGGCCGAGCAGGAGGTGCCGGTCGTCAAGGTGCCGTCGCACTCACCGGGTGAGCACCCGATGTTCAAGGCGATGGCCGCTGCCAACGGCAAGCATGAGGACGACGATTCGGAACACGAGGACGACGGCACCGCGGTGCCGCCTGAAGAGGTCGCCGAACTCGACGCCGATGCCACCCGGGCGGTGACCGACAGCGACGACGACGAACTCGACGACGACTTCGATGACGAGGACGCCGACGACGAGGACACCGACGACGAGGACGAGATCGACCTCGACGACGATGACGACGAGGCCGACGACGACATCGAAGAACTCGATGACGAGGACTCCGATGACGAGGAGACCGACGAGGACTCCGATGACGAGGACACCGACGGGGAGGACTCCGACGAGGAGGAGGAACCCGTCGCCGTAGCTGTCCGGCCAGGTCGGCAACGCAGGCGCGCAGCAGCGCGACCCGCTGGTCCGCCCAGTCAGGACTGAGCGGTTTGACCCTCTACCCGCTGGTCACGTACCCTTGACCAGTTGTCTCCAGGGCCTGCCCACAGCCGGCCGGAGACGGGACGAGATCCCGAACCCAGACCCGCACGCTCACCCCGGTGATGCGCGCCCGCACGCAGAGCAGAGGAAGACCTAGCGATGGCAGCCAAAACAGCCACGTACGCGATCGTCAAGACCGGTGGCAAGCAGTACAAGGTCGCGGCCGGCGACATCGTCAAGGTGGAGAAGCTCGACGTGGAGCCCGGCGCCTCGGTCTCCCTGCCGGTGGCGCTGGTCGTCGATGGTGCGAAGGTGACCACCGACGCCAAGGCTTTGGAGAAGGTCGCGGTCACCGGCGAGGTCCTCGAGCACACCAAGGGCCCCAAGATCCGCATCCACAAGTTCAAGAACAAGACCGGCTATCACAAGCGCCAGGGCCACCGTCAGCAGCTGACGGTGCTCAAGGTCACCGGCATCAAGTAACGACGGGAGCGACAGAACATGGCACACAAGAAGGGCGCTTCCAGCTCGCGCAACGGTCGCGATTCCGCCGCCCAGCGGCTGGGCGTCAAGCGATTCGGCGGACAGGTCGTCAAGGCCGGCGAGATCCTGGTCCGGCAGCGCGGAACCCACTTCCACCCCGGCGTCAACGTCGGCCGCGGCGGTGACGACACCCTGTTCGCCACCGCACCCGGCGCCGTCGAGTTCGGCACCAAGCGCGGCCGCAAGTACGTCAACATCGTCCGCGTCACGCGCGCCGAAGCCTGATTCCCTTCCCAGCGTCGACATCGACGTTCTGCCGGAGGGCCCCGCGCTTCGTCGGCAGAACGTAGATTTCGTCATGGAAAGGACGTCCGATGACCCGCTTCATCGACCGCGTTGTCATTCACGCGCGGGCGGGTAACGGCGGCAACGGCTGCGCGTCGGTGCACCGCGAGAAGTTCAAGCCGCTCGGTGGCCCCGACGGCGGCAACGGTGGCCGCGGCGGAAGCGTCGTCTTCGTCGTCGACCCCCAGGTGCACACGCTGCTGGATTTCCACTTCCATCCGCATGTGGTCGCGCCGTCCGGCAAGCAGGGTGCAGGCAGCAACCGTGACGGTGCCGCGGGCACCGACCTTGAGGTCAAGGTCCCCGACGGGACCGTCGTGCTCGACGAACACGGCCAGATCCTGGCCGACCTCGTCGGCGAGGGCACCCGCTTCGAAGCCGCCGCCGGAGGCCGGGGCGGACTGGGCAACGCCGCGCTCGCGTCACGGGCCCGAAAGGCGCCCGGCTTCGCACTGCTCGGGGAGAAAGGCGAGTCCCGCGATCTCACCCTTGAGCTCAAGACGGTCGCCGATGTCGGTCTGGTCGGCTTCCCGTCCGCCGGTAAATCGTCGCTGGTGTCGACGATCTCGGCCGCCAAGCCCAAGATCGCCGACTACCCGTTCACCACGCTCGCGCCCAACCTCGGCGTCGTCTCGGCCGGGGAGCACACCTACACCGTCGCCGATGTCCCCGGGCTGATCCCGGGTGCCTCACAGGGCCGCGGGCTCGGGTTGGACTTCCTGCGTCACATCGAGCGCTGCGCGGTGCTGGTGCACGTCATCGACTGCGCGACGCTGGAACCGGGCCGCGACCCGATTTCCGACATCGAGGCGCTGGAAGCCGAACTCGCGGCGTACACGCCGACCTTGCAGGGTGACTCGACGCTCGGTGATCTCGCGGAACGCCCGCGGGCGGTGGTGCTCAACAAGATCGACGTTCCCGAGGCCCGTGAACTGGCCGACTTCGTCCGCGAGGAGATCGAGGCCAAGTTCGGCTGGCCGGTGTTCGAGATCTCGACGGTCGCCCGGGAGGGCCTGCGGCAGTTGACGTTCGCACTGTGGGACATGGTGGCCGCCTACCGGGCCGCCCAGCCCGCCGCGGTGTCGCGGCGCCCGGTGATCCGGCCGATCCCGGTGGATGAGACGGCGTTCAGCGTCGTACCTGACGGCCAGGGCGGGTTCGTCGTCAAGGGCACCCGGCCACAACGGTGGGTGGCGCAGACCAACTTCGACAACGACGAGGCCGTCGGCTATCTCGGCGACCGCCTGGCGCGCCTCGGTGTCGAGGACGCACTGCTAAAGCTCGGTGCGCGGCCCGGCTGCGCGGTCACCATCGGTGACATGACATTCGACTGGGAGCCGCAGACCCCGGCGGGCGTGGACGTACCGCTGACCGGACGCGGCACCGACGTCCGTCTCGAACAGACCGACCGGGTCGGAGCCGACGAGCGCAAGGCCGCACGGAAGGCGCGCAGGCAGAGCGGCGACGAATGAGCGCCCACCGGGACGCGATCCGCACCGCGCGGTCGGTCGTGGTCAAGATCGGCACCACCGCGCTGACCACTCCCACCGGCGTGTTCGACACCAGCCGGCTGCAGGACCTGGCCGATGCCATCGAGGCACGGATGAAGGCCGGTTCGGACGTGGTGATCGTGTCCTCGGGCGCGATCGCGGCGGGCATCGAACCGCTCGGGCTCACCAAGCGGCCGACCGATCTGGCCACCAAGCAGGCAGCGGCCAGCGTCGGGCAGGTCGCCCTGGTCAATACGTGGAGTTCGGCGTTCGGCCGTTACCACCGCACCGTCGGGCAGGTGCTGCTCACCGCGCACGACATCTCGATGCGGGTGCAGCACACCAACGCCCAGCGCACGCTGGACCGGTTGCGTGCCCTGCATGCGGTGGCCATCGTCAACGAGAACGACACCGTCGCCACCAACGAGATCAGGTTCGGGGACAACGACCGGCTGTCCGCGCTGGTGGCGCACCTGGTCGGGGCCGATGCGCTGATTCTGCTGTCCGACGTCGACGGGCTCTACGACAGCGATCCACGCAAGGGGAACGCGCGCTTCATTCCCGAGGTCGACGGCCCGGACGATCTCGAAGGGGTGACCGCGGGCCGGGGCAGCCATCTGGGCACCGGCGGAATGGTCTCCAAGCTGTCCTCGGCGCTGCTGGCCGCCGATGCCGGGGTGCCGGTGCTGCTGGCGGCGGCGTCGGACGCGGCGGCGGCGCTCGACGGCGCATCGGTCGGCACGGTGTTCGCGCCGCGAAAGGAACGGATGTCGGCGCGCCGGTTCTGGGTGCGCTACGCCGCAGAGGCCTCCGGGGCGCTGACGCTGGATGATGGAGCCGTCAAAGCCGTTGTGCGTCAGCGGCGTTCGCTTCTTCCCGCCGGTATCACGGCGCTGTCGGGGCGGTTCTACGGTGGTGACGTCGTCGAGCTGCGCAACCAGGATGCCACCATGGTCGCCCGCGGTGTGGTTGCCTACGACGCCGCCGAACTCGCGACGATGCTGGGCCGGTCCACGTCCGATCTACCGGCTGAGATGCGCAGACCTGCGGTACACGCCGACGATCTGGTCGCGGTCTGAGAGTCCAGGCAGTTCGTCGGCGAGCAGTGCCAGCATCGGCGAGCATCCGTTGTCGATCTTCACGTCGGCGAGGTCGTCGCCGCGGGTGCGGCCCCGGTTGATGATCGCGACCGGTTTCCCTGTTGCGGCGGCGTGGCGGACGAACCGGTAACCGGAGTAGACGGTCAGCGACGATCCCGCCACCAGCAGCGCATCGGCACCGTCGACAAGTGAGAAGGCCTGTGCCACGCGCTCTTTCGGCACGTTCTCACCGAAATACACGATGTCCGGCTTCAGCATGCCGCCGCACCGCGGACAGTCGACGACCTGGAATGACGCGGTGTCGGCCACCACGGCGTCGGCGTCCGGGGCCACCGCGATCCCACCGAGCTGGGTGGCGCCGTCGGCGAAACCGGGGTTCGCCTGCTCGAGCAGCTCGGCCAGGGTCGCCCTCGCCATGGTGTGCCCGCATTCCAGACAGATCACCCGCGCGTAGGTGCCGTGCAGGTCGATGACCACCTTGCTGCCGGCCTTCGAATGCAGCAGGTCGACGTTCTGGGTGATCACCCCGGAGACCACCCCGGCGTGTTCGAGTGCCGCCAGCGCCCGGTGCCCGGCGTTGGGCTGCGTCTGGTCCATGTGCCGCCACCCGAGGTGGTTGCGTGCCCAGTAGCGCTGCCGGAACACCGGGTCGGAGGTGAACTGGCGGATCGTCATCGGATTGCTCGGCGGGGAATCGGGTCCCCGGTAGTCCGGGATCCCCGAGTCCGTCGACATCCCCGCCCCGGTGAGCACCGCGACACGTCTGCCCTGCAGCAGCGCGACGAGTTCGGGTGCCTCCACGAAGACGAATGTAGGCGATCAGCCCTGATGGACGTGTTCCTGCTGGTCAGCGCCGTCGTGGGTGGTGTCGGCGCCGTCGAGATCGTCCTGCTCCTCGTGAACGTCGTCGTCGTCCTCGTCGTCTTCGTCGAGGTCGTCGTGTTCGAAATTGACGATCTCCACCACCTCGATGTGCTTCTCGACGCGGTGCTCGTCGGCCAGCGGCACCGACACCGTCAGGATGCCACGGTCGTAGACCGCGTTGACATCGTCCTCGTCGGCGCCGTCGGGCAGCGGAAGGCTGCGGCTGAACGACCCGTAGGCGAATTCCGAGCGGACGCAGTTGTCGCCGGCGCGGGACCGCTGCGCGGTGATGGTGACGCGGCCGTCGCGCACCGTCACCTCGATGTCCTCCTCGGGATCCACACCGGGCAGTTCGGCGCGGATCTCGTACATGTCGTCGTGCAGTTCGTCCTCCACCCGGATCGTGCGGGTCTCGAAGAACGGGCGCAGCGCGGCGAAAGCGGGAAGGTTGTCGAGCAGGTCGGCGAGGTCAGACAGCAGCGGGCGCGATTGGCGTTGGGTGGCAACCTTGTTCATGGCTTCACCATGCGCGCCGCATGCAAAATTCCGGGATCGGGCACGGTTCGCGCGGGGAAACGACAGACCAACACGCACGTTGTCGCCGGGTGACCACGGCCGGCGCATCGCCGCGGCGACTGCGGTTGGCAGCGCTGGGTGAGCTCGACGAGTTCCTGACGAAACCGCCGTGTCGCCGTGGGGTCATGCATGACCGCGGCGGTGGCGGGCAACAATGAGGCATGGATTTCTATTCGGCGTACCGGCAGGGGTTCGTCCGCGTCGCGGCCTGCACCCAACACGTGGCCATCGCGGACCCGGCCGCGAACGCGAAATCCGTCCTCGAGGTGGCGCGCGAGTGCGACGCGGACAGCGTGGCGCTGGCCGTGTTCCCGGAGCTGACGCTGTCGGGGTATTCCATCGAGGACATCCTGCTACAGGACGCGCTGCTGGACGCGGTGCACGAAGCCGTGCTGGAGGTCGCGGCCGGTTCCGCCGGCATGATGACGGTGCTGGTGGTCGGGGCGCCGCTGCGGTTCGGTCACCGGATCTACAACACCGCGGTCGTCATCCACCGCGGCAGGGTGCTGGGCGTCGTGCCGAAGTCCTACCTCCCGACCTACCGGGAGTTCTACGAGCGGCGCCAGCTGGCCGCCGGTGACGACGTCTGCGGCACCGTGCGCATCGGTGACGTCGACGCCCCGTTCGGCCCCGATCTGTTGTTCACCGCCACCGACGTGCCCGGGTTCGTCCTGCATGTCGAGATCTGTGAGGACATGTTCGTGCCGATCCCGCCGAGTGCCGAGGCCGCGCTGGCCGGGGCGACGGTGCTGGCCAACCTGTCCGGCAGCCCGATCACGATCGGGCGCGCCGACGACCGCAAGCTGTTGGCCCGGTCGGCGTCCTCGCGTTGCCTGGCGGCCTACGTGTACGCCGCGGCGGGGGAGGGGGAGTCGACCACCGACCTCGCCTGGGACGGTCAGACGATGATCTGGGAGAACGGTGTCTGCCTGGCCGAATCCGAACGCTTCCCGGAAGGGGTGCGGCGCTCGGTCGCCGACGTCGACCTCGAACTGCTGCGCGCCGAACGCCTGCGGATGGGCACCTTCGACGACAACCGCGTGCACCACGGGATCACCGCCGACGGGTACCGCCGCGTCGAGTTCCGGCTCGACCCGCCACCCGGTGACATCGGGTTGCGCCGGGAGGTCGAGCGGTTCCCGTTCGTCCCGTCGGATCCCTCACGGCTGCAACAAGACTGCTACGAGGCCTACAACATCCAGGTGTCCGGGCTGGAACAGCGGTTGCGGGCCATCGGCTCGCCGAAAGTGGTCATCGGGGTGTCCGGCGGTCTGGACTCCACGCATGCGCTCATCGTCGCGGCCCGCGCGATGGACCGGCTGGGCCGGCCGCGCAGCGACATCCTGGCGTTCACACTGCCCGGTTTCGCGACCGGCGACCGGACCAAGGGCAATGCGGTCCGTCTCGGTGAGACGCTGGGGGTGACGTTCTCGGAGATCGACATCCGCAAGACGGCGGAGTTGATGCTGACCGAGATCGAGCACCCGTTCGCCCGCGGTGAGAAGGTCTACGACGTCACGTTCGAGAACGTGCAGGCGGGGTTGCGCACCGACTATCTGTTCCGGCTGGCCAACCAGCGCGGCGGCATCGTGCTGGGCACCGGCGACCTGTCCGAGCTGGCGTTGGGCTGGTCCACCTACGGCGTCGGCGATCAGATGTCGCATTACAACGTCAATTCCGGGGTGCCCAAGACGCTGATTCAGCATCTGATCCGGTGGGTGATCTCGTCGGACCAGTTCGACAAGGCGGTCAACGAGGTGCTCCAGTCGGTCCTCGACACCGAGATCAGCCCCGAACTCGTACCCGCAGGAGAGGACGAGGAGATCCAGAGCACCCAGGACAAGATCGGACCCTATGTGCTGCAGGACTTCTCGCTGTTCCAGGTGCTGCGCTACGGATTCCGGCCGTCCAAGGTGGCCTTCCTGGCGTTCCACGCCTGGAGCGACGCGTCACACGGCGACTGGCCGCCGGGCTTCCCCGAGGGCAAGCGGCCGGCGTACCCGCTCAAGGAGATTCGGCACTGGCTGCAGGTCTTCGCGCAGCGGTTCTATTCGTTCTCGCAGTTCAAACGCTCGGCGCTGCCGAACGGTCCCAAGGTGTCCGCCGGGGGGTCGTTGTCGCCGCGCGGGGATTGGCGCGCCCCTTCGGACATGTCGGCCCGCACCTGGCTCGACGAGATCGAGCGGTCCATCCCTAGCGAGTAGCGGTACCGACCCCGGGAACGAAGCGCCCGACGCCGGCCAGATAGTCGCGGTAGTCGGCGCCGTGCACCGCGCGCAGATAGGGCTCCTCGACCGCCCGCACCTGCAGTTCGATCGTGAACACCAGGATTGCGAAGCCCGCGACGGCCACCACGTTCGGCGTGACCAGCATGATGCCGAACGCGAACACGATCATGGCGGAGAAGATCGGGTTGCGTACCCGGGCGAACACCCCGGTGCGGACCAGCGGCGTCCGCTCCGACGCGTCGACGCCGATGCGCCAGGCGTCACCCATGTCGAGTTGGGCGTAGACGGTTGCGGCAATGCCCGCAGTGGCGATGACGATGCCGGCCACGTGGATTCCGGTGGCCGTCAGCAGCGGCGCGACCAGGCCGGCCCACTGCAAAGCGGGCGCCGCCACGGCCACAGCGATGGCGACGAGGAACCCGACCCCGGCGAACCAATCGAGCGAGCCGGGCCGCCCGCTGACGCCCTTGAACCCGGTGGACCCGGTGCGGCGCCGCTGAACCCAACTGCGCCAACCGAATCCCACGGCGGCGAAGACACCGAACAACGCCAGAGCGACGACGGACATGACGGCTCCCTTCTGTGGACCGCTAGCGGCAACACGGGTCGCCGCGCCAGGCCTCGAGGCCTTCGCGCACCGCCAGCGCCGCAATGCCCAGCGCCGCAACGGGGTCGGCCCAGGTCCAACCCAGTAGCGCGTGCAGCACAAGGCCGACGAGCAGCACCGCGGACAGATAGGCGCACAGCAGCGTCTGCTTCGAATCCGCCACCGCCGACCGCGATCCCAACTCGCGGCCGGCCCGACGCTGGGCCAGAGACAGCGTCGGCATCACGGCCAGGCTCAGTCCTGCGAGGACGATGCCGATCGGTGTGGGTCGCGGCTCGCGAACCCCCACCAGCGAGAGCGCGGCGTCGACGGCGACATAGCAGGCCAACGCGAAGAACGAGAATGCGATGAACCGCAGGGCGGCCTTCTCGCGGGTCTCGGGATCCACGGCGGAGAACTGCCATGCCACCGCCGCCGCGGAGGACACCTCGACCACGGAGTCGAGCCCGAACCCGACCAGCGCCGCCGACGACACCCGGCTGCCTTCGGCGAGTGCGACCACCGCTTCGATGACGTTGTAGGTGATCGTCGCCGCCACCAGGAACCGGATGCGCCGGGTCAGAACGCTGCGGCGCTCCGCGGTCAGGGCCATCAGCAGCAGGCCTGCTCATCGGCGGCCGGACAACACGCCGGATCCACGTCGAGCACCAGGCCGACGAGATCGGTCAGTGCGTGGGCGATCCTCGGGTCGGCGAGCCGGTAGCGGCTGCGACGACCCTCGGGGCTGACGCTGACCAGCCCGCAGCCCCGCAGGCAGGCCAGGTGGTTGGACAGGACCTGGCGCGTCACGCCGATCCGGTCGGCGAGCTCGGACGGATAGCCGGGCCCCTCCCGGAGGATCAGCAGGATCTCGGCGCGGGTCGGATCGGAAAGGGCGCAGCCGAACCGGGAGAGCGCGTCACTGTCGAACACCGTCCGCATATCGCCGACGGTACATCAGTCCCTGAATTCAGGAAAGGCTGAACTATTCAGAGCCTGCCGTCGATGCGCAGGTCGGGATGCACCCAGGACGGCGACCGGCGCTCCTTGAACGCCATGAACCCCTCGATGGATTCGGGTGCGCCGAGGCTGGCCTGCATGCCGATGCGGTCGTAGAGGCCGATGTAGTTGTCCAGGCTGGACTTGACCAGCGTCCTGGCCGCGGGCGCCGTCCGGCAGCACTGCGCCAGCACCTCCCTGGCCGCATCGGCGAGGTCGTCGTGCGGCACCACCCGGGCCACCATGCCCCAGTCGTGCGCCTCCTGGGCCGACAACGTCCGTCCGGTGAACATCAGGTCGCGGGTGCGGACCGGCCCGATCAGCCGGGCCAGCATGTGGCTGTAGTAGGTGTCGGCGATGCCGCGGTACAACTCGGGAACGCGGAACGTGGCCCGCTCGCTGACCACCGCCATGTCGGCGCACAGCGCGATCTGCAGGCCGCCGCCCTGGCACAGGCCGTTGACCGCGGCCACCACGGGCTTGGCGGACTGACGCAGGGTGTCGAACGGCAACGCGTCCATCCCGAGCGCGGGCCCGAATGTCATCCAGTTGTCGGCTCCGCCGCCCCCCATGTCGCCGCCGGGCGCGAAGAGGTCACCGGTACCGGTGATCAACAACCCGGCGAGGTCGGGATCGCTCTCGACATGCTTGACCGCGTACTTGATCCCGAAGTACATCGCCGGGGTCATCGCGTTGCGCGCCTCCGGCCGGTCGAGCCTGCAGACCCCGAACGGCCCTTCCCGGGTGAAGTGCAGGTACGGGGTACCGAGCCAGTCGCCTTCAGGTGGGCGGGGTTCCGTGGTCATCCCGGGCAAGTCCTTTCGTCGGTCAGGACGCTTCCAGGACGTCCTCGACCGCCTCACTGTAAGGGGCACAGTCACCCGCACCGTGCACCAGCGTCGACAATGCCCCGGCGGCGCACGCCCTGGCCAACGCGTAGTCGGCGCCTCGGGGCCAGTTCGCGGCGAGCACGCCGGCGAACACGTCACCCGCGCCCGTGGTGTCCACCGCCTCGACGGCCGGAGCCGGGAACTCCAAACGGGTTTCGCCGACGTATGTGGCGCCGCGGGCGCCCCGGGTGATGACCAGGTGCGGCACCCGCGGCCGGTCCCCGTCGAGCCATCCGTCGGACTCGGTCTCGTTGACGACGACCACGTCGGCGAGGTCGGCCAGTGCCGACGCCTGTGCCGACGCGGGGGAGGCGTTGAGCACCACCGTCGCACCGGCGGATCGCCCGATCCTGGCCGCCGTGACGGCGGTGTCGATCGGGATCTCCAACGACAGCAGCACCACGTCGCTGTCGGCGACCACCTCCCGGACGGCAGGCGAGCTCAGACTCAGATGGCCGTTGGCCCCCGGCGCGACCACGATGCAGTTCTCGCCCGCGGCGTCGACCAGGATCGCCGCGGAACCGCTGGGGCCCGGCACGGCGGTGACCCCGTCCAGGCCGACGGCGTTGGCCTTCAGATGCGCCTTGAGTTGCTCGGCGGCGGCGTCGGTGCCCAGTGCCGCGACGAGCTGGACCTGCGCCCCGGCGCGCGCCGCCGCGACCGCCTGGTTTCCGCCTTTACCGCCCGGCGTCGACGACAGGGCGGAGGCCAGCACAGTCTCGCCGGGCCGTGGCAGGGCGGTCACGCTGAACGTGAGGTCGACGTTGGCACTGCCCACCACGCTGAGCCGCGTCGCCATAACGGTCCAAGGTAGCCGCTGACGTGCTCGACGCGTGTCGAATGCCGACTCGAACGCCGATGTGGCGTTCGATACGCTGGCCTGATGAGCGTGCAGGCCCCCTCTGTCCCTGACTTGCGGCAGCAGGTTCACGACGCTGCCCGGCGGGCCCGCGGGGCGGCCAGAGCGCTGGCCTCGCTGAGCACCGAGACGAAGAACCGCGCGCTGTGCACCGCCGCCGACCACGTGCTGATGAACACCCGCACGATCCTGGACGCCAACACGGCCGACCTCGACGCGGCACGGGCCGCGGGCACCCCGGAGGCGATGCTCGACCGGCTGGCGTTGAACCCGGCGCGCGTCGAAGGCATCGCCGACGGCCTGCGCCAGGTGGCGGGCCTGCCCGACCCGATCGGCGAGGTGATCCGCGGCCGCACGCTGCCCAACGGTCTGCAACTACGTCAGCAGCGAGTGCCCCTCGGTGTGGTCGGAATCGTCTACGAGGGCCGCCCCAACGTCACCGTCGACGCATTCGGCCTGACCTTGAAGTCCGGCAATGCCGTTCTGCTGCGCGGAAGTTCGTCGGCGGCACGGTCCAACGCCGCGCTGGTGAACGCGCTGCGGGCGGCGCTGGCCACTGAGGGACTCGACACCGACGCCGTGCAACTGCTGCCCAGCGAGGACCGCGCCAGCGTCACGCATCTGATCCAGGCCCGCGGGCTCGTCGACGTGGTGATTCCGCGCGGCGGGGCCGGCCTGATCGACGCGGTCGTGCGCGATGCGCAGGTTCCCACGATCGAGACCGGCGTCGGCAATTGCCATGTCTTCGTTCATGAATCAGCCGACCTGGACATGGCGGAGGAGATCGTCCTGAACGCCAAGACGCGCCGGCCCAGCGTCTGCAACGCCGCCGAGTCGCTGCTGATCGACGCGGCCATCGCCGATGTCGCGGTGCCCCGGCTGACCGGGGCGCTGACGGCGGCCGGCGTCACGGTGCACGCCGACCCGTCCGAGGACGAACTGCGCGCCGAATTCCTGTCGATGGACATCGCTTTGGCCATCGTGGATGGAGTGGACGGGGCCATCAGTCACATCAACGAGTACGGCACCGGCCACACCGAAGCCATCGTGACCACCGATCTCGCTGCCGCGCAACGGTTCAGCGAGCGGGTGGACGCGGCGGCGGTGATGGTGAACGCATCGACCGCGTTCACCGACGGCGAGCAGTTCGGTTTCGGCGCCGAGATCGGAATCTCCACCCAGAAGCTGCATGCCCGGGGGCCCATGGGTCTGCCCGAACTGACGTCGACCAAATGGATCGTGTGGGGTGACGGCCACACCCGTCCGGCCTGAGCCCGAGGAGAGAAACCCGTGAGCGTTCCCGCACAGACCGTGCCGCTGTTCGCCGACATCGACGATGTCGCGAGGCGGCTCGCCGAAACCGGATACCTGCCCGACACCGCGACGGCCACCGCGGTGTTCCTCGCCGACCGGCTCGGCAAGCCGCTGCTGGTGGAAGGGCCCGCCGGTGTCGGCAAGACCGAACTGGCCCGCGCCATCGCCCAGTCCACCGGCTCCGAACTGGTGCGCCTGCAGTGCTACGAGGGCGTCGACGAGTCCCGCGCGCTCTACGAGTGGAACCACGCCAAGCAGATCCTGCGCATCCAGGCCGGGCAGGGAGAGGGCGCTGACTGGGACCGCACCAAGGACGACGTGTTCTCCGAAGAGTTCCTGCTGACCCGGCCGCTGCTGACCGCGATCCGGCGCACCGAACCGACGGTGCTGCTGATCGACGAGACCGACAAGGCCGACATCGAGATCGAAGGCCTGCTGCTGGAGGTGCTCAGCGACTTCGCGGTGACGGTCCCCGAACTCGGCACCATCACCGCTGAGCGCCGGCCGCTGGTGGTGCTGACGTCGAACGCGACCCGCGAGCTGTCCGAGGCGCTCAAGCGTCGCTGCCTGTTCCTGCACATCGATTTTCCCGACCCTGATCTGGAGCGGCGCATCCTGCTGTCCCGGGTGCCGGAACTGCCCGAACGGCTCGCCGAGGAACTGGTGCGCATCATCGGTGTGCTGCGCGGAATGGCGCTCAAGAAGCTGCCCTCGGTCGCCGAGACCATCGACTGGGGCCGGACCCTGCTGGCGCTGGGCATGGACACCGTCGACGACGAGGTCATCGCCGCGACGCTCGGTGTCGTGCTCAAGCACCAGTCCGACCAGATCAAGGCCTCCGGGGAGCTGAGGCTCAACTGATGCCTCCGCGACGCACCCGCCCTCCGCAGCCCCTGGCTCCCCACGGAATTCCCGGACACCTCGTCGAGTTCGTGGAAGCCCTTCGGGGGCAGGGTATTTCGGTGGGTCCGTCGGAGACGGTGGATGCCGGCCAGGTGATGGCCACCCTGGGCCTGGCCGATCGGGACGTGCTGCGGGAGGGTCTGGCGTGTGCGGTGCTGCGCCGCTCCGATCACAGGGAGACCTACGACGCGCTGTTCGACCTGTACTTCCCCGCGGCGCTGGGCTCCAGGACGGTGCTCGACGACGAGTCCGACGGCGAGTCCGGTCTGCCGCCGGAGGACATCGAGGCGATGCGTCAGGCCCTGCTCGACATGCTGACCGACAACGAGGAGCTGGCCAACCTCGACGAGCGACTGGCGGCGATGATCGCCCAGATCGTGGAGGCCTACGGCCGGTACAACTCCAGCCGCGGTCCGTCGTACTCGTCGTACCAGGCGCTCAAGGCGATGAGCCTGGACGACCTGGAGGGCCGGCTGCTGGCCGGTCTGCTCGCACCGTACGGCGACGAGCCCACGCCCACTCAGGAGCAGATCGCCAAAGCCGTTGCCGCGCAACGCATCGCTGCGCTGCGCAAGATGGTGGAATCCGAGACCAAGCGGCGCACCGCCGAGCAACTCGGCCGCGATCACGTGCAGATGTACGGCGTCCCGCAGCTCGCCGAGAACGTCGAGTTCCTACGGGCGTCGGGGGAGCAGCTGCGCCAGATGCGGCGCGTGGTCGGCCCGTTGGCGCGCACACTGGCCACCCGGCTGGCGGCGCGGCGGCGCCGCTCCCGCGCGGGGGAGATCGATCTGCGCAAAACCCTGCGCAAGTCGATGTCCACCGGCGGTGTCCCGATCGACTTGGTGCTCAAGAAGCCGCACCCGGCCCGACCCGAGCTGGTGGTGCTGTGTGACGTCTCCGGCTCGGTCGCCGGCTTCAGCCACTTCACGCTGCTTCTGGTGCACGCGCTGCGTCAGCAGTTCAGTAGAGTTCGCGTCTTTGCCTTTATAGACACCACCGACGAGGTCACCGAGTTGTTCGGTCCTGATGCGGATCTGGCCGTGGCGGTGCAGCGGATCACCCGCGAGGCGGCCGTCTACACCCGCGACGGGCACTCCGACTACGGGCACGCGTTCGTGTCGTTCCTCGACAAGTTCCCGAATGTGCTCTCGCCGCGCAGTTCGCTGCTGGTCCTCGGCGACGGCCGAAACAACTACCGCAATCCCGAGGCCCATCTGCTCGCGCACATGGTCAACGCCAGCAGGCACGCGCACTGGCTCAACCCCGAGCCCAGGCACCTGTGGGGCAGTGGCGACTCCGCCGTGCCGCGCTACCAGGACGTCATCACGATGCACGAGTGCCGTTCGGCCAAGCAGCTCGCCTCGGTCATCGACGCCCTGCTGCCCGTCTGATTCCCGCCGAAATTGCATTCCACGCGGTGCTTTTCGTCGGCAGACCGCGTGGAATGCAGGTACGGCGGGGTGGGTCAGGTCAGCGACAGCGTGACGGCGCCGCCCTTGGGGTCGGCGTCGGCCACCAGCGACCACGGCGCCCGGTAGATCCGGCCCGGTGCGGCGGGCCACGGCGTGCGTTTGGTCGCCAGCACCCGGCCGTCCTGCACCGCACGCAGCTTCGGCAGCCGTCGGTACTCGTCGGTCCACAGCAGCAGATCACCCCGGGCCGGAATTCCGCCGTCCGCCGAGACGAGTTGCGGGGCAACCCACCGCAACGGCGTCTCGACCCGGATCGGCGCGACCGCGGGCGTCGGGGCGGCCTCGTCGCGACTGGTAAGCCAGGCCCGCACCGCCGACGCGACATGACGGCCGTCGAGCGCGGCGCCGTCGGCGGTGTCCACCGGATGCAGCAGATTGCCGACCGCGAACACGCCGGGCCGGCTGGTCCGCAACGCGGGGTCGACGACGGGGCCGCGGGTGGCCGGATCCATCTGCAGCCCGGCGGTGCGGGCGAGCTCGTGGTCCGGTATCCAGTCGCCGGTGAACACCACGGTGTCACAGGCGATCTCGCGGCGGTCTCCGGTGGCGGTGTGCTCGACGGTGACCGAGCGGACGCGGTCCTTGCCATGGATGCCGACCACTGCGCTGCCGGTCAGCACCGGTCCGTCCAGCAGCAGCCGCCCCGCGGACCGGAACGCCGCGTACGCCTCGGCGCGCGGGTACGCGCTGACCATCGCCGCAGTGGTGCAACCTGATTCGCGAAGCGTCAGCGCGGCCGACCAACTGACCAGTTCTGCGCCGACGATCACCGCGCGGCTGCCGACGCGGGCATGATGCAGGTGGACCAGGTTCTGCAGCTGACCGGTGGTGTACACGCCGTCGGGCCGGTCACCGGGCACCAGCCGCGCGGGGCGGGGGCGCTCACGGGCGCCGGTCGCGAGGATCACCGCGTCGGCGGTGACGGTCCGCACCCCTCGGGGGGAGGTGACCTGCAGGGTGCGCTCGCCAGCCCAGCCGGTGACCATCGCCTCGGTCTCCAGCACGGCGCCCGCGTCCGCTGCCATCGCCGACAGTCGCCGGGCGTATTCGGGGCCCGAGATGAAGCGGTGCAGATCCCGTATGCCGTATCCGGGGTGGTCGCTGTGCCGCGGTATCCCACCGGTCTGGGCCTCACGCTCCATCACCAGGACCTCGCCGTCCACCAGCGGTGCCAGCGTCGCGGCCGCGGTCAGTCCCGAGGGGCCGCCGCCGATGACGGCCACTGCGACATGGTTCATCGGTCCGCTCCCGCCCGGAGCAGCGCCTGGGTGTGCGCGCCACAGTAGAACCCCTGGCAGCGCCCGTTCATCACCCGGGTGCGTCGGCGCAGCCCGTCGAGGTCGGCGGGCGGAATGGGGGAGTCGAACGCATCGCGGATCTCACCGGCGCTGACCCGCTCGCAGAAGCAGACGATGCGGCCGTACTCGGGGTCGGCGGCCACGCGTCCGGTGTCCTGGTACGGGCGCACGCCGGCCTCCCCGAGGTTGGGCATCCGCGGCGGCGGTGGCAGGTCGTCGCGCTCGGTGACGTCGACACCGGCCTCGCCCAGCAACCCGCTCACGTACTCGGCGATCGCCATCCCCGAAGTCAGTCCGGTGGAGCGGATTCCGCCGACGAGGAGGTAACGCTGCTGGACGTCGACGTCGATGAGGTAGTCGTCATGGTCGGTCGCGGCGCGCAGGCCCGCGTAGCCGGCGGTGATCTCCTCGTCGAACAGCGACGGCATCAGAGCGCGGCCCTTCGACACCAGGAACTCGAAGCCCTTCTCGGAGGTGCCCGTGGCAGTGCGGTCTTCGAGGTTCTCCGACGTCGGGCCGACCATTACATTGCCGTAGATGGTCGGGCTGACCAGCACACCCTTGCCTCGCGACGACGGCACGGCCAGCACGATCAGCGGCACCATCGGCCGGGTCAGCTTGTCGAACACCAGAAGCTCGCCCCGGCGCGGAGTCACGGTGAAACGGCGGTAGCCGAATTCGGCGTCGAGGTGGTCGGCGCCCAGTCCGGCGGCGTTGATGACCCAGCGCGCACGCACCTCACCGGAGGTGGTGCGCAACGTGGTGTGCTCGGGACCGGTTTCCACCGCGGTGACGCGCGCCCCACGCAGCAGCCGTGCGCCGCGGGCCACCGCATCGGTGGCCAGCGCCAGGTTCGTGGTCCACGTGCAGATGATCGCCTCGCCGGGGACGTCGAGTCCTGCCAGCGCGCCCGGGCCCAGGTCGGGCACCCGCCGGTACACCTCGTCGGCCCCCACGATGCCGCACGCGCGATAGCCGTTGCGTTCGGCCTTGACCATCAGCCCGGGAAGCGCGCCCGCCTCTTCCTCGGTCCAGGCGACCAGCATGGCCCCGGTGCGTTCCACCGGGATGCCGGTCTGCCCGGCGTACTCACCGAGCAGCTGGTAACCGCGGGCGACCAGGCGTGACTCCAGCGTGCCGGGGGTGGCGTCGAATCCGGTGTGCAACAGCGCGGTGTTGGCCTTGCTGGTGCCGTCGCCGACGTCGCCGCGCGCCTCCAGCAGCGTCACCGACAGCCCGGTGCCCGACAGGGCACGGGCGATCGCACAACCCACGATCCCGGCGCCGATCACGACGACGTCCGAGATGTCCTGCCGACTCATGATGTGCTCTCCTTGTGTGAATCATGTTGAGCCAGCGTCATTTCGGCGGCACGACGCCAACGGTCCAGAAAGTCTGCGGCGCGGTCGGCCGACCAGCGCGGTTCGTAGGTGTGGTGCGGGAACCATGTCCCCACCGCATCTGCGGCGGAGGTCCCGGGTTCGAGCGCGAGCCGCGCGCAGGCGGCGGCACCCAGTGCGGTGGCGTGCAGCGACGGGTACACGTCGACCGGCATCCGGGCCAGATCGGCCTGGGCCTGCATCAACGCCGTGGACCGCGTCAGGCCGCCGTCCACCCGCAGCCGCGTGAGCGGCCGGCCCAGGTCGGCGGACACCAGGTCGGTCAGCGCCGTCACCTGGGCGGCGATACCTTCCACCAGTGCGCGCACCAGCTGCCCGCGGCCGCTGGACAGCGTCATGCCCGAGAACGAGGCGGTCGCGGCCGAATCCCACCACGGCGCCGCCAGTCCGGCCAGCGCAGGCACGCACAACACGCCGTCGCTGGATTCGGCTGCCGCGGAATCGATTTGATCGGCGGCTGGCACGAGCCCCAGCTCGACGGCCCACCTGACCGCCGACGCCGCGGTGTAGACCTGGCCGTCGATGCAATACGACGTCGCGCCGCGCAACCGCCACGCCACCGACGTCGTCAGCCCCGAGGTCGACCGCACGGGTTCGGACCCCAGCTGTGCCAGCAGGAACGCGCCGGTGCCGTAGGTGCATTTCGCCGAGCCCGCCTCCAGGCAGCTCTCGGCCAGCAGCGCGGCCTGCTGGTCGACGATCAGGCCTGCCACCGGCAGTGTGGGCCCGAAGACGTCGGTGGTACCCACGATCTCGTCGCTGCCGACGATCTCGGGCATCGCCTCGTCGTCGAGTCCGAACAGGGTCAGCAGGTCCTGGTCCCACTGCGCGCTGTCCAGCGAGATGAGCAGTGACCGGCTGGCGGTGGACGCGTCGGTGACGAACGCGCCGCACAACCGGTGCACCAGCCAGGTATCGGTCGTCGTCACGACGCCGGCCCGGGTCAGGTGGGAGCGGATCCACGCCATCTTCGGTGCCGAGAAGTACGGATCGAGCACCAGACCGGTGCGGCGAGCCACCTCCTCGGCGCGGTCGGCCACCGCGGCGCACAGGGATTCGGCGCGCCGGTCCTGCCACACCACCGCCGGGGTGAGCGCTCGGCCGGTGGCGCGGTCCCAGGCGAGCACCGTCTCGCCCTGGTTCGCCAGCGCGACCGCGGCGACCGGGACGTCCGCCTGTGCCAGCGCGCGGCGGCCTGCGGTGACGACGGAGTCGAACAGCGCCTCGGGGTCCTGTTCGACGCCTCCGCCGGCGAGGTAGGCCGGGCGCAGCGACACCTCGGCGGTGGCAAGAACCCGACCCGCCCCGTCGACGACGACAGCCTTGGTACCCGAGGTGCCTTGGTCGATGGCCAGGATGTGGTGCATCGGTTCGTCCGTCACTCCCGCAGTTCAGCGTCGATCGAATGCATGTCGGGCATCGACAGGCTCTCCTTGCCGTGACGGATCAGCAGGTATGCCAGGTAGGCCGCGCCGACCGCCACCATCACAATGACGTAGGACCACGCCTCCTTGAAAGACGCGTCGCGGAACAGCGCCAGCTCGAACGCCAGCCATACCACCGCCACCACCAGGATGGGCGCTTCCCACCGGCCGAGGTCGAATTTGCCGTTACTCGGCAGGGATTTGCGCTTCACCAGGTAGAGCACCACGGTGGAGGCGTACATGACTGCAGGCAGCAGGGTTGCGGCACCGAAGAGAGTGAACAACGCTGTCTCGCTGCGCGCGAAGATCGCCAGGATCAGCTGCGCCAGGCAGAAGTAGAGCAGCGTGGCCTTGAGCGGAGTGTGGAACCGCGGGGAGATCTGGTGCCACTGCTGCCAGCCCGGGAAGCGCTCGTCGCGTGACATCGCCCAGGTCAGGCGCACTCCGGTGATCATGATGACCAGACCGCACGCGAAGATGGCCAGCACGACCATCAGCAGCAGCAGGGTGGCGACGGCGGATCCGAGCGTCTTGTCGATGACGTCGGCGATCGGCGTGCCGGATTCGGCCAGCGCCACCGGGTCACCCGCGGCCAGCGTGACCGCGATCAGGAACACGAACCCGAGCACGCCGGAGGCCAGCACGGCCTGCCACATCGCCCGCGGCACCACGCGTTCGGGGTCGTGGGTCTCCTCGGCCAGGTTGGCCGCGGACTCGAAGCCGACGATCGTGAACGCGCCCAGCAGGAACCCCAGCATCCACGGGCCTGCCGACGTCCAGTCACCGAAGCTCCAGAACCCGTCGGCCGGCACGGCGCCCTTGCTGAACAGGTTGGCGAAGTCCATGTCACCCCGAACCGCCGCGACGACCAGCAGCAGCACGGTCAACGCGACCATGCCGATCAGTTCGAGGGTGACCAGGCCGTTGTTGACCCGCTCGGCCCACGGTGTCGAGAACGCCACCAGCAGGGCCTGGAGCAGCAGCACCGCGGCCGTCATCACCCACGCGATGGTCGCCGTGCTCTCGTAGTTCAGCAGCACCGGCAGGATCGTCGAGGCGATCGTGTAGTCGACCGCGCAGACGACGACGGCCAGGAAGGTGAACGAGATCCAGCCGATGATCCAGCCCAGGATCGGGTTCGCCAGCCGCGACATCCACTGGTAGTGGTAGCCGGTCACCGGAATCCGGGAGGCCAGCGCGCCGAGAACGAAGGCGACCGCGAGCTGTCCGATCACCGCGATCGGCCAGGTCCAGATGCCGACGGGTCCCGAGCTGTTGAGCACCGATCCATAGGTCGTGAAGATGCCGGTGGCGATCGAGACGAACGCGAACGCGACGGCGAAGGACGCGAACTTGCCGGTCCGCCGCTCCAGCGACTGCTTGTAGCCGAACTGGGCGAGATCTTCGGAGTCGCTCCGATCGAGTTCTGACACCGCTTACTCCGTTCGAGTTGGTGGTATAGACCATGTGGTTGAACCAAAGTAACGGATGGAGGGGCCTTCCGGTCAACGATGTAACAGCTTGTTTACCCGGCAGGTGTGGCGACCGAAGTCGACTTACGTCGCTACGCTGCAGGGATGCCCGCTGGCACGCCCCTGTACATGACGATCGCCGCCGACGTCCGCGACCGCATCGCCACCGAGCAGCTCGGGCCCCACACCCTGCTGCCGTCCGAGCGCGAGCTCGCCGAGCAGCACGGCGTCAGCCGCATGACCGCCCGTCAGGCGCTGTCCCTGCTGGAGAGCGAGGGTATGGTCTACCGGAAGCCGCCCCGCGGCACGTTCGTCGCCGAGCCCCGGGTCCGATTCCACGTCGGCAGTTTCTCCGAGGAGGTGGCGCGGATGGGCCGGCGTCCGGCCGCGCGGCAGCTGTGGGCCGAACACCAGCTCGCCAGCCCCGCGGTGCGGCGCGCGCTCGGCCTTGCCGAGGGTGCCGCGGTCCATGTGTTCCACCGGTTGCGCAGTGTCGACGACGTGCCGTTCGCGCTGGAGACGACGTACCTGCCCGCCGACCTGACCCCCGGCATCCTCGAGATCACCGATGAGGGTTCGTTGTGGGCCGTGCTGCGGTCGCGGTACGGGGTCGAGCTGGCACGCTCGACCGCGGTGCTGGAATCGATCGTGCTCGACGACGCCTCGAGCATGCAGTTGGGTGTGCGGGCCGGATCGGCGGGCACCCTGCTGACCCGCACCACCGAGGACACCGCGGGGCGCTGCGTGGAGTACGCCAGGGACGTCTACCGAGCCGACCGCGCCTCGTTCGAGGTGTCCGAGGAGCTCAGGACCCCTCGCCTGTCGGCTGTCTGAGTCGGCGCTCCCGTAAGCTCGCTATTCGTGCAAGCAGGCGGCCGACGGCAGAGAAGGCTGGGCGTGATGGGTGGGACGTTCGATCCCATCCACAACGGCCACCTCGTCGCGGCCAGCGAGGTCGCCGACCGATTCGATCTCGACGAGGTGGTGTTCGTCCCGACGGGCCAGCCATGGCAGAAGCGGGCCCGCGCCGTCACCGCGGCGGAGGACCGCTACCTGATGACGGTGATCGCGACGGCATCCAACCCGAGGTTCACGGTCAGTCGGGTGGACATCGACCGCGGCGGTGCCACCTACACCAAGGACACCCTGCGGGATCTGCGCGCGCAGAACCCCGACGCGGATCTGTTCTTCATCACCGGTGCCGACGCGCTGGCCTCGATCCTGTCGTGGCAGAACTGGGAGGAGATGTTCTCGATCGCCCGGTTCATCGGCGTCAGCAGACCGGGATACGAGCTCGACGGCAAGCACATCTCGGCCGCCATGGCCGAACTGCCCGACGACGCGTTGCATCTGATCGAGGTCCCCGCGCTGGCCATCTCGTCCACCGACTGCCGGATGCGCGCCGAGCAGTCGCGACCCATCTGGTATCTGGTCCCCGACGGCGTCGTGCAGTACGTCGCCAAACGGAACCTCTACCGCCGTGAAGGTGAAGGAGTCCGTCCCTGACCGCCTCAGCCGAAGCCATCGCCATGGCCACCGTCGCCGCCAGGGCGGCGGCGGCCAAACTCGCCGAGGACGTCGTCGTCATCGACGTGTCCGGCCAACTCGTCATCACCGACTGCTTCGTCATCGCCTCCGGTTCCAACGAGCGACAGGTCAACGCGATCGTCGACGAGGTCGAGGAGAAGATGCGACTGGCCGGCTACAAGCCGGCACGCCGGGAGGGCACCCGCGAAGGCCGCTGGACGCTGCTCGACTACGTCGACATCGTGGTGCACATCCAGCACAAGGACGAGCGCAACTTCTATGCGCTGGACCGGCTCTGGCGGGACTGCCCCACAGTGCCAGTGGACCTCGACGCACGACCGGAGGACGTGCCGGGAGACGCCGAATGAGGGTGCGTCGCCTCGTCATGCTGCGCCACGGGCAGACCGAGTACAACGCGGGCAGCCGGATGCAGGGCCAGCTGGACACCGATCTGAGTGACCTGGGCCGCGAACAGGCCGTGGCCGCCGCCGAAGTGCTCGCCAAACGTCAACCGCTGCTGATCGTCTCATCGGATCTGCGCCGGGCGCTGGACACCGCCGTCGCCCTCGGTGACCGCAGCGGCCAACCGGTCAGCATCGACACCCGGCTACGTGAGACACACCTCGGTGACTGGCAGGGCATGACCCACCTCGAGGTCGACGCGGCGGCGCCGGGCGCCCGGCTGGCCTGGCGCGACGACGCCCGCTGGGCCCCGCACGGCGGCGAGAGTCGGGTCGATGTCGCCGATCGCAGCCTGCCACTGGTGCATGAACTGGTGACCCAGCAGACCGATTGGGGCGCAGCCGGTTCGGATCGCCCGGTGGTGCTGGTGGCCCACGGCGGCCTGATCGCTGCGCTGACCGCGGCGCTGCTCGGACTGCCGGTCGACAACTGGCCGGTGCTCGGCGGCATGGGCAACGCCAGCTGGGTGCAGCTGGCCGGACACACCCGGGCCGACGGTGACCCGGGCGCGTTCGCCGACATCCGGTGGCGCCTCGACGTGTGGAACGCCTCGGCGCAGGTTGCCAACGATGTCCTCTGAGGCGGCCAGGGGCGGCGCCCGCACCCTGCTGGTCTTCTGCGACTCGCTGTCCTACTACGGGCCGACCGGCGGGCTGCCGTCCGACGATCCCCGAATCTGGCCGAACATCGTTGCCGCCGAACTAGGTTGGGACGTCGAGCTGATCGGCCGGATCGGTTGGACGAGTCGGGACGTGTGGTGGGCGGCCACCCAGGATCCGCGGTCGTGGGCCGCGCTGCCGCGGGCGGGTGCGGTGATCTTCGCGACGTCGGGCATGGATTCGCTGCCCTCCCCGCTGCCGACCGCGTTGCGTGAGTTGATCCGTTACGTGCGTCCTCCGCGGGTGCGACGCTGGGTGCGCGACGGCTACGGGTGGGTGCAGCCGAAGCTGTCGCCGGTATCACGGTCGGCGTTGCCGCCGCAGCTGACCGCCGAATATCTCGAAATGACCAGGGCGGCAATCGACTTCAACCGTCCCGGGATTCCGGTGGTGGCGGCCCTGCCGTCGGTGCACATCGCCCCGACCTACGGCATGGCCCACCACGGCAGGGCGGGCACCGTCGCGGCCATCACCGAATGGGCCGCCGAACGCGAGGTGCCGCTGGTCGACCTCAAAGCCGCGGTGGGCGAGGAAGTGATGAGCGGCCGCGGCAATCCCGACGGCATCCACTGGAACTTCGAGGCCCACCGGGCGGTCGCCGAGCTGATGATCAAAGGACTGTCCGAGGCGGGCGTCGAGGTACCCGCCTCGGACGGCTAGCGGCCGACCATGCCGGTCGTGGTGGTGAGCGACTCGTCGTCGCGCCTGCAGCCCGAGGTGCGTGCGCAGTGGGACATCCGCGAAGTGCCGCTGCACGTCCTCGTCGACGGTGTCGACCTGCGCGACGGCATCGACGACATTCCCTACGACATCCACGACCGGCCCAAGGTGACGACGGCGGGAGCGACACCCGCCGAACTCGTCGAGACCTACCGTCAGGCCCTCGCCGACAGCGACGGTGCCGGTGTGGTCGCGGTGCACCTGTCGGCCGCACTGTCGAGCACCTACAGCGCGGCCACGATGGCGGCCCGCGAGTTCGGCCCGTCGGTGCGGGTGGTGAACTCGCGGTCCGCGGCGATGGGCGTCGGTTTCATCGCGCTGGCCGCGGCGGACTGCGCACGCTCGGGAGGGGACATCGACGCCGTCGAGGCGGCGGCCCGGTCCGCGCTGACCCGCTCGCACGTGTTCCTCGTCGTGCATCGGCTGGACAACCTGCGCCGCAGCGGACGGATCCGCACGGCCGCATCGTGGCTGGGTACCGCGCTGGCGCTCAAGCCGCTGCTGCGCCTGGACGTCGACGGCCGGCTGGTGCTCGACCAGCGCATCCGCACGGTCGGCAAGGCCCATGCCGCGATGGTGGAACGCGTCGCCCAGGTGGTGGGCGACCGGGGCGCCGACGTCGTGGTCCACCACGTGGACAACCATGACGCCGCCGACGAGCTCGGTGCGGCGCTGACCCGGCGGCTGCCTCAGATCTCGTCACTGACCGTCGCCGACATGGGGCCGCTGCTGTCGATCCACGTCGGCGGCGGAGCGGTGGGCGTGGCCGTGCAGGTGCATTGACCTCTTCCGTCGAAATTGCATTCCAGCAGCGGATTTTCGAGTGAAGTCCTGCTGGAATGCAATTTCGGCGAGGTCAGACCGCGGACCGGCCGGTGATCGGGGGAAGGTCGGCCAACGTGACGATTCCGGGTGGGGCGGCCACCACCGCGGGCACCGCGTTGGTCACCGGCATCGCGGTGTAGATCATGCCAAGGCCCATGAAACCCGGCTCGGTCCAGTCCTTCGGCGGCAGACAGTGCAGCACGGTGCGCATATTCGGGAGCCCGAACACCTGCACCACATGGCCGTGTTCGAGCGGCTTGGGCGGTGTGACGTGCTCACCCATGGTCCAGTTGAATCCGACGCTGACGATGTTGTGGTCGCCGACCCAGCCGCGGTGATAGCCGTGCACACCGGCGACCGTGCCCGCAGGGATCTGCATGAAGCCGAGGTCGCTGTCACCGGTCGCGGCGGTGAACGTGACGTCGAAGGTGATCCGGTCCAGGCGCGCGCCGATCGCGTCGGCCATCATCGCCGCGGATTCGGCGAACACCTCGCTCTCCCGGCGGACATTCTCGGCCAGGCCCGGGGTGTCGGGGTCCTGGGAGAACCCCATCGCGGTCTGGGTGCCCGCGGATTCGTAGGTGGAGCAGTCCACCGACTCGGTGATGCGGATCTCGTCGACGCGCTCGCAGGCGCCTGAGAGGACCATTCCGACGAGGTTGCTCATGCCGGGGTGCGCGCCGCTGCCGAAGATCGTCGAATTGCCTGTCGCGCAGGCTTTCCGGATGCGGTCGAGATCCTCGGGTGACTGCTTGGCCCCGGTGATCCACGCGGCACTCGAGCACACGTTGACACCGGATTCCAGCAGCCGCACCAGTTCGTCGACGCTGGGCCACAGCGGGTTGTAGCAGCAGGCGTCCGGCTTGAGTGCCACCAGCTCCTCGATGTCATCGGTGGCCGTCACCCCGGTGGGCTCCGGCCAGCCGGCGAGTTCGGCGGCGTCGACACCGACCTTGTCGGGGCCGTGCGCGAAGACCCCGACGAGTTCCATGTCGTCGCGGCCGATGATGGCGTGCAGCGATCGTCGCCCGATGTTGCCGGTGGTCCACTGGATCACGCGAAGAGGTCGCTCGTTGGGGGTGGCCATGGCCTCAAGTTACTGCCTCTAAGGTGACGGCATGGGTGACATCGCACCGGTGGCCGTGGTGACGGGCGCCAGCCGCGGCGCCGGACAGGGCATCGCGACCGCACTGGCCGGCCGTGGGTGGCGGGTGTACGGCACGGGGCGCACCGTGGCCGACGCGCCGGCGTGGGGGACCGGGGTGCGGGTGGACCACCGCGACGACGACGCCGTCGGCGCACTGTTCGAGCGCGTCGGGGCCGAGGCCGGCCGTCTCGACCTGCTGGTCAACAACGCCGCGGTGATCTCCGACGATCTGGTGAGCCCGAAGCCCTTCTGGGAGAAACCGCGCGCTCTGGCCGACGTCCTCGACGTCGGCCTGCGTTCGGCCTACATCGCGTCATGGCACGCCGCACCGCTGCTGACCGCGCAGCAGCGCGGGCTCGTCGTCTTCACGTCCTCGCCCGGGTCGGTCTGTTACATGCACGGCCCCGCCTACGGCGCCCAGAAGGCCGGTGTCGACAAGATGGCCGCCGACATGGCGGTCGACTTCCGCGGGACCGGGGTGAGCGCGGTGTCGATCTGGATGGGCATCCTGCTGACCGACAAGTTGCGGTCGGCGTTCGACGGCAGTCCCGAAGCGCTCGCGGCCTTCACCGAGCAGGCCGAGACGCCGGAGTTCACCGGCCACGTGATCGATGCGCTGTTCCGCGATCCCGAACTCGACGACGTCAGCGGACACACCCTGATCGCGGCGGAACTGGCGACCCGCTACGGCGTCACCGACGAGGGTGGACGCACTCCGCCGTCACACCGGCAGATGCTGGGGGCGCCGCGGGAACCGAGCCCGGTGATCATCCGCTGAAGCGTCACGGACAGATCAGCTCCCACAACCGGTGCGGTCCCGCCTGCATCGCCATGTCGGTGAGCCGGGCGTCCCAGTGCCGCACCGACCCGAACTCCGAGCGCCACGCCAGCGCGGCGCGGGTGTACTCGTGCAGGCGGTGCTCGCTGGTGGTCCCGATGGCGCCGTGCACCTGGTGTGCGTTGCGCACGACGACCGACGCCGCGTGACCGGCGCACGAGCGGGCCGCCGCCACCAGGAATTCCAGCTGAGGTGACGACCAGTCGCTCGCCACCGCCGCCGCCAGTGCCGCCTCGGTGGCCGAGCGGGCCAGCGCTGCTTCGGCCGCGATGTCGGAGATCAGATGTTGCACGGCCTGGAACTTCGCCAGTGGCCGCCCGAACTGTTCCCGCGACGTCGTGTGCTCGATCGACAGTTCCAGTGCCCTGTCCAGCGCCGCACACACCTGGATGGCCCGGGTGAGTGCGGATTTCAGCGCCAGCTGCGCGACGAGCTCGGTCCCGATGTCGATACCCCGCAGAGCACCGACGTCGGCCGTGACGTCGTCCCTCGGCTCACCGATCATGTTCACACCGGGCGCGATCGTCACCGAGTCGGCGACGACGTCGGCTGCCAGATACCCGCCGCCGCGCGGCCACACCACGACGATCCGGTCGGCGTGCGAGGCCCACGGCACCGCGTCCGCGTTGCCTCGCTCGTCGAGCAGGCAGACGGTGCGCAGTGCGGCGTCATATCCGATGCCGGCCGCGTCGAGAACCCAGGAAGCCAGTAAGTCGTTTTCGGCCAACGGCATTCGCACCCCGTGGCGCACCGCCGCGGACAGCAGCTCGGCCGCCTCGTGCCAGCCCGCCCCGCTTCCGCCGGACTCCTCGGCGCCGGTGAGGCGCACCAGGCCCAGCCCGTCGAGGCGGCTCCACAGGTCGCCGTCGCGCCCGTGTTCGGCGAACACCGCGTCCATCATCTCGGCCAGCGCCGGGTCGACCTGCGGCGCGGTCACCGGATCCCCAGCCCGCGTGCGATGACCCCGCGAAGCACCTCGTTGGTGCCGCCGCGCAGCGTGAAGCCGGGCCGCTGATCCACCGCCGCGTTCGCCATATCGGAAAACTGCTGTCCTGCATCGTCGTCCATCATCAGGTGGGCGTACTCGGCGATGTCGCCCTCCGTCGTGGTGCCCAGCACCTTGACCACGGCGGCAGGCACATCCGCCGGCTCGTGGCGCTGCAACGCACCCGCCACCGCGGACGACATCTGATGCAGCCCGGCGACCCGCGCCACCAGCCGGCCGAGGTCGTCGCTGCGGGGAACACGCTGCGATGCAATGGTTTCCGCGCAGGCGTCGAGCAATACAAACGTGGAAAGGAACCGCTCGGGTCCGCTGCGCTCGAAGGCCAGTTCCGACGTGACCTGCTCCCAGCCGGCGCCGATGCTGCCGAACACCATCTCGTCGGGCACGAAGGCTCCGTCCAGCAGCACCTCGTTGAAATGGTGGGCCCCGTTCATCGACACGATCGGCCGGATCTCCACCCCCGGCCCGCGCAGGTCGACGATGAACTGGCTGAGCCCGGCGTGTCGGTGCGCGGGGTCGACCGGCGCGGTGCGGGCCAGAGCGATGAACGCGTGCGCGAGGTGCGCGCCGGAGGTCCAGACCTTGGTGCCGGTCAACCTCCAGCCGCCGTCGACGCGTTCGGCGCGGGTTCGGACGCTGGCGAGGTCGGATCCCGAATCCGGTTCGCTCATCCCGATGCCGAAGAAGCACGTGCCGCCGGCGATCTTCGGCAGGAACTCGGTCTTCTGGAACTCGGTGCCGTACTTGAGCAGCGACGGGACGATCTGCCGGTCGGCGATCCAGTGCGCCGCCACGGGTGCACCCGCGGCCAGCAACTCCTCGGTGACGACGAACCGCTCGAGGAAGGAGCGCCCGTGCCCGCCGTAGGCGACCGGCACCGTCATGCCGAGCCAGCCCCGCTCGGCCAGCGCGGCGGTGAAGTCCTCGTCCCACCCGCACAGCCAGGCGTCGGCCGTCGGGGTGAACGCGCCCGCGGCGAGCTGTTCGGCGAGGAATCTGCGGACCTCTGCACGCAGCTCGTGCGCCTCGGAGGTCTCTGCCGTGCACGGCGGCACCAGGCGGGCCGCGGCCATCAGTCCACCGGGCTTTCTTCGACGGCGGGGCCGCCCGCGGCGGGCGCCTCGTCGGAGGGCAGCGGGGGGTTCTCGGGCAGCACCAGCGCGATGCCGAGCGCGAGGAAGAAGGCGGCGGTCAGGGTTCCTCCGAGGTAGTGGTTCATCGGCCCGCCGGGGGAGATGAAGCTGCCGGGCGGGCCGATGATCGTGATCGTCTCGATCAGCTGCTCCACCGTGAACACCGCGGCTGCGGTGCCCAGCCATCGAGGCAGGCGATCCTCGTTGGCGGTCAACAGGATCGGGACGGCCACCAGGATGTTGGCGACCGTGGCGACCGGCAGCCACATCGCGGCGAGGTCGTCGAGGGCGCGCGCGGTCCCCACCGTCACCTGTCCCGGTCGCAACGCAGGCCCGGCGGTGAACCAGACCGACACGCACAGCTGGGCCGCCAGCAGGGACGAGCCGATGGTGAACAGGTGTGCCGGCGGCCCGGTCAATCGGTCGCGCGCGAACGCCAGCACGACGACGAGGGCGAGCACCGAGGACGCCAGCAACAGGGCCTGAACCCGGGCGATCCCGCTGTCGGATCCGGGAACGGCGGGGAGCAGCAGCACCGCCGTCGCATAGAGCACCGCGAACGCGACACCTGCGATCATCGGGGCTCGGCGGTTCATATCAGGAAGCCATGCTAGCCACCGCTGTCCCCAATGCCGCCTTCATCCCCAGGCGGCGGCCGCGGCCACCGCGTCGGGCCGGTGCCGTCGCCGCACGGACATACCGTCGCCGCATGTCCACCGAACTGCCCGCCGAACGGCTGCGTCGACGCCTCGGAGCCGACGGCCACGCCGACACCGGCGACGACGAGGATCCACCCGACACGACGCTGTCCCGGTGGTTGCCCGCGTCCGCACCGGGTGGCCCGTCGGCCCTGATGGCCAGGGTCCGTGCCGATCCCGGTCGAGCCGGGGTGGTCGCGCTGGGGGTCATCGGCATCGTCGCGGTGCTGGTGACGGTGCTGAGCCTGATCCGGGACAGTCCGCCCGCCGTGGTGTCGGCCAAACTTCCGCCGGTGGAGATGGTCTCGTCACCCGCTCCGGGGGCGGGCCCGGCGGCGCCGGGGCCTGCCGGGCCCGTGGTGGTCAGCGTGGTCGGGCTGGTGCACACACCGGGTCTGGTCACGCTGGCGCCGGGAGCCAGGATCGCCGACGCACTCGACGCCGCAGGCGGAGCGCTCGACGGCGCCGACGTGCTCGGTCTGAACATGGCGCGGCGGGTGGCCGACGGTGAGCAGATCGTGGTGGGAATCGGCGCGCCAGCCGGGCAGCCCACGGAGATGGGCAGCAGCATCGTCTCCCAGGCCGCCGAGCCCGGCGCCGCGTCTCCGCAAACCCCCGCGGCATCAACGGGTTTGGTCGATCTGAACACGGCCACCGCCGAACAACTGGACACGCTGCCCGGCGTCGGGCCGGTCACGGCGGCGGCGATCCTGGCCTGGCGCGACGCCAACGGCCGCTTCAGCAGTGTGGAACAGCTCGGCGACGTCGACGGCATCGGGCCGGCCCGGCTGGACAAGCTGCGCGCACTCGTCCGGGTGTGAGTGATGGACCTGCGGCTGGTGCCGGCCGCGCTGACCAGCTGGGCGGTGACGGCGGCGGGCATCGTGTGGCTGCGGGCCGGAGCGGTGGCCGCGACCCTCACCGCGGTGGCCGCCGCCGCGCTGATCGGGTGGTGGGCCGCGCGCCGGCGGCTCCGCGGCGGTGCGGACCGCAGGGCACTGGCCTCGGCGGTCGTGGCGGTGGCGGTGGTCGGCAGCGGTTTCGCCGTGGCGGGGAGCCTGCGCGTCGACGCGGCGGCCGAACACGCGATCACCGGCTACTTCGGCAGCGACACCTCGGTGGTCGTGACGCCGTCCGAGACGCCTCGGGTGCTCGACGGTGGGCGCACCATGATCCGCGGCGCGTTGGTGGCGCTCGCCGGTGCACCGTCGTCGGGCGATGTGCTCGTCTTCGCCTCAGGGGCCGGCTATGCGAACCTCACGGCGGGACAGCCCGCGGCGTTTCGCGCCCGGGTCAGCCGACCGAAACGCCGCGACCTGACCGTGGCGGTGCTCTCGGCCCACGGTGAGCCCGTCCCCGGCGAGGCGGCGCCGATCCACCGGGCGGCGCACCGACTGCGCGCCCGGTTCGCCGAATCGGCGCGGCTGGCATTGCCCCCGGACCAGGCCGCGACACTGCCCGCACTGGTGCTCGGCGACACGTCGGCGTTGTCGGCGCAGACGACCGCCGAGTTCCGCAGGTCGGGGCTGGCCCACCTGACGGCGGTGTCGGGCGCCAACGTGACGATCGTCTGCGGCGCGGTGCTGCTGTCGGCGGTGCTGATCGGACCGCGGGCGGCGGTCGCGCTGGCTGCGCTCACCTTGGTGGGGTTCGTCGTGGTGGTGCAGCCGTCACCCAGCGTGCTGCGGGCCGCGGTGATGGGTGCCATCACGCTGCTGGCCGTGCTCTCGCACCGACGGCGCCAGGCGTTGCCTGCGCTGGCCGCCACGGTGATCGCGCTGATGATCGGGGTTCCCGAGCTGGCGGTCGACGTGGGCTTCGCGCTGTCGGTGTCGGCCACCGCCGCGCTCGTCGTCCTCGCACCGGCGTGGTCGCGGCGGCTCACCGGGCGGGGCTGGCCCAAACCCGTGGCGGACGCGGTGAGCGTGGCCGTCGCCGCGCAACTGGTCACCGCGCCGCTGGTGGCCGGCATCTCGGGTTCGGTGAGCGTGGTGGCGGTGCTGGCGAACCTGGTGGTGGCGCCCGTGATTCCGCCGATCACGGTGATCGGTTGCGCAGCCGCCGCGCTGTGCCCGCTGTGGCCCGCCGGTGCGGAGCTGTTGATCCGCTTCACCGGTCCGGAGGTGTGGTGGTTGCTCGGTGTGGCACGGTGGGCCGCCGGGCTGCCCATCGCCGCGGTTCCCGTGCCGTCGGGCGCCGCCGGGGTGCTCACCGTGGCGATCGCGGCGGTGGCGGTGGCGGCGACGTGGCATTGGGTGGTGTCGCATCGGCGTGACACGATCGTGCGGTGAGTGGAGTGACGGGTTTGCACCTGGTCCTGGGTGACGAGGAACTTCTGGTCGAGCGCGCCGTCGCCGAGGTGCTGCGCACCGCCCGCGCGTCGGCGGGTACCAGCGATGTGCCGGTGGACCGGCTCCGCGCCGGCGAGGTCAGCGTCAGCGAGCTCGCCGAACTGCTCAGTCCGTCGCTGTTCGCAGACGAGCGCGTCGTGGTGCTCGAATCCGCCGCGGAAGCCGGCAAGGACGCGGTGGCACTCATCCAGACCGCTGCGGCAGACCTGCCCGACGGGACGCTGCTGGTGGTGGTGCACTCCGGCGGGGGCCGGGCCAAAGCGCTGGCCGACCAGCTCAAAAAACTCGGCGCCGAAGTCCATCCGTGCGCGCGCATCACGAAGGCCTCGGAGCGCGCCGACTTCGTCCGCAAAGAGTTCCGCACGCTGCGCGTCAAGGTCGACGAGGCGACCGTGACGGCGGTGCTGGACGCGCTGGGTTCCGACATCCGGGAGCTCGCCGCGGCGTGCTCACAGCTGGTGGCGGATACCGGCGGAGCGGTCGACGCGGCGGCGGTGCGCCGCTACTACTCCGGCCGGGCTGAGGTGAAGGGTTTCGACATCGCGGACAAGGCTGTCGTCGGCGACGTCGCGGGCGCCGCCGAGGCGCTGCGCTGGGCGATGATGGCCGGCGAGCCGCACGTGGTGCTCGCCGACGCCCTCGCCGAGGCTGTGCACACGATCGCCCGGGTGGGGCCGCTCTCCGGTGACCCGTACCGGTTGGCCGGTGAGCTGGGCATGCCGCCGTGGCGGGTCCAGAAGGCGCAGAAGCAGGCGCGGCGCTGGTCGCGGGATTCAGTGGCGCAGGCCCTGCGGCTGGTGGCCGCGCTGAACGCCGACGTCAAGGGCGCGGCGGCCGATGCGGATTACGCGCTGGAGAAAGCAGTCCGCTCAGTCGCCGAGCTGGCCAGCGAGTAGGGAGCTGGAGAGCTGGCCAGCGAGTAGGCAGCTGGACAGCTGGTTGGCGACTGAGCGGGACGGACTGAGCCTGAGCCCGAGCTCAGATCTTCTGGAGGGCCTTGGCCAGCGCCGACTTGCGGTTGGCGGCCTGATTCTTGTGGATCACGCCCTTGCTGGCGGCCTTGTCCAGCTTGCGGCTGGTCGAAGCCAGCAGCTCGCCGGCCTTGTCCTTGTCACCGGCCTCGACAGCAGCCCGGAACCCGCGAACCGCCGTGTGAAGCGACGACTTCACCGACTTGTTGCGCAGTCTGCGGCGCTCGTTTGTGAGGATCCGCTTCTGCTGCGACTTGATGTTGGCCACGCGTGTATTCCTTCTAAATGTCGACTGAGTTGCTTGAGTCTGTGGGCGCCCGCAAGGGGGCAGCGACTGTTCAGGGTAGCAGCGAGCGGGTGGATGTCCCAAAGCGAGCTCGGCTGGCCTGCCGAAACGGCCGGAATGCTGCAGCATGGCAGGCGACGCTCGCGCGGCGGGCGTCCGGGAAAGATTAGGGGACATCTTGGCGACCGAAACCGTACGAACGACCCGTAGCGCCGTGAAACGGGCGAGGCGGCACGACGGCGTGTTCGGCGGTTACAACAAACTGGGGTCGTACTCCCAGGCCTTCGACGAGATGTTCGATGCGCAGGGCAACGTCCGCGGCCCGTACAAGGGCATCCACAAGGAACTCGCCCCCTCCGACGCCTCGGAGTTGGAGGCACGCTCCGACGCGCTGGGCCGAGCGTTCACCGACCAGGGCATCACGTTCTCTCTGTCGGGTCAGGAGCGGCCGTTCCCGCTGGACCTGGTGCCGCGGGTCATCTCGGCGGCCGAGTGGACGCGGCTGGAGCGCGGCATCCGGCAGCGGGTTCAGGCGCTGGAGATGTACCTCGACGACATCTACGGGGAACAGGAGATCCTGCGTGACGGCGTCATCCCGCGCCGGCTCATCACCTCGTGCGAGCACTTCCACCGCGAAGCCGTCGGCATCGTCCCGCCCAACGGGGTGCGCATCCACGTCGCGGGGATCGACCTGATCCGCGACGCGCAGGGCAACTTCAGGGTGCTGGAGGACAACCTGCGCTCCCCGTCGGGCGTCTCCTACGTGATGGAGAACCGCCGCACCATGGCCCGTGTGTTCCCGAACCTGTTCGCCACCCACCGGGTGCGGGCGGTCGGCGACTACTCGTCGCACCTGTTGCGCGCGCTGCGCAATGCCGCGGCCAGCAACGTCGCGGACCCGACGGTCGTCGTGCTGACCCCCGGTGTCTACAACTCCGCGTACTTCGAGCATTCGCTGCTGGCCAGACAGATGGGCGTGGAGCTCGTCGAGGGCCGTGACCTGTTCTGCCGCGACAACTTCGTCTACATGCGCACCACCGAAGGTGAGCGCCAGGTCGACGTGATCTACCGGCGCATCGACGACGACTTCCTCGACCCGATGCAGTTCAAACCGGACTCGGTGCTCGGCGTGGCAGGCATCCTCAACGCCGCCCGGGCGGGCAACGTGGTGATCTCCAGCGCCGTGGGCAACGGCGTCGGTGACGACAAACTCGTCTACACCTACGTGCCGACGATCATCGAGTACTACCTCGGGGAGAAGCCGCTGCTGGCCAACGTCGACACCTTCCGCTGCTGGCTCGACGACGAACGCGAGGAGGTGCTCGACCGCGTCGGGGAGTTGGTGATCAAACCGGTCGAGGGCTCGGGCGGTTACGGCATCGTGTTCGGTCCCGACGCCTCCGACCGGGAATTGGCCGCGATCACCAAGAAGATCATCGCCGACCCGCGCGGCTGGATCGCCCAGCCGGTGGTACAGCTGTCGACGGTGCCCACCCAGATCGGCGACGAGCTGGCACCCCGCCATGTCGACCTGCGCCCCTTCGCCGTCAACGACGGCGACGAGGTGTGGGTGCTGCCCGGTGGGCTCACCCGGGTCGCACTGCCCGAGGGCTCACTGGTGGTGAACTCCAGCCAGGGCGGCGGCTCGAAGGACACCTGGGTGCTGGCCTCGCGAACGTCGATCGCCGACCGCGAACTCGCCGCGGCCGAAGTGGTGCGCTCACTGCCCACGGCGGCCACGGGCAAGGGCGGCAAAGCCGAGAGCAGCCAGGACCAGCAGCAACAGCAGAACCAACAGTAGGGGGCTCAATCATGTTGGCACGCAACGCTGAGTCGCTGTACTGGATCGGCCGCTATGTCGAGCGCGCCGACGACACCGCACGCATCCTCGATGTGACGGTGCACCAGCTGCTGGAGGAGTCCAGCGTGGATCCCGACCAGGCCTCGCGCACCCTGCTCAAGGTGCTCGGGATCGATCCGCCCGACGGGCAGCTCGACGTGTGGTCGTTGACCGACATCGTCGCCTTCAGCCGGGAGACCTACGGCGGCTGTTCGATCGTCGAGGCGATCTCGGCGGCGCGCGAGAATGCCCGCGGTGCACGGGAAGTCACGTCCAGCGAGATCTGGGAGTGCCTCAACACCACCTACAATGCGTTGGCCGAGCGGGAACGCGCCGCCAAGCGGCTCGGGCCGCACGAGTTCCTGTCCTACGTCGAGGGCAGGGCGGCGATGTTCGCCGGGCTGGCGGACTCGACGCTGAGCCGTGACGACGGCTACCGGTTCATGGTCCTGGGGCGCGCCCTGGAGCGGGTGGACATGACGGTGCGCCTGCTGCTGTCCCGCGTCGGGGACAGCGCGTCTTCGCCGGCATGGGTCACGCTGTTGCGTTCAGCCGGTGCGCACGACACCTATCTGCGCACCTACCGCGGTGTGCTCGACGCGGGCCGCGTGGTCGAATTCATGCTGCTGGACCGGCTTTTCCCACGGTCGATCTTCTATTCTCTGCGGCTGGCCGAGCACAGCCTCGACGAGCTGATGAACCGCCCGCACAACCGGCTCGGCACCACCGCCGAAGCCCAGCGCCTGCTCGGCCGGGCCCGCAGCGAGCTCGAGTTCCTGCAGCCGGGTGTGCTGCTGGATTCGCTGGAGGAGCGGCTGGCCGGGCTGCAGAAGACAATCTTTGACGTCGGAGAGGCGTTGGCGCTGCAGTACTTCCACTCCGCGCCGTGGGTGGCGTGGACGGACGCGGGACGCAATGCGCTGGTGATCGAAGAGGGAGAGATCTGATGTGGCGGATGCGGGTCGTGCATTCGACGGGGTATGCCTACAAGTCGCCGGTCACCGCGTCGTTCAACGAGGCACGACTGACTCCGCGGTCGGACTCGCGGCAGAACGTGATCCTCAACCGGGTGGAGACCGTGCCCGCGACGAGGTCCTACCGCTACGTCGATTACTGGGGCACCGCGGTGACGGCCTTCGACCTGCACGCGCCGCACACCGAGCTTGAGGTCACCGCGTCCTCGGTGGTCGAGACGGACCGGCCCGAGGAGCCGAAAACCAAGGCCACCTGGGCCGATCTGGCGACCGAAGCCGTGGTCGACAAGTACGACGAGGTGCTCGCCCCGACGCACTACGCGCCGTCGAGCAAGCGCATCGAACGGGTCGGCCGGCGCATCGCGAAGTACCACGAACCGGCCGAAGCGGTGCTGGAGGCCGCACGCTGGGTCCAGGGCGAGTTGAAGTACGTGTCCGGTACCACCGGCGTGCACACGTCGGCCGTCGACGCGCTGCGCGAGGGTAAGGGCGTGTGCCAGGACTTCGCACATCTGACGCTGATGTTGTTGCGCGGCATGGGGATCCCGTCGCGATATGTGTCCGGCTACCTGCACCCGAAGCGCAACGCGAAGATCGGCGACACCGTCGAGGGCCAGAGTCACGCCTGGATCCAGGCGTGGACGGGGGAGTGGTGGCACTACGACCCGACCAACGACGCCGACATCAACGAGCAGTACATCAGCGTCGGTGTGGGGCGCGACTATTCGGATGTCACCCCGCTCAAGGGCATCTACTCCGGGGAGGGGTCCACCGACCTCGACGTCATCGTGGAGATCACCCGGCTGGCCTAGCACCGACCCCGGGGTGCACCTCGACGCGGTGCAGGTCGTCGCCGATTTCGATCTGCCGGTCGAACACCGACGCGGCCAGCGCCCGCCAGTCCTCCTCCTGGCCGGGCTGCAGCGTCGGCACGTAGTGGGTGAGGATCAGTATCCCGACGCCGGCGCGTGTCGCGGTGTCGGCGGCCTGCTCGACCGACGAGTGGTAGTCGCAGATGTCACGGATGCGCTGCACGGGCATCGCCTCGATCAGGTCTGGTCGAATCACCGTGTGCACCAACGCCCCTGCTCCGGCCGCCAGCTCGTCGAGCCCCCGGCACGGCACCGTGTCGCCGGCCAGCACGACCGAGGCGCCGTTGTGTTCGATGCGGAACCCGATGGTCGGCGTCACGGGTCGGTGATCGGTGGGGCCGACCCGGATCGACACCTCGTCGCGGCCCCACACCACGCCCTCGGTCACCTCCTCGACCTCCACCGGCGGCGGCGTGGTCAGGTCGGCGTGGTGGGCGATGCGGTACCCGATGTCGAAGCCGAAGGCCTTGAGCGTGTTCTCGACGACCTCGGCGGTCCCCGGCGGCCCGATGATCGGCAGCGGCGCCAGATCGGGTGCGAAGTTCGACACCCACCGTGTGATCAGGACGTCGCCGAGGTCGGCGATGTGGTCACTGTGCAGGTGTGTCAACAGCAGTGCGGTGATGTTGTTGGCTCCGACCCCGACCGCGGCGAGGCGTTGCAGCACGCCGCGGCCGCAGTCCACCAGAAACGTCTGCCCGCCCGCGCGCACAAGTGTCGACGGCCCGGCGCGCCTGGCGTCGGGGATCGGGCTTCCGGTGCCGAGCAGGGTGACTTCGATCATGAGGCCAGAAGTTACCCTCGGCGGGCGGCCAACCGGCGACATATCGGCGAACCCGTCCCGGACGCCTGCGAAAACCTCTGCGCCATCGGCCAATTGGTCACCGCGACGGCGCGTCCGGTCGGCTCGCCCCGGTTTCGGCCCGGCGGGGCGCCGGCTGGGGGTAACCTGGGGTGAGCTACGTCACCCAGGGGGTAGTCGATGCGCATTTCCGATGTACTGCGCAACAAGGGCGCGACCGTCGCGACGATCACACCCGAGACCTCGGTCGCCGGCTTGCTGACCGAGCTGAGCGTGCACAACATCGGCGCGATGGTGGTCGTCTCGCCGGACGGGCTGCTCGGCATCGTGTCCGAGCGCGACGTGGTGCGTAAGCTCCACGACATGGGTGCTGACCTGCTGCGCCGCCCGGTGTCGGAGATCATGTCGACGCTGGTGGCCACCTGCACGCCGGACGACACGGTGGACAGCCTGAGCGCGTTGATGACGAACAACCGGGTAAGGCACGTCCCCGTCGTTGTGGACGGCCGGCTGGCCGGGATCGTGAGCATCGGCGACGTCGTCAAGACCCGGATGGAGGAGCTCGAACGCGAGCAGCAGCACCTTCAGGCCTACATCACCCAGGGTTGATGCCGGTGTCCGGAATCGATGTCCGCCTCGCCAAGAAGCCGGACGTGAAGGCACTGGCGCGCGTGTTGGGCCGGGCGTTCTTCGACGACCCCGTGATGATGTGGATGGTGCCCGACGACGCCAGACGCGCCAAGGCCCTGCCTCGCGTCTTCGGCGCGATGACGCGGCACCACTTCCTGGCCGGTGACGCGGTCGAGGTGTCGTCCCGGGCCGGTGCGGTGGGCGCGGCGGCGCTGTGGGACCCACCCGGACGGTGGAAGCAGACCCAAGGCGAGGAAGTCCGGATGATGCCGAGTTTCCTGCTCGCGATGGGAACGCAGGTCGGACGGGGTCTGCAGGTGTCCGAGCTGATGAAGGAGCACCATCCCGAAGAACCGCACTGGTATCTCGGGGTGATCGGCTCCGACCCGGACATGCGCGGTGCCGGCCTCGGGCACGCACTGATGCGTTCGAGGCTGGACCGCTGCGACGCCGAGGGGGCGCCGGCCTACCTGGAGTCCACCAAGGAATCCAACGTGCCCTACTACATGCGGTTCGGCTTCGAGGTGACCGGCGAGCTCACCATCCCGGGCGGCGGCCCGACGATGTGGCAGATGTGGCGCCGCCCCGCCTGAGGCCCGTCACACACTTCCCACGGTTTCCGGAACCCGGTCGGCCAGCGAGTTGTCGCTGAACGCGCCGCGGTAGCGTGCCGCCGGATGGGTGTCCGGCAGCCGATCCCCGCGCCCGAGCAGCTTGTGCCGCAAGGTGCCGGACTTGTCGGTGCCGATCAGGCCCCGCTCGCGCAGCGTCGGGAACAGCCGGTCGGCCACTTCCCGGAACGATGCCGGCAGCGTCGCGTGATAGACGTTGATGCCGTCGACGCCGGCCTCGCGCCATTCCTCCAGGCGGTCCGCGATCTCCTTCGGGGTGCCGACGACGCGGTTCGCACCCTCCAGCGCCCAGGCCATGTCGCGGATCGTCGGCTCGTCGTTGCCGGAGATCTCGGCGGCCCAGCGCGAGAAGCTCTGGATGCCGGTGAACTCTCCGAGCGCACTGATCGGGGTGTCCAGCGGCAGGTTGCCCGCGTCGATCCCGGCGTCGCCGAGGGCGTGCAGGGCAACGCCCTCGACGTCGAGATAGCGCTTGAGTTCGTCGTTGCGTCGGACCGCCTCGGCGTGGGTGTCGCCGATCACGAAGGACAATCCCTGCGCGAAGGTGATGTCCTGCGGGTCGCGGCCGTTCGCCGCGGCCAGCGCCCGGGTCTCGCCGGTCAGCTTGTGCGCATCGGCAGGGGTTGGGCTGCTGATGTAGACGCCCTCGGCGTTGCGCGCCGAGAACAGCTGGCCGGCAGGGGAGGACCCTGCCTGGAACAGCACCGGGGTGCGCTGTGGTGACGGCGAGGTGAAATGGGGTCCCTCGACGGTGTAGCGCCGGCCGACATGGTTGATCTTGTGGATCTTCGACGGATCGGAGTGCACGCTGCGCTCCTTGTCCTGCACCAGCGCGTCGTCGTCCCAGGATCCCTCCCACAGCTTGTAGGTGACGTCGACGTACTCGTTGGCCCACTCGTAACGCTGATCGTGGGCCAGTGTGCCCTCGTGGCCGAAACTGCGAAACATGTTCGCGTTGAAGCTGGTCACGATGTTCCAGCCGAGACGGCCGTCGGTGTAGTGGTCCAGCGAGGACATCCGCCGGGCGAAGTTGAACGGATGGTCCTGCACGATCGAGCTGGTGAACACGATGCCGAGATTCTCGGTGGCGGCGGCAATTGCCGACGCCAGCACCGACGGGTCGTTCACCGGGACCTGGATCCCGCCCTCGACAGCCTTGCGCCAGTTGCCGTTCCACGGTGCCCGCAACCCGAACACGTCGGCGAAGAACAGCACGTCGTAGCCGGCCTTGTCGACCTCGGCGGCCAGCGAGGTCCAGTGCCGCAGCGAATTGAACCTGTGGTTCTGCGCGTCCGGCGCTCGCCACAACCCGTGCAGCACATGGGATGCGGTGTTCATCACGAACGCTGAGTAGTAGAGCGGACGCTTTGTCACGAGTCGGCTCCTGACTCCGAGTCGGACGCGCCGATCGGGCCCAGCGTGTCCCGGATCAGTGCGTTGTCGGTGGTCTCCAGGAACTCGGCGATCCTGGGATCGGAGAAGGTGTCGATCAGCTTCTGCACGTTCGGGTCGTCAAGGTGCTTGTCGCTGACCACCAGACCGCCCTCGCTGCCCACCGGTGCCGGATGACGGTCGAGGATCTGTTCCTCGGTGAGGCCGGAGGCGTACACGTCGGAGATGTGCACGGTGACGGCGTCGACATCGGCGAGGCTGCGCGCGAGCTGACCGATCGGCACCTGGACGAACTGATAGTTCTTGGGATTCGACTCGACGTCGGAGAGCTGCGGCAGACCCTTGAGGTCGTCCTTGCCCGGCTTGAGGGTGATCTGGCCGGCCTCGGCGAGATCGAGCAGCGCGATCGCCTGCCCGGCCGGGTCGTCGCGCAGGGCGATCTTGGCGCCGTCGGGCAATTCGTCCCAGCTGTCGTACTTGTCCGAGTAGGTGGCCTGATCCCAGGTGAATGTCGGTGCCGCAAGGGTCAGTTCGAAGCCGTTGGCCGCGATGGCGTCGTTGAGGAACGGCTGGTGTTCGAAGAAGTTTCCTGCGACGTCGCCCGCGTCGACGGCACGGTTGATCTCGATGAGATTGTCGATCTGCACCGGCTCGATGGTGATGCCGTGCTCCGGCGCGACATTCTCGGCGATATAGGCCAGCAGATTCTCCGCGGCGATATCGGTGCTCCAGGTGGCGACCTCCAGCGTGGTGCCGAACTGCCTGTCCTGGTTGGCGAGTTGGGCGTAGGTCACGCCGCCGGCGATGACGACGACGGCCGCCGCCGCGCCGGCGATCCACGGCCGGCGTCTGCGTTTCTTGATCTCGATGTCGACGGCGGGGTTGCTCTGCTCTGCCACGGGTCTTCCTTCTGGTTGTTGGGGGAGGGGAGGGTTCAGCGGGTGAGCGCCCGGACCACGCGGTCACCGGTGAACTGGACGAGCTGGATGGTGATGATCAACGCGATCACCGTCGCGATCATGATGTTGTCGTCGAATCGGTTGTAGCCGTAAGTGATCGCCAGATGGCCGACACCGCCGGCGCCGATGGAGCCGGCGATGGCCGAGTATTCGATCATCGCGATGGTGTTGACGGTGAGCGCGCCGGCCAGCGCGGGCAACGCCTCGGAAAGCTGCACCGACCGGATGACCTGCACGTGCGACCCGCCGGACACCAGGCCCATGTCGGTCACATCGGATCGCACCTCGCGCAACGCATTCTGGACCAGCCGGGCGAAGAACGGGATGCCTGCCACCGTCATCGGCACGATCGCGGCCGCGATACCGATCGTGGTGCCGACCAGGAAACGGGTCACCGGGATGATGGCCGCCATCAGGATCAGGAACGGCAGCGACCGGCCGACGTTCACGACCGTGTTGAGCACCGTGAACACCCGCGGGTTCGGGAACAGCCCGAGGGTCGAGGTGTTGTGCAGGATGATCCCTGCCGGGGTGCCGATGAGCACGACGAGCACCATGGTGACCCCGACCATCACCCACGTTTCACCATAGGCGGGCAACAGCAGGTCGGGAACCTTCAGCCAGGGTGTGCTGAAGTCGTCGAGGGCCAGGTAATTCACGCCGCCGCCTCCGCGGATCCGGCAGCGACCTTCTCGACCGGGCGGACGTGCAGCCCGCGTTCGGTGAGGTATTCCACGAAACCGGAAGGGGCGGAGGGTGTGATAGCCAGGACCGCCCGGCCCACCGCCACCCCGCGGATGGACTCGACGCTGGCGCTCAGCACGCTGACCGCGGCGCCGGACAGGCCCGGCGCGGACTGAATCGAGGTCAGCCAGTCCAGCGGGACGGTGCGGGAGGCGTGCGACACCTCCCAAATCTCCCCGGCACCGTCCAGCGGCACACTCGGCCGGTCCGGCAGCAGTTCGCGCGCCAGCTCGGAGGCCGGGTCGAGAATGACGTCCTGCACCGAACCGCTCTCGATGATGCGGCCGTCCTCGATTCGGGCCACCGAGTCGGCGATCTCCCGGACCACCTCCATTTCGTGGGTGATCAGGATGATGGACAGGCCGAACTCGTCGCGAAGATGACTGAGCAGCGCCAGGATCGACTTGGTGGTGGCCGGGTCCAGCCCGGACGTCGCCTCGTCGGACAGCAGGTTCGACGGGCCGAGCGCCAGCGCCCGGGCGATCCCGACCCGCTGCTTCTGACCGCCGGAGAGCTGGGCGGGGTAGAAGTCTCTGCGGTCGGCCAGGCCCACCCGGTCGAGCAGTTCGCTCATCCGCGTGCCGGCCGAGCCCTCGGTGGCGTGCAGGTATTGCAGTGGCAGCGCGATGTTCTGGGCCACGGTCCGGCGCCGCAGCAGCGGTGCGGTCTGAAAGATCACGCCGACGTTGCGGCGGGCCGCGAGCAGTTCGTCACCGTCGAGTCGGGTGAAGTCCTTGCCGTCGACCCGGACCGTGCCGCTGGTCGGACGCTCCAGAAAGCTCACGCAGCGCGACAGCGTGCTCTTGCCTGCGCCGCTGGGGCCGACGACGGCCAGGATCTCACCGCTGCCGACGGACAGGGAGATGTCGTCGAGGACGGTGCGGTCACCGAACCGCTTGGTCAGGTTCTCGATCTCGATCACGGGGAAGCTCTCTACAGTGGAAGGGCCTGCGGTGACGCGCAACAACGAGCGCGACGGCGAGCCGTTGGTGGGGAAGCCGACTGGGGCGGCTGGTGAGGTGTTCAGACGACGGACCCAACCTAGGCGGGGTCGGGGAGCTCGGCGAGATTACCGATCTGCCTGATCCGAATGCCGGTCAGAACACCGCCGACCGTCGCAGTCGGCTCAGTGAGTTACCGCCCCTTCCCAGCTGAAAGGCGCTATCCAGCAATGCTATTCGCTGGCAACGCCCGTCCCGTCGCTGCGCACCGGTGCCGTGCCCCCGGCTGCCGACGAGGCAGCCGGTGCGCCAAGATGGCCAACCGAAGGACGAAACCGATTGGAATCGAGCGGATTACATGAGTACTCAACCGAAGTCCGACGTGATGACCGACGGGCTGAAGTTCCACTGGTATCTGCCCACCCACGGTGACACGGCGACGATCGCCGACAACCGCGGCAGCGCCGCAGCGCGGACGGCATCGCACCTGGAGCCGTCGCTGGAGAATCTGACCGCGCTGGTGCGCACGGCGGAGGACTACGGGTTCGAGGCTGCACTGACCCCCACCGGCTCGCATTGCGAGGACTCGTGGCTGGCCACCGCGGCGCTGGCTCAGCACAGCCGTCGGCTCAAGTTCCTGGTGGCCTTCCGTCCCGGGGTGCTGTCCCCGACGCTGGCCGCCCAGCAGGTCAGCACCTATCAGCGGTTCACCGGTAACCGGTTGGCGATCAACATCGTCACCGGAGGCGACGACGACGAGATGCGCCGCTACGGCGACGGCATCGACAAGTCCGCCAGGTACCGGCGGACCGCCGAGTTCCTCGCCGTCGTGCGCGGGGTGTGGGGCAACCCCGAGTTCTCCTACCGCGGTGAGTTCTACGACATCGACAAGGCCCGGTTGGCCTACCCGGTCGAGACGGTGCCGACCGTCTACTTCGGCGGCTCCTCTCCGGAGGCCATCGAGGTCGCCGCCGACCACGCCGACGTCTATCTGACCTGGGGTGAACCGCCCGCGCAGGTGGCCGAGAAGATCGAGCGGGTCAGGGCCGCTGCGGCCCGGCGCGGGCGGACGCTGCGATTCGGACTGCGTCTGCACACCGTGGCCCGGCCCACCGAGGAGCAGGCGTGGCGGCGCGCCGACGAGCTGATCGCCGGCCTGTCCGGCGACGAGGTGCGACGGGCGCACGAACGGTATCTGGCCAGCGGCTCGGAGGGGCAGCGGCGGATGGCGGCGCTGACCACCGGCGAATTGGTCGGTGCCCGCAGCCTCGAGGTGCACCCGGGTCTGTGGGCCGGCCCGAGCCTGCTGCGCGACGGTGCCGGGACGGCGGCGATCGGCAGCTACCGGCAGGTGGCCGACGTGTTCGCCGAGTACACCCGCATCGGGATCAGCGAGTTCGTGCTGTCGGGGTATCCGCAGGCCGAGGAGATCCGCCACGTCGGCGGGGGTGTCCTGCCGCTGGTGCGCCAGCCGGCGCCTGCCTGATCAGGACACCCCGCCGGAGGCGGGATCAGGACACCCCGCCGGAGGCGGGAATCAGGTCCACGAGTATTCGGCGCGCAGGCGTGCAGCGACGACGTCGAACACCACGCGCTCCAGGATCGCGCCCTCGCGTCGGATGCTCTCCTCGGGGACGTCCAGCACGCGGTCCAGCCGGACCCAGCTCGGCCTTCCGTCGTAGTCCCAGGACCCGGCGCCGATCCCGACCCAGTTGGGATCGTCGCCGTGATGATCCCGGCTGGACAGCATCAGCCCGAACAGGATGTTGCGGTCCCGGCCGACGACCAGCACCGGACGGTCCTTGCCTTGGGTCGGGTCGTCCTCGAAGGCCACCCAGGTCCACACGATCTCGCCCGGATCCGCGCGTCCGTCCAGGTTCGGGGCGTACGACACCTTGCGAGCGCGGTGCGCGGTCGGGACGAAGTTGCTGGAGACGGGCCGGCCGGCGGGCAGGGCGGGTGCCCCGGTCTGCGCCTGTCCGGCCAGGACATCGAGGCCGATCCGGATGCCTTGCTGGATACCGCGCGCCACGGTGTCGGACTTCTGAAGTTGGCGGACCAGTTTCGGGGCCTCGTTGAATACGAGGTTCTCGGTGCCTTTCACCAGGAAGCGCTGAAACGCCTTCAGATACGAGGACGATGACGCCATACCCGCCAAGCATAGGCGGTGCCCCGGTGCCCCGAAGCCGCCTCGATCACGGCTCGATTGTGTCGCGGGGGTGTGCGCTCGATACTCTGGACAGGCCTGTTCAGGCCGCCACGACCCGCTCACCAGGAGATTCCCATCAGCAGCTTCGCCGACAAGACGTTCACTGCGCCGGCGCAGATTCGGAACTTCTGCATCATCGCCCACATCGACCACGGAAAGTCCACCCTGGCCGACCGGATGCTGCAGCTCACCGGTGTGGTCGACGAGCGCTCGATGCGGGCGCAGTACCTGGACCGGATGGACATCGAGCGTGAGCGCGGGATCACGATCAAGGCGCAGAACGTGCGGCTGCCGTGGGTGGTCAACGGTGAGGAGTTCGTGCTGCATTTGATTGACACGCCTGGCCATGTTGATTTCACCTATGAGGTGTCCCGCGCGCTGGAGGCGTGCGAGGGCGCGGTGCTGCTGGTCGACGCCGCCCAGGGCATCGAAGCGCAGACGCTGGCGAACCTGTATCTGGCGCTCGACCGCGACCTGACGATCATCCCGGTGCTGAACAAGATCGATCTGCCCGCCGCAGACCCGGACCGGTACGCCGCCGAGATCGCCCACATCATCGGCTGCGAGCCCGAGGACGTGTTGCGGGTGTCGGGCAAGACGGGTGAGGGTGTGGCCGAGCTGCTCGACCACGTGGTGCGGGAGATCCCGGCGCCGCAGGGCGACCCGGACGCGCCTGCCCGCGCGATGATCTTCGACTCGGTCTACGACATCTACCGCGGCGTGGTGACCTACGTGCGGGTGGTGGACGGGAAGATCACCCCGCGCGAGCGCATCGCGATGATGTCGACCGGCGCCACCCACGAACTGCTCGAGGTGGGCATCGTCTCACCCGAGCCCAAGCCCTCCGACGGCCTCGGCGTCGGCGAGGTCGGTTACCTCATCACCGGTGTGAAGGACGTGCGCCAGTCCAAGGTCGGCGACACGGTGACGACGGCACGTAACGGCGCCAAGGAAGCGTTGACCGGCTACCGGGAGCCCAGGCCGATGGTCTACTCGGGCCTGTATCCGGTCGACGGCTCGGACTACCCGGTGTTGCGCGAGGCGCTGGACAAGCTGCAACTCAACGACGCGGCGCTGACGTACGAACCCGAGACGTCGGTGGCGCTCGGGTTCGGGTTCCGCTGCGGGTTCCTCGGGCTGCTGCACATGGAGATCACCCGGGAACGCCTGGAACGCGAGTTCAACCTGGACCTGATCTCGACCGCGCCGAACGTGGTCTACCGCGTCGTCAAGGACGACGGGACCGAGATCATCGTCACCAACCCCTCGGACTGGCCGGAGGGCAAGGTGCGGTCGGTGTTCGAGCCGGTGGTCAAGACGACGGTCATCGCGCCCAGCGAGTTCATCGGCACGATCATGGAGCTGTGCCAGTCGCGGCGCGGTGAACTCGGCGGCATGGACTACCTGTCGCCCGAGCGCGTCGAGCTGCGCTACACCATGCCGCTGGGCGAGATCATCTTCGACTTCTTCGACTCGCTGAAATCGCGCACCCGCGGCTACGCCAGCCTGGACTACGAGGAGGCAGGCGAGCAGGAGGCCGACCTGGTCAAGGTCGACATCCTGCTGCAGGGCGAGGCCGTCGACGCGTTCTCGGCGATCGTGCACAAGGACGGGGCCTCGGCCTACGGCAACAAGATGACCACCAAGCTCAAGGAGCTCATCCCGCGCCAGCAGTTCGAGGTGCCCGTGCAGGCCGCCGTCGGCTCGAGAATCATTGCCCGCGAGAACATTCGGGCGATCCGCAAGGATGTGCTGTCCAAGTGCTACGGCGGTGACATCACCCGTAAGCGCAAGCTGCTGGAAAAGCAGAAGGAAGGCAAGAAGCGGATGAAGACCATCGGCCGGGTCGACGTCCCGCAGGAGGCCTTCGTCGCCGCGCTGTCCACCGAATCCACCGCGGACAAGCCGAAGAAATGACGCGCAGGTGGCGCCGCGGCGTGGCTCTTGCCGGGCTCGCGGTGTCACTGTGGGCGACCGCATGCACCAGCACCGTGGACGGCACCGCGGTGCGGCCCGACGCCGCCCCGTCGGCGGTGGCGGGCGTGCTGACCGAGCGTGACCTCGATGCCGTGCTGCTCGACAGCGCCGAGATCGCCGCGCTGCTGAACAGTCCCGACATCGAGGTCACCGACGAAATCGACGAGATGACCGACACTTCCGCCGATGTCTCCCACCCCGAATGTCTCGGCGCGCTCTACACCGCCGAAGACCCGGTGTACGAGTCCACCGGGTACACCGCCGTGCTCACCCGACTGGCCAGTGAGCCGGGTGACGACAACGAACACTGGGTCGAAGAGAGCGCGGTGCTGGTGCCGACCGCCGAGGACGCCGAGCAGTTCGTGGAGCGGTCGGCCCGCGAGTGGGACGACTGCGCGGGCCGGCAGGTCTCGATCAGCGACGGCGAGGAGTGGTTCGACTGAGAGCTGGACGCGGTGGTGCGGGACGGCGGGATGGTGAGCCAGCAGTCGACAATCCTGGACTCGATCGACTGGCAGTGTCAGCACACCGTCGTCTCCGTCTCGAACCTGATCATCGAGGCGTCGGTGTGCGCCGAGCGCATCCACGACGAGGCGACGACGGTGGTGGCCGAGATGATCGCCAAAGCTTCCGCGCGCACGCGGTGACGACGGCCTGGGGATCCCGCCCGCACACCGCCCGGCGGCGTCTCGGAAAACCCGAAGCGGTCGCGCGTCGCGGCCCGGCATGCTATCGAAGGAGTATGTCGGGGAATCTGGCGGCGGCGGCAGCAGCCGCGGCGTGCGCGTGCGTCGCACTGTCGGGCTGCACCGGCGTTCCCGCCGACGAGCGCCCCGTGGTGCGGATCGTCGAGGCCGCCCAACCCTCACCGGCGATCCCGCTCGGTCCGTTCCTGCCCACCGGGCAGGAGTTGGCCACCCTGCTGGCCACCGGGCCGAACGGGCTGCTCGGCCGGCCGGTCGAAGGTGACGCCGACGTGTTGTTGCGCAGTGTCGCCGACGCCCAGGTGGCGCCGGCGGAGTGCGTGAGCGCCGCCTACCGGATGCAGGAGATCGTGTACGACACCAGTCCGGTCCAGTCGGTGGCCAGCAACACGTGGGCCGGCGGCGGTTTCGACGGTCCGCCGGTGTCGGGGTTCTTCGGCGTCGTGCAGATGACCGACCCCGGCGCCGCCCAGGAGTTCTTCGCCTCGCTCACCGACCAGTGGCGCCGCTGTAACGGCCAGACCGTCTCCCTGCAGTCACCGGATCACGGCGCAGGCGAGATGAGCCGGATCACCGGGGTCGCGTTCGACCAGCGGGTGGTGTCGGCGCACGTGCTGCACGCCTCGGGTGGGACGGAGTCCCCGACGGGCATGCGCGCCGTCGGTCTGGCGGGCGACTGCATCGTGGAGGTGGAGCTCATCGACCCCCGCGCGGCGGCGGATGGGCGGTCCGCGGTGGCTGTCGCCGACGCGATCCTGGACAAGATCGCCGCGGTGCGCTGACGGCTCCGCCGCCGGGTGGCAGTCCATGGCAGACAATGGCTTGGTGAACAACGTCGGCGCAGTCCGTTGCGCCTACGCCGCCGGAGCCGGGCTCGCCGCATCGGTGCTGCTCTGCGCGTGTGTGAGCACAGTGGAGGGGGCCGCGGTGCGCCACCCGGGCGCGGCCACACTCGACGTCCCGCCGCTCGACGAAGCCGCACTGGAACGGGTGCTGCTGAGCGTCGACGAACTCAACTCCATCATGGGTTCGATACGGATGAAGGTCTCCAGCGAGCTCGACGAGATGACCGACCACACCGCCGAGGTGTCGAACCCGGACTGCCTCGGTACGGTGTACGCCGCCGAGGAACCGGCATACGCGGGCACCGGTTGGACGGCCGTGCGGGACCAGGTGGCGCGTGAACCCGACGGCGACAACGACCACTGGGTGGAACAGACCGCGGTGATCTACCCGGCGGCCAGGAACGCACAGGACTTTTTCGACCGTTCGTCGGTCACCTGGCAGGACTGCGCCAACGCCACGATCACGACCGGCGACGGCGACTACCTGTGGGAGCTCGACGCCGCCCAGGTCGACGACACAGTGCTCACCCAGCGGGTTACGCAGGACGGCGCCGACGGTTGGGCCTGCCAGCACGCGCTGTCAGTGGTGTCGAATCTGACGGTCGAGGCGTGGGCGTGCGGATACAGCATCAGCGACGAGGCGGCCGAGATCGCCGTCGCGATGATCGAGAACGCGGCGACGAAGTAGGGGCGTTCAGGACGCGAGGGCCCCGTTATACGGGGGCGTTCGCCGGCTGGAACACCCCGGAGCTGTCGGCCTCTTCCTCGGCGCGGATCACGTGCACCACGGCGTTGATCAGCGCCAGGTGGGTGAACGCCTGCGGGAAGTTGCCCAGGTGCCGCCCGGTGCGCGGTTCGATCTCCTCGGCGTAGAGGTGCAGCGGGCTGGCGAACGACAGCAGCCGCTCACACAGATGCCGGGCCCGATGGATCTCGCCGATCTCGACCAGCGCCGACACCAGCCAGAACGAGCAGATCGTGAACGTGCCCTCTTCGCCGGACAGCCCGTCGTCGGTCTCCTCGACCCGGTAGCGCAGCACCAGGCCCTCTTCGGTCAGCTCGTCGGCGATGGCCAGCACCGTCGCCCGGATCCGCGGATCGTCGGGTGGCAGGAACCGGGTCAGCACCGCCAACAGCAGTGACGCGTCCAGCGCGTCGTGCCCGTAGCGCTGGGTCAGCACACCGCGCTCGTCGACGCCGTGTTCGAGGATGTCGGCCTTGATCTCCTCGGCGATCGCGCGCCACTGCTGGGCGTAGGACTTCTCGCCCTCGAACTCGGCGAGCTTGGCGCCCCGGTCGAGCGCCACCCAGCACATGATCTTGCTGGAGGTGAAGTGCTGCGGTTCTCCGCGCACCTCCCAGATGCCGCGGTCGGGCTCGCGCCAGTGCTTGACCGCCTCCTCGACCTGTTCCTTGAGCACCGGCCACAGTGTCTCGGGGATCTGCTCGCGCGACTTGGTGTGCAGGTAGACCGAATCGAGCATGGTGCCCCAGATGTCGTGCTGCATCTGGTTGTAGGCGCCGTTGCCGATGCGGACCGGTCGGGCGTTGTCGTAGCCCGACAGGTGGTTGAGCTCCTCCTCGACCAGGCTGCGTTCCCCGCCGACGCCGTACATCACCTGCAGCGGGTGCCGGTCTCCGTTGTTGGCGCCCGACACGTCGGCGATGAACGCGAAGAAGTCGTCGGCCTCGCGGTCCAGGCCCAGCGTGTACAAGCCCCAGAGTGCGAACGTGGAGTCGCGCACCCAGGCGTAGCGGTAGTCCCAGTTGCGTTCGCCTTGAGGACTCTCCGGCAGCGACGTGGTCGGCGCGGCGAGCAGCGCGCCGGTCGGGGAGTAGGTCAGACCCTTCAGCGTCAGCGCACTGCGTTGCAGGTAGGCCCGCCACGGGTGGTCGGGGAAGTCACCGACGTTGATCCACTGGCGCCAGCATTCGCTGGTCGTCCACATCTTGTCGGCGGCCTCCTGGTAGTTCTGAGGCGCCGGGTGCTTGGACCAGCTCAGCGCGACGAAGACGTTGTCCCCTTCCTTCAAACGGGTCCGGGCCCGGGCCTCCCGACCCTCCAGACCGATCCGCAGATTGGTGGTCAGCCGCAGCGTCGGATGGGAGTCCGGGTTCTTGGTGGCCCGCGCGATGGCCTCGCCGTAGGCCTGCGCCGAATACTCCCAGTGCGCGCTGGTGCGGTGGTAGTCGAACGACGGCTCGCAGCTCATCACCAGTTCCACCGTGCCGCTGACGCACCGGACGGTGCGCAGCAGGATGTGCTCGGCATCCCAGTCCATCGGCGTGCGGCGGTGGGTCCGGGAGCGGGTGTCGAGATCGTGCCACGGTCCCATCACGAGGGCGTCGCGCACGATCACCCAGCCGGTGGGGGTCTGCCAGGTGGTCTCCAGGATCAGGCTGCCGGGCAGATAGCGCCGCGCCGCGGGCACCGACACCCCGTACGGACCGAGCCGGAAGTGGCCGGCGCCGCGGTCCAGGATCGCGCCGAACACGCTGGGCGAGTCGGGCCGCGGCACGCACAGCCACTCCACCGAGCCGGCCGACGAGATCAGGCACTGCGTTTCGCAGTCGGACAGGAACGCGTAGTCGGCGATCGGCGGGAACGGGTTGCGCAGCGGCCCGGAGCTGGGATACGCCGCCGGGCTGGACAGCGCGAACGCCCCTCCGTCACCGTTGGGGGACACGCCGTCGGAGGTCTCGGTCTGCGGCAGAACCATTTGCTCATCATCGACTGCGGGATACCTCGGCGTCTACTGGGACACCCCGTGCCCTGCATTGTCCTGCTGCGCATACCCTGGCCGGGTGGACAGCTTCCTCAACTGGTGGGACGGGGTGGAGCTGTGGCTGTCCGGGCTGCCGTTCCTGGCGCAGACGGTGGTGGTGATGCCGGTGGTGCTGGCGCTGGCCTATGTGACCGCGGTGATTCTGGACCATCTTCTGGGGAACGGCATCAGGATCCTGCACCGGATCAGACACGTCGACGACGACAGAGAGGGTGGCGATCTATGAGCGGGATGCCGCGTTCGCGGGTCACCCTCGTGCTGGTGGCGCTGATCGTGCTCGTCGTCGTGATGTGGTTCGTCACGCGCTGAAATACCGGCGACGACCCGCACGGTCGCCTCTGTTACGCTTCGCGCCATGCAATCGGCGTCCGGCAACAAGAGCGGCCACATCGTGGCCCTCATCGCCGTGGGTCTGTGCGCCGTTGCCGATGTCTGTTGTTGTCGCTGACTCCCTGCCCGTTCGTGGTTCGGTGTCGGTGACGGCTGCGGCATACCTGCCTCAGTGCTGAGCCTGCCTTTCCGGAACGGTCACCACCACCGATATCCGACACCCGGAAAGGCCATCGATGCGCAAGATCCTGAAATCCACGAGACGCTGGCGGACAGCGGCCGCACTCACGCTGTCGGCGGCGGTGCTGGCCGCCTGCGGCGGCGGCGCCAGTGATGTGGTGGGCGAGGAAGGCGGCAACAGCGACGCAGAGACCACGCTGACGCTGGTGGCGTTCGCGGTTCCCGAGCCGGGCTGGTCGAAGGTGTCACCTGCGTTCGCCGCCACCGAGGAGGGCAAGGGCGTCGCGGTCACGGGTTCCTACGGTGCCTCGGGAGACCAGTCCCGCGCCGTCGAGTCCGGCAAGCCCGCCGACATCGTGAACTTCTCGGTCGAACCCGACATCACCCGCCTGGTCAAGGCCGGCAAGGTCGACGAGAACTGGAACGCCGGCCCCAACAAGGGCATCGCGTTCGGCTCGGTGGTCAGCTTCGCGGTGCGCCCCGGCAACCCCAAGAACATCCGCACCTGGGACGACCTGCTGCAGCCGGGCATCGAGGTCATCACGCCGAGTCCGCTCAGCTCCGGCGCGGCCAAGTGGAACCTGCTCGCGCCGTACGCCTACGCCAGCAACGGCGGCAAGGATCCGCAGGCCGGCATCGACTTCGTCAACAAGTTGGTCACCGAGCACGTCAAGCTGCGTCCCGGCTCGGGCCGTGAGGCCACCGACGTGTTCCGCCAGGGCAGCGGTGACGTGCTGCTGGCCTACGAGAACGAGGCGCTGAACTTCGACCTGGAACACGTCAACCCGGCGCAGACCTTCAAGATCGAGAACCCGACCGCGGTGGTGAACACCAGCCAGCACCCGGACCAGGCCCAGGCGTTCGTGAACTTCCAGTTCACCCCGGAAGCCCAGAAGCTGTGGGCGGAAGCCAACTTCCGGCCGGTCGACCCGGCGGTGCTCGCCGAGTTCGCCGACAAGTTCCCCACGCCGGAGAAGCTGTGGACCATCGAGGACCTGGGTGGCTGGTCTAAGGTCGACTCCGAGCTGTTCGACAAGGAGAACGGCACGATCACGAAGATCTACAAGCAGGCCACTGGATGACCCCTTCTCCCAGGGTGGTCGACCCGAACCCTGAGGCGATCCGGCCCGAGCTCACCGACGACGGTGGCTCGGGCCGGTCCTCGCGGCTGCTCACCCCCAGGCACGGATCGACGTCGTTGCGCGTCGGGGCCGCCACGATGTGGCTGTCGCTGATCGTGCTGCTGCCGCTCGCCGCGATCCTCTGGCAGTCCGCGGGGGGCGGGTTCGGCGCATTCTGGTCGGCTGTCAGCTCTCCGGCCGCGGTGGCCTCGCTGCGCGTGACGGTCACCATCTCGATCGGCGTCACCATCGTCAACGGGTTCTTCGGGTTGCTGGTCGCCTGGGTGCTGACCCGCGACGAGTTCCCCGGCAAGCGTCTGGTCGACGCGGTCATCGATCTGCCGTTCGCGCTGCCCACCATCGTCGCCAGCCTGGTGATGCTCGCGCTCTACGGCCCCGCCAGCCCGGTGGGAATCCACCTGCAACACACGAAGTGGGGCGTGGGCATCGCGCTGCTGTTCGTGACGCTGCCGTTCGTGGTGCGCTCCGTGCAGCCGGTGCTGCTCGAGCTCGACCGTGAGGTCGAGGAGGCGGCGGCATCGTTGGGCGCCAACAACTTCACGATCCTGACCAAGGTGATCCTGCCCGCATTGCTGCCGGCCTTGCTCTCGGGCGCGGGGCTGGCGTTCTCCCGCGCCATCGGCGAGTTCGGTTCCGTGGTGCTGATCGGCGGCGCGGTCCCCGGTGAGACCGAGGTGTCCTCGCAGTGGATCCGCACCCTGATCGAGAACGACGACAAGGTCGGTGCGGCCGCGATCTCCATTGTGCTGCTCGCGATCTCGTTCGTGATCCTGTTCATCCTGCGGGCCATCGGCGCCAGGGCAGCCAAACGGGAGGCGCTGGCGGCATGACGCTCTCGCCGGTGATGCGTCACCTTCTGCGGTGGATCGCGCTGACCTACGTCGCGGTCCTGGTGATCGTGCCGGTCGGGCTGATCCTGTGGCGCACCTTCTCACCCGGTGTCGGCGACTTCTTCGCCTCCGTTGGCACCCCGGCGGCGATCTCGGCTCTGCAGCTGTCGCTGCTCGTCGTCGCGATCGTGGTGCCGCTCAACGTGCTCTTCGGGGTTCCCACGGCGCTGGTGTTGGCGCGCAACAAGTTCCGCGGCAAGAGTGCGCTGCAGGCCGTCATCGACCTGCCGTTCGCGGTGTCGCCGGTGGTCGTCGGTGTCGCGCTGATCCTGCTGTGGGGTTCGGCGGGCCTGTTCGGCTTCCTCGAGAACGACTTCGGGTGGAGGATCATCTTCGGCTTCCCCGGCATCGTGCTGGCCAGCATCTTCGTCACCGTGCCGTTCGTGATCCGCGAGGTCGAACCGGTGCTGCACGAGATCGGCACCGATCAGGAGGAGGCGTCGGCCACCCTCGGCGCGCAGTGGTGGCAGACGTTCTGGCGGATCACGCTCCCGTCGATCCGCTGGGGTCTGACCTACGGCATCGTGCTGACGATCGCCCGCACCCTCGGCGAGTTCGGTGCGGTGCTGATGGTCGCGGCGAATCTGCCCGGTTCGTCGCAGACGCTGACGCTGTTGGTCCATGACCGGTACACCCGGGGCGCCGAGTACGGCGCCTACGCGATCTCGACGCTGTTGATGACCGTCGCCGTCCTGGTCCTCATCGCCCAGGTGATCCTCGACGCCCGCCGGACGCGCACCGCCAAATAGGCCCCTAGGAGCTGACATCTGATGACCCACGCGATCACCGTCGAAGGCGCCAACAAGCGCTACGGCGACTTCGCCGCGCTGGACAACGTCGACTTCGTCGTGCCCGCGGGTTCGCTGACGGCGCTGCTGGGGCCCAGCGGGTCGGGGAAATCGACGCTGCTTCGGGCCATCGCCGGCCTCGACGAGCCCGACACCGGCACGATCACCATCAACGGCCGCGACGTCACCCGGATACCGCCGCAGAAGCGCGGCATCGGCTTCGTGTTCCAGCACTACGCCGCGTTCAAGCACCTGACCGTCCGCGACAACGTGGCCTTCGGCCTGAAGATCCGCAAGAAGCCCAAGGCCGAGATCAAGGCCAAGGTCGACGATCTGCTGGAGGTGGTCGGGCTGGCGGGCTTCCAGAGCCGCTACCCCAACCAGCTCTCCGGTGGTCAGCGTCAGCGCATGGCGCTGGCGCGGGCGTTGGCCGTCGACCCGCAGGTGCTGCTGCTCGACGAGCCGTTCGGCGCTCTCGACGCCAAGGTCCGAGAGGATCTGCGCGCGTGGCTGCGCAGACTGCACGACGAGGTGCACGTTACGACCGTGCTGGTGACCCACGATCAGCAGGAGGCACTCGACGTCGCCGACCGGATCGCGGTGCTCAACAAGGGCCGTATCGAGCAGGTCGGTTCACCGACCGAGGTGTACGACGCTCCTGCCAACGCGTTCGTGATGTCGTTCCTCGGCGCGGTGTCATCCCTCAACGGTGTGCTGGTGCGTCCGCACGACATCCGGGTGGGCCGCAGCCCGGAGATGGCGATCGGCGCCAGCGACGACTCAGTCCAGGCCACCGGTGTCACCCGGGCGACGATCGATCGGATCGTGGTGCTGGGCTTCGAGGTTCGCGTCGAACTGACCAGTGCGGCAACGCATACGCCGTTCACCGCGCAGATCACCCGCGGCGACGCCGAGGCGCTCGGCCTCAAGGAGGGCGACACGGTGTACGTGCGCGCCACCCGGGTGCCGTCGCTGCCGGACGGCGTTCCGCTGCCGGTGGCCTGATTCAGCCGTCCGCCCGGTCCTGCACCACCGCTTTCAGCTCGGACCGGGAGCTGATCGCGAGCTTGTGGTACACGTTGCGCAGGTGGTACTCGACCGTCTTCGGGCTCAGGAACAGTGCCGCGGCGGCTTCCTTCGTGGTCGCTCCCCGGCCGAGCATCTGGGCGATCCGAAGCTCCTGCGACGTCAGCAGGGCCGAATACTCGGTACCACCGCGCCGAGCGCGTTCGCCGGTGGCTTCGAGCTCATCTGCGGCGGCGTCAGCCCACGGGCGGGCCCCGAGTCGTTCGAAGTCTTCGAGGGCCGCACGGAGATGGGGTCGCGCGGCGACCCGCTTCTTGATGCGGCGAAGGCTGGAGCCGAACGCAAGCCGGGTGCGCGCGGCCTCGAACCTGTCGGGGTTGAGTTCGTGCAGCCGTAGAGCTTCCGAGAAGTGTGCCTCACATTCCCCGGGCTCTCCGGCGGTGAGTGCCATCGCCCGGTGCGCGCGCGCCAACGCCCACGGCTGACTCTTCTCCTGTGCCCGGCCCAGGTAACCCACGGCGACCTCGTGCGCGGCGGCAGCGTCGCCGTGCCGCATGTGTGCTTCGGCGAGTTCCGGCCCTGGTGCCAGGTCGACGTCACGAAATCTGTTGTCGGTCAACAATGATTCCATTCCCTGGTAGTGCACGATGGCCTCGCCGGCGTTGCCTTCGGCCAGTGCGGAATCGCCGAGGGCGAACTGTGCCCACAGGTGGGCGAACGTGATGTGGTGGCGCCGCGCCAACTGCCGTGCCTCGGCGGCATTGACGCGACACTCGGCAAAGCGGCCCATTCTCGCCTGCAACCATGCCAGCCCCGCCAGTGATGCGGCCAGGTCGGTGCTTTGACTGGTTTCTCTTGCCAGCGCGACGCTTTCGGTGTAACTCGCCAGCGCTGACTGCCAGTTGTCGGTGGTCGCGTCGTCACGGGCCGTGTGGAACAGCAGATTCGGTAGCGCACCGATCGCCGTCCTTTTCCTGCGATCCTGCACGACCCGTTGCATGAGATCTCTGCCGGCGGCGGTTTCACGGAGAAACAGGGCGCCGACGATCGACCAGTCCGGGCGGCGGGGGTCGTCGAGCACCGACGGTTCGTTGTTGAGTGTCTCGACGGCGATCCGCAGCCACCGCATCCCGTCGCCACCGGCAATGACGCGGGCGACTCCGATGGCCAACTGGCCGCGGGTGCGTGCCGAACCCGTGCGGCACGCCGGTAGAAGCACTTCGATGCGGTCGGCCAGGGCCAGGCCCGCGGCGGTGTCACACATGTAGAAGCATGCGGTGACCGCGTCCGCCAACAGGCCCACGGTGGCATCCGCTTCTGCCGCATCGGTTCTCGCGGCCGCGTCGACGAGGAGGTCGTGAGCGTCGCGGAGCGAACCGCTGCGCAACGCGATATGGCCGCGCAGCGCGCTGATCTGGGTGAGAGTGTCGGGCCCCGCGGCGATCGCCTCCGCATCATCGATCAGCCCCCGGGCACGGGTGAGGTGCCCGGCGAACCAGGCCGCCTCGCCGGCACGGATCAACCGCGCACAGCGCAGCGCGTCGTCGTTGGTCAGCTCTGCACTTCTGGTCAGAGCGTTGGCCGCCACGCCGTGTGCGCCACGGGCAGTGGCCTTTTCGGCCAGATCGACGAGATCGTCGGCCACCGCGTCGTCGGGTCCGACGACCGCCTCGCTCAGGTGCCAGACCCGGCGGGTGTGTGCGGCCGCGGGCATCGCGGCCGCGACGGCGCGGTGGACGTCCCGGCGGGTCTGCGCATCGGCGGCGGCGTAGACGGCCGATCTGACCAACGGATGCCGGAAGTCGACTCGACCGGCGTTGATGCGCATCAGCTCGATCGACTCGGCCTCGACGATCGGGGCCAGCGAGGTACCCATCTCGGCGGCAGCGCGAGACGCCAGCCCGAGATCCCCGTCGGCGACCACCGCGAGCAGAAGAGCCAACCGCGTCGGGTCCGGGAGCGCGGTGATCCGTCGCCCGAAGGTTTGCGCGACGGCGTCGGACACCGGTACCGGCAGCACGGGTGGCGAGTCACGGACGCGTTCGATGTCGCGGGAGAGTTCGACCAGGGCCAGCGGGCTGCCCAACGTGACCCGGTGAAGGTGCGCGGCGTCCTCGGCGGTCGCCGGGTTCGGCGCCGACCGCGAGATCAGTTCCGACGCCGCGGCAAGATCCAGACCGCCGAGATCCAGTATCGGGAGGTCGGTCGCCGTGAACGCGGCGTGTGGCTCGGGGCGGGTCGAGATCACCATCGCGATCGGATCGGCCAGCAGGCGACGGGCGACGAACGTCAACGCGTCGGCCGACGGTGAGTCGAGCAGGTGCGCGTCATCGACCAGCACCAGCAGCGCAGAGTCTTCGGCATACCTGCTGAGCAGGCTCAGCGTGGCTGCGCCGACTGCGAACCGTTCGGGTGCGGGACCGTCACGCATCAGCAGAGCCACCGCGAGAGCGTCGCACTGCGGCGCCGGCAGGCGATCGATGAGATGCAGTGCGGGCCGTAACAGCTGATGCAGTCCGGAGAATTCGAGGGTCGACTCGGCTTCTGTTCCGGAGGCGCGGACCAGCGTCATGTCGCCGAGGTGTGCAGCGGTGTCCTCGAGCAGCGCGGTTTTGCCGATTCCGGCTTCGCCGCGGACGACCAACACCCCGCTCTGGCCGAGACGCGCGCCGGCCACCAGCTCGGCGATGCGCTGCTGCTCGGATTCGCGGCCGAGAAGCATGCGCCGATACTAGGCGGCGCGAACTAGGGGGGCCACCTGATTCGCCGGAGCTTCCGCAGGTCCACGCTGGTGTGTGTAGTCCCATCGGAGGAAGGACACCACGATGAATACCACCACCATTCCGGTCGATCCGGAGAAACTCATGGGCTTCGTGCTGCGCTCCGTCGAGGAGGCGGGGGCGGCCCTGAACTGTGCGCTCGTGGTCATGGGGCAGCGGCTCGGCTACTACCGATGCCTTGTCGAACACGGGCCGTGCACCCCCGCAGAACTGGCCGAACACACCGGAACCGACGAGCACTACGCCCGCGAATGGCTCAACGCGCAGGCCGCCGGTTCGTTCGTCGCCTACGACGACTCGACCGGCCGCTACCATCTGCCGCCGGAACAGGCCACGGCGCTGTACGACGAGACCAGCCCGGCGTTCGTCGGCGGGCTGTTCCAGCTCGCGTACGGGACGCTGCGGGATGCCACCCACATCGTCGAGGTGGCACGGACGGGCGACGGAATGGGTTGGGGTGAACACAATTCCGACGTCCATGTCGGGTGCGAGAGGTTCTTCCTGCCGACCTATGCGGCGCAGATCGTCGACAACTGGATTCCCGCGCTGGAAGGTGTCGCCGACAGGCTTGCCGACGGCGCACGGGTGGCAGACGTGGGGTGCGGGCACGGCGGTTCGACCCTGTTGATGGCGCGGGCGTTCCCGAACTCCACCTTTGTGGGCACCGACGTGCACGCCGGCTCCGTCGAGACCGCAAGGCAGCGGGCTCGGGAGGCAAACGCGGACCGGCGCGTGAGCTTCGAAGTGGGGAGCGCCGACCAACTCGGCGGCGGCCCCTACGACCTGGTCACGATGTTCGACTGCCTGCACGACATGGGCGATCCGATCGGGGCGGCCCGGCGGGTTCGCGAGGTGATCGCCGAGGACGGATCGTGGATGATCGTCGAGCCGGCCGCCGGTGACCGGGTGCAGGACAACTTCAATCCCATCGGTCGCGCCTACTACGGGTTCTCGACGTTGCTGTGCACGCCGTCGTCGTTGGCGCAGCCGGTGGGTCTGGCGCTGGGTACCCAGGCGGGGCCCGCGCGTATCCGCGATGTGGTCACCGCGGCGGGATTCACCCGGTTCAGGGTGGCGGCACAGACACCGTTCAACCACGTTTTCCAGGTTCGGCCCTGAACAGCGCCGATCCGGCGATGATGGGTGGCGTGCGCGGTCCGCAGCGCAGGGCCCGACCACCGGACTCGACCGGTTCGGTGGTCCGCGACGGCGTGTCGCTGCACTACGACGTCTATGGAGACGGGCCGACCACGGTGCTGCTGATGCCGAGCTGGTCGATCGTCGACTCACGGTTCTGGAAGGCCCAGGTGGCGTTTCTGGCGCGTCACCACCGCGTCGTGACGTTCGACGGTCGCGGCTGCGGGCAATCCGATCGGCCGCGCGGCCCCGCGGCCTACGCCCACCGCGAGTATGCCGCCGACACGGTGGCCGTGCTCGACGCGACCGGCACCGCGAGCAGCGTCCTGGTCTGCCTGTCGCGCGGTGCCGAGTGGGCGGTGCGGGTGGCCGTGGATCAGCCTGCGCGGGTCGCAGGGATTTTCGCGATCGCGCCGTCCTGCGCGGTTCCGGCCGCCAAATTGGATGTGGAACGCGAGTTCCTGTGGCACCAGCATGTTGAAACGCCCAGGGGCTGGCAGACCTACAGCCGCGAGCACTGGCTGCACGACGGATTGGACGAGTTCCGGCGGTTCTTCTTCGACATGATGATCCCGGAACCGCACTCCACCAAGCACATCGAGGACATGCTGGCCTGGTCGGCCGACGTCGATGCCGCCACGCTCGTGGACACCACGGATGCCCGGCTGGACCCGGACTTCCTCGCGGCGGAGCCATTCGAGGATCTCGCGAAGGCCGTCGGCTGCCCGGTCCATGTGGTGCACGGGACAGCGGACCGGATCAGCAGCCCCGCGGTCGGCGAGCAGCTCGCCGAGCTCACCGGCGGCTCGCTGACGCTGATCGAGGGTGCCGGCCACGCGCCGCTGGCCCGAGATCCGGTGCTGATCAACACGATGATCCACGATTTCGTCGCGACGGTCGCGCCGTCGCCGCGCCTCAAGCAGCGCGTCCACGCGCCCCGCCGACGGCGGAAGGCTCTGTACCTGTCCTCGCCGATCGGGCTCGGCCACGCCCGCCGAGATGTCGCGATCGCCACCGAGCTACGTTCTGCAACAGAAGATCTGGAGATCGAGTGGCTGGCGCAGGACCCCGTCACGCGGGTGCTCGCGTCAGCCGGTGAGCGGATTCATCCCGCATCGGCACAGCTGCTCAACGAATCGACGCACGTCGAACACGAATCCGGTGATCACGACCTGCACGCGTTCGAGGCGCTGCGCCGGATGGACGAGATCCTGGTCGCCAACTTCATGGTGTTCGCCGACCTGATCGCCGAGGAACCCTTCGATCTGGTGATCGCCGACGAAGCGTGGGAGGTGGACTACTTCCTGCACGAGAATCCGGAACTCAAGCGGTTCTCGTTCGCCTGGCTGACCGACTTCGTCGGCTGGTTGCCCATGCCGGACGGTGGACCGCGGGAGGCAGCGCTGACCGCCGACTACAACGCGGAGATGATCGAGCAGCGCGCGAGGTTTCCGCGACTTCGGGACCGGTCGATATTCGTCGGCAATCCCGAAGACGTTGTGCGACAGGACTTCGGCCCTGGGCTGCCCGACATCAGGGAGTGGACCGGCCAGAACTTCGACTTCTCCGGATATGTCACAGGCTCGGTGCCGCCGGCGGGTCCGGAGCGGGCGGCACTGCGTCGGAAACTCGGGTTGCAGCCGGATCAGCGACTGTGCGTCGTCACCGTGGGCGGCACCTCGGTAGGGGAGTCGCTGCTGCAACGCATTCTGCATGCGGTGCCCATCGTTCGCCGGGCAATGCCAGAGCTTCACTTCCTGGTCGTGACGGGTCCTCGCATCGACCCCGCGACGCTGCCTCGTCCGCGAGGCGTCCGGGTCCGTGGCTTCGTCCCCGACCTCGCCGACTACCTCGCCGCCTGTGACATCGCGCTGGTGCAGGGTGGACTGACGACGTGCATGGAGCTGACGGCGGCGGGAACGCCGTTCGTCTATGTGCCACTGGAGAATCACTTCGAACAGAACTTCCATGTGCGTCACCGGTTGGAGCGCTACGGCGGCGGCCGTCCGATGCGCTACGCGGAGGCTGCCGATCCGGACCTGCTGGCCAAGATCATCTTCGATGAACTGTCCGCGACGCGACGGGTCCTTCCCGTCGAGACCGACGGAGCCAGGCGTGCCGCGGCGATGCTCGCCGATCTGCTGTAGCTACGGATTTCGTCCCCCAAAGGACTAGGGGGGTCACCCGATTCGGAGCGCGTACTCGTCGTGTGACGGTGACATGGTGACCAGCCGTGAATGGCTGGGGAGCAACAGGACTCGGTCCGTATGCGCGCGGGACGCGCCGACAGCAACGTAGTTCGACGATTCATCACGTGAAAGGACAACGTCATGCCTCATCCGATTCTGGCGACCGCAATGGCGGTCGGCATTGCGGCCACCGCGGGCGCGGGCGCCCTGGGAGACGCGCCGCCGACAGTGAATGTCACTGCGAACAGGCACGTGTCGGCGACCAGGTTGACCGCGGTCGTCACACCCAACGCGCTCTACTCCGCGGCCCCGGCGTCCGATGTGGTGGTGTTGGGTGCGCATGGCAGTCTCGCCGTCGGTGAGCCCCGCGGTGTCCCGCAGGCAGGGGCTCTGTCGGGTGCCAGCCGGGCGGTGGGTGGAGGCCTCGAACTGTCGACCGGCCTCGACACGTCGCGTGTTCACCCTTTGCCGGAACGGGTGAACACCGACATCGAGATGGTGTCCGCGCCGACGACATCGGGTCCTGCGCTGCGGCTGGGTCGTGCGACGACACCGTCGGTCGGATCGACCGGGCCGGCAGGCGCGGCGGCGCCCGGCTTGTTCAGTCTGCTCATCGGCAACGGTGACGAACCCGGCGAGAACGGCGGTTGGCTGATCGGTAACGGAGCAGACGGTGGTCCGGGTCAGGACGGCGGCCGTGGTGGACTGCTATTCGGCAACGGCGGTCGCGGAGGTGACGCGTTGACGTCGGGTGGGCCGGCGGGCCGTGGCGGTGACGCAGGGCTGTTCGGCAATGGCGGCGACGGCGGCACCGGCTTCGTCAGCTCAGCCGCCGGGACCAACGCGGCAAGCGGCGGAACCGGCGGGGCAGGCGGCAACGGCGGACTGCTGATGGGTGACGGCGGTAAGGGCGGCACCGGCGGCCGGGCGATCAGCGCCGAAGGCCCGGCGAACGGAGGAAACGGCGGTCGCGGGGGGAATGCCGGAGTCCTTGGAGGCGACGCCGGCGGCGGCGGCGATGGCGGCCGCGGATACAGCGAGAAGGGCCCCGCCTCGGGCGGTGCCGGCGGCGCCGGCGCCGCCACGAGCACCGTCGGAAATGGCGGCTCGGGTGGAAAGGGCGGGTCCGCGCAGGGTGCCGGGAGCGCCAACGGCGGTGCCGGAGGTTCAGGGGGTGCAGGTGGTTTCGTCAGCGGCGACGGAGGTGCAGGCGGTGGCGGGGGCACTGCGTTGAGCGCAGCAGGCACCGGTTCCGGCGGTTCCGGCGGTGACGGCGGGAACGCTCGCGGGGCCGGCGACGGCGGGCGTGGCGGAGTCGGTGCACTCGGGCAGTCGAAGGATGCCCGCGGATTCGGCGGCGTCGGCGGTGCGGGCGGACGGTCGGGTGTCACCGGCACCGGCGGTGCGGGTGGTGCCGGGGGTTCGGGTGTCAGCGACACGTTGGACGCGGCAGGCGGCTCCGGTGGGGTCGGGGGTGACGGTTCCCGCGGTGGGATCGGCGGCACAGGCGGCGCCGCCCACTCGAAATCGGGCAACGCGCAGGGCGGTTTCGCCGGCGACGGGGGAACCGGATCGCGCGGGAGCGGAGGCGACGGAGGTGACGGTGGCATCGGAACGTCGACCACCGGGAAAGGGCGCGGGGGCAACGGAGGCAACGGCGGCGGCGGAAATCCGGGCGGCTCCGGTGGGGAAGGCGGCCAAGGCACGACGAGCGGCGGCAGTCGCGGAAGCGACGGCGCCAGCGCCTGATGGTGTCGTGAGTCTCGGGCCGGCGTACGCGCAAAGCCGCAGCGCCACGGGAATGCGCTGTGCTGTAACGAATTCAGCTGTGCTGTAACGAATTCGTCGGAGTGGTGAGTGGTTGGACCGTGCGCCGGAAACCGGGGCGCTTATCGCGCAGACAACTAGGGGGGTCACCGGATTCGCGGGCACCGCTGCGGCTGCCACTGTGTGGTCCGGGCCCGCTGAAGCCGGGCTGTAGACAAAGGAGACGTCATGAAGTGTTATCCCCGAGCGGGCCTGGCCGTCGCGTTGACCGCCGGGCTGCTCACGTCAGGAGGCTTGGCCGACAACGCACTTGAGCGGACCCCGTCGCCAGCTGTGCAGCATCGCGGCGCGCACGCCTCGTCCGCTGCGATGGCGGTGAGTCCTCCCCGGCTGTTGGCGGCGATCGTCGATTCGCCGGTGACGGGTCGACCCGCTGCGGTGGTCGAACCGGTCGGCCGGATGCCGACTCCGGTGCCCGGGACTGTGCCGGACATCGCGCAACCGACGATTGGCGTTGCGGCGGTTCACCACCGGGTCTGGCCGACGGATACCGGTGTCCCGCTGGGGCGCCTTACCTCGGCGTCGTCCCCTGGCGAACTGAATCCACTGCTGCACAACAATTTCAATGATCGACCGGCTCCTGGCGCTGCTCAGGCCGACGAGCCGGTCTCGCTGCTGAGTCCCACCGGCGCCTTCCTCGGTCTGATCGGACCGGGCGGGCTGCTGATCGGCAACGGTGTGCTGCCGGGACAGAACGGCGGTCTGCTGATCGGCAATGGTGCCGACGGTGCTCCGGGCGTGTTGCCGGGTGAAGCCGGCGGCAAGGGGGGCAACGGCGGCCTGCTGATGGGTAACGGCGGCGCCGGCGGCGCCGGTGCTCCGGGAGTGGCAGGGGGCGCCGGGGGTGCCGGCGGCAACGGCGGGTTCTTCGCCGTCAACGGCGGTGCCGGGGGTGCCGGCGGGAACGGCTCGACGGTGAACGGGCCCACCAGCGGTGGACATGGCGGTGACGGTGGCAAAGCCGGCTTGTTCCGTGGTGACGGCGGCGCAGGCGGTGCGGGCGGTGCCGCAGTCCGCACAGGCAACGGACCTGACGGCCAGGTGTACGCCGGCCGCGGTGGCGACGGCGGAGATGCGGTCGTCGGCAGCGGCGGCCAGGGCGGGGTGGGCGGCGACGCCACCAGCCAGGGCGGTCCCGCCACCAGCGGGGGCGGCGGACACGGCGGCAGCGTCGCGGTCTTCGGTGACGCCGGCGACGGCGGCTTCGGCGGCTATGCGGGTTCGCAGAACCAGGCCACCGGACGGTCCGGCGGAGACGGCGGCCGCGGTGGGGTGCTGTCGGGCAATGGTGGTGACGGCGGAATCGGCGGCTATGCCACCAGCATCGGCACCGGGCCCGCCGAGGGCGGGGCCGGAGGCTACGGCGGCAGCGGCGGAGCGTTCTCGCGTGGCGGTGACGGCGGTGCCGGCGGCAACGGTCTCTCCGCTACCGCGCCGGGCAACGGCGGTAGTGGCGGCCGCGGTGGAGACGGTGGCCCCGGCGGGGACGGCGGTCTCGGCGGTAAGGGCGGTGTCGGCTCCACGAACAACGGCGCCGACGGTCCCGACGGCGGCCCGGCCGACTGATCCATACGTCCGGTCGCCGGCCGGCCACGGTCAGGCGCGGGTGATCGAGTCGCCCTGCACGGTGATGGGTGTGGTGTCCAAGGCTCGCTTGGCCGGGCCGGTGGCCACCGTGCCGTCGAGGTGGAAGCTGCTGCCGTGACACGGGCAGGTGATCGACGCGCCGATCACCTCGGACACCGTGCATCCGGCATGGGTGCAGACCGCGGAGAACGCCTTGAACTCCCCGGTGTTGGGTTGGGTGAGCACCACGTCGCCGACGACGATCCCGGAGCCGACCGGAACGTCGGCGGTGGCGGCCAAGGCGGCGGTGGTCTCGGTCGTTTCCTCCGGCCCGGGTGACTCGGGTGCGGCCGGGGCCGGGGTAACCGATCTTCCGTAGGTGGCGCAGCCGGCGACCGCGCTCGCGGCGAGCGTGATCCCGGTGCCGAGCAGGGCGTGCCGGCGGGAGAGGGACATCAGGGAACCTGCTTTCTACACGGTGAGGCCGGTGGTCTGGAAGAACCACAGCGCCGAGGTGAGCCAGACGTAGACGAGCACGAAGAACAGCAACCCGCCTGTCACCGGGATCACCCAGGGCCGCAGACCCTTTCGGGTGAGGAGCAGCATCTTGGTGACGAAGACGCCATAGAAGAAGCAGCCGAACAGCGAATGGAAGAACACCCTCGAGTCCGAGGAGGAGAAGCCCAGCGCGTACAGGCAGTGCACCGCGACCGGGACGCTGGCCAGCACGGCGAGTCGGCCGGACCACATGTGCGCGGGCCCGATCCACGACGGTGCGCGGCCTCCCGGGGTCAGTCGGTACATCACGAACGCGGACACCAGCTGGAAGACGGCGAGTGCGACCGCGAGCGTGGCCAGCCACGACTTCACCGCCGTGCCGCTGGAGAACCCAGCGAGGCTGATCGAGAAGAACTGCGGCTCATGGACTTTGCCGAACACCCCCAGGGTGATCGCCGCTGCCGACCCTGTCAGCACGGGTGCCAGCACCGCGGTGGTGGCGCGGTGGGATGCGGCGGGTTCAGAACGCATCGGTGGCCCCCGGCACGGCGGTGAAATCCCAGTGCCTGTCGCCGATCCACAAGGTGCCCACCACGGTGCCGTCCCGGTGTCGGCCGTCCAATCGGGCGGTCCTGTCGGTGCTCGTCAGTTTCAGCACCCCGCCGACGGCGCTGCCCGACAGCCAGGTTTCGATGCCGGCGTTGTCGCAGGCGTAGGCATCGGCGGTGTCGCCGACCACCCTGATGTGCAGCGGCAGGGTGTCGGTCTTGGTGGAGATGTCGGCGACGAAATCCTGCTGCGGGCCGAACGGCACCGGGGGAGGCGGCACCGGGGGAGGCGGCACCGGGGCGGCGGGAGCCGGCGCAGCGACGGCGGCCGGACTGGGCGGCGCCGGAGGCTGCGGGTTCGGGTTGAGCGTGATGTCGGCCAGGAGTATGCCGGTGGCGAGTGCGGCGACCGCGCCGAGGGTGACGATGGGGCCTGCGATGCTCATGCCGACGAGCATGCGCGCCGGCGAGTGGGCCTAGCTTGGAGAATTCCTGGAGATCGCCAGGAGATCGCCAGGAGATCGCCTGGCGGACGACGCGCCGCTTCCGGTGTCCTGAGGTCAGGCCGCTTCCGTCGGCAGCAGCCGGTACAGCAGGTCCGTCAGGGTGAGCAGGCCGCGCCCCGACGGGCCGTCGACCACCACAAGATGGTTGCGCGTCTCCCGCATGGTGCGCAGGGCTTCGTAGACCGGCGTGTTCTCCGGCATCGCCAGGATCGGCCTCATCAGATCGCGCGCGGTGCCGGTGTTGGACAGGCTGTCCCGCACATGGAGCACGCCGACGGTTGCGGTGCCGTCGCGCACCAGCAGCCGCAGATGGCCTGTGGCTTTGGCGGTTGCCTGGATCTGCGCCGCAGTCGCGTCGGCGGGCACTTCGCTGTACCGCATGTCCCGGCGCGCCAGCTGGCCGACGGTCAACGCCTCGAGTTCCAGCGCACTGGTCAGGTTGGCGTGGTAGCGCTCGTCGAGGGTGCCGACGGTCGCCGAGTGCTCGACGAGCTGGCGCAGCGTGTCGGGGTCCTGGGTGTCGGCCAGTTCGTCCACCGGCGTGACGCCGACGCGGCGCAGGCACCAGTTCGCGGCGGCGTTGAGCCCGCGCAGCAGGGGTCGGGTCACGAACATGAACCCGCGCATCGGCAGGGCGAGCAGCGTCGCGGACCGTTCCGGATGGGCGATGGCCCACGACTTCGGCGCCATCTCGCCGACCACCAGGTGCAGGAACGTCACGATGAGCAACGCCAGCACGAAGCCGCCGACGTCGGCCGCCCATGCCGGGGCGCCCAGATCGCGGATGAGCGGTGTGATGGCGTGGTGCACAGCGGGTTTGGTGATCGCACCGAGGAGCAGTGTGCACACGGTGATACCGAGCTGGGCGCCGGCCAGCAGCAGCGAGAGTTCGCCGGCGCTGCGTAGCGCGGCGCGGGCGGCGGCGCTGGTGGCCGCGGCGTCTTCGAGTCGGCTGCGCCGCGCGGCGATCAACGCGAACTCGACCGCGACGAAGAAGGCGCTCAGGCTGATCAAGGCGACGGTGACTGCGGCAACGACCCACGGGCTACTCATGGCCGGTCCCCTCGGAAACGGTGACGAACACCGATGCCGGGACGCGCCGCTCTATCGAGCGGACCTGCGCCGTCAGCGACCGTATCGGGGGCACTCCGTCGCCGAGCAGATCCGCCGGGTCGGCGGGCAGCGCGATCACGACTTCGTCGCCGACCGCGGGTAGGCCCACCGCGTGCGCGATCACCATTCCCGCAACCGTTTCGTAGTCGCCGGGCGGCAGAACCAGGTCGAGGGTGCGTTCGGCCTCGTCGAGGGGCAGGTCTCCGGCGAGAAGCCAGCCGACGCCGTCGGCGACCACGTCGGCCTCGGCGTCGGTGTCGTGTTCGTCGTCGATCTCGCCGACCAGCTCCTCGGCGAGGTCCTCGATCGTGACGATGCCCGCGAATCCGCCGTACTCGTCGATGACGATCGCCATCTCGGCGTCGGCCCGCTGAAGTTCACGCACCACGTTGGGCAACGGCAATGTCTCGGGCACCACCACCGCCGACCGGCAATGTGCGCCGGCGGTATCGGTGGCGGGCACCGGCCCCAGCAGGTCGTGCAGCTCGACCACGCCCACGATGTCATCGGGACTCGAGCCGATGACGGGGTAACGGGTGTGGCCGGTGGCCATCCGCTGCAGCACCGACGAGATCGACTCGCCGGCCGGGACGGTGTCGACACGGGAGCGCGGGATCATCGCGTGTTCGGCTGTGCTGGTGGGGAAGTCGAGGATGCGGTCGAGCAATGCCGACAGCTCGGCGGGGATCTCGCCTGCCTCACGGGACGCTGCGACGATGTGTTCCAGGTCGCGCACCGTGGCGGAGTGTTCGACGTCGTGCACCGGTTCGATGCGCAGCGCCCGCAACAGCAGGTTCGACGACTGGTCGAAAAGCCAGATCAGCCAGCCGAACACCTTCAGGTAGAGCGTTGTGGACCACGCCAGCCAGCGGGCCAGCGGCTCCGGCCGGGCGATCGCGAGGTTCTTCGGGAACAGCTCGCCGAACAGCATCTGCACGACGGTCGACACCGCGATCGCGAACAGACCACCGACTGCCACGGCGATCACGGTCGGGATGCCCGCCCCGCCGAGCAGGATCTCGAGGCCGCGCCCGATCAGCGGCTCGGCTACGTAACCGACCAGCAGACCGGTGACGGTGATGCCGAGCTGCGCGCCCGACAGCATGAACGACGTGCGCCGCGTGACCGTCAGCGCGCGGGCCGACGCGCCGTCACCGGCCTCGGCCCGGGCCTTGAGCCGGGACCTGTCGACAGCCATGTAGGCGAATTCCTGCGCGACGAAGTATCCGGTCAGCGCGGTGATCGCCAGCACCACGAGAAAGCCGATGAAGATTCCGAGAACGGCGGTCAGCATGCGACCGCCCCGGGTCTATGAGGTTGCATCGAGTCCTTGCTCGGGTGGGGATGACTCCCTCAACAGTACCGAAGCTGGGAGAGTGCTGTGGATCAGGCGGCCGCGTGCACCGCGAGCGCCGCGTCGAAACGGTCCAGCACCGTCTCGGCGACCTGCCGGTGCGCGCCCAGCGGCGCCGACATCGGGATGCGCTGGGCCGCTGCGAAATCTGCGACGCGGTCGGTGATCCGACCGTGCGCGAGAAACCAGGGCGCGATGACCAGCCGGGTGGCGCCGCGACGGCGCAACTCGTCGGCCGCCTCGGCCGGGCTCGGATGCGGCCCGGTGGCGAACGCCGTCGTCGCGGTCCAGCGCGTCGTCAGCGTCAGCTCACGCGCCACCGTGGCGGTACGCACATTGGCGGCCGGGCGGGACGACCCGACCGCCGTGACGATGACACCGACGCTCGGATCCAGCCGTGACACCCCCGCGTGCTCGAGGCGCTGCCGCAGCACATGGATCAGGCGGTCGTCCTCGCCGAGCACGCCGGCCTGACGGACGTCGGCGCCGGACGCGGCGATCATCTCCGGGATGTCGACACGCGCGTGATACGCGTCGGCAAGCAGCAGCGGGACGACCACCGCCTGCCGACGGCGCAACGCCGCGAGTTCGTCACGCAGATTCGGAGAACTCTGCTCGCAGAACGCGATGCGAGCGTCCAGCGTCGGACGCAGGCGACGGATGCAGTCCACGATCGCGCGTGCCGTCTGCGCCGACCGTGGGTCGGCACTGCCGTGCGCGGTCAGGATGAGTGTCACGCCGACCTCACGATGCGTGCAGCCCGCATTCGGTCTTGGACAGACCCGCCCAGCGTCCGCTGCGCGGGTCGGCCCCCTCGACCGGCTTGTTGGTGCACGGCGCGCAGCCGATCGACGGATACCCCTCGTCGACAAGCGGATTCACCAGAATCCCGTTGGCGTCGATGTAGTCCTGCATGTCGTCGTCGCTCCACGCCGCCAGCGGATTGATCTTCACCAGCCCGAAAGCACTGTCCCAGCTGATCAACGGCGCGTTGGCCCTGGTCGGGGCCTCGACACGCCGGATGCCGGTCACCCACGCCGAATAGCCGCGCAGCGCCTTCGACAGCGGCTCGACCTTACGCAGCCGGCAGCATTCGTTGGCGTTGCGCTCGAACAGGTTCTTGCCCAGCAGGGCGTCCTGCTCGGCGACCGAGTGCTCGGGTCGCACGTTGACGACGTTCACGTCGTAGACCGCCTCGACGGCGTCCCGGGTGCCGATCGTCTCGACGAAGTGGTAGCCGGTGTCGAGGAACAGCACGTCCACCCCGGGACGCACCTTGGCCGCGAGGTCGACGAGCACCGCATCCTGCATGTTGGAGGCGACGATGTAGTCGCCGCCGAAGTGCTCGTCGGTCCAGCGCAACAGCTCCTCCGCGGTGGCGTGCTCGCCGAGTTCGGCGGCCCCACGTTCGGCCAACTGCCTCAGATCCTGCTCTGTGTACACGTCCGTCACCTCAAGTCCGCCTCGTCAGCTCGCAACGCCCACGTAGCGAAACGCTCGCCGTCCTCACGTTGTTTCACGAAGTTGCGCACCACCCGCTCGATGTAGTCACCGAGCTCGGTGGCGAGCACCTTGTGCTGGCGCAGCTTGCGACCGAAGCCGCTGTCGAGGCCAAGGCTGCCGCCCAGGTGCACCTGGAAGCCCTCTTCGGGTCCGTTGCCGTCGTCAACCATCTGACCCTTGAAACCGATGTCGGCGACCTGGATACGGGCGCACGAGTTCGGGCAGCCGTTGATGTTGATCGTCACCGGCACGTCCAGCTGGGCGTTGATGTCGTCGAGCCGCTTCTCCAGCTCGGGCACCAGCACCTGGGAGCGGCTGCGGGTCTCGGCGAAGCTCAGCTTGCAGAACTCGATACCGGTGCACGCCATCAGGTTGCGCCGCCAATGCGACGGGGTGGACGGCAGGCCGAGCGCATCCAGCTGTTCGACGAGCTTCGCCACATTTTCATCGGCGACGTCCAGGATGATCAGCTTCTGATACGGCGTGAACCGGATCCGGTCGGAACCGGCGGCCTCGGCCAGATCGGCGACCTTGGTCAGGATGGTGCCCGACACACGGCCTGCGATCGGCGCGACGCCGACGGCGTTGAGCCCGTTCTTGAGCTTCTGCACACCGACGTGGTCGATCGGCCGGGTGACCGGCTCGGGAGCGGGACCGTCGATGAGCGGGCGCTTCAGGTACTCGGTCTCCAGCACCTCGCGGAACTTCTGCACACCCCAGTCCTTGATCAGGAACTTCAACCGTGCCTTGGACCGCAGGCGGCGGTAACCGTAGTCGCGGAAGACGCTGACCACGCCCTCCCACACGTCGGGCACCTCGTCGAGCGGCACCCACACCCCGACCCGCTGGGCCAGCATCGGGTTGGTGGACAGACCGCCGCCGACCCACAGGTCGAAGCCGGGGCCGTGCTCGGGGTGGTTGACACCGATGAACGCGACGTCGTTGACCTCGTGCACGACGTCCTGCAGACCGGAGATGGCGGTCTTGAACTTGCGCGGCAGGTTCGAGTACTCCGGCTTGCCGATGTAGCGCTTGACGATCTCGTCGACCGCCGGGGTTCCGTCGATCACCTCGTCGAGCGACTCGCCGGCCAGCGGCGAGCCGAGCACCACGCGGGGGCAGTCGCCGCACGCCTCGGTGGTCTGCAGACCCACCGCGTCGAGACGGCGCCAGATCTCCGGCATGTTCTCGACCTCGATCCAGTGGTACTGGACGTTCTGCCGGTCGGACAGGTCGGCGGTGTCCCTGGCGAATTCGGTGGAGATGCCGCCGAGGGTCCGCAGTGCCTCGGCGCTCAGCGCGCCACCGTCGCTGCGCACCCGCAGCATGAAGTACGAGTCCTCCAGCATGTCGGTGTTCTCGTCGCCGGTCCACGTGCCGTCATAGCCGGGCTTGCGCTGGGTGTAGAGGCCCCACCAGCGGAAACGGCCACGCAGGTCGCCCTTGTCGATGCTGTCGAAGCCGCCCTGGGCGTAGATGTTCTCGATGCGCGCCCGCACGTTGAGCGGGTTGTCGTCCCGCTTGGACCGCTCGTTGGGGTTGAGCGGCTCGCGGTAGCCGAGCGCCCACTGGCCCTCACCGCGCGGCCGCTTGACGGGCTTGTCTTGTGCTGTGGTCATAGATGGGCTCCTGGTCGGAGCCGGCGTTCAGATAGCGCTTCACACCGGTGGGCTGTCCGGCGGCGCAGATCCGGCGGCCAGCTTGAGGTGCTGATGGGCAGGTTCTACGGCGTCAACGAAGACAGCAACAGCTACACACGCGCTTGAAGTCGACATGACGACGCACCACCAGCGAAACGCGGGTGGACACGAGGCGTGCGTCGATCACGTCGGCCATTGTGCCACGAACAGCGGTGAGGGCCCTAACCGGCCGATATTTGTGCTCACCGTGAGCCCAAGTCACCGAGACTGCGTCCACGCGGAAACCCCGGCGTGTGGGCCTGCGTGGACGCAGTCTCGACGTCATGCCGCCAGTCCCGGCGGGCCGCCGTTGTCGTTGCCGCCGCCGCCCGGCTTGCCGTTGTTGGTGCTGCCCGCGCCGCCCTTGCCGCCGTCTGCGCCCCGGCCGCCGAGACCACCGTTGCCACCGTTGCCGCCGTTGCCGCCGTCGCCACGGCCTGTCGAGGACTTGCCGGTGCCGCCATCTCCGCCTGCGCCGCCGTCACCGCCGAGGCCACCGTCGCGGCCGTTGCCGCCGCGTCCCCCGTAGGCCGTAGCCGACGCCGACGTGGCGTTGCCGCCGTTGCCGCCCTTGCCGCCATCTCCGGTGACCCCTGCGGGGCCACCGTCGCCACCCCATCCGCCGTAGGCTTCGTCCTTGCCGCCGGCGTCGCCGCCGTTGCCGCCGTCACCACCGGGGCCGCCGCCGTCACCACCGTCGCCGCCATGGGCTCCGCTCACCTGACTGAAGCCGGTCCCGCCGTCCCCACCATCGCCACCGGCGCCGGTGAGCAGTGCCCGGCCGCCGTTGCCGCCGTTGCCGCCGATCGCCACGAAGTAAGCGTCGCCCTTACCGCCGGCGCCGCCGTTGCCTGCACCACCAACGCCCGCTCCTCCGGCCCCGCCGGCGCCACCTTCCGCGTAGTCGGTGCGGCTGTGCGAATCGCCGCCCCTGCCGCCGCTACCGGGCCGCCCGAAAAGTCCTGCGCTGCCGCCCTTTCCGCCCGCACCACCCTTGGCGGGGTCGAATCTGTTCGGGTCGGTGCCGACCTGGTTGGCGATACCGCCTCGACCGCCCGAACCACCGTCGCCGAAGACCGCGCCGCCGTCACCGCCCGCACCACCGGCGCCGCCGACAGCGGCGACGCCACCGGTGCTGGTCATGTGGTCACCGCCTGCACCGCCGGCGCCTCCGAAGCCGATGAGCCCGGCGTTGCCGCCGTCGCCGCCCTTCTGACCGGGCAGGACAGCGTCTCCGCCGCGGCCGCCGTTGCCGAACAACAAGCCGCCGCGGCCGCCGTTCTGGCCCGGTGCGCCGTCGGCCCCGTTGCCGAACAGCAGTCCGCCGTTCTCGCCCGGTTCGTCACCGTTGCCGATGAAGATCCTGATGACGCCGGCGATCGGGTTGACTGCATCGGCAGTGGTGGCTGAATCGGCGCCGGCCCGGTCTCGGTCGCCGTTCGGTCTCGCGGCCGCCAGGAGAAGCTCGATGCCGGGCATCCGTACATCCGTCGCGCGGTCGTCGACCGCTGGGCCGGAGCCAACTTCGTGCGTCGCCGGACCACGCTCGCCGCGGTGGGCCGGCACCGCGGCGAGCGTGGTGGCGAAGTTCTGCAGACCGACGTTCGACGTAGGCGCGAGGATCGGTGACGACCCGGTCGCCGCGTACAACGCGTTCGGGGTCGGCGCCGGTGCCAAGGCCGGCGGGGCTGCCGGAGTCGCTGCCGGAGTGAAATCCGCGCCGGCCGCGGCCGGTCGGGTCTCGCCGGCGGCTCCTGTGGCGGCGGTCGCGAGGAGGCCCGCGGTGAGTGCAGCTGTGATCAGTGCCGTCTGCCTGGTTGGGTTCTTCATGAACACCGACGGTCGGTGATCCGAGAGGAACGTACATCGGCAGCCGATGCCCATGTTCCGGCCCGAGCGGCCCGTACCTATATGCCCGCGGCGCGGGCTCGCGCGCATTTTGGCCCGAGATCCCGCGTTGCTGGACAATCTGAACCATGGGTGTCGATGCCGCGGTCGCGGAGCTGCCTGAGCTGGCGGCAGGGAGGCGTCGTCCGTCGCAGCCTTTCGGGATCTATGTCCACGTGCCGTTCTGCGCGGTGCGCTGCGGATACTGCGACTTCAACACCTACACGCCCGCCGAACTGGGTGGCGCCAACCCCGACGGCTGGCTGTCCGCGCTGCGCACGGAGTTGCGGCTGGCCGCGGCACACCTCGGCGAACCGCCCGACGTGCAGACCGTGTTCGTCGGAGGCGGTACCCCGTCGCTGCTGGGCGCGGCAGGTCTGACCGCTGTGCTCGACGCGATACGCGAGGACTTCACGCTGGCGCCCGGCGCCGAGGTCACCACGGAGTCGAACCCGGAGTCCACCTCGCCCCGGTTCTTCGACGGGCTGCGGCGAGCCGGCTACACCCGGGTATCGCTGGGCATGCAGTCCACCGCGCCGCACGTGTTGGCTGCGCTGGACCGCGTGCATTCACCGGGCCGGGCGCTCGACGCCGCACGGGAAGCCCGCGAGGCGGGCTTCGACCACGTCAACCTCGACCTCATCTACGGCACACCGGGGGAGACCGACGACGACCTCGTAAGGTCGGCGAGCTCGGCCGTTGAAGCCGGCGTCGACCACGTCTCGGCGTACGCGCTGATCGTCGAGGACGGCACCGCGCTGGCCCGCCGGGTGCGGCGCGGTGAGATGCCGGCCCCCGACGACGACGTGCTTGCGCGCCGCTACGAACTGCTCGACCGACGGCTGGCCGACGCCGGCTTCGACTGGTACGAGGTGTCGAACTGGAGCCGACCCGGCGGGCAGTGCCGGCACAACATCGGGTACTGGGACGGCGGCGAATGGTGGGGAGCCGGGCCGGGCGCGCACGGCTATGTCGACTCCGTCCGGTGGTGGAACGTCAAGCACCCCAACGCATATGCCGCAGCGTTGGATAAAGGCGAGCTGCCGGTCGCCGACTTCGAGGCGTTGGACGAACCGACCGCGCACATCGAGGACGTCATGTTGAGGGTGCGGCTGCGCACCGGCCTGCCCGCCGCGGCGCTCTCGGCGCCCGAGCGCCGGCGCGCCGAACGGGCGGTCGCGGACGGTCTGCTGCGCACCGACGGGGATGCTCTGGTGCTCACCGACCGGGGCCGACTGCTCGCCGATGCCGTGGTGCGGGACCTGCTGGGCTGACTACAGCAGAGCCTCGGCGAGCCTGCGCCACTGCTCGCGGGGGAATTCGCGGGGATCCGCGGTGAGGACCTGCACGCAGACGTGATCGGCGCCCGCGTCGAGGTGCTCCTGAACCCGGCGCCGGACGGCGTCTTCGTCACCCCATGCGATCAGCGCGTCGAACAGCCGATCGCTGACCGACGACACGTCATCCTCGCTGAACCCGAGGCGCAGCAGGTTGTTGGCATAGTTGGGTAGCGCCAGATACGAACGCAGCCAATCGATTCCGACCTCACGTGCCTGGTCGCGGTCGTCGGTGAGCAGTACGGACTGCTCGGGAAGCAGCAGCGGTCCTGACCCGAGCACCTCACGGGCCTGGCGGGTGTGCTCGGGGGTGGTCAGGTACGGGTGCGCACCGCCGGCGCGCGTCGCCGACAGCTGCAACATCTTGGGGCCGAGCGCGGCCAGCACCCGGTTGGCCGTCGGCACCGGCTGCGGCGACGCGTCGATCCCGTCGAGGAACGCCTTGGTGGCGGCCAGCGGCTTGCGGTAGCGGCCCGGTTCGTTCGAGTCGATCAACGGCGCGTGGCTGACCCCGATGCCGAGCAGGAACCGCTCGCCGTGGGTCTCGGTCAACGCTGCGTAGCGGGCGGCGACCTCGGCGGGCTCGTGCATCCACAGGTTCAGGATCCCCGTCGCGATCACGGTCTTCTCGGTCGCCGACAGCAGGTTGTCGACGGAGTCCAGCACCGGTCCGCCGACATCGGGAATCCAGAGGGCGGTGAAACCGAGCCCGTCGAGCTCGGCGGCGGCATCGGCCGCCTCGTCCGGATTTCCATACCGCAGTTGCGAACTCCACAGGCCGACGCCGGACAGATTCATATGTCTACTCATACCGTGCGGCGGGGCGCGGGCGCTACGGTCGTGCGCATGGCATTCGATCCCGTCGCCGTCGCCCGCGCGTTCTCCGAGCACCGGTTCGACGAGGCGCTCGACCACCTGGCCGCCGACGTCAAGTGGACGATCGTCGGCGGCATGGTCCTGGAGGGCGCCGACGCCGTCCGGCGGACCTGCCGGGACACCCTGGAGAGCCTGAAGGGCACATCGGTGGAGTTCGACCGTCGCGTCACGGCGGGCGGCGCGGACGTCGTCGCGGTGGACACCGTGGCCCGATACGTGCGCCCCGACGGGGTGACCGCCGTCGCCAGCTGTGCCATCTACGAGTTCGCCGACGACAAGATCGCCGCGATCACGTCCTACGCCGTCGAGGTCGACCCCGCCGACCCCGGGGCACAGCCGCCGCCGCACATGTGACCGACGCCGCATGGCGATGCGCCCGGACAGGCCCGGGTAGCTCCCTGTGCGCGAATTCGCTGTGTCAGGATGTCCGGCATGTCCGACAGAAGCTTAGGCAAGGCTATCCACACCGTGCAGCCGCTTCCGTTGTGGCGCTGAGCGTCGCCGCGCCCGCCGCGCCGGTCGCCATCGTCGGCATCGGCTGCCGACTCGCGGGCGACATCACCACCCCGCGGGAGTTCTGGTCGTTCCTGCTCACGGGTGGCAGCAAGGTCACCGAGGTCCCTTCGGAACGGTGGGAGCCCTACCTGCACCGCGACCCGCGCAACGCGGCCCTGCTGCGGGAGACCACACGGTGGGGCACCTTTCTGGACGACCTGGCCGGCTTCGACGCCGAGTTCTTCGGGGTGTCGCCGCGCGAAGCCGAGCTGATGGACCCGCAGCAGCGATTGGCGCTCGAGGTGTCCTGGGAGGCGCTCGAGCATGCCGGCATCTCGCCGCGGGCACTGGCCGGCAGCGACACCGCGGTGCTGATGGGCGTGAACTCCGACGACTACGGCAAGCTCCTGATGGAGGACATCGCCGGGATCGAGGCGTGGACCGGGATCGGCACGTCGTTGTGCGGCGTCGCCAACCGGGTGTCGCATCTGCTCGACCTGCGCGGGCCCAGCGTCGCGCTGGACGCGGCGTGCGCGGCCTCACTCGTCGCGGTCCACCAGGCCTGCCAGTTGCTGCGCGCCGGTGAGACGTCGCTGGCACTTGCGGGCGGTGTCAGCGCGTTGATCGGTCCCGGGCTGACCCGCGTGCTCGACGTCGCGGGCGCGACGGCCCCCGACGGCCGCTGCAAGACGTTCGACGACGACGCCGACGGTTACGGGCGCGGCGAGGGCGCGGCCGTGGTGGTGCTCAAGCTGTTGGACGACGCAGTCCGCGACGGTGACCGGGTGCTCGCCGTGGTGCGCGGCGGGGCGGTCGCACAGGACGGCAGGACCGTCGGCATCATGTCTCCCAACGGGCAGGCCCAGGAGGACCTGTTCCGGATCGCGTGCCGCGCCGCCGGTGTCACACCGGCCAGTGTCGGCTATCTCGAAGCCCACGGAACCGGAACTCCCACAGGCGATCCGGTCGAGATCGGCGCATTGTCCGCCGTCTACGGTCGGGGCCGTGCCGACAACCCCTGTGCGGTCGGGTCGGTGAAACCAAACACCGGGCACCTCGAAGGCGGCGCGGGCGTCGTCGGGCTGATCAAGGCTGCCCTGGCGCTGCACCACGAGCAACTGCCGCCCACCGCGGGCGTGCGCACGCTGACCACTGCCGTGGATTGGGCCGCCAGCGGGCTGCGCGTGCCCACCGAGGCCGAGCCGTGGCCCCGCGCCGCCGAACCGCGCCGGGCCGCGGTGTGCAGCTACGGCTACGGCGGCACCATCGCGCACGTTCTGCTCGAGGAGGCGCCACCGGCTCCATCACGCGAAACCGTCTCGGCGCAAATGTCGTTCATCCCGTTGTCGGCGCGCTCGGAGGCCAGGCTCGCCGTGCAGGCCGGCGCGCTGGCCGGGCATCTGCGGTCGGCGGACTTCTCCGTCGACGAACTCGCCGCGACGCTGTGGACCCGCCGTGGCCACGAACCGGTGCGCGCGGCGGTGCTCGTCGACGACGGAGGCGTTGCCGACGGCCTCGACGCGCTGGCGACGCAGCAGCGGGATCCGCGCGTGGTGACCGGCTCCGTCGTACCCGGCGCCGCCGACGGCGCGGTGTGGGTGTTCTCCGGACACGGGTCGCACTGGCCCGGAATGGGTCGTGAGCTGCTGGCCGGCGAGCCGACGTTCGGTGCCGTCATCGACGAGGTCGACCAGGTGTTCCGCCGGGAGCTCGGGTTCTCGGCGCGCGGCGCCCTGGCCTCCGGAGAGCTCGGCGGCACCGATCGGGTACAGGCGCTCACCTTCGCGACGCAGGTCGGGCTCGCCGCGGTGCTTCGGGAGCGGGGAGTGGCGCCGGCCGCGGTGATCGGGCACTCGGTCGGCGAGGTCGCGGCCTGTGTCGTGGCCGGGGTGTTCGACCTGGCGCACGGCGCGTCGATCGCGTGCTACCGGGCGCGTGGTTTCCTGTCGGTGGCCGGTGACGGTGCAATGGCGTTGGCGCGCTTACCTTTCGACGAGGCCGAGCGCCGACTCGGTGGGCGCACCGATGTGGTGGCGGCCATCAGTGCGTCGACGGAGTCCACCGTGGTGTCCGGCACGGTCGCCGCTGTCGACGAGATCGTGGAGGCGTGGACGGCGTCGGGCGTCATGGTCCGCCGGGTCAACACCGACGTGGCCTTCCACAGTCCGGCGATGGACGGGCTCACCGGGGAACTCGGGCGTCTCGTAGCGGCGTTGCCCGCGCCGGGTCGCGCCCGGGTGCCGCTGTACACGACCGCGCTGGAGGACCCGCGGTCCGAGGCCGCACGCGACGAGCACTACTGGGTGGCCAACCTGCGTGGACGGGTGCGCTTCGCCGAGGCCGTCGAGGCTGCCGCCCGGGACGGTCACCGGCTGTTCCTCGAGGTGTCGGCGCATCCGGTGGTGTCGCATTCGATCGTCGAGACGCTGACCAGCCTCGGCATGGACGACCATGCCGTGCTGCCGGTGCTGCGACGTGATCAGCCGCAGCGACGTGCGGTCGCCGCGGCGGTCGGTGCCCTCTACTGCCACGGTGCGCCGGTCGCGCACGGGTTCACGGCGACGATGCCGTGGGCCGCCGATCTGCCGGGCACGCAGTGGCAGCACCGGCGGTTCTGGCGCACCCCGACCCCGCCACCGAACACCCGCGCGCTGCACGACCCGTCGTCACACACCCTGCTCGGCGGCGTCGTCGACGTCACCGGCGAGGTGCCGGCCCGCGTCTGGCAGACCCGCCTGGACATGGGCAGCCGCCCGTACCCGGGTGACCACCCCGTCCGCGAGACCGAGATCGTCCCTGCCGCAGTGCTTCTCAACACATTCCTGACCGCGGCAGGCTCGGGTCTGACCGACGTGCGGCTGCGTACACCGGTGCCTCCGGGTCGGGTCCGCGACATCCAGGTGGTGCTGCAGGACGGCTCGTTGCGGATATCGTCGCGCCTGGCCGACGGCGGCGACGGGAACGGGTGGCTCACCCACAGCAGCGCCGTCGTCGCCACCGACGAGGACTTCGAGGGCGAACTCAACGAACTGATGGGCGGCGGTGTCGGCGCGGACACCCAGGCGCGTTGTGCCGAACAGTTGCCGCCCGGACATGTCATCGACACGCTCGCCGGTGTCGGTGTGGCGGCGATGGGATTCGGCTGGCAGGTGCTCGACATCGGCCGTGGCGCAGGGGAACTGCTGCTGCGGGTCCGCGCCGAGGCGGACGGCTCGACACCGCGGAGCTGGGCCGGGTTGCTCGACGCGGCGACCTCGGCGGCGTCCACGGTGTTCGACGGGCCGCCCCGGTTGCGGATGCCCGCGCGGATCGAGCGGGTGCACGTGTGCGGCAACCCTCCCGCGGTCGCGCTGCTGCATGTGCGACGGCGGCAGGGAACGGCCACCGATGTCGCGATAGCCGACGAATCGGGAGCGGTGCGCGCCTCCATCACGGCGATGACGTTCGAGGAACTCGAGAGCGCCACCGGTGCCGACCCCTCGCGGATGCTGCACCACGTGGCGTGGCATGTCACCCCGTTCTGTGCGGACGACCGGCCCACCGAGGTCGCCGTGATCGGTGGCGGCGTGGACATCGACCCGGTCGTGCGGGATCTCTCCGATGCGGGTGTACCGCATCGCGTCTATGGGAGTCCGGGGCAGGTGCCCGGGGACACCGGAGAGCGGTCGGTGGTGCTGTTGCTGCCGCGGGACGACTCGCCGGAGGCTGCCGCCGAGCAGGTGCTGGATACTCTGAAACATCTCTGCGACAACAATTCTCAGGCCAGGCTGTGGGTGCTGACCAACCGCGTGCACGAGGGCGGCAACCTCGTGCACGCGCCGCTGTGGGGGATGTCGCGGATCGCCGCGGCCGAACACCCGCAGCTGTGGGGTGGGGTGCTCGACGTCGCCTGCGGGGGAGTGCCCCTCGGTGTGCTCGCTTCGCTGCATGGCCACGGTGTCGTGGTGGCCCGCGACGGCGTCGCGATGACGGCGCGGCTGTCCCATGCGCAATCCGGCGGCGGCGCCCCGATGACGTGCACGCCGGGCGGGACGTATCTGGTCACCGGCGGTACCGGCGCGCTGGGCCTTCGGATCGCGCAACGCCTCGCCGACCTCGGTGCGCGCCGCCTGGTGCTGCTGTCGCGGTCGGGTTTACCGCACCGCGACCAGTGGACGGACAACCAGAGCGAGGCGGTCCGCGCGGTGGCGGCGCTGGAGGAGCGCGGGGTGTCCGTGCACGTCGCCGCGATCGACATCGGCGCGGCGGGTGCCGGCGATCAGCTGCGGGCGGTGTTGCGGGAGCTGCCCCCGGTGAGAGGGGTCGTACACGCCGCAGGTGTGGAAGCCGGTGCGCTGCTGCTCGATACGTCGGCGGACGACATCCGGGCCGCGATGCGGCCGAAGGTCGCGGGCACGCTCACCCTGCACGAGCTGTTCCCGCCCGAGCAGTTGGACTGGATGGTGCTGTTCTCGTCGTGCGGCTACCTCGCGGGCTTCCCCGGACAGGCTGCGTATGCGTGCGCCAACGCGTTCCTGGATGCGGCTGCGCGGCACCGGCGCGCTCTGGGTGACCGCACCGTCAGCGTGGCGTGGACCGCGTGGCGCGGTCTCGGCATGGGGTCGACATCCGGGTTCGTCGCCGCCCAGCTCGAAGCCTTGGGGATGGGCACCGTCGGCGCCGACGACGCGATGCGGGCATTGGACACGGTGATGCGCGGCGAAGAGCCGAACGTCGTTGTGCTGCCCGTGCTTCCGGGCGCCGCCGCAGTGCCGATGCTGTCCGATGTCGCCCCGACGGGCGGGGACGATGTCGACGACGCACTCCCGGCAGGCCCCGGTGATGCCGATCTCGACGAATGGGTGGCGCGGGAGGTTGCCGCCGCGGTCGCGGCCGAACTCGGCCTGCCGGAATCCGACGTCGATCCGCGGGTTCCGCTGGTGGAGGCCGGCGTCGACTCGATCATGACCGTCGCGCTACGGCGCGCGCTGGAGAAACGCACGGGCCTGACGCTGCCCCCGACGCTGCTGTGGGAGCATCCGACCGCCGCCGCGGTGACCGAGCGGATCATCGATCTGCTCACGCCGCAGCCCGAAAAGGTCGATGTCAGTTGACTTTCGGACGCTACGGTTTGGTTTCTGGCGTTGTTGCGGGTGGTCCAACTGTTTGGCCCGGCCCAGGTAGAGGCTTTGGCCGGTGTGTTGGTCGTAGACGTAGAGGTAGTGGTGGGCCCGGGCGGCCAGCCGGATCAGGTCGGGCATCGGCATCAGGCTTCCGCCGCCGGTGACCGCGACCCCGGCGCCTTTCTCCAGCTCCTGCAACGACGCCGACGCGATCACCGTCGTCGTACGGATTTCACGTGCGTGCATTTCGACGATCCCCTACGCAGTGGATGAGGAGTCTTGCGAAGCCTTGACCGCGAATCCGAATCGGTCTGCCGAATACTGCCAATTGTCGCGAACTACTTCGCGCTGTTTCTCACTGCTGATTCCCAGCTCAGCGAGAATGACTAGGTGTAGGAGCGCGCGCGTGACGTACTCAAGTCGGTAACGCGCCTCTTCGAGCGGCACCTTCTTTTCGAGTTCACCAGTGTTGAGATGCCCGATGGCGTTTCGGGCATTCTTCAACCATTTGGCCCATGTATCAACATCAGTCAGAAGTTTGGTCACGGCCTCGGTGTCCGCTTTGGTGACGAGTTCAACGAGACGGTCCTTCAAGCCAGGCCGATTGTCCTTGATGCGAATCAGTGCCCAGTTTCGATCATCCTTAAGGAAGTAGAACAGCGCGCGCGTCACCTGCCGCACTACAGCTGAGTGCTTGTCAGGCGCTAGGCCATTGGAGTCCGGGAAGAGGGCCGTATGAAAGCCTTCGGCAGCGGACCCAGCGTTGAAAAGTCGATTTTGGTAAGCGCCGCCACTTACGTAGTCCAGGCCAAGCAAGACGGCGAGCGGCATGCCAATTTTGTCTCGAAGTGAAAGCCAGTCACGGATCAATGTGGCGAAGTCGACGTCGTTCAACGTGAAAAGGGGTCGGAGCGTTCGGTCGTCATCATCGTCGTCGTTTGATAGCCCGATACCGTCGTAGAAGAGGTCAACTTCGTATGGCTTCGGTATCGGCCTGTCGGTGTTTATCAGCAGCTTGCACTCCATGACCCGAGAGGGCGTCTGAGTCGCGATGGTTACCAGATCCTGGACAGCTCGACTGCGATCCAGGAACCCATTCCACGGGAGCGGGGATTCTGCTCCCAACCGTAGAACTACGCGCTCTGTCGTTCGGTAGCGGGTTTCCGATCGTGTCGTCTTCGGCCCATTCGAAGAGATGCTCCAGAATAGTTCCATCGTCTCGGGCGGTTCATCCAGTTCGGTCCTCACCGCATCAGTCCAATTGACCGTCATGCGCCACCGTTCACTTGTCTCGCCATTTCCGACCCATTGCTCGAAGTCCAGACCGCTGCGATCAGCCCACGCTGTGAGACCGGTCAAGCTCGTTTGAAAACCGTCGAAGATCGCATCGTCGGGCTGATCGAGGTGCACGCCGACTAATGCAATCCGTGGACGAAAGACTTCAGTGGTCGTCATCACCTGCGCGATTGTTATTTGCCCGCCGTTGGCTTGCGTGCACTCAATCAGCGTGACGTGTCGCCCGTTGGCGGCTCCGTGGATCAGCGGTATCGGTTCGTCCGCCCTGCCGGCCTCAACTTGAAGCTCGTCGGTAAGTTCCAGACGAAGTCGAGACGACTGAAAATCGACTTCGAGGACCCCGCCGACAGCCTGAGCTGGAGTTTCAGGTAGCCACCATTTACCGACGTATCGCTTCGCATTCACAACCGGCATATCGGGTGTCCCTTTCGATAGCGTCGCTAGTCGTCATTGGTCGAGTCGACTTTGTCCTGTTCTGAGTTGTCGACATCGGCAGCTGCGGCGTCACGGCTCTGCATGTACTGAAGATGCCGCGTCGGCGGGATGAGGTAGGGCGAGAAAGCCGACCGGCCCCGAAAGATTCGCGGCATCGCGGCATGCAGCCAGATCATCGTAATCACCAGCGGCGCGTCGGTTTCGACGAAACCCCAACCCGACAGGTCGTTTCGGATGGTCTTCGAACCGTCCGCTTTGTCGAAGCCGACTTGGAACCCCATCGGATTGTCGGGCCTTATGTAAAGCCAGACTCCCCGGCCGAGGATGCACACGGCGTCGAGCGGTGGTTGAGGGGTGTTCGCCCAGTCCTCTTCGCCCATCGACTTGCCCGCCGGGGGTTCGATCAATCCGACGTTCTGCAGCCGCTCGCCCATCGTGTCGCTCGCGATCTTGTTCTCGAAAGCGATCACGAAGTACGGCGGCACCATGCCGATCTGCTTCATGTACGCCTGGTCTTTGGTCGTCATCACGTGATCGGATTCGTTGACTGTCATCCGCAGCTGCTTGAAGGCCGTGCCCTTCTTGATGCAGTCACCGAGCGCGTTGACGTCCAGACAAGCTTTGACCTCCCCGGCAGCGGCGACACCGTCCACGACGTAGGTTCCCGACTTGCCCTCCGGGAATGAAAGCGGGTGATCGGGGCTGGCGATGACGACGTCGGTCTGACGTGAGCCGTCGCCGAACGCGTCGTAGACGATGCCCTTGCCCACCCCGTATCCCGACGGCAGATAGGTGCGCAGTGTGTTGCGCACCGCCTCTTCAGCCCCGTCCCCGATAGTGGTGCCGTGGTCGGATTCCAGGCGCGCTTTCGCCAGCGCCGTCTGGAGTTCCTTCTCAACGGTCGCGAGAAGGCTGTGGAACCGGAGGTCAATGCTGAAACGGCGCTCTTGACTCTCGTCGTCGGTCATGCCCGGAGTATGCGCGAGCGCACCGACAGCAAGCACGCCGCTCGGACGTCGCCGGGACGCAAATGCGCCGGTTCGCACCGCTTCGTCGCTACGATCCGGCGTGTGACTCGGGGGATGACTCAGCGGCGAGTGCCTTGTGGGTGAACGGTGGCCTTCGCTACGGGGGTCACGGTTGGCCCGCATTGTCGAGAAGCATTGCGGATCGCCTATGCGCAGGTCAGGCAGCCACCGCCGGTATCAAGGCCGATACAAACAGTTCACGTTCGCATACCATGACAGTGCCGAAGTGAGTGGGAACAACGTGCGGCGTGTCTTAATTGATGATGTCGGTCTAACCGATGCGGAAGCTAGAGACGAGGTGAGCTAGATGGGACAGCAGGCCCAGAGTGTCGTCTACCGCCTCGACGCGGCGCACAATCCGGCATGGCAGTTCTACTCGATGCCGGAAAGCATCGTCGGCGGTGGTCAGACGCTAGATGACGCACGCGCTCAGTACCAGGACGCACTGCGATTCACGCTCGAAACGGACGACTTGCCCGCCGTCCACGAGTACATCGAGCAAGAGATCGGCGACCTCGGCATCTGGTTGCGGATGCCCGTCGGCCAAGGGCATTACGACACGATCGTCAACACCGCGAAGGATCAGATCGAACCCGACGATCGCGAGTGGTTCATGGCTCATCCGACAGCCGGGGGCGACCCCGTGATCGTCAATGCCATACCCGACGCACCGCTGAGCAGCATTTTGGAGCAGATGACGGTTCACGATCACCTCATCCTGGCCATGCGCTACCGCGGCCCCGACAAGGTGCAGAACATCTTCCTCGTCTTCGCCGGGGCCGCGACTGAGGACGCCAGCGCTGAGCCACTGATGGATTTCGAATCGTTAGGCCTTACGCCGGACTCACCGTTGAGCGAGTTACTCGAAGAAGCTTTGGCGCGGCACGTAACGGCGTTCAGCGCCCCTGCTCTGTGCTGACGCGCTCACGCGACCGTCAGCTGATCGACTAGCTACCTGATTGACGCGCCCACGGGTTGAAGTGGTTCGTCGCCCCGTTGCTGATGCCGGGAGCGTGCTCACGTCTGCTGCGATCGCCGAGACGGCCCATCGGCACGACGACCTGCATCTGTACACCCGCACCCTTGAGCAAGGCATCGTGAGCGACGACAAGAGCAGCGACACGGTCAGGCTGATGCAAGCGGGTCCGGCTTCCCAGCTGATCGCTGCCTCTTCCCGCTGAAGTGTGAGGACCGGCCAGGCGGGACTTGCCGACCTCCAACGCTTGCAGCAGCACAGCCGCGTGGGCGACCGCATCGCCGAGTTGCCGCCACGGGGTCACCGCGATGAGGGGTCCGGCTTCACGCAATAGCGCCACCTTCACGACACGCGTATAGGTCCTGGCCGTCGTGAAACCTTCGACCGCGATCTCGCTTGCTCTCTACCAGATGCGCGACACCGACGGCCGACACATCGATGCCGATGAAGGCCGCCTGCCCGTCTCCGCGCACCATCGCGTAGACCGACAGTCCAGGATCAACGCGCCGACACCCGCCAATCCCAGCGGATCAAAGGCAGGGCGTCAGCCGGGCCACCAACTGCTTCTTGTCGACCTTGCCCACCGCCGTCGTCGGTAGCGACGGCACCGGCATCAGCACGTCGGGACGCGCGTGCTTTGACGCCCCGCGCTCGTCGAGAAACCCGTTCAGCTCGGCCAGCGTGATCGGCCTTCCATGGAAAACGACTGCGGCGCAGATCTTCTCGCCCAGGTACTGGTCGGGCAGTGCGACCGCGGCCGCCGCGTAGATCGCCGGGTGGGTGTGCAGATGGTCCTCCAGATCTGTCGCCGATACGGTCTCGCCGCCGCGATGGATGACGTCCTTGATGCGGCCGACCACTTCCACATACCCGGCCCGCGGACCGTCGGCGAAGATCCGCACCCGGTCGCCCGTGCGGTAGAAGCCGTCCGGGGAGAACGAGCGGGCGTTCGCGTCGTCGGCGCGGTAGTAGCCGTTGAGGGTGTAGGGCCCGCGCACCAGCAGCTCTCCCTCCTGCCCGGGCGGCACCTCGTCGCCGCTCTCGTCGACCACCCGCATCTCGTCGTGCGGGGACATCGGACGTCCCTGCGTGTGCACCACCACGTCCTCGGGGTCGCCGGGCCTGGTGAAGTTCAGCATTCCCTCGGCCATGCCGAAGATCTGCGACATGCCGGGCGTCAGCCGCTCGAGAATGAAACGGGCCTCCTCGGGGCTCATCCGGGATCCGCCGACCTGCACGAACCGCAGCGAGGTCGGCAGCACCGGTTCCCATTCGCAGGCCTGCGCCCACAACTTCGCCAGCGCGTTGACCAGCCCGGTGACGGTGATCCTGAACTTGTCGATCAGCGCGAAGGCGTTCTCCGGGCTGGGATCCGCGGTGAAGACGGTGGGGGCGCCGACGGTCATCGAGCCGAGCATCCCCGGGCACGCCAGCGGGAAGTTGTGGCCGGCGGGCAGGGCGACGAGGTACGCGTCTTCGGCGGTCATCTCGCAGGCCTGTGCGGACGCGACGGCGTTGTAGACGTAATCGTCGTGAGTGCGCGCGATCAGCTTCGGCAGACCGGTGGTCCCGCCGGAGACCAGCAGTAGCGCGGGAAGACCCGGGTCCACCGCCGCACGCTCGACGGCAGGTCCGTCGAAATCGCGGATCGACGACCATGCGACGAACGGTCCGTTCTCGCCGTCGACGATCACGTGCTGCAGCGACGGGTGCTCGGCGGCGAGTCGGCCGGCCATGTCGCGGTAGTCGAAGCCGCCCGCCTCGTCGGGGACGATGAGCGCGACCGCTCCGCTGACCTCGGCGAAGTGGCCGAGCTCGGCGGTCCGGTGCCCGGGCAGGCACATCACCGGAACCGCTGCCGCGCGGAGCAGCCCGAACAGGGCGATCGCGAACTGGCAGGAGTTCGGCAGCTGCAGCAGCACCCGGTCGCCGGGGCGGATCCCCAGGGCGGCCAGCCCGGCGGCCACCCGGTCGGCCGCCGCGTCGAGTTCTCTGAACGTGTACGTCTGTGCGGAGTCGATGACCGCCGGTTTGTCGGGCCACGTCGCAGCCGCCTCGGTGAGGATCGAGTCGAGCGGACGGCCCGTCCAGTAGCCGGCCCGGCGGTACACCTCGGCTCTGTCCGGGGGGAAGGGGACGAAGCCGCGGGTCAGGTCATTGCCTTGATCGGCCGGTAATCCAGTGTTCATCAGTTGCTGTCACCGCTCTGGGTAGGAGTTCTCGGTGAACCGAATATAGGGTAGCCTCCACAAAGTTAGGGCAGCCTGAGCTAATTCTCGGTGGGAGGCTTCGTGGGTTTGGCGTCGACGACTGCAATGTCTGTCCGTGACGAGGTTGCCGAGTTGCTCGGTGTGAGCCCGGCCGAGCTCGATCCGCAGGCCGATCTGATCGCATCCGGTCTCGACTCGATCCGGATGATGACACTGTCCGGACGGTGGCGCCGACAGGGTGTCGACGTCGGATTCGCGGCGCTGGCCGCCAACCCGACGGTGGCGGCATGGACGGAGCTGGTGTCCGGTCGCGACGCGCCGCCCGCCGCGGACCCGGCGCCGGACGCGACGACAGGACCTGGTGAGGGCGACACCTTCCCGCTCGCGCCGATCCAGCACGCGATGTGGATCGGCCGCAACGAGGATCAGCAGCTCGGTGGTGTCGCGGCCCATCTCTATGTCGAATTCGACGGTGCGGGCGTGGATCCCGATCGGCTTCGCGACGCGGCGGCCAAGCTCGCGGCACGGCACCGCATGCTGCGGGTCGAGATCCTGCCCGACGGCACCCAGCGCATCGGCGACCGGGGACTGCCGGTCACGGTCTACGACCTGCGCGACCTCGACCTGCTCGCGGCCGCAGAACGCCTCGAAGGGATCCGTGACGAGAAGTCGCATCAGATGATGCACGGCGAGGTGCTGCAGATCTCGCTGTCGCTGCTGGCCGACGGGCGAACCCGGTTGCACGTCGACATGGACATGCAGGCCGCGGATGCGGTGAGCTACCGCAACTTCATGGCCGACCTCGCCGACTTCTACAGTGGCGTCACCCTTCCCGAGCTCGGCTACACCTACCGCGAATACCGCGCGGCATTGACGTCGACGACGGTCGAGTCCGATGAAGACCGCCGGTGGTGGGCCGAGCGGGTGCCCGGACTGCCGGAAGGGCCCGCACTCCCGCTGGTGCCCAGATCCGAGCAGGCCGACCCGAAGCGGGCCAGACGGCGCTGGCACATCTTCGACGTCGCCACGCGCGACGCTCTCTTCGCGGCGGCGCACCGCCGCGGCATCACACCTGCGATGGCGGTGGCCGCGTCCTACGCGGGCACCCTCGCGCGGTGGTCCACCAACCGCCGGTTTCTGCTGAACCTGCCGATGTTCGGCCGCGAGCAGTTCCACCCCGACGTCGACAAGTTGGTGGGGGACTTCACGTCGTCTCTGATGCTCGACGTCGACCTCTCCGGCGCCGACACCCCGATGGCTCGCTGCCGGGTGCTGCAGGAGACGCTGCACACCACCGCGCAGCACTCCAGCTATTCCGGGCTGTCGGTGCTGCGCGACCTCACCCGGCATCACGGGACTCCGACCCTGGCGCCTGTGGTGTACACGAGTGCGCTCGGGCTCGGAGATCTGTTCGCGGGCAAAGTGACCGAGCACTTCGGCAGGCCGGTGTGGACGATCTCGCAGGGCCCCCAGGTGCTGCTCGACGCCCAGGCCACCCCCGTCGCCGAAGGGCTGATGATCAACTGGGACACCCGCGAGGACGCGTTTCGCCCGGGGGTGGCCGACGCGATGTTCGCCTATCACCTCGCCGAGCTCGAGCGCCTCGCCACCGACGAATCGGCCTGGGACGCCGCCGATCCGTCGGCGGTCACGGCGCAACAGCAGGCGGCACGCGACGTCGTCAACGCGGTGACGCGCACACCGAGCGGTGACGTCCTGCACGCCGGCTTCTTCCGCAACGCCGAGGCCTACCCCGACGCCCCCGCGGTGTGGTGCCGCGACGGCGACCTCACCTATGGCGAACTGCGCGAGCAGGTGCTCGCTGTCGCGGCGGCACTGCACGTGGCCGGGGTGCGGCGCGCCGACACCGTCGCCGTGATGGGCCCCAAGAACTTCGAGCAGATCGTCGCCCTGCTCGCGATCTCGGCGATCGGCGCGGCCTACGTCCCCGTCGGCGTCGACCACCCCGCCGAGCGTGCCGCGCGCATGTTGGCCAACGGCGCGGTCCGGATGGCGCTGGTGTGCGGTGACCGGCCGCCGACGACGCTGCCCGCCCTGACTGTCGCCGAAGCGCTGCGCGTCGGCCGGCGGGAGACCGAGTTCACGCTTCCTGCCGTGGATCCGGCCGACCTGGCGTACATCCTGTTCACGTCCGGCTCGACCGGTGAACCCAAGGGTGTGGAGATGTCGCACGACGCCGCGATGAACACCGTCGAGTTCATCAACGCCCACTTCGACATCGGCCCCGCCGACCGCTGCCTGGCACTGTCGACGCTGGAATGCGACCTGTCCGTGCTCGACGTGTTCGGCATGCTGGGCGCCGGTGGTTCGATCGTCGTCGTCGACGAGGAGCACCGCCGCGATCCCGATGTCTGGGCCCGCCTCGTCGAGCGCCACGGCGTGACGGTGCTGCACTTCATGCCAGGCTGGCTTGAGATGCTCGCGGAGGTCGACGGCGACCTGTCATCGCTGCGAGTGGTACCCACCGGCGGGGACTGGGTGCGCCCGGAGATGGTCAGGGCGCTGCGAAAGCGCGCTCCGCACATGCGGTTCGCCGGGTTGGGCGGCGCCACCGAGACCGCCACCCACAACACGATCTGCGAGGTCGAAGACATCCCCGCGGAGTGGACGTCGGTGCCGCTCGGCGTGCCGCTGCCCAACAACACCTGCCGGGTCGTCGGCCCCGACGGCCGTGACTGCCCGGACTGGGTGCCCGGCGAACTGTGGGTCGGCGGGCGCGGCGTCGCCCGGGGCTACTGCGCGCGGCCCGATCTGACGGCGGAGCGGTTCGTCGAGTACGACGGCCGAACGTGGTACCGCACAGGAGACCTGGTCCGGTACCGGCCCGGCGGTGTCATCGAGTTCGTCGGCCGTGCCGACCACAGGATCAAGATCAGCGGCTACCGTGTCGAGCTCGGCGAGGTGGAGTCCGCGCTGCGGCGGATCCCGGGCGTCGACTCGGCGGTCGCGGCGGTCGTCGCCGCCGATGGGGGTCGCGACGTGCTCGCCGCGCTCATCAGCGGCGTCGCGGACCCGCAGAAGGTCACCACGGCGATGGCTGAAGTCGTTCCACCGCATATGATCCCGCAGATCATCGTGGCCGCCGACCACATTCCGTACACGCTCGGCGGCAAGATCGACCGGGCGGCGGTAACGCGGATGCTCGCCGATGCCGACCTGCAGTGCGGCACCGGCTACCGGGCTCCCGCGACGCCGTTGGAGTCCGCGCTCTGCGACATCATCGGCACGGTGCTCGGGCGGGCGGCGGTCGGGGCCGACGACGACTTCTTCGCCTCCGGTGGTGATTCCGTGCTGGCCACCCAGGTCGTCGCGCGGGTGAGGACGTGGCTGGACACACCCGCGGTGGCGGTCGCCGATATCTTCGCGACCCGCACGGCTGCAGCGCTGGCAGCCCGACTGTCCGCCGGCGAACCCGAGGGCACGCGGTTGGCCGAAGTGGCCGAACTGTACCTGCAGGTCGCCGGAATGGACGGCGCGGAGGTCGTCTCCGCGCTGGAATCCGGGCGATGATCGGCGGACACGACCAGCTCGAACTCGCACCGTGGATCAAGAGGTTCCCGGGTGAGCAGGGCACCTCGACGATAGTGTTCCCACACGCCGGCGGTGCCGCCGCGGCCTACCGCAGCTTCGCATCGGCGTTGTCCGACAGAGGCGTGGACACTTTCGTGGTCCAGTACCCCCAACGCGGGGAGCGGCTGGCACACCCTGCCGCGGAGACGGTCGCCGACCTGGCAGCAGACATGCTCGGCGCCCTTGATTGGGCACAGCTGGGTCCGCTGCGGCTGTTCGGGCACTGCATGGGGGCGCTGGTCGGCTTCGAGTTCACCCGGCTGGCCGCGCAGCGCGGCGTCACCGTGCGCGAACTGTGGGCTTCGGCGAGCCAGGCGCCCTCGACCGTCGAGGGATCGCGGCCCGTGCCGACCAGCGACCGCGAACTGCTGGCCGACATCGTCGACCTGGGTGGCACCGACGCGCGCCTGCTGGAGGACGAGGACTTCCTCGAACTGCTACTTCCCGCGGTCCGCGCGGACTACCAGGCGTTCAACCGGTACTCCTGCGGTCGCGACATCCGCGTCGATGCCGACATCCACGTGCTCGGGGGTCAGGCCGACCATCGGGTCGATCAGGATCTGTTGCGCCAGTGGGAGATCCACACCGACGCCGCGTTCACGTTCACCATGTTCGACGGCGGTCACTTCTACCTCGATGACCATCTCGACGAGGTCGCCGAGCTGGTGAGTTGCACATGAGCGACGCCGACCCCGTCGTGATTGTCGGGATGGCCGTCGAGGCGCCGGGCGGCGTGGAGAACGCCCACGACTACTGGACCCTGCTCGCGGAGCAGCGGGAGACGCTGAGTTCGTTCCCGGACGACCGCGGCTGGTCCCTGCGCGCCCTTTTCGACGGGTCTCGGCGGGACGGGTTCAAACGTATTCACAACCTCGGCGGATTCCTCACCGGCGCTGGATCCTTCGATCCCGAGTTCTTCGGCATCTCCCGCCGCGAGGCTGTCGCGATGGATCCGCAGCAGCGGGTCGCGCTGCGCGTCTCGTGGCGGGCGCTGGAGAGCGCGCAGATCAACCCGGACGACCTCGCCGGCCACGACGTCGGCTGCTACGTCGGCGCCTCGGACATGCGGTACGGGCCCGCCATGGACGAATTCTCGCACCACAGCGGGCATCTCATCACGGGCACGTCGCTGGGTGTGATCTCCGGGCGCATCGCCTACACGCTGGGCCTCGCCGGTCCGGCAATCACCGTCGATACGTCGTGTTCGTCGGCGCTGTCCGCCTTCCACGTCGCCGTTGCCGGGTTGCGATCCGGGGACTGCGACCTCGCCCTCGCCGGCGGGGTCTGCGTGATGGGTTCGCCCGGCTACTTCGTCGAGTTCTCCAAACAGCACGCGCTGTCCGACGACGGGCACTGCCGCCCCTACAGCGCGCACGCCAGCGGCACGGTGTGGGCCGAAGGCGCCGGAATGTTCGTGCTGCAACGGAAGTCGGCCGCGGTACGGGACCGCCGCCGCATCCTCGGCGAGGTGTTGGCCAGCTGCGTCAACTCCGACGGCAGGTCGGTGGGGCTGACCGCGCCCAGTCAGGAGGCGCAGATCCGGCTGTTCCGGCGAGCCCTGACCACCGCAGGCGTCGACGTCGACACCGTCGGGATGGTGGAAGGACACGGTACGGGCACCCGGCTGGGAGACTGCACCGAGCTCAACTCCCTGGCCGCGACCTACGGGGCAGGCGCTGCGGGGCGGGGACCGCTGCTCGGCTCGGTCAAATCCAATGTGGGACACAGCCAGGCCGCCGCAGGCGCCCTCGGCTTGGCCAAGGTCCTGCTCGCCGCGCAGCATGGCGCCGTCCCGGCCACATTGCACGTCGACGAGCCAAGCCGCGAAATCGACTGGGAAAACACCGGTCTGCGCCTGGCCGCCAAGCTGACGCCATGGCCGGCCGTCAACGGGGCCCGCACGGGTGCGGTGTCGGCGTTCGGCATGAGCGGCACCAACACCCACGTCGTCGTCGCCGTACCGGACACATGCGTCGAAGGCAGGGCGGCGTGATGTCGGCAGGCCGGTTGCCCGACGGGCGGGTCGCGGTCCCGCTCAGCGCACACCACGAGGCGCTGGTGTCCGCCACCGCGCGGGACATCCTGGGCCACCTGCAGCGAAACCCGAGCGAACCCGGTCAGGTCACGGCCCAGCTGGTGCGCACCCGACGGCTGCGCCGCCACCGCGCGATCGTGCGCGCAGGCGACCGCGATGAACTCGCGGCGGGTCTGCAAGCGGTCGCCGACGACCGTGACCATCCGCTGGTCGCGCGGTCCGCGGGACGCGCGGGCGCCCGCACCGCGTTCGTGTTCCCGGGACAGGGCAGCCAGTGGCCCGGGATGGGCGGCGAAGCCTATCGCCTGCTGCCGGTGTACCGCGCCGAGGCCGACCGGCTCACCGAGGCCTTCCTGGCGGCGGGGCTGACGTCACCGCTGCCGTTCCTGACTGCCGACACCGACGGAGAACCGGTGTCGCAGTACGACCTTCAGGCGGCTCAGTTCGTGCACTCCGTCGCGCTGGCCGCCGTGTGGCGCTCGTGCGGCATCGTGCCCGACCTGACGGTCGGGCACAGCCTCGGGGAGGTGGCCGCGGCCTACGTCGCCGAAACCGTCACCCTCGTCGCCGCAGTCACGGTGCTGGCCGCGCGGGCCGCCGCGATCGAGGCGATCCCCGGCGACAACGGGGTTGCGGTGCTGGGTGTGGACGCCACCGAAGCGGCCGAGCTGATCGCCGCCACCGGCGGCTGGCTGGAGCTGTCCGCGGTGAACGCGCAGAATTCGGTCGCGGTGTCGGGGGAGCGGTCCGCGGTGGCCGCGATCGCCGCGGCCGCCCGTGCCCGTGGCCGATTCGCCAAGGAGTTGGCGATGAGTTTTCCGGCGCACACCACCGCAATGGAGACCCAGCGCGAGCAGTTGGTGCGCCGGCTGCCCACGTCGGTGTTCGCCGACTCGCCGGTGCAGTTCGTCGGGTCGGCGACCGGACAGCTTGTGAGAGCGGGCACCGAGTTCGGCGCGTACTGGTATGCCAACCTGCGCAACACGATCCGATTCGACCAGGCTGTCCAGACGGCGATCGGGCTCGGCGCCGGCGTGTACGTCGAACTGTCTGCGCATCCGTCGCTGCTGTTCGCCGTCGAAGACGGCATCGAACGAGTCGGCGCTGCGGCGGCGGTGCTCGTCGGCTCGGGGCACCGCGACGAGTCCGTGCCGGACCGGTTGTCCGCCAACATCGTCACCGCTGCGGCGGCGGACCCCGCGTACCGGTGGGGGGACCTGCTGACCGGCGAGCCGGAGCCGTTGTTCGGCTTCCCCGGCGCGCCGATGCGTGCGGAGCATCTGTGGGCCGAACCCGAGCCGCTTCCTGTGGCGCCGGGGCTGACCGTGACCACCGAGACCTGGCGGCAGCGCAGGCCGCGCCGGGTGTCGGCGAAGGTGTCCCGGCGGGTCGCGGTGATCGAAAGCTGTTCCGGTACAGCAATTTCCAGATCTCTGCGGCAGGCGATCGACCGGCGCGCCGACCTGTCCGTGGCCGGCGCCGCCGATGCCGACCTCGCGATCGTGGTCGCCCCGACCTTCGCCGGGGCCGACGCCGCCGGCTGCGTCAACGAGTTGTCCGGCGCCATCGACACCGGCCTGCTTGGCTACGCCGACACCTTCGGACCCCGGTGCCGGGACGTGTGGTTGGTCACCGTCGGCGCCGAGAACGTCACCGCCGAGGACCCGGCCCCCGATCTGGGCCAGGCCGGCGTGGCCGCACTGCACCGTTGCATCGGGTTCGAGCACCACGACCAGAGCTTCCACCATCTGGACCTGCCGGCCGGGGCCACGGATGCACTCGGCGCCGTCGACGTGATGGTCGACGGCGCAGGCGAACTCGCCCTGCGCCGCGATGGGCAGGTGTATGAACGCACCCTCGGTGACGACACGTCCACGGCGCCTCCGTGGGACCTGAGTTCCGGAACCCTCGACAACGTGGTGATCACCGGCGGCTCGGGGGCCATCGGGCTCAGTTTTGCCCGCTTCCTGGCGGCCCGCGGCGCCCGGCGGATCGTGCTGCTGAGCCGCCGCGGTGCCGGCCCGGCCCCACTGGACAATCTCGGTGCCGAGATCATCGCACCCGCCTGCGATCTGCGGGATCCTCGCCAACTCGCTGCCACGGTCGCCGAATTCGCAGGCGGACCGGCGTCGCTGATCATCCACGCCGCGGGCACAGCGACGTTCGCCAACCGTGCCGACATCACGGGCGCCGCCCTGGCGGACATGGCCGGAGCCAAGATCATCGGCCTGGAGGCGCTGACCCGCACCTGGCCGATCCGCGACGACGCCCGAATCCTGTTGTGCTCGTCGGTTACCGGCGTGTGGGGCGGCAAGGGCGTCGGCGGGTACGCGGCCGCCAACCGGATGCTCGACGTGATGGCCGCCAGGCTGCGTGCCGACGGACGAAACTGCACGGCCGTGCGCTTCGGACTCTGGGAGGGCAGCGGCATCGTCGACGCTGCGGAGATCGCGCGGGTGGAACGCACGGGTCTGCGGCAGATGAAGCCAGAGCTCGCGGTCGAGGCGAGCCTGTGCGACTTCCCGCGGGATCCGCTGGTGCTCGCGGCGGATCGCGATCGGATGAGGATGTTCTTCGGCGAGAAGCCCGTTGAGAAGCCGGGGGAGGCCGACACCGGTGCCGGCCCCGCATCGATGGCGCCGCCGGACGCGGTGCGGACCCAACTCGCTGCCGTTCTCGACGTGGACGCGGCCGCCCTGGACCTGGACTCGCCGCTGTTCGACCTCGGGGTCGACTCGCTGCTGGCGCTGGATCTCCGCAAACGTCTGAAACGGCTGACCGGGCACACGGTGCCGCTGGCGACACTGCTCGGGGGCATCACCGGGACGGACCTGATCGCCGGCCTATCAGAGAAAGTGAACACTTCGAGTGACTGACATCGACACCGGGGCCCTGCTCGACGAGCGTCGGCTGGAACTGCTGCGACGCCGGATGCAGGAGCGTGGGCTGAGCGCAGGCACCGACACGGCCGAACCCGCCGGCGACACCGACGTGTTGACCGAAGGCCAGCTGCGGATGTGGTTCGTGCACAACGCCGATCCCAGCGGCGCGTTGCTCAACGTGTGTCTTTCCTACCGCCTGTCCGGCGAGATCGATGTCGCGCGGCTGCACAGCGCGGTCGACGCGGTGGCCCGGCGTCACCGGGTGTTGCGCACGACGTACCGCACCGAGAGCACCGCTGCCGGCGACAGCGGAATGCCGGTCCCCACCGTGCACACCGGCCTGATGCCCGGCTGGGCCGAGCACGATCTGTCCGAACTCTCCGAGCGGGCCCGCGGGCTGCGGCTGGAGGTGCTCGCGCAGCGCGAGTTCGGCAGGCCGTTCGACCTGGGCGCCGAGTCGTCGCTGCGGATCACGGTGATCCGCACCGCCCCAGCCGAATACGTGATGCTTCTGGTCGCCCATCACATCGCCTGGGACGACGCTTCGTGGGAGGTGTTCTTCGACGACCTGACCGGCGCCTACGTCGGTGAGAAACTGCGGCCGGCGCGACGTCCGGTCGTCGCGGCCGGCGGTTCCGACGAGGACGACGTCGCGTACTGGCGTGCGGTGATGGCCGATCCGCCGGAGCCGCTGGAGCTGCCAGGCCCGACCGGGTCGGCCGTCCCGACGAGCTGGCGCTCACAGCGCACCACGCTGCGCCTGGACGGCGAGACTGCGCGACGCGTCACGGCCCTGGCCGACGAGGTCGGCGCGACACCCTACGCGGTGCTGCTCGCGGTGTTCGGCGTGCTGATCCACCGTTACAGCCACGTCGACGACTTCCTGGTCGCCACCCCGGTGCTGAATCGCAACGGTGACACCGACGACGTCATCGGGTATTTCGGCAACACCGTCGCGATGCGGTTGCGGCCGCACCCGGCAATGACGTTCCGTGACCTGCTGACCCAGATCCGTGATACCGCCCTCGGTGCTTTCGCGCACCAGCGGGTCGGGCTCGACCGGATGGTGCGCGAGCTGAACCCGGACCGGCGCCACGGCGCCGAGCGGATGACGCGGGTCAGCTTCGGGTTCCGCAGCCGCGACCGGTTCGGGTTCACCCCGCCCGGCGTCACGTGCGAGAGAGCCGATCTGCGTTCGCATCTCACGCATCTGCCACTGGGGATCATGGTCGAGTTCGACCCCGACGAGGTCGTGGTCGAGCTCGAGCATCTGGTGGAGATCATCGAACCCGGACTGGCCCGGCAACTGCTCGACCACTACGCCGTGCTGATCCGCAGTGCCCTCGACGACCCCGACACCACACTGAGCGGGCTGCAGCTGATGGGCGACGACGACCTCGAATGGCTCCGTGCGGTCTCTGTGGGCCCGACCTTCGACACCCCGCCCGCCACCATCACCGACCTCATCGAGGCGCAGGTCCGGCGCAGCCCCGACGGCACCGCCGTCGTCTACGAGGGCCGCCATTACACCTACCGCGAGATCAACGAAGCGGCGAATCGCGTCGCGCACTGGCTGATCGGCGAGGACGTCGGCGCCGAGGACCGGGTCGCGGTGATGCTCGACAAGTCTCCCGAACTGGTGGTGACCGCGCTGGGTGTGCTCAAGGCAGGGGCGGTCTATGTCCCGATCGACCCGGCCTACCCACAGGATCGTCTCGAGTTCATTCTCGGCGACTGCGATGCGAAAGTGGTTGTCCGAGAGCCGGTCACCGGCCTGGACGGCTACCGTGCCGACGACCCGGGCGACAACGACAGGCGGCGTCCGGTGGGTCCATACAACACCGCCTACCTGATCTACACGTCGGGCTCGACCGGTCTGCCCAAGGGTGTCCCGGTGCCGCATCGTCCGGTCGCGGAGTATTTCGTCTGGTTCAAGGGCGACTATCGGGTCGACGCCGGGGACCGGATGCTGCAGGTCGCCTCGCCCAGCTTCGACATATCGATCGCCGAGGTGTTCGGCACGCTGGCCTGCGGTGCGCGGCTGGTGATCCACCGCCCCGGTGGCCTCAACGACATCGGCTACCTGACCGCGCTGCTGCGCGACGAGGGCATCACCGCGATGCACTTCGTGCCGTCGCTGCTCGGACTGTTCCTGTCGCTTCCCGGTGTGAACCAGTGGCGCACGCTGCAGCGGGTGCCGATCGGCGGCGAGGCGCTACCCGGCGAGGTGGCCGACAAGTTCCGCGCCACCTTCGATGCGCTGCTGCACAACTTCTACGGCCCGACCGAGACCGTGATCAACGCCACCCGGTTCAAGGTCGAGGGCAGGCAGGGCACCCGGATTGTGCCGATCGGCAAGCCCAAGATCAACACCGCGATCCACATCCTCGACGATGCGCTGCAACCCGTGCCGGTCGGCTCCATCGGCGAGATCTACATCGGCGGAACCCATGTCGCACGTGGCTACCACCACCGGCCGGGGCTGACCGCCGAACGCTTCGTCGCCGACCCGTTCACCCCCGGCGCACGCATGTACCGTTCCGGTGATCTCGCCCGCCGCAACGCCGACGGCGATATCGAGTTCGTGGGCCGCGCCGACGAACAGGTCAAGATCCGCGGTTTCCGCATCGAACTCGGCGACGTCGCCGCCGCGATCACCGTCGATCCCAGCGTCGGGCAGGCCGTGGTCGTCGTCAGCGACCTGCCGAACCTCGGCAAGAGCCTGGTCGCTTACCTGACCCCCGCCGACGGCGCGGGCGTGGACGTGGACAGGATCAGGACCAGGGTGGCCGCCGCGCTGCCCGAGTACATGACACCGGCCGCCTACGTGGTCGTCGACGAGATCCCGATCACCGCGCACGGCAAGATCGACCGCGCCGCGCTGCCAGAGCCGGAGATCGCGCCCACCACCGAGTTCCGCGAGCCCGCGGCGGGCACCGAAGCCCATCTTGCGCAGTTGTTCGCCGAACTGCTCGGCCACGAGAAGGTCGGTGCCGACGACTCGTTCTTCGATCTCGGCGGGCATTCGCTGCTGGCCACCAAACTCGTGGCCGAGCTGCGGGCCGGGTTCGGTGTAGACGTCGAGGTGCGCGACATCTTCGAGAACGCGACCATCGCCCGACTGGCTGCCCACCTCGACACCATGGGGCGCGCCACGATCGGCACCCGCAGGCCCCGGCTGGTCGCCGCACCCCTCGACGGCCCCGCGCCGCTGTCGTCGTCGCAGCTGCGTTCGTGGTTCGGCTACCGCATCGAGGGCCGCAGCCCGGTCAACAACATCCCGTTCGCCGCCCGGCTGACCGGCCCCTGCGATGTGGACGCGTTCGTCGCGGCCATCCGCGACGTCGTCGAACGGCATGCCATCCTGCGCACCACCTATCGCGAGATCGACGGTGTGCCTTATCAGATCGTGAACCCGATCTCCGACGTGCCGGTTCGACGCGCCCGCGGCGAGGGCGAGCAGTGGCTGCAGGCCGAACTCGACCGCGAACGCAAGCACACCTTCGATCTCGAGGAGGACTGGCCGATCCGGGCCGCGGTGTTCACCGTCGGAGCCGTCAGTCCGGCTTCAGACGGCGGAGCCGTCAGTCCGGCTTCAGACGGCGGAGCCGTCGATCCGGCTTCAGACCATGTCCTGTCGGTGGTGATCCATCACATCGCGGGCGACCACTGGTCCGGCGGCGTGCTGTTCACCGACCTGGTGGCGGCCTACCGCGCCCGCAAGGCCGGTGAGCGGCCGACCTGGGCGCCGCTGCCGGTGCAGTACACCGATTACGGCGCCTGGCAGGCGGAGCTGCTCAGCGACGACACCGGAATCGCCGGGCCGCAGCGCGAGTACTGGATCCGTCAGCTCGCCGACGCGCCCGTGGAATCCGGCCTGCCGCTGGAGTTCTCCCGTCCGCGGCTGCCCAGCGGCAAGGGTGATGCGGTCGAGTTCACCATCGACGGTCAGGTCAGGCGTCAGATCACCGAGCTGTGCCGGGAGCTCGGCATCACCGAGTTCATGCTGCTGCAGGCCGCGGTGGCGGTGACGCTGGCCAAGGTCGGGGGTGGCCTGGACATCCCGCTGGGCACACCGGTGGCGGGCCGCTCCGAAGCCGAGCTGGAACAGCTCGTCGGCTTCTTCGTGAACTTCGTGGTGCTGCGCAACGACCTACGGGGTAACCCGACCCTGCGCGAGGTTCTGACCCGGGCCCGCGAGATGGCGCTGTCGGCGTACTCCAATCAGGACGTGCCGTTCGAACAGGTCGTCGAGGCGGTGAATCCGCCACGCACCCTGGCCCGAAACCCGCTGTTCCAGGTGGTGGTGCACGTCCGCGAGCAACTTCCGCAGCGCCAGATGATCGACACCGATACCGAGTTCACCGCGCTGGAACCGACATTCGACATCGCCCAGGCGGACCTGTCGCTGAACTTCCTGGCCGACGGGACCGGTTACCGCGGATACCTGATCTACCGGCCGGAGCTGTACGCCCGGCGCACCATCGAGCGGCTCGGCCGGTGGCTGACCCGGGTGGTCGCGGCGTTCGTCGACACCCCCGACCGTGCGCTCGGCGACGTCGACATCGCCTCTGCCGAGGAGAGACAACGCGTTTCACAGGAGTGGAGCACCGGAGCCCGGGTCCAGGTGCTCGACGCCGACCTGGCGCCCGCCCCGGTCGGGGTGTTCGGCGACCTGTACCTGAGCGGCGGTCCGTTCGCGCAGCGCCACCGAACCGGGGACCGCGCCAGGTGGGACGACGACGGCCGGCTGGAGATCGCCGCCCGCGCCCCCGGCGCGACCGTCGTCGAGGTGGCGCCGCCGGCCGTCCAGTTCGAGGAACCGCGGACCGACTCCGAACGTGCGCTGGCCGCACTGCTTTCCGAGCTGCTGGCCACCGAGGAGGTCGGTCGTCACGACGACTTCTTCGGACTCGGCGGCGACAGCGTGCTGGCCGTGCAGTTGGCCGCGCGCGCACGCGATGCCGGGTTGGACCTGACCGCACGGATGGTGTTCGAGCACCCGAGGCTGGCCGAGTTGGCCGCCGCCCTGGACAGCGGCACCGGCGCGGCCGCTGAGCAGCCGGACACCCACCATGCGCCGATGTCGGTGTCGGGGCTTTCCGAGGACGAACTCGCCGCGCTGACCGCATCGTGGGGCACCGGGGAATGACGCAGATCCAGCAGAGCGTCGAGCCGCCCGTCATCGAAGACGTGCTGGCGCTGAGCCCACTTCAGCAGGGGCTCTTCTCCATGGCGACGTTGTCCGAAGGGCGCGACGACGACCCTTACGTCATCGCGATGACCGCCGACGCGACCGGCGATCTGGATGCGCGGCTGCTGCGGGAGTGCGCGGCAGAGCTGCTGGACCGGCACGCCAACCTGCGGGCCAGCTTCGTCAAGGGCAACCTCAGCCGCGCCGTGCAGGTCATCCCCAAGCGGGTCGACCTGCCGTGGCGGCACGTCACCGTCGCCGGCGATGCCGAGCTGGAGGCGGCGGAAAGGCTGGAACGCACAACGCCTTTCACGCTTGCCCGAGGTCCGGTCATCCGGTTCCTGCTGATCGAGGCGCCGCAGCGCTGGCGGTTCGTGGTGACCGCCCACCACATTCTGATCGACGGCTGGTCACTGCCGTTGTTCATGGGGGAGCTGCTGACCCTGTACCGCGCCTGCGGAGACGTCACGGCGCTGCCGGACCCGCCCCGGCCCTACCGCGACTACATCGGCTGGCTGGCCGGTCGTGACGAAGAAACCGGCCGTGCGCTGTGGCGGAGGCACCTGGCGGGTGTCGACGGCCCGACACTGCTGACACCGGCGTTGACGTCGTCGGCCCCGACGCCGGGCAGGCCGCGGCTCACCGAGGTGAGACTGGACGCGGAGACCACCCGTCAGCTCGCCGAGGCCGCCAGGAGTCGTGGCGTCACGATGAACACTCTCATCCAGATGGCTTGGGCCACGGTTCTGTCGGTCATCACCGACCGCACGGACGTGTCGTTCGGCGTGACGGTGTCGGGACGTCCGGGGGAACTCGCGGGCGTCGAGCGGATGGTCGGGTTGTTCATCAACACGGTGCCGCTCCGGGTGCGCCTCGACCCCGCGGCGCCGGCGGGTGAGCAATGCCTCGCGCTGCAACGCGAGGCCGCGGCGTTGCGTGACCACGGCTATCTGAGCCACTCCGAGTTGCGTGCGCTCGGCGGCATCGGCGAGTTGTTCGACACGTTGCTGGTGTACGAGAACTTCCCGCCCGGCGGTCTGGTCGGTCAGGCCCGGTTCGAGGCCAACGGCGCCACCTTCGTGCCGTCCGCTTTGGAGAGCCTGTCGCACTTCCCGGTGACCATCGCGGCGCACATGGCCGACGACGAGCTCACGGTCTTCGTCGAGGTGATCGACGGAGCCCTCGGCGCGCTGCGGCCCGGCGACCTCGGCAGGCGGGTGCTGCACACCGCGCAGCGGCTGATCAGCTGCTGGGACGCCCCGCTGCGCAGCGTGGGCGTGCTGCTACCCGCCGAGCACACCCCCGCGCCGATGGTGCCGGAACCGTTGACAGCCAACAGTATCCACGACAGGTTCGCCGGCATCGCCGGCGACCGGCTGGGCTCGGTGGCGCTGACCTGGGAAGCCGGCGGGGACAGCGGGACGCTCACCTATGGTCAACTCGACGAGGCCGCCGACCGGATGGCGGTCGCGCTCACCGCGGCGGGGGTGGGTCCCGAGACGTCGGTCGCGGTGCTGCTGAGCCGCGGACCCGACTACGTCGTCACCATGCTGGGCGTGCTAAAGGCGGGCGGGGTGATCGTCCCGCTGGACCCGGCGATGCCCGCCGAACGCATCTCCGACATCCTCGAGCAGTCCCGCGCGTCGGTGGTGGTGGACGACGCGTTCGTCGCCGCGGTGCCGGACGTCGAGCCCCCGGCCGGGTACCGGCCTGCCGAAGTGACCGCGGACCGGGCGGCCTACATCGTGTTCACCTCCGGCACCACCGGCAGGCCCAAGGGCGTCGTAGGAACCCACGGCGCGGTATTGGGTTACGCCGAGGACCACGCCGAGCAGGTGCTGCGCCCGGCCGCCGCGCGGATCGGGCGCCCGCTGCGCGTGGGCCATGCGTGGTCGTTCACGTTCGACGCCGCCTGGCAGCCACTCGCGGCATTGCTCGACGGTCACTCGGTACACCTCCTCGGTGAAGAGTCGCAGCGTGACGCAGAAGCGCTGGTGTACCGCATCGGGCGGTTCGGCATCGACATGCTCGACACGACGCCGTCGATGTTCGCCCAGCTTCACGACGTCGGCCTGCTGAGCACGGTCCCGCTCGCGGTGCTGGCGCTGGGCGGGGAGGCCGTCAGTCCTGCGACGTGGAGCCTCATCGGCGATGAATGCGCCCGCACCGGGATGACCGCGTTCAACTGCTACGGGCCCACCGAGACCACCGTGGAGGCGGTGGTCGCGCCCATCGACGGCTATCAGCGGCCCTCGATCGGGCAGCCGACCCGGACCATGCGCACCTACGTGCTCGACGCCTGGCTACGTCCGGTGCCCGACGGTGTCGCTGGGGAGCTCTACCTGTCGGGCCGGCAGCTGACCCGGGGGTATCTCGGCCGTGCCGCCGAGACCGCGGGACGGTTCGTCGCCGACCCGTTCACCCCGGGGCAGCGCATGTACCGCACCGGTGACGTCGTGCGGCGCGGCGCAGACGGCGGACTGCAGTTCCTCGGCCGGGCCGACAACCAGGTCAAGATTCGCGGGTTCCGTGTCGAACCCGGCGAGATCGCCGCGGTCCTGAGTGGCCACCCTGCCGTCACCGACGCACACGTCGTCGTCGACCGGGTCGGCACGCAGACCCGGCTTATCGCCTACGTCGCCGCCGCGACCCCGCCTGCCGTCGCCGACCTGCGGGAGCTGATGGCGAAACGCCTGCCCCGCTACATGGTTCCGCAGCGCGTCGTCGTCCTCGACGAGTTGCCGTTGACCTCACACGGCAAGATCGACGAGGCCGCGCTCGCCGGGATCGCAGTCGAGGACGCTCCGTCGGCGGCGCCGGAGACGCCGACCGAGACCGCGCTGGTCGAGCTGATGGCGGAGGTCCTCGGCGATGACGGCATCGACGTGGAAGCCGACTTCCTGGAGATGGGGCTGGACAGCATCGTCGCCCTGACGCTGGTGCAGGCCGCACGTCGGCGCGGCCTCGAGATGCGAGCCCGGCTGATGTTGGAGTGCAACACCATTCGGGAACTGGCAACCGCCATCGACTCCGGTGCGCACGACCACGCCCCGGCCGCGGTCACCGACGACCGCTTCGGCGAGGTCATGCCCGCGCCGATCATGTCCTGGATGTACGAGTGCGGGAACTACCGCCGGTTCACCCAGAACGTGCTCGTCTCGCTGCCCGCCGACATCACCGACAGCCGACTCGAACAGATCCTGCAGGCGCTGCTGGACCGTCACGACATGCTGCGCGCAATCCTCGACGAGCGGGGTCGGCTCGTCACCCGGCCCCCTGGCGCGGTGCGCGTCGCCGACGTGCTCCGCGTGGTGGACGCGCCCGCCCACACCGTCCTGGCGGCCGAAGTCGTTGCCGCGCTGGACCGTATCGACCCCACATCGGGGGCCATGGTGCAGGCGGTCTGGTTCCGGCACGGTCCGCCGGTCCTGGCGCTGTGTGTCCACCACCTGTCCACCGACGTGGTGTCCTGGTACCTCATCCTCGGTGCGCTGGCCCAAATCGATGCCACGCTCGCCGCCGGGCATGCCCCGGACCCGGCCGCCGAGTACACCACCTACCGGGAGTGGACGCGCCGGCTGTACCAGCGCAGCCGGACCGAGGCCGTTGAGCGCCGGCGCGGATTCTGGGTCGAGCAGCTCGCCGGGTCAGACCCGCTGCTCGGCCGCCGGCTGCCCGACCCGCGGCACGACACCTGGTCGACGCTGCAGTCGACCGACGTCGTCACCGACGCCGGCGCCACCCGGGCGATCCTGGACCGCCTCGACGGCGCGGGCCTGGAGATGCGGGACTTCCTGCTCACCGCACTGACATTGACGTTGGCGTCGTGGCGGATCGAGCGCGGGCAGCCCGCCCACCACGGTGCGCTCGTCGCGCTGGAGGGGCACGGCCGCGAGGACGCGCTCGTCGGGGGCGGCGTGGACACCTCGGCCACCGTCGGATGGTTCACCTCGGTGTACCCGGTCCGCCTCGGCGCGGGGGAGGCCGCGATCGACGTGGACACCGCCGCACGCAATCCCGCCGCGGCCCGCAGCCTGCTTCGGGCGGTCATCCAGCAGCTCGCCGAAGTGCCCGACAAGGGACTCGATTACGGTCTGCTGCGGTACACGCGGCGCGACGAGACTCTTCGCGCGCTTCCGGAGCCGCAGGTCGAGTTCAACTACATCGGCCGCTACGACCTCAGCGCCGACCAGACGTCGCAAGCCTGGTCGCTGATCACCGACGAGACCCTCAACGCGCACATGCCGGCCGCCGCTGAGCCGGACCTGCCGCTGCGCTACACGTTCGACGTCATCTCGGTGATCTCCGGAGGTGCCGACGGCCCGCAACTTCGCACCAGTTGGCGATGGAGCACGGCGCTGTCCACCTCGACGGAGGTCGACCGACTCACCGCGCTGTGGCAGCAGGCGGTCACCGTGCTCGGAGAGGCGCTATGACAACGCGGCCCACCCCCACCCTCGCCGTCGTCGGCGCAGGCCCGAAGGCGATCGCGGTGGCGGCCAAGGCCGCCGAGCTGCGTGGCATGGGCGTCGACGTGCCCGACGTGGTGGCGATCGAACGCAGCGTCGTCGGCGCCAACTGGCAGGCTGTCGGCGGCTGGACCGACGGCCAGCACCGGCTCGGCACCAGCCCCGAGAAGGACGTGGGTTTCCCGTACCGGTCGTCGCTGGTGCCCCGCCGCAACGCCGAACTCGACGAGCGCATGATGCGGCACAGCTGGCAGTCCTATCTGGTGGCCAGCGCGCAGTTCGCGGATTGGGTCGACCGCGGCCGGCCTGCGCCGACCCACCTCGGGTGGAGCCGCTACCTGCGCTGGGTCGCCGACAACATCGGGATGTCGGTGATCACCGATGAGGTGCAACGCATCTCGACTGACGGCCGGCGGTGGGAGTTGGTCACACCCCGGCAGATCGTGCATGCCGACGGCGTGATGATCACCGGGCCCGGTCAGGCCCAGCGGTCCATTCTGCCGAACGATCCGCGGGTGTTGTCGATCGCGCAGTTCTGGGAGCGCGCCGCCAGGCCGGATCTGATCGTCGCCGAGCGGGTCGCGGTCATCGGCGGGGGCGAGACGGCCGCGTCCATGCTCAACGAGCTGTTCCGGCACCGTGTTTCGACCATCACCGTCATCTCGCCGCAGGTCACCCTGTTCACCCGGGGCGAGAGCTTCTTCGAGAACACGCTGTTCTCCGATCCGACGGACTGGGCCAGCCTGACGATGGCCGAACGGCGCGACGCGCTGGGCCGCACCGACCGCGGCGTGTTCTCCGCGCGGGTACAGGACGCGCTGCTCGCCGACGACCGGATCCGTCATCTGCGGGGCCGGGTCGCCCACGCCGTCGCTCGCGACGAGCGGATCCGGTTGACGCTCAGCTCGAACCGCGGCGGCGAGGCACTGGAGACCGTGCACGGCTTCGACCTGGTCATCGACGGCTCCGGCGCCGACTCGATGTGGTTCGAGCCGTTGTTCAGCCAGGACGCCCGCGACCTGATCGAGTTGGCGCTGCGGGCCCCGCTGTCGGGTGATGCACTGCAGGAGTCGATCGGGCACGACCTCTCGGTGGCCGCGCTGACCCCGAAGCTGTTCCTGCCGGGCCTGTCCGGGCTGACGCAGGGTCCCGGCTTCCCGAACCTGAGCTGTCTGGGGCTGCTGTCCGATCGCGTGCTCGGCGCGCGGTACCCGGATGTGGCACCCCACCCTTCGACGAGGAGAACCGATGAGCACCAACCCGTTCGATGACGACCCGGCTGGTTCGGCCCGCACCTTCTACGTGCTGGTCAACGACGAGGAGCAGTACAGCCTGTGGCCCGCGTTCGCCGACGTGCCCGCGGGCTGGCGCGTCGTGTTCGGGGAGAGCACCCGCGCCGACTGCCTGGCCTACGTCGAGGAGACGTGGACCGACCTGCGCCCGCGCAGCCTGCGCGACGCGATGGCCGGCGATCGCTAGCGCCCAACCAACGGCATGCCTGCTGGACTCTGTGTGCGGTCGCGATGTGCGGCCGTTTCACCCGTCGAGAGAGGACATTGCAGTGGTATCGAGATTCGTGACGAGGACCCTCGCCGTGACAGCCGTGGCGGCACCGCTCCTGGCGTCGGCCGGTGTGGCGTCGGCCCAGCCCGGCAACGGGCCGCTGATCCACACGACGTGCAGCTACGACCAGCTCTACGCGGCCATCCGGACCGAAGCGCCGCGCGCGGCCACCGCACTGGACGAGCGTCCCGCAGCCCAGCAGAAGCTGAGGGATTTCGCGGCGATGCCGGTCGAGCAACGCCAACAGGAACTGTCGCGGCTGCTGGCTGAAAATCCGCAGTGGCAGGCCAAGATCGACGAGAAGTGGGCCACCCCGGAGGGACAGGAGAAGGTGCAGCGGATGGCTCGCGTCGCCGAGACCTGTCACGACTACTGACACGCGGTCAGCGTGACGGCCACGTCGAGCCCGCCGGCGGGGCGGGCCTCGGCGCGGACGTCGCCGCCGTGCGCAACCGCGACCGACCGGACGATGGACAGCCCAAGTCCTGCGCCGCGCCCCGGCGCCGGGCTTTCGGCCACGCGGTCGGCTGCGGCCAGGCGCCTGAACGGCTCGAACAGGCCTGGAATCTCGGCCGCGGCGACGACCGGGCCGGAGTTCTCGACGCGCAGTGTGGCGAACCCGTCCTGGGTCCCCACCGTGACCGAAACCCAGCCGTCCTCCGGGACGTTGTAGCGCAGCGCATTGTCGATCAGGTTCTGTGCCAGTCGTTCGAGCAGCGCCGCATCCCCGTGGACATGCGCCTGGGGAAGATCGGAGTCGATACGAATCCCGGCGGCGCGTGCGAATCCGGCTACGGTCGTCAACGCGCGACCGGTGACCTCTCCGAGATCGACCCGGGACCGGTGCCGCAGCTGTTGGTCGCTGCTCGCCAGCACCAGCAGCCCGTCGATGAGGCGTTCGTTGCGGAGGTTGACGTCCAGCAGCGTCCGCCCGAGCGTGCGGGTGGACTCGGCGACTTCGGGATCCTCGAGGGCGACCTCGATCAGGGTCCGGTTGATCGCCAGCGGCGTGCGCAGCTCGTGCGAGGCGTTGGCGACGAACCGGCGTTGGCTCTCGAAGGCCCGGTCCAGGCGGTCCAGCATGGCGTCGAAAGTGTCTGCGAGTTCCTTGATCTCATCGTCGGGACCGTCCAGCGCGATGCGTTCGTGCAGATTCCGGTCGGCGACCCGGCGCGCCGTCGCGGTGACGTCCTGCAGCGGCGCAAGTGCACGCCCAGCCATCAACCAGCCGAACCCGCCCGCCACCACGCCGACGACGCCCAGTGAGACGAACGACCACGTCAACATGGCGCGCAGCGTGTCCTGGCGTTCCCGTTCGGACTCGGTGGCGACGGCACGCAGGAGCCCCTCGACAACCGGCCGGTTGCGCACCCCGCGGTCGTCGAGGAACTGACTCACCACGCCCTGCGCACCTGCCGGACGGTTGTGCAGCGACTGCTGCAGGAAGACGTACATCAGGCAGATCAGGACGGCGCCCGCGATGAAGAACGCGCTTCCGTACAGGACTGTGAGACGCCACCGGATCGTCGAACGACGTGCGGGGCTTCGCGGGGTCATCGGATGCGGTACCCGACGCCCGGCTCGGTCTCGACCACCGGCGGGTCCCCGAGTTTCCGGCGCAACATCATGATCGTGTAGCGCACCACGCCGGTGAACGGATCGATGTTCTCGTCCCACGCCTTCTCCAGCAGATGCTCGGCCGAGAGCACCCCGCCGTCGGCCGTGAGCAGTTCGATGAGCACAGCGAATTCCTTGCGGGACAGGGAAACCGGTCTCCCATCGCGGGTCACCGTGCGGCGGTGGGTGTCCGCGCGGATACCTTGTCGCTCCAATACCGGAGGGGTGGCAGGGCGGGACCGCCGCCCCAGCGCCTGCACCCGGGCGACGAGTTCGGCGAACGCGAACGGTTTGATCAGATAGTCGTCGGCCCCCAGCTGCAGTCCCTCGACACGGTCGAGCACCGCGGCCGCGGCGGTCAGCATCAGGATCCGCGGGCCGCCGCCCGCCCCGACGAGCGACGCGCACACCTGATCACCGGGGACGGCGGGCAGGTCACGGTCGAGGACGACCACGTCGTACGCGTTGACCGCGGCGCGCTCCAGCGCGGATGCGCCGTCATAGACCACGTCGACGGCCATGGCGTGCCGACGCAGGCCGGTGGCCACCGCGTCGGCAAGGAGGCGTTCGTCCTCGACCACAAGAACCCGCATCCGTCCATCGTGCACAGGAATGGTGTTTGCGCGCTGTGAGGCAGCAGCACGTGCTCAGCTGGGTTGGGGGACCGCCATGTCCATGTCGAACACCCGCGCGTGCAGCACCGTGCGGTTGCGCAACGCCGCCCGCACCGCGCGGTGCAGGCCGTCCTCCAGATACACGTTGCCCCGCCATTTGACCGCGTGCGGGAACAGGTCGCCGTAGAAGGTCGAGTCCTCGGACAGCAGCCGGTCCAGTGCCAGCACGGTGGTGGTCATGACGAGTTCGTCAAGCCGGATCTGCCGAGGCGGGATCTGAGCCCACTGCCGGTGCGACAGTCCGTGGTCAGGGTAGGGCCTGCCATCGCGAACCCCTTTGAAGATCATCGACGCGCCTTCGCTGCCCGTTGCCCACCGCAATAGTCTGGTCTAGTCCGTCAGGTTAACCTGCCCGCGCCGACCGTGCCGCGTCTCGGTCCGCTGGGTCGGTGACATACCCCGCGGTCACCGTAAAATGAACGCGACCAGGACGTGTCTTCTTCAGGTGGGTGAACAATGGGCAGCGCAGACGACCGTCGATTCGAGGTGCTCCGCGCGATCGTCGCCGACTTCGTCGCCACGAAGGAGCCCATCGGCTCCAAAGCCATCGTGGAACGTCACAACCTCGGCGTCTCCAGCGCGACGGTGCGCAACGACATGGCGGTACTGGAGGCCGAGGGCTACATCACACAACCGCACACCAGCTCAGGGCGGGTGCCGACGGAGAAGGGCTACCGCGAGTTCGTCGACCGACTCCAAGACGTCAAACCGATGTCCGGGGCCGAGCGACGCGCGATCCTGCAGTTCCTGGAGTCCGGCGTCGACCTCGACGACGTGTTGCGCCGCGCGGTGCGTCTGCTCGCCCAGCTCACCCGCCAGGTCGCGGTGGTCCAGTACCCGACCCTGACGACCTCGACGGTCCGCCGCCTCGAAGTGGTGGCCCTGACGCCGGCGCGGCTGCTGCTGGTCGTGATCACCGATACCGGGCGCGTGGACCAGCGGATCGTCGAACTCGGCGACGGCATCGACGACGGTCAGCTCGCGCAGTTGCGTGACATGCTCGGCAGCGCGCTGGAGGGCAAGCCGTTGGCGGCCGCGTCGGTCGCGGTGTCGGACCTGGCGGTACACCTCAACGGTCAGGGCGGGCTCGCCGACGCGGTCGGCCGGTCGGCGACCGTCCTGGTGGAGACGCTGGTGGAGCACACCGAGGAGCGGCTGCTGCTCGGTGGGACCGCGAACCTGACACGCAATACCGCCGACTTCGGCGGCTCGCTGCGCTCTGTGCTCGAGGCACTCGAGGAACAGGTCGTGGTGCTGCGCCTGCTGGCCAAGCAGCAGGAGGCGGGCAAGGTGACCGTGCGGATCGGTCACGAAACCGAGGCCGAGGAGATGGCGGGCACCTCGGTGATCAGCACGGCGTACGGCAGTGCAGGCAAGGTGTTCGGCGGCATGGGTGTGTTGGGTCCCACACGGATGGACTATCCGGGAACCATCGCGAACGTCGCCGCAGTTGCTCTCTATATTGGCGAGGTCTTAGGTAACCGCTGACCGCCGACCCCTCGGGGTTCAGGCGGATCGGTCGGGTGGGAAAGGTTGAGCGTGGCACGCGACTATTACGGGCTGCTCGGAGTGAGCAAGGGCGCGAGTGATTCGGAGATCAAGCGCGCGTACCGCAAGCTTGCCCGAGAGCTTCATCCCGACGTCAATCCCGATGAGGGCGCGCAGGCGCGCTTCCAGGAGATCAGCGTCGCCTACGAGGTGCTCAATGATCCCGAGAAGCGGCGCATCGTCGACCTCGGCGGCGACCCGATGGAATCCGCGGCAGCGGGCGGTGGCGGCGGCTTCGCCGGCTTCGGCGGCCTGGGCGACGTCTTCGAGGCGTTCTTCGGTGGCGGCGCCACCTCCCGCGGCCCCGTCGGCCGGGTCCGGCCGGGCTCCGATTCGCTGCTGCGGATGCGACTCGACCTGGAGGAGTGCGCCACCGGCGTGACGAAACAGGTCACCGTCGATACCGCGGTGCTGTGCGACCTGTGCCACGGCAAGGGCACCCACGGCGACTCGACACCGGTCACCTGTGACACGTGCGGCGGGCGCGGAGAGATCCAGACGGTGCAGCGATCGCTGCTGGGTCAGGTCATGACGTCACGGCCGTGCCCGGTGTGCGGTGGGGTCGGCGAGGTGATCCCGAACCCGTGCAACCGGTGCTCCGGTGACGGCCGTGTGCGGGCCCGCCGCGAGATCAGCGTCAAGATCCCCGCAGGCGTCGGCGACGGCATGCGTGTGCGGCTGGCCGCGCAGGGCGAGGTCGGGCCGGGCGGCGGACCGGCGGGCGACCTCTATGTCGAGGTGCACGAGAAGCCGCACCCGGTGTTCGTCCGTGACGGCGACGACCTGCACTGCACGGTGTCGGTGCCGATGGTCGACGCCGCGCTGGGCACGACGGTCACCGTCGACGCGATCCTCGACGGACCGACCGAGATCACCATCGCCGCCGGCACCCAACCCGGCGCCGTGACCACCCTGCGCGGGCACGGGATGCCGCATCTGCGTTCGGGCGTGCGCGGCGATCTGCACGCCCACATCGACGTCGTGGTGCCGTCCCGGCTGGACCATGAAGACATCGAGTTGCTGAGGACGTTCAAGGAACGCTCCAAGGACACCGCCGAAGTGCGGTCCGCCCAGGGCGGCAACGGGTCGTCGCACGGCGGCGGCCTCTTCTCCCGGCTGCGCGAGACGTTCACCGGTCGCTAGCGCGGCTCTACCGTCCCGATGCGCAGTCTCTTCTACGTCGACGTCGTCCCCGCCCCAGGCGATCTCGCCGTCGTCGACGGTGAGGAGGGACACCACGCGGCCACCGTGTGCCGGACCCGCCCGGGCGAGGAGCTCGACCTCGCCGACGGCGCCGGAACCGTCGCGCACTGTGTCGTCGAGGACGTCGCCAAAGGCCGGCTGACGGCCCGCGTGCAGGACCGCCACCTCGTCGCGCCGCCACGACCGACCGTCACCGTCGTGCAGGCCCTGCCCAAATCGGAGCGCTCGGAACTGGCGGTCGAGCTGGCCACCGAGGCGGGCGCGGACGCGTTCGTCGCCTGGCAGGCGTCGCGCTGTGTGGCTCGCTGGGACGGTGCGGCCAAGGTGGACAAGGGGTTGCGGCGGTGGCGTGCGGTGGCGCGCTCGGCTGCCCGTCAGTCGCGGCGTCCCTTCATCCCCGATGTCGACGGTGTCGTGTCCACCCGCGACCTGGTCGAGTCGACGCGGTGCGCGGAGCCCGGCACGGTGCTGGTGCTGCACGAGTCCGTGACCCGGCCCCTGGCCGACGCGGCAGTGGGGCAGAACGATCCGTTGACCCTGATCGTCGGCCCGGAGGGAGGCGTCGCCGACGACGAACTGGCGGCACTCATCGACGCCGGCGCCGTGGCGGTCCGGCTCGGCCCCTCCGTGCTGCGCACGTCGACGGCCGCGGCGGTGGCACTTGGCGCACTGGGCGTGCTGACCTCCCGCTGGTCATAACCCGGGGGTAGCAGCCCCGCGAGGGAGTAGATAGGTTAGCCTTCCCTTTCAGAAGTGCAGGAAGCCCGAGGGCTGCGCCGAGTTAGAAGGACTCCCGATTCTCACCCGTGTGACCCGAGCGTGGATACCGCTCGTCTTGGTGCTCGTGCTCGTCGTCGGCGGCCTTGCGGTGTGGCGGATCCGCAACATCTTCGGCTCCCACCAACTGCCGACCTATGCGGGAAGCATGTCCGAGGATTCCAACAAGTCCGACCCCAAGATCGTGCGCTACGAGATCTTCGGTGATCCAGGGGCCACCGCGGACATCAACTACATCGACGACGAGGGCGACCCCAACCAGATCGTCGGCGCCACCCTGCCCTGGTCGATCGAGGTCGAGACGAACTCGCCCGCCATGGTCGGAAACGTTGTGGCGCAAGGTGACAGCGACTTCATCGGATGCCGGATCTCCGCCGACGGCGTCGTCAAGGACGAACGCACCGCCCACAACGTCAGCGCCTACGTCTACTGCTTCACCAAGTCCGCATGAGAGCGCACGCCGACAGGGACCTGCGGGACCCCACTCCCGTCGCGCGCTGGATCCGGCGCCTGGCGATCCCGATCATCCTCGGGTGGGTGCTGCTGGTCGCGGCGCTGAACCTGCTGGTGCCCCAGTTGGAGGTGGTGGCCGCCCAGAACGCGGTGTCGATGAGCCCGAGCGACGCGCCTGCGATGCAGGCGATGTCCGACATGGGCCGGCTGTTCGGTGAATCGGACTCCGACTCCATCGCGATGGTGGTGCTCGAAGGCGAGCAGCCGCTCGGCGACGACGCGCACGCGTATTACGACCAGCTCATCGAGAAGCTCGAGGCCGCACCGGATCACGTCCGCAACATCCAGGACATGTGGGGCGACCCGCTGACCGAGGCCGCCGCGCAGAGTACCGACGGTCACGCCGCCTACGTCGCACTGAACCTGGCCGGGAACATGGGCGAGACGAAGTCCAACGAGTCGGTCGCGGCCGTGCGCGACATCGTCGCCGACTCGCCCCCGCCGCCGGGGGTTCAGGTGCACGTGACCGGGCCGGCTGCGCTGACCGCCGACGTCAACATCGCCGGTGAGAGCAGCATGGCGTTGATCCTGCTGGTCACGTTCGTGGTGATCATCGTGCTTCTGCTGTTCTTCTACCGCTCGATCACCACCGTGGTGCTGCTGCTGATCATGGTCGGCGTCCAGATGTCGGTGGCGCGCGGTGTGGTGGCGGCGCTGGGGCACTTCCAGGTCATCGGGCTGTCCACGTTCGCGGTGAACCTGCTGATCTCACTTGCCGTCGCCGCCGGCACCGACTACGCGATCTTCCTGGTCGGCCGCTATCAGGAAGCCCGTGCGTCGGGCGCCGACCCCGAAGCCGCCTACTACGAGATGTTCGGTGGCACCGCGCACGTGGTGCTCGGTTCCGGCCTGACCATCGCCGGGGCCATGTACTGCCTGTCGTTCGCCCGGATGCCGTACTTCCAGAGCATGGGGGTGCCGTGTGCGGTCGGCATCCTCGCCGGGGTGGCCGTCGCGCTCACGCTGGGGCCGGCGATCGTCACCGTGGGCAGCCGTTTCGGCCTGCTCGAACCCAAACGCGCGATGCGGATCCGGGCGTGGCGGCGGGTCGGTGCGACCGTGGTGCGCTGGCCCGGGCCCATCCTGGTGGCATCGTTGGCGCTGGCATTGATCGGGCTGGCCGCGCTGCCCGGCTATAAGACCAGCTACGACGACACCCGCTACATCCCGGAGTCCATCCCGGCCAACGCGGGCCTGCAGGCGGCCACCAAATACTTCTCGCTGTCGCGGATGAGCCCGGAGGTGCTCATCGTCGAGGCCGACCGCGACCTGCGCAACTCGTCGGACTTCCTGATCCTCGACCGGCTCGCCAAGCGCGTTTTCAACGTCGAAGGGGTGGCACGCGTGCAGGCGCCGAGCCGGCCCGACGGCGCGCCCATCGCGCACACGTCGATCCCGTTCCTGATCAGCATGCAGGGCGTCGGTCAGCAGCAGAACATGAAGCTGATGAAGGACCGCATCGCCGACATGCGGGTTCAGGCCGACGACATCGGCGAGACGATCGCGACGATGAAGACGATGTACGGGCTGATGACGAAGTTCTCGAACATCACCACCGTGATGATCGACGACATGACCGAGATGCGCGACACCGTGCACCAGATCCGGGACATGGTGGCGACCTTCGACGACCAGTTCCGGCCGATCCGAAACTACTTCTACTGGGAACCGCACTGCTACAACATTCCGCTGTGCTGGTCCTTTCGGTCGCTGTTCGACTCGATGGACGGAATCAGCGTCATGACCGACACCTTCGACAAGGCCGTCGCGAACATGGACGAGATGAAGGCGCTGCTGCCGCAGATGCTGGCGACGTTCCCGCCCATGATCGAGACCATGGAGAGCATGCGTCAGATGATGCTGACGACCTACGCCACCATGGGCGGCTTCTACGACCAGATGGACGAGTTGACCCGCGATTCCACCGAGATGGGCAAGGCGTTCGACGCCGCGAAGAACGACGACTCGTTCTATCTGCCGCCCGAGGTGTTCGAGAACGAGGACTTCAAGCGGGCGATGGAGAGCTTCTTCTCGCCCGACGGCAAGACCGTGCGGATGCTGATCGCCCACCGGGGCAATCCGACCACCGAAGAGGCGCTGCAGCGCGTCGAGCCGATCAAGATCGCGGCGATCGAGGCGCTCAAGGGCACCCCGCTGGAGAATGCCGAGATCCAGCTCGGCGGCACCGCCGCGACGTTCAAGGACATGTCCGACGGATCACGCTATGACCTGCTGATCGCGGTGATCTCGGCGCTGTGTCTGGTGCTGATGATCATGCTGGTGCTGACTCGCAGCCTGGTCGCCGCGCTGGTGATCGTCGGGACCGTGACGCTGTCGCTGGGCGCGTCGTTCGGGATATCCATCCTGATCTGGCAGCACATCGTCGGTATCGAACTGCATTGGATGGTGCTGGCGCTGTCGATCATCGCGCTGATCGCGGTCGGTTCGGACTACAACCTGCTGCTGGTGTCCCGGTTCAAGGAGGAGATCCCGGCCGGCATCAAGACCGGCATCATCCGGGCGATCGGCGGCACCGGCAGCGTGGTGACCGTCGCGGGCGTGGTCTTCGCGCTGACGATGGCCTCGATGGTGGTCAGCGACCTGCGGGTGATGGCGCAGGTCGGGACGACGATCGGGCTCGGGCTGCTGTTCGACACGTTCATCGTGCGCGCGTTCATGATGCCGGCCATCGCGACCCTGCTGGGCCGCTGGTTCTGGTGGCCGCTGGTGGTGCGGTCGCGGCCACTGCGGCTGCCGCCCCGCACATAAGCATTGGGTCGTCGCGGTGGGCCGGGCTAAACTGGGGTTTCCGGTACACGACCCAGGAAGCAGGCAGAAAACCACACGTGGCGCCCCGTGAGAACGCAGGCTCGGACGCATCGGCAGCATCCTCTGAACCGCTGGTCCGCAGCACGATCACAGTTCCGCCCGAATACGTCATGGGCCTCCTGGGATCCTCCGACGAGAATCTGCGCGAACTCGAACAACTGCTCGCCGCCGACATCCACGCCCGCGGCAACGAGATCACTGTCTCCGGTGAACATGCCGACGTCGCGCTGGCCGATCGGGCCATCTCCGAGCTGATCGAGGTGGTGGGCAGCGGTCAACGGCTGACCCCGGACGCGGTGCGGCACAGCGTCGCGATGCTGACCGGTGCCGACGACGAGTCACCCGCCGAGGTCCTGACCCTGGACATCCTGTCGCGGCGCGGCAAGACGATCCGGCCCAAGACACTGAACCAGAAGCGTTACGTCGACGCGATCGACGCCAAGACCATCGTGTTCGGCATCGGCCCGGCCGGCACCGGCAAGACCTACCTGGCGATGGCCAAGGCGGTAAGCGCGCTGCAGGCCAAGCAGGTCAGCCGCATCATCCTGACCCGCCCCGCGGTGGAAGCCGGTGAGCGCCTTGGCTTCCTGCCCGGCACGCTGTACGAGAAGATCGATCCGTACCTGCGCCCACTCTACGACGCACTGCACGACATGATGGACCCCGAGCTGATCCCGAAGTTGATGACCGCCGGGGTGATCGAGGTTGCGCCGCTGGCATTTATGCGGGGCAGGACGTTGAACGATGCGTTCATCATCCTCGACGAGGCGCAGAACACCACCGCAGAGCAGATGAAGATGTTCCTGACCCGTCTCGGCTTCGGCTCGAAAATTGTTGTGACAGGCGATATCACCCAGGTCGACCTGCCCGGGGGAGCGGCGTCCGGGCTGCGGGCCGCGATGCGGATCCTCGACGGTATCGACGACATCCACTTCGCCGAACTCACCAGCGCCGACGTCGTGCGCCACCGACTGGTGTCCGAAATCGTGGACGCCTACGCGAAAGCCGAAGAACCCACCTTGATGAACCGGGCGCAGCGCCGCTCGTCCGGTTCGGGACGTCCACGGCGGTAACGATTTCCATGACTATCGAGGTGTCCAACGAGTCGGGTATCGACGTATCCGAAGAGGAACTGATCAGCGTCGCCCGGTTCGTCATCGGCAAGATGGACGTCAACCCCGCCGCCGAGCTGTCCATGCTGCTGCTCGACACAGCGGCGATGGCCGATCTGCACATGCGCTGGATGGACCTGCCGGGCCCGACCGACGTGATGAGCTTTCCGATGGACGAGCTGGAGCCCGGCGGGCGCCCCGACGCTCCCGAGCCGGGGCCGTCGATGCTGGGCGACATCGTGCTGTGCCCGGAGTTCGCGGCCAAGCAGGCTGCCGACGCCGGACACACGCTGGGGCAGGAGCTGGCGTTGCTCACGGTGCACGGCGTGCTGCACCTGCTCGGTTACGATCATGCCGAACCCGACGAGGAAAAAGAGATGTTCGCGTTGCAGCGCGAGCTGCTCGAAGAGTGGGTCGCCGACCAGGTCCAGGCGTACCACCAGGACCGGCAGAGCCAGAAGGATCAACGGCTGCTGGACAAGTCGCGATATTTCGATGAACTGAACCACGGCGACACTCCGTGAGTCCGGTCGGTCAACTGATCAGCGCCATCGTGCTGATCTTTTTCGGCGGGGTGTTCGCCGCCATCGACGCGGCGCTGAGCACGGTGTCGATGGCCCGCGTCGAGGAACTGGTCCGCGAGGAACGGCCGGGAGCGGTGCGCCTGGCCCGGGTCATGGTGGAGCGGCCCCGCTACATCAACCTCATTGTGCTGCTTCGTATCACATGCGAGGTGAGCGCGACGGTGCTGCTGGCCGCGTTCCTCGACGGAACCCTGGGCGTGACCTGGGGGCTGGTCGCTGCCGCGGCGGTCATGGCGGTGGTCAGCTTCGTCGCCATCGGTGTCGGGCCGCGCACGCTGGGCAGGCAGAACGCCTACACCATCGCGCTGGTGACAGCGCTTCCACTGCAAGCCATTTCGGTGCTCCTGCTGCCGGTCAGCCGGCTGCTGGTGTTGATCGGTAATGCGCTGACACCCGGTCGCGGATTCCGCAACGGGCCGTTCGCGTCTGAGATCGAGCTGCGGGAGGTCGTTGATCTCGCCCAGCAGCGCGGCGTGGTGGCCGATGACGAACGACGGATGATCCAGTCGGTGTTCGAACTCGGGGACACACCCGCCCGCGAGGTCATGGTCCCGCGCACCGAGATGGTGTGGATCGAGTACGACAAGACCGCCGGGCAGGCCACCTCCCTGGCGGTGCGCAGCGGGCACTCCCGGATCCCGGTGGTCGGGGAGAACGTCGACGACATCGTCGGGGTGGTGTACCTCAAGGACCTCGTCCAGCGCACCTACTACTCGAGCAACCAGGGCCGTGACACCTCGGTGTCCGACGTGATGCGCAAGCCCACGTTCGTGCCCGACTCCAAGCCGCTGGACGCGCTGCTGCGTGACATGCAGCGCGACCGGGTTCACATGGTGCTGCTGGTCGACGAATACGGCGCGATCGCCGGGCTCGTCACGATCGAAGACGTGCTGGAGGAGATCGTCGGCGAGATCGCCGACGAGTACGACACCGACGAGGTGGCCCCCGTCGAGGACCTGGGCGATCAGCAGTACCGGGTGTCGGCACGGCTGTCGATCGAAGATCTCGGCGAGCTCTACGGCATTGATTTCGAGGAGGACCTCGACGTCGACACCGTCGGTGGGCTGGTCGCCCTGGAGCTGGGGCGCGTCCCGCTGCCCGGGGCCGAGGTGACCTGGGACGGACTGCGGTTGCGGGCCGAGGGGGGACCGGACCCGCGCGGCCGCGTGCGGATCGGCACCGTGCTGGTCAGCCCCGTCGAGCCGGCGCCCGACACTGCGGAAGGACACGAATGAGCACGCTCGATCCCGAGGACGCCAAGCTGGTGGTACTGGCACGAGGCGCGATGAGCCGGGCCGAGGCCGGGGACGGGGCCGCGGTCCGCGACGCTGACGGCCGCACCTACGCCGGCGCACCCGTCACTCTCGACGCGCTCACCCTGACCGCGTTGCAAGCGGCGATCGCGGCGGCGGTGTCCAGCGGTGCCACCTTGTTGGAGGCCGCGGTTCTCGTCGGCGGCTCCGCCGACGACCCCGGGATCGCGGCGGTGCGTGAACTCTCGCCCGACGCCGCAGTCATCGTGACCGACCGCTCGGGCCACCCGCTGTGACCGACGAGGCCGAATTCCGTTCCGGTTTCGTCTGTTTCGTCGGCAGGCCGAACACCGGCAAGTCCACCCTGACCAACGCACTGGTGGGCACCAAGGTCGCGATCACGTCGAACCGGCCGCAGACCACCCGGCACACGATCCGCGGCATCGTGCACCGCGACGAGTTCCAGATCGTGCTCGTGGACACCCCTGGGCTGCACCGGCCCCGCACCCTGCTCGGCCAGCGGCTCAACGAACTGGTGAAGGACACCTACTCCGAGGTCGACGTCATCGGTATGTGCATCCCCGCCGACGAGAAGATCGGCCCCGGCGACAGGTGGATCTACGAGCAGATCCGTGCGGTCGCCCCGCGGACCACGCTGATCGCGATCGTCACCAAGATCGACAAGGTGTCCAAAGACCGCGTCGGCGAGCAACTCCTCGCGGTCAGTGAGCTTTTCGGTCCCGACGCCGACATCGTGCCGGTGTCTGCGACGTCGGGCACCCAGCTCGACGTGCTCATCGACGTGCTGGTGTCGAAGCTGCCGCCCGGGCCGGCGTTCTATCCCGACGGCGAACTCACCGACGAGCCCGAAGAAGTGCTGATGGCCGAGCTGATCCGCGAGGCTGCGTTGGAGGGGGTGCGCGACGAACTGCCGCACTCGCTGGCCGTGGTGATCGACGAGGTCGAAGAGCGCCCGGGCCGTCCAGACGACGATCCGCTGATCGACGTGCACGCGATCCTCTACGTCGAACGCGACTCCCAGAAGGGCATCGTGATCGGCAAAGGCGGCGCGCGTCTGCGTGAGGTCGGCACCGCCGCGCGCACCCAGATCGAGAAGCTGCTCGGCACCAAGGTGTACCTGGATCTGCGCGTCAAGATCGCCAAGAACTGGCAGCGTGATCCCAAACAGCTTGGGCGACTGGGCTTCTAGTCCTCGCGTTGGCATACACGCCCTCTGTGTCGGAGCAAGGCAGTCGAATTGCGCAGACTGCGATTCCGTAGTCCGAGGCCGCCGGTCGGCGAGAGTGCAGTAGCGCACTACTGAGCTCCGTCACACCGGTCATGGGCAAGATTCGCTTCGGGGTACTTGGGCCCGGACGCGGGGCTCGTGGTTCCGCCAGGATCAATATGGAGGGACGGACCATGCTTGGTGCTAAACACGGACGCGGCGCGGTCGCGCCGGCATCGCGAAGGTTCCGGCGCAGCCTGGCCCCAGTGCGGCTGCCGATCGGCGCTTCCATCCTGGCGGCGATGACCATCGCTGTCCCCATGGCTGTTTCGCCAGGCTCGCCTGCGATGAAACTGTCCGCCGACTCGACGGCCCTGCTGTTGTGCGGGACCACCTGTCCCACCTTTCACGATGCCGGCGTCGAGGCGGTCATGGACAAGTTCGTCACCCCGACCCACCCGGATCAGAGCTTCACGCCGATCGCGGTGACAACGCCGAATGAGAATTGGCCCCTCACCGGGATCTTTCGTCTCCTCGGGTTGTTGCTCGGGGATCCCGGCATCTTCGGACCGGGCGGCCCCGCATGGCCGGATGAGCCTTGGTGGAAGCTCTCAGGGCTCTTCGACCTCACCGCCGATCAGTCGATAGAGGCCGGCGCCGCCGACCTGGAGGCGGCGATGGCCGCACACCCCGATGACCGCACGGTGATCTACGGCCTTTCACAGGGTGCGGCGGTCGCCAACGTGGTGAAGAACCGGCTGGCCGCAAAGCACCCGGAGGGCGCCGCGGCACCCGATATCGACTTCGTGCTGCAGGGATCGGCCCATGTGCCCAACGGCGGTCTCTCCGCCCGGTTCCCGGGTCTCCACATCCCGATTCTCGACTGGACGTTCGACGGCCCTGGGTCGACCGCAACCCAGTTCGACACCGTCTACATCACCCGGCAATACGACGGTTTCGCGGATTTCCCGCTGTATCCGCTCAACGTGATCGCCGACCTGAATGCGGTTCTCGGAATTCTGTACCTCCATACGCGACCGTTCGACGACAGCCTGCCCCCAGACCCCACGACGTCGCCGGCTTATCAGGGCACCCACGGCGACAGCAGCTTCTACTTCTTCGAGACGCAGGACCTGCCGTTGTTCGCTCCACTCCGCATGCTGGGCGTGCCTGAGCCGCTGATCGACATCGTCGAGCCGTTCTTCCGAGTACTCGTCGAACTTGGCTATGACCGCAGCATCCCGCCGTGGGAACCGACCCCGGCGCGGCTTTTTCCGAAGCTTGACATCGCCGAAGTGGTCACCGATTTCGGTCAGGCAATCGGCGAGGGTATTGACAACGCCATAGCCCTGATCGATCTGCCGCCGCGGGTGAGCACGCCCGCGCCGGCCACCGGTGTGAGCGGATCCGCCGAAGTCGTCGAGGCAGAAGCCGTTCAGGACGATATGACTCACAATGTGACGTCGACCGACCCGTCCGCTAGCGAGGAGTTGAGTTCGACGGAGCCCGCGACCGAACACGGACAGGCATCGAGCGGCGCGGAGCTTTCGACGACTGAAGTGACCGGGACGGAAGATGCGGTCGAGGCGTCGACCGACGACGCGACCTCCGACCAGGTGTTGCCGGCATCGAGTCGGGCGCATCCCCCCGCGCTGCCGCATTCGCCTGGCGCCGCCATCTCGACCGGTGAGGTCGCAGCTGTCGACCAGGCGATGTCTGAGGGGTCGTCGTCAGGATCGTCAGCAGCGCCGGCGCCGGACGGTTCGTCGTCTGCGGATAGTGCCGCAGCCGGCGAATCGTCCGGCGGCGGCGACGGCTCCAGTTGAGCTAGCGGTGGCCGTCGACCATTGCCCGGGCCCACGCAATATGTCCGTCGAAACCCAGCGACTCCGCCATATCGCGGTAACGAGTCGCCAGGTGCATGTAGGCGATTTCGTCGCCGCCGGCACCGGACAGCAGCGCACGCAGCCGCATCAGCATGATTCCGGGCATCGCCGAACGGGCTCCCGCCGCCAGGTTCGCGAACCAGGAAATAGCCTCCCGAGCTTCGGTCAGATCGCCGCAGGCGGCGCGCTCCAGCAGCGTCTCCACCAGAACGCCGGTACCCCAAACGCCATAGAAGGGGTATCCCCGCCGCAGCTCACCGACCGCGTGGCGCATCACCGGTAGGGCGCCGTCGTGGTCGCCGTTCCTGGCCGCTTCTCGGGCGGCCCACAAGTCGGTTACCGGGATGAGAAAGAGGATGTGCCTGCGCGTCCAGATGTCGCGGGCCTGCATCATCAGTTCGAGCCCGCGTCGACGGTCGGATACGTCGTCCTGCTTCAGCAGGCCGACAGCCAACGTGTACGCGGCCAAGCCCATTGCACGATCGTTGCTCGCCCCTTGGGCGGTCTGCAGCGCACCCTGGCTCGCACGCATCACGAAGTCGTCGGCATCGAGCGCCCCGTACTGCATCGCGATGCCGTAGGACCACGCGATCACCCCGGAGAGGGTTTCCGGGTTGCTGCGCTGGGCCATCGCGACGGCGTCGTGGAGGTCTGCGCGCCATCCGGGACGGCCGAGACACGACCGCGCGGTGCCGCGCCATGCCAGCGCGACCGCGAGCGGTGATCCGACGCCGTAGCCGGCGCCTTTGACGGGGTCACCGGCCGCGAGGTCGACGACGGTGTTCGACCACCGCAAGATTTCGCCGAAACCACAGACACCCAACCAGCTGCAGAAGGCTACGGCCGCCAGCCCCATGGTCGGGGTGGGATCGTCGATCGATTCGAGCAGCGCCACCTGCTGAGATGACAGTTGCGCCGCCTCACGCACGCGCCCGGAATAGAGTGCCTCGGTGGCGACCGCGGTCATGCCGATGGCCAGCGAGACGTTGTCCCCGGCCGCGCTGCACAACTCCCGCAGCTCCGTGAAGCGGGCCCGGCTTTCCTGGACTTCTCGGGCTTGTAGATCGGTGGCACACAACATGGTGCGCGGGGCGATGCGCATCGACAGCTGGTCGGGGTCCTCGTGAGGAAGTTGGTCGGCGATGCGGCGCGCCCGCTCCCAACTCATTCGGGCGGCAGCAAGATCGCGATTCGTCGACCATGCGCCGGAGCGCATGTGCCAGTCGTACGCAGGGCGCTGATCACCAGCGGCCTCGAGGTGTCCGGCGATCAGCGACGCGTTCTCCTCCAACGACTCCGGCGCACGCTCTTGGATCGCGGTGGCCAGGCGTCGGTGCCAATGGGTGCGATCAGATTTCAGCTGTGATTCGTAGGCGACGGCGCGGATCAGTGGGTGGTGGAACGCGTACTCGGCGCTTGGGGTGAACCGAACTTGGTCGATCAGTTCCGCGCCCAGCAGCTCATCGAACACCGCATCGATGCCCAACGCGGCGAGCAGCCCGGCCTCGAAACGGGCTCCGATCACCGACGCGGCGTTCAATGTCCGCTTGGCCGCGGTGCTCATCCGGTCGATGCGCGCCTCGATTGCCGCCTGGACCGTCGCCGGCACCGCGACGTCGGCGATGTCCGTGCGACATATGTACTCCCCGTGCTCGCCGGTTAGCACCCCGCGCTGGGCCAACTCGCGCACCATCTCCTCGGCAAAAAACGGGTTCCCGGCAGCCCGCTCGGCGATGGCTGTCGTCAGGTCTCTGACCGAGGCATCTGACCCCAGTAGTTCACCCAGCATTGTCGCAGTATCCGAGTCATTCAGTGGCGCAAGGGCTATCAGTTGGGCGCCATCCACTTGCGTTAGATCCCCCGTGTATTCGGGGCGCGAGGTGATCAGGACCATCAACTTGGTCTGTGGGATCACCGTGAGGAAGTCGGCCAGCATCGACTCGCTGATCGCATCGATCCAGTGCACATCCTCGATGATGTGAAGCGTCGGGTCCGTGAGCGCCAGCGATGCGGTATTGATCAGGGCTGTCAACCGTTGCCGTCGTGCGGCCGGGTCGATTTGCGGCAACGCCACATCCGGGTCGGCGATGCCGAGCAGATCTTCAAGCAGCAGCACATCCCGGGCGTCGGCGTCCCGGAGTTGTTCCCGCACCAGGGCGCGGGCGGCATCGCTCTGCAGGTCCGTCACTCCGGTGGCGGCCCGCAGCAATCGCGTCACCGCCTGGAACGGAACCTCCCGGGCGTGGGATTCGCAGAAGGTCCAGATCACCTCGAGCCCGCGCGCCGCCGCGGCGTCGGCCGCCTCCCTGGCCACCCGACTTTTGCCGATGCCTGGCGGTCCGACGACATTGACCACGCCACCGCGGGCGCCGATGGTGCGGTCCGCAAGGGCGTCGAGTGTCGCCATCTCCCGGTGCCGACCGACGAGGCCGGCCTCGGCGCGACCGACCCACCCCACCCGCGGACCGATACCCAGCAGCCGGCGCGCGTGCACCGGTTCGTCGGCCCCTTTGATGCGCACGTGCTCGGGTTCGGCCAGGACAACCCTGTGTTCGACCAGTCGCACGGTTGACTCTGAGACCATGACTCCACCTGGCGGCGCCACGGATTCCATCCGCTGCGCCATCCCAACGTGCTCGCCGATCGCGCGGTAACCCAATGATCCAGAACCGATGTCACCCGCGATCACCCGTCCTGAGCTGAGCCCCACCCGTACCTGCAACGCCGCGCCGTCGCTGAGCTCCACCTCGGAGGCCAACTGCTTCATCTCATCCTGGATCGCGAGGGCTGCCACGCACGCCCGAAAAGCGTGGTCCTCCAGCGCAGTCGGGGCGCCGAAGATCGCCATCACGCCGTCGCCGTGGTACTCCACGGTGCCACCGTAACGGCGCAGGACAGCCGCCGACCGCTCCACAACTTCGGTCATGATGTCGCGAAGTCTCTCCACATCCAGCCTGGCCGCGAGGTCCATCGACCGCACCACATCTGCGAACAGCAATGTCACCTGCTTGTACTCAGCCCGACGGGATCCTTGTGTGAGACGCGCGCCGCACTCGCTGCAGAACCTGCTCGTCGAACTGGAGGGCGCGAAGCAGGAGCCGCAGGTCAGCTCCGGCGCAGTCGGTCCGGCGCCGCAGTCTCCGCTGGAGTCCACGCCGCTGATCGTTTCACCGCTGGTCAGTGGTGTCTGGCGTATCGCCGCCATTGTCGGACGAACTCGCGGGATCGTCATGCGTCGCCGGATCGATCTTCCGCCGTGGGCAACAGCGCGGCCAGTTCGCGCCGGCTGGTCGTCCCGGTTTTCGACATCGCCCGATAGACGTGACTTTCCACCGTGCGCACCGACAAAGTCAGGCGCTCGGCAATCTCTCGGCTCGACATGCCCTTACCGATCAGCATCACGATCTCCCGTTCGCGGTCGGTCAAGGGCAGAGGTTGGAGAGCGCTCAGGAGTGCCGGGGTACGAGCGCCACTCCGCTCGGCGAGGGCCGCCGCGCGCGCCGCACATCCCATGGCGGATCCGCGCTTTTCGTGACGGCGGTATGCCAGCGCGGCGTGAGCGGCGGTGTCGACCGCGGCGACAAGGTCGCCCATATGCTCGAATTCCGCTGAAAGGATGGCTAGTTGAGCGGCTTTATCGTCGCGCAGGGCCTCGGCGAACCGCGATGCCAGTCGGACTCGCGGACCCTCAACGAGCGATTCGAGGTCGTGTAACCTGCGCGCGCTTCTGCGATCACCGAACTGAACAGCCGTCTGCAGACAGAGCACCTCGGCCGCGAATCGCCCTTGCGACGTCGCTTTCTCGGCTGCCGACCGCACGATGCCGATCGCTTCGCTGACCGCACCCTGTCCGGCGACCACCCACGCGCGGGCAAGGCTCTGCTCGTAGTCCAGCAATCGAAAGGGGCGTTGCATATCGTCAAGCGATACGAGTGCGGCTGCGGCCGCATCTGTGTATCCGCTGGTGGCGAGCGCCTGTATCCGGGGAATCAGATAGCGGTAACCCCATCCAAGAGAATGGTTGGTAGACAATCCGATCGTTGCACGCTCCAGAAACGCGCATGCAGAACGGACGTCACCGGCTGCCAGCGAAGCGCGTCCTGCCACGGCGGTACCGAGCAGTTGGGCTGCGCCAGGGAGGTCGGCGGCCTGCTGCTGCACGCGCGCGGCGACGGTTGCGGCGTCATCTATCCGCCCGGCCAGTAACAAAGCGCTGACATGTGAGTCGGCGATGTTGAATCTCATGTGCGGTGCGTCAAGAGAGCGGGCGACGGCGGAATACCCTGCTTTTGAGGTCCTGACAGCCGCGGCGGTTCGTCCGGCGTCCGCATCGATCGTCGCCAGCGCCCATGCCAGCTCCGCACCGACGACTGCAGGCATCCGATCGGTCTCGAGCCCCTCGCATGCCGACATTGCCGCGTCGGGCTGATCCATCGCGAACCAGTACACCGTCAGGAATGCGTCGATGTAGCTGCGCTCGTGGGACGGCACGGTGCGAGATGCATCATCGATGAGTGCTTTTGCGCGCGGGGGATCACCGAGCGCCCACAGCATGTTGCTGGCGCGCAGGAACGCCAATCGGGCACGGTCACCACCGGCCAGTCCGGCCGGATCGATCCGGGTGAGCACGGCGTCGGCGTCCTCCCCGCGACCGAGCCACGAAAGTGCGTGCGCGCGAACAAATTCAGCGTCCAGTCCGCCGCCTGCCCGGACTGCCGCATCGGCGAGTCGATCAGCGAGGCCGAGGTCCGCGAGCCACACGGCGCCGTGTGCTGCCTTCGTCAACACGTCGATGTCAGGGGTCAGGTCGGAGTCGAGGCTCAACGTGGCACGGCGCACGAGCACGTGGATCTCGTCGCCGGCGTCGGATTCGGCAAGTTCTCCGGCGATGAGTCCCCGCAGCCGACGCAGCTTGCTTGCCGGTGCACGCCTACGCCGTACCTCTCCGTAAATGGGGTGTGCGAGCCGTACGGTTATGCCGGCCACCGTCGGTTCGAGGGTGATGAGTCCGCGGGTTTCGGCGTCCTCGATTGCGCGTCGATCAGTGATCCGCGCGAGTGCAGCCAACTCGATGGGCTCACCGACGGCCAGTGCGTCGACGACGTCGCCGACGGGTGTGGGAAGAGCACCGACACTGGATTCGACGAACTCGACAAGGCTCGGCGGCACGATCATGTCGCCGAGCCATCGCCAGTTGCCGTCGTTGTGGAGCGCGAATCGTCCGTCGGTGATCTCCTGTTCAACGATGTGGCGCAGGTACAGCGCATTACCGCGTGTGAGCTCCCACAGTCGCTGCGTTGCGCACGGATCCACCGCTGCGCCCAGCGTTGCGGAAACGAGCGTGGACGTTTCTTCTGGTGTCAAGGGTTGCAGTGAGAGGCGGTCGAACCGGCCAATCCGCCAAATCTCTTGCACTGCCGCGGGAACCGGTTCCGCATCCCGCACGGTGAGTATCAGTTTCGCCGCGTCTCGCTGCACGATCTGGTTGACGACAAACGCCGACAGCTCATCGAGGAGATGTACGTCGTCGACGACGATCAGCACCTCGGAAGCCGAGGGCGTTGCCGTCAGAGACGCGATCACGCCTCTCAGCAACTCCACTGGATCTCCGACACCCGGCAGAGCCCACGCGGCGAATGCACCCAGCGGAACTGTCCGCCCCGAGTGCGTCCCGATAGCCAGTCGGGTTTCGCAGTTCCGCGACTCCGCAGTCGACATGGCTTCGCGAGCAACCCGACTCTTGCCGACCCCCGCTACTCCGGAGATGACGATCCCGGAAACGTCCGGCGCCGAGAGCGCGGCCTCGATACTCCGCAACTCCGCCGAACGACCAATTAACGGCCACGACAGGTGCACGACACGAGCCTAGGAGCGCAAGCGGCGCAGGGGTGCGGGAACTGGCGTCTAGAGGCGATTTCGGTGTCGTTGGTCCCGCCAGGCGTGACCAACTACACCGAAATAGCTAGCCCGGCTGGCCGTAGACCGCCACCACCACGGAGCGGTCCAGGCTGTTCTCCGACCACACGCCGATCTGCGTGTTCGCGCAGTTGCTCATGATCGCCATGTAATCGGGGCGGTAGTACCACTGGTTCATGATCTCGACGCCGCTGATCGCCAGCGCCGGGTTGATCGCGACCGTCTCGGCGACGGTGCCGACGAATCCGGCCTTGTTGGCGCGGTCCTGCGCGGTGGAGCCGTCGGAGCCGATGTCGCCGCCCAGCGCCCGGTTGTGCAGCACGTCGTTGGTGTGCCACTGCGCGGCCAGTTGCAGCTGCGGGTTGATTTTGAGGTCGGTGGTGCAGCCGCTGTTCTGCTGGATCGTGTAGACGTTGACGGCGACGCTCTCGTTGAGGCGTCGGTTGTCTGCCTGCGCCGCGGGCGTCCCCGCGACCACCGCGCCCACAAGCATCGCGGCGGGCACGATGCGCACGACATTGCTCACGGTCACAGCCGGGAGATTACGCGACCTGGCCCTCCACCGAGGCAGGAGCGGCCACATTCGAGCCCAGATCCGGTTCCGGCGGTGGCTGCGGCGTCCACCAGTCCTCGGGCTGATGCACCGCCCAGCCGTTGATGGCCTCCAGTGCGGCGGCCAGCGACACCAGCAGCGGCTCGCTGTTGGCCGGGCCCATCAGCTGCACGCCGATCGGCAGGCCGTCCGAGGTGAACCCGGCGGGCACGTTGATCGACGGCCAGCCCAGCAGGTTCCACGGCCAGGTCACCGGGCAGGCCTTGATCATCATTCGGTCGGTGGCCAGCCCGCCGAGGTCGTCGAAGGCACGCACCTTCGGTGGCGGCAGGGCGGTGGTAGGGGCCAGCACGACGTCGGCCAGGTTGAAGATCCAGCCGATCCGCTGCTGGCTGGCTGCCTCGCCGGCGCGCGCCTTGCGCAGCACGTTCTGTGACAGCAGCCAACCCATCCGGGCGTTGGACCGGGTGCGGCTGTCCCAGTTCACGCCGCGGCCCAACCGGTCCATCCACTCCGGGATGCCCGAGGTGGAGCGGGACAGAAAATTCCACGACATGCGCAGGTGGTAGTCGGGGTCGGCGGCGACGATCGTGTGCCCGAGCTGGGTGAGCTGGTCGGCGACGTTCTGCAGCGCCGCCCGGATCTCGGGGTGCAGGCCGGCCCGGAACACGGTGAACGGGAACTTCGTCGACATCGCGATGCGCAGCGGGCCTGGGGCGCGCGAGACGTAGTCGGAGACGCGCACCGGCGGCGGTGTGTGCAACTCGCCGGGGGCGTTGCCGGATGCCGCGTCGAGAAGCAGCGCCGCGTCCGAGACGGTGCGGGCGAGCACGCCGTGGACGGTGATGCCGTTGAACGCCTCGGTGAGCGGCCAGGTCGAGATGCGTCCCCGCTGCGGCTTGATGCCGACCAGGTGCGTCCACGCCGCGGGGATACGGACGCTGCCCGCGCCGTCGGAGCCGATGGCGGCGGCGACCAGTCCGGCCGCAACCGCCGCGGCGCTGCCGCCCGACGACCCGCCCGGAGTGTGCTCCCGGGACCACGGATTGCGGGTGTGTCCGAACGCCGGCCCGCTGGTGAACGGCCACTGACCCAGCTCGCACGTATTGGTCTTGCCGACGATGACCGCGCCCGCCGCGCGCAGCCGCCGCACCACCTCGGCGTCGGCCTCGGCGGGCCGGACCTCGCCGTCGGCGCCGAACCGGGTCGGCACGCCGGCGACGTCGACGTCGTCCTTCACCGCGATCGGGACGCCGAGAAGGGGGTGACGGGACAGGTCCGCGCCGGCCGCCCGCTTGCGGTCGGCCTCGGCGGCGTCGGCCAGCGCCTGTTCGGTCAGCACCACCCGGAACGCGTTGAGGGTGGGCTGGCTCGCCTCGATGGCCTGCAGCGAGCGGCTCACCAGGTCGACCGAGGTGGCGGTGCCACTGGCGAGCTGGAACAACTGGTTGCCCAGGGTGGGGAAACGGCGTCGGGAGGTGATGCGGGAGTAAGCGGTGTCGGCCATCACGTACGAGAGTATCGGCGCTGCGAGCCGAAATCGTCCCCTTGCAGTGGGAGACTGGGCCGATGCGTCTGTACCGGGACCGGGCGGTGGTGCTGCGGCAGCACAAGCTCGGCGAAGCCGACCGGATCGTGAGTCTTCTCACCCGCGATCACGGCCTGGTGCGGGCGGTGGCCAAGGGGGTGCGGCGCACCCGCAGCAAGTTCGGCGCACGGCTGGAACCGTTCGCGCACATCGATGTTCAGCTGCATCCGGGCCGCAATCTGGACATCGTCACCCAGGTCCAGGCCATCGATGCGTTCGCCTCGGACATCGTCAGCGACTACGGCCGCTACACCTGTGCCTGCGCGATGCTGGAGACCGCGGAGCGGATCGCGGGGGAGGAGCGTGCCCCGGTGCCGGCGCTGCACAAGCTCACCGTGGCCGCGCTGCGCGCGGTGGCCGACGGCATCCGCCCCCGCGAGCTTGTCCTCGACGCCTATCTGCTGCGCGCGATGGGAGTCGCGGGGTGGGCGCCGTCGCTGATCGAATGCGCGCGGTGCGCCGCCCCGGGGCCGCACCGGGCGTTTCACGTCGCGGCGGGCGGCAGCGTGTGTGTGCACTGCCGGCCGTCCGGCTCGGTGACCCCGCCACAGGCGGTGCTGGATCTGATGGCCGCGCTCTACGAGGGCGACTGGGAGCATGCCCAGATCTCCACCACGGCCCACCGCAGTCAGGCCAGCGGGCTGGTGGCCGCCCATCTGCAATGGCACCTGGAACGCCAGCTGCGGACTTTGCCCCTGGTGGAGCGTGTCTACCGGGCAGAGCGGATGGCTGCCAGTGGCATCAGGCAGGATGTTGCGCATGGTAACCAAGCGGACGGGGAAGAAGGGCTACCCGCAGCTGCCCCCGGCGCCTGACGACTACCCGACCTTCCCGGACAAATCGACCTGGCCGGTCGTCTTCCCGGAGCTGCCCAAGCGCACCAACGGCAAGTTCGCCCGTCCGCCGCAGCACACCTCCAAGGAGTCCGCCCCGCAGATCCCGGCCGGCCAGGTGCCCAACCACGTCGCCGTGGTGATGGACGGCAACGGCCGCTGGGCCACCCAGCGCGGCCTCGGACGCACCGAGGGGCACAAGATGGGTGAGGCGGTGCTCATCGACATCACCTGCGGGGCCATCGAGATCGGGATCAAACACCTCACCGTGTATGCGTTCTCCACCGAGAACTGGAAGCGCAGCACCGAGGAGGTGCGGTTCCTGATGGGCTTCAACCGCGAGGTGGTGCGCCGGCGTCGGGAGAACCTCAACGACATGGGTGTGCGGATGCGCTGGGTGGGCTCGCGGCCGCGGATGTGGCGCAGCGTCATCAAGGAGTTCGACATCGCCGAGCAGATGACCGTCGACAACGACGTCATCACCATCAACTACTGCGTCAACTACGGCGGACGCACCGAGATCGTCGAGGCGGCACGCGAACTCGCGCAGCAGGCAGTCGACGGCAAGATCAACCCGGCTCGCATCACCGAGGCCACCTTCGCCAAGCACCTGCACCGCGCGGACATCCCGGACGTCGACCTGTTCATCCGAACCTCCGGGGAGCAGCGGGCGAGCAACTTCCTGCTGTGGCAGGCGGCGTACGCCGAGTACGTGTTCCAGGACAAGCTGTGGCCGGACTACGATCGCCGCGACCTGTGGGCCGCCTGCGAAGAGTATGTCAACCGCAACAGGCGCTTCGGCAGAGCCGAATGATGGACCTGAGCGGCAGAGCAGAATGATGGACCTGAGCGGTAGGGCTTGATGGAACTGAGCGGCAGAGCAGAATGATGGACCTGAGCGGTAGGGCTTGATGGAACTGTCGGAGCGCCTCGCGGCCGTGCTGGCCGAAATCCTCCCCGTGACCCACGAGGAGGACGGTGCGTTGACGGTCCGGCACGACGAGACGTTCGCCTCGCTGCGGGTGGTCACGATCGCCGAAGACCTGGACCTGGTGTCGCTGACGCAGGTGCTGGCGTGGGATCTGCCGCTGGACAGCAAGATTCGTGCGAAGGTCGCCAAGCATGCGCACGACACGCTGCTGGGGACGGTGTCGCTGGTCGAGAAGATCGGCGCCGCCAAGGGGAACTCGAAGAAGACCGGTGACGTGCTGTTGCGGTACAACTTCCCCGCCGCCGGCCTCACCGACGATGCGCTGCGCACGTTGGTGATGATGGTGCTCGCCACCGGAGGCGACGTGCGCCGCGCCCTGATCGCCTGAGCGCGACTAGGGTCGCGGGTATGCGGATCGTGATCATCGCCGTCGGAGTGCTGGTCGCGCTCGCGGGTCTTCTGTTCGCCCTGCAAGGGTTCGGGGCCGTATCCGGCAGTCCGATGACCGGCACCACGACATGGTCTGTCCTCGGGCCGATCATCGCGATCGTCGGCGTCGTCACTGCCGTCGCGGGCTGGCGCAGCGGCGGACCCCGCTAGTTGCCTGCGGCGCAGTTACTGCAGATGCCGAAGATCTCGATGGTGTGGCTGACATCGGAGAACCCGTGTTCGCGGGCGACCTCGGCGGCCCACGTCTCGACCTGACCGCCCTGGATCTCGACCGTGCATCCGCAGGCGCGGCACACCAGGTGATGGTGGTGATGCTCCGAGCAGCGCCGGTACACCGACTCGCCGGTGTCGGTGCGCAGCGTGTCGACCACGCCGGCCGCGGCCATCTGCTGCAGGGTGCGGTACACCGTCGTCAGGCCGATTCCCTCACCGCGGCGGCGGAGTTCGTCGTGCAGTTCCTGGGCGGACCGGAAGTCTTCGATGTTCTCCAACAGCGCAGAGATCGCGGCGCGCTGCCGGGTCGAGCGCACGGCCCCGGTCATTTTTCCTCCTCGGCCGAATGTGTCACGGCCGCAACGACGATCTCGGCCAGGTGGTCGTCAACCAAGCGGTACAACACTTCTCGTCCCGAACGCGAGCCTTCCACCACCCCCGCCGACTTCAGGATGCGCAGGTGCTGGCTGACCAGCGGCTGCGGCACATCCAGCGCGTCCACGAGTTCGTGCACACAGCGCGCCTCCTCGCGCAGCTGCAGCACGATGGCGATTCGCACCGGGGCAGCCAAGGCGCGCAGCAGGTCCCCGGCGGTGTCGAGTACCGCACGCGACGGCAGGTCGACCGGCGGGGCGCCGGCATGGTTGTGGACGTCCGGCGAGCCGGACATACTGGAAACCGTTTTCATTAGGTCTCACGATACATGCGTGACCGTGCATGTCAATCGGGGATATGGCGAGAAGTGCCGTGCGGGCTCGCTACGCTGTCAACCCGTGGCTCCGTCTTCCTCGATCATCGACACCGTTGCAAACCTGGCCAAGCGGCGCGGGCTGGTGTTCCAGTCCGGCGAGATCTACGGCGGCACCAAGTCTGCCTGGGATTACGGGCCGCTGGGGGTGGAACTCAAGGAGAACATCAAGCGTCAGTGGTGGCGTGCGGTCGTCACCAGCCGTGACGACGTCGTCGGTCTGGACAGTGCGATCATCCTCCCGCGCGAGGTGTGGGTGGCCTCCGGCCACGTCGAGGTCTTCAACGACCCGCTCGTGGAATGCCTGAACTGCCATAAGCGGCACCGGCAGGACCACATGCAGGAGGCTTACGCCGAAAAGGAAGCGAAGAAGGGCGTCACAGTCGACCCCGACGCGGTGGCGATGACCGAGATCGTCTGCCCCGACTGCGGCACCAAAGGTCAGTGGACCGAACCGCGCGACTTCAACATGATGCTCAAGACCTACCTCGGCCCGATCGAGACCGAGGAGGGTCTGCACTATCTGCGGCCCGAGACTGCCCAGGGCATCTTCGTCAACTTCGCCAACGTGGTGACCACCGCCCGCAAGAAGCCGCCGTTCGGCATCGGCCAGATCGGCAAGAGCTTCCGCAACGAGATCACCCCCGGCAACTTCATCTTCCGCACCCGCGAGTTCGAGCAGATGGAGATGGAGTTCTTCGTCGAGCCGTCCACCGCGGCTGAATGGCACCGGTACTGGATCGAGACGCGCCTGCAGTGGTACGTCGATCTGGGCATCAACCGCGACAACCTGCGCCTCTACGAGCACCCCAAGGAAAAGCTGTCGCACTACTCCGACGGCACCACCGACATCGAGTACAAGTTCGGTTTCGCCGGCAACCCGTGGGGTGAACTGGAAGGCATCGCCAACCGCACCAACTTCGACTTGTCCACGCACTCAAAGCATTCCGGTGTGGACCTGTCGTTCTACGACCAGGCCAACGACACCCGCTACGTGCCGTACGTGATCGAGCCGGCAGCCGGCCTGACCCGGTCGCTGATGGCGTTCCTGGTCGACGCCTACACCGAGGATGAGGCCCCCAATGCCAAGGGCGGTGTCGACAAGCGCACGGTGCTGCGGCTCGATCCGCGGCTGGCGCCGGTCAAGGCGGCGGTGCTGCCGTTGTCCCGGCACGCCGACCTGTCGCCGAAGGCCCGGGACCTGGCCGCCGAGTTGCGCCAGTCGTGGAACGTGGAGTTCGACGATGCCGGCGCGATCGGTCGGCGCTACCGGCGCCAGGACGAGATCGGCACGCCGTACTGCATCACAGTCGATTTCGATTCGCTGGAGGACCACGCCGTCACCATCCGCGAGCGCGACGCGATGACGCAGGAGCGGGTCGCGATCTCGGAGGTTTCCAACTACCTCGCAGTGCGGCTCAAGGGCAGCTAGCGTTCTCCGGCGAGCGTGCGTGTCTGCGGCCGACACACCGCGAGAATCCCGGAGTTCGCGCACGCTCACGCGCGATTCGGCGCACGCTCACGCGCGTGTTCACCCGCGCTCACGCGCGATTCGGCGCACGCTCACGCCGCGATCCGGCGCGTCAACTCGTGTTCGATGCGGCGCACCATGTCGTGCGACTGCTTACGGACGTCGTCCGACACCACGGACAGCATCCGCCAGTTGACCTCGTTGAGCGCGGCGCGTTTCTGACGGTCCCTGGCGAAGTGCTCCTGGTCGCTGTGCCAGTCGAACCCGTCGTACTCCACGGCGACCTTGGCGTCGAGCCAGGCGAAGTCGACGCGCCATGTGCGCCCGTTCAGGTCGACGATCTCGTGCTGAAGCACGGGCGGCGGCAGTCCGCCGTCGAGCATCGCCAGGCGGGCCTCGCTCTCCATGGGGGATTCGGCGAGTGCGTCGGCCAGCGGAATGAGTTCGCGCACCGCGACGATGCCCCGCCTGCCGGCTTGTTCGGCGGCGGCCACCGTCAACTGCTGCCGGGTGCAGCTTGTGCTGCGCAGCGCGGCGTCCAATGTTGCCAGGGCACGCGGACGGCGCAGCGACCGTGCGACCTCGACGGCGGTCCACGCTGCGGTGGTCGCAGGCCGGCCGTCCGCCACACCCAGCGGGGCGCCGTCGCGGCGGTGCACGATGAGCCCGTCGGAGTTTCGGAGTTGGTGGCGTGGCGGGTTGAGGGCGTGGATGTCATGGGTGTCCTCGGTGTCGAAGCCGTAGGCCGCCGCCGCGGTGCCCAGGCAGATCGCGACCGGTTCGCCAGCCCGAAGGTCGAGGCCCCGCAGTCGCGTCATGGTGTCGGGTTCGTCGCGGCTGTACACGCCGGGCCATACCTTGATCAGCCAGCCGTCGCGGATCTCGATGTCGAGACGGCTACGGCTGTAGAACCTCAGGAGTTGGCCCGAGGTCGCGACGCCGCCCTGCGCCCGGAACACCGCGTCGAGATCGGTCATGGTCACGATCGTCAACCGACGGTGCGGGTGGGCTGCGCGTCGAGATGCCCCGCTGTGGATGAACTTCAGATTGGGGACCGATTTGGGGGATCGCAATTGCCGTCAATTGCCGCAATTTTTGCGACGAGCGTGCGTGAAGTTCGAGATTTGGACGGCGTGTCTGCCGCAGACACGCACGCTCGCGCAAAGGTGGGGGGGGTTAGAAGCGGCCGCCTCCGCCGCTGAATCCGCCGCCGCCTCCGCCGAAGCCACCGCCGCCGCCGAACCCGCCGCCGAACCCGCCGCCGCCGAAGCCGCCGCGCAGCGCCCCGGAGAGCACGTTGCCGATCAGGATGCCGCCGATCACCGCACCCATCTGACCGCCCCCGCCGCCGCCGTACGGCCCGCTGAAGTGCCGTTGCGCGGCGGTGACGTCAGAGTTGGCCAGCGACTGCGCCTGCGCAGCCAGCATCGCGGCGCCGTTGGCGTGGGCGATGGCCTCGTTCAGGTTCGTCTCGCGCTTGTCCCGTGCCGCCTGCAACTGCCGGACCGCCTCGGCCAGCCGGGTCCGCGCCTCGGGACCGATGGCGCCGCGACGGGTGTCGATGTAATCGGACACCGCACGCACCCGCGACTGTGCGTTGAACAGCGCCTGGTCGAAGGTGCGGCTGAGCCGCTCGGCGGTCTCGCGCTCCTCCGCGACCTCGGCCAGCAGCCGATCGAGATCGGCGTCGGCCTGGGTAAGCCGGGTGAACGCCCCGAGAGGGTCACTGTTGCCGGTGCTCTGGGCTTGTGAAACTGCCTGCACCGCAGCGTCTCTGGCGGTGCTGAGCTCGGTGGCCACCGCGACGTTGCCCTGCGCCAGCTGGGCGCCGGCCTGGTTGATGCCGTTCTGGATGTCGGCGATGACGGCGGGCAGGCCGGTCACCGCGCGGTTGATGTCGGTGGACGCGCTGTCGACGGCGTCGAGCAGCGTGCGGGCCTGACCGAGCGCGGCCTCGGCGGCGTGGATGGCGTCGACCAGTCCGCCCTGCCGGTCGGCGGGCCGGGACACCAGGCCGCGGGCCGTGGTGATGCTCTGGTCGGCGAACGCCAGCCGCTGCCTGGCCTCGTCGATGTTGTCGGACACCGAAACCAGTGCGGTTTCGGCGAATTGGGACTTCAGCTGCTCCAGCGTCTGCTCTGCGGGAGTGAGCCGGGCGGTCAGGTCGACCATCTGCTGGGTCAGCGTGTCCAGCCGGCTGGGGGCATTGATCAGCAGGTCGCGCAGTTGGGCGAACGCCTCCCGCTGCGCTTCGAGTTCCCGGTCGGCTTTCGCGGCGGCGACGATGACGCGGGTCAGCAGGTCGCGACGCTGCATCGGGGTCTCGGGCACCGCGTCGTCGAGGATCTGCCGGACGTTGAGCGCCTGAGCCAGCGTGGTTCTGGCGTTGGCCACCGCCCGGCTGAACGGTGCGGTGTCCTGCTCGCCGAACTCCTCGACGGCCAGCGCCAATTCACTCTCGCTGGTGCGCAATTCGTTGTCCACGTCGACGACGATCTTGCGGGACAGTTCGTCGAGAGCATCCAGGGGTACGGCGGCGAGCGCATTGGCATCCGACGGGTCCACCCGCTGGGCAGCCTCGAATTCGGCCTCGCGCCGCTTGCGCCTGCGGCGGCGCTGCCACAGCACCAGGGCCGCCAGAGCGAGCGCGATCACCGCGAGCACGACGAGCACGCCCGTCCAGCTCACCGACCCGCCACCGCTGCCGGCCAGGCCCTCGGCTGCCGCCACCGCCGCGCCGGCCCAGTCGCCGGTGCGCAACAGTGGTTCGACCTGCTGGGTGCGGACTTTGTCGATGTCGACGCGCACCGCACCCCCCTTAGGTGCGATCAGCGCGTATGCGCGGTCGACGGTCGCGACGGCCAGGATCACGTCCTGGTTGCCCAGATCGCTGCGGGCAAAGGTGGTTTGCGTCCAGGTCTGCGCGTCCTGGCCGGAGAAGTCGTCGACGAACACCACCCACAGCCGGATGCGCTCCTCGTTGTACAGCCGGTCGATCGCTGCCTGCACCTCGGCCGTCCCTGCCGTGTCGAGGGCGCCGGCGTTGTCGGTCAGGTAGGTGGGCAGCCGCAGCGGTGGCTCGGCGGCCACCCCCGGGGCGCAGAGAAGTCCCAAGGTCAGGACGGCGAGCAGCATGGGCAACAAGCGGGCGACGCGCATGACCGCCAATGTAGTGCGGCACACCCGCACGGCTGTGTTTACCGGGTGATCAGCCCTGGCAGACTGTGCGTCGGTGAGCCCACGACTGCAGGACAGCTACGACGAGTTCGACCGCCAGCGCCTGGTGGCCGAACCGGCGAAGAGCGCCGGCCTGCCCGGGACCGACACCGAGCACCGCTCGGACTTCGCACGCGACCGGGCCCGCGTCCTGCACTGTGCCGCGCTGCGCCGGCTCGCCGACAAGACCCAGGTGGTGGGCCCCCGGGACGGCGAGACGCCGCGCACCCGATTGACGCATTCGCTGGAGGTCGCCCAGATAGGCCGTGGGATGGCGATCGGCCTGGGGTGCGACCCGGACCTCGTCGATCTGGCGGGCCTGGCCCACGACATCGGTCACCCGCCCTACGGTCACAACGGGGAACGCGCCCTCGACGAGATCATCAAGGGCTTCGGCGGTTTCGAGGGTAACGCCCAGAACTTCCGCATCCTGACCCGCCTTGAGCCCAAGGTGCTCGACGAGCACGGGCGCAGCGCCGGCCTGAACCTGACCAGGGCGTCGCTCGACGCGGTGGCGAAGTATCCGTGGCCGCGTCAGGAGGGCCGGCGGAAGTTCGGGTTCTACGGCGACGACATGGCTGCGGCGCAGTGGGTGCGTCACGGCGCACCCGCCGCCCGGCCGTGCCTGGAGGCACAGGTGATGGACTGGGCCGACGACGTGGCGTACTCGGTGCACGACGTCGAGGACGGCGTCATCTCCGGCCGTATCGACCTGCGTGTGCTGGCCGACGCCGATGCGGCGGCCTCCCTCGCCCACGTGGGCGCCCAGTCGTTCCCGACGCTGACCCCCGACGATCTGGTTGCGGCCGCCGAGCGGCTCTCCCAGGTTCCTGTGGTGGCGGCGGTGGGCAAGTTCGACGGCACCCTGTCCGCATCGGTGGCCCTGAAAACGTTGACCAGCGAGCTGGTCGGGCGGTTCGCCAACGCCGCCCTCACCGCGACCCGCGACGTCGCCGGACCGGGGCCGTTGCGTCGGTTCGACGCCGAGTTGACGGTGCCCAGCCTGGTACGTGCCGAGGTGGTGCTGCTCAAGACCCTTGCGCTGCAGTTCATCATGTCCGATCACCGGCACCTGCAGATCCAGGCCGACCAGCGCAACCGGATCCACGAGGTGGCGCTGGCGCTGTGGGGCCAGGCGCCGGGGAGCCTGGACCCCCAGTTCGCGGCGGAGTTCGCCGCGGCCCCCGACGACGGCGCGCGCCTGCGGGTGGTGATCGACCAGATCGCCTCTTACACCGAGAGCCGACTGGAGCGAGTGCACGAGGCGCGCTCGCCCCGGCCTCTAGACTGACCGGGTGGCGGCCGAAGCGACTCGAGGACGGGGCAGGATCCCCGACCGGGACATCGCCGCCATCCGCGAACGCGTCAACATCGAGGACGTCGTCGGCGACTACGTGCAGTTGCGCCGCGCCGGCGCCGATTCACTCAAGGGGTTGTGCCCCTTCCACGACGAGAAGTCCCCGTCCTTCCACGTGCGGCCCAATCACGGCCACTTCCACTGCTTCGGCTGCGGCGAGGGCGGCGACGTCTACGCGTTCCTGCAGAAGATCGAGCACGTCAGCTTCGTCGAGGCCGTCGAACTGCTCGCCGACCGCGTCGGCTACACGATCACCTACACCGGGGCGTCGACCACCAACGTCCAGCGCGACCGGGGGAGCCGCAGCAGGCTGTTGGCGGCCAACGCCGCCGCGCAGGAGTTCTACGCCGAGGCTCTGCAGAGTGCCGAGGCCGCCCCGGCCCGTCAATACCTCCTCGATCGCAACTTCGACGCCGCGGCGGCCGCCACGTTCGGGTGCGGCTTCGCCCCGTCGGGCTGGGAGACTTTGACAAAACACCTGCAGCGCAAGGGTTTTGAGTTCAAGGAGCTGGAGGCGGCGGGGTTGTCCAGGGAGGGCCGCCGCGGCCCGATGGACCGCTTCCACCGCCGGCTGCTGTGGCCGATCCGCACCAGCGCCGGGGAGGTCATCGGGTTCGGTGCCCGCCGGATTTTCGACGACGACCCGATGGAAGCCAAGTACGTCAACACCCCGGAAACGGTGCTGTACAAGAAGTCGTCGGTGCTGTTCGGCCTCGACCTGGCCAAGCGCGACATCGCCAAGTCGCACCGCGCGGTGGTGGTCGAGGGCTACACCGACGTGATGGCCATGCATCTGGCCGGGGAGACGACGGCGGTCGCGTCGTGCGGCACCGCGTTCGGCGACAGCCACCTCTCGCTGCTGCGGCGGCTGATGATGGACGACAACTGGTACCGCGGCGAGCTGATCTTCGTGTTCGACGGCGACGCCGCCGGGCAGGCGGCCGCACTGAAGGCGTTCGATGGTGATCAGCAGGTGGCGGGCAAATCGTTCGTCGCCGTCGCCGCCGACGGGATGGATCCGTGCGATCTGCGGCTGAAGTCCGGTGACGGCGCGCTGCGTGACCTGGTGGCCCGACGCATCCCGATGTTCGAGTTCGCGGTCCGCAGCCTCATCCCGAGCGGGGATGCCCTCGACAACGACCCGCAGGCCAAGGTCGACGCGCTGCGCCAGTGTGTGCCGCTGGTGGCCCGCATCCGGGACTACGCGCTGCGCGACGAGTACGCGCGCCGCCTTGCCGGGTGGACCGGCTGGAACGACGAGGGACAGGTGCTCAACCGCGTCCGCGAGGAGGCGGCCAAGCGCGGCATGCCTGACCGGGGCCGGCGCCGCGGCGCCTCCGCTGCGCAGACGCCACCGGCGTCGCCTGCCACGTCGGCCGTACCGCCGGTGGCCCGGCCCGATCCTGCCGACCCGACGCTGTGGCCGCAGCGTGAGGCCCTGAAATCGGCGTTGCAGTATCCGGCGCTGGCGGGCCCGGTCTTCGACTCGCTGGCTGCCGAGAGCTTCACCCACCCCGGCTACACGGCCGTGCGCGCGGCGATCGGGGCGGCGGGCGGAACCGCGGCCGGTGTGACGGGCGCAGAGTGGATCGAGATGGTCCGTGACCAGGCGTCCACCCCCGAGGCGGGCAGCCTGGTCAACGAGCTGGGTGTGGAGGCCATCAACGCCGACGACGAGCGGCTGCCCCGGTACATCGGCGGCGTGCTGGCCCGGCTGCAGGAAGTCTGGATCGGCAGGCAGATCGCCGACGTCAAATCGAAGCTGCAGCGGATGTCGCCGGTGGAGCAGGGCGACGAATACCACGCCCTCTTCGGTGACCTGGTGGCGATGGAGGCCTACCGTCGCAGCCTGCTGGAACAGGCCAGCGGTAACGACCTGACTGCATGAATCCGATAGGCGGGTTATGGTTGTGGCTGCTAAACCGTCGGGGAGAAGGCGAGCTGTGATGCTGGTGGACAAGATCCAGACCAACAAGACGCGGCTGATCGCCGGGGCCATCGCGGCCGCGGCTGTCGCCGTCCCGCTCTACACCTCTCTGACCACCGTCGATGCCGCCCCCGAGGTGAACGCCGGGCCGCAGTGTCTGGCGTGGTTCGGGAACAAGGAGGACGGCAACTGCCTGTCGTACTCCAACGGAACGGGCGCCACGATCGGCACCCCGCAGATCGGCTTCGGTGACAACGGCTTCGGCTTCTACACCGGCCCGCTGCTGCCCGGGACCACGATCAGCCAGGGCATCGGCGGAAACTAGAGGTTCTTCCTCACCATCTGCTCCGGCTCGAGTACCTCGGTGCCGGAGTCGATGCGCGTCAATTTCACCATCGCCGGGTCGGGTGACACCCGCTCGGCGATTTTGCGTCGACCGGCCTCGATCACCGCTTTGGCGGCGGGGCTGCCGGTGACGGCGCGGTAGGTGCCCGAGATCTGCTCGAAACGCCGCCTACCGGCCTTGGTTCCCAGCACGTAGCCGACGGCCGCTGCGGCGACATACCCGATCACAGGGCTCCTCCCGGAGGTCTCGAAGTGGGTTGACGTGTCGGGGTCCATCCTGCCTCACGGTGGGCACCGCGCGCCGGGCCGGGAACGCATTGGCACCTGCGCGCCGACGTAGGCTAGAGTGCTCTCTGGCCCGCGGCGCAGACCGCGGGAGGGCAATCCCCTGTAGCTCAATTGGCAGAGCATTCGGCTGTTAACCGAAGGGTTGCTGGTTCGAGTCCAGCCGGGGGAGCCACAGGGCCGCACACACCGAACGTCGTTCCGGTATGTGTGGCCCGGCTTTTTGAGCGCCGTTGTCGGCGAGCGTTTTTCGTACCCATCCCGGTTGCTGTGGCGTTCATGTGAACCCCCTGCCGTGCGGAGAGCTCGCAGTGCGGGCGTGCTTAGGCTCTCGAGGTGCCGTGTACCCGGCAGATGCAGGGAACCAAAAGGGGTTTCGAGATGTCGATCAGATTCAGGATCATCGCCGCGGTCATCGGTGCGGCAGCGTTGGTGGGCGCGGTCGGAGTGGACGTCGCGCAGGCGGGCACCTTCCCGAAGGGGGGTACGTATCACGACGGTGGGGAAGGGGCCACCGTCGAGCCGGCTCCGGACCCGACGACTCTGGCCACCGCGTCGTTCGCGCCGCAGATCCACGCCCAGGCCCCGTGCGGTGCGACGCCGTGGGGCGGCGGCTGCGGTTGAGGTGCCGGGCCGGTAGCGCTCGGGTGGCCGGCGGCGGCGCCCGCCTATCCTGCTCGTGTGGGAAACGTGTGATCTGCTTGGGGCTGCGTTTTCTGCGGTGGTCCGACATCTGTCGCGTCGATCGCCCGGCTCCAGGGAGGACGATCCGTGACCAGTGTGGTGGACGACACCGATCCTTCACTGCTGGACTGTGACACCGTCGTCGAACGGTTGGGTAGCGACGCCGAGCGCGGGCTGAGTATGCAGGAGGCCGCGCGGCGACTCGTCGAGGTGGGCCCGAACGAGATCACCGCCGAACCGGCCGTTCCGCGGTGGCGCAAGTTCGTCGAGCAGTTCCGCGACCCGCTGATCTACCTGCTGTTCGTGGCGATCGTGATCTCGCTGATCGTGTGGGCGGTGGACGGGGCGTCGGGTTGGCCGGTGGATGCCGTTGTGATCGCCGCCATCGTCGTCGCCAACGCGGTGCTGGGTTATGCCCAGCGGGCGCATGCCGAGCGTGCGGTCGAGGCGCTGATGCGGATGAGTGCGGCCACCGCGACGGTGATCCGAGACGGGGTCCAAAGGCGGGTTCCCACCAGAGAACTCGTGCCGGGCGACGTGCTGGTGCTGGCAGAGGGCGACACCGTGGCGGCCGATGCCCGGCTGTTGTCGGCGTCCACCCTTCAGGTGTCGGAGGCACCGCTGACCGGTGAGAGCGAGCCGGTGCTCAAGGACGCCAGCACGCTGACGGCGCCCGCCGCGCTCGGGGACCGGCTCGACATGGTCTTCAACGGCTCCGCGGTCAACCGGGGTGTCGGTCGGGCGGTGGTGACGGCCACCGCGATGGCGACCCAGATGGGGCAGATCGTCGTCCTGCTGCGGGCGGTGCAGCAGGAACCGACGCCGTTGCAGCTCGAGATCGCCCGCCTGGGCCGGGTGCTGGGCATCGCGGTGCTCTCGATCGCCGTCGTGGTGATCGCCGCCGTCCTGCTGGTGTTCGGTGTCGACAACATCGGGAACGTGGTCACCGCACTGCTGCTGGGCGTCTCGCTGGCGGTGGCGGCGGTGCCGGAGGGGCTGCCGGCGATCATGTCGGTGGTGCTCGCGCTCGGGGTTCGGCGGATGGCCGCCCGCAACGCGATCGTCAAGGACCTCTCGTCGGTGGAGACGTTGGGGTCGGCCTCGGTGGTCTGTTCGGACAAGACCGGCACGCTCACCACCGGGGAGATGACGATCGGGCGGATCGTCACACCGGTGGGTGAGGTGACGGTCACCGGGGCCGGATACCGTCCCGACGGGCGCATCGAGCTGGACGGCGACCCGCTCGCCGACGACGGTGAACTCGGGCGGCAGTGCGCACTGGTGCTCGGGATCGGAAGCCTCGCCAACGACGCCACCGTGCAGGAACAGGACGGTGAGTGGACCGTCCAGGGTGATCCGACGGAAGCCGCCTTCCTGGTCGCCGAGGGGAAGGTCGGCTCCGGCTACCGCCAGGACGGGCGGTTCAGCCGGGTCGGCGAGATTCCGTTCACCTCGGAGCGCAAGCTGATGACGAGTGTCGAATCGGACACCCGGCACGGCGGCAGGATCGTGGTCCTGACGAAGGGCGCCCCGGAGGTCCTGCTCGGCCGCTGTTCGTACGTGCAGGTCGGAGAGCGCACCGAACCACTCGACGAGGTGTGGAGAACGCGGGTCATCGACGACGTCGAACGTCTCTCCGGCGACGCCTACCGCACGCTGGCGGTGGCCTACCTGCGGCTGCAGCGGGCCGACCCGCCCGAGATCGACGAATCGCTCGAGCGCAACCTCGTCTACGTCGGGATGGTCGGCATCATCGACCCACCGCGCCCCGAGGCGGCGGCCGCCATCGCCGAGGCCCGCGGCGCAGGCATCCGCGTCGTGATGATCACCGGGGACCACCCACGCACGGCGGCGCGGATCGCCCGCGACCTCGGGTTGACCATGGAGGGGTCGGCGGTTTCCGGGGTCGATCTCGGCGAATTCACCGAGGACCAGTTCCGTGAGACGGTGCGCCGCCGCTCGGTGTATGCGCGGGTCAGCCCGGCCGACAAACAGCGCATCGTCGACGCACTCCACGCCGACCACCACGTCGTCGCGATGACCGGTGACGGTGTCAACGACGCCCCCGCCCTGAAAGCGGCCGACATCGGCGTCGCCATGGGGCGCAGCGGCACGGAGGTCGCCAAGGAAGCGGCCAAGATGATCCTGGCCGACGACAACTTCGCCACGATCGTCAACGCGATCCGGGAAGGCCGCGGGATCTTCTCGAACATCCGAAAGTTCCTGCGCTACCTGCTGTCCTCGAACATGGGCGAAGTTCTGACCGTCTTCCTCGGCGTGGTTCTGGCGCGGGCGAACGGCCTGACCGACGGGCACAGCGGCATCGCGCTGCCGTTGCTCGCCACCCAGATCCTGTGGATCAACCTGCTCACCGACAGTGGCCCGGCGCTGGCGATGGGTGTGGATCGCGAGACCGAGGACGTGATGAGCCGGCCGCCACGGTCGCTGTCGGATCGGATCATCGACGCCCGCATGTGGGGTGGCATCGTGGTGACGGGCGTGGTCATGGCGCTCGCCACGCTGCTCACGATCGACCTGTATCTTCCTGGTGGCCTGCTTGCCGGCGACGAGTCGCTGGACACCGCCCGCACGGCCGGTTTCACGGTGCTGGTGCTGGCCCAGTTGTTCAATTCGTTGAACGCCCGCTCCGAAACCGGAACCGCCTTCCGCCGACTGTTCGCCAACCCGTGGTTGTGGGTCGCGATCGCGGTCTCGGCGCTGCTACAGGTGGCCGTCGTGCACCTGCCCTTCCTTCAGCATGCATTCAGCACCGAACCACTGTCTCCGGCTCAGTGGGCGGTGTGTATCGCGATGGCCAGCACGGTGTTGTGGGTGAGCGAGATCCGAAAACTCCTTCTCCGCGTCCTTGACCGCCGCAGACGTGTTGCCGCACATGCCAATCGGTGATCCGCGCCGACGACACAGCGATTCCGCCCCGGCCAAGCCGGTGCGCACGGGCCGGACACCTATCCTGTGAGCATGCCGATTCCGCGCCCAGTGGTTGCTGTGGTCATGGTGGCCGCGATCTCAGGATGCGGGTGGAGCCCGCCTGCGCCGGCGCCCACGAGCACGGCCGCCGATTGCGGGCCGGGACCGGCAGCCGATGTCGTCGCCGCCGAGATCGCGATGCTGCCGCCGGCCGAGTGGGAGGAGACGGAGCGCGGTCACTCCGCCGACTGCCGGCTGAACTGGGTGGTGGTCAGCTCGGGGCACTTCGACGCTCCGCAGCAAGTGCTGTTCTTCGACGGAACTGAACCCGTGGGCTCACCCACCCCGGAGCCGCGCCGCTTCATCACGGTGATCCCGCAGGGCCGCAGCGACGCCGTCGTGCAGTACCAGTGGCGGCAGGGTCAGGACGAACCGTGCTGCCCGACGGGGATCGGCACGGCGCGGGTGACCCTCGAAGAGGGCAGGCTCACGATCCTGGACCCGATACCCGGGCCCTGACAGGTCAGATCGTCCCGGCGCTGGTCGCGTCCTGGCGGGTGTGCTCGTCGGCGTCGGGGATGTGCTCGGGATGCAACATCTCGGCGTAGCGCAGCTGCTCGGGGATGCCGAACCCGTCGACGAGCAGTTCGGCGTACGGCCGCAACCGTCGGCAGCGGTCGTTGATGCCGCGCGTCACCGCCTTGGCGCGCTCGGTGGACAGGAAACGGTGTTCGACGAACCACGCCTTGTCCTCTTCGATCACCGACAGCGCGTACAGATCGCACACCATCCCGAGGATTTCGCGGGCCAGCCGGTCTTCACAGGCGTCGATACCGGCGACGAACGCCTCAAGGACGACCCGCTCGATGTGGGCCTGTGCGACGTGCAGCACGTGGTCCTGCACCGAGTTGAACGCGTCGAAAGCGCTCATCTCCTTGGCTTTTCCCTGCAGCCGGCGCGCCACCGAGGCCACCATGTACTCCTCGCGGTCCTCGAACATCTTGACCTGCGTGCCACGGTTGAAGAGGCTGCCCTCCTCCTCGTTGTCCTGGCGGGTGTCCAGGACGGTCTGCATGATCGTCTGCGCCGCAGTGCGTTTCAGCACCCGCTCGCCCGCGAAGCTGGCCGCGAAGCGCACCCACTCGACGGGGCTCATGCCTTTGATGTCGTCGGCGTAGGCGGTCAGCAGTTCCTTGGCCACGAGTTGGTACAACACATGGTTGTCGCCCTCGAAGGTGGTGAACACGTCGGTGTCGGCCTTCAGCGCGATCAACCGGTTCTCGGCCATGTAGCCCGCTCCGCCGCAGGCCTCACGGGCCTCCTGGATGGCGCGGGTGGCATGCCAGGTGTTGGCGGCTTTCAGCCCGGCCGCGCGCGACTCCAACTCGCGCTGCTCCTCGGGATCGGGGTCGTCGGCCGTCTGCAGTTCGTGGCACTTGGCCACCAGCTCGTTCTGCGCGAACTGCAGCGCGTACGAGCGGGCGATCAGCGGGAACAGACGGCGCTGATGCACCAGGTAGTCCATCAGCAGCACCTCGCCGCCGTCGGGGTCGGAGAACTGCCTGCGCTGCAACGCGTACCGGGTCGCGATGTCGAGCGCCACCCGCGCCGCGGCGCCCGCGCTGCCGCCGACGGTGACACGGCCGCGGATCAGGGTGCCCAGCATCGTGAAGAAGCGGCGGTTCGGGTTCTCGATCGGCGAGGTGTACGTCCCGTCGGCAGCGACGTCGGCGTACCTGTTGAGCAGGTTCTCGCGGGGGACCCGCACCTGGTCGAACTGGATGCGGCCGTTGTCGACGCCGGGCAGACCGCCCTTGTAGTGGCAGTCCGACGTCGTCACGCCGGGGAGGTCGTTGCCGTCGTCGTCGCGGATCGGCACCACGAAACAGTGCACCCCGTGCGTCTCCCCGTCCGGGGTGATGAGCTGCGCGAAAACGGCTGCCACCCGAGCTGTTTCGGCCGCGCCGCCGATGTAGTCCTTGCGTGACGTGCGGGTCGGGGAGTCGATCACGAACTCCTCGGTGGCCGGGTCGTAGGTGGCCGTCGTCTCCAGCGACTGCACGTCGCTGCCGTGTCCGGTCTCGGTCATCGCGAAGCAGCCCAGCAATTCGAGGTCGATGAGCTTCTTGACGTAGGCCTTGTGGTGGCGCTCGGTGCCGAGATTCTCGATGGCGCCGCCGAACAGCCCCCACTGCACGCCGGCCTTGACCATCAGCGACAGGTCGCTCATCGCCAGCATCTCGATCTGTGTCACGGCGGCGCCGACGTCGCCGTTGCCGCCGTGTTCCTTCTTGAAGCCGTCCTCGGCGGCGCCCTGGGCGGCCATGATCTTCAGCTGCTCAGCCACTTTGGTGCGGGCGATGACGGTGTTCGGGGTGTAGTGAGGCCGGAAGACCTCGTCGCTGAGTTCGCGGCGCACCCGGTTCTTCACATCCCGGAAGCGGCCGTCGAGCGAGTTGCGCAAATGCTCCGCGGTGGTGGTCATGTCTGGACGGTAGCCGTCTCGGGGGATCCGCAAACCGTGATGTCGCAAACCCAGGTCGACCTCGGCTGGGAGCCGCTGAGCTGCCGGTGTTCGATCAAGCTCATGACGCAGGCATTCGAGGAGCGGCAGCTGCCACTCGGCGGCGTGGCGATCGCCGCGACCTACCTGGTCGGCCTTCTGGTCGGCGTCGCGGTCACCGGCTGGCCAGCCGTCGGTCAGCTCAACTCGACGGCGTCGTCGCGCCCTCGATGAGGCGGCGCATCACACCGACGGCCTGGGCGAGGCAGGCGCGGTCGGCGTCGCTCAGCCGTTCCAGATGCGGGTCGATGGCCGCGCCGCGATCGGCACGGGCCTGGCGCAGCGCTGCGACACCGTCCGGGGTGATGCGGATCAGCACGGCGCGGGCGTCCTTGGGGTCGGTGGTGCGGGTGACCATGCCGGCGTCCTCGAGTCGGCGGACCTGCGTCGTCATCGTCGGCTGCGAGCAGTGGTCGAGCGCGGCCAGATCCGAGATCCGGGCCTCGCCCTTGTCCTCGATCGTGGACAGCAGTCGTGCCTGCGCGAACGGGACCGGCATCCGGACCCGCTGGTTGGCGAGCCGGTTGATGCGGGCCACCACGGCGAGCAGGTCGGAGCCAAGCGTCGACGACATGCCCACATAGTTACATAGGCTCGGCTATGTAAATCAAGTCCGAAGGTGGTGCCGGTCACAAGCGGGCACGCCGGAGCCCCGCGCGCCGACTGGCAGAATCGTGAAATGACCTCGGCCGGCCCGGAGAGCGCCCCTCGACGGACTGGACCCCTGCAACCGGTCGAGCTCGCGCAGGCCGCCGTCATGGCCGCGTTGTGCGCGGCCATCGCGATCATCGCGGTCGTGGTCCCGTTCGCGGGCAGCCTGTCGCTGCTGGGGACCGTGCCGATGGGGCTGTTGGCCTACCGGTACCGGCTGCGGGTGCTGCTCGCCGCCACCGTGGCCGGCGGTCTGGTGGCCTTCCTCATCGCCGGCATGGGCGGCTTCATGACCGTCGTCAACTGCGCCTACATCGGCGGCCTGACCGGCATCGTCAAGCGTCGCGGACGGGGCACGCCCACGGTCGTCGCCTGCGCCCTCGTCGCGGGCGCCCTGTTCGGTGTCGCGGTGGTGGCCGCCCTCGCCCTGCTGAGCCGGCTGCGTCACCTGATCTTCGATTCGATGACCGCCAACATCACCGGGCTGGCCGCGATCCTGGAACGGGTGCCGGGCCTGGAGCCTGTCGCCGAGCGGCTCACGCGTGACTTCGCGACGGCCCTGCATTACTGGCCGTACCTGTTCTTCGCCGTGGGGGTCCTCAGCATCACATTCGTCAGCCTGGTCGGTTGGTGGGCGCTGTCGCGGGTGCTGGGCCGCCTGCTCGGCGTTCCCGACGTGCACAAACTGGAGGCATCGAACGACGTCGGATCGATCGCACCCGTCCCGCTGCAGCTGCGCGACGTGCGCTTCCGCTATCCGAACGCCGGTCAGGACGCGCTCGGACCGGTCTCGCTGGCCGTGCAACCGGGTGAACACCTGGCGGTCACCGGCGCCAACGGCTCGGGCAAGACCACGCTGATGCTGGTGCTCTCCGGTCGCGAGGCCACCGCCGGAACCGTGGAGCGGCCCGGTGCGGTGGGTCTCGGCAAGATCGGTGGGACCGCGGTCGTCATGCAACATCCGGAAAGTCAGGTCCTGGGAACGCGTGTCGCCGACGACGTGGTGTGGGGGCTACCGCCCGGTGCCTCCATCGACGTGGATCGGCTGCTCGCCGAAGTGGGGCTCGACGGCCTCGCCGAACGGGACACCGGCGGACTGTCCGGCGGCGAACTGCAGCGGCTGGCCGTGGCCGCGGCGCTCGCCCGCGAACCCTCTCTGCTGATCGCCGACGAGGTCACCAGCATGGTCGACCAGGACGGCCGGGAGGCGTTGATGTCGGTGCTGGCCGGTCTGACCACGCGGCACCGCACCGCGCTGGTGCACATCACGCACTACAACGACGAGGCCGAGGCGGCCGACCGCACCGTGACACTCGTGGGTAACGACGCGGCGTCCGACAACTCGCAGATGGTGGAGACTGCCGAGGTGCCGTCGGGTACACCCGACGAGACGCCGCGCGGTGCTCCGGTCCTGGAACTGCGCGGCGTCGGCCACGAATACGGAAGCGGAACCCCCTGGGCCAAGCGGGCGTTGAGCGGCATCGACTTCACCGTCCACGAGGGCGACGGCGTGCTGATCCACGGCCTCAACGGGTCCGGCAAGTCCACGCTGGCCTGGATCATGGCCGGACTGACGGTGCCCACTGTCGGCGCCTGCCTGCTCGACGGGGAGCCGGTGTCGGAACAGGTCGGCGCCGTGGCCATCTCGTTCCAGGCGGCTCGGCTGCAGCTGATGCGCAGCCACGTCGCGCACGAAATCGCCTCTGCGGCAGGCTTCTCGGTGCGTGACCGCGACCGGGTCGTCGCAGCGCTGGCGTCCGTCGGCCTGGACCCCGGCCTGGCCACCCGCAGGATCGATCAGCTCAGCGGCGGGCAGATGAGACGCGTCGTGCTGGCGGGCCTGCTGGCGCGTTCGCCGCGCGTGCTGATCCTCGACGAGCCGCTGGCCGGGCTGGATGCCGCCTCACAGCGCGGACTGGTGCATCTGCTGGAAGACCTTCGCCGCCGGACCCGTCTGACCGTCGTCGTCATCTCGCATGATTTCGGGGGTCTGGAGCGGTTGTGCCCGCGCACCCTGCACCTGGAGAACGGGGTGCTCGCGACCGCACCCACCGCGGCAGGGGGTCGGTCATGACGGCCGCGGCGGCACCGCGCAAGCCGCGCAGGCAGGTGGTGGTGCTGCGGCCGGTGCCGGGGGACACGGTGATCCACCGCCTCTGGGCCGGATCCAAGCTGCTCATCGTCGCCGGAATCGGTGTGCTGCTGACCTTCTACCCGGGCTGGGTGCCGATCGGTGCGGTGGCGCTGTTGGTCGTCGTCACGGCCAGGATGGCCCGCATCCCGCGCGGGGTGCTGCCCACGATCCCGGCCTGGCTGTGGTTTCTGCTGCTGCTCGGCGCGGTGACCGCCGCCTTCGCCGGCGGCGACCCGGTCATCGGTGTCGGCTCGGTGGAGGTCGGACTGGGCGGGCTGCTCAACTTCCTGCGCATCACCGCGTTGGCTACGGTGCTGCTGGGTCTGGGAGCCATGGTGTCGTGGACCACGAACGTCGCCGAGGTGGCGCCCGCGGTGGCCAGACTGGGCCGTCCGCTGCGGTCGCTGCGGATCCCGGTCGACGACTGGGCCGTCACGCTTGCGTTGGCGTTGAGGGCTTTTCCGATGTTGATCGACGAGTTCAGCGTGCTGTACGCGGCGCGCAGGCTGCGGCCACGCGAGGTGGACGGAAACCGCAGGACGAAGCTGCGGCGATGGGCGGCCGAGGTGATCGACCTGCTGGCCGCCGCGATCACCGTGTCGCTGCGCCGCGCAGACGAGATGGGAGACGCGATCACCGCGCGCGGCGGCGCCGGACAGATCTCGGCGGCCCCTTCGGGACCGCGGCGGCGGGACTGGGTGGCCTTCTCCGTCGTCGTCCTGGTGTGCGGCGCCGCGCTGGCGCTGGAGCTGACCGTCCTGGGCACCAGCGGGATCCGGCGCTGACCCACTACGGTGTGAAGGCGTGACAGCCCGAACCGTCGACCCGGATTTTCTCGCGCTGCCGCGCCACGCGCTCGCCGATGCGGCGCTGACCGCGGCCGTCCAGGCCGGCGCCGGCTACGCCGACCTTCGCATCCACGCCATCACCACCGAGACCGTGCACCTGCGTGACGGCGCGCTGGAAACCTCGGTCACCGGGTACGAGATCGGGCTGGCGGTGCGGGTGATCGTCGACGGCACTTGGGGGTTCGCCTCCCACGCCGAACTGGACACCGCGGCCGCGGCGGACACCGCCCGCCGCGCCGTCCGGGTGGCGACCACGCTGGCACCGTTGAACGCCGAACGGATCGAGCTGGCACCCGAGCCGGTCTACCGCGACGTGTCCTGGGTGTCCGACTACCGGATCGATCCGTTCGGCATCGCCGCGCAGGACAAGATCGCGGTGCTCGAGGACTACTCCGGCCGGCTGCTGGCGTCCGACGGCGTGGACCACGTCTCGGCCTCGCTGCACACCGCCAAGGAGCAGACTTTCTACGCCGACACGTTCGGTTCGTCGATCACCCAGCAGCGGGTGCGCGTGCTGCCCAACGTCGAAGCCGTCGCCGTCGACGCGGCGGCCGGATCCTTCGAGACGATGAGCACCTTGGCTCCGCCGACAGCCAGGGGTTGGGAGGCGGTGGTCGGCGACGAGGTCTGGGACTGGGCCGGCGAGTTGGCGGAGCTGCCGTCATTGCTGGCCGAGAAGGTCAAGGCGCCCAGCGTGGTCGCCGGGCCGACCGATCTGGTGATCGACCCGACCAATCTGTGGCTGACCATCCACGAGTCGATCGGCCACGCCACCGAATACGACCGGGCGATCGGCTACGAAGCCGCCTACGCCGGAACGTCGTTCGCCACCCCGGACAAGCTGGGCCGCATGCAGTACGGGTCGCCGGTGATGAACGTGACGGCCGATCGCACCGTCGCGCACGGCCTCGCCAGCGTCGGTTTCGACGACGAAGGGGTGCGCGCGCAGAGCTGGGATCTGGTGCGCGACGGCGTGTTCGTCGGATATCAGCTCGACAGGGTGTTCGCTCCGCGGCTCGGCGTGGGCCGGTCCAACGGCTGCTCGTACGCCGACTCGCCGCACCACGTGCCGATCCAGCGGATGGCCAACGTGTCACTGCAGCCCGGACCCGAGGACCTCAGCACAGCGGATCTGATCGCGCAGGTGTCCGACGGCATCTACGTCGTCGGCGACAAAAGCTGGTCGATCGACATGCAGCGCTACAACTTCCAGTTCACCGGACAACGCTTCTACCGCATCCGGGACGGCAGACTCGACGGCCAGGTGCGCGACGTCGCCTACCAGGCGACCACCACCGACTTCTGGAGTGCACTGGAAGCCGTTGGGGGACAATCGACCTGGCGGCTGGGCGGCGCCTTCAACTGCGGCAAGGCGCAGCCCGGGCAGGTCGCCGCGGTCAGCCACGGCTGCCCGTCGGCGCTGTTCCGCGGCATCAACGTTCTCAACACGCGCGAAGAGGGCGGGCGGTAGACCATGATCGGGGCACAGACGGTGGTCGACGTCGCGCTGAGCGAGGCGCGCCGACTGGGCAGGGCAGACGAGACCATCGTGGTGGTGACCGACCGGGTCGACACGTCGCTGCGATGGGCCAACAACACGATGACCACCAACGGCGAATCGACCAGCCGTACGACGACCGTCATCTCGATCGTGCGTGACGGCGAGGACGCCCACGTGGGGTCGGTGCGGTCCAGCGCGGCCGACCCGGCCGTCATCGCCGGTCTGGTGGCCGCCTCGCAGGCGGCGGCCGCGGCGGCGCCGGCGGCGAGCGACAGCGCCCCCGCGTTACCCGGCGGCGACACCCCGGCCGACTGGGACGCCGAGATCCCCGGGACCGGGGCCGAGGTGTTCGGCGGTGTGGCAAGGGAATTGGCGCGCGGCTTCCGCGGACGCGACACCCTGTTCGGATTCGCGCGGCACGAGCTCGAGACGACGTTCATCGCGACTTCCGCCGGGTTGCGCAGACGGTTCACCCAACCGACCGGCTCGGTGGAGATCAACGCCAAGCGCGATGGTGCCAGCGCCTGGAGCGGGGTCAGCACAGCTGATTTCACTGATGTGCCGACGGATTCGATGCTCGAGGAGCTCGCGACGCGGCTGTCCTGGGCGAACCGCACCGTCGAACTGCCTGCCGGTCGCTACGAGACGATCATGCCGCCGTCCACGGTGGCCGACATGATGATCTACCTCATGTGGTCGATGGGCGGCCGCGGGGCGCAGGAGGGCCGCACCGCGCTGGCGGCGCCCGGCGGTGGCACCCGGGTGGGCGAGAAGCTGACGTCGCTGCCGTTGACGCTGTACTCGGATCCCGGTGCGCCGGGGCTGGAGTGCGCGCCGTTCGTGGCGGCGCCGACGTCCTCGGAGAACTCGTCGGTGTTCGACAACGGCCTGCGCATCGACCGGGTGGACTGGATCCGCGACGGCGTCATCAACGCGTTGTCGTATCCGCGGGCAGCGGCCCGGGAGTTCGACGCGCCGGTGGCGCTGGCCGCCGACAACCTGTTGATGACCGGCGGCACGGCGAGCCTGCAGGAGATGATCGCGGGCACCGAGCGGGGGCTGCTGCTCTCGACGCTGTGGTACATCCGCGAGGTCGACCCGTCGGTGCTGCTGCTGACCGGGCTCACCCGCGACGGCGTCTACCTGGTCGAGGACGGTCGCGTCACCGCCGCGGTGAACAACTTCCGGTTCAACGAGAGCCCGCTGGATCTGCTGCGCCGCGCCACCGAAGCCGGTGTCAGCGAGGTGACCCTGCCGCGCGAATGGGGTGATTGGGCCACCCGCGCCCAAATGCCGTCGCTGCGGATCCCCGACTTCCACATGTCGTCGGTCAGCCAGGCGCAATAATGCGGGGGTGACCGAACGCGCGCTGCCCGAGCGGCTGGCTGGACTGGTCGCGTTGTCCTCGGGTGAGGAGCGCGCCGACACCCTGATCCGGTTGACGTGCGGGCGGGCGCTGTCGCTGCCTCCGTTGCCCACCACCACCGACCTGCCGGACGAGCACACCGACGAGGACGCCGTCCTCGTGGCGTTCGCCGAGCAGTTCGCCGTGGACGTCACCGGCATCGGCGAGTTTCAGCGCGAGCGTCTGATGAATGTCTTCGGGGACAACGCTTTCCGGGTGGTGGTGGCGATCTTCATCGCCGACTTCCTGCCCCGGGTGTGGGCCGGGTGCGAGTCGCTCGGCCTGGGCAGGCCGGGCTGGTCGGCCGACGTGACGATCGACCGCGACACCGATCCGGTCGGCACACTGCTCGGCGGGTTCGTGCCCGCAGTAGCGCGGTTGCACGAACTCGACCCGGTCACCACGGAGGTGGTCCGGTTGCGTGGGGCCGAGGCGCACAACTGCCGGCTGTGCAAATCGCTGCGGGAAGGCCACGCCCTGGATGCCGGCGGGTCGGAGGACCTGTACCGCCAGATCGCGGACTTCGAGTCCGCCGACGGACTGTCCGAGGCGCACAAGGCTGCGCTGCGCTATGTCGACGCGCTGATCTGGTCACCGTCGCGCATCGATGCCGCCGTCGCCGACGGGGTGCGTAGGCACTTCTCCGAGAGCCAGATGCTGGAGCTCACCCTCGACGTGATGCGCAACGCCGCCAACAAGATCGCGGTGTCCCTGGCCGCGGACGCGCCCCGGGTGGCCGAGGGCACGGAGCGCTACGAGGTCGACGAGCAGGGCCAGACGATATTCGCCTGAGCGGCGGTGTGCGACCATAGGGGCCGCGCACGTGCGCCGGGGGCGGTAGCTCAGTTGGTCAGAGCCGGGGACTCATAATCCCTTGGTCGCGGGTTCGAGCCCCGCCCGCCCCACTTCAGACGGTGTTTGTCAAGATCAGAAATCTTGAACTCATCGTTTATTCACCGTTTATGACGGTCTGAGCAGTCGTGCGGCCTGCCGCCAAGCCTCGCGTACGGCGGCGAGCGCTTCGGCTGCCCGTAACGGTCAGGCGGGTTTGCTCGGCCAGCTGCGCCTGCCACTCGGCGTCCGTCGGAGCCCGGTCGAACATGCGCAGCGTCGGCGCCTTGTTGGTAGGTCCATACCGCCGAAACAGCGCGGCGGCGTCTGCGTCGATGGCGCCGACTCGGCTCAGGGCCCGAAGGTCCCAGAGATCGCGGGGTGCGTGCCGGTCCGTCCATGTCGCCGTCTTCGACGCCGCGAACGCAGGGAGGGTGGGCACGAGCATTTCAGCGGCAGGAGCATCCGTATAGCGTTGAACGAGTTCGCGGCGCTCCGTCGGCCAGACGACCCGGTCGCGTGCCGATAGCAATTGCAGCCGAACTGGCCTTCCGTCCGACGGGCGCAACAGCACCGGCAGGGGTGTCTGCGGTAGCGCGGAGGGCGGGTTCGACAGTCAGCCTGCCGTGGGTGCGCGCGACGGCGCGGGGGAGTGCGGCGTCGAGCTCGTTGGCCACCTCTTTGCGGCTGCCGATGGCGATGAGATCGATGTCCTCACTCAGCCGTCAGTCGGGGAGGTGGGTGCGGGCCAGCGCGGTGCCGCCGATGAAGTGGATTCGGTCACCGAACTCACGGCTGAGGAAGGCAAGGACGTGGGAGATGAGGTGGTCGCGCTCGACTTGTTCGGTGGAGACGCCGAACTGTGTTGCGACCAAGTCGCGTTCGTCAGAATCCATGGCCGACCCCGGACCAGTCTTCGGCCCGGCGCAGGGAAGCCTGTCGGCGCTGCTCGGTGGCAAGTCGTTGAAGGCGTTTCTTGTCGCTGCGCGAGTAAAGCGCGGCGACGGCGTCAGGAACGTCGGCTTCGTTGTCGCCAAGGGTTGGGCGGTGGGCCAGGTCCAGGACCGTCTGTTCGGGTGTGGTCACCAATGCCGGTCCCAGCTCGGTGCGTATGCGTTCGGCGTCAAGGCTACCGGTCTCGCGCTGGACGAGTCGCACGATCGCGGTTCGGTCAGATAGCTCGATGGGGCGGTGCTGGCGCGGCACGGCCACGACCGCCGTTGCTAACGCGCGCGGCATTACGCCATGCAGACGTGCGGCGCTGACGCCCATGAGCGCAACGTTGTCGAAGCCGTAGATGGCTGTCGCGATTCCCGCCGCGGCGGACTCTAGGTTTGGTATCCATTTGCGACCCAACATCTCTTGCGGGACAACGGCGTAATACCCGTTGGCGAGACGGTGAAGGAGTCCCTGTTCGGCGAGCCGGACCAGCTGGGGCCGGGGATGGGCGTACACAGCCGCTGCGTCGCGCGGCCGGATTGTCTTCAGCGGGGCCTGAGCCAGGGTGGCGGGGATCGGAGTGCTGCGATTGAGTGCCACTTCACTCCTTGGATATGCAAAACGTACCTCTGTAGGGTACGAAATGCATAGTCGGCAGTGCAAGGCTCATTCCGGATAAGGCTTGCCCTCGCTCATCAACAGAGCGATCAACTCTGACGTACCCGCCACAGGTATCCGCACCCCTGAGTTCCGAACCGCCGCGATCGGCCGACGATGGACGTGGACGGCTATTCGCAACCCGTTCCGTTACCGTCTCGGTCGAGGCCGTAGATGTCGTCGCCGACGACGGTGACGGGACCCGAGACGTACTCCGGACCGTTGCCGCTGCCGCCGGCACAGTCCACGTCGCTGGCGACGGGAACGCAGGCTCCCGAGTAATTGGCGTCGCACGACGGGCCCTGCTGTTGAGGTATGGCGGGCAAGCCGTAGGACTGCACCAGGGGCGTGCCGCCCGGTTCGCCGTGTGCGGCCGGAGCGAGCGCGAGTGCGGTCGCAACACCAATTGTCAGTACAGCTAATTTGCCCACGCGTGCGGACAGTACCCGACCCGCGCCGCCGTGTTGTCACTTCCAGCCTGGAACTTGTGGGGCCGCTGCGGTTATGGCCGCCTGCCGGGGCGGGTTCCGGAATCGGACGCGTACCGCCCGGACCTCCATGCTGAAAGCGACAAATCTCGATCCGGAAAACGAAGGACCTCAACGACTTCGCCGCGCCACGGCGGCTGAATACGCACCCAACTTCGGGGGTGCGTGGGCGGCGACCGAGTGGAGGTCTGGTCGACTGGGCAACAACGAGCCGGCGGCGCACCCGGTCGTGGAGCCGGTGACCTGGTGTCACCCAGCCGCACGTTAACTGCTGGTCAGCCCGCAAGAGTGCCGGCATCCGCGAGTGGGACCGGCCCGAACTCTCCACCGGCGACGAAGCCGCCTGCGTCCGACCGGCCGCCGGCGACGGTGTGTCGACGGCCCGTTGAGACCTCCGACGACGCCGGCGCCAGGGCTGTCCGCGTCGGGGCGCGACGGTTTCGGTGGTCGACCGAAGACCGAGAACGAGGGTTTAGGTTGAGTCCATGCACGGAACGGGACGTCTGCGTTCACCGGACGGGGCCGGCGCGAACTGGTGAGCCAGATGGACGAATTGGTGGCGGCCCGCGACCAGATGGAACGGCTGGTTCGGGTCATCGTCGCGATCGGCTCCGACCTGGATCTCGACGTGACCCTGCACCGCATCGTCACCGGGGCCAGGGAGCTCAGCGGCGCCCGCTACGGGGCGCTGGGAATCAAAGGTGCCGACGGTACGTGGGCGTCGTTCGTCTGCGACGGGATCGACGAGGACGTCGCCCGCACGCTCGGCGGGCTCACGGTCGGTGAGGGCATCCGGATCGACGACCTGACCGGATATCCCGGCGTCGCGGGGCTGCGGGCGCAGAAGCCGCCGATGCGGGCCCTACTGGGCGTCCCGATCACCGTCCGGGGAGCCGACTTCGGCGCCCTCTACCTGGCCGACGACCGGCTGGACCGGGTGTTCTCCGACTCCCAGGAGGGGGCGGTGCGGGCCCTGGCGACGGCGGCGGCCGCCGCCATCGACAACGCGCGGCTGTTCGAGCGGGAACGCGAGTCCGCGAAATGGACGAAAGCCAGCCGCGAGATCACCACCGCGCTGCTGTCCGGTGACCCGCAGACAGGACCGCTGCAGCTGATCGTGAACCTGGCGCTGGAGCTGGCCGACGCCGAGCAGGCGATCCTGTTGGTGCCGGGAGAACCCGACCTGCCCGCCCACGAGGTCGACACCCTGGTGGTGGCCGCGACGGCGGGCCGGTACGCCTCGGAGGTGATCGGACGCCAGGTGCCCATGGACGGTTCCACCACCGGCGGCGTCGCCCGGCGTGGTCTACCGCTGATCACCGACTCGTTCCAGTACCCGATCGAGGGATTCACCGATGTGGGGAAGCGCTCGGCCATCGTGATGCCGTTGATCGCCGACGAGGCGGTCCTCGGGGTGATCGCCGTCGCGCGCCACCCGCACCAGCCCGCCTTCGACAACGACTACCTGGAACTTGTGAGTGACTTCGCCCGCCACGCCGCGATCGCGTTGGCCCTGGCAGCCGGTCGCGAGCATGCACTCAATCAGGAACTCGCCCAGGCGGATTCCGTCGACGCCGCCATGCGCGCCGCGGCCGAGCAACTGCGCCGGCTGTGGCGTGCACGCCGGGTCCTCGCGGTCACCTTCCCCACCCACAGCGACTCGGTGGAGCCGGCGCCGAATGTCGTGGCGGTCGGCGAGGACACGCGGTGGGCCGACCTTCCCGCGCAGACCCGCCTGGCGCTCAACGCATTACGCGACGGAGATCTGCTCACACCGAGCACCGTGCAGCCCGGGACGGCGGGAATCGCGATACAGCATCCCGAAGGCGTCCTCGTCGTGTGGATCGATCTGACCGATCAGCGCTCGTTCACCCTCGAAGACCAGACGCTGTTGACGGTGCTCGCAGGTCGCCTCAGCCAGGTTCTGCAACGCGTGCACCGGGTGGACCAGCAGCGCGAAACCGCGTTGGCGCTGCAACACGCCATCCTCGGCCCCGCCGATCTGCCGCACGGGTTCGCGGTGCGCTATCAGGCAGCCAGCAGGCCGTTGCAGGTCGGTGGCGACTGGTATGACGTCGTCGATCTGGACGACGGGCGCATCGCGATGATCGTCGGCGACTGCGTCGGACACGGCCTGGCCGCAGCGACGGTGATGGGTCAGGTGCGCAGCGCATGCCGCGCGCTGCTGTTCGACAACCCAAGTCCCGCTGCGGCACTGGCGGGAATGGACCGGTTCGCGGCACGGCTTCCCGGCGCGCAATGCGCCACCGCGGTGTGCGTGGTGCTCGACCCCGTCACCGGTGAACTCGTGTATTCCAGTGCCGGACACCCGCCGCCGATCCTGGTGCACGCCGACGGCCGCACGCGGTTGCTCGAGGGTGCCCACACCATCGCCCTGGGTCTACGAGTCGGCTGGTCGCGGCCCGAAGCCCGGTTCACCATGCCGGCGGGCGCCACGCTCATGCTCTACACCGACGGCCTCGTCGAACGCCGCCGAGTCCTGTTGGAGGACGGCATCTCCCGCGCCGCCGCACTCCTGGAGGGCCATCGCACGTCTGCCCTGGAGGATCTGGCGGACCAGATCATGTCCCGTCTGGCGCCGAGCGACGGCTATCAGGACGATGTGGCCCTTCTGCTCTACCGACACCCCGCCCCGCTGCAGATGAACTTTCCCGCGGACGCCAGCCATCTCGCACCGGCCCGCGCCGCCCTGCGCAGCTGGCTGGCCAGCGCCCGGGTCGAACCGGCGCGGGTCATGGACGTCCTCGTCGCGGCCGGGGAAGCTCTGGCCAACGCCATCGAACACGGTCACCGCCACACCCCGGAGGGCACGGTAAGCCTGCACGCGACCGCACTGGTCGACCGGGTGCAGTTGACCATCGCGGACACCGGGTCGTGGAAAGTTCCTCGACCTGACCGTGATTCGCATCGCGGTCGGGGTATCGCGTTGATGCGCGCTCTCATGCGCGACGTCGACATCGACATCGGCAGTTCAGGAACCAGCGTTCGTCTCGACACGAGGATCGACTGATGCCCACCGCGCTCTCCCTCGACATCACCCACCGGCAGGACGGGACCGTCGTTCTGGTCGCGGACGGGGAGATCGACCTCAGCAACGTCGACGCATTCAGGCGAGCACTCTCCGCCGCGACGGCGGAGGCCGCCGACGGCGGTGCCGGCCTTGTCGCCGACCTCGCCTCGGTGGAATACGTGGACAGCGCCGCGATCAACGTGCTGTCGGCCCGGGCCGACCAGATCGGCACACTCGTCGTCCACCCGTTGCTGACGACGATCTTCGCCATCAGCGGCCTGAGTGAACTGATCACCGTCGAACCCGCCCAGGCGGAGCCGGCTCAGGGGGGCCCGTCGAAGAGCTGATCGAGTGCCCGGTGCTCCAGCTGGACCCACCGGTCCACCTGTACCCGAACATCTTTCACCTTCTCCGGGCTCAGGTGCTCGGCACCTTCCGGCGTGATGCGGCAGATGTCCATCGGGCCGCCGACGCTGGGCGAGGTGGCGTCAAGTGCGTCGAGCACACGAAGGGCCACGACCACTCCGTAGTCCACGTCGCGTTCGGCCATCCGGAAATGGGCGAGCAGGGCATGGGCCTGCTGGGCCATCGGGGCGCCGCTGCCGACGGCCTGGAATCCGGTTTCCTCGTGATGCCCGATCAGTCCGTGCGGATCCACGTCGATGATGAACGGTTCGTCGCCGACGTAGCCGGCGGCGAGCACATACGTCGCGGGGGTGCCGTTCTTCTCCTGTCCCGGCACGTCGGCGATGAAGCTCGTGTAGTGATGTTCGAGGATCGGCAGGATCCGCGCCTGCAGGGCATGGCCGATGTTGTCGGCTTGCAGGATCGCGTCCGGTTCGGCAGTGAACACCTGCTCGACGTCGTAGAGCACCGCTCGTGAACCGCTGCCGCCCCACGCGGCATGCGTGCCGAGCGGGTGCAGTTTCTGTGCCGGGTAGGTGAGCCCGCGGCCCGGATCGGTGATCTGCGAGTCCGACGCCAGCACCAGCCCGTTTGCGCACCGCAGCGCGAGAACAACGGTCACTCGTCGATCGTCTCATTCGGTGCGAGGGCCCGGCGGCCGTATGGTGGGGACACATGGATGTCTCTCTTTTGGCTTTCGAATGGACGGACACCAGTAGGCACTGGCTCATCGAGGTTCCGATCCGGATCGTCGCCTACCTCGCCGTCGCCCTCGTCATCCGGTTCGTCGTGCACCGCATGATCGACCGCGCCACCACCGCCAGGACCCGCAAGGACCGGAGTCCGGTGGAAGGGACCAGAACGCCGCCCCTGGTGCGCAAGCTGCGCGACCGTGTCCCGTCCTCGGCAAGCAGCGAACAGGTCACCGCCCGGCGCCAGCAGCGCGCGCAGACGATCGGCTCGGTGTTGAAGTCGACGGTGTCGATCGTGCTGCTCGTGTGGGTCGTGCTGACGGTGCTCAACGTGCTCGGCGTCAACATCGCGCCCTTCATCGCCTCGGCAGGCGTGGTCGGGCTCGCCATCGGCTTCGGCGCCCAGAACCTGGTGCGCGATTTCGTGACCGGCGTGTTCATGCTGCTGGAGGACCAGTACGGCGTCGGCGACACCGTCGACCTCGGCGAAGCGGTCGGTGAAGTGGAGAGCGTCGGATTGCGGATCACCACGGTCCGCGACATCGACGGCACGCTCTGGTACGTCCGCAACGGCGAGATCGCCCGCGTCGGCAACATGAGCCAGGAGTACGCCGTGGCCCGCATCGAGGTGCCGGTCGCGCTGACGGCCGACGTGGACCGCGCCGAGCAGGTGGCCCACGAGGCTGCGCAAGTTGCCGTCGCCGACCCCGCCCTTGCGGGCAAGGTGATCGGTGAACCGGAGATGCTCGGGGTGCAGGAGCTGTCACCGGACCTGATCAAGCTACGGATGACGGTGAAAGTACGCCCGAACGCCCAGTGGGCTGTGCAGCGTAAATTGCGCCGGGCGATCCTGCGCGCGTACGACGAACACGGAATCGACCTGCCCTATCCCGGCGGCCGCGTGCAGGTGGCCGCGGGCGAGTAGCCGCTGGTCAGTCGCCGGACGCGCTCGCGGCGGCGCTGTCCTTCCCGTCGCTGGCGGGCTCGTCGGCCCCGGACTCGTCGGCGTCGGTGTCCTCGGCCGGTGTCTCGTCACCCGTCTCCTCCGCCGCCGCGGCATCCTCTTCGGCGGCATCCTGTTCGGCGGCGTCCTCGACCGATTCCTCGACGGGAGTCTCGGGCTCGACTTCGGCCGCGGTGTCGGCGGGAGCCGGTGCGGCGTCCTCGCCGGCGATGTCCTCTGCAGCGGGCGTCTCGACGGCCTCCCCGGTCGCGTCATCCACCGGGTTGCCGGTCGCCGCGTCCGTGCCGTCGGTGTCGGTGGTCTCGACGGCGGCCTCATCGGTTTCGGACGAGGCCAGCGTCACCTCAGTCGATGTCGCGCCCGCGGCGTCGAATATCGGCAACGGCGGGAAGGGCGGCAGCGGCGGCAACGGAATCGGGAACCAGTCGAAGGACAGCGCGTACTGGATCTCGCCGACGACTCCGTTGTAGACACCGGTGAGCGCGGTGTTGATGATGTCGCCGATGCCGTCGAGCCAGACGTTGAGGTTCAGCGGGTCGTTGACCACCGGATCGAGGAAGTCGTAGACGAAGCTGTCGACCACCGGCAGCACGAAATCCGGGTACCAGATGTAGATCTGGTCGGAGATCAGATACCCGAACGGAATCCAGTTGATCAACCAGGGGCCGAGGTCGAGCGAGACGTAATTGGCCCAGTACCGGCTGATCGAATACACGGTGTCGATGAGGTCCGACGCGGCGTTCTGAACGACCGGCTCGTCCAACGCCTGGCCGTCCGCGGCAGCGGCGGGAGCGTCGACGGACGCCGGGTCGGCGCCGCCGGAATCGACGACGTGCGCGGTGGGCAGGATCGCCCGCGCGGCCTCCGGGTGGTCGTGGCCGCCGAGCCTGACGGTCACCTTCCGGGGGCCGGCGACGGAACCGAGATTCCCGATCAACTCGAGCGCGGCCCGCACGTCGTCGTCGGAGACGGGCTTGATCGGCGTGCCGTCGGCGGCGAAGGCCACGGGGCGGACAACTTCGACGGTGCTCATCGTCGCCGGAAGTACGGACGGGGTGAACATCAGCGCGCCGCCGGTCAGCGCTGTGACACCGGCGGCCAACGCGGCGCGTGCTGAAACGTTCATTCGGATCCCCACCTCGATCGACTACCCCCACGATCAAAATACGCGCTTGCCAGCGTGTTCACAGCGTTTACGGCCGCGTTGACAGGGTGTGTCCCGAGTGTACGGTCACCAACCGCTCGAGCCCGGCACCCCCTTGAACGGCCCGGCGATCCAACTGGTGATCCACCCGCCGTAGAAGCCGCCCGGTTGCGGCACCACCTGCTCGCCGTCAACTGTGCACCGGTCCACCAGCGCGGGCATGACGGCGATCGCACCGGCGATCGCGGTGAAGGCAGGGGTCGGGTTCGGGTATGTCCACGCGGCGCGCGGCGCCACGGCGGACGGCGTCACCAAATCGAAGTACCTCGCCTGTCCCTTCCACTCACACCACGACGCCCCGGTCGCCTCCCGCAGGACGCCGTCGGCGAAACACGACCGCGGAAGGTAATACGTCGGGGGGTGGCTGGTCTCGAGGACGCGCCAGGCCCGGTCGGTGACGGCGATCGTCTGACCGCCCAACTCGACGGTGATCGCACCGGCGAACTCCTCCAGTCGCGGGGGACGCGGGTAATCCCACACGGACTCCTGGCCGGGACGTGGCTTGTCGGGAACGGGCATGCCGCCGAGTGTAGGGACGACATTCCGGCCGCAATGTTGTGACGGGAAGCGCCCAAGGTGCACGGTGGTTGCATGACGATCCGCGAGCAGGGCGACCGGCGCACCATTTTCGGCCATCCGGTCGGGCTGACCAATCTTTTCGGCGTCGAACTCTGGGAGCGCTTCTCCTTCTACGGCATGCTCACCATCCTCGGCTACTACCTCTACTACTCGGTGACCGACGGGGGACTCGGGCTGCCGCAGAGCACCGCGACCGGCATCGTCGGCGCGTACGGCGGCCTGGTGTACCTGTCGACCGTGCTCGGCGGCTGGATCGCCGACCGCCTGCTCGGCATGGAGCGCACGGTGTTCTACGGCGGCGTCGTGGTGATGCTCGGCCACATCGCGCTGGCGATCCTGCCGGGACTGACCGGTGTGGGGGTGGGCCTGGTGCTGGTGGCGCTGGGTTCGGGTGCGTTGAAGGCCAACGCGTCATCGCTGCTCGGCACGCTCTACGACAAGGGCGATGCGCGCGCCGACGGCGGGTTCACCCTGTTCTATCTCGGGATCAACCTCGGGGCGTTCATCGGGCCGTTGATCACCGGCCTGCTTCAGACCCGCATCGGCTTCCACTACGGGTTCGGCGCCGCCGCGATCGGCATGGCGCTGGGACTGATCCAGTACGTCGTGTTCCGCCGCAACCTGGGCGATCACGGTCGGCAGGTGCCGAACCCGTTGCCGCGCAGCGCGATCGGTAAGACCGCCGGCGTGTTCGTCGCCGTGATCGTCGTGATCGCGGCGGCGGTGGCGCTGAAACTGGTGACCCTGGCCAACCTGTCGCAGGTCACCACCGGCGTCATCATCGTCGCGTCGATCGGCTACTTCCTGATCATGCTGGGCAGCGACAAGGTCAGCGGTCCCGAGCGGGTTCGGTTGCGCGCCTTCATCCCGCTGTTCGTCGCCAACGCCGTCTTCTGGTCCCTGTTCCAACAGATCTTCACCGTGCTGGCGGTGTACTCCGACGAACGGATGAACTGGTCGATCTTCGGGTGGACCGCGCGCCGTCGAACTGGATCGGTTCGATCGAACCGATCTGGATCATCGTGCTGTCGCCGCTGTTCGCGCTGATGTGGACACGGCTGGGCACACGGGCGCCGACCACGCCGCGCAAGTTCGCCTACGGCGTCATCGGAATGGGTCTGGCGTTCCTGTGCTTCGTGCCGCTGGCCGGCATCACTGCGGTGCCCGCCCTACTGGTCATGGCGGTGCTGGGCGTGTTCGCGGTGTCGGAACTGCTGCTCTCCCCGATCGGGCTCTCGGTCACCACCAAGCTGGCCCCGGAGGCGTTCCGGGCGCAGATGATGGCGCTGTACTTCTTCTCGGTCGGTCTCGGAACCTCCATGTCGGGGGTGCTCGCCCGGTATTACGACCCGTCCCGGGAGGTCGCCTACTTCGGCATCCTCGGTGGCGTGGCGGTCGCCGCCGGGGTGATCGTGTTCGCCATCGCGCCGTGGATCAGCCGGCAGATGGAAGGGGTGCACTGACCGTCAGTCGGTGAGTGCGACCTCGGCGACGGTGGCCAGCTCGCCGTCATCGCCGGGTTGCTCGAAAACCACATGGGCACTGCGTTTTCGGCTCTCGAAGGTGGCGATGGTGTTGCCGAACAGTGGGCCGCTGAGGTTGCGCCACGACATCGGCAGGGCAGGGGATCCCGCGTGCCGCGCCCATCGGCGGGTCAGGCGGGCCGCCCGCTGCGACCAGGCGAGCCTGAACGCCGGCTTCACCGGCGCCGGAACGTAGTTGTGCACCGGTGAGCACACGAGTTGATGGACCCGTGCGGTGGTGGCGCCGGGGAAGTCGGCCCGCGCCGCGTAGCTGTGGTGGACGTCGCCGGACAGCACGGACACGGTTGCGGGACCGTGCGACGGTCGGGACGCCGCTGCCCGGATCAGCGCGGAGAGCCGCAGGAACGAGGTCAGGAACGCCGGCCAATGCTCGAGGTCGGCTGTCTGCCTGATCTTTTCGGCCAACGCACCGCGCACACCGCTGCGGTTGGCCGCGAACTCGTTGATGGTCTGCAGGTCACCGAGCGCCGGCGGGAGAAGCCAGGGCAGCGATGTTCCGATGAGCAGGTGCTCGAGGGTGTCCAGACGGTCGTCGACCTGTTCCTCCAGCCACCGGAACTCCCTGTCGCCCAGCATCTTCCGGTCGCCACTGTCGAGGATGCGGGCGTTGCGCGAGTCCACCATGATCAGTCGGCTGCGGCCCAGGTCCCAACGGAAACTGAAGCGTAGCCCCTTGTCGCCGTCGACTTCGCTGTCGGCCCGGTCCGCCAGCTCGACCAGCAGCGGCCAGCAGTCACCGTCGTTGGCTGTGAACTTCTGGTAGTCGGCGTCGGCCGCGAGTTCGCCGGGACTCAGGTTCCCCAGATGCTGGTACACCCAGTAGGACCCGAGGCCGGCGCGGATGCGGTCACGCCACCACGGCTTCTGGTTGACCTCGCGACGCCACGCCCCCGAGGTGTTCCAGTCGTCGCGGATGTCGTGGTCGTCGAAGATCATCGCCGTCGGCAGGGTGGACAGGATCCAGCGGATCTCCGGGTCTCCCCAGGTGTGCCGGTAGAGGCCCTCGTATTCGCCGAAGGTGACGACCTCATCCGGTGGACGGCGGCCGGGCTTGCGATGGCCTGCCAGGTGGCGGCGCGCGTCGGGGGTGAGTTCGTCGGCGTATACCTGATCGCCGAGGAGCAGAAGTGCGTCCGGCCGCTCGTCGACCGGCAGCGCGGTGAGCCGGGCCGCGTAGCAGTCCAGCGCGTCGAGGCCGAGCTTGTCGTCGAGCTTGGGGTCGCCCGTCTTGGGGTAGCGGCAGGATCCGAAGACCACCCGCAACCGGTCTGCCGAGTTCGGTCCCCGGGTCCGGATCACGCTGGGCGGGAAGTCCGAACCGGGCTCCGGCCAGACCTTCACTCCGTCGACGTGTACCTGGTATTCGATCGCGGAATCGGGCGCCAGGCCCTGCACGGGCACCAGTGCGTAGTGGAAGCCCTGGACCTCGAACGTCCGCGCCGCGCACCCGAGCACCTCCACCTCGGCCGCGGCGTCGGTCTGCACCCACACCAGGGCGGTCGTGTCGCCGACGTGCCGCAGCACCGGGCCGAGAACGAGGGTCACCGAACCAGCTTAGGGATGTTTCGCCGGTGCTTCCGGCGAATGGGTGGCGCCGTCATGCCGGGTGACCTGGGCAGATCCTTGACCGCATTTTGTCGGCTGCCTAATGTGGGCCGATGGCGGTCGAGCAACGCGTCACCTACTGCCGGATCTGTGAAGCGCTGTGCGGGCTGATCGCCACCGTGGAGGACGGTCGGCTGCACTCGTTGCGGCCGGATCCCGACAATCCGCTGTCGCGCGGGCGGGCGTGCCCGAAGGGCATCGCGTTCACCGACATCCAGAACGATCCCGACCGGGTGCTCTCACCGCTGCGCCGCCGTCCGGACGGCACCTTCGACGAAGTCAGCTGGGACGAGGCGCTCGGTGACATCGCCGGCCGGCTCACCCGGATCGTCGCAACGCACGGCGGCGGCGCGGTCGGCCAGTACTTCGGTAACCCGATCGCGTTCGGATACGCGACCGGCATCTGGTCCGGGCTTTTCCTGACCCGTCTCGGCGGGCACCACCAGTACTCGTCGGGATCCCAGGACATCAACTCCCGTTTCGTCGCGAGCAAGCTGCTGTACGGTGCGGCCAGCCAGGTCCCGTTCCCCGACCTGCCGCGTACCGACTTCCTGTTCATGCTCGGCGCCAATCCGCTGGTGTCGCACGGCAGCGGTGTGCGTACCCCACGGGTCAAGGACGACCTGTCGGCCATCACCCGGCGCGGCGGCCGCGTCGTCGTGGTCGACCCGCGACGCACCGAGACCGCCCGCGCCTACGAGCACGTGCCGGTGCGGCCGGATTCGGATGCCTGGCTGCTGCTGTCGATGCTGCACGTGATCTTCGAGGAGGACCTCGCCGACACCGCTGCTCTGGACCGCCAGACCACCGGTTGGCGAGCTCTGCGGGACCTCACGCGGGCCTTCCCGCCCGAGCAGACCCAGGTGCGCACCGGTGTGGCCCCGGACATCCTGCGCACTCTGGCAAGGGATTTCGCCTCCGCCCCGGCCGCCGTGGCGTACGGCCGCACCGGTGCGTGCCTCGGCAGGCACGGCACGCTGGTGTGCCACCTGCTTGACGCGCTGAGCATCGTCACCGGAAACCTGGACCGCGCCGGCGGGATGTTGTTCGCCCGTGCGGTCGTTCCCCTCGAGGACGTGGGGGAGAAGACCGGCAAGATGACCTACGACACGGCGCGCTCGCGCGTCGGCGGTCTGCCGGAGGTGATCAGCACCTACCCGGCCGCGCTGATCGCCGAGGAGATCCTCACGCCCGGCGAGGGACAACTGCGGGCCCTGTTCGTGACCGCAGGCAACCCCGTGCTGACCGTGCCGAACGGGCCCATGCTCGAGAAGGCGCTCGGCGAGCTCGATCTGTTGGTGTCACTGGATCTCTACGTCAACGAGACCAACAGCCATGCCGACTTCATCCTGCCGGCCACCACCTTCCTCGAACGCTACGACGTGCCCTACAGCTTCGCGAACTGTTCGCCGACGGTGTTCGTCCAGGCGACCGAGGCGGTGCTGGCGCCGTACGGACAGGCGCGCAACGAATGGGAGGTGTTCGACGAACTGGCGCGCCGGATGGGCCTGTCGTTGTTCGCCACCGGGCCGCTGGAACGCTTCAACGGGGTGCTGAGCTGGCTGGACCGGCGGGGATTCGGTCGCATGACGCCGCGCCGCCTCGTCGAGGTGCTGATGCGGATCGGTCCCTACGGTGACCGGTTCGGGTTGCGCCGCAACGGCATCAACCCCCGCAAGCTGCGCGCCAATCCGCACGGCATCGTACTGTCCGAACACGCCCCGACCGGCATCCGCGACGAAGCGGTCAAACTGCCGGACGGCAAGGTGAGTCTGGCGCCCGCCGAGATCCTCGCCGAGGTGGAGCGGCTCGGGGAACGTCACCCCGACAACCCCGATCTCCCGCTGATGGCGATCGGGATGCGGGAGGTCCGTTCGCAGAACTCGTGGATGCACAACAGCCCGACGCTGATGAAGGGCGACCGGCGCCACCGCGCCCGGATCCATCCCTCCGACGCCGCTGCGGCCGGTCTCGCCGAGGGCGCGACCGTCCGCGTCACCTCGGAGTACGGAGCCATCGAGACCGAAGTCCGCATCACCGACGAGGTGGCACCTGGAACCGTGGCGATTCCGCACGGCTGGGGTCACAAGGGCGGCTGGCAGCTGGCCAATCGGTCGGGCGGGGCCAACGTCAACGAACTGATGTCCAACGACGCCGCCGACCTGGAACGTCTCGCCGGAATGTCGGTGCTCAACGGCGTGGCGGTGCGTATCGAACCGGTCGACGTTGCTGCGCTCCCGCATCCCGGAACTTGATGACGCAACCAGTGCCGGCGGTTGCGGTCCTCGTCAGGGCCGGATTGCTTCGGCAGTTTGCTGGAAGGTGGTAGGTTGCTGGCTACGTCAATGCTGGGGGTCAAGGTGGACCGGTGCCCGAGATCGCGCACGCCGAACGGTTCCTGGCGTGGTCTCTACTCCGGGGTGGTGCTCGCCGGCATCGGGGTGGGCATGGTCGTCGGGCAGGGTGTCGCGGTAGCGAGCCCGTCGGAGACATCGGAACCATCGAGTAGCTCGCAGTCCGGTGAGACGGCCGACGCCGGGCCCTCGACGGCGTCTCAGGCGTCGACCGCCGCGGACGCCGATCCCGAGCCCAAGGCTGACGCAGAGCCGGATCCCGAGCCCGACGCAGAGCCGGACCTCGCGGACGTGGCAGACGAAGCCGAAGAAGCCGACGACATCGAAGTGGCTGCGTCAACCGACGAGGATCCGACCCGTCAGTCGCGCACGCGCACCGAGGAGGCGCCCTCCGACGCCGCCGACGCCGTCGCCGCCGACGCGGCCGCCGATGACGGCGAACCCGCGGAACCCGCCCTCGCCACCTCGGTCGCCGACACCCCGGAGCCGGCCGATCCCGTCGTGGCGGCCGTCCCAGACCCGGCGCTACCCGACGTGGCCACCGCGCCCGCGGCTGCGCTGCGCACCCTGGTCAGCGCGCGACCCGTCACTGTGCAGAGCATGGTCACCGACGTTCTTACCTGGGTCGGCCTGCGGCCACAGGGTGATGATGGGCCCACCCCGCCGACGCCGGTCTCGGCGCTGGTGCAGTCACTGTGGCTGGCGGTGCGGCAGACCCAGTACACCTGGAACAACCAGCGGCCCACCGCGGATGCCACGACATCGGGCCCCGGACTCGACGGCGTCGTGACCGGCAACCTCAACGCCGTCGACTACGACGACGCCGCGCTCACGTACACCCTCACCGGCGGGCCGGCCTACGGCCGGGTCGCCATCGACGCTTCGGGCGGCTTCACCTACACGCCGGGCGCCGCGGCCGCCGGGCGCGCCGACAAGTTCACCGTCCGGATCGACGACACCTCGGGCAACCCGTTCCACGTGCACGGGCTACTCGGCCTGCTGGGAATCACCCGTCCCACCGAGGTGACGGTGGTCATCGCCGCGAGTTCGCCTGTCCGGAAAAGTGTTCCGTCGGGTCTGGCGATGGGTGAACTGACGTCGCGGGATGGTGTTGAGGTCACGCCCGGCCGCAACGGCGCGGTCGGCGTCATCGACGGTCGATTCACCGACCAACTGGTCGTCAACCCTGACGATGCCGCCGCGGTGCTGAACTCGCTGGCGTTCGCCTTGGGCGCCGCCGCGGGATTCGCCGATCCGTCGGCGATCACCGCCTCCAGCGTGGGCGAGGGGGCGGACGCCGAGCACTTCTACCGCTACACCGAAAAGATCGGTGGGGTACCGGTTCTCGGCAGCGAGGTGATCCTGGTGACGAACGCTGCCGGCGAGGTCACCAGCGTGTTCAACTACTACCGCGGGCTGGGCGAGGGGTTCGACATAACCCCGGGTGCCGCGGTCGACGAGGACGCCGAGGTGCGGCTGATCGCCGGTACCGCCTATCTCGGCCCCGACGTCGACTCTCGTATGCTCGAAAGCTTCCTCTCCACAAGCACATTCACCAGGGAACTGGTGGTGTACACGCACGACGACGCGACGTCCGACCTTGCGTGGCGGGTGACCGTCGTGGTCCCCGACACCGGCGAGATGTCGCCGTCAGGGGCGACGTACCTCATCGACGCCGACGGCGCGTCGGCGGGCGACGTCATCCTGGGCACCTCCAACGCGCAGGCCGCGACGTCCATCAGCATCGCCAAGGACTGGCTCGGCGAGTCGCGAGTCATGACCATCGACACCCGAACGGTGTTGTGGTTCAGGACCTACCAACTGATCGACGCGCCCAGGAACATCAAGACCTACAAGACGTCCTACTCGCTTTTCGGGCTGGGCAGTCCGACCTTGCCCGGCACCGTCGTCAAGCGCGGCTTCTTCGGTTGGGATGCGGCCGCGGTGTCGGCGCACGCCAACATGGCCGTGGTCTACGACTACTTCCAGGACGTGCTGGGGCGGACATCCTTCGACGACGACGGCGCCCTGGTCTCGGTCAGCATCCGGTACAACCCGCGCATCTCGACCGGCGGCTACTTGAACGCATTCTGGGATCCCAACAGGCAACTCTTCGCCTTCGGCGACGCCGGCTACCTTCAGGCGAGCGTCGACGTCGTCGCGCATGAGTTCGTCCACGCGGTGGTGTCCTACGTCGTGGGTGACGGCGGTTCGGTGCTCGACTACGGCGAGTCCGGAGCCCTCAACGAGGCCTACGGCGACATTCTCGGCGCGCTGGTCGAGGGAAAGACCGGCGATGGGCGATGGCTGATCGGCGAGGACTCCGACCACGGTGTGGTCCGCAACCTCGCCGACCCGGGGTCCATCAGAACGGCCTACGGGCCGTACCGGGAACGGGTGAGCGACATGTACTCCGGCGAGGGCGACGACCGCGGTGAGCACGTCAACAGCACCGTGTTCAGCCATGCGGCGTACCTGATGATGACCGACGCCGCCACCGCCGGCGTCTCGGACCAGACGTGGGCCAAGGTGTTCTACCACTCGCTGGGGCGGCTCGGCACCAGTGCCAAGTTCGTCGACGGCCGGGCCGCTGTGCTCAGCAGCGCCGGCGAGCAGGGGCTGACGGCGGCCCAGCTCGCCGCAATCGCGCGGGCGTTCGACACCGTCGAGATCTACGGTGCGGCACCGTCATCCGTCATCGCCGTCTGAGCGGTCGACGAGCACCGCGCCGTCGGGGCGGTCGCCGAGCGTGGGCAGGCCGGGCGGGACTCCCTCCGCGGTGAGCCGGATGATCCCCGCCAGCTGCCCCGGCGCGTCACACTGCACGTAGTGGTCGGCGCCGGGAACCACCCAGTAGCGGTTCCTGCCGGGGCTGGACTTCAGATAGTGCTCCCAGACGTGATTTGCCACCCGCAGCGGGGCCACGGTGTCGTGCAGGCCCCAGATCAGCGTGGTGTCCACGTCGATGGTGGACAACCGCTCCAGCCAGCCGGTTTCGTCGGTGGCGCGCTCGTGCAGATACCTGACGGTGTCGGGCAGCACGCTGATTCCGTCGTTGTGCGCGAAACATTGTGCCAGCGCTGCGATCTCGTCGTCCTGCAGTGAGCGGCGAGGCATGAACGTCGACGCACCCAGCCCCGCCGCCAACATCGCCGGTGTCGTCGCTGCGGCGGTGGCGCGGCCGGTGGCCTCGTCGAGCAGCGCCACCTGGAACGCTGTCAGGTTGGCCAGCGGCAGGTAGACGTTGCCATTGGTGATGAACACGTCGACTGGCGTTGAGCCGGATTCGGCCAGCATGCTCAGCGCGATCATGCCGACACTGCTGCCGCGATCGTGGGTGATCATCCGGTAGTCGGTCAGCCGCCACCGCTCGGTGATCGCGTGCACCAACAGCCGGGCATCGTCGTACAACGAGTACACGTAGGGCGACGGCGGCTTGCCGGACAATCCGTAGCCGGGAAAGTCCAGCACATAGATGTCGAACTCGGCTGCCAACTCGCGTGCCAACGCGGAGTAGTCGATCCCGGAGGTCGGGAAGCCGTGGACGCAGACCAGCGCCGGCGCCCCCGGAGTTCCGCAGCGGCGGCTGAACACCTCGACCTCGGTTCCGGCGTTCGCCGCTGTGGTGGAGGCCCAGGTGAAGTGGGTGCCGTCGCGCTGCCAGTCAGTGAAGATGTCCACTCGTGGAAAGCTAGCCGCTGGGTCCCCGTCAAGGAGGTATTTCAGTGCCGCCCCGTCCCGAGTCCGGCGACTCGCTGCGCCGTGTGCTGAGCCTTGCTGCGCCCATCGGCCTGGCGTTCATCCCTCTCGGTATGGCGCTGGGATTCCTGGTGGTGCACGCCGGGCTCGCGTGGTGGTGGGCGCCGGTGTTCGCGGCCGTCATCTATGCGGGTTCTCTCGAATTCCTGATGGTGCACCTGGCCGCGACGGCGGCGCCCATCGCGGTGGTGGCGCTGACGACCGTCGTGGTCAACTCCCGGCACGTGTTCTATGCGCTGTCATTCCCGCTGCACCGGGTCCGCGGCGTGCCGGCCAAGCTGTACAGCACCTACACACTGTCCGACGAGGCCTACGCGGTCGGCGTCAGCCCGGAGGCGAGGTCGTGGGGCACCCGTCCGATCCTGTTGATGCAACTGTGTTTTCACCTACTGTGGGTCACCGGTGCCACGATCGGCGGCCTGGTCGGCGAGGCGCTGCCGATCGAGCGCCTCACCGGTCTTGACTTCGCGCTCACCGCGTTGTTCATCGTGCTCGGCATCGACGCGTATCGGCAGCGGCCCGACCGGATCACCGCGGCCACGGCGGCCGTGTGCGCCGTCGTCGCGTGGCTGGTGGTCCCGGGGCAGATGCTGGTGTGCGCGTTCGCCGCGTTCGCGGGTGTTCTGCTGGTTCGGATGTCGTTGCAGCGCAGGGGCGACCGTGCCTGACAACGCCTACATCGCGGTGCTGGTGCTGGTCAGTGCGGCGGTCACCTGGGCGCTGCGCGCCCTGCCGTTCGCGGCGCTGGCGCCGATGCGACACAGCCGCGTCGTCAAGTACCTCAGCGTGCACATGCCGGTCGGGGTGATGCTGATTCTGGCGATCTACACCGTGCGGACGGTGGCCGGTGACACGGCCGTCGAGTTGCTGTGGTTGACGGCCGCCGTCGCGGTGACCGCGGGACTGCACCTGTGGCGCGGGCAGGCCCTGCTGAGCATCCTGGCCGGCACCACCTGCTACGTGACGCTGATGTCGGTGTGGGGCTGAGTCAGTCCGCGGCCTGCAGGTACGCCACGAGCGCGTTGGTCAGGCCGCGACGGGCGACGTCGAGGTCGGCGTAGGAGCCGAGCTGGCGTTCGGAGACCAGCCCGCGCATCGCGCCCGGAATCAGCGTGGCGATCTCCCGGACGCGGTCGGGGTCGACACCGAGACCGGCGAAGGCGTTGTGGCAGATCTGCAGCCAGGACTGCCCCCAGGAGAACAGCTCGGCCGCGGTCTGCGGGTACAGCCGCTCCAGCTCGGCGGGGTCGCGGGGGAGAGCGGCCCGCAGGTTCTCGATGGCGCGTGAATCAGGTTCTGCCAGGCCGTCATACAGTGTGTCGATGATGCTCGCGACGCGGTCGCGCAGCGAGGCGTCGGGGTCGACCGAGGCGAACACGTCGGCCCGGCGTTCGGCGGTGCGGTGCAGGACCGCGGCCCAGAAGCCGTCGGCGTCACCGAACTGGTACTGCACGGCGCCCCAGGTCGCACCGATGTCCTTGGCGATGCGGTTGGCCGAAACCGACCCGGGGTCGCCCGAGGCCAGCGACTTCAACGCGGCTTCGAGCATGTTCGCGCGGGTGGCCTGACCGCGTCGGTTGGGGCGCCGCGCGGATGCAGCTGCCTGGGTCATGGGGCGAGCCTACCGAAAGTTTCGTAGAACCTACTATGTTTCTTTCATCGGCTGTTCTATTCTTCAGCGCATGGCCAAACCGCCCCTGTCGATGAAACCGACCGGATGGTTCCAGGTCGCCTGGTCCAACGAGATCGGGGTCGGCGACGTCCACACCATGAAGTACTTCGACCAGGAGATGGTCGCGTGGCGCGCCGAGTCGGGACAGCTCACCGTGATGAACGCCTACTGCGAACACCTCGGGGCGCATCTGGGCTTCGGCGGCACCGTGCACGGCGAGGTGCTGCAGTGCCCGTTCCACGGGTGGCAGTGGAACCAGCAGGGCCGCAACGTCTGTATCCCCTACGAGGACCGGCCGAACCGTGGGCGGCGCATCAAGACCTACCCGGTGGTCGAACGCAACGCGTCGATCTACATCTGGCACGACATCGAGAACCGCGAACCCTTCTTCGACGCCCCCGACATCTTCGCCAGCTTCGGGGACGGCTCGAGCGCCGACGATTACTACCCGCAGCAGCGTCTGTTCGAGCAGGGCCTGGAGATGCACCCGCAGTACGTGCTCGAAAACGGGGTCGACTTCGCCCATTTCAAGTATGTGCACGGCACGCCCATCAACCCGATCTTCACCCGCCACGACTTCGACGAGCCGATCTCCTATGTCGACTTCACGATCACGTTCGAGGGTGACGACGGCCAGCGCATCGAGGAGGTCAACAGCGGCGTCGAGGCCATCAACGGCGGCCTGGGCATCGCGGTGACCAAGAGCTGGGGGATGATCGACAACCGCACGATCTCGGCGATCACGCCCGTCGACGAATCCACCTCCGACGTACGGTTCATGGTGTACATCGGCAAGCCGAGGGGGCAGGTGCGCGATCCCGAGCGCGCCCGGGTCAAGGCCGAGGAGTTCGGCGCCGAGGTGATCCGCCAATTCCGCCAGGACATCCACATCTGGGCGCATCAGCGTTACTCGGATCCGCCGGCGCTGGCGAGTTCCGAGCTGGCAGGGTTCACCGCGATCCGCGAGTGGGCCAAGAAGTTCTATCCGGACGGCAAAGGCGGCAGTGCCGCCGAGCTCGCCGCGCGTTCTGCTCACTGACTCCCGAAAGGTTCCCATGACGATCAAGGTTTTCCAGGTGGCCACCGGCAACGTCGGCTCCGAGATGATCAAGCGGATCGCCGACCAGCCGGATCTCGAACTGATTGGCGTGCACTGCTATTCGCCGGACAAGGTGGGCCGCGACGCCGGTGAACTCGCGGGGCTGGCGCCCAACGGTGTGATCGCCACCGGCTCCGTCGAAGCGATCATCGCGGCGAAGCCAGATGTACTGACGTTCCACGGTGTCTTTCCGGATGAGGACCTTTACGTCAAGGTGCTCGAGGCCGGCATCAACATCGTCACCACGGCCGACTGGATCACCGGCTGGCACCGCGACCGTAACCATCCGCACCCTTCCGGCAAGCCGGTCACCCAGCTACTCCAAGAAGCCTGCGAGAAGGGCGGATCCACGTTCTACGGCACCGGGATGAACCCGGGCCTGAACCAGATCCTCGGCGTGGTCTGCTCGGCCGACGTCGCCGAGATCGAGAACGTCACCACCATCGAGTCCGTCGACGTGTCATGCCACCACTCCAGAGACACCTGGATCGAGGTCGGCTACGGCCAGCCCGTCGACGACCCGGAGATCCCCGGCAAGCTGGAAAAGTACACCCGCGTCTTCGCCGACAGCGTCTACATGATGGCCGACTGCTTCGACCTGACCCTGGACGAGGTGAAGTTCAGCTACGAGCTCGGCGCGTGCACCAAGGACGTCGACCTCGGCTGGTACCAGCTGCCCAAGGGCTCGCTGGGCGGCAACTACATCAAGTACCAGGGCATGGTCGACGGTGTGCCCCGAGTCGAGACGCACCTGGAGTGGCAAATGACCCCGCACACCGACCCGAGCTGGGATATCAAGGGCTGCTACATCACCCAGATCAAGGGCGACCCGAACATCTACAACAAGCACATGATCTTCCCCAAGCCCGGCGTCGACCTGTCCGACCCCGCGAACTTCGCGTCGATCGGGATGACGGTGACCGGGATGCCGGCCCTGCACGCGATCAAATCGGTTGTCGCGGCACGGCCGGGCCTGATGACCAGTGCCGATCTGCCGCTGCGCGGCTTCGCCGGGCGGTTCAAGCTCTGACCGGCGGGCTCACTCTCCGGACGTGTCGGTAGATCCCTCCGCGCCGGACTCGGAATCCGGTGCGGTTGTCGCCGCCGGTTCGCCGGCCTCGGGCTCATCGGCGCCCTCATCATCGGCGTCCGCATCATCGGTAGAGGCGGGTTCCTCCGCGGCCGGTCCCTCCAGTTCCTCGACATCCTCTTGGGCATCCAGGTCTTCGTCGGTGCCGTCGTCGACATCGCCCTGCTGCTCGGCGGGCGGCGCCTCCGCGGCATCGCTTTCCGCGATGTCGCCCGTTTCGACCTGGTCGCCTTCGTCGACGGTGGCTGCATTGTCGCCTTCGTCGACGGTGGCGGTCTGCGACGCTTCCGACGGCACATAGGGAACCGGGACGACGAGGTCCCGGCCCGGCTGGGGCGACAGCGGCCGTCGCCACCCGATCGGAGCGTCCGCGGGTGCGCGGTCGGGCAGGACGACGATCGGCGGCAGTCCTGGGACATGCAGGTAGAGCTCGTCGACGGCGATGTAGACGGCGGAAAGCACGACATCCCAAGCAATTTCGCCGAGATTCTTCAGCACACCCTCGCCGCGGAGCATGTCCGTCCCGTTGAAGACGAGGCTCGCCACGAGGCTTTCGCCGAAGTTGAAACCGATGTAGAGCTGCTTTCCGAGATAGCCGAGGTCGTTGGCGAACGGCGTGAAGTCGGTGCGCAGCGCCTGGCGGAACGCGATGAAGTCCTCGTCGATCTGATCCGCGGTGGCCGGGTCTTCCTCGAGCGTCGCCGTCGGCGCTGCCGTGGTCCGCCGCGGCTCTGTGTCGCGCGCCGGCGCCAGCGGCCACGGGTAGAGCGGGCGCGACGAAGCGGCCAGATTAACCAGCTTCGACGATCCCGGGTCGCCGGTGGGCGGCACAGGCCGCTCCATGGGCGTAGCCATAACTGCGGCCCCTGTGACCGCTGCGACTGCCATGGCCGCACTGGTCCGAACAACAAAACTCATGATGACCCCCCATTTGAGTAAACGTTGTGCAGGCAACGTAACACCGTCAACAGCCCGTGGGAAGGGGGTAGTGGTTTGCTGGCGGTCTCCTGCTGGGTGTGCCGAGCCGTCCCGGCCGAGGTTGCTGGCGGAAGGGGAAAGTTACGTCATCGTCAACGGTAGCTCGTCGAGTCGGCGGACGAGCAGGCTCGGCAACCACCACCCCGGTCCAGTCGCATCGACCCACGACGTGTGCCGCAGCAGGTGGTCGATGACGATCCTGGCCTCGAACCGCGCCAGGGCGGCGCCGATGCAGAAGTGGGCGCCTTTGCCAAACGCGATGTGTGCCTTGCTGTTCGGGCGTTCGATCTGAAACTCATTCGGCGCGTCAAAACGCGCCGGGTCCCGATTGGCGGCACCCCACAACAGAAGTAGGCGAGAGCCCGCGGTGAGCTCTTTGCCGGCGAGCGCGCAATCCCTGACTACATGGCGGTAGTGCCCGCGGAACGGCGGCTCAAAGCGCAACACCTCTTCCAGAAAGGCGGGAATCAAGCCCGGGTCCGCGCGCAGGCGCCGTTGGACGTCGGGACGGGTTGCGATGATCTGCGTGGCCGATCCGATGAGCGCGGCGGTCGACTCGCCACCCGCACTGAACAGCGTCACGAGCATCACCTGCGCCGTCAAGTTGTTCAATTCTCCTGCCGCGCAGGCGGTGGCGATACAGCCCAGTAGGTTATCGCCGGGATCGAGCGATGCCCGGCCCAGCTTGTCAGAGATGTAGCCGGCCAACTCCAGAGCTGCGGTGCCTGCGGCGGTCAGCGTGTGCTCGTCCACACGCCCTTCAAGGATCTGGGTACTGGCATAGGCCCATGCCGCGATCCGATCGACGTCCTCGGCGGGAACACCGATCAGCTTGCAGACGACCGTCATCGGCAGGCGATCGGCTACCACAGCCATCCATTCCACAGGTGCGCCGGCAGGCATCTGTTGCCACAACGCGTGCATGGTGTTCTCGGCGAAGGTCTCCAGGGCGCGGACGCGTTTTGCGGCCAGATAAGGCACCAGCAATTTCCGGTGGGCGGCGTGCGCGGGATCGTCGGCTGTGGCGAGCGCCTGCGTGGGACTGCCCAGGGTGTCCAGGGGCAGAAGGCTCACAGTGCCGTCGGCCTGATACCGCATCGCGCCAGTCAGATTCGACGAGAAGTCGCCTGGGCGTGCGACGGCCTCGGTGATGGCGTCCCATCCGCAGACCGCGTAGAAGTCCGAATCGCCCACCCGGTGCACCGGAGCCTCGGCGTGCATCCGGGCGTAGAGCGGATGCGGATCCTGAAGGAACTCGTCGTGGAACAGGGCCAGGCCCAGATCGGTGTGTCCTACGGTCACCGATCCAGGAAATGCGGTGGCCGACAGGCACGTCAATGCTCGTGCGAAAGTTGAAATTCCAGGTGAGGGGATATGGGCCAGGAAGTCTCAGCGGGCACCACCGACCTGCCGAAATGCTGAGATTTCGACCATGTGATGTCTCATGCTGCGAAACTGAACTGCAAGGATCTCACGGAGGGAGAGCGGTGCGAGACGACTGGCTCGTCGGGGATCGGCGTGCCGAAGCGGCCGACCGCATCTTTTCGGCGGCGACGGACCTCATCGTGCGCGACGGTCTGGACGGCTTCGACATGGCCGCGTTGCAGGCCGCAGTGCACTGCTCGCGGGCCACCATCTACCGGCATGTCGGGGGTAAGGCCCAGATCCGCGAGGCCGTCCTGTTGCGCCAGGCGGAGAGGATCATCGCGACGGTTCGCTCCGCCGTGGTCGGGTTGAGCGGCGCCGAGCGCACCGTGACCGCGGTTGTGGTTGCGCTGGAACGGATCCGGGCCGACCCGATAGGACAGACGCTGCTCAGCGCAATGCGCAAGGATGAGTTGACGTGGATCGGCCGGTCCGCGGTCCCGCCTGCGCTGGCAGCCGAGTTGACCGGTATCGACGACGACGATCCGCAGGCCGCGCAGTGGATCGTGCGTGTGGTGCTGGCGCTGTTGTTCTGGCCGGTGGAGGATCCGGCAGCCGAACGAGAGATGCTGCAGCGATTCTTGATTCAGCGACCTTGACGAAGTCGGCGGGGCGCACACGGCAGCGGATTCGCCGACGTAAGGCTCGCTGGGATCGCTGACCCGAACCTGGCAGCGCGGGTTGTCCACAGCCGGCGATTTCGTGGTCGTCCGCGTCGGTGGGACCCGCTAGAATCGAACGTATGTTCGCATACGCGGAGCCTGCGGAACTCATCGACGCGATGAGTTCGGCGGCGCGTGCGGAGTCGGCGGCGATCGCGCGGCGGCTGGAAGCGGTCGCGGCGTTGTTTCGTTCCCGTAAGTGCGATTACGCCGAGGCAGGGTTCTTGCACACTGATGTGTATGAGGCGGTGGCGGCTGAGGTGTCGGCCGCGCAGAACATCAGCCGGTCGCGGGCCGGTTACCAGGTGGAGATGGCAGTGTCGCTGTACACCCGGTTACCGAAAGTGGCCGAAGCGTTCGCGCGGGGCGATATCGATTTGCGGATGGTGCAGATAGTTCTGGCCCGCACCAAGAACGTTGAGGATGACGTGATCGGCGGCCTGGACAAGGCCATCGCGCCCAAATTGTCGCGGTGGATGCGGTTGTCCAAGAACGATCTTCGGGATCGGGTGGATCTGTGGGTGGCGGATTTCGATCCGGCCGCGGTGCGGGTGCCGCCGGAAGCGAAGGACAACCGCTACTTCGATGTGACACCCGATGTACCGGGGATGGCCTTCGCCGGAGGACTGCTCAACGCCCGTGATGCCGCGGCGTTGGATCAGCGTCTGGAGGCGATCGCGGCGACGGTGTGCAGCAACGATCCACGCTCGCACAATAATCTGCGGGCCGACGCGGCGGGGGCGCTCGGGCGGGGGGAGTCGACCCTGACCTGTGAGTGCGGCGCCGAGGATTGCCCGGCCGCGGTGCTACGGGAGTCCGCGGCGCAGGTGGTGATTCACATCCTGGCCGAGCAGGCCACGGTGGACGGAGACGGTGACAAGGCGGGATACCTGCCGGGGTTCGGGGTGCTGCCGGCCGAGGAGGTCCGTGCCGCGGCCAAGACGGCGAAGCTCAAGCCGGTGCGATTGCCCGGCGCCGAACCGGAGAAGGGCTACCGCCCGTCGGCCGGATTGAAGGATTTTCTGCAGTGGCGTGATCTGACCTGCCGCTTCCCGGGCTGCGACGCCCCGGTGGAGCGCTGCGATGTCGACCATACGACGCGGTGGCCATTCGGGGTCACGCATGCCTCGGGGCTCAAGCATTACTGCCGTACCCATCATGTGATCAAGACGTTCCTCACGGGGGTGTACGGCTGGCGCGACGAGCAGCGTCGCGACGGCACGGTCGTGCTGACCGCGCCGACCGGGCACGTGTACACCACCGAACCGCTTGGCGGACTGCTATTCCCGACACTGGCGACACCGACCGCGCCACTGCCCGACGTCGAAGTGCCCGAAGATGACCCGGACAAGGCGGCGATGATGCCGCGGCGGCGTACCCGTGAGCAGGAACGGCGGGCTCGGATCGCGCGCGAACGCCGACAACGCATCGAGATCAACGCCGAACGCGAACGGCAACACCAGGCCTGGCTCGCCGCAACGTATGAACCACCGCCGTTCTGACGGGTCGTGGACTCAGCTGCTTACCGGCGCGCCAGTCAGCCGGCGCCCTTGCCGTTGTCGACCCGGTACACCGCGCCGTGGATCGCGGCGGCGTCGTCGCTGGCCAGGAACGCGATCGTCTTCGCCACATCGTCGGTCGCCATGAAGCCACGCGGGGAGGCGATCCGCATGATCAGATCCCAGTCGGCGTTCTCCGGCGCCTCGAACTCGGTGGTCTGCGCGGTCGGCATGCCACCCGGGCAGATCGCGTTGACCCGCAGCCGCTCCTTGGTGAACTCCACGGCCAGAGCGCGGGTCAAGCCGATCAGCCCGTGCTTGGCTGCGCAGTAACCGGCCGAATACACCTCGCCCTCGACGCCGGCGATCGACGCGACGTTGACGATGTTGCCGCCGGACTCCAGCAGATGGGGCAGCGCGGCACGGCACAGGTAGAACGGCCCGTTCAGATTCACCGAGAGGTCGGCCTCCCAGTCGGCGTCGGTCATGGACACGGTGTGGCGCATCTTGTGGAAGCCGGCGATGTTGGCCAGCACGTCGAGCCGCCCGAAGCGGGCCACACACTCGCTGACCGCCTGCGCGCACGCTGCGGGGGAAGTGATGTCCACCGACGAGAAGCTGCCGCCGGGAATGTCGGCGAACACCTCGGCCATCCGCAAGCCGTCTCGGGCCACCCCGAACACCGTCGCGCCGCGCTCGGCGAACAGCTTCGCCGTCGCCGCTCCCAGACCCGCCGACGCACCGGTGACCAACGCGACCTTGCCGCTGAGTTGACTCATGCCCACGACCTTCTCACGGCCGCGGCGAACGTCACACGGCGGAACGCGGTTTCACCGGCGGGACCGCCGCCAGCAGCGCCCGCGTGTACTCCTGCTGCGGCGAGGTGAACAGTTTGTCGGCGGGACGGTTCTCCACCACCTGGCCGCCGCGCATCACCAGAATCTCGTGACTGACCTGGCGGATCACCGCGAGGTCGTGTCCGATCAGCAGATAGGTCAACCCAAGCTCGCGCTGCAAGCGGGACAGCAGGTCCAGCACGCGGGCCTGCGCCGACACATCGAGCGACGCCGTCGCCTCGTCGAGGATCAGCAGATCCGGTTCGGCCGCCAGCGCGCGGGCGATGCTCACCCGCTGCCGTTGTCCTCCGGACAGCTCGTGGGGATACCGGTCGGCGAACTCGGTGGGCAGACCGACGAGGTCGAGCAGTTCCTCGACGCGCCGACGCCGTGTCTCCCGGCCGTCGACCAGCTTATGCACCACAAGCGGCTCGGCGATCGAATCGCCGATGCGGCCACGGGGGTTCAGTGAAGAGAACGGGTCCTGGAGGATGAGCCCGATCCGTCGTCTGATCCCCTTGGCGGCAGCACCTTTCACGTGCACCACATCGACGCCGGCCAGATTTGCGGTGCCGGCATCCGGTTTCACCAGGCCGGTCAGGCAGGCCGCGACCGTGGACTTGCCCGAGCCCGACTCTCCGACCAGCCCCAAGGTGGTGCCGCGGCGTACCGTGAACGACACGCCCCTGACCGCATGCACCGTCGAGCGGCCGACCGGGGTCGTCACCGCGAACCGGACGTCGAGGCCGTCGACCTCAAGCAGCCTCTCCGCGTCGGCGTCGGCGACGGCCGGCGGGCCCGCCCGGTCGAGCACGGGCCGGGCCGCCAGCAGGTCGCGGGTGTACTCCTCGCGGGGCCGGTCGAACACCTCCATGATCGGCGCCTGCTCGACGGTCACCCCGTTGCGCATCACCGTCACCTCGTCGGCCACCTGGCCGATCACCCCGAGGTCGTGGCTGATCCACACGACCGCGGTGCCGAAGTCGCGCTGCAGTTCGCGCACCAGCTCGATGATCTGGGACTGGGTCGTGACGTCGAGCGCGGTGGTGGGCTCGTCGGCGACCAGCAGCTCCGGGTCGCAGGCCAGCGCGATCGCGATCATCACCCGTTGGCGTTGCCCACCCGAGAGTTGGTGCGGATAGGCGTGCAGCCGCATCTGCGGCTCGGGTAATCCCACCGCCTCCAGCAGCTCCAGCGCCCGGTCCTTCGCCGCGCGTCGGGTCAGGTGTCGGTGTTTCTCAAGCGATTCGGTGATCTGACGTTCCAACGTCAGCAGCGGGTTCAGCGACGTGCCGGGGTCCTGGAACACGAATCCGATCCGCGCGCCGTGCACAACGCGCAGCACCCGGGGTGACGCGCCCACCAGCTGCACGGGCTCGTCGGCGCCGGTCAGCGTGCTCGACCCCGACACGCGGGCGCCGGGCGCGTCCAGCAGACCGGTGGCCGCGAGCACCGTCATCGTCTTGCCGGAACCCGATTCGCCGACGATGCCGACCGTCTTCTCGCGGGCGACGTCGAACGACACTCCGTCGACGATGGTGCGGGCGCCGATGCGGACCCGGAGGTTGTCCACACTCAGGACCGTCATCGTTCCCTCCTGCGGGCCTCGACCGTGGTGCGCTGCTTGGGATCCAGCACGTCGCGCAGCCCGTCGCCGAGCAGGTTGAACGCCAGCACGATCACGAAGATCGCGGCGCCGGGGAACACCGCCATCCACCACGCCATCGTCACGAACCCCTGCGAGTCGAAGATCATCCGGCCCAGCGATGGCTGCGGCGGCTGAATTCCCAAGCCCAGGAACGACAATGCGGCCTCGGACAGGATGGCGAACGCAAGCGACAGCGACGTCTGCACGATCAGCGGGCCCGCGATGTTCGGGAGGATGTGTCGCCGCAGGATGTACAGGTCGCCGGTGCCCATGGCGCGTGACGCCGACACGTACGGTTCTGTGCGCACCCCGAGCGTGCTCGCACGCGCCACGCGCGCGAAGATCGGCGTGTAGACGATGGCGATCGCCAGGATGGTGGTCGTCACCCCGGGGCCGAGGATGGCGACGACGGCGAGCGCGAGCAGAAGCACCGGGAACGCGAACATCACGTCCACCACCCGCATCAGCACCGTGTCCAGCCAGCCACCGCGATAGCCGGCGACCACCCCCACCGCGACACCGACGACCATGGCGAGTGCCACGCTCACCGCGGCGATCCGCATGGACGCCTGAACCGCCACCAACACCCGGGACAACACGTCGCGGCCCAGTTCGTCGGTACCGAACCAGTGCGAAGCGCTGGGCGGCGCAAGCGCATTCGGCACGTCGACGTCGTTGACGCCGTACGGTGCCAGCCAATTCGCCGTCACCGCAACGACGGTCACGGCGACGAGCACCAGCGCGCTCACCAGCGTGACCGGGTTGCCCGCCAGCAGCCGCCACGACGAGAGGCGCGTGTCGTTCGGGTCGGTCGTCGTCATCCCAACCGGATCCTCGGGTCCACGACGGCGTACAACACGTCGACGAGCAGGTTGATCACCAGGAACAGCGCGGCGATCAGGAGTACCGCGCCCTGGATCAGCGGATAGTCGCGGGCCGCCACCGCGTTGAACACCAACCGCCCCAGTCCGGGCCACGCGAACACCACCTCGACCACGATCACCCCGCCGAGCAGCGTGGCCAGCTGAATGCCGGTGATGGTCAGGATCGGCACCAGCGCGTTGCGCACCGTGTGCCGGAACGTGACGATCCGCGGCGAGAGCCCTTTGGACCGGGCCGTGCGCACGTAACCCATGGCGGCGACCTCCAACACCGCCGACCGCACATAGCGGGTCATGATCGCCGCGGCCACCACCCCGACGGTGAGCCCGGGCAGGACGACATGCCGGAGCCACCCGGCGGGGTCCTCGGTCAACGGCCGGTACCCGGAGGTCGGCAGCCACCCCAGCACCGTCGAGAAAAGCGCGATCAACAGGATGCCCATCCAGAAATCCGGGATCGACACCCCGAACTGGCTGCTGATACGGACCAGCGCGTCACTGAGCCGGCCCTCCCTCAGCGCGGCGTAGATGCCGGCAGGCAGTGCGATCGCCAACGCGATGACGATGCCGACGAGTCCGAGCGAGAGCGTGGCGGGCAGACGCTCCAGCAACGTCAGCGTCACCGGGTCGCCGTTACGGAAGCTGACCCCGAGATCACCGGTCAGCGCCGACCCGAGGTAGCCGAAGAACTGCGAGACGATCGGACGGTCCAGACCGCTCGCGGCGCGCAGGGCCTCGTAGGCCTCGGGGGTGTAGCGGGTGCCCAGCGCGATGCGCACCGGGTCGCCGGGCACAAGGTGCACCAACGCGAACACCACGACCAGCACACCGATCATCACGACCGCCGAGAACAGCAGCCTGCGCGCGACGAACCGGAGGACCGGCATGGCCGTGGACATGACTACGCACCCCCGTCCGCGCCGAACGTCGCGCTCCGAAAACGGACCGCACCGTCGCGGCGCGCCTCGTATCCGGACAGAGCCGGGTTCCAGGCCTGGATCACCGACGGGTTGTACAGGTAGATGTAGCTGACCTTGTCGGCGATCAGCGTCGCGGCGCCGGCATACTGCTCCTTGCGGGCGGCTTCGTCGGTCTCGACCCGGCTGGCGTCGAGCAGCCGGTCCACCTCGGGATCGGAGAACTTCTGCGCGTTGCTGGTGCCGTCGGTGTGATGCTGGGCGTAGTAGAAGTCGTCCGGATCGATGTTGCCCAGCCAGCCCATCATCAACATGTCGAAGTTGCCGGAATTCTGTTCGTCGAGCCAGGTGGCGAAGTCGACGGTGCGGATCTTCACCGAGATACCCAGGGGCGCAAGGTTGTCGGCGATGATCTGGGCCGCGGTGACGGTCTCGGGATACTCGGTGGTGACGAGCATGTCCAGCTCTCGTGGCTGGGCGCCCGCTTCCCGCAGCAGCGTCCGCGCCGTCTCCAGGCCCTGCTCGCCGTCGTCGCGGTATCTGTCGTAGGGCGTGAACCACGGATTGCCCTGTGGTATCGCCAATTGATTGACGGCCGCCGTGCCGTAACTGGTGGCCTGCACGATCGCGTCCCGGTCGACGGCGTAGGCGACGGCCTGCCGCACCCGCACGTCATTCCACGGCTCGCGCGCCTCGTTGAGCGCCAGGTACCAGTAGTCGTTGCTCGGGGTGACCGCCAGTTCCAGCGATTCGTCGTCGCGCAACTGCGTCACCCGTTGTGGCGGAACAGAATCCGTCCAGTCGATCTCGCCGGCCTGCAGTGCCGACAACGCCGTCGACGGTTCGGAGATGAACCGGTACGTCACGCCCGACACGCCGGGCGGCCCGTCCCAGTAGTTCGGATTCGCCGCCAACGAGATCGAGTCACCGCTCTTCTGGCCGAGGAAGCGAAACGGCCCGGTGCCGACCGGTTGGGTGGCGATCCGTCCGCTCTCGACGTTGGCGCGCGACACGATCGCCATGCCCTTGAACCCACCGAGATTGGTCAGCATGTTCGGGGTGGGGCGGTCGACGCGGATGACCACGGTGTTCGGATCGGGCGCGTCGACCGCGGCCACGGAGCTGAACTTGTCGGAGTTGGCCAGCTGCTCGTCGATGATGCGGCGGTAGGAGAACACGACGTCGTCGGCCGTCAGCGGGGTGCCGTCGTGGAACGTCACGCCGGGCCGCAGATGAAACGTCCAGGTCAGCTGGTCGGGGCTGACCTCCCAGGCCCGGGCCAGCGCCGGCTGTATCTGCAGATTCCCGTCGGGCTCGACCAGGGTGTCGAACACGTTCTCCAGTACCTCGAACGAGAAGTACGACGTGGTCTTGTGCGGATCGAGTTGGTCGGGTTCTCCCGCGATGGCCGCGATCAGGGCGTCGGCGGCGCCCGCACCCAGATCGACCCGATCGCCGGGCGAGCAGCCGGTGAGAGCGGCCAGAAAGACGCATGTGGCGAGAACAACGGTCCGCACCGCCGTCGTCACCATATGGAAGGCCAAAGGGAACCACCCTGCACTTGAGTCTGCGCAGAGTGCTCTACCCGAAGGTCCGGCGGGCAAAACCCGGCACCCGACAAACCCGTGACTTTGTCCACCGGCGGCTGAAATACTGCGGGCATGAAGTTGCTGCGCGGTCTGGCCGCGATCGTCGTTCTTGCCGGTGCCGCTGTGGGATTCTCGGCGCCGGCCCAGGCGGCCAACGTCATGCAGGGTGTCTACAACTACACGTCGGAGGGGCAGACCGGCACCTGGACCATCTATCCGACGTGCGTGCCCGTCGTCGGTGACCTGCGCGAACCCCTGTACCTACCGGTGGGATGCAGGCTGCACGTCAACCCGTCGCGCGGGCTGACCGGAGGCGACGCCGCGCTGGTCGGCGGGGTGTGGGGCTTCTCCGTACCCAAGACGGAGGGCATGCAGTGCCCGGACGGCAGCTGGGAGCCGACCGTGGAGGTCATCAGGTTCGACGACGTGACGATGTCGGGGACCCGCAAGATCACCCACAACGGCAACTGCGGCACCGCGCCGGGCATCATCGAGATCCCGTTCACGCTGTCCTTCAAGGAGCCGCTGCCGATTCCCGTGGACCAGTACCCGCTGATCTGCGAGCCCGGTGGCCTGCGGCGCTGCTTCTGAGATGACCGACGTGAAACGCGTGGTGATCTGGGGGACCGGTTTCGTCGGCAGGATGGTGATCCCCGAGGTCGTCCGCCATCCCCAATTCGAGCTCGTCGGGGTCGGGGTCAGCAACCCGGACAAGGCCGGCCGCGACGTCGGCGAGATCTGCGGGATGGGCCGCGACATCGGCCTGATCGCCACCGATGACGTCGACGCCCTGATCGACCTGAAGCCCGACGCGCTGGTGCACTACGGCCCGACGGCCGCGCACGCCGAGGCCAACATCGAGCTGATCACCCGCTTCCTGCGCGCGGGGATCGACGTGTGTTCGACGGCGATGACGCCGTGGATCTGGCCGACGATGCACCTCAACCCGCCCAACTGGATCGAACCGATCACGGTGGCGTGCGAACTCGGGGAGTCGTCGTGCTTCACCACCGGAATCGATCCCGGGTTCGCCAACGACCTGTTCCCGATGACGTTGATGGGACTGTGCTCGGAGGTCCGCCGGGTGCGCGCCTCCGAACTGCTGGACTACACCAATTACGAGGGTGACTACGACCGCGAGATGGGCATCGGACGGCCACCGGAATACCGGCCGATGCTGGAGAATCCCGACATCCTGGTATTCGCTTGGGGTGCAACGGTTCCGATGATCGCGCATGCCGCGGGGATCATGCTCGACGAAATCACCACCACCTGGGACAAGTGGGTGACACCCACGGAACGCAAGACCGCCAAGGGCGTCATCGCGCCCGGTCACGTCGCAGCCGTCCGTTTCACCGTCAACGGGGTGTACCGCGGTGAGACCCGCATCCAGCTCGAGCATGTCAACCGGATCGGCAGCGACGCCGCACCCGACTGGCCGTCGGGCAACGAGAACGACGTCTACCGCGTCGACATCGAGGGCACGCCGAGCATCTTCCAGGAGACCGCGTTCCGGTTCACCGATGGCTCCGGGCGCGACGCCGCGGCGGCCGGCTGCCTGGCCACCGGGCTGCGCGCACTCAACGCGGTGCCCGCCGTCAACGATCTCTCACCGGGCTGGGTGACCGCGCTGGACCTGCCGCTGATCCCAGGTCTGGGAACGATCCGCTAGGGCCTGGGCCTCTTGACCAGGACCACGTGGGCGAGCGGGATCCGGGTCGGCTCGGGCGAGGCGGCCAGCCGCTCGGCGATGCCCTTCTCCAGCCGGTCGAAGAACTCCGCGGTGCGTTGATCGGCGCCACCGTCGTCGAGCGCCCGCGCAAGCGCCGGAAACAGCGACGCGCGTGCGAACCCGGCCCAGCGCGCTCCGAAAGTGCTTGCGTCGCTGTCGACCCGGTAGCGCTCCCAGAACCGGTCGGTGGCGTCGAAGATCTCCAGGTGCTCGATCTCAAGCCGTTCGAAGCGGCCGGACGGCGCGAACGGGGCCACGAAGTCGGCGGCACGGCGGGCCATCGTGGGAAGGCACATCCGCGCCACTTCGTCGGCGGTCAGCAGTCCGGCGCCGGCCAGTTCGTCGAGCGTGTCGAGCAGCACCGACATCAGCGGCCGGAATCCGGAATCGCCGTCGTCGCCGACCGCCGTCGTCATCACCACCAGCCGCCCACCCGGGCACAACTCGCGGCCACGGAACGCGATGAACTCGTGCCAGTCGTGGGCCGCCTGCCTGGCGTAGGCGGCGCGCACCCCCTCGTCTGAGCAGAAGTCGACCTGGATGTGGCCCTCGATGCCACACGGGACCCGGGTCAACCAGTGGATCGCCCACGCACTCCAGCCCAGGTGGACGCTGTTCGACGGCAGGATCTGGGAGTAGAACGACCGGCCGATCGCCGAGACGAACGTGGCTTTGTCCTTGTGCAGGTAAGTGTCCGGGTCGTTCTCGACGGTGTGGAACAGTGCGGTGAAGTCATTGTCCGGCCGGTCGGTGTGCGCCACCAGCACCGAATGCTCGGGCCGGGTTCGCTTGCGCAGCACCGCGATCGCCGCACCGATCGGCAGCAGCGAATTGAGCCCGTTGCCCGCGCCGTAATCGGCGATCACGATCGGCTGGGGTGGCTGCGGCAGGGGCACCGCGGCCGCCGCGCGCTCGAAGACGGCGATCGCGGGTACCAGGCCGGCGGCCTGCAACCGCGAAGCGGCACTGTAGGAACCGCTGTCCTTCGGCTCGGGGCGCACCACGATGCTGGACTCCGCCATGCCCCGAACGGTAGTCCTCGCGCCGACGTCACGTCGTAGGAAGCCGGGTCATGACATGCTCTGCCCATGAAGGGACGGGTCGGCCCGCGGATCGCCGTCATCGCCGCGATCCTCACGATGGTGGTCGGGGCGGCCGGGTTCTTCGTCACGTTGATGCTGAACGCGTTCGTGTTCGACGAGTTCGACGCCTACGGCGAGGTGCCCGTCCCCGGGTCCGGCCGGCTGCACCTGCCCGCCGGGGAGGTGACCATCAGCTTCCACACCGCGGTGACCGGGGGCACCGGCGGCGGCTTTCCGGTGCCTGCGCTGCAGTTGGCCATCTCACCGTCCGCGGGTGGGCCCGACCCCGTCGTCACCGAGACCATGGGGTCGACCACTTCGGTCAACAACGACGTCCGGGTGCGCATCTGGGTCGCGCAGATCCCCGCGGACGGCACCTACGACATCGAAACCGGGGGCAACGTCCGCGGCTACATCGACCCGCGGCTGGCCTTCGGCCGCGACACGTCGTCCGGCTGGCTGCCGTGGGCGCTCGGTGGACTGTTCGTCGCCGGTCTTGCCGGGCTCGCGCCGGCGTTGGTGTGGTCGTCACGCGCGGGCAGGCGACCGCAACCCCTGCGGGGGCCGGTCAGCCTCGACGAGCCGAGTTGGCCGGGGCCGTTGCCGCCGCCGGTGGCCTCCTATCAGCCCACCGATCAGGGGGTGCGGCTGGAGCAGTTGAAGACGCTGGCGGCGCTGCGCGATTCCGGAGCGCTCACCGCCGCCGAGTTCGAAGCCGAGAAGCGCCGCATCCTCGACGGTTGATGCCCGCGGGGCGGATCAGTGCCCCCTGGCCACCCATTCGTCGTAGTGCACGATCTCGTCGCCCACCGTCGTGGAGTCGCCGTGACCGGTGTAGACCACCGTCGCACCGGGCAGCTTGCCGAGCCGGCCCGAGATCGACTCCAGGATGGTCGGGAAGTCCGAGAACGACCGGCCTGTGGCGCCGGGGCCACCCTGAAACAGGGTGTCGCCGCTGAACACCGCGTTCAACTCCGGGGCGTGCCAGCACACCGAGCCGGGAGAGTGCCCGGGGGTGTGCAGTGCCCGCAGCTCGGTGCCGGCGACGCGCAGCGTCTCGCCGTCGGATACCGAGCGGAAGTCGCTGTCGGGGTGGGTCATTCGCCACAGCACCTCGTCGGCCGGGTGCAGCAGCACTGGTGCGTCGAGCGCCTGCCCGAGCTGTGGCGCGACGGTCACGTGGTCGTTGTGGCCGTGGGTGCACACCACCGCCACCACGTGCCGGCCGCCGACGGCGTCGATGATCGGGTCGGCGGTGTGGGCGGCGTCGAACACCACCACCTCGTTGTCGTCGCCGACGATCCAGATGTTGTTGTCGACGTCCCAGCTGCCGCCGTCGAGCTCGAATGTGCCACTGGTCACCAGCCGCTGAATCGTGCTCACAGCACCACCACCGACCGCAGCACCTCTCCGGCGTGCATCTTGTGGAATGCGTCCTCGATCTGGTCCAGACCGATGCGCTCGGAGACGAACTTGTCCAGCGGGAACCGGCCCTGCAGGTAGAGCGAGATCAGGGTCGGGAAGTCCCGCTCGGGCAGACAGTCGCCGTACCACGAGGACTTCAACGACCCACCGCGAGAGAAGAAGTCGATCAGCGGCATCTCCAGCGTCATGTCCGGAGTCGGCACCCCGACCAGGACCACGGTGCCCGCCAGGTCACGCGCGTAGAACGCCTGCTTCCACGTCTCGGGCCGGCCCACCGCGTCGATCACGACGTCGGCGCCGAAGCCGTCGGTGAGGTCCTGGATGGTCTTCACCGCATCCAGCTCGCCGGCGTTGATCGTGTGCGTCGCACCGAACTCGCGGGCCCAGTCCAGCTTGCGGTTGTCCATGTCGACGGCGATGATCCGCTTCGCCCCGACCAGCCGGGCACCCGCGATCGCCGCGTCACCCACCCCGCCGCAACCGATCACCGCGACGGTGTCATCGCGGTTGACCGCACCGGTGTTGATCGCCGCGCCCAGGCCGGCCATCACACCGCAGCCCAGCAGACCCGCCGCGGCCGGGTCGGCCGCGGGATCGACCTTCGTGCACTGACCTTCGTGCACCAGCGTCTTGTCGGCGAACGCGCCGATGCCCAGCGCCGGGGTCAGCTCGGTGCCGTCGGTCAACGTCATCTTCTGTTCGGCGTTGAAGGTGTCGAAGCACAGATGCGGGCGGCCGCGCTTGCACGCGCGGCACTGGCCGCACACCGCACGCCAGTTCAGAACCACGAAATCACCGGGTGCCACGTTGGTGACGCCGGCACCGACCGACTCCACGGTGCCCGCGGCCTCATGCCCCAACAGGAACGGGAACTCGTCGTTGATCCCGCCCTCGCGGTAGTGCAGATCGGTGTGGCAGACGCCGCAGGCCTGGATGTCGACAACGACCTCGCCCGGCCCTGGGTCGGGGATCACGATCTCCACCACCTCGACCGGTTGACCTTTTGCCCTGGAGACCACACCTCGCACCGTCTGAGTCATGCCGTAACCCTAATGGGCGGGCAGACTCGAGACGTGTCCGACCATCGAGCATTCGCCCCGCTGTTCGTGGCGCTCGACGGATATTGGATGGGCCTGGCGAAACGCTCGGTCGAAATGGTCTGATCGGGGATACCGTGGATGCTGCGATGCTCACCGACACCCAGATCGACCTCCTCTCCGCCGCCCGCACAGCGCATCAGCGGCGTGACTGGGCTGCCAGCTACGAGGCGTTCGAACTCGCGAGCCGGTACGCGCCGCTGCGCACCGACGATCTGGAGGCGTTCGCGTTCGCGTCCTGGCGGCTCGGCCACATCAAGGAGTCCAGCCGCGCCGCGGAGCGGGTGTTCGCCGAGCTGACCCGGACCGACCCGAACGCCGCAGCGATGAAAGCCAACGAGCTGGCCCTGGCGTGGCTCGTGCGCGGCGACATCAACATCGGACAGGGGTGGATGAGCCGGGCCCGCAGGCTGCTCGCCGCCGCCGAGGAGAGCCAGGCCCACGGCTACCTGATCTACCTCGACGCCGTCGTGGCCGCCATCTCGCAGGACCTCGACGCGCTCGCCGGCCACGTGCGGTCGCTGCGCGAGACCAGCGAGCGTCTCGATGTGCCCGCGGTGACCGCGCTCGGGCTGATCGCCGCCGGCATCGAAGCGATCCTGCACGCCCGCACGGCCGAGGGATACGCGTTGATCGACGAGGCCATCCTGCCGCTGATGGCCGACCAGGTGCCGATCGAGTGGGCCGGTGACATCTACTGCATGGTCCTGCATCACTGCCACAAACTCGCCGACCTGCCGCGGATGCGGTCGTGGACGCAGTCGATGGAGCAGTGGTGCGGGCTCTCCGGGTCGGTGCCCTACGGCGGGGTGTGCGACGTGCACCGCCTTCAGGTGCAGGTCGCCTCAACCGACCTCCGGGGTCTGGAGGACAGGCTCGGCACAGCCAGCCGGGCGCTGGTCGAGGTGAACGCCTGGGCGGCCGCCGAGGGCTACTACCAGCTCGGCGAGGTGCGCCGGCTCAAGGGTGACTTGGACGGAGCCGCAACAGCTTTCGAGCAGGCGCGGGCGCTCGGTCTGGATCCGCAACCCGGTGAGGCGCTACTGGCGTGTCGGCGGGGCGACAACGCGGCGGCGTGGACGTCGATCCGGCTTGCGCTCGCCGGTGGCGACCGGCTGGCCCGGGTGCGGCTGCTGCGTGCCGCTGTCGAGATCGCGCTGGGCCGTGACGCGCTGTCGGAAGCCGAAAACTATTGCCGGGAGCTGGAAGCCGACGCCAAGGCGTTCGGCACGCCGGGCTTCCGGGCCTGGGCGGCCCACGCCCGCGGAGCCGTGGCGGTGCGACGCGGGGATTTCGGGGTCGCGCTGGAATCGCTGCAGAGCGCGTTGCGCGAGTACCGGGTTCAGCAGTCTCGGTACGAGACGGCGGAAGTCTACGAGTGGATGGCGTTGGCGAAGCGGGGACTCGGCGACCGCGAAGGTGCCGTCGCCGACGCGGCCACCGCCGACGCCATCTACGTCCAATTGGGCGTGGAGCCCGCCGGGATCTGCGGGGCGCCGACACCCGGAGGCCTGACCCGTCGGGAACTCGACGTGCTGACCCGCATCGCCCGCGGCGCCACCAACCGGCAGGTGGCCGAGCAACTGCACCTGTCCGACAAGACGGTGAGCAGGCATTTGGCCAACATCTACGCCAAGCTCGGAGTGTCCACCCGGACCGCGGCGGCCAACTGGGCGTTCCAGCAGGGTGTGCTGACCGACGAACGCTGAACTACATCATCTGCACCATGGACGCAGCGCCGAAAACGCATGAATTGCCCGATGACGGTGGGCGCCGGGCGGTCTAGCGTTTCCGGCATGACAACACTGATCGGGAATACGGCGGTCGCCCCCGAGACCACCGAGGAGTTCGCCGAACGCATCGTCGGCACCATCGACGGAGCGAGCATCGCGATACTCCTGTCCATCGGCCACCAGACCGGACTGTTCGACACGCTGGCCCAGCTGCCGCCGGCGACGAGCACGCAGATCGCCGACGCCGCCGGGCTCGACGAGCGGTATGTGCGGGAGTGGCTCGGCGGAATGGTAGCCGGGCGGATCGTCGACTACGACGCGGCCGCGCAGGCGTACTCGCTTCCGCCGCACCGCGCCGCCGTGCTGACCCGCGCCGCGGGCCCGGACAACTTCGCCCGGGTCGCCCAGTTCATCCCGCTGCTCGGCGAGGTCGAGCAGAAGGTGATCGGCTGCTTCCACAACGGGGGAGGGCTGTCCTACGCCGAATATCCGCGCTTCCACACGCTGATGGCGGAGGAGAGCGGCGAGGTCTTCGACGCCGCCCTCGTCGACGTGATCCTGCCGATGGTCGACGGGCTGCCCGCGCGCCTGCGCAGCGGTGTCGACGTTGCCGACTTCGGTTGCGGCAGCGGCCACGCCGTCAACGTCATGGCGAGTGCGTTCCCCGCCAGCCGGTTCGTCGGTCTGGACTTCTCCGAGGAGGGGTTGGCCGCCGGCGTCGCCGAGTCGCGCGATCTCGGACTGACGAACGCGACGTTCGCGGCGACCGACGTCGCCGACTACGACGCGGTCGACGCCTTCGACCTCATCACGGCGTTCGACTCCATCCACGACCAGGCCCACCCGGGTCGGGTGCTGGCCAACATCCAGCGCGCGCTGCGGCCGGGTGGAACCTTCCTGATGGTCGACATCAAGTCCTCCAGCCGGGTCGAGGACAACGTCGGTGCGCCGTTGGCCCCGTACCTCTACACGGTCTCTACCATGCACTGCATGAGTGTCTCGCTGGGACTCGGCGGTGACGGGCTCGGCACCTGCTGGGGACGCGACCTGGCCACCTCGATGCTGGCCGACGCCGGATTCCGCGACGTGCAGGTGCGGGAGATCGACTCCGACCCGCTCAACCTGTATTACATCGCCACGAAGTGAGTCCGCTCCCGGACCCTCGCTAGGCTCGGGCCCGATGAGCGCACTCGATGCCCTGAACGACTGGCCGGTCCCCACTGCCGCGGCCGCGGTGGTGGGGCCGTCCGGTGTGCTGGCCCGTCACGGGGACACCGGGCGCCGGTTCCCGCTGGCGTCGGTCACCAAGCCGTTGGTCGCCCGCGCCGCACAGGTGGCCGTCGAGGAGGGGGCCGTCGACCTGGATTCGGAGGCCGGGCCGCCCGGTGCGACGGTGCGTCACCTGCTGGCCCACGCCGCCGGTTACGAGATGAGCTCGTCGAAGGTGTTGGCGGCACCGGGCACCAGGCGGATCTACTCCAATTACGGATTCACCGTTCTGGCCGAGAAGATCGAGGCGGAGTCGTCGATTCCGTTCGCCACCTACCTGGCCGAGTCGGTGTTCGAACCGCTGGCGATGTCCGGCACCGCCCTCGACGGCGGGGCCGAGGCGGCCGGCTACGGCGTGACCTCGACGGTCGAGGACCTCGTGGCGTTCGCCCGTGACCTGCTGGAGCCGGTGACGGTGTCGGAGCAGATGCACCGCGAGGCGATCAGCGTCCAGTTCCCGGGTCTCGACGGCGTGCTGCCCGGATTCGGCGTGCAGCGCCCCAACGACTGGGGGCTGGGCTTCGAGATCCGGGGTGGCAAATCTCCGCACTGGACCGGGTCTGCGAACTCGACCCGGACGTTCGGCCATTTCGGGCAGTCCGGGACGTTTCTGTGGGTCGATCCGGACGCCGCCCTGGCGCTGGTCGTGCTGACCGACCGCAAGTTCGGGGACTGGGCGCACACCGTCATGCCGGCCCTGTCTGATGAAGTCCTAAGAGAGTTCGGGGCGGACTAGCGCAACACCCGTCTCACGAGGCACAATAGACACGCAAGCCACAACTTAATCAGCTTCATCGCATCATCTGCGCCGTTCGGAAACCACCAGGTCGTTGGGGAAGACGTCCCTCGTGGAACCGAAGGAGCAACAGATGCGTGCAGCGAACCAATTCGCCGACGCGACGACGGGCGTGGTCTACATCCACGCGTCGCCCGCGGCGGTGTGCCCGCATGTCGAGTGGGCGTTGTCGTCGACCCTCAACGCGAGGGCGAATCTGAAGTGGACCCCGCAGCCGGCCATGCCCGGTCAGCTGCGCGCCGTCACCAACTGGGTCGGCCCGGTCGGCACCGGCGCCGCGCTGGCGAACGCGCTGCGCTCCTGGTCGGTGCTGCGTTTCGAGGTGACCGAGGACCCCAGCCACGGCGTCGACGGACACCGCTGGTGCCACACCCCGCAGCTCGGTCTGTGGAGCGGAGCGATGAGCGCCAACGGCGACGTGATGGTCGGCGAGATGAGGCTGCGCACGCTGATGGCGTCCGGAGCCGACGTGCTGGCCGCCGAGCTGGACTCGGTGCTGGGCACCGCATGGGACGAGGCCCTGGAGGCCTACCGTGACGGCGGCGAGGGCGCCGAGGTCAGCTGGCTGAGCAGGGGAGTGGGCTAGGCCGGATCTAGGACGGGCGCAGGATCTTCAGTGCGCCCGGGACGGCGGACACCTCGACCGGCAGCGGGCACACGTACTCGCCGTCGGCGTAGGCATTGATGCCCGGTGAGTCCACCGTGATGGTGCGTGCCCGCGCCGTACGTACCTCGTCGAGGTTCACGTGCGTGCCCTTGAACACCGTGGGGAACAACCGGATCAGCCGCGTCCGTGACGCCGACGCGACCATCGTCGCGTCGAGCAGGCCGTCACGCGGGTCGGCGTCCGGGCAGATCTTCATCCCGCCGCCGTAGCTCTTGGTGTTGCCGAACGCGGCGAGCGTGAGCTCGGTGTCGAACTCGGCGTCGCCGTCGAAGGACAGCCGGAACGGCAACAGCCGCAGCTTGGACAGCTCGGCCACCATCGCGAGGTTGTAGCGCATCCGCCCGTGCGGCCAGCGCATCCGGTTGGTGCGGTCGGTCACCAGCGAGTCGAAGCCGGCGGCCATCACGGTGCCGAACCATCTGTCGGTGCCGTCCGCCCCCTTGATGCGGCCGAGGTCCACGGTGTCGGCGACGCCGTCGACGATCACGTCGGCCGCGGCTTCGGGGTCCCTGGTGGGGATGCCGAACTCACGGGCGTGGTCGTTACCGGTGCCCGCCGGGACGAGGCCGAGCGGAATGTCGGTCTGTGCGAGCACCTGCAGGGCCAGCGAGATGATGCCGTCCCCGCCGACGACGACGAGTGCGTCCATGCCGCGCTCCAGGGCGCCCTCCACCAGCTGCCGGGCGTGGGACGAGTCTCTGCCGGCGATGGCGACGACATCGACCCCGCGGTGGTGCAGTTGGGTGATCGCTCGCTCGGCGGCGTGCGGTGCGTTCCCGTGCCCGGATGTCGGGTTGGTCAGCACCGTGACCCGCGCCGGTGGGCTCACGGAATCAGCTTGCCCGGGTTGAGAATCCCGGCGGGGTCGAGGGCCTCCTTGACGGCCCGCAGCACCGTGACGCCGAGGTCGCCGATCTCGTCGCGCATCCACGGGCGGTGATCGGCGCCGACGGCGTGATGGTGGGTGATGGTGGCGCCGCTGCGCAGCATCGCCTCGGATGCGGCGGCCTTGGCGTTGCGCCACTGCTCGATCGGGTTGCCGCGCTGGGCGGCGACCACGGTGAAGTACAGCGATGCGCCGGTGGGATACACATGCGAAATGTGGCACAACACCAGGGCGGGCGTACCCGATTCGGCCAGTGAACCCGTCAGCGCCTCGGTGACGGCGGCCTTGAGCGCCGCCACGTTCGACCAGTTGGTCGCCGTCTCCAGCGTCTCGCACAGCGCCCCGGCCGACAGCAGCGCGTCGCGCAGGTAGGGCGCGTTGAACCGGCCGTGCTCCCAGGCCCGCGCGGGACCTTCGCCCAGCGAGGTTCCGCCGCTGGCGGCCAACAGGTCCCGGGTCTCGGCGTGCCGGCTCGCGACGTGGGCCTCGGTGCCCTCGAACGCGGTGATGGCCAGGCACCCGCCGGTGACCTGCTGTTCGCCGATGCTCTCGGTGGTGGCCAGGTTGACCCCGGTCTCGGCTTCGTCGGACAGCCGGATCACGGTGGGGCCGGTGCCGGTCTGCGCCACCGCCCGCAATGCGTCGGCGCCGGTGGCGAAGTCGGGAAACGACCACGCCTCGTACCGGGTGGCCTCCGGCACGGGATGGACGCGCACCCGGACCCGGGTGATGATCCCGAACGTGCCCTCGGAGCCGAGCAGCAGCTGACGCAGGTCGGGGCCGGCCGCCGAGGCCGGTGCCCGTCCCAGGTCCAGCACACCGGCCGGCGTGACGGCGCGAAGTCCGCGGACCATGTCGTCGAATCGGCCGTAACCTGCGGAATCCTGGCCCGACGAGCGGGTGGCGGCGAACCCGCCGATGGTCGCGAAGCAGAAGCTCTGCGGGAAATGGCCCAGCGAGAAGCCCCGCTCACCCAGCAGTCGCTCGGCGTCCGGGCCGGTCAGCCCGGCACCCAGCTCGGCCTCCCAGGACACCTCGTCCAGGGAGTGCAGTTCGTCGAGCCGGCGCAGATCCAGCGACACCACGGCCTTGAAGTCGCCGCGGGTGGGGTCGAGCCCACCGACCACGCTGGTGCCGCCGCCGAACGGGACGACGGCGATGCTGCGTTCTCCGCAGAACCGCAGAACCTCGGCGACGTCCCGGTCGCCACCGGGCAGCACGATCGCGTCCGGAGCGTCCTGGACTCCGAAATCTCTGCGGCGCAACAGGTCCAGCGTCGACTTGCCGCCGGCCCGAAGCAGCCGGGCCTGGTCGTCGGTGGTCACGTTCGCCGCGCCCACCACCGCGCTCAGACCGTCGAGGTCGGCCGGGGACAGCGCGGACGGACGCAGCCGCACCTGTTCGAGGGTGGGTTCGTCGATATCGGCGCCGTCGATGCCGAGCGCCTGGCCCAGCAGGGCCCTGATCGCGGGCGACAACGGCTTGGCCGCGGCGGGGTCGCCCCACGCGTTCCACTGCATCATGCGTTACAGTATTACAGATGGTGTCAATCCGTAATCCTGAGCGGAGCGTCGAGCAGCGCATTCTCGACGCCGCGGCGGCGTGCATCCTCGCGTACGGCGTCGAGCGGACGACCATGACCGAGATCGCGCGCCGGGCGCGGGTGAGCCGCCCGACCATCTACCGCCGGTGGCCCGACATCCGCTGGGTGATCGCCGAGCTGCTCACGGTGCGGATCACCGGTGTGCTGGAGGCGGTTCCCGACCGCGGCGCCGGCCGGGAGTCGGTGGTGGGGCGCGTCGTCGCCGTGGCCGATCACCTGCGTGCCGACGAGATCGTCCAATCGGTCATCCGCAACGCGCCGGGCCTTGCGATGACCTACATCACCGACCGGCTCGGCACCAGCCAGCAGATCCTCATCGACGCGCTGGCCGAGGCGATAAAGGCAGGGCAGGACGAGGGCAGCATCCGTGCCGGCGATCCACGCGGCATGGCTGCCATGTGCCTGTTGATCACCCAGTCGACGATCCAGTCGGCCCAGATGGTCGCCGAGCTGCTCGACAACGAGGCGCTCAACGAAGAGCTGGCTCACTCACTGAACGGATACCTGAAACCATGAGTGGCTCAACGGCTTTGAATGCAGCGCGGCGCACGGCCGAGCTGTCCGCGCTGGGTGACGGGGTGACCCCCGACGTCGTGGTGATCGGCGGCGGCATCACCGGCGCGGGCATCGCCCTCGACGCGGCGACGCGCGGGTTGTCGGTGGTGCTGGTGGAGAAGCACGACCTGGCGTTCGGCACCAGCCGGTGGAGTTCCAAGCTCGTGCACGGCGGGCTGCGCTACCTGGCCAGCGGCAACGTCGGCATCGCCAGGCGCAGCGCCATCGAACGCGGAATCCTGATGACCCGCAACGCGCCTCATCTGGTCCATGCGATGCCGCAGCTGGTGCCGCTGCTGCCCGAGATGAACGCGGCCTCGCGGGCGCTGGTCCGATTCGGGTTCGCCGCCGGTGACGGACTGCGCAGGCTCGCGGGCACCCCCGCGGAAACCCTGCCGAGGTCACGGCGCGTCGATGTGCAACGGGCCGTCAGCCTGGCCCCGACGGTGCGCAGGCGGGGTCTCGACGGCGCACTGCTGGCCTACGACGGTCAGCTCATCGACGACGCCCGCCTGGTCACTGCCGTGGCGCGGACCGCTGCCCAGCACGGTGCCAGGGTTCTCACCCGCGTCGCGGCGTCACGCGCGTCGCGCAATTCGGTGACGCTGACCGACACGCTGACCGGGGAGTCGATGCAGGTGTCGGCACGGGCGGTGGTCAACGCGACCGGTGTGTGGGCGGGGGAGATCGACGACTCGATCAAGCTGCGGCCCAGCCGCGGCACACATCTCGTGTTCGGCGCCGAGGCATTCGGCAATCCCACTGCGGCACTGACGGTTCCGATACCCGGCTCGCTGAACCGGTTCGTGTTCGCGATGCCCGAACAGCTCGGCAGGGTGTACCTGGGGCTGACCGATGAAGACGCCCCTGGCCCGGTTCCCGACGTGCCCGAGCCGACGCCTGCCGAGATCACCTTCCTGCTGGACACCGTCAACACGGCGCTGGACGTCGCGCTCGGGCCCGACGACGTGGTCGGCGCGTACGCCGGACTGCGTCCGCTCATCGATGCCGGGGGAGCGACCGCCGACCTCTCGCGTGAGCATGCGGTCACGGAGTCGCCGTCGGGTGTCATCAGCGTGATCGGCGGCAAACTCACCGAGTACCGGTACATGGCCGAGGACGTCGTCGACCGCGCCGTGCGGTTGCGCGGGCTGACCGCGGGCGCCTGCCGGACCCGCAACCTGCCGCTGGTCGGCGCGCCGTCGAATCCCGTTGCCACACTGCGATCTCCGGTTGATCTGCCCGGCTCGCTGGTCGCCCGCTATGGCGCGGAGGCGCCGAACGTGATCGCGCGGGCGAGCTGCGAGCGGCCCACCGATCAGGTTGCCGACGGTGTCGACGTCATCAGGGCGGAGTTCGAGTACGCGGTCACCCACGAGGGCGCGCTCACCGTCGACGACATCCTGGACCGGCGCACCAGGATCGGCCTGGTCGCGCGGGACCGGGACAGTGCCGAGTCAACCGCCAAACAAATCGCCGAAATTGCATTCCAGCAGGGGATTTCCGAGTAGAGGCCTGCTGGAATGCAATTTCGGCGGTAGGACGATTACAGCGGGATGTTCTTGTGGCGGCCGCGGCGCATGGGCGCCTCGGCCAGCGCCTGGGTCAGCTTCGAGCGGGTGTGCGACGGGTCGATCTTTTCGTCGACGACACCGATCTCGATCGCGGAATCGACACCGCCGGCGATCCTTTCGTGCTCGAGAGCCAGCGCCTCGTGCAACGACTCGCGCTCGTGATCGGGCGCGGCGGCCAGCTTCTTCTTGTGCAGGATGCCGACCGCGGCCTTGGCGCCCATCACGGCGACCTCGGCCTCGGGCCACGCGAACACCTTGGTGGCGTTCAGCGACCGCGAGTTCATCGCGATGTAGGCGCCGCCGTAGATCTTGCGGGTGACCAGCGTGACCCGCGGCACCGACGACTCGCCGAAGGCGTGCAGCAGCTTGGCGCCGCGACGGACCACGCCGCCCCACTCCTGATCCACACCGGGCAGGTAGCCGGGCACGTCGACGACGACGACGAGCGGGATGCCGAAGGCATCGCACAGGCGCACGAAACGTGCCGATTTCTCCGCGCTTTCGGAGTTGAGGCAGCCGCCCAGTCGCAACGGGTTGTTGGCGATCACGCCGACGGTGCGGCCGGCCAGCCGACTCAGACCCACGACGATCGACGGGGCCCAACGGGACTGGAACTCCTCGAACGGCACACCCTCATCGAGCAGGGCCTCGATCAGCGGGTGCACGTCGTAAGCACGACGGGCCGACTCCGGCAGCAGCGCCTTGAGGTCGGTGTCGCCGGCCTCGGCCTTGCTGCGATCGAAATGGCCCTGCTGGCAGAACAATCCGACCAGACGGCGGCCGCGCTCGTAGGCGTCGAGCTCGTCGTCGGCGACGATGTGGCACACACCGGACTTCTTGTGATGTGCCTCCGGACCGCCGAGGGACACCATGTCGACGTCCTCACCGGTCACGCTGCGCACCACGTCCGGGCCGGTGACGAAAACCTTGCTGTCCGGCGCCATCACGATGACGTCGGTCAGCGCCGGGCCGTAGGCGGCACCGCCTGCGGCGAAACCGACGACCACCGAGATCTGCGGGATGTAACCCGACGCGCGGATCATGGCCTCGAAAACCAGGCCGACCGCGTGCAGTGCCTTGACGCCCTCGGCCAGGCGTGCGCCGCCGGAATGCCAGATGCCGACGATCGGGCTCTGCTCCTTGATCGCGACGTCGTAGGCGTCGACGATGTGCTTGCAGCCGTCGACGCCCATGGCGCCGCCCATCACGGTGCCGTCGGTGCAGAACGCGATCGTGCGCACGCCGTTGACGGTGCCGGAGCCGACCAGCACACCGGACTTGTCGCGCTCGTGGAGCAGCTCGACGGTGCCGTCGTCGAAGAAGGTGGCGAGGCGAAGCAGGGGATCGCGCGGGTCGAGGGACTCGTTTACTGACTCAGGGGCCGGCGGGTTCTCGATTGTCGTCATGTGTTCTCCTGCGTTGCGTATCTTCAGTACTTACCGAAGGCGAGTGCGACGTTGTGCCCGCCGAATCCGAATGAATTGTTGATGGCGTACTCGTAGTTTCCGGGCCGAGGTCCACCTGCGACGACGTCGAGGTCGATCTCGGGATCCAAATTCTTCAAGTTCAGGGTCGGCGGAATGATTCCATCCCGCAGCGACTGCACCGTGAGTATCGACTCCACGGCGCCGACCGCGCCGACAGAGTGACCCAACGCCGATTTCGGTGCGTAGACCGCGGGGCGGTGGCCGCCCATCGCGAGGTTGATGGCGTGGCCCTCGGCCAGATCGCCGACGCTGGTGCCGGTGGCGTGCGCGTTGACGTGGTCGATGTCGGTCGGTTTCAGGCCGGCGAGCTCGATGGCGCGGGTGATCGCGTACCCGGCCCGTTCGCCGTTCGGGTCGGGAGCCACCATGTGATAGCCGTCCGACGTGATGCTCGCGCCCATGACCCGGGCCAGCGGCGTGGCGCCGCGGGCCCTGGCGTGCTCCTCGGTCTCGATGACCATCAGCGCGCCGGCCTCACCGAACACGAACCCGTCGCGGTCCTTGTCGAAGGGGCGGCACGCCCCGGCCGGATCGTCGTTGTTGGCCGACATCACTATGCGCATCTGGGCGAAACCGGCGATCGGCACCGCCTCGATGCGCTGCTCGACGCCACCGCAGATCGCGATGTCGGCCTCACCGAGCACGATGTTGCGCCAGGCCTGGGCGATGCCCTCGGAGCCGGAGGCGCACGCCGAAACCGGGGTTACCACACCGGCTTTGGCGTGCCGCTCCAGCCCGACGACCGCCGAAGGGCCGTTGGGCATGTACATCTGTACCGACAGCGGGGACACCGAGCGCAGCCCCCGCTCCCGCAGCCCGTCATAGGCGAAGACCAGGGCCTCGGCGCCACCGAGCCCGGTGCCGATGGACACCAGGAGTCGCTCGGTGTCGACCTCGGGTGAGCCGGCGTTCTCCCAGACCCGCCGGCCCAGCACCGTGGCCATCTTCTGAACGTAGGACATCCGCCGGTTCTCAACCTTGGTCAGTTGAGAATCGAACTCTTCGAGCAGGTGCCCGCCGATCTGCACCGGGAGGTCGAACTCCTCGACGAACGGATCCTGCAGCTTGCGGATCCCGCTGTGGCCGTCGAGCAGTGACTTCCACGTCGCTTCGGCATCGGTCGCCAGGCTCGTGGTCATGGCGATACCCGTGACCACGACGTCCGGCAGTCCATTGCCCGTTGTCGGCGAAGCCATCCTGCGGCGCGCGTCCTTTCTCAGATCTCCCTGATCGAGCCTGACCTAGTAGCGACCGAAGGCCAGAGCCACATTGTGGCCGCCGAAACCGAACGAGTTGTTGATGGCGTACTGGTAGTCGCCGTATCGAGGCTCGCCCGCGACGACATCGAGATCGATCTCGGGGTCGGGCGTCTCGTAGTTCAGTGTCGGCGGGATGACGCCGTCTCGCAGCGCGAGCACCGTGAGCGCGGACTCGAGGGCACCCACGGCGCCGATCGAGTGGCCGAGCGCCGACTTCGGCGCGTAGACCGCGGCGTGCTCCACACCGGCGACGCGGATGGCGTTGGCCTCCGCGGTGTCACCGATGGGGGTGGCGGTGGCGTGCGCGTTGACGTGGGAGATGTCCTTGGGGGACAGGCCCGCCGTCTCCATCGCCCGCTTCATCGCGTGGCCGGCCCTCACGCCGTCCGCCGCCGGGGCCACCATGTGGAACGCGTCCGAGGTGATGCCTGCACCCATGAGCCGGGCCAGCGGCGTGGCGCCGCGTGCCTTGGCGTGCTCCTCGGTCTCGATGATCATCATCACGCCGGCCTCGCCGAAGACGAACCCGTCGCGGTCCTTGTCGAACGGCCGCGACGCCCCGGCAGGGTCGTCGTTGCGCGTCGACATGGCGCGCATCATCGAGAACGCCGCGATCGGCAGCGCCTCGATCCCGCCTTCGACACCACCGCAGACCGCGAAGTCCGCATCACCCATGACGATCTGGCGCCATGCGTGGGCGATGGCCTCCGACCCGGACGAGCACGCCGACACCGGGGTGATGACCCCGGCGCGGGCGCCCAGTTCCAGACCGGCGACCGCGGCCGCACCGTTGGGCATGATCATCTGAACGGCGAGCGGGGACACCTTGCGGGGGCCGCCCTCGTTCATCGCGTCGTAGGTCTCGACGATCTTCTCGCCGCCGCCGAGACCGGTGCCGATGACGACCGAGAAGCGGTCCGGGTCGACCTCGGGGGTGCCCGCGTTGTCCCAGAGACGCCGCGCCAACAGCTTCGACATCCGCTGCACGTAGGACATGCGGCGCTTGTCGATGCGGGTCATGTGGCTGTCGATGTCGTCGACGAGGTGACCGCCGATTCGCACCGGCAGGTCCCATTTGTCGACGAAGTCGTCCTCGAGAATCCGAATACCGCTCTCGCCGGCCAGCAGACCCTTCCACGTGCTCTCGATGTCCGCAGCGAGGGCCGTGGTGGCCTCAATGGCGGTCACCACGACGTTAGGAAAACCGCCGTTAGCAGTGGAAGGTCTGGTCACTTGTCACCCGTGATCTGGGCCCGGATGGCGGCGGCGGCCTCGGGGTTCTCTTCCTCGAGCTTCTGGATGTAGGCGACGACGTCACCGACGGTGCGCAGACCGGCGAGGTCCTCGTCCGGGATCTTCACGCCGTACTTGTCCTCGGTCTGCACGGCGATCTCGACCATCGACAGCGAGTCGATGTCCAGGTCGTCGACGAACGACTTCTCCGGAGTCACCTCAGAGGGCTCGATGCCGGTGACCTCTTCGATGATCTCGGCGAGGCCGGCGATGATTTCGTCCTGAGTGGCGGGCACAGTGGCTCCTTCTATCTATTTCTTGGTTACTTCAACTGGATGTGATCGAACTATGGATTTATCCCTGGTCAGGCACGGAACGATGCCGCAAGCCCGTCCAGGTCAGCGGGGGACTTGACGGCGTGCGTCGGCACCCCCCGAAGTTCCCGTTTGGCGATTCCGGTCAGGGTTCCCGCGGGTGGGAACTCGACGATCGCCGTGACACCGAGATCCTTCATGGACGCGGTGCACAGGTCCCAGCGCACCGGCCGGGTCATCTGGGCGACAAGCTTGGCCATCGCGTCGGCGGCCGAAGACACCGGACGGCCGTCGGAGTTGGACAGCAGCGTGACGGTCGGTTCGGCCGGGTCGATGCGGTCCGCGACAGTGGCATACCCGTCGAGCGCCGGGGCCATGTATCGGGTGTGGAAGGCGCCTGCGGTGGCCAGCGGGCGCACCCGCGCTCTGGACGGCGGATCCTCGGCGAGCTTCTCCAGCGCCGACACGGCTCCTGCGGCGACGATCTGGCCTGCGGCGTTGCGGTTGGCCGGAATCAGATCCAGCGCCTCCAGCCGGGCGAGCACCTCGGCCTCGTCGCCGCCGAGCAGTGCCGACATCCCGGTGGGCTCCAGCGCGCACGCCTTGGCCATCTCCTTGCCGCGGGTCGCCGCCAGGGAGACGGCCTCGTCGGCGCTGATGACACCGGCGATCGCGTACGCGGCGATCTCGCCGACGGAGTGCCCGGCCGCCACGATGTCCACCGGGCCTTCGATCCCGCCGAGGACGTCGCGCTTGGTCAGTTCCTCGTAGGCCAGCAGCGTCGCGGCCACCACGAGGGGCTGGGTCACCGCGGTGTCGGTGATCTCTTCGGCGGATGCGGTGGTGCCCAGCGCGGCCAGGTCGAGACCGCTGATCTCCGACCACGCCTGAATCCGCTGGGCGGCACCGGGCAGCTCCAGCCACTCGGCGAGCATGCCGGGAGTCTGGGAGCCCTGTCCGGGCGCGAGGAATGCAAGCACAGTTGTCTGAGGCACGTCTCTAAGAAAACATTGTGAAGAAGGATTTGAACGGTGTAAGAGATTATGAACCTCGTCTTATGTTTTTGTAGGTTGTCCACAAATCCGCATGTAATGCGACGTCATCGTGACCTGGCGGCAACCTGTCACGTCCCGAGGTTCTCCGGAGATGTGACCGAGGCGACACCGATGGCCTGCGCGGATGCGGCCGCCGGAGCGGCGCTGAGGTGGGCCTGCCGAGCCAGTCTTCCCACTGACGAGGCCACCCGCAGCACGTACGCGTCGCGCGGAACCGTGGGGTCACGGCCCGTGAAGTCGGCGATCCGCTTCAACCGGTACCGCACGGTATTTGGATGAACGAACAATTTGCGCGCGCAAGCCTCGATGGCGCCGCCCGAGTCGAGATAGGCGTCCAGCGTCTCCATCAGGGCCGGGCCGGCGTCCGAGAGCGGCCTCATCACCTCGGCTTCCAGCGCCGCACCGGCGGTCGCATCGCCGAGCAGCGCACGCTCGGGGAGCAGCTCGCGCGCCGAGACCGGACGGGGCGCACCGGCCCACCCGGCGACGGCGTTCATGCCCGCGATGGCCTCGGTGGCGCTGCGATGGGCCGCGCCGAGCGTCGGCGCCGTCGGGCCGATCACGACGGGGCCGTCGGCGAACACCGTCATGAGTTCTGACAGGAAGCGGTCGGTCGGCGACAGTCCGCCGGAGATGATGGCGACCAGCCAGGTGCCGTGCACGTCGGAAAGTGCGGTGCGCCCGTTGCGGTCGGCGACTTCGTGGACGTCGTCCCCGGCGAATTCCGCCCGGTCCGGACGGGGCATGCCGACGATCACCGTTGCGGGCGCGGTGGCGTCCCAGTTCAGTGCCGCCGCCTGCGACTGCAGTTCGGGTCTGGTGCCGCCGCGGACCACCGCGTCGACCAGGTTGGCCTCCATCCGGGTGTCCCACGCGCCGCGCGCCTCGGCCTGGTCGGCGTACGCGGTGGCCGCGGCGAACGCCAGGTCGCGGCTGTAGCGCAGGATGCCCGCGGTCATCGCGGCCAGCTGATCCTCCGAGCGGGCCAGGAGTGGCACCACTTCCTCGAAGAACTCCATCGTCACGCGCACCATCTCGACCGACTGGCGCAACGCGATCCGTCTGCGGAGGTCCTGCGGCACCACTTCGAAGGCCTGGGCGGTGTAGCTGACGTTGCTGCGCGGATCCCGCATCCACTCCGCGAAGTTGACCACCGCGGTCTGCACCACCAGCTGGACGCTGGCGCGCTGGGAGGCGTCCAGCTCGGCGAAGAACGGCAGCCGTTCCTCCATGGCGTGGACCGCCTGGGTGGCCAGCCGCCCCGAATACTGCTTGAGCCGGCGCAGCGTGGACTCCGGAACGTTCTCCAGCACCTCGACGGTGGAGCGCGGCGGGATGAACCGATTGTCGGTCATCCCTAAAAGCTACGCCCCTTTTTGGCGACAACCTCCAACAGCGTCAGGCGACGCTGACGTGGGATGTCGTCGCTACGCGACTCCCAGGTGGGATGTCGTCGCTACGCGACTCCCAGGTGGGATGTCGTCGCTACGCGACTCCCAGGTGGGATGTCGTCGCTACGCGACTCCGGGATCCGACGTCTGCTCCGGTGCCGCCATCACATCGTCGATCTCGTACTTCTTCGCCGCCTCCACGGCCACCGAGATGTCGATGTTGCCGTCGCGTGCCAGCCCTTCGAGCACGGCCACCACCACCGACTCGGCGTCGGTGTTGTAGTAGCGCCGGGCGGCCGGGCGGGTGTCGGAGAAGCCGAAGCCGTCGGTGCCGAGCGTGATGTACGTGCCGGGCACCCAGGGCCGGATCTGCTCAGGCACGGCGCGCATCCAGTCCGACACCGCGACGACGGGTCCGGCGGCCTCTGCCAGCATCTTGGTGACGTAGGGCGTGGCGGCGGGGAGCTCGGGATGGCGCAGCTTCTCCCTCTCGATTGCGACGCCGTCGCGGTTGAGCTCGCCCCAGCTGGTCACCGACCAGACGTCGGCGGCGACGTCCCACTCCTGCGCCAGCAGCTCGGCGGCCTTGAGCGCCGACGGCATGCCCACCCCGGACACCAGGATCTGGGCGGCGTTGGTGCGCTTCTCGGGGGCGGCCTGGTACCGGTACATGCCGCGCAGCAGGCCCTCGACGTCGAGGCCGTCGGGTTCGGCGGGCTGGACGTAGGGCTCGTTGTAGATCGTCATGTAGAAGTAGACGTTCTCCGGGTTCTCGCCGTACATGCGGTGCAGGCCGCTTTCGATGATGTAGGCGATCTCGTAGGCGAACGCCGGGTCGTAGGCCACCACCGCGGGGTTGGTGGACGCCAGCAGCAGCGAGTGGCCGTCGGCGTGCTGCAGCCCTTCCCCGACGAGTGTGGTGCGCCCGGCGGTGGCGCCGAGGACGAAGCCGCGCGCCATCTGGTCGGCGGCCGCCCACAGTCCGTCTCCGGTCCGCTGGAACCCGAACATCGAGTAGAAGATGTAGATCGGGATCATCGGCTCGTTGTGGGTGGCATACGAGGTGCCCACCGCGGTGAACGACGCCGTCGACCCCGCCTCGTTGATGCCTTCGTGCAGGATCTGGCCGATTTCGCTCTCCTTGTAGGCGAGCATCAACTCGGCGTCCACCGCGGTGTAGAGCTGGCCGTTGCGGTTGTAGATCTTGAGGCTGGGGAACCACGAGTCCATGCCGAACGTGCGGGCCTCGTCGGGGATGATGGGAACAATGCGCGATCCGATGTTCTTGTCGCGCAACAGTTCCTTGAAGGTGCGCACGGTCGCCATGGTGGTGGCGACCTCCTGCTTGCCCGACCCCTTCTTGAGCGCCTTGTAGACGTCGCGCCCCGGCAGGGTCAGCGCTCTGGACTTGGTGCGACGCTCGGGCAGGAACCCGCCAAGGGCGCGCCGGCGGTCGAGCATGTAGCGGATCTCCGGGGCCTCGGGACCCGGATGGTAGTACGGCGGCAGGTACGGATCGGCTTCCAGCTGTTCGTCGCTGACCGGGATGCGCTGCGCGTCGCGGAAGTCCTTGAGGTCTTGCAGCGCAAGCTTTTTCATCTGGTGGGTAGCGTTGCGGCCCTCGAAGTGCTTGCCCAGCGTGTAGCCCTTGATGGTCTTGGCCAGGATCACCGTCGGCTGGCCCTTGTGCTCCAGCGCCGCGTGGTACGCCGCATACACCTTGCGGTAGTCGTGCCCGCCGCGCTTGAGGTTCCAGATCTCCCGGTCGGTCATGTTCTCGACGAGGGCCTTGGTGCGCGGATCGCGGCCGAAGAAATGGTCGCGGACGTAGGCGCCGTCGTTGGCCTTGTAGGTCTGGTAATCCCCGTCCGGGGTGGTGTTCATCAGGTTCACCAGAGCGCCGTCCCGGTCGGCGTGCAGCAGCGCGTCCCACTCGCGGCCCCACACCACCTTGATGACGTTCCAGCCGGCGCCGCGGAAGAACGACTCGAGCTCCTGGATGATCTTGCCGTTGCCGCGCACCGGGCCGTCGAGGCGCTGCAGGTTGCAGTTGACGACGAAGGTCAGGTTGTCCAGGGCCTCGTTGGCGGCCACCTGGATCAGCCCGCGGCTTTCCGGCTCGTCCATCTCACCGTCGCCGAGGAACGCCCACACGTGCTGTTTGGAGGTGTCCTTGATGCCCCGGTCGTGCAGGTAGTGGTTGAACCGCGCCTGATAGATCGCGTTCATCGGGCCCAGGCCCATCGACACCGTCGGGAACTCCCAGAAATCGGGCATCAGCCGCGGGTGCGGATACGACGGCAGCCCGCCGCCGGGATGGCTGTGCTCCTGACGGAAACCGTCGAGTTGGTCGGCGCTCAGCCGGCCTTCGAGGTAGGCGCGGGCGTAGATGCCGGGGGAGGCGTGGCCCTGGATGAAGATCTGGTCGCCGCCGCCGGGGTGGCTCTTGCCGCGGAAGAAGTGGTTGAAGCCGACCTCGTAGAGCGCCGCCGAGGACGCGTAGGTCGAGATATGGCCACCCACACCGACTCCCGGCCGCTGCGCGCGGTGCACCATGATCGCGGCGTTCCAGCGGATCCACGCGCGGTAGCGGCGCTCGACGTCCTCGTCGCCGGGGAACCACGGCTCCAGTTCGGTCGGGATCGTGTTGACGTAGTCGGTGGACGTCAGCGCCGGGATGGCCACCCGCTTCTCCCGGGACCGTTCCAGCAGCCGCAACATGAGATAGCGGGCGCGCGCCGGGCCGGAACGCTCGAGCAGATCATCGAACGACTCCAGCCACTCGCCGGTCTCTTCGGGGTCGATGTCCGGCAGATACGAGGCGACGCCTTCTCTGATGACGCGAACCCGGTCGGGTTCGGCTGTGCTGCCGGAGTTTTGGGCCAGGTCCTGGCGCACGAACTCGGTGGTCAACTTCCGCTCCTTGTTAGGCGGTTTAATAACGTGCGCATCGGTTCGGTGGGTTACCTCGCGTCCCGCGCACGCGGCGCTTCCATACTTGTCTAATCCTGCCCCATGCGCACTAGCGGGTCTGAAGTGTCGGGTGAACCGGCAGGGGACCCGGTAACGTCTGCAGATTGTGCTGATCGCTTGGCAGGGCGCCCGCAGGGTGCGGCTCGCCGCCTTCGTGACAGGCATGTGCGCGACGCTGGCGATGATCGTCGTCGGATGCACCAACTTCACCGACGGAGACGCCGCCGTGGCCGAGGGTGAGGCGCCGCTGTATCGGGCGTCGGTGTCGGCGTCCATCGAGGAGTCCGCAGCCAGTTCCAGCGCCCGGGAGTCCGAGCGTCAGACGTCGCTGACCGTGGAGGCCGTGCACACCTCCTGCGAGGCGTTGAGCTCCAGCAGCGCCGAGGCGATCGGCGCGGTCAACGCCTACGTCGACGCGTTCAACGAGAACGCCGCAGACATCGAGCGGACAGCCGGTCCGGCCGTCGACGCGCTCAACCACAGCGCTGACCTGGTCGCGGGCAGCATCTCCGATCCGCTGCCCGCCGAGCTGCGCGACGCGCTCAACAGCTGGGTCGATGCGGCGCGCGCTGTCGCGACGGCGATCGCCGGCAACTACCCGACAGACGAATTCAACGCCGCGATCTCCCGGCTGAACGACTCGAAGACCACCGCATTGGACCGATGCGACGCGGCATATCGGTGATCGAGGCGCCAGATGGCTTGCTGTCAGCCCTCGGCGTGCGACGATAGGACTGTCGAACGTGACCGAGCGCACGGTGCGCGAACATGGCTGAAGGAGGACCGACCGTGGTGTCGGCGGGTGAACCCCCGAACTACGCCCGAGTGCTGGGCATCCAAAAAGATCAGGTTGTGCAGGAGTTGGGCTGGGACGAGGACACCGACGACGACATCCGAGCCGACATCGAGGACGAGAGCGGCGGTGACCTGCTCGACGAAGATGCCGACGAAGTCGTCGACGTGGTGCTGCTGTGGTGGCGCGACGGTGACGGTGACCTCGTCGACACGTTGATGGACGCCATCACCCCGCTCGCCGACGACGGTGTCATCTGGGTCGTCACCCCGAAGACCGGCAAACCGGGCCACGTGCAGCCCGCCGAGATCGCGGAGTCGGCGCCCACGGCGGGGCTGATGCAGACGTCGTCGGCGAACCTGGGCGACTGGATCGCCAGCCGTCTGGTGCAGCCGAAGGCCAAGGCCGTGAGTAAGCAGCGATGAGCGCTTGCGCGAAGAGCAGAGTGTTGCGATGAGCGCTTGCGCGAAGAGCAGACGGCAGCGGTAGGTGCTGTCCGTCGGCGAGCCGGCACCGGATTTCACGCTCAAGGACCAGAACAACCAGCCGGTGACGCTGAGCGGCTTCCGCGGCGCGAAGAACGTGTTGCTGGTCTTCTTCCCGTTGGCGTTCACCGGCATCTGCCAGCGTGAGCTCGACGAGATCCGGGACCGTCTGGGCGATTTCGTGAACGAGGAGACGGCGACGCTGGCGATCTCGGTCGGCCCGTCACCGACGCACAAGGTGTGGGCCACCGAGCGCGGCTACACGTTCCCGGTGCTGTCGGACTTCTGGCCGCACGGTGAGATCGCCCGGGCCTACGGCGTGTTCAACGACGCTTCCGGGTTCGCCAACCGGGGCACCTTCGTCGTCGACCGATCGGGGATCGTCGCGTTCGCCGAGTGCAAGCAGCCCGGTGAGGCCCGCGATCAGGCGGTCTGGGGGCAGGCGCTCAACACGTTGCGATCCGGCTAGCGGGATTTCCCGTCGGGAGGCAAAGCCGTGTAGCCTGCCCGGGATCGGGCGCGTAGCTCAGTGGTAGAGCTCTGGTTTTACACACCAGCGGTCGGCGGTTCGATACCGTCCGCGCCCACCATCAAAATTCCTGTTCAGAGACTTACGGCCAAGATTTTCTCTCAATTTCAAACCCCCGTTGTGCCAAGAGTGTGCCAAGAGATTTGAACAGGCGCCGGGGGCGCCGGGGGCGCCGGCCCCGAGGAGGGGTGGCGGAACCGTTTTAAGACTGCGCGAGTAGGGATTCATTGTTCGGTTAAGTCGACCCTGTGTGAGATGCTGCCGCGGTGGGGGTGGAGGAGACGAAGGCTGTCAAGGATCAGGCGGTCGCCTTCAACTTCGCGCTGACGGCGCTGGCTGTTCTGACCGCGGCGGCCACCTTTGCGGTCAGCCTCGTTCCGCCGGGCAATTGGCTCGTCGCGATCCGCATTCTGGCCGGCTGCCTCGCGGTGGCGACCGCTGTTGTCGGTTTCTTCAAGTTCCGCAACGAGCGCGCGTTCAAGCGCCAACAGGAGGAGGAGCGGGTCTCGCTCGACCAAGCCCTTAAGGCAGAGTCTCGTCGCACTTCATTGCTTATCAACGGGGCCATGCTCGGCACTGCCGACAAGCTGCGCCGGCTCTCCGTGTTAGATCAGGCGACCAAGGATGGGGAGATCAGCGGGTTTCGCACGTCAATCGTCAGCAAGGTCTGCGATCTCGTCCAGAGCGAAGCGCCGAGGGCTGCCTACTTTCGGGTGCAAGACCTAGGTGCTCAATCCAGGGTGATGCAGTCGGGCACCTACAGTGACTCCCGAAATCGCGAAGACTCCTTCACCAGCGAGTTCGTCGAGGGCCACGGCAGTGATCAGGGGGTATGGGACCTGATAGATAGTGGCGATGTCGAGTGGAGGAATGACACGAACGCCGCGGTTCCCGCCTCATGGGACGTCTCTAGGAATCGGCAGTACAGGTCATTTGTGTCGGTCGCTGTTCGCGCGGACAGGCTCGCTTTCGGGATGCTGACAGCCAACACGCTCGAGGCTGACGGTTTCTCGCACTCGGACGTCGCTTCCATCAAGGTTCTGGCACACCTGCTTGCCGCCGCCGAAGCGACGACGATGACGCCCGCCCGCATCGCCAAGGCCTCCCAGCAGCGAGGGAACTAGAATGTGCCTAACGGGTTTTGTCAGGGAGCGCAGTTATGCTGGCGTCGTCCGAAAAGGGGTGAGTGATGGCGAAGACTGTGGAGTTCCACGACGCCGATATGCGTCGCGCCTGGGCGGAAGCCGATGCCGCCGAGCGTGACGCCGAGCAGAATCCCGAGCGCATCGCAGAACGCCGTCGCCGCTTGATTAAGTGGGTTGAGGCACGCGCGAGCGCGTAGCGTGCCGGCCCGAGCTTGTTGGGCCAACATCACAAATCCTCAATTGAACTAGGTGATTTGATCGCAGGACCGCGTCCGGCGTGACTGCGCCAAGGCGGCTATTGCAGCGTATCGCGGTGTTGAAACGGCTCCTTGCGCTGATCGCTCGGCGCCCTGGCGCGAGAATTAGTGGCCCCGAAGCAGTGTGTCGCCTGCCGCCGCAAGTGCGCCGTCATATACGTGCCCGTATACCCGAAGCGTAATCGCTGGGTCATGGCCGAGCCATTTTGCAGTAGCCGAGGGTGTTGTTCCGCGATCGAGCAGCATGGTGGCTGCAGTATGTCGAACGTCGTGTAACCGAATTAAAGGCACACCAGCGTCTTTCGCGTGCCGCATGAATTCGCCTGAATACGTCTCCGGTCGGATAGGGAGGCCAATCACGTTGACGGCGACCAACCCGGTGTCGGGATACTCCGAGCCGATGGCGAGGCGTTCTTCAGACTGGCGGAGCCTAAAGACGCGCAGTGCGGCGAGCACTTCGGCGGGCATCGGTAGTGCCCTGCGAGACCGCTTGGACTTCGGGTCTCCGGTGATAGTGCCTTGGCCTTCTGCTACAACACGACCCTGAGCGATGGTGACCGTTCCGCCATCGAGGTCAACATCGGACCAACGTAGTCCTAGAACTTCCGACCGGCGAAGCCCTGCCAGGGTCAGCAGCCAACATGCGGCGAGCCGATCGCCGCGCACATGTTCGCGAAACCGAACCGCTTGTTCTGCTGTCCAAGTGGCCATTTCGTGATGCTCCACCGCGGGCCTCTTCACTAAACGCGCTACGTTTCGGGCTACAAGGCCCTCCCTCATAGCGTCGTCGAGGGCCGACGACAGCACCACGAGCATTGTCACGACAGTCCGGGAACTAACGTTGCCTGGAATCTTGGACTGCACGGGATCGCTGTCCCGAACGGCAACATATCGGCCGCGGCTAGGCCGTATCACCTCGCCCGAGGCGACCAGCCGATCTAAGGCCTTGACGCCAGGATTGCCGAGTTCGTCGCGAACATCCGCGTATTGGGCACCGCCGGATCTTGACCGCAAGTACGCTAATACCTCAGCAGCGCGCCGTCCGCGCCTCTCACGCTGGGAAATCGGCGTGCCATTAAGCCGCAGTGTTACCAGGGCGTCGATGTCGGACGTTCGTAGTTGTTGCAAACCCAAGCCGCCAAGATTGTCGATAACGGGCTTCAACGAATGTCGGTACCCTGCAAGGGTATTAACCCTGACGTCGCGTCTTCCGTCGAGCCACCTCCCCAAATACTCGGCGACGGTGGTGAGGTCTCTTTTTACGAACGTCCCCGCTGCAACCTCCGTCGAGATTTTTCGGTACTCACGGCGGGCTTCCGCAAACGTGGAGAAAGTGAACCGCTGTCTGTCGCGGGTGCCGTCAGCGTGGGTCCCGACGTCCACTTGGAATGTGTAGCTCACTGCGCCGTTCTTGGCGTTGCGCCGCATAATTGGCTCTGTGCGGCGGGTGCGTTTAGGGGGTGGTTTATCGGTCGTCGTCATCCACGCTCCTGCTGGTGTTTGTACTGTGGTCGCTTGCATGCTGCGTCGGGCCGGCGAAAAGACCTGCCGTCAGGGATAACCCGGCGAATACGATAAGCGTGCACGAAACTGCGTCTCGACTTCGAGAGTTTCTTACGAGGCGATCAGTTGTTGTAGCTCAGAGGTGACGATGTAGACGCGCCCTCCCAATCTGCGTACGGGAAGTTCGCCAGACGCCGCGAGACGGTACGCCGCAGCTCGACTGATTCCCAGAATCGCCGCCGCGCGTGGTACGGCTAAGAGGAGCGGAAGCTCATCGAATACGTTCGAATCCATTTGATTCACCTCCCTCCGCGAACCGTCGATCTGTCGCTGGGCTGGAACTGCTTTTGCGGGCTGCATCGTGGACAGAACTCGGCTGCTTCTGTGCCGTCCGACTTTGTGACTGTGATCGTGCGCGACGAGGGGTCTTCGCACTCGCCGCACCACGGGGTCTTTTGTCGTACGGAAAAGGGCGGTGGGGTAGGCAGTTCAGATAGGCGCCGCTTGAGAACGGCAGCGGGATTACGGACTCCCTCGGGCCGGGATGAAAGGTGGGCCACCAAGGTTTGCGATGTCCAGCCCGCCGCAAAAGCCTCTTCGATTGCCGGTGACAGTCTTCTCGCTTCGCTGCTGCTAATTCGCCACGGCGTGGGAAGAGATTCCAGTACGGAGGCCGATGATGGTTCGGATGGTGGTTCTCTTGAAGGGTTCAAGGGGTCCGTGAATTGGACCTCCGGCGGTCCGGGAGGTGAACCTTCCCGGTCCGGAGATTGGACGGGTCCGGTCGCGTTGGCGTGAGGGGGACCCGTTTGGTGGTCCAGTCGTTATGCGACTTTCGGTTGATGGGTCGTGGCCCACTGTAGGGCAAACTCGGCCGGGGTGAGGTCGCCGTGGGCGGTGTGGGGCCGATTGGCGTTGTAGTCACGACGCCAGTCCTCGATGATCACCCTGGCCTCCAGCAGGGAGTCGAACCGCCACGAGTTGAGCAGTTCATCACGAAGCCGGCCGTTGAACGACTCGATGAAAGCGTTCTGCCAGGGCGAGCCGGGATCGATGAAAAGCGAACCAGCACTGTTGAATCGGCACCAATCGGCCACGGCGTGCGCGACGAACTCCGGGCCGTTGTCGAAGCGCACGTAGCGCGGTGCACCGTGTACCAGGGCGAGGCGATCCAGCACGGTGACCACGCCGTCGGCGTCGATGCTGCGGTCGACCTCGATCGCCAGGGCTTCGCGGGTGAACTCGTCGATGACGTTGAGCAACTTCAGGGTGCGGCCATCGGCGGTGGTGTCGAACTGAAAGTCCATCGCCCAGATGACATTCGGACGAATCGGCGACATCGCGCCCACGGCCACGCCGACGCCGGTCAGCCGCTTCTTGCGGCGTCGCTGCGGCACCCGCAGACCCTCCTCGCGCCACAGCCGGCGGATCCGCTTGTTGTTGACCTGCCAACCGGCGCGGCGGGCCATCTTGGCAGCGCGGCGCCACCCCCACCGCGGCCTGTCGGTGGAGAACCGGCGCAGCCACGCCCGCAGCTCGGTCTCCTCGGTGCTGATCGACGGCGGGGCCAGGCGCATCGTGGAGCGGTGCAGACCGACCACGGTGCAAGCTCGGCGCTCAGAGACCCCGAACCGCTCACGCAGCATCTCTGCTGCGCGGCGCTTGCGGTTCGGGGTCAGAAGTTTCCCGCCGAAATCTCCTTGAGCATGTCGATGTCGAGGGCCTGATTGGCGACCAGTTTCTTGAGCCGGGCGTTCTCGGCCTCGAGCTCCTTGAGCCGCTTGGCGTCGTTGGCCTTCATGCCGCCGTACTGGGCCAGCCAGCGATGCCACGTCGATTCTGCGATCTCCAGATGCCGGCACACCTCGGCCAGCTCCTGGCCGGTCGCCAGCAGCTTGTTGCCTTCGGCGAGCTTGCGGATGATCTGATCCGGGGTATGCCGCCGGCGCTTGTTCGATGCCATGTCGTCGTCGATTCTTCCTGCCCAAACACTCGGGCAACAGAGTCCCACAACGACTGGACCACTACACGGGGCTCACCTCAGGCGGACTGTGGGAGTCCGACATCAAGACTGGGCCGCGAGTGCGTCGCATCCGGAAGATTGAGATTGTAATGACTTGGGCGTCTGGCTCCGGATTTGTGGTACTGGGCAACTCGTACAACGAGCCCGGCCTCTTCCAGCTTGCTGAGCGCCTTTAGGACCGTGCTTCGCGCAGCACGAGATTCCGACACGAGGGTACCGAGGGACGGGTAGCAGGAGAGGCTCTCGTCTGCGCGGTTCGCTAGCAGCACGAGGATAAGACGCTCGATCGGAGTCGAGACCTCGATACTTATTGCCCAGTTGAGTGCTTTCCAACTCATCTATCGCCCCCACTTACCAACGTCATTGCGTCGATCATTCACTTCCAAACTCTCTCGAACGGCCCAAGGCGACCGCCCGGACGGACGTCGTGCAAGTTCACTCCGGCTGTCACGAGCTGTAGCAATCTCGGGTTAACCGGAACGTAGTTGAACAGATGAAACGGCGTCCACCACCTTGGGCAACTTCATTCATATTTCGACGCTTGTCCTCATCCTGCCCGGACACGGGGCGAATCCGGAACGGCGCGGGGCGCTTCGCCCCCACCGGCCAGTCGTCTGCGCAAGGGGGCATCAGATTCATCTGCCCAAGGACCGCAGACATGCGTCCTCTGTGTTTTACCCATGCGAGCCGGACAACCCGAAAATAACTCTGCAGCAGCAGGGTTGATCACTAGTTGAGCGCTAGTTGACTATTAGTTGGACTTGTTGTGCACTGCTGAAGCATTCGTTAGTCCACGAACGCATGCTTCTCCGACCCTCGGCTGGGCCGACCAGTGCTGTTGTTAGGTAATACCTTTGGACTAGTGGTCAACCACCGCGCTGTACCGGTAGCCTGGGGGTGTGTACCGCACCACGTCGGCTGCAGACTTCTGGCGATGGCCAGCTGAGTCCCGTCGAACGCGCGCGCCTCGTCGTTGTGGCGACGGCGACAATGGGTCCGGGAGGCTTCTCCGAAGTCACGGAGGCATGTTGTGAACGATGAATTGAGTCAGGCAAATAACCGCGGATTCGAGCTCGGCAGGAGACATGGCGCACTTGCAGATGTCATTCTGCAAGCAGCAGTCTGGGCACGCTCCTTCGGGGTTTCAACCGCCGAGGTCCTACCTGACGGGTCGGTGTTCATGGCATACCCGCTCACGCAGCATGCTGACTACCTGATGGAGCTTTGGAGGCTTCTTGGGGGCGCGTGCGTCGACCTTGCCTCCTCTTTCGAGGGCGGCATGAGCGCCCGGGATGTGTCGGTAACGCCACGCAGCCATGGGGCTGCGATCCAGTCAACGACATACGTGATCGGCGCAGACTATTTACACGTCCTTCAATCAAGAAGCGCGCATGGCTCAACTTTGCAGGACCTTTGGCGTAATGAAGTGACAAACGCGGCACTGTATCTCTGTGTTTGCGGTATTTGCACTGACGAGTTGGAGCGGTATGCCTCGATCTCACAGGCACTCTTCGACGACGCTTCGACTGTGGTTCGTGAAGCTTACGCACATTCGGTGGCGGTCACCTATGGGCGGATTTGGGCTCGTGCTTCTCAGGCCAATGAGGGACGGGCACTCATCGCATGGATGAAGGCACTGGCTGACGGAGGGTTCAGCTTCGAGGAGTGCGTCTTGGAACTGCGCGACCTAAAAGTTGCATCGCCCGAGGCCGTGTCCTGTTGCCTCAATAGCAAGAGTGCTTGGCTGCACGAAGAATGAGCGGACTGACTCTAGCGGGCATTCTTAGTACGGAGTGCAATGTCCGAGGGCGCTAGCGGCCGCCGCCGTAACTGGCGATATCGCGAAAAGCGCTTGAACACAAGTGTTTTAGCGAAGCGGGTTAGTAGAGAGGATCACGATCTTGTAGTCGCATACGCTAGGAGCTTGAATACCACAGTCGCAGAGCTCCTGGATCCAGCTGTGACAGAACTTATCACTCGAGCTAGTGCCTACATGGCGAGGGTAACCGTGGACTCGTCTGAACTCGGGGACCATGAATAAGCCAGTACGGTCTCGGGAAACGATTAGGCCAGGTAGGCGAGTTACGACTTGCAAATTTATCATGCTCGCGAGTAGCGCTAGAGCATGACAAGTCTAGTGCAGGGGGACAAGGAAATGGCGGGTCAGACGGGGTCGTTGACCTTTAAGCGTGTCGATCCGAAGCCGTACGCCGAAGCTCAATACGACGGTGGCGATTACTCCATCGAGCGCGGGCGTCGCGGCACTTGGCTCGCCCGGAAATGGACGCTGTGGTTCGTCGACGTGGCGGGTGAGACGTCTCCGGGGACTTTTGGTTGGCGTGCGCTTGGTACCTACGCCACTCTGTCCGCTGCGAAAGTCGCGGCTAACCCGGATTTTTCGTGGTTTGTTGCTGGTGAGGGTGTGTAGATAAGCGAAAGTGCCTGTCCTGCAAGGAATAATCGGACTTGTCTAAGGTTCGGATCGTTCCAGCGGAAAGGCACCTCGCAGGTGAAGAATATCGCGACCACATCACGGGTGAAAGTGTCCGCCGACGGCCATGGCGTCGTGTCGCATGCCGGGATGGCCATGCTGCGCGAACTCGCCGACTGGACCGGGCTATCGACGCAGGTGACCGCCGCGTTGGCCGACACCTACCGCGGCCCGTGGGTGTATGCGCCCGGGGAGGTGTTCGCCGACCTGGCGGCCGCGGTCGCCGACGGCGCCGATTGCATCGACGCCGTCGGCCAGTTGTGCGGGGATCGTGAGCACGCCTTCGGCGCGAAAGCCTCCACCACCACGATGTGGCGACTGGTCGATGAGCGCATCGACGCCGCCCACCTACCCGCAGTGCGAGCAGCGCGCGCCGCGGCGCGCGCGGCGGCCTGGGCCGCCGGAGCCGCACCCACCGGCGATGACTGGCTGCACATCGACATCGATGCCACCCTGGTCATCGATCACTCCGACAACAAGCACGGCGCGGCCCCGACCTGGAAGAAAACGTTCGGCCTGCACCCGCTGCTGGCGTTTCTGGACCGCCCCGAGATCGCCGGCGGGGAAGCTCTGGCCGGGCTGCTGCGCACCGGTAACGCCGGCTCCAACACCGCCAGTGATCACATCATCGTCCTGGCCCAGGCACTGGCCGCCCTTGCGCCGGTGTGTCGGCCCGACCCCGCCAC
>NZ_HG964454.1:0-17881 GCF_000612725.1 Mycolicibacterium austroafricanum
ATGTGCATATCGCATCTGGCTCGATCCGGGCGCAAAACTGGAGGAAATGGGCAGTTCCCCCCATCCGAGTCACCCGGATTAGCCGGTTAAGAGTGGTGAGCCGGGATCGATGAAAAGTGAACCGGCACTGTTGAATCGGCACCAATCGGCCACAGCGTGCGCCACGAACTCTGGCCCGTTGTCGAAACGCACATAGTGCGGCGCCCCGTGGATGAGGGCCAGCCGATCGAGCACGGCGACGACACCGTCGGCGTTGATGGACCGGTCGACTTCGATGGCCAGGGCTTCCCGGGTGAACTCGTCGATGACGTTGAGCATCTTGAGGGCGCGGCCGTCGGCGGTGGTGTCGAACTGGAAGTCCATCGCCCAGATGACGTTCGGACGGATCGGCGACATCGCGCCCACGGCCACCCCGATGCCGGTCAGCCGCTTCTTGCGGCGGCGCTGCGGGACCCGTAGGCCCTCTTCGCGCCAGAGCCGGCGGATGCGCTTGTTGTTGGCCTGCCAGCCCGCCCGGCGGGCCATCTTGGCAGCGCGGCGCCATCCCCAGCGAGGCCGGTCGGTGGAGAACCGGCGAAGCCAGGCCCGCAGTTCGGACTCCTCGGTGGTGACCGGTGATGGCGTCAGCCGCATCGTGGAGCGGTGCAGGCCTACAACGGTGCAGGCGCGGCGTTCGGACACCCCGAACCGCTCACGCAGCATGGTCGCTGCGCGGCGTTTGCGGTTCGGGGTCAGAAGTTTCCCGACCCGATCTCCTTAAGCATGTCGATGTCGAGGGCCTGATTGGCCACCAGCTTCTTGAGCCGGGCGTTTTCGGCCTCGAGCTCCTTGAGCCGCTTGGCGTCATTGGCCTTCATGCCGCCGTACTGAGCCACCCAGCGATGCCACGTCGATTCGGCGACCTCCAGATGACGGCACACCTCGGCCAGCTCCTGACCGGAGCCGAGCAGCTTGTTGCCCTCGGCGAGCTTGCGGATGATCTGATCCGGCGTATGCCGCCGCCGCTTGTTCGATGCCATGTCGTTGGTGATTCTTCCTGCCCGAACACTCGGGCAACAGAGTCGCACAACGACTGGACCACTACAGGGGGCTCACCTCAGAGGCGATCGGCAATCATCTGCAGGGTTGTGCCGTTGACGCCGTATTCGCCGAATAGTTCCATGGCCGTTTCCAAGATTCGTCCGCGTACGGATCCACGTTGTCGCGACATAGGTTCTGCACCAATCGTCTTGAAAGTTCGGCTGCGGCGGTTCGCGCCGCATGTGTCGTGCTGCGCGAGGGTGCCGGATGTGACGTCCATAACTCTCGGTCCACTTGCCCCATACTAGCTGCAAACGCTAACTTAACTTGCCATATGGCAAGTTGTAGTAAGTGCTGCGACTAACAACGCCGATCAGTCCACCGGGAAGGCTGGTGCGTGCAGATGCTGGGAATGTTCGGCACCGCGGTGCCTGTTGGCTAGGCCAATCAATTACCACGCACGCGGGTCTATCGAGCGAGTAAAGAAGCGAAGGGATCGAACGGCTTGTGCGCTTGCCAACCAGGCATCTGCCCCTGTGATGGTTAAGGAATGACATGGACATGACGACGCGGGAAGCATTGAGCAACACTGCTGTTGATCAGGTGAGATCGGTCGACGATTACATCGGTGTGGACGGCAGTATCACCATCCCCGACGGCGTCACCCTCACCGCATTTCTGGAGCGTAACCGTGCTGCGATGGGCGATCAGCCTGCATATCAGTTCATCGATTACTCGCAGAATCCCGATGGGCAGATTGTGGGACTCAGCTGGAACGGGCTGTGGGCACAGGTCAATGCCGTCGCCGCCCGACTGCAACAGGTGACCGAACCCCGCGACCGCGTCGCGATCCTCGCGCCGCAGGGCGTCGAGTACGTCGCGGCATTTTTCGCCGCTGTCCACGCCGGCAACATCGCCGTCCCGCTGTTCGCGCCGACCCTGGCCGGTCACACCGAACGCCTCGCGGCGGTACTGTCCGATGCCCAGCCGGCAGTCGTGCTCACCACGACTGCCGCGGCCGAATCGGTCCGCACCTTCATCAGGACGCTCCCCGCCGCTCAACGTCCGCGGGTGATCGCGGTAGACGCTGTCCCGGACACCCTGGCGCAGTCATACGTCGGCCCGTCTAGCGCCACCGATGACATCGCCTATCTGTAGTACACGTCAGGTTCGACGCGCACCCCGGCCGGTGTGGAGATCACCCACCGCAATGTGTGCACCAATGTCATCCAGATGATCCTGGCCGGCGACTTGGACACCGACGTCCGCAGCGTGAGTTGGCTGCCGCTCTACCACGACATGGGCCTGGTCATGATCGTGTTCCCAGCGCTGTGCGGTGGTCACATCAACTTGATGGACCCGATGGCGTTCCTCCGCCGCCCCTACCGCTGGATCAAACAGTTGGCCGACGAGGCTGCCCACGGTCGCACCTTCGCCGCGGCCCCGAACTTCGCTTTCGAGTTGTGCGCACAGCGCGGCCTGCCGCCGATGGGCGAAGCCATCGACCTGAGCAATGTGGTGGCCCTGCTCAACGGGTCCGAGCCGGTGACACTCGGGTCCATCGAGCAGTTCATGGCGGCGTTTACCCCATACGGGCTGCCCGAGACGGTAGTCAAGCCGTCCTACGGCATGGCTGAGGCCACCCTGTCGGTGGCCAGCATCGCCCCCAGCCAGAAGCCGCGCGCCACCTATTTGGACCGGGCCGCGCTCGCCGCCGGCCGCGCCGTTGTCGTCGATTCCGAGGTTGACGGCGCGGTGGCACACGTGTCGTGCGGTCGGGCGATCCCCAACCAGTGGGTGACGATCGTGACCCCAGACGGCGATGAAGCGGCCGACGGCATTGTGGGCGAGATCTGGTTGCACGGCAATAACATCGGTCGCGGCTACTTCGGCCGACCGGACGAGTCGGCGAAGGTGTTCGGTAACAAGCTGCAGGTCCGCCAGCCCGTCGGCAGCCACGCCGAGGGCGCCCAGGACAATGCACTGTGGTTGGCCACAGGCGATCTCGGCGTGTATGTCCACGGTGAGCTGTTCGTGACAGGCCGGATCAAGGACCTCGTCATCGTCGATGGGCGAAACCACTACCCGCAGGACATCGAAGCGACAGTAAGCCGTGCTTCGTCTGCCGTGCGTTCGGGTTATGTGGTTGCCTTCGCGGTGCCTGGTAGTTCGGGCGAGCAGCTCGTGGTGGTGGCCGAGCGCGCCGCAGGTTCCGGGCGCTCGGCGCCCGAGCCGGTCGTCGCGGCGGTCCGCGCAGCGGTGTCAAAGCAGCACCAGGTTCGAGTGACCGACATGCGACTCGTGGCCGCCGGACGCATCCCGCGCACGACGTCGGGCAAGCTCGCCCGTACCGCGTCCCGAGCGCAGTACCTGGCCGGCGCGTTCGACTAGAAGCCCCAGAATTGTCGGATTGGCCTCCGCGCCCGGAAGCGACCCAGCACGCACGCTGCTGCGCCGAGAAGTTCGCAGCGCAAGCCGCACCGCATCCGCACCGAGCACGCCGCCTGCACCTAAGCCTGCTTTGTCGAGGACGCCACCGAGGAGAACCCCAGGAGAAAACGCACAGCGAAACTGCTGGCCGCCGCGACGGTCGTCGCTGCTCCGCTGGCCGTGCGGTGATCCCCATCGTCGCCGCACCGGCTGCACACGCCGACATCTGCGCCCGGCATCGCGTCCGGGGTCGCGCCGCGGCTAGCTCGGTGTACCTGTTCACTCACCCCGAGTTGAACGGATTCTTCACCGGGCTGCACGGCCCGCCCCACGAGGAGGTGCCCCAGTCCACCAGAGGCTATTTCGACACTCATCCGCAGGAGCACGCTGAACTCAGGGGTATCCGCCAGCCGCTGGTCGATTTCCGCAACCGCTGCGGATACGGCGAACCCAACCTGTTTGGAGGGCAACAACCGTGAACAGATCACGTGGGTCGATCCGGGCCCGCATCGCGACGGTGGCGCTCGCGCTCTTGACATTGCCCGGCGTCATCGTGTTGGCCGCTCCCGCCGGCACCGCCCTTGCCGACGTGTGCGCCAGCGCCGGGCGCCGGATCTCAGTGGGAGGATGTGTCAACATCGCCGACGCAGTGGCCCCCTACGTCCCGCCTCCGGCCTACTACGCCCCGCTGCCCGAAGACCCGCCACCACCGCCACCGCCTGGCTCGAATGTCAGCGGCTGCATCGGCTACAACGGACGATGGGTCTCCGCCGGGGGATGCAATTGACCCCCGACTCCATTCGGCCGCGGAGATTCACGCCTCATCGGCATTCGATTGTCCATCGCTGCTGATGGTGTTGCCACCGGCGCGTTTTGCGCGAAACATCGCCTGATCGGCACACGTGATCGCATCGTCGAGTAACCGCGACAGGTCGGCATCCAGATTGGTGAGATGAGCCCATTCGCGGCTGTGCACGCCCAGGCTGGCGGTGACCGCCGGCACGTCATCGGCTTCGGTGAGCGCGAGCCTGATGGCCTCTGCGATGTGGTTGTCTCGGCCGGGCGCGGTGATGTCGACGACGACGAATTCCTCGCCACCTGTGCGGGCCACCAGCGCGTTACTGCTGACAGCGGCTCTGATGCGTTGAGCGCTGCGAACGAGGACGCTGTCGCCCTCGGCGTGGCCGAACGTGTCGTTGATGGCTTTGAACTGATCGAGGTCGGCGAGGATGACCGTCATGAACTGCCCGGGTGTCTCGTTGCGGGTCAGCAGTCCTCGGAAGTGCAGATACAGCCCACGACGGTTCAGTAGGCCCGTCATGGGATCGGTGGTCGACTTGTTGGCATCGTTGCGGAGCAGCTGGATGCCGACCAGCAGCACCACTGTCACCGTGGCGATGGGAATTGCAGCGGAGAAGATGATGGCGGCGGAGGTTCCGTCGATTCTGCCCTCGTGGATGTTGAGAACGATGAAGACGATGAGGGCACTCAGGACGACTGCGTTGTGCGCGGCGAGTGGCTTTGGCCCGTCGAGGAACACCAGGTACACCGAGACCAAGGCAAAGCAGTGGTAGGCGAACAGGCCGACGAGCCAGTTCGAACTCATCAGTGCGATCGCGGCGATCCCGAGGTCGGCTGACACGATGAAAGCGCGTGATTGCCAGTGTGTCGGCCACGGACGGGCCCACCACATCACCGACCAGAACAGACCGATCCCGGCGAACAGGAACACGATGGTCATCGAGGTGGGAGAAGGGGCAGCCGCGGGCAGCAGTCCGATCATGGCGAAGACGGAGACGCATCCGAGGATGCCGCTGATGGTGAGTTGTATGGCCCTGGCGAGGTCGCGGTCGGCAAAGTAGCGGACGTATCCGGCATAGTCCACCGGTTCACGCCACCACCGGGCGACAACCCGCATGCACGCACGGTTCTCACGCGCCTGTGCTCGGACTCGCACCCGACAACCCTCCCGTGGCACCCGTTGTGCAGCTATCTCGTGGATCCTGCGTGCAGTGACAACACGAGCCGATCGACCCCCGTCAAAGGCGCAGCTTCGCCACTTGCCAGCAAAACTATCTCATGCGTCAGTTAGTTCCGCCGTGTCGACCTCATGCGGGGTGGGCAAGGTGCGCGGGCGCGGCTCCGGTCGTAGCGGTGCGGATCAGCGTCAGGTGATCGCGTCAACGTTGGAACCGAACCGCCCTCCGCTGCGTCCAATCACGCATGGACATCAACGATCCCCGATGCCGTGCCGGCTCTCCCACCGCGGGTTGCGGCGTACTTGGCCCAGGAACGCAGCTGGTGGCGGATGTTGCGCCGCGACCGGAGCGATGACCGCGGCGGAGTGACAGGTCGCGGAGTTGGCGCGTGGAGCAGGTCAGGGGTTGTTCGCCGCCGGTGGCTCAGCGGTCTTGGGCGTGCCGGCGGGACGGACGAGGACGGCTCCGGCGAGCAGGATACCACCAATGATCAGTGCGGGGGTGCCCCACGCTTTCCGGAACGTGGCGGCGGACTTGCACTCACCCACGTGATCGGTCGGAGTCCGGTTGCGCCAGCTCTCGGCGCTCTCTTTGTCCAGGAGCCGCGCATGGCTGAGTTCGATGGAGAACGGTTGGCTGCACCGCACCTCGCTGGATGTGGCTTCGTCATGGAGGTTGATCGGGAGCAGGAGGGCCAGCGCTCCGGCGATGAGGCCGACGGCGCCCACCAGTCCGAGAAACGTCCGTAGCGGCATGTACTGCTCCTGTTCGGTTGGCTCAGCGGCGGCGTGAAGTATATGCACGTGCGTCAGCGCCGATGGCCGGTGCCTGGCACTCGCGAGTTCGATCCACAGCGGCGCAGGCGCAGGTGACTGTCACGTCCCGGCACCGCCAAGCGGTCAGCGCACCGTCGCGCTGCAGCCGCAGCGCGGCCAGGGTTTCGGTCCGCCGGGAATCGGTGCCCCACACTGTGGACACGGCCTGGCCGGCAGCGACGGCGACAGCAGCAGATCCACGAGCGAGAGTCCGAGCTGCCCGATCCAGCTGAGTGTCGGACCAGTCGCGGTGGCTCGGCGCGGCGCGGCCATGTTCACCCTGGTCAGCTGGCTCGGCTCGCGGTATCGGCGGCCCGGACCTCGGTGGCCTCTTTGATCAGCGTCTGGGGTGACAGGCGTAGCGCCCACGCGATGCTGACCATTTCCGGTACCCGGCAGGGCCGCTGTCCCAGTTCGATGCGCGACATGACTTTGAGGTTCACCCCGGCCTTGTCGGCGAGCTTGTCGAGCTGCATCCGCGCGGCGAGGCGTCGCCGGCGGATGGCTGCGCCGATCGCGACGTCGGTGACGGTGCTGCTGTAGCGCAGTGGCTCGGCAATGGTGCCGTTGGTGTTGTCGCCCATGACTCCTCCTCACATAGTTCTCTAAAATGGAGAATAGCAGGAGAAGTTGTGTGACGGTCTGGCGCTGCATCGCGCAAGCCGGATTCGGCGTGCCGGTGTTCATGCGTCTGGGCGCCCGGTGACGCGGCATTGCGTTGACTGGCCGTCCATGGCTGAATACCGTCGGCCGGCCTGTGTCAGTCGCGCGCTGCTGCCTGCGCCTCTGGGACGGACCGGCACCGTTCGTCACGGAGCACCACGTGCCACGCGTGTGCACGCCCAGCTGCGGCCTCGAATTGCGCCGCCGGGGCGCTGTACACGGCGGCCAGCGCCCGCGAGTACGCCTGCAACGCCTCGGTGTGGGATGCCGGAAGCTCCTCGATCGCCCGCAACGTCGCGAGGTATTCCGCGGTGAACTCCTGCAGTTCCTCGGGGACGTCGCTGTCGACGGTGTCGGTCCAGCGAGACAGCGCCGGTGCCGCATCGAACTCGGGGGCGTACCCGACCACCCCCAGGAAGTTGCCCATGCAGGCATGGATCTCGTCGGCTGCGACCTTGTCGTAGGTCGGGTTCTGGTCGCTGTAGCCGGCGCTATAAGCGAATCCGTGCTCGCGGATCAATCTGTGCTCGGTGAGCACCGCGCCGCGGTGGGCTCGCCGTTCCTCTCTGGCCGCAGCGAATTCGAAGAACCGGTAACTGCCCACCAACGCGCACACCCGTGGCCGCAGGTCCGGGTCAACGTCGACGGCGGTCGCCTCGGGGAACAGCACCACCCGCAGATCGAACTCCGCGATCAGCCATGCCAACGCATCCGCCCGCAGAGTCTGACCGGCGGCACGCGCGTTGCGCTCGTGGCCGCTCAGCCAGTCGGTGTCCGGGCCGGCGTCACCGAACCCGACGGTGGAATCGGCGCCGATCACCGCAGGGGCGCAGCTGAACCGGCGGCTGCTGCTATTCATGCGCGCACCGTATCGACGGCAGACGACTCTCCGGACAGCTGCGGCAGACACGCCGAGGACGCTGGCGCAGCCGGGGGCCCAGTCGCGCCCAGTCGCGCCCCGGCGGCGTGTTCTTTTGCCGATTGGCCACCCTCGGAGCCGACAAGGTCCCGCGAGCAGCTGCGGGCCGGACAAGCAAGGAGACATCAGGTGCCGTGGTATCTGACAACCCCACGCCAGATCAAGGGGTTCAAGCGCGAACTCAATCGCGTGGACGAGGCGCTCTCACGCCAGGACGTGCGCGGGCTCGGTTCGCCGCTGACCCGGCTTCGCGGCGGCATGAGCGTCGGCATGGTGCTGGGGGTGCTGATCCTGGTCGCAGCATTCGTCGCATCGTTGATCAGTCCCAAGCCCGATGCCGGTGTCGCGTCGATCATGACCACCCGAAGCGGTGGCATGTTCGTTCAGTTCAACGGCCGCCTGCACCCGGTGACCAACCTCGCATCCGCGCGGTTGATCGTCGGCAACCCCGACGAGGCCAAGGTGGTCACCGACACCGCGCTGCGCAGCATGCCGACCGGGCCCCTCATGGGGATTCCGAACGCGCCCAACCTGCTCACACCGCGCACCGACGACACCGCGACGTGGACGGTGTGCGACTGGCGCGATACCGCTGTCCCGCTGTCGCTGCTGCGCTCCGGCGACATCACCACCGCGGTGATCGCCGGCTCGGACATGCTCGACGGCGGAACCGATCTCGGTGACAACCGCGCAGTGTTGGTCAAGCCGGTGACCGACCCGTCCAAGCTGTGGTTGCTCTACCGAGACACGCGAGCCGAGGTTGGTCGTACCGACTACGCCGCGCAGGCCGCGCTCGGTCTGACCCCCGCGCTGATCGATACGGCGGTGACCGTCTCCTCGGCACTACTTGGAGCGATCAGCCCGTCACCGGTGCTCACCGCGCCGGCCCTCGTCGACCGCGGACAGCCCAGCCCCGTGGTAACCGGGTCGGCGATCGGAGACGTGCTGACCGTGGCCACTGCCTCGGGCGCTCGCTCGTTCTATCTGGTCGGATCCTCCGGGGTGCAGCAGGTCTCCCCGGTGCTGGCCCAGATGATGATCAACACCGGTTCGGCACAGCGGCTCGTCGACGATCCGGCCACGGTACAGGCTCAGCAGCATGTGACCATCGTCGACGATTCCCGTTTCCCGTCGGCGGTGCCGACCATGATCGCCGAGCCGGCACTGTGCTGGAGCTGGGCGAAATCCCGTGGCGAACTGACCGCTTCGACGCGGATCTTCACCAACGCGCGGATGCCGCTGACCGAAGCGGGACGCGCGTCGGCGGTGAACCTGCTTCCCAACGACGGAACCGCTGAGCAGGCCTCAGATTCGATCACGTTGCCCGGGTTCGGCTGGTATGCCCGCACCACCGGTGATGCCACCGATTCCGTGGCAGCCGAGCAGCTGATGTGGATCGATCCGAACGGCACCCGGTACCCGATCGATGCGGTGGTCGGATCTTCGGCCGGTGAGGTGTCCTATGACCCCACGGTCAAAGCACTGGGATTCGACACCATCGCACCGACCCCGATCCCGTGGGCGGTGGCCAAGCTTTACGCACCGGGAGCCACCTTGTCGATCAAGAACGCACAGGTGATGCAGGGAACGCTTGTACCGCACTCACAGGTGCCCAATCCTCCGACCAGTAAAGGTCAGCGCCCGCCTGAACCGGACCCGCAGCAGGCCGCCGACCCCGATGCTGACCCCGATGCCGAATCAAATGCCGAACTCGCAGCCGAGCCCGGCGCCTGACATCCACTGAAAGGACTCATCTGATGTTTTCGATTTTCCGGGCGCCGCCCCGGCCGGCGGTGTCGCTGGCGCCGACCGGTGTGCAGATCAAAGAACCGCTGGCCGCGCCGCAGCCGGACCGCCGGCCGTTGTGGATGAAGGCGTTGCCGTTCGTGATGATCCTGGCGATGCTCGGCATGTTCGTCATGTTCGCGCTTCTGGGCGCCCGCGCGCTCACCTCGATGCTGTTCACGATGCCGATGATGTTGATGATGCTGGTCATGATGCTCACGCAGATGCGCGGGCAGAATTCCACCAACAACGACATCGAGCAGGAGATCGAAGAGTACGACCTGGAGCTGCGCGAGCAGCGCGCCGAGGTCTACGAGCAGGGTCGGGCAATGCACGATCTGCGTACCGCCTGTTTCCCGCATCCGGGGGATCTTCTGTCACTGGTGGGCACCGACGACATGTGGCAGGCCGACCCGAACCCGGAAATCGGCAGAGTGGTTGCCCCCGAAGACGAAACCGACCCCGACGTCCGGAATCTGACGTCCAACCCGTATCTGCGGGCGCGGATCGGCATCGGGATGGCGCCGCTGTATCCGAAGCTGATCCCCGCTCCCGATGTGGTTCCCGAAATGCTGGAGCCCACCACGATGGTGCGCTACGAGCGGGCGATGCAGACGCTGTCGGTGGTGGCCAACCTGCCGATCGACGTCCGCCTCAACGAGTTCCCGGCCTATGCGCTGCGCGGTGAGGAATCCGCCGACCGCGGTGGTCTGGTCCGGGCAATGCTGATGTCATTGGCGTTCAACCACAAGCCCAGCGATCTGAACATCGGTGTGGTCACCGAGGATCCGCAGGAGTGGGAATGGTTGAAGTGGCTGGCCCACAACGAGGATGTGACCAAAGTCGAGAAGGGACTGGGCGCGCGGCAGCTGAGTTGGCGCAGCCTCGATGAGTTCGCGGTACGTCATGCCGCCCAGATCGAGCGGATGCGGGATCCCGCCGAAGGCGCCAAGCCCCCGCATCTGCTGCTGATCATTGACACCCCCAACGCGGTGGTGTCGTGGCCGGCGAACATGGCCGGCGGTGTGACGGGAATGACCTGGCTGGTGGTTCGGTACGGCACCGATCTGGTCTCTGATCTCAAGAGCCGCATCCTGCTGCGCGACGGCCGGGTCTCCACGGTGGAGGACTTCGATGCCGCTGCAGCCGATTCGGTGTCGGTCGTCGCGGCGGAGACATTCGCCCGGGCGATGTACATGTTCCGGCCGCGCAACTACGGTGTCGGCGGCGCGGTGGTCGATGACACACCTGAGCACATCGCGGACTTCTTCGAGGCGCTGCAGATCGGTGACATCGAGACTCACGACGTCATCGAGGTCTGGAAGCGCAACGCCTTCACTGATGAGATCAAAGTGCCGTTCGGCTATCAGCGTGCCGGGGATGTGCTGACCCCGGAGCTGAGCTACGTGAACTTCTATGAGGAGAACCGCAGCGGCAACGGTCCCCACGGCGCCGTGGCTGGGCGCACCGGTTCGGGTAAGTCGTATTTCCTGCGCGCCATCGTGCTGGCGCTGGTGGCCATCTACGGTCCGGACAAGGTGGCGCTGATCCTGGCCGACTTCAAAGGTGGTGCGACGTTCCTGGGGATGGAGAACCTGCCACACACGGTGGCGTCGATCTCCAATCTGGAGAACGCCATGGAGCTGGTGGACCGGCTCGGCGCGGTGATCAACGGTGAGGTGGACCGTCGCGAAGAGTTCATCACGACCCAGAGGCGGTGCAAGGACATCTTCGAGTATCGCGAACAGCAGCAGAAGCACCCCAACGATCCGGACTGGCCTTCACTGCCTGATCTGATCGTCATCATCGACGAGTTCGGCGAATTTCTCAAAGACCGGCCGGGCTACCTCGAGCTGCTGACCCGCGTCGGTCGCGTCGGCCGCTCGCTGGGCATGCACCTGGTGATGTGCAGCCAGTTCATCGACAAGTCGGTGCTCGGTGATCTTTTCGAACACCTGAGCTTCCGGTACTCGCTTTCGGTCAACTCCCCGCAGCACTCGATCGCGATGATCGGCACCGACGCAGCGGCCACGATGGTCGGCGGCAAGCTCAAAGGCAAGATCCTGCGCAAGTTTTCCTCCGACCACGGCCCAGTGGAAGTGGCCGCGTTCCACCACGAAGCTCCCTACATCCGGCGCACGGTGATCGAACGGGCCCGGACCGTCAACGACAGCCACGACGTGGTGGCGGATCCGGTGGTTCCGTTCACGCTGTTCACCGAGCGCGGCTTCACCCCCGTGATCGAGGGCGAGGTAGTCGAGACGCGTGAGGAGCAGCTGGGCGAGAAGATGGCCGATGTGCTCCTGGAGAAGGTGTCGCGGCTGCGTGACATGCGGACTCTGGATCTGTGGAAGCCTTCACTGCGGGAACCGCTGAGCCTTCCGACGCTGGGTGGACTGCAGCGCCAGCAGCAGGGGCTGCGTATCCGTATCGGCGACCTCGACGCCCCCGAGAAGCACACCCGCCTTCCGTGGATGATCGACTTCGGTGGCAGCGTGGCGCATCAGGTGATCGCCGGGGCCGGCAAGTCCGGGCGCACCACGCTGCTGCAGACGCTGGTGATCTGCGGCTGTGTTCAGCACGGCCCGTCGCGGCTGGCGTTCATGCTGGCGGACTACGGCACCGGCAAACTGGGGGAGGTCCGCAACAGCCCGAACGTGGCGGCATACGCTCGTCCCGGTGACGGCGAAACGGTGGCGCGGATCCTTGGCGAATCGCAGCGGCTGATCGATCTGCGCCGCGAGGTCATGGTGGACCGCGAAGTCCCGTCCATGGACGCGTATCTGGCGTCCAAAGATCAGGACCCGGTGCCTGGCGATCCGTACGGCTACGTGATTGTTGCCATCGACGGCATCGGCGAGTTCCTCGGCGAGGATCGCCAGGAACGGGCCAAGCTGCTGCGCCCGATTCTCGATGGCGGTGGCGCGGTCGGGGTGCATCTGGTCTACACCGCCGACTCACAGGGCTCGGCCAACGCCGGCAACGTGACGCATTACTCGGTGGAGGTCAAAGGCGGAGTGCAGCTCCCCTCAACCGATTACTCCGGCGCCAAGGTGCCGCCGGAGGTGCGCATGACACTGGCCGACCGTATCCCGCTGGATCAGCCGGGGCGGTCGTTCGATGCGGCCACTTCGCTGCAGGCGCGCACGGTTGTCCCGATCAACCGGGCGATCGAGCCGGACCGCGAGGACAAAGGCATGCCGGTGTTCGATGTGGTCGATCACGGTGAGGAGATCCGCATGCTGTGCGGGGACCTCGCAGCCGTTTACGCCGAGGAGAAGGTGCCCGCGGTGCTGCCGGCGGATGCGGTGATCGATTACGAGACGATCTGGTCGGTGTTCGAGCCGATGGTCGATTTCGGTCGGCATCCGGCACGCACCATCATGCCGCTGGGTAGCCGCATGGACACCTTGGCCTTGGCGCCGGTGCCGAATTTCTCACAGAACCTGCTGGTGTATGGCGAGAAGGAGTCGGGTAAGACCAACGCGCTGCGATCGGTCATGGAATCCGTGATGCGCCAGTTCGCTCCCAAGGATGCGGTGATCATCGTCATCGACCCCCTGCGCCAAATGCTCGGCGAACGCGACCGCCTCTACGAGCGCGGGTACATGCAGCGCGCCAAGTTCGTCGACAAGGTGGATTCCAGCGGCGCAACGGTTCTCGACGCCGACGGCAAGCCGGTGCAGGTGCGCAAGCGTCCGCCCGGGTATGTCGCCAGCCGCGAGGACATTGATGCAGTCGCCGAGATGCTGGTGCGGTTGATGGTTTCGCGCCGTCCCGGTGACGACGCGACCTCCGATCAGCTGCGCAACCGGACGTACTTCACCGGTCCGGAGGTCTACGTGTTCATCGACAACTTCGCCTCCATCGCCAGCGGCTACGCGGCCAAGACGGCGTTCGACGAAGTGGAGGTCGGCGGAGAATCGGTGAGCAGGCTGCTGGCGACCGGCACCGATCTCGGTGTTCACTTCATCCTCTCCGACGGCACCGGGTTCGCCGATCGGGTGAAAGCCTCGGCACTGCTGCTCGCGCTGCGGGAGTCGCTGATGGCGCCGATCCTGCAGTTGGCCGGCGCTCCGGCCTCGGGTCTGCCCGTCGCGCAGGCATTTAACCTCAAGCCGGCACGGTGGCGCGCCGGTCAGGGCCGCCTGATTGTGGACGCCGAAGACCACGTGATGGTGCAGACCGCACACATCGATGTCGATGCGGTCGCCGCCCGGTTCAACGACGTGCCCGCGGCGGGATAGGGATCCACGCCACCTGCAAAGACTCAGCGGCCGTCCCGGAGTCCGGGGCGGGCGCTGATCGTTGTGGTCTCAGATACTCAGCACTGACCGTGAAAGCGCTCCATCACAGCTTTCTCCGGGGCCGTGACGCTGAGGCGGTACTTGTTCTTCACCATGACCTGACGCTTGACGTAGGTGCACTGGAACGCGGGGTTGGGCGGCAGCCACTCGTCAGCTGCTTTGGCACCCTTGCCCATGTTGGCCGGCCCGTCGACCGCCAAGAGGTTGAGGGGGTCGTTGGCGATCTGCTTGAGCGCGGGCAGGTCCCACGTCCACGCCCCGGACACCCAGCTGTTGGCCAGGGCCACGATGTGATCGACCTGTACCGCCGCTGAGGTGTCTTTCCCGCGCATGAAGCCGATGATCTCCGCGGTGTAGGGATCGACCAATGTTCCAGAGGCGACCTTGCACCCGTCGAGTGTGGTCACCGCGGTCAAGTCGCGGGCGAGGATGTCGTTCCTCGTGTCGCAGTTGTTATTCCCGCCCTCGACATCGACGTCATCGGTCCACGCCTGACCGAACCGTACGCGGGCGTAGCCGTTCATGGATGCCTGCGGGGCGACCACGAGGGTGGACGGGTCGGAGCTGGGGGTGCTTGTTCCGCCTAAAGCCATCGGCGCGCCAGCGGAGCCGGGCGGAACTGCGTTGCCGGCCGGTTCCTGCTCATCTCCACTGCCTGCGATCCATTCGCGGGTTGCTGAGATGGCCGGCCCGATCACCGGAACCGCAGTGCCGGCCAGTGATCCGAACAGCACGACGGCGGTCACGACCATGATCAACCCGATCAACGCCAGCTGCAGCAGGGTAGAGACGATGCCGGAGGTCTTATTCGGTGTTCCCATGGCCGCGCAGTGTGGCCGCCGCTGCCGTTGCGGCCCCAGCGCGGCGCGACGGCGGCCGCGCTCGGGAACTGTCACGTCCCCGTCATTCGGCATCCAGCCGCGGCACCGGTTTCAGGTGGTGCGCGCATCGGCGTTCGCGGATCGCCTGCGCCCCGGGTGGTGGGTCTGTATACCGCCCGGGATGCAGGTCTACGCATTCGGAAGCGTCACCGGGGCACGGCGGTGAGCTGCTTGTATGCACTGTACGGCGGCACTGATAGCGACTATGAGGACTACTTTGAGGCACTGATTGAGTGCGATTTTGAGTGCCTGTTTGAGCGAAGTTCTGAGTGCCGGTTGGAGCGCGGGTTGGAGCATCGCGGCGCCGACAGGTGTCGGGCCCGTACGCACGCACGTTGGCGACGCAAGGCCCGGTGACGGAGCCCGGCGGGAACCGGTCGGCGGATAGCAGCTCGTGTGGGGTGCTCTTGAGCGCGCTTTTGACTGCCGCACACCGTGTGAGGGCGCCGGCGCGGGGGCAGTCGCGCCGCAGACCCGCTCCGGCCCTGCGTCGGTCCTAGATTGCGCGCACCGCGGGCACACGAGCACCGCGGCGTCGGCGGTCTCGCGCAGTGCAGCCGCCGCACACTCCGCAGCAACCGAAAGGTGGTCCGGCGATGACAGCCGTGATCGACAACAAGGCGTTCGTCAAAGGTCTGTCAGCAGCGAAAGTGATGGCCTTCGCCGGCAACGACGACCCCACGCACGCCGCCGTGCTGCTCGGCACCGCACGCGTGGAGACAGCCGAGGTCGGCTCACAGAACTCGTTGGCGTTCCTTGCTTCTGACGGCATCAGTCCGGGACAGGCGATATTCGAATGCGACGGCGACCTGCCGCTGGTGAAGTTCTCACTCGACCAGGCCAACCAGTTGCTGTCGGCGGCCCGAGGTGCGGCTTCCGCCGTGAAGAAAAAGGACAAGGAGGCCTCCACCGAGGTGGAGCTGTCGGTGGTCGATGAGGGATCGACGCTGCTGATGCGCACTCTGACCGACGGCGCACTGGGCGAGGCGGACTCCCGCCACTACATCCCGCTGCAGGATGCCGACGACTTCCCGATCCGCTCGGTGCTCAAGACGTTGCAGGCCAAAGGTGCCCGCGAGATTCTGGGTGCGCGCGGCGCTGGGGACGATATGAGCAATGCCCCGCTCAAGGTGGGGAAGGTGCAGGCGTTCACCGCCGAGACCATCAAGAAAGTCGGTGCGATCGCGGCGGTATTCAAAGAGCCCGTGGAGATCTACACCCGCGCGCATCCGGCCTCGATCGTGACCGTCACGTGTGCGGGTGTGTTCCGCGCGGTGCTTGCGGCGCACGCCTACCACCCGGATCTCGACGTCGAGGACCCCGAGGTTGCGGTGGCCACCACGCTCGGGGACAGCGGCGGAGCAGGCGACGACACACAGGACAGCCGGGACGACGACGCGGCGGTGGATGCCGAAGAGACAGGTGCCGCGTGACTCCCCGTGGTAACCCCGTCGAGGGTGGTCGTGATGACGGCGGGCCGGAGTTGGAGCTTCCAAATCATCTGATGATCCGCGCAATCCGCGAGATCGTTGGGGCAGCGGGAGATCAGGCAATTTCTCGGGGGGAACTCGAGAAAGCCGTCGACGTCATCACGGATATATACACATCAGCTGGACTGTTCAAGCTCTGGAGTGACGGTGACGTGTCTTTTGCGTGGGACGTCGACGCTGCTGACTTGGTCATCACGATGGTTGTCGACCCGGACACGGGGTTACCGCGCCGGAGTATCCAGCTGTGACCTTGTCCGAACTGCAGCGTGCACTCAACGAGTACGGGGGTGCGTGCTGGTTCTCCCGGCTGCCACACGAACGAAGCTGGGAGAACCGTGTCGGTGCGGAATCGGTGCGGCTGCAGCTGCGTGACCGGGCGTTGGCTGCCGGTGCGAGCACTGAGCAGATCACCGACGCGGACCGCTATGCCAGCGATCTGGTGAATGCCGGCCGGGTCCCGCTGGGGCTGGCCGGGCGCTCCTGGGATCAGTTCACCGCGGACCAGAGGGCACAGCTGTGATGGGCCTGGACGTCAATGCCACCCGTGTCGGCGACCGGATCCGCGACGACCGGGGCCGGGTGCTCACCGTGCACGAGATCCGGCCGGCTGACGCACGCGACGATCCGTCCGCCGGACCGATTGTCTGCGCCGAGTTCGACCACGGACGCGGCGTATGCATCGACGCTGCGACCGCACACCGCTACGAACCGGCGTGACCGGTGCGTCCCGTCGCGGTGTCACGTCCTGATCCGCGCCGGCTACCACCCGCCGCACACATCAACCACTGCTGGCCTCAACGTCGAAACTTCGAACGTTGCACAGACACTAAGGACCGCACATGAGCTTTACCCATGAGATCGGCGACCTCTTCGCTCACCCGGCTGAGGCCATCGCGCACGGCGTCAACTGCAAAGGCGTCGCCGGTGCTGGCGTGGCAGCTGTGATGAAGTTGCAACACCCCAACGCAATTCACCAGTACCAGGTGCTCGCCCGGCGCGGTGACTTGCCGCCGGGCGGAGCGATGATCTGCCCGCAAGGGCCGGGGGACAAGGCGATCATCCACTGCGCCAGCCAGGATCATCCCGGGCCCAACGCGACCGAGGAGTGGCTGCGGTCGTCACTGACTGTTGGCCTGGAACTGGCTGTCGGGCACGGCATCCGGTCGGTGGCGGTTCCGCTGATAGGCGGAGGCATCGGCGGACTGGACCCCGCACGGGCAGTCGCGATCATCCGCGAGGTGTCCGAAGAGTCGCCGGTGGCCGTGACGCTGGTGACGCTGGTGTAGCCGCCGCGACACGCCGAAGCGCAACGTGTTGCATGCGCCGTTGCTTGTCGGGGATGCCGAGTACAACTTCACCCATCCGGTGCGGGTGAGTTCCGCAGCCTGTGAGCGGGGAAGCTCACCGGTTACGCATCCGCACCGGATCAGCAACAGCAACAGCAACTGAAACAGCAACAGAAACGAGCCTGACATGACCGCCCCCGCCCCCGTCGCACCCGCCCCGGTCCCCGTGGCCGCTCCCGCTCCCGTCGCCGCTCCGGCGCCGGTTGCCGCCCCCGCTCCTGCGCCTGTGGCGGCTCCCGCTCCCGT
>NZ_HG964454.1:20108-141482 GCF_000612725.1 Mycolicibacterium austroafricanum
CCGGTTGCCGCTCCCGCGCCGGCCGCGCAGTTCCCGGTCGCACAGGCCCCGGTCGCACAGTTCCCGGTGGCCCAGCCCGCCGCTGCGCCCGTCGCCCAGGCGCCGGTCGCCAACGGGAATCTGGTCCCGTCGGCGGCGCCGGCCATCGGCACCATCCCGACCGGCTCCGGCGGAGGCATCCCCGACGAGCACTTCAACAAGCCGATTCTGTTCCGCTTGCTGTCCCTCGCCTCCCGCGCCAGCAAGTACGAGAAGGTCGACGTGCTCGCCCCGACGGTCGACTACATCGTGCTCGACCCGGCCACAGGCACCTTCGAGCAGGTGCAGAACGTCACCATCATGCAGAAGAACATCCGCAACGAGCTGGTGACCTGCTTCCAGCGCGGTGAGAGCGCGGTGACCGGTGTGGCCATTCAGGTGCCCGGTTCCAACGACAACGCCGCCAAGGTGCTGCGCGCCCTCGACGACACCAACTCGGGCTACGGTGCGCAGCAGGCGACCGCCTACCTGCGCGACGCGGCGATCACTCAGTTCGGTTGGTGGACCGCCGGCTGAGCGCTCCAGCGTCAGACTGCCCAACAACGGCCCGCACCGGCAACGGTGTGGGCCGTTGTGCTGTGCGGCCTGTGTTTCGCGCCGCCGTGGTGAAGTCGCCATGTGGAGCGAGGATTGACGAGCGAGCGCCATCGATGCATGCAGTGATGCCGATAGTGTTGCGTGCCGCGACTCATGCCTCGGCGTTCTAGCATCCCGGGGATCATCCGCCAAGGAAAGGCACACCCGACCATGAGCGCTCCGCAGAGCCCCACCTACTTCCGACCGGTCAATGCTGACACCGGAGAACTGACCCTGGCGGTGTACTTCACCGCGCCGCTGTTCGATCTGCTGAGCGCCTACGAGAACGACCCCAACAAGCAGACCGATGAGCTGGCCGCCGACGTCCGAGACGAGCTGGACCGCCGCGGAATCCCCATCCGTCCCACCATCGCTCACGGCCGTCTGCGCATCCTGCAGGAGACCGAGCCCGACGAGTTTGGTTTCAAGCGCAAGCCGATGGTGCACTCCACCGTGATCGCCTACCTGACCGACGCCGAGCCTGACGATCCGCGGCTGGCCGAGCTGGCGGCAGGATTCCGGGGTGAGCGTCTCGGGGCCACGGTCAGCTTCGAGATCCCCACGACCGACAGCGAAGCCGCTGCTGCCGAACGTGCGCGTGCCGAAGCCGAGGCTGCCAGCCAGTACCGGGCCCGGGCAGATACCGAACGCGCGGCTGCCGCCGAAAAAGATGCGCGCACCACAGCCGATCCGTTCGCCGACGATATGAGCGACCTGTTCGATTGACTACGTCGCTTGGACAACCCATCCAGCGACAGTGGCCGCACCCCCGACCAGATCGCTGCTGACACACTGCTGCACCGGGCCCAGGAACTGGAACGGGCCGGTCGCAACAATGAGGCTCAGGATCTTCGCGCGTCGGTGCACCGGCTGCGGACACCGCCGCCATCACGGTCATCCATGACCAGGACGTGACACCGCGGCGCATGGCGACCACAACACCATCGAAAGAGAGAGCACCCATGCGGCTGTCGAAAGCCCGAATCGAACGCCTTGCGCTGGCAGCGGCGATGTCAGCCGGCGCCGGCGGCGCCGCCACCACAGTCGTACCGGGCCTGCACCACTGGCCGCCGAGCGCAGTCGCCGCGGCCGTCGCAGTGGCGGTGGCCGCCGCCGGGGCGCTGCGCAAGCTGCTCACCGTCGCTTTGGTCGCCGTGGCGTCGACCGTGGTGATCGTCGCAGCTGACGCCGCACTCGGCGGAAAGCTGCGCAGCATGCTCGACATCAGCTCCCTGCTGGGCTGACGGCACACGCACCGCGGAACAAAACGTCAGTGTGCGCCCACCGCGCCCGGCAAGCGGATGCAGTCACCGAGAAGCCGCCGCGTCGATGCTGGAGCGCCCATTGTCAGTAGCAGATCCCCGACTGCGCGTGACTTGCGCACCTGCACAATCTCCACGGTGTGCGCGTCGGCCGCAATCTGGCCCCGGTGCGCGGTGATGCCGCAGCGGCGCAGATAGGCAACAAGCCAGCGTGCCGTGGATGGTCCGGGGCACGCCAATGACACTCGCACGCGGACGTCACTGCGACCGTCATCGGCGGCGGTCACGCTGACCTGCCCGCGGGCCAGAAACGCCGCGCGTAGAACCGCTGCGCCCTCGGAGTAGGTGCAGGTGTTCGGATCCAGGTTCAGATCTGGGATCGTCTTGCCGGCGGCGTCCAAGAGACCGACCCGGCGCGCCAGGTACGCCCCGCCGCGCACCACCTGTACGCGCGACAGGTGGGAACCGGCCACCACCACCGCTGTCCCGTGGAGACCGTGCAGGGCAACGATTTCCCCGCGCAAGCGGACTGCGGCGGTGTGGGTCCCGAACACCGCGGTCACTGCGGTGAGGCCGGACCACGACTGCACGCCGCCGCCGAAGCGCAACATCGCCGATGTCTCGGCGTGGCGGGCCGCCAGCGGTACAGTCGAGTTGATCGGCACGGCTGCCAACTCGTTGGCGACCATCCGCGTGACCGCACTCATCAGGGCGCCCCGGCCGTGACCAGGTTGATGTCCTTGAGGCATCCCCGCGCCGGCGCGTCGGTATCGGCGCTCACTTTGTCGGCCAGCGCCAGGAGTCGGCGCAACCGTCCGGCCACCGCGTCCTTGGTCATTGGCGGGTCGGCCAGCTGGCCAAGCTCTTCCAATGAGGCGGTGCGGTGACTGGTGCGCAACCGGCCGGTGTAGATGAGATGCTGCGGCGCGTCGGGACCGAGCACCTGCAGCGCTGCTAGCACACGGTCGACGGTGACAGCCGCGGCCCGCGCCGAGCGGCGCATGTTTGCCTCGTCGAGATTGGCCATCCGCGCTGCGGTCGCGTACATCTCGCGCTGGCTGACCCGGCGCTCCCAGCTGATGCGAGCCTCGTTGGCACCGACGAGGGTGAGCATCCGACCGATGTCGCCCTCATCGCGCAGCGTCACATGCGACATGCCGCGGGATTCGCGGACCAGGGGCTGCAACCCGATCCGGCGGGCACAGCTGGCCAGGGCGTAGGCGGCCTCGGGGCTGGGGCATGTGATGTCCAGTGCGGTGTTGCGGCCGGGGCTGTGCAAGGTTCCGGCAGCCAGGATGGCGCCACGCCATACAGCGATGACCTCGCTGATCGAGCCGCCGACCACCGCCGGGGCGAGCCCGGCCACCAGCCGCCCACGCCGGTCGACCATGCCGCACTGGTGTGCCAGCAGCGTTCCACCGTCTTCAACGCGGACGCGGTAGAACGCGGAGCGGCGCAGCCCGCTCCCGCTGTGCATGGTGACACCAGCGAGGTGGCCGTGCACAGCTGCAATCTCGCGGCGCAGGTGGCGGGCCAGTGCGCTTGTGGTGGTGACGGCTTCGACGACGAGACCGTCGCGGGCGACGCGCAGGTCAGCGGACAGCCGCAGAATGGCGGCAAGCTGAGCGGCGCGGCTGCCCGGCAAAGTGACCGGTACGCGGGCCAGCTCGTCATGGAGTTCACTCGTCAGAGACATATCGGACTCCTTCTGCTAGGCCACGGACCGGCTGAGCCGGCCGTTGGAGGTGAGGGGGAGGTCGACGCGAGCGCGCCCTGTGACAGCAGAGTGTGCGGGCGTTATCGGTGTCGGGGGCATCGGTGCAATCGGGTATTCCGGCATGCGTGCAGCTGGGCTCGCACCGCTTTCGACCTCATCGAGTGAGCGCCACAGGGCGGTGTCGGCTTCCCGCGGCTCGGCGTGCAGGGCGACGCGGTGCGCGGCAATGGCACGTGCAAGTACCGCCGCGGCGGCGTTGCCGAGGTTGTCGGAGCGGTGCTGATGGTGCAGGTCCAGCGCGATCTGGCAGGACAGCATCACCGCCTCCGACGACGAGATCCTCTTGCGCATGGTGGTCAGGTCGTCGCTGCCGTCGGCCAGAAGTGCAGCGCGCGAACGCAGCTCGGTGTTGACTCCGCGAGCGGCGATCAGCACCTTCTGGGCGACCTGCGGATCGGTGCAGAACCCGTCCACGGTGTCACGCTGTATCCGCCAGCACAGGGCGTGCAGAGCATGTCGCAGTTCGGCGGCACTGCAACTGCGGATCCAGTCCAGGTCGGTGAGCTTGGCGCGGAATGCGTCCCCGCCGTTGTCACGCCGGGTGCGAGCAGGTTCTGGGAGTTCGGTCATGTGTCGGTCTTTCTGTGAGATGTCAGCGGGTCAGCGGTGAAAGGGGAAGCGGTACAGCGGTTGAGCGGTTGTGTAGTGGGTCAGGAAACAGCGTCGGCAGTGGGGAAGTGGGGGAACCAGTGATCGGCCTGGGCGAGCGCGAGCATGTCGGACAGGTCGCGGCGGTCCAGAGTGTCTGCGTCGGGAACACCGAGCGCGCGAGCCAGCGACACCTGTGCCGGGCTGGGTTCGCTTCGAGCGGCATCGCGCAGGGCGCCGGGAAACAGCGTCTGGGACAGTTTGTCGGCGCTGGCCAGGTCGAACCCCTGCAGGTAGCACCGCGGTCCTGGTTCGGCCCACTGCCCATCGACACCGATCCAGAACATGCGCCGCGCCGTGGTGTCGTAGAACCCGCACGCCCAGTCTTTGCCAGGCACCGTGCCCTGCACGCCGCGCATGTCGGCAAGGATCAACACACCTTTGGAGCCGTCGCTGTGATACACCGGGCGGACCATGCCGCGCGGGTGTGCGGTCCACCGGATCGTCGCGGTGCGCACCGACCACGTCGAATCAGTGTGCCGACGCTTTGGAAGGTCCTGCGGCACACCGGAGACCGGATCGAAGGTCCGCAGCGGGTCCACCCGGTGGGTGTCGCACTGGCAGCCGCACCGGCACAACCCGAATGCCAGCGTGCATTCACAGGTGCACGGCACCGAGGAAACTTCGGGTTCGATCGGTGACCCGCCGGTCGGCTCGTCACCGCAGGCGCACTGGCAGGCGCATCCCTGCCCGGTGCACGACAGCACACAGCTGGTGCCCGCGCACGGCTGGGCGCACCCACAACCCAGGCCCCGATCCGTTTCCTCGCGGACCTCAGCGTCGAGCCTGGTCTTGACGATCAGCCCGAGCGATCCGGCACCGACCAGATCGATCACGAGGGCGTTCTCTTTGACAGTGCCGTCTTCGAACGTGTGCGGCCGCAGCGCACGGCCCACGCACTGCACCAGGCGAGGCTGGCTGCGTGTGGGCCGCGCCAGTACGACGACCTCGCACCGGGGGAAGTCCGCGCCCTCGGTGAGCACATCGACGGTCACCAGAACCTGTGTGGCCCCGGCGCGGAACCGCCGGTAGATGCCTTCACGGGCGCGCACCGATGTCGGGCCCACCACCACTTCGGCGGTCAGCCCCTGGGCTACCAGCGACTGCGCGAGCTGCTCGCAGTGCAACATCGACGCGCCGAACACAATGGTGGAGCGACCCCCGGTGCGGGTGAGGACAGCTTCGACCGTCGCATTGAGCGTGGTGTCACGCAGCATTGCCTCTTCGGCGGATTCATCGGTGATCTCACCGCTACGGCCAGTCGTCAGCGTCGAGGAGTCCAGCCCGACATCGACGGTCACGCCTTCGGGACGAAGCAGGAAACCGTTCTCGATGGCCCATGCCAGATCTCGTTCGAACACCACCTCCTGCCACACCATCCGCAGCGGTGGTTCGCCTTTACCGGGATCGTTGCGTGTCATCGTCGCGGTGAACCCGGCCCGGCGCCCACCCATCGCGGCGAAGTGGTCGAGCACATTGCGGTAGGTGCGTGCCACGGCGTGATGGCATTCATCGACAATCACGAGGTCGCGCGTGCCCAGCCGCGTCAGTGCCGTGGCGCTCTGCAGGGACTGCACTGTCGCCGAGACGATCTGGGCATCCGCATCACCGCGGTGTGGGCCGCCGATCTTGGCCGGCACGGGACCGGACGGGTTGACGGCGCACACTGCATCGGCCATCTGCTCGATCAGCTCGTTGCGGTGTGCCACCAGCAGCACCCGTCCACCGAGCACGACATCGCGACGGGTCAGCTCGGCGATCACAGTGGTCTTCCCCGACCCGGTGGGCAGGACAACGGCCGGACCGGGAACCCGGCGGCCGAACGCCTCCCACACCGCATCGGCGGCTTCGATCTGGTAGTGCCGCAGGGCCCGCGGGGTGGCCGCTGATGGGGGCGCCAGTGGATAATTCGACGGCACCTGCAGCGTGGAGGTCATGGGCGCCCCCACGATCCGCAGCTGAGCACGTAATCGCCGCCGGTGAGGTAGAGCCCGTCAGTCGCGGCGACCGTGAGGCCGCCGGGCGCGGACCGATCCACCGCCGCTGCAGCGGTGATGCCGCGACGGACGCCGAAGCGCGCAGCTGCGTGAGTGCCGGATCCGGCGGGCTCGACCACGGGGAGACCGCCGAGCGAGCGGACCAGTGAGGCGTACGCATCTCGAGCCATTTCCGGCGCCGACGCCGGCAATGTCCGCCGTACACCGTGCAGGCCATCCAACACTGCTCGCCGAACCTGGATCGCGCCCAGCAGGTAGGGCAGCAGCTCAGACTCCGATTCGACCAGCCCGTTGCGCAGCGCCTGACCAAACGTCAGCGGATCGGCCGTGGTCGGTCCCGTGTCGGGGTAGGCGACCGGACCAGCCGTGCGTACCGCCCAGCGTGCGGTGCCATCGGGCATCGCCAGGTTGGTGGCGATGTCGATGCTGCGGTAGTAGTCCTCGGTCGCGGTTGCCGCGTCGAAGGCCAGCCACAGCTGCTCGGCGTCGGCCAACGTCGTTGCACCGTCGGAGAACCCGAACTCGATGGCCGTCCCGGTGCTGGATTCGGCAGTACCGCATACAGCGGTGGGGTGGCCGTCGGAGCCGAACACCAGGTCGCCTGTACTCAGCGACGACAGCGCGACGAATCCGCGGGGAGTGGGTACCGCCGTGACGGTCGATCCGGAAGAGTCCGGGGCGCACACGGCGGCAGGTGTCATCGCGGTCACAGAACAGGTGCAGGCAGATGGTCCAGCCAGGCTGGCGGTCCACCGATAGCCACCGCGGCGGTCGCGACCGCCAACCGGATCCCGACTGAGCCGCGCAGCATCGGGGTGACGGTCCCTCCGCCGCGGGAAGTCCACGGGCAGACGACGGTCGCCAGATGATAGGCGGACAGCGACTGCCGCGTGTGCACGGTCAGAACCCGGCTGGTGTTGTGCTGGCGCACCAGGTGGTGCAGCAGCCGGAAGTCAGCGGCTTCGATGCGCAGGCACGTCAGCATGACCTCACCCCACCGCGGGCCGTACAGCTCCTCGAACACCGCGGCGCTGACAGCCAGGCGGCGCAGACGCGAAATGATGCGGGTATCCGTGCAATCCGAGGAGCAGTTCCATTCCTCGTCGGCGTTGGTCAGCGTCAGGATCTCCAGCAGTGCGTTGGCCACCGTCAGATCCCGCGAGGTTCCCAGTACGGCGCAGCGTAGGCACGTCACGCCGCTGGTCGGGTGCTGATGGGGGTGCTCGATGTAGTCGACATGGCCGCGCTGGATACGCGCAGCGGTGCGCCGTGCCAGCGCGAGGGTGTAGTCGATGATGAGCTGCATGTCCAGGACGGTCTCGGTGACGGTCTCGGTCAAGCCGGCCAGTGCAAGCGGTCCCGGCTCGATGAGGGGAGCGATGCGGACCGGGACCATGCCGAGCGCGTTGTCGTCGCTGTCGAGCGGCGAGAGCAGCGGCGGCAGCTGGGGGAAGTGTGCGGTCATGTCGATGTCCGCCAGCGTCGGAATGCTCACAAGGCCACCGTCGCGATCGCGGAGACGGTAACCAGCAGAACGGCCCCGTCACCGGTGAGTTTGAGCGACGCGTTCAGCACGGCCAAGTTGGGCAGCACGTTCTGGGCCATTCCCACGAGGTCGTCGGTGGATTCGATGAGGAGCGCGTGACCGCCGCTCAGGTCGATCGGCACCTGCAGTTCCACACTGGCACCTGCCGGTGCGGGTGACGGGATCGGCGTCGCCCGCGGAGCAACGGTTTCGGTGACCGGAGCAGGGGCAGGCACCGGCGCAGGCGCCGGAACGGGAGTCGGAACGGGAGCGGGAGCCTCAGCGCTCGGGGCAACCGTTTCGGCCGCAGCGGCAGGTTCCGGCGCGGGGGCGACCGGAGCAACCGGAGCAACCGGGGCAACCGGAGCGACCGGAGCGACCGAATTCGGCTGCGAGACAGGGCTCTCGGTCACCGCCGCGGCCTCCGGTGCCGGTGCTGTGGCCGACTCGGTGTGCGTGGGCTCCGGTGCAGCCGTCGCCTGGACGTCAGCGGCGCGTGCGGCGATCGCCGCCTCGACGTCGCGGCGAACGATGCGCCCACCGCGGCTGGTGCCGGTGATCTGGGACAGGTCGATGTTGTGCCGCTTGGCGTAGGCGATGACAGTATCCGAGGCGTTGGGGGCAGCTGCAGCTGCAGGTGCAGCTGCAGGGGCCGCCGCTGGTGCAGCTGCAGGTGCTTCGCCGGTGACGGGCGCAGGAGCAGCAGCGGGGACAGGTGCGGTCGGTGCGACCGGGAGCGGGTGCGCACCGGGGACTACGCCGGCGACGACCTCGCCGACAAACACCTGCGGGGCGACCGGCAGGGCCACCGCGGGCGTCACCGGGGCCGGAGCCGGGACGGACGACACCGGCGGCGCGTCAGGCGATGCGGGCAACGACACCGCCGCTGCCGCGGGAGCCGGTGTGCTGGCGGCAATCTCAGCCACCGGAGACAGGGCGGTGTCGTGGATCTGCGGCGCGACCGTCAGAGGTGTGCGATCCGGAGCAACCGGCGCAGGAATCGGTGCCGGTGCAGAGGCCGTGACCGGCGCCGGGACCGGAGCGGGGACAGACGCGGTCACCGGTGCGGCCAGTGCCACGGCAGGCACGACGGGAGCCGCCACTGCAGGCGCTACTGCGGGCGCGACGGGGGCCGCCACCACGGGCGCGATGGGAGCGATCGGCGTGACCGGCGCAAGTGCCGGCGGATGGGAGACGTCGGCCAGAGGGGGCGGGGCGACGGGGTGGACAGCGGTCATGGTGTACGGGCTCCTTGGGTTACTGGTGGGTGTGTCAGCGGTGAGAAAGCGGTAGAGCAGCGGTTTTTGAGCGGATGCGGAGGTGGTCAGCCGGTGTAGGTCAAGACGATTGACGGCTTTCCGACACTGACCATCTCGGCGTAAACATCGGGGTAGTTCTCCTCGAGGTCGGTGTAGGACAGTGAGCGCGACCCTGCCTTCGTCGCGACGGTGAAGCCGTCGTAGACGCCGGGGCGTCCGCCGGGGTGAGCGGTGTCGGCGACCGCTGCCAACAGCGCGGCCCGAATCTGCTTGAGCGTCTGCTTGCACGCGGCCTCAACGGTCGCCAGGGTCAGGCCCTGCTGCGCCGCTGTGCGCGACCTCGCGGCGACGGCCGTCACCAGCGCTGCCAGCTCACCGCCGGGATCAGCGGATGCGGCGAAGGCATCGGCCAGTGCCGCGGTATCCGGTACCGCGGATGGTGCGCTGGCGGGAACCTGGGCGACCGGTGCGTTCGAAGAGACAGCCGGGGAGTTCGACGCCATGTGAAACGGCGGCGGCGGGGGCAGCGTGACGGTCGGTGCGACCGTATTCAGCGGTGCCGCTGTGGTGAGAGTCATTGGTGCTCCTGTCGGGGTGTCAGCGGACGGTGCCGTCGGACCGGTAGCGCGTCCGCAGCTGTGTGAAAACTCATCAACATCCACGGTTACGACACCGGCATCTTGCGCCGTCGTTCAGAGGCTAATGCCATTACCGATGCACGTGCAACAGAACATGCAACGTGATCTTTGTACCCCCGGCGTGCGACACCTTCGATCACTTCGCGCGTGAGCTGCGAAAAACGCCAGAACATGTTGAGGATAACCGGCGTAAACCCAGGTAAATGTCACTTCTTTCGGCGCCGCCGGAGGGGTTCGTCTGCGTGTGAGCGCTTGTGTGGCCGATCTAGCTGCGAAAACAGTTGACTGTCACGTCCTTGTATCACTGGATTGCTGCGGCAACCAGCGCCCACGGTCACCGTGCCGGCGTCGAGGGTCCGCTACCGCGGCGCCAACCAGGTGCGGAGCGCGTACCCCGCTCGGGGCGTATCGCCTCCCGCGCGCGAGCCGGCTGAGAAACATGCATCGGAGTGCATCAATCGCGTGCATTCCGCGTGTCGTGCACAACCAACCGTCGACGTCGGTGCCCGGTGTTTAACTGCCGCGGTGTCCGTCGAACCCGCCGTTCCCACCGTGAATCTGCCCCGCGTCAACGCCGCGCAGTTTCAGCTCTTCGACTACAGCGTGTTCGCGTTCCTGGTGACCGACGACGATGCAATGGCCCGCTGGATCGATCACCTTTGCTCGGCTGCCCCCGGCACGGTGGCCGCGGACATCGAGACGCGGGGCCTCGACGCGAATAAGTTCTCCATCACCTGCGTATCTGTCGCATTCCAGCTCGGCGCCGACACCGTGGCGCTGCTGCTGGACCCCTTGCGGCGGTCGCATCATCGCAAGCTGCTGGCCCGAGTATTCGATCACGCCGCCCGCCTGGTGTTTCACGGTGCCAGCTTCGACATCGCACCCCTCTACGCGCACCGGTTGATGACGCGCGAACATATCCGCAAGCTCGGCGACACGCTGGTTGCCTCGCGGATGGTCGACACCAACGCGAAAGCTGGTCGTGCGCTGGAAGACCTGGCGACGGTGTTTCAGCTTCTCGACGACAGCCGCATCACCATGGACAAGGTCTTCGATGCGCGCGGGTTGAAGAAGGCCGATGGCTGGTGGAGCACCGACATCGACACGCCCACCTACGCCATGGGCGCAATGAGTGACACCGTGGCCACCCTGCGTCTGTGGGGTGAGCCGGGTGTGCACGGCCACGGGATCATGGCCCACGCCGCGCGATACCTCACGACGGCACAAGCCGGTTTCGGTGGCAAAGGCCGACTCAACTCCGCCGACGCCGAACAGCTGGTAGAAGACATCCAGCGCGTCAATGCCATTGTGCTGGAACGCAGTGCACGCGGCTACGCCGTCGACACCGAATTTCCTCAGCGCTACCGCGAGCAGACCGAAGCCACGGCCATCGCAGCCGCGCACACGCTCAAACAGGCGGGCATCCGTGCGGGCAACGGACGCGACTTGGTGAATGTGCTGGCCGCCCGCGGCGAGATCGACGCCACCATCTGGCCCCGCACCGACACCGGTCAGCTTAAGTCCGACAAGGAAGCGCTCAAGCACATCACCGACGAAGACTCCGTCCTGCACTCAGAGCTGGCGACCGCCCACCGCATCGTGGCCAACAGCGAGAAGGTGCGCGGCTACGTCGATAAAGTGGTCGCCAACGCCCGCCCCACCGGACGACTGCATCCCGAGATCAAGATTCTGGGCGCCAGCGCCACCGGGCGCATGTGCCTGCCCACCGACCAGCGGCTGCTCACTCGCCGCGGCATTATCGGCGCCGACGACATCCGGGAAGGCGACCACACCCTCGACCACCTGGGCCAGTGGGTGAAAGTCCGTGCGGTGCACCGCTACACCGAAGCGCCGATCGACAGGCACACCCTCAGCGACGGTACACAGCTGTCATCGACACCTGAGCACCGCTGGCTGTTGCACCCGCCCCGCGGATCACTGGTGTTGGCCCCGATGGACGCCGCCGGCGCCCACCACAGAGTGCAGGTGCGCCCTGATACCACCGCACCCGCGGCGTTGGCCCACCACGTCAACCCGGCGGCCTGTCCGGCATGCGATCACGCCTACCGCTTCGGCGAAGTCATCTCGGTGGAAGGCCGGGCTGAATCTCTTCTGCGCCGGGCTGGTTTTACGCCGATACTGGCCGCTGTCGGCGCAGCGGCGGTGCCGTGTGTCGATCCGCACCCCACGGCAGCATGGCTCTACTCTGCGGGGGAGCCGGAAGCGGCGCCACTGCTGGAGGTTCTGTCGTTCGACCTGACCCACTGCTACGCGTTCTTGTGTGGGCTCACCAGCCATGTCGGTCCCGATGATCATGACGTTCCCGTGCGCGTTCCGGGCGGAGCATTCCTGGATGCGGTGAAGCTGGCGGCATACCGCCTCGGCATTTCGATCGGGGTCATGGCGGATCAGGAGAGCTGGATGGTGCGCATGAGCACACCCTCCCCGGCGACGCGCATATCCACCGAGTCCATCGCACGTGATGACGTCTGGTGCGTGACAACGACTTCTGGGACGTTCACTGCGTGGGGAGCGCACGGCCCGTACCTGACCGGAAACTCTGCCAGCAAGCCTGAGATTCAGCAGTTCCCCTCCGAAGCGCGTGGTGTGATCCTGGCCGACCCGGGTGCACAGTGGATCTCGGCGGACTGGAAGTCGATTGAACCGGTAGTGCTGGCCACAGCGTCAGGGGACCACGGGTTCCTGGCAGATATGCGCGCCGGCAAAGATCCGTACGAGCCGGTCGGCGTCATGGCCGGCATCGACCGCAAGATGGCAAAGCGCAAGATGCTGGCCGACATGTACAGCCAGGGACACAAGGCAGCGGCGCTGCAGTTCGGCTGGACGCTGGAGCGTGCGAAAGAGGTCGCCTCGGCGATCCGCAACAGCCTGCCGATCCTGTACGCACTCATCGACGCGCTCAAAAAGCAGTCCGAGTACACCGGGTCGGTGACCACGCTGAGCGGTCGCGTCGTCGACCAGCGGTTCCGCTTCTGGGAGAACGGCCAGATGATGCAGGACATCGCCAAACGCATTGCACCCAACCACTTCTGTCAGGGATCAGCGCTGGACGTGATGCACTACTCGATTCTGGAGCTGGATCGCCGCGGCTTGTCCGACCATGTGCATCTGTGGATGCACGACGAAATCGTGGCCGACGCTGAGATCCAGCAGGAGCTGATCGAGGTCATGTCCACACCTCCGCCGTTCCTGGAGGCCGTTGCGCAGCAGTACGGCATGGAGGCGTTCCTGGCCGTCGACGTCAACCCGCTGGGGTCTCGGTGGCAGTACGTGTGATGCACCCGCCGGCAAACCGATCAACGGAGACGAGGAGCTGAACATGCAATACATCCTGGACGCCAAGAATCACGTGAAGCAGCTGCAGGAGCTGCAGCTGCGGTGGGCGGATTCGAGCCCGGAAGCCACCGCCGCGCTGGAGCGTGCGCGCACCGCCGCAGTGCTGCGGGTGCTGTCCCGGCAGGGCGCCGCTGCTGACGTGCAGCACGACATACGGGTCTGGGTGCAGGAACGTTGGACAGTCGACCGCGAGCGTGCCGCTGAATTCTATGTGGAGGCAGATGAGTCCGGCTGGTTGGACGCCGTGACCTGCGGCGACGGAGAGCACAAAAGCGCACTCGAGACTGCGCTCATCCTGCTCGAAGAACTGTGGCTCGATGTCGTGCTCGAGACAGACACGTGGGCGCAGCGAGTGCTGGCGTCACGCAGGGGGGACAACGATGCTCGGGTGTGACCCACTCACCGCACTGCTGGGTGCTGGCCTGGATCCACGGTCACCGCAGGTGGTGTGGAAGCGCTACCTTCGGGCCCTGGCCGAATACGGTGCCGCCGTGCGGATGCTGGGCCCAGATGTGATGCTCGCCGACGGTATCGACCCGGTAAGTGCGTCCGCATTGGTCGAGCTGGCGAAGCGTTACCCGCCGGGGGAGCCCATGCCGGTCGAATCGGCCGGCGTGCTGGCGGCGATGGGCCAGCTCGACGTGACCGGAGAGCGGATCAATGCTCGAGTCGCGGCGTACTTCCGCCATATCACCAAGGTCGTTGGAAAGGAACTGGCGGAGCCGCTGTTGAGCAGCGGGGCGATCACGGCCTCGGCGGGAATCCATGTTGCGGGTTCGCATCTGGTCGCGGTGCTGGTGCACGACGCCGAGCAGTTGACACTGTGGCGCACGTGGGCCACTCAGGTCAGTGGCGACCTGCGCGAGATGCACACCGCGCCAACCCTGGTCCTGTCCACGATGCCCGGGGGAGGCATCTATCTGTTCCGTACACCGGCGACTGCCGGTCCGGACAAGGGTGCCGATACACGGTTCGAACCCCTACCGGAGCTGCAGATGATGGTCGGGGGCTGCCTGGTCACCGCCGGTGACGTCACGGTGCCGATCCCGCCGACACGGATGTTCGGTCATCACGTGATGCGGTTGGGCTCCTGCCGCGCATTGCCCGCCTGGCTGGAGTCGATGCTGCGCACTCACGGCGCGCCGGCCGAAACCGCGGCGTAGGGCCGCACGGACGCAGCGCAAACCGGTCCGGTGTACCGTTCGCCGGTGACCAGCACCGCCCGCCTCCTCGCCCAGCATCCCGTTCCCGTCTGGCAGATCGACACCGAGAACGAGTTCAAGATCAGCGCAAACGCCGCCCTCTCCGCGCTCGAAACGTGGTCCATCGCGGTGATGATCGACTCAGCTCCGGACGAAGGGGATCACTGGGTCACCTTTCGCGGGGTGCCGCTGGCGCGGCTCGCGGACGTGCTGCGCAACGGAATCGATGTGACCCCGACCGATGCTCCCATCTTCTGCACCGACGGGGTCGACAAGGCATTCGAGTACGCGCGGCCGGTCGGAGGCGGGACCGGTCCGGGGCTGATTCTGGCGCTGCGTGGTCCCCACCTCGAGCGCACCTTCCGGGACCTGGACGCCGATGCCTCACCGGCCGAGATCGCCGAGACCCGCGAAACCTACCCGCACCCGGCCGGTAACCCGGGTGGGCGCATCCGGTTATCTCGGCTGGCCGACCAGACCACCCCGGGCTACGAAGAGGCCTACGGCTACTGGATCCCCGGCAACGCATGCGAAGCGTTGATCAGCGTCTGCGTGCTGGGACAGGGCACGGGGGTCGACGAAGCGGTGGCCGCCGCGTTGGCGGCGGGCCAGGCGGATCCGATCGCGGCGGACTGATCCTGGCCGCTGTTGTCACGTCTCGGCGCTGGCTGCACCGCTCTCGTCGGCGACCACCCGGTGAAACCACTTCGCGATGTCGGAGATCAGGCGGACACGGCCGGGGGCGTTGGTGAAGAAATAATCGCTCATCTTCTCGTGGGCGCCCTGGTTGTCGGCCACCGCACCGGTCACCGCATCGTCGAAGTCCGGTGACTCCACAAACTGCTTGGTGGAGTTCACTTTCGCCTGCTGCACCAGCGCGGCATCGTCGAGCAGCGACCGCAGCAACGCCTCCAGGAACGACACCTTTTGGGATTGGGTGAAGTCTTCGGAACCGAACAGGTCGTTGAGCCGGTCGAGCACCTGCTGGAACGCCACCATCGTCGGGTCGCGTGTCTCGCCGGACCCGACGCCGGTCATGCCGGTCAGGCCGATGCGTGAGCCGAGGCTGATGTCGGTCTTGCCGCGGTCGATCTGCTTGACCTGCTTGAGGACCACATCGGACAGGTCGATCGCCGCGGTGTAATTTTCCGGCCGAATCTTGGGCTCTAGCAGACGCAGATAGATCTGTTTCTTCTCCAGCGCAGGGTCACCGTAATTGATGATCTGGCTCATGAAGTCATACAGGCGCACGAACGAACCGACATCCTTGCGAAACAGGTCCAGCTCAGCCAGCGCCGCCTTATCGCCCTCGCCGCCGTTGTCGATCAACGCCGACTGATACAGGTCCGCGAATCGTTTGCGGCCAGGCTCTACCGCCGCCGACAGCTTGCCGTGCTGGCCGCGGAAGTGTGCATCTACGCAAGCGTCGATCTCATCGGGGGTGTAGATGGCGGCGGTGTCGAGCTTGGCTGACAGGTCGTGCACCAGGTTCGGGTCGGTGGTGGTCTCCAGGTAGGCGTCGGTGTAGTACGGCTCGAAGGCCTCGCGGATCGCGGCGGGCTCGTTGACGAAATCAACAACCTGAGTCAGCGCAGCGGTCTTCTGGATCCCCGACGGGGTGCGGTAGGTGCGGTTCAGCCGTGACAGAGTCTGCACCGCGGTGACACTGGGCAGTCGACGGTCGACGTACATCGCGCACAGCAGCGGCTGATCGAATCCGGTCTGAAACTTGTTGGCCACGATCATCACCCGGCACTGATCGCCGCGAAACGCTGTCCGCAGATCGTGTACGCCCGGGTTCATCGACGCCTCAGTGAAGTCCTCGGACCCCGACTCGGGATCCTGCACGGACCCCGAGAACGCCACCAGGGTGCCGTATCCATAACCCTTGCTCTTGACGAACTTGTCGATCGCCAGCTTGTAGCGCACCGCGGCTTTACGGGAGTCGGTGACCACCATCGCCTTGGCATGCCCGTCGAGCAGGTGCGCGACATTGACGCGGAAATGCTCCACGATGATCGCGGCCTTCTGCGCGATCGTCTGCGGGTTCAGCTTCACCCACCGCATCACCTCTTTGGTGGCCTGGGACTGGTCGACTTCGGTGTCGATGCCGGCGTTCTGTGCGATCTGGAACGCCAGCTTGAACGAGTGGTAGCCGGTCAGCACGTCGAGGATGTAGCCCTCAGCGATGGCCTGTTTCATCGTGTAGACGTGAAAAGGAGCCGGGTTGCCGCCACCGGCCGGCTCGCGGCCGAACAGCTCCAGTGTCTTCGCTTTCGGCGTCGCGGTGAACGCGAAGTAGGAGATGTTGGCCGACTCCGCACGTTCGGTCGCCTCCACTGCGAGCACCGCTTCGATGTCGATCTCGCCGCCGTCGCCGATGTCGTCGATCTCCTCCGACGTGAGCACCGATTTCAGCTTGCTCGCGATCTGCCCGGACTGCGACGAGTGCGCTTCATCGGCGATGACAGCGAACGTCTTTCCTTTGAGCCCTTTGTTCTTCCGGATTGCGTCCATCGCGAACGGGAACGTCTGAATGGTCACGACGACGATCAGCTTGCCGCCGGTCAGCGCCTGCGCCAGCAGGCCTGCCTTCGACTTGACATCGTCGCCGGCCTTGGCGATCGCGGATCGGTCAATGGCAACCACGATGCCGGCGTCGTTGTCGATCTGCTTGATCGCGTCCTGCAGTTGCGCATCGAGGACGTTGCGGTCGGTGATGACGATGACCGAGTCGAACACTTTCTTGTTGTCGACTTGCAGGCGCGCCATCCGGTGCGCTGTCCAGGCAATCGAGTCGGTCTTGCCCGATCCGGCCGAATGCTGAATCAGGTACCGCTTGCCGACACCTTCGGTGGTGACCGCGTTGGTGAGTTTGGTGACGACCTCCCACTGGTGGAAACGCGGGAATCGCAGCGATGCGGACCGGGTGGTCTTGCCGCTGATCGGGTCGGTGTGCGACTCGTGCTTGATGTACATGAGCCGGCCGAAAATGTTGAGCCAGGCGTCGCGCTGCAGCACCCGCTCCCAAAGGTAGGAGCTGCGGGGACCGGCGGGGTTGATCGGGTTGCCGGCCCCGCCGTCTTCGGCGCCACGGTTGAACGGCAGGAAGTGTGTTCTCTCGCCGGCTAGGGCAGTGGTCATCCACACTTCGGCTTCGGTCACCGCGAAGTGCACCAGTGCGCGGGCACCGGAGACGAACAGCGGCTGAATCTTGCCGGTCGCCGCGTCTTTTGGCTGCCGCGTTGTCCGGTACTGGTTGATGGCGTCGGTGATGGTCTGAGTGAAGTCGGTCTTCAGCTCGGCTGTCGCGACTGGGAGCCCGTTGATGAAGAACACCAGATCCACCGACCGCTCATCAGCCGTGGAGAAACGCACCTGGCGCATCACCCGCACCCGCACCGCGTCGTAATCGGTGTTGCGTTTCGTGTTCAGCGTGGACTCGGGTTTGAACACGCACATCTGAAACTTCGCGGACAGGTGTGAGAACCCTTTGCGCAGCAGATTCAGTGTCCCGCCGCCGTTGTCCATTGGTGTGTCAAGGACTTTGACGATCCGGTCAAGCAGCTGTGCCTGCTGCTTGGCGGCGTCCCCGGATCCGGGTTTGACGACCTTGGCCAGCTGCTCGGGCTGGGTGTCAGTTAGCCAGCCCACGATGTCTTCTGGGAACAGAGCACGTTCGCGGTCGTAGCCCTTGGTGGCGCCGGGGGAGTACAGCCAGCCGCGGGCGGCCAGGTACTCGGCGAATTCCTTCTCGAACTCGATCTCGTTGTGCACCGCCATGTCTCAGGCCACCTCGGCTCGGACGTCGATCTGACCGGTCACCGCGGCGGTGATCAACGCCGACCGGCGCTCCCGGGACAGTTCGATGAACTGCTCCGTCTCAGCGATCAGCGTGTCTATTGCCCGTGACCGATAAAGCCACTGCTCTACGTAGTCGCGCTGCTCAGCGATGCCCAGCACAGGAAAGGACAGTTCCCTAAGTGCTGCCACGTTGAAGTGGCCTTGGATGGCTCCGACTGAACCTTCGGTTATCCGCGTTTTGGTTGACGGGGCGTTCAGATACGCGACAAGAAAATTTGGGTCTACCTTGGGCCCAGGTCGAATTATCAGCAGGTCAATCGCGTTCGATTCGTCGAGGTCGGGCGGAACCACTGCGGCCGCGCCTGCTTGGCCGGTCCGAACGACAACCACGTCGCCGGTACGAAGGCGTGACTTCTCGTGCCGTGCGTCGCCCTCGGCTGATAGGTATACAAGATCGGTCGGATTGATGTATCCCGGGCGCACATTCAGACCTCGCAGCGCAGGCACACCACGCTCCACGTACCACGCTGCTGGATTAACCACGATTCCGACCGTTACATCGGCTGTTACGCGTTTGAGGGGGCACACAGCAGACGTACGACGAAGCAACTCATCTGCCACAGACCGGCGACGTTCCAGCAGCAGTTCGATCAGGTGTTGCTGCTCCTCGATGAGCGTCTCGATGCGGGCCGTTTCGCGGTCTAGGTAGGCGGCGATGGCACGCTGCTCTCCCGGCGGTGGGAGCAGCACCGGCAGCAGTCGGTAATCGTCGTTGTCGATCTCCACCTGGCCGATCCGAACACCGCGCGACAAGAGGGCGTAAGCGTGCGCGTACGGGGGAGATCGGAACAACCAGTTCAGATAGTCGGGGTCTTCGCTGTGGCGCGGCGCGAAGCAGATGTAGTGACCCGACACGATGCCCCGCAGCGAGGAGATTCCGACTGATCCTTGCCAGGCTTTCATTCTGTTGGTGACTAGCCACCCCGGGTGGACGAGCTGGTAGATGCTGCGGTTATCGGCGGTCTTGTTGAGGTTGTCTCGTGAGTCTTTGGCCACCACTCCGTAGTCACGGAACACTGACAGCATCTGTTCTTCCGGGTGGTCGATGTCTTTGATGCGCTCAAACATCGACCACAGCGGTCGCAGTGTCCAGCCGGGCTTGAGGGTCGGCAGCCAGTCGACAGCACTCGTCTCTACTAGCGTCACCCCTCCACCTCCCGCAGCAGTTCCAGGATCTTGGCGACCTGCTTCTCGAGGTCGGCGTCGATCTCGGCGAGAGGGCGCGGTGGCACGTACTTGTAGAAGTGGCGGGTGAACGGGATCTCGTAGCCGACTTTGGTTTTCTTCGTATCCACCCACGCGTCGGGTACATGCGGCAGCACCTCGGCCGCGACATACGCCTTTATCGTCGCGGCTCGGGCGGCGTCGCCGTCGGCGTTGCCGCCGTAGGTGAACGGAATGTTCTCAGTGTCACGTCTCTTCGGATCGGGTTTCGGATTGCCCTTGCTGTCTGTGACCAGGTTGCCAGCCTCGTCGAGCAGCGGCCGCTCGACGGTGATCGTCCAGTAGGCGAAGTCGTTGGCGGTGAACACTTTCGAGTAGTCGGGGTCGGCTTCGTCGAACGCGTCGTAGAGGCCCAGGATGCGGTCGCGGGCGTCGGCGTCGACCTCGCGGTTCTTCGACCCGAGGTTCTTTCGAATCTTGGTCCAGAACGCGGTGGCGTCGATCAACTGGACTTTGCCTTGTCGCTCAGCTCGTTTGGTGTTGTCGAGCAGCCAGATGTAGGTGGCGATGCCGGTGTTGAAGAACATGTTGGTCGGCAACGCGACGATCGCCTCCACCAGATCGGTCTCCAGCAGCCACTGCCGGATCTTCGACGGCCCGGATTCGGCCGCGCCGTTGAACAGTGGTGAGCCGTTGAGGACGATGCCGGCGCGGCCCCCGCCCTCGTGGGATGGGCGCATCTTGTGCGCGAGATGGGTCAGGAAGAGCATCTGCCCGTCGCCGACTGACGGCAGGCCGTGCGAAAACCGGGAACCCTGCGCGAGCGACTCTTTCTCGACTGTTTCTTTCGATGCCTTCCAGTCAAATCCGTACGGAGGTTCCGTGCAGGGTTTCAGCGTGTTGCAAAACTCCTCGTGGCAGCCTGGGCGACGGCCATGATCCGCTAGACAGCTACATGAAGACGTCCGGCCACGGACGGTCATAACTTCCTGCCGCGGTGGGCCAGCCGAGGCGTTCCCCCACCGGTTTTGGTGCGACCAGTTTCCAAACGCCACGCGCCAGCAGAGACCGTGCAGCCCAATCAGTGGAGTTGAGCCTGCCGAGGCAAATATCAAGAAGCTCGGATGCGTCGGGGTCGTTGAGGACGTCCTGGAGCTTCGGCATGTTGATCAGGGTTGGTTCCACAACAGGCCATAAATCGCCCGCGTCTGTTCGGACCAATTGAAGTCTGTTGCATTCGGATAGTGCTTCGTCTACCAGTGTGGCCTCTGGAAGTGCTTCGTGCTCAAGCCACTCCGCTAGATGAGGGCGCAGCAATGAGGAAAAAGTGATCTTCTCGCCGACTCCGCGGTAGATCCACATGTCGACGGATCGCTGCACTTCCTCGGTTGTGTAGCTCCCCGGAATCCGTGAACTGAACGATCCGTGTTTGATCAGCGCCAAGGCCACTGCTCGGTGGACTGACCCTTGCTCAAGGGCCTTCGCCATTGCGTTTCTGATGATCGCAAGGTGTTTGGTATTCGCGGCACCCGCTACTGTGAGACCGAGTGCTAGAGCGGCAATCTCCTCGGGCATCGGCCCCGCTAGACAACGTAACGCCACCTCGATCAGTTGTTTCTGAACGATTGGGCGGTTCGCTGCGAGTCCGTCGTCGAGCATGTGCGCAGCGAGCTCAGGGCCTGCGGGATACAGCCAGCCCGGCCACAGGCCCGCCAAGTCACACTGTTCGACGACTTCGATCACCAATCGGCTCCGGTGGTCGGAATCGGCAAACAGCCGTCCGGCGGCGAACAACCATGCGTTGCGCCATGCGGGGCTGCAGGCCGAGGCGGTTAAGTTGCGTTTTATCGACTCATCGTCACCCATGACGAGTGCGCGGCCAGCCATCAGTTCTTGGAGACTGCGGACATCAAAGGAAACAGTGTCATCCTTATCTGCAACGAGGAGAACAAGTTGACACGCTCTGGTTCTGCCGGAGGCTCGGGCTATTGGATTTCGACCAGGGTTTGGTCGGTCCGTTGTGCATCGTAGAACGCGGCTTCGTACTCGGCTGGCGGGATGTCGTTGAGGTAGCCGTGGAGGCGGGCGGTGTTGTGCCAGTAGACCCAGCCGAGGGTGGCCAGTTCGACGTCTTCGACGGTCTTCCACGGCCCGGTGCGGGCGGGCCCGTAGATCAGTTCGGCCTTGTAGTAGCCGTTGACCGTCTCTGCGAGGGCGTTGTCGTAGCTGTCGCCGATAGTCCCGATCGAGGGAACCGCACCGATCTCGGCGAGTCGTTCGCCGTAGCGGATGGATGTGAATTGCGACCCGGCGTCGGAGTGACATCTCAAGCCCGGCAACAGATTTCCGCGTGACCAGCGGGCCATCTCCAGCGCGTCGAGGACCATCGAAGTCCGCATGTGCGAGGCGACCCGCCAGCCCACAATCATCCTCGAGTGCGCATCAATGATGAAGCACACGTAGGCCACCCCGGCCCAGGTGGGCACGAATGTCAGATCCGTGACCCAGAGCTGATTCGGCGCGGAGGCGGTGAACTGCCGCCCTACCAGATCGGGATGGCGGGCCGCGCCTGGACCGGGTCTGGTGGTGCGGACCCGTTTGCCTCGCCGCGCCCCTTCGATGCCGGCGGCACGCATCAGCCGGGCCACCTGATCCCGACCGACATCATGACCCGCCCGACGAGCGGCTTTCCACAGCTTGCGCACCCCGTAGACGCGGAAGTTGTCTTCCCAGAGCTGCCGCAATGCTGGCCCGAGCACCGCGTCACGGCGGGCCCGCGCTGACAGTGGCCGCGTCTTGGTGTCGTAGTAGGTGCTCGGGGCCACCGTCACCCCTGCGCTGCGCAGGACGGTGATGATGGGCTCGACCCCGAACTCTGCCCGTTGGGCGTCGATGAAGGCGACTATTTCTTGTGTTGGCGGTCGAGCTCCGCCCCGAAGAAACTCGCTGCTCTCTTGAGAATCTCATTGGCACGCTTGAGTTCTCGGATCTCTTGCTCAAGCTCTTTGACTTTCTGCGACTCGGCGGTCGTCACCCCAGGTTCGTAGCCGTCGTCAATGTCAGCCTGGCGCACCCAGGACCGCACCGACTCGACCCCATAGCCGAGCTGGTGAGCAACCCGCGACACCGTCCCTTGCTCGGTGCCGAGTTCGGAACGTAACGCGCGCACCATCCGCACGGCTGCGGCTTTCTCCTCCGGGCTGTACCGGCGACTGGTCGGCTTCTTCCCCGATGACGATTCCGTGGGCATACCTGCATCCTCGTTTCCAAGGTCAGGAGCCTCCGGGATTTCCAGAGCGTGTCAAAGTCTCTGGGTCGCGACCTCTAGGAGCCGGTCGGTGATCGCCGTGGCTTGACTGTCGTCATAGTCGAGCTCAAGCATCCGCTGATGCGCCAGACGGTGCAGATCTGACAACGGAAGCCGGGCCCTGGCCTCACCAGTGATATCGGACTGGATCTGTAGCAGCAGGCCGACACGTTGATGTAGTTCGGTGATGTCTTGTTCGTGTTCGCCCAAAAACGTTCGGTGTGTGGTGAGCTTCGCGGCCTCGCGCTTCAGGACCGTTTCGTAGTAGTTCCAAAACAGCAGGTAGCGATTGGCCGGCAGTGCACCAGAGTTGCTCAGAATGATGGTGAAGATCAGTACCTGCAACGGCGTCTTGAGAAGGCGCTCGGCCGAGGCGTTTGACAGGGCAGACTCGAAGCGGGACAAGACTTGTGCACCAAAAGATGGATCGTCGTAGAACCGCTGTGTGGTGATATGGCGGCCGTAATCAGCAGCTTCGGTGGGGTCAAAGTAGTCCAGATCGAGCTGATCGAAGTGCTCGGGCAACAGGCGCTCGGTGTAACCAGTTGGGCGAGTGGTGACTACGAGGAGAACGTCTGCGTCTGCCGCGTCGAGATGTTCGAAGAAGCCGGTGATCTCGCCGAGAACGCGTTGACGCAACCATGGAGACGTGACTTCGTCGAGTCCGTCGAAGAAGACCACGCAGGGCCAAGCCTTCATCCAGTGGTCTAACGTCACGGGTTGGATGTTGATGGACGCATTTTCGGTGATGCGGTCGCACAGCCAACGCCGCAATGTTGGCCCACCTGCTGGGCCCATCTCGGCTGCCATTTGGGCGAGTTCCACCCGTAGCGGCCAACGCCGGCTCGACGGGGTCGGGACGCCGATTCGAAGCAGGGATTCCCTGGTATTGGCGCACAATTCGGTGATTGTCGGCTGGTTCGTCTCATCTTCAATGAACTGCGAACGATAGACCTGAGTCAAATATCTGGTCAGCGTGCTCTTGCCGTTGCCGGGTGCGCCGGTGATAACGAGGTGACGTGGACCAGTCGACAGCCAACTGCTTCTCCGAAGCACACTGTCGCCGCGTTCGATGCAGTGTCGCAGCACCGATAGACGTTCGGTGCCGTCGTGGGCAGGTAGGTCCACGATCACTCGATCAACGGGTCTGCGGGTAGACGCGGAATCTCCAGCCTCATCGAAACGCACCCATTGCTCGTGACGCAGCGTTGTTTGGGCGTGGTCAACCAGAACGGGAGCGAACTGCTGTGCCTCGACGAATCCTGGCAATGCAGTTGCCCGGGTGAGTATGTCGCCAACTGTGAGCAGCATGGGAAACGCCGCCCGGACGTCGGCGTCATTGGAGATTGCCGCGTTCAGATAGTCTCGATGCCAGATCTTCACGTCGCGAAGGCCACGTCCGCGGAGCGTCCTCGGCAGGTCGCCATCGGAGCTGTGTTCGTGATCCAGTTGGGCCTGCACATATCGATGAATCTGATCAACACCTCCCCTGCCAGCTTCAGCAGACAGTCGCGCATTAGTCACGAAGAGGACGTACTCGGGGAATCTGCCTCGTTTGCTCTCGGGCTTCATCCACCTGGCGAACTCATTCCTGATCTCGATCTTGAGCCAGTTCAAGTTGTCAGCGGGCGAAGCTACATGTTCGCGCTGTTTCGCCTGGATCACGGTGTAGCCGTCCCACCGGCTGTCAGGGTTGGTCTTCGACCATTGAATCGGACCGTCGAATGTTGCTTCTCGGCCCCCGTCCTTACCTGAACCATAAACTTCGATGCCGGGGCCGATTACTGTCCTCGCCAACGCAACCGTCAGTTGCTCGAAGGCGCGGGGCCCGAGCTCTTCCAACGCGTAATCACTGGCCACGATCAGCGAACCTTGCCGTCTTCTTATTGGAGGATTGTGTTGGCAATTACTCAGCTTCGAATGCCGACTGTTCGAACTTGAGGGTTTGGGAGTTCTCCCTAATAGTGCGAACCTTCGATTCGTCGAAGCCGCGGTCGGCGACGGCGGTGATGTCGAGTCGGACTTCCAGGTGGACCCCGTCGACGGCAGCCAGGTGCTGGATGACTTCGCTGGTGATCTTGCCGAAGTCGCGTGCGTAGAAGTCGGGGTTGAGTTTCACCGTGCCGAAATACCGCGTCAGTTCCGGCCTCGGTGGTGACGGTGGAACCGGCGGTGACGTCGGGCCGGGCCGCTGAGGGCCGGGACCCGGACCAGGAGGTGCTGGCCCCGGCGGTTCGGGCGGCGGTACGTCGCGCTCGCGCTGCCGCTCAGCTCGCCGTGGTTGCACAAGGAGGAGTCCATCGACGGTAGCGGGGATAGCGCCGTCTGGGTCAGTCGGCAGTACCAAACCGTTGTAGCGCGATCCGTCCCAACCGTCGGCTAGGGCGAAACCTTGGTTCTGCCAGTCGATTGGCGTATCAAGCACCGATAGGATTCCGTCTTCCAGGACTTTCCGATCGCGGAGTCTTGCGAGATAGGGGTAAGTGGTGAAGTAGTCCCACAGGGTTCCCAAGCTGATGTGGCCGTCGCGGTCGAAGACCGACGCCAATGTGGTGTCGAGATCGAGTCGGATCGCAGCTGATGCCCGCTGCAAAACTAGCTCGGACTTCTCCATGAGCCGGGCGGCTGTTCGAAGTGCCAGATTGTCTGGGCTACCTTCGGCTTTGATCGCTTCGAGTTGCAGCGGACGGGTTGGGTCGGGTTGCGCGGGCACCAATGCCCAGTGGTAGGCGCCCAGCAGCCTGTCTTTGGCGGTGCGGTTCGAACGCTCAAGGCGCTCGACAGCCTGCTGACGCTGTTGGGAGGTGAGGTTGAGAACGCCATCGGCGTTGTCGCGGACGTACTTCCAGGCCAGGTAATCGCGGATCGAGGCCTGCAGTTCCTCGTATCGTGCCGCATCAGCGGCAAGAAAGACCAGCATGTTGCGGTTGGTGCGGACGCCGGTGCCGCGCCGTTCCAATACCTCGTGCGACCACTGGTAGGCCGGTGAGTCGGTTCCCTGCCGGCGTTCGTGGACGTGGGCTGGAGGCACGATCACGAGCCGTGCTTCCTGTCCGTCGGGAACATCGGCCGAGGAATCAGGGGCGACGTGCACCGCAGCGAAGCCGTTGGCCGCTGGAGTCCGGTGGTCCTGTAGACGACGCACGACTTCAGCCCACACCTCTTCGGGGTGAAGGCGTTCGGCGTAGTCGCGGGCGGTGCGGGTGGTGTTGGCCTGGGTGTCGAACCAGTACTGCTCGGCGGACGAGTAAAAGTACGTTGCTCGGTCGGCGAGCTGGTTGAGCGCGGAGTAGAAGTTGCCCGGTATGTCACCGGGCAAGGCGGTGCCGAGGAATACCCGCTGCTTGTTAACGCCTTTGTGGGCGCTGTTGAGTGTCGGTGTGGCGCCGACGAACACGGTACGGGCCAGCCGTTGGGTGATGAACCGCTTACCCAGTAGATCGGGATTGTCCCGATCCACTTGGGAAGGAATGGCATTGGCCCCATCGACATCGGTGTCGATAATGACTTTCCACTGGTCTTCCAGATATTGGGTGATTTCGGTCATAACTTCTGAATCGCGCAGCGGTACCGAGCCGGGCATGATCAGCGGCGCGGTGTCGTTGCTGCGCCACAGCGACCCAACGATGGTGTTCATCAGCCGCAGCACACCGCGGGTGCGTTGGAAGCGTTCCAGGGTGGACCACTCCTGGTAGAGCCGATCGAACAATTCGGGGTGGATCGGGTAGGTACTGCGGACGCGGTCTATGTAGGCGTTTTCGGTGACCTCGTTGGGGAATTCGGCGTGGTGCTGGCGGTAGAACTTGACCACCGCGTTAGCGGTGGCGTTGATCTGGGCCAGGTCCTCCCCATCGGGGGCAATAAATAGTCGGCGCTTGACGATCTCGAAGGACTCTTCCGGGTTTGCCGCCTTCCACTGGTCAGCCACCCGGCGCACGATGTTCTGCAAGCGGCGTAGCGCTTCGCGTCCATTCTCGCCGCCGACCTCTTCCTCGCTGATGAGACCGTCCCCGTCAGTGTCCCGCGCTGAGGCGGGGATGGAGATGACGACAAGCGCCCCCGGAACGGCTTTGGCAGTCTCAGTGAGAGTTTGGGCGAAGGTGAACTGGGTGTCGAAGGTGCCGCCGGGTAAGTCGTCGCGTCCGTAGAGTTGGCGTGCATAGGCTACCCATTCGTCGATCAGGATGACCGCGGGGGCATATTGCGCGAGCAGTTGACGCAGGCTGTCGCCGGGATTGGTGGAGGTGCGGTCGGCTTCGGCGACGACCTCATAGGCTTCGCTGCCGCCCAGCTGCCAGGCCAGCTCACCCCAGAGGGTGTTGATCCTAGTCCCGTCCGGTTTGGGTTTGAGCCCGGACGGTTCGAGATGATTTCCAACCAAAGCGACGCGGCGGATAGTGCGGTCAAGTCGGATCGGGCCGAGCAGGTCCTGAATCTCCTGCGGGTAGTCGGTAACCGGCCGACCCGACGCGAGGTGCCACAGCGCAAGCATGGAGTGGGTTTTGCCGCCGCCGAAGTTGGTCTGCAGGTTGATCACTGGAGAGGCGTTCATGTCGCTGGAGAGCCGACCAACGGCACGGGTAATCAAATCACGCAAGCCCCCTGTGAGGAACGTGCGACGGAAGAACTCGACGGGGTCGGTGTACTCAGGATCGCCCTCGCCACGGGCCACCATCGCCAGGTCGGCGGCAAATTCAGCGGCCCGGAAATTTCCCCTGGCCACGTCGTCATGGGGGCGCAGTACCTCTCGCCACGGTAGAAGGCCAGTAGAGCCGACCTCCGTCGCGCCGGCGGCCTTGACTACGCGACGGTCCTCCTGCTCCGAGGAAACGCGGCGCAGGTCGACGCGAGACCGCTTGACCTCATCTGCAGCATCGGGCGCCCCGATGGCCCGCAGGAGACGCTCGGCGGTATCCAGTGCGCGATAGGCGTCGTCGGTGGAGAAGGGCTCGTGGTGTGCCTCGCGGTCACGAACTTCCCGCATCTCGCTGGCCAAGCTCTGCTCTGCGCGAGATAGTCTGTCCCCGAAAGGATACCAACCCGGAATAGCCTTGCCGGTGATGTTCTCGGTCAGCATTCGTAACCCGTTCTGCGGGTCGACGGGGTTGTACTTCTTGTCGGCATTGGCCCCTTTGCCGGCGTCTTTGGCCGCTAGCAGCAGCGTCCAGTTTTTGTCCGGCGGAATCTTGTCTCGCGTCGCCCCGGTAATGAATGTGTCCAGCGCCTGGCCGAGCAGTTCAAGTGCCAGCCGGATACGTTCACGGTTACTCGTAGCCACTTACGCCCCCTCGAAATCCATGGTTGATTGAACCGGCTGCGAGACCGCTATCGTTGCGCCCGAGGAAATTTCGTTCCACGCAGTGCCCAAGGCGTTGAAGTCAACCGCCAACTTCGTCTCCTTGCGAACTTCCGCAATTGAGAAGAGCAGAAATGCCAACTCCTTACAGAGATCTCGTTCGATCGATGCCGGCACCATAGCCAAGAACGTCGAGGCAGCAGGGATTCCGTCTGAAGCAAGCAACCGCGTGAGGTGCATGACCGCTTCCCAAGTACTAATGGACGGGTCTGTCGCGGGATCATATGCAGGGTCCAGCCTGTCCGGGGCGACAAGAGAAACCTTGCCGGCCCGACTGGTCAGGATGCCCGCGTGGTCCAGATGATCAATCGAGGCATTTCGAGCGCGGGCAATGTTGTCCGCGTCCCCGTAGGGGCCCCCGCTGAATCCGTACTGGCGGAACCAAGCAATGGCGAAACGGGTATCAGCGTCGAAGTCACCCTCCTGGGCCATGAGGACCTCGTCCAGGACCTCATTGATCCGCGCAAGCGCAGACCGGACGGGCATTTTTGACCCATCATCTTCAAGAACGGCTGAGTATCTCGAAAACACGGCCATGCCGGGCCCAATCGCCGCTTGCGGCAAATCGACCGGCGCTATTGCTCCTTGCTGCAATTCCTTCAATGTGCCAGGAAGTTCGGCCTTCAGCGTTGCGATGAATCGGCGACGATCCGTACGGGGAGCATCAAGCGGCCGGGGTCGAAGTGCCAACAAGATTGAGGAGGCCAGAGCGTTTGTTCCGACGCTGAGCAAACGCACACCCCGCTCACTCCGGACCGGCCATGTCGCCGTCACCGCCCAGCCAGATTGGATCATTCCTTCGAGGAGGGTCTCCCATCCGGTGGAAGCTTGACCGCCCTCGGTGGTCTCAGATTGTTTGAACGCGTAGTAGACGGTAATCGGGAAATCAGGCAAAGCCGTCTCACGTGCCCGACGGAAAACCTCACGGAATCCTTGTTCGAAGAAATCACGCGCACCATCCTTGCCGTTGTGCCTGAATGGGTTGGCGACGAGCTCCTGCACCTTTGGAACCAGCAAGGTACTGAACAAGTCCGGGTGAATGTTTCGGAGTGAGCGGCGCAACCAAACGTAGAAGTAATCAGAAAGGTCCGAATAGCCAATGTTGTCGTAGTACGGCGGTTCCGTACATGGTTTCGGCGTGTTGCGACCGCTTCACTATGAAGCACTGACTGGCGCCGAATCTTTCGTTTCCTTCAGCCCCACCGCCGGTAGTGTCCGAGCGTCTCGCGGTAGGTGTCCAGTTCCTGGTTGTCCCACGTACCGTCGGCCGTCAGCGTTGCCCAGGGTCCTGGTCCGCGAGCCTCGATTTGTTCCCTCAAGCGGATCTCGGCATAGGGACGTGTTGGTTCGCCGTGGTCCCATTCGCGGTCCGCGACAAACTCGCCTGAATTCGCACGCAAGGCCCCCTGCTCACGAGCTAGCTCCTGCACTAGTCCGGTCCGATACTCAACGTCATCGCAGACCGTACGGTAGCGGTCATACCCCGTCAGGTATCCATCGAAGATCGTCTGCAGATCGCTACGTAGAAGATGACTTTGGGGATATACCCACCCCGGGCCGCCGCCCCAGCGTGGAAGACGGTCGATCCAGGAATCAAGGACCACCTGCATGTGGAGCACATGGGCGGTGCGCTTCGGTCCACCCGAGTTCGCCGGGCTGTGCCACTGTGGGGTGGTGAGTAGGTATAGGAGAAGTTCGTCACGGTCGCGGTGGACGGCGACGATACTCATCGTTCGCAGCGCGAGCAAGGCGGGGTAATGCTGCAGTTTAATCAACGCCTCATTGCCCGAGAGTGTGCGGCGGGCGTCCAGTAATCGTTGCAGGACGTCGATCCAAAGCTGGCTATGCGCACCTTCGATGTCGTGATGCACCCCGTCAATCAGGAGGTGGAGTAGAGGCGTAGTCGCCGCCAGCAGTTCGGTGAGTCGTTCATCCAACGATTCGTACGTGACTCCGCCGTCCACGCGAAGCTCATCAACCACGGATGCGACCTGTTCGGTTTTTCCCATGACGAGGTCGTGCAATTCGATTCTTCGGACCGGGTCGGCGAGGCATCGCTTGAGGCGTGCTACCGCGATGGAGGTAGTCAAAGGGGGTTCTGCTAGACGGTCAAGGGCGTCAACACTGGCGGCCAAATCCGCAAACAACTCGTCGGCAGAAGCAGCGGTGATTACGTGACCCCGGTGTAGGGCGAGTAGTCGTTGTGCGACATCACCTTTCGCCGAGCGGCTGTCCCAGTAAAGCGGGTAGCGCAAGGGTGCGGCTTCGAGCGAGGCGACGAGGGCCTTGTCCCAATCGCCGGACCATCCGGAAATCAGCAATCCGTACTCAGAAAATATCCGTGCGAGGAGGTCGCTCCATTCCGCCGGATAGCTGGTGAGCTCATCCACGGTGTTTCGCGTGTCCAATTCGGCGTAGTCACCGTGCAGTTTGATGAGGGTGACATGGGCGTGGGTCAGCGGCGTCATGCCACCAACGGCTTCGGCGCGTGTGATTATCTGGGGTTGGATTCCGGCGCCGTCTAGCGCCTGTTCCATCAGTCGGTCGAAGTTCGTGGTGACGATGACTTTGATGGTCCCACGTTTTACCAATTCAGCAATCGCTCGGTGTCCAGGACTGGGGATCTTCAAGCCCAGCTCCTGGTCAGCTTCGGTGGGGGTGAAGTACTCACGCAGAAGACCTTGTCTTGCCGAGGGGGTTGGTGCCAGTGCAGCAAGTAACGATGAGTAACCAAGATCGCCCGACCCGTGTGCAGTCCACCATGCTTCGGGATTCTCCGCAGCGAGGCGATGCGACTCATGGTCATCCGGGCTGTCGGCGACCGCGGCCTTCTCCACAAGGTTGGTTACAACCCCCCAGCCAGTCGGCATGCCTGCGCCGGTCGAGATACCGGACCCAAGTAGAAGCGCATTGACACCGGGTTGGGCATGCATAGCGGTCGCGAGCATGACGCGCGGCGACAGGGCATTACGGGGCGCATTCATTGGTAGTCCTGGTTTATCGGGCAGACAATGGCAGTAGGTTCGAGGCACAGGGTGTCATCGCGCGGTCTCCGTTGTCTCGCGGATGTAGGTGACTCCAAAGGCGACGACCTGCCTGAACTCCTGTCGGCGGCTCCCGATGTCGAATTGGCTACCGGACCCTTTTTGGAAGATGTCGAGACCCCGGCCCAGCAGGATCTTCCATCCGGTGTCACTGCGGATGGACCGATCGTGGATGCTGCTGTCCCAGTGGACGTTGAACTTGATCCCGACCGACGCCGCGCCGTCTTGAATGGTCTTGAGCATCAACAGTTGCTGTTGTTCGTACTCCGGTTTGTCTTCCTTAGTCACCAAGGTCACCGAGATCTCGTCGGCGGGGTCTTTCGCCGAGGCCAGTATCGCGAGCAGGTCAACAAGGTTGCGACCCTGGTGCGGCGCACGGATATACGGGTCGACGATGGTGATCTCGGTGGCGCCGCGCAGGTAGGGCAGCAGCATGGCCTCATAGGAGACACCGCGCTGGTTCTCGTGGAACTCACGATGGCCCTCGAAGAGCTCGGCTGGCTCTGAAGGAGCGGTAGTCGTGGCGATCTCGGGCTTGGTTGCCTCGACCGACGAGGAATCATCTGTCTTCGTGTCCTCGCACTGCCGCCGGTGGTAATAGGCGGGGTACTCGTCCTCTTCCAGTGTGGTGACGCCATACCATTCACCGGCCTTGTCGAGATAGCCGAATTTCACCTCCGCCATGGTGGTGTCGATGCGAAGAATCTGGTCTTTGACGCGCTTGCGACCTTCGACGGCGAACCGGAGGACTTCCTCGACCTGGTCCTTCGACGCCTCGCCATGCGGGTAGAGGATTTTCATCAGGCCGGAGAACGTCTTGTGGATGCCGTCGCGGTCGCGGGTCGAGATGTCGGAGCCCAGCGTGAAGTGCTGCTGGTAACGGTCGGAGAAGTCAGCATCGCGCATGGACTTGAGGATCTCGGCGATGTAATCGACGACGAAACCGTAGCCGTCGGAGAACATTTCACCGCGGATTGTGTCGACTTCCCAGCCGGGGATGTAGAAATGCAGGCGGTCGAGGTAGGCCGAATCGTGGTAGCTCTCGGGCAGTTCGTCGAAAAGATCGGAGTGCTTGAGCATGTAGGGGACGTTGTGCGATGTGTTGCCCACGAACACCATTGATGCTTCCGCGCCGAGGGTCTCGACGCCCCGGGAGAACGATTTGTTGGCCATGTAGTTCTTCATGATGTCGACGAGCGCCTTGTCGGTGCGCTTCTTCTTGCCGGCGAACTCGTCGAAGGCGACGACGTCCCAGTAGCCGACCAGGCCGATGCGGCCGTTGGAGTTGTTGACGAAGAGTTTAGGGACGGTGACCTCGCCGCCTGAGATGAGCATGCCGTGCGGTGAGAACTCCGAGAAGATGTGCGATTTACCGGTGCCCTTCGGCCCCAGCTCGACGAGGTTGTAATTGCGCTCCACGAACGGGATGAGCCGAACCAGTTGGATGAGTTTGGCGCGCTTGCCGAACAACTCCGGGTTGAACCCAATCGACTGGATCAGCAGATCAATCCACTCGTCGGTGGTGAACTCTTGCCGGGACGCCAGGTAGCTCTCAAAGTCGAAGTTGGACAGCTGAATGGGTTTGATTGAACCGAGAATCCACGGCACGACCTTGGCGTTCTCGCTGTGAAAGTACTCAATATCGCAGATGCACCACACCCCGCCGACAAGTAGTTTGGGGTGCGCCGTGATCGTGGCCGGCTCGACGATGACCTGCTTGATCCCGAGGTTGGCGAATGTCGCCTCGTAGACGTCATCCTTGTCGTTGAGCGTGACGGTGACCTTGTCGATGATCTTGTAGCGTCCGCGTTCGCGGATGGTCGATTTCACCAGCTCGGACTGATTCCGGTGCACGTAGTGATCGGCGAGGATCTGCCGGACCGCGTCGATGCCGGACTGGATGGTGGCTTCGTCGTCGGAAGCCGCGTATTGCCCGAGCAGATACTCCAGCACATAGGACGGCACGATCGCGTTGCCCTTGACGGCTTTCACGAGGTCCTTGCGGACGACGACGCCGGCGAAGTGCTCGTTGATCTTGCGGTCGAGTGCCGACGCGGTTGGCGCTGCGCCGGAAGGCGCTTGGTCAGCGATGTCCTCGCCGATCTCACTGACTTCGCTCATGGTTGCCCTCCTAGAAGTCGAAGTCCGAGGCGAAGGACCGCTTGAGCGTGTACATCGCCTTGGCGTAGGCCCGCCACTGCTGGGTGTTCGGAATGCGTTCTTCGAGCCGGAATTCGACGGCCCGGTTGTTGTACTCGTTGGCGTCCTGGCTCAGCAGCATGCGCGCGTTCTGGTAACGGTCCCGCTTGTCGGTGGAGGTCTGGTCAAAGGTCAGCTCAATTTGGTTGGAGATCAAGGTCTCCCCGACATATAGGCCCGCGCGAAGGGTGCGCGGTTGGACTTTTTCGCTCACCGGTTCAGCTTGAAACATTCGGACGACGACCTGTCCCGTGGTGATCTTGTCGGTATCGGGCCACACCTCGACGTTCACCGGCCGGGTGTCACCCTTGCGCTTCTTGTTGACTGCGAGAACCGGAACGACGATCTCCTGAAGCGTCGCGCCGCCGTGCACGAAGCGCGTGCCTCCACCGGGCAGTCGGAGCCGGTGGATCGACTTGGGGACCTGTACCTCCAAGTCGCTGTCGAGTCCCAGTTGCGCGGAACTAAACGTGTTGAAGGCGATGTCGATCTTGAGGCCGTGCCCGAGGACGTACCGCCGGTTGACGATCTTGATGTCATCGCCCTGCGGCTGGGTTGAGAGGAAGAACGAGTCAGCCAGGGCTTCGTCCTGGAACAGGAATCCGTGATCGGCCGTGATGAAGATATTGGTGGCGTTGGCGCTGGCGAGCTTCTTCACCAGGTCGACGATGTCGCGCAGGGTGTCGTCGACGGCCTCGAAGACCTGCCGCTCCGTACCCGGCTTGTCGCCGGTGGCGTCGATGCGGTTGTGGTACACGTACAGGACCCGATTGGCCTTATAGAGTTCGCGGCGTTCGTCTGGGCTCAAGGCTTTGAAGTCCTCGGCCTGTATCGCCGAGCCGCCCACGGTCGCAAGGATTTTCCCGCGGAATACGGTGTTGTTTGTGGGCTGGCCGTCGGCTAGGACGACATTCGCGTCGGGGGAATGCTTGAGAGTCTGGTGCGGAAGCAGTGCCGCCATGCCCAGTTGGGTGTAACTCGGCAACACACCGAGAACCGCGTCCAGCGAGGCGTCGAACCGATCCTCCTGTCGAATGCGCGTGCGCAATTCCTCGGCCACTTCGTAGCGGAGGGCGTCGGAGATGATGACGACGGCTTTCTTGTTGTCGCGCAGGATCCTGTCGATGTAGTCCTTGTAGAAGGACGTCTGGGGCCGCAGTGCTGGCGATCTCCAAGTCTCCACGTCGTCAATCTGCTGTTGCCATGCATTACCCAGCTCGTAGACGAACTTGTTGACGTACCGCTTTTCGACCAGTTGGCGCAGCGATTCGAGGGGGTGCGGGCCTTCGTAGCTCTTGTGAGCGAAGGTGAACTGGCGGTAAAGCTGGTCGATTCGGAACCACTCCCGGCGGTAGCGGTCCAAGGCGTCGTCGAATGACGACATGGCGAAGTCGATGGTGGCCAGTTCGGCCAACAGCTCCGATGCGCAGGCGATGGCCGTGTAGAGCTGCTTGTAGTCGTCAATCCACACGCTGCTTTGGCGTTCCCGCACGATCTCACTGACGTCGCGCGCGGTGACGGTCTGCTCGGCCACCGCGCGAGCCAGATCGCTGATGATCTTCTGGTCGGTCTCCTCGAATACGTCTACGTCGACGAGGTTGCGGAAGTCGGCGTCCTCAATCTTGGTCTGGTAGTCGAGGTCGCGTGCAGCCCGCTTGGCAAGCGTGGCGAGGGCGTTCTGGCTGCGGCGGTCGTTGCGCAGGCTCGCGAAGTCGAGCTCGATGTTCCGCAGGCCCCCCGGTCGGTCCGACTCGAAACCGTCGATCGCCTTCCGAAAGAGCCACAGCACAAAGTCATCGACACTCGGTGAGGTGGACTCGTAGCCGTAGATCGAGGCAACGCCGCGCCAGTAGAAGTCGTCCAGCCCGTAGTCGACGAGAGCATCGTACTTGGCTCGTTGCCCGTCGGCGTTTTCGATCAACAGCTTGCGAGTGATCTCCAGGAGGGAGTGTTCGCTCTGCCCCAGAGCGACCGCGGTCATCTTGGCTCGGAGCTTCGCCCCGTCGTCGTCGGGGTTCAGGAGGGCCTTGAGGCTCTGAATCCGCTTGGTGGCGTTGAAGAACCTTTCGTGGTCCCGCACCGCGTCGTCGATGCCCTCGCCGGTGAGGCCGAGATCCTGCGCCACCAAAGAGGTGTGGTCCGCAGTGAATACGCCGTAGGCGAGTTCGAGGTCCAGCAGCCAGTTTCCGATGCCGGCCGGAACCTGCCCCGTGCGGTAGACGAGAAACTTGTCGGTCGGATCGGCGGTCAACAGCCGGTTCTTGATCCCGTATTCGTTGTTGGCGATTCGGATCGTTTGAACGTCCGGCAGATCCAGGGAGTCCAGGTCATCGCTGTACTGGCCTTCCGGGTCGTGCCAGAAGACGATGTCCTGGTTTTCGAACCTCCGCTCCAAATGCGGGCGTACCGCAGCGACGGCACTCATTCCGCGGCTTCCAGGCCCGCGATCTTCTTCAGTGCGGCACCGAATTTCGGGTAGTTCGCCTTCACGCCGTCGTCCAGGTCGATCTCGATCTGCTGGGATGCCAACGGGTACAGGACATCGTGCTCGTACTCATCGAGTTCCAGCAGAACCTTGCGCAGGCGGTCGGCTTCTTTCTGCGCCGCGGCCTGCTCGCGTGCGGTCCCGCCCCCGGCGGCCAAGCGCTCCTGATTCTCAACGCTCGCCGCCAGCTTGGCCTTGTACTCGCGTAGATACTCGTTGAGCACCGTCGAGACCGTCGATGGTGTGTAGCGGTGCATGTAGATCAGTGCGTTGAACGAGCCTTTGGGACTTGAGAAGAGCCAGTAGATCGGGCGCTTCTTGTAGCGTTGGACGTGGTCCTTGTAGAACGACTTGACGAAGTAGTCCCGCAGGTTCTTCACGCCGAGGGACTCGGTGACGAAGCGCAGGTTCTCCTCGAAGTGCTCCTCGCCGAAGGCAACCCGCAAGAACTGGCGGAACCGCACGACGATGTCGTCCTCGAACCAGTCGCCGTCGACAATGGGGATGACGTTGTCGGCGTCGGGCATGAAAGTGGGCGTTGGGACTTTGGCGAGATAGTCCTGCAACGTTGCACCCTGGTCGGCGAGTATAAGGCCGGGTTCGTCGAGACTGTAGCGGCCGAGCATACACCCGACGGCATAGGAGACGAGGCCTTCGGCATGTTCACGGCATCGAATGCCTTCGCTCGCTGGTTCGGAAAGACGAACAACAGTCTTGGTTGACTGCTCGCCTAGGTAGGCCGAGGCGAAGAATTTGTCCAACTCTTCCTCAGCGACGGCAAGTGCGTCGGCGTGTTCGTCCTCAGCGCGGCAGCAGTCGTCGACAGCCGCGGCAAGCGATCGACTTGAACCAAGTAGCGGTGAACCCCGGAAGCAGGCCGATAGTTCGTTGGCATCCCACGCCAGCTGAGACAGGTCGATGCATCGGGACACTAGCTCCGACACTTTAGCGCTTTCCCGTACCCGTACCGGCAGGCTCAGCACGTGACCGAGCTTGAAGTCGAGCCGCGGAGCGAGTAGGCGCATGAATTGAGTTGCCGTTGAGCTGTTCAGAAACCCTTCGAGCACGAGTAGCTCATCATCGCGATTCGGAAAGGCCATCGGGCCCTTGGCGTCGAACATGAATCCACCCTCGACATGACGCACGGCGAACCCTTCGCTAGAGATACCGGACCAGCTGAGGCCCCGCTTGAACCCGTACGTCCCGTTGTAGTTGTGCGAACGGACTCGCCCACTCGCCTCATCGATGTTGGCCCGAACTCGCTCGCCGTCGTCTTCCCAGTCGACAACGAAGTCGAAATTGCCGTACCAGCGCCGTGACGAACCGCCTTTCTGGTAGGGGAACCAGCGAGCACCGCTCGTGACGCTGCTCTCCGTGGATTCGATCCCGAAGCCGATCTGGCGATTCGACACCTCGTACCAGCGCCGCAGAAACCGATCGTTGTCTCCCGTTGTAAGGCCTTCCCTGGCCTGAAGCAGCTCGCCGAGATACGGCCCTTTGCGTAGTGCAGCGATTTCGTCGTCGGACGCCCAGTACACGACTGGGGTATTGGGCACATCGAGAAAATCAGACACGCTGCGCACCCAGATTCTTTCGGCGTCGTAGCCAGACGCCGCGCTCTTCACTACATCTGCCTTGGCCCCTCCCTCAACATCGGCTGCTCTGATGAAGACCGACTGTGAGGTGTCCTTATTGCATGCGTCGGACACGAAGGCAACGGTCGAAACCACCTCACCTCCGATCGTGTCAAACGCTGACGTTCCCAGATGGGCAAGCGTCACAAGGGAGCCGCGGTTGAGCAACCAAGATCGGTATTTGGCATAGGCGCCGAGGAACATCCAGCTGTCCTGGGTGACCATCGCGACAGCGCCAATCGAGTCAACTAGGTCGAAGCAACGATCGATGAACATCGCATAGAGATCGATTTTTGCCAGGGCGTATTCGCTTTTGGCGAAGTCGGAGAGCTCGGCTTGCATGTTCCCGCTGCCCATGTACGGAGGGTTTGCCACAGCTACGTGGTAGATGGCGGCAAGCACCTCGGACTGACGTAGAACTGTATCTGCTTGGTCTAGAACGTCAGCCGCCAAGATGTCGCCATCCGTTGCTGTGGCCTTGGCGTGCGCGAGACCTCGTTGAGCATCTTTAAGCGTGGTTCGCTTCGGTTTAGTCAACGAGCCCGTGACAGATGCACTTGAGAATTGGTTCCAGAAGCAGGTCTCTTCATCGCGGTCACCGTCGGGCGTGAGCAAGATGTCGATTTCCCGCGGGGTGAACCGGATCGGTTCCAGTACACAAATATTCGGTTCAATCGTCTTGTTGAAAAAGGTCCGCTGCCGCCCCCGCGCCTTCATCGTCAACGCGAACGCCGCCAATGCCCCAGCCCGCGGATCGATCTCAGTGCCAACGAGGTTCTTCGTGAGAATCAGCCCCGGGATCTCAGACGGCGCGTACCCCTCCTCCGCGTAGATCGCATACAGCAGGTCGAACGCATACGTGAGCATGTGGCCCGATCCGCAAGCCGGGTCGATGACCGTGAGTTCCTCGGGCCCATCGATACTGAGGAAGTCGGTCTCCTCGTCGACCGGGGCGATGTAGTACTCCATCTGATCGACCAGGCGCGAGTTCGGGCGGTTGAGCATCCAGAGCCGTCCGAGCGAGTTCTCGACGAGATAGCGGACTATCCAATCAGGCGTGAAAAGCTGTGTCGCCGCGGGGATCTCGGCTGCCCCGGCCTTCTTGCCCTTCTTGAATCCGGCGAAGACCTCGTCTTTGCGCTCCGAGATGTAGAACTGGTAGAGCCAGCCGATCACCTCGACGTCCTGGCACACGTCCTCGGTCATCACCGTGACCGCTCGGTTCAGCACGGACTCATCGGCGAGCAGGTTGGCCGGCATCAGCAGCTCGGTGAAGTCGCCCGCACGCTCGAACATGAACGGCATGGCGCGATGCCAGTGACGGCAATACTCGGCGAGCAGCAGCGCGTAGGCCTCGCCTTGCGGATCGCCGCTCTGACGCGTTCCGTCAAGCAGGGCCGAAACGGTCTCGCGGACCGTTGGGCCCACCACGTCAACATCGAAGGCGCCACGTTTGGCATCGGCGAGAATCTCCGGCTGACCCACCTCGACTCCGGACTGCGGAGAGACGACCCCGATACCGGTGTAGCCGTTGGCGTCCATGAAGCGCAGCGCGATGATGCGGTTGAACCAGGTGTAGGCAACCCGATCCGCCACTGCCGCACGACCGGCGTCGCCACCCCCGGCGGCGTCGATGGCCTTCTCCAGCGCAGCAACGGCGCTGCGCTGCTCGATCCGTTCGGACGAACCGGGAGCGAGCACCACGGCGATGCGTGCGGTGACCTCATTGATGAGCGCCGAGCGTGCCGACGGTGCAAAAGATTTCAGTGGTGCGGTCTCCATCAGAGCGAGATTCGCTTTCCGTCGTTGAGCGTCTGAATCAGCGCAGCGCGCAGGGCAGCGAGATACTTGTCGACGTCATCGTCGGATTCGAGAACGCCGGACGCGCCGAGTACGGTGACCGTCTTGATGGAGACCGTCTGCTTCGGTGGCGGACCGTCACCGCCCTGCGGGGATGTCGCGAGCTGATCGAGCAGCGCGGGATAAACGCTGCCGTCGAAGTCGGTGCCCATCTGCCGTAGAACGGCGACCTGACCTTCCACGCCGACCCGTGCGAGAGCTTGATCAACCGACCGGACAACACTCTGCTGGGCGTCTGTCGTGGCCTTTTCGTAGTACGCGCTGGCAAGCAGCTCGGCCTTGCGCGCTTCAATGGCCGAGGTGACGGCCGCGCGGTTGGTCGCGACGACATCGTCGATCAGGGGTCTGAGCGTGTCGGTGGCCGCTTTGAGTTGCGCCATCCGATTGCCACGGAACGCATTCGGGTCTGCGAGTGCACTGCGCACCGCGTCATCGCTGCCGCTGGGCAGATAGCTGAGGTTGCTGCCGTGGGTGGCGAGCAATTCCGCCGCGTCGTCGTAGATCTTGTGCTGCGCGCCGCTGAGGAAGGACTGGATCGGGTCCAGCACATTCTCCTTGGCCTCCATTAGATCGTCGCCAAGGCTGAATTCGGTGAGGTACCAATCGTTGCCCTTACCCACCACCTGTTCGAGCAAGCCGATCGGCCCGTTGAGTTGCTCAACGAACGGGTACTTCGAGTCGCTGACCGTGGCTCGTAGGGCGTCGAGCTTGGCCTTGAGTTTGTCGGCGCCGTAACGCGCCAGTTCCAGCGGATCTTTGGGCGCGCTCGACTCGTCGAAGAAATCCGTGCAGAACTTCCGGAACGCGCTCACCTTGCGCTCGTCGAACGTCTTCTGCGGAGCAACAACGATGTGCGCGTGCTTCTGCGTGTTGCGCAACGCGGCCGCCACCTCGCTGCGCTTCAATACATTGCCGTCCACCGTCAGCGTCAGCTTTGAGGCGCCGACCAGATAGCCGATCACCACCTCGATCGAGCCGAGATCCCAGCCATACGGCTTGGTTTGGAAGGTGTCGACGATTGTCTTGACGGTGACCTGCTCACCGCGACCGTCCTTGCGGACAACGGTCGACAGCACGTCCGCACCGGGAATCGCAAGCTTGCTCAGTTCGTCGGCGGAGAACAGACCGTCCTCGGGGTTTGCTGCAGCGGCGACTTGCTTCTCGGGGTACATGACACCACCGAGCAGCTTCAACTGGGTGTAGGTGCGGCTGACCAGATCCTGGAAACCGTCGGTCACCCGGGCGACCGCGTCAGTCGAGCCCGATGGCACATCGGCGGCATTGATGATCAGTTCCGCCTGGCCCACTGCGCGGCGGACACGCTCGATCAGTTCCTTCTCCCGGGCGTCGTTTTGCGCGGCCTTGGCTTGCAGGATCTGACGCTCGACTGCTGACAGCGAGCTGGTCTGTTTGCGCTTGGTGTACTTCTCGGTCTTGATCAGCAGGCGGAGGTCGGGCAGTACCCTCTCATCGGGTTCGAGGACGACCCGCAGCTCGTCCTTTCCGGCGCTGTGCATCCGGATCTCATCGAGCGAGTGCGCGTATTCGGGAGTGATGAAGTGCATCGAGAGCTCGCGCTGCGGACCGTGAACCTGATCGTCGAGCTTGAAGCCGAACGAAAAGTCTTGTCCGTTCTTGGCGTAGCGGAGCTTGTTGGTCTTGACGACGTCGCCGGAGAGGATCTTGAACAGTCGGCCACCGACCTCGGCGCCGTCGGTGTCGACGTTCTTGATCTCTTCTTCGATGACCTGCTCTTCGTTGGTCAGGTACTCGTAGATGTTGCCGTTGCGCTGGATATAGGTTTGCGTTTCCAGCTCGGTCAGCGCCTCCTTGACGGCTGCCGACAACGCAGGCAGGTCGGCGCCGAAGCGGTCGTAGACCAGCACGGTGAGGTTGCGCGGCGTGGCCTGAAAGCCCTCGACGTACTTGACCAGAAAGAGCGCCTTGAGCAGTCGGATGGCCAACGGGTTGTCGAGATTGCGCTCGGCGACATCGATGGAGCGCTGAGCCGCGGACTTCAGCGATGCTCGGATGCCGGCGAACATGCGGTCGAAACTCGCCAGGTACCCGACCTCGACGTTGCCGATGTCCTTGGCGACCTGCTGGACAACACCGAGCATCGACCGCTCACCGACCGAGCTGTTGCGGCCCTCGAAGACGTTGTGGTCGGAGATTCCCTCAATTGCGGCCTGGAAGAGCGGGAACTGGTAGCTGACAAAGGGATAGGTGCCGATGAAGTGGGTCTCGTCGGTGTAGTTGCGGTAGGATTTGGCGCCATCGACGAAGTCGAACAGCGTTTTGAAGTTGGCTGACTCCTTGGCGTAGATCGAACTGAGTGCGGCTGCGCCAGCGTCGTTCTTCTGCAGCAGGCGCTTGCGGATGACTTCTTCCACGTCCGCACTGGTGAGCTTCACGCGGGCCTTAAAGCGGGCTTGGATCTTGGAGAAGTCGTTGCCCTGTTGCTTTGTGCGATCGCCGAGCACCTTGTCCATATCCTCCTGAGAGGTCACGAACACCCAGGACCGGCCTTGACACTTTGTGTTAAGGCTCTCGGCGATCGTCTGGAGATTTAGCATCAATTTGATGTCCGAGCCGATGAACTGGCCCACCTCGTCGACAAAGAAGTTGAGTCGAAATCCTTTGTCCTGCTTGTCTAGCCATGCCTTTACCTCGTCGGCGAAGTCTTCGATCGACACTGCATATGAGGCGCTGTACTGCTTGATGATGCCCTCGGCCGCACTCCCGTCGACTTCGGTGAAAGCGGCGTCGATCTTGCTGGCGTCAAGCGCCGTCTGTTCCCGGCCCTGCGACCACGGAATGCCGGCGATCCGCTCGAATGCGGCCTTGAATGCTTCGTACTGACCGCGTTGATCGAGGTCGCGTTCGAAGCGTGCGACATGGCCCTGATTGCCGTAGTAGCCGCGACTCTCGTCGAAGACCTTCACGAAGACCTTCAGCAGGGCATCGGTTTGATCCTTGCTGATCAACGTCGCCTTCTGGTCGATATTGAACAGCAGGCTCTTGGCCGGGATGCGTTCAGCCTTCGTCAGGCTTGCCGGTAAGAAGGCGCCAGTTGACTTGGTGTGGAAGCTTTTCGAGACCTCCGCGCGGTCGAACTCCTGGCCCTCGACGTCGCCGAGGAGATGGGCCAGCATTTTCAGCAAGTGCGATTTACCGGACCCGAAGAAGCCGGAGATCCACACGCCATTGGCGTTGGTGTAGTTGGTGTAGGCCGCAAGGACCCCTTCGAGCTCCTTGGCCGCCTCGTTGGTGAGGACGTACTCCTCGACCTCGGTGCCCAGGTGCGCGCCGTCATCCGCCTTGATGACCCCTTCGATCGGGCGTTGCACATCTTTGGCGAAGATCTCGTTGAGCAGCATCGGATTTCACGCTTCCTGTTCCCGAATGTCCTTGGCGCGGTAGTACTGGTCGTCTTTGAGCAGTCCGAAGAGCACGAGGGTGGAGCCGAGCGTTTCGGACTGGTCGTAACGGCCGGGGAAGAACATGAGCATCGGCTTGCCGGTGATGACGCTCTGCAAGTTGTTGAGCACGTTGTGCGACCGGATGTACGGAAAGACCTCGCCGATGCCGGTGAGGAAGAGGATGTCGAAATCGCCATCGGCGATCTTGGCGCCGATGGCCGGCGCGACATGCAGCTGCGGATCGAGCATGCCCTGCAGCATCTCCCGGAAGTCGTCCTTGTCCTGCTCGGCCTCGGCCGCGAGAACCCGCTCCCAGACGCCGCGTTCCTTCAGGATCTCGACGGACAGGTCGTACAGGTTGATATCGCGAACATGGATGCCGGTCTGGTTCAGTTTGTTCGTGATTCGCTTCTTGGCCTGCGCGACGGCGGGTGCGTCCTCCGGCGCATACGGGTAGATAAAGAACGGCACCTCATTGCCGAGGCCCTCCATCTGAAGAAAGCGTTTCCCGCTGAGCACCTTCACCAGGTGCTCCTCTTGCTTGGTCAGGTCAGCGCGGTTCATCAGCACCACCTGCGGTGGGGAAGAAGCGGATATCGCTGGGCGTGCGGGCCGACAGCGCGGCGAGGACGCGGGTCGACAGCGTCGCCGAGAGAATCCGACCGTCCTCGGTCAGCAGCCCTGCCTCAACGAGCATCCGGAAGAGATTCGAGCGCAGTTTGCGCAAGGTGGAGTCCTTGAGCCCGGCGATCTCGTCGTGCCACAGGGCCTTGCCACGTAGGAAGCTGTCGAAGTCGTCATGCCCGAGCGTCGGAGTCATGAGGAGGAATCGCTCGCGCATCACTTCCTCGGCGAACTCACCGACCAGGTCGTAACGCCGGCACGCGGCGACCCACAACAGCTGGCCGCGTTCCGAGGAGGTCGCGGCGACGAGCAGCTCGAGTTCATCTTCATTGAAGACGGCCAGCCGCTGGGTGACCTCGCGTGCCAGGCGATGTCCGGTCGAGACGGTACGAGCTTGTAAGAGGTTGCCCGCCTCCAAGCGCTGACGGACCGCTGCCCAGCTGGATTCTTGCAGGTAGATCGGGGCGGCGATGAGTGCCTCGCGCATGAGAAGGGAGCCGCTGGTGAACGACAGCGCATAACGGGCGGCATGAGGCGTGTTCGCCACCATGTGCACTCCCTTCAGGTCTGCGCGGCAAAGTTGGTCAGAATATCCCCGCCGTCCGACAATTCGGACTGGCGGGCAAAGGTGCGGGGTCAACCAGTCGTCGGCTCCTCCGACACAGCCGCGCCTCCGCTGCGAACCCATTCGTCAATCTCGCTTGCTTGGAACTTCCAGAGCCTGCCCACCTTGTGGGCGGGCATCGCCTTGTCCGCGATCCACGCGTAGACAGTGTCTTTCGTGACGCCGAGGTGGGCGGAGATATCGTCAGCCGACAACCAGGGCTCAGACATGGCGGTGTGAACCTCCGCTTCATCGTAAAACTGGGTGTGACCGGGTTTAGCAGAGCTTAGCCGAGGGTGGTGGCGGTTTTGTGGGAAACCCGATTGGAGAGGATGGGAACGGCCCGCGGGCGGCCTGGCGCTCCGCCGTCTGCGCCTCGGGCCGATTCATCAACCCGGAGTACGCAACGGCACGACCTTCCGCTGGCTTGCGCTGGAAGATCGAAGTTCATGGTTCTCGAGTGCGAGCACCTGGATGATGCGTTCGAGTTGGTGGATTGTTGCAGTGAGGGCTGTGACATCAGCGGTCAGTGCCTTCACCTTCTTCAACGCCGCCGTCTTCTCCTCCTGCACCGCGCGTATTGCCGGGGGTTCCACGTTGGTATTCGCGATGCGTGCGCGGAACTCCTCCTGGAGGTCGGTGTGGCGATGAGTGAGCAGCCATCGCTTAACGCGAGCCTCGTCCGCCAGGGACTTGATAGTGAGCTTCCCGTCGGAGTACAGCGTCTTGCCGTCGATGAGCCTGTCCATCGCCTCCCGGATAGCTCGGCGCTCCCGAGCGGTGTCGGAGGTGCCGGTCACTGCCCACCTCCCTTCTGTCTGTGTTTGTCGATGATCGCTTGAAGGGTGATCACCCGCTGTTCGAGGCGTGCGCGCAGCGGCAACGGTGTTGCGGCAGAATCGATCTCTGATAGATGCTGCGCGACTGCCGCTTCCGCACGGGCGATGTTGGTGTCGGTGCGCGCGACGTTGCCACAGTTGGGCCGGCAGTTGGTGATGTCGGGTGTTCGTTCAACGTTGCCTGAGGTTTGGCGTTGCGGGTGGCATAGGGCTTTGGCCTGGTCGTAGCAGCAGGTGACGAACTGGTCTTCGTTGTCGTAGATGCGCAGTTTGGGGTTTGCGCGCAGGGCTGCGGCCTGCCGGCCGGTGAGGTGTCTGCCGCCAAACATATTGTGATAGAGCTGGATGCCTTCGGTGTATCGCTCGGCGGCTGGCCCAGTGACTTGTTCGCCTTCCTGCAGACGAGTGTGGGAGTCGGTGAGGAACTCGGCCGCGGCAAGGGCTTCTTCCATGGGAAAGACATCCCGTAGCCCACTTGATACCCGGGAACCGTATCCGTCGGTGGTGTGCCCCCGGAGATGCCCGTATTGCACGCCTAACGCGATGCGGCCGCCCGGCTTTCGGTAGACGAACCAGGCCAGTGTCCGCCGGAAGCGGCGAGGTACTACCGGACCCTCGGAGTCCTCCGGGATTACTTCGTGAACCCGGCCGCGCAGCTCCGCCTGTTGATTGCACCAATCAATTAGTTCTGCGATGCGGTTACGGATCGTGTTGGCCGTCACCGCGTTCGCGGAGCCTGCGGTAAGTGTCTGGGCCGCGAATGCTTTGGCGGAGAAAAGCAATCGGCTGCCGGGCTGTAGTCTCTCCATCACCGCCACCGCCTGTGCAACCGGCGCGATGGCCTGCCAGGGTTGTTCCCGCTCTGCTCCTTCAGGGATGGTGTTGCCCTCGGCGTCGAGGGCGGCCTTGAATGTTCGTCCGATAAGGAGATATCGAGTCTGACCTGTTCGTGGGTTGTGGATTGTCCGACAACATCCCTGTTCCAGCGCGCGGCATTCCTCGCCGCGCATCCCAGTCAGGTAAGCGACGATGACAAAGCAGGCAGTCGCCAGCAGGCGGCACAGCTTGTCGACATCGTAGAAGTTGATGGATTGGGCCCACGGTTGGCCGTCGATGGTCCCCACCACCGGCAGCGGAAGATCCGCGTCCTCGGTAGGGTCGAGATCCGGCACACGAACGGACAAGGCCATGGATCGCCCATATCGAGCCGTAAGGCCCAGCTTCCACGCGATGTACTCATTCGCCGGGACGTTGTGGTCGGAATCACCTCGCGTCGGCAAGTGTCCCGGGATGGTGCCGGTGCTCTGTCGGCATTGTTCGAGGTAGCGCAGGAAGCGCTTGTAGGGCGGCAAGGCGCCGAGTTCTGGGCCGGGGTCGGCCGGCGTGCTGGTCAGCGTCTTCGAAGCGATGATGTCGCCGCTGAAATCGTTCACAAAACGCATGGACCAGACCAGCAGTGCGGACATCGTTTGTGGATGGATCGGAGGTGTCCGGTTCTCTGCTGACCAATTGGCTTCGCCCAGAGCCTTTTTACGGGCTTCACCGCCCTCCCACGAGGGTCGTCCCAGGCGATCCGACTCGGGCAAGTAGGGCGCGTAGAGCCATGTTCGGGTGACAGCGAAGAGGCGATTCGCCTGGGTCGACCGATCCAATCCGAGGGCCGCGACGTGCGCCGCGTACAGCTCGAAGTGCTCAGGGGTGACATCGACAAAGGAAGTGACGCCTCTGTCGGTCAACCACTGCATCCAGTTGCGGAGAAGATGGCTGTTGGCCATAACCGAGCTGGGCGCCAACCGGGTGCGTGTGGCCGTCGACCGATCCAGTTCCTCAATAGGCGTGGCCAGGTTCAGTAGCGCCCAAACCACTCTTTTCGCAGTGGCCTGGAAACAGGCCGGGAACGCTTCGAAGCTGATCGAACGGCAGTCGCGGACCGTCGATTTCCGCCACAACGGGGACAGGTCCCACCGGGAGTCAGCCACCACCGAGATGGGCTTTGTGTAGCCGGATGCGATCCGGGTGCGGTCCTCGATGATTGGCCGGGCGCCGTCGAGGTCTATGACATTGCCGTTCGGGCCGGCAGCCGACACAGCGTTGTTCATGCGTCGAGCCCCCTTTTTACTAGTTGGGTGATCATCTCTCGTTCGGCCAGCGCGACTGTCCTTCTTGCCTTTTCGATCTCCGGCGCAGTGGTGTTCGCCGCTATGGCTGACCGAATGCGTGCGTAGTGCTGCGCATATTCGCTTTCCCAACGACTGCTGGACACGACGGAGGCAATGGAGTCCAGCGCGTCAAGAAGAGCGACGAGTCGAGGCAGATGGCGTGGGGTGAGGATGGCGTTGGAGCAAGCAAAACATGCGAAGAAGGACGCCGGACACGGAACGGCCGACTGGGTGGCAAAGGGGCTGTTGAAGAAGTCGACGCACGCACCGGTCGGGGTGTCCAGTTCGCCTGCCAGAAGCATCTTCAGCGCCGTCACTGTGATTCCGAGCTGGGCCGCGGCCGCTGACGGATCACGCTGCGCGGCAGCCACATCAGCTGCGGTCATGGAGCGGACGTGCATGGTCGCGACGGCATGGGCGAGGGCGTCCTCCTGGCCTTGCTCCACAATCTCCATCGCAGCCTCTGCGGTCGTCGGATCCGGCCGCCGATAGATATCTTCACTGACCGACTCACTGTTCTGACGGGCACGCTGGCTGAGGACCTGCTCGGAGAGCCGCAACCGCTGAAACGTCACTCTGATCGGCCGGCCCTCCGCATCCCGGGGAGCACTCTCGTCGCTGTGGCAGTTCGCCAGCTGGCTGCTAGTGAACTCGGATCGAAATGGACCCTCACCTCGAATATTCTTGTGGCGGTGCGCTATTAATAGCTTATCCGTGGGAGTGCCACTGGCCTCCAGTGCGTCTCGACAAGGCTGGGTAAGCCGCACCGCACGCTCCCACAGCCTTCCCGCTTCGCCGGCAAGGATCTCATCGGAATGCCGTTCGCCGCCGCGGCGGGGCTTGTCGACGGCGACGGTGTGGGTCGGCGACTCCGCCGCGGGCTCGGATGACCGGAACGACGAAACGGTCAGGTTCAACATCACGGACAGGTTGAATCCGCGCTCGCAGACGAGAAGAACCATCAGCCAGTAGAGTTCCTCGATCGAGGGGAACAGCGCTTGCGCGGGGTTGGACACACCACGCATGTCGACGAGCCCCTGACGTTTGGCGCAGAGCGCCAGGTATTGCGACGGGAACATTCCGACCTGCGACAGGTGGTGCAGTAATGCTCCCGGCGTCCACTCCGAGCCCAGTGCGCGGATGACAGACCCGGCGAAGTTTTCCTCACCAGACACGTAGGCACGTAGGACCGTGGAGTTAGTGTCGATGCGCCGAAGCGCCTGACTCACATGGCGGTTCGCGACCGTGCGGATCGCATTGAATTCCGCACTGCTGTAGGCGTCGTTCACAGGTAACCGGGCGCGCGGCTTGGTTTCCCGTGCACGCATCGCCCGGCGGGCCGCGTCAGGTAGCTTCGCGGACTCTGACAGCAGTGTGCGCATGATGTTGATCTGGCCCGGCCAACGGAGGTGGTTCTTCGTTGCCCGCCATGCCCACCACACCTCCGGCCCCACTTCGGATAGCGTCGTTACCGCGGGGAAGTTGGTCGTCAGGAATTGCGCCATTCCCTTGGCCGCCTGCTCGGCCGAGACTACGGACGCGATGCTCTGCCAACGGCCTCCGGGCGCTGCGCCGCTGGCGAGGGCCTCGAGAAGATCGTCGATCAGGGTTGGTGCCGCCGCGACGCCGCTGAAGTCGAACGTCTTGCTCCGCCCGGTGTCATCGACGAAATGCAGCTGGCGGCTCGGGCGGTCGAGAGCCTTTGGTCGCGTGTATTTTTCGGTCGGCAACGTGGCTGCGGTGCGGTCTCGTCCCATCTTTACTCCTCGACGTCACGGATCTGCGGAGACATTTGCGCAAAGCGGGTGATCAGGTCGCTCACGGATGAGTCCTCGGCCGGGTCGTCATTGAGGAAGAGCTCGACCTGCAGTCCGGAGACGGGCTCGAGATAGCAGTCCCGAGTGGTGGCTATGTTGGCGTGGCCAAGCATGGTCTGAACGAGCACCCAGGGATCGCCGAATAGATGGCGGTACTCGCGTCGCTCCTCAGCGGTGATACCCATTCGTCGATCGTGGGCGTACATGATCGCTATCAGCATCCTCAGGGCAAAGGAATGACGAAGCATGTGTGGGTGGCAGTGAATGTCGACGCCAAGACCCCGGCAGCGCCGATTCGCGGTAGCGAAAACCGCTTCCCACGATCTGTATGGCAGCGGCAGACCACTCTCCGACAGCCATAGCATCCACGGCTCGAGCCCGTCGTCGCCGTCGACATAGAAGTGGAGCCGGTCGTTGCAGTCGAGGCTGTCCAGCGAAACTTTCCCTGATTCGCCGCGTAGCGGAGTGTAATGAGCCACTCTGCGGTTGTCGATCTTGGTGATGACGTTGACATTCGCGAGTGCCTCATACCGGCCCTCCCGGTGGGCGCGTTGCACGGCCTCGCGTCGAGTCGAGAACCGGTAATTGTCAATCTGTTTGACGGTTCGGCCCGAGATCCAGAAGTCTCGGCCGCGTCCCTTGGCCACCGCTTCCCCGATGCGGCCGCGACCGAACTGCGTTTCGCCGTCAACGTTTGGAATCTCGGTCACGCCGAGGGTCCCGCCCTCGCGGAGGCGCAGGCCGCTGGACCACAGGGTGTCGGCCAGGGCGAGATTGCGGCCATCGTTTCGTCCGCGCCAACCGTCGTCGCGCGTGCTATCGGACGAGTAACCACCGAGTCCGACGTCACGCCAACGGCGATACGCTTTCGGGGTGAGCCATTTGACCCGGTAGGACCGGGTGGACTTGGGCCGCAGCGCCGGGCCCACCGCGGCGTCGCCAGACCGAAGTTTGCGTTCGGTCATCTCGACCGGTGATTTTTCGACGGTTCCGTGTTCACACTGCCAGCAGTAGAACTTGTTGATAGCGGCCAACTCTCGCGTGAACTTCGACGGGCCGATGCGGTCGGGATTGCGATTGTCGCGACGACGCCAGAACTCGAAATCAGCCAAGTCATCGCCGGTCGTCGCGCGCCAATCCTTGTCCTGGGTGCTCAGGAAGGACAGGAAGACCTTCAGGTCCAGGGCATACGACGTTTGCGTGTCCGCTGCCAGACATTGAAAGGACGGTGAGGTGAGATAGAGCAGTACGTCCAGGTCTGGTCGACCATCGGGACGCAGTAGGAACGGTTGGCCCGGCCGAACCCCAGCCGCACGTTCACGATCATCGAGATCCGGATAGTCGGCGATCGAGGCTGATCTGAACTCTGAAAAGCGGCTAGGCAGCCTGGCGTAACAGAGGCGCCAGTCCCGTCCGTTGAGGTGATGTCCCACAGCAACAGACGCTGCCATAACACACCGACAATTTACGGAAGGGCGGGTCCGTCGATATGAGACAGCCCTCCGAGTCGACGGACTGGGCGTCGCGCTGGGTGGCGGTTCCGGTGCTTGTTGCCGGGACGCAGGCGACGACGCGCGCCGCCGCTTCGGTCATGCGAAGGTGTGTGCCGGCTGATTCTGCGAACATGTTTCCCTCGGCGAAATCCCATATCATCGGGAGTGCTTGACGGCCGAACACTGAAACCACTATCTCCATCTGGGGATTACTTGCCCACCTAGCGAGTGAAGAGTGGTATTCCGTGAGACGCGACACAATTAGTCCGAGGTAGGTAGCGACAGCGTCGGCGTAGGCGGCCGCTCCGCTTCCTCCGGCCTCAAGTCGGTCGCCCTCAGCCATGCCGGCGTCAAGGGCATCTTCGAGAACGTGTTGCCGCGCCTCGCCGACGAGATCACTGAAGGTCGTCAGGGCGGCCAACTGCCGTCCAGTAAAGAGGTCAGAGTAGTTCTTGAAACCATAGGCCTGCACCCTGAAACTCGGGGCCTGTGGCGGGATCTCGCCATCGGGCGCATCATGAGGGCGGCCAACCTGCGCTGCAGCTGTTTGGTCGGGAGACGGTGGCAAGTAGATGCGGTTACGGTTTCCCTCGGCAACCGTTGCCATCAATTGCTCGCCTAAACGACCCGCCCGGCTCTCGCTGCGAACATAGCCAAGTTCCACGACGGCTCTACAGCCAATACACGTTGCCCCGGTTCGGTCTACGGTGCCGTCGTTCTGGGCGGTCGGCGCATTATCGGGATCTTTTCCGATTGTGAAGTGGACTGTGCCGTTAACCACGGATGGCACGACGTACGCCTCCTTACCCTTCTTCTTGCCGAGCCACCAAGAGCGGACCAACGGCATGGAGATGCCGCATGCAGGGTTGGGGCATGTGACCGTGCGTGCCCATATCCAGGCGATCACAGTGGCGTCTGAGCCGTCGGGCAAGGCGGCTTTCGGATATAGGTGGCCGATGCGTTTTTCGGCCTCATCGCGCATCCACTGGCCGTAGCAGCGGATATCCTCGGCTAACCCTGTGGCTTTTGGCCAAGGGTGCGTGAGCTGATCGCGGGCAACGTCGGGTGAGACCGGTGGGCGGCCCGCGAACTTGGGTGGAATCTCGATCAGCGCTTTGGTGATGAGGATCGCCACTGGATTTAGGTCGGAGCCATTTGCTTTAAGTCCAAGCCGTTCGGCTTCCAACGGAATTGTTCCGCCACCCGCGAAGGGATCGAGTATTGGGGGCGGGTGGCCGCCTGTGGAGTCCAAGATTTCCTGATGTGCCTTTGCCAGGATTTCCGCGTTATTTGAGTTCTCCCAGACTACGAGCTGCTCTATCAGATCATGCAGACGTTTGCGCTCGAGCGCAACATCTTCGTCAGTAGGAAATCTATCGGGATTCGACGATGGGTCATCGACCAGTTGAGCAAACAAGACTGCTCGGGCGGCGGCAAGGGGACGTCTTGCCCACCAGAGGTGCAGGGTCGAAGGATGGCCGTGGTGGATGTACTTTTCCCGCGCAGACGCCTCGTTGATGGTCTTGAGCGGAATACCGACCTCGATCAGCTTGCGTTTGGGGGTGGCAGTCACCGGTGGTGTCCTTTGGGTGGTCGGTTTGTCGGGATTTGGGTGGTCAGCATGGCGGTGTTCCTTTGGCCCAGGTCTTGGCCCAGTTGAGCCTTACGTCGGTGGCGGCGAGGTCGCCGAGGTTGATGCTGCGGAAGTGTTCGGCGATGTAGCGGAGTCTGTCGTGTTCGGTGCCGTCGGGGCTGACCTCGACGAGGACGAGTCGGTGGGCGGCGGGCACGTTCTTGCCGAGGAGGACTTCGTTGAGGGTGATGGTGACATCTTCGGCGCCGGCGATGCGGCCTTTTACTTCGATGAAGACGGACTCGCCTTCGGGTGTGGTGGAGTGGATGTCGTAGCCGGTGTTGTTGTGGGGCATTTCGATTGGTTCGCGGCCGAGGGCGCGTTCGGCGGCCAGAGCAGCGTCGACGGCGCGACGTTCGATGCCCGCGGTTTCTTTGGCGTACGTCGCGATTGGGCCGGCGACGAGGCCAGCGGGAATGACGAGTGCGGCGCCGACGACACTAGGTGGTCGTGCAGCCAGTTGGGCTTCGGCATCGAGTTGGGCCGTGCGGCGTTCCAGTCGGGCTTCAAGGTCGCGAGCACGGACTTCGAGACGGTCGGGGCTTTGTCGGTTCTTACGGGATCGTCCTGTCTTGCCGGAACTTTGGGCATCACGGAGCCGGGCGGCCTCAGCATCAAGGAAATTGATCTGCTGCACTAGCCGTTGCCGTACCGCAGCCCTTGTTTTCTCGATCAGGGGAAGCAGTTGTTCGCGGACTTCTTCGAGGTGCTGTGGCTGGGCGTTGGTTACGGCCCACGATGTCGCCAGCTGTTCGACACCGGTTTTGAGCCAGTCACCGGTGAGGGCGGATTGGGCTGCGGGGCGGGCTTGTGCTGGCAGCGGCTGCAGGTCCAGGTAGGGGGCAGCGCCCGCGAGCATTGCGCCGCCGGTGCCGGCGAGGGTGACGAACTCGAAGCGTTTGGACACCACCGTCCCTGTGCCGTCGACGATCTCGGCAGTCAGCGCCACAATGAGGCGTGGTTCGGTGCCGGGGTCCGTCGGGTCGAACAGCAGCGTCCCGGACTCCAGGGCATTGCGGTGGCTTTCGATCGTGGCGTCCAAAACGGTGTCCATCAACGGATGCCCGGGGGCCAAGAGTTCGGCGCGACGAGCATCATCGGCGTCGACGCAGTCCGGTTCGAAGGTGGTCCGTTCGTAGCGGGTGGCTATGGGAATTACCGCCCCGGGGCGCTGGCGCGTACGGATGGTGGCCGGCACGTTGGGTATCTCGTAGCGGCCCTGTTCGCGACGACTTATGCGGCCCCCGAACCGTTTGAATGCATCGCGAAAGAACAACTCGATGTAGTAGGGCTGCAGCCGCCGGGCGCGGGCCTCGTCCATCTGTCGGCGCAACAGGTTGAGCTGATGAGGAGTTAGCGACTCACGGGCCAGGGCGCGTTCCCGCAGAAGGTCTTCGGTGCCTTTGGCGATTTCGGCGTCGACGACCCGCTCCAACTCGGCGCGGCGGGCGGGGTCATCGCCGTAGCGGATGGCTTCCATGAGCAGCTTGCTCAGCGGCTGATCGTTGAAGGCATCCCCGAGTACGTCGAACAGTCGGCCCCCGTAGGCTGTGCGTTGCGCTTCCATCTTCTCCAGTAGCCGGGTGAAGACCTGGCCCTCGCGGGTGTCGTCGGCGACTAGGTTCCATAGTCGGCAGGTTTGCTTCTGGCCGATGCGGTGAATGCGTCCGAATCGCTGCTCGATGCGGTTCGGGTTCCACGGCAAGTCGTAATTGATCATCAGATGTGCCGCTTGAAGATTCAAACCCTCTCCAGCGGCATCGGTGGCCACTAGGACACGGACGTCAGGGTCGTGGGTGAAGGCCTCGCGGACTACGCGGCGTTCATCGCGTCGGGTGCCGCCGTGGATCGTGACCACTGCATCGGCGCGGCCTAAGACGTTGCGGATCTGGTGGGTCAGATAGTTGAGGGTGTCGCGGTGTTCGGTGAAGATGATCAGCTTGCGCGGCCCGTTATCGCTGTGTAGTAGTGGCTCATCGAGCAGCAGGGACCGCAACTCGGTCCACTTGCGGTCCTCGCCGCTGTCGCTGACCGATTTGGCGAGGTTGACCAGGGCGGACAGTTGAGCGATCTCAATGTCGAGTTCGGCGACCGTCTGCGCTGCGGTCGCGGCGTCGACGACGGCCTCTTCCAGGTTCTCGGTTTCCTCGGCGTCGAGTTCGTCGGGGTCTTCCAGCCGTGTCCACGGCAGGAGGGACATCTCGTCTTCCATCTGCGAGAAGCGTGGGTTGAGCATCTCCTGGCGTTTGGCTTCCAGCCGTTCACGTCGGCGCTGCAGCGAGCGCAGGATCGCATGGGTACTGGAGGCCAGCCGGCGCTGGAGCACGGTCAGGGCGAAGCCGACGGTGCGGGCGCGAGGGTTGTCGGTGCCGAGCCGCTCAGCCCGGTTCATTTCCTCTCGCACGTAGTGGGTGACTTCGTCGTAGAGGTGCTTTTCCCCAGGGGAAAGTTGGTAGGGCACGGTCTCGGCGATGCGCTCGGGGAACAAGGGCTTGCCCTCAAATGTGAGCAGCTCTTCTTTGACCATCCGGCGCATTAGGCCAGCGGTGTCAGTGGTGTGTGCTCCGGAGCGGTATTCGCCTTCGAATCGGTCGGGGTCGAGCAGGGCCATGAATGCTTGGAAGCTGGACTCGCTTCCCGCGTGTGGCGTGGCGGTCATGAGCAGAAGGTGCCGAGTGATCGCGCCCAGCCGCTGGCCCAGCTGGTAGCGGCGAGTGGTGTCGAGCTCTCCGCTGTAATAATTCGCCGACATGCGGTGGGCTTCGTCGACCACGATCAGATCCCAGTCGCTGGCGTCCAGCAGCGTTAGCAGGTCGTCGTTACGGGCAAGCTGGTCCATTCGGGCGATCAGAATCGGATAGCGGGTGAATGGGTTGCTGTCGACCAGGCTGGTGATCATTTCGCGGGACAGCAGTTCGGCGGTGATCCCGAATTTCGCGGCAAGCTCGTCCTGCCACTGCTCGACTAGGCTGCCCGGGGCGATGATGAGCATCCGGCTCAGATCTCCCCGCAGCAGCAGCTCCTTGGCGTACAGTCCGGCCATGATCGTCTTGCCGGCCCCAGGGTCATCGGCGAGGAGGAACCTCAGCGGGATCCGCGGCAAGAGCTCGCCGTAGACGGCGCGAATCTGGTGCGGCAGGGGGTCGACCGCGCTGGAGGACACGGCCACCATCGGGTCGTGCAAGCCGGCCATCCGGATCCGCAGCGCCTCGGCCACCAGACGAAACTCGACCGGGTCAGCGTCGAACTGCCAGCGGCTGGCTGGGGTCTCGATCGACAGGGATGGTTCGTCAGCCCGATACAGCAGGCGCTGGCCCAGGCCGCCATCGGCGTCCTGGTAGGTCACGGTAATGGCGTCAGCGCCATGGGACAGCACCGCCACGATCAACACCGGCTGCGGCAACAGTCCTGATAGCCGTAGGCCGGCTTGAAGGTCTTCCAAGCGTGTGCCCACGTTTATTTCGCCCCTGTCCCGCCGCTGCGTACCCAACCGTCGACCTCGCTCGCCTGGAACTTCCATAGGCGGCCGACCTTGTGGGCGGGCATCGCTTTGTCGGAGATCCACGAGTAGACGGTGTCCTTGGTGACTCCGAGGTGGGCAGCGATCTCCTCAGCCGACAACCAAGGCTCCGACATCGCTACCTCCGCTCCGGCGATAACCCGGTGTAATCGGGTTTGAGCGAGCTTAACGGAGGATGGTGCCGGTTTAAGGTGTATCGGCACGTCGCCGCGGACGCCGTAGATTTCAGTTGCGCTGACCGTTGAAGTCCTGTGATTCGTGGTGAATTGCTGTCCCGTTGTCATCCTGAAATGTCCGTGCTGTGTAGAGGGACGACTTTGCCTACGCCAGATCCACCAGGCGCGAGTTTGTGGTTCTCTAGTGCCAGCACCTGGATGACTCGTTCGAGTTGGTGGATCGTCGCTTTGAGGGCGGTGATATCGGCGGTCAGTGCCTTCACCGTCTTAGCGGCCGCGACCATTTCTTCCTGCAGTGCCCGTATCGCCGGCGGTTCCACAGAGCGCTTCGTGATGCGTGCCCGGAATTCGTCCTGCAGGTCGGTGTGCCGGTGAGTGAGGAGCCATCGCTTGACGCGGGCCTCCTCGGCGAGTGACTTCACGGTGAGCTTGCCGTCAGAGTGCAGTGCTTTTCCCTCGATTAGTCTGTCCATGGCGTCGCGGATCGCGCGGCGCACATCATCGTCAGCCCGATCGGTCATGACAACTCCTTAGCGTCATGGTGCTCGTCGACAATGGCTTGGAGGGCAGTGATGCGTTGTTCAAGCCGGCCTCGCAGCGGTATCGGCGTTGTGGGCGAGGCAATTTCGGCCTGGTGCTGAGTGACTGTGTCGACGATCTGGGCGATGTTCTGGTCGGTTCGGGCGATGTTGCCGCATCCGGGTTGGCAGTGCGAGACATCAGGTGATCGGCGCTGGCTGGCGGTGACCTGGCGGTCGGGGTGGCATAGGGCCTTGGACTGGTCATAGCAGCAGGTGACGAACTGCTGCGGGTTGTCGTAGATGCGCAGCTGCGGGTTGGCGCGCAGGGCAGCTGCCTGCTTGTTGCTCATGTAGCGGCCGCGGAACTGCCGGTCGAAGAGATGGATGGCCTGGGTGTAGCGGCCTGCGGCCGGGCCGCTGACCTGCTCACCGTCTTCGAGGCGTTGATGTGCGTCTTCGAGGTAGTCGGCTCGGGCGAGCGCTTCCTCCATCGGGAAGACGTCTCGGAGGCCGCTGGCGACCCGTGATCCGTAGCCGTCGGTGGTGTACCCGCGCAGGTGTCCGTACTGCACGCCGAGGGCCACTCGGCCGCCTGGTTTGCGGTAGATGAACCAGGCCAGTGTGCGCCTGAACCGCTTGACGGTCACTGCTTCCTCGGGATCGGCGGGGATCACCTCGTGAGGACGTTCGAGTCTTACGGCGGCGCGATTGCTCCAATCGATCAAGTCCTGGATACGGTCGCGCACCATGCGGGCGTGCACGGCCTTTCCCGCGTTCACATCGCAGGGCCATAGCGAGAACGCATCGATCGGAAACAGAAGGTCGGTGGTGGGGTTCAGTGCTTCCATCGCGGCGACGGCTTTCGCCACGGGTGCGATGGCCAGCCACGGCTGTTCCCTCTCGACGCCGGCGGGTACTGCGTTGCCCGACTTATCAAGTGCGCCTTTGAAGGTTCTTCCGTGAATGCGGTAATGGAGTTGCCCGGTCGTGGGGTCAGTGTGAGTTCGGCAGCAGCCACGCTCCAATGCGCGGCACTCCTCCCCGCGCATCCCGGTCAAATACGCGACGACGACGAACGCGGCGGTGGCCAGGTGACGGCAGAGCTCCTCAACTTCATAGAAGTTGATCGCCGGGGCCCAGTCCTTCGCGTCGACGGAGCCTGTGATCGGCATCGGTAGGTGCGCTTCGTCGCTGGCACTCAGGCCGGCTATCGGCCAGTGCGGGTTCATCGCCATTGTTTCTTCGGGAGACAGACCGAGCTGCCAGCCGATGAATCCCTTTGCCAGAGAACGCATATGCGGCCGGTTAGAAGCCACCCAACCAGGCACCGTCTGTGAATCCTGACGCCGCTCTTCAACATACGCGCGAAACCGTTGATAGGGCGTCAGGGCCTGGAGGCACGCCGGGACGTCACGGGGTGTGGCTTTCAGTGACTTTGCGGTAAGGATGTCGTCGCTGAAGTCGGTGACGAAGCGCAGTGCCCAAACGAGAAGGCCCGCCATCGTCTGCGGGTGGATTGGGGTGGTCTTGTTCTCGCTCGACCAGTTCGCAGGACCAAGAATCGATGTGCGCCCGATGTGACTGTTTTCCCACGGTGGGCGTGCGAGGCGGTCGGCGTCGGGGAGGTAGGGAGCGTAGAGCCAGGTACGGGTGACAGCGAAGAGTATGTTGCCCACGTTCTCGCGGGAGCCGCGGTGTCGTTTGAGGTGCTCGGCGTATTCGTCGTAGATGGCGTCGGTGACCGCACTGAATTTGTGAATGTCCTTCTCTGCCAGCCACGTCATCCACTGCCGCAGGAAGCGCGCGAACGTGCACACCGTTGCCGGAGCGAGTTGACTACGCGCCGCAGACGAGCGCTCCAAATCTTCTAGCGGTGTCGGCTTGTTGATGCTCGCCCAGATCAGTCGCTTGGCCGTGGCTACATAGCGCGGCGGGAAGGTGTCGAAGGCGATGCTCAACGCGCCCGACACGGTCTGCTTCTGTACCAACGGTGTGAGATCCCACCGGTTGTCGCCCACGGTGGAGAGATCTCCTCGCCGTGCTTCAGGCACGCGTTCGATGTCGGCGATGACCGGTTCGGCGTCGTCAAGTTCGAGCTGACCAGTCTGTTGTGGCCACGAGTTGGCTGCTGCGGTGCTCACGCGTCAAGATTCCTTGCGATGAGCGCGGTGACGACTTCGCGGTCAGCGTCGGTGACGTGGCGGCGGGCATCGCCGATCTCGGCGTTGGTTGCGTTCTGGTCGAGAATCGCTTGCAGTCGGCCGTAGTGGTCTCGGTAGTCGGACTCCCACCGGGCTGGGGCAACGAGGGTGGCGACGTTGTCGAGGGCATCCAGCAGTGTGACCAGCCGCGGCAGATGATCAGGGGTGATGACGGCGTTTGTACAGGTAAAGCAGGCGAAGAATGAGGCCGGACATGGCTCGCCTGGGTGGGCGGAGAATGGGCTGTTCAAGAAGTCGGTGCACGCGGTGGCGGCGGTGTCGAGGCTTCCAGCGAGCAGTAGCTTCAGTGTCGGCACCGGGATGCCAAGCTGTGTCGCGGAGGTTTCCGGGTCGGTGCGGGCGGCGGCCACTTCAGCGGCATTCAGCGAGCGGATCGTGACCGTGGCTTTGGCGTGAGCCACAGCATCGGCTTGTCCGTCAATGATGGTGTCGGCGGCCCCTTCTGCGGTGGCCGGGTCTGGGCTGCGGTAGGTGTCTTCGCTGACGGATTCGCTGTTCTGCCGGGCATGTTGGTTCAACACCTGCTCGGACAACCGCAGCCTTCGCAGACTCACCCGCAACGCTGTCCCGCCGTCTGTCAATAGGCCCGCATCGGCCATGTAGTGATCGCCGATGCCCGCGGTCAACCATTCCTGCCGGAACGGACCATCGCCGGTGAGGTTCTTGTGCCGGTGGGCGATGAGCAACTTCTCCGACGGGGTTCCGAGCACTTCCAGTGCCGTGCGGCATGGCTCGGTCAAGCGGACGGCGTTCTCCCACAGCTTGCCGGCCTCGCCGGCAAGGATTTCGGCGCTGAAGCGCTTGATCCCTCTTCTCGGTTTGTCGGTGTTGACGGTATATACCGAGTCTTCACCAGCACCGTCGGATGCCCTGACCGACGTGACCGTGAGGTTGTCCATGACCGAGAGGTTGAATCCTCGCTCACACACGAGAAGTACCATCAAGAAATAGATTTCCCGTATAGACGGGAACAGCGCCTGCGCCGGATTCGACACACCGGCCAGGTCGAAGCAGCCCTTCAGGACCACCCGGTTCGCGAGGTACTGAGAGGGAAGCATCCCGTTTCGCGACAGATACTCCAGAAGGGATCCTGTGTTCCAACGAGTCCCGCCGACATTGAACGTGATTCCGTCCCCGACGTCGCCAACCTCGCGGTACTGGTGCAGCCTCTCGGTGTTGGTCCGGATTCTTCGGAGCGCTTGACGGACCTCGCCCTTGGCGGCATTGCGGATCCGTCCGAACTCGTCGCGGCTCAAGGAATCATTCTCCGGCAAGCGTTTCCGAGGCTTCACCGCCTTCGCGCGCATCGCCTTCCGTGTGGTTTCAGGAAGGCGCGGGGACTCCGACAGCACGGCCCGCATGAGGTTCACTTGCCCCGGCCAACGGGCCTGGCTTTCCTTGACAGTCCGCCACGCCCACCACACCTCGGGACCGAAGTCAGCAATCGTGTGGACCTCAGGAAACTCCGTACACAGGTAGGTGATCAGTTGCCGCGCGGCACTCACCGCCGCATCCACGGTCGCCAGTGTGCGCCAACGACCACCGGATTGGGATCCGTTCGCCAGTGCGGTGACCAGGTCGTCGATCAGTTCGGCGGGCCCGTGGACGTCATCGAATGAGAATGTCCTCGTGCGTCCCGCCTCGTCGGTGAAGCAGAGCTGCCGAAGCTCAGGGTCTACCGGGCTGGGTCGGGCGTACTTGCCTGCCGGGAGTGCCGCTGTTCTACGCGAGGCCACCGCTCACTGCTCCTCGGTGTCGACGATGCCGGGAGCCGCTGCCGCGATGTGCGTGATGAAGTCGGCGATCGATGCGTCCTCGGCCATGTCGTCATTGAGGAACAGGTCTACCTGCAGTCCCGACACGGGTTCGAGATAGCAGTTCCGTGTGGTTTCCAAGTTTGCGTGGCCCAGTAACGTTTGAACTAAAACCCAAGGGTCACCGAAGATGTGGCGATACTCGCGGCGTTCGGCAGGGGTGATGCCCATCTTGCGTTCGTGTGCGTAGATCAACGTGACCAACATCCTCAGGGCGAACGAGTGGCGCAGCATATGCGGGTGACAATGGATGTCTACCCCAAGGGTCTGACACCGATCGTTGGCCGTGGAGAAGATCGCCTCCCAGGTGCGATACGGCAACGGCAAACCCGCTTCGGATAGCCACACCATCCATGGTTCAAGCCCGCGATCAGTGTTGATGTAGAAGTTGAGCCGATCATCCGCGTCGAGACTGTCCAGCGGGATCGTCCCCTTGCTGCCGTCCCGGTTGGTGAAGTGGACACGGCGGTGATGGTCCACCGTGTCGACGACCTTGATGTCGGTCAGTGCGTCGTAACGACCTTCGGAATGGGCCCGGACAACAGCCGCCGCTCGGGTTGAAATACGGTAATTGTCAATGCGTTTCAGTGCTGCGGTACTGATCCAGAAATCGCGGCCGCGACCTTTCGCGACGGCTTGACCGACTCGGGCCTTGGCGTAGCGCACTTGGCTGTCAGCGTTGGGGATTTCTCCCAGGACCAGTGTTCCGGCTTCCCGCAGTCGCAGTCCGCTTGACCATAGAGCTTCGGCGAACGCGACGTTGCGGCCGTCGTTGCGGCCTCGCCAGGTCGCATCCCGTCGTCCGTCGCCGCGGTAGCCGCCGAGGCCGACGTCGCGCCAGCGTTTGTAGGCTCGGGGCGTCAGCCACTTCAATTGGACCGAGCGGACAGCGTTCGGCTGCAGCCGCGTGGAGTCCGAGTCCCCAGTCGAGCTGGACTGGTGCCGGCTGACAGGAGAAACAGCCACGTTGCCGCGCCACTGCTGCCAGTCGTAGAACTTCTTGATTGCCGCCAGATCTCGTGAAAATGTAGCCGCACCAACACGATCCGGGTTCTTCTGGTCGCGTCGCCGCCAGAACTCATAGTCGGCAAGATGCTCGAACGTCGCTGTTCTCCAGTCGATGCCTTGAACGGACAGGAAGGAGAGAAACAGCTGGATGTCCGGGGCGTAGGACTCCTGCGACCCGGCCGCCAACGATTGGAACGCCGCCGACCGGAAGAATTCCAGGACCTCAACGTCCGGACGGCCATCGGCCATCAGGAGAAACGGCTGCCCGGGGCGAATTCCGAGCGCAGCCTCACGCTCGGCTAGATCCGGGAAGTCTGCAAGGACATCGGACCTCGCGGTGTACGACCGGCTAGGCTGGCGCGCCCAACACAACCTCCAGCGGGAGCCGTCGTCGTGTTGTTCCACAGCAACAGAACCTGCCACAACACACCGACATTCTACGGAAAGGCGGGTTCGACATGCAGTAGTCGAAGGTGCGGTCCCAGAACTGATCATCGGACAGGGTGTCACCGAGGCGGATATTGCCGGCGTCCTGGCCTTTGGCGAGCATGTCGGACTTGCAGATGGCATAGGACTGGTCGTTGATCTCCTGGCCGTAGAGGCGCAGCCGCGCATCGGGGTTTCGCTCCAGGAGCCGTTCCTCGGCGACCGAGAGCATGCCGCCGGTACCCGCGGTGGGGTCGTAGATGGAGCGGATGGTGCCCGGCTCCAGCAGTGCCTCGTTGGCCTCGGCGAACAGCAGGTCGACCATCAGCCGGATCGCATCGCGCGGTGTGTAGTGCTCGCCGGCCTCCTCGTTGGAGGCCTCCGCGAACTTGAAAATCAGGAACTCGAATAGGTCACCCATCTCAGCGTTGGGCACCGTGTCGGGGTGCAGGTCGACCTCGGCGAACTCGGAGGCGATCAGGTAGAGCCGGTTCTTCTCGTCCAGGGTGGCCAGCTCGTTTTCGAACTTGAAGCGCTCGAAGACGTCGATGTTGGCCGAGAAACTGGTGATGTATTCCATCAGGTTGGCGCGCAGGCCCTCGGGCTCTTTCAGCAGCAGGTCAAAGTCGAAGGCACTGGTGTTGTAGAACCCGAGCTTGGTCTTCTGTTTCACCTTCACGTCGAGTGCGCCGCCGCTGTACTTGTCGGCCAGGGCGCGCACCTCGTCGCGGGTGGGTTCCAGGATGCAGTCCAGTCGCCGCAGGATCGTGAACGGCAGGATCACCCCGCCGTACTGGTGCGGCTTATAGACCCCGCGCAGCTGATCAGCGATGCCCCACACGAAATTGCCCAGCTTGCTCAAGCTGATCTTCCCCTCTGTCACGTCCTGCGTGGATGAACTGTAACCGCAGCCGGTGGCGGTATGGGGGAGGTCGGCGCACGCACTCCGAACAGCAAAGAGCCCCGCAACGAGTAATCGTTGCGGGGCTCTCGGGGTTTGCCGGAGGGGGAGGTCGGCTACGCCCCGGTCATCTTGCCGCCGGCGATGCTCTGGTCGTAGCCGATGGTTTCGGCGATCGCCTGGTTGGTCGTGGAGGTGCACTGCTTCACGACATCGTGGACGCTGTTGATCGCGGCGTTCTGCTGCTGGGAGAACTCGGTGGCCGAGTCCATGCCAACACCCTGAACGGAGCCGGACAGCTTCTGATACGAGGTCAGCTGCTGGCTGGCCTCGTCCTGCAGGATCGCGAGATCCTTTTCGAGGTCCGCGACATCGGAGCTGGCACCGGGGATGTCGAGGTGGAGTTTTCCTGCGGCCATGTTCTAAGTCCTTTTCCTAGTTCGGTTTCGGTGGTTCCGCTACACCCGGAGGATCGCGGCGCCCTCGTTCTCCTGGCGCTCCATCTGAACGCGGATCACTTCGCGGGTACCGGCGACCGCTGCGTCGGCGGTGTTGAGGACGTCGGTGAGCTGCTTGCGCGACTCGGATTCGAACTTCGTCTGGAAGGCGGTCATTGTCGCCGAGATGTAGTGCGCGCCGGCCAGGTCGGCGATGTTGGACCCGAGCGCGTCGAGGCGGACACGCATCGCGTCGGTGTGCCCCTGCAAGTCGTCGCAGATGGCGAGAGCTTCTTCGGGGGTGATGCCCACAAGTGACATGGTGTCTCCATTACCTTTGTCGATCGAGGATGTTCCTGGTCACAGGGTAACGCAGGATGCAGAATCAGCCCCCGTTGTAAGCATCGATTAACGCATTTATCCCGTGTGTGATACCGGTCGCGTTGCCGGACGTGTAGGTGATGCGCCGAAACTTCCCTGAACTGGTCGGGTAGGACGCCACGATCCCCTTGCCGCGCAGAAACACCAGCGCCAACGCGCCGGGATCACCGCGGGGGACATCAACATTGCTGGTAGACACGGTTATTTGTGCCAGCGCGTGAGTGGTTGACGCGGCGATTTCGGCGATGGCTGTCTGTGATGCTGCCGGCGTTTTGGCTGCCCGCAGTAGCCGGGTAGTGGCCGCACGGGTGCGCTCACGAGCTGCGGTGTCGTCGGCAAATGCGTCTGCATCTACATCGGTATCTACATCGGCATCAAAGAGCGCGGCGGCGGCTTTGTCGCCGGCCAGTTCGTCGACGACCGCGGCGGGCAGCACGATTGGGCGCGGCAGCGGATAGGCCGGCCAGCCCCCGTCGGGGTTCAGCAACTCCAGGATCGCCGATGCGGCGTCGGTGGCCTCGTCGGCGCGGCGCAGTCGGCGGGTGAACACCACGCTGATGTTGTTGACCAGCGCGCATACCACTTCCCGCGTCGTCAGGCCGATCACGAACGTCACCCGGGGCACGTCGCGCACGGCGGCCTCCAGTCCGAACTGTTTGAGCTCTGGCGGCACCTGGGCGCGAGCGCGTCGCTGTGCGTAGAGCAGTACGGTGCCGTACACGGTGAGGTTGGCGTGGCCGGTGACTGCGCCGAACATCGCTTCGGCCTCGGCTGTCAAGCGTCCCTGTGGATCCAGCGCGCCCCACGCGGTGAGGTCGTGGGTGATCTGGGCTTCGGAGGTCAGCAGGTGCGGAAACGTCGGCCCCAGCTCGGCGGGCATCCGGCGGACCTTCCCGGTAGCCGCCAGCCAATGCCAGTGCGACACCGTGAAATACGGCGATGTCTCAGTGACCGGTGCGGCTGCGGCGTTGTCGGCCGATAGCCACTCGCCGATGCTGCGGTGCGTGCCATCGGTGGGCGCCTTGTCACGTCCTGGGACCAGTGCGCGCATCGCTGCGCGCAGGGCGGGGGAGACGATCAGCGTTCCGTCGGCGCCCATGCGGATCTCGGACTTGGCTGCCTCGGCGATCGGGGCAATCTGCGGGTTGTGTTCTGCTGCCAGGTCGATGAGCGAGTGCCGGCGGGCCTGTGCCTCGTCGCTGGGGCGGCCTCCGGCCGCCTCTGCTGCCGTTTCGGCGGCGCGGTCTGCAGCGTCGTCCGGGGCGGGGGCCGTGCTGTCGAGTAGGGCTTGCAGTCGCGGATCAATCACGGCGGTGATGATGCCCAGAAATGCAGCCGGTCAGCGCAGGCGGCGCGCACACCGTGAGGAGGTCAGCCCAGTGCACGGCCCTGGTAAGCGACCTGCTGCGGCAGCCCGCCGGTACCGCGCGGTGCGGACTCATCGGCGGGTGCCTGCGCCGGCGGCGCAGGTGTGGCCACCGGCGGCGCGGGCTCGGCGGGTGCGGCGGGCTCGGCGGACTCGGCGGGCTCGGCGGGCTCGGCGGGTGCGGGCGCAGGGGCGGGTGCTGTACCAGCCTCCGGCGGGGTGGGAGCTGCAGGCGCGGGTTCAGCCGCGGGAGGAGGCGCTGTCACGTCCGCTGCGGGAACGGCTGCCTGGGGCGGCAACGGCTCCAGCGGGGGCAACGGGGCCGCACTCGCTGATGACGGCGCCGTCTGCGCGTCGCCGGCGGGTGTCTCCTCGGGCAGTTCGGGCAGCGGCACCTCTGCGATGAACCCGTCTTCGCCGACGACGGAGTCCAGGTCAGTCACTTCGCCAGTGGAGGTCAGCACGCGGCCATCGCCGAGGTAGATGCCGGACTTCTCCGCACCGATGACGGCGTTGCCTGTCTCGGCCTGGGCCGGGTCGATCGGGTCGCCGAGCGATGTGATGTCCATGCCGGCAGCCTTGGCGGCGTCGAGCACGGAGACCGGCCGATCTTCCCCGGCACCGGCCATCTGCAGCATCATCTCGCCGATACGTGGGTCAGGCACACCGGCGACCTGCACGTTGGCGCCGTCAACAGGGACCGCCAAGTCGAACGGCTTGACCGTTTTCTTTGACAGCGGCACGGCATCCTTGTCGACTTTGCCGTCCCCGTCCCTGTCGACCGGCTTGCCGTTGGCGTCGAGCTGGTGGGTGCGCGCATCGCTGCCCGGAACACCTAGCCCGGACACCGGGGCAGCTGCGGGCAGCACCACGGTTGGCGAGGTGGCGGCAGCCCGGTCGCTGTCGGCGGCGCGTGACGCGGCGGTGTCGACGGCGGCTGCCTTGTCGTTGGCCGGATCTGCACCGCGCAACGCTTTGAGCAGTTCTTCTGGCATCGTTTTGACCGCCTGATTGAGCGGTTCGGCGGCTTGGGCCAGCGGCTTGGCGGCCTGCTGTGCCGCCTGGGCCAGGGGCGCCATGGCCTGCGCGGGGTTGGGAATCTGCGGCATCGCGCCGCCTCCGAGCCCGGAGAGCAGCTTGGCCAAATCGTCGGTGGATTTGCCGCCGCTGGCGTTGCCCGATCCCGCACTCGAGCCGGGGCCGCTAACACCGGCAGGTGCACCGCCCGCCCGCGCAGCGGGGGCAGCCGAGGTGGGTGTGGCTGAACCTGACGCGGGGCGAGCCGCCGGTGCGGCGGCGGAGGTGCCGGCAGCGGTGGCCGGAGCGGGAATGCGGGCCGCCAGCGCGCCGATGTCACGTCCCTGTCGTTCTGCCGCATCCGCCTTGTCCAGATGTGCCGCGACGGCAGAGATCTCCGTCAACCGGCCTTCGCGGGTCGCGACGATCTCGCTGATCTGACGACGTTTGTCCAGTGCTTCGCCGCGCATCTGATGGAAGGTGTCATTGGCTGCGACGCCGCCCGCGGCGAGCATCGTGTTCAGCGGGCGCGAGTCCTCCGCTGCGGTGCTGAGCCGGGTGATCGGCTCCCGCAGCGCGTCGAGCTGCTGATTGATCAGGTACTCGCCGCTGCCTTCCAGGGCCGTGCGCAGCTCTTCGATCCGCGTGCGCCACAACGGGATGAGTGTGCTGGCTTTGTCGTGCGCCCCGCCGAGGGTGGAGACGTTGGTCCCGGTCACCGGCAGCCTGGCCCCGTCGGGGAACCACGCCAGGCTGGGGTTCACACCGAACAACGTGGTGTTGTGGGACTCGATAGCCGCGTCGAGCCGGTCGAGCGCAGCGGAGGCCTCATCGCTGAGGAGAGGCAGTGACGAGTTGCCGGGCAGCCAGAGTCGGCCGTCACTGGGGGCATCGGCTGGCGCCCCGGCCGCGACGGGGACCGCGGGCGCAGGGGTGGGAGCTGCGGGTGCTGGCGCTGCGTCCAGGCGCGGATACTGCTCGGCGAAAGTGTTGGCGATCTTCACCGGGTCGATGAGGGTGTGGCGGTCCAGCTCCCGCGCCATGTCTGCTGCCGCTCGGTCGCCGTAAGCGGTGCGTGCCCAGTCGATGAGCTGGCGGCGCTGCTCGGCGGTCGACATCGCCAGGATGTTGGCCAGTGCCGGCCCGCTGTGGTTGCCGCGCGACACGTCCCCGAGGATCTGGTTGTAGGCGATGGCGCTTTGCAACGCGGCTCCATCGGCGCGGATCTGCTCATCGGTCATCACGGGCGGCATCGCATCTCCTGGGTCCCCGGCCCGGCCGCCGCGCGGCAGCCGGATCCTGTCTGCCGATTCCTACACCCGTGCGGGTGTGCGTGGGGGTCACGGCGCGGGAACCGACCACAACTGTCGAACAGGTGTTCGGCATCGCAGTATTGTGGAGGACGTGACAGATCACGGTCTGCGGCGCACCCGGCTCGGCTGGGCCGAGCCGCCCCCGCCGCCGCAATGCGTAAACGGCCACCCGCTGCGCGGAGGAAACGGAATGGTCGTCGGCATCGCACACTGCGCTCACTGCGGGCTGCACCGCGCGATCAGCTGTGGTTTCTGCGATGCGGTGATCTACCGTCCGCCGCGAACCGAACAGTGCAGTTTCGTCGCCATGGACGGCCGGCGCGGCTGATCTTGCTCGAACAGCAGCACGCCCCGCACCGATGTTGGGGGAGGTCGCGGTGCGGGGCGTGCTGGGTCTGGGCTATCCGTTGTCGGCGAAGAACCGTCGCACCCACTCCGGGCCGAACTCGCCGAAGCGGCCGGGGTCATCGACGTGGGTCTGCATGCCGCTGGCGGTCACCATCGTCACTGGGCCGCCGTAGGTGCTGCCGACAAACTGCACCGTGCTCGCGGATTCGCCCGGATAGGTGACAGCGACCGAATAGCTGATCTGGCCTGCGATTCCGTTCTCTCGGCGGATCTCACCGAGCTGCGGGGCCATCGTCAGTACCCCACACCGCGGCCGGTGCCGCGTCCCATGAACGCATCGAGCCCACTGCCGGTGTGCAGATCCACCTTGTAGCGCGAGTTGATGTAGCGCCACGCTGCGGCGATGTTGGCGTGCGGGTCATAGATCGACAGCGACGTCCCCGGTGCGTGATAGGCGGCGAACGTGCCCGGAATCGTCTGCATCAGACCGCGGCTGCTGTTTCCCGGAGCGCCGTCGGCCTGCGCGGCGCCGCGGGCATTGGAGTCCCACCGGTTCACCGCGTTGGTCGAGCCACCCGACTCGCCGCCGATGATGACGCGAGTCGCCTCGACGAACGTACCCAGCAGATCGGGGCTGACCCCCGCCGAGAGCAGGCCGGCGTGGATGTCGGTATCGGTCACCTGCTCCACGGGGTGTGCGTCATAAATGATCGCGGACTTGTCCACCGCGGCCTCGGCCACCAGCGGATGCACCAGCAGTGTCGGAGCCGGCACGGGTCCGGGTGTCAGCACCAGCGCCCTCGACGGAGCCGGGCCGGGGATCGCTGCCGGTACGACGACCGCCCCGGGGATCGCTGCGGGATCGGGGACTACCACGGGTGCAGCGAGCGGCGCATCGATGCCGGGTAGCGCGCCGGCAGGCACCGTCGCCGAGAGCAGTGTCGGCACGGTGGTCGTGTCGGCCGGGACCGGTACGAGCACGACCGGCCGCTGCGGTTCGGCCATGACCATGTCCGGCGCGGGCGCCCCGAACGACTCCGGGGCTGGTCCGGCAACGGGCAACGCCGCGGGCACGGGGGCAGTCGGCTGTGCGGGAATCGGTGCGAGTGGCGGCACAGTCAATGCGGCTGCCATCAGCGCCGGGGGAGCGGGCGGAACTGGACCTACCAGCTGTGCTGGGCCCGGCGCCGCGCCGGCGAACTGGCCGTGCAGCGCCACTGGAGCCGCGGGAAAGACAGCGGTGTCGGTGACCGGAACGGGGGCCGGGGCAGAGGTTTCCGCCGCTGCGGTCCCTTCGGCCAGGGCAGTCAGGGCCGCAGCTGCCGCCGCAGCGGCCAACCCTGACAGAGCCAGTCGTGTGCCAGCAGACATAGGTTCGGACTCCCTGTGTTTCAGTCGCCCGTCGGCGCAGGCGTGTGCGGCAGAAACTAGACCGAAGCTCATCGCAGACACGGTCGCGGCGCGAACGCAATGCCGATACCGATGCCTCGCGCGATGCACGTAGAGGTTTATGCACCCGTAGGTATGCTGCCCGCCATGACAGCCAGAAAGCACCGGCGCCGCAGGCTCACTCGTGCTTGTGCCACGACCGCCGCCTGTGCGGCGTCAGCAGCCGCGATCACACTGACTGGCACCCCGACAGCTGTCGCTGCACCGATCGATGCCGGTGCAGTTGGTCCATGGGTAGCCATCGCGGGGGTGTACGGCACCGGGCATATCGCGGACTTCACCGCGGCGTCGGAACCCGCACCCGGAGTCAGCATCCTGCAGCCGGCGCCCGACGGGACCGCCTCGCTGTGCACCGCCGGATGGGCGGTGATGAGCGTGCGCCGCGACATTGGCTATCTCACCGCGGGACACTGCGATCAGGATGAGGGCTCACCGCTGTGGATGTACACCGACACGCACGGGCAACAACGGATGTCCCTGCTACCGCTCCAGAACGCCGAGCGTGGCGCCGATGATGGCGGTCGCTCCTATGACGCGGCGCTGTTCTTCCTCTCGCCCGACCAGCAGTCCAGCGGATTCGGCACCGACGTCGCCGACGGCGTGCACCTGCGCGGGGTACTCACCGTCGACCAGGCGCAGACGCTGGAACCCGGAACCCCGATCTGCATGCACGGTTCGCGATCGGGCATAACCTGCGGCCCGCTGATCGCCGCCGGCAGCGACGAACTGCTGTGGGGAGGCGCCGCCGTCAAAGGCGACTCGGGTGCACCGGTTTTCGTGGTCAACGCCGACGGGGACGCCATGGCAGTCGGTACCCTCGCCGGCGGCCCGGCGGTCGATCAGAACTACGCGACCTACCTGGCACCGGTGCTGGACCGACTCAAGCTGCGTGCCATCGTCGAACAGGCCGCCCAGTGACCGCCACTGCCCAGCGCCACCTGAGCGCGCACGGGGCACAGCAGCTGTACGACACCGCTGCCCACGCTGCGACCACCGCGCTGACAGTCGCCGCTGCGCTGGCCGATCCGGTGCGGTCGCAATCCTCGCGCACCATCTATCCGCTGATCGGCGCGGCTGCCAGTGGCGACGGTGCACAGGCGCGGGCCCGCTGCGGGCCGCTGTGCACGCTGGTCGCAGACGTCCTTGGTGCTGCCGGTGACGACGATCCTCGGGCGAAACTGGTGCTGGCACTGGAGCGCTGGCTGCTGCACCCGGGTCACCGCACCGCCGAGGAACTGGTCGAAGCCGCAGCTGATGTCGTCGGTGCGCTGTGGGCCGCCGATCCCGACACTATGGACCAAGCGTGGCTGGTCGGCGCCGGAACCGATGCGGCACTGGACGCTGCGCGGGAGAACCGCCTCGATCACTGCGGCGCGCAGGTGAGCCTGATCGCCGCTGCGACTGCCTCGCTGGTACCTCTGGTATGGGTGGCCCGCGAACTCGACGTCACCCGAGCGGTGATCTACCGCCACACCCGCAGCGCCGAACCGGACCGCTGGCGCGAACTGCTGCCCTGAACAGCGCGGAACTCGAAGACTTCATCCCCCGCAGGGAACCATCGGCCGCCACAACCCCGACGGCGCCGGAACGGCAGCAGGTCGGACGCGCAATCCAGAACACGTTCGGCGCCGCTGCCCAGAGCGGCGATGAAGCTCCCATCGTCGCCGGTGAGTGTCCAGGTGTAGTCACCGGTACGGGTCAAGACTGCGATCGGCGCACCACGATCAGCGCACACCGCGGCGGACCTCCTGCACACAGAGCGCGCAACACGCCGTTCCGTGATGCAGCCAGTCGCCGCATCCGGGGCAGGTGTGCAGGTCGAGATCGCATGCGGGGCAGAGGGGATCACGCGGTGCAGGCTGACCGTGCACAGTCTGTGGCGTGACCACCGTCGTCACGGCGGCACCGTCGTGCGCTGCCTGAACGCTCACCTGAGTTTTGTTTCGCCGCGGCGCTTATCTGCCCGTTCACGCAGGCTGTCACCGCCGTTGTGGGCGATGACCTCCGCCAGCGTCATCGGCGGCAGCAGCGGTGCCGGCCACCAGCTGGGCCCCTGCTGCCAGGTCCGCTTGCGGTAGCACCAGTCGTTCTCGCCGCGCTTGCGATAGAAGCCGAGATTGGCCCCGCCGTCGATGTCGTACGGCGCGAACTCGCGCATCCGACTGCGGTAACTGGGGCGGTACCAGTACGTGCAGTAGTCGTCGAGGTGGGCGGCCACCATGCGCACCTCGTCGTCGGTCGGCACGAGTCCCGGGTCCAGGTAGGGAGTGTCGTTCACCACGATGCCGGTGACGTAGTGCCACCGGGGATATGCCGAGTTCAGCAGCGGCACCCGCAGCTCGGTCGCCATTGCGGTCTGCGCCGCGTCGATGTCGGTGCCGGGATGATAGGTGCTCACTGGGTGTCTCCGTTGGTCGTTGCCGGCGAGCGAGTGTCTTCGATGGCCTCCCACCGGTCTGCGTACAGCCGCCCCCGGCGTATCGGCAGGCAGATGAATGTCCCGTTGTGTGCGCACTGCGGGTTGCGGCACTGGTAATTGGCGAGCGCCGCGTGCACGGTCAGCGGGACAGAGCAGAACGGACAGGGACGGTGGGTGATCTGAAACGGGGCGGGTTCTGCGATCGTCTCGTCAGCGGTGTTCTGTGCCTCGCGGATCCAGGCGTCCACCTGCGCGTAATCGATGCGGTCGTGGCGCAGGTCTCCGCCAGGCAGCACGAATGTGCCGCTCTTCATCTGGTCGGTCAGCCGTGTCCAGTTCACTCCGCGGGTGTGCAGCATGTCGTGGATCTCGGTGTGGCTCTTTCCCTGCAGCTGCGCGTGAGTGAAATGCGACTGGGCCAGCATCTGGAGGCTGTTGCGTTCCCAGTCACGCTGGCGCCACACGAACGCATTCGGTGCGTCCTCGCGCGGGATCGAGAATGCCCGTGAATCGAACGTCGCCAGCTCCGTGCCGGGCCAGGCTTTGTTGAACGCGGCGGTGAACAGCGATGCCGACAGCGACACCAGCTTGTGCACTTTGTTGCCGAACCAGGGCTGCGACTGCAGCGATGACAGATCGTCGATCAGGAACGTCGCCTCATCGGACTGCACGTAGGCCAGCCGGAATCCAGCCATGTCCGCGGCGGTGTACTGCGCCGCGATGACCATGGCGCGGATGATGTCGCGATCGAACGGCCGCTGGCACTCGCGCGTGAACGTGTGGAACGCGCGGCCGTCGACACGGATCATCACCGGTGTGCGCGGCATCAGCGTGTGAGCGGAGGCGGCCTCGTACTGCTTCATCCGCCCGCCGAGACTGTCGTTCACCGGATCTTCCCAAGGCGCCGCAGCAGTTCGCCAGCCGCGACAATTTCGGTCCACATCTTCGCGTTCTCGCCGGTGTTGGCGACGCGATCGGGATGGGCGTTGGCTCGGGCCACGCGATACACCCGGTTCAGATCGGTTTCGTCGGCCAGTCCCGACACCCGCCGCAGCAGTGCCTCCGCGTCCTCGGCGCCGGTGGCCGCGACTGCCCCGGCTGCCGGAAGCGCCTTCCATCCCGCGTACTGCTCGTTGGCCGAGGTGATCCCGTAGCGCTCCAGGCGACGCAAGCCGTTGAGTCCGAGCGTGATCGCCCGCAGGTTGTCGGTCCAGCTGTCGAACTTGGCGCATGGGTAGGACAGCGGCCCCACCATCGACTCGATGTAGAGCACCACGCCGGGGTGATCGGGACGTGCGTTGGCCCGCGGCAGACCATCGACCTTGCGGAAGTCACCTTCGCTGAGTGCCATCGCCAGCACCGACGGCGCGTTGCGGCTGCCGGTGCCCAGGTACCACAGCTCGCGGTCGAGTTCGCTCAGCGTCGTCGACAGCGGTGCCGAAAACGGTGAGCGCACGTGCTCGGTCGGGAACGGGCCTGGCCAGCTCTGGCTGGGACGCAGAACCATTCCGTCGGGGTATCGACTCACGGCTTTTGCTCCTTTGCAGGGTTCTCTAAAACAGAGAATATCTCACAAGCGGTGGGCAGGTGATGCCTGGTGGCGGAATCAGCTACGACGACCGCATCTGAGACCACCGCATCTGAACTGCGGACGGATCGGCAAACGGGGCGCGAGTCACCAGCCGGGCGGTGAGCGGAGTCGTCTGAGGCGAGTCGCGGGGCGCGGATCCGGTGACCGCTCCGGACGCTGTTGCTGACGGGGTCACTCGAATGGGCCTCTGGGGTTCCACCGTGGGGTCACTCGGAAAAGTGCCCTGACCTGAGACGATGCAAAAATGGGGTCTTTGGGGTCTTTGGGGTCTTTGGGGTCTTTGGGGTCTTTGGGGTCACCCACAGGGTCCATCCACCCCCGAAGGCTTCCGATACAAAAGAAAACCTCCTCCGGAGTTCTCCAGAATGACTGTCACGTCCTCCTGATGTGGTCCGGTTCGGCACGCCGAAACGCTGATGTCGCGGCTCGGGAAGGGCGCGGGCCGTTTAGGGCGCAAGATGCGACCCCTGGTGCCGCTACGGCGCCGCCAACCGTCACGAGAGAAGAGAACGCCATGTCCCGTATCCGATCCCAGATGCTCGTACGTACCGCCGCGGCCGCACTCGCCGGCGCCGCCGCGCTGACCGTCACGGCAGCTCCCGCCTCGGCGTGGCCCATCCCGATCACGGGTGAGCAGCAGAATTTCATCAACCAGGCGCGCAACGCAGGTTTCCCGGGCGGCGACGACAACATCCTGATGGCGGGCATGCAGGCCTGCCGGGTCCTCTACACGCGCCAGGGCCACGACGCGGCGGTCGCCTCGGTGATCGCGCCCTACGGCGCCAGCCCCCAGCAGGCCGCAGCACTCGTCGGTGCAGCGCGCGGCATCCTGTGTACACAGGCCCCCGGCTGACCCACACACAACACGGGACGTGACAACGCCGGGGATGCAGTTGCGTACCCGGCGTTGTGCTGTCAGCGTTCAGGCAGCGCTGCGCACAAACCGGCCGGCGCGCACCATCGCGGCGAACTCCGCCAGCGACGTCACCCGGGGCCCGTCCACATGGCGGTTGTAGGTGGTGTCGCGCACCACGCCGTGACGTCCTGCGGCGCGGATCTCGGCGATGTTGTGCGGGGCGTCATCGAGGTAGACGTCGCAGCCGGACCGGCTCTTCACCGCTTCGAAATGCAGCTCGTCGAAACCGATCCCGTGCTGGTGCAGCCACTGCGACAGGCCGGACCGTCCGTCTGGCTCGGGGTCTCGTGCGGTGACGATCGTGACGCGGTGCCCCGCAGTGCGCAGGTGGGCGACCGCAGCGGGGGCGGTGGAATCGAACAGCGTCAACTTCTCGAGCCCGTCGAGGTGCACCGCTCGCATGACCGCAGCTGCCGTCGCGGCGTTGGGGAACCATCCCGGCTCCACCAGTCCGTACGTCAGGGGTGCGGCGTCGGCGATCTGGTGCCCGTGGATGCGGCCCATCTGCGCAGCTGCGCCCATGTAGTCAGCCAGGACGCCATCGACGTCGAGGCCAATGTGCAGCTTCTCGGTGGGCACGGGATTCTCCTTCTGGGCCGGGTGTGGCTCATCGTTGCCGGGCGGTCCGACAGCGCGGCTTGCGCATTTGTCGCCCGCCGTGTGTATTCTCTGTTTTAGAGAATCATAGCCGACCGGAAAGGGCTGACTGTGACCGCCACCGTGACCGTTTACCTCAATGACAAGACCGATTTCTTCGGCCCATTCGACGCCGCCACCGCCCAGCTTCGCGAGGCCGTTCGATTCGACGTGGACGCACCGGCAACCGCCACGGAGCTGAACCGGTTGCTCTCCTCTGTCTTCGAACAGCTCAACATCGACGCACCCGCCGCGGACTGGGCACGGCGTTACCGCGATGAGCGCAACCGCAGCCTGTCGGTCGGTGATGTCGTGGTGGTCGGCGAAACTGCCTGGGCAGTCGCGCGGCTCGGATGGGACCAGATCACCAGCGATGCCCTGGCCGCCGGACTTGGACGCCAGACCGGAACGGCCCGATGAGCGCCCCCGCCCTGCCGGTCCTGGACACCTCACGTGCGGACCTCGTCGCCGCCATCGCCGCCGTCGGCGCCAAACACGGTGTCGCGCACCTCGACGCGCACCCCGAAGGCGACGTCATCGAATGCGTCTGCGGCTGGTTCTACGTCCGCGAGGACCACGAGCTGCACCGTGCCAAAGAGATCGCCGCGGCACTCGGCGCAGCGGCGATCCACGCACCGGTGATCGTTGCCGAGGACGGCACGTGCACACCGCGCTTCTCTGAGACCTTCGACGACCGCAACCAGGCTGCGAAAGCGGCTCACGACGAGGGCCTCCCGGTGGGCACCGCCTACATCACCGCCTGGACCACTTCTCATGACGGGACTGATCAGTGAGCGCCGTCCTGCGCCAGTACCGCGTCACCAGCACCGCGCGGCCCGCCGAGTTCTTCTGCGACACCTCCGATGCGCCGCGGTTCGACCTCGACCAGCCCTACCAGCGCGGCGTCGTGTGGGGCCTGCGACGACAGCAGAACCTGATCAAGTCACTGCTCATGGGCATCCCCGTGCCGGCGATCATGCTCAACGACCGATTCGGCGCCGAGTTCAGCCACCCCGGATACTCCCGCGACCGCTGCTGGAGCTACGCCGTCGTCGACGGAAAGCAGCGCATCACCGCCCTGCGCAGGTTCCTGAACAGCGAGTTCAACGTCCCCGCCGGGTGGTTCGCCGACGGTGCGGACGGCGAGGTGCGCTTCGCGGACCTGACCGTCACTCAGCAGCGCCGCCTGCGTAACACGCCGATCGCGGTCACCGAAGGCCAGTTCGCCACCCTCGACGCGGAACGCGAACTGTTCGATCTGCTCAACTTCGGCGGTCTCGCGCAGGGCGAGGCAGACGACGACAACGGATGGGCGCCATGCGAGCGAAACTGAACTGCATTGAATGCCTGGTCACCGGCGCGGGGAAGCAGCGCGCGGAATTCATCGTCAACGGTCAGTCGGTGTGCGAACGCCACGTCCTGGCTCCTGTACGCGACCGAAGCGAGGGCGCGTACGCCTACACATTCGCCGCACCCGACGGGCAGATGACGCTTGAACCGGTGTATGCACCGTGACCGATTCGACGCGGCCGGGGGACACCGAAACCGCAGCGAAACTGGACAAAACAGCAGAGCCGGCCGTCGTGCTCGCCGACATTCTCTGGAGAAATGCGCACCAGGCTGGCGCACCGATTACCTCGCACAAGGCGGAGTCTCTGGCAGCGGCCGTACTGGCGGACCTGCGGGCGCACGACTGCAGGCTGGTCGGACCGCTGCCTGTGCCGGACATGATCGGGGCCGTCGGCAGCGTGTGGACCGCCAGCAGCGAGCAGCGGTTCGACGGGCCGATCGGCGACGTGCAGTATCGCCCCGACACCGGACGCATCGAGATCCGCGACGACCACGAACGCGACTACGCACTCGATGACGTCGAACGAGACGCCCTGGTCCTTCTGGCAGCCGTGGCGGTGGGCAGAGCAGCAGCGGGGGACGTGTGACCTCATGAGAGTTGTGCAGATCAGCGAAGGCTATTTCGAGGTGTCCGACGGCGATAAGTGGTGGACGCTGCGTCGCAACGGATTCCGCGGGTGGCTCATCTGCAACCGGCGCGGTCAGGTGGTCGCATCCGGCGGCCCGACCGGCAAGAAACTGATCCAGGCGGTGCTCACCCGATGACCGCCACCGACACCGCGTGTCCCGAATGCCTCAGCGGGCCCGTGGATTCAGACGGACTCACCACCGGAAACTGCGCCGCACCCGGCGGGCCAATCGACCCATGTCCAGCGTGCTGGGCCTGCACCTGCGACGGGAGCTGCTGATGGACACGCAGGCGATCCGCGATTCCGTCGCCGCGGCACATCAACCGCGCCAGGTTCCGCATTACCCCGGCGCACTCCTGTGCTCCTGCGGCAAGTTGGAACCGCTCGACAAGCGCCCGGTCTACATCGAGTTCACCGCGGCCCATGTGATCGACGCGTACGTCGCTGCGCTACAGATCGCGGCAATCGAGCTGGTGCAGCGGGCCGAGTTTGCGCCGCCGCGTGCCGCCGGCGACTACAACACCCCGCGATGCCCTGCTGGCTGCGACTGCTCCTGCTGCTACGGCTTCGCCGACAAGTCGTGCCACTGCTTCGCCGATCCGTGCAACTGCGGCGGTGACCGCGCGGCCCATGGCCAGAAAACGCTGACAACCGACCCCGAGGAGACCACCGGCCGATGAACGGCGTCGAACAGGCAACGCCCCTGCCGACCGGCACGGTCGAGGCGACCAGTGCAGAGGCGAATCACCACCGCGGCGATGTCTGGATCGCTGCCGGGTGCACGTACCCGGTCGGCACCGTCTGGTGGCTCTACGAGACCGGCACCTGGTCGGGAGGGTTCGTACGCTCCATCGACCGCGCCGTGTCACGCGACGTCGCGCTGCGGGTACCCGCCATCGGTGTCGAACGTGTTTGAGCGGGGAGGGTTTTCGTGCGCGGCAGACTGACCGGACCGTTGCCGCGCTGGTGGCGCACCGATAACCAGCTCACAGGCTTTCAGCACCACACCACCGAATCAGCGGCGCAGCTGTGGCACTTCCTCGCCGAACAGACCGCCAAACACCGCTCCACGGTCAGGATCTGGCACACGCGCCGGCTGATGATCGTCTGGGAGACCGAACACCGCGCAACAGAACAGGGGAGCGACTGATGAGCACCGACGGCAACGGCCGACGCCAGGGACCGAGCGAACGGGGCCTCCACGGCCGCGGACTGGTCCTCACTCCCGACCCCGACGCCATCGACTACGACAGGCTGCTGTCGGCGGCTCAGCTCGCTGACGATTCCGGAACCTCCGTGGTTGCCCGCAACCTCTGTTTCTCCTGCCCGTCCGACACGACCATCCCACCATCGATCAGCGGGAGATCGCGCCACATCAGCGTCCGACACGAGACGTGGTGCCCGGTCCTGGCCCGCCAGGAGGGTCGGGAGCTGACACCGGCACAGGTGCGGCGGCAGCGCCGGTACATGGATCACGGCTGATGGCCGCCTGCGAGGCATGCTGGACCGCCGCCTACCCGATCGCCCGGCGCACCGGCCGATCCCAGGTCGAGGTCTATCACCAGCTGGTCGCCCAGAATCCGGTGCACGACGGCGACGAGTGTCCCCGCTGCGGTGGGACCGACACCTGGGTCGCACGCGGCGGGGACGAGGAGCCCGACCTGGTGTGCCGCAGCTGCAGACTCGGCACCTGACGCGCACGGCGGTCCGCTGTACTCCGACCGTGCACCGCGCGAGACTGGCACCGTGACCGACGACCCGCCGCACATCATCGAAGCCGTGCCTGTCGACGAGGCGGGGCTGACCTGGATCCGCTGCTCGGACGAGAGCACAGCCGAGATCCCCACCGGCCCGGTCTCCACCGTCGGCGAGCTGCTGGACCCTCTACAGCACGTGCCGCGGGCCACGCCGCTGCTGACCGACGGTTACGAGGGCGGATACACCGGTGCGGGAGTCCGCGTCACCGAGGTGCAGGAACTGGCTGGTCTGCCCACGCACATGGGATCGTTCCTGTTACCAGCCGACGCGGCAGCTGAGGTGGCCGGTCGCGGCGTCAGCGGCTGGGCGCAGATGCAGGATCCGCAGCGGCCGGCACCTGTCGGTGATCCCGTCACCGCGGTGGTGCTGTACCGGCAGGGCCGCTGACCGAACGGTCCTGCCGCCGCGGCATCGATCAGCCGCCGCTCACCTGCACGTGGCGGTGCACCTCGGCGGTAGCCATCCCGAGCAGTTCGGCGAATCGCTCAGCCGCGGCTCCGCGAGCCGAATCGGCGCATTCGGTGTCGACGCTGACCGGCTCGGCGATGTCGGGATGGGTGGCCACGTAACGCATCTCAGATCACCTGCTCGAGTGTCACGCCGGGGGCGAACGCCTCGGGGCTCGTGCTGCAGGCCCCGCGGCGGTGCAGCACCCACGCCACATATCGGGCACCGCGCCCGCGTGCAGCAGCAGCGTCCTCGGTGCGCACCGCGGCGGTTCCGTTGATGTTGGCCGGCAGTGCTTGGTGGAACACGCGGTAGGTCGGCATGGCTGGCATCGTGGCAGCACCGCGGACCGATCAACGCCTGCGACGCGACCGGTCCCAGCTAACGCCACCGAGGCTTTGTACGCCGCGTGTGCTCCGCAGTGGAGACGCCACCTGTCACGAATCTGTTACCCAGCTCACAGGATTTCGTAGACAGTTGTCGGACGCCAAACCGCTGGCGCAGAACGCATGAACATTTTCGGTTGACGCACTTTTGAACAGCGGAAACTGTCAGCGCGGCGTGCAATCACGGCGCTACCTGCAGTGCAGCATCCATGTCGCCTGAAGGGGGAGGGGGTCGTCAAACATGAAGAAATTCAGTGAAACACTTTTCGCTACAAAAACGGTCTTATTGTCGGACGCGAAAAAGTAGAATTGCCTGATAAATACATATAACTAGATACACTAACTAAAAACATGAACGAGTAAGAGAAACTGTCACCATTCACCGCGCCGATAAACCGCTGTGAGCCACGCCATAGGCCACCGTGTAGAGACGGTTACCGTCAGACCCCCTCCCCCCTCTGGCGACATCAACGCAACTGTCCAGCTCACGCCGAGATCACCGAAAACTCTGACACTTTCCGCAGGTCAACGGTGCGCCAACCGGAAAAGTTAGTGCGATCTGCGCCAGTGGATCGGCAACGCTGCGAACGTCGATGCGGTGCCACCGCGGCGAGATCGACGGCGCCGTCTCCGGTCTCGGCAAAGAGGAACAGCCCTGCACACCGCCGAGTGGAGGTCGCGCCGCGTTGACCGCCTCTGCCTATGCCGGCTTAGCGTGCGCACATGTCGTCGAGTCGCCCGCCGCGCACCGGCACGGGGAACGTCGCGGCAATCTCTGTGTGGCCAGGGCGGGCGGTGCGCGTAGCCGCGGCTGCCTTGGCGGCCGCCGGTGCCGTAGCGCTGAGCGGCTGCGGGGGAGCCGAGGCGCCCGCCGACCCACCGCCGGCGGTCACGGTCACCGTGACGGTCGCCGTCACCTCGACCGTGCGTGTGCCGGCCGCCCCGAGTGAACCGAGGCCGTATGAGCGCACACCGGCCCCCGACGCCCAGCGATGGGCGGTGCGCACTCCCGCCGGCATGGTGTGTGGCTTCGATTCGGCGGAGATCACCTGCCGCGGCGACTACGACTCCGGCGCAACGGCAATGCGGTGGCGGGTCGGCGCTGCAGCAGCGGAGCCGGATGAGGACGTGACAGTGCCCGATGACGGACAGGAGCTGGCCTACGGCACCCAGCGCAACGCGGGACCGTGGTCGCTGCAGATGTCGGAGGACGGGATTACCTTCACCCACAACGGAACCGGCGCGAAGGCGATGTTCAGCCGTGCCGGGGCGACAATCGGCTAGCGGCTGCGTCGGCGTGTCGTCACCGACTTCGATGCACGTGCATCGGGACGTGCATAATGCACACATGCCTATAGAAGATCGTGCTGGCCGTCGCCAGTGGGGGCGGGGATACGTGGCGCTGGTGGATTTCGTCTCCACCCATGGCCATAGCCGAACCCCACGCGGGTACCGCACGGCCCAGGGCTTCGACCTTGGCATGTGGGTGGCCAATCAGCGCCGCGCCTATCGCGAATCGACACTGGGCGCCGATCAGATCGAGCGCCTGGAACTGTTGCCCGGGTGGGTCTGGGAACCGCACAGCCAGCGGTGGGACGAGATGTACCGCGCCGTAGCCACACACCTGGATACCGACCAGGAGATCCCCACCGCTGCGGTGTCTGGGGACGGACACCCGCTCGGCGCCTGGGTGGGTGCACAGCGCGTCGCCTACCGCCGCGGTGCACTGACTGCAGAACGGATCGCCCGACTGGAAGCGCTCCCGGGATGGGTGTGGTCGTACCGGCAGTCCACCTGGGAGGCCGGATTCGAAGCACTGCGCCGGTACGCCGCCGAGCATGGTCGCACCGACGTTCCACGTGACCACGTCACCGCCGACGGATTCCGCCTCGGCGACTGGGGGCACCGCCAGGCGCTGGAGATCAACTCCGGTCGTATACCGCTGGGCCGATACCAGCAGCTGGTGGCGCTGCGCCGCACCTGCGAATCACCGACCGAGACAGGGGAATCCGCATGACATCCGCCGAACTGCTCAACCCACCGCCCCGTGACCTGCGTCCGCACCAGCGCGACGCCGTCAACGCCGTCGACACCTCACTGGCCCGCCAGCAGGTGATCATGGCGTGCGGCACCGGCAAGACCCTGACCGGCATGCACGCGGTGGCCAAGCTGCTCGCCGGCACGCCGGGACGGGTTCTGCTCCTGGTGCCGACGCTGACCCTGCTGGAGCAGACCTACGCCGCGTGGCTCGCGGATGCCCCGTTCGACTTCGACGCCTTGGCGGTCTGCTCGAAGCTCTCGGCGGTGGAACGCCGCGCCGTCGGGGTGGAGTCCGACGCTGATGTCGATGAGCTGTCGCTGCGCGCCACCACCGATCCAGATGCAGTGGCCGCATTCCTGGCCGGCGCTGGCACCCGCATCGTGTTCGCCACCTACCAGAGCCTCGGGGCGATCGTCGACGCCCACCGCGACGGTGCACCCGACTGGAACGTGATCGTCTGCGACGAGGCCCACCGGACCGCCGGAGCAGCCGGCAAGGCGTTCGGCCGCGTCCTGCGCGACGAGCACGTTCCAGGGGACCGCCGTCTGTTCCTGACCGCCACCCCGCGCGTGCACACCGTCGCGCCCAAGGCGTCCTACACGGGCGGCGAGACGCTGCTGATGTCGATGGACGACGAGAACGTCTACGGGCCGCAGGTGTACACCTTGTCGGTCGCCGAGGCCGTCGAACGCGCCATCCTGAGCCAGTACCAGGTCGCCGTCATCGGCGTCTCGGACGCCGAGCTGTCTAGCGCGGCCCAAGTGCTCGACACCATCATGGTCGACGGACACGAACTTAAAGCCGACCACGTCGCCTCAATCATCGCGCTGTCGAAAGCGGCCCGCAGTAACGGTCTGCATTCGGTGATCGCCTACTTCAACAGCAAGGCAGCGAGCAGGGCGTTCGTGAAAGCGTTCCAGATAGTGCACGCCGCCAGGTCGATGCTGCTGGCCGGCGGCACCGCCGAACACATCGACGGCGACATGAAACTCGCCGATCGCGCCGCATCGCTGTCCCGCTTGGCGGCCGTGCACGACGACGGGTTCCACCTGGTGTCCAACGCACGCTGCCTCACCGAAGGCATCGACGTCCCGGTCCTCGACGGTGTGCTGTTCGGGGAACCGCGCAGCTCCCAGATCGACGTCGTGCAGTGTGTCGGGCGCGCCATCCGCAAGAATCCGCGCACCGACGATCCGGCGCTGATCGTGCTCGCGGTGCGCACCGGCGACGGCCAGGACGTCGAAACCGCGATCGCCGAAGCCGGTTTCGCCAAAGTCCGCCAGGTCATCGCCGCCCTCGGCGACCACGACCCGCGCATCGCCGAAGCCGCCCGCACCCTGGCCCGCGACCGTGACCGCAGCGGCGACGCGGGCGACGGGGACCGGCCCACCTCCGACGAACTGGACCAGGCCCGGCAGCTGATCAGCCTCACCGTCTCACCGGAACTGCTGCACAACGGTTTCGGACTGCGGATGCTGCTGAATGATTTTGACCGGGCGTGGGAGCGTGGTTACGTGGAGCTGTGCAGGTACGTCGCGAAGAACGGCGACGTACGGGTTCCCCGTGACCATGTCACCGTGGATGGTTTTCGTTCCGGAATCTGGGTGGCTATGCAGCGTCAGGCTTACTGTTCGGGGAAGTTGTCTGCAGATCGGTCCGCGCGACTGGAGGTGTTGCCGGGCTGGTCATGGGATCAGCTCACCGATCAGTGGGAGCGGGCTTTCGCAGTGTTGACCGCCTACATCTCGGAACACGGAAACGCCCGTGTCCACAATCGCCACGTCACCGGTGATGGTTTCAACCTCGGCGCGTGGGTGAGTAACCAGCGTCAGGTTTTCCTTTCGGGGAAGCTGTCCACCGATCGGTCCGCGCGACTGGAAGCGCTACCTGGATGGTCATACGCTCCGGTCGATGTGAAGTGGGAGCACCGTTTCGCCGTTTTGAGCAGCTACGTCGAAAAACATGGAAACGCGCGAGTCCCGAAAAGTCACGTCACCAGTGACGGTTTCAACCTTGGGTCGTGGGCAGTCCACCAGCGCCGCGCTTACCGGTCGGGGACGTTGTCTGCAGATCGGTTCGCGCGACTGGAAGCGTTGCCCGGCTGGTTTTGGCATCCGGTCGACGAGCGGTGGGAGCACGGTTTCGCCGTTTTGAGCAGCTACGTCGAAAAACATGGAAACGCGCGAGTCCCGAAAAGTCACGTCACCAGTGACGGTTTCAACCTTGGGTCGTGGGCAGTCCACCAGCGCCGCGCTTACTGTTCGGGGAAGTTGTCTGCAGATCGGTTCGCGCGACTGGAGGTGTTGCCGGGCTGGTCATGGGATCAGCTCACCGATCAGTGGGAGCAGGGGTTCTCCGATGTCATTACCTACGTTACGAAACACGGAAACGCCCGCGTCCCTGCGCGTCACGTCACCAGTGACGGTTTTAACCTCGGAACGTGGGCCTGCACGCAGCGCGCCGCGTACCGCAACAACAAGCTCTCCGCGGACCGGATGGCCCGTCTCGAAGCGCTCCCCGGCTGGGTCTGGGACGCCTCGGCGAAATGACCGGCGACTCGCAGCACGGTCCGGCATCTGGGCCAGTGCAGCCCCCGCCCGTTCCGTACACCCGTGACGAATTGTGGGATGACGGTTATCCGACCGATGCGGCGCTGGATCTGATCACCGGCTTCACCGGCACGCACGCGGAGCTGTTCGCGCTGGTGCGGATGCTGTGGAGCCCATACGGGGTCATGCACGTCGCGCCGACCGACGACGGTAGTGAGATCTCAATCGTGCTGGCCACCGGGGGCTGGTCGGGCAACGAGTCGATCATCGGCGCCTTGGAGAACTCGTTCTACGTGCAGATGCGGCTGTGGCATTCCGCGACGCGCGGTGGCCGCCACGAGTATCGCGTTCGGGCCGGCGAGTGGAACTCGCCGCTGCCGGCGAACCTGATGGGCACCCGTGCTCACGTGCTCAGTGCCGAGGCTCTGGTGCCGTCGCTGGCCGCCGTCGACGAATTCGCAGCGGACGGTGAGGTGTCGGATGTGGTCGCGGACCGTACCCGGACGCTGCTCCGTCAGATCCTGGTCGACGTGGTGGTGCCGCCGACGGTGGCGCCCGACGGTGCGGATGCGCTCTCGCTGTACTGGGCTGCCGAGGAGATGTCGCTGACCGCGATCGTGCATCTCGACAGGTACTGGTGGAGCGTGCGTTTTGGCGACGAGCACACGACGGGGGAGGGCGCCCGGTTCCCCGCGGCGAGCTTCGTCGGCTGGCTCGGGGAGTTCAGCGCGGAGGTGTATCGGCGGCGGGCTGGAGGAACCGCGCGGACACTGCAGCCTCGACGGATGCCCTAGTGCGGGACGGTGGGGGCGGTCAAGGACGGGCTGGCGCAAGCGGCCACACAGCGAGGACGTGACAGCGATAAACTGGACCAACGCTCGTGGGGTGGAGGTAATGGTGCGCACAGTGCGACAACGCGCGTGCTACCTGCTTGGCTGTACCGCCCGTTTGCCGTACCGGACCGCCTCGACGAACTCGATGGTCCGAGCAGCGGTTCGATCGAACTCCCCACGCGTATCGCGTGGCGCGGGCGCACAGTGTTCGACCTCGGCGTAGAGGAAGACGTCGTCGTCGTCGCCTACAGCGCGGTTCTTGCTCACGGAACAGCTGCGGATGTTCAACAGTGGGTGAATGCTGATCTCGTACAGGCCGTACTTTGTCGCTTGCGAGTTCCGCGGCTAGTTGTACTGACCACGGACGTTAAGTACGGCGTGGCGTGGTGACATGAAGAAGACCTCCGAGTGAAGTGCGAGCTGTCTAGGAACGCATCAACCACCTCGGAGGTCTTCGTGTCCCACCGTAATGCCCCGTTGTCAGAAACCGGTCGTCTGCGCCTGGCTCGTTGCGTGGTCGAGGATGGCTGGCCGTTGCGTCGAGCTGCTGAACGCTTTCAAGTCGCGGTGAGTACGGCTGCACGCTGGGCCGGCCGCTACCGCGAACTGGGTGAAGCCGGCATGGCCGATCGCAGCTCACGACCACATCGAAGCCCTAACCAGACACCGACCCGCACCGAACGCCGCATCATCAAGGTTCGGGTGATCCGACGGTGGGGCCCAGCCCAAATCGGGTACTTGTTGGGCATTCATCCCTCGACCGTTCACCGGGTGCTGACCCGCTACGGCGTGGCTCGGCTGCGCTGGCTGGACCGCTCTACCGGCCGGATCATTCGCCGCATCGAGACCTCGGCTGTGGGCGAGCTGGTCCACGTTGATGTCAAAAAGCTTGGCAAGATCCCCGCCGGCGGGGGCTGGCGGATGCTGGGTCGCGCGAAGGGCACCCGCAACGCGCAAGCCGACAAAAGCTCCGGGCAGCGCAGCAAGTACAGCCATCCGCTACGCGGGCATCACTTTCTGCACACCGCCATCGATGCACACTCACGACTGGCCTACAGCGAGCTGCTTGCCGATGAACGCAAGGAGACCGCGGCCGCGTTCTGGGCCCGCGCCCAAGCTTGGTTCACCGAATGTGGCATACCCGTACAGAAAGTGTTGACCGACAACGGATCCTGCTACAGATCACACGCCTTCCGGGACGCACTCGGTGATATCGAGCACCGCCGCACCCGCCCCTACCGGCCCCAGACCAACGGCAAGGTTGAACGCTTTCACCGCACCCTGGCCGATGAATGGGCCTACGCACGGCTCTACACCAGCGACGCTGAACGCTGCGCCGAATACCCCCGCTGGCTCCACACCTACAATCACCACCGCGGCCACACCGCACTCGGCGGTCAACCACCTGCCAGCCGCGTACCTAACCTCTCAGGTCAGTACAGCTAGTGCACGCGGAGTGGGACCGCGTGCTTCGGCTGCTGCACACCTGATCGCGCCGCTTTCGGCCAGGTGTCGAAACCGACAGTGCCCCGCCGAGTAGCGGGGCACTGTCGTCTCGCTTCGGGTATCAGTCGCCGTACTGCAAGGGCTTCCCGTCGTGGATCCCACCCTTGCAGTGGCGCGGGTTACCGCCCGGGTTGTACTCGACGTCTCCGCCGCCTTCACGGCACTCCGCGATGGAGATGCTGCCCGCGGAATCGGAACCCAGTTGAAGTATCGAGGCTTCATCGGCCGGAGCGAAAGCGGTTGAAAGCCCTGCGGACATGGCAAAGTCTCCAGTTCACGGTGGTGCAACTCCGGGGTGGAGCCGCATTCCCGGGGAGAATGGTCTGTCCGCCAGCAGATCGACGATTGAGGCGCGACTCAGTCGACTCCAAGAGCCGCAGCGACTTCCGCCACATCACCCCTGATGCGGGAGAGTTGAGGCGCAGTGTCCATCGCGGTAGTCGGGTCTTTGAGGCCGTTGCCGGTCACGGTGCAGACCACCGTGGAGCGCCGCGCGATCCAGCCGTCCTCGACCGCGGCGAGAAGTCCGGCGATCGACGCAGCAGAGGCCAGCTCGACGAACACGCCCTCCGTCTCGGCCAAAAGCCGGTAAGCGGAAAGGATGGCGTCATCGGCGGCTGCGCGGAACTGTCCGCGGGACTCATCGCGTGCGTTCACGGCCTGGCTCCAGGACGCCGGGCTGCCGATGCGGATCGCTGTGGCGATGGTCTCCGGGTTTTGCACCGGTGCCCCCTCAACGAGGGGTGCAGCGCCGGCAGCCTGCACGCCCAACATGCGTGGACGGCCTGTGGCGTTCCCGTCCGCGGCGTACTCGCCGTAGCCTTTCCAGTAGGCGGTGATATTGCCGGCGTTGCCGACCGGCAGGATGTGCACATCGGGGGCATCACCAAGTGCGTCGACGATCTCAAAAGCCGCGGTCTTCTGACCCTCGATGCGCACAGGGTTCACCGAGTTGACCAGCGCGATGTCGCTGAACGCAGCTGCTGTCTTGCGCGCAAGCTCAAGACACTCGTCGAAGTTCCCGTCCACTTCGAGGATGGTGGCGCCGTACATGACTGCCTGGGCCAGCTTGCCCATCGCGATTTTCCCCGCGGGCACCAGAACGGCACAGTCGAGGCCGGCGACAGCAGCGTATGCCGCAGCGGATGCGGATGTGTTCCCGGTGGACGCGCAGAGCACCGCGCGCTTTCCGGCCGCTTTCGCCTCGGTCACCGCCATTGTCATACCGCGATCTTTGAACGATCCGGTCGGGTTGAGACCTTCGACCTTCAGGTGCACTGCGCATTCGGTCAGTTCGGAGAGCGCGCGGGCCGGCAGCAGCGGCGTTGCACCTTCGCGCAACGTGACCGGCGTCCATCCCGTATCCCAGGTATCGCACACGGGGAGCATGTGCCGATAAGCCTCGATCAGGCCCGGCCAAGGCTGGTGGGTGGCAGTCACGGCGTCGTTGCTCCTTAATCAGCCAATTCTCTATTTTAGAGACTAGCACTGCTGCTCGACGGATACCTCGCGCCGTACGCCGCCTCGATAGGTGGCGCGACGTGACAGCTCCCGTAACTGCGACGATAGTCCAGCCGTGCAGCTGTGCCACCAGGTGCCGTACCCCGCGCGGCGGCACAGCTGAGCCGGCGCGTGATCGGCCGCTTCGGCCGCAGGTTCGGCGGAGCTGAAGCGTGCGAAACTCGAGAGCGTGGCGCCTACGTCGATCGGAGTGGACCGTACCGGTCCGTCCATCCGCGCAGTCCTGGCCGAGCGCGCAGCTGCTCAGTGCGCAGAATTCGAGGCGGAGTTCCGCATCGCCCTGGCCGAGGCCGACGACGATTTCGATCTGGGCCGGGTGCAGGCTGTCATCGACAAATGGTGGCCCATCGCTTACTCGGTTCTGCACCCGCCGACCGCCGAGGAACGCGCTGTGGTCGCCCGAGCCCGGGCTGGTGACTGTTCCGGCCTTTGGGAGCGGGATGATCACGGGAGCTGGGTGCGGGTCTAACTGCTGTCACGTCCTCCAACAGCCGCGGAACCTCCGCGTGTCGCCGATAATCGCTGGTCCGGTGTCGGTGCGGCCTGCGACCCTGGACAGATGACGACGACCGTTCTGCAGGAGCCGGGCCCGGGCATGGTCATGCTCGCCGGCGACTGGCACGGCAACACAGGCTGGGCAACATCGCTGATCATCTCTGCGGGTGTGCGCGGTATCCGGGTGATCCTGCAGCTCGGTGATTTTGGGTTCTGGGTGCCGGGACTGCGCCGTGACGACTACCTCGACGAGATCGAGAAAGCGTGCGTGCGTCAGGGGGTGACGGTGCTGTGGGTGGACGGGAATCATGAGTTCCACCCGGGGCTGAACGAACTGCCAATCGACTCGGCCACGGGGCTGCGACCGATCCGGCCGCACATCTTTCACCTGCCGCGGGGTCTGCGCTGGCGGTGGCACGGCAAGACTTGGATGGCTTTGGGCGGGGCGCACTCCGTCGATCGCCCGATGCGCAAGCCCGGTGTGAGCTGGTGGCCCGAGGAACGTCTTACCGAAGCTGATGTCGCCCACGCGATCAGCGGTGGACCGGTCGATGTGATCGTCGCGCACGATGCTCCGGACGGCTACGAGATCCCCGGCCTGCCCGGTGGTTTTCCGCCCGCGGAGCTGTATGCCGCTGACCTGCACCGCGCCATGATCGGTGAAGTCGTCGACGCCACCGCACCGAAGGCGTTCTACCACGGCCACTATCACGTCCGGTACACCGCCTATCGGGGTGAAACCCGCTGCATCGGCCTGGCCGCCGACGGGGACAGCTTCGTCAAGAGCATGATGATCCTGGATCTCACGGTCTGACCGCAGCTTCGGAGGGGACAACGAAACGGCAGGTAGTGGAGCCGGATGGAGCGGCATACTTCTCTACTGGTCTGGGTCAACAGAGATCGACCCGCCGAGGAGCCACTGGGAATCCCCGTTCGACACAAAGGGGAAACCGGCGCGCCACTGGACTTTGCGTGCCTCGGGATCTATCCGGTACAGCGCGTGGATGCCGTCCCAGATGGTGTTGACGGCGTTCTTGATGTCTTCGCGGTCGGGGTAATTGCCATCCGCGAGGAATGGCGCCTTGTTGCAGCCGGTCGGATCTCCGATCTGCGTGGTGAGATACTTATCGACTGCGTGCGCTATTTCAGCGGTTAATTCCTGCGCAGCTTTGAGCTTTTTGTTCTGCGACTTCCACCTGTGGCTGTCCTCATTCATGTGTCGCGCCAACTCGGTAGGCCCGCGACTGATTGGACATTGGCGGAAAGTGTGCAGTGACGATTGCGCCTTCGAGTCGGTTCGTCGCTGACCGTGTCTGCTTGTCGGTGAGCCCGACCTCATAGCCGAGCTGCGCGTGGGAGACCCGCCACCACAGGTGCCCGTCGCGTTCGATGCAGTCCGGCCCACCCACCGCGCAGCGGTACCTGATGCGTGCGAGAACAATCGCCGCGGCGGGACCGTGGCGCCTGATCTCCGCGGGGAGCACACGGATGTCAGTGGCATGCCCGGCCGGTTCGTGCGCGACAGGCCCCGGCTGAGGAGCGCTGACGGGATATAGCGGCGGTCGTGTCGGCACATCGACTCCAATCCATGGGCTGTGCGGTGGAGCCGAAACCTACCCTGCTGCGGCATTTCCGCAGCGTGCGTGTGCGCGACGCGCCGAGCCGGCTGCCTGAGTAAGTCGTCGACAGCTGGGTACTACAGAACAGCAGATCATGCGACCAAGCGGTTGGTTCGTATCGGCGTGTCGACCCGTTGCTCGCTGCGATGTCACACGTCGCGGGCACAGTGACGGCCATGTTGCACAACGCAGATCGTCTCGCAGTGATCGACCTGGAGACCACGGGACTGGATCCGCACACCGACCAGATCCTGGAGATCGGCGTCGTCATCATCGACGAGGCGCTGGCCGAGGTCGACGCGTTCTCCGTTCTGGTGGCCACGCCTGCCACTCGGTTGTGGGCCTGGGAGACCGATCGGGATCGGCATATGGGTGCTGATCTGGGTGTGGCCAAAGAGATGCACCTGGCCAACGGTTTGGTCGACGAGCTGCTGGCCGCGCCGGACGGCGAACGCAGCGAGGTGATTTCGGCTGTGTCCGACGCGGTCGAGGGAGCCGGCGCGTTGATCGCCGCGGTACTGGACCGCCACGACATCACTGATCCGGTGCCGATGGTTGGCAGCTCGGTGCGCGCGTTGGATGGGCCGTTTCTGGAAGTGCATGCACCGGCGCTGGCGGCGCGGTTCACGCATCGGACGATCGATGCGTCGGCGCTGACCGAGTTCGCGCGATTCGTCGATCCCACCGGTGCCGCAGCGGTGATGGCGACGGTCCCCGACTCCGGGCACCGGACGCTGGGGGACTGTCGGCGCTCGCTGTTCATTCTGCAGGCGTTCGCTCACCACTACGGCATCGGTGCGTCGGCAGCCCTATCCTCCGCGCGATCACAGGTCACAGCTCTCTGACCCTGTATTTTCCTTAAGCTGTAATCTAGATTACGAGTTATGAAAACATCAGCACTGCTGCCCATCTTGCGCTCACAGCTGCAGGGCGAGCTGCTGGCGCTGCTGTATCTGCACCCTGAATCCGAGTACAGCCTGACCGAGGCGGCCGCCCAGATCGGGGCCAGCGTGCGTGCGGTGCACCACGAGGTGGGCCGGCTGGCCGACGCCGGGCTGGTGCAGGATCACCGCCGCGGCAACATGCGCCTGGTGCGGGCCGCTGACACCCGCCTGTCACGGCCGCTCACCGAGCTGCTGGCACTGACCTACGGACCGTTGCCGGTGCTGGCTCAGGAGCTGTCGAGTGTCGCGGGAATCGACGAGGCGTACGTGTTCGGTTCCTGGGCGCGGCGCTTCACCGGCGAACCCGGACCCCCTCCCGCCGATGTCGACGCCCTGGTCATCGGAACCGCCGATCTCGATGACCTCGACGACGCTGCACGTCACGCCGAGAAGACGCTGCTGCGGCCGGTGAACGTCACTCGCGTGCTGCCCCACCAGTGGGCCGATCCGGCGCAGGACGACGGGTTCCTGGCAGATGTGCGCGGCAAAGCCCGCGTTTCGATCGAGTGGGGTCCGCGCCGCGGAGCGGGATCGAACTCCGCATCCTCCAGCATGGAAACCGGAGAGAGGAGTGAGCCGATGTCGGCGGTTGCCGTTGATTCTGCAGCGGTATGTGGGATGCCTGTTAGCCGGTCTATGACGGACCAGGAGCTGCAGGCGGTGCTACCGGTGCAACTCGACGAACTGCGCCGCGTGCTGCGCGCGCAGCACGTGACGTCGGCGTACCTGTTCGGTAGCAGGTCCCGCGGCGTGCATCGCCGAGATAGTGACATCGATCTGTTGTGCGTGCTGTCGCCGGAACATCGGACCTTGGATGCGCTCGTCGCGCTGCAGGACGCCGCTGACGCGCTGTCGCCCGTGAAGGTAGATATAGCCACCGACATCAATCCGGCGTTCAAAAAGACAGTTGCCCGTGATCTTACGAAAGTGATGTAGATGGATCTGGATAGTGTTCAGCGAGAGAAGATTTGCGGACACCTCGAGTTCGGCGTTTCCCGGCTTCGGGACTTGAAGAACTCGGCGGTTCCGTCCCGTGCGGCGCTGGACAACGTCGATGTCCGCGACGCCGTCCTCATGAAGCTGCAAGGCGCCGGTGAATCCTTGTATGGCGTTGAGCGCACGATTAATCCGAAGCGCAAGGAGGATTCCAAAGATCCGCACTATCTCGATGTGCGGTACCCGAGCGAACACTGGAAAGGTGCGCGCAGCCTCCGAAACATCATCTCCCACGGGTACGTGACGGTCGACAACGACATCGTGTGGGACGTCATCCAGAACCATGTCGACGGCCTCATCGCGGACATGTGTGCGGTCATTCGCGACCTCTCGCCGTAGCGCGGGATAGCTGGTGACGCGCATCGACCAAACCAGCCGCGCTCGCGCCCTACTGGACCGTGCGACAGAGAGCGCAGCGGCGGCGCAGCGCTGCTTGGACGTGCAGATGTGGTCGGCGTCGGCGGCAGCTGCCATCCGCGCGGGCGAGGCGGCCGCTGATGCGGTCACGGTGTCGGCAGCCGGGCGTGCCGTCACACACCTGCCCGCCGTGCCGGCAGCCGACGAGCTGCAGAAGGCGCTAAGTGGCGATCGCGAGAGCGTGTTCGCGATGCTGGCCCTGCATGAACTGATGAGCAGCGAGGCCGGGGTCTGTCGCGGGCACGAGCTGGCGACCGAGGAGGTCGCCCGGGCGCTGATGTCGCACGCGCACACGCTGATCGCGGTCGCGGTCCGGCGAGTGTGACTGCCAATCGGGGACAACGAAATCGCAGGTAGTGTGCCCCGCGTCGGCGGATCTGCTGGTTGGCCGGCCGGTCGCCAACGCCGCGCAGGTGGGCCGGACGCTGGGGATCTCGGCGGATCACCCGCGCCGGTACCTGGCTCCGTTGATCGCTGCCGGCATCGTTGTCGAGTCGGCGGGCCGTACCCGCGACCGGATCTGGCGTGCACCCGAAATGCTGGCGTTGCTGGACGATTTCAGCTGAATGTGCGCGTTGGCGGCTCTGCTGTGCCGCACGCCTGCACGTGTCGCAGTGCCGGTGTATGTTGCGCCGATCCGGATATGCCGGATCGATTGCACCGGGGGTGTAGATGGCAGCGCAACGGAACGCCAGCAGCGACGATCCACAGCGGGAGCCTCGGCGTGTGTTCGTGATCTCGACGGCGCTGCTGATAGTCCTCTACGCAGCTGTCGTCTGGGGGTGCACACGTGTGACGGTTGAAGTGCAGGGGGTGACCCACCCTGTGGTGGCCGTTGCCGGTTGGTGGGCTGCGTTTCCGATTCTGACGCTCTTCACAGCTGTGCTGTTTCGCCTGACCGACTGGGGATCGCATACGTGGTCGCGCCGCATCGCAACGGGAATGGTGGTGGTTCTCGCAGTTGCGACAGCGCTTGCCAGCTGGTTCCCGCTCATCGCGTACGCCGACGCGATGAGGTATCCGTTATGGCCGTGGCTGTTTCCCGCCCAGTTACATCTCCTCATCGCTACTGGACTGATGCTCTTGATAGCGCCCAGAGCGCAGTCGCCAACGTCCGAGGATGAACAGTCCGATCCGTTGATGTCGGACCGGTGATCAGACCTCGAAAGTGACGATCCAACGGGGATCGCTCTGCTCGATCGCAGCGGCGGCCTCCACGCACACCGCGCGGGCGCGTTCATCGTCATCGAGCCCGAAGCGGTGTGCAATCGCTTCGGCCACAGCTGCAGTATTGGTTCCGTCCCACTGCCCCGTGGCCCGCTGCCCTTGCGGTGGGTACGCGTCGGCGCGTCCGTGCCGTGATACCCGGATGGCCTCGGTTTCCCGGTGGTCCCACACGTCGTAGTCCAGGTGCACGGTGACGTGGACGGTACAGCTACTCACCGGACCACTCCGCGAAGTTGTCCGCGGTGACCATGAACTGGGTGTGGTTGATCTGCACCATGTCGCCTTCGCGCAGTTGGCCGTCCCCGCCGTGAACTTCGGCAAGGGCCACTCGTGTTGGTGCGACGAACCCAGCTGAGGTCTCGTTATTGATCTGACCGAGAACGTATTCCATCGTCAGCGCCGTGGATCCCACGTTGGGCAGCGAGAACTGGCCGACGATGGTCAGGCGGGCGGTGCGGTCGGTGAATGGGCCGGCGACCTCGTTGGCGTAGATGCAGACGCGGGTGTCGCTCATGAGAAGAACGCGCCGCTCTTGTCCGCCACGACGTGCGCCGCGGTGGCCCACGCGAAAGTGACGACCCCGCCGCGGCCATCACTGCGTGTCACTGAGGCAAACGAGTTGGCCCAGCCGCTGATGCGTGCGGGCTCCCCGTCGAGGGTCACCTTCGTTTCACAGAGTCGTTGGCGTTGGGCGTCGTCGAGTCCACCGTGTGTTGGCATGCGCGCGATGATGGCAGCAGCAGCGCGGGAATCCGGTGCCCGGCACGGAGGCACCGTGTCCGCGTGTCTCGTACAGGATCGGCAGCCGGCGGTGCTGCCACTCACCTATGGAGCGAATGTGAATTCGACGCAGCTGATACTTGTCACCGTTCCGCCGTGTGCAGCCGAGCTGGCAGCTTCGACGATCTGCATCGCGCGCTGCTCAGCTCCGGCTGAATCCCATGCCTTTACCACGAGTGTCACGATATGGTCTCTCCCTGTGGCTGAGTCGATGACCGCGTCAACGTGCGGGTCGATGCCTGGACCTGCGGCGGACCTGCTGGCGAGTGACCCCAACTGGCGCACGAATTCCTCGAGGTTTGTCACGTCGCACAGCATCTTCGCGCGCCACAGTGGTGCACCCGGGGCGTGGAGAGCACGGTTGTGAAAATCGCGCCAACGCAACCCGTTCTCGATCACGCCACTGCGAGAGCCGTTGGTGCGGTGCGTGATCGATCGAGGAACACCGCAGGCCGAGACGAACTCGTTGATGTCGAAGTTGGGATCGGAGTACGCGAGAACCTGCCCAACTACCCACGCAACGTTGGTTCGCAACCGATCAGTCTCGTCGTCTTCGAGTCGGCCGGCACTGGGGCGGCTATCAAAATCGCGCTGGTGTCCTGCGCGATCCAGTCGATACGGTGCGTCTGACCAGTCGTGGTCAGCGATTTCGGCGGCGAACTCGCGCGCGACACGACTCAACATCCGGGCCTCCTATAGACCGAGTCACTGCCCTCTCCCTAATGAGGTGGCACAGGTGACTACGTGCGGTACTCAGCTTATCTCGATGAACGGGATTGAGTCGCAGCTGCGGGCACCGGATAGCTGACAATCACAGCCCCCATGCCGCGGGTCAATTGATGGGTGCGCTCGTAGGCGGCGCAACGTAGCGTCCACGACAACCCACCAGACAGGCGAGAGGACACGATGATGGCGAACGAGCACTGGAAGACGATCGGGGCCACGTCGTTGGCTCCGGGGATGCATGTGTACGTTCACCCGGACCTTCCCCGGCCCGTGGTCGCGCTACTGCACCAGCACCACCGCGAGAATCCCGAGAGAGAACGTGTTGTTCCCGGCTACCTTGACATGAACGTGGAAGTGCAGCCGGTCCCGGAGCTGACGGGGATGGTCGCAATGGAATCTCCGTGGACACCAGCCGAATCCGCGCCACCGGCGGCCCAAGAACCCGAGTCACTGATCCTGCCCGCTCCTGCGGGCCTGACTGCCACCTCGAAGGACGGTGACAGCCTTCCCATCGTCGCGTTCGAGGTTCGCGCGCCCGGGAACGCCAACAGCCTCGTTCCACTGGTGCTCTCCTCTGATGGCTCTGTTGGGCGCCTCTTGGTCGACGCTGAGACGGTGTCGGCGGACTGGATCGCGGATCCTGAGTAGCGCAGCAACCCGATCCCCGTGTTCGTTGATCGGGTTGCTGCAACCGTTCGCGCGTTGGGCCAGCTATAGCCGATCCGTTAGCCGTTCTGCCACTTCCCAACTGATGCCTCTCACAGCTGTCAATCGCACCACGCTGTCGGCGATGCTGTTCTGGTGCGGCCCAGCTCGCAGAAACCGCACGGGAGGTTGGGACTGCGAGGGTTGGTGTCGGGGCAGGTAGACTCCGCCGAGATCAGCTCAGAACTGTCAGCACTTCGGCCTCGGCCTGTGTCCAGTGGCGTGGGGGAGCTTCGCCGGTGAACGTCACCTCGTCCCACTCGATGGTGAAGATGCCCGGGCGCATCCCGTGGTCCGTCCAGTCGACGACGGCGCCGATCGCACCGTCGGCCGTCTTGACCACATTGCCGAGTTCGACCATGGCGCTTTACCGTTCGATTGAGTAGATGCGGGTGTAACTGAACCGTTCGAGGTTCTGCTGCGATTTGATGGCGGTGAGCTGGCCGGCGGATTCACCGTCGGCGATGATCCCGTACAGGCGCAGTCGCCCATAGGCGTCGTAGCCGGGCTCGGCCAGGATCGCAGTGGCCTCCTCGTAGGTCAGGGTCTTCTCGACGCCGTCACCGATGATCGACATCAGCAGTTCTCCTCCATCCAGCCCCGAGCGGTGATCAGACCCAGCGGGCCGTCAGCCACCGTCTCATCGGGTTTTCCGTAGTTCTTCACGACACACGTCGCGGTGTTCAGTGGTGTCCACGCGATCAGGATCTCGATGCCCTCGCGGCCGTAGATGACCTGCTCCTGGTCTTCGAAGCACGGAGTCACCGAGATGGTGGTCCACCCGTGTTGTGCGGCGACCTGTTCGAGCACCGCGCGTCCGTTGTAGGTCATGCCGGGAATCGTGTCAGTGGCACACAGTGCAGCGGGTACGCGGCGCGATCCACGATGGCCACCGGGTACTCCGGCCCATCCGTCCGCATCGTTCGGTCGGTGTCACGTCCTGCGGACGTCCCGGCTGGACAGTGCGCGCGCCGCACCTCCCGAGACCTGCTTGTTCTGGCCTACGGTCGGCGCCATGGCACACGACATCACCGTCAGATTGACCCTGTCCGACAACGGCGACGTCGCCCAGCTGGTCGGTGAGGTGGCCGCAGGCAAGCGTGCGTCCGTCGACTTGGAGGGCACTGACCGCCGGTCCGGGACGCCGGTCACGGTCCGCGTCTACCCCTGATCCGCGAGAGGCATTCGGATGGCATCGATCACGATGACGCTGCGCTATCGCGCCGACACGTCGAAATACCCCGCGCATGTCCAGACGCAGGCCCAGGCCGCCCAGCATGACATCGACAACTACGCGAACGGCGAGATCAGCCTGGCGGAGCTGTTCGACGCAGTCGGTGAGGATCAGCTGACGTTCGTCGCGGGGGACTGAACGACTGCATGATCGAGTTCCTGCTGCACCCGGTGGTGCCGCTATCGCTACTGGTGGTGTGGGCGGTATGGGCGCACAACCACCGCAAGACGCCGCCGGTGTTGCCGAAGATGGATCGCAGCCGGGCACGGCCCGGTGACTTGTCGGCCGGCGGGTCGACGGCCACGTCGAAGACTGAACAGCGAGTGCGAAAGGTGCTGGAGGACGCGGGATATGCGACCTATCCGCAAGGCACGCTGATGTGTATGGGACGTGACAGTGCCGGCAAGAACCGGTTCTTCACCCCCGACATCTTGGTCCGGCGACCGTTCGCCGTTGTCGAGGTCGATCCGCACCACTGGCACGGCACACCGGACAAGATCGCCGAGGACATCATGCGCAACCGGTTCTATGCCGCACGGGGTCTGCGGGTGGTGCGGGTGCGCATCGCCGGCACGCAGGCGCTCAGCCCCAACGACGTCGTGATCGAGCAGTCGGATTTCGATCCGGCCCGTGACAGGACCGCGGTGCTGCGAGCGGTCGCCGGCGCGCGGATGCTGCCGCCGACGTTCTGGACCGTCCCGGCGGCAAGGACGTGACACACGGCCCTGTACGTCCCCCATGCTCAGCGTGCCGTGCTCCGGGCCCGCACTACTACCCGCCTGATCCCGGACTACCGTTACCTGGTGTGTGGCTGTGTGATTCGTGCGTGGACCCGGAGCTGGTACGGGCTCGGCTGGCGCGAGAACCGCGGCGGTATATGCGCCTGTCCGGGTCCACGCAACGGATCGACGATCAGCGGCGGTAGACCGCGGAGTACCAGGTTGTGCAGCCTTCCACGTACACACCCACCTCGCCGAGAGCGTTCTGCAGGGCTTCGTGCGACTGGTGGTCGCCGTAGTCGAGATTGAACGCCCGCGCATGGTCGCCGCCGTCATGGGTGACGACCAGCAGCGACCGTGTGCCGTATTCCTCGCCGCGATCGGCCCATTGCTCAGGGGTGTAGAACCGTCCGCCGCCGCCGTGCTCCATCAGGTCGTGTTTGTCGAGGAACGCGCGGATCGTCTCCGCCGCGGTGCGGCCGGTGCCACGCAGGTCATCGGGGATCGGCCACAGGGTTTCGGCTGCTGTGCTCATCAGATGTCTCCTCGGTGTTGGTCGGCCGGCGTTGGTGTCCGGCGCCGTCACCGTGCCGCGAGGGCGGGATCGGTGACCGCCGCGGCGCGTGCGCGCCCCACTCGCCGGCAGGGGACCGGCGCCGGCACAGTCGCGCTGCCATCAGCCGACGAGAGGAACCATCGCCATGGGCAGCCCGAACTACGAACAGCTGCGAGTCGACGTGCTCAACGCCGCCCGCGAAGGCCGCGCTACCTATCTGCCGGCCGGTGCGCGCGACAACGCCACCGCCCAAGTGTTCATCGACGGTCAACTGATCGGGCAGGCGTCCACGCTGATGCACTTCGTGCGCGAGGATCCGGACAACACCACGCGGTTCGGGGAGCGCAAGTTGATCCCCGGGTGCGACCACCAGATCCCGGAACAGCTGCGCTGAGGCTGGAGCGAGACACAGGGCTCGGCAACAAGTGACGGCGCCAGGGCCAGCCGTGTTCTCGGTCCGTACTGCATTGGCTGTCAAGGTTGTGTTGACTTGCACCCAGTTTCTCTCCGGGGCACTGTACGGACGACGGCAAGGTTAAAACGCCGTATCGCCAATTGCGAGCCTGAGTTTCAACAGCCGGGTGTGCGTGTCGGCGACCCGAGTAGCGGCCGTTACGACTGTGGTCCTGAAGTAGCTGAGTTGCTGTAGCTGCTCTGGGGTCATCCCGCTTTCTGTCGGTCCAACGGCATCGGATAGGTAGGCCGATGCCACCTGCGCCGCTTTGTGGGCTTCGCCGATGTGGTAGTCGATGGCGTCCTGTTCATTCTTGCTTTTCGGCGCGGACATATTTGGATGGTCCTTCCTGTTCTGTATGCGTGCGTACCGCGATCAATCCCCGCGTGCGCGAGGGGAGACGACGGATCATGCCAGATGCCGGCGAGCGGCCAGATCAATCCCCGCGTGCGGGGGAGACCTCATCATGGACAACGGTGCCGTACCCCGTGGGATCAATCCCCGCTTGAGCGGGGGAGACGGCGTTCGTCATCGCGGATGGAGTCACGAACGCGGATCTCTCCCCGCTTGCGCGGGTAGACTCCCCATCGAGGCCGAATTCCATTGCAGCCCTGGATCAATCCCCGCCTACGCGGGGAGACCGAGAATGGCACGACAACCAGCGGCTGTCGATCGGATCAATCCCCGCGTGCGCGGGGGAGACCTCAGCTCCAATGTCCGCGTGTACGCGTCGACTGGATCAATCCCCGCGTGCGCGGGGGAGACGCCCAGGCGGCCGCCGAACGGGCTGCCGTGGTGGATCAATCCCCGCGTGCGCGGGGGAGACTCCATGCGGCGGCTGCACCAGGCGGACCACGCAGATCAATCCCCGCGTGCGCGGGGGAGACTCGATCGGATTCAGGAACAGCTCGACGTGGACGGATCAATCCCCGCGTGCGCGGGGGAGACACTGCGGGACCGAGGGTGCACAGGTCCAGTGTCGGATCAATCCCCGCGTGCGCGGGGGAGACACTGCGGGACCGAGGGTGCACAGGTCCAGTGTCGGATCAATCCCCGCGTGCGCGGGGGAGACTGCCGACGCCGTTCACGCGATGAGCAATCCTCGGATCAATCCCCGCGTGCGCGGGGGAGACTTTCGGCGATGGCGCCGGTCGTCAGCGTCTTTGGATCAATCCCCGCGTGCGCGGGGGAGACGTACCGGGCACGTTCGTCCAGATCGCACCGGAGGATCAATCCCCGCGTGTGCGGGGGAGACTGCCCGGATCCTGAACGCTGTCGACAGCGAGTGGGATCAATCCCCGCGTGCGCGGGGGAGACCGGCCACGCTTGATCGGGATGACCGCCGCGTGGGATCAATCCCAGCGTGCGCGGGGGAGACTGGTGGCGTCATTCCTGTCGCTGCGCGACTCGGTGATCAATCCCCGCGTGCGCGGGGGGAGACGCCATCGCCGGGTCCGCACATCCATCGGGACCGGATCAATCCCCGCGTGCGCGGGGGAGACTGAACGACGCGACGATGGCGACCACGAGCGGAGGATCAATCCCCGCTTGCGCGGGGGAGACTCGAGGCCATCGTGCTCCGCGCCGCAATCCCCGGATCAATCCCCGCTTGCGCGGGGGAGACCTGCGGGTGGGCGCACTTGGCGATCGTTGCGCCGGATCAATCCCCGCTTGCGCGGGGGAGACGACGATCCAGCTCCCGCGGCCCGTCGGTCATGGGATCAATCCCCGCTTGCGCGGGGGAGACAGCCCTCCGCGGGTGGCACTCCGGGTGGCTCTGGATCAATCCCCGCTTGCGCGGGGGAGACCTGAGTGGGATCGCTCTTGCGTTTCTGTAGCAGGATCAATCCCCGCTTGCGCGGGGGAGACCGATCAGCACCAGCGCCGCTGCCCGCACCGCAGGATCAATCCCCGCTTGCGCGGGGGAGACGATCGGCCGCTGGCCCGCCAGGTCGAGCAGCACGGATCAATCCCCGCTTGCGCGGGGGAGACGGAGCATGCCTGGCGGGAGGCGCAGCTCGCAGGGATCAATCCCCGCTTGCGCGGGGGAGACTTCGAGCGCGATGACGGGTATGGAATCGACTGGGATCAATCCCCGCTTGCGCGGGGGAGACGCCGAGGATCAGCCAGGCCAGCAGCTCGCCGCGGATCAATCCCCGCTTGCGCGGGGGAGACTCATCGAGATCGAGGGCACCGTCGCGCTTTCGGGATCAATCCCCGCGTGCGCGGGGGAGACCACCCAGGCGCTGGCTGCACTGGCCGACGGTGACGGATCAATCCCCGCGTGCGCGGGGGAGACCGTGTACACCGAGACCGACGAATTCGGTTCTGGATCAATCCCCGCGTGCGCGGGGGAGACCCCGACGACACGCAGGTACTCGCGCCACAGCTGGGATCAATCCCCGCGTGCGCGGGGAGACCTCATACAGCGCCTCGGCGACGCAGGCATCTGGGATCAATCCCCGCGTGCGCGGGGAGACCTCATACAGCGCCTCGGCGACGCAGGCATCTGGGATCAATCCCCGCGTGCGCGGGGGAGACATGAAGCGGTGGTCGAAGTCACGCGCGTGTGGGGATCAATCCCCGCGTGCGCGGGGGAGACCGAAGAGCGCGTCGGCCACGATCGCCCGGCCCGGATCAATCCCCGCGTGCGCGGGGGAGACTGGTGGCGTGGGCTCGCGGGTCGGTCATGGCGTTGGATCAATCCCCGCGTGCGCGGGGGAGACCCGCGGCATCAAACTCGATCCCCCGGCTATTTGGATCAATCCCCGCGTGCGCGGGGGAGACAAGAGGCGACCTGCGGGTTTACCCTCGCCGTTATCGTTTTGTTACCAAAGAACCTGTGCGTTTCCTGAGAACGTGGTGCGGGCAGGGTGAAACACCGCCTAGCCACGTTGGGCGAGCGGAAAGCCGCAAGGATGCCCTCTCGCGAGCGCAGCGGTGGTCGTTCCGGTAATTCGGGGTGGTGCGGGTGCTCCTGGTGGTACGGGTCGCGGTCTTCGCCACGATCATCCAGCTCGACGCAGTGGAGCGCAGCTGCGGAGTTGGTGGTCGGTGTTCAGTTGTCAATCTTGCAGGAGAACTCACTAATTCTCTAATTTAGAGACTAGCGCACACCGCAGCCTACCGCGCGGCGCGGGTGCCATCTGGTCGAAGCTGTCGAACAGCGTGGCCCCGGAGCCGGTTTCAGGCGTCGGCTTCGCGGTTCAGGGCGGGTGGGCGGCGAACTATCTCGCGACAAACGACAGGAACACGCTCTGATTCTCGCCGCTGGCTGACACGGTGATGTCGCCGTCGGCATGCACCGGGTCGCCGCCGGCGGTGCGGATCTTCGCGGCTACCGATTCGAGCGCAGCCGCGAGTGCTTCTGCGTCGTCGTAGCCGTCGGTGGATGCGTTCAGATTCAGGTTCATCGACATGTCGGCAGACTCTCAGCTGCCGAGCCGGGGACGGGCGCCTGGCGCGGCGGACTTACGGATCCGATCGATCAGCCAGCGAGACCGGTCAGCCTCTGTCTGCCTCGATGACGTCGCAGAGTGCGCGGTGGTACAGCTCCACGTTGATGCGGGCGTGCTCAAACTGGGTCAGCGCCGCTGCGAGTGTCGTCTGTCCGGATCCCGAGCCATATCGCGACGCAGCGGTGAAGTCGATGCCCAGCGGTTCGGTCGGGTGCTCGCGAGCTTCGTTGATGTCGTTGCGCACCGCTTCGAGTTCGAGGAGCACCCGGTCGAGCATTCTGGCGGCCTGCTGTAGGTGCCGGTCGCGATGTCGCTCCAGCAGTGCCCGGCATTGTGCCCAGGTCGGCACGGCGTCATCGGGGATCAATGGATGGCCCTGCGGTGTGCGCTCGGCGGGCAGCAGTCCGTCGGCCACCAGAAACTGCAGTGTGCGCACTTTGATCCCGCACCGTTTCGACACCTCGGAGAGTTTCAACAGCTCGCCCATCCGGCATACCCCCTTCGCGTCCGAGCCTCGACGGTAGCGCCCCGACCCGCAGCGCCGGCAACGTCCGGCGAACCGTTCCGCAGCTGTGGGCGCAGGCGTCGGCGGACCTCCGGCGGCCCGGTGCCGGCGCGCATCAAAACGGCCCTGGCGTCAAGCACGCAGACGTGACACGCTGAATCGGTCCCCGTCGTTTGTCAGCGCAGTTCAGAAGCCATTCCGCGCTCGGTTAGAGTGACACATCGGTGACACTCAACGGGTAATCCGATAGCGACCTAAACGAGCATTTTCCCAGTTCAGCGCCGTCGGCTCAGTTGTAGCGAGCTGGGAAAACAGTGCTCTACACTCCTGGGGGTCAAGTGGTCGCAGGTTCAAATCCTGTCAGCCCGACAGTGAAGCAAGAGGCCAGGACCGGTGTGAGCCGGGCCTGGCCCTTTGCGTTGCGGGGGCCGACGTGTTGCTGGGAGCCGAAGTGGCCGCCGAGGCACGAGGCGGCTCCTGTCTCGGGTCGCGGTTCTGTCGCGTGAGATCGTCGGCCATCAGGCCGCCTGATCTCCTGGTGGTGCGGGGCCGCCGGGTTTACCGGCGTCGTCGGTTGGGCGGGGGCCGTTTGTCTCGTCGCCGCGCGGATTTCCTTGAGCGGATCCCGCTGATTCGATCTCCGCTTCAGTGTCGTTGTGGCCCTGGGGTTCTGGTTCGTCGGGTGGGTGCAGGAGGCGTTCGGGGCGGTGGTAGTTGTTGATTCGGGCTTGGCCGGTGTCCAGTGATGGTGGGGGAATCCATTCGACTTCGCAGCGCTCGTTCATGCGGGTGGTCCAGCCGCCGTTGTTGTCGACGCTGCGGTTGTCGGGCCCACACGCCAAACCGAGTTCGTCGACGTTGGTGTTACCACCCTTGGCGAAGTCAGCCTCCACATGGTGGCCCTGACAGCCGTAGGCGCCGACGGTGCAGCCGGGTTTGGTGCATCCGCCGTCGCGGGCGATCAGCATGATCCGCTGGGCCGGGGAGGCGATCCGTCGAGTGCGGAACAGATCCAGCGCTGATCCGGTGGCGCGGTCGAACACCGCGAGGTAGTGGTTCGCGTGCCCGGCCATCCGGATCACCTCCGCGATCGGCATCACGGTGCCGCCGCCGGTGACACCGACCCCGGCGCGCGATTCCAGGTCTTGGAGGGTGGTGCGGATGATCACCGACACCGGCAACCCGTTGAGCTGCCCCAACTGTCCGCTCATCAGTGCGATGCGCCCGCCGGCGAGGAGCGCGTCGTGTTGGCGTTGAGCCAGGCTGCGCTGATCGTGGTCGATCTGGGCCTGTGACGGCGTGCCTGAGGTGCACGGCTCAGGATCGTCGGGATTACACATCCCGGGGGCGGCGAATTTGGCGAAGATCGCCTCCCACACCGCCCAGGCTTCCGGGGTCAGCGTCGCCGACACGTCGACCATGCCGTCCTCGCGCTGTTTGTGTTTGGTGACCGCGCGCTTGCGGGCGCGTTCGCGCTCGTCGGGTTCGGGTCCGTCCTGATCGAGCAGGAACAAGGTCCGGTCCGCGGAGTCTTTGAGTTCTTTGGGGCCGTTGCCGACGGCGGTGCGGACCAGGTCGACCTCGATGCGCTCCCGCGTCGCGGTGTCCACGAAGCCGGGCAACTTGGCCATGGCTTTGCGGATCACCTCGACATGCTCGGCGTTGATCAGCCCGTGGGCTTGGGCGGCCGCAGTCGCGGGCAGCACCGGCGGCAACGCTTCTCCGGTCATGGCTTGGCGTGGCGCCAACACCGCGGCCTCGGTGAGCCGGCGATGCGCCTCGCTGGTCGAGATCCGCCAACGGACTGCCAGGACCTCTTTCCAGGATTTGGCACCCATCTGGGGCGGGGTCGTCTCGGCCTGCAACCGCGCCAACAACCGGTAACTCAACGCGGGCAGTCGACACCCCACAGTTTCGAGCTCATCAAGAGCCGCAACGAGATCGGGCCGAGTCAGCAGGTCGACATCACACGCCGCCATGTCGTCGAACGCAGTGCGCAGCGCGGTGACCGCGGCCTGTACGTCGCTTCCCGACATAGCTCGAACATACATTCGACCACCGACAAAACCGGACCGCTCCGACAGCTCATCCTCGGTTCAGTCCGGTGCTGCAATGCCGGCGAGCGATGTGGTGCCTCTGCGCGCATTCAAGCCTGGCTGTCGGAGGCTGGGCGAATACTGCCCACAACTGAGCGTCGCCCTGCGCGGCGCCGATCCGGCAGGGGGAACCATGGGAAATCGGGCCAACATCGTGTTGGTGGATCATGACGGCTGGCAACTGAGGTACTCGCACTGGGCGGGGTGCCGGATGCTCGACGCCTTGCTCGCGGGACCGGAGATGGCTACGCGCTACATCCTCGCGCAAGAGACCAGTGAATTTTGGACTGACGATCTGTGGTCCGACGGTGGCCTGCTTCTGGACCTTGTGGCGCACCGGCTGCTGTTCTTCGGCGAGGAAATCATGACGAGGATGAACGAGCGGCGGGCCATGTTCCAGGTGTTGGAGATCTTGTGGCCGGGCTACTCGATCTCTTGGGCGTATGGTGCGACTGCGGAGATCGCCGCATATGTCGGTGCTCGAATCCCTCTGTGCGACAATCCCTCTCGCCCGGAGCTGAAGACGGCAGCGGACACCGATCGCTTACATCACCTTGTCACCGTCACTAGTGGCAACGGCCGTGTTCGAGCCTGGCCACTGTGGTGGGGCAGCAGTGCCGCGTGGCACGGTCCGCAACTGCTCGACATGCTGCCCGGCACCGGGAAGTCTTCGCTGCGCCTAGGCATCTTGCCCGAGAGTGGTGTGCATATCGACGAGACGAACGAGACCGTCGGAGTATGGGTTACCAACCCGAATCCCGGGCTCGTGTGGTGGTTACCGCAATTGTGGCCGGGTTGGCGCGCCGAGTTCTGGGAGGACCGTTACGAAGAGCAGCTGCGCCGGTGTGGCCCGCTCATCACCGCCCCCGCGCTCGACGTCGACTCCGGCGCTGCTGAGGCTAAAGTGCGGCTGAAGGAGCGGATTTTCCAACGGCGCGAAGACAGCCCTGCGGGTCAGCTCAGCCGTCTCGCCGAGCTGCTCGTCGCCGCCGGGTTGCCGATCCCGGAGGTCAGCGCATCGGCGGTCGTGGATGTGGGTGCGCGACCGAGCCCGGCCGAATGGGCGTGCTTTGAACGCGCCTGCGCAAGAGTCCGCGCCTCGGGGAACGCGGCCTGATCCGGGTGTTGCCGGGCAGGGGAGGTGCCGACCGCCTCGCGCTTTCGCCCATAATCCTCGGGTGAGTGCTCAGACTTCCAAGCTCGGCCGGTTCGGTCGCATCGAGTCCCGCGACCTCACCCAAGCGGCGGTCTTCGCCGGCCTGCTCGCCGCGCTGGGCCTTCCGGGCACCCTGAGCCTCGGACCCACCGGCGTCCCGATCACGCTGCAGACCCTCGGCGTGATGCTGGCCGGGTCGATCCTCGGCCCCCGCAAGGGTGCGCTGGCGGTCGCTCTGTTCACGATCCTGGCCGTGGCCGGGCTACCGATCCTGGCCGGTGGTCGCACCGGTCTGGTGGCGCTGTCCTCACCGACCGCCGGCTTCTTCGTCGGCTGGCTGCCCGCCGTCATCGTGATCGGTCTGCTGACCGCACTGATGATGCCGCGCTACCGCGTGCTGTGGGGCATCGCGATCAACGTCGTCGGCGGGATGGCCGTCATCTACCTTTTCGGCACAGCAGGCCTGATGCTGCGCACCGATCTGTCCTGGTGGGCTGCGTTGTCCACCAACGGCATCTACCTCGCCGGCGATGTCACCAAGGCGGTGTTGTGCAGTTACGTGGCCGCACAGGTCCACCGGGCCCGCCCAGGCCTCATCGCCCCCGTCCGAACTCGAAGCGATGACTGACGACCCGCCCGCCGCCATCGTCATCGACGGGGTGTCCCATTCCTACGGCGAGCGCCCCGTGCTGCGTGAAATCTCGCTCACCATCACCGAGCGCCGGGTCGGCATCGTGGGCGCCAACGGCAGCGGAAAGTCCACGCTGGCAAGGCTGTTCAACGGATTGGTGCTGCCCGACTCGGGGGCGGTACGCGTGCACGGCCTGGACACCAGGCGTTCCGCCAAACAGGTGCGCCGGCTGGTCGGTTTCGTGTTCACCGATCCGGACCGCCAGATCCTGATGCCCACCGTCGCCGAGGACATCGAGCTCTCGCTGTCCCGGCGGTCGCTGGACCGGCAGACCCGCACCGCGAAGGTGGCGCAGGTGCTGGAACGGTTCGGGCTGGCCGGACACGCCGATCAACCCGCGCACCTGCTGTCCGGAGGACAGAAGCAGTTGCTGGCGCTGGCGACGGTGCTGGTCACCGAGCCAGCCGTGGTGGTGGCCGACGAGCCGACGACGCTGCTCGACCTGCGAAATGCGCGGATGCTGCGACAGGCCTTCGCCGCGTTGCACACCCAACTGGTGATCGTCACCCATGATCTGGACCTCGTCGATGATGCCGACCGCGTGATCGTGCTCGACGACGGCCGAGTGGTCGCCGACGACGTACCGTCAGTCGCGCTTTCCACATACCGGCGGCTGATGACATGACGATGCTGGGGGATTACCGTGCGGGAACGTCGTGGCTGCATCGCATGCCGGCCGGCGCGAAGTTGTTCGGGCTCGGTGTTCTGATCGTCGCGATGACGGTGTGGGTGGATTCACCGGTCCGGCTCGCCGTCGTGGCCGGAATCGTTCTGGCAGCCGTGCTTTCGGCGCGGCTAAACGTTCGGGCGCTGATCCTGCAACTCCGGCAGGTGCTGTGGGTGGTCGGGTTCATCTTCGTGTTGCAGGTCGTGCTCACCGACTTGCATCGCGCGCTGGTGGTGTGCGGGGTGTTGCTGCTGGCAGTATCCCTCGCGGCGATGGTGACGCTGACGACGCGGACGACCGACATGATCGACGCTGCGACCCGCGCCATGAAGCCGTTGGCGCGGTTCGGGTTTCCGGCCCGACAGGTGGGCATCGCGTTGGGCCTGACCATCCGGTCGATCCCGCTGCTGGTGGAGATCATCCGGCAGGTGGACGAGGCCCGCCGGGCGCGTGGGCTGCGGGTCACCCCGCGGATCGTGTTCGTACCCGTCATCGTCGGTGCGCTGCGTGCTGCCGACGATCTCAGCGAGGCGCTCATCGCCCGCGGACTCGACTGAGGCTCTCCCGCCGGATCATGAGTCCGGGGCTCTAACCGACTGAGCTACCGCCCCGAGCGCCTTGGTCGCTCGATGCAGGATAAGCATGCACCAGCGCGGTCGACAGCTTCGGCACCGCATGGGTCAGCGTGTGTTCGGCGCGGTGTGCGATGCGGTGCGCGTCGGCGAGCGTTACCGCGGGATCGATGTCCAACTCCGCTTCGGCGTGCAGGCGATGGCCGATCCAGCGCATCCTGACAGTGCGCACTTGTGACACTCCGGGCTCGGCGGCGAGCGCGGCCTCGGCGGAGTCGACGAAGGCGGGGTCGACCCCGTCCATCAGGCGCCGGAACACATCCCGCACCGCCGTGCGGAGCACCGCGAGGATCGCAACGGTGATCAGCAGGCCGACGATGGGATCCGCCAGCGGGAAGCCCAGCGCCGCACCGGCGGCGCCCAGCACCACCGCCAGCGAGGTGAATCCGTCTGTGCGAGCGTGCAATCCGTCGGCGACAAGCGCTGCCGAACCGATCCGGCGGCCGACCCGGATGCGGTAGACCGCGACGATCTCGTTGCCGAGGAATCCGACCAGGCCGGCCGCGGCGACCCATCCGACGTGTTCGATGGCGACGGGGTTGATCAGACGGCGGATCGACTCGACGCCGGCGACGACGGCGGACAGCGCGATCATCGCGACCACGAACAGCCCGGCGATGTCCTCGGCCCGGCCGAAGCCGTAGGTATAGCGGCGGGTCGCGGCCCTGGTGCCGAGCGCGAACGCGATCCAGAGCGGGATGGCGGTCATCGCGTCGGAGAAGTTGTGGATGGTGTCGGCGAGCAACGCGACCGAACCCGACACTGCCACGATCGCGAGCTGGCCGACCGTGGTGGCGCCGAGCACGAGCAGGCTGATCTTCACCGCCCGGATGCCGGCGGCGCTGGATTCCAGTGCGTCGTCGATGCTGTCGGACGCGTCGTGGCTGTGTGGGGCGAACACCTCGCGGATGGCTGTGCGCAGTTTCCCGCCGTGCGGATGCCCATGATCGTGCGGATGGTCGTGGTCGTGGTGGTGCGGGTGGTCGTGGTTCTGCGGGTGCGCCGCGGCCCCGGTGGCGTGGCTCATGCGCCGCGACCCTTGGCGGGTGCCGCGGCCGTGTCGGCGTGCAGCATGGCGAGTTCGGCCGCGTCGCGGTGATGCCCGGGCACCCCGGGCCCGGCGTGTTCGGCGTTGAATACCGCGTCGGTGACGAGCTGCCTGATGTGGTCGTTGTCCAGGCTGTAGAAGACGCTGGTGCCTTCTCGGCGGGTGCGCACCAACCGGGCCATGCGTAGTTTCGCCAGGTGTTGCGACACCGAGGGTGCCGGCTTGTTCACGTGTGCGGCAAGGTCATTGACCGACATCTCGCGGCTGACCAGGGCCCAGAGGATCTGCACGCGGGTCGCATCGGCGAGCATCCGGAAAACCTCGACGACCAGGTTCACCTGGTCGTCGGGCAGCCGACGGCCGCATTGACCATTACCTGCATTCATACGCAGATAGTAGAACGCATCCGGCCCACGGGGCAATGCCGACGTTCACGCGCCGTTCGTTTGCGTCTTGATTCGATGACTGTCAATATCGATGTATGTCGAAGTCAGCGGCGCCGCGTGCCGACGACCAATGCTGTCCGCCGGGTGCGCTTCTGCGTAAACCTCTGTCCGCCGCGGCCGCCGCGGACATGGCAGTCAGGTTCAAGGCCCTCGCCGATCCGGTGCGCCTGCAGTTGTTCAGCGCGATCGCCAGCCATGACGGAGGTGAGGCCTGCGTGTGTGACCTCTCCGCCGGTATCGAGGTGTCCCAGCCCACGGTCTCGCACCATCTCAAGGTGCTCCGGGACGCCGGACTGCTGACCTCGCAACGCCGGGCCTCCTGGGTCTACTACGCCGTGGTCCCCGAGGCGCTGGACAGCCTGGCGGTCATCCTCGGCGCCGACGCAGCGAGCGTGCCCGCATGAGTGACACGTCCACGGCGTCGCCGGTAGTCGTCGCGAAGCTGTCCACCCTCGACCGCTTCCTGCCCCTGTGGATCGGCGCCGCGATGGTCGCCGGTCTGCTTCTGGGCCGCTGGATACCGGGCCTGAACACGGCGCTGGAAAGCGTTGCCATCGACGGTGTTTCATTGCCGATCGCGCTGGGTCTGCTGATCATGATGTACCCGGTGCTGGCGAAGGTCCGCTACGACCGCCTCGACACCGTCACCGGCGACCGCAAGCTGCTGATCTCCTCGCTCGTGCTGAACTGGGTGTTCGGCCCGGCGCTGATGTTCGCGCTCGCCTGGCTGATGCTGCCGGACCTGCCCGAATACCGCACCGGGCTGATCATCGTCGGCCTGGCGCGCTGCATCGCGATGGTCATCATCTGGAACGACCTCGCCTGCGGCGACCGCGAAGCCGCCGCCGTGCTGGTCGCGCTGAACTCGATCTTCCAGGTGTTCATGTTCGCGGTGCTCGGCTGGTTCTACCTGTCGGTGCTTCCCGGCTGGCTGGGTCTTGAACAGACCACCATCGACACGTCGCCGTGGCAGATCGCGAAATCGGTGCTGATCTTCCTGGGCATCCCGCTGCTCGCCGGATACCTGTCGCGCCGCATCGGCGAGAAGACCAAGGGCAGGGCGTGGTACGAGTCGAGGTTCCTGCCCGTCATCGGACCGTGGGCGCTCTACGGACTGCTGTTCACCATCGTGATCCTCTTTGCGCTGCAAGGCGATCAGATCACCAACCGACCCTGGGACGTGGCCCGCATCGCGTTGCCGCTGCTGGTCTACTTCGCGGTCATGTGGGGCGGCGGCTACGCCCTCGGCGCCGCGCTGCGCCTGGGCTACGAGCGGACCACCACGCTGGCCTTCACCGCCGCGGGGAACAACTTCGAACTCGCCATCGCCGTCGCCATCGCCACCTACGGCGCCACCTCCGGGCAGGCGCTCGCCGGGGTGGTCGGACCGTTGATCGAGGTCCCGGTGCTCGTCGCATTGGTCTACGTCTCGCTGGCGCTGCGGCGTAGATTCCCCGATAGCACCACCGATTCGACGAGGACGAAGGAAGTAGTCGATGACTGACACTCCGGTGACGCACCAACTGCGCCGTGATCTGCCCATCGATCAGCAGTTGGCGTTGAAAGCGGCAGCCAACCAGCTGCAGACCGAGTTCGGGGACATCATCGGAGCCGAGACCATCGAGCGTTTCCTGCATTCGTCCTACGCGCATTTCGCCGGCCGCGCAAAGGTTCCCAACTTTCTTCCGCTGCTGGCCGAACGTTACGCCCGTCAGCAACTGAGCGCCCTGGCCCGCGTCGAAGCCAAGATCCCCGACGCGAGACCCACAGTGCTGTTCCTGTGCACGCACAACGCGGGACGCTCCCAGATGGCGCTGGGCTTCTTGACCCACCTGGCCGGGGACAAAGCGGTGGGCTGGTCCGGGGGTTCGGAGCCCGGTCACGAGATCAACCCGGCCGCGGTCGCCGCCATGGCCGAGGTGGGAATCGACATCACCGGCGAGTTCCCCAAGCCGTGGACCGAGGAGATCGTCCGCGCCGCCGACGTGGTGGTCACCATGGGCTGCGGCGACGCCTGCCCGGTATTTCCGGGCAAGCGCTACGAGAACTGGGAACTGACCGACCCCGCCGGACAGGGGTTGGAGGCGGTCCGGCCGATCCGCGACGACGTCGAGGAACGGGTGCGCCGGCTGCTTGCCGACCTCCAGGTCCCCGTCGCGGTGCGCTGACACCGTGTCAGGGACCGCTCCGACGGTGCTGTTCGTCTGTGTGAGCAACGCAGGCAAATCGGTGATGGCGCAGGGCCTCATGCGTCATCTCGCGCCGACCCAGATCACCGCACTGTCCGCCGGGACGAACGCCAAGGGGGCCGTCAACGACGTCTCTGCGCAAGCACTGGCCGAGCTGGGGATCGACGTCAGTGCCCACCGGCCCACCCAGCTCACCGACGAGATGATCGATGACGCCGACCTCGTCGTGGTGGTGGGCACCCAGGCGCACGTGGACCCGGTGGGTGACACACCCATCGAGGTGTGGGACACCGACGAGCCGTCACTGCGGGGGATCGACGGCCTCGAGCGCATGCGGCTGATCCGCGACGACATCGCCGGACGGGTCGCCGCCCTGGCCGACCGTCTCACCCGTCAGCATCCACCGGTCTGACCCGCGTCGCGGTGGCAAGCAGCGCGGCGGCGAGCGCGACCGCCCCGAGCACCACGAACATCGCCCCGTAGCCTCCCAGCAGGGTGGCCAATCCCGCGCCGACGAAGGGTCCCAGTGCGGTGCTCAGCATGACGGGCGCGGACAGAATTCCGCTGAGCTGCCCGTAATGGGTGATGCCCCACCGTTCGGTCACCGCGGTGGCCTGCAGCAACGTCATCACGCCTCGGACGACGCCGGCCACGACGGCCACGGCGATCAGGTTGGCCACCGACGTGAGCAGTCCGAGCAGCGCAGTGGTGACCGCGACACCGGCCATGATCAGCGCGGTGCGCGGAACGACGCTGAGGTGCCGGACCATCCGCTGGTAGCCGAGCCGCCCGAGAACCTGGCCGGCGCCGCCGAGTCCGAGGGCGAGCGCGGCGGCCTGCGTGCTGATTCCGTGCGCCGTCATCAGCGGCACCAGATTGACGATCACGGCGTAGGAGGCCAGCCCGGCCATCGCGAATGCCACGGTGAGGGCGACGAATTGGCGGCTGCGCGCGATGCGGGTCGGCGGCTCGGCCAGATGGTGGTGCTCGATGTGGGGCCACGGCCGGCGCAGGCCGAAGAAATGCGCGGGGACGGTGATGACGGCCATCGCGGCGGCCAGGACGAGATAGGTTTCGCGCCAGTCCATGTGCGCCGATATCGCCGCAGTCAACGGTGCGAACACCGTGCTGGCCAGGCCCGCCGCCAGCGTCAGGGCGGTCAGCGCGCGGACCGCATCGGGGCGGAAGTAGCGTGTCAGCGCGGCGAACGCCGGAGCGTAGAACACTGCGCTCATCGCTACGCCGGCGACAACCCATGCCGCGGTGAAAGATACGACGTCGGGTGCGGCTGCGACGCCGGCCAGTGCGATCGATCCGAGCACCGACCCGCCCGTCATGATCCAGCGGGGGCCGTGGCGGTCCAGCCAGCGCCCCACCGGAATCCCCAGCAGCGCGGAGATCACCAGGCCCGCGGAGAACGCTGCCGTCACCGCCGGCGCGGACCAGCCGGTGTCCGCGCAGATGGCCGGTGACAGCACCGAGAACGCGTAGTACAGCACCCCCCAGCTGGTGATCTCGGTGAGGCACAGAGTGAGCAGCACCGAGCGCCGGTCGGCGCGGTCGGACTCAGCCACCAAAGGTGTTCAGCGACAACGCCGCCGGATGGGTGGGAACCCCGCAGCAGCCGCCCGCACCGGATTCTCCGGGAGCCTCGAACAGTCCCGCGCCGCCGCACACGCCGGTCTCGGGCAGCACCAGCTCCACCCTGCGTGCGGCCTCGTGATCGCCGGCCAGCTCCGCGGCCACGCTGCGCACCTGTTCATGACCTGTCATCGCCAGGAAGGTCGGTGCGCGACCGTAGGACTTCATCCCGACGATGTAGAAGTCGGCTTCAGGATGCATGAGTTCGACTGCGCCGTGCGGGGACACGCTGCCACAAGAATGCTGGTTCGGGTCGATCTCGGACGCGAGCCTGACAGGCGCCTGCAACACCGGGTCGAGTTCGACGCGCATCTCGGTGAGGAAGGACAGATCCGGCCGGAATCCCGTCAGCACCACGACATGGTCCGCGGCGGGCAGCCCGCGGCCGTCCTCGGCCGTCACCACCGCACGGCCATCCGCGACGTCGATTCGCTCGGTGCGGAATCCGGTGACCAGATCCACCAGCCCCGCCGTGACGGCGTCGCGCGAGCGCACCCCGAGCGCCCCGCGCTCCGGAAGCCCGTCGCCGGCGCCGCCACCGAAGGTGTCGCCGACCGTGCCGCGCCGCAGCGCCCACGTCACCGTCGTCGACGGATCTCTGCGCGCCACGTCCGCGAGTTCGATGACCGCGGTCATCGCCGAATGCCCGCTCCCGATGACCACCACGTGCCGACCCGCCCATGTCGCGGTGGCGGCGGGCGCCGGTGGCAGATAGGTCACGAGACCCGCTGCGGCGGCGTGCTTTTCACCGATGGCCGGGACACCGTCGGCGCCGGCGGGACTCGGCTGGCCCCACGTGCCCGAGGCGTCGATGACCGCTCGGGCCTCCAGCCGGGACTCGGCGCCGGCGGAGTCGATCACATGTACGACGAATGGCTGACCCTGGCGACCGGCACTGACGAGCCGGTCCCGGCCACGCCGACTGACGGCGGTGACGCGCGTATCGAACCGCACGTGACCGTCGAGGGCGGCGCTCAACGGCGCGAGGTACCGGTCGATCCATTCCCGTCCGGTGGGGTAGCCGTCTGTGGGAGCGGTCCACCCGGTCGGCGCCAACAGCCGTGTCGCGGCGGCGTCGATCAGTTCGGGCCACGGCGAGAACGTCCGCACGTGCGCCCACTGCTCGATCGCCGCACCTGCGGAGGTGCCGCATTCGAGCACCAGCGGCGCCAGCCCGCGCTCGCGCAGATGCGCCGCGGCCGCCAGACCCTGCGGCCCGGCACCGATGACGACGACAGGAAGATCCGACATGCACCGCTCCTTGCATCGACAGCTATCGATTCGTCGACCCTGTGCGATGCATCGACGTTTGTCAATGTATATGCGATGCTCTCGGGATGGCGACTGTCCCGGCGGAAGGCCTGGCCGCGACGTTCAAGGCCCTCGCCGACCCGGCGCGGGTCAAGCTGCTGTCACTGATTGCGGCCGCCCGGGACGGCGAAGCGTGCATCTGCGATCTGACCGCGCCGCTGGGGCTGTCGCAACCCACGGTGTCCCACCACATGAAGCTGCTGGTCGACGCCGGCCTGGTGAGCCGGCAGCAGCGAGGCAAATGGGCGTACTACCGGATCCAGCGCGACGCGCTGGATCGGGTTGCGCAGGACGTCGCTGCGCTCACGTCTTAACGTGACCAACTCGTTGAAACCCGGTCGGCGAACCATCACCGGGGCGTAATTTACGGGCAGCACAATAGCTGCCGATTCGCGCTCCGTCGAAAGGGATCCCATGGGCTACTCCAATCACATCGGACGCGTCGGGGCACTTGCGGTGACCCTGGGTGTGGGTTGGGCGGTGGCGTCGGCACCGGGCGTCGCGCACGCCGAGCCGTCCGCCCCGTCGGCATCCAGCGAGTCCTCGTCGACGACGACGACCTCGAATGAGGAGTCGTCGGCGAAGGTCGGGACCACCGCTGACGACGGTGCGGCGGCTCCCGACGACGAAGCCGAGAAAGAGGTCGCCGAGGCCGACGACGAGGAAGTCGTCGACGAAGACGAAGACGAGGACGAGGAGGCCCAGGACGCCGAGGCCCAGGACGTCGAGGCTCAGGACGCAGTCGACGTCGAGGACACTGACAGCGTCGACGTCGACGATGCCGAGTACGCCGAAGCGGCAGTGGTCACGCTGGTCTCCGATCAGGTCACGTCCGAGCCCGCACCGCAACCCGAGCCGGCCCCCGCCGCACCGATGGGGGGATCGGCGATGCTGGCGTCGCTGGCCGCCGTGCGGGACGAGTTGGAGCGCAACGTGATTCGCCGCAACACAGTGGCGACTCAGGTCACCGCACTGGCCGACGAAACCCCCAACGTGCTGCTCATCGGGGTGGACGGCACCAACCTCAGCCGTGTGCTGGCCAACCCCGCCACCACCACGAACTTCTTCAGCCTGATCCAGAACGGCACCACCGCCGCCTCGACCATCGTCGGGCACACCACCATCTCGAACCCGTCGTGGTCGTCGATCCTGACCGGCGCGTGGGGGGAGAAGACGGGCGTCATCAACAACATCTTCACCCCGTGGACCTACGAAAAGTGGCCGACGGTGTTCACCCAGCTCGAGACGCTCGACGGCGACATCGTGACCACGTCGATCGCCAACTGGAACGTCATCTCGGGCATCGCCGACTCCGGGCTCGGCGCCGACACCGTCGTCAACGTGTCCCAGGTGGAAGGGGACACGAACTGGTTGCTGACCGACGACGAGGTCGGTGACCTGACCGAGGCCGCCATCGCCGCCGCCAGCGCAGATGCCGCCAACTTCATGTTCAGCTACTTCGTCGGCGTGGACGAGAACGGGCACCTGTACGGCGGTGACTCGCCGGAATACGCCGCGGCCGTGGCGAACTTCGACCGCAATCTCGGCGAGATCCTGCAGGCCGTCAGCACCTGGGAGGCTGCGACGGGGGAGAAGTGGACGATCATCATGGTGACGGACCACGGCCACCAGGCGCAGAAGGGGCTCGGTCACGGCTTCCAATCACCGGACGAGACATCGACATTCGTCATCGCGAGCAACCCCGAACTGTTCGGTCAGGGCGTGATCAACCTGAAGTACTCGATCGTCGACGTGACGCCGACGGTGCTGTCGCTGTTCGGTTTCGAGCCCGCCGAAGACTCCGACGGAGTGCCGCTGACCGACCTCGACGACGCCGACGTCACGCCCGTCGACAATGACGCCGCGCTGCGCGGGGCGCTGCTCGACATCATCGGCAAGTACGGGTACCCGGACATCGGGACCACCCTCGCGCTCGGCGCCCGCACCATCTTCGCCTCGGTGCCGTACTACGTCGACATGCTCACCACCGGCATCACCGACAGCCTGCAGACGATCGCCGACGCGGGCATCTTCTTGATCAGCCCGCTGGCGCAGCTGGCGATCGTGCCGGTCAAGTTCGTGGGCGATCTCGCCTATGTCGCGACGAACTTCGTCGCACAGATCGTCGCCCGTCTCACCGGAGTGACCGGGGCCAGCATCTTCCCGCTGTGGCCGCCGGCGCCGCCGACCTTCCCCGAATCTCCGGAGGAGCTCTCGACACCGGATCTGGTGGCGCTGGTGTGCAGCGACGGGCGGGTGTCGAGCGCGGTGTTCGCGTGCGGGGCTGCCGCGGTCGCGGTCTGAGCTAACGCTGCATCGAGGCGATGAAGTAGGACTCGTCCCCGGTCGGGTAGCCGCCGCCGTCGGTGGCGATGTGCACGTGGTCGAAATGGTTCAGCGTCTCCGACCCGTAATCGGCGGTCCAGCTGGGCGCGCCGATGCCGGGGTAGTAGCCCTGCCGCCAGATCACGTGCAGCACACCCCAGCGCTTGGCGTTCGCCAGTGCGTAGCCGGCGATCTGGTTGCCGAGCTCGATCCCTTCCTCGCTGTTGTGGTTCGGGATCATCACGTCGATCGCCAGGCCGTTGGGATGCCACTTCAGCGGATCCTGCCGGTAACCACCGATCGTGGTGATCTCGGGGAACATCGTGCTGATCGCGCGGGCCGCCCAGATGGTCTTGACCTGTAATCCGCCCTCGGGCGCCACCCCGGCGGGCAGCGCGAAATCGAAAACCCGGGCATCGGCCGGAGCGCTGGCCGCCAACAGCTCTGCTTCGGTGGGTGGCGGCGCCGCCATCGACGGCGTCGGGTCCTGCTCGGCGGCGCTGGGCTGTGAGGGCTGCGGCTGCCGCGGCGGCGCGGTGGTCTGGGCGTAGACCATGCCTGCGGACACCGCCAGCGAGACCGCGACGGCCAACCACCGCCCGCGCCCGCCGGCTGACAGTTTGCTGCCCACGGAGAGCCACCTTAATCGCCGTGCCGAGCCTGAGACGGCAATTGGCAGCAACGTGTGCTCGTCGGGGTGGTGGAACACCCCAGCCGTCAGGGCACCTTGGCGACGGTGAGCAGCAGGGCCGCGTCCGTCTGCGCGATCACCGAGTGACGGGCGTTGGGAATCATCAACAGGTCTCCGGTGCGGGCATCCCACTGCTGATCACCGGACAGCAGTCGGACCGAGCCTTTGAGCACATACAGCGTGGCCTCGCCGGGGTTCTCGTGCTCGCCGAGCTCGGCGCCCTCCAGCATGGCGATCACCGTCTGCCGCAGCACCCGCTCGTGGCCGCCGACAACGGTGTCGGCGGCGTTGCGGCCGTTCGCGGCCGCCTTCGCAAACTGCTCACGCACCAGCGCTTCGATCGACACCTTCTGCATGACAGTCATTCCATGCCCGTTGACGCCGCAGCGTCAACCCGTCAGAACGGTTGGACGTTCTGCACGCTGACGAGGGCGCCGTGTCCGGTCTTGTCGTTGGTGAAGCGCATGCCCGCCGGTGTCGACGCAATCGTCCAGCCCAGCGCCCGGTAGGTCTTGGCGCCCAGCGTCGTCGGCGCCACCGCACCGAGATTGCCGTCCACCCATGACCCGGTCCCGTCGGTGTTTATACGCACCCCGTGGTAGGGCCCGCTGCCGTCCACGTGCTGCTGCCAGTTCGTGCCTTCGGTCTCGCACCCGATGAAGGTCGCCTCGACGATGCACTGCGTGTCGCCTGCCGCCGTCTGCACGACGACGTAGCCGTACTCGTTGGGCGGGATCGTCTCGATGTCGCCGGACGGAAGCGCCGCAGGCACGTCGGCGGTGGCGCGCACGAAGCTCGCCGACTGGTAGGACGCGACGGTGAAACCGAACTGCTTCAACGGTTCCAGGTCCGCGGCCTCGCCGGACGGGGTCCAGATTGCCAGCGGCCGACCGTCGACGACAGTCTCTGCGGTATGCGTGGACGGCTGCCAGGACAGCACCGAGTCCATCGACGGTTCCGATTCGAAGTGGTCGAAGTTCACCACGCCGTCACCGTCCTTGGGCACACAGCTGGTGCCGCCGACCGTGTGGCGGGTGCCCGAGCCGGTTTCCGCGTCGTCCCGGCAGATCGCGTCCTGCCACTGAGCCAGTGATCCCGACACGGACGGGCCGCCCGGCACCGCCGCCGCGTTTGCCGCGCCCTCGGGGGCGGGCGCCGAGGAGCATCCGGCCGCGAGCACCGCCACCGCCAGAGCCGCTGCACCGCCCCCGGCTCGAATCGTCAGTGCCATGTCCCGCCTCTTTCAGCCGTTCGTTTGCTCGCTCGGTGAATGTAGCGGTGAGCGCATCCCGTCCCCACTCAAATTGCCGGTGCTGTCATTAACCGTGACTGTGCCGTGGCGGAACTGTTCCCTTGGCGGGTGGGGCCTCGGGTCGGGGCTCCGCAGATCGGCGCCGCCTACGGATCGCGGGCGCACCGCGATTCGATAGGCTTCGCCGGAAGGGTGCCTTCGAACTGAACCGAAACTGACGCGGGAGACCACAATGAGCGCCGAGCAGCCGTCCATCATCTACACGCTGACCGATGAGGCGCCGCTCCTCGCGACCTACGCCTTCCTGCCCGTGGTCCGCACCTTCGCATCGGCTGCAGGCATCGACGTCAAGTCCAGCGACATCTCCGTGGCGGCCCGCATCCTGGCCGAGTTCAGCGATCGCCTCACCGACGAGCAGAAGGTGCCCGACAACCTGGCCGAGCTCGGCGCGCTCACGCAGGAACCGGACACCAACATCATCAAGCTGCCCAACATCAGCGCCTCGGTGCCGCAGCTGCTGGCCGCGATCAAGGAACTCAAGGCCAAGGGTTACGACCTGCCCGACTACCCGGGCGACCCGAAGACGGACGAAGAGAAGGCCGTCAAGGAGCGGTACGCCAAGGTGCTCGGCAGTGCCGTCAACCCTGTTCTGCGGCAAGGGAACTCGGATCGCCGTGCGCCGAAGGCGGTCAAGGAGTACGCCCGCAAGCACCCGCACAGCATGGGGGAGTGGTCGCAGGCCTCCCGCACCCACGTCGCGACCATGAAGCACGGCGACTTCTACCACGGCGAGAAGTCGATGACCCTCGACAAGGACCGCAAGGTCAAGATGGTGCTCGAGCCCTCCAGCGGCGGCCCCGCCCTGGTCCTCAAGCCCGAGGTCGCGCTGGAAAAGGGCGACGTCATCGACAGCATGTACATGAGCAAGAAGGCGCTGATCGACTTCTACGAGGAGCAGATCGAGGACGCCTACAAGACCGGCGTGATGTTCTCGCTGCACGTCAAGGCGACCATGATGAAGGTCAGCCACCCCATCGTGTTCGGCCACGCGGTCAAGGTGTTCTACAAGGACGCCTTCGCCAAGCATCAGAAGCTGTTCGACGAGCTCGGCGTCAATGTCAACAACGGACTGTCGGATCTGTACAGCAAAATCGAGGTGCTGCCGGCGTCGCAGCGCGAGGAGATCATCGAGGACCTGCACCGCTGCCATGAGCATCGTCCCGAGTTGGCCATGGTGGATTCGGCCAAGGGCATCTCGAACTTCCACTCGCCGTCCGACGTCATCGTCGACGCCTCGATGCCCGCAATGATCCGCCTCGGCGGCAAGATGTACGGCGCCGACGGCCGTACGAAGGACACCAAGGCCGTCAACCCCGAATCCACGTTCTCCCGGATGTACCAAGAGGTCATCAACTTCTGCAAGACCAACGGCCAGTTCGACCCGCGCACCATGGGGACCGTCCCGAACGTCGGTCTGATGGCCATGAAGGCCGAGGAGTACGGCAGCCACGACAAGACCTTCGAGATCCCCGAGGACGGCGTCGCCAACATCGTCGACATCGACACCGGCGAGGTCCTGCTGACGCAGAACGTCGAAGAGGGCGACATCTGGCGCATGCCGGTGGTCAAGGACGCCGCGATCCGGGACTGGGTCAAGCTGGCGGTGACGCGCGCCCGGCTGTCCGGCATGCCCGCGGTGTTCTGGCTCGACGACGAGCGTCCACACGAGAACGAACTGCGCAAGAAGGTGAAGGCCTACCTCAAGGAGGAGGACACCGACGGCCTCGACATCACGATCCTGCCGCAGGTGTGGGCGATGCGGTACACCCTGGAGCGGGTGATCCGCGGGCAGGACACCATCGCGGTGACCGGCAACATCCTGCGCGACTACCTCACCGACCTGTTCCCGATCCTGGAGCTGGGCACCAGCGCGAAGATGTTGTCCATCGTTCCGCTGATGGCAGGCGGCGGCATGTATGAGACCGGCGCCGGCGGCTCGGCGCCCAAGCACGTCCACCAGCTGGTGGAGGAGAACCACCTGCGGTGGGACTCCCTGGGTGAGTTCCTGGCGCTGGGCGCGTCGTTCGAGGACATGGGTGCCAAGTTCGGCAACAAGAAGGCGGAGCTGCTGGGCAAGACGCTGGACTCGGCGATCGGCAAGTTGCTCGACAACGACAAGGGCCCGTCGCGCAGGACCGGGGAGCTCGACAACCGCGGCAGCCAGTTCTACCTGGCGATGTACTGGGCGCAGGAGCTCGCCGAGCAGACCGACGACAAGGCGCTGGCCGAGCATTTCGCGCCGCTGGCCAAGACACTGGCCGAGAACGAGTCGACCATCGTCGACGAGCTCAATGCCGCGCAGGGCAAGCCGGTCGACATCGGTGGCTACTACTACCCGGACCAGGAGAAGACGACCGCGGTGATGCGCCCCAGCGCGACGTTCAACAGCGCGTTGGAGGCCGCCGGCAGCTGACCGGCGTGTCAGCTCCTGTCCCAGGCTGCGCCGCGGTAAGTTGACGATTTTTGCCGCAACCGCGCGATCCCAGCTGTCGCGTGCGTAACATCTGCTACAGACATGCCGATAAAGGGCCAACACCGGCAACCGTCTGGGAGTAGCTATGCGCGTGGTACTTGGTTTGTCACTGACCGCGGGGAGCGCCGTCTGGGTGCTCGTCGACACCTACGACGGCAGCGTCATCGCCGACGAGGTGGTCGCCCTCGACTCCGTAAACGAGTTGGCCCGGGCGGCGGCGCGTAGCGTCCAGACGTTCGCCCTGCAAAGTGACCGCGACATCGACGGCGTCCGGTTGGTGTGGGGCGACGACGATGCCGCGGCGCGTCAGCACGGCATCCGGCTGCGGACCAAATTGCGGCTCTTCGGCTTCGACACCGTCGAGACCGTGAGCGAGGAAGCCGCCCGTGAGGGCCGGAACCGGACGGCCCGGCACATCGCGCCACACATGGTGCTCGCCTACGGAGCCGCGCGGGCCGACGTCGAGGACACCGGCGGCGCCGGCGTGCTGCGCCGACTGGTCGCCCGGGTGCCCAGGCATGTCCCGCCGGTCACCATGTCGGTACGGCTTGCCGCCGCGGCGACCGTGGCGGCCATCGCCGTCGTCGGGGTGGTCC
>NZ_HG964454.1:143950-472896 GCF_000612725.1 Mycolicibacterium austroafricanum
GGGGTGGTCCTGTACGCCTTCGTCGGCGGCTCACCGTCGCACGAGGTCCCCGACAACGCCGTTGCCGAGGCCGTGCTGCCCGCCCCGCCGGCTGCCGTCCCCGCCGCGCCGGTTCCCGCTCCGGTGCCCGCCGCCGCGCAGGCTGCCCCGCTCCCGGAGCCCGTCCCCGAAGCGCTGCCCGAGATCGCCACGACGCCCGAGGACACCTGGGTTCCCGACGTGGTTGACGCTGAGATCGCGGCGACTCCCGCAGCCGAACCCGTCGCCGAGGTGATCGAGGCGCCTGAGGTTGCCGTCGTTCACGGCCTCGACCCGGCTGCCCCGCAGGCAGTCTCGGCGGTCACCGGAGTGCCGCACCTGTCCGGTGCGGGGCCGGTGGCCGGGCCCGTCGCGCAGGCGGTGCCCGCTCCCGCGGCACCGGTGGCACCCGCCCCGCCGGCGCCCGCGGGCCCGCTGGGCGCTCTGTTCCGCGCTCTGCCCTGAACCCCGTAGTACTACTCATGCCCGGCCGGGCTGAGCCCGGCATGCTTGCCCCATGACACACGCAACGCGTGACCGCGCCGTCGACGTCGCCCGCCTCGCCGCGTTGGTGGTGGTCATGTTCGGGCACTGCGCGCTGCTGCTGGCCACCATCGACGGTTCCGGGGTGCGCATCGGCAACCTCATCGGACAGGTGCCTGCGGTCGCGCCGGTCACCTGGATCGTCCAGGTGATGCCGCTGTTCTTCCTGGCGGGCGGGGCGGCCGGGGCGTACGGACATCGTGCCGGAACACCCTGGGGCGCTTGGCTGTTCACTCGCGCGCAGCGGCTGTACCGGCCGGTGTTCTGGTACCTGGCCGCCTGGTCGGTGGGCCTGCTCGCCGCATGGGCGGCGCTCGGCGCCGACTCTGCGGCCGGGCTGGGGGGCGAGAGCGTCGCGCTGCTGTGGTTCCTCGGGGTCTACGTCGTCACGCTCGCGTTCGTACCCGCCCTGGTGCGGATGCGGACGGGCCGGGCAGCGGCGGTCGTCATCGCGTTCCTCGTCGCTGCCGCCGCAGCCATGGATGCGGTCCGGCTGAACACCGGCACCCCGGCCGTCGCCGTGGGCAACTTCCTGTTCGTCTGGCTGATCCCGGTGGCCCTCGGGGTGGCCTACGCACGCCGCCTCATCGGCCGTCACGTTGCGCTCGCCGTCGCGGTGGCCGCCTTCGCGGTGCAGACGGTGCTCGTCGCGGCCGGACCCTACGGGGTTTCGCTCGTCGTCACCGGGACCGAGCAGATATCCAACGTCTCGCCGCCGACGCTGCTGCTGGCGATGCACTGCCTCTGGATGTCCTGCCTGTTCGTCGCTGCGGCCGGCGCCATCGGCCGCTGGGCGCAGCGTCCGCGAGTGTGGACGGTGGTGGCCGCGGGCAATGCGGGAGCGATGACGCTGTACCTGTGGCACATCGTGGCGATCGCGATCGCCGCCTTCGGCCTGCACGCACTCGGCCTTGACGCCTACGACGTCACCGCATCCGGGTTCTGGGGTCTGCTCGCCCTGCGGGCCCTTGTGTTCTCCGTCGTGATGTTCGCGCTGTTCCGGCTGCTGGCACCGCTGGAGCGCCACCCGTTGCCGTGGTGGGACGCACCGGCGACCGCGGGCGGTGCCCGTGCCACCGCCGCCGGCGCCCTGCTGTGCGCCTCGGCCGTGGTGCTGGTCGTGATGGCCAAGTTCGGGCTCGGCGACGGGACGGGATGGTCGGCGCTGGCAGTCTTCCTCGGCCTGGCCGCGGCCGCCCGGACCTGCGCCGCGGCACCGGCGGCCGTCAGCGGCCCGCAGGCACCGACAGAAGTCGGCTCGCGGCGGCCTTGACCGGGTCGGGCAGCACCCGCATCGCCTTCGACATCACCGACGACGCCACCACCTGCCGGTCGCCGCGCATCAGCGCGTCGAACCCTTGCCGGGCCACCTGGTCGTGCTGCGAAAGAGGTGTTCCACTCCGTCGGGGGTCCGCAGGTCCACTTGGATCGGTTGCACGGAGACACCGGACGCGGCCAGGTCGCCGACCACGGCATGGATCCCGTCGTCCTCGGAGGCGACCACGAGGTCGTACCCGTTTTCGCCATGTGGATTGCGGTGCAAAATGCGAACAGATATGACTTGCTGCTGACAGGTTCGCCGGAAGACTTGATCCCATCCAGAGAAGGGGCAAGTATTGGAACCGATGACCGAAGAACCCGATTACTCGGCAGTGCTGAGGTCGGCGGCCTTACGTGTCACGCGGCCGCGGATGGCGGTGCTGCACGCCGTCGGACGACATCCTCACGCCGACACCGAACTCATCATCAATGCCACCCGCGAGCTTGTGCCGGACGTGTCCCGGCAGACGGTGTACGACGCGCTGAACGCGCTTGCCGCAACGGGATTGGTGCGACGCATCCAGCCGGCCGGATCGGTGGCCCGGTACGAGACCCGGGTCGGCGACAACCACCATCACGTCGTGTGCCGAAACTGCGGGGTGATCGCTGACGTGGACTGCGCGGTCGGTGAGGCCCCGTGTCTGACCGCATCGGACGACCTCGGCTTCGAGGTCGACGAGGCCGAAGTCATCTACTGGGGTATCTGCCCCGCCTGTTCGACAGCCCCATCACCGCAATGATGTCCGGATTACGAAAGGGAACACCGTGACCGATACCTCCGACGCCCGCCCACCGCACTCCGACGACAAGACCCGCAGCCACAGCGAATCCGAGAACCCGGCGATCGACTCGCCGGAGCCCAAAGTGCATGCGCCGCTGACGAACAAGGACTGGTGGCCCGAGCAGGTCGACGTCTCGGTGTTGCACAGGCAGAACGAGAAGGGCAACCCGCTCGGCGAGGACTTCGACTATGCGACCGAGTTCGCCAAGCTCGACGTCGAGGCGTTCAAGCGTGACGTCATCGACCTGATCAACACCTCCCAGGACTGGTGGCCCGCCGATTACGGCAGCTACGCCGGCCTGTTCATCCGGATGAGCTGGCATGCCGCGGGCACCTACCGCATCTTCGACGGCCGCGGCGGTGCCGGTCAGGGTTCCCAGCGGTTTGCGCCGCTCAACAGCTGGCCGGACAACGCCAATCTGGACAAGGCTCGCCGGCTGCTGTGGCCGATCAAGCGCAAGTACGGCAACAAGATTTCGTGGGCCGACCTGATCGCGTACGCCGGCAACGCCGCGCTGGAGTCGGCCGGCTTCCAGACCTTCGGCTTCGCGTTCGGCCGTGAGGACATCTGGGAGCCCGAGGAGATGCTGTGGGGCCAGGAGGACACCTGGCTGGGCACCGACAAGCGCTACGGCGGCACCAACGACAGCGACACGCGGGAGCTGGCAGAACCCTTCGGCGCCACCACGATGGGCCTGATCTACGTCAATCCCGAAGGCCCCGAAGGCAAGCCGGACCCGTTGGCGGCCGCCCACGACATCCGCGAGACGTTCGGCCGGATGGCGATGAACGACGAGGAGACCGCGGCGTTGATCGTCGGCGGCCACACGCTGGGCAAGACCCACGGCGCGGCCGATGTGAACGTCGGTCCCGAACCGGAGGGCGCGCCGATCGAGCAGCAGGGCCTGGGCTGGAAGTGTCCGTTCGGTACCGGCAATGCCGGTGACACCGTCACCAGCGGTCTGGAGGTCGTGTGGACCACCACGCCGACCAAGTGGAGCAACGCCTATCTGGAACTGCTGTACGGCTACGAGTGGGAGCTCACCAAGAGCCCGGGCGGCGCATGGCAGTTCGAGGCCAAGGACGCCGAAGCGATCATCCCGGATCCGTTCGGCGGGCCGCCGCGCAAGCCCACCATGCTGGTCACCGACGTCTCGATGCGGGTGGATCCCATCTACGGCCCGATCACCCGGCGCTGGCTCGATCATCCCGAGGAGATGAACGAGGCGTTCGCCAAGGCCTGGTACAAGCTCATGCACCGCGACATGGGGCCGGTCAGCCGCTACCTCGGGCCGTGGGTGGCCGAGCCCCAGCTGTGGCAGGACCCGGTGCCGGCGGTCGATCACGAACTGATCGACGAATCGGACATCGCGGCACTGAAAGCCGCTGTGCTGCAATCGGGTCTGTCGGTCCCTCAGCTCGTGAAGACGGCCTGGGCCTCGGCGTCGAGCTTCCGCGGGACCGACAAGCGCGGCGGCGCCAACGGTGCGCGGCTGCGGCTCGAGCCGCAGCGCAGCTGGGAGGCCAACGAGCCGTCCGAGCTCGACAAGGTGCTGCCGGTGCTGGAGAGGATCCAGCAGGACTTCAACGCCTCGGCGACCGGCGGCAAGAAGGTCTCGCTCGCCGATCTGATCGTGCTGGCGGGTTCCGCGGCGGTCGAGAAGGCGGCCAAGGACGGCGGCTACGAGATCTCGGTGCACTTCGCGCCCGGCCGGACCGACGCCTCGCAGGAGCAGACGGACGTTGACTCGTTCGCAGTGCTCGAACCGCGTGCCGACGGCTTCCGCAACTTCGCCAGGCCGGGGGAGAAGACCCCGCTCGAGCAGCTGTTGGTCGACAAGGCGTACTTCCTCGATCTGACCGCTCCGGAGATGACGGCCCTGATCGGCGGCCTGCGCACGCTGAACGCCAACCACGGCGGCAGCAAGCACGGGGTGTTCACCGAGCGGCCCGGCGTGCTGAGCAATGACTTCTTCGTCAACCTGCTCGACATGGGCACCGAGTGGAAGCCGTCGGAGCTGACCGAGAACGTCTATGACGGCAAGGACCGAGCCACCGGCCAGCCGAAATGGACCGCCACGGCGGCCGACCTGGTGTTCGGCTCGAACTCGGTGCTGCGCGCGGTGGTCGAGGTGTACGCCCAGGATGACAACCAGGGCAAGTTCGTCGAGGACTTCGTTGCCGCCTGGGTCAAGGTCATGAACAACGACCGGTTCGATCTGGGCTGAGCCCCGGCGGTCAGAGCCGACTCTCGGGTCCCAGGACCGTCCACACCGTCTTCCCGTTCGCCGTCGGAATCGAGCCCCATGATCGGCTCAACGTCGCCACGATGGCCAAACCGGAGACGGTGTGGGCGCCGGACCCCGAACTCTCGTGCAGGGCAGCGGGTGTCGGGCATTGGTCGCTGACCGCTACCGTCACGCAGCCGTCGAAGGCCTCAAGGACCAGGATGGGTCGGCTTGAGGTGTGCTCTAGGACGTTCTCGATCAGCACGGTGGCCACCGTGGACGCTGCCAGGATCAGGTCGGGGCACGCCCACTCCGTCAGCCATCGAGCGACCAATCCACGGGCCCGGGTGAGGCTGATCCGGTCAGCCGCCAGTTCGTCGCGGGCGCGCCTGCGGAGGCGGTGCGGTTCGCCGATCGAAGCCGCAGCGGAGGCTTCGTCGGGGTGTACCGGAACCCATCGGGAAGCACCGGATCGCTGGATGGCAGCGCGTCGCTCCTCCTGGGCGCACACCAGCACGATGGGAACGTCGGGCCACGTACTGACGTGCCACCTCGCGCTGGTGAACGCCGTCCACGCACTGCTGGCGGGAACGTGTAGATCGCTGACGTCGACGACGACCGCCTTCGGCTCGTCCAGCGCGGCCTTGATCACGCTGTTGCGAACCTCGCGGTACGTCCAGCTGTCCAGCGTCCCGGAGAGGACCAGCATGGCGCATCCGTCCAGCGATCTGCTCGCCGATACGTGAACGTGGGTACGGTCAACCATCGTCGGACGCGCCCGTCTCGGCGACGGCGACGGCAATCCGCTCCCGCAGCACGGCGAGTGCTTTCTCGGTTTCGGCGGCCAGCGCCGCATATCGTTCGTGAACGAGGTCGGAGACCGCCTTGCCGGCGAGTTTGCGGGCCAGCCGGGATTTCTCCTCCAGGCTGCGAACTGCGATCAGCAGCGCACCCTGTACCTCACGATCGCGCGCAGACAGCAGCGCATCGGCGCTCCAGGCGTGGCCGATGTGACACCGGTAGTAGCCGTCGGCGACGGTCAGAAGCGATCCGTTGCAGTCCGGACAGGTGAATCCCGAAGGCGGACCAAGGGTCTGGAGATCCAGCTCGGCGAGCGGCTCCGTCATCGCGATGTGGTTCTCCAACTCCAGATACGCGTCAGTTGACTTCGCATGCCCCGAAGATCCGCGCCGTGCGAGCCCCATGAGAACCGCCCCCATGTCCGCGGCAACGGCGGTGCGGTCCACGACACCTGCGCGCAGCGCATTACTCGGCATGGCGGCGAACAGCGCGTCGTCGGGGGACTGGCACAGCGTGGTGCCACCCCGCGCCCGAATCGCGGCCAGGCCCAGCACCCCGTCGTCGAGTACACCGGAGAGCAGCACTCCGATGGCTCGCGGCCCGAAAGAGACTGCCACAGAACGAAACAGCGCGTTGAGCGCCGGGCGGTGCCCGCTCTCGCTCGGGCCGTTCGACAGCACGATTCGGTGATCGCGGGTGAGCAGGTGCCGGCCGGGGACGGCCACATAGATGCGGCCGGGCTCCAGCGTCGCACCGTTCTCTGCGGCCACGGCAGGCAGCGGGCCGGCCCGATCGATGATCTGCGCGAGCACGCTAGGGCCCTGCTCGGGCAGGTGCAGGGCCATCAACACCGCGAACGGCAGGTCCTCAGGCAGGCCTGCGGCGACTCTCGACAGGGCTTCCACGCCGCCTGCGGAGCCTCCGATCGCCACAACTCCGCGCAGAGGATCGTCAGTCGACGTCACGGTCACCTGACCAGTGTTACCCACGCGCGGAACCGACAATCGCGTTTCATCGTGAAGTCCGGCAAGCGAAAGGGTCGGGACGCCAGGCGAAGAGGGCGGTCTCCGCCAGGGTTGCACCCGGGCCAAGGCGTCGGTACTCGCCCCGGGCATCGATGTCGATGATGTCTGCGCCGAGGAAATCGTGTTCCGCCACGGCGAGTCGTCCGGCCGGGTCGTGGCCGTCGCCAGAGACTTCTCCCCCCAGCAGGGCCTGGGCCAGGTGCTCCGGGTGTTCCCGTCGTCGAACGCGGCCGAACTCGTACTGGTCACCAGGGAACCTGACGACGAACCAGACTACGACGACATCCTCTCTCTCGCCCGCGAAAAGAAGGCCGCCAAGCGCGTGAACCTGGTCGCGGGTGCAGCCGGCGACGATCTCACTGCGCTGTTCCGGTCCGCCGATGTGGTTGTCGCGCCGGCGCGATGCGAACCGTCCTGCGCGACGGTATTGCAGGCGATGGCGTGTGGTGCGCCGATCGTGGCGACCTCCGCCGGAGGGGCCCGCGATGCCGTGATCGGGGAAGTGACCGGACTTCTCGTGCCGCCGGGCAACGCCGACGCGCTCGGTCGTGCGTTGCGGTCGACCCTCGGCCAAATGGTGCTGCGGGAGGGCATGGGACTCGCCGGCCGCTCCAGGGCCCGGTCGCGGTACAGCTGGGACCGCATCGCCACCGATGCCGAAGTGGTGTACGCGTCGGCGACAACCCGAGAATCCGCCTTCGCGTGTTGATCATCCGGGCCTATCTGAGCGCCGGGTGTGCCGACGGGTTCTGAGCCGCGATGCCGGGCCCGTCACCGCTGCCGCGCAGCTGCGTGCCGGTGGCCTGGAAGTGGACCCGACGGGCGATCTCCACGGCATGGTCGGCGAACCGCTCGTAGAACCGGCCGACCAGTACCAGATCGGCTGCCACCGTCGGGCCGTGCCGCCACCGCGGACCCATCAGCCGCGAGAACAACTGCCGGTGCAGCTCGTTCATCTGCTCGTCGCCGTCGCAGACCCGCCAGGCCAGCGCCGGGTCGCCGGTGCGCACCGTCGACTGCGCCAGCCCGGCCAGTTCGATCGCCGTGGCGGCCATGCCGGCGAACAGATCGTGGACGTCGTGCGGGACGACGCGGTCCGGATCGCGGCGGCGCGCCGCGCGGGCCACGTTCGATGCCAGCCCGCCCATCCGGTCGGCGTCGGCGGCGATGTAGAGGGCCGACACGACGACGCGAAGATCGCGGGCGACCGGTGCCTGCAGTGCGAGCAGGCAGTACGCGCGGTCGTGGACTGCGTTGCCCAGCCGGGTCAGTCGCTTCAGGTCGAACGCGACCGTGTCCGCACGCCGGATGTCGGCTTCGAGCAGTGCGGCCGACGCGGCCTGCATGAGAGCCGCGGCGCGACCGCACATCTCGGCCAGGTCGACTGTCAGTCGATCTAGTGCCTGATGGAATTCGATGCGCATGGCTCTCCCCGGATCTGTGCGGTACCGGGGGCCTTACCCCGTGGGCGCCATATCAAACTCGCCGTCCGAGTAAGTTCGAGGGCGTCTGACCACCGAGGCGAATGGATCGCGGTTTGAACGCACGAGCCGACAACGAGGCGAACGAGTCCTTCGAGGCTGTGCTGCGGTACATCCGCGATGCGCGGGGCTTCGATTTCACCGGCTACAAACGCGCCTCGTTGATGCGGCGGGTCCGCCACCGGATGGACCAGGCCGGCTTCAGCACGTTCGAGGAGTACCTCGACACCCTGCAGGCCAGTCCCGACGAGTTCTCGGCGCTGTTCAACACGATCCTCATCAACGTCACGAGCTTCTTCCGCGACCCGCCGGCCTGGGATTACGTCCGGGACGAGGTTGTGCCGACACTGCTGGCCGAGCGCCGCCCGAACGAGGCGATCCGGGTGTGGAGCGCCGGCTGCGCATCCGGAGAGGAGGCATACACGCTGGCGATGATCTTCGCCGAGGCGATGGGCGTCGACGACTTCCGGGCGCGGGTCAAGATCTACGCCACCGATGTCGACGAAGAGGCCCTCAACGAGGCCCGTGCCGCCTCTTATGACGCCAAGGCCGTTGAGCCGGTGCCCGCCGAGCTTCTCAGCCGTTACTTCGAGTCGGTCGGCGGCCGATACGTCTTCCGCAAAGACCTGCGGCGGGCAGTCATCTTCGGTCGCAACGACCTGGTCAAGGACGCGCCGATCTCACGGGTGGATCTGCTGGTGTGCCGCAACACCCTGATGTACCTGAACGCCGATACGCAGCGCACCGTGCTGGGCCGTCTGCACTTCGCGCTCGCGCCCCGAGGGGTGCTCTTCCTCGGGCACGCCGAGATGCTGCTGAGCCACGCCGACCGGTTCACTCCGCTGAATCTGAAGTACCGGATCTTCCACAAGGTGCTCACCGCGGGGGGCGCAGGTGGACGGCATCCCGGCGCCGTGCCGCTCGACCCTCCGGCCGACGCGTCGGGGCTGGCGACGGTCCGGGATCTCGCATTCCGGGCCAGCCCCGTGGCGCAGATCGTCGTCACCGGCGATGACACCGTCGCGATGATCAACAAGCAGGCCGAGACCACGTTCGGGCTCTCGGCCCGCGACATCGGCCGACTGCTGCGTGACCTGGACGTGTCCTACCGGCCGGTCGAACTGCGCGCCTACCTCGAACAGGCCAAGGTCGAGCGCCGGTCCGCGCGCATCCAGGACGTCCAGTGGTCGCGGCCCGGCGCCGACCCGGTGTGGTTCGAGATCCATGTGAACCCGCTGGTGGACACCGAGAACGGACTCCTCGGCATCTCGGTGGTCTTCTTCGACGTGACCTCGACGCGCGTACTGCTGGACAAGGTCGTCCAGACCAACCAGCAACTGGAGACCGCCTACGAAGAACTGCAGTCGACGAATGAGGAACTCGAGACGACCAACGAGGAACTCCAGTCCACCGTGGAGGAGCTCGAGACGACCAACGAGGAACTCCAGTCGACCAACGAAGAGCTCGAGACCATGAACGAGGAGTTGCAGTCGACCAACGACGAACTCCATACGATCAACGACGCGATGCGCGAGCGCAGCATCGAACTCGACGAAGCGACCGGTTTCCTCGATTCGCTCGTCGACTCCATCCGGCTTTGTCTCATTGTCGTCGACCAGCAGATGCGGGTGGTGGTGTGGAATCGTGGCTGCGAGGAACTGTGGGGGCTCCGTTCGGGCGAGGTCATCGGTAAACCGTTGTCCGCCTTGGATATCGGCCTACCCACCGATGAAGTCAAACCACTGATCGGCCGGGTTTTCGTCGACGCCGACCTCAGCGAAGAAACCACGGTGGACGCCGTGAACCGGCGCGGTCGATCGACCCGCGTGCGCGTACTGTGCTCGGCCTTCCGCGCCGGCGACGGTTCGGTCAACGGCGCGGTGCTGCTGAGGGAGCCGCTGGACTGACCAGCGTGGGGCAGCCCTGCGAGGCGCGTAGCGCAGGATCGCCGCGACGATCGAGGACCGGTCGGACCCCAGCTCGGAGAGCACCTCGGCAGTCGGCGCCACAGCGGTCGAGTTCGGCAGCTCGGCTTGTTTCTGCGCGTCAGCGGTGTCGTGTGAATCATCGACATACACCGAAGCGAACGGGCCCCTTCGCGTCGGTCAACGGGCTGAAGCGGCACGGCCGCATGAGATGTCCTCTGTCAATGCGTTGTCAGGCGTCGAGAAGCTCACCGGCGAACCTGAGGTCGGAAACCAGCGAGCGAAAGGACTCCTCACGTGCCTGCGAAGGTCCTCTCAGCACCGACGACGGGTGGACGGTCACCACGACTTTGGCGTCCCGGCCGCCCACTGGTTTGGTCTCCGCAGGCAGGCTCAGCACCTCGCCGCGATGTGCGGTCAGCCGAAACGCATTGCCAAGCAGGGATTTCGCGGCCGTGGCGCCCAACAGGACGACAACAGCAGGCTCTACCGCCTGCATCTCTGCGATCAGCCACGGCCGGCAGGCCACCACCTCGGTGCGGCTCGGTGTCTTGTGGATGCGGCGCGTACCGCGTTCTGCGGGAACGAACTTGAAGTGCTTCACCGCGTTGGTGAGATAGACGGGGGCGCGGGGCAGACCTGCCTCGTTCAGAGCCTTGTCGAGCAACCTGCCGGCCGGGCCGACGAACGGTTCACCGGCGACGTCCTCCCGATCGCCTGGCTGTTCCCCTACCAACATCATGCGGGCGCCGACCGGGCCGCTTCCGAACACGGCCCGGCTGGCGTTCTCGAAGAGGTCGCAGCCGCGGCACGACTGCGCGGCGGCGGCGAGCGTCGAAAGCTCCCGGGTCTGCGGGACGAATTCGGCGGCGCCCACGATCGTCATGACACCATGGGTACCCCGTCACGGTCGGTGCAAAAGGGTGCGACTGACGGCACATCCGGCCGGTCGGCGACGTCAGCTCACCGGCGGCGAGTCCTTTTCGTGGTCGGCGCCGCCGGACGCACCGGCGCCACCGCCGACGACATCACCGCGTCGGCTCGGTCCCACACCCGGTGCAGGCCGAGCGCGGCCAGCAGTTCCGCGCCGAACGACGACGAAGCGTCGTCGTCGGTCACCACGCCGGGATCCTGCAGGTCGATGTCGACCCTCTGCAGCGCGTTGCGCGCATCGCCCCACGCGCCCAGCGGCTTGCAGTGCCGCAGCATCTCGTGCAGCAGAACCACCATCTTGATGTCGAGCCGTTCCAGCGCACCCCCGGCCACCACGACGGCGTCGAACTCGATCGAGCGCGCGGTGTCGAAGGTGCGGTCCACGGTCAGGGTGCGTCGGCCGGACTTCAGGATGCCGCCCGCCGGCGCGACGATCGCCGGGATGACGCCGGCCTTATCCAACGCCTTGACCAGCTTGGCCACGCCGGCGAGGTCGGAATCGTCGTCGGCGATGATCGCCACCTTGCGGCCCTTCACGGGGCCGGGCGTGGTGACGACCTGTGACAACGCCGGTGACAGCGTGACCTCGGCGGGCGGCTTGCCTTTGGGCGCAGGCAGGCCCAGGCCCTGCGCGACCTGCTCACAGAGTTCGGCGTCGACATCGGCCAGAACCTCCAGCTGACGTTCCTTGACGGCCTGCTCGTAGCACTTGCCGAGCTCGAACGTGAACGCCTCGACGATGTGGGCCTGCTCGATCGGTGTCAGCGACCGGTAGAACATCGCCGCCTGGGTGAAGTGATCGTCGAACGATGTCGGCGCGACCCGCGCGACCCGGCCCTCGACCGGCCGGGCGGACTGCACATACCCGCCCTCGTCGGCGTCGGCAACCAGGGGTTCGCCCCCGTCGATGCTGTTGGGCCGGTACGGCGCCTGCCCGGTGTGGATCGCCGTCTGATGCATGCCATCCCGCAGCATGTCGTTGACCGGGCAGCGGGGGCGGTTGATCGGCAGCTGGGTGAAGTTGGGCCCACCGAGCCGGGTCAGCTGAGTGTCGAGATACGAGAACAACCTGGCCTGCATGAGCGGGTCGTTGGTGACCTCGATACCGGGCACCAGGTTGCCGGTGTGAAAGGCCACCTGCTCGGTCTCGGCGAAGTAGTTGGTGGGGTTCCGGTTGAGCGTCAGCTTGCCGATCAGCTGCACCGGCACCAGTTCCTCGGGGACGATCTTGGTCGGGTCGAGCAGGTCGATGCCCGCGTAGGTCTCGGTGCCGTCGTCGGGCATCACCTGCACGCCGAGCTCGTACTCCAGCGGGGCGCCCGCCTCGATGCCGTCGGCCATGTCGCGGCGGTGGAAATCCGGATCGAAGCCGGCGGCCAGCTGCGCCTCCTCCCACACCAGCGAGTGCACGCCCGCGACCGGCTTCCAGTGGAACTTCACCAGGCTGGTTTCACCTTTGGCGTTGACGAGCCGGAAGGTGTGCACCCCGAAGCCCTCCATGGTGCGGTAGGACCGGGGAATGCCGCGGTCGCTCATGTTCCACAACACGTGGTGGGTGGCCTCGGTGTGCAGGGACACGAAGTCCCAGAACGTGTCGTGCGCGGACTGTGCCTGCGGGATCTCCCGGTCGGGATGCGGCTTGCCCGCGTGGATCACGTCGGGGAACTTGATTCCGTCCTGGATGAAGAAGACCGGGATGTTGTTGCCGACGAGGTCGAAGGTGCCTTCCTCGGTGTAGAACTTCACCGCGAAGCCCCGGGTGTCGCGCACGGTGTCGGCCGACCCGCGGGAACCCAGCACCGTGGAGAAGCGGCAGAAGACGTCGGTCCGCTTTCCCTTGGACGCCAGGAACGCCGCTTTGGTGATCGAGGCGGCGTTGCCGTAGGCCTCGAAGACACCGTGGGCCGCAGCGCCTCTGGCGTGCACCACCCGCTCGGGGATGCGTTCGTGGTCGAAGTGGGTGATCTTCTCCCGCAGGTGGAAATCCTCCATCAGCGTGGGCCCGCGGCTGCCCGCCTTCAGCGAGTGGTCGGTGTCGGGGATCCGGACGCCCTGCGCGGTGGTGAGGAACCGGCCCGACTGGGCCCGCGGATCAGGTTGCTCGTCAGTGCTTTTCGACGCACCGGTGGGGCTGACCCTGGTTGGTGCGGACTGGTCTCGTTTACGCGGAGCGGGCATGTGGTGCCTCCGGAGGATGGTGGTACGGGGAGCCCTTGCGCTGTACCCCGCCAGGAACAGGCCAAACGCGCGTCCGCTTCCCGATGGCTCCGGGCCGCCGAAGTGTCCTCGATATCCCACCACCGCGGGGCGGTCGATGAGAAAGTCGGAGACCTCGGTATCCATCCGAGGGCGGCTACCCTGTGGGCGGCCACTCGAGAATCGAGTAGGGTTCCGCGCGTGATCAAGTCTGTAAACGTCCGTCTCGCTGAGGAACTGGAGGTGGCAGAGACGCAGGTGGCTGCGGCTGTGCGCCTGCTCGACGAAGGTGCCACGGTGCCTTTCATCGCCCGCTACCGCAAGGAGGCCACCGGCAGCCTTGACGACGGCCAACTTCGGGTTCTGGAGGAACGGCTGGCGTACCTTCGCGAGCTCGACGAGCGCCGCAGTGCGGTGCTTGCCTCGATCAAGGAACAGGGCAAGCTCACCGACGATCTGACCGCCGCGCTGATGGCCGCCGACACCAAGGCCCGCGTCGAGGACATCTACCTGCCCTTCAAACCCAAGCGGCGGACCAAGGCGCAGATCGCCAGGGAAGCCGGGCTGGAGCCGCTGGCAGACCGATTGCTGGCCGATCCGACACTGGTGCCCGAGCAGACGGCAGCGGAGTTCGTCGGCGAGGAGGTGGCCGACGTCACGGCGGCACTCGAGGGCGCACGGCACATCATCGTCGAACGCGCCGCCGAGGACGCCGAGCTCGTCGGCGGGTTGCGGGAACGGTTCTGGGAGTCAGGAACGCTGCGCACCCGGCCGGCCTCCGAGGCCGCCGCGAGCGCGGAGAAGTCGCAGAAGTTCCGCGACTACTTCGACTACGCGGAACCGCTGACGGAGATGCCGTCGCACCGGGTGCTCGCGGTGTTGCGCGGCGAGAAGGAACAGGCGCTGGCGCTGACCCTGGACGGGGGTGAGGAGGACTCCTACCTGGCGATGATCGCCTCCGCGCTGGGGATCGACCTGACCGCGGCCGCACCGGCCACCCGATGGCTGGCGTCCACCGTCGGCTTCGCGTGGCGCACCCGGCTCTCGGTGTCGGCGTCGGTGGATGCGCGGGTGCGGCTGCGCCTGCGCGCCGAGCAGGACGCCGTGACCGTGTTCGCCAAGAACCTCAAGGACCTGCTGCTGGCGGCACCGGCGGGCAACCGGACCACGATGGGCCTGGATCCCGGCTTCCGGACCGGCGTCAAGGTTGCCGTCGTCGACGGCACCGGCAAGGTGCTCGACACCTGCGCGATCTACCCGCACCAGCCGCAGAAGCAGTGGGATGCGGCCAAGGCGACGCTGGCTGCGCTCGTCGCGCGGCACGGCGTCGAGCTGATCGCGATCGGCAACGGCACCGCGTCGCGTGAAACAGACGCGCTGGCAACCGAACTCATCGCGGACATCCGCACGGCCGGGGCGAACGCGCCGGCCAAGGCGATCGTCAGCGAGGCCGGCGCTTCGGTGTACTCGGCGTCCGCCTACGCCGCCCACGAACTGCCCGACCTCGACGTCACGCTGCGCGGCGCGGTGTCCATCGCCCGCCGCCTGCAGGACCCGCTCGCCGAGCTCGTCAAGATCGAGCCGAAGTCCATCGGTGTGGGGCAGTACCAGCACGACGTCACCCCGGGCACCCTGGCCAGGAGCCTGGGAGCGGTGGTCGAGGATGCGGTGAACGCGGTCGGCGTGGACCTCAACACGGCGTCGGTCCCGCTGCTGGCGCGGGTCTCCGGGATCACCGAGTCGCTGGCCGAGGCGATCGTCGCCCACCGCGACAAGACCGGCCGCTTCCAGAACCGTCGCGCGCTGCTCGACGTTCCGCGGTTGGGCCCCAAGGCTTTCGAACAGTGCGCCGGGTTCCTGCGGATCCGTGACGGCGAAGATCCGCTCGACGCCTCCGGCGTGCATCCCGAGTCCTACCCGGTGGTGCGGCGCATCCTCGACCGCGCCAACGTCACGCTGGCCGAGATCATCGGTAACGAGCGCACGCTGCGCGCGCTGCGTCCCGCAGACTTCGCCGACGACCGGTTCGGTATCCCGACCGTCACCGACATCCTCGGTGAGCTCGAAAAGCCCGGCCGTGACCCGCGCCCGGCCTTCACCACCGCGACGTTCGCCGCGGGCGTGGAAAAGGTGGCCGACCTCAAGGTCGGGATGATCCTCGAGGGTGTGGTGACCAATGTGGCGGCCTTCGGCGCGTTCGTCGACGTGGGGGTGCACCAGGACGGTCTGGTGCACGTCTCGGCGATGGCCGACCGCTACATCTCCGATCCCCACGAGGTGGTGCGGTCCGGGCAGGTGGTGCGGGTGAAGGTGGTCGACGTCGACGTCGACCGGCAGCGCATCGGGTTGAGCCTGCGCCTCAAGGACGACGTGAAGCCCGAGCGCGGCGGCGGCCGGCGAGGTGACCGGCCCGCCAATCCGAAACGAAATCCGCAGCGCGCCAACAACTCCGGTCGCCGGGAAGCCGGCAGCGGTGGCGGGTCGATGGCCCAGGCGCTGCGGGACGCTGGTTTCGGTCGATGAGTCGGGCAGCGCGACGGTGGCCGGCCACGGCGGTGGCCGTGGCCGGTGTCGTCGCGCTGCTGCTCGCCGGCTGCACCCGTCACGTCGACAGCCCGCAGGCCAGGCCGGAGTCGCTGGCCGCACCGATCACCACACTGCAGGTCGTGGACCTGCTCAGCCCGAAGGTGGTCGGTGACGAGGGGAACCTGTTCGCGGTCGCCGAGCCGGAACGCTGTGCCGGCCTGGCGCGGGAGGTCGACCCGCCGTTGCTCGACGCCCACCGCCCGCTCGCCTCCGACGGCGGCCACTGGACCGGCGAGGAAGGCGAGTTCTACATCGAGGAGATGGTCGCGGTCTACCGGGCCGAGTTCGACCCGGCGGCCGCACTGGACATGGCGCGGCGGACCGTCGACGAATGCCTCGGCACCACGCTGAGTGTCACCACGATGCGGGATCGCACCTACGAGTTCGACGTGCAGCCCGCGGCGGCCGAAGGCCCCGACGGCAGCGTGCTCTGGTCGCTGCGCGCGGTCGACTGGAACTGCGACAACCTGTTCGTCGCCGCCCACAACGCCGCGATCGAGATCACCACCTGCGGACCTGTGCCCGGCTACGACGTGGTGTCGCTGGCCGGGGAGGCACTGGAGCGGATCGACGCGCTGGCCAACACCGCCGCGTGATCAGCCCGGCAACTCGGCGGGGGAGGTGTCCTTGAGGGCGACGCCGGAGCGCCCCAGCTGCCGGGCGCCGGCCACCAGGGTGGCCGCGATGCGCGCCGCGCGCCGGTAGTCGAGTCCGTCGGGCGGATGGATGTTGGAGATGCAGTTTCGGTCGGCGTCGGTGCGGCCCGGCCGCGGCAGATGCGTCAGATAGATACCGAGGCTGTCGGCCACGGACAGTCCGGGGCGTTCCCCGATGACCATGAGCAGCGTCGACACCCCGAGCGCCGCGCCGATGTGATCGCCGAGCGCCACCCTGGCCTGCGTGGCGATCACCGGCGGCGCCAGCCGGTAGCGTCCGCCGAACTCGTCGATGAGCGCGGCGAGCAGGCCGGCGCCGTGTTCGGCCAGCGCACGCGGTGAGAGCCCGTCGGCCAGCACGATGCCGACGTCGGCGCCCGAATTCGGCAGCGCGCTCAGATCCGCGGGTGCGCGTCCCAGGTCGGGACGACGCAGGTACTCGCCGCGGTCGGCGGCGCGACTGCACACCTGCGCCGGTGCGCCCAGGCCCAGCGTCTCGACCTCGATGGCCAGCGCCTCGGCGTCCAGCGGCACGTGCACCGCGTCGCGGGCGGCCGCATGTGCGGCCTTGAACTCCAGAACACGTTGGGAGGGAAGGGCATTGCCCGCACGTCCGAGCCCGATCCTGGCCTGCGTGGTGCGGCGCAGAGGCGCCCAGACGTCCTCGACGGGCAGCTCGTCGGCGGCGCTCATTCGCCGGCCGCCAGCGCGAGCAGGGGAGAGCCGGCCGGATCCACCGGCAGCACCCGGCCGTCACCGTCGGCCATGCCCAGCCGCGCCAGCCAGGCCTCGAACTCCGGTGCGGGCCGCAGGTTCAGCGCCTTGCGGACATAGAGCGCGTCGTGGAACGACAGGCTCTGGTAGCCCAGCATCACGTCGTCGGCGCCGGGCACGGTGATCACAAACGCGGCCCCGGCGACGCCGAGCAGGGTAAGCAGCGTGTCCATGTCGTCCTGGTCGGCTTCGGCGTGATTGGTGTAGCAGACGTCGACGCCCATCGGCAGGCCGAGCAGCTTGCCGCAGAAGTGGTCCTCCAGCCCCGCCCTGACAATCTGTTTGCCGTCGTAGAGGTACTCGGGACCGATGAAGCCGACGACGGTGTTCACCAGCAGCGGGTCCAGAGCACGGGCCACCGCGTAGGCCCTGGTCTCCAGCGTCTGCTGATCCACGGGCCGACCGCCGGTGCCTAGGTGCGCACCGGCCGACAGCGCCGAGCCCTGCCCGGTCTCCAGGTACATCACGTTGTCGCCGACGGTGCCGCGGCCGAGCGCCCGGCCGGCCTCGTTGGCCTCCCGCAGCATCGGCAGCGTCACCCCGAAACTCGCGTTCGCGCCCTGGGTTCCGGCGATCGACTGGAACACCAGGTCGACCGGTGCGCCGCGCTCGATCAGCTCCATCGTGGTGGTGACGTGGGTGAGCACGCACGACTGCATGGGGATGTCGAAGCGCTGCCGGATCTCGTCGAGCAGATGCAGCAGATCACTGGTGGCCCTGGGGGAGTCGGTGGCCGGGTTGATGCCGATCACCGCGTCCCCGCAACCCATCAGCAACCCGTCCAGGGTGGCCGCCGCGATGCCCCGGGGATCATCGGTCGGATGGTTGGGCTGCAGGCGCGTCGCCAGGGTTCCGGGCACCCCGATCGACGTCCGGAACCCGGCGCTGACGGTGGTGGCCGCCGCGACCGAGATGAGATCCTGGTTGCGCATGATCTTCGACACCGCCGCGACCATCTCGGGCGTCAGCCCCGAAGCGACCGCCGCGATTCGCTCGGCGCTGCGCGGTCCGGAAGCGGTGTCGAGCAGCCAGTCCCGGAACCCTCCGACCGTCAGATGCGAGATCGAGGAGAACGCGTCCCGGTCGTGGGTGTCGACGATCAACCGGGTCACGTCGTCCGTCTCGTACGGCACCACCATCTCGTCGAGGAACAGCGACAGCGGAAGGTCGGCCAGAATCCATGCGGCAGCGGCTCTTTCGGCATCCGATTGGGCCGCGCAACCCGCGAGCTCGTCACCGGAGCGCGGCGGGGACGCCTTGGCCATCAGGTCGACGAGCCCGTCGAACTGATAGGTGTGGCCGGAGACCTGCTGACGGTAGCTCACTTGAGTTCGCCCTCGGCGGCGGCGAGCGCGGCGAACTCCTCGTCAGGTGAGTTGGCTACCAGATGGTGCCGGCTGTAGATGCCGAAGTACGCCATGAACGCGGCGAACACCACCAGGCAGCACAGCGCGGCGACACTGTCGACGAGGAAGGTCGCGATGACCGCCAGCACCGCGATCACGAGCGCGAAGCCGGTCGTGACCACGCCGCCGGGGGTGCGGTACGGGCGGGGCATATCGGGCTCGCGCCTGCGCAGCACGATGTGGCTGACCATCATCAGCACGTAGCTCAGCGCGGCGCCGAACACGGCCATGTTCAACAGCAGCGCCCCCTGACCGATCAACGACAGCAGGAACCCGATGACGCCGGGCACGATCAGCGCCAGCGTCGGCGCCTTGCGCGAGTTGGTCACCGACAGCACGGTCGGCAGATAGCCGGCCCGCGACAGCGCGAACAGCTGCCGCGAGTAGGCGTAGATGATCGAGAAGAAGCTCGCGATCAGACCGGCGAGGCCGATGTAGTTGACGACCTTGGCCCAGCCGCTGTCGCCCAGCGCCTCCACCAGGGGGTTACCCGACTCGGACATCGCGGCCGCACCGCCCGCGCCGGTGGTGAGCACCAGCACCGTCACGCACGTGACGAGCAGCACCGCCATCCCGGCGATGATGCCCTTGGGCACGTTGCGCTCCGGTTCGGCGGTCTCCTCGGCGGCCAACGGCACGCCCTCGATCGCCAGGAAGAACCAGATCGCGAACGGGATGGCCGCCCAGATACCCAGCAGCCCGAACGGCAGCAGGGCCGACGCGCCTGCGGCGTCGGTGACGGCGATATCGGTCAGGTTGGTGGAGTCGAAATGGGGGATCGCCGCCACGGCGAACACGACGAGGCCGACCAGAGCGATCGCGGTGATGACGAACATGACCTTGAGCGCCTCACCGACACCGGACAGGTGGATGCCGATGAAGATGGCGTAGGCGGCGAGGTAGACCCACCAGCCGTCGGTGATCCCGAAAAGGCCGAGCGATTCGACATAGGCGCCGATGAACGTCGCGATGGCCGCCGGCGCGATCGAGTACTCGATCAAGATGGCGGTGCCGGTGGCGAAACCGCCCCACGGCCCGAGCGCGCGGCGCGCGAACGTGTAGCCGCCCCCGGCTGCGGGCAGCGCCGACGACATCTCGGCCATGCCGAGCACCATCGCCAGATACATCGCGGCGATCACGACGGCCGCGATGGCGAGGCCGCCGAAGCCGCCCTGACCCAGACCGAAGTTCCATCCGGAGTAGTCCCCGGACACCACGTAGCTGATTCCCAGTCCCGCCAGCAGGATCCAGCCCGCGCTGCCCTTCTTGAGCTGACGCTTCTGCAGGTAGGCATCGGACTCCCGATGCGCTTCCACGCCGCGCGTTGTGTGTGTGCTGTGAGCCTCGCCGCTCATGAAATCGAGCTCCCTTCAACGGTGTGACCTGGCACACTACTGACCGCGGGGTTGCAACAACGTTGCATCCGGAGTTCGAAATGCGTTGATACGCAAAGGTATTGGAGCATTTTTCAGCGCACTTCGGACCGGCGCGACGACGATGTCGCATCGCGCACGCCGCGCGGAACCCGCGTATCGGCGTTAGGCTCCTGCCGGTCTGCCGAGGACAGGTGCCGATCTAAAGGTCTGCCGATAGACCTTTAGGGGAAGCCTATGGGGCGCGATGGGCTCTGTCCAGCCGGCTGGTTTGTAACAGCACTGCGGTGGTGCCCGATAGAGGGCACACACCGGTGAGACGACGGAAGGGATCCACGTGGGCGTGGTGCTGGGGCTGTCACTGACCACTCGGGCCGTCGTCTGGGTGTTGGTCGATGACACCGACGGCAGCATGATCGACCACGACGTGCTCCAGTCCCGGGCCGACACCGAGATCGCCGGTGCCGCCGCCCGCGGTGCCCAGGTGATCGCGGCTGCCGGCGGCCACCACATCGAGCGAGTCCGGCTGACCTGGACCGACGACGTCGCGGAAGACGCGATGGAGTTGCGGACCCGGCTGGACCGCACGGGCTTCGCCGAGGTGGCGACCGTCCCGCTGGACTGCGCGGGGTCCGTCGAGGTCGATCCCGACGCCACGCCCGGCCTCGCATTGGCCTACGGCGCCGCGCTCGCCGACATCACGCCCGCCGACCCGGTCGCCGTCCCGGCTCGGCGGCGGGTTCGCGCCCGGCGCGGCGTCACGCGGATCGCGGTCGCGGTCCTCGGCGCCGCCGCTGCAGCTGCCGTCGGCGGCCTACTGTTGACCTCGGGTTCGGTGTCCCCGGTTCAGGAGACCGCCGTCGTGGGCGATCAGCCTGCCCCCTCGGGCCCCGGCTGGGTCGCCGTGCGCGCGCCCTCCGACGGTGCCGCCCATCCGGTCCGTAAAGTCGTCGAGCCGACGGAGGGCGACGACACCGAGGCATGGGCGCCACAGCCCGCGGTGGTGGCCCCCGTCGCAGTACCCCTCGCTGTGCCTGCCGAGGAGCCGGTTCCCGAACCGCTGCCGGCCGCGCAGGCGCACCTGTCCGGGGAATGGCCCGGGCCGGCGACCGTCGTCACGGCGGTGCCGGCGCTTCCCGAGATGACAGATCCGGCGAATCTGTTCACTGCGCTGCCCTGACCCGCTAACGTCGACGCCGTGACGGCGGTGGTGGAACGTGCCCGCGGGATGCGGGACCTGGTGCGCGCGCAGGCCGCCGAATCCGAACAGATCCGCACGATGACACCGGCCATCGTCGAGGCGATGTGGTCGACCGGACTGATGTCGGCGTTCAACCCCGCACCCGCAGGAGGAGTCGAACCCTCGTTCGCCGAGATGATCGAGACGTGGATCGAAATGGCTTGGCAGGATGGATCTTTCGGCTGGGTGGGGATCGCCAACCTGCCGTCGTCGTTCGCCGCCGCCACCTATCTTCCCGACGGCGGCTTCGCCGAGGTCTTCACCGCCAACCACAACCGCGTCACGATGGGCGGCCAGTTCTTCCCCAACGGGCAGGGACACGCCGTCGACGGCGGGTACCGGCTCACCGGGTCGTGGAGCTTCGGTTCGGGCACCGGGCATGCCGAGTACGTGGCGGCCGGGTTCCTGCCGATGGTCGACGGCGAGATCCGCTGGGCCGGCGACGGCGTGCCCGACATGCAGGTGGCCGTGGTTCCGCGCGCCGAGGTCTCCTTCAAGGACGGCTGGCATGTCCAGGGGTTGAAGGGAACCGGGTCCTACGACTACTCGATCGACGATGTGTTCGTCCCGCATGACCGCACCTTCGCGCTGTTCACCCGCGAACCGCGGCGGGGGAGCTCACCGGCCACGCGGATGGGCATGATGCCGGTGACCGCCGCAGGCCACGCGGCGTGGGCACTCGGGGTGGCCAAGAGCATGCTCGACGACGTCTCGGAGCTGGCGGCGACGAAGTTCCGGATGAGCGACATGGCGGCGCTGGCCAGCCGTCCGACCTTCCAGAAGGGTTTGGCGCACCACGTCGCCGCCTGGCGGGCGGCGCGGCTGCTGGTGCTCGACGCATTCGGCACCGCAGAGGCGGCCGTGGCCGGCGGCGACGACCTGACCCCGACGCTGCGCGCCGACATGAGGGTGGCCGCGGTGTTCGCCACCGACACCGCGCGGGCCTGCGCCGAGTGGGCCCATCTGGTTGCGGGTACGAGCTCCATCCGCGAGGGCAGCCGGCTGGAGCGGGCGTTCCGCGACGCCTACACCGGCACCCAGCACGCGTTCATCAGCGAGAAGGTCGCCATCGACGCCGCGCAGGTGTGGCTGGGCGTCGTCGAGGACCAGTTCGGCCTCTAGCGACTAGTCGACGATTTCGCGCACATAGCGCCGGCTGGCCAGCAGATAGCACCCGATGGCGACCAGGTGCATCAGCGGCACCACACACAGCAGCGCACGCCCCAGCGACATGGTCCCGAGATCGGCCTTCAGTGTGTCGCTGATCAGACCCGTCACCAACGGCCCCACCGAGCCGAGGATCGCGCTGAAGAACAGGAAGATCGCCGACGCCGTCGCCCGCTGCTCGGCGGGCACCAACCGCTGGATCGCTGCGATCGACGGCGCCATGTAGGCGGTTCCGACGACATAGCTCAACGCGATGAAGCACACCGCCAGCGTGCTGCTGTCCACCAGGAACCCGAGAGTGGAGAACGGGATCAGCGTGGCGGTCATCGCGGCCACCAACCACAGCAGCCAGCGGGGATCTGCCGCCGACAGGCGGTCGGCGACCTTGCCGACGACGATCAGACCGAGGATGCCGGTGACGCCGCTGGCGATGCCGTACTGCAGACCGACCTCGCCGAGCGACATGCCGCGAGCACGCATCAGGAAGGCGGGGGCGAACGTCGTCAACGCGTAGCCCGCCACCGAGATCGACGCCGCGCCCGCGACGATCGCCAGATAGCTGGGCTTGCGCAGGATGTCCCACCAGTTCGCCGAAACCTGCTCGGCTGCAATGGATTCGATCACCGGGCGCTGTCTGCGCCCGACGACGGCCAGCACGACGGGGACGAACACCACGCTGAGGGCACCCATCACCAGGAACGCGGTGCGCCAGCCGAGCGCCTGGGCGAGCAGCCCGCCGCCGATCAGGCTGGCCGCGCTGGCCAGCGGGATGGCCAGCGTGATGACCGCGAGCGGCGCGGCGCGGCGCTCGGGGGCGAAGTTGCGCGCCACGTAGGCGTGCGCGGCCGGTGTGGACCCGGCCTCGCCGATCGCGACACCGACCCGGGTCAACGCCAACTGGAAGCCGGACTGCACCGCCCCGCCGAGCATCGTCATCACACCCCACAGCGACAGGCACCCGGAGATCACCAGGCCGTAGGCGCCGCGGTCGGAGATGCGGGCGATCGGGATGCCGACGAGCGCGTAGACCACGAGGAAGCCGAACCCGTTGATGACACCGAGCGCGGTGTCGGTCAGTGCAAGCTCCTCACGGATCGGTTCGGCGAGGACGGCGGGCAAAAACCGGTCCGCGTAGTTCAGCGTGCCGACGACCGCGAGGACCGACACCGCCGCCCACGCCCGACGCGGTCCGTGTGTCTCGGTGGTCGTCGCCGGGGCCGTCGGTGCCGACATCGGATCTCCTCGCTCTGCGTTACAGACGGCTCTCAGAATGTCATGGGCACGGTCAATCGGAGTGTTGAAACGGGGACGCGGTTGAGCGCCGCGCCCGCTGGTTATATATGCTAAATATCTGTCCGTACCGATGCGGGAGTGATGCGATGACCTTGATCAGGACCACGCTGTCTGCGGCTGTGGTTGCGTGTGGTTTGGCCGCCGGGATGCTGGGTTCGGGCGCGCCGGCGGGCGCACAACCCGCCCCGCCGCCCGCGCCCGTCCAGGGCGAGGTCCCGCCGGCCTGGGCGCCGCCGAAGCCTGCAGAGACCTGGGCCGGACATCCGGTCGTGTGGTACTCGGGCTGGGGCGGACGCTGGGGCGTGTGGATCAACGGCAGCTTCATCTCGCTGACGTCGAACCCGGTCACGGGCGGCGGCTGATCCGACGAGCGAGGCCCTGCGGGCCCTGCCGGCCTATACAATTTCTGCGGGAAAGAGCCGCGGGTCGACGACGAAACAGATGAAAACGGAGTAACGATGACTGCACTGATGAGTCGCGTCGCGCGGGTGGGCCTTGGGTTCCTCGGAGCCGCGGCGGTCTGTCTGGGCACTGCAGGCCCGGCGCTCGCCGATTCCACCGAGGACTATCCGATCCCGCGTCGGATCATCCACACCACGTGCGATGTCGAGCAGTACATGGCCGCGGCACGGGACACCAGCCCGGTGTACTACGAGCGCTACATGCTGGACAGGAGCAACCGGCCACTCGACGTCCAGCAGGCCGCGTTCGACCGCATCCACTGGTTCTTCTCGCTCGATCCGGTGGGACGCCGCCAGTACTCGGAGAACACCGCGACCAATATCTACTACGAGCAGGTCGCGACCCGTTGGGGCAACTGGGCGAAGCTGTTCTTCAACAACAAGGGTGTCGTGGCGCACGCCACCGATGTCTGCATGAACTATCCCCGCGGCGACATGTCCGTGTGGAACTGGCCCGTCGCCCGATAACTGCCGTCACACGAATCCGCCTTCTGCAGCGAAAGTTCGAAGAACCACGCTGGAGAAGGCGGATTTCTGTTGCTGCTGAGGATGGCGCGCGGATACCGCGCGCTACTGCCGCGCCTGGTCGAGGATCGGCAGCTTGTCGGGGCAGTACGTCCGCAACCCCGCGGCGAGGAACTTCCACGCCTGTTCGGTCGTAGCGCCCTTCTCCAGCTGGTTGTGCACGAAATCCGCCGCCTCGAAGGCGTTCGCGTCGACGCCGGTGGTGATCCGCTTGCACGTGATCTTGCCGATCCAGGCGTTGTAGTCCTTCTGGCCGTAGATGCCGTACGTGTTCAGCTCGTTGGTGAACGCCGTGTCGGGGTCGGCGGCAGCGGGTGCCGCCGTCACCAGTGCGGCCGCCGCGGCTGCGACACCGATCAGAATGCTCCTCATGCCTTCACTCCTTCTGATGGATCTGATTGCAGCCCACCGGGTCTCGGCCACGGCGCCGGCACGGGGCGAGTACGCACCCGTTGCGGCCACCAGAACCACGGACCCAACAGCGCCGCGATCGACGGGGTCATGAACGCGCGGATCACCAACGTGTCGAACAACAGGCCGAGGCCGATCGTGGTGCCGACCTGACCGATCACGGTCAGCTCACTGACCGCCATCGACATCATCGTCAATGCGAAGACCAACCCCGCGGCCGTCACCACCGACCCGCTGCCGCCCATCGCGCGGATGATGCCGGTGCCGATGCCCGCGTGTATCTCCTCCTTGAGCCGCGAGACCAGCAAGAGGTTGTAGTCCGCGCCCACCGCCAACAGAATGATCACCGCCATGGCGAGCACCATCCAGTGCAGCGGCTGGCCGAGGATGTGTTGCCAGAACAGCACCGACAGGCCGAACGAGGCGGCCAGCGACAGCACCACGGTCCCCACGATCACCGCCGCCGCGACGATGGCCCGGGTCAGGATCAACATGATGATGAAGATCAGGCCCAACGCCGAGATACCGGCGATCAACAGGTCGTAGTTGTTGCCGTCCTGCATGTCCTTGAAGGTCGCTGCGGTGCCGCCGAGGTAGATCCTCGAACCTTCCAGCGGGGTGCCCTTGACGGCCTCCTTCGCCGCGGTCTTGATCTTGTCGATCTTGGCCACGCCTTCGGGGCTCAGCGGGTCACCTTCGTGGGAGATGATGAACCGCACCGCATGACCGTCGGGGGACAGGAACTGCTCCAGGCCGCGCTGGAAATCCTTGTTCTCGAAAATCTCCGGCGGCAGGTAGAACGAGTCGTCGTTCATCGAGTCGTCGAATGCCTCACCCATGGCGTCGGCGTCCTCCGACATCGCCGCCATCTGATCCTGCTGACCCTTCTGGGACTGATACATCGTCAGCATCATGGTCCGCATGGTTTTCATGGTCTCGATCATCTCGGGCATGAGCGCGACCATCTGCGGCATCAGGCTATCGAGCCGTTTCATGTCCGGCAGGATTTCGCGGAAGTCGTCGGTCATCACGTTGATGCCGTCGAGGGTGTCGAACACCGACCGGAGCGCCCAGCACACCGGGATGTTGTAGCAGTGCGGTTCCCAGTAGAAGTAGTTGCGGATGGGGCGGAAGAAGTCATCGAAGTTGGCGATGCTGTCGCGCAGGTCCTCGATGTCGGTGAGCATGTTCTCCATCTTCGAGACCATGGAGTGCGTGATCTCGGCCATCTGCTCGGTGAGATTCGACATCTTCTCCATGGTCGCGATGGTGTTCGCCATCTCGTCCGCCTGGACCAGCATGTCGGCCATCCGGTCCTGCATGTACTTCTCGTTGAGCCGCTGCGTGGTGCCCTGCATGCTCATCTGGAACGGGATCGACGTGTGCTTGATCGGCTTGCCGTCGGGCCGGGTGATCGCCTGCACGCGCGCGATTCCCTCGACCTTGAAGATGGCCTTGGCGATCTTGTCGATGACGAGGAAGTCCGCCGAGTTCCGCAGGTCGTGATCGCTTTCGATCATCAACAGCTCCGGGTTCATCCGGGCCTGGTCGAAATGGCGATCCGCGACCGCGTAACCCTGGTTCGCAGGCAGATCCGCCGGCAGGTAGTCGCGGTCGTTGTAGTTGGTCTTGTAGCCGGGCAGCGCGAGCAGACCGACGAGCGTGATCGACATCGCCGCAACCAGGATCGGACCCGGCCAGCGGACGATCGCGGCACCGATCTTGCGCCAGCCGCGGATGCGCATCGCGCGCTTGGGCTCGAGCAGTTTTCCGAACCGGGTGGCGACGCTGATGATCGCGACCATCAGCACAACGCCGGCCATCACGACCACGAACATGCCGATCGCCAGCGGGATACCCATGGTCTGGAAGTACGGCAGTCGGGTGAAGCTCAGGCAGAACGTCGCGCCGGCGATGGTCAGGCCCGAGCCCAGCACCACGTGCGCGGTGCCGTGGAACATCGTGTAGTAGGCGGACTCCTTGTCCTCGCCGAGCGTTCGGGCCTCCTGATATCGGCCGATCAGGAAGATTGCGTAGTCCGTGGCCGCGGCGATGGCCAAGGTCACCAACAGGTTGGTGGCGAACGTCGACAGGCCGATGATCTCGTGATAGCCGAGGAATGCCACGACACCTCGGGCCGTGGTCAGCGACAGCACCACCATGACCAGGGTGATCAACACGGTCACGATGGACCGGTAGACCAGCAGCAGCATGATGATGATCACCGTGAAGGTGGCCGCCTCGATGAGCCGCATGCTGCGGTCGCCGGCGATGTGCTGGTCGGCGGCCAGCGCGGCCGGGCCGGTCACGAACGCCCGGACGCCCGGGGGTGGCTCCAGGCTGTTGACGATCTGCTGGACCGCCTTGACCGACTCGTTGGCCAGCGCCTCGCCCTGGTTACCGGCGAGCTTGACCTGGACGTAGGCGGACAATCCGTCGTTGCTCTGGGAACCCGATGCGGTGAGTGGGTCGCTCCAGAAGTCCTGTACCGACTGCACGTGCGTGGTGTCGGCCTCCAGACGGTCGACCAGCTCGTCGTACCAGGCATGGGCCTCGTCGCCGAGGGGCTGATCGCCCTCGAAGACGATCATCACCGAGCTGTCGGAGTCGCCCTCCTCGAACAGTTGGCCGACCTTCTTCATCGAGATCATCGACGGCGCGTCTTGCGGGCTCATCGACACGGCCTGCATCTCGCCGACCTTCTCGAGCTGCGGCACGGTGACGTTGACGATGACGATCAGCGCGATCCAGCCGAAGATGATGGGAAGGGCGAACAGCCGGATCATCCGGGGGATGAACGGGCGGTGCGGTTGGCGCGCGGCGGGGAATTCGTCGGTGCGGGCGTCCGAAACGGGTGCGCTCATGCGGATTTCACAAAGCAGAAGGTCTGGGCGTTCAAGCCGTCGGTCGTCCTCTCGTCCTTCAACTCGTCGTCGACGAAGATCCGGCACGTGATCGTGGAGCCGTCACCCTGGGCGACGATATTGGGCGCCGCCGACGGCTCGGTGGTCTCCAGCGTCAGAGACCACGGCAGGGCCGCGCCGTCGACACGCTGCGGCTTGGCGTCCAGGTCGAGATAGTTCACGTCGGCATACGACCCCGACCCGGTGATCTCGTATCGCACGACCTTCGGGTCGAACGGTTCGGGCAGATCGGCGAAGTTGCGCGGCGTCTCGATGATGCCCTCGGCGCCGAAGAACGTGCGGATCCGCGCGACCGTCAAGCCGGCGATGACGACGACGACGACGATGAGCAAGGGCAGCCACACCTTCTTGGCGATGGCGATCACGACTGCCTGCCCCGACTTTTGGCGCGCATTTGACCCCTGGATTTCGTATCTTTGGTTTAGCAGATCGTAACTTAGCCCGTATAAGTTCTCACCCAGCGACAGATTAGCTCAAGTCAATGTGGTGCTGCTAACTCGTTTCTCGTGTGTGCGAACCACGTCACTTTTCGGTCCTGATTGCCATAGGATGCTGAGCGGTCGCACAGTCGGTGAGGAGCGTGTCGGTGGCGGACGATCTCTATTACGACCCCTACGACCAGGGCATCGTCGCCGATCCCTATCCCACGTACGCGCGACTGCGCGACGAAGCACCGCTGTACTACAACGGGCGTTACGACTTCTGGGCGCTGTCGCGCCACGCCGACGTCGAGAAGGCGCTCCAGGATTGGTCGACGTTCTCCAACAGTCGCAGCGACATCCTCGAACTGATCAAGTCCGACTTCGACATGCCCAAGGGCGTGATGATGTTCGAGGACCCGCCGGAGCACACGATGCTGCGGGGGCTGATGTCGCGGGTGTTCACCCCACGACGGATGGCAGAGATCGAAGACCAGATCCGCCGGTACTGCGTAAACTGCCTCGACCCGTTGATCGGCTCCGACGGCTTCGACGTCATCGCCGAACTTGCGGCGATGATGCCCATGCGGGTGATCGGCATGCTGCTCGGCATCCCGGAGTCAGAGCAGGTCTCGGTGCGCGACGCCAACGATGCCAACCTGCGGACGAGGCCAGGCGCGCCGATGAAGGTCGCCGACCCCGACCGGATCGCCGACGGTCGCATCTACTCCGATTATGTGGAATGGCGTGCGGCCAACCCGTCCGACGATCTGATGACCGCGCTGCTCAACGTCGAGTTCACCGACGAGGCGGGCGTGCACCGCAAGCTGACCCGCAAGGAGGTCCTGCACTACACCCAGGTGGTCGCAGGCGCCGGCAACGAGACCACCGGACGACTGATCGGATGGCTGGCCAAGGTACTCGCCGAACACCCGCAGCAGCGCCACGAGATCGTCGAGGATCGCTCACTGCTCGGCCGGGCGGTCGACGAGACCCTGCGCTTCGAACCCACCGGTCCGCACGTCGCGCGCTATCTGGCCAGAGATTTCGAATACGACGGCACGACGGTGCCGGCAGGCAGCGCGATACTGCTGCTGTTCGGTGCGGCCAACCGCGACGAACGCCGCTACCGGAATCCCGACACCTTCGACATCCACCGCGACAACATCAGCCACCTCACGTTCGGGAAGGGGCTGCACTACTGCCTGGGCGCCAACCTGGCCCGGCTCGAGGGCCGGGTCGCACTCGACGAACTGCTCAACCGATGGCCCGAATGGAACATCGACTACGACACCGCGCGCCTGGCCCCGACCTCCACGGTGCGCGGCTGGGAGCACCTACGGATGCTGGTCGGCTGAGCCGGAGTCGTCGCCGTCGGCCGGATTGGTTTCGCCGCCTCCGGCGGCCGACTCAGATTCGCCGCCTCCGGCGGCCGCATCCAGGACGCTGACGGCGATGCCGTACGGCAGGAACCGCACCCGCCGCTTCGGGTCGACGTTGTCCTTGTTGGCCCGCAGCGCGTCCAATTCGGTCGGGTACACCTGCTCGATGTGGGCGCCGCCGGTGGCGTCGGTCGTGTAGATGGCCCAGACACCGTCGCCGGCCTCGCCGGTGGTCTCGGGCTGGGTACGGGGCCGCGCACCGCGCGAGAACTCGTCGAACAACGTCGACCAGCCCGCCCGCCCCAGCGCCTCACGCAATCCCTCGCCCGCTTCGCGGACCACGCGCTCGAAATCTTCGGGGTCGAACCCGAACGGGCCGTTGCTGCTGCTCATGAACACCAGTGTGCCCGTCGCGGCAGGCCTAGTCGACTGTCGGCGGCCCAGGTGGTAGGCATCCATATGCCCTTCACACGAGCCGACGTGTTGTCGGCGGCGCAGCAGTCGCTGGCAGCCGCGGGAGCACACGACCGCGGCGGCTGGATCGGTCTGTTCACCGCCGACGCGCGGGTCGAGGATCCGGTCGGTTCCGCGCCGCACCGGGGGCACGTGGCGCTCGGGCACTTCTACGACACCTTCATCGGCCCGCGCGTCATCACCTACCGCCCGGACACCGACATCGTCGTCGGTACCACCGTGATCCGCGACCTCGAACTCGACATCCAGATGGCCCCCACGCTGACCATGCACGTCCCGACCTACATTCGCTACGACCTGCGCGCCGACGGTGACGAGCTCAAGATCGCCGCGCTTTCGGCCTACTGGGAGCTGCCCGCGATGATCGGCCAGTTCGCCCGTGGGGGGCTCGGCGCCGTACCCGCCGGCATCGCCTTGGGCAGAAGCATGGTCGCCAACCAGGGCCTGTCGGGTGCGCTCGGCTTTCTCGGCGGGTTCCGCGGCCTGGGTGCGGGCGGCGGAACGCTCTTCGCACGCTTCCTCGACGATGCCTGCGGCGGTGACGAGGTCGGAATCCGCCGCCTGGTGTCCGACGCCCCCGTCACCGCCGGCGACAGCGAACCGATGACCTCCTCGGACCTCGTCAAGCAGCTCGCCGGCGGCGCCTGGAGCAAGCTCGTCAGCTCCGGCCGCTCGGTCGCGGCCCGCGTCGAGCACGACGGCCGCCGCAGCGTGCTCATCGGCGAGATCGGAGGCACCGGCCGCGCCGGCGCCAAGATCGCCCGGATCCGGTTGTTCGGCGACATCCATTGACGCGGTCTCTCGGCACGGCCATGGTTTCGGCCACGTTGTCGCGCCGGGCACGCAAGACGTGAGAACGTAGGCAACACCATGTCCGATTCTGCGTCTGAGCCCGTCCCCGCCGAATTCCTGACCTACGAGACGTTCGGCCGCCGGTTCTTCGAGATCGCGGTGACCGAGGAGCGTGTCGGCGCCGCGATCGGGGAGATCGCCGGCGAGGCCTTCGAAATGGGCCCGATCGCGCAGGGCCCGGGCCGACTGGCCAAGGTGACGGCGAAGGTGAACATCCAGCAGCCCCGGGTGAGCCGGCAGCTCGGCGAGCTGATCACCTTCGCCATCCGGATACCGCTGGAGATCGACATGGTGGTCGACCTGCGGATCGACAAGCCGAAGTTCATCGTGTTCGGCGAGATCGCGCTGCGCGCCACCGCCAAGGCGGCCGAACCGCTGCTGCTGATCCTCGACGTCCAGAAGCCGCGGCCCGCCGACATCGCGATCCACGTGACGTCGAAGTCGCTGCGTGCCGAGGTGGTGCGCATCATCGGCGGCGTGGACGCGGAGATCAAACGCTTCATCGCGTTGCACGTGGCCGGTGAGATCGACAGCCCGGCGTCCCAGAAAGCCAAGATCATCGACGTGGCCGAGCGCCTGGACGAGGCCTGGACCGGCGTCTGACCCCGGGGTGATGGGCCTACCTCAGGCGGTGAGCGCGGCGAGCGCCGGGCGCCGCGGGGCGCGGCCCTCACCGACCGACTTGCCCCGCAGGTGCGTCCACAGCCAGGGCATCAGCATGTTCTGGGTCCACAGCACCTGCGAGTACATCCGCGACCGCAGCGACGGCTGCGCCGCCGACGGGTCGGCCAGCGCCCAGGCGTGACTGCTGCCGGGCAATCCGAGCGCCTCGGCGGCTGCCGCCGCGAACAGCATGTGCCCCTTGGGGGAGCCGTGCACCCGGTCGATACTCCACGTGTCGGGCTGGGTCATCGAAGGGGCCACCGACAGGTCGACCAGCCGGAACCCGTGCCGCTCGGCGGCGACGCGGATCCGGGCGTTGATCGCCACCACCCGCTTGGCGAGCACCCGGCCGATCGGAAGGATCCTGGCCAAGTCGGGAAACGTGGTGGTCACCACCGTGGCATCAGACGCAGCCAGGCGCTCGTGCAACTCGTCGAGCTGCTCGAGCGCACGCTCGAAGCCCGGACCCGGCCGTGTCATGTCGTTCATCCCGATGCAGAGGGTGATGAGGTCCGCACGCATCTCCAGCGCACGCGGCAGCTGCTCGTGGAGGACGTGACCAATCTGCTTGCCGCGGATCGCCAGGTTCGCGTAGTGCAGGCCCGGCCGAATACCGTCGAGCATCTCTGCGAGACGGTCGGCGAAACCGGCAAGGCCGGTCTCGTCGTCGCCGTCCCAGAGCCCCTCTGTCTGACTGTCGCCCAACGCGACATACCGGCAGTACCCCGTCATTTCATCCTGACGCTCGCACCGGCCCATCCTCGCACGGGATATCGTCGAGCGGTGCCCAAGCTCAGTGCCGGCCTGCTGTTGTTCCGGGAGTCCGACGGCGTGCTCGAGGTGCTGCTCGGCCATCCTGGCGGACCGTTCTGGGCGCGCAAAGACGAAGGCGCATGGTCGATTCCCAAGGGCGAGTACACCGAGGGGGAGGACCCCTGGGCGGTCGCCCAGCGGGAGTTCACCGAGGAGCTCGGCAAACCGCCGCCCACAGGTCCGCGGATAGATCTCGCGGCGGTGCGTCAGCCGGGCGGCAAGGTCGTCACCGCGTTCGCCGTGTGCGGTGACCTCGACCTCTGCGACACCGTCAGCAATACGTTCACCCTCGAATGGCCCAGGGGCTCAGGAACATTCAAGGAGTTTCCGGAGATCGACCGGGCGGCCTGGTTCGGCCTGGCGGAGGCCCGGGCGAAGCTGCTGAAGGGGCAGCTCCCGCTGCTCGACCGGCTGGAGGAGGCACTCGGACGCGGCGGGCCGGACGTGTCTCGATCGCGTTGATCGTCAGCGCGCGGCCGTGGAACCGCCACCCTCTCGGGGTCCGCAGGTACTCGTCGTCGTAACGCAGGTGCCACACCACGTCGGTCGCCGAATCGCCGGCGACGGTCCAGTGGTGGGCCACGCAGGTGATCCTGCCCAGCGCGTACCCGGCCACGTCGCCGCGGGCGTACACCTCGCCGACGATGGCATGCTCGGTGCGCGTCACCGCGGCCAAAGCGGACAACGCGCTGCGCACCCCGTCGCGTCCGAGGTGGCGACGTGTCGGCTCCAGGGACCTCGGCGGTTCCGGGACGCGCAATTCCGCTGTCTCGGTGAACAGTTCGAGCACATCGTCGAACCTGCGGTCGTCGACGGCCGACGCGTACAGGTGCACCAGGTCGCTGACTGCGAGCCGGTCCGCCACGTCAAGCGTCACGGGGTCACAGATCCAGCGTCAGGCCGGAGCCGTCCCCGGCCCGGGACACGCACGTCAACATCAGTCCTGCGGCGCGCTCTGGACCGGTCAGCAGCGTGTCGCGGTGCTCGACCGAACCCGCGAGAACCCTGGTCCGGCAGGTTCCGCAGAACCCCTGCTGGCATGAGTACGACGCGTCCACCCCGGCCCTGCGCAGGGCGGCCAGCAATGTCTCGTCGGCGCCGACGTCGACCTGCTGCCCGGTGGACGCGACCGTCGCCTGGAAGGGCCGTCCGTCGGTGACCGGTGGTGCGGCGAAACGTTCGAAGTGCAGTTCGACGTCGTCACGTCCGACGAGCGCGGCGCGCACGGCGGTGAGCATCGGGGCCGGGCCGCACGCGTACACGGCCGTGCCGTCGGCACAGTCGCCGAGCAGTTCGGCCGCCGCGGGCAGCCCGTGACGGTCGTCGGTGCGGATGTCGACGGCTGCGCCGAACGCGGTGACCTCGTCGACGAACGGCAGGCTGTCGACGCTGCGCCCGGTGTAGACCATCGACCAGTCGACGCCGAGGCGCCGGGCCAGGCCGAGCATCGGAAGGATCGGGGTGATGCCGATTCCGCCTGCGATGAAACGGAATCGGCGGGCGGGGGAGCCGTATCCCGGCACGGTCAACGGGAAGGCGTTGCGCGGCCCGTGGGTGTGCACCGTCGAACCGATCTCGAGCGCGTCGTGCACCTCGACCGAGCCGCCACCGCCGTCGGGAATGCGCCGTACGGCGATCCGGTATTCAGCGGAGTCGGGGTCGCCGCACAGCGAGTATTGCCGGACGCGTCCGCTGGGCAGGTGCACGTCGAGGTGTGCGCCCGGGAACCACCGGGGCAGGCGGTCGCCGGCCAGCGTCAGTTCGACCACATCCTGGTCGTGGGCGACGACCCGGCGCCCGGTGACGGTCAGCGGGATGGTGTCCGGACCGGCGGCAGGCATCCGGACGCGCCGTACCGCCGCGGAGGCCGCGAACATCCCGGCGATCGCGGTCTCGGCAATACCGAGCATCACGTCGTGACGCAGGCGCCCCGACGGACTCGGCGGCGTCTGCCTGAACTGGCTGAACAGCCGCGTCATAGGTGCGCCGCGCGGGCCGCCGGCGAGGACGCCAGGTAGGCGACGGCCTGCGCCGTGGAGCCCAGTTGCTCCGGCGCATACCCGGGCCGGAAGTAGCCGAGAGTGCTGGACCCGAACAGCTTTCGATACTTCGGGAGCAGTCCGAGCTTGGAGTCGCGCATGCGCATCCGGTTGAACGCCCACCAGTTGGCATCGACGCCGGGGTCGTGCTTCACCAGGTACCAGGCGGTCCGTTGGAAGAAGACGAAGAGCATCGTGGCCGCCACGGACATGGCACGGATTCTGGCCAGGTAGCTGTCGTGGAAGTACATCGCGACATCGTGTGCGACGCTTCGGTGTTCGACCTCTTCGCTGCCGTGCCAGCGGAACAGGTCGACCAGCGTGGGGTCCGCTCCGTGATCGTCCCAGGTGCAGTTGAGTGCGAAATCGCCCATCACCGCGGTGTAGTGCTCGATCGCGGCGATCAACCACAGCCGGTCACACAGGTGGCTCCAGCGCCGGGACTCGTCGACCGTCTCGTCCGGTGGGGCGAGAACGCCGGTGAACATGTGCTCGATCTGGGCGAGGATCGGAGCGGGGTTCACCCCGTGGCTGACCATGAACTCGTGCAGGACCTGGTCGTGCACGTCGGCGTGGGTGGCCTCCTGGCCGATGAAGCCGCGGATGTCATCGGCCAGCTTGGGGTCCTTGACGAGCGGCAAGGCCTCGTTGAAGGTCTGGACGAACCACCGCTCCCCGGCGGGCAGCACGATGTTGAGCACACTGACCACGTGCGAGGCGACCGGGTGGCCGGGGATCCAGTGCAGCGGCACGTCGGCCACGTCGAAATGCACCTTGCGCGCCTGGATCTGCACGGGCCCCGGGTCGATCTCGGCGTCGAAACGGCGCGGTCGCAACATCTGCGGCTCCTGTTCGTCGGTGAACTTCGAGCTGAGTTTACGACGAATTAGTGGGAACGCAGGTACCGGCTAACGTCCGGAGGTCAGGGCTGCGGCGAAGTGTTCGCGATGATGGGGGCGCCCTGACCGGCGGGCATGTTCGACACGACGCCGGGTGCGGGCGGCGCCATCCCGGCGCCGGGGGCACCGGCGATCGGCACCATCGGGGTCGGGGTGACCGTGGTGACGCCGTTGGCGCCGACGGTCGGGCCACCCGTGGGGCCCATGGCCTTGATCTGGTCGGCCGCCTCCTGGGTGCAGTCCAGCATCAGCAGCATGCGGCCGCCGCTGGTCACCTTCTGCTGACCGACCAGGCACGCCGACTGCGGCAGCACGCTGCCGGTCGAGCCGCCGAAGTAGGCCTTGACGCCCTGGCTCTTGAGAATGGCCAGTGCGCGACCGTACTGCTCACCGACGACGTTGTACGGGCTCGTCTGAGTTGACGGCTGCGAGATCGCCACACCGGCACCGATCAGCGCGACTGTTCCGGCGGCGATCATTCCGCCGCTGAGCACAACGAGCTTGTTCACTACAACTCCCTCGGTTCGGTATGCGGTGCGAACATATCGCAGCAGTGACGAATGTGAAACCGCTGCAGAGGCCGCCGGCGTTACACGGACGGCACTTGCCGGGTGGTTATCCCCAGATCCGGATTCATCCACAAGTCGGGATTCTGGGGTTCGTGCGGGCCGGCGGGCACTGCGATAATCGAATGTATGTACTGCTTATCTACTTAAGTGGACCTATGCTGGTCAGCATGGGTATCCAGGGCGCTCCCGTGGGTGGTGTGGACTATCCACGGACCTACCAGGAATTCCGGGAGTGGTTCCCCGACGATGCCTCGTGCGCAGCGTATTTGGCCCGTTTGCGCTGGCCAGACGGCTTTCGATGTCCATCGTGCGACCACGATCGGGCGTGGCAAACCTCGACCCGACACTGGAAATGCGTGAGCTGCGGCCGCAAGACCTCCGTCACGGCGGGCACCATTTTTCATCGCACCCGGACCCCGTTGAGTACGTGGTTCGCCGCCATCTGGTTGGTCACCTCGCAGAAGAACGGTGCATCAGCCAAGAATCTGCACGACATGCTCGGCTTGGGCTCTTACGAGACCGCCTGGGCGTGGCTGCACAAACTGCGCCGGGCCATGGTGCGCCCTGACCGAGAATTGCTCAGCGACGTCGTTGAAGTCGACGAGTCTTTCCTCGGCGGCCGCGCCACCGGCAAGCTAGGGGCCCCCACCAGCAAGGCGCCAGTCATGATTGCGGTGGAAAACCTTGGGCCGCAAGTGAATCGAAAGCTTCGGCTAGGCCGCGTCCGACTCGGCGTGGCAGACTCTCCAGGCTCGAAACAGCTCGTCGACTTCGCCCGCACGACCGTCGAACCTGGCTCCGTCATCCGCACCGACGGCGCCCGCATGTTCCGCACCCTGGCCAGCGAAGGCTTCAAACACGAGTACATCTCCGGTTACAGCTCACCAGAGCCCGGCCACGTCACCCTGCCGGGGCCACACCGGGTGGCCTCATTGCTCAAGCGCTGGAACGCCGGCACTCATCACTACCGCGTCGAACGCGAGCACCTGCAGTACTACCTCGACGAATTCACTTTCCGGTTCAACCGACGCAGATCATCCGCCCGCGGCATGCTCTTCTACCGGCTGCTGCAGCAAAGCGTCAACACCGACCCTCACCCGCTGGCCGAACTGGTAAGCCGCACGTCAGAGCTGTTCCCGCTCAACGACAATGCCGCCGAATTCGTGCCCAGCGACACCCACGGAGAATTCTGACATCTCGGTCCACTTAAGCAGATAAGCAGTATGTATGTTCGGTTCGGTGTTCGCGGGTTTGGACGAGTCCGCGTTGATCGCTGTGATCGAGCAGTGTGCGCGTGAGGAGGCCCAGGCGGGAGCGCGTAAGTCGGCCGCGATCGCGGCGTTGGTGTACGAGTGCGTGACGTTTGACGATGTGCGTGATGGGTGGGTGTGGGACTCGTGGGCCGCGACGGCCTGCGAGCTCGGAGCCGCCCTGAACATGGGGCACAAGCGGGCCTCGGGCCAGATGCGCATCGCCGTCGCCCTGCGGGATCGGCTGCCCAGGGTCGCCGCCCTGCATGCGCAGGGCCGGCTCAGTGCCCGGCTGATCGGGCAGGTCACCTGGCGCACCCGGCTGGTGCAGGACCCGCACCTGCTGGCGCTGGTGGATGCCGAAATGGCGGAGAAGGCCCTGCGGTGGGAAGCGCTGTCCGATGACAAGCTGACCGCAGCCCTCGACGCGGTGATCGAGCGTTATGACCCCGATGCGGTGATTCGGGCCCGTGAGGTGGTCAAGGGCCGCGATTTCCACATCGGGGCCAGCGACGACCCCGATGCGCTGGTCACGGTGTGGGGCAAGATACTCGGCTGTGACGCCGCGGTGCTGGCCGCACGGATCGCGGCGTTGCTCAAAGGGATCTGCGACAACGACCCCCGCGACATGGGTGACCGGCGTTCGTGCGCGGTCGGGGCCATCATTCACGGCCAGGACCAGCTGTCCTGCCGCTGCGGCTCCCCCGACTGCACCGCCTCTGCGCCACCGGCGCCGGGTTCGTCGAATGTGGTGATCTCGGTGCTCGCCGACCCCGCCGCACTCGAAGCCGTCCGCCGGCTGATCGCCTCCCAGGACCGCGAACAACAAGACAAGCTCACCGAGAACACCCCGCCCAGGACAGAGCCCGCCCCGGAGTCGGAGCCTGCGGGAGAGGCCGTCGAACCCGAGCCTCAGCCGGCCAGCGAGGACGAATCACCCGAGCCCACCGAGCCCGAGGCTGAGCCGGAGCCTGAGCCCGGGCTCGAGGTCGAGGCCGAGGCTGCGGGAGAGGCCGTCGAACCCGAGCCGCAGCCGGCCGGTGACGGCGCGTCTGCCGGGCCGTTGGTGCCGAATCCCCTTGCGTGTGTGCGGGATTCGGGGGTGGCGTTGCTGCCCGGGGTGAAGGTCTTGCCGTTGGTGGCGTTGGCTGAAGCGATCCGGGCCGGCGCGGCGATCAAAATCCTGTGGCTGCCCGGCCCCGACCCGGAACCGCACTACCGGCCCTCGGCCAAGCTGGCGGCGTTCGTGCGTGCCCGGGACCTGTTCTGCCGTTACCCCGGCTGTGATGTGCCCGCCGAGCGCTGCGACCTCGACCATGTGGTGCCCTATCCGTACGGGCCCACCCATCCGTCGAACCTGAACTGCAAATGCCGTACCCACCACTTGGGCAAGACGTTCGCCGAGGGCTGGCAGGAACAGCAGTTCCCGGACGGGACGGTGCTGTGGACGACCCCGGCCGGGCAGCGCTGCACCACGGTGCCCGGTAGTTGGTTGTTCTTTCCCGGTTGGGACACCACCACCGCCGAACTCCCGCCGATGGCCCAGCCGCCACCGGATCCCGACCGGCTGGCCAAGATGCCGAAACGACGACGTACCCGCGCCGCCGACCAAGCCGCCCGCATCAAAGCCGAACGCGAACACAACGCCATCCAGCGCGCCCTCGAACGACAACAGGCCCTCGACCGACAACCGAGAACCGAAGCCGGACGAATTCGGGGTGAAGGCCGACCGCCGGCACCCAGCTACGGCGACGACCTCCCACCCTTCTGAGGTTCGACCGCTGGGTCAGACTCGCGGTTCTACCGCGGCACGCATCGCTTCACACAGGGTCGCAGCGCGCTCGTCCTCGAAGATGTCCTCCAGCAGAATCTGCCTGCCGTCCGGCCCTGCGAGCGGCACACGCCAGTTGGGGTACTCGTTGGTCGTTCCCGGCTGGTTCTGGGTTCGTACCTCGCCCACAGCGTCGGCCAGCGACAGCGCGAGCAGCCGCGACGGCGTGCGACCGAGGTACCGGTGCAATGCCAGCACGACCTCGTCGACGTCGGGGGTCTCTCCGCCGAGCAGCCCGACCCGGCGTAGCTCGGCCATCCACGCCTGCTGATGTGCGCCGTCGGCGGCCAGCTCCTCTTCGGCCGGCCGTGTGAGCAGTCCGAGTTCGTCACGCAGCCGCACATGTTCGCCTGCCAGATACCCGGCCGTCGGCGGCAGGTCATGCGTCGTGACCGCCGACAGACACGACTGCCGCCACCGTTCCGCCGGCAGCGGCCCGCCGTCGCCGTCGTGATCGCCCTCGAACCACAGGATCGACGTGCCGAACAGCCCGCGGTCGCGCAGATAATCGCGCACCCACGGCTCCACCGTGCCGAGATCCTCCCCGACGACGACCGCGCCGACCCGGTGCGCCTCCAGCGCGACGATCCCGATCATCGCCTCGTGGTCATAGCGCACATAGGTGCCCTCGGTCGGCAGCGCTCCCTTCGGAATCCACCACAACCGGAACAGGCCGATGATGTGGTCGATCCGCACCCCACCGGCATGCCGGAGGATCGCGCCGACCATCGCCCGAAACGGTTCGTACGCCGCCTCCGCAAGCCGGTCAGGTCGCCACGGCGGTTGCGACCAGTCCTGACCCAGCTGGTTGAACTCGTCCGGCGGGGCGCCTGCCGTCACACCCAGCGCCAGCGCGTCCTGCAGCGCCCAGGCGTCGGCGCCGTCGGGGTCCACGCCGACCGCGAGATCGTGCATGATGCCCAGCTCCATGCCGGCCTGGATGGCCCGATCCTGCGCGGTCGACAGTTGCTCGTCCACGAGCCACTGCAGCCAGCGGTGGAAGTCGACCTCGGCATGGTGATCCCCGACGAAGGCGGTCACCGCCTCGTTGCGCGGGTGCTGCAGTTCCTCGGGCCACTGCCGCCAGTCGGCCCCGTGGTGCTCGGCCAGTGCGCACCAGGTGGCGAAGTCGTCGAGGCTGTGCCCCTCGCGCTTCCGAAACGCCTGATAGGCGATTTCCCGGCCCGCCGAGCGCCCGACCAGATACAGCGTCTCCAGTGCCGCTCGTTTGGCCTTCCAGGCGCTGTCCCGGTCGATCCGCTCGGACCTGTTCGCGCGGGCCTGCACCTGAGCCTGCGCCTTGCGGATTCGACCGCGGTGCCGGACGTAGGCGAATTCCGGCACGGCCTCCACCCGCAGGTACATCGGATTGACGAAGCGTCGCGACGTCGGCAGATACGGCGACGGCTCCATCGGGGCCACAGGCGCTGCGGCGTGCAACGGGTTCACGAGCACGAAACCGGCGTGATGCCGCGCGGCCGACCACACCGCCAGATCGGTCAGATCGGTCAGATCGCCTACCCCGCAGGAGTTTCCGGAGCGCACGCTGTAGAGCTGGGTGGCCAGGCCCCAGGCGCGGCCCGCCCGGAGCCTGGTACCGCGATCCAGCGTGGACGGCGACACGATGACGATGGTGCTGACGTCGGACGAACCCACCTGCAGGTGCAGCCGGTGATACCCGATCGGAAGGTCCGGCGGTAGCTCGAAGGTGGCTTCGCCGACCAGTCGCCCATCGAGATCGTAAGGCGGCCTGTTGTTTTCGAGCTGACGAAGTCCGGTCCGGACGCTGCCGTCCTCCAGTCGCAGCCACAGCCTGGCCGGGTCACCGTGGGTGACGTGCACCCAGAACGGCTCCGCCGTGCCGGTGCGCCCGACGATCGAGGGAGGTAGTTCGCGGGCCCAGTGGTCGCGCTCGTGCCGGGAGAGGGCCTCGGCGCGGTCCTTCTCGGTGGCGGCGGCCACACCCAGCGCGTCGAGCACCGCGATCAGGGTGGCCGCCGACACCGGCACCGGCCTGCCCGTCCAGTCCGTGTACTCGCTTGCCACCCCATACCGTCGCGCGAGCTCGACCAGAGCCGCGGGCACTGCAGTGTCGTCCGACATGGCGCCAATCTTGCCCTGTGAAGCGGCATTGCAAACGCCGAGCACGGCCCGGGCGTTCGGTAGGGTCGCTCATCATGGCGCCAGAACCGCTCGGCAGCGGCGAAGCGCGCAACCGACGGGCCCGGATCGCGGTCGCCGCGCTGTTCCTCACCAACGGCGCACTGTTCGCCAACCTGCTGCCCAGGTACCCGGAGATCAAGGCGGACCTGGCGATGTCGAACGCCGCCTACGGGGCCGCCGTCGCCTCGTTCTCGGCAGGCGCGCTGCTGGCCGGCCCGACCGCCGCGGCCCTGATCCGGCGTTTCCAGTCGTCGCGGGTCGCCCTCGCCACGACCGTCGCGCTGGCGGTGTTGATCGTGGTCGCCGGGTTGGCCGGCACACCGCTGCTGTTCGCCGTGGCGCTGTTCGCCGCCGGTGCCTGTGACGCCGTCACCGACGTCGCGCAGAACGTCAACGGGCTTCGGCTGCAACGCAACTACGGACGGTCGATCATCAACTCCCTGCATGCGGTCTGGGCGGTCGGCGCGATCGTCGGCGGCCTGATGGGAGCGGGTGCGATCGCCTTGCAGATTCCCCGCCCGATCCACCTGGCCGCCGCGGCGGTGCTGTTCTGCGGCGTCGTGCTGGCCGCATACCCGTCCCTTCTGCACGGCCCCGACCACGACGACCACCCGTCGACGCGCAACACGGACGGCTCGGGCGTCCGCGCGGTGGTGCTGCTCACCTTGCTGGCGTTGGTCGGCATCGCGGTCGCCGGTGCGACGGTCGAGGACGCAGGCAGCTCCTGGGCGACGCTGTATCTGCGCGACAGCCTCGGAGCCCCCGGCGCGGTGGCCGTCATGGGCTACATCGCGCTGGTGGGATTCATGTTCATCGGGCGGATGACCGGAGATCGACTGGTGGATCGGTTCGGCGAGCGCGCGGTGGCGCGCAGCGGGGGACTGATCACCGCGGCAGGCATGGGCGCCGCGTTGGCGTTCCCGTCGGTGCCGGGCACCATCGCCGGGTTCGCCGCCGCGGGCCTCGGCGTGGCCACGGTGATCCCCGCGGCGATGCGCGCCGCCGACGAACTGCCCGGGCTGCGCGCCGGCACCGGACTGACCGTCCTGACCTGGCTGATGCGTGTCGGGTTCCTGGGCGCACCGCTGATCGTGGGTGTCGTCGCCGATGCGACCAGCCTGCGGGCCGGCCTGCTCACAGTCCCGGTCGCGGGGGCGGCGCTTGTCGTCCTCGCCGGGGTTCTCGGCTCCCGCTGCCGGGGGTGATCGGTCTCCGTCGCGTCTAGAGGATCAGCCCGAGGCGCGGCGGGCGGGTGCCGTGCAGGGTGTGGTTGCCGAGGTGGACGTACTTCCAGCGTGCGGGATCGTGCAGCGAGTGCACCCGGACGTTGCGCCAGTGCCGGTCCAGGTTCACCGCACCGTCGGTGCCCGACGTGCCGGTGAGCTCGAAGATCGCGCCGGCGATCTCGACGGCGTCCTGCTGGGCCAGCGCCTTGGCCGCCGCCACCGTCAGCGAGGCGTGCGCGGCGGCATCCCGGGTCACCTCGGGGGCCGCGTATGCCTCGTCGATGAGCGCGGTCCCGCGCGCCAGCAGCGCCTCCAGCGCGTACAGGCGCGCGGTCAGTTCACCGAAGCGGCGCACGACGTGCGGTTCCTGGTCGGCCCGCTCGATGCCGGCGTCGAGGGCCTCCTTCCACGGCCGCGACCTGGTGCGGACGAACACGGCCCCGTCTTCGAGGGCGGCCCGGGCGATGCCGATGTCGATCGCGGCGTGCAGGGCTTGGTCGAAGGCGCCGAGCACCGACGGATCCGCGGTGATCGGGTCCGGCGGCGGGCCCTCGTCGATCAGCAGGTCGTCGTCGACCACCACGTTGTTCAGGCGCACCTCGCCGCTGGCCGTGCCCCGCTGGCCGAAGGCCGACCAGGACTCCAGGTCCAGCGTGACACCTTCCTGGTCCGGGCGGACGAATGCGGTTGCGGTGTCGCCGTTTTCGCGACCCTCGATGCGTGCGGCGACGGCGATCCACGTCGCGCCGAGCGTGCCCGTGGCGTAGTACTTGGTGCCGTTGAGCACCCAGTGGCCGTCTCGGCGGGTCACGGTGGTCCGCCGGTCCAGTGCGTGCGCGGTGCCACGCTCGGCGCTCGCGTTGCCCAACTGGGCGCCCGCCAACAGGTCGGCGTAGATGCGGGGTGCCGGCTGGGTGTGCCCGAGCCCGGAGATGGCCTGCGCGACGACGAAGTGCGACAGCAGCAGCTGTCCGACCGCACCGTCGGCCCGGGCCAACCGGCGCAGCACCTCGACCACCGTCGAAGCCGGCAGTCCGGGTCCGCCGTGTGCGGTGGGCACCGAGATGCCGAGCAGGCCGGACTCGGCCACCAGCCTCAGCTGCGGGGTGAGCACCGCTCCTGCGCGTTCACGTTCGGCGCTACCCGCAGCGATGGCCTCGGCCACCTCTTCTGCGGCGGCGAGTGCGTCCGCGGGTGTTCGCAACAGCGTGTCTGGGATGCGGTCGGTGATGTCGGTTGCCATGAGCGCAACGTACGGAGCCTGCCGCGTGCTGCAGATATTTGCGAGCAGCGAGAATGTTTGTCACCGGGATGCCGCGCGTGCGCTGGTACAGTGACGTACCGGAGACCGATCTAAGGAGCTCGGCATGACCGCGGACGCCACAACCCGCAGTTCGGCAGGCGGACGACCCGTCGTGGAGACCACGAACGGGCCCGTGCGCGGTGTGGACGACGGAAGTGTGAAGTCATGGAAGGCCGTTCGCTACGCGGCGGCCCCGGTCGGTGAGCTGCGGTGGCGCGCACCCGAGCCGCCGCAGGCCTGGTCGGAGCCCGTCGACGCCGGCCGGGTGGGCCCGGTGTGCCCGCAGCCGACGGATCCGAGGATTCCCATCGACCTCGGCGCCCCGCAGGGTGAGGACTTTCTCACGCTGAACATCTGGGCCCCGTCGGGCACCCAGCCCGGTGACGCAAAACCGGTGATGGTGTGGATACACGGCGGCGCCTACATCCTGGGCTCGGCCAGTCAACCGCTCTACCACGGCGGCACGCTGGCGTCCGGTGGGGATGCGGTGGTGGTGACCGTGAACTACCGGCTCGGCGCGCTGGGCTTCCTGGAACTGTCCACCCTCGGCGCCGACCCCGAGCGGTTCGCCACCAACCTGGGCCTGCGCGACGTGCTGGCGGCCCTGGAGTGGGTGCGCGACAACATCGCGGCGTTCGGTGGTGACCCCGGCCGGGTCACCGTGTTCGGTGAGTCCGCCGGCGGTGGCATCGTGGCGTCGCTGCTGGCAAGCCCGGCCGCGGCGGGATTGTTCAGCGCCGCGATCGCGCAGAGCGCGCCGGTGACCTCCACCTACGAGCTGGGCCGGGCCCAGCGGGTGGCCGAGCGGTTCCTCGACGTGCTCGGAGCCCGCCCCGACGACCTGCACCGGCTCTCCGAGGCGCCGATCGACGTGCTGGTCGAGGCGTCCCGGACGGTGTTCGACGAGGTTCCGGTGCGCACCCCCGGGACGCTGGCGTTCGCCCCGACCGTCGACGGCGACCTGCTCCCGGACTATCCGGTGAACCTCGCCAGGCAAGGCAGGACGCATCCGGTGCCGCTGATCATCGGCACCAACAAGAACGAGGCCGCGCTGTTCCGGTACATGAAGTCGCCGCTGATGCCGATCGCGCCGGCCTCCATCAAGGCGATGTTCGCCGAGATCGCGGCCGAACAACCTGGTCTGCAGCTGCCCAGCGAGGACATTCTGAAGGGCACCTACCGCGGCCGCGGCAAGACCAAGGGGCTGGGGCTGACCAGTGACCTCGGATTCCGGATGCCGTCGCTCTGGTTCGCCGACGGACACCGTGCGGTGGCGCCGGTCTACCTGTACCGCTTCGATTTCCACACTCCGCTGCTGCGGCTGGTGCGCCTGCACGCCGCGCACGCCACCGAGCTCCCGTTCGTGTGGGGCAATCTCGTCGCCGGCCGCAGGGATCCGACGTTCGCGCTCGGCGGTCGCAAGTCCGGGGCCGCGGTCTCCGAGCGCATGCGGGCGCGTTGGGTGAGTTTCGCCGCGCACGGCGCACCCACCGGTCCTGCAGGCGAGCCGGTCTGGCGGCCCTACGGGGCTGACGACCGCGCGACGCTGGTGATCGACAAGCAGGACACCGTCGTCGACGACCTCGACGCCGACGTCCGGCGCGCCTGGGGCGACGACGTCCTCAGCTTCCTGTAGGACCGTAAACTCACCTCGGAGGTGCTCACCGTGGAGTTCCTGGACTTCCTTCCGCCGCAGATGCGCGAACCGGTGCTGTTCGCGATCCCGTTCTTCCTGCTGCTGCTCACCATCGAGTGGACCGCCGCGCGCAAGCTCGAGCACACCGCCCCGGACGGGGGAAGTCCGGCCGTCGGCGCGTACCACACCCGCGATTCGTGGGCGAGCGTGTCGATGGGGCTGGTGTCCACCGTCACCATGAGCGTGTGGAAGTTCCTCGCGCTGTTGGGGTATGCCGCGCTGTACGCCTATGTGGCGCCGTGGCAGCTGTCGGCGACCCAGTGGTACACGTGGGTGATCGCGCTCGTCGGCGTCGACCTGCTGTTCTACGTCTATCACCGGATGGCGCACCGGGTCCGGATCGTCTGGGCCACCCATCAGGCGCACCACTCCAGCCGGTACTTCAACTTCGCGACCGCGCTGCGGCAGAAGTGGAACAACAGCGGTGAGATCCTGATGTGGATCCCGTTGCCGCTGTTGGGTGTTCCGCCGTGGATGGTGTTCTTCGCGTTCTCGGTCAGCCTGATCTACCAGTTCTGGATCCACACCGAGCGGATCGGAAAGCTCTGGCGTCCCGTCGAATTCATCTTCAACACGCCGTCCCACCACAGGGTCCACCACGGCATGGACAAGCTGTACCTGGACAAGAACTACGGCGGGATCCTGATCATCTGGGACCGTCTCTTCGGCACGTTCCAACCCGAGGTGTTCCGGCCCCACTACGGGCTGACCAAGCCGGTGGACACGTTCAACATCTGGAAGCTGCAGACCCACGAGTACGTCGCGATCGGGCGCGACGTCCGTGCCGCGCGGGGGCTGCGCGCCAAGCTCGGCTACATCTTCGGTCCGCCGGGATGGGAACCGTCGACGGCCCCGGGGGCGCGGGCGGCGGCGCATGCCACGCCGTAGTGTGCGCGCTGTGCAGACAGTCTTCGATGCCGATGTCGACCCGGCGCTGGTGGACCGCTCGCTGGCCGGGACCACGTCGGGGTCGGTGTGGCTCGACATCCCGCGCCCGCAGTTCCCGACCCCATCCGGCCCTCCCGTCACCTGCGACCTGCTGGTCATCGGCGGCGGCTACACCGGCCTGTGGAGCGCGCTGCACGCCGCCCGTCGCCACCCGGACCGCCGCATCGTCCTGATCGAGGCCGACCGGATCGGCTGGGCCGCCTCCGGCCGCAACGGCGGATTCGTCGACGCCAGCCTCACCCACGGCTACGAGAACGGAAAATCGCGCTGGCCCAACGAGATCGACACGCTCGAAGCGATGGGCGTGGAGAACCTGGACGGCATGCAGGCCGAGATCGCCGAACTCGGACTCGACGTCGAGTGGGAACGCACCGGCATGCTCACCGTGGCCACCGAACCGCACCAGGTGGAATGGCTCGCCGACGCCGCCGCCGACGGGCAGGGACTGTTTCTCGACCAGCCGCAGGTCCGCGCGGAGGTGGACTCACCCACCTACCGGGCCGGGCTGTTCAGCGCCGACACCTGCGCGATCGTCCACCCCGCCAAGCTGGCGCTGGAACTGGCGCGGGCCTGCCGCGAGGCCGGCGTCGAGGTGTTCGAGCACACCACCGCGACACGAATCGATTCGGGCGGCGCCGCGCTGCGGGTGCACACCGACGGACCCGCGATCAGCTGCCGCCAGGTGGTGCTGGCCACCAACGTGTTTCCCAGCCTGCTGCGGCGCAACCGGCTCTACACCGTGCCGGTGTACGACTACGTGCTGGCCACCGAACCGCTCACCGAAACCCAGCTCCACCGCATCGGCTGGCAGGCCAGACAGGGAATCGGCGACAGCGCCAACCAATTTCACTACTATCGCCTGACGAAGGACAACAGGATCGTCTGGGGCGGCTACGACGCCGTCTACCACTTCGGCAGGCGGGTGAACGCGGCCTACGAGGACCGCGATGAGACCTACCGCCGGCTGGCCGCGCATTTCTTCATCACGTTTCCGCAATTGGACGACGTCCGGTTCACCCACCGGTGGGCGGGCGCCATCGACACCAACACCAGGTTCTGTGCGCACTGGGGGCTGGCCCGCGAGGGCAGGGTCGCCTACGTCAACGGCTACACCGGACTCGGCGTGGCGGCCACCCGCTTCGCCGCCGACGTGTGCCTGGACCTGCTGGACGGCGCACCGTCACCGCGCACCGAGCTGGAGATGGTGCGCAGCAAGCCGTTGCCGTTCCCGCCCGAGCCGCTGGCCAGTATCGGAATCCAGGCCACCAGATGGTCCCTGGATCGCGCCGACCACTCCGCGGGCCGGCGCAACCTGCTGTTGCGGGCCCTCGACGCCGCCGGCCTCGGCTTCGATTCCTGAGCAGCTGAGCCGTTTGTAACGACCCTTTATCCGACCGCGATGAGCTGGTTACATCATCATCACGGGTAGGTCGGAGGGGCTGTGTCTGGTCGGTCGTCATCTCGAGTGCTGCACCTGCTGTTCGCAGTCCTCGCACCCGTGCTGGCGCTCGCGCTGCAGACAGTGCCCGCGCAGGCCCAGCCCGGCGTGCTGGTCTTCCCGGGGATGGAGATCCACCAGGACACGGTGCTGTGCACCCTCGGGTACGTGGATCCGCAGACCCGGATCGGCTACACCGCGGGCCACTGCCGCGCCTCCGGCACCGTCTCCGACAAGTTCGGCACGATGATCGGTACGCAGGGCACGTTCCGGGACAACACCCCCGACGGGATGACGGTCGACACCAACCACCAGATCATCGATTGGGAGGTCATCCACCTCGCCCCGCACGTCGCGGTCAACAACGTGCTGCCCGGGGGCAAGGTGCTGGTCACCGATCCTGCGGTGCTGCCCGTGCGGGGGATGCCGGTGTGCCACTTCGGCGTCGTGACCGGCGAGAGCTGCGGCACCATCGAGTCGGTGAACAACGGTTGGTTCACGATGGCCAACGGCGTGGTGAGCCGCAAGGGTGACTCCGGCGGACCGGTCTACACCCCGACCCCGGACGGCCGCACGGTGCTCGTCGGCTTGTTCAACAGCACCTGGGGCACGCTTCCTGCGGCCATCTCCTGGCAGGTCGCCAGCCAGATGGCCGAGGCCGACACCATCTCGGCCGCGTCGGCGGTCGTCGCGCCCCAGCCCTAACCGAGCTCGAACACCGGGATCGACGGCGCGACCTCACGGATCTCGGCCGGGGTCGACTCCGGGGTGAGGCCGCCGACATGGCCCTTCACCTGCCAGTACCACCGGTCGAGGTAGCGCCGCAGCAGTTCGGGCTTGGCGTCGTCGGCGATCTCGACCACGGTGTGCGGGCGCGACCGCCAGCGCGGCCCGACCTGGACCTGCCCGGCGGCTCGGGCGTTTCGGGCCCACTGCGTGTTTCCGCGTGGGGAGACCAGGTAGCGGCGGCCGTCGACGGTCAGCAGGTTGACCACGACCCCGCGGAGTCGGCCGGTGGTGCGTCCGCGCACCCTGATCGCGGTGCTGCCCTGGATGCTGACCCCGAGGTCGGCGCACCAGCGGACGACGTCGTTGAAGATCCGGGCCCCCGTGCCGGGGGCGTCGTAACGAGTTGACATGGGCTTCTCCGTTCTGAGGACATTTTCGAGAGCAGTGCTCTTGGTTCAAGCGTGTCACGGATGGCGCTGAAATTCAAGAGCAGTGATCTCGGTTGTGCGACACTGGCCGCGTGGGCAAGCGACAGGACACCCGGGATCGCATCGAGCGCCAGATCGTCGAGATCGGCCGCGCCCACCTTGTGACCCACGGAGCCGCGGCCCTGTCGCTGCGCGCCATCGCCCGCGAACTCGGCATGGTGTCCTCGGCGGTCTACCGATACGTCGCCAGCCGTGACGAGCTCCTGACCCTGCTGCTTGTCGACGCCTACGGCGAGCTCGCCGACTCCGTCGAGCGCGCCCGCGACGCCGCGGCCGGAGATTGGCAGGACCGGCTGCGCGCCGTGGCGCACGCCACGCGTGCATGGGCCGTTCACCATCCGGCCCGCTGGGCACTGCTGTACGGCAGTCCGGTTCCGGGCTATCACGCCCCCCGGGAGCAGACCGTCGGACCCGGCACCCGGGTCGTCGGCCTGCTCTTCTCCGCGATCGCCGAGGGTGTCGCCGCCGGGGCTGTTCGAACTTCTAAAGTCGCTGTGCCGCAATCACTGTCGTCGGACTTCGACCGATTGCGGGCCGAGTTCGAGTTCGTGGCCGACGACGACGTGGTGGCCAGGTGCCTGGTGTTGTGGGCCGCGCTGGTCGGCGCGATCAGCCTCGAGGTGTTCGGTCAGTACGGGGCCGACACCTTCGCGGACGCCTCCGTCGTCTTCGATGCGCAGATGGATTTCGTGATCGACCTGTTCTGCCGGCAGGGCGCGAATTAGAACACGTTCTAGCTTGTGCGGGCCGCTGGCGATATTCTCGATGCGATGCTTGACCAGACACCTGTCCAGATCGCCTGGGTGACCCGTGACCTCGACGCCACCGAGACGGCGCTGACGTCGTTGCTCGGCGCCAGAAGGTGGGTGCGCATGCCCGGCGTGCACTTCGGCCCGGACACGTGCACGTACCGCGGCGGACCCGCCGACTTCGTCGCCGACATCTCGCTGAGCTATGCCGGCGACACCCAGCTCGAGCTGATCGCCCCGGTCAGCGGGGACAGCATCTACCGCGAGTTCCTCGACCGCTGCGGCCCCGGGCTGCACCACGTGTGCGTGGCGCTGGCGGCGGACGAGTTCGACGCCGCCGTCGCGCAGGCCGACATCGTCATGGCGGGCACGATGGCCGGCGGCATGCGGTTCGCCTACGCCTCCGCCGCGGACGCGGGCGTACCGTTCATCGAATTCGCCTACATTCCACCGGAAATCCGCGCATTTTTCGACCACATCAAACAGGAGCAGAAGTGAGCATGCAGCACATCCCCGAGACCGTGAACGTCGGCGACGTCACGTCCTGGTCCGACGAGGTCGACGTGGTGGTGGTCGGTTTCGGCATCGCGGGCGGGTGCGCGGCCGTCAGCGCCGCCGCCGCAGGCGCGCGGGTGCTGGTGCTCGAGAAGGCGGCCGCCGTCGGCGGGACGACGTCGATGGCCGGCGGGCACTTCTACCTCGGCGGCGGTACCGCCGTGCAGCAGGCCACCGGACACGACGACTCGGCCGAGGAGATGTACAAGTACCTGGTGTCGCAGTCGCGCGACCCCGAGCACGACAAGATCCGCGCGTACTGCGAAGGGAGTGTTGAGCACTTCAATTGGCTTGAGGCGCTTGGCTTTCAGTTCGAGCGCAGTTACTACCCGGGCAAGGTCGTGGTGCCGCCGGGAACCGAGGGGCTGTCCTACACCGGCAACGAGAAGGTGTGGCCGTTCTGTGAGCAGGCGAAACCGGCGCCCCGCGGCCACTCGGTGCCGGTACCGGGGGAGCTGGGCGGCGCGGCGATGGTGATCGATCTGCTGCTCAAGCGGGCGGCCGACCTGGGTGTGCAGATCCGCTACGAGACGGGAGTGACCGGCCTCGTGGTGGACGACGACGGCGCCGTGGTGGGTGTGCGGTGGAAGCACTTCACCGAAACCGGTGAGGTCAAGGCCAAATCGGTGGTCATCGCCGCCGGCGGGTTCGCGATGAACGCCGAGATGGTCGCCGAGTACACCCCCGCTCTCGCCGCAGAACGCAAGACCAAGCACCACGGCACGGTCGCGCCCTACATCCTCGGCAACCCCAACGACGACGGCCTCGGGATCAAGCTCGGTGTCTCGGCCGGTGGCGTCGCCGCCAATCTCGACCAGCTGTTCATCACCGCGGCCGCCTACCCGCCCGAGATCCTGCTCACCGGCGTCATCGTCAACAAGGACGGGCAGCGGTTCGTCGCCGAGGACTCCTACCATTCGCGCACTTCGGCTTTCGTGCTCGAGCAGCCCGAGCAGACGGCGTACCTGATCGTGGACGAGGACCACATGCAGATGCCGGAGATGCCGCTCATCAAGTTCGTCGACGGCTTCGAGACGATCGCGGAGATCGAATCGGCGCTCGGTATCCCCGACGGCAACCTCGCCGCCACGCTGGAGCGCTACAACGCCAACGCTGCTGCCGGTGTCGACCCCGATTTCCACAAGCAGCCCGAATACCTTGCCGCACAGGACAAGGGGCCGTGGGCGGTGTTCGACCTGTCCCTGGGCCGCGCGATGTACTCGGGATTCACCATGGGCGGGCTGACCGTGTCCATCGACGGCGAGGTGCTGCGCGAGGACGGCAGCGCGATCCCGGGCCTGTACGCGGCGGGCGCATGCGCGTGCAACATCGCCCAGGACGGCAAGGGGTATGCGAGCGGTACGCAGTTGGGGGAGGGATCGTTCTTCGGGCGGCGGGCGGGAGAGGCCGCAGCGCGGCGGGCGGGAGAGGCCGCAGCGGAGCGGGCCTAGGGGGCGTCGGCTCCGGCGAGCCCGAGCCGCCACCGGCCGTCGCCGAGAAGAGCCAGCTCCTTTTCGCACTGTCTGATCACGGTGCCGCGGTGCGCGACGCTGACCAGGATCGTGTCCGGGAGCTCGTCGCGCACCATCTGATAGAGCATCGTCTCCAGGCCCACGTCGAGGGCGGAGGTGGCTTCGTCGAAAAACGCCGCCTTGGGCCTGGTCAGCAGGATGCGGGCGAACGCCACTCGCTGCTGCTCACCCGGGGACAGCACCTTGGCCCAGTCCTGCTCTTCGTCGAGACGGCTCACCAGATGCGGAAGAGCGACCTTGTTCAGGACCGCGACCAGCTCGCTGTCCGGGATGTCCCCAACCTGACGGGGGTAGGACAGCACCGCGCGCAGATCGCCGAGCGGGACGTAGGGCAGCTGCGAGAGGAACATCGTCTCGTTGGTTCCCTGCGGGCATCGCAGCGTACCCGTCGTGTACGGCCACAGCTGCGCGAGACTGCGCAGCAGCGTCGTCTTGCCCGTACCCGAGACGCCGGTGACCGCCAGCGTGTCACCCGCCTCGAGGCGAAGATCGATCGGGTCGATCAGCTGGGTGCCGTCGGGCTTGCGCACTTCGACGTCGTCGAGTTCGACCGTGTTCCCGGAACTGGGTTCGACTGTCAGAGTGGGCAGTTCGCGACCCTCCTCGTTGGCGACCACCAGTCCGTGCAGACGGATGATGGCGGCGCGGTATCCGGCGAACTGGTCGTAGGCGTTGCGGAAGAACGACAGCCCGGTGAGGATCTCGCGGAACGCGCCCGCGGTCTGCGAGAGCTGTCCCAGCGTGATCTCGCCGCTGAAGAACCGTGGGAACTGCACGATGTAGGGGATGAGCTCCTGTGCCTGGCTGATCGACAGGTTCCAGCCGAGGAAGCCGGCCATCCGGTTCACGTACTTCTTGTAGTTCTCGACGATCGGCCCGAACCGGCGCCGCAGCCCGGTCCTCTCGGCGATCTCGCCGCGGTAGAACGCCACGGCTTCGGCCGCATCACGCAGTCGGACCAGCGCGTAACGGAACGCGGCGTTGAACTTCTCGTTGTTGAACGACAGCGTGATGATCGGACGTCCGATCACGAACGCGACGACCGTCGCGAACAGGATGTAGACGATGCCGATGACGAACATCGCCTTGGGCAATTCGAACCCCACGAACGGCAGTGTCACCGGACCCGACAGGTTCCACAGGATCGTGGTGAACGAGATCATCGCCGCGATCGAGGACACCGCCCCGAACAGCAGCGTCGACCCTGAGGTGTTGTTCGGCATGTTCGGCAGCGGGCCGACACCCGCGGTGAAGATGTCGATGTCGGCCTGGATGCGCTGGTCGGGGTTGTCGATGGTGTCGTCGATGAACCGGGACCGGTAGTAGGCCTTGCCGTCGAGCCAGTCGCCGGTCAGCCGATCGGTGAGCCAGGTCCGCCACCGCAGCATGAAGCGCTGCGTGAGCAGCAGATCGACCATGATGCTGACCACGTTGATGACGGCCAGCACCGCGAAAACGCCCATCGACATCCAAAAGCCGTCCCCGCCCGACTGTTTGACGGCGTCATCGCCCGCACCGACGCCGGACGCGATGACCTGGAAGCTGGTCATCATGTCGTTGCCCTGGAAGCTGAACAGCACCGACAGCCGCACGCTCAGGATCACCAGCAGCAGGATGACGGCCAGCCACAGCCAGACGATCAGGCTCTCGGGGCCGGTGAAATAGCCACGGGTGACGCGCCAGAACTGGCGACCCCAGGTGGTGAACCGCACGATCAGCGCCAGCACGACGATGGTGGCCACCGCGGCATATGCCCAGCCCTGGGCGATCCACCACAGCGAGGTCCACAGCTCGTTGCCCCAATCAAGTGTCGGGGTGAACGTTTCCATTCGGGCAAGGTACCCCGACGGTTCGCCGACGGCCTGTCACAGGGGGCTAACCCGGGGGTGCGAGTCTTTCCAGCCGCCATTCGCCGCCGCCGATGAGCTCGAGGTGCCTGTTGTGGAACGGCGAAACGGAGCTGCGGTGGCTGACGCTGACGACGATGGTGTCCGGTAGCTCGGTGCGCAGCAGTCGGTAGAGCATCTCCTCGAGACCCTCGTCCATCGCCGAGGTCGACTCGTCGAGGAACACCGTCCTCGGGCGGGCGACCAGGATCCGGGCGAACGCGATGCGCTGCTGCTCGCCGACCGAGAGGACCTTCGCCCAGTCCTGGACGTCGTTGAGCCGGATCACCAGTTTGGACAGCGCGACGTCGAGCAGCGCCTTCTGCACGACCCTGTCGTCGTAGGTGCCGGGCGGCTGTGGATAGCTCACCGCGGTGCGCAGATCACCGATCGGGAAGTACGGCAACTGCGGAACGAACATCGTCTCGTCGCGGCCTTCCGGTAACCGCACCCGTCCCGACGCGTACGGCCACATCCCGGCCAGACTCTGCATCAGCACCGTCTTGCCGATTCCCGACGGGCCGGTGATGACAAGGGCCTCACCGGTGTCGATCTGCAGGTCGAGGGTGTGCACCAGAGGTGTGCCGTCGGGCCTGCGCACCTCGACGCCCTCCACCGCCAGCTCACCGTCGTCGGACGCTGTGGTGTCCACCGCGGTGAAGGCGCCCGCACGGGTGTTCTGGTCGGCCAGCCCGTCGAGCCGGATGATCGCCGCGCGGTAGCTCGCGAACTGGTCGTAGGCGTTGCGGAAGAAGGACAGCGAGTCGTGGATGGCGCCGAACGCGTTCGACGACTGCCAGACGTCGCCGAACGTGATCCGCTGCGCGAACAGGCCCTGCGCCTGCACGAGCCAGGGGAGCGGGTTGATCGTCTGGCTCACCGACACGTTCCAGCCGAAGTACAGCATCATGCGGTGCAGCCAGCCGCGGTAGTTGTCCATCACCGAATCCAGCCGGCTCTTGAGCACCGACCGTTCCGCCGGCTCGCCCCGGTACAGCCCGATGGCCGCGCCGGCGTCGCGCACCCGGACCAGGGCGTACCGAAATCCTGCGTTGCGCAACTCATTCAGGTAGCTCAACCGGATCAGCGGCCGTCCGATCGCGAACGCCACGATCGTGGCCACCAGCACGTAGACGATGACGATCCAGAACAACGCCCGGGGCAGCGTCAGCCCGCCGAGAGTGACGGGTTCGGACAGCCGCCACAGGATGGGACCGAACGACAGCACCGACAACACCGCCTCGACGGCACCGAACAGCAGCGTGTTGCTGGAGTTGTAGATCGGGTTGTTCGTGTTGCCCCCGACCCCGGCGGTGAACACGTCGACGTCCTGCTGGATCCGCTGGTCCGGGTTGTCGATCGGCCTGCCAGCGAACTGTGCGCGGTAGTAGGCGAGATCGCCGAGCCAGTCGTCGATGAAGCGCCGGCTCAGCCAGACCCGCCACCGCATCATGAACCGCTGCGTGAGGTACATGTCGGCGAGCAGGCGCACGACGAAACACACGGCCAGCACCGCGAACACCCGCATCGACGCCCAGAATCCGGCGACCCCGCTGGACATGCCGCCCTGGAAGGCCACCTGCAGCGACGTGAACAGATCGTTGACGTAGTAGGTCAGCAGCACGTTGATGCGGACCGAGACGATCACCGACAACAGCAGGACCGCGACCAGCAACCAGGCCGCCGCGCTGCGCCGGCCGGTGAAGAAATCGCCGGTGATGCGCCAGAACTGGCGTCCCCACTCGGTGAACCGGGCGAGCCCGACCAGGACGACCAGCAGGCACAGCGTCGTCAGCGCGAACGTCGTCGCCACCCAGATCAGCGAGTTCAGGTACTCGCGACCCCAGTCGAGAGTCGGCTGGAACGTCCCGGTGTCAACCGTGTCCACCGCCGAGCGACCTCCCCTCCGGACGCGTTCCGGCCTGCGGCGAAGCTACCCCAGGTTGAGGCGCAGCGGGGAGACCCGTCACACGAATGTCGGGGGCGGCGCCGCCGTCGGGGCCGCCGCGCCCGAGCGCCAAGTACCGTGATCGTGTGGCACGCACCTCCTCCAAGACGGACTCCCCTAAGACCGGCCGCCTGTCCGGCAGATTCTGGAAGCTGCTCGGCGCCAGCACCGACAAGGACCAGGCCCGCTCGATGGCCCAGGTGCACAAGGCGGCCGAGTTCGACGCCAAGGCCGCCGACCTCGACGACGAGCAACTGCGCAAGGCCGCGCGACTGCTGGAGCTCGACGACCTCGCCGACTCCACTGACGTCCCGCAGTTCCTGGCGATCGCCCGCGAGGCCGCGAAGCGGACCACCGGGCTCACCCCGTTCGACGTCCAGCTGCAGGGTGCGCTGCGGATGCTGGCCGGTGACGTCGTCGAGATGGCCACCGGCGAGGGCAAGACCCTTTCCGGGGCCATCGCCGCGGCCGGGTATGCGCTCGCCGGACGCAACGTCCACGTCATCACGATCAACGACTACCTGGCCCGTCGCGACGCCGAATGGATGGGGCCGCTGATCGAGGCCATGGGCCTGACCATCGGCTGGATCACCGCCGACTCCACCGCCGCCGAACGCCGCGCGGCCTATCGATGCGACATCACCTACGCATCGGTCAACGAGATCGGTTTCGACGTGCTGCGCGACCAACTCGTCACCGACGTCGACGACCTGGTGTCCCCTAACCCGGACGTGGCGCTGATCGACGAGGCCGACTCCGTGCTCGTCGACGAGGCACTCGTGCCGCTGGTGCTGGCGGGCACCAGCCATCGCGAGACACCCCGGCTGGAGCTGATCCGTCTGGTCGGTGAACTCGACGAGAACACCGACTTCGCCACCGACAACGACAGCCGCAACGTGCACCTGACCGAGGCCGGCGCGCGCAAGATCGAAGCGGCCCTCGGCGGAATCGACCTGTACTCCGAGGAGCACGTCGCCACCACGCTCACCGAGGTGAACGTCGCCCTGCACGCCCACGTGCTGCTGCAGCGCGACGTGCACTACATCGTGCGCGACGATGCGGTGCACCTGATCAACTCCTCCCGCGGCCGCATCGCGACCCTGCAGCGCTGGCCGGACGGGTTGCAGGCGGCGGTCGAGGCCAAGGAGGGCATCGAGACCACCGAGACCGGTGAGGTGCTCGACACCATCACCGTGCAGGCGCTGATCAACCGGTACCCGCGGGTGTGCGGGATGACCGGCACCGCGCTGGCGGCCGGGGAGCAGCTGCGCCAGTTCTACAAGCTCGGGGTGTCGCCGATCCCGCCCAACAAGCCGAACATCCGGCAGGACGAGACCGACCGGGTCTACGTCACCATCGCCGCCAAGAACGATGCCGTCATCGAGCACATCGCCGAGGTGCACGAGACCGGTCAGCCGGTGCTCGTCGGTACCCGCGACGTCGCCGAGTCCGAGGAGATCCACCGGCGGCTGGTCAAGGCGGGCGTTCCGGCCGTGGTGCTGAACGCCAAGAACGACGCCGAGGAAGCCGCCGTCATCGCCGAGGCCGGCAAGCTCGGCGCGGTCACCGTGTCCACCCAGATGGCCGGCCGCGGCACCGACATCCGGCTCGGCGGCTCCGACGAGGAGGACCACGACCGGGTGGCCGAACTCGGCGGTCTGCACGTCATCGGCACCGGCCGCCACCACACCGAGCGGCTGGACAACCAGCTGCGTGGGCGCGCCGGGCGGCAGGGCGACCCCGGCAGCTCCGTGTTCTTCTCCAGCTGGGAGGACGACCTCGTGATGTCCCACCTCGAGGACAACAAGCTGCCGCTGGAGTGCGACGAGACCGGACGGGTGATCAGCCCCAAGGCGGCCACCCTGCTCGAGCATGCCCAGCGGGTCGCCGAAGGCCGGCTGCTCGACGTGCACGCCAACACGTGGCGCTACAACCAGCTCATCGCCCAGCAGCGCGCCATCCTGGTCGAGCGCCGAAACACGTTGCTGCGCACCACGACCGCCCGCGACGAGATCGCCGAGCTGGTGCCGGAGCGCTACGAGGAGGTCAAGGCCAGGCTCACGGCGAAGGACTCCGAGACAGGAGAGGCGAAGCTGGAGAAGATCTGCCGGCTCATCATGCTCTACCACCTCGACCGTGCCTGGGCCGATCACCTGGCCTTCCTGGCCGACATCCGGGAGAGCATCCATCTGCGCGCGCTGGGCAGGCAGAACCCGCTCGACGAGTTCCACCGGATGGCCGTCGACGCGTTCGCCTCACTGGCCGCCGACGCCATCGAGGCCGCCCAGCAGACCTTCGAGACCGCACCGTCCATCGAGGACGAACCCGGAGTCGACCTGTCGAAGCTGGCGCGACCGACGTCGACGTGGACGTACATGGTGCACGACAACCCGCTGGCCGACGACACCCTCTCGGCGCTGAGCCTGCCCGGGGTGTTCCGCTGACCCGTCAGGACGCTGCGCGGCGTAGGTAGGCCGCGATCAGCGGGGCGCTGGCCAGCACGATGAGCAGGCGCAACATCTGCGCCGCCGCGACGAACGCGACGTCGCCGTCGGTCGCCGCGGCGATACCGAGCACCGCGTAGATGCCGCCGGGCGTGGTGGCCAGGTAGGCGTCCAACGGCGACGCGTCGGTCGTGACCGTCAGCACCCAGCCCAGCCCGGCGCACGCGACGAGCGTCACCACGATCGTCAGCAGCGCCGTCGGCAGCATCCGGCCGATGGCCCGCAGGCTCGCCGCGGTGAACTTGAGCCCGACCTGGACCCCGATTACCAGATAGCCGAGCGCCTCCACGACCGGTGGCACCGCCGCGCCGTCGAAGATCGGCACCAGCGTGAGCAGCGCAGCCACCAGCAGAGGTCCGAGGATCGCCGCCGACGGCAGCCGCAACAGCCGGCCCGCCAGCAAACCGCACGCGACCGCCGCGGCCACGAACGGCACGTCGACGCGCCAGTCCGTACCGGTGACACCGAGCGCGGGACCGTCTTCACGCGCGCCGAACACCAGCGTGACCACGAGCGGCATCGTGACCAGCACAACGAGCAGCCGCAGATACTGCAGCACCGCGACGACGCGCGCGTCGGCGCCCAGGTCGTCGGCCATGGCGGTCAGGCCCGCCGCGCCGCCGGCCACCGATGCGAACGTCGCCGTGGCCGGGCTGGCTCCGCGCCTGATCAGCAAACGACCCACCAGCACGCTGACGACGAGTGAGAAGCACGAGACACCGACGACGACCAGCCACCGCGGACCGAGTGCGCCCAGGCTGTGCCAATCCATCGAGGCGCCCACGATGACGCCGACCACCGCCTGTCCCGCCTGAAACCAGGAGTCGGGAAGCCGTAACGGCGCCTGCGGCCGCACCAGGGCGTAGAGCAGGGCGCCGGCCAGCCCGCCGAACAGCAGCGGGGTGGGCAACCGCGCCAGCGTGAACAGCGACGACACCGCCGCGACCATCAGGATCAGCACAAGCCAGCGGCGCATGGCGCACAACCGTAAGGCGCGAACGGCGTCCCCGCACACCGAGACGACGCCCGCTCTGTCCCTCTGTCCCGAATGATGTAACAAGGGTGAGAAACTTCCGCCCGATGCCGTAAAAAGCCAGTTACGGACGGCTTTTCGGGCCCGCCGCGTTCCTAGGCTGACGGCCATGGCACCAAGCACCTACACGCTGGCGATGGCCCAGCCCCGCCGCATCGCCGGCCCCGACGGCAGCGCCAACGTGGCCCACGCGGTCCGACTGGTGGAGCAGGCGGCCGGCGCGGACCTGGTGTGCTTCCCGGAATTCAGCCCGGGGCCGGTGCGCGCCCACGACACCTTCTACGACGCGGGCCCGGCCCTGGCGGCCGCGGCGCGGGCGTGCGACGTCAACGTCGTCTGGTCCCGCACGGAGCGCTGCGACGACGGACGCAACCGGCTCGTCGTGTACGTCACCGGCCGCGACGGGGACCCGGTGCTGCGCTATGCGCGCACCCACCCGGCCACGATTCCGCCGGGCGAAGACGGTGAGCTGGTGTCGCCGGCGGACACGTTCGGCAACTTCGAGGTCGACGGGATCCCGATGGGCATCGTCGTGTGCTCGGAGATGTGGACACCGGAGATCGCCCGGATCGTCGCGCTGCGCGGCGCCGAGATCATCCTCTCGCCCGCCGGCGGCGGCTTCACCAGCCTCACCCGCAACTGGCAGATCATCGTGTCGGCCCGCGCCATCGAAAACCTCTGCTACATCGGCCTGACCAACAATCTGTGGGGCGACGAGCAGGGCGCCGCGATGATCACCGGCCCCGAGCATCCGCTGGCGCACGCCGGACGGAGCGAACTCGTCACGGCCACAGTGGATCTGGACCGACTGCGCTGGCTGCGCGCCCACGACGACTCGATGGCCGAACCCAAGGCGTTCGACTCCATCCCCGGGTTGCTGCGGGCCCGCCGGCCGGAGCTGTACGGCGAGCTGGTCGCCCCGCAGGCCGACGCCTACGACTACGCGAACGGACAGGCATGAGCACCACGCTGATCCGGGGGGCCTGGGTGCTGGCGCCCGAGCCGATCCGCGACGGGGCCGTGGTGATCGTCGGCGACCGCATCGCCGCGGTGGGCACCTACACCGACCTGGCCGCCGAGTATCCCGGCGCCGCCCAGCACGGCTCCGCGCACGACATCGTCGGCCCCGGCTTCGTCAACACCCACGGCCACTTCTCCGAAGGCCTGATCACGGGCATAGGCAGCGACTTCACGCTGTGGGAGTGGATTCACACACTGATCCGGCCGGTGGACCCCCACCTGGATCGCCGGAAGGCGTATCTGGGCACGATGGTCGCGGGCATCCAGATGCTGCGCAGCGGCGTCACCACCGCCAACGACATGTTCGTGTGCACGCCCACCGGCACCCCCGTCTCGCCGGGCGTGGTCGACGCACTCGACGAACTCGGACTGCGTGGCGTGGTGTCGTTCGGCGCCGGCGACGTCGGCGGCGCACCGATCGCCGCCCAGTTCGACGAGCACGAGGCGTTGCGGGAGGCGGCCACGGCCAGCCGGCTGTGCACCTTCCGGCTCGGCATCGGCGCGCTGGGCGGGCAATCCGACGAGATGTTCGCCCGGTCGGTGGACTACGCCGTCGGCGGCGGGCACGGCGTGCACATCCACGTCCAGGAGATCCGCGAGGAAGTCACCGCCACCTTCGCCCGCACCGGGCGCACCGTCGTCGCGCACTGCGCCCACGAGGGGCTCTTCGCCGCGCCCACACTGGCGGCGCACTGCGTGTGGGTGGATCGCAACGACCGCCGGATCCTCGCCGAGCACCGCGTCGGGGTCGCCCACAACCCGGTTTCGAACATGATCCTGGCCAGCGGTGTGGCCCCCGTCGCCGAGATGCGCGAGTTGGGCATCGACGTCGGCATCGGCGTCGACGGCCCGGCCTCCAACGACTCGCAGGACTACCTGCAGGCACTGAAGACGGCGGCCCTGCTTGCCCGCGTGCACCACCGGCAGGCCACCGCGATGAGCGCCTACGAGGCATGGGAGATGGGGACCATCGGCGGTGCCCGGGCGCTGCGCATGGACGACGAGATCGGATCGCTGGAAGTGGGCAAGAAGGCCGACGTGCTGGTCCTCGACGGGCGCGGGCCGACACTGGCCAACGTCCACGACCCCTACCAGGCGGTGGTGTTCGTGGCAGGAAGCCGGGAGGTGAGCGAGGTCTGGGTCGACGGCGTCCCCAGCGTGCTGGGCGGTGACGTCGTGCGCGTCGATCCCGGCGAGATCGCCGAGCTGTCGCGGCCGGCGGCCGCGGAACTGGTCACCCGGGCCGGGCTCGGGCATCTTTCGGCACTGGTGGAGGCCTGATGGACGTCACACCCGGTGTCGACGAGGTACACCAGCGGCTGCTCGACCGCATCCTCACCGGCTACTACCCGGTCGGTTCGCGGCTGCCGTCGTGCCGCGCGCTGGCCGCCGAGTTCGGTTCCAACTCCTCGACCGTCGACCGCGCCATCGGCAGGCTGGCCAGCGGCGGACGGGTGCGGACCATCCCGCGCCGCGGCAACTTCGTGCAGGAGGTACAGGAGGCGGCGGTCGACGCGCGCAGTGTGGTCGCCGCCCAGCTCGACGACGTGCTGCTGCGGGCGCGGCGGCTCGGCTTCTCCGGCGGTGAGCTCACCACGATGGTCCAGGTGGCGCTCGAGCGGGTCGACTCGATGCGCCGCATCGCGGTCGTGGAGTGCAATCCGCGCGATCTGCGCCAGGTGCAGGAACTCGTCCAGCGCGCGATCGACGTCGAAGTGCAGCCGGTCTTGCTGTCGGAGGCAGGCGGCCGGGTTCTGGACGCCGAGTTCGACGCCGTCGCGGTACCGATCTTCCACCTCAACGACGTCGCCGACCTCGTCCGCGACCTCGACCAGGTGATCGACCTCAATCTCGTCGCCTCTCCGACCGCGCTGCGCCAGCTGATCGGGGTGCGCAACGTCGAGCGCCTGGTCGTGGTGGCGCCCAGCGCCCGGGGCGTGCAGTGGATGACCGCGCTGGTCGGCCAGTACTTCCCGGGCCAGATCGACGGTGTCGAGATCGGCAGGGACGACCCCGCGCTGCTCGACGGTGCGCCCGTGCTCGTCGTCAACAACGCCGCGCAGCTGCCGCCGGACATCGCCGATCGCGTCGGCCGGATCATCGCCATCGAGTGGGAGCTCGACGGGCGGTTCACCACCGCGCTGCGCGCCCGCGTCGAGAACGTGATCAGCGAGCGCGCCTTCGTCGGCGTGCCGGGGCGGTCGGTGTCGTGAAGCTGACCATCGGGCTGTCGGGGTCCGCGCGCACCCGTCCGCTGGCCGACGGCCGCGTCGGCATCGACGGCGTGGAGCCGGAGTTCACCGTCATGGGGGTGCAGGCGCTGTTCAACCTGCAGATGACCGCACATCCCTTCGACGTGTGCGAATTTCCGATCGTCACCTATCTGCGCAGCCTGGAACGAGACCGCCGGTATCTGGCGGTCCCGGTGTTCCCGTCCCGGCACTTCCGGCTGTCGTGCATCTTCGTCGGCGCGCACAGCCCGGCCGTCACGCCGAGCGACCTCGCCGCCGCCCGCATCGGTGTCTCCGTGTTCGACATGGCGGCCGCGGTGTGGTTGCGCGGCATCCTGCAGGACCACTACGGGCTCGACCGGTTTGCCCCGACCTACGTCATCGGCGGCCTCGAAGGCGCCCGCGTGGGCGACGAACATCCCCAGCTGTATCCGCCGGGATTCACGTTCGAGCACCGCACCGACGCCGGGCTGGCGCAGCTGCTGGCCACCGGCGAGATCGATGCGTTGATGACCGCCCGCGCCCCGTCCACCTGGCCCGGCGACGGTGTGCGCCGGCTGTTCGACGAACCCCGCGCCGCCGAATTCGACTACTACCGGCAGACCGGCATCTTCCCGGCCATGCACGTGCTTGCGGTCAAACGCGACATCGCCGAACGGTGTCCCGGCTTGCCGGGGGCGCTGTACCGCGCATTCGGCACCGCACAGCAGATGGCCCGCGACGACCTCTTCGACTCCGCCGCGCTCGACACCGTGCTGCCCTGGCAGCTGGAGGAACTCCTGGAGACCGAGCGGGCGCTCGGAGCCGGCTACTGGGCCACCGGGCTGGCGGCCAACCGCCCGATGCTCGAACGGATCATCGACTACTCGCTGGCCGACGGTCTGATCGGCACCGCGTTCACCCCCGAAGACCTGTTCGCCGGCCCCGGCCAGGCCGACATCCTCACCACCTGATTTCACGACCCGAGTAAGGAGACACCGACCATGCGATCCGGTGCCGACTATGTGCGCGCCCTCGACGACGGGCGCTGCGTCTACGTCAACGGGGACAAGGTCTCCCGCGTCGCCGACCATCCCGCGTTCGCCGGCGTGGTCGCGACGATGGCGGCCGTCTACGACGCCTCGTGCGCCGAGGGGTCGCCGTTGGTCGACCCCGGCACCGGCCGGCTGGCGATCTTCACCTGCCCGCGCACCCGCGAGCAGCACGAACTCCGCAGGACGGCGCTGGAGCAGTGGAGCGCGCTGACGCACGGCTTCATCGGCCGGGGCCCCGACCACGTCGCCGGACTTCTGGCCGGATTCTCCTCACGCCCAGAGCTTTTCGACACCGAGCGGCACCAGCTCGGCCGCGGCGTGCAGTGCTACCACCGGTACGCGGCCGAGCGTGGCCTGTGGGTCACCAACTCGATCGTCCCGCCCCAGGCCAACCCGAACGACCCGACCAGCCGGGTGCGGCCGGTGCGGCTGGTCGAGGAGACCGCCGAGGGCATCGTCGTCGACGGCGCCCAGATGCTGGGCACCGGCGCCGCCGTGGCGGACGCGATCTTCGTGACCAGCATCCGGCCGCTGGCCCCCGACGAGACGGACCGGGCGGTGTCGTTCGTGGTGCCGATCTCGGCGCCCGGGCTGAAACTGTTGTGTCGCAGGCCGTATGCCACCGCGGGGGAGCCGTTCGACTACCCGCTGAGCACCCGGTTCGACGAGACCGACGCGATGGTGGTGTTCGACCGTGTGCTGGTGCCGTGGTCGAGCGTGTTCGCCGCCGGTGACGTCACAGTGGTCAACAGCCAGTTCTTCGGCACCGCCGCCCATCAGATCGGCAACCTGCAGTCGATCATCCGGCTCACCGCCAAGCTGCGGTTCGTCACCGGGGTGGCCAGCCTGATCGTCAAGGCCAACGGCCGCGACACCGATCCGGCGATCAAGGGACAGCTCGCCGAACTGGCGACCGTGCAGACCGTGTCGGAGGCGCTGACCCACGCCGCGCACAGCCACGCCGAGCGCGACGAGTACGGGGTGTACCGGCCGGCGGGCAAGTACCTCTACGCCGCCCTCGGCATGCAGACCGAGGTGTACCCGAAGGCCATCAAGCTGCTCGGCGAGCTCGCAGGCGGCGGCGTCATCCAGGTGCCGTCGTCGGTGCGTGACTTCGACGACCCCGAGGAGCTGGCGGCGATGGACGTGCTGATGGGTTCGGACCGGTTCCCGGTGGCCGAGCGGGTCAAGCTGTTCAAGCTGGCCTGGGATCTGGTCGGCTCGGAGTTCGCAGGCCGGCACGTGCAGTACGAGCGGTTCTACTCCGGCGCGGTGGCGACGGTGAGGGCGCACGCGCACCGCTTCTATCCCTTCGCCGACGCCGAGGCGCTCGTCGGCGACTTCCTGGCGTCCTACCGCGCATGACCGGCCAGACCATCGACGGTGCGTTGGCCCCCGCCGGGCGGACAGTGGTGCCACCGACCGGGCGCGGAGCATGCGACGGTGTGCGCGTCGCCGTCAAGGACCTGTTCGACGTGGCCGGGACCGTCACGGCGGCAGGCAATCCGACGCTGGCCGCCGGCCCCGCGGCGGCGCACCACGCGGCAGCGGTGGCCGCGCTGCTGTCGGCCGGGGCGACGGTGGTCGCCAAGACCGCCACCGACGAACTCGCGATGGGGATGTTCGGCGTCAACGCCCACTACGGCACGCCGCCCAACCCGGCCGCGCCCGACCGGGTGCCCGGCGGGTCGAGCAGCGGCTCCGCCAGCCTGGTCGCCGGCGGGCAGGCCGAGCTGGGGCTGGGCACCGACACCGGCGGTTCGATCCGGGTGCCCGCCGCGTTCTGCGGGCTGGCCGGCCTGCGCACCACCCACGGCCGCATCGACACCGCCGGGGTGCGCGCGATGGCGCCGGAGTTCGACACGGTCGGGCTGATGGCAGTCGAAACATCTTTTCTGGCAAAGGCTTTCAGTGTGCTGACGACACCGCGCACGCCGCGCGAGGTCACGGCGCTGGTGCTGCTGACCGACTTGGCGGCGCTGGCGTCGGCAGACGTTGCGGCTCGTACCCGCGCCACCGCGGCCCGGTGGGCCGAGCGCCTGGGTCTCCCGTTGCGCACCGCATCCCTGGGCGGCGGCCCGGATCCGGTGCGGGTGTTCTGGCCGCTGATGAGCGCGCAGCTGTGGGACACCAACGGCGCCTGGGTGGCCGAGGCACGCCCCGTGTTGGGGACGGGCATCGCCGAACGGATCCGCGCCGCCGCCTCGGTGACCGACGCAGAGGTCGAGGTCGCCGAAGCACAGCGCACACGGTTCCGCGAGCACCTGCACGGGTTGCTCGCCGGCGCGGTCGCGGTGCTGCCCACCACGATGGACGCCGCCCCCGCGCGCACCGCCGACCATGCCGCGCTGATGGCCTACCGCGACCGCAACCTGGCGTTCGTGGTGCCGGCGTCGCTGGCCGGCGCGCCGCAGCTGACCGTGCCGCAGGGCACCGTCACCGATCCGGGCTGTGGCACCGACGCACCGGTCGGGGCCTCCCTGCTCGGGCTGCCCGGCGACGACGAGCTGCTGCTCTCGCTGGCGGAGGCGGTGCAGTGACCGAGCGCCGCGCCCCGGCCCCGTTCGCGCTCAGCACCCAGGCGCCCCGGCTGACCCCGCCGGCGGCGGCGACGGTGCTGGTCAATGTCGTGGTCAACCTCGAGCACTGGACGCTGGACCAGCCGATGCCCCGTGCGGCGCTGCCCGCCCCGCACGGGGTGTCGGTGGTCCCCGACGTGGCCAACCACTCGTGGGTTCTCTACGGGCTGCGGTCGGGACTGCCGCGCCTGGCCGAGGCGCTCGCCCCGCTGGGCAGCGCGGTCACCGTCGCGCTCAACGCCGACGTGATCGACCACTACCCGCAGGTCGCCGACCTGATCGACGAACGGGGCTGGGAGGTGGTCGCCCACGGCGTTCGCCAGCGCTCGATCCAGTCCTACGACGAGGAGGAACCCGTTGTCGCAGAAGCAGTCTCGCGGATCCGGCAGCGCTTCGGCGCCGGCGGCTGGCCACGCGGCTGGCTGAGCCCGGGCATGAACCAGACCGACGAATCGCTGCGGATCATGCGCGAGCACGGCCTGGAGTTCAACCACGACTGGATGATCGACGACCGGCCGGTGTGGCTGACCACCCCGGCGGGTCCGATCCTGGGGCTGCCGTACACGCTGACCCTCAACGACGTCACCACCTATCAGATCGGGCTGCAGGCTGACGGCGCCCTGGCCGACCGCACCCTGCGCAGCCTGGAGCGCCACCGCGTCGAAGGTGCGGTCAACCCGGTGGTCATGCCGATCGGGCTGCACCCGCACATCGTCGGGGTGGCGCACCGCATCGGTGAGATCGACCAGATCGTGGCGGCCGTGGTCGGCGCGCCCGACGTCGCCGCGGTGACGTCGTCGCAGATCCACGACTGGTTCGTCGGTCAGGTGCCGGCGCCGTGACCGCCGCGCTGCGGCCGTGGACCGGCGACGCCGCGGACTATCTGGCAGGTTCGGCGCAGATGCTCGCCGAGCTGGAACCGGGGGTCCGGGCATTCACCCACGTCGACGTCGACGCCGCGCGGACCGCCGCCACCCGCGCGGTCGGTCCGCTGGCCGGCATGCCGGTCGCGGTCAAGGAGATCATCGACGTCGACGGGATGCCGGTCACGTTCGGCTCCATCGTGTTCGCCGGCCGGATCGCCACCGAGGACGCCGAGGCCGTGGCTCGGCTGCGGCGCGCCGGCGCCGTCGTCGTCGGCATGACCACCACAACGCCGTTCGCGTGCGGCACCACCACCGGCACCGACAACCCGCACCGGCCGGGCCACACCCCTGGCGGCAGTTCGGCGGGCTCGGCGGCGGCCGTCGGCGCCGGAATGGTGCCGGTGGCGCTGGCCAGCCAGAGTCAGGCCTCCACGCTGCGGCCGGCATCCTATTGCGGCGCATGGGGTTTCAAGCCGTCACACCTGCGCCTGCCGCGGGCGGGCATGCACCTGCTCGCCGACGTCCTCGACGACCTGGGGCTGATCGCCGCCTCGCTCGACAACCTCGACGCGGTGTTCGGGGTGCTCGCCGAACCGTCCCGGGTGCCCGTCGCCCCGTCCGGCCCGCTGCGCGTCGGGCGGCTACGACTCGACGACGGCGGGCTGCCGCGGCGTGCCACCGTCGCCGCGCTCGACGATCTGCTGAGCAGGCTCGCCGGGCCGGATGTCACGGTCGCCACCGATACGCCGGTGCTGGCCGAGACGGACCGGTTGCTCGCCGGATCCGGGCGCACCTGCTTCGATCTGTTCGCCGCGCAGAGCGCGTCGCGGCTTGCCCATTACGCCGCCGCGGGCGAAACGGACCCGCGGCTGCGGGAGATGGTCGGGCACGCCGCCGCGCTCGGTGCGGACGGGGCCGCGCGGGCACTGGCGCGGCGCGACCGGTTGCGCGGCGCCTGGGCGCAGCTGGCGGAGCACTACGACGTGCTGGTGGCGCTGGCCACCACCAACCCGGCGCCGGCGGGTCACGCCGGCACCGGGTGCCGTCGGCTGCCCGCGACGTCGTCGCTGCTCGGTATCCCCGCGCTGACGGCGCCGTGGCTGACGGTCGACGGTCTGCCGCAGGGCGTGCAGCTGCTCGGGTTCGAGGGCCGCGACGAGGAGCTGCTCGCCGCCGCGCGGGTTCTGGCTGAGACGGGAGTGAATGCATGACGGCGCTGGACGCCTTGGCCGAACGGGTCCGCCGGGAACTGGAACTGACCGCCTATCCGCGTCCGCAGTGGCTGACCTCGCGGCAGCATGACGGCGAACCAGTGGTCGACGTGCTGATCGTCGGCGGCGGACAGGCCGGGTTGACGGTGGCGTTCGCGCTGAAGCGGCGCGCCATCACCAACACCGTGATCCTGGAATCCGCACCCGCCGGGGCGGAGGGGCCGTGGACCACGTACGCGGCGATGCACACCCTGCGCACCCCCAAGGGGCTGACCGGTCCGGATCAGGGGCTGCCCGCGCTGACGCCGGAATCCTGGTACCGCGCCGCGCACGGCGACGACGCCTGGGAGGCAATCCAGTTCATCCCCAAGGAGCACTGGCAGGACTACCTGGTCTGGTTCCGGGCGGCCACCGAACCGCGGATGCGCAACGACGTCGCCGTCACCGGGATCCGGGACGCCGGGGACGGCGTGCTGGAGGTCAGCCACACCGGCGGGCGCACGTTCGCGCGGCGGGTGGTGCTGGCCACCGGGATGGCGGGCAACGGCGAGTGGAGCGTCCCGCCGGTCATCCGGGCCGCGCTGCCGCCGCAGCGCTACGTGCACACGGGAGCCCCGGTGGACTTCCGCCGGTTCGCCGGACAGCGGGTCGGGGTGCTCGGCGGCGGCGCGTCGGCGTTCGACTACGGTGCCAGCGCGCTGGAGCACGGCGCGGCCAGCGTCGACCTGTTCTACCGGCGGGCGCAGGTGCCACGCGTCAACCCGTTCCGCTGGATGGAGTTCTACGCGTTCGGCGCGCACTTCCCGGACCTGCCCGACGAGGACAAGTGGAAGTTCACCGTGCAGTTCGCCCGCACCAATCAGCCCCCGCCGCAACAGACCTGGTACCGCTGCACGCGCTGGGACACCTTCGCCTGGCACACGGCGGCGGACTGGTCGGCCGTGCGGATGGACGGCGACGAGATCGTGGTGCGCGCCGGCGCCGACGAGTTCCGGTTCGACGCCGTGATCAGCGGCACCGGCCCGAACGTCGACCTCGCCGCGCGGCCCGAATTGCGGGACCTGGCAGGCCGTGTCGCGGTGTGGGCGGACCGCTTCACCGCGCCGGCCGGCTGGGAGGACAACTCACTGCTCGGCTATCCGTACCTCGGGCCGGGTTTCGAATTCACCGAACGCGACCGGGGAAGCGCGCCGTGGCTGAGCCGGGTGCACGACTTCACCTACGGGGCAAGGTTGTCGATGGGTCTCAACGGCAACATGAACTCGGGTCTGGGCGCAGGCGGCAGGCGGCTGGCCGACGCGCTCTCGCGGGCGTTGTTCCTGGAGGACCGGCACCGGCTCTTCGCCTCCTATCAGGACTACGACGTGGCCGAACTGGTGGACCTGGGCCGGCCGGCGGACCGGGTGGGCATGTCGTGACCCGTGACCTGATCGGCTACGGCAGGCACCGGCCGGACCCGCGCTGGCCGGACGGTGCGCGGCTGGCGGTGAACATCGCGGTCAACATCGAGGAGGGCGCCGAGGACTCGGTCGGCGACGGCGCGGCGCGCAGCGAGGCGCCGCTGACCGATGCCGCCGACGCGGGCGCGGACGTGCCGGGCCGCGACCTGGCGGCCGAGTCGATGATGGCCTACGGCAGTCGCGTGGGCTTCTGGCGCGTGCACCGACTACTCACCGAGCGCGGCCTGGTGGCGACGGCCTCGGCGTGCGCGGTGGCGCTGGAACGCAACCCGGACGTCGCGACGGCCGCGCGTGCGGCGGGCTGGGATCTGCTCGGCCACGGCTACCGGTTCACCAAGCACTACCTGCTGAGCCCGCAGCAGGAACACCGACAGCTCGAGCTGGCGTTGGCCTCGTTCGAGCAGACCTGGGGAGCACGGCCGGCCGGCTGGTACTGCCGATACGGACCGTCCCTGCACACCCGTGAAATCCTGGTCCGCGCAGGCGGTTTCAGTTACGACTCGGATGCCTACGACGACGAGCTGCCGTACTGGACCCGGGTGGGGGAGTGCCCGCACCTGGTCATCCCGCACACGTTCTCCAACAACGACAACAAGTACGCGAAGGGCTGGTGGGCCACCAGCGAGGACGCATTCACCTACCTGCGCGACGCGTTCGACGTCCTCTACGCCGAGGGCGGGGCGATGCTCGTGGTGTCGGTGCATCCACGGCTGACCGGGCATCCGGCCCGGGCGGCCGGGCTCGCACGATTCCTGGACCACGTGCGCGGCCACGAGGACGTGTGGGTGTGCACCCGTTCGGCCATCGCCGACCACTGGCGCCGGACCCACCCTCATGACTGAGCGGCAGGTTCTGCACGGCGGCATCGTGCTGACCGGCCCGCAGTGGCGCCCGCGGCCCGCCGACCTTCTCATCGCAGGCGGCCGTATCGAGGCCGTCGCGGCGCCCGGCGGCTTCGCCGGCGTCGACGCCGCCACCCACGACGTGACCGGCCGACTGGTGATCCCGGGACTGATCAACGCGCACACCCATTCGCACACCGCGCCGGCGCGCGGCGCCGCACGGGCCTGGACGTTGGAGGACTCACTGCTCAACGGCGGCTGGATGGCCGCGCCCCGCTCCGAGGAACTCACCGAGCTGGCCGCCCTGCTGACCGCCACCGAGCTGATCGCCTCCGGGTGCACCGGCGCATTCGATCTCATCGCCCAGGCCGGCGGCCCCGACCCGGCCGGCTGCCACGCCGCCGCCCGCGGCTACGCCCGCGCCGGGCTGCGCACCGTGCTGGCGCCGATGGTGGCCGACCGCACACTGCACGAGGCGATGCCTGCGATCGGGGCGTGCTGCGGGGCGCCGGCAACGGGCAAACCGGGCCCGTCGACAGCCGACGTCCTCGCCGCGTGCACGGCCTACGTCCGGAACTTCCCGGCGCTTCAGGGAGTCATGCCCGCGCTGGCCCCCACCATCCCGGGACACTGCACCCCGGAGCTGACGGTCGGGTTGGGTCGGCTGGCCGCCGAACACGGGCTGCGGGTGCACACCCATCTCGCCGAATCCAAACCGCAGGCACTGGCCGGCGCGTCGCGGTTCGGGCATTCGATCACCCGCGAACTGGCCCGCCTCGGTGTGCTCGGCGACCGGCTCACCGTGGCGCACGCCATCTGGGTCGACGACGAGGACATCAGGATGCTGGCCGCCTCCGGCGCGGTCGCGGTCACGGTGCCCGGCAGCAATCTGCGGCTGGGGTCCGGCATCGCCGACACCCGCGCGATGCTGGCAGCCGGCCTGCGGCTGGCGGTCGGCACCGACGGCGCCAACTCCGCCGACGCGTTCGACGCGCTCGACGCGGTGCGGCTGACCGCGCTGCTGTCGAGGGTCAGTGAGCGGCCTGCCCGCCAGTGGCTGACCGTCGAGGAGACCCTGGACGCCGCCACGGCCGGCGGTGCGGCGGCCTGCGGCTGGACCGACACCGGTCGGCTGGCGCCCGGCCAACGCGCCGACTTCGCACTGCTCGACCTCGGCGCCCGGGCGTTCCGGCCGCCCACCGATCTGGCCAACCAGCTGTTGACCGCGGCGCGCGCCGCCGACGTCACCGATGTCGTCGTCGGCGGGCGGTTCGTCTACCGTGACCGCGCGTTCCCGCACCTGGACGTCGCGGCGGCACTGAACCGGTTCGACACGCTGGTCGAGGAGTTCTGCGCCCGGGTGGCGCCAGCGCGCGCCGACGCCGACCGCCAGGCTGCCCTGGCGGCGACCGCGCTGGCCGGGCTGCGCCGGGCGCCGTCTCCGGTGCGCCGTCTCATCGGCTGGCGATGAACACCCCGTGCGGGCGCCGGTAGGCGCCCGACTCGTGCACGCCGGTGAACCCGGCCGCGCGCAACAGCGCGACGAGTTCGTCGGCCCGCCGCGCCCGGCCCTCGGTCTCGACGCGCATCATCAGGTCGAACATCGGCCCGAACGCGCCCGGCGGGTCGCCCGGCAATTCGAAGACCACCACCTGCCCGCCATGGCGGCACACCGTGGCCGCCACCTGCAGAACGGCGGCGCAGTCGTCGTCGCCCAGGTCGTGCAGCAGATGCGCCAGCAGCACCACGTCGTAGCCGGCGTCGGTGCCCACCCGCTCGGCGGCATCGGGCCCGAGCAGGTCGACCGCCCGCACCTCGATCTGCCCGGGCACGCCCGACCCGGCGAGCCGGCCCCGCGCCCACGCCGCCACCGGCGGCAGGTCGACCAGCGTGACCCGCGCGCCCGCCGCGGCCAGCGGCACGGCGTAGGAGCCGAGTCCGCCGCCGAGGTCGGCGATCCGCACACCCGGTCCCACGCCGGGCAGCCGGGTCAGGTCGGGACCGGTCTCGCGCGCCAGCACGACGAGCGCCTCCAGGAAGCGGCGGACCTGCTCCGGCTCGGCGGCCAGCCTCGACCGCCACGGATCGAGCCGGGGACGTCCGGTGCGCACACTGTCGGCCAGCGACAGCCACGCTTCGGCGAAGAACGCCTCCTTCTCCGCGATCAGGCGCAGATCCCCATCCCGGCCGAGCCGGCGCGCGACCGGCGCCGCGGTGTAACCGCCGTCCTCGGTGCCGAGCAACCCGAGGCCGGTCAGTGCGTCCAGCAGCGCACGGGTGGCCAGCGGATCGGTGCCGAGCCTGGCGGCGACGGCATCAGCAGGCAGCGGCGCATCCGTCAGCACGTCGAACACGCCGAGACGCGCGGCCGCGGTGAGCGCCGCCGCCGGCTGATAGCCGGTCATCATGTCGATGACGTCGAACACGCCCGGGTTCATCGCGGACCCCGGCGCATCGCGCGGTACGCGGTCAGGCCCGACCACAACGCGTGCACCTCCCGCACGGCGCGGCGATCAAGCCGGTCGCGGCGGCGCGTACCCAGTACCGCCGCCGCGGCCGCGCTGCCCGACGCCCCGGACAACCCGCCGCCGGGATGTTGCCCGGCGCCGGCCAGGAACAGCCACGGCAGTTCGGTGCGCATGTCGGCATGGCCCGGGGGGCGCCACCCCAGAAGCTGGTCGAGGGTGTTGTCGAGGTGGTTGGGGTTGCCGTCACCGCCGATCCGGGCCGCCCAGGTGAGCGGACCGGACACCACGACGTCGACGAGGCCGTCGCGCAGGTCCACACCGAGCACCGACCCGACCTGGTCGATAACCCGGTCGGCGGCCTCGCGTTCCCGTTCCGGCGTCCACTCGCCGTCGGCCCGGTGCAGCGGCACGATCGAGCTCATCCACACCGCGCCACCGGTGATCCCGTCGGGCTGACCCACCTGACCGACCATCGACCACGGCGAGGACGGCAACCGGCCGGCCAGCACCTCGGCGAATCCGGTGCGCACATCCGCGGGAGACCTCAGCGTGTACCAGACGGCGTCGGGATCCTGCAGCGGCAGGGCGTGCGCGCGGTCGTGGACGACGGTGACCGTCAGCTCCGCGATGTTGAAGTGCCCGCTGTGCAGTCCGCGTGCGGTGGCGCGCATCGCCGGGGCAGGGTCGGTGAGCAGCGCGGCGGTGCGCGGCAACCCGATGGCCGACACCACCGCGTCGGCGGTCAGCACCGCGCCGCCGGCCAGTTCCACCCGGCCCCGCGTGGCGGCCGGGCTTTCCGTGCTGCCCATCGCGACGACGGCCGCGCCGGTGCGCACCGTGGCGCCGGCCCGCTCGAGCGCGGCGACCAGTGCGTCCACCAGTGCCCGGGATCCGCCGGCGGGGCGGACGGCGGGGCTGCGATGCGAGGCGGGCAACAGCAACGCGAACAGCCCGCTGCCCGGCGCCCAGGCCGGCACCTGGGCGTGAGCGGCCTGCAGCGCCATCGCCGCGCGCGTGTGCGGATCCGAGACGGCGGCGTCGAGCACCGTCTCGGCGGGTTGCAGCAGCGTGCGGAACAGTTCGTCGCCTCCGGGCAGCGCGGCCAGCGCGGCCGCCACCTGGGTCAGCGTGGGCGCGGTGCCGAAGGTGTCCAGCATCCCGAACAGCGCGTCGGCGAGTTCGACGAGGTGCCGGTAGCCGGGCCCGTCGGCGCCCAGCGCCGCGACGGTGGCCGCCACATCGCTGTAGAAGACGCGCCGCTGCCCGTCGCCGAAGGCGACACCGGCCAGCACGGGATGCTCGCGGTAGCGCACCGCGCGGTCACCGAGCGCGGGGTCGTCGAGGCCGAGCTCGACGGCCATCGGGTACACCCCGCCGTGCTCGAAGGCGCCGCGTTCGACCAGGACACCGGACGGGTGGCGGTCGGTCCACACGCATCCCCCGGGTTCGGCGCCCTGCTCGACCACGGTGACGCGGCGGCCGGCCCGGGCCAGCCGCAGCGCGGCGATCAGCCCGTTGTGCCCACCACCGACGACGAGCACATCGGACACCCCGGTGCTCACCCGGTCACCACGGAGTGGCCGGTGGCGACCAGGCCCGCCTTCACCCCGACCCGGTCGGCCAGCGGGCGGCAGCGGGCGATCTGGGTGGCCTCGTCGACGGTCGTGCACCGGTGATCGGCCACCACCTGCACGCCGTCCACCCACACGTCGCGCACCGACCGCGGCGACGCGCCGTACACCAGCTGGGCCACCGGATCGTGCAGCACCGCGACGTCGACGGTGTCCTGCAGCAGCACGATGTCGGCGCGTTTGCCGGGCTCCAGCGATCCGACCAGGTGGTCCAGGCCCAGCGCCCGCGCGCCGTCGATGGTCGCCATCGTCAGCACGTCGAGCGCGTCGACCACCAGCGCGTCGAGGTGGTGCACCTTCTGCAGCAGCGCCGCCGCCTTGACCGCCTGCAGCATGTCCTGGCTGTCGTTGGAGGCCGCGCCGTCGGTGCCGATGCCGACGGGCACCCCGGCCGCGCGCAGCCGCGGCACCGGGCACACCCCGGAGGCCAGGATCATGTTGGCGACCGGATTGTGGGCGATCGCGGCGCCGTGCCGGGCGAACGTCGCGATGTCGGCCTCGGTGAGCCACACGCCGTGACCGGCGATGAGCGGGCGCTCGAACAGCCCGGCCCGCAAGGAATGCTCCACCGTGCGGTGCCCCCACCGGTGCCGTGCGGTGGTGACCTCCTCGCGCACCTCGGCCAGATGGGTGTGCACACCCCAGCCGGCGCGGCGGCACTCCTCGACCCCGGCGGCGAGCAGCTCGTCGCTCTGCCCGAGCAGCGTGCCGACGCCGTAGCGGAAGTCCAGCAGCGGCGCGGTCGCCGCGTGCGCGGCCAGGTCGTGCTGTTCGGCGAGCACGTCGTCGATGACGTCGCCCGGCGCGAGGGTGCTGCGCTCGAGCAGCGGCAGATCCTCGGCGCCGTAGGCGACGACGCCGCGCATCCCGGCGCGGGTGAGGCCGTCGACCACACCGAGGCTGGCCCGCGAGCCGATGTTGGTGTGGCAGAACATGTCGTTGACGGTGGTCACCCCCGACAGCAGCATCTCGATCGCGCGCAGCGCGGTGCCCTCGGCGGCGTCCTCGCGGGTCAGCACCATGCCCAGCGGCGCGACGATCGCGTCGGCCCACTCGAACAGGGACAGCTCCGAACCCATGCCGGTGGCCAGCGACTCGGACAGGTGGGTGTGGGTGGAGATCAGGCCCGGGATCACCAGACCTGTGCCGTCGCCGTGCACCGGCAGGTGCGCCTGCGCGGCGACCAGTGCGGCGTAGCCGTCGACCGCGACGATCGCGCCGTCGCGCACATGCACGGCCGCGTCGGTGAGTACGCCGTCCAGATGCGCGCCGGGGGTGCGGACGCGCTCGGCCGGTGCGGGCAGGCCGGCCATGGACAGCACATAGCGGCCGCGGACCAGGAATTCCGTCACGACGCCACCTCGCCGAGCACGGTGCGCAGCACGCCGACGAAGGTGTCGATCTCGGCGTCGCTGATGACCAGCGGAGGCATGATCCGAACCGTGCCCGACTGGTTGAGCACGGAGCCGACCAGCACGCCGAGCTGCTGCATGCGCGCCACCACCGGGTTGGCGTCCACGGACAGTTCGATCGCGCACCACAGACCCCGGCCGCGGACGTCGACGAGCAGCCCGGCGAACTCGTCGCACAGTGCCGCGAGGCCGGTGCGCAGATACTCGCCGGCCTCCACGACACGGTCGAGCAGGCCGTCGGCGATGACGTCGAACGCGGCGATGCCGGCCGCGCAGGCCACCGGGTTGCCGCCCATCGTGGTCAGGTGTGACAGCGGCGGGTCGACGAAGGTGGCGAAGAGTTCGGCCGAGGCGAGCACCGCCCCGAGTGGCAGTCCGCCGCCGACCGCCTTGGCCATCGTGATGATGTCGGGGCGCACATCGGTGTGCTGGTGGGCGAACCACCGCCCGGAGCGGCCCATGCCGCCCTGCACCTCGTCGACGATCAGCAGCGCGCCGGTGGCGTCGCACAGTTCGCGCAGCCCGGGCAGGAAGTCGTCGGACGGCACCCGGATGCCGCCCTCGCCCTGGATGGGTTCGACGATCACCGCCGCGGTGCGGTCGTCGACGGCTGCCGCGGCGGCGGTCAGGTCGTCGTAGGGCACGAACATCACCTCGTCGAGCAGGGGTTCGAACGGGGCACGCCACTCCTCACGCCAGCTCACCGACAGGGCGCCGAGGGTGCGCCCGTGGTAGGCCCGTTCGAACGCCACGAACTTCGGCCGTCCGGTGTGTTTGCGCGCCAATTTCATTGCGCACTCGGTGGATTCGGCCCCCGAGGAGGTCAGGTAGGCCATGTCGAAACCGGCGCCGGCCGCCCCGGTCAGCCGTTCGACGAGCTCGACCTGTTCAGGGACGACGAAGCGGCCGTAGACGTTGACGTGGGCGTAGCGGGCGGCCTGGGCCTGGATCGCCTCGACCACCCGCGGGTGGCAGTGACCGACGTTGGCGACGCCGATGCCTGACGTCATGTCGAGGTAGCTGCGGCCGTCGGCGGTGGTGACGGTGCAGCCGCGCGCCTCGGCGACGACGAATTCCTTGCGGCCGGGCACGGTCTGGGACAGGTGGCGCACGAAGCGGTCCCGGTAGGACTCGATCTCGACGCCGGACATGGTGGGGTTCAACGGATCTCCTGGGTGGATGTGACGGGTCGCGGGGCGCGGCCCATCACGTCCGCGGGCAGCAGGCCGGGACCACCCCGGCCGGCCGCAGACCCCGCAACGCGATGAAGCGGGTGCGGGTGAGCTCACCGAGAGTCCAGCCCAGGCCTTCCCGTCCGCTGCCTGCGAGGTCGACGCCGCCGAACGGCACCACCGGCGGCCGGTAGTTGTTGGTGCCGTTGACGACGACGCCGCCGAAGTCCAGCCCCGCCGCCATCGCCATCGCCGCCGGCCAGTCGGCGGAGAACACCGCGGCGGTCAGCCGCAGCCTGGTTGCGTTGGCCAGGGCCACGGCCTCGGCGTCGCTGTCGACCGCGGTGACGGGGAACACCGGGCCGAAGATCTCGTCGTCGTGCAGCACGGCGGCGGTGCGGGGCACGTCGGCCAGCACGGACGGGACGCACCAGGCGCCGTCGGGGGCGTGGCCGAGCACCCGGACGGCGCCGTCGTCGACCGCGCGCGCCACCTGCTGTTCGACGCGGGCCGCGGCGGCGTCATCGATGAGCGGGCCGAGCCGGGCGCCGTCGGCGAGCGGGTCCTGCGGCGTGACGTCACCGAGCGCGGCGACCAGACGCTCGGTCAATTCCGCGGCGACCGCGCGGTGCGCGATGAGCCGTTTGGTGGCCGCGCAGGCCTGACCGTTCATCAGCAGCCGGCCGCGCAGGGTCTCGGGGACCACCAGGTCCAGGTCGGCGTCGGCGCGCACGATGGCCGCACCGTTGCCGCCGAGCTCAAGGTGCAGTGGCCGCAGCAGGTGGGCGGTCGCGCGGGCCACCGACACCCCCGCGCCGACCGACCCGGTCAGCGACACCGCGTCGACGCCGGTGGCCGAGCACAGCGCCGCGGAGGTCGGCGTGTCGGCGTCCACGTACTGCAGCACCCCGGGCGGCAGGTGGCGGGACAGCACGTCGAGCGCCGCCTGGGTCGCCAGCGGGTTCTGCGGCGGCAGTTTGACGATCGCGACGTTGCCCGCGGCCAATGCGGCGGCGGCCTTCTCCATCGTCAGCTCGACGGGGAAGTTGAACGGGATGACAGCCACCACCACGCCCAGCGGGACCTGCTCGACGAAGGTCAGGTCCCGTTCGCCGCCGGGCAGCGCGCCGGTCGGGGCGAGTGTGCCCGCCAGCGTGCGGCCCAGTTCGGCGTTGCGGCGCAGCAGGGCGATCGCACCGGTGACCTCGTGGCGCGCCTGCGGCAGGATCTTGCCGGACTCGCGGGCGTGGGCCACCGCGAGTTCGTCTGCGCCGCAAGCCAGTTCGTCGGCGGCCGCGTCGAGCAGGGTGGCCCGCTGGTGCGGGGCGGCCGCCGCCCAGTCGGGATAGGCGGCTCGGGCCGCGGCCACCACCGTCGCGACGTCGTCGATCGCCAGCGCGGTGATCTGACCGACCGGTTCGCCGGTGCCCGCGGCCCGCACGGTGCGCGGTGCCACCGTCACAGCCGGGCCGCCTCGAAGTCCAGCCGCGCCACCAGTGCGGCGGTCAGTTCCGGCAGGCCCAGCGGGGTGTCGTGGCCGTCGCCGCGGGCATAGACCGCGCGCACCGACCCGGTCCCGGCGGGGCGGCCTTCGCGGCGCAACCGTTCGGCGAGTTCCTCTTTGGCGCAGGCGATCTGCTCGCGGGTGGGCAGTATGTCCACGACGCCGGGCACCGCGTCGAGTGCGCCGCGCAGCGGGATCTCACCGCGCACTCCGCGCCGCGCGGTGGGCAGGCCGTCCTCGGCGCGGAACGCGGCGTCGGCCAGGAAGCTGCGGTGTGTCAGACCGGGGGAGACCCACGCCAGCAGCGTCCGGTAGGCCGGGGAGATCCGGGCGAGCGTGACGCCCAGCGCGTCGGCCATCGCGTTGTGCATCTCCGCGTAGGCCTGCCGCTCGGCCGGCCCCCACGCCCACGTCCCGTCGCGCCGGGCGGTGGCGGTGCAGTCGGCGCGTTCCGGCGACACCGAGGTGCCACGGTTCTCGAACATGCCGGGATCGTCGTAGGACGCGGCCGGGGCCTGGGCGCCGCGGAACGTCATGGTCAGCTCGTAGGGCACCAGTGCCAGCGGTTCGGAGATCACGAACCGGTCCAGTACGACTCCGTCACGCACCAGTGGTGCGGTGTTCAGCACGTCCTCGGGTGCCGCGTCGTCAAGCACACCGCGCAGCTCGGCAGGACCGTCGTACGGGCGTGACGGGCGCCATCCTGCGGCCAGCAACGCGCTGTTGACGCTGCGGTGCTCGCGGCTGGTGGCGTAGGGCTTGTACTTGGTGCACGGCAGCAGCAACCCGAGCCGGGCACGGGTGCCGGGCACCGGCGTGGGTTCCCAGTCGTGCTGGACGTAGGCAAGCCACTCGGCCACCCGCTGGTGGCCCAGGGCGTCGACATTGGCCTGCGGCGAGTAGAACCGCATGCTGGGGTCGAGCACGAACGGCGGCCGGATCTTGCGTTGTGACGACGGCAGCCGGTGGCGTGGATGCAGCGCGTCGGGGTCCGGCCCGGCCATCGCGGCCGGGCCGGGCATCACGGGAGTCTCGGTCACCGTCAGCTCTTGGCGCTGATCGTGGTGTCGAGGAACTCGTTGGTGACCAGGTCGTCGGGTGTGATGCCGGCGACGTCGGCGTCGCTGTACTGGTCCACGATCTCGATCAGGGTCTGGACGCGGTCCTTGTCGAAGCTGCCCATCACGCCGTCCGCGCCGTCGGCGAGGATGCCGTCGGCAACCGCGGTCTTGTGGGCGTATTCGGCGCCTTCGGTGCTGTACACCCAGCCGGTGTCGTACTCGCCGACGAGCTTGACGATCAACGCGTTGGTGGCCGCCGGATCATTGATGTAGTCGACCTGAGCCTGCTGCATGATCGGGACGAGCTTCTTCAGGCAGTCGCCCTGGGCCTGCACGTCGGGGGTGCGTACGGTCAGCGCCTGGAAGTACTCCGGGTAGCCGGCGTCGGCCACCAGCTCTCCGACCACCGGCTTGCCCCAGTCGGCGATCTCGTACTCGTACATGAAGGGTTCGGCGGTGATGAAGCCGGCCTCGGCGAGCTTGCCCTTGGCGGCGACGAACATCCCCGGCTTGTTCTGGTCGCTGCGGTCGATCTGCTTCTCGTCGAGTTGGCCGGACCCGATGAGGTACTCGACCCACACGCCTTCCTCCGGGCCGACCGACACCGCGGCGCCGGTCGATTTGAGGTCGCTGATCTTCTTGACGGCCGGGTAGGTCTGCGGGTCCCAGTAGATGGCGTACGGACTCTTCTCCATGGTGGCCAGCACGGCCGTCACGGGGGTGTCCTGCTGCGCGACCATGTACTCGGTGGTGCGGCCGTAGCCGAACAGGATGTCGCGGTCCTGGTAGAGCAGCGACTGCGCCGACTGGTATCCGACCGACGGACCCCCGATGCGGATCTCGACGTTCACCCCGGTCGGTTCGCCGGCCGCCATCAGTGGGCCGGTCACCGCCTTGCGATTCGTGTCGATGGTGTAGTCGTCACCCAGCAGCGCGTACACGCCGCCGTGTTCGGCTTCGGGCTCCCAGTCGGTCTGGATCACCACGGTGTCGGGGCAGACGCCGGAGAGGACGCCCCCGGCGGCGGCCGGGGACTCCTCGCTGGTGCTGCCGCCGCAGGCCGCAACGGTGGCGGACGCGACGAGCAGGGCGCCGGTGACGGTGACGGACCGTCGGAGGCCGGTTGTGCGCATTGAATGTTCCCTTCCAGGAGTGAGCCGGGAGTCGGCTGAGAACGCCGGTGACGGCAAGCGGGGTGGCGAAGAGAGCGGGCGTCGTTGCCCGCGGTCGGATGTGGTCGGTTCCCTAGCGCGCCCCCCACGCAGGTGACCATCTGCCGACGATCCGGCGGCCGAGCGCGCCGAAGATCCAGAATGCGACGACGCCGAGCAGACAGGCCGTGAGGACGGTGGCCAGCATCTCGGCGGACTGCAGCCGGGAGCTGTACCGGGCCAGCAGCATGCCCAACCCGATCTGCCCGCGCCCGAAGAAGTAGTCACCGACCGTCGCGCCGACCACCGCCAGTCCGGCGGCGCTCTGCAGGCCGACGAAGACATCCGGCATGGCCGACGGGATCTGCAGCTTCAGCAGCCGCGTCAACGGGCGCGCGCCGGTCAGGGTGAACAGGTCGTGCAGGCCGCGGTCGGCGCCCAGCAGACCCTGCAGCGGGTTGATGATCAGCGGGAACAGGGCGATGATCACGACGACGAGGACGCGGGCGAACAGCTCGAACCCGAACCAGAAGCCGATCACCGGCACGATGGCCAGGATCGGAACCGTCTGCAGCAGGATCACCCACGGGTACAGCGAGCGTTCGACCCATTTCGCCTGCGCCATGGCGACCGCGAGAACTCCACCGATCACGATCGCGGCGACCAGCCCGATGATCGCCACCTTCGCCGACACCCACAGTGCGCTGGTGATGTCGTCGCGGGTGTCGGCGTCGAGCAGTCCCTGCGCCACGACGTCGTGGGGCGGGGGCAGCAGGAACTTCTCGCTGCTGTCGAGCACCAGGTAACTGACGGCGTACCAGGCGACGATCACCACCGCCAGCAGTGCCATCGGCGGCCCCGCCAGCGACACGATCCGGCGTGCGGTCACGACGCCTCCTCCAGAGACTTGGCCACCCGTCCGGCGAGTTCTGCGAACTCGGGCTGATAACGCAGCTCCAGCGCGCGGGGGAACTCGAACGGCACGGTGAACTCGTCGACGATCCGGCCGGGGCGGGCCGACATCACCACGACGCGGTTGGACAGAAAGACCGCCTCCTCCACGGAGTGGGTGACGAACAGGCCGGCAAAGGAGTGCTGCAGGAACAGGTCCTGCAGCACGAGGTTGAGACGGCCGCGGGTGATCTCGTCGAGTGCGCCGAACGGCTCGTCGAACAGGAACACCTCGGGCTTGAGCACCAGCGAGCGGGCCAGGCTGGCCCGCATCTTCATCCCGCCCGACAGCTGGCGGGGCAGGTGCTCGGCGAAATCGGTGAGGCCGACCGTGGCAAGCGCGGACTCGACCTCCGACCTGATCTCGGCGCGGCCGCGGCCCTGCAGCTCGGCGAGCAGGCCCACGTTGCGCCGCACCGTGCGCCACGGCATCAGCGTCGCGTCCTGGAAGACGTATCCCACACTGTCGGTGGCGAACTCGACAGCACCTGCGGTGGGCTCGTCGAGCTTCGAAGCAAGGCGCAACAGGGTGGACTTGCCGCACCCCGACGGTCCGATGATCGAGATGAACTCGCCGCGCTTGACCGCCAGATCACAGGGTGCCAGGGCGTCGACCGCTCCGAAGGTGCGACTCACGCGGTGGAACTCCACCAGGGGGCGTGGTGCATTCGGCATGCCGCCGAGGCTATGGGAGCGATTCCCCAGGCACAGGCTGGTTTACGACCAATTTACTGCGGTCCGGTAGATGTTCTCAGCTCTGTTACAAACAGTGGGACAGGGGGACACAGGTGCACCGGCCGACGGGCCGTCGCGCCACCCCCGCGGCGCCGAAACGGCGTCAGCGCCGGGCCGGTCACCGTGTCTCGGCTAGGTTTAGCGCATGGACCACGCTCCTGTGCGTGACCGGGTGCTGACGGTGCCCAACGCACTGTCGGTGATCCGCCTCGTGCTGGTCCCGGTCTTCCTGTATCTGCTGCTGGCCGCCGGTGCGACGGGGTGGGCTGTCGCGATCCTGATGTTCAGCGGCGCCTCCGACTGGGCGGACGGCAAGATCGCCCGGCTGTTCGACGGCCAGTCGTCGCGGCTCGGCGAACTGCTGGACCCGCTGGTCGACCGGATCTACATGGTCGTCGTCCCGATCTCGATGGCTGCGGTGGGCTTCGTTCCGTGGTGGGTGGTGGCGTTGCTCCTCGGCAGGGATCTGGTGCTGGCAGGCACGCTTCCGCTGCTGCGCCGCCGCGGGTTGACCGCATTGCCGGTCACCTACATCGGAAAGGCCGCCACGTTCGCGCTGATGTCAGGTCTGCCACTGGTGCTGCTCGGACAGGTCGACGCCCAGTGGGCCAGGGTCGTGCTGGCGCTCGGGTGGGGGTTCCTGATCTGGGGTCTGGCGATGTATCTGTGGTCGGGGGCGCTCTATCTCGTGCAGGTCGGGATGGTGATGCGGACGTTGCCGCCGTCATGAGCAGTCTGGGGGGATACGACCTTTCCGCGGGGCGCGACGCGCACCGGGCGGATGCGCCGACGCGCATTCCGGTTCCGTCGCTGTTGCGGTCGCTGCTCACCGAACACCTCGACCCCGGCTACGCCGCTGCCGCGCAGGCACCACGACGGCGCGGGAGGGTGTCGGAGATGGCGTGGCAGGTGGTCGCCGCCGTGCTGGTGGCCACGGTGTTCGGCCTCGCCTGGACGCAGGCACGCGACACCGCCTCCGGTGTGCGCGAGTCGCAGCAGGTGTTGGTGGGCAGCGTGCGATCTGCCGAGGCCGCCGCCGACACGGCCGCCGAGCGTCGCGACAGCCTGACCGCCGAGGTCGACGCCGAACGGCGCAGCCGGCTGGAAGGCGACGCCACCGGCCGCCAACTCCTGACCGATCTCGACCAGGCCGAGCAGGCCGCCGCGGCCACCCCGGTGATCGGCCCCGGTGTGACGATCACGGTTACCGATCCTGGGATGTCGCCGAATCTGACCGACGTGTCCAAACAGCGAGTGGAGGGCAGTATGCAGGTGATCCTCGACCGGGACCTGCAGCTGGTGGTGAACTCCCTGTGGGTCAGCGGAGCCGAGGCCATCTCCGTCGGCGGGGTGCGGATCGGCCCCAACGTGACGATGCGGCAGGCCGGCGGCGGAATCCTCGTCGACAATCAGCCGGTGTCCAGTCCCTATGCCATCCTCGCGGTGGGGCCGCCGAACGCGATGCAGGACAACTTCAACCGCAGCGCGGGCCTGCAGCGGCTGCGGCTGTTGGAGGCGTCCTACGGTGTGGTGGTCAACGTCTCCGGCGGCGACGGTCTTGTGCTGCCCGCCGGATCGGTCCGAGACATCAACTTCGCCAAACAGATGGGGCTTAAGTGATCGGCATCGCTTGTTCGATGGGCGTCCTCTCTTGATCGGCATCGTCGCGCTCGTCGTCGGCATCGTGCTCGGTGTGGTGTTCCATCCGGACGTCCCCGAGTTCGCCCAGCCGTATCTGCCGATCGCGGTGGTGGCGGCTCTCGACGCGGTGTTCGGCGGGCTGCGGGCCTACCTGGAGAGCATCTTCGACTCCAAGGTGTTCGTGGTGTCGTTCGTGTTCAACGTGCTTGTGGCGGCCCTGATCGTCTATGTCGGCGATCAACTCGGGGTCGGCACCCAGCTGTCGACCGCGATCATCGTCGTGCTCGGGATCCGGATCTTCGGCAACGCCGCCGCGCTGCGACGCAGGCTGTTCGGGGCCTGACGATGAGCGAGCACGGACGCCACGAACTTCCGCCCGACGACGGTGCCGCACCGGCCAGGGGCGGGCGGTCTCAGGCCGTGTTCGGGGTGCTCGCCGTGCTGTTGTGCCTGCTGCTCGGGGTGGCCATCGCCACCCAGGTCCGGCAGACCGAATCCGGTGACTCGCTGGAGACCGCGCGGCCCGCCGATCTGCTGGTACTTCTGGACTCGCTGCAGCAGCGCGAGGCCGCGCTGAACACGGAGGTGGCCGACCTGCAGCGCACGCTGACCCAGCTGCAGGCATCCGGAAGCAGTGATCAGGCCGCGATCGAGAATGCCCAGGCGCGGCTGGCCGCCCTGTCGATTCTGATCGGCACCGTCGCCGCGACCGGTCCCGGTGTGACGATGACCATCACCGATCCGGCGCAGGGGGTGGCCGCCGAGACCATGCTCGACGTCATCAACGAGCTGCGCGCGGCGGGCGCCGAGGCGATGGAGATCCGCGGTGAGCAAGGCGGTCAGCAGGTCTCGGTGCGGATCGGGGTGGACACCTGGGTCGTCGGCGGCCCGGGGGCGTTGGTCATCGACTCCGCCACCGTGGGTCCGGTGTATTCGGTTCTGGCGATTGGGGATCCGCCCACGCTCGCTGCGGCGATGAACATCCCGGGCGGCGCGATGGACAGCATCGAACGCGTCGGCGGCACGATGGTGGTACAACAATCCGACCGGGTCGACGTCACCGCCTTGCGGCAACCGAAAGCGCGCCAATACGCTCAGCCCGTCAAGTGACCAACAGATCAAGGAGCGCCGTGAGCGAGATTCCCGCCGACCTGTCCTACACCACCGAACACGAGTGGGTGCAGCAGACCGGCGACGGCACGGTTCGTGTCGGCATCACCGACTACGCGCAGTCGGCGCTCGGTGACGTGGTGTTCGTGCAGCTGCCCGATGTCGGCTCCGATGTCACGGCGGGGGAGTCGTTCGGCGAGGTCGAGTCGACGAAGTCGGTGTCGGACCTCTACGCACCGGTGACCGCGAAAGTGATTGCCGTCAACGGTGATCTGGAGGGCAATCCGCAGCTGGTCAACTCCGATCCGTACGGCGAGGGCTGGCTGGTGGAACTGCAGACCGAGACCGAGTCGATGCAGGCGGGGTTGGCCTCGCTGCTCGATGCGGAGGGCTACCGCGCCCACGTGGCGGACTGAGGTGTTGTTAGGGTCGTCCAGACAGACCGGAACGCGACGTGCGGATCCGGCAGTGGTGAACACAACGCGGTCGTTTGCGCGGTACGGTCGACACCAGCGGCGCATCGGCTGGGAGTCCGGCCGGTTATCGCCACAGCAGCCAGTGAGGAGCAGCGGGTGACGGACAAGGACTTCAATTCCGGGACCGACTCTGACGAAGTCACCGTGGAGACGACATCGGTGTTCCGCGCCGATTTTCTCAACGAGCTCGACGCTCCGCCCGCCGCAGGCGGCGAGAGCGCGGTTTCGGGTGTGGAAGGCCTGCCGGTCGGGTCGGCGCTGTTGGTGGTCAAGCGCGGACCCAACGCCGGGTCACGGTTCCTGTTGGATCAGCCCACCACCTCGGCGGGCCGCCATCCCGACAGCGACATCTTCCTCGATGACGTCACCGTCAGCCGCCGGCACGCGGAGTTCCGCCTCGAAAGCGGTGAGTTCCAGGTCGTGGATGTGGGCAGCCTCAACGGCACCTACGTCAACCGCGAACCGGTCGATTCCGCGGTGCTCGCCAACGGCGACGAGGTGCAGATCGGGAAGTTCCGTCTCGTCTTTCTGACCGGCCCGAAGGGCGCTGACGGCGGTGCCTCCGATTGAGTGACTCCGACCGGTAACCCATGACGCAACCCGACACACCTGCACTCAACGGGATGTCGATCGGGGTTGTCCTGGATCTGCTGCGCGGCGACTTCCCCGACGTGACGATCTCCAAGATCCGATTCCTGGAGGCCGAAGGGCTCGTCACGCCCGAGCGCACCGCATCCGGCTACCGGCGCTTCACCGCCTACGACTGTGCGCGCCTGCGCTTCATCCTCACCGCACAGCGGGACCAGTATCTGCCGCTGAAGGTGATCAAGGCGCAGCTCGACGCGCAACCCGACGGTGAGCTACCCCCGTTCGGATCCGCTTATGCGACACCGCGTCTGGTGTCGGTCGGCGGGGACGCCACGGACGCCACGGACGTCCCGGCCGGCCCCACTCAGGTGCGGCTGAGCCGGGAGGATCTGCTGGAGCGGTCCGAGGTCGGCGGGGAACTGCTCAACGCGCTGATCAAGGCCGGCATCATCACCACCGGACCCGGTGGTTTCTTCGACGAGCACTCCGTCGTGATCGCCCAGTGCGCCCGCGCGTTGGCCGACTACGGAGTGGAACCGCGTCACCTGCGGGCATTCCGCTCCGCCGCGGACCGGCAGTCGGATCTGATCGCACAGATCGCAGGCCCGGTGGTCAAGGGCGGTAAGGCCGGGGCCCGGGACCGGGCCGACGACCTGGCGCGGGAGGTGGCGGCGCTGGCGATCACGTTGCACACGTCATTGATCAAGTCGGCGGTACGCGACGTCCTGGATCGCTGAGGACTAGACTTGCGGAGACGGGTTCGTCGGCGTCCGGAGGTAGGCACATGGGTGAGGTTCGTGTGATCGGCATTCGAGTGGAGCCGCCCCAGAACCAGCCTGTCCTGCTGCTGCGGGAATCGAACGGGGACCGGTATCTGCCGATCTGGATCGGTCAGTCCGAGGCCGCGGCGATCGCCCTGGAACAGCAGGGGGTCGAGCCGCTGCGACCGATGACCCACGACCTGTTCCGTGATGTCATTGCGGCCCTCGGTCATTCGCTCAAAGAGGTGCGCATCGTCGATCTGCAGGAGGGGACCTTCTACGCGGATCTCGTCTTCGATCGCGACATCAAGGTCTCGGCGCGGCCGTCGGACTCCGTGGCGATCGCGCTGCGCGTCGGCGTGCCGATCTACGTCGAGGAAGCCGTGCTGGCCGAGGCCGGGTTGCTGATCCCCGACGAGGGTGACGAGGAGGCCGGCGGGACGGTGCGCGAGGACGAGGTGGAGAAGTTCAAGGAGTTCCTCGACAGCGTGTCGCCGGACGACTTCAAGGCCACCTGAGGGGTTGGTCACGGATGCGTCTCGTCGCATCCGACACGCGGGTCAGGTTTTTTCAAACACCGAATTGGGCAGCCATACTTGGTCCCGACGGGCAGTCACGGAGCGCCCTCAAGCGTATGCTCGAACGAAGTTCGGGCCGGGTGGAAGTGCGCCCACGCAGGGCATGGATGCGGGTTCGATCGGCGAGAGGAATCGAAAAGTGGGAGACACTCCACGCCAGGAGGAGTTGGACCTGACCGGCAGCTCCCCGCAGCCGGACCCTCTGCCCCGAGTGGTCGCCGAGCCCGTGCAGGCGGGCCTGTTCCCCGACGATTCGGTGCCGGACGAACTGGTCGGCTACCGCGGTCCCAGCGCCTGCCAGATCGCCGGCATCACCTACCGTCAGCTCGACTACTGGGCGCGGACCTCGCTGGTCGTTCCGTCCATCCGCGGCGCGGCGGGATCGGGCAGCCAGCGGCTGTACTCGTTCAAGGACATCCTGGTCCTCAAGATCGTCAAGCGCCTGCTCGACACCGGGATCTCCCTGCACAACATCCGCGTCGCGGTGGACCACCTGCGCCAGCGCGGGGTGCAGGATCTGGCCAACATCACGCTGTTCTCGGACGGCACCACGGTGTACGAGTGCACCTCCGCCGAGGAAGTGGTCGACCTGCTGCAGGGCGGCCAGGGTGTGTTCGGCATCGCGGTATCGGGTGCGATGCGCGAGCTCACCGGTGCGATCGCCGACTTCCCAGGTGAGCGCGCCGACGGCGGCGAGTCGATCTCCGCTCCGGAGGACGAGCTGGCCTCGCGGCGCAAGAGCAGGGATCGCAAGATCGGCTGAGCCGAATCAGGGTCGCTGCGGCGGCCCTTTTTTGTTGCGCGCCGGGCCGCGAGGGACGGCATCGTGGTGTGTCGATGCGAAAAGTGTTGGTGCGTCGAGGATTTCGTCAAGGGGCAGCGAGACATCTTCTGCGGAAACGGTGGTTAGAGCTCAATCCTGCGTGCAGCGCGGGAGATCGCCGAAAACCATTGGGCAATAATCAGTTCCGATCCATCTTTGGCGGCTTCGGGTCGTTCCTCTGCTCGCCATCTCTCGCGGGCAGCGGACATCCGCGGCGCCGTGGGCCCGGCAGTGGCGAAGACGGCGGCGTCCCGCCGGGACGGCGGCGGCGCCACGGCATCGGTGTGGGCGGCACTCGATCCGGCAGGGCGGTATGATAGCTGGCGCATCGCCCTGTGCGGGAGAGTTCCGTTGCCGCCAGCCACGGACGCCGAAGGAGCAATACCTCTCCGTCAACCTCTCAGGCACCCAGGACCGCGCCAGGCCCCGATGCCTCTGGAAAGTGGTGTGTTGGCACCCGCCCATGGGGAAAGGCCCAGCCGGCCGAAACTCTCAGGCAGCCCGGACCGGGTCGACGACAGAGGGGGAGGAGCCGTTCGTTCGCGCTCCCGGGAGACGTCGTCACGTGTCAGATCAGTTCCGCACCCCCTCCTTCGTCGACCGGCACATCGGGCCCGACGCGCACGCCGTCGCGACCCTGCTCGGCACCATCGGCGTCAGCTCCCTTGACGATCTCGCGGCCAAGGCGCTGCCCGCCGGGATCCTCGATCCGCTGACCGGGGCCGGCACCGCGCCGGGGCTCGAGCATCTGCCGCCGGCCGCCACCGAACACGAGGCGCTGGCCGAACTGCGTGCGCTGGCCGAGTCGAACACCGTCGCGGTGTCGATGATCGGGCAGGGGTTCTACGACACGCTCACCCCGCCGGTGTTGCGTCGCAACATCCTTGAGAACCCGGCGTGGTACACCGCCTACACGCCGTACCAGCCCGAGATCAGCCAGGGCCGGCTCGAGGCGCTGCTCAACTTTCAGACGATGGTCAGCGACCTGACCGGCCTCGAGGTCGCCAACGCGTCGATGCTCGACGAGGGGACCGCTGCCGCCGAGGCGATGACGCTGATGCACCGCGCCGTGCGCGGACCGTCCAACCGTCTGGTGGTCGACAGCGACGTCTACGCGCAGACGGCCGCGGTGCTTGCCACCCGCGCCGAACCGCTCGGCATCGAGATCGTGACCGCCGATCTGCGCCACGGCCTGCCCGACGGTGACTTCTTCGGCGTGATCGTGCAGCTGCCGGGCGCCGGCGGCGCGATCACCGACTGGTCCGAACTGGTCACCCAGGCCCACGACCGCGGCGCCCTGATCGCTGTCGGTGCGGACCTGCTCGCGCTGACACTGATCGCCCCGCCGGGTGAGATCGGCGCCGACGTCGCGTTCGGAACGACCCAGCGCTTCGGGGTGCCGATGGGATTCGGCGGACCGCACGCGGGATACCTTGCGGTGCATTCCAAGCACGCCCGTCAATTGCCCGGCCGGCTGGTCGGGGTGTCGGTGGATGCCGACGGTGCCGCAGCGTTCCGATTGGCGTTGCAGACCCGCGAACAGCACATCAGGCGCGACAAGGCCACCAGTAACATCTGCACGGCACAGGTGCTGCTGGCCGTGATGGCGGCGATGTACGCCAGCTATCACGGCGCGGACGGGCTGCGGGCGATCGCCCTGCGCGTGCATGCGCAGGCGTCGGCGCTGGCCGCCGGCCTGTCCGGCGCGGGCATCGAGGTGGTGCACCCGTCGTTCTTCGACACCGTGCTGGCCCGGGTGCCGGGACGCGCGAGCGAGGTGCGCGCCGCCGCCAAGGAGCGCGGCATCAACGTCTGGCTCGTCGACGACGACCACATCTCGGTGTCGTGCGACGAGGCCACCACGGACGGCCACGTCGCCGACGTACTCGCCGCGTTCTCGGCCGAGCCGACGGTCGGCGGGGACGTCACCGCCGCCTCGATCGCCACCAGGACCTCGGAGTTCCTCACCCACCCGGCGTTCACCAGGTACCGCACCGAAACCGAGATGATGCGCTATCTGCGTGCGCTGGCGGACAAGGACATCGCGTTGGACCGCAGCATGATTCCGCTGGGCTCGTGCACCATGAAACTCAACGCGGCCGCGGAGATGGAGCCGATCACCTGGCCGGAGTTCGCCCGTCAGCATCCGTTCGCTCCCGCATCGGACACCCCCGGAATCCGCCGCCTGATCGCCGATCTGCAGGGGTGGCTCACCGGCATCACGGGCTATGACGAGATCTCGCTGCAGCCCAACGCCGGCTCGCAGGGGGAGTACGCCGGGCTGCTGGCGATCCGGGCCTACCACGCGGCGCGCGGAGACACCGACCGCACCGTGTGCCTGATCCCGGCGAGCGCACACGGCACCAACGCCGCCTCCGCGGCGATGGTCGGCATGCAGGTCGTGGTCGTCGCGTGCCGCGCCAACGGCGACGTCGACCTCGACGATCTGCGCGCCAAGGTCACCGAGCACGCCGAACGACTGGCCGCGTTGATGATCACCTATCCGTCGACGCACGGCGTCTACGAGCATGACATCGCCGAGATCTGCGCCGCGGTGCACGACGCGGGCGGTCAGGTCTACGTCGACGGTGCCAACCTGAACGCGCTGGTGGGGCTGGCCCGTCCCGGCAGGTTCGGCGGCGACGTCAGCCACCTGAACCTGCACAAGACGTTCTGCATCCCGCACGGTGGCGGTGGCCCGGGTGTGGGTCCGGTCGCGGTGCGCTCGCACCTGGCGCCCTATCTGCCCGGGCATCCGCTGGCCGACGAGCTCTCCGATGAACACACGGTGTCGGCCGCCCCGTACGGTTCGGCGTCGATCCTGCCGATCACGTGGGCCTACATCCGGATGATGGGCGCGCAGGGACTGCGGTCGGCCTCGCTGGTGGCGATCGCGTCGGCCAACTACATCGCCCGCCGCCTCGACGAGTACTACCCGGTGCTCTACACCGGGGAGAACGGCATGGTGGCGCACGAGTGCATCCTCGATCTGCGTGCGATCACGAAGGCCACCGGAGTGACGGTGGACGACGTCGCCAAGCGGCTCGCCGATTACGGCTTCCACGCACCGACGATGAGTTTCCCCGTCGCGGGCACGTTGATGGTCGAGCCCACCGAGAGCGAGTCGCTGGCCGAGGTCGACGCGTTCTGTGAGGCGATGATCGCGATCCGCGGCGAGATCGACAAGGTCGGTTCCGGGATGTGGTCCGTTGACGACAACCCGCTGCGCGGAGCACCGCACACCGCCGGGAGTCTGCTGGTCGAGGACTGGCACCACCCGTACACACGCGAGCAGGCCGCCTACCCGCTGGGCAAGGGCTTCCGGCCCAAGGTGTGGCCGCCCGTGCGGCGCATCGACGGCGCCTACGGCGACCGCAACCTGGTCTGCTCGTGCCCGCCGGTAGAGGCGTTCGCGTGACCGGTGGTGGACGGGCTATAGGGTGACGGCATGACCACAGGAGGGGCTGGGGAGAGTTCGGCGGGTCAGCCGAAGTTGTTCATCTTTCCGCACGCGGGCGGGTCGGCGCAGTACTACGTTCCGTTCGCCAAGACCTTCGCGACCGACATCAAGCGGGTCGCGGTGCAGTACCCGGGGCAGCGGGGTAAGCAGGACTTCGCGTCGTTCACCAGCCTGCCTGCGCTGGCCGACGAGGTCTGCAAGATGGTCTCGCCGGACAAAGAAGGTGGCGTCGATGGACCCCCTATCGCCTTCTTCGGGCACAGCATGGGCGGTTTGCTGGCGTTCGAGGTGGCCCGCCGCTTCGAGGAGGCGGGGCGCCCCATCGCCGCACTGTTCGTGTCAGCGGTCGCAGCGCCCGGCCGGGTCGGGTACGAGGACATCCCCGACGACGACGAAGGTCTGCTCGCGGCGGTCAGCTCGATGACCGGTGCCAATCCCGAGTTCATGAAGAACCCGGAATTCGCGGCCGCGATCCTGCCGACGCTGCGTGGACTCAAGGCGATCGCCAACTACACCTGCCCACCTGACGTCACCCTCTCGTGCCCGATTCACGCGTTCTACGGCGACGATGACGAGATCGCCACGGCCGACAAGGTGAAGCCGTGGGCGGAGCGGACAACCGCCGATTTCACCGCTCGCGAGTTCAGCGGTCACCACTTCTATCTCAATGACCACCTGGGGGAATTGGTGCCCGACCTGGAGCAGAAGCTCTGGTCGCGGCTGCGGGAGTAGTTTCCGTTTCCTGTGGTGTTCACCACACCGTGTCGTCGCTGGAATGGGCGTTGGAGCTCATATCCGGCGGGTGGAGCCATGTCGTGGGGAGACCTTCCGGAAGTGGCCGGACCAGGATCTTACCGACCAGTCAGGAAGAAATCCGACGCGAACGTGCAGTCTTGGCAAACGCCTTACGTACGCGTCAAGGCGATACGAGCACTGCATTCGGTGGCTGCGCCCGCGTAACCGCTCACCAGGCGGTCACGGCTCTGAGCAACCCGGAACCGGGGGACTAGGTGGGGTGTTCCGATATCTGGCAAAACTGTGAGCAGGCTGTATGGAACGACCTGGGCACTCGGGTGCTCCCGGTTCCGGCGAAATTTGCCCCGATCTGCCGGCTTCCCTCTGGCAAGCAAGTCGTGATCTAATCCATGGTCGGATTAGACGAAATTATTAACGGGTCAGTGTTAGCCTTCGGGCAAGCGGGGGAATGCGCGGCCGAGAGCTGCGAACTGGTTTGCCATCCGCGGCGATGAAGCCGGGGCGCAGAAGATAAGTGAAAGGACGTCGCCATGCCGTTGCTTGAGTCGACCATTCCTGGCTTGCTCGCCGAACGTGCGCGCCTGCAGCCCGATGACGTGGCCTACACGTTCATCGACTACGACGTCGATCCCGCGGGCTTCGCCGAGACGCTGACGTGGTCCCAGGTCTACCAGAGGGTCCAGGTTGTCGCCGAGGAGCTGCTGCGTCACGGTTCCAAGGGGGACCGCGCCGCCATCCTGGCCCCGCAGGGGCTGGAGTACATCATCGCGTTCTACGGCGCGATGGCGGCCGGCTTCATCGCGGTACCGCTGCCGGTGCCCGCGCTGGGCCAGCTCGACGAGCGCGTCAACGGCGCACTGCGCGACTGCCAGCCGGTCGCCGTGCTCACCACGTCGGCGGTCGTCGGCGACATCATGACCTACGTCGGGGCCCTTCAGGGCGCCGCCCAGCCTGCCGTCATCGAGGTCGACGCGCTCGATTTCGATTCGCCACGCGCGGTCGAGGTGAACGTCGGACCGTTGCCCAAGACTGCCTACCTGCAGTACACGTCGGGCTCGACGCGTGCACCGGCCGGCGTGATCATGACCCACAAGAACGTGATCGCCAACCTCGAGCAGATCTTCACCGACTACATGTCGCACCGCGGTGGCGTGCCGCCCCAGGACACCACGATGGTGTCGTGGCTGCCCTTCTACCACGACATGGGCCTGATCCAGGGTGTCTTCGCCACGCTGCTGTGCCCGCCGGACGGGCCGGACGGCACGTGGGGCCGACCCGCGGTGCTGATGAGCCCGGTGGCGTTCCTGCAGAAGCCCGCCCGCTGGATCCAGCAGCTGGCGATCAACCCCCACTCGTGGTCGGCGGCGCCCAACTTCGCCTTCGAGCTCTCGGTGCGACGCACGTCCGACGCCGACATGGAAGGTCTGGACCTGGGCCAGGTGCTGGGCATCATCAGCGGCAGCGAGCGCATCCACTCGGCGACCATCCGCCGGTTCAACCAGCGGTTCGCGCAGTTCAACATGCCCGACACCACGGTGCGGCCGTCGTACGGGCTGGCCGAGGCGACGCTTTACGTGATCTCGGCCCCGACCGGGCACACGCCGGCGACGGTGCGTTTCGACTACGAGAAGCTGTCGGCCGGCCACGCCGAGCGGTGCGGCACCGATGCGGGAACCGAGCTGGTGAGCTATGGCCGGCCGCGCTCGTCGACCGTGCGCATCGTCGATCCCGAGACGCGCACCGAGAACCCGGACGGCAAGATGGGCGAGATCTGGGTGCACGGCGACCAGGTCGCGATGGGTTACTGGCGTAACCCGCAGCAGACCGAGCGCACGTTCGGTGGCGAGATCGTCAATCCGTCCGAGGGCACTCCGGTCGGTCCGTGGCTGAAGACCGGCGACCTGGGTGTGATGTCCGAGGGCGAGATGTTCATCATCGGCCGGATCAAGGACCTGTTGATCGTCGACGGGCGTAATCACTACCCTGACGACATCGAGGCCACCATCCAGGAGATCACCGGGGGCCGCGTCGCAGCGATCTCGGTGCTCGATGACACCAGCGAGCAGCTCGTCGCCATCGCCGAGCTGAAGAAGAAGGGCGCCTCGGAGGCCGAGGCGCTCGACAAGCTGCGGGCGGTCAAGCGTGAGGTGGCCTCGGCCATCAAACGGTCGCACAGCGTGCGCGTCGCCGACCTGGTGCTGGTGGCACCCGGTTCCATCCCGATCACCACTAGCGGAAAGATCCGGCGCTCGGCCTGTGTCGATCGTTATCGACTGGACGAGTTCAGCCGGCTGGACGTCACTACATGACCTCAGCTTTCGACGAGGACGCAATCCGGAACTGGTTGGTCGACTACCTGGTCACCAACATCGGTTGCAGTCCCGACGAGATCAATTTCGATGCACCCCTGAACGACCTGGCCGTCGGTTCCAGTGACGCCGTCGTGCTGACCGGCGAGCTCTCCGAGCTGCTGGGCCGCACGGTGTCGCCGGTGGAGTTCTGGCAGTACCCGACGATCAACGCGCTGGCGAAGTTCCTCACCGGTGGTGAGGTCGAGCCGGCCGCCGAGGCCGTCGTCAGCCGCGATTACGGCGCCGACGACGAGCCGATCGCGGTGATCGGCCTGGGCTGCAGATTTCCTGGAGGGGACGGCCTCGACGGCAACATCACGGGTCCGGATGCGTACTGGCGGTTCCTGATGGAAGGCCGTTCGGCGGTCCGGCAGGTGCCCGAGGAGCGCTGGGAGTCCTTCCAGATCAACACCCCGGAGGCCGCGGCGGCGCTGGCGGGCACGACCCGCTGGGGCGCGTTCCTGCGCGACCTGGACGCATTCGACGCCGAGTTCTTCGAGATCTCGCCGAGCGAGGCCGACAAGATGGATCCTCAGCAGCGGCTGCTGCTTGAGGTGACCCAGGAGGCGCTCGAGCACGCCGGCATCCCGGCGCACACGCTGCGGCACTCGCAGACCGGGGTGTTCGCGGCGGCCTGTCTGGGCGAGTACGGCTATCTGTCCACCGTCGACCTCGGCGACGTCGACTCGTGGTCCGGCACGGGCGGGGCGTTGAGCATCATCGCCAACCGGGTGTCGTACTACTTCGACCTGCGCGGCCCGTCGGTGACCATCGACACCGCCTGCTCGTCGTCTTTGGTGACGATCCACCTCGCCTGCCAGAGCCTGCGCTCCGGTGACTCCAACATGGCGCTCGCCGCCGGGGTGAACCTGCTGCTGTCGCCCGCGGTGACGCGCAGCTTCGACCAGCTCGAGGCGATGTCGCGCACCGGGCAGTGTCACGCTTTCGACGCCGGCGCCGACGGCTTCGTGCGCGGCGAGGGTTGCGGGGTGACGGTGCTCAAGCGGCTGTCCGACGCGCAGCGCGACGGAGACCGCATCCTCGCGGTCATCCGCGGGTCCGCGGTGAACCAGGACGGCCGCTCCAACGGCCTGATGGCCCCGAACCCGGCCGCCCAGATGGCGGTCCTGCGGTCGGCGTACTCGGCCGCAGGTGTCGAACCCCGCGATGTCGACTACGTCGAGACGCACGGCACCGGCACCCTGCTGGGTGACCCGATCGAGGCACGCGCGCTGGGGACCGTGCTGGGCCGCGGCCGCGCCGCCGATGCGCCGCTGCTGCTCGGTGCGGTCAAGTCCAACCTGGGCCACCTCGAAGCCGCCGCCGGTGTCGCCGGGTTCATCAAGGCCGTCCTGGCCCTGCAGCACCAGCAGATCCCGGCCAACCTCGGATACGAGAAGCCCAACCCGCACATTCCGTTCGACAACCTGCGGCTGAAGGTCATCGCCGAGCACACCGAATGGCCCGCCCCGGCCGGGCGCCCGCGCCGCGCCGGCGTCTCGTCGTTCGGGTTCGGCGGCACCAACGCCCACGTGGTCATCGAGCAGGCCCCGCCCAAGGCGCCCGCCACGAACGGCCAGGGCGAGCCCGCGGTGACCACGCTGGTGGTCTCCGGGCGCACCGCCGAGCGCATCGCCTCCGAGGCCGGCATGCTGGCCGAGTGGATGGCCGGCCCAGAGGGCTCGCTGGCGTCACTGCCGGAGGTGGCGCACACGCTGAACCACCATCGCTCGCAGTACAACAAGTTCGCCACCGTCGCCGCCCGCGACCGTGATCAGGCCATCGCCGGGCTGCGTGCACTGGCGGCGGGCCAGACCGCACCCGGCGTGGTGGGTGCCCCGACGGGGGCACGCAAGCGGGGCACGGTGTTCGTGTATTCGGGTCAGGGGTCGCAGTGGCCGGGGATGGCCCGGCAGCTGTTGGTTGATGAGCCGGCGTTCGCGAACGCGTTGGCCGAGATCGAGCCGGTGTTCGTCGAGCAGGTCGGTTTCTCGTTGCGTGACGTCATCGCCGGGGGCGAGAGCGTCAGTGGTGATGCGCAGGTTCAGCCGGTGCTGATGGGTCTGCAGCTGGCGTTGACGGAGCTGTGGCGGTCCTACGATGTGCATCCGGATGCGGTGATCGGTCATTCGATGGGTGAGGTGACCGCCGCGGTGGTGGCCGGGGCGTTGAGCCTGGCCGACGGGCTGAAGGTCATTGCCGCGCGGTCGTCGATCATGTCCCGGCTGGCCGGGCAGGGCGCCGTCGCGCTGGTCGAACTCGACCCCGAGGCCGCGGCCGCCTTCATCGCCGACTATCCGAGCGTCGAGGTGGCGGGCTTCGTCTCGCCGCGCCAGACCGTGGTGGCCGGCCTGCCCGAGCAGGTCGACGCCGTCATCGCCGCGGTCACCGCACAGGAGAAGTTCGCCCGCCGGGTGAACATGGAAGTCGCGTCCCACACCGCGCTGATGGATCCGGTGCTGCCCGATCTGCGCGAGGCGCTGGCCGGCGTCACCCCGCGCACGCCGAACATCCCGTTCCTGTCGACGGTCACCGAGCCCGACGGCGAACCGGCCCTGGACGCCGACTACTGGGTGGCCAACGTGCGCCAACCGGTCAAATTCAGCCAGGCAGTCACGGCCGCCGCGCAGGAGATCGGCACGTTCATCGAGGTCAGCGCCAACCCGATCCTGACGTACGCGATCAACGACACGCTGTCGTCGGCCAGTCATGTCAGCCTCGGCACGCTGGCCCGCGACGCCGACGACACGTTGACGTTCCACACCGCGCTCAACGCGACGTTCACCGGCCACCCGCCGGTGACGCCGCACCACGGTGAACCGCACATCCAGCTGCCCACCACGCCGTGGCATCACACGCACCACTGGGCGATTCGTAAGCACACCGCCTCGGGGGCGACGGCGCCCCGACCGGGCACCGTGCTGGGGTCGCACACCGCCGTCGCGGGAACGCAGCCGGGCCATCTGTGGCAGGCCCGGCTCGCGCCGCAGGCCAAGCCGTACCCGCAGCCGCACAAGTTCGCCGGAGTGGAGATCGTCCCGCTGTCGGTGCTGCTGCAGACGCTGTCGCTGGCTGCCGCCGAGTCCGGTGCCCGTGCTGTCGCCGACGTCCGGTTCGACTTCCCGATCACGGTGGACGCACCGCGGGTGGTCCAGGTCGTCAGCGACGGCGAGACCATCACCGTCTCGTCGAGCACCGCTGCCGCCGGTTCGGACGACTCCGCCCAGCGCTGGATCCGCCACCTCACGGCGCGGGTCGCGCACCGGGTCGCCGACAGCCCGGCCACGGCCGGTACTGCGCAGTCGTCCGGGTACGACCCGTCGGCGCTGGCCGAACTGCACAACGCCTGGGGCATCGACGGGATGGCGTATCCGTGGACCGTCGCCTCCCACGAGTCGGCGCCCGGCGAGCTGCGCACCGTGATCGACCTGACACCCGGCTCCCTGGTGGGTCTGCTCGACGCCGCGGTCAACCTCGGCCGCCTGGTCGACTCGTCGAGCCCCGGCCTGATGGTGCCGTCGGCGGCCGAGAGCGTGCGTTTCGGCGACGACGCCACCGGCACCGGTGGAGTCATCACGGCGCGCAGCCGCGGACGCGACGGCGACGATCTGCTCGTCGACATCTCGATCGGCGGAGTCGACGGCGCGGAGTACGCCCACATCACCGGGCTGCGGTACACGCCGGTCGAGATCGGCACCGTCACCACCTCGGCCGCCGCCGACCCCCAGCGCGTCGCGCACCGGCTCGACTGGCAGCCGTGGACGCCCGCCGCCGACGCCGGGCCCGACACCGGTTCCGTCGCGGTCATCGGTGACGACGATGTGGCGGCCGCCGTCCGCGGCGCCGTCGCCGCCAACGGACACGCAGTCGCCGAGATCCCCGACGCCCGCTTCGTGGTCTACGTCGCCGACGTCGGCGACGTAGACAGCGACCAGGACGTCGCGGTGCGGCTCACCACCGAGGTCGCCGACCTGGTCGGCACACTTGCCGAACGTGATCCGCGGAATCCGGCCACGCTGTGGATCGTCACCCGCGGGGTGTACGAGTCCGCCACGGCCGCAGCGCTGCCGCAGAGCACCCTGTGGGGTCTGGCCGGAGTTGTCGGCGCCGAACAGCCGCAGCTGTGGGGCGGGCTGGTCGACCTTGCGGGCGAGGACCCGGCGGGTTCGGCGGAGGCGCTTGCCGCACTGCTGCCCACACCGGTCAAGTCCGTCGCGATCCTGCGGGACGGGCAGCTGCGCACCTCCGTGCTGGCCGAGTTCACCGAAGCCCCGGCCCGGGAGACGTTGCGGTGCAGGCCCGACGCCGCCTACCTGATCACCGGCGGTATGGGCGTCCTGGGTCTGCTCATGGCGGACTGGCTGGCCGACCGCGGCGCCCGCCGCGTGGTGCTGGCGGGCCGGACACCGCTGCCGCCCCGCCGGGACTGGGACGACGAGTCGATCGACGCGGACACGCGCCACAAGATCGCCGCGATCCGCGCGCTGGAATTGCGCGGCGTGTCCGTCGACACCGTGGCACTCGACGTCGGGTCCCGTGAGGCGCTGACCGCGGTGCTCGACAAGCGCGACGGTGACGGCGCCCCGCCGATCCGCGGCGTCATCCACGCCGCGGGTATGACGGAGGCGCAGCTGCTCACCGAGATCGAGGCGGACCGCGTGCACCGCACGGTCTGGCCGAAGATTGCCGGCGCCAAGGTGCTCGACGAGCTCTTCCCCCCGGGCAGCCTCGATTTCCTGTATCTGGCCGCCTCGGCGGGCGCCGTGTTCGGCATCCCCGGACAGGGTGCCTACGCCGCGGGCAATGCCTACCTCGACGCGCTGGCGCGGTCGCGGCACCACAGGGGCGACAACACGGTCAGCCTGGACTGGGTGGCCTGGCAGGGTCTGGGCTTCGGCAGCGAGGCCCAGGTCGTGGTCTCCGAGCTGGAGCGGGTCGGGTCGCGGCCCGTCGTGCCGGCCGAGGCGTTCGCCGCGTGGGACTTCGTCACCCGCTTCGACGTGGCCCAGGTCGTGATGGCGCCGATGCAGTCCGCGGAGGACGCCGCCGCGGTCACCGCCGACACCCACCGCGCACCCACGCGGGACTGGACGGCGATGGCCCCGGACGAGCTGCTGGCCGAGCTGCAGGACGGGCTGCGCGGCATCCTGGCCACCGAGCTGCGGTTGCCCGAGAGCGACGTCCACACCGACCGGCCCTTCGCGGAGATGGGTCTGAACTCGGTGATGGCGATGTCGATCCGCCGTGAGGTGGAGCGCCTGGTCGGGCTGGAGTTGTCGGCGACGATGCTGTTCAACCACCCGACGATCGAGTCGTTCGCGAGCTATCTCGCACAACAGCTCGCACCTGAGACCGGCGGCGACGACGAGGTGGCCGACGATTCGGGCGGCAGCCTGCTCGACTCGCTGTTCGACAGCGTTGAGAACTGATTTCCCTGATTACCCCGATGCGCGAGATCATGTCGGGAGCTGATTGAAAGGATGCACCGATGGCGCCGTCTGAAGCCACGATCCCTGCGGTCCTCGCCGACCGCGCGCAGCAGCAGCCCGACGACATCGCGTACACCTTCGTCGACTACGAAGCCGACCCGGCCGGAATCTCGGAGAGCCTGACCTGGTCGGAGGTGCACGAGCGCGTCCAGATCGTTGCCGAGAAGCTCTCGAAGATCGGCTCACCAGGGGACCGGGCCGTGATCCTGGCCCCGCAGAGCCTGGAGTACGTCATCGGTTTCCTGGGCGCGATCCAGGCGGGCTTCATCGCCGTGCCGCTCTCGATGCCGCAGACACGTCACCACGACGAGCGGGTGACCGGCGCGATGAAGGATTCGACCCCCGTCGTGGTGCTGACCACCTCGGCGGTCGTCGACGAGGTCCGCAAGTACGGGCAGGCCGACCCCAAGGCGCGGCCGCCGAAATTCCTCGAGGTCGACACGCTCGATTTCGACTCGCCTCCCAAGCCGGCGCCGCAGGTGCCGTTGCCCAAGACCGCGTACCTGCAGTACACGTCGGGTTCGACCCGGCAGCCGGCAGGCGTGGTGGTCACCCACAAGAACGTCATCGTGAACCTCGAGCAGCTGCTCACCGACTATTACGAGGCGTGCCCCGGCGGTGCGCCCGAGGACACCACCGTCGTGACGTGGTTGCCCTTCTACCACGACATGGGCCTGATCGTCGGCGTCTTCATCCCGATGATGCTGGGCCGCCCCGCGGTGCAGATGAGCCCGGTCGCGTTCATGCAGAAGCCGGCCCGCTGGATGCAGCAGCTGGGATCACACCCGAGTGCATTCACCGCGGCGCCGAACTTCGCGTTCGAGCTCGCCGTCAAACGCACCACCGACGAGGATCTCGCCGGTAAGGACCTCAGCACCGTCAAGGTGATGATCAACGGCGCCGAGCGGGTGCACGGCGCCACCGTGCGGCGGTTCAACGAGCGGTTCGCGGCGTTCGGCCTGGCCGACTCGGCGATGCGCCCGTCCTACGGTCTGGCGGAGGCGACGGTCTACGTGGTGGCGTCGGCGGGTGGGCGTCCGCCGACCGCGGTGCGGTTCGATTACGAGAAGCTGGCCGCGGGCCACGCGGAACGCTGTGACGATGACGGCGGCGCCGAGCTGATCGGCTGCGGTGTGCCGCGGTCGACGACGGTGCGCGTGGTCGATCCCGACAGCCTGGTCGAGAACCCCGCAGGCAAGATCGGCGAGGTGTGGCTGCACGGCGACCACGTGGCCGCCGGCTACTGGCACAACCCGAAGCTGAGCGAGCTGTTCGCCGCGCAGTTGGGCGAGCCGAGCGCGGGCACCCCCAAGGGTCCGTGGCTGCGCACCGGCGACCTCGGCGTGATGTTCGACGACGAGCTCTACATCATCGGGCGCATCAAGGACCTGCTGATCGTCGACGGGCGCAACCACTATCCGGACGACATCGAGGCCACCGTCGCCGAGTTCACCGGCGGCCGGGTCGCGGCGATCTCGGTGCCCGACGAGGCCAGCGAGAAGCTGATCGTGATCGCCGAGCTGAAGAAGCAGGCCGATCCAGCCCTGCTGGAGTCCGTCAAGCAACAGGTGACCGCGGCCATCTCGCAGACGCACAGCGTGCGACTCTCCGACTTCGCGCTGGTCGCCCCCGGCTCGCTGCCGCTGACCACCAGCGGCAAGGTGCGCCGCGCATCCTGCGTCGAGCTCTACCGCAACGACAAGTTCAGCCGTCTGGACGCCACTACATGACCTCTGCTTTTGACGAGGCAGCTGTTCGTCGGTGGTTGGTCGACTACCTGGTCACGAACAACGGTTGCAGTCCGGAGCACATCGAACGCGGCGCCTCCATGCACGACCTCGGCGTGGGATCCCGCGACGCGGTCGTGCTCACCGGCGTGCTGTCGGAGTACCTCGGCCGCGCCGTGTCGCCCGTGGACTTCTGGCAGTACCCGACGGTGGACGCGCTGGCCAAGTTCCTGACCGGTGGCGAAGTCGAACCCGTCGACCCCGGCCCCGGCGTCCGGCCGGCCGCCACGAACGAGCCGATCGCGGTGATCGGGCTCGGTCTGCGTCTGCCCGGTGGCGCCGACCTGGACTCCAACATCGAAGGGCCCGAAGCCTTCTGGGAGTTCCTCACCGAGGGCCGCTCGTCGGTGCGGGAGGTCCCCGAAGACCGCTGGGAGTGGTGCGAGGACGGCACACCCGAGGGCGCCGCCGCGCTGGCAGACACCACCAGGTGGGGTTCGTTCCTGCGCGACCTGGACGCCTTCGACGCCGAGTACTTCGAGATCATCCCGCGCGAGGCCACCCGGATGGATCCGCAGCAGCGGCTGCTGCTCGAGGTCACCCACGAGGCCCTGGAGAACGCGGGCATCGCCGCCGACTCGCTGGCCGAGACGCAGACCGGCGTGTTCGCCGGCGCGAGCGCCGCCGACTACGCACAGCTGGGCGCCACGGACCTGAGCGGCATCGACGCCTGGTACAGCACAGGTGGAGCACTGAGCATCATCGCCAACCGGGTGTCGTACTACTTCGACCTGCGCGGCCCGTCGGTGACCGTGGACACCGCCTGCTCGTCGTCACTGGTGGCCATCCATCTGGCGTGCCAGAGCCTGCGCTCGGGCGACTCGGAACTGGCGTTGGCGGCCGGGGTGAACCTGCTGTTGTCACCGGCCCCGACGAGGAGTTTCGACCGGGCCAAGGCGATGTCGCCGACGGGACAGTGTCACGCTTTCGACGCCGGCGCCGACGGCTTCGTGCGCGGCGAGGGTTGCGGGGTGGCGGTGCTCAAGCGGCTGTCCGACGCGCAGCGCGACGGTGACCGGGTGCTCGCGGTGATCCGCGGGTCCGCGGTGAACCAGGACGGCCGCTCCAACGGCCTGATGGCCCCGAATCCGTCGGCGCAGATGGCGGTGCTGCGCGCCGCCTACGCGGCGGCCGGGGTGGACCCCCGTGAGGTCGACTACGTCGAGGCGCACGGCACCGGCACGCTGCTGGGCGATCCGATCGAGGCGCGGGCGCTGGGCACCGTGCTCGGTAAGGGCCGCGCGGCCGATGCGCCGCTGCTGCTCGGTGCGGTCAAGTCCAACCTGGGCCACCTCGAAGCCGCGGCAGGCATCGCAGGGTTCGCCAAAGCGGTATTGGCGTTGCAGCACAACATGATTCCGGCCAACCTCGGCTACCAGAGCCCGAACCCGCACATTCCGTTCGAGAAGCTGCGGTTGAAGGTCGTCGCCGAGCACACCGATTGGGCCCCCGCCGGGCGGCCCCGGCGTGCGGGCATCTCGTCGTTCGGGTTCGGCGGCACCAACGCCCACGTCGTGATCGAACAGGCTCCGGTGTTCGCCCCGTCGCCGGTCGAGGAACCCGAAGCGGTCACCACGCTGGTGGTGTCGGGCAAGTCGCCCGAGCGCATCGCGTCGCAGGCCGCCGCACTGGCGGAGTGGATGGCCGGCGCCGGATCCGACGCCTCACTGGTGGAGGTGGCGCACTCGCTCAACCACCACCGCGCCCAGCACGCCAAATTCGCGACCGTGGTGGCCCGCGACCGTGATCAGGCCATCGCGGGGCTGCAGGCGCTGGCCGCCGGGCAGTCCGCGCCGGGCGTGGTCGGGGTTGCCGCAGGCAACCCGCAGCCTGGCACGGTGTTCGTGTATTCGGGTCAGGGGTCGCAGTGGCCGGGGATGGCCCGGCAGCTGTTGGTTGACGAGCCGGCGTTCGCGAACGCGTTGGCCGAGATCGAGCCGGTGTTCGTCGAGCAGGTCGGTTTCTCGTTGCGTGACGTCATCGCCGGTGGCGAGACCGTCAGTGGTGATGCGCAGGTTCAGCCGGTGCTGATGGGTCTGCAGCTGGCGTTGACCGAGCTGTGGCGGTCCTACGATGTGCATCCGGATGCGGTGATCGGTCATTCGATGGGTGAGGTGACCGCCGCAGTGGTGGCCGGGGCGTTGAGTCTGGCCGACGGGCTGAAGGTCATTGCCGCGCGGTCGTCGATCATGTCCCGGCTGGCCGGGCAGGGCGCCGTCGCGCTGCTCAACCTCGACGCCGACGCGGCCCGCTCGCTGATCGCCGACCATCCGAGCGTCGAGATCGCCGGATATCTGTCGCCGCGCCAGACGGTGGTGGCCGGCCTGCCCGAGCAGGTCGACGCCGTCATCGCCGCGGTCACCGCACAGAACACGTTCGCCCGCCGGGTCAACATGGTCGTCGCCTCCCACACCGCGCTGATGGACCCGGTGCTGCCCGACATCCGCGCGGCGCTGGCCGGAATCGAACCCAACATCCCGACGCTGCCGTTCCTGTCGACGGTCACCGGGGCCGACAGCGCACCGGTGCTGGACGCCGACTACTGGGTGGCCAACGTGCGCCAACCGGTCAAATTCAGCCAGGCCATCGTCGCGGCGGCAGCCGACAACGGCACGTTCATCGAGATCAGCCCGCACTCGACGCTGGGTCAGGCGATCGGCAACACGCTCGGTGACGGGCCGGACCATCACATGCTCGGCACCCTGGCGCGCGACACCGACGACACGGTGACGTTCCACGCAAACCTGAACGCCACCCACACGTCGCGGCCCCCGCAGACCGCCCATCACGGCGAACCCCACATCGTGCTGCCCACCACCCCGTGGCACCGCAGCAGACACTGGGTGGACGTCCGCCCGCTGCGCCGCGGTGGCGGCGTGCGTGCCGGTGCGTTGCCCGCCGACAGCGCGGTCCCGCCGGAGTGGTTCTGCGAGCTGACGTGGCCCGCCAAACCCCTTGTGGCGCAAGATGGTCCAGTCGACCCGGGCGCCAGCTGGCTGGTGGTCGGCGACGACGCGCTGGCCGCCGAGATGGGTAAGCTGCTGGGCCGCCCGGTGGCCACCGGTGACGGAGCGGATCTGTCCTCGGCCACGCACGTCCTCTACGCGCCGACCTCCGGTGACGAGCTGGGTTACGAGCTCTTCGAGGCGGGCCGTGCGATTGCGACCACCGCGAGCCGCGTATCGCAGCCCCCGAAGCTGTTCCTGCTGACCCGCAATGCCCAGCCGGTCAGCGAGGGGGACCGGGCCAACCCCGGGCAGGCGGTGCTGTGGGGCCTGGGCCGCACACTGGCGCTGGAGCATCCCGACATCTGGGGCGCCCTGATCGACACCGACGAGTCGGTGCCCGCGGTCGTCGCCGCGCGCTGGGTGCTCGCGGAGGCGCATGCCGGCGACGGTGAAGACCAGCTGGTGTACCGGGCCGGCATCCGCCGGGTGGCCCGCCTCGTGCACGCGCTGCCGCCCGCGCCGACGGGTTCGGGGACACTCGACGCCGACGGCGCGCACCTGGTCATCGGCGCGACGGGCAACATCGGCCCCCGACTCGTCGAGCAGCTCGCCGCGATGGGCGCCAAGACCGTGGTGGCGGTGTCCCGTAACCCGGGCTCACGGCTGGACGAACTGACCGCGCGGCTCGCGGCCTCCGGGACGACGGTCGTGACCGCCGCAGCGGATGCGTCCGACGCGTCATCGCTGCGAGCGGTGTTCGACCGCTTCGGGGCGGACCTGCCCCCGCTGAAGGGCGTCTATCTGGCGGCGATGAGCGGCGGTCCGGTCACGCTGGACGAGATGACCCACGACGACGTGGTGGCGATGTTCCGGTCCAAGATGGATGCCGCGGCGCTGCTGCACCAGCTGTCGGCGGGCCATCCCGTCGAGCAGTTCGTGCTGTTCTCGTCGATCTCCGGCGTGCTGGGTTCGCGCTGGCTGGCGCATTATGCGGCGACGACGACGTTCCTGGACACCTTCGCGTTCGCCCGCCGGGCGGCAGGGCTGCCGGCCTGCGCGATCAACTGGGGCCTGTGGAAGTCGCTGGCCGACGCGCAGACCGGGTTCGAACGTCAGGCCACCCAGGAGTCGGGTCTGGAGCCGATGGACGACGCGGTCGCCATCACCGCGCTGCGCTCGTTCATCGGACCGCAGGCGCCCGCCAGGGCCACCGTGGTGGCGGCGGACTGGCCCCGGCTGGCCGCGGCCTACCACACCCGCGCGCAACTGCACATCCTCGACGACCTGCTGGCCACAGAGGGCACAGCGGCCACCGGCCTTACCCCGACCGGTGACACGAAGTTTCGCCAGGAGCTGAAGGAGTGCGAGCCCCAGCGGCGTGTGGAGTTGCTCACCGATCACGTGTTGTCGCAGATCGCCGCCGCAATGGGGCTGGCTTCGACGCACACGCTCGACCCGACGGTGGGGTTCTTCCAGTTCGGAATGGATTCGCTGATGAGCGTAACGTTGCAGCGTTCGCTGAGCGAAAGCCTGGGGGAGGCCCTGCCGGCGTCGGTGGTGTTCGACTACCCGACCGTGGAAGCGCTCACCGATTATCTGGCGTCGGTTCTTCCTGAGATAATCGAGACCGCCGGTACCGACAACGACGTCGATGGTGGCCCCAGCGTCATTGAGGACGCCTACGACGACCTCGCCGAGGACGAGTTGCTGGCGAGACTTTCGGAAAGATTGAGTTGAGTGAGATGACCCAAGCGTCCTCTGCGTCGCCTGCCACACCCGATCGCCGCGCGATCATCACCGAGGCCCTGCGCAAGATCGACGATCTGACCGCTCGGCTCGCGGTGGCCGAGAAGGCCGAGACCGAGCCGATCGCCGTGGTCGGCATCGGTTGCCGCCTGCCCGGTGGCGTCGACAACGCCGACGACTTCTGGAAATTGTTGTGTGACGGCGAAAGTGGCGTCATTCGGGTGCCCGCCGACCGGTGGGACGCCGACCAGTACTACTCCTCCGACTACAGCGTGCCCGGCACCATCTGCAACCGCGAGGGCGGCTTCCTGACCTCGTGGCAGCCCGACGAGTTCGACGCCGAGTTCTTCTCCATCGCACCGCGCGAGGCCGCGGCGATGGACCCGCAGCAGCGTCTTCTGCTTGAGGTCGCCTGGGAGGCGCTCGAGGACGCCGGCATCAACCCGCGCACGCTGCGCGGCACGTCGACCGGTGTGTTCATCGGGCTGACGACCAACGACTACTACCACTCGGTCGTCGGCAAGCTGCGGCCCGAGGACATCGACCCCTACATCCCGTTCGGCAACGCGCCCAACTTCGCGGCCGGCCGGCTGTCCTACTTCCTCGGAGTGCGGGGACCGGCCGTGGTCAGCGACACCGCGTGCTCCTCGTCGCTGGTGTCCATCCACCTGGCCTGCCAGAGCCTGCGCCGCGGCGAGAGCGACCACGCGCTGGCCGCCGGGGTGAACCTGATCCTGTCCCCGGACAACAACATCGCCTGCTCGCGATGGGGAATGCTGGCTCCCGACGGCAAGTGCAAGACGTTCGACGCCGACGCCGACGGATATGTCCGCAGCGAGGGCGCGGGCGTGGTCGTGCTCAAGCGCCTCACCGACGCGCTGCGCGACGGCGACCGGGTGCTGGCCGTCGTCCGTGGCTCGGCCGTCAACCAGGACGGTGCGAGCAGCGGTCAGACCGTGCCCAACGGGCCGGCCCAGCAGGAGCTGATGCGCAAGGCGTTGGAGACCGCGCGGCTGGAACCGTCCGACATCGACTACATCGAGGCGCACGGCACCGGAACCTCGCTGGGTGACCCGATCGAGCTCGACGCGCTCGCGGCCGTGTACGGCGACCGCAAGGATTCGGCCCCGCTGGTGCTGGGTTCGGTGAAGACCAACCTCGGACATCTGGAGTCGGCGGCCGGTGTCACCGGCTTCATCAAGACCGTGCTCACCGTGCACCACGGCTCCATCCCGAAGCAGCTGTACTTCAAGAAGCTGACCCCGCAGGCGTGCGAGGGGGCGCAGAAGTTCCGGATCGCGTCGGAGCCCCTCCAGTGGCCCCCACTGACCCGCCCCCGGCGTGCCGCGGTGTCGGGGTTCGGTGTCAGCGGCACCAACGCCCACATCGTGATCGAGCAGGCTCCACAAGCCGAAGCGGTTGCGCCGCAACCGGAACCGCCGGTGAGCACGCTGGTCGTGACCGGCAAGACCGCCCCCCGGATCGCCTCGCTGGCCGGCCGGCTCGCGGACTGGCTGCAGACCCCGGAGGCGGCTTCGGTGAGCCTGGCCGACGTGGCCGAGACCCTGAACCACCACCGCGCCCAGCACACCAAGTTCGCCACCGTCACCGCGGCGGATCGTGAGCAGGCGGTGGCCGGGCTGCGTGCCGTCGCCCAGGGCTACCCGGCCCCGGGCGTGGTCCCCGCCCACGACGGCGCCTGCGGGTCGGGCACCGTGTTCCTGTACTCCGGGCAGGGTTCGCAGTGGGCAGGCATGGGCCGACGGCTGCTGACCGACGAGCCGGCGTTCGCCGCCGCCGTCGACGAGCTCGAGCCCGACTTCGTCGCCGCGGCCGGGTTCTCGCTGCGCGACGTGCTGACCTCCGGGGAGACCGTCGTCGGCATCGACCGGATCCAGCCGGTGCTGGTCGGCGTGCAGCTCGCGCTGACCAAGCTGTGGCAGTCCTACGGCGTCAATCCGGACGCCGTGATCGGCCATTCGATGGGCGAGGTGACGGCCGCGGTGGTGGCCGGCGCGCTCAGCCCGGCCGACGGGCTGAAGGTGATCGCCACCCGGTCACGGCTGATGAAACGGCTGTCCGGGCAGGGCGCGATGGCGCTGCTCGAGCTCGACGCCGAGGCCGCAGAGCAGCTGATCGCGAACTACTCCGGCCTGACGGTCGCGGTGTACGCGTCACCGCACCAGACGGTGATCGCGGGCCCGCCCGAGCAGGTGGACGCCGCGATCGCCGAGGTCGACAAGCTCGACAAGCTGGCCCGCCGCGTCGACGTCGACGTCGCGTCGCATCACCCGATCATCGATCCGATCCTCGAAGATCTGCGCGCCGAGCTGGCAGACCTGAAGCCGCGGCAGCCGAGCATCCCGATCATCGTCACCACCGACCAGCGTCCGACCGACGGCACATGCGTGTTCGACGCCGACCACTGGGTCGCCAACCTGCGCAACCCGGTGCGGTTCGCCCGTGCGGTCGCCACCGCCGGTGCGGACAAGGCGGTGTTCGTCGAGGTGAGCCCGCACCCACTGCTCGGATACGCCATCAAGGACACGCTGGCAGGCACGCATCACCACAGCATCGCGACGTTGCAGCGCGACGCCAACGACACGGTGACGTTCCACACCAACCTCAACGCCACCCACACGGTGCGCCCGCCCAAGACCCCGGCGCGCAGCACGCGGGTGCAGATCCCGACCACGCCGTGGCATCACACGCACCACTGGATTCACACATCGTCGGCAGACGTGGTGCAGGACAAGGGAATTCCTGTTTCCCTCGCCGAGGGCGAGAAACATGAGTGGTTCCACCAGCTGAGCTGGCCGGTGCGCGAGCTGCCCGCGGGCAGCACCGAGGTCTCCTGGCTGGTCTTCACCGACAAGGCAGGCACCGACCTGGCCGAGCTGCTCGGGCCGGGTTCGCGGGCGCTGCCGCTGTCGGTGCTCGACGACGCTGACGCGCTGAGCGCGGCGCTGCCCGGTGTCGAGCACGTCGTCTACGCGCCGCCGGTGTCGGGACAGCGATTCCACGCCGAACCGAGCTATGCGGTGTTCGGCCAGTTGCGCCGACTCGTCGTGGCGCTGGCCGGCGCCGCGGACAGCCCGAAACTGTTCGTGGTGACCCGTAACGCGCAGCCCGTCGCCGACGGCGACCGGGCCAACCCCGCGCACGCCGTGCTGTGGGGGCAGGGCCGCACGCTGGCACTGGAGCATCCGGAGTTCTGGGGCGGCATCATCGACGTCGACGAGACGCTTCCGCCGGAACTGCTCGCGCAGTACCTGCGTGCCGAGGCGTCGGCTCTGCCTGCGACCGGGGCCGACCGCGACGACCAGGCCGTGTACCGCGGCGCCGAGCGCCGGGTGCCGCGCCTGGAGCCGCGCCCGCTGCCCGCGGTCCCGCTGACCCGGCTGGAAAGCGGCACCAGCCACCTCGTCATCGGTGCGACCGGCAACGTCGGCCCGCACCTGATCCGCCAGCTCGCCGACATGGGCGCCGCCACGGTCGTCGCAGTGTCGCGGCGCGGCGGGTCGCAGTTGTCGGAGCTGGCCGAGGAGTTGGCGGCAGGCGGCACCACGCTGGTCGAGGTCGCCGCCGACGCGGCCGACGAAGCGTCGATGGCGGCGGTGTTCGACCGCTTCGGCGCGGATCTGCCTGCGCTGGAAGGCGTTTACCTGGCGTCGCTGGCAGGCGGTGAGGCGCTGCTGGCCGACATGACCGACGACGACCTGGCACCGATGTTCCGGTCGAAGATCGACACCGCCACGGTCCTGCACAAACTGTCGCTGCGCACACCGGTGCGCCGCTTCGTGCTGTTCTCGTCGATCACCGGGCTGCTGGGTTCGCGGGCCGTGGCCCACTACACGGCGGCCAACGCGTTCGCCGATGCGTTCGCCTACGCCCGCCGGGCCCTGGGTCTGCCCGCGACGGTCCTCGACTGGGGTCTGTGGAAGTCCTGGTCGGATGCCCAGCCGCAGATGAAGGCGGCGGGGCTTGAGCCGATGCCCAACGACGTCGCGATCAAGATGCTGCCCGCGGTGCTCGGCCCGGACGCGCCGGTGCAGGCCGTGGTGGCAGGCGCCGACTGGCCCCGGCTGGCCGATGCCTACCGCATGCGGGCCGCGGTGAAGGTGCTCGACCACCTGGTGTCCGGGCCCGGCGAGGACGCCGACCTCGGCGCGGTGCCTGCCCCGGCGTGGGGGACCGTGCTCGGCGAGCCGGTCAGCGGCACCTCCCACGATCACCTGTGGCGCGCCCGGGTGCTGCCCGGCGAGCGGTCCTACCCGGTCGCACACCGGGTCCGCGGCGTCGAGGTGGTTCCGGTTTCGGTTCTGCTGCAGACACTTTCGGCCGCAGCGGCACAACTCGACGAGGCAGGCCCCAATGACGGTCCGACCGTCGCGGTGGGCGACGTGCGGTTCGAGTACCCGATCGTGGCCGACCAGCCCAAGGTCGTGCACGTGGTGGCCGACGGAAAAGCGTTGACCGTGTGGTCCAGCTCGGGGCCGGACAGCCCCGAGCAGCGCTGGACCCGGCACGCCAGCGCCGAGCTGACCACGGCCCCCGGCGGTACGCCGGCGGGCGATCAGGGCGCAGTCGGGAAGACGTTCGACGGTGCCTCGATCGCCGAGATGCAGCGCGCCCTCGGTGTGGAGGGGCAGCCGTTCGAATGGGCGGTGTCCGACTGCGCGGCCACGGCCGCGGGTGCCCGCGCCGATGTCGAGGTGCCCGAGGCCACCGAATCCCCGGCCGCCGCGCTGGTCGATGCCGCGGTGCACGTGGCGCGGCTGGCCGATGCCGACAACGCGCAGCTGCTGCTGCCGGCCGGCGTCGAGAGCCTCGCGGTCGCCGCGACGGTGGGCACCAGCGGTGTCATCGAGGCCTATCGGCGCGACGTCGAGGGCGACGCACTGGTGGTCGACGTCCTCGTCAAGGGTGCCGACGACTCCGTGTGGGTGGACATCCGCGGGCTCAACTACGCCCCGGTGGAATCGGCGCCGGCGCCGGTCGCCGACGAAAGCGCCTCCGGTGCAACCGAGTTCGTCGACTGGTCGACCATGACGCGGCAGCAGACGGTGGCCGAGCTCCGGACCCGGCTGCGCACCATCCTGGGCCGTGAACTCGGAATGCCGGACAACGCCGTCGATTTCGACATGCCGTTCCCCGAGCTCGGACTGGACTCGATGATGGCGATGAACCTGCTGCGGGACGCCAAGGCGTTGGTCCGGACCGATCTGTCGGCCACGATGCTGTGGAACCATCCGTCGATCTCCCAGATGTCGGAGTTCGTCGCCGACCTGCTCGCGCCGCAGCAGAACGCGGTCGACGAGCCCGAGCCTGAATCAAACGAGAACGCCGAGGACGATTCCGACTCGTTCAGTGTGCTTGACGAGCTGTTCTCTTCCGTCGAGTCGGCGAACGCCGGCAGTGAGGGATCAATCTGATGAAGACGACCTTCGACCGGATCTCGGCCATGTCGGCCGAGCAACGCGGCAAGCTGGCCGAGCAGTTCGAGAAGGCCTCCCGCGTCGCCGGGGCGGAACCGATCGCGGTGGTCGGCATCGGCTGCCGTCTCCCCGGGGGAGTCACCGGCCCGGACAGCTACTGGGAGCTGCTGGAGAACGGCACCGACGCGATCACCGAGGTGCCCGCCGACCGATGGGACGGCGACGCGTTCTACGACCCGGACCCGATGGCGCCGGGCCGGATGCCCACCAAATGGGGCGCCTACCTCGACGACGTCTCGGGCTTCGACGCCGACTTCTTCGGCATCACTCCCCGCGAGGCCGCCGCGATGGACCCGCAGCAGCGGGTGCTCCTCGAAGTCGCGTGGGAGGCGCTGGAAAACGCCGGGCTGGCGCCCGACACCCTGAGTGAGACCCGCACCGCGGTGATGATGGGCGTCTACTACACCGAGTACCAGAATTCGTCGGCAGGCAACCCCGACACCATCGACGCCTACTCGGCGACCGGTAACGCGCACAGCGTGACCGTCGGTCGGATCGCCTATCTGCTCGGACTCAAGGGACCGGCCGTGGCCGTCGACACCGCGTGCTCGTCGTCGCTGGTCTCGATCCACCTGGCCTGCCACAGCCTGCGGATGCGCGAGAGCGATCTCGCGCTCGCCGGCGGCGTGAGCCTCAACCTGCGCCCCGAGACCCAGCTGGCCCTGGCCAAGTGGGGCATGCTGTCGCCGCACGGCAAGTGCTTCGCGTTCGATTCCCGCGCCGACGGCTTCGTGCGTGGCGAGGGCGCGGGAGTAGTGGTGCTCAAGCGGCTCACCGATGCGGTGCGCGACGGAGACCGTGTCCTGGGCGTCGTGCGTGGTTCGGCGGTCAATCAGGACGGCCGCTCCAACGGGCTGACCGCCCCCAACGCCCCGTCGCAGCGCGACGTCATCACCCGGGCGCTGCGCTCGGCCGACGTCGCCGCGGGCACCGTCGACTACATCGAAACGCACGGCACCGGAACGGGTCTGGGCGACCCCATCGAATTCGACGCGCTGGCCGCCGTGTACGGCAAGGGTGAGGTGCCGTGCGCGCTCGGCGCGGTCAAGACCAACATGGGCCATCTCGAGGCCGCCGCGGGAGTGGCCGGGTTCATCAAGACCGTGCTGAGCCTGCAGCACGGCAAGATCGCGCCCAACCTGAACTTCGAGAAGTGGAACCCGCAGATCGATCCGAAGCCGACACGGCTGTTCGTGCCGACGGAGGCGCAGGACTGGCCCAAGAGCGAGCATCCGCGGCGCGCCGCGGTGTCGTCGTTCGGCATGGGCGGCACCAACGCCCACATCGTGCTGGAACAGGGCCCCGAGCCCGCCCCGGCGGGCGCCGCCGACACCGGGGTGGTCACGCTTGTCGTGTCGGGCAAGACGTCCGAGCGGCTAGCCGCGTCGGCCAGGTCGTTGGCCGACTGGCTGGACGGCGACGGCGCGGACGTGCCGCTGGTCGACGTCGCCTACACCGTCAACCACCACCGCAGCCGCTACCAGACCATCGCGACCGTGTGCGCCCGCACCCACGCCGAGGCGGTCACCGGGCTGCGGGCGTTGGCCGACGGCAGGCCCGCGCCGGGCGTGATCGCCCCGCACGACGCCAAGGGCGGCGTAGGCGCGGGAAAGGGCGTGGTGTTCCTGTACTCCGGGCAGGGCGCGCAGTGGGCCGGCATGGGCAAGACGCTGCTGACCGAGGAGCCCGCGTTCGCCGCCGCGGTCGACGAGCTGGAACCGGCATTCGTCGAGAAGGTCGGGTTCTCGCTGCGGCAGACCCTGGAGGCCGGTGAACCGGTCGTCGGCATCGACCGCATCCAGCCCGTGCTGGTCGGCATGCAGTTGGCGTTGACCGAGCTGTGGCGTTCCTACGGCGTGGAACCGGACGCGGTGATCGGGCACTCGATGGGCGAGGCCACCGCCGCGGTGGTGGCCGGGGTGCTGACCCCGGCCGAGGGCTTCGACGTCATCGCCACCCGCACCCGGCTGATGAAGCGGCTGTCCGGGCAGGGCGCGATGGCGCTGCTCGAACTTGACGCCCAGGCCACCGAGAAGCTGATCGCCGACCGCTCCGACGTGACTATCGCGGTGTACGCCTCGCCGAAGCAGACGGTGATCGCCGGCCCGCCCGAGCAGGTCGACGAACTGGTCGCCGCGGTCGACGCCCAGGGCAAGCTGGCCCGTCGCATCGAGGTGGACGTGGCCTCGCACCATCCGACGATCGACCCGGTGCTGCCCGAGCTGCGGGAGGCGCTGGCCTACCTGACACCGGCGGCGCCGAAGATCCCGCTGGTGTCCACGGTCGGCTACGCCGGCGACGCGCCGATGTACTCGGCGGACTACTGGGCGGCCAACCTTCGCAACCCGGTGCGGTTCTCCCAGGCGGTGCACGATGCCAGCGCCGAGAACAGCAACTTCATCGAGATCAGCCCGCACCCGCTGCTGACGCACGCGATCTCGGACACGCTGGCGGCGCAGTCCACCAGCCGCAGGTACCACGTCGGCGCGACGGTGAACCGGGACAACCCCGAGCCGCTGGCGTTCCACGCGCAACTGGCCGCGGTGCGCCCGCCCGCGGTGCAGGCGCCCGAGGGGACACCGGGTCGGCTGGCCGACATTCCGCCGACGGCGTGGCAGCACTCGCCCTACTGGATGGTGGACCGTTCCGCAGGCCAGGGTTTCTCGGGGGCGCACCCGCTGCTGGGACTGCACGTGGAGCTTCCGTCGGGCACCGGTCACGTGTGGCAGTCGGACGTGGGCCTGCAGGCCCATCCGTGGCTGGCCGACCACATCGTGCACGGTCTGCCGGTGATGCCGGGCGCCGGCTTCGCCGAGATCGCGCTTGCGGCCGGGCGCGAGGCGCTCGGCCTGCCGGCCACCGGTGTCGAGGTGCAGCTGGAGGTCGAGCAGATGCTGCCGCTCGACGAACACACGAAGCTGACCACTCAGCTGACGCGCGACGACGAGGAGAACCTGCGGGTCGAGATCCACTCCCGCTCGGATGCGGGCAGCTGGACCCGGCACGCGGTCGGCACGGTGAAGGCCGCTGCGGGTCCGGCCCCGGCGAAGGTCGTACCTGCCTCCGACGGGACGCCGGTGTCACCGTCGGACTTCTACACCGCGCTGCGCCGCACCGGCGCGCACCACGCCCACGCGTTCGCCGCGCTGACCCGCATCGTGCGGGCCGGCGGCCGGGCCGACACCGAGATCGTGCTGCCCGACGAGGCGACCCCGCACCGCGGCATCGCACTGCATCCGGTGATGCTCGACGCCGCGCTGCAGGGCCTGGCCGCCGCGATGAGCGATGAGACCCTGTCGGATTCCACCGATGTCACCTATCTGCCCGTCGGCTTCGGGTCGATCCGGGTTTTCGGTGACATCGGCAGGCGGGCCAAGTGCCGCGCCGAGCTGGTCAGCGTCGTCGAGGACAGCGGCGACGCGATGGGCAGGGTCACGCTCACCGATGACACCGGCACCGTGCTGGCCCAGGTCGACGACGTGCACCTCAAGCGCATCCAGCGCCGGACCGTGCCACTTCCGTTGTCGCAGAAGATCTTCGACTCGCGCTGGGTGGAGTCTGCGGCGGCTGCGGGCACCACTGCCACCGGCAGCTGGCTGGCGCTGGCCGACGGGGCCGCCGGTCAGGCCGCCGCGCAGGACTTCGCATCCCGGTTCGGCGCAGACACCCGCAGGGTGATCACCGCCGACCTCGGCGACGAGTCGGCGGTGCGGGAGGCGTTCGCCACCGCGACGGCCGACCCCGACCTGCCGCCCGTCGGTGTGGTCGTGTTCTGCGACTTCGGAGGCAACCCGGCGACGCTGGACGGCACCGACGTCGCCGGCGGGCTGGAGCACGCCCGGGACGTGATCTGGGGCGTGGCGGGCACCGTGCGCGCCATCGTCGGCAGCTGGCACGGCAAGGCGCCGCGGCTGTGGCTGGTCACCCAGGGTGGTCTGGTCGTCAGTCCCGAAGACGGACAAGGCAATCCGGGCGCCAACAGCCTCAAGGGCCTGGCCCGGGTGCTGGCCTACGAGCATCCGGATCTGAAGACCACGCTGCTCGACACCGGCGGCGACGGTGCCGCGCTGGCCACGGAGATCGAGGCAGCACCGGCGTCCGCCGTGACAGAAGACGTGATCGCCTGGCGCGGCGGCACCCGCTACGTCGAGCGGCTGTCCCGCGCGACCCTGCCGGCCACGCCGGGTCAGCTCGTGGTGCGCAGGGACGGCGCCTACGTCGTCACCGGCGCCCTCGGTGGTGTCGGCATGGCCGTGGTCCGCTGGCTGGTCGACCACGGTGCGGGCCGGCTGGTGCTCAACGGCCGCAGCGGCCCGTCCGACGAGGTGGCGGCCGAGCTCGACACGCTGTCGAACCGCGCCGAGATCGCCGTCGTCACCGGCGACGTGGCCGAGCCGGGTGTCGCCGAACGGCTGGTCGCGGCCGCGGAGGAGACCGGAAAGCCGTTGCGCGGCCTGATTCACTCGGCCGCCGTGCTCGAAGACGAGATCTTCGTCGGCATGACCAGGGAAAGCCTGGACAAGATCTGGGCGCCGAAGGCCGCGGGTGCGCTGCGGCTGCACGAGGTCACCGCCGGCTCGGACCTCGACTGGTGGGTCGGCTTCTCGTCGATCGTGTCGCTGCTGGGTTCGCCGGGTCAGGCCGCGTACGCCTGCGCCAACGCGTGGCTGGACGGGCTGGTGGCCTGGCGCACCGCGGCGGGACTGCCCGCGCTCGCGGTCAACTGGGGCCAATGGGCCGATGTCGGTCTGGCCAGCACGCTGCGCTTCTCGGTGCTCGACCCGATCACCCCGGCCGAGGGTGTCGAGGCGCTCGGCGGTGTGATGGCGGCAGGGTTCTCCCGGGTGGGCATCGCCAGGCTGCGGCTGGACCGCGCCGCGGCGGCGTTCCCGGAGATCCAGCAGATCGGCTTCTTCGCCGACCTGGTGGGCGAGCTGGAGACCGACGACGTCGACGAGGACTGGGGCGGCGTCGAAGCCCTCAAGTCGATGGACGCCGCCGAGGTGAACCGGGTGGTGGTGGCACGGCTGCGCCGCCGGATCTCGGCGATCATGGGCTACTCCGACGACAACGCGGTGGACACCGCGCAGCCGCTGACAGAGCTGGGCCTGGACTCGTTGATGGCGGTCCGGATGCGGAACACCATCCGCGGGGATTTCGGCGTGGAGCCTCCGGTGGCACTGTTGTTGCAGGGCGCTACGCTGGCCGATCTCGCGCTCGATCTGATCCGCCAGCTCGGGCTGGAGGAGCAGGAGTCCGCCGAGCGTCCGAACGCGCTGCGGGAACGGGCACAACAGCGTGCCGCAGCGCGTCAAAGAGCCGCATCGCGGCGGAAAGTGGGACCACGATCGTGACGAGCGGTGCCTCGAACAACACCGACGAACTGCCCGATAATGCGATAGCCGTCATCGGCATGGCGGGGAGGTTCCCCGGCGCGGGCTCGGTGTCGGAGTTCTGGCGCAACCTGCGCAACGGAGTGGAGTCGATCGTCGACCTCCCCGAGGACGAGCTGCTCGCCAACGGAGTCACCGAGCGGACCCTGTCGAACCGCTCGTACGTGCGTCGTGCCGGCCTGATGCCGGGCATCGACGAGTTCGACGCGGACTTCTTCGGTTTCACGCCCTACGCGGCCCGGATGCTCGATCCGCAGCACCGGCTGTTCCTGCAGACGGTGTTCCACGCCATGGAGGACGCCGGCTACGACCCGAAGGGGCTGGAGGCCACCGTCGGCGTGTTCGGCACCAGCAGCTCCAGCGGATACCTGCTGCACAACCTGATGTCGAACTTCGACCCGATGATGGTGATCGGGCAGGGCGCCAGCTTCGAGATGGTCAACCTGTCGCTGCAGAACGACAAGGACCACCTGGCCACCCGCGCGGCCCACCAGTTCGACTTCCGCGGCCCCGCGCTGTCGGTGGCCACGGCGTGTTCGTCGTCGCTGGTCGCCGTGCATCTGGCCTGCCAGTCCCTGCTCAACGGCGAGTGCGACATCGCGTTGGCGGGCGGCTCGTCGCTGCGCATCCCGCACCATGTCGGCTACTGGTACGAGCAGGGCGCGATGGTGTCGCCCACCGGTCAGTGCCGCCCGTTCGACGTGCGCTCCGACGGCACGATCTTCGCCAGCGGCGTCGGCGTGGTGGTGCTCAAGGCGCTTACCGACGCCATCGACGACCGCGACCACATCCACGCGGTGATCCGCGGCTCGGCGCTGAACAACGACGGCTCGACGAAGATGACCTATGCCGCGCCGAACGCGCTGGGGCAGGCCGAGGTCATCGCCGAGGCGCACGCCATCGCCGGCGTCGACGCATCGTCGATCACCTATGTCGAGACGCACGGCACCGGCACCCCGCTGGGCGACCCGATCGAGATCGAAGGCCTGCGCCAGGCGTTCGAGCTGTCCGAGGAGACGCGCAGTGCGCCCTGCTATCTCGGGTCGGTCAAGTCCAACATCGGCCACCTGGAGACCGCCGCAGGCATCGCCGGTCTGATCAAGGCCATCCTGTGCCTCGAGCACAAGGCGATCCCGGCGACGCTGCACTACACCAGCCCGAACCCCGAGCTGCACCTCGACCGTGGACCGTTCCGCATCCGCAGCTCCGACGGGCCGTGGGAGTCCGACGGCATCCGTCGGGCGGGGGTCAGCTCGTTCGGTGTCGGCGGCACCAACGCCCACATCGTCCTCGAGGAGGCGCCGACCGCGCCCGTGCCTGCACCCCGGTCCGGGCCGCAGGTCCTGGTGCTGTCCGCGAGAACCGAAGAGACACTCGCCCAGTCGCGGGCCGCGCTGGCCGCCGAACTGTCCGAGGTCGACGAGATCAGCCTGCCCGATGCCGCCTACACGCTGACCCACCGGCGCAAGGACCCGGTCCGGCTGGCCGCCGTCGTGCACGATCAGGAGAACGCGGCCACCGTGCTGTCGGCCGCCGAGACGGACAACGTCTTCATCGGCCGGGCCGTCCCCGACCTGCAGGACTCCGCGGAGCGGGTCGCGTTCCTGTTCCCCGGTCAGGGCGCCCAGCACGTCGGCATGGCACGCGGCCTGTACGACAACGAGCCGGTGTTCAAGCGGCACTTCGACGAGTGCGCGACCGCGTTCAGCGACGACATGGGCTATGACCTGCGTGCCGAGATCTTCGACGGGGTCGGACGCAACCTGGAGCACACCGACCGGGCCCAGCCGGCGTTGTTCACCGTCGAGTACGCGCTGGCCAAGCTGGTCCAGTCCTACGGCGTCGAGCCGGCGATCATGGCCGGGCACAGCATCGGCGAGTACCCGGCTGCCACCATCGCCGGCGTGTTCGATCTGGACACCGCGGTCAAGGTGGTGTCCAAGCGGGCCAAGCTGATGCACGCCGCCCCGCGCGGCGTGATGGTCGCGGTGCCGCTGAGCCCAGAGGCGGTCGCCGAACATCTCACCCCCGACGTCGACGTCGCGACGATCAACGACCCGGGCAGCTGCGTGGTCGCCGGCAGTGAGGAAGCGATCCGCACCTTCCAGGCGGCTCTGGCCGAAAAGGGTGTGGCGGCTCGCCGGGTGCGCACGTCGCACGCGTTCCACTCCCGGCTGATGGACCCGGTCGTCGCCGAGTTCGGCGCGTTCCTGTCCGGGGTGACACTGCGCGAACCGCAGATCCCGTTGCTGTCCAACATCACCGGCACCACGATGACGGCGGCCGAGGCGACGAACCCGTCGACGTGGGCCCGCCAGATCCGGGCCACCGTCCGCTTCGCCGACGAACTGGATGCGCTGCTGGCCGCGCCGGACCGCGTCCTGGTCGAGGTCGGTCCCGGCGGCACGCTGACGTCGTCGGCGGGCAGGCACCCGAAGTGGACGGAACGGCACCGCGCCGTGCGCCTGATGCGTCACCAGGCGCAGAACCGCAACGACCACGACACGTTCCTGCTCGCATTGGGGCAGCTGTGGGCTGCCGATGTGGAAGTGGATTTCAACCAGGGTGCCGAGGAGGACCGCACCCTGATCACGCTGCCCGGTTACCCGTTCGCCAAACAGCGGCACTGGGTCGAGCACAACGCCAACGCGGCGTGGCTGGCCGGGGGAGCGGGTGCCAACGGAACGGCGGCGGCGGCGGGCTCCGCCGGTGTTGCGCCGGTGGCTGCCGGCGGTACCTCGACGGTGGAGGCCAAGCTGGCCCGCATCTGGTCGCAGTGCCTCGGCCTGTCCGACATCGACCGCAACGCCAACTTCTTCGAGATCGGCGGCGACTCGCTGATCGCGATCAGCGTCGCGATGACCGCGGGCCACGAGGGACTGGATCTCACCCCGCAGGATCTCTACGAGAACCAGACCGTGGCCGCGTTGGCCAAGCTGCTGACCGCCCGGTACGCCGAGGGCGGCCTGGCCCGTCAGACGCTCGACGACGCGGTGAACCCGCCGGTGCCGCCGAACGTGGCGTACTTCCTCGAGCACGGCCTGCGCGACATCGGACGCTGGCGCATCCCGGTGATCCTCGGACTGCGTTCCGACGTCGGCGAGGACGACGTCCGGGCGGTGCTGACCGCCGTCACCGAGGTGCACGACGCGCTGCGCGTGCACCTGGTCGAGCGGGCCGGCACCTGGGACCAGCACATCGCCGAGCCGGGGGAGTTCACCGAGCTGGTGGCCCGTCAGCTGCCCGAGGGGCTGGCCGCGGGCAGCCCCCAGGAGCGGGAGGCGGTGCTCGGGTTCCTCGACGAGCAGGTCCGCGAACACCAGGTGGTGGTCCCGTTGGCCGCGACGTTCATCCGTGGCGTGACCGGCGGCCCGTCGTACCTGGCGCTGAGCCTGCACGGGATCGCCGGTGACGACGTGTCCCGCGATGTGTTGCTCACCGACGTCTTCACCGCGTTCAGTCAGCGGATGGCGGGCGAGGAGATCGTCCTGGCGCCTGTTCCGGCGTCCTGGCGGGAGTGGTCGCAGCGGTGCGCGGGTCTGGCCAGCCACCCGGCGGTGCTGGACAGCCGTGACTACTGGTTGCAGACGGCGGGCGCGTCGACGCTGCGAATCGCAGGCCCGGAGCACTCCGAACGCCCGGGCGTCGACGACGTGACCCGGCTGTCCACCGCGCTGTCGGCCGCCGAGACCGGCGAGATCGACGATGCGCGGCGCAGGCTGCGCCTGCCCGTCGAGGAGATCCTGCTGGCCGCGCTCGGCCGGGCCGTGGCGGCGACCGTCGGTGAGGGCGCAGTGTCCGTCGACCTGGGCGGTCGCGGCCGCTCGGTGCTCAAGCCGGACGTCGACCTGCAGCGCACGGTCGGCTGGTTCACCACGATCCACCCGGTCTTGCTGACCGCGGCGCGGCAGGGCAGCGCGACGCAGGCCCTCGGTGACGTGCGCGAGACGCTGAAGGCTGTTCCGCACTACGGCATCGGCTACGGGCTGCTGCGTTACCTGTACGCGCCGACCGCGCGGGTGCTCGGCGCGAGCCGCCCCGCCGACATCCTGTTCTCGCACATCGGGACCATCCCCGAGGTGCCTGCCGAGCAGCCCGACGACGCTCCGGTGCGGTTCGACGCCGACACGGCCATGCCGATCCGGGACGCCCTGCCGGGCCTCGGGCATGCCGTCGAGCTGCGGGTCTACCGGGCCGCGGGGGTGCTGCATCTGGATTGGTGGTACGACAATCGCCGTCTGGGGCCCACCGATGTGGAATCCTTTGCCCGGCAGTACTCGGAAGCGCTCCTGGATGTCACCCGGGACGCGCTGGCCGAAGAGGACACCGACGCGGCGGGCGACGAGCTGGCTCTGGTCGATCTGTCGTGAGCGGTTAGGGGAGAGCGGATGACCAGGTCGGACAAGGCGGTGGTCGTCGCCGGGATCAAGAAGTCTTTCGGCTCCGTCCAGGCGTTACGGGACGTCAGCTTCGAGGTGGAACGCGGCGAGGTGCTCGGCCTGCTCGGCCCCAACGGGGCCGGCAAGACCACCACGGTGAACATTCTGTCCACGCTGATCAAGCCGGACAGCGGCCGCGCGTTGATCGCCGGCCACGACGTGGTGACCGATCCCGCCGGGGTTCGGCGAGCGTTGATGCTGACCGGTCAGCACGCAGCCCTTGACGACCTGTTGACGGGCCGCGAGAACCTGCTGATGTTCGGGCGCCTTCAGGGCCTGAAGAAGAAGGTCGCCCAACAGCGCGCGCAGGAGCTGCTCGAACAGTTCGACCTCGTGCAGGCCGCCGACCGTCCCGTCGGCACCTACTCGGGCGGCATGAAGCGTCGCATCGACATCGCGTGCGGGCTGGTGGTGCGTCCCGAGGTGGTGTTCCTCGACGAACCCACCACCGGTCTGGATCCCCGCAGCCGTCAGGCCATCTGGGAACTCGTCACCGACTTCAAAGAGGCCGGCATCGCCACGCTGCTCACCACGCAGTACCTCGAGGAGGCCGATCTCCTCAGCGACCGGATCATCGTGATCGACAAGGGCACCGTGATCGCGGAGGGCACTGCCGATGAGCTCAAGGAGCGCACCGGCGGCACCTACTGCGAGATCGTCCCGCGCAACCTCGCCGACATCCCCGAGGTCGCCCGCGTCCTGGGACCGCTGCTGCCGGACGCGAACCGGGCCGCGCTCACCGACACCTCCGACCGGATATCGATGCCCGCGCCGGACGGGCCGAACACGCTGATGCAGGCACTGCATCTGCTCAGTGAGGCCAACATCGAGCTGATGGACATCGCATTGCGCCGCCCGTCCCTCGACGAGGTGTTCCTCGCGCTCACCGGGGACCACCCCCGAACCCGCGACGGCGAGGCCGACGCGGTCGTGGCTGCGGACGCGTACGCGTGATCGTCGACTCCGCCATCCCGGCGGCTGTCCGGCCGCCGGTCTCCGCGGTGCAGCAATGGTGGGTGCTCACCGTCCGGATGATCACCCCGACCTTGCGCAACGGCGAGCTGGCGACGCAGATCGTCGGCTCGATCGTGTTCACCATCGGTTACTACCTGCCGCTGAAACAGATGATGGGCGCGGTGCAGCCGCTGAGCGGTTACGCCCAGTACCTGACGCCGCTGATCGTGCTTCAGGCGATCTGGTTCGCCGCGATCTCGGCGGCGTTCCGGTCGGCGACCGACTCCGTGCAGGGCATCAACCGCCGGTTCCGCGCGATGCCGATCCCGGCGCTGACCCCGTTGGCGTCGCGGATGACGGCGAGCATGTACCGCTGTGTGGTCGCGCTGATCGTGTCGGTGGCGTGCGGCTACGTCATCGGGTTCCGGTTCGACAACGGCGTGCTGGGCATTGTCGGATTCGTCGCGCTGGTGCTGCTGATCGGCGCCGCGCTGGCGCTGATCGGTGACCTGATCGGGATCGCCACCCAGAACCCCGAGGCGACCGCACCGATGATGCTCATCCCGCAGCTGACGCTCGGGCTGGCCTCGGTCGGGCTGCAGCCTGTCGAGCGGTTCCCGGAGTGGATCCAGGGCTTCGTCCGCAATCAGCCGCTGTCCCAGTGGGTCTACGGCCTGCAGGCGTTGGCCGGAGACAGCAGCGGCAACGCGCCCGAGGCGACGTTCGCCGTGTTGGGGCCGGGGCTGGCCTGGGTGATCGGCTGCATCGTGGTGGCGCTGGCGCTGCACACATGGGTGAGCCGGAAGAGACGGTCGGAATAATGACGCTCGAATCCCCGGAGTCCCTGGTATCGGCGCCGTACCGGCCCGGCGGCAGGCACCGCCGCGAGAAGGTATGGGAGAACTCGCCGAAGAGACTGGTCCCGCAGGTGGCGGTGCTGACCGGCCGGATCCTGCGGCGCTGGAGCCGTGACCCGGCGACGCTGGTGCAGTCGTTGGTGATGCCCGCGGTGTTCCTGGTGGCGCTCGACATCGTGCTCGGCGACGTCATCGAACAGGTCACCGGGCACAGTGGGCTCTACGGACAGGTGCCGTTGGTGGCGCTGGTCGGCGGGATGACGGGCGCGATCATCGGCGCGGTCGGCATCATGCGCGAGCGGGAGGCCGGGCTGCTGTCCCGGTTCTGGGTGGTGCCGGTGCACCGGGCGGCGGGGCTGTTGGCCAGGCTGGCCGCCGATTTCGTCCGCATCGTGGTCATCACGCTCGTCGTGATGGTCGTCGGTCTGGCGCTGGGGTTCCGGTTCGAACAGGGCATCCTCGCGGCGGTCGTCTGGGTGTTCATGCCCGCGCTGTTCGGGGTGGCGTTGTCGGCCGCGGTGCTCACGCTGGCACTGTTCTCCTCCAGCACCATCGCTCCGCAGGCGACCGAGATCGTCATCGCGATCCTGATGTTCTTCTCGATCGGCTTCGTCCCGCTCGATCAGTATCCGAAATGGCTGCAGCCGTTCGTCGAACACCAGCCCGTCAGCACTACGATCAAGGCGATGAAGGGCCTGTCCCTCGAAGGTCCGATCGCCCAACCTGTCTTGTTGTCGGTGTTGTGGGCGGCAGGCATCGCCGCGGTCTGCGCGGTGCCGCTGGCGATCGGATTTCGCAAAGCCAGCAAGCGTGGTTGATCGGTTGGCCACCCCCACTTTGACGCAGCAGGGAGTCTGACACTCATGTTTCCTTCATCGGGCATCCGTAAGCTCGCGCGCAGCGAGGAGATGTTCGCCGAGACGCACAACTTCATCGGCCTGGCCGCACACGTGAAGGGGTCGATGGACGCCGACGCGTTGTCGGACGCGTTCGACCTTCTCCTGCAGGCGCATCCGGTGCTCGGCGGGCACCTGGAGCAGCTGCCCGACGGCAAGTGGGAGATCGTGCTCGACGACCTGATGCATCCCGGGATCGAAGTGGTCGAACTGACCGGCGACGAACCCGCGCCGCCGCTGATCTTCGACCAGACCGTGTCGCTGGTGCATCTGCGGTTGACGATCCGCGACGGGCAGGCGCAGCCGACGCTCTACATCCACCACAGCCTGGCCGACGGCCATCACCAGTTCAGCCTCGTCGAGGAGTTGTTCTCCACCTACACCGATCTGGTGACCACGGGCACCACCAAGCCGGTCGAGGTACATCCCGCTCCCGAGCCGCTCGAGGTGATCCTGGCCAACCGGGGCGTGGAGAAGCGGACCCGGTCCGGCCTGGAACGCCTGCTCGCCGCGATGTTCGTCTACGACCTGCCCCCGTCGCGGCGCGCCCCGTCGGATGTCAATCCTGTTCTGCCGCAACTGGTTCCGATGGCCTATTGCACGCTCTCGGAGCAGGACACCGAGAAGATCATCGCGTTCTGCCGGGCCAACAAGCTAGGCCTGAACAGTCTGTTGTCGGCGGCCGTGCTGATGGCCGAGTGGAACGTGCGCAAAACCCCGAACATCCCGGTGCCCTACGTGTATCCGGTCGATCTGCGGTACCTGCTGTCGCCGCCGGTGTCGGCGACCGAGAGCACCAACCCCGTCGGTATCGCGACCTACCTCGCCGAGATCGAGAAGGGCACCGACATCGCCGAGTTGGCCCGCGACATCAACGACACCTACAAGAAGGACATCGCCGAAGGCGTGATCCAGCAGAGTTTCCTGCACTTCAGCCCGCAGTACGTGGGAAACCCACCGGGCCTGCCGGACGTGGTGATGTTCACCGACAACGGAATCGTGCCGCCGCTGCGCACCCCGCCGGACATGGAGGTGGCCGCCAGCCACGGCGAGTTCTACTTCGCGGTCGGTGCGGGCATCGAGATCTACACCAGCAAGATCTTCAACGGTCAGCTGATGATCGAGTACCACTCGCACGGGCCGGACCGCGAGAAGTCCGTCGCGGCCATCGAGGAGCAGCTGCGCGCCGTCGTGGCCAGACAGTCCGGTGTCGGCTGACGGTCTAGCGGGGACCGTACGCGTAGCGGTGGTACTGCAGCGCGTTGCGCAGCGGCGGCAGCAGTCGCACCGCACGCTTGGCCGCCTGCAGCCCCGGGCCGGTTCGGGAATACGTGCTGGCGTCGAAAAATGTTGTTGCGGCGAGCAATCGGATGTCGGGCAGCTTGCTCAGGATGTCCTGCGGGCTGTTGACGGCCCAGTACAACACCGATCCGGAAGTGCGGACCAGGGACTGCGACTTCTGAGATTTGATCGCCAGCCAGTTGAAGAAGTCGATCTGCAGCTCACCCGCGCCGAAGCGGTCGATGAAACGCCGCAGCAACGCGATGCCCTCGTCCTCGGTCAGGTACATGCTGATGCCCTCGGCGATCAGCAGCGTGGGGCGATCGGCCGGGATCTCGTCGAGCCAGTTCGGCTCGGTCGCCGGCGTCGCGATCAGCTGGTAGTTGGGCCGGGTCGGGTAGATCTGCTCGCGCAGCGCGATCACCTGCGGGAAATCCACGTCGTACCAACGCACGTCGGGTCCGGGGTCGACGCGGAACACGCGGCAGTCCAGACCGCAGCCCAGGTGCACCACGGTGCACTCGGGGTGCGCGGCGATGAACTCGCGGACCCAGCCGTCGTAGAGCGCGGTGCGAACGGTGAACAGCGGCGCCCACTTCGGCGTGATCTCGAGTTCGCGCCAATCGAAATCGAGTTTGTCGATGGCGGCCTTGGCGAACCGGTCGCCGAGCACGGGGCGGTCGAAGTCGGCGTCGAGTGCCTTCAGGTAGAGGGTCGACAGCATGGTCTTCGCCGGGCCGCTGAGGTCAACCGGAACTTTGTTGCTCACGTGTGTGAGGCTATTGGAAAAGGGCCCGGCGTGGCACGCCGGGTCGACGATGAGGAGAGGATGTGCCGACCGTGACTCATTCGGGTCCGCCGCGGGTGCTGTTGCTCTACTACAGCTACACGGGACAATCCAAGAAGGTTCTCGACGCCGCGGCCGACGTGTTCCGCGCCCGCGGGTGCGTGGTGACCGAGGCGCCGATCGAGTTCACCGACCCGCGCTACGCGCAGCGGTTCTCCCGCTTTCCCATGCACCGGGTGTGGCCGGAGTTCTTCGGGATGCTGCCCGCCCAGACGCTGCAGCGCACCGGCGACATCCGCACCCCGGACGCCGTCCGCACCGGGGACTACGACCTGATCTGCATCGGATCGCCCACCTGGTGGGACACGGTGTCGATGCCGTTGCGGTCCTTCCTGAAGTCGCACGAGGCGCGGAACCTGCTCGACGGCAAGCGGTTCGCGGTGTTCGTGGTGTGCCGGCGCAAGTGGCGCAAGAACCTCGCCGGGGTGCGCAAGCTCGCCGAGAACAAGGGCGGCCGCTACGTCGACGGCATCCATTTCACCTACCCGGGCGGCGAACTGTCGTCGATGCTGTCGCTGACCAGCTACCTGGGGTCGGGGGAGTACAAGGACCGCTACCTCGGTGTGAAGCTGCCTCCCACCAACATCAACGACGAGCATCTGGAGGAATCGCGGCGCTTCGCGGCCCGCGTCGCCGACAAGGTGTTCGGCAGACAACCGCAGGGGAACTGAGGCCGTGGCGCGCTCCTTCGACGTGATTACCGAGGCGGCGGCCGGTGTCGCCGATGTCCTCGCCGCCTTCGGCGACCGTGACTACTGGCTGGCCCGGCTGGCCGCCTACGGCGGGGACTCGATGTCGCTGGATTCGCTGGTTGTCGATGCCGAGGGCACGGTGGTCGTGCAGACCACCCAGGATCTGCGCCAGGACATGCTGCCCGGCGGGATCGCCCGGATGCTGCCGGGCGACACCAAGATCATGCGTACCGAATCATGGCGGGCGGCCGGCGACCGGAGGCGCGGCGAGGCCCACGGTGAGTTCACCATCTCCGCGCGCGGGGTGCCCAGCTCCGGCTCGGGCACCATGTTGCTGACGCCCGTCGCGACCGGGTCCAGCCTGCGGGTCCGCGGCATGCTCGAGGTCAGGATCCCGTTGGTGGGCGGGCAGATCGAGCGTTTCGTCGCCGACCTGATCGCCAGGGAGGTGCCGCAGATGCAGCGGTTCACCGCCGAGTGGATCGCAGGGGAGGCCTGAGCATGCCCGAACCGATTCCATCGGCCGCGGAGGCGCTGGCCCGGCTGGACATGCCATTGGTCGAGGCGATGATGACGCAGCGGGCGATCCGCCGCGTGCTGCCCGATCCGGTCGACGACGAGATCGTGCTCAAGTGTCTCGAGTTGGCGCTGCGCGCGCCGACCGGGGCCAACGGCCAGAACTGGGAATTCGTCGTCGTCAAGGACCCCAAGATCAAACGGAAGCTGCAGCGGCGTTACCGGCTGGCGTGGCGGGTGTTCCACCGCACCTCTATCCGCGACATCGCGTCCTACGACGAGGAGATGGCCAAGAGCGTGCGGGCGATCGAGTGGCAGCTCGAGCACTTCCACGAGATCCCGGTGCTGGTCATCGCGTGCCTGCGGTTGTCGGCCAGGGAGGGCAAGGTGCCGTACGTGCCGATGCCGCACGCGGCGGCGTCGGCGTTCTTCGGCTCGATCTATCCGAGCGTGCAGAATTTGTTGCTGGCAGCGCGGGCGATGGGTCTGGGCGCCTCGCTGATCACGTTGCCGCTGTGGAACCTGACCTCCGCGCGGCGGGTGCTGAAACTGCCCACCGAGGTGACCCCGTGTTGCGTCGTCCCGCTGGGCTGGCCGCGCGGCCGTTACGGGCCCACGACACGCAGACCGGTGGACGAAGTTGTGCACCTGGACCGCTACGGCAACCGGGCGTGGTTCGGACCCCGCGGCGCCGATCGGCCGTGACTTTGTATTGACGCAATCGTCACGTTCGGGGTCTCGACACGCGGTCTCCGATCTTTGCTAGACAAGGCGATTGGCGTCGGTTACGTTCCTTGCTGTTGGGGGACAGCATTTTCACAGACACAACTGAAGGGGCATGTCATGCCTGCTGCCATGAGGCCGTATGTCACGGCGGGCGTGGCGTTGGTGGGGGCCAGCGTCATTTCCGTCACGCCGATTGCACCGCAAGTGATCGCCGAGCGCGCAAGCGAGCAGTACGTCACGCTGACGGCCGCAGCGGGCGCCCTGTGCGAAGCCGAGAGCACATCGCCGTTGTGCACCGATCCGGGCCAACTGGACAGCGCGGTGACCACCAGCGCCGTATTCGGCGAGTCTTCGCTGGCCTACATCCCGGGCAACCTGATCAACGCGCTGCTGAGCATCCCGGCCTGGGAGATCCAGGCGATGGACAGGCTCGCCGACGCGATGATCGGAACCGGCAGCTGGCAGGTGTGGGGACCTACCAACGTGTTCGGTTTCGACCAGTGGGATCCGCCGAAGCTCAAGGCCTTCGTCGACATGCTGGTCCCGTTCAAGCCGTTCTCCTCGGTGCTGGGCGAGCAGATGAGCGTGTGGGCCCAGGCCAACCTGCCGATGAACTCCGGATGCGCCGGAACCCCGGGTGCGTGCCCGGACATGAGCATGTTGCTCGCCAGCATGTTCAAGGTGCCCATGTCCCAGCTGTACGAGGGCTACACCTTCCCCGAGGCGGGTGAGCAGGGCTCGACGAACCCGTTCGACGGCTCGATCGTGCCGTGGGCCGGACAGACCGTGAAGCTGGAGCCCTGGGGCCCGTTCACGTCGAGCTGGGAGTGGCTGACCTCGCCGCCGGAGCCGGTGGCGACGGTGCCGCTGTCCGACTTCATCCGGGTGCCACTCAAGCTCGCCAAGTCGCTGTTCGACGCGTTCAACCCGTTCGTCCAGAACAGCGGCATCTTCAATCCGAAGAACGGCCTGGTCGCCGCGGTGGCCAAGGCGCTGGCGCCGCTGTTCTGCAAGAACTGCGACCTGGACAACCTGTACGACAACCCGTGGCTCTACGACAATTACGACCCGCACCCGCCGATTCCGGAGGCCGAGCCCGAGTCGGCGACCGAAGGTTCCGAAGCGGCCGCGGAGGTGGCCGAGGCCGCGGTTGACGAGCCGGTTCAGGAGAGCACCGAGGGTACCGAGGAGACCGCGCCGGCCGATCCGACCGAGGCGGCCGTCGCGAGCCTGCTGGAGAAATTCCAGAGCGCCGGCGCCGAGGACGAGGATGCCGACACCGAAGAGGCGCCCGAGGAGGCGCCCGAGGAGGAGCCCGCCGAGGAGCCGGCCGAGGAGCCCGCTGACGACGTCGAAGACGACTCCGAGGCCGGAGCCGAAGCCGACGAAGCTGAAGCCGACGAAGCCTCCGGATCCGGGAAGCACCACCTCGGCGAGGGTGACGAGGAGAACTCGGTGAAGTCGATCCAGGACAAGGTCGGCGCCGACAAGGAGTCCGATTCCGGTTCCGACTCCGGCTCAGGCGGAGACGGCGCCGACGCCTAGCGGCGCCGTGCCGCGGCCATCCGCAGCGCGGGAAGCAGCAGTGCGCGAGGGGTGAAGCGTCCGCCGAGTCCGGTCAGCTTGGGTACCAGGCCGGGCACGACGAGACGCTTGCCCTCGCGCATCGCTGCGATGCCTGCTTCGGCGACCTCCTCGACCGAGACCGCGACCTTGCCGCCGGGTGGCTTCTCGCCGGCGATCTCCCACCATTCGGTGGGGACAGGCCCGGGGCACAGCGCGGTGCAGGACACCCCGGTTCCGTGCAGGCCTTCGTGTACCGCCTCGGAGAACGTCTGCACGTAGGCCTTGGTCGCCGAGTACACCGCGGCGCCGGGAAGTGGCTGGAATCCCGCGATCGAGCCGATGTTGAGCACCGCGCCGGCACCGCGCTCCACCATCTGGGGCAGCACGGCGTGAGTCAGTTCGGTCAGCGCCAGGACGTTGACGATCACCTGGTCGCGTTCGCGGTCCGGCGGAAGATCCTGAAGCAACCCGTTGGTGCCGAAGCCTGCGCTGTTCACCAGGCCTGCGACCGCCCCGCTGCGCAGCCGCTCGACTGCCTCGGCCCTGGCGGATTGCTCGTTGAGGTCCAGCGCCACCACGTCGACGGAAATCGAACGCGCCCGGCACAATTCGTCGGACAGGGCCTCCAGGCGGTCGCGCCTGCGGGCGATCAGCGTCAGCGAGTAGCCGCGACGGGCCAGACCGCGGGCGATGTGTTCGCCGATGCCCGACGAGGCGCCGGTGATCACGACGGTGGTGCCGGCGCTGGGTTTGGCAAGGCTCATGGGCCGCGATAGTACCCAGGTCCCCGTATACGCTGAGCGCGATGCTGGAGGTAATCGACAAGGGATCGGTCAGCCAATCCCACCCTGTCCCACTGCTGTTCGTCCACGGGGCATGGCATGCGGCGTGGTGTTGGGACGAGCACTTCCTGGACTTCTTCGCCGGACGCGGTTATCGCGCGCTCGCCGTGAGCCTGCGCGGCCACGGCGGCAGCCCCGCCGACAAGAAGCTGCGCGATCTGTCCTTCGAGGACTTCGTCGCCGACATCACCACCGCTGCCGATGCGCTACCGACGCGCCCGGTGATCATCGGGCATTCGATGGGTGGGGTGCTGGTGCAGCGGTATCTGGAGACGCGCGACGCCCCTGCCGGTGTGCTGATGGCGTCGATGCCCCCGCAAGGCTCCCTGAAGTCCGGGCTGCGCTGGATCCGGAGCCATCCGTGGCACTTCGCCAAGCTCACGGCGACCGGCAGGTCGCTGCCTTATGTCAGCACCCCGGAACTTGCCAGGGAGCGGTTCTTCTCGCCGGCCACACCCGAGTCCGTCGTGCGGCACTACGCCGCGCGGCTGCAGGAGGAAAGCGCCCGGATGGGTCTCGACGGGCTGGTGAAGTTGCCTCACCCGAGCCGCGTGCGCACCCCGCTCCTGGTTCTCGGCGCCGCCGACGACGGCGCGGTGACGCAGGACGAGGTTCGGGCCACGGCCGACGCGTACGGCACGGAGGCGCACATCTTCCCGGGGATGGGCCACAACATGATGCTCGAAGCGGGCTGGGAGGACGTGGCCGACCGCATCGACGTCTGGTTGCGCAGCCGCCGGTTGTGATCCATCCCACTGTTGCGGACTTTGCCGCCCCGGCCCGGCCGTGATTGCCACGTCCATAATGACGCCTACGTCAGCAAACGGTTGCCGCCATCGCCGTCCCCGATCGACGCCAACCGCGCGGTGAGCGTTGATCCCGGCCGTGGCGCGGCGACCGGGCGCCGACACGCCGACAGCCGACAGCTCATCGGGCGCCGGTCGACGGTCCGCCGGGACGCCCGATACCCGCGGCCGCGGCGCATCGCGACGTCACGTTGACGGGTGAACCGCTGCGGTTCCCGCTCCCGGCCATCGGCATGCGGGCAGCGGAATCGCCGAACATGTTGCTGGTCAACGGTTTTACGCCCCGAATCGGCCGTGGGTGGGTCGGTCTGACCGGGTTTGTCGACGCGGTGTCCCGCACTTCTTTGCTGGCCGCGACACGCGGGCCTCGTCCACCCCGGGCCCCGAGGTGCCCCGATCGCGGTCCGGACGCGCACCGATCACACAGCCCGGGGCGGTGCGCGCGAAGTCGGCCCGCACGTGCTTTTCCCTCGTCAAAGACGCCCGAGTAGGTCTATCGCGTTCGACGGCGCAGGTGTTACAGCCCGGACACTCGACCGCGCAACCGAGTGGGGCCGCCGCGAGGGTTTGCTGATTGGTCTACCAAATTGTGATCTGTGAGGTATTCTCCCTTCGTCAGGGATCGCGCTTACCGTGCAGCTTTGACAGAGCGACGCCACCGGGGGACTTCGCGTGCGATGTACGCAGCACGCAATGACCTGGTGGCGCCGGTTTGTGGAGGCACGGGGAGCACGTAGGTCGGCGCGGCCCCGCAGGATGCCAACCGCACGGTCCCGCTCGCTGTGGAGCGGATCAGTTGCACCTCAGAAAGGGACGTTTGTGAATCTTGCGACGAAAACGGCGCTGACGGCGGCACTGCCGTTCATGATGCTGCCGCTTACCGTTGCCGGACCGCTCCCCGCGGCAGGCGCTGCCGCCGCGGAGCTTCCCCCGGGCCCGGCCACCGTCCTTCACACCGGCCCGACCCCCTGGTCGACGCCGAACAACCTCGGCGGCATCATCTGCGAGCTGGAGCGGGAGTGCCGCGAGGTCTACTACCAGTACATTCTGCCGCTCGGCACCTTCGAGCCCGGGCTCGCCGAGAACGTCAAGACCATGAACTTCGCGCTGAACAACACCCCAGGTGACAAGATCGCCTACGGGTTCAGCGGCGGCGCGCGGGTCGTCTCCAAGTGGCTGCAGGACAACGCGGCCACCACCGAGCTCTCACCCGACGAACTGTCCGTCGTGCTCCTGGGCAACGGCGGCCGCAAGTACGGCGGCATCAACGGCTGGTGGGGCGGCTACGGCGATTCGCTGATGACCCCCACCGAGACCCAGTTCTCCGTCCTCGACGTGGCCCGCGAGTACGACCCGATCGCGGACTTCCCGGACAACCCGTTCAACCTGCTGGCGCTCGCCAACGCGATCTCCGCGTTCGGCACCGTGCACATGAACTACGCGGATGCGGACCTCGACGCACCGGGCAACTACGTCTGGACCGAGGGCAACACCACCTACGTCTTCATCCCGACCTCGCAGCTCCCGCTGCTGCAGGGGTTGCGCACCCTCGGCCTCGACGCACTGGCCGACCAGTGGGAAGCCCCGCTGCGGGAGATCATCGACAAGGCCTACGACCGCGAGTACCTGGAAGACGCGGAGGTCATCGGTGAGTCGGAAGACGACTCCGAGAACACCGTGCAGCCTGTCGCCGCCGCGATCCCGACCGGTGCCGGGGAGGCCTGCTCCGGGTACAACACCGACGGCTGCGACATCAACGAGGAGCAGTCCTACACCCCGATCACCGCACCTGATCTGGACAACCCGGCATGGCAGAACGTGCTGCCGAACCTGGTCAACGCGCTGATCAGCGTTCCGCGGGCCTACCTCGACGGGCTCAATGACCTGTCGCATGCGCTCGAAGTCACGGGAAGCTGGTGGGTCTACACGCCCACCAACGTGCTGGGCTACGACCCGGCCGACCCGCCGAAGATCACCGCGGTCACCAACCTGCTGATCCCGTTCAAGCCGCTGTCCAACGCCCTGGGCGAGCACGTGTCCTGGTGGGCGAAGGCCAACCTGCCGATGGACGCCGGCTGCACCGGCACCGCGCCGCCCACCTGCAAGGACGCCAACTCCATCCTCAGCAAGATGTTCCTGGCGCCGATCTGGGACCTGATCTCGGGTTACCAGTTCCCCGAGCTGAACAACCCGGTCAACGAGGAAGAGGGCGCGGCCGGCGAGGAGATCCCCGGCCAGACGGGCAACCCGGTGCCGTGGTCCGGCGAGTCTGTTCAGCTCAACCCGTGGGATCCGGTGTACAACACGCTGAACTACCTGTTCGCGCCGCCGGAGCAGAATCGGCCGGAGCCGATCACGTTCACCGAGGTCGTCGAATCGGTGGTCCGATTCGGCAAGGCGATGTGGCTGGACTTCAACCCGTTCGTGCCGGGCAGCTTCCTGTGGAAGGGCTACCCGTACACGCTGGTGACGCCGTTCATCAAGCCGTTCGTCAAGTTGCTGTGCCCGTCGTGCGACCCGGAGCACCCGGAGGATCCGACGCCGTTCGACGGCGAACTGCCGCCGAGCAGCGAAGAGGGCACCGAGGGCTCCGACGCCACCACGCTGCTGGCCTCGTCGACCGAGACCACCGAGGGCGCCACCGCCGACGAGGAGTCGGCCCCCGAGGCCGAGGGCGAGGACGTCGTCTCCGGGGCGGTCACCGACCTGCTGGAGAAGTTCAAGCTCGCTCCGCAGGACGAGACCGCGGTCGACGAGACGACGGACGAGGCGGATCAGGAGCAGCCCGCCGCCGAGGTGCCGGACGAGACGCCCGCCGCCGAGGTGCCGGACGAAGCGCCGGATGCCGAAGACGAGGGCAAGACCGAGACCGGGGCTCCCGCCGAGACCAAGCCCGAGGCGGGTGTCGACGAGGCCGAGGACAAGCCGGACACCGGCGAGACCGAGGACAAGGTGACCGAGACCGACGATGCCGAGAAGCCGTCGACCGGTGGAAAGCACCGCAAGGCCGATGGCGCCGATGCCTCGACGGCCTCGCAGGACGGGGGCGCTGAGTCCAAGTCCGACACCGACTCGAACAAGGAGAGCGCGGGCGCGAGCAGCGGCGGCGCTGACTCCGGCGAATAGGAAAGCCCGGACCATCAAACGTAGTATCGCCTCGTGAGTACGGAGCAGTTAGACGCCGTCATCGTCGGTGCCGGATTCGGCGGAATGGGAGCGGCGATCCAGCTCAATCGGCTGGGTTACCGCAACATCGCGATCCTGGACCGCGAGGACGACCTCGGTGGAACGTGGCACGTCAACCGTTACCCAGGCCTGACGGTTGACGTCCCGTCCACCACCTACTCGTACTGGTTCGAACCGAACCCGTACTGGTCTCGGCTGTACGCCCCCGGCTCCGAGCTCAAGACGTACGCCGAGCACGTCGCCGACAAGTACGACCTGCGCCGCTACATGCGGTTCAACACCACCGTCGAGGGCGCCCGCTGGGACGAGGAGAACCAGCAGTGGGTGGTCTCGCTGGCGGGAGGTCAGACGCTGCAGTCGCAGTTCCTGGTGCTCGCGACCGGCTATCTGTGCCAGCCCAAGAAGCCGGACATCCCGGGCATCGACACGTTTGCCGGCACCGTGCTGCACGCCCAGGAATGGGACGACAATTATTCGCTCAGGGGTAAGAAGGCCGCGATCATCGGCACCGGCTCCACCGGTGTGCAGCTCATCCCGAAGCTGGCCGAGGACGTCGCCGACCTGACGGTGTACCAGCGCACGCCGATCTGGGTGATGCCGAAGTTCGACCTGTCGTTCGGTCCGAGGACGCAGCGTATTTTCGCGAAATTCCCTGCGACACAACGCTTTGTCCGGCTCTCCAGCGACCTGTTCATGGACATCATGACCACGCTCGCGATGTGGAAGTTCCGACAGCTGCGGCCGATCAACACCGCGGCCGCCAAGATCGGGACGCTGCACCGGTTCCTGGCCATCCGTGACAAGGAACTGCGGCGCAAGCTGACGCCGGACTACGACTTCGGCTGCAAGCGGCCCACGTTGTCGAACGTGTACTACCGCACCTTCACCAAACCGCACGTGCATCTGGAGACGGCGGGTATCGAACGGATCGAGCCGGACGGCATCGTCGGCAAGGACGGCACCAAGCGCGTCATCGACACCCTGGTGCTGGCCACCGGCTTCGACGTGTGGGAGTCGAATCTGCCCGCCATCGAGGTGATCGGCCGGGAAGGCCGCGACCTCGGAAAGTGGTGGCGCGAGAACCGATTCCAGGCCTACGAGGGCTTGACGGTGCCGTTGTTCCCGAACATGGTGACCCAGGCCAGCCCGTACGCATGGGTCGGCATGTCGTGGTTCGACACCGTCGAGTACCAGATGCGCCACATGAACCGGCTCCTCGGCGAGCTGCAGCGCAAGGGCGCCCGGACGTTCGAGGTCACCGAGGAGGCGAACGCGAGGTTCCTTGAGCGGATGCTGACCCTGCTCGACGATTCGGTGTTCCGTCTCGGCGACTGCACGAATTCGCGGTCGTACTGGTTCAACAGCTCCGGCGAGGCCCCGCTGTTCCGGCCGACGTCGATCCGTCAAGCGGTCAAGGAGCAGGAGAAGTTCCCGCTGGCCGACTACGCGATAGCCTGAAAGACTCACTAGCTCTGTAAGGGGTGACGACATGGCAACGGCCACCACCGATCCAGTGCGGCTGCCACCTGGCCCGCGGATCCCCAAGCTCATCCAGGGCGCGGCCGTGCTGACCCAGCGCTACGGCGCGATCGCGGCGCTGGGCCGCCGGTACGGCCCGACGTTCACGCTGAACATCCCGGTGTTCGGGGAGACCGTGGTCATCAGTGACCCGGTCCTGGTGAAGGACCTGTTCAGCACTCACCGTGACCTGGTGGGCAGACCGCAGAACAACCTCGGCGGCGACGTGCTCGGGCCGGGGTCGATCTTCAACCTCGAAGGTGACGCGCTGCAGGCCCGCCGCAAGTTGCTGCTGCCGCCGTTCAACGGCAAGAGCATGCGCGGGTACGCGAGCATCACCGAAGAGGAGGCGATCCGCGAGATCCGAACCTGGCCCGAGGGGGTCGAGTTCGAGACGCTCGAGCCGATGATGCGGATCACGCTGAACACCATCCTGCGCGCGGTGTTCGGGGCCGAAGGTGAGCAGCTCGACGAACTGCGCGAGTTGATGCCCAAGGCTGTCGAATTCGGTTCCAAGATCGCGCTGATGCCGTCCATCGTGCGTAAGGATTTCGGACCGTGGAGCCCGGGCGGCAAGTTCGCCAGGTACCGCAAACGGATGGACGAGCTGCTCAACGGGCTGCTCAACGACGCGCGGTCGGACCCGAACTTCACCGAACGCAACGACGTACTGTCCCTGCTGTTGCAGGCCCGTTACGACGACGGCAGCCCGATGCCGGATTCCTTCATCCTCGATGAGCTGCTGACGATGCTGGTGGCCGGGCACGAGACCACCTCCACCCAGCTGGCGTGGACGATCGAGCGGATTCGCCGCCACCCGCAACTGCTCGTCCGGCTCACCGAGGAGGTCGACGCCGGCGGCAACGAGCTCCTGCTGGCCACGATCGCCGAGTCGCAGCGCACCCGGCCGGTGCTGACCGCGGCGCTGCGGCGGGCGCGGACTCGGATTCGCTTGGGAGAGTGGGTCATTCCCGAAGGCGACACGATTCTGGCGAGCACGCAGCTGGCGATGGCGGCCGAGTCGAGCTTCCCCGACGCCGACAAGTTCAACCCGGACCGGTTCGTCGGCAATCCGCCGAACCCGTTCGCCTGGATCCCGTTCGGCGGCGGCATGATGCGGTGTATCGGCGCGTCGTTCGCGACCATGGAGATGGAAGTGACGCTGCGGGCGCTGTTGCGGGAGTTCACGATCGAGCCGACCACCGAGCCCGACGAGAAGCCGCACAGCCGCGGCGTCACGGTAACCCCGGGCCGCAACGGTCGCCTCGTCGTGCACCGGCGTGAGCACAAGGCGGCACGCGCCACCGACTCGGTGTCGGTGGCGGAGAGCAGTTAGAAGCGGTACTGCAGAACCCGCGCCTTGCGCGCGATGGCGGGGACCCGGTGTGACAGTTTGGCCGCGAGCCGCAGGCCGGCGGGGAACAGCGCGCCCTCCGGCCGCTGCATGACGCTGGCCTCCTCCAGCAGGGTGAGGTCGCGATTCCACGCCTCGGGGCGGTGGGCGTCCTTGAACCCCGGGAATTTCCACTGGCCGTGCGGCGAGTTCGTCTTGCTCGACGTGGCCAACCTGCCCAGCAGCCGGTTGAGCTTGCTGACCGGGCCGTAATCGTTGAAAGCGACGACGCCGGAAGCGAAGTGGCCGGTGATGCGGCGCAGTATCGCGACCACGTCGGCCTCGGTGAGAAAGGCCACCAGGCCGTCGGCGAACAGCATGGTGGGCCGGTCGGCAGGTATGGAGTCGGCCCAGCCCGGTTCCAGAAGTGACGTGGGTACGGAGCGGTCGCGGTCGCGGACGGGCAGTAGTGCCTCACGCAGGGCGATCACCGCGGGCAGGTCGACGCTGTACCAGTCGACGGTGGACGGGGGATCAACCCGGAACACGGCGCTACTGAAACCTGCACCGAGATCCACGACCACGGCGTCGGGGTGCCGTGCGGTGAAGGCGCGAAGGCGTTCGTCGAGCATCTTGGCCCGCAGGGCGACCAGCGGCACGACGGAGGGGGTGGCGGCAAGAGTGGTGAAGTCGTAGTCGATCTGGTCGACGGTCTTCTCGGCCAGCCGGTCACCGAGAATCGGCCGCGCGGCCTTGCTGTCGAGGGCGCGGCAGTATTCGGTGAGCAGAGCCGTTTGTTCGATGGGGGTGAGACCGCTGACATCCATGTTGCCAGCCAAGCACATCCACCGATCCGTGCGGCAAGCGCTCGACTACTCGTCCCCGCCGGACGAATCACCGGAGGACGAATCCTGAGCCGGGGTATCGTCCGTGCCCGAGCTGTCCTCTGGGTCCTCTTGGGCCTCCTCGGCCTCCAGGGCCTCGGCCTCCTCGGCCTCGGGCTCGGCGGCCTCCTCTGCCTCCTCTGCGGCCTCTTCGGGCTCCTGGGCCTCCTCGGGCTCCTGGGTCTCCTCGGCGGCCTGCTGGTCGGAGGTTGCCTCCTCGGGGACCGAACCCTGGTCGTCCTCGTCGATCGTCAGCGACTGAACCGACGTCAGTGGGGCCGTCTCACCCTCGGGCTCAGGATCTGTCTGTGGCTCCTCGGGTTCGGGCTCCGGTTCGGGCTCCGGCTCGGGCTCGCTGGGCAGCCCCGGCTCGGCAGGTAGGTAGGAACGGTCGTAGGCATCCTCGACGATCGCCTTCAGCGGTCCGTTGAGCGCGTCGGCGATCCCGGTGAGGCCGAGCCAGCGCAGCGGCTCGAGCAGTGGCAGGTTCTCGGTCGGGATGAAGACGTAGGTCGTGTTCCCTTCCTTCCACACGTAATTCCGGGGGTCGTAGAGATCGACCTCCTCGTAATCCGCATGGATGAACATGAAGCCGGCGAGGACGTTGGCCAGCGCGAGAAGGTTGAATCGGTCGGGCATGTCGGCCGCCATGTCGTACTGCCGCGCCACGTCGAGGATCTGGTAATCACTGTCCGGTACGGTCTGGCCCCAACCGACATGCGCGCCACCGTATTTGCGCCCCGGATTGCCGATCAGCACGAAGCTCAGGTGTTCCGGGGACGGCGCGTCTTCGGTGCCTGCGTGCTGCGCGATCCAGTCGGCGGCCACCCGCGCGCCCTGGCTGTAGCCGAAGACGATCTGATGTGGTTGCTCAGGAGTTGGTAGCGGCTGCCTGATCGCCTGGTCCAGCAACTCGACACCCTCGGCCCGCAGCAGATACGGATACGGCACCGACGAACACGTGCGACCCCCTGAGCACACCTCGCCGCGGAGGTCATCGTCGTTGCCGCCCGGCAGCAGGCTCAACGTCAGCACCCGTGCGTTCTCCGGAAGCATCGAGATCGGCGCAGCGGCCGCCTGGGCGGGTGCCTGTGCCGGGAACGTCATGATCGGTACTGCTGCAGCAGCCGCCAGCCACTTCGCGTGGCGCTTTCCGGCATATCCGGTCGTCGTTGCCATCGCCCCCCCAGGAATCAACGTCTGCCGTATTTGCTGACCGGGTTCAGCGTACTCGTGTCACCGCACTGCTACCCGCATTTCACCGCGGCACGCAGGATTCGTGGCGCCGGGCGGGAGGGGCAACCGGCGAACAGCTTCGCTGAACGGATAAGTCGTTTGCTGAGCGGCCCGCGGACCTGGCTACCCGAGCCGGCCGGCCGCGAAGTTGGCGGCCTCTTCCACCATGCCGTTGTCGACGTAGGCGAAATGGGCGGGCAGATTGAAGCCGGGGGAGCAGAACGGGTCGTCGAACGCACACAGATCGATCGACTTCGACCCGTACGTCCCGCTCATCTGGGGCAGCGGCCCGCCACCGCGGATGTCGCGCAACGGGTTTCCGAAGACCACGACAGCGGCCACATGGTCGGCGACATTCGGCGGCATCGGTGTGGGCGTGAACCGGCCGAGCGGTCGCGGGTCGACGGTGATCAGGTCGATGACGCCGGCACCCTGGGACATGCCGCCCAACACCAGCTTGGTGTCGGGACAGTTCCCCGCCATCCACTGCACCCGCCCGGACGCGTCGGCGGCACCGAGCGGCGCCGAGTTGTCGAAATCGAAACCTGCGGGGTAGTTCACCGCGTAGGTACCCACCGACCGGCCACCGACCTTGGGGCGCAGGGCATTGACGAACGCGTCACCGACCCACCCGAGCCCGGGCTCGGCACCGGTTCCGCGGGCGAAGATGACCTCGATGTCGGGGCACGGATCCGCCGATGCGGCCGGTGCACCGACTCCAATGGGCCACAACCCGGCCGAAACCGCGACTGCCGCACCGACAATGCCAAGGACGCGCCTCACCTGCATGTATCCATGCTGTCACATCGCTGTGAGTGCCTTGATGGAACAGCCTCTGAGCAGGGAGTTCAGGCGAAGACGTAGTCGGTGAGCGGGAAGTTGTCGTTCTCGCGGTTGGTCTGGTTCGTCGACGCGGGGCGCACCAACGTCTCCCCGCTGGGACTGAAATAGTAGGACCGCGAGCGTGAGCAGTCGCCCTGCCGGAACACCGTCTTACCCAACAGTTTCAACATCCGCTCGCTGAACCGGTTGGTGGCGTCCTCGGTGACCTCGAACGTGGCCGCGTCGCGCCTCTTCAGCTCACCGAAGAGTCGGTCCATGTGACGCATCTGATATTCCATCGTGTTGAAGAAGGACAGCCCACTCGTGGCGTACGGGCCGGCCAGCGAGAGGAAGTTCGGGAAGGCCGGCACCGCCACGCCCTGGTAGGTCCTGAACCCGTTGTCCCGCCACCACTTACCGAGGTTGCGGGCATCGCGGCCGATGACTTCGATCGCGGGGATGTTGGCTTCCCAGATGTCGAACCCGGTGCACAACACCAGGGTGTCGATCCTGGTCTTGGTGCCGTCGTACGCCACGATCCCGTCGGCCTCGACGCGCTCGATGCCGGACGTCTGCAGGTGCACGTGCGGGCTGGCGAACGTGCGGTAGTAGGAGTTCGAGTAGGTCGGCCGCTTGCAGCCGAAGTCATAGTCCGGAGTGAGCTTGTCGCGAAGCTGCTTGTCGCGGATCGACACGAACCGAAGCGCCTGCGACAGATAGGAAGCCCCGACGTTGAGCTGGCGGAAGTACTTGTAGTTCAGCACCGACAGAATCATCATCACTTCGAGATTCGCGTCGGTGGTGAACCGGAAAGCGCGCTGCAGCAGCGGGACGCGCGCGAACAGTCGGCGCAGCAGCACCGGGATCGGGAAGTCGAACTTGGGCACCACGTGGATCGGCGTGCGCTGGTACACCGTCAACTCGGCGGCCGACTTGGACAGCTCGGGAATCAACTGCACCGCGGTGGCGCCGGTGCCGATCAGTGCGATGCGCTCACCGGCGGGGGAGTAGTCGTCGTCCCAATCCATGCTGTGCACGATGCGGCCGGCGAAGTCCTCGATGCCCGGGATGTCGGGCTTGCGGGGCTGTGAGAGGTAACCGGTCGCGGTGATCAGGAACCGAGAGGTCAGGGTCTCGCCGTTGGACAGCGTCACCTGCCAGTACTTGCCGTCGTCATCCCAGCGCGCCCCGTCCACCGGGCTGTTGAACCTCATGTGCCTGCGAACGTCGTACTTGTCGGCGACGTGGTCGGCGTAGGTCTTGAGTTCGGTGCCCGGGGCATAGAGCCGCGACCAGTTCGGATTCGGCTCGAACCAGTACGAGTAGGTGGCCGACGGGATGTCGACCGCCAGGCCGGGGTAGTGGTTGACGTGCCACGTTCCACCCAGATCGTCCTCGCGGTCCACGATCAGGATGTTGTCGTAACCCATCTTCTTGAGCTGGATCGCGGCGCCCATCCCGCCGAATCCAGCACCGACGACGATGACGTCGTACTGCACATTCATGGCCACCAACGCTACCTCACAGCAAATCGAGCCCCCGCGCAGAGATCTTAGGCCGCTCGCGTCGGGAGCGCTTGTCAGTCAACCCTCACACACCACGGAGCCCCGGCGCGATGCCGGGGCTCCGGGCGGGCGTCCGAGATGTCGGCAGCCTCGAATTCGGGGAGGCTACTCCGAGGAGCCGGATTCGGACGACCCAGTTCCGTCGGACGCCGCGTCTCCCGACGAGTCGGAGTCGTCGGTATCCGTGGAGTCCTCGGATTCGGCGGCGTCCTCGTCGCCCTGTCCGGCGTCGACCGAGTCGGCCTCGTCGGCGTCCTCGACGGCCTCATCGATGGCGTCGGGCTCGTCGACTTCATCAGCCTCGTCGATGACCTCAGCTTCGTCGTCGCCCGTGCTGGAGCCTGTGTCGGCGTCCTCGCCGACGGCGCCGAGATCCTCGCCGTCGTCGCCCTTTGCCTCTGTCTTGAGGTCGGCATCGTCAACCTCGACCGATTCCTCGGCGGGCGCGGTGACCTCCGCGGCGTCGTCGGTCTCTTCGACCGCCGCGGTGAGCGTACGCAGCGCGCTGGTCTCGACGATGTCGTTGCGGCTGTAACCCCGGTCAACCATCTCCTTGAGTTCGGCCTCCATCGGCGCGAGGAACGGGAGGAGTTGAACCAGAGGGAGTTTCGCGGTGGGAATCAGGTACTTCGTCGTCGTTCCGCCCAGCTCGTTGACGTCGATTTCGGTGATGTACTCGTCCTTGAGGTCAGCGAACATCATCGGTATGTGCACGAAGATGCCGCCGGCCATCGCGTTGGCGACCGCCACGAAGTTCCACCAGCGATCCGGGAAGTCTGCCATGCCGTCGTACTCACCGGTGACCTCCTTGACGTCGTACTTCGTCTCCGGTGGCGGCTGGTAGGTGTAGTCGTAGCGGCTGTTGTAACGGGCCTTGTCGATCAGCTTCTGCCGGCTGGAGTCGGCGACCACGATGAACGTCAGCTGATCGGCCGCGGGCGCGTCGGGGTCTGCCGCGAGCAGGCGGAGCACCTCCGTGACGACCAGTGAGCCGGCCGACAGACCGACGATCTTGACCTGCTCGCCGGGGGCGAGCTTGCCGATCGCGGTGTCGATCTCGGTGTTGAGGTTGGTGATGCCGATGGCGATCGACTCACCGAGGGTGTAGGTGTCGCCGCTGTACGGCTTCGCCTCGGCGGGCCAGTAGATGCTGACACGCTCCATCCCGTGCAGCTCGTCCTTGAGGATCTGTGCCATCACCAGGTCGTGCATCGTCGGCGTTGCCAAGCCACCCACCACGAGCCCGGACGGGGTGGCCAATCCTGGCGTTGCGGTTGACAGCGCTATCGCAACTGAAGCAAAGGCGGTGCCACAGGCAACCCCGGCCTTTCGTAAGCCTTTACGCATGTGATCTCCCCGATTCGTGACTGTGAGGTGACTCGCCGTCACCGGCGCAACATGAGCATATTGCGCGGCAGTCAACCTTTGCGCAGCAAAAACTTAATATTTCTAATCGGTGGAATTTCAGCAAACGTTGTTTATATTGCTGTGATTAGTGCTTTATAGTATCTCTACATTGGTAGAGCGCCGAATGTCCCGCATCATGGGAAATTTCCTACGGCGGCGTAGGTAAGGTCAGAAGTTGCAGTTGAACTGGGGATAAAATTAAGCACGGTGTCCAAAGTATTCGCCGACAGCCAAAATTGCACTGTTGTCATTCACGTCGACCGCTAACCGAGGGGAAGGGCGAGCAGTTGGTAGCCAGCCGCCGAGTTGCAAAAAAAAATTGTTGGTCTGTACCAACTGCTGCAGCACATGCTTTCAAGTGGTGAACAGGGTGTGAACATTGCGCGGCGGGGATGGACACCTGTCCATGACGTGATAGGGCGTGAGTGGAACGGCGCCGCGCGACACGTGTGCACGGCCTGCGCGAGGGGCAAACGGATCGAACGGCCGCGCGGCAGCACAGCAACATCTCGCGATCTTGCTCGCGAATCCGGCTCGGGTGTGGGCCGCAGAGCCCGCCGCGAGCCGGGTCGGTGGACCGCATTCGAACACCGGGGAGGTGGGGAAATCCCTAGCTCAACGGGCGTACGCCGCCGACGTCGGCGGAGCGGGCGGCCGGCCGCGTCACCCCGATGATGAGCACGTCTCGATAGCCGATACCGCCCATCACCCAGGAAACGAAAGGATTTCGGCCGGCAAGAGTTTGCTGCACAGGTCTGCCGTGGGGCCGGGAGTGCGGTATCGTCCACCCCGGTCGCCGCGATCCCAGGTGGCTTCACTCCTCGAGAAGGACGGTCTGTGATACGCGCGACGAAGGCGGCGATGACCGCGGCCACGCTGCCATTTGCGGCACTCCCTCTGATGTTCCTGGGTCCGGTGCCTCTGGCCGCGGCGACCCAGGTCATCCCCGAGGGGCCGGCGACGGTGCTGCATCACGGCCCGACACCCTGGGCGATGGACGAAAACCTCGGCGGCGCGCTCTGCGAGCAACCCAAGCTCTGCCGCGAGGTCTACTACCAGTGGATCGTTCCGCTGGGGCTGGTGGAAGTCGGCGTCGCCGAGAACGTGCGCGCGCTCAACTCCGCCATCAAGCGCGTGTCCAGCGATCCGGAGGCGCCCGAGGACACGATCGTCTACGGGTTCAGCGGTGGCGCCCGGGTGGCGTCGAAATGGCTGCAGGACCACGGAAGTGACCACGAAGAGAGCGACGCCACGCCGTCGCCGGACGACCTGTCGTTCGTTCTGATCGGCAACGGAGGTCGCAAGTACGGCGGGCTCAACGGCTGGTGGTACGGCGATGCCCTGCTCACCCCTACCGACACCGACTACGCCGTCGTCGACATCGCCCGCGAGTACGACCCGATCGCCGACTTCCCGAAGAATCCGTTCAACCTGCTCGCCCTGGCCAACGCGATCGCGGCCTTCGACTACATCCATATGACCTACGACGAAGTCGATCTCGACGACCCCGAGAACATCGTGTGGACCGAGGGGAACACCACCTACGTGCACGTTCCGACGGAGAACCTGCCGTTGCTCCAGGGTTTCCGGAACTTCGGCCTTGGCTGGCTGGTCGACAGCTGGGAAGAGCCGCTGCGAGAGATCATCGACCAGGCGTATGACCGCACCTGGCTCGAGGGCAAGCCGGCGCAGGGTGAGCAGGGTGACCCGACGTTGCAGGCGGTGCTCGGCGATCAGGAGGCCCCGCGCAGCGCCACCAGCTCGCTGGTCGACGCCACGGAGCCCGTCGAGGACGAAGCCGACCAGGACGAGGCCGCCCTGGATGGAGCCGCCGAGGACGAGGCCGCCCAGGATGTAGCCGCCGAGGACGAAAGCGCGCCCGATTCTGATTCCGAAGAGTCTGATTCCGACTCTGGTTCCGACGGCTCCGACGAGACGGCCGCCGAGGAACCTGAGGAGACGTCCGGCGACGAGGACACCCCCGTCACCGGGGGGAGCGGTGACGAAGGCGACGGCGACTCCGGCTCGGACACCGCGGCGGACTCCTCCGGCGATGAGAGCTCCGCTTAGAAGCGACGAATCACGTTGCGCCACTGAGGCCGCTATCCTTCCCGGGTGGCATCCAAAGACGTGGCTCAACTGTCCGGGAAGGTCGTCTTCATCACCGGCGGCGCATCAGGGATCGGGGCGGCGCTCACCGCGCGACTCGGTGCCGCAGGTGCCCAGGTGTGGATTGCCGACCGTCAGTTCGGGGTCGCCGAGGAACTCGCGCAGCGACTGAGAGACACCGGTGCACGGGTTCACGCCGTGGAACTGGACGTACGCGACCCGGCGGCCTTCGCGACGGCGATCGCCGCGACGGTCCAGACCGCCGGGCGCATCGACTACCTGTTCAACAACGCGGGCATCGGCATCGGCGGCGAGGTCGACACACTGACCCTCGACGACTGGAACGACATCATCGACGTCAACCTGCGCGGGGTGGTGCACGGCATCCAGGCCGCCTATCCGATCATGATCCGGCAGGGCAGTGGCCACATCGTCAACACCGCCTCGATGGCCGGGCTCGTCACCACCTCGGCGCAGGCGGGCTACTCCGCCACCAAACACGCCGTCGTCGCCCTGTCCAAGACGATGCGGGTGGAAGCCGCCACGCACGGTGTGCGGGTGTCGGTGCTGTGTCCGGGGGTGGTCCGCACACCGATCCTGTCCGGGGGCGCCTACGGGCGCAACAAGAGTGTCAGCCGCGAGGATCTGGTCAAACTGGGCGAGGCGCTGCGCCCGATGGACGCCGACGATTTCGCGGACAGAGCGCTGCGCGCGGTGCTCCGCAACGAGGCGATCATCGTCGTACCCCGATGGTGGAAGGCGCTGTGGTATCTGGAACGGCTCTCGCCCGCACTGTCGATGCGGACCGCGGCAGCAGCGCTCAAGCGCACCCGCGAAGTGCAGTCAGCCGTACCGCCGCAATAGCCGACGTTCTTTGCGCGGACTCAGCGCCGCCAGTCGGATGTCGCCGCCGTAGTGGGCGAGGACCCGCCGGTCCATGACGCGCCGCCACAGCGGCGGGAACAGCGCCAACAGCACCATCGTCGCGTAGCCCGACGGCAGCTGGGGCGCCTCGTCCGCGTGGCACAGCGCCTGGTAGCGCCGATGCGGGTTGGCGTGGTGGTCGGAGTGGCGCTGCAGGTGGAACAGGAAGACGTTGGAGATCACCGAGTTGCTGTTCCAGCTGTGCGAGGGCCGGACCTGCTCGTAGGTGCCGTCGGCGCGGCGCTGCCGCCGCAGCCCGTAGTGCTCGAGATAGTTGATCGACTCCAACAAGCAGATCCCGACGACCGCCTGGCCCAGCAGCCAGGGCAGCACCTCCACGCCGAACCCGGCGACCAGCACCGCGAACAGCGCCGCGGTCATGAGCCAGGAGTTCAGCACGTCGTTGCGAAGTGTCCAGGGCGACTTCCCGTGCCGGGACAGCCGTCGGCGCTCGAGCCTCCATGCCGAGCGCAGGGAGCCCAGGACGGACCGGAACTGGAACGTGTAAATGCTCTCACCCAGGCGTGAGCTGGCCGGATCCTCGGTGGTGGCGACGCGGGCGTGATGGCCGCGGTTGTGTTCGACGAAGAAGTGACCGTATCCGGTCTGCGCCAGCGCGATCTTGCTGAGCCGGCGCTCCGACCGCGCCCGCTGGTGGCCGAGCTCGTGGGCGATGTTGATCGCCACACCCCCGATACCACCGATCGTGAGCATCAGCCCGACCTTGTCGACGTCGCTCATCGCCACTCCGCCGCCACCGCTCCACAACCAGCACGCCAGCACCAGGGACACGTACTGGGCAGGCAGGTACAGGTAGGTGGCCCAGCGATAGAACCGGTCGTTCTCCAGCCACGTGAGCGCGCTGTCGGGCGGATTGTCGGCGTCGGGACCGACCAGATAATCCAGAGTCGGGATCACGAGGAACATCAGGGCGGGGCCGGACCACCAGAACACCCCCGCACCCGTCAGGGCTGCCGCTGCCCACGACATGGGCACGAGCGTGGGGATGACCAGGCCCAGCAGCCAGCCGTAACGCTTCTGGTCACGCCAGGCCTGAGCAACTACCGGTGCCCGGCTGTGCCGCTGCGGTGAGCGCTGCTGAATCGGCATCGTCCGAAGTGTCCCCCTCTTAGCCGAACCGTCTTCCGATCATCGCAGCATCAGGCGACGATTGGGTAACGCCGTCATACCAGTGGTGCCCGCCGCAGGCAATCTCGTCAGCGAAGTGACCCTATCCTGCGCTGACTGGCTGCCATCGGAACGTCGTTTGCTGGGCGCCTGCTCAATGCCCGTGTGCGTCCGGTTCGTGACCGACGCAGCGCGGGTGTGCAGCAAAGCGATAGATCACGAATCCCCCCAATTCTCGCGTGCCAGCGAGACAAATGGGTCCACCGACTCGCCGTCGATGTTGCGCTTCACGATGTCAGACAGCGACGTCGTGGATTCGATGACGTCCATGCCGGCGCGCGAGAAGGTGTCCGGCGTGTGCAGGTTCGGGTCCAGCAGGGGATTGGTGAGCGCCTGGGAGAACGCGTCGACCGCGACCATCGTCGCCATCAGCGGCGGCAGTGTGGCGTTCTGGCGGACGTCCTCGGCGAACAGTCCCGGGAAGAACTCCACTTTGTCGATGTCGTCGCCGTAGCAGGCCCGCAGCGCGTCGCGCACGTCCCGTTTGGCCGACAGATCCTCGAACGAACGCAGCCGGGGATAGCCGCAGCTGTGGCGGTAGTCGTTGTAGGAGGCCAGCTTCGCCGCGCGGCCCACCTCGATCGACTTCGCCTCGATCGGCAGCATGAACGGGTCGGTGTTGAGCAGGCTGATCGTGCTGCACGGCTGACGGGACGCTTCGTCGAACAGCTTCGCCAGGCCGTGGGTGGTGACCGGGCGGGTGTCCCACTGCAATTCGGAAAACGGTCTCCGCTGCCCTCCGACGCGCACCTTCGTGGGGATCAGGCTGTGCCAGCGGTAGAGCAGGTTGAACTCGGTCGACATCCAGTTCTGCCGGAACCACCGTTCCTGCGCACCGAGACCGGGCTCGACGAACAGCGGGAACTTGATCGGCGTGATGTGGTTGATGTACTCCTCGATGACGATCTTGATCAACAGCACGATCATGGTGTTGCGCGTGGTCTCGAACACCTGGTCCGAGCTGAAGCACGGGTTCTGCCTGCCGATCAGCCGCGCGACGCGGTTGTGTTCCCGCAGGAACAGGGTGCTCATCATCACGAAGCCGTAGTGGATGTTCCCGCGGCGGATGCCGAGCGCGAACAGATGCGGCTTCAACTCCTCTGTGATCTTCTCGATCTCCGTGGTCTTGGGATCATCCCCGGATACCAGCTCCAGGCGCTCGAAGCGCTCGTCGACGGCCCCGTCCCGAAAGTAGTACGGCGGAAACTCGTGCCCGTCGACATCGGAGGTCAGCAGCAGCCCGTGGTCACCGCGGAGCATGTCGGTGACGGCCCTGGTCTGGCCGTAGAGCTGGCTCAGATCGATGTCGTGGGTGGACGTGTTTTTCAGCGGGTTCGTCGGATCGGTCCGCAGGAAACCGTCGACGAACCACTGCGCGAACAGCGGGAAGAGCAGCGTCGACTTCTCGGAGACGATGTTGTGCCCGTCGGGTCGGGCGAACAGTTGCGCGACGGCGGCGACCGGCGGCCTGCCGTCGACGATCAGGCCGGGATCGGCCCTGAGATAGCGGCGATTCCAGGTGCGGTCCCTCAGCGATTCCCACGACGTGTAGTCGCCGAGGGTGCTCAACGCCCCCGGCCGGGTCTTCATCGTGTAGACGGCCCCGTTGATCAGCCACCGGTTGACGAGCGAGTTCACCTTCGGCGTGCGGCGCAGCGCCAGCCAGATGCGTCTGCCGTGCGTCGTCAGCGCGACACGCACGCCGTTCTTGACGCCGTACTTGCGCCAGAACCCCCCGGCCACGAGCGTAAATATACGTCTGCGGGCCCCGGCTGTGGCAGGCTCGGGCGATTCTCAGGACAACATCGACGAGATGGCCGCCGCCAGTTCCGGGGACGCCGAGGTGCCGAGGTTCTGGTAGTTGCCACCGGTGATCTGGGCGACGGACTCCCAGGTGGCCCGATCGGAGTCGTCACCGAAATCGATCACGTTGACCGCCACCGGGCGGTCCCGGTTGAAGGCGCCGCGGATGTAGTCCTGCAGGCCCGCGGCTCCCAGCGACTGGTCGGTGTGTGGCCCGGTGGTGATCACCAGGACCGAATTCTTCTGGCCCTCACGGTATTTCGTCGACGCGTCGGTGTAGACCAGGCGCAGCGTGGTGAACGACACCGCGCCGCCGCCGGACGGGGACTGCGAGTCCAGTGCCGCGGTGAGCGCTTCCTTGCGCGGCGCGCCGTCCACCGGCTCCGACAGCGGTCCGACGCTGACCGCCGAGCGTCCCTGGACACCGTCGAACGTCCACAGCCCGACCCCGGAATCGGCAGGGAGCACCGCGATGCGGGCCTTGAGGGCGTCGATGACGTTCTGCAACCGCGAGGCCCCGCCCTCTTCGACGGGCATCGACTGGTCGAGCATGACGGTCACCGTCGGGCTTCCCACCGGAGTGGCCAGCGTCTCCGCGATCGTGGACCGCAGCGCGTTGTCCCCGACCTCCAGAGGAGCGGACACCGGCGCGAAGTCGACGACGTCACTGGCCGGAGGCGCCGTGCCCTCCACCCGGAAGCCCGCCTTGGCCAACTCGCCCAGCTGTTCGGGCTTGCGCATGAACCGGGCGAACTCGCTGGCCGCGGTGACCTGTTCCTGGGACAGCCAGTCCCCGGCCAGCAACACGGTGGGGAAGTCGGCGGTCGCCGTCGGTCCCGGTGGAATCCAGGCGGCCAGTTTGTCCTTCGAGTCGGGCAGCGAGGATGCGCGCTGGAACACCCGCTGCTCGGTGGTCACCACCGCGTGCACGGGTGCGGCGGCCTGGTCGGCGGCGCCGACCAGGGCATCGATGGCCGTGCCCGCATTGGGGTCGGCCAGCTCCGGCGCACCCGACATCACCGTGCTGACCGCGCCGAGACCTGCACTGGCCGGTGCCCCCGAGGGTGCCGCGGCGGCGGCGATCGCCTCGGCCGCCAGATAGGAGGCATCGCTGTCGTCGCCGAGCGGCAGCGCCAGACGCAGCCCACCCCACCCCTGCAGGCCGAGGCCGTCCAGCGCGGCGGGATCGGTTTGCAGCCTCGGAAGCGTGCCCCAGTTCTGTTGACCCAGAGCATCTTTGAGCGCAGGCGCGACGGCGAGCACGACGGGCGAGGTCACCAGCGAGCGGCTGTCGCTGACCGTCTCGGCTCCAGTCGCCGCCTCGAGCCGGGCGCCCGACACCGAACTCGCCGGAATCCACAGCGCCGGACGTTCACCGAGATCGCCGGGCCATTGTCCGGAGAAACCGTTGAGCACCTGGTCGGAATCGGCGGACTTCACGCCCACCTTCACGCAGCGGTCGCCGACAGGGGCGGCTGTCTCGTTGTACCGCTCGGCGAGCGCAGCGACCGGCTCGGCGATCGCGGGATCAGCGACGACGGCGACGGCGACCTCGCCCTCCACACACCGCGCGGCCGCTACATCGGAGCGCCCGGACAACGCGTCACCGACGAAACGCCAGACGATGACGGTGGCCACCACCACGACGACGGCGACCAGGGCAACGATCACGCCGAGGCTCACCTTGCGCCGGCCCGGTGTCACCGCCCGGTGGCTGCCGGTCCATTCGCCGCCCTCCCAGCCACCGCTGTGCTGCGGACCCGACCGGGGTGCGGTCGGGGAGCCGGGTGTATCGGAGGCTCGGAAGCCGCCAAACTCACCGGAGTCAGCGGATTCGCCGAAGTCGCCGAAACCCCTTGCGGGCGAGCCGGACTGGTCCGACTCGTCGGGGTCGGGGAGGCTATGCCTTCCCATGCCGTCCTATGCCCTGTCCTTTGCCCTGTCCCAGGCCTCGTCCCAAGCGCACGTCAGCCAACGTTACTAGCCGCCTTGAACTCCCTGCGCCTGCGGTGCAGGATCGGCTCGGTGTAGCCGTTGGGCTGATCGGCGCCGGACAGGATCAGCTCCTGGGCCGCCTGGAATGCGATGCTGCCGTCCGGATCGGGTGCCATCGGCCGGAAGTCCGGATCCGCAGCGTTCTGCTCGTCCACGACCGCGGCCATCCGGCGCAGGCTCGCCTTGACATCCTCCTCGGTGATGACACCGTGGCGCAGCCAGTTGGCCAGCAGTTGACTGGAGATACGCAGCGTGGCCCGGTCCTCCATCAGCGCGACGTCATGGATGTCGGGAACCTTCGAGCAGCCCACACCGGCGTCGATCCACCGCACCACGTAACCGAGGATCGACTGGCAGTTGTTGTCGACCTCTTCCCGGATCTCTTCGGGCGCCCAGGCCAGCTCCTTGGCCAACGGAATGGTCAGCAGTTGATCCACCGTGCCCCGTCGGGTGCCCGCCAGCTCGTTGTGCACCGCGAAGACGTCCACCTCGTGATAGTGCATGGCGTGCAGCGTGGCCGCGGTCGGCGACGGCACCCACGCGGTGGTGGCGCCGGCCCTGGGCTGACCGATCTTCTGCTCGACCATGTCGGCCATCAGGTCGGTCATCGCCCACATACCCTTGCCGATCTGGGCCCTGCCGGAGAACCCGGTCTCCAGGCCGATGTCGACGTTCTGGTTCTCGTAGGCGGCGATCCACTCGGTGGACTTCATCGCGCCCTTGCGGATCATCGGGCCTGCGTCCATCGAGGTGTGGATCTCGTCGCCGGTGCGGTCCAGGAAACCGGTGTTGATGAACACCACCCGGTCGGCGGCGGCCTTGATGCACGCCTTGAGGTTGAGCGTGGTGCGGCGCTCCTCATCCATGATGCCGACCTTGAGGGTGTTCTGCGGCAGGCCGAGGACGTCCTCCACCCGGCTGAACAACTCGCAGGTGAAGGCCACCTCGTCGGGGCCGTGCATCTTGGGCTTGACGATGTAGATCGAACCGGTGCGGCTGTTGACCAGCGGCCCGTTGCCGTCACCGGTGCGCAGGCCGTGGATACCGATCAGGCTGGTGAACAGCGCGTCCTGGATGCCCTCGGGAATCTCGTTCCCTTGGGCATCCACGATCGCGTCGTTGGTCATCAGGTGGCCGACGTTGCGCACGAACAACAGGCTGCGGCCGGGCAGGGTGAGCTCAGTCGCGCCGTCCGGGCCGGGATTCGCCGCAGTGTAGGTGCGGTCGGAGTTCAGCACGCGGGTGAACGTCTTGCCGCCCTTGCTGACCTCTTCGGCGAGGTCGCCGCGGTTGAGGCCGAGCCAGTTTCGGTAGCCGAGCACCTTGTCGTCGGCGTCGACCGCGGCGACGGAGTCCTCGAAGTCCATGATCGTGGTGATCGCGGACTCCAGCACGACGTCCTTGATGCCGGCCTTGTCCGTCGCGCCGATGGGGGCCTCGGCGTCGATCAGGATCTCGATGTGCAGGCCGTTGTTGACCAGGAGCACGGCCGTCGGCGCCTCGGCGTCACCGAGGTAGCCGACGAACTGTTCGGGCGTGCCCAGGCCCACGGTCCCGCCGTCGTCCAGCGTGGCGGCGAGCTGACCCTCGTCCAGCTTCAGCCCGGTGATGTCGGACCACGAACCCGACGCCAGCGGAACCGCGCCGTCGAGGAAGCGTCGGGCGTAGGCGATGACCTTGTCGCCGCGCACCGGGTTGTATCCGCTTCCCGCCTCGGCGCCGCCCTCGTCGGAGATGACGTCGGTGCCGTACAGCGCGTCGTACAGCGAGCCCCACCGAGCGTTGGCCGCGTTGAGCGCGAAACGCGCGTTGAGGATCGGCACCACCAGCTGCGGTCCGGCGGTGGTGGTGATCTCGTCGTCGACGCCCGCGGTGGTGATCGAGAAGTCGGCCGGCTCGGGTTCCAGATAGCCGATGTCGGTGAGGAACTGCTTGTAGTCCTCGGGCTCGAAGCCGCCGATCACCCGCGCCCGGTGCCACCTGTCGATCTGCGCCTGCAGATCGTCGCGGCGGGCCAGCAGATCCTGGTTCCGTGGGGTCAGGTCGGCGACGACCTTGTCGACGCCGGACCAGAACGTGTCGGGGTCGATGTCGGTGCCGGGCAGCGCCTCGTTGTTGATGAAGTCGTACAACACGGGGGCGACGCGCAGGTTACCCACCGTCACGCGATCGGTCATGATTCCTCCCTCGCCTGCGCATGCGCCTGCCGCCTGCACTTTCGGGGAACCAGCTTACCCACCGGTAGCAGGGCTAATCCGCGGTGGCGGTGTCCCGCAGCGCTTCGCAGTGCTGTAGCAGCCGGGTTCGCAGCGGTGCCGCGCGCGCACTGATCGCCTCCTGCGCGCGCGTGTATTCGCGCCTGCCAGCAGGCGTTTCGACGGCGATCGGCTCGAAACCGAAGGCGCGCAGGTCGTAGGGGCTGGCCCGCATGTCGAGAACCCGGGCGTCCGCGGCGAGCTCGAGACAGTCCAGCACCAGCCCGGATTCGATCAGCGGCCCCAACTTGACCGCCCACTTGTAGAGATCCATTCCCGCGTGCACGCATCCCGGTTGCTCGAAGGCGATCTGGCTCTGGCGGGTCAGCTGCTGGGCGTTGCGGTCGACGGCCGGCTCGGTGAAGAACCGATATGCATCGAAGTGGCTGCAGCGCAACGGCATTGACTCGACCACCGCATCGGTTCCGTCAGACCCGAGGCGCAGCGGAACGCCGCTGTGACGCACCGTCGGGGCCCGGTAGACCATTGCCCATTCATGCATCCCGAAGCAGTTGAACCTGGCCGGGCGGGATGCGGTGGCGCGCAGCAGATCGGCGATGAAGCTCACAGTGGACATGCGGCTGTGCAGATAGTCTCCGCCGACGGTCACCCCGCCGTCCCGGCGTACGTAACCGGCCCGGCCGAGATAGCACGCCGCCGCTGCGCCGTCGAGGAAGACACCGTGGCCGGGATGCCAGACCCGCAGCTGACCAGGTCGCACGCTGTAGTAGGTGAACAGGAAGTCGTGGACCGGATGAGCCTGACCGGCCCGGCGGCGCTGCAGATGCGGCGCCAGGAAGCCGTCGGCGCGGCGGCGGTGCCCGGCGGCACGGTCGAGCCAGTCGGCCTCCGACAGTCGGGTGCGGAACTCAGATGCGGTGTGTGCTGTCACGGACGGTTCCCACCAGGTCCTCGACCAGGTCTTCCAATGCCACCATCGCGGTGGGGGTGCCGTCGCCGGCGGTGACCAGCGCCAGGTGGCTGTTGGTGCGCCGCAGCCGGGTCAGCGCGTCGGGCAGCGGCAGCGAGGCGGGCACCCGCGGCAATGGTCTGACCATCGACGTCTCGATCACCGCGGTGCCGCCCGAGTCGCCGGCGACCAGCGGCAGCACATCTTTGATGTGCAGGTATCCGATGTAGGCGCCGGTGGGGTCGGCGACCGGGAAGCGGGAGTATCCGGTCTCCTTGAGGGCTTCCTCCAGCGCGCCGACGGTCGGGCCCGCACCCTCCTGGGCCACCGGTACGGCGCGGATCTGGTGCAGCGGCATGGCGACGTCGTTGACCACCCGGTTCCGGATCTGCAGGGCCCGGGTCAGCCGGGTGTGTTCCTCGGGGTCGAGCAGGCCCTCGGAGAGCGATTCGGCGATCATCTCGGACAGTTCCACGGTCGAGACGGTGACGTCGAGTTCGTCCTTGGGTTCGACGCCGAAGGCACGCAGCGTCGCGTTGGCGCACCAGTTGTAGAACGCGATGAACGGGCGCGCCATCCGGATGTACACGAGGTAGACCGGGATCAGCAGCATCGCCGTGGACTCGGGCCCGGCGATGGCGATGTTCTTCGGGACCATCTCGCCGAGCAGCACGTGCAACGTCACCACGATGGACAGCGCCACCAGGAACGACACCGTGTGCAGCACCGCGTCCGGGATGCCCACCAGCCCGAACGGCTTCTCCAGCAGGTGGGCCACCGCAGGCTCGGCGACGCGACCCAACAGGATCGAGCACACCGTGATGCCGAGCTGGGAACCGGCGAGCATCAGCGAGAGGTTCTCGCCGGCCCTGATCACGGTCACCGCGCTGGACTTGCCCTGCTCCGCCAACGCCTCCAGCCGGTCGCGGCGCGCGGAGATGAGCGCGAACTCCGAGGCCACGAAGAACGCGTTGGCGCCCAGCAGCACGAAGGTCAGCAGCACACCGAAGACGTCACCCACGGCTGTCTCCCTTGCGGCCGAGTTCGGTCAGCCGCAGCTGGTCGATGCGGCGGCCGTCCATCTTGACCACGGTCGCCAGCCAGTGCACCGGATCCTCGATCGGGCCGTCCGGGTCGAAGGCGATCAGCTCCACCGACTCGCCTTCCTCCGGTATGTGGCCGAGCTTCTCCAGCACCAGACCGCCGATGGTTTCGTAGTCGCCTTCAGGTGCCCGGAACTCGGTGCCCTGAGCCACCTCGTCGATGCGCAGCAGACCGGAGACCTGCCAGCCGCGGCCGGCCTGCACCACGTCGGGCGGTTCGACGTCGTGTTCGTCGCGCACATCGCCGACGATCTCCTCGATCAGATCCTCGACCGTCACCATGCCCGCGGTGCCGCCGTATTCGTCGACCACCAACGCGGTCTGCAGACCGTTGGCGCGCACCTCCGACATCACCGCATCCCCGTCGAGCGTCGAAGGCACCTTGGTGACGGGCTGGACCAGGGTGGCCAGCCTGGTTGTCGCGCGGGCGTCGGCCGGCACGGCGAACACCTGTTTGACGTGCACCATGCCGACGGTTTCGTCGAGGTCACCGCGGATGACGGGGAAGCGGGAGTGGCCCGTTCGGGTCGCGGCGTCGCTGAGGTCGGCGACCGTGTCGTCGGCCTCCAGCGTGTCGATCTTGGACCGCGGCGTCATCAGCTCTTCGGCGGAGCGGTCGCCGAACTGCAGGGAGCGGTCCACCAGCAGCGCCGTGACCGGGTCCAGCGATCCGCGTTCGGCCGAGGACCGCACCAGCGACACCAGCTCCTGGGGTGAGCGTGCCGAGCGCAGTTCCTCGGCCGGTTCGATGCCGAGCCGCCGCAGGATCCAGTTCGCGGTGCCGTTGGTCAGCCGGATCAGGGGCGTGAACAGGAACGAGAACATCAGCTGCAGCGGTGCCGACCACCGCGCGGTCGGCACCGGGCGGGCCACCGCGAGGTTCTTGGGCACCAGCTCGCCGAACACCATCGAGATCGAGGTGGCGATCAGGATGGCGAGGGTCAACGCCAGACCGCCGACGAACCGGTCCGGGATCCCGATGGCGGTCAGGCCGGGGTGGATCAGCCGGGCGACGACGGGTTCGGCCAGGAAACCGGTGGCCAGCGTGGTGATGGAGATGCCGACCTGCGCTCCGGACAACTGCGTCGACAGCGTGCGGTGGGCACGCTGCACCATCACATCGCGGCGGTCCCCTGAGCGGACGTTGGCCTCGACGGTGCTGCGTTCGAGCGCGGTCAGGGAGAACTCCGCGGCGACGAACACCGCGGTTCCCGCGGTGAGCAGCATGAACGCCAACAACGCCAGCAACGACAATGTGCTGCTCATCGCGGTGTTCCCGACGGGAGGGCAGTAGAGAAGCCGGGCTGTGAGCCCGGCCGACTAGAGGAGGGCTCGGCCTCGGGGGGCTCGTGGTCAGACCGCTCGGCGTGTATCGCCGGCTCGGATGGGCCTCCATCCAGTGCCTGCGGCACCTGGTCCCTTTCGTCTCGGTGCGGACGGTTCGCGGCAGCGTGGCGCGCGCGAATTCGTCTGATGGTCAACACATGTTAGCCGAACCGGGCAGTGGCCCGTGCCGGCCGCCGGGACGGGAAGTCGCCAGAGCGAGTAATGGTAGGTTTGCCTACATCAGTCAGGCGCGCCGCGCAGGATCGCCGTGCACGGAAAGACGGAGTCCACCACCGATGTCGAACTCGCGATTTGCCGGCGTACTCGCAGTGATCACGGCGATGCTGGCACTCACCGCATGCGGGTCAGGGTCACAGTCCGAGGACGCCGACAAGATCGTCGTCTACGCCGGCCGCAGTGAAGCGCTCATCGCGCCGTTGATCGAGCAGTTCACCGCCGACACCGGCATCGAGGTCGAAGCGCGCTACGCCGGTTCCGGCGAGCTGGCCGCCCAGCTGATCACCGAGGGTGACAAATCCCCCGCGGACGTGTTCCTGTCCCAGGACGCCGGCGCGCTCGGCGCCGTCTCCAAGGCCGGACTCTTCGCCCCCATCAGTCCCGACACGCTGGCCGCGGTGCCCGCGCAGTACTCCGCCGCGGACGGCACCTGGGTGGGCGTGTCAGGGCGCGCGCGGGTCATCGTCTACAACCCGACCCTGGCGCCGAACCCGCCGGACACCATCGACGGCCTGCTGGCGCCGGAGTGGAAGGGCAAGATCGGATTCGCGCCGAGCAACGCGTCCTGGCAGGCCTTCGTGACCGGCCTTCGCGTGCTGCGTGGCGACGACGGCGCCGAGCGGTGGTTGCGGGCGTTCAAGGACCAGGATCCCCAGGCGTTCGAGAACAACGTCGCGGTCCGCGACGCCGTCAACTCGGGACAGATCCCGCTGGGCCTGGTGAACCACTACTACCTCTACGAGCTGATCAACTCCAAGGGTCCCGACGCGGTGGTCGCCGAGAACAAGTTCATGGCCCCGGGAGATCCCGGCGGTCTGATCAACGTCGCCGGGGTGGGCGTCCTGAAGGCCGCGCCCAACCCGGAGGGCGCGCAGGAGTTCGCGAAGTACCTGGTCGGGGAGTCGGCACAGAAGTACTTCGCCCAGGAGACCGCCGAGTACCCACTCCTCGCGTCGGTGCCGCCGTCGGCGGAGATGCCTGCCCTGGCCGACCTTGCGCCACCGGCGGTCGACCTCTCGCAGCTCGACGACATCGAGGCCACCCAGGAGCTGCTGGTCAAGACCGGCCTGCTGACGAACTGACGGGTGCCGGTCATCACGGCCCGTTCCCGCCCGCCGGCGCTGCTGCTGCTACCCGCCGCACTGGTGGCGGCGGGCACCCTCATCCCACTGGTCTACCTGGTCGAGCGTGCGCTCGGACGCGGCTGGCCGTTCGTCTTCGACGAACTGTTGCAGCCGCGCACCGCTGCGCTCGTCGGCCGGTCCCTGCTGCTGGTGGCCGTCGTCACCGCCGCCTGCGTCGTTCTCGGCGTGGGGCTCGCGGTGCTGGTCACGCGGACCAATCTCAGGGGCAGGCGCGCCCTCGCCGTCTCGTTGACGCTGCCGCTGGCGATGCCGAGCTATCTGCTCGCCTACCTGTGGGTGTCGGCATATCCGACCATCACCGGCTTCTGGGGCGCCGCGCTGGTGCTCACCCTGGTCAGCTACCCGTTGGTGCTGCTGACCACCATGGCGGCGCTGGCACGGGTGGACCCCGCCCAGGAGGAGGTCGCCCGCTCGCTTGGGTTGGGGGGCGTGGCGGTGCTGTTCCGGGTGACGCTGCGGCAGGCGCGGCCGGCGATCGCGGCAGGCGCACTGCTGGTGGCGCTGTACGTGCTCAGCGATTTCGGGGCCGTCGCGGCGATGCGGTTCGAGGCGTTCACCTGGGTCATCTACGGGGCATACCGCTCGGGCTTCAACCCGTCGCGGGCGGCTGTGCTCTCTCTCGTGCTGATGTTGTTCGCGGTCGCGCTGGTGGTGGCCGAGCATCGCGCGCGCGGCCGGGCGGCAGCCTCACGCATCGGTGGTGGCAGCCCCCGTCCCGCGCCGCTGAACCGGCTCGGCCCGTGGAGCCCCCTCGCGCTGCTGGTGCCTGCCGCGGTGTTGGCCGCCGCCGTCGCGGTCCCCACCGTGGAGCTGGCGGGCTGGCTGCTCACCGCCGGACCCCGCTGGGACGTGGCGGAATGGCTCGACGCGCTGGGTTCGACGGTCTGGCTGTCGGCCGCGGCCGCGGTGGTGTCCACGGCGGCGGCGCTGCCTCTGGGCGTGCTGGCCGCACGTCACCGCGACCGGGCGACGAGGACCCTGGAAGGCGCGAGCTATGTGGCACACGGGCTTCCGGCGATCGTCATCGCGATCTCGATGGTCTCGCTGGGCGTGCTGCTGCTGCGACCGATCTACCAGCGTGAGCCGCTGCTGATCCTCGCCTATACGGTGCTGTTCGTGCCCATGGCAATCGGCTCGATCCGCGCCGCGGTGGAGGCCGCCCCGATCCGGCTTGAGGAGGTGGCGCGGTCGTTGGGTCGCCCCCCGGTGCGGGCATTCGGTGCCGTGACGGCCCGGGTCGCTTTGCCCGGTATCGCGGCCGGGGCGGCTCTGGTGCTGTTGACCTGCATGAAAGAGCTTCCGGTGACGCTGTTGCTGCACCCGACGGGCACCGACACCCTGGCCACCCGGCTGTGGGGCTACAGCTCGGTCAGCGACTACGCCGCCGCGGCGCCCTATGCGGCGGCGCTGCTGCTGTTCGCCGCGGTGCCCACCGCGGTGCTCGGGATGTGGGGCACCGACGATGCCGGGGTGCGCAGTGACTGACGCCGCCGCCGTCAGCGCCCGCGGCATCCACAAGGCCTTCGCGGGTCGCACGGTCCTCTGCGGTGTCGACCTGGAGATGGCCGCAGGGTCGATCACCGCGGTCCTCGGCCCGTCGGGTTGCGGCAAGACCACGCTGCTGCGCATCCTGGCCGGCTTCGAGAACCCCGATTCCGGAACGGTGCGCATCGCGGGGGAGACGGTCGCGGGCGACGGCGCGGCCGTGCCGGTGCACCGTCGCAGGGTGGGCCTGATGCCGCAGGAAGGGGCGCTGTTCCCGCACCTGAGTGTGGGGGAGAACGTCGCGTTCGGGCTCGGCCGGGCCGACCGGGCGACAGCCTGCGCCCAGGTCGCGCACTGGCTGGACGTCGTCGGGCTGGAAGGGTTGGCCGACGCCCGCCCCCACGAGATCTCCGGCGGGCAGCAACAGCGGGTGGCGCTGGCCCGGGCACTTGCCGCCCGGCCCAGGGTGCTCCTGCTCGACGAACCCTTCGCCGCGCTGGACGCCGGACTGCGGGTCCGTGTCCGCGAGGACATCGCCACCATCCTGCGTGACACCGGCACCACCGCTCTGCTGGTCACCCACGACCAGTCCGAAGCGCTGTCGCTGGCCGACTCGGTGGCACTGCTGATCGACGGCGTCATCGCCCAGCACGGCACCCCGGCCGACCTCTACGAGCGCCCCGGAACGCTGGCCAACGCCCGGTTCATCGGCAGCACAGTCGAGATCGCGGGCACCGCGGACGCGGGGACGGTCCACACGTCGCTCGGACCGCTGCGCACCCGCGGGCCGGTGGCCGACGGTCCGGCCGTGGTGGCGCTGCGGCCCGAGCAGCTGCGATTCGGAACCGGCCTGTCCGGGACGCCCGGGCGGGTGACCGCGCGGCGGTTCTACGGCGCCGACACCGTGGTGCACGTCGCGCTCACCGACGGCACCGCGTTACGGCTGCGCAGCCCGGTCCCGACCGGGCTGGACGACGGGTCGCCGGTCACCATCGAGGTCGCCGGCGACGTGCTGGCCTACCCGTCACCAACCAGTGGGCAACGGGTGCCCCTCGGCGAAGCCGGCAGCTGACTGCACCCCGACCACGGCCTTCTCGTGCAGCTCCGACAGCGTCGTCGCCCCGACGTAGGTGCAGGTGCTGCGGACACCGGAGGTGATGTGGTCGATGAGGTCCTCGACGCCGCCGCGCACCGGGTCGAGGTACATCCGCGAGGACGAGATGCCCTCCTCGAACAGCGCCTTCCGGGCCCGGTCGAAGGAGCTGTCGCCCGCGGTGCGTGCCGCCACGGCCCGCTTGGAAGCCATCCCGTAGCTCTCCTTGTACGGCTGGTCGTCACGGTCGCGCATCAGGTCACCGGGGGACTCGTAGGTGCCCGCGAACCATGACCCGATCATCACGTTGGACGCGCCCGCCGCGATCGCCAGCGCTACGTCGCGCGGGTGCCGCACACCACCGTCGGCCCACACATGGCCGCCGAGTTCTCTTGCGGCTGCGGCACATTCGACGACAGCCGAGAACTGCGGGCGTCCGACACCGGTCATCATCCTGGTGGTGCACATGGCGCCGGGGCCGACACCGACCTTGACGATCGAGGCGCCGGCGCTGATCAGGTCGCGGGTGCCCTCCGCGGACACCACATTGCCCGCGGCCAACGGCAGGCCGAGCTCGAGGGCGGCCACCGCCTCGACGGTGTCGAGCATCTTCTGCTGATGTCCGTGTGCGGTGTCGATCACGAGCACGTCGACACCGGCCTCGGCGAGGTCGCGCGCCTTGGCGCCGACGTCGCCGTTGATGCCGACCGCCGCGGCGATCCGCAGTCGCCCGTCGGCGTCGACGGCGGGGGTGTAGATGCCGGCCCGGACGGCGCCCGTGCGGGTCAGCACCCCGGCCAGCGAACCGTCGGCCTCGGTCAGCACGGCAACGTCCACCGGGGCATGCTCGAGCAGGTCGAACACCTTGCGCGGATCCGTCCCGACGGGGACGCTGACGAAATCGGAGACCACCACGTCGCGCACCCGGGTGAACCGGTCGACGCCCGCGCAGCTGGCCTCGGTGACGAGTCCGATCGGACGATTCTCGAAGAGGACGACCGCCGCCCCGTGCGCCCGCTTGTGGATCAGCGCGATCGCATCGGACACCGAGTCGTCGGGCGACAGCGTCACGGGCGTGTCGACGACCGTGTCCCGGCTCTTGATGAAGTCCACGGTCTGCTTGACCGCCGACACCGGAAGGTCCTGCGGCAGCACCACGATGCCGCCGCGGCGGGCCACAGTCTCGGCCATCCGGCGGCCGGCGACCGCGGTCATGTTGGCGACCACCACCGGGATCGTCGTGCCCGAGCCGTCGACCGTGGACAGGTCGACGTCGAAGCGTGACAACACCTCGGACCGCCCCGGCACGACGAACACATCGTTGTAGGTCAGGTCGTACGGCGGCCGCTGGTCATCGAGGAACTTCACACCCCGAGTCTAGTGGCGCAACTCAGGCCTCGACCTCGCTGCGGTCACCGCTCCACAGCGTGTGGAACCGCCTGGTGGGGTCGGTGTCGATACGGCCGTAGGTGTGGGCGCCGAAGAAGTCGCGAAGCCCCTGCGTGAGCGCCGCGGGCAGCCGCTCGGTGCGCAGCCCGTCGTAGTAGGACAGCGCCGACGAGAACCCGGGGATCGGGATGCCCAGTTCGGTGGCCTTGATCACCACGCGGCGCCAGCTGTCGACGGCGGCTTCGATCGCGTCCCGGAAGTACGGGTCGACGATCAGGGTGGGCAGGTCCGGATCGTTGTCGAAGGCGTCCTTGATCCGGTTGAGGAACTTGGCGCGGATGATGCAACCGCCGCGCCAGATGGTCGCCATGTCGCCGGGGGTGATCCCCCAGTTGTATTCGGCCGATCCGGCCTGGATCTGGTTGAAGCCCTGGGCGTAGGCGATGATCTTCGACGCGTACAGCGCCTGGCGGATGTCTTCAACGAATTGCGCTGCGGCTTGACCGTCCGCGGGCACGCGCTCACCGAGCCTCCCGGAGGCCAGCCCGGTGGTGGCCCTGCGCTGGGCGACGGAACCCGACAGTGCGCGGGCGAACACCGCCTCGGCGATGCCGGTCACCGGCACGCCGAGGTCGAGCGCGGACTTGACCGTCCAGCGGCCGGTGCCCTTCTGTTCGGCCTCGTCGAGGATGAGATCGACCAGCGGCTTGCCCGTCTTGGCGTCGGTCTGGCGCAGCACCTGCGCGGTGATCTCGACCAGGAAGCTGTCCAGGTCGCCGGAGTTCCACTCGTCGAAGACGTCGGCGATCTCGGGTGCGGTCTTGCCGAGACCGTCGCGCAGCAGCTGGTAGGCCTCGCCGATGAGCTGCATGTCCGAGTACTCGATGCCGTTGTGCACCATCTTGACGAAGTGGCCCGCACCGTCGGGGCCGATGTGGGTGCAGCACGGCACCCCGTCGACGTGGGCGGAGATCTCCTCGAGCAGCGGGCCGAGGGACTCGTAGGACTCCTTGGGGCCGCCGGGCATGATCGAGGGTCCGTTCAGTGCGCCCTCTTCGCCGCCGGAGATGCCCGCGCCGACGAAGTGCAGACCGCGCTCGCGGATCGCCTTCTCCCGACGGATGGTGTCGGTGTAGAGGGCATTGCCGCCGTCGATGATGATGTCGCCTTCCTCCATGGCGTCGGCGAGTTCGTTGATGACCGCATCGGTCGGGTCGCCCGCCTTGACCATGATCAGCACGCGGCGCGGCTTCTCCAACGCGTCGAGGAACTCGGCGATGGTCTCGCTGCGGACGAACTTGCCTTCGGTTCCGTGCTCGGCGAGCAGCGCGTCGGTCTTGGCGATGGAGCGGTTGTGCAGTGCCACGGTGTAGCCGTGCCGCGCGAAGTTGCGGGCGATGTTCGACCCCATGACAGCCAGGCCGGTGACACCGATCTGCGCCGTACCCGTGGTGGACTGCGACGAGCTCATGAACGGATCCCTTTCGTTCGTTGAATGCGGCACCGCAGAATCTACGGGGCCGCGTCTACGCCGAGAACAGCCTCTGGAGCTCGGTCAGCCACGGCACTGCCAGCGCGACCGTCGGCACGACCAGTACCGCCGCGGCGGTGATGTACGCGCCGGCGGCAAGGATCCTGCTGTTGGGCGCACCGCCGAGGCGGCGCACCCGAACCACCGTGGTCGGTCCGCCGGCGGCCAGCGCGCCGCGGGGAGCCCGGCCGGAGGCGCAGGCCACGAGTGCCCGCGCCAGCGGGGTCGGACCCTCGGCCCGCACGGCGGCGTCGTCGGCGAGCAACTCGATCAGCAACCGCACGGCGTTGAGCGCGTGCCCGCTGCGGACCAGCCGCGGGAAGGCGGCATGGACCGCGGTGAACATCTCGAGCACCAGGTCGTGGCGGGCCCGCAGGTGGGCGTGCTCGTGTTCCAGAATGGCGGCCATTTCGTTGTCGGACAACGCTTTGAGCGCACCCTCGCTGACCACGACACGGCTGCGGACCCCGGGCAGGCAGTAGGCCAGTGGTTCGGCGACGTCGAGAATGCGCAGGCCGGCGCCCGACCGGTGCCGGTGATCGTGGGAGCCGACCAGATCGACCACCATGCGGTGGTGGGCCCGACGGCGGCGGGTGGCGATGGCGACCTGCAGCACCGACACGATCAGCCTTGCGCCGATCATCAAGGTGAGGACGAAGACGACCACGTACGCGGTCCACAGCGGCCAGCCCAGCACCTCGATCTCACTGACGATGGTGGCGGTGGGCCTGCCGTCGGGACCGGGCACGAAGAGCCGGCTCGCGATCGCAATCCCGGCCGAGAATGCCGACAGCACCGCGGCCAGCGCGATCGACTGCCAGAGCACGATCGCGGCGCGGGGGGCGCGCAACGGCCATGACGCTCTGGCCAGCAGCGCAGGCACCGGCCCTGACAGCAGCAGGGCGACGATCGTGAAGGCCAGCGCGGACACGCTGTAAGTGTCTCTCAGGCGGTACCCGGATCGCCAGCCGGTCCTCCGGTGCGGTGCTTGTCTTCGAGCTCGGCGAGCGCGCGGCGCAATGCAGCCGCCTCATCTGCCCCGACCCGCTCGACGAAATGCACGAGTGCGGCCTCCCGGCTACCCGAATCGGCGGCCTGGTCGAGCGCATCCACCATCAGCCCCGCGACGAGTTCGTCGCGGCCGTGGGTCGGCGCGTATCGGTGCGCGCGGTCGTCGCGGTGCTGCACCACCAGGTTCTTCTTCGCGAGGCGCTGCAGCACGGTCATGATCGTCGTGTAGGCGAGATCGCGGTGGGCGGCCAGGGCTTCATGCACCTGGCGCACGGTTTGCGGCTCGCCTGCGGACCACAGGTGGTCCATGACGGAACGCTCGAGTTCCCCGAGCCTCGTCAGCTTGGCCATCTTCCGTTCATCTCCTACTGGCAGTAGGTCAAAAGCCTACTACGTGATTACTACCGCGTGTCGTACCAAATTACGGCCCCGGCCTTCCGCTGCGACGGATGGCCTCGCGGATGCCAACGTCACCCGCGCCACCGGCGCGTCCGCCCACCCCTGTGAGTCCGACCACAGGGTCTGGCCGCCGGGGTGCCCATGACTATAGTAAGGCTAACCTAACTCAAGAGCTGGGCTGTAAGGAGGTGTCATGACGGTTCTCGTCGAGGATCCGCTGATTGCGAGCATGGCGATCGGTCAACCGCTGCCGATACACGAATCGAGCCGCCGACTCCGGGAGCTGTACCCCGAATGCCCGCGCGTCTACGGAGTCGCCGTGATGGGCGATCTGTCGCGGCGACGTTGGTGGCCGCTGGCGGAGATCGTCACGACGGACCGCCTGAACACCATGTTCGACGCCGCCCTCGTCGAAACCGAGAGCTCTGTCGCGGTGACCCAACAGTTGGCCGCCACGTTCGCTCATGTCGTGGTCGGTCGGGTCACTGCGCTCCTCGCCCTGGAGGGGCGTGCGTGGGACACCGGTCTGGAGAACCTGTGGGTGCACGTCGACTCCGAGGGCTCCATCGACTGGGTCGGGGTCGCCGATCCGACGGTGCGGGCACTGCCGGACGATCCCGTCTTCGCAAGCCGCGGGAGGAGGTGCCGCTCGACGGGCGATGGGATCGTCGCGCTGCCCAGCGAAGCGGCGCTGACGACCTGGGTCGCCCACCGCAGTCATCGCGCGCTCGGGCCGATCTTCGACAAACTCGCCGCGGTCAGCGCGGGGGCGGTCCCGGTCTCGGCGATGTGGCACATCGTCGGTGGCACGGTCGTCAGCGTGGCGACGCAGATCCCACTGCTCTCCGGCGCCAGTGAGGTGGTCAGCATGCGGCGAGGGCAGGCCGTGCTCGATGCGCTCGTCGGCTTCGGACTGCCGGTGCGCGGTACGTCGCGGGCGAATTGCGGGAAGGTCTTGCTTAATTAGGCAAGCCTTGCCTATGCTTTGAGCATCGGAACCAACGGACCGCGCCGGAGTCGCTGAGGGCTGCAGAGACCCCCGGTCCGACCGAAGGAAGGGCCCCACGCCATCGGTGTGGGGCCCTTCCGCTTTCGCCGGTGTCTCGCGGCGACCCCCGCGTCGGATCCGGCCGGCCGGCCGTGTAGACACGACGCGTGACGACTGACGTTCCCGAGGGCCTCGGCGAGGGATTCGACAAAGAACTCGGCCTGACGTATCTGGAGATGACGCCCGACGGCGGACGCGCCCAGCTGGAGATCACCGAAAAGCTGTTGCAGCCGTGGGGGATCGTGCACGGCGGTGTCTACTGCGCGGTGATCGAGAGTCTGGCCAGTGTGTCCGGTCACGTGTGGCTCAGCCAGAACGGCGGCGGCACTGTCGTCGGTGTCAACAACAACACCGATTTCCTGCGCGCGATCCGGTCGGGCACGGTCACCGCGACGTCGAGCCCCATTCACCGCGGGCGCCGCCAGCAACTGTGGCTGATCACCATCACCGACGAGGCCGACCGGGTGGTGGCCCGCGGACAGGTAAGGCTCCAGAACATCACCGATGCGTAGCGTCGAATCCGGTTCCGATGCGTAGCGTCGAATCCGGTTCCGATGCGTAGCGTCGAATCCGGTACCGATGCGTAGCGTCGAATCCGGTACCGATGCGTAGCGTCGAATCCAGTACCGATGCGTAGCGTCGAATGCGGTACCGATGCGTAGCGTCGAATAGGGGCGCAGACGACAGCCGCAGGTTTGCGCGCTGCTGACAGCGCTGTGTCGTGGCAGGATCGCCCACTATGCGTTTGACGCCGCATGAACAGGAACGGCTGCTGCTCTCGTATGCCGCCGAACTCGCCCGCCGCCGCCAGGCGCGTGGCTTGAAGCTGAATCATCCCGAGGCGGTGGCGGTGATCACCGACCACATCCTCGAAGGCGCCCGTGACGGCCGCACCGTGGCCGAACTGATGGTCAGTGGCCGCGCGGTCCTGGGCCGCGCCGACGTCATGGACGGTGTCCCCGAGATGCTTCACGACGTCCAGGTGGAGGCCACGTTCCCCGACGGCACCAAGCTCGTCACCGTCCACCACCCGATCCCGTGAGGCGGCGATGAGCAATTGCGTGACGAGCACAGGGAGGACACCGTGATACCAGGGGAGTTCGTCTTCGGCGACGGCGACATCGAGATCAACGCTGGTGCGGTGCGGCTGGAGTTGCCGATCGTCAACACCGGCGACCGGCCGGTGCAGGTCGGTAGCCACGTGCACGTGCCACAAGCCAACGGCGCGTTGGAGTTCGATCGCGCCGCCGCGCACGGCTACCGGTTCGACATCCCTGCGGGTACCGCGATCCGATTCGAACCCGGTGTGGCTCAACATGTTCGCCTCATCCCTCTGGGTGGTGCGCGGGAAGTTCACGGCTTGACCCTGGATCCGCCCGGCAGATTGGACGCGTCATGACCCAGCTCTCCCGCGAGCGGTATGCGGCGCTGTACGGCCCGACGACGGGCGACCGCATCCGACTCGCCGACACCGACCTGCTGATCGAGATCACCGAGGACCGCAGCGGCGGGCCGGGTCTGGCCGGCGACGAGGCGGTGTTCGGCGGTGGCAAGGTGCTGCGCGAATCGATGGGCCAGTCGCGGGTCACCAGGGCAGACGGCGCCCCCGACACGGTCATCACGGGCGCGGTGATCCTCGACTACTGGGGAATCATCAAGGCCGACATCGGCATCCGGGACGGCCGGATCACCGCGATCGGCAAGGCCGGCAATCCCGACATCATGACCGGTGTGCACCCCGGCCTCGTCGTGGGTCCGTCCACCGAGATCATCGCCGGCAACGGCCGCATCGTCACCGCAGGCGCGATCGACTGCCACGTGCACCTGATCTGCCCGCAGATCATGGCGGAGGCGCTCGGCGGCGGCATCACCACGATCGTGGCGGGCGGCACCGGCCCCGCCGAGGGCAGCAAGGCCACCACGGTCACCCCCGGCGCCTGGCATCTCGCACGCATGCTCGAGGCTCTCGACACCTGGCCGCTCAACATCGCGTTGCTCGGCAAGGGGAACACCGTCAGCGCCGAGGCGATGTGGGAGCAGTTGCGGGGCGGTGCCGCGGGTTTCAAGCTGCACGAGGACTGGGGGACCACCCCCGCCGCCATCGACGCCTGCCTGACCGTGTGCGACGCCGCCGGTGTGCAGGCGAACATCCACACCGACACGCTCAACGAAGCCGGCTTCGTCGAGCACACGCTGGCCGCGATCAAGGGCCGGTCGATCCACGCCTATCACACCGAAGGCGCCGGTGGCGGCCACGCACCCGACATCATCACCGTCGCAGGCCATCCCAACGTGCTGCCGAGTTCGACCAACCCGACGCGTCCGCACACGGTCAACACGCTCGACGAGCACCTCGACATGCTCATGGTGTGCCATCACCTCAACCCCAGCGTCCCCGAGGATCTGGCGTTCGCGGAGAGCCGGATCCGGCCGTCGACGATCGCGGCCGAGGACCTGCTTCACGACATCGGGGCGATCTCGATGATCGGCAGCGACGCGCAGGCGATGGGCCGCATCGGCGAGGTGGTGATGCGCACCTGGCAGACCGCACATGTGATGAAGCGCCGCAGGGGCTTTCTGCCCGGTGACACGAAAGCCGACAACGCCCGCGCGAAGCGCTACGTGGCGAAGTACACCATCTGCCCGGCGGTGGCGCACGGGCTGGACGGCGAGATCGGCTCGGTCGAGGTCGGCAAGCTGGCCGACCTGGTGTTGTGGGAGCCGGCGTTCTTCGGGGTGCGCCCACACGCCGTGGTCAAGGGCGGCATGATCGCGTGGGCGGCGATGGGCGATGCGAACGCGTCCATCCCGACGCCGCAGCCGGTGCTGCCGCGGCCGATGTTCGGTGCGGCCCCCGCGGCGGCCGCCGCGACGTCGGTGCACTTCGTCGCGCCCCAGGCCATCGAGGACCGTCTGGCCGACCGGATCGCGGTGAACCGCAAGCTCGTCGCGGTCGGTAACGTGCGTGGCGTCGGCAAGGCGCAGATGCCACTCAACGACGCCACGCCGGACATCGAGGTGGACCCCGACACGTTCACGGTGCGCATCGACGGCGAGGTCTGGCAGGAGCAACCCGCCACCGAACTCCCGATGGCCCAGCGCTACTTCCTTTTCTGATGTCCAATCTCGCCACCCTGCTGGTCCTGTCCGACTCCCGGCTCCCGACCGGGGGCCATGTGCACTCGGGCGGCGTCGAGGAAGCGGTGAGCAGCGGCCTGGTGGTCGACCTGGCCACGCTGCGCGCGTATCTGACGCGCCGCATCCGCACCAGCGGGCTGGTCACCGCGTCGCTGGCGGCCGCCGTGCACCGAGGATCCCTGCCGGCCGCGGCGGGGGAGGCGGGCGACGCCGAAACCGACGCGCGCACACCGTCTCCCGCGGCACGCGCGGCGTCGCGCGCACAGGGTCGCGGCCTTGTCCGGCTGGCGCGGCGGGTGTGGCCGGAGCAGGACTGGGATGGACTGGGCGCCACCCCGCACCTGGCGGTGGCCGCCGGGGTCGCCGGCCGGGCCGGTGGTCTGGCCCCGGACCACACCGCGCTGTCGGTCGTGTACACGACGATGACGGGGTCGGCCACCGCGGCGCAGCGGCTGCTGGCACTCGATCCCGGCGACGTCGCGGCGGTGACGTTCGCGTTGTCACCGCTGTGCGAGCACACCGCCGCCGAGGCCGCCAAGGAGCTCGCCGACCTGTCCGATCCGCTGCTCGATGTCCTCGCCCAGCGGCACCTCGAACGCGAGCGCCCGCTGTTCGCCTCCTAGAGAAGGTTGTTCACATGCCACCGCACTTTCTTGACGGTCAGCCGCACGGCCACACCGACCGTCCCCGCCGGGTACGGCAGCCGGGGGAACCGCTGCGCATCGGGGTCGGCGGTCCGGTGGGTTCCGGCAAGACCGCGTTGGTGGCGGCACTGTGCCGTCAGCTTCGCGACGAGTTGTCGCTCGCGGTGCTGACCAACGACATCTACACCACCGAGGACGCCGACTTCCTGCGCCGCCACGCCGTGCTGCCCGACGACCGCATCGCCGCGGTGCAGACCGGCGGTTGCCCGCACACTGCTATCCGCGACGACATCACCGCCAATCTCGACGCCATCGACGATCTGATCGCCGGGCATGACGATCTGGATCTGATCCTGGTGGAATCCGGTGGCGACAACCTGACCGCGACGTTCTCGTCGGGCCTGGTCGACGTGCAGATCTTCGTCATCGACGTCGCGGGCGGGGACAAGGTGCCCCGCAAAGGTGGGCCCGGTGTGACGTTCTCGGACCTGCTGGTGGTCAACAAGACCGACCTCGCCCCGCTGGTGGGGGCCGACCTCGAGGTGATGCGGCGCGACGCTGCCGCGGTGCGTGGGGACCGGCCTTTCGAACTCATCTCGCTGGCCGTGGATCCGGCCGCCACGCCGGTGTTGAGTTGGGTGCGCGAACAACTCCGGGTCGCGCAGGCGGTGTAGTGCGTTCGGACATCGTGATCGTCGCCAGGCCCGGCCGCAGCCCTCACATCGAGTGCACCGGCGGGATCGCGGCGCGCCGCACCGGGCAAGACACCGTGCATCTGGTGTCCTCGGCGGCCACCCCGCTGGGCGGCGACGCAATAGCGATGCGCATCGTCGTCGAGGTGGGCGCGCGGCTGAACGTGCGCACCGTGGCGGCGACGGTTGCGCTCCCGGGCCCGGTCACCACCGAGTCGCACGCCACATGGGACCTCGACGTGGCCGGTGAGCTCGACCTGGACCCCGAGCCGACGATCGTGGCGGCCGCGTCGCGGCACCATACGTCGACCCGTGTGACGCTGACCGACGCAGGAGTGCTCCGCCTGCGCGAGCGGGTCCAGATCGGCAGAACCGGTGAGCGGCAAGGATTCTGGTCAGGCTCACTGCACGCCGACGTCGACGGGACACCGTGCCTGCGGCACCGGGTGGAGCTGGGCAGCGGATCGCCGGCCGACGACGAGATCGCAGCGCCACGCGCATGCATCAGCGAATTCCATTATCCGCGAAGCGAAGTCGACGCGCCCGGGGTGACGCTGGCGCTGGCGGCCGGCGGATGCCTGGCCACCTGGCAGGGTGAGCGGCTCTAACTGGCGGCCCGCTCGGTCTCCTGGACGGACGCGGCGATCTCCTCGAGTTCCTCGATGCGTGTCCGTGCGTAGGCCTGCTGCTCGGTGATGGTCAGCTGACCACGCTTGGTCGACAGGAACGTCACCGTCCACGACAGCAGCGTGACGATCTTGGTCTTGAAGCCGACCAGGTACACCAGGTGCAGCACCAGCCAGGCCAGCCAGGCGACGAAGCCCTCGAACTCCAGTGGCCCGATCTTGGCGACCGCGCTGAACCTGGACACGGTGGCCATCGAGCCCTTGTCGAAGTACTTGAACGGTTCACGCTCTGTGGGATCGGCGCCCTTGAGCCCGGCGGCGATCGCCTTTGCGGCGTACTTCCCACCCTGGATCGCGCCCTGCGCCATGCCGGGCACCCCCTCGACGGCCGCCATGTCACCGACGACGAAAACGTTCGGGTGGCCGGGGAGCGACAGGTCGGGCAGCACCTTCACCCGGCCGGCACGGTCGAGTTCGACGCCGGACCCCTCGGCCAGGTCCCGGCCCAGCGGGCTTGCCGACACACCGGCCGACCACACCTTGCACGCCGCCTCGATCCGGCGGATAGTCCCGTCGGGGTCCTTGACGGTGATGCCGTTGCGGTCGACGTCGGTGACCATCGCGTTGAGCTGGATCTCGACACCCAGCTTCTCCAGCCGGGCCTGCGCCTTCTTGCCGAGCTTCTCACCCATCGGTGGCAGCACGGCGGGCGCGGCGTCGAGCAGGATCACCCGCGCCTTGGTCGAATCGATGTGGCGGAAGGCGCCTTTGAGTGTGTGGTCGGCCAATTCGGCGATCTGGCCGGCCATTTCGACGCCGGTCGGACCTGCGCCCACGACGACGAACGTCAGCAGCTTCTCCCGGCGGGCCGGATCGCTGGACCGCTCGGCCTGCTCGAACGCGCCGAGGATGCGCCCACGAAGTTCCAGCGCGTCGTCGATGGATTTCATGCCGGGCGCCCACTCGGCGAAGTGGTCGTTGCCGAAGTAGGACTGGCCTGCACCCGCCGCGACGATCAGGCTGTCGAACGGTGTGACGTAGGTGTGCCCGAGCAACTCCGAGCGCACGGTCTTGGTCTGCAGATCGATGCCGGTGACGTCGCCGAGCAGCACCTGGGCGTTCTTCTGGTTGCGCAGGATGACTCGGGTCGCGGGGGCGATCTCGCCTTCCGAGATGATGCCGGTCGCGACCTGGTAGAGCAGCGGCTGGAAAAGGTGGTGGGTGGTGCGGGCGATCAACTTGATGTCGACGTCTGCCCGCTTCAGGGTCTTGGCTGCGGTCAACCCACCGAATCCCGATCCGATGATCACCACCTTGTGGCGATCGGATGGAGTGGCTCCGGGATGGCTCATTGCGGCTCCTTGTCGGGGCTTTGGTGGGTCCGCGGACCTTCCTTCTTTACCCATTCAGAACAACGAGAACCTTAGTCGCTGCTCATCCTCGCGGCGCAGTGAGATGCCCCACCGCCCGGGGATCAGGCGGTGACCAGCGGTGCGAGGGCCTCGCCGAGTGCGGTGATCTGCCCTGGCTGGTAGCCGACGATCTGGGTGGGCACGTAGAGGATGACCCCGTCGATGCCGGCGTCGAGGACCTTGGTCTTGATCTGCTCGGCCACCTGGTCGACGGTCCCGGCCACCATCCGCTGTTTGAACTCGTCGGGAATCTGGTCGGGGGAGACGTCGTCGCCGACGAGGGCCCCGACCAGCACGCTGGTCTCCAGGGTGGCCGGATCACGGTCGATGTCCGCGCAGCGCTGCTCGATCACCTCGATCTTCCTGGCCAGCTCGTCGAATCCGGCGATCACGTTGAGGTGGTCGAAATGCCGTGCCGCCAGCGGGATCGTCTTCTTTTCGCCGCTTCCGCCGATCATCAGCGGAATATGCTCCCGGAAGCGGGGATTGGCCATCGCCTCCTGCACGCGGTAGTGCCGTCCGGTGAACGTGGGCCGCTCGCCCTTGAGCATCGGGACGATGATCTGCAGTGCCTCGTCGAGCTTGTCGAACCGCTCGGTGAACGTGCCGAACTCGTAGCCCAGCTGGTCGTGTTCGAGCTCGAACCAGCCGGTGCCGATACCGAGAACGGCCCGGCCCTGACTGATCACGTCGAGAGTGGTGATGTTCTTGGCCAGCAGCGTGGGGTTGCGGTAGGTGTTGCCGGTGACCAGCGTGCCCAACTGCACGTTCTGGGTGACGGCCGCCAGCGCGCCGAGCGCGGTGTAGGCCTCCAGCATCGGCTGGTCGGGGGTGCCGAGACCGGGCAGTTGGTAGAAGTGGTCCATCACGAAGACCGAGTCGAAACCGGAGGCGTCGGCTTCCTGCGCTTGCGCGACGACGGTGGGGAACAGGTCGGGGACGGGGGTCCCGTAGGAGAAGTTGTTGATCTGCAGGCCGAGTCGAATGGTCACGCGTTCGACCCTACGATCGCCCGCCGCGCGCCGTCGCTCGTTTCACTTGCCGCGAAGCGCGGAATAAAAGCTGCCGGAACGCAGTTCGGCCCCGGGAGCTCAGCCGAAGTTGGCCAGCGCGCCGTGAGTGACGTGCAGTGTCTGCCCGGTGATGTGCCGCGCGGCCGGGGTGGTGAGGAACAGCGACAGGCGGGAGATTTCCGCGGCGACCGACGGCGGTGTGCTGCCGAGTCCGTCGTAGCCGGGTTCGACCCCACGTCCGACGGCGACGGCGTTGACGGTGATGCCGCGGACACCGAACTGGTCAGCCTGGCCGGCGGTCCAGTCCGAGACCGCTGCCTTGACCGCTGCCGCGGCACTGCCGTCGCGCACGAAGTCGGGGATCACGTTGATGATGGACCCCCCCGAACGCATGTGGTCGCCGAGCACCTGGACGGTCAGTACCGAGGCCACCAGACCGGCGTCGAAAAGGCCGCGCCATTCCGCGGCGTGGTCGGCCAGCGTGTAGGTGCGGGGATCACCTACGGTCCAGGTGGGGGCCGGCACATTGATGATGGTGTCGAGGTGGGCCGGCACCTGGCCGTGGAGTGCGGCGACCGAGGCCGGATCGGTGTTGTCGAACACCAGCGCGTCGACATCGAGTTCCTTCGCGAGGACCTCGAGTTCATCGCGGCGGCGACCGCCGACCAGCACCTTGTGGCCGGCTTCGGAGAAGCTCTCCGCGATCGTGCGACCCAGATCTGTGTCGCATCCCGTGATCAGGACATCCATCGTGGGCCCTCCTGTTGTGTTCGGCGCTGAACCCCAGCGAGTGCCGCTTATGTTACTGGACAGTAGCTAGATGGGAAAATGCGACGCGCCGGACCTGAGGTCCACTGGTAACGCTGCCTGGGGCCGCCGCGATGGACAGGGCAGGAGACCGCCCGCCTCGCTTTGGGGATATGTCACAACCACCCGCGCCACGCGCGGGTGGTCTGGCGCGCCAGCGAACAGTCCTGATGCTGATGAGCAGCTGTTATTCAGCTGGCAGCAATATAACAATTTGGCACTTCTTGAGGACCTCACATTTGCGTCACGCCAGCGACACGGTAGTTTCTTCCCCATGGATCAGCCGGACATGCATGCCAAGCGCCGCAAAGGTCTTCCGACGTCGTTCCGACGGTCGGCACTGACCGGCGCCACCGCAGCGTTGACCGCAGTGTTCACGCTGCCCGCGGTGGCCTACGCCCAGCCGGCGCCGCCGCCCAGTCCGGCGCCTCCGCCTGCGGTGGAAGCACCGCCGGTGCCGCCGCCGCCGGTCGATCCGAACGCTCCGGTCCCCCCGCCGCCGGTCGATCCGAACGCTCCCGTGCCTCCGCCGCCGCCGGTCGATCCGAACGCTCCCGTGCCGCCGCCCGCCGACCCCAACGCTCCGGTGCCCCCGGCCCCCGAGCCGGGCCGCATCGACAATGCCGCCGGCGGCTTCAGCTATGTCGTGCCGGCCGGCTGGGAGGTCTCCGATTCCACCCAGCTGTCGTACGGCCAGGCGCTGCTGACGAAGCTGCCACCCGAGGGTGCGCCGCCGGACGCGCAGCCGCCGAACGACACCAGCGTGCTGTTGGGCCGCCTCGACCTGAAGCTGTTCGCGGGAGCGGAGAACGACAACACCAAGGCCGCCCAGCGGCTGGCCTCGGACATGGGTGAGTTCTTCATGCCGTTCCCCGGCACCCGGGTCAACCAGCAGGTCGTCCCGCTCGACAACAACGGTGTGGCCTCGTACTACGAGGTGAAGTTCAGCGACACCAACAAGCCCAACGGACAGATCTGGGCCGGCGTCGTCGGGGAACCCGTCGCACCGGGCACCCCGCGTGGACAGCGCACCCCCGAACGCTGGTTCGTGGTGTGGCTCGGCACGGCGACCAATCCGATCCCGCAGGCCGAAGCCGTCACATTGGCCAACTCGATCCGCCCGTGGACGCCGCCGCCACCGCCGCCTCCGGCCGACCCGAACGCTCCGGTGCCGCCCCCGGACCCGAACGCGCCGCCGCCGGATCCCAACGCCCCGGCACCTCGGCCCGCCGTCGGCGTGCCGGTTCCGGTAGATCCGAACACGGCCCCCGGGATGCTGCCGCCGGCCTGATCGTGTCCGTTCGCTGCCTGTTTCCACCGCCGTTTCGTTACTCGGTTTAGGTATATCTGGGCAATGGCCCGGTCGCAGACGCACCGGGTTGGGCTGGTGACAGGTAGGAGTTCCTGATGGACGTCGTTGCAGCTACCGAGTTCCTCGCCCGATCGTCCACGCTGACCAGCGTGGGCTGGATCGGCTACATCATCATCGGGGCGATCGCGGGTTGGATCGCCGGCAAGATCGTCAAGGGGTCCGGTTCGGGCATCCTGATGAACATCGTGATCGGTATCGTCGGTGCCCTCGTCGGCGGGTTCCTGTTGAGTTTCTTCCTGGACACCGCGGGCGGTGGCTGGTGGTTCACGTTGTTCACTGCGATCCTCGGCTCGGTGATCCTGCTGTGGATCGTCGGAATGGTGACGAAGTCCCGTACCTAGGGGCGGTGCGCCATGGCATCGTGAGGGCGTGACCGCCCCGACGATGCGTGCATGGCAGGTGCGCAGGCCGGGCCCGATGGCCACCAAGCCGCTGGTACGCGCCACAGTGCCGGTGCCGCAGCCCGGTCCCGACGAGCTGCTGGTCGCCGTACGGGCCTGCGGCGTGTGCCGCACCGACCTGCACGTGGCCGAGGGCGACCTCCCCGTGCACCGACCCCAGGTGATCCCGGGTCACGAGGTGGTCGGTGAAGTGGTGGCGCTCGGCCCGAACGCCGGGTCGCGGTTCGCGGTCGGTGACCGGGTCGGCATCGCGTGGCTGCGCCACACCTGCGGCACGTGCAGGTACTGTCTGCGCGGCCAGGAGAACCTGTGCCCGGAATCCCGCTACACCGGCTGGGATGCCGACGGAGGTTACGCCGAGTTCGCGACGGTGCCCGCCGACTTCGCGCTGCGGCTACCCGACGGCTACTCCGATACCGAACTCGCCCCGCTGTTGTGCGCCGGCATCATCGGCTATCGCGCGCTGCTGCGTGCGGAGTTGCCGCCCGGCGGGCGCCTGGGGATCTACGGATTCGGCGGGAGCGCGCATCTGACGGCTCAGGTGGCGTTGGCCGGGGGTGCCGAGGTGCATGTCATGACCCGTGGCGAGCAGGCGCGTGAACTGGCGCTTTCGCTCGGCGCGGCGTCCGCACAGGGGGCCGCCGACCCGCCGCCGGTGCCGCTTGATGCCGCGATCCTGTTCGCCCCGGTCGGCGATCTGGTGTTGCCGGCCATGGAGGCGCTGGATCGCGGCGGCACGCTGTCCATCGCCGGCATCCACCTCAGCGACATCCCGGTGCTGAACTACCAGCGGCATCTGTTCCGGGAGCGGCAGATGCGCTCGGTGACGGCGAACACCCGCGCCGATGCGCAGGCCTTCCTCGATTTCGCCGCGGGGCACCGGCTCGAGGTCACCAGCCCGCGGTATCCGCTCGACCGTGCCGACGACGCGCTCGGCGACCTGTGCACCGGCAGGATCGCGGGCGCGGCGGTGTTGGTGGTCTGATCCCTCAGAGCTCGGCGAGCGCGGCGCCCAGGCGGCCCGGCAGGTCACCGCTTCCGCACCGGTACAGCGGTCCCGAGCCATCGGAGAGCAGGAGCCGCAGCCGCGCCATGCCGCGTTCACACACCGGGCCGGGAGCGTGCAGGCGCTGGATCAGCCGCTCGATCAGCGCCTGGGCGGCGGTGACGGCACGGATGTCCAGCGGAGTCCGCGGCACCGGTGGCAGTGACGCTCCTCGGCGGGCGTCGGATACGGCGATGCTCAGCGCGTGCGCGATGGCCTGCCGCTCCGGCGTCGAGGTGATGCGGTGGCGGTGCGCGGCCAGGGGGCTACCCGCGGCGGCTGCGACGCCGACCGCGAGCTGCCGGTCCAGCGAGCGCGCCCGCAGCCGGGCGGTCAGCCGAGCGCGCAACCGATGACGCTGGGGTCGGGGTTGACGCTGCACGACTCGGCCGCCCATAGCGGCCCCGAGCGGCGCTCCGGCTGAAGTTCGGGGTCGGGACATTTTTCGCTCTCGCTTTCCATGGGTGACTATCGAAAACGTTATACCGGTCACTCATGACTGGTCAAGCCATTTTGATGGTCATGGTGCTAGTCTTCTGGTGTGCGCGCGAACTGGCCGGATGACGACGAACCGAAGCCCGCGCCGCAGCCCCTGCGGCGTATCCAGGCGCTCGTCAACACGGTGGAACGGCCCGACGGCGCCGATCGCCTTGCCGACCCCTCCGACGCACGGCCGTGGATGATCGCCAACGGGCTGTTGGCGCCGTCGGCCGAGTTGACCGCCGCCGACCTGGCGCTGGCCATCGAGGTGCGTGAAGCGTTGCGGGCGTTGCTGATCCACAACGCGGGAGGTCCCCGGCCGGGGCCCGAGGCGGTGGCCCCACTGCAGCGGATCGCGGCGAAGGGCCGGCTGCAGGCAGCGGTCGGGGACGGAGGTGTGGTGACGTTGCGGGTCGACGGCGACAGCGTGGCCGATCGGCTCGCCGGCCTGCTTCCGGTGATCCGCGACGGGCAGCGCGACGGCACCTGGGCGCTGCTCAAGGCGTGCGGTAACGACGAATGCCGGTGGGTGTTCTACGACTCCTCCCGCAACCACGGCGGCACATGGTGCGACATGGCGTCCTGCGGCAACAAGCTCAAGAACCGGCAGTTCCGTGCGCGAAGGCGCGCCGACGGACCGTCAGGACAGGTGCCACACCAGGGCGGCGGCCAGCGCGCCCAGCCCGTTGAGTGACCAGTGCAGGGCGATGGGGGCGATCAGGCTGCCGCTGCGGCGGCGTAACCAGGTGAACACGAAACCCGCCGCGGCCGTGGCGATCACCGCGCCGACGACGCCGACCACCATGCCGAACACCCCGCCGCCGAGGATCTTGGTGAAGCCGACATTGCTGGCGGTCAGGCCCAGCGACGTGGCGATGTGCCACAACCCGAACAGCAGCGAACCTGCGGCGGCGACACCACGCCAACCCCACGCCCGGTCCAGCGCCCCGTGCAGCACGCCACGGAACGCCAGCTCTTCGGGGATCACGGTCTGCAGCGGAATGATGATCATCGACGCGACCAGCGCGCCCGACAGCGTCGCGTAGTTGTCGTTCAGGAACATCGGCCGGGTGACCGGCAGCAGGACACCGACGGCGATGACCGTCCCGACGAGCGCGACCGCCCCGAGGGCGTAGCCTGCACCGGATTTCCAGTGCTCACGGCCCAGGCCCAGCTCGGACCACCCGAGACCGCGGGACCGGACCAGCAGCAGCAGCCCGACCGCGGCCGCGGGGACGACGGCGATGTTCGCCCACGGCGTCGTGAAGTGCGCCAGCAGGTTCGTCAGCGCCAGTACGACGACGACGATCGCGATGTCGACGTAGATCCGGAAGTGATGCAGCGCCGACAGGTGCCCCATCCACGGATGGTGCTCGACCGGTGCGGCGATGGCGTCAGACATAACTGCACCAGGATACCGGCTATTCGTTGTCACCCCCGGTGGCTGCGGTGGCGTCGGCGGCCGCGGTACCGAATCCCGACTCCCGCGCCGCCGGCCAGACCCAGTCCTTGACCTCGGGGATGTCGTCGCCGTGGGCGCGGGTGTACTCACGCGCCGCGATGCGCTTGTCGGCCATCTGCTGGCGCAGCGTCGCACACGTCGAACCCAGCGACGGGACCCGGTCGATCACGTCCATCACCAGGTGGTAGCGGTCGAGGTCGTTGAGCATCACCATGTCGAACGGTGTCGTCGTGGTGCCTTCCTCCTTGTAACCGCGGACGTGGAGGTTGGCGTGGCCCGCACGCCGGTAGGTCAGCCGGTGGATCAGCCACGGGTAGCCGTGGTAGGCGAAGATGATGGGCCGATCGGTGGTGAAGATCATGTCGAAGTCGCGGTCGGACAGCCCGTGCGGGTGCTCGGTACGGTCCTGCAGCCGCATCAGATCCACCACGTTGACGAAGCGGAGCTTCAGGTCCGGCAGGTGTCGGCGCAGGATGTCGGCGGCGGCCAGCGCCTCCAGCGTCGGAATGTCCCCGGCGGCCGCGAGGACGACGTCGGGGTCGGTGCCCAACTGCTCCGAACCGGCCCACTCCCAGATGCCCAGCCCGCGGATGCAGTGCGCGACCGCCTGCTCCATCGTCAGGAAATTGGGCGACGGCTGCTTGCCCGCGACGACGACGTTGACGTATTGGCGCGAGCGCAGGCAGTGGTCGTAGGTGGACAGCAACGTGTTGGCGTCCGGCGGAAGGTAGACGCGCACCACCTTGGCGCTCTTGTTCACCACGTGGTCGATGAAACCCGGGTCCTGGTGCGAGAACCCGTTGTGGTCCTGGCGCCAGACATGGCTGGACAACAGGTAGTTCAGACTGGCGATGGGCCGCCGCCACGGGATGCCGTTGGTGACCTTGAGCCACTTGGCGTGCTGGTTGAGCATCGAGTCGATGATGTGGATGAAAGCCTCGTAGCAGTTGAACAGTCCGTGCCGACCGGTCAGCAGATAGCCCTCCAGCCACCCCTGGCACTGGTGCTCGGAGAGCATCTCGACCACCCGGCCCGCCCGCGCCAGGTGCTCGTCGACCTCCGGACCGAAGAACTCGGCGTTCCACTGCTTGTCGGTGGCGTCGTAGACGGCCTGCAGCCGGTTGGACGCGGTCTCGTCGGGTCCGAAAATGCGGAAGTTGTCCGGATTGAGCCGGATCACCTCGGTCAACCACTGGCCGAGCACACGGGTGGCCTCGGCGATGGTGGCACCGGGCGCGGGGACGTCCACGCCGTACTCCCGGAAGTCGGGCAGCCTGAGGTCCTTCAGCAGCAGCCCGCCGTTGGCGTGCGGGTTGTCGCTCATCCGCAGCGGCCCCGCCGGCGCCAGAGAGGCGATGTCGGGCAACAGCTTTCCGTCGGTGTCGAACAGCTCCTCGGCCCGGTAGGAGCCCAGCCAGTCGGCGAGCACTCCGAGGTGTTCGGCGGTGTCGCGGGCGTTGGCCAGCGGCACCTGATGGGCCCGCCACGAACCGGTGGTCTTCTTGCCGTCGATGTAGGCCGGGCCGGTCCAGCCTTTCGGGGTGCGGAAGACGATCATCGGCCAGCTCGGGCGCGACTCGTCACCTGCTGAGGCTCTGGCCTTGATGTCGGCGATCTCGTCGAGGACGTCGTCGAGCAGGGTCGCGAAGCGTCGGTGGGCATCGGCGTGATCAGCCTGGGCCGCGTCGTCGGGCACCTCGAAGAAGTAGGGGTGATGCCCGTAACCGGTCAGCAGGCTGCGCAGTTCCTCGGTGGGGATACGGGCCAGCAGCGTCGGGTTGGCGATCTTGTAGCCGTTGAGGTGCAGGATCGGCAGCACCACACCGTCCTTGCCGGCGTTGACCAGCTTGTTGGAGTGCCAGCTGGTGGCCAGTGGACCCGTCTCGGCCTCTCCGTCACCGACCACCGCGGCCACCAGCAGGTCCGGGTTGTCGAACGCGGCGCCGTACGCGTGGGACAGCGCGTAGCCGAGCTCGCCGCCCTCGTGGATCGACCCGGGGGTCTCGGGCGCGACGTGCGAGGGGATGCCGCCGGGGAAGGAGAACTGGCGGAACAGCCGGCGCATCCCTTCGGCGTCCTGGGTGATGTCGGAGTAGATCTCGCTGTAGGTGCCGTCGAGGTAGGCGTTGGCCACCAGCCCCGGGCCGCCGTGGCCCGGACCGGTCAGATAGATCGTCGACTGCCCACGCTCCTTGATCGCCCGGTTGAGGTGGGCGTAGAGGAAGTTGAGCCCCGGCGTCGTGCCCCAGTGGCCCAGCAACCTCGGTTTGACGTCGTCGCGGGTCAGGGGGGTGCGTAGCAGCGGGTTGTCGAGCAGGTAGATCTGGCCCACCGACAGGTAGTTGGCTGCCCGCCACCACCGGTCGAGCTGATCGATCTCCGCATCGGCCAGCGGCCGGCGGTCCCCGGTCCTCCACGAGGTCGTCGGGCTCTGCTCGGCTGTGGTCGTGGTAGTCATCTCTCCATCCAACTCCGCATCGGGGTCCGGTCAACTCGTACCCGATGGCGTGCGCGTTAATCTTTCGCGCACCGTTATCGTGACTAGTCACCAGTTGGGTCGCCGACGGGATGCTGTCGGCCCGTCGCCCATCCCACTTGCGACACAGCTCATCTAGCGGAAAGGCGCATCGTCGATGCCCATCGATCCCAGGACTCCGGTTCTCGTCGGCTACGGCCAGGTGAACCAGCACGACGAGAACCCCGACGTCGAACCGGTCGACCTGATGGTGCAGGCCGCCCGGGCGGCCGCGGACCCCCGGTTGCTGGAGGCGGTCGACGCGGTGCGTGTGGTGAACCTGCTGTCCTGGCGCTATCGCGACCCCGGGCTGCTTCTGGCGCAACGCATCCGGGCCGACAAGGCGGTGACGCGGTACACCGGTATCGGTGGGAACGTCCCGCAGACCCTGGTGAACATGGCCTGCCTCGACATCCAGCAGGGGAAGGCCGATGTGGTGCTGATCGCCGGGGCGGAGACGTGGCGGACACGCAGCCGGATTCGTGCCGCCGGACGCAGGCCGGACTGGACCAAGCAGGACGAATCGGTGCCGTCGGCGCCGGGCGGCGACGAGAGCGTGCCGATGGCGGCCCCGTCCGACATCCGGATCAACCTGGATCGGCCGGCTTACGTGTATCCGATGTTCGAGCAGGCGCTGCGTATCGCCGCGGGCGAGACCCCCGACGAGCACCGCCGCCGCATCGGCGAGCTGTGGGCGCAGTTCTCCGCCGTGGCGGCGGACAACCCGCACGCCTGGAACCGGGAGGCGCTGACCCCCGAGCAGATCTGGCAGCCGTCCGCGTCCAACCGGATGATCAGCTGGCCCTACACCAAGTTGATGAACTCCAACAACATGGTCGATCAGGGCGCGGTGTTGATCGTGGCGTCGGCGGAGAAGGCCCGCCATCTCCAGATCCCGTCCGACCGCTGGGTTTTCCCGTATGCGGGAGCCGATTCCCACGACACGTACGCCATCGCCGAGCGAGCGGAGTTCCACACCTCACCGGCGATCCGCATCGCGGGACGGCGGGCGCTGGAACTGGCGGGCGCCGGCGTCGACGACATGGATCTGGTCGACGTGTACTCGTGCTTCCCGTCGGCCGTTCAGGTCGCCGCACGGGAACTGGGTCTTCCGGTCGGGAAGCCGGACCGGCCGTTGACCGTCACCGGCGGACTGACCTTCGCGGGTGGACCGTGGAACAACTACGTCACCCATTCCATCGCGACGATGGCCGAACGGCTGGCCGCGCAGCCGGGCCAGCGAGGCCTGATCACCGCCAACGGCGGCTATCTCACCAAACACAGCTTCGGCGTGTACGGCACCGAACCCCCGAAACACGAATTCCGTTGGGAAGACGTCCAGTCCGAGGTGGACCGGGAACCCACCCGCACTGCGGTGGTGGAGTGGAGCGGTGTCGGCACCGTCGAGTCGTGGACCACCCCGGTGGACCGGGACGGAGCGCCGGAGAAGGCGTTCCTGGCCGTCCGGACCCCTGAGGACGCCCGTGTGCTCGCCGTGATCACCGACCGCGCCGGCGCCGAGGCGACCGTGCGCGACGACATCGCGGGCGCCGCGGTGCGCGTGCACGCCGACGGAACGGCGTCCCTGGAGTAGCCCTCAGAGCAGCCCGAGGGCGGCCACCGCATCGCGTTCGGTGCGCAGCTCCGCCACGCTCGCATCGATGCGGGCCCGCGAGAACGGGTTGATGTCGAGCCCTTCGACGATCTCCCAGCGGCCACCGACGGACCGGCACGGAAACGAACACACCAGGCCTTCGTCCACCCCGTAGGCGCCGGGGGAGGGCAGCGCCACCGAGGTCCAGTCCCCGTCGGGGGTGCCGTGCACCCAGTCGTCGATGTGGTCGATGGCGCCGTTGGCCGCCGACGCCGCGGAGCTGGCCCCGCGCGCCTCGATGATGGCGGTGCCGCGCCGGGCCACGGTGGGAATGAAATCGTCTGTGAGCCAACGGGTGTCGGCGGCGTAGTCGGCGCCTGAGCGCCCGCCGACGACGGCGTGGAAGATGTCGGGGTACTGGGTGGGCGAGTGATTGCCCCAGATCGTCATCCGGCTGATCTCGGTGACGGGGACACCGCTGTGCCGCGCCGTTGCCGCGACCGCCCGGTTGTGGTCCAGCCGGGTCAGCGCGGTGAACCTGTCGGCGGGGATGTCGGGGGCGTGCGCGGAGGCCACCAGCGCGTTGGTGTTCGCGGGATTGCCGACCACCAGTACCCGCACGTCGGGGCTGGCGCCGGCGTTGAGCGCCTTACCCGAAGTCGCGAAGATCTCGGCGTTCGCGCCGAGCAGATCGGCGCGCTCCATGCCTTTGGTGCGGGGCCTGGCCCCGATCAGCAGCGCGACGTCGACGCCGTCGAAGGCCCGGGTCGGATCGTCGTAGATCTCGGTGCCGGCCAGCAGCGGGAACGCGCCGTCCTCGAGCTCCATCACCACGCCTTCTGCGGCGCGCACGGCATCGGGCAGCTCCAGCAGCCGCAGCGTGACCGGGGTGGTGTGGCCGAGCATGGCACCGGCGGCGATCCGGAACAGGGCGGCGTACCCGATGTGGCCGGCCGCGCCGGTGACGGCGACCGTGACCGGCGAGGCGGTTGTCGACGACATGGAGCCAACCCTAGTCAGGGCGCGTCGGCGGGCACGTCGGTGTACTGCGCGACGAAGCCGTCGGCGGAGAACGTGAAGCCCTTGCCGCTGGCCTCGGACAGGCACGAAATCCCCACGGCCTCTTGCACATTGCACCGGAAACCGGCGACCGCCAGGATCCTGTTGAACGGCAGCTCGGGGGCCGGGTCCGGCGCGAGCCCGAACGCCGGAGTGGCGAGAGCGACGAATTGCGGGTCGGCGTCGCGGTCCACCACGATGGCGTTGGGTGCGCTGGGCTCACCGTCGGCGCCGGGCACCTCGTCCGGCGCACCGGTGATCCCGATGCTCGCGGCGTTGCGGGTGTCCTGACAGCCCGCACGCACGCGGGGCACGATCGCGCATTCCCACCGACCGCTCGGTGAGGTGAAGTAGTAGCCGGTCTGACCGTCGACCTCGGCGGCGAAGTGGTACGCGTTGGCCAGGTGGGCGTTGCTCGGCCTGGTGGTGGTCGGCGCGGCGGAGGCGGACGGGCGCGGCGGCACCGTCGATTCGTCGGTGTTGACGACGGTCGGACCCGAGCAGGAGACGCTGCCCAGAGCGAGCAGCATGAGGCAGACGTACTTGATGGCAGGCATGTCGGTGTCCAAGCGTGCCACGTCGCTACTTCGGCGGAAGGGCCCGGGCGTACTCGACGCCGCGCGTCACCCACGGCTTGAGCTGACGTTTCGTCGTGATCCCGGCGGGGCGCACCCGCAGCCATCCGCGGGCTTCGCGTCCGGCCATCACCATCGGTTCGACGTGGTCCCGGGACAGCAAGGCCTCGGTCTGGTCGCGCGGGACCCGGACCATCAGCCCGCCCTTGGAGCTGACGACGACGGCCATGTTGCCGTTGATCAGGAAGGCCAGCCCACCGAACATGGCCTTCTCCTCGACACCCCGCTCGGCGGCGATCAATTCACGGATGCGATCGGCGAGTTCGGCGTCGTAGGCCATGACAGCTCACCTTTCTCCGCGAAAGCGCGCGTCTGCAACCGTGACACGCCGTCAGCCACGTACAAACGCACGCCTTCGCGCAGAACCCCCGCTACGCCGCGACGCTGGTCGCATCCTCGGCAGGCTCCAGGGCCTGCGCGACGATCTCGGCGACGTCGGTCATCGGCCGGACGTCCAGCGACTCCAGCACGTCGGCCGGGACGTCGTCGAGGTCGGCCTCGTTGCGCTGCGGGATGAACACCGTCGACAACCCGGCCCGCTGCGCGGCGAGCAGCTTCTGCTTGACGCCGCCGATCGGCAGCACCCGCCCGTTCAACGTGACCTCGCCGGTCATTCCGACGTCGGAGCGCACCTGCCGCCCGGTCGCCATCGACACCAGCGCCGTCACCATCGTGACACCGGCGGACGGACCGTCCTTGGGCACCGCGCCCGCGGGCACGTGCACGTGGATACGGCGGTCCAGCGCAGTCGGGTCGACGCCGAGTTCCGCGGCGTGCGAGCGGACGTAGGACAGCGCGATCTGCGCGGACTCCTTCATCACGTCACCCAGCTGACCGGTCAGCTGCAGCCCGGATTCACCATCGGTGCTGCCCGCCTCGATGTAGAGGACATCGCCGCCCAGTCCGGTGACAGCCAGCCCGGTCGCCACACCCGGAACCGCGGTGCGTTCCGCCGATTCCGGCATGAACCGTGGCCGGCCCAGATACTCGACCAGATCCGGCTCATCGACGGTGATCGGTGATGGATCCGCGGCCAGTTTCGTTGTTGCCTTGCGCAGCGCCTTGGCCAGCAGCCGCTCGAACTGACGCACACCCGGCTCCCTGGTGTAGTCCGCGGCGATCTTGCGCAGCGCCGCATCGGTCACCGTGACTTCCTCGGGGGTCAGCGCGGCACGCTCGGACTGACGGGGCAGCAGGTAGTTGCGCGCGATCGCGACCTTGTCGTCGGCGGTGTAGCCGTCGATCGTGATCAGTTCCATGCGGTCCAGCAGCGCCGACGGGATGTTCTCGACCACGTTGGCGGTCGCGACGAACACGACGTCGGACAGGTCCAGATCGAGATCCAGGTAGTGGTCGCGGAACGTGTGGTTCTGCGCCGGGTCCAGGACCTCGAGCAGCGCGGCCGACGGGTCGCCCCGGTAGTCGGAGCCGACCTTGTCGATCTCGTCAAGCAGCACAACGGGATTCATCGATCCCGCCTCACCGACGGCCCGCACGATGCGGCCGGGCAGGGCCCCCACGTAGGTGCGGCGGTGTCCCCGGATCTCGGCTTCGTCGCGTACACCACCGAGGGCGACGCGCACGAACTTGCGGCCGAGCGCGCGGGCGACGGATTCACCCAGCGACGTCTTGCCGACGCCGGGGGGACCGGCCAGCACCATCACCGCGCCGGAGCCGCGGCCGCCCACGACGGCCATGCCCCGCTGGGCGCGCCGGGCCCGCACAGCCAGGTACTCGACGATGCGCTCCTTGACGTCGTCGAGGCCGTGGTGGTCGGCATCGAGAATCTCGCGGGCCGACTTCAGGTCCGTCGAGTCCTCGGTGGTGACGTTCCACGGCAGGTCCAGCACGGTGTCCAGCCAGGTGCGGATCCAGCCGCCCTCGGGGCTCTGCTCGCTGGACCGCTCCAGCTTGCCGAGCTCGCGCAGCGCGGCCTCGCGCACCTTCTCGGGCAGGTCCGCCGCCTCGATCCTGGACCGGTAGTCGGCTTCACCTTCCTGGCCATCGGGACCCAGTTCGCCGAGCTCCTTGCGGATGGCGTTGAGCTGTTGGCGCAGCAGGAACTCCTTCTGCTGCTTGTCCATGCCGGCGCGGACGTCCTCGGCGATCTTGTCGGTGACCTCGACCTCGGCCAGATGGTCGCCGGTCCACGAGATCAGCTGACGCAGCCGGTCGTCGACGTTCTCGGTCTCCAGCAGTTCCCGCCGCTGCACCTCGGTCAGGTATGACGCGTAGCCGGCGGTGTCGGCCAGTGCGGACGGGTCGGTGATCTTGTTGACCACGTCGACGATCTGCCAGGCCTCCCGGCGCTGCAGCATCGCCAGCACGAGCTTCTTGTATTCGGCGGCGAGCGCCTTGGTCTCATCGGTGATCACCGGATCGGCGACCTCGTCGACCAGCACCCAGAGCGCCGCGCCCGGCCCGCTGGTCCCGGATCCGATGTGGGCGCGCTTGTCGCCGCGCACCACGGCGACGGCCCCGCCCCCGGGCACCCGTCCGACCTGCACGATCGAGGCGAGCACGCCGTAGGTGGGGTAGCGGTCGTCGAGGCGCGGCGCGATCAGCAGCCTGCCGGAATCGCTGGCCTGCGCGGCGTCGACTGCGGCGCGCGCGGCGTCGTCGAGTTCGATCGGCACCACCATGCCGGGAAGCACGATCGGTTCGCTGACGAACAGGACGGGCACTTGCAGAGCCTCAGGCATCAAACCTCCAAAGTTGAACCTGATGCGCTCAACCTTGACGAGGGGGCGTTTGTTCCCTGCATCGATTCGGCTCACAGCGGAATAGGCCCGGCCTGCGGATCGTCGTAGCCACCATGGTCAACGATCCGATCGACGGCATGGTCGTCGCGATCACCGGCGCCAGCAGCGGCATCGGGGAGGCGACGGCACGACTGCTCGGGACGCGCGGGGCGCGACTGGTGCTGGGCGCCCGGCGCGCCGACCGCCTGCACACCCTCGGCGGCGAGTTGCGCGCCGCCGGCACCGAGGTGGCCACCGTGACGACGGACGTCACCGCGGCCGGGGACCTCGAGCGACTGGTGGGCACCGCGGTCGCCGACTTCGGCAGGCTCGACGTGCTGGTGTCCAACGCCGGCATCAGCGCGATCGGCCCGCTCGCCGACGCCGACGTGACCGGCTGGGACGCGATGATCGACGTGAACCTGCGCGGGGTGCTGCACGGTATCGCCGCCGCCATGCCCGTGGTCCGGCAGCAGGGGCACGGGCACTTCGTCACGACGGTGTCGACCGCCGGCCTGAAGATCGTCCCCACGATGGGCGTGTACGCGGCGACCAAGAATGCCGTCCGCACCATGATGGAGGCGTTGCGCCAGGAATCGACCGATGGGGTCATCCGAACCACGTCCATCTCGCCCGGATACGTCAACACCGAACTCGACCGCTCGATCACCGACGTCGCCCTGCGCAACGCGGTCCGGGCCGACATGGACGCGTTCGGGCTGGCGCCGGAAGCGGTGGCCCGCGCAATCGTCTTCGCGATCGAGCAGCCGCCCGAGGTGGAGATCGGCGACCTGACGATCCGCCCCGCGGTCCAGGGCTGACGCCGCACGGGGGAGAAGGCGACCCCCTCGCGCACCACCCGGATGGGTGATGCCCGTCGGCCCCTCGCGCCGGTAGATGTTTGGCGCATGCCCCCATGGCGCTTGCGCGATTTTCACGACGACGACCTCGATCAGGCGATCTCGGTCTGGGACCAGAGCCGCGAACCCGGCGAGCCGCCACCGGCGTTCCCGGTCTCCGAGGTGGTCTCGGCCGCCCGATCCGGGCAGCCCGCCGTCGTCGCGGTCGTCGGCGATCAGCTGGTCGGCATGGCGGTCGCGCAGGTCACCGGTGATCGGGCGTGGATCTCGATGATGGCGCTGAGTGACCGCTGGCGGGACCGCGGCATCGGCAGCGCCCTGCTCGTCGAGTTGGAGCTGCGGCTGCGGACGCTGGGCGCCCGGCGCATCAGTGGGCTGTTGCCCCGCGAGGCCACCGGCACAGCTGCGCTGCGCAATTCGGGATACACCGAACGCTGCGACCTGAGCTACTTCGAGAAGGTCGACCACGTCGGGGCTTCGGACACCGGCCTGCTGACCGCGCTGGGCGGCCAGCTGATGAGCCCCGGCCTGTGGGAGGGCATGGCGGGCATGGAGACCGAGAAGCGCATGATCGAGCGTCGCATCGTGCTGCCGCTGGCGCAGCCGGATCTGGCGGCCCGTTACGGCGTGTCCCCGCCCAAGGCCGTCATTCTGTTCGGTCCGCCGGGAACCGGGAAGACGAGTTTCGCCAAAGCCGTTGCCGGACGCCTGGGCTGGCCGTTCGTCGAGATCTTCCCGTCCCGGCTGGCCACCCCGGACGTCGCGATGCCAACCGCGCTGCGGGAGGTGTTCACCAACCTCAACGAGCTCGACGCCGCCGTGGTGTTCATCGACGAGGTCGAGGAGATCGCGGGGTCGCGGTCGGGCATCCCGTCTGATCCGGCCCACGGCGTCACGAACGAACTGCTCAAACTGATCCCGACGTTCCGTCAGCACGAGGAGCGGCTGCTGATCTGCGCGACGAACTCGGTGCGCTCCCTGGACTCGGCGTTCCTGCGGCCCGGCCGATTCGACTACATCATCCCGGTCGGTCCACCCGATGACGCTGCGCGCAAGGCGATCTGGAACCGCTACCTGGGCGTCAGCGCCGACTACGTCGAGGTCGACAAGCTCGTCGAGGCCACCCACATGTTCACCCCGGCCGATATCGAGTTCGCGGCCCGCAAGGGCGCCCAGTGCGCCTTCGAGCGTGAGATCGAACACCGGCGCGGTGAACCTGCCTGCACCGACGACTACCTGGGGGCGATCGCCGAAACGAGGCCGACCTTGACCGACGCGATGCTCGACGAGTTCAGCGAGGACATCGACGTCCGGACCCGGTTGTGACCCGACACGGCAGAGAGCCTGCCGCTCGGGGGAAACGGCAGGCCCTCTGAGTGTGGGCGGAAGCTAGACCGTGGCCTGAGCTCCCAGGACCCGCTGAATGTCGGGCTTCATCTGCTGCAGCTGCTGGCCCCAGTAACCCCAGCTGTGGGTTCCCGAGGTCGGGAAGTTGAAGACACCGTTGGTGCCGCCCGCTGCGATGTAGTTGTCCCGGAAGGCGATGTTGGTCCGCAACGTGAACCCTTCGAGGAACTGCGCCGCCATCAGGTTGTTGCCCGGCGTGCCGTTGTCCAGGTCGGACGGGGTGCCGGTGCCGCAGTAGATCCAGATCCGGGTGTTGTTGGCCACCAGTTGGTTGATGTTGACCATCGGATCATTGCGCTTCCATGCCGGGTCCGAGGACGGGCCCCACATGCTCTCGGCGTTGAAGCCGCCCGCGTCGTTCATCGCCAGCCCGATCAGCATCGGCCACCAGCCCTCGGACGGGTTCAGGAAGCCCGACAGGGAGGCCGCGTAGATGAACTGCTGCGGATGGTAGATCGCGTAGGTCAGTGCCGCGCTACCGGCCATCGACAGGCCGACGACGGCGTTTCCGGTCCGGGACACACCGCGGTTGGCCTCCAGCCACGCCGGCAGCTCCTGGCTCAGGAACGTCTCCCACTTGTAGGTGTAGTTCTGTCCGTTGCCCCGCGACGGCTGGTACCAGTCGGTGTAGAAGCTGGACTGTCCGCCGACCGGCATGATCGTCGACAGTCCGGACTGGTAGAACCACTCGAACGCGGGCGTGTTGATGTCCCAGCCGTTGTAGTCCTCCTGCGCGCGCAGGCCGTCGAGGAGGTAGACGGCACGGGGGCCGCCGCCCTGGAACTGTACCCGGATGTCACGGCCCATCGACGGGGAGAACACGTCGAGATACTCGACGGGAAGACCGGGCCGGGAGAACGCCCCAGCCGTTGCCGAACCCCCGGCGAAGCCGATCAGCCCGGGCAGCGCAACGGCAGCCAGGGCGGCAGCCGCCACCCGACGCATCGCTGCCCTTGCGGTACCACGCCACTTCTCTTTCAACTTCATAACGGCAACCAACCCACCTTTCTCGTCAAACTTCTCGTGCTGCTCGCAAAATTGCCGTGGCTTTGCAGTCGTAATGGAACACGTTGCGGCTGCGGCATTGACGGCTCGACACGGTGGATCGACATCGCGTTTGGCTAACGATTCCGACTCGGGGCGGACTCACCACCCACCGATCAGGGCTGTGACCAGTGTGAAAGGAGTGAACACTCCAGGGTCGGAGGTTGAGGCCAGGCGGTCGACCTGACAGGCTCGTGTCGAGATGACCGACGGTGATGATCCCTACGATCTCGAACGCTTCGTGGCCGCGCAGGACCGGGTGTATGCGGCGGTGCTGACCGAGCTGCGCGCCGGCGCCAAGCGCACACACTGGATCTGGTTCGTGTTCCCCCAACTGCGCGGCCTCGGCCACAGCGCGACCGCGCACCGGTACGGGATCGCCTCCGTCGACGAGGCGAAGGCCTACCTGGCGCACCCGGTCCTCGGCCCGCGCCTTCGCGAGTGCGCCGAGCTGCTGATGACACACCAAGGGCGTTCGGCCACAGAGATTTTGGGCTATCCCGATGACCTGAAGGTGCGTTCGTCGATGACACTGTTCGCCCGCGCCTGCGACGACGACGCGGTGTTCCGTGCGGTGTTGGACGCCTTCTACGACGGGGAGGATCCCGCGACGGTGGACCTGCTCGACTGAACCGCTAGCGCGGCGCCAGGATCAGCCAGCCGTGGGCCGGCACCACGGTGTCCGCGACGACCTGGGCGGGCGGGGCACCCGACCCGGCGACGACCTCGGCACGCGCGAGCCCGAACTCCGCCAGTGACACGGGCATCGCATCGTCGTCGATGTTCAGGGCGACGACGAGCGCGTCGTCACCGTGGCGCGTCGTGTAGACGTACCCGCGGTTGGTGACCCGCAGCGGGGTGGTTCTGGCGGTGTGCAGCCACGGATTCCGGCGCCGCAGGCCGATGAGGTGCTGATGGGACCGGAACACCTGGTGCCCGTGCTCACCGACACCCTCAAAGGGCGAACCGAATTCGGGCCGCACCGCGTCATCGCCGCCGAACCGCTCTTCCTTCACCCCCCGGTAGGCGACCTCGTCGCCGGCGTAGACGCTGGGAGTGCCTCCGACGGTCATCAGCAGGACGAGCGCGTGTTCGACATGGGTGGGGTCCGTCAGTTGGCTGGCGATGCGGGTGACGTCATGGTTGCCGACGAACGTCATCGGGACGAAGGTGTCGAGGAACTCGTTGTGGCGGGTCAATGCCCAGTCCAACTCGTGGAAGTTGCCGTCGTTGAGGCTGCTCCAGATCGCCTTCCACAGCTCGTACTGCGTCACGGAGTCGAATCCCGAGTCCCGCACCCGCGCCGGGTAGTCGCCGTGGATGACCTCGCCGACGAACCAGGCCTGCGGGTGTCGTTCCCGCACCCGGGGCAGCACGCCGGCCCAGAAGCTGTCGGGCACCGCGTAGGCGGCGTCGAGGCGCCAGCCGTCGGCCCCGCGGCCGAGCCAGTGACTCATCACGTCGACGGTGTAGTCGACGACCTCGGCGCTGCGGTGGTCCAGCGCGATCAGGTCGCCGTGACCTTCGAACGTCGCGAAATCCCCGCCGCGCCTGCGGAACCACGCGGAGTCGCCGCCGGCCGCGGCGTCGCGGTAGCGCGGGAAGTCGGTGCCCACGTGATTGAACACCCCGTCGAGCAGGATCCGCAGCCCCCGGTCGCGCGCCTCGGCGACGAGGTGGTCGAAGTCGCCGTCCTCACCCAGCCGCGGGTCGATGCGGTAGTGGTCGGTGGTGTCGTAGCCGTGCGTGCGTGAGGCGAACACGGGGCCGAGCGCCAGTCCCGAAGCGCCGAGTTCGATGGCGTAGTCGAGCCAGTCGACGATCCGGCGCAGCCTGTGTTCGCCGGGAAGGGCCGGGGGGTCAGCCGGGTAGGCGCCGACGAATCCGAGCGGGTAGACCTGCCACCACACGACGTGGTCGACCCAGTCCGGTTCTGTCATGTCGTCTCCTCGCGCGAGCGCACGTCGGTCATGTCGTCTCCTCGCGCGAGCGCTCGTCGGTCATGTCGTCTCCTCGCGCGAGCGCTCGTCGGTCATGCTCGAAAAGCCCTCGCGTACAACGCCTTCATCTCCTCGGTCAGCTCGGCTGCGGGTCCGTCCGCGTCGACGCCCGGCGCAACGGTCGCGATCGGCAGTGTCGCGACCGGCGGCGCAGGGACGCCCCACTCGCGGAGCCACTGGGCGAGCTGCGCGGACGAGGCGGCATACACGACGCGTCCCAGTCCTACCCAGGCATGCGCGGCCGCACACATCGGGCAGTGCTCGCCGGAGGTGTACACGGTGGACCGGTTCCGCTGCGCGGGGCTCAGGTGCTCGACGGCCCAGCGTGCGATCGCGAACTCGGGATGACGGGTGGCATCGCCGTCCTTCACCCGGTTGTGGTCCTCGAACCGGACCGAACCCTCATGATCGACCAGCAGCGATCCGAACGGCTCGTCGCCGCCGTCGAGGGCTGTGCGGGCCAGGCTTACGCAGCGGCGCAGGAACACCAGGTCGTCATCGGTGACAGCCACGCCCGGAGTCTACGGTGGTGGCCCACTCGGGCCCGGCCGCACCATCGGGTTGCACGCCACCGACCTCGGTGACGACTGGCTGCTCGACTTCACCGAGAGCTCGCGTTCCGGCGCGGGGTGTGAACCTGCCGCCGCCGAGCTGAGGGGAGCGGTGGCCCATGTGCTGATTCAGTCGCAGCAGTGTGGCTGCAATCTGCACGCGCAGGACGCCTCGATCGGGACGTCGGCCCGGGCGGCGGCCAGCTCGAGCTGCTTACCGATGATCAGCGCTTCGGGGCCACGGCCGAGGCGGGTCAGGCATTCGTGGTAGCCGTGCAGGCTCCAGACGTTGCCGGGGTGCTGACAGGATCTGCTCAGCGTCGGGTCAAGACCGAGGTCGGCGGCGTACACCTGCGCGGCCTCCTCGACGCGCCCCTGCTCGAGAAGCAGCGCCCCGAGCGCGTGCCGGGTGGGCTGCATCCACCCCCAGGGCTCGTCGTACGGGAGGGTGTCGTCCAACTCGACCGCCCGCCGCAGATGTGCGAAGGCATCGTCGAAACGCCCTGCACGGTAGTCGATTTCGCCGTCGAGCATGGCGGCGGCGACGGCCAGGATGTCGCGGCTGGTGTTGTTGAACAGATAGCGGCTGTCGGGGATGCGGTCATAGGCCGCGGCGAACAGTTCCCGCTCGGCGGCGGCCTGATCCAGATGCCCGGATGCCGCGTGCGCCACCCCGCGCCCGTAGTGGATGGTGGCCGTCGTCGTGCAATACAGCTGAGGATCGTCGGGCAGCGGCGTCGCAATCAGCTCGTCCCACCGGCCGAACCGCACCAGCACGTGAACCCGCAGCGGCACGAACGCTTCCAGCCAGTCGGCCATCGGCGGTGACTCGATGGCCAGCAGTTCGGGGGTGAGTTGGCCGGACAGTTCGTCGGCGGCCCGCAGCGCGATCGCCGAATTACCCTCGAACATGGCCGAATACACCACGAAATGCAGGTTGTGTGCACGGTAGAGCGAGTAGAAGTTCAGCGGGCCCTGGCGTTCGACGAAATGTCGATCCACCTGTACCGCGGCCAGATTCGCGACGATGGAGTCCCGGTAGTTGCCGCACAGCACGTCGATGTGGCTGGGCATGTGCCGCAGGTGGCCGGCGTCGGGCACCAGCCCACGGAGCAGGTCAGCGGCCGGCAGGGCCGCCTCGGGCGTCGTCGACATCTCCATCGTGTGCAGGTAGAGGTGCAGGATGCCGGGATGCGCCCGGCCAGCGGGCGTGGCCAACGCGTCATCGAGGATGCGCTTGGCTTCCACGACCCGCGACCCGGGCGCGGGCTCACCGGTTCGGCTGTCCCACAGCGCCCATGCGGTCACGTTGACGAGCGCGTCGGCGGCCAGCGCGGCCACGTCGACATCGTCGGGATAGGCCCGCGCCAACTCCGACATCGCGTCGGCGTAAGCGGTGTGACCGGCCTGCAGCGTCCGGGCGTCGGCGGGATCGTCGGTGGTGAAGCGGCGCGCCAGCGCGTCGATGAGGCCACGTTCGACGGCCGATGCGCGGCCCGCCGCAGCCAGCCCGAGTTCCATCTTCGCCCGCGCGACAGACGCCGCCAGGTCGACGGGGTCGAACGCTTCCCAGCCCTTGTTGTAGTTCGGCCCGATCGCGTAGGCGATGCCCCACCGCGCCATCGCCAAGTCGGCGTCGAGTTCCAGCGCCCGCTCGAAACAGTGGATCGCCTCTTCGTGGTTGAACGCGTACGCCCAGACCATGCCGCGGTCGAACCAGACCTGCGCGGCGTCGGAGGCCGTGTCAGTCGGCCGATGGAACGAGCCGAGATCGTAGTACGGCTCGGTACTGCCCGACGCGACGCTCATAGAGTGCACGATAATTCACCCGCGCCGCGGTGGCGCCGACTGCGAGGAAACATCCTGCGGCGGCCCAGATCCCCAGCGTCACCAACGGAGTCGTGGCTCCGTGGCCGCCGAAGTACGAGATGCTGCGAAGCAGGGAGACGCCGGAGCCCTGCGGAACGATCGTGGTGAACGTCGAGTAGAAGCCGGACAGCAGGGGCCGGCCGACGGGGCCGGCGGCGGCCGCGTTGCCGACGACGACGAGGAACAGTCCCAGCGCCACCGACGCCGCCGTGCCGAACGCCGCGGCGACGCCGGTGACAGCACCCGCGACAGCCATCGAATAGAGCCACAGCGCACCGAACACCTGCCAGATGTGTCCCGTCAACGCGTCCAGAACCGGCCCGACGTAGGCGGTGACGGCGCCGGCCAACACCGCGGAGAACGCGGCGAGTGACACCGTGCGCAACGCCAGGGTGGCCGGGGTGCGGACGCTTCCCATCAGCCGGCCGAGCAGCGCTGCGCCCAACGATGCGCCGATCGACAGGAAGATGACGGCGTAGAACTCGACGGTGCCCGACGGGTCGCCGGGCGATGTCGGTGCGACGTCTTCGACGACGGGGGACAGGTCGGCGCGTTCGGCGGTTTCGCGACCCACCAGTTCGGCGGCCGCGGCGACGCTGCGGCCGCCGCCGCCCGCCACGTAGATGGTCATCCGCTGGTCGGGGCTGACGGCCAAAGCGGCGTCGGCGCTGCGTTGGTACACCTGCGCTCGCGCGGCGGCGGCATCACCGACTTCGTCCACCGACAACGTGTGCTGATCACGCAGCCCCTCGATGATCTCCGGTGGAGCCGCGACTGCGACGGTCATATGGTGCAATGTGGGTTTCGCGAACGCCCCGGAGTAGCTGGCGACCATCGCGATGACGAATACGGTCAACGCGGCCAGGGCCAGCACCGTGGTGCGGACCGCGGATCGGTCGCGGAAGGTCGAAGCCTCGGGCGTGTGGTGTTTACCCATGTGTGGGTCCTTTCTGAGCTGGGGAGGTGCCCAGGAGCGCGTCGACGGTGTCGAGTGCTGCGCTCACCCGAGCGTGCAGATCGGTTGCGTGCGGGTCTTCCATCCAGGACCGCAGGACTTCCATGAAGCCGCCCACCAGGAAGCGGGTGACCGCTTCGGCGGGCAGGGGAGCAACGGTGTCCAGAACGGCCATGCCCTGCTCGGCGATCTGCTGGCAGGGTTCGAACAGCGCATCCCGGTAGGTCGCCAGCACGTGCTGGTTGACGGTGCTGGGAACGATGTTCCGGCACATCGCCGGATGCGCACCGGCGAACTCGAACAGGTCGAGGATGCGCGTGCGGGCATCGCCACCGGTGGCGCCGCCGGTCGCATCGGTGAACGCGCGCGAGAAGGCCGACGCCACCGCGTCGTCCCGGTCACGGAAGTGCCGGTAGAACACCTGACGGCTGACCTTTGCCCGGCCGACGAGATCGCCCACCGTGATCCGGTCGACGGGATGTTCGTGTGCCATCGCGAACGCGGCCTCACGGAGCCGGGTGTGGACCCGCTCGGCGCGTGGGTCGGCGCTGCGGCCGCGTTCGGTCATGTCACGAGGCTAGAAGAGTTCGTGGACAGTTGTCCACGACAGCTTAGGTAATCTAAAGCACTCTGGTCGAGTGCTGTGACCTCGGCCGCGTCCGCCTCAGTGGCCGGCGACGATGTCGGCCTCGTCCACGACGACCGGTTCCTTGGCCCCGGGCAGGAACCAGAACGCCACGCACACCCCGCCGAAGAGCAGATAGCCAAGGGCCACTTGGGGACTGGCCGCCCATGCCACCTCGGGCGCGTGGATCAAACCGATGAAGGACAGCGCCGCTCCCACCGCCGAAGCGGCCGCGGCGTGGAGGAATTTCTTGTCGAGGATGTAGGTGACCATGGTGCCGAGGATCAGTCCGACGAGCACCGCCCCCTCACCGAGCGTCTTCAGGCCTTCGTAGACCACCCCTGCGCCGTTGAGCGCGTCGGCGGTCACTTCGGCGGCCGATGTCCCGGCGGCACTGAGGGCGTTGTCGATCATGCCCCGTCCCCACTCGGCCAGGTTGGGCAGCAGCGCAGCCACCACAGCCACGGCATGCAACCGCGGCACCGCCTGGAAGGCCTGGGCGCCGATCAGCAGGCCGATGTACAGCAGGATCGGGACGATGGCCGGAACCGGCAACAATGCCGCCAGCACACCGAAAAGGCCGACGAAGCAGAAGATGCCGATCACCGCGCCGCTGGCCAACGAGTAACCCGCGCGGCCGCCGGCGTCCTTCCAACCAGGATGACCGATGTAGACGGCGGGCGGGAACGGTGAGCCGAACGCCGATCCGATGACCGCGCCCGCGCCGTCGGCGAGCAGCACGCTGCGCAGGTTGTAGTTGTCGCCGGCGGCGGCGGCGCTCTCGACGTTGCTCATGGCCTCGGTGAAGTTGTACACGCCGAGCGGGATCGCGGTACCGAGCAGCGGTGCGAGGTCGGCAAGGCCGTTGAACAGCATGTCGATCCGCAGGTCCGGGATGCCGATGGCGATGTCGCTGAACGCCTGACCGACGTCGGGCGCCGACATGTAGCCGCCCGCCCAACCGATCGCGGTGCCGACCAGCAGCGCCACCAGTCCGATCGGAACGCCGCCCGGAAGTTTCACGTCGGTGAAGAACCCGATCAGGATGATGGCCAGCACGGGCAGACCGATCCAGGCCACCTCCCACATCTGGGCGGCGGGCCGCATCGAGATGAAGGTGATCGAGATGCCGGCCAGCGTGCCGAGCATCGCCGCGCGCGGTGTCAGCTTGCGGATGTACGGGCCGACGAAGGCGCCGATCATCACGATGACACCGATCAGGAAGGCCCACGCCAGACCCGCCTGCCACGCCTGCGTCGGGTCGTCCGTGGCCAGGTACACCGGCAGCATGACCACGAACACGACGATGAACATGTGCGGCACGCTGGGGCCGTAGGGGAGCGCGGTGACATCGGATCTGTTCTCCCGCTTGGCGAGTCGCCGCGCCAGGAACGTGTAGTACAGGTTCCCGAGAATGAGGGCGACTCCCAGTGCGGGCAGCACGGTGCCGAGCACGTCGTCGGCGGGGACGGCGACGACCCCGATCATCAATCCCGTCAACGTAAGAACATTGACCAGAATGTTGAATCCGAGGCCGAAGAACGCGTTGGTGTCGCCGCGGGTCCACCACGCGAGCACGGGCGGCTTGGCGGCCGGAGGTTCGATCGGATCGGCGGGCGGGTTGGTGACGTCGGTGCTCATCGGGTCCTCTTTTCGGGCAGTCGTCAGGCGGGGATGGAGCTGAGTCGGGCGAGCGCGGGGATGACCGACGAGGTGTCGGCGACCCAGCCGAAGATGCCGCCCTGGGCCTTGATCATCTCCAGCCCGACCCGCTGGAACTCGGGGAAATACGAACCGACACAGTCGGATACAACGAGGCACTGATAGCCGCGGTCGTTGGCCTCGCGGGTCGTGGTGTGCACGCATACCTCGGTGGTCACGCCGGTGATCAGAAGCTGGGTGATGCCGGCTTCCGTCAGCACGTCGGACAGCGAGGTGGCATAGAAGGCTCCCTTGCCCGGTTTGTCGATGACGATCTCGCCGTCGATGGGAGCGAGCTCGTCGATGATGTCGTGGCCGTATTCGCCGCGGATCAGGATGCGGCCGTACCTGCCGGGATCACCGATGCGTTTGGACGGCGTCCCGCGGTTGAGTTTGGCGGGCGGGCAGTCCGACAGGTCCGGCTGGTGCCCTTCGCGGGTGTGGACGACCATCACGCCCGCCGCCCGCGCCGCCGCAATCAACGAGGCGAGGGGCGGAACCACTTCCAGCAGCCGGCCGACGTCATTGCCCAGGCTCTCGCCGAACCCGCCGGGCAGCAGGAAGTCTCGTTGCATGTCGATGACGATGAGCGCCGTCCTGCCTGCGACGAGGGGGAACGACGACGGTTCGGCGGGCACGTCGACGGTGTGGTTCACAGACGCTCCTGGGCGGCGAGTGGGACGGTGGCTTCTTGATGGGTCGAGCGCGGTTCGTCGAGGATCTCGGCGGCGAGCTGCAGTACGGTGTCGTCGCTGAGCGCGTTTCCGAGCAGCATGGCGCTGCAGGGTCTTCCGTCGGCGGTGGCCCCGAGAGGGATTGCGGCACCGAGCAGGTCGAGAAGGTTCCCGAAGTGTGTGTAGTGGCCCAGCTTGGTGTTGCAGTCGATGGGCGCCGCAAGAACCTGGTCGACGGTGAACGTGGTGCCGATGGTGGGCACCACGAGGACGTCCATGTGCTGCCAGAGCCGGCCGACCACGGCCTTCAACTGCTGGAGCTTCTGAAGGGCGGCGAACGCGTCGACGGCGGTGTAGCTGCGGCCGCCCTCGAAGATCTCGCGGACCACCGGGTGGATCGAATCGGGATGGGCGGTGAGGAAGTCGCCGAACTCGACGAGACGCTCGGCGACCCAGGGGCCCTGGTAGAGCAGTGTCCCGGCGGCGAGGAAAGGCTCAAGTGACACCTCGACGACCGTGTGGGTGCGCCTGAGCTGCGCACGGAAGGCGTTGTGCGCCATCCGCATCTCGTCGTCGCCGAAGAACTCCAACTCGGAATCGGGTGGCAGCCCGACGCGGATCGCAGCGTTGCGGTGACGGGGGCCGCGCTCCCTGGACCATGGATCGTCGTCGTCGCGGCCGACCATGATGTCGAGCACGCGGTCGACGTCGTCGATGCAACCTGCCATCACGCTGAGACAGTCCAGCGACTTGCAGGCGGGTACCAGCCCGACAGTGCTGATCAGACCACGGGAGGGTTTGAACCCGATCACTCCGTTGAGTGCGGCGGGAACCCGCCCCGAACCCGCGGTGTCGGTGGCGACGGCAAATGGGACCTGGCCGAGGGCCACCGCGAGTGCGGAGCCGGAACTGGACCCGCCCGAGATCAGATCGGAGCCGTACACGCTGCGCGGGGCGGTGTGCGGGGTCCGGGTGCCGTTGAGTCCGGTGGCGAACTGGTCGAGGTTGGTCTTGCCGACGTAGAGCGCTCCGGCGTCCAGCAGCTTCTGCACCGCAGGCGCGGTGGCTGTGGCGATGTAGGCGTAGTCGGGACACGACAGCGTGGTCGGCCGGCCCTCGACATCGATGCTGTCCTTGACGCCGAACGGCACGCCGTACAGCGGCAGGGTGCGGGCCGCAGGGCGGCGCTCGATGGCTTCGGCGGCAGCGATCAACTGGTCGCGGGGCACCGTGGACAGCCAGGTGCCGTCATCGCCTCGGGCGGCGATCGCGTCGGCGACGCGGGCGGCGGTCTTGGTGGGTGAACCCGTCCCGCCCGCGTGCGATGCGAGGATCTCTGCCACGGAGGGTCCGGTGGAGGGTCCATGGAGGGGGTTGGCCATATCTGTCGATTGTCGACAGAATCGTGGCGATTTCGGGTCGGGTGTGTGTCGATTGTGTAAGCGCTACGGCGCGAGACCCAGATAGTGCAGATGGCCGTGGTCGCGGATGGCGGTGACGACAGCTGCGGGATCATTGGTCTCCAGCGCCGAGAGGATCGCCTTGTGCCGTCCGATGCCCTCGTCGGCCGCACCGGGCCGGTGGCGGCGGCCGGGTCCGGCGTGCTGTCGGGCCTCTTCACGCATGTTCCTGGCCATGGGCAGCTGCAGCTTCAGCAGGATCGGCTCGAGCGCGATGTCGAGCTGGCGGTTCTTGGCCAGCCCCACCACCGCAGCGTGGAAGGCGCGGTGGGCGTCGTCGAGGCTGAGCACATCCGACGACGCATCCATCTGCTCGAGCGCGGCACGGACCGGCTCGAGATCACGGTCGAGATCGGCCAGCGGCAACGCGGATTCGATGGCATGACGCTCGAGGACATTGCGCAGCTCGAACAGCTGCAGGATGTCCGTGGGGGACCATTCGGTGACGCGTGAGCCCCGCCGCGGCAGGTGCTCGACGAGTCCCTGCTGCGCGAGCCTCCGCAGCGCTTCCCGCAGCGGAGCCCTGCTGATTCCGAAGTCGGCGCACAGCTGTTCCTCGATGATTTTCTCGCCCGGTGCGAGCTCGCCGGACAAGATCGCGTCACGCAGCCGATTGCCGGCAACCTCGACGAGGGTTGCGGGCAGCGCGAGCCGAGAAGGCTCTTCGGTCGGCGCTGCCATGCCCACAATGGTAGGAACTGGCGCAAGCCGGCGCAGAGGCGCGGCCGGGCACACACGAAAATCTCTTCTCCGCAATGACTCTCAGGGTCCTTGGTCGTCTTCGGGGAGTAGGTATCTTTCGGGGTGGTGGTGGCCGTTGACGCGGTGTTGGCCTGTGTCGAGGTCCGGTGGCGGGAGCCATTCGGTCTGATTCTTGCCGTTCTTGCGGGTGCGCCAGCCGGTGTTGTCGAGCATGCGGTGATCGCACGGGCATGCCAGGGTCAGATCGTCGATGTTGGTCAGTCCGCCGTCGACGAAATCGGCGCTGGCGTGGTGGGCCTGGCACCAGTAACCCGGTGCAGTGCACCCCGGCCGCGTACAGCCCCGATCGCGTGCGTGCAGGACGATCCGCTGCGCGGCGTTGGCCAACCGTTTGGCCCGGCCCAGGTAGAGGGACTGGCCGCTGTGTTGGTCGTAGACGTAGAGGTAGTGGTGGGCCCGGGCGGCCATCCGGATCAGGTCGGGCATCGGCAACAGCGATCCGCCGCCGGTGACCGCCACCCCTGCGCCTTTCTCCAGCTCCTGCAGCGTCGTGGAGACGATCACCGTCACCGGTAACCCGTTGTGGGTGCCGAGTTCTCCGGATTCCAGGAGGCGGCGCCCGACGGCCAGGAAGGCGTCGTGGTTGCGCTGAGCCTGGGTACGGCTATCAGAGCCGCACCGGTCAGGCTGCGGATCGTGGTCCTCAACCGGCGCGTCGCCACCATCATCACCCGACGTGTTGCCGTAACCCGCCGTGCTGCTGGGGGCCACGCCATCACCTGACGTCTCGCCGTCACCCGATGCTTCGGCGTGGTCCGAGGTTTCGGTGTCGCGCGGCTTGCCGATGGAGGCGCTGTCCTCGGTCTGCTCAGACTCGGGCAGGTTGGCGCCGGGGGCGGCTTCCTTGGCGAAGATCGCCTGCCAGATGGCCAGGGCTTCGGGGGTGAGGGTGCCCGAGATGGTGGCGGTGCCGTCGGAATGTTGCTTGCTGATCCGGACACCGCGTTTGCGGGCCCGCTCCTTGTCGCAGGGTTGGGCGCCGTCGGGGTTGATCATGGCCAGCAGCACCCCGGCGGCCTCGTCGAGGCCTTCGGGATCCAGTCCGGAACCCGCGTGAGCCAGCTGGCGGTCGGCCTCGGCCCGGGTCTCGATATCGACCCAGGCCGGCAGCCTCTTGTGGAACGCCGCGATCACCGCGACATGCTCCTCACTCAGCAGGCCCTGGGCCTGGGCGGCGGCGGTGGACTCCCACAACGGTGGCAACGGCGTCCCGGTCAGTCCGCGCCGCGAGCCCAGGGTTTTGGCCCGCTTCAGCCGCCGCCCTGCCTCGGCACCGGAGATCCGCAGCGCGGTGGTCAACACCTTCTTCCACGACCCCTCACCCAACCGGGCCGGCTCGGTCTCGGCGATCACCGAGGCGAGCAACTCGTGTTCCACAGTGGGGATACGGCGCAGGTTGCGTTCCAGGCGGGCCTCCAGACGCACCCGCTCGGCCGCACTGAGCGCGTCGTAGTCCAACGCCAGGATCGACTCCACGACCGCGTCGAGGGCATCGAAGGCCCCCAACACGTCCTCCCGCGAACAACCCATGCATCGAACACTAGTTCGAAGATCTGACAGCACCACCCGGAAATGTGACCAGAGAAACCACAGTGACCAAAGAAATTTCAGAGGTTGTTGGAGCCAGGGTCTTGGCCGGACGACCCGGCTCGCTTACGCAGACCGCCCTGCCGTACCACCACCCCCACGCGACACGGCGATTGACACATGTTCTAGTCGAGGGGTGCTGGACTACACCCATGTCGAGGATCTCAGCGCCGCCGACATCGCGCGGCTACGGGCCGTTTACGAACCTCTGACCGCGTCAGTGCGTGAATTGATCGACGCGACGATCCGCACCGAAGTCGACGCCGACGCGGTCGCCGCGGCGAAAGCCGAGATCGATTCTGCCGCCGCGCGGTTGCGCGCCGCTCAGCGCGACGGGTCGTTCGGGATCCAGTTCGGCGCGGACGGCGATCCGATGCCGTGGGGCAATGCGGTGATCGGAGTGCGCAATCCCTGCGCTCCTCCGCTGGTCATCCGCAAGGAGCCGGACGGCTCGGTGAAAAGTGACTTCTACCTGGGCGCGGCGTTCGAGGGCCCGCCCGGGCATGTTCACGGCGGGGTGTCGGCGAAAATCCTCGATCACATCCTCGGCGACGCCGCCAGTACGCCCGGCGTGCACCGATTGACCGGCACGATCACGGTGCGGTACCGACGGCTGACCCCGCTGGGCCGGTTGCGCTCCGAAGCGCGGGTGACGCACACCGACGGGTTCAAGACGTACGCGGTGGGTCACATCGCCGACAGCACCGGGGTCACCGTCGACGCCGAGGCGGTGTTCATCGAACCGAAGTGGGCGAGGGACTGACGCTGATCGCCGAGACGTGGCGGGTGATCGTGTCGACCTCGGCGACGAGGAGGCGCGCCGGCCCCTCTTCGGGTCCGTGCCGGCGCACGGCCTCGCGCAGACGTGCCTCGGCGGCCGCCAACTCGGCACAGTCCACCCTCCAGGGCGACGCAGCGGTCGGCGGATCCCCGCGCAGCGCCTCGACATATTCGTCGACGGCGAGCACGAACTCGCGGTCCGCGGTGACCGCGGGCTGTGCGGGCAGTTGGTCTTCCAACGTGGTGCACGAACTCGTCACGGCGTTGAGCGCGGTGCGGTAGCTGCGTAGCCAGTGGCGCAGTTCGCGAGACTCCATCCGCATCGCGCCGGTGGTCGCCTCGAACGCCGCCCGCGCCCGGAAGGCCCGCTGCCAGGCCGATGTCATCGTCTCCGCGGGATCGTCGAGCTCGTGCACATAGGCCTTGATGACGGTTGCGGCGTAGTCGATCTCCGTCCGGAGCAGCTCACCCGCCCGCTGAGAAAGCCTGGTCAGCGCATCGTCGGGCAACACCACGTGGGCGATCAGGGCCAAGGCGCCGCCGAAAAGGACCGCCAGTACCGGATCAGCCACGGCCGGAGGCATATCGGGCCTGCCGATGTCGACGAGAAACACCGCCGCCGCGGTCACCGCGGCGGCCATCGCGATGAAGCCGATGCCGGATAGCACGCAGGCGACGCCGACCGCCGCCAGCGCAAGGACAGCCGACACCGCCACGCCGGGATTCAGGATCACGAGCACCGCCGAGGCCGTGACGATCCCGACCAACGTGCCCGCTACCCGACCCACGCAACGGGTGTAGGTGTGCGCGGTTTCCGGCCGGAGCACCATCAGCACGGTGAGCGGAATCCAGAAGCCGTACGCGCCTTCGGCGTAGCGATCGACGACGCAACCGACGGCAACCGCCGCGGCCAGCCGCACGGCATGCCGCAGGACCGGCGAGTGCCGGTCGAGATGGCTGCGCATGACGTCGACAGCCGAGCGCACCGAAGTGCGCAGTTCGGGACGTCGCAGGCGTACCGCGTCGGGCGTCGACGGCACGAAATCGCCGAGCCGCATGGCCACCGCTTCGTGCAGCTGAGTCGAGAGTTTCTGCACCACAACCGATTCAGACCCGTCAACGGTCGCCGCGACGCTGTCGAACCGGCCGATGGCGACGTCGGCACCGACTCGGCCCGTCCTGCTGGTGTCGGCGACAGCGGCCAGGGTGTCGGCCGCCTCGGCGAGGGCGAGCGCCAGCGCGTCCGAGCGGGCGGGTAGACGTGCCACATCGGTCAGGGTGTCGGCGATCCGTTCGGGCAACGCGTACCAGCCGCGGTAGGTCGCGGGCCGCCGCCTGCTCGGGCCGTCGGCGGCGGTGAACGCCGTACGCAGGGCGGCCAGCGGTTCGGGGTCCGCCGCCGGGCCGCCTCCGACGGTGCCGTCGCTGATCTTTCGCGCATCCGCCGCCAGCGACCGGTACGCGGCGACGAGCGCCTTGCGCTGATTGCGCCACCGCAGCGGTGGCCACAACGAGATCACCCAGACCTGCAACAGTCCTCCGGCAACGGCCAACAGCCACGTCACGACAACCGACGTCGGTGTCGGCGTCACCGGCGGCGCGGAAACCAACAGCGCCGCCGAGGCGGCGCCGATCAGCCCGGGGTTGGCGCCGAGAGCCCACAGCATCGACGCACCGAAGCACCACAGCGTTGCCACGGCGACGAAAAGAGGGGAGAAGCCGGATGTCAGCGCCCCGAGCAGGACTGCCAGCCCGGCCACGGCGGTGACCAGCAGCACCACCGTCACCCGGCCCCGCGGACTGTCCTGCAGCGCGGTCGCACCCGCGACGGCGGCGGCGCCGACGACCGCGGTCGCCGAACCCTGCGGGCCCCACTGCACAGCGACCACGGCGACGGCCGCGACGCACGCCAGGCTGCGCAGTACCGCGGCGGGGTCCGGCATCGCCGACCGCTGCACGAGGCCCTTGATCACGCGTCCATTCTGACCCGGCTATGTTCGCGGAGTGGAGAAAGTGATCATCGCGTTGCGGGGTGCTCCGGGCGACGACGCCTGGTGCGCAAGGCTGCGCACCGAGGTCGCGGGGACCCTGCTGGACACCGGCGCACCGGGAGTGACGGTTCACGTCCGAGACGCACCGGTGACGGACTCCCTGATGACGCTGACGACGCTCGACCCGCCGGCGATCGGCTTTGTCAGCATCTGGACCCCGCAGTACTACGGGCATCAGATCCGCACCGCTGTCGAGGTGTTGGGCGAATGCTGTGAGCAGGTCGCCGCTTACCTGGTGACAGAGTCGGTGCCGCTTCCGCCACCGCATACCGAGCCCGGCGCGCGCACACCGGGTTTCACCAACATCGCGTTGCTGCGCAGGCCGAGCGAGCTGGACGAACAGACCTGGCTGCACCGCTGGCACCACGACCACACGCGGGTCGCGATCGAGACGCAGTCGACGTTCGGCTACGTCCAGAACACGGTGGTGCGGGCCCTGACCTCCGGGGCGCCCGCCATTTCGGCGATCGTCGAGGAGCTGTTCCCGATCGAGGCGACATCGGACCTGCACGCGTTCTTCGGTGCGCTCGACGACGCCGACCTCGGCGACCGGATGACCCGGATGGTGGCGAGCACAACGACCTTCGGCGCCAACGCCAACGTCGACACGGTGCCGACGAGCCGCTACGTGCTGCGCGATCCGTTCCCCGCTGCGGCCCCGCCCGATGACGCGGCCCGCCGCGATAGGCTGCCGCGGTGACTCTGCAGATCACCGACGAGAACCGGGTCCGCACCCTGGTACTGAACCGGCCCGAGGCGCTCAACGCGTTCAACCAGGAGTTGTACCTGGCCACCGCGACGGCACTGCGGGAGGCCGCCGACGACCCCGAGGTCGCGGTGGTCCTGTTGACCGGTGCCGGTCGCGCGTTCAGCGCGGGCAACGACCTCAAGGAGATGCAGGCGGGTATCGCCGACGGTTCGCTGACGAGCGAGGGCAGCCATTTCACGACGATGATCGACGCGCTCACCGATCTGCCCAAACCGCTGATCTGCGCGGTCAACGGCGTCGGCCTGGGCATCGGCACGACGATCCTCGGCTATGCCGATCTGGTGTTCATGTCGGCAACCGCACGGCTGAAGTGCCCGTTCACCAGCCTGGGGGTCGCGCCCGAGGCCGCGTCGTCGTATCTGCTGCCGCAGTTGATCGGTCGGCAGAACGCGGCGTGGCTGCTGCTGTCGTCGGAGTGGGTGGACGCCGCGGAGGCCGAGCGGATGGGCCTGGCGTGGAAGGTATGTGAACCGGACGATCTGCTGCCCGAAGCCCGCAGGCACGCGGAAATCCTTGCCTCCCGGTCGATTCCGAGTCTGATCGCGGTGAAGAAGACGATCGTCGAACCGTACCGCGCCGAGATCGCCGCCGCGACGCAGCGTGAGAACGCGCACTTCCAGGAACTGCTCGGTGGGGTCGCCAACGCGGCGGCGCTGGCGGAGTTCACCGGTCAGCGGAAGAGCTGACCGCTACCGCGAAACGCTCTCCGGCTTGTCGGCGAAGTGCGCCTCGATGATCGCGCGCAGGGTGCGCCTGCAGCGTCCGCAATCTCCGCCTGCACCGCATGCCTCGGCAATCTCCCTGGACGTGCGGGCACCGTTGGCCACGACCTCGTCGACCACGTGGCTCGTGGCTCCGGTGCACAGACAGACGAACATGACGGCCCGCTATCCCGGTTCGCCGACGCTCATGAGGTGGGCGAACCGGCCGACGAATCGGCTGGGGTACGGACCCATTCCTGCGTTGGTCATCCACTCCGCGGCGGCGTCGGGGTGCTCGATCCACTGTCGGGCGCTGGCCTCGTCCGCGATCTCCTGCAGGATCAGCACTTCCTGACCGTCGTCGAAGGCGCGGTAGACCCAGATCTTGCGAACTCCGCCGTTCTTGAACCGCGGCAGGCCGTCATGGACCTTCACCATCAGTTCCGAGACGTCCGCGACCGAGGACATCACGCCCACCACAACCCGTCCGACGTGGCCTTCCGGACCGGAGCCGTACAGATCGATCTTCTCGACGACCTCGCCGCCGAAGATCGGGGGGATGTCGTCGGCGCCGGAGATGTCGAACCATTCGAATATCGCCGGTGATCGCAGGACGTCGCGAATCGAGCGTGCATTGCGAATGCCGATCGTGACGAATACCCGGCGCGGTTCCCAGATCGATTCGTAGAGCACCACGTGATGCGCCCCGATTGATTCGAGTCCCTCGCGGTGCTTTTTCAGCCATTCCCACATGCGGTCGACGTCATCGACTCGGAAATCGCAGGCAAGGATGAATGAGTGCAGCTCATACTCACCCATTGGATACCCTCACCTATTTGGACGGCCGAAACAGTTAGCGAAGTCTACCCTTAGTTAGCGTAGCCAGTCCAGACCCCAGTGCTGATCTGGGACGCGAGAACCCCGGAAGTTCACGGCAACACGCCCGTCGGGCCCACATTCACTGCCGCTCCGCGCTGAGAATGGATTAGATTGGACGTGCTCGTCTGAAACAGATTGGACGCGCTCATCCAAAGCCCGTGCGGTTATCGCACACCCAGCCCCGTCGGCGTTTAGGAGCAAGGCATGCAAGGCGATCCCGAAGTTCTGAAATTGCTCAACGAGCAATTGACGAGCGAATTGACGGCGATCAACCAGTATTTCCTGCATTCCAAGATGCAGGACAATTGGGGCTTCACCGAATTGGCCGAGCACACTCGGAAAGAATCATTCGAAGAAATGGTTCACGCCGAGGAGATCACCGATCGCATCCTGCTGCTCGACGGTCTGCCGAATTATCAGCGGCTGTTTTCGCTGCGGGTCGGCCAGACGGTGCGGGAGCAGTTCGAGGCCGACCTGGCGATCGAGTACGAGGTCGTCGCACGGCTGAAGCCGGGGATCATCCTGTGCCGCGAGAAGGGCGACGCCACGTCGGCGAACCTCTTCGAGAAGATCCTCGCCGACGAGGAACAGCACATCGATTACCTGGAGACGCAGCTGGAGCTGATGGGCAAGCTCGGCGAGGAGCTGTACCTCGCGCAGTGCGTGTCCCGTCCGCCGAGCTGACGGTTCGGGACCCGCGCCCGCGGGAACGCCGCCTTCGGACCGTAACTTTCATAGGTCATCTAACGATGTTCCATGCAGAGTTCACGGTCGACCAGGAAGGCAGGTATGGCAGCGTCACCGGAAGCACACCCCGAGACGACACAGCCGGCGGAGCCGGCACCGGTCAGCCCCAACCGCCGCAACCTCATCTTCGTCGCGGTGGTCCTCGGCATGCTGCTGGCGGCCTTGGATCAGACCATCGTCGCGACGGCGCTGCCGACCATGGTCGCCGACCTCGGCGGAGCGGGCCACCAGGCGTGGGTGGTGACCAGCTACCTGCTGGCCTCCACGATCGTCACCGCGGTCGTCGGCAAGCTCGGTGATCTGTTCGGCCGCAGGACGATCTTCGCCGCGGCGGTGGTCTTCTTCCTGATCGGGTCGGTGCTGTGCGGCATCGCCTCCTCGATGGAGATGCTCGTCGCCTCCCGCGCACTGCAGGGTGTGGGCGGCGGCGCCCTGATGGTCACCGCGGCGGCGCTGATCGGCGAGGTCATCCCACTGCGCGACCGCGGGCGCTACCAGGGCGCACTGGGCGCGGTCTTCGGTGTCACCACGGTGGTCGGCCCGCTGCTGGGCGGCTACTTCACCGACCACCTGACGTGGCGTTGGGCGTTCTGGATCAACGTGCCGATCGGCATCGTCGTGCTGATCGTGGCGCTCACGACGATCCCGGCACTGCGCAGAGGCGGCAGACCTGTCATCGACTACGCCGGCATCGTGCTGATCGGGCTGGGCGCCTCCGGGCTCACGCTGGCCACCAGTTGGGGCGGCAGCACCTACCCATGGTCGTCACCGGTGATCATCGGCCTGTTCGCCGGGTCGGGGGTCGCGCTGGCGCTGTTCGTCAGGGTCGAGTTGCGCGCCGAGGAACCGGTGCTGCCGATCCGGCTGTTCGCCAGCCCGGTGTTCACCGTGTGCTGCATCCTGTCGTTCATCGTCGGCTTCGCCATGCTCGGGGCGCTGACGTTCCTCCCGACCTTCATGCAGTTCGTCGACGGTGTCTCGGCGACGGAGTCCGGGCTGCGCACACTGCCGATGGTCGGGGGACTGCTGTTGACCTCGATGGGCAGCGGGGTTCTGGTCAGTCGCACCGGACGTTACAAGATCTTCCCGGTGGCCGGCACCGCGGTGATGGTGGTGGGCTTCGTGCTGCTCTCCCAGATGGACGCGACGACCCCGATGCTGCAACAGAGTGCGTATCTGTTCATCCTGGGCACCGGCATCGGCATGTGTATGCAGGTTCTGATCCTGATCGTGCAGAGCACCGCGACATTCTCCGACCTGGGGGTCGCGACATCGGGTGTGACGTTCTTCCGCACCATCGGAAGCTCGTTCGGCGCAGCGATTTTCGGCTCGCTGTTCGCGAACTTCCTCGATGCCCGGATCGTCACGGCGCTGGCCGGCGGCGGGGCGCCGCCGGAGGCCGCGCAGTCCCCGCAGGTGCTGCACCGACTCCCGGACGCGGTGGCGGCTCCGATCGTCGAGGCGTATTCCGACTCGCTGGGGCTGGTGTTCCTGTACGCCGCCCCGGTCGCGCTGCTCGGCTTCCTGGTGGCGCTGACGCTCAAGCAGGTGCCGTTGCAGGAGTTCGAGGCCTCCGCGGCGCTGGACATGGGGGAGGGCTTCGGCATGCCCTCGACCGACACCCCGGAGAAGATGCTGGAGACCGCCGTGGGCAGGCTGGTGCGCCAGTCTCCGGAGATCCGGCTGCGCAGTATCGCGGGCACCCGCGGTTGCGAATCCGATGTGGCGTTGCTGTGGGCGCTGATCCAGATCTACCGGCAGAGCCAGGTTTTCGGCTCGGCGAGGTTGACCGAGATGGCCGAGCGGCTTCGGGTGCCGCCCGAGGTGCTCGAGCCGACGTTCGACCGGCTCGTCGAGTGCGGACACGCGCTGCGCACCGGCGATCAGCTGTGGTTGACGCAGTCGGGTGCACAGCAGGTCGATGCGGCGTCTTCGGCGCTGGTCGGCCGGATCGTGGCGAAGCTGGAGGCCTCGCCGGCGTTTGAGGGGCGCCCCGACCGCGGCGAGGTCGAGGCGGCACTCGAGCGGATCGCACTGCGCCTACTGGTACAGCGGGACTGGGACGACGACCGCGCTGAACTCCCCACGGGGGGAAACTGAAACACGTTACAATCCGGGCATGAGCCGAATCGGAGATTTCGCCGACGACGACGTGACCGGCTTCGCGGTGAAGTCACCCGAATTGGGCACCGCCATGGCCCAATTCAGCAACGCCGTCTACACCAAGAGCCGACTGCCCCTGCGGATTCGCGAGGCGGCGCGGATCGTGATCGCCTACGCCAACGAATGCGTCGTGTGCCAGAACACGCGGGACGCCGAGGGCGAGGCCAACGGCGTCGACGAGGAGTTCTACGACTACGCCGCGCAGTGGCGCACCTGGCCCGGGTACAGCGACGCCGAGCGCATCGCCATGGAGTTCGCGCACCGGTTCGCGACCGAGCACACGGCGCTGCGCGACGACGAGGACTTCTGGGAACGTGCCGCCGTCCACTTCGACGACGAACTGCTCACCGACCTGGCCATCTCCTGTGCGATGTGGGTCGGGATGGGCCGGATGCTGCGCACCCTCGACATCGGTCAGTCCTGCAAGATCACGCTGTAACGGCCGCGTCCGGGCTGCACAATGGCTGCTATGGCAGCCAAACCGCTCGCCGCTGCAGCGATCGCACAGCTTGAGGCCGACGGCGTCGCCACTCTGATCGGCACCGTCGTCAACCCGGCGGGGCTCATCCACGCCAAAACGGTGCCGCTGCGCCGGATGGGGTCGTTCGCAGACCCGGGCCTGGGCGCCAGTCCGGTCTGGCACGTCTTCGCCATCGACCAGGCGGGCATCGTGTTCGGCGAGACCACCGGTGTCGTCGGCGACCAGCGGATCCGCATCGACCTCGGCGCGCTGCGCATCCTCGGTGACGGGCTGGCCTGGGCCCCGGGCTCCTTCTTCGACCAGGACGGCGCACCCGACCCCCACTGCACGCGGGGCGCGCTGCGCCGGGTAGAGGACAGACTGGCCGAAGCAGGAATCGGCGCACTGGTCGGACACGAGATCGAGTTCGTCCTCGTCGGCGCCGACGGCGCCCCGCTTCCCGGACATCTGTGGGCGCAGTACGGGCTCGCCGGGGTGCTCGAACATGAGGGCTTCGTTCGGGATGTGACCGTCGCGGCGACGGCGTCCAGCGTCGCGATCGAGCAGTTCCATCCCGAGTACGGCGTCAACCAGTTCGAGATCTCGCTGGCGCCGCAGCCGCCGGTGGCGGCCGCCGATCAGGTCACGTTGATGCGGATCATCATCGGCCGGATCGCCAGGAAGTACGGCATGCGCGCCAGCCTGTCCCCGGTGCCTTTCGCTGGGAGCGTCGGTTCTGGTGCGCATCAACACTTCTCGCTGACCCGTGACGAGGTCCCACTGTTCTCCGGCGGCGACGGACCCGCGGGCATGACGGCAGAAGGCGCCTCGGCAGTGGCCGGGGTGCTCACCGGGCTGCCGGCGGCGCAGGGCGTTCTGAGTGGATCGATACTCTCCGGATCGCGGATGCAGCCCGGCCACTGGTCGGGGGCGTACGCCTGCTGGGGGACCGAGAACCGGGAAGCCGCGGTGCGGTTTCTGACCGGCGGCGACGCCAATCCGTACGGCGCCAATGTCGAAGTCAAGGTGATCGACCCGTCCGCGAACACCTATCTCGCCACGGCGACGATCCTGGGTCTTGCCCTCGACGGCATCGATCGCGGGCTCGCCCTGCCCGGCGAGGTGGCCGTCGACCCGTCGAGTCTGACTGACGCGGCCCGCGCGGAAGCGGGCGTGTCGGTGCTCAGCAACGACCAGTCCGCGGTTCTCGACGCGCTCGACGGCTCGGCCGCGATGCGCGGAATCCTCGGCGACCCGGTGGTCGACGCGGTGGTCGCGGTGCGGCGCTACGAGGAACACAACTACGGGCAGCTGAGTCCCGACGCGCTCTCCGAGAAGTTCCGGCTCGCCTGGAGCGTGTGAGTAACCGCCCTGCGTGAGCACGCCGAGGCAGTCACGGGAGTCACAGGAAACCACCTTCTAGAGCGGAAGTGCGAGAACGCTCCCGCACCAGGTGCATTCGTGTTGCTCGCGGGGTCGGTGTGTTGACGGCAATCCGTCGCCGCGATCGCCGTGACCTCCGCGGCCCAGAAAAAACCACAACCAGCCCTTGACAACATACAACCATTTGGTTGTATGTTGGTGTGGTGATCGAGCACGACGAGGACAGGGCTGACGCGCTGTTCCACGCGCTCGCCGACCGGACCCGGCGCGACATCATGCGCCGGGTGCTTGCCGGCGAGCACTCGGTCTCCGCGCTCGCGGCCAAGTACGACATGAGCTTCGCCGCGGTGCAGAAACACGTCGCCGTACTGGACAAGGCCGGTCTGATCACCAAGCGGCGCAGTGGCCGCGAGCAGTTGGCCAGCGGCGACGTGGAGGCAGTGCGGTCGGTGGCGTCCATGCTCACCGAACTGGAGCAGATCTGGCGTGGCCGCGTGTCGCGCATCGACGAGCTCATTGCCACCGATCCGAGAACAGAGAACCACGACCAGGAGGAGTGAACATGCCCGTGACCGATGTCCAGCAGGACCTTGAGAATAGGACGCTGACCATCATCGCCGACTTCGCCGCGCCGGTGGAACGGGTCTGGCAGGTCTACGCCGACCCCCGCCAGCTGGAGAAGATCTGGGGCCCACCGGAATGCCCGGCGACGGTGGTCGACCACGACCTGCGGCCGGGAGGTCGCGTGACCTATTTCATGACCGGTCCGGACGGCGACAAGTTCGCCGGCTACTGGCAGGTGACCGCGGTCGACGAACCGAACAGCTTCGCTTTCGACGACGGCTTCGCCGACCTGGACTTCAACCCGAACCCGGATCTGCCCGTGTCGAAGAATGTCTTCACGTTCACCGGGCGGGCCGGCGGCACCCGGTCGACCTTCGTCAGCACCTACGAGTCCGCCGAGGCCCTCCAGAAGGTGCTCGACATGGGTGTGATCGAGGGCGCGTCGTCGGCGATCAACCAGATCGACGGCCTACTCGCCAGCTGACGATTCCGCCGAAATCGCATTCCATGCAGTCGATTCCGCGATCTGACGCGCGTGGACTGCGATTTCGGCGAGAGTCAGCGGACGCCGCGAAGCAGCCGGCCCGGCCTGGCACCGGTGTCGACGCCGTGGCGCCGGGTCACCACCCCGTTGACCACGGTCGCGTCGTACCCTGAGGCGCCCTGGAGTAGGCGGCGACCGCCGGCGGGAAGGTCGTAGACCATCCGCGGCACATCGAGCCGCAGTGCGTCCATGTCGATGACGTTGATATCAGCCTTCTTGCCGGCCGCGATCACCCCGCGGTCGGACAGACCGAAAAGCGTTGCGGTGTCCAGGGTCTGCTTGCGGACCACATACTCGAGCGAGAATTTCGGGCCGCGGTGACGGTCCCGGGCCCAGTGCGTCAGCAGGAAGGTGGGGTAGGAGGCGTCGCAGATCAGCCCGCAGTGCGCGCCGCCGTCCGACAGCCCGGACACAGCCGCGGGACTCTGCATCATCTCGTAGATCGCACTGTGATCGCCCTCGGCGTAGTTGAAGAACGGCAACATCAGCATGGCGCCGGCATCGGCTTCCAGCATGAGGTCGTACATCGTCTCCAGCGGGTTCTGCCCGCGGGCCGCCGCGATGGCGGCCACCGTCTTGTCCGGGGTCGGTTCGTAGTCCGGAGGATCGCCGATGGCGTAGATGCGATCGGTGCTGTACTGCGCCAGCGCGAACAACCCGTCGAGCAGGGCACCGGGCGTCGGGGGCAGATCCTCCTCGGCGAGGATCGCCGCCTTGACCGCGGGATCGGCCAACCGGGCCGCGAGTTCGTCGCGGGTCGATCCGGCCGACACTGCGCGGAACGTCGGCCGATGGGTGAAGGCGTGATAGCCGGGGAAGCCCAGCAACATGCCGAACGGGCGGGCCGCGAACTGTGCGTAGAGCTCGATGCCGTTCTCATGCGCCTTTTCGGCCCGGTCGAGCTGCTGGCGCCACAGGTCCGGTGCGTGCGAGGCCTGGATCAGCGTGAATGACACCGGTCGGCTGATGTCGTCGGAAAGCTTTGCCATCCACTCCATCTCACGCATGCAGGCATCTGCCGGGCTCTCGCCTGCGGTACCCTGTGGAGCCACCTCGAAGACCGCCTGACCACCGGCGGCCATCGCGCGACCGAGCCCGAAAAGTTCGGCCTCGGCCGCATAGGTCCCCGGCACCGCCTGGCCGTCGATCGCGCGGTGCGCCTCGGTGCGCGAGGTCGAAAAGCCCAGCGCACCTGCCTCGATCGCTTCCCGCACGATGCGTGCCATCGCGGCGATGTCGTCGGCGGTGGCCTCCTCGTTGTTTGCGCCACGCTCGCCCATCGCGTAACCGCGGACCGCCCCGTGCGCGATCTGGGTGCCGTAATCGATTGCCAGGCTGCGCTTCTCGATGGCATCGAGGTACTCGGGGAAGCTCTCCCACTGCCAGGTGATGCCCTCGGCCAGCGCGGATCCGGGGATGTCCTCGACGCCCTCCATCAATTCGATGAGCCACTGCTCGCGGCCGGGCCGCACCGGCGCGAAGCCGACACCGCAGTTGCCGCTGACAACCGTGGTGACGCCGTGCAGGCTCGACGGTTCCAGTGTCTCGTCCCAGCTGACCTGGCCGTCGTAGTGCGTGTGCACGTCGACGAATCCCGGCGCGACGATCCGGCCGGTCGCGTCGATCTGGTGTGCGGCCTCGGTCTGCAGGCCCGGGTCGTCACCGTCGCGGCGGCGAACCTCGACGATGCGTCCGTCCTTGACGCCGATGTCCGCGCGGAACCGGTCGGCTCCCGTCCCGTCGACGACGGTGCCGCCGGTGATCTTCAGATCCAGCATCCGTAGCTCCTCACACCAGTCCGGTCGCGTCGAAGACCCACGACATGTCCGCGCCGGCGAAGTCTGCCAGCCAGGTCGGCGGGGCATGGTCGGCCAACGCCCCCATGTCCCAGTAGTCCTTCCACAGCGTGATCTCGCCGCCCTCGACACGATGCACGGTGACGAACTTCAGCAACGCGGATTCGCCTGTGGTCCAGTGCCATTGCTCGCTGTGCTCATACATCACGTCGGCGCCGTTGCTGACCATCAGGCCCGGGAAGTTCCGGTAGGCGGCCAGTGGCTCAAGGCCGATCTTGAGCCGTTTGACGATGTCCTCGGGCCCGCGGGCGGCCGCGGCCGGACCGACCGGCACATCCAGGTAGATGCAGTCGGCAGACAGGAATGTCTTGAGCGCGGTCCAGTCGCGCGCCGACAGCGCCTCCCACATTGCCTGCACGGTCTCCTCGGCCTGACCGGTGTTCGCGACCTGATCAACCGGCATGGGCGAGCGCTCCGTTCTGTGCGAGGAGTGCGGGCGCCTTGTGGGCGGCCCGCAGGAAGCGTCCGGTCCGTTCCGCGCCGACCAGCGGGGTGGGTCTCCCGTCCAGGAACACCGCCCGGCCGCCGACGAACACGGCGGCGACGGTGTCGTCGTTTCGGTTCACCATCCGGGACAGCCCGCCGTACTGCTCCACCGGTTCCTCGGCGTAGCGGTCCAGTGTGTCATCGAGCCGTTCCGGGTCGACGATCACCAGATCGGCGCGGTCGCCGAGGCGCAGATGTCCGGCGTCGATGCGGTACCAGTCGGCCAGCTCACCGGTCAACCGGTGCACGGCCTGTTCGACGGTCATGAACGGCCGCCCGGACCGCGCCGCGTCCTGGACATGGCGCAGCAGCCGCAGGCCCATGTTGTAGAACGCCATGTTGCGCAGGTGAGCACCGGCGTCGGAGAAGCCCATCTGGATCCCGGGGTCGGCGGCCAGCTTCCTGAGCACCTCGGGGCGGTGGTTGGAGATCGTGGTGCGCCACCGCAGCCCCTTGCCGTGTTCGAGGACGAGGTCGAGGAACGCGTCCACCGGATGCAGTCCGCCGCGCTCGCGGCCGACCTCGCCGAACGACTTGCCGATCACCGACACATCGGGGCAGGCGACGATCTGGGCGTCGAAGAAGTCCCGGTGCCAGACCCGCATCCCGAACCTCGCGTCGTAGTCCTTACGGAACCGGCGCCGGTAGGACTCGTCGCGCAACAGCGCGTTGCGGTCGACCTCGTCGGCCAGGTGCAGCGCGGCCGCACCCGAGCCGAACTCCTCGAAGATGACCAGGTCGATGCCGTCGGCGTACACCTCGAACGGCACGGGAAGGTGCTGCCAGCGGAAGTTGCCGCCGAGGCGGTTCGCCAGCCGCGCGAGCGGGCCCAGCAGCTTGACCGCCACCGGGTTGGACTTGACGTCGGCCGCCGAGAGCAGGCTGGTCTTGAGAGGATGGCGGACAAGGCCGAGCGACTGGAACACCTGCGAGGCCACGTTCAGCGGGTTCGTGATGTCGGGCCCGGACTGCAGAACCCGCCCGGAGCGGCGCAGCAGGGATTTCAGCCTGCGCAGCTCCCGGGGCTTCGCGTACGTCGACGGCAACGTCCGGGAGCGGCACACCTCGCCGTCCAATTTGTCGAAAAGCAGTTGCTGAGAGGACATTCCGACGAATCCGGCGCGCAGTGCCTCGGTCAGCATCCGCTCCATCTGCGCCTGCTCGCTGCCGGTGGGCCGTTCGTCCTTGCGGGTTGCCCGGTCCAGCCCCATGGTGGCGGTCCGCATGTCCGAGTGCCCGATGAATGCCGCCACGTTGGGTCCGAGCGGGCGTGATTCCAGCGCCGCGATGTACTCCTCGCCGGTGGTCCAGGTCTTGTGTCTGTCGACGGCCGCGATGACGTGCTCGCGGGGGATGGCCTCGACACGGCCGAAGATGTCGCCGGCATCGACGCCGTCGACGTAGACGGTCGACAGCGAGCACGATCCGAGGAGCACCGTGGTCACGCCGTGACGCAGTGACTCGGCCAGCGACGGACCACCCAGCACCTCGATGTCGTAGTGCGTGTGGATGTCGAGCATGCCCGGCAGGACCCACTTGCCCACGGCGTCGATCACCTGCGGGCATCCGGTCGCGTCCAGCTCGTCCTCGCTGATGGACACGACGTGTCCGTCGCGGATGCCGAGGTTGCGCACCGCGGACGGCGCGCCGGTGCCGTCGAACCAACGGCCGTTGCGGATGATCGTGTCGAAAGTCACAGGCTCATCGAACAGCGCCCGCACGCGGGTGTCAACGAAATCAGTGAACAGATTGTCGGGTCTGTCTACTTGCCTCCGCGAGCTGCGGCGAAGCGCATAATCGGACCTTGTGACGCCTTTGCAGCGCTACATCGCCGAAGAGATCGCCACCGACCATGTGGACGGGCTGTTGACGCGGCGCGAGGCGATGCGCCGGCTGGCGCTGCTCGGGGTCGGCGGCGCAGCCGCGACGGCACTGATAGCCGCGTGCGGGCAGAACAGGCAGCCCGAGACCGCAGGCACGTCGCCGGAGGCGCCGGGGTCGCCCGCGTCGTCGACGGCGGATCGTGCCGCGCCGCCGCCCGGCATGGACAGGGCGCTTCCCACCACGCCCGTCACCTGGGCCGGGCCGGCGGGGGAGTTGCAGGGCGCGTGGGCTCCGGCCGGGGCGAGCGAAGCGACGGGGAATGAGGGCACCTCGGGCGACGCCCGCGGCGGCATCCTGGTGATCCACGAGAACAAGGGCCTCAACGACTGGGTGCGCTCGGTGGCGGGCCGACTCGCCGGCGCCGGCTATTCCAGCCTCGCGATCGACCTGCTGTCCGGACAGGGCGGCACCGCAACGTTCGCCGATCCGGCCGAGGCCACGGCCGCGCTGGGGCAGCGCACTCCCGAAGACATGGTGGCCGACCTGAAATCGGGTATCGCCGAGGTGGCGCGCCGCACCCCGGGGAAGAAGGTGGCCGCGATCGGGTTCTGTATGGGTGGCGGCCTGGTGTGGCGATTGCTGGCAGTCGGATCACCCGAGCTCGCGGCCGCTTTCCCGTTCTACGGTCCCACCCCCGACAACCCTGACTTCGCGGCATCGAAAGATGTTGCGGTCCTTGGCTTCTATGGCGAACTGGACCAGCGGGTCAACGCCACTGAACCGGTCGCCGCAGCCGCGCTGCAGAAGGCCGGTCTGGTCCACGAGCTCGTCACCGAGCCGGGCGCCAACCACGCCTTCTTCAACGACACCGGCGACCGCTACGACCCGGCTGCGGCCGCCGACGCCTGGTCGCGCACGCTGGACTGGCTGGCCGCCCACGTCGGGTAGCGGGCACCGACAGGACACCTCCTGTTCGGCGTGCCGCCGATCTGCCGTTGCGCTTCGCACACGCGCACAGGTTCTGATGCAGCCATGCGGGTGGTCCAGGTGGCGAACTTCTACGGCCCCCGCTCCGGCGGACTGCGCACCGCGGTCGACCGCCTCGGCGCCGAGTACTGCGCGGCCGGACACACCGTGTTCCTCATCGTGCCGGGGCCGCACCCCGAAAGGGTGACGCTGCCGTCGGGCGTCGTCCGCATCTGCCTGCCCGCCAGGCTGATCCCGTACACCGGCGGATACCGCGCGGTGCACCCGGGTCCGGTCATCGCGCTACTCGCCGAACTGCGCCCCGACGCGCTGGAAGTGTCGGACCGGCTGACCCTGCGGTCGCTGGGGCCGTGGGGGCGCAGGCACGGTGTGTCGACGGTGATGATCTCCCACGAACGACTGGATCGGCTTGTCGGGCAGATACTTCCGGTGCCGATCGCACGAGCGGTGGCCGACGTCGCCAACCGGCGGACCGCGGCCAACTACGACGCGGTCGTGTGCACCACGGCGTTCGCCCGCGAGGAGTTCGACCGGATCGGGGCGACGAATGTGGCAACGGTGCCGCTGGGCGTCGACCTCGAACAGTTCCACCCCCGCCGCCGCTCGGCGGAGGTCCGGCGCCGATGGGCAGCGCCCGAGCAGTCGTTGCTGGTGCACTGCGGACGGCTCTCGGTCGAGAAGCAGCCGCACCGTAGCATCGAAGCCGTTGCCGCGCTGCGCGATTCGGGTATCGACGCCAGACTGGTGGTGGTCGGCGAAGGCCCGCTGCGGGCCCGGTTGCAGAGGCAGGCGGTGCGACTGCCCGTCGAGTTCACCGGGTACATCGGCTGCCGGGACACCGTCGCCGACATCCTGGCCAGTGCCGACGTCGCGCTGGCGCCCGGCCCGCACGAGACGTTCGGGCTGGCCGCGCTGGAAGCGCTGGCGTGCGGCACCCCGGCGGTGGTGTCACGGACCTCGGCGCTGGCCGAAATACTGACCGACGACAGCGGCGCCACCGCCGACAACGATCCACACGCCATCGCCCACGCCGTCAGTACCGTCCTGACCCGCCCCGAGCACCAACGCCGACACAGCGCACGGCAGCGTGCCGAGCAGTTCACCTGGCCGAGATCAGCGGCGGGAATGCTCGGCGCGCTCGGCGCCCGGTGACTTACCATCCAGGGATGCTTCGGACGTTCGCCGTGCTGGCCGCCACCGCGTCACTCCTCGCGCCCACGGTGGCCGTCGGAGCCGGGTCGGCCGGTGCCCAGCCGGCTCCGACGGAACCGGCTCCGGCGGCGTGCACCTTCGAGCTCACCGCGCCCAGCGTGGTGAACGTCTCCGGAACCAACGTGGTCACCGCCACTGTCACCACCAGGGCCTGCGACGGCGCGGTCGCCTATCGCACCACCGCCTGCATCCAGATGCAGGGCGCCAGCGGACCCGGCCAGTGCGCACACGGCAACGGCATCAACCCGGCGCAGGTGTTCTTCCAGCCCTACCGCCCGGGCGCCAACTACACCTCGACCGGCCGCGGATGCGCGTCCAAGGGCAACCCGCCGCAGCCGTACTGCCAGGAGAACGGTCCCTTCAGCGCCACGCTCTGAGCGCCCCGGTTTAGCCCACTCGCCGCCCGGGCATCCGTCGAATCAACGGGGTCGTCAACCGCGGCTGCCCCCGCATTCGAAGGAGTCGGCATGGATACCAACAACGTCGTCTGGATCGTCATCGCCGCTGTCGTCGCGATCATCGTCATCGGCGTGATCGTGTTTCTGGCGCGCAGGGCGCGCAACCAACGCCGCGCCCAGGAAGCCGACCGCATCCGCGAAGAGGTTCACCACGACAGCCGGCGCGTGCAGCGGCAGGCTTCCATCGTGGAGGAGACGGAGGCGAAAGCCCGCGCCGCGCAGGCCGAAGCCGAAGCCAAGGCCGCCGAAGCAGCACGGCTCGCCGAGACCGCGTCCAGCCGTCGCGACGCGCTGAACAGCTCGCAGCAGCATCTGGATTCGCGCCTTGAACACGCCGACACCCTGGACCCGCGCCGCACCGACGACGACAAGGGCGGCGCAGTGGCACCCGACCCCAAGAACCCCGTCAGGGACCCCGAAAACCCGCGCCGGGACGGTACCGCCGAGACGATGCGCCCGGACGTCAGGACCCGCTCACACTAAGCGGACCAGGACACCGGCAGACGCTTGATGCCGTGGATGAACGCCGAGTGCAGCCGGTCCGGTTCCTCCACGGCGCGGATGCCGGGCACCAACCGGTGCAACTCCTCGAACGCCACGGTGATCTCCCGGCGGGCGAGATTCGCGCCGAGGCAGAAGTGCGCGCCACCGCCGCCGAACCCCACATGGGGGTTCGGATGCCGGCCGACGTCGAACAGCCACGGGTTCTCGAACTTCGACTCGTCACGATTGGCGGAGCCGTACCACAGCGAAACCTTATCTCCGGCAGCGATTCTCACACCGCTCATCTCAACGTCCCGGGTCGCGGTGCGCCGCATGTAGGCAACGGGGGAGGCCCACCGAACGATCTCCTCGACCGCCGTCGGTGCCATACCCTGGTAATCGGACCACCACCGCTGACGCTGCTCGGGATAACGGCTGAGCGCGAGCACGCCGTGACTGATCGCGTTACGGGTGGTCTCGTTGCCTGCGACGACGAGCAGGATGAAAAAGGACGCCACCTCGGCGGAGGTCAGGCGTTCGCCGTCGAGTTCGGCGGCCACCAGGCTGGTGGTCAGATCATCGCCGGGATGGTCCCGGCGGTCATCGGCAAGCTGGGTGGCGTAGGCCCCGATCCCCATTGCCACAGAGACGAATTCGTCGAAATCGGTGGCGATGTCGGGATCGCCGAAACCCAGGATCACGTTGGTCCAGTGGAAGATCTTCTGGTGGTCCTCTTCGGGGATGCCCATCATGTCGCAGATGATCTGCAGCGGCAGGGGACCGGCCAGCTCGGCCACCAGCTCGCCGTTCCCGTCGGGATGGGCGGCGACCATCTGCTGGACCAGGCTGCGCGCGCGCTGCCGCACCGAATCCTCGATGAGGGCCAGCACCCGCGGCGTGAACGCGCTCCGGACGATGTTGCGCAGCCGGGTGTGCCGCGGGTCGTCCATCGCGATCATGGACCCGAAATACTCGGCCAATTCCGGGGTTTGGTCGCCCACCGTGATACCGAGAGCGGAGCTGAAGATCTCGGGATGCCTGCTCGCATAGAACACGTCGTCGTGCCGGGTCAGCGCCCAGTGACCGGCGACCTCGTTGTCCGGGTCGATGACGTAGGCCTCGTGGAAGGAGATGGGCGCCTCGCGGCGCAGCGTGGCGAACGCGCCGTCGCGATAGTCGTCGTCAAGACCCCAGAAGTCCCATGAGCCGAGGTCGATGTCGGCCAGCGGCACCTCGGGCGGTGCCACCCCGTTCGTTCGGGTGACGGCGGACTTCTCTATGCCCATGCCCAGGCTCATACAGCCCAAGGGTAGCGTCAGGGCCGCGCTTCATGGCCGGATCTGCCGTGCGTGCGCCGGTGCTCCTTCATTCGGGCTTCGTGGACGTGGCGCGCGCCGCCCGACAGCTCGTCGCGGACACGACGCTCATGCTCGCGCAAGACCGACCAGTACGAGTCGTCGAACTCCTCGACCACCTGGAACGTCCACCGTCCGAACAACACGTTGCGCCCGACGACGTCCGTCTCGAGCCGCTCGGCCACCGCGGCCGAGCCCGCCTCGCGCAGCGCATCGCATGCGTCGCCGAGCAGCAGGTCGGCATGCCCCATCAACTGGTGAAACGAGTAAAGGTGCCCCCTGGCCCGTTCCACGAACTCCAGCGCCTCCGTCACCTTGCCGACAGCCTCGACCGTGGCGTCACTCGAATCAGTCACCGAGGCGAGATACCCGCCCGTGACCCCCGGCAACCCATCTCCGGGGCTCCGGCGCTCAGCTGAGCGTGTACACGTGGTCGGGGGTCAACTCGGTGGTGACCGCCCTGGCCAGCAGGGTCCCCGGCTCGGCGCCCCGGAACGCGATGTCGGTGTTGGTCAGGATGACCAGCGCGGTCTGCCGCTCCGGCAGGTACACCGAGACGGTCTGGTAGCCGGGCACGCTGCCGTTGTGGCCGATCCAGCCGGCGACGTTGAACATGCCGAGTCCGTACTCCTCCGGTGCGGGCTGCCCCGAGCTTTCGACCATCTGCAGCCGCTGCTGCTGCATCTGCCGGGAGAGCAACGTCCCGGTCACCAGGGCCGGGGCCCAGATGCGCAGGTCGTGCAGCGTGGAGACCATGTTGCCGGCGGCCCACGACCAGGACAGGTTCCAGTCGGTGGCGGTCATCTCCCGGTCGTCGGGGGGCTGGACGGTGTAGCCGGTGGCATGGGGCCCGGGGAAGGTGGCGTCGGTGGGGAAGCTCGTCTCCGCCATTCCGAGCGGCGCGCTGATGTGACGGCGGATGTAATCACCGAGTGACTGTCCGCTGACCTTCTCCACCACCAGACCGAGCAGAACGGTGTTGGTGTTGCTGTAGTGGTATCCGTCGCCGGGGGCGAACATCGGGGGCTGCGAGAAGGCGAACTCGAGCATTTCCGTCGGCGCGAAGGCCCGCCCCGGATCGGCGATAACCGTCGGCACGAACTCCGGGTTCGCCGTGTAGTCGGGCAGCCCGCTCTGCATGCGCGCGAGCTGGCGCAAGGTGATGGCGTCGCCGCCGGGCACGCCGTCGACGTATCCGGCGATCGGGTCGTCGAGGCCGAGTCGGCCCTGATCGGCCAGCAGCAGCACCGCGGTGACGGTGAAAGTCTTTGTCAGACTTCCGATCCGGCTGTAGAAGTCGGTCTTCATCGGTGCCCGGGTCTTCGTGTCGGCCACGCCGAACGCGCGCACATAGTCGCCGCCCGGGCCCCAGATCCCGACGATGGCACCGGGAATGCCGGCCTCGGTCATCACCCGCTCGACCGCATCATCGAGACGGTCGGTCACCTCGGCTGCCATCGTCGTGGCCGGCGCGGTGACAGCCGGGTTCCGGGAGCCGGTGGTCTGCGTGGTGTCCACGGACTCCCCGCACGCGGTGAGTGCCAGCACCATGGCGAACACGATCGGCAGAGCGCGGGTGATCATCGCACCCAGCGTATGTGCCGAATCGCGGCGCCCGTTCTCATCCGCCACGACCGGCCGCGGCCTCCGCAGCGGTCAGCGATCGAACTCCGCATCGTCGTCCGGCACGGCCAGCGACTGCTCGATCAGGTCGGCTTCGCTGGCCTGCCAGTCGCGCTCCTCACCGACGCGCTGCGTGTCGTTCCAGGTGTCCTCGTCGACGACGTCGTCGATCGGCGTGAGTTGTTCAGCCACGTCGGCTTCGGCGGCATCGCCGAGCTGGCCGGGGTCTGGGGTCGTCATCAGCTGTCCTCCGATGGTCGGTGACGTGCGAGCGGCACTCCCACGATAGGCGCGGTTGCCGGCGGGTCTGCCGGGTACCCGCTGACCACCCAGCACACTCACCTCGCGACCAGGCCACCGGAGGCCGTCCCGGATTGGTCACTGTTTGACCGTTGCTGCGTCGTATGCCCTGGTGATTCACTGGTCCAAGTGGCTCTCGGGTACGCTGCGTAAACTCCGCGAAAACGGGATAGGCCCTCAAGCCCGGTGGGGCCCTGCCAACCGACCAGCTTCCAGAATCTCAAAGGCTAGTACTTTGCCAGAAACCACGAGCGGCTCAGCGGATCTGCAGCCTCACTTCGAAGACGTCCAGTCGCATTACGACCTGTCCGACGACTTCTACCGGCTCTTCCTTGACCCGACACAGACCTACAGCTGTGCGTACTTCGAGCGCGACGACATGACGCTCGAGGAGGCGCAGATCGCCAAGATCGACCTGTCGCTGGGCAAGCTCGGACTCCAGCCCGGCATGACGCTCCTCGACATCGGGTGTGGGTGGGGCGCCACTTTGCTGCGCGCCCTCGACAAATACGACGTCAACGTCATCGGCCTGACCCTGAGCCGCAACCAGCAGGCGCACGTGCAGAAGCGGCTGGACGCGCATGGCAGCGGGCGCAGCAAGCGGGTCCTGCTGGCCGGCTGGGAGCAGTTCGACGAGCCCGTCGACCGCATCGTGTCGATCGGCGCTTTCGAGCACTTCGGCCGCGATCGCTACGACGAGTTCTTCAAGAAGGCCTACCAGGTGCTTCCCGACGGCGGCGTGATGATGCTGCACACCATCATCAAGCCCACCGACGAGGAATTCGCCGATCGTGGCTTGAAGCTGACCATGAGCATCGTGCGGTTCTCGAAGTTCATCATGGACGAGATCTTCCCCGGTGGTGACCTGCCCAAGCCCACCACCGTCGCCGAGCACGCGACCAAGGCCGGTTTCCGGCTCACCCGCGAGCAGCGGCTGCGCGAGCACTACGCCAAGACACTGGATATCTGGGCCGACGCGTTGCGCAAACGCGAGGACGACGCTGTCGCGATCCAGTCCCGGGAGGACTACGACCGGTACATGAAGTACCTGACCGGATGCGCGGATCTGTTCCGCGACGGCTACACCGACATCTGCCAGTTCACTCTGGAGAAGTGACGCCCCGGTCCCGGTAGGACCGGGCCGGCTGTCCCACCTCGCCGTCGGCTGCGTCGCGGCGCCTGGCCGCCATCCCGGCGAGCGCCTCGAACACCACCCGGTGCGCGGCGTTGATCGTGAGCTCGGCGTGGTCGTAGGCGGGCGCCACCTCGACCACGTCCACCCCGACGACGTCGTGCTCGTGACAGAGTTGCCGCACCATGCGCAACAGGTCTGCGCTGGTAATGCCGCCGGGCTCCGGGGTCCCGGTGCCCGGTGCGTGGGCCGGGTCCAGCACGTCGATGTCGACCGAGACGTACAGCTTGTCGGCCTTGGCCAGCGCCTCGGCGACCGCGTCGGCCATCACCGCCTTGAAGCCGCGCTCCCAGATCTCCTGCATGGTGTGCCAGGTCATCTTCTGTTCGAGCATCCACTCGAAAGTATCCTGGGGCGGCCAGTAACCGCGCAGCCCGACCTGGACGAAATGCGAACCGGGCACGGCGCCCGATTCGATCAGCCGGCGCATCGGCGTGCCGTGGCTGGCGAGGTTGCCTTCGATCTCGTCGGCGGTGTCGGCGTGGGCGTCGAAGTGCACGATGCCGACGTTGCCGTAGCCGTGCACGTCGGCAACGGCCGTGGCGGCGGGCCAGGTGATCGAATGGTCGCCGCCGAGGATGACCGGGACGATCCCTCGGTCGGCCACCGCGTGCACCCGCTCCCGGATGTTGCGGTGTGACACCTCCGTCTGGCCGTGCGGGCAGTAGGCGTCGCCGAAGTCGACGACCTCGAGCCAGTCGAAGATCTCCAGACCCAGATCCATGTGGTACGTCCCGGGTTCATAGGCCGTCGCGCGGATCGCCCGCGGACCGAAACGGGCGCCGGGACGGTTGGTGGTCCCGACGTCGAACGGCGCGCCGACGACGGCAACGTCCGGCTTCCACGAGTCGAGCTGTTCGGACTCGGTGAGAAAGGGCCGGTGGCCGAAGGACACCACCCCGGCGTAGGGAAGGTCCAGCTGCTCGGCCATACCCGGTGCGAGCTCACGGTGAGGTCGGTGATCGTGGCCCATGGGCACGACCGTACCGGTCAGCGCTGCTGCGGTCCGGTCAACGCACGCCGCAGATCGTCGGGGATCGGGCGCTTGGCCCAATCCGTGGTCGACACCACGACGTAGACGTTGTGCCCGCGTACCGCCACACGCTCGTCGTCTCCGCCGGTCCGGGCGAACACGGTGAACCCGATGGTGAAACTCGTCGAACCGATCCGCGCGCACTGTGCGCTCACCCGCACCTCGTCACGCCATCGCACCGAGGCCGTGAAGTCGATTTCGGAGTGCACCACCTGGAAGTCGTGGCCTCCCGCCATCAACTGCGGATATGAGACCCCCAGCGACTCGAGCAGGCCGGTGCAGGCCTCGTCGAACCATGTCAGGTAGTGGCCGTTGAACACCACGCCCTGCTGGTCGATCTCGGCATAACGGGGGACGATCACCAGCGAGAACTCGGTCACCCGCAACACCCTAGACACAGGTGCGCCAGACTCGGACCCGTGAAACTCGTGACGATCGACGATGTGCGGGCGGCGGCTGAGCGGATCCGACCGAATGTGGTGCGCACTCCGCTCCTGGCCGCGCGCTGGGGCGACCGGGAGCGGCCCTTGTGGATCAAACCGGAGAACCTGCAACCCATCGGCGCGTTCAAGGTGCGCGGTGCGTTCAACGCGATCGGGGCGGTAAGGGAGAACAGCGACGGTCGGGACGCCGTCACCGATGTCGTCGCGTATTCCAGCGGCAACCACGCCCAGGCCGTGGCCTACGCCGCGGCGGCGTTCGGCCTGCGCGCCCACATCGTGATGCCCGAGGAAACGCCCGAGGTCAAGGTGGCGGCGACCCGTGGTCTCGGCGCGCGCGTGGTGCTGTGCGCGGCGGGGCAGCGGGAGGCGGTCGCCGAGCAGACCGCCCACGACACGGGCGGGGTGATGATCCCCCCTTTCGACCATCCTGACGTGATCGCCGGTCAGGGCACGGCCGGTCTGGAGATCGCCGAGGATCTGCCGTCGGTGCGTAACGTGCTCATCCCGGTCAGCGGCGGAGGCCTGGCGTCGGGCATCGGCACCGCGATCCGCGCGCTGTGCCCGGCCGCGAAGATCTTCGGTGTGGAACCCGAACTCGCCGCCGACACCGCCGAAGGACTGCGGCTCGGCCACCGCGTCGACTGGCCCGTCGGGGACCGCAACCGCACGATCGCCGACGGTCTGCGGTCGCAGCCGTCGGAGCTGACGTTCGCCCACCTTCAACAGGTGCTCGACGGGATGATCACGGTGTCCGAAGCCGAAATCCGCTCGGCGGTCCGCGAACTGGTCCACCGCGCCCACCTGGTCGCCGAACCGAGCGGCGCGGTGGCGCTGGCCGCCTACCGGCAGGGAGTGACACCGCCCGGTGACACGGTGCTGATCCTGTCCGGCGGCAATGTGGAGCCGCAGATGCTTCGGCAGATCCTGGCCGACTGAGGGCCGCCTCTCATTCGTCAGATGTGCAACGGCCGGGCAGAGGGTAGGGTCCACCCGGGATTTGCGAAGGAGTGTTGCGTGGACGCGGTTCTCGGCTTGTCGGTGACACCGTCTGCCGTCGGTCTCGTCCTGGTGGAGGGGCAGGACGTCGACGGCGTCACATTGGACGGTGACGGATTCGAGGTCGGCGGGGACGGCGCGGCGGGCGCGCTGTGCACGTCGGAGCAGGCCACCGCTGCGGTGCGCCGCAGCGAGGCCGTCGCGGCAGACCTGGGCCGCCGGGTGCACGCCATCGGCGTGACCTGGAGCGACGACGCGGACACGGAGGCCTCGTTGCTTCTGAAGTCGCTCAGTGAGGCGGGTTTCGACAACATAGTCCCGGTCCGGCTGTCGGAGGCCACCGATGCGCTTGCGCGGCGCATAGCCAAGCTGATGGGTTACCGGACCACCGCGGTCTGCGTCATCGAACCCGAACAGCTGATCGCTCTCGTCGCCACCGACGAAGGCGCGGTGCAGACGGCGGTCAACCATTCGGTCGTGACCGAAGAGGACCTGATCGGCTGGCTCAGCTCGGTGTTCGCCCGGGCCGATTGGGCGCCCGAAGCGCTGGTGCTGGTCGGCTCCGCCGAAGACCTCGACGGACTCTCGCCGATCCTGGAGGACGCACTGGCGGTTCCGGTGTTCTCGCCGGATGCCGCGCAGTTGGCGCTGGCCCGGGGCGCGGCGCTGGCATGCGCCAGCAACGGCGATTTCGATGTCTGGCCCGGTCCCGCCTCCGAGCGCCAGACACGCCCGGCCACAACACGTTTCGCCCGGTCCGCGCCTGCGGTGCTGCTCGCCGCAGGCGTGGTGACCTTCGTGGCTTCGGTGTCGGTCGCCGTCGCGCTGGCGCTGACACCCGGACAACCGGCACCGCAGCCCAGGCCTGCGGCGGAATCCGCCGCTGCGCCGCCCGCAGCCGCACCGCCGAGGTCGCAGGTGCCCCCGCCGCCCGTCGCCGCGGTGGAGCCGGCGCCGGAGCCGGTGGCGGCGCTCGTGGCACCCGAGCCCGAAGCCCCGCCGCCCGTCGTCGACGAGGCACAGTCGGTGCCCGCACCGCTTCCCGAGCAGGCGCCGGTCGTCGAGGCCGCATCGCCCGACGCAGGCCTGCCCGCCGCGCCGCCGGTGATCCCGGCGCCCGAGGTGGTGCCGCCTGTTCCACAGGAGCGTCCGGGCATTCTGCAGAGGATCAGGGACCGGCTGTCGAACGTCGGTCCCGACGATCCGCAGCAGGCAGCGGTGCCGCCTCCGCCTGCGCCGGCTCCGCCGCTGCCGTAGCCGCCCGCATATCCTGGCTGGGGTGAGCCAACCCGTCGCCCCGGTGCAACCGACGTACCTGCGCATCGTGCTGCGCTCGGCGGTCATCGCCTGTGTCGTCGCGGCGCTGCTCCTGGTGGAGCTGACCTCCGGCCGCGGCGTGGGATGGCGGCTGATCACCTTCACCTACCAGGCCAATCTGCTGGCCGCGGCGTTCTATCTGTGGACCCTGATCTCGCCGAGGGCCGACGCCAGGGTCGGTCTGCGCGGTGCGGCGGTGTTGTACGTGGTGATGGCCGGGGTGATCTGGAATCTGTTCCTCACCGAGCACAGCATGGGCTACACGCCGGCGAACCTGCTGCTGCACGTCGTGGTCCCGGTGCTGGCGCTGAGCGACTGGCTGCTGGTCGGCCGCGGGGTGTGCCCGGTGGCGTGGTGGCAACCGGTGGCCTGGCTGGCCTACCCGGCGGCATACCTCGCGCTGGCCCTGCTGGTGCTCAACCATGCGGGTCGGCGTGCGCCCTACTACTTCCTCGACCCGGGCAGTGTCGGCGCGGCCACCGTCGCGGTCAACGTCGGCGCACTGTCGGCATGTGTGCTGGCCTTCGGATACACCTTGTTGGCGGTCCACCGGGGCGCAACAGCGGTTCGGGCGGACATTTCGTGAAACGTTCCGCGCCGCGACCCCGATAGCTCAACATGGGCACAACCGCACCACGAATTAGGATGGCAACGTGCTGAGAGCTCGCCTGCAGCAAACCCGATCCGCACGCGGGGGCACCCGCCGGATCGCGGCCGTTCTCGGCTGCGCTGCTGTGGTCACCGGGGTTTCGCTGGCGGGCCCGGTGCCCGTCGGCTCCGCCGGGTCCGCCGTCGGCGCGGCCGTCGCGAGCGTCTCACCCGCGCCCGGCGAGACCGTCGGCGTCGCACATCCAGTTACTGTCACCTTCGCCGGACAGGTGCCCGACAGGGCGGCTGCGGAACGCGCCGTCAACGTCGTCCCGGCAGGTGCATCCGCCCCAGCGGCCGGGTCCTTCACCTGGCTCGACGATCGCGTTGTGGAGTGGACGCCCGCGCAGCCGCTGCCCGCGCACACGGCGATCGGCGTGTCGGTGGGCGCCTTCGCGACCGGCTTCGAGACCGGAGCGTCGGTCGTCAGCGTCGCCGACATCGGCGAGCACACGTTCACGGTGAGCATCGACGGAGTGGTCGCCCGGCAGATGCCGGCATCGATGGGCAAGCCGAGGTACCCGACCCCGACCGGGCAGTTCACCGCGCTGGAGAAGCAGCGCTACGTCACCTTCGACTCCCGCACCATCGGCATCCCGCTCGACGACCCGGAGGGCTATCTCATCAAGGGGGAGTACGGCGTGCGCGTGACGTGGGGCGGCGTGTACGTGCATTCCGCGCCGTGGTCGGTCGGATCCCAGGGCTACGCCAACGTCAGCCACGGCTGCATCAACCTCAGCCCCGACAACGCGGCGTGGTATTTCGACACGGTGGGCGTCGGCGACCCGATCATTGTGCAGGCCTGACGGCCTGCCGCTCAGCAGTTGGCCTGGATCCGGAATTCGGCGGTGACGGCTTCGCTGGGCTTGCCGGCGAAGGTGCCGTCGGCTTTACCCGTGATCGTGTAGCTCCCGTCGCGGCCGGTCACCTCGGCGTCGCCGATGTTGTCGGCCCAGAACGACCCGGTGAACCCGCCGACGCCGCGGAAGTCGACGGATTCGGCGGTGACGTCGCCACCGGTCGACAGCACCGCGGTGAAACCGTTCTCCTTCTCCGGGGTGTCGATGTACCAGGACCAGCCGTTCTGGCGGCACCGCACGGCGTGCGCGCCGCCGGTGTCACTGCCGTCGATCGCGACGGTCGCGGTGGTGCCGCCGAGTGCGGCTTCTGGTGTCGAACAGCCGGCCACGCCGAGTACGGCGCCGCCGCCGATGAGGGCCGCCACGAAGTGCCGGGGCACACGAGTCTTCATGGCGCCAGACTCTATGCGGTGGTGTGTCCCCGTCCGGCCGGAATGCCGGTGTATTCCGGATTGGGCGGCACAGACAGCGCGATTCCGATGCGGTTGGTGGCGCCGATGAACGCGGCGATCGAGATACCTTCGAGGATCTCGTGGTCGTCGAGGCCCAGATCCCGCAGCCGCACGATGTCGCTGTCGCGGATCGACTGGGGGTCGCTGTTGACCGCCACCGCGAGGTCGGCCAGGGCACGTTCGCGTTCGGTCAGTTCGGCGACCTGGTGGTCGATGGCGACGCGCTGGCCGAACGACCAGTCACCTGCCACCTTGCCCAGCTTGTTGGCGTGGTTGGTGTGGCAGTACGCGCACCGGTTCTCGCCCGAGACAACGGTGGCGATCACCTCGCGCTCGCGGGCGCTGAGCCCGCCGCGGCCGTCGGTGCCCAGCAGCGGCAGCAGGTAGGCGTTGAGGCGTTCGAGGTCGCCTTCGTTGAGGGAGAGTGCCCGGAACCAGTTCGAGGTCAACCCCTCGTCGCGGAGCTGTCGGTTGAAGAAGCCCCGCACGCCGGGGGATCTCAGTTCGTCGAGCTCGGGCACGGCCAGCCGTGAGATCGTGGCGCGGGCCTGCACCGGAGCGTCTGCGGTTGCTGTCATGGCCCTGACCTTCCCGCGGATGCCGGTGCGGGCCAAGACTTCTGCACGCCCAGAGGCGAACTCTTGCGCTCCGGCTCGGCACCGTTTCGAGAGTCAGGCAGGGTCCAGCATCTGAAGCTCCCGCTCCGGCAGAGCCGGGTCAGTTTCAGCGGTTTCCCGGCGGATGTAATTCACGAGCGTCTCGTCTGCGTCGACGGGCCGGAATCCGGCGGACTCGATCTTCGTCAGGTCGAGGACACTGTTGCGCGGGCGCGGCGCGACCGGGGCTGTCGCGGTGCCGAAGTACGCGGCGGTGGACACGCCGCTCACCCGGTCCGGGTCGTGGCCTGCCAGGGAGAAGGTGCGTCGCGCAATGTCCGCCCAGGAGCAGACCGCCCCGGACCCGGTCGGCCGGTACCCCGGAAGGTCCTTGGCTCAGGACCGGCGATCTGGGCTTCTTCTCCGATGGACGACTCTTCATCGTCGGTCGCATCAAGGATCTCTTGATCGTGTACGGGCGAAACCACGCCCCCGACGACATCGAGGCGACGATTTCGGAGATCACCGGAGGCCGCGTCGCAGCGATCGCCGTGCCGCGCGACGGCGTGGAGCAGTTGGTCGCCGTCATCGAGTTCAAGAAGCGGGGCGACTCCGATGAAGAGGTGGCGAATCACTACACCGTGGTCAAGCGTGAGGTCACCTCGGCGATCTCGAAGTCGCACGGCCTGGCAATCGCCGATCTGGTTCTGGTAGCCCCGGGCTCGATTCCGATCACCACCAGCGGCAAAGTCCGCAGACAGTCCTGCGCCGAGGAGTATCGGGGAAATAGGTTCGCCCGCTTGGACGCCTGAGAGGGGACGGTGCGCGATCCTCTCACACCCCCGGACGTCGTGGCACCGAAGTTCCGGCGCAGCCTCAACGTAGTGACGCGGCGGTCTCGTCGTCGGCGGGCAGGAAGGCTTCGATGCTGAGCTCGGCCGCGGTCAGGTCCAGTGCGGTGCCGAACGTCGTGACCATGCTGAGGAATCGGAGCAGACGCCCATCCTCGGTCACCAGCTCCAGCGGCACGGCGACACTGCCCAGGTCGGGGGAGTCGTCGAAACCTCCAGGGTAGGAATCTATTTCGGCCAACAGGTCGGCCAGTTCGGCCGACCCGGCCGTGTCGACTTCGCGCCGCAGCCGCTCCACCAGGTGGGTTCGCCACTGTGCGAGGTTGCGGATGCGGGGGGCCAGCCCGTCCGGATGCAGCGCGATACGCAGGGCGTTGGGCCGGCCGAGAAGGTGCGGCGCAACCCCGTCGAGCAGTATCGAGGCACCCGGGTTGGCCTGCAGGATCCACCAGCCCCGATCGACCACCACACACGGATACGGGTCGTAGGCCGCCAGTACCATCTGCACACCGGCGCGCACCGCGGCCATGTCCGGCGCCTGCAGGGACCGTTCGCCGTACACCGGTGCCAGGCCGGCCGCGACGAACAGCCGATTCTGTTCGCGTTGCGGCACATCGAGCACCGTCGCCAGCCGCAGCACCATCGCCCTGCTGGGTGCCGACCGTCCGGTCTCGATGAAACTGACGTGCCGTGCCGACACGCCGGCGGCCAGGGCCAGGTCGAGTTGACTGAGCCTCCGGCGTCGGCGCCAGTCGCGCATCATGGCCCCGAATGTCATCGGTGGTCGTTGCACACTCGTCACCGTCCCAGTCTGACTCGCGCGCCCATGCGGGGCCATTACCTCTGAGGTAATTGCATCGCTTACCTCACGCGGCGCACCGTGGAGTGAGCCACCCGAGAAAGGCGACGACATGTGCCCCCGAGAACCGAGCGTTGACGTTCCGATCCCGAGATGGTTGCGGGTGGTCCTGATCTGCGACCGCGCAGGGTCGTCGTGGTACATCGGCGCCGGATTCTTCTTCGCGCCGGTGCTGGCGCTGGTATCCCCGTGGCCCGCGCTCACCGCGGCACTGTGGGTGTTCATCGCTCTCGCCGGCTTGTGGCTCGGCCTGCTCGGTGTCGCGATGGCCACCGGACTCGCCGTCGTGCTGCGGTCGAATACCGAGATCCCGGAGGACTATTGGCGTTCGATCCTGGAATATCCGCGTCTCACGCGATGAGTAGCTGCGGATGACACTGCTCTGCCACGCCGTGAGCAGCCGCGAGTGCGACCTCGTCGTCGCCGGGGTCTAGTGGGCGACCGGACAGCCCGACGGCCCGGTGTAGTCGACCTGCCAATGCTTGATGCCGTTGAGCCACCCGGAGCGAAGGCGGTCAGGGGTGCCCGCGGAGCTCAGATCGGGCAGGTGGTCGGCGATGGCGTTGAACATCAGGTCGATGGTCATTCTGGCCAGGTTGGCGCCGATGCAGTAGTGCGCACCGGTGCCGCCGAACCCAACGTGGGGGTTGGGGTCACGCATGATGTCGAACGTGAACGGGTCGTCGAACACCTCCTCGTCGAAGTTCGCCGACCGGTACGACATGACCACCCGCTGGCCCTTCTTGATCTGCACGCCGGAGAGTTCGTAATCCCGTAGCGCGGTGCGCTGAAACGACGTGACCGGCGTGGCCCACCGCACGATCTCGTCGACCGCGGTGGCCGGGCGCTCACGCTTGAACAGCTCCCACTGGTCAGGGTGCTCGGTGAACGCGATCATGCCGTGGGTGATGGAGTTGCGGGTGGTTTCGTTGCCTGCGACCGCCAGCAGCACCATGAAGAAGCCGAACTCGTCGTCGGTGAGCTTGTGGCCGTCAACGTCGGCCTCGATCAGCTTGGTGACGATGTCCTCGCCGGGCTGTTCGGCCCGAAGGGCTGCCAGCTGCATCGCGTACATGATGAGTTCGGTTGCCGCATTGCGATTGTCGTAGTGGGCGAACTCGGGATCGTCGTCGCTGACCATCTGGTTGGACCAGTCGAAGAGCTTCTTGCGGTCCTCCAGCGGCACCCCGAGCAGGCCGGCGATGGCCTGCAGCGGCAGTTCGCACGACACCTGTTCGACGAAGTCGCCCGCGCCTGCGGCAGCCGCCGACTTCGCAATGTTGTGAGCGCGTTGGGCGAGGTCCTCGCGCAACCGCTCGACCGCACGGGGGGTGAATCCTCGCGAGATTATCTTGCGCAGGTGGGTGTGCCGCGGTGCGTCCATGTTGAGCAGCACCAGACTTCCCGTCTCGACCTGCTCGGTGGTGGAACCCTCCGGATAGCGCGGCAGCGCGGTCTTCTGCTGACTGGAGAACACTTCGCTGTGTTTGGAGATCTCCTTGACGTCTCTGTGCTTGGTCACCACCCAGTAGCCGCCGTCGCCGAACGGGCCCGCGCCGCCGGAGGTCTGTTCGTTCCACCAGATCGGCGCACAGCGGCGCAGTTCGGCGAGCTCCTCGACCGGCAGACGCTCGAGGTTCAGATCGGGATCGGTGAAGTCGAATCCAGGGGGGAGCGTGGGAGTCGCCATACGTTGGCTCCTAAACGTCGAACGGCCGTATCGCATTGCTACACCACATGACGGTTTCCGGGTGAGAAGTTGGGCGAAGTACGCCGAATCTCTGCAGCCGCTGTAACGAAATCGGCGAGAATGCTGATTCATCCTGTGACCACAAAGGAACCGGGAGGGTGCAACGTGAAGTTCGGTTTCCGCGCAAGGATCGCGTCCGTCGCCGGTGCAGCCGCGTTCGCGACGCTCATCGCCGCCGCGCCGTCGGCATCGGCCGACCCGGCCGCGCCCGCTCCGGCGCCACTGCCTGTGCCCGGCCCGGCGGTGCCCGACTCCGCGCCGCTGCCCGCGCCTGTTGCGGCGCCGATGGCCTCACCGGTTCCGGCGCCGCTGGCCGCGCCCATCGCCGGTCCCGCATCCGTGCAGTCGCTCGCCGCCGGACCTGTCGAGCCGGTGGCCGAGGGGGTGCCGCACCTGGCCAGCCCGGAGAACCTGCCGCCGGGCACCAGCACCACCCCCACCCAGCAGTCGCGTCTGGGATATCTGCGCGACCTCTGGCATGCGATGCAGACCCAGGAGGTCAGCGGGAGCAACGCGCTGCTGCTGCTGACGCAGCGTCCGCTGAGCTCCTCGCCGTCGGCGGGAATGCCTGCGGGTCCGCAACCCGTGGCACCGCCCGCACCGGCGCCCGTGGCGCCTCCCGTCGTTCCCTAGCCGACTGCCCGGAGCCCGTCGTCGGCTGACACCTTCTCGATCCGGGCGGGCACGTGTTTGTGCCACGGCGTTCCGGCGTACGCGTCGCGCCATGCGCTCGACGTCAGCGCGTTCGGCGCGACCCCGGGCACCGCGGCCCCGCCCGCGCCGTCGGCGAAATCGACGCCGTACCCGTTGGGCAGTGAGGCGTGCCCCGGCAGCATCGATGCGCTGATCTCCACGGTGGCCTCGGCGCTGCCCGCCGCGGTGGTGATGCGGGCCCTGCCGCCGTCGCTGAGGCCGAGCGCGGCGGCATCCTCGACGCTGACCCGCAGCGCGCCGTCGCTGTCGCGCTTGCGCCACGCCGGGTCGCGCATGATGTCGTTGGCGGTGTAGGCGCGGCGTTCGCCTGCGGACAACACGATCGGGAAGTCGGCCGTGGTGCGGGCAGCCGGTGCGGCGGACAGCGCCGCGACTTCGGCGAGCATCTCCGGTATGTCCAGCGCGATCTTGCGGTCCGGGTGCGTGATCAGCGTGAAATCGTCCTCGTAATCGTGCACGGTGAACGTCACACCCGACCTGCCGTCGAGGATCGCGGAAAACAGCGCGTTGCCGTCCGCATGTCCGGCCCGCCGCACCGCGTCCGGATACGTCATCGCGGTCTTCTGCGCCAGTCCCCACAACGCTGCGGCGCCGGAGAGCCCCTCGGGCAGGGTCGGGCCCAACGTCTCGTACAACACGAACGGCAGCACCTTGCCGAGTCCGGGGTTGGCCCCGACCGCCGCGAGGAACGCCTCGGTGAACTCAGGTAGCCCCTGCGCTGCGGCTCGGCGCAGCGGCGCGAGCTCCGCACCGTCGACCACGTCGAGCTCTCGCATCAGGCGGGCCCAGATCTCCGGCTCGGGCAGCGTGCCGGGCAGCGGCTCCATCAGGCGGTGGCGCAGGTGGAAGGTGTTGTGCGGGAACTCGAGGTTGAAGAACGTCGCCTCGGCCTTCTCGAACTGGGTGGCGGCGGGGAGCACGTAGTGCGCCAGCCGCGCAGTCTCGGTCATCGCCACGTCGATCACCACCAGCAGCTCGAGGTCGGCGAAGGCGCGCCGGACGGCAGCTGAGTCCGCCAGTGAATGCGCCGGATTGCTGCTTTCGACGATCATGGCGCGGAAACGGTCGGGGTGATCGGTGTGGATCTCCTCGGGGATCACGCTGCTGGGCATCAGCCCGCCGATGATCGGGGCGCCCGTGACCGGGGTGCGCCCCACCCCGCCGGGCCGGAACAGCGGCGCGAACGACGAATGCAGGTGCTGGGCACCGCGTTTGGCGAAGTTGCCGGTCAGGATCCACAGCATCTTGTTCAGATACGAGCACAGCGTGCTGTTCGGCGACTGCTGGACGCCGAGATCCTCGAACACCGCGACACTGCCGGCGGCACCGATCCGGCGCGCGGCTGCCCGCAAAAGCTCCTCGTCGACGCCGCACCGCTGGGCGTAGTCGGCGACGGGCACCTCGGCCAGCACCGTACGCACGGCCTGCACGCCGGTGACGTGGTCAGCGAGAAACGTTTCATCGCACAGCTTCTCCTGTACCAGCACACCAGCCAGAGCGGCCAGACACCAGGCGTCGGTGCCGGGCCGCACCCGCAGGTGATAGTCGGCCATCTTTGCGGTATCGGTGAGGACGGGGTCGATCACGATCATCGACCGGGCCGGGTCCTTGGCGATCTCGTTGAGCACCACGCGGGCCCGCGGGAAGCTCTGCGACATCCACGGGTTCTTGCCGACGAAGACCGACACCTCGGCGTGCTCGAACTCTCCCCGGGTGTGACCGCCGTAGAAGTGGGCGTCGATCCAGTACTCGCCGGTCTTCTCCTGGGCCAGGGCGTTGGAGCGGTAGTGCGAGCCCAGTGCCTTGAGGAAGGCGCCGCTGTAGGCCCCGCCCAGGTGGTTACCCTGACCGCCGCCACCGTAGTAGAGGATCTTGTCGCCGCCGTGCGTGTCGGCGATGCCGCGAAAGCCTGCGGCGATCTCCGATATTGCGGTGTCCCAGTCGATTTCCTCGTAGCTGCCGTCGGGCTTGCGCCGCATCGGCGAGGTCAGGCGGTTGCGGTTGTTCTGATAGTGGTCCAACCGCAGCGCCTTGTTGCAGGTGTATCCGCGTGAGGCCGGGTGCAACTTGTCGCCCCGGATGCGCGCGAGGGCGCGACCTTCCACCTGCACCACGATGCCGCAGTTACATTCGCAGAGGATGCAGGCGGTGGGCTGCCACTGGCCGGTCTGCTCGGTCATCGGGGGGCTCGCTTTCTCGCGGCGGGGGAGGTCTGGCTGCGGATCAGTTCACGAAGCTGTTCCTGGACGAGATCCAGCGCCGCAGGGTTCCGGGATGCGCGGGCGACGACGATCGCGCCCTCGAAGGACGTCAACACCAGCATCGCCAAAGACGTGGCGGCCGGCCGGGCGAGTCCGTCGGCGATCAGCCGCTGCGCGAGCAGGTCGTGCCAGCGGGCGAAGGCGGCGGCAGCGCGCTCGATGACGGCGGCCGACTGCTCGGGCTTGTCCGGATCGCCCGCCTCCACGGTCACCGCCACCACCGGGCAGCCGGCGCGAAAGTCGCTGTCGCGCAGTTGCTTGCGGTATCCGTCGAACAGACCGTCCAGCGCCTCGAGGGTGGTGGACGCCTGCGCCAGCCGATCGGCGATGAACTCGCCGGCAAAATCGACCGCTTCGCAGAGCAACTGCGTCCGGCCGCCGGGAAAGTAGTGGTACGCGGACCCGCGCGGGGCGCCGCTGTGTGCGAGCACGTCGGCGATGGCCGTCGGGTGGGCGCCGCGCTCCCGGATCAGCAGTGCCGCGGAGATGACCATCCGCTCACGAGGACTTGTCACGGTGTGACCCCCTTCAGCGCCGACTATGTATACAACCCTACATATCCGCGCCGCGCAGGGGAACGGAACCGTAGAATCCGCGGCGTGCCCGGCGAATCAGTCTCCGCGCAACGCCTGCGCGACCTCGCGCTGTTGCGCCGTGTCAAGGACCGGATCGACCGCGAGTTCGCGCAGCCGCTCAACGTCGAAGCCCTTGCCCGCGGCGTCAACATGTCGGCCGGGCACCTGTCCCGCCAGTTCAAGTCCGCCTACGGCGAGTCCCCGTACACCTACCTGATGACCCGGCGCATCGAACGCGCCATGGCGCTGCTTCGACGCGGCGACATGAGCGTCACCGAAGTCTGCTTCGAAGTCGGCTGCGCCTCGCTGGGCACCTTCAGCACCCGGTTCACCGAACTGGTCGGCGTCCCACCCAGCGTGTACCGCAGGGATGCCGCCGAGGTGGCGCCGGGGATCCCGTCGTGCGTGGCCAAACAGGTCACCAGACCGATCAGGAATCGAGAAGCATCGGTCGCCGCGCTGCCGTTAGCGTGACCGACATGGACATCATGATCAACGCCAGCTTCCTTCCGCACACCGACCCGGAGGCGTCGCTGGCGTTCTACCGGGACGCCCTCGGTTTCGAGGTTCGCAAGGACGTGGGGCACCAGGACATGCGGTGGATCACGCTCGGCCCCGTCGGGCGGCCCGACACGAACATCGTGCTGACCCCGCCGGCCGCCGACCCCGGCGTCACCGACGAGGAGCGCCGCGTCATCGCCGAGATGATGGCCAAGGGCACCTACGCCAGCATCATGCTCGCCACTACCGATCTCGACGCAGTCTTCGAACGGGTGCAGGCCAGCGGAGCGGAGGTCATGCAGGAGCCGACCGACCAGCCGTGGGGTGCACGCGACTGCGCGTTCCGCGACCCCGCAGGGAGCACCGTCCGCATCCAGGAGCTGCCCTGAGCATGCCCCACGCCGCCGACAGCCATGACCTGATCCGCGTCACCGGCGCACGGGAGAACAACCTCAAGAACGTCAGCCTGGAGCTACCCAAGCGCAGGCTGACGGTGTTCACCGGCGTTTCGGGGTCGGGCAAGAGCTCGCTGGTGTTCGACACGATCGCCGCCGAATCGCAACGGTTGATCAACGAGACCTACAGCGCGTTCGTCCAGGGGTTCATGCCGTCGCCGGCACGGCCCGACGTCGACGTCCTCGAAGGACTGACCACCGCGATCATCGTCGACCAACAGCGTCTCGGCGCCGATCCGCGCTCCACGGTCGGAACCGCCACCGACACCGGGGCGATGCTGCGGATCCTGTTCAGCCGGCTCGGGAAACCGCACATCGGCTCACCGCAAGCGTTCTCGTTCAACGTCGCCTCGATGAGCGGCGCCGGCGCGGTGACGTTCGACAGGGGCGGCAAGACCGTCAAGGAGCGCCGGGATTTCGCGATCGTCGGCGGCATGTGCCCACGCTGCGAGGGCCGCGGCGCGATCAACGACATCGACCTGTCCGCGCTCTACGACGACACCAAGTCGCTCAACGACGGCGCACTGACGATCCCCGGCTTCTCGATGGAGGGCTGGTACGGCCGGATCTTCAACGGTTGCGGATTCTTCGACCCGGACAAACCCATCCGCGACTTCACCGCCAAGGAACTCGACGCGCTTCTGCACAAGGAAGCCACCAAGCTCAAGATCGACGGCGTCAATCTGACCTACCTGGGCCTGATTCCGCAGATCAAGAAGTCGTTCCTGGCCAAGGACGTCGAGGCGATGCAGCCGCACATCCGTGCGTTCGTCGAGCGGGCGGTCACGTTCACCACCTGCCCGGACTGCGACGGCACCCGGTTGTCGGAGACCGCGCGATCGTCGAAGATCAACGGTGTCAGCATCGCCGACGTGAGCGCCATGCAGATCACCGATCTGGCGCAGTGGATCGACGGGGTCAGCGAGACCACAGGAATCGAGGGAGTGGCGCCGCTGCTCACCGCGCTGCGTCACACGCTGGACTCGTTCGTCGAGATCGGGCTGGGCTACCTGTCCCTGGACCGGCCCGCGGGCACGCTGTCCGGGGGAGAAGCGCAGCGCGTCAAGATGATCCGGCACCTCGGCTCGGCGTTGACCGACGTCACCTACGTCTTCGACGAACCCACGATCGGGCTGCACCCGCACGACATCGACCGGATGAACACGTTGCTGGTGCAACTGCGGGACAAGGGCAACACCGTGCTGGTGGTCGAGCACAAACCCGAGACGATCGCGATCGCCGACCATGTCGTGGATCTCGGCCCCGGCGCCGGCACGGCAGGGGGTGACGTCGTCTTCGAGGGAACCGTCGACGGGCTGCGCCGCAGCGATACACTGACCGGCAGGCACCTGGGCGACCGGGCCTCGCTCAAGCAGGCGTTCCGGAAAGCCCACGGCGCGTTGAAGATTCGCGGCGCTAACACCCACAATCTGCAGAACGTCGACGTCGACATCCCGCTCGGGGTGCTTGTGGTGGTCACCGGTGTGGCCGGCTCGGGCAAGAGTTCGTTGATCGACGGTTCGGTCGCGGGCCGGGACGGGGTGGTGTCGGTCGACCAGAGCCCGATCCGCGGCTCACGGCGCAGCAACCCGGCGACGTACACCGGTGCGCTGGAGCCGATCCGCAAAGCCTTCGCCAAGGCCAACGGCGTCAAGCCTGCGCTGTTCAGTTCCAATTCCGAGGGCGCATGCCCGACGTGCAACGGTGTCGGCGTGGTCTTCACCGACCTCGGCGTGATGGCGACAGTGGAGTCGTTGTGTGAGGAGTGCGAGGGCCGACGGTTCCAGGCCGAGGTGCTGGGGTACACGCTCGGCGGGCGCGACATCGCCGAGGTGCTCGCGATGCCGGTCGCCGAAGCCGCGGCGTTCTTCTCCGAAGGCGATGCGAAAGTGGCTGCGGCGCAGAAGATCCTGGACCGGATGGCCGATGTCGGGCTGGGCTATCTCACCCTTGGTCAGCCGCTGACCACGCTGTCCGGCGGGGAACGCCAGCGGCTCAAGCTGGCCTCCCGGCTGAGCGACAGGGGAGCCGACGAGGGCAGTGTCTACATCCTCGATGAGCCCACCACCGGGCTGCACCTGGCCGACGTCGATCAGCTGCTGGGGTTGCTGGACCGCCTGGTGGACTCCGGCAGGTCGGTGATCGTCATCGAGCATCACCAGGCCGTGATGGCCCACGCCGACTGGATCATCGACCTGGGTCCCGGCGCGGGCCACGACGGCGGTCGCATCGTCTTCGAGGGCACACCGCGGCAACTGGTCGATTCGGCGACCACCCTCACCGCCAAGCACCTCGCCGATTACGTGCGCACCTAGTGATTTCGGTGTCGTTGGTCAATCTCAGGTTGACCAACGACACCGAAATCACCGCTATACGCTGGCGGCCTCGTTGAGCTCGTTGAGCGTGTTGGTCGCCTCCAGGTACTCCTGCACCCAGCGCTCGATGACGGTCGCGGTCTTCTCCACCTTGGTGAACTGTCCGACGACCTGGCCGATCGGGTTGAACGCGACGTCGACGGTCTCGTTGGGGTACTTGTGCGTCGCAGCCACGGCCATCCCGGAAACCATGTACTGCAGCGGCATTCCGAGCGGCTTGGGGTTCTCCGGGTTCTCCCAGGCCTCGGTCCAGTCGTTGCGCAGCATGCGTGCCGGCTTTCCGGTGAACGACCGGCTGCGCACGGTGTCGCGGCTGGTGGCCTTCGCGTAAGCGGCGTGCTGGACCGGGGTGTTCTCCGATTCCTCGACCATCACCCACTGGGAGCCCGTCCACGCGCCCTGCGCGCCGAGCGCGAGCGCCGCGGCGATCTGTTGACCGCTGCCGATGCCACCGGCGGCCAGCACCGGCACCGGCGCCACCTCCTTGACGACCTGCGGCCAGAGCACGATGGAACCGACCTCACCGCTGTGTCCACCGGCCTCACCGCCCTGGGCGATGATGATGTCCACCCCGGCGTCGGCGTGCTTGCGCGCCTGTGACGGCGAGCCACACAGCGCGGCGACCTTGCGCCCCTCGGCGTGGATGTGCTCGATCATGTCCTTGGGCGGGGTGCCGAGCGCGTTGGCGATCAGAGTCATCTTCGGGTGCCGCAACGCGACCTCGACCTGCGGGGTGGCGGTGGCCTCGGTCCAGCCGAGCAGCTGCAGCGCGTTGTCGTCGCTGTCGTCGGTGGGCACGCCGTGGTCGGCGAGGATCTTCTTCGCGAAGTCCAGGTGCTCCTGCGGAACGAGCGCGTTGAGCGTCGACTTGAGTTCGTCGGCCGACATGTTCGAGTCCATGCCCTCGTACTTGTTCGGGATCACGATGTCCACGCCGTAGGGGTGGTCGCCGATGTTCTCGTCGATCCAGTTCAGCTCGATCTCGAGCTGTTCAGGCGTGAACCCGACCGCGCCGAGCACGCCGAAACCACCCGCCTTGCTGACGGCGACGACCACGTCGCGGCAGTGGGTGAAAGCGAAGATAGGGAACTCGATGCCCAACTCGTCGCACAGGGGAGTATGCATAGTCCGCTCCTGGTATGGCCATGGCAACAAAAGATCAAAAACTGAAACGTGTTCTACTTTAGTACACCACGCAGGCCGCCGGATCCGCCTCTACCGGATCCACTCACTCGAAGCACCGGCCAGCCCTGCTCGGCCGCCGCCGCCGCCAACTCGCGGCGCGGGTTCACCGGACGCGGGCGCCCCACCAACGTCATCAGCGCGATGTCCTCGTTTCCGTCGGCGTAGAAGTAGCTGCGCCCCAGGTCGACGTCGTTGCCTGCGCAGAACTCCTGCACCGCCGCGGCCTTGCGCCTACCCCAGATCACCGGCCTGGCGATCCGGCCGGTGAGCCGCCTGTCATCTCCGACTTCGAAGTGGTTGCACAGGACGTGGTCGATCTCCAGATACCTGGCCACCGGTTCGGCATGGATGGTCAGCGCCGAGGAGCTCATCACGACCGTGTGCCCGCGCCGCTGGTGCGCCAGCACGATGTCGTGCATCACGGGGAAGAGACGTGATCTGACCCGTTCCCGGAACAGCCGTTCCCCGATCTCCTCGAGGTCGGTCAGCGATTCATCCCGCAGATACCCGGCGGCGCGCTCCAGCAGCTTGGCGAAGTTCACCCGGCCCATCCGGTAGCGCATGGCGGCCTCGATGACGCCGGTGATCTCACCGATGCGGGCCTGGCGGCGGCGGATGCGGTCGCCCGCGTGAGCGGTGGCGGTGAATCCGTCGACGAGCGTGCCGTCGAGGTCGAAGAACGCGCCGATCTGCGGCCCTGGCGGGCTGGCGTCGATGTCGGCGACCGGATCGACCGGGGTCGCGGCGTCCGCGGTCACAATTCCGCTCCTCATATCAGCGGGCAGGCACGGGGCTGACAAGCCATGCTACGGGCGTCACCGGCACTACTGGTTTAATCTGTGGCCTGGTCGCAGCAGACGGCCACGGTAGTTTGGTCTTGCCGGGTTCAGGATGCAGCCTGCGCGAGTCGCACTGATCGGTGCCCTCGCAGTATGCGATGAGCGGCCTTACACGGAAGGTGAACCTTGGACGAGCAAGCAGCCGAAGGCACGAACGTTGGGGGTGCGGCATCCTCTTCGACATGTGTCGTCACCGAGCGATGGGTCGAACGAACGGCCGTCGTCGCGGTGTCCGGTGTCGTCGACATGCTCACCTCACCCCAGCTGGAATCGGCGATCGACACCGCTTTGAGCCAGCAGCCCGCGGCGGTGGTTATCGATTTCACCGATGTCGAGTTCCTCGCCTCGGCAGGCATGGGGGTCTTGGTCGCCGCGCACGACAAGGCCGGTTCTGATGTCAAGATCAGCGTGGTGGCCGAGGGACCCGCCACCAGCCGTCCACTGAAACTGGTCGGCATCGCGGACATCGTCGCGCTGTACCCGAATCTCGAGGAAGCGCTTGCGGCGCGCGACACATAGCAAGCGCGCTTGAGAAGGTGCTTTGAGGGGTAGCCAGCGACTGCCATGATCGATTCCATGCCTCCGGCGCAGGTAGCCAATGCCGAACGTTTCGAACGCCTCGGCCTCGCCGCGGATGCAGGCGCCGTCGCCCGGGTGCGTCAGGAATTCGGCGAGTGGCTGAAACGGTTCTTCGTCATCGACGAGGTCCGCTTCAGCGACGTCGTTCTCGCGATCAACGAGGCCCTGGCCAACGCCGCCGAGTTCGCCTATGCGCTGGCCGACCGTCCGGGCACGATCGACATTCAGGCCACCTACGATCCGCGGGGGCAGACGCTGACGGTGTGCATCGAGGACCGCGGTGTCTGGCGTCAGCGGCAGACCGAACCCGCCCCGCGCACCCGCGGCCGCGGCATCCCGCTGATGGAGACGCTGTCGGACGGCGCGACGATCGAGCCGTCAACGAGTGGAACCACAGTCCAGCTGGTGTGGCACGGGGTCGACCGCCTCTGATCAGGGCGCCCGGTAGGTGCCCCGGCCCGTCCCGAACGGCAGGTCCAGTGTGCTGCGGATCCCCGGCTCGGCGGCTACGACGTCCGGAATGGCGTTGACGATCCGGCCCGCGGCGGCCAGGATCGCTGCGTAGTTGTGGTCGCCGTTGTTGCTCGTCGGGCAGATGTCCATCACGTAGGACGGCTCGCCGGTGATCTCGACCCGGTAGGAGCCACCCTCCTGCGCCGGCTGCGCCCAGTCCGGCCGCAGATCGCCGCGCAGCCGGGTGATGTGCTCGACGACGATGGCGGGTGCACCGTCGACCAGGCCTTCGATCAGGAACCGCACGGCCGCCACGGTGCCCTTCTTGATGGTTCCGACCGCGACGTCGAAATCCTCGGGTGCGGGCTCCTGTTCCACCGAGTCGCGGATCTCGTCCACCTCGACACCGAGGCCTGCCGCGAGCTGGCGGATACCCACGCCCCACGCCGCACTGAGCATGCCGGGCTGGTACAGGAACGGCAGGTCCCCGATCTCGTTACCGAAGCCCATCACGTCGAACATCACCGTCGCCCCGTCGTAGGTGGCGTAGTCCGCGATCTCCATGGTGCGGACCTGGCTGACGCTCTGGCAGGTGCTCGCCAATGCCAGGGGCAGCAGGTCGGTGACGAAACCCGGGTCGACACCGGTGATGAACAGGCTCGTATTACCCTGCCGGGCAGCGCTTTCCACGCGCTCGATGGCGCGATCGGGAATCACGCCCCACGGGTAGGCCAGAAACCCGGGGGAGGACCCGACGACGTTGATGCCTGCCTCGAGCAGCCCGCGGACGTCGGCCAGCGCCTCTTTGGGCCGCACGTCACCCATCGCGCAGTACACCGCGCAGTCAGGCTTGGCGTCGATGATCGCGGCCATGTCGTCGACCGCCGCGACACCGGTCGTCACATCGAGTCGGGCGAGTTCGCCGGCGTCCCGTCCGACCTTCTCCTGGGAGGACACCCACACGCCGGTCAGCGCGAACCGCGGATCTTCGATGAGCTGACGCAACGCCAGACTGCCGCAGTTGCCGGTCCCGATGAGCGCCACGCGAATAGCCATGCGCAGCAGTATGCGGGCTCAGAACAAATATTGGAACAGGTTCTAATTTGTGTCTACCCCGTGCGGTAGCCTGACGCCCCATGGGACGCGTGGACGGAAAAGTGGCACTCATCAGTGGCGGCGCGCAGGGAATGGGCGCCGCCGATGCCCGGGCGCTGATCGCCGAAGGCGCCAAGGTCGTCATCGGTGACATCCTCGACGACAAGGGCAAGGCGCTGGCGGACGAGATCAACGCCGAGACACCCGACTCGATCCGTTACGTGCATCTCGACGTCACCCAGGCCGACCAGTGGGAGGCCGCCGTGGCCACCGCTGTCGACGCGTTCGGCAAGCTCAACGTGCTTGTCAACAATGCGGGCACGGTGGCGCTGGGGCAGATCGGCCAGTTCGATATGGCCAAGTGGCAGAAGGTCATCGACGTCAACCTCACCGGCACGTTCCTCGGAATGCAGGCGTCCGTCGAGGCGATGAAGACCGCGGGCGGCGGGTCGATCATCAACATCTCCTCCATCGAGGGTCTGCGGGGTGCGGTCATGGTGCACCCGTACGTGGCGTCCAAGTGGGCGGTGCGCGGCCTCACGAAGTCCGCGGCCCTCGAGCTCGGGTCACACAACATCCGGGTCAACTCGGTGCACCCCGGCTTCATCCGCACCCCGATGACCAAGCACTTCCCGGACAACATGCTGCGCATCCCGCTGGGCCGCCCGGGTCAGCCCGAAGAGGTCGCCACCTTCGTGGTGTTCCTGGCCAGCGACGAGTCGCGGTACGCGACAGGCGCCGAATTCGTGATGGACGGCGGCCTGACCAACGACGTTCCGCACAAGTAGCACCCGCGAGCCTGTGTAAGGGCTTGCGTAAGGTCGTAACTCGTGAGCGCACGGGCGGGAATCGTGGTGACGGGGACCGAGGTCCTCACCGGACGCGTCCAGGACCAGAATGGTCCCTGGCTCGCCGACCGGCTTCTGGAACTCGGCGTCGAACTCGGACACATCACGCTGTGCGGCGACCGGCCGGCCGACATCGAGGCGCAGCTGCGTTTCCTCGCAGGCCAGGGCGTCGACCTCATCATCACCAGCGGCGGTCTCGGTCCGACCGCCGACGACATGACGGTGGAGATCGTGTCGCGTTTCTGCGGCCGCGAGCTCGTTCTCGACGCCGCGGTGGAAGCCAGGATCGGCGAGATCGTCAAGGGCATGATGGCCAGGTTCCCCGGAGTCGACGCGGACGCGGTGCTGGCGGCCAACCGCAAGCAGGCGCTGGTTCCGGCGGGAGCCGTCGTCCTCGACCCGGTGGGCACCGCGCCTGGGGTCGTCGTTGCCGGATCCCCGACGGTGGTGGTGCTGCCCGGCCCGCCTCGAGAGCTGCAGCCGATGTGGCACGCCGCCGTCGCCACCGACGCCGTGCAGACGGCCATCGCCGGGCGCACCCGCTATCAGCAGCAGACGATCCGCATGTTCGGCCTGCCCGAGTCCGGGCTGGCCGACACGCTGCGCGATGCCGAGAAGACCGTCGCCGACTTCGACCGGCTCGAGATCACCACCTGCCTGCGGCGCGGCGAGCTCGAGATCGTCACCCGCTTCGAGCCTCGCGACACGGCGACCTACGCCGCGCTGGAGGGTCTGCTGCGGGACCGCCATGCCCGCGAGATCTTCTCCACCGACGGTGCACTGGTCGACGACCAGATCGCCGAACTGCTGGCAGGACGCAGCATCGCCACCGCCGAATCCTGCACCGCGGGCATGCTGGCCGCCCGGTTGACCGAGCGAGCGGGATCATCGGCGTATGTGGCCGGTGGCGTGGTGGCCTACTCGAACGCCGCCAAGACCGAATTGCTCGGGGTCGACGCGGGGCTCATCGAACGGCACGGCGCGGTGTCCGAACCGGTGGCCGAGGCGATGGCGGCCGGGGCGTTGCAGCGCTTCGGGGCCGACACCGCGGTGGCGATCACCGGCATCGCCGGGCCAGGCGGCGGCACCCCGACCAAGCCCGTCGGCACCGTGTGCTTCTCGGTGGCGCTGGCCGGTGGCGCCTCGGTCACCCGGGCCACCAGGCTGCCGGGCAACAGGTCCGACATCCGGGAGCGCTCGACGACGGTGGCGATGCATCTGCTCCGAAGGGCACTGACCGGCGGAGGCTAGGGTGGTCGCGACAGTCTCGACACCCCGCACGCCCAGAACACATGGAGAACTCACCGATGGTTGACACCGACGAGCGGCAGGCGGTCTCGGCGCTCGCCGAGCAGACCGGTTGGCATCACCGCGTCGATGAACGCAGCGACTACTTCGACAAGGGCGTGGTGCGGATCCACGTCGTCTGGCAGGGTGACGCCGCGATCAGCGGCGGCACGCTGTACCACGACGACCTCATGCAGACTTACAGCAACGATCTGTCGACGGTGCGGGGCTGGCTGAAGCGCTGAGCTCGGCTCAGCGTGTCTTTTCGAAGGCGTCCCAGAGGTCGCTCATCGACTGCATGATGGCCTCCGCCTCGCCCAGCCCGCCGAGGTGGCTCTCGCCGGGGAGCGGATAGAACTGGGCGTCGGGCAACAGCGCGGCGACGTGCTTGCCGTGGGCGAACGGCACGATGTGGTCGCAGTCGCCGTGCCACCAGTGCACCGGGACCTTGACTTCGTCGAGCCGGAACCCCCAGTCACGAGCGAACACCACCACGTCGGCAAACGGTGCCGCCAGCTGTCGCCGGCTGCCGTTGAGCAGGTCGTCGAGGAACATCGCCTTGAACTCCGGGCGCACCAGCAGTCGGCGATCGCCCTCGGGGGAGATGCTGGCATACAGGTAGAGGGCAGGCTCGGCGACGGGCTTGATCAGCCGGATCAGCCCGGTGGCGACGAGGCTGAGCGGAGTGCCGACACGTTCGAGCACGGGCGCCACCGGAAGGCCGATGTTGCCCATGATGCCGCCGCCGATGGCGTCCGATCCGCGGGTGGGAGCCACACCACCGAGTACACCGACCGCAACCACCCGGTCCGGCATTGCCGCCGCGGCGCCCAGCGTGTACGGACCGCCGCCCGAGAGCCCGATGACCTGCATCTTGGAGATGCCGAGCGTGTCGGCGACGGTGCGCAGATCGTCGGCGAAGTCGATCACCTTCTCGTACTCGTGCGGCGTGGACGAGCCGATACCGGGCCGGTCGACCCCGATCAACCGGATGCTGTTCCGCTCGGCGAACACCCGCGCCTCGACCGGGATCTGCCTGCGGGCGCCGGGCGTGCCGTGCAGCCAGAAGATCGCGCGTCCCTGCGGGTCACCGAACTCGGCGAATCCGAGCTGACGGTCGGTATCGACGAGGACTTTGCCTTCGAGCTTGGGGCGAGCGATATCGACAGCCATGCGCGAAGTGTCCCACGCCTCAGTCGGCCGCTTGATCGGCTCCGGCGAACAGGTAGGAACCGACCGTGATGAGACGGTCGCCTGCGCCCTCGTCGTGCATGGTCACGCGCACCGCAATGCGGCCACCGGCGCCGGGCAGCGGCTCGGTCTCGACCCGGAACGGACCCACCTTGCCGCGCGCGACGAACATGACGTGGGAGGAGACGCCGTGCAAGTGGGTCGTGCTTGCCACCGCGGCGGCGCGGTGGATGGCCGCGGTCTCCAGTGCCACGAACTGCGGGCCGATGTGCAGCGCCGCGTCAGGGGAGGCGACGTCGACCGACAGTTCCGGCAACGCCCAGCGCCCGTCGGTGCGCAGCCGCGCGCCGAACACCTCCCACAGCGGCGGCAGCTCCGGGGAGTCCACGATGTCGAGCGGGTTGGCCGGCATCCGCTGAAGGCCGTCGGGCGGCACGCCGATGCTGATTCCCTGCCCCTCGGTCAGCGCGAGCACCCGAGCGGGATTGTCGGCGTCGACGATCTTGGACCGGCTGTATCCCATCTGTCTGCCGCGCTTGAGCTCTTCGGAGACGATCTCGATGCGGCTGACCCCTACGCCGGGGTCGACCACCTGGCAGGAGTGGATCACCGGGTTGGGCACTGCCTCCAGGTCGGACATGTGCCCGCCTTCCGGTGAGGCGATGCCGAGCACCGCCAGCAGCAGCCCACCGGCGCCGGCGCGCATGTCACGGCGGATCGCGACGGTGTTGTCCTCCGGGCCCAGATCCATCTGCGCGTAGCTGCGCCCGATGTAGCGGTAGCTGAGCAGGCCGCCCCATCGCCGCCGCAGTTCCTCGGCGTAGTCCTGTGGCGAATCCGCCAGTTCCCGAATGTCTCTCATCAGCTGACCGCCGCGGTATAGCCGACGCCGCCCAGCAACACCGCCGACACACACAGCACGAAGGTGCCGACCGCGAAGGGCCACGCGGTTTTTCGGCGCACGAGCTGGATCACGGTCACCACCAGGCCGGCCAGCCCGATTCCGGCTGCGGCGAGCAGCGCGGTGAACACGGCATTGACGGCGCCATCGACGCTGCAGGTCGCCGGAGGGCAGTGGTCAAGGAAGGCGAGCGAGAACACGCCGAGGAACGCCGCCACGGCACCGAAGAGCACCGTGAGCACCAGCACGACGATCGAGACCGCGATGTCGGCGCCCGAGCGTCGCGGCTGGGCGGGCAGCACGTGGCCGGGGTATCCCATGGCGTCAGTCTCTCCTGGACCGGGGCAGTCTGGCGGCCTTGTCGGCGATGTCGCGGTCTCTGCTCACCACCGAATCGGTGACGGCCAGCGCGATGAGGATGTCGGCGGCGGTGATGAGCAGGCCCCACCAGTACATCCATCGCAACGTGGGGTCGGGTTGGGCGGCGAAGTAGACGAACAGGAAGATCGGGCCGACGAGCCCGAAGAGCAGGGCCATGCCCTGGATGCGCGCGTACAGCCACAGTGTCGACATCGAGGCGAAGTTTCCCGCGTCGGCCCTCGGACGTCAACGGATGGACCGACCCGGTCCACGGCAGGGCCCGGGGTGAGAGGATTTGCGAATGCGCGCACGAATCGCCCTGGCCGCCGCCGCCGTCGCCGTATCCGGACTCGGGGTGGCACCGGGTGGCGCCGGAGTGGCGCTGGCCCAGCCGGATGTGTCGGCGGGAACTGTCACCGCACCGTTCAGCCAGACGTGGCGGCGTTGCGACTTCAGCAAGTTCGCCTACACCGGCCCCCGTGCCTACGGCAGGCTGGTCGGCCAGTTCCGAGTCGAGGCGGGCGAGTTGGTGGCCGATCTGCAGATGGCGACCGGGGTTCCGAACACGCCGTACGACGTCCGGGTGATCCAGCTGCCGCGCTCATCCGCGGAGAGCTGTCATGCCGGCGCTCCCGGCGTGTTGGCAGGGACGCTGTTCACCGACGCCGCGGGATCGGGCGCCGTGACGGTCCGCGGCCCGATCGCGTCCGGCGCCACCGGTGTGTGGGCCTCGGTCACGCGACCCAGCCCGTTCTCGCACACGCCGGCGGAGTTCTACACCACCGACTTCATTCTTTCTCTCTGATCCTGCGCCCCAAGGGTTTTCAAGCGGCCACCACGACGGTCAGGTGGTCGCCGCGCCGCTCGACGCGCATCCCGGCGCGTCTGGCCACCGCCGCCACGGCTGCGGCGTCGGCGGGCTCGGCGCGCGTGGTGGCCAGCGCGCGGGCCAGCCGCCCCTTGTGCGCCTTGTTGAAGTGGCTGACGGTGGTGCGCCGCCCGTCGGCATGCTCGGCCACGACGTCGACCGTCACCGCGTCGGGCACCTTGCCCAGCGCGGCATAGGAACCCGACCGCAGGTCGACGACCAACTCGTTCTCGGCGAGTTCGGCGAGTACCGGTTCGAGGGCCGGCTTCCACCGCGCCGCCAGCGTCGGGCGGCCCGGCAGTTTTGACCCGGCGGACAGCCGGTAGGCCGGGATGCGGTCGCCGGCCCGGATCAGACCGAACAGCGCGGACACGACGGCCAACCGAGACCGCGCACGACCGGCCGCCGTGCCGTGCAGGGATTCGACGTCCAACGCGTCGTAGAGCACGCCGGTGTACCGATGGATGGCCGGCAGCGTGGGCGCGGTGCGCAGGGCGGCGTTGCGGTCGATCTCTGCATCCTGGGACGCCGAGATGCCGAGGGCCTTACGGCTGGCGGGCCGATCGGCGGCGAGCTCGGCCAGTTCGCCGACCAGCTCCTCCCGGGTGTCCCGCAGGAGGGGAAAGCTCATCGCGTCCAACGCGAGGGCCGGTCCGTCGCCGCCGGGGCGCTTGGTCTCTGAGGGCGGCAGCAGCACGATCACCGCACAGACGGTAGTGCCCGCCGAATCGGGGCCGGCTCAGGGTGCCGGTGGAACGGGAGCCCCAGGCGCCGGTGGAACGGGAGCCCCGGGCGGCGGGGGAACCGGAGCCTGCTGACCCATCAGCACGACGGGACCCGCCGGAGGCGGGGGCGGCGGGGGAGGCACGGCACCCGGCGGAGGCGGGAACGGGCTCATCGGCGGCGCGAGCACAGGATCGGGGGCCGGCACAGCCTCAGCGGGTGCAGGCAGAAACATGTGGTTGGTGAACTGCTCCTGGTAGGCGCCACCACCGCCGATCTTCACCCCGCCGCCCTCGCCGGAGGAGACGGGGGTGCCGTCGGGCAGGGTGACCGCGGTGTGGCCACGGTTCCAGCCCACCACCAGCGCACCGGGCTGGGTTCCGTACTGGAAGCCGCGGGCCAGCAGCGCGCTCTCGATGTTGCCGGTGTGGAATCGGTCGCCGTAGACCGGCCTGCCGGTCGCTGCGTTGGTCACCCACGACACCAGACCCGAGCAGTCCGTACCGGCGGGGGAGTCACCGCCGGACACGTAGGGAGTGCCCGACACCTGGTTGACAAGCGTCAAGAGTGTTGCGAGAGCAAACATGCGGACGGACATTAACAGAGGGTCTCTAATACGGCCAAAATCTGTGACGGCAGGCACAATACGCGATTGCGAGGCGGGTATCTCACGAAATGCGTTGTGCGCATGCCCCGTTGGGGTGCATCCGCCGCAAGTACCTGTAGCTTAGTCAAAGCAGTTGTGCAGCAGCCGTTTTCGACGTCAGAGAGGCCACTTTCCGCGGCCCGGGCGACCGCAGCAGGCGGCCGCGGAATGTGTTTGCCGGGCTACGTTCCGGCCCCCGCTGTGCAGTCGCTCAGCGGTGGGCCAGCAGCAGCGGTATCCGCTGTTCCGCATCGGTCAGCGATCCGTGCTGGCCTACCAGCGAAGATTCGACCGGTTCGGTGGTGCGACGGAGCAGGCCCGTGGAGCCTCTCGCGGCTGCCACCACGTCGCCGATCCGCGGACGGACCTCGTCGGCGACGTGTTCGCCGAACCACCCCGCCGCCACCGCCTCCTCACCGGAGACGGTCCATGCGCGTTCACCGAGGACTTCCCGCCAGACAGCCAGCACGTCGGAGGCGGCTCCGGGCCTGGTGTAAATGTGACGGGCGCGAACCTCGCCGCCGATCGCCTCCGTGCCGTCGCGGAGCGCGCCGATGGCGTCGATGTCGATGACGTCGCCGTCCACCGCCACCATGCCGTGGTCGGCGACCACGGCGAGCAGGCCGCCGCTCGGCAGTCCCTCGACGATGGACTCCACCATCCTGTCGACCTGCCGGAGTTGCAACCGCCAGGCCTGCGAGCCGGGACCGTGCAGGTGGCCCACCAGATCGAGGTCGGCGTGGTAGCCGTAACAGAATCCGCCTCCGGCGATGGTGGCACCGATGGTGGCCGCGAGGTCTCCCAGTGCGTGCACCCCCACGTAGTCGCCGCCGCGCAGCACCGCGCGCGTCAGGCCTGAACCCGCGAACTGGGCACCGGAGATCACACTGACCGCGACACCGGCCGACACGGCACGCTCGAAGATCGTCGCTCGCGGTTGCACGACCTCCGGGACGGCCGTCTCGCGCAGGTCGTCGCCCCAGGGATGCGGGCGCCATCTCAGTGCATTGATGACGCCGACGTCCGGCAGGCGGAAGGACATGCCGACCATGCCGTGCTCGCCGGAGCGGCACCCGGTGCCGACGGCCGCCAGGCCGGCCGCCGTGGTGGCGGGGAAGCCGACCTGCAGGGTCATGCCGCGCAGGCCGGCCAGCACGGGTGCATCCTGCGCGTGAGCGTCCAACAATTCGGCACCCAGCCCGTCGATGAGCAGCACGCACGCGCCTGCCACGTCGTAGGGAAGCGGAATGCGCGGCGGGAAACCGGTGACGCCCATCGCCGCGAGCACCGACGGGGTCACGTCGGCCAGATGCGGCGCCGCCGGGTCCGGGCGGGGGAGTTCCACGTCAGAACTGGGGTAGCCGGACCACCTGCACGAAGAACTCGTCGATCTGCCGGACGGCGTTCATGAACTGGTCCAGATCGACCGGTTTGGTGACGTAGGCGTTGGCGTGCAGTTTGTAGCTGCGCAGAATGTCCTCTTCTGCCGACGAGGTCGTCAGCACGACCACCGGGATGTGGCTGAGATCCGGATCGGATTTGATCTGCTCGAGCAGTTGACGCCCGTCGTACTTGGGCAGGTTGAGGTCGAGCAGGACCAGGTCGGGCCGCGGCGCATCGGTGTACGCGCCACGCCGGTACAGGAAGTCCAGGCCTTCCTCGCCGTCGTGCGCGACGTGCAGCGTGTTTTTGATCTTGTTGTGTTCAAACGCTTCCCGCGTGATCAGCTCGTCTCCGGGATCGTCCTCGATGAGCAGGACGTCGATCGCGCGCTCGGCCGGTGTCATGGGGTCGATCCTTCCAGGAGGGGGGTCGCCGTGTCATCCACGGTCATCGGCAGCGTGAAGCGGAAGCGGGTGCCTTCGGTGTATGAGGAGTCGATCCAGATGGTGCCGCCGTGATGTTCGACGATCTTCTTGCACAGCGCCAGGCCGATGCCCGTCCCGCTGTACGCGTCACGACCGTGCAGGCGCTGGAAGATGACGAAGACCTTGTCGGTGAACTCGGCAGCGATGCCGATGCCGTTGTCCGCCAATGAGAAGGACCAACTCTGTGCGTCGTCGTCACCGCTCTGCGCGACGTCGATCACGATCCGGGGAGCCACCCCTTCCCTGCGGAACTTCACGGCGTTGCCGATCAGGTTCTGCCACAACATGGTCAGCAGCGTGGGATCACCCTTGACCGTCGGCAGGCCGCCGACCGGCCGCTCGATCACCGCGTCAGATTCCTCGACCGCCGTAGCGAGATTGCTCAGCGCATTGTCGAGCGCCTCGTCGAGGTCGACCTCGGTCTCGGTGGCGTTGAGCCGCCCGACCCGGGAGAAGGTGAGCAGATCATTGATGAGGATCTGCATGCGCTTGGCGCCGTCTACGGCGAAACCGATGTATTCGACCCCACGTTCGTCGAGTTGGTCCCCGTAGCGCTTCTCCAGCAGCTGACAGAACGACGCGACCTTGCGCAGCGGCTCCTGCAGGTCGTGCGAGGCCACATAGGCGAACTGCTCCAGCTCGGCGTTGGAACGCCGCAGCTCTTCGGCCTGTTCGTCGAGCGCTTCGGTGGCGGCGCGTGACGCCTCCAGCTCCTCGACGATCCGCTGACGCATGTGCTCCACGTCGAGGCTGATCAGGCGGATGTCGCGAGGCCCCTGCGGGACGATCCGCTCACCGAAGTTGCCTTCTGCGATCCGCCGGCACGACGCGGCCAACCGCGACAGCGGCCGTACCAGCGCGCGCCGCAGCAGCACCGCGAGCGCAACGACGGTCACCGCGAACGTCACCGCCATCGCCAGAAGGACCGCATTCCGGAGGGTTCGCATCCGCTCCAGCTCTGCGATGTCGGCGTCACGCGCCTGCGCGAGATTCTCGTTCTGGGTGTCGAAAAGAACCCGCAGCGCGTCGAAGTCGGCTTGGCCGATCGCAGTCAGCTCGGGGTCGACCGAGCCCGGGTCACCAGGGCGCACGTCGGCGACGACCGGTTCGGCGTAGTTCGTCCGCCACGATCCGGACGCCTGTTCGATGGCGTCGAGGTCATCGAGCAGATCGGGGCGGTCCTGCTCGAGTTGCCGGATGTCCGCGGACGCCTGCTGCTCGGCGGCGCGGCCCTCGTCGTAGGGTTTCAGGAACCGGAGGTCCGCTGTGATCAGATAGCCGCGCACCGCGGTCTCCTGGTCGCGTATCGCCGCCTGCATCTGGAGGGCCGCGACCCGCGCAGGCTGGATGCGTTCGATGAGTTGGCCGGACACCTGATCGGTGCGGTTGAGCAGGACGGCCACCATGATCCCGCCGGTCAGCACCACGAAGCCCATCACCGACAGCACCAGGTACTGCCAACCCTGCACCGTGAGTGCCCGCACTCCGCGCTGGTCAGGGCTCATGCGCGCGGGGTTCGTTCCACCCGGACGACCGCGATGTCGTCGCTGATCCCGCCGTGCGCCGCGGCGCGCTCCTCGACGGCGTTGATCAGCGCGTGGACGAACGCCCGACCGGGCAGTGCGGCCAGCGAGCGGGCCAACTCGAGCAGGCCCTCTTCGCCGAGTCGCTCGTTGCCGCTGCCGATATGCCCCTCGAAGAGACCGTCGGTGAGCAGCACCAGACCCTTGCCCTCGGGTAGCTCCACCTGCTGCGGGGTCCAGTCACTGCCGTGCAGGCCGAGCGCAGGGCCGCCGGCGGGCTCGACCCAGTCGACGGTGCCGCCGCCGTGTAGCAGCATGCCAGGATGCCCGGCGCGGATAGCGGTGATCATCGGCCCCTCCGGAGGGATGGCGAGGCTGAGCACCGTCGCGAAGATGCCGCGGCCACCCCTCTCGGCGCGCAGGATCCGCTCCAGCTGCCGCATGCGATCCGAGCCGCGCAGTCCCGCGAAAGTCAGTGCGCGCCAGGCGATGCGCAACGCCACCCCGAGTGCCGCCTCATCCGGGCCGTGGCCCGCCACGTCGCCGATCATCACATGCACGGTGCGGTCCGGCGTCTGCACGAAGTCGTAGAAGTCTCCGCCGAGCAGCGCGTTCTCGCGGCTGGGCTGATACTGGGCGACGATCTCCACACCGGGATCGTCGAGTAGCAGGGGCGAGGGCAGCAGCCCGCGCTCGAGTCGGGCGTTCTCGCGTGCCCGCAGCTGGCTGGCGTGCAGATCGACGGCGGTGAGCTCGGCGCGTTTGCGCTCGATGGCGTAGAGCACCGCGCGGCGCAGCACCTCGGGATCCACCCGGTCCTTGACGAGGTAGTCCTGAGCGCCTGCGGACACCGCCGACACACCGACATGTTCGTCGTTGAGGCCCGTCAGCACGACGATGGGAAGTGTCGCGTCGTATTTGGCGATCCGGTTGACGCCGTCGATTCCGTCGGTGTCGTGCAGATGGAGATCGAGCAGGATGCAGTCGGGGCGCGCGATCGCGATCTCCTGCTCGGCCCTGGCCATCGACTCGGCCCAGACCACCTGGATATCGCCTCCGGCGTCGGCGATCAGCTCTTCGACCAGGATCGCATCCCCGCGATCGTCCTCGACGAGGAGCAGTGACAACGAGTCCCCGTCATTCGGGGCAAGCATGTGACCCGACACCCCCGATGGCGCGCGCTGACCGCGCGGGCCGATTTGTTCGATTGACAACTTCTGGAGAATACCCGGACCCAGCACACGCTGTGGCCAACCCGCGCCGCGGCGTTGCGCGCCACCGGTACGCCGGGGCCGCTGGTAATCTGCGACCGGTCGCCGGGTTTCGATCACGGGGAGGCGGCCCTGCCGTATCGCCGTCTCCCGCGGGATCGGCCCGCGGCTGTCACCGACGACGCTGCCTGCAAACCGCCTGGAATGTTACGAAATGAGTCGTGTGCGCACCGGAGAGATCAGAGCCTTGTCTGGCTTGCGCATCGTCGCCGCTCTCTGGGTCGTCCTCTTCCACTTCCGTCCGCTTCTCGCCGAGGCCGCCCCCGGCTTCAACAGCGCGCTGGCGCCGATCCTCAACGCAGGCGCGCAGGGCGTCGATCTCTTCTTCATCCTGAGCGGGTTCGTCCTGACGTGGAACTACCTCGACCGGATGGGGGAGAGCTGGTCGACGAGATCGACGCTGCGCTTCCTCTGGTTGCGCCTGGCCCGGGTCTGGCCGGTGTACCTGGTGACGATGCACCTGGCCGCCGCGTTCGCGATCTTCACGCTCTACGTCGGTGGTCATCCGCTGCCGCCCCCGGTCATCGAGTCGCTGAACGCGATGAGCTGGCTCAAGCAGGTGTTGCTGACGCAGTTGTGGTTCCAGCCGTACTTCGACGGGTCGAGCTGGAACGGGCCCGCGTGGTCGATCAGCGCCGAATGGTTGGCCTACCTCCTGTTCGGGGGTCTGGTGCTCATCATCTTCCGGATCGCGTCGGCGACCAGAGCGCGCGGACTCATCTGGCTCGCGATTGCGGCGGCGCTGGCCCCGACCCTGCTGCTGCTGGCACACGGAGTGTTCTACACACCGTGGAGTTGGCTGCCGCGCATCGTCATGCAGTTCACGGCGGGAGCGCTGGCCTGTGCGGCCGTGCGCAAACTCGTGCTCACCGACCGCACGCAGAAAGCGGCGGGGGTCGCCTCGCTGCTGATGGGCGCCGCCATCGTCGGCGGACTGTACCTGCTCGACGCCAATCGCCCCGGCGACATGCTCGACGCGGGTGGGTTGGTCGACGTGCTCTTCGTCCCGCTGGTGATCACGCTGGCGATCGGCGCCGGCACCCTGCCCGCACTGCTGTCCACCCCGGTGATGGTGTACCTCGGCCACATCTCGTTCGGCCTCTACATGGTTCACGAGATCGTGCACACCGCGTGGAACTGGGCCGTCCTGCAGTTCGGCATCCAGCTGGCACCGAGCTGGTGGGCCAAGTTCGTGGTCCTCGGGCTGATCCTGTTCGCCGGCGTCGCGGCGGCACTGCTCTACCACGTGGTCGAAGAGCCGGCGCGGCGGTGGATGCGTCGCATGGTCGAGCCGAACCGCGCTCGGCCCGCACAACCCACCGAAACCGCCGCAGGACGACTGAAACCGGTCGCCGCGCGTGCGGGTTGACGGCGCGTCACCGGGCTCTCACGCATCCGCGAAACTAGGCTGATGCAGTGAGTCGTCTTCTGACAGTGGCGCTTTCCCTCGTGGTGCTGTTCGCCTCGGGGTTCGCCCAGGTTCCTGAACACCAGCACCGGGAGGTGCGCCACCTCGATTTCGCCGCAAACCGCATCGCGGTGGTCGGCGACTCCTACACCACCGGCAGCGATCAGGGCGGTAACGGTCTGAAAGGCTGGATGCCGCAGGTGTGGGAGTCGCTGACCGACGACGGGATCGCGGTGACGCCGACCGTGGCCGCCGAGGGCGGGGCCGGCTACTGCACACGAGGCAACCGTGGCAGCGTGTTCGAGGATCTGACGGTCAGGGCGGTCAAGCCCAGCGACCTGCTCGTGGTGTTCTTCGGATCCCGCAACGACATCAACGTCGACCCCACACGGCTGTCGATCGCGATGTACGGCACATTCAAGTTGGCCCGCCAGATCGCCCCTTCTGCCGATCTGCTCGTCATCGGGCCGCCATGGCCCACGGCGGATCCGCCCCCGGAGGTGCTGCGCATCCGCGACGTCCTGGGTTATCAGGCCGATCTGGCCGGTGCTTCATTCGTCGACCCGATCGCCGCCCGGTGGTTTGTCGGCAGGCCCGAGCTGATCGGCGCGGACGGTGTACATCCCACCGACGCCGGTCACACGTACATGGCGCAGAAGATCGCACCGCTGATCGGCGCGAAACTGCATCCCTTCTAGGCCGTACACAACCTTCCGGGCCGTACACAAAAGGGGCGCCCGGAAGTCCGGGCGCCCCTTTCGGTGTCAGGTGGGATCAGGCTCCCTTGCCGATGTCGTAACGGTCGGCATCCATGACGTTGACCCACGCGGCGACGAAATCCTTGACGAACTTGTCCCTGGAATCGTCTTCGGCGTAGACCTCGGCCAGCGCCCGCAGCTGCGAGTTCGAACCGAACAGCAGGTCGACGCGGCTGGCCGTGTACTTCACCTCACCGGTGTCCCGGTCGGTGCCGACGTAGGTGCCGTCGTCCGCGGGGGCCGGCGCCCACTTGACGCCCATGTCGGTGAGGTTGACGAAGTAGTCGTTCGTGAGCTGACCCGGCGTGTCGGTGAGTACGCCGAGCTTGCTGTCACCGTGGGTGATGCCGAGTGCCCGCAGGCCACCGATCAGCACGGTCATCTGCGGGGCCGACAGGTTGAGCAGGTTGGCCTGATCGATGAGCTGGTACTCGGCAGGCAGGTTCAGGCCCTTGCCGACGTAGTTACGGAAGCCGTCCGCCTTGGGTTCCAGGTAGGAGAACGCCTCGACGTCGGTCTGCTCCTGGGTGGCATCGCCACGGCCCGAGCTGAACGGCACCTCGATGTCGAATCCGGCCGCCTTGGCGGCAGTTTCGATTCCCACGTTGCCGCCGAGCACGACCAGGTCGGCGAACGACACGTCGATCCCGGACGACCCCTGGATCTCCTCCAGCTTGCTGATGACCTGCGCCAACTCGTCGGGTTCGTTGGACTCCCAGCCCAACTGGGGCTGCAGCCTGATCCGGCCACCGTTGGCACCACCACGCATGTCGCTGATGCGGAACGACGAGGCGGCCTTCCATGCGGTCGAAACCAGCTGTTGCACAGTCAGACCCGAATCGGCGATGGCTCCCTTGAGGGTGGCGACATCGGCGTCCGACAGCGGCTTGCCGGCCGGGACGATGTCCTGCCACAGCCAGGTCTGCGTGGGCACCAGCGGCCCGAGGTAGCGCTGGACCGGGCCCATGTCACGATGCAGCAGCTTGAACCAGGCCTTGGCGTATTCCTCGGCCAGTTCCTCGGGATGGTCCAGCCAGCGGCGGGTGATCTCGCCGTAGATCGGATCCATCCGCATCGACAGGTCGGTGGTCAGCATCGCCGGGTGGGTCTTGCCGGTGCCCTGCGCCATCGGTACCGAGTTGGCCCAGCCGTTGTCCTTCGGGCGCCACTGATTGGCGCCGGCCGGGCTCTTGAACAGTTCCCATTCGTTGCCGTAGAGGATCTCCAGGAACGAGTTGTCCCACTTGGTGGGGGTGTGGGTCCAGGTCACCTCGAGACCGCTGCTGACGGTGTCGTTGCCGACACCCGGGTTGCTCCAGCCGAGGCCCATCTGCTCCAGCGGCGCCGCCTCGGGCTCCGGACCGTTCACGATGTCGGTGGCGCCGTGGGTCTTGCCGAAGGTGTGCCCACCGACGATCAGCGCGGCGGTCTCGACATCGTTCATCGCCATCCGCCCGAACGTCTCGCGGATGTCGATGGCCGCGGCGATCGGATCCGGATTACCCTCGGGGCCTTCGGGGTTGACGTAGATCAGGCCCATATGGCTGGCGCCGAGCGGGTTCTCCAGCTTGGTCCGGTCACCGTTGGCGCCGGCGTATCGATCCTGCGAGCCGAGCCACTCGTGCTCGGCGCCCCAGTAGACGTCCTCCTCGGGCTCCCAGTAATCCGGGCGGCCGAACGCGAATCCGGCCGTCTTGAAGCCCATGTTCTCCATCGCCCGGTTTCCGGCGTAGACGATGAGGTCGGACCACGACAGCTTCTTGCCGTACTTCTTCTTCAGCGGCCACAGCAACCGGCGGGCCTTGTCCAGGCTGACGTTGTCGGGCCAGCTGTTCAGCGGCGCGAACCGTTGCATGCCCTTTCCGGCGCCGCCGCGGCCGTCCTGTACCCGGTAGGTGCCTGCAGCGTGCCACGACATCCGGATGAACAGCGGGCCGTAATGACCGAAGTCGGCGGGCCACCAGTCCTGGGAGTTGGTGCACAGCTCGTCGAAATCCCGGGCCAGCTGGTCGACGTCGAGCGTCTGCACGGCTTCGCGGTAGTCGTAGCCTTCGTCCATCGGGTCGATGACTTCGGGATCCTTCTGCAGCATCTTCAGGTTGACCGCATTGGGCCACCAGTCCCGGTTACTGCCACCCTCCACCGGCGGCTTGATGACCATCGGACAGCCGCTCTGGGCGGGCTCGGTCTGAGCTTCGCCAATCGGGGGATGTTCAGTTGCTTCTGGCACTGCAATTCCTTTCGGGAGTGGTGAATCGGACTGTGATCACTGGTGTGATCGTGAAATCTCCGCGGCCAGGCACCCGGGGCACAGCCCCCAGTACACGACCTCGGCTTCGTCGACGACGAAGCCGTCGAGGCTGCCGTCCGGATCGGACGGGACCAGACAGGGCGCCTCGCCGACCGCGCAGTCGACGTCGGTGATGACGCCGCAGGACCGGCACACGACGTGGTGGTGGTTGTCGCCGACCCGGGTCTCGTAGCGCGCGACCGATCCCGAGGGCTGAATCTTGCGTACGAGCCCCACCACCGTCAGCGCGGCGAGCACGTCGTAGACGGCCTGCCGGGACACCTCGGGCAGCGCCGTCCGGACGGCACCGAAAATCGTGTCGGTATCGGCGTGTGGATGCGCTTCGACGGCCTCAAGGACGGCTATTCTCGGACGCGTCACGCGCAGATCCGCGCCGCGGAGGAGTTCCGCGTAGTCCGAAGTCACATGAGAAGTTGTACGCCCTTTTCTGGACTGAGTCAAGAATAATTCTCGGTGAACGGATGACCCCTGTTAGGGTCTCTCCGTGATCCGACACGTGGTTCTGGCCAAGTTCAAGACGGGCTATGACGCCGCCGAGGTGCGGCGCCTCCAGGACGGTTTCCGTGCGCTGAACTGCCCGGGGACCGTGCGCTACACGGTGGGCAGTGACGCCGGCCTGCGCGAGGGCAACTGGGACTTCGCCATCGTCGCCGACTTCGAGGACGCCGACGCCTTCCGCGGATATGACGAGGATGCTGCCCACGGCGAATTGCGTTCCCGCCTTTCGCTTTTCGTTGAACAGGCCGCCCGTGTGCAATTCGAGGTCCCGCAGTCCTGACGGCAACTCACCTCGGCGGCGGGTCTGCGGTGAGAACAAGTTAACGCGTTCTCAAAACGGCACGGCGCCGGGCGTTACCGAGGGCGGCCACGCTCGGAGGATGAGCATCTTCGACCAGATCGGCGGCCCTGCGGCTGTCACGGCCGCCGTCGACGACTTCTACCGCAGGGTGATCGCCGACCCCGAACTGACCCCGTATTTCGACGGTGTCGACATGAAACGACTCAAAGGCCACCAGCGGTCGTTCATCGCCGCGGCGATCGGCGGACCAGAGCCCTACCTCGGGCGCTCCATGCGAGAAGCCCACTCGCACCTCGACATCGCGCCCGCACACTTCGACCGCGTCGTCGATCACCTGGCGGAGACGCTGGCCGATCTCGGGGTGAGCGTGGACATCATCGGTCAGATCGGCGCCAAGCTGGCACCGCTGAAAGACGAGATTGTCAGTCCGGGCGCGGCGGCACGCGCGAGCTGACCGGAAGCCCGGCCCCCCGGCCGTAGCGCTGCACGAATCCACGCAGCACCGCCATCGGGTGCGTCACCGTGCGTTGCCGCGCATCGTGCTTCAGCGATTCGGCCGTCTCGGGGGCGAAGTATCCGTGGTGCTTGTACACCTCGATCCGGGTGCACAGCCCGTCGACGTCGAGCTCCGGGTGGAACTGGGTGGCGTAGACGTTGGCGCCGACCCGGAACGCCTGGACGGGACAGTCAGCGGAGCTGGCCAGTGAAACGGCGCCCCCGGGCAGCGATGACACCGCCTCCTTGTGTCCACCGAAAGCGTCGAAGGTGTCCGGCAACACGCAGAACAGCGGATCCCGGCGACCTTGGTCGGTGAGATCCACGGTGACACCGCCGACCGGCTCGCTGTGGGAGCGGTCGATCACGGCACCGATCGCCGCGCCCACCGTTCCGATTCCGTAGCAGCAGCCGAGAAACGGGAAATCGCGGGCGATGACCTCGGCGAGGAGCCCGGCCATCTCTTCCTCGACACGCATCTGCGTCAGTGACTTCGACGCCGGGTCGTCGCTGACGTTGTACGGTCCACCGCCGAGGATGATGCCGGACCACTGCGTCAGGTCGATGTCGCCGAGCCCGCGGTGGGTCAGCCGGATTCGGCGCATACCGGATTCGTCGAGGCCTGCGAAGCGCATCATCGCCGCGTATTCGTCGTCCGCGGCCTCGTCCTCACCGCGGATCGACAACAGCAGAAATGCCGCGTCGGCCACGGCGTAAGCGTACGGCCACCGCGCTCACCGCGGCTTGCGGTACACCACCATCTCCCGCGACAACACCCGGCGAATGCGGGGATCGCGGCTGCACGCCACCGCGAACACCGTCAGCAGCAGCCAGCTCAGCACCGCGCTGGCGAGCACCATGGTGAACGCCGCCCAGGCACCACCGGCCAGCTCGGTGGACGCCTTGTACTTGGCCCACAGGCGCCAGTAGATCATCAGGTTCACCGTCAGCCCGACGCCATAGGAAATGGCGAACGAGAGCAGGAACGGCTTCCACGTCCCGTCGTGCAGACGTGCCGACACCGGCTCGTGCCGAAGCGGGAAGACAACCGAGAGCACGTTGCCCACGCCCAGCCAGATGAACACCATGGTCACGAGCTGATCGATCAGCTGCACCGGGTTGACGTCGCTGGTCACGGTGAGCAGCGCGATGACCGGTAGCCCAGCCAGCGTCACGAGCGCAGCCATTGCGAGGTTTTTCGCCAACAGGATCCGCCACAGGGGTACGCCGCGCTGCAGCATCGCGCGCACCCGCGCGGCCTCGAAGCACAGCGCATTGGTGCAGACCACGCTGCCGATCACCGCCGAGAACAGATAGAGGGTGAGCCGGCCGGCGTCGTCGTACCGGGCCAGTCCGGTCACGTGGTAGACGCTCACCAGCGACAGCGCCATCGCCAGCGTGATCACCACACGTGCGAGGACCGCACGCGGCCTGTCGGCCAGCAGGTGACGGATCTCGGCGGCGACGGGCCCGGAGAGGCTGCCCAGTCGCCGGAGCCAGCTGTGCAGCGCGGCGGCCCGCGTCGGCGTCCCGGTCGCCTCCGAGGTGGCGCGGCGGGCAGCGGCCACCGCGAGGACGGCCTCTGCGACCGCGGTCCGGGCGAGCCCGAGCGCCACAACGGCATTCGCACGCGCCTGCTCCGGCGACGACGGAGCACGATCGAGCAGCGCCGCTGCGCTGCCGCGATTCTGGGCCAGCGCCAGCCAGCCGGGGTCGGCCGCGGCCGCGGCGATGTCGGCACCGGCGGACGTGGCCGCGAGCTGGACTCGGGCCTGTGCCTCGGCGCGGGACAGGGCCGCGTCATCGTCCCAGTCCGCCGCGGCGGCCGCCGCCTCGAGTCGATGCAGCGATTCGGCGAGGTCGCGCAGCTCGTCTGTCGGCATGGCGCTCACTCAATCATGTGGCGGCCGGATAGCTTGTCGGGCAGTGAGAACATTCATCGATTTCGACGACGCCCCGGTGTTCGCCGTCCCGACCGCCACAGGTGTTCGGGAGGGAGCGCTGCTCGACGGACCGCAGGGCTGGGGGGAGTTCAGCCCGCCCGCCGATGCCGACGACGAGCTCGCGGCGCGTTGGTTGACCGCAGCCATGGAGCCGAGCACGGTCGGCTGGCCCGATGCCGTGCGGGGCAGGGTGCCGGTCACCGACGGTGCGGCGCGTGCCGTGATCGAGGTCGACAACGTCGACGCGGCCGTCGCCCGGATCACCCGATCAGATGCCGTCGAGTTGGTGGAACTGGTGTGCCGCAGCGCTGCCGACGCCGGGGCCGTCCGGCAGCGCGTCGACGTGCCCGTCGCCGTCGATGCGGAGTTGTTGGCCCAGGATCCTCGGTGCGCCGACATCGCGATCCTGCGCTGCGGTCCGCTCGGGGGAGTGCGCCGCGCGCTGCGGCGCGCCGAGAGGCTGGGCCTGCCGGCACTGGTGAACTTCACCGGCGCGACGAGCATCGGCCTGGCCGCCGACGTCGCCCTGGCCGCGGCGCTGCCCGATCTGCCATTCGCGTGCGGCCCGGTTCCGGAGTGGCTGACCCACGCCGACGTCGTCTCGGACTCGCGGACCCTGGTGCCCGTCGACGGTTTCCTGCCCGCGGCGCCGATGCCTGCGGGACCCGACCCCGGCCGCCTCGCGCGCTTCACGGTCACCGACGCCGCGACGGTCGGCCGGTGGCGCGACCTGCTGCACCGAGCCGCGGCACTGATCTAGGGATGACTCGCCGATCGCTGAGATCCGTTGTGCCAGAGGGCTGTCAGCGGCGCAGAGCTCAGTCCTGCTTGTTGATCAGCCGGATCAGCGCCTTGCGGTCCGGCGCCAGCAGCTCGTCGATCCGCGCCTGGTTGACGTCGGCGACGATGATCTCGCCGACCTCCTGGTAGACGTCGCTGAAGATGCCGTGCGACTTCATCTTCTCGGTCTGATAGATGTTGTCCTCGGTCGGCGTCACGTAGTAGACGATCTCGGCCTTGAACCGGTGGATCAACCACAGGTGGATGAGGTCCATCAACCGCTTCTGCCGCATCTGCTCGGCGAAGGTGTTCTGGTCGCGGACGGTCAGGATGCTGCGGCCGTGCCGGTCTTTGATCGGGTCGACGACGACGTTGGCCAGCGGCTCCTCGCTGTCACCGAGGATCTGCAGGTCGAGCACGTCGGAGCCGGCGCGCCGTGGCCGCAACTGCACATGCAGCCGTTCCGGCAGCTGGTAGTGCTCGCTCCACAGCCCGAGCCATTCCTCCAGCAGCTTCTTCGGCACCTCGGTCTGGACAAGATGCTGGTGCTGGGTCGAACCCTTGCCCATCGACTTCGTCGTCGCGGTCCGGCCGGACGATGCGGCCAGCGCTGCGTCGCTGCGGGGGCCGCCGACCAGGGTCTGCGGTGTGCGGTAGGGAGATTCCACGAGCCGCATCTTGCGTTGCAGCCGGGCCAGCGCCAGCATGCCCTCCTGGCGCAGCGACGTGGCGAACTCCTCGGACGCCACACCGTCGACCTGGTGCCCGCCATAGGTGATGAAGTTGAAGACGAATCCCATCTTGCCGATCTCTTCGGGGAACGTCCGCATCTCCTCGTCGGACATCCCGGTGGTGTCCCAGTTGAACGACGGCGACAGGTTGTAGGCGAGCATCTTGTCGGGGTAGACGGCGTGGATCGCGTCGGCGAACTGCTTGGCGTCCGCGAGATCGGCCGTCTTGGTCTCCATCCAGAGGATGTCGGCGAACGGTGCAGCCGCCAGCGACTTCGCGATCGCGTACGGAATGCCGCCGCGGACCTGGTAGTAGCCCTCCGGCGTCTTGACCCGCTCGCAGTCCCAGGCCACGTCGGCACCGAGTTCCTTGGCCTTCTCCCTGGCCGTGTACAGCGGCGCCCGTTCGGCGAACATCCGCCAGTCGGCGACGCTCATCGACGACGGCTCGCCTTCGCGCTCCCGGAATTCCAGCAGCTCGGCGACGGCCTCGCCGTAGGTGTTCAGACCGGCGTCGTCCTGCCACGCGTCGACGAACCGCGATTCCACTCTGTCGAATGCCGCGTCGACCGAGGATTCCGTGCCGGCCTGCCATGCCGACGCTGTCTCGTCGATCAGGTTCAGCACCCCTTGACGGTCCAGCCAGGCGGTCGCGGTGGCGTACTCACCCTCGGGCAGCGCGTACAGCAGATGCCCGTTGAGCTCGGTCATCCCCTTCTCGTAGAACCGGCGCACCATCGCCAGGAAACACGACTTGTACGACGGGATCTTGAGGTTCGTCGCCCCGAGTAGGAACGGCTGGTCGCGCTCGTCGGCGCGACTGTCGATCAGGTTCGCCGCCTCCGCGTCGGTGCGGGCGACGATGATGCCGGGCACCCGCATGATGTCGAGCTGGAAGCGCGCGGTGTTCAGGCGCTTGATCTGTTCGTCCGAGGGCACCAGCACCTTGCCACCCTGGTGGCCGCACTTCTTCGTCCCCGGACGCTGGTCTTCGATGTGATAACCGGGAACACCGGCCTCGACGAAGCGCCGGATCAGGTTGCGCACGTGCGGATCCCCGCCGTGGCCGGTGTCGGCGTCGGCGATGATGAACGGCCGGTAGTCGTATTCGGGCGCTGCCGCACGTTGTTCAGGGTCCATCTGCAGCCGCAGGTAGTGCTGGTTGCGGTCGGCGGTCAGCAGCGCCCGCACGATGCTCGCGGCTTCTTCGGGTACCTGGCTCAGCGGGTAGCTGGCCAGGTCGGGTCCGGGATCCTCGGAGATGGAGCCTTTCGCCGACGTCGCCCACCCGCCCAGGTAGACGCCCTCGATGCCCATCCGCTTCATCACCACGGCCTGGCCGGGGGAGTACGGGCCGAACGTCGTGATGCTCTTGCCTTTGGCGAACAGCTCGCGCAGGTGCGGGTAGAACGCGGTGGCCGCCTCGCGCGCGGTCGGATAGTCGGCGGGGATGGTGCCGCGCTGTTCGGCGACCTGCCGCGCCGTGTAGAGACGGGTGATCCCGTCGAAGCGGGGGCTGTCGAAGTAGCGCTGCGTCTCGGCGACATCCCGCTCGAACGGCTCGCCGGTTGCATGGGGCTGGAAGGCGTCAGCTTCGATGATGGCCATGCTTCACCCTACGGCGCGCGGTGGGCGGGTGGGACCGAGTCGATCATTTGGTGCCGAAGATCCGATCTGCGACATCGCCCAGGCCCGGCAGGATATAGCCGTGCTCGTCGAGCTCGCGGTCGACGGCCGCGGTGTAGATCGGTACGTCCGGATGCGCCTCGGCCATTGCGGCGATGCCCTCCGGGCAGGTCAGCAGGCAGACGAACTTGATCGATTTGGGGTGGTACTCCCGCAGCCGGTCGACGGCCGCGATCGCGGAGTTCCCGGTCGCCAGCAGGGGGTCGAGCACGACGACGTCACGTTCGTGCAGGTCGCCGGGCATCTTGAAGTAATACTCCACGGCAACAAGCGTTTTCGGGTCCCGGTACAGACCGATGTGACCCACCCGGGCCGACGGCACCACCTCGAGCAGACCTTCGAGGATGCCTGTGCCCGCCCGCAGGATCGATACGAACACCAGCTTCTTGCCGTCGACCACCTTGCCGGTGGTGGTCTCCATCGGGGTCTGCACCTCGACCTCCTGCAGGGCGGTGTCGCGCAGCACCTCGTACGCCATCAGTGCCGACACTTCGTGCGCGAGCCGCCGGAAACTGTTGGTGGAAGCCTCTTTCCGGCGCATCAGCGTGATTTTGTGCTGCACCAGCGGATGGTCGACGAGGTGCACCCCGCCCGTCGCCGTGGTCGTCATCAGAACACCGTCCCGTCACTGGTCACCGACAGTGGCGGCAGGCCGCCCCGCAGCCGCTGTGCCGACCCGCGGCCGGCCGCCCAGGTGCCACCCTCCAGCACACACGCCAGCGGCATCTGCTCCGCGTCCACCCCGAGACGGTCCCGCACCAGCGGCGCCAGCTCGTCGAGCAGCGCCACCGTCAGCGCCCGCCACTCGACCACAAGCTCGTCGCCCGGCCCCCAGGTCCGGGTGGCGGCCTCGGGGTCCCGCAATCTCAGTACACCGTGATCGAGAAGCAGACCACCGTTGCGGTACTCGGGAAGTCCGGTGAGCGCACCGACACCGGTCACCTCGACACCGGCCCAGTCGAAGGGCTCGAGCAACGAGTAGGTCAGCCACTGGGACAGTTTGTGCAGCGGCAGCCAGCCCGCGGTCAGACCCGGTCCGGTCACGGCGTCGTGCCGCCAGCAGTCACCGACTGAATCCTCACCGATGACGTTGCGGGACGGCCAGATCCGGGACAGCGACGCCAGCAGCTGGACCAGGATGTCGTGTGCGTGCACCGTTCCGTCGGCGGCCAACCGGTCGAAAAGGAACCCGGGACGACCGCGCTCACCGAACACCTCCGGTTGGGCGGCCAGCGCGTCGCCGAGACTTCGCATGAGCGCGACACGGCCGTCCAGACCGACCAGCGGGTTCCCCGGGCTGACCTGCAGCGCCGCGCCAAGCCGCTCCTTGTCGAGGGTGCTGAGCGCGTCGGCGTCGACCCGCAGCGGCCGCGCGGCGTCACCGGAGAACATCCCGGAGACGAACGCGTGCCAACTGGCGACCGCCAGCCCCTCCGACCGGGCGAACGTTCTCCGTGAATCGCCGTGCGTCTCGACATAGCGCCAGTCCGCGCCCGCCCCGGCGTCCAGCAGCACACTCACCACGGTCAGGTCGATCATGGCCCGCGCGCGTTCATCGCCTCCGGCATCACCGAGCAGACTGTCGAGCTCGGCGCGCCGGTCCACGCCGCCCGCCTCGAAGTGACGCCACCTGCTGTGCCACGGAATCCGCATGTCCGGGAACCGCTCCCTGGTGACGGTCGCGACGTCGTCGGCGGCGCCGTCCATCGCGTCGTGGTCGACGACGAACCAGCGGGACTCGCCGGAGCGCGCCCGCGCAAGCAACTGCGCCGAGCGTCTGCGCACGGCGTCGGTGGTTCGCAGCAGCGCGACGGCATCGGCGGGGCGGGTGGCGTCGAGTTCGGCGTGCGCCGGGACCGTCATCCGTGCAGCCCTCTGCCCTTGGGCTTCTTGAGCTCGTCGGCGCCGGGTACCTGCCCCGGGGTGTAGTAGCCGGCCGCCATCTTCGCGTCGATCTCGACCTGGGCGTCGGCGGGGATCAAGTCGTCGGGGATCGACACCCGCTCACCGATCTCGATGCCGGAACCGGTGATCGCGTCGTATTTCATGTTGCTCATCGACACGAACCGGTGGATCTTGCGGATACCCAGCCAGTGCAGCACGTCGGGCATGAGCTCCTGAAAACGCATGTCCTGCACGCCCGCCACGCACTCGGTGCGGGCGAAGTACTGGTCGGCGGTGTCCCCGCCCGCCTGCCGCTTGCGGGCGTTGTACACGAGGAACTTCGTCACCTCGCCGAGCGCACGACCCTCCTTGCGGAAGTAGGCCACCAAGCCGACGCCGCCGCGCTGGGCGCCCTGGATGCACTCCTCGATCGCATGGGTCAGGTACGGCCGGCAGGTGCAGATGTCCGAGCCGAACACGTCGGAGCCGTTGCACTCGTCGTGCACACGGGCGGTCAGCTCGACGCCGGGATCGGCCAGCGCACGGGGGTCGCCGAACACGTAGATCGTCTGCCCACCGATCGGAGGCAGGAACACGTCGAGGTCCGACCGCGTCACCAACTCCGGGTACATGCCGCCGGTCTCCTCGAAAAGCGCTCGGCGCAAATCGGTTTCGCTGCAACCGAACCGCCGGGCGACCCCGGGCAGATACCAGACCGGCTCGATCGCGGCCTTCGTGACCTGCGCTGCCCCGTTGCCGAGCAGCACCCGACCGTCGGGAATCAGCCGGGCTTTCCCGATGGCGTCGTGCACCTCGGGCAGGATCACCTGCGCCTTGGTCACCGCGATGGTCGGGCGGATGTCAACGCCGTCGGCGATCTCGCGGGCGAAGACGTCGGCGACCATCGCGCCCCACGGGTCGAGGCTGACAATCGTTTCCGGGTCGGCCCACTGCGGGTGGGGGCCGATGATGTCGGTCGGCGCGGTGTTGGTCAGATCCGCGCGGTGCTCACGGGAGAGCTTCCCGGCGGCGACGGCCAACGCCCGATACACGCCGTAGGCGCCGCTGTGGGTGCCGATGACGTTGCGGTGCGCCCGCTTCGTGGTGGTGCCGACGAGCGGGCCACGTTCGGCGGCGGTCGGTGCGCCCCAGCGCAGCGCCGGAGCGTCGCTGCCAGCGCTGTGCGAGGTCAGCCTGATGTGACCGCCGGGGGGCTTGGCGGGTGGCGGCACGGCGTCGGTGGACATCGGCCTCCTCGCGGAACTGCGCGCTCAACAGGAAAGCCGCCAGCATAGTCAGTGCGCGCCCGCCGCGCCGGTCTCGCGATCAGACCGGCCAGCGCTCCCGCCGGTGTGCGGAGTCGAAGAACATCCACTCGTACCGGGACGTGGTCACGAAATGCGCACGGGCGGCCGCCTCGTCGGCCGCGGTGAGCAGCGGCCCGGTTCGGTCGGCCAGCGTGAGCACCTCGGTGACGGTGGCGGCGAACTCGTCACCGCCGTAGCTGTCGATCCACCGTTGGTAGCGCGGATCCGTCGAGCCGCGCTGAAGCAACTCCGCCCCGACCTCGGCATAGATCCAGTAGCAGGGCAGCACCGCGGCCATCCCGTCGGCGAAAGCCCCGTCGTACACCGTGGCAAGCAGATAGCTGGTGTAGGCCTGAGTCGTGGGGGACACCGGCGCCGCGTCGACGCTGTCGGCGGACAGCCCGAGCGCGGGCAGCAGCTCGGCGTGCAGCGCGAGTTCGACGTCGAAGACCTCGGCGGCGTGCCTGGCGAACATCGCGGTGTCGGAGAGGGTGGGGGCCTTGCCGCCCACGATGGCGAGCGCCCGGGCGTAGGTGCGCAGGTAGTGCACGTCCTGGGCGACATAGCCGGCGAAGGCGTCGGGGTCCAGGCTGCCGTCGGTGAGCCCGGTGACGAACGGGTGGGCGATGATCGCGTCGAAGATCGGTGCGATTTCGGTCCACAGGCTCGTCGTCCAGGAGTCAGGATTGTTGGGACCGATGCGCGGGGCCACGGTCATACCGGTTTCCTTTCAGCGATGAGTTTCCGGCAGCCGCCCGGTCGATACGGATGTCCACACCGACCGATCTGCCGGAGGCCGACTGTAATGACCGAAACATCCGCCCTGCCGCCCGTGGTCGACTCCCGGACGTGGCGCGAGGCACTCGACGAGCTCCGCAAGCGTGAGAAGGCCGCCACCCGTGAGCTCGACGCGATCGCCGCGCAGCGCAGGCGTCTGCCGATGGTGCAGATGCCGGACTACACGTTGATCGGCGCCGACGGCCCGATCCGTCTCGCCGACATCTTCGCCGGCCGCTCCCAACTCATCGTCTACAACCACATGTGGTCCGACGGCGCCGAGTGGCAGTGCGGCGGGTGCACCGGCTACACGTCCCAGTTCACCAGGCTGGATTTCCTCGACAACTACGATGCACGGTTCGTCATCGTCACGTCCGGCCCGATCGAGGAGGCGTTGGCCTATCGGACGAAGGTGGGCAACACGATGGAGTGGTACTCGTCGGCTCAGAGTCCGTTCGCCGCCGACGTCGACGCCGCGCCGAACACCGGGTTCGCGGTCAACGTGTTCCTGCGTGACGGTGACACCGTCTACCGGACCTGGCACACCAACGGTCGGGGGACCGAGCAGCTCAGCTACACGTTCCCGTTGATCGATGTGCTGCCCTGGGGCCGGCAGGAGGAGTGGCAGGACTCGCCCGAAGGCTGGCCGCAGCGACCGACCTACTCGGGTTGGCTCGATTCCCCTGACATCGCCCGCGTCTACGGTCCCCGTTGACCCGCGAGCCAGGGTGCGGCTAACCCCGCCGCGACGGGCCGGGCCACGCTTGGCAGACTGTGCCCATGGCACAGATAACTTTGCGTGGAAACCCGATCAACACCGTTGGCGAACTGCCCTCCGTCGGATCTGCCGCACCCGGCTTCACACTCACCGGAACGGATCTCGGCACGGTCGGTGACGACCAGTTCCGCGGCAAACCGCTGCTGCTCAACATCTTCCCGTCGATCGACACCCCGGTGTGCGCCGCCAGCGTTCGCAGGTTCAACGAGAGCGCCGCATCCGCAGGGGTGTCGGTGCTGTGCGTGTCGAAGGATCTGCCGTTCGCGCAGAAGCGCTTCTGCGGCGCCGAGGGCATCGAGAACGTGACGACGGCATCGGCGTTCCGCGACGGCTTCGGCGACGACTTCGGCGTCACGATCACCGACGGACCGATGGCCGGACTGCTGGCGCGCGCTGTCGTGGTGGTCGGCGCTGACGGAAATGTCGCCTACACCGAGCTGGTGCCCGAGATCGGCCAGGAGCCGGATTACGACGCGGCCCTGGCGGCGCTGCGCTCCTGAGGCGCGAAACACCATAAGGGGCGACGCGCCGCGGTAGGTCACCGTTCGGTTCCGGTACCGCATCTCCTTGATTGACCGTCCTGCGACAACGTCAAAACACCACTTCGGGTGGTGTAGAAGTGGTCATAGTGACTGTTGTTAATCAATGGGTCCGGCACCGCTGAGGCGCCGGCGGCTGGAAAGCGGTGAAAGTGCAATGCGACGCCTCCTCGTCTTCGTGATCGGTCTCGCCCTGCTGCTGGCGACGCCGGGCTTGGCGACGGCTCAGCCCGCTCGGTCGGCCACCAACCAGAAAGCAGTCGAGGCCGTGATCGCGCGGGCCCTGTCGCAGCGCGGCGTCCCGTTCGCCTACGGCGGCGGCGGTGCGTCCGGACCGAGCAAGGGCACCGTCGCGGTGCCCGAAGCAGAGCCGGCGCTGCCGGACCAGGCCGAGGTCGACGCCCAGTCGCTGGACCTGGCACCCGGACTCAACGTGCCGAGCGTCACCCCGAACGTGGCCGCGCCCATTCCGGCGCCCACGCCGGCGCCGGCGCCGCGTATCGAGGTGGTCGGTTTCGACGCTTCAGGACTGATGGTCTACGCGTACGCCGGCGTCGGCGTGAAACTGCCGAGGTCGTCCGGCGAGATGTACAAGGTGGGCCAGAAAGTCCTTCCGGCCCAGGCACTGCCGGGCGACCTGATCTTCTACGGGCCCGAGGGAACGCAGAGCGTCGCACTGTTCATCGGCAACGGCCAGATGGTGGAGACCACCGACGCCGGCGTCGCCGTGTCGTCGGTGCGTACCAAGGACATGACGCCGTACCTGGTCCGCATCATCGCCTGACCGTTCCGGCTCAGGGTCTGATGTTCCGCCTCCGCCTCAGGGCGCAACCGATCCCGGCACCCGGTAGGCGAACGACTTCTTCTGCCGCTCCTTCATCTTCTCCAGGCACTCGTGGTGCTTGCGGGCGTGATACGCCAGCGGGAAGTAGGTCAGCCGGTCCGGGAGCACGCGGTAGGCGGTCCTGATCAGTGCATAGATGCGGACCAGTTGCCGCTGTTCCTCTGGACTCCACGTGACGCCCAGTTTGGCCCGCAAGCGGGGATCGAGCAGACCGACGATCGACAGGTAGTTCAGCCGCAGGCCGCGCCGCGCTGTGGCCCGCGCCAACGGGTGCAGCGCCCTGGGCAGTGCAGCTGGCAGCGTGACGTCGCCCGTCCGCATCTCGTCCACGAGCTTCAGTGCCTGTGGTGTGCCTTCGAGTTTGTCGATCATCTCCTCGAAGTAGCGGTCCATCTCCTCGCGCGTCTCCGGGTAGCCCCCCATCGGAACGTGGAGCAGCCGTGCGAGCCTGCGGTTGTCGCGCAGCAGTTCATCCTTTTCGACGTCGGTGAACTCCCGGCCGATCAGCAATGTTCCGGCCTGCGCCGTGACGATGTAACCGGTAGCGATGACCCATTGGTAGGCCTCGGGATTCAGCGCGCTGATCTGCTTACCTGTGGTATCGCTCTTCATCGTCAGCGGCTGGTGCATCGCACGGACGCGGTTCCCCTCTGCGACGGCCTCGGTCAGACCGTAGGTCCACCGCAGCACCGAGTCGATCGAGCGGATGGCCCGCCCGCCCTGATCGCCATGGAACGCCGCCGAGTAACGGCCGGTGATCTCGGCGATCACCGGATGCATCGCCTGCATCATGAACGCGGCACCGTCGAGGATCAGGAATGTCCACCGCCCGGTGTGCTCGGCGGTGAGCGAGTCCAGCGGCACCAGATCGGGCACCCCCGGATTCGCGAAGTCGGCGGAGAACTCAGTGTCCGGTTCAGAATTCCTGATGGCGGTCATGACTGCGGCAAACCTCCTGTAGCTGGGTTTGCCGCACGCTAATATGACCGAAAGGTCGCATTCAAGTCGCGTCAGGAGCCCTGATGAGCTCAAGTAAGCACATTTCAGAGCGCCGCAAGCTGCCGCAGCAGCAGAGGTCCCGCGAGATGGTCGCAAAAATAGTGGCATCCACGGCGAGCTTGCTGCTCAAGACCGACCCCGATCAGTTGACCACCAACCTAATTGCCGACAAGGCCGGCGTCAGCAAGGGTTCGATCTATCAGTACTTCGCCGACAAGGACGCGATCATCAACGCCGCGATCGAACAGCTGGCCGCCCAGCAGGCGCCGGTGATCGAGGAGATGCTCAGGTCGGTCACCCTCGTCCAGCCGGAGGCGGCGATGCAGTCCTCGATCGACATCCTCATCGACGTCACGATCGCCAATCGGCGCTTGATCCGCTACCTCGCCGAGCGACCTGACTACACAAGGACCTTCGAGAACATCTCGGGCCTCAACGCAACGCTGCTCGCGATGGCAACGCTGCATATGGGCCACTACCGCGACCAGTACCGCCACGAGCTGAGTCCGCGCGCGTTGGCATGGCTGTTTTTCAACATGGCGGTGTCCACCACCTTGCGCTACATCGAATCCGACGATCCGATCAGCCTGGAAGAGCTGCGCAGCGGCCTCAAGTTCGCCTCCGCGGGACTGTTGAGCGGCAGCAAGACCTAACAGCGCAGCGAAAACAATTGCGGTGCAACTGTTTCCGATGCACGGCGCGCGGTTCAGGCGACCCCGTCAGCACATGCGGATAGCAAACACATTTCCGAGAGGTTAAGTGTGCCGCACCTCACCGTGAACTTGTTCGCTATCCACAGGTGTGCGATCGCCGCTACACTCCCGCAGGACGCCGGCGACACGTCCTGTCCTGCCGATCCGGGTTGAGGTCGACTCAATCACGAATACCGCCCTCGGGGACGAGTTTTCTCTAAATATTGCGGGATTGACGGCCGTCGATTAATCTCGTCTCGCCGAACCAAGTCACCGTCCAGGGCTCCTGGACCACCCCCCGCAAAGGACCAAACGTGCGCGGACTCCTCGCCGCGGCCGGTGCCGCATCGGTTGCTGCACTGGGCGTCACCTGCCCCTCGCCGTACACCTTGGCAGCAAATGTCTTGACGGTGACCGGCTACACCGCGGGCGGGGCCCTCGAGTGGGACATGAGTGAGGTCTTCCAGGGCAGCTACTGCGATGCCGACTCCGGGAACACCTGCACCCCGGTCAAATACCTGTCAGGCGTGCCGCTGGTGGGGGAGTACGACGGACTGCGGGCGCTGCGGTCGGCCATCACATCGTCGACGGGCGAGACGGTGGTGCTGGCGTACTCCCAGGGCGCGCTGATCGCAGCGGACTGGATCGAGCAGAACGCGGGCACCTCAGGCAGCCCCAGTCCGGAGAATCTGTCGTTCGTGTTCCTCGGCAACTCGCTGCGCAAGTACGGTGGTGTGCGGCCGGCCTATGAGATCGATCCGCCCACACCGGAGAGCGACTACCACGTCACCGACATCGCCATCGAGTACGACGGCGCCGCGGACTTCCCGGACAATCCGTTCAACCTTCTCGCACTCGCGAACGCGTTCGCCGGATTCCAGTACGTGCACATCTACGGCTACGACGACGTGGATCTCGAAAACGACGAGAAACTGGTGTGGAACGACGGTAACACCACCTATGTTCTGATCCGGCGGGAGAACATCCCGCTGCTGGAGCCGTTGCGTCTGATGGGTCTCCACGAGCTGGCCGACCAACTCAACGGCCCGCTCAAGGAGATCATCGACTCCGCCTACAACCGCGACTATCCGGGGCTGGTCGATTCCACCCCGCAGCGCGCTGCCACACAGGACCTTTCCGCGCTGCAGGTCGACGAGGATGACGAGGTCGAGGAGGTCGGCGAAGTCACCGACGCCGCAGCCGACGATATCGACGCCGCGGCCGACAAGGCCTCCGACGACATCTCCGACATCGACGACGAAAGCGCCTCTTCCGCAGTCGATTCCGAGGAAGATGCCGGTGACGGCGCTGACACTGAGAGCGGTGACACCGACGGCGGCGATCTGCTCGACGACAGTTCCGAAGAGGACAGCGCAGACGACTCCACCGGCGGGTCCGCGCCCGACTCCGACGACTCGGCCTCAGAGCCGACATCGGGCGCCGGCGACGATTCCTCCGCGCCGTCCGCGTCGGAAGCGGATTCAGACTCCGGCTCCGACGCGGAGGGCTCGGCCGAGTAGCTCGGCACGCCCGTAGGGCAGATCACATGTCTTGCTGCGCAAGGTGATTGCCCGGTATCGCCGCGGCAGTGCCTACACTGCAGTCATGCATCGCGATACGGGTCGGGACGTCGTCGTCCCTGAAGGCCTGCTCCGGATCGAGGATTGCCTCGATGCCACAGGTGGCATCGCGTTGCCCCCCGGCGTGACGTTGATCTCGCTGATCGAACGCAACATCGCCAACGTGGGCGACACCGTCGCCTACCGCTATCTGGACTTCTCGGGGCCGACCGGAGGCCACGCCGTCGAGATGACGTGGAACGCGCTCGGTGTGCGGATGCGGGCGATCGGTGCGCACGTGCAACGGCACGCGGCCCGTGGGGACCGGGTGGCGGTCCTGGCACCGCAGGGTCTGGAGTACGTCGCCGGATTCTTCGCCGCGGTCAAGGCGGGAATGATCGCGGTGCCACTGTTCGCCCCCGAACTGCCCGGTCACGCCGAGCGCCTCGACGTCGCGTTGCGCGACGCGCGACCGGCCGCGGTGCTGACGACATCGGCTGCTCGCCAAGCGGTCGACGACTTCCTGGCGGCGATGAGTACCGCCGACCGCCCCGCGGTCATCGTCATCGACGACATCCCCGACACCGCCGCGCACGACTTCGATCCTGTGAACATCGACGTCGACGACGTCTCCCACCTGCAGTACACGGGCGGAGCGACGCGCGCGCCGGTCGGGGTGGAGATCACGCACCGCGCCGTGGGAACCAACCTGTTACAGATGATCTTGTCGATCGACCTCCTCGACCGGAACACTCACGGCGTCAGCTGGCTACCGCTCTATCACGACATGGGGTTGTCCATGATCGGGTTCCCCGCGGTGTACGGGGGGCATTCCACGCTGATGTCGCCGACGGCGTTCGTCCGCCGACCGTCGCGCTGGATCGAGGCGTTGTCGGCGGGTTCGCGCACCGGCCGCGTGGTGACCGCCGCGCCTAACTTCGCCTACGAGTGGACCGCTGCGCGGGGCGTTCCCGCCGACGGGTCCGGCATCGACCTGCGCAACGTGGTGATGATCATCGGCTCCGAGCCGGTCAGTATCGACGCCATCAGGTCCTTCAACGCCGCCTTCGCGCCATTCAACCTGCCGCGCACCGCCTTCAAGCCGTCCTACGGTCTGGCCGAGGCCACCCTGTTCGTCTCGACCATCGCGCCCGATGCCGAGGCCGGCGTTGTCCATCTCGATCGGCAGGGGCTCACCGACGGTCGCGCCACACCGGTTCCGGCCGATCATCCGCAGGCGGTCGCTCACGTGTCCTGCGGCCACGTCGCCCGCAGTCAGTGGTGCGTGATCGTCGACGAGAACGGCGACGAGCTGCCGGACGGCGGTGTCGGCGAGATCTGGCTGCAGGGCGACAACATCGGCCGCGGCTACTGGGGGCGGCCCGAGGAGACCGAAACCACTTTCCACGGTCGACTGGGCCGCACGTCGACCTCGGGCAGCCACGCCGCGGGCGCCGAGGCCGACCGAACCTGGCTGCGCACAGGTGATCTCGGGTTCTACCTGGACGGTGAGCTGTATGTCACCGGCCGCATCGCCGACCAGGTCTGCGTCGACGGGCGCTGTCACTATCCGCAGGACATCGAGGCCACCGTGGCCGACGCGTCAACGATCGTCCGGCGCGGGTACGTCGCGGCCTTCACCGTCGACGGTGACGCACGGGTGGTCGTCGTGGCCGAACGCGCGGCGGGAACCGCACGGGTGGACCGCGCTGCGGCGATCGAGGCGATCAAAGCCGCGGTGATGCGGCACCACACGATTGCCGTCGCCGACGTCCGGGTGGTCCCCGCAGGCGCCATTCCGCGCACCACCAGCGGCAAGCTGGCCCGGCGCGCATGCCGCGCCGACTACCTGCGAGGGACGTTCGGCTGATCCGTCAGGCGGCGGGGAGTGCTCCGGCGACGGTGTACATCAGTACCAGACCCGGCAGCAGGTTGGTCACCTGGTGGGCGACGATGCTCGCGGTGAGGTTCGCTGCATAGAGGCGCGCCAGCCCGATCGGGATCGCCACCACCAACAACAGCGGTACCCGGCTCCACTCGAGGTGGGCGATCGAGAACACCACGGTGGTGACCCCGAATGCGACCCACCGTCCCCACCGCTGTTCCACGGCGCCCCAGAGCAACCCGCGATAGACGATCTCCTCACAGATCGGCGCGATCACCGCGATGAGGACGAACACCGCGACGGCCCACCCCCAACTGGCACGCAGCCCGCTGAACACCTCACCGGCCGCGGAGTTCGCGTCCTCACCGATGATCTGGACCCACAACAGTGCAGCCGGAATCGTGACGAACAGGCCCAGGATGCCGAACAACAAGCCGATTCCGGCACTGCGCCAGGACCATTGCAGCCGTAGATCGAGCCGCGGACCGTTTCCCGCCAACAGGTGACGAGGATCGCCAGGCCGGCTGCCACCGCGCTCGGCACGCCGACGACCAGCACGATGGTCGAGATCTGCGGCTGTCCCGAACCCGCGATCGCCATAGCCAGCAGTAGCGAGGTCAGCAGGTAGGCCGACTCGACGAGCAGGAAGGCGCCCAGTCCCCAGCGGTGGCGAGGCACAGTCTGCTGTTCGACGACCACAGACGAACGCTAGTTCACGACTCAGCTGATGGCGATGAAGGGACTGATCACATCGCGCACGAACTGGGCGACGTTGATGGACGGGTTACCGTCGGGGAAGCTCACCGTGGCCAGCACGTTGCCGCCCGCGTCGGCGAAGTTGCCGTCCGCGCGATCCTGGTGGGACGACGAGGTCACCAGGATGATCCCCGTGGTGCCCGCCTGTTTGGCCAGCGGCACCGAGAACGCGGCGTTCTGCACCGTGCTGTTGGCCCTGTCCTCGACGATGATCCGCTCGTCGGGGATGCCGTAAAGCCGCAGCATGTTGCGCATCTGCCTGGCCTCGGTCTTGCCGTTGCGAGGGTTCCCACCGGTCACGATGATCGGGGACTGCGGAAACATGTGCCCGACCGCCATCCCCGCGAGCACCCGGGTGTGCAGGATCAGACGCATCGTGCCGTCGGGTTTGAGCCCGTAACCGAGAATGACGATCGCCGGCTTCGAGAAGTCCTTGACCACAAGCGGTGGCGCGGCCGTGGCGGTCCCCGCGGCAGGCCCGACGGCCAGCGGCGTGACCGCCAACGCCAGCGCGACGAGCAGCGCGCTGAACCGGGCCGCCAGTCCGCGGCGCATCACTGCAGAACCGTGAGTCATCATCGGGTTCATCGCCGCGACGCCCGAAGTCATTACGGTCCGGTCTCGAACCGCGAACGATGCGTGATCATCGGGCCCCGGTGTTCGCATGTTCGGCCCTGACGTGGTGTCGTGGAACGTGATGTCCTCGCACCGTTTGTCGCCTCCCCGCGCGGCTCTCGCCGCGGCCGCCGCGTTCGTCTCGGTCCCCGTGATGCTCGTCGCGGCGCCGAGCGCGTCGCCGGCGCCGCCGTACGACGATCAGGGCTACATCGACTCGACGGCCCGCTGCACTGCGCCGGACATCATGGTGTTGTTCGGGAGCACCGCAAGCTCGCGGGTGGCGATCTGTCAGGACGCCGACGGCGACTACGAATATCGCGGTGTGCGGGTCCGCGACGGGGCCAGGCTCATCACGCCGGCGACGCGATCCTCCGACGGCGCGTTCACCGCCACCACCGACGGGGTCGACTACATGGTGACCTCGAGCGCCTTGGTGGTCAGTGTGGGGGAGAAGGTGATCCGCGACGAGCCGATGGTGGACTTCCACCGGGCAGGCGGGTCGGGTAGCTCAACCCCGGCGCCGTCGTCCACTCCGAAGCCCACCCCGCTGCCGCCACCACTGCCCGCCGAGGTGGGTGGCGACGGAGGCTGATCCGTCCGTCCCGGGGTAAGAGGCCGGCCTTGGTCGACCGCCTCGCGCCACCGTTCACCCACACGCAGTAGGCCTGCCGCGCCCTAGGGGCGCCTCGATCCGAATTCCGACTGTCCGCACGGCGAATGCGCACGGAATTCGTCGCGAATGTCGATTTCATTCGCTGTATATCGTCACCCGCCATTTACTGACGCCCCCGTCAGCAAATTAGGAAATTGTGGGAATGTGCCCCATCTGAGTAGACATTGGGTCACATTCTGGATACGTTTCCTGCCGGGTCGGGGTCACGCACAGCAACATGGAGGGGGCGCGTCATGCCCACAGTCGCACGTACCTACGTCACCGCCGGAGTAGCACTGGTCGGAGCCGGTCTCATCTCCGCGGCACCGATCACGACCCCGCACCCGCTGCAACGCACAGCAAGCTTCGAAGTGGGCTTGGTGGCGGCCACCCAGAGCTGCCTGCCCGGCGACGCGAGTGCATTGTGCGGTACCCCGTCGGGGGTGCCGACGGCCACGCCGTTCACCACCACCGCGGACAGCACCAACGTCTTCAACATTCCGGCGAACTTGTTTATCGCGCTGGCGAATACCCCGTACAACTTCTTCACCGCCCTCGGCACGGGGAACGTCGCGCTGGGTTCCGAACCCGATGGCGGTCCCAGCTTCCAACCCGGGTATGAAGGCGTCACACTGACCCAGCCCGACGGCAACGTCGTCGGCCTCGGCGCAAACTTGCACTACGGCGGCAGCTGGTGGGTTTACAGCCCGACGAACATCCTCGGCACCGACGCCGCTGACGTCACCCGGTACCAGGCACTGGTCAATGTGCTGGTACCGTTCCCGGCTCTGTCGGTGCCGCTGGGAAACATGCTGGCCGCTGTCGCCGCCTCCCAGTTGCCGATGGACGAGGGTTGTACCGGGACCGGATCCGGCGCCTGCGAGAATCCTTCCGGGATCCTCAGCAAAATGTTTGATGTGCGTCACATCGCCGCACTGTTTTCGCCCGACGGATATACCTTCCCGGAATCGCGGGAAGGCATCACGTGCAGCGAGGACGGGCAGTGCTACGTCAAGGATCCCGACGGGCGGGAAGTTCCGTGGTCCGGACAGAACGTGAAGCTGGATCCCACCTCACCGTTCGCCAGCTTCTACGACAGCTTGACGGCCACACCTGACTTCTCGTCGATCAAGCCGGTGACGCTGGAACTGGTGCTGGCCAGCCTCGGCAGCCTCGCCCAGGGCCTGAACACCGCCTACAACCCGTTCGTGCTCGGCACGCAGTGCAACATCTGCGCACCGTTCGTCCCCAACCCCGACAACGAGCCGATACCCGGACCCGTCTTCGAGGACCCCGACACCGCCGAGACACTGACCACGTCGGTCGTCTCAGCGCAGACCGAGACCGCCGACGTCACCGAGACGACCGAAACGCCCGACACCGCAGCCGCACCCGTGACCCCCGAGACCGCAGCGGCACCCGTGACCACCGAGACCCCTGACGCCGCAGAGGCAGCCGAAGCACTCAGCGCTCCGGTCACCGCCGAAGAGGTCGAGGAGGTCGAGGAGGCTCCCGCCGGCCCGAAGCACCGCAAGCCGAGCGCCACCAGCGAGACGTTGAAGAACGTCCGGGATTCGATCAACTCGACGTTCTCCAAGCTCACCGACGGCCTCAAGAAGCCCAGCTCGACGACCGACGGAACGAAGGCCGAGTCGACTGCCTCCGAAGCGGATTCGAGCAATAGCGATTCGGGCTCTGATTCGGGCGGCTCCGAGGACTGAGCTGCGCGCGAGGCGCTCTCGTCGACCAGCCTGCTCACAGGTAGGGGTCGGCCCACGCACTGATGATGCGGGCCGCCCGTGCCGCCTGGTTCTTGCCGGTGAGCAGGTGGTCGGCGCCCTCGAGCGAGACGAAGCTACGAGGGTGCCGCGCACAGCGAAAGATGTCACTTGCGTTGGCGATACCCACGGTGTTGTCGGTCGGCGAGTGCATGACGAGCAGTGCGCGGCGCAGCGTCTTGATCCTTTCGCGCAGATCGGCGGCGCGGACGTCTTCGATGAAGTGGCGCCTCAGCGTGAGGGCCTTGCCGCCGATCAGGAACGGCGCCTCTCCGTCGGCCTCGATCCGGCTCACCAAAGCGTCGTAGATGCGCTCGACGTGGGCAGGCTGGAACGGGGCACCGATGCTGGCCAGCGCGGCGACCGAGGAGCACCCGTGCGCGGCGGCGATCACCGCGGCTCCGCCGAAGGAATGGCCCACGAGCAACCGCACCTCGTGACCGTTGTCCGTCATGAACTCGACGGCGCGGATGGTGTCCGCGACCTTGTGGGAGAACGACCCGTCGCCCCAATCGCCTTCGGAATCGCCGAGTCCCAGGTTGTCGAACCGAAGCATGCCGATGCCCTCACCGGCCAGCTGCTTGCAGATCCTGCTCGCGGCCGGGCTGTCCTTGCCGAGGGTGAAGCCGTGGGCGAAGACCCCCCACCCGCGGGTCGGGCCTTCCGGCATGTCGATCAGCCCGGCGAGCCTGGGGCCGCTGCTGCTGGGGAAGGTGACGCGTTCTGCCACCCGCCTATCCTGTCATCGTCGGGCAGCGGCCGGGCGCAGGCGGACCGCACCGAGTCACCCCGGTCCGGCTAACTTCCCCGGCCGCTCGTCAATCAGCTTTCGCCGCCCCAGAACTGACGATCAACGCCCGCACGGCCCTGCGGTCGAGCTTGCCGCTGGGCAGCGTGGGTATCTGTTCACTCGACGCGATGACCCACCGCGTCGGCACCTTGTAGGACGACAACGCCTCGCGGGTACGGCGTGCTACCGAATCCACGTCGACCTCGTTCCCCACCGGCACCAGCACGGCGCAGACCTCCTCACCTCTGTCGGCGTGCTCGACGCCGACAACCACGCACTGCGCGATGTCGTCGAACGTCTCGATCACCGCCTCGACCTCCAGCGGTGAGACGTTCGCACCGGACGTCTTGATCATTTCGCCGGTGCGGCCCACGAAGAACAGGCGGGGGTCGTCCGCCCTGCGGTACACCCGGTCACCGGTGTGATACCAGCCGTCGGCGTCGAAGGTGTCACTGCGTTCGCGCTTGTTGTACCCCGCCATCACCCCGACGCCGCGGACAAGCAGCTCGCCGACCACCCCCGCGGCGACCGGCATCCCTGCGTCGTCGACGATCTTCATCTCGGTGTGGGCGAACCCGCCCGCGGTCTCAGACATGGTGCGGTGCACCGGAAACCCGTCGGGCACATCGGTCATCGCGATGTCGAGCGGTCCGTCGCGCAGCATCGGTGCCGAGGACAGATCCCGGTCGGCGAAGCTGGGGTGCTCGCGCATCCGCTGGGTGAAGGCGGGCCAGCCCACGATCCCGGTGGCCTTCTCGTTCTCCGCGAGATCCAGTGCGGTTTCCGCGTCGAGCTTGGGCATCACCAGCAGCGTGACGGGTTCGTGCAGTGCGCCGGTCGCGGCGAGGACCCCGCCGATCCAGAAGAACGGCATCGCGCACAGGATCACCGGGTCGGCGTCAGAACCGGTGATCGCCCGTACCGCGGCCGGCCAGGTCGAGGTTTGACGGACGACGGTGCCGTGGGTGTGCATGACCCCCTTGGGGTCCGCGGTGGATCCCGACGTGTGCACCATGATCGCGAGGTCGGCGGGAGACACCTCGGCTTCGGCGGCCGCCTGGACGCGCGAGGGCACCGAGTCGGCGTCGTCGATGGTGGTCGCCCACGGGGCGGCCACTGGTCCGGTGAGTGCGATGCGCCGCAGGAACGGCGCCTCGGTCAGCGCCAACCGCGGCCCATCGTGGCCGCTCAACTCCGGCAGCGCCTCCTCGAACCGCGAGACGACGTCGATGTCGAGGATCCGGGTGGGCCCGATCAACAGTGCGACGTCGGCCAGTCGGATCACCTTGGCGATCTCAGCGGGCCGGTACATCGTGCTCAGCGGAACCGCGACGGCCCCGACACGCGACACCGCCAGCCACCACGTCACCCACTCCGCCCCGTTCGGGAAGAACAGTCCGACCCTGGTGCCTTTGCCGACGCCTTGCCCCAACAGCCAGCGAGCCAGCTCGGCCGACCGGCGCTCGGCTGCGGCATAGGTGAGCCGCTCGGTCGGCGTCACCAGGTAGATGCGCTCTCCACGAGCGCGCACAGCGGCCGACAGCAGGGCAGGGATGGTCAAGGAGTCCACAGGAGGATCTTCCCCAACGCCTGCGCGCCGGTGCTGTCGGGCTCCGGTGGCAGGATCGGCAGCCGTGACCGGGACCGAACGCACGACGCCACCGATGAACAGCGACGAACGCGCGACGCTGGAGGGGTGGCTGGATTTTCAACGCCACACCCTGCTGCTCAAGTGCGCGGGGCTCGACGATGTGAAGCTGCGTACCGCCTCGGTGCCGCCGTCACCGCTGACGCTGCAGGGCCTCGTCCAGCACATGGCCGAGGTGGAACGAAACTGGTTTCGCCGCATTCTGGGCGGGGAGCCGGCGCCACCGATCTACGACCCGACGGCCGACACCGACGGACACGACGGGGGTTTCGAGTTGGCCGAAGGGAGCGGCTTCGACGACGCGGTGGCCACCTGGCTGGCAGAGGTCGCCGTGGCCCGGGACAACTGCGCGGCCGGCGAACTGGAGGACACGAGGCCGTTCATGGGAACCGAGGTGTCGCTGCGCTGGATCTTCATCCACATGATCGGGGAGTACGCCCGGCACAACGGGCACGCCGACCTTCTTCGTGAGCGCATCGACGGCGCGGTCGGCGTCTGAGTGGGACCCAGGGCGGAACTCTGAGTGAGACACTGAGGCGGTCGGCGTCATCACGCACGGAGGTTCTGATGATCGAGGTTCTCGAGGACATGCCCGCCGGGGTGACCGGCTTCCGCGTCTCCGGACACGTGAGCGGTGAGGAGCTACGCGACTTCGGCTCCACGATGGAGACGATGCTCGCCGGTGACGAGATCAGGCTCGTGGAAGTGGTGTCCGACGACTATCAGGGGTTCGGGCCGGGGGGTCTGGTCGAAGACCTGAAGATGGGCCTGGGCACGCTGGTGCGCCACCACTCGGGCTTCCGCCGGGTCGCCGTCGTCGCGGACAAGGACTGGATCAGGCATGCCATGCACGCCCTCGGTTGGATGGTTCCCGGTGAGCTGAAACTGTTCGGCATTGCCGAACTCGACGAGGCGAAAGCCTGGGCTGCAGGCTGAGGTCGGCGAAATCGCCACTGGCCCTGTCGAAGTCCGCGTAGGGTGCCGGCATGGCCGCAGACCGCGCAGCCCTGGTAGCCGGCGGAATCCGGCTGGCCTCGGGCATCTCCTTCCTCGTCGACCCGCTTCGGGCCAACAGGCTGTGGGGCGATCCCGATGAACCGCCGCCCACCGCGAGGCTGCTCCTTCGCTCGATGGGTTACCGCGACGCGCTGATCGGTGGGATGTTGCTCGCCGCCGCGCTGCGCGGGCAGGACACCCGGGGCTGGTTCCTGGCCTCCGGCGGCGCCGACGCGTCCGACCTGCTCGGCGGTCTCAGCGTGCACGATCAGATGCGCAGGTCGCAGAAACTCATCGGGCTCGGCGGTGCGGTGGTCGGGATCGGCGTCGGATTGTGGGGCGCGACCAGGCGGCCACGCACGACCACCTGAGAGCGGCCGGCGCTCAGCGTCGGCGCGCCAGCAGCCACGCCTGCCCACCTTCTTCGCCGTGGGTGATGACCTCCAGGGAACCGAACGCCGCCAGCAGCTCACCGGGCCGGGCCCGGAACCGACCTGGGGCCGCTCCGACCTCGCTGAGCGCGCTGATCGCCAGGACGCCCCCGACCGCGAGCCGGTCGATGATCGGACGGTCGAGCCGCGGATCGCGAAACATGTTGCACAGCACTACATCTGCAGAATCTCCGGCAGGCAGCCCGGCGCCCAGGTCCACCACCTCGAAGCGGCACCGGTGGGCCTGCCCGCATCGCTCGGCGAGGTCCTCGGCCTGAGCGATCGCCACCGCCGACGCATCACACGCCCATACACTCAAACCGCGCTTCGCCAGCCAGACACTGGCCGCACCGGCGCCGCACGCGAGTTCCACGGCGCGGCCGCCGGTGGGGAAGACGTCGGCGAATAGCCGAAAGCGGGAAGGCAGCGCCACGTCGTCGACCGACAACGGGTCACGCTCGGAGTAGCGCCGGTCCCAGTGGCCTCTGTCTGTCACCAGACGAGGGTAGGACGTGGCCGGCATCGGTTTATCCCGGCACGAATGCGGATAGTTGTCAGCTGTCCTCAACGACTGCGGGTCGTCACCCGGGATTGGAGTTCCTCACGATGAAGTTGACCCACGTTCTCGCCAGTGCCGCCGTGTTCGGCGGGCTCGCCGCAGGCGCAGCCGGAGTTGCCGGCACGGCTGCCGCTCAGCCGGGCTGGACGCCGCCGCCCACGCCACCCGCCGGACCGCAGACCGGCCAGCCCCCGGCGTGGGCGCCGCCGAAGCCGGTGGACCCGTTGTGGGCCAACGGTCAGCCGCAGGTGTGGGATCAGGGCTGGCAGCACTGGGGTGTGTGGCTCAACGGCGTGTTCGTTCCCACATATTGAGCACACCGAGCCTCAACCGGCCACCGCGGACACACATGGGTCCGCGGTGGCCGGTCGCGGTCAGGCGCCCAGCACGCGCTGGATGTCCGGCTTCATGGCGCTCAGCTGTGCGCCCCAGTACCCCCACCCGTGGGTGCCGTCCGGTGGGAAGTTGAACACGCCGTTGCCTCCACCAGCCGCCTGATACCGACGCTGGAACTCCCTGTTGCTGTCCAGCGTGATCGCCTCGAGCACCTGCCCGGGCACATCACCGCCGCCGCCGAGCTCACCGGGCCGGCCGGTTCCGCAGTACACCCAGATCCGGGTGCCGTTGGCCACCAGTCGCCCGACGTTGACCGTCGGGTCGTTGCGCTGCCACGCCGGACCGCCGCCGAGCCCCCACATGGCCGTCGAGCTGAACCCGCCCGCATCGCGCATCGCGATGCTGACCAGCAGGGGCCAGACGCCGTCGGACAGGTTCAGGTAGCCCGACAGGGACCCCGCATAACTGAACTGGCCCGGGTGGTACGCGGCCAGGATCAACGCAGCACTGCCTGACATGGACAGTCCGACAACAGCATTGCCGCTGGGGGAGATGCCTTTGTTGGCCGCCAGGTAGGCGGGCAGCTCAGAGGTCAGGAACGTCTCCCACTGGTAGTTGTAGGTGGTGCCGTTGCCGGTCGCCGGGCCCCGCCAGTTGGTGTAGAAGCTCGACATGCCACCGACGGGCATGACCACCGACAACCCGGACTCGAAGAACGTCTCGAATGCGTTCGTCTCGATGTCCCACCCGCTGTTGTCGTCGCGGGCGCGCATACCGTCGAGCAGATAGACCGCTCTGGGCCCGCCACCCTGGAACTTGACCGGGATGTCGCGGCCCATGGCCGCCGACGGCACCATCAACGTCTCGACCGGAAGCCCCGGCCGTGAATACGCCCCTGCCGGTGCCGAAGCTCCGGCCACCGCGATCAGGCCCGACAGCAGAAGCGCTGTCACTGCGCCGACCGCCATCCGTCGGATCAGGTCTCGTATCGGTTCCATGCGTCACCGCCGTTCTCTCGACGCGCCTGCAGGCGCGCTTGCCTGGTAGCACACGACCGGGATGCCGCTGCTTCACATCCGCCGGCCCGTGCCGCACCGGTTACTTCGTCATGTGACGATTCGCCGTTACGCGCCGACGGGCTTCGGGGGGATCGGGCGGGTACTAACCTCGACGTGGTGGGCCGGCGTCTCAGAGTGGTGATCATCGGCGGGGGATTCGGCGGGCTGTTCTGCGCGCGTCGGCTGGCGCGGGCCGATGTGGACGTGACGGTGCTCGACCGCACGGCCGGCCACCTGTTCCAGCCGCTGCTCTACCAGTGCGCGACCGGCACGCTGAGCATCGGTCACATCAGCCGTCCATTGCGCGAGGAGTTCGCCGGGCATCCCAACATCACCACCCTCCTCGGGGAAGCGGTCGCACTCGATCCCGAGCGGCGCACAGTGACGGCCCTCCGGCCCGACGAGACGACGTTCACGATCGACTACGACGTGCTCGTCGTCGCCGCCGGTATGCAGCAGTCGTACTTCGGCAAGCCGCATTTCGCGCAGTGGGCGCCCGGGATGAAGACCCTCGATGACGCGCTGAGCATCCGGCAGCGCATCTTCACCGCGTTCGAGATCGCCGAGACCCTGCCCCCAGGGGCCGAGCGGGACGCCTGGCTCACCTTCGCGGTCACCGGCGGCGGTCCCACCGGCGTCGAACTGGCCGGTCAGATCCGCGAGATGGCGACCCGGACGTTGACCAACGAGTTTCACAGCATCGAGCCGGAGGAGGCCCGCGTCCTGCTCTTCGACGGCGGGGACCGCGTCCTGAAGAGCTTCGCACCGGAGCTCTCCGGTAGGGCGGCGGGGACACTGCGCAGCCTCGGTGTGGACGTGCGCCTCGGGGTCCACGTGACCGATGTGCAACGGGAAGGTGTGACCGTCGCCCCGAAGTCCGGGGGTTCGGAGGAGTACTACGCGGTGCGGACCGTGCTCTGGACCGCCGGTGTCGAGGCGGTGCCGTTCGCCGGACATCTCGCCGAGGTCCTCGACGTCCAGGCCGACCGGGCCGGCCGGCTGGCGGTGCAGCCCGACCTGTCCGTCCCGGGCCACCCGGAGATCTTCGTCATCGGCGATCTGGTGGGTCGCGACGATCTGCCCGGCGTCGCGGAGAACGCGATGCAGGGCGGCCTGCATGTCGCGGCCTGCATCCGCCGCGACCTCGCCGGCCGGCCACGTCGGAACTATCGATACCGCGACCTCGGCTCTGCCGCCTACATCAGCCGCGGCAACGCGCTCCTGCAGGTCGGGCCGGTGAAAGTCGCCGGCTTCCTCGGCTGGATCGCGTGGGGGCTGCTGCACATCGCGTTCCTCACCGGTGTGCGCAACCGGGTGAGCACCGTGGTGACGTGGCTTGCCACCATCGCCCGCGCCAGCCGTTACCACCGGGCTTTCATGCTGGGAAGTGTCAGCGCACCCGAAGCGCGCTACACCTGGTCGAGTCGGGATCAGCCGACGCCGCCGCAGGCATTGTGTGAAGACCCCCGTACCGGGCATACGTCGCACATGACGATTTCAGCCCAGGACGTGCGCCGGCTTCTCGACGCCGAGCACGACTCGACGCTCGTGCTCATCGAGGGCCGCACCGAAGTGATCACCGGCCAACAGAAGTCCAGCGACCAGTACCGGGGGGCATTCGAGGTGATCTCCCGGGACGAGCTGCTCAGCCGCACCGGCGGGGCCGCGCACCTGACCGACGATCAGATCTCCGCGCAGGCCGCGGCGCTCGACACGGCCGTCAACGAACTGGGCGGCTGAGCGCTCTCACCGTGCCCGCGTCACCCAGGGTTGTTCGTTGCGTTCCCGGCGGGCGCGCTCGCCGGAACGGTCTTCGGCCCAGAAGTCCTCGAAGCGCTTGTCGGTCTGTGCGTTGGGGACGCGGTTCATGACGCGGCTGAGCCATTCCGGTGGGTGGGTCGGCTCCCACTGCGGCAGAACGAAACTCAGTGAGGCGAGCGTTTTCAGCGCGACGAAGATTCCGAACAGTGTGGCCGATGCGCCCGTCATCACCAGGCCGAAGAGGCCGAAGATCAACGTCAGGTGCACGACGACGACGCGACTGAACGCGCGTTGCGCCGTCAGTTCGATCTGCCGGAACGACCAACTCCGCAGGTGCGCCACATCAAGCACGAGGTCGACGCACAGGAAGCCGACGATGAGGAGGCAGCCGTACCCGGTGCTCCGCCAATCGATTTCCGAAAATCCTTGCTGCCCATTGCGGCTCGACAGGAACACGATGACCGCGAGGAAGACGCCGTGCGCGGTGGTGAACGCCAGCGTGGTGATCAGAAATCCGGACAGGAAGGACGAGGTCTTCGGGCTGCGTCGATTCGTGGTCGAGGGCTCGTACCTGAAGTGGCCGCGACACGGCGTCCAGCGCCGGTGCAGCAGTATGCGCACACCGATGAGAAGTGATCCGGCGAGCGTTTCGAACCAATAGACCACCAGCGTGGTTGCGCCCGACCATCCGTCGACGAACCAGCCGACCGCAGGCACCGCGATGACGGCCAGCACCGTCATCACATGCGTGATGCGGCTGACGGCGGAGGGCTCAGTCCTGGCGTGCACGCCACTTGTCCAGCATTCGGCGGTCCCGCTTGGTCGGGCGGCCCGCGCCGCGGTCGCGGACCGCGACCGGAACCACCACGGCCGCAGGCGGCGGGGGAGTCCGATCCAGGTAACAGGTGACCGCGTCGGCCGCGCCGACCCGCTTCTGGATGATTCTCGCGACCTCGACGATCCGCGTGGTCTCGCCGACCCGGGCGCGCACCTCGTCACCGGGGGAGACCATTGTCGACGGCTTGGCCTGCCGACCGTTGACGCGGACCTGTCCACCGCGGCACGCCGACGCGGCGTCCGGCCGGGTCTTGGTCAGCCGGACCGCCCACAGCCAGCGGTCCACCCGGGTCGATTCCATGGGTTCATGATGGCCCAACCGCGCGGCCCCGGCGGCTCAGCCGGTGGCGCCGAGGATCTTGATCGCGAAGATGAGCGAATCTCCCGGCAGGATCCCGGCGCCGGGCTGGCCGCTGGGGTAGCCGTCGGCCGAGGTCATCGCGACGGCGACGGTGGATCCCACGTTCTGGCCGGCGATGGCCTTCTGGAACCCCGGCACCACGCCGTCGAGCGGGAATTCGACGGGGGCGCCCCGCTGGTAGCTGCTGTCGAACACGGATCCGTCGCGTCCGTTCACACCCATGTAGCAGACCGAGACGGTGGCCGTGTCGGCGACGACGGGACCAGTCCCGGTCTGCAGCGTGTGTACCTGGGTCTCGGCGACAGTGAACGGCGGCGTCACGCTGACCAGCGGTGCCGTCGTCTCTGTCGAGCCCGTCACCGCAACGCTGCCGGTTGCGCCGGGCAGCGTCCACTCCGGCGTGGCGGCACTGTCCGGCAGTGCCGTCGGGCACCCCGGGGTCTGAGCAACGGACGAGGGAACCACTGCGGAGCCGCAGGCGGTGAGTGCCATGACGGAGGCCGCGGCACCGGCGGCGAGCGCGACCGAGGTACGCAGGGGGAGGGATTTCACCGCCGTCACGCTACCGTCCGTCGTCCCGGGCTGCGGGAGCGGCACCGGTTGGTTGTCCCCGTGGTGGTGACTGCGGTCAGTAATCCCAGACGCTTGGCACGCATCGGAAGACGTCGCCGGCAGTCGCCACCCGGCAGACGGACGGGAACGGCAGGTGAGTGGCCACCAGTGCCTCGCCGGTCGCCGCGAGTTCGCGCAGCAGACGCACCCGGACGCGCGCGGCTTCCTCGGGGTCGTGCTCGAAACCGTTGTGCCACTCGGGGTTGTCGAACCCGGGCGCGAATACGGCGTCGCCGGCGAACGTCAGCGCCTCACCGCCGGACGCCACGCGGACGATGCTGTGCCCGGGAGTGTGGCCGCCGGTACGACTGATCAGTACCCCCGGCGCGACCTCATACTCGGTCTCGAACGGCCGCAGCCGGCCGTGGTATTCGTCCAGAAACCGCGTGGCGACCGATCGAAGCACATCCGGCACTGGCTGCGGCATAGCGGTCTGGGAGAAATCGGGCGCTGCCCAGAACTCAGCCTCGGCGGCCGCCAGGTGGATCCGCAGATCGGGACGGAGTCTGGCCTTCAGCCCGTCGGTGAGCAGCCCGCCGACGTGGTCCATGTGCAGGTGGGTGAGCACCACGTCGGTCACGGAAGCGGGGTCGATGCCCGCGGCCTCCAGTCGCCGGACCGTCTGCCCGGCCCGCGGGAAGTCCGGGAACTCCACGCCGAGGCCTGCGTCGACGAGAATGGTCTGGCCCCCGGTGCGGACCACCACCACGTTCAGCGGCCAGTCGAGGACGTCCGGTGGCAGGAACATGTCGTCGAGCCACCCCGCCAATTCGGCCGGGTCTGCGTTCGTGGCCAGCGTCGAGGCCGTGATGGGTAGCACCCCGTCGCAGATCACCGTCACCTCGATCTCACCGACCTGCTGCACGTAGCGCGACGGAACCAGTTCGTCGGTACTCTGCCCGCCGAGTCGTGAAATGCCGTCCAAGCTCATGACTTTCTCCTTTGAGCGCCGTTCCCGAAGACGGGTGGGAATGACCCGTCTTTCGCGTACAACCGCTACCGGAGGCCGGATTTATCCGGTGGTCGACCTCAATCCGCAGAGTCGTCTCGACGGTGCAGTGGAATCGGCGTTCAGGGCGCTACCGGCTTGTGGGCGACGAGGCGTTCGACCAGGCCGAGTTTGAACCGTTCGACGCGGTCGATCTCGAGGCCCGTGGCAGAGCGAATGTGGCTGAGCGGACGTCGTAGGAAGTGCTCCCCGGCGAGTGGAACGGTGAACACCTCAAGCAGCCGTTGCACTGCTCGCACTGGGGCAGCAGTGCTTTGAACGTGGTCGACGAGGACGAGTTTTCCGCCCGGCCGCAGTACCCGGGCCATTTCGGTGAGCGCCTGCGCATGGTCGGGGATGGCGCAGAGCCCGAAGGTGCACACGACCGTGTCGAAGCTTGCGTCCTCGAACGGCAGGTGGTGGGCGTCGGCCTGCTGCAGTGTGGCGGTTCGGCCGATCTCGGCGGCGCGCCGGCGGGCCCGTTCGAGCATCTGCTCGCTCCAGTCGATACCGGTCAGCGCGACGTCGTCCGGGTAGAAATTCAGGTTGAGTCCGGTGCCGACGGCGACTTCCAGCACGTCGCCTGTCGCTTGACTGCAGACCCATTGCCGGGAGTCGCCGAACAGATGCCGATCGAAGAACCCGATCTCGCGGTCGTAGGTGCGGGACTTCTTGTCCCAGTACCGGTTCCAGCGGGCTGCTTGATCATTTGTGGGCGCCATGACGATTCACCTCGGTGTTTCTGGTCGCAACCTCGGCCGGGCAGGCGCCCGTCGGTGTCGCGGAGTCGGAGTGGCCCTGCTGTGTCGATGCTAGCCAGCAGCGTCCCCGGCTTGCCCGCGCCGGTCACCTCCGGGGCGCGTAACTCGCAGTGTCAACTCTGCCCTCAAGCCGGCGAGCGCGACGGCGTGTCCGGGGCCGTGGCACGAGCATGGGGACCGTCTGCCGGTACGCGGCATAGCGGGCTCCCAACGTCGCCAGCAGGTCACGTTCCTCGAGCTGCAGCGCAATGAGGATGTAGCCCGTCGTGGCCGTCGCGAACAGCAGGTGCCCGGCCGTCATGGTGGGCGCGGACCAGAAGGCGATGAGGAATCCCAGCATCAGCGGGTGCCGCACCACGCGGTAGAACATCGTGGCCCGGAATCCGGTCTCGGCGTCAGGCTGGGCCCGCCAGTTGGCGATCACCTGGCGCAGCCCGAACAGCTCGAAGTGATTGATCATGAACGTCGCGGCGAGCACGATCGCCCAACCGAGCCAGAACAGCGCCCACACCGCGACCCGGAGGGGCTGATACGTCACGTCCCAGACGACGAAAGGGATCTTCCGCCACTGCCAGAACAGCAGTGCGAGGGCAAGACTGGCCAGGAGCACGTAGGTGCTGCGTTCGACCGGCGGCGGAATGTAGCGCGTCCACCACCGTTTGAACGCAGGGCGGGCCATCACACTGTGCTGCACGGCGAAGAGGGTCAGCAGCGACAGGTTGACGATCAGCGCCTGCCCGAGCGGCGCGTCGACCGCATGGTCGACACTGCGCGGAACCACCACATCGCCGACGAATCCGATGGCGTACAGGAATACCGCCAGAAAGAGCAGATAGCAGGCGGCGCCGTAACCGACTGCGAGAGCACGCGTCATGTTGGTCATGACCCATGGTCGAATTGCTCGGTGTCGCGAAGCATGAGGCAATTGCCTCATTCTCACGCACCGGCAGGACCGACGACCGCCGGGACGGAACGCCCAGCCGTCTGCGTCGCCGCGCGGACCCCTTGTGCAGCCTGCTACAGGCTCGGGATGGCGTGAATCGGGTAGGCGCTGAACACCAGGGTCAGCCGAATCGGCCCGACGCGCGCGCCGAGTTCTTCCAAGGTGTGCGCTCGAATGCGGTCCTGGTCGGCCACCGTCATCGCGCCGGTGTAGGAAACCCGGAGGTCGACCTCGGTGGTTTTGCCCCTGCTGATGGCCAGCGCATCGACGAGGGTGAGCTCATGGTCGAGTTCACCGCGGTGCTCGGCGGATACCGTCTCGATAGCCGCGCGCACCGCCGCATCGAGGTCGGGGTCGGAGCGCCGTCCGGAGAGGCGCCCGAACTCGAGGCGGATCTCGCGGACAGGGTCGGCGACCAGTACCGCGCACAGAATGAGCACGATGATGCTGTCGGCGATGTCCTTGATGTTGAATCGTTCCGAGGTCAGCACCGTCCCTTCCGGGATGACCGCAACCAAGATCAATGAGCCACAGATCCCGGCGCTGATCAAGCTGGCCATCTTGGCGGCGTTCGCCTCGACGCGCAGCAGAGCCGACGCGCCGCCGACCGAGCGGTTATTGCGTCGGTGGTTCCACATGAGTCCGAGCCCGATCGCCGCGACGGCAGCGGTGTACACGGCGGCCACACCGAACTCGGGCTCAGTGCCGTTGCCGGTGACCAGATAGTCGATCACTTTGACCGAATTCGTGACCACTGCGATGACGACCACACCGAGAATCATCAACGACCGAAACAGCGCATAGAGGTTTTCCAATGCCAGCCGCCCATAGGGGTTTTCGGCATCCGGGGGCCGCGACGACGCCACCGACAGCCGCGCGGCGATGAACGCGGCGCCCGCATTGATCAGCGAGATGACGCCGTCGAGCTGTGTGGCCGACACCTTGGTGACGGCGTAGACGGCGAAGCCAACGACGGCGAGCCCCAGCATCGTGACCATGTAGGTGTACAAGCTCCGTCGTTCAGCCGCCAGGACCGCCGATTGCGACGCCATCGCCATAGGTGGAGTCCCCTGACTGTGTAGCGGCCGTTGAGGTTGGGGCCGCGGTTCGATCGAACCTACTACGGGGAACTCACGGCAGAGGGGAGGCAGCCCGGTGCCGACGAACAACCTGCGGCGGCCGGGTCAGTCCAGGAATCTACTGATGAAGGCGCCCGAGGGTGAAGTACGCGAGCGGACCGACCGGCTGCACCACGGACAGTCCCAGCCACAGCGACTTTGAGCCGCGGACCGTCGATGCGGGGCGCCGCGCCAGGTCGATCAGCATGGCCGTAGTCGCTGCCATCTCGACGACGCCGACAACGGCGATAGCCATCTGCTGCGTGCGGGACAGGTCACTCCACTTGCGCTTGGCCATGGCTGCCACCGTAGCAGCCGTTCCGACTCGTGAACTCTCCGGATCTCCAAGCAGTCAGCGCTGTTTCGGCTGCAGTACGTGATCGAAAAGGGCAGCGTGTTGTCACGAAAGGCGCTGGCACAGTGCGGTTGCCACCATCTGCGGCGCGGCGAGCTATCGCGGCCACGCTAGGGCCGCAGGATGTCGGCCGGAGACACGGTCTTGACGAATGCGCGCGCAGCGGCGGCGAGCTTCCGGTCCGCGGTGGCCAGCGCGTCCGCTTGCAGTCGGGTCAGTGCGATGTACTCGGCCTGGTAGGTGTCCGGCCAGTTCAGCGCGGCGGCTATTCGCCAGGCGTGGTCCTGCAAGACCCGGTCGCCGAGGAGCCGGATCCGCAGTCCACGGATATCGTCGAGAATCTTCCGGCCGCTGCGTTCATCGATCTCGCCGCGGCGCACCGAGTCGTACACGCGGGCGAGTGCCTGCGAGCGCAGCAGCGTGGGTGCCGCCAGGCTGTGCTCCGGTGGAATGCTCGCTCCGCCAACGGCGAGGTCGATGGCGACCTGTGCATCGATGACGAATGTGGTCATACCGGTACCTTCGCACGGGACCGGCTGTCTTTTCACCAGCTTGCGGGGGCTGCCCGCAGTCCTCGCCCTCGTGACTGGCGTGACCTACGCCTGCCCGTGCAGGTTTTTCGCCGTCGGCGAGGTGGGGACCGTGGCCGGATCGGGGTAGGTGCCCAGCACCCGGTCGGCGGTGCCGGCGCTGGTGACGGTGAACCAGTAGTGCTCGTTCTTGAAGTGGTGCTGGCGGTGATTGCGCCAGACCGCCCGATAGGCAGCGGTCTTGGGCTTGTAATCGGTGTGGACGAGGTAGTGGCACCACTCGTAGCACAGGCCCAGCACAGTGAGGAAGGTCAGGAACGTCAGGCCGAGCGCCGTCCGCGGGAATGCCAGCAACGCGATCCCCAGCGCCACCGGCAGCACCCAGAGCAGGGCTTGCCACGGGATGAAGATCAGCGCAATCTCTCGAGGCTCGACGTGGTGTTCCCGGTGTTTGCGCGCCAGCAGAGGGTCGATGCGCAGCACGCCGATCTTCCTTGGCCGCCAATGCAGGATGCACACGTGCACAAGCCATTCGAAGAACGGAAACGCCGCGAGCATGATTGCCGGAACGAGGGCGTCGGTGATCTGCCAGTCGCCGTAGGCGATTCGTGCGCCAGACGCCACGACGAGCGTCGCGGCGATCATCCAGGGCGAGGGATGACGCCAGAACTCGCGTCCGGCGTCGATCAACGTGAACCGTTTGCGGCCCGTTCGGGTCGACGTGGTGGTCATCGGGGTTCCTCCAGGGTGTGCAGTGCATCCAGCAGGGCGGTGGTCGCGGGTTCCAGAAGGCGGTGGGCATTGTCGCGCGCTGCGGCCGGATCTCCTGCCAGGACCGCCTCGGCCACCGCACGGTAGGCGTCCACACGCCCGACCTCGGCGGCCATCATCGTGGCCAGGGCGGGCAGTGCCGGCTCATAGGTGGCACGCAACGTGTTGAACATCAGCCGGAACGCGATCGAGTCGGCGCCATCGACGATGTGATCCCAGAAGTCCAGCGCATGCCGTTGCGCGGCAACAGGATCGGCTTCATCCGCGAGGGCCCGCATGGCGGTGTTCAACTCATCTGACAGTTCGGGGCCCCGACGCTGCGCGGCGAGCTCGGCCACCTTGGGCCCGTTGTGCAACCTGGTCTCGAGGATGCTGCGGACGACGGCGAGGTCGAGGTCGCCATCACGGATCAGCAGCCGGGGGAGCAGGTCGAGCCCCGCGGTACGCCGGAAGTCGCGCACTGTGGTGGCATCACCCTGACGAACCTCGATCAGCCCCGCAGCGGCCAGGCGCTTGAGCGCCTCGCGAATCGCGGGCCGCGATACCCCCAACACCTCGGCGAGCCGCCGCTCGCTCGGCAGCGTCTCGCCGGGCCGCATCTCACCGCTGAGGACATCGCTGATGATCTGGTCGAAGACGTCCTCGGGTACCGAGCGACGGTTGACCGGTCGAAGCGCCATGCCTACCAGGATGACGCATCCGCGGCACAAAGGTCAAGTGGTCAGACCAGTGTGCGTTTGACTGTCACGTGATGATCGATTCGCACGATGACGCTCATCCTCGGACCACGTGGCGTCGGTACCAGCGCCGCCCGTGCCAGCGCTGATAGTGCCAGGCCACAGCAGGCAGGGGCCCGCGAGGCGTTGAAGGCCCCGGCTCTGACTCACGGGAAATGATAGGGAAGGTGGCGCCAGCGACTCAGTGCGATTCCCACTGTTGCACAACGACTTCCGAGAGTTTCAGCGACGTGCATGCCTGTCCCGGCCACCTGCATCTGTTCGGTCCCGGGCTGTCAGTCATCTTCCTCGTCGCAACGGTGCGCGGCCTCGATTACCTCAGGCGGGGCCGGCTTCTGCAGCCAGGCCCGCATGCGCAACAAACCGCCGACAACAGTGCCGACAGCGAGCACCGCAACGATGATCCAGAACAGGGTCGACATGAGCCAAGTGTGGATCCCGGTGCCCAAATCGGCGAGAGAATGGTCAGGTTCGCAGGGTAGGGGCGAGGGCGGCGTCGAGAATCTTCGCGTCGCGAGTCGCGATGGTGAGATTGCGGCGCAGCGCCTGGGCGACGATCACGCGATCGAATGGATCCTTGTGACCCCAGGGAAGCCGGCCGGCCAGGATCGCGTCGGGTGACTCGATGGGCAATTCGGTTGTGCTCATGTCCGAAACGATGTCGGTCCAGGCTGACAGGAGTGCCTCACCGTCGAGGCGGCCGAGTCGAGTCTTGACGGCGATCTCCCACGCCGAGGCCGCGGTCACCCACACGTTGGTGTTCGGGTCGGCGATGACCGCCAGCGCGGAGGCGTCCAGATCGGACGGAGTGCTCGCCAGCCATAGAAGTGTGTGCGTGTCCAGCAGCACGTTCACGATTCGGCGCTCTCCCAGCGAGCCAGTTCCGAATCAGGCAGTGGCTCGTCGAAATCGTTGGGTACCAGAAGGTTTGGTAGCTGCCCAAACCTTCGCGGCACTGGCTGAACAGGAACGAGCTTGGCGACGGGGCGACCGTGATTCGTGATCGTCACGGCCTTTCCTGTGCGCTCCACTTCGGCAAGGAGTGCATTGAGCCGATTCTTGGCCTCGGTACTCGTCACGGTTGTGTCCACACCCCGAAGTTGCCAGGATCACGCTAATTACGCTAGCGCGAATAGCGCGAATAGCGCGAATAGCGCGAATAGCGCGAATTTGCCCCGGACTGCATGAGAACGCTGCAGCTCATTCCATGATCGCCCGGGCCGCGCGCTCGGCGATCAGCATGACCGGCGCGTTGGTGTTCCCAGAAGTGATGGTGGGCATGGCCGAAGCATCGGCCACGCGAAGGCCGGCGACGCGAAACACGCGGCAGTCGGTGTCGAGCACGGTGGCGGCCGACCGCGGCAGACCGCGTGCGTCAAAGGCACCCATCGCGCAGGTGCCCACCGGGTGGAAGATGGTGGTGCCCAGTTCACGGGCTGCCGCCTGCAGGTCGTCGTCGCTCACCAGTTGCGGGCCGGGAAGCATCTCTTCGGGGCAGTAGCGGGCCAGGGCCGGCGCCGCCATGATCTGCCGGGTCATCCGCAGGCCCCGCACCGCTGCGTCGCGATCGGCGTCAGTGGACAGGTAGTTGCAGAAGATCTTCGGGTGCGACAGCGGATCTGCATCGGCTATCCGCACGTAGCCACGCGAGGTGGGGCGCAGATTGCAGACCGACGGCGTGATGGCTCCGAAGGGGTGCAACGGTTCGCCGAACTTCGGCAACGACAAAGGTTGCACATGCCACTCCAAATCCGGGCTGGCCAGCGCGGGGTCGCTCTTGGCGAAAGCCCCCAGTGTGGACGGCGGCATCGTCATGGGTCCTGATCGCAGGAGCAGGTACTGAATACCCATGCCCGCACGGGTGATCCAATTCCGGTACAGCGTGTTGACCGTTCGCGCACCCCGGACGCGGTAGACCGTTCGAAGCTGCAAATGGTCCTGGAGGTTCTCGCCGACCCCGGGCAGATCGACGACCACCGGCACTTGATGCTGGGTGAGCAGCCCCGCCGGGCCCAGACCCGAGGCCTGCATCAGATGCGGCGAGCCAATCGCTCCGGCGCTCAGGATCACCTCCCGGCGGGCCCGAACGTCGACGATCTGGCCGTCTTTGAGCATGCGTAGGCCGGTGACGCGGCGCTGCGCCGTGGTCCATGCACCGCGACGCTGATCTTCGTGGACCTGATCGTCCGTCAGCAGCTGTAGAGCCTGGGTCTGTGCGTAGACGGTGAGGTTGGGGCGGTGGGTGACGGGGTGCAGGAAGGCATCGGCCATCGACCAGCGCCGGCCGCGCCGTTGGTTGACATGGAAGTACGCACTGCCGGAGTTGTCGCCGCGGTTGAACTCGTCGATCGGCTCGATGCCCAACTGGGCGGCGGCGTTCTGCCAGGCGTCGAGGATCTTCCAGCGCACCCGCGGTCGCTCGACGCGGATCTCACCATCGGCGCCGTGCCACTCGTCGGCTCCGCCGAAGTAGTCTTCCAACTCCTTGTAGATTTCCAGTGTCTCGCCCGCACGGTCCGGGCCACCCCACAGCCATCGCTCGTCACCGGTAGCTCGCGCCCAGAGTTCGTAATCGCTGGCCTGCCCGCGCATGTGGATCATGGCGTTGATCGACGAGCAGCCACCGATGACGCGGCCCCGGGCGTAGATGATGCTGCGGCCGGCCAGGCCTGGATCGGGCTCAGTCGTGAAGCACCAGTCGGTGCGAGGATTGGCGATGGTGTACAGATAGCCCACCGGAACCTTGATCCAGAACCAGTCGTCTTTGCCGCCGGCTTCAATCAAGAGCACACGGTGATCAGGGTTGGCGCTGAGCCGATTGGCGAGCAGGCAGCCCGCGCTGCCTGCCCCCACGATGATGAAGTCGAATTCGGCTACAGGGCTCATTTCCGGCACCGTTCCTCCATTGCTGTCGGATGCTGGTCCTAGTCTGCACACTCACGAGCGGGGAGGTGACAGCGCCGTCAACGCACCGGATTGACCATGTCTCAGATATTCGGTGGAGATGGTCAACCCGGACAGCTACGTTCACCGGGTTGAGGATCCATGCGTCCGAACGAGGGCCATTTGATGACGGTCAGCGCAAACGGCAGTCGATTCAGCCGACTGCCGTCCCGAATGCCATCGCTTGAATCAAGCCAAAGGAGTACCTGTCGTGGATCTTCCACGCATCTTCACCATTCGCGAAAGTAGCCACCGCATCCACAACCCGTTTACCGCCGGCAAGCTCGCCGCCCTGGGGGAGGCACTGCATCTGGAACCCGGGACGCGCATGCTCGACCTCGCCAGCGGGTCGGGCGAAATGCTCTGCACGTGGGCCCGCGATTACCTCGTCACCGGGACCGGGGTGGACATCAGCAGCGTATTCACCGAACAGGCCCGTCGCCGTGCCGTTGAACTCGGCGTCGCTGACCGGGTCTCCTTCGTGCACTCCGACGCCGCCGGTTTCGTCGCGGCGAAGCCGGTCGATCTCGCCGCGTGCGTGGGCGCCACCTGGATCGGGGGCGGCGTGGCCGGTACCGTCGAACTGCTGAGCAAGAGTCTCGGTCCCGGCGGCCTGATGCTGATCGGTGAGCCGTACTGGCGTCAAGAAGTGCCCGACGACGACGTCGCCAAAGCCTGCGGTGCGAGGGGCAAAGACGACTTCCTGGTGCTGCCGGAGCTGATCGAGCGGTTCGGCGATCTCGGGTTCGACGTCGTGGAAATGGTGTTGGCCGATCAGGACAGCTGGGACCGGTACCAGGCCGCGCAGTGGTTCAATCTCCGTCGCTGGCTCGACGACCATCCTGACGACGAGCTGGCCGCCGAGGTGCGGGCCGAACTTGATACCGAACCTGCCCGGTACACGCGATACCAGCGCGAACACCTGGGTTGGGGGGTTTTCGCACTTATGAGGCGCTGACGGTTCGTCGCCGACGCCCGCCATCCTCTGATGAGAACAATTGGGGTGCAACGCAATAGGTCACACCTGATGGGAAACCCGACATTTCGATTGCTGCATGAGCGGTCCTGCGTGAGCTCCGGAGACGCGGCAGGGGAGCGTTAGCGCACACACTTGATCGTGGTCACCCGTTATCCCGCCATGTGAGCACCTGTTTGAGAGGCGCGAGGTCGTAACCGTCGTCGGAGGTGAGTTCGGTCTGGAACAAAGTGACGCCTGCCTCGCGGAATGCATCGGCGCTGTGGGCGTTCTGCCACAGCGTCGAGCGTTCGATATCGGCGCCGTTGCGGCCGAACGTCGCTGCCAGCTCGTCGACGCGGTCACTGGACCTGCGGAACGCGTCGAGATCCTGGAATGCGTGCCAGATGTCGGCGTGCCGGGCAACGGCGGGTAGAGAGCGCTTGGGCCCCGTGCCGCCGATGAGAATCGGGAGCTTGCGCACGGGCGGCGGAATCAGTGCAGCGAGCCGGTTCTCGATGCGGATCAGACTCTCGTCGAACAGATCGAAACGGGAGCCGAACGTGCCGAAGTCGTAACCGTAAGTGGTGTAGTCCTTTTCGTACCATCCTGCGCCGAGGCCGAGAATGAGCCGGCCGCCGCTGATGTGGTCGACTGTGCGCGCCATGTCGGCGAGCAGATCCGCATTGCGATAGCCGACGCCAGTGACGAGGAGTCCGATATCGGCGTTAGAGGTGATCTCGCCCCACGACGCGAGCGCGGTCCAGCCCTCGAAGTTGGCGACGTCGGGCTGCTCGTCTGACAGAACGGGCTTGCCGTCGACGATGGCCTCCATCGCCGGTCGGTGGAAGTGGTCGTAGCCGAAGATCACGTCGACGCCGAGGTCGTCGGCAGCCAGGACGGCGTCGCGCCACGAGCGGTAGTCGGGCGCGCCGCCGGGCTGGATCTGCACGGCGACGCGAACGGAACGGGTCATGGATGCTCCTGAGTTGGGTAACGGGCGACTCTTGAGCCAAGTTCACCGAGTGCGGGGTTTATTCCGGATCGGGGCACGGTGGCCGGCCGACCGCGGCAGGCAGCGCGTGTCAAAGCCCCCGCTGAACCCAATGGCGCCCGGTGCGGCGAACTCTCCGCGTTGTCTGCCCCTGACTCGCGACACAAACACCGACATACCGTTGTCGCCGCATCGTCTGACGCTGGTGTCATGAACAAGATTGCGAACATGGTGGATACAAACTCGGCAGCTGCGGACGCGGCGCTCGCGGTGTGGTTGGAGATGTGGAACACCGACAGTGAGATCGCGCGTCGGATCTGCAGTGAGGATTTCCGGATTCACTTCCTGATCTCTGATGCGGATGGGTCGAACCCGTTCGACGATGTGCTGGGCGCGGAGAGTTTCGCTCGGATCCTGGACCGGTGGCGCGAGGGGCATCCGGGTGTGGTGTTCACCGAGGTCGCGCGCGCCGTGGACGGCGCGCACGGGCGGATGCTGTGGAACATGCAGGCCGGGAAGGTTGTTGCGGGCGGGATCGACGTCTTCGACTTCACCGAGGATGGGCTGATCCGGGAGGTGTGGTCGGTGAACGGGACGCGCGCGCACCTCACCTGAGACCAGGGAAGACTCACATTCATGAGGAGAGCCGAGCGGTTGTATGCGCTGGTCGATCTGCTGCGGGGATCGCGCCGGCCGTTGTCGGCCGCTCGGCTCTCGCAGGAGTTCGAGGTGTCCAAGCGCACGATTGAGCGTGACATCCAGTCCCTTCAGCTGGCGGGGGTCCCGATCTATGCCGACTACGGGGTGTCGGGCGGGTATTCGATCCTGCGGGAGCACTCCCTGCCGCCGCTGAATCTCACGGTGCCGGAGTCGCTGGCGGTGCTCGCGGGGCTCGCCTTGCTGGAGACCTCGCCCTATGGAGCGGCGGCGCGTCGGGCGCGGGCGAAGGTCCTCGCGATCAGCCGCGAGGATCAGCTTGCCCCAGTCGACGAGGCGTTGGCGTCGATGTTCGTCATCGATTCCCAGTCGCCGTCCGAGGCGGCGGTCTCGCTGATTCCCGAGGCGATCGCCGCGCGTCGGGTCGTGCGATTGGTTTATACCTCCGAGGACGGCGAGACCCACACCACCCGTGACGTGGAGGCGATGGGTTTGCTGCGCGGAGGTGATTCGTGGATGTTCGTGGGATGGTGTCGGCTGCGTGAAGGCATCCGCGGATTTCACCTCGACCGCATCCTGCACCTGGAGATCACCGGTGAGGTGTTTCCCGGACGCGATCCTGCGCTGCTCGCCACTGATCTGTCGCGGTGGCGCACTCGGCGGCTCGGGTGACGCCCGAGAACCGTTGGGCAGCAGCGGAAAACGGCGAGGTCAGGACTGGTAAACCGCCGTATCCGGTCCAGGGGAGCCCGCAAGGGGAGTGGGCGCGTCCCGCTCCGGCGGCCAGCGAGTGGCGCCCGGCTCAGCTGTACCGCGCCACAAGCGCACCACCGATCGAGGCGAGGTGATCGCGCACGCCCTGCGGGCCGGTGACTTCGAGCCATTCGATGAGCCCGGCAAGTTCGCCTGCGAGGGCGTACTCGTTGTGGCCGCGGATCACGATCTCGATCCGGCCGTCGGGCGTGGAACCGCCCACTTCGAGACGGCCTCCGAGCACCATCCGGAGCAGGCCGAGCCCGTCGGCCGCGCACATGGCCTGAGCCTCGAGGGGAGTGCGCTTTCGATCGACCTCGTCGGCGATCTCGCGCCAACTTTCGGCAAGGTCGAATCCCTGGGGTCGTTGGACGGCGTCGTCGGTCAACTCGACCGAGGAGACACGGTCGATCCGGAAGGTTCGTCGACCAGCATCCGTGTTGGAAACCAGGTACCACGTCGGCCTCTTGGCGACGATGCCCAGTGGGTGCACGGTCCGCTCGGTCTGCGAGCCTTTACGGTCGACGTAGCCGAGCCGTACCTGGACACCGCGGATCACCGCCTCTTGAAGTTCGTCGAGAAACCGGGGTGGTCGGGGCTCGGGCTGGCTGGAGCCCCAGTGTCGTGGGTCTACGACAACTGATGTCGCGGCCGCCTCGGCCTGCTCCCGGAAGGGCTCGGGCAGCGCGCGTACGAGTTTGCGCAGCGCGGCCTTCACGCTCGGGGTCGCCGTCGAGGCGGGTCCGGCTACCAGAAACAGCGCGCGAGCCTCGCTTGCGGTCAGCCCGGACAGGTCGGTGCGAGCGCCGCCCAAGAGGCGCCACCCGCCCCCTCGGCCCGGCATGGCGTACACGGGCACCCCGGCGCCGCTCAAGGCTTCGAGGTCGCGGCGGGCGGTGCGCTCGGACACCTCCAACTCCAGGGCGACCTCCGATGCTGTGACCTGCTTGCGCTGTTGCAGCAGAAGGAGGATGGCTACCAGTCGGTCGGCCCGCATGCAACCACACTTACACATCAAACTGGTCATAAGGTGACCGGTTTAGGTCGGCACAATGGCGCCATGATCACATCGACCAGTTCTGCCACGGACCATCTCAAGGATCCCCGGCCAATCCTCGACCGTGCCATCGCCACCGGCGGGGTTGTCATTGCCGGCGTCCGGCCAGAGCAACTCACGGACCCGACGCCATGCACAGACATGGACGTGCGAGCACTGCTCGCCCACCTCATCGGCGTGCTTGCCCGAGTTGCCGCGCTCGGCAACGGCGAAAACCCTTTCGCGGTCACCGAAACCTCCGTCGCCGACGATCGCGGGCTCGATGCATGGCGGCAGTCGGGGAGACGAGCCGCGGATGCCTGGAGCGACGACGCCGTGCTCGAACGACCCATGGCACTGCCGTGGATCCAAGGCAACGGCGCCGAGGTGCTGGCGTCCTACTTCTCCGAGCTGACCGTCCACACATGGGACCTTGCGACGGCGACCCGTCAGCGGCCCGACTGGGACGACACAGTCGTCGCCGCGGCGTTCGACGCGGCACGCCAGATCCTCCCGGCCGAGAACCGCAGAGCTCTCTACGAGGAGATCTCGGCCGCGAGGGGCCTCGACGAGGTTTCCGTCCCGTTCGCCGAGGCGGTCCCGATCTCCGACGACGCCCCCGCCATCGACCGCCTCGTCGCCTGGAATGGCCGGGATCCACTCCGCCGATTCTGACGCAGGGCAACGACCAGGCGGTGCGCTTTGCTCTCGATCTGCGACACACGCGCAGGTGAGCGGAAAGACTTTCGAAACTATTGGGCCACAATCGAAATCGGCGGAAACTGGTAACCCGCGATACTCGATTCGGCCGATTCCTCCGCGGTCGAAGCGGCGTCGCACCATCGGAACAGCCTCACGGGGGCCGTGCCGATCGTCATACTCAAGTGGGCGAGACGAACCGTCGAGCGATAGCCGCACTGGGGATACTTGTTTGCTGCCTGGCAGTTCGGTTTAGGTGACTCCCTGGATTGCGCGTTACATGTAACATTGCGGCATGGCAGTGAGGGATAGGGTCGGCGAATACCGGCGGCGGATGCGGGAGCGGGGCCTCCGGCCGTTGCAGGTCTGGGTGCCTGACGTGCGAACCGAGACTTTTGCGGCGGAGGCGCGTCGCCAGGCTTCGTTGGTTGCACGAGCCGACGAGAGCGGCGACGACCAAGACTTCATTGAGGCGATCTCGACGCCATGGGACGAGGAGTGAACCGAGGAGAGATCTGGACCGTAGCGGGCGGCGTCTACGCGGCGAAGCCACGTCCGGCAGTGATCGTTCAAGATGACCTCTTTGATGCCACGAGTTCAGTGACTGTTGCTCCGATGACCAGCACGCTGTTGGATGCGCCGCTGATGCGCATTCGGATAGCCGGCGGAGACGGTCGGCTATCCGGACTTGACCACGATAGCGACGTGATGATCGACAAGCTCACTACCGTGAGAAGGTCGAACGTCCACGTCCGGGTCGGCCGGCTGACAGCGGAACAAGTCGTCGAGGTCGAGCGGACAATGATGGCGTTTCTTGGCCTTGCCCGATAAATGAAAACCGTTGGGCAGCAGCGCGGCCGAACTCTTTCGCCACATAGCGATACCTGATCCGATCGTCAACGAGGGGATTGCAGGAGATATCAAGGAAGGGCCGGCTCGTCAGTAGCTGGGCCACAGTCACTTGCTCGCGAGGGGCGAGTACCTCTACAGCCGGTTTTCCGCTGACCACTTGGCGACGTTCGAGCTCGTCGTGCCCGAGCGTCACGATGTCAGCCTCGAAGCGCCATCAAGTCCACAAGCTGAGTCGCTAATCTGCAAAGAGGGGGTGGATGGCATCGGGAGAAGCGACCAGTCCGGCCAGGCCCGCCCCGACAACGACGACGTCAGCGTCCATGGCGCTGACGCTATCGGCTAGCACCTCGGGCTCAGACGTTCATTTCAATGGCTGGGGCGTGAAGGTGACGTCGACACCGCCCACGGTCATCGTCACCTGACCTTCCATCACCATCACCAGCGCCGCAATCCGTCGATCGACAGTCTGAGCCAGCTGCTGCACCGGCTCATGCGGTATCTGCACCACAGACAGGTTCGGCAGTCCCGCCACTTTGGGTCCCACGGTGCGCCACCAGGTGGCCACGCCGGCGGCGAACGGGAACAGCACCACCTGGTCGGCCTGGCTGGCCGCCTTACCCAAGGCGCGTCCGTCGGGCTGGCCAACGTTGACCCACTCCAGGATCCGGCCCGTGTAGTCCGCGAGCCGCAAGTCCGGTACGCCAGGGGTGGACAGGCCCGCCCCGAACGCCAACTCACCGTCGACGTCGCTGAGCCGGTGTGCGCGCAGCCCAAACGCCAACAACCGCATCACCATCCGCTCATCGGTCTCACTGGGATGACGGGCCATGGTCAGCGTGTGATCGGCGTAGTAACCGTGATCGACATCGGAGACACCAAGTTCGACTTTGAACACTGTTGCAGAAAGAGCCACGTCATATTGTCCACCCAGGTGTTGTTCCCCGAGCAGTCAGGCCGCTTCGAGTGGTCAGGCAGCCGCGCTGGCCGTTGGATCGAGTCGCCACCGTGAGGGGCATTCGGAACGTCGCGTGATTCATCAGACCGAAACGGTGTACTTAAGTTGACATAATGTGGCTTATCGGTGAAACGGTATGCAGGCATTTCCGGCGGGTACGGCAGCTGGCATGAACTCGGATGTCCGATCCGGAACTAGTTGGGAGTAATCCGGGAAAACCTGGTAGCTGTCCGATTTCTCGCCCTCCGTTCCAGAACTATCTGACAGTGACACCCCGCCCAGGTCCCTGCCCATGCAGCTGCGGAACTTCGGCCGGCGTGGCCATGGCGCTGAGTCTGAATCCATGACTATCTGACAGCGCCGGACAGGACGATCGACGGTTCAGAACTACCTGACAGCGGCGGACACTCTGCGCCTTCGAGGTCCACAGTGAACCGCCTAATACGTCACTGTGACGTTATGTAGATGGTGCACCGTCCCCTGTTCACGCAGGCTGGAGCCGCGTAAGACGCAATAATATGGATAACGTTGATTATCCATCTTTTACGTGCGAGGCTTGACCGCGTGCCGCACGAGACCGATCCCGGCTACTCCGTCACCGAAGGCTTTGCCGAAGCTGCTGCCGTCGCGCAGACCGTCAACGAGATCCCCGAGTGGTTCCAGCAGTTCTTGGATCACCGGCAGGCAAGTAAACCCTCGGCGCACACGATGAAGGCCTATCGGCGCGACTTCGTTGCCATTGCCAATCTGCTTACCGGTGGTGAGCCGGTCCGTCTCAGTCCAGCTGACATAACTCGCGATTCGATGCGTACAGCGTTCGCGGCGTTTGCAGCCGACCACGAGGCGGCATCCATCCGACGCTGCTGGTCCACGTGGAATGTGTTGTGCACCTTCCTCTATACAAACGAGTTGTTGGCGGCCAACCCCATGCAGCTCGTTGGACGACCGAAGTTGAAGAAGCCGATGCCGAAAGCCCTCCCCCGAACAGCGGTTGAAGCCCTGCTCTCTGCTGTCACGCAGGAGTCCGATGCTCGCCGAACAGATTGGAAAGAAAGAGATCTCGCAGTCATTCTCACTGCACTCCTCGCGGGACTGCGGGCCGAAGAACTCCGCCTGGTCGACGTCGGTGACATACGGACGCTCGACGATGGCTCCGCGGTGATTAATGTGAAAGGCAAAGGCGGCAAGGAACGCAACGTCCCCATCGAATCAGCCCTGCTGGAGGTGATCGGTACGTATATGGACAGTCGTGCCGGACGATTTCCTCAGGGCAAAAAGCGCACATCGTCGCCGAAGGGTACGCCATTGTCGGGCTGGCCACATTCCGCCCCGCTATTCGTCGGTCGGGACGGTGAACGGATGACGCGTGGCACTCTACAGTCACGTATCAAGCGCGCGTTCAAACGCGCAGGGCCGGACGCGCGCCCCGTACCCGGCGCCCTGGTGCACGGACTTCGCCATACCTATGCAACTGAGCTCGCGACCTCGAATGTCAGCGTCTACACACTGATGAAACTCCTCGGACATGAGTCGATGACGACATCGCAGCGTTACGTTACGGCGGCGGGGATTGAAACACGAAGTGCGGCAGCGCAAAATCAGCTTTACTCCCTATTGACCGAACAACGGGAGGACGATGGGACCAGCTGAGAACGAAGCGATCCGTGTGCCCCAAGGACGAAGGAAGGCCTCGCAATGAGTAAGCGAGTGAGCCTGATTCTCCGCGACGCAGACGAGGCGATGATCGCTCCCTTCCTCCATCGGGGCTCGCCAGCTTTCGAGGTCCTGCGACAGTGGGCAGACCACAGTGACCATGCCTCGGGGGACATCAGCTCGGATGCCGCCGTACTGCGAATTCTGCTTCGGGTGGGCGCCGAGGCTATGCACGAACAAATCCTGGATGCTGGCTACGCCCAGCTTGCGTCCGAGTTCAATAGCGCATCAACAAGAATCGAGCGACTGGCCGCACGGGGTCGTTCTGCGCCCCAGACCGACGAGCTCAGATGAGCCCGCTTGCTGTCAGTTCTCATCCGATCTGAAGCATTCTCATTTGATGTGACACATCGGCGCGCCTTTCTCATTTGATCTGATACAGCCGGTACCGTTCTGGGCATGTCGATGCTGGCCGGTGATGCTGTTGCCGCGGGCCGGTGCGATGCGGTGTTTGAGGTAGCCGACGTGGATGGGACTTCCCGTCTTCCATTGGAGTTGGCTCATGGGATCCGGTTCGATGTCGATTGCGAGCCGGTGCGGTCGTTTCCGTCGTTTCGTGGGCAACGGAATTTTCCTGGGCTGTGGTGGTTCGCGACGACGCGCCGGCACATCGGTTATGAATCGTGGGTTGAGCGGGATCAGCTGATGGCATTGGATGCTAATCCTGAAACCGTTGGCGTTGCCTCCCAACCTTTTCGGCTGCGATGGCCCGATGGCCGTCATCATGTGCCCGACTACTACGCTCGCAGATCCGACGGCACGGTCGTGATCGTCGATGTTCGTCCCGATGACCGGATTCCTGAGTCTGATGCGGAGTTGTTCGCCCGCTCGGAGGTCGTGTGCATTGCGGCCGGCTGGCAGTACCGGCGCGTCGGTGTATTGGACCCTGTGCTGGCGGCGAACCTGCGGTGGCTGTCTGGGTACCGGCATCCGAGAGCGTTGCGACCTGGCGTGGCGGCAGAACTGTTGAGCTGTTTCGCCCGCGAGCAGCCCCTTCTGGAGGGCGCGACGGCGGTGGGCGACCCGCTGGTGGTGCTGCCTGTGCTGTTCCATCTGCTCTGGCATCGACGCTTGGTGGTCGATCTGTCCCGGACGGTCCTCGACGATCGGACGGCAGTGAGCGCGGCAGCGTTATGAGTTCGCTTCGAGGCGGTGTGATCCGTGAAGGCGATGAAATCCGTCTAGGTTCACGGGTTTTCACGGTCGCAAGTCTGGCCGGAGGATCGGTACGGCTTGTCGACGCTGTTGGTGAACGCACAACCGTTCCCCTGTCGATGGTATTGGCCGATTCGACTCTGGAGGTTCTGGCGGGGTCACGACCGGTGCTGTGGTCTGTTGAGGCGCTCGAAGGTGTCCCCGAGGAGGTCGCTGATCGCGCACGATGGTGGGAGCAGCACATCGTTGAGGTATTGACCGGGCGCCGACCCGAAAGTCCGCCTGGGCAGCCAATCCGGCCAGAGTTCGATCCGGCGGTCCGATCCCTTCGCCAGAGGGAGCTGACCAAGCTTGAGGAGCTTCGAGCAGCCGGTCACGATCTGGCGTTGATCACCCTGCAGCGTCAGCGATCTCGCTACGAGGCCAAAGGTCTTCTGGGATTGGTGGACGGCCGCTATCTCGCCAAACGTCCAGTGTTGGGCCGTGTCGATGAGCGTGTCGTTGCCGTGGTCCGGCGTCTGATCGACAACGAAACTGAGCTATCAACCGGCACGGTGAGCAGACTTCAGCGCAAGCTGGAGAAGGCGCTGTTGGCCGAATACGGTCCCGACGACGCCCCGAAGGCCCCGTCACAGGCGACCTTCTACCGGCTCGTCAAACGCCTGGAGGAAGGCAAACACACCTTCGGTTCCGCCCGTACTCGCAGGTCATTGGCCAAGCAACCCGACGGCCCCTTCGGCACGGTAACCGCGGCCCGTCCCGGTGAAATGGTGGAAATCGACTCCACCCCGCTGGACGTGCGGGTGGTCCTTGACGACGGTGTAGTCGATCGGGTGGAGCTGACCGCCATGGTCGACAACGTCACCCGCTCGATCCCGGCGGCAGTTCTGCGGCCCACCACCAAGGCCGTCGATGCCGCGCTGCTGTTGGCCAAGGCGCTGACCCCAGAGCCGATGCGCCCGGGTTGGTCCGATGCGTTGCGGTTGTCACGCTCGGTGTTGCCGCATCGGCGTTTGACCGATATCGATCAACGGCTCGCCGATGCCGCGGCTCGCCCGGTGATCGCTCCCGAGACCATCGTCTGTGATCACGGGAAAGCGTTTCTCTCCAAGACATTTGAGCAGGCGTGCTGCTCACTGGGCATCAACCTGCAACCCGCTCATCCGGATCAGCCCACCGACAAACCGAAGGTGGAACGCACCCTGCAGTCGGTGGGTACATTGTTCGCCCAGTATGTCGCCGGGTATGTCGGTTCCAGCGTGGAACGTCGCGGCAAGAACGCCGACCAGGACGCAGTGTGGTCGCTGGTGGAACTGCAGGCGTTGCTCGATGAGTGGCTCGTCGCGGTGTGGCAGAACCGTCCCCACGACGGACTACGTGACCCGGTGACCCCGGGCAAAGCGCTGACGCCGAACGAGAAGTTCGCGGCCCTGGTCGAAGTCGCTGGTTACGTCCCGGTGCCTCTGAGCGCTGATGCTTACATCGAGTTGTTGCCCGCGACGTGGCGCACCATCGGCTCAGCGGGTATCCGGGTCAATCACCGGACCTACGATGCCCGGGCATTGAACCCGTACCGGCGAGTCGACTCTGGGGTTCGTTCCCGCAACGGCCGGTGGGAGGTTCATTACGACCCCTATGACGTCTCTCAGATTTGGGTTCGCAATCACCACGACGACGGTTGGATCACCGCGACCTGGACCCACATGCGCACCGCTGCAGTGCCGTTCGGGGACACCGTGTGGAAACAGGCCCAAGCGATCGTCGCCGAAAGGGGCGCAGATCCGGTGACCGAAGCCGAGATCGCGGCGGCGGCCGACGCCCTGCTGGACCGTGCCGAACGCGGCCCCGACACCCAGCAGGACCCGCCAGCAGCTCGACGCGCAGCCGCCAGGGCCCGATCCATCCCCGAGCCGTCCTGGCCACACCCCAGTGTCGAGGGCACCAACCAGAACCAGGAACCGTCTGAGGTGAGCACCGACAGGCCAGCGAACTCCGACGATGACGATCTTGCTGATGTCATCCCGTTGCCGGTGTTCGACGCACGTAAGGAGGCCGAGCAGTGGCATTGGTGAGTCCGATCAGTCAACTCGAGGAGCGCCGGCAGCCGACGACAACCCTGGAAGGGTGGCGACGGTTCATTGACGCTGACCGGCCTGAATTCACCTTGCTGCCCGACCAAGACTGGTCCGATCTCGACGATGCTGATCGGATCGCCTACAACGAGGCCAGGGTGGCCCACCATTCCGAGCTCGTCGTGGTGACCACCTCGGCGATCCAGAAGATCACCAACGAGGGTCAGCTGCTCACTTTGCTGAATCAACGCGAGATCGGCGCCCGGCGAGGGCTGATCGTCTCCGGTGGCGCAGCCACCGGAAAGACCACGGCCATCAAACAACTCGGCCGGTTCCACGAACTTCGGATCCGCACCCGTTACTCGGACAAAACCCGCATCCCTGTCGTCTACGTGACCGCTCCACCGAAGGGCTCAGCACGCAAGCTCGCAATGGAATTCGCCCGCTTCCTCGGGCTTCCACCGGTACGACGGATGAACGTCACCGATATCGCCGACGCGGTGTGCCAAGTGCTCATCGATGCGCGTACCGACATAGTGGTCGTCGACGAGATCCATAACCTCAATCTCGATACCCGTGCCGGAGAAGAACTTTCCGATCACCTCAAGTACTTCACCGAACACCTGCCCGCGACCTTCGTCTACGCCGGCATTGACGTCGAACGCTCCGGAGTGTTTACCGGTACTCGCGGCCGCCAGCTTGCCGGGCGCTGCGGTGTCATCAACACAGCGGCCTTCCCGTATGGGCAGGAGTGGCGGGCTCTGGTCGCCGCGATGGAGGGAACCCTGCGACTGCACCGACACGAGCCGGGCACGCTCGTGCGCCAGACGAAACACCTGCACCAGCGCACCGGCGGAATGATCGGAAGCCTCGCCCACCTCATCCGCTCGGCAGCCATCCGGGCAATGCTGGACCACACCGAACACATCGACCGCGAGGGCTTGGACAGCGTCCTCATCGACTACGCGGCTCAGGCCTCAGCCCAACGCAGCGCCGGATAGCAGTGATCACCGACTGGCCCCGACTCCCACCACGACCACTTCCGCAGTCAGTCACCGCATTTCGCGATGAGACCGTGTACTCCTTCACCACCCGACTCGCCCACGCCAACAGAATCCCACCCCAAAGCCTGCGCGACTACGCCGCACGCGAGAGCCATTACGTCGACCCTGAGCGCCTCGCCCGCCTCAGCGGCTACCCACGACATGTCCTCTGCGCCCGACTGCGGGGCCTGACCGCTGATGAACGTGATCTCACCCGCCAGCGGGCACGTGCCCGCCCGATTTGCCGGTACTGCACAGCACGGCGAGGGGTGCCCCAGCCGGTCCATTGCTGGTTGCCCGACCACCTCACCGTCTGTCATCGCCACGGCCGCTGGATTGGCCCCTCCGCCCAGCGATGGGACGATCAGATGTCACTGAAACACCATCCAGCTGTTGCCCGATCTGCCAGGGCACATCATGCCGTGGCCAAGCGCAATGCCCCCGACATCGTTGAGCTAGCGATCAACGACGCATCACGTATAGTGCTGCGGCAGCGCCGATTCCGACGGGATGACGGTCTCGGTGATAGCGCGGCCACCGGTATCGCATTACGGGGGCGATGGGCCAGCATCTCAACGGTCAACCTGCACATCGCCACCTACGTCGAAACAGTCCGGATGGCCGCAGTCATCATTGACCAGCGGCCAGCATTGTTGAACCGCACCGGCGATCCCAGTGTCGCCCGCGTAGCTCTCTTGGCAGCCGCGAACGCAGTGTTCGGCGCCGAGGATGAGACGGCGACCACCGCGGCCCTCGACGGCTGGCTGAACAACCAGCAGATCATCCGGAAGTCCCGCGATAAATCAATGATCGTTCATACCTGATGCAAAAGTCTTTATCTTGCAACCATATTCGTAGGAAAACCCATTGCCAGCCGACCGTGAGGCATACGTAGATGGAAATACTAGACGAGCTAGAAAGCTAGGCCGCCGATCAGGATGACAATACCCAGTCCGATCAGAACAATCGGGAACAGGATGTGTTCCCATCGTTCGAGGATCTCCGCGATCGGGCGGCGGGTGGCAACATATCTGGCGATGACCACCAGCACCCCGACGAGAAGAAGGAAGACGACGCAGTAGGCCACGACGGCTGCGTGTCCGACGCTGAGGAAGACCGGGACGTAGACGCCGACGTTGTCGCCGCCGTTGGCGAAGGTCACGCCAGCGACCGCCCAGACGCTGACGGTCTTGCCCGCAACCTTCGCGTCACCATCATCGTCACCGTTTCCGCGCCAGGCTTGCCAAGCCGCCTTCAGTCCCAGGGCGAGGGGGATGAGTCCGAAGAACGGGATGACGTCGGGCGGCAGGAATGCGCCCGCACCTAGGGTCACGAGGACGGCGGCGCCGAGAATTCCAGCGAATCCCAGGTATTGGCCGGCGGTGATCCGGGAGGTGGTCCCGCGTTGTCCTGCGCCGCGGGCGAAGAACAGTGAAAGCACGATGATGTCGTCGATGTTGGTGACGATGAACAGCCCGATCGCGGGCAGAACCGACGACAGGATCATGGGTGTGTGCCATCGGTGGTCACGACGGGGCACCCACTGCGGTCGCGGTGGCTAGGTTGGTTGACCGCTGTGCGGTGAGTGCGGTCAGTGCTGTGGTGCGGCCGGCGCGCACACCGTTGGCGATGACCACGATTTCGGCGAGTTCATGGACGAGCACGACGGCGGCCAACCCGAGCACCCCGAACAAAGCCAGCGGCATCAGCACAATGATCAGTCCGAGGGATAGGCCGACGTTTTGCAGCATGATCCGTCGGGCGCGGCGGGCATGGGTGAATGTTTGTGGCAGGTGGCGTAGGTCTTCACCCATGAGTGCGACGTCGGCGGTTTCGATGGCGACGTCGGTGCCCATGGCGCCCATCGCGATGCCGAGGTCGGCGGTAGCCAGTGCGGGGGCGTCGTTGACGCCATCGCCGACCATCGCGGTGGGGCGCTGGGTGCGGAGCTGTTCGATCAGTCGGGCTTTGTCTTCGGGGCGCAGATCGGCGTGCACGGTGTCGATGCCGACTTCGCGGGCCAGGGCGGCCGCGGTGGCGTGGTTGTCGCCGGTGAGCATCGCCACCTGGTAGCCGTCGCGGCGCAGCTGGGTGATGACTTCGGTTGCCTCGGGCCGCAATTCGTCACGCACGGCGATGGCACCGATCACCTGTCCGTTGTCTTCGACCAGGACGGCGGTGGCTCCGGCCTGCTGCATCCGGGTGACCTCGGCGGTGAGCGGACCTCGGTCGAGCCAGCCGGGGCGGCCCAGCCGGATGCGGTGCCCGTCGCGGTGGCCGGTGAGTCCGGCGCCGGTGACTGCCTCGACGTCGGCGGCGGGGGTGACGGTGCCGGCGGCGGCCAGGATCGCCGCGGCCAGGGGGTGTTCACTGCGGGCCTCTACGGCGGCCGCGAGGTCCAGGACGTGCTCGGGGGTGACGTCGGGGGTGGTGGCCACCTCGATGACGGTGGGCCGGTTGGCGGTGAGGGTACCGGTCTTATCCAGGGCGACCCCACGGATCCTGCCCAGCGCTTCCAGCGCGGCGCCACCTTTGACCAGGGCGCCCAGCTTGCTGGCGGCGCCGATGGCGGCGACGACCGTGACCGGTACCGAAATCGCCAGAGCACAGGGCGAGGCGGCGACCAGCACCACCAGAGCGCGTTCGATCCAGGTGGCGGGGTCACCGAGCAGGCTCCCCGCGACGGCGATCAGGGCGGCGGCGATCATCACGGCGGGGACCAGGGGTTTGGCGATGCGGTCAGCCAAACGTTGGGCGGCGCCCTTGCGGGACTGCTCGGCTTCCACGATGCGCACGATGCGGGCCAGGGAATTGTCCTCGGCGGTGGTGCTGACTTCTACTTCGAGGGCGCCGGCTCCGTTGATCGACCCGGCGAACACCTCATCACCGGGGCCGGCTTCAACGGGCACTGATTCGCCGGTGATGGCCGAGAGGTCCAGGGCGGTGCGGCCCCGGGTGATGATGCCGTCAGTGGCGACTCGTTCTCCGGGTTTGACGACCATGAGGTCACCGATGCGCAATTCTGTTGGCGCGATGGTTGTTTCGGTGCCGTCGCGGCGAACGGTGGCCTCATCGGGCACCAGCGACAGTAGTGCGCGCAGTCCGCGGCGGGTGCGGGCCAGCGAGTATTCCTCCAGGCCTTCGCTGATGGAGAACAGGAACGCCAGCATCGCGGCCTCACCGACCTCGCCGAGCAGCACCGCGCCCACGGCGGCGATGGTCATCAGCGTGCCGACCCCGATCTTGCCCTTGGCCAGCCGCCCCAGGGTGGACGGCACGAAGGTATAGGCGCCGGCCAGCAGCGCCGCTGCCTCCAACGTGAGCACCACCGGGTCGGCGGCGCCGACCAGGTTGGCGATCAACGCCGCCAGCAGCAGTACCCCGGAGAGCGCGGCGAACTGCAATTCTGTGATCTGCCAGAGCCGTTCGGGTTCACGCTCCTGCTCCTCGGCGCTGCGGGGTTCGTCGCTGCCGCAGCCACAGGCATCGCTCATTGCCGCGTCTCCTCGGTGTCGATCGCCGCACCCCGGGCGCCGGTTCCATAGGTGGGACACAACGCCACCGCGTTGCCGGTGGCCGCCAGCAGCGTTTCCGCCGCAGCGAGCACGTCCAGCAGCTCGGGGCGAGACAAGGAATAGAACACCTGACGGCCTTCTGGGCGGCCGGTGACCAGCCCACAGTCCCGCAGGCACGCCACGTGCGCGGAGACGGTGGATTGCGCCAACCCCAGCTCACCGATCAGATCGACAACTCGCGCCTCCCCGTCAGCCAGGCGGCGCACGATCGTCAACCGCGTCGCATCGGAGAGACTGTGGAACAGTGCCACCGCGGCATCGAGGTCGGACGTGTTGCCGGCCAGGCAGGTGTCCCGCTTATTCATCGTCACACAACGATGATAACCATCGAAGCCGATTTAGCGAAAGGGGCGCATTCGTGACAGCCATTCTCGGAGCTGCTCCCGGTCGCGGCGAGCGTCGCAGACGAATTCGGTCGTGCATCAGATCGGCTGATAAAGCTGGTCAAGTGGAATTCTCATCCGATCTGATACACCGCAGTTCAGCTCACTGGTCCTGTGTCAGATCAAATGAGAACGGACACTTGCGCTCCGCGGCGGTCACACGTATCAGGGCCGGCAAGTCCCGCACGGCGTGATGGGCTTTCGCACGGTGTTTGCGGCCCACTCTTCGGCGTCCGCCGACCGAATGGCGCACACCTTGACGTAGGCACCAGTCCACGGCCCGTTGTGCGGATTCTGACCGCTGATAGTGCGGCACGTGGCGTGATGCACCCGCGCGGTAGACACGCTGTAGTTACGGGCGATGTTCACGACGAAACCTTCCGGGTTGGCGGCGAGCCAAGCCAGATAGCCAGCGTCGTCGTCCCGGAACTCGTGTGCGCGGGTGCCGTGATCCACTCCGGCGAGTGCATCGGCTGGCACGACGTCGACGAACTCGCCAACCGGACTTTGTGGGACGTCGAGCGAACTGTCCTCGGTAACACTCGCGGACTCGGCCGATGCGTAGATGCCCACCGCGACCTTGTTGCCGGCGAACTGGTCCACGGTGCAGTGCAGGCCGAGCTCGGTGATTCGGCCGTCGCGGGGATGCCATGCCCGATCTGGCCGGGTACGACCCAGCAGGGGGTCGAGCGCGTCGATCGTCTGCTTCCAGAGGTTGAGCCAATTGCGACGTGGACCGACCACGAACGATAGTTCGAGCCGAACTGGTCCATCCGGTAGCACGGCGGCGCCAGAGACGGCGGCATGGATAGCCTCCTTATAGGCGACGCTGGAGGAAGAAGCTGCAGTGGTCGCGACGATCACACCGGTGGCTGTGGGTGCAGGAACTTCTCGGGCGGCACAGATCTGCACAGACGACTGTTCGCCGTGGCGCTTCGTGCACCACACTGACACCAAGTCGGCATCGCGCAGGCGCGATGCGAGCGGATACGCGTAATTATCCAGGTCGCTGGCATCGAGCAGGTGTCGTGAACTCGGTAAACCGACGTCGAGGCGCAGCGCCCACGGGCCGCTGATCCGTGCGCCAGCGATCAAAGCCTCCGTATCGTCGAGGTACTCCTGCAATCGGATCTGATCTGGATCGTCAGCCTTGTTCCAAGATGCGAGCCGCGGGGCGACCCTCAGCTGCAGCGAGCGATTATCAGGACGGGCATACCAGCGCATCGGATCAAGATAGCGCCGCACACCGACAGGCCCGTGGCGAAATCAGATCTCGATGGAACGCAATGCTGACCTCGGAGACATCTGCCAGCAAACCGCGGCAGCTGCAGGTCCGAATGCGAAGAGATGGCGGAGAGCTCTGTACGTATCGACTTTGCTGGCTGGATGCATCGGGTAGGTGTTAACTATAGGCAACACCCCGAGGTCTTATCGGCCACTTGCATCAATGCGTTTGTGGGTGCGCCATTAGGGCGTGACCTCTAGTTATGTGCGAATACAGTGTCTAGCAGCGGAATTACATCCGCATCGCGCTCACCAACAGCCATCATTCGGTTGGTTATGGCACTCAAACTCGGCCACCCGAAGGCGAGCGATGGACGAAGCCGTTCCCGGCAAAGTCGTCGGTGGCCACGGTTGCTGCAACCCTTGTGCAGATCTGTCAGTTTGTGCTCAACTGACGTTGCTAATTCCGGTGAGGAGGCAGGCCCTTCAGCCTGCGCATAAACGCACGGGGCTCGACGAGTGCGCCCATCGGAGGCAGTCGAACGTCCAGGTCAACGAGGAGGTGGCACCGCACGAGCGACTCAAATGTCTTCCGCTGACGGGGCTTCAAAAGCCCCCAGACGCTGAAAAAGCCGGGCTGCAATCCCGGCTTCTTCGGTGCGGCACTCCGCCGCTTACAACTCACTCCACCCATTGAGAGGGAGGCATGCCTATTTCAGCGCGCTTTCGTCATGATGTCAACCCCGGTTTCGCATCCTGGCCCCTGACCCCATCGGAGGCTGCGGGTCCCGACGCCGGGTGGGAACGGGTGTGACCCCGCCGCCGGTCCCCACAGCAGGGACACTGCCCGTCAATGACGCCCCGTACACGATGGTTCTTTACGAGGATCCGAAGACCGGGCAGCGGGTGCGAACCCGTCTCACACCTGAGGTTTCGCGTGTGTCATTTGAGCTATGCAGGCCTATCCGGAGCTTCCCGGCCTACCGTGGTCGCCGTTCCCATCAAGGCAAGTACTGGTTCTCGCGTTCACAAGGCCATGTCAGCTTTGAGTCGCGGTTCGAGATGACTGCCCTGATGACGGTCGACTTTCGGGGCGACGCAATCGCGGTCAGCTCCAACCCGTTCTGGCTGCTGTGGCCGAAGGGCCAGACGCACCACCGGCACGCCCCGGACTTTTTCATCCGAAGACGCGACGGATCGGCTCTCGTTGTCGACGTCAAGCCGGCAGATCGTCTCCGCGAGAAAGATCGGCTCCAGCATCAACGCACCCGCGAAGTGTGTCGCGAGTTAGGCTGGGAATACGAGGAATTCACGACCACGAACCCGACCGAAGAACGCAACCTACGGCTGTTATGCGCCTACCACCATCCGCGGTTCGCACCGTCAGCAGAAGCACGATCCGCTATTACGATCTGCGTGAAGCGATCGGGGCGAAACGGCCTGCAATTCGGCGAGCTGATCGACAACGCCTCGGACGGAGCTGAGCTCGACGAAAGCCATCTCATCTGCAGCACGTACCACATGATCTGGAACAGAGAGATCCACGTCGACCTGGCTCGCCCGCTGACCTGGACCACGGTGATCACCTCGTGATCGAACTGCATATCGGCGACATCATCCAACTCCGCTGCCAGAGCTGGCATATCCGCGACAGCGACGGACTGGCCCTTAGACTCAAATGTCTTGATGACGGCAGCGACCTGACCTTGCCGGTAGCGATGTTGCTCTGCGACAACTCCTTCGTCGGTCCCGACGCCTCTGGACCAAGTATCGCCGATCAGAGACTGCTCGACCTTGCTACCGACGAACAGCGACGAGATGCCGAGTTCTGGTACGAGCACCTCTCCGGCATCAAACACGCCATGGAACATCCGGCTCAAGGACAAGCCCCTTCGGGCACCCCGATCGCGACTGTACAAGAACGACTTTCGGATAAAAGATCCGAGCTACGAACCCTGGGGCGGCCGGTCTCCATGACCACTATGTGGCGCAAGTGGCAACGCTTCAACACTGCGGGCCTGCTCGGATGTATCGATCAGCGCGGCATGCCGGGTCACGTCCGTCTGTCCGGGGTGCACGAGCGTGTGATCGTCGTCCTGGAGATGGTGAAGGCGCACTACGTAGACAAGTCGACACCTACCAAGAAGCAGATCCTAGAAATCGCGGAGCGTCGCCTTTGTGACGACAACGTGCCGGTGCCGTGCCGGTCGTCGATGTACGCCTTACTGGCTGCACTTGACCGCGGTGAGCACACCACCGGCGATGCGACGTCGCGCCGCAGTCACGCGAACAGCCCCGACCGAGCGTTCTCGAAGATCGTCGCCTTGTATCCAGGCGAAGAAGTGCAGCTCGACTCAACACCACTTGACGCAATGGCCTTACTGCCCGATGGTCAACCATGCCGAATCGATTTGGCTGCCGGCATCGACGTCGCGACACTGAGCATCACCGCGGCAATTCTCCGCCCGACCGCCTGCAAAACCGTGGATGCTATCGAACTCTGGGCCAATTCCTGTATCCCGCAACATATGTTGCCAGGCTGGATTGAGAATATGACCGTCGCACGAAGCTACCTGTCGGACAAGCTATCCCCCCAGATCGATCTCGACAGGGCACTCGAAAACAAGCCCATCATCGACGTGCGGGGTGTCGTGGTCGACCGTGGCAAGATCTTCGTCTCGAAAGCCTTCGAAAAGGCAACCGAACTTCGGGGAGTTCACCCTCGGGTCGCTGCTCCGCACCAGCCCACCGCCAAGCCTCATATCGAACGCTTGCTCAAGACCATCGGCGACGACTTTGTTCGATGGATCCCGGGATACAAAGGACGCTCGGTCAGCCACCGGGGCCGAAGCCCGGAGAAGGACCTTGTGTGGCCGCTGTTTGTACTTCAGGCGCTGCTCGACGAATGGGTCATCACGGTTTATCAGAACCGTCCCCACTCAGGGCTTCACCTGACGGCGGCCCCTCGGATGCAGCTCTCTCCCAATGCCATGTATCGAGCGATGTCGGAGATGGCACCAACTCCAGTACGGACGATGACACGCGACGATTGGATCTCGCTGAAACCACACGAGTTTCGTCGTATCAATCGCTATGGCGTCAACTTGGAGAACCTCGTGTACAACTCCGACTCGCCGCGCTTTCACCAGATGCGACGAACGAAATCGTTGAATTCCAAACAGAATGGCAAGTGGGAGGTGCGCTACGACCCCACCAACCTGATGCAGATCTGGGTGCGAGACGAGTCCCTAGTCTTCGACTCAGAGGGTCAGCGCAAAGTCGAAGACAATGGCTGGATCGAGTGCCGCTGGGTTCTGGCCGACTATGCGACCATTCCATTCGGGATCGACATGGTGAAAGCGATTCGTCGGGACATGAGTAGGAAACCAACCGACAAAGAAGTGCTCAGGCGCGCGGAGCAAATTCATCGTCAATTGCTCGGCGGCCCATCAGAACCGAAACCTCGACCGCTTTCCCGTGCTGAAGCGTCTGCCGGGCGCGCCAACCTCGCGCGACAAGACCTCAGCGCCGGCCCTCCCGCTGAGGTCGTTGTGCCCGGACGAAGCGACGACACTCCGGTCGGGCCGGTTGTTCAGCCCGCGGTCGGACCAGTTGAGCCCATGCGTCCGATGCGCCTGTCGGAAGGGTGGTGAACCTTGGCATCACCGACAACCCGCGAAGAGTGGCGCGAATACTGCACCTACGAGCCCACCCCGGATTCGCAGCGACCCTCTTTGAGTGCGGACGAGATCAAGGCTCTCGGCACCGTCGAGCGGTCGGCGTATAACGAACGCCGCATCGACTACCTGAACGAGGAACGCGTGTTTCCCACCCGGGATCTCACCCGCATCCTCAACCACGCACGGAGACTGCTTCGCCGATCACGAGCCAAGAAGTTCGTAGCCAGGCCCGGTATCCGAGTATCCGGGGAACCCAGGACCGGCAAAACCACCGATGTGATGGCCGCCGGCAAGCGACTGGACGCGGAAATACGACGGACTTGCGGCAGGGAGAACGACTTGTCCTTCCTGCCCGTCGTCTACACCACTATCGCCACGGCGACAACGACGAACAAACTCTGGGTGCGCCTCGCCGACTTCGTCGGAGCGCGCGAGCTGCGAGGTAGCAATGCCGACGAGCGACTCGTGGATCTGGCGCGACTGCTGAAGAGCCTCGGCACCAAGTTCGTCATCCTCGATGACGTCCAACGCCTCAACACCGACCGTGCCGCAGGAGCCGAAGTCGCCGACAACATCAAGACATTCGCCGAAAATCTCGATGCAACGATGCTCTTCGCAGGAATTTCGTTGGAGACCGCTCCCCTGTTCAGCGGCGAGAACGGAGAGCAGTGGCGCAAACGGACCCGGCCCATCAACCTGAGCAACTACTCACTCTCGAACGACGCCGACCATAAGGAGTGGGTGCAGCTCGTCGCATCCTTCGAACGTATTCTTCCTCTCCCCCTGCATGAGAATGGAATGCTCGAACGCCATGCGGACTACCTCTACCACCGCACCGGCGGCTCAATCGCATCCTTGAGCGATCTAATTATCGATGCAGCCACCGACGCCATCGACTTCGGTACCGAAGCCATCACGTTAGACCTGCTCGACTCGATTGCGATCGACGACGTAGATCCTGGAGTGGCCCGCTGATGTCGCTTCGTGCCGAACAGCCATCGACAGTCCCGGAGGGTGTCCGCCATGGCCGTCAACGACTTCCCGTGCCAGTCTCTCCGATGTGTTCGGAGACGCTGAACAGCTACCTCCGCCGCGTCACGGATCAGAATCTCTTGCGACCCAGCTGGCTGCCCCAGCTCTCCCGACAGCCCCACTTCGTTGCGGACCTCGTTGAGCTGACCGGCTTGACGGAGCGAGGGTTGGTAGCGGCGCTTCCGGAACTCCGAACTCCGCATGCAATCAAGCGATGGCCGCACCTGGTCGGCCACGTCTCGAAGCGGGCGGGGATCCGATCCGCATGCAGACACTGCGCTGCCGCGCAAACTCAAAGTCGAAGTCACGCAGTGACTGTCTTTGCCGGCCATGAACAGGTGCTCTGCGCCATACACCAGCAATGGACAGGAAGTTCTGCACTTAAATGCGATGCCCAGCAACAATTTTCAGTCCGACTCTGTCCTGACATCGAACGCGCACACCGCCAGCACCGTAGTCTCATTCGACGCTGGGGGCGCGGCCCCACATACTCCGGCTTCATGGCTGCTGTGACCTGCTTCTCCCTTTGGTCAGGCTGGCCGGCGGTCTCTCGTGCGCCTGATACCCAGCAACGCAGGCGACGGCTCGGTGTACCCGAGGAAGCACCACCCATGCTTCCACGACAAGCCGCGGCCTGGTACCCCAATGCGGTGGCGCTGGCCGACGTCATCATCTCGCTGCGGCACGAAGCGTCGGAGGGACGGCATTCCTCCGCCGCGACTGTCATTGCAGAGGGCCTCGTTCGACTTCAGAACATCGTTCCCGGCCTATCGCCGAGTGGCGCGTCGGATCCCTTCCGGCACGCAGTGTTGGGTGAACTGCACGCTCCCCCAGATGAAGTCGAAGTCGCGTCGAGCAACCATTCACGCGAGTCTCATTGGTACAGGAAGGACGGTGGCGGCAATGTCAAGCCGAAGTCATGAGGAGCCCGCTACCCCAATCGGATCGCTCTGCACTGAATGGGAGTTGGACCAAGGCATCGCATCCCGCGTCGTCTACACACCCGACCGGTTCCCCGCCGGATGCACGGCTGGAGTCCGCATCATCGCGATTCAGGTCGAAGACGGCAGCTTTGAGACTGCTGCCGACGTTCCCGCCATCTACCTCGAGTTCCACCCTGATTCTGGACTCACCATTGAGAACGCGCGGGCTCTCGCGCTCGTCCTCACCGAGTCCGCCGCTCAGCTCGAAAGTTGGATCGAGATGTTCGGTGCCGTCGCCGATCCTGGTGCCGAACGTTGATCGATCCTTCGCTGCCGCGCATCAGCATCACCGAACTACGCCGACATTTCAGCCGGTTCATCAGCGAAGCCGAACAAGGGCGGACTTTCGTGATCACTCGCCGAGGGCGCGACGTTGCCGTGCTGGCTCCGGCCCGGCGATTCGCCGACGAAGATCTGCATTAACCAAGAAGAGGACCACGAGCACTATTGGAGTCATGCAACACCCAACATCCCGAACGAACTTCGACCACAGTCCCTGCTACCGCGACGGTCTGCACCCGCCTACGAAGCTCGGGCGCCAGTGGTGCCGCACTCATGGTCCGGCCAGTCGCTCGCGAGGGTATGGCCAACCCGTCGCCGTAGCGTCACCGCCGCAGACCCAGCAAGACGACACCGGTCCTGCCGAGGTGCGCCGACGCCGTGCAGAGGCCGCCAAGCATTACCAGCCCAGCAGGGTTCGGCTTCTGCTGGTCGCCCAAGCTCCACCTGACGCCGACGACCGCTACTTCTACTTTCTCGACGTAGCGCAGGAGCATGTCCCGAGTCTCGTGGATTCTTGGTGACGATCCATGGTGAACTCTAGGCGGCGGCACCGACAGCTTCGGTACCGGCGGCGGTTTTGGGGTGGGCGTGTCGATGTAGGGCAG
>NZ_HG964454.1:472917-494368 GCF_000612725.1 Mycolicibacterium austroafricanum
TACGGTCTTCATGGCGGTCCCTTACTCCTTCTTCGAGGTGTACTTGGCGGTTCACCCGAAGACCTACCATCAGGCAGGCCTCAGGTGAGGGACCGTCACCTCAAATTCCACGAAGAACGGGACAACCTCTAGCGCAGCACGACTGGCTGTTTCGGGCGGTCGCGCGGGCAATCCTGCCCCACGTAGAGCTGACCCGGACCAACAAGGCATCCGTGCTGACGCAACTGCGCGACCGCGGCATCTTCCTGATCGACCTCAAGCCCGATCCCGTGGACGGGTCCGACCTGTCGCCCTACGTGCCCGCGCTCCTTGACCGGATTGCCGAGCTGGAACCCGAACGCATCATCCTGATCAAGGCCGATGTGTTCCGCGTGGCATATCCCGCGTTGGCCGCCGCAGGCCTTCCGGTCAGCCAGGTGCGGATCCCCTTCCCTTCGTCTGGGCGACAGAGAGAGTTTGCGGTCGCGTTCGGTCGAGCTCTCGCAGGCGAGTAACAGTTCGCGATGTCGCCCTGCCTCGGTAGCGTCGCTTCCCATGGGACCGGATGACTTCTTCGAGGAAATCGAAACGGTCAGTCCATGGTCGAGTGAACCGTCCATCACGACGAAGCTCCGGAAGGACCTGCTGAACGAGCTGCGCGCCGGCCCCGTAGCCGGCGCGGACGACCTCGACGCGGCGATCGCGCTGACCCACTTGGTGTGGGATAACCTGACTGCGTTCGGCACCGACGGCAGCAACGCGCTCGACGACAAGGAAATCGCCCTTGCCCAGCGCGCCCTCACCGCGACCCTCTCGCGAATCGGCATTACGCTGAGCTTCCCCTGGCGGGACTTCGCCACCTTCAAGACGCATTGGTTGCGTAACGGCTGCTACAACTCGTGGCAAGCCCGCCGAGACCTGCTCAACGAGCTGTTTGCCCCGGTGCAGGCGGAGCTGGATCAGCAGGAGGAGGATCAGTTCCGCGCCGTGAACGCTGAGCCGGTGTCGCCGCACACCAAGACGGGCTGGCCGAAGGTTGACGAGGAGCTCACCGAGCTTCGCCGGCGTTTCCGCACCGCCACCACCACGCAGGACTATCGCGACGTCGGCAACCGCGCCGTTGGCGTGCTTGAGGCGTTGAGCCGCACCATTACGACCCCTCCGTGCATCTCCGAGACGGCGAGACCGAGCCGCCGGCCGATAAGACAAAGCAGCGCATCGGCCGCTACGTCGAGGACTCCCTGGCGGGCAAGAACAACGAGGCGATCCGCGGCGTCGCGAACAAGGTGATCGAGCTGGCGCACAGCGTGAAGCACTCCACCGCGCCTACACGGCGGGAGGCCGGAATCGCGGCGGATTCGGTGATCATGCTCGCGAACATCTTGCGCCGGGTCGATCAAGACTTCTGAATGGGTGAACGCAGCCGGGCCGTCCAGGAGTCGGCGTCCGTGCCCATAGACTTCTGTTACCGATGACGAGAGGGGTCAACCTTGGGCGACTTGCACGTGGCACAGATTAAGCGGCGCCTGAAGGACACGACTTACCCTCACATCGACGTCTCTGATCTCAGCAAGCACAGCGTCGACTTCGTCGAGCAAGCTCGATTGACCCGCGCACTCGCGGCGTTCGTCCTCACCAAGGTGGCAGGTCTCAGCGCTGAAGACGCCGCCGCGTGCGTAACCGACGGCCCGGATGACAACGGTGTCGACGCGATCGCGTTCGTCGATTCGGAGCCCCCGCGTCTCTACCTGGTCCAATCGAAGTGGACAGATTCCGGAAACGGCGGAGGCGCGGCGCTCGACGAGATGATGAAATTTCAGAAAGGGTTGTCGGACCTCGTCACGATGAACTGGGAGCGGTTCAATAATAAGGTGGCCCAACGGGTTCCGGAGTTGGACAACGCACTGCTCAATACGGATCTACGCATCGAGGTCATCTTCGTGACGATGGGCACACCACAGGTGGCCCCTGCCGTAGCCGCCCACATGGACGACTACATCACTACGCTCAACGACCCGACTGAGGTCGCTCTGTTCACGTACCTGAACCAAGGCGCCGTCTACAAGCTTCTCGTCGATGACACCCTCTCGGCTCAGATTGATCTCACTGTCGAGCTGTCGGACTGGGGGCGCCTGGAGGGTCCTCCCGATGCCGTCTACGGCCACATCGGCGGCGCGGAGGTAGCGGGCTGGCTCCGCGATCACGGACCCCATCTGTTCGACCGCAATGTCCGCCTGGTGCTGTCGAACTCGGAGGTCAACGCATCCGTCCTGGAGACGATCGAGGAATCACCCGAGCGGTTCTGGTATTTCAACAACGGTGTCACGGCGCTGTGCGAGTCGATTGACAAGGCCCCGGCTGGCGGCACTGAACGTCGGCAGGGGACGTTCGGGCTCAAGGGGGTCAGCATCGTCAATGGGGCGCAGACCGTGGGGACTCTCGCACGCGCCCTGCGGCAGGGGAAGCAGCAGGAACTCGACGCGGTGCGGGTCATGGTGCGGTTCATATCGCTGGAGTCCGCTCCCGACGACTTCGGAAAACGCGTGACGCGAGCGACGAACACCCAGAACGTCATCGGCGGCCGCGACTTCGTAGGCCTCGATCCCGAACAGACGCGACTGCGCGACGACTTTTCCGTCGACGGCCTCACTTACGCCATCCGCAGCGGCGAGGAACGCCCAGATCCCGAGAAAGGCTGCGAATTCACAGAGGCTGCGGTGGCCCTCGCGTGTGCCCATTCATCGGGACTTGCCACCCAGGCGAAACGCGAGGTTAGCCGCCTGTGGGACGACACGTCAAAGGCCCCGTACAAGGCACTGTTCAACGCCAGCACCACCTACTTGCGGGTCTGGCGTTCTGTCCAGGTTCTTCGCGCCGTTGAGGCGGAGCTCGACCAGTTGAAAGATGGTCTAGGCAACCGGGAACGGGGATACGCCGTCCATGGAAACCGTCTTGTCGCCCACGTCGTGTTCGCGAAGCTGGACTCGACTGGGATCGAAAATCCCGCGGCAGATTGGGGCCTCGTGCTCGCGGAGGTTCCCGACCTGACGGTAAAGGCTCTGCACACGATGACCGAGAAGGGCGAGGCCGAGTACAGCGGATACACCGCGAGCTTGTTCAAGAACGCTACGAAGACGGAGCACCTCGCCAAGATGACCATCGATGCTCTCGCCTGAGATGTTTGCCTTCCTGGTGCTTACGGATTTGGCCTTCTAGTGCGAGCAAGAGATTCTCAGTTTCGGGCTGCACTGGGCGACGGTCTCTCGGGTCCCTCGGCTTTGGTCTCGGGCAAGCCTGCGCGTCGCTCAGCCGTGCACCGGCGGGTGGATTCTGTTGCTATTCCAGCTCATACAAGGACCCCCGCTTGCTTGCCATGGTCGACTCAATTGATGCTGCCAGGCCGCTGTCACGAATCAGCAGACCGAACTCGATGTTTCGGTTCTCAGCGTTGTACGAGAAGTTTGCACTTGTCAGTAGAACGACCTCATGGTCGACGACAATGAACTTGGTATGGCTGACGATCGGCTGTCCATTCGGCAAGTTGGCTGAGCGGTAGACGTTCGCCCGCGGGAGCCGTGCCTTGACGCCGCCAGGGTCGCCCTTGCCTGCGTCGACGTAGACACACACAACCACCTCGGGCTCCTCGGATGCTGTCTGGAGTGCGTCCCACATGCTCGATGTCGATGAGAAGTTGTAGGTCGCACACGTCACCGAAATGCGGGCCGCGGCTACGACATCGTGAAACTGATTGGTCAGATGTCCGGTCGTGGCTTCGTTTCCTGGCATCGTCCAGACCGGTGTGAGGTCGCGGTGCGCGGACTTTGCACCTGCGATTCCGCGGAGCACCGCCACCGACAGAGCTGGTTCAGTGTGTCCGATTCCCGCGGTCTTCAACAGATTTGCGGCTCGGTCGCGCCGGGCGTGGCTTACTGATGCGAGTGCGTGCGTGGTGTGCTCACCCGCGTCGATCAGCACTGCCAGGCTTTCGGCCTCGGTTGCGGTCAGGTACTCCCCCAGTTGTTTCAGCGGGTCATCGGACATCAGGGCTCCCGAAGAACCCCGGCACCGGCTTGCCGTGTGCGCTGGGCAGTGTGAGCAGAAACCGGCGGTCGAGGAATCGGTTCGCCCTTTCGCACGATGTCTCCGAGGCGAAGGTGCAGCAGTGGCACGCCGCTCCGTGGAGGAAGTCCTCGGGGTCACTCGGAGTGCGCATGGCGCACACAGGGTCCGACGAGCACCGGGCAGCTCGGCGAAGCGCCGAGATCACCAGCCCCTGCAGGCGCGACGGCTCGGCGAGCGCGACGAGACCACCCAGGGTGCCTTCGCTATCGGAGGCGGTGGTGCAGATCAGCAACCCGGCCGCACCTTCGCGATGAGCGGAGGCAGGCCAGCCGTAGATCCGCTCAGTCAGGCTGGCAGCCCCGTAGCCACACGACATCGCCATTTCCCGGATCAGCACGTGAGACAGGGTGTGCAGCAGCCAGTACCGGGGCGCGGGTAGCCGGGTGTCGGGGTCTACGGCCTTGGCTGTCTCGGAAAACCTGCGGCCGAAATTGCGGCGGTTCGCTTCCCGGTGCGCGGCCCACAGCGGCGTGGTGTAGACGGTATTCTCCCATGCTTCAACTGCATCGAGGCCGAGTTGCAGGAAAATGCCCTCGCCGCGGTCCTCGGTGGCTGGCACCCATTTCGGGCTCCCATTCCGAGTGAGTTTGACCAGCCGACCGGGCAAGTCGTTGACCCGGTCCATTTCGTCGAGCCTCGTGAAGCCGATGAAGGCGTTGACCTTCTTCATCTGGTTGACCCCGACGACCCGGCTGATCTGTGCTGGGAGGTCAGGGCCGCGCGCCATGTCGGTCACCATCAGGCCGGTGGTGTTCTTCTGCGAGGGAAACAGCGCCGGCTTCTGGAGATACTGCCATTCGGGTACTAGCAATTCCACCGGATCCCAGTCCTCGCGCTTCTTCTTGCGTTCTTCGTCGGACTCCGGCGGCGATAGCGCATCGGCGATCGCCGTGGCAAGGCTTTCGTCGGAGCTACCGGTCAAGTCAATGTTCTTCAAGCCTGCCATGGTGCGGATGACATCGAGTTGTGCGGCGAACTGCTGGACGGTCTCCGCACCGAGTTCCAAGCGGAGCAGGTCGCCGAGAGCTTCTGCCTTTTCGGCATCGGTGCGCGGCATGACGATGATGGACTGAGTCGAGGCGAACCACAGATTGGACGCGCCCATCATGATCAACGCCGGCCGGGCGCCGCATTCCTTGTCGAACGCGTTCAAATGTGGGTGCCGGCCACGGCAGGTCTGCGGCAGCTTGTCGCGGCCCACCGAGCCTTGCGCCTCGGCCATGCCGCGAGTGGCCCCGCACTGCGTGCACGCGATCATGGAACCGACGCTCTTGCCGACGTTGGCGTCGCGCATCTTCAAGTCGGGCCGCTCCGCCTTGGCGCACCGCCGCCCGCGATGCACCCACAGTTCGTACGGGAACTCGTCGAGGTGACCGTTGGTGCATGTCAGCAGGTGCTGCGCCGGTACGGCGGGGCTTTCCCGCCGCCCGGACTTCGCGCCACCGCGCTGCGCGCCGCGGCCGGGACAGCTCTTGTGGGTGAACTGCGCCAGGTCAGGCCGGAACGGGTGGGTGTTGGTGTAACTGAACCGCGGCAGCGGGCCGAGGTAGTCACATCCGGTGCAGCGCAGCCATTGCGGGAACACCCGGGCCGGGATGCCCAGGTCGGCTCCGTCTTTGGCGAACGCATTCTGTTTGGGTTGCCACGGGTAGGGTCGTAGCGCCTCCAGCTGTGGACCGAGGTGCATGCGGACCACGTTGAGCAGGCGGGGTTCGATGATCGCCGGAATATGTTCGCGCCGTTTCCAGATGGGTTCCCAGTCATCGAGGCCGGCGGGCATCACCGAGAAGCCGGGCAGGTCCATGATTGCGCCCGGCCCGTAGGTGTACAGCAGCGACGACGGACGTGACGAGCCCACCTTGGCGCGGTTCCTCACCACCGCGTCTTCGGCGTCGGTCAGCGGGTCCAGCGTCTCACCTGGATCGTGCAGCATCACCGCTTCGGGCGTGGTGTCGGTCATCAGTCCTCATCCCCCATCGGCAGCGTCCACCGCGGAGCGCCCTCGGGAACATGGGCGAAAAGACGTTCGGGGATCGGGCTGACCAGAATGTTGATCTCCGGCTGCACTTCCCGCATCGAGTTGGCGACGACGAACGGCGGCTCGTTCGACGACCCGACGCCGGCCTTCGCGTTCTCCGGGCTCATCAGCAACGGCAGATACTTGTCCCCTTCCCCGGTGCGTTCATAGACCAGCGTCTTGTGCATGTCGCTGGCACGGCCAGCCCGATCCGCCCACCGGTCGATCCGGTTCAGCAACCGGTCGCTGGCATACTTCACCACCGCTTCATCCAAGGCCGCCGCCGAGATTCGCGCCTTGAGCCGTTTGGCGATCCGATCGACTGCTGCGCGCTGTTCCTTGATCCGCCAGGCGTTGCGCTCCTGGGACAGCCCGTCATCGAGAGGCGCCTGGACCACGCGGGCCACACTGACCAGCAGCCCGTCCAGACCGCGATCCAGCGACGTCGACGAATACGGCGTCACCGACAGCGCCTCCACCTGCGAGTAGAACGTCTCGTGATAGTGGCGGAACTGCTCGAAGTGCGCCAGATCGCGCGGGCGCGCCCAATTGCCCAACGTGACAACCAAACCCGGACGTGCGGCGTCGCGGCCCACACGCGAGGACGCCTGGATGTACTCGGCGGTGTTCTTGGGCTGTCCGACAACGAGCATCAGCCCGAGACGCTGCACGTCGACGCCGACCTGCAGCATCGAGGTGGCCAGGACCACGTCGAACGGCGCCTCTTTGCGGGCGGGCGTCTTCTTGCCGTCGCGCTGGGCAGCCAGTCGGGCCTGGAAGGCTTCGGTGGTGTCGTAGTCCGGGTCGAACTCCAACCCCAGCCGGTCCAGCGTTCTACCGATCTCCGACGATGCGATCCGCGCGGTCAGCTCGCCGGTGTTCAACAGTCCGAACGCTGCGCCGTGCCGGGGTGGGAACCCGGAATCCTTGCGAGGCCGCTTGACCCGGTTCTGGACGTCGTCGCCCATGTACCGGGTCATGCCGGCCAGCTCGCGGGTGGCGTTGAAGTACCCGACCAGGGTGAGGTACGGGTCGGCGGCGATGCCGCTGCGGTCCAGCAGCAGCTGCCCGGCTGAGAGCAGCACCTCCGCGACTCGGATCTCGGCGCTGGCCAGGCGCACTCCCTGCGCGCTCACCCCGATATAGCGGCGGCCCGGGGTGGCCTTGGTGATGGGGATCTCGCGGGAAAAGTAGGTGTCGGCGACGTCGAGCACCTGCGGAGGAAAGATCTCGACGCGACGTCCGTACAGCCCACGCACCTGTTCCTGCGCATTGCGGACGGTGGCGGTGGAAGCGACGATCAGCGGACGCACGTGCGCGCCGTCGGATCGTTCCCAGGAGCTCAAGGTTTCCACCGCGACTTCGAACAGGCCGACCGAGGTGCCCAGCGCGCCGGTGATCAGGTGCAGCTCGTCCTGGATGATCAGGTCCGGTGGTCGCAGCCGACTTACCGGATGCACGGTGGCCGTCGGGTATCCGGGCACGGCGGGATGAGCGGTGGAGATGTTGCAGGCCGCGTAGTCGGGGTGGACGTAGCCGTGTCGCCCGCAGCGCCGACCGACGTAGCCGAACAATGACGCGGCCTCGCCTTCGCGGGCCAGGCGGGCGAACTTGTCGACGGTGGCGATGACGAAGGCCGGGGTGAGCCGGTAGATCTCCTCGTCCACGGTCAGGATCGGCAGGCCCTCGCTGACCTGACCGCCTTTGGAGAACGGGCAGCGGGCCAGATCGTCGCCGCAATAGACGAACACCCGCCGCGCCGTGGCGTCGGCTTTCACTTGCGTAGCGGTGATCGGGGTGCCGCACCACGGGCAGCGCTGCACTTGTAACACGGTAAGCCGGTGCGCCCCATACTCGTTGGCTTTGGTCAGCTGTTCGTCGGCCTCCTCGAAGCGTTTCGGGCTGACGTCGGTGCCGACCCACAGACCGATCCGGAATGGTTCGCTGCCCCAGGTGGTCTCATCGGCTTGGCGAGCCAGCTCGGCCGCGCACATCAGCGCGGTCGCGCGCTGAAACTGCTGGGCGGTCAGTAGCCGCAGCGTGTAACGCATCAGCACCGCTACCCCGTCTCGGCCGTCCAACGGTCCGTCGGCGGATTCGACGACACCTTGGCGGCGGCGGATCGCGAACGTGTAGGCCGCCAGCCCGAGGTAGGCCTCGGTCTTGCCGCCGCCGGTTGGGAAGAACAACAGCTCGACTCGCGCAAGATGGTCAGCGCTGCGTAACGGCGCCGACGGATCGGTCAACGCGCCGAGTTGCATCAGGATGAACGCCAGCTGGAAGGGCCGCCAGGATGCGGCCTTCGCCCCAGCCTGGGCCACCGTGGTCTTCGCGTCGGTGATCGATAAGGCAGGATCGGAGGCCCGCAGGCCGGCCACCTGAGACGCGATGCGTTGGTCCCGCATCACCGCATTCATGAATTGAAAGCAGCGCAGCGCCTCTTGATCAGCGACCACGTGTTCGAGCCCGTCTTGTAGTCGCTTGTGCGCTTGGCGGGCTTCCAGCAGCGCCAAGCCGGCGGTGTCACGCAAATGGTCGGGCAATTGGGTGGCCGTGGACTCTTCCGTGTCGAGCCAGTCCCCGTAGCCGGCGATGAGCGGCTCAAGTCCGGCGCGGACCTGTTCTGCGGTCGCAGTTGCGAGCTCGTCCATGGACAGCAGCGCGTCTTCCACAGCACGCGCCTGCGTCTGCGGGGTCTCGGCCACTGGCAGCCAGGTGGTCCACACCGCGGTGGCACGTCGCGAGCCGTTCTTCACTGTCCAGTCCACGGAGCAGGTTCGGCCGATCGCGTACTCAAGCCGGTTGCGGTATTGCAGGCTCAGCCGCTGCACCTCGGAGTCGTGCTCCATCCAATTCCGTTCCAGCACATCAGAAACCGGGAGAAACACCTCCGCTCCCCCGGCATCGACATAGACCTTAGTCTGGAACATCCACATCCCGATCGGAATCGGCATCGGGGTCTCGCGGTCATTACACAGAGCGATCTCGATGAGCACGCGGTCGAAGGTCGGGTCGTCGTAGCGGTCCACCCGCAAGCAGATGGTGTCGCGCAGCGGGACCGTCGTCATCCGCCCGGCGGTGAGATCGGCCAGACGAATGATCCGTGGCTCTTCGACCGGGATACGCTGAAAATGTCGGATCGGGCGGCCCGCTTTGGTGACCTTGTCGGTCTGCACCGACTCGTAGGTCCCCCACGACGCGGTGACGGTGAACGCCTCCAGATCCGGCGGCACCTGGAACCGCAGGCCCATCGACGAGGGAATCATCAAGCCCTGCTTAGGTGCTCGATCCTCGGCATCGTCGTCACCGGCATCGGCCTCGTGCTCGTCGGTGCCGTGAGCCGGGACACCGCGCACCTCGCTCACCGCATTGTCATCGGCACGGGCTTCGGCCAGCTCACCGCGCTCAGTCTCGTCGACGTCGTCGCTGCCGGCGGTGGCTCCCGTGAGCCGCACCGGCGCAATGTGTCCGACCAGATACTGCGAACGCGGGCTGAACGGCAGCAGCTCATCGGGCCCGTGAATCGGGCCGAGCAGCTCGCGCTGCAAGATGTCGACCAGGTTCTCTCGGACCGTAAACGAGGTACCGTCCGGCTCGCAAGTCAATACGTAGCCCGACGACGGCTCCTTTGGTTTCTCGGTGACCTCGGTCATTACAGCAGCGTCCCTTGCTCATCCGATACTTTCTTGCCGCGACCACCCTTGCCTTTTGGCTTCGGCGTCTGCTTGGCCTCTTCGGCGGCGCGGCGGTGGTTCTCCTCCAACAGCCGATCCAAAATCTCCACCCGCGCTGCCGGACTGACCGTCCAGCGCTGCATCTGCCGATAGGTATGGAACCCGTGATCGAGCGAAATGTCCGACCAGCCGTAGGCATCCATCACCACCTCGTCGAGCTCGACATGGATGGCTCGCATGCGTCCAGCATCCGGGTCCGAGGCGTCGGTGATCTGCGGGTCGTTGACGAGGTTGTATAGCTTGGTCAACCCGAGGTTGCGGCGCAGCATGATCTCGCGGCGTTCCTCGTCTAGCGTTCGGCCGATACGGTCGAGCTTCCCAGTTGACTCGGGGCGCGGGAATGACTCAAAGACATCCGAAGGCGAGTAGTTCACATCCGCACGCATCGTGGAGCCGTACTTGATTGCCCACGCCTGATGGAGGCTCGAAGAGAGCACAGCTTGATCGGCATACGCATCAGTCGCGAAAACCGCCAGTTTGTGGGCGAATACCTGCCTAGTTGGCACCCTCGCGGGCATGACCGTCCTGCTTACCAGCGCGATGACTAGCACTTCGTCGAGATCCGTGATCGCCTTTCTCATGGCGGGCCGCTTTTCCGCGTATTGCCACCAGTAGTCGCGATACACCTTGCGGTTGTTCTTCATACGCTCTGGCCTCACTATGTCACGTACGCGGGCAAAGGGGATAGCGTATCTAGCGGCATCCTCCGCATTCCGGTCGTTGAAATCGATAACCCAGCGCGACCCTGAACAGTCCGGTCGGGAGTTGAGGTCTTCCCCATTGAGGTACGGGTGTAGGACCTCTCCAGTGCGGGGATTTTCGGCAATCCATGCCTGCGCCTGGTCCGGTTCGAGTACGAACCCCATGCCGAGGACGATGCAGCCTTGAAAAGCGATGTTCGCGTTTTCGGCAAGCCGCACTGGGCTTCCGGCAGCTCGGCCGCCGGGTTCGAGGAGCGTGGCGATCTGCTTGACCGGTTCGTCGTCACTGATGCGCGGCACGTCGTCGGCCACCGATCCGACGGTGCCCCACACGGCGGCGAATTCGAGGTTGACGGTTTCGGCCGGCCATGACCTGCTCTGGATGGCACGGGTGATCGTGAATCCGGCCTGCACCATTCGGTCGAGTCCGACCGCGCGGGTATCGCCTTGAGCGATGGTGTTGGTGGCAATGAGCCCGATCGTTCCGCGGGGGGAAAGCAACTCCTGCGCGCGAAGAAAGAAGTAGGCGACTTGGTCGGCGCTGCCCCGCGTCCCGTCGGCGAGGATGTTGACCAGCCAGTCGCGGACGTCGGCGCCTAGTGCGCCGGTGAGCTTCTGGCCGCCGAGGAAGGGTGGGTTACCGATGATGGCGTCGAATCCGCCGCGCTCGACAATTACGTCGGGTGCTTCGATGATCCAGTGGTTGGGCTGCCACCGCCGGTAGTCAGTCGGCACGGTCGGTGTGAGCCCGCGGTCGATGATCCTGTCGAGCATCGTAGAGTCGGGTGTACCGGATTGGGGATGCGTAGCTTTGACGGCGATACGCAGGTTTTCGTAAGCCTCATCCAGCGGCTTGCCTGGTTTTCCGCCGAGCGGTAAGCCGGCTGCCACAATGCCATCTGCGATCTTGCGTAATTCCGCTGTCACGTCGCGCAATTGAGCGAGTTGTCGGCGTTTGGCGGCGCTGTTGCGCGCCGGATCGTTCTCGTCGATCTCGGAGGCAAGTTTGCGACGCAAATCGGCAGCCTTGCTGATGATGGCGTCGATATCTACGTCAAAGATGTCGAACATGTCACCGGCCGGCACTCTAGACGGATCGATGTGCAGCTTGCGGAGCTGGTCGAGGCTGGTGATGCCGAGCAGTGAGTTACCGAGGAAGATTTTGTCGTCGACGAAAGAGAAGGGTAGGTCGCGGTCGAGCGACACCAGCCACAGCGAGAGCTTGCACATTTCGACGGCCATGTCGTTGATGTCGGCGCCGTAGAGGCAGTTGGCGACCACCTCACGGATCGCCCGGCGATGCAGATCGCTGCGGTGTGTGTTGGTTGGGTCCTCGGCCGTCCAGGCTTCGACAACCCGGTCAGCAAGGTAGCTGGCGGCAGAAACGAGGAATGCCCCTGAGCCGCAGGCGATGTCTGCGATCTTCAGGCTCAATAGATCGTCGGAGGACTTGAGCTTCCACTGCGATTCGTCGGCGGTCTGGTAGGGGCCGGGTGCGTAGCACAGCGGTTGCAGGGCGTGCAGCACGACTTCCATCGCCAGAGACTTAGGTGTGTAGTGAGCCCCGGCGTTCTTGCGGGACGGGGTTTCTCGCACCATCAGCCCGCCGTCGAGCACCACGAACGGGCGACCGCGGAGGTCCAGGCGCATGATTCCTAGCCAGGGCACCACACGTTCGCGCAATGTGGCGTCGTCGCCGACTGCTTGTGCCAGTCCGCTGACCGAGCTCGGGTCTGTCTGCGCACTAATGCCTTTGATGATCGCCGCTAGTGATTGCGGTTTGGCAGAGGGTTGGTCGTCCTCGATGTGAGCGCGGATCGCTTCGGCCAGCTTCTTCGGCGTGGCGCTGGCCGCGTCGAGTCGTTCCAGTGCGGAAAGGGTGATCTCGGGTTCCTCGCCGCGGGCCCCCTGCAGGCCGAGGTGTGTCTCGGTGACGGTGACCGCGGTGTAGCCGAGTAGGCCTTCGTAGATGTAGCCGATCTGTTCGACGTCGATGTCGCGGAACGAGATTCGGCGTGCCTCACCACCTTTGAGGACGGCTTGTTGTACCGAGCGCAGTGCGTGCAGCATCACCCGGTCGGACACGGTGACGGCCAGGGTTCCGTGTGCGGTGAGTGCGGTCAGGAACGGGAATCGGGCCGGGTCGAACAACGAACCGCCGTAGGCGGGCACCCGCATGTTCTCAAACGACGCACCGCCGTAGAGCGCATGGCTGGTGGCGAGAAGCCGATGCCAGGTCAGGGAGGTCGCATCGAGGGCCTCTTCACTTTCCTCGGCTTCCCGGGCTTGCAGCCGGTCCAGTTCGCGGGAGATCCCGTAGCCCTGCTCGAAGAGCTCCCCCGATGGCAAAAGGCCGCGTTCCTCGGCGAACAGCAGGAACACGATCCGCATCATGATCGTCACCGCGGCTTCATAGCTTTGGTGGGTGTCGGCGGGTAGCGGGTCGGGTTCACCGCGTTGTTGGGTGTCGCGGGCGGATTCGGAGAACGACTGGATCAGCAGTTCGACCGCTCGGCGTACCTGCGCGCCAAGGGCTTCGGTGATCTCCTCGGCAGCGGCCACGGATTGCTCGAACAACACCGGCAGCCGCTCGTCTTGCTTACCGCCGATCAGGTGCTGACGCGAGATTAAGGTCAGGAAGGCGTCCCGGGTGCGGGGTTCCTCCACCCAGGTGAGCGCGTCGACGACGCCGGAGGCGGTCATGGCGCCGGGGCGGGCGCACACCAGTGCCCACCAGCGGCCGTCGCTGACGATGCCGATCGGAATGTCGTTGCCGCGCAGCAGCGCTTCCATCCGGTCGATCGGGGTGGCCGCCCACAGGTCGGCGGGAACTTGGCGCAGCGAATCGACCGGGTCGATCACCGACACCAACGCGCCGATGTTGCCGTCGGGGTCCATCAGGGCTGCTTCTGCGCCGACGGTGACGGCGCGGTTCGGTGACTGGGCCTGCACCCCGGCGACCGGCCCCCAGGCCAGGGATTCGGCCCAGCCGACGACGTCGCGCAGCACGGTTTCCACCCATTTGTCCCGCGCGATGCGGTACGCATCGTCGGTTGGCGCGTCGTCATCGACGGCCCGATCTGCGGCTTCCCACGCGGCTTCGAAGTCCTTGCGGGCGTACAGCAGTGCTTCTTTGCGGGTGTCATCCAGCGCGGGCATGCCTTGCGGCCACGCTCGTTTGAGCGGGGCGATCGCCAGGAACGGGCCGTCGGTGTCGACGAGTTCGAGCCACGCGTGGTGCAGCTCGGAGACAGTCGGCGTGGAACGTTGCCGGGGTGTGCGGGGCGCCATCAGCGCAGCCCTCCTTTCGCGTCCTCGGGAATGAGGGCGAACACCACCGCGGCGGCCGTGGTGTGCGGTTTGACGTCGGCGTATCGGTCGGCGATGGCCGCGATCTCGCGAGCCTCCTCGTCGTCGAGTTCGTCGAGGCGGCGCTGCATCGAGTCGATGTCACGGCGCCACTGTTTCTGCTGCTCGTCTGCCCACAGCATCGCGTCGGCTTCGGCGTCTTTGCTGCGCAATAGATCCAGTGATTCCCGCAGGTTGGTCCGGAACGCGGAGAAGATGTCACGCGCCCGCTGGATGTCAGCGGCCCGGCGTTTGTCCAGCTGCTCCAGCACCTTGGTGTGTCGGCGCTCGGCGCGGGCGTGCATGGACTCCTCGAGCCGGGCGCGCAACGGCGCGTCCGGAGCGTTCCAGATGTCACACAGCTCGTCGCGGACTCGACTGCCGGCCAGCGTCAGCCCCTCCCCGTCCAGGGCATGGTCAAGGGCGTGTTCGGCTTTCTCCTCGGCCATCGCGCGGCGGCCCCGCAGGCGAACGCCGACCAGGAACACCTCCTCGTGCAGCCGCACTCCCCCGCGGCCGACGAGCACCATGCGGGTCACCGCCGCCACGAACGACTCCGCCATATCGTCGATCACCACCGCGGTCACCCGGCTCAGCGTGGAATCCACACTCCACAGCGAACGGCGCAGCAGCCGTTGCGCTTTCTGCACGATCGGATGCCCCAGATGCACATACACCAGATCGCTGCGCCCTTCGGCGGCGGACGGGTCGAACGTGATCGGCCGCAGCAAATCGGGTTTCAGCCGGGTCGCCAAGCCTTTGAGGGTGTCCTGCCACGCCGGGCTCCATGCCGGCACCTCAAACACGTCGGCGTCGGTGTCGGCGTCGCCGACGGGCTCCAGCGGAAGTTGGTGGTTGATCCGCAGCGCGGTGTCGACGACGCGGCGCAAGTTCTGCGGCTCGAGGTGCAGGTCGGCCCGGGAGGCGGCGTAGCCGCGTTCGAGTTCGGTGAGCCGGGTGTTGAGTTCGATGCCGCCGGCCAAAGCTTCCTGAATCACCTGGTTGCCGTCGAGGCCCTTGGCCTTGCGTTTGGCGGGCTTGCGGCGGGCAAAGTGTTCCTGAATCTCCTCACCAATCACCTGGTTGGCCGACCCCAGATCCACCTCGACCTGGGCGATCTTGCGGGCGATGCGGGCCATGAAGTTCGCGTCGGTGGCGTAGGTGGACGACTTGTCGTCGGGGACGAAGTGAAACACCTCGGGTGTTTCGGTCTGCCCGTAGCGGTCGATGCGCCCTATGCGCTGTTCGAGCCGCGACGGGTTGAACGGAATGTCGAAGTTCACCAGCCGGTGGCAGTGATTTTGCAGGTCAATGCCTTCGCCGGCGGCGTCGGTGGCCAGCAGCACCCGCACCGGTTCCTCGGTCGGGTCGGCGGTGAACTGCGACCGGATGTACTCGCGGTCCTCGGTGGGGGTCGCACCTTCGATGACGGCCAGCCGGTCGGCGTAGCCGCGCTGAGTGAGTACTCGTTGCAGCCAGCCGAGCGTGTGGGCGTACTCGGTAAATACCACGACCCGCTCATTAGTCCAGTGGGTGCCGTCGGGTCGGCAGACCGCGTCGAGGAAGGTGAGCAGCCGCTCCAGGCGCGAGTCAGGACGGCTTTCGTAGCTCAACCCCCAGTCGGCGAGTTTCTCCAGCTGGCCGGGTTCGGCAGCGCTGAGCGGGTCGGACTTCTTGGACTCGCGCAGCCTTTCGGCCTCGTCGTGCTCCCATAGACCTTCTTCTTCGTCGGCCTGGCCTTCGCCGAAGATGTCGTCGTAGTCGTCTGCATGAAGTCCACGCCCGGCCCGCGCGTCGCGGTAGTGGCTGATCGTCATGCCGAAGGCGAACGGACTGGACAGGAATCGCTTCTTGAGCAGCATGGTCACGATGTCGCCGCCCGGTTTGGTGCCGTTCTGCTTGGCGCTGCGCGTGACGATCTCATCGAGAAGGGAGAACATCTGCTGTTCGCTGTTCTCGGGCGTGAAGTCGAGGATCTTGACCTCGCGGTCCTTGAACCCTTTCCCCGTGAGGTCACGCTTGAGGCGGCGCACCGTCACGTCCTTGAGCGCGGTGGAATCCAGGAGTGCGCCGCGGGAGAAGCGGCGGGGGTCGATCATCTCCATGAGCGCGGTGAACGACTCCGGGTAGCCGTTGTGCGGCGTTGCGCTCAGGAACAGGCGGTGCTCGCACGTATCAGCGAGTTGCCGAACCGCAATGGTTCTTTGGGTGTCCACCGAATAGCCGCGTCCGCCCGCGATGGTCTGCGGGCTTGAAGGCGCGACGTGGTGGGCTTCATCGACGATGAGTACGTCGAAGGTGAACCGCTTGCCCAGCTTGGGGTTCTTGGCCTGGGCGTAGACGTCGCGAAGCAAGCGCTGGCAGCGCACCTGTGGCAGCCACGCCATGGACACGATCACCCGTGGATACAGCTGGAAGGGGTTGGCGTGCAGGCCGTGGGTGCGGCGCACCTCTGCCATCAGTTCACTGTTGACGATGACGAACTGCAGGCCGAATTTGTCCCGCATTTCGTCCTGCCACTTCAACGCCAAGCTTGGCGGGCACACGATCACTGCGGTGCGGGCACGATGCCGCAGGAACAGTTCCTGCACGACCAGGCCGGCCTCGATGGTCTTGCCCAAGCCGACGTCATCGGCCAGCAGCAGGTTGGTCCGCGGGCTGGTCAACGCCCGACGCAGTGGTTCGAGCTGGTATGCCTCTACGGTGACCCCCGACCAGAAGGGCGCCTGGTAGCGGTTCGGATCTGCCGAGGTGACCGCGCCCCAGCGCATCGCGTCGATGAAGCCGGCCAAGGTGACCGGATCATCAAAGCCCTCTGGGTTGATGTGCTCAGGCAATCCCTGCGGTGGGGTGACGGTTTTGCCGACCTCTAGCTCCCAGATCACCGACAGCTGTTCACCGAGACGATCCTCGTCGAGCGACTGCAGGTCGACGACGTGATTCAGCTTCGCGGCTGCGTCGTCAGCCGGGCTGAGCGGTAGACCCTGGGCCTGCACGCTGGCGACCGCCCACGTCGAACCGCGCACCTCAACAACCTGACCGGGCTCGGGCAGGGACGGGGCAGCTACAGGCACAGGTGGTCCTCCGGGTGGTGGCGTTGGCCGAACAGTATCGCCGTCGATACCGACAACGGCGCGGATGGTGTCTTCGGACACTCCGAAGTGCTCGGCGGAGCGCTTGACCACCTCGGCGGCGGCGGTGTGTCTGCGGGAGGGGTCGGCATTGGAGGTCGCAGCAATGAAATCCCGTCGGATCTTGTTCCGCTGGCCCGAAGTCAGCAGCTCCTCGGGCAACGCCGCCGGCAACTCGTCACGGAGCAGGTACTCGATGGTGTCGTAGGAGATGCCGTACTTAGCTTCGAGCTGGGCGCAGGTGTTGCGCATTGCCCATTCGATACCTTGTTCCTCGACCGCTTGTTGCACCGCTCGACGGATTGTTGAGCGTTGACCAGGCGACAGATGGTCAGCCTCTTCCTGCGGTGTCTCCCCCACGCATCACCACGGTAGCCGGGGATCTCAGACATTGTCCGGATTTCCTCACCCGTCGCGGCGGGGAAGTAACCGCTTACGATTCCCGCGAACGCGAGTCGCTCTCGCTTGCACGGATGAGACCTTTCGGACACCACCCGGCTACACGGGGACATCCACACCGCAACAACTAGACGCCGCGCGCCAGAGGCATCTCGTTGTCGGCGCCGATCGCTAACCTGCTCCGATGGCAGCCAGCACCATCGCACCATTCAGCCGTGGCTCGATCGAGAACATCGCCAGGATCATCGGAGAGCTGTACACCGGAGCCGAGCTGACACGGATCCTCGCGTCGGTGGGAATGCCGGACCCGCTCGGCGAAGGTCAGACGAAGTGGAAGCGGCTCGCCGCGAGCATGCAGGCGAAGCAGTACTCGCAGCGAGACGGCCGGCCGACCCTCGCCGTCATCACCGCCGCGATGAAACCAGACACGATCTGGGACCGACAGGCGAAGGCCGCGGTGGCCCGCGACGAGCTGACTCAGGTGCTGTCGCTGTCGGGCTACCGGGTGCGCGAGGACGGACGCATCGGACCCGCCACGAAGGCGGCAACAGCATCCGAAGCGTCGGCCCGCAGCGAGCGTCTACGCACCCATCTGACCGAACGAGGCGCGCATCCGGAAGTTGTGCGTTACTGCCGGGAGGAGCTGTTGCGCAAGGACTGCTACGAGGCTGTGTTCGAGGCGGTCAAGGGCCTTGGCACCCGGCTGCGGGAGAAGTCGGGACTCGACGAAGACGGCCGCGCCTTAGTGCAAGCCGCGCTCCGAGGGAAGCAGCCGCGCGTCCTGGTCACGGACTGCTCCACCGTGACCGAGCGCAACGAGCAAGAGGGCGTCGCTCTCATCGCCGAGGGCGTCTTCGCTGCGTTCCGGAACCCTGCCGCCCACGAGCCTCGGCTGGTGTGGGAGGTGTCCGAGCAGGACGCGCTTGACGTGCTGGGAACCCTATCGATGATCCACCGCCGCCTCGACGCTGCACGACTCGGTGCTGCCGGCTAGTAGTGATCTCGGAACCGACGCCGACTGTGCAGCCGTCAACTTCCCGGCAATCGATAAGGCCGGTAGTTACCCTGCCGGAATGGGGGACGCCGATTCACAGGAAGCCGCGAGAACGGTCGGGGTGAAAGCGCCACGGCCGGGTGAGGAGACCGCGGAGGTGATGGTCACCGTCAAGACCTACCCGAACCCGAGTGACAAGTACCTGGAGACTGTCTGCGTCGCCGGTGTCCGGCTCGATCACGGAAGACCTGAGTGGATTCGCCTCTACCCGGTGCGATTCCGTAACGAGGACTTCGACAGGACGTTCAAGAAGTACGACGTGATCCGGGTGAATGGCACCTATCACCAGTCCAACGATGTCCGTCCGGAATCGTTCCGCCCGCGCCAGGACGAGCTGGCCCACATCGATCGGCTAGGTACGAGCAGCAACTGGCAGGCCCGCCGAGCGAACCTAGGCGGCTTGATCGGTGCGACAACGATGTGCGAACTGCTCGCTCAGAATCCGGTGGGTGAAATGGTCAAGTCAGCGCCTTCGCTGGGGCTGATCAAGCCGCACGACATCAAGGTCACCGTGGAGGACGGTCAGCCGTGGAGTAAGTCCGAGCAGGCGACGATCGACAAGGCTTCGGCGCCCGATCTGTTCGGCTCATCGCTGGCTCCGCTGGAACCGGCTCCCTTCGTCGTCAAATACAAGTACAAGTGCGAGACGGCGACGTGCAGGGGCCATGACCAGAAGGTCCTCGACTGGGAGGCCGGGCAGGGCGGCCGTAAGTGGCTGCGCGACTACGGTGATCGCACCCGGGCCCGCGAGGCGATGTTGACGATGTGGCGCGAAGAGATGCTGGCCGAGGACAACGACACCCACTTCTACGTCGGGAACCAGAATGCCCGACACTGGGTCTTCTCCGTCCTCGGAGTCTGGAGGCCCAAGATCGAGGACGCCCTGTTCTAGACGTGCACCACGGCGGCGTCCGGCCGCTCCATCATCAGATGGCGCACCACGATGTCGCGGTGGCACTCAGAGTGGTCCTGCTCGAAGCACAGCAGCGCCACGACACCGTCGTCCAGGAGCTCGGACACGTGGGCGAGAGCGTCGGTTGCCGCGGCGGTCTTGAGGACGTCGTGATACCGGGCGCGAGACTCCGGCTCTCCGGCGCGGAAACCTGCGCGGTTGTCCTTCGGGTTGCCCAGCGCCCTGTGGTGGACGTAATCGATGCCCACAGCGGCGAGGGCCTCGGACAGCTTCGTCTTCGACAGTCCAGGCTTACGGCTCAGTGGGGTCAAGCGCACATCCACCAGCACGCGGACGCCCTGATTGATGAGCTGGGCGACGAGATCGTTGACCGTCTTCCTCTCGTAGCCAATGCTCACCAGGGTCCCCGTCAAGGCGATACGCGCGACGTTGATATCAGAGGTGCCCATAGCTCCCTATCGTGCAGCACCGTCCGTGGCTGCGGGTGCTAACCCCGCGGGTGCACGACGGAACCGTGACCGTAGTCGCGTCAGCGACGGCGTAATCGGTGGTCCTCCGGCACTATCAGGGCTACAAGCCCACCGGCAGTGTCGCGAATCATGTCGTAGGTATGTGCTTTGCTGTGCACGTTGCGCACAACAGCTGGAGCGAGGGGGTTTCCGTCATGTGCAGCACCGGGCCTGACAGCTCGTTCGATGAGGCGCTGGCTGACGCTTTGGAGCTCGGACAAAACGAGGTAGCGAAGCTGGCATCGGTGGTCGAGGGGGCGATCGGTGCCTACGACGAGGCAGGCGCCAAGCTCGTCAGGGGCGGCGATGAGCATGTCCCGAGTCTCGTGGATTCTTGGTGACGATCCATGGTGAACTCTAGGCGGCGGCACCGACAGCTTCGGTACCGGCGGCGGTTTTGGGGTGGGCGTGTCGATGTAGGGCAGCTACGAGCTGGGGCATCTGCTTGTGGCCCTTGATGCGGCGGAAGGCTCGCTCGGCGTTGAGCATGCCGGCTGCGGTCCAGCGCAGCACCATCTGCCCGTCGCGCCAGCGGGTGACGTTTCGGTTGGTGGTGCGCGCGATCGAGATCATCGACTCGACTGGGTTGGAGGTTGTCAGTGTTTTGGCGAGCCGGCCGTCGATGCCCAGACGGGCGACGGTGAACATCTCGTCCAGCCCCTCGCGCAGCGACGCGGCCGCGCCGGGATAGTTCTTCTCCAGTTGCGCAGCAAGGCTTTTGGCATTGGCTAGCCCGGTGTGGGGGTCAGGGTGGCCGAACGCCTTGACCAGCTTGGCATCCACCCAGGCCTGCTCCTTATCGGGCAGGTGATCGGCGACATTCCTACGCTTGTGCAGGGTGCATCGTTGGATCGCAGCCTTGGCGCCGAACACCTCACGCACCGCGGCGGCCAATGCCTTGGCCCCGTCGCAGACAACCAGCAGTCCGTCATCGAAGCGCAGGCCACGCTCAACGAGATCGGCCAACAGCGAGCACACCACCGTCTTGTTCTCGGTGGAGCCGTCCCACAACCCGACCGGCTTCTTCGTGCCGTCGGCGGTGATCGCCAGCGCCACCACCACGCACCGGCCAGCCATATGCTCCCCGTCGAGCATGAGCACCTTGATGTCCTCGCCGGCCAAGTCGCGGCTCATCAACTCGGCCAGCGCGGTCTCGGTCTGCTTGACGAATCGACGCGAGATCGCCGACTTCGAAGTGGATTTCTGTGTGCCGCTGACTTTTTCGCCGACCGGCTCGGCGGTGCGGGCGTGCCGGCGAGTGGCCACCCCGGCGGCCATCCGCTCCATCACCACCTGAGTCAGCAGGTCGTCAGCAGCGAAGTGGGCGTAGCTGGTCAACGGCACCTCATGGCCCTCGACGGTGCGTGCCCGCGGCCGCTCGACCGGCACCCGGCGACCGCCAAGAGTCACCGATCCCTTCTCGGCGCCATGGCGCACCGCGGCGCGATCCGGGTTGTGCTTGCCCTTGGGTCCGGCAATCTCGGTGATCTCGGCCTCAAACATCGCGGCCATCACCGCCATCCCGGCGGCCACGCTCATCGCCA
>NZ_HG964454.1:496749-682025 GCF_000612725.1 Mycolicibacterium austroafricanum
CGGCGATATCGGTCATCGCCAGCGCGATCTCCTCCGGCAACTCGGGCAGAGCGGCAGCATCGATCGTGTCAGCGAGACGAACAGTAGGTACGGTCTTCATGGCGGTCCCTTACTCCTTCTTCGAGGTGTACTTGGCGGTTCACCCGAAGACCTACCATCAGGCAGGCCTCAGGTGAGGGACCGTCACCTCAAATTCCACGAAGAACGGGACAACCTCGCGGCGATTCGGATGCCCTGATAAGCGAGTTCGCCCAGTTCCGGCGGCGTTTTGCCGACGAGCTATCGGGCCATCTGGCTGAGCAGTCCAAAGTCTTGTCGACCTTTAACATCGCGTTCTTCGGCCGCACGGGTGCCGGCAAGAGCACGCTGTTGTCGGCTTTCGGTGAGTTGAACGGCGACGCTGTATCGCCCTTTGGAGAGTCGGACTGGACGACTGCCGTTGAAGCCATCCCGTGGCGCGGCTGCCGACTCTACGACACGCCCGGAATCAACGGTTGGGGCGGCCGCAAGAGTCGCGATGAACTGGAGGCCACCGCTCGCAAGGCAGTCGAAATCGCCGACGTCGTCTTGCTGTGTTTCGACACGCAGAGTCAGCAGGCCAGCGAGTTTGCGAAAGTCGCAGATTGGGTGACCCACTACGGCAAGCCGGTCGTTGCCGTTCTCAACGTTCGCAACCCCCGTTGGCGCCATCCGGCTCGGGTGCCCAGCCAGACTGCTCGGCGCAACATGTCCGAACCGGTCGCGCAGCACGCCGAGAATGTTCGTATGGAATTGGCCAACATCGGCCTCGACGATGTGCCAGTCGTCGCTATCTCCAGCCGAAGAGCCCTGTTCGCCCGCGCCAGCGCTCCGTACCGAGGTCCCGCTGAGCAGAACTTTCACGACGACCGCGACAGGTACGGAATCGACTACTTGGCTCGCTGGTCGAACTTCGCGGCCTTGGAGAGCGTGTTGACTGCGTGCATCACTGCGGGCGGGTCGCAACTGCGACTGAAGTCGCTCCGGGAGGGCATCCGCGCCCGCCTCATCGATGAAGCCAGGTCGTTGGATGAACTGCGGCTACGTATCAGCGAACGAGTCGGCGAAGTCGACCGGCTGACGCAGAAGTATCTGGATGTACTTGGCTACCTCGAAGCCGAGGAGCGTACACGCGATCTGCATGACGACATCTGGCAGTCCGACCTGCTAACGCTCGCCGAGAACGCCCGACGCAAACGGTACAAGGCACCGCACGACGGGTCCTTGGTTCGGCAGGTTCGTAACCTTGTCAAACCACACCTTGCCGAAGCCCGCAGCAACGCGCTGCGACGGTACAAAGACCTGGAGCATCAGGCGTTCCGCGAGGGCAAGGCGATTGATGCTGAGGTCTTCGCCGAGCTGGTATTCGATGACGGGGAACTCGCGGCGGCACTCGATCGAGTGTGTGCTGAAGCGGCGGTTTTCTTGGAACGTGAACTGTCGCTGGCAGGTGTGGAATTACGTCAGCGCGTAGCTGCGGAGTACGGAAAAGCCGGTTTGAGCGGCGACGCCGGCGAAACAGCCACCCTGTTCGCGAACTTGCTTCGGGGTGGTGGCCTGGTGGGAGGAATCGGCTCAATTGCGGTTCCGCTTCTCCTATTCTCCAACCCCCTTGGGTGGGCCGCGGCGGCCGCCGGAGTCGGCATCGGTGCGGCGGCCGCCGCACTGCAATGGGCCGGGGGCAACAAGGGTCGCGATGCTGTGCGGCAGAAGGCCGAAGCGCGGGCGAAAGCAGCCCGTGAAGGACGGCGGGCCATCCACGAAACCTTCGACGAAGTTGAGCGTCAATTTGCTTCGGGCGCCGCGGCTTCGGCGTGGACAGCCGCCGCCCCGCTACTGCGCCCGGTCGTGATCGAACTCATCACTCTCACCAACCTGAACAACGACATCGGCACTCTCACCACGCGCCTTCGCGCGGAAGCAACATCGATCGCGCAGACTCCGCCCCTTCACTTCTCCGAATCGGCCTCCCGCTTACTGCAAGTCATCCGAACCGAAGGCGACGCACCTCGCCTCAAGAATTTCCTACTCGGTGAGGACTGGTACGACCATTACGATTCCAGTGAACCTTGCTGCAGCACAACAGATGCAATGGAACTCTGTCAGCAACGTAACGACGTGGATGCCGACTCGCTACGACGTGCCATTCGACACGCATTCGCCCAGCCGGATACCGCATCCGTTCAAGCGTGGCTACGGCGTGCGGCGGACACAGGCGTAGCCAACGATGGCTTCGTGGGGGTGACCGATATCGCCTCCCCTCCCCCGCATCCAGCGGTCGTCGTTGCCGGCGACTACAGCGCTGGGAAATCCTCCTTTATCAAACGAATCTTCACTGAATTCGGCATCGAGGCGCCAGAGTCACTGCATATTCGCGCGGATGCGACAACTGACCAGGTACACCGCTATCCGATGGGGCGTGTCGACATCGTCGATACGCCGGGATTCCAAAGTCGACACGCCGACCACGATGACGTGGCCCTAACCGGCGTCCGTGATGCCGCGCTGGTAATCGTCGTGCTGCATGTGAACCTGCTCATCGGCAACACCGCAGCCTTACAAGCGATCGCAAACGGAACGTCGACCGCTGTCGGGAAATGGCCGCGCATGCTGTTCATCGTCAACCGCTGCGACGAGTTGGGCGTCGACCCAATGGACTCCCCCGCCGAGTACTTCAATCGCCGCGACCGCAAACTTGCCGAACTCGCCGCGGCGCTGCAATCCCGCGACATCGAGGTGGACACCACGCATATCCACGGTGTCGCGGCCGACCCATTCGGAAGCGTAGGCGCGCAGTTACCGGTCACCGCAGGTGATTACGATGCCAACAGTGCCTGGGACGGAATTGCTCCGCTGATTGCCGCGCTGCAGGGATGGGCCGACGAAGACCTGACACACGCCACCACACTTGCCGGATTCGACAACGCCTGTGCGGCGCTCCTCACGCTGCGAGAGGAAACCTGCACAGATATCGCGGCCTACCGCACAGAGGACGACAAACACGATTCGCTCATCGCGGCCATGGACATCTGCCTTGAAGACGCCGACTACCTGCACCGGACTCTGGAACACGAACTTGATACGGTGCTCGCTCCCTCCATTACGCAGGCCGTCGCCTGCATCCGGGCAGTCAATATCGGTGACGAGCAGGGTCTGGCCGAAGCGATCAATTCTTGGCGCAGTGCCGAAACCGAGGACGAAGTAAAGAGATTCATGGCAACGGCAACGGCAAAGGTCAATGACTGGTCGGCGATGCATGTGTCTGCGATCAGTCGTGAAGAGGGCGCAGCTGGGTTTGACGCCAACCTGGACCTGCCGGGCGCGGCATCAGTAGGCGGTGTCGGTGATGCCGTAGGGCAGGCAGCCGGGGTGGCTGGCTCGATAGCGAAGGTCGGCGCTCAATTGGGAAAGGCGCTGGGTAACCGCGAAGCAGCTTTGCGAATCGGCCATTTCTTTGGTCACAAGTTCAGACCATGGGGCGCAATCAAAGCCGGCAGAGCGGTCGGGCGGGTCGGAGTCGTGTTCGGCGTTGTTGCAGTCGCCGCTGATGGAGCTGACTGGGCCCTCCAAGCGAAAAAGGCGCGGAATTGGGACGATAAACGCGATGCTGCTGTGGACCAGGTCGAGTTGGACAAGCGCGACGCCATGCAGCTGTTGCTGGCCGAAGCAGACGGGCCATGGGCCTACCTGAACGAACGCACCGAACAGGTCCGGCTTCTTCGGGGGCAGTACCAAGAACGTCAGCATGCTGCACAGCTTGAGACCGAGCGGTTGGAGCGGAGACTCCAGGTTGTCGACGACCTGATCGCTGAATCAGATGGATTACGAAAGGCCGTCGCAAATGGGTGAACCTATCGATATCGAGGCCGCCAAGGCGTGGCTGCATGCGGTGCCTGGCGGCGCAGTAGGGGAAGGCTTGGATCAAAGGTGGCGAGATTTCGCAGCTATTGGTGACCCCGTCGTGACGATCTACGGTTCGTACGACACCGGGAAGAGCTCGCTTCTGCGCCGTTTGCTCATTGAGTTCGGGCAGGAGGTGCCGGCGTGGCTCACGATTAGTGCACGACATGAGACTTTTGAGGTCAATCAGATTCATGCTGCCGGTTGCCTGTTGCGTGATACACCCGGATTTGTCTCGGGGGGCACCGATGCTCGCGCAGAGATGAACACCGGACTTGCATCGGATGCCATCGCGCTGACCGACGTCGCCATCGTCGTGGTGCCGCCACAGCTAGCCACTGCTGAGTACCCTGAGCTACGCGAACTGGTACAGCAAGATTGGGCACCGGGGTCCCTGTGGTTTGTGATTTCACGCTTCGATGAAGCGGGGATTGACCCCGACGATGACCCGCACGGTTACCGTGCGCTTTCCGAACACAAAGAAGGTGAACTCAGAGCTGCCTTAACTCTTGATGAAAGCGTTCCGGTCTACGTGGTCTGCCAGGATTTCGCTCAGATGGTAGGTACGGAACGTAACCCTGATCCAAGCGTCTGGGACGAATCACGTAGCTGGGACGGAATTTCAGAACTGGTCGCTGCGATCACCGCTCTCGGAAGTCACACGAAGTCTGACATCAGACAAGCTGCTGCACAAAGATTTTGGGGCGATTCGGTTCACCAAGTCCTACATCAGTTGCGTAAGGAACTCGGAGCGCACCTGGAGAACGCCGCCGTCAGCGACGAAGGTGAGCACCGACGGGCGTCATGGCTGGCACAATTGGACACCTTGGCCCGTGCCGCCGAGGCGGATTTGCGTGGCAGAGTGTCGGCGGCTGTCGCCGATGCCGTTGACAGTCCCGATCCGGCGCAGAGTTTCGCGCAAGCATTGAAAACATCTATCGGCGCCTGGCACGCCGCCGCCAAACGCGATATCGACAAGCTGTTACGCAGCATCGGGGACACGGTCACGACCGAACGCGCACGCCCGGACTGGCAGCGGTTCGAAGACCTGGCCGGCAAACTGCGGCCGGAATCGCCTACAAGTGAGTACACCGCTGATGATGACCTCGTCTTTGCCCCGGTAGTGCGCCAAGTTGGCGATGCGGTTCTGAATGCACTTCGGCACTATGAGCAGAGTCGCGGTCTGAAGTTGAGCTCAGCGGGCACCGGCGCTGCCGGGACCGCGTCCGGAGTCGACCGGATCGCGGCTGCCGCGGCCGGCGTGTCCGTCATCGCAGAGTTGGCCGTCATTGCAGAACAGTTCGCCAACCGACAGCACGCAGCGAAGGCCGCAATCCAACAGCGCGCAGAACTCCAGTCCGAACTTGTTAAAGCAGGCGATGAGGCAACCGCACTGGCGCTCAAGACGCTCAACGAGCTCGCCGATGAGGCCCGCCAACGGATCAACGACGCTACTGCTGACCAAGTTGATCTCCGCGATGGCTTACGCCGCCTGGTCGGGGAACTGCGCAGCCACATAGCATCCGGCGAGGCGCTGCTTTCCAACTGAAAGAAGATTAGATAACTTCGGGGGTCTATCCGAATTCAACCGCAACTGGCAGGGCAACAGGGCAGCTTCTCGATGCTGACCACGCCTGCCCTGCCAGGGACCAACGGAGGGAGGCCGGCGCAGTGGTTCCGCCCGGGAGGGGACGCGATTGATTGACGACGTTGGTGGCGAGCGGCTGGGACGGCGGGAAAAGCCAACGCCACACGACTACTTCGACAGTGTTCCCAACTACGACGACCCTCTTCCCGACTACACAAGGTTGGCCCGCGAAATCGGACACAGCATCGCCGCCACCCGACCGCCGAATGTCCTGGCGCACAACGGCCGGGCATTCTGGAAGCTCACCGACGCCAACAGTGGAGCACTCGCCTGGCTTGCATTCACCCGGCCAGATGCGCGGTCGGCCTTGGCCCGGCGCAAGGTGTGGACACTGATCCCGCACCTGCAGGAATTCGTGGCGAACTGGTTCGTGAGCGTCGACCACGAGCTCACCGATCAGAACCAGTGGATACACACGAACATCGACGTTTATGAGGCGCGCGAACTGGCACTACTGGTGCCGCAGCCAAACGTCGAGGACATCAAGCGGACCACCCGACCCGAAGCGGTGCTGACCCTCGACGACATCGACCGGCACAAAGTGACGACCGTACTGGGCAAGGGAACTACTCAAGCGATGAAGGCACGGCGATGACTCACTTGGACAAACAGGAATTTCTCGCCTGGGCGTACGACGACCTACTGACCAACACCACCCGCGGAGTGCTGGCCGAGTACATCGTGGCCACAGCACTCGGCATTCGCGACACGAAGCGCGTCGAATGGGATCAGTACGACCTCGAGATCGACGGTGTCAAGGTAGAAGTGAAATCAGCTGCATACGTGCAAACGTGGAAGCAACCTCAGCTATCGAAGATCGCGTTCGGCATCCGCCCCGCGAAGGGCTGGGACGCCCGCACCAACACCTCTGCCACCAGCGCGCAGCGAAGCGCCGACGTGTACGTCTTCTGTCTGCTCGAAGGTGAGGACCGTGAACGTATCGACCCGCTCGATGTCACGCAATGGACCTTCTACGTGCTGCCCGCCAGCGAACTCGACCGAAAAGTTCCGGCGCAAAAGACGATTCGTCTCGGATCGCTGATCGCCCTCGGTCCGCAACAGTGCACATACGACGGGCTCAAGGACGCCATTGGGAACGTATCGCCACGCGCCTCTACGGAGACTCCCGGCGAGTTACCGACGCAAAGCGACTCGATGATCCACCCTGGTGCGTCGGGAGGCACTGTTATTTGAGTGCCTCCTCGGTGTGAGGGGGCCGCTGACAACGGTAGTAAGGGCTTCGGCCCAGTCCGGTGTCAGGTCCTGGCAGTAGCCATTGGGTCGCTCACGGTTGCAGGAAGTCACCCCACCAAACAGTCTGTGACGCTGCCGCTCGAACCCCAAGGGAAGACTCTCGTCGCCGTGGGCCAGTTCAAGGGGTTGTTCTCGAGGCCATGTCCGACACTCTCAGGTCGTTCTGGAATCTGTCCGGCACTCTCACACCGTTGCGGACAAATCGTCTCGATTCAGTCCACAACTATTTGAGAGCACCCACGTAGGCGCACTGCCCTACTCTCAACTAATCGCGGATCGGACATCGGACGCCGACACCGACATTGGCGGCCACCCTGAGTCTCGAACGTCTACCTCCAGCCTCACGCTGTAACTTTTGGATCCGCCCGGGCGGGACGCTTCTGGCGGACCCACCGACATAGGTCCGCGGTCGCCGGCGCCGCCCAACGCGCGCGTCATGTGGCGGCTGCCGGCGGAGCTCGCCGCTCCACATGAACCCCTCGGCGCCATCCCGCCCGATCGTCTGAATATGTCACTGTGACGAATTGACAGTGCCCGACTTGGACGCAATTCCCCAGCGATGCAACGGCATCTGGGACTTCGGGTCGGCTGCGCACGCCCGCTGGTCGCGGCGATCAGCGGCGGCGTCCGCATCGCGCGACCCTGTGGATCGATCCGGCCATAGCGGTGCCGTACATGTCGCGGACCACGGCCCCATGGAAAACATGCACGCGCGCACACGCCGGCAACCGGTGCATGGACACAATCCCCCGGCACTCGACACTGCGCAGCCCCCACGCCCCGTCCTACGTAGACCAAACCGTCACAGTGACGAATTGTAGCCACCGGTGCGGGCACTCTATTCACCGGTGCTACAACGACATACGGACGATATCGACCGCACGTAGGTCGACGTAGCCACGCGCCACCACTGCCGGACTTGCTCGCGGCGACGAGTCACTTCCGATCGGGACGGTGCGGCCGCGCGCACGGCGGCGGCCAGATGATCGTGGCGCCGCTCTCGCGGACACCCCACCTGCGCTTCAAGGGCTGCCGCATGTCCGGGTGCGAATCCTTCACCGGGGTGATCGCCACCGAGACCCACACCGCCGTGAGCGCGGCCGCGGCCACCGCGGACGCACCGGTCGAGGTCGTCAGGATTGGGCCCGCCGAGCCGGTACGGCACCACCAGAAGGCGCCGAGTCCGACGACCGTCGACACCCCTGACAGATAGGCCGCCGCAACACACCACCCGAACCGGTGACGTCGCAGCGAGACCGCTGAACAGATCGCGGCACCGGCGCCCAGTACGGACGCGGCCAGCGGTACACCCCCGTCGTCATGGCCCATCGCCCACGCGGTGATCCCGGTCACGATCAACACCGTGGCCGCTACCCGCGCTACGCGACGCGCCCACAGCGGCACATAGACCTCGTTTAGCACCCGGTGTTCGATCTGCTTGAGGGTCGCCTCGATCGACTGGTCGCGCGACCACAGACGGAACACTGGCTCACCTCGTCAACAAACTGCCCGGCGCCTCAAGAATAGTCGCGCCGGCAAACCGCCTGTTCAGAACTTGCCGTCGAGGTACTCCGCGTAGGCCGGCAGATCCAGCTGGCCGTGCCCGGACAGTCCGATCACCACGACCTGCTCACGCGGATCATCGGCGACGTGCGCGGCCGCGGCCGCGATGGCATGCGTCGACTCCGGTGCCGGCACGATGCCCTGGGTCCGCGCGAACTGCACACCCGCGGCGAACGCGTCGTGCTGTGAGATCGCCACGCCCTCGACAAGGCCGAGCTCGACGGTGTGGCTGAGCGCCGGCGCCATGCCGTGGTAGCGCAAGCCTCCGGCGTGGATCGGGTCCGGCACGAAATCCATGCCGAGCGTGTGCATTTTGAGCAGTGGGGTGAGCCCAGCCACGTCTCCGTGGTCGTAGCGGTACTCGCCCCGGGTGATCGACGGGCATGCGGTCGGCTCGGCGGCGACGATCCGCGGGTTCGACCGGCCGTGGATCTTCTCCCGCAGGAACGGGAACGACAGCCCGGCCAGGTTGGAACCGCCTCCGGCGCAACCGAAGACGACGTCGGCGCCGTCCGGTTCTACCAGTGCCAGCTGCGCGACGGCTTCCTGGCCGATGACGGTCTGGTGCAGCACCACATGGTTCAGCACGCTGCCCAGTGCGTAGCGCGCCTCTGGGTCGGCTGCGGCGACCTCGACCGCCTCGCTGACCGCCATGCCGAGGCTGCCGGTGGTGTCCGGATCCTTGGCCAGGATGGCGCGGCCGGCCTCCGTAAGCGTCGACGGGCTGGAGTGCACCGTGCCGCCGTATGTCCGGATCAGATGCCCGCGATAGGGCTTGGACTCGTAGGAGGCGCGGACCTGCCACACCTCGACCTCCAGGCCGAACTGGGCCCCGGCGAACGACAGGGCGCTCCCCCACTGTCCGGCGCCGGTCTCGGTGGTCAGCTTTCGCACGCCGTCGATGTGGTTGTAGTAGGCCTGCGCCACCGCCGAGTTGGTCTTGTGGCTGCCGACGGGGCTGACACCCTCGTACTTGACGTAGATGTGGGCCCCGGTGTTCAGGGCCTTCTCGAAACGCCGGGCGCGGATCAGCGGAGACGGCCGCCACATCGCGTAGATCTCCCGTACCTCCTGGGGGATCTCGATGTAGGTCTCGCTGGCCACCTCCTGCGCGATCAACGCGCTGGCGAACAGAGGCGCGAGGTCATCCGGGCCGACCGGTTCCCTGGTGCCGGGATGCAGGTGCGGCGGGATCGGCTCGTCCAACTCGGCCGCCAGGTTGTACCAGTGCGTCGGAACCTTGACGGTGACAAGGTCCGGATGGGTGGCGTCGAGCTGATCCGTCATGCCGGACACCCTAACGGTCGAGTGGGCCGGGCAGAAATGTGCTGGTCAACCGGCCACCAATGTGCCTGCGCAATAACACTTTCGATTCTCCAGACCGCACGCCGTGGCGGTCTGACCCGGTCTCGCCTCATGGCAGCACTTCGCCGCGCCGGCGCTCCTCCCACAGAGCCATCCGCGTCCGCGCCGGTTCCCCGATCGCGTCCATCACCAACGGGATCAGCAACTCGGCCAGAAGGAACCCCGCCGACATGCTCTGGTACACGGTTCCCACGGTGCTCGACGCCGCCAGCACCACCTCGGCGTCGGGAGCCACGGGACACGCCATGTCATCGGTGATCAGCAGCAGGGTCGCCCCCGCGCGGTGCACGTCCGCCGCGAGCTCTGCCGCGCTGCGGTGATACCGGTGGTAGTCGAACAGCACCACGACGTCGCGTCGGGTGAGGTCCATCATCGTGCCGAGGTCTTTGCCCTTCGGGTCCGACAGCAGCCGGACGCCGGGCCGCAGCTGCTCGAGATGGGCGGCCAGATACACGGCGAGCAAGTGGGAGAACCGACCGCCGTGCAGGTGCAGCGGGCGAGACGCGTCGGCCATCAGCGCCACCGCGGCTTCCAGCATGGGCGCGGGCAGCCGCGCCAGTGTCTCGTCGGCCCGCGCGTTCTGGGCGCGGGCCTGCTGCAGAAGACGGTCGAGCTGACTGCCTGCGCGCGGGGCGTCGGCCAACCGCGTCAACGGACCGCTCGACTGCTGGGTGAGTTCGGCCCGCAGCGCCACCTGCAGGTCGGTGAATCCGTCATAGCCCAGCGACTGCGCAAAGCGCAGGACCGTCGGTGGGCTCACCTCAGCGCGTTCGGCGAGCCGGGCGGCACTGGCCAGACCTGCGCTCGGATAATCCGCCAAAAGGGCGCGCCCCACCCGGCGTTCGGCGCGACTGAGCCCGGCCAGCGCGGCATTGGTGCGCGCCTCCACCGTCTCGCTCCGTTCGTCCATGCCGATCAATCTGCCATGATCGGCACTACCGTCATCGACAAGTCGTCCAGCGCGACCGATGCCACGCTCTCGGGCGGCAGCGGGCTCCAGTCCAGATCGCCGAACCCCGTGGAGCCGATCACCACGGTCGCGTCGTCGGGCCGCGCCACTCGCAGGGAGAAGTAATCCTCGAGATGTTCGACGGGTAGGTCGGTCGCACTGATCTCCTCGATATCCTCGTCGAGGAGCACGCTTCGAGCGTGCGCGTGGACGGCGATCAGCTGGCCCTCCCCCAGAATCAGCGCGTTGAGGCTGGCCTCGGGATACATCTGCCGCAGCTCGGCGACGGCCCGCCGGACTGATTCGACCAGATCGGGTGCCGAGCGCCGATGTTGGCGTATCAACGCGAAGTACCGCTCACTGTCCGTGGTGCCGCGCAACGTCGACACCACGCGCGGTTCCAGCAGCGCATCGAGTGCGGCCATCGGTTTGATCGAACCGTTGTGGGCCATCGCCACCCCGTCGGCCGCGAATGGGTGCGAGTTCTCCGGCTGCACTGCCAGCCCATTGGTCGCCCAGCGCAAGTGCACGACCGACCCGCGGGCGGGCTCCTTGACCGCAGTGCCGAAACGCGTGTCGTCGAGGGCGCTGTCGGCCGAAACGTCCACCCGGGGCGTGTCATCGGCGCCGACCGCCGACGCCACTCCCCATCCGTCGCCATGGATCTTCGTCAGGGCCAGGAAGTCCGTGAGCACGGTCTCACCGACGGCGTCGGCCACCGAGACCGGCAGGGTCGACGCCACACCCAACAGCCGGCACATCCGCATCCCCATTTCGTCCGATGAAGCGATCTAATGAATCGATCATAAACGGCGTGAATTAAAGACGCTGAAACATTTATGACATAGCGTGATTCTCAACAACCCACCGCTGGAGGAGTTCATTGCCCATGGAACACCCCGATCCCGGCGTCGACGTCGGTCACCTCCGTGCCGAAGGCGTGGCCATCATCGCGGGATCGGTCACGGACCTGGCCGGCGTGACCAGGGCCAAATATGTGCCCGTGGCCCGGTTGGGTGCCTTCGCGCGTTCGGGCATGGGGGTCTCGCCCTCCTGGAGCGTCTTCTGTGTGGACAGCGGCATCGCGTTCACCCCCACCATCGGCGTCGCCGGCGACCTGCGTATCCGCATCGATCCCGAGGATCTTCGCGTCGTCGATGCCGGCGTCGCCTGGGCGCCCGGCACCCTGAACGACCAACACGGCCATCCGGCGCCGCTGTGCATCCGCACTCTGCTTTCGCGGGTCGAACGCGCCGCCGCTGACCGCGGCCTCGACGTCCGCATGGGCGGAGAGCTGGAATGCACCATGCTCTCGGCCGACGGGGGTCCTGCCACCACCGAACCGTGGTCGCCCTACGGCATCAGGACCTCGCTGGACCGGTCGGCGTTTCTCGTCGACCTGGCCACCTCGGCCGAACGTGCCGGGCTTCCCCTCGAACAACTGCACACCGAGTACGGCCACGATCAGCTCGAGGTGTCCCTGGCGCCGGACACACCCACGGCGGCCGCCGACGCCGTCATCCTGGCGCGCATCGTCCTCGGTCGCGTCGCGGCGCGACACGGTCTGCGGATCTCGTTCTCCCCGGTGCCGTTCGAAGGTGCTGCGGGCAACGGCGCGCACCTGCACCTGTCGTTGTCCGACGCCGACGGCCCACTGCTGTCCGGCGGGGACGGTCCGCACGGCCTGCGCACCGCCGGCGCGCAAGCCATCGCGGGTGTGCTCGACACCCTGCCCGACCTGATCGGCGTCTACGCCGGCTCCGCGGCATCGGCGCTACGGCTCAAACCCGGCAACTGGGCCGGCGCGACGGCGTGCTGGGGGCTGGAGAACCGGGAGGCCGCCGTGCGGTTGATCGCCGCCACCCCCGGAAACCCCCACGGCGCCAACACGGAACTCAAACTGATCGACGCCAGCGCCAACCCCTATCTGGCCGCCGCGGCGTTCCTCGGCAGCGCGCTGCGCGGCATCGGTCGCCACCTCGAACTGCCCGAGGAGATCCCCGAGAACCCGGCACAGTCCGGTGTCGACACGCCCGCGCTGCCGCTCGGCCAGCGCGAGGCGCTCGACGCGATGGAGACCTCGGACGTCGCCGCTGAACTTCTCACCCCCGCCATCGTCGAAGCCCTTGTCGCCGTACGTCGTTACGAAAGCAAGACCTTCGGCGGCCTGCCCCCTGCTCAGATCTGCGACGCTCTACGGCTCGCCTGGACCTGCTGATCGCTGTGAAGGAGACACCCATGAACCCAGAAGCTTCGGAAACCTCAGAAGAAATCGATCAGATCCCGCACCGCCGACTGCCGTTCTGGGTCGCGCTCGCCCTGTCCGTCGCGCTGGTGGGTCCCACGCTCGCCATGTCCGGCAACGGCCAGGGTCTGATCGGCACCGTCGGCAAGTCGATCCCGCTGGTGTTCCTCATCGGTCTCGTCGGCGTATCGCTGGTCGGCTACAGCTTCGTCCGCCTGACTCGTCACCTCAACCACGCGGGATCGGCGTACGGACTGGTGGGCGGAACCATCGGACCGCGTACGGGATTCTTCTCCGGATTCGCGATGCTCGGTGCCTACTGGGGGTTCTCGATCGGAACGCTCGCGTTGACCGCCGCGTTCGTGAACTCGTTCATCGCCGCGCTGCAACCCGGCGACGAGACCCCGTACCAGGCGCCCTGGCTGCTCACCGTCGTCATCGGTGCCGTCATCTCGTTCCTGTTGTCGGGCCGCGACATTCAGCTGCTCGCGAAGATCCTGCTGGCCATCGAGGGCATCGGGATCCTGGCGATGATCGTGCTCGTGGTGGCGATCTTCGCCCAGGGCGGCGCCCCCGGCACGGGCATCGACTTCTCGGTGTTCTCGTTCTCCGACGGCGACGTCTCCGGTTCTGCGGTGCTGGCAGGCGTGGTTGCGGCGTTTCTGTCGTGGGCGGGATTCGAGGCCTGCGCGTCGATGGGTGAGGAGACCGACGACCCGAAACGCAACATTCCCCGAGCGCTGGGCGGAACGCTGATCCTCACCGGAGTCCTGTTCGTCGTGGTGATGTTCGCCCAGGTGGTCGGATTCGGCACCGACGCAGCAGGACTCGAGGCGTTCCAGAGCTCCGGCAACACGCTGGGCGATCTGGGCGGGACCTACATCGGCCAATGGTTCTCGCTGGTCATCATCTTCACCGCGATCGTCTCGGCGTTCGGCTGCCACCTCGCCACCTCGGCGACGTCGGGCCGCATGTTGTACGCCTTCGGCCGCGACGGATTCGGCCCGAAAGCGTTGGCGCACATCCATGCCGAGACGGGCGGACCGCGGCGTGCGACCTGGCTCGTCGTGGTCGTAGCCCTGCTGGTCGATCTGCTCTGCGGGGCGACCGGTTGGCCGGACATGGGCACCGGCAATGCCGCGATCAACACCTACTTCCTGTTCGCGGTCGCCGGCTCGGTGTGCCTGATGGTGTGCTACCTGCTCGTCGAGATCGCCGCCGCCTACTTCGTCGGCGCACCGAAGTTCGAATCGGTGCACGGCGGCACGGGCAGGGTTGCGGGCCTGGTACTGCCCCTGCTGGGTGCGGTCGTCATCGTCACGGTGCTGTGGTTCAACGTCAAGGACGCCGACAGCTGGTCGGCAGCGCCGATGCTCGGCCTCTACTGGTGCGCGCTCGGTCTGGTCATCGCGGTCGCCCTGTCCGGCATCGCCAAGCGCGTCGGCGAATCGCTGGCGATCGAACTGGAATTGGTGCCACGCCCCACCGGTGCGGTCGAACCGACGCAACCCGCGTGAGCACGCTCTACGCCCGCGACGAGGCCGTCATCGCCGGCATCGAGAAGCTACGGTTCTTCCCGCTGGAAGTGCAGTCCGGGCAGGGTTGCACGCTCGTCACCCCCGACGGCCGCGAGCTGCTGGACCTGTCCGCGACGTGGACGGCCTCCGGATTGGGCCACGGCCATCCCGCGGTCGCCGAGGCCGTCAGCCGGGCAGTCCGGGACGCACCCGGTTCGGGTGGACTGTCCGCCGTGCACCCCGACTCCGTCGGACTGGCCGAAGATCTGCTGGCGCTGGTTCCCGGCGAGGGTGAGCGCCGCGTCTACCTCGGCCACGCGGGCTCGGACGCCAACGACGTCGCGCTGCGCGCGTGCCGGCACGCCACCGGGCGGCGCACCGTGGTCGCTTTCGAGCACAGCTACCACGGCGGTGTCGGCGTCGCGATGGGAGTGTCCGGTGTGCACGTCGACGCCGGCGCCCCTGCCGATCCCGACGCGGTGTTCCTGCCCTACCCCAACCCGTTTCGGCCCGGACCGGACGGTGTCGAAGCCGACGTCGCAGCCTGCCTGGACCTTGCCGAACACCACCTCGGCGGCGGTCGCGTCGCCTGCCTGATCGTCGAACCGATCCTGTCCGACGGCGGCCTGGTGGTGCCTCCGGACGGCTTCCTGGCGCGGCTGCACGAGGTGTGTCGCCGCCACGACGTCCCGATGATCTGCGACGAGGTCAAAATGGGGCTGGGCCGGCCCGGCACCCTGCACGCGTTCGAGCACGACGGCGTCGTGCCCGACATCGTCACCTTCGGGAAGGTCATCGGCGGCGGGCTGCCGCTGTCGGCCGCGGTCGGCCCCGCCGCGATCCTGGACCATCCCCCCGCCGCTGCGTTGCTGACCACGGCGGGCAATCCGGTGTGCACCGCCGCGGGGCGTGCGGTGCTCAAGACCATCGTCTCCGAGGGCCTCGTCGACAACGCCGCCAAAGTCGGTGCGGTACTGGCTGATTCGTTGCGCACGCTGGCCGACTCGCCTGGCGGCGACCGTATCGGCGACGTCCGCGGCCGGGGGCTGGCGATCGGTCTGGAACTCGTGGACCCGGCATCCGGTGACCGGGATCCCCGGCTGGCCGCTGCTGTGGTCTACCGTGCTTGGGAGTTGGGTGCGGTCGTCTACTACGTCGGCGGCAACGTCCTCGAGATCACCCCGCCGCTGGTGCTCACCGAGAGCCAGGCAGCTCAAGCCGCGGAGATCATCGGGGCGGCGATCGGCGACGCGGCAGCTGGCAAGATCGACGCCGAGGAGGTCGCGAAGTATGCCGGTTGGTGAACTGCAGGACGTTTTCGACGGGGTCCAGGCGCAGGTTCCGGAAGGACTGGCCGACCATCTGCGTACCGTCGCGCTGGTCGACCACCACGTGCACGGCACCTTCACCGAAGCCGTCGACCGTGCGACGTTCGAGTTCTCGATCAACGAGGGATCGAACGATCCCGTGCCGACCTGGATGACACAGTTCGACTCCCCCCTCGGGCTCTCGATACGGCGTTGGTGCGCACCGCTTCTCGGCCTGCCGCCGCGCGCCGACGGCGAGGTGTACTGGAAGCGCCGTTGCGAGTTCGGTCCCGACGAGCTGGCCACGACGATGCTGCCCGCCGCAGGCGTCTCGCGCTGGATCGTCGACACCGGGTTCAAAGGTGACCGGATCACCCCGCACCGCCGGCTCGCCGAACTCGCGGGCGGGCAGTCGTCCGAGATCGTGCGGCTCGAACGACTGGCCGAGGACCTGCTCGTCGATGGTGGAACCGCGGCGGAGGACTTCCCCGACGCGATGCGGTCGGCTCTGGCGCGCGCCGCGGTCGACCCAGTGGTGGTCGGCACCAAGACGATCGTCGCCTATCGCACCGGATTCGACATCGACTGGAGCAGACCGACCGATGCCGACGTCGTCACCCGCGCGCGAGAACTCACGGCGCGTCCGGGACCGCCACGCATCGACGACCCGATCCTGATCGCCTTCGGTGTGCACGAGGCGGCCGCCCACCAACTGCCGATCCAGGTGCACGTCGGATTCGGCGACCGCGATCTGGACCTGCACCGCAGCGACCCCCTGCTGCTGCTGCCGCTGCTGCGGACGATGCCGCCGGTACCGGTCCTTCTTCTGCACTGCTATCCGTTCCATCGCCAAGCCGGTTATCTGGCACAGGCATTCGACCACGTCAACTTCGACGTCGGGTTGGCGATCAACTATCTGGGTGCACGCTCGACGGGGCTGGTCGCCGAGGCACTGGACACCGCGCCCTTCGCCAAGCAGCTGTATTCATCGGACGCGTTCGGACCGCCCGAACTGCACGTACTCGGGTCTGTGCTGTGGCGACGCGCGATGGGACTGGTGCTCGGCGAGTGGGTGCGCACCGGCGACTGCACCGAGGCCGATGCCATCCGCATCGTCGACATGATCGGCATGACGAACGCGCAGCGCGTCTATGGGCTTTGAACACAGCCGGGCACCGCTTTTCGAGTCGCTGCGGACGTTCGTCGAGCGTGACCAGGCGCCCTTCTATTCGCCCGGTCACAAGGGCGGTCGCACGATCGACCCGTGGCTGCGCGAGAACATCGCCGCCGTCGATCTGAACAACCTGCCCGATACCGACACCCTGCACTGTCCGGAGGGGCCGATTCTCGAGGCGGAACGGCTCATCGCCGATGCGTGGGGTGTGCCGCAGAGCTTCCTCATGGTGCAGGGTTCCACCGGCGGGAACATCGCCGTGGCGCTGACCGCACTGCGGCCCGACGAGCCGGTGCTGGTGGCGCGCAACGCACACAAGTCGGTGCTGGCCGGGCTGGTGCAGGTCGGCGCGCGGCCAGTGTGGCTCGAACCGCGCTGGGATGCCGAGTTCGGGGTCGCCCACGGGCTCGACGCCGCCGTGGTCGCGCGGGCATTCGAGACCACCGGCGCCACGGCGCTGTGGGCGCTGCACCCCACCTACTACGGCACCACCGGTGACCTCGCGGCGCTGGCCGACCTGTGCCGCCGGTACGGCGCTCGGTTGCTGCTGGACGGGGCGCACTCACCGCACTTCGCCTTTCATCCCGACTTGCCCACTCCTGGTGAACAATCGGGCGCCGCCGCCACCGTGCACTCTGTGCACAAGATCCTGTCCGGGCTGAGCCAGGCCGCGGTGTTGCATGTCGACACCGCCCAGCTCGACGAGGCATCGGTACGGCGGTCCCTGCAACTAATCCAGACGACCAGCCCGCATTTTGCGATCATGGCGTCGGTCGACCTGGCACGGCGGCAGATGGTGCTCGACGGACATGCCTTGCTCGACGCCACGCTGACCAGGGCGCGTGAGGCTGCCGATCGGCTTTCCCAGGTCCCGGGCTTGACCGTGCTGCGGCCCGAGCACCTGGCCGGAGCCGGCACCGGCCTCTGTCAACTCGACGAGACGAAGCTGTTGGTCGGCACCGCCGGTGTGGACGCCGACGCACGCGACATCCTGGGCCGGCTCAACCGCATCCACGGCGTCCAGCCGGAACTCGCCGGTGCCGGACACATCCTGTGCATCAGCACCATCGGCAACATCGACGACGACTTCTACCGGCTGACAACGGCTTTCGAGGAGGTATCTGCCCACTTCGGTCGTCGGGACGCCGAAGGGGCGGGCGCGTGGACGGCCGACGTGCTGGCTGTCCGTCCGGAACTGGTGCTCACGCCGCGGGAAGCCTTCTTCGCCGCCGACGAGACTGTTGCCCTGGCCGACGCCGCGGGACGCATCGCTGCCGAGGCCATCACCCCGTACCCGCCGGGCATCCCGGTGGTGATGCCGGGCGAGCGGCTCGGGAAGGACGTCGTCGACCTGCTCCTGCGGTTGCGCGCCGCAGGCAACCCGATCAGCGCCTCGGACCCGACGATGGGAGTAGTCAAGACGGTGCGCTGAGTGTCGCCGTCGCCCGCCTATCGACGACGTGAGGACGTCACTGCCACTTGAGATCGGCGTCGACCGGTTTCGCCGACTTCTCACGTTCATCTGCTGGGCGGGTATCGATCGTGACCGCTTGCCAGTACGCCGGACTGTACAACCGAACATCGCTGCCGATGGTGACCTCGAGCACGCCGCTCGAGTGCAGCTCATAGGTGGCGGTGTCGGAGAACTGCTCGTCCTCCTCGTGACCCTGTAGTTGTATCCACATCTGCATGATCAGGTCCGGACGTCAGGGCAGCAGAATGGTGCGTTCGTGCGACTCGATCGCCCGCTGCATCTCGGCACGAGACAGCGCGTGCGTACCACATTCGCAACCGGCCGATATCAGGTCGTCGGTGAAACGGCCGGCCTGGAGGAGGTCGGCGTAGCTGGTGCCCTTCTGGGTGCCGTGATGTGCCGTATCGACGAAATCGCGGTCCCCGTGAGCATGTGGTCCGAGAACCGACTCGAACACTGGGCCGACCGACGTATCGAAGACGGCGGCGACGTGATGGCTACGAGCACACCGGACGCGCAGCAGTGCCCGGTCGTCTCGATCTTTGCCGAGGTCGTCCAGCGCTCCTCGGGCCACTGCTTCGCGTTCAGTCGGGCTGAGGTCGATTTGGCTGCTCATGGAGTCCTCCGAGTTTCGACGATCTGGCCTTTTGAGGCTATCGACTCCACGGGTGACAGAAGCGGAGTCGGAGGTCCTGCCAACTGTGGTCAAAGGTCCCGAGAAAAAGGTCTTTCGCCTGCTGGCGCGCGGCACTACAGAAGTCGGATCCTGTATTCGAATCGATCTCGATCGTGGGGCGCCGGACTTTTCTATCGGTCAACCATAGAAGGAGCGACACAGATGGCTGAGCGCGCGGTCAAACACCGGAAAGCTCAGAAGACGGCCGTGGCGACGAAGACGGCATCCCAGAAGGCGGCGGTGAACATCAAAGACCGGGGCGCGCGGATTGTGGTCCTCACCGGCGATCCTGGCAGGCGGGTGGAGATTCTGCCGGGGTGCCACCTCGATTCCCTGGGTCGGAAAGAGAACGCGTACTTCTTCGAGGACGGCAACGAGCTCGTCGGGATGATCGTCGAAGGCGGCACTGTTGAGTATCACGCAGCCGACCGCACCTACGTCGTGCGACTCACCGACGGCCAGCACACCGACGAATGATCAACCGACGTGCCGAAAAGACCTGTGGTGCCTGGGGGAAGCCTCAATCGGCTTCTGCGTGATCGGCATGCCGAGGCGGCCCGTGCCACGGACTGCTGTTGGCGATGAAGTCGTCGAGGGTATCGGCGACGGCCAGCGGCGCCTCGACTTGGGGGAAGTGTCCGACCGCGGGGAGGATCACCAACCGGCTGCCGGGCAGGGCAGCGTGAGCGGCTTCGCCGTGCGCAGGCGGTATGAGTCGGTCCTGGTCCCCCCAGATCAACAGCGTCGGCAGCCCCAAGGTGAAGTGCAGCCGGTTGAGGGCGCTGACCGCCTGGCCCTGGGCGTCGACAACGGAGCGCAACGTGCGCAAGAACGCAGTGCGGGTCTGCGGGTCGGAGAGGGACGCATAGGCGTTCCACGTTTCACCGACCTCGGGACTGGCCAGACCGCGAGCGCCCAGCCAGGATCGCACCCGTTCACCGACGGCGACGACCGATGGCGCCGCTGCCACGGGTAGCAGCAACTCGATCCCAGGCGTGGACAGCAACCGCAACGAGCGGCCCAGTTCCGGTCCGAGGCCACCACTGCTGATGAGAACAAGTCGTTCGCAATAGTCGGGATGCTGGTGGACGAACTGCATCGCCACACCGCCACCGAGGGAATGGCCGACCAACGTCACCCTGGCTATGCCGAGCAGATCGAGCAGATCACGAAGCCAGACCGCGAAGGCCCCTAGCGAGTAATCCCCGCGCGGCTTGTCGGACTGGCCGTGCCCCAGCAGGTCGGGCGCGATAACCCGGTAGCGCGTCGCCAGATGTGGCAGAAGCGCCTTCCAGGTGAGCGAGCTTCCACCCATCCCGTGGATGAGGAGCACCGCCGGGCCTTGTCCGGCCTCGCGGTAGGCAACGCGGTCACCATGTAAGTCGAGGTACTTCACGTCGTCATGCATGGAACCCTCCCAGGGTTACTAATCAGTAACCTACGCTACCGTATCCTTGCGGTCGGAGCGCGCCACAAGGGTCGCGCAGGGGACTTCACCCGACGGTGACGCGGTCGATGTACGGCAACTGGAATCGACGATGTGTTCAGCGAGCTCTGCGCACCGCTGAGAACGAGAAACTGCCGGAGCTCATGCCGGCACGCTGCCGTGCCGACACTGAGCCGGCATCGGCGGGCCTTCGGCGAGCAACTCATCCAACGCCAGCACTCCGTCGCCGCCACGCAGCGCGACCACCGGCGGCAGCGACAGCCGGACGTCGACGACGACCGATCCTTCCCCCGCCGTCTTGCGGCAGCCGAGCGCGACCCGTTCACCCGTCCCGGCGCCGAAGGTCGCGTCGATACGCCGGCGGACCTCGGCCAGTGTCAATCGGCCGCCCGACGCGTCCCGGAACACCGGATCCAGAGCTCTGCGCACGTCGTCGGTCAGCGTGGCGGCATCGCCGAAATAGGTGTCTGGAGAGACACCCGAACACGTGCCGTGGGTGTACCACTCATGGTGTGTCAGGCTGGCGGTGTCGACCATCGTCGCCTGCAGTTCCGCCCGCACGTTGCCCGCGAGATCGACTGGCGGCAACTGCCGCTCGTCGATCGCCCGGGGCACCCCGCAGTTCTGCCTGTCCGGCGGCTGGGGCCACAGGCCGTGCAAGAGCAAGGTCTGCCCTTTCTGCTCGACCTCACCGGATGTGCACGCCGGATTGGACGGCTCGACACGGCAGAAGCTCGGTGCCCACGTCAGCACCAGCCAGCTCGAGGCGGCTCCGTCGGAAACCAGCGCGGACGGGTTCGGCACCTTGTCGAGGACGACGACGCTGTAGGTGACGGCTGCGACGACGATCCCTGCCAGCGCAGCGGAAATCGAGAATACGACGGCGTCGCCTCGCGCCATGGTGCACCCTTCTACGGGGAAGATCAGGATGGATTCGCGCCCGCCTGGCCGAACCAAGCCTCCCACAGCAACGTCATCGGGAGGAGCTACCGGGTGAACGAGATCGACCGGTGGTTCGAACGCACCCGGCGCCGCGAGAACCGCACGGTCTCCCTCTACGCCAGTTTGCTCACCGGAAAGATGAACGCGTACTTCCGGTATCGACTGCGCTACGCACTCCTGGTGGACGGGATGACGTTCGTCGTCCACGTCGCCGAATTCCTGATCATTCTCACCAGCCTGGGTGGTCTGGCAGCGTTCACCGTGATGATCCTGCGGGTCGGCAGTCTCATCGTCAGCGGCGCGTGGTGGGGCTTGCTCGAGGTCATGCGTGAGCGGCTTCGCGGGTTCGCGGTATCCGGCGACCGGGAGGCGGTGGAACGTGAGATCGGCGGCTGGCTGCTGCTGTCGGTGATCGCGGCGACGACCGTGATGGTCGCCGGCGCGGTCGCGCTGTTGTTCCTGCTTCCCTCCCAGGATGATTCGGTCGGGCTGTGGTACGCCTTCCTCGTCGTCATCGAACTCGCGTTGCGAATGCCGGTGCGCGTGCTGCATTCCGGGATGTACGCCACGCGGCGGATCTATCGCCCATTGTGGTCGCTGTTCGCCCCGACCGTCGCCCAGGTCCTGGTGATCGGCGTCGGGGTGTTCTTCTATCCGACGGCCGCGGTCGTCATCGCGATCGTGCTGTCCAACGCGATCTCGATCTGGATCACGATCCACTACACCCTGCGGCTGTACCGGCTCAACGGCCTCACCCCGCGCTACCGGGCCACCCGGCCACTGCGTGCACGCCTCCCCTCCATCCCAGTCCGGCAGGGGGTCGAGGCGACGTTGGCGGGTCTGGGCCTGCGCCTGGATGCGGTGGCCGTCCTCGCCATCGCCGGCATCTACGGCACGAGCACCCGCTCCTACGAGCTGACCGCCGGGTTCGAAGCATGGCGCGACATCGACGCCTTCCAGTTCTTCTACCTGGTGCTGCCGTTGATTCGGGGAGCCTACGAATCCACGGCGGTGTTCTACTTCGACTTCGTCCGACTGCGGCGCATCCCGGCACTGCGCGAGTACCGGGTGTGGTTTTTTCATCGACTGCTCTGGATCACACCGGTAGTGACTCTGTACTTCTGGGTGCTCGCCGTCGCCCTGGGACTCTTTGTGCTGCCCGACATCCCTTTCACGTTCCTGCTCGCCCTGCTGCCACTGTTCCTCGTGCGCAGCCTCATCGGCACCTACCAGATCCGGCTGTTCGCCGAAGCCCGTTTCCGCGCCCTCAACCTGACGATCGTCTTCTCGGGCCTGCTGTTCCTGCTCGTGTGGATCGACGTCAATCCCGCCTCGGATCTCGTCGAGCTCACTGCCGCGATGATCGTCCTGCTCGTCGTCCATATCAACCTCCAGCACGCGCAGGACCGTTCACGGCCACAACCGACGCAGCTGCCGCTGGGAGACTGGATCCGCGCCCTCGCCGACGAACCCGGCCCGGTCAGTGCGGGGACGATCACCGTGCCGGAATGGATCCCCGCCCGGCAACGATCGGCCGCTGTCAGCATGATGCGAGAAACCCTGCAGGACAGGGGATGTCTTGCGTTCTGTTCGGCGACGTCACTGGTGTTCTACGAGCGCACAGCGGCGGGCGACGCGACCCGGCAGCCGCATCTGGAGGTACAGGCCGCCACCGGCGGAGCCGCCCACCGGGGTCACTACTGGCCAGAACCAGCGCCGAACGGGCGCGACGCCCTCGACCGGGTGGCCGATGCCCAATGGATCAAACCCATCACCGGCGTACCCAAGGCCCCCGACAGCCCGGAGGTCCTGCGGCCGGAGTTCCTCGACATCTTCGCCGACGGCTTCGTCGCCGACCTGGAAACCCGCACCGGGACACGGGAGATGCGCAACCTGGACGGCGATCTGCTCGCGATGATCCTGCCCTCGGCCATGCGCAGTCTCGATGACGATGCGTTGGTGGTATCGGTGGCCGGACGCTGGATCTCACCGATCTTCCATCGCAACAGGGTACGGATGATCTTCCTGCTCCCTCCCGACCCCGCGCACGAGCAGTTCCAGCGTTGGCTACGGACGCTGAAGGCGTGGCGGCTGGGTCAGTGGACGACGGAGGGAGTGCACCATGGCTCTTGAACCGGTGGACATCGAACGGTGCCTCGTCGACCCGAAAACCTACGACGACACGATTCTGCGCATTTACTCCAAGCGGACCGAACGCGGCCTGGGATTCAGCGAATTATCGCCCGGCGTCACTTATTTCGACGCAGCGTCGGATCGGCGCGCCTTGTCCCGCGCCATCGCCGCCAGCATCGCCGACGGCACATATCGACCCCAACCCGTCGACCTCTGGTTCCTGGAGACCGGCGGCAAGCGTCGCACCGCGCACATGGCCGCCTTCGTCGACCACGTCGTCGGTTCTGCGTTGTTCAAGCTGCTGTCTCACAACGCCCGCTGCTACGGCCTGCCCGGTGTGTACTCCTACCTGCCCGGCCTGACTAACGTCGGCGCGATGCGGGCATTCGCGGCCTTCATCCGTTCCCATCGCCGGCTGGCAGGCACGACGGGTGGGCCCCTCTACGTCCTGCAGTCCGATTTCGAGAAGTACGGCGACAACCTTCCGGTGGGGCCGGATGCCGCACTGTGGCGCATCCTGCGTGATGTGGCCTCGCTCGGGAGCGCAGGCGGTGAGATCGGCACTGCGGCCTGGGACCTCATCACCACCCTGGTGCGGCCTGTCGTACGCGATGAGGACGGCACGCAGTTCACCCGCCTCAACGGCGTCGCGATGGGTACTCCCCTGGTCCCAGTCCTCGGGAACCTGGCAGTGGTGCCGATGGACGAAGCGATCACGTCGATCGACGGCGTCTTCTACGCCCGATACAACGACGACTTCATCGTGGCCCACCCGGATCTGTCGGCGATCCACGAGGCGGACAGACGAATCGACATGCTTGTCGCCGAACTCGGGGTCAGACGCAAGCTGTCCAAAGATCTGCGCACCGCGCTCAGCGCCCGCGGTCGTCCCTGCTCGGCGGATCCTGCGTACCGAGGGCGCGATCGAATCGACTGCCTCGGCATGTCCGTCCTGTATGACGGAACCGTGACGCTCGGACCACATCGATTGCGGCGCTTCGTCTCCCGCATCGCCGCGCGCATCGACGGCGCCGCCCCCGCTCTGGCACACATGACCGTCGACGAGCGAGCTCGGCACCTGGCGGCCGCCGCCAACGTCATGCTCGACACCGCAAGCCCCTTCTCCGTCGCCGGGTTGTCCGCACTGCTCGACGCGGTGACCGACCGGGGCTCCCTCAAAGATCTGGACTATCGCATTGCCCGCAAGATCGCCCAGGCCGCCACACGCACCCCGGGCGTGCGTGGCTTCCGACAAGTCCCACCTGCGGTGCTGTACGGCGAGATGGGCCTGGTGTCGCTGGTGCAGTTGCGTAATTCGCAGTGACCGCATCTGCTAACCTCGGTGCCGGCGCGGATCCCGCACTCGTGCGGTCACTGCGAGAGGCCACAGAGGTTGCGGCTTTCGGCCTCTCTTTTTCGGCGTTTTTCCCCGCGCTCCCTAGTTGTTGCTGTCTCGGTGGCGGTCGACCGCCGTGCTTTTACGCATCGAAAACGCAGTTAATCGGCTTCAGCATTCAGGCGCCATAGCCGATACGTCCACGGAATGTCGTAGCAGACCACCCAGGCCACATAGGAGCCAACCGCGGTCCGCGACGGGCGATCTTTCGCGACGGCAGCCTGGAGCAGACCCAGCGGCACCAGAAACGCCAGAATTCCCAGGAATGCGTCGCGGGTGCTGCGCCGACCGAATAGCAGCGCATTCCAGATCTCATTGCTCGCGAGCACCACCATCGCCAAGCGGTACGCGCGGAGGTCGCAGCGAATCAGCGCGCGGTGGAGGACAAGGCCCATCAGGACGTAGTAGGCCGCGCCCACCACATAGAAGCCGGACATCGGCAGTTGCATCCGCGGTCGGCGCAGCGCCGAGAACCATGCCATCGAGTCGCGTCCAATGAAGGCGTTGCCGAGAATCGCCGCGGCTGCCACCGGCACTGCAGTCTTGGCCGGCCGTAACCGATTCACAGAGCCCACATTACAGGGAAGGTCCGGCACCAGAGCTTGTTCGCCGGCAGGCCTGTACCGGCCGGCCACATCGTCTCCGCGACCCGGTCGACTGCACGGGTGGATTCGGTGAGGTGCACTCGAGCGGCTGCACATTTTCTGGTGCCCGCCGGAGTACCGTCGAAGACATACCTCCAAGGAGTCGGTCGAATGCCCCTCGATACCGAACGGATGAAGCAGCGAACTTCGCTGTTCATGTTGATTCTGACCGTGCTGGCGACGATGACCGTTGGCTGCAGTACAACTTCAGGTCGGCAGATCGCGTCTGAGGATCCCGTGACCACGCTCCCCCTTCCACCCAATCTTCCCCCCATCCCGCTGCCCAGCGATATTCCACCCGTGCCATTGCCGAGCGCCGTCCCAACCGTGCAAATGCCGAGCGAGATACCGCGGGTGCAGGCACCAGCCGACGTACCCCCCGTTGAGTTGCCTGCCGAGATCCCTGAGATCCTGCTGCCCTCCGCAATTCCCCCCATCCCGTTTCCGTAACCGGGAACCGCACGGTGTCCGCAAGGGGTGGCACCAAACACATTCCTGGACAGGACATTACGCAATTCGCACGATTCAAAAGACCAGTCAGAGTCAGGATCTGTTGGCGCGCTGAAGATATCGACGGCATCTCCCCCGGTCGTCGCCGCGAGGCTAGGGTGCCACTGCCGACCGCAGCCGTCCGGATCCGGGCGGGCTCATCACACTCGAGATGCGCTCGAGGGGCACCGGACTGCCCACCAGCTCCGCCCAGTCGAAATCGGCCTGGGTCGTCTCCAGGAACTCCACGGCGCGGGTCAGGTGGCGCGGTTCGTAGTTGTGCACACCGGTCAGGGTCAACCAGCGGCGCACCACGGTCTCGGGGTCCACCGCCAGCGGCGGGGCGGGCAGCACCGATCCCGCCAGCACCATGGTGGCGCCGACGTCGAGCCGACCCAGCGCAGCGGCGATCGCCGGCGTGGACCCGGTGAAATCGATGACGACATCGGCTGGGCCGCCGTCATCGGGCCGGGCGCCGAAACCCGTTGCCGAGTCGACTCTTTGCTCGTCGAGGTCGACGACGCGGACGTCGGCATCCGCCACCGAGCACGCTGCCACCGCGGTGACCCCCAGCATGCCTGCACCGAGGATCAAGACCCGGCGACCCGTCACCGGCCCTGCCGCCTCCAGGGTCGCCATCACCGTCGCCGTCGCACACGCCGCGGGCGCGGCAACCACATCGGGCATGCTCTCTGGCACCCGGGCGAAGGCCGTACCGGCGGGCAGGAGGATGTGCTCGGCGTAGCCACCCGACAGCGGCCAGTCCCCCGCGAACGACTCATGGCCGACCTTGCGGACCGAACAACACTTCGCGGACAGGCCGGCACGGCAGCGTGGGCACTCACCGCAACTGACCGTCACCGACCACACCACCCGGTCCCCCACCGACACCGGCGAATCCGCGCCCGTCGCCACCACCACGCCGACCGCCTCATGCCCGAGGATCGACGGGCACGGTGCGGGTCGGCGTCCACTGACGGTGTGCAGATCGCTCCCGCAGACGGTCGCTGCGCTGATCCGGATCAGCGTCTCCCCCGGGCCCGGCTCGGGCAGCCGCACCTCACGCACGGCGATCGCGCTGCCTTCCCAGACCGCAGCCCGGGTCACACCAGCTGCGCGCGAATCCACCCCGACAACCTCTCTATCGCATACACGATCACGAAGATCACCAGGACGATCGCGCCGGCCACGTCGAAGTTCAACGTGCGGATCGATTCGAACAGCAGATAGCCGATACCGCCGGCGCCGACGATACCGAGGATGGTCGAGGTACGGACGTTGACGTCGAACATGTACAGACTCGACCCCACCATCGCCGGTAGGGCCTGCGGAATCACCGCCGCGAACAACGTCTTCCACCATCCGCCACCGACCGCGCGCACCGCCTCCAGCGGACCGGGATCGATCTCCTCGACCGCGTCTGCCACCAGTTTGGCCAGGAAGCCGATCGACGCCAGTGCCAGTGCGCAGGCACCCGCCACCGGGCCGAGCCCCAGCGCAGCCACGAAGACCACCGCCAGGATCAGCTCGGGGACCGCACGCACCAGCAGAATCCAACCGCGCGCCACCCAGTACACGGCGGCGTTCGGGGTGATGTTGCGAGCAGCCAGGATTCCCGCCGGGATGGACAACACGATGCCGATGGCGGTGGCCACCACGGCGATCGCGACGGTCTGCAATGCCGCCACGAACAGATCGCCGCCCAGCGCCCCGAAGTTCGGGGGCACCATCCTGGTGAACACCTCAAGAGCCGGCCACACCCAGGTGAACAGCGACAGCGGGTTGATCTCGAGAACGACGAACGCTGCCGCCGTCGTACCGACCAGGAGCGCCGAGAACCCGACGCGGGCGGCCCGGTCGCGCCGGGGATCGGTCGCCGAACCTGTCAACAGCATCCGCCGCACCACGATCGACAGCAGTTCCATGGCCGAGATCACCGCAAGGATGACGCAGACGATGCCCAGCGCACGCGGATAGATCAAGCCGCGCAACGCATCCTGCAGCGCAAAGCCGATTCCGCCGGCGCCGACGAAGCCGAGCACCACCGACATCCTCAGGTTGATGTCGATGCGGTAGATGAACGTTCCGATCCACGACGGAATCACCTGCGGAAGAACAGCGTTGACCATCTCCCGCAGGTAGCCGGCACCAGCGCTGCGGACCGCTTCACGCGGTCCCGGGTCGCTCTGCTCGATCGCGTCGGCGAACAACTTGCCCAGCATGCCGATGGAGTGCAGTGCCAACGCCAGGATTCCGGGCAGCACGCCGATGCCGAGCGCGCGCACGAACAGCACGGCGAACAGCAGATCGGGCATCGCGCGGCAGAACGTGATGATCGCGCGGGCCACCGCGTACACCGCGGGATGCGGCGAGGTGTTTCGGGCCGCGAGGAATGCCAGCGGCACCGACGCGACCGCGGCCAGCACGGTGCCCAGCACAGCCATCAGCAGCGTCTCGACGGCCAGCACACCGATGCGACCCGGGTCATCGAGCCGTGGCGGCAGCATCCGCTCCAGCAGATTGGCGATGTCGTCCAGCCCGCCCCACAGGGTGGCGGGCGCGAAGTCGATGACGTACGCCGAGACGACGGTCGCCACCAGCGCCGCCGCCATCAGCGCCGTCATCGTGCCGCGGCGCATCCCGGCGCGCTGCTGTTCCGCCGACACCGGCGGCCCGGGCGGTCTTCCCAGGGTCGTACTCACGTCACCGCAGACCGCGGCGCCGAGTCCACGGCGGGATCGACCCGCTGGTAGATACCCATGACTTCGTCACGGGTCAGCCCGACAGCCGGACGATCCAGCACCTTACGGCCATTGCGCAACCCGACCAGTCGATGCGCCCAGCCCAGTGCGAGGTCGACCTGGTGCAACGTGCACACCACGGTCAGCTTCTCCTCGATGCAGACCCGGAACAGCAGATCCATCACCAGCCCGGCGTTCTCCGGATCCAGCGAGGCCACCGGTTCATCGGCCAGCAGAAGTGCCGGCGCCTGCATCAGCGTCCGGGCGATCGCCACCCGCTGCTGCTGCCCGCCCGAGAGCGTGTCGGCGCGCCGCTCGGCGAAGTCGGCCAGACCGACTCGATCGAGATGAGCCAGCGCCTCGGTCCGCATCCGTTTGGGATAGGTCAGCGCGCCATACCGCGGGAAGGTCAGCTGTCCGAGGCCGCCGATCAGGACGTTCTCCAGGCAGCTGAGCCGCCCGACGAGATTGAAATGTTGAAAGACGAAGCCCACGTTGCGCCGCAACGCGCGCAGTTGGGCCTTGCTGGCCCCGTCCACCCGGGTGCCGTCGACCTCGACGGTGCCCGACGTGACCGGATGCAGCCCGTTGAGGCACCGCAGCAACGTGGACTTACCCGACCCGGACAGTCCGAGCAACACCAGCAATTCGCTGCGACGTACCTCGAGCGACACGTCGTCGAGGGCCAGCGTGTTGCCGAACCGCTTGGTGACGTTGTGGGCGGCGATCACCACGTCGTCACCGGCGACGTCGTGATCGGCGGGACGGGATGCGGGCATGGTGTGGGCTTCCCCGGTCAGCCCTTGCACTTCTCGGAGCCGGTGACGTCGCAGACACGCCGCACTCCGTCGTAGGCGGAGTCCTCGACCGGCACCACACCCCAGGCACGTTCGTCGGTGATCATGCAGGCGTCGCCCTCGCAGTAACCCGCCGCCTCGAATGCGTCGGCGTTGGCTTTCTCGGTGAAGATGCTCTTGAGCTTCTCGACCGCTTCGGGTCCCAGGGAGTCGTTCGCGGCGAACACCGATCCGGCGATCATCTCCGACTTCCACACCGTCTTGAGTGCTCCCGGCGCCAGGTCGCCCTTCTCGATCATGGTCTCGTCGACCATCGAGTCGTAGGCAAAACCGGCATCGCAGTCCCCTGCGACGATGGACAGCGCCGACGCGTCGTGACCACCGGCGTAGATGGGTGTCATCGCTGCCGAGATGTCGGCCTCCGAACCGGACTTGATCACCCCTTCTTCGATGAGTCCCGCACTGGGGTAGAGGAATCCGGACGTCGAGCCGGGGTCGACGAAGCAGACCTTCTTGCCGGCGAAATCCGCCAGCCCGTTGATGGAGGCATTGTCGGAGCGCGCCAATCCGTAGGACTGGTAGCCCGGTTCGGCGCCCTCGGCCTCGATGACGGCCCCGAGCGGGGTCATCTTGGCGCCGTTGAGCCCCGCCACGACGTACCCGAACGGACCGAAGAATGCCAGGTCCACGTTGTCGGCGATCATGCCCTCGACCACACCGGCGTAGTCGGAGGCTTGCACGAACTCGACCTTCGAGCCGGTCTCGGCTTCCAGCAGTTTGATCAGAGGCTCGTAACTCGCCTTGAGGTCGGCGGAGTTCTCGGCCGGGACCGCCGCCAGCGTCAACGTCTCGGGGAAGCCCTGGTCGTTGGCGGTGGCGTCGTCGGATCCGGAGCATGACGACAGCGCCAGTGCCGCGACCACGGCAGAGGTGGCGGCGAGACAGGCACGGCTATAGCGAGCATTCATTGGGGCGACCATTTCTGAGATCAGGAGTCGGACAGGGTCGTTGAGGAGAAGTCAGCGGCACCCGCGGCGCCGTCCATGGCCGGCACGGCAAGCCCGATCCGTGGCGGAGAGGCAGAACGGGCGTGATGCACACGCACACCTTGAGCGGTGTCGGCGACACCGGCGTGCCGTCCGGTCGAACACCGGGTGAACGGCTGCTTGCGCTTTGGTCTATACCAATTCTGGCCCGAGCCGACGCGGTCGAGGGCGAAAGTCCACGCCCCTGCAACGCCGCCAAGGTCGCCACCACTTACCCCACCCGTTGGGTTGGTGAGATCATCAATTTCCCGCACACCAGGGCGCTCAGGTGCAGACTCGCGACTGCAGGCCGGCCCAGGATGTGGAGGTGCCCACAATGAACGCAGCGATTCCTCCGCTGGATCTGGGCTGGCTGCTGATGGAGTCGCCGGGCGGAACGACGCACGTCGGGGCGATGCTGCTGTTCAAGAAACCCCCGGGCCGGGGTTCGCTGGTACGCGAGATCGTCGAGGCCTACCGCGGTTACCGGCCGCTACCGCCGTTCAACTATGTGCCGGAGCTCCTCGGCGCGGGCGCACCTCACTTTCGTGAAGCCGAAAGCTGGGATCCGCACTACCACGTCCAGCACCTGTCGCTGCCGGCTCATAGTTCCTACGAAGATCTGCTGCGCCTCGTCGCAGACCTGCACGAACCGATGCTCGACCGCCACCGCCCCATGTTCCGGTGCTGGCTCATCGACGGCGTGCCCGGTGGCAGATTCGCGATCTACACCAAGACCCATCACAGCATCATCGACGGAGTGTCCGGGCTGCGGAAACTCTACGACGGCCTCACGCTCTCCGCCGAACCCGCCATTCCGACCCCGCCTTTCGCGATGCCGCATCCAGAGTCGGAACCCGCGGCGCCGACCCCGGCACTGCGCAAACTCACCCATGCGATTCACACGGCAGTCACCCAAATTGGTGCGGTCAACCAGATCTCGCTCGGCGCCTCACGCAAAGCGCTGACCGCCGTGCTCGGATCGCACGTGGAGGGGAGCCTGCCGTTCGTGGCCAGTCACGCCCCCACCAACGCTCCCCCACGGCAGGCCCGCGGCTTCGCCACGCTGTCGCTGCCGCTGCAGGAGATGCACCGCATCGGCCGTCGCCACGGAGCCACCCTCAACGACCTCGCGGCCGCCGTCATCGACCACGGCTTGCACACCTATCTGCGGGAAGTGGGCCAGGATCACCCCCACGAGTTCATCGCGATGTGCCCGGTGTCGCTGCGTGAGGACGGCGACAGTGCTGTGGGTACACGGGTTTCGGCGATTTTCGTGCGTCTCGGGAAACCGGAGGCACCGATGGTCGACAGACTGCGTCAGGTGGCCCGCTCGGTCGCGATCGCCAAGGAGGAACTCGGTGCGCTGTCGGCGGATGCAGCGATGACCTACGCGGTTGCGCTCGTAGCTCTGGCGGGCGCGGGCGCATCAACCCACCTCGACCGAGTCGGCCACCCGGCGTGCAACCTCGTCATCTCGAACATCCCGGGCGGCAACGCAACTCGCTACCTCAACGGGGCGCAGTTGATGGGTATCTTCCCGGTGTCGGCGCTGGCCGCCTCAATCGGCCTCAACGTGACGCTGACGTCCTACTGCGACCACATGGACTTCGGATTTGTCGCCAACACCGCGGCGATCAGCGACGTCCATGCCCTGGCCGAGCACACCCGGAGAGCTTTCGCGGAGTGCACAGCCAAGACCCGTGTCACGTGACGGCGGTGCGCTCACATCGGGGGGCAGCGCGTCGTGGGCTGGGCGCGGGCTTACCAGTCCTGCCACGGCACGATCGTGCGCAGCGGTGTCTCGATGACGACCTCGCCGGACATCCCGCCCGTCATCCCATCGGCCAACCGCGCCGAACAATCGTCGATCCTCGCGGCGGTGTCCACCGGGTCACCATCGACATAGACCAACCGGATACGCAGTCCGCCCGGCGGATCGACCGCTTCCACACTTCGTAACCCCAGCACGTTGTCCTGATGACGGTCGAGCGCGAACGTCCACGCCCCTGCTACGCCGTCGATGTCGAGCAGAGCGGGCACCAGAACCCGGTCCTCCCATCGATGGTGTTCGTGGGTGCGTGCGCCGAGAGGATCCGTGAACCGGGTCATGGTCAGGTGGACGCCGCGGTTCGGCCGGTACGGGATGACTCCCGGCGACACCAAAGACGAAGCGGCAGAATATCCTTTGACCGGCCTGAAGAATGCCAGCACCGTGCGCCGGACACCGGGGATCGTCGGCCCGCGACCCCACTGGAACGAATCGACGCCCAATTGCTCCCACGCCCGCACTGATTCGCGCACCGGCGCGCGGAACCAATACATCGCAACGTAATCCGTGCCCTGATGCTCAGGCTCGGCCCTCGACACCGCCCGGCACTGCGCAGTCCGGCCCCAACGGTCCCCCCACGCGACTCCCGGCAACGCCAGGTTCTCCGGCCGATGGTCCAGCTGGTGCCACTCGTTGTAACGGCGGTGCTCGTCTTCGCCTCCGCCGTCGAGCGCCACAAAGGAGAAGAACACCAACGGACAGTCGTGCATGTGATCACCATCCTCACTCGTCGGCCACGATGCGGGTTCGGGCTCAGCTCCGGCCGTCGTCGGTGGAGTCGCCGGAAATCGGCGGGGCGAGTTGACGTTCGAGCACACCGGTGATGTCAGCGGTGGTGACGACGAGTGCAGTCGCGAACTCGATGAGCTGAGCACGGCTGATGTCAATCTGTTCCCGATACCACTGAGCGGCCAACTCGAGAAGGCCACTGCTCACCGTCACGGCGGTCAGGGTGGCGGTGTCGTCTGCACCACTGCCGTCCCCGACCAGCCCGACCATGATCTGGGTGAGAACACCGAGCACCTCGTGACGACGTTCGGCGAGGGCTTCGGAGGTCTGCAGTTCGATCAACAGCCGTGATCGGCGCGGGTCCTCATCGAGGAAGCCGATGGCGAACTCCAGGATCTCCCGAACGCGGAGCTTGAGCTCGGGTGGCGACTCGGCAATGACCGCGGTGACCCCCGTCAGGGCGCGGGCGAATTGATCGTCGTAGGCGGCCAGCATCAGCTCCTGGCAGTCACGGAAGCTTTCGTAGAAGTATCGGTCGTTGAGTCGGGCGCGCTCGCTGATGGCACGGACGCGCAGACCGCCCACGCCGCCCTCGGCGATGACGTCGAGGGCCGCCTCGATGAGCTGTTGGCGCCGCTGCTCACGTCGTTGGTCGGCGGTCAGTCCACGATGCAGAGCCATCGAGAAATTTGTACACCTCCGAAGTCGAAGACAGGACTTGCGTCGCCGTCCAACATTGGTGAAGAGTGTCACCCAATAATTTGGTGAAGTCCTTCACCAGCAATGTTAGGGGCTGCGGATGGTACTGACGGCGACCGTCGAGGCGCGCAACCGTCGGGTTCCTGAACGCACCGGCGAATTCAGCCCACGCCTGGCGGCGCTGGGCCGGTTCACCCTCAGACACAAGGCATTGGTGATCGGGGCATGGCTCGGTGTCGCCGTGATCCTCGCCGTCGTCTTCCCGCAACTCGAGACAGTCGTCCGTCAGCAGTCGGTACAGCTGTTGCCCAACGACGTGGCGTCGTTCATCGCGGTCGAGGAGATGGCCGCAGCGTTCGACGAGCACGGCGCCAAGACGTCGATCGTCGTGGCGATGGAAGATCCCGCCGGGCTCACTCCGCAGACGCGGCAACGTTATGACGCCCTCGTGGCGGCCCTGCGCGCCGACGCCACCAATGTCCTGCTGGTCCAGGATTTCCTCTCCGACCCGACCACTCGCTCTCAGGTGGTCAGCGAGGACGGAAAGGCCTGGTTCCTGCCGGTAGGGATCGTCGGTACGCTCGGCGACCCGCAGGCCGCCGCATCGGTGGAAGCCGTTCGCGCCAGCGCCGATTCGGCATTCGCCGGGTCGTCGAGCACCGTCCATGTGACGGGCCCGGCGGCGACGTTCCACGATCAGATCGCCACTGCCGAGCACGACGCGCTGCTCGTCAAGGTCGCCAGCGCCGCCCTGATCGCGATCATCTTGCTGCTCGTCTACCGGTCGGTGGTCACCGCACTCCTGCCCCTACTGGTCGTCGGCGTCAGCGTGGCCGTGGCGCGCGGAGTCCTGTCCGGACTCGGTGAGGCCGGCATGCCGGTCTCCCAATTCACCGTCATCTTCCTGGTCGGCATCCTGCTGGGCGCAGGCACCGACTACAGCGTCTTCTTCATCAGCCGATACCACGAACAGCGCCGACTCGGCACCGACCCCGAAGAGGCCATCATCTACGCGTGCGGAAGCATCGGGCGCGTCATCCTGGCGTCGGCAGCCACCGTGGCTCTGGCGCTGGCATCCATGGTGTTCGCCCGGCTCAGCGTCTTCCAGGGCGTCGGCCCGGCATGCGCCATCGCCGTTCTCATCGGATTCCTGGCGACCGTCACGCTGCTTCCGCCGGTAATGGCGCTGGCCGCCAAGCGTGGTATCGCCGAGCCCCGCGCCGATCTGTCCCGCCGGTACTGGAACCGGATCGCCGTTACCGTGGTGCGGCGGCCAAAGCCCTTGCTGGCCGGCAGCCTGGTGGTCCTGCTCGCGCTGACCGGTGTCGCGGCCACCATGACCATCAGCTACGACGACCGCCAAGGTCAGCCCGCCGCCACCGACAGCAATCAGGGCTACAAGTTGTTGGACCGACACTTCGCCAAAGATTCGGTCATCACCCAATTCCTGCTCGTTCAGTCCGACACCGATATGCGCACCGCCAAGGCACTCGCCGACCTCGACCAGCTCGCCTCGCGCATCGCCCAGATGCCGGGCATCACCCGCGTCTCCGGGGTCACCCGTCCCACCGGCGACCGCCTCGAGCAAGCTCAATTGTCCTGGCAGAACGGGCAGATCGGCGACAAGATGGCCGGCGCGGTCGCCGAGGGCCGAGCCCGCGAACACGACCTCACCAAGCTCACCGACGGAGCCGACCAGCTCGCAGCCGGGCTCGCCCAACTCGACACCACGCTGCGTCGCGCCCTCACCCCACTGTCCGGCCTGTTGTCACAAGTTCAAGACACGGGCCGCCAGCTGCAGAATGCCCGTCCCGTGATCGAGCAACTCAACACCACCGCGCCCACCGTCGATCAAGCCCTACGCAGCGGCCCCGGGCTACGACCCCTGGCCACGCAAGCCTCTGCCGCCATCGCGGCCGTCGAACCCCTCATCGCGGGCCTCAACGCGTCACCGTGGTGCGCCACCACACCACAATGCGCCCAACTGCGCGACCAAACCGGGATACTCGTGACGCTACGCCGAGGCGGATTCTTCGATCAGGTCGCCGACCTCGGTGACCACCTCGGGCCCGACACCACGCTGTCCGGCACCCTCGCCAGCCTCCAAACCGCCGTCACCACAATGCAACAAGCGCTGGGGGTGACCGGCGATCCGGCTGACCTCGCGGGCAACATGCGTCGCCTCCAGGACGGCGTGTCCCAACTCGCCTCGGGCGGTAGGGCGCTGGCCAGCGGTGTGCACGCGTTGGCCGACAGCAACATCCAAATGCTGGGCGGCATGAGCCAGATCGCCGCCCAGTTGCAGAACTCCGCGCGGGACACCGCCGGATCCGATGCCGCCGCGGGCTTCTACCTCCCCCCGGACAGCTTCGAAAACCGCCAATTCAGCGACGTGGCACGTCAATTCGTGTCCGCCGACGGACGCACCGCCCGGTTCGCCATCACCTCGTCCCACGACCCCTTCTCCGCCGAGGCGATGGAGCTCAACGGCCGCATCATCGACACCGCCAACGCCGCCACACCCAACACCTCTCTGGCCGGTACGTCGATCTCCATCGTCGGGTTTCCGGCCCTGAACTCCGATCTGCAACAGCTGCTGTCGACCGACTTCGCCCGTCTGGGCGCGGCGACGCTGCTGGTCGTCGGCATCGTCCTGGTGCTGCTGCTGCGCGCCATCGTCGCCCCGCTCTATCTGCTGGGCACCGTGGCGCTGAACTACGCCGCCGCCCTGGGCATCGGGGTATTGGTGTTCCAGTACGGATTCGGCCAAGCCATCGCCTGGCCGGTGCCACTGTTGGCCTTCATCTTGCTCGTCGCGGTCGGCGCCGACTACAACATGCTGCTGATCTCCCGCCTGCGCGAGGAATCCGGCCGCAGCGTGCGCGTCGGCGTGCTGCGCACCGTCGCCAGCACCGGATCCGTCATCACCTCAGCCGGAATCATCTTCGCGGTCAGCATGTTCGGTCTGATGACCGGATCGGTGCACATCATGGTCCAAGCCGGATTCATCATCGGCTGCGGGCTCCTACTGGACACGTTCGTCGTCCGTACCCTCACCGTGCCGGCCATCGCCACACTGTTGCGGGAGAAGAGTTGGTGGCCGCAACGGTGACCGCGACTCCCCCGCTGCGGCCAGCGACCAGCGGGGTCCGCGAGACACAGGTTGACAGGTAGACATGACGCGGGACACACCTTGTCCCATCTGCCGAGAACGGTCCGGCAAGGCGTCATGATTGCGCGTGAAGGTAGACAGCCGCTGCCGGAACAGGCCGGTGGCTCGTTCTCGGACCGAACGACAGGAGCTTGTTGTGTCCACTATGCCCACCAAGTCCTCACCTCAACTCACGCGCTATGCCGGACGTCGTGTCCTCGTCACCGGCGGCGGCTCGGGCATCGGGCAGGCGTGCGTGCTGCGCGTTCTCGCCGAGGGCGGCCGGGTGGTGGCCGCCGACATCAGCGCCGACGGTCTCGCCGACACCGTGAAGAAGGCCGGTGAGCTCGGCGCCGGTCTGTCCACGGTCGCGATGGACGTCGGTGACGAGCCATCGGTCGCCAGCGGGGTGGCCGAGGCGATCTCCACGTTGGGTGGGCTGGACACGCTGGTCAACGCCGCCGGCATCCTGCGATCGGCACACCTGGCGGATACCACGCTGGCCGACTTCGAGCAGGTGCTGCGGATCAACCTCATCGGGACGTTCCTGGTGACCCGCGAGGCGATCGCGGCGCTGCGAGACGGCAACGAACCCGCGGTGGTCAACTTCAGCTCCACCTCGGCGCACTTCGCCCACCCGTACATGGCGGCCTACGCCGCGTCAAAGGGTGGGGTGCTGGCGATGACGCACGCGTGGGCCCTGGAGTTCGCCAAAGCCGGCATCCGGTTCAATTGTGTTCAGCCGGGCTCGATTTCGTCGGGGATGACCGACGGCACCGGCGCGTCACGTCAGAGCATCGGGCCCGGTCTGCCCGAGGACGCCGACTACACGCTGTTCGCCAAGGTCGCACCGGTGCTTCCGCTCGACGGCGGCGCGATCTTCGCCCAACCTGATGCGGTGGCCGGTGTGGTCGCAATGCTCGGCAGTCGCGATGCGTACTTCATCACCGGAACCGAGGTCCGGATCGACGGTGGTTCCCACATGTAGTGGACAGCCTGCACGAGGTGTCTGTCTCAAAAAAGGGGTGCAACGATGAGAATCCGAGGAGCGTCGGCGTCCCGCACCACGAGCGCGCATGCTGCACCACGACACACCGCACTACGCTGGCAATTCGCGCACGCTCAGGGCTCAATGAACGTGTGAGTGATGTCGTCTCCGTGCACGTGAAGCCGGGCAGCAAGAAGGGACCGCTGGTCGAAACCGGACCCGACGGAGAGCTGACGGTCTACGTGCGCGAGCGTGCCGTCGACGGCAAGGCCAACGCCGCGGTGATCCGGGTGCTCGCCGAGCACTTCGGGGTGCCGCGCAGCCGGGTGGAATTGACCGGCGGCGCGTCGTCCCGGATCAAGAGGTTCCGTATCGGGTGAGCTGGCCGGCGACGAGCGTGCGCTGAATCGAGGAAATACACGGCGTGGCGCCCGCAGACACGCACGCTCGCGCCCAAGGAAGGGGGCAAGGGCAGGTGGGCAGGAAAACCGCTTAGGCCACGCCCAGGTAGGCGGCGCGGATGCTCTTGTCGGACAACAACTCCCGCGCGTTGCCGGTCCGGGTGACCTCTCCGGTCTCCAGGATGTAGGCCCGGTCCGAGCGGGTCAGCGCCTGCTGAGCGTTCTGCTCGACCAGCAGCACCGTGGTGCCCGCGGCGTTGATCTCGGCGATGATCCGGAAGATCTGCGAGATCACCATCGGCGCCAGCCCCATCGACGGTTCGTCGAGGAGCAGCACCTTGGGCCGCGCCATCAGCGCGCGCCCGATGGCCAGCATCTGCTGCTCACCGCCGGAGAGCGTGCCGCCGACCTGGTTCCTGCGTTCGGCCAGTCGCGGGAAGGTCTCCAGCACCCAGTCCAGGCGCTCGTCGTGCTCCGCCTTCGACGGGAACTTGCGCCCGTAGCAGCCCATCTCGAGGTTCTCGACGATGGTCATGCCGGGAAAGACGCCGCGACCCTCCGGCGCCTGGATCAGGCCGTCGGCCACCCGTTTGTGTGCCTTCACCCGGCTGATGTCCTTGCCGTCGAACCATACCGAGCCCGAGGACAGCGGCAGGAGTCCCGAGATTGCGCGCATCATCGTGGTCTTGCCCGCACCGTTGGAGCCGAGCAACGTCACCAGCTCGCCCTCGTGCACCGTCAGCGACACCGAGTGCAGCGCCTTGATCCGCCCGTAGTGCACGACGACGTCGCGCACCTCCAACAGGACCGGCCGGGGATCAGGCTGGCCCGCAACGGTTTCAGGTGAGCTCATCGTCTGGCACTCCCAGGTAGGCGGCGATGACCTTGGGGTCCTCGCGGATTTCTGCCGGCAGCCCGTCGGCGATCTTGCGGCCGAACTCCAGCACCACGATGCGGTCGGTCACGCCCATCACCAGCCGCATGTCGTGCTCGATGAGCAGCACGGTGTAACCGTCGTCGCGGATCTTGCGGATGAGCTCGATCAGCGCCGACTTCTCGCTCGGGTTGAAGCCGGCGGCCGGCTCGTCGAGGCACAGCAGCTTGGGTTCGGTGGCCAGTGCGCGCGCGATCTCCAGCCTGCGCTGGTCGCCGTACGACAGATTCTTGGCCTTCTCCTCGCCGCGGTGCGCGATACCCACGAAGTGCAGCAATGCAGCCGATCTCTCGATCGCCGAACGTTCCTCACGCCGGTGTCGTGGTGAGCGGATCAGCGCGCCGGGCACCGACGTGTGATGCCGGGCGTCGGTGCCCACCATCACGTTCTCCAGCGCGGTCATCTCCCCGAACAACCGGATGTTCTGGAACGTGCGCGCGATGCCCAGGCGGGTGATCTGGTGCCGTTTGATGCGCCCGATCGGAGCGCCGTCGAACGTGACGATGCCCGAGGTGGGCCGGTAGACACCGGTGATCGCGTTGAAGCACGTGGTCTTGCCCGCACCGTTGGGCCCGATGAGGCCCAGGATCTCGCCGCGGCGGATGTTGAACGTCACCGCGTCCAGCGCCGTCAGGCCGCCGAACTTGACGGTCAGATCCGTGGTCTGCAGCAGGACTTCGCCCTCTTCGGCTTGGATCTCGCGATGCACGCCGGCGATGTCGGCCACACTGTCTTCGAAGTTCTCCAGGGCCGTCTCTGCCGTTGCGTCGTTGTCGGGAGCGGTCATTTCGCCGGCTCCGTATCGGTCGGCTGCGCCCGCAGCAGTTTGCGGGCGGCCCTGGCGTAGGTGAGCAGGTGCTGACGCGCCGGGAACAGGCCCTGGGGGCGGAAGATCATCAGCACCACCAGTGCGAGTCCGAAGAACAGGTACTTCAGGTTGCCCATGTCGATGCCGAGGAAGTGCACCCCGAGCAGGCGGTTCGGCAGGTACACGATGATGAACGCGCCGAGGATCACGCCCAGCTTGTTGCCCTGCCCGCCCAGCACCACCGCGCACAGGAACAGCATCGAGTTGATGATGTTGAACGTCGGCGGGGCCACGTACTGCACCTGTCCGGCATACAGCGCACCCGAGAGTCCGCCGATCGCCGCGCCGATGGTGAAGGCCCACAGCTTGAACTTGAATGCGTTGACCCCCATCACCTCTGCGGCGTCCTCGTCCTCGCGGACGGCGATCCAGGCCCGTCCGACACGGCTGCGTTCGAGGTTGCCGACGAGAAGCAGGATGCCGACGATCAGGATCAGCCCCAGCCAGAACCACCAGGTGCCGTAGTTGGCGTCGCCACCCGAATTCGACACGGAGAACACCCCTTCGGGATGCTGGTCGCTCTCCAGGAAGTGCGGGAAGGCCACCTCGTTGAGGCCGCGTGGACCGTTGGTGATGTCGGCCAGATTGTCGGCCAGCAGCCGGATGATCTCGCCGAAGCCGAGCGTGACGATCGCCAGGTAGTCGCCGCGCAGTCGCAGCGTCGGGGTGCCGAGGATCAGGCCGCTCAGCGCAGTCACCGCCATGGCCAGCGGCACACAGGACAGCCACGCCCACGGCGTGCTGAAGAACCCGGTGGGCCCCAACTTGTTCCACGGACTCTCCGGGCTGGTCAGCAACGCCACGGTGTAGGCGCCGACGGCGTAGAAGCCCACGTAACCGAGGTCGAGCAGACCCGCCTGCCCGACGACGACGTTGAGGCCGATCGCGATGATCGCGACCATCGCGAACTGAGCCATGGTGCCGCCGAAACTGATTCCCGGTGTGTCGATGAATCCCGGTGTGAACAGCGGGGACAACGCGATCCCGGCGAACAGGATGATCCCGAACACCCATTTCTGAGCGCGGGTCAGACCGTCCCACCAGTCCATCACGCGGGCCCAGACCGCGCCCGCCTTCTCGACAGTGCTCATGCGCGTGCCTTTCCGAGGCTCTCGCCGAGTATCCCGGTCGGGCGGACCAGCAGCACCAGCACCAGCAGCACGAACGCCACCACGTCACGCCACTGCGTACCGAACACGGCCTGCCCGTAGTTCTCCATCACGCCCAGCAGCAGGCCACCCAGCAGCGCACCGCGCAGGTTGCCGATCCCGCCGAGCACCGCCGCCGAGAACGCCTTGATGCCCAACAGGAATCCGCCCGAGTAGATGATCCCCTGCGGCACCTTGAGGGTGTACAGCAGCGCCGCCGCACCGGCCAGCAGCCCGCCGATCAGGAACGTCGTCATGATGATCCGCTCCCGTGACACCCCCATCAGGGTCGCCGTCGTCGGATCCTGCGCGACGGCGCGGATACCGCGCCCGAACTTGGTGCGGTTGATCGCGATGTCTGTGAGCACGGCGAGCACCAGCGCCGAGGCGACGATGACGATGGTGATGTTCGAGATCGCGACCCCGAAGAACTCGAACTGGGTCTTGGGCTGCACCAGCACGATCGGCTGCTGCGCGTTCGGCCCGCCGTAGCCGGGTATCAGCTTCGGCAGGATGAACAGCACGAACTGCTGCAGCACGAACGACATGCCGATCGCGGTGATCAGGAACGTCAACGACCGCGCGTTGCGTTTCCGCAGCGGGCGGTAGGCGACGAACTCCAGTCCCACCGCCGCGCCGCCGGACACGAGCATCGCGAACAGCATCGCGATGCCCAGGTACAGCACCGTGAGCGCCACGCCCTTGCTGTAGGCGTTTCCGCTCGGGGTGAACCCCAGGATGATGTCGAGCGCGAAGTACGCCCCGAACATGCCGAGCATGAAGATCTCGGAGTGGGCGAAGTTGATCAGTCGCAGCACGCCGAAGACGAGGGTGTACCCGACAGCGACCAGGGCGTAGATCGCTCCCCACGACAGGCCGTCGATCGTCAACTGCCAGAAACTGTCGACCAGTGCTCCGACATTGAAGTTGATGTTTGCGGCCAGGTTCATCCGGTGGCGAACTCCTTAACGGACGATCGACGGGATCAGACGATGCGATGGTGCGAAAACGCGTCCGAGCCAACAGCTCTCGGACGCGTTTCGCCTCAGCGGTTACTGGACGTCGTAGATCCAGATGAGGGTGGTGGTGAGCTCTCCTTCCGGAGTCCACTGGTACTCACGAGCCACGCCCTGCCCCTTGTAGTTGCGGACGAAGTCGAGCAGCGCCGGCCGGGTGATCGCACCGGAGTCGATGCCCTTGACCAGGATGGTGCCCAGGTCGTAGCCCTCGGCGCTGTAGGTGCCGGGTTCCTGGTTGAACTTCGCCGTGTACTCCTCGGCGAACGAACCGGTCGCCGGGCCGCACGGGCACGCCAGTACCGCACCCTTGGAGGATTCACCGGCCTGCTTGACGAACTCGGGATCCTTGGTGCCGTCGGCGCTGGCGAAGGTGCCTTCGAAACCGCCGTCCCTGAGCTGCTGAACGAACGGCGCAGCCTCGGCGTAGTACCCGCTGAAGAACACCGAGTCGGGGGCGGCGCCGTTGATCTGGGTCACGGCGGCGGAGAAGTCCTTGTCACCCTTCTTCACCGAGATGTTGCACGCCGAGTCGGCGACGGGGCCGAGGGTCTCGCGGACGGCCTGGCCGAGGCCCAGGCCGTAGTCCGTGCTGTCGTCGACGACACAGACCTTCTTGTGACCGAGGGTGTTCTTCAGGTAGTTGGCGACCGACGGGCCCTGCACGCCGTCGTTGGCCAGCCCGCGGAAGAAGGTTTTCCAGCCGTTCTCCGACAACGTCACGTTGGTCGCCGATGCGGTGGTGGCGACGAGGCCGGCCTGGTCGAAGACACCGCCGGTGGCCTTAGTCTCGCCGGAGAAGGCGGGCCCGACGAGGCCGATCGTGTACTGGTCGTCGACGATCTGCGGCGCGATGGCGGTGGCCTTCTGCGGGTCGCCTTCGGTGTCGAACGGCTTGAGCTGCACCTGGCAGCCCGGGTTGGCGGCGTTGTGCTTGTCGATGGCCAACTGCACACCGTTCTTGATGTTGATGCCGAGCGCCGCGTCGGGCCCGTTGAGCGCACCGGCCATCGCGATGGACACCGGCGGGCAGGTGGCCTTGCCGTCGCCGGCCGGGTCAGCGGGCGCGGCGCCCGTGCTGGCGGCGACTTCGGCACCGTTCTCGTCGATCTGCACCTTCTCGACGATCTTCAGATTCGTCTGCGCTGCTTCCTCTTCAGGCGTGGACTGGCTGCAGCCGGCGATCGCCAGCACAGTCAATCCGGCCGTACCGAGTGCAAATGCCTTGCGTGCTACGCGACCGCGCACGTCTCACCTCCGGTTCAGTTTTCGCTCGGCACCGTCGAGCGGCCGTCTGTGGCAGACGACGACACGGCGGCGATGCTTCGCGACGACCATAACCAACGCACCGCCGCGGTGCGTGCTGTTGGAAAACGCGTCGCGTCGATAAACCGGATGAACCTGTAAAAAGTCGGCCGCGGAAACGCAGTCTTAACCGGCGGTGCCGCGCCGATCCTCTATTGGCCGGGCCCCGCCGGTGTGTCGGCCGGCGGATCTAGGGTCTCCAGGACCACCTCGGCGACCCGCTTCATGGTGGTCCGACGATCCATCGCGGCCCGCTGAATCCACTTGAACGCCTCGGGCTCGGACATCCCCTGCTTGGCCTGCAGCAAACCCTTGGCGCGCTCGACGAGCTTTCTGGTCTCCAGGCGATCGGAGAGGTTGGCGACCTCTTTCTCCAGTTCGGTCATTTCGCTGAACCGGCTGACCGCGACCTCGATGGCCGGGATGAGGTCAGTGATGCTGAACGGCTTGACCAGGTAAGCCATCGCGCCGGCGTCGCGGGCGCGTTCGACCAGCTCACGCTGGCTGAAGGCGGTCAGGATGACGATCGGCGCGATCCGCTTGCTCGCGATCTCCGAGGCGGCGTCGATGCCGTCACGCCGCGGCATCTTGACGTCCATGATCACCAGATCGGGGCGCAGCGCTTCGGCGAGTTCGACGGCTTCCTGACCGTCTCCGGCCTCGCCGACGATCTCGTAGCCCTCTTCACGCAGCATTTCGGCCAGGTCGAGCCGGATGAGGGCCTCATCCTCGGCGACGAGGACTCGGCGCGGCGTGACGGCGGCGTCTGACGGTGACGCGGAAGCGGATGACATCACAACATTGTGAAGGGCACAGGCCAGATGAGCGAGCGCGGGGCCATCCTCTATGGTGGTAGGCCGCGCGCCCTCGTATCCCAACTGGCAGAGGAAACGGATTCAAAACCCGTACAGTGTGAGTTCGAATCTCACCGAGGGCACCAACAAAACCCTCTGGTCGCCGATACGCGATCCGCGCCATTCCAGCAGGTTGGCGGACTGGCAGCGATAACCTTTGAGCGTGCCCAACATGCGGCCGGTCTGCGTCCCCGAAGTCACCCTGGGCCGCCGTGCCTGGTCACCGAGCCGGCACCGCCATGAACGGGTGGCGCGGCGGCAGCGCGTTCTGATGATCGCGAGCTGGATCGCGGCCGCCGCGTCGGTCGGATTCGGGGTATTTCAGCTGACGTTCGGCGGCCCCCTGTGGTGGCTGGGCGCCGTCAACATCGGCTGCGGGGTGGTGTTCCTCGCGATCCCGCGGCTGTGCCCCCTCGGTGAACTGATCGCGCCGCTGACGTTCGTCGTCTTCGCCTACACGTCCGTCGGCTTCATCTGCTACACCATCGGCACCGGGTCCGGGCTTCAGTTCTATTTCCTCGTCGCCGCCTCACTGGTGGTGCTGGTGCTCGGCATCGAGCGCATCGCGCTCGCCGCCGCCATCGCGGCCGCCGGCGTGATCATCACCATCGTCCTCGAGCTGACGGTGCCGGACGACCGGGGACTTGGTCCGTCGTGGACGCTGACCGCAGGTTTCATCAGCGCGGTGGTGTCGTCGGTCGTGATAATCGTTGCGACGATCTGGTACACGCTGCGCGAGATCGACCGGGCCGAGGCGGCGATGGCAGCCGAATACGAGCGCTCCGAAGAGCTCCTCGCCAACATCCTGCCCGCCACGATCGCCGACCGGCTCAAGGAACCGACGCGCACCGTCATCGCCGACAAGTACGACGACGCCTCGATCCTCTTCGCCGACATCGCCGGCTACACCAAACGCGCGAGCGAGACGCCGCCGTCGGAACTGGTGCGGTTCCTCGATCGGCTCTACACCGACCTGGACGCACTCGTGGACCGGCACGGGTTGGAGAAGGTGAAGACCAGCGGGGACTCCTACATGGTCGTCAGCGGCGTGCCGAACCCCCGCGTCGACCATCTCGAGGCCCTGGCGCTGCTGGCTCTCGACATGGCCGACGCGGTGGCCGACCTGAAAGACCCGCAGGGACATGACGTTCCGCTGCGGATCGGGATGGCGTCCGGTCCCGTCGTCGCCGGGGTCGTCGGCGCGAAGAAGTTCTTCTACGACGTCTGGGGCGACGCCGTCAACGTGGCGTCCCGCATGGAGACCACCGACGTCGAGGGCCGAATCCAGGTGCCCGACAACGTCTATGAACGACTACGCGACCGGTTCGTACTGGAGGAGCGCGGTGTCGTCGACGTCAAGGGCAAGGGACCGATGCACACGTGGTACCTGGTCGCCCATCGGGCCGAGGCGGTTACACCTTCCGGTTCTCCGACTTGAGCAACCACGCCAGTTTCTCCAGCCCGTCGATCAGCTGGTGCAGGATGTCGGCCGTGCTCGGATCCTCGGCGTCGACGGTGTCGTGGACGGTCCGCAGGGTGTCCACGACGGCGTAGACGCGGGTGGTGACGAGGTCGACGACGTCGTCGCTGCTGTGCTCGAACGCCGGGAACGCCGGCAGCGACGTGCTCGCCGCGACGGTGTCCGACCTGCCGTCGGGGACCGCGTCGAGTGCACGCATCCGTTCGGCCACGGTGTCGCTGGCTGCGCGGGCGAAGTCGACGATCTCGTCGAGTTGCAGGTGCAGGTCGCGGAAGTTGGTGCCGACCACGTTCCAGTGCGCCTGCTTGGCCTGCAGGTGCAGTTCGATCAGGTCGACCAGGACTCGCTGAAGCGCGGCGCCCAGTTCCGGTGAGGCCTGGAAGTTCGCTATCTCGGCCTCGGTCCTTCGTGCGTTCGCTGTGGTCGTCATGTTCATGTCAACGCCTCCTTTTCTGGACTCAGTCCAGATTAGCACGTGCGTTTCATCACAGCTTCTTGTCCTGTTTCTCCAGCAGCCGCGCGTAGCCCGCCCCCATGCCCAGCAGGATCAGGCCGACGACGATGAACACCGCGACCCGGAAGATCCCGTCGAGCGTGCCCAGGTCGAACAGGAACAGCTTGGCCATCGCTGCGGCCACCAGGCCCAGCCCACCGCCGATCAGCATCGAGCGGTCCTCCCGCGGCAGCCGGGCCGCATAGCCGAACAGCGCCGCGGCCATCGCGATCCAGCAGATGGTCGCGGCCATGTGTCCGGCGTAGAAGCCGCCGTCGCCTCCGCCGATGAGCATCCCGGCAGTCACCGTGAACGACGTCACCGCGTAGACGACGACGGCGGCAGGAACGATCCAGATGGCCAATCCCGTCGCACCCCCGGTGTGATCCCACGCCCAGACCACGGCGACCGCGGCAGCCGCCAGCAGCACCGCGGACACCAACGTGGATATGCCTGCGGCAGCGCTGATTCGGGTGGCCTCCAGCAGCATGCTGGGCGGTGAGTAACTCAGGTGCACGCCCGCGCCGACGACCGCGAAACCGATTGCCGCCCAGCGGGCGACCTCATCGCGCCTGCCGACCAGCGCCACCACCACGGCCATCGCCAACAGGACCGGTCCGGCGATCATGCCGTCGAACGCGACGGTGACGGCGATCAAGGCGGCGACCGCCGACGTCGCCGAGAACACCTGCCGCACCACGCCCGCCACCCCGGGCAGGCGCTCGCCGACGAGCACGATCGCCAGCAGCGCCGCAGCCAGTGTTGCCGCCATCAGCGCCGCGACGACGCGGTCCACCGCCAGTGACACACACAACACCGGAAGCACGCCGGCCGCGGTCAGCAGCGCCATCGCAGCACGATTCTTGGTGCCCGGCAACAGGATCAGCGCGGCCACCAGAGCCACCGCGGCCGCGATGCCGGACGCGCCGGCCAGCCACAGATCCTGCCGCGCGGATTCGAAGTGACGCGCGAGCAGCGCAGTCAGAACCGGCAGCGCCGCGGCGGCGATGCGCGCCGCGTGCAGCCAGATCCAGTCTTTACCGAGTTGCACCGGCAGCGACACCGCGGCCAGCGCCAGCATGAAGCCGACCAACAGCAGTGAGATGCCGTCGGTGACGATCGGCGCCAGCCCGATCAGCGGCACCAGCACCAGCAGCCCGAGGTGCTCGGAGTCCCAGCGCCGCGCCAGCGTCAGCCCGCCGCCTGCGATCAGCGACGCGAATACCAGCCCGGCCGGCGCGGACGTCCACTCGTAGATCGTCGTGACCGCAATGACGTCCATGTAGGCCGCCGCCACACCGGTGGCCACCAGAGCGATCGCACCCACCCGGCCGCCGGGGCGGCCGTTGAGCCACCATCCCGCAGCCACCAGCGCACCGGCGAGCACAGCCCCAGCTGCCACCCGGAACTCCGGCCTCAGGATCCCCGCCTGCGCGGCGAGCACCAGGAGCAGCACGACACCGATCAGCGTGACGGCCACCCCCGCGACAGCCAGCAGCTTGCCGATCCAGCCGTCCGAGCGTTCTTTGCGCACCCGTGCAGAGGCCGGCGGGTAGGCCGGGTACGCCGGGTACGCCGGCCGATACGGCGCCACCGGCTGCGGCACAGGGGCCGGCGACGGCACGGGAACGGGCTGCGCCACGGGGACGGGCGACGGCACGGGGACCGGTTGCGGCCAGGGAGCGGGTGCCGACTGCGGGCGATCGGCCAGTATCCGGTCGAGTTCGACAAGATCGGTGGAAACCCTGGCGAGTTGCCGGGAGATCGCGGCGAAATCCGCGGAGAGCCGGGTGATGACGGCGGTGTGCGGTTCGGTCATGCCGCCATCGTCGCAGCCGAGCACGGTGCGGTGGATGAGTACAACTACTCGTCGAGGCCGTGTTCGATCGCGTAGCGCGCCAGCTCGACCCGGTTGCCGATCTGCAGTTTCCGGAAGGTCGCCTGGACGTGGTTCTCCACCGTGCGGTGACTGAGCGACAGCCGCGAGGCGATCTGTTTGGCCGTCAGCCCCTTGGCGACATGGCGCAGGATCTCGGTCTCGCGCTCGGTGAGTGTCGGCCCCGCGGGGCTGTCGCGCTCGATGCGGCGGAACTCACCGAGCACCAGACCGGCCAGACCCGGGGTGAACACCGCTCGTCCCTGCGCGGTCGCCCGCACCGCATCACCGAGTTCCTGCTTGGACGCGCTCTTGACCAGGTATCCGGTGGCCCCGGCCTTGACCGCCTCAAGGACATCGTCGCGTTCGTCCGAGGCCGACAGCACCAGCACGCGCGACGACGGCGACACGGCGAGCACCTCGGCGGTCGCCTGTGCGCCGTCGCCGTCGGCCAGGCGCATGTCCATCAACACCACCGCCGGTTGCACGACGGCGGCACGCCGCTTCGCCGACGCCACCCCGTCGGCGGTGGCCACCACGTCGAAGCCGTCGTCGGCCAGATCCCGCGCCACCGCGTCCCGCCAGATCGGATGATCGTCGACCACCATCACCGAGATACCGTCAGCTCCCACTCCGTCCCCATCCCCGGACCGGTGCTCAGCTCCGCCCGCCCGCCGAGCCAATCCATACGTCCCACAATCGATTTCGATACCCCGACGCGGCCCTCGGTCACCGCTTCGTCCAGCCGGCCCTCGGGGATGCCCACCCCGTCGTCGCGCACGGTGACGGTCACGGTCGCGCCGAGATCCTCGAGAAGAACATACGCGCGGGCAACTGGTCCGGCGTGCGCCTCGACGTTGTCGAGCGCGTTGGTCACCGCCGCCAGAAGCTCGTCGGCGACCGTCGCGTCCAGCAGCACCGGGTCGGCCGGCACACTGATCGACACCCGGTCGGTGGCCCGGCGCCGCAGCATCGCCCCGATGTCGGACATCGCGCCCTTGCGGGGTTCGGCGTCGTTCGCGCTGACCAGGCGGCGCAGCGCCCGCTCCTGCTCCCCGGCGAGTTCGGCGAGCTGGGCGGTGTCTCCCCCGATTTCGCGCCCCCGGCGCGCCACCAACGCCAACACCTGGATCGCACCGTCGTGCACCTGGCGGGAGAGCCGCTCGCGCTCCTCCAGTGACGCCGAGAGGCGGGCCGCCCGTTCCAGTTCGGCGTGGGCCCGGCGCGCCGTCTGCGCGGCCATGCCGACCGCGAGGCCGACCGCCAACTCGATCACGACGGTGGCGTTGCGGCCGAGGTCGATGCTGACGTACCCCTTGAGCGCTGCACTGGCGGCCACCACCACTAGGCCGGCCAGCATTCCCGAGACCGGACCCGACAGGATCGCGGCCGAGATCGTCGCGTTCGTCGCCCACAGCGTGGTCGGCCACGACTGGTTGTCCAGCGCCCACTGGTCGGACGCCACGAACTCCGTCGACAGCATCAACGCCACCACGACGACGATCTCGGCCAGCACCCAGGCGGGCCTGCGGCCGAAGCCCTGCAGGTAGGCCGTCGCGCACGCCGCGCTCCAGCCGATCAGCACCGCGAACAGCACCCATCCGCCGACCGGATGCTCCAGGTCGGGGTTGACCGCCAACTGGAAGCCGAACGCATAGATGCAGCTGAGCAGGCGGAACACCTGCGCGGCGCGCCACAGCGGCGTCGCCGGGTCCGGCGTCACATCACCTTGGAGAGAAACGCTTTCGTCCGTTCGTGTTGCGGATTGGCCATCACCTCGCGTGGCGCGCCCCGTTCGACGACGACCCCGGCGTCCATGAACACCAGCTCGTCGGCGACCTCGCGGGCGAAGCCCATCTCGTGGGTCACCACGACCATCGTCATACCTTGGGCTGCAAGCTTTTTCATCACACCGAGCACCTCGCCGACCAGCTCCGGGTCCAGCGCCGACGTCGGCTCGTCGAACAGCATCAGCTTGGGGTCCATGGCGAGCGCCCTGGCGATGGCGACACGCTGCTGCTGCCCGCCGGAGAGCTGCGCCGGATAGGCCCCGGCCTTGTCGGCGAGCCCGACCTGGGCCAGCAACTCCTTGCCCTTCTCGATGGCCTGGGCCTTTCTGACGCCCTTGACCTGGATGGGAGCCTCGACGACGTTCCCCAGCGCGGTCCGGTGCGGGAACAGGTTGAAGTGCTGAAACACCATGCCCACGTCGCGGCGCTGCTTGGCGACGTCACGCGGCTTCATCTCGTGCAGCTTGCCGCCGCGTTCGTTGTAGCCGACGAGTGCACCGTCGACGTAGAGCCGGCCGGCGCTGACGGTCTCGAGGTGGTTGATGCACCGCAGGAACGTCGATTTGCCGGATCCGGAGGGGCCGACCAGGACAAGCACCTGTCCCTTCTGCACCTCCAGCGTGATGCCCTTGAGCACCTTGAGAGCGCCGAAGTCCTTGCACACCAGCTCGGCCTTGACCATCGGCTTCGCACTGACTGCATCTGCCGTCATACCCGTCCTTTACTTCACCTGAGGCAGTTGTGCCAGCGCCAGCGCCTCCAGCTGTTTGGAGGTCAGTTTGCGGGACGCTCCCCTGGAGAAGTACCGCTCCAGGTAGAACTGGCCCACCATCAGGATGCTCGTGATCACCAGGTACCACGCGGCGGCGACCAGGAGCAGCGGCACGGGCTCGAAGATCCTGGCGGCGATCTCGCGGGTGGCGATGCTGTACACGTCGAACGCGTAGGGCACGGCGGTGACCAGTGAGGTCGTCTTCAACAGGCTGATCAGCTCGTTGCCGGTCGGCGGGATGATCACGCGCATCGCCTGCGGTAGCACGGTTCGGCGCATGGCCTTGCCCCATGACATGCCCAGCGCCGTCGAGGCTTCCATCTGGCCTTCGGGGACCGACATGATGCCCGCACGCACGATCTCGGCCATGTAGGCGGCCTCGTTGAGGCCGAGGCCGATCACTGCGAGGACAAACGGAATCGACAGGTCCTGCAGGTCCAGGTGGAAGAACGACGGGCCGAAGGGCACGCCGAGCTGGATGTTCTGGTAGATCGTCGGAAACAGGCCCCAGAACGCCAGCTGCACGTAGATCGGCGTGCCGCGGAAGATCCACAGGAAAACCCACGCTACGGAACTGAGCACCGGGTTGTCAGACAGCCGCATCACAGTGAGGAAGACGCCCAGCACGATGCCGATGATCATCGAGTAGATGGTCAGCTGCAGCGTGTTGAAGACGCCGAGCAGGATGCGTTCGTGGAAGAAGTACTCCCCGAACGTCGACCACCCGTAGGCCGGGTTGGTCGCCGCGCCGTAGAGGAACAGCCCGACGAGCACGATGATGGCGGCCGCCGCCAGCCACCGCCACGGATGCTTCAGCGGAATGGCATCGATGGACTGCGGCGAACTGGACGGCGGCGGCGCGCCAACATCTGTCATCGTTGTCAGGAAACCGCGCCGTTGATCACCGGCTTGTCGATCATCCCCTCTTCGAGACCCCAGTTCGCAGCGATCTCCTTGTACTTGCCCGTCTCGATCAGGTGCTCAAGCGCCTGCAGCAGCGACTGCGCGAGCGGAGAACCCTTCTCGACAGGCCAGCCGTACGGGGCGGAGTCGAACACCTCGCCCGCCTGCACGAGCTTGCCGTTGGTCTGCTTGATGGCGTAGAGCGTCACCGGCGAATCGGCCGACATGGCGTCGGCCTGGCCCAACACGACGGCGTTGGTCGCGGCGTCCTGGCTGTCGAACGCGATGATCTCGATCGCCGGTTGACCCGCGTCGGTGCACTTCTTGCTGCGCGCGGGCAGCTCATCGGTCTCCTGGACCGTGGTGGCCTGCACCGCGACCTTCTTGCCGCACGCGTTCTCGGGGTCGATCTGACCGCCTGCGGGCTGCGCCCACAACGTGCCCGCAGAGAAGTAGGTGACGAAGTCGACCTGCTGCTCGCGCTCCTTGCTGTCGGTGAACGACGACATGCCGACGTTGAACGTGCCGCCCTGGATCGACGGAATGATCTTCGCGAAGTCGGCCTCGCGGTACTCCGGGGTGAGACCCAGCGTGCCGGCGATGGCGTTCATCAGGTCGACGTCGAAGCCGACGATCTTGCCGCTCTCGTCCTTGAACTCGTTCGGCGCGTACGGGATGTTCACGCCGACGATGAGTTTCCCGGTCGACTTGATTGCCTCCGGCACGGTGTTCGCGATCGCATCGACCTTTTCCGCGGGCGCCGCCGCGGTCGGGGAACCTTCTTCGACAGGTTCCTCCGAGCTGCTCGAACAGCCCGACAGGGCCAGGGCGCCCACCGCGGCGAACACCGCCGCGACGCGCCAGATCCTGGTTCGGCGGTCTTGGATTCCAGCCACCACTGATGCCTCAACTTTCTACTTCGGGTCGTCCACGTCCCTGTCTGGGCCTGCCTACCAGCCAGGAACGTTAACGGCCTATGACCCGGCGCGCAGCGCCGGTTACGAAACATTAACGACAGCGTTGAGACATCACAGCGGTACTGCAAAATCAGACAAGTCGCCGCCACGGTGTGTCACACTGCGCGCATGGAAACCGCCGCTCCCCCAAGCATGTTGCAGCATCTGTGGAAGTCCGCGCTCGTGTCCGGGATCCTCGCGGTCGCACTTGGCGTAATGGTACTCATCTGGCCCGGCATCACAATCGTGGTCGCGGCCATCTTCTTCGGCGCCTACCTGTTGATCACCGGCATCACGCAGGTGTTCTTCGCATTCAGCCTGCACGTCTCGGCAGGTGGACGCGTGCTGCTGTTCCTCAGCGGCGCGGCCGCGCTGATCCTGGCCGTACTCTGCTTCCGCAGCCTGCAGGAGTCGATCCTGCTGCTGGCCATCTGGATCGGTATCGGCTTCGTCTTCCGCGGTGTGGCCACGGCGGTCTCGGCGATCAGCGACCCGACGCTGCCAGGACGGGCCTGGGAGATCTTCATCGGCGTCATCAGCCTCATCGCGGGCGTCGTCATGCTCGCCGCCCCGTTCGAATCGCTCGCGACGCTGACGATGGTCGTCGGCATCTGGTTGATCGTCCTCGGCGTCTTCGAGGTCGTGTCGGCGTTCGGCATCCGCTCGGCGAGCAAGAAGCTGTCCGAAGCACCGCAGACGGTCGGTACGTCAGCGCCGGAATGAGGCCCAAAGCCCCTAGTGCCGGCGCCCGAACGAGCTACTACACTGTGTCGTAGATTGGATCGGTCGAGCCTGGGAGTGGCGCATGGACGCACTTGACGTGTCGCGGTGGCAGTTCGGAATCACCACCGTCTATCACTTCATCTTCGTCCCACTGACCATCGGCCTGGCCCCGCTGATCGCCATCATGCAGACGGTCTGGCATGTGACCGGCAACGCTGCCTGGTACCGGCTGACCCGCTTCTTCGGGAAGCTGTTCCTGATCAACTTCGCCATCGGCGTGGCCACCGGCATCGTGCAGGAGTTCCAGTTCGGGATGAACTGGAGCGAGTACTCCCGGTTCGTCGGCGATATCTTCGGTGCGCCGCTGGCGTTCGAAGGGCTGATCGCGTTCTTCTTCGAGTCCACCTTCATCGGGCTGTGGATCTTCGGGTGGAACCGGCTGCCCCGGGTGGTGCACCTGGCCTGCATCTGGATCGTTGCGTTCGGCGTCAACGCCTCCGCCTACTTCATCATCGCCGCGAACTCGTTCATGCAGCACCCGGTCGGCGCCAAGTTCAACCCCGAGACCGGCCGCGCCGAACTCGTCGACTTCGGAGCGTTGCTGACCAACAACACCGCGATCTGGGCGTTCCTGCACGCCATCACGGCGTCGCTGCTGACCGCGGGAGCTTTCGTGGCGGGCATCTGCGCGTGGCTGATGGTCCGGGCGCACCGGCGCGGCGGGGAGGAAGTCGAAGCACGCACGATGTACCGGCCCGCGACGATCCTGGGCAGCGCGGTCGCACTGGTGGCCGCTGCGGGTCTGTTCTTCACCGGCGACATCCAGGGCAAGTTGATGTTCGTCCAACAACCGATGAAGATGGCCTCCGCGGAGTCGTTGTGCAACACCGAAACCGACCCGAACTTCTCGATTCTGACCGTCGGCACCCACAACAACTGTGACGGCATCGTCCGCGTACTCGAAGTGCCGTACGTGCTGCCCTTCCTGGCCGAGAGCAAGTTCTCCGGCGTCACCCTCGAGGGTGTGGAGGACCTCCAACAAGCGGCCGAACAGAAGTTCGGGCCAGGCAATTACCGGCCGAATCTCTTTGTCACGTATTGGGCTTTCCGGGCCATGATCGGGCTGCTGCTGGTTCCGGTGGCCTTCGCGTTGCTGAGCCTGTGGTTGACGCGTCGCGGCCGGATACCCGGCCAGCGCTGGTACGGGACATTCGGTCTGCTGACCATCCCGACGCCGTTCCTGGCCTCTTCGGCAGGCTGGGTCTTCACCGAGATGGGTCGCCAGCCATGGGTTGTGGTACCCAACCCCACCGGTGACCAGATGGTGCGGATGACCGTGCAGGAAGGCGTGTCCAACCACGCAGCCGGCACCGTGATGTTCTCGCTGGCGGTCTTCACGCTGCTGTACGGCGCGCTCGCGGTCGTGTGGTTCTACCTGCTGCGCCGTTACGTCGTCGAAGGTCCACAGGAGCACGACTCCGAACCGGCGCCGCCGACGCCGCCGAGCAAGGACGACGTCGCACCGCTCTCGTTCGCCTACTAGGAGATTGTCGTGGGACTCCAGGAACTGTGGTTTCTCCTGATCGCCGTGCTGTTCCTCGGCTTTCTGGTGCTCGAGGGTTTCGACTTCGGTGTCGGCATGCTGATGAGCCCGATGGGCACCATCGGGCCCGGTGATCCCGATGACCGGCGCCGTGCGGTGCTCAACACGATCGGCCCGGTCTGGGATGCCAACGAGGTGTGGCTGATCACCGCCGGCGCCGCGATGTTCGCCGCCTTCCCCAACTGGTACGCGACACTGTTCTCCGCGCTCTACCTGCCACTGCTGGCGATTCTGTTCGGCATGATCCTGCGCATCGTCGGCATCGAGTGGCGCGGCAAGATCAACGATCCGCAGTGGCGCAGATGGGCTGACATCGGGATCGCGCTCGGGTCGTGGCTTCCCGCGGTGCTGTGGGGTGTCGCGTTCGCGATTCTGCTGCGCGGCCTGCCGATCGACGCCGACGGCCGTGCCCATCCGGGAATCGGCGACATCCTGAGCGCCTACACCCTGCTCGGCGGCCTCGCGACCGCGTCGCTGTTCCTGTTCTACGGGTCGGTGTATCTTGCCCTGCGCACCGCCGGCGCACTGCACGACGATTCGTTCCGCGTCGCCCGCATGCTGTCGCTCCCGGTGATCGTGTTGGCCGGCGGATTCGGCTTGTGGACTCAGCTCGCCTACGGGAAACCGTGGACATGGCTCGCCCTGGCCGTCGCCGTGGTGGCGCTGTTGATCTCGGTCGCGCTGGTGTGGAGAGGATTCCGTGAAGGCGTGGCGTTCGTGTCGATGGTGGTCGTCATCGCCGCGGTGGCGGTGTTGATCTTCGGCTCCATGTACCCCAACCTGCTGCCGTCCACGCTGAATCCGGAGTGGAGCGTGACGATCTACAACGGCTCGTCCACCCCCTACACGCTGCGGATCATGACGTGGGCGTCGCTGACCCTGCTCCCGTTGGTGCTGGCCTACCAGGCGTGGTCCTACTGGGTGTTCCGCAAGCGCATCACCGCCGAATCCATCCCCGCCTCCATCGGGCTGTCGAGGCGACCGTCCTGACAGATCAGAGCCGCGCCCCGATCGACCCGCGACTGTGGCGGGCGTCGGCGGCGATGCGCCGGTTCCTGATCGCCACCACGGCCTGCGGAGTGCTCATCGCTGCGTGCACCATCGCCTCGGCGGTCGTGCTCGCGGGCATCGTCGCGCGGGTGATCACCGACCCCGCCTCACGCAGCGTCGGCGAGCTCAGCACCCCGATCGCAATACTGTTGGCGCTGTGGATGTTTCGGGCGCTGGCTCAGTGGCGGCAGGGCAGGCTCGGGCAGCACGGGGCCAGCGCGGTGATCGCCGACCTCAGCGATCAGGTGCTGACGACGGCCACGTCGCTGCCCCCGCGCCAACTCGCCGCGCACCGGGACGAGGCGGCCGTGGTGATCACCCGCGGGCTCGACGGCCTGCGGGTGTACTTCACCACCTACCTGCCGTCGCTGTTCCTGGCCGCCGTCCTGACCCCCGCGACCGCCGTCGTCATCGCGTTCTACGACTGGAAGTCCGCCCTTATCGTGACGATCGCGCTGCCGCTCATCCCGGTCTTCATGGTCCTGATCGGACTCGCGACCGCGGATCGGTCGGCGGCCGCGCTGGCCGCGATGGCGACACTGCAGTCCCGGCTACTCGACCTTGTCGCGGGCCTGCCCACCCTGCGTGCGCTCGGTCGCACCGGGGGCGCTGCCGCGCGCATAGCCGAACTCGGTGCGGCGCACCGCCGTTCCGCCATGGCGACGATGCGGATCGCGTTCCTGTCGGCGCTTGTGCTCGAGCTCCTCGCCACGCTGGGGGTGGCACTGGTGGCGGTCGGCGTCGGCATGAGGCTCGTCTACGGCGAGATGACCCTGTCGGCGGGGCTGACCGCGTTGCTGCTCGCACCGGAGGTGTTCTGGCCGCTGCGCCGGGTCGGGGCCGCCTTCCACTCCGCCCAGGACGGCAAGACGGCCGTGCAGGCGGCGTTCCGTTTCATCGACACCGCGGAACCGCCCGGGGCGGGGACGCTCGGCGTGCCCGGCGACAGCGTGACCGTCGAGGTCGACGACCCGGAGCTGACCGCAGGGCCCGGCCGCGTCACCGTGCTGACCGGGCCCAACGGGATCGGCAAATCCACCCTGTTGCAGGCGATTCTGGGACTGGACCGGCCCACCGAGGGAGGAATCAGGATCAACGGGGTGGAGGTGGCCGAACTCGACCCGCAGCAGTGGTGGCCGAAGGTCGCCTGGCTGGCACAACGGCCGGTGCTGATCCCCGGCACGGTGCAGGAGAACCTCGAGCTGTTCGGCCCGCTGCCCGATCTGCGGTCGGCGTGCCGCGCCGCCTGCTTCGACGAGGTCCTCGCCACCCTGCCCGACGGTCTGCAGACGGTGATCGGGCGCGGCGGCGTCGGCCTGTCCCTCGGCCAGCGGCAACGGCTGGGCCTGGTGCGGGTGCTCGGGTCCGCGGCGCCCCTGTTGTTGTTCGACGAACCCACCGCACACCTCGACGGGCCCACCGAGGCCCGGGTTCTGGACGCGATCACACGTCGCGCCGCCGACGGCGCGACGGTGCTCGTGGTCGGGCACCGTGATCCGATTCTGGAGATCGGCGACGCCGTGGTCCGGATGGGAGGCGCCCGTGTCGCGCCGTGATCCCCTCGCCCGGGCCTGGCCGCTACTGGGGTCACGCGCGCCGCGCATCGCGCTGGCGGTGATGTTCGGCGTGCTGGCGCTGGGCAGCGCGCTCGGGTTGACGGCGGTGTCGGCGTGGCTGATCACCCGCGCCTGGGAGATGCCCCCGGTGCTGCATCTGACCGTCGCCGCGGTGACCGTTCGGGCCCTGGCCATCTCCCGCGGCGTGCTCGGGTACTGCGAGCGGCTGGCCTCCCACGACACGGCGCTGCGTGCCGCGGCCACCGCACGGGAACGCCTGTTCGTCCGGCTGGCCACCGGGCCCGAGGACGTCGTGATGCGGCGCAGCAGCGGCGATCTGGTGTCCCGCGTCGGCGCCGGGGTCGATGAACTGTCCGACGTCGTCGTGCGCGCCGTCGTGCCGATCTGTGTGGCCGCCGTCCTCGGGGTGGCGGCGGTGGTGGCGATCGCCGTCATGTCACCCGCGGCGGCGGCAGTGCTGGCCGTCTGCCTGCTCATCGCGGGAGTGGTTGCCCCCGCACTGGCGGCCCGTGCCGCGTCGGCCGCCGAAACCGTTGCGGTGGAACATCATGCGCAACGCGACAACGCCACGATGCTTGCCCTCGAACACGCACCCGAGCTCCGTGTCAGCGGCCGCCTGGACGATGTCGTCGCCGCGGCGGGCGACGAACAACGCCGGTGGGGCCGTGCGGTCGACCGGGCCGCCGCCCCGGCTGCGGTGGCCGCAGCCGTGCCCATCGTAGCCGTCGGGGTGAGCGTGCTCGGTGCCGTGCTCGCAGGCATCGCGCTGTCACACACCGCCGCACCGACCACCGTCGCGATCCTGATGTTGTTGCCGCTGGCGGCATTCGAGGCCACCGGGGCGCTGCCCGGCGCCGCGGTCGCACTGACCAGGGGCCGCATCGCCGCCCAACGACTGCTCACCCTCACCGAGCCGGCCGAGCTCGGCGACCGCCGCCCCACCGTCATCCCCCTCCACCTCGAGCCCGGCGACCGTGTCGCCGTGGTCGGTCCGAGCGGATGTGGCAAGACCACGCTGCTGATGCAGACCCCCGGCGTCTTCTTCGCCGAGGACGCGCACCTGTTCTCCACGACCGTCCGCGACAACCTGCTCGTCGCCCGCGGCGACGCCACCGACGACGAACTGCGGGATGCACTCCGACTCGCCGGACTCGGGGCCTGGCTCGACGGGCTGCCGCAGGGGCTGTCCACCCTGCTGGTCGGTGGCGCTGCGGCGGTGTCGGCGGGACAGCGTCGGAGATTGCTGCTCGCGCGGGCGCTGGTGTCGGCTGCACCGACCGTCCTTCTCGACGAACCCACCGAGCATCTCGACGCTTCCGACGCCGATCAGATCCTGACCGACCTTCTGACGCCCGGAACTCTGTTCAGCCCGCAACAAACCGTCGTGGTCGCCACTCATCACCTGCCGGAAGGCGTCCCTGTGACGGTAGTCTCACCAACATGAGCGAGCCGCCGCCACCCCCACCCGGCAGCTACCCGGGCGGCTATCCGCCGCAGCCGTACGGTGCCTATCCGCCTGCCTACCCGACCCAGCCCTACGGCGGTTACCCACCCTCACCTCCGACCGCCCCGAAGAACGGTCTCGGCACGGCCGCACTGGTCCTCGCGATCGTCGGTCTGCTGCTCTGCTGGACGGTCGCCGGCGGTGTGCTGCTCGGCATCGCCGCGATCGTCATGGGTTTTGTCGCCCGCGGGCGGGTCAAGCGGGGCGAGGCGACCAACGGCGGCGTCGCTCTGGCCGGCATCGTGCTGGGCGCCGTGGCGATCGTCGCCAGCCTGGTGATCGTGGCGATCTACGCAACCCTCGGGGTGACACTGTTCAAGGATCTGGGCGGCGGCGACTATCTCGACTGCCTCCAGCGCGCCGGAAACGACCAGCAGGCCGTCCAGGAATGCGCCGACGAGTTCACCCAGCGGGTGGAGGAATCGTTCTCCATCACCGTCACCCCGACGCCGTAACCCGACCCGGGAAGTGTTTGACGATCCCCTCCTGCACGACGGTGGCCAGCGGCAGGCCCGACCGGTCGAAGAAGTGTCCGGTCCCCAACCCGCGGGAGTCAGCGGCGACCGGTGAGGTCGTCGAGTAGAGCACCCAGTCGTCGAAGCGCACCTGACGGTGGAACCACACCGAGTGATTGGTGGTGACGGCGAAGATCCGGTCATGTCCCCACGACAGACCGTGCGTGGTGATGATGGAGTCGAGCACCGTGGTGTCCGACGAGTAGACCATCGCCGCGGTGTGCAGCACCGGGTCGTCGGGCAGGGCGCCGTGGGCTTTCATCCACACCCGGTTGTGGGTGAGCTTCTCCCCTTTGTCCCGCATGATCCACGCCGGGTCGTTGGTGTAGCGCCATTCGATGGGCCGTGACGCGTTGGCGAAATGCGGGACGACCTGTTCGTAGCCGCGCAACAGATCGTCGATGGGCGGCACCGTCAGCGGGTCGTCCAGCGGCGGCGGCTCCACCCCGTGCTCCAGCCCCTTGCCGCCGGACAGGTAGGACACCATCGCGGTGGTCAGCAGCTGGCCCTTCTGCATGACGTCCACGCGGCGGTTGGCGAACCGGCGTTCGTCGCGCAACCGCACCACGTGGAATTCGAGGTCCAGGGCGGGGTCGCCGCCTGCGATGAAATGCACCGACAGTGCGCTCGGCGGGGTGGGGTGCCGGAGGCTGCGACTCGCCGCCACGAATGCCTGCGCCATCATCTGGCCGCCGAAGGTGCGGACCGGGTTCTTGCTGGGGTGTGAACCGACGAACGTGTCGTCGTCGAGCCGATCCAGGTCCAGAACCGCCAGCAGTTCGTCGAAGTCGGCCTGCGACGACACGTAATACCTCCTGGGACGGTTCCCTAGACGTCGTCCTCCCCGATGCGGTGGACGTGGATCAGATTCGTGGAGCCTACTGTGCCGGGGGGCGCCCCGGCGACGATGACCACGAGGTCGCCCCGTTTGTAGCGGCCCAGGTTCAGCATCGACTGGTCCACCTGGCGGATCATTCCGTCGGTGGTGTCGATGTGCGGGACGATGAACGTCTCGGTGCCCCAGGTCAGCGCCAGCTGGCTGCGCACCTCCGGCAGCGCCGTGAACGCCAGCACCGGCAGCGGCGTGTGCAAGCGGGCCAGCCGGCGGACGGTGTCCCCGGACTGGGTGAACGCCACCAGCGCCTTGGCGTCGAGCCGCTCGCCGATGTCGCGGGCGGCGTAGGAGATGACGCCGCGCTTGGTGCGGGGCACGTGGGTCAGCGGCGGTGCTGCCACCGAGTTTTCCTCCACCGCCTTGATGATGCGCGCCATCGTCCGCACCGTCTCGAACGGGAACTTGCCCACCGAGGTCTCCCCGGACAGCATCACCGCGTCGGCACCGTCGAGCACCGCGTTGGCGACGTCGGACGCCTCGGCGCGGGTGGGGCGCGAGTTCTCGATCATCGATTCCAGCATCTGCGTGGCGACGATGACGGGTTTGGCGTTCTCTCTTGCCATTTGGATGGCGCGCTTCTGGACCAGCGGCACTTCCTCCAGCGGCAGCTCCACGCCGAGGTCTCCGCGGGCGACCATGATCGCATCGAAGGCGAGCACGATGGCTTCGAGGTTGTCGATCGCCTCCGGCTTCTCCAGTTTCGCGATGACGGGCACCCGCCTGCCGACGCGGTCCATCACTTCGTGGACCAGTTCGACGTCGGCGGGTGACCGCACGAACGACAGGGCGACCAGATCGACACCGAGGCGCAACGCGAACTCGAGATCGTCGATGTCCTTCTCCGACAGCGCGGGCGCCGAGACGTTCATCCCGGGAAGGGACATGCCCTTGTTGTTGCTGACCTTGCCGCCCTCGGTGACCGTGCAGACCACGTCGTTGCCGTCGATGTGCTCGACAACCAGACCGACGTTGCCGTCGTCGACGAGGACGCGGTCGCCGGGCTTGGCGTCCTGCGCCAGGCGCTTGTAGGTCGTCGACACCCGGTCGTGGTTGCCGACGAAGTCCTCGACGGTGATCCGGACCGTCTCACCGTTGGCCCACATCGTCGGCCCGTCGGCGAACCTGCCCAGCCGGATCTTGGGTCCCTGCAGGTCAGCGAGGATTCCGACCGCCCGTCCGGTGGCGTCGGACGCAGCACGAACCCGCTTGTAGTTGGCCTCATGGTCGGGGTAGTCACCGTGGCTGAAGTTGAGCCGGGCCACGTCCATCCCCGACTCGACCAGCTGCCTGACTGCTTCCTCGGTAGCCGTGGCCGGGCCAAGCGTACAGACGATCTTTCCGCGTCTATTCACGAGCCCTGAGCATAGTCGTTAATCGATTCAGACGACGGCCAGCGGCAGGGTGCCCGGCCGGACCGGGGCCGGCAGATCGGAGTCACCCATCAGGTAGGCGTCGACGGCGTGCGCGGCGCTGCGGCCCTCGGCGATCGCCCAGACGATCAGCGACGCGCCCCGGTGCGCGTCCCCGCAGACGAACACGCCCGGCGCGTCGGTCTGCCAGTCCGAACCGCACGGCACGGTGCCGCGCCGGCTCAGCGTCAAACCGAGTTTGTCCAGCAGCGCCATGTGTTCGACACCCTCGAATCCGATTGCCAGCAGCGCCAGTTCGCAGGGGATCTCCAATGACTCCCCGACCGGGACGATGTGCCTGCGGCCCGCCTCGTCGCGTTCGACCTTGACCTCGGCGATCTCCATCGCGCGCAGGTTGCCGCGGTCGTCGCCGAGGAAGCGCTGCACGGCCACCTCGTACCGACGGTGTCCGCCCTCGGCGTGCGCCGGGGACAGCCGGGTGCGCAGCACGATCGGCCAGGTCGGCCATGGTGAGCGCGATTCGTCGCGAAGCTCGGGGGGTTCGGGGTTGTAGTCCAGCTGCGTCACCGACGTGGCACCCTGCCGGTGCGCGGTGCCCAGGCAGTCGGCGCCGGTATCGCCGCCGCCGATGATGACGACGTGCTTGCCCTCGGCGCTGACCCCGCTGGGTCCGTCGCCTTCGCATTCCTTGTTGGCGGGCACCAGGTGTTCCATCGCCAGGTGCACGCCGGCGAGGTCGCGGCCCTCGACGTCGTTGTCGCGGGCACGCAGGGCCCCGACCGCGAGCACGACGGCGTCGTGCTGGGCCCGCAGCTGCTCCACCGGAAGGTCGACGCCCACTTCGCATTCGGTGACGAAGCGGGTTCCCTCGGCCCGCATCTGGGCGAGCCGCTGATTCAGGATGGACTTCTCCAGCTTGTACTCGGGGATGCCGTAGCGCATCAGACCGCCGATTCGGTCGTCGCGCTCGTAGACGGTGACGTCGTGGCCGGCGCGGGTCAGCTGTTGCGCCGCAGCCAGACCCGCGGGACCCGAACCGACGACGGCGACCTTCTTGCCGGTCGAGATCGCGGCGGGCTGGGGCTCGACGATGCCGTCCATCCAGGCCTGGTCGGCGATCGTCTGTTCGATCCGCTTGATCGTGACGCTGCCACCGGTCTGCTCCTCGGCGATGGACAGCACACAGGCCGCCTCGCATGGCGCCGGACACAGCCGACCCGTGAACTCCGGGAAGTTGTTGGTCGCGTGCAGACGCTCACTCGCCGCATCCCACCGGCCCCGGCGCACCAGGTCATTCCACTCGGGAATCAGGTTGCCCAGCGGACAGCCCGCGGTTCCGGAGTGGCAGAACGGGATTCCACAGTCCATACAGCGGCGGGCCTGCTGGGACACTTCGCCGGCGCGCTGATGAGGGTCCTGTCGTTCGTAGACCTCGCGCCAGTCGCCGACCCGTTCGTCGACGGGCCGCTTGGCGGCCTCCACCTTGGCCACCTCGAGAAATCCGTGTGGATCAGCCACGGCTCGCCTCCATGATCGCGGTGTCGACGTCCCGGCCCTCCGCCTTGGCCATCCGGGTCGCCTGCAGCACCCGCTGGAAGTCCCGCGGCATCACCTTCGTGAATTGCGCACTGCGCCTTGGCCAATCAGACAACACCGACGTCGCAACAGTGCTACCCGTGTAATGGGCGTGCTGGGCGACCACGTCGCGCAGCCACGCCAGGTCCTCCGGTTCGAGAGCCTGCAACTCCACCATGTCGGTGTTCACCCGCGACGGGTCGAGCCCCAGCACGAACGCGATACCGCCCGACATGCCCGCCGCCATGTTGCGGCCGATCTTGCCGAGCACCACCACTCGGCCACCCGTCATGTACTCGCAGGCGTGGTCACCGACCCCCTCCACGACGGCCAGGGCTCCGGAGTTGCGCGCGGCGAAGCGCTCCCCCACCCGCCCGCGCAGGTACAGCTCACCGGAGGTGGCGCCGTAGAGCAGCGTGTTGCCTGCGATGACGTTGTCCTCCGGCAGGAACAGCACGTCGTCTTGCGGCTTGACGATGATCTTGCCGCCGGAAAGGCCTTTGCCCACATAGTCGTTGGCGTCTCCGACGAGCTCCAGCGTGATGCCGGGCGGCAGGAAGGCGCCGATCGACTGGCCGGCCGAACCGGTCAGTGTGACGTGGATGCTGTCGTCGGGCAGACCTTGCGCGCCGTAGCGGCGGGTGACCTCGCTGCCGAGGAGGGTGCCCACGGTCCGGTTGACGTTGCGGATCGGCAACTCCAGACGCACCGGGTGGGCATCCTCGAGCGCGCCTTCGGCCAACTGGATCAGCGTCTGGTCCAGAGCCTGATCCAGCGCGTGGTACTGGTCGCGAACCCTGCGCCGGGCCGCGGGCTCCCCGGTGTGGGCGTTGGACGGCACCGCGAAGATCGGGCTCAGGTCCAGGCCCTTGCTCTTCCAGTGCGCGACGCCCATGTCGGTGTCCAGCAGCTCGGCACGCCCGACCGCCTCGTCGATGCTGCGGAACCCGAGCTCGGCCAGGTACTTGCGGATGTCTTCGGCGATGAACCGGAAGTAGTTCTCCACGAACTCCGGTTTGCCGTTGAACCGTGCCCGCAGCTCCGGGTTCTGGGTCGCCACCCCGACCGGACAGGTGTCGAGATGGCAGACGCGCATCATGATGCAGCCCGACACCACCAGCGGCGCGGTGGCGAATCCGTACTCCTCGGCGCCGAGGAGCATTGCCACCATCACGTCGCGGGCCGTGCGCATGCCGCCGTCACACTGGACCGTGATGCGGTCACGCAGACCGTTGAGCATCAGGGTCTGCTGGGTGTCGGCAAGGCCGATCTCCCACGGCGCCCCGGCATGCTTGAGGCTGGTCAGCGGCGCGGCGCCGGTTCCGCCGTCGTAGCCGGAGATCAACACCACGTCGGCGTGCGCCTTCGACACACCCGCGGCGACCGTCCCGACGCCGACCGAGCTCACCAGTTTGACGTGGATGCGCGCGTCGGCGTTGGCGTTCTTGAGGTCGTGGATCAGCTGGGCGAGATCCTCGATCGAGTAGATGTCGTGGTGAGGTGGCGGCGAGATGAGTCCGACACCGGGCGTGGAGTGCCGGGTCTTGGCGATGTTCGGGTACACCTTGTAGCCCGGAAGCTGTCCACCCTCACCCGGTTTCGCCCCTTGGGCCATCTTGATCTGGATGTCGGTCGCATTGACCAGGTAGTCGCTGGTGACGCCGAACCGGCCGGAGGCGACCTGCTTGACGGCGCTGCGCCGCTTCGGGTCGTAGAGCCGTTCGACGTCCTCGCCGCCCTCGCCGGAGTTCGACCGGCCACCGAGGTTGTTCATCGCCACGGCCATCGTCTCGTGCGCCTCGGCCGAGATCGATCCATAGCTCATCGCGCCGGTGTTGAACCGGGTGACGATCGAGTCGACGGACTCCACCTCGTGCAGCGGCACCGGCGGGCGCAGGCCTGTCTTGAACTCGAACAGTCCGCGCAGCGCACCCCCCTCGCGGGCCAGCCGGTTGACCTCCTCGGAGTACTGCTCGAAGACCTCGTAGCGCCCGGTGCGCGTCGAATGCTGCAGCAGGAACACGACTTCGGGGGTGAACAGATGCAGTTCGCCTTCGCGCCGGAATGCATACTCGCCACCGACCTCCAGACGCCGGTGCACCCGCTCGGTCGGATTCTCGGGATAGGCGCGGCGGTGACGCAGCTTGACCTCTTCGGCGATCACGTCGAGGCCGATGCCACCGAGCTGGGTCGGCGTACCGGTGAAGTACTCGTCGATGACGGCCTTGTCGATGCCGACGGCCTCGAAGGCCTGCGCAGCGGTGTACGACGCGACCGTGGAGATGCCCATCTTGCTCATCACCTTCATCACGCCCTTGCCGAGCGCCTTGAGGTAGTTGCGCACCGCGGTCGCGGCGTCCACCCCGGTGAGTTCGCCCTCCCGGATGAGGTCCTCGATGGACTCGAAGGCCAGATATGGATTCACCGCGGCCGCACCGAATCCGATCAACATCGCGATGTGGTGGACCTCGCGGGCGTCTCCGCTCTCCACGACCAGGGCCACCGTGGTGCGCTTCTTGGTGCGCACCAGATGGTGGTGCACGGCCGACACCGCCAGCAGTGAAGGGACGGGCGCCTTGGTGTGGTCGGAGTCCCGGTCGGAAATGACCAGTGTGTGAGCACCTTTGGCGATCGCGTCACTGGCGCGCAACTGTAGGTCCTCGATGGCCTCGGCGAGGCCTTCCCCACCGCGCTCGACGTTGTAGAGGGCTCGCAGCACCGTGGTGCGCAACCCGGGCTGCTCACCGTCGTCGTTGATGTGGACGATCTTGTTGAGCTCGTCGTTGTCCAGGACGGGCCAGGTGAGTTTGATCTGACGACAGGACGCCGCGGAGGGTTCGAGAAGGTTCTGCTCGGGCCCCATGATGCGGGCCATGGACGTGACGACCTCCTCGCGGATGGCGTCCAGCGGCGGGTTGGTCACCTGGGCGAACAGCTCGACGAAATAGTCGTAGAGCAGCTTGGACCGCTGTGACAGCACGGCCGGCGGGGTGTCGGTGCCCATCGAACCCAGCGGTTCGACTCCCGAGGCGGCCATCGGGGTGAGCAGAATGCGGAGGTCCTCTTCGGTGTAGCCGAAGCTGATCTGGCGACGGACCACCGATTCGTGGTTGGGCTGGGCCCTGGCCCGGTCGGGGAGGGCGTTGAGTTCGAGCAGACCCGAGTGCAGCCATTCGCCGTACGGTTCGGCGTGGGCGAGCTTCTCTTTGACCTCGTCGTCGGAGACGATGCGGCCCGCCGCGGTGTCGACCAGGAACATCTTGCCCGGCTGCAACCGGCCCTTGGCGACGATCTCGGCGGACGGCACGTCGAGGACGCCGGTCTCGCTGGCCAGGATGATGCGGTCGTCGATGGTGCGCCACCAGCGCCCCGGACGTAACCCGTTGCGGTCCAACACCGCTCCGACCAACGTGCCGTCGGTGAACGTGACGCAGGCGGGCCCGTCCCACGGCTCCATCAACGAGGCGTGGAACTGCCAGAACGCGCGCTCCGCGTCGCCCATGGTGGTGTTGTTCTCCCAGGCTTCGGGGATCATCATCAACACCGCGTGGGGCAGGCTTCGGCCACCCAGGTGCAGCAGCTCGAGCACTTCGTCGAAGGAGGCCGAGTCGGAGGCATCGGGGGTGCAGATCGGCGAGAGTCTGGTGAGGTCGCCCGGGATCTTGGCGCTGGCGAGCATGGCCTCGCGGGCGTGCATGCGGTTGCGGTTACCCCGGACGGTGTTGATTTCGCCGTTGTGGGCGACGAACCGGAACGGGTGGGCCAGCGGCCACGACGGGAAGGTGTTGGTCGAGAAGCGGCTGTGCACGATGGCGATGGCGCTGATGCAGCGCTCGTCGCGCAGATCTGAAAAGTACTGGGGCAGCTGCATTGTGGTGAGCATGCCCTTGTACACCATGGTGCGGCTGGACAGCGACGGGAAGTACACGCCGGCGCGTTCGGCACGCTTGCGCAGCGGGTAGACCCGACGGTCGAGGTCGATGCCGCCCGGGCGGGCGCCGTTGAGTTCGGGCGCCGCCACGAACAGCTGGGCCATGTGGGGCATGCAGGACAACGCCGTGGCGCCGAGATCGGCGCCGTCGGGATCGACGGGCATCTCACGCCAGCCGAGCACCTCGAGACCTTCCTCGGCAGCGATGGCTTCGACGGTGCCGCGGGCGCTTTCGCGCGCGGCCAGGTCCTGGGGCAGGAAGCAGATGCCGGCGGCGAAGGTGTTGGCACCGTCACCCGTCGGGTCGGGCAGCGCGAAATCGGTGACCGCACGCAGCAGATCGACGGGCAGCTGGATCAGGATGCCGGCGCCGTCACCGCTGGTGGGTTCGGCGCCCGCGGCCCCGCGGTGTTCGAGGTGCTCCAAGGCGGTGAGGCCGTCGGCGACGATCGAATGCGAACGACGACCCTGGATGTCGGTCACCATCGCCACGCCGCACGAATCCGACTCGTTTCCGGGGTCGTATAAGCCCTGGGCGTCGGGCAAAGCCGAGAAGAGCATCGAAACGGGCCTCCACAGTCCTGAATTTCGCTATCAGGGACTGCACCGGCCCGTCGATCCAGTGTATCAGCGCCGGTGATCGGCTACCCGTCGAGAATCGTCGGGACCAGCGGGAATCCGGGAAGGTTACGGACGACGGTCCACGCCAGGACCGCTGTGATCATGACGACATAGGCGGGCGCGGTGAACGCCGGCCTGCCCTGTCGGCGGCGGATCAGCAGCCAGCCCATCAACAGCGGCAGACCGAAGAGGACGAAAGGGTTGTCCACGAACGCCGCGGCCAGGTCGCCATGCAGTAGGTCATGGGTCATGCGCAGCCCGCCGCAGGCCGGGCAGAGCCAGCCGGTGAGCGCATTGAACGGACACGACGGGAACACGAAGCTCGGGCTGTGCGGGTTGCCGATGCCGATGTAGGCGAGCGCACCGACGGTCGCCGCACCGCCGCCCGCCCCGACAAGCAGACGGGTGCGTGTACCGGTTGTGGTGCTAGGTGCCATCGCGCAGCGGACGCCCCTCCGGGTCGCGCACCTTGTCGGTGAGGATCAGGATGGCGTCGACGATGCCCCAGATGATGGCGCCGATTCCGCACGTGATGAGACCGACGACCAACTGGATGACGCCCAGGCTCGTGTAGCCCAGGTAGATGCGTCCTATACCCACCAGCCCGAAGAGGCCGAGCAGCTGAAGCAGCCCGCCCACCACTTTGGACTTCTCCGAGAAGGGTTCACCCGTCACGGGGTGACGACCCCACGGTGCGGCAGGGTCGACGTAGCCGCCCGCATAGCCGCCGGCCGGCGGCGGATAGGCACCCGGAGGCGGCGGCGCGTACTGCGGCCCCGGCGGAACGTAACCCGGCTGGGGCGGTGGCGGCGTATACGAGGGTCCGCCTTCATTACCGCTGAATGGGGGCTCGGTCATGACAACAGCATGCCAGAACGGGCCCTCCGCCGAACCCACTCTCAGAACGGTGGTGGTTCGTCGGTGGCGGCGAATCGGCCTTGGTATCGGCGTTCGCGGTCGCTGTTGAATCTCGATGCGGTGGCGGCGTTCACGTTGGATACGGGCGACACCACCGACTTTCCCGACGAGTCCTGCGGGTATCGACCTCGGGTATCGGCGTGGCGGGTCGCCAGCACCGGAATCGCGCCCCGCCATGAGATTCCGCGGGGTACCGATGGCCGGTCGGCGGCGCGGTCAGATCGCCCAACTTCCCGGAGCTGGGCACCGAAGATCACGGGCCGAGCTACTCGGCCCGTCATGCGAGTGCGTCAGCCGAATCCGAACCCGAACCCGGGCCAGCCGAACCCAAAGCCCCATCCGGGCCAACCGTAGTTGTAAGTCCAGGGGCCGGGTTGCGTCGTGATCTGGGCGCTTCCGTTGGTTTCGCACTGCGTGGTAGTTGGGGATGTGTTGACGCATCGCGGTAAAGCGTTCGCCGGGGAGGCGGACAGTAACACCCCGATGCTCATCGCCAGAATCGATACCACTTCTAGAGGCAATTTTGTGGCCATGACCTGCTCCGATCGCAGAAGTCAAGTCTACTCCCATTGGGACCAGATGCGGATGGCCGTCGCGATACGGGAGGCTCGACACGACCGGCATTACGTCACTGGCGGAGTCGTGGTCGGATTCCCGCTCATTGTGCATGGAGTCGAGCCGAAGCGCGCACGTTCCGCATGGACTCCCGCACCACGGAACGCTGCCGATGTCAGGCCGAACGCCTCATGGAGGTGGACACATGGTGGAGCACCTCGCGCCGACGCGGACCACAGGCTGGGTTTCCAGCTGAGCTATCCGGTCATGGGTATGCGAGTCAGCGACTTCGACGCCGACGGAGCATCCTCCGGATCAGTCCGCCTGATTCACTCTCGGTAGCGACAGAACGTGATTCCACGCGAGTCACGGCACCGTCGGCAGCGGGCTCGGTGTCCGCGGCCTCTTCAGGCTGAGGTTCCGAAGCATCGTCGGCCTCGGCCTCGGCGGCACGCTCTTCAGCGGCTTCCTCCCGCTCGACCGCGGCCTCGTGAACTTCCGAGGCATCCTCGGCGGACTCAGCCACCTCGTCACCCTCAACCGAACCCAAACCCTCGGCGTCGTCATCGGCGTCGGTCACCGCACCAGCGTCAACCTCGGCAACTTCATCAGCCGCAGCCTCGTCAGTCTCAGCCTCGACGTCAGCCTCCACCTCACCGGCCAGCTCCTCAGCCTCGGCCGCCTCGTCACCCTCGACCGAGCCAAGCCCCTCGGACTCGGTCACCGACTCGACGTCACCCTCAACGGCTTCCGGCCCAGCCTCGGACTCATCCTCAGCACCATCGACTGGCGACTCAGCCTCAACGTCAGCAGCTAGGTCCTCAGCCTCAGCGTCGGCGTCGGCGGCCAACGCTTCAGCCTCAGCCTCGCCCTCAACCACAACCTCGTGCACCTCGGGCGCGACCTCGACAGCCTCGGCCACCTCGTCACCCTCAACCGAGCCAAGCCCCTCCGACTCGGTCACCGACTCGACGTCACCCTCAACGACTTCCGACTCAGCCTCAGCACCATCGACTGGCGACTCAGCCTCAGCCTCGGCGGCCTCAACACCTTCGGGCTCGGGCGCACCCTCAACGTCGGAGGCCAACTCCTCAGCCTCAGCCTCACCCTCGACCGCAGCCTCATGCACCTCAGGCGCGACCTCGACAGCCTCGGCCACCTCGTCACCCTCAACCGAGCCAAGCCCCTCCGACTCGACATCAGCCTCAGCCTCAGCGGCCAGGTCCTCAGCCTCAGCGTCGGCGTCGGAGGCCAACTCCTCAGCCTCAGCCTCGCCCTCAACCACAACCTCGTGCACCTCGGGCGCGACCTCGACAGCCTCGGCCACCTCATCACCCTCAACCGAGCCAAGCCCCTCCGACTCGGTCACCGACTCAACGTCACCCTCAACGACTTCCGACGCAGCCTCAGCACCATCGACTGGCGACTCAGCCTCAGCACCATCGACTGGCGACTCAGCCTCAGCAGCCAGGTCCTCAGCCTCAGCGTCGGCGTCGGCGTCGGCGTCGGCGTCGGCGTCGGCGTCGGCGTCGGCGGCCAACGCTTCAGCCTCAGCCTCACCCTCGACCGCAGCCTCATGCACCTCGGGCGCTACCTCGACAGCCTCAGCCACCTCGTCACCCTCAACCGACCCAAGCCCCTCGGTTTCAGGCTCTGACGCCTCCAACTCGGCGACCAATGCCTCCACCTCGGCGGCGGCGTCGTCGTCGTCAGCCGGTTCCATGGCTTCGTCTTCGTCGGCAACGGTGGCGGCGGCGACGATCCCCGTCGCGGAACCGACCGCCACGTCCTTCGCCAGGTCCTCGACGCGAGCCTCCGCGTCCTGATTCCCCTTGAGCGACGAGGGATCCTCACGGCCCTTGGGTGCGGCCATGATGTAGACGACCGCACCGATGAACACGAAGGTCGACGTGAAGGAGTTGACCCGGATACCGGCGAGCAGCGTCGCGGTGTCGCTGCGCATCAGCTCAATCCAGAACCGGCCGACGCAGTAGCCCGCGACATACAGCGCGAACAGCCGGCCGTGGCCGATCTTGAACCTGCGGTCGACGAGGATCAGCACCGCGAAAACCAAAAGGTTCCACAGCAACTCGTACAGGAACGTGGGATGAACCACCTGGATCAGCTCACCGGTGGATACCCCGTTGAGCGAGTCCGGCACCCCGGCGGCGTTGACCCGCTCGTAGATCTCCAGACCCCAGGGCACGGTGGTTTCCCGACCGAAGAGCTCCTGGTTGAAATAGTTTCCGAGACGGCCGATCGCCTGAGCCAGCACGATCCCCGGCGCGATCGCGTCGCCGAATGCGGGCAGGGGAATCCCCCGGCGCCGGCATGCGATCCACGCCCCGATTCCACCGAGCGCCACAGCGCCCCAGATACCCAGGCCGCCATCCCAGATCCTCAGCGCGGCCGCCGGCCCCGCTCCACCTTCACCGAAATAGGTCGGCCAGTCGGTGATCACGTGGTACAGGCGCCCGCCGATGAGGCCGAACGGCACCGCCCACAAAGCAATGTCGTAGATGACACCCGGCTCGCCGCCCCTGGCCACCCACCGCCGGTCTCCGATCACCAGCGCGGCGATGATCCCGACGATGATGAACAGCGCGTACGCGCGGACCGGAAAAGGCCCGAGGTGCCAAACCCCCTGAGACGGACTGGGGATGTACGCCAGCACCGTCGTGGTCACGCAGTAATCCTCTGCCGTACGCCGTCAGCGAGCTCTTCGGTCAGTGATCGCACCGCGGGGATACCCTCCTTGAGCGCCGACACCAGGGCCGACCCGACGATGACGCCGTCGGCGTAGGAAGCGATCTCGGCGGCCTGCTCGCGCGAACGCACCCCGAGCCCGACACCGACGGGGATGTCGGAGATCCCCTTGATCCGGCGCACGAGTTCCGGCGCGGCGTTCGACACCGCGTCACGAGCCCCGGTGACGCCCATCGTCGAGGCCGCATAGACGAATCCTCGTGACGCCTGCACGGTTTCTGCCAACCGCTGCGGGGTCGAAGACGGCGCCACCACGAAGATCCGGTCCAGGTCGTGCGCCTCGGAGGCCGCCAGCCATTCGTCGGCTTCGTCCGGGATCAGGTCGGGGGTGATCAACCCGAGCCCGCCGGCAGACGCCAGGTCGCGGGCGAAGGCGTCGACTCCCTTGCTCAGCACCGGGTTCCAGTAGGTCATGACGACCGCTCTGCCGCCGGCGTTGGTGATCGCCTCGACGGCGCGGAACGTGTCGCGCACCCTCACGCCGCCGCGCAGCGCGACCTCGGTGGCCGCCGCGATCGTCGGCCCGTCCATCCCGGGGTCGGAATACGCGATGCCCACCTCGATGAGATCGCATCCGGACTCGACCAGGGCGACCATCGCCGCGATCGAGGTCTCGACGTCGGGGAAACCCGTGGGGAGGTAGCCGATCAGCGCCGACCGGCCCTCGGCACGGCAGGAATCGAACAATCCAGCCAGCCGGCTCATTTCGTTCCGTCCTCCAACAGACCGAACCACTTGGCCGCCGTCTCGACGTCCTTGTCTCCGCGGCCGGACACGTTCACCAGGATGATCGACCCCGGTCCCAACTCCCCGCCCAGCTTCAGCGCTCCGGCCACCGCATGTGCCGACTCGATCGCCGGGATGATCCCCTCGGTGCGGCTCAGCAACGACAGCGCGTCCATCGCTTCGGTGTCGGTGATCGGCCGATACTGGGCACGCCCCACGTCCTTGAGCAACGCGTGTTCGGGACCGACGCCGGGGTAGTCCAGACCCGCTGAGATGGAATGGGATTCGATGGTCTGACCGTCCTCGTCCTGCAGCAGGTACGAGTACGAACCCTGGAACGCTCCCGGTGAGCCGCCGGTGAAAGTCGCGGCGTGGCGGCCGGTTTCGACGCCCTCGCCCGCGGCCTCGTAGCCGACCAACTGCACCCCGGGATCGTCGATGAACGCATGAAAAATGCCGATCGCGTTGGAACCGCCGCCCACGCAGGCGACCACCGCGTCAGGCAGCCGGCCCGCCTGATCCAGCATTTGCGCGCGGGCCTCAAGACCGATCACGCGCTGGAAGTCGCGCACCATCATCGGGAACGGGTGCGGGCCCGCCGCCGTACCGAAGCAGTAATACGTGTTGTCGGCGTTGGTGACCCAGTCGCGGAACGTCTCGTTGATCGCGTCCTTCAGCGTCTTCGAGCCGGACTCCACGGCGACCACCGACGCGCCGAGCAGCCGCATGCGGGCCACGTTGAGGGCCTGCCGCGCCGTGTCGACCGCGCCCATGTAGATGACACACTCCAGGCCCATCAGCGCGCACGCCGTCGCCGTCGCGACCCCGTGCTGGCCTGCGCCGGTTTCCGCGATGACCCGGGTCTTGCCCATCTGCTTGGCCAGCAGCGCCTGCCCGAGCACATTGTTGATCTTGTGAGATCCGGTGTGGTTGAGATCTTCTCGCTTCAGGAAGATCCGCGCTCCACCGGCGTGCTCGCTGAGCCGCTCGGCCTCGAACACCGGCGACGGCCTGCCTGTGTAGTGCTTCTGCAGGCGGTCCAACTCGTCGAGGAAGGTCTGATCACCGCGGGCCTTCTCGTAGGCGGCAGTCACCTCCTCGATGACGGCCATCAAGGCCTCGGGGACGTACCTGCCGCCGTAGACACCGAAGTGACCGCGGGCATCGGGATCGTGGGTGGTGGGTTCGGCGACCGCCGCGCTGGCGCGCGGCAGATCGGGACCGGCGAAGTCGACCACTTAACGTGCGGGCTTCGGGCACGACGGATGGGCACCTGCGGTGACCAGGTCGGCGACGGCGCTGCGCGGATCCCCGCTGGTGACCAGACCCTCGCCGACCAACACGGCGTCGGCGCCGGCACCAGCGTAGGCGAGCAGGTCGGCGGTTCCCCGGACACCGGACTCCGCGACACGGATGACGTTGCTCGGCAGCCCGGGAGCGATCCGCGCGAAGCAGTCCCGGTCGACCTCCAGCGTCTTGAGGTCGCGGGCGTTCACCCCGATCACCGACGCGCCGGCCTGCAGAGCCCGGTCCGCCTCTTCCTCGGTGTGCACCTCGACCAGCGCGGTCATCCCCAGCGACTCGGTGCGCTCGAGCAGCGACTCCAGCACCGGCTGTTCGAGTGCCGCGACGATCAGCAGCAGCATGTCCGCACCGTGGGCGCGCGCTTCGTGGATCTGGTACGGCCGCACGATGAAATCCTTGCGCAGGACCGGAATCGACACCGCGGCGCGGACCGCGTCGAGGTCGTCGAGCGACCCGTTGAAGCGGCGCTGCTCGGTGAGCACGCTGATGATCCGCGCACCGCCGTCCTCGTAGGCGCGGGCGAGCTCGGCGGGGTCGGCGATCGAGGCCAACGCACCGCGCGACGGACTGGCCCGCTTGACCTCGGCGATCACCGCGATCCCGGAAGCACGCAACGCTGCCATCACGTCAAGTGGAGCCGGAGCACGCTTGGCCTGCTCCTTGACCTCGTCCATGCTGACGGCGGCTTCGCGAGCGGCAACGTCAGCGCGGACCCCTTCGATGATGGAGTCGAGCACGGTCGCCGAACCCATGGGCGTCGTTTCCCTTCCCCTGACAGCCGTCCGATTCTTATCGAAGGGTAGTCGCCACCAAGCCATGCCTCGTCACCGCCCCTGGTTGTCCGGGTTGGTCGGATCGTGCCCCTCGTCGAGCGCGTCCCAGATCATCCGTTCCGACATCGCCGCGGCACGCGTATCGCTCTCGGCGGGTGTCCGGCGGGTGTAGCGCGCGGCCTCGGCACGCCGGTGCGTCGCCGAGCGCATCAGGAGCACGGCACCTGCCAGCGACAGCACCCCGGCCACCAACGTGACCACGGCGCCGCCGTAGTGACGCTGCGTGTCGAGAAGGTCGGCCACGGGCACGTCGGCCAGTCGGGCGGCCCGCACCGCGTCATCGGCCATCACCCACAGGCTGATCGCCAGGTATCCCATGCCCGCGCTCGCAGCGGCGACCAGCACTGCCAACACACGCAGCGGCCAGCCGCGTACAGCCAGCGCCGCGCCGGCCGCCGCGAGCACCAGCAGCGCCAGCGGAATCAGCGCCGTCGACCACGTCGCACCCGAGAGGTCGGCCGTCTTCGGCTGGCCGAGGCCGTCGAACGAGGTGATCTGCACCCATGTCAGCCGCGACGCCGCCCACAGGCCCGCCGCGGCCAGCACCAGCAGCAGTTGCGCGACCCGGGTCACGGTTCGCTCAGCGTCTCTGCCGCAGCGATCGCGGCCAGCACCGCCCTGGCCTTGTTGGAGGCCTCGTTGTACTCGTACGGGCCGTTCGAATCCGCGACGACGCCACCGCCGGCCTGCACGTAGGCGGTGCCGTTGCGGATCAACGCGGTCCGGATCGCGATCGCGAAATCGGCATTGCCGGCGAAGTCGAGATAGCCAAGGACACCGCCGTAGAGGCCGCGACGGGTCTTCTCGACCTCCTCGATCAACTCCATCGCCCGGACCTTGGGCGCGCCGGACAGCGTCCCGGCCGGGAAGCACGCCGTCACCGCGTCCAGCGCGGTCTTGCCGTCGGCGAGCAGACCGGTGACCGTCGACACCAGGTGCATGACGTGGCTGTACCGCTCGATGTGGCTGTAGTCCTCGACCTTCACCGTGCCCGGACGGCACACCCGCCCCAGGTCGTTGCGGCCGAGGTCGACGAGCATCAGGTGTTCGGCGCGCTCCTTCTCGTCGCAGAGCAGCTCCTTCTCCAGCAGAAGGTCTTCCTCTTCGGTGTCGCCGCGCCACCGGGTGCCGGCGATCGGGTGCGTGGTGGCGCGGCCGTCCTTGACCGTGACCAGCGCCTCCGGGCTGGAGCCGACGATCGAGAAGTCCAGTCCCCCATCAGCGTTCGGCACGTTGAGCAGATACATGTAGGGGCTCGGGTTGGTCACCCGCAGCATCCGGTACACATCGAGGGGATCGGCGTCGGTGTCCATCTCGAACCGCTGCGACGGCACCACCTGGAACGCCTCGCCCGCCTCGATGTCACCGACCAGCTTGTCGACGATCGCGGTGTACTCCTCGACGGTGCGCTGCGACCGGTGTTCCGGCACCGGCCGGCTGAACGTCGCCACGGTGGACGCCAACGGTTCGGCCAACGCCGCCGTCATGACATCGAGCCGGGCCACGGCATCGTCGTAGGCCCAGTCCACCCGCTCGTCGGTGCCGTTCCAGTTCACGGCGTTGGCGATCAGCGTGATCGTGCCCTCGTGGTGGTCGACGGCGGCGACGTCGGTCGCCAGAAGCAGCATCATGTCCGGCAGGGCGAGGTCGTCGACGGTCAGCTCGGGCAGCCGCTCCAGCCGGCGCACCAGGTCGTAGGCGAAGAAGCCGACCAGACCCGACGACAGCGGGGGCAGCCCGGGCAGCGGAGCGGTCTCCAGCAGCGTCAGCGTCGCCCGCAGCGCCTGCAACGGGTCGCCGCCGGACGGCGCGTCCTGCGGGATGGCACCCAGCCACACCGCCTCGCCGTCGCGGACGGTCAGGGCCGACGGCGCACCCGCGCCGATGAACGACCAGCGCGACCAGGACCGGCCGTTCTCGGCGGACTCGAGGAGGAACGTCCCGGGGCGGTTGGCGGCGAGTTTGCGATACGCCGACAACGGCGTCTCGCTGTCGGCGAGCACCTTGCGGGTCACCGGGACCACACGGTGCTCGGCGGCCAGCGCCCGGAAGTCCTCACGCGTGGTGGTCGCGCTGAGGGTGGCGGTCATCTGCACGCGGTGATTCTCCCAGAAGTACCGTTGAGAACATGAATCGTGGTGATCGGGTGGCCGAGTTCGAACTGCCGGACCAGACGGGTACGACCAGGACGCTGACCGGGCTGCTCGCCGACGGCCCGGTGGTGCTGTTCTTCTACCCGGCTGCCATGACGCCGGGGTGCACCAAGGAGGCGTGCCACTTCAGGGATCTGGCCGCCGAGTTCGCCGCCGTCGGCGCCACCCGGGTGGGAATCAGCGCCGACCCGGTCGACAAGCAGGCCAAGTTCGCCGACCAGCAGAAATTCGACTATCCCCTGCTGTCTGACACCGAAGGCGTGGTGGCGACGCAGTTCGGCGTGAAGCGCGGGCTGCTGGGCAAGTTCATGCCCGTCAAGCGCACCACTTTCGTCATCGACACCGATCGCACCGTGCTGGAGGTCATCGCCAGCGAGTTCAGCATGGACACCCACGCCGACAAAGCGCTCGAGGTGTTGCGCGGCCGCCAGTCGGCATGACACCCGTGCTCGAACTCGCCGATGTGACGTTCCGTCGCAACGGCAAGCAGATCATCGACGGCATCTCGCTGACGGTGAACGAGGGCGAGCACTGGGCGCTGCTGGGCCCGAACGGCGCAGGCAAGAGCACACTGCTGGGTTTCTGCGCGGCGGTGACGTTTCCGACGTCGGGCACCGTGCGGATCCTCGGCGAGCAGATGGGCCGGGTGGACCTGGCCAAGCTGCGGCACCACATCGGCCACGTGAATCCGCGCCACCAGCTGCAGTACTCGCTGACCGTCCGCGACGTGGTGATGACCGGGATCACCGCGACGATCGACACCCCGATGCGGTGGACGGCCAGCAGCCAGGAGAGCGCCCGCGCCGACGCGATGATCGCGGCGGTCGGCCTGGCACACAAAGCCGACGACGTGTGGCCGACGCTGTCACAGGGTGAACGCGGCCGCACCCTCATCGCCAGGGCACTGATCGCCGAGCCGCGGCTGCTCCTGCTCGACGAACCGTCGACCGGGTTGGATGTGGCGGCCCGCGAACAGCTGCTGGAAACCATCGACTCGCTCGACCAGACCCACCCCGAGGTGGCGTCGATCCTCGTCACCCACCATCTGGAAGAACTGCCGATCACGACGACGCACGCGCTGCTGATCTCGGAGGGGCGGACCGTCGCCAGCGGGCCGGCCCGCGAGACGATCAGCACCGAGACGGTGTCAGAAGCGTTCGCCCATCCCGTGGTGGTCGGCTTCGACGAAGGGCGCTGGACGGCCCGCGCCAAGGCCGGCCGCATCGTCTAGGACCCACCGTCGAGACTGAACTTGTTGCTGATTTCCGGCGCTCATCTCGGCAACAACTTCAGATTCGCGGCTAAAGGTCGGGCCCCAGCAGCAGGTCGGCGTCGAAGCAGGTGTGGTCGCCGGTGTGGCATGCCCCGCCGACCTGATCCACCTCGAGCAGCACGGTGTCGCCGTCGCAGTCCAGCCGCACCGAGTGGACCCGCTGGGTGTGCCCGGACGTCAGGCCTTTCACCCACTGCTCGCCGCGGGACCGCGAAAAGTACGTGGCCTCACGGGTTTCCAGCGTCCGGGCGAGTGCGTCATCGTCCATCCACGCCACCATCAGCACCTGACCGGTGGCACGCTCCTGCACCACCGCGGTGAACAGGCCGTCGGCGTTGCGCTTGAGCCGCGACGCGACCGCCGGGTCCAGAGCGCTCATCGCGGCCCTCGGCTCTTCGCGCAAGCGCTCATCGCACTGTGATCCCTTCGGCTTTCATCGCCGCCTTCACCTGACCGATGGTCAGCTCACCGAAGTGGAACACGCTGGCCGCCAGCACGGCGTCCGCCCCGGCAGCGACCGCCGGTGCGAAATGTTCCACCGCGCCGGCACCACCGCTGGCGATCACCGGCACCGTCACCGCCCCGCGCACGGCACGCAGCATCTCCAGGTCGAATCCGGCCTTGGTGCCGTCGGCGTCCATCGAGTTGAGCAGGATCTCCCCCACCCCCAGCTCGGCGCCCTGGACCGCCCACTCGACCGCGTCGATCCCGGTCCCGCGCCGGCCGCCGTGGGTGGTGACCTCCCAGCCCGACGGTGTCGGCTGTGAGCCTTCGGGCACCGTGCGCGCGTCCACCGACAGCACGATGCACTGCGAGCCGAACTGTCGCGACAGTTCCGAGAGCAGTTCAGGGCGGGCGATCGCGGCGGTGTTCACCGACACCTTGTCCGCACCGGCCCGCAACAGCGCATCCACGTCGGCGACCGAACGGACCCCGCCGCCCACCGTGAGCGGGATGAACACCTGCTCGGCGGTGCGGCGCACCACATCGAGCATCGTGGCCCGCCCGGACGAGGACGCGGTGACGTCCAGGAAGGTCAACTCGTCGGCGCCTTCGGCGTCGTAGGCGGCAGCCAGTTCCACCGGATCACCCGCGTCGCGCAGGTTCGCGAAGTTGACGCCCTTGACCACCCGGCCGCCGTCGACGTCCAGGCACGGGATCACCCGGGTGGCGACATCGCCGGCCGGCCTCACAGGTAGTCCTTCGGGTCGCCCGCCGCTCTGACGAGCGCCAGGATCTCTTCGTGCACACCGGGGGCGGCGGCCAACGCCGACGACGAGGACGCCGTCCAGGTCTCGCCTGCCAGGTCGGTGACGATGCCGCCCGCGGCCCGCACGAGCGCGACACCGGCCGCGTGATCCCACAGGTGGTGGCCGAAACTGATTGCACCGCCCAGGATTCCGGCAGCCACGTAGGCCAGGTCGATACCCGTGCTGCCGTGCATCCGCATCCGTGAGCACTCCCGGCTGAGATTCTCCAGCACCTTGACCCGGTAGCGGCCGGGGAAACGCCCGCGCGAGTCGATGTTGAAGGTGCCTGTCCCGACGATCGATTCCGCCAGCGTCGTCGAGGCAAGCCGTGGCAGCTCTTCGCCATTGCACCGCACCGGGGCCCCGACCATCGACGTGTACCGCTGGCCCATGAAAGGCAGCCACGTCAACCCCAGGAGGGGCTTCCCCTCCCACAGCAGGCTCAGCAGGATCGCAGCCATCGGCGAACCCGCCGCGTAGTTGAAGGTGCCGTCGACCGGGTCGAGCAGCCACACGTACTCGGCCTCCACCGATTCGCCGCCGAACTCCTCACCGTGCACCCCGATCCCGGTCAGTCGGGTCAGCTCGGCGACCACCCGACGCTCGATGGCGAGGTCGATCTCGGTGGCGAAGTCGTTGCCTTTCTTGGCGACTGCCGAGTCGGCGCGGTGGCCGGCGATGAACTGCGCCGAGGCCGCCTCGAGCACACCGGCCGCGGTGTCGAGCAGTTCCGCGAGCTGCTGCGGCTCCGGGCTCACGGGCCGACCGCGTCGAGCGCCTGCGGCAACGTGAATCGTCCTGCGTACAGGGCCTTTCCGACGATCGCGCCCTCGACACCACGGTCGGTCAGCGTCGCGATCGCACGCAGGTCGTCAAGACTGGACACACCGCCGGACGCGATCACGGGCGCGTCGGTGCGCTCGCAGACCTGGGTGAGCAGTTCCAAGTTCGGTCCGTTGAGAGTGCCGTCCTTGGTCACGTCGGTGACCACGAACCGCGAACAGCCCTCGCCGTCAAGGCGATCCAGCACCGTCCACAGGTCGCCGCCGTCGGTTTCCCAGCCGCGGCCGCGGAGGCGGTGCTGACCGTCGACGATCTTGACGTCCAGTCCCACCGCGACCTTGTCGCCGTGCTCGGCGACCACCTTGGCGCACCACTGAGGGTTCTCCAGCGCTGCGGTGCCCAGGTTCACCCGCGCGCAGCCGGTCGCCAGCGCGGCGGCCAGGGAGTCGTCATCGCGGATCCCGCCGGACAGTTCCACGGCGACGTCGAGCTTGCCGACAACCTCGGCGAGCAGTTCGCGGTTGGAGCCGCGTCCGAATGCCGCGTCGAGGTCGACCAGGTGGATCCACTCCGCGCCGTCGCGCTGCCACGTCATCGCCGCGTCGAGCGCAGAGCCGTACTCGGTCTCGCTGCCGGCCTGCCCCTGCACCAACCGCACCGCACGGCCCTCGACCACGTCGACGGCGGGCAGCAGGATCAGCGCGGAGGGTTTCGAAGAACTCGGATTCACGCTGGTCAACTTAGCGCCCCGACCCAGTTGGACAGTAATTCGGCGCCGGCGTCCCCGCTCTTCTCAGGGTGGAACTGGGTGGCCGACAGCGGGCCGTCCTCCACCGCGGCGAGGAACGGTACGTGGTGGGTGGCCCACGTCAGCAGAGCCCCGGAACCGCCCTCCCACTGTTGGGCGGCGTAGGAGTGCACGAAATAGAACCGGGTGTCGGCGTCGATGCCCTTGAACAGCACGCTGCCGGCGGGAGCGTCGACGACGTTCCAGCCCATGTGCGGGATCACCGGAGCGTCCAGCCGGATCACCGAGCCGGGCCACTGCCCGCAGCCGGCCGACTCGACCCCGAACTCGACGCCGCGGGCGAACATGATCTGCATGCCCACGCACACGCCGAGAACCGGGCGGCCCGCTGACACGCGGTCGGCGATGATCTTGTCGCCGCCGATCGCGCGCAGGCCCGTCATGCAGGCCTGAAACGCACCGACCCCGGGCACCACGAGGCCGTCGGCGTTGGCCGCCGCCTCCGCATCGGCGGTGACCTCGACGTGCGCCCCCACCCGTTCCAGCGCGCGCTGAGCGGACCTCAGATTGCCCGACCCGTAGTCCAGGACGACGAGTTTGGTTGTCACAGCGTGCCCTTCGTGGACGGCACACCGCTGACCCGCGGGTCGTACTCGACAGCCTGGCGCAGCGCCCGCGCGACGGCCTTGTACTCGGCCTCGGTGATGTGGTGCGGGTCGCGCCCGTAAAGGGTGCGCACGTGCAGCGCGATCCGGGCGTTGAAGGCCAGCGACTCGAACACATGCCGGTTGACCACGGTGTGATACGGGGCGGCCGAACCGGCGATCGTGAATTCGACCATATAGTCGGGTTCCCCGGTGTGCACGAAGTACGGGCGGCCCGACACGTCGACGGCGGCGTGGGCCAGCGTCTCGTCCATCGGAATGAACGCATCGCCGAAGCGGCGGATGCCCTTCTTGTCGCCGAGCGCCTGTCCCAGCGCCTGACCGAGCACGATCGCGGTGTCCTCGATCGTGTGGTGGCCCTCGATCTCGATGTCGCCGACGGCCTTGATCGTGAGGTCGAAGCTCGCGTGGCTGCCCAGCGAGGTCAGCATGTGGTCGAAGAACGGGACGCCGGTGTCGACGCTGACCTGCCCGGTGCCGTCGAGGTCGAGCTCGACGACGATGTCGGACTCCTTGGTCTTGCGCTCGACTTTGGCGCGTCGGGCGGGGCGAATCGGATCGCTCACGGTGCTCCTATTCGGGCGCTGGCGGCCAGCAGCGCATCGTTTTCTTCGGCCAGGCCGATGGTGGTGCGCAGGTATCCGGGGATGCCGACGTCGCGGATCAGCACACCCTCGTCCAGGTAGCGCTGCCAGGTGGCGGGCGCATCGGCGAACTCACCGAACAGGATGAAGTTCGCGTCACTGGGGATGACCCGGAAACCCATGCCCGTCAACGCCTGCGACACCCGCTCGCGTTCCGCGATCAGCGTCGCGACGCTGCCGAGCGTGTCGTCGGCATGGCGCAGCGCGGCGCGCGCGGCGGCCTGCGTGACCGAAGACAGGTGGTAGGGCAGGCGCACCAGCAGCATCGCGTCGATGACGGCGGGTGCCGCGACCAGGTACCCGACCCGCCCGCCGGCGAACGCGAACGCCTTGCTCATGGTGCGGGTGACGACGAGCTTGCCCGGGTAACTCTCGATGAGCCCGATGGCGCTGGGCTGCGAGGAGAATTCGCCGTACGCCTCGTCGACGATCATGACGCCGCCGTCCTGCAGACACAGCGCGTCGAGCAGCAGTCGCAGATCGTCGAGCGAAACACTCTGTCCCGACGGGTTGTTGGGGCTCGTGACGAACACGACGTCGGGGGTGTGCTCCTTGATCGCGGTCGCGGCCACCGCGGCATCGAGACCGAAGTCGTCGCCCCGGTTGGCCACCAGCCATCGGGTCTGGGTGCCGTCGGAGATGATCGGGTGCATCGAGTACGACGGCACGAAGCCGAGCGCGCTGCGCCCGGGACCACCGAACGCCTGAAGCAACTGCTGCAGGATCTCATTGGAACCGTTGGCCGCCCAGACGTTCTCGACACCGACCGCGGTGCCGGTCTGCGCGCTCAAATAGGCGGCCAGATCGGTGCGCAGCGCGACCGCGTCACGGTCGGGATAACGGTGCAACTCCCCCGCCACCTCGCGCACCGACTGCGCGACATCGTCGATCAGGGCCCGCGTCGGTGGGTGCGGGTTCTCGTTGGTGTTCAGCCGTACCGGAACCGACAACTGCGGCGCCCCGTAGGGGCTCTTGCCGCGCAGATCGTCGCGCAGCGGCAGGTCGTCGAGCGTGATGCTGCTGCCGGGCACCCCGGTCACCGCTCGAACCTCCGGCGCACGGCTTCGCCGTGGCTGGGCAGGTTCTCGGCCTTGGCCAGCGTGATGACGTAGCCCGACACGTCCTTCAGCGCCGCCTCGGTGTAGTCCACGACGTGGATGCCGCGCAGGAAGGTCTGCACCGACAATCCACTGGAATGCCGGGCGCAGCCCGCGGTGGGGAGCACATGGTTCGAGCCTGCGCAGTAGTCACCGAGGCTCACCGGTGACCACGGACCGACGAAAATCGCTCCGGCAGAACGGATCCTGCCCGCGACAGCGGCCGCGTCGACGGTCTGGATCTCCAGGTGCTCGGCGGCGTAGGCGTTCACGGTGCGGATCCCGGCCTCGATGTCGTCGACGAGGACGATCGCCGACTGCTGCCCACCCAGCGCGGCCGTCACCCGCTCGCGGTGCACGGTGGTCTCCAGCTGTACGGCCAGCTCGCGGTCGGTGGCGTCGGCCAACTCGGCGCTGTCGGTGACCAGGACGCTGGCGGCCATCTCGTCGTGCTCGGCCTGACTGATCAGGTCCGCGACGACGTGCGCCGGGTCGGCGGTGTGGTCGGCCAGGATCGCGATCTCGGTGGGGCCGGCCTCGGCGTCGATGCCGACCGCCGACCGGCAGATGCGTTTGGCGGCGGTGACGTAGATGTTGCCGGGCCCGGTGATCATGTCGACCGGAGCGAGTTCGGCTCCGTCGGTGTCGACGCCGCCGTAGGCCAGCAACGCGACGGCCTGGGCCCCGCCGACCGCCCAGACCTCGTCGACACCGAGCAGCGCCGCCGCGGCCAGGATCGTCGGATGCGGAAGGCCCTTGAAGGGCTCAGCATTCCCCGCCTGCGGCGGGCTGGCGATCACCAGCGAGTCCACGCCCGCGGTCTGGGCGGGCACCACGTTCATCACGACGCTGGACGGGTAGACGGCGTTTCCGCCGGGCACGTAGAGCCCGACCCGCTCGACCGGTACCCAGCGCTCGGTCACGGTGGCGCCCGGCGCGAGCGTGGTCGTGGTGTCGGTGCGGCGCTGATCGGCGTGCACGGCGCGGGCCCGCTCGATCGCGACCTCCAGCGCGGTGCGGACATCGGGATCGAGCTCGGCGAGCGCCGCCTTCAGCCTTTCGGCGGGAACCCGCACCTGGTCGGGCCGGATACCGTCGAACGCGGCACCGTACTCCAGCGCCGCGGCGGCTCCGCGCTCGGCGACCGCATCGACGATGGGCCTGACTTTGGGCACGACGGTGTCGACGTCGACACCGCCGCGCGGCAGTGCCGAGCGCAGGCGGGCCGCCGACAGCGCGGTGCCGCGCAGATCGATGCGCCGCAGAAGCCCTGGCGATACATTCACGCTGACCATTGTCCCAGAGCTGCACAAATCAGTATCGGAGGCGTCATGTCCGATCGGCCCCGCAAGAACACGCACCCCAACAACGCACCCGGCGTACCGATGATCTTCCCGCCGTGGTTCGAAAAACTGCAGATCAAGTACATCAACCCGGTGATCCGGCCGCTGTCGAAGCGGATGCCGGGCCTGGGTGTGATCAAGCACCGCGGCCGCACCTCGGGCACCGAGTACGAGACGATCGTCACGCCGTACCGCAAGGGAACGGTGCTGGCGATCGGGCTGGCCCACGGCAAGACGAACTGGGTCAAGAACGTGCTGGCGGCCGGCGAGGCCGACATCCAGATCGGCAAAAAGACCCTCCACCTGGTGCGACCCCGGGTGCTGCCGGCTGGCACCGATGACCCGTCGCTGCCGCGGACCGCGCAGATGCTCGCCAAGCGGTCGGGGGTTTTCGTCGCCGATATCGTTTGACATCCGCTGACACACTTGACGACATGACCTGGCAGATGTGGCTCGCGTTCGTCGGCGCGGCGATCCTGATCGCGGTGTCACCGGGTGCCGGGGCCATCCAGTCGATGGCCACCGGCATGACCCATGGCGTGAAGCGGGGTTACTGGAGCATCGTCGGCCTCGAGATCGGCCTGATGCTGCAGCTGACGCTGGTGGCGATCGGACTGGGTGCGGCCGTGGCGAACTCGATCCTGGCGTTCACCGTCATCAAGTGGATCGGGGTGGCGTACCTGGCCTACCTGGCGGTCCGCCAGTGGCGCACCGCCGCGATCGACCTGAACGCCGAGGTGGACCGTGACGTCGACGGGGGCCGGACATCCCTGCTGGTGCGTGGCTTTCTCGTCAATGCGACGAACCCGAAGGGCCTGCTGTTCTTCCTGGCCGTGATGCCGCAGTTCGTGGTTCCGACCACGCCGTTGCTACCGCAATACCTGGCGATCGGCGTGACGATGGTCGCCGTCGACATGGTGGTGATGGGCCTCTACACGGGACTGGCCGTGCGGCTGTTGACCTGGCTGCGCACCCCGCGCCAGCACACGGTGCTGAGCCGGGTGTTCTCCGGGCTGTTCGCCGCGGCCGCGGTGGTGCTGGCGTTGGTCCGGCGCGGCCCTGCTACGGCGTGACGGCTACCCGCAGCGGTCGCTGACGGCGGTGCTGGCCGCCTCGGCCTCCCGGAGGCGGTCGGCCTGGACAGGATCGGTGTTCGGCACCCCGGCGGTGGCTGCCGCACCGATGTCCATCAGCTGGTTGGCGAACCTGCGGACCTCGCCGGCGAGGTCGGCCGGGGTGGCCGGATCCAGCCGGGCCAACAGGTACTGGCCACCGTCGAGCAGTGCCACCCGCGCGTTCGCCGCCGCCGCAAGCGCGCCGGCGATGTCACCGGATCCGCCGGGTGGCTCTACGTTGGTGTTGGTCGCGACAGCGGTGCGCACGGTGTCGAACGCCGCACAGATTCCGGTCTCGGCCGCGCCGCGCTGTTCGTCGGTGTAGTCGGGCCCGTGGTCCAGGGTGCGCAGCAGCGCGAAGACGGAGACGCCGAGCGCCAGCAGCGCCACCGCGAGGGCTGACTTCATGGTCTACAGGTCCAAGCCCAGGTCGAGTACCCGCACCGAGTGGGTGAGCGCACCCACCGCGAGGTAATCGACACCGGTGCCCGCGTAGTCGGCCGCGTTCTCCAGCGCGAGACCGCCCGAGGACTCCAGTTTCGTCTTCGGCGACCGCGCGTCGCGCCGCTGCACGGCGATCTGCGTCTGCCAGACCGGGAAGTTGTCGAGCAGCACCAGCTCGACGTCCTCGGCGAGCACCTCGTCGAGCTGTTCGAGCGAGTCGACCTCCACTTCGCACGGCAGATCCGGTGCGGCCGAACGCACTTGACGCAGCGCGGCGACCACCGACCCGGCGGCCGCGACGTGGTTGTCCTTGATCAACGCGGCGTCGCCCAGGCCCATCCGGTGGTTGGTGCCACCTCCGACGCGCACGGCGTACTTCTGCAGCGCGCGCAGGCCCGGAAGAGTCTTGCGGGTGTCCCTGATCTGCGCCCCGGTTCCCGACACGGCATCCACCCAGGCCGCGGTTGCGGTCGCGATACCCGACAGGTGACACACCAGGTTGAGCAGCGTGCGCTCCGCGGTGAGCAGACCCCTGGTCGGCCCCTCCACCGTGAGTGCGACGCCACCGGCCTCCAGCCGGGTGCCGTCGGCCACCCGGTGCCCGACACGGTAGCCGTCGGCGCCGAGCACCTCGTCGAGCACCAGCAGCGCGACATCCAGCCCGGCGATCACGCCCGGCTCCCGGGAGACCACGGCCGCGGTGGTGTGCGCATCGGCGGCGACGGTGGCCAGTGTCGTCACATCCGGTCCGTAGCGCAGGTCCTCGTCGAGGGCGCGCGCGATGACGGCGCGGGCTTCGCCGAGTTCGTCGTCGGTGAGCGTCATCGGCACCCCACCGTCACCGGGGCGTGGTCCGCGCCGAAGACCGTGCTGACCGCCTGTGCCGGGTCCGGCTCGGGGAAATCCGAGCGGTGATGGCAGCCGCGGGATTCGGTGCGCGCCGACGCCGCCGCCGCGACCGCACCTGCGACCGCGGTCAGGGCCGCATCCTCGAAGTCCGACCGCGACCGCAGCGCCCGCGGCGTGGCCGATTCGAGCTGTTCTGTGAGCTCGCGCAGGCCTTCACCGCTGCGCACGACAGACGCGTGCCGGGTCATCGCCCGCTGCAGCTCGGCACGCGGTAGCGCAGGCCGGGTGGGCACGGCCGCGTCCACGACGCGGGACGGGCCGGCAAGCTCGGCATGTTCTGCGGCTGCGACGCCGGCCCGTCCGCCGACCACCAGACCTTCGAGAAGGCTGTTGGAGGCGAGCCGGTTGGCGCCGTGCATCCCGGTGCGCGCCACCTCTCCGGCTGCGAAGAGACCCGCGACGCCGGTGCGCCCGTCCACGTCGGTCACCACTCCGCCGCAGCTGTAGTGCGCGCCCGGCACCACAGGGATCGGCTGCCGGGTGGGGTCGATTCCGGCGTGCAGGCAGGCCGCGTTGACGGTGGGGAACCGCCTCGCGAAGTCTGCGACTCCCGTGGCATCGAGGTAGACGCACGGGTCCCCCGTTTCGGACAACCGCGCCTCGATCGCAGCCGCGACCACGTCACGCGGCGCCAGATCGCCCATCGGGTGCACGCCGCCTGTCACCGACTCGCCTTGACGGTCAATCAGTTTCGCACCCTCACCGCGGAGCGCCTCGGTGATCAGCGGCCGCCGCCCGCCGCCGTGGCCCGCATACAGCATGGTCGGGTGGAACTGGATGAACTCGAGGTCACTGACCGGCAGGCCGGCCCACATTGCCAGAGCCACCCCGTCACCGGTCGAGCCGTCCGGATTCGTGGTCGCCGAGTAGAGATGACCCGACCCACCGGTGGCCAGGATCACCGAGGGCGCATACACGACACCGAGGCCGTCACCGCTGAGGACGGTCACGCCCGTGACCGCGCCGTCGTCGACCAGCAGGTCGAGCGCGACGTGATTGCGGCGGATGTCGAGAGTGGCCGCGGCGTGATCGAGCGCCCGTTGCACCTCGGCGCCGGTCGCGTCCCCACCGGAGTGGATGATGCGCCGCCGGGTGTGTCCCCCCTCGCGGGTCAGCGCCCACCGGCCGGGGACGGTCTCGTCGAATCGCGCACCCGCGGAGACCAGTTCGGCCACGGCGCGGTAGCCGTCGGCGACGATCGAACGCACGGACTGCGGATCGCACAGGCCTGCGCCTGCTGCGAGGGTGTCGGCGACGTGGGCGTCGACGGAATCTCCGCCTTCCCGTAAGGCATCGGGCAGCACGACCGCGATGCCGCCCTGGGCGTAGAACGTCGCGGTCTCACTCGCCTTGCTCAGGAGGACGACCCTGCGGCCGCGGCGGTGCGCCGCCAACGCCGCGGCAAGCCCGGCCACCCCGGTGCCGACGATCACGACGTCGGCGCGCTGCCTCCACACGCCGGACCCGCCGCAGGACGGCGTGGTCATTCCCCGCCGCCGGGCTGCCCGATCTCGATCATCCGCTGGACGCTCAAACGAGCCGACGCTGCGACATCCGGATCGACGTGGACCTCGTCTGCGCCCTCGATCAGGCAACGCAGCATCGCGGCCGGGGTGATCATCTTCATGAATCGGCACGACGCCCGGTCGTTGACCGCCCGGAAGTCGATTTCGGGTGCGGCACGGCGCAACTGGTGCAGCATGCCCACCTCGGTGGCCACCAGCACCTGGCGTGCGCCGGTTTCGCGGGCGGCGTCGAGCATGCCGCCGGTGGACAGGATCTTGACCCGGTCCTCGGGGAAGGCACCCTCCCCGGCCAAGTAGAGAGCCGAAGTGGCGCAACCACATTCGGGGTGGACGAACAGCTCTGCGTCGGGATGGGCCCGCGCCTGGTCGGCGAGTTCGTCACCGTTGATGCCTGCGTGCACGTGGCACTCGCCGGCCCACACGTGCAGGTTCTTGCGGCCCGTCACCCGGCGGACGTGCGCGCCGAGGAACTGGTCGGGGCAGAACAACACCTCGCGGTCCTCCGGGATGGAGGCGACGACCTCGACGGCGTTCGACGACGTGCAGCAGATGTCGGTTTCGGCCTTCACCGCGGCGGTGGTGTTGACGTAGGACACCACGACGGCGCCGGGGTGCTCGGCCTTCCAGGCCCGAAGCTCATCGGCGGTGATCGAATCGGCCAACGAACAGCCCGCCCGCTGGTCGGGGATCAGGACCGTCTTGTCCGGGGAGAGGATCTTGGCGGTCTCGGCCATGAAGTGCACCCCGGCGAACACGATGGTGTCCTCGGGCGCCTCCGCGGCGATCCGCGACAGCGCCAGGGAATCGCCGACATGGTCGGCCACGTCCTGGATGGCGGGCAGCTGGTAGTTGTGGGCCAGCAATGTCGCGCCGCGGAGTTTGAGCAGGCGGCGCACCTCGGCGGCCCATTTCTCGTCTCCGTCGACACCGGTGAAACCTCCGGGGCCGTCCACGATCCCGGCCGTCAGTTCAGTGTCAAACGCCCCAGCGAGCACCGTCATCGCTGACTCCTTCACTCAATCGAGGTTTTCGACTTACAATCGAAAACATGGCTCATATTAGCACCGAACATGAGGTGCTGGCCGCGGTGTTCCAGGTGCGCCCCGGCCGGCCGCCGGCCACCAGTCGTAAACCCGCACTTCACGTGCTGTTGTGGGAACGCGCGCTGGATCCGGAGAAGGGCAGATGGGCCCTTCCCGGCGGCCACCTGGGCCCCGACGAGGACCTGACGAGCTCGGTCCGGCGCCAGCTCGCCGAGAAGGTGGATCTGCGCGAACTGGCACATCTCGAGCAGCTGGCCGTCTTCTCCGACCCGGACCGCGTCCCGGGACCTCGCACCATCGCCTCGACATTCCTGGGACTGGTGCCCTCCCCCGCCACTCCGGAGCTGCCGCCGGACACCCGCTGGCATCCGGTCAGCGAGCTGCCCGCCATGGCCTTCGACCACGGCCCCATGGTCGAGCACGCACACAACCGGCTGGTCGCCAAGCTCTCCTACACCAACATCGGGTTCGCCTTGGCGCCAAGCGAATTCGCACTGTCCACGCTGCGGGACATTTACAGCGCGGCGCTCGGTCACCCCGTCGACGCGACCAACCTGCAGCGCGTGCTGGAGCGTCGCCGCGTGATCACCCGCACCGGCACCACGGCCCGGTCCGGCCGCAGCGGTGGGCGCCCCGCCGCGCTGTACCGGTTCACCGACTCCCGCTACCGCGTCACCGACGAATTCGCCGCACTGCGCCCACCCGGGTGAGTCGACTGGCTTCTTAAGCAGTTCTTAAGCAACAATGCCCTGATGGACTTGGGCAATGTGGCACGGTCGACCGGCGCCGAGTGGATCGGCCAGCCGTTCCACGAACCGCTCCGGCCCAGGTCGCGGCCGATCATCCCGGCCAAGGACGATTTCTACGAGCCTCCTGCCGGCTTCGAACACGCCCGGCCCGGCACCGTGCTGCGCTCCCGCGACGTCGAGCTGGCGTTCCTCGGCGTGATTCCACAGAAGTTCACCGCCACCCAACTGCTGTACCGGACCACCGACCTCAACGGGGAAGCCCAGGCCACGGTCACGACAGTGGTGGTCCCGTCCGAGCGGACATCGGACGGACCGCTGCCGATCGTTTCCTATCAATGCGCCATCGACGCTGTGGCCGGCCGGTGCTTCCCGTCCTACGCGCTGCGCCGCGGCGCCAAGGCCCTCGGTTCGTTTGCCCAGTTCGAGTTCCTCCTGGTCGCGGCGGCACTGGCCGAGGGATGGGCGGTGTCGGTCCCCGACCACGAAGGCACCTCCGGCATGTGGGGCGCACCCCACGAACCGGGCTATCACGTGCTCGACGGGGTACGCGCCGCCCTCAACCACGGCCCCCTCGGACTGTCCCCCGACGCCCCGGTCGGCCTCTGGGGCTACTCCGGTGGCGGGTTGGCGTCGGCGTGGGCCGCCGAGGTCCAGGACGCCTACGCCCCGGAGCTGAACGTGGTCGGCGCCGTCCTCGGCTCCCCCGTCGGGGACCTCGGTCACACGTTCCGCCGCCTCAACGGCAGCATCTACGCCGGTCTGCCCGCGTTGGTGGTCGCCGCGCTCACCCACATCTATCCCGACCTCCACCGCGTCATCCAGGAGCACGCCACCGAGGACGGCAAGGTGATGCTCGCGCGCATCGAGAAGATGACCACCGCCCACGCCATGATCAGCCTCGTCGGCAGGGACATGGCTCACATGATCGACCGCCCGCTGGAGGAGATCCTGCTCTCCCCCGAGGTTCAGCACGTCTTCGACAGCATCAAGCTCGGGACCGCCGCGCCGAAGGTCCCCCTGCTCATCGTCCAGGCGGTGCACGACCGGATCATCTCGGTCGACGACATCGACGCGCTGACCGAGACCTACACGAGCGGCGGCGCCAGCGTCACCTACCACCGCGACATGCTCAGCGAGCACCTGTTGCTGCACCCGATGTCTGCGCCGATGACGCTGCGCTGGCTGCGCGACCGGTTCGCCGGGCGGCCGCTGCGCACGCACATCTCCCGTACCAAGTGGCCGACCCTGCTCAACCCGTCCACCTACCGGGGCATGCTCACCCTCGGCAAGATCACCGCGAAGGTGATGTTGGGACGACGGGTGGAACGCCAGCCGTTGTCTCGTTTCGACCAGTAGGCCCCAAGGGGTTTTCGACCGGCGGCCACGCACCGAGATCGTCCCGCGGGGTCGCCACCGCGGCGAAGAGGTACACGATCGCCGCGACCGCCGCCGGGTACAGCAACGTCACTGCGATCTGCACCGGCGAGTGGCCGAAGTACACCGAGGGCGCCTCGACGATGTAGTGCACCCGCTGCTGCTCGGACACCGGCGCCGCGGCCATGTCGATGCCGCCGTAGCGCAGATGCGCAACCAGGGCGCCGACTCCGGTCGCCGTGGCGGCCGAGGCCACCGCACCGACCGCCAGCGCCGCCGTCATGACGGGTCCGCGATGAGCCCTCCACTGCCACACCCACACCGCCGCGACGACCGCGAGCACCGAGAGCATTCCGACCATGAGAGCCGCGGAAGTGAACCAGTGATCGGAATCGGCGCCGAGGTAGGCCTTGACCCGGTCGCCGCTGCGGGTCAACGCGATGACGCCGCGGATCGGCGGCGCGAGCCACGCCCACAGCGCCCCGACGACCGCCCCCGCCGCGGCAAGGCCGGCCACGACGGTCACCGCAGCCCTGCTCCGCGAGACCGTGGGTGACGGGGCGGGGTGGGTCATCGGTACAGGTCCAGGTCGGTGGAGTCCACGGACCCGTGGCGGGAGCATTTGGCCCACCAGCCGTCCGGCCTGACCTGGACGATCATCTTGCGGCCGCAGGCGGCGCAGAACCGCGGCGGCTCCAGCCCGAGCTGGGCCGCGGTGGGCACCGCAGTGCCCGCGGCTCCACCCAGCTCGATGCCGGTGTAGACGTTGTAGACGCCCGCGCCGACTGGTGGCGGCAGCTGCGTGCTGTCGGTGACCATCACCCCTCGGTTCTACAGGGTGGCGTTGAGCGCCTTGATGGGCATCTGCAGATCGTCGAGCAGCTGCAGATCCGCCTCGGCGGGGCGGCCCAGCGTGGTCAGGTAGTTGCCGACGATGACGGCGTTGATGCCGCCCAGGATGCCCTGCTTGGCGCCGAGATCGCCGAGGGTGATCTCGCGGCCACCGGCGAAACGCAGCATCGTGCGGGGCAACGCGAGCCGGAAGGCCGCCACGGCCTTGAGTGCCTCGGAGGCCGGCAGCACCTCGAGGTCGCCGAACGGGGTGCCCGGACGCGGATTCAGGAAGTTCAGCGGCACCTCGTGCGGATCGAGCTCGGCGAGGTTCGCGGCGAACTCCGCGCGCTGCTCGAGCGTCTCGCCCATGCCGAGAATGCCGCCGCAGCACACCTCCATGCCCGCCTCGCGGACCATCTGCAGGGTGTCCCAACGCTCTTCCCACGAGTGGGTGGTCACCACGTTGGTGAAGAACGACCGGGCAGTCTCGAGATTGTGGTTGTAGCGGTGCACACCCATCTCGGAGAGCCGCTCGACCTGATCCTGGGTGAGCATGCCGAGCGAGCAGGCGATCTGGATGTCGACCTCGTTGCGGATCGCCTCGATGCCGGCGGCGACCTGCGCGAGCAGCCGCTCGTCGGGGCCGCGGACGGCCGCCACGATGCAGAATTCGGTGGCACCGGTTTTCGCGGTCTGCTTGGCGGCCTCGACGAGGCTCGGGATGTCCAGCCACGCGCTGCGCACCGGGGAGGCGAAAAGTCCGGACTGCGAACAGAAGTGGCAGTCCTCGGGGCAGCCACCGGTCTTGAGGCTGATGATGCCCTCGACCTCGACGTCGGGGCCGCACCAGGCCATCCGCACCTCGTGGGCCAGGGCCAGCAGATCGTCGAGCCGATCGTCCGGCAGCTGGAGCACCTGAAGGGTCTGGTCCTGGTCGAGACCTTCGCCGCGTACCAGCACCTGCTCGCGTGCCACTGCCAGAATGTCGGTCACCAGAGCATCTCCCTGTGGTAATTGAACACGTCGGCGGTGCCGACAATTGAACACGTCGGCGGTGCCGACAATTGAACACGTCGGCGGTGCCGACAATTGAACACCGTTCAGGCTAGGGTACGGGCGTGCAGCTCCACAAACGGGACGTGGTCGACGTGGCAACCTCGCTGCTGGACGACTACGGGATCGCCGATCTGTCGATGCGCCGGCTGGCCCGCGAACTCAACGTCTCCCCGGGCGCGCTGTACTGGCATTTCGCGAACAAGCAGCAGCTCCTGGGCGCCGTCGCCGACCGCATCCTGGCGGCAGTCGACGACGTTCCCGCCGGCTGGCGGGACCGGATCGCGGGTATCTGCGCACAATTGCGCGACGCGCTGCTCTCGCACACCGACGGCGCCGAGTTGGTCTCGGCCAGTTTCGCGGCCGGGCAGTCCGCGGCCATGACCGGGGTGCTGGGCCGCCTGACGGCCGCGGCTGCCGACGCCGGCGTGGCACCCGAGCACGCGGAACTGACCGCCCGTACGGTCATCTACTACGTGCTCGGTTTCACCGCCGACGAGCAGTCCCGCCTGCAGTGGGATGCCGCAGGAGCCGATGTGGCACAGACGGTCTGGGCCGAGGACCCCAGCGCCCGGTTCACCTTCGGGCTACACCTGCTCGTCGACGGCATCGCGGTCCACAGCCGCGCGGGGACCTGAAGCCGGCCGTCAGATCCGGTGCTCCGTGTGGCTGTCACCGTCCCAGTGCCGCAGACCCACCACGGTGGCGGGAATGTCGCGGGTGACACCGGGCAGCGCAAAGACGGTCGCCAACTGGTCCAGCGGGAGCCGGCGCGCCAGCGTGACGTGCGCCGTCCAGTGACCGGGCTGCCCGTGCGGTAGTGCGCCTCTGGGCATGTGCGGCAGGCAGATCCGATGCACGTCGGCCTGCACTGCGAGCAGTTCCGCGCTCGGCACCACGATTCGCACCAGCGTGACGGAGCGTCCGCCGCCGAACACCATCGGCGCCCCGATGATGGCGCGCAGTGGAAACCGGTCGCGCAGCGGGTGTAGCGCCTCATCGACACCGCCGTCGATGATCTCGGCCACTGTCAGGGTGACGTGGGGCCTGTTGGTCGGCGAGCGGTGGCCGGCCAGGCTGCGAATCCCGGCGCCTGCCAACTCATCCCAGACCTGGCGAACCGCGGCATCGGTGCGGTCGTCGAACAGCAGCTCGACGGAATGCACCATCAGGTCGCCAGGCCCTCGACCCAGCTCGGGTCGAACGCGTCGACACTGAGACGCTCGAAGTCGGCGCGCCCGAGCGATCCGGCCCCGGCGGGCAGCGCCGCACGCACCGGCGCCAACCGGGACAGCGCGTCCCGGTTGTCGATCTCGGCCACGCCCGGTTGGGCAGGCCATGCGCCGATCACCAGACCAGCGCTGGAAATCTGGCGGTGGGCCAGCGCTTCCAGCGTCAGCACGGTGTGGTTGAGCGTGCCGAGGCCCGGTGCCACCACGGTCAGCACCGGCGCACCGAGGTCGGCGGCGACGTCGCGCAGAGTCGAACCGTCGGAGGCGATTTCGACGAGCAGTCCACCCGCTCCTTCGACCAGCGTGAGCCGGCCCGGGCGGTCTGCCGCCGTGATCACATCAAGGATCTGTGCGCGGGTCGGCAGTTCGGCGCCGCTGCGCTGCGCGGCGGCCAGCGGCGCCAGGGGCTCGGGAAAGCGTGCCAGCGAATGCAGTTCGGTGACCCCGGCAAGGCGAGCCACCTCGGCGAGGTCGTCGTCGCCGTCCTGGGTCCCGGTCTGCACGGGTTTGCACACCGCCACGTCGATTCCGTGTAGCCGGGCATGGCAGGCCAGCGCCGCGGTGGCGACGGTCTTGCCGATGCCGGTGCCGGTGCCGGTGACCACGAGGACGCTCATCGGGGCGACAGTACTTCCGTGAGCACCCGGCGGGCCAGCGTCATCTCGTCCTCGGACAGCGAGGCACGGGCGGTCAGCCGCAGCCGGGAGGTACCCGCGGGCACCGTGGGCGGACGGAAGCAGCCGACGCGCACGCCGCGGTCCAGGCAGGCAGCGGCTGCGGCGAAGGCGACCTCGGGCTCCCCGAGGATCACCGATACCACCGCCGAGGACGGGACCTCGGTCACGTCACAGATGGACGCGAGTGTCGCGGCGTGGTCGAGCACACGCTGCGCGCGCCACGGTTCGTCGATGAGCACCTGCAGCGCAGCGAAGGCGGCACCGACCGCAGCCGGGGCCAGACCGGTGTCGAAGATGAAGGGCCGTGCCGTGTCGATGAGGTGCGCGCGCACCGCGGCGGGCCCGAGTACCACCCCGCCCTGGCTGCCGAGCGCCTTCGACAGGGTCGTCGTCATCACCAGATCCGGCGCACCGGCCAGTCCGACCTCGTCGAGCAGTCCGCGGCCCCCGTCGCCGCGCACGCCGAGCCCGTGGGCCTCGTCGACGATCAGCAGGGCGCCGTGTTTGCGGCACGCGGCGTGCAGCGCGCGCAGAGGCGCCAGGTCACCATCGGCCGAGAACACCGAATCGGTGACCACGACGGCGCGCGCCTCGGAGCGGGTGGCCAGCGCCTGTTCGACGGCCGCGGTGTCGTTGTGCGGGGTGACGACGACCCGGGCGCGCGACAACCGGCAGGCGTCCACCAGCGACGCGTGGGTGTTCGCGTCGGAGACCAACAGCGATCCGGGGCCGGACAGCGCGACCACGGCACCGAGGTTGGCGGTGTATCCCGAGGAGAACACCAGGGCGGACTCGGCTCCGACGAACGCCGCCAGCGCGTCCTCGAACGCCTCGTGCAACTCGGTGTTGCCGGTGACCAGGCGGGACCCGGTGGATCCGGCACCCCAGGTGCGCAGCGCGGAGACCCCGCCGTCGATGACGCGCGGATGCTGCGAGAGACCGAGGTAGTCGTTGGAGGCGAGGTCCAGTTCGGCGCCCACCGGCGGACGGGTGCGCAGCGTGCGCCGCAGTCCGGCCGCGCGCCGCTGGGTCTCGACCTCGTCGAGCCAGGCGAGCGGGGACAGACTGACGCGGGTCACGGGCGCTCCTGTCGGCAATTGAACACGCCGGCGGGACCCGGCGATTGAACGCGCCGGCGGGCCGGCAGTTGAACACGCCGGCGGGCCGGCAATTAAACACCGTTCAGGTTAGTGCACGCACGACCGCGAGCATCGCCGAGGTGATCTGGTCAACCTCGGCGGCGGTGCAGATATAGGGCGGCATCACATAGACGAGGTTGCGGAAAGGCCGGAGCCAGACGCCGTGCTCGACGGCCACCGGGGTCGCGACGGCAAGGTCGACGGGCCGATCCAGCTCGATCACGCCGATGGCGCCCAGGACCCGGACGTCGGACACATTCGGCATCGACGCGGCCCGCGCCAGACCGCACCGAAGGCCGTCCTCGATGGCGCGCACGCGGGCAGTCCAGTCGGTCGCGAGCAGCAGCTCCACCGAGGCCACACTCACGGCGCAGGCCAAGGCGTTGGCCATGAAGGTGGGGCCGTGCATCAGGGCGCCGGGCGGGTTGACGCTGATGGTGTCCGCGACGACGCGTGTGCACAGCGTCGCCGCAAGCGTCAGGTATCCACCGGTGAGCGCCTTGCCGACGCACATGATGTCGGGGCTGACCCCGGCGTGGTCGGCGGCGAACATCGCACCGGTCCTACCGAACCCGGTCGCGATCTCGTCGAAGATCAGCAGCACGCCGTGCTCGTCGCACAGCCGGCGAAGGTCGACCAGATAGCGCGGATCGTGGAAGCGCATGCCGCCCGCGCCCTGGACGACGGGTTCGACGATCACCGCAGCGAGTTCGTCTGCGTGCCGGCCCAGCTGGTCGGCGAATGCCGCGACGTAGGCCGGGTCGTAGTCCGCAGGAACCGGCGGCGCGAACACCTGATCGGCCAGCAGCGAGTTCTCCCCCGTCCACAACTCGTGCATGCCGCCCTGCGGATCGCACACGCTCATGGGGGTGAACGTGTCGCCGTGGTAGCCGCCGCGCCACGTCATCAGCCGGCTCTTGCGGACACGACCGGTGCTGCGCCAGAACTGCAGCGCCATCTTGACCGCGACCTCCACCGAGACAGAACCCGAGTCACTGAAGAACACGGTCTCAAGGCCCTCGGGGGTCACCTCGACCAGCAGCTGCGCCAGCCGCGCCGCGGGTTCATGGGTGAGTCCGCCGAACATCACGTGGTTCATCGTCGCCAGTTGCCGGGTGATCGCCGCGTCCAATACCGGGTGGCCGTGCCCGTGCACGGCGGTCCACCAGGACGCCATCGCGTCGAGTACTTCGACCTCACGGCCTTGGTGGACCAGCGTCAGCCACGCTCCGCGCGCGCCCACCGCGACGGTCGGCGCCAGCGCGGTGTCACCGATCGGACTGTACGGATGCCAGATGTGAGCGGCGTCGATGGCGCTGATCTCGGTAGGCGTCAACGCAGGCATCTTCGGTAGATTAGCCGTCGATCATGATGACCCTCGCCCCCGCCCGGCCGGCGTCCCCCACCGTTCCGGGCCCGACCCGGACTGCGTCAGTACCGCCAAGCGCCGGCATGGGAACCCGCACCAAGGGCTTCTATCGGCATGATCTCGACGGCCTGCGCGGAATCGCCATCGCGCTGGTCGCGGTGTTCCACGTGTGGTTCGGACGGGTGTCCGGCGGCGTGGACGTCTTCCTGGTGCTGTCCGGCTTCTTCTTCGGCGGGCGGTTACTGCGGGGTGCGTTGACTCCCGGCGTGGCGCTGCGGCCGGTACCCGAGGTCACCCGGCTGATCCGCCGACTGCTTCCTGCCCTTGTCGTGGTGCTGGCGGTGTCAGCGGTGCTGACGATCCTGATCCAGCCCGAGACGCGGTGGGAGGCTTTCGCCGACCAGAGCCTGGCCAGCCTCGGGTACTACCAGAATTGGGAGTTGGCCCGGACGGCCTCGGATTATCTGCGGGCCGGCGAGACGGTCAGTCCGCTGCAGCACATCTGGTCGATGTCCGTGCAGGGCCAGTTCTATATCGCCTTCCTGGTGCTGATCATGTTGTCTGCGTGGCTGTTCCGCCGGTTGCTCGGGAAACGCGCGCGGGCCGGTTTCGTCGTGCTGCTCGGCGCGTTGACCATCGCGTCGTTCGTCTACGCGATCATCGCCCACAACGCCGACCAGGCGACGGCGTACTACAACAGCTTCGCCCGCGCCTGGGAACTGCTGCTCGGCGCACTGGTGGGTGCGGTCGTTCCCCATGTGCGCTGGCCGATGTGGCTGCGCACCCTGCTCGCCGTCGTGGCACTGGCCGCGATCCTGTCGTGCGGCGCACTGATCGACGGCGTCCACGAGTTCCCCGGCCCGTGGGCGCTGGTGCCGGTCGGCGCGACGTTGCTGTTCATCCTGTCGGCGGCCAACCGCTACGCCGACCCTCACACCGGGGGACGAATCCCGGCGCCGAACCGGCTGCTGGCGTCGAAACCGTTCGTGGCGCTGGGCGCGATGGCCTACTCGCTGTACCTGTGGCACTGGCCGCTGCTGATCTTCTACCTCGCCCACACCGGTAATTCGCGGGTCACCTTCGTCGAAGGCGCGGTGATCCTCCTGGTCTCCGGGCTGCTCGCGTGGCTGACCACCCGCTACGTGGAGGAGCCGCTGCGCTCCCGCGGCACGGTGGCGGCCACCGCCCCGGTCAGCAAGGTCGCACTGCGGAAACGGTTGCGCAGACCCACCATCGTGCTGGGTTCCACCGTGGCGTTGCTCGGGGTGGCGCTGACAGCGACGTCGTTCACCTGGCGTGAGCACGTGACCGTGCTGCGGGCGAACGGCAAGGAACTGTCGGTGCTCTCGCTGCGGGGCTACCCCGGCGCACTGGCCCTCGTCGACAACGCGAGAGTGCCGGAGCTGCCGATGCGCCCGACGGTACTGGAGGCCAAGGACGACATCCCGGTCTCCACCACCGAGGGCTGTATCAGCGACTTCGACAACGTCGACATCATCAACTGCACCTACGGCGACACGGCGGCCACCCGGACCATCGCACTGGCCGGCGGCTCCCACGCCGAGCACTGGATCACCGCCCTGGATCTGCTGGGGCGCGCACACCACTTCAAGGTCGTCACCTACCTCAAGATGGGCTGCCCGCTCACGACCGAGGAAAAGCCACTGGTGATGGGTGACAACCGCCCGTATCCGAAATGCCGTGAGTGGAACGAACGGGTGATGCCCGAAATCATCGCCGACAAACCGGATTTCGTGTTCACCACGTCCACCAGGCCGTGGAACATCAAGCCAGGCGACGTGATGCCGTCCAGTTACGTCGGCATCTGGCAAGAGTTCTCCGACAACAACATTCCGGTGCTCGCCATGCGCGACACCCCGTGGATGGTGCGCGACGGCGACCCGTTCTTCCCGGCGGACTGCCTGGCCGACGGCGGCGATGCGATCTCGTGCGGGATCGAACGATCCGAAGTACTGTCGGACCACAACCCGACACTGGATTACGTCAAGCGGTTCCCGATGCTCAAGCCGCTCGACATGAGCGATGCGGTATGCCGCGCCGACCACTGCCGAGCCGTGGAGGGAAACGTGTTGCTCTATCACGACGCACACCACCTTTCTGCGACGTACATGCGCACCATGACCGATGAGCTCGGCCGTCAGATCGGCGCCGCGACCGGTTGGTGGAGCGACTGATGTCCTCGGCCGGGCCGTCCGCCCCCACTGTCTGGCCGGGTACCCCATACCCGCTCGGCGCCACCTATGACGGCGCAGGTACCAACTTCTCGGTGTTCTCCGAGGTCGCCGAGCGCGTCGAGTTGTGTCTGGTCGGCAAGGACGGTCGCGAACAGCGGATCGACCTCGACGAGGTGGACGGGTTCGTGTGGCACTGCTATCTGCCGACGGTCACACCCGGTCAGCGCTACGGCTTCCGGGTGCACGGTCCGTGGGATCCGGGTGCCGGTCACCGGTGCGATCCGAGCAAGTTGCTGCTCGATCCCTACGGCAAGTCGTTCCACGGCGACTTCGACTTCTCGCAGGCGCTGTACTCCTACGACCTGCGGGCCGACGACCTGGCCACCGGCGGGGTGCCACCGCAGGTCGATTCGCTGGGTCACACCATGACCAGCGTGGTGATCAACCCGTTCTTCCAATGGGGTTCGGACCGGCCGCCCCGCACGCCCTATCACGAGACGGTCATCTACGAGGCGCACGTCAAGGGCATGACGCAGACCCATCCGGGAATCCCGGAGGAACTACGCGGCACCTATGCCGGTCTCGGCCACCCGGCGATCATCGACCACCTGAAATCGTTGAGCGTCACCGCGATCGAGCTGATGCCGGTGCACCAGTTCCTGCACGATCACCGCCTGCTCGACCTCGGGCTGCGAAACTACTGGGGCTACAACACTTTCGGCTTCTTCGCTCCGCACTACCAGTACGCGGCCAACCGTAACGCCGGTGGTGCGGTCGGCGAGTTCAAGACGATGGTCCGCGAATTCCACGAGGCAGGCATCGAGGTGATCCTCGACGTCGTCTACAACCACACCGCCGAGGGCAACCATCTCGGGCCGACGATCAACTTCCGCGGCATCGACAACGCCGCCTACTACCGGCTGCTCGACGGCGATCTGCGCTTGTACAAGGACTTCACCGGCACCGGCAACAGCCTCAATGCCCGCCATCCACACACGCTGCAGCTGATCATGGATTCGCTGCGGTACTGGGTGCTGGACATGCACGTCGATGGATTCCGCTTCGATCTCGCCTCGACACTCGCCCGCGAGTTCTACGACGTGGACCGGCTGTCGGCGTTTTTCGACATCATCCAGCAGGATCCGGTCATCAGTCAGGTCAAGCTGATCGCCGAGCCGTGGGACATCGGCGAAGGCGGATATCAGGTCGGCAATTTCCCAGGTTTGTGGACCGAATGGAACGGGAAGTATCGCGACACTGTGCGTGATTACTGGCGGGGAGAGCCCGCAACCCTGGGTGAGTTCGCGTCCCGGTTGACCGGGTCGTCGGATCTGTACGAGGCGACCGGCCGACGGCCGAGCGCCAGCATCAACTTCGTCACGTGCCATGACGGCTTCACGCTCAACGATCTGGTCTCCTACAACGAGAAACACAACGAGGCCAACGGTGAGGACAACCGCGACGGCGAAAGCCACAACAGGTCGTGGAACTGTGGCGTGGAGGGGCCGACGGACGACGAGGAGATCCTCGCGCTGCGCGGCAAGCAGATGCGCAACATCATGGCCACCCTGATGCTGTCCCAGGGCACGCCGATGATCGCGCACGGCGACGAGATGGGCCGAACCCAGCGCGGTAACAACAACGTCTACTGCCAGGACTCGGAGCTGTCCTGGATGGACTGGTCGCTGTGTGAGACAAACGCCGACCTCGTCGAGTTCACCCGCAGGATGGTGAAATTCCGCAAGGACCATCCGGCGTTCCGGCGGCGCAGGTTCTTCGAGGGCAAACCGCAGAGCACCGGCGAGCAGATCCGCGACATCACCTGGATGAACCCGTCGGGCACCGAGATGACGCAGGAGGACTGGGGCTCCGGCTTCGAATGCGTGTCGGTCTTCCTCAACGGGGACGCGATCCCCTCCCCCGACGAGCGTGGGGAGCGCATCACCGACGACTCCTTCTTGCTGTGTTTCAACGCCCATGACGAGCCGCTGGATTTCGTCCTCCCCAACGCGGACTACGCCAAGGAATGGACGGGGGCCGTCGACACCACCCACCCAGAGGGCGCGAGCACCTTGGAAGTAGCTGCCGGGGAGACGATCTCGCTGCAACCCCGGTCACTGCTCGTACTGCGCAAGACGGCCTGACAATGGCCGTGCTCTCCACGTACCGGCTGCAGATGCGCGGACCGGCCAGCGGTGAGGCGTTCACGTTCGCCGACGCCGAGAAGCTGGTCGACTACCTCGCCGACCTCGGCGTCTCACACCTGTACCTGTCCCCTGTGCTCACCGCGGCCGAAGGCTCCAGCCACGGTTACGACGTGACGGATCCCACCACCATCTCCGCCGAGCTCGGCGGTCCCGAGGGTTTCGAACGCCTGGTGCACACCGCGCGCGCGGCGGGTCTCGGTGTTGTCGTCGATATCGTGCCCAACCACGTCGGTGTGGATGTCCCCGCGCAGAACCGGTGGTGGTGGGACCTGCTGACCCACGGCCGCGGGTCGCGGTACGCCGAATTCTTCGATATCGACTGGACGTTGGATCCGGACTGCCGAATCGTGTTGCCGGTGCTCGGTTCCGACAGCGATGTGGCGGATCTGGCGGTTGACGGCGACGTGTTGCGACTCGGCGACCGGACGTGGCCGATAACGCCAGGCACCGGGGACGGCACGGGTCCGCAGGTGCACGATCGCCAGCATTACAAGTTGGTCGGCTGGCGCAACAACGTGTGCGGATACCGCCGGTTCTTCTCGATCACCTCGCTGGCCGGCCTGCGCCAGGAGGACCGCGCCGTGTTCGACGCGACCCACGCGGAGGTCGCACGGTGGTTCAGCGAAGGCCTGGTCGACGGTATCCGGATCGATCACCCGGACGGACTGTCCGATCCCGCAGGGTATCTCGCCTGGTTGCGGAAACTCACCGGGCCGCAGGCGTGGATCGTGATCGAGAAGATCCTCGCCGTCGACGAGGCGCTGGACAGCAGCCTTCCGGTCGCGGGTACCACCGGGTACGACGCGCTGCGTGAGAGCGGCGGCGTGTTCGTCGACCCGAGCGGTGCAGAAACCCTGACCGCGCTCGTCGAGTCGGCGGGTATCCAATACTCCGCCACCGATGAGCAGGCGCGCGCGTTGAAGGTCACGGCGGTCACCGTCACGCTGGCCAGCGAGCTCGCCCGGCTGCGCCGGAGCGTCGTCGCCGCCACCGGGCGAGACCACGATCAGTTGGGTGACGCGATCGCCGCATTGCTGAGCCGTGTCGGCGTGTACCGGTCCGACTACCTGGCCCTGGCGGGGATCTTGCCCGTGGCCATCGCCGAAACCGTGTCGGCTGAGCCCGACCTGGCCGAGCCCCTGACGGTGCTCGCCACCGCGCTGTCGCATCGGGAGGTCGAGGTCCGGCTGCAACAGCTGTGCGGGGCGGCCACCGCCAAGTCCATGGAGGACTGCCTGTTCTACCGCGACGCCCGCCTGGTGTCGCTCAACGAGGTCGGCGGCGAGCCGGTCCACTTCGGGGTCGGCATGGCGGAGTTCCACCAGCGCGCCTCGGTCCGCGCGGCGCTGTGGCCGCAGGCGATGACGACGCTGACCACCCATGACACCAAGCGCGGCGAGGACGTCCGGGCCCGCATCGGGGTGCTCTCCCAGGTGCCGTCGCTGTGGGCCGAACTCGTGCGGGGTTGGCAGTTGACCACCCCTCCCCCGGATGTGACGACCGGACTGTTCCTGTGGCAGAACATGTTCGGGGTGTGGCCGACGGACGGTGTGGTCACCGACGAACTCCGGCGCCGCCTGCACGGCTACGCCGAGAAGGCCATCCGTGAAGCGGCCCTGCGCACCTCGTGGAACGATCCCGACGCCGACTTCGAGGGCGCCGTGCACAGCTGGATCGACGCGATCCTCGACGGGCCGGTAGGTACCGAGATGAGCGCGCTGGTCGCCCGACTCGATGCCCACGGCCGCAATGACGCGCTGGGGCAGAAGCTGATCGCGCTGACCGGACCCGGGATCCCCGACGTCTACCAGGGCACCGAACTGTGGGAGGACAGCCTCGTCGACCCGGACAACCGGCGCGCGGTGGACTATGACGCCAGGCGGCAGGCGCTGGCCGGTGCGGAGCACCCGAAGATGCGGGTGGTGCGTGCGGCACTGCATCTGCGCCGCGAACGGCCCGACACCTTCCTGTCGGGCGGGTACCGACCGCTGCTCGCCACCGGAAAAGCCGCCGAGCACCTCGTCTCGTTCGGGCGCGGAGACGACGTCGTGGTGGCGGCGAGTCGCTGGACCGTGCGTCTCGCCGAGACCGGATGGGGGGAAACCACTCTCGCCTTGCCCGACGGCACGTGGACCGACCGGCTGACCGGTGCGGCGCACCACGGTGAGGTGCGTGCCGCCGAGCTGTTCGCCAACCTGCCCGTGGCGTTGCTGGAGCGTGGCGATGCCTGAGCACGAGTTCGCGGTGTGGGCCCCGCGGCCGGAGCGGGTACGCCTGGACGTCGGCGGGACACTGCACCCGATGACGCGCGGCGACGACGACTGGTGGCGCGCGACCGTCGACGCCCCTGCCGACGCCCGCTACGGGTTCGTGCTCGACGACGACCCCAAGGTGCTTCCCGATCCCCGTTCGCCGCGGCAGCCCGACGGCGTGCACGAGCGCTCCCAGCTGTGGCGGCCGCAGGCCGATGCCTGGACCGACAGCGGGTGGCGGGGCCGCTCCGTCGAAGGCGCGGTGGTCTACGAACTGCACGTGGGCACCTTCACTCCCGGCGGAACGTTCGACGCGGTGGTCGAGAAGCTGGACCACCTCGTCGACCTCGGTGTCGATTTCGTCGAGGTGATGCCCGTCAACGCATTCGGCGGCACCCACGGCTGGGGCTACGACGGCGTGCTGTGGTACGCCGTACACGAACCCTACGGCGGTCCGGACGGGCTGATCCGGCTCGTCGACGCCTGCCATGCCCGTGGCCTCGGCGTGCTCATCGACGCGGTGTTCAACCATCTGGGACCGTCCGGCAACTACCTGCCCAAGTTCGGGCCCTACCTGTCCAGCGGCTCCAACCCCTGGGGCGAGTCGATCAACATCGGCGACGCCGGCGCCGACGAGGTGCGTCGCTACATCCTCGACTGTGCGCTGCGATGGATGCGGGACTTCCACGCCGACGGCCTGCGCCTGGACGCGGTGCACGCGCTCGTCGACACCACCGCGATCCACATCCTCGAAGAACTCTCTGCCGAAACCGACGCGCTGGCCGACGAACTCGGACGCCCGCTGTCGCTGATCGCCGAGAGCGACATGAACGACCCGAGGCTCATCACCCCGCGCGAACACGGCGGCCTCGGCATGACCGCACAGTGGGACGACGACATCCACCACGCGATCCACACCGCGGTATCCGGTGAACGGCAGGGCTACTACGGCGATTTCGGGACACTGGAGACATTGTCAGAGACGTTGCGGCACGGGTATTTTCACGCCGGTAGCTATTCGTCCTTCCGCCGCCGCAGACACGGTCGCCCGCTCGACACCACGGCGATACCGGCTACCCGACTGCTGGCCTACACCCTGACCCATGACCAGGTGGGCAACCGGGCCGTCGGTGACCGGCCGTCACAGAACCTGACCAGCGGCCAGCTGGCCGTCAAGGCGGCACTGGCACTCGGATCGCCCTACACGGCAATGCTCTTCATGGGTGAGGAGTGGGCGTCCTCGTCGCCGTTCCAGTTCTTCAGCTCCCACCCCGAACCCGAATTGGCCAGGGCCACCGCCGAAGGCCGCAAGCGGGAGTTCGCCGAGCACGGTTGGGATGCCGACGAGATCCCCGATCCGCAGGATCCGGAGACGTTCGAGCGTTCGAAGCTGCAGTGGGATGAGGTCGGCATCGGGGACCATGCCCGGCTGCTGGAGTTCTACCGGAGCCTCATCGCCCTGCGGCACACCGAGCCGGACATGGCCGACCCGTGGCTGGACCACCTGAAGATCGACTTCGACGAGAATGCCCGCTGGTTCGTGATGCACCGCGGCGCGCTGGCGATCGCCTGCAACCTCGGCGCCGATCCCGTCGACATCCCGGTCACCGGCGACGTGGTGCTGGCTTGGGACAAGCCCACGGTCGGCGTCGACGCCACCCGGGTGGGCGGGCATTCCGTCGCAATCCTGCGGCATCCGTGAGAACGGTTCTCAACCCGAGCGAGACCGCGCACCTCGGCGTCAGGACCCGGCGCGATGCCGACCCCCGCGCTCTTCCGGGCGCCGCGTCGCGGCCAACCCGCCGATCAGGAGCCGGACGAGCTCGGCCTGTCGATGCGTTCCGGTCTTGAGGAACACGTGCTGGAGGTGGCTACGGATAGTTGGCAGCGACAGCGACATCTCGTCGGCGATCGGTCGCAGTCCACTTCCCCCGAGCACTCGCCGCGCCACTTCGGCTTCTGTTTTGGTCAATCCGTAGAGGCGTCGCAACGTATCCGCCTCGGGTTCGGGTTCACGCTCGGGATCGGCGATCACGATCAATGCGCTCTGTGACGCCATGTCGGTGGAAACCCCAGATCCGAGCGGGATGACACGCGCCACATAAGGGCGTCGCCCCGACGGGCGCGGGATCGCCAGACATCCGCCCGCCGCGACGTCGGCCGGCCCGCCGACCGACGCCTGGTACACCATGCGGCCCAGTGTGCTGTCGGCCCGTTCGCCGGTGGCAACGAGATGTCCCGAACGTACGCCCAGTCCGTCCGCGGCGGCCACCATCGCCGCGGCCGCCGGGTTCATGTGGACCACCCGACCGTCACCACCGACGATCGCCACGCCATCGGACAACGAGTCGAGCGCTGCGATGAGGTCCGCGTTTCGGCGGTCGAGATCGGTCAGTCGCACCTGTGTCCGGATTGCCTGCTGCAGATGGCCAACGAGAGCTTGCACCAAAGCGATCCGTTCGGGTGAGCCGAACGGATCCGCTGCGGTCTTTGCGGCAACAGCGAGCCATGCCATGCTGTCACGCCCTCGAATCAAGACCGAACCAAGGCCATCTCCATAGTCGTTGGGAAGCGACCAGTCGTTGTAGAACTCGCTGCCGGCGAACTGCTCGGGAGTCGCGAGGAACTTGAAGGGCAGAGCACGCCCGGCCGGCATGCTCTTGAGAGCGGCGACGACGATGTCCAGCTCGCCGTAGTGGTCGTTGTAGGCCATCACCGCGGCCGGGTCGGCACCGGCTGACCTGGAGGTGATCACGTTGCGCTCGCGATCGGTGATCAACAATGCGCAGCCCGTCGCGCCCAACACCGACGCGATCTCGTCCAGCGCGACCGCCCAGTTGTCTGGTTGCACCGCAGCGTCATAGATCGACTGCACCAGTCGCGAGTAGTGGTCAAGAGCAATCATCCGCGCGGCCCCTTTCAGGGCATTCGGTCACCGAATTTTAGCGCTTGCCGACCTCCACTGCTCGGGTAGCCGACTACCCCTGCGCGGCCGAGAAATGGTCCGACGGAACCGAACCGCGCCGCCGTCGTCACAGCAGCAGCCTCCCGTCAACACATGCCCCCGAATGTGAGGAATTGGTATTGGATGCAGTAGACCGTCAACACGGTTCCAGATCTCATCTGTTCGGATGAGGCCCGGCGCGCACCACCGTGATGTGATTCGCCCATGACCTGCTCGAACGTCAGTCAGTCGGGGGGACACCGACGAATATGCCTATCCGACAACTCAGAGGAAGGTGTCATGACCACAACACGAAGGGCGCGCAGCGCAAGCGTGGCGGCGGGTTTACTGCTGGCTTCTTTCATGGCAGCACCGGTGGCGCACGCCGATGTACTCGCCGACCTCAGGGGCACCGTCACCGCCGACCGCCTCAAGTACGGGCCGTCCTGTCCGCCATTGAGATACAACAACGTGCTCCAGGACATCGGTTTCGCCCAAGGGCAGTTCGTTCCCGACACTGCGAAGAGCCAGGGGATGATCGCCTCGTATCCGGGGGAAGTGCGGTCGTTCATCGGTGTCGGTGATCCCATGGCCGCAGCACGGACCAACGCCTACGAGAAGGGCGCGGGAAGCCTGATAGGCAACTGCGCATGGACCGAGTACGGCGTGAGCTTCATCCGTTACGAGCCGACCGAAACCGACTGGGTGGGCATCGTCTTCGGCAAGCCGTCGGGAGTCACAACGCCGCCGTCGGGCCCGGGTACACCCGGAGGAGGCCAAGACCCGGCACCGGCCGGTACACCGGCACCACCGCAGATGAAGGCTTGCCCGCCGGGAGGACTAAAGCCGGAAGTCCCGGCCGGAGAACAGTGCCCGGCACCGGCGAACGCGGTACGGGTCTCGTTCGTGCGGGCGCCCTTCCAATGGACGGTGAATGTCAAGAACAACGCGGGTATCGGCGGTAGCTGCAGTTACGACGCCCGCTCGACATCCGGTGCGACCGGAGCCAGCAGGGAGTTCGACATCGACCCCAACGGGAGCACGACCTTCCAGGTGCCGGCTCCGTTGCCCTTCACCACCTATCACGTGGTGACGTCATGCACAGGCAGCTACGACGGTCGGCAGGTCGAGTTCGGCCACGACGAACAGGACGTGTCGCTCTGACAGGCTGAATCACCAGTCGCAGCCCTGCGAAGTGCGTCTCACCGCCCGGGCAACCGCTTCGGCCCACCTCCTCACCGAGGTGCGGTAGGAATCGGCTGTCGTCAGGTCGACGTCACCGATCGACGATGGCCAGAAGAGTTCCGGCGGCACCGGCGCGGACTCCTCGCCCCGCCGGGCCACGCGGCGTGGGCCGTCGGTCCACCGACGGATGTCACGCTTGGCGGATTCGCCCGGGGCCCGATCGAGGTGGCGCAGCAGGAAATCGACTGTGCCCGCGACGTTTTCGTCGAGGTAGCGGCTGTGCTGCAGCATGTACGCACCGACGGTGAGGTGGTGCACGACACCGTAATCCGGGTCGGCAAAGTCCCGGTCCAGGCACTCCTGGAATTTCGCCTCGCACGCCTCGACGCCGCAGTGCGGGCAGGCCGCCATCAGGTCAGATAGCGGTACGTCGGCGAACCCGGCTCGAGCAACTCGACGTGACATTCCGAGGTCTGCATCCGGGCGAGCAGGCCCTCGAGGTCGGACGCCGAACCCATCTCGATGCCCACGAGCGCCTCGCCGGTCTCGCGGTTGTTGCGCTTGACGTATTCGAACAGCGTGATGTCGTCGTTCGGGCCCAACACCTCGTCGAGGAACCGCCGCAGGGCGCCGGGCTCCTGCGGGAAGTCGACAAGGAAGTAGTGCTTGAGACCCAGATGCACCAGGGATCGCTCCAACACCTCCCCGTAGCGGGAGACGTCGTTGTTGCCGCCGGAGATGAGGCACACGACGGTCGAGCCGGGCTCGATGTCGGAGTCGAGCAGCGCGGTCACCGACAGCGCACCCGCCGGCTCGGCGATGATGCCCTCGTTCTGGTAGAGGTCCAGCATCGCGGTGCACACCGCGCCCTCGTCCACCGTCGTGATCGACACCATGTCCCCGGCGGCCGACAGGGCCGCGAACGGCAGTGCTCCGACGCGGGCGACCGCGGCGCCGTCGACGAACTGGTCGACAGTCTCGAGCGTCACAGGCTCACCCGTCGCCAGCGCCGCCACCAGCGCCGCCGCTCCGGCGGGCTCCACGCCCAGCACTGACGTCGTGGCGGTGCGCTCGGCGAGATAGGTGGTCATACCGCTGATGCAGCCGCCGCCCCCGACGGGGACGATCACCAGATCCGGCTCCTGCCCGAGCTGGTCCAGGATCTCCACCGCGATGGTGCCCTGGCCTGCCATCGTGCGCAGGTCGTCGTACGGCGGCACCAGCGTGGCGCCGGTCCGGGCGACGTCGTCCAGCGCGGCCTCGGCGGCCATGTCGTAGGTCTTGCCGCCGACGATCAGCTCGATGAAGTCGCCGCCGTGGTAGCGGATCCGGTTGCGCTTCTGTTTGGGGGTCTTGGCCGGCACGTAGACGCGCCCGTGAACGCCCATCGAGCGGCAGGCCAGCGCGAAGCCCTGGGCGTGGTTGCCCGCCGACGAGCACACCACCCCTGCGGCCTTCTCCTCGGCAGTCAGCTGCATGAGCAGGTTGTAGGCGCCGCGCAGCTTGTAGGAGCGCACCGCCTGGAGGTCTTCGCGCTTGAGGTAGACCTGCGCGCCGGTGATGGCCGACAGCCGGTCGCTGAACTGCAACGGGGTCTTGGACACCACGCCCGAGATTCGCCGAGCCGCCTCGTCGATGTCCGCGGCGCGCAACGGCGCCGCGGGATCGATACGGGGAGTCTGGCTCAGCTCAGTGGACACCGGACCATGGTGCCACCAGACCCCTCTCCAGCGGAAATGGGTTCAGCCGACCGTGGTGAGCAGGATCACCGGCTCGCCCACGGGTTGAGGTGAGCGGCATGTAGCCAGGCTAGACAAATCGAGCCGCCACAAACCAGGTTGCGGGTGGCCGAAATCTTTCTTGCGAGTTATCGTCATCAGTGTGACGACCGCCGAACGTTTCCGCGACGCCGCAGCCCATCCGGCCGCGACGGTGTCGATCGCGGGGGTGCCCTGGCCCACCTACAAGGTGGTGTCCCTGCTGGTCGGGCTCGTGGTCTTCGGTGTGGTCGCGGTGGCAACGACGGCCGCAGCCCCCGCGGTACTCAGCGGCGCGGGCACGGCCACGCTGGTCTGGCTCGGCCTGGGGCGCTACAGCACCTCCCGGCGCTGACACCGTCCCGGGAGTTCCTCAGAGCCACCCCGCATGCAGTAGGTGGTGGGCGTACGCCACCGCGGGATAGGTGGCGGTGAACGCGAGCAGGAAGCCGTTGAGTCCCATCAGCACCGCGGTCGACGCGTGGAACAGCACGCCCACCGCGAGCAGGCCCCACATGGCACGCTGATCCACGAACAGCACCGCGACGAATCCCATTTCGAACAGGATCACCGCCCAGCAGGCCGCCAGACCCAGCAGCGGTCTGCCGGTGAGAAATTCGCCAACCCAGCGAGTCCCGTAGATCTTGGTCGTCATGATCCCGCCGAGGGCCGATCCGTCGCGCCATGCCGGACCGGCCAACTTCGCCACCCCCGCCACGACATAGGCGAGCACCGCCTGCGCCGCAACGTAGAGGACCGCGGCGGTGGCTGCCAGTGAATCCTGCGGTACCACAAGGAAAGCGGTGGCGCCGAGAAAGACCACCACCTGCATGTGATCAGACCCGTCCAACCCGAACGTGGTTCTGCGCTTCATCAGCAGCACCAGTGCCAGCACGGCCGCAGACAGGGCGGCCAACAGCGGCCGCGGCGGTGACCCTGCGATCGTGAGTGCCACGACGGAGAGTCCGGCAGCCAGCTTCGCGACCAGCAGCGCGGCGAAAGCCCGCGGACGAAACAAGAGGTCGGCCAGTTCCTGCACGCTGCGCAGCCGTGCCCTACGTCGAGTGAAGCGCAGCACGGACCAACTGAGAATCCCCGAGTCGGAGAAGACGTCGAGACGGTACAACTCCTCGGCGGCCGACACCGCGACCCCGACGGAGGCGATGAGGAGAGCGGCGTACATCGCAGTGCTTGCAGAATCCATTGTGCAGTCTCACAATCGGTGCAACTCAGAGCAGAACGCCATCCGGGCCGGCTCGTTCGGACAGCTGCCCATGATCATGAACCCGGTGGCCACCGCACCGTCGAGTCGAGGGATGCCGGCGATGTGGTTGAGGATCAACAGATACGGCGTCGACAGCTTGAAAAGCTCGGTGTGCTCGGCCTGGTCGTAGGGAAGCCTCGTGACGACGTCGTGCAGCGCCTTACGCAATCTGCGGGAGGGATTCCACAGGCAGGTCCACGGGCTCCGGTAGGCGTCCATCCGGTCCACCACCCGCCACGCGCTGACCTGACCGTCGGGGTAGACGTCACGGTAAAGCAGGTAGAGGTTCTGCGTTCCGGGGACGGGCGCGAAGAACGTCCACTGCGGCACCAGGCCCACCGCATGCAGAGCATTCACCACCGCCCCGTTACGACCGGCGTTGTGCAGCACGGTGACCGTGAGAAGCACTCCCGCCGCAGTGATCACCACGGCGTCGACGACCGCGGACATCAGAACCCGTGCTGCTCGAAGACTTCCCGACGCACCGCCAGCAGTTCGCGGGCGGAGGCCAGCGGACCCAGCGTGTCGAGTTGCGCTTTCGACAACCGGATCTGGTCGAGCTTCTCCCCCATCTTCTCGCACCCGCCCGCGCACGTGACCAGCGCGACGACGATCGCGACGAGGGCGCCGGTGGCGATCGGGCAGATGGTGGCCTCGCCGATGTTCAAACCGGTCATATCGGCCGGCACGGCCTCGACCGCGAGCTTCTCGATCTCGGACAGATCCGGTGGAACTTTGACGACCAGGGTGCTGAAGTCTGCGTCGACCGAGTTCTTCTGGTGCTGAACGAATCGGAAGTCGCCGTCGTTGACTGCCCCGCCGTTGTACGCGAACCCGATGGCGCCGTAGGCATCCCCCTGCGGCAGCGTGAGCTTGCCGGCGAGTTCTTTGTCGCCGTACATCACGTCGAAGTACATCGGACTGTCCAGCAGGATCTGGAATCCCTCGTCGAGAGAGGCGACGGGGTGGCGCTTCATCTCCCGCGCCGCTTGTGCGCTGAGGCGGCGGAGGGTGTCGTCGTCACCTGCTGCGTAGGCGTCGGCCAGGTCGGCGATGACCTTCGATCCGCGCGGCGCCCAGAACAGCATGATCGAGCCCTTTACCGGGCTCAACAGATAGTCCTTCCGGCTGCCCGTGAAGTGGGGAACGGTGATGATTGTGTCGGGTCGGCTCTGCCGGGAGATCCGCCGCGACTGGTCGGCGCGCAGCTTCCACAGGTGTTGCGCAAGACCGGGCTGCTCGAACTGGTGACGGATCTGGTCAATCCTGGTGGGGCGTGGCATGGTTTTCCTCCCGTTGGCGTGCTGGTGGACCGAGCGTGCGTCAACGGGACGCGGGATTCTTGAGTAGTCGACTACTCGACTTCGTTACCGGGCCACCCGCCGCACCACCGGAAGCACCGCCAACGCGATCGCCTGCACGCCGATCACCACCCCGACGAGCAGCGGGACCGACTGCCCGTACAGGTACCCGGTGAGCGCGCCACCGGCCGCCGCCGCGCAGCCGAGCACCGCCGCGTAGATGCCGTAGGCCGTGGCGCGCCGTGCCGGTTCGACGAGATCGGCGACAACCGCGCGCAGCGTCGACTCCTGGATGCCGACCGCCGCGCCCCACACCAGTGCGCCCGCGACGACCGGGACGAGGTGGTCGTTGAAGGCCAGCGCCGGGACGAGTCCGGCCATCACCGGCAGCGCACCGAGCACCACCGCACCGACCTTGTCGTAGACCCAGCCTGTGGCGAGCGCGGCAAGCGCGTCGGCGACCATCGCCGCGGCATAGATCACCGGCACCACCGCGACGTGCACGACTCCGCGCTCCACCTGATGAAACGACAGCACCCCGAAAGTGGTGAACCCCAACATCGTGGCCGCCGAGAAGCCCGCGTACATCCAGAACGAGCGCGGCAGTGACCGCAGGAAACTCACGTGCGCAACGGGTTTCGTCGACGACGCAGCCTCGACCTCGTAACGGGCCGGCTCCGGCACCCGGACCCGCAGCCAGGCCAGCAGCGCCAGCACGCCGACGCCGGGGACGGCGAGCAGCGCCAAGGTCGGCGCGTAGTCGCCGCCGAAAACCACAAGCATCGCCGCCACCGCCAACGGACCTGCGACAGCGCCGATCTGATCCATCGCCTCGTGGACGGCGAACCCACGGCCGCGGCCGGTGACCGCGGTGGCGTGCGACAGCAGCGTGTCCTTGGCAGGGCTGCGCACTGCCTTGCCGACGCGCTCGGCGATGATCAGCGCGGCTGCCGCCCACAGCACGCCGACCGCGCCGAGGAACGGCACCGTGACGACGGTCAGGAAGTAGCCGCCGATCGTCCATGTCCAGAACCGGCCGGTGCGGTCGGCCAGCGGACCGGAGACCACCCGCAGGATCAGCGCCGCCGCCTCGCCGACACCGGTGACGACACCGACCACCACGGCCGTCGCTCCCAGCGACGCGAGCAGCGGCCCGGTGATCGAGCGGGCTCCTTCGTAGACGATGTCGGCGAGCAGGCTGACGACACCGAAGGTGGTGACGAACCGCCACGCACTGAGCCCGACACCGGGCGTGCCGGTCATCCGCCCAGACAGCCGGGGCCCAGCAGCTCCTTGAGGTCACCCATCAGCGCCGACGACGGGGTGACCCGCAGGGACTGATCCAACTCCAGCGTGGTGATGCGCTCACCGCTGATCAACCGCAGATGCACCTGGGCGGTGCCGGGGTGCCGGGCCAGCACCTGCTTGAGCGCCGTCACCTTGTCGACGGTGCACTGCCGCGTGGGCAGGCTCACCGCGACCGGACGGTTCACGTTTGCGCTCGAAAAGTCGGGAACCACAAGCTCGTTGGCGATCAAGGAGATCCGATCGTCGCGGATGGCCACCTTGGCTCCCACCAGAACCACCACGTCGTCGGCGATCTCGGCACCGAACATCGAGTAGGTCTGAGGGAAGAACAGCACCTCGATGCCGCCGGTGAGGTCCTCGATCTGCGCCGACGCCCAGGGCAGGCCGTTCTTGTTGACCCGGCGGTTGACCGAGGCCAGGATCCCGCCGACACGGACCTGGGTGTCGTTGGCCACGTCCCCGTCGAGGATCGCCGGGATCTGGGTATCGACCTGCGCGGCGAGCAGATGCGCGACCCCGTTGAGGGGGTGGCCCGACACGTACAGGCCGAGCATCTCCCGTTCCAGGGCGAGCTTGTGCTTGTCCTCCCACTCCTCGTCGGGCACCTTGATGGTGAACGCGGAGTCTCCGGCGTCCGCGCCGGAACCATCTGCGCCGCCGAACAGATCGAACTGGCCCATCGCCTCGGCCTTCTTGGTGCCGAGCACCGAGTCGACCGCGTCGGTGTGCACCAGGAACAGGCCCTTGCGCGGGTGGCCGAGGGAGTCGAACGCCCCTGCCTTGACCAGCGACTCCGTCACCTTCTTGTTGCAGGCGGCGATGTCGATCTTGTTGAGGTAGTCGGAGAAGTCGGCGAATTTGCCCTTCTCCTTGCGGGTCGCAACCAGCGAGGACACCACGTTGGCGCCGACGTTGCGCACCGCGCCGAGACCGAACCGGATGTCATCGCCCACCGAGGCGAAGTTCTGCACCGACTCGTTGACGTCGGGCGGCAGCACCGTGATGCCGAGGCGCCGGCAGTCAGCCAGATACACCGCGGCCTTGTCCTTGTCGTCACCGACCGAGGTGAGCAGACCAGCCATGTACTCGGCCGGGTAGTTGGCCTTCAGGTAGGCCGTCCAGTACGACACCAGGCCGTAGCCGGCGGCATGCGACTTGTTGAACGCGTACCCGGCGAACGGAAGAATGGTGTCCCACAACGCTTTCACGGCCTTCTCGGAGAAGCCGTTGGCCGTCATGCCCTCCTTGAAGCCCTGGTACTCGGCTTCGAGTACCTCGAGCTTCTTCTTGCCCATGGCCTTGCGCAGCGCATCGGCCTTGCCCATCGAGTACGAGGCGACCTTCTGGGCGATGAACATGATCTGCTCTTGGTAGACGATCAGGCCGTAGGTCTCGCTGAGGATGTCCTTGAGCGGCTCTTCGAGTTCGGGGTGGATCGGTTTGATGGCCTGGCGGCCGTTCTTGCGGTCGGCGTAGTCGTTGTGGGCGTTCATGCCCATCGGACCCGGACGGTACAGCGCCAGCACCGCGACGATGTCGTTGAACTCGGTGGGCTGCATGCGACGCAGCAGGTCGCGCATCGGCCCGCCGTCGAGCTGGAAAACACCCAGCGTGTCCCCGCGGCCGAGGAGTTCGTAGGCCTTGGGGTCGTCGAGCGTCAACGACTCCAGATCCACGTCGATGCCACGGTTGGCCTTGATGTTCTCGATGCAGTCACCGATGATCGTCAGGTTCCGCAGCCCGAGGAAGTCCATCTTCAGCAGGCCGATGGCCTCGCACGACGGGTAGTCCCAGCCGGTGATCACCGCGCCGTCCTGCGGGCGCTTCCACAGCGGGATCGCGTCGATGAGCGGTTCCGAGCTCATGATCACCGCGCAGGCGTGCACACCGGCGTTGCGGACCAGGCCCTCCAGACCGCGGGCGGTCTCGTAGATGGTGCGCACATCGGGGTCGGTGTCGATCAGGGCGCGGACCTCGGCGGCCTCTTTGTAGCGCTCGTGGGTGGGGTCGGTGATACCCGACACCGGGATGTCCTTGGCCATGATCGGCGGCGGCAGCGCCTTGGTGATTCGGTCGGCGATCGCGAAGCCGGGCTGGCCGTAGTGCACACGCGCCGAATCCTTCAGCGCCGCTTTGGTTTTGATGGTGCCGAAGGTGATGACCTGGGCCACCCGGTCGCTACCCCACTTGTTGGCGGCGTACCGCAGCATCTCGCCCCGGCGACGGTCGTCGAAGTCGATGTCGATGTCGGGAGCCGACGGACGTTCCGGGTTGAGGAACCGCTCGAACAGCAGACCGTGCGGGATCGGGTCGATGTTGGTGATGCCCATCGCGTAGGCCACCAGCGATCCGGCCGCCGAACCACGGCCGGGGCCGACGCGGATCCCGACGGAGCGGGCGTAGTTGATGAGGTCGGCGACGATCAGAAAGTAGGCCGGGAAGCCCTTGTCGCAGATGACCTTGATCTCGTACTGGGCGCGGTCGATGTACTCCTGCGGTACGGGCGCACCGTGGAAGCGCCGCTCCTGCAGACCCGCCATGACCTCATGCGTGAGCCACGAGCCCTGGTCGTGGCCCTCGGGCACCGGGAAGATCGGCATCCGGTCCTTCGGTGTCCACACGTCGGCGTAGGACTGGACCCGTTCGGCGATCAGCAGCGTCGAATCACACGCGCCCGGCACCTGACCGTCCCACAGCGCCCGCATCTCGGCGGCCGACTTCAGGAAGTAGCCGTCACCGTCGAATTTGAATCGGTTGGGGTCCGACAGCGTCTTGCCGGTCTGGATGCACAGCAACGCCTCGTGGTTCTGCGCGGCGTCGCGGGTGACGTAGTGGCAGTCGTTGGTGGCCAACGGCGGGATGCCGAGCTTCTGTCCGATGTCGAGCAGGCCCTCGCGGACACGGCGCTCGATGTCGAGGCCATGGTCCATCAGCTCGAGGAAGAAGTTCTCCGGTCCGAAGATCTCCCGCCATCTGGCGGCGGCCTCAAGCGCCTCGCGGTCATGGCCGAGCCGCAACCGGGTCTGCACCTCACCGGACGGGCACCCGGTGGTGGCGATGATGCCCTCGGCGTGCTCGGCGATGATCTCGGCGTCCATCCGCGCCCACTTGCCGAGCTGCCCCTCGAACGACGCCAGCGACGACAGTTTGAACAGGTTGCGCAGGCCGGTCGCGTTCTCGGCGACCATCGTCATGTGCGTGTACGAGCCGCTGCCGGACACGTCGTCGGACTTCTGGCTGGGGTCACCCCAGAGCACGCGCTTGGTCTCGAAGCGTGAAGCCGGCGCGATGTAGGCCTCGATGCCGATGATGGGCTTGATCCCGGCGTCGGTGGCGGCGTTGTAGAACTCGCTGGCGCCGAACATGTTTCCGTGGTCGGTCATGCCGATGGCGGGCATCTCCAGCCGCTGCGCCTCGGCCAGCATCGGCTTCACCTTGGCGGCGCCGTCGAGCATCGAGTACTCGGTGTGGTTGTGGAGATGCACGAATGACCCGCTCATAGGGGAGCCAGTCTATGACCGCCCACCGACAGCGCGCGGCGTGTCGTGCTGCGTGTCTCGTCTTCTTCGAATCAGGCGTCGACGGATGCCGGCTCCGGCGTGTCCAGCAACCCGAAACCGACCATTCGGAGCAATTGCCTGGCAATCTCCGGGGCACCGTCGGCCCCGGAGATGAAGCCAGCGTGGAACACAAGCCCCCAGAACAGCGCGCCGAGCAGGTCGGCCACCGCATGCGCGTCGGTGTCGAAGGCCAACTCGCCGCGCCGCACCGCATCCACGACCACGGCGTCGAAGAACGCGTGCACCGTGGAGACCACCGCGGCCGCGGCCTCGTGCCGGAGGACTCCCCTGTGGTCGACGCGCGCGGTGACGACCAGTCCCATCAGAGCCGGCTCGGCGCCGCCGAGTCGGTGCATCTCCGCGATGAACACTTCTAATTGCCTAAGTAAGGATCCCGCGAGCGTCGCCTCGGCCGCGCATCTGGCCACCTCCGCGCGGACGTCGGCGAGCAGCACCTCGTAGAGCTGCTCCCGAGTGGCGAAATAGTAGTGCAGGGTCGGCCTGCTCACCCCGGCCCGCAGCGCGATCTGCTGGAACGTGGCCGCGCGATATCCGTGTTCGGCGATGACGTCGCGGGCCGCACACAGGATTGTCCGCCGCGTCTGGTCGGAGTTGGCCCCGACCGGACGCCCGGGTCTGCGAACCGCGGGCACGATGAGGGCCTCGAATTCCACGAGCAAACGCTATGGCATAGCTACCGGCCGGTCAACATGTGCTCGCGCAAAGGTCAGGCCGGACAGGGCCGGGCGGCACGCCGCTGGACGCGCGCGCGACGCAGCGCGTCGCCGGTGAACACCAGCAGCGCCAACCAGATCAGGGCGAACCCCAGCCACCTCATCGGAGGCATCGGCTCGCCGCCGACGAGCACTCCCCACGACAGCTGCATTGCCGGGTTCACGTAGAACAGCAGGCCCAAGCTGACCATCGCCAGCCGTTGCGCGGCCGCGGCGAAGAGCAGCAGCGGAAGCGCGGTCAGCACGCCCGACAGGATCAGCAGCGCGATGTGCGAGGCGCCGTGTCCGGTGAGTGTGCCCCCACCGGACGCCTGTAGGGCCACCAGGTAGCCGATCGCGAACGGGGTCGCGATCGCCGCCTCGATGCCGACACTGACCCGCGGATCGGTGCGTACCACCTTCTTGACCGCGCCGTACAGGCCGAACGACAGCGCCAGGCCCAGGCCCACCACAGGCGGCTGCCCCAACTGCACCGTCAGGATCACCACCGCGGCCACGGCGATCGCCAAGGCGGTGAACTGCCACCGATTGAGCTTCTCCCGGAAGACCAGCATCCCGAGCGCGATCGACACCAGCGGGTTGATGAAGTAGCCGAGTGCGGCATCCACCACATGCCCGTTGTTCACCGCATACACGAAGATCAGCCAGTTGGCCGAGATCAGTGCGGCCGCCGCGACCAGAAGCAGCCAGGTGCGCCGGTCGATCGCCTTGATGTCGCCGAGCCTGCGCACCGCCGCGACCACGACGACCATCATCGCGAAGCTCCAGATGACGCGGTGCGCGAGTATCTCGACCGCCCCTGCCGGTTTCAGCAGCGGGAAGAAAGCCGGAAACAGCCCCCACATCACGTAGGCACCGGCCCCGTAGAGCAGACCCGACCTCACCGGTCGTGCTGACGCAGAACGTCCAGTGCGTGCTGCAGATCGGCCGGGTACGGGCTGGTGATCTCGATGCGCCGCCCGTCGGCCGGGTGGACGAACGCCAACGACCGGGCGTGCAGCCATTGCCGTTCCAGCCCAAGCTTTTTCGCCAGCGTGGGATCCGCACCGTAGGTGAGGTCGCCGCAGCACGGGTGATGAAGGGCGGCGAAATGGACCCGGATCTGGTGGGTGCGGCCGGTTTCGAGCTCGATGTCGAGCAGGCTCGCCGCCTGGTGCGCCTCGAGCGTGTCGTAGTGCGTGACGCTGTGCCGACCGCCCTCGACGACCGCGAACTTCCAGTCATGGCCGCGATGGCGGCCGATCGGGGCGTCGATGGTGCCGCTGGACGGATCCGGGTGGCCCTGGACGAGCGCGTGGTAGCGCTTCTCGACGGTGCGCTGCTTGAAGGCGCGTTTGAGCGCGGTGTACGCCCGCTCCGACAGTGCCACCACCATGACTCCGGAGGTGCCGACGTCGAGGCGGTGCACGATGCCCTGACGCTCGTGGATCCCCGACGTGCTGATCCGGAAGCCCGCCGCCGCCAGGCCACCGAGCACCGTCGGACCATGCCAGCCGACGGTGGCATGCGCCGCGACACCCGGCGGCTTGTCGACGGCGACGATGTCCTCGTCGGAGTACAGGATCCCCATTCCCTCGATGTCGACCGGGGTGTTCTCCACCGGGGCGGGCGCCTCGGGCAGGCGGACCTCCAGCCAGGCACCCGCAGTCAGCTTGTCCGACTTGGCCGCCCTGGCCCCGTCGAGTTCGACACCACCCTCCTCGGCGATGGCGGCGGCAGCGGTGCGCGAGAGCCCGAGCAGCCGAGCAAGCCCGGCGTCCACCCGCATCCCCGCCAGGCCCTCCGGCACGGGCATCGACCGTGTCGTCATCCGTTCTCGGAATCTTCGCCGCCGTCCGGCCGGCGCCTCCCGACGGAATCCTCGCCGCCGTCCGGCTGGCGCCTCCCGACGGAATCCTCGCCGCCGTCCGGCTGGCGCCTCCCGACGGAATCGAAATCGAATCCGAACAACGACAGCACAACCAACAGGATCGCCCCGCCGACCACGGACGGGTCCGCCACGTTGAACACCGGCCACCAGCCGATGGACAGGAAGTCGACGACGTGCCCGCGCAGCGGGCCCGGTGAACGGAAGAAGCGGTCCACGAGGTTGCCCATCGCACCGCCGAGGATCAACCCGAGGCCGAGCGCCCACCAGGGCGACACCAACCGGCGGCCCATCCAGATGATGCCGAGGACGACGCCGGTGGCCACCAACGTCAGCACCCACGTATAGCCGGTGGCCATCGAGAACGCCGCACCCGAGTTGCGCACCAGCGTCCAGGTCACGGTGTCGCCGATGATCGACACCGGCTGCCCCGGCGTCAGCAGCCTGACCGCGAGCACCTTGGTGACGATGTCGAGGACGAGCACCACCCCTGCGACTGTCAACAACAGGCGGAGCCGACGCGGCGGGGAGGGCTGCGCCGGCTCGTCACCGGCGGCCTTGCCCTCACCGGTCACGGGCTCGACCGGGCTCGACGATTCGTCTGTCACGCCTACATCATCGCAAAGAGCCGGTGCGCGACAATTCCACCCATGGATCGCCTCGTCGTCATCGCCACCGGCGGCACCATCGCGACGAGCACAGGCACCGACGGGGTGAAGCGACCCGCCCGCTCGGGCACGGAGCTGACCGAGGGCCTCGACGTCGAGGTCGTCGACGCACTGGCGGTGGACAGCTCGATGCTCACCCCTCCCGACTGGGACCGGATCGGGGCCGCGGTCCTGGCCGCGGCCACCTCCGGCGCGAGCGGCATCGTCGTCACCCACGGCACCGACACCATGGAAGAGACCGCGCTGTGGCTGGAGCTCACCTATGACGGTGAGGTCCCGGTGGTGTTGACAGGCGCGCAGCGCAGCGCCGACGCCGACGACGCCGACGGGCCCGCCAACCTGCGGGACGCGCTTGCCGTCGCCGCCCGCCCCGAATCCCGCGGCCTCGGCGTCGTCGTGAGCTTCGCCGGCGCGGTGTTCGAGGCGCTGGGGCTGAACAAGGTGGCCACCTCGGACCTGCAGAGCTTCACCGGACGCGTCGTGGACGGGGGCAGGCGCAGGCCCTATCTCGGTGCGCTGCGCGCCGCGGACGCCCCACGGGTCGACATCGTCGCCGCGTATCCGGGCGCCGACACCGCAGCGCTGGATGCCTGCGTCGCCGCGGGCGCAAGGGGCATCGTGCTGGAGGGCCTCGGATCGGGCAACGCCGGGGCCGCGCTGATCGCCGGGGTACGCAGGCATTGCCGCGACGGCGTCGCGGTGGCGGTGTCGACCCGGGTGGCCGGCGGCCGGGTCAGCGCCGGTTACGGTCCCGGCCGCGAACTGGTCGACGGCGGCGCGTTCGTGGTCCCCCGGCTGCGGCCACCGCAGGCGCGGGTGTTGTTGATGGCGGCGCTGGCCGCCGGCGCGGCACCGGGGCAGGTGTTCGCGCGCTGGGGCTGACCTGACGGCTACGGCGTGTTCTGGTGACGCGCCATCTCCTCGACGAAATCCGGCCAGTCCAGGCTGTCCACCGGGTTCGCCCGCGTGAGTGCGGGATCGTCGGCGCGGAAGGTGCGCGCGGGGCCCGGCCCGGTGCCGCGGGTCTCGAAGCGCACGGTCATGACGCCGTGGCCGGCACCCTGCACCCACCCGTGTCCGTGGTCGGTGTGTGCGACGTCGTCGCCCACCCGCCAGGCGGGCGCTGTCGCGGCGACGTCGGCGAGCGTGACCGGCGCGGCGTCGTCGGAGGTTTGCTCGACAGTCTCCAGATCCGGAAACAGTGGCTCCTGCTGCACCTGGGACAGCCCCGAAAAGCCCACGCCGACAAGGCGAACGGGTCCGATCTCGACCGGATCCAGCAGCAGCCTGCGTGCGGTGCCGATGAGCGTCGTCGCCTCGGTGGTGGCGTACGGCAGCGTCGCCGAGCGGGTCAGCGTGCTCATGTCGGACCGTTTGAGTTTGACGGTCACGGTGCGCGCTCCCCTGCCGTCCTTGGTGAGCCGTTTGTGGGCGTGGTCGCCGATCGGCCCGATCGCCTCGCGAAGCTGGGCGATCGTGGTCAGGTCCTGCGCGAACGTGGATTCGGCGCTGATCTGTTTGGCCGGCGCGTTCTCGGCGACCGGCCGGTCGTCGACGCCGCGGGCGAGCCGGTGCAGCGCCGGGCCGACGGTGGCGCCGAGGATGTTGGCGACCTCCGCCTCCGACAGTGCGGCCAGCGCCCCGATGGTCTCGATACCGAGCCGGTGCAGCCTGTCCTCGGCGACCGGGCCGATGCCCCAGAGCCTCCGCACCGGAAGCCCGGCCAGCAGGGTCGCCTCCTCGTCGCGGTCGATCACCCGGATACCGTCGGGCTTGGCCAACCCAGACGCGATCTTGGCGACCTGCTTCCCCGACCCGGCTCCCACCGATGCGACCAGGCCCGTCACGGCAAGCACCCTGGACCGCAACTCGGCGCAGAACGCCTCGACCTCCGGTTCGGCGGCACCCGCCAGATCCGTCGGCTCGCCGAACGCCTCGTCGAACGACAACTGCTCGAGCACCGGCACCAGCGTGCGCACCGTCTCGAACACCCGTCGACTTGCGGTGCCGTACACGACTCCGCGTGGCGGCAGCACCACCGCTGCGGCGCCGACCAGCCGTTTCGCCTGCAGCATCGGCATTGCCGACCGGGCACCGAAGACCCGCGACTCGTAGCTGGCGCCGGCCACCACACCGCGTCCGCCGACGCCGCCCACCAGAACCGGCCGCCCGCGCAGCGTCGGACGGGTCAGCTGCTCCACGGATGCGAAGAACGCATCCATGTCCAGGTGCAGGACCCATCGCGTCGCCACATCCCGAAATGCTAGGCGCTAGCGTTGCCGGTGTGTCTGATGTCCCGATCCGCGACGAGTCGATCCGCCTAGGTCAGTTCCTCAAGCTCGCGAATCTGATCGATACCGGCGCCGACGCCAAATCGGTGATCGCCGACGGTTTGGTCACCGTCAACGGGGAGGTCGAGCTTCGGAGGGGGAGGCAGCTGCACCCCGGCGATGTCGTCGTGGCCGTCGGGCGCAGCGCCCGCGTCACCGCGGGGTGAGCCGGGCCAACCCACACCGCGAGAGTGCTCCCACGGTTGTGCCTACCACGGAAGCACGACCCTCAGTGCACGCTCGGCGCCACAACACGTTCTAGACGCACCGGGTAGCCACGTCCCACTCTTCCGACAAAGACGTTCGGGTCGTCGGTCGCCTGCACTACTCCACTTTGTGCGTCGAGCCCGTCATCCGGCTCGACCTTGAGCTTGAGGTTCAGTTCAGGGTTGATCGTCAATTCAAGCGCGAGTACCTCATTGGCAATCAAGTCCTTCAGACCTTCCTGCCAACCCTCAGGAAGCTCGGATACACCCAACTCAAGGAGAATCCGGTCGCTGATGTCGAGCTCACACTGTCGACGGAACTCCTGGATCTCGCGAATCATGTCGCGGGCCCAGCCCTCGGCCTCCAGCTCGGGCGTGACGGTGCCGTCGAGCACCACCAGCCCGGCCCCGTCGGGAAGCGCCGCCGTCCATTCGGGATCGGCGGCCACCAGCCGCGAGCTGTACTCCTCGGGCTGCAACACGGCCGGGCCGGCGGTGAGTGTGCCGTCCGCATTGACGACGGCCTCCCCCGCCTTGACCGCCTTGATCGCGGCCTGCACGTCCTTGCCGATCCGCGGCCCGGCGACGCGGGCGTTGACCGTCAACTCGAACCGCCCGTGCGCGGCGATGTCGTCGGTGAGCTCGACGGACTTCACGTTGAGCTCGTCGGCGATGAGTTCCCGGTATGGTTCCAGCCTCGTTGGATCCTCAACTGCCACAGTCAATTTCAACAGAGGCAGACGCACCCGCAGCTTTTTGGCCTTACGCAGCGACGATCCCGCGGACGCAACCTCGCGCACCAGGTCCATGTCGGCGACCAGCTGCGGATCGGCCGGCACCGCACCGGCTTCCGGCCAGTCGGTCAGATGCACCGACCGCTCCCCCGTGACGCCGCGCCAGATCACCTCGGTGATCAGCGGCAGCAGCGGGGCGGCCAGCCGGCTGGTCACCTCAAGCACTGTGTGCAGTGTGTCGATCGCGTCGGCGTCCTCTTCCCAGAACCGCGAACGCGACCGCCGCACATACCAGTTCGTCAACGCTTCGGTGAACTGGCGCAGCTGGTCGCACGCCTGCGAGATGTCGCACACGTCCAGCGAAGCCGTCAGGTCGTCACGCAGCACCGCGAGCTTGGCCAGGATGTAGCGGTCCAGCACATGCTCCGAGTCGGTGCGCCAGGTGCCCTTCGACGGGGCGTACAGCGCCAGGAAGGTGTAGGCGTTCCACAGCGGGAGCAGCACCTGCCGCACGCCCTCACGGATGCCCTGCTCGGTGACGATCAGGTTGCCGCCGCGCAGGATCGGCGAGGCCATCAGGAACCACCGCATGGCGTCGGATCCGTCGCGGTCGAACACCTCGGACACGTCCGGGTAGTTGCGCAGCGACTTGCTCATCTTCTGCCCGTCGTTGCCCAGCACGATGCCGTGTGAGACACACGTGCGGAACGCCGGGCGGTCGAACAATGCGGTCGCCAGGATGTGCAGGGTGTAGAACCAGCCTCGGGTCTGGCCGATGTACTCGACGATGAAATCGCCCGGGAAGTGCGAGTCGAACCAGTCCGAGTTCTCGAACGGGTAGTGCACCTGCCCGTACGGCATCGAGCCGGAGTCGAACCACACGTCGAGGACGTCCTCGATGCGGCGCATCGTCGACCTGCCGGTGGGGTCGTCGGGGTTGGGCCGGGTCAGCTCGTCGATGAACGGCCGGTGCAGGTTGTCCGGCCGGACCCCGAAGTCACGTTCGAGTTCGTCGAGGCTGCCGTAGACATCGATGCGCGGGTATGCCGGATCGTCGGACTTCCACACCGGGATCGGCGTGCCCCAGTAGCGGTTTCGCGAGATCGACCAGTCCCGCGCGCCCTGGAGCCACTTGCCGAACTGCCCGTCCTTGACGTGTTCGGGATACCAGGTGATCTCCTGGTTGAGCTCGACCATCCGGTCCCGGAACTGGGTCACCTTGATGAACCACGATGACACGGCCCGGTAGATCAGCGGGTTCCGGCACCGCCAGCAGTGCGGGTAGGAGTGCTCGTAGGTGTCGTGGCGCAGCAGCACCGCACCGTTCGCCTGCGCGGGCCCGCTCTGATTCTTGAGGTCACGGATGATCTGCGGGTTGGCGTCGAACACGTGCTGACCGGCGTAATCGGGCACGGTCGCGTCGAAGCGCCCCTTCGCATCCACCGGCGTGACGGCCTCGATGCCGCCCGCCTGCGCGGTTGCCATGTCGTCCTCGCCGTAGGCGGGCGACATGTGGACCAGTCCGGTACCGTCCTCGGTGCTGACGAACTCACCGGGCAGCACTCGAAAAGCGTTGGGCGAGTCCGTGAAATACGGGAACGGCGGCGCGTAGTGCAGGTCGAGCAACTCGCGTCCGGTGTAGGTGGCGACGACCGTGGGCTCCTCACCGAGCTCGCGGGCATAGGCTCCCAGCCGCGCCTCGGCGAGCACATAGCGCCGGCCGTCGGCCTCCACCACGACGTAGGTGACCTCGGGGTTGACGGCAACGGCCTGGTTGGACGGCAACGTCCAGGGCGTCGTGGTCCAGATCAGCAGATAGGCGCCGACGAGCGGGCCCCCCGACTCCCCTTCTACGCGGAACCCCACCGTGAGCGCAGGGTCCTGCCGGTTCTGGTAGACGTCATCGTCCATCCGGAGTTCGTGGCTGGACAGCGGGGTCTCGTCGTTCCAGCAGTAGGGCAGCACGCGGTTGCCCTCGTAGGCCAGCCCCTTGTCCCACAGCTGCTTGAACACCCAGATCACCGACTCCATGAAACCGATGTCGAGCGTCTTGTAGTCGTTGTCGAAGTCGACCCACCTGGCCTGGCGGGTGACGTACTCGCGCCACTCGTTGGTGTACTTGAGCACCGATGCCCGGCAGGCGTCGTTGAACTTCTCGATGCCCATCTCTTCGATCTGGGCCTTGTCGGTGATGCCGAGCTGGCGCTGCACCTCGAGTTCGGCGGGCAGACCGTGGGTGTCCCACCCGAACCGGCGCTCCACCTTGTAGCCGCGCATCGTTCGGTAGCGCGGCACGATGTCCTTCACGTAGCCGGTGAGCAGGTGACCGTAGTGCGGCAAGCCGTTGGCGAACGGCGGCCCGTCGTAGAAGACGTACTCGGGCGCACCGTCGCGGCGCGCGATGCTGGCGCGGAAGGTGTCGTCGGTGTCCCAGTAGCTGAGCACATCGGCTTCCAGCGCCGGAAACTTCGGTGCGCCGGCGGTGAATTTCGGATATGCGGTCACGGACGTCGTGCTCCTCGTGCCAGGTTCAGTCAGGCACGGGGACGAACGTCGCGCCGGTGCGCGAGCGCCGCGGTACCACCCCGCTTGCGCACCACAGGGGTGCGCCGCTCTTGTCAGGACGATGACGGGCCCACCCGTTCGGTTCTACTGGGCATGGATGCCGACGCACGCCGCAACCCACGCTGTTCTTCCGAAGGCTCCCCGGTGATGGCCGGATCGACGCCGATCAGTCCAGTTTAGCGGGCGCCTTTACAGGGGTGCCGCCGCGTCCGAGGTGATCTCGATGACGGCCAGCGGGAACTGCTCGGCCATCTCTTCGACCGAATACGCATCAAGGCGGGACTCGTCGTACCACCAGTCGATCTGGAGCAGTCCGTCGACACGCTGCACCCGCAGCTCCAGGGGGCGGGTGCAGGGACGGTCGACCACCCCGTTGGCGACGTTCAACAGCACCTCGGACTGCGCCCCCGCCCGAAACGGTGCACCGGCCAGCACGCTGTGCGCGCCCTGCAGCATCTCGGTGGGCCCCATCGGCTGGCCGGCCGCGCAGATCATCGACACCGGCCGGCTCGCCCAGCGGTGACCTCCGGTGACGTCGACGTCGACGGCGCCCTCACCCCGGGTCCTGCCGAAAGTGCGGCCGAGTGCGGCGAGAAGGATCTCCTCGACCCCCACTCCCAGCCATTCCGCGGCGCCATCGAGTTCTTCGGTTAATTCGCTCGATGACCTGGTGCCGAATTTGTGCGACCGGGCGGGCAGTGCGTCGGCCGCGGGGCGGTCGAACACATCCAGGATTTCCGGCACGGAAGGGACGGGCCGCAGCTTGACCTCGTCCGAGATGTATGGGGCGACCATGCAGCTCACCGTACAGCGAATGTCCCATAATTGGGAGAGCGTTCCCAAAACTATGACGGCTATGTCAATTAAGGGCGTGTGAGTTATTTGCCGGGAGAGTCTGCCCAAAGGTGAGATCGCGGTTTAAGGTGGTCAAATGCCACGCACCGACGAGAACGGCAGACAGCTCAAGGCGCTGCTCGACTACCTCCTCGACGGGGAGATCGACGCCAAGGACATCATTGACGCGCTCGGCATTTCCAGCAGCACCTACTACCGGCGAATCAAAGAGGACGATTACCCGTCGGCGGAGGAACTCAGGCTGGTCGCCGACCGCTTCACGCTTAGCTATCCCGACCTGCAGATTCAGTTCGGACTGATGAGCAGGCAGGAGGTGTGGCACTACATCGAGACCAGCAGTCCGGCCCCGTCAGCCGTGTCGACAATGCGCGAGACCACTACAAATGCTCACACTGCCCGTCGGACCCGACTCTCTGATCTGACACCACGGATGGACGCTCCGCCCCTTTAGACCATCTGCACATACAATTTGCTGACCACGTTCTGCTCGAAAGCGATTCACCATGGCACTGGCATCAATCATCGCGATCACTCTGATGTGTATCGGGTGGAGCTTGTGGATTCGCCGCGTCACGTGGTCGTGCCGGTGGGAAGTCGCCGCGACACTGAACATCGCACTCCACGGCGCCGCCGTGTTGCTGATGTCGCCGCTGGCTTCCGAGACGCTGGGGCCTCTGCTTTATTCGCTGACCGGCAAGTGGAACCTCGAGGACTATCTCGGCCACGATTGCTACATCGTGGCCGCCTCGGCCGTGGTCTACAACACCCTGGGCCGACTCGAACAGGACCACGCGTTGCAGCAACGGTTCCGTCAGCACATCGAGCGACCCGCGACGCTGTGCATCCCACTACTGCTGGCCGCCTTCTGGCTCGGCAACGGTGCGTCGATCTACCGTCCTGATTTCTTCGACGTGCCCACCGACTTCTGGCTCAACCTGTACTGGCTGATGCTCTGCGGCATGCTGATCTACCTGCTTCTCTACTGCATCCGGGCGCTGCTGATCCTGCGCACCGACCCACGGTCGCGCCAGGTCGCCAACGTCTACCTCTTCGCGTCCGCGATGGGCATCGGCGCATGCGTGGTGCGGATCACGACCGCGCTGACCCCGCAGCTACAGACCGTCCAGGGCACCACCCTGGTGTGGGTGTTCGCCTGCGCCTGCGGGGCCGGGTTCGCGCTGACCTCGGCGCACTCGTGGCGGAACAAGACGCGGTGGTTCACCCGCGCGAACACATAGCCGTGTGGTCGGGGAGTTCCGTCAGACCGCCGTCGCGGTGAGATCGGTGAAGGGCGCCCCGTACTCGCGCACCGGGCGATAACCGTTCCTGCGGGCCGCTGCGGCGCCGCGTCGGATCAATGCCGCGGTGGCGACGAAACCGGCCTGATCGCTGAGGACGAGCGGGGTGAGCAACCGGTTGTGCACATATCCGAAGGACAGGCCGCTCCGCGGGTCCGCCCAGCCCAGAGAGCCGCCGAGGCCCACGTGACCGAAACCGGGAAGCACCCCGGGGAACGGCAGACCGTGATAGCCGAGATGGAACGACAGCGGCATGACCATGCTGTGGTCCGGCCGCAGGCTGGGCCTTCCGATCAAGGCTGCCGCCGTCTCCCCGGACAGGTACTGGGTTCCGTCGATGCGCCCACCGTTGGCGATCGCTCCGTACATGCGGGCCAGCGCCCGGGCGGTCGCCACGCCGTTTGCCGCCGGGATCTCACCGTCGAGCAGCGGGGTGTCGCCCTGTACGAGGGCCTTCACACCGGGCAGGTAGATCGCACCGAAGCCCGCCGAAAACGGGAGTGCGGCGATCCGGGGCGCCACCAGGTTGAATACCGGGTTCTGCAGCCGGGTCTGCGGGCCGATGATCTGCGCGGCCTCCGTCGGTGCCTGCACCGGCGGCCGGCCGAGATGCAGCCCATCGGTGTTCAGCGGCGCGGCCACCTCGGTGCGGATCAGTTCGCGCATACCCTTGCCGGTTATCGAGCGGGCGAGGCCGGACAGCAGCCAGCCGAAGGTCAGCGCGTGGTAGGCGGGCTTGCCGTACAACCAGCTCCTCGGCGCCGCGGCCAGCCTCTGCTCCATCACCGCATGGTCGAGCAGGTCGGCCTTGCCGGCGCCGTTGAGCTGAGACAACCCCGCCCGGTGCCGCAAGGCGTCCCGGACGGTGATCGCCGACTTGCCGTTGGCGCCGAATTCGCGCCAGTATTCCGCCACCGGGGCGTCGTAATCGACCAGCCCGCGGTCGTGCAACCGGTGGATGACCGTCGCGGTGACCCCCTTGGTCGCGGAGAACACCATGGGACCGGTGTCGGCGGTCCACCGCCGGGTACCTCTGCGGTCGGCCCAGCCGGTCCAGACATCGACGACGGGCTCACCGTCGAGGTACACCGCAAGGGCTCCACCGCCGAGTCGACGCGACGGGAACATCTGCGCGAAGGCCCGCACCGCGAGGGTGAAATTCGGATCGGCAGCGCCCTGTACGCCACGGGGCAGCGCTGCACCGTGCCCGTGTGAGAGCGCCACATCGCGCTCCGGGTTGTTGACGCCCGTCACACATTGAATTTAGCCGGTCCCGCGGCAAACTATCGCGGAGTTACCAATTCGTTAGCGGAGGCCCTCCGGCGGGTGCTCGGCCGCGTCGAGAATCTGCTGCGCAGCAAGCGCCGGCGTCAACAGTCCGTCGCGGACCCGACGCTCCACATCGGCGCGGATCGCACGAACGCCTGGGTGCGACAGCACGCGGTCGAGCACCGTGTCACGCACCATCGACCAGGTCCACTCCACCTGCTGAGTGCGCCGCCGGGCGTCGAACTCACCGGCCTCGGTGAGTACCTCACGGTGCTTGAGGACGGTCTCCCAGAGTTCGGCGAGACCATCGCCGGTCAGCGCGCTCATCGTCAAAACTGGTGGACGCCAGAGGGTTTCACGTGGGTAGATCAACCTGATGGCGCCGGCGAGCTCCCTGGCGGCGGCCTTGGCCTCGACCGCGTGCTCACCGTCGGCCTTGTTGACCACCACGATGTCGGCCAACTCGAGGACGCCCTTCTTGATGCCCTGAAGTTGATCGCCGGTGCGGGCCAGGGTCAGAAACACGAAGGTGTCGACCATGTTGGCAACCGTCACCTCGGACTGCCCGACGCCGACGGTCTCCACCAGGACCACGTCGTAGCCGGCGGCCTCCAGCAACACGATCGTCTCCCGCGTCGCCTTGGCCACGCCGCCCAGGGTGCCCGAGGTCGGCGACGGTCGGATGTAGGCGTCGGGATGCACGGCCAGTTTGGCCATGCGCGTCTTGTCGCCCAGGATCGAACCCCCGGTGCGCGTCGACGACGGATCGACCGCCAGCACCGCCACCCGATGTCCCCGCTCGATCAGGTGCATCCCGAGCGCCTCGATGGTCGTCGACTTGCCCACACCGGGTACCCCGGTGATGCCCACGTGGACGGCGCTGCCGGCTTCCGGCGTGAGTTCCAGCAGCAGTTCCTGGGCCTTCTGCCGATGGTCGGGACGAGTCGACTCGACCAGTGTGATCGCCCTCGCCAGCGCCGAGCGGTCACCACTGCGGAGAGCGGTCGCGAGTTCCTGGACCGGCTGGCTCATCTAGCTCAACGTGTAACCGAGTCGTTCGGCCAGCTTGTTCAGCAGCCCGATCGCGGCGTCGGCGATGACCGTTCCCGGCGGGAAGATCGCGGTCGCCCCTGCCGCGTACAACTCGTCGAAATCGCCGGGCGGAATCACCCCGCCGACCACGATCATGATGTCGGGCCTGCCCACCTCGGCCAGCGCGTCGCGCAGCGCGGGCACCAGCGTCAGGTGACCGGCCGCCAGCGAGGACACCCCGACGACGTGTACGTCGTTGTCGGCGGCCTGCCGCGCGACCTCCTCCGGCGTCGAGAACAGGGAGCCGACGTCGACATCGAAGCCGATGTCGGCGAACGCGGTCGCGATGACCTTCTGCCCCCGGTCGTGCCCGTCCTGACCCATTTTCGCGACCAGGATCCGTGGTCGGCGACCGTCGGCCTCGGCGAACTTCTCGACGAGTTCGGTCGCGCTGCTGACATTGCCGGCCATGCCCACCTCGTCTCGGTACACCCCTGCGATGGTGCGGATCTCGGCCTGGTGCCTGCCGTAGACCTTCTCCAGCGCATCGGAGATCTCACCGACGGTGGCCTTGGCGCGGGCCGCGTCGATCGCAAGGGCCAGCAGGTTGTTGCCCAGCCCGTCCTCCCCTGCCGCACCGGAAGCCGCTGCCGCACGGGTCAACTCGGCCAGCGCCGCCTGGGTCGCCGCGTCATCCCGCTCACTACGCAGCCGCTCCAGCTTGGCGATCTGCTCGGCGCGCACCCGGCTGTTCTCGACCTTGAGCACCTCGATCTCGTGGTCCTCGTCGACCTGGTAGCGGTTCACGCCGATCACGGTCTGCTGACCGGAGTCGATCCGCGCCTGCGTGCGTGCGGCCGCCTCCTCGATGCGCAGCTTCGGGATGCCTGCGTCGATGGCCTGCGCCATGCCGCCGTATTCGGCGATCTCGGCGATGTGCGCCCGCGCCTTCTCGGCGAGCTGATAGGTCAGCGACTCCACGTAGTACGAACCGGCCCACGGATCGATCGGCCGCGTCGTTCCCGACTCCTGCTGCAGCAGCAGCTGGGTGTTGCGGGCGATGCGCGCCGAGAAATCGGTGGGCAGCGCCAGCGCCTCGTCGAGGGCGTTGGTGTGCAGCGACTGGGTGTGCCCCTGGGTGGCGGCCATCGCCTCCACGCAGGTGCGCGCCACGTTGTTGAATGCGTCCTGGGCGGTCAGCGACCAGCCGGAGGTCTGCGAATGGGTGCGCAGCGAAAGCGATTTCGCGCTCTTCGGTTCGAACTGTGACACCAACTCGCTCCACAGCAGCCGGCCCGCGCGCAGTTTGGCGACCTCCATGAAGAAGTTCATCCCGATGCCCCAGAAGAACGACAGCCGCGGCGCGAACTTGTCGATGTCCAGGCCGGCATCCAGGCCCGCCTTGATGTACTCGACCCCGTCGGCCAGCGTGTAGCCCAACTCCAGATCGGCGGTGGCCCCGGCCTCCTGGATGTGGTAGCCGGAGATCGAGATGCTGTTGAACTTCGGCATCTTCGCGCTGGTGTAGCCGAAGATGTCGGAGATGATCCGCATCGACGGCTTCGGCGGATAGATGTAGGTGTTGCGGACCATGAACTCTTTGAGGATGTCGTTCTGAATGGTCCCGGCGAGCTTCTCCGGCGGCACGCCCTGTTCCTCGGCGGCCACCACGTACAGCGCGAGGATCGGCAGCACCGCGCCGTTCATCGTCATCGACACCGACACCGACGAAAGGTCGATGCCGTCGAAGAGCTGGCGCATGTCCAGGATGGAGTCGATCGCCACGCCGGCCATGCCGACGTCGCCGGCCACCCTCGGGTGGTCGGAGTCATAGCCTCGGTGGGTGGCCAGGTCGAACGCCACCGACAGACCCTTCTGCCCCGCGGCCAGGTTGCGCCGGTAGAACGCATTGGACTCTGCGGCCGTCGAGAAACCGGCGTACTGCCGGATGGTCCACGGCTGGTTGACGTACATCGTCGGATAGGGGCCGCGCACGAACGGCGGTTCGCCGGGCAGGCTGTCCAGCGGGTACCCCGCCGCGACGATCGCGTCGCGGTCGGCGCCGATGTAGACCGGCTTGACGTCGATGCCCTCGGGCGTGGCCCAGTCGAGCTGGTCGGTCGTGTAACCGTGAGCGGCCGCAGCCGCGGACACCTGCGCGGTGACATCGGAGGAGGTCGGCGCCGCCGCCGCTGTGTCGCCGTGCAGCGGGACGTCGGCGAAGCTGTCGATCTTCACCGGTTCAATGGCGGTCATGTCATGCCCCCAATCGGGTCAGCAGGTCCGACAGCGCGCTCACCGCGTCGATCTTCGCGGTGAGGTATCCGTCCGGTTTCGAATCAGCTTCTGCGACGGCCTTCTCCGGCCCCGCCAACAGGATGTGACGCACCCCGGCCGCCCGCGCGGCCTCGACAACACCCGAAACCTCGTCGGCGTACCGGGCGTCGGTCCCGCAGATCACGGCGATCTCAGTGGCACCGGACTCGGCGACCGCGGCGGCCACACCGGCGACGTCCAGGGGACCCGGGTTGACAGCCTCGATCCCGCCCGAGGCGAGCAGGTTCGCAGTGAAGGTGGTCCGGATGTTGTGCTCGGCGAGCGGGCCGAGCGGCAACAGCAACGTCTTGGGCCGGGCCCCTGTCTTCTCCAGATAGACGTCCGAACGGTTGCGCAACGCTTCGAAAGCCGCCGCGTACCGCCGCACCTGGGGCAGCGGATCACCCTGCGGCAGCGGCACTTCCCCGAGGTTCGGGAACTCGTTGACACCCGTGACAGACGTGCGCCGGTGCGCGACGTCGTCGGCGCGCCGGGCTGCGACCTCGGCGATCCCGGCGCTGATGTGCTCACGCGCGGCGACGAATCCGCCGTGGGCCTCGATCTCCTGGAACTTCTGCCACGCCTGCCCGGCGAGTTGACCGGTGAGGTCCTCGATGAACCAGGACCCGCCCGACGGGTCGAGCACCCGACCGAGATGGGATTCCTCGAGCAGCAGCAACTGGGTGTTGCGGGCAATGCGCCGCGCGAAACTGCGTGCGGTACCGGGGAATCCGCCGTCGATCGCGACGTCGAACGGATGCACCAGGAGGGTGTCGGCTCCTCCGACACCTGCCGCGAACGCCGCGACGGTGGTCCGAAGCATGTTCACCCAGGGGTCGCGCGCCGTCATCATCGGCAGCGAGGTCGTCGCGTGCAGCGTGGCCGCCCCGGCCGCCGGTTCACCGACCACCTCGGCCACCCGGGCCCAGAGCCGGCGCGCAGCACGAAGTTTGGCGATCGTCATGAACTGGTCATCGTCGGCAGCGAAGCGGAAGCTGATCTGTCTGAGCGTGTCGGCCGTCGACAGCCCCGCATCGGTGAGCAGTCGCAGGTAGGCGACGCCGGCGGCGACGGCGGCGCCGAGCTCCCAGGACGCGCTCGCGCCCAGATTGTGGAATGTCGGGCCGTCCACCGTGATCGTCCGCACGTGGCCGTCGTACGCGACGGCGTCTTCGGCAGTCGCGACCACGTCGGCGAACTCGGGCGCCGGACGGCCCGCCATCGCAGCGGTGAGCGGATCGGCGCCGAGGTCGATCGACAGCCGTGAGCGCTGATCGCCGTCGAGACCGGTCAGCATCGCCAGCAGCGCGTCGGCGGCCGCGCGGTGGGCCGAGCCGTCCCCGGCGGTGTCCACGACCACCGGCACGAGGTCCAGGTAGACCCCGTCGAGCAGGCGCCCGAGATCACCGGGTGCGACCGCCCCCGCCTCGTCGCCGACGCGCAGCACCAGCGCGCTGACGCCCTCGGTCAGGCCCACGAGGATCGCGCCGTTGGCCTCGGCGACAGATCCCGCCTCGGCGGGGAACGCCTCGGCGACCTTCCAGCCGGACTTCACGTCCCGCAGCGCATCACCGCCGCGCACGAACGGCCACCGGCCGGGCAGCGCCGGCTCGGCAAGCTCGTCGGCGCCGGTGTAGAGCGGCCTGATCGGGAAACCGTCGTAGGTCGCCGAATCGAGCAGTCGCTCGGGCTCGGAGGGCAGGTCGGCGGGATCGCGCTTCAAGGACTTCGCCAGAACGCCCGCCACAGCGGAGCGCCATCGGTCCAGATCGGAGTCGATTACTCCTCCGGCAGAGCCGGCGCTGGGTTTCGGCACAGCCATCAGGCTAAATGATGGCCGTCACACCATTGAGCGCTGGTGGCCGACTCAACGGCGTGACGATCCAGCCCGTTCGCCACGGCCCCGTACCCTTGGTAATCGTGAAATCCGTAGTCAGCGCGCTTCGTACCGTGGGCGCCGCGGTCGTCGCCACGCTGAAGACGGCTCCCCGGGGCAGGCTCGCCGCCACTCTGACGGCCATTGTGATTCTCGTCGCAGTTGCGCTGCTGGTGCCGTTGCCGACCGCTCTGCAACTTCGGGACTGGGCCACCTCGGTGGGTTCATGGTTCCCGTTGGCCTTCTTCGCCGCCCACGTCGTGGTGACGGTGTTCCCGTTCCCGCGCACCGCATTCACGTTGGCTGCGGGTCTGCTGTTCGGTCCGGTGCTCGGCATCCCGATCGCGGTGGCCGCGAGCACCGTCAGCGCGGTCGTCGCGCTGCTGCTGGTCCGCGTGGCGGGGTGGCAGGTGAGCCGGCTGGTCGTCCATCCCCGCGTCGACGCCGTCGACAAGCGCCTGCGTGAGCGCGGCTGGCCGGTGGTGCTCGCCACTCGGATGATCCCGGCGGTGCCGTTCTCGGTGCTGAACTATGCGGCGGGCGCTTCGTCGGTGCGCCTGATGCCGTACACGCTGGCCACCGTGGTCGGCGTGCTCCCGGGCACGTCCGCCATCGTGATCCTCGGGGATGCGCTGACCGGTCGGGTCAGCCCGCTGCTTGTGCTGGTGTCCCTGTGCACTGCGGCGGTCGGGGTGGCGGGACTGATCTACGAGATCAGAACGCACCGACGCAGTCAGACGCCCGTCACGACGGTGTGACGTCGGGTCCGCGCACCGTCATCGCACCGAACAGCGCGAGGAACGACGACGCCGCGACCAGGCTGGGACTCCAGTCCCTGGCCCTGACGTGGGAGCCCACCGCGAGCACGAAGTAGACCGTCAGCATGAACGTGGTGAACCGGGCCAGTGCGGGCCGGCGAAACACCGAGAGCAGTCCGACGGCGCTGGCCGCCTTGACGACAGGGATGAGCGGCCGTAGCTCCTCGGCCAGCCCGACGTCATCGAACGTCTTCTTGATCGGCGGGATCGGTCCGACACAGGCCGCGGCGTCGGCGGCCTGGACCGCCGCCAGCACGGCGTAGGTCCGTTTCGATGTCAGCACGCTCATTGGTCGGGGGCCCCGTGCCGCGGTACCGGGGGCTGCTGGGCGTAGTCGGTCGCCGGGGGTTGAGCCTGCTGCGACAGCGGCGGATATTGCCGCGGCGCATCGAGGGTTCCGGCGACGGGGGCACGCGCCTCGGCTTCGGCCTTGGCCACCGCCTGGGCGATCGCGGGATCGGTCTCGGTGGAGAACCAGTCGGCGACCTCATCGGAGTCGTCATCGGGCCGGGCCGACGTCTCGTCGACCGGCGACGGCGTGTACCGGAACACGCCGTCCTCCCCCGGCGCGCCGAGCAGCTTGGTGAATCCCTGTAGCGCGGAACCGAAATCGCTGGGCACCAGCCACACCTTGTTGGCCTCGCCCTTGGCCATCTGAGGCAGCGTCTGCAGGTATTGGTAGGCCAGCATCTCCGGGGTGGGCCTGCCGGCCTTGATCGCCGCGAAAGTCTTCTCGATGGCCTTGGCCTGGCCTTGCGCCTGCAGGTAGGCCGCTGCGCGTTCACCCTGGGCGCGCAGCATCCGCGACTGCCGGTCGGCCTCGGCGGCCAGGATCGCGGCCTGCTTGGCGCCCTCGGCGGCCAGGATCTGCGCCTGCTTCTGCCCCTCGGCCTGTTTGATCGCAGCCTCACGGCTGCCCTCGGCGGTCAGGATCATGGCGCGCTTCTCGCGGTCGGCGCGCATCTGCTTTTCCATCGAGTCCTGGATCGACGGCGGCGGGTCGATGCTGCGCAATTCGACACGGGCCACCCGCAGGCCCCACCTGCCGGTGGCCTCATCGAGCACGCCGCGCAGCTGGCCGTTGATCTGGTCGCGCGAGGTGAGCGTCTGCTCCAACGTCATGCCACCCACCACGTTGCGCAGTGTCGTGGTGGTGAGCTGCTCGACGCCGACGATGTAGTTGCTGATCTGGTAGACCGCGGCCTGCGGATTGGTGACCTGGAAATACACCACGGTGTCGATGTTCACCGTCAGGTTGTCCTCGGTGATCACCGGCTGAGGCGGGAAGGACACCACCCGCTCACGCAGGTCCACGCGGGCGCGGATCCGGTCGATGAACGGCAAGAGCAAGGTCAGCTGGCCGGACACCGTCTTGCTGTAGCGGCCGAGCCGCTCGATGACCGCGGCCTCAGCCTGCGGGATCAGCGCGACGGACTTCGCCACCACGATCACGGCGAACACCACCAGCACGGCCAGCAGGATCAACCCTGCGACGGCACCTTCCACGATCGACTCCTTCCGGGGCCTAACCTCATCCGATCTTGGCGACGACCGCGGTGGCTCCGTCGATGTGGACGACGGTCACGTGATCGCCAGGTTCGAAGACATCGTTCTCGTTGTACGGCCTCGCCGTCCAGACCTCGCCGTCGAGCTTCACCTGGCCTTCATGGATCGCGACGCGATCGAGGACCAACGCGCTCTTGCCCTCCAGCGCCTTCGCCGGCTCGGGAAGTCCCCGTCCCGACATGAGCCGGCGGCGCAGCGCCGGGCGCACGCCGACCAGCAGCAGAACCGATACCAGCAGGAACACGATGCCGTCAGCCCAGATCGGCCAATCGAGCAGAAAGCTGGAACCGGCCGCGGCCAACGCGCCCCCGCTGAGCATGAGCAGGAACAGATCGCCGGTGAGCGCCTCGGCGCCGGCCAGCGCCAGCGCTGCGATCAGCCAGATCAGCGAGACGGGCATGACGCCAGCCTATCGCGCAGCCGACTGGATGAGTCGGTAACAACTACACTGCAGCCATCATGTGGTGCCCGAGTGTTTCGCTATCGATGTGGGCCAACGCCTGGCTGGCAGGCGCCGCCGCGCCCGACGACGTGCTTGACGCGTTATCTCAATGGACGCCAAGGCATTCCGTGACCGCCTACGATTCGGTTGCCGCGGAGCGCACCGGGCTGTCGTGGCCGGACCTGGATGACGCGGCCTCGGTCTCGCTGCTGCAGACGGTACGGACCGCTGCCGGGCCGGGCACGCCGCACCCGTCGATCACGCTCGCGCTGCCGGTTCCCGGTGACGTCCGGGGGCTGCCGCCGGGCACGCAGTTCGGCCGCGACGCGATCGCCGCCGGGGAGGCGGTGATCGTCAACGGCCCGGCCGGCTCGATCGGGCTGGTGCCCGACTTCGAATACCGGGACAGCTTCCCGGATTCGGTGGACGCCGAGGACGAGTTCGAGTTCGAGGCCGAGCTGATGGGATTGTCGTGGACGGTGTACTCGTTCTCGTCGGCGCCGCCGGCCGGGCACTTCGACCTGGGCGAGGCGGAGTACGAGTTGCGCGACGCGGTGCGCTCGGCTGCGGACGCTCTCGGCGCACTGCGTGCGGGCGCGTCCGCCGGTGAGATCGACGACCCCCGCAGTCTCGTCGAGCAGGTGCTCGACTCCACCCGGTTGCACCGCATCCCCGACCACGCGCCGGCGCGGGCGGTCCGGGTGCTGGAGAACGCCGCCCACGTGGACGCCATCATCACCGTGAGTTCGGGATTGATCCCGATCGGGCTGCAGAGTTCCTCGGAGGTTCAGTTGGCCAGTGACGTGTTGCGGCCGTTGAGCACCGTGGTGCGTTCGGCGCGGCTGGCCGCGGTGGACGCGATACTGCACTCGGCCTGGCGGTCCTGACCTACTGCTCATTCGCGGGTGCCCGGGGCGCAGCCTCCAGACCCTCGGCCAATCCTGCAGAGCTGCATCACCATTCGCATATCGATGAGTGCGGCGATCCGCCGACGGGGCCGGGCCTCACAGCGGTGTGCGCCCCGCGGTGATGGTTTTGTGACGCGATCCTGCCATCGAGTTCACACCGGGGTCACGGCGGTGGATGACGCTCGTGCGGATGGAAAAGCGCCTCCGGTGTCACCGCCGAGGCGGGCATCAGTGTCCAGGTCACGGCCTTCCAGGCCGGCCGCCATACCGACCTTCGAGGAGAGCGACGTCATGTCCTACGTGGACCCGCCGCAGTTCGTCACCAAGATGATCGACGCCGGCGAGAACAAGGTTTTCATGTCCGCCCGGGACACGGTGATCCGCGCCTATATGGCCGGCGCCATTCTCGCGCTTGCCGCCGCGTTCGCCGTCACGATCACCGTGCAGACCGGAAATGCGCTGCTCGGCGCGGTGCTCTTCCCGGTCGGTTTCTGCCTGCTGTACCTGATGGGATTCGACCTTCTCACCGGCGTCTTCACGCTGGTGCCACTGGCGTTGCTCGACAAGCGGCGCGGCGTCACAGTCGGCTCGATGCTGCGCAACTGGGGTCTGGTCTTCGTCGGCAATTTTCTCGGGGCGCTGACCGTCGCGGTGATGATCGCCGTCACGCTGACCTACGGGTTCACCGTCGACCCCAACGAGGTCGGGCAGCGACTCGGGGAGATCGGATCCAGCCGCACGGTCGGCTACGCCGAGCACGGCGCGGCGGGCATGCTGACACTGTTCGTCCGCGGTGTGCTGTGCAATTGGATGGTGTCGACCGGTGTTGTCGCGGCGATGATGTCGACTTCGGTGTCCGGCAAGGTCATCACGATGTGGATGCCGATCATGCTGTTCTTCTACATGGGCTTCGAGCACTCGGTGGTGAACATGTTCCTGTTCCCGTCGGGACTGATGCTCGGTGGCGACTTCTCCATCGCGGACTACCTGATCTGGAACGAGATTCCCACCGTGGTCGGCAATCTCGTCGGAGGGCTCGCGTTCGTCGGGCTCACGCTGTACGCCACTCACGCCCGCACCGGCGGGGAATGGAACCGTCCCGCGGGCTCGGAGGACTTCGCCATCCCGGTCAAGGCGAACGCATGACCCGGGAGGACGCCACCGCCGAGATCCTCGCGGCCCGGCTGGCCAGGGGTCTGAGCTGGCAGCAGCTCGCCGAGGCGATCGACAGGCCGCTGGTGTGGACGATCTCGGCGCTATTAGGGCAACACCCGGTGCCGGTGGAGTCCGCAGAGATACTCGTCGAGCTCCTGGGGCTGGACCAGTCGGCGGTACCGGTGCTGGCTGCGGTACCGATGCGGGGCGGCCTGCCGACCGCGGTGCCCACCGACCCGACCATCTACCGGTTCTATGAGGTGCTGCAGGTCTACGGCGGCGCGATCAAAGAGCTCATCCACGAGGAGTTCGGTGACGGCATCATGAGCGCCATCAACTTCAGTGTGGACGTCGAGCGGAAGCCCCATCCCGACGGGGACCGGGTGGTGGTCACGTTCGACGGCAAGTTCCTGCCCTACGCGTGGACAGCCGCCGACGGACGGCGATGACCTCCCGGCCCGCCGGAGTCGCCTAGCCGGAGCAGTCGGGCGTACACAGCGCGCCGTTGACGCTGCTGCCGTAGCCGGGCACCAGGCCACCCCCGACCCTCTGCGGCGGGAGGCCGAGGCGCAGTTCGTCGATGAGGTCGACGACCAGCTTCGCGAAGCGGGGCTGCGCGTTGGGGGTCGACGCCCGCGCCAGGGCGATGCCGGCCTCGGCGGCCTGCTCGGCGAGCTCGTTGTCGAGGTCCCAGACCACCTCGATGTGGTCGGCGACGAAGCCGACCGGGCAGACGATCACCGCGTTGACGCCCCGGGCCGCGAGCACCTCGAGGTGATCCCCGACGTCGGGTTCCAGCCACGGCACCTGGGGCGGGCCGGACCGCGACTGCCAAACCTGGTCGTATTCGGGGTAACCGGCGGCGGCTGCCACCAACGCCGAGGTGTGAGCCACCTGCCGTTCGTAAAGGTCCGGTCCGCACCGGTTCGCGGCCCTCACCGGGATGGAGTGCGCGGTGAACACCAACCGGGCCTGGGCCCGCAGATCCTCGGGAAGGGTGGCTGCCGCATCCCTGATCGCGTCGGCGAACATCTCGATCAGCAGCGGATGGTCGAAGTACTGTCGCAGTTTGACCAACTCCGGCGCCTCGGGACCGGCGGCTGCCCGACCGCGCGCGATGTCCTCCTGGTACTGGGCGCAACCTGAGTAGCCGCCCCACGCCGAGGTGGAGAACACCGCGGCCCGGCGAATCCCGTTGTCCCGCATCGCGGCAACCGTGTCCTCCACGTACGGTTCCCAGTTGCGGTTGCCGAAGTAGACGGGCATCTGCATGCCACGGCGCGCCAACTCGGCTTCGATCGCCACGATCAGGTCACGGTTGATGCCGTTGATCGGCGACACCCCGCCGAAGTGCAGATAGTGCTCGGCGACGGATTCCAATCGCTCCCTGGGTATTCCGCGCCCTCTGGTGACGTTCTCCAGGAACGGCATGACCTGCTCGGGCCCTTCGGGTCCCCCGAACGACAGCAGCAGCAGGGCTTCGACGGACACGGCGCTACTTCACAGCAGCTGGGTGCTGGCGCCGCCGTCGGCGAAGATCACCGTGCCCGTGGTGGCCGGCAGCCAGTCGGACAGCAAAGCGCACACGGTCTTGGCGACCGGGGTGGGATCCTTCATGTTCCAGCCCAGCGGCGCCCGCTGATCCCAGCCCTCCTCGAGGAGCTGCATCTGGGCACCGGCTTCCTCGCCGAGGGCGCCACCCACGATGGCGCTCATCGCCAAGGTTCTGATCGGGCCTGCGGCAACAAGATTGGAGCGCACACCGACCTTGCCCGCCTCGCGTGCCACGAACCGGTTGACCGACTCCAGCGCGCTCTTGGCGACGGTCATCCAGTTGTAGGCCGGCATGGCGCGGGTGGGGTCGAAGTCCATCCCGACGATCCCGCCGCCGGGATTCATGATCGGCAGCACCGCTTTGGCCAGCGAGGCGTAGGAGTACGCGGAGATGTGGATGCCCTTGGCGACGTCCTCGTAGGGCGCGTCGAAGAACGGGTTGATGCCCATCCCGGTCTGGGGCATGAAGCCGATCGAGTGCACCACGCCGTCGAGCTTGTTGCCGTCGCCGATCACCTCGGTGATCCGGTCGGCCAGCGTGTCGAGGTGCTTCTCGTCCTGTACGTCAAGCTCCAGCAGCGGCGGTTTCGAAGGAAGCCGCTCGAGGATGCGCTCGATGAGCCGCAGCCGGTTGAATCCCGTGCAGATCACCTCGGCACCTGCCTCCTGGGCGACCTTGGCGATGTAGAACGCGATCGAGCTGTCCGTGATGATCCCCGTGACGAGGATCCGCTTGCCTTCGAGAATGCCAGTCATGTGAAAGTCCTTGTCTCTGTTAGTGGCGCTGTGCTGCCAGACCTAATGGCCCATCCCCATGCCGCCGTCGACCGGGATCACCGCACCGGCGATGTAGCTCGCGTCCTCGGACGCCAGGAAGCTGACGGCGCCGGCCACCTCGTCGGCGGTGCCGACGCGCTTGGCCGGGATGAACTCCAGTGCTCCCGCCTGGATCCGCTCGTCGAGGGCCCGGGTCATCTCGGTGTCGATATAGCCGGGGGCCACCACGTTCGCTGTGACGTTGGCCTTCGACAGCTCCCGTGAGATCGAACGGGCCATGCCGATCAACCCGGCCTTGGCGGCCGCGTAGTTGGCCTGGTTGCCGATGCCCCACATGCCCGAGACCGATCCGATGAAGATGATCCGGCCGAACCGCTTGCGCTGCATGCTGCGCGAGGCCCGCTGCGCCACCCGGAACGCACCGGTGAGGTTCGCGTTGATGACCTCCTCGAACCGCTCTTCGGTCATCCGCATCAGGAAGGCGTCCTTGGAGATGCCCGCGTTGGACACCAGCACCTCGACCGGACCCTGGTGCTCCTCGACCTCTGCGAAGGCACGATCCACGGCTTCGTTGTCGGTGACGTCGCACTCCACGCCGAACAGGCCCTCGGGGGCGCCGGAGCCGCGGTGGGTGACGGCGACCTTGTGGCCGTCGGCGGCGAGGCGCTGCGCGATCGCCAGGCCGATACCGCGGTTACCACCGGTCACCAGCACCGAACGGGAGACGAAGGCGGGCCGGCCGCCTCCGGTTTCGCCTGCGGTGCCGGCGCTGTTCTCCGTGAGAGTCATGCCCGCCAACTTAGTGGGTGCCACGCATTCTTAAGAAATCGCCTTAACGGAGGGCAGGAGCGCAGCGACCCGGGAACCGACACAGTCAGTTGGGCAGTCGGCGGTTGATCAGCAGTGCACCCAGCGCGGCCAGCGCCAGCACCAGCGAACCGATGCGCAGCCAGCCCACGCTGGCGTCACCCTTGATGGTCTCGTAGCCGATCTGTTCCTGCAGATTGGTGAACACCTGCTTGAGTTGCTCCAGGCTGGACGCGGTGAACGCGTCTCCACCGGAGAGGTCGGCGATCTTCTTGAGCATCTCGTCGTCGACCGGGACGGGCTGACGCTGATCGTTGATCTCGACGTAGCCGTACGGGGTACCGAACGACACCGTGGAGATCGGAACACCCTGATCCTTGGCGGTACGCGCCGCCGTGTAGGCGCCCTTCGGATTGTCGGGGTTGGACGGCACCGTCTCCTTACCGTCGGACATCAGCACGATGCGCGCCGGCGGCGGCTCGTCACCACCGCCGATCACCGCGCCCACCGTGGCCACCGCCTGTAGCGCGGTGAAGATGCCCTCACCGGTGGCGGTGCGGTCGGCCAGCTGCAGCTTGTCGATCGCGGCCTTGGTCGCCTCCCGGTTCGTGGTCGGCGACACCAGCACCGTGGCGGTGCCCGCGTAGGCGATGAGCCCGAGGTTGATGCCCGGGGTCAACTGGTCGGCGAACTGTTTGGCCGCCTCCTGGGCGGCGACCAGCCGGTTGGGGGCGACGTCGGTGGCACGCATCGACTGCGAGACGTCGATGACGAGCATCACCACGGCGCGGTTGCGCGGAATGCGGACGTCGTGGGTCGGGCCGGCCATCGCCACGGTGAACGACATCAGCGACAGGATCAGCAGTACGGCGGGGAGGTGACGCCAGCGGCTGGGCCGCTTCGGCGCCACGCTCTCCAACAGCTCCATGTTCGCGAACCGCAGCATCCGCCGGTGCCGGCCCATCTGCACGATGACGTAGAGCGCGACGAGCCCGAGGACGACGAGGAAGAAGAGGAAGAACCACGGGTGTTCGAAACCCGACAGCGACATCGGTCCGAGCAACGGTAAAGTCATGCGCTACTTATCATTTCGTCGTTACCAGCCATCGTCGGTCATCGTCTGCTTGTCACCGCGCCGCGAGCGCACCGCGGCGCCTGCTCGCGACGAACCGCACCACGTCGGCGATCCAGTCCCGGTCGGTGCGCAGTGTCAACAGCGGGGCATCGCAGCGGCGCAGCGTGCGGGCCACCTCGGCGCGGTGTGCCGCGGCGGCCTTCGCGAAGTCGGTGCGCAGCTGTTCGTCGATGGTGAACTCACGGGTGCGCCCGGTCTCGGTGTCCTGCAGGACGACGTCGCCGACGGCGGGGAGCTCCACATCGCGGGGGTCGATGATCTCGATGCCGAGAACCTCGTGCCTGCCCGCGATTGCGCGCAGCGGACGCATCCAGTTGATGGGCCCCAGGAAGTCGCTGATGATCACCACCATGCCGCGGCGGCGTTCGGGCCTGCGCAGCGCGTCGATCGCGGCGGCGAGGTCGCCGCGCACCCCCACCGGGGCGCGCGGGGTGGTTGCGATGGCCCGCAGCAGCTCCTGCTCGTGCATGCGGCCCGACAGCGCGGGCACCCGGCGCATGGTCTCGCCGTTGGAGATGACCGCGCCGATCCGGTTGCCGCCGCCGCTGTTGAGAAACGCGATCGACGCGGCCGCCGCCACCGCCAGGTCGCGCTTCTCGCAGTTGGCGGTGCCGAAGTCCAGGCTGGCCGAGACGTCGACCACCAGCCACGTCTCCAGCTCCCGGTCGGCGATCATCTGGCGCACGTGCGGATGTGTGGTGCGCGCGGTCACCGACCAGTCCATCCGCCGCACGTCGTCGCCGGGCTGGTAGGCCCGGGACTCCCCCGGTTCGGATCCCGGGCCCGGAAGCAACCCGAGGTGGTCACCGTGGAGCACACCGTCGAGCTTGCGGCGGACCGTCAGCTCCAGCTTGCGCAGCGCCGCCGCCAACGCCGGATCCCGGATCTCCCCGCGCTGCATCGACGGCAGGTCGACGGAGCGACTTGAGCGTGCCACCAGGTCAGCGACCGCTCGCCGCGGCCGCCGCGGCCGGGACTACGGGCGGTACCGAATGACCCTGCTGCGGAATGGCATTCACCTGCGGCAGCGCCACCGTCTGGAGGATACGGTTGACCACCGTCTCGGAGGAGATCTCGTCGGCCAACGCGTCGTAGGTCAGCACCAGGCGGTGCCGCAGCACGTCGGGGATGATCTCGACGACGTCCTGCGGGATGACGTAGTCGCGGCCGCGCACCAGCGCCAGTGCCCGCGATGCGGCGATGATCCCCAGTGAGGCACGAGGAGACGCACCGTACGCGATCCACGCCTTGGCGTCGGGCATGCCGAACTTCTCCGGCTCGCGGGTGGCCGTCACGATCCGCACGACGTAGTCGACCAGCGCGTGGTGGACGAAGTTGTTCGCCGCGACGTCCTGCAACCGCAGCAGGTCGCCGGTGTTGAGGATCGCCTTGGGCTCCGGCGGCTTGACGCCCATCCGGTAGATGATCTCGCGCTCTTCCTCCGGCGTCGGGTAGTCCACGTTGAGCTTGAACAGGAAGCGGTCGCGCTGGGCTTCCGGCAGCTGGTAGACGCCCTCCTGCTCGATCGGGTTCTGCGTCGCCATCACCAGGAACGGGCTGGGCAGCGGGAACGTCTTGCCACCGATCGAGATCTTGCGTTCGGCCATCACCTCCAGCAGTGCGGACTGCACCTTGGCGGGCGCGCGGTTGATCTCGTCGGCGAGCAGGAAGTTGACCACCACCGGGCCGAGCTCGATGTCGAACTCCTCCTTGCCCTGCCGGTAGATCCGGGTGCCGATGATGTCGGTGGGCACCAGGTCGGGGGTGAACTGGATGCGGGCGAACGTCCCGCCGACCACCTTGGCGAACGTCTCGACGGCCAGCGTCTTGGCGACACCGGGGACGCCTTCGAGCAGCACGTGCCCCTTGGCGAGCAGACCGACGAGCATCCGTTCGACGAGCTGGTCCTGGCCGACGATGATGCGCTTGACCTCGAAGATCGCCCGCTCCAGCGTGTGCACCTCGTTCTGCAGGCCACCATTGGACTGCGGGGGGCCCGGCTGCGAGGGCGCGGCATGCGCACCGGAGGAGTAGCCCTGAGCCGGGACCTGCCCGGGATATCCTCCAGCGCCCTGCGGCGGTCCACTCGGTGAGGTCATCAACATTCCTTCCACATGCGCCGTACATGCTGGTCTTCGCGGCGCGGGCCCATCGCGGCCGCGCGCTCGCAGTCAACTATTCCAGGCGCTTGGAGATCCGTCGACGCCGCCCGGTCTGCTCAGCTTTAACTCAGGCCACACTCAGGATTCGATGATGCGGGCCACGAAGGGCTGCAGTCCGGACATTCGCACCGGACTGACGGTCACCTTGCCCGCACTGCCCGAGGACTCCAGCATCTTGCCGCCGCCGAGGTAGATCGCGACGTGCTGGCTGCCACCGGGTCCCCAGAACAGAAGATCGCCACGTTTGGCCTGCTGGACCGGGACCTTGCGGCCGGTGTTGTACTGATCGCCCGAGTACTTCGGGATCAACACGCCCACACCGGCATACGAGAACTGGGTGAATCCCGAGCAGTCGTAGCCGACGGTGTTGGCCCCGGAGTCGATGCCGCGGCTGGGACCGTTGGGTTTGCCGCCGCCCCAGGAATACGGGGTACCGATCTGGGTGCCGCCGCGGCGGATCGCGTACTCGATCGCCGCCGGGCCGCGCACCACACCGGGAGCGACCCCGGCGGGCGCATCCTTGGGGGCGAGCCCGATGGTCTGCAGAAACTTGCGGCCCAGATCCATCGTGACCTGGGTGGCCTGTGCGGTCGCGGCCAGCGACGCGTTGGCGATCGCCAACGGGTCACCGGGTGCGCCCGCACTGATCAGTTTGGGCAGGGTCGGATCCCACTGCCCGCTTTCCGGTTGGGCCGAGGCCGGTGCGACGGCCCCTGCCAGCAGGGCGGCAGCGGTGACGAGCGCGATGACGAAGCGACGCAGGGCGATCACCACTCGATCATTCGGGTCACGAACGGGGTCATCCCGCTGGTGCGCACCGGCGAGATCTTGACGACCGAACCCGTGTACGGGGCCTCCAGCATCTGCCCGTCACCGAGATACATCGCGACGTGCTGGCTGGCGTTGGGCCCGTAGAAGATCATGTCGCCGCGTCGCATCTGTGACGACGGCACCTTGCGGCCGGCGTTGTACTGCGAGCCCGAATAGTGGTCGAGCTTGATGCCGACACCGGCGAACATGTAGAGCATCAGCCCCGAGCAGTCGAATCCGACTGTGCCCGCGCCCTGGTCGATTCCGCGGCTCGGACCCGAGGCGTTGCCGCCGCCCCAGGAGTAGGGCACACCCATCTGGGACATGCCACGCTTGATCACGTACTCGGTGGCCTGCCTGCCGTACAGCGTCGGGATCGCACCGTTGGTGATTCCGGTCGGCGTCGGCAGCAGCCCGATGCTCTGCAGGAACTTGCGCCCCATGTTCTGGGTGATCTCGATCGACGTGGTGATGATCTTCAGAACCGCGTTGATGATCTGGACGGGATCGCCGCTGACGAACGCGCTCGGAATCTGCGGCAGCGTCATGTCCCATGCGGTTTCGCGGTTGCCGGTTGCGGGGTCGACGTCCCAGTTCGGGCTCGCGCCTCCCGGCGCGGGCGCCGCAGACGATCCCGGCGCGGGCGTGGTCGCCCCCGTCGGTGCGGCGGCGGGAGCGCCGCCCGTGGGCGCCGCCGGCGTCCGCGCCTCCTGCAGTTTGGCCTGGGCCCGGGCGCGCTCTGCGGTCAGCCGGTCCAGTTCGACCTGCTGGGCCTTGAATGTCTGCTGCGCGTTCGTCAGCGCGGACACCGCGTCCTGCTGGCTGGTTTCGGCGGCCTTGACCGCATCGTCGGCCTGCTTCTTGGCCAGCCGCGCAGCCGACTCCCGGTTGACCTGCTCGGTGCGCGCACGCTGCAGATCAGCCATCACCTTCTGCGAGCTGATCGCCAGCGCCTGCCCGGTGGCGGCGGTGTTCAGGATGTCCGTCGGATCCGTGGCGGTCAGGTATGAACTCGACGGTCCGCTGACGTACATGGAGGCGGCAAAGGTGTCGAACCGGTCCTGCGCGGCGGCGATGGCCGCGTTGGCGTCCTTGACGCGCTGCGCGCTGGCGTCGACTTCGAGCTGAGCGGCAGCGGCGTCGTCGCGCGCGGTCTGCACGTCCAGGATCGCCTTGTTGACGCTCTCCTGCTGCATCTGGATCTGCGCGCCGAGGTCCTGGAGTTGCTGGTTGATGTCGGCGACATCGGTCACCAGCCGGGCCATGCCGTCTGCCTGTGCAGGCTGCGCCAGTGCCAGATTCGGCGCCAGGTTGGGCACCGTCATCACCATGCCAATGGCCAGCGATGCCGCGCACAGCCGCGAAGCGGAGGCGCTGCCAACGGGGCGTCTCATTCGACTCAAGTCTCCTCAGGCTCCACGCGTACGTGACGGCACAGGGTCCGGCACCCAAGCTCAGAAGTCACATGGAGAACAACTGCAACATCAGGCACCGATTGCACCGTACGTCACATCTGACGCCAAAGAAACTTTAGTCACAAATTACAACAATGTAATTGCGATTGGCGTTATCAAACAGTGATCTTTGAATTCGCCACGAATATTGCCAGCGGTCAATTACCGCTGGTGGCAGCATCTTCGGATGCAGCCGACCGTTTGCCCCATTTCTGCAGCAATCGGGTGGCAACGACTGCCAATACGACCGCCGAAACGACAACAATGGAGAATGGCGTCCACGGAAAGTGCGTGGTCGTCAACTCGCCGACGAAATTCTTCGAGGACAGCACGGGATCCCCCGTCTTGGCCAGATCCTCACCGGCCTCCAGGGTCACCCGGTCGAACTCGGGGCTGAAGGTGCCGGCAAACGACGGGCTCAAGGCCAGCACCGTGGCTCCCGGGTTGGCCTCCCCGACCTCGGTGGCGATGTCCCGAAGCGGCGTGTCGATCGGCGGGTTCGCGTCGATGACGACGATCTTGAGATCGATGCCCTGAACGCCTGCGTCCTCGACGACCTGCGTCAGTTGCGACACCGCCGCGGGATCGAGCCCTCTGGCGCTGACACCGGACTCGGCCACATCACTGCGCACGATGTCCATGCACAGGTCGGGCGCGCCGGGGAGTTGAGGGTCCACACCGACGGTGTGACACAACTCCGGCGGGATGTAGGTCGGCAGGAACGGCACGAAAAGCGGTCCGGTCACAGGCAGCACGGTAGCCGACGACACTCGCGCCACCCGCACGACACGGGCGCCGACGGAAGTGGGTACCCCTCACGGGTGGCGGCACGCCGACCCACCGACAAGACTGACACCCAGCCTGGTTTTCTTACAGGACAAGCGTACCGTTAAGGTTACAACCGCCGCTGACACAGCCCGTCGCGGCGATGATCAGAATCCGGGAGTTGATGTGAGCAGCAAGAATTCATCCCTGAACTCGTACGGGGCGAAGGACACGCTGAAGGTCGGAGACAACAGCTACGAGATCTACCGCCTCGACGCCGTCCCCGGTACCGAGAAGCTTCCCTACAGCCTCAAGGTTCTCGCCGAGAACCTCCTGCGCACCGAAGACGGCGCCAACATCACCAAAGACCACATCGAGGCGATCGCGAACTGGGATCCCGAGGCCGAACCGAGCATCGAAATCCAGTTCACCCCTGCCCGCGTGCTGATGCAGGACTTCACCGGCGTGCCGTGCATCGTCGACCTGGCCACCATGCGTGAGGCCGTCGCGGCCCTGGGTGGCGATCCGGCGAAGGTCAACCCGCTGTCGCCGGCCGAGATGGTGATCGACCACTCGGTGATCCTGGACGTGTTCGGCAGGGCCGACGCGTTCGAACGCAACGTCGAACTCGAATACGAACGCAACGGCGAGCGTTACCAGTTCCTGCGCTGGGGCCAGGGCGCGTTCGACGACTTCAAGGTCGTCCCCCCCGGCACCGGCATCGTGCACCAGGTGAACATCGAGTACCTGGCGCGGGTCGTGATGGTGCGCGATCGGGCGGGCGAAGCTGGGGAGGGTGACAGCATCAGCGTGGCTTACCCCGACACCTGCGTGGGCACCGACAGCCACACCACGATGGAGAACGGCCTGGGCGTGCTGGGTTGGGGCGTCGGCGGCATCGAGGCCGAGGCGGCCATGTTGGGTCAGCCGGTGTCGATGCTGATCCCGCGCGTCGTCGGCTTCAAGCTGACGGGCGAGATCAAGCCGGGCGTGACCGCCACCGACGTGGTGCTGACCGTCACCGACATGCTCCGCAAGCACGGCGTGGTCGGCAAGTTCGTCGAGTTCTACGGCAACGGTGTGGCCGAGGTGCCGCTGGCCAACCGCGCCACGCTGGGCAACATGAGCCCCGAATTCGGTTCCACCGCAGCGATGTTCCCGATCGACGAGGAGACCATCAACTACCTGCGGTTGACCGGTCGCACCGACGAGCAGCTCGCGCTGGTCGAGGCCTACGCCAAGGAACAGGGCATGTGGCACGACCCGGCCAAGGAGCCGGTCTTCTCCGAGTACCTCGAACTCGACCTGTCCACGGTGGTGCCGTCGATCGCGGGACCGAAGCGCCCGCAGGACCGCATCGAGCTCACCGACGCCAAGAACGCGTTCCGCAAGGACATCCACAACTATGTGGAGGAGAACCACCCGACGCCGGAGACGAAGCTGGACGAGGCCGTCGAGGAATCGTTCCCGGCCAGCGACTCGGTGTCGCTGTCCTTCGCCGACGACGGCGCCGTCGACGCCCGACCGTCGGCCGCCAACGGTGCAACGGGCCGGCCGAGCAAGCCGGTGACGGTGAAATCCGCCGAGCGCGGCGAGTTCGTGCTCGACCACGGCGCCGTCGTGGTCGCCGGCATCACCTCCTGCACCAACACCTCCAACCCGTCGGTGATGCTGGGCGCCGCGCTGCTGGCCAAGAAGGCCGTCGAGAAGGGGTTGAGCACCAAGCCGTGGGTCAAGACCAACATGGCGCCCGGGTCCCAGGTCGTCACCGACTACTACAACAAGGCCGGGCTGTGGCCGTACCTGGAGAAGCTGGGCTACTACCTCGGCGGCTACGGATGCACGACGTGCATCGGCAACACCGGCCCGCTGCCCGACGAGATCTCGGCGGCCATCAACGACAACGACCTGTCGGTGACCGCGGTGCTGTCCGGTAACCGCAACTTCGAGGGCCGTATCTCCCCCGACGTCAAGATGAACTACCTGGCGTCGCCGCCGCTGGTGATCGCCTACGGTCTGGCCGGCACCATGGACTTCGACTTCGAGGCCGACCCGCTGGGGCAGGACGGCGACGGCAACGACGTGTTCCTCAAGGACATCTGGCCGTCGGCTGCCGAGATCCAGGAGACCATTACGTCCTCGATCAACCGGGAGATGTTCGCCGACTCCTACGCCGACGTGTTCAAGGGTGACGAGCGGTGGCGCTCGCTGCCCACCCCGGAGGGCAACACCTTCGAGTGGGACGAGGACTCCACCTACGTCCGCAAGGCGCCGTACTTCGACGGCATGCCGGCCGAGCCGGAGCCGGTCAAGGACATCAAGGGAGCCAGAGTGCTTGCCCTGCTCGGTGATTCGGTCACCACCGACCACATCTCGCCGGCGGGCAGCATCAAGAAGGGCACCCCCGCGGCGCAGTACCTCGAAGAGCACGGCGTGGAGCCGAAGGACTTCAACTCGCTGGGGTCGCGGCGCGGCAATCACGAGGTCATGATCCGCGGCACGTTCGCCAACATCCGGCTGCGCAACCAGCTGCTCGACGACGTCTCGGGCGGCTACACCCGTGACTTCACCCAGGATGGCGGGCCGCAGGCGTTCATCTACGACGCGGCGCAGAACTACGCCAAGGAGGGCATCCCGCTGGTGGTGCTCGGCGGCAAGGAGTACGGGTCGGGGTCCTCGCGTGACTGGGCGGCCAAGGGCACCACGCTGCTCGGCGTGCGCGCGGTGATCACCGAGTCGTTCGAGCGCATCCACCGCTCCAACCTGATCGGCATGGGCGTCATTCCGCTGCAGTTCCCGAAGGGTGAATCCGCGGCGTCGCTGAAGCTCGACGGCACCGAGACCTTCGACATCGAAGGCATCGAGGCGCTCAACGAGGGCAAGACGCCGAAGACGGTCAAGGTGACTGCCAAGAAGATTGCCGAAGACGGCACAGTGTCTTCAGCGGTCGAGTTCGACGCGGTGGTGCGCATCGACACCCCCGGCGAGGCGGACTACTACCGCAACGGCGGCATCCTGCAGTACGTGTTGCGCAACATGCTGAAGTCCTGATGACATGCCTCGGGTGACCGACGATCATCTGGCGGCGCGTCGCCGCCAGATCCTCGACGGTGCCCGGCGATGCTTCGCCGAGTACGGCTACGACCGGGCCACGGTCCGCCGTCTGGAGCAGACGATCGGGCTCTCGCGCGGCGCGATATTCCACCACTTCCGCGACAAGGACACGCTGTTCTTCGAACTGGCGCGTGAGGACGCGGAGCGGATGGCCGATGTCGCGGCGCGCGAGGGCTTGATCCAGGTGATGCGCGACATGCTGGCCGCACCGGATCAGTTCGACTGGCTGGCCACCCGGCTGGAGATCGCACGCAAACTGCGCAACGATCCGGCCTTCAGCCGCGGCTGGGCGGAGCGGTCGGCGGAGCTGTCGGCGGCCACCACGGAGCGGCTGCGCCGCCAGAAGCGGGCCGGGCGTCTACGTGACGATGTCCCCGGAGATGTCCTGCGCACCTACCTCGAGTTGGTCCTCGACGGCTTGGTGGCACGGCTGGCCTCCGGAGACGATCCGGAAAAGCTGGGCGCCGTACTGGATCTGGTGGAAGCCTCGGTACGCCAGCAGTGAGCTAGCTGGCTCGGCGGCCGCGGTGGTTGGGCCCGCCGCGGCTGCGCATCGGGGTGCCTGATTCGCGCAGCATGCTGTGGATGGAGCCATAGGAATGGCCGGTGGTCGCCACCAACGACCGGATGCTGGCGCCACGCTCGTAGGCGCTGCGCAACTCGGTCATCAGCTGGTCCTTTGACTTGCCGTTCTTCTTCACCTTCGAGGCCCTCCCGCTGCCGTCCACGGATGTGCCGCATCGCATACCCAGCCGGGTGGCGATTGACACCGCGGGGCGGCGAATTCTCAGGCCAGTTCGATCAGATCTCGATACTCGTCGGACCAGAAGTCCTCGGTGCCGTCGGGCAGCAGGAGCACCCGCTGCGGGTCGAGCGCCTCGGCGGCACCGGGATCGTGGGTCACCAACACCACCGAACCGACGTAGCTGCGCAGCGCGTCCAGAACCTGCTCGCGGGATGCCGGGTCGAGGTTGTTGGTGGGCTCGTCGAGCAGCAGCACGTTCGCCGTGGACGCCACCAACCCGGCCAGCGCGAGCCGGGTCTTCTCGCCGCCGGACAAGGTACCCGCAGGCTGATCGAGCTGCGGACCGGTGAACATGAAGGCCCCGAGCAGACCCCGCAGGTCCTGCTCCCCGGTGTCGGGAGCGGCATGGCGGATGTTCTCCCACACCGACGCCATGTTGTCGAGGGTGTCGTGCTCCTGGGCGAAGTAGCCGATCTTGAGTCCATGGCCGGGTTCGATTTCGCCGGCGTCCGCCTTCTCGACGCCGGCCAGCAGGCGCAGCAGCGTGGTCTTGCCCGCACCGTTGAGGCCGAGCACCACGACGCGTGAACCGCGGTCGATGGCCAGGTCCAGTCCGGAGAAGATCTCCAACGACCCGTAGGTCTTGGTCAATCCCTTCGCGGTCAGCGGGGTCTTGCCGCAGGGCGCAGGGGTCGGGAACTTGATCCTCGCCACCTTGTCGGCGACCCGCTCGTCGTCCAGCGCCGCCATCATCCGCTCGGCGCGCTTCAACATGTTCTGAGCTGCAACAGCTTTGGTGGCCTTGGCGCCCATCTTGGCGGCCTGCGCCCGCAGCGCGCTCGCCTTCTTCTCGGCGTTGGCGCGCTCGCGGCGGCGGCGCTGCTCGTCGGTGGCGCGGGCGTCGAGGTATTTCTGCCAGCCCATGTTGTAGACGTCGGCTTCTCCTCGGACCGCGTCGAGGAACCAGACCCGGTTGACGACGTCGGCGAGCAGGTCGACGTCGTGGCTGATGACCACGAGACCGCCGGTGTGGTTCTGCAGGAAGGTGCGCAGCCACCCGATCGAGTCGGCGTCGAGGTGGTTGGTGGGCTCGTCGAGTAAGAGAGTGGTGGCGGATCCCGATCCTGCCTCCGAGGCCGCGAACAGAATGCGCGCGAGCTCCACCCGGCGGCGCTGACCACCGGAAAGGGTGCGCAACGGTTGGGTCAGGACGCGATCGGGCAGGCCGAGGCTGGCGCATATGCGGCCCGCCTCGCTTTCAGCGGCGTATCCGCCGAGGGCGGCGAACCGCTCCTCCAGCTGACCGTAGCGACGGACCGCCTTGTCACGGGCCGCGTCGTCGGCGACCTCGGCCATCAGCGCCTGCTGTTTCTCCAGATCCGAGAGCAGGGTGTCCAGCCCGCGCGCCGACAGCACGCGGTCGCGAGCCAGCATGTCGAGGTCACCCTCTTTGGGATCCTGTGGCAGATAGCCGATTTCGCCGGTGCGGGTGACCGAGCCGGCATACGGTTCCCCCTCCCCCGCGAGAATGCGCATCGTCGTGGTCTTGCCCGCGCCGTTGCGGCCGACCAGTCCGATCCGATCGCCGGGCTGCACGCGCAGGGCCGAACCCTCGATCGAGAGCAGCGTGCGCGCTCCTGCGCGGACCTCGAGGTCCGTTGCGGTGATCACGCTGATGCTCCTGGTGAGATAGGCATGGCAGGGCTGTACCGGTACCCATGCCGGGGTTGGCATCCCAAGGCTAGTGGTAGCCACTGGCCTGATGCCAATCGATTAGCCGGCCGACGGCTACTTGTCGTCGGTGAAACTCGGAGGACGCTTCTCCTTGCGGGCCGCCACGGCCTCCTCGAAATTGCTTGTCAACAGCCGGATGTAGAGCTGGCCGAGGCCCTCGGCCTGCATGTGGGCCTCGAGTGATCCGGCATCCAGACCGGTCCACAGTGTGCGCTTGGTCAACTCGGTACCCGGCCGGGAGAACCCCGCGATGCGTTCGGCGATGTCGTAGCAGGTCGGCAGCAGGTCCTCGGCGGGCACCCGGCGCGACACCAGCCCGATGCGTTCGGCCTCGTCGGCGTCGACGTCGCGGCCGGTCAGCATGATCTCGAAGGCGCGTGAGGCACCGATGGCGCGCGGAAGCAGATAGCTCAGGCCCAGCTCACTTGCCGTCAGCCCGTTGTTGATACCCGCGGCGCGGAAGTACGCATCGCTGCCGGCAACGCGGATGTCGGCGGCCAGCGCCAGACACAGGCCTCCGCCGATCGCGGCCCCGTTGACCGCCGCGATGACCGGTTGGTGCAGCTTGCGCAACGCCAGGATCACGTCGTCGAGCACTTCCATCGACCGCAGGCCGAAGGTCGGCCGGGTCAGGCCGGCCACGTGCGGCACGGACCCCGCCGACTTGTGGTCGGCGCCGGACGAAAAACCGGCACCGGCGCCGGTGAGCACCACGACGCGGACGTCGTTGTCATAGGTGATCTCGTCGAGTGCGGTCTTGAGCGGCACCATGACGTCGAACGCCATCGAGTTCATCCGCTCGGGGCGGTTCAACGTCACCAGCGCGACGTGGGGCCGCGGATGTTCCACCAGGACGAAGCCGTCACCATCGGTCACGGCATGCACACTAGCGCGAGGCGATCAGCCCTGGCCGTTGTCCTGCGCGGCGATGGCCGCGTCGATGTCGAAGTCCTTGACCTGCTGGATGAGGTCCTCCAGGGCGGCGGGCGGCAGGGCGCCGGCCTGATTGAACACCAGCTTGCCCTTCTTGAACGCCATCAGCGTCGGGATGGAGCGGATGTCGGCCGCCGCGGCGAGCTGCTGCTCCGCTTCGGTGTCGACCTTCGCGTAGACGACGTCGGGGTGCTTCTCCGACGAGGCCGCGAAGGTGGGGGCGAACGCCTTGCACGGCCCGCACCACGACGCCCAGAAGTCCACCAGGACGATGTCGTTGTCATTGATGGTGTCGTTGAACTCTTGTGCGGTGATGTCTCGGGTTGCCACGTGATCCTCAACGTTTCTGTCGGCTGGTGTGTTCCCTCTACAGAGCGTATGCCTTCACCCAGTCGACCTTCATCTGCGCCTGGAACGGCGCGTTCGGGTCCGGGTCGCCTGTCCACGGGTTGCCGACGGCGACGTTGAGGATCAGGTAGTGGTCCCAGGCGCCCGAAAACGCTGTCCAGTTCCCGCCGAGCGCCTCGTATTGAGCCTGGGTGATCCGGCCCACCTCGACGCCGTCGACGTGCCAGACGATGCGGTCGGAGTACCAGTCCATGCCGTAGTCGTGAAAGCCCTGCGACAGGTCGACGCCGAGGTCGGCCTCTACTCCGTGCAGCTTCACGTCGACCGAGTTGTCGGTCTCCGCAGGGCCGTGGATGTTGCCGGTCCAGAGCCGGCGCGCCGCCGGGGTGCCCAGACCGGGGATCTCCACGATGTCGATCTCACCTTGACGTGGCCAGTCGTATTCGTGGCCGGGTTCGAGCCCAACCGACCAGAACGCCGGTAGCACCCCCTTGTCCACAGGCATCTGGATGCGGGCCACCACCCGGGTTCCCACGCCGATCGACTGCTTGCCCATCGTCACCACCCGTGCCGACGTGTAGTTGTACGGAGCACCGAGCCCGTCCGGGGCGGCCTCCCTACGCGCCTCGATGACGAGGTTGCCGTCTGCATCGATGTAGACGTTGTCTCCATCGGTGTAGTACTGGTTCTCCCCGGCAGACTGCCCCCACCGTCCGGTCTGCAGACCCCAGTAGCGCAGCGCTTCCTCCATGCTGGAGAAATTGCTCTCCCACAACAACTTCGGACTTGCAGGGTTGTCGGGCTGCGGGATCACCACGTTGCGGTAGATGCGCGCGCGTTTCACCAACCATCGCTGCTCGGTGGCCTTGGAGACGGGGACGTCGAGCCAATCGGTGCCCATCCTGCGGCTGCGAATCCCGATGGAGTACAGCCAGTCGACGATCATCGACCCCCACGTCACCTTGGTGCTCGTCGCCGCAGCGACGAGCACTGGATCCACCTCGACGGCGGTGGTGGTGGTGTCCGCGGCGGCAGCGTCCGCGGTGGCGATGGACCGCAGTGCCACGGCGTCGGTGGGCCCTTCGTCGACGGATTCCGGTTCGACCTCTGCCGGGGCGGCCCCGTGCCTGGTTCCTCGGTTCTGTCCGGCGTCCTCGGCGACCGGCTCGTCCTCGGCGACCGGCTCGTCGTCGGTGACCGGCTCGTCCTCGGTGACCGGCTCGTCGTCGGTGACCGGCTCGTCCTCGGCGACCTCGTCTGTTGTCTCGACATCCATCTCGTCTGTGGCCTCGGTGGCCTCGGTGGCCGTCGATGCCGTGTCGACGTCCGCAGCCGCCGAACTCGTCGGCGACGTGTCCCCGTCGGTGCCCGCTGACGCCGTCCCTGCTCCGGTCATCACCGCGGCACCGAGACCCGCGGCGAGTACCCCGCCGGCCAACCAATGTTTGCGCATCCCTACACGGCTGCGTTTGCGCCGATCGTTAGTCATCGCGACGTCCATTCCCGCACCAGGCAACAAGAAAAGAAATTGACCACGAATTCACCCGCGAGATTCATCGGTCGACGGGCGAATTAAAAGATGATTGGCGACACATCGCGCAGATGCGCCTGATCAAGCACTACGAGCTAGTCAGATGCGCTGTCCGTGCCGACTCCTCCCAGTGGAAGCGGTGTCCGGAGCAAACGTTATCGAACGCTTGGCACGTGCGCTTGTTTTCCCATGAAAACGGCTGAAGAGCGAAAAGGCAGGAAGCTGTTGCGCTCGATTCAGATCTGATCACGGGGGGACTCCGGGCAATTTCAGCGTAGGAGATTCTGTTTGCCCGAGCTTGGGAAGCAGGAATGGTGCGGGGCAGAACGCCGGCACTGGAAGGTGATTCGGGTGCGACCGAGCCGTGGCCGCAACGCAGCACAGATTTGCCCGAACTGTCGGGAGCAAGAGCCGCGTCGGTGTTGGCCGGCGGTACATCCCGACGACCGGGCCGCCGACGAGTTTCAGCTGACCGCGTTCCAGACCACGCGACGCCGCGCGCGGCCGTCTACGGCAACCAGATCAGCGCTTCACGACGCTAGACCGTGAAGCCGAGTGCCCTCAGCTGCTCGCGGCCGTCGTCGGTGATCTTGTCCGGACCCCACGGCGGATTCCACACCCAGTTGATCCGGATCTCGTTGACGAGGCCGGCGCCCACGAGCGCGGTCCGCGACTGGTCCTCGATGACGTCGGTCAACGGGCACGCCGCGGAGGTCAGCGTCATGTCGATCAGCGCGACCGGGCCTGCGTCGCCCTTTTCCAGATTGATCCCGTACACCAGACCCAGGTCGACGACGTTGATCCCGAGCTCCGGATCGACGACGTCGCGCATCGCCTCCTCGACCTCGGCGAGCAGCTCGTCACTGGGCAGGTTCGTGTCGCTCATCAGTTCTCCTCAGAAATCTCGGGCCCGTGGGCCTGCGCCAGCGCCGCTTTGAAGGCCGTCCAGCCGAGCAACGCACATTTCACCCGCGCCGGGTACTTCGAGACCCCTGCGAACGCGATGCCGTCACCCAGAACGTCCTCGTCACCATCGACCTTGCCACGTGAGGACACCATCTCGGAGAACGCCGCCACCGTCTTGAGCGCGTCCCCGACGCTTTGACCGATCACCTGATCGGTCAGCACCGACGTCGCGGCCTGGCTGATCGAGCAGCCCTGCCCGTCATAGGAGATGTCGGTGACGGTTTCGCCGTCCTCGGACAGCGTCACGCGCAGCGTCACCTCGTCACCGCAGGTGGGGTTCACGTGGTGCACCTCGGCAGCGAACGGCTCCCGCAGCCCGCGATGGTGCGGATGTTTGTAGTGATCCAGGATCACTTCCTGGTAGATCTGCTCGAGCCGCACCGGTCAGTCCCTGCCGAAGAACTCGATCGCCCGCTGCACACCGGCGATGAGCCGGTCCACCTCGTCGAGGGTGTTGTACACCGCGAAGGACGCCCGGACTGTGGCGGCGATACCGAAGCGGCGGTGCAGCGGTGCGGCACAGTGATGTCCCACCCGCACCGCCACTCCGTCGTCGTCGAGCACCTGCCCGACGTCGTGGGCGTGCACTCCGTCAACCACGAAAGCCACCGGGGACCTGCGCTCGGCGGTGGCGGGGCCGATAATCCGCACCCCGGGAATCGCGGCGAGGCCTTCCAGGGTGGCGGTGACGAGACGATGCTCGTGCTCCTCGACGGCATTCATCCCGATGCCGCCGAGATACCTCGTCGCAGCGCCTAAACCGACAACCTGCGAGATCATCTGGGTGCCGGCCTCGAAACGTTGTGGCGGCGGGGCGTAGGTGGCGCCCTCCATCGTCACGGTCTCGATCATGGAGCCGCCGGTCAAAAACGGTGGCAACTGCTCCAGCAGTCGGGCGCGACCGTACAGCGCTCCGATTCCGGTGGGGCCGAGCATCTTGTGCCCGGAGAATGCCGCGAAATCGACGTCGAGGGCGTGGAAGTCGACCGGCTGATGCGGCACGGCCTGGCACGAATCCAGCACCGTCAACGCGCCGACCGCCTTGGCGCGTGCGACCATGTCCGCGACCGGAACACCGACACCGGTGACGTTCGAATGATGGCTGAACGAAACGACTTTGACTCGCTCGTCCAGCTTCAGCGAGTCGAGGTCGACCTCGCCGTCATCGGTCAAGCCAAACCAGCGCAGGGTCGCGCCGGTACGCCGGGCCAACTCCTGCCACGGGATGAGGTTCGCGTGGTGCTCCATCTCGGTGACCACGATGACGTCACCGGGCCCGACCGCGAACCCGGAGCGGTCGTCGCCGAGCACGTACGACACCAGGTTCAACGCCTCGGTCGCATTCTTGGTGAACACCAGCTCGCCGGGCGCTGCACCGACGAACGCGGCGATATCGGCACGACCCTGCTCATAGGCGTCGGTGGACTCCTCCATCAGCTGATGAGCGCCGCGGTGGACCGCGCCGTAGGAGGTCGTCAGGAACTGACGCTCGGCATCGAGCACCTGCAGCGGCTTCTGCGAGGTGGCCCCGGAATCCAGGTAGGCCAACGTATTGCCACCGCGCATCACCCGCTTGAGGATCGGAAAGTCCGCGCGGATGGCGGCGACGTCAAGATCGACCGAGGCCGTCACGTCAGGCACCCGCGGCGGCAGCCTGGGTGAAGCGCTCGTATCCGTTCTCCTCGAGCTCGTCGGCCAGTTCCGGTCCGCCGGACTCGATGATCCGGCCGTCGAAGAACACGTGCACGAACTGCGGCTGGATGTAGCGCAGGATCCGGGTGTAGTGGGTGATCAGCAGCACGCCACCGTTCTCGGCCTCTTTGTAGCGGTTCACGCCCTCGCTGACCACGCGCAGGGCGTCGACGTCCAGACCGGAATCGGTCTCGTCGAGGATCGCGATCTTGGGCTTGAGCAGACCGAGCTGCAGGATCTCGTGGCGCTTCTTCTCGCCGCCGGAGAAGCCCTCGTTGACACTGCGTTCGCCGAACGACGGGTCGATGTCGAGGTCGCTCATCGCGGCCTTGACCTCTTTGACCCAGTGGCGCAGTTTCGGCGCCTCGCCACGGACCGCGGTCGCCGCGGTGCGCAGGAAGTTCGACATCGACACACCGGGCACCTCGACGGGGTACTGCATCGCCAAAAAGAGCCCCGCTCGCGCTCTTTCATCAATGCTCATCTCCAGTACGTCCTTGCCGTCGAGGGTGATCGACCCCGAGGTCACGGTGTATTTGGGATGACCGGCGATCGCGTAGGACAGCGTCGACTTGCCGGATCCGTTGGGGCCCATCACGGCGTGGGTCTCACCGGACTTCACGGTCAGGTTGACGCCTTTGAGGATCTCCTTGGACTCGCCTTCGGGCGTGTTCACCGAGACGTGCAGGTCTTTGATTTCCAGTGTGGTCATTACTGATTGTTTCCTTCGGTGAGGGCGAGCTCGCGTTCGATGGCTTCGGTCAGGCGCTCGCGTACGGCGGGAACGGCGATCTTCGCGATGATCTCGTTGAAGAAGCCGCGCACCACCAGCCGGCGGGCCTGGTTCTCGGGGATGCCGCGTGCGCGCAGGTAGAACAATTGCTCGTCGTCGAAACGCCCGGTGGCGCTGGCGTGGCCGGCGCCGACGATCTCGCCGGTCTCGATCTCCAGGTTGGGCACCGAGTCCGCGCGGGCGCCGTCGGTGAGCACCAGATTGCGGTTCACCTCGAACGTGTCGGTGCCGGTGGCCTCGGCGCGGATCAGCACGTCGCCCACCCATACGGTGTGCGCGTCAGGCTTGCGCGAGTCCGGATCGCCTTGCAGCGCGCCCTTGTACATCACGTCGGACTTGCAGTTGGGCTGCGAATGGTCCACCAGCAGACGCGATTCGAAGTGCTGTCCGGCGTCGGCGTAGTACAAACCCAACAGCTCGGCGTCCCCGCCGGGCGCGGTATACCGGACGCGGCCGGTCATCCGTACCACGGAACCGCCGAGGGTGACCGCAGCGTGCCGCAGCACGGCGTCGCGGCCCAGCAACGCGTGGTGCATGGTCACGTGCACGACGTCGTCGGCCCAGTCGGCGATCGACACCACCCGCAGCGTCGCGCCGTCGCCGACCACGAACTCGATGTTGTCGGCGTAGGTTCCGCTGCCGCGGTGATCGATCACGACGACCGCCTCGGCCAGCTCGCCGACCCGGATCTGAAGGTGCCCGTAGGCGGTGGCGCCCTCGCCGGGGCCGGTGATCCTGACCTCGATGGGGTCGCGAATGACGGCCTGGTTGGGGATCTCGATCAGGGTCGCGGACTCGAACGACGAATATGCCTGCGCGGCAACCCTATCCGCCGGCGCACCGGCCTGCCCGAGCCGACCGTCGTCGCGCGTCGTCTTATCGACCCAGACGTCATCGGGCGTGGTCACCTCGATGGTCGCGGTGCCCGTCGCCGGCGCCGAGCCGTCGTGCAGCCCGCGCAGCCTCTTGAGGGGCGTGAAGCGCCAGATCTCGTCGCGGCCGCCAGGCACCTCGAAGGCGCTGACGTCGAACGATGAGAACAGCTCACCCTTGTTCAGGTTCAGGACCGAGCCGGACTTGGCGGTGCCCTCGGACGCCTGAGTGAGTTGCGAAGCCACTAACCCACAGCCCCTTCCATCTGCAGCTCGATCAGGCGGTTGAGCTCGAGTGCGTACTCCATCGGAAGCTCCTTGGCGATCGGCTCGACGAAGCCGCGCACCACCATCGCCATGGCCTCGTCCTCGGTCAGGCCGCGGCTCATCAGATAGAACATCTGATCCTCGCTGACCTTGGACACCGTGGCTTCGTGCCCCATGGTTACGTCGTCCTCGCGGATGTCGACGTACGGGTAAGTGTCGGAGCGGCTGATCGTATCGACAAGCAGCGCATCGCATTTCACACTCGAGCGGGAGCCGTGCGCGCCCTTGTTGACCTGAACCAGGCCACGGTAGGACGCTCGTCCGCCGCCGCGCGCCACCGACTTGGACACGATGTTGCTCGACGTGTTGGGCGCCAGGTGCAGCATCTTGGCGCCGGTGTCCTGGTGCTGTCCCTCACCGGCGAACGCCACCGAGAGCACCTCACCCTTGGCGTGCTCACCGGTCATCCACACGGCCGGGTACTTCATGGTGACCTTCGAGCCGATGTTCCCGTCGACCCACTCCATGGTGGCGCCGGCTTCGGCCCGGGCCCGCTTGGTGACCAGGTTGAACACGTTGTTCGACCAGTTCTGGATGGTCGTGTAGCGGCAGCGTCCACCCGGCTTGACGATGATCTCCACGACGGCGCTGTGCAGCGAGTCGCTCTTGTAGATCGGCGCGGTGCAGCCCTCGACGTAATGCACGTAGGCGTCCTCGTCGACGATGATCAGCGTCCGCTCGAACTGGCCCATGTTCTCGGTGTTGATCCGGAAGTAGGCCTGCAGCGGGATGTCGACGTGCACACCCTTCGGGACGTAGATGAACGAGCCACCCGACCACACGGCGGTGTTGAGAGCGGAGAACTTGTTGTCCCCGGCCGGGATCACGGTGCCGAAGTACTGCTTGAACAGTTCCGGGTGCTCTTTGAGCGCGGTGTCGGTATCGAGGAAGATCACGCCCTGGGCCTCCAGATCCTCCCGGATCGAGTGGTAGACCACCTCGGACTCGTACTGCGCGGCGACACCCGACACCAGGCGCTGCTTCTCCGCTTCCGGGATGCCCAGCTTGTCGTAGGTGTTCTTGATGTCGGCGGGCAGGTCATCCCACGTGGCGGCCTGCTTCTCACTGGAGCGCACGAAGTACTTGATGTTGTCGAAGTCGATACCGTCGAGGTTGGAACCCCAGTTCGGCATGGGCTTCTTGTCGAAGGTGCGCAATGCCTTCAGTCGGATGTCGAGCATCCACTCGGGTTCACTCTTCTTGGCCGAGATGTCGCGGACCACGGCTTCGGACAGCCCCCGTTGCGCACTCGCGCCTGCGACATCGGAGTCGGCCCAGCCGTAGCCGTACTTCCCCAGGGAGGCGATGGTCTCCTCCTGGGTCAGCGCCTCGGGCTTAACCTCCGGTGTGAGTGTCATTGCGACACACTCCTTTTGTTCTGGTCGTTACTCCGGCGCGGGCTGTGCGCCGGAGGATCATGCTCGTCGGTGTTTCTCGTCAGCGTCCGGCCGGGCTCAACGGGACGTGAGTGGTGCAGGCGAAGTCGCCGTTGGCGATGGTGGCCAATCGCTGCACATGGGTGCCCAGTACCTCGGCCATCGCCTGCTGTTCGGCCTCACAAAGCTCCGGGAACTCCTCGGCCACGTGCGACACCGGACAATGATGTTGGCAGATCTGGACGCCGCCGACCGGCCCGCCCACCCGGGCGGTGGTGGTCGCGTACCCGGCCGCACTGAGCGCTTCGGCGATCTGGCCGGCCGCCGCCTCGACGCCTTCACCGCCGTCGACGTGTTCGACGCCGGACAGGATGGTGTCGATGCGCCGGCGGGCGAAGGTCCGGACGGCCTCTTCGCCGCCGATCTCCCGTAGCTGGCGCATGGCCGCAGAGGCCAGGTCGTCGTAGGTGTGTTCGAGCTTCGCCCGACCCGCCGAGGTGAGTTGATAGCGCTTGGCCGGCCTGCCCCTGCCCTCCTGTTGCCAGGCGGCGGCGGCGTTGGCCTGGGCCTCGCCCGCCTCGATCAGCGCGTCGAGATGCCTGCGCACCCCGGCCGCCGAAAGGCCGAGACGCTCACCGATCCGGCTCGCGGTGACGGGCCCCGATTCGAGGAGCAACCTGACGATCGCTCCCCTGGTGTGGCCGTCAGCAGCCTGCGGGGACACCGGTGTCGGCGCCTCCGAGCTCTGCGAACGGATTTTCACAACACCAGTGTGACGCAATTACCCAACACGGTCTAGCAAGGGCACCCTTAGCGGGGCAGTCGGAATTGTCACACCGATCGCCGGGGCCGAGTGGGAATAAGCGCCCGCTACGCTGCCCTGGTGGCAGCCCGCCAGCATTCCCTCAGCTCGTCGATCGCCGGCTGGCACGGCGATGAACGGACTGTCGGCAGCCCACTGACGGCCGCCGAAGTGGTGGCGATGCGCCGTACCCGCCTGTTCGGGGCCACCGGCACGGTGTTGATGGCGATCGGCGCGCTGGGCGCCGGGGCGCGGCCGGTGATGCAGGATCCGACATTCGGCGTCCGGCTGCTGAACCTGCCGTCACGCATCCAGACGGTCTCGCTGACGATGACCACCACGGGCGCGGTGATGATGACGCTGGCCTGGCTGATGCTGGGTCGTTTCACGCTGGGCAGCCGCAAGATGACCCGCAGTCAGCTCGACCGGACACTGTTGCTGTGGGCGCTGCCACTGCTGATCGCGCCGCCGATGTACAGCAAGGACGTCTACTCGTATCTGGCACAGAGCGAGATCTCGCTGCAGGGCAGCGACCCCTACAAGGTGGGCCCCGCCACCGGCCTCGGGCTCGACCACGTCTTCACGTTGTCGGTGCCCAGCATGTGGCGCGAGACCCCGGCGCCGTACGGCCCGCTGTTCCTGTGGATCGGACGCGGGATCTCACGGTTGACCGGCGAGAACATCGTCGAGGCCGTGCTCTTCCACCGTCTGGTCGTGCTGCTGGGTGTGGGTCTGATCGTCTGGGCGACGCCCCGGCTGGCCCGCAGGTGCGGGGTGGCCGAGGTCAGTGCGCTGTGGCTGGGCCCGGCCAATCCCCTGCTGTTCATGCATCTGGTGGCCGGCATCCACAACGAGGCGCTGATGCTCGGGCTGATGCTGGCGGGCACCGAATTCGCGCTGCGGGGTGTCGACGCCGCCGCCCCACTGCTACCGCGCCCACTGGCCTGGCCGCGGGGCCGGCAGCAGTGGCAGCGCTGGTACCCGCTGACGATGCTGATCACGGGCGCGGTGCTGATCACGTTGTCCTCCCAGGTCAAGCTGCCCTCGTTGTTGGCGCTGGGCTTCGTGGCGATGGCGCTTGCCTGCCGATGGGGCGGCACCGTGAAGGCGTTTGTGGTCGCGAGCGGGTCGCTCGGCGCGGTGGCGCTGGCGGTGATGGCACTGATCGGCTGGGCCAGCGGACTCGGCTTCGGCTGGCTGTTCACGCTCGGCACCGCCAACGTGGTGCGCAGCTGGATGTCCCCTCCTACCCTGCTGGCGTTGGGCACCGGCCAGGTCGGCATCCTCCTCGGGCTTGGCGACCACACCACCGCGGTACTCGCACTGACCCGCGCGATGGGTGTGACGTTGATCGCGGTGATCGTGCTCTGGCTGCTGTTCGCGGTGTTGCGCGGCCGGCTGCATCCCGTCGGCGGTCTCGGCGTCGCGCTCGGCGCCACGCTGTTGCTGTTCCCGGTGGTCCAGCCCTGGTACGTGCTGTGGGCCATCATCCCGCTGGCCGCCTGGGCCACCCGCCCCCGGTTCCGGGCGGCGGCGATCGTCGTCACGCTGGTGGTCGGCATCTTCGGCCCCACGGCCAACGGGGACCGGTTCGCGCTGTTCCAGATCGCGCTGGCCACCGTCGCGAGCACGGCGATTCTGCTGATCCTGTTGGCGTTGACCTACCGCAGGCTGCCCTGGCGGGTGCGGCCCGGCGAACCACCGGACGAGGCCGCACCGCCACCGGCGCCACCGCATGCCAAACCCGACGCCTACGCTGAGTCTCCGTGAGTTCCCAGTCGGCGCCCGTTCAGGTGCGCGGGGTCAGCAAGCGGTACGGGGCGACGACGGCGGTGGCCTCGCTCGACCTCGAGGTGCAGACCGCCGAGGTCTTCGCCCTTCTCGGCCCCAACGGTGCGGGCAAGACGACGACCGTCGAGATGTGCGAGGGCTTCATGAAGCCCGACTCCGGGTCGATCAGAATCCTTGGCCTCGATCCGATCGCCGACAACGCCGAGGTCCGGGCCCGTACCGGTGTGATGTTGCAGGGCGGGGGCGCCTACCCGGCGGCCCGCGCGGGAGAGATGCTCGAGCTCGTCGCGGCCTACGCGGCCGATCCGCTCGACCCGCAGTGGCTTCTGGACACGCTCGGGCTCACGGACGCAGCCCGCACCACCTATCGGCGGCTGTCCGGCGGTCAGCAGCAGCGACTCGCGCTGGCCTGCGCCGTCATCGGACGTCCCGAGCTCGTCTTCCTCGACGAGCCGACGGCCGGTATGGACGCGCACGCCCGGATCGTGGTCTGGGAGCTGATCGACGCACTGCGCCGCGACGGGGTGACGGTGGTGCTGACCACCCACCAACTCGCCGAGGCCGAGGAACTCGCCGACCGGATCCTGATCATCGACCACGGGGCGGCCGTCGCGACCGGCACCCCCGCCGAGCTGATGCGCAGCGGCGCCGAGAACCAGCTCCGGTTCCGCGCGCCGCGCATGCTCGACCTGTCACTGCTGGTCGCTGCGCTGCCGGAGGCCTACCGGGCCACCGAGACCGCGCCCGGCGAATACCTCGTCGAAGGTCACATCGACCCGCAGGTGCTCGCCACCGTCACCGCGTGGTGCGCACGCCTGAACGTGCTCGCCACCGACATGCGGGTGGAGCAGCGCAGCCTCGAGGACGTCTTCCTCGACCTCACGGGGCGGGAGCTACGCAAATGAACACCGAGAATCGTTTTACGCCAGGGACTTTCACACCGGATCCGCGGCCGGCCCCGGTGCCGAGGATGTTGGCCGCGCAGTTCCGCCTGGAGTTGCGGCTACTACTGCGCAACGGTGAGCAACTGCTGCTGACCATGTTCATCCCGATCACACTGCTGGTCGGTCTGACCCTGCTTCCCCTCGGCTCGTTCGGCGACAACCGGGCTGCGACGTTCGTCCCGGCCATCATGGCGCTGGCGGTGATCTCCACCGCGTTCACCGGGCAGGCGATCGCGGTCGCGTTCGACCGCCGCTACGGCGCCCTCAAACGGCTGGGGGCGACCGCGTTGCCGGTCTGGGGCATCATCGCCGGGAAGTCGCTGGCCGTGGGGGCCGTGGTGATCCTGCAGTCGATCCTGTTCGGCGCCATCGGTTTTGCGCTCGGCTGGCGTCCGCCGCTGGCGGGCCTTGCCCTTGGCGCGGTCATCATCGCCCTTGGCACGGCGGTGTTCGCCGCGCTGGGCCTGCTGCTCGGCGGCACCCTGCGCGCCGAGATCGTCCTTGCCCTCGCCAACCTGCTGTGGTTCGTGTTCGCCGGCCTCGGCGCGCTCACACTGGAGGCCGGTGTGGTCCCGTCGACGGTGCAGTGGGTGGCCCGCCTGACGCCGTCGGGCGCCCTGACCGAGGCGCTGACCCAGGCGATGACATCGTCAATGGACTGGTTCGGCCTGGCCGTGCTGGCGGTGTGGGGTGCCGTCGCGGGACTCTGCGCGCTGCGTTGGTTCCGCTTCACCTGAGTGGTTCAGGCGCGGCAGCAGATATTCGAGCTGGCCGACCTCTTCGATGTTGTGTTTCACCCACGCCCGGGCCTTGTCGTCGGGGAAGCGCCGACGTAGCACCCGGTTGACCGGTGCGAGCAGCGGTGCCCGCACACCGAGGTCCATGACGGTCACGTAGTGGGCGCCGTCGGTGCCCGCCGACCAGGTGTGTTCGAGCTGGAACACCGGCACGCCCGCGAGGCGCAGCACGAGACGGATGCCGGTCTCGTCCAGCTTCTCCACCCGGGCCACCTCGTCCACCGTGTATTCGGGTCTGGCGCCGAACGCCTCGACCATGTGGAACCGGGCGCCTTCGGCAGCGCCGCCCGCCGGGGCCGGACGTTCCAGTTCCCAACGGATGTGGTCGATCGGATGCCAGGCGTGGTAGCGGTCGACGACCCGGCCGCCGTACTCGATCGTGCCGCCCAGATGAGAGAACCAGTCCAGGAGCATGGCCGGTGTCACCCCGGCCAGCGGGCGGTGGTCGATGGTGATGCGGCGACGGCCCCGCGGCCACTTGCTGAACTGCACCGACGCGGAGTCGACCGGTCGCAGGGGATACAGGACGGGAAGAGCCATGTCGACCTCCAAGATACGGTAGAGTTTCTTATATATCGACAATAGAACGCCAACTTAAGATACGCAAGCGTTTCCAAAGGGTCGTGCGTTCGGCATCTCAGACGGGAGTGGGACATGGGCAGGCGACGTGGCGCGGAGCTCGATGCCGCGATCCGGGCCGCAGTGCTGGAGCTGCTCGCCGAGCACGGCCCGGACGGCGTGACGATGGACGCCGTCGCCGTCACCGCGCAGACCAGCAAGCCGGTGTTGTACCGACGCTGGCCCGACCGTCGCGCGCTGCTGCGCGACACCCTGCTCGGCATCGCCACGTCCGCGTTTCCGACCGTGGACACCGGCGGCTTCCGCGGTGACATGCTCGCCGTGCTGCGCGCATGGGCCGCGCTGTTCACCGGTGACAGCGCAGCGCTGATGCGGTCGGCGATCGGGGCGGTGACAGCCGACCCCGAGCTGGCGGCGACCTTCCGCACCGATGTGATCGGCGCGCGCAAGCAGGAGATGGACGCGATCATCACCCGCGGCGTCCAACGCGGCGAGGTGCGCGCCGACGTACCCGTCGACTTGGTCCGCGAACTCGGCCAGAGCGTGCTGTGGCACCGCCTGCTGATCAGCGGCGACCCGATCGACGACGAGGTGGTCACCCGACTCGTCGATGAGGTTCTGATCCCGGTGACCCGCCCCTACTACGAGGTGTAGTGAACGACGCTCTACCATCGGAGCGTGCCCGTCGGACGACTCTTCCTGCGACTGGTCGACCTGCTTCCCGAGCCGAGCCGTCGGGTCCAGCGCATGATCGCGTTCGCGGTGATCCTGACCCAGGGCGGCATCTCCGTCACCGGGGCCATCGTGCGCGTGACCGCGTCCGGCCTCGGCTGCCCGACCTGGCCGCAGTGCTTCCCGGGTAGTTTCACCCCGGTCCCCCACCCCGAGGTCGCCGGAATCCACCAGGCCGTCGAGTTCGGCAACAGGCTGCTGACTTTCCTCGTGGTGCTCACCGCCGCCGCAGCCGTGCTCGCCGTCACGCGCGCGCGACGGCGTCGCGAAGTCCTGGTCTACGCCTGGTTGATGCCTGCCTCGACGGTGGCACAGGCGATCATCGGCGGCATCACGGTGCTGACCGGCCTGTTGTGGTGGACCGTGGCGATCCACCTGGTGGTGTCGATGGCCATGGTCTGGCTGGCGGTGTTGCTCTACGTCAAGATCGGCGAGCCCGACAACGGGGTGGTTGCGGTCCGGGCGCCCAAGCCGCTGCGGCAGTTGACCGTGCTGTCCGCCCTGACATTGGCCGCGGTGCTGGTCACCGGCACCATGGTCACCGGCGCCGGCCCGCACGCCGGTGACAAGAGCCTGGACAGGCCGGTACCCCGGCTCGAGGTGGAGATCACCACGCTTGTGCACCTGCACTCGTCGCTGCTGGTCGCCTACCTGGCGCTGCTGGTCGGTCTGGGATTTGGTCTGCTCGCCGTGCGGACGTCCGGCGACGTCATGAAACGGCTCGCCGTCGTGGTCGTCCTGGTCGCCGCGCAGGGCGCGCTGGGCGCCACGCAGTTCGTCCTCGGGGTGCCCGCGGCGTTGGTGGCGCTGCACGTCGCAGGCGCCGCCGCCTGCACCGCCGCCACCGCGGCGCTATGGGCGTCGATGCGCGAACGGGCCGAGCCCGAACCGCTCCAGCGCTGACTCGACTTCGAGGGCGAACCTGCGCTCCTGTCGCCGACGGACGTCCGCGCCGAGCTGACGCCAACCCAGCGACGGCTCGACGAGCTCCAGCTCCAGCAGCCGGGGGTCGTCGGCGTCGCCGAGAAGGTCCACCCGCGCATACAACAGATCCGAACTCGCCAACCCGAGATGGCCGGCGGCTGCGGCCAACGCGGCGTGGCCGACGTCCCAGAGCTCGAAGTCCGGATCGGCCGGGCGGAGCTGTTCCTCGGCGTAGGTGCCCGATTCGTCGAACACGGGCCGCTCTCCCGGTGACGGCAGCATCGGCCCCTTGGTGAACGCGTGGGACTGCTGCCCACCCAGGAACACCAGCGCGGTCTCGCCGGCGCCGACCCGTGCGTCGTAGGGCTGCACCAGCGCGGTGCGTCCGGCGTCCTGAAGCGCCTCGGCGTGGGCGCGCGCCTGCAGGGAATCGGAGAACCGCAGTGCGCCAACCGATCCCGCGCCCACCGACGGCTTGACCACCACCTCGCCGGCGGGAATGCGCACCGGCTGCCCCGGCGCGAAGAACGCACTGGGCACCGTCGGAACCCCGGCCGCGGCCAGATCGGCCAGGTAGCGCTTGTCGGTGTTCCAGGCGACGGCCTCGGGCGAGTTGAGCAGGTGCGCCACCCGCCGCGTCCAGTCCAGGAACTCGTCGAGCCGGTCGATGTAGTCCCAGGCCGCCCGCAGGATCACCAGGTCGGCGTCCAGCGTCGCAGGGTCGTCCCAGGACAGCCATCTGGCGTGCAGGCCCCGGGCCCGAAGCGCCCCGACCAGCCCGGAGTCGTCACCGTCACCCTCGGGCAGGGCCGGACATCCGGCGAACACGATCCGCGGATGGAAGAGGTCGGGACGAGCGGGCGTCATCACGAGGGGATGATAGTCAGCATGTACGCCATCGAAGTCGCCGAGACCGGCGGGCCCGAAGTCCTGTCCTTCGTCGAGAGACCGCAGCCCACGCCGGGCCCCGGTCAGGTGCTGATCAAGGCCGAGGCGATCGGCGTGAACTTCATCGACACCTATTTCCGGTCCGGCCTGTACCCGCGCGAGGTCCCGTTCGTCGTCGGCACCGAGGTGTGCGGCGTCATCGAGGCCGTCGGCGAGGGTGTTGCGGCGCTCAAGGTCGGCGACCGCGTCGTCACCGACAAGTCGCTCGGCGCGTACGCCGAATACTGTCTGGCGCCGGCGGATTTCGTCGCCTACGTGCCCGACGGGGTGGCACCGGAGGTAGCCGCATCCGCGCTACTGAAGGGCATGACGGCGCACTACCTCATCAAGTCGACGTATCCGGTGCAGCAGGGCGACGTGGTGCTGCTGCACGCCGGCGCAGGCGGCGTCGGGCTGATCCTGACACAGTGGGCCACCAGCCTGGCAGCGTCGGTGATCACGACGGTGTCGACCCCGGACAAGGCCGAGTTGTCGCGCCGGGCCGGGGCGGTCGAGGTTCTCGACTACCCCGACGATCCGAAAGCGTTCGGCGACCGTATCCGCGAGCTCACCGACGGCGACGGTGTGGCCGCGGTGTTCGACGGCGTCGGCGCTTCGACGTTCGAGGCGAGCCTGGCCAGCCTCGCGGTCCGGGGCACGCTGGCGCTGTTCGGCGCGGCCAGCGGCCCGGTTCCCCCGGTCGACCCGCAGCGGCTCAACGCCGCGGGCTCGGTGTATCTCACCCGGCCGAACCTCGCGCATTACACTCGGACTCCGGACGAATTCTCTTGGCGTGCAGGAGAATTACTGACCGCGATCGCAGACGGCACGCTCGATGTCACGGTCAGCCACCGGTACGCACTGCGCGACGCCGAGCAGGCACACCGCGACCTGCAGGGCCGCAAGACGGTGGGGTCGGTGGTATTGCTGCCCTAGACAGGCTCAGCCGCCGGCCCGGCAGCTCGGCGGCGACGGGGCCGCCGAAGTGATGTGCGACACGTCCGGGAACGTGGGCCCCACCCGGCGACCCCGATTCGATAATCTTCGCGCACAGATCGCCGCGGGCCACCCCTCGGACGGCCGCCCGCCCACGCCCAATGCCCCACACATTCTCGGTGAGCGGGGCGAGTAGCGGCGTTTCGGTTACTTCTTGTGAGTTTGCCATGCACGACAGAGGACTTGTTACTTAGGTTAGCCAAAGCTAATCTCTAGCTAGCCTCGCGGCTACACGTCCCGTCGTACCCACAGGAGTCACCGTGCAATTGGCCCGTCGTGCCAACCCTGCGGACCATCGTTGGTCCGCCCTATCCCCCAACCCTCCCCGACCTACTAAGTTGCTGGGCGCTACTGTGGCAATTGCCGGGGCATCCGTTATCGCGATCGGCCCGGTGGCGCCCACCCTGCCCGCTGCCCAGGACCGTGCTGTCGAACTGTCCGCGTGGATCGATCCGATCGGTGTCTGGGGAGACACCATCGCCACGACGGTGCAGAACCTGGGCACTCAGGGTGCGGGGCTTCTCACCGAAGGCCTGCCCGCAGCGTGGGAGATCATCACCACCTCGTCGCTGTACAGCGAGATCGCTTCCGCCGTCTTCAACCCCGCTCCGGGCCTGGAGCGGTTCTTCGGGAACCTCTCGACCTACGCTGCCACCATCACGACAGGTCTGGAGGAATCGAACGCAGGCACCGCGGAGCACTACGCCAAGCTCCCTGCCGCGCTGCAGACCGCATGGGATTTCGTACTGCAGGGCCAGTTCACCAAGGCCTTCGCCACCATCACCAGCTGGAGCATCTTCGGGCTCGGCGAACTCGGCTGGCCACTGGAGCCCGTCTTCAAGATCCCCGGCGAGATTGCGCGCGATTTCGGCTTGACGGCCGTCGGCGCGGTCCTGGACACCTTGTTGGTCTCCGACAACGCGACCACCGGCTACGCGTACTCCCTGCTCAGTCCCCCGATCACGGCGATCTACCAGCTCACCGACATCTTGAACGTCGTGTCTGCCTCGATCTACGACGGCGACTGGGTGACGGCGGTCAGCGAGGTCGTCAACGCGCCCGCCAAGGTGCTCAACGCGTTCCTCAACGGATATCAGCCGAGCGTGGCCGCCGAATGGGAGTTCTTCCCGGGCGTGTTCAGCAAGGACGGCCCCATCGATGCGCTGTTCGTGCAACTGCCGAAGGCGATCGCTGCGGCACTGGCGGCACTGTCAGAGGACGACGAAGCCGACGAAACCGGTGAAACCACCACTGCGGAAACGGAACTGACGCAGGTGTCCTCGACCGCACTCGGTGCCGAGGCCGATCTGGTGACGGTCGCCGTCACCACCGACACCGACGAGGAGGATGCGGCCGCGGCCGACGAGGACGGCTCGACGACTGTGCCGACCGAGCCCGCACCTACCGACGAGACGGCGCCGGCCGACGGTGAGACCGAGGATGGCGAGACCGTCACCGAACCGGTCGACGATGGCACCGACGAAACCACCGAAGCCGGGGCCGAGGAGGAGACCGAGGGCTCCGGTGACCTCGCCGAGGACGACACGGCAGACACCGACACCGACAATGCCGGTGACCCCGGGTCAGAGGACACCCCGGCCGGCGACACGTCCGATTCTGGCGCCGGCGACACGTCCGATTCGGGCTCCGGCGACACGTCCGACAGCGACGCGTAAGGCGAACCGCGCAGCACGGGACAGCCCCCTCGGAAGCGAGGGGGCTGCTTCCGTCTGTCCTCGAACGTCGCCTCGGAACCGCTCTCTGCGAACGGGCCGGTCGCCGAAATCAGATCCGGCACATCACGATGTATCCGGTTGCAGTTCTAGACCGGCTCGGCCGCCGGGAAGGTCCAAGACCCGTCGAGGACCTCCGGCCGCGGACGGTACAGCCGCACCAGATAGTTCCAGCCCGGCGTGACGGGAAGGTGATTGACGCCATCACCGATGAGGTCTGCGGCGCCCCCGAACTGGATCGTCACCGAGCCATCGGGGTCCCTGACCCCGGTGACGCTGTTGACCGAGTACGCGTCGGCCGGGTTCGGGGTGAAGTAGCCCTCGGCGTTGTAGACGGTGACTGACCAGAAGCCGTCGACCGGGACATCCCCGACGGTCAGCCGGTGCACCGTCTGTCCGTCGTTGGTGTCCGGATTCACGGTCAGATACAGGGCGTCGCGCTCGGGGTTGCCTCCCCACGCTGCCGCGGCCCCGATCAGCCTGCGCACCGGGTCGACCTCGTCGACGGGCCCGAACATCTGCCTCGAGTCGGGCAGCGTGCCGAACAGCGTGATCAGTGCATCGCGGACGGCCTTCTGGCTGACCGGATCCCAGTCGGGGACCTCGAAGCTGCCGGCCGAGCGCTGATCGACGGTGATGCCGTCCTGTAGCGCATGCACGGTGGCGAGATCAGCCGGATCGGTCGGGTCGACGAGGACGCGCAGCACCAACATGACGTAACGGGTGCCGATGCCGTCCCGGTCGAAGGTGTGACGACCGGCGGTGTAGATCACCTCGGGTACGTAATGGTCCTCGGTGATCACCTGCAGCGAACGGAACCGATCGCCGGCGTCGGGCAACGTCACGGCCACGGGCCCGGCCTCGAGGTCGAAGACGGCCACCGAATACAGGGTGTCGCGGTTCTGCCGGACCACGAGTTGGTTGTCGAGCGGACCGAAGTCACGAAAGTGCTTGAAGCGCCCGAGCACACCGTCGCGCACGACGTTACCGAAGTACAGGTCGGTCTCTGCGCGGATGAAGTTGTCCGGTGAAACGTGCTCGGTCATGCTCAGACGCTGAACAGCGTCGGCAGCGCCAGCGCGGAGTCCACGGCCAGCGCGCAGAACACGACGGCCAGATAGTTGTTCGACTGCAGGAACAACCGCAACGGTTTGACCGGTTCACCGCGGCGCACCCCGGCGTAGAGCTGATGCGCCATCGCCAGGAACCAGGTGCCGGCGACGATCGCCACGGCCGCATACAGCCAACCGGTCGCCAGCGCGAGTGCCAGCGTCGCCGCGACGGTCAGCCAGGTGTAGATCAGGATCTGCTTGGTGACCTGCCGCTCGGTGGCCACGACGGGCAGCATCGGAACGCCTGCCGCCTCGTAGTCCTCCTTGTAGCGCATCGCCAGCGCCCAGGTGTGCGGCGGCGTCCAGAAGAAGATGATGAGGAACATCACCAACGCGGGCCACTGGATGGTGCCGGTCACCGCCGACCACCCGATCATCACCGGCATGCAGCCGGCCGCGCCGCCCCACACCACGTTCTGCGACGTGCGCCGTTTGAGCACCAACGTGTAGATCAGCACGTAGAACGCGATGGTGGCGCCCGCCAGATGAGCGGACAGCATGTTGGTGGTCCACCACAGCCAGAAGAACGACAGCACCGAAAGCGCGAGACCGAAGATCAGCGCATGACTGCGGGGCACGGTCGCGCGGGCCAGGGCCCGGCGCTCGGTGCGCTTCATCTTCTTGTCGATGTCGGCGTCGGCGACGCAGTTGAGCGTGTTGGCGCCCGCGGCCGCCAGCAGTCCACCGACCAGGGTGTTGAGGATCAGCAGTGGATCGACCGTGCCGCGGTCGGCGAGCAGCATCGCCGGGATCGTGGTGACCAGCAGCAGCTCGATCACCCGCGGCTTGGTCAGACCGATGTAACCGAGCACGCGGTCGCGGAATCGGATCGGGCCCCCGGCGACGTCCCCGACGAGGTGGCCTTCGCGAATCCTCACGCAACCAACTCCTCAGCAACAGCTCGGGCAACCATCTACTACAGAGGATGGTAGACCGCGCGTGCCGGTCCCCGAAATTGCAGGGTGCTTTCCCGGCGGAAGGGGATGACCTGTGCCTGGGCGCGGCGTTCCCCACTAGGGTGGTTGAAGCGGATCGACACGCCCGCCAAGCCAAGGAGAGCACGCCCCGTGACCACGATCGAAGAGATCACTTCCCTCACCCGGCCCAATCACCCGGAGGACTGGACGGACCTGGATTCGCGGGCGGTCGACACCGTCCGGGTGCTGGCCGCCGACGCCGTCCAGAAGGTCGGCAACGGCCACCCCGGCACCGCGATGAGCCTGGCCCCGCTGGCCTACACGCTGTTCCAGCGCCAGATGAGGCACGACCCCAGCGACGTGCACTGGCTCGGCCGCGACCGGTTCGTGCTGTCCTGCGGACACTCCAGCCTGACCCTCTACATCCAGCTCTACCTCGGCGGCTTCGGCCTCGAGCTCTCCGACATCGAGTCGCTGCGGACGTTCAAGTCCAAGACGCCCGGCCACCCCGAGTTCCGCCATACCCCCGGCGTGGAGATCACCACCGGCCCGCTCGGTCAGGGCCTGGCCTCCGCGGTCGGCATGGCGATGGCGGCCCGCTACGAGCGCGGCCTCTTCGACCCCGACGCCGCCCCGGGCGCCAGCCCGTTCGACCACTACATCTACGTGATCGCCTCCGACGGCGACATCGAGGAGGGCGTCACCAGTGAGGCGTCCTCACTGGCCGGCACCCAGCAGCTGGGCAACCTGATCGTGTTCTACGACAAGAACCACATCTCGATCGAGCACGACACCGACATCGCGCTGTCCGAGGACGTCGCCGCCCGCTACCGGGCCTACGGCTGGCATGTCCAGGAGGTCGAGGGCGGCGAGAACATCGTCGGTATAGAGGAGGCGGTACAGGCCGCGAAAGCCGTGACCGACAAGCCGTCGTTCATCTCGGTGCGCACGATCATCGGCTATCCGGCCCCGAACAAGATGAACACCGGCGGTGTGCACGGTTCGGCGCTCGGCGCCGACGAGGTGGCCGCCACGAAGAAGATCCTGGGCTTCGATCCCGACAAGACCTTCGAGGTCAGCGAGGACGTCATCACCCACACCCGCGAGTTGGTGGGTCGCGGCAAGCAGGCCCACGACGCGTGGCAGCAGGACTTCGACGCGTGGGCGGCGCGGGAGCCGGAGCGCAAGGCGCTGCTGGACCGGCTGCTGGCCCAGGAACTGCCTGAGGGCTGGGACGCCGACCTCACCTACTGGGAACCCGGCTCCAAGGCGGTGGCCACCCGCGCGGCATTCGGCCAGGTGCTCAACGACGTCGCGCCGAAGCTGCCCGAGTTATGGGGCGGCTCCGCGGACCTGGCGGGCAGCAACAACACCACCATCAAGGGCGTGAAATCGTTTGGTCCGCCCTCGATTTCGACTGACGACTTCACCGCGGACTGGTACGGGCGGGTGCTGCACTTCGGCATCCGCGAGCACGCCATGGGCTCGATCCTGTCGGGCATCGTGCTGCACGGTCCGACCCGCGCGTTCGGCGGGACGTTCCTGCAGTTCTCCGACTACATGCGTCCCGCGGTGCGGCTGGCGTCGCTGATGGACATCGACACCATCTACATCTGGACGCACGACTCGATCGGCCTGGGTGAGGACGGTCCCACCCACCAGCCCATCGAGCACCTGGCTGCGCTGCGCGCGATCCCCAACCTGTCGGTGGTGCGCCCCGGTGACCCGAACGAGACCGCCTACGCGTGGCGCAGCATCGTCGCCCGTGGAAACGGCAGCGGCCCGGTCGGTTTCATCCTGACTCGGCAGGGCATCCCGGTGCTGGAAGGCACCGACTCCGACGGGGTGGCCCGCGGCGGGTACGTGTTGGGTGGTGGGAACCCGGCCGACGACGCCGACGTGCTTCTGATCGCGACCGGTTCAGAACTGCAGCTGGCGGTCGAGGCGAAGAAGCTGCTGGCGGAAAAGGACATCACCGCCTACGTGGTGTCGATGCCCTGCGTCGAGTGGTTCGAGTCGCAGCCGAAGGAATACCGCGACAGCGTTCTTCCCCCGGATGTGTCCGCCAGGGTGGCCATCGAGGCGGCGGTCGCGCAGAGTTGGTACAAGCTCGTCGGCGACACCGGCGAGATCATCTCCATCGAGCACTACGGCGAATCCGCCGACGACAAGACGCTGTTCCGCGAATTCGGTTTCACCCCAGAGGCAGTGGTGGCCGCGGCGGAACGCACCATCGCAAATTAGCAGAAGGTGATGAGGACCTGACATGACCCAGAACCCGAACCTGGCGGCGCTTGCGGCGGCGGGTGTATCCGTGTGGCTCGACGACCTGTCCAGGGACCGGTTGCAGACCGGCAATCTGCAGGAGCTCATCGACACCAGGTCGGTGGTCGGTGTGACCACCAACCCGTCGATCTTTCAGGCGGCACTGTCGAAGGGGCACGCCTACGACGCCCAGGTCAAGGAGTTGGCCGAGCGTGGCGCCGACGTCGACGCCACCATCCGCACGGTGACCACCGACGATGTCCGCAACGCGTGTGACGTGCTGGCCAAGCAGTACGAACTCTCCGACGGTGTGGACGGCCGGGTGTCCATCGAGGTCGACCCCCGGCTGGCACACGACACCGACAAGACGATCCTGCAGGCGATCGAGCTGTGGAAGATCGTGGACCGGCCGAACCTGCTGATCAAGATCCCGGCCACGATGGCCGGCCTGCCCGCGATCACCGCCGTCATCGCCGAGGGGATCTCGGTGAACGTGACGTTGATCTTCTCCGTCGAGCGGCACCGTCTCGTCATGGACGCCTACCTGGCCGGATTGGAGAAGGCCAAGGAGGCCGGGCACGACCTGTCCAAGATCCACTCCGTCGCATCGTTCTTCGTGTCCCGGGTGGACACCGAGATCGACAACCGGCTGGAGAAGATCGGCTCGGACGAGGCCCTGGCGTTGCGGGGCAAGGCCGGCGTCGCCAACGCCCGGCTGGCGTACGCCGCCTACGAGGAGGTCTTCCTCGGCGGCGAGCGGTTCGAACCGTTGAAGTCCGCCGGCGCCCGCGTCCAGCGCCCGCTGTGGGCGTCGACCGGTGTGAAGAACCCGGACTACTCCGACACCCTTTACGTCACCGAGCTGGTGGCACCCAACACGGTGAACACCATGCCGGAGAAGACGATCGAGGCGGTGGCCGACCATGGCGTGGTCACCGGTGACACGATCACCGGCACCGCCGCGGAGTCGCAGGAGATGTTCGACAAGCTCACCGCCATCGGTGTCGACCTGCCGGACGTGTTCACCGTGCTCGAGGACGAGGGCGTCGAGAAGTTCGAGAAATCGTGGCACGAGCTGCTCGAAGCCACCCGCGGCCAACTCGACAGCGCCAACGGCTGAGCCCGGCGCGATGCCCGAGTCGTGGCGTAACCCGTTGCGGGACAAGCGCGACAAGCGCATGCCCCGCATCGCGGGACCGTGCAGCGTCGTCATCTTCGGGGTGACCGGAGACCTGGCGCGCAAGAAGCTGATGCCGGCGATCTACGACCTCGCCAACCGCGGGCTGCTGCCGCCGTCGTTCGCCCTGGTGGGTTTCGCCCGACGCGACTGGGCCGACGAGGATTTCGGCGAGGTGGTGTACGAGGCGGTCAAGAAGCACGCGCGCACGCCGTTCCGCCAGGAGGTGTGGGACCGGCTCGCCGAGGGGTTTCGGTTCGTGCAGGGAACCTTCGACGACGACGCGTCGTTCGATCGTCTCAGCGAGACGCTGGAGAAGCTCGACGCCGAGCGCGGAACCGGCGGCAACCACGCGTTCTACCTGTCCATTCCACCCAATGCTTTCCCGGTGGTGTGTGAGCAACTGCAGAGGTCCGGTCTGGCCCGCCAGAAGGACCACAGCTGGAGCCGCGTGGTCATCGAGAAGCCGTTCGGGCACGATCTGGCCAGCGCCCGCGAGCTCAATGCCGTCGTCAACAGCGTCTTTCCCGAGGAGTCGGTGTTCCGCATCGACCATTACCTCGGCAAGGAAACCGTCCAGAACATTCTGGCGCTGCGGTTCGCCAACGAGCTCTACGAACCCGTCTGGAACGCGCACTACGTCGACCATGTGCAGATCACGATGGCCGAGGACATCGGATTGGGCGGGCGGGCAGGCTATTACGACGGTATCGGCGCCGCCCGCGATGTCATACAGAACCACCTGATCCAGCTGCTGGCGCTGACCGCGATGGAGGAGCCGGTCAACTTCAGCCCGCACGAACTGCAGGCCGAGAAGATCAAGGTGCTCTCGGCGACCAGGCCGCTGCAACCGCTCGATCAGACCACCGCCCGCGGACAGTACGCGGCGGGATGGCAAGGCAGCGAGAAGGTGCCGGGACTCCTCGAAGAGGGGGGCTTCGCCCACGACTCCGTCACCGAGACGTTCGCCGCGATCACACTGGAGGTCGACACTCGCCGCTGGGCCGGGGTGCCGTTCTTTCTGCGCACCGGTAAGCGGCTGCCGCGCAGGGTGACCGAGGTGGCGCTGGTGTTCAAGCGGGCTCCGCACCTGCCGTTCGACAGCACGATGACCGAAGAGCTCGGCAAGAACGCCCTCGTGATCCGGATTCAGCCCGATGAGGGCATCACGATGCGGTTCGGGTCGAAGGTCCCCGGCAGCGCGATGGAAGTACGCGACGTCAACATGGACTTCTCGTACGGTTCGGCGTTCGCCGAGGATTCCCCGGAGGCCTACGAGCGGCTGATCCTCGATGTCCTACTCGGGGAGCCGTCGTTGTTCCCGGTCAACGCCGAGGTCGAATTGTCCTGGGAAATCCTGGATCCGGTGTTGGACAACTGGTCAGCCCAGGGAAGGCCCGAACCGTACGAGTCGGGCACCTGGGGGCCGCCGTCGGCCTATGACATGGTGCACTTGCTGGACCGGGAATGGAGGCGGCCGTAATGATCGTCGAGCTGGCCGATACCACCACCAACGAGATCAACAAGAAGATCATCGGGCTGCGCGAGGAGGGCGGGGCTCTCACACTCGGCCGGGTGCTGACGCTGGTGATAGTGCCCGACTGCGAGGAGACGCTCGAAGACGCGATCGAGGCGGCCACCTTCGCCAGCCGCGAGCACCCGTGCCGGGTGATCGTGACGCTGTCCGGTGACCGGGATGCCGCCCAGTCCCGGCTCGACGCCGAGCTGCGGGTGGGCCGCGACGCGGGCGCCGGCGAGGTGGTCGTGCTGCGCCTGCACGGCGAACTCGCCGACCACGCCGAAAGCGTGGTGCTGCCCTTCCTGCTGGCCGACACCCCGGTGGTGGCCTGGTGGCCCGCCGCCGCGCCGGCCATCCCCTCGCAGGATCCGGTGGGCCGATTGGCGATCCGGCGTATTACCGATGCCACCAGCTGCGCCGATCCGTTGGCAGCGATCCAGAGCCGGCTGCCCGCGTACTCCCCCGGCGACACCGACATCTCGTGGAGCCGCATCACGTACTGGCGTGCGTTGCTCGCGTCGGCGATCGACGATCCCCCGCACGAGCCGATCACGTCGGCCGTGGTGTCCGGCCTGCAGTCCGAGCCGGCGCTCGACCTCCTCGCCGGGTGGCTCGCCAGCCGGATCGACGGCGCGGTCACGCGTGCGGTGGGCACTCTCAAGGTCGAATTGCACCGCGGCAGTGAGACCGTCACGCTCAGCCGGCCGCAGGACGGGCGCACCGCGACGCTGAGCCGGACGTCCCGCCCGGTCGCACTCGTCCCGCTGGCGCGTCGCGACGTTCCGGAATGCCTGGCCGAAGAGCTGCGCCGGCTCGACGCCGACGAGATCTACCATGAAGCGCTGAGCGGAATCGACAAGGTGACCTACCGATGACAAGGGAGATCGAAACCTACTCCGGCACTGCGGCATTGGTGGCGGCTGCCGGGGACCGCCTGGTGGCGTCCATCAAGAACGCGGTCGAGGGACGGAGTTCGGCGCACATCGTGCTGACCGGAGGAGGCACCGGCATCGGCCTTCTCGGCCGGGTCGCCGAGCGCAGCGGCGAGATCGACTGGTCGAAGGTGCACATCTACTGGGGCGATGAACGATTCGTCGCCCATGACGATGACGAGCGCAACGAGAAGCAGGCCCGCGAGGCCCTGTTGGACCACGTGGACATCCCGGCGGCGAATGTGCACGCGATGGCCGCCAGCGACGGTGAGTTCGGTGACGCGCTGGACGCGGCGGCCGAGGCCTACGCGCAGGTGCTGACCGAAGCCGGCGGCGCAGAGCCCACGCCTGCGTTCGACGTTCACCTGCTGGGCATGGGCGGCGAAGGCCACGTCAACTCGTTGTTCCCCGACACCGCGGCCGTGCGGGAGACCGAGCGACTGGTGGTCGGGGTGGCCGATTCCCCGAAGCCACCGCCACGCCGGATCACGTTGACATTGCCTGCGATCACCCGGTCCCGCGAGGTGTGGCTGGTGGTGTCCGGCGCCGCCAAAGCGGATGCGGTCGCGGCGGCGATCGGGGGTGCCGACCCGGTCGACATTCCCGCCGCCGGCGCCGTCGGCACCGAGGCCACCGTGTGGCTACTCGACGAGGACGCCGCGTCGAAGCTCTGATCTTCTGACGAGCACCGCCAGCACGACCGCGACCAGCAGCAGCGCGGGAACGTCACCCCACAGATGCCCTCTGTGGTGGCTGTCGTCGAGGGATTGCACCGCCATGATCGCGGCGTGCACGACGCTTGACCACACGGTGAACCAGATCAGGCTGACGTTGTTTTCGGGCTTTCGCGCCGCGAGACACAGAAACACCCCGAGTACCGCGTAGAGGCCGACGATCATCATGAAGTAGTCGGAATCGTACGGCGCGCCGTGATGCCACGCCCAGCCCGACGGCCACACCAGGGCCAGCGGGTAGAGGAGAAGCATCACGGCGCCGAAGACGACGAGCGCGATGCGGAGAAGCCGATAGCTGACGGTCATTGCACGCTCCAGAACATCATGGTCGGTGCTTTCAGTAAGGCCGAACGCGTCGATTTGATGCTCTATCTCTGCCGAGAGCTTACGCGCCATCGATGTGTTTGGGTGTTGAGCCGCCGCTGGGTTTGGTCCCGATGCGGTTCACGCCTCGGCCTGATCCTCGCCGAGATTGCTTCTACGGCTGCGGAATTCGAGATTGTGCCGCCGTGGATGCAATCTCGGCGGGGGTGTGGATTGGTGGCGGGACTTGTCACCGGGCGGCGGTAGTGTAGAACATACGTTCCCTTGGGTTGGTCGTGTATTTACCGGTCGTGATCAGGGGTTATGCGTTGTGGACGGTGTCCTGGACGCGGTGATTAGCCCGGCTCTGCGTTGACCGTGTGCGATGGCGAGTTGAGTTCGGAGCTGCTGGTTTTCTTCGGTGAGTTCTTTGATCCGCTGGTGGGCGAGCTCGATCCGTTGCTGCCAGGATTCCTCGCTGGCGCGCGTGCGTGGGTTGGCCGCCGCGCGGGGTGACGCCGGCTGGGTATTGATTCGGTTGAGCAGGTCGGGCTGGGTGTAGATCCAGGAGCGGGCAACGCCCGCCGAACGCGCGAGGCCAGCGACGGTGACGGCGGCACCGGTGCTTTGGAGATGGTCGAGGGCGTCGACGGCTCGCTGACGTGTGCGTTCGCGGCGGTCCGCAGCGGCCTTTTGAAGGTGTGCGGTGTTGTCAGCTCGCATCGTCGGTGTCCGAACCTGTTGGGGGTGAAGGGGTTTCGAGACTGGTGATGATGGTGAGCAGGTTGTCGGCGGTGCTT
>NZ_HG964455.1:0-154204 GCF_000612725.1 Mycolicibacterium austroafricanum
TCACCACGCACACCCGCGACCACACAGGTGGAGCCACTTCTAGCCGTCCACCCGGGGCCAAATCAGGCTGTCACAGCCAACAAAGAGGCCGACAAGGCTCCGTTGATCGCCAAGGGCAGCTATGGACAGCCGGTACTACATCCGGCGTTCGCCGGGGCGCAGACAGCGAGGTCGACGCTTGCGGCGCTTCTGGGCCGGCTCAACTTCGAGGCGGCAACCGATGAGTAGCGCAAGCCGGAAGACACGACGGCGTAACCGTCGCAACATCACCGACCCCGAGGCTCTGGCTGCCCGTATGCCTGACGAACTCCGCTCGTTCGACGGGTACGGCACCCCGGCGGATTTCCACCGCACAGCGGCACGGATCGCAGCGTGGTTGGACACCCAAGCGCCGGGACATGCCGCAGAGCTGGTCTATGGCGTGATGCAGGCAGCCGGCCTGTCGGCTACCAACTGGTATCGGGCCGTATTCGACCAACAAGCGACAGAGAACCGCAAGGCTCTGACGCGACCGGACGCGACCGCCTGAGACGTATCGCCCACGTTGACTACGTCATGGTCCGCAAGTGATGACAACGAGGAGAACGTCGACGTCGGCCCAAGCGTCGTCAAGCTCGAAAGTTCAGGAGAGATTTGCCCGTGGCCGAGATTGCTAGCTGCCCTTGCTCGATGAACGCAGCACGCTTGCCCTCCATCCGAAGTTGCGCCAGAGGGTACTTCTCTGCCGCCTCGTAAGTACTGCCGTCGTCCACGCGCTGCAGTGCTTCTCCCAGTCTGGCGAAGTACAGCTTCTGCTCGGCCACCGGGCTCTCTTGGTCTGGGGCCTCCTTCTTCAGCCTGGCCAAGACTTCTGCTTGTCTGGCTTTCAATCGAGTACGGGATGTCTGCGCATTGATCGCACAGGTAATGAAATCGTCCGTGGCTGTTTTGAGCTCACGACAGGCAACGGCCAGATCGACATCGCCCATCATCCGCAGTTGCTCGGTGATAGTTCTCATCCTCGCAGTGGGCGTGGGGGCAGACTCACGGTTGACATCGGGGGATTCGGCCGACTCCTGGCCGATCACCGACGCACAGAACGCCTCGGCATCTTGCACATTGGCGAGTGCTTCAGAAGTCAGCCTCAGAAGAGTGTCGCGCCGCCAGCCGTTCAACTCCCGCTTGTTGGCGCTTCTGAGCGTGAAGATAAGCGTGATCATGGCGGCGATGAACAACAGGATTGAACCGTAATCGACCCATGACGGTGGTCCGGCACCCTCGATATGGATCACCACTTAGCCATCGTGCACCTTGTCCTGCCGATCACCGAACGACGCGCGGAAGAGCCCGACGTCGAACCCAGTAGGTGGTTAACGCACAGTGCACGCGCTCCCCGACTCCAGAGAGCCGTAAGCTGGCTAGATGTGCGGAACCGGTTACCGTCAATGCCTAGTGATTTGGTAGCGTTCCGCCATGCAGGTCACCCCGGGCCACCTGTTCGCCCAGATGGATTTCCGCGACGTCGAGGACTCGGACGAACGGATGATCATCGAGCTCGACAACCGTCCCGATCTGGTGAACCGGCGCGGCGCCCTACAGGGTGGTCTGGTCGCCACCCTGATCGACATCGCGGCCGGCCGGCTGGCCGACCGGCACGTGGGCCCGGGCCAGGACGTCACCACGGCGGACATGACCATTCACTACCTGTCTCCGGTGCTGGACGGTCCGGCCCGGGCCGAGGCCACCGTCGTCCGCGCGGGCCGCAAGCTCTCTGTCATCGCCGTGGACGTCACCGACGTCTCCCGGGGCCGGCTCGCCGCGCGGGCGACCGTGAGCTTCGCGGTACTCGATCCGCGTTAGACGACCTCGATCGACGCCAGCGCGGCCCGCACCCGGTCGGGCAGTGAGCCGCCGTGGACCAGCCAGTCGTCCAGCGCGATCCGCACCGACGCCATGGCCAGCGCCCCGAGCAACCGCGGCCTGGGATCGTCGGGCGCCGGATCCGGACACCGAGGACCGAGAAGCTCGGCGATCGCCGACTCGTAGCGCAGATAGATCTGCAGCGTCCACGCGCTGAACACCGGTGACGACCGGGTCAGGGTGGCCAGCTCGCGCACCTGACCGCTGATCGCATCGAAGCCGTCGCCCAGGTCCTCGAAGGCCGCGGCCAGCGCCGCACCCGCGGGCAGATGCGGGGGTTGGGCGGCGATCGCGGCGGTGATGAGGTCCAGCCAGTGCGCCGTCATACCCTCGGCGACGGCGTCCTCTTTGGCGCTGAAGTACCGGAAGAACGTCGCCCGGCCCACCTCGGCGGCCGCGGCGATGCGCTCGACGGTCGCCGCGGCGAGGCCGTGGTCGATCACGGACTGCGCCGCCGCCGCCGCGATCCGGGCTTTCGTCGCGCGCTGCTTGCGCACCGTCAGACTCTCTCCCGAATCCACCCCTGAGACGACGTCCATGGTGAGACTATGTCTCACATGGATGCCGAGGGCAATCACGTGGCGGCGAGCCTGCAGTCGTGGCAGTTCGTCCAGCAGATGCTCGCCGACCTCACCACAACCGTCATCCAGGACGCGACCAGCGAACGGGAGTTGCTGGAAGGACTGGCCGTCATCGCCAAGACCACCGCACTGTGCGCCGAGATGACGGTCGAGGCCGATGCGCAGCGGCCGCGCTTCTTCGACATGTGCACCGAAACCAGGCTGATCGGCGGGCCGAATCCCGACGGCCGATACCTGCTTGCCATGATCCGCGGCGACCGCACCTACCGGGTCACCGGGAACCGGGGCAGCAGCGCCTATCTCGGATTCCAGGTGCTGGCGGGCACGGGCCTCACCCCCCGCCGCATGGCCTGCTACCTCGGTGACCGTGAACTGGTCTGCGAGGGCGGATCTTTCGACTTCCTGCTGTCCGCAACGCGCCCGGCACCCGAGACGCTGGGCAGCGCGCAGTGGCTGCAGATCCCCGACGACGCGTCCTCGATCGTGGTCCGCGAGTACATCGGCGACCGCGAGGCCGAGACCCCGGCGTCGATGTCCGTCGAATGCGTGGACGCCGATCCGCTGCAACCCATTTCAGACGAGGCACTGGCCGCGGCCTTCACCGCGATGGCGTGGACGATCGTGAAGCTCGCCACGCTGCACCGGACCGTCAAGCCCGAACTGCTCAGCGCGCCCAACGTGCTGGTGACCGCAGAGGCTGCCGAATTGGGCAGCGCCGAGACCACCCCCGACAACCTCTACATGATCGGGTCGTTCGCGCTGGAGGCCGACGAGACGCTGCTCCTCGAGTTCACCCCTCCCGACACCCGGTACTGGAACGTCACACTGGAGAACGTCTGGCACGAGTGCCTGGAGCCGAGGCACCGGCACAGCTCGGTGACCAACAGGGGCGTCCGGCCGGACCCGGCCGGCGTCGTGCGGATTGCGGTTTCCGGCAAGGATTTCGGGCACGGTCACTGGCTCGACACCGGCGGCCGTCACCGTGGGTTCGTGGTGGTGCGCTGGCTGGACAACCCCGCGGCGCCGGTGGTGCGCAGCACGGTCCGGCGCGGGGCCGGCTCATGACCGCCGACCGGTTCGACCCGGACCGCCTCGTGGAGCAGGCCTGCGCGGCCGCCGGTCTGGATGACTTCGGCGACGACGGCAGCTGGCGCGACGGCCTGCATCGGTTGTGCGACGGCCTGGTCGCCGACGCCCGGCTGAACGACCTCGGGGTCGAGATCGCCGCCATGGACATCCACCGTGCGCTGACCAGCAGGCTGGCGATCGTCGACTGGCGGGCGCGCCATCCGGCGATCGGCGCGGCGCCGGTGCCGCGGCCCATCTTCATCGTGGGTCAACCCAGGACCGGCACGACCATCCTGTTCGATCTGCTGGCCCAGGATCCGGCGTTGCGCCCGCCGCTGACGTGGGAGGTCGACAACCCCTTCCCCCCGCCTGAACCCGAGACCTACGACACCGATCCCCGAATCGCGCAGACGCAGGCCAACATCGAGATGTCGGAGCAGATCGTGCCCGGCCTGCTGGCACACCATCCGATGGGCGCACTGGTCGGGCAGGAGTGCGTACGCATCACCGCGGGCCAGTTCACCAGCATGATCTTCCCGACGCAGTACCGGCTGCCCGACTACTACCGCTGGCTTCTGTACGACGCCGATCACGGTCCGGCCTACCGCTACCACCGGATGTTCCTGCAGCACCTGCAGTCCGGCGTCGGGGGCCGATGGCTGCTGAAGTCACCGGCACACCTCTGGCAGCTCGACGCACTGGTGGCCGAGTATCCCGAGGCGCTGATCGTGCAGACGCACCGCGATCCGCTCAACGTCATCTCGTCGATCAGTGCTCTGCTGCACCATCTGCGCCGGCTGGCGTCCGACGAATCCTCCATCCCCGACTGCGCGGCGCAGTCCCGCGAGCAGATCATCGTGGGCCTCCAGCGCGCCATGGCGTTGCGGGACTCCGGGGCGCTGGCCGCCCACCAGGTGGTCGATGTGCATTTCGCCGATTTCATGCGCGACCCGTTCGAGACGCTCCGCACGCTCTACCGGCGCCTGGGCCGCGAACTGGACCCGGTCACCGAGCAGCGGATGCGCGCCCATCTCGCCGCACATCCGGGTGACCACGGCGGGGGCAGATACCGGTGGGCCGATACCGGCCTGGACGCCGCAGAGGTGCGCGATCAGGTCAGGGCCTATCAGCAGCGCTACGACGTTCCCGACGAACCGCTCAGGTAGTGCGCAGCGGGCCCAGCCGCCACGACTTACGTGGGCCGCGGATGTCGACCGAACCGCACACCACCTTGCCGGTGAGGATCACGTGCGGGTTGCCCTCGGCGGGGGCGTCCTTGCGGTGGTCGTGGGCGCTGCCGACGTTGACCTCGACGTCGTCGATGGACGCGCTGGCCCCGTCCGGCAGCCGCAGCTCCAGGCCGCCGAACTTCATGTCGAGCTCGATGACCACGATCGGTCCCGCGAACCGCGCCCGCGTCAGATCGAGGTCCACCGACCCCATCCGCCGGTGCAGCGCCAGCCGGGACGGCACCACCCACTCCCCCTGCCTCTTGAGCGAGCCCAGCACACCGCGCAGCTCGACCCGGTCGGCGGCCGAGGTCACGATCGCGCCGGGACCCGGCAGGTCGCCGACGAGGGAATCGAGTTCCGAGCGCATCCTGGCCTGCGACACCGCCGCCGAGCGCTCCTCGAACTCACCGATGTCGATCAGGCCGAGAGCGACGGCGTTGTGCAGCCGGCGCAGCGTGCCGTTGCGGTCGGCGTCGGAAATCCGCATCTCGACCGCCCCGGGAGCGTGCAGAGCCTCCGCGTCGGCGAGGCGGCGGGTCCGGCTGTGGTTGACGTCGGTCATGGCGCCTTCCACGGTACCGCCGCCGGGTCAGGCCAGATAGTCCGGCGGCAGGGAGTCGAGCATGCCCTTGAGCATCCTTACCGCGTACTCCGAACTTCCGCCGCCGACGATCAGCGCCGAGAACGCCATGTCGCCGCGGTAGCCGGTGAACCACGAGTGTGAGCCGCCGGCGAACTCGGCCTCCCCGGTCTTGCCGCGCACGTCGCCGGCGCCCTGCAGGTCCTCGGCCGTGCCGTTGGTGACCACGAGGCGCATCATCGGGCGCAGGCTTTCCACCACCTCTTGCGAGATCTGCTGCTGCTCGCCGGTGACCCGGGTGTCGCGCCCCTCGATCAGGCGCGGCACCGGGGTGCGGCCCGCCGCGACCGTCGCCGCGGCCAACGCCATGCCGAACGGGCTGGCCAGCACCTTGCCCTGGCCGAAGCCGTCCTCGGTGCGCTCGGTGAGGTTGACGGTCGGCGGCACCGAGCCGCTGACCGTGGACAGTCCGGGAATGTCGTAGTCGGGTCCGATGCCGTACTGCGAGGCGGCCTGGGTCAGACCGCGGGGCGGCATCCTGCTGGCCAGTTCGGCGAAGGTGGTGTTGCACGAACTCGCGAACGCCCGCGACATCGGGACGGTGCCCAGGTCGAAACCGCCGTAATTGGGCACGGTGCGGTGCCCGATGTCCATGCTGCCGGGACAGCCGAGAAGGGTGTTGGGCGTAGCCATCTGGCGTTCGATCGCCGCGCCGGCGGTCACGATCTTGAACGTCGAGCCGGGCGGGAACAGCCCCATGGTGGCCAGCGGGCCCTCCCGGTCGGCGGCCGAATTCTGCGCCACGGCCAGGATCTCGCCGGTGGAGGGCTTGATGACGACGATCATCGCCTGTTTGTCGGTGATGTCGACCGCGTTCTGCGCCGCGTTCTGTACCGCGCGGTCCAGGCTGATGCTCACCGACGGCGCGGGCTGGCCGGGCACTTCGTTGAGGACGTCGACGTCGACGCCGTTCTGGTTGACCGTGACGACGCGCCAGCCGGGGTCTCCGTCGAGGTCGTCGGCGACCGTCTTCTCGATCTCGTTGACCACCGCGGGCGCGAAAGTGTCGTCGGTGGGCACCATTTCGGGCTGCGGCGTGATCACCACACCGGGCACCGGGGCGAGAGCGGCGACCACGGCATCGTGGTCGGCCTGGCGCAGGGTGATCAGGCTCAGCGGTCCCTTCGTCGAGCTGGCCTGCTCGGCGAGGCGCTGCGGGTCGAGGGTGTTGTCGAAGCGGTGCAGGACCCCGGCGACGGTGCGGGCGGTGGGCATCAGCTCGGCGCCGGCGGCCTGCGCGTCGAGGGCGAAGTGGTACCGGTAGCCGGGCACCAGCACGTTGGTGCCGGTGCGTTCGTGCACCGAGGCCCGCGGCGGCGGGTCGGCCCGCAGCGCGAAGGTCTGGTTCTCCCCCAGCCGCGGATGCAGGCCGGTGGCGCTCCAGCGCACCTCCCAGCGACCCTCGTCGCGCACCAGGTTCAGCTGTCCGTCGTAGGTCCAGGTGCGGTTCTTGGGCAGGTGCCAGGTGTAGCGGTAGGTCACGCTGCCGGTGTCCTCGGCGTATTTGGAGCTCAGGATCTGGGCGTCCAGACCGGTGGCCTGCAGTCCCGCCCACGCCTCGTTCAGCGCGGCCCTGGCCTCTTCGGGGTCGTCGGCGAGCTGCGAGGCGGCCCCGGTGTCACCGGTGGCCAGCGCCGAGAAGAACTCCTCGGCGGTGGGTTCGGGTCCGTTGGGCCGCGGCGTGCAGGCCCCGAGCGTCACGACCAGAGCGGCCACGGTCGCCAACCCGGTCGTGCGTGTTGCGATTGTGAACAGTGTTGCCATTGAGGCAAATGTTAAGAAGTAACGATCCGATTTCGGCGCAGGCGCACCGAGCCCTTCGCGCCGAAATTGCATTCCGGCAGGCCCGCACTCGCAAAAGCTCTGCTGGAATGCAATTTCGGCGCAAAGGGAAAGGCGGGATCAGGCGCCGGCGGCGGGTGCCCGCACCACCAACGGCACCGCCGGGAAGTACGCGGCCATCTCCGACCGTGACGCGCGCAGTGCCGCGGTGCCATAACCCTGCTTGCGGTGACTGGGGTGGATCCAGATGCGCACACCGACCTCGCCGTCGGCGAGGTCACCGAACACCATCCCGACCTTCGCGGACCCGACCTCGGCCACCAGCCAGGCGGCTTCCTCGGCCGCCACCCGCGCCACCGCGGCCGCGATCTCGTCGCCGAGGTCGCCCGCCGGCGCCGCGGTGCCGTCACCGGCCGAGCGCATGTCCTCGGTGCGGGCGGCGAAGATGTCGCGGTCCTGGTCGGCGGCGAACGGGCGCAGCAGCAGCCGGCGCGCCGACCCCGGCGTCTGCTCGGGCGGGGTGTAGTTCTGCGCCCGGCTGTTGAGGTCCTCCAGTTCGGCGGCGATCCTGCGCCGTGACACCTTGGTGAGCCGGTCGAACGACAACCGCAGCACAGCTTCGGCGGCTTCGGCCGAGGTGTCGAGCAGATCGGCCAGCGAGTCGATCGCGGCGTCGTAGTCGTCGGAGGCGACGACGGCGTCGAGCACCTCGTGTCGGCGCTCCAAAGCGTGAACGAGTGCAGCAGCCATCTCGCGGCTCGCCGCGGTAGCCATCTCGCGGCTCGCAGCCGTCGCGTCCGGGTCGGTCATGTCGCCAGAGTAGGCGGCCGGGCGGATCAGTCGAGCAGCACCGTCGCGAACGACGCGATCTCGGTGAAGCCGATGCGCGCGTAGGTCGCACGCGCGACGGTGTTGAAGCTGTTGACGTACAGGCTGGCGATGCGGCCGCCTGCGACGATCGCCGCGGCGACGGCGGCGGTGCCCGCGGTCCCGATGCCCCGGCCGCGCTGGTCCGGATGCACCCACACGCCCTGGATCTGCCCCACCGCGGGTGACTGCGAACCGACCTCGGCCTTGAACACCACCTCGCCGCGGTCGAACCGCGCCCATGCCCTACCGGCGGCGATCAGCCCGGCGACCCGACGTCGGTAGCCGCGGCCGCCATCACCGATGCGCGGGTCGATGCCGACCTCGCCGATGAACATGTCGATCGCGGCGACCAGGTACGCGTCGAGCTCCTCGATACGCACCTGTCGCACTGCCGGATCGATCGCGGACAGCGGCGTGGTGCTGAGCGCCATCAACGGCTGGTGGGCACGCACGTCGCGGGCCGGTCCCCACACGGGCTCGAGCCGTTGCCACATCGGCAGCACCAACTCGGCGCGGCCGACCAGGGAGGAGCACCGGCGCGCGCTGCTCATCGCCTTGTCCGCAAACGCGTTCAGGTCACCGGCACCGCCCCGCAGCGGAATGAGATTGGCACCGGCGAAGCACAGGGATTCGGTGGCGCGCCTGCGGGTCCAGAGTTCACCGCCGATCGCCGACGGGTCGATGCCGTGCTCGGCCACCCGGGAGGCGACCATGCAGGCGGCCACCGGGTCGTCGTCGAGGACCTGCCGGACGGCGACCATGTCGCGGATGTCGCGCACCACCGACACCCTGCGCTCATCGACCAGCCGGAAAAGCGGAGGAGCCGACATCTGGACTCTTTCTGAAACTGACCCTGACCAGGAGACCCCACCCCCTGGGGCCCTGTCTCAGCTTACGGTCACAATAGGCGAACCGGTGGCACCTTCAGAACCCTGTGCGTCGCCCGGCGCTTCACCCATCTCGCCGGCCAGCCGCAGCGCCTCCTCGATCAGGGTCTCGACGATCTGTGCCTCGGGGACGGTCTTGATGACCTCACCCTTGACGAAGATCTGCCCCTTGCCGTTTCCGGAGGCCACCCCGAGGTCGGCCTCGCGGGCCTCACCGGGTCCGTTGACCACGCAGCCCATCACCGCGACCCGCAGCGGCACCTCCATGCCTTCCAGCCCGGCGGTCACTTCGTTGGCCAACGTGTAGACGTCGACCTGGGCGCGTCCGCACGACGGGCAGGACACGATCTCCAGGCCCCGCGGCCGCAGGTTCAGCGACTCGAGGATCTGGTTGCCCACCTTCACCTCTTCGGCGGGCGGAGCCGACAGCGACACCCGGATGGTGTCGCCGATGCCCTTGGACAGCAGCGCACCGAACGCGACAGCCGACTTGATGGTGCCCTGGAAGGCCGGTCCGGCCTCGGTGACGCCGAGGTGCAGCGGGTAGTCGCACTGCGCGGCGAGCTGTTCGTAGGCGGCGACCATGACGACGGGGTCGTTGTGCTTGACGCTGATCTTGATGTTGCCGAAGCCGTGTTCCTCGAACAGCGAGGCCTCCCACAGCGCCGACTCGACGAGCGCCTCGGGGGTGGCCTTGCCGTACTTCTCCAGGAACCGCTTGTCGAGGGATCCGGCGTTGACCCCGATGCGGATCGGGATGCCCGCGTCGCCTGCGGCCTTGGCGACCTCGGCGACCCGGCCGTCGAACTCCTTGATGTTGCCCGGGTTCACCCGCACCGCGGCGCATCCGGCGTCGATGGCCGCGAAGATGTATTTGGGCTGGAAGTGGATGTCGGCGATCACCGGAATCTTGGACTTCTTCGCGATGATGGGCAGCGCGTCGGCGTCCTCCTGCCGCGGGCATGCCACCCGGACGATGTCGCAGCCGGACGCGGTCAGCTCGGCGATCTGCTGCAGCGTCGCGTTGATGTCGTGGGTCTTGGTGGTGCACATCGACTGCACGGAGATGGGGTGGTCGCTGCCGACCCCGACGTCGCGCACCATGAGCTGACGGGTATTGCGGCGGGGAGCCAGGACGGGCGCAGGTGGCGCCGGGATCCCCAGGCCGATCGAGGTCATGAAGGTATCTCCTACTGGAACAACGTGATCGGGTTGATCACGTCGGCTGTCACGGTAAGCAGCGTGAAGCCCACCATCACGATGATCACCACGTAGGTGACGGGCATCAGCTTGAGGTAGTTGACGGGTCCCGCGGCCACTTTGCCGCGCGCCTCACGGAGCTTGTTGCGGAGCTTCTCGTACAGCGCGATCGAGATGTGCCCGCCGTCGAGCGGCAGCAGCGGGATCAGGTTGACCGCGCCGAGCACGAAGTTCAATTGCGCCAGGAAGAACCAGAACGCCACCCAGATCCCGTGTTCGACGGTCTCACCGCCGATCCGGGAGGCGCCGACGACGCTGATCGGCGTCTCGGGGTCGCGTTCGCCGCCGGTGATCGAATGCACGAGCGCCCCGATCTTGGTCGGGATCTTCACGATGGCCTTGCCGAGTGCGACGGCGAGGTCCTTGGTGAAGACGAACGTGCCGGGCACCGCGGTGAGGGGGTTGTACTGGGTCGGACCGAACTGGGCGGCCGTCACCCCGATGCTGCCCACGTCGACGGGCACCGCGGGGCCGCCGTTCTCGCCGGCGACGTAGCGCTGGCTCGGGGTGACGTCGACGGTGGTGGTGAACTCGCGGGGCTCACCGTTCTCGTCGCGTTGCACGGTCAGTGTGGTCGGCCCGTTCTGCCGGCGCACGGCCTCGACGAGGGCGTCGAACGTCGGAACCTCGGTGTCGCCGACCTTGACGATGACGTCGCCGGCCTGGATGCCTGCCGCGGCCGCCGGGCTGTTCGCGACGCAGTCCCCCAATTCACCTTGGGAGACTTCGGATTTGATGCACGAGGTCTCGCCGACCACCGCGGTGGTGGGCGCGGTGATGTTCGGCAGACCCCAGATGAGCGCGATCGCGTAGATCAGCACCAGGCCGATGACGAAGTTCATCGCGGGCCCGGCGAACAGGACGGCGACGCGTTTCCACGTCTTCTGCTTGTACATCGCGTAGGGCCGGTCCTCGGGGTCGAGTTCCTCGACCGCCGTCATACCGGCGATGTCACAGAACCCGCCCAGCGGTATCGCCTTGACCCCGTACTCGGTCTGGCCCAGCTTGTTGGGACGCCACGTCGACCACAGGGTCGGGCCGAACCCGACGAAGTACCGACGCACCTTCATGCCGGTGGCGCGCGCCACCCACATGTGCCCGCACTCGTGCAGCGCGACGGACACCAGGATTGCGAGCGCAAACAGCGTCACGCCGAGCACGTACATCATCCGGCGGCCAGTCCTTTACTGTCGGTCATCGTCTGCTACCTGCAGGTTCCTGCTCGACGGCGCGACGGGCCCTGTCACGGGCCCAGTCCTGCGCGTCGAGTACGTCATCCACGGTAGCTGGTTCGGCCGCCCACTGGTCGGCAGCGCGCAGCACACGGGCGACGGTGCGCACGATCGCCGGGAACCGGATCCGGCCGTTGAGGAAGGCCTCCGCTGCTTCCTCGTTGGCGGCGTTGTAGACCGCGGTCAGGCAGCCGCCGCCGCGGCCGGCCTCGCGGGCCAGGGCCACGGCGGGGAAGACCTCGTCGTCCAGTGGCTCGAACTCCCACCGTGAGGCCGTGGTGAAGTCGCAGGCCGGCGCGGCTCCGGGAACCCGGGACGGCCAGCCGAGCGCCAGCGCGATCGGCAGCTTCATGTCCGGCGGGCTGGCCTGCGCAAGCGTGGAGCCGTCGGTGAACGTCACCATCGAGTGCACGATCGACTGCGGGTGCACCACCACGTCGATGCGGTCGTAATCGACCCCGAACAGCAGATGCGTCTCGATCAGCTCCAGCCCCTTGTTCACCAGCGAAGCCGAGTTCAGCGTGTTCATCGGTCCCATCGACCAGGTGGGGTGCGCGGCCGCCTGCTCAGGGGTGACGTCCTCGAGGCGGTCGGCGGTCCAGCCACGGAACGGGCCGCCCGATGCGGTGAGAACCAGTTTGGCGACCTCGTCGCCGGTGCCGCCGCGCAGGCACTGCGCCAGCGCGGAGTGTTCGGAGTCCACCGGCACGATCTGGCCGGGCGCGGCCGCCTTCTGCACCAACGGGCCACCGGCGACCAGCGACTCCTTGTTGGCCAGCGCCAAGCGCGCGCCGGTGGCCAGCGCCGCCAGGGTCGGTTTGAGACCCAGCGCACCGACCAGCGCGTTGAGCACGACGTCCGCCTCGGTGTTCTCGACGAGCCGGGTGGCCGCGTCCGGCCCCGAGTAGGTGACGCCGCCGACCGCCGTCGCGGCGGCCTCGTCGGCGACCGCGATGTTCGTCACGCCGGTCTCGGCGCGCTGCCTGGCCAGCAGGTCGGTGTTGCCGCCGCCTGCAGCCAGCCCGACGACCTGGAAGCGGTCGGGGTTGGCGGCGATCACGTCGAGCGCCTGGGTCCCGATGGACCCCGTGCTGCCGAGGATGACCACACGCAGCGGTGCGCCTGTTTCGCTCACCGACCCATTGTGCCGGTCACCCGTCGTCGATCTCCAAGTGTGACGCGAATGTGACGTCGGCCGCCCAGACCCATCCGCCGGCGGCGCAGCTCGGAATCACCGGTGTGCCAACTCAGTGCGGGCAACGGAGCCCCGCGCTAGACGGAAGGGATCAGGAAATGATGACAACTCGCCGGAAGACAGCCGCGGTAGCGGGAATCGCTGCGGTCGCCATCTTCGGTGCCGCCTGCTCGAGCGAGGGGGCCGACAGCACCGCCTCCTCGGCCACCACCACGTCCGAGTCGGCCATGGAGTCCGCGACCACCGCGATGACGACGTCCTCGGCGGCGCCGTCGGCAGACCCCGCCGCCAACCTCATCGGCTCGGGCTGCGCCGCCTACGCCGAACAGGTCCCGGACGGGCCCGGTTCGGTGGCCGGGATGGCCGCCGATCCGGTGACGGTGGCCGCGTCGAACAACCCGATGCTCAAGACGCTGACCCAGGCGCTGTCGGGCCAGCTGAACCCCGGTGTGAATCTCGTAGACACGCTCAACGGGGGCGAGTTCACCGTCTTCGCGCCGACCGACGACGCATTCGCCAAGATCGACCCGGCCACCATCGAGACGCTCAAGACCGACTCCGATCTGCTGACCAGCATCCTCACCTATCACGTCGTTCCCGGTCAGGCCGCGCCCGACCAGGTCGCCGGTGAACACGCCACGGTGCAGGGCGCGACCGTCACCGTCACCGGCGCGGGCAACGACCTCAAGGTCAACGAGGCCGGGCTGGTGTGCGGTGGCGTGAAGACCGCGAACGCCACCGTCTACATGATCGACACCGTCCTGATGCCTCCGGCCAATTGATCACTCCCCGAAAGGAATTCACGAACATGACCGTCACCATGAAATCTCTCGTCGGCGCCGGCTTCGCGGTGACTGCCGCCGTCGGCCTGTCGTTCGGCACCGCTGGGACTGCCTGGGCCGGGCCCGTCGGACCGGGATGCGCGGCCTACGTGCAGCAGGTCCCCGAGGGGCCGGGCTCGGTCCAGGGCATGGCGGCCTCGCCGGTGGCGACCGCGGCGGCCGACAATCCGTTGCTGACCACGCTCACCAAGGCCGTCTCCGGCCAACTCAACCCGCACGTGAACCTCGTCGACACGCTCAACGGCGGCGAGTTCACCGTCTTCGCGCCGACCGACGCGGCGTTCGCCAAGATCGACCCGGCGACGATCGAGACGCTCAAGACCGACTCCGATCTGCTGACGAACATCCTCACCTATCACGTGGTTCCGGGTCAGGCCGCGCCCGAGCAGGTGGTGGGTGAGCACGTCACGGTGCAGGGCGGCACCGTCAACGTCACCGGCGCAGGCAACGACCTGAAGGTCAATGACGCGTCAGTGGTGTGTGGTGGCGTGCAGACGGCCAACGCGACGGTCTATCTGATCGACACGGTGTTGATGCCTCCGGCCGCGTAAGCGCAGCCGCACGAACAGAGGATCCCCCGCACCCCGGCGACCTGTGCGGGGGATCCTCGCGCCTGCTGACCTTTTCGTCACTTTCACCGACACCGGTTTCTCCTCACAGAATGCGGGGCAGCATCAGGGACATGCCCGCTGTGTTGTGGTTTCGCCGCGATCTGCGGCTCGCCGACCTGCCTGCCCTGCTGGCCGCCTCCGAAGGCGACGGCGAGGTCTTGGCCTGCTATGTGCTCGACCCCCGGTTGAAGTCCTCGTCGGGGCCGCGGCGGTTGCAGTACCTCTACGACGCGCTCCGCGACCTCCGCGACAACCTCGACGGCCGACTACTGGTCACCCACGGCCACCCGGTGCAGCGGATCCCGTTGCTGGCCAAGGCCGTCGGAGCCACCTCGGTGCACGTGTCCGAGGACTTCACGCCGTTCGGCCGCCGTCGCGACGACCAGGTGCGCGACGCACTCGGCGACGTCGAGCTGGTCGCGACCGGCTCGCCGTACCTGGTCTCCCCCGGCCGGGTGACCAAGGCCGACGGCACCCCCTACAAGGTGTTCACGCCGTTCTTCGCTGCCTGGCGTACGCACGGTTGGCGCCCTCCGGCCGGATCGGGGCCGGCCTCGGCGCGCTGGATCGACCCCGACGACGTGACAGGCGGCCCCGCCGCCGCGGACATCCCCGACACCGGCCTGCAGCTCGAGCTGCCCGCCGGAGAGACGGCGGCACTGCGGGCCTGGACGCGGTTCACCCGCGACGGGCTGGCCGACTACGACGAGGACCGCAACCGCCCGGACCTGGCGGCGACCAGCCGGATGTCGGCGCATCTGAAGTTCGGCGCCATCCATCCGCGCACCATGGCCGCGGACCTGGGGCGCGGCGAGGGCGCCCAGGCCTATCTGCGGGAGCTGGCCTTCCGGGATTTCTACGCCTCGGTGCTGGCTGGGTGGCCCGACAGTGCGTGGTGGAACTGGAACACGGCCTTCGACGCGATCGAGGTCGACGACGACGGTGACGCTCAGAAGTACTTCGCGGCGTGGAAGCAGGGCAGGACCGGCTTCCCGATCGTCGACGCCGGGATGCGGCAGCTGGCCGAGACCGGCTTCATGCACAACCGGGTGCGGATGATCACGGCGTCGTTCCTGGTCAAGGATCTGCACCTGCCGTGGCAGTGGGGCGCGCGCTGGTTCCTCGAGCAGCTCGTCGACGGCGACATCGCCAACAACCAGCACGGGTGGCAGTGGGCGGCGGGCTGCGGCACCGACGCCGCCCCGTACTTCCGGGTGTTCAACCCGAGCACCCAGGGCAAGAAGTTCGATCCGTCGGGTGACTACGTGCGGCGCTGGGTGCCGGAACTGGCCGACGTCGACGACGTGCACAAGCTCGACGGGGACCGTCCCGACGGATACCCCGAGCCCATCGTCGACCACGGGCAGGAGCGGGCCGAGGCGTTGCGCCGGTACCGCGCGATCGGCTGACTACTTCAGCGTCTGGCTACTTCAGCGTCTGGCCGGCGTCAAGCGGCAGCGTCGCCCCGGTCAGGTAGCGGCCCGAGGGCCCGCACAGATACACCATCGCGTCGCTGACGGCCTCGGGCTCCATCATCGGCAACCGCAGCAGCGGCTGTTGCGCGGCGCTGAACGACGGGTGCTCGCCGGACCAGTCGGCCATCGCCTGGTTGAGCACCATCGGGGTGGCCACACCGCCGGGATGCACGGAGTTGACCCGGATGTTCTTCTCGGCCAGCGAGCGGGCGAAGTGCCGCATCACCCCGATGACGCCGTGCTTGGCCGCGGTGTAGCCGGCCGCGCCGTGGCTCATCGTGCCGAACTCCGTACTGACCGACGTGAATCCCGCGGCGGAGCTGGTGATGACGATCGCGCCGCCGTCGGGGTTGCGCAGCAGCGCGGGCAGGGCGGCCTCGATGGTGAAGTACACGCCGTTGAGCATCACCGCGATCGCGTCGGTGAAGGCGGTGATGTCGAGCCCCTGCGGTCCGGCCGCAGGCAGGATGCCTGCGTTGGCCAGGACGAAGTCGAGGCGGCCGAACTCCGCGACACCCCGGGCCACCACCTCGGCCAGCCGGTCCCGGTCACGGACGTCTCCGCGCTCGGCCACGATGCGCCGGCCCGTCTTCTCGACCAGCCGCACGGTCTCGTCGAGGTCTTCGGGAGTGGCCATCGGGTACGCGACGCTGTCGATCTGGGCGCACAGGTCGAACGCGATGACGTCGGCGCCCTCCTCGGCGAACCGGACGGCGTGTGCGCGGCCCTGGCCGCGGGCGGCGCCGGTCACGAAAACGACCTTGTCCTGCAGGACCTGAGATGCCATGACGGGCCAGCCTACTGGGCTCACCCAGGTCTACGGCGGCGCGTAGTAGCCCTGTGTCAGAATGACCCCGGGATATCACCGCAGGATCTGTCTGCCGACCGTGAGGAGCAGCCGTGGCAAGCACCGAGGTGGAACGACACACTGGTGTCGACGTCGAGGACGTGCCGTCCGCGGAGTGGGGCTGGTCGACGGAGAACTACCGCTTCTACCAGATCGGTGGCCTGCTGGCGGCGGGCTTCCTGCTGCTCATGACCCACGGCAATCACACCGGTCACGTCGAGGACTGGTTCATGATCGGCTTCGCGGCCGTATTGGTCGGCTTCGTGGCGCGCAGCTTCTACGTCCGCCGCAACCGCGACACCCGGTAAGCGATTTCGGCGTGACGGGTAGCGGCTACCGAAATCACTGATAGGGAACCAGGTCGGCGCCGTCGGTGGGATACCAGAGCGCCGCGCTGACGAACTCCTCGACGGCCAGATCGGGTGTCGGCTGCCCGGTGGCCTCCAACGCCCGCGCCTTGAACGCCCGGGCGGCCGCGCTGAGCCGGTGCCGCACCCGGCCGAAGCGTCCGTCCGACCCGAACAGGGCCGACCCGCCCCACACGGTGATCTCGGCCCGCGCGGCGTCGACCAGGCGCAACACGTCCTCACGTAGCTGCTCGTCGCCGCTGAGCACACGCGCGTCGACCGCGATCGCCGCCGCAGAATCCAGACCCGGCTCCCCGGTGGCGGACTCCCCCGCGTCGACACCGACTCCGAGGATGGTCAGCGCGCGCACATCGTGGCCGGGCGGGACCAGCACCGTGACCTTCCAGCCGGCGCGCACCCTGTCACAGAGCCAACCGCCGGCAGCGGCGACCACCCCGCCGACATCGGCGGCGACCACGCGCAGGTCGTAGGTGTGCAGGGTTTCACCGGAAATCCGGACTCCGGATCCCTTGCGGTCGAAGTGCGCGAGGTCGTCGACCCCGAACATACGAGCTGTCACCGTCTGCCTCCCTCGTCGGCACGCCTTGCGTCGCACCCCAGACAGCGTGACACTTACTAACCGATCTGTAAAGTGTCGATCGGGTTTCAGAACGCGCACACGGGGGCCGCGGAGCCGTGAAAGGACGGGCTGAGCAATGGGTTCCGTCAATTACAGGGCGGGCGCGACCGGTAGCGCCTTCTCGACAGGTGTCAGCTCTTCGGGCAGACCGGCGGCCCGGCGGATCTCGGCGAACGAGGCGATCAGGGCGTCGGTGGCTTCGTGTGGATCCTTGAGCGTCCGGTCATCGGTGAGCACCGATATGGAGAGTTGGTCGACGTAGCTCCACACCGTGATGTTCATCCCGCTGCCGGCCACGATGGGGCCGACCGAATAGATCTCGTCGACGACGGCGCCCTCGATCACGCCCCGCCGCTTCGGACCCGCAACGTTGGACACCGTCAGGTTCATCACCATCGCGGACTCCAGGCGGCGCGCCTGCATCCGGAAAATCCGAGGGGTCGTGGCGGGCGGCAGATACGCCAACCAGGACGGCAGCAACGTCGGCCCGAGCAGGCGGTGATTCTCCTTCGCGATCGCCGTCGCCGTCGCGGTGAGCCGCACCCGAGCCATCGGGTCGGCCACGTGAACCGGCAATGACGGTGTCATGTAAGTGAATTCGTTGCCGACGAGGCGATCGGGCGAGGTGCTGAAGCTGACCGGGACGCCGGCGATCAACGGTGCGTCGGCCTTCTGGTCGTAGCGCAGCTGCAGTTCACGCAGCGCGCCCGCCGCCGTCGCGAGCACGACGTCGTTGAGGGTGACCCCGAGATGCCTGGCGGTCTCCTTGACGTCGGCCAGCGCCAGCGGGGCGGTCGCGAAACGCCGGCCGGGGGTCACGACGTGGTTGAGGAACGTGGGCGGCGGCGCGAAGTTGCGCGCCAGATCGGGATGCCTGCCCCGCTCCCTGGCCAGCCGGCGCACCCGCGAGACGCCCGCAGCGGTGTCATTGACCAGCCTGGGCAGTCGGCGCAGTTGACGTAGGTGGTCACGGGCCGCGGCCTTCAGCAGGTTGCGCGGCGCCCTGGAGTCCGCAGACGACTCGGCCAGCTGCCCGCCCACCTCGGGCTCGCGGGGCTGGATCGCCATCGCCAACTGGTTCGCCGAGGCGACCCCGTCGGCCAGCACGTGATGAACCTTGTGGATGACCGCAATCTTGTTGTCCGCCAACCCCTCTGCGATGTACATCTCCCACAGGGGATGGTCGCGGTCCAGCGGCGTGCTCGCGATCTCGCCGATCAGCTGGTCGAGTTCACGGCGGCCGCCCGGCGCCGGAACGCGCGCCCTGCGCAGGTGGTAGTCGACGTCGATCTCGGCGTTCTGCACCCACATCGGGTGGTGGAACTTCAGCGGGATGTCCACGAGCTGGTAGCGCAGCGGGGCCAGCGCATGCAGCCGGGGCAGGGCGGCCCTGCGGAACAGGTCGAAGTCATAGCCCTCGACGTCCGATACGTCGAGCACCCCGATCTTGAGGGTGTGCATGTGGATCTCCGGCGTCTCGCTGTACAGCATCATGGCGTCCACGCCGTTGAGTCGTCTCACGCACCACCCCGTTCGTCGTCCCACCCGTCTGCATGGTGGTACCCATTCCGTCGATTTTCGGCACTTCGAGACGACGTTGGCTCAACGGACCGCCGCCTGTCAGCGCTTGTTAGAAGAATCTCAATCGCCGCGGCACACTCCCAGCCTCCGCCACCGTGACATCGCAGCTGTGGTTTGTAAACTCGCGTTCACGTCATCCAACGAAGGGCCGGACCTGTGAGTCGCACGAAAATGGTTGCCGCCGGAGCGCTTCGATGAGCCTGGTGGCGGGCCACGGTCCGCTCAGCCGGGACCGCGCAGGCGTGCTCAGCCCGCCGGTCGCCGGCGACCTGGTCTACATCGAGCCCCATCCCCGGCGGATACGGGCGATCCTCGACGGCCGCACCGTGATCGACACCGAGACCGCGTTGATGGTGCACCGGCGCGGCAGCCCACTGAGCTACGCGTTCGCCGCCGCCGACGTCGGCGACCTGCCGGGCGAACCCGTTCCGGAGGCACCAGGGTTCGTCGTGGTGCCGTGGGCCGCCGTCGATGCCTGGTGGGAGGAGGGCCGGCGGTTGGTGCACTATCCGCCGAACCCGTACCACCGGGTCGACTGCCGGCCCACCTCGCGGCGGCTGCGGGTCGCTGTCGCCGGCACCCCGCTCGTCGACACCGTCGACATCGTGATCCTGTTCGAGACGGCACTGCAGCCCCGGCTCTACGTGAGCCCGGCGCTGGTCCGCACCGACCTGCTGCGGCGGTCGGACACCACGAGCTACTGCAACTACAAGGGCTACGCCACGTACTGGAGCGCGGTCGTGGGCGACACCGTGGTCGAGGATGTGGCGTGGAGCTACCCCGATCCGCCGCCGGAGAGCCTGCCGATCCGCGACATGCTCAGCTTCGACCCGGGCAAGGTCGACATGACGGCCGAGCTCCCCGGCTCCTAGCGTCACCGCTTGTCAGCGTGCCCGCCGCCGACCATGCTGCATGGCATGACACGCTGGTTTGCCCTCGAGTCGGCCGACGCCGGGTTCTTCGACACCGCCCCACATGTGTTCCGGTACGAGAAGCACTACGACGCGACCCCGGCACAGGTCTGGGAATCGCTGCAGTCCGACGAGTCGCTGTCGGCGTGGGGCAAGACGGTCGGGTCGCTGACGTGGACATCGCCGCGACCGTTCGGGGTGGGCACCACCAGGGAGGTGGGCACCGGCCCGACCAGGGTGCACGAACGGTTCTACTCGTGGGACGAGGGCTCGGGCTACGCCTTCTACGTCTACGAGGCCAACGTGCCGATCTTCCGGCGGTTCGCCGAGGACTACCGCGTCGAACCCGAGGGCACCGGCACCCGGTTCACCTGGCTGGTGGCGATCGAGCCGGCCGGCGTGATGCGGTGGCCGTTCAAGCTGCTGGCCCCGGTGGTGAAGTCCGGGTTCGGCCGGATGGCCGCCGACGGCGAGAGGTACTTCGCCGCGCGATAGGGTCGGCACCTTGTGACAGGTGTCGAGAAAAGCTGGATCGCCGATCTGCTGCGGTTCGACCGCCGTGACGACGTGTTCGTGGCATGCCCGACGGCCGCAGGCCCCGGGTCGCGGTTGTTCGGTGGCCTCATCGCCGCGCAGTCGTTGGGCGCGGCAGGCGCCACGGTCGGTGCGGGCAAGCTGCCGCAGTCGCTGCACCTGTACTTCGTGCGCGGTGGCCGCTACGGCGTCGAGGTGGAGCTGCACGTGGAGCGCACCCGGGACGGCCGCTCCTTCGACACCCGCCGCGTCACGGCGGTCCAGCAGGGCGCGGTGATCCTGGAGATGATCGCGTCGTTCCACACTCCGGAGCCCGGCGCCGACGAGCATCCCTCGCCGCCGCCGTCGGTGACGCTGGCCGATGCGCGCGTCAAGGAACCCGATATCGAGTTCGCCGACCGGTTCGAGATTCGCACCCAACTCGCCGACGACTCCGTCTTCGCCGTCCCGCCGTTCTGGATCCGCACCCGCGACGAGATCGAGGACGACCCGCTGGTCCGGGCGTGCATGCTGACGTTCCTGTCCGACTTCGGTCCGGTGCCGGTGGCCCGGCCCTCGGGCACGCCGTTGGAGCCGGAGGCGGGATTTGCCGCCAGCCTCGATCACTCGGTGTGGTTCCACCGCCCGTTCACCCCGCATGACTGGCACCGCTACGAGGTGCATCAGCTCAACGTCGGCGACTCCCGCGGGCTGGTGCGGGGTTCGCTCTACGACGCCGAGGGCTCGTTGATCGCCACGACGACGCAGGAAGCGTTGTGGCGGTGTTGATTCATTAGGGGCTCGGCGGCCGCACGGCTTCGGTAGGTTCGGCCGGGTGCCGACGCTGACGAACCGCCAGATTGTGTTGCGCCGCCGCCCGCACGGGCTGGTCGCACCCGAAGACACCGAACTCGTGACCGCGCCCGCCCCCGAACCCGGCGACGGCGAGGCGCTGGTGCGCACCACCTACGTGGGAATCGACGCGGCCGCGCGGACCTGGCTCGACGATCAACCGGGCTATCTGCCCCCGGTGGGCCTGGGTGAGGTGATTCGCGCCGCCGGGATCGGTGAGGTGGTCCAATCCCGCTGCGCCGCATACTCCGTCGGCGACATCGTGACGACGCTGACCGGGTTCCAGGAGTACACGATCGTCCGCGACGACCTGTTCACCACCCCGGTGCCCGGCCCGGGTGACCAGGTGGACCAGCTCGCGGTGATGTCGATCTACGGGCCGACGGGCGCCACCGCGTATTTCGGGATGACCGGGATCGGCCGTCCGCAGCCGGGCGAGACGGTCGTGGTGTCGGCCGCCGCCGGAGCCACCGGATCGGTGGCGGGACAGATCGCCAAGATCGCGGGCGCACGCGTGGTGGGAATCGCGGGCGGGCCGCACAAGTGCCGGGCGGTGGTGGAGGACTTCGGTTTCGACGCGTGCATCGACTACCGCAACGAGGATGTGCCGGCGGCGCTGCGGCAGCACTGCCCGAAGGGCGTGGACGTCTATTTCGACAACGTCGGCGGGCCGATCCTCGATGCGGTGCTCGGCAGGCTCGCGCACAAGGCGCGTGTCGTGCTGTGCGGGGTGATCTCCAGCTACCTGACCGGCGAGCACCCGGGACCGGCGAACTACGTCAACCTGCTCGCCAAGACGGCGCTGATGCAGGGGTTCAACGCCCTCGACGAATGGGGCCGTTTCGACGAGGCCTTCGCGGCGCTGCGGGGCTGGGAGGAGCAGGGCCTGCTCACCCATCGCGAACACATCTTCGACGGCATCGAATCCTGCGTCGACGCGCTCAACGGCTTGTTCACCGGCGCCAACATCGGCAAGACCCTGGTCAGGCTCGCCGGGTCGTGACCGGCGCTCACGGTCTCCCGATGACCGACCCGCCGAACTCCTCGATGGCCTCCAGCGTGTGGGCGAGGCTGTCCCCCGGTACCGTCACCTGAATCCACGTCACTCCTGCCTTTTCGAGTTCGGCTGCGCCGGAGAGGAACTCGTCGGCGTTGAAGTCTGCGGCGCCGGGTGACCCGCCCGCATCGTTGGTGAACGTGATGTCGATGTCGAACGGATCGCGGCCCGCGCCCTCCAGGCGGCGGCGCAGGTCGTCGATGCCGGCCGTGAGATGCTCCACCGTCTCCAGCGCCGCCGTGCGGGCGGTCTGCGCGAGCACCGCCGGCGCCCGGAACGGACACCAGCCCTGTGCGTACCTCGCGACCCGCGCCCGCGCGGCGGAGGTGTTGCCGCCCACCCAGATCGGCGGATGCGGCGTGCTGACCGGCCGGGGATGCGCGGTGATGCCCTTGGCGCTGAAGTGCTTACCCTCGAAGGTCATGTCGTCGGTGGTCCAGGCGTCGCGGATCACCTGCAGCGACTCCTCGAACAGCTCGGCCCGCTCGTCGAAATCGACGCCGAGCGCCGTGAATTCGCGCTTCAGGTAGCCGACACCGACGGCCAGGGTGAACCTGCCGCCGGAGACGAGGTCCAGTGTCGCACCGGCCTTGGCGACCACGAACGGGTTGCGGTACGGCAGCACCACGATGTTGGGGATCAACCGCAGCGTGGAGGTGTGCGCGGCCGCGAATCCCATCGCCACGAACGGGTCGAGCGCGTCGTGCCCTCCCGCTTCCAGCCAGCGCTGGGTCGGGGCGGGATGGTCGGTGAAGCCGAAGCCGCCGAACCCGGCCTTCTCCGCGGCTTGGGCCACCTGCGCGATCCCGGTGCCGGTGACGAGCTCGGGGTTATAGGGATGGCTGTGCATCGGATGGGTGATCGCGAACTGCATGGGCAGCGCTCCTGGTCTCGTTGTCGCCGGAACAACCTTCTCACTTTGCGAGAATGTCGTTACCATGCAGGCGGCGGAATGTACAGCACCATCGGAGCGGGAGGGCCATGAGCAGGCCGGAGATCGGCGTCTACCTACCCCAGATGGGCTTCTCGTTCGATGAGTTGTTGCACCGCGCCCGGCGCTGCGAGAAACTCGGCATCGACTCCCTGTGGCTCTACGACCACCTGTACGGACCGGGCATGCCGGACTACCCGTCGATGGAGGCGTGGACACTGGCCACCGCGCTGCTCAGCCGCACCGACACGCTGCGGGTCGGACACATGGTGTTGTGCAACCAGTTTCGGCATCCGGTCACGCTGGCCAAGATGGCCGCCACGCTGGATCAGATCTCCGGCGGCCGGTTGAGCCTCGGCATCGGCAGCGGCTCGATCGAGGACGAACACCGCCGCGCCGGCCTGCCGTGGGGTTCGTTCGCCGAGCGGTCCGAACAACTCGGCGAGACCCTGCAGATTCTGCACCAGGCGTTCGGCGACGAGCGGATCGACTTCACCGGCAAGCACTTCACCGTCACCGACATGCCGATCAAGCCCGGGCCGGTGCAGCGGCCCCGTCCGCCGATCGTCGTCGGCGGGGTCGGCGAGAAGTTCACGCTGCCGCTGGTGGCGCGCTATGCCGACGTCTGGAATGTGCCCACGTACGCGCTGGGGCAGATCAAGGAGAAGATCGCGGCGCTGCGGTCGATCTGCGAGGACGTCGGCCGCGACCCGCAGACCATCACGCTGTCGATCGAGGCGGTGATGGCGCTCGCCCCCGACGAAGCGTCGCTGCCGACAGTGCGCAGCCTCGCCGAGAAGCGCTTCGGCGGTGAGGGATTCGGGCTCCACGACACCGACTTGATCGGCACCCCGGCCGAGATGGTGGACCGGCTGGGCGCGCTGGCCGAGATGGGCTTCGGGCAGATCGTGCTGTTCACCCACGATCGATGCTCCGACCAGACGCTGGAACTGCTGGCGGCGGAGGTCATCCCGCGGCTCTAAGTAGTTGTCGGTGCGCCGCACCGGGAGTACAACACCACGCTATCGGCTCAGTACTCCTAGCACGACGGCGCAAGAAGACCACGCTCCGGGATGACCGGGCGGGGCTTTCTGCTGTCAGTACGGAACCACCACGAAGAAGCCGATGATCATGTAGATCACGAAGAGGACGCCCAGGGTAATCGTGATCACCGAGAACTTCAGCATGATGTCCTGCGCCCGCCACCACCTACGCATGGACTCGACCGTAACCCCAGCGAGGACCAGGTAGCTGAAGAAAATCTGTGAATTGGCGTTCCGGGAGCGGCCACAAGGTCGAAGTATGCGTGGCCTCGATGACGTGGACGCAAAGCGGAGGCTGCTGGCCGCCGAAACCCCACCCACCACCTGCCACAAGCCACATGCCCTACGAATCCCCACCGGATGGCACGAATCCGACTACGGCAACGGCCCACCACACCTTCCGATATGGACCAGCTAAGGCCGTCGAACCGGCGGCGAGTAGTTCGGCCTTCCGAGTCCCAGCGCGTGCTGGGCGATCATGTTGCGGAACACGTCCAGCGTTCCGCCGTAGATACCGGTCGGCAGGGCCAACCGGAACAGGTATTCGGCGTTGAGCCCCTCTGGCACGACGGACGTAGTACCGAGGACATCCATCAGGTCCGGGGTGATGTCACGCAGCGTCTGGGCGATGGCGACCCGGCCGAACATCTCCGGCGTACTGAGGGCGGCTTCCAGCCTCGCAATGCTGCGCCCCAACCGGTATCCGATCGAGTCGTCGTCCAGTCGCCCCGATCTGTACATCTCCCCCGCGATCCGGTCGACTTCGTCGGCGAGCAACGTTGCGTGCTCGGTCATCACCGCGATCTTGTTCAGACCGCTGCCGTCGTGTTCGACGGTGCCGTGTTCGGCGTTGAGCGCCTCGCGCAGCACGGCCCAGCCGCCGTTGACCGCGCCGACGCGGTATCTGTCGTCCACGCGGACGTCGCTGTAGAAGGTGATGTTGGTGCGGTCGCCGTCGACGGTGCGGATCGGCTGGATGTCCACCCCGGTGGCGTCGAGCGGGACGAGGAACATCGTCAGGCTCTGATGCTTGGGCGCTGCCGGGTCGGTGTTGGTGATCAGGAAGACGTACTGGGCGTGGTGTGCGTTGGAGGTGAACATCTTTGAGCCGTTGACGATCCAGCCGTCCCCGTCGCGCACGGCCCGGGTCTTGCAGGTCGCCACGTCGGATCCACCTTCGGGTTCGGTGTAGCCCAGGCACAGCCGGAACTCCCCGGACAGCACCCGGTCGAGGACCTCGTCCTTGAGCTCGTCGGAACCGAACTGGTCCACCGCCTTGGCGACCATCGAGGTGGTGCCCCAGTGGAACCACGGGGTGTGGGCCCGGCCGATCTCGAGTTCGAAGATCCGTCGCTGGACCGCGGTGAAGCCGCCGTCCTGCCCGGCGCGCCAGTCGCGCTCCAGGTAGCCGGCGGCGCCGAGCGCCAGATGGACGGTCTCGTCGAAGTTGTCACCGGTCCGGCGGTCGCGCTCGATGACGTCATCGGTCACCACGCGGGCGAGGAACCCGCGCAGCTCTGCCTGGAAGGCCCGATCGTCGTCGGACAGTTCGACTTCGGAGAAGTCCATCGTGACGGCTCCCACCTCTTGACCGTGCACCCACTTGGCCACTCACCTGGCAGCGTGACATTATGGCGTGACTTTGTAAAGCACTCGAGTGTGTCGAAGAGGAGCCGGTGTGGGAATCGTGACGACGACGTCGGAGACGGCGTTCACCCAGTCCCCCGAGGAGATCTACGACTTCGTGACCAACCCGGTCAACTGGACGAAGACGTACCCGGGCAGCGCGCACGTCGGCAAGGTTCCCGAGAAGCTGCCGCTGGAGATCGGTGACACGTGGACCGAAACCGGACCGGACGGCAACCGGATCTTCACCTGGCACCTCGCGATCGCCATGCGCCCCAAGCTGTGGATGTTCAACTCCGTCGGCAATCTCGGTCATGACAGTGAGGGCAACGGTGGCATGCCGGGCCGGATCACCGTGCAGTACAAGTTTACTCAACCGGGTGAGGGCATCACGCTGTTCAGCCGCACCATGACGGTGGAGGCGTTCAGGGATTCGCCGCTACCCGACGGGTTTTTCCGCACGGTCAACCCGGCCAACATCGACGCCTACCACGCGGCGGTCGCGCGGGAGTTAGCCAAGGAACGCACGGCGTAGCGCCGCGCCCTGGATGTCGAACAGCTGGCTGCTGACTTCCCAGTCCGGGACCAGGGAGTCGAAACCGTGGCATGTGCCGCTGAAGACGTGCAGTTCGGTGTTGACCCCCGACCACATCAGCCGCAGCGCATAGTCGATCGCCTCGTCGCGCAGCGGGTCGAGCTCCGAGCAGGTGATCAATGTGGCAGGCAGCTCGGACAATTCGTCGGCACGGGCCGGCACCGCGTCTTCGGGGAGGGGATCACCGCCCCCGTAGTGACGCCACATCCACTGCACCGCTTGGCTGTCGAATCCCGGCGTGGTGGTGAACTCCTCCTTCGACGGGGACGGCCGGTCGTCGAGCACCGGCTGGTGCAGCAGCTGGAACACCACAGGGGGCGCGCCACCGGCGGCCGAGCGCTGGGCGAGCCCGGCCACCAACGAGGCCCCGGCGCTGCTGCCCGCCAGGGCCACCGCGGCGGCGTCGATGCCCAGTTCCGCCGCGTTCCCCACCCCCCAGTCGAGGATCGCCGCCGCGTCGTCGAGCGCGGCGGGATACGGGTGTTCGGGGGCCAGCCGGTAATCCACGGACAGCACGGTGCACCGCCCCCGGCGGGCCATCTCGATGCACTGCCGGTGATCGGTGTCGAGGGTTCCGAGCACGAAAGCGCCTGAGTGGCAATAGAGCACCACGCCTGATCCCGGTGGCCCGCCGCGGTAGATCCGCACCGTGACGCGATGCCCGGCCGGGACGGGGACCTCGCGTTGTTCGATCTCGACGCCGACGGTGTCGACCGACCGGGCCGTCTCGGCGCGACGCTGGTTCAACGAGTCCCGGACCGCACCGAGCACCGGCGGCGACAGGTCGGTGCGCGCCCCCGCGAGATGCCGCAGGGCCGGATCGAGACGTTCGGTGATGTCGCGATCGGTCACGGTTGCTTCACCGAGGTCTGGGCACCGACCCGGATGCGCGAGCGGGAGCTGGGCGCGTCGAAGCCGTAGTCGCCGGGATTGAACCGGCGGGTGAGGCCCCAGAAGGTGCGGGCACTGCGCGGCCACTGGGTGACCACCCGCCCGTTCGGCGCGCGGAAGTAGTTGCTGCACCGCGTCAGCCACACGGTGCCCTGCATCCAGGTGTCGATCCTCTCGAGGAAGCGCGTCATCACGTCGGAGCGCACTTCGATGTAGCTTCGGTTCTTGCGCCGCATGTACTTCAGCGCGCGCACGATGTAGTGCGCCTGCGCCTCCAACATGAAGATCACGCTGTTGGAGCCGACGTTGGTGTTGGGCCCGTACAGCATGAAGAAGTTGGGGTAACCGGGGACGGCCATCCCCAGGTAGGCGAATGCGCCGTCGCGCCACGTGTCGCTCAGCAGTGCGTCGTCGGCCCCGCGCACCTCGATCTGGCCCAGGTAGTCCGCCGCCGCGTAGCCGGTCGCACACAACACCACGTCGACGTCGAGCTCGGTGCCGTCCTCGGTGACCAGCGATCGGGACCGCAGACTGCGCGCGGGGCTGGACACCACCTCGACATGGGGTTGGGTCAGGGTCTGCAGGTAGTCGGTGGCGAACACCAGGCGTTTGCAGCCCAACGGGTGGGTGGGGGTCAGCTTGGCCCGCAGCTCGTCGTCGGCCACCGTCGCCTCCAGCGTGCGCAACGCGATGCCCTTGAATTCCTCGGTCTTGTCGCTGCCGTTCTCGATGACCGAGATGTTCGACTCGCTGCGCAGCCACAGCCGGGTCCGGTAGATCTTCTTGGCCAGCGGGATGTGGGCGAACATCCACTTCTCCCGCCCGGTGTATTCGCGGTCCGGCTTGGGCAGCACCCAGGTGGGCGATCGCTGCACCGAGTACACCTTGGCGGCCTGCTTGGCGACCTCCGGAACGAGCTGTGCGGCAGTCGATCCGGTGCCGAGAACCGCGACCCGGGCGTCACGCAGATCCACCGAGTGGTCCCACCGCGCGGTGTGCATGACCGTTCCGGTGAACGGCTCCTCTTCGACCAGGTCGGGCATCACCGGCTGGGTGAACAGCCCGATCGCCGACACCACGATGTCGAAGGTGTGCTCCTCACCGCCGGCCGTCGTCAACGTCCAGGTGCGTGTTTCCGAACCCCAACGGGCCGAAACGATCTCGGTGTTCAGCTGCAGGTTGTCGGGTAGCCGGTAGCGCTGCGCACACCGTTCGAAGTACTGGAGAATCTCCTCCTGCCCGGACCACATCCGCGACCAGTGCGCGTTGAGGTCGAAGGAGTAGGAGTACAGGTGTGATTTCACGTCGCAGGCCAGACCCGGGTAGGTGTTGATCCGCCACGTGCCGCCGACCCCGTCCTCACGATCGAAGATGGTGAAATCGGTGAACCCGGCCTTGCGCAGGAAGATTCCGAGCGCCAGGCCGCCGGGGCCGGCGCCGATGATCGCGACGGAGAACGTCTTGGCCATGGAGGTCGTCATCCAATCTGCAAGGACTGCCCACCGTCGACGGTGAGCTCAGAACCGGTGATGAAGGTGGCATGCTCGGAGACCAGAAACGCCACCGCGTCGGCGATCTCCATCGGTGTGCCGATCCGGCCCATCAGGGCCGTCGCGGCGAGCCGGGACTGCGTCGTCGGATCGAGCATCGGCGTCTCGACGGGCCCGGGGAACACGGCGTTCACCCGGATCCCGGCCGGCGCCAGTTCGACAGCCGCGACCTGCGTCAGGCCGCGCAGCGCCCATTTGGACGACCCGTAGGCGCTGTGGTCCGGGAAGGGCCGGATCGCCCCTGTGCTGCAGGTGTTCACGATTGCCGCGCCCTCGGCCTCCCGCAGATGCGGCAGCGACGCCTGGATGCCGAGGAACGGCCCGAGGCAGTTGACCCGCCAGCTACCCTCGAACCCGGCGGGCGTCTCCTCGGACAGCGAAGCGCGGTGCAGCACACCGGCGTTGTTCACCAGCGCGGTCAGCGCGCCGAACCGGTCCACCACCGCCGCGACCGCGCTTGCCCACTGCTCTTCGGAGGTGACGTCGAGTTCGACTGCCAGCGCGCGATCTGGGCCGAGGCGCTCGACCGTCTGCTCGAGGTCGCCGACGAGCAGATCGCATGCCGCGACACAGAACCCGTCCTGGATCAGTCTGGCCGCGATGGCCGCGCCCTGCCCGCGGGCGGCGCCGGTGATCAGCGCGACTCGGTCACCGGCCATCAGGAATACCTCTGCTGTCCGGGCACCACGGACTGCCCGGTGGCCTCGGCCAGGTGTGCGGCAGCGCCGCGGCGCAGCGCCTGCGACTCCGAGGCCAGGGTGATCATCTGGAACCCATTCTGCGCCATCGCGTTACCGATCGTTCCGGTGTTGGCGTGGATACCGGCCACCAGCCCGGCCTGCGTCGCGGTGCGCTGGATGTGTTGCATCGCGTCCAGCACGTCCGGACGCGTCCACGCCTCGGTGGGGCCGTGACCCAACGAGATCGCCAGATCGGCGGGCCCGACGTAGATGCCGGTCAGCCCCTCGACGCCGCAGATCTCGTCGATCGCGGCGAGGCCGCGCGCCGTCTCGACCATCGCGAACACCGAGGCGCGCGCCTGCAGTGCCGCGGGCTCGATGCCCCGGCTGGCCCGCAACGGCCCGAAGCTGCGGACGCCGTCCGGCGCGTACCGTGCCGCGGCCACCGCTGCGGCCGCCTGGGCGGCCGACTCCACCATCGCGATCACCACCCCGTCGGCGCCGGCGTCGAGCACCCGTCCGATCGGCGCCGCATCGACACCCGGCAGCCGCACCACGGTGGCGATCGGGACGTGCTCAAGACGGCGCAGTAGCAGTGCGACGTCGGCGTCGCTGAGATAGCCGTGCTGAACGTCGAATCCGACGTAGTCGTATCCGGCGGCGGCGAACTCCTCGGGCCCGAGCACCGTCGGGCCGACCACCCAGCCGCCCCAGATCTGCGCGTTGTCCGCGAGCGCGTCCTGCAATCTGCTCGCCATGTCAGGCCACGATCGCGATCTTGATCCGCCCGGGCACGGGACGCGACGCCAGTTCGAACGCGGCGGGCGCCTCGTCGATACCGAACGTGTGGGTCAGGTAGCGCTCGAGCAGGCCGGGATGTTCCTGCGCGAACGCGTCGGCCTTGGCGAGAACCCTTCTGCGCTCGATGGTCACCCCGGATTTCAGGGTGAGGTTGTTGCGCAGCATGGTGCGCATGCTGATGGGATAGCAGTCGTCATCGGGCACCCCGAAGTAGAAGACCGTGCCGCCGAACGCGGCGGCCTCCACCGCATGCGACAACGTCGCGACCTGATGTCCGACCGCCTCGATCACGATGTCGGGCTTGGCATCTGGAGCCAGCCGGCTGACCCAGCGGTCACTGGTGGCACGCACCACGGTGTCTACCCCGAACGAGGGCCCGACGTCGTCGCGGTCGACGGGGTCGACGCCGGTGACGTGCGCGGCGCCGGCTGCCTTGGCGGCGTGGGAGAACAGCAGACCGATCGACCCCTGCCCGAGGACGGCGACGTGGCGTCCGGTCAGGTCCGGGAGCTGCTCGACGGCGTAGAGCACGCAGGCCAGCGGCTGCAGAGCGACGGCGTGGGCGGGACTCAGAGACCCGTGGTAGGCCACCAGGCCGTCGCCGTCGGCGATCACCTGCTCCATCAGCCCGTCGAAACCGGATGCCCATCCGACGACGCGGTCCCCCGGCCGGTGGGCGGGGTGTCTGCTGGCGATCACCTCACCGGCGATCTCGTGGATCGGGAAGCCGTCCATCTCGGCAGCACACGCGCCGGTGTCGCCCGCCAGCCTGCCCTTGGCGCCGCGGTACCCGGGCAGATCACTGCCACAGATGCCCGCCGCCAGGAATCGCAGCAGCACCTGCCCATCGCCGAGTGACTCCGGGCATCGTTGGGGCACATCGGCTTTCTCGAAGATGAACGGCGCGACGAGACGGTAGGACCACACCTCAGACCTCCACCGGCAGCTCACTCCAGCCCCACTGGAAGCTCGACGGTGGGCGGAACGCGGCAGCGGTGTCGACGCGGAATTCCGGAACCCGCTTGAGCCATTCGGTCACCATGATCGCGATCTCCAGTCGTGCCAGGTGGGCACCGAGGCAGAAGTGCTGACCCCGACCGAAGGCGAGCAGCCGCGGCATCGGCCGATTCCACACGAACCGGTCGGCGTCGGGAAACTCGCGCTCGTCCCGGTTGGCCGAAGCGAGCAGGGAGATGATGCGCTGCCCCGGTCGCATGGTGGTGTCGTGCAGCGTGAACGGCCTGCGCAGCGTCCGCGCGAACCACTGGGCCGGTGCACAGTAGCGGATCATCTCCTCGCGGGCGACGGGGACGTTGGCGTCCATGTCGGAGCGCACCTCGGCGAGCTGGTCGGGCCGCGACGACAGCTCCCGCAATCCGTGGGCGACGATCTTGGGGACGGTCTCGGTGCCGCCGATGAAGACGCCGAGCATCTGTACGGCCGCTTCCGTGTCCGAGAGCGCCGAACCGTCGGGCAGTCGGTAGTTCAGCAGGTTGTCGACGATCGGCAGTTCACTCCCCTGGCCTGCCCGCCGGCGCGCCACCACGGGTGTGAGGTATTCGAGGTAGCCGGGCCGCGCGTTGGCCACCTCGACGCCGCTGCCCGGCTGGGCCAGGCTGCCCGCATTGACGGTGGCCAGCACGTCGGGGGCGAGATCGGCCGGCAGGCCGACGAGTTCACAGACCACCGAGGCCGCGACGATACCGCCGTACTCCTGGGTCAGGTCGAACCGGCCGCGGGGCAGCAGCTCGTCGAGACGCTCGTTGGCCAGGACGCGGATCCGATCGGCGAGTTTGGCGACGTTCCTCGGACGGAACGGCGCCGCGGTGCAGCGCCGCACCTCGTCGTAGATCGGCGCGTCGAAGTTCGCGTGAAACGGCATGGGGTGCAGCGGCGGGTCGGCCACCGGACCGTCGTTGTGTCCGGCCAGCACCGCAGCCGAAGGCAGCGTCCCCTCCGAGGCGACGAACGTTCCGTCGTTGATCTCCAACACGTTCCAGATGTCGTCGAACCGCGACAGCGCGTAGGTGTCCCACTTCTGCAGGTAGTAGACCGGATGCTCGTCGCGCAGTACCCGGTAGTACGGCAGCGGGTCGGCCATCACGTCCGGATCGAACGGATCGTAGGTGAACGGCCGCCGGCCGGGCCGGCAGTCGGGCTGTTGCGCGGCAGACATTTTCGCGCTCACTGCAGCGGGGACGGGGGCAGGGCGACCAGGATGGAGTCCTCCCAGCCGTCGCGCAGTGCGGGGGCGACGCTCATCCAGGTGACGATCTCGGCCGGCGGGCTGTCCTTCCACGACGGGTAGTGATTCTCGAAGCAGTCCCAGTCTCCTTCGAGCGCCCAGTAGTGGATCACCTCGTTGAACCTGAAGGTGGTGATGAAGGAGCCGAGCCAGCGCTTGCCCGTCGACTCCGACCACGGCACGTAGAGGCGTTCCAGTTCCCTGATGTAGTCGTCCTGCCGGCCCGGCTTGGTCTGCATGACTTCCTGAATCACCAGGCCGGCCCGGAAATCCGATTCCTGCAACTGCGCCAGCGTCATGTTGCTGCGCCCGGCGTACATGATCCGGCCCTCGCCTCTGGCGCCGATGTCGCGCAGGTATGTCGACCATTCGGCCGCCGCCGCATCGTGGCTGCCGCCGCGGGCCTGGGCCCGTCCGATTCGCGCGTAGTCGGCGAACGCGTCGATCTCCCAGATGATCGTCACCTGCGGCCAGTGCCCGTTGTACGGCGTGGTCTCCCAGATGGCGAACAGCCGGGCGCCCAGCTCGCCCATCATCGGGTGGTACACGCCGCTGAACTCGGCGACGAACTGCTCGCTGCGCGCCGACCCGAGATCGATCGTCTCGTGCAGATAGAGCAGGGTGTGGCTGTGGTAACGCTTCATGTTCACGACATGCTCCTGGTTGACAGCTGCACCCAGCGAGCGTGACACTTATCGCGTGTTTTGTAAAGTCATGATATGACGCTCACTCCGCTGGCCAACGGCTTCTGCTTCGGCGAGGGTCCGCGCTGGTTCGAAGGCCTGGTGTGGTTCTCCGACATGCTCGGCGAGGCGGTCCACACCGTCACGCTGGCCGGTGAGATGAGCACGCTGCACCTGGCCGGACATGCGCCGTCCGGCCTGGGGTTTCGGCCGGACGGATCGCTGTTGATCGTCTCCACCGAACGACGGCAGATACTCGGCTACGACGGCGATTCGGTGACCACCGTCGCCGACCTGTCGGCCATGGTGCCCGCCGCACTCGGTGACATGGTGATCGACCGGCACGGCGGGGCCTACGTCGGATCCCAGGCACGCGAGGGCGGCGTCATCGTGCGGGTCGACCCCGACGGTCAGCGCTCCGAGGTGGTCGCCGGGGATCTCGACTTCCCCAACGGGATGGCCATCACCGCTGACGGTGCCACGTTGATCGTCGCCGAATCCACCGGCAGACGCCTGACGGCATTCAGCATCGCCGAGGACGGAAGCCTGGGTGGGCGAAGGGTTTTCGCCGATGGCTTGGACGGCCCACCCGACGGCATCTGCCTCGACGTCGCAGGCGGGGTGTGGGTGGCGATGACGCTGGCACACCAGTTCGAGCGCGTCGAAGAGGGCGGTGAGGTGACCGACCGGATCGGCATCGGCGACCGCACCGCCATCGCGTGCACGCTGGGGGGCCCGGAGGGCCGCACGCTGTTCATGTTGACCGCCGCAGACGCCTACCCCGAACGCCTGCGCGGCACCACACTGTCCCGGCTGGAAGCCACCACCGTCGACATCCCGGCCGCCGCGCCGGCCTGACAACTTCGAGAGGCACTGATGTCGGACTGCTACTACGAGCTCGTTGACGCCGCAGACGATCGCGGCGAGAAGTTCGCGGCCACCGACTTCGTGCGCAGCACGTGGTCGGCCGCCATCCAGCACGCCGCGCCCGTGTCGGCGCTGCTGGTCCGCGGACTGCAGCGCTGTGAGGCGCGCGACGACACCCGGCTGAGCCGGGTGGTGGTGGACCTGCTCGGCCCGGTGCCGGCCGAGGGCGACTTCTGGGTGCGGGCCCGGCGGGAGCGTTCAGGCAAGCAGATCGAGCTGATCAGCGCCGAAATGCTGGCGCTGGGACCCGACGGGCAGCCGCGACCGGTGGCCAGGGCCAGTGGGTGGCGACTGCAGACGTTGGACACCGCCGCCGTGGTGCATGCGCCCGCCGTGCCGCTGCGCCCGGTGTCGGAGGCACGCAGCCGTGACATGAAGAAGGACTGGGACCGCAATTACGTCCACAGCCTCGACTGGCGCTGGCTCACCACACCGATGACCGAAGGGCCCGGCGAGTCGTGGATCAGGCCTGAGGTCGATCTCGTCAAGGGCGAGTCGATGACCCCGCTGGAACGGCTGTTCGCCGTCGCCGACGACGCCAACGGGATCGGCACCAAACTCGACATCCGCAAGTGGACGTTCCTGAACACCGACCTCGCGGTGCACATCCACCGGGTGCCCGGCGGTGAGTGGGTCGGCATCCGCGCCGAGACCAACTACGGGCCCGACGGTATCGGCACCACGCTCGGAACGCTGTTCGACGAGACCGGCGCCGTCGGCGCGATCCAGCAGTCGGTCCTGGTCCGCCCCCGCCCGCCCAAATAACCTGCCGCGGAATAGCATTCCGGGCTGCGGCGAGGGCCCCCTCGACAACGACCGGGAATGCTATTCCGCGGCGAGGTAGAGGGCCGCCGCCGGGCACTGGGTGATGGCCTGCTGCATCCGGTCGCGGTCGGACTCCGGACGGTCGGCGTCGTGGATCACCACCGCGCCGTCGTCCTGGACTTCGAACACGTCCTCGGCGATCGACTCACAGATGCCGTGCCCGGTGCATTTGGCGAGATCCACCGCAATCCTCATGCGCACTCTCCGATCCTCATCGAACGTGGGCGGGCAGCCGCTTCACACCGTGGACGAAGCTGCTGTGGAGCAGGTCGGGTTCACCGAACTCGACCGTCTTGAGTCGAGTGAGCAACTCCCTGAACAGGTTTCGCAGCTCCGCCTTTGCCAACTGGTTGCCGAGGCAGAAATGCGGGCCGCCGCCGCCGAACCCGAGATGCGGATTCGGCGAGCGCGACAGATCGAAGCCCGCCGGGTTGTCGAACACCGCCTCGTCCCGGTTGGCCGAGCAGTAGAACAGCCCGACCTTGTCCCCCTCGGCGACCGGGTGCCCGTTGATCTCGGTGTCCCGCGTCGCGAACCGCGCGAACTGCAGCACCGGCGACGACCACCTGACGAACTCCTCGACCGCCGCGCCGATGCGGCCGTCGAAGTCGGCCATCAGCCACGCGCGCTGCTGCGGGTTCTCCACCAGCGCCATCATCGCGTGCGTGATGGTCTGCTTGGTGGTGTCGTTACCCGCCGACGCCAGCAGGATCAGGAACGCCCCGATCTCCTCGTCGGTGAGCCGCTGGCCGTCCACCTCGGCGTTGACGATGCCGGTCATCAGGTCGTCCCCGGGATGGGCCCGGCGGAACTTCGCCAGCTCGGCGCCGGTGCTCGACAGCAACATGATCTCGTTGAGGGTGTTGGCGGCCCGCTCTTCCAGGGAGCTGTACTCGTCGTCGCTCATCGAGAACAGTTTCTCGGCGGCCAGCGCCACGGCGGGCTGATCGGCGCCGGGCACCCCGAGCATCTCCATGATCGTCAGCATCGGCAGTCGCGCAGAACAATCCGCGACGAAGTCGATGTCGCCGGCCCCGACCAGGTCGTCGACGATCGCCACCGCGTTGCGCTGGATCTGCTCCTCGATCTGGCGGACGTTACGCGGGGTGAACGCCGAGCTGATCAACCGGCGGTAGGTCGTGTGCTGCGGCGGGTCCATGGTGAGGAAGAACGACGCGAAGCGCTGCACCTCGGCGGGCATCGGGTCCAGCGCGACGCCGCGCGCGGAGGTGAACAACTCGGGATGCTGGCTGACGTAGGCGATGTCGGCCCGCCGGGTCACGGCCCAGTAGCCGGGCTCCTCCATCGGGAACAACGACGGAAACGGTGCGTGCCAGCTCAGCCCGTCACCGGCGCGCAGCCGCGCGAACGATTCGTCACGCTGCGCGAAGGGTCGGCTCCAGAAGTCGTGGGAGGTGATGTCGATCGCGCTGTGCTCACGCTCGTGCAGCGATGGTGCAGTCACCGAATTAGCGTGACACTTCACCGTTAATTTGTAAAGCTGTCTGCATGCCGCAACCGCCGCCGGGTGATCGTGGTCCGCAGAGCGCCGACGATCCGGACTCCCCGACACGCCAGCGCATCCTGGCCGCAACGGCAGAAGTGCTGGGCCGCAACGGCACAACCAAGTTGTCGCTGTCCGAGGTGGCCAGTCAGGCCGGCGTCTCCCGCCCGACGCTGTACCGGTACTTCGCCGACAAGCGCGAGTTGCTCGATGTGTTCGTGGTGTGGGAACGCCAGTACTACGAACGCGCGATAGCACGGGCCACCGCGGATCTTCCTGTCTCCGAGCGCCTCGACGCGGCGCTGCGGGTCATCGTCGAATACCAACTGTCCTACCCCGGCCTGCGCATGGTCGACGTCGAACCCGATCAGGTGATCAAGAGACTGACCCGCGTGCTGCCGCTGATGCGCGATCGCCTGCAACGACTGTGCACCGGGCCCGACGCCGCTCTGGCGGCGGCCACCGCGGTGCGCGTGGCGATCTCGCAGTACCTGGTGCGCAGCGACGACTCCGAACAGTTCCTCGCCCAGTTGCGCCACGCGGCCCGGGTCAAGCACCGCGATATGTAGGGTTGCGGCCATGGGGCGCAAGGGCTGGCGCGGTGCACCGCCGGCCGATGACCGCGAAGCGCGCCAGCGCATTCTCGACGCCGCGCTGGCCAGCATCGAGAGACGCGGGCCGAGACTCACCACGCTGACCGAGGTGGCCGCCGATCTGGGCATCACCCGCCCGACCATCTACCGCCACTTCACGTCCTCCGAGGACCTCCTGGCGGCCGCGGCCGAGATCGCCCTCGACCATTGGACGGCGCGTATCGGGGAGATGTCCGGCCACTTCACAGACGCCACCGATCTGCTCGTCGAGGCCGTCGCCTATCTGATCGAGCGGCTACCCGACGAACCGCTTCTCGGGCTGTTGCTGGAGACCGACCGGATGCGCGTCATGAGCCGCAAGATGGTGATGCCTGCGGCCGTGGCCCGATCGCGAACCATGTTGGAGCACACCGGCATCGACTGGTCGGCGATGGGATTCACGGGCCGACGGATGGACGACCTGGTCGAGTTCCTGCTCCGGATGATCCAGTCGATGGTCATCGCGCCGTCGAATCCGGCCCGTAGCGCCGCCGCGCTGCGCGGCTACCTGCGGCAGTGGATCGGCCCGGTGATGTCCGCGGGCGCAGGCGATCTCAGCTGATCGTCACCGGCGCCTGCGCGACGGGCACCACCGTGGTGGCGGGGTGTTCGGGCAATTCGTCGGCGAGAAACCAGCGAAATGACATCAGCCCTTCCGGATGCCCCTTGGTCGAGAGCGCATTGGGGTGGGCGAGCTGCTCGGTGCTCACCACGATCGTGACCGAGCCGTCGGAGTTCGGCACCGCAGAGCCCGAGTTCAGCCCCGCCCGGCCGTACTCGACGTCGAGAGCAGCCATGTACTGGTTCCACAGCGTGAGATTCCAGAAGCGGCACTTCGGGTGCTTCGACGTGATCACCAACGCCTCACCCGGCTCGAGGGAGAACCCACCCAGGCAATAGCAGGCATCCTGCATCGAGTAGCCGTGCGTGGCAGCACCCGCGCGGTACGGCGGGGCCAGGGTGTTGAGGCTCAGCGACTGCCCGTCGGCCAGTTCGACGGGTTTGCGCTCCATCAGTATCAGCGGTATCAGCGCATACATGTCCTGGGCGAACCGCAGCGACGCGCGCAGCGACTTCGCCACGTCCGCATCGGATTTCGCCGGGGTCGCAGGCAGGCCACCGTGGTCGACGACCTCGATGTCCCACTGCACCCGCGCCCCGGACTCCGGATGCTCGTGGTAGTCGCGGGTGATGATGCCGCGCGCGTCGTGGCTCAGCTCGATGAACGGTCCGTCGTAGCCGGCTGGGCGTTGCGGGCCGAGCACACAACGGAATCGGCCGTCAACGTCGATCGGCATGTCGACGTCGTAGAGCAGCCCGACGGTGCGGTTGGGCCACGCCCCAGGCTCGGGCTCGTTGTACACGGTGACCGAGTACATGACGCTGTCATTCGGGCGCCCGCTGATCCGGTAGGTCCGACGCGGGTCGACGGCCGCGTAGCCGTAGTAGCAGTCGGTGTTGTCCCCGCCCCAGCGCCGATCCGGCCGAAACGGCGTCAACGTGTCGATGAACCGCGGCGCCACCGGATCGGCGAAATAGTGCATGTCCAGGGACAACGCGAGCATGGTGGCCAGGTTCTGATAGCCCTCGGCCACCGCGGTCTGCCCCCGCACCGCCTTGGGGCCATCGAGGAACTGAGTGTCGAAATCGGCGAACGCCGAGAGTAATTCGCGCCACGCGGCGGCACTCTCACCCGCGGAGGAAGACATGGAAGAATCCTAGACACAAAACTTACGTCAAGACACTTCTTGTAAGATCTGTAACGCCCGGGTAGCGTCTGCGCCGTGACAGCCCCGCCCTCGCCGCGGCCGGCAGCCGCCGTGCACATCGCCGATCTGGCGCGCCCGACCTTCAGCCCGGAGGCGCAGGCGATCATCGACGGCATGGCGGCGATGGCGGACTACTGCCCGCTGACCGCGGACGCGCTTCACGAGCAGGCGTCCATACAGACCGGCCTGACCGACTTCGGTGCTCAGGACTACCGCGAACGGATGGCGGTGCTACTGGAGGCATTCCACGAACTCCCCCGGCTCACCGCGTCCGGCCGCACCTACGCGTTCTCGTTGATGCTGACGTTCCTCAAGGGCAGACTGCAGGTCATCGATCACCTCAAGCGGCACCCCGAGGTCTTCGACGTCGACATCGCGGCCCCCATGATCATCGCGGGCCTGCCCCGGACGGGCACCACGCATCTGCACAGCATGTTGGCCGCGGATCCGGCGCTGCGTTCGCTGCCGTACTGGGAGGCCCAGGAGCCGTTGCCCCCGCTGGGCGAGGAGGGCACGATCGAACCGCGGCGGGAGCGCACCGGCGCAGCCCTGAACATCTCGAACACGCTGATGCCCTACTTCCAGTTGATGCACGAGATGACGATCGACCACATCCACGAGGACATCGGGTTGATGGTGCAGGATTTCGCGAGCGGGTTCTTCACCACGCTGACCCATCTGCCGCGCTGGTCGGATTACCTTCGCGACAATGACCAGACGCCCGGCTACCAGTTCCTGCGGATGATGCTGCAGGTGCTGTCCCACCAGGACGGGTACGAGCGGCGATGGGTACTCAAGAGTCCACAGCACCTCGAGCAGTTCGTGCCGATCATGAACGTCTTTCCGGACGCGACGTTTATCGTGACCCACCGCGATCCCGTCGACGTGTCGGTGTCGATGGCCACGATGATGACCTACACGATGCGCATGAGCGTCGACGAGGTCGACGTGCCCACCGTGGCCGGCTACTGGATCGACCGCATAGACGAGATGCTGTCGGCCTGCCTGCGCGACCACGACAAGCTGCCTCCCGAGCGCACCATCGACGTGCGCTTCGACGAGTTCATGGCCGACGACCTGGCCATGGTGGAACGGGTGTGGGACGTGGCCGGATACCGTCCCTCCGCCGAATCCCGAACAGCGGTAAGCGAATACCTGGCCGGGCACACCCGGGGCAGGCTGGGCACGGTCGATTACCGCGCCGCCGACCTGGGCCTGGACTCCGACGAGCTGCGGCGACGGTTCACCCCCTACATCGAGCGATTCGTCCACTGAGCGAGTTCGGCGAGGACCTCCTCTGTGTGCTCCCCCAGTTCTGGTGCAGCGCAACGCACTTCGGCGGGCGTGCCGTGAAAGTCCGCCGGGGTGGCGACCATCGGGACCGCCCCGCCGTCGGAGTCGGGCACATAGACGATCCCGCCGGATGCGTGGAACTGCTCGTCGGCGATGACGTCTTCCATCGAGTTGATCGGCGACCAGAACAGATCCGGTTGTCCGGAGAAGACCTCCGCCCATTCTTCCAGCGTCTTGCCCGCGAAGACGGTGTCCAGTTCGGCGATGAGTTCGACCGCATTGGCCGCGCGCGCCCGGCCGGTGGCGAAACGTTCGTCGGACAGCCAGTCCGTGCGCTCCACCGCGGCGCACAACGCGGGCCAGTGCCGCTCGCCCTGCAGACCGACCAGCCAGAACCGGCGCCCGTCGGCGGCGGTGTAGTTGTTCATGCACGGGTTGCCCATCGTCTCGCGCTGCCCGATCGCGATCGGGTGCCCGGTGAGCAGGAACGTGTTGAGATCGAAGCTGACGGTGTAGGCCCCCTGCCGGTACAGCGACGTGCTCACCAACTGCCCTGCGCCGGTGCGGGCCCGCGCCACCAACGCCGCACACACGGCACCGGCCAGGGTCATACCGGCCATGTGGTCGCCCATCCCGCCGCGCTGGAACGGCGGCGCCTCACCGGGGCGGGTCAGCAGGTGAGCCAGACCGGACCTGGCCCAGAACGCGGCGACGTCGTAGGCGGGCCGATCCGCGTCGGGGCCGTCGCTGCCGTAGCCGGTGATCAGGCCGTAGATCAGCTGGGGGTTTGCCGCCGCCACCGCCGGGAAGTCCAGCCCGATGCGGCGCAGCGCACCGGTGCGGATGTTGGTCAGGAACACGTCGGCGCCGGCGAGCAGCTCGCGCGCCGAGGACTGCCCGTCGGCGGTCGCGAGGTCGAGCACCACGCTGCGTTTTCCACGGTTGTCCATCTGGAACGGCGGGCTGACATGATGGCGATCCTGCGGTTGGATGCCCAACATCCGACCGAATGTGCGCGCCGGGTCGCCGCCGGGCGGTTCGATCTTGACGACATCGGCGCCCCAGTCGGCGAGGATGCCACCCGCCGCGGGACCGGCCACCCACACGCCGAGCTCGACCACCCGCAGACCTTCCAGCGGACCCGCCATGCCGGCCTCCCTTTTAACTTTACAAATATGGGTGATTTTGTAAGCCTGTTCTGGCTACAGGTACAAGCCTAGGAGGCGTGTTGACCGTCATCACCCAGCGGATCGCAAGGGCCGCCGGTCTGGCCGCGCATCTGGGCCGCGCCCTCGGCAGGATCGGGACCGATGCACTGATCGGCCGCGCTCGTGCGCTGCCCCGCACGGTCGCCGATCTCGACGCCGCCGCGATGTCATCGGTCATCGGGCGCGCGGTGACGTCGGTGTCGGTGCTCGACGGCGACGCGGGCACGTCGTCGCGGGCCCGGCTGGCGCTCACCGGTGACGGCGTCCCCGAGTCGGTGTTCGTCAAAATGGCGGCCGAGACCGTCGGCACCCGCCTGATGGGTGAGCTGGGCAATCTCGCCGAGACCGAGACGCGGTTCTACCGGGAGCTTTCCCCGGAGCTCACCACCGGCGTACCGCTCAGCTACGGCTCCGCCTTCGACCCGTACACCGGCCGGTACATCCTCGTTCTTGAGGATCTCGCGGGCGGCGACTGCGAGTTCCCCGACACCTTGCACCCGATCGACGCGGATCGCGCCGCGCTCGTCGTCGAGCTGTTGGCCACCGTGCACGCGACGTTCTGGGGCCGCTTGCCCGCCCGGGGCCACGCCGGCCCGCTCGGCTGGCTCTACTCGGCGTCGGGCGACAGCGCATCCCTGCTCACCGCGCCGCTGCTGCGGACGTCGGCGCGGCGGCTGGCCGAACGCACCCCCCTGCCCGTGCACCGAGGTGGCTTCATCGACGACAACTACCGCGCCATCGCCTCGCTCGTCGACCGCCCGCCGCACACCGTCATGCACGGCGACGCCCACCCCGGCAACCTGTACTTCCGCGACGGGCGGGCCGGGCTGCTGGACTGGCAGGCGGTGCGGCGCGGCCACCCCGGCCGGGAGCTGGCATACACGCTGGTCACCAGCATGACCACCGAGGATCGGCGGCGCTCGGAGCGGGATCTGCTCGATGTCTACCGGCGCGCGCTGGCGGCGTCGGGCGGGCCGGAGCTGGACGGTGACCAGCTGTGGGACCGCTACCGGCAGGGCGCGATGTACCCCTACGTCGCCACCCTGATCACCGCGGGCATGGGCGGGATGCAGGACGACGGCATCGCGTTGAAGGGCCTGGAGCGGAGTCTGCACGCGCTCGACGACCTCGACACCGTCGCCCTGCTGGAGAAGAGTTTGTGAGCGACGCCGCCCGCGTGCCACCGCTGCGCTGCCCGGACACGCTTTACGATCGAGACCGAACCCGTAAGTGAGGCCAGGTACGTGAACGAACCCGCAAGCGATGCCGCCGCCGCCGAGGACACCTCGACGAGGCACCGGATCCTCGTCGCCACCGCCGAGGTGCTCAGCCGCAGCGGGCAGACGAAGCTGAGCCTGTCCGAGGTCGCCCTTCAGGCCGGGGTGTCACGTCCGACCCTCTACCGCTGGTTCGCCGACAAGCCGGCCCTACTGGAAGCGTTCGGCATCTACGAGCGCGAGATGTTCGAGACCGGAATCGCCAAGGCCACGGCCGGGCTGCGCGGCAACGACCGGGTGGACGCCGCGATGCGGTTCATCGTCGACTACCAGCAGTCCTATTCCGGCGTGCGGCTCGTCGACATCGAACCCGAGGTGGTCATCGGCCGCCTGGCCCACATCATCCCGGCGATGCGCGCCCAGCTGGAGAAACTGCTTCCCGGCCCCAACGGCGCGGTCAAGGCGGCCACGGCGATCCGGGTGGCCGTCTCGCATTACATCGTCCGCGCCGACGACGACGATCAGTTTCTGGCACAGTTGCGCCATTCGGTAGGAATAAAGCCGAGCTAACAGAAAACGCGTGACACCCGGCGTAAAACTTGTAAAGCTGTCAGGCATGACGACGACCGAGACCGACACGGGTGTGCTCGCAGGCGACGAGCGCATGCTCATCGACGGGGAACTGCAAATCACGGGCAGCGGAGCCACATTCGACGTGATCCACCCCGCCAGCGAGCAGGTCGCCGGGCGGGCCACCGACGGCACCGTCGAGGACATGGCCCGCGCCTGCAGCGCGGCGCGGCGGGCATTCGACGAGACCGACTGGTCACGGGACCTGGACTTCCGGTATCACTGCCTGACCCAGCTGCACGAGGCGCTGGAGCGCAACAAGGAGCGGCTGCGCCGCATCCTGATCACCGAGGTCGGCTGCCCCGTCTCGGTGTCCGGCAGCCAGATCGAGAGCCCGATCGAGGAGGTCAAGCACTGGGCCGAGCACGGCCGGGATTTCGACTACCTGGTCGACAACGGCGTGCATGACACCCCGCTGGGGCCGGCGCGGCGCAAGATCCACTACGAAGCGGTCGGTGTGGTCGGCGCGATCACCCCGTGGAACGTGCCGTTCTACCTCAACATCGCCGAGACGGTGCCTGCGCTGATGGCCGGGAACACCGTCGTGCTCAAACCCGCGCAGCTCACGCCGTGGTCGGGCACCGAGTACGGGCGCATCGTGGCCGAGGAGACCGACATCCCGGCAGGTGTGTTCAACGTGGTGGTCTCCAACGCCAACGAGGTGGGCGCCGCGCTGTCGGCCGATCCGCGGGTGGACATGATCACGTTCACCGGCTCGACCGCCACCGGCCGCGCGATCCTGGCCGCCGGCGCTCCGACGGTGAAGAAGACGCTGCTGGAACTCGGTGGCAAGTCCGCCCACATCGTGCTCGACGACGCCGACTTCAACGCCGCGCTGCCACTGGCCGCGATGATGGCGTGCGTGATGTCGGGGCAGAGCTGCATCCTGCCCAGCCGGATCCTGTTGCCGCGCAGCCGCTATGACGAGGGCATCGAGATCCTCAAGACCATGATGGAAGGATTCCCGGTCGGCGACCCGTGGACTCCCGGCAACATGCAGGGCCCGCAGATCAGCGAAGCCCAGCGGCAGAAGGTCCTCGGTTTGATCAAGAGCGGCATCGACTCGGGTGCCCGGCTGGTCACCGGGGGCGGCATCCCGGAGAACCTGCCGGTCGGCTACTACACCCAACCGACGCTGCTGGCCGACGTCGATCCCGATTCGCAGGTCGCGCAGGAGGAGATCTTCGGCCCGGTGCTGACCGTCACCCCGTACGACACCGACGACGACGCGATCGCAATCGCCAACAACACGATCTACGGCCTGTCCGGTGAGGTCAGCAGCGCCGACGTCGACCGCGCGTTCGCCGTCGCCTGCCGGATGCGCACCGGCAACGTGACCATCAACGGCAAGAGCCACTTCGGAATCGGCAGCCCGTTCGGCGGCACCAAACAGAGCGGCCTGGGCTACCGCAACGGCGAAGAGGGCTACAAGGAGTACCTCGAGGCCAAGACCATCGGCATGCCCGACCAGTGAGCGAGCGTGCGAGCGAACCGTTCATGACGAGCGAGCGTGCGAGCGAACCGTTCATGACGAGCGAGCGTGCGAGCGAACCGTTCATGACGAGCGAGCGTGCGAGCGAACCGTTCATGACGAGCGACGCCGAACAGATCGCCGGGCTGCTGTACCGGTACGCCCGGGCCGTCGACACCAAGGACTGGGAGCTGTACCGCTCGGTGTTCACCGACGATGCGCACATCGACTATTCGTCGGCCGGCGCCGTCGTCGGCGGCCGTGACGAAGTCGTCGAGTGGTTCGCCGCGAACTTCGGGGTGATCCCGTGGAGCATGCACTACATCACCAACATCGAAGTCACCGATTTCAATACGGACGTCGACGGCGACACCGCCACGGTGCGCGCGATGTTCTACAACCCGATGCAGTTGCCGGGCATGGCGGAGCAGAGCGCGTGCGGTGGCTACTACCACCACGAGGTGGTTCGCACCCCTGACGGCTGGCACAGCCGTCGGCTGCGCGAGGACAACGTATGGTTCGTCAACGCGCCGGGCGTGCCGTGACGCCTCAGCTCTGAGTAGCCCGCATTCCACCGTTCAGGACCGGAGTCCAATTCTGCGCCGGCGCCGGATTCAACGGAATCACGCCGACGCGCACCAGCGGGCCGAGCCTGCCGTGCAGCTTCTCGCCGACAGGGCAGAGCGACCTGGGTGACCGCAACGGCATGGAGAGCTGCCCGGACTATTTTGTGTCCAGACCGTCGGCACGCCCGGCCAGTGAGCGACGAGATCCGACGGACATCTGGAAGAAGAATTTTGAGTGAACGTCAATATTTGCTGAGGTTACCGGTTCGTGGCGCCGTCGGCATTGGCGACGGTACCAAATCGGGAAAGCTGGAGCGTAGCGGCCAGCCGGCGTCATCCGTAGCGTAATCACTTCTATAACAGAGGAACTGTCGAGTCACCCCGACAGCCGGTCAGGTCCGCATCACGTGGCCGCCCGCCGCTTCCACGTGGTAGGAATAGCTGCGCCCCTGGGCGCCCCGCATATTTGCTGCTGCTTGATGGTGGGAAGAGGGCCTTGATGTCAGCTCATGCGCGACGCCGGCAGACCAGTGCAGCGACGAAGGGGTCGCGTCGGGTGGACCGACAGTCACGGATCGAGCCCTATGCCTGGCTGGGAGCGGGTGCGGTCACGCTGGGCATCGGGGCGGCTTTGGTCGGCGGAGCCGGTGTCGCGCACGCCGAGGACGGAGCGGACGGCGGCTCGCCGTCGACGTCCACCTCGAGCTCGACCTCCGAAAGCAGCCGCAGCACTCAGCACTCGGACGCCGCGGGCGATGGTGACACCGACAGTGCTACGCAGCAGCCGAGGAGTGACCTGCCGTCGTCGGGCCGCGTGGAAGACCCAGAGCCGCAACAAGAGCCTGATCCGAACGGTGCATCGAGCTCGGTGGTGGACTCCGCGGAATCGAGCGCGTCTGACCCGGAACTCCCACCCGATGATGGCGGGACGGAATCCGAAGAGGCAGCGTCCGATTCGGCACCGGCACGTGCCGGCACGCGCACCGACAATTCAGATGCTTCGACTCCGGTCGAGGGAGGCAGCGACGGCCGGAAGTCCGCTGCGCAAGCCGACGACCACAGTGCGGAGCGGACCGCGTCACCAAACACGGCGGCGACAGACGCGACGTCGAGCATTCCGCCGGAGGACCCCCCGGTCGGCAACGTGGGCATCGACGTCGCGGAAGCAGAAGCTGACCCCGACGGCGCCGCGACGTCCTCGACGCAATGGCTTGCGGCGGCCACCTCGCAACACGAAGCGGCCGACACCATGGTTGCGGCCATCGTTCCCATGCCCCCAGCCGGTGTCTCGACACAGACGGTGAATCCGAGTCGCCCGGTCAACCGCTTCGCGCTGGCGGTCCACACTCTTCTGAAACCCATCGGGAAGCTTCTGACCGAGCTGGGGGGACTCATCCTGGGCGCCCGCGCCGACCCGGTCCCTCCCGGCGCATGCCGGGACGGCGTCTGCAATCCCACCACTGACATCCCACTTCCCTGGGTTCGCAACGAAGTCACCGTCCTGAACCTGACCGGCAGGCGGGTCACCCTGACCGACCTCGACACCAAGCTTCCGCTGACCTACGGCCCGCAGGAAGGGTTCGTCCTCGAGAATGCGCGCCAGGTCGAGCTGGCGTTCTACCAGGGCAACAGTTACTGGGACGAAGACTGGACCTACGAGGGCACGATGATCTGGTCGGACGGATCCACGACCGTCAGCGTGGACGTCGACGCAGGCGGCGCCACTGCGTCGACCTCCGACAGCGGCGTGCAGACCGTCATCTTCGAGACTCCGGAATCCATCGGCGGCCCGTCGCTCATCTCACTCCGGCAGACGTTGGTGCTCCTGCCGGAGGCCGGCACCGTGATCACCATCGACAGCACGGACCCCGTCGGGCAAGCGCTCGTCGCCTCGGCCCTGTGCAAGGTGTCGGGCAGCTGCACCCAGGAAGTCGTCGACGAGCAGGTCATGCTCAGCGCGCCGAAGCAGGTCGGCAATACACTGTTCAACGCCGGAAGCGTCGTCTCGACCAATAGGTACAAGGTCGTCCACGAGGTGACCAAGACCAGCGGTGTCGAGGAAAACCTGAAGGTGGTCGCCGGCACCTCATTGAATTTCTCCCTCGGGCCGCTCGCCTTCCAGACCGAAATCGGCGCGCTGGTGCAACAGAAGTACGGGCACAGCTGGAGCGACGGCATCACCACCGAGTCCCAAGTGGATCTGGATGTGCCGCCCGGAAGCTACGGCCAGATCTACGTGCAGTACCCCGAATATCACGACTACGTCAACATGACGTTGACCAATTCGGGTGTCACCATCACGATTCCCGACGTCGAGTACGTCAGCCTGGCACCCTCGGGCGCCCTCGACAAGGAGGGGAACCCGGTCGCGGTCACCTACTCCACTGTCGACTGGGAGATCGGGACCGGCCCACACCCCTACCCCGATTCCAATTCAGAGCCGACGCCTCCGGAGACCGCTGCCGTCGGCTTTGTGACCCCGCCCGACATCGCGGCGCCCGCCCCGGCGCCCACTGCCAAACCGAAGTCCCTGTTCGGCATCATCGGCGGCTATCTGCGGGATCAAGTTCGGGCGTTCCGCATGCTGCCGAACATCGTGTTCGCCGGCCGAGCCATCAGCTCACAGACGATCCGGGTCGTCAACCTCACGCCCTACGCGCAGACGCTCAGCAGCATCACCGGCGAATACGAGGAAGACGACTCCCCGGAGAAGGGCTTTGTCCTGCAACCCTTCCAGGAGATCGACATCCAGGTGGATTACAACGTCTTCCAGGACCAAGAGACGTACGTGACGTGGACCAACGCGACGGGTATCGCCGCCTCGGCGGAGCTGAAGGTTTTCAACGGGGGCAGTGCACCCCGGGTCACCTGCCAGAGCGACGGTTGCATGGCGGGCAGCTACGACCGCGACAGCGCCGTCATGTACCTGATCTACCCGTATGACACACCGGGCCGAATGGACGTCACGAACGACCCGAACCTCGCGGCTGCAGCGGTCGACGTGGCGTGCGCGCCGGGCTATGACGACGCGATGCCCGGCTCGTGCGGGGTGAACGTCACCGGCGACACCTACTACAACGCGCCGACATCGGGACCCGTCCAGCAGCAGAACAACTTTGGCTCCCAGACGAACTCGTACTACTACACCATCACCACCACGAAGAGTGAGTCGGCGAGCTGGGCCGCCGGCGGGGGCGTCAAGCTCAAGGAGAAGGCCGGTGTGTTCGTCGGCCTGCAGATCGAGATCGAGGCATCCGTGCTGTACAACAGTTCGGTCCAGGTCAAGGACTCGGAGTCGAGCACAGTCGTACAGAACTTGCTCCCGGATTATGGGGGCGCCATCTACATCGGCGATCCCTACCTCCGCACGTACGGCGACTACATCGTCAACCTGCCCAACCTCACCATGGTCGTCACCGGCCAGTGGATCGAGGCGGCGTCCGGGCTCGCCGCTCAGGGACCGGTGGCCAACGTCGTCGACTACCCGCTGAGCTAGCCCTCGGCTGCCAATTGCCCACAGGCGGCCGCGATCTCGCGGCCTCGGGTGTCACGGACCGTGCAGGACACGCCCTTGGCGCGGACCCGGCGGACGAACTCCCGCTCGACCGGTTTGGGGCTGGCGTCCCATTCGCTGCCCGGTGTCGGGTTCAACGGAATCAGGTTGACGTGCACCAGCGGGCCGAGCTTGCCGTGCAACTTCTTACCGAGAAGGTCTGCGCGCCAAGGCTGGTCGTTGACATCGCGGATCAACGCATACTCGATCGACACCCGGCGACCGGTCACGTCGGCGTAGTAGCGCGCCGCATCGAGAACCTCGTCGACCTTCCAGCGGTTGTTCACCGGGACCAGCGTGTCGCGCAGTTCGTCGTCGGGGGTGTGCAGCGACAGCGCCAGCGTCACGTTGAGTTTCTCGTCGGCGAGTTTGCGGATCGCCGGTGCGAGCCCGACGGTCGACACGGTCACCGAGCGCGCCGAGATCCCGAAACCGTTGGGTGATGATGCTGTGATTCTTCGGACCGCGGCCACCACCCTGTTGTAGTTGGCCAACGGCTCGCCCATACCCATGAAGACGACGTTGGACAGCCGCCCACCATCGCGGTCGCGCAACTCGGCGCTGGCGGCGCGTACCTGCTCGAGGATCTCGGCGGTCGACAGGTTGCGCTTGAGCCCGCCCTGGCCCGTCGCACAGAACGGGCAGGCCATGCCGCACCCGGCCTGGGACGAGATGCACACCGTGTTGCGGTCGGGATAGCGCATCAGCACGGATTCGAACGTCGTGCCGTCGACGGCGCGCCACAACACCTTGCGCGTCTCACCGGAGTCACATTCGATCTCGCGCGCCGCGCCGAACAGCGTCGGGAACAGCGCGTCGGCCACCCGCTCGCGTACGGCGGCGGGCAGGTCGGTCATCTGGGTCGGGTCGGCGATCAGCCTGCCGTAGTACTGGTTGGCCAGCTGCTTGGCCCGAAACGCGGGCAGACCGAGCTCGGCGACGGCGGCTGCGCGGCCGGACTCGTCGAGGTCGGCGAAGTGCCGCGGCGGCATCGCGCGACGCGGCGCATCGAAAACCAGGGGCAGCGGATTGGGCATCGGGCCCAGTATCTCATTCCGGAACCGCAGGAAGCCCCGCCGCGAGTCAGGCGAGCAGCGACAACACGATCCAGGTCGCGACGGCCGACGGCAGGATGGAGTCCAGACGGTCCATCAGCCCGCCGTGGCCCGGCAGCAGGGTGCCCATGTCCTTGATGCCCAGATCACGCTTGACCTGCGACTCGACGAGGTCGCCGAGGGTTCCGGTGATGACAAGCATCAGCCCGAGCGGGATACCGATCCACCACGGGTTGTCGGTGAGGAACTGCACTGCCAGCGACGAGACGACGACACCGAGAACCAGTGAGCCTGCCAGCCCCTCCCACGACTTCTTCGGGCTGATCGCCGGCGCCATCGGGTGCTTCCCGAACAGCACACCGGCGGTGTAGCCGCCGACATCCGATGCGACGACGCCGAGCATCAGGCAGAAAACCCGCCCGGCCCCGTCGTCGGGGTAGATCAACAGCACGCCGAAGCTGGCGAATAGCGGCACCCAGGTGGCCAGGAACACGGTGGTGGACATGTCACGCAGGTAGTTCTGCGGGGCATCGGAGAGGCCGTCCGACACCAACCGCCAGATCATGCAGACCACGACGGTGCCACCGAAGGCGCCCAGCGCCCCGGCGGCACCGAACGGCCAGGTCAGCCAGATCATCGCCTGCCCGCCGACGAGCAGCGGCACCACCGGGATCGAGTAACCACCCTCGCGGAGTCGGCGGACGACTTCGTGGGTCGCGATTGCGATCGCCACGGAGACGACCCCTACCCACACCTTCGGTGCGAACAGCAGGACGACGATGAGCATCGCGCCGAGGGCGACGCCCACGGCGATCGCGGCGGGCAGATTGCGCCCGGCACGCGAGGCCTTCTTCGGCGGCTCGTTGACCGGCTTGGATATCACGGGAGTCGAGTGCTGGTCGGTCATGCTCAGACCTCCAGCAGCTCGCCTTCCTTGTGCTTGACCAATTCGTCGATCTGGTGGGTGTACTGCTGGGTGGTCTTGTCGAGGTCCTTCTCGGCGCGAGCGACGTCGTCCTCGCCGGCGTCGCCGTCCTTCTTGATGCGCGTCAGCTCCTCCATGGCCTTGCGGCGGATGTTGCGGACCGACACCTTGGCGTCCTCACCCTTGCCCTTGGCCTGCTTCACCAGGTCACGGCGCCGCTCCTCGGTGAGTTGCGGGATCGACACCCGGATCACGTTGCCGTCGTTGGTGGGGTTCACGCCCAGGTCCGAATTGCGGATCGCGTCCTCGATCGGGCGCAGCTGGCTGGCCTCATAGGGCTTGATCACCACCATCCGCGCCTCGGGCACGTTGATGCTGGACAGCTGGGTGATCGGGGTGACGGCACCGTAGTAGTCGACGTGGATCCGGTTGAACATGCCGGGATTTGCGCGTCCGGTGCGGATCGACGCGAGGTCGTCCCGTGCCACCGCGACGGCCTTCTCCATCTTCTCCTCGGCATCGAAGAGGGTTTCGTCGATCACTGCTTGTCTCCCGTCGCTGTTGCTGCCCGCCACCCTCAGGTGGTGACCAGTGTCCCGATCTTCTCACCCGCGACGGCCCGCGCGATATTGCCGTCGACGAGCAGGTTGAACACCAGGATCGGCATCCCGTTGTCCATACACAAACTGAACGCGGTCGCGTCGGCGACCTTCAACCCCCGGTCGATTACCTCGCGGTGACTGATCGCGATGAGCAGCTCTGCGTCCGGGTCGACGCGCGGGTCGGCGGTGAACACCCCGTCGACCGCCTTGGCCATCAACACCACGTCGGCGCCGATCTCCAGCGCCCGCTGCGCGGCGGTGGTGTCGGTGGAGAAGTAGGGCAGGCCCATGCCGGCGCCGAAGATCACGACGCGACCCTTCTCCAGGTGCCGCACCGCGCGCAGCGGGATGTAGGGCTCGGCGACCTGCCCCATGGTGATCGCGGTCTGCACCCGGGTGTCGATGCCTTCCTTCTGCAGAAAGTCCTGCAGTGCAAGGCTGTTCATCACGGTGCCGAGCATGCCCATGTAGTCCGACCGCGCGCGATCCATCCCGCGCTGTTGCAGCTGCGCGCCGCGGAAGAAGTTGCCGCCACCGATCACCACGGCCACCTGCGCCCCGCTGCGGACGACTTCGGCGATCTGACGCGCCACCTGCGCGACCACATCGGGGTCGAGTCCGACCTGCCCACCTCCGAACATCTCACCGCCCAACTTCAGCAGCACCCTGGAGTATGCGGGTCTGATCAGCGGGGACTGGCCGGCAACTGGCTCGGCCGTTGGGTCTGCCATCGGACTCCTTCCGGTCTGCACCAGGTTGCCATCGACGAGACGACCCCCCAATCCTGCCAAACCCGTGCGCGCCCGACCGCCGAAGGGGTATTTCCGTGAGCGTGCGTGTCTGCGGCCGCCACGCCGGCACTATGCCCAAGTTCGCGCACGCTCGTCGCTGTCACAAATACGGAAGCTGCCTCGTCTACCCGACATACCGCCACGTCAACCACGAACGGAGTGACAGATCATGACTGCCCGCACCCTGCTGAGTTCAGCGGTCCCGAACGCCTATCAGACGATGATCACGCTGTCTGGGCAGGCGGACAAGGCGGCATTGGACGCCGGAGTGGACCCGCTGACCCTCGAGCTGGTGCGCATCCGGGCGTCCCAGCTCAACGGCTGCGGCTTCTGCCTTCGCCTGCATGTGCGCGACGCACTGGCCAAGGGTGAGACCACCGACCGCCTCGCCGTGCTGCCCGCGTGGCGGGAGACGGATTACTTCACCCCCGCCGAGCGTGCCGCGCTCGCGATCGCCGAGGAGATCACCGGCATCGGCACCCGCGCGGCGGGAATCGACGACGACACCGCCGCGGTGGACGGCCAGCAGGCCGCCGCACTGCGGTGGGTCGCCATCGCCATCAACGCGTTCAACCGCATCGCGATCTCCAGCCGGTACACCATCAAGCCCTGACGAGCGTGCGCATAGTCCGGCATCAGCGCGGCGCGTCGGCCTCAGACACGCACGCTCACGACCTGGGACCTGGGGGGCCTGGCGCCCTGGGGGGGTCTCACGCCATGTGGCAGGCCTTCGGCGGTGACGGGGGCAGGTCCAGCGCCGGGTTGCCGTCGAAGAAGCCCACCGGCTTGAGTTTGAAACCGGTGTAATGACACGGCATCACCGGCCAGTCCTCCGGGCAGACCACGTGATGCGCGCCGACGGTGTACCAGAGCACCACATCGGTGTCCTCCAGCGGCGCATCGTCGGCCACGTACTCCGGCAGACCCTGGGCGTCGGCCGATTGATACATGTAGTCGCCGGCGGCGTAGAGCTCCTTGGCGTCGAACTTGGTCACCCACAGGTTGTGCTGCACGAACCGGGCCCGGTCATAGATGACAGAGCCCTCCTGCACCATCACCGGGACGATGTCCTTGGGCATCAGCTTGTAGCCCACCGGTGCCCCGAACTCGTTGAGCTTGGACGGGTTGACCACCTTCCAGTACCGCCCGGTCGAATACTCCCAGTCCCGCGCGCCCTCGGCCTCCGAGGCGACCAGGGTGTCCTTGGTGATCCAGGCGTTGTGGTGCGGGTTGAGCGCCGGGTCCGGCTCTGGAATCGAATCCACCTCGTAAACACTGTTTCCCGGACCGTCGATGCTCATGTCCATCCGGAAGTTGAAGAAGTGCTGATGGTTGGGCCCGTACATGCCGGGCGCGACCATCTTGCCCCAGCGCGGGGTCTCGCCGTCTGCGATCGCACCGGTGGTCAGCACACCGGTGAGTTTGACCTCCATCTCGATGGAGGCGTCGTTGTAGAGGTACCAGAAGAACCCGTATTCGTAGTTGCCGACCGTGCAGATCATCGAGATGACCAAGCGCCGGGACCGCCGCACCTCGACCTCGCCGGTCCGGAAATCGGTGTGCTTCCAGGAGATCCCGTAGTCCTCCTCGTGCATGCAGATCGCGTTCGGAATGGTGACGGCGTTTCCGTCGGAATCGTTGACCGTACCGTCGAAGTAGAAGATCTCACCCAGACAGTCACAGCCCAGGGTCAGCGGGTTGGCCGAGAACCCCATGCCGACCTCGCCCATGTCGAAGACGTTCTTGTTCCAGTGCGTTGGAGATGAATCACCGTAGGGCACAACCATTTCCGACAACGCTGCCCGATACATGATCGGCCGGACGGTGCCGCGGTCGTTGTAGGTGACTTCGTGCAGCACCAGACCTTCGCGCGGGTTGAACCCCACCCGTAGCGACCACTTCTGCCATTGCACGTTCCAGCCGTCGACGGTGAAACTCGGTCCGTCCGGTTGGGTGATCTCGATGGTCTTCACATCGTCGCGGAAGCCGCTGAAGGCCGGCCGGTTGTCCGGGCTGAACATGAACTGCTCCGAGTAGTTGCCACCTTTGGCCGGCAGCCTCACCGCGCCGTGATCCTCGACGTCGAGCACGGTCATGGTGTCCAGGTCGAAGGTGACGATCAGCCCCTCGACCGGACGGGCGTAACCGTTCTCCGACGGTGCGGCGCGCACGAACGTCAGCGGCCGGCAGATCAGCGGGGAGTTGTCGTAGTGGTCCTGCGCCCCGTAGTAACCGGCCGGCCACGGGTCGATCATCGCGAGGCTGAAGTCGGTGACACCGCGCTTGCGCATCGCCTCCTGCCAGCGCGGGTCCTCCCGGACCTTCTCCTCCACGCCGGTCATGTGCTCGACGAGGTAGGACGGGAACCGGCCCGGGACGGGGGTCCAGGACTCGATGACGCGCGCGCCGAGATCGACGACGGCCTCGTAGATCAGCTTCGCCGCCGCGTCGTACATGGTCAGGAATGCTCGACGCGGCACGTCCTGTTCGCCGACGAAGGTCAGCGAAGCGGTCTTGGCCGGCTCGGCGAGCTGAATCATCACGAACTTCAAAGTGGGAGTGGCATATTCGGACGCAGTCACCACGGCGGCGGCGGACTCGATCTCGGCTCCGCTCAACGGGTCCAGCGGATAGGCCGCGGGTGCGGCCCCGTCGTGCTCGCCTCGCGTGCGGGTGTCCTCCATCGTCATTTCGCTGATTCCTCTGTTTCTGTCTTGTTGAGGTCGAAGACCGCCAGATGTGCCAGCGAATCTTCCTGACTAACCTTGTGCGCCGAGCGTCGTCCGAAGACGTACACGGTCAGGCCGAGGGCGAACATGCCCAGGCTGATGCCGCCCACCCACGTCATCCAGGTGGCGGTGGGCACGTCGATCCACGGTGTGACGAACGAGTAGTAGATACCGCCGACCGTGCCCAGGGATCCGACGATGACGGCCGTCCACACCCCGGCCATGCCGCCCGGGATACGCCAGAACTGCTCGCCGGCATAGCGATCCGCGTACTTCTTCCGTGCGACGACCACGGGGATCAGGAAGAAGAACCCGGACAGCAGCCACACCGTGGACAGGCCGCCCTGCAGGTAGATGGTGACGTTGGCCATGCTGCTCTGCGAATACAGCCCCACCAGGATCAATGAGGAGATCACGCCCTGGATCAGGATGGCGGTGACCGGGTTGCGCGTCCGAGGGTTGAGGTGGGTGAAGATCCGCGGCAGGTGGCGTTCCAGACCCGAAACGAAGATCAGCCGTGAGTACGCGACCTGGTAGGTCATCAGCGCGACGATGATGATGAACGCCAGAACGATTGCGCAGACCTCCATCAGACCGGGGAAGCCGGCGACATCGAGCATGCCGATCACGCCCGTCACGGGGTCGATCTCGTCACCCGGCAGCGCCATCATGGTGCCGAGCGTGGTCAGCAGATAGATCGCGACCAGCGCAGCCGATCCCCACAGGATCATCTTCGGGCCGCTCTTGCGCACCGACAGGAACTCCGCTCCCATGTTGTACGGGGTTTCGACGCCGAGCAGGTACAGCAGCACGGTTCCGTACAGGAAGCCGGCGACCGCGAAGTTGGGGATGGTCGCCTCGGCCCAGCTGAACGGCGTCGCCGAACCGTTGTTGACGGCGAACAGCAGACCGCTGACGAAGATCGTCAGCGTCAGGATGCCGTAGACGACGAAGACGATGTTCATGATCTTCTGATTGGCAGCCAGTTTCGCCAACGCCAGACCGATCACCGTCCACAGGATGACCAGTTGCAGGATGATGCTCGTCGTCAACCCGAGTTCGGCGTGGAAGGCCAGCAGCAGGAACTGCAGCACCACCGCCGGCGACGATGCGGCGTTGAGGATCACCGGCACCCAGGACAGGTACCCGCCGATAAACCCCCACGTCTCGCCCATCGTGCGGGTGGCCCAGATGTACACGCCGCCCTGCCCCGGCCACAGGTTGCCGAGTTCCACCACCGCCATGCCGGCGGGGATCAGGAAGGTGAGGATGCCGAGCACCCACATCGGAATCGCGGTCCAGCCTCCGCCGGCCATCACCGACGAGCCGGTGATCCAGCAGATGATGAACACATAGGCCGCCGTCAGGCCGAATGTGGTCATCACCTTGGGAAGGATCTGTTCGGGGACCAACTCGGTGGTCATGAGCTTGTCACGCTCGACGTTCGGCGAAGGCTCCGTTTGTGTCATTCGACGTCTCCCACTTGCACTTTGGTCAGTTGACGATCTGTCCGTCTTTCATCCGGACGACACGGCTCGCTTCGTCGGCCACCGTGGGGTCGTGGGTGCTCGCGACCACGGTGACTCCCATGGTCGAGCACAGGTCGCGCAGCATGCGCACCACCGTCTCCCCCGTGCGGTGGTCGAGGTTGGCCGTCGGCTCGTCGGCCAGGACGAGGGTCGGGCTGCTGATCAGTGAGCGCGCGATCGCCGTGCGCTGCTGTTCGCCGCCCGACATCTTGGTCGGCTGATGGTTGACGCGATGCCCGAGCCCGACCAGCTCGAGAAGCTCGGTGGCCCGCTTGCGCAACGATTTCCGGTCGTAGGGCTCGAACATCAGCGGTAGCTCGACGTTCTCGACAGCCGACAGGAACGGGATCAGGTTGTAGCTCTGGAAGATGAAGCCGATGGTGTCGTGCCGCAGTGCCGCGTACTGGCTCTCGGTCAGCGTCGCGGTGTCCTGCCCGGCGATCTTCACGGTGCCCTTCGTCGGCCGGTCCAGCCCGCCGATGATGTTGAGCAGAGTGGACTTGCCGCTGCCGCTCGGACCCATCAGGCAGACGAATTCGCCTGGTGTCACGGTCAGTTCGGCGGCCATCAGCGCCTTGACGACCTCGTCGCCGAGCTTGTGCAATTTCCACACGTCGGAGATCTCGATCACGGGGGCGGTGCCGGCGGTGTCGTCGAGAGCGGTCACGGTCAGCCTCCTGAGGCCAGGGATCGAATGGGCGGTCGCGACGCGGCCTTCCAGGTGGGCACGATGCTGGTGGCCAGCGCGGCGGCGATGCTGACGACGACCGCGATCCCGCCGCCGAGGGCCAACCCGGGGTAGGACACCCCGGTGGCGACGATTCCCAGCGCCGCCAGCACGATCCCGGTGACGACGGCCAGCCCCACGCCCGCCAGCGCGCCGAGCACGGCGGCGACGACGGGCTCGACGAGCAGTGCGGTCACCACCGGTGCGCGCGGAACGCCGTTGGCGGCGAGCACCCCGAGTTCGCGGGTGCGGTGGGCGACGGTCCTGGTCGTCGCCACGGCCACCTCGGCCACTCCGACGAGCAGGACCGTGACGGCGATCAGTACCACGGCGCGGGCGATTTCGTCGCCGTGACCGAGTGACGCCGACTGAGCGCGGATGCCGTCGGACATCCCGAAGACGAGGACCACCAGGAATGCGCCGGTGCCAGTCGTGACGGCCGGCAACACCATCTCGCGGACCCGGCGTCGCGCTGCCAGCCACCCGTAGGCCAGGCCCTTACCCGCACTCATCTATCGGTCCCCCAGCAGAGACACCGGCCGCTGCTGCAGCAGCCGGTGCACCGGGACCAGTGCACCGACGATCGCCATGGCCGGCAGGAACATCGCGGTCAGCGCGGCCCCCTGCAGCCACGACCCCACCGACGCGATACCCGGGATCACCAGCGCGACAGCGATTCCGGCGGCCGCGATCCCGACGACGTATGCCGCGAGGAAGACGATCGCCGACTCGACGAGGAAGAAATAGAGGACCTCGTCGGCCAGGCCGATGCTCGACATGATGCCGAACTCACGGCGCCGTTCGGTCACCGCGGCGAGGAATGACGACACCGCGATGACGAAGCCGAGACCGAGACCGATCGTGGAGATCAGACCGAGTGTCGAACTCGTCACCTGACCCGAGAACAGGGCCGAGTACTTCTGTTCGAACGTCAGCGGACCGGACCCTCCGACGGTGTCGTAGATCAACCCCGCGCCACCGGCATCCGGTTGCACCGCGGGATCGGCGGTCCACGGCAGGCCGACGGCAGCGCCGAAAACCTGGGCCAGATCGCGGCGCTGCTGCTCCCCCGCCGGCGCGCGCACCACCCACCACCCGTTGTCACCGACCGTCGCCTGAGCCACCGGCGTCGGCACCGTCACCGACTGCCCGGGCCCGCTGACCCGGACGTCCAGCTGTTGCCCGCCGATGGTCACACGGTCACCGTCGGAGACCGAAAGTCGCTCCGCTGCAGCAGATCCCACCAGCGCCTGGCCTGCGGTTGCCTGGTCTGTGCCCCGCAGCGCCACGGCTTGACCATTGACCTCGACGAGGCCCGATACGACGTGGGTTGCCGTCCACCCCTCGGGGGCGGCGAGCGCGGGTGCCGGCCCGTCGGCGATCAGCGCCTCGGCGGCGGGGTCGTAGTGCACACCGGCAGCGGGCACCACCCACAGCTGGCCGTCGGCCAGCACGTCGGCCACAGAGGCCTCACCGGTGGTCGCGAAGCCGGCCGAGATGGTCCGGACGATCGTCACGCACGCGATCGCCAGCGCGATGCCGAGCACCGCGAGCACGAACCGCTCCGGACGACGCCGAATGTTGGCCAGCGCGAACCGGACCAGGCACGTGAAGGTGTTCCCGGACCCGGCGGGGATCTGCGGTGATCGGACTGCGACCGGCGCGCTGCCGACCTGAGTGGCCTCCACGAGAAGCGATGGTGCGCAGGAAAAGTTTCGCCCACGGCCGCGCGCAGTATCGGCGCTGTTAACAGGGCCGCGGTCCCGTTACGTCAACATGTCGTGCCGCAACGGGTTTCGCCGGTCGGGCGGGTCCGTCAGTCCTGAATACGGCGCCAGGGCTGCGCCTGTTCGAGCTCGAACGCGAGCTCGAGCAGACGGGCCTCCTCGCCCACACCCGCGGCGAACATCATGCCCACCGGCAGACCCGACTGAGACTGCCCGAGCGGCAACGAGATCGCCGGCTCGCCGGTGGCATTCTGTAACGGCGTGAACGCCACCCACTCGATGAGCCGCGCGATGATCTGCTCGTACGGCGCCGTCGGATCGAGGTGTCCGACACGGGGCGGGACGTCTGCCAGGGTCGGCGTCAGCACCACGTCGTAGGTGGACTGCAGCCGCGACGTGACCCGGCGCATCCGCGCCAGCCGGGCGATCGCCGTCGGCAACCGGTGCAGGTTTCGGGCAGCGTGCCGCTCCAGGCCCAGCGACAGATTGTCCAGCCGACCGCGGTCGAAGCTCGGCCCGAACGTGCGACGGCCGCCACGCACCAAGGCGAAAGCCAAAAACGACCAGTACAACAGGAAGTCGTCCATAAACCGTTGCGGCACAGGGTTGTCGATGACGGTGATCCGGTGTCCCAGCTGCTCGAGCAGCGCCGCGGTCTTGAGCGTCAGCTCGCTGACCTCTGGACTGGCCTCGTGCAGGATGGACTGCGTGCACACCGCGATGCGCAGCCGTTGCACACCGGGACCCGTGACATCGCCGACAGGAGGCAGCTTCGGGTTCGCGACGACCTTCTCCATCTCGCGGTAGAACGCGGCGGTGTCCCGCACCGACCGGGTCACCACGCCGTTGGCGACGATGCGCAGCGGCATCTGCCGCATGTCCTTGTCCAGCGGAAGCCGGCCACGGCTCGGTTTGAGGCCCACAAGTCCGTTGCACGACGCGGGAATCCGGATGGAACCGCCGCCGTCATTGGCGTGCGCGATCGGCACCACGCCGGCGGCCACGAACGCGCCCGACCCCGACGACGAGGCACCTGCCGTGTGATCGGTGTGCCACGGGTTGCGCACCGCGCCGAGCCGAGGGTGTTCGGCGGCAGCACTGAAACCGAACTCCGACATCCGCGTCCTACCGACGGGGACCAGACCGGTCGCCAGATAGGCGCTGGCGAAATCACCGTCGTGGGCGGCGGGGACGGGCTCCCAGGCGTCGGTGCCGTTCATCGCCGGCATCCCGGCGACGGCCACGTTGTCCTTGACGAACGACGGCACCCCGTCGAAGAAGCCACCGTAGGGGCGGTGCAGTCGGGCCCGCGCCTTGGCCCGCTCGTATGCCTCGAAGGTGAGTCCGTTCAGCGCCGGGTTCGCCTTCTCGGTGCGCGCGATCGCGGCCTCGACGAGTTCGCTCGCCGACACCGCCCCGCGGCGCAGTTCGTCCACCAGACCGACGGCGTCGAGGTCACCCAGGGCGTCGTCGCCGAACGCGTTGACACGATCCATGGCCCGAACGGTACCAAAGCGTACCGGCGGGGTCCGCAATGTCGCGAAGGTCGCGCCCCGGGCTCACTCGGCCCGGCGCAGCACCGCCCCGACGGTCATCGCCAGGATCTTCCAGTCCAGCAACACCGACCAGTTCTCGATGTAGAAGTTGTCCCACTCGGCGCGGTCGGCGATCGACGTCTGCCCGCGCAGGCCGTGCACCTGCGCCCAACCGGTGATCCCGGCCTTGACCCGGTGCCGGTCACCGTAGCGGGCGATCTGGACGTTGAACAGGTCGACGTACTCCGGGCGCTCCGGACGCGGACCGACCAGACTCATCTCGCCCCTGATGACATTGATCACCTGAGGCAGCTCGTCCAGCGAATAGGCGCGCATGAACTTGCCGATCGGGGTCCGGCGGTCCTCGCCCTCGACGCCTCCGGGCGCGGAGTCGGGATCGGGGGTGAACGCGGCGTCGGACTCCGTCGGCGGGCGCATCGAGCGGAACTTCAGGCACTGGAAAACCCGGCCGTCGCGCCCGATCCGCGGCTGACCGAAGAAGATCGGGCCCGGCGAGGACAACCGCACCAACAGCATCAAGGTGAGGAACAGCGGGGAGATCAGCACCAGACCGACGGTGGCGACCATCCGGTCGGAGATGTGCTTGGCGGCGAACTGCCAGCTGCGCGGGTCGGTGCGCGGAGCGGCGATGAGCGGCAGACCGCCGATGTGGTCGATGCGGGCGTGGACGCCGATGGTGTCGTAGATCCGGGGCACGATCCACACCGCGATGCCGCGCCGGTGGGCGGTCCTGACCGCGATGGACATCGCCTCGTCCCGGGTGCGGGAGAACGCGACGATCATGCACTCGGCGCCGGTGCGGGTGATGATCTCGTCGATGCGGTCCAACTTGCCCAGGTACGGGATGCTGGCGGGCTGGTCCCGGTCGATCCCCATCGACGGAAGGTCGTCGTCGACCAGCCCGATCGGCCGCAGACCGTACTCCGGGGTGATGCGGAGCCGGTCGACCACCTTCGCGGCGATACGACCGTTGCCGACAATGAGCGTCGGTGCACTCAGCACGTTGCGCCGGAACTGATAACGCCTGTACCACAACCACAGTAGCCGGCCGAGCGGGATCAGGATCGCCGCCCACAACCACACCAGGGCGACAGCTTTACCCGCCCCTACCACCTCCGGGTTGAACACGAGGCCACTGAGCAACAGCATCGCCGTGATGGCCGCGACCGCCTCAATGGTGGGCAGCTCGTCGAGGAACGAGCGCGCGACGGACCGGCGGTACAGTCCGCGCATCGCGCTCAACGCCACCACGGTCGGCGCGAAGAAGAACATCATCCAGATGGGTGGCAACTGCCACTCGAGGAAACGGTCGGCGATGGCCATTCCGGCGGCCACCGCCAGTGACGCGGTGGTCAGGTCCATAAGCGGACCGACAACCGGCACCCGCGCCCTGCGCGTCCGCAACCGACCGGACTCCGTCGGCACGTCGTCCGAGGATTTCACCCTGGCAGCGATGTCTGCCGTCCCGCGGGACTCAACTGTATCGGTCACCACGGCCACAGCAGTTCTCATGATCCCCCATAGAGTGAGGCTAACTCAGCAAACGTCGAAAACCACCGTACTCGCCACCTTACGGCAGCGTCAGAATGGCAGCCGGGTTAGCTGGACCTTTTGCCCGCAGTCCTTGCGTGGGAAAACAGGCAAACGCGACCGAGGCCGGCCACCCATCCCTTGACCTCCCCTGGCCGACGCGAGCAAACACACCGGTGGTCCGGATTTGTTTCCCCACCGCGACGACAGGCCGACCACGAGATCCGCGTGTACCGCAGATCACGGCGGGCGAGGGCATCGCCGGGACCCTCAGTACGAAAGCACGAGGCCCCCGGGACCGTGGTCCCGGGGGCCTCGCGTGAATTCAGACCTGTCAGGCCTGACCGACCTCGAAGCGGACGAACCGCGTCACGGTCACCCCGGCCTCGTCGAGCAGCGCCTTGACCGACTTCTTGTTGTCGGACACCGCAGGCTGATCCAGCAGCACGACGTCCTTGTAGAAGCCCGTCACCCGGCCCTCGACGATCTTCGGAAGCGCCTGCTCCGGCTTGCCCTCGTTGCGGGCGGTCTCCTCGGCGATGCGCCGCTCGTTGGCGACGATGTCCTCCGGCACGTCCTCACGGGTGAGGTACTTGGCCTTCAGCGCGGCGATCTGCAGGGCGACCGCGTGAGCGGCCGACGTGTCGCCACCGGTGTACTCGACCAGCACACCCACCGCGGGCGGCAGATCGGCGGCGCGCTTGTGCAGGTAGGTCTCGGTCGTGCCGTCGAAATACGTGGCACGACGGAGCTCCAGCTTCTCGCCGATCTTGGCCGACAGGTCGGCGATCGCCTGCTCGACCGTGGTGTCACCGAGCTTGACCGCCTTGAGCGCGTCGACGTCGGCCGCCTTGGCCGCAGCCGCCGCAGCGACGATCTGATCGGCGAGCGCCTGGAACTCGCCGTTCTTGGCGACGAAGTCCGTCTCGGAGTTCAGCTCGATGAGCGCGCCGTCCTTTGCGGCGACCAGGCCCTCGGCGGTGGCGCGCTCAGCGCGCTTGCCGACGTCCTTGGCGCCCTTGATGCGCAGCAACTCGACGGCCTTGTCGAAGTCACCTTCGGCCTCGACCAGCGCGTTCTTCGAGTCCAGCATGCCGGCACCGGTCAGCTCCCGGAGGCGCTTGACGTCGGCGGCGGTGTAGTTAGCCATAGAAGTCTTTCCTTTGAGGCGTCGCGGGTGTCAGGACTGTTCGGGTGCTGCGGTCTCGCCGGCGGCAGCCTCGGGTGCGGCGGTGGTGGCACCGGCCAGCAGCTCCTGCTCCCACTCGGCAAGTGGCTCGGCCGCCTCGGCCGCGGCCTTGTCGGCACCGGCACCGGCGCGGGCCTGCAGACCCTCGGCGACCGCGGAGGCCACCACCTTGGTCAGCAGCGCAGCCGAGCGGATGGCGTCGTCGTTACCCGGGATCGGGTAGTCGACGAGATCCGGATCGCAGTTGGTGTCCAGGATCGCGATGATCGGGATGTTCAGCTTGCGGGCCTCGGCCACCGCGAGGTGTTCCTTGTTGGTGTCGACGACCCAGATCGCCGACGGCACCTTCTGCATGTCCCTGATGCCACCGAGGCTGCGCTCGAGCTTGTTCTTCTCGCGGGTCAGCATCAGGATTTCTTTCTTGGTGCGACCCTCGAAGCCACCGGTCTGCTCCATGGCCTCAAGCTCCTTGAGGCGCTGCAGGCGCTTGTGCACGGTGGAGAAGTTGGTGAGCATGCCGCCCAGCCAGCGCTGGTTCACGAACGGCATGCCGACGCGGGTGGCCTCTTCGGCGATGGATTCCTGCGCCTGCTTCTTGGTGCCGACGAACATGACGGAACCGCCGTGCGCGACGGTCTCCTTCACGAACTCATAGGCCTTGTCGATGTAGGTCAGCGTCTGCTGCAGATCGATGATGTAGATGCCGTTGCGGTCGGTGAAGATGAACCGCTTCATCTTGGGGTTCCAGCGTCGGGTCTGATGCCCGAAGTGCGCGCCGCTGTCAAGCAGCTGCTTCATTGTTACGACAGCCATAATGAGTCCAGTGGCCTTTTCTTTGTTGTCGGTTGTCGTCCGGCATCGGGTGAGCCGGACCCTGGCGACTGCTTCGATGCCGGACCCGTCTCTTGGAGGCGGGACCGCCCGGCATGCGAGGTGACGAGCTGGTGAGCCCGTGCTGCAGACGCGCGAAGTCAGCCCGCGCAAACGAGCTGCGGGTAGGAGTTTACACGCTCGGAACAGGTGCTTTTACCACCGAGCAGCGCCCCAACCGGTGATCCACAGGTTCGCAGGTTCGGGCTTTCCCTGTCCTGCGCCGGTCCGCTGAACTGGACGGATGCGGGTCCTGGCGAGTGCGATCGCCGTCGCGGTGGTGACGGCCGCGCCGGCCGCTGCCGACGACGTCCGGCTGGGCTGGCCGCTGCAACCGTCTCCGGCGGTGGTGCGCCAGTTCGACGCACCCGCCCCGAACTGGCAGCGCGGCCACCGCGGTGTCGACCTTGCCGGGACCGACGGGCAGCCGGTGTACGCGGCGGCAGCCGGCACGGTGGTGTTCGCCGGCGATCTGGCAGGCAGGCCCCTGGTGTCGATCGCGCACCCGGGCGGGCTGCGCACCACCTATGAACCCGTGCGGCCGGCGGTGCGGCGGGGACAGCAGGTGACCGCCGGGTCCGCGCTCGGCGAACTGGCCGCGGGACATCCGAACTGCGCGGCGCCGGCCTGCCTGCACTGGGGAGCGATGTGGGGGCCGGCGTCTCGGGCCGACTACGTCGACCCGGTGGGACTGCTCGGCACCACCGCGATCCGGCTCAAGCCTCTGCGCTGACGGTCCGCGGTCGATCGTTGTGAGCGCTCACGCGGGCAAGTAGATGGGTTTGAACAGGAGTTTCAGACGTTGACAGGTCACAGACGTTAACGTTAACATTCGCCAAATGTAATCCAGGCCACACCAGGAGCAAGGAGCGACCGTTGAGGAAACGAGCACTGTTCGCGGCACTGTCATTGGGGGTCGCGATCGCCACCACGCTGGCGGCATGTGGCAGCGGGCCGGCGCCCGACGGCGCAGGCGACGGCACCATCACGATGGGTTTCTCCCAAGTCGGCGCGGAAAGTGGATGGCGGACCGCCAATACCAAGTCGGTGCAGGAGGCGGCGTCAGCCGCCGGTGTCGACCTGAAGTTCTCCGACGCCAACGGAAAGCAGGAGAACCAGATCTCGGCCCTGCGGTCGTTCATCCAGCAGGGCGTCGACGTGCTGGCGTTCAGCCCCGTGGTGCGCACAGGTTGGGACGCCGTGCTGTTGGAGGCCAAGAACGCCGGCATCCCGGTGATCCTCACCGACCGCGCCGTGGACACCACGGTCCCCGACGCCTACGTGTCGTTCCTGGGCGCCGACTTCGTCGACGAGGGCCGCCGCGCCGGCCGGTGGGTGGTCGACGAGTATGCCGGTCAGACCGAGCCGGTCAACATCGTCATCCTGGAGGGCACCACCGGGGCCGACCCCGCCATCGACCGCAACACCGGCTTCGAGGAAGCGATCTCGGCATCGCCGAACCTCAACGTGATCGCCTCGCAGACAGGAGATTTCACGCGGTCAGGCGGCAAACAGGTGATGGAGGCCTTCCTCAAGGCGCATCCCGACATCGACCTGGTGTTCGCCCAGAACGACGATATGGGCCTGGGTGCGGTCGAGGCGATCCAGGCGGCGGGCAAGACCCCCGGTCAAGACATCAAGATCGTCGCGGTCGACGCGACGAGCGACGAGCGACGGCATGCGTGCGCTGGCCGACGGCAAATTCAACTTTCTCGTCGAATGCAACCCGTTGCTCGGCCCCCAGCTGATGGACCTCGCCGAGAAGGTGGTGGCCGGCGAACCGGTGCCCGCGCGCGTCGTGGTCCCGGACGAGACGTTCACCACCCAGCAGGCGATCGAAGCACTTCCCAACCGGCAGTACTGAACCCGGACAGCGAACCAGCCGACATGGACCGAGTCGACGAACCGGTGGTGCTGCTGTGCGGCATCGACGTCACCTTCCCCGGGGTGAAGGCGCTCGACGGTGTGGACTTCCGTCTGCTCCCCGGCGAAGTGCACGCCCTGATGGGTGAGAACGGCGCCGGCAAGTCCACGCTGATCAAGGCGCTGACCGGCGTCTATGACATCGACGGCGGCCAGATCACCGTCAATGGCGTCCCGCAGCGGTTCACCGGGCCGAGGCAAGCCCAGGACGCCGGGATCAGCACCGTCTACCAGGAGGTCAATCTCTGCCCGAACCTCACGGTCGCGGAGAACATCCTGCTGGGACGCGAACCCCGCCGTTTCGGCCGCATCATGTACCGGGCTGTGCATGATGCGGCGCGAGCGCTGCTGGCCCAACTCGAACTCGACATCGACCCGCGCTCGACGTTGGGCAGCCATCCGATCGCCATCCAGCAGCTGGTGGCCATCGCACGCGCCATGTCCGTATCCGCCAGGGTGCTCGTCCTGGACGAGCCCACGTCGAGCCTGGACACCGACGAGGTCGCCGAGCTGTTCCGCGTCATCCGCAGACTGCGCGACGACGGTACTGCGGTGTTGTTCGTATCCCACTTCCTGGACCAGGTCTACGAGATCTCGGACCGGATGACGGTGCTGCGCAACGGCAAGACGGTCGGCGAATGGCGCACCGCCGAACTCGACCGGCACCGGCTGATCTCGGCGATGGTCGGTCACGAACTCGATGTCCTCGGTGAGATCGCCTCCGAGGCATCGGAACTGCGTGTCGACGGGTCCGCCACCGCGTACGTGTCGGTCCGCCAGATCGAGCGTGCCCCGCAGGTCAAGCCCACCGACCTGGACATCCGCGCCGGCGAAATCGTCGGTCTGGCCGGGCTGCTCGGATCGGGACGCACCGAACTGGCCCGGTTGGTGTTCGGCGCGGACCGCGCCACCGGTGGCGACGTCAGCGTCGACGGTGCGCCCGCGCAGATCCGCTCACCACGCGCCGCGATCGGCCACGGCTTCGCGTTCACGTCGGAGAACCGCAAGACCGAGGGCATCATCGCCGATATGTCGGTGCGCGACAATCTCGTACTCGCGCTGCAGGCCCGCCGCGGATTCGCCAGACCCCTGTCCGCGCAGGCCAAGAACGACCTCGTCACCCGCTACATCGAGATGCTCCACATCCGCCCGGCCGACCCTGACACCCCGATCAAGAACCTCAGCGGGGGCAATCAGCAGAAAGTGCTGCTGGCCCGCTGGCTGATCACCCGGCCCCGGCTGCTGATCCTCGACGAACCGACCCGCGGCATCGACGTCGGCGCCAAGGCGCAGATCCAGAAATTGATCACCCAGCTGTCGGCCGACGGGATGGCGGTGCTGTTCATCTCCGCCGAACTCGATGAAGTGGCCCGCATCAGCAACCGCATCGCGGTGCTGCGCGACGGACTGACCGTAGCCGAAATCGGCGGTGGCTGTTCGGTTTCCGACCTCACCGCATTGATCGCCGGAGGTGGACGACAATGACCGGACCCACAACGAGGCTGCCGGCCCTGCGCCGGATCACCGCGTCGCCGCTGATCTGGCCGGTCCTCGCGCTGGTCGCGCTGATGGCGCTCAACGTGCTGCTCACCCCCGGATTCCTCAGCGTGCGTATCCAGGACGGCCACCTCTACGGAAGCACCATCGACATCCTGCGCAACGGTGCGCCCACCATGCTGGTCGCGCTGGGCATGACGCTGGTCATCGCCTCACGCGGGATCGACCTGTCGGTCGGTGCGGTGGTAGCGATCTCCGGCGCGCTGGCGTGCTCGCACGTGGCGGGTTCTGCCGACCCGACGAACGGCGCCACCATCGCCGCTGCGATGACGCTCGCGCTGGGCGCCGCGGCAGTACTGGGTCTGTGGAACGGCGCGCTGGTGTCGATCTTCGGGATCCAGCCGATCATCGCCACGCTCGTCCTGATGACGGCGGGCAGGGGTATCGCTCTGTTGATCACCGAAGGCCAGATCCTCACGGTCACAGGGGAACCCTTCAAGGTCCTCGGCGCCGGACACGCCTTCGGGTTGCCGGTGGCGGTGCTGGTGAGCCTCGCGGTGTTCGCCGCGGTGGGGTTGATGACCCGCTGCAGCGCGCTGGGCACGCTGTTGGAGGCAGTCGGGGTCAACCCGGAGGCCAGCAGGCTCGCCGGGGTGCGGTACCGAAGCATCGTGTTCGCGGTCTACGTGTTCTGCGCGGTCTGTGCCGGCATCGCGGGATTGATGATCGCGTCGAACATCGCCGCCGCCGACGCCAACAACGCCGGCCTCTGGATCGAGATGGATGCGATTCTCGCCGTGGTGATCGGCGGCACGTCACTGCTCGGCGGAAAGTTCAGTCTGACCGGAACACTGTTGGGCGCGTTGATCATCCAGACTCTCACCACCACGGTCTACACCGCGGGCATCACTCCGGAGACCACCTTGGTGTTCAAGGCCGCCGCGGTCATCCTGGTCTGTCTGGCGCAGGCGCCCAAGTTCCGGGCGCTGCTGCGACACGGACGCATCCGCCGGGGCCCCCGGCCGACAGCTGCTCCCACCGGGCCCGCCGGGTCCGACGCGCACCGCGCGGTCGGGACGACAGCCGAGTCGCAGTCGCAGTCGCAGTCGCAGAAGGTGACCACGTCATGAGCCTCGAGATCGCGCCCCGCCCCCGGCTCCTCGCCATACCCGGGAGAGCGGACTTCGGCGGACGCTTCCGGCCCCTGCTGGCGTCGTCGGCGTTGTTCGCCGCGCTGTTCGGCTTCGTCGTCCTCCGTTACGAATTCTCCAGTCCCACACAGCTGTTCCTGAATCTGTTGATCGACAATGGCCACCTGGTGGTGCTCGCCGTCGGGATGACCTTCGTGATCCTCACCGGCGGCATCGACCTGAGCGTCGGGTCGGTGGTGGCGCTGTCGACCGTGATCCTGGCCAAGACCCTGCAGGTGGGTTGGCCGACCCCGGTCGCCGTGACCGTGGTGCTCCTGGTCGGACCCGCGCTGGGCCTGGTGATGGGGCTGATCATCGAGTACTTCGAGGTGCAGCCGTTCATCGTGACGCTGGCCGGCATGTTCCTGGCCCGCGGATTCTGCTACCTGGTCAGCGTCGAGACGCTGCCGATCGACGATCCGGTGTTGCGCGTGTTCGGGTTGCAGTACCTCTACGTGTGGGCCGACAAGTTCATCCGCCCCACCGTCATCGTGATGTTGGTGGTGGTCGCGGTCGCGGTGTACGTCCTGCACCAGACCCGCTTCGGACGCACGGTGTACGCCGTCGGCGGTAACCGTCAGTCGGCGATGCTGATGGGTCTGGCCGCCGGCCGGGCGCGGGTGTCGGTGTACGTGGTCAGCGGCCTGTGTGCCTCGCTGGCCGGGCTGCTGCTCAGTGTGCAGAAGCTGTCCGGGTACAGCCTCAACGGGGTCGGACTCGAGCTCGACGCCATCGCCGCGGTCGTGATCGGCGGGGTGCTGCTCTCCGGCGGCGTCGGTATGGTCCTCGGCTCGGTGATCGGCGTGCTCATCCTGGGGACCATCCAGACCCTGGTCACCGCGGAGAACCTCGACTCGTACTGGACCCGGATCGTGACCGGCGTGCTGCTGTTGCTGTTCGTCCTGGTGCAGCGCGCGTTGTCGAGGGACACCCGGTGAGCGCGGACCGGACTTCGCGACGCCCCGTGATGGCCGACGTCGCCCGGCTGGCAGGCGTGTCACACCAGACGGTGTCGCGAGTCATCAACGGCGCGAACAACATCAAACCCACCACGCGTTCGCGGGTCGAGCATGCCATCGCCGCGCTGGGTTACCGGCCCAACACCGCGGCGCGCACGCTGGTCACCCGCCGGTCCAGGACCATCGGCATCATCAGCAGCAACACCTCGCAGCACGGACCGGCGCGTATCCAGCACTCCCTGCAGGAAGCCGCCCGGTCAGCGGGCTACTTCAGCAGCGTCGTGACGCTCTCCGAGATCACCCATCGGGAACTGCGCGACGCCGTCGAGCACCTCGACCGCCAATCGGTCGAGGCGATCGTGATGATCGCGACGCAGAGCGACGCGCTGGCGGTCGCGCACGCCGAATCCACCTCGACGCCGCTGATCCTGGTGGAGGGCGACCTGTCCGGGCGCGGATTGTCCGTGGGCGTCGACCAGATCGCCGGGGCGCGACTGGCGACCCGGCATCTGATCGAACTGGGGCACCGACGAATCGTGCATGTGTCCGGGCCGATGAGCTGGACCGAGGCCCGCGCCCGCCGCATCGGCTACGTCGAGGCCATGCACGGTGCCGGCCTGCCTGCCGACGCCGACTTCCAGGGCGACTGGAGCCCCGCCCGCGGTTACGCGATCGGTCGCGCGCTGGCCGAACGGCGCGACTTCACAGCGGTTTTCGTCGCCAACGACCAGATGGCCGTCGGAATCCTGCACGCCTTCGCCGAACTCGGCCTCGCCGTACCCGACGACGTCAGCGTGGTCGGCTTCGACGACATTCCCGAGGCCGCCTACACCAATCCTTCGCTGACCACCGTGCGCCAGGATTTCGCCGGGGTCGGGCGGCGCGCGATCGAGGTGGTCACCGCCGTCCTCGACGGAGCGCAGGTGATCTCCCCACTGCTGGCGCCGCAGTTGGTCGTCCGCGGCAGCAGCCGCACGCTCTCCAATCAGCAGAAAGGACTCATGGCATGATCGGTTCCCGCCTCGTCGACTCCGAGGTCTGGTTCGTCACGGGCAGCCAGTCGATGTACGGTCCCGACACCCTCGAGCAGGTGGCCTCGCAGTCCCAGGAGATCGCGGCCCGACTCGACCAGTCCGCCGAGATCCCGGTCCGGGTGCGCTGGCGGCCCACCGTCGTGTCGTCCGACGAGATCGCGGCGTTGGTCGCCGACGCGAACCGGGATCCGCACTGCATCGGGATCATCGCCTGGATGCACACCTTCTCCCCCGCCAAGATGTGGATCCGCGGACTGCGCGCACTTCAGCGGCCGCTGCTGCATCTGCACACCCAGCACAACGTGCAGCTGCCGTGGAGCACCATCGACATGGACTTCATGAACCTCAACCAGGCCGCGCACGGCGACCGCGAGTTCGGCTACATCCAGTCACGGCTGTCGATACCCCGCAAGACCGTCGCCGGCCACGTCGGCGATCCCTTGGTGCGCAATCGGATCGGTGACTGGGTTCGGGCCTCACTCGGCTTCGCCGAGGTGCGGACGATGAAGGTGGCCCGGTTCGGGGACAACATGCGCAGCGTCGCGGTCACCGAGGGCGACAAGGTGGAGGCCGAGGCGCATTTCGGGGTTTCGGTGAACAGCTTCGCCGTCAACGACCTCGCCGAGACGGTGTCGCGGGTCGCCGAGGACAGCGTCGACAAGCTGATCCGCGAGTACCGCGACCGCTACGACGTGGCCGAGGAACTGCTGCCCGGCGGTGCGCGGCACACCGCGTTGCGCGACGGCGCCCGGATCGAGGCCGGATTGCGGCGCTTCCTCGAGCAGCACGACTTCCAGGCGTTCACCACCAATTTCGAGGATCTGGGCGCGCTGAAGCAGCTGCCGGGGCTCGCCGTCCAACGACTGATGGCCGACGGATACGGTTTCGGGGGTGAAGGAGACTGGAAGACCGCGGTGATGCTGCGGACCGTGAAGGTGATGGCCGACGGGCTGCCGGGAGGCACGTCGTTCATGGAGGACTACACCTACGACCTGACGCCCGGGCGGGAACGGGTGCTCGGCGCGCACATGCTCGAGGTGTGCCCGACGATCACCGAGTCCCGGCCGTCGCTGGAAGTGCATCCGCTGTCCATCGGCAACCGCGACGACCCGGTGCGGCTGCGGTTCACCGCCACCCCCGCCGACGCGACCATCCTCGGGATCTGCGACATGGGTTCCCGATTCCGTTTGGTGGCCAACACCGTTCGGGTGGTCGAGCCGACGGCTGCTCTCCCGAAACTGCCGGTCGCGTGCGCGGTATGGGAGCCGCTGCCGAACTGGACGGTCTCCACCGAGGCGTGGCTGGCGGCGGGGGCACCCCACCACACCGTGCTCACGACCGCGTTGGGTACCGCACCCCTCGAAGATTTCGCCACCATGACCGGCACCGAACTCCTGGTCATCGACACCGAGACCACGGTGAGGTCCTTTGCGCGTGAATTGCGTTGGAACAACGCCTATCACCATCTGGCGGCCGGCCTGTGACGACCGCTCCCCCGGTTGCCTCGGCATCGACCTGCGGTGACGAATACGAGCTGACTCTGCCCGGTCCACGACCGGTACGGGCGGTGATCACCGAGGTCGGCGCCGGCCTGCGGGAGCTCTCCGTCGCAGGGGTGGCGCTGACACCGGGATACGACACCACCACGCTGCGCCCGTTCTACAGCGGGGTGGTGCTCGCGCCGTGGCCGAACCGGGTCCGCGACGGCCGCTGGACGCTGGACGGGGCACCCCAGCAACTCGACATCACCGAGCCCGAGAACGCCAACGCCCTGCACGGCCTGCTCTGCTTCACCGCCTACCGACCGACCGAGTACAGCGCCGCGGCCATCACCCTGGGCGCGCGGATCCACCCCCAGCACGGTTACCCGTTCAGTCTGCGGACCCGGGTGCGGTACGCCCTGACCGGCGACGGGTTGAGCGTCACCCACACGACCGAGAACCTCGGTGATGCGCCTGCACCCGTCGCGGTGGGCGCGCATCCGTTCCTGACGATCGGCGACGTCGCCGCCGACGAGCTCGTGCTGACCGTCGCGGCCGACCGGCACATCGACGTCGATGCCAGACTCAATCCGATCGGGACGACCGCGGTCCCCGGCACCGGGTGGGACCTGCGCCGCGGACGGCGGGTGGGCGAGTTGGATCTCGACGACTGCTGGACTGATCTGCACACCGTCGACGGCGTCAGCACCCACACCCTGCGCGCACCCGACGGCCGGTCCGTATCGCTTTGTGCCGGAGCCGGTTTCGACTACGTGCACGTCTTCGTCACCCGGCGCTACCCCGGGCCGGGCGGATGCGTCACCGCCGTGGCCGTCGAGCCGATGACCGCGGCGGCGGACGCCTTCAACAGCGGCTCGGGGCTGCGTTGGCTTCATCCGGGCCGGCACTGGTCGGCGTCGTGGTCGATCCGCTACCGGACCCCCGATCAGTAGACGCGGCGGGCCGCGGATCAGTAGACGCGGCGCGCCGCGGCCGCGCAGGTGGCAGCCAGGAACCGCGGCTCGGGCATCCCGGCTTCGCGAGCCGCGCGCAGGACGGTCTCCGCGACGACTGGGATCCGGTCGACCTCGGTGAGTGCCAGCACCGATCCGCCGAATCCGCCGCCGATCATCCGGGCGCCGAGCGCACCGGCGCCGACGGCTGCCTCGACGGCCAGGTCGAGTTCCACCGAGCTGACCTGAAGGTCGTTGCGCAACGACCGGTGCGACGCGGTCAACAACGGCCCGACAGCGGCCAACTCACCCGCACGCAGCCGGTCGACGGCGACGTCCACACGCCGGAACTCGGTGAGGACATGCCGCAGCGGCCTGCGTAGATGATGGGCGCCCAGGGTGGCGAGGTCCACCATGTCCTGCACGTCGCCGACGGCGTGCAGGACGCGGCGATCCACCCGTGCGCACGCCTGCTCGACCAGAGCGCGGCACCGACCGTAGCCGCCTTCGACGAGGCGGTGCGGCGCGTTGGTGTTGATCACCAGCAGCGCCAGTTTCGGGTTCACGCCGTCGAGTGCGACGTGGTCGACGCCGCCCACGGCGCAGTCGAGCACCATGGCGTGCCCGGCGCGGGCCCGCAACGACACGGACTGGTCCATCAGGCCGGTGGAGGCCCCCACCACCACGTTTTCCGCGGTGGCGCAGTCGCGGGCCAACACGGCTCGGCCGGTGTCGTCGGTCGCCACCCCCGACAGCTCGGCCACTCCCAACGCCACCGCGCATTCCAGCGCGGCCGAACTCGACAGGCCGGCGCCCTGCGGCACCGTGGAGCTGACGGCGATGTCGATGCCCGGCATCCGGGCGATGGTGTCGTGGTAGGCCATCGCCCACACCACCCCGGCCGCGTAGCCCGCCCACCCCGCAGGACTGCCTGGCCCGACATCACCCACACGGCCCGTCCAGTCGGGCTGCGGGCCGGTGGAGGTGCACCGCACGACGTCGTCGTCGCGAATCCGGACCGCCACCGCGGTGGCATACGGCAGCGCGAACGGCACCACCCGGCCCCCCACATAGTCGACATGTTCACCGATGAGGTTGGCCCGCCCCGGTGCGACCCAGACACCCTGCGGCGCATCCGAGAACGCCTCGGCGAACGCGGCGCTGGCATGGTCGGCGAGCACCTGGTCGGAAACCGGAGGAAGTATCCGGTGCGGGCGGGTGGACCACGACACGCTCACCGGACCTCCCGGAATCTGGCGGCGATGTCTTCGGGGGTGGTGTCGTTGATCCACGCTCCCATCCCCGATTCCGATCCGGCCAGGTACTTGAGCCGATGCGGGGCCCGCATGACCGAGAACAGCTGTAGGTGCAGTCGTCCAAGTTCCCGTTCGGCGCCCAGCGGTGCCTGGTGCCACGCCGCGACATACGGTGTTTCGTCGACCCCGTCGAAGAATCGGTCGACCCGGCCCAGCAGGTCCAGATATATCGTGGCCAGTTCGTCCCGCTCGTCCTCGCAGAGTTCGGTGAAGTCGGCGACATCGCGGTGCGGCATCAGATGTACCTCCAGGGGCCAGCGCGCCGCCGCGGGGACGAACGCGGTCCATCGCTCCCCCGCCACCACCACCCGGCGGCGGGCACGCCTTTCGGCGTCGAGCACGTCGGCGAACAGGTTGGCGCCGGTGGCGGCCCGGTGCAGTCGCGCCCGGCGCAGCACCGCCTCGGTCCGAGGCGGCAGGTACGGGTAGGCGTAGATCTGGCCGTGCGGATGGGTCAATGTCACGCCGATCTCCCGTCCACGGTTCTCGAAGCAGAACACCTGCGCGACACCCGGAAGGCGTGACAGCTCCGCGGTTCTGTCCGCCCACACGTCGATCACGGTGCGGGCGCGGCGATGACCGACCGTGGCGAAGCTGGCGTGCGGATCGCTGGTGAAGCAGACGACCTCGCAGCAGCCGATGCCGGGCTTCATCGGCCACAGCGGTTCGCCGTCGAGATACTGCGGGAGGTCCAGATCGGCCGCACGCACCGACAACGACGGGAACCGGTTCTCGAAAACCACGACGTCGTAGTCGGCGGCCGGGATCTCGGTTGCCGGCCTGCCGGGGCGTGACGGCGCCAGCGGCGACGCGCCCGCCGGCGGCAGATACGTGCGGTCCATCCGGTGGGCCGCGATCGTGATCCACTCCCCGGTCAACACGTCGAAGCGCAGCTGGGACTGCGAAGTGACCGGCGGCAGGGTGCGGGGGTCGCGATCTGTCCGCGGCGGCGCAGCGTCACTCTCGTCGTAGTAGATCAGCCGGCGCCCGTCGGCCAACGTCGTCACGGTCTTGCGCAGGGACCCAGTTCCGTTGCGGGACAGGGACGGCTGCGGGCACCGGCCGGTCAATGGCCACCGCGGCGCTTGTTGTACACGTCGAAGCCCACCGCGGCCAGCAGCACAAGGCCCTTGATGACCTGCTGAACGTCGGTGCCGATACCCAGAATCGACATCCCGTTGTTGAGCACACCGAGGACGAGGCCGCCGACGATGGCACCGAACACGGTTCCGACGCCACCGCTGGAGGAGGCGCCGCCGATGAAGGCCGCCGCGATCGCCTCCAGTTCGAAGTTGATGCCGGCCTGTGGGGTGGCCGAGTTCAGTCGGGCCGCGAACATCAGACCCGCGACGGCGGCGAGTGCGCCCATGTTGACGAACACCAGCATCGTGACCCAGCGGTTGCGGATTCCGGACAGCTTCGCCGCCGCGGCGTTGCCTCCCACCGCGTATACCTGGCGACCGAACACGGTGTTGCGCATCAGGAATGCGTAGATCAGCGTCAGCACCACCAGGATGATGCCGACGATCGGGACACCGCGGTAGCTGGCCAGCAACAGCGTGACGGTGCCCAGCGCGCCCGCGATGGCGGCACATTTGGCGACGAACAGCGGAACACCCGACACCGGTTCGCCGTACCGGATCTGAGACCGTCGCCGGCGGATCTGCATGCCGACGGCGGCGACGGTGATCGCGCCGCCGAGCAGGACCGTCGGCCAGTGGTATACCGCGTCGGTACCCCATTCGGGAAGGAACCCGCTGCTGAAGGTCTGCAGCGCCGGGGGCATCGGCGCGATGGACTGTCCCTGCAGGATGTACTGGGTGGCGCCGCGGAAGATCAGCATGCCGCCGAGGGTGACGATGAACGACGGGATACCGACGAACGCGATCCAGAACCCCTGCCAGGCACCGATCGCCGCGCCCATCGCGACGCAGAGCACCACCGCCAGCAGCCATGGCATGTCGTTGCGCACCATCAGGACCGCCGACATCGCGCCGGTGAAGGCGGCGATCGATCCGACGGACAGGTCGATGTGGCCGTTGATGATCACGATCACCATCCCGATCGCGAGCACCAGGATGTACCCGTTCTGCTGGATGATGTTGGTGACGTTGAGCGGCATCAACAGGATGCCGTCGGTCCACACCTGGAACAGCAGCACGATCGCCAACAGGGCGACCACCATGCCCGATTGCCGGATGTGGGAGGTCAGGAACCGGGAGAGCCTGTCCCGCAGACCCGTTGGCTGCGGCTGAGGTGCGCTGGGCGGCCGGGTCGCCGGGGGGTTCTGCGACGGTTGGTCGACGGTGGCGGTCACAAGATCAGCGTCCTTTCATCATCAGCCGCATCAGGGTCTCCTGATCGGCGCGTGCTCGGTCGACTTCGCCGGTGAGCCGTCCCTGGCCCAACGTGTAGATGCGGTCGCAGAGGCCGAGCAGTTCGGGCAGTTCGGAGGAGATGACGATGACGGCCTTCCCGCGGGCGGCCAGTTCGTCGATGATCTGGTAGATCTCGTACTTGGCGCCCACATCGATGCCGCGGGTCGGCTCGTCGAGGATCAGCACGTCGGGATCGGTGAACAACCACTTGCTCAGGACGACCTTCTGTTGGTTGCCGCCCGACAGTTTGCCGGCAACCGTGGTCACCGACGACGCCTTGATGCTCATCGATTCGCAGAAGCGTTCGCCCACGCGGGTTTCCGCCCGGAAGTCGATCACCGATCTGCGGCTGATCTTCGGCAACGACGGCAGCGTGATGCTGGTGGAGATGCTGTCCATCAGGTTCAGTCCGAGCTGTTTGCGGTCCTCGGTCACGTAGGCGATCCCGTTGCCGATCGCAGCCGGCACCGAGCTGGTGTCGATGTCGCGCTCTCCCTTGCTGACCCGGCCGCACACGTATCGGCCGTAGGACCGGCCGAACACGCTCATCGCCAACTCGGTCCGCCCGGCGCCCATCAGACCGGCGATCCCGACGATCTCGCCGGCCCGAACGTTCAGTGACACGTCGTCGACCACCTTTCGGTGCTGATCGATCGGGTGCAGAACCGTCCAGTTCGCCACCGAGAAGGCGACCGGACCGATCTCGCGCGTCTGTCGTGGCGGGAAGCGCTGGGTCAGGTCGCGGCCGACCATGCCCCGCACGATGTCGTCCTCGGTCAGTCCGGTGTCGACGCGGACGGTGTCGATCGTGGCTCCGTCGCGCAGGGTCGTCACCGAGTCGGCGATCTCGAGTACCTCATTGAGCTTGTGCGAGATCAGGATCGACGTCAGTCCGTGCCGGCGCAGGTCGGCGATGAGATCGAGCAGATGGCGGCTGTCTGAGTCGTTCAGCGCCGCGGTGGGCTCGTCGAGAATCAGCAACCGGACGTCCTTGGCCAGCGCCTTGGCGATCTCCACCAGTTGTTGCTTGCCCACGCCGATGTCGGCGACCCTGGTCTGTGGGCTCTCGTCGAGACCGACGCGGTCCAGCAACTCGCGCGCGCGGACCAGGGTGCGGCCCCAGTCGATGACACCGAAACGCCCGATCTCGTTGCCGAGGAACAGGTTCTCGGCGATCGAGAGGTAGGGCACCAGCGCCAGCTCCTGGTGGATGACGGCGATTCCGCACCGTTCGCTGGACCGGATGTCCTTGAACTCGCAGCGCTTTCCGTCGAAGTAGATTTCGCCGCGGTAGCTTCCGTGCGGGTACACACCGCTGAGGACCTTCATCAGGGTGGACTTGCCTGCGCCGTTCTCACCGCAGATGGCGTGCGTCTCACCGGAAGTCACCGTCAGGTCGACATCGGACAGTGCCCGGACCCCGGGGAACTCCTTGGTGATCCCCCGCATCTCCAAGAGCACAGGGCCGTGCCCCGTCATTGCACCTGGGCCTGGGTGTAGTAGCCCGAGTCGACCAGCACCTGTGCGTAGTTGGACCTGTCGACGCTCACCGGCTGGAGGAGGTGGGCCGGTACCACCTTGACCCCGTTGTCGTAGGTTCCCGTGTCGTTGACCACCGGGTCCCGCCGTTGAGCACCGCGTCGGACATCTGGACGGCGGAGCGGGCCAGCTCACGGGTGTCCTTGAACACGGTCTGGGTCTGCTCACCCGCCACGATCGACTGCACCGAGGCCAGCTCGGCATCTTGACCGGTCACCACGGGCAGCGGCCGGGCGGCGTTGCCGTAGCCGGCGCTCTTGAGCGCGGAGATCACGCCGCGCGAGATGCCGTCGTAGGGCGAGAGCACCGCGTTCACCGGCGCTGCGGTGTAGGCCTGGCTGAGCAGGTTGTCCATCCGCGACTGGGCGAGTCCACCGTCCCACCGCAGTGTGGCGACCTGATTGAAGTCGGTCTGGCCGCTACGCACCACCAGCTTGCCGTTGTCGAGGTAGGGCTGCAGCACGCTCATGGCGCCGTCGAAGAAGAAGGTGGCGTTGTTGTCGTCGGGCGAACCGGCGAACAGTTCGATGTTCAGCGGTGCCGGAGCGGCGTCGGGCTTGAGCGAGTCGACGATGTACTGCGCCTGCAACACGCCGACTTTGAAGTTGTCGAAGGTGGCGTAGTAGTCGACGTTGCCGGTACCGCGGATCAGCCGGTCATAGCTGATCACAGGAATGCCGGCGGCCGCGGCGTTCTCCAGGGTGGCGGTCAGCGAGGAACCGTCGATCGGCGCGATCACGAGCAGGTCGACGCCCTTGGTGATCATGTTCTCGATCTGGGACACCTGGTTCTGCACCACGTCGTCGCCGTACTGCAGGTCGGTCTGGTAGCCCATTTCGTGGAACTGGTCGACCATGTTCTGCCCGTCGGCGACCCACCGCTCGGAAGACTTGGTCGGCATCGCGATGCCGACCGTGCGCTGCCCGCCTCCGGAGTCGGCCGGTTCGGCGGATCTGCCGCAGCCGGCCAGCACCGCCGCCAGCAGCGCGATCACCACGACCGCCGCCCAGTTCAGTTTCCTCATCACTACCTCCCGAGACTCGGGCCGACCCGCTGCACCGAATGTGAGCGTTAACATTGCGGGGATCAGTATGTGATGGCGCTCACGTCGTTGTCAACGCCACTTCGACACGGCGAACGCCGGAAGGCCATCGCACGAGGTCGGGAGGGCTACATTCGGAGCGTGCCACCACCCCGTGAAAGAACCGGACGCCACGTCAGCATGTTCGACGTGGCCCGTCTCGCGGGTGTGTCCCATCAGACCGTCTCACGGGTACTCAACGGATCCGACGCGGTGCGGGAATCGACGCGCCAACGCGTCACCGAGGCGATCGACCAACTCGGGTACCGGCGCAACCTCGCGGCGCGCGCGCTGGTCACCCGCCGCACGGCCACGATCGGCGTCATCTGCTTCAACACCACACTGTTCGGCCCGGCCAGCATGCTCTACGCAATCGAACAGGCGGCCACCGAGGCAGGTTTTTTCGTCAGCGTCGCCACCGATTCGACAGTGGACAGCACCACCCTTCCCCGCGCCTTGCGCCGGCTGGAGGAACAGTCCGTGGAAGGCGTCATCGTCATCGCGCCACTGGCGGCCAACCGGGAAGCCCTACGCGCTCTTCGGAATCCGGTTCCCGTTGTCGCGGTGGACGCGACGCCGGGGCTGGGAATCCCGGTCGTCGGCGTCGACCAGGTCGACGGTGCCCGGCAGATGACCCGTCACCTGCTCGACGGCGGCGCCACCACGGTGTGGCACGTCGCGGGCGCCGCGGAGTGGACCGAGACCGACGCGCGGCTCGCCGGCTGGCGCAGCGAACTCCTCGAGCACGGCCGTGCGGTACCCGAGCCTCTGCGCGGCGACTGGACGCCGCGTTCGGGTTACCTCGCCGGGCTCGAACTGGGCGCCGACCCGTCCGTGGAAGCCGTCTTCGTCGCCAACGACCAGATGGCGCTCGGCGTGCTGCGGGGCCTGGCCGAATCGGGTCGCTCGGTGCCCGGCGACGTGCTGGTGGGCGGATTCGACGACGTTCCCGAGTCCGAGTTCTACTGCCCGCCGTTGACCACCGTGCGGCAGGACTTCGCGTCGGTGGGACGCCGCAGCGTCGACCTTCTCGTCGAGGAGATCGAGCGCGCGGCGAACGGGGAGGCCTCGGCATCGACGGCGGTCATCCCGGCCGAACTCATCGTGCGGCAGAGCTCGCGCAGGCGCTGAGCGCGAAGTCACCGCATTGACCCCCGCGGAATGTTATCGCTAACATGTGAGCGTTAACACATCTGCATCCAGAAGGTGTCGTCATGCCGCAGCGTTGCCCCACCGATTCGACCGATCGCGCCGGTGCACCATGACCGGACCCGAAAAGTACACCGTAGGAATCGATTTCGGCACGCTGTCGGGACGCGCCCTGGTCGTCCGGGTGTCCGACGGGGCCGAGCTGGGCAGCGCCGAGCATGCCTATCGGCACGCCGTCATCACCGACCACCTGCCGGGTCGGCCCGACACCGAGCTGCCGCCCGACTATGCGCTGCAGGTGCCTGCCGACTACCTCGAAGTGCTGCGCACCGCCGTCCCCGCCGCGGTGCACCGGGCGGGTGTCGATCCCTCCGACGTCATCGGATTGGCCACTGACTTCACCGCGTGCACGATGATCCCGACCCGGCACGACGGCACACCGCTGTGCGAGCTGCCCGCGTGGCGCGATCACCGACATGCGTACGCCAAGCTGTGGCGCCACCACGCCGCGCAGCCGCAGGCCGACCGCATCAATCGGCTCGCCGCGCAGCGCGGTGAGCCGTGGCTGGGCCGCTACGGCGGGCTGATCTCCAGCGAGTGGGAGTTCGCCAAGGCCCTGGAGATCCTCGACGAGGATCCGGAGCTGTACGCCGCCGTCGAGCGCTGGGTGGAGGCCGCCGACTGGATCGTCTGGCAGCTGTGCGGCACCTATCTGCGCAATGTCTGCACCGCCGGATACAAGGCCATCCGGCAGGACGGGCGGTACCCGTCGCGCGAGTTCCTGGCCGCGCTCGATCCGGCGTTCGCCGACGTCGTCGTCGACAAGATCGACCAACCGATCGGGCGCCTCGGCGACCGGGCGGGCGGGCTCACCGCACAGGCCGCCGAATGGACCGGGCTTCCCGTCGGCATCCCGGTCGCGGTCGGCAACGTCGACGCCCACGTCACCGCCGCGGCGGCTGACGCTCTGGATCCCGGACGACTGGTCGCCATCATGGGCACCTCGACCTGTCACGTCGTCAATGCCGCTGTGATGCAGAAGGTTCCGGGAATGTGTGGCGTCGTCGACGGCGGCATCGTCGACGGCCTGTGGGGGTATGAGGCCGGCCAGTCCGGCGTCGGGGACATCTTCGCGTGGTTCGTCGAGCACTGTGTCCCGGGCCGCTACGAACGAGAAGCCGAGCGGTCCGGCCGCACCCTGCACGAGCACCTCACCGCGCTCGCCGCCGCCCAGCACGTCGGCCAGCACGGACTGATCGCGCTGGACTGGCACAGCGGCAACCGGTCGGTGCTCGTCGATCACCGGCTCTCGGGGGTGATGGTGGGCCAGACACTGGCCACCACCTGTGTCGACCAGTACCGGGCACTACTGGAGGCCACCGCGTTCGGGACCAGGGTGATCGTGGAAACGCTGCAGCGCCATGGTGTTCCGATCATCGAGCTGGTGGTCGCAGGCGGGCTGGTGAAGAACGAGCTCCTGATGCAGATCTACGCCGACGTCACCGGCCTGCCACTGTCGTGCGTGCCGTCGGCGCAGGCGCCCGCACTCGGATCCGCCATCCACGCCGCCACCGCGGCCGGCGCCTACCCGTCGGTGCGCGAGGCGGCCGCGCGGATGGGGCGCCGCCGGCAGCGCGCCTTCGCGCCGATACCGGCCAACGTCGAGCGCTACGACGCCCTCTACGCCAAATACCTGGCGCTGCACGACTATTTCGGACGCGAGAACACGATGATGCGCGAACTGCGCGAGGCCAACCTGAATCCGAACGTGGGAGCACTCACATGACCCTCACCCTGTCCCCGGACGTGCAGGACGCGATCGCTGCCCTGCGCGACCAGTTGTGCACACTGCATGCCGAACTCACCCGCTACCAGTTGGTGATCTGGACCGCAGGCAACGTCTCGGCGCGGGTGCCCGGATCGGATCTGATGGTGATCAAACCCTCTGGGGTGCCCTATGATTCGCTCACCCCGGGCCACATGGTGGTGTGCGATCTGGACGGCCGCGCGGTGGCCGGCGAGCTGTCGCCGTCCTCGGACACCGCCGCACACGCCTACGTATACCGGCACATGCCCGACGTCGGTGGGGTGGTGCACACCCACTCGACCTATGCCACGGCGTGGGCGGCGCGCGGCGAGCCCATCCCGTGCGTGCTGACGATGATCGCCGACGAGTTCGGTGGCGATATTCCGGTGGGCCCGTTCGCCGTCATCGGCGACGACTCCATCGGGCGGGGCATCGTGGCGACCCTGGCGCGCAGCAACTCACCGGCGGTACTGATGCGCAATCACGGCCCGTTCACCGTCGGCGGCACCGCCCGCGACGCGGTCAAGGCCGCGGTCATGCTGGAGGATGTCGCCCGCACGGTCCACATCAGCCGACAGCTGGGCGCTCCGCTGCCCATCGAGACCGCCGACATCGACCGGTTGCACCGCCGCTACCAGAACGCCTACGGGCAGACCGGCGGCAACTGACTGTCGCGCCCCGTCAGGCGCGGGGGTGGGCCTGGTCGTGCACGGCTCGGAGCCGCGCCACGGTGACGTGGGTGTAGAGCTGGGTGGTGGCCAGCGACGAATGGCCGAGCAGCTCCTGCACCACCCGCAGATCGGCGCCGCCCTCGAGCAGGTGGGTCGCGGCGCTGTGCCGCAGGCCGTGCGGCCCGATGTCGGGGGCGCCGCTGACGGCGGCCATCGTCTGGTGCACGACGGTGCGCGCCTGCCTGGGGTCCAGCCGGCCGCCGCGGGCGCCGAGCAGCAGCGCCGCACCGGAACCAGCGGTGACCAGCGCGGGCCTGCCCTCGGACAGCCACGCGGTCAGGGCGGCGTGCGCGGGATCGCCGTACGGCACGGTCCTCTGCTTGTTGCCTTTGCCCAGCACCCGTAACAGCCGGCGCGCAGTGTCGACGTCATCGATGTCCAGCCCGCACAGCTCGCTGACGCGAATACCGGTGGCGTAGAGCATCTCCACAATCAACCGGTCCCGCAGGGCCAACGGATCCCCCTGCTGCGCACCTGATTTCGCGGCGTCCATGGCCTCACGTGCCTGGTCCTGACGGAGCACCGAGGGGAGGGTGCGGCGGGCCTTGGGCACCTGCAGCCGGGCCGCCGGATCCTCGGTCATCAGGCCCCGGCGCACCGCCCACGCGGTGAAGGTCTTCACCGCCGAGGTGCGGCGGGCCAGCGTCGAGCGGGCGGCCCCGGCCGTCGCCTGCGCGGCCAGCCAGGACCGAAGCACCGGCAGGGTCAGACCTCGCAGTCCGGTGTCGGGGCGACGATCGGCGAGGAAGTCGAACAACGCCCGCACATCACCCAGGTAGGCCCGCCGGGTGTGCTCGGAACGGCCACGTTCGAGCGCGAGGTACTCGTCGAACTCCTCGAGGTAGAGCCCGATTCCCGGGTCGCTGCGCTCCTGCCCGCCGTGCCCGATTCCCGGGTCGCTGCGCTCCTGCCCGCCGTGCCCGATTCCCGGGTCGCTGCGCTCCTGCCCGCCGGTCTGCACTCCCCTACCGTGGCAGACCGCGGCGCGCGGGGTCAGATGACGCGCCGCAATGTGTCCGGGGTGAGATCTGCGAGGCTGCGGTAGCCGTCGACGGCCATGATCAGATCCGCCTCGGCCAGCAGCGAGCGCAGCACGTGCACGATGCCGTCCTCGCCTCCGATGGCCAGACCGTAGGCGTAGGGCCGGCCCACCCCGACAGCAGTGGCGCCCAATGCGAGCGCCTTGACGATGTCGGCGCCGCTGCGGATCCCGGAGTCGAAGAGCACCGGCAGTCCGTCGGCGGCCTCGACCACGCCGGGCAGGCAGTCGAGCGCGGGCAGACCACCGTTGGCCTGGCGACCCCCGTGGGTGGAGCAGTAAATGCCGTCGACACCGGCGTCTTTGGCGCGGCGGACGTCGTCGGGGTGACACAGCCCCTTGAGCACCAGCGGCAGGTCGGTCAGCGACCGCAGCCACGGCAGATCCTCCCAGGTCAGCGCATTGCCAAACTGCGCGACCCACTGCAGCACCGCAGCCTGCATGTTCTCCTCGGGCGGCTGGGACAAGGCGGCGCGGAACACCGGATCGCTGGTGTAGTTGGCCAGGCAGCGGCCCCGCAGCTGCGGGAAGTTCGACATCGCCAGGTCGCGGGGTCGCCAGCCGGGGATCCAGGTGTCGAGCGTGACGATGATCGCCTTGTACCCCGCGGCTTCTGCGCGGTCGACCAGGCTGGCCGCCAGGTCCCGGTCGGTCGGCGTGTAGAGCTGGAAAAAGCCCGGGGTGTCACCGAATTCGGCGGCGACGTCCTCCAGCGGATCCTCGGTGAGCGTGGAGACGGTCATCGGCACCCCGGTGCGGGCCGCGGCGCGGGCCGCCGCCAGATCGCCGTGCCCGTTCTGCGAGCAGATCCCGATGACGCCGATCGGCGCCATGAACAGCGGCGAGGGCAGCGTCATCCCGAACAGGTCGACGGTCAGGTCGCGCTCGGTGGCGCCGACAAGCATCCGCGGTATCAGGCCCCAACGGTCGAAAGCGGTCCGGTTGGCGCGCTGGGTCTGCTCGTCGCCCGCGCCGCCCACGACGTAGGACCACACCGACGGCGGCATCGCCGACTCGGCCTTGGCCTCCCAGCCGGCGTAGTCCATGGGAAGGTTCGGCAGGACACCGGACAGGCCCTGCAGGTAGATCTCGAGCTGGTAGTTGCCGAAGGTCATGCCGCCTAGCGTGCCATCGACGCCCGGCTTCACACCGCTATTTCGCCTCGGCCTCGGCGAGTTCGCGCTTCCACTGCCGGAACGTCTCCTCGGTGCGACCCCGCCGCCAGTATCCGGAGATCGACGACGCCCACTTGGCGTCGACACCCCGTTCCTTGCGGATGTAGGGCCGCAGGTTGTGCATCACCGCCTGGGCCTCGCCGTGGATGAACACCTGAACCTGCCCCGGCAGCCACGGCGCCTCCTTGACCGCTGCGATCAACGGCGCGTGGTCGCCGGCGCTGTCCTCGGGCGCCAGGTCGGCACGGCCGCCGCGGTAGACCCACGACACGTCGACACCGGCGGGCGCCTTGAGCTCGATCTCGTCGTCCGGGCCGGCGACCTCGATGAAGACCTTGCCGATCGCATTGTCGGGCAACGCTTCCAACGCGGCGCTGATTGCGGGCAGGGCCGACTCGTCACCGGCGAAAAGGTACCAGTCGGCGGCAGGGTCGGGCGCATACGCGCCGCTCGGGCCCATCACGAACAGCCGCCGGCCAGGGGTTGCCGACGCCGCCCACGGACCGGCGACGCCGTGCTCGCCGTGCACGACGAAGTCGACGGTGATCTCGCGTTGCGCGGGGTCGGCGTGGCGGACCGTGTACGTGCGCACGACCGGCCGATGCTGGGGCGGCAGCGCGTCGAAGCTGTCCAGCGTCAGAGGCTGCTCTAACGACGACACGTCGACGTCGTCGCCGACGAACACCAACTTGACGTAGGAGTCCGTGAAATCACTGGGGGTGAACGTGTCGAAACCGTTGCCGCCGAGCACAACTCGTACGACATGGGGGGCCAGTTGCTCGGTGCGCACCACCTCGAAGGTGTGCACGGGACGTCCTGCCACTTCACTTCCTTTGCTCAGCTGTCCTTGACGACTATACGAGCGCTCCCCGCGGCACAGGCGGCTAGCGTTTGCTGAGCCTCCAGCAGCCGTCCTCCTGCACGGCCATGCCACGGATGCTCAGCATCGCCAGCGGCGCGAGCACATCTGTCGCGGGCATCCCCGCGGCGACGGCGATCTCATCGACGGTGCGGGTGCCGCGTCCCGGCAACGCCTCGAATACGGTGAGTTCGTCGTCGTCGAGGTCGTCGACCGTGGCGGCGGGACGCTCGCGATCGGGAGCGAACTCGCCGCTGCGGCCCATCACCTCGACCACCTCGGAGGCACGCGTCACGAGCTGCGCCTTACCGCCTCGGATCAACTCGTGGCAGCCTATCGACGACGACGAGGTGATGGGCCCAGGCACCGCGCACACCTGCCGGCCCAACGCCTCGGCCCAAGCTGCCGTGTTGGCCGCGCCGCTGCGCACCCCGGCCTCGACAACCACCGTTGCCCTCCCGAACGCGGCCACCAACCTGTTGCGAGTGAGGAACTGTCGCCGGGTCGGACGTGTTCCCGGCGGGTACTCACTGACCAGCAGACCATGACGGCCCACCCGGTGCAGCAAGGCGGAATGCCCTGCGGGATAGGGCACATCCAGCCCGGAGGCCAGCACCGCCACCGTCTCTCCGTCGGAGGCCAGGGCCGCGCGATGCGCTGCCCCATCGATGCCGTACGCCCCGCCTGACACCACCGCGACGTTGCGCTCGACCAGTCCCGCCGCGAAGTCCGCGGTGACGTATTCGCCGTACGACGTCGCCGCCCTCGTCCCGACGATCGCGACGCTGCGGTCGGTGGTGTCGCACAGCTGTGACGGCCCCAGCACCCACAACACCAACGGTGAGAGCGCCTGCGGCCGCTTGTCGCAATCGACGGATCTGAAAGCCATGAACGCCAGGAACGGCCATTCGTCGTCCTCCGCAGTGATCAGACGACCGCCCATCCGGTCCAGAATTGCCAAATCCTGCTCGGCGCGGTCCACGTCATGCCGCGCTTCGGTGGCCCGCTTCAGAGCGGGGTCTACATCGCGGCGGCGGATGCGGTCGGCGGTGGCGACCGCGCCTTCCGCGGACACCAGTTCGGCGATACGGCGATTGGGTGGTTCGGCCACCCTGGACAGGTATGCCCACGCCCGGCGCGTGATCTCGTCCATCAGACTGTGCCACCCTGTCGGAAACTCATCGCCTTCGCGACGTCCTCTCTGTTCGGCGACGTACGGCCGGCCAGGTCACACAGCGTCCAGGCGACCCGCATTGTGCGATCCATGCCCCGGATGCTGATCGCCCCGCGATCCACCGCCGTGCGCAGCGGTTTCATCGCCATCGGGCTCAGCCGGAACCGGCGGCGCAGCAACGAGCCGCCGACTTCGGCATTGGTGGTGATCCCGTGCTGAAGCCAACGTTCTCTGGCCGCCTCGCGTGCCGCCCAGACCCTTTTGCGGACAACCGCACTCGATTCACCCTCGTCATCTGAAAAGGTGCCCTCCCGGGACGCGTGCATCTCGACGCGCAGGTCGACACGGTCTACCAACGGTCCGGACAGCTTGCTGCGATAACGCCGCCGTTCGGCCGCGCCGCACTGACAGTCGCGTGGATCGGGCGGGGCGCACGGACACAGATTGGCGGCGAGGACGAGTTGGATCCGGCACTGGTAGCGCGCGACACCGTCGCTGCGCGCCAACCTGATCTCGCCGTCCTCCAGCGGTGTGCGAAGCGCCTCCAGCGCGGCGGAGCTGACCTCGGCGAACTCGTCGAGGAACAGCACGCCGCGGTGCGCCCGGCTGACCGCACCGGGACGGGCGAGCCCGCTACCCCCGCCGACCAGCGCCGCGACACTGGAGGTGTGGTGCGGCGCCACGAACGGTGGCCGGGTGATCAACGGGGCGTCACCGGTCAACAGTCCCGCCACCGAATGAATCGCCGTGACCTCCAACGACTCGGCAAGGGTCAGCGGTGGAAGCAGCCCCGGAAGCCGCTGCGCCAGCATGGTTTTGCCGACTCCCGGCGGCCCCGTCATCAAGAGATTGTGGCCGCCGGCCGCCGCGACCTCGACGGCGTAACGAGCCTGGGTCTGCCCGACCACGTCGCTGAGATCGGCCACGGACTCCGGGGCTTGTTCCCTGTGCTCGGCACGCGCGTGCAGATCGCCTTTGCCGGCAAGCCAGGACTGCAGCTGCCCCAAACTGCCGACACCCCACACGTCGATGCCGTCGACGAGGCTGGCCTCGGCCAGGTTCTCGACAGGCACAACCACCGTGGGCCAGCCCTGGCGCTGCGCGGCGAGCACAGCGGGCAGCACGCCTTTGACCGGCCGCACCCGCCCGTCGAGCGCGAGCTCCCCCAGCAGCACCGCCTTCTCCAACCGCGGCCAGGACTTCCTGCCGTGCGCCGACAGCACGGCCGCCGCGAGGGCCACGTCGTACACCGAGCCCATCTTCGGCAACGTCGCCGGCGACAAAGCCAGCGTGAGACGGGTCATCGGCCACTCGAAGCCGCAGTTGTTGATGGCGGCACGGACCCGGTCGCGCGACTCCCGCAGCGCGGCGTCGGCCAACCCGACCAGATTCACCACCGGCAGACCCGAGGAGATGTCCGCCTCGATCTCCACGATCTCGCCCTCGACCCCGCGCACCGCCACCGAGAACGCCCTGCCCAGCGCCATCACCCCACCCCCTGGATGTGGGTGATCTCCGGGGTGCGTCGTCGCCCGATGCGGACGGTGACGACATCGATGCGGATCGAGTCCCAACGTGCGGCCTGCGCGGCCAGCCACAGCCCGGCCAGGCGACGCAACCGGCGTACCTTGGCCGGGGTCACGGCCTGCGCGACGCCCCCGAACTGGTCGGTGGTGCGCGTCTTCACCTCGACGAACACCACCGCACGCGCCGCGTCGTCGGCGGCGATGACGTCCAGTTCGCCGTAGCGGCACCGCCAGTTGCGCGCCACCACCCGCAACCCCAGCCCCTGGAGGTAGTTCACCGCGAGCTGTTCGCCCAGCGCCCCGATCTCGGCGCGGCTCTCTGTTCTGGTCATGCCGTCACAGTGCCGACGGTCGCCGACATTGTCGCCGGATCCATCCCCAATCCCGGATCCATCCACAGACACCGGCAAAGCGGTGTCATCGGCGTCAAATCCGGGGTATGCGGGACGGTCGATCACGTTGACCACTCGGACATCGAATTTGCCTGTGTCACTTTGGCAATGGCGCCTGCGGCACCGTGCGGACCTGTTGACGCCGAGGGAAATCGCAGGATCGTGGGTGGTGAGACTTGCTAGCATCGACGCATGGGGGCTGATGCGCGGATACGCGCTCGCCGCGACGTCACGAGACTCGCCCACCGAGGTCTGGGCGTGCGGGAGTTCTCGCTGGCCGCCGCCCGCGCCATCCGGCCCGCTTTGCCGTTTCAAGGTCTGTGCATGCTGACCTTCGACCCGGCCACGCTGCTGCAGACCAGTGAGGTGACCGAGAACGGTCTCCCCGAGGTGGCGTACCCGCAGATGACCGAAATCGAGGTCGCCAAGCCCGATTTCAACAAGTTCACCGATTTGGCGCGCGCAGAACGTCCCGCGGCCAGCCTGAGTGCGGCGACGGAGGGAGATCTCGATCGCAGCCTGCGCCAGCGCGAGGTTCGGGGTCCCCATGGGTGGTTGGGCGATGAACTGCGCGTGGCCTTGGTGACCGGAGCGTCGACCTGGGGCGGCATGACGTTGCTGCGCGACAGCGGTTCCCATTTCACCGCTGCCGACGTCGACTTTCTGGCCTCACTGTCACGTCACCTGGCCGAGGGGGTTCGACGCTCGATCGCGTTGACCGCGGTCACGGAATCCCCGGAGCAGACCGACACGGGTCTGATCTTGATCGGCGACGACAACTCGGTCGCGATGGCCAATGATGCCGCGCACGAATGGATGGACCAGATCCGCTTTGCGACCGGGGACACGACGCCGCTCCCGCCGGCAGTCCATGCGGCGGTCGGCCGCGCCCGCAGCGTCGCCGCCGGGGAAGCGGTCGGCGACGCAGTCGTCCGTGTCCGCGCGCGCTCAGGACAATGGCTGGTGGTGAGCGCATCCGTGCTCGGCGAACCGCCGAGCACCCATGTGGCTGTGGTCTTCGAGCCCGCCCGGCCGCATCAACTCGCGCCGCTCATCGCCGACGCCTACGGCCTCACCGACCGCGAGCGTGCGCTGATTGAGCTTGTCGCGCAGGGGTTTTCGACGGTCGAGATCGCCGACCGGCTGCATCTGGCGCAGTACACGGTGCAGGACCACCTCAAGTCGATCTTCGACAAGGCCGGTGTGAACACCCGCGGTGCACTCGTCGCGCGGATCTTCTTCGCCGATTACGCGCCGCGGCTCGCCAGCGGCGCGTCGATCGCGTCCACCGGGTGGTTCACCCGCTAGCCGCTCGGCCGCGGCGCGTAGCAGCCAACCCGCAACTGACATCCGATACCCCAGAGTTCTGGGATCGCCTGACACCACTGCCGTCGACAGACTGGATGAGGTGGTCGGCGATGAGCGCCGGATGTGTCGACCGATCTGCCTGCAACCGATGCCGAACCGGCCGAAAGGCGGCGACCGAAATGAACGACGCGAACCGAAGTACACGACACGCAGGAATCTGCGCGGCTGTTGCCGGCGTGGTCACGGTGACCGTGCTCGCCGGATGTAACGGTTCCTCCGACTGGAGGCCCGAAGGCTTCGCCGCATCCGTCGGGCAGACCCGCACCGCGGTGGCGACCCAAACACTCGACAAGTCGCTCAAACTCGCGCCGGTCGGCATCGAGTTCACCCACTTCGCCTCGCCTACCGGAAACATCGAATGCGTGATCACCAGCTCGGACGGCACAGACGCGGTCGCCCGCAGCGTTCGATGCGATATCGACGAGCGGGACTGGTCGCCGCCGCCTGAACCCGCCGATTGCGAGCTCGACTACGGGCACGCCGTCGTCCTGGGGCCCGGTGCGCCGGCCGAGTTCCTGTGCGCGGGGGACACCACCATCGGCAGCGGCGGCGAACCACTGCCATACGGTGGGACGATCACCATCGGGCTCATTCGCTGCGAGAGCGCGCCGTCGGGCGTCAGTTGCCGCGACATCGCGTCCGGCAACGGCTTTTCGATGTCCCGTCAGGAGTATCGATTCTTCTGACCACCCGCACGCGGCCTCGACACCGGCGACGCTTCCCGACATCGCAGTTTCATCCGCGTCAAATCTGGGGTATCCGGGACCATCACCGACCAGGAGGACCCGATGGCCACCCGCCCTTCAGCATCGTCGCTGCACCGCTCCGCCCACGGCGCCGCCGACCGCGCGACCGACAGTGACGCCTTCGAATACCTGGCCCGGGCGGGATTCGCCGCCAGCGGTGTGCTGCACCTGCTGGTCGGCTTCATCATCGCCCAGCTGGCCTTCCTGGGCACGGGTGGCAACGCCGACCAGTCCGGCGCACTGGCGACGCTGGCGAGTCAGACCGGCGGCACGGTCATCCTGTGGGCCGCCGCGGCCGGTCTGGTGGCGCTGGGACTGTGGCGCATCGCCGAAGCGGTGATCGGCGCCAAACCCGGCGAGAGCTCCGGCCGCGCCGGCGACAAACCCGCCTGGAAACGCGCGAAATCCGTGGGCCTGGCCGTGGTCAACTTCGCGATCGCCTTCTCGGCCGCCCGGTACGCGATGGGAACCGGCCAGTCCAGCGCCCAACAGAATGCGGGTCTGTCCGCCCAGCTCATGCAGTCGGGGTGGGGCAAAGCGCTGCTGATCGCCGTCGGGGTGGGTGTCGTCGCGGTCGGCGCCTACCACGTGTACAAGGGCGTATCGGAGAAGTTCCTCGACGACCTGAGGGTCTCGGGCGGCACCGCCGTCACCGCCGTCGGCGTCACCGGGTACGTCGCCAAGGGCCTCGTCCTGGCCGGCGCCGGGCTGCTCGTCGTCATCGCCACCCTGCAGGCCGACCCGTCGAAGGCCACCGGCCTCGACGCCGCAGTCAAAACCCTAGGTCAGGCGCCGTTCGGCAAGGTGGCGCTGATCGCGGCGGCGGCGGGCATCGCCGCGTTCGGCGCATACAGCTTCGTCAGGAGCCGGTACGGCCGGATGTGACCCGACGGGCTTGAAGTGAGGCGAGGGTATCCTCACCCGGGTGAGCCCGCTGGTCGATCATCTGCGCAGTCACGGTGACCGTCCTGCGGTGCTCACCGCGGACCAGCAGCTCAACTACCGCGAACTCGCCGAGATGGTCGAGAGCTTCGCACACACGCTCGGACGGCGACGCCGGCTGGTGCTGCTGGAAACCCGCAACGATGTCGCGACGGTCGTCCGCCACCTGGGCGCGTTGGCCGGTCGCCATGTTGTCCTCCCGGTCCCGGCGGGCCGCGATCACACCAACCTGATCACCACCTACCGGCCCGACGTCGTCATCGACGCCGCAGGTGTGCACGTCCGCTCCGAGGCCGCGCACGAGCTGCACGACGATCTGGCCCTGCTCATGTCGACGTCGGGCAGCACCGGTTCCCCCAAACTCGTCAGGCTTTCCCGAACCAACCTGACCGCCAACGCCGGATCGATCGCCGAGTACCTGCAGATCCGCGAAACCGACCGCGCCGCAACCACCCTGCCGATGTCGTACTGCTACGGCCTGTCGGTGGTTCACAGCCACCTGCTGGTGGGTGCGGCGCTGATCATGACCGAGCAATCGGTGGCCGACGACGACTTCTGGGAGCTGTTCACCCGTCACCGCGGCACCACGTTCGCCGGTGTCCCGTACACGTTCGAGCTTCTGGACCGGATCGGCTTCGCGTCGATGCGGCTGCCGCATCTGCGCTATGTCACCCAGGCCGGGGGTCGGATGCCGCCCGAACGGGTGCGGGAGTACGCCGCACTGGCCGACCGTCGGGGTTGGCAGTTGTTCGTGATGTACGGGGCCACCGAGGCCACCGCCCGGATGGCCTACCTGCCACCGGATCTCGCACTCACCCGGAGCAACGCCATCGGGCGCCCGGTGCCCGGCGGATCGTTCTCCCTCGAACCCCTCGACGAATGGCCGGAGGTCGGCACCGGCGAACTGGTGTACCGGGGCGCCAACGTGATGATGGGTTACGCCGACGAACCGGCAGATCTCGCGCGCGGCGCCACCCTCGACGCGCTTCGCACCGGTGACATCGCCCGTCGGGACGAGCACGGACTGTACGAAATCATCGGCCGCAGAAGCCGTTTCGTCAAGATGTACGGGCTGCGAATCGACCTGCAGCAGCTTGAGAACACGCTGAGCGAGGCGGGGGTCCGCGCCCTGTGCACCGACAACGGGGACCGTCTGGCCGTGGTCGCCGGCGCCGGGCACGACCCCGACGACGTGCGCCGCACCGCGGCCGGAGCGGCCGGGGTGCCCGCCGGCGCCGTCGACGTCGCGTGCGTGCACGAGCTTCCTACGCTGCCCTCCGGCAAGCCCGACTACCCGACGGCCCGGGTGTTGGCTGCCGGTGCGCCGCGCAGGACGCAGCACGAAGGGGACCTGCGGCGGATGTTCGCCGACGTCCTGCACCTCGACCCGGCCGAGATCACCGAGGACGCCAGCTTCGTCGACCTCGGCGGCAACTCACTGACGTACGTGACACTGTCGGTGCGGCTGGAACGCGCGCTGGGCCGGTTGCCCGCCGACTGGCCGCGGTTGCCGCTGCGCGAGCTGCAGAACCTGCCCGCGCCGAGTCGTCGATGGTGGCAGTTCTGGGGCAGCACCCTGGAAACCAGCGTCGCGCTGCGCGCGGTCGCGATCGTGTTGATCGTCGGGTCACACGCCGAGCTCTTCGAGCTGTGGGGTGGTGCGCACATCCTGCTCGGGGTGGCGGGCTACAACTTCGGCCGGTTCTGCCTGACCCCGCTGCCGCGTCCGGTACGCATCAGGCATCTGCGCACCACGATCGCCTGGATCGCGATCCCCTCGGCGCTGTGGGTGGCGTTCGCGCTCGTCGTCACCGACGACTACCACGCGTCGAACCTGTTGCTGGCCAACAAGTTCCTCGGACCGCACGACAGCATGACCGCCGGGCGGCTGTGGTTCGTCGAGGTCCTGGTGTGGACGTTGATCGCGCTGGCGGTGCTGTTCTGCATCCCGGCGGTGGACCGGCTCGAACGCCGCCATCCGTTCGCACTCGCGATCACGTTCCTGGCGTTCGGCATGGCGCTGCGCTACGGCGTCGTCGGCATCGACGAGGGCCGCGATGCCTGGTTCTCGATGCTCGCGTTCTGGTTCTTCGCCGCGGGCTGGGCCGCATCCAAGGCGTCCACCGTCTGGCAGCGCGCCGCCGTGACGGCCGTGCTGGTCGTCGGCCTGCACGGCTATTTCGACGACACCCTGCGCCAACTCCTGGTGCTCACCGGCCTCGCCCTGTTGATCTGGCTGCCCGCGGTGCGCTGCCCGGCGGGTATCGCGGTGGTGGCCGGCGTGGTGGCCGAGGCCTCGCTGTACATCTACCTGACGCACTACCAGGTCTATCCGCTGTTCGGCAGCCACGAGCTGGTGGGCGTGGTCGCCGCCGTCGTGGTCGGCATCACGGTCTCGGCGGCGGTCACGCTGGCGCGGCAATGGTGGGGTGACCGCAGCTCAGCCGGCCGGATGCGTCGCGGGCTCCCGCTCGGCGACGAGCCCCTCCTGGACCAGGGTGGCGGCGAGGACGCCGTCGGAACGGATCAGGCACGCGGTCACGACGCCGCGGCCCCGCGCCGCGGCCGGTGAGCGGCATTCGAGCAGGTTCCACTGGTCGGCACGGACCTCTCGGTGGAACCAGACCGACGAGTCGGTGGTACCGCTGCGGTGGGTTCGCGATCGCATCGAGTGTCCATGTACCTGCAGCGCGGGGTCGATCAGGTACACGTCGGTGACGTAGACGGCGATCAGCGTGTGCAGCAGCGGATCGTCGGGGAGGTCGACGGTGGCCCGCCACCACAGCCGCCTGACGAACTCCTCGCCATGTCCGTCGTCGACGAGGCGGAGGTCGAGCTCGTGCAGCGGCATCGACGGCGCGGGACCGGCCGGCCCGGTGCGTGGAAGCGACTCCGGATCGGCACCACCGAGATCACGCTGACCGTGCTCCGGCCCGGGTAGGGCGGCCGCGAAAGACACTGTGGCCGTGGTCAGAAGCCTTCCGTTCTGGGTCGAGTCGACCCGCCGCGACGCCGCGGTGCGGCCGTCGTAGATCTGCTCCACCCGGTAGTCGACCGGGTCGCCGGCCTCGCCGCCGCGCAGGAACTGCAGGTGCATCGCGGTCGGCGCCTTGGCGGGCTCGACGGTGCGGGCGGCCGCCGCCAGGCTCTGCGCCGCCAGTTGCCCGCCATAGGCCCGTTTGCCCGCAGGCCCGCCGGCCCGGCCCCGCCAACTCTGCGGCCCGGCCCCGGTGACGTCGAGCAGGCCGAGGAGTGTGCTCACGCGACGGTGCCCGCCCCGAACAGGTCGTCGATCCGGCCGCGATCCATGGCCAACCAGTCCCCCAATACCGCGGCGGTGTCGTCACCGAGTGTCGGCGCGGGCGCCGCCGCCGGGTAGGCGCCGTTGATCGACAGCGGCAGCCCCGCCGCGAGGTAGCGGCCCACCCGCGGCTGATCGAGCTCGGTGAACAGTGGGTTGTCGGTGACCCGCGGGTCGGCGGCGGTCTCACCGAACGTCTGGTAGCGCTCCCACAGCACCGACGTCGCCGACAACGCGGCGGCGACCTCGGCACCTGTGTGCGAGGTGAACCATTCGGCGAACAACCCGCTCAGCGCTTCCCTGTGCCGGTACCGCTCACCCTCGTCGGAGAAGTCCGCACCGAGCGAATCTGCCAGCGCAGCAACGGCTTCGGTGGTTCCGGTGAGCGCGGTCAGGTCGCGGAAGTGGCGGCCGGTCAGGGCCACCACCATGTAGGAGATCCCGTCGCTGCTGGTGAAGTTCTGGCCATAGGTGCCGTACACCGCGTTGCCGATGCGTTGGCGTGACGTGCCGTTGATCATCGCCTCGGTGAGCAGACTGAGGTTTCCCGCGGTCGCCAGCGCAACGTTCTCCAGCGGGATGCTGATCTGCTGCCCGTGTCCGGTGGCGTCACGGTGGCGCAGGGCGGTGACCACCGACAGCGCCGCGTAGATACCGCAGGTGACGTCCCAGGCCGGCAGCACGTGGTTGACGGGCGTGGTGAGCTCGGGGGGCCCCGTGACCAACGGGAATCCGATGGCGGCGTTGACCGTGTAGTCGACCCCGGTCCCGCCGTCGTGTCGCCCGGACACCTCGACGTGGATCAGATCGGGCCGGATCTGGCGTAGAGCATCGTAGGAATGCCATTGCCGGCCAGCGACATTGGTGATGAAGACCCCGCTGTCGGCGATCAGGCGGGCGACGAGTTCCTGGCCGGCCTCAGAGCGCATGTCGACCGCCAGCGAGCGTTTGCCCTTGTTCAGGCCCGCCCAGTAGATGCTGTCGCCGGCCTCGGTGAGCGGCCAGCGCTTGTAGTCGGCGGCGCCGCCGACCGGGTCGACGCGCAGCACCTCGGCGCCGAGCTGGGCCAACGTCATCCCCGCCAACGGCACCGCGACGAAGCTCGAGATCTCGACGACCCGCACTCCGGCCAGGGGCCGCGCCGGGTCAGGCGCTGGTTCGGTCATCCGCTCAAGCTAGCAAGCGCCGGCTCACACCAACTCGATCGCCTCGGCGATGCTCGGCAGCACGCGGCTCGGCCGGAACGGGTAGCGCTCGACGTCGTCGATCGTCGTGGACCCGGTCAGCACCAGGATGGTCTCCAGCCCGGCCTCGATACCGGCCACCACGTCGGTGTCCATCCGGTCCCCCACCATGACCGTGCTTTCCGAGTGGGCCTCGATCCGGTTGAGCGCGCTGCGGAACATCATCGGGTTCGGCTTGCCGACGAAATACGGCTCGCGTCCGGTGGCCTTCGTGATCATCGCGGCCACCGACCCGGTCGCGGGCAACGGACCCTCGGCCGACGGGCCGGTCACGTCGGGGTTGGTCGCGATGAAGCGGGCGCCACCGAGGATGAGGCGCACCGCCTTGGTGATCGCCTCGAACGAGTAGGTGCGGGTCTCGCCGAGCACCACGAAGTCCGGATCGATGTCGGTGAGTGTGTAGCCGGCTTCGTGCAGCGCCGTGGTCAGCCCCGCCTCGCCGATGACGTAGGCCGAGCCGCCGGGCAACTGGTCGGACAGAAACGCCGCGGTGGCCAGTGCGGAGGTCCAGATCGCGTTCTCGGGGACGGCAAGACCGGATCGGGCCAGCCGCGCCGCCAGGTCGCGTGGGGTGAAGATCGAATTGTTGGTGAGAACCAGAAAGGGCCGCTCACGGTCGATGAGGCGCTGCAGGAACTCTGCGGCCCCGGGTAGCGCGTGTTCCTCGCGGACGAGCACACCGTCCATGTCGGTCAGCCAGCACTGCGGTGTGGAACGCACGTCGTCCAGTCTGTCAGCCGTGGCAAGTAGCCGGCTTGTCACTCACCGGTCGCTCATGAGCAGGATCGGATGAGCTACTCCGGAAGCCGCAGTTCGGGCTTGTCCACCTCTTCGATGTTGACGTCCTTGAAGGTGATCACCCGGACCTGCTTGACGAACCGGGCCGGCCGGTACATGTCCCACACCCAGGCATCGCCAAGCCGCAGTTCGAAGTAGACCTCGCCGTCGGCGTTCCGCGGGATCATCTCGACGCTGTTGGCCAGGTAGAAGCGCCGCTCGGTCTCGACGACATAGCTGAACTGACCGACGATGTCCTTGTACTCGCGGTAGAGCGAGAGTTCCATCTCGGTTTCGTACTTCTCGAGATCCTCGGCACTCATCGGCTCAGCTGTCCTTCATGTAGTACACCGTCCACTGGCATGTCCACGAGCATTTTCCCGCACCCGACTTCTCCATGCTCCTCGGGTTCCCCGTCCATCACCAGACGCCTCACATTGATGAACGAATATCGGTGCTGGCTGGACGGGCCCAATCGTGCCAGCGCCGCGCTGTGCGCACGCGTGCTGTACCCCTTGTGCTCGGCGAATCCGTAGCCGGGATGCTCGTCTTCCATCGCGACCATCAGCCGGTCGCGGCTCACCTTGGCCAGCACGCTGGCCGCCGCGATACAGGCCGCGGCCGCGTCACCGCCGACTACAGGCAGCGACGGCATCGGCAGGCCGGGAACGCGGAAACCGTCCGACAGCACATAGCCGGGTCGCAACGACAACCCGGCGACCGCCCGCCGCATCCCCTCGATGTTGGCCACGTGCACGCCGCGGCGGTCGACCTCCTGCGACGGGATGAAAACCACGTGGTAGGCCAGCGCATACCTGCGGATCAACGGAAACAGCCGCTCACGTTCGTTCTCGTTGAGCTTCTTCGAGTCGTCGAGCGCGGCAAGGCTCTCCAACCGGTTGGGCCCCAGCACACACGCCGCGACGACCAGCGGTCCGGCACACGCGCCGCGCCCCACCTCGTCGACTCCGGCCACCGGCCCCAGACCTGCGCGGTACAACGCAGATTCCAGAGTGCGCAGGCCCGACGACTTGCGGATGACCGTCCTCGGAGGCCAAGCAGCAGGCAAGTGTCCGCGCCTCCTGTTACGACTGCGGGTTCACCGAGCTCACGCCACCCCACCGCCCAGGCGGCCAGGCGATGAACCGGGCTTTGCCGATGACATTCTCCTCCGGAATCGTCCCGGCCGCCGGGTCCCCCGTGCACAGCAGGCCGCGCTGTGCGTCGGCGGGCACATTGCTGCAGTGCGTACGGGAATCGGCCGAGTGGGTGCGGTTGTCGCCCATCACCCACAGCCTGCCCTCGGGGACGGTCACCGGGCCGAACTCGTTACCCAGGCACGGGTACACCGCGGGGTCGGCCATCATCGTGTCGGGATCAAGGTAGGGCTCGTTGAGCGGCTTTCCGTCGACGGTCAGCCCGGTGTCGACCCGGCACTGCACGGTCTGCCCGCCGACCGCGATGATCCGCTTGACCAGATCGTTCTCGTCCGGGGGGACGAAGCCCACGACCGACAGCGCGTTCTGCACCCACCGCACCGCGGTGTTGTCGGACCGAATGGACTTGTAGCCGACGCTCCAGTTCGGCGGGCCCTTGAAGACGACGACGTCACCTGGCTCGGGCGAGGAGAAGCGGTAGGTGAGCTTGTCGACCATGATGCGGTCGCCCACGCATCCGTTGCACCCGTGCAGCGTCGGCTCCATCGACTCCGATGGAATCAGGTAGGGCCGCGCGATGAACGTCAGCATCACGTAGTACAGCACCAGGGCGATGCTGATCAGGATCGCGGCCTCACGAAGTGCGCCGCGCTTCTTCTTGCCGGTTTTCTCGTCGCCTTCAGAGGCAACAGGCTCCGGATTCTCGAGCGTGCGTTCGGCCGACGAGTTGTCGGGATCGGAAGGTGCCGAGTGACCCGAGGGGTCAGAAGCGGATGTCACGGGATCAGCGTAGTCACCGCGACGACAAACCCGACCCGGCGGCGCAGGTCAGCGCTTTTCCTTGATCTTGGCCTTCTTGCCACGCAGCTCGCGCAGGTAGTACAGCTTCGCGCGGCGGACGTCGCCACGGGAGACGATGTCGATGTGGTCGATGTTGGGTGAATGCACGGGGAAGGTGCGCTCGACGCCGACGCCGTAGCTCTCCTTGCGAACCGTGAAGGTCTCGCGGACCCCGCCACCCTGACGGCGGAGGACGACACCCTTGAAGACCTGGATGCGTTCCTTGGAGCCCTCGATGACCTTAACGTGGACGTTGACGGTGTCACCGGGACCAAAGGCCGGGACATCGTCACGCAGCGACGACTGGTCGACGAAATCCAGCGTGTTCATCGGTGACACTTCCTTGCTGTTCGCGGCTCCGTGCCGGCGTCTGGTGACGCGCACGGAACCGATGTGGTTTCGGACGTCTTGGGCGGGTCGTGCGGCGCGGACGTACCGGCCGTGCACAGACAACTGCCCAATTGTGCCAGACGGAGACCGGATCCTTGAAATCCGGTGGCCACCGCCACCGTCTGGAGGCGGGTTCACGCGCGGCGGCGCGGGTATGCAGCCGTTACCCTTGATCCACCGGGCCTGCCGACAGCGCTGCCCGAGTTCGGGGGGACTGCGTCGACCCAACACATCTGGAGGAGAGCGATGCGACGGCCGGCGAGGCTGTTCAGGACCACCGTTTCGATGGCGGCCGCCGTGTCCGCTCTGGCCGGATGCGCCACAGCGGACAGCAGTGCCCCACCGCTCTCGGGGGGTCCGCAGCTGACGGTGGTCGCGCCGCTGGGCACCATGGCTCCGCTGCCGGAGGCGCCGCCCGACGAGCCCGCCGCCACGTTCGCGGGACTGGCCCAGCGGGAGATGCAGGCGACGGCGCAGGCCGCCGAGGCCGGCGCCGAGATCACCGCCGCGGTCCTGGACCGCAACACCGGCCAGTTGGTGACCAACGGGAACGGCATGAAGATCGCCATCGCCTCGGTGGTGAAGCTGTTCATCGCCGACGACCTGCTGCTGCAGGTCGCCAACGGACAGACCGAGCTGTCCCCGGAGGACCGCAAGTCGCTCGACGTCATGTTGCGGGCCTCCGACGACAGCGCCGCCGAGGTGTTCTGGAACCGCAGCGGCGGCAGCGCGATCATCGACCGCGTCGTCAAGCGCTACGGGCTGTCCTCGACGAGCCGGCCCGGTAACGGGCGGTGGTTCAACACCATCAGCACGGCCACCGACCTGGTGCGCTACTACGACATGTTGCTGTCGGGCGCAGGCGGCCTGCCCCGGGAACAGGCGAACATCATCCTGTCGAACCTCGCCGCGTCGACGCCGACGGCACCCGACGGGATGGTGCCCGGCGGCGTCTATCCGCAGCGGTTCGGCATCCCGGAGGGGTTGTACGCCGAACCGGTCGCGGTCAAGCAGGGCTGGATGTGCTGCGTCGGCGCCGACTGGATGCATCTGTCGACCGGTGTGGTCGGTCTGAGCCGCCGCTACGTGATGGTGATCGGGTCGATGCAGCCGGCCGGCGATGACGCCGCGCGCCGCACGATCACCGACGCCGTCAAGACGATGTTCCCCGGCGGCAGGATCTAATCCAACAGGTCGGGACGTCGCTCCCGGGTCCGTTGCAGCCCCTGCTCGCGCCGCCACGCGGCGATGCGTGCGTGGTCACCGGAGAGCAGCACGTCGGGGACGTCGAGTCCGCGCCAACTCGCGGGCCGCGTGTAGCTGGGCCCCTCAAGCAGCCCACCGACCAGCTCGGAGTGTGAATCGTCCTGGTGCGAGGCGGGATTGCCGAGCACGTCGGGCAGCAGCCGGACGACGGCCTCGATCATCACCACCGCGGCGGATTCGCCGCCGGGCAGCACGTAGTCACCGATCGACACCTCCTCGACCCGCATCCGCCTCGCGGCGTCGTCGATCACCCGCTGGTCGATGCCCTCGTAGCGGCCGCAGGCGAAGACCAGGTGCTCTTCGCCGGACCAACGCTGCGCGGTGGCCTGGGTGAACAGCCGACCCGCCGGCGACGGGACCACCAGAAGGGTTTCCGGCGAGCAGATCTCGTCGAGCGCGGCGCCCCAGATCGGCGCCTTCATCACCATTCCCGGTCCCCCGCCGTACGGCGAATCGTCCACCGAGCGGTGCACATCATGGGTCCAGTCACGCAGATCGTGCACCGCAAGCGCCACGATCCCAGCCTCGATCGCCTTGCCCGGCAACGCCTGTCGCAACGCATCCAGGAACGCGGGAAAGATGGTCACCACGTCAATACGCACGGCTCCGCATCCTCACAGATCGAGCAGACCCTCGGGCGGATCGATCTCGATCGCGTTGTCCGCCAACGACACCGACACCACGATCGCCGACACGAACGGCACCAGCACCTCGGCACCGTCGGGGTCACGCACAGCCAGCAGTTCGCCTGCGGCAGTGTGCAGCACCTCGGCCACCGTACCGACGGGCTGCCCGCCGGTGGTGCTGACCGCCATCCCCTCGAGTTGATGGTCGTAGAACTCGTCGGGATCTTCGATCGGGGGAAGCTCGGCGGAATCGACGAGGAAGAGCGTGCCGCGCAGTGCGTCGGCGGCATCGCGGTCCCCGACGCCTTGCAGCCGCACCAGCATCCGATCGCCGTGGGCCCTCACCGATTCGATGACGAACTCGCGCTCGGCGCCGCCCCGCGAGGGACGGCCGCGCAGCACAGCGCCGGCCACGAAACGGCCCTCCGGATCGTCGGTGCGGACGTCGACGGCGAGTTCGCCCGTGACGCCGTGCGCCTTGACGACGCGCCCGACAACCAGGTCCATAGGGATGGGCGCTACTGGTCGGTGTCCACCACGTCGACGCGGATTCCGCGACCGCCGATGCCCGCCACCAGGGTGCGCAGCGCGGTCGCGGTGCGACCGCCGCGCCCGATGACCTTTCCGAGGTCCTCGGGGTGGACGTGGACCTCGACGGTGCGGCCGCGGCGATTGGTCACCATGTCCACCCGGACGTCGTCGGGATTGTCGACGATTCCGCGGACCAGGTGCTCAACGGCGTCGACGACGACGGAGCTCATTCTGCAGCGGGGGCGTCGGACTCGGCGACGGCCTCAGCCTCGGCGGGCGCCTCAGCTGCTTCGGCAGGCGCGTCCTTCTTGGCCGGGGCCTTCTTCTTCTTCGGCGTGGTGGCCTCGGTGGACGGCCCGCCCTCGGCCTCGGCCAGCGCGGCGTTGAACAGGTCCAGCTTGGACGGCTTGGGTTCCTTGACCTTCAGCGTGCCCTCGGCGCCGGGCAGGCCCTTGAACTTCTGCCAGTCACCGGTGATCTTCAGCAGCTGCAGCACGGGCTCGGTCGGCTGGGCGCCGACGCCCAGCCAGTACTGTGCGCGCTCCGAGTCGATCTCGATGACGCTCGGCTCTTCCTTCGGGTGGTACCGGCCGATGACCTCGATGGCGCGACCGTCGCGGCGGTTGCGCGCATCGGCGACGGCGATGCGGTACTGGGGATTGCGGATCTTGCCGAAGCGGGCGAGCTTGATCTTGACAGCCATGGTTGAGCGATTTCTCCTGTGATTGCCACGTTTGCAATTCGAGCGATCTCCGGCGGGATGCCGGGATCCGGTTTTGCCTTACGCGTGTGACCACGGCACGGCACATCCGATCGAGGAAGCCGTACGCGGACAGCCGCCCATTGTGCCAGACCGGCGGCCACCGCCGGAAATCCGGAGTCGCAGCTCGCCCAGTGACCTTTACAAGTCGAGCCCGAAGTGTCACCTTCTAGGTGTGGACGACGCCGCGGCACTGGTGGAGATCGAGGCGATCAAGCAGCTGAAGGCACGCTACTGCCGGTTCCTCGACATCAAGGACTGGGATTCGTGGCGGTCGCTGTTCGCCGACGACTTCCACAGTGACACCGCAGGGGCCGGCGGCAAGGTGATCGACGGGGCCGACGAATTCGTCGCGTTCACCCGAAGGAGCCTCGGTGACCGCGCGACCGTGCACCAGGTGCATGCGCCCGAGATCGAGTTGACCTCTCCGACGACCGCCACGGCGGTGTGGGCGCTGGAGGACGTCGTGCGCCTGGCGCCCGGGGTCAACCTGCGCGGCTACGGCCATTACACGGAGTCCTACGCGAAGGTCGACGGCTACTGGCTTATCACCGCGTCCACGCTGACCCGGCTGCGGGAGGACGTGTTCAACATCGCGGTCTCGGTGTACGTGTCGGACCGCATCAAACGGGTGGTCGGCAGGCTGGGTCGTCGACTGGTGCGGTGAACAGCTCACACCAGCTTGTCGAAGCACTTCTCCTCGACCCGCCGGCTCATCCGCCAGCCCTGCGCGGTGCGGACGAACTCGTCGACGTACCAGATGCCGACGAAATAGACCTGGTTGTGCTCCCCGCCCATAACCATCGGGTTGAAGCAGATGGCCCGTGAGGTCGCGGTGTCCCCGCTGATGCGGATGTCGACGTTGCCGACCAGGTGGTAGTAGGCGGGGAAGTTCGGCAGCACCTCCTTCAGCCACGCCTTCACCTCCGGAAAGCGGCCGTCCACGCCACCGCTGACGCGGTAGTCGATGTAGGCGTCGGGGGTGAACACCGCATCGAGGTCGTCGAATCGCCTTCCGTCGATCGCGCTGGAGTAGTCGATCAGCAATTGCTGGATCTCCAGCCGGTCGGAGATCTCGGCGAGGCTCAACATGGCTCGATTGAACACGACCGCGGCGCGGTTTAGGCTCACCTGCCATGACGAGGCTTCTCGCGTGCCTTGGCGCCGTGCTGTGCCTGGTCGGTTCGGTCTCTGTTCCCCACGCGGCCGCCGTGCCCGCCACCGGGATCGTGCAGCCCGCAGGTTCGATGCCGATCCCCGACGGTCCCGCCCAGGCGTGGATCGTGGCCGACATGGACACCGGCGCGGTGCTGGCCGCGCGCGACGAGCACGGCCACTTCGCGCCGGCCAGCACCATCAAGGTGCTGCTGGCGATGGTCGTTCTCGACGAACTGCCGCTCGACGCGACCATCGTGGCCAACGAGGTTGACACCAAGGTCGAGTGCAACTGCGCGGGTGTGGCACCGGGTCGGACCTACACGACCCGCCAACTGCTCGAGGCACTGCTGCTCGTGTCGGGCAACGACGCCGCCAACACGCTGGCCACCATGCTCGGCGGGCGCGACGTCGCCGTGATGAAGATGAACGCGAAGGCCGCCACGCTGGGCGCGTACGGCACCAACGCCGGTTCGCCGTCGGGCATCGACGGGCCCGGCATCGACATCTGGTCCACACCGCGCGACCTGGCGGTCATTTTCCGCGCCGCGATGGCCGACCCGGTGTTCGCGCAGATCGTCGCCCAACCCACCGCGGTCTTCCCGGCCAAGACCGGCGACGTCGTGCTGGTCAACCAGGACGAACTTCTGCACCGCTATCCGGGAACGTTCGGCGGCAAGACCGGATACACCGACCTGGCCCGCAAGACCTTCGTCGGCGGCGCCGCGCGCAACGGCAGACACCTGGTCGTCGCGCTGATGTACGGGCTGGTGAAAGAGGGCGGGCCGACGTACTGGGACCAGGCCGCCGCGCTGCTCGACTGGGGTTTCGCGCTGGGCCCGAACTCCGGCGTGAGCCGGCTCTGAGCGAAGGACCGGTCGGACTCCGATACCCGATGGAGACCTGATCGCGCGCTGGACGAGTCCTGCCGGGACTAGCGTCGCGAACCGTGCGAAGACGACTCGCGGGGCTGGCGCTCGCCCTCAGCGCGGTGCTGCCCGCCGCCTCGATGTCGATCGCCCCGCCGACGTCGGCGCAGCCCGCCGCCGAACCCGCTGCCGCGCAACCGCTTCCGGACGGACCGGCGGAGGCCTGGCTGGTCGCCGACCTCGACACCGGGCGCGTGCTCGCCAGCAAGAACCCGTACGGCACCTACGCCCCGGCCAGCACGATCAAGGTGCTTTTGGCGATGACGGTGCTCGACCACCTGCGGCCGGACAACTTCGCACGAGCCAACGAGTCGCACACCCGTGTCGAATGTTCCTGTGTCGGACTGCAACCCGGCCAGGCGTACACCACCGCCCAGCTGGTCGCGGCGATCCTGATGGTGTCGGGCAACGACGCGGCCAACATGCTCGCCGACATGCTCGGCGGCCAGCGGGTGGCCGTCGCGGCGATGAACCGCAAGGCGGCCCTAGTCGGCGCCCGCAGCACCAGGGCGTCGTCGCCGTCGGGACTCGACGGACCCGGCTGGGAATCGGTGACCACGCCGCACGATCTGGCGGTCATCATGCGCGCGGCGCTGAAGTATCCGCTGATCGCCCAGATCATGCGGTCCCCGTCCGCGCCGTTTCCCGGCAAGACGCTGCACAACCAGAATGAGTTGCTCAGCCGCTATCCCGGCGATCTCGCCGGCAAGACCGGCTTCACCAACCTGGCCCGCAAGACCTACGTCGGGGCGGCGCAACGCGGCAACCGCCGCCTGGTCGTCGTGCAGATGTACGGCACCGGAGACCTCTACGGTCAGGCGATCCGCCTGCTGGACTACGGCTTCAGCCAGCCCTAGGAGTCCTCGACCTCGGCGAAAGCGCGGACGGGGAACGTTCCGAAGCCTTCCACCGCCGGCGGCGCGGCGGTGAATCGCGCACCCCGCGCAGGCAAGGACGCCAGGTTGGTGAGGTGCTCGACGATGTGCACTCCGGCGCCCAGCAGTAGCGAATGCGCGGGACGATGTCCGCCCGACTCGGTGTCGTCGATGTTGACCGAGTCGATTCCCACCAGCACAGCGCCCGCGTCGATGAGGTGCTGGGCCGCATCGGCGGTCAGGAACGGCGCACCTGTGCCGTAGGTGTCGCCTCCGAAATACCGGTCCCACCCCGTGTGAAGCAGGACCGCCGCGCCGCGGACCTCGCGACCGGCCAGGTGTCCGACCGTGATCGCCCGGTCTGCGAGCCCGTCGAGATGGAACACCTCGGCGGGCAACCCCACCAGCGTCGAGAGATCCAGCCCCGCCAGGTCGGCCCCGTCGGAGTACCGGTGGAACGGCGAATCCAGGTACGTCCCGGTGTTCCCGATCATCGTGATCACGTCCATCGCGAATTCAGTTCCAGGAGCGTACTTCTCGCGGGAGGCTTGACGTGTCAGGTGCGGCGTGATGACTGGCGCGGGCAGCCCGGGGTAGGTGATGAGCCCGGCGCGGATCCGGTGGCTGAGATCGACGATGCGACGGGTGGACATCAGTAGACCACCCCGCGCAGCATCACCAGCGTCGGGTGGGCCAGCACCCCGGCGCCGGTGCGCGGGTCGTCGGCGAAGCACACCAGATCGGCCGAGGCTCCGTGTGCGAGGCCGGGACGGCGCAACCACTCCCGGGCGTCCCAGCACGCGGCACCGAGCGCCTCGGTCGGCGTCATGCCGATGCCCTTGAGCGCATCGACTTCCTCGGCGATGCGGCCGTGCGCCACCGCGCTGCCGGCATCGGAACCCGCGAAGATCGGCACACCCGCCTCGCGTGCGGCACCGACCCGGGCCGAACACGTTTCGTAGAGCGCGCGCATGTGCCTCTGATACGCCGGGTACTTGTCCGCAGACGCGGCGATGTCGGGGAAGTTCTCGATGTTGATCAGGGTGGGCACCAGCGCGGTGCCGTGCTGGACCATCAGGTCGATGGTGTCCTCGGTCAGCCCGGTGCCGTGCTCGATGCAGTCGATGCCGGCCTTGATCAGGCCCGGCAGCGCGTCCTCGCTGAACACGTGCGCGGTGACGCGGGCGCCGTTGGCGTGCGCGGCGTCGATCGCCGCCTCCAGCACGTCGTCGGACCACAACGGCGCCAGATCGCCGGTGTCGCGGTCGATCCAGTCCCCCACCAGCTTGACCCAGCCGTCACCCCACCGCGCCTGCTGCGCGATCGCGTCCGGCAGCTGCCACTCGTCCTCGAGTTCGACCGCGAAGCCACGCGAGTACCGCCTCGCGCGCGCCAGGTGCCGACCCGCCCGGATGATGCGCGGCAACTCCGGGCGGTCGTCGAAACTGCGGGTATCGGTCGGCGACCCGGCGTCACGCAGCAGCAGTGCGCCGACCCCGCGTTCGGTCTCGGCCTGCGCGACCGCCTCGTCCATGCCGATCGCGCCGTGCGGCCCCAGCCCCACGTGGCAGTGGGCGTCGACCAGGCCCGGCAGGATCCAACCGCCGTCAAAGACGGTCTCGGCACCGGCCACGGGTTCGGCGCTCAACCGGCCGTGGACAATCCACCACTCGACGGGTTCACCGTCGGGCAGGCTGCGGCCCCGGATGTGCAGAGGCGTGCGGTCCGCCGTCAATTCTTGGGGAACTTCAGCTTCGACAAGTCGATATCGGCCAGCCCCGGCGGCAGCTCGTCGAGCCCCTTGGGCATGTTCGACAGGTCAGGGAAGCCGGCAGGCATCCCCGGCATGCCCGCACCGAGCGGATTGCGGTTCTTCGGCGGCGTCGGGCCCTTGCGGCCTTTCTTGCCCGCCTGCTTGTTCTTGCCCTTGGCCGCCTTGCGGGTGTTCTTCCGGCCGAACGGCATGCCCATCTGCCCGGCCATCTGCGACATCATCTTGCGGGCCTCGAAGAACCGGTCGACGAGCTGGTTGACCTCGGACACCGTGACACCGGAGCCGTTGGCGATGCGCAGCCGCCGGGAGGCGTTGATGATCTTGGGATCCTCACGCTCCTGCGGCGTCATACCGCGGATGATCGCCTGCACCCGGTCGAGCTGCTTGTCGTCGACGGCGGCCAGCGCATCCTTCATCTGGCCTGCACCGGGCAGCATGCCGAGCAGGTTGCCGATCGGACCCATCTTGCGGATCGCCAGCATTTGTTCCAGGAAGTCCTCGAGGGTGAGCTCGCCACTGCCGATCTTGGCCGCGGTGGCCTCGGCCTGCGCGGCGTCGAAATGCTGCTCGGCCTGCTCGATGAGGGTGAGCACATCGCCCATGCCGAGGATCCGGCTGGCCATCCGGTCGGGATGGAAGACGTCGAAGTCTTCGAGCTTCTCGCCCGCCGACGCGAACAGGATCGGCACACCGGTGACCTCACGCACCGACAGCGCGGCACCGCCGCGGGCGTCGCCGTCGAGCTTGGTCAACACGACACCGGTGAACCCCACACCTTCGCGGAACGCATCGGCGGTGGTGACGGCGTCCTGGCCGATCATCGCGTCGAGGACGAACAGCGTCTCGTCGGGGTTGACGGCGTCGCGGATGGCGGCGGCCTGCGCCATCAGCTCGGCGTCGATGCCGAGTCGGCCCGCGGTGTCGACGATCACCACGTCGTAGTGCTTGGCTTTGGCCTCGGCCAGGCCCGCGGCGGCCACCGACACCGGATCGCCCGACGTCATCTGCTCGATCGTCGCGCCGTCCGGGGAGACGCCCGGGTGCGGCGCGAACACGCTGACGCCTGCCCGCTCACCGACGATCTGCAGCTGGTTGACCGCGCCGGGACGCTGCAGGTCGCACGCCACCAGCAGGGGCGTATGGCCTTGTCCCTTGAGCCATCTCGCGAGCTTGCCGGCCAGGGTCGTCTTACCGGAACCCTGCAGACCGGCCAGCATGATGACCGTCGGTGGGTTCCTGGCGAACGCCAGCTGACGCGTCTCGCCGCCGAGAATCCCGATGAGTTCCTCGTTGACGATCTTGACGACCTGCTGCGCGGGATTCAGCGCCGCCGACACCTCGGCGCCCTTGGCGCGCTCTTTGATGCGGGAGATGAACGCGCGCACCACGGGAAGCGAAACGTCGGCCTCGAGCAGGGCCAGTCGGATCTCGCGCGCGGTGGCGTCGATGTCGGCGTCAGTGAGCCGACCCTTGCCCCGCAGGCCCGAGAGCGCTCCGGTCAACCGGTCGGACAGGGATTCAAACACGACGCCAAGCCTATCGCGGGGATCGCGGCGGGTTCGGGCCGCCGCTGGTCATCAACTGGCCTCCACCTCGGCCGGCTTGGCCGGCGGCGCGGGAAGCACGGCGAACAGCTCGCGTTCGAGGTTCTGCCGGGCCGCCGCGCCGTCTGCGGGCAGCACGATCCCGAACGCGTCGACCACCGACGATCCCAGCGTGGTGACCTTTGCCCACGCGATGTCCACCCCGGCGCGTTCGAGAACGCGGGTGAGCACCGCGAGCAGACCGGCGCGGTCGGTGGCCCGGATCTCGGCGACCACCTGGCCGGCGCCCGCGCCCTCGTGCCACAACACCCGGGGCGGCGCCGTGGGCGGGTTGATCGGGACCGCGGCGCGGATCTCGCCCGCGCGGCCGGTGGCTGTGCTCTCCGCCTCCTTCTTCTCCAGCGCGCCCATCACGTCGAGTTCCCCGTCGATGGCCAGGATCAGCTGCTGGCGCAGCAGCTCGGCCGCGGGCGGGGAACCGAAATGCGGAGAGACAACGAAGGTGTTGATGGCCGCCCCCTCGTGACCGTTCACCGAGGCCGAGTGCACCCGAAGCGAGTTGAGGGCGAGCACGCCGGCGGTCTTGGACAGCAGACCCCGACTGTCCGGCGCGATCATCGTCACGTTGTAGATGTGCGAGTGCTCCGCCGGTGTCAGCTCGACGTGCACCCCGCCATCACCGGCCAGCGCGACGAACCGCGGGTCGACGGGGTCGGGGTGAGGCAGCGGCTCCCCGGCCATCACCAGCCGGCAGCGCCGGACCAGCTCGCCGATCAGTGACGCCTTCCAGTCCCCCCACACGCCGGGGCCGGTGGCCAGTGAATCGGCCTCGGCCAGGACGTGGAGCAGCTCGAGGACGACGAGGTCACCGTCGAGGGCGTCCACCACCGCGGCGATCGTCGCGGGATCCTGGAGATCGCGGCGGGTGGCCGTGTGCGGCAGCAGCAGGTGATGGCGCACCAGCGTGCTCAGCACGCGGATGTCGCAGGGCCACAACCCGAGCCGGCTGCCGATCTGATCGGCCAGTTCGGCGCCGATGACGCTGTGGTCCCCGCCTCTGCCCTTGCCGATGTCGTGCACAAGGGCGCCGAGTATCAGAAGATCGGGACGCGACACGCGGGTGGTGAAAGCGCTTGCGCGGGAGACGGTCTCGACGAGATGGCGGTCCACTGTCCAGATGTGGACGACGTCGCGTGGCGGCAGGTCGCGGACCGCACCCCATTCGGGGAACAGCCGACCCCACAGCCCGGTGCGGTCGAGGGCCTCGATGGTGGCCACTGCCGACGGGCCGGCGGCCAGCATCACCAGGAGATCCTTGAGGGCCTGGCCCGGCCACGGCGTGCGAAGCTCGGGGGCGGCCTCCACCAGCCGGCTCAGCGTCGAGGCGGCCATCGGCAGACCGGTGGTGGCCGATGCGGCAGCCACCCGCAGGATCAGCCCGGGATCGCGTTCCGGGCGGGCGTCGCGGGCCAGGATCACCTCGCCGTTGAACTCGATGACCCCTTCGTCGAGCGGACGTCGCACCGGGCGGCGCAGTACGGCCAGCCCGCGTCTTGGCAGTGCGTTGGCCGCGGTGCGGATCCCGGCGTCGACGTAGTAGCTCACGGTGCGGGCGGCGTCGGACAGCATGCGCGCGAGGTCGAACCGGTCGCCGATGTGAAGTGCGGCGCCGATCTCGTCGGCGTGCTGGGCCAGCAGGAGTTCACGGCCGCGGCCGGCCACCCGGTGCAGCTCGGTTCGGACATTCAGCAGTGAAAGGTGGGCTTCCCCAAGGGTTTCGGTAGGCGAAGCCAGCGATCGACTGGGGTAGACGTCGGCAAGCTGGGCGATGGCCAGCGCGTTGAGCAGCTGAACGTCTCGCAGACCGCCCCTGCCGCACTTGAGGTCCGGCTCGGCGCGGTGTGCGATCTCGCCGCTGCGTTGCCACCTGGCCCTGGTGTGCTCGACGAGTTCGTCGAATCGCGACGCGATCCCGGTGCGCCACTGCCGACGCGCTCCACCGATCAACAACGACGACAGGTCGCCGTCACCGGCGATGTGCCGCGCCTCCAGCATGGCCAGCCCGGCCGAAATGTCCGTGCCCGCGACACGCAGCGCCTCGGGGACCGTCCTTACGCTGTGATCGAGACGGATGTTGGCATCCCACAACGGATACCACAACAGCTCCGCCACCTCGCTGACGATCTCGGGGGGCATGTTGTCGTGCAGCAGCATCAGATCCAGGTCCGAATACGGCAGCAGTTCGCCCCGCCCCAGGCCTCCGGTGGCCACGATCGCGAAGCCGCTGGTGGCGGTGATGCCGATCTCGGACGCCTTTGTGGTGAGCCAGAAGTCGTAGAGATCGAGCAGCGCGTCGCGCAGCGCCGCCGCGTCGAGTTGACGGCTCCCGGAGAGCAACTGGTCCGCCGCCGCCACGAGATCCGTTGCCGGGCGCAAAGAGCCCGCCGCCGGACGCTCCCAACGGGGAGCGCCGGCGGCGGGTTGTGATTTCTGCTCTTTCATGAGTTGTCCTCCCGGCACTTGACGATCCAGTACTCACACGGCGCAACTGCCGGGAGACGACCTCTCATTCCACGATATGGATCAAAGGGCGTCGGCCCCACGCTCGCCGGTGCGCACCCGGACCACGGTCTCGACCGGGCTGACCCAGACCTTGCCGTCGCCGATCTTCCCGGTGCGGGCAGCCTGGACGATCACGTCCACCACCTTGTCGACGGCGGCGTCGTCGACGACGACCTCCACGCGCACCTTCGGGACGAAGTCCACCGAGTACTCCGCGCCGCGGTAGACCTCGGTGTGTCCCTTCTGCCGACCGTAACCCTGAACCTCGCTGACGGTCATGCCGAGGATTCCCGTCTGCTCAAGACCGGTCTTGACATCTTCCAGCGTGAACGGCTTGACGATCGCGGTTATCAGCTTCATGTAGTTGATCCCTTCCGATGAAATTGTCGCCGGTCAGGCGAGCTCGTAAGCCGTTTCGGCATGTTCGGTTTCATCGATACCAGTGTCCTCATCCTCCTTGGACACCCGCCAGCCCAATGGCTTGACGATGAACGCGATGATGGCGGTCATGATTGCGGTGAAGACTACGGCAACGAGCGCGATCACAGCCTGCACCACGAGTTGCTGCACGCCGCCACCGTAGAACAGGCCGGTTTCGGTGGCCAGGAAGCCGATACCGACGGTGCCCCACAGTCCGGCGACAAGGTGCACACCGACGACGTCGAGCGAATCGTCGTAGCCGAACTTGTACTTCAGCGAGATCGCGAGCGCCGACAGCACACCGGCGACCGCACCGAGGATCAGCGAGCCGATGGCGCTGAGCGCACCGCAGGCAGGCGTGATCGCGACCAGGCCCGCCACGATGCCCGACGCGGCGCCCACGCTCGTCGCGTGACCGTCACGGATGCGCTCCACGACCAACCAGGCCAGCATGGCGGCGGCGGTGGCGGCGGTGGTGTTCACCCACACCGAGCCGGCGAGCATGTCGGCAGCGCCCTCGGAGCCCACGTTGAAGCCGAACCAGCCGAACCACAGGATCGCCGCGCCGAGCATGACGAACGGGATGTTGTGCGGACGGTACGGGGTCTTGCCGAATCCGGTGCGCTTGCCGAGCAGGATCGCCAGCACCAGGGCGGCCATTCCGGCGTTGATGTGAACGACTGTGCCACCGGCGAAGTCGATCGGCGCGACGCTCGCGGTGCCGTCTTCGTTGAGCCCGAAGAGCTTGGCCGCGATCCCCGAATCCGCGTTCGACAGCAGGCCGCCACCCCAGACCATGTGCGACAGCGGGAAGTACACCAGCGTGACCCAGATGCCGCCGAAGAGCAGCCAGGTGCCGAACTTCATCCGCTCGGCGACCGCACCGCTGATCAGTGCCACGGTGATCACCGCGAAGGTGAGCTGGAAGGCCACCCAGACTATGGCGGGGACCGTGCCGAATCCACCGAGGACATACGTGCTCACACCGTCGATCTCGCGGACCTCGGTGAGCTGGCTGACCCCGAACAGTGCGAACGGGTTGTCGAAGACGCCGAAGAAGTCGCTCTCACCGGTGTGCGCCGAGGCGAACGACATCGAGTAACCCCACAGCACATAGATGACGCTGACGACACCGATCGAACCGAAGGACATCATCATCATGTTGAGGACGGACTTCTGACGGGACAGACCCCCGTAGAAGAACGCCAGGCCCGGTGTCATGAACAACACCAGCGCAGCGGACGTGAGCACCCACGCCGTGTCTCCGGCGCTCAGGCCCTCGGGCCCGAACGGCAGGAACGCATCGTCTGGCAAGGCTAATACCACTTTGTGTGAACCTCCTTGGGATGACGGCCGATCATGATCGGCCTCCCGAAGAGACTCTTTTGCAAGCGTTTCACCTGTGATTCTGTTGTGTTTCGCTGAGGTGAACGGACGCGCCGATGTCGTTACGCTCGTGTTTCACCAAGGCTGATCGGCACAGAATGCACCACCGCGCACGTCTCGCCTCCGGTTCGGGCGCTCCGCAGAATCCGCTCCGGTGCGGCGCTACCCGAGCAGCGCGTCGACGAACGCCGCGGGCTCGAACGGAGCCAGATCGTCGGGCCCTTCGCCGAGGCCGACGAGCTTGACCGGCACCCCGAGTTCCTGTTGGACGCGGAACACGATGCCGCCCTTGGCGGTCCCGTCGAGTTTGGTCAGCACCACCCCGGTGATGTCGACGACCTCGGCGAAGACGCGGGCCTGCGGCAAACTGTTCTGGCCGATCGTGGCGTCAAGCACCAGCAGGACTTCGTCGACGGCGGCGCGCTTGCCCACCACGCGTTTGACCTTGCCCAGTTCGTCCATCAGACCGGTCTTGGTGTGCAGGCGGCCCGCCGTGTCGATGACCACGACGTCGGCGCCGGCGGCGATACCCGTGTCGACGGCGTCGAAGGCCACCGATGCCGGGTCGGCGCCCTCGGGACCGCGCACCACCTGTGCGCCGACGCGCGACGCCCATGACTGAAGCTGGTCGGCCGCCGCGGCGCGGAAGGTGTCCGCGGCGCCGAGCACGACACGTCGTCCGTCGGCGACCAGGACTCGCGCCAGCTTGCCGACGGTGGTCGTCTTTCCGGTGCCGTTGACGCCGACCACAAGGAGCACCGATGGTTTGTCGGCGTGCGGCAGCGCCTTGATCGAGCGGTCCAAGTCGGGCCGCAGCTCGGCGATCAGCACCTCACGAAGCACCGCACGGGCGTCGGCCTCGGTGCGCACCTGGCTGGCGGCCATCTTGGCCCGCAGCGAGGTGACCACCGACTCGGTGACGACGGGGCCGAGGTCGGCGATCAGCAGGGTGTCCTCGATCTCCTCCCAGGAGTCCTCGTCGAGGTCGCCGCCGCCCAGCAGGCCCAGCATGCTGCGGCCCAGCGTGCTCTGAGACTTCGACAGGCGACCGCGTAGCCGGTCCAACCGGCCCTCGGTGGGGGCGATCTCCTCGATCTGCGGGCCCGGGGGCTCGGGTGCCTCGCCGACCTCCGCAACCGCGGGCTCGGGTGCCTCGGTGACCGGCTCCGGCACCACCACGGGCTCCGGCGGCAGCACGGGCGGCTCCGGCAGCCTGACGTCGGCGATGGGACGCTTAGGTGCATCGCGCGGAATGGTGGCATCATCGCCGACAGCGGGTAGCCCGGTGGTGTCGATGCGCTCCGGCGCCCTCGGCGGGGCCTGCACCGGTGTTGACTGGGCGAACGTGATACCTGACGTGGCGGTATAGCCACCTGAGCGATCGACGGGAGTAGCCGTGTCTGGAGCCGACAAGCTGATCCGGCGACGGCGGTACCGCACCAGGCCCACGACGAGCGCGACGAGCAGCAGAACGGCGATGACCGCGATGGCGATCCAGAGACCTTCACTCACCGTGCCATTGTCTCAGGGGGCATGACCGGTGACGTCCGACCCCGGGTCCGCCCTGCAGCACCGCAAACGGCGCCACATCGACGTGTGCCTGACCGAAGCCGTCGACTACCAGAGTCTGACCACCGGTTTCGAGCGCTTTCGACTGCCCTACAACGCGCTGACCCAGACCGATCTGCACAGCGTGGACCTGAGCACCGAGTTCCTGGGGTCGCACCTGCGGGCTCCGGTGCTGATCGGTGCGATGACCGGCGGTGCGGCGCTGTCGGGAATCATCAACCGCAACCTGGCGGCCGCGGCCCAGCAGTTGGGCATCGGGATGATGCTGGGTTCCCAACGCGTGATGATCGACGACGAGGCGGCGGCGGCGAGCTTCGAGGTCCGCGGCGTCGCCCCCGACATCCTGCTGATCGGCAACATCGGGCTGGCCCAGCTGCGGTCGTCCATGGTGCCGGGACTGGCAGCGGCTCTGGACCGGGTCGGCGCCAATGGTCTTGCAGTACATACCAATCCGCTCCAGGAAGCCATGCAGCACGACGGCGACACCGATTTCTCCGGCTCGATCGGACGGTTGTGCGACGTCGCGGGCGCGATCGGCTACCCCGTCGTGCTCAAGGAGGTCGGCCACGGCATCGGCGCGGCAGCCGCCGCCGAGCTGGTGGGCTGCCCGATCGCTGCCATCGACGTCGCGGGCGCAGGCGGCACCTCCTGGGCCCGCATCGAGCAGTTCGTCCGCTACGGCGACGTGCGCTACCCGGCGCTCGCCGAGTGGGGCGTCCCGACCGCCCAGGCGCTCACCGAGGTGCGCCAGATGCTGCCCGACGTTCCGCTCGTCGCCTCCGGCGGCATCCGCACCGGGATGGACGCCGCCAAGGCGCTGGCGATGGGCGCCCGGGTGGTCGCCGTCGCCCGGCCCCTGCTCGCCCCCGCCGTGGAATCCGTTGAAGCCGTGGTCGATTGGCTGCAGCGTTTCATCGACGAGCTGCTCGTCTGCCTGCACGGGTGCGGCGCGGCGAACCTGTCGGCACTGCGCGGGCGGGGCGTCACCGAACTCCCCTGAGCCCCGCCTCAGGACGGGCTGGCGACCAGCTCCTGCCCCCGCATCCGTTGCGAGATCACCGTCGTGATGCCGTCGCCGCGCATCGTCACGCCGTAGAGCGCGTCGGCGACCTCCATCGTCGGCTTCTGGTGGGTGATCACGATCAGCTGCGAGCGCTCCCGCAACTGCTCGAACAGGCTGATCAGGCGGCGCAGGTTGACGTCGTCGAGAGCCGCCTCCACCTCGTCCATCACATAGAACGGTGACGGCCGCGCCCGGAAGATGGCGACCAGCATCGCCACCGCCGTCAGCGACTTCTCGCCACCGGACAGCAACGACAGCCTCTTGATCTTCTTGCCCGGCGGACGGGCCTCCACCTCGATGCCGGTGGTCAACATGTCGGAGGGGTCGGTCAGCAGCAACCGGCCCTCACCGCCGGGGAACAGGGTGGAGAAGACCTGGGTGAACTCCCGCTCCACGTCCATGTAGGCCTCGGTGAACACCTGCAGAATCCGGGAGTCGACGTCGGCGATGACGTCGAGCAGATCCTTGCGGGCGGCCTTGACGTCCTCGAGTTGGGTGGACAGGAAGTTGTAGCGCTCCTCCAGCGCCGCGAACTCCTCCAGGGCGAGCGGATTCACCCGCCCGAGCTCCCGCAGCTCCTTGTCGGCACGCTTGGCCCGGCGTTCCTGGGTGGGCCGGTCGTAGGGCATCGGCGCGGGCGCGGTGACCTGCTCCCCCCGTTCCTTGGCCTGCTCGTATTCGGCCATCTCCAGCTCGGACGGCGGCAGCGGGACGTCGGGTCCGTACTCGGCGATCAGATCGGCGACCGCAATGCCGAACTGCTCGAGCACCTGCTGCTCCAGCTGCTCGATGCGAAGTGCCGCTTGCGCTTTGGCGACCTCGTCGCGGTGCAGTGAGTCGGTCAGCGCGGCGATCCGGGCGGTCAGCTCCGCGACCTCTTCGCGGGTCTTGGTCAATGCCGCCGCGCGGACATGGCGCTCGGCGGCCACCTCGTCGCGAATCCGCGACGCGACGGCCACCGCGTCGGCCAACCTCTGCGCAACCAGCCTGCCGGACTCGGCGACGGCGGCTGCCACCGCAGCCGCCTGCACGCGAGCCTCCCGGGCCCGTTGCGCCCGGGCCCGCGCCTCGCGTTCGGCGACGGCCGCTCGGCGCAGCGAATCAGCCCGTCCGCGAACAGCATTGGCGCGTTCCTCGGCGGTGCGCACCGCCAGGCGGGCCTCCACCTCCGCTGAACGTGCCGCCTCGGCAGCGGCCGTGAACTCCGTGCGGTCGACGACCTCGACGTCGAACATCGGCTCCTGCTGGGCGTTGTGCAGCCGCGACTCCAGCTCCGCGAGTTCCTCCACGGTGCGGTTACGGCCGGCCTCGAGCTCGTCGCGCTGCTTGATCAGCCGCTGCCACTCGTCGTCGGCTGCGCGCGCGTCCTGGCCGAGCCGGCCCAGCTGCTCGTAGATGGCCGAGATCGCCGCGTCGGACTCGTTCAGCGCGGCCAGCGCCTGTTCGGCGGCGTCCTGCCTGGCGGCCTGCTCCGCCAGAGCGCCCGACAGCGCCGCCGACAGCTCGCCGGTCTGCCGCTCGGCATCGACCAGTTCGGCGCGCGCCTTGTCGACCTCGGAGGTGATCTCCAGCGTGCTGGGTTTGCGGTCCGAGCCACCGCTGACCCAGCCTGCCCCTACCAGGTCGCCGTCGGCGGTCACTGCCCGCAACTCTGGTTGTGCGGCAACGAGTTCCAGCGCGGCGGTGAGGTCGCCGACCACCGCCACGCCGCCGAGCATCGCGGTGACCGCACCCTGAATCCGCGGAGCGGGATCGACGAGATCCACGGCCCAGGCCGCGCCCGCGGGCAGCTGACCCGTGGCCGGGGTCCGCGCCGGCCAGTCCCCGAGCACGATGGCGGCACGGCCGCCGTCGGACTCCTTCAGCGCCGCCAACGCGTCCCTGGCGGCCCCGGAGTTCTCGGCGGCGAGCGCATCGGCTGCGGCTCCGAGCACCGCCGCGATCGCCGCCTCATGGCCGGGCCGCACCTTGACCAGGTTGGCCAGCGAATCGAAAAGCCCTGCACCACTGCGGTTTTCCTTCAGCCACGCCGCACCGTCTTTGCGGTCGAGGCCGACCGACAGCGCATCGATACGGGCCTGGAGGGACGCGACCCGACGCTCGGCGGCGCGCTCGGCCGCCTGTAGCTCGGTGACGCGCTCGTCGGCCAGGCGCAGTGCCGCAATGGTGCGGTCGTGGTGCTCGTCGAGTCCGACCTCGCCGGAGTCGAGTTCGGCGACGCGGCCCTGCACGGTCTCGAACTCGGCCTGGGTCTGCTGGGCGCGGGCACCCGCCTCGTCGATGCTCGCGGTCAGCCGCGCGACAGTCTCGTCGACGGAGTCCACCCGGGTGCGCATGGTGTCGACCTGGCCGGACAGCCGGGCCAGGCCCTCGCGGCGGTCGGCCTCTGCCCGCGCAGCGGCCATGTGTGCACGTTCGGCCTCGGCCGCGGCCTGTTCACGTTCGCCGAGTTCGGCTCTTGCCGATTCCAGGCGGGCCTGCGATTCGGCCAGCTCGTCGAGCAGCAGCTGTTCCTGCTCGGCGACCGCGTCTGCCTGCGCTTCGAGTTCGTCGGGGTCAGGACCGGCGGAAAAGTCCGGTTCGGCGTCGAGATGTTGGGCACGCTCGCTGGCGATGCGCACGGTCGCGCTCACCCGTTCGGCCAGTGCCGACAGCCGGAACCACCGCTGCTGGGCCGCGTCGGCGCGCTCACTGAGGTCCGCCACGGCGCTCTCGTGGGCGTCGAGCTCGAGCGTCCTGGCCTCCATACGCTCGGTGAGCTCGTCGTGTTCGCGGCGCAGCGTGGTCTCGGCCTGGTTGGTGTCGTCGAACTCGGCTTTGCGGGTCACCAGGTCGTCGGCGGCAAGCCGCAGGCGTGCGTCGCGCAGATCGGCCTGGATCGTCTGCGCGCGGCGTGCCATCTCGGCCTGCCTGCCCAACGGTTTGAGCTGTCGGCGCAGCTCGGTGGTCAGATCCGTCAGCCGCGCAAGGTTGGCCGACATCGAGTCGAGCTTGCGGACCGCCTTTTCCTTGCGCTTGCGGTGCTTGAGAACCCCGGCGGCCTCCTCGATGAACGCACGGCGGTCTTCGGGCCGGGATTCCAGGATCTCCGAGAGCTTGCCCTGCCCGACGATGACGTGCATCTCACGACCGATGCCGGAGTCACTGAGCAACTCCTGTACGTCCATCAAACGGCAACTGCTGCCGTTGATTTCGTACTCTCCAGCGCCGTCACGGAACATCCGGCGGGTGATCGACACCTCGGAGTACTCGATCGGCAGCGCGTTGTCGGAGTTGTCGATCGTCAACGTCACCTCGGCGCGGCCCAGCGGCGCGCGCGACGACGTCCCGGCGAAGATGACGTCCTCCATCTTGCCGCCGCGCAGCGTCTTGGCGCCCTGTTCGCCCATCACCCAGGTCAGCGCGTCGACGACGTTGGATTTCCCCGAGCCGTTCGGTCCGACGACGCAGGTGATGCCCGGCTCGAAGCGCAGAGTCGTCGGCGAGGCGAAGGACTTGAAGCCCTTCAGCGTCAGACTCTTCAGATGCATGACGCGTTACCCTACCGCCGAGAACGTCAGCGCTCGGTGAAGCCCGCGATCGCGTCGGCAGGTTCGCCCCAGTCGGAGATGACCTTGTCGACGTGACCGGGGGTGTTGCCGCCGGTGAGCAGGTCGAGCAGCCGTTCGCAGGCCGCGCGCGAGCCCTGGGCGACCACCTGCACCCGCCCGTCGGGCTTGTTGGCGGCGTAGCCGGTGAGCCCGAGTTCGAGCGCCCGCGACCGCGTCCACCAGCGGAAACCCACGCCCTGCACGCGACCGTGCACCCAGGCGGTCAGTCGAACGTCACTTTCCCCCAACATTTTTCACCTCAGTAACCCCGAGCGTCACTTCAGTCCCGCTTTTTAACGTCCGCCCCACCGTGCACACCTGGTCGATGGCGCGCTCGACCACGGTCAGCACCCGGTCCCTGTCCTCGTCGGAGAGCCCGGACAGATCGATCTCGAGCACCTCCTCGAGCAACGGATAGCGCTCCTGCTCACGGTCGGCGGGTCCCGACACCCTGATGGTCGCCTGATAGTCGTCACCGAGGCGCCGGCGCAGGGGCTGGTCGCTGGACATGCCGCTACAGGCCGCCAGCGCGATCTTCATCAGCTCGCCCGGCGTGAAGACGCCCTCGACGTCCTCGGAGCCCACCAGCACCTCGGCGCCGCGTGTGCTGCGCCCCGTATAACGACGCACACCGGTGCGCTCCACCCACAGTTCGGTCACGCCCTATTTCTACAACCTCCCCGCGGCACTACACGCGTGGGCGGGGTTGGCAGCGCGGGCAGTAGAACGACGAGCGGTTCATGAACTTGTCGCGCCGCATGATCGCGCCGCAGCGTCGACAGGGCTCACCCTCGCGACCGTACGCGTCCAGCGACCGGTCGAAGTAGCCGGATTCACCGTTGACGTTGACATAGAGCGAGTCGAAGGACGTGCCGCCCTGGGCCAGCGCATCGGTCATCACGTCGGCGGCCGCGCCGAGCAGCTCGGCGAGTTTGGCCCGCGACACGCCCGAGGCCAGCCGGGCGCCGTTGATCTTCGCCCGCCACAGTGACTCGTCGGCGTAGATGTTGCCGATGCCCGAGACGACGGTCTGATCGAGCAGCTGTCGTTTGATCTCGGAGTGTTTGCGCCGCAACACCTTCACCACGGCGTCGCGGTCGAACAGCGGATCCAGCGGATCGCGCGCGATGTGCGCGACCGGGGCGGGCACATCGCTGCCGTCGACCGTGACCAGATCGGCAAGCATCCAGCCCCCGAAGGTGCGTTGGTCGACGAAGCTCAGCGTGGTGCCGTCATCGAGCAGGGCCGCGATCCGCAGGTGGTTGGCGTTCGGCACGTCGCCCAGCAGCATCTGCCCGCTCATGCCCAGATGCACGACGAGCGCGAAGTTCGATTCTCTTCGCGCAAGCGGCTCATCGGCACCGTCCCCGAGCGTCAGCCACAGATACTTCCCACGCCGCCCCGTCCCGGTGATCGTCGTGTCGAGCAGCCGGGCGGTCAGGTCGGCGGGCCCGGCCTCATGGCGGCGCACAGCGCGCGGATGATGTACCCGGACCGCCGTGACGGTCCTGCCGGTGACGTGTTCGGCCAGACCCCGCCGGACGACCTCGACCTCGGGAAGTTCAGGCATCGGGGCTCAGTCCGCCGACGTCAGATCACCTGTGAGGGCGTGCCACGCCGCCGCGGCCGCCTTGAGTTCGGCCTCTTTCTTGGTCCGGCCGACGCCCCTGCCGCACTCGCTGTCACCGACCATGACCGCCGCCGTGAACTCCTTGTCGTGATCGGGCCCGGTCGACGTGACGACATAGGTCGGCGCTCCGAGGCCCCGCGACGCGGTCAGCTCCTGCAGGCTGCTCTTCCAGTCCAACCCAGCGCCCAGTGTCGGCGCGGTGTCCAGCAGACTGCTGAACAGCCGCAGGATGACCTCCCGGGCGACCTCTCCGCCGCACTCCAGATAGATTGCGCCCAAAAGGGATTCGACGCCATCGGCAAGGATGCTCGACTTGTCGGCGCCACCGGAGTTCTCCTCGCCCTTGCCGAGCAACAGATAGGCGCCGAGACCGTGCTCGGTGAGATTGCGGCCCACGTCGGCCAGCGCCTGGGTGTTGACGATGCTGGCCCGCAGCTTGGCCAGATCACCTTCGGAGCGGTCGGGGTGACGGTGGTAGAGCTCTTCGGTGATCGTCAGTCCGAGCACCGAGTCGCCGAGGAACTCGAGGCGCTCGTTGGTCGGCACGCCCCCGTTCTCGTAGGAGTAGCTGCGGTGGGTGAGGGCGATGGTGAGCAGCTCACCGGGCAGATCGACACCGAGCGCCTCCAGAAGAAGCGCGCGATCGACCGTCACGAGTCGTCTCCCGCACTCTGCTCTCGAAGCTGCGCCAGCTTGGCCCACCGCGGGTCGATCTGTTCGTGGTGGTGGCCGGGCTCGGCATCGGCCAGCCGGACGCCACACTCTGGGCACAGTCCCTGGCAGTCGGGGCCGCAGACGGGCGAGAACGGAAGGACCAGCCCGACGGCGTCGACGATCGACTGCTCGAGGTCGACGCCTTCGCCGCCTCTGTCACGACTCACTCGCGGGATCTCGTCGGCCTCGGTGGTCTCTTCGGTGGTGCTGTCGGGGTAGGCGAACAGCTCGGTGAGGTCGATCTCGACCTCACCGGTGATCGGCGTCAGGCAGCGCGCGCACTCACCGGTGGTGGGAGCCCACACCGTTCCGGTCACCAGCACACCTTCGGAAACCGATTCCAGGCGAAGGTTGAGCTCCAGCGGAGCGCCCTCGGCCACGGCGATGAGCTCCACGCCCATGCGTACGGGACTGGGAACCGTTTCCTCGACGGTCATCATCGAGCCCGGACGCCGGCCAAGCCGAGAGATATCGATCACCAGCGGCGACCGTGAACCCCGGTGCGCCGCCGCGTTAACGTACCTCGCCATGCACGTATCGTACGGTGGGCCTCCGGCTGCTTACCTGGCCGCGTAGTCGTGCGTGCCCGCCGCGGTGCGCAGCTGGTGGCGTCCGCGGCCGACCGACCTGAGTGTGCCGTTGAGGAAGTCCTCGAACTCCGCCAGCTTGCTGTCGACGTAGATGTCGCACTCCCCGCGCAACCGGTCGGCCTCGGCGTGGGCGGAGTCGATCATCCGGGTGGCCTCGGCGGTGGCCGTCGCGACCACCTCGGTCTGCGAGACCAGGCGCTGCTGTTCCTTGATGCCTTCCTGAACTGCCTTCTCGTACGTCAGGTTGCCGTTTTCGATGAGCCGGTCCGCCTCCGACTTGGCCCGTCCGGTGGTGGCCTCGTACTCCCGTTTGGCGGTCGCGGCAATGCGGGCGGCCTCGTCGCGGGCCTCGGCCACCATGCGTTCGCTGTGCTGGCGCGCCTCGGCGACCATGCGGTCGGCCTGGGCTTTTGCGTCCGCCAACAGCCGGTCGGCCTCGGCGCGGGCATGGTTGACCATCGAGTCGGCCTCGGCATTGGCGGTCGACACCGTCGAGTCGGCGTGGTCCTTGGCCTCCCTCAACAGAGAGTCGCGGGCGTCGAGGACATCCTGCGCGTCGTCGAGCTCACCCGGGATCGCGTCCTTGATGTCGTCGATGAGCTCAAGGACATCTCCGCGGGGCACCACACAGCCCGCCGTCATCGGCACGCCGCGGGCTTCTTCGACGATCGCACCCAATTCATCGAGAGCTTCGAACACTCGGTACACGGCGACACCCTCCAGGCCTAGTTGTTAGTGACCAGTGTGCCTGGTGTTACGCCTGTGACTGGGCTTCGTCGCCGGTGTGTCGCCCACCTGTCGCAGCCAGGCTCGACTGGGATGCGAGACGTCAGCGCAGCGCAGCGCCGATGGCGTCACGGGCACGGTCGAGCATGGAGGCAAACGGACCGACAGCGAAGTTGAGCGTCGCCGACTCGACCCCGGGGTGAGGGCGGGTCGGCGCGATGGCTTCGGCGGCACGCACCGCTCCGGCCAGACTCTTGAGCTCGTCGGCGTCCAGCTCGCGCTTGAGCTTCGTGAATTCCTCGGCTTCCTCGTGCTCGGCGTGCTCGAGCACGGCGTCGCGGAACTTCGTCAACTCGGTGATGAACTCGTCCGACGCGATGTCGAGATTCTCCAGCGCCACCAGCTGTTCCTTGGCCGCGTGCTCCTCCTTGAGGCGGGCGTCGACGACCTGGTCACCCGCCGCGATCTCCCGCCGCGCTCTGGGGTGCACCACCATCTCCTCGGCCGTCTCGTGGACGGCGAGCAGCTGGCGCAGATCGGTGAACGCCTTCTCCCGGGCTTTCGGCTCAGAGGCGTGGATCACGTCGTCGAACATGTCCTTGATCAGGTTGTGCTGATCCTTCAGAAACGCGACGACGTCGTCGGTGGATTGAACGAATGTCTCGGGCACGGTGGGCGACCTCCGTCGGGCTTGAGCGAAGCCGGCGCTATGGGCTGTGCGCCGGCTACCTCTACATACCCGCGGCCGGGCCGCTCAATCCCGCGCGGCCAGCTTTGCCTTCAGCCGCGCATTCACCGGCGCAGGCAGCAGCTCCGACACATCACCCCCGAGCGTCGCCACCTCCTTGGCCAACGACGAGGACACGAACGAGTAGCGCGGCGTGGTCGCGATGAAGAAGGTGTCGACGCCGGCTATGTGGTTGTTCATCTGGGCCATCTGCAGCTCGTACTCGAAATCGGTGCCGGTCCGCAGACCCTTGACGATCGCGGTCAGACCGCGCGCCTTGACGAAGTCGACGATGAGACCCTGGCCGGACTCGACACGCAGGTTCGGCAGGTGGGTGGTCGACTCCTCGATCAGCGCGATGCGCTCCTCGTGGGTGAACATCCCGGTCTTGTTCGGGTTGACCATCACCGCGACGACGACCTCGTCGAACTGCGCCGCGGCCCGCTCGAAGATGTCGATGTGACCGAGGGTCACCGGATCGAAGGACCCCGGGCACACCGCTCCGCTCATGTGGGTGACCGTAGCAGTCCGCGAACGTGCACTCAGCGTCGTGAATTCACGCCGGCGAGGGCAGCGGATGCACGCTCGCGGCGATCACCTGTCAACCGCCGCCATCTCCAGGCGGGTGTCCCCGTAGCGCCGTGATTTCCACACCGACCAGCCCTCCGGCCAGGCGATGCCGGGGCCCGAGGCGGGGCGCTCCACGACCACCACGGTGCCCGGAGCCACCCACCTGCCCGAGGACAGCGCCGTGACGATCTCGTTGACCTGCGCGTCGTCGACCTCATAGGGCGGGTCCGCCAGCACCAGATCCACCGGCCGGTCCGCACCCCCGGCGAGCACCGACGACACCGGGCCGCGTCGCACAGCCGCACCCCGGGCGCCCAGCGCCGCGATGTTCTGCTCGATCACCGCGGCCGCACGCCCGTCGGACTCCACGAACACCGCCGACGCCGCACCACGCGACAGCGCCTCGAGACCCAGCGCACCCGAGCCGGCGTAGAGGTCGAGGACCCGGATTCCGGTGAAGTCGATGCGCGCCGTCAGGACGTTGAACAACGACTCGCGCACCCGGTCGGTGGTCGGGCGGGTACCACGTCCGGACTTCTGCTGAGGCACCGCAATCCGTCGACCTCCGAAGGCGCCGGCGACGATCCGGGTCAGGATGATTCCCCGGTCGCCTCGCTCCTACCCGCCGAACCGATCACCACCAGCAGGTCTCCGCCTTCGACCTGCGCGGTGGCCGACACCGCGACGCGTGCGACCGTGCCACTCTTCGGAGCGGTGATCCCGGCCTCCATCTTCATCGCCTCGATCGTCGCGATGGTCTGGCCCGCGTCGACCTTGTCACCCTCGGCGATGTTGACGGTGACCACGCCGGCGAACGGCGCTGCGACGTGGTCGGGGTTGGTGCGGTCGGCCTTCTCAGCGGCGGGAATGTCGCTGGCGACGCTGCGGTCGCGCACCACGACGGGGCGCAGCTGCCCGTTCAGGATGCACATCACCGTGCGCATACCGCGTTCGTCGGGATCGGAGATCGCCTCGAGGCCGATGAGCAGTTCCACGCCGCGCTCCAGGGTGACCCGGTGCTCGTCGCCGTGACGCAGCCCGTAGAAGAACTGGTTGGCCGACAGGCTCGAGGTGTCTCCGTAGATCTCCCGATGCGCTTCGAATTCCTTTGTAGGAGCCGGGAACAGCAGCCGGTTCAACGCCGCCTGCCGCTTCGGGCCCGCGTCCGCGAGCACCTCGGTGTCCTCGGCGCTGAGCTCGGCCTGCGGCTTGGCGGGCGCGCGGCCGGCGAGCGCCTTGGAGCGCAGCGGTTCCGGCCAGCCGCCGGGCGGGTCACCGAGCTCCCCGCGCAGGAACCCGATCACCGAGTCCGGAATGTCGAAACGTCCAGGGTCCTGGGCGAATTCGTCAGCCGACACGCCCGCGCCCACCAGCGCCAGCGCAAGGTCGCCGACGACCTTCGACGACGGGGTGACCTTGACCAGCCGACCCAGGATCCGGTCGGCCGCGGCATAACTGGCCTCGATCTCCTCGAAGCGGTCCCCCAGCCCCAACGCGATCGCCTGCTGCCGCAGGTTCGACAGCTGGCCGCCGGGGATCTCGTGGTGATACACCCGTCCGGTGGGTGTTGTCGGACCCGCCGCGGCGACATCGAAGGGCGCGTAGACCTTTCGCAACGCCTCCCAGTACGGCTCCAGGTCGCAGACCGCCGACAGTGACAGCCCTGTGTCGAACTCGGTGTGCGCGGTGGCCGCCACGATCGAGCTCAGCGCGGGTTGGCTCGTCGTGCCGGCCAGCGGTGCCGAGGCCCCGTCGACGGCGCTGGCGCCGGCCTGCCAGGCCGCCAGATAGGTCGCCAGCTGACCGCCGGGGGTGTCGTGGGTGTGTACGTGCACGGGCAGGTCGAATCGGCTGCGCAGCGCACCGACCAGCATCGCCGCCGCCTGCGGCCGCAAAAGTCCCGCCATGTCCTTGATGCCGAGCACGTGCGCGCCCGCGTCGACGATCTGCTCGGCGAGCTTGAGGTAGTAGTCGAGCGTGTAGAGGTTCTCCTCCGGGTTGGACAGATCCCCGGTGTAGGACATCGCGACTTCGGCCACGGCCGTACCGGTTTCGCGAACCGCGTCGATCGCCGGACGCATCGAGTCGACGTTGTTGAGCGCGTCGAAGATCCGGTAGATGTCGACACCCGTCGCGGTCGCCTCCTGCACGAATGCATGGGTCACCGACTCCGGATAGGGCGTGTAGCCCACGGTGTTACGGCCACGCAGCAGCATCTGCAGACAGATGTTGGGCACCGCTTCCCGCAGCGCCGCCAGCCGCTCCCACGGGTCTTCCTTGAGGAACCGCAGCGCGACGTCGTATGTGGCACCGCCCCAGCACTCGATTGAGAGCAGTTGCGGGGTCATCCGCGCGATGTAGGGCGCCACCATCAGCAGACCGGAGGTGCGGATCCTGGTGGCCAGCAACGACTGATGCGCGTCACGGAACGTGGTGTCGGTGACCCCCACCGACTTCGACTCGCGCATCCAGCGGGCGAAGGCCTCGGGCCCGACCTCGGACAGCAGATGCTTGCTGCCGCGCGGCGGCATCGCGTCCAGGTCGATCTGGGGCAGCTTGTCGTGCGGATACACCGTCGACGGGCGCGGACCGTGTGGCTGGTTGACCGTGACGTCGGCCAGATAGTTCAGGATCTTGGTGCCGCGGTCGGCGGGTGACCGCGACGTCAGCAGGTAGGGCCGATCGTCGATGAACGACGTGTTGACCCGTCCGGCCCGGAAGTCCGGATCGTCGATGACCGCCTGCAGGAACGGGATGTTCGTCGACACCCCGCGCACCCGGAACTCGGCCAGCGCCCGGTGCGCGCGTGCCACCGCCGTCGCGAAGTCCCTGCCCCGGCAGGTGAGCTTGACCAGCATCGAGTCGAAGTGCGCACCGATCTCGGCGCCCAGATGTGCGCCGCCGTCCAGGCGGATGCCCGCACCTCCGGGTGACCGGTAGGCGGTGATGCGCCCGGTGTCGGGCCGAAAACCGTTGGCCGGGTCTTCCGTGGTGATCCGGCACTGCAGCGCCGCACCACGGATCACCAGCGTCTCCTGGCTCAGACCGAGGTCGGCGAGCGTCTCACCCGAGGCGATCCGCAACTGACTGGAGACCAGGTCGACGTCGGTGATCTCCTCGGTCACGGTGTGCTCGACCTGGATGCGCGGGTTGCACTCGATGAACACATGATGACCGCGTTCGTCGAGCAGGAACTCCACGGTGCCCGCGCACGAGTAGTCAATCTCCTTTGCGAAGGCGACCGCGTCGTCACAGATCTTCTGCCGCAATTCGTCCGGCAGATTCGGCGCCGGGGCGAGTTCGATGACCTTCTGATGCCGGCGTTGCACACTGCAGTCGCGTTCGAACAGGTGCATCACGTGGCCGGCGGTGTCGGCGAGGATCTGCACCTCGATGTGGCGCGGATTGAGCACCGCCTGCTCGAGGTAGACGTTGGGGTCGCCGAACGCCGACTCGGCCTCGCGACTGGCCGCCTCCACCGCCTCGGCCAGCGCCGCCCGGTCGGTGACGCGGCGCATCCCGCGCCCGCCGCCGCCGGAGACGGCCTTGACGAACAACGGGAACTCCATGCCATCGGCTGCCGCGACCAGCTCGTCGACCGACGCCGACGGAGCCGACGACGTCAGCACGGGCAGGCCGGCCGCCCGTGCCGCCTGGATGGCGCGCGCCTTGTTGCCGGTGAGCTCGAGCACGTTTGCGCTCGGGCCCACGAAGGTGATCCCCGCGTCCGCACACGCGGCGGCGAGTTCCGGGTTCTCGGACAGGAAGCCGTAGCCGGGATACACCGCATCGCAGCCGGCCTCGACGGCCACCCGCATGATTTCGGCGACCGACAGGTAGGCCCGCACGGGATGCCCGATCTCACCGATCTGGTAAGACTCGTCGGCTTTCAGCCGGTGCAGGGAGTTGCGGTCCTCGTACGGATAGACCGCGACGGTCGCGATGCCCATCTCATAGGCTGCGCGGAACGCCCGGATCGCGATTTCACCACGATTGGCGACGAGGACTTTGGAGATCTGACCGGCCACGGTTCACCTTAACCTCGCAGGTCAATCTCACAGGAGCCGACTGCGGGCTGTGATCAGATGGCGCCGCGGCGCAGTCGATCAGATGACGACGGCGAGCCGTCAATTAGACAAGCGTGGACCAGTAGTTCCAGAACCGCTCGAGGATGAGCAGGGCCACGCCGGTGAACCACAGCGTCACCAGCGACCAGCGCCAGGTGTACAGGGCCCTGACCACCGCGCTGCCGCTGCGCGGGGCCTGCAGTGCGATCGACGCGGTGACCACCAGAAGCGGGATCGTCACCGCCCAGACCACCATGCAGTACGGGCACAACGCGCCGATGCGGTACAGGCTCTGGAAGATCAGCCAGTGCACGAACACCGCGCCCAGCAGGGTGCCGACCGTCAGTCCGGCCCAGTACCACCGGGGCAGGTTCACCTTGGCCACCGCGAGCACCCCGGTGACGACCACGACGGAGAACGCCACGATGCCCAGCAGCGGGTTGGGGAAGCCGAACAGCGACGCCTGCGGCGTGATCATCACCGAACCGCACGACAGCACCGGGTTGATGCTGCAGGTCGGGATGTAGTCCGGGTCGATGAGCAGTTCGATCTTCTCGATCGTCAGTGTCAGGGCTGCGGCGAGCCCGATGACACCGCCGATGAGAACCCACAGGGCGCTACCGCGCGCAACCGCGACCGACGCCGGCTCGGGTGCCGACGGATCGGTGTGATCGACCGAACCGGTCGCGGCGACCGTCACGACGCGGGAGCCGGTTGCGGGGCGGGCGCCGGCGGGGCGGCTTCGAGTCCGGGCACGTCACCGACGATCTCCTTGATCTTGGTGACCAGTGCTTCCGGGGTGCTGTACTGGTAGTCCTCGCCGTTGATGCGAACCGACGGCGTGGACTTGACGCCGGTGGCCGAGGCCAGCCCCGCGACCATGTCGACGTAGGTGCCCTTGTTGATGCATTCGGGCACCGCACCGGCCGCACCGGACTGACGTGCCACCTCGATGAGCCGTGCGTTGTCCGGGTAGGCCGAGCCCGCCTCACTGGGCTGCTGGGCGTAGAGGGCGGCGTGGAACCTGCGGAAGGCGTCCACGGATTCGTCGGCGACGCAGTAGGCGGCGCCACCGGCGCGCGACGGGTAGTTCTGGTTCTGTGACCGGTCCAGGATGCCGACCATGTAGTAGTCGGCGGCGATCGCGCCCGAGTCGATGAGCTTGCTGATCGTGGGACCGAACTGCTGCTCGAACGCACCGCAGTGTGGGCACAGGAAGTCCTCGTACATGCTGAGCACGGCCTTGGGCTCGTCGGTGCCGTCCTTCTTGATCACGCTGGTGGACTCGACCCGGATGGCGCGGGACTCGCCGGCGGTGGGCTTGTCGTCGGCCGAGAGCACGATGTAGAGCACCAAGGTGACCGCGAAGATCACCACGACGGCGGTCAGACCGATCTGGACGAGCAGGTTGCGCTTACGGTCAGCTGCCTTCAGGTCGTAGCGCGCGTTCTTCTTGGGTTTGGTGGCCACGGTTCACAGAGTACCGGCGCCCCCACCCGCAGTTAGCCGGCGCGGGTCAGATGTGCGCGCATGGCCGAGATGACGTCGCCGGTGGCGGTCGCGCTGGCCCCTCCGAGCGGGAAGAAATTGGCGAAGCCGTGCACCAGCGAGCCGTACTCCCGGTAGTCGACCGGGGTTCCCGCGGCGCGCAACGCATCGGCGTAGTGCCTGCCCTCGTCACGCAGCGGATCGAACCCCGCGGTCACCACCAGCGCCGGGGACAGCCCCGAGTGATCTTCGGCCAGCAGCGGCGACACCCGCGGGTCGCTGCCCTCGAGCTGTGCGCCGCCGAGATACCGCGCCCTGAACCAGTCGATGTCGTGTTGGGTGAGGAAGAAGCCGCGGGCGAACAGCGTCCTCGAGCGGGTTTCGGCGTCGTAGTGCGTCACCGGATACAGCAGCAGCTGCAACGCCGGTCGCGGCGACTTCTCGTCGCGGGCGCGCAGCGTCACGAGCGCGGCCAGGTTGCCCCCGGCGCTGTCGCCGCCGACGGCCACCCGCTGCGGGTCGGCGCCCAGTTCGGCGGCGTGCTCGCAGGCCCACAGGTAGGCGGCGTAGGAGTCCTCGACGGCGGCCGGTGCCGGGTGCTCGGGGGCCAGCCGGTAGTCGACCGACAGCACGTGCACACCGCCGGACCGGCAGATCTCCCGGCACAGGTCGTCGTGGCTGTCGATGCTGCCGATCACATGGCCGCCCCCGTGATAGAAGACCAGCAGCGGCGCGCCCGGTTCGTCGGTGCGGTAGTGCCGCGCCTTGACGGGGCCTTCCGCGCCGCTGACCGTGAGGTCGGTCACGCCCGCGATCGGGATGCGCTGCTTGAAACTCGCTGCGAGAAGCTCCAACTGGGTGCGGGCGGCGACGAAGTCGTCATCGGCGACCAACCCGTCGAGACCCAGGAGTTGCTGCCCTGCGAGCATCAAATGCAGAGTCGTGTCGAGGGTGTTGCCGTCGATGGTGATCGAGCGCCCGCCCAGCAGGACACGTTTGACCGGGTGCGGAATGCGCGGCATGCCGCGCAACGTCACGCCCGCGACCTTGTTGGCCACCACGTCACTGACGCCGACCTTGCGACGCACGGGTGGCTGCACGGATTCCCCGGCGGCGACGGTTTCGGTCACGACTGCTCCTTACGGTGTGGCACTGATTAGGCCGGTCCTGGTGGCGGCAATATAGTCTTCGCCAGCATTCCACTTCAGAAAAGAAGGTGACATGACGTCGGCGGCAGCTATCCCCACCGTCATACTCAACGACGACAACACCATGCCGGTGATCGGCCTCGGTGTGGGTGAGTTGTCGGACGCCGAGGCCGAGCAGTCGGTGCTGGCGGCATTGGAGGCCGGTTACCGGCTGATCGACACGGCAGCCGCGTACGGCAACGAGGCGGCCGTCGGCCGGGCCATCGCCAAATCCGGCGTGCCGCGCGGCGAGTTGTTCGTCACAACCAAGCTCGCCACCGACGACCTCGGCTTCCAGTCGTCCCAGGACGCCCTCCGCGCGAGCCTGGAACGGCTCGGCCTGGACTATGTCGATCTGTACCTGATCCACTGGCCGGCGGGATCACAGGGCACGTACGTCGACAGCTGGGGCGGGCTGATGAAGCTCAAGGAGCTCGGCCTCACCCGCTCGATCGGCGTGAGCAACTTCCACGCCCAGCACCTCGACGACATCATCGGCCTGTCGTTCTTCACCCCGGCGGTCAACCAGATCGAGCTGCACCCCCTGCTGAACCAGGCCGAGCTGCGGGCGGTCAACGCCGAGCACGGCATCGTCACCGAGGCCTACAGCCCCCTCGGCGTGGGCAGCCTGCTGAGCAACCCGGCAGTCACCGCGATCGCCGACGCGCAGGACAGGACGCCGGCTCAGGTGCTGATCCGCTGGAGCCTGCAGCTGGGCAACGTCGTCATCTCCCGCTCGTCGAGCCCGGAGCGGATCAAGTCGAACCTCGACGTGTTCGATTTCGAGCTGACCGCCGACCAGATGGCCGCACTCGACGGACTCGACGAGGGCACCCGGTTCCGCCCGGACCCCGAGACCTACACCGGATCCTGATCCTCCCGCCCCGGGACCCGCTCTACTAGGTTCTGTAGTAGTCGAGCGGTAGGGTTCACACATGCATACGCCGAAGGCGCGTCCCCGATGGGTGCGCGGCGCCCTGGTCGGGGCGTCTTCGGCGGTCATGACCGCCGGCGCCCACGCGGCGGCCGGCGCAGGCCTGCCCAGCGGCGGCGCACTCGTGCTCGCGCTGCTGCTCTGCGCGACGGTCGCGGCGTTGTTCGGCAGTCTCCGCATCGAGGGGCGCGGCGCTGGTTGGATCGCCACCACCGCGGCACTGGGTTCGGCCCAGTTCCTGGGCCACGTCGCGCTGACGATGACTGGCCATCACCACGGTGAGCTCGTGCCGGGGCCGACGATGACGGCCGTGCACATCGGCGCTGCGGTGTTGCTCGGCGGTGCCATCGTGGCTGTCGAACACCTCTACGCCGTCTGCTCGTCGGTGCTGTGCTGGCTGCGACTCTTCGCCCGGCGCACCCCCCGCCCGGTCGCCCGCATCAGGCGGCGGGCCTCGAATGTCGTTGCGCCGCGGCCGGTTCTGGCCGCTGGTTTGGGAATGCGTGCTCCCCCGGGAGCAGTCGCGACCGCCTGACGGTCAATTTCGGCTTTCACTGCATTCCATCCACGCCGCGGCGCTGCGCCGCGGTGTCGATAACACGCCGTCGCGTCTCTTGGCGCTGACGGTGCCCCAGCGTCGCAACGACTCCCAAAGGTCAATTCCGCATGCCTCCTGCCGAGAACACGGTCCAACCCCTCCCGACCACTGACGACCAACCGCCGCAGACGATCCCGAAACACCGCTGGCGCGCCATGATCGTCCGACTCCACTTCTACGCCGGTGTCCTCGTGGCACCTTTTCTCCTCGTCGCCGCGGTCACCGGCGGCCTGTACGCCCTGGCCCCGACCCTGGAGCGACTCGTCTACGGCGACATCCTGTTCGTCGACGTCCAGGGTTCTCCGCTGCCGCTTGGTGATCAGATCGCCGCGGCACAGGAGGAATTCCCCGGACTCACCGTGTCCGGGATGCGTCCGCCGGCCGGCGCCACCGAGTCCACCCGCGTCTACTTCGTCGACCCAGCCCTGGACGAGGAAAAGCTGCGCACCGTCTTCGTGGACCCCTACACCGGCCGCGTCCTGGGCGACGAGCCGACGTGGTTCGGCTACCTGCCGATGAGCACCTGGCTGGACGGATTGCACCGGCATCTCAACCTCGGTGAGCCCGGGCGGATCTACAGTGAGCTCGCCGCGTCCTGGCTGTGGGTCGTGGCGTCGGGTGGGCTGTACCCGTGGGTGCTCAAGGCTGCAGGTGACCGCCGGCGCGGCCGCACCGGCCGCCTCCTGACCGTGGACCGCAGCACCGGAGGAAGGGCGCGAACGCTCAGTTGGCATGGAGCCACCGGGGTGTGGCTTCTCGCGGGTCTGCTGTTCCTGTCCGCCACCGGGATCACCTGGTCCACATACGCCGGAGCCCATGTCAGCGACATTCGGTCTGCGATGAATTGGCAACGCCCGCAATTGGATAGCACTCTGGCAGGACACGGCGACCACGGCGGCCACGGCGTGCCCGGGCCTGCGGTGGTGGACCGGCTCGCGGTCGACTACGACGGGGTGCTCGCGGCCGCGGCCGGCGCCGGCGTGCGATCTCCCGTGGAGATCACCGTGCCCGCCGAACACGGCCACGGCGTCACCGTGACCGAGATCGACGAGCCGTACCGGTGGACCACGAACTCCGCGGTCGTGGACCCCACCGACCTCTCGGTGACGGCGAGAATCGACTACTGGAGCGACTATTCGCTGATCGCCAAACTCGCCGACTGGGGCATCCGGGCCCACATGGGCTTTCTGTTCGGGCTGGTCAACCAGCTCCTGCTCCTGGGCATCGCGGTCGGCCTGGTGACGCTGATCGTGCGCGGCTACCGAATGTGGTGGCAGCGCAGGCCGACTCGCGGTTCCGACTGGGCGTTCGGTCGACCCCCGGTCCGGGGTGGCATGCGTGGCCTTTCCCCGGTCGTCCGCCTCTGGGTCATCGCGGCCGCGGTGGCTGTGGGTTGGTTCCTGCCGCTGCTGGGTCTGAGCCTGGCGGCGTTCGTCGCCGTCGACCTCTGCATCGGCGCGGTCAAACAACGAAAGGTGAAATCCGATGTCTAGCAAGAAAATGAGTGTGGTATTCGCGGCGCTCGCGGCGGTGTCGCTTTCGGCGTGTGCGTCATCAGCTCCCGACGAGACTCCGTCGATGGCGTCGGCGGTGAAATTCGACGATGGCTGGGCGCGCGCAGCGGAGTCCGGGATGACGGCGGTGTTCGGCACGTTCGTCAACACCGGTGACCGCGAGGCCCACATCGTCGGTGGTGAGTCGCCGGCTGCCGCGCGGGTCGAGATCCACGAGGTCGCACCGGATGCCGGCGGCACCATGGCAATGCGGCCGAAAGAGGGCGGCATCACCGTCGCGCCCGAGGGCACGCACGAGTTGGTTCCCGGCGGCGACCATCTGATGCTGATGGACCTCACCGGTCCGCTGCAACCGGGCTCCGATGTGACGCTGACGGTCACCTTCGAAGACGGGTCGACGCTGCCGATCGCGGCCCAGGTCCGTGATTTCGCGGGCGGCGACGAAGAATACGCCCCCAGCGCCCACGGCCATGGCTGAGCAGCGCTGGACCCTCAACCGGCGGCGCCTCCTCACCGGAGGCGCCGCCGTGGCGGCGGGCGCCGCACTGACCCAGTGCGCGACCGCCGGCTCGTCGACACCAACAGGTTTCGGTTCCGCGACGGAGCCGTTCCACGGCCGGCACCAGGCCGGGATCGCAACGCCGCCGCAGGCGCACGCCCTGTTCGTCGCGCTGGACATGGCGCCCAGCGCAGATCGCAGCCCGCGGGACACCCTGATTGCGGTGCTGCGGCTGTGGAGTTCCGACGCCGCGCGCCTCACCGCGGGCCAGCCCGCCCTGGCGGACACCGAACCCGAACTTGCGAAACACCCTTCACGGCTCACTGTGACGGTGGGCATCGGACCACACGTCTTCGACCGGATCGGGCTGGCCCACCGTCGTCCGGATTCGGTGTCCGAGTTGCCGGCGTTCTCCACCGACCGACTCGATCGGCGTTGGTGCGGTGGTGACATCCTGCTGCAGATCTGTGCCGATGACCGGGTCGCCGTCGCACACGCCGCGCGGGTCCTACTCAAGAACGTACGCACGCTGACCGTGCAGCGGTGGCGGCAGGACGGGTTCCGAACCGCGCGCGGCGCGGACAAGTCCGGTGCGACGATGCGCAACCTGATGGGGCAGGTCGACGGCACCGCGAACCTACGCGAGGATGCCGAACTCGATCGTTACGTCTGGGACGACGGTTCGCAGCAACCGTGGTTCGCCGGCGGGACCGTGCTCGTGATCCGCCGCATCCGGTCCGAGCTGGACACCTGGGACGAACTGGACCGCACCAGCAAGGAATTGACGCTGGGCCGGCGACTGGACACCGGGGCGCCACTGACCGGCGAGGGCGAGTTCGACGAGCCCGACCTCGCCGCCACCGAGAACGGCATACCGGTCATCCCGCCGAATTCGCATGTGGCACTGGCTCGGCGGCAGTCGGACGATGAGCGCTTCCTGCGGCGGGGGTACAACTACGACGACCCGCCGACGGTGGGCACCACGGACGCGGGACTGATCTTCGCGGCGTACCAGCGTGACCCGGCGCGGCAGTTCGTTCCGGTACAGCGACGGCTGGCCGAGGCGGACGCGATGAACCCGTGGATCACGACGATCGGCTCCGCGGTGTTCGCGATGCTACCCGGGGTGCCTGAGGGCGGTTATCTGGGGCAGAACCTGTTGGGGTGAGCGGTGTTCGCCCGGGTCAGGCCATTCCTGGCATCCCGGTACCGCCTGACATCACCGGCGGGGTCATCGCCGGTGGCGGAGCCATCACCGGCGGCGGCAGGTACGGGCTGCCCAGGCAGGCGGCATCGGCCGGGTTGCTCATACACATGGGATCCAAGGGACCTGTGGGCTGCGCCGGCGGGGCGGGCGGCGCCGGCGGGGCAGGTGGGGCGTACGGGCCACCCTGACACTGCGGCACCACGGGCATCGTCACGCAGCGGGGATCATCCGGACTGGTGGGAACGCCGGGATCCGGCGCGGCCATCGTAGTCACGGCAGCACCTGCGGCCGCTATTCCGGCAAGCGCCAGCGCCACAGCGGTTCTGACTATCGCGTCGCGTATCGCCGGAGCCGTCACGTCGGTCCCCCTTGTCGACTTCACACCTCACTGAGTCTGCTGACTTCCAGTCCGCGTTCGCCCATGGTCACACGCGTCTTCGCCCGTCGGCCACGGATCGGCAGAAATCGAATTCACTGCCTGCGTGAATGGCGGTGCCGAACGCGCAACGAGCACCGACGTCGCAAGGTCTACGCCGGGGCAGCCAGGGCCGCCGGATCACGCCGCCGGACACGTGCCGGCAGCTTCACGCAACACGGGCACCGACGGCGCATCCACCGGAAGGCCGTAGCCGCGCAACACCTCGATGTACTGCATCGCGTACTGGCAGTGGAATGCGTCGTTCGGCGGCATCCAGACGGAGGGCTGCTTGTCCCCCTTGTCCTGATTCACGTCGCCCGACACCGCGAGCAGGTTGGCGGGATCGTTGGCGAACCGCACCCGCATCTCCTCAGTCCAGTTGCGCGCTCCCAGATCCCACGCCAACGCCAACGGCACGAGGTGATCGATCTGCACCGCGGCCCCGGTCTGTTCACCGCGCACGAACGCCACCGTGGCATTGGTGTACGGGTCACGCAGGGTGCCGGCGGCCACGGCCCTGGGGCATCGCGCGATGGCCACATAGGTCTTGTCGATGAGGTCTCGGTCGAGGATGTCGTTGCGGGTGTCGCAGCCGTTATGGCCGCCGGGAGCTGTGGTGTCATCGGTCCACGACTCACCGAAAGCGGCTCGGCGATAATCATTTCCACGCACCCGGTCGGGGATCTCGACGATTCCGGCGAGCACGTCCGCACCTGGGGCGACCGTCGGGATGTCAGCTTCGGCGATGTACTGGGACGGGTCTTCCGAGGAGGCACTGACCTGGTAGGCGACCACCACCGCGAGCACGACAGCGACGGCAAGCCACAGCGTGTGCCTACGACTCACGACATGTCCAGAAACTGGACCCGGTCGGTGTCGACGAACGGCGCGGACAGGGTGGCCATGCCGGGATTGAGCGGATCGGATTCGTAGACGGTCTCGCACAGCTCCTTGGCAGCCAGGATGATCTCAAGGTGCTCCGCCAGCGACAGGAACCGCAGCGTGATCGGACGGCCGGACTGGTAGTAGCCCAGCACATCTCCCTCGCTGCGCTCCCGAAGGTCCAGGTCGGCAAGCGCGAACCCGTCCAGAGTCCCCGCGACGGCCTTCAATCGTTGCCCCGCTTTGGAACTCTCAGGCAGCTTGGTGACCAGCAGGCACAGGCTGGGGTGCTCACCGCGGCCAATCCGGCCGCGCAACTGGTGCAGCTGGCTGATGCCGAACCGGTCGGCGTCCATCACCACCATGACCGTGGCGTTGGGTACGTCGACGCCGACCTCGATCACCGTGGTGCACACCAATACGTCGATCTCACCGCGACGGAACGCGGACATCACCGCCGCCTTCTCGTCGCCGGACAGCCGCCCGTGCATCAGTCCCAGTCGTAGATCCGAGAGCAGCCCGCGCTGCAACCGGGCGAACATCTCGACGACGGTGACGGGCGGGGGACCTTGCTCTTTCGTCGCCTTCTTCGCTTTCTTGGCCTTGCCGTCGTCCTTCTTGTCCTCGTCCGAGGGTTTGTCATCCTCGTCGATACGGGACGCGACGACGTATGCCTGCCGTCCTGCTTTGACCTCCTCGGCGATGCGGGCCCACGCGCGCTCCAGCCAGGCAGGCTTCTGGGTCTGGAAGATAGTGTTCGTGGTGATGGGCTGTCGTCCACGGGGCAGCTCCCGAAGTATGGACGTTTCGAGGTCGCCGTAGATCGTCAACGCGACCGTTCTGGGGATCGGGGTCGCCGTCATCACCAGCAGGTGCGGTGTGATTCCCTCAGGAGCTTTGGCGCGCAACCGATCCCGCTGTTCCACCCCGAACCGGTGCTGTTCGTCGACGACGACCATGCCGAGGTTGTCGAACTCCACGGTGTCCTGGAGAAGGGCGTGCGTGCCGATGACGATCCCCGCCTCACCCGACGCCACTTCCCTGCGCGCGTCCCGCTTCTGCTGCGCCGTCATCGATCCCGTCAGCAGGGCCACCCGGGTGGCGTTGTCGGCCCCGCCCAGTTCCCCGGCGGTTGCCAATGGCCCGAGCATCGATCGAATCGACAGAGCATGTTGTGCAGCAAGCACTTCCGTGGGCGCGAGCAGGGCGCACTGATAGCCGGCGTCGATCATCTGCAACATCGCCAGCAGCGACACGACGGTTTTACCCGAGCCGACCTCGCCCTGCAGCATGCGGTTCATGGGTCGGGGGGCGCTGAGCTCGGCCGAGATCACCTCGAGTACCTCGCGCTGTCCCGTGGTCAGCTCGAACGGCAGCTGCGCCATCATGGCGGCCATCAGCCCGTCGCCGCGGCGTTTCGCCGGCGGCCCCGACGCACTGAGCTCACTGTGCCGGCGCACCACCAGACCCCACTGCAGCCCGACCGCCTCGTCGAACGTCAACCGCTCGATCGCGCGGTCGCGGTCCTCGGCATTCTCGCTCAGGTGCACAGCGCGCAGCGCTTCGTCCTCGGACATCAGATTGTGTTCGCGCACAAACCATTCCGGCAGAGTCTCGGGAACGGGATCGAGCACCGCCAACATCTGACGCACGCACGCGTAGATGTCCCAGGTCTGCACCTTGGCAGTGGCCCCGTAGATCGGGAAGTAGTCCTTCTCGAACTCGGCGAGCAGCTCGTCGCCGGTGGCGTCGGTGGTGGACGCGACGGAGGTCAGGGACTTGGTGCCGATCTTCTTGCCGGACGCCGAATTCAGCACCATGAACGCCGGGTGCGTCAGCTGCATGGTGCCCCGGTAATAGCCGACCTCGCCGGAGAGCATCACCTTGGCGCCTTCGACGAGGGTGTTCTTCAGATACTTGGGGTTGAAGAAGGTCGCCGTGACCTTGGGCCGCCGGTCCCGCAGCGTGACGACGAGGAACTCGCGCGACGGCTGATTTCGGACCCGCTTCAGTTCGGCCGCGTCGATCACGTCGACGAACGTGACGTGCTCGCCCACTTCGAGGTCCTCACCCTCGCCGCGCACCGTCATCGCGTCGCTGTACTTGCGGGGGAAGTAGCGCAGCAGGTCGTTGACGGTGCGCAGGCCGAGATGCTCCTCGAGATTGTCTGCGGCCTTCTTGCCGAGCACGAAGTGGAGGCTGTCGTCGAGTTTCGCCATCGTCACTCAACCCCGATGACCAGCGCGTCGACACGGTGCCCGGTGTGGAAGGTGACCAGGTCGGTACCGGGGTGGTGGTGGTGGACGTGCTCGGCGAGCGCCTCCCCGATCTCGGGTCCCACGCCGTCACCGGTGAGAACGGTGACCAACTCACCACCCGCCGCCAACATCAGGTCGATCAGTCCCGCACCGGCAGCCACGACGTCGGCGCCGACGATGACGACCTCGTCGCCGGCGATGCCGAGTCCGTCGCCAGGTTTGCAGGCACCGGCCCAGGTCAGCGCTTCCTCGGCGGCCACCCGCACCGTCCCGTGCCGGGCACCCGCCGCGGCCCTGGCCATGGTGTAGCCGTCGTCCACCAGGCGACGCTCGGGATCGTGGACGGCCAGTGCGGCCAGCCCCTGCACCATCGACCCGGTCGGCACGGGCACCATGTCGATCCCCCAGTCGGAGGCCACGGCGCATCCGGCGACGATCTCCTCGGCGGCCACGTACCCGTTCGGCAGCACCATCACCTGCGCGGCACCGGTGTTGACCAGGGCGTGCAGCAGCTGCTGGGCGCTGACCGGCACATCGGACTGCGGCCGCAGAATCTCGGCGCCCTCACCGGTGAACAGGCTTTCCGCGCCGTCACCGTCGACGACGGCGAGCACCGCACGCTGTCTGCTCCAGCCTCCGGCCGGGTGGCGGTCGCCGCCGCCGCTCAGGGACGTGATCTGGATGCGGCTCAGGCTGCCGACCGCCAGCCCGGCCTCGACGGCGGCACCTGCGTCGTCCGCGTGCACGTGCACCGAGTAGTGGCCAGGGCCGGCTCCCCCGGCCTCGCCGAAGCCCGACGCCGCGATGGCGATCGAGTCGCCGAGTTCCTCGAGCGCTGCGCGCAATTTTTCGATGTCCTCGGCGTGGCAGTCGGCGAGCAGGTACATCACCTCGAAGCTCGGGGTCGCGTGTGCCGCCGACGACGGGGCCGACGACTTCTTCGGGGACGGCTGATAGACCCCACGCCGGGGCGCGTGGCCGGTCAGGGTGGCGCACAGCGCGTCCAGCAGGACCACCAGGCCCCGGCCCCCGGCGTCGACGACTCCGGCGTCGGCCAACACGTCGAGCTGGGTCGGCGTGCGGTCGAGCGCGGCCCCAGCGGCGTGCGCACATGCGGCGACGACGTCGGCCAGCTCGGCCTCCGCCGACACCGCCTCCTCGGCCGCCTCGGCCGCATCGTGCAGGACCGAGACGATGGTGCCCGGCACGGCCTCGCCCATGGATGTGACGACCAGGGTGACGGCGTGCCGCAGCGCGGAGCTCAGAAGTGGACCGGTGATGTCGGCCAGCACTCCGTCACGGTCCTCGGCGGCGGAGGCGGTGACCTCGGCGACCGCCCGCAGAATCTGCGACAGGATCACGCCGGAGTTGCCGCGCGCACCGTGCAACGCGCCGCCGGCCAGGGCGGCGGCGACCGCGGTGACGTCGTCGCCGGCGTCGCAACTGTCGGCCTCCGCCCAGGCGGCACGCATCGTGAACAGCATGTTCGTCCCGGTGTCGGCGTCCGCAACCGGGAAGACGTTGAGCTGGTTGATCTCGTCGGTGTGGCTGATCAGGTCAGCGACGGCCGCATGGGCCCAGTGCCGCAGGGCGGATGCATCGAGGCGCCGAGCCGACATTCCACCTCCACCCTGCTTCCGACGTCGGCGTCAGCCTAGTCAGTGTGGCGGACAGCACCGAAGTGTGCAGGACGCGTCCTGTGGACACCGCGATCACCGGGTTTTTGGTGATCGCTGCGACGGCCGGTATCCTGATCAGGTTGTCGGGTCGCGCCGCCCTGTGGTGGCCGGAGTAATCCAGACCCCGACCTAAGACCCCTGAGTACTGATTCGAGGAGTTTCAACATGGCTGCCGTGTGCGAGATCTGCGGGAAGGGCCCCGGCTTCGGCAAGTCGGTGTCACACTCCCATCGCCGTACCAGCCGTCGGTGGGACCCGAACATCCAGTCGGTGCGCGCCGTGGCCGCCCCCGGCGGCAACAAGCACCGTGTCAACGTGTGCACGTCGTGCCTGAAGGCCGGCAAGGTCTCGCGCGGCTGACACTGCCGACGCAGTGAGCCCGTCAGGGCAGGCGCCAGTCGACAGGCTCGGCGCCCATCTGCGTGAGCAGGTCGTTGGCGCGGCTGAACGGCTTTGAGCCGAAGAATCCGCGTGACGCCGACAGCGGCGACGGATGCGGTGATTCGATGACCGCGGTGTCGCCCAGCATCGGCTTCAGCGTCGAGGCGTCCCTGCCCCACAGCACCGCCACCATCGGCTGTTGACGAGCCACCAGCGCGCGGATCGCACACTCGGTGACCGGTTCCCAGCCCTTGCCGCGGTGCGATGCCGGTGTTCCCGGCCGCACGGTGAGGACCCTGTTCAACAGCATCACGCCCTGCTCGCACCACGGCGTCAGGTCACCCGTCGAAGGCGTGGGATATCCGAGGTCCTCCCGGTACTCACGAAAGATGTTGTCGAGGCTGCGCGGCAGCGGTCGCACGTCCGGCGCTACCGAGAAACTCAGCCCGACGGCGTGCCCCGGTGTCGGATAGGGATCCTGACCGACGATGAGCACCCGCACCTTTTCCAGCGGGAACGTGAACGCACGCAACACGTTTTCTCCGGCGGGTAGATATCGGTGGCCGTCGGCCAGTTCGGCGCGCAGGAACTCACCCATCTGGGTCACCTGGGATTCCACCGGCGCGAGCGCGGAGGCCCAGCCGTCGTCGATCAATTCGCTCAATGGGCGTGCAGTCACGAGAGGCCAACTTAGCGGGCGATGGTTCTCAGAACGACTGCCAGCCCGCGCTTCCGCGCCACCGGGCACCGTCGACCGTGACCGCAGTCGTCCCGTCCGAGGCGCCGACAGTGCCGATGACGCGCCAACCCGGCGGCGGTTGGGAGGCGAAAGTGGCCACCAGCGCGTGATCCTCGCCGCCGCCGAGCACCCACTGCCGGGCGTCTGCACCAACCGCGGCGGCCGCCTCGGCCAACGCGTCGATGTCGGACTGCAGGTGCCCGATCGCCAGGTCGATGCTCACTTCCGAAGCAGACGCGATGTGCCCGAGGTCGGCCAGCAGACCGTCGGAGACATCCGTCATCGCGGTGGCACCGGCCCGCGCGGCGATCTCCCCTTGCCCGTATGGCGGTTCGGGGACCAGGTGGCGCCTGCGCAACGCGTCGTGTCCGGATATTCCGCTGTCCCACAACGTGAAACCGGCCTGCGAACGACCCAGTTCGCCGACCACCGCCACCATGTCGCCGGGTTTCGCTCCGTCGCGGCGCACCGGGTCGCGTCCGCCGAGATCGCCCAGCGCGGCCACCGAAACCACCCACTGCGGTGCGGCCACGACATCTCCGCCGACGATGCCCGCACCCATCAGCCCGGCCTCGTGCCACATACCGTCGGCGAGTTCGACCGCGCTCGCGGTGTCGGTATCACCCGGTGCGCCGAACGCCACGACGAACGCCGTGGACCTGCCGCCCATCGCCTCGATGTCGGCGGCGTTCTGCGCGATGGCTTTTCGCCCGACGTCGTGCGGCGAAGACCAGTCCAGCCGGAAGTGCCGGTTTTCGACGAGCATGTCGGTGCACACCACTACCCGGCCGTCCGGGGCGAGCACGACCGCCGCGTCGTCACCGGGACCCAGCGTGACGAACGGCGGCTGGCGCCGCCCCGCCGTCAAGCGGTCGATCACGGCGAATTCGCCCCGCGCCGACAGTGTGTCGTCGGCGTCCTCGCCCGCCATGCCCGATCCTCTCGCCGCGCTGCCGCCCTGAACCATCGGCCCGCCTGAGGTACGTTTGGTCCCTGCCGCGTGGAGTCTATGCAGCCGGACGGAGGGAACTGTGGTCGAGGCATTTGTTCTCATCCAGACCGAGGTAGGCCGCGCGGAAGTGATTGCCAAACAACTCGCAGGCCTCACCGGTGTGGTTTCGGCGGAATATGTGACCGGGCCCTACGACGTGGTGGTCCGGGTCGCCGCGAACTCGCTCGACGAGCTCAAGTCGACGGTGGTGCCCAGCGTCCAGCAGGTCGCGGGCATCACCCGGACACTGACCTGCCCGATCGCCGACGGGGCACGGCCCTAGAGTTGGCGTGTGAGCAGCGAGAGCACAGACGGGCCGCCACGGGCGGCGCTCATCGCTTCGCTGATCGTCGCCGTCGGCGGGCTCGTCGCCGTGCTCGTGGTCGCCGCGGTGCTGCAGCGCACACCGGAGCCGCAACCCGTCGCGATCGCAGGGATTCCCGCTCCGCGCGCTGAGAGCCCGCAGTGCCGCGCCCTCGTCGATGCGCTGCCCGATCAGCTGGGCGACTACCGTCGCGCCGCACTGCTGGAGCCTGCGCCGCCGGGAACGGCCGCCTGGCAGCGGGAGGAGCCGGGTAGCGAAGCTCTGATTCTCAGGTGTGGGCTGGACCGGCCCGCGGAGTTCGTGGCCGGAGCGCCGGTGCAGGTGGTCGATGCCGTCGAGTGGTTCCGGGTGGGCGAAGCAGGGGCGGGGAATGACCGGGTGGGCGAAGCAGGGGCGGGGAATGACCGGGTGGGCGAAGCAGGGGCGGGGAATGACCGGGTGGGCGAAGCAGGGGCGGATGATCCGGCCGGCGAACGCAGCACCTGGTTCGCGGTGGACCGTCCCGTGTATGTGGCGTTGACGATCCCGGCGGATTCGGGGCCGACGCCCATCCAGACGCTTTCGAAGATCATCGCGGACACTCTGCAGTCCAGGCCCCCGGATCCGGCCCCGATCGGGTAGCGGCTCGCCAGAGGGTCTCTCACCGTCGAGATTGCTTCTACGGCTGCGGAATTCGAGATTGTGCCGCCGTGGATGCAATCTCGGCGGGGGTGTGGATTGGTGGCGGGACTTGTCACCGGGCGGCGGTAGTGTAGAACGTATGTTCGATCGGATGTTCGCGGGGCTGGACGAGCCGGCGTTGCTCGCTGCCATCGAACGAGCCGCCTGCGAGGAATCCCGGGCAGGGGCGCGTAAATCGGCGGCGATCGCGGCACTGGTGCACGAGTCCGTGACGTTTGACGACGTGCGTGACCAGTGGGTGTGGGACTCCTGGGCCGAGACCGCCTGCGAACTCGGCGCGGCGCTCAACACCAGCCACCGCCGCGCCTCGGCCCAGATGCGCATCGCCGTGGCCCTGCACGACCGGCTCCCCAAGGTGGCAGCCCTGTTCGCGGCGGGCCGCCTCAGCACCCGGTTGATCGGGCAGATCACCTGGCGCACCCGGCTGGTGCAGGACCCGCACCTGCTGGCGCTGCTGGACACCGCAATGGCGGACAAGGCGACGCGGTGGGAACCCCTGTCCGACGACAAGCTGACCGCAGCCCTCGACGCAGTGATCGAGCGGTACGACCCCGATGCGGTGATCCGGGCCCGCGAACACGTCAGCGGCCTGGACTTTAGGGTCGGGGCCAGCGACGACCCCGACGCACTGGTCACCGTGTGGGGCAAAATCCTGGGCTGCGATGCGGCGGTGCTGGCGGCCCGCATCGCCGAACTGCTCAAAGGGCTCTGCGACAACGACCCCCGCAGCGTCTGTGTGCGGCGCTCGCATGCGGTCGGGGCCATCGTCCGCGGCCAGGACCGTCTGCGGTGCCGCTGCGGATCCCCGGACTGCACCGCCGCCGCGGTGGTGCCGGGATCGTCGAACGTGGTGATCTCGGTGCTCGCCGACCCCGCCGCCCTCGACGCCGTCCGCCAACTCATCGCCGACCAAGACCGCGACCAACAAGACAAACTCGCCGACAAGCACGCGCAGGCGAAGGGGAAGGCCGAGCCCGAGCCCGAGCCCGAACCTGCGGTCGAGGCCGAGCCCGAGGCTGGCGCGTCGGAGGTTGGTGAGGACGAGGAGCTCAGACCCGAACCTCAGACCGAGCCCCGCGCATCGGAAGTGGACGAGGACGAGGAGCCCGAGTCCGAATCTGAGCCCGCGGCCGAGACGACGCCCGCCACGCCCGCGGTGGAGCCGGTGCCGTCGCCCTCACCGGTGAATCGTCGTCGGTGTGTGCGGGATTCAGGAGTGGCGTTGCTGCCCGGGGTGAAGATCCTGCCGATCGTGGCACTGGCCGAGGCGATCCGGGCCGGCGCGGCGATCAAAACCCTGTGGCTGCCCGGCCCCGACCCAGAACCGCACTACCGCCCCTCGGCCAAACTGGCGGCGTTCGTACGTGCCCGGGACCTGTTCTGCCGCTACCCCGGCTGTGACGTGCCCGCCGAACACTGCGACCTCGACCATGTGGTGCCCTATCCGTACGGGCCCACCCACCCGTCGAACCTGAACTGCAAATGCCGCACCCACCACCTCGGCAAAACCTTCGCCGACGGCTGGCACGAGGAACAACTGCCGGACGGGACGGTGGTCTGGACCACCCCGGCCGGGCAGCGCAACACCACAGTCCCGGGCAGCCGGTTGTTCTTCCCCGCCTGGGACACCACCACCGCCGAACTACCACCGATGACCGCTCCGCCACCAGATCCCAACCGACTGGCCAAGATGCCGAAACGACGACGCACCCGCGCCGCCGACCAAGCCGCCCGCATCAAAACCGAACGCGAACACAACGCCACCCAACGCGCCCTCGAATCCGAACGCGCCACCGCCGTCGAACACGACCGACAGGCAGGTCGACCACCACCAACCGACTACGGCGACGAGCCACCACCGTTTTAGCGCAGGCCGGTGCCTCGTACGATAGCCGTCTCGACCATCGTCGCCAGAAGTGTGGGGTAGTCGATGCCGCTGGCCGCCCACATCCGGGGATACATCGAGATCGTGGTGAATCCCGGCATGGTGTTGATCTCGTTGATGACGGGTCCGGCGTCGGTGAGGAAGAAGTCGACCCGCGCCAGGCCCTGGCAGTCGATCGCGTCGAACGCACGGATGGCCAACCCCCGGACCGCTTCGGCGATAGCGTCGTCAACCTTGGCGGGAACGTCGAGTTCGGCACCGTCGTCGAGGTACTTGGTCTCGAAGTCGTAGAAGCCGTCCTCGCGCCCGCGCACACCGGCCACCCGGATCTCCCCCACCGTGCTGGCTTCGAGGTGGCCGTCGGGGAACTCCAGCACGCCGCACTCCAGCTCGCGGCCCGGAATCGCCGCCTCGACGATGACCTTGGGATCGTGCCGCCGAGCCAATTCGATGGCGGCGGGCAACGCGTCCCACGCCGTCACACGACTCACGCCGATCGACGACCCACCTCGGGACGGCTTGACGAACACCGGCAGCCCCAACCGTTCCCGGTCTTCCAGCGACACGGTGGCCTCGCGCGGCCGCAGGACGACATGGTCACCGACCGGTAGCCCGGCCGCGGTGAGCAACTTCTTGGTGAACTCCTTGTCCATGCCGGCGGCACTGGCCAACACCCCCGCCCCCACGTATGGGACACCGGCCAACTCGAGCAGGCCCTGGATCGTGCCGTCCTCACCGTAGGGGCCGTGCAGGACGGGGAACACCACGTCGACGGCGGCGAGCACATCCCCTGCGGCGTCCCCCAGCGACAAGAGTTGGCCGCGTCGGCCCGGATCGGCGGCCAGCGCGAGTTCGGTGCCGGAGGATCCGCTGACACCCGGCAGAGCACCGTCGGTGATCGCCAGGGTCTCGGGCCGCCCGTCGGTGAGCACCCACGAGCCCTCGGGGGTGATGCCGACAGGGACCACCTCGAACCGCTGCGGGTCGAGGTTGCGCAGGATGCTGCCTGCGGAAACACACGAGATCGCGTGTTCGGAGCTTCGTCCGCCGTAGACGACGGCGACTCGGATGCGGGCAGTCACAACCTAGAGAGGCTACCGCCCCGGCCGCGTCATCCGGCTCCGAGTGCCTGCCGGACGTCGTCGACCAGGTCGTCGGTGTCCTCGATGCCCAGCGAGATCCGGGCGAAGCCGTCGGAGACGTGGTCGCCCCAGCGGGCGCGGCGGTCCACCGACGTGTGGATGCCACCGAAGCTCGTCGATGCGATCAGCAGCGCACTTCTGCGCACCAGGTCGTGTACGGCCTGCGCGTCACCCAGCTCGGCGGCGACGATCCCGCCGAAGCGCCGCATCTGCATCGAGGCGACGGCATGGGAAGGGTCCTCGGGCAGGCCGGGATAGCGCACCGTGTGGACGGCCGGGTGAGATCGCAACATCAGGGCCAGCGCCGCGGCGTTCTGGCACTGCCGTTCGAAGCGCAGCCCGGCGCTGCCGAGGCTGCGCAACACCAGCCAGGCCTCGAACGCGCCGAGGATCGGCCCGGCGTGCAGCCGCTCGCGTTGCACGCGCTCCATCAACTCGGGCTGACTACCGGCGACGTAGCCGGCAAGGACATCGTGGTGCCCCGCGAGCGCCTTGGTGGCACTGGCCACCACCAGATCGGCGCCGAGCGACAACGGCTGCTGGCCGAACGGGGTGGCGGTGGTGTTGTCCACGACGAGCAAGGTCCGCTGGGCCCGGCAGGTCATCGCCAACCGATGAAGGTCCACGACGTCGAGTCCGGGGTTCGACGGTGTCTCCGCCAGCACCACGTCCGCATCGCGGGCGGCGTCGCACATTTCCGCGCACCGCGCCTCGACGACGGTGACCCCGCGCGGGGCGAGGTACTCCTTGGCGTAGGCGCGCACCTGGTAATAGCCGTCGGCGGGCACGACGAGGGTGTGGCCCGGCTCCGCGACGACGCGCAGCACCGACGTCAGGGCCGCCATTCCCGAGCCGAAAACCAGTGCGGTGGCGGCACCTTCGAGCCTTGCCAGCGCCGATTCCAGCTGGCGCCATGTCGGATTGGAGCTACGGCCATAGCTGTCGAGCGAGCCGTCTTCGTCGGGGGCCAAGTGGTAAGCGGCCGCAGGAACCGGTGGCGATGACACCGGGAGTCCTGGAATCGCTTCGGCACCAACGGCTTTGACACTCCTCGTGGAATCTCCATAGGTGCCCGCCATGTGCTCGGTCACTCCGGTTTGGTAGTGCGGCCCAGAAGCAGAGCCACCGCGTCGTCGACGGACAGACCCTTGTGGCAGACCCGACGCACCGCGTCGGTCAGCGGCATCTCGACGTCGTAACTCGATGCCAGAGCCAGCACCGATTGGCACGACGTGACACCCTCGGCGACGTGGCCGCCTGCCGCATCAAGGGCGGCCTGCATGGTGCCGCCCTTGCCCAAACGTTCACCGAAGGAGCGGTTCCGGGAGTGCGGCGACATGCAGGTGGCCACCAGATCACCGATGCCGGCCAGCCCGGCCAGGGTGGCGGGCTTGGCCCCCAACGCAATTCCAAGCCGCATGATCTCGGCAAGGCCGCGGGTGATGATCGCCGCGGCAGTGTTCTCTCCCAGCCCGACACCTGCCGCCATCCCGCAGGCCAGCGCGATGACATTCTTACAGGCGCCCCCGATTTCGGCGCCGATGACGTCGGCGTTGGTGTAGGGCCGAAAGTACCCGGTGGACAGTGCGCGCTGCAGCGCCACCGCCCGGCCCGAGTCGGTGCACGCCACGACGGTGGCAGCCGGCTGCTCCTGCGCTATTTCGCTGGCCAGGTTGGGCCCGCTGACGACGGCCACCCGTCCGGGGTCGGCACCGGTCACCTGCACGATGACCTGGCTCATCCGCATCAGCGTGTGCAGTTCGATTCCCTTGGCCAGATTCACCAGCGTCGTGTCGGAGCCGAGGTGGTCCTTCCAGAGCTCGAGGTTGGCCCGCAGGGTCTGCGACGGGACGGCCAGGAACACCGTGCAGGCCCCGGCGAGTGCCTCGGCGGCGTCGCTGGTGGCACGGATCGCTTCGGGCAGCTCGGCATCCAGATAGCCGGAATTGCGATGCGTCCGGTTGATCTCGTCCGCCAACTCGGGCCTACGGGCCCACAGCGTGACGCTGTTGCCGGCATCAGCCAACACTTTCGCAAGGGCCGTGCCCCACGCCCCGGCACCCATCACCGTCGCCTCTACCACGGCTTCAGACTAACCGGGAATAATCGGCTGGCAGGATGGCGCTCGTGAGCGGCATGAACAACAGCCACGCCGACGTCGGCCTGGTGATCGCGGTCAAGCGGCTCACTGCGGCCAAGACAAGGCTCGCGCCGATGTTTTCCGCCCGGACCCGCGAAGACGTCGTGCTCGCCATGCTCGTCGACACGATCACCGCGGCGATCGCCGTGCCCGCGCTGCGATCGGTTCTCGTCGTCACGCCTGACGAGGATGCCGCCGACGCCGCCCGGCAACTGGGCGCACTCGTGCTGCCTGACCCGACTCCGCCGGGGCATCACGATCCGCTCAACAACGCGCTGACGGCAGCCGAGGTCGTCGCCCGTCGGGAGAACACGAACGTGGTTGCGTTGCAAGGTGATCTGCCGGCGCTGCGGACTGTGGAACTGGCCGAGGCGATCGGTGCGGCACGGGCACACGCCCGCAGCTTTGTCACCGACCGGCACGGCACCGGTACGTCGGCGTTGTTCTCCTTCGGAGCGCCGCTCGACCCACACTTCGGGCTGGACTCCGCCCAGCGGCATCGCCGGTCCGGAGCCGTGGAACTGACCGGCGACTGGCCTGGCCTGCGCTCTGACATCGACACTCCCGACGACGTGCTGGCCCTCAATGACCTCGGCGTCGGTCCGGCGACGGCGCGGGCCATCGCACGCGCGCAGTGAATTCAATGCGCATCGGCGGACTCGGTGGCAGGAGCACCCCGGTATAGGGAATCATCGACAGATATGACCGAAGCCCAGACCCGACCGGACAGCACGGAGGCCTCCGAGGCATCGGAGACGACTCCCCCACCGGCGGTCTCGGGGTCCGCGGACTCCGCGCCCGAGGCGCCACCGGCGGCGACCCCTCCCACAGTCGAGAACCCGCTCCCCGAAGACCGTTACCTCAACCGGGAGCTGAGCTGGCTGGACTTCAACGCTCGCGTACTCGCCCTGGCGGCCGATCCGTCGCTGCCCCTGCTGGAACGCGCGAAGTTCCTTGCGATCTTCGCGTCCAACCTCGACGAGTTCTACATGGTGCGTGTCGCCGGGCTCAAGAGGCGCGACGAGATGGGGTTGTCGGTGCGCTCGGCAGACGGGCTGTCGCCACGCGAACAACTGCGCCGGATCAGCGAACGCACCCAACAGATCGCCAGCCGCCACGCACACGTCTTTCTCGACTCGGTGCGTCCCGCGCTCGCCCAAGAGGGCATCGTCATCGTCAACTGGGCCGAACTCGACGACGCCGAACGGGGACGGTTGTCGACCTACTTCCATGAGCAGGTCTTCCCGGTCCTCACACCGCTCGCCGTCGATCCTGCGCACCCGTTCCCCTTCGTCAGCGGGCTGAGCCTCAACCTCGCCATCACGGTCAAACACCCCGACGACGGCGGACAGCATTTCGCCCGAATCAAAGTGCCCGACAACGTCGACCGATTCGTGGAGCTGGCGAGCCGGGAGGACACGCCGCGCACTGTGCGATTCCTGCCCATGGAGGAGCTGATCGCCGCGTTCCTGCCCGTGCTGTTCCCCGGGCTGGAGGTCGTGGAGCACCACGCATTCCGGATCACCCGCAACGCCGACTTCGAAGTCGAAGAGGACCGCGACGAGGATCTGCTGCAGGCGCTCGAACGGGAACTGGCGCGTCGGCGGTTCGGATCGCCGGTGCGGCTCGAAGTCTCCGACGACATGACCGAGGGCATGCTGGAGTTGCTGCTGCGCGAACTCGACGTCGCCCCCGGGGATGTGGTCGAAGTTCCGGGGCTGCTGGACCTGTCGTCACTCTGGCAGATCTACGGTGTGGACCGGCCCGCCCTCAAGGATCCGCCGTTCGTGCCCGCCACCCCGTCGGCGTTCGGCGAGCGCGAGACACCCAAGAGCATCTTCGCGGCCCTGCGCGACGGCGACGTTCTCGTGCACCACCCGTACGACTCGTTCTCCACCACCGTCCAGAGGTTCATCGAGCAGGCCGCCGCCGATCCCAACGTGTTGGCGATCAAGCAGACCCTGTACCGCACCTCGGGTGACTCGCCGATCGTCAACGCGCTCATCGACGCCGCCGAGGCCGGCAAGCAGGTGGTGGCGCTGGTGGAGATCAAGGCACGGTTCGACGAACAGGCCAACATCAAGTGGGCGCGCGCTCTCGAACAGGCCGGCGTGCACGTGGTGTACGGGCTCATCGGTCTGAAGACCCACTGCAAGACCTGCCTGGTGGTGCGCCGGGAAGGGTCGACGATCCGTCGGTACTGCCACGTCGGCACCGGCAACTACAACCCGAAGACCGCGCGACTGTACGAGGACATCGGCTTGCTGACGGCGGCTCCCGACATCGGCGCCGACCTGACCGACCTGTTCAACTCGCTGACCGGGTACTCGCGGAAGGAGTCCTACCGCAACCTGCTGGTCGCCCCCTACGGCGTGCGCAAAGGCATCATCGAGCGCATCGAGCGCGAGATCGCCGCGACCCGCGACGGCGCGGAGGGCCGGATCCGCTTGAAAGCCAATGCCTTGGTCGATGAGCAGGTCATCGACGCGCTGTACCGGGCGTCGCAGGCCGGGGTACGGGTCGAGGTCGTGGTGCGTGGCATCTGCGCGCTGCGTCCCGGGGAGCCCGGCTTCTCGGAGAACATCGCGGTCCGGTCGATCCTCGGTCGATTCCTTGAGCATTCACGGATCATTCATTTCCGGGCCATCGACGAATACTGGATCGGCAGCGCCGACATGATGCATCGTAATCTGGACCGGCGCGTGGAAGTCATGGCGCAGGTTAAGGATCCACGGCTGACCGCCCAACTGAACGACATCTTCGAGTCGGCCACCGACCCGGGCACCCGGTGTTGGGAGCTCGGTTCTGATGGACACTGGACGGCCTCACCTCAGGAGGGGCGCACCGTGCGGGACCATCAGAGGTCGCTGATGGAACGACACAGGCATCCGTAGCCCGGCCCCCCGGGACCCCGATGACACACAGGAGTTGAGGTGCCGAAGGAGCGCAAGCCGGGTGCAGTCGTGGTGAAGCAGTCGCCGATCCTGGCCGCCGGTGCGGTGCTGTGGCGTCCCAAGGAATTCACGGGCACACCGGAGATCGCGGTCATCCACCGGCCACGCTATGACGACTGGTCCCTGCCGAAGGGCAAGGTCGACCCCGGCGAGACCGAGGCCGTCACCGCCGTCCGCGAGATCGCCGAGGAAACCGGGTACCGAGCGCATCTCGGGCGCCGGCTGCCCACGGTCACCTACCCGGTGGACACGGACATAAAGAAGGTGCGCTACTGGGCCGCCCGCTGCGTCGGAGGCGAGTTCGCCGCCAACGACGAAGTCGACGAATTGCGCTGGCTGCCGGTCGCACAGGCGATGTCCATGCTGAGCTATCCGCACGACCGCAAGGTGCTGCGCCGGTTCCAGAAGCTACCCGCCGACACGCAGACGGTGATCATCGTCCGACACGGCACCGCGGGCGACAGGTCGCGGTACCGCGGTGACGACCGAAACCGCCCGCTGGACAAGCACGGCCGCGCCCAGGCCGAATCGCTGGTCGGGCAACTGCTCGCGTTCGGCGCCGAGGAGTTGTTCGCCGCCGACCGGGTGCGCTGCCATCAGACGCTGGACCCGCTGGCCGAGGAGCTGGGTGCGGTGATCCACGACGAGCCCGCGCTGACCGAGGAGGCGTACGCGGATGACCGGAAAGCGGCTCGCCAACGCATCCTCGAGATCGCCGAGAAGTCGGCCGCACCGGTGATCTGCACCCAGGGCAAGGTGATCCCCGACCTCATCACCTGGTGGTGCGAGCGCGACGGCGTGCGGCCGGACAAGTCCCGCAACCGCAAGGGCAGCACGTGGGTGATGTCGCTGTCCGACGGCCGTCTGGTCGCTGCCGACCACATCAGCAGCCCGTTGCCGCCGAAGAAGTGACCGCACAATTGAATTCAAGTCCGGCGGGACGACGACACAGAAACGCCGCGGATCTCTGTTGATCCGCGGCGTATCCGTGTGAGACGTGCCTACTTGCGTCCGCGCTTGGCCGGAGCCTTCTTGGCGGGCGCCTTCTTGGCGGGAGCAGCCTTCTTG
>NZ_HG964455.1:156431-272949 GCF_000612725.1 Mycolicibacterium austroafricanum
CTTGACTGCGGCCTTCTTCGCCGGAGCCGCCTTCTTGGCCGGAGCCTTCTTGGCGGGCGCGGCCTTCTTGACTGCGGCCTTCTTCGCCGGAGCCTTCTTGGCGGCCTTGCGGGCGGTGCTCGTCGCGGTCACACCGCGCTTGACAGCCGGACCCTCAGCCGGAAGCTTCTGTGCGCCAGAGACAACAGCCTTGAACTGAGCGCCGGGGCGGAACGCCGGAACTGAGGTGGGCTTCACCTTCACGGTCTCGCCGGTGCGCGGATTGCGCGCCACCCGCGCGGCGCGGCGTCGCTGCTCGAAAACACCGAAGCCGGTGATGGTGACGCTCTCACCCTTGTGCACCGCACGCACGATGGTGTCAACAACGTTCTCCACCGCCGCGGTCGCTTGCCGACGATCCGAGCCCAATTTCTCCGTGAGTACGTCGATGAGCTCTGCTTTGTTCATGCAAAACCTCCGAAACCAGTGGCCCTCCTTGGGCCGACTAGTGGACACGGTAAACCCATTGCCTGCTGATTTCCAAGAGCCACGCGCAATTTCAGGCCGACTCAGCGAACTTTTTTCAATCCGCTTGGCCCCCTTACCCTCCTACCGGAGGCCGCGAAAAGGGGGGTTCGGAGGCGGGATTTCGGCCTTTCGGCCCGCCGGTCACGCCGGAAGTGTGTGGGGTTTCCACTCGGGACGGTGCCGCTCGTAATCCTCGATTTCATCGAGTTTGCGCAGCGTAAGGCCTATATCGTCGAGCCCCTCGAGCAGCCGCCATGCCGTGTAGTCGTCAATGTTGAACGGCACCATCATCGTTCCGGCGGTGATGGTCCGATCTTGAAGATTTACAGTGATTTCCGTCCCGGGGTGCTGCTCGATCAACTTCCACAACAATTCCACATCATCTTGCGAAACTTCTGCCGCCAGCAGCCCGGCCTTACCGGCATTGCCGCGGAAAATATCGGCGAACCGAGACGAGATGACGACCCGGAATCCGAAGTCCATCAGCGCCCAGACCGCATGCTCGCGCGAGGAGCCGGTGCCGAAATCGGGCCCGGCGACCAAAACCGACCCCTTGTCGAAGGGCGCCAAATTGAGCACGAATGACGGATCGTTGCGCCAGGCGGCAAAAAGACCGTCCTCGAATCCCGTTCGCGTCACCCGCTTCAGGTAGACGGCGGGAATGATCTGGTCGGTGTCGACATTCGATCGGCGCAGCGGAACACCGATCCCGGTGTGGGTACGAAAGGCTTCCATCTCAGTCTCCTGTCGGGTCTCAGTGGGTGGGCTCTGCGGCCAGGTCGGCAGGCGAGGACAACGTGCCTCGTACGGCGGTGGCCGCCGCCACCGCCGGTGACACCAGATGAGTGCGGCCGCCCTTGCCTTGCCTGCCCTCGAAATTCCGGTTGGACGTCGACGCGCACCGCTCCCCCGGGGCCAGCTGGTCCGGATTCATGCCCAGGCACATCGAGCAGCCGGCCTGGCGCCATTCCGCGCCTGCAGCAGTGAAGATCTCACCCAGGCCTTCGGATTCGGCCTGGGCACGCACCCGCATGGATCCCGGCACGACGAGCATCCGGACGTTGTCGGCGACCCTGCGGCCCCGCAGGATGTCGGCGACCACCCGAAGATCTTCGATGCGCCCGTTGGTGCACGAGCCGACGAACACCGTGTCGACCGGGATCTGCCGCATCGGAGTACCCGCACGAAGGTCCATATAAGCCAAGGCCTTTTCGGCGGCCTGCCGCTCGGCCTCGTCGAACATCATCTCGGGGTCGGGAACCGGATCGCTGAGCGGGACACCCTGGCCCGGATTGGTCCCCCACGTCACGAAGGGGCTCAGCGTCGATGCGTCGATGTAGATCTCGGTGTCGAACTGGGCGCCCTCGTCGGTGCGCAACTGTCGCCACACAGCCACCGCGGCATCCCATTCGGCGCCCTTGGGTGCGTGCGGCCGACCCCGCAGGAACTCGAACGTCGTCTCGTCGGGAGCGATCATGCCCGCCCGGGCGCCCGCCTCGATGCTCATGTTGCAGACCGTCATCCGGCCTTCCATCGACAGCGATTCGATGGCGCTGCCGCGGTACTCGATCACGTGCCCCTGGCCGCCGCCGGTGCCGATCTTGGCGATCACGGCCAGGATGATGTCCTTGGCACTGACCCCCGGCGGGAGCTGGCCGTCGACGTTGACCGCCATCGTCTTGAACGGCCGCAGTGGAAGTGTCTGGGTGGCAAGCACATGCTCGACCTCCGACGTGCCGATGCCCATCGCCAGCGCGCCGAACGCCCCGTGCGTCGAGGTGTGGCTGTCGCCACAGACGACCGTCATGCCGGGCTGGGTCAGGCCGAGCTGCGGACCGATGATGTGCACGATGCCCTGCTCCACATCGCCCATCGGATGCAACCGGATACCGAATTCCGCACAGTTGCGGCGCAGCGTCTCCACCTGAGTGCGCGACACCGGGTCGGCGATCGGCTTGTCGATGTCCACGGTGGGCACGTTGTGATCCTCGGTGGCGATCGTCAGGTCGGGCCGGCGCACCGGGCGCCCGGCGAGGCGCAGCCCGTCGAAAGCCTGAGGGCTGGTGACCTCATGGACCAGATGAAGGTCGATGTAGATGAGGTCGGGCTCGCGCGCGGCGCCCTCGCCGGTACCGGCTACGACGACGTGGTCGCTCCACACCTTCTCGGCGAGCGTGCGGGGCTGGTTCACGATGGCCATCTTGACTGTCTCACAATCTGGGAAGCTAATATCTCCTTGTGAGACAGAATAGCGGCATCGGGGTCTTGGACAAAGCCGTCACCGTGCTGCATGCGGTGGCCGAGTCCCCATGTGGGCTCGCCGATCTCTGCGAACGCACGAATCTGCCGCGGGCGACGGCCCACCGGCTTGCGGTGGGACTCGAAGTGCACCGTCTGCTCGCCCGCGAGGGTGACGGACAGTGGCGGCTGGGACCCGCGCTCACCGAACTGGCCGGGCACGTCAACGATCCGCTGCTGGCGGCGGGAGCCGTGGTCCTGCCCCGGCTGCGCGAGCTGACCGGCGAGAGCGTCCAGCTCTACCGCAGGGAGGGCACCACCCGGATCTGCATCGCCGCCCTGGAACCCCCGGCCGGCCTTCGCGATACCGTGCCCGTCGGGATACGGCTGCCGATGACGGCGGGATCGGGCGCCAAGGTGCTGCTCGCCTACGCCGACGCGGCCACCCAGCAAGCCGTGCTGCCCGGGGCCAAGTTCACCGATCGCACTCTGGCCGAGGTACGCAGGAGGGGCTGGGCACAGAGCGCCGCCGAACGCGAGCCCGGTGTGGCCAGTGTCTCGGCTCCGGTCCGGGACGGACGTGGTGCGGTCATCGCGGCGGTGTCGGTGTCCGGACCGATCGACAGGATGGGGAGGCGGCCCGGCGCTCGCTGGGCTGCGGATCTGGTCGCCGCCGCGGATGCTCTGACGCGCCGCCTCTGACAGCGATCCGTCGGTGCCGCACCGGGCATAAAAAAACTCCGGCCGGGAGAGGCCGGAGTCTTACTTGTACCCCCGATGGGATTCGAACCCACGCTACCGCCGTGAGAGGGCGGCGTCCTAGGCCGCTAGACGACGGGGGCTAGGAACTGCTTTCCGGAGGGTCAGCATAGCTCAGGCGAGGAAGCTGACCTAATCCGCGGCATTGGCTGGGGTACCAGGACTCGAACCTAGAATGGCTGAACCAGAATCAGCTGTGTTGCCAATTACACCATACCCCATTGGCTGCTTGTAACCGCTGGTCACAAGCCGTTTTTCGACCCAACGCGCCTCGGTGCCACCGCTGCGCGCCATTCACGGGCCGACGAGCAGACTACCAAAGATTTCGGAGTGGTTTTTCCACGGCACCACCGTCGTGCGGTTTCTCACCGTCCCGGGTAGCGGCGCTCCTCATCCCTGCGGTGCAGCGGCCGCCGCGGCGTGGTCCCGACCGGCCCGCAAACGCGCCAGGCTCCGGTCACGGCCGAGGAGTTCCAGCGACTCGAACAACGGCGGACTCACCGACGAGCCGGTGGCCGCCACCCGGACCGGCCCGAAGGCCTTGCGGGGTTTGAGCTCCAGCCCATCGATCAACGCGCCCTTGAGTGCCTCCTCGATGGCCGCGGTGTCCCACGCCTCGACACCGCGCAGCGCCTCGAGCGCGGCCCCCAGAACCGGCACCGCCTCGGCCTTGAGTTCCTTGGCGGCAGACTTCTCGTCGAGGGTGAAGGACGCGTCGTCGAGGAACTTGAGCAGCTCCCACGCGTCGCCGAGCACCACGATGCGGGTCTGCACCAGCCGGGCAGCCTCGGCGAACTGCGAGTCGTCCAGGCCGGTGCGGTGTCCGTGAGTGGCGAAGTACGCCCCCAGTCGACGGGTGAACTCGGCCTCGTCGAGCAGGCGGATGTGCTCGGCGTTGAGCGCGTCGGCCTTCTTCTGGTCGAACCGGGCCGGACTGGAGTTGACGTCGGCGACGTCGAACGCGGCGACCATTTCTTCCAGGCTGAAGATGTCGTGGTCGTCGGCGATCGACCAGCCCAGCAGGGCAAGATAATTGAGCAGGCCCTCGGGGATGAAGCCGCGGTCGCGGTGCAGGAACAGATTGGACTGCGGGTCACGCTTGGACAACTTCTTGTTGCCCTCGCCGAGCACCGACGGCAGGTGCGCGAACTGCGGTGTCGTATCCGCCACACCGATGCGGATCAGCGCCCCGTAGAGTGCGAGCTGCCGCGGAGTCGACGGCAGCAGGTCCTCGCCGCGCAGCACATGGGTGATCTTCATCAACGCATCGTCGACGGGATTGACCAACGGGTACAACGGTTCTCCGTTTCCGCGGGTCAGCGCGAAGTCGGGAACCGACCCGGCGGGGAATGTCGTCTCCCCCCGCACCAGGTCGACCCAGGTCAGATCCGTGTCCGGCATCCGCAGACGCACGACCGGCCGGCGCCCCTCGGCCCGGAACGCCGCACGCTGCTCCTCGGTCAGATCGCGGTCGTAATTGTCGTAGCCGAGTTTCGGGTTCCGCCCCGCCGCGATGTGCCGCGCCTCCACCTCTTCGGCGGTCGAGAACGCCTCATAGGCTTCGCCCGCGGCGAGCAGGCGCTCGATCACATCGGTGTAGATGTCCAGGCGCTGCGACTGGCGGTACGGGCCGTAGGGACCGCCGATTTCGGGCCCCTCGTCCCAGTCCATCCCCAGCCACCGCAGGGCATCGAGCAACGCCAGGTAGCTGTCCTCGCTGTCCCGGGCAGAATCGGTGTCCTCGATCCGGAACACGAATGTGCCCCCGGTGTGGCGGGCGTACGCCCAGTTGAACAGCGCGGTCCGGATCAGCCCGACGTGCGGGGTCCCGGTCGGCGACGGACAGAATCTGACACGAACCACATCCGAGGTCGTCACGATCTTCCTTTTCTCACAACAGGATTGGTGAGGGTTCCGATGCCCTCGACGGTGATGCTGACGCTGTCACCGTGCTCCAGCGGACCGACCCCCTCCGGGGTCCCGGTCAGGATCAGGTCACCCGGCAGCAGCGTCATCACCGCCGAGATCCATTCGATGATCGCGCCGATGTCGTGGATCATCAACGAGGTCCGGCTGCGCTGCTTGACGTCCCCGTTGACCTCCGTGCGGATCTCGAGATCGGAGGGGTCCAGATCGGTGACGATCCACGGGCCGACCGGGCAGAACGTGTCATGGCCCTTGGCGCGCATCCACTGGCCGTCCTTCTGCTGCTGGTCCCGCGCCGACACGTCGTTGGCGATCGTGTAACCCAGGATGTTCTCGGCGGCGCGCGACGCGGGAACGTCTTTGCACGGCCGGCCGATGACGGCCGCCAGCTCACCTTCGAAGTGAACCGGGTTGGCGTCCGCGGGAAGCTGAATCGGCGTGTTCGGACCGATGATCGCCGTATTGGGTTTGAGGAAGATGATCGGGTCCTCGAAGGTGCCGCCGCCCATCTCCTCGATGTGCGCGGCGTAGTTCTTGCCCATGCACACAACCTTGCTCGCCAGGATGGGCGCGAGCAGGCGCACATCGGCCAGCGGCCACTGCCGGCCGGTGAAGGTCGGGTTTCCGAAGGGATGCTCGGCGATCTCGCGGGCGACGGCTCCGCCGGGATCATCGGGCGGACCTTCGATGGCGACGAAGGCGACCCCATCGGGGCTGGCGATTCGGCCGAGACGCATGCGGCCAGCCTAATGCCCGCCGCATGCGCCTCCGCGACCGCGCCGCAGTGATCGCCCATGTCTCACATTATGAGAATCTGGTTCAATATTGTGAGACGGCTGTGTAACCATGGCGCCATGCCCGCCACCGCGATCAGCTCGATGAGACGCTGGTCGATGCTGGCGATCGGGCTGCTGGCGACCCTGTGCGCCAACGTGTTCATCAACGGTGTGGCGTTCCTCATTCCGACGCTGCATGACGAGCGCGGCCTCGACCTGGCCGCAGCCGGCCTGATGTCGTCACTGCCCAGCCTGGGAATGGTGGTGACGCTGATCGCCTGGGGCTACGTCGTCGACCGGGTCGGTGAACGCGTCGTGCTCACGTTGGGATCGGCCCTGACCGCCGCGGCGGCGTTCGCGGCGGCAGCGGCCGACACCCTGCTGACGACAGGCGTCTTCCTGTTCCTGGGCGGGATGGCAGCGGCGAGCAGCAACACCGCCAGCGGACGGCTGGTGGTCGGCTGGTTCGACGCGGAGCGACGCGGTCTGGTGATGGGCATCCGGCAGACCGCCCAGCCGTTGGGTGTCGGTGTCGGTGCGCTGGTGATCCCGCGGCTGGCGCAGGCCGAGGGCGTCTCGGCCGCACTGCTGTTCCCCGCCATCGTGTGTGCGGCCGCGGCGGTGCTGTGCGCGATCGCGGTGGTCGACCCGCCACGGCCTGCACGCGCCGAAGCCGACGACACCGACCTGGCCAACCCGTACCGAGGATCGCCGATGCTGTGGCGCATCCACCTCACGTCCGTCCTGCTGGTCGTGCCGCAGGTCATGGTGTGGACGTTCACCCTGGTGTGGCTGATCTCCGAACACCGGTGGTCGCCCGAATCGGCGGGCCTGCTGGTCATGACGGCCCAGATCCTCGGTGCCGCAGGCCGCATCGGCGCGGGCCGCTGGTCGGACACGTTCGTCAGGCGCTCCGGCGACGTGATCGCCTCACGGTTGCGGCCGATCCGCATGATCGCCGCCGCCGCGGCCGCGGCGATGGCCCTGCTGGCCGTCACGGACTGGCTCGACTCACCGGTGAGCATCGCCGTGATGATCGCGGCCTCGGTGATCACGGTGTCCGACAACGGGTTGGCGTTCACGCTCATCGCCGAGTACGCCGGCCCGTTCTGGAGCGGACGAGCACTGGGAACCCAAAACACCAGCCAACTGTTCGCCCAGGGCGTCGCACCGCCGCTGTTCGGCGGTCTGATCGCAATCGCCGGCTATCCTGTGGCCTTCGCGGTCTGCGCGCTGTTTCCGCTGTTGGCGATCCCGTCGGTGCCATTGACGGTCAAGCCGGATCGCTGAAGCGTGTCGCTACCCGGTTCACTCGGGTTGAGATCGGCAGCGCGGCAATTCCATCACCGCCGCGGTCGCGGCAATTCCATCACCGCCGCGGCCGCGGCAATTCCATTACCGCCGCGACGAAGAAGCACAGCGCCCCGACGAAGGTGCCGAGGTTTGCCAGCCACTCGTCGGCGGTGACTCCGTCCTTGCGGACGAACGCAGCCACAGCCGAAACCCCGAACGCGACACAGCCGATCAGATTGACGACACCGGCGCGCCAGTCGCGGGACCGGAGCTCCAGGACTCCGGTCACCGCGGTGACCGCCATCATCGCGAGTGCACCGCTGATCAGGAAGAACAGCGACCCGGTGGCGTCGGGGACCCAGACATAGCGGCGTTCGGCGGCCACGGCATGCGCCCACACGGCGGCGCCGGTGCTGAGGTTGAAAAGCACGGTTCCCGCGAACTGCACTGCGGCCGCGGACCATTCGAATCTGGCGGCCCGATCCGACAGGGTCAGCTGCATCCACGCCGCGGTGGTGAAGAACCACGAACCGACAAAGCACAGCAGGTTCGCCGTCCCGGCTCCGGCCCACGCCGCGAACCCGGGCGCGGTCGCCACCGCGAACAACGAGGATCCGATCGCGAACAGCCGGCACTGCCGAGTCAGCGACGCGAACCCGGCGATGGCTACAGCTTCCCGAGGATCCGCTCGCCGACCGCAGCGGTCGACAGTTTCTCGTCTCCGCGGGTGGCCAGATGCTCGGCGACCGCCTTGTCGACCCGTGCCGCCGCGTCCACTTCCGCCATGTGCGCCAGCAGAAGCGACACCGACATCACGGCGGCCGTCGGATCGGCGATGCCCTGCCCGGCGATGTCGGGTGCGCTGCCGTGCACCGGCTCGAACATCGACGGATGGGTCAGCGTGGCATCGATGTTGCCGCTGGCGGCCAGCCCGATGCCGCCGCACACCGCGGCCGCGAGGTCGGTGATGATGTCGCCGAACAGGTTGTCGGTGACGATGACATCGAATCGGCCCGGGTCGGTCACCATGTGGATGGTGGCGGCGTCGACGTGCTGGTAGGCGACCTCGACGTCCGGATACTCGGCCGCCACCGTCTGCACCGTGCGCCACCACAGCGATCCCGCGTTGGTGAGCACGTTGTTCTTGTGCACCAGGGTCAGATGCTTACGCCGTTGTTGGGCCCGCCCGAACGCGTCCTGCACCGCTCGGCGCACCCCGAACGCGGTGTTCACGCTGACCTCGGTGGCGATCTCGTGCGGGGTCCCGACGCGGATGGCGCCACCGTTGCCGGTGTAGGGCCCCTCGGTCCCCTCTCGCACGACGACGAAGTCGATCTCCGGGTTGCCTGCCAGCGGACTCTGCACGCCCGGGTAGAGACGCGCGGGCCGCAGGTTGATGTGGTGATCGAGCTCGAATCGGATACGCAGCAGCAGCCCGCGCTCCAACAGGCCACTGGGAACCGACGGATCCCCGATCGCGCCGAGCAGGATCGCGTCGTGACCCTTGAGTTCTTCCAACACCGAGTCAGGCAGAACCTCACCCGTCTTGTGGTACTGCCGCGCGCCCAGGTCGTATTCGGTTTTCTCGACACCGGGCAGCACCGCGTCGAGCACCTTGAGCGCTTCGGTGATGACTTCGGGTCCGATGCCGTCGCCGGCGATCACTGCGAGTCTCATGTCAGGTCCACCACTTCCAGCGTCACAGCGTTCACGTCTCTTCCGATGGCGGCAAGAACTTCGCCGGGAACCTCACGGTCGAGTCGCAGCATCACCGTCGCACCGATGCCGTCGGCGTCCTGGCTGAGCTGCGCGGCCAGGATGTTGACGGCAGCGCCGCCGAGCAGGGTGCCGATCTTGCCGAGCGCACCGGGCTGGTCGTCATAGTTGATGATCAGGTTGACACCCTCGGCACGCAGTTCGAGGTTGCGTCCGTTGATCTGGACGATCTTCTCGACCAGCTGCGGGCCCGTCAACGTACCCGCGACGTTGACGGTGGACCCGTCGGCGGCCACGGCACGCACGTCGACGACGCTGCGGTGATTGGCGCTCTCCGTCGCGGTGGTGATCGACGCTTCGACACCACGCTCGGAGGCCAGCGCCGGCGCGTTGACGAACGTGACGGGATGCTCGATCACCGCCGAGAACAGCCCGCGCAGGGCCGAAAGCTTGAGCACCTCAACTTCTTCGCTCGCCAGCTCACCCTGCACCTGCACCTGCAGCGACACCGGCGGTTCGCTCGACAGCACTCCGACGAGCAGGCCCAGCTTGCGGACCAGGTCCAGCCACGGCGCCACCTCCTCGCCGACGGCACCGCCGCCGACATTGACCGCGTCCGGTACGAACTCCCCGGCCAGGGCGAGCTTCACACTGGCCGCGACGTCGGTGCCCGCGCGGTCCTGCGCCTCGACGGTCGAGGCGCCGAGATGCGGGGTCACCACGACCTGAGGCAGCTCGAACAGCGGGCTGTCGGTGCACGGCTCGGTGGAGAAGACGTCCAGTCCGGCCCCGCGCACGTGGCCGCTGTTGATCGCGTCGGCCAGCGCGGCCTCGTCGATGAGGCCGCCGCGGGCCGCGTTGACGATGATGACGCCGGGCTTGGTCTTGGCCAGCGCTTCCTTGCCGATCAGGCCGGCGGTCTCCTTGGTCTTGGGCAGATGCACCGAGATGAAGTCGGCACGACCCAGAAGCTCGTCGAGGGTCAGAAGCTCGATGCCCAGCTGCGCGGCGCGCGCGTGCGACACATAGGGGTCGTAGGCGGTGATGTGCGCGCCGAAAGCGGCCAGCCGCTGCGCCACCAGCTGGCCGATGCGGCCGAGGCCGACCACACCGACGGTCTTTCCGAAGATCTCGGTGCCGGAGAACGAGGAACGCTTCCAGCTGTGCTCGCGCAGCGTCGCATCAGCGGCAGGGATCTGGCGCGCGGCGGCCAACAGCAGCGCCAGCGCGTGCTCGGCCGCGCTGTGGATGTTCGACGTCGGCGCGTTGACGACCAGCACCCCGCGGGCCGTGGCGGCGTCGACGTCGACGTTGTCGAGCCCGACGCCGGCGCGCGCGACGATCTTCAGTTTCGGGGCCGCGGCCAGGACCTCGGCGTCGACCGTGGTGGCCGAGCGCACCAGCAGCGCATCGGCGTCGGCGACGGCGGCCAGCAGCTTCTCTCGGTCGGGCCCGTCAACCCAGCGGACCTCGACCTGGTCGCCCAGGGCCTCCACCGTCGATTGGGCCAGCTTGTCGGCGATCAGTACCACAGGAAGACTCACGAGGCTCCAGCCTAATGGGCTCTAATGTCCAGGTGGAATTGACCGTCGTCGGAAGTGGCCCCAACGGGTTGGCGGCCGCCGTGATCTGCGCCCGAGCCGGGCTGTCCGTTCGGGTCGTCGAGGCGCAGCCGACTCCGGGCGGAGGTGCCCGGACCCTGCCCGACCCGGAGTTCTCGGGGGTGTCGCACGACATCTGCTCGGCCGTGCACCCGCTGGCGCTGGCCTCACCGTTCTTCGCCGAGTTCGATCTGCAAGCCCGGGGCGTCACGTTGGCGGTCCCCGAGGTGTCCTACGGCAATCCGCTGCCCGGGCGCCCGGCGGCCGTCGGGTACCGCGACATCGAACGCACCTGCGCCGAGCTCGACGACGGCGCGTCGTGGCGACGGCTGCTGGGACCGTTGGCCGACGACTGCGACGGCGTGGTCGGATTGCTGCTGGGAGACAAGCGTTCGATTCCCCCGAGCATTCCGGCGGCGGTGCGCGTCGCCCCCCGACTGCTGGCGCAGGGCAGCCCGGCCTGGGGCACCCTTGCGGGCGAGGACGCCAGAGCGTTGTTCACCGGCGTTGCGGCACATACGATTTCGCGGATGCCGTCGCTGGTGTCCGCGGGGGCCGGGCTGATGCTGGCCACCCTCGGCCACACGGTGGGCTGGCCGGTCCCCTCCGGTGGATCGCAGGCGATCCCCGACGCGTTGCTCGCCGATCTGCAGGCCCACGGTGGAGAGCTCGTCCTCGGCGAGGAGGTGACGAGCCCGCCGTCGGGTGTCGTGCTCTACGACACGGCGCCGACGGCACTGCTGCGCATCTACGGCGACCGGCTTCCGCCGGGATACGCGAAGACATTGCGGCGCTACCGCTACGGTCCGGGGGTGGCGAAGGTCGATTTCGTGTTGTCCGGCGAGATCCCCTGGCGCGATCCACGTTTGGCGAATGCTCCGACGCTGCATCTGGGCGGCGACCGGGCCACGATGGCGCGCGCGGAGAAGGACGTCGCGGCGGGCCGCCACGCCGAATGGCCGATGGTGCTCGCCTCCCTCCCCCACCTCGCCGACCCGGGCCGGGTGGACCCGCAGGGGCGCCGACCACTGTGGACCTACGCCCATGTCCCCGCCGGCTCGACGGTCGACATGGCCGAGGCCGTCACCGAGGTGATCGAGCGGTTCGCTCCCGGCTTCCGCGACGTGGTGGTGGGGGTGCGCAGCGTGCCCGCGGCGCGACTGTCCTCGCACAACGCCAACCTCGTCGGCGGCGACATCGGTGTCGGCGGCAACAATATGGTCAGCGCGCTCACCGGGCCGGCCCTGCGCTGGAATCCGTGGTCGACGCCGATCCCCAAGGCGTATCTGTGTTCGTCGGCCACCCCGCCCGGCGGCGGTGTGCATGGCATGGCCGGTTTCTACGCCGCCCGCACCGTGCTGCGTCGGGAATTCGGGATCAGGGAACTTCCCCCGCTCGCGCCCTGAATTCCAGCCGAGATCCCGCGTAGGGTGACGCCATGACGAAAGTGGCAGTCATCTACTACTCGGCGACGGGCCACGGCACCGCCATGGCAAACCGCGTAGCGGCCGCCGCCGAGGCGGCCGGTGCCGAGGTCCGGGTGCGGCACGTCGCCGAGACCCGCGACCCCGAGACATTCGCGAACAACCCGGCGTGGACGGCGAATTACGAAGCGACGAAAGACCTTCCGGCCGCGACCGGCGAGGATATCGTCTGGGCGGATGCGGTGATCTTCGGTTCCCCCACCCGGTTCGGCAACACGGCCTCGCAATTCCGGACGTTCGTCGACTCTCTCGGCGGGCTGTGGGCGCAGGGCAAGCTCGCCGACAAGGTCTACGCCGGCTTCACATCGTCTCAGACCGCGCACGGCGGCCAGGAGACGACGCTCATCACCCTCTACGTCACGCTGATGCACTTCGGCGGGATCATCGTGCCGCCCGGATACACCGACGGGGTCAAGTTCGCCGACGGGAACCCGTACGGCGTCGGCCACATCACCGGTCCCGAGAACCGCAACGAGCTCGACGAAGCAACTTTGGCCGCGCTCGATCACCTCGCCCGGCGAGTGGTCGGCGTCGCCGATCGGCTCGGTTAGGCGGGCTCGGCGCCTTTGGGTAAGGTCCGCATCGCCGTCCGGATCGCCAGATAGATCAGCGTCGAGGTGACCAGGAATATCGGCCACCCCATGGCAATCCGCGCCACCGCGAGCAATCCTTCCTGGTCGGTGTCGTAGAGGTAGAACTGCACCGCGAACCGCGTCGCGGACACCGCCGCCATCATCAGCGTGACGAGAACGAACGCGGTTCGGACGCGGGGGGTCCGCCGCCAGGTGTCGTCGCGGCCGGTCATCCACGCCCAGACGACGCCGATCAACGGTCGTCCCACCACGACCGAGCCGGTGAACAGGACCGCCATCGCCAGGTACATCCAGATGCCGGGCAGATAGAAGTCTTTGGCCCGACCGGTGGCCAGAGCCAGCCCGGCACCGACCGCGATCCCCGCGAAGCCGAACAGGGCAGGCCGCGTCGACTCGCGCCGCACCAACTGCAGCACCAGGACGATCGCGCCGGCGCCGAGCGCTGCGATCAGGGCCGGCGTCAGCCCGGCGACCGCGTTGAGCGCAGCGAAGGTCGTCACCGGCAGGGCGGTGTACACCAGCCCGCGGATGCCGCCCGCCCGGGCCAACAGGACGGTGGCCGGCGTCGAAGTGCCCGTCATGATCATCGAGAGTACCGACCGCACGATTTCGGTGTAGTTGGTCACGCTGAGGGCGACCAACTACACCGAAATCGCGGAAAGCTAGGCGGTTTCGGTGATGGGGCGGTCGACCCAGCTCATCAGGTCGCGCAGCTTCTTGCCGGTGACCTCGATCGGGTGCTCGGCGTTCTTCTTGCGCAGAGCTTCGAGTTCCTTGTTTCCGCCCTCGACGTTGGCGACCAGGCGCTTGACGAACGTGCCGTCCTGGATGTCCTTGAGGATGTCCTGCATCCGCTTCTTGGTGTCGGCGTCGATGACGCGCGGACCGGACAGGTAGCCGCCGAACTCCGCGGTGTCACTCACCGAGTAGTTCATCCGGGCGATGCCACCCTCGTACATCAGGTCGACGATCAGCTTGAGCTCGTGCAGCACCTCGAAGTAGGCCATCTCCGGGGCGTAACCCGCCTCGACCATGACCTCGAATCCGGTCTTGACCAGTTCCTCGGTGCCGCCGCACAACACAGCCTGCTCACCGAACAGGTCGGTCTCGGTCTCTTCCTTGAACGTGGTCTTGATGACACCGGCGCGGGCGCCGCCGATGGCTGCGGCGTACGACAGCGCCAGCGCCTGGCCCTCACCCTTGGGGTCCTGGTCGATGGCGATCAGGCAGGGCACGCCCTTGCCGTCGACGAACTGGCGGCGGACCAGGTGGCCGGGGCCCTTGGGGGCGACCATGCCGATGGTGACGTTGGCCGGCGGCTTGATCAGACCGAAGTGGATGTTGAGGCCGTGACCGAAGAACAGCGCGTTGCCGTCCTCCAGGTTGGGCTCGATGTCGTTGGTGAAGATCTCGGCCTGCGCAGTGTCAGGCGCCAGCAGCATGATCACGTCGGCCCACTTGGCGACCTCTGCCGGGGTGTCGACCTCGAGACCCTGCTCGGTGACCTTCTCGCGGGACTTCGAGCCCTCCTTGAGACCGACCTTCACCTGGACACCGGAGTCGCGCAGGCTCAGCGAGTGCGCGTGCCCCTGGCTGCCGTAGCCGATGACGGCGACCTTGCGGCCCTGAATAATCGACAGGTCCGCGTCGGCGTCATAGAACATCTCAACTGCCATCTTCGTGAATCTTCTTTCTTCTGTTTGCTTTTCAGGTTCTTACTTGGTGCTGATACCGCGCGGGCCGCGGGACAGCGACACCACACCGGACTGGACGATCTCCCGGATCCCGTAAGGCTCGAGCACCCTCAGCAGCGCCTCGATCTTGCCAGGTGTCCCGGTGGCCTCGACAGTGAGCGACTCGTTGGAGACGTCGACGACCTTGGCCCGGAACAGGTTGACCGCCTCGATGACCTGCCCACGGGTGGCGGCATCGGTGCGGACCTTGATCAGCGCGAGCTCCCGGGAGACGGAGTTCTCCTCGTCCTGCTCGACGATCTTGATCACGTTGATCAGCTTGTTGAGCTGCTTGGTGATCTGCTCCAGGGGCGACTCCTCGACGTCGACCACGATGGTCATCCGCGAGAGGTCCTTGTGTTCGGTGGCGCCGACCGCCAGTGACTGGATGTTGTAGCCGCGGCGCGAGAACAGCGACGCCACGCGGGCCAGCACACCGGGCTTGTCTTCGACGAGCACCGACAGCGTGTGGGTGATGCTCATCTACAGGCTCCGTTCTTCGCGCAAGCACTCATCAGGCGTGCCCCTCTTCGTTGTCGAACAGCGGTCGGATACCGCGTGCGGCCTGGATCTCATCATTGCTGGTGCCTGCGGCCACCATCGGCCACACCTGGGCATCGGCGCCGACGACGAACTCGATCACCACCGGTCGGTCGTTGATCGCGCGCGCCTGGCTGATGACGTCTGCCACATCCTCGCTACGCTCACAACGCAATCCGACGCAGCCCAGCGCCTCGGACAGCTTGACGAAGTCCGGGATGCGGCGGGAGTGGGTGGCCAGATCGGTTTGGCTGTACCGCTCTTCGTAGAACAGTGTCTGCCATTGACGCACCATGCCGAGATTGCCGTTGTTGATCAGCGCGACCTTGATCGGCACCCCTTCGATGGCGCACGTGGCCAGCTCCTGGTTGGTCATCTGGAAGCAGCCGTCGCCGTCGATCGCCCACACCTCGGCCTCCGGGCGGCCCATCTTGGCGCCCATCGCCGCAGGCACCGCGAAGCCCATGGTGCCCAGACCACCGGAGTTGATCCACGTCTTGGGGTTCTCATACGAGATGAACTGCGCCGCCCACATCTGGTGCTGACCCACGCCGGCCACATAGACCGCGTCCGAGCCCGCGATCTTGCCCAGCGTCTCGATCACGAACTCCGGCGACAGGCTGCCGTCACTCTGCGGGCCGTAGCTCAGCGGGTAGGTCGACTCAATCCCGCGCAGGTACTCCCACCAGTTGTCCAACTTGGTCGAGGCGGTCGCGCCGTCGCGGCGCAGGACCTCGATCAGATCGGTGATCACGGCCTTGACGTCGCCGACGATCGGCACGTCGGCGTGCCGGTTCTTGCCGATCTCGGCCGGGTCGATGTCAGCGTGGATCACCTTGGCCTCGGGCGCGAACGAGTCCAGCTTGCCGGTCACGCGGTCGTCGAAGCGGGTGCCCAGCGCGATCAGCAGATCGCTGCGCTGCAGCGCGGCCACCGCGGCGACCGTGCCGTGCATGCCCGGCATGCCGAGGTTCTGCGGATGGCTGTCCGGGAACGCACCGCGGGCCATCAACGTGGTCACCACCGGGATGCCGGTCAGCTCGGCCAGGTCCAGCAGCTGCTCGCTGGCCTCGCCGCGGATCACGCCGCCGCCGACGTAGAGCACCGGCTTGCTGGCCTCGCCGATCAGTTTGGCGGCCTCGCGGATCTGACGGTTGTGCGGTTTGGTGTTCGGCTTGTAGCCCGGCAGCTCGAACTGCGGGGGCCAGGCGAACGTGCACTCGCCCTGCAGAATGTCCTTCGGGATGTCGACCAGCACCGGACCTGGCCGCCCGCTGGAGGCGATATGGAACGCCTCGGCGATGACGCGCGCGATGTCGTCACCGTCGCGGACCAGGAAGTTGTGCTTGGTGACCGGCATCGTGATGCCCGAGATGTCGGCTTCCTGGAACGCGTCGGTGCCGATCAGGGCGCGTCCGACCTGCCCGGTGATCGCCACCATCGGGATCGAGTCCATGTAGGCGTCGGCCAGCGGTGTCACCAGGTTGGTCGCCCCGGGACCCGACGTGGCCATGCACACCCCGACCCTGCCGGTGGCGTGCGCGTAGCCGCTGGCCGCGTGGCCCCCGCCCTGCTCGTGACGGACCAGAACGTGGCGCAGCTTCTTCGAGTCGAAAAGCGGGTCGTAGACCGGCAGCACGGCACCGCCCGGGATGCCGAAGATGACGTCGACACCGAGTTCCTCAAGCGATCGGATGACCGCCTGCGCTCCGGTGAGCTGTTGTGGGGCAATGTTGTTCGGTTGGCGAGTGGCTTGCGACGGGGCCGGCGCGGAGTTGTGCTTCGCGGCGGCCGCTGTCCCGTCCGTCGGGGTCGCCGACTGCTCGGGCGGTCGCTTGGTAGGTGCGCTCACGGTGTCCTCTGGTCTTTCTCGGTCGGCCGATCTTCTCAAATCGGTGCTGGGGCAACAAAAAACCCCCGTCAGCCCGGCGGCTGTACGAGGGTTGCGCGTCGATGCGGTTTTGCTATGCCCGAACCAGGGCTAGCGCGGCATCAACGCGCAACCCAATTACTACGAGCAAGGTCTGCATAGCAGACGACGGTAGCCCGCGAACAGGCCGAAGGTCAAATTCGGGTCTCACCGACGAGCGCTCGCGCGTGGCGGAACCGCCCCGCCGAAGGCTGGGGGGAGGGCCGACTCGCACGGTGCAATGATGGCCCCATGCGCACCCCCTCGGAGTCGGCACCGGTCGTCGTCAGGATCTCACCGATGGCACACGTGGCGATCGGCTTCCTGTCGGTGGCCCTGCTCGCGGTGGTGTTCGCAGGTCCGGCCTGGTTCATCCTGCTGTTCCTGATCCCGTTGCTGCTGTCGATCTTCGTGATGCGCTACCGCACCGTCGCCGACCGGGACACCGTCACCGCCCGCACGATGCTGCGCAGCAAGACCGTGCGCTGGGACGACATCGACGGTCTGCGCTTCGGCCGCACCGCCTGGGCGGTGGCACAGCGGCGCGACGGAACCGAGCTTTCCCTTCCGGCGGTGACGTTCTCGACCCTGCCGAGGTTGGCCGCGGCCAGCGGTGGCCGGGTGCCCAACCCCTACGAGTAGCAGTGCGTCAGGCCAGCGGGTTGGTGCCGTTGAGCAGGACCCAGATCGCCACACCCGCGCCGATCCCCAGCAGCAGCGCGGCGAACGAGCCGACGAAGGGGCGGCGGGCCCAGCCACGGCCGGCGTCCAGACCGTAGCGGCCCGGGCCGACGAGGATGATCGCTGCGACGGCGCACACCAGCACCACCTGGTACTCGTGCCCGTCGGTCAGGAACGACGACAGCCGGGCTTCCTCGTGTGCGAGGGTGGCCTCGGCCAGCACCGACGTGATCAGATACCCCAGCGCCCCGGCCGCCGCGATCGGGGTGAACAGGCCGATGACCAGGAGCGCCCCCGCGGCGATCTGACCGCCGGCAGCGACGTAGGTCAGGATGTCGGCGTGCCGGAAGCCCACCTCGGTCAGGGTGTCGCGGAAGCCGTCCAGACCGGGCCCGCCCCACCATCCGAAGACCTTCTGCAGGCCGTGGCCGATGAGCAGCACACCGACCGCGACGCGCAGCACCAGCAGCCCGAGGTCCTGGGTGCCCCTGCGGTCGTCGCGTCGGTCGGGATCGATGACACCGACCTCGGTGGGCGCCGCCGTCGACCCGTAGGACCCGGGCGCCAGCCCGGTGCCCGGCTGCACGTACGGCAGCGGCTCCGGCTCGTTCAACAGCGCGAACGGCTGCTGGCCGGCCGGCTTGGCGGAGTCGTAACGGGGAATCGCGGTGGTCTCGAAGTCGCCGCCGTAGTGCGCGGACGGCAGATCGTCTTCCGGGTCCACCAGGCTCGCCGACGCGGGCCGCCCAGCCGAATCGTCGGGCCGCTGCCAGGGGCCGGGATCATGGGGACTCGTCACGACTGCCAGGGTAAGGGCTGACCCGGCCCGAACCGAGGATTGGCGCGGCGCGTTGAGCACCTGTTTCCGCTCCCCGGCCCAGGTCGCGGTGGGGAGCGCGTGGCGGACACTCGACGACGATCCGTAACCTGGCGTGCATGAGCGAGCGTCGGTCGTGGGGACCTTTCGTCGTGCTGCTGAGCGCGGCGCTGCTTGCCGGGGCGGGCTGCGCTCGGTTCGACTCCGCGCAGTCCCAGCCATTCACCACCGAACCGCAACTGGCGCCCGGGCCGACGTCGACGCCGCCGCCACCTCCCCCGCTGCCGGCCAAGCCGTTTCCCAAGGACTGTCCGGCCCCCGGGGTGATGCAGGGCTGCCTGGAGAGCACCAGCGGTCTGATCATGCTGCCCGACAGCAAGTCGGCGCTGGTCGCCGAGCGCACCACCGGCGCGGTCAAGGAAGTGTCGGTGCGCGCCGAACCCGTCACCAAGATGGTGATCCCCGTCGACGGCAGCGGTGACGGCGGCCTGATGGACATCGTCATGTCCCCCACCTTCACCCAGGACCGGCTGATGTACGCGTACGTCAGCACCCCGACCGACAACCGGGTGGTCCGAATCGTCGAGGGGGATCCGCCCAAGCCGATCCTGACCGGCATCCCCAAAGGGGTCACCGGCAACACCGGGTCGTTGATCTTCACCAGCCCGACCACCCTGGTGGTGCAGACGGGCGATGCGGGCAACCCCGCGCTGGCGGCCGATCCCGGCTCCCTGGCGGGCAAGCTTCTGCGCATCGAGCAGCCCACCACCGTCAATCAGGCGCCGACGACGACGGCGTTGTCCGGCCTTGGCCCCGGCGGGGGGTTGTGCATCGATCCCGCCGACGAGTCGCTCTACGTCACCGACCGGACACCGACGGCCGACCGGTTGCAGCGCATCACGAAGGACTCCCGGGTGTCGACGGTGTGGACCTGGCCGGATCGCCCCGGCGTGGCGGGCTGTGCGGCGCTCGACGGCACCGTGTTGGTCAACCTCGTCAACACCAAACAGACCGTGGCGGTGCGGATGGCACCGGAAACCGGTGCGGTGACCGGGGATCCGGAGGTGGTCCGTCAGGACCAGCACGGGCATGCCTGGGCGCTGCAGGTGTCGCCGGACGGCAACGTGTGGGGAGCCACGGTCAACAAGACGTCCGGCGACGCGATGAGGCTCGACGACGTGGTGTTCCCGCTGTTCCCGCAGGGTGGCGGATTCCCCCGCACCAACGCCGACAACACCTAGTTCGCCGAACCCGCCCCTCGGGGGCGGTGCGGGACGGGCAGGGTCGGGGGCTCCGCTACTCCGGCCCGTGCCCCGGCAAACGGAGCATCAGACGCGTCCCGCCCTGCGGGCTGACCTCCAATGATGCTGTGCCGCCGTGGATCTCGGCCTGCTGAGCCACCAGCGCCAACCCGAGCCCCGAGCCCGACCGTGACGCGGTGGTGCCCCGGTGGAAGCGTTCGAAGACCGCGGCACGTTCCTCTTCGGGGACACCTGAGCCGTTGTCGTCGACGGCGATCTCCACACCCGACTGCGAACTGACCACGCTGAGCCGGATCTGGGTCGCCCCACCGTGTTTGACCGCGTTGGCGATGGCGTTGTCGATGACCAGCCGAAGTCCCGCAGGCATTCCCAGCATCAGCACTGTGGTCGAGGACGCCAACGACACGTCGACGCCGGGGTAATTGCGCATCGCGTCGTGGGCGGCGCGGTCGAGCAGTTCGGCGATGTCCACCGGAACGAAGTCCTCGACTGTCGTCAGTTGGCCCTGGGCCAACCGCTCCAGGGCGGTCAGGGTCGCCTCGATCCGCGACTGCGTGCGGATCACGTCACCGATGACTTCCTGGCGCTGCTCGGGCGCGAGGTCCAGCGTCGAGAGGACCTCCAGGTTCGTCCGCATCGCCGTCAACGGGGTGCGCAGTTCGTGCGATGCCACGGAGGCGAAATCACGGGCGGTCTCCAGCGCGGCCCGGGTGCGCTGCTGTTCGTCACCGATCCGGGCGAGCATGCCCTCGACGGCCTCGGAGATCTCGACCGCCTCCCACACGCCGCGCACCTGCACCTCGTCGGGATTGGACTGCGCGTTGATCGCGCGGGCCTGCCGGGCGAGCAGCCGGAACGGGTTGACCATGATCAGGCCGATGACCCAGCCGATGAGCAGTGTGCTCAGGATCACGCCGGCGCAGATCCAGAACACCCGCCAGTGCAGGCCGTCGATGCGCGCCTGGGTATCGGCGAGCGGGGCGCCGAGTGCGATCGACGCGGTTCCGGTGGTGATGGTGCGAACCCGGTACTCGACCCCTTCGATCGTGGCGTCGGCGTACCCGTTCGGCAGCTCGGGCAGCACGACCTCGGCCGGCGTGGACACCGTGATGCCGCCGATGCGGGCGGTGCGCACCAGGCCGCCCTCGGTGGGTTCCGGGCCGACGCCGTCCTGTGCGCTGCGGAGCAGCGTGTTGACGTCGCCGAGGCTCGACAGCGAATCGAGCCGCCGGTCGAGCTGGTCGTACTGGTCGTTGGTGACACCGACCCACACCCACACGCCCAGCGTGAGCACCAGGATGATGACGCCCAACTGGGAGAGGATGACGATCGACCGCAGCGAGAGCATCCGGAGCGGATGCTGCAGAACGCGGAAGACCAGATCCTGTATGCGCGTCATCTAGCTGCAGGCGGCCATGACAAGTTCGCGCACCCGCGCCGCATCGGCCTGCCCCTTCGTCGCCTTCATCACCGCGCCGACGATCGCGCCCGCCGCCTGCACCTTGCCGCCGCGAATCTTCTCGACCACGTCCGGGTTGGCCGCCAGCGCCTCGTCGACCGCGGCCTGGATCAGCGAGTCGTCACGCACCACAGCCAGCCCGCGGTCGGCCATCACCTGCTCGGGGTCGCCCTCGCCGGCCAGCACACCCTCGACAACCTGGCGCGCCAGCTTGTTGGACAGCTTGCCGTCCTCGACGAGCTTGACGACGGCGGCGACCTGCGCCGGCGTGATCGGAAGCGCCTCGAGTTCGACCCCTGATTCGTTGGCTTTCTGCACCAGGAAGTTGCCCCACCAGGCGCGAGCCTGATCACTGGACGCGCCGTGCTCGACGGTGGCCGCGATCAGGTCGAGCGCGCCGATGTTGACCAGGTCGCGCATCACCTCGTCGGATATCCCCCAGTCTTGCTGGATTCGCTTGCGCGCCAACCACGGAAGCTCGGGGATCGTGGTGCGCAACTGTTCGACGAGTTCGGCACTGGGAGCCACCGGCTCAAGGTCGGGCTCGGGGAAGTAGCGGTAGTCCTGCGCCGTCTCCTTGCTACGCCCCGGCGAGGTGTGACCGTCCTCGTGGAAGTGGCGGGTCTCCTGGTGCACGGTGGCGCCGGACTCCAGAATCGCTGCCTGCCTGCGCATCTCGTACCGAACCGCCACCTCGACGCTCTTGAGGGAGTTGACGTTCTTGGTCTCGGTGCGGGTGCCGAACTCGGCCTGCCCGATCGGCTTGAGGGAGACGTTGGAGTCGCAGCGCATCGAGCCCTGATCCATCCGCACATCGGAAACATCCAAGGCGCGCAACAGGTCTCGCAACGCGGTGACATAGGCCCTGGCGATTTCCGGGGCGCGCTCGCCGGTGCCCTCGATCGGTTTGGTGACGATCTCGATCAGCGGAACGCCGGAGCGGTTGTAGTCGGCGAGCGAGGTGGTCGCCCCCGCGATACGCCCGGTGTCGCTGCCCAGGTGGGTCAGCTTGCCGGTGTCCTCCTCCATGTGGGCGCGCTCGATGTCCACCCGCCAGGTGGTGCCGTCGTCGAGGGGCACGTCGAGGTGACCGTTGATCGCGATCGGTTCGTCGTACTGCGAGATCTGGTAATTCTTCGGCTGGTCGGGATAGAAGTAGTTCTTCCGGGCGAACCGGCCCCAGGGCGCGATGTCGCAGTTGAGCGCCAGGCCGATGCGGATCGCGGCCTCCACGGCGGACTGGTTGAGCACGGGAAGCGAGCCGGGCAGTCCCAGGCACACCGGGCACACCTGGGTGTTGGGCTCGGCGCCGAACCTGTTCGCACAACCGCAGAACATCTTCGTCGCGGTCGACAGCTCAACGTGCACCTCAAGGCCGAGCACGGGTTCGTACTTGGCGATGACCTCGTCGTAATCGAGCAGCGGTGCGGTGTCCGAGGTCACGGAAGTCATGCCCCGATCCTAGTGGGTCGCGTTTTCACCGCGAACAGACACAAACTCGCCCCGCACAGGTGGGATTTGTGCGAGTTCGCGTCTTCTCGCCGGGGAAACCTCAGCCGAAGAACTCGGCGGCGTCGTCGTAACGGCTCTGCGGGACCAGCTTGAGCTGGCGCACTGCATCGGCCAGCGGCACCCGCCCGATCTCCTGACCGCGCAGCGACACCATCATCCCGTACTCGCCGGCGTGAGCGGCATCAGCGGCGTTGACGCCGAACCGGGTGGCCAGCACGCGGTCGTACGCCGTGGGCGTGCCGCCGCGCTGCACGTGCCCGAGCACCGTCACCCGGACCTCCTTGTTGATCCGCTTCTCCACCTCGATCGCCAGTTGCTGCGCGACGCCGGTGAACTTCTCGTGTCCGAACTCGTCGATCCCGCCCTGACGCAGCTGCATCGACCCCTCGGCCGGCTTCGCACCCTCGGCGACCACACAGATGAAATGCGAATCACCGCGCACGAAGCGCTGTTTGACCAACCGGCACACCTCTTCGACGTCGAACGGCTGCTCGGGGATCAGCGTCATGTGCGCACCCGAGGCCAGCCCGGCGTTCAGCGCGATCCAGCCGGCGTGGCGCCCCATCACCTCGACCAGCATCACGCGTTGATGGGATTCCGCGGTGCTGTGCAACCGGTCGATGGCCTCGGTGGCGACGGTCAACGCGGTGTCATGGCCGAACGTCACGTCGGTGCAGTCGATGTCGTTGTCGATCGTCTTGGGCACACCGACGACGGGGACGTTCTCCTCGGACAGCCAGTGCGCGGCGGTCAGCGTGCCCTCACCCCCGATCGGGATGAGCACGTCGATGCCGTTGTCCTCCAGCGTCTGCTTGATCTGGTCGAGGCCGGCGCGCAGCTTGTCGGGGTTCACCCGCGCGGTACCGAGCATGGTGCCGCCCTTGGCCAGCAGCCGGTCGTTGCGGTCGTCGTTGCTCAACTGGATACGGCGATCCTCCAGCAGGCCCCGCCAACCGTCCTGGAAGCCGACCACCGACGAGCCGTACCGCACATACGAGGTCCGCACCACCGCCCTGATCACAGCGTTCAGGCCAGGACAGTCGCCGCCGCCGGTCAGCACTCCGATACGCATGACCCCATCTAACCCGCTTACAGCGCAGTCGGCAGCGGTCCTCGCGCGGCTTCATAGGCCGCGCCCACCCGGTAGAGCCGGTCGTCGGCCAGTGCCGGCGCCATGATCTGCAGGCCGACGGGCAGGTTGTCGTCGGCCGACAACCCCGACGGCACCGACATCCCGCAGTGCCCGGCCAGGTTCAGCGGCAGCGTGCACAGGTCGAACAGGTACATCGCCAGCGGGTCGTCGACCTTCTCCCCGAGGCGGAACGCGGTGGAGGGAGTCGCGGGCGACACCAGCACGTCGACGCTGCGATAGGCCTCGTCCAGATCGCGCGCGATCAGCGTGCGCACCTTCTGCGCCTGGTTGTAGTAGGCGTCGTAGTAGCCCGCTGAGAGCGCGTACGTCCCGATCATGATGCGGCGTTTGACCTCGGCCCCGAAACCCGCCGCCCGGGTCATCGCCATGACTTCCTCGGCGCTGGTGGTGCCGTCGTCGCCGACGCGCAGGCCGTACCGCATGCCGTCGAACTTCGCCAGGTTCGACGACACCTCCGACGGCAGGATCAGGTAGTAGGCCGCCAGCGAGTGGTCGAAGTGCGGACAGTCCACCTCGCTGACCTCGGCGCCGAGTGCGGTCAGCTGTTCGACGGCCGCGGTGAACGACGCGAGCACACCCGGCTGGTAGCCCTCACCGCTGCGCAGCTGCTTCACCACGCCGATGCGTACGCCCTTGAGGTCGCCCCGGGCGCCGGCCCGGGCGGCGCCGACGACGTCGGGCACGGCGGCGTTCACCGACGTCGAGTCCCGCGGGTCGTGGCCCGCGATGACCTGGTGCAGCAGCGCGGTGTCGAGCACGGTGCGCGCGCAGGGCCCGCCCTGGTCCAGCGACGAGGCGCAGGCGATCAGGCCGTACCGCGACACCGTGCCGTAGGTGGGTTTGACGCCGACGGTCGCGGTGAGCGCCGCGGGCTGGCGGATCGATCCCCCGGTGTCCGAACCGATGGCCAGCGGTGCCTGGAATGCCGCCAGCGCCGCGGCGCTGCCGCCGCCGGAGCCGCCGGGCACGCAGTCGACGTTCCACGGGTTGCGGGTGGGCCCGTACGCGGAGTTCTCCGTCGACGACCCCATCGCGAACTCGTCCATGTTGGTCTTGCCGAGGATCGGGATACCCGCGGCGCGCAGCTTGGCGGTGACCGTCGCGTCGTACGGGGAGGTCCACCCTTCGAGGATCTTCGAGCCACAGGTGGTGGGCATGTCGGTGGTGGTGAAGACGTCCTTGAGCGCCAGCGGGACACCGGCAAGCGGCGACGGGAGTCGTTCGCCTGCGGCTGTGGCCTCGTGGATGGCCTTGTCGACGGTGGCGGCCGCGGCCAGCGCCTGGTCGCCCGCGACGTGCAGGAAGGCGTGGTACTCGGCGTCGGTGGCGGCGATCTGGTCCAGGCAGGCCTGGGTGACCTCGGTGGCGGACACCTCTTTGGCGGCGATCTTGGCCGCGAGGGTGGCGGCGTCCAGCTTGATCAGATCGGTCATTCCGCTTCTCCCAGAATCCGGGGCACCGCGAAGCGGCCCTCGTCGGTGTTCGGTGCGGCGGCCAGGGCCTGCTCCTGGGTCAGGCTGGGCGCTTCGACGTCGGGCCGGAACACGTTGACGTCCTTCAGCGGGTTGCCGGTGGCCTCGACCCCGGTGACGTCGACGGTCTGGATCTGGCCGACGTGGCCGAGGATGGCGTCCAACTGCCCGGCGAAGCTGTCCAGCTCACTGTCGGTCAGGGCGAGTCGGGCGAGGCGCGCGAGGTGCGCAACCTCGTCTCGGGAGATCTGGGACACGACCACGAAGCCTAGTTGAACGGCACGCCGGCGAGCCGCCCCGGTGACCCGGGGGCCCCGCCGCCCGAGTCGCCCGCCGGTGCCGGTCCGTGACACAGTGTTGGCCGTGCCTTCGTATCTGCTGCGGGTCCAGCTAGAGGACAGGCCGGGCAGCCTCGGTTCATTGGCCGTCGCCCTCGGCTCGGTGGGCGCCGACATCCTGTCCCTCGACGTGGTGGAACGCGTCGCGGGCTATGCGATCGACGATCTGGTGGTCGAGCTGCCGCCGGGCGCCATGCCCGACATGCTCATCACCGCCGCCGAGAATCTCAACGGCGTCTATGTGGACAGCATCCGTCCACACACCGGTCTGCTCGAAGCACACCGGGAGCTGGAGCTCATCGATCATGTGGCCGCGGCCGACGGACGACTCAAGAGGCTGCAGGTGCTGGTCGACGAGGCGCCGCGGGTGCTGCGGGTCGGCTGGTGCACCGTGGTGGAGCTGACCACGACGGGCCCTGAGCGCGTGGTGGGCAGCTCGGGTGCGCCCGAGACGCAGGCCGCCGAGACCCCGTGGTTGCCGCTGGAGCGGGCCGAGGCGCTGGACGCCACCGCCGACTGGGTGCCGCAGGTGTGGCGCGACATGGACACCACGCTGGCTGCCGCCCCGCTGGGCCACCCGGGGACCGCGATCGTGCTCGGCCGCCCCGGCGGCCCCGCGTTCCGGCCCAGCGAGGTCGCCCGGCTCGGCTACCTGGCCGGGATCGTCACGACGATCATCGGCTGACCGCCGGGATCATCGGCCGACCGCCGGGATCATCGGCCGAACGCCGCCTAGGAGTCCGGTGTGTCGGGCCCGTTTTCGAGCAGCCGGCGGAACCCGTCCTCGTCCAACACCGGCACCCCCAGCTCGATGGCCTTGTCGTACTTGGACCCGGGCGAGTCGCCGGCCACCACATAGGCGGTCTTCTTCGACACCGAACCGGCCGCCTTGCCGCCGCGAGCGATGATGGCCTCCTTCGCCTCGTCGCGGCTGTAGCCGGTCAGCGATCCGGTGACGACGATCGACAGCCCGTCCAGAGTGCGTTCGATGCTGGCGTCGCGCTCGTCGGCCATCCGCACCCCGGCAGCGCGCCACTTGTCGACGATCGTGCGGTGCCAGTCGACGGTGAACCAGTCGGTGACCGCAGCCGCGATCGTGGGGCCGACGCCCTCGACGGCGGCCAGTTCCTCCTCCGAGGCCGCGACGATCGCGTCGAGGCTGCCGAACTCGGTGGCCAGCGCACGCGCCGCCGTCGGTCCGACGTGCCGGATCGACAGCGCCACCAGCACCCGCCACAACGGTTGGGCCTTGGCCTTGCCCAGGTTGGTGAGCAGCCGCTTGCCGTTGGCGGACAGCTCGCCGGCCTTGGTGGTGAACAGGTCGGTGCGCAGCAGGTCGTCTGCGGTCAGTGTGAACAGGTCGCCTTCGTCGGTGATGACGCGGGCCTGCAGTAGCGCGATCGCGGCTTCGTAGCCCAGGCCCTCGATGTCGAAGGCGCCCCGGCCCGCGACGTGAAAGACCCGCTCCCGCAACTGCGCCGGGCAGGTGCGGGAGTTGGGGCAGCGGATGTCGGCGTCGCCCTCCTTGGCGGGGGCCAGTTCGGTGCCGCACTCCGGGCAGTGCGTCGGCATCACGAATTCGCGCTCGCTGCCGTCGCGCAGATCGACGACCGGTCCGAGCACCTCGGGAATCACGTCGCCGGCCTTGCGGATCACCACGGTGTCGCCGATCAGCACGCCCTTGCGTTTGACCTCGGAGCCGTTGTGCAGCGTGGCCAGCCCGACCGTGGAGCCCGCGATCTTGACCGGCTCCATGTAGGCGAACGGGGTCACCCGGCCGGTGCGTCCGACATTGACCCGGATGTCGAGCAGCTTGGTCTGAGCCTCCTCGGGCGGATACTTGTAGGCGACCGCCCAGCGCGGGGCGCGCGACGTGGCCCCGAGGCGCCGTTGCAGCGCCACCTCGTCCACTTTGACCACCACGCCGTCGATCTCGTGCTCGACGTCGTGCCGGTGCTCGCCCCAGTAGGCGATGCGTTCGGTGACCGCGTCCAGGCCGGTGACCTGGGCGGTGTGTGGTGAGACCGGCAACCCCCAGGCCTGCAGCGCGCGGTACGCGTCGTGCAACGTCCTGAAGGGGAAGCCCGCAGCGTCTTCGATGTGGCCGAGGCCGTGGCAGATCATCCGCAGCCTGCGCCTGGCGGTGACGGCCGGGTTCTTCTGGCGCAGCGAGCCGGCCGCGCTGTTACGGGGGTTGGCGAACGGCGGTTTGCCCTCGGCGACCAGCCCGGCGTTGAGGTCCTCGAAGTCGGCGATCCGGAAGAACACCTCACCGCGCACCTCGAGAACGCTGGGAAGCGGGAATTCCTCAGTGCCGGTGAGCTTTTCGGGAACGTCCTCGATGGTGCGGGCATTGAGTGTGACGTCCTCACCGGTGCGGCCGTCACCGCGGGTGGCCCCACGCTCCAGCCGGCCGTCGCGGTAGACCAGCGACAGCGCCACCCCGTCGATCTTCAGCTCGCACAGGTATTGGGCGTCCGCACCGATCTCGGTGCGGATCCGGGCGGCCCAGGCGGCGAGCTCGTCGGGGGTGAACACGTTGTCCAGGCTGAGCATCCGCTCGAGGTGCTCGGCGGCGGTGAAATCGGTGGCGAACCCGGCCCCACCCACCAGCTGGGTCGGTGAATCCGGGGTGCGCAGCTCGGGGTGGGCCTCCTCGAGGGCCTCCAACCTGCGCAGCATCGCGTCGAACTCGGCGTCGGTGATGATCGGCGCGTCACGCACGTAGTAGCGGAACTGGTGGTCGCGCACCTCGTCGGCGAGCTCCTGCCATTGCCGGCGCAGGCCGGCTTCAGTGGCGTCGTCGGACTGCTCGGCCAGCACCGCCTCGGGATCCTGGGTCGCCTTGGAACTCACTCTGGCAGGCTATCGAAGGGACCCGACACGGATCCGGCGACCGACCCCGATTCGCTGCGTAGGCTGCTGCCATGCCGCACCCGATCATGTTTCGTGACCACGACACGGGATTGGCCGAGGTTCGCCGGATCGCGCTCGGATTCCCGGAGGCTTTCGAGAAGGTGTCCTGGGGCAGGCCGGTGTTCTGCGCGCCGAAGATGTTCGCGATGTACGGGGGCAGCGTGAAGGGCGCGACCAAGGGTGACTACACGCAGTACCCGCATTCGGTGCTGGTGAAGGTCGACGACAGCGACCGCAGGGCCCTCGAGCAGGATCGCCGGTTCTTCTTTCCCGCCTACATGGGACCGTTCGGCTGGCTCGGGCTGGATCTCGCCGCCGCGAAGGTGGACTGGGCCGAGGTCACCGAGTTGGTCGACGCGTCCTTCCGGCTGGTGGCATCGAAGAAACTGGTCGCGCGGCTCGACCACCCTGCGCAGTAGGTATCCACCTCATGATTCGATCGGACACACCATGACCTTCTTGAGCCCCTTCCCCGAAGTCGACATCCCCACCGCCAGCGTCTACGACTACCTGTTCTCCGGGTTGGCGGGCCCCGAGGACAGCGTCCTGGACCGCGTCGCGTTGATCGACGCGAAATCCGGCAGGCAGACCACCTACCGCGAGATGGTGGCCAGGATCGATTCGTTCGCCGGCGCACTGGCCGCCCGCGGGATCGGCGTCGGCGACGTCGTCGCCCTGCTGGCCCCGAACAGCTCGGTGTTCGCCGTCGCGTTCCACGGCATCCTGCGGGCCGGTGCGACGGCGACGACGGTCAACGCGCTTTTCACCGCCAAGGACATCGCCAAGCAGCTGACCGACTCGAAGGCCACGATGCTCGTCACCGTCGCGGCGCTGCTCCCCCAGGCCAAGGCGGGTGCGGCGGCGGCCGGCCTCTCGGACGAGGACGTGGTGGTGCTCGACGGCGCAGGCCGCGACGGCTCCGGCGAGGGTGCCGGCCATCCCAACGCAGCGGATCTGCTGGCCGCGGGAACCCCTGCGCCGCAAGTCGATTTCGCGCCGTCGTCACATCTGGCGGTGCTGCCGTACAGCTCGGGGACCACCGGGAATCCCAAGGGCGTCATGCTCACACACCGCAATCTGGTCGCCAACGTCGCCCAGATCCGCCCGCTGCACGGCATGGTCGCCGACGACGTGGTGCTGGCCGTGCTGCCGTTCTTCCACATCTACGGGATGACGGTGCTGCTCAACGCCGCCCTGCACGCGCGGGCCCGGCTGGTCATCATGCCGAGCTTCGACCTGGGCGAGTTCCTCGGCAACATCGCCGAGCACCGGTGCACCATCGCATTCATCGCACCCCCGGTGGCGGTGGCGCTGGCGAAGCACCCGCTCGTCGACGAGCACGATCTGTCGTCGCTCAACGTCGTCATGTCGGGGGCCGCACCCCTGGACGCCGACCTCGGCCACGCCGTCGCGAAACGCCTGGGCTGCAAGGTCGTTCAGGGTTACGGCATGAGTGAGCTCAGCCCCGTCAGCCACATCACCCCGTTCGACGGCGGCCTTGTCGACATGCACGAGGACGCGCCGCTGAGCTCGGTCGGGTGGACGGTCTCCAACGCCGCGTCCAAACTCGTCGATCCCGAGACCGGTGACGAGATCCCCATCCCCGAAGAGGGTTTGAGTAAAACCGGCGAACTGTGGTTCAAGGGGCCCAACGTGATGGCCGGATACCTCAACAACGACGAGGCCACCAGGTCCACCATCGACGAGGACGGCTGGCTGCACACCGGCGATCTCGCCCAGGTCGACGCCAGAGGCCTGGTGTACATCGTCGACCGGCTCAAGGAGCTGATCAAGTACAAGGGCTACCAGGTGCCGCCTGCCGAGTTGGAGGCCCTGCTGCTGTCGCATCCCGGGATCGCCGACGCGGCAGTGGTCGGCGTGCACGACGAGGAAGGCGAAGAGGTGCCGAAAGCGTTCGTGGTGCGGCAGGCCTCGACGGACGCCGACGGCGGCGCCGCGCTGACCGAGGCCGACGTCATCGAGTTCGTCGCGGGCCAGGTCGCCCCGTACAAGAAGGTCCGTCAGGTCGAGTTCATCGACGCGATCCCGAAATCGGCGTCGGGCAAGATCCTTCGCAAGGACCTACGCAGCGGCGGCTAGGCGCGGCTACAGCAGCCGGAGCTGATTCCTGCCCCGGCTCTTGGCCTCGTAGAGCGCCTTGTCGGCGCGGGCCACGGTGTCGGTCAACGTATCGGCGGGCGTGTGGGCGGTGTACCCGATCGAGCAGGTCTGCCCGTAGGGCACGCAGTTGCGGAGCCGGTTCAGGATCCTCTCGGCCTGATCGGGCGTCGTGTCGGGCAGGGCGACGATGAATTCCTCGCCACCCCAGCGCGCGAACACGTCACCGTCCCGGATCGAGGCCCCCGCGGCCGCCGCGAAGTTCTGCAGCAGCGCGTCTCCCGCGGTGTGGCCGTGCGCGTCGTTGTACGACTTGAAGTTGTCCAGGTCGAGGACCGCGACCGTCATGGCGGCGCCGTCGGCGAGCAGGGCCGCCACCCGGGCATCCCAGCCGCGTCGGTTGAGGGCACCCGTCAGCGGATCGGTCGAGGCGGACAGTTTCAGGGCGGCATGGGCGGCCGCGTCGGCGGACACGTCGCGAACTTCGAGTTGCACGCTGCGTTCGTCGGAATGGTCGACGACGGTGCCGTTGAACTCCACCGCGATCACAGTGCCGTCCACCCGGCGCAGCAACCCGCGCTGGGAACGCGCCGGGGTTCCTCCGGACAGCGCCACCTCGAGCAGCGTCTGCGCGGCGGCGCGCAGGTGTGCGGGCACAAAGTCCAGCCCGGGCTGCGCGGTGATCTGCTCGGCCGTCTCCCCGCCGAGCAGCGTGACGGCTTCCGGGTTGACGTAGGAGAGTCCGCCGTCCCTGTCGATGACGATCACCGCGGCGGGCGACTGCTCGACCAGGGCCCGCCACCGCTGTTCGGCGGCCGCGTGTGCTGCCCGCGCCGCCACCAGCTCGGTGACGTCCGTCGACACTCCCCCGGTACCGATCACTTCCCCGCCGTCGTCGAACAGCGGGAACTTGGTCGACCGGTAGGTGTGCACGGATCCGTCCGGGTGGACGACCTCCTCGCTGAAGACCTGCCATTCTCTGCCGGCCATGATGCGCCGGTCGTTGCGGCGGTAGTCGTCGGCGATCTCGGCGTCGAAGAAGTCGTGGTCGGTGAACCCGATCAGAGTGCTCTCGGCCCGCGTGACGTGCTCCAGCGCGCGATTGGCCATCACGAATCGGCCGTCGACGTCCTTGGCGAAGATGAGGACGTCGGTGTGCTCCAGCACGGCCTCGAGCATGCGCTGCTGCTGGCGCAGCGCCGCATCGGCAGCCAGCCTGCGATCGATCTCGGAGGCGGTCTGGCGGGTCCGGCTGCGCAGCTGCAGCAGGGTGAGCACCTGATCGGCCAGCGTCTGCAGGTGGACGCGCTGAGGATCGGACAGGGTGCGGGGCTCGCGGTCCATGACGCAGAGGGCGCCCAGCGCATGGCCGTCGCCGGTGACGATCGGCACGCCGGCGTAGAAGCGCACGTGCGGATCGCCGGTCACCATCGGGTGGGGGGCGAACCGCGGATCCAGGTGGGTGTCGGGGATCTCCAGAAGGGACGCGGCCGCGAGGGTGCGGGCACAGAACGACACCTCGCGATCGATCTCGGCGACGTCGACGCCGTGCCGTGACTTGATCCACTGACGCGTGGCATCCACGAAGCTGAGCAGCGCCATCGGAGCGCCGCACACATAGGCGGCCAACGCCGTCAGGCCGTCGAACGGCGTCTCCGGCACAGTGTCGAGGATCTCGAACGATTCCAGCGCCAGCAGGCGTGCGCTCTCGCCGTCCGGACGGCAGTCGGCGCCGCGGCTCGAAAGCTTCCCCGCCAACAGCATCAACCCCGTGAATCCAGCGCTCACACCCCCTGGCTGCCCCCAGCCAGCGCCAATCCGAGACTAGACCAGGATGGGTCCCGGATCGAGCGTTTCAGACCGCATCGGGGTCATCGGCCAGCCCGTCGGCCGCCCGCTGCGCCAACTCGACTGCGGCGCGGGCCCACGCCTGCGTCGCGGCGGCGAGGCCACAGGCCGGCGTGACCCCCACCCGGTCACGCAACACCGAGCGGGGGAAACCCAGCCGATCGGTCACGTCCGCCACCGCGGCGGCGATCTGCTCCGCCGACGGGCGCGTGCCCGGGTCCGCGGTAGGCACCGCACCGAGAAGAACGGTCCGGTTCGAGTCGACGAATTCGCCGATGCCGTCCAGATCCGCCGGGGTGAGCGTGTGCATGTCCACCGAAACCGCACTGATAGCGCTGCGCTGCAACAGTTTCCACGGAATATCGGCGGCGCAGCTGTGCAGCGCGACCTCGCCGCCCACCGCCTCGACACATTCGTCGAGCAGCGCGGGGACCACCGACTCGTCGACGGGGTGCACCGGGCTCACGCCGGTCACCCCCGTGAGCCGGCCTGCCAGCGCGGCGGGCAGCGACGGTTCGTCGAACTGAACCACCACCGGACTTTCCAGCCTGCGGAGCAGCTGCGCGCGGTGCATCGCCACCCCTTCGGCCAGTGACGTCGTCAGATCGCGGACCGCACCCTGGTCGGTGATGGCCCGGTGCCCGCCGGGCAGTTCCAGTTGCGCGGCCAGTGTCACCGGGCCCGGCGCCTGCACCTTCACGGCGCGCTCGCCGCCGCGCAGGCCGGCCTTCTCCCACGCCTCCTCCAGCGCGTCGAGGTCCTCCTCGAGCAGGCTGACCGCACGCCGCATCGCACCGCTACGGCCACGCGCGATGCGGTATCCGCGGGGCACGGTGTCGATCGAGATGTCGACCAGCAGGGCGCCTGCGCGACCGATCATGTCGGCGCCCACACCACGGGCGGGCAACTCGACCAGATGCGGCAGACGGTGCAGTTCACCGATGACCACCTCGGCGGCTTCCCTTGCGGACGTACCCGGCCAGGATCCGATACCGGTGGCGGCGGCGAAAACACTCACTCGCCCGACGATATTCGACGGATTAGGGTCGGGGTATGACGGGCCGCGCATCCGCGTCGCTGTTGTGCGCGGTGGCGATCCTGGCCACCGGGTGCACCCAGCAGGTCGGCGGGACGGCGGTGCGGTCCGCACCCGCCGCCGACGAGGGCTCGTTGTCACCGATCGACGTCGACACCGTGCTGCTGGACCGCGCCCGGATGCAGGCGGTCACCGGCGCCGGAGAACACCTGACGATGATCCCGGGCACCGAGAGCAAAGTCCCGGTCGACCTCGATCTCATGCTGAAAACCGTTCCGCCGCAATGTGAGTGGGTCTACGCCGAGACACAGGTGTTCGGGTCCGACGTCGAGGAGTTCCGCAAGTCGACGTACCAGAACCCGCCCGGCGGTGGGCTGATCTCACAGGCGGCCGCCGGGTATCCGGACGCCGCGACGGCCAGGCGCGCGTTCGACACGGTGGCCGAGCGGATCGAAGCATGCGGGGCGACGGACTCGGGCCGGGCGATGGTCGGTGACGTGACGAGGACCACGGATTCGGTGCACACCAGGCCTGGTGACTGCGGCCGCGACTACCGGGTGAAATCCGTGCTGCTCGTCGAGATCACCTTCTGCGCGTTCCCGGCGTCGGTGCCCGACATCGTGATGACCAACATCCTGTCCAACGTGCCGGGCTGAGCGGCGGGCTAGCGCGCCGCGCTGATCGTCGCGCTGCCCAGCACCTCGTCACCGTCGGGGTCGGACCGGTAGAGCACCAACGTCTGTCCCGGCGCCACCCCGCGCAGTGGGGTGCGCAGACTCACCTCAAGTGCGCCGTCCCTCAGCTCGGCGACGGCGTCGACGACACCGCCGTGGGCACGGACCTGCACCGCGCACTCGACAGGCGCATCGGGTGCGACCCCGGAGGTGAACACCGGCGCCTCGCCGAGCAGGCTGGTCACCTCGAGGTCGGTGACATCGCCGACGTGCACGGTGCCCGTCTCGGCGTCGATACCGGTCACATAGCGTGGGCGACCGTCCGGCCCGGGACCCGGGATGCCCAGGCCCTTGCGCTGGCCGATCGTGAACCCGTGCACACCGTCGTGTTCGGCGAGCACGGCGCCGGTGGCGTCGACCACGCTGCCGCGGCGCACCCCGATCCGGGCACCGAGAAACGCTCTCGTGTCACCCGAGGGGATGAAGCAGATGTCGTGGCTGTCGGCCTTGTCAGCGACCGCCAGGCCGCGTCGTGCCGCCTCTTCGCGGATCGCGGGCTTCGGGGTGTCCCCGATCGGGAACACCGCGTGGCGCAGCTGCTCGGCGGTCAGCACGGCCAACACGTAGGACTGGTCCTTGTCGTGGTCGACCGCCCGCCGCAGCCGGCCGTCCGTCAGCCGGGCGTAGTGTCCGGTGGCCAGTGCGTCGAAGCCGAGTGCCAGCGCGCGGGCCGACAGGGCGGAGAACTTGATTCGCTCGTTGCAGCGCACGCAAGGGTTGGGTGTCTCGCCGCGCGCGTAGGACTCGACGAAGTCGTCGATCACGTCTTCTTTGAACCGGTCGGCGAAATCCCAGACATAGAACGGGATCCCGAGCACGTCGGCCACGCGGCGGGCATCGCCGGCGTCTTCCTTGGAACAGCAGCCGCGGGATCCGGTGCGCAGGGTGCCGGGCGCCGACGAGAGCGCCAGATGCACGCCGACGACGTCGTGCCCGGCGTCCACCATCCTGGCGGCGGCCACCGAGGAGTCCACACCGCCACTCATGGCGACCAGCACCCGCATCGTCAGCGCCGTCCCGAACTGGCCAGCGCCGCCTGCCGCGCACGCTCCACCGCGGCGGGCAGCACGTCGAGGACGGCGTCGATGTCGGCATCGGTGCTGGTGTGACCGAGCGAGAGCCGCAGTGAGCCGCGGGCACTGACCGGGTCGGCGCCCATCGCGGTCAGCACGTGCGACGGCTGGGCCACGCCCGCCGTACAGGCCGAGCCGGTCGAGCACTCGATCCCCTTGGCGTCCAACAACATCAGCAGAGAATCACCCTCGCAGCCACGGAACGTGAAATGCGCGTTTCCGGGCAGGCGGCCCGCGCCGGGCGCGCCGTTGACGTCGACGTCGTCGACGGCGTCGAGCACGCCGTCGATGAGCCGGTCGCGAAGCGCGCGTACCTTCTCGGCCGCCGAGTCCATGGTGTCGGCGGCGATCTGCGCGGCGGCGGCCATCCCGACGGCACCGGGAACATCCTGCGTGCCCGAACGCACGTCGCGTTCCTGGCCGCCGCCGTGCAACAGCGGAACACACGCGGTCTCCCGGCGCAGCAGCAGCGCCCCGACCCCGATCGGCCCGCCGAACTTGTGGGCGGTCACACTCATCGCCGACAGGCCGCTGGCCGCGAAGTCGACCGGGAGCTGGCCCACCACCTGAATCGCGTCGCTGTGCATCGGGATCTCGAATTCTGCTGCGACAGAAGCTAGTTCGTGTATCGGCATGATGGTGCCGACCTCATTGTTGGCCCACATCGCCGAGATCAGCGCGACATCGTCGGGGTCGGCGAGCGCGGTGCGCAGATCGGCAGCGCCGACGGCGCCGAACTCGTCGACCGGCAGCCACGTCACCTCGGCGTCCTCGTGCTCGACCAGCCATTCCACGGCGTCGAGCACCGCGTGGTGTTCGACCGGCGTGGTGATGATGCGACGGCGTTTCGGCGACGAAGCGCGCCGCGCCCAGTAGATGCCCTTGACGGCGAGGTTGTCGCTCTCGGTGCCGCCCGCGGTGAAGATCACCTCCGACGGACGCGCCCCCAGCAGTCGGGCCAGGGTCTCGCGGGATTCCTCCAGCCTGCGCCGGGCCAGCCTGCCGGAGCCGTGCAGCGACGCGGCGTTTCCCACGGTTGCCAGCGCAGCGGTCATCGCCTCGATGGCCCCGGGGCGCATCGGGGTGGTGGCGGCGTGGTCGAGATAGACCGGCGCGGGTCCAGGCATGGCCGTTCCAGAATAGCCGTCGCGCGCCGGACCTCCCCTATCGCGCTCAGGCCACCAGCGTGTGGTTACCGCCGCGGGCGGCGAATCCGGCACCGCCGCAACCGGAGATCGCCCTGCGAGCCGACGATCCGGCATCTCCGCGAACGGCAGCCTCGCAGCGGGCCGCCAGGTCACGGCGGTCGACGCCGGGCAACTGCAGCGATTCGACGTGGATGTGACACACGGTTCGGCGCGCGGTGATCACCCGCTTGATCGAGGTCAGCAGCGTGTCGTCCCCCACGAACGCAGGCACGGTGGACGGTCGCCCGTCCTTGTGCCGGTAGCTCAGCCGCAGCGGCTGTACCGGCCGACCCGCGTCGATCGCGGCCTGGAACATCGCAGGCCGGAACCGGCCGTAGCCCAGCCCGCACCAGGTCGTGCCCTCCGGAAACGCGACCACCGTGTAGCCGGCCCGCAGCCGGCCTGCGACGGCGGCCACCACCGCGGGCAGCCTGCGCAACCGGGCACGGTCGATCGGGATGACCTTCATGATCCGGACGATCGGGCCGAGGGCGGGCCAGTCGACGAGGTCGGCACGGGCGACGAAGGAGCCGGGCAGCACCGTGCCGATGGCGAAGACGTCGAGCCACGACACGTGCCCGCTGACCACCAGCACGCCCCGCAGGTTGCGTATCGGCCCCCCGGACACGGACATCCGCACGCCGAGACTGCGGAGCATCAACCGGCAGTAGCCGCGCTGCAGGTGCGAGCGCCCCGGCAGCGGCAGTGCCAGCAGCCAGACCCCCGCGAACAGAGTCACCGCGGCCACGACCCGCACGGTGGTGCGCAGGGCGACCACCCAGCGTCGGCCGGGACCGTCGGCGCCGGCGTGCACGCATCCCGCGCCGCAGGTCGCCGGCTGCAACCACGCGTGTTCGTGGATCAGTGTCATGACCGCGTCCCGTCGGCGACCGCGGCGGTGGCCATCCCGACCGAACGGAGCCGCCGCAGGTAGCGGGTGTCGGCGTGCCGCTTGGCCAGTAGGGCGGGAAAGTCGCCGACCCCGAAATCCGGGTCGTGGGCCGGTTCGCCGCACACCTGGGCGCCCAGCCGCAGATAGCCGCGCATCAGGGCGGGCACCGACAACCGTGCGGGTGGCTCGATCTCGTCGAGGGGCCGACCGTCGACGACCACGGGACGGTACGGGCGGACGGTGTACTCGGCGGGCGCGGCGTGACGGCGGATGACGAAGTCGCGCACCCCGCGCAACTGGCTGCCGGCCGGGCTGCGGCCCTCGGGGTCCGCGACGGGCACGGACACGCATCCGGCCACGTAGTCGTACCCGCTGTGGTCCAGGTAGGCGAGAATGCCCGCCCACATCAACAGCACCACGGCGCCGTTGCGGTGACCGTCGCGCACCACGGCGCGACCCATCTCGACCAGCGAGGGCCGAAGCGGGTCGAGAGCGGTGACATCGAACTCGGTCGCCGTGTACAGGCCGCCGGCGGCGATCGCTCCGGGCGGCGGCAGCATCCGGTAGCAGCCGACCAGTTCGCCGGTGGCGTCGTCGCGGACGAGCAGGTGATCGCAGTATTCGTCGAACCGGTCGGCGTCCAGGCCGCCGGAGCCGCCGTCGTCGGTGAGCGTGAAGCCCGGTTCAGTGCTGAACACGTCGTGCCGGAGCCGCTGGGCTGCCTCGATGGAGTCGACGTCGGTGCACAGCAGCAGGGTGTAGCGCGGCGCGGACGGCGAAGATCCGCCCTGCGCGTGGTCGATGTCGTCGGGGGCGATGAGTACAGAAGCAGTGCTCATGGCTGCACGGTCGCGCAGCCGCCTCTCGTCACGGCATCCAGCACGTGTCGTGTCTGTGAGCGCCAAGTGACGACTTGGACAGGCCCCGTGTCGACCGGCGGTCACGCACGAGGCCGGCAAGCCCCGTCATGGACGTGGGACGCGCCGGCCCTTGCGCAGTTCGAGTTCCTCGTCGTCGACGATGACCAGCATCGGTACGCCGGGTGCGCAGATCATCGTGACGAGGAACCGCAGCGCGACGTCGTCGCGATTGTTGGCGTCCGAATAGTGGATGACGTCGCCTCCCGGCTCCCAGAACGCCTCGCCGGCTTTGATCACCCGGGGCGCTTCGCCTTCCAGTTCGAAGAGCATCTCGCCTTCGAGCACGTAGCCGAACGCCGGCCCGCCCGGGTGCCGATGCGGCGGGGCTCCTGCGCTTCCTGGCGGCCATTCGATGATCGACGTCATCACCTCGGCATCGGAGGGGATGAACGGCGGTTTGACGGTCTGGATGGTCGTGATGGCTTTCATCAGATCTGCGGTGTCGAACATCGTTCTCCTCAATGGTGGTCGGCGAAGCGAACGGCCCCCAGCACGGCACCGTCGCCTGTGACGAGGCTGTTCTGGTCCAGCGGCGTGCCGAAGTAGGTGGCCTGCGGGTCGATCACCACGGTCTTGTCGGCGCCCCGTCGGGCCAGCACAGCCCGAGCGAGGTCGGCGAACGAGATCTTGTCGGGCCCGCCGATGTTGATGACACCGTCGACCGGTGACCCCACCGCAGCGCGGAACACTTCGGCGGCGACGTCATCGGCGGCGATCGGCTGGATCCGGGCATCCGGCACCCGCACCTCGTCGTCGGCCTCGAGTGTGCCGACGATGGCGTCCGCGAACTCGTGGAACTGGGTGGCCCGCACGATGCTGTGGGGCACGTCGGATCCGGCGATCGTCTTCTCCTGCACCACTTTCGCGCGCATATAGCCGCTTTCGGGCAGTCCGTCGGCGCCGACGATCGACAACGCGACGTAGTGCCGGACGCCTGATTCCTCGGCGGCGGAGACCAGGTTCGCCGACGAGCGGGTGAAGAAGTCCATCACCGCGTCGTCGTCGAACGACGGCGAATTGGTGACGTCGACGAGGACGTCGGCGCCGGCCAGGGCGTCGGTGAGTCCCTCGCCGGTGAGCACGTCGGCGCCCGACGCGCGCGATGCTGCGACGACGTGGTGACCGTCGCGCTGGAGCAGGTCGACCACCTTCGAGCCGATCAGGCCGGTGGCCCCGATAACTGAGATCTTCATGCGTCAAGACTGACGCTCGGCGCCCGTGATGGAACCCTTGAAAGTTCGTAGTCTCCGCCCGCCGGCTGGGCCCACGTGCCGACGGCCAGACGCAAAATCGCACGTCCGCCGGGGCGGAACGTGCGATTTTGTGTCTGCTCGCGCAGAGAAACTCAGCCCTTGCGGGCCTTGACCGCCTCGGTCAGCTGCGGGGTCACCTTGAACAGGTCGCCGACGATGCCGAGATCGGCGATCTCGAAGATCGGCGCCTCTTCGTCCTTGTTCACCGCGATGATCGTCTTGGACGTCTGCATGCCTGCGCGGTGCTGGATCGCCCCGGAGATGCCGAGCGCGATGTAGAGCTGCGGCGACACGGTCTTACCGGTCTGGCCGACCTGGAACTGGCCCGGGTAGTAGCCGGAGTCGACCGCGGCACGCGAAGCGCCCACCGCTCCACCGAGCGAGTCCGCCAGTTCCTCGACGATGCCGAAGTTCTCGGCGCTGCCCACGCCGCGTCCACCGGAGACGACGACCGTCGCCTCGGTGAGCTCCGGGCGGTCACCGGCCACGGCCGGCTCGCGTGAGGTGATCTTGGTGGCGTTCTCGGCCGGGGCGGGCACCTCGACGTTGACGACCTCGCCTGCGCCGGCGGCCGGCGCAGCCTCGACGGCGCCGGGACGCACGGTGATGACCGGGGTGTCGCCGACGGCCTCGGCTTCGACGGTGAATGCACCACCGAAGATGGAATGGATGCCCACCCCGCCATCGCGGACCTCGACGACGTCGCTGAGGATGCCTGAGCCGATCCGGGCCGCCAGGCGACCCGCGATCTCCTTGCCGTCGGCGCTGGACGCCAGCAGCACAGCGGCGGGCGTCGCGGACTCGGCCAGCGAGGCCAGCACATCCACATACGGGGTGATGAGGTAGCTCTCGGCGTCGTCGGACTCGGCGACGTAGATCTTCACCGCGCCGGCCGACTTCAGGCCGTCGATCAGCCCTTCGGCGGTGCCCGGCTTGCCGACCACGACGGCGGCCGGCTCACCCAACACGCGGGCGGCGGTGATCAGTTCGGAGGTGACCTTCTTCAGCGCACCTTCGGCGTGCTCGACGAGCACAAGTACTTCAGCCATGGGTTCGTATCTCGTTTCTCAAGTACGGAAGGAATGATCTGCTAGATGATTTTCTGAGCAACCAGGTACTCGGCGATCTTGGTGCCGCCGTCGCCTTCGTCGGTCACCTTCTCGCCCGCGGTCTTGGGCGGCTTCGGGGTCGAGGACAGCACCTTCGACCCGGCGTTGGCCACGCCCACCTCGTCGCTCTCGACGCCGATCTCGGCGAGCGTGAGCTTGGTGACTTCCTTCTTCTTGGCGGCCATGATGCCCTTGAAGGACGGGAACCGGGGCTCGTTGATCTTCTCGTTGACGCTCACCACGGCGGGCAGCGACGCCTCGAGGGTGAACACACCGTCGTCGGTCTCGCGCTCAGCGGTGACCTTGCCGTTCTCGACGGACAGCTTGCGCACGTGCGTCAGCTGCGGCAGGCCGAGGTATTCGGCGATGATGGCCGGCACGGCACCGCCGGTGCCGTCGGTGGCCTCGTTGCCCGCGATGACGAGCTCGGTGCCCTCGATGGTGCCCAGCGCGCGGGCCAGCGCCCAGCCCGTCTGCACCATGTCGGAGCCGTGCATGCCCTCGTCGACGAGGTGGACAGCCTTGTCGGCGCCCATCGACAGGGCCTTCCGGATGGCCTCGGTGGCGCGCTCGGGTCCGGCGGTCAGGACCGTCACGGTGCTGTCCCCGCCTTCGCGCTCCTTGATCAGGAGCGCCTCCTCGACGGCACGCTCGTTGATCTCGTCGAGCACGGCGTCGGCGGCTTCCCGGTCCAGGGTGTAGTCACCGTCGGACAGCTTGCGCTCAGACCATGTGTCTGGGACCTGTTTGATCAGGACCACGATGTTCGTCATGACTCTGGTTCGTCCTCCTCGAAGGGGCCGGTAGTCGACCCGCCATACCACGATTGACGCAGGCACCACGATGTTACCAGCGGGTAACTTTGGGTGCTTCGCACGAACACCATAGCTGGTCGAAGTTTGCGATCCACCAGCCCCGCGCTTACGTCACGCTCACCAAGAGTTCGCCAACGGTCGGTTAGGGGTTAGCCTGCCTTCACAATGAGCGCATCTGTGACCGACGGTCCCACTGAAGATCCGGCCCCCATGGCGTTGACCGGTGAGCGGACCGTGCCCGGTGTGGCGGAGGAGAACTACTGGTTCCGCCGACACGAGGTCGTGTACCGCAGGCTGGTCGACCGCTGCGCGGGACGCGACGTGCTGGAAGCCGGATGTGGTGAGGGATACGGCGCCGCGCTGATCGCCGAGGTCGCCCGGTCCGTGATCGGCCTCGACTACGACGAGTCCGCGGTGGCGCACGTGCGGGCCCGCTATCCGCGGGTCGACATGCGCCACGGCAACCTGGCCGCCCTGCCGCTGCCGACGGCTTCGGTTGATGTGGTGGTCAACTTCCAGGTGATCGAACACCTCTGGGACCAGGGCCAGTTCGTGGCCGAATGCGCGCGGGTGCTGCGTCCCGGCGGTGTGCTCCTGATGTCGACGCCGAACCGCATCACCTTCTCTCCCGGCCGCGACACCCCGGTGAACCCGTTCCACACCCGCGAACTCAACGCCGCCGAGCTCACCGAACTCATCGAGTCGGCCGATTTCGCGATGGAGGCGATGCTCGGGGTGTTCCACGGCCGACGGCTCGCCGAGATCGACGCCCGCCACGGCGGATCCGTCATCGACGCGCAGATCGCCCGAGCCCTGGCCGACGCGCCGTGGCCGGCCGAGCTGCTCGCCGACATCGAATCGGTCACGATCGAGGACTTCGACCTGGTTCCGGCCGACGGGACGCACCGTGACATCGACGACAGCCTTGACCTCGTGGCGATCGCGGTACGCACGTGAGCGGAGCGAACAAAGTACAGAAGCGCGAGGCGGACGCGGAGCCCGTACCCGGGCTGTTCACCCTGGTCCTGCACACCCACCTGCCCTGGCTGGCCCACCACGGGCGGTGGCCGGTCGGCGAGGAGTGGCTCTACCAGTCGTGGTCGGCCTGCTACCTGCCCCTGGTGCGGGTGCTGCGCACGCTGGCGGCGGAGAACCGCAGGCACCTGATCACCCTCGGCGTGACACCGGTGGTGGCCGCCCAGTTGGACGACCCGTACTGCCTGCAGGGTATGCAGCACTGGCTGGCGAACTGGCAGCTGCGTGCCGTGGAAGCGGCGACCATGCGCACCGCATCCGGCGCCTCCCCGGCTTCCGAGCCGAAAGCCCTGCGACAGTTCGGCTCCCGCGAACATACCGAGGCCGAGCGGGAGCTGGCCGAGTTCGACGCGCTGTGGCGCCACGGCGCGAGCCCCGCGCTGCGCGAGCTGCTCGACGGCGAGGTCATCGAGCTGCTCGGCGGGCCGCTGGCCCACCCGTTCCAGCCCCTGCTGAATCCCCGGCTGCGCGAGTTCGCGCTGCGCGAAGGCCTGGCGGACGCCGCCCACCGGTTCGCGCATTCGCCGACCGGCATCTGGGCGCCGGAATGCGCCTATTCGCCCGGCATGGAGGCCGGCTACGCCGACGCGGGCGTGAGTCATTTCATGGTCGACGGACCCTCGTTACACGGGGACACCGCGCTGGGCAGGCCGGTCGGCGACTCGGGCGTGGTGGCGTTCGGTCGCGACCTGCAAGTCAGCTACCGCGTGTGGTCGCCGAAGTCGGGCTATCCGGGCCACGCGGCCTATCGCGACTTCCACACCTACGACCACGCCACGGGGCTCAAGCCGGCGAGGGTGACCGGACGCGCCGTGCCGTCGGAGGAGAAGGCGCCGTACGACCCCGCACGCGCCGACGCCGCGGTGGACGTCCACGTCGCCGACTTCGTCGAAACCGTGCGGCAGCGGCTGAGCGCCGAGAGCGCCCGCATCGGCAGACCGGCCCACGTCGTCGCCGCCTTCGACACCGAATTGTTCGGCCACTGGTGGTACGAGGGGCCGGTCTGGCTCGAGCGGGTGCTGCGGGCGCTGCCCGCCGCCGGGGTGCGGGTCGGCACGCTGTCGGACGCGATCGCCGACGGATTTGTGGGTTCCCCGGTGGAACTGCCGCCCAGCTCGTGGGGTTCGGGCAAGGACTGGCAGGTGTGGTCGGGTGAGCAGGTGGCCGATCTGGTTCAGCTCAACAGCGAGGTCGTCGACACCGCGTTGAGCACCGTCGACAAAGCGCTGGCCCGCGGCGGGTCGCTGGATGCCCCTACACCAAGGGATTTCGTCGCAGACCAGATCCTGCGCGAGACCCTGCTCACCGTCTCCAGTGACTGGCCGTTCATGGTCAGCAAGGACTCGGCGGCCGACTACGCGCGCTACCGGGCCCACCTGCACGCGCACGCCACCCGGGAGATCTCGGCGGCGCTGGCGTCGGGCCGCGACGACCACGCACAGCGACTGGCGGAGGGCTGGAACCGGGCCGACGGGCTGTTCGGGGCGCTCGACGCGCGAAGGCTGCCCGGCCGATGAAGACGAAGATCCTTCTGGTCTCGTGGGAGTATCCGCCGGTGGTGATCGGCGGCCTCGGCCGTCATGTGCACCATCTGGCCACCGAACTCGCCCAGTCCGGTCACGAGGTCGTCGTGCTCAGCCGGCGGCCCACCGCCACCGATCCCCAGACGCATCCGACCACCGACGAGGTCCACGAGGGTGTCCGGGTGATCGCGGCCGCCGAGGACCCGCACGAGTTCACCTTCGGCACCGACATGATGGCCTGGACGCTGGCCATGGGCCACGCGATGATCCGTGCCGGGCTGGTGCTGGCCGACTGGCGACCCGACATCGTGCACGCGCACGACTGGCTGGTCGCAACCCCTGCCGTGGCTCTGGCCCAGTTCTTCGATGTCCCACTGGTTTCGACGATCCACGCCACCGAGGCGGGCCGGCACTCCGGCTGGGTCTCGGGCCCGGTGAGCCGGCAGGTCCACGCGTTGGAGTCGTGGCTGGTGCGCGATTCGGACTCGCTGATCACGTGCTCGGCGTCGATGCGTGACGAGATCACCACGCTGTTCGGGCCCGAGCTCGCCGACATCACGGTCATCCCGAACGGAATCGACACCGACGGTTGGCCGTTCGCGCCGCACCGGCCCCGGCCCGGACCTGCCGAGCTGCTGTACTTCGGCCGGCTCGAGTACGAGAAGGGCGTCCACGACCTCATCGCCGCCCTGCCCCGGATCCGCCGCGCTCATCCCGGAACCACGCTGACGATCGCCGGGGACGGCACTCAACTCGACTTCCTGGTCGAGCAGGCCCGCAAGCACAAGGTGGTCAAGGCGACGAATTTCATTGGCCGCGTGGACCATTCGGAGCTGTTGCGGCTTCTGCACCGCGCCGACGCGGCCGTGTTGCCTTCGCACTACGAACCGTTCGGGATCGTGGCACTCGAAGCGGCGGCCACCGGCACCCCGCTGGTCACCTCGACGGCCGGCGGCCTCGGCGAGGCCGTCATAGACGGTGTCACCGGCCTGTCCTACCCGCCGGGCGACGTGGCCGCACTGGCCAGGGCCGTGCGCGCGGTCCTCGACTCCCCCGCCGCCGCCCAGCAGCGGGCGAGGGCGGCGCGGGAACGCCTCACGTCGGACTTCTCCTGGCACACCGTGGCCGCCGAGACGGCTCAGGTGTACCTGGCCGCCAAGCGGGCGGTGCGCCGGCCCCAGCCGCGGCGCCCCATCGTGGAACGGCCGCTGCCCGACCGGTGACCCCGACCTCGGCGGCGTGTCAGCGAACGGCCTTCTTACGCTCGATGTCGGCCAGCGCGGCGGCCAGCTCCGCACGCTCGGCGGCGGACGTCTCCCAGGACAGCTTGCGGTTCTTGACGACCTTGGCCGGCGCGCCCACCGCGATCGAATAGTCCGGGATCTCGCCCTTGACCACCGCGTGCGCCCCCAGCACGCAGCCACGGCCGATGCTGGTGCCGCGCAGCACGGTCACCTTGGCCGCGACCCACGTGTCGGGCCCGATCCGGACCGGGCTCTTGACGATCCCCTGATCCTTGATCGGCAACTCGATGCTCTCCATCTTGTGGTCGAAATCGCAGACGTAGCACCAGTCGGCCATCAACACCGAATCACCCAGCTCGATGTCGAGATAGGTGTTGATCACGTTGTCGCGCCCGAGCACCACCTTGTCGCCGATGCGCAGTGACCCTTCGTGGCAGCGGATGGTGTTCTTGTCACCGATGTGCACCCAGCGGCCGATCTCCATCTGCGACAGTTCCGGGGTGGCCTGGATCTCCACGTCCTTGCCGAGGAACACCATGCCGCGGGTGATGATGTGCGGATTGGCCAGCTTGAACTTCAGCAGCCGCCAGTACCGCACCAGGTACCACGGTGTGTACGCACGATTGGCGATGACCCACTTCAACGAGGCCAGGGTGAGGAAGTCGGCTTGACGCGGATCTTTCAGACGCGATCCTCGCCAGCGTTTGTGCAGCGGCGCTCCCCACATCGTTGTCATGGCCGGACAGCCTACGCGGCCCGCTCATGACATTCCCCGGTCGCTACGCTCCTGCCCACCGGAAGACATTCCCCGGTCGCTACGCTCCTGCCCACCGGAAGACATTCCCCGGTCGCTACGCTCCTGCCCACCGGAAGACATTCCCCGGTCGCTACGCTCCTGCCCACCGGAAGGCGCACCGGTTACCCTCACGTGGGCTTGACGTACACCGCGATCAGAAGGGATCCCGTGCTCCGGCGAATCATCGTGTGGGCCTCGACGGCGCTGATCACAGGTGGCCTTGTCGGCTGCGGCAACACCGATTCCTGGGTTGAGGCCCGCCCGGCCGGCGGGTGGGCGGCACAGTACGCCGACGCGGCGAACACCAGCTCCTCACCCGTGGAGGGCGCCGACGCGCTGCGCCTGGAGTGGACGCGGTCGGTCAAGGGCAAACTCGCGGCGCAGGTGGCGCTCGGCTCCGGCAACTATCTGGCCGTCAACGGCCAGACCGGGGCGGGGTGCTCGCTGATGGTGTGGGAGACCGACAACCGGGCGCGGCAGCGCTGGTGCACCAGGCTGGTGCAGGGCGGCGGCCTCGCCAGCCCGCTTTTCGACGACTTCGACAACCTCTACATCGGCCAGCCCGGCGCCGTGCTGTCCTTTCCACCGACCCAGTGGATCCGCTGGCGCCGGCCGGTGATCGGGATGCCGATGACGGCCCGGATCCTGAGCCCCGGGCACCTCCTGGTGGTCACCCATCTCGGCCAGGTGCTCGTCTTCGACGCCCATCGCGGCACCGTGACCGGCACCTCGCTGGATCTGGTCGACGGTGTGGACCCGACCGACTCCGAGCGCGGCCTCGACGACTGCCGCCTGGCAGGTCCGCGATGCCCGGTGGCCGCCGCCCCGGCCTACTCCGCCAGCACCGGCATGGTGGTGCTGACGCTATGGGAGCCGGACGCCGACAAGCCGGTCCTGGTCGGTCTGCGCTACCGGCCGGGACAGACGCCGCAGCTGACCCGGGAGTGGACCAGTGACGCCGTCGGGGGCGGCCCGCTTGCCAGCCCGGTGCTGTCCGCCGACGGCTCGACGGTGTACGTCAACGGCCGCGACGAGAGTCTTTGGGCCATCAACGTCGACGACGGCTCCGAGAAGTGGTCGGTACCGCTGCAATACCTGGCCCAGACGCCGCCGTCGGTGACGCCGGGCGGACTGGTCATCGCCGGGGGTGGTCCCGGCTCACGGCTCACCGCGGTGCGCGACACCGCTTCTGAGGGTGAGGTGCTCTGGACCCGGGACGACACCTCCCCGTTGACCACGTCGAGCCTCGCCGGTGTCGGCTACGCCGTCGTGCCCGACGGCAGCGGCGAAGGCGCGGGGCTGGCACTGACGGTCTTCAATCTCGGCGACGGCGGCACCGTCAACACCTACCCGCTGCCCCGCGCAACCGGGTGGCCGGTCGGGGTGTCGGTCGGCCACGACGGTCGTGTCGTGACCGCGACCAGTGACGGGCAGGTCTACGGGTTCGCGCCGGCCTGATCCACGCAGTGGCTCTAACGCAGGCGTCACGGTCACGTAATACCGATCTTGCGATTCGGTGCGAGCATGCACACTCAGGTGATCCGAGCATGTCCTGAAACCGAATAAGGGGACGAGAGTGACGGAATTCCTTGCTGACGTCAACGACCTTGTCTGGCACGAAACGCTGGTCTACCTGTGCCTGGCCGCAGGTGTCTATTTCTCCATCAGGTCCCGCTTCGTGCAGGTGCGGCAGATTCCCGAGATGGTGCGGCTCATGCTCAAAGGCGAGAAGTCGCCGTCCGGAGTCTCGAGCTTCCAGGCGCTGACGATGTCGCTGGCGGGGCGGGTCGGGACCGGCAACATCGCCGGCGTGGCCACCGCCATAGCGTTCGGCGGACCCGGGGCTCTGTTCTGGATGTGGACGGTCGCCTTCCTCGGCGCGTCGACGTCGTTCGTGGAGTGCACTCTCGGCCAGATCTACAAGGACCGTGACAAGCTCACCGGTGAGTACCGCGGCGGGCCGGCGTACTACTTGAGTACGGCGCTGTCCCACACCGCGGCAGCGGGGGCGATGAAGGTGTACGGCTACATCTTCGCCGCCGTCACCCTGCTCGCCATGGGTCTGCTGCTGCCCAGCGTGCAATCCAACTCGATGGCATCGGCCATGAACTCCGCCTGGGGTTTCTCGAAGTGGTGGGTCGCCGTCGGCACCGTCATCGTGCTGGCGTTCGTCATCATCGGCGGTGTCAAGCGGATCGCCACGTTCGCCTCGATCGTGGTGCCGTTCATGGCCGTCGTGTACATCGTTTTGGCGCTGATCATCGTATTGATGAACGCCGCCGAGATCCCCGCGATCATTTCGCTGATCTTCTCGAGCGCGTTCGGCGTCGACTCGGCGTTCGGCGCGATCATCGGCTCGGCGGTCATGTGGGGCGTCAAACGTGGCATCTACTCCAACGAGGCGGGTCAGGGCACCGGACCGCACGCCGCGGCGGCCGCCGAGGTGTCACACCCGGCCAAGCAGGGTCTCGTGCAGGCGTTCGCCGTCTACATCGACACACTTTTCATCTGCTCGGCGACCGGTTTCCTGATCCTGTCCACCGGGGCCTACCGGGTGTTCGAGGGCGAGAGCGCCGACGGTGCGGTGATCCGCGAGGGCGGCAACATCCTGCCCGCCGGCGCCGAGGTCGGCCCGGCGTTCGCGCAGACCGGCTTCGACACGCTCTGGAGCGGGGCGGGCGCCAGCTTCATCGCGGTCTCCCTGGCGTTCTTCTGCATGACCACGATCATCGCCTACTACTACATGGCCGAGACGAACCTGCGCTTCCTGTTGGGCAGGGCCGCCACCATCGAGGTCCCGCTCATCCGCGGCACAGTCGGCTCCAACACCACGATGGTGCTGCAGGCGCTGATCCTTGTGTCGGTGACCATCGGCGCGATCTCCACCGCAACCGATGCCTGGACGCTGGGCGACATCGGCGTCGGCCTGATGGCCTGGCTGAACATCATCGGCATCATCATTCTCCAGCAGCCCGCATACAAGGCGCTGTGGGACTACGAGAAGCAGAAGAAGCAGGGGTTGGACCCGATGTTCGATCCGATCACCCTCGACATCAGGAACGCCAGCTTCTGGGAGAACTACGACCCCGCGACCGGCAAGGACAAACAGCCGACGACTACCCCTGCGTGACTGCCGGCTCGGCCAGCATCGCGGCGACCGCCGACCGCGGGACCGTGGCCTGCAGTGCGCCGCCGGCGCCGGGCATGATCTCGCCCTGGCCGAAGTAGAAGATCAGCGAGTCGTCGGTGAGGGCGAACTCCTGGTACTTCGCCGGGTCCAGCCCGTCGGCCGCCGAGATCGGGGCGTCCACGCCGAGCTGGCGTGAGATGTCCTTCTGCACGATCGGGAAGATGACGTCCAGCGGCTTGGTGTCCGGCCGGAACAGCGTGTCGAACGTGATGGGCGCCTTCTTGGCGACGTCCCAGTTGAACGCCTTGAACCAGGTCTGGGGATGCGCGCCGCCGACGTTCTCGTAAACCTCGAACACGACGCTGCGGGTGCCGGCCCCGTCCGGCCCCGTCCGGTAACCGGTGCCGCGGCCGTCCAGCACATAAGGCAGGTTCCACGATCCCGGCATCTCCGAGACATTGACGAACCCGTCGCGGGTCTGCGTCAGGTACGCGGCCAGCGCCTGCTGATCGGGGTAGTCCACCGGGAACGTGTAATCCAGCCGGTAGGTGGAATTCTCGGCGTGCACGTGACACGTCTGCTCGGCGTCAACCGTGCCGCCGAGCTCTGCACACGCCGACTGGGCTCCCGCCGCGGGCGCGGCCAGCAGCCCGGCCGCGGGCACGGCCAGCAGGCCCGCCGTCGCCCCGGCAGCCGTCAAAGCAGCGGCGAAAATGCGCATCGTCGGACGTCCTCGTGCTCGGCGCCTCTTCGGGACTCGGCGCAGTTTCGAATAATCAGGTACGGCCAGGGTACGTGAGCTTTCAACGTGACGGACGACATATGAATGCCGTTGCCCGGCTTGCCACCCCGGAACCCAGTCGGGCTATGACAACCGTCACCTGTGCCGACCCGCGCAGCCGGAGGCGGGAACGCAACACGTCCGGGTCCACGTCGACACCGCGGACCAGGATCTCGACGGCGCCGGCGTCACGGGCCGAAAGCGCCTGCCGCAACTGTCGTTCACCGAACGCCAGTTGCTCCATCACCTCGAAACCACGCACCCCCGGGGGCAACCGGTCGCCGGACAGATAAGCGATGTCGGGGTCGAGCTGCCACAGCCCGTGCCGGGCCGCGTAGTGGCGCACCAGCCCGGAGCGCACCACGGCGCCGTCGGGGTCGATGATCCAGCGGCCCGCAGGAGCCACCGCGCACCCATCGGCCTCGGTGTCGGTGAGTTGTTCTCCGGTGTCGAGCAGCGTCGCGCGCCGCCGCACCCCGCCGTCCGAGAGTCCCCGTGACCACAGACAGGCTTCGCGGACACTGCCCGACAGCGAGGTCACCTCGATCTCCCCGTCGAAACCCAGCTGCTCAAGCACCGCGAAATCGATTCCGGGAGCGCACTTCACGACATGGTGGCGGTCGCGCAACACCTCCAGCAGGTCGTCCAGCGGCGGCAGGTAGCTGCGCGGGTCGAACCGGCGCCTGGAGCCGGTGCGCCGCGCCGGGTCGACGACGACGACGGCGTCGACGGTGATCGGGCGGAGGGCATCGGCGCGGCACAGCGGCACGGACCCACCCAGGTTGTGCCGCGCCATCGCCAGGCGCACCGGGTCGATGTCGCTCCCGAGCAGGAAGCCTGCCCAATTCCGAAGGGCAGCAAGCTCGGCGCCGATCGAGCAGGTGGCGTCGTGCACCGTCGCCCCGGCCAGCCGCCGCGCCCGGTGCTCTGCCACCGGCGCGGCGGTCGCCTGCTGCAGTGCGTCGTCGGTGAACAACCAGCCCGACGCGTCGGCGAACTTGGCGGACGCTTTGCGTCGCAGCTTCACGGTTTCGACCAGCACCCCGGTGCGGTCACCGAAAAGCGTTCGGGCCGCGGCGATGTCCGAAACCAGCGTGGCATCGGTCAACCGGTGGCGGGACACCTCGGCCAGGGCCAGCCGTCCAGCGTCGCTGCGCAGGTAGGCCACATCGTCGAGGCCGAACTCTACGACGGTTTGACCCCCGTCACCATGACGTTGTAGAACCAGCCCTTGGGAACCACGCGGCGCCAGATGTTGGCGTCCACCCACGACAGCGTCGTCCAGCTGCCGAAGGCGAATTTCGCCCAGCCCCAGCCCAATCGGCCCGGCGGCACCGCAGCTTCGAACGTGCGGATCGGCCAACCGAGCATCGCGGCGGTGAATTCCTCACTGGCCGTGCGGACCTCGACGGCACCGGCGTTGACGGCCATTCGCTCCAGGTCGGCCGGGTCGAAGGTGTGTAGGTCGACGACGGCTTCCAGGGCGGCGGCGCGCGACGACTCGTCGAGCTCGGCCTGCGGGCGGCGCCAACCGTCCAGCCAGGGCAGCTTGGTCAGAGTGGTGGCGGCGTGCCACGTCAGCGTCGACAGCTCGCGGGCGTACCGGTTACCGACGGTCGTCGGCTCACCGGCGAACACGAACCGGCCGCCCGGCTTGAGCACCCGCACCACCTCGCGCAGCGACAGCTCCACGTCGGGAATGTGGTGCAGCACGGCGTGGCCGACCACGAGGTCGAACGTGTTGTCCTCGTACGGGATGCCCTCGGCGTCGGCGACGCGGCCGTCGATGTCCAGACCCAGCGACTGACCGTTGCGGGTGGCGACCTTGACCATGCCCGGCGACAGATCGGTCACCGAGCCGCGCCGCGCCACTCCGGCCTGGATGAGGTTGAGCAGGAAGAAGCCCGTCCCACAGCCCAGCTCCAGCGCCCGGTCGTAGGGCAGCTCCCGCTGTACCTCTTCGGGGACCGCAGCGTCGAAGCGGCCGCGGGCGTAGTCGACGCAGCGCTGGTCATAGGAGATCGACCACTTCTCGTCGTAGGTTTCGGCCTCCCAGTCGTGGTAGAGCACCTGGGCCAGCTTGGTGTCGTGCATCGCGGCTTCGACCTGCTCCTTGGTCGCGCGTGGCGTCGGAGCCGGGACGGCGACATCAGGGGTCGGAGCAGGGACGGCGACATCAGGGTAGGCGCCGGGTTCCTTCGTTTCCGTCATGCAGGGCAGCCTAACGTCCGTCGACGCCGGCCCACATATCGCGTGCGAACGAGCTCTTGGCGGCCGCCAGCACCTCGGGTGGATAGTCGGCGAACCGGCCCGCCCAGGCCAGCGCGGCGTCGTAGACGGTGTCAGGCGCCACCAACTCGTCGACCAGACCCAGCTTGAGGGCCTCGCGGGCGTCGACGAACCGACCGCTGAACACCAGGTCCCTGGCCTTGCTCTGCCCGATCGCGCCTGCCAACCGGGTGGCGCCGCCGCCCGCGGGGGCCCGTCCCGCGAGGATCTCGGTGGCCCCGAACTTGACGTTGTCCCCGCTGACCCGCCAGTCAGCGGCCAGCGCCAGCGTCAGGCCGGCCCCGAGCGCGTAGCCGGTGATCGCGGCGACCGTCGGTTTCGGCAGTGCCGCAAGCGCTTCCACGGCCTCCGCGCACACCCGGGCCGCGACCGCGGCCTCGTCGGCGGTCAAGGTGTCCAGCTCGGGCATGTCCTCGCCCGCGGAGAAGATCTCGTGCCCGCCGTACACGATGACGGCGAACACGTCGTCGCGCGGGCCCAGCTCGGCGGTGGCCTCGACGATCTCCCTGTGCACCTGCCGGGTCAGCGCATTCGTCGGCGGTCGTGACAGCAGCAGTGTCGCGATCCCCGGACCGCCCTCGGGCAGCACCGAGCTGACGAACTCCCTCACGTCAGCGGCACCCCGTCGGCGTACCCCTGGGGGGAGCGCCGGTTCCGCGCCTCGTTGTAGCGGTCGCTGTTGAAGAACTCGATCTCCCAGTTGCCGCCTTTCTGGGCGGCCAGCGACGGTTCGACCGCGACGATCTTGCGCTCCACCGCGAGCACCTCGGCGACCGTGCGGCCGTTCAGCGCGTCGAGCTGCGTCCACGTCGGAGGCAGCAGGAAGCTGCGTCCGTCGGCGAAATCGTCGAGCGCGGCCTGCGGGGTGACCCAGCCGGCCTGGTCGGTCTCGGTGTTGTCGCCGTCGGCACGCTGACCCTGCGGCAGCGCGCCCACGAAGAAGTACGTGTCGTAACGGCGGGTGCGCTCCTCCTTGGGCGTCACCCAGTTCGCCCACGGCCGCAGCAGGTCGGCACGCAGCATCAGCTTCTCCGAACGCAGGAACTCGCCGAACGACAGCGACTTGTTCTCCAGCGCCGCGCGCTGGTCGCGGTACACCGAGGCGTCGTCGACGAGCAGGTCAGGATCGTCGGCCGCGCCGGCGAACAACACCCCGGACTCCTCGAACGTCTCGCGCGCGGCCGCGCACACCAGCGCTTCGGCGAGTTCGACGTCCACCCCGAAGCGCTCGGCCCACCATTGCCGGTCCGGGCCGTGCCAGGCGACGTCGGCGTTGCGGTCCCGGTCGTCGACCCCGCCGCCGGGGAACACCATCACCCCGGCGACGAAATCCATGGCCGAGTGCCTGCGCATCAGGAACACCTTGATCCCCTCCGGGGTATCGCGCACCAGCATCACGGTGGCGGCGGGCCGGGGCACCAACGGATCGGGGTCGGTCATCAGCGTCTCCTGTGTGCGGCGCGGCTACGGGCGCGGCGCGCGAAATAGCGCCCGTCGATGTAATCCAGCGCGATGGACTGCCCGAAGGCCTTGGACAGATTCTCGGCGGTCAGCACGTCGGTCAGCAGACCGGAGGCGACCACCTTGCCCTCGGAGAGGATCAGCCCGTGCGAGAAGCCGGGCGGGATCTCCTCGACGTGGTGGGTGACCAGCACCAGGGCCGGGGCGTCGGGGTCGGCGGCCAGATCACTCATCCGCGCCACCAGTTCCTCGCGGCCGCCGAGGTCCAGCCCCGCGGCCGGCTCATCGAGCAGTAGCAACTCGGGGTCGGTCATCAGCGAGCGGGCGATCAGCACCCGTTTGCGCTCGCCTTCGGACAGGGTGCCGAACGTGCGCTCGGCGAGGTGTTCGGCGCCGACGCTCTCCAGCATGTCGACGGCCTGTTCGTAATCGACGTCGTCGTACTTCTCCCGCCACCGTCCCAGCACCGCGTAGCCGGCCGACACGACGAGGTCGCGCACGGTCTCGTCGTCCGGCACGCGCTGTGACAGCGCAGCGCTGCTGAGTCCGACGCGGGACCGCAATTCCGACATGTCGACGCGCCCCAGCCGTTCACCCAGCACGTAGGCGGTGCCCGACGACGGATGCTCCATCGCCGCGGCGATCCGCAACAGCGACGTCTTGCCCGCCCCGTTGGGGCCGATGATGACCCACCGCTCGTCGAGTTCGACCGACCAGGTCACCGGCCCCACCAGCACCCGGCCGTTGCGGCGCAGAGTGACCTTGGCGAAGTCGATCAGCAGGTCGGGGTCGGCTTCTGCCACCGGGTCGCTCACGTCATCGGACCTGTCGTCGACTGGCACCCGACCATCGTAGTCAGGCCGAAATCGCCCAGCCCTGCGCGCCGTTGAGGATCACCCGATCGGCGGCGGTCGCCGTCGGTGACACCAGCTCGGCGTTGCGCTGGTCGACGGCCGTGACCCAGGCCCGCGCGGCGTCCGGGCTCTTGCCGAATTCGACGTGGCGGGCGGTCAGCCGCGCGGTCCTGGTCTGGTCGTCGGCGCTGACGAACCACACCTGGTCCATCGCCTGCCGAGCCCGCACCCAATCGGCAGTCCCCAGGAGCAGATAGTTGCCCTCGGTGATGACCAGTCGCGCTGTCGGGTGCACGACCAACGCCGCGGCCAGCGGTTGTTCGAGCGTCCGGTCGAAGCCCGGCACGTAGACGTCGATGTCGGTGTCCTCGCGCACCCGATCCAGCAGCCGGGCGTAGCCGGCGGCGTCGAAAGTGTCCGGCGCGCCCTTGCGGCCCAGCCTGCCGAGACGGCGCAGCTGGTCGTCGGCGAGGTGGAAACCGTCCATCGGGACGTGTGCCACCCAGCCGGCGCCGCGCAGCTGCCCGATCCGCTCCAGCAGCCACTGCACCAGCGTCGACTTGCCGGCTCCTGGGCAGCCCGCGATGCCCAGCACCGCCCGGGGCACTCGCTCACCCAGCGCGACGGCGTCAGCCGCCAGCGACTCCAACACCCCTGGGCTGCTCATCCTTCTCATCTTCCCCGCCACCGCCGTAAGCCCGTTGCGCCGAATCCACCCGGGCCCAACCGCTGACGGCGAGCACCCGGTTCGGCGTCAGCCGCAGGAACAACTGCACCAGCGGCCCGATCCCGAAGGCGTAGACGACGGTTCCGACGCCGACGGTGCCGCCGAGCAGCCAGCCGGCGGACAGCACCGTCACCTCGATGACGGTGCGGATCACCCGCACCGACCTCCCGGTGCGCACCACCAGGCCGGTCATCAGTCCGTCCCGTGGACCGGGGCCGAGGCCGGCGCCGATGTAGAGCACCGTGCTGAATGCGTTGAGCAGTACCGCGGCGAACATCAGCGCCACGCGCACGGGCAGCGAGGTGGGCGCCGGGATCATCCACAGGGCGAGGTCGACGGTGACACCGATGACGACGACGTTGGCGACGGTGCCGATCCCGGGGCGGTTCCGCAGCGGTATCCAGGCCAGCAGCACCACGACGCCGACCACCGCCGAAGCCAGCCCGATGGTCATGCCGGTCCGCGCGGCCAAGCCCTGATGGAACACGTCCCACGGGTCGAGGCCGAGGCCGCTGCGGACCATCATCGCCATCGACACGCCGTAACCGCACAGCCCGGTGAACAGCGCCGCACCGCGCAGGGCGGCGCGTTTCGCGGTGGCCACTAGGCGTGGTCCGGGAAATGCATCCGGATGGCGTCCAGTTCGCTACGCATCCGTCGTGCGTCGGCGTCGCGCTCGTCGACGCTGCTGCCGACCGGCGGCAGGTAGTACAGATCGGCCAGTCGCCGCCCCAGGCGGGAAAACCAGTGCGTCATGTGGCCAATAATCTTGCCCATCTGGCTTGCTTATCAATATCCAGTTCGGCAATACTGGCCTCAATGACTGAGGCAATGGTAGCCAGATCGCTCGATGTGGACCTCTTGGTTCGTGAGCTGGGCAACTGGCGGACGTCCAGTCGCAGCGGGCCGGCCTACCATGGCCTCGCCGACGCGATCCGGCTCCTGATCATCGACGGCCGGCTTCCGGTCGGCGCCCGGTTGCCCAGCGAACGCCTCCTGGCCGAAGTGCTGCACGTGTCCCGCACCACCGTCACCGCGGCCTACGCCCAGCTGCGTGACGACGGTTACCTGAACGCCCGCCGCGGCGCCCGCAGCACCACCGCGCTACCGCTGCGCCCCGCCGCGCCGGCCCCGCTCGCCCCGACGGGCGCGAATCTGGCCGCGGCCACCCTGGCCGCGCCGGCGGCCATCGCCGCGCGGGCCTTCGCCGAAGCCGCCGAAGAGGTCACGCCCTACCTGCACCAGATCGGCGTCGAACTGACCGGGGTGCTCCCGCTTCGCACGGCGATCGCTGAAAAGTACTGCGCCCGAGGGCTTCCCACGGACCCCGACGAGATCATGGTGACCACAGGCGCTTTGCACGCAATCGGGCTGATCCTGGCGACCTACACCCAGCCCGACGACAGGGTGCTGGTCGAACAGCCCACCTATCACGGGGCTCTCGCGGCGATGGCGTCGCGAAGTCTGCGGACGGTTCCGGTGGCGATGGCGCCTGACGGCTGGGAACTAGACGCCGTGGAGGCCGCCATCCGTCAACTGGCGCCGAACCTGGCGTATCTGGTTCCCGACAACCACAATCCGACCGGCATGACACTGCCCGTCCCCGAGCGAAAACGGTTGGCGCACATCATCAGCGACACCCGCACCCGCACGATCGTCGACGAGACGATCACCGACATGTGGCTCGACGAGCCCGTCCCCGCTCCCCTGGCCGCCTCGATGACGGGCCGACGGGACCTGGTGCTGACCGTCGGGTCGATGTCGAAATCCTTCTGGGGCGGGCTGCGGATCGGCTGGATCCGCGCCGAGCGCAGTACGCTGGCCACCGTCGCCGTGCAGCGTCCGGCTGTCGACATGGGCACGCCCATCTTCGAACAGCTGGCCGCGGCAAAGCTTTTGGCTTCCGAGGACGAAGTCCTGCCGGAGCGCCGGGAGATCCTGCGGTCCCGGCGGGCCCTGCTGTTGGCGTTGCTGGCCGAGCACCTACCTGACTGGCGGCCCGCCCCCGGCAAGGGCGGATTGTCACTGTGGGTGCGGTTGCCCGCGCCGATGAGTTCGGCGCTGTCGGCGGCCGCGTCGCGCATGGGATTGGAGATTCCCCCCGGCCCGCGCTTCGGCGTGGACGGCAGCCTCGAGCGCTTCATCCGGGTGCCCTACACGTTGCCGGACGGGCAACTGGTCGAGGCGATCGAACTGCTCGCCCGCGCGTGGCGCAGCGTCACCGGCATGACGGCGTCGGAACCCACGGCCGTGGTGGTCTGAACCCGACCTCTAGTCCGGGATCTCGACGCGTCGGACGACCCCGTCGAGCGCGTCGGCGGCCTCGATCTCCCCGCGGGTGATGCCGAGGATGAACAGCAGCGTGTCCAGGTAGGGGTAACTCAGCGAGGCGTCCGCCACCTCACGCAGGGCCGGCTTGGCGTTGAACGCCACCCCGAGGCCTGCCGCCGACAGCATGTCGATGTCGTTGGCGCCGTCCCCGACCGCCACCGTCTGCTCCATCGGCACCCCGGCCTGTTGCGCGAAATCGCGCAGCGCCTTGGCTTTTCCCGGCCGGTCGACGACATCGCCCACCACCCGGCCGGTGAGCTTCCCGTCGACGATCTCCAGCTCGTTGGCGGCGACGAAATCCATCATCAGCTCGTGCGCCAGCGGCTCGATGACCTGCCGGAAACCGCCGGACACGATGCCGCAGTGATATCCGAGCCTGCGCAGGGTGCGCAGCGTGGTGCGCGCCCCGGGAGTCAGCTCGATCTGATCGGCGACGTCGTCGAGCACCGAGGCCGGCAGCCCCGCCAGGGTGGCCACCCGTCGATGCAGCGACTCGGCGAAGTCGAGTTCGCCGCGCATCGCCGCCTCGGTCACCTCGGCCACCGCGGCCTCGGCACCCGCGTGGGCGGCCAGCATCTCGATGACCTCACCCTGAATCAGCGTGGAGTCCACGTCGAACACGATGAGCCGCTTGGCGCGCCGGGACAGGCTGTAGTCCTCGACCGCGATGTCGACGCTCTCCTCGACGGCGACGCGAGCCAGCACCGCCTGCAACTCGCGGTACGCCCCGGGTGGCACCGACACGCGGAGCTCCAGGCCGGTCACCGGGTAGTCCGACACCCCGCGGATGAAGTCGATGTTCACCCCGAGGGCGGCCGCTTCCCGGGCGACGACACCGAAAGCCTCTGCGGTGATCGGGCGGCCCAGCACCACGATGGTGTGCGTCGAGGGCACCCGCAACACCGGCAGGCCGTCACTGCTTTCGATGCTGACGTCGAGTCCGACGCCGTGGATCGCGGCTTCCACCTCGCTGCGAAGCTCGGCGCCCGCCGCCACTTCGGTGGCCGCCGCGACGAGAACACCGAGCGTCAGCCGCCCGCGGATGACGACCTGTTCGACGTTGAGAAGATCGACCCGATGCCGGGACAGCACCTCGAACAACGCGGACGTGACGCCCGGCTGATCGCGACCGGTGACGGTGATCAGCAGCGACGACCGGTCGCGGGAGGAGCCGGCAGGCCAGTTCTGCGATGCGCTCACGCCCGAGTGCCGCTCAATTGCTCTGTCAGGTACGGACGTTCTCGTTGTCGAGCCGGGTCACGTCGCCGTCCTCGGGCCCGTGCGCGCGACCGACGTGCGCCTCGGCACGCATCCGCTCCACCATGTGCGGGTAATGCAGCTCGAAAGCGGGCCGCTCCGAACGGATCCGGGGCAGCTCGGTGAAGTTGTGCCGCGGCGGCGGGCAGCTGGTGGCCCACTCCAGCGAGTTGCCGTAACCCCACGGGTCGTCGACCGTGACGACCTCGCCGTAACGCCAGCTCTTGAACACGTTCCACAGGAACGGCAGGGTCGAGGCGCCGAGGATGAACGCACCGATCGTCGACACCACGTTCAGCGTCGTGAACCCGTCGGTCGGCAGGTAGTCGGCGTAGCGGCGCGGCATGCCCTCGTCGCCGAGCCAGTGCTGCACCAGGAACGTGGCGTGGAAGCCGATGAACGTCAACCAGAAGTGCACCTTGCCGAGCCGCTCGTCGAGCAGGCGGCCGGTCATCTTCGGGAACCAGAAGTAGATGCCCGCGTAGGTGGCGAACACGATGGTGCCGAACAGCACGTAGTGGAAGTGCGCGATGACGAAGTAGCTGTCGGTGACGTGGAAGTCCAGCGGCGGGCTGGCCAGCAGCACACCGGAGAGGCCACCGAGCAGGAACGTCGCGATGAACCCGATCGAGAACAACATCGGTGTCTCGAACGTCAACTGGCCCTTCCACATCGTGCCGATCCAGTTGAAGAACTTGATGCCGGTCGGGACGGCGATGAGGAACGTCATGAACGAGAAGAAGGGCAGCAGCACCGCACCCGTCGCGTACATGTGGTGCGCCCACACGGCCACGGACAGCGCCGCGATACCCAGCGTCGCGTAGATCAGGGTGGTGTAGCCGAAGATCGGCTTGCGGCTGAACACCGGGAAGATCTCGGACACGATGCCGAAGAAGGGCAGCGCGATGATGTACACCTCGGGGTGGCCGAAGAACCAGAACAGGTGCTGCCACAGCAGCACGCCACCGTTGGCGGGGTCGTAGACGTGCGCGCCGAGGTGGCGGTCGGCGGCAAGGCCGAACAGCGCCGCGGTCAGGATCGGGAAGGCGATCAGCACCAGGATCGAGGTCACCAGGATGTTCCAGGTGAAGATCGGCATCCGGAACATCGTCATGCCGGGTGCGCGCATGCAGACCACGGTGGTGATCATGTTCACCGCACCCAGGATCGTGCCCAGACCGCCGACGGCCAGGCCCATGATCCACAGGTCACCACCCGCGCCGGGCGAGTGGATCGCGTCGGTCAGCGGCGAGTAGGCGGTCCAGCCGAAGTCGGCGGCACCACCGGGGGTGATGAAGCCGGCGGTGGCGATCAGCGCGCCGAACAGGAACAGCCAGAACGAGAAGGCGTTCAGCCGCGGGAACGCGACGTCGGGCGCGCCGATCTGCAGCGGCAGCACCAGGTTGGCGAACCCGAACACGATCGGGGTGGCGTAGAACAGCAGCATCACCGTGCCGTGCATGGTGAACAGCTGGTTGAACTGCTCGTTGGACAGGAACTGCAGACCGGGTGTGGCCAGCTCCGTCCGCATGAACAGCGCCATCAGGCCGCCGATCAGGAAGAAGGCGAAGCACACGACGCAGTACATGATGCCGATCAGCTTGTGATCGGTGGTGGTGATCAGTTTGTAGATCAGATTGCCCTTGGGCCCGAGGCGCTCCGGGTACGGCCGCCGGATCTCGAGTTCTCCGATTGGGGGCGCTTCGGCTACCAACTGGTCCTCCAACCTTCCATATCGCTGACCGGATATCCGGATCGATTGTCGGCGTACCGACGTTTGGTATGAATCCTAACCTCCCGGGCAGGACGGGGCTGGGGTGGTCCTACAAACCGTCGTAATTGGCCCCGCGCCGAGCCCATGACGGGCCTTGACCAGCCGTGAAGCGTCCGGATGTTAACGTCGGCGCGTGCTGTTCACGGGAGCGCGGGCGGACCACCGGTGGTCCCGGTCGGCGGGACTTGCCGCCGTCGGCGTCGCCGTCGCGGTGTTCGCTTTCACCGGGTGCGGCTCTTCCGGCAACGACACGGCCGACGGCCCCGGTCAGCGCGCCGTCGAGACCAGCACGACGCGCATCGCGAGTGCGGGCGTGCTCGGTAACGACCGCAGGCCCGACGAGTCGTGCGCGCCCGAACCGGCACGGCTCGACGACGGCCCGCCCGACCGCGAGGTGCGCAACGCGACCGGGCACGGTGTGTCGCCGCCGATCCCGGAGCTCACCCAGGTGCGCGCGGATCCGCAGCGCATCGTCGTGCTCTCCGGTGACCATCTCGACGCGCTGTGCGCGCTCGGCCTGCAGTCCCGCATCGTGGCCGCAGCGCTGCCGGAGGGCTCCGACGTCCAGCCGGCGTATCTGGGCACCGTCATCCACGAACTGCCTGGTGCAGGCAGCCGCACCGATCCCGACCTCGATGCCATCCGCGCGGCGCAGCCCGATCTCATCCTCGGCTCGGTGGCGCTGACGCCCCAGGACCATCCCGAACTGGCCGCGATCGCACCGACGGTGTTCACCGGTCCCGCGGGGTCGGCGTGGCGGGACAATCTGCGTACCGTCGGCGCGGCCACGGGCCGGGCGGCGGCGGCCGACGGCCTGATCGAGGACTTCGATCGGGCGGCCGACCGGACCGGACTGGACAACGACGCGGCGCACTTCCAGGCGTCGGTGGTGCAATTCACCGACACGACGATGCGGGTGTTCGGTCCCGACAGCTTCCCCGGCAGTGTGCTGGCCGCTGTCGGCGTGGATCGTCCTGCGGCACAACGGTTCACCGACAAGCCCTACGTCGAGGTGGGGATCTCCGACGAGGACCTGGGCAACTCTCCGGACTTCTCGATCGCCGACGGCGACCTCGTCTATGTGTCGTTCGCCACGGCCGAAGCGCGGGAACGCGCGCCGAAAGTCCTTGACAGCGATGCGTGGCGACGCCTTTCGGCCAACCGCGACGGCCGGGTGTTCGCGGTGAACAACGAGGTCTGGCAGACCGGTGAGGGCATCGTGGCGGCGCGCGGCATGCTCGCCGACCTACGATGGGTCAACGCTCCCATCAACTGACCGGTCCGGCGAGGTTGCGGACTAACCCGCCGGCCCAGACCGTTGAAGCTGTCAGCCGCATCGTCGCGGCGCATTCCCTTGGGCCCCGGCACCGGCCGACGCCTTCGAGCAGACAAGAACAGACAGAGGTAATGATGACCACCGTTTCCGCGTACGCGGCCACGTCCGCCGATGGGCCGCTGACCAGGACCACCGTCACCCGGCGCGACGTCGGACCCCATGACGTCGCCTTCGACATCCACTTCGCCGGCATCTGCCACTCCGACATCCACACCGTGCGCGGGGAGTGGGGTGGCATCGACTACCCGCTGGTCCCTGGGCACGAGATCGCGGGCATCGTCACCGAGGTCGGTTCCGCCGTAACGAAATTCACAGTCGGCGACCGGGTCGGAGTCGGGTGTTTCGTCGATTCGTGCCGGGAGTGCGACGCGTGCCGCGACGGCGAAGAGCAGTACTGCACCGGCGGCGGCATGGTCGGCACGTACAACGGTGTCGGTCGCGACGGGCAGCGGACGCAGGGCGGCTACAGCGGCGCGATCGTGGTGGACGAGAACTATGTGCTGAACATTCCCGACGCCATCCCGCTGGACAAGGCGGCTCCCCTGCTGTGCGCGGGCATCACCACGTACTCGCCGCTGCATCACTGGAATGCGGGCCCGGGCACGAAGGTGGCCGTGATCGGTCTCGGCGGCCTCGGTCATCTGGCGGTCAAGCTGGCCGCCGCGATGGGCGCCGAGGTCACCGTGCTCAGCCAGTCACTGAAAAAGATGGAGGACGGTCTGCGGCTCGGCGCCACCGAGTACCGCGCCACCAGCGACCGCGACACCTTCAAAGAGCTCCGCGGCCGCTTCGACCTGATCCTCAACACCGTGTCGGCCAACCTGAACCTCGAGGACTACCTCAAGCTGCTCAAGATCGACGGCACCCTCGTGGAGCTCGGTATGCCCGAGCACCCGATGAGTGTGCCGGCCGGCGCACTGATCTCCGGGCGGCGCAGCATCGCCGGATCGATGATCGGGGGCATCGCCGAAACCCAGGAGATGCTGGACTTCTGCGCCGAACACGATGTCACCCCCGAGATCGAGATCATCGAGCCGGACTACATCAACGAGGCCTATGAGCGCGTCATGGCCAGCGACGTCCGCTACCGGTTCGTCATCGACACCGCGTCGCTGCGGTAGCAGTCACTCTGCGGCGGTCCCGTCGACCTCGACCCCGGCCAGCGGCCAGCCTGCCGCGGCCAGTTTCGCCGCCACCCGCTGAATGTTCTCCGGCCCGGCGTCATGGTGGGTGACGTCCTGGATGAACGCGGCGATCTCGTCCCCGTCGATGGCTCCGTCGGCGGTGGCCGCCGAGCCCTCGGCGGTCAGGTGCGCGATGACCTCCTTGATCTGACCTTCGGTCAGGGGTGTCGAACGCAGCAGCGCGAGCAGCGGGACGCGATCCGGGCCCGGGACACCGCCGGGGTAGCCGGCGCGCAGCCAGTCGAGGATCGAGTGGAACAAAGACGTGGCGGTCACGCCACCAGTGTCCTCCCTGGGATCGACGACTGCGAGGATGCGGCCCCGCTGTTCGCGTCCGTGTCACCTGCCATTCAGCCGGCAGCCGCCGTCGTCAATGCTCGGACCACGCTGTTCTTCGCCAGCGTGACCTTGAACTCGTTCTGGCTCAACGGCGCGGCTCCCTCGAGCGCGGCCTCTGCCGCACACCGGAACACCTCCATCGTGGCCCGGCGCCCGGTCAGCAGCGCCTCGGCGGCGGGCACCCGCCAAGGCCGGGCGGCCACCCCTCCGAGCGCGACGGCCGCAGACTCGATGACATCGCCGTCGAACCGCAGGACGGCGGCCACGGAGACGAGCGCGAACGCGTAGCTGTGCCGGTCCCGCACCTTCAGATACCAACCGCGGGAGGAGCCGGAGTTCGGTGGAAGCTCCACCGCGGTGATCAATTCCGTAGCCGCGACGGTGTTGTCACGCTCGGGGTGAAAGTCGGGAAGCACGAAGAATTCGCCGATCGGGATCGTCCTGTCGCCCTGCGGCCCCCGCACGTGCATCACAGCGTCGAGCGCGGTCAGCGCCACGGCCATGTCCGACGGATGGACGGCGACGCAGGGCCCGCCGGTGCCGAACACCGCATGCTCTCGGTTGAACCCGTCCCGGGCGGCGCAGCCCGACCCGGGGTCGCGTTTGTTGCAGCGCTCGAACCGCGGATCCATGAAGTACGGGCACCTTGTGCGCTGCATCAGGTTGCCGCCGACGGTCGCCATGTTGCGTATCTGGGTGGTGGCCCCCGACAGAATTGCCTGGGAAAGAACGGGATATCGGGAGCGCACCAAAGCATGGTTGGCGGCGGTGGTGTTCGTGACACCCGAGCCGATCACCACGGCGCCGGTGTCGCTGAGCGTCACCTCATCGAGCCCGAGGCGTCCGACGTCGACGAGCACCGCCGGATTCTCCACGCCCGTCTTCATCAAGTCGAGCAGGTTGGAACCGCCGGCGTAGAAGCGGGCACCCGGGGCCGACACCTCGGCGATGGCGGCGTCGACGGTCTCGGCACGTCGATACTCGAAGGTTCTCATGAGGCACCGTGCACGGCGCTGATCGCGGCGACGATGTTGGCGTACGCCCCACAGCGACAGATGTTGCCGGCCATCCGCTCGCGAATCTCATTTTCCGACAGGTGTTGCGGACCGTCGACGACATCGCGGTCCGCGGGGTCGAACGACGCCGCGGACAGGTCGCCCCGCGCGTGCTCCCTCAGCATGGCCCGCGCCGAACACAGCTGACCCGGAGTGCAGTAGCCACACTGGAATCCGTCATGGTCGACGAACGCCTGCTGCAACGGGTCGAGGTGCTCGCCGTCGGCGAATCCCTCCACCGTGCCGACGGCAGCGCCGTCGATCGACACCGCGAGCGTCAGGCAGCTCAGCACCCGCTCGTGGTCGACCTCCACGGTGCACGCCCCGCACAATCCGTGATCGCAGCCCTTCTTCGTACCGGTCAGGGCCAGACCCTCCCGTAGCAGGTCGAGCAGCGTCGAGCGCACGTCCGTCTCGACAGTGCGGGTCACACCGTTGACGGTCAACTCGATGCGGCGCGTCGGTGGTGGTGGCACGGTCACGTCAGTCCTCCCGGTCGTCATCGCGCGGTCCCAGTAGGGCTTCCAGCGTTATCGGCAACTGCCTCAGCCACTTTCCGGTGGCATGGTGGATCGCGTTGGCGATCGCACCGGCGACTCCGCAGACACCGATCTCACCGATGCCGCGGACGCCGATCGGGTCCAGGCCGTAGTCCGAGCTGTCGACGAAGCTGATGTCGAAAGCCGGCCGGTCGGCGTGGGTGGGCACGTAGTACTCCCCGAGCAGCCGACCGGTGTGCGGATCGTGCGGCACCTGCTCCATCAGGGCCATCCCGAGCCCGAAGAGAATCCCACCCATCACCTGGTTGGTGGCCAGCTTCGGATTGAGCACCCGGCCGCAGTCCATCACGGCGACCCATCGGGTCACCGTGGCCCGGCCGATCTGTTCGTCGACTTCGACCTCGCAGAAATGGGCGCCGAACGACCGCGAGACCGTGTCCACATCGGGGCCCGGGCCGCTCGCTGTGGTGAACGACAGCGCGGCGGCCCGGCCCGGCCCGTCGGCGGTGGCGGGCAGAGCGTCTGCCCTGCCCCGCCATTCCTGGGCCGCCGCGAACACCGCGGAGCCGACGCTCGCGGAGGTCTGCGAGGCGCCGCTGTACGGGGCGTCCGGGAACGACGAATCACCGGACTCGAAGCTCACCTGTGACAGCGGCAGACCGGTGGTGTCGGCCGCCAGCTGGGTCATGACGGTCCGCACGCCGGTGCCGATCTCGTGGGTGGCGGCACTGAACCGGACGTGCCCGTCGGCATCGGTCTCGACGCGACAGGCGGCAGGCATCCTGCGGCCCGGGTAGGTGGCGGTCGCCATCCCCCACCCGACACGAATGCCGTTGCGCTGCAACGAACGCGACTGCAGGGGGCGCCGGTCCCAGCCGAATCGTCGGGCCCCGGTCGTGTAGCACCTGGCCAGATGCGCGCTCGACCACGGTCGCCCGTCGGTCTGGTCCACGTCCGCGAGGTTGTCCATCCGCAGGGCCAGCGGGTCGCGGCCGAGGGCGTAGGCGAGTTCGTCCATCGCCATCTCCAGCGCGAAGAGTCCCGGCGCCTCCCCCGGGCCGCGCATGAAACACGGTGTCGGCGCATGGATTCGCGCGACGGTGTGGGTCACCGCCAGTCGCGGCGACTGGTAGAGAATGCGGCTGGACACGCCGGCGGGTTCGCAGAAGTGCGCCACCGTGGACGTCTCGGTCAGCGTGTGATGTTCAGTGCTGACGATCGTCCCGGCCGCGTCGGCGACGAGCGCGACCTGCTGTTCGGTGCGCGGTCGGTGTCCGGTCGAGGTGAACATCTGGTCGCGGGTGAGAACCAGCTTGACCGGTCGGCCGACCTCGCGGGCAGCGACCGCGCACAGCACCACGTGCATCCACAGGAAGCTCTTGGAGCCGAACGCGCCGCCCACCAACGGCGACACCACGCGGATGCGCTCCTCGGGGATGTTCAGATATGCGGCCAGCACCCGGCGTTCGCCGGTGATCCACCGGGTGCAGTCGTGCACGGTCAGGTGTCCGTCGTCCCACTGCGCGACGGTGGCCGACAGTTCGATCGGATAGTGCGCGTTGACGGCCGTGCGGTACGTCTGGTCGACCTTGATGCCGGGTGGTTCGCCGCGAGGCCCGCGGAAGTCCTGCAGCTTCTCGTCGGTGAGCTTCACGAAATGGTCTGGGCGATAGGCGCCGTGCCGGATCAGTTCGTCGACGTCGTCGGCGGCGCCCCCACCGGAGACCACCTCGGTGGCGTCGAGATGGGCAGGTGCGGCAATGTAGTCGAAGTCCATCAACGAGGCGGCATGCACCGCATTCTCCGGCGAGTCGGCGACCACCAGCGCCATGTGCTGGCCCACATGCTGCACGGTGAGATCCGACAGCGGCGGACGCCGTTCCAGCGGCAGGTCCCACGTCAGCTCTTTCGGAAGCACCTGCAGCGGAGGGCAGTTCGTGGGCGTCAGCACATACAACACGCCTGGTGCTGCACTCGCGGTTGCCGCCGCTGCGTCGACCGATTCGGCGGTGACACGACCGTGCGGTATCTGCGCCTGGACCAACGCCGCGTAGGCCACTCCCGCGACCTGGGTGTCTGCGCTGTAACGGGCCTTCCCCGTCACTTTGTCGACGCCCTCGACGCGATTGACGGGCAGACCCACGGAGGCAACCATGGCATTCAGCTTTGTCACCGGTGGTCTGCGCGTCGAGGACGCTGCCAGGAGTCTCCGGTTACCGCTAGCACCCAATCGCGGCGTCTCGATGCAACAATGAGGCGCCATTTTCACGCGGGGCCGGGAGGACACATGAGCGCGCTGAAGGTTGTCGTCGCCGATGACGACGTGCTGTTGCGCGAAGGTCTGGCCAGCCTGTTGGAACGCTCGGGCTTCGACGTCGTCGGTCAGGCCGGCGATGGTGAGAAGCTACTGGAGTTGGTACGTACCCGGCAGCCGGCGCTGGTGCTGACCGACATCCGGATGCCGCCGACGCACACCAGCGAGGGGCTCGACGCGGCGAAGATCATCCGGCAGGAGTCCCCCGAGGTCGGCATCGTCGTTCTCTCCGCCCATGTGGACGTCGACCATGCGATGGAGCTGCTGGCCGGGGGCCACGCCATCGGCTATCTGCTCAAGACCCGGGTGACCGATGTGGCGGACTTCGTCGACACGTTGCAGCGGATCGCCAACGGCGCGTCCGTCGTCGACCCGGCGCTGGTGGCCGAGTTGGTGTCGGCGCGCAAGCGGGACGACCCGCTGGCCGCGCTCAGTGCCCGCGAGCACGAGGTGCTGACCTTGATGGCCGAGGGGCTGTCGAACGGCGGCATCGGCCGCAGGCTGTGGGTGACCGAGGGCACGGTGGAAAAGCACGTGCGCAGCATCCTGACCAAGCTGAACCTGCCCGAAACCGGCGATGACCACCGCCGGGTCCGCGCGGTGATCATGTACCTGGAGACCCGCTGACGCGGTCCAGCAGCTTCCTGACCGCAGCCGGGGACAAGGTGAGCTTGGGCAGGAAGCCCAGGGCCGGACTCGCGGCGATGAGATCGGCGAAATCCTGCTCGTCGTGGGTGGACGTCAGGATGACGGGCACGTCGTCCAGGCGCTCGGCGACGTCGAAGCCGCTTTCGGCGCCGAGGTCGACGTCGACCAGCGCCACGTCCGGGTGTAGTTCCTGAGCCCGGCGCAGCGCTTCGGCGGCGTCGCGGGCAGTGCCGACCACCACGATGCCGCCGCGTTCGAGCATGGCGCGGGCCGCGTCACGGAAGTCGGCGCTGTCGTCGACGATCAGGCAGCGCGGACCGTTCATCCTTCGAGCTTGGCAGCTTCGCAGACCGTTGGCATTCCTGTTAACGGGAAAGTTCGGGACTACCATCGGCCGGTGACCTGGCAATCGGTGCCGACCCGCTTCCTGGAACGCGTCGTGCGGTCGCCGGCGCGGCCACTCGGCCTCGGGATCGCAGTGGCGGCCGGGTTCTTGGCGGCCGAGGTGCTCGCCGTGTTCGCACTGAAGAAGATCGCGCCCGAGAACGCGTTCGGCGCGCTGCTCCTGCTGGGCGTGCTGGTGGTGTCGGCCGGCTGGGGATTCGGATTGTCGATCGCCACCTCGCTGGCCAGCGCCGCCGTCTACGCCTACCTCCATCTGGAGGGCCGCGACAGCCTCGCCCCTGCCCTGATCATCTTCCTCACGCTCGCGCTTCTCACCAATGCCCTTGTCGGGCAAGCACGCCTGCGTGCCGCCGAAGCCGAGCAGCGGCGGCGGGAAGCCGACCTCTCTGCGGACCTGGCCCGCGTCATGCTGCGGGCACCGGCGCTGGGGCCCGCGCTGGAGGACGCGGGGCGGCGCTTCGCCGACGTGCTCGGATTGCCGTACGCGACGCTGACGGTCGGTGGCGGCGCGACCGGCGCCGACGAGATGGCAATCGACCTGGTCGACGGGGCCGAGCACACCGGAACCCTGCTCGTGCCGAGGGATCTGCCGTTGGCGTCGGTTCGGCGGATCCACCGGATGGTGCCGTCCCTGCAGGCTCTGCTGGCTGCCGCATGCGACCGCGAAGACATCACCGCGGAGCTCGAAGCCAGCCGCCGCGAGCTGGAACGGTTCTTCGCCGTGGCATCGGATCTGCTGTTCATCGGCACGTACGTCGACGGCGTCGCACAGCTGACACGGGTGAACCCGGCGTTCGAGCGGGCACTCGGATACTCGGCGGCAGAACTGGCGGCACGGCCACTGACCGAGTTCATCCATCCCGACGACCGCGACGGCACGGCCGCCGCGCTCGACTCGGTGCCACAGACGGACGGCGCCACGCAGTTCGAGAACCGCAGTCTGCGTCGGGACGGCGGTGTGCGCTGGCTGGAGTGGAACGTCGTCTCCGACCGCGGTGTGCTGCTCGGCGGCGCCCGCGACGTCACCGAACGCAGGCGGGAACAGGACCGGCTGCGAATGGCAAGGACTCAGCAGGCGGCGCTGCGTAGAGTCGCGACGTTGGTGGCGCGCGGAGCCCCGCTGTCCGAGGTCTACGACGTGGCGGTCACCGAGCTGGCGCACAGCCTCGGCGTCAACCATGTCACCCTGTTGGCCTTCGAGGCCGATGACCACGCCGTGGTCCGGGCGGCGCTGAAGTCCGCGCATCAGCCGGGTTTCGCTGTGGGAGACCGGCTCTCGCTCGACGGTGGAAGCATCAGCGAGCAGGTGCACCGCACCGGCGTAGCGGCCCGCATCGACGACTACAGCGAGGTGCCCGGGCGGATCGCCACCCGTCTGCGCGAGCTCGGGATCCGCTCCGCCGCGGGCTCCCCGCTGACCGTCGACGGCGGGACCCGAGGCGTGCTGGTGGTGGGATCACATGCCGCGCAGGGCGTTCCGGATGGCACCGAGGCCCACATCGGCGACTTCGCCGATCTCATCTCGACGGCGATCGCCAACGCCGAGACCCGCGCGGAGCTCACCGCGTCACGCGCCAGGATCGTGGCGGCCGCCGACGAGGCCCGACGCGGCTTCGAACGCGATCTGCACGACGGCGCCCAGCAGCGGATCGTGTCGTTGAGCCTGCAACTGCGCGAGGCCGAGGCGGCCGTCGAGGGAGACGAGGCGCTGCGGACCCAGCTGTCGACTGTGGTCAACGGTCTGGCCGGGCTGCACTCCGATCTGCAGGAGCTGTCCCGCGGACTGCATCCGGCGGTGCTGTCGCGCGGCGGCCTGAAGCCGGCGATGCGCAACCTGGCGCGCCGCTCCACGGTGCCGGTCGAGTTGACCGTCGACATCGACCGCCGTCTGCCGGAGCCGGTCGAAGTCGCGGCGTATTACGTTGTCGCAGAATCGTTGACGAATGTCGCCAAGCACGCTCAAGCCGACTCGGTGACGGTGGAGATCGGGCTCGACGACGCCCCGGACGGCGGCACGCTGCTGCGGCTGTCGGTCACCGACGACGGCACCGGCGGCGCGTCGGCCGACGGCGGATCCGGCCTGGTCGGCCTGCGCGACCGGGTCGAGGCGCTGTCGGGTCAGCTGACGGTGACCAGCCGACCCGGTGACGGGACGAGCATCAGCGCGACAATCCCGGTCGACTAGAAGTCAACCCGGCGGGCCGGATCAGGGTCTCAGTGCTCGTCCGCTACTGAGCGCATCCACAGCCGCCTCATGGCCGAGCCTCATCGGCGACGTCTTTGCTGGAGACATGACCGACAACGTTGTTCGCCACCTCCGTCGATCCGCACGCACCGGAGACGACGGAGTCATCGTCATTACGCACGCCCACACCGATACGGGCTACCGACTCGCTCAACGACTGCTCACCATTGGGCAGCGCGTCGTCGTCACCGGGAGGACTCTGTCGCCGTTGGCTAGAACGCTGCACGGCCACAGCAGTTCCCACGTGATGGCAATCGTCGCCGATGTCGACGACGCAGACCAATGGACGCGGTTGATTCAGCTCGCCGAGCAGCGCATGGGCCGCATCGTCGGCGTCCTGGACGGACGGCGCATATCAGGGCGGTCGATACCGGCGACCGTCATCTACTGAGCAGGTCGTGTGATCCACGTTCGATCGCTGACCGTTCGATGTCGATTTCGGCGGCCGATCCAATGCCGGCGAGCTCTACATCTCGTATCTCCGGAAAGAGATCGACTCGGGCCGTGAACACATGATTCACACCCTCCGCGGCTCGGGTTGTGCTGAAGCCACCGATGCCACACCGGTGACACGGGTCGTCATCTGACCGCCGGCCGCCCCGGTGAAAACGAAAGCGGGCGTAGCTCACACGCTACGCCCGCCCGCGATCGTCAAGGGGTCAGAGTCGCCATGGCGCGACACCAGGAGCTCCCGACGGCCCCGGCCCCACACCGAATCCTGCCGGGCCCGGCGCAGGTCCGGGTCCCGGTGCACCGATACCAAGGCCCGCCGGTCCCGGTCCGCCGATACCGAGGCCCGCCAGCCCCTGGCCGGACCCACCCGAACAGGGCAGCAACGGTAGGCACAGCCGCGGTCCGGGCCCGCCGGGCCCACCGGGGCCGCCGGGCAGCGGTTGTGCGCCCGCCGCACCCGCACCGAAGCTCAGCGCAGTCAGTCCTGCGCTCGCACACACCGCCGCGGCCGCGACCGCGAAGCGCGGAGAATACTTGGACGCCATCGACGTTCCTCCTCTGAAAAGTGTTGCCAACCAGACACCTTCGACCGTATTCCCGCGACATGGGTGCGACTTAGCCGCCAGATGGGTGGAACGCGTGGATTCGATCTCAGCTGTCGTCAGTGGATGTCGAGTCTGTCGACTGGTCAGCCGAATTCACAGTGGAGTCGTCGTCGTTCGCGTCGTCGGCCGATTCCGCGCCGGCATCGTCGATCGACTCCGCTGCGGAATCGACGTCGGTGTGGTCCGCCTCGTCCTCACCGGCGCTGTCAACGTCCACGTCCGGGTCCTCGACGTCAGACGGCGTCAGTTGCGGGCCGTCGCCGGCGGTCGTACCGGATGAATCGATGTCGCCGAGTACATCCAGGGAATTTCCGCCGTCTGCTGCCGCTTCCGATTCGGCCTCTGCCGACGAATCACGGCCGGCGACGTCGTCCGACGTCGCCTCCTCGGAGGTCGAGTCCTGCACGGCGCTCAACGAGCTGATCTCGACGAGGTCAGCCGATTCCTCGACCGGGCTCTGCTCGCCCTGCGGCTCAACGTCTTCGAGGTAGTCACGGTCGTAGGCCTCGTCGATGATCTCCCGCAGCGGCTCCTCCCACTCGTCCGCCAGCCAGTCCAGACCGAGGTCGCGAAGCCCCTGCAGAAGTGGAAGATCTTCGGTCGGGACGAAGACGTAGGTGGTGTTTCCCTCGGTCCACACGTAATTGGCGTCGTCATCCAGGTCGACGTCGGAATAGTCCAGGTGCACGTAGTAGAACGCCGCCAGTGCGTTGGCAAGAGCGAGCAGATTGAACGGATTGTCCGGGAAGTCGGCGATGGGATCGTATTCCCGCGCAACGTCTATCACCGAGTACTGCGTGTCGGTGGGGGTCAGCAACGCGTCGCCGTACCACCATCCGTTGATGCCGCCGTACTTACGCCCTCCGTTGCCGATCAGGACGAACGTCAGGTCCTCAGCGTCGGGGGCATCGACGTCGTCGGCATGCTCGTCGAGCCACACCGACGCCACCCGGGCGCCGCCGCTGAACGCGTAGACGATCTTCTTGTCACCGGCACCGTCGGCGGTGATGTTCTTGATCGCATAATCAAGGGTTTCGACGTTGCTGTCGACGCCGATTTCGACTGTCCCCAAAGGCAGAATCCACTGGTAGTAAACCTCGCGGCACACCCTGGGCTCTTCGCATGGCTCACCGCTCAGGTTGTTCGTCATATCCCACGGCGTCGGTCCATGGTGCAGCACGGTGGCCGCATCGTCACCGAGCAGCTCGGCGGCCCCGGCAACGGTGGGCGCAGCCCCCAGGGCCGGCACTCCGGCCAGCGGGAACGCCGCTGCCACCAGGGCAGCTCGTGTCCATCGATTCCTGGTACCGGCTTTTCGATGCCTCCCTGGCACGCTCTTAGTCATCGGCGCCGCTCCCCGTGTCGCTACTGCTTGAATCGTCGTCTCCGGTAGCGGTTTCCGTGTCTGTATCGCCACCCTCGTCGTCGGCCGACGAACCCTCGGACGACGTGTCGTGGTCGGAGTCGGCTGTTTCCGTTTCGTCCTCGTCACTCAATTCGGATGATTCCGGGTCGATCTCCGGCGCGGTGCCTGTGGCACTTTCCTGGCCATCAGATTCTGTCTCCGTCGCCACGTCACTCTCGAGGACGACGTCGGCGTCCTCGTCGGCCCGATCCGCGTCTACCCCGTTCGTGGCCGCGTCCTCGTCGGCTTGCTGCGGCGCTGACTCGAACTTCGCCAGAAGCGTTTGCACAGACTCTGATTCAACGTCGGGCCCTTGGCCGGTAGTGCCTTGTGTGACCTCCGCCGCGGTCGGATCGTCCTCATCAGCTGTGGTCGCAGAGACGAGTACAGATGTGGTGTCTGATTCGCCCTCCTCGCTGCTCGGCGGCAGCTCGCCGTCGAAGGGCGTCGGGTCTTCGGGGTGCTCGGGGTCGCACTCGGGGCACAGGATGCTGACGAACGGTTTGATCAGGTCGGTCACCAGCGTGTAGGGGTATCCTTTCCACAGAAAGCTGCCCGGGACAAAAGGATTGAACGCCTCCCACAAGGCTGCCCCGAGCCGGGTCACCGTCTCGACGATCTCCGTGAGGGTGACCGCCTCCGGCGTGTTCTCCGCCGGGTCGGCCAGCAGATAGTTGACGACGCTGTACACCGGGTCCCACGGGTTGAGCTGCACCGACTCCCCGGACCACGGAACCTCGTCGCCCTTTTCACCGTCGATCTCTTCGCCGGCTGCGCTCTCGGCGTCGCTGACGGGATTGTTCAGTTCGGGAAACGTGTATCCCGTGATGAGATCCCAGATCGGCACCTGGAACATCTCACTCAGGATTGCGTTGGCGTCCTCGCAGGTAGGCGGGGCCGTGCCCGTGCAGCCCGCGTTCATCGGCAGGTTGGCCTTGGCCCACCACGACACTTGTTCACCCAGTGGCTCGGAAAGGGCCTCGAACGGGATCAGGAGGTTGATGAGTGCGGTGATCTTCGGCGGATCCGCGGGGTCGTAGCCGAGCACGTTGGTTTCCGTGTAGACCCACCAACTGCCGGTGACCTCCAGAGAATAGGACAGGTCGTTGAGGGCGTTGATGTACGCGCGCGGGATGCTGATGATCGCATTGACGATGTTCTCGGGGATGTTCCAGACCGAACCGCTGTCGAGGTCCAGTGCCACCGGCGTGTAGGACTGGTCGGCCCAGATATCGCATCCATCGGTGAAGTACCCGCTACACGCTTCGCCGGTGGTGGTCGCGGCCGCGAGACTGTAGCGGTCAGTGCTGACCCGGGACTCCTCGTCCGGTGGCTGGATCGGGGCGACCGTGATGACGCTGGCCCCGACGAGCGCGACACTCGCCGTCATGTACGGACGTACGGTGCCAACCATGACGCCCCTTTCTTCTCCGTTTCTGAACCCGCTCATTCACTGGCGGCCACGAAGCACGGTGCGCGATCGGTGAGGGGGCCGATCGCGCACCGCACGGCCGACATGTGCAACATCCGCCCTCGCCGGCAGCACACGCTTGAACGAACGCCGCCGACATGCAGCAGCAGCGTGCACCGTGCCGCTATGTCTGCGCTGTCAGGAAGTTAGGTGCGCGCTATGAAGTCCGACGGCATGCGTCCTGTGAAATCGACCCACCGTCCCCGGAGTCGGGCGCACGAGGGGATGACGACGAGGGCGGAATGGTGGTGTGTCGCTTGATCTCGTCCATCCGGGTCGCATGCTCGAAGATCGCCGAGGACTCCGAGTAGACCGTCAGCATCGCCGTACTGCCCGCAGCTTCGATGCCAACAGACTGCCGCTCAGGTCGGCAGGCAAGAAGCCCTCACCCCATTCGTGCCGGTAGGACAACAGGTCAAGCGCTTCTGCTGCTCCTGCGCTGCGTTGCTTGCGTGCGCCATCGGTGTGGGCGTCAGTCCGGTGGCTCTGGCCAACGCCGCACCTTACGAAAACTGCACAGATGCCCGAGCCAACGGCGACGCCAATATTCCGTCCAGCAGCGACAGGTACGGATCGCATCTCGACCGTGACGGCGACGGCATGGGGTGCGAGTCGTAGCAAGTTGGTCGGAGTGCGATCGCCCAGACACCTGGCGAGGTGTTCTGCGCGGAGAACCAGCGCCGGCCTGACTCCTCGAACGGGGAAATGCCGTTCGAATTCAACGCAGCGGTGGCATGGTTGACGCAGCAGTCCAACATGTCTGAGACCGAAGCCGTCCGCCTCGTCGACAACATGGGCGAGACAATGGTCGGGCCTGAACGGAAGACGGGAGGTCACGTGCCATGGCCAGTGAGGTTGCTCAGCCACTGGAATCAGCTTCGGTCTACCCGCCCGTGCTCACGCTGACATCACTCCCAATCATGACAGCATCATCACCACGAACGCCTGCGAAGCCTGCTGGGTTTGTCAGACGGTCAGATTTCTCGACAACCTCGCATCTCTTTGGAGTTTCCAGCCAACAGGCGTTGCAGGTCATCACCGAAATGCGCCTTCTAGAGAACTGCGATCAGGACGAGGACGTCTGATGATTAAGTTGATGGCTACAGTTGCCGCCGCCGCAATTTCTGTTCCGATTATTGGGATCATTCCCGTAGCCCATGCAGCTCCCTACTGTGAACTCGGCAATCTGCTCATTCCGCAAGAAGTCCATCATGTCGGCACGTACCGTGACGCTACCTGCGCGATGGTTGCCGACATCGTCGCCACCAGTGACGAGAACAACTGCGTTCGCTCTGTGACTGACTATGTAGTGAGTCGCGGCTACGACCCGTACGTGGGCAAGGACATTGCCCTTCACAACTGCTGAATTCGACGTCGGCATCGGCTACGCGCTGTTGCTGCGGGTACTCCCGCCCGGACGTTTAGCCTCGATTTTGCATCGAGTTGATGACGGGTCCGCTCGGTCACTGAATTGTGTTGCTGGGTGGTCGTTGTCGGGTGGCGGGCGTGGTGGGGTGTCCCGTGTCGCCGGGTGGGGCGGGCTTTCCCAGGGCCTGGTCTTTCGTGGTCGGTGGGTCGAGTGATTTGCTGGTTATCCGAAAGCGGTGCGTAGGTGTTGCCAGGCGGTCGCGATCGCTGATGCCCATCGCCAGGTGGCGTCGATACGGAGGCGAACCTGGCGGGCGCTGCGAGTGATACGGGCAGCGACGTGCAGGATCCGGTAGCGGAAGGTGGCGATCTCGGCGCGGGCCAGTGCGGGGTGGTCACCGAAGCCGATCAGCCGGGCCCAGGTGACCAGATCGGCGGCGGCCAGCACGATTTCCAGCCAGGCGGCGTTGGCCCAAAACGACTGGCAGGGCAGGTTGCGTAGCCCGGTGGCTTTCAGTTCGCGGATGCGGTCTTCGACGCGGGCGTGCTGGCGGTGCCGCAGCTCCAATCCGGCGACCTGACCGGCAATGACGCCGGGTTCGGTGTCGGTGATGAATGCGGTGACCCGCATCCCGTCGGCATCGGTGAACCGCAGCTGCGCACCCGGGTGGGGCCTCTCTTTGCGCAGGATCAGCCGGGTGCCAGCGGGCCAGTTGCTCAGGTTGACCAGGCCGGTGGCTTCGGCGACCCAGGCGCCGTCACGGATGCCGCCGTCGGTGTCGATCGCCGGATACCAGGCTTGGCCGAGGTTGAGGGTGTCGACCGCGTCCTGGACCCGCGCATCGACGGGGTATCCGAAGGAAAATCCCACCCCGGCGGTGCGGCAGGCGTCGGCGAACTTGTGGGTGGCTCCAGCGGTATCGCAGCGCACCAGCACCCGGCAGGCATCCGAATCTGGTGGACTACCTGGGCGGGGCCGCCATCGCGGCGGCAGCGAGGCCAGCGCGTGGTGCAAGACGATGATGTGGTCGCTGGCGGTGTTGGAGCCGGCGTTACCGGTGCGCAGCAGCCCGGCCAGCGCTTCCCCACCGGCGATCTCGGGACGATCCAGAAACGCCAGCAACGGATGGTGACCATAGGTTTTCTTCCAGGTCGGGGTGGCGCCGGTCTTGTTGTCGGAGTGATCGATGACCAGGGTGGCATCGAGGTCGATGTGCAGCCAGCCCTCACCAGTGGGGGCGGCTCCAGCCGCCCATGCTGCGGCCCGTGCGCCGGCTCGTGCAGCCCGCACCCCGGGCAGGTGGGCGGCGTCGATGCGCTCATCGATCAACCGCCACATCGTGGTTGTCGAGGCCTTCGCGCCGAACACATGTTCACGGTCCCCACACAACTGGCCGACCGCATCGATGCAATCGGCCCCGTCGGCGACCGCTGCGGCCAGATCGGCGAACACCTCACCGGGTGCGTACACCCACGGGCCCCGGTAGGTGTCAGCCAGCACGGCGGTGACCTGCGACGATAACCCCGTCAGATCGGCAAGCTCACGAAGCAAGCCCATCCCGGCATGCGACACCACGCCCTGCCCATCGGCGGACACTTTCACCCGCGCTGCGGCCACGATATTCTTCACCTGCGAGGTGCCTTCCCGTAGGAACGATTGAACCGTAGAGAAGTCCAATTATTCCTTGCAGGACAGGCACTTTCGCGTATCTACACCCCGAAAATCACAACACTTCACGAAAAATCCGGGTTAGGCCGAGATCGGCCGCACGGTGATGGAAGACAGCCACGAGGCGCAGCGCAGCTGACGCCGGTCTGCCCCGGCCTTCACCCGACGGGCGACGGCTGGGGCAGCCGCTCCGACGGCGATCATGACGATGGCAGCCGCGACCCCGGGGCCGCGGCGCACGGTAGACAGCTTCCGACCGTCACGCCTGGTCGTTTAAGGACTTTGGACCTTAAAGAGTGGATCAGTTGTGCTCTACGCGATATGGGGTGGCAGGGGTTAACTGCAAGTGCCCCAAATAGCCTCGTGAAACTAGGTTCATGCGATGCCGAGATCGTCTCGAGTCAGCTCCTGCGCCGTTGTGTCCTCCAAGCGGGCCGCCATCGGCATTGTGACCGTCGGCGTTGCCGCTGTCGCGTTTGCGGTCCCGGCGTCGGCCGTCGACGTCACGCAGTACATTGAGGTGTCGGACTGCGACCAGCCCCAGACACAATGGTGCACACCGATTCCCAGCGTCGATATTTTCACGGTGGACGAAGAACGCTCGATCCTGGTCGAATTCACCGCCAGCCAAAATCACTGCTCCGACATGATTGCTCACATCATCGTCGACGGTGACGAGTGGGGGTCCAACCGCGTCGGGCCCGGAGAGAGCGACGGCGGATACGAGATCCCGGTCACGCCGGGGGTTCACACGATCGCTGTGCAGGCCGAAGGGATAGAGGGTGGCTGCAACACGGGCTATGTCGCTTCCTGGGGCGGAACGCTTCACATTGCAGGGAACACGACTGCCGACGGAAACACCACCACCGACGGGACCACCACCACCGACGGAAATACGACACCGCCTGCCACGACCAACGCACCCACCGCCACAGACGAGACCGACGAAAACTACGACTATGCCGCCGCTCTCGCGCAATGGATGGAAGACGAGGCCGCCAAGATCGCGGCTCAGTCGCAACAGACAGCGACCTACACCTACACCACCACGCTGGAGTGGGTGCTCGGGCCCTACTTCGAGGGCGAATTCGTTAAGGGTGCCAACAGGGTGATCGCAACCCAGAGCGACACGGCGGGCGGCAGCACCACCTGGATATCGAACGAGCAAGGCGACGCACAGAATCCCCAAACGTTCGTTACGAAGACCTGGTTGCGCGACAATTATCCCCAGTTCGCAAGATAGAAAGACCCAGGCAATCGCCCACTATGCGGCCACTGGAGAGGCTAGCCACGTATATCAGAAGTCCCAGTCCTCGTCTTCGGTGTTGACGGCCTTGCCGATCACGTAGCTCGAACCCGAACCGGAGAAGAAGTCGTGGTTCTCGTCGGCGTTGGGGCTCAGCGCGGACAGGATCGCCGGGTTGACGTCGGTCTCGTCACGCGGGAACAGCGCCTCGTAGCCGAGGTTCATCAGCGCCTTGTTGGCGTTGTAGCGCAGGAACTTCTTGACGTCCTCGGTGAGCCCGACCTCGTCGTAGAGGTCCTGGGTGTACTCGACCTCGTTGTCGTAGAGCTCGAACAGCAGCTCGTAGGTGTAGTCCTTGAGCTCCTGGCGGGTCGCCTCACTCTCGAGTGCCAAGCCCTTCTGGAATTTGTAGCCGATGTAGTAGCCGTGCACGGCCTCGTCGCGGATGATCAGCCGGATCATGTCGGCGGTGTTGGTCAGCTTGGCGCGGCTGCTCCAGTACATCGGCAGGTAGAAGCCGGAGTAGAACAGGAAGCTCTCCAGCAGGGTCGAGGCCACCTTGCGCTTCAGCGGCTCGTCGCCCTTGTAGTACTGCATCACGATCTCGGCCTTGCGCTGCAGGTTCGGGTTCTCCTCCGACCAGCGGAACGCGTCGTCGATCTCGGCGGTCGAGCACAGCGTCGAGAAGATGTTGGAGTAGCTGCGGGCGTGCACAGACTCCATGAAGGCGATGTTGGTGTACACCGCTTCCTCGTGCGGGGTGAGCGCGTCCGGGATGAGGCTGACGGCGCCGACCGTGCCCTGGATGGTGTCCAACAGCGTCAGGCCGGTGAACACCCGCATCGTCAGCTGCTTCTCATGGGCGGTCAGCGTGTTCCAGGACGGGATGTCGTTGGACACCGGAACCTTCTCCGGCAGCCAGAAGTTGCCGGTGAGGCGCTCCCACACCTCGGCGTCCTTGTCGTCCTGCAGGCGGTTCCAGTTGATGGCCGAGACACGGTCGATCAGTTTCATGCCATCGCTCACGACAACCCCATTTCACCTGGCTATTTGTAAAGTCGCCGCAGGATCTCCCGCCGCGCCACCAACACTACAACTGGTGTACGACATCGCCGCGCAATACGAGATGTAGTGGTTCGGTGTGTCGCGCCGAAGTCAGCGGAACGTGTATTCGGACTTGTTGAACCGCCGGGTCGCCAGCCAGTACTGCCAGGTCATCCCGCTCCACAACGTGCGGTTGACGCCGTGCTCGTCGAGGTACCAGCTGCGGCAACCACCGGTGCTCCACACCGTGCCGCCGAGGTCGTGCTGGAGTTCGTCGTTGTAGTCGTCCTGCGCCGCGCGGGTCGGCGCCAGCGCCTGCGCGCCGGCCTTGTCCACCGCGGCGATGGCCTTGGCGGCATAGCGGATCTGCGACTCGATCATGAACACCACCGAGTTGTGGCCCAGCGCGGTGTTCGGGCCGAGCAGGAAGAACAGGTTCGGCATGTCGGCGACGGTGATGCCGCGCAGCGCGGCGATCCCTTCCCGGTTCCACCGGTCGACGAGGTCCACCCCGCCGGGGCCCTTGATGTCGACATAGGTGTAGGAGTCGGTGACGTGGAAGCCGGTGGCGAAAACCACCACGTCGGCTTCTCTTTCGGTCTCCCGACCGTGCTCGTCTGTGGTGACGATGCCGCGCGGACTGAACCGGGCGATGCGGTCGGTGATCACCTCGGTGCGGGGGTCGGCGATGCCGCGATAGTAGGTGTCCGAGTTGAGGATTCGCTTGCAGCCCGCCCGGTAATCGGGGGTGAGTTTGCGCCGCAGTTCACGGTCTTTGATCGAGCGGCGGATGTTCCACTTGCCGGCCAGCTCGCCGAGTTTGAGCAGCCGGGGCTGTTTGGTCATCGCGAACCCGACGGCCTCGTGCAGCCAGTAGATGCCGGCGCGCATCGCGGCCCTGGTGCCGGGCACGTTGGTGAACACACGCTGCAGACCCTCGGGGATCGGGTTGTTCGGGCGCGGCATCACCCAGGCCGGGGTGCGCTGATAGAGCTGCAGTTCGTCGACGTCCTTGACGATCTCGGGCACGATCTGGATCGCGCTGGCACCCGTGCCGATCACCGCCACCTTCTTGCCGGTGATGTCGACGTCGTGGTCCCACTGCGCGGAGTGGAACGCGACCCGGCCCGCGGCCAGGTATTCGTCGTACCCGTCGAATTCCGGGATCAGCGGGATGTGCAGCCCGCCGGCGCCGGAGATCAGGAACTGAGCGATGAACTCGCGGCCGTCCTTGGTGTGGACGTGCCAACGCATTTCGTCGTCGTCCCACAGCGCCCGGTCGACGTGCGCGCCGAACTCGACGTAGCGGCGCAGCCCGTACTTGGCCGTGACCCCGAGCAGGTAGTCCTGGATCTCGGGCTGGAACGACCACATGTGGGTCCAGTCCGGCTTGGGTTCGAACGAGAACGAGTACATGTGCGACGGGATGTCGCAGGCGCAGCCGGGATAGGTGTTGTCCCGCCAGGTGCCGCCGATCTCGTCGGCCTTCTCCAGGATCAGGAAGTCGACGCCGCGTCGCTGCAGCTCGATGCCCATCCCGAGCCCGGAGAAGCCGGAGCCGATAATCAGCGCGCGGGTCCGCACCGGTGTCTGGCCGGCGGAGGTGAGGTCAGCCTGTTCAGCGACGGTCATGGCTCCGACTGTACCTGGGAACGCCGGTACCACTTAAATCCCCTTCCGCCGAAATTGCATTCCAGCAGGCCGGCACTCGCGGTTTCGCTGCTGGAATGCAATTTCGGCGAGCTCAGGCCGGGGTGACCAAGCCGTGGTTGAGCGCGAACATGCTGGCGCCGATGCGGTTGGTGGCGCCGATCTTGGCGTAGGTCCGTTCGACGTGGTTGCGCGCGGTTTTCCCGGAGATCCCCAGCGTCGCGGCGATCTCCTTGTTCGAGGCACCACGCGCGACCAGGCACAGCACCTCGATCTCACGCGGGGTCAGGCCGCCGGGCCGGGGGCTGTATCCCCGGGCCCGGTGGCCTGCGGCCTGCAGCACCGCCTCGACGGCCACCTCGTCGAGCCGGCCCTCGCGCACCCGTTCCCGCAGGCGGGCCGCCGCCGACGTCGCAGGCAGCGCATCACGGTACGGACGTGGCTCGAGGGCGGATTGGTAGGCCACGGCCGCCGCGAGAAGCCGGTCGGGAAGGCTCAACGCCGCGGCAGGCAGGCCCCGCGGGTACCCGGAGCCGTCGAGATACTCGTGGTGGTTGCCCGCCACCTGGGCGACCGTGTCGAGGCCGCCGACCTGGCTGAGGATGCGCACCGTCAGATACGGGTGCAGGCGCACCCGCTCCAGCTCCCCCGCAGTCAGCGACGACGGCTTCGACCAGATCTGATTGGACACGCCGATGCGGCCCAGGTCGTGCAGGTGCCCAGCGCGGCGCACCACGGTGACAGTGTCGGCGTCCAAGCCCACCACCGTTGCCGCGCCCGCGGCCAGTTCGGCGACCGCGCGCGAATGCCCAAGTGTGAAAGGGCATTTCAGGTCGACGAAATCACCGAGGGCCACCAGCAGTGCATCCAGTTCCGCGCCGCGCAGCCGCTCCCAGTAGTCCGGGGCCTCGCGCAACGCGACCGTCCAGGCGTCTCCCGGCGCCGGGACCGACAGCACCGCCACCGCGTCGGCGGTGAACGCGTCGACGACCCGCGGATCGAACTGCCCGCCGCGGCGGCTGCGGGCCATCGCGACCGCACCGTCGACGCCGTAGGCGCGGTGGTGCACCTCCACCATGTCGGCGAGTTGGGCCACCCGCATCGGCAACGGGATGTCGTCGCCGCCGACACCGCCGGGCAGTCCGCCGCCGTCGTAGCGTTCGAACGTGTACCCGAGCGCCGACTGCACCTCCGCGCTCACCCCCAGCCGGTCGGCCAACATTCCCGCCGAGGCGCAGTGCGAGTGGATCAGTTGTGAGATCTGACCGCGCGCATCGGCGAGAAGTGTTGCCATCAGGCTCAATCGGTGCAGCAGCGGTTGCCCGCGGCCGGTGTTGGCCATCAGGAACCGCAGATACGGCAGGCCGGTCCAGTCGACCAGGTAGGAGTCGTGCCGGACGGCGATGTCGTCGCCGAACCAGTGCGCGTACTCGTGGGAGTCGGCATGGCAGCCGATCCACATGATCAGCGCGGTGTAGTAGCAGCAGTCACGCTCTGGGCGGTCGAGGCCGAGTCGCTCGGCGATCCTCGTGGCGATGACCGCCGACCGCAACATGTGTTCGGCCGGCTGCCCCAGCCCGAGGTCGATGGCGATGGACAGCGCCGCCAGCAGTTCGGCCCTGCTGGGCGATCGGGCCGGGTGTTCGGCCGGCGGTGCCATCCGCTGATTCTGCCTGTTCACGGCGGACTTCTCAGCCGAACGCCACGGTGCGCTCGGCGGCCCGGTGCCGGTCGGCGTCGTAGTTCTCGAAGTGGCCCGACCCGATGACGCCGATACCGCGCTGCGGCAGCCGGAAGTCGCCGAGACGCGCCTGCCGCATCAGCGGACCGATGGGGCCGAGGTCCTCGCCGCGCAGCATGGCGCGGGAGGCGGCGACGGCCCACACCGTCTTGGGCGCGACCATGTAGCGCTGACCGTTGGCCGCCGTCCCTGTAAGCCGGATGTCACCCGCACCGAGGGTGGGACCGGCGACCCGGCTGATCATCGACAGCGTCGCGGGGTTGGTCCACGCCGCTTCCGGCAGTCGCGTGCCGATCGACGTCATAAGCCTTGTCGCCCAGGTGTTCTGCAACTGCACGGTCCACTGCAGCAGTTTGGGGATCTCGATGTGCACCGACCACGACGACTGCCAGGTGACGTCGATGTCGCACTGGACCGCGTCGTTCGGGGTCGCCGAACTGAAGTACCGCGCGCAGCTCTGCTGGCCGGGCGTGGTGGCGTAGAACGTCCACGTGCAGGCCGGGTCCCGGTGCCAGACGGAGACGTAGGCGGGTGCGAACGTGGTGGCGGGGAACTGGCGCAGCGCCAGGTAGTGGCCACCTGCGAACGGCAGGCCCATGATGCCGAAACCGACGAAGCGTTCGTCGTCTCCGGCGGGCAGGACGGGATGTGCGGTGACGGCCTCGGCGGCGTCACGGGGGGCGAGGTGTGTGTTCATGCCATTGATCGTCGGTGTGCGCCGTGATCACGGCATGAGGCATCCGCCTCAAACTTTTCACGGCCCGCCGAAACTGCGTTGTCACGGCCCGCCGAAATTGCGTTCCAGCAGGTCCGCTCTCGCACTTCCCCTGCTTAGATGCAATTTCGGCGAAGCGGGTTACGCGACCTGTTCGCGGCGCTTGACGCCCTCATGCAGCGGCACGTCCGGGTCGATCTTGATGCCGAGCACCTCACAGGTGCCGTTGATGGAGCCGACCATGATGGTGGTCAGGTAGTCGACGAACTTCTCCGACGGCAACCGGCGCGGGCTGTCCTGTTCGGCGCCCAGCCACCAGTCGGTGGCCGACGCCGCGGCGCCGAACGTCGCGAAACCGGCAAGCTCGAAGGCCGCGTTGTCGAGCTCCATGTCGCTGAGCTCGTTGTTGAACATCTCGGCTATCCCCAACGTGATGTCGCGCCCCTCGTTCAGCGCACGCATCGCCGACTCGCTCTGCTCGGCGAACCGGCCCTGCATCAGGAAACGCACCACGTTCGGGTGCTCGTCGACCAGCCGGACGTACTGCTCGACGGCGCGGAAGACGACGGTGCGCGCGGCGTCGGTGGAGATGTTGATCGACGGGAAGATCGCCGCCCACAACATGTCCCGCATCCGCTGGCCGATCGCCTGGAAGAGATCCGATTTGTCGGTGAAGTGGCGGTAGATCTTGGGTTTGGCGGTGCCGGCCTCTTCGGCGATCTCGCGCAGCGACACCTCGGGGCCCAGCCGGTCGATGGCCCGGAACGCGGCGTCGACGATCTCCGAGCGCACCTTCTTGCGGTGCTCACGCCAGCGCTCGCTGCGGGCGTCCACCTTGACACCCGGCTCTTCGGCGGCGCGCGCCCTCGACCCTCGTCGCACCCGATCACTGTACCCGGCCATGCCTCGCTGACCTGCTCAGACCGTGCGGAGTCACATCGGACGGGCACCTGTGGGGCCACGGGGCCGGGCGGATCCGCTCGACGCGCGCACACAGCGAGTTTGGGTACTATCTCCTGCGACAGCCGCTCGACGAGAGAGATTTATGACGCAGCGATACGACGTGGTCATCGCAGGTGGAGGCCCTTCCGGGTCGGCCGCCGCGTGGCAGGCGGCGCAGACCGGTGCCAAAGTGGTGGTGCTGGACAAGGCACAGTTCCCGCGGGCCAAGCCGTGCGGTGACGGGCTGACCGCACGCGCGGTCAGCTACCTGCAGAAGATGGGTCTGGCCGACGAGGTCGCCACCTACCACCGGGTGAACCGGGTCACCGTGTTCAGCCCGAGCCGCTGGGAGCTGTCGTTCCCGAAGCGTCCCGGCATGCCCGACCACGGCCACACGGTCAGCCGCGAACATCTCGACACCGTGCTGCTCAAGCACGCCGAGTCCGCCGGTGCCGAGGTGCGGCAAGGCGCCGAGGTGGCCGGGCCGGAGTTCGACGCCAGCGGCCGGGTGATCGGCGTGGTTCTCAAGGGCGGAGAGAAGGTCTACGGCGACGCGGTGATCGCCGCCGACGGCGCCTACTCCCCCATCAAGCGCGCGTTGAAGATCGACTCCGAGTACAACGGCTACTCGGCGATCGCGATCCGGTCCGAGATGCCGGCCAACCGCCCGGACACAGACTCGCTGGACATCTACCTCAAGCTGCTGTTCCAGGGTGACCAGCTGCCCGGGTACGGCTGGGTGTTCCCGATGGGCAACGGGATCTTCAACATCGGGCTGGGCTACGTCAACAGCTACAAGAACTGGCAGGCGATCAACGCCACCCAGTTCCTGGGTGACTTTCTGCGCACGCTGCCGCGTGAGTGGGATCTGCCGCCGATCGAGGAGCTCAAGAAGAACAAGAGCGTGCGGGCGTGGCGATTGCCGATGGGCTTCACCGCGTGGCCGCCGTGGCGTCCCGGGGTGCTGTTCACCGGTGACTCGCTGGGCGCAGGCAAGCCGGCCTCGGGTGCCGGCATCTCCAAGGCCCTCGAATCCGGCCTGGCCGCAGGCGAGTGCGCGGTGGCGGCGCTGATGAACGGCGGGCCCGACGACTTCACCAACTACGCGCAGCGCATGGAGGCGGCGTGGGGCCGTGAGTACCGGCGCGGCCGCTACATGCACAAGTTGATCGGACAGCCCAGGCTGGCCGCCGCCGGCGTGAAGCTGATCGACAACGCGGCGTTCCGGGACCGCATGCTCAAGGCGCTGTACAAGAAGGCGCAGGGTCCGCAGCACAGCTTCTGATCGTCGGCGGGCACGGATGGTCGGCGTGGGCGGAGCGCAGCTCGGCACCGTGGCTGCGGCACGCCTCGCTGCCCGCGGCACGGTGGTCATCGAACGCGGCATGTCCGACGACGAGTTCGCCCGTGTGGAAACAGATTTCGGCTTCGAGTTCGCCGACGACCATCGGGCGTTCCTCGCGGCCGGGCTACCGGTGGACGCCTCGTGGCCGAATTGGCGCGGCGAGGGACGCAGAAGTCTGGCCAAGCGGCTGCAACTCCCGGCCGACGGTGTCCTGTTCGCCGTGGAGTGGGGCGGGTTCTGGGGCGACGGCTGGGGGCAACGTCCGTCCCGGATGAAGGACGCGTTGCGCACGGCGAGGTATCAGCTGGCTCGTGTCCCGCAGCTGATCCCGGTGTATTCGCATCACTACCTGCCCGCCGGCCGCGGATCGTTCGGCCACCCGGTGTTGTCGGTGGTGCGTACCGACGTCACCTGCGGGGGCGCCGACCTCGCCGACTACGTCGACAACGAATTCGGCCCCGGTCACCGCGCCCCGGGCGCGCGTCCGACCGTCGGGTTCTGGTCAGATCTGGTGGTCTGAACAGCCCGGTCATGATCGGGCACGGACGAGATGTCGGTGCTCACGGGTACACCTAGCACATGACTTCAGGGCATCTGACTGCGTTCATCTGTTACCGCGATCCCGACGCGGCGGTCGGCTGGATCACCGAGGTACTGGGCTTCGACGTCGTACGCGAGTTCCGTGACGACGGCGGCCTCATTCACGCTGAACTGCGGCGCGGCGACGCAGTGGTGTGTGTGCAGCACGACGACCGCGGCTACGACGTCCCCGCCGTCAAGGGCGACTGCGTCGGCTCCGGGCTGTACGTGGTCGTCGACCAGGCTGACGTCACCGCGATCCACCAGCGTGCGGACGGCCGCGGCACCGCGGTGTTGATCCCTCCGGAAACCACACAGTGGGGCAATTTCCGGACGGAGCTGCTCGACCCCGAGGGGCGACAGTGGTCGATCGGCACCTACCTGCCCGGGCAGCCAGGAGACTGGTGAGCATGGAGCAACGAGTCAGCTTGATCACCCTCGGTGTCGACGATCTCGTCCGGGCCCGGCGGTTCTACGAGCAGGGCCTGGGTTGGGTGCCCAAGGCGGCCCCCGAGGGTGTCGTGTTCTACCAACTCCCCGGGATCGCGCTGGCGCTGTTCGGCCGCGACGATCTCGCGCAGGACGCCCACATGCCGGTCGACGGCCGCTTCAGCGGCATCACCATCGCGATCAACCAGCGCACCGAAGCCGACGTCGACGCGGTGCTGGCCCAGGCCAAGGCAGCGGGGGCGACGATCCTCAAGCCGGCCGAGAAGGTGTTCTGGGGCGGCTACTCGGGCTACTTCGCCGATCCCGACGGGCACGTCTGGGAGGTCGCGCTGAACCCGGAATGGACGATCAACGACGACGGGACGCTGACGATCTGAGCACTCAGCGGCGGGCGACGACGGTCAGCAATACGACGGAATCCTCCAGCGCCACCAGGTTGTGGATCTCATCCGGGATCACCAGATAATCACCTTCCCCGCCGTCGACGCTGTCCGTCGCCGTTCCGATCTGCACCTTGCCGCGCAACACCAGAAGCGTTGCCTCACCCGGACTTTCGTGATCGTCGAGCCGGTTTCCCGCGGCCAGCGCGAGCACCGTCTGCCGCAGCGTGCGGTCCCGCCCACCGAATACGGTGTGCGCGGCCCGCCCGGCGCTCGCCACCCGTGCCGCGTCGAGTTGTTCGTCACCGACACTCTTCAATGACAAGGCGTCCACGGTCGCCGTCCTTTCCGATCGATCATCAGCCTCGGGCCGGGCGAAGGAGCAAACCGATCTCGCACGAGCCCGCGTGCGGATCCGGGGTCACCGCGACGCTGTAGTTTCCGCCGATCGACGCGGCATTGACGTCGATCACTTCTTGAATCATGCCCTGCTGGATACCGCGGACCACTTCGGGTGCCGCCTTGGCGACCTCGGCGAGCGGGCATGTGCACAGCTGCACGGTCACCTCGCCGAATGACGACAGCACCGAGCGCACTTGGAATCCCAGCTCTGTCAACGTGGCAACGACCAGGTCGGCGATCGAGGTCTCGTGGCGCGGCCTGGCCAGGCGCACCCGGTGAGCCAGGTCGGCACCGATACGCCGCGCCCGCGATTCCCGTTCCCGCGGCGTGCCGCCCAGGTGCGTGGCGAACAGGCACACGATGTCGGCGTAATCCAGCCGCGGGGCCAGTTCGTAGGTCAGCTTGGGCCGCCCCGCCCCCGCCGCCTTGGGACCGCGGCCCCGCCGCACATAGCCCTGGGACTCCAGTGCCGACAGGTGAAACCGTGCGGTGGTGACATGGATCTGCAGAGTGTCGGCGACGCCCTGGGCGTCGAGAGGCCGATTCGTCTCACGCAGCAGCCCCAGCACCTTCTGCCGCTGCCGGCCCGCGGCCCGGTCCGACGCCTTGTCGGTGTCGCGGCCTTGTACTGCCATAAGACGAGTGTGTCACTGCCCCGGCACGACGCCGACGACCGCGACCGCGGTCAGCGAGCGGCGGTACCGCGCAAAGGTGGCGCGCATCCCGAGCACCCGGCGGCGCGCGGCGGGACGGCGGATCATGTTCCCGACGATGCGCAGCGCACCGAACAGTCCCTCGTCGGCCAGCACCCGGGCGGGACTGAGCAGTGCCATCGGGGCCTGGTCGACGGTCTCGACCTGAAAACCCGCCTCGGTCAGCAGCGCTGTCCACTCCGCGATGGTCAGGGGGCGTGCATTCACCTTGATGGCACGAGACATCTCGCGCCGGATGTCGTCCTTGATGTCCTGGGACAGGTCATCTGGGGTCAGACCGAGTTCGTGAATGGCGTAGCGGCCTCCTGGCCGCAGCACCCGGAACGCCTCGGCGATGATGGCGCGCTTGGCCTTCTCGCCCTGCATCGTCAGCATCGCCTCGCCCACCACCACGTCGGCGCTGCCGTCGGGCAACCCGGTGGTCGACGCGTCGGCGACCACCACCGCGCCGTTGACCGGGGCAACGATGGCCTTGACGTTCTCGGTCGCCGCGGCCGTGTCGTCGACCCCGACGTACGAGCGCGGCTGTGCCGCGATGATGTCGGATGCGGTGCGGCCCAGGCCGGGCCCGAGTTCGACGACGTCGGATCCGCCGATGCGGGCCGCCGCGAGCAGGCGGGTGGTCAGCTCCAGGCCACCGGGACGCAGCACCCGCTTGCCCAGGCGGGCCAACAGCCAGTGCCCGGGAAGGTCGGCGTCCGACCGCTCGGCGAGCGGAAGGGGTGAATCAGCCATGGCGGACAGTCCTTTCGACGGCGGCGACCACGAAGACCGCCGTGAACAGTGAACACACGTAGAGCAGGGCGGCGTTCTGCCCCCACGGAGGCGTCAACACGGCGTCCTGGCCGGTGGCGTAGACCCCGTTGAGGACGGGCATGAAGCGCTGCAGGAACGCACCGCTCGGCAGGTACCCGGCCGCCGACTCGAAGGCGTAGACCCACACCAGGATCACGGCCGCGGCGCCGAGCGGGGAACGGATGAGCGCGCCGACACCGACCCCGGCACCGGCGGCGAAGAAGCTGAGCAGCGGGACGGTCCACAGCAGCCGCAGCGCGACCGGGTCGGCGGCCGACACCGACCCGTACACGTGCGGCGACAGCACCGGAAGGGCGACGAGCACGACGAGCAGCGCGGCGACGGCCACCACGGCCCCGAGCGCACCGTGGAACAGCCATCGGCCGACCAGCACCGGCCATTGGCGTCGCGCCGCCAGCCGCACGTATTCGTCTGCCCGATAGCGATTTTCGGAAGCCTGACCGTCGGCGGCCCCGAGTGCCACCACGACGGTGGTGACGGTGATGACCCAGTAGGCCGCGTTGGAGGTCGGCACCTGAAGCACAGAGATCTGGCCGGGGATGCGTGCGAAGGTTTCGGCTGCCAGCGCGATCGCGAAGGTGATCACCGCCGGCACGGCGACGGCCGCGGGCACCAGGACGGTCCACAGCCGGCTGCGACCCGAGGTCCGGACGAGCTCGGCGCGCACCCCGCGCGCCACCAGCTCGGCGCTCACGCGCACGCCACACAGTCGAGCAGCGTGGACTCCAGCCAGTCACGAGAATCCGCGCCGGCCGGGATCACGTCTGCCAGCGCTCCGTCGAGCCGCGGTTGACCCGCCTCCAAAAGGATGACGCGATCGGCGGACAGCACCACCTCGGCGAGCAGGTGAGTGGCCACCACCACCACGCAACCGGTGTCGGCGAGCTGTCGGAGAAGGCCACGGAACCAGACGATTCCAGGCACATCGAGTCCGTTGAGCGGCTCGTCGAAGAGCAGCGCCTGCGGCCGGCACAGCAGTGCCCCGGCGATGGCGAGGCGCTGCCGGGCACCGAGTGACAACCCGCCGATCCGGTTGCAGCGCTGGGCGGACAGACCGGTCTCCTCCAGCACCTGTGCCACTCGGCCGTCGTCGACGCCGGCCAGCGCCGCCAGCCAGCGCAGGTGCCGGGCGACGGTGTGCCGCGGGTCCAGCGCGTCGGGCCCGAGGTGCGCACCCACGAGATGCGGGTCACCGAACGGGGTTCGACCGCTCACGGTGACCGCGCCGCCGTCGGGTCGGTCCAGGCCGGCGATCAGCCGCAGCAGGGTGGTCTTGCCCGCCCCGTTGAGCCCCAGCAGTGCGGTCACCGCACCGGCGGGAAAGGTGACGGTAACGTCGTCGAGCGCCCGATGTGGACCGAAAGACTTTGTCAGACCGTGGGTTTCGATCATTGGAAATTGCAGGGAATCGGCAGACCGATCGTCTTGATGCCGTTGCACAACGACTTGCTCGCCAGCTTCCACCGGCCGTCGATGCGACGCCATTCGGCGACGACCGCCACGGTCGGTGCACCCTGGCGGCTGGCGTTGATGACCGCGGTGTGCAGATCCGGTTCGTGGGTCTCGGGACCGGTCACCATGCTCGATCCCTTCGGCGACCGGAAAAAGCCGACGCGGTAGATCATCTTCGGCACGACCACGGCGCGGTCACCGCCTTCGAGTTGCGCCGCCTTCACCCAGTCCGGCGCAGGCGTGGCGACCAGAAGCCGGATCTGTGCGTCGAGTTCGGCGAGCGTCGGCACCTCAGAGGTGATCGCGAACTCCTGCGGACCCTGGGGGTCGGCGTGGATCTCCGGATCGGCGGCCGCACCCGGAGCCAGGGTCAGCGGCACCGTCGCCGCCGCGAACAGCGCTGCCGCAGCACCGCGACACCATCGCATCATGACCGCTCCTCATTAACAGGAAAACTTTCCGGCTAATGTAGGAGACGCGGGTGAAATAGGCAAGCCTTACCTTTTTAAGGTTAGGCAATGTTGTGCCGGGAACCCACGATCACCTCACATCACCCGCCCTGCCGGCGTCAGCGTCGACCGCGCTCGGCGCGGCCCGGCGTGGCGGCGTCAGCGTCGACCGCGCTCGGCGCGACCCGGCTTGCGGGCGACCTTGCCGGCAGCAGCGCGGGCGGCCTGCTTCGCGAGGGTTTTCTCCCGTGCGGTGCGTTTCGGTGCCGACTGGGCCTGCCCGCGCGACGAACCGGGTTTACGGCCCCGCACAATCCCGATGAACTCCTCGACCAGCGGCGACTGCGCCCCTTCCGGGAAGGCGAGCGCCACGGGGCATGTGGGCGCGTCGGCGATGGCGCGGTACGTGAGGTCCTTGCGGTGATACAGCCGCGCCAGCGACTGTGGAACGATGAGCGCACCGACCCCCGCAGCCACGAGTTCGATTGCATCCGAGGTGGTTTCGGGTCGGTGATGGACCGGGTCGCCTGGAGCGTCCGCCCAGGCGACGACGTTGTCGAGTGGCAGCAGAACCGGCTCGCCGTCGAGGTCCGCGGCGGTGATCTCGTCGGCGGCAGTGAGGATGTGGTCGGTCGGCACCACGGCCACCGTGGTCTCCTCGTAGAGAGGGATGACCGACAGCCCGGACGTGTCGGCCGGCAACCGGAGTACTGCCACGTCGACGATGCCGGCCCGTACTTCAGCGGCCGCGTCTGCCGCGGCGAGGGTGCGCAACTGCAGCGGAGCCTCGGGGTGGCGCTCCGCCCAGATCCTGGCCCACTTCGCGGGCGTCCCGCCGGGGACGTATCCGAGGGTGAGTGAGCACCGGGTCACCGCATCAGGCTACCGTCGGGTCTCATCGATAGGCTGGTGCCATGAGCAGGCCGAACGCGCAGTCCATGAAACCCGCCACGGCGGCGAAGAAGCTGGACGTGTACCTGCCCGCGACTCCTGCGGAGTTCCAGCAGAACCCGATCACCCGCGCCGAGCTGGCCACCCTGCAGGAGAATCCGCCGCAGTGGCTCAAGGATCTCCGCAAGAACGGGCCGCACCCGAAGAACCTGGTGGCGGCCAAGCTCGGCATCTCGATCGCCGGTCTCGCGCGGGGCGGCGTGGTCGATGCGCTCACCACCGAGCAGATCAACCAGCTGCTCGAGGAGAAGCCGGAGTGGCTGGTCGCCGAACGGGAGAGTTACCAGAACGTGCTGCGCGAGGAGCGACGCTTGAAATCGTTGCGGGCGGAGCAGGCTCGCGAGAGCTGATCGATGCCGGGCGTCAGCTACGGGCCCTCCGCGAACGTGCTCTGGCGGTAGTGAGGAGCGCCTCGCGGCTACCGTCACTGCACACTCGCGATCAGCGCCGGCGCCACTAGCGCCGGTCGAACATCTCGCCGATGCGGTCGAAGAAGCCGTCGATGCGCTTCTCCAGTCGAGTGCCTTTGACCCACTTCTCCCACGCGTAGATCAGGGCGAACATCGCGGCAACGATGCCGAAAACCAAAGCGGTGACCCAGATTACCTCGGCTATGACCGGGCTCAACACAACTCCTCGATGCCGCGGCCGCACGGATCTGCCTGGACGCTCCGATCGATGCGGTACCGGGTACGCGCGCTGCAACTACTCAAGGCCATTCGCCGAGATATGCCTGCCAGCGACCAGCCGTTACAACATGCAGCTGACGCAACCCTCCACCTCAGTGCCTTCGAGCGCCATCTGGCGAAGCCGGATGTAGTACAGCGTCTTGATGCCCTTGCGCCAGGCGTAGATCTGCGCCTTGTTCACCTCACGGGTGGTGGCGGTGTCCTTGAAGAACAGCGTCAGGCTCAGCCCCTGGTCGACGTGTTGGGTGGCCGCGGCGTAGGTGTCGATGACCTTCTCGTAGCCGATCTCGTACGCGTCCTGGTAGTACTCCAGGTTCTCGTTGGTCATGTAGGGCGCCGGGTAGTAGACCCGCCCGATCTTGCCTTCCTTGCGGATCTCCACCTTGCTGGCGATCGGGTGGATCGAACTGGTCGAGTGGTTGATGTAGGAGATCGAGCCGGTCGGCGGGACGGCCTGCAGGTTCTGGTTGTAGATGCCGTGCTGCTGCACCGACTCCTTGAGCTGCTTCCAGTCGTCCTGGTTCGGGATGCGGATACCGGCGTCGGTGAAGAGCTGGCGGACCTTGTCGGTCTTGGGCTCCCACACCTGCTCGGTGTACTTGTCGAAGAACTCCCCCGATGCGTACTTCGACTTCTCGAAGCCCTTGAACGCCGTACCCCGTTCGATCGCAATGCGATTCGACGCACGCAGGGCGTGGTAGAGCACTGTGTAGAAGTAGATGTTGGTGAAGTCCACACCCTCGTCGGAGCCGTAGAAGATCCGCTCGCGCGCCAGGTAGCCGTGCAGGTTCATCTGGCCGAGGCCGATCGCGTGCGAGTCGTTGTTGCCCTGCTCGATCGACGGCACCGAGGTGATGTGGGTCTGGTCGCTCACCGCGGTCAGCGCCCGGATCGCAACCTCGATGGTCTGCGCGAAGTCCGGCGAGTCCATCGCCTTGGCGATGTTCAGCGATCCGAGGTTGCAGGAGATGTCCTTGCCGATCTTCTTGTAGGACAAGTCGTCGTTGAACTCCGACGGCGTGGAGACCTGCAGGATCTCCGAGCACAGGTTCGAGTGGGTGATCTTGCCGTCGATGGGATTGGCCCGGTTCACCGTGTCCTCGTACATGATGTACGGGTAGCCCGACTCGAACTGCAGCTCGGCCAGCGTCTGGAAGAACTCGCGCGCCTTGATCTTCGTCTTGCGGATCCGGGCGTCGTCGACCATCTCGTAGTACTTCTCGGTGACCGAGATGTCGGCGAACGGAACGCCGTACACGCGCTCGACGTCATAGGGCGAGAACAGGTACATGTCCTCGTTCTTCTTGGCCAGCTCGAAGGTGATGTCGGGGATCACCACGCCCAGGCTCAGCGTCTTGATGCGGATCTTCTCGTCGGCGTTCTCACGCTTGGTGTCGAGGAACCGGTAGATGTCGGGATGGTGCGCGTGCAGGTACACCGCTCCCGCGCCCTGGCGGGCGCCGAGCTGGTTGGCGTAGGAGAACGAATCCTCCAGCAGCTTCATGATCGGGATGACGCCCGAGCTCTGGTTCTCGATGTTCTTGATCGGTGCGCCGTGCTCGCGAATGTTGGTCAGCAGCAACGCCACTCCACCGCCGCGCTTGGACAGCTGCAGCGCCGAGTTGATCGAGCGGCCGATGGACTCCATGTTGTCCTCGATGCGCAGCAGGAAGCACGACACCGGCTCGCCGCGCTGCTTCTTGCCCGAGTTCAGGAACGTCGGCGTGGCCGGCTGGAACCGGCCGTCCATGATCTCGTCGACCAGCTTCTCGGCCAGCGTGGTGTCGCCCGAGGCCAAGGTCAGCGCGACCATCACCACACGGTCCTCGAAGCGCTCCAGATAGCGCTTCCCGTCGAAGGTCTTCAGCGTGTAGGACGTGTAGTACTTGAACGCGCCGACGAACGTCGGGAAACGGAACTTCTTGGCGTACGCGCGGTCCAGCAACTCCTTGACGAAGTTGCGCGAGTACTGGTCGAGCACCTCGCGCTCGTAGTACTCCTTCTGAACCAGGTAGTCGAGCTTCTCGTCCTGGTTGTGGAAGAACACCGTGTTCTGGTTGACGTGCTGCAGGAAGTACTCCCGCGCCGCCTGCACGTCCTTCTCGAACTGAATCTTGCCGTCTGCGTCGTACAGATTCAGCATCGCGTTCAGCGCGTGGTAGTCCATCTCCCCCGGAAGCGCGTGCGCGCCGGTGGTTACAGGTTCTGCAGCTGTGACGGTTGGTGACACGTCTGGTCCTTCCGGGCGTCGGCCCAAAAATCGGTCAGGCCCTGACGGACGGCGAAGACGTCGTCCGTGGTGCCCATCAATTCGAAGCGGTACAGGAACGGGACGCCACACTTGCGGGAGACGATGACCCCCGCGTAGCCGAATTCGGCCCCGAAGTTGGTGTTGCCCGCGGCGATGACGCCGCGGATCAACGATCGGTTGTGTTCGTCGTTGAGGAAAGCGATCACCTGCTTGGGGACGTAGCCCCCGCGGTCGGGATCGGGACCATTGGCGTGCCCTCCGCCATAGGTGGGCAGTACCAGCACATAGGGCTCATCGACCTGGATGCGCCCGTGGATCGGAATCCGCGTGGCCGGCAACCCCAGCTTCTCGACGAAGCGGTGGGTGTTCTCCGACACGCTGGAGAAGTAGACGAGATTGCTCATGGTGACCCCCCCCTACTCCTGGACTGTCCGATACCCGCTACTCATCGACTGTGGCCGATGGCCACTGCGCTCACGCGGTGGCGGCGACGCCCGCCAGCGCCTTGATCCGGTCGGGACGGAAACCCGACCAGTGGTCGTTGCCCGCCACCACGACGGGAGCCTGGAGGTAGCCGAGCGCCATCACGTAGTCGCGGGCCTCGTTGTCGAGGCTGATGTCGACCACGTCGTAGGCGATGCCCTGCTTGTCGAGGGCCTTGTAGGTGGCGTTGCACTGAACGCAGGCCGGCTTGGTGTACACGGTGACGGATGCTGGCTGGGTCATCGGCGGTACGGCTCCTATCGAGAAGACGGGGGTGGGCTGGCAACTGCTGCGTTCGTGCTTGTCGCTAAGTTTCAGCGGCCCGGCAGCCTTCAAAATTCCAGGCCGTCCGGGCGCTGTTCCGGCGGATCGGAAATCCGACACTCCTGGAACTTCTGGCTCCGGCCGGCCCCTACATCTTGGGGGTCCGTCGGTGTTCGAAACACTACACCTAGTGTCCGACATTCAGAAGAACTACCAGATGTTCTGAATGACATTTTTGAAATTCCCAGGTCGTAAGCACTTCGAGGCGTTTCGAACCGGCGTGTCGCACATCACATCGGCGTGTCGCTCCCTTCGGCTGTGCGGAGGCCACAGGTGTACCAGGACCCACCGACAACGGACGGCAGGGCCGACCACCGTCACACCCCTTGCAGCAAACACGCGACCACCCCGGCGCCGGGGCAGCAAAGCCCATTCACCGGGGTGGAGGACAAGTCCTTCCAGTCCGCGTCGTCCGATTGCTCCGTCACAGTGGCCGGCGGGCAACGGCCGAGCCCGTCGGAGCTACCTGCAAGGCGGGGTTCACCACTTCGGTCCCGCCCGTCACACACGTCCACGTCTCGCAGCGGTCCACTCGCACTTCTGCTGGAAACCGTGGATGTGTGCGACATCCGGGACCCGTGTTACCGGGAAGGCTCAGCCGGCGATCACACATCGCGTGTCGAATCGACCGGGGATTCCCGAGGTCGCCCGACGTCGGCCGCCCATAGTCAGCCGATCTCGGCGGCCAACTTGCCGACGATGTCACGCAGACGGGCCACCACCTCGGCCTGCTCGCGGGGATGCTTGCCGTCCAGCGTCGTCGTCGGGATCGACAGCTCGAGATCTTCGACGACCCGGGGGCCGGCGATACCGAACGACTTGCGGGTCTCGTTGTGCGCCCACACGCCGCCGTACTGGCCCAACGCCGCACCGATCACCGCCACCGGCTTGCCCTTGAGCGCGCCGTTCCCCCAGGGCCGCGACAACCAGTCGATCGCGTTCTTCAGCACACCGGGAATGGTGCCGTTGTACTCGGGCGTGATCACCAGTGCAGCGCCCGCACGGGCGGCGGCCTCACGCAGGGCGACCACGGGTTCGGCGACGTCGTCGGTGTCGAGGTCCTCGTTGTAGAACGGCAACTCGCCCAACCGGTCGAACAACTCGAGGGCGACCCCGGCGGGCGCTGTCTCGACGGCCAGTTCGGCCAACTGACGGTTGATCGACGCCGCGCGCAGACTCCCCACCAGAACCAGCACCGTGTTGTTCTCATCCTGCGCCATCTTCATCCTCTCGATCGTCGTTTCGGATACTCCCACCGAACGAACCGGACCACAGTCCGTTGTATTCCGGCTGAGTTAAAGTTGCGAGGTGAGCGCGGCGCAGGACCGAAACGGGCTACCGGTACTGCCGGTGCTGGCGGAGGGCGATTCGACTCCGCCCGAACGCGGGGACGCCGCGCGCAACCGGGCACTGCTGCTCGACGCGGCCCGGCGACTGGTCGACGAACGCGGCGCCGAGGCCGTCACCACCGACGACATCGCCGCAGCGGCCGGGGTCGGCAAGGGCACGCTGTTCCGCCGGTTCGGCAGCCGCGCCGGGCTGATGATCGTCCTGCTCGACGAGGACGAGAAAGCCCTGCAGCAGGCCTTCCTTTTCGGGCCGCCGCCGCTGGGTCCCGAGGCGCCGCCGCTGCAGCGTCTGCTCGCCTACGGCAGGGAGCGGCTGAAGTTCGTCGACAGCCACCACGCCCTGCTCTCCGACGTGGGCCGCGATCTACAGATGCGATTCAACGCCCCGGCGACCCTGCACCAAAGCCACGTTCGGTTGCTCTTGGAGTCCGCGGGCACCACCGGCGATCTCGATGCCCAGGCGACCGCGCTGCTGGCGCTGCTCGACGCCGACTACGTGCACCACCAGCTGCACGACCGCGGGCGCACGCTCGCCGAACTCGGCGACGCCTGGGAGACGGTGGCACGCAAACTCTGCGGCTCATGACCACCCCCGGGACCGGACCCGGCAAAGAGTGGATCCTGCACGTCGACATGGATCAGTTCCTGGCGTCGGTCGAGCTGCAGAGGCATCCGGAGCTCGTCGGGCACCCGGTCATCGTGGGCGGCAGCGGCGATCCGACCCAACCGCGCAAGGTGGTCACGTGCGCGTCCTACGAAGCCAGGCAGTTCGGTGTGCACGCCGGAATGCCGTTGCGTTCTGCGGCGCGACGCTGTCCCGACGCCACGTTCCTGCCCTCGGATCCCGAGGCCTACGACGCCGCCTCCGAACGGGTGATGGGCCTGCTGCGCGACCTCGGCCACCCCGTCGAGGTGTGGGGCTGGGACGAGGCCTACGTCGGCGCCAGGGTGGCCGATCCGCTTGCGTTGGCCCACCGGATCCAGCATGTCGTCGCCGCGGAGACGGGCCTGTCGTGTTCGGTAGGCATCAGCGACAACAAGCAGCGGGCCAAGGTGGCGACCGGCTTCGGCAAACCCGCTGGAGTGCATGCCCTCACCGACGACAACTGGATGCTCACGATGGGCGACCGTCCCGTCGACGCACTGTGGGGTGTGGGACCCAAGACCGCGAAAAAGCTTGCCGCCATGGGCATCACGACGGTCGCGGACCTGGCGGGCACGGATGCCGCCGTACTGACGACGGCCTTCGGCCCGACCACCGGGCTGTGGATCCTGCTGCTGGCCAAAGGCGGAGGCGACACCAAGGTCAGCGCCGAACCATGGGTGCCGCGGTCCCGGAGTCACGTCGTCACCTTCCCCCAAGACCTCACCGACCGCAGCGAGATGGCAAGGGCCGTAGCCGATCTCGCGCAATACACACTGGCCGAGGTGACCGAACAACAGCGTGTGGTCACCCGCGTCGTGGTCACCGTGCGCACCAGCACCTTCTACACGCGAACCAAGATCCGCAAGCTCAGCTCACCGACCACCGACAGCGACCCCGTCGTCGGGACCGCCCTGGATCTGCTCGGCCAGTTCGACCTCGATCGCCCGGTCCGGCTGCTCGGGGTTCGCCTGGAGCTCGTCATGCCGGACTCCGAGCGCTGACGACTTCCTCAGACGCGCTGCGCCTGTGCTCGGCGGCGCGCTACCGTGGCGGCCATGGGGTCGACGGTGTCGGGGTTTGACGAGTGGATGAACGACGCCCTGGACCACGAAGCCGCGAAATCCGGAGAATCCGTCGAGCTGTACGTCAGCCGCGCGGTCGCCGGCCGGATGGCCCTCGAACGGGCCCGCCGCGGCGACCACGGCCTCGACGAACTGGTCGACCACATCCGCGAATTGGATCTGGAGATACCCGGGCGCTCCGCAGACCTGGCGAGCGGCTCCGTCATCTCCGATCCCGAGCGGCTTCAGGCGCTCTACGAGAGTGGGCTGCTCAACACCGAGCGGGCCGGCAGCCTCGACCGGGTCGTCGAGATGGTCGTGGCGGCCCTGGCCGTACCGTGCGCGGCCGTGACGTTGCTCGACAAGGACACCCAGTACGTTTGCAGCGCGATCGGCCTCACCGGCGAACTGGCCGTCACCAGGAAAGGGCCCATCGAGGGCTCGCTCGGTCGGGAGATCCTCATCTCCGGCCAACCCCTGATCGTCGAGGACGCGCGCCGAGAACCCCTGTTGCAGGACCACTACGCGGTTCGCGACGGACTGGTGGTGGCCTACGCCGGCTTCCCGCTGACGGACGCCGCCGGCCACACCATCGGAACGTTGAGCGCCTGGGACCTCAAGCCCAGGCGGTGGACCTCAGGCCACCTCCAACTGATGGAGGACTTCGTCGCGATGCTCCGCGCGCGGGTCTTCGGTATCCAGCCGGACTGATCGGCTCACCCGTCGGCACGTCGAGAACTGGTCGATCTGGCTGGACGTGAAGCTCCTGAGGCTCACGGTGTTGGCCGTGTTGAAGCGCGCCGAGTGACCAGACCGTAGCGCGTCGCGTGAAACGACGTGTCGGGGCGGGGCAATACGCTCGGGGCATGCTCGACACTGTCGCGATCCGCGGATACCGCTCGCTGCGCGAAATCGTGCTACCGCTGCGCCGGCTCACCGTCATCACCGGCGCCAACGGCACCGGCAAGTCGTCGCTGTACCGGGCACTGCGTCTGCTCGCCGACTGCGGCCGCGGTGAGGTGATCGCATCGTTCGCCCGTGAAGGCGGCGTGGAGTCCGCGATGTGGGCCGGCCCCGAGCACCTCGGTGGCGCACGGCGCACCGGTACCGCCCAGGGCGGGCCCCGCACCCGGCCGGTCTCGATCGAGCTGGGTTACGCCGCAGACGATTTCGGATACCTGATCGATCTCGGCCTACCCCAGGCACGGGAGACCGCGTTCGGACGCGACCCGGAGGTCAAACGGGAGCTGGTGTTCGCCGGACCCGTGGCCCGCCCGACCGCCACGCTGGTGCGCCGGGTGCGCGGTCTGGTCGAGGTGGCCGCCGACACCGGGCGCGGCTTCGATGCGCTGGCGAGCAACCTGCCCGCGCACCGAAGTGTGCTTGCCGACTGGGCCGGCGCCGTGCCCGAACTCGTGATGGTGCGGGAACGCCTGCGGGACTGGCGGTTCTATGACGGATTCCGCGCCGACAGCCATGCCCCCGCCCGGATGCCCCAGGTGGGCACCAGAACTCCGGTGCTGGCCGACGACGGCGCCGACCTGGCGGCCGCGGTGCAGACGATTCTCGAAACGGGCACCGACGATTTCGGTCGCGCCGTGGCCGATGCGTTCGACGGGGCCACGGTGTCGGTGTCTGTCACCGACGGCCTTTTCGACCTGCACCTGCGTCAGCGAGGCATGCTCCGCCCGCTGCGCAGCGCTGAGATGTCCGATGGCACATTGCGTTTCCTGCTCTGGGCGGCAGCGCTGCTGAGCCCCCAACCGCCGTCACTGATGGTGCTCAACGAGCCGGAGACCTCACTGCACCCCCACCTGGTGCGTCCGCTGGCGGAATTGATCGACGCCGCCGCGACACGCACCCAGGTCGTCGTGGTGACACACTCGGCGACACTGCGGACAAACCTGGGTGCCCAGCCGATCGGGTCGGACGGCGACGCCTGGGAGATCGAGCTCTACAAGGACTGGGGCGAGACCAAGATCGCCGAGCAGGGCCTGCTGACCACGCCACCGTGGGACTGGGGTAAGCGGTAAACCCTCAGCGCTGCTTGGGATTCGGCCGCAGCGCACGGGTGAACAGCACGTTCACCTGCTTCATCGTGACGCTGTACGGCACCCACGCCGTCCGCTTGAACAGATACAGTGCGCGGATGTCGTGGGAGGTGAAGACCAGGTATCGATTCTTGACCACCCCGCGCAGGATCTTGTCGGCCGCGACCTCGGGAGAGACCGCGTGACCGGCGAAGCGGTCGGTCCACTTGCGCACGTTCGGGTCGTCGCGGTCCACGCCCGCGATGTGCACCGTGTCCACCAGCGGGGTCCGCACCGCCCCCGGCACCACCACGGACACGCCGATCCGGTGCCGCGCGAGGTCGAACCGCAGCACTTCGGACAGCCCGCGCAGACCGTATTTGCTCGCGCTGTAGGCCGCGTGCCATGGCAGCGCCACGATCCCGGCAGCCGAGGACACGTTGACCAGATGACCGCCGCGGCGCGCCTCGATCATCGGCGGCACGAAGGTCTCGATGACGTGGATCGGCCCCATCAGGTTGATGTCGACCAGCGACTTCCAGTGGTGATGGGTGAGCTTGTCGACGGTGCCCCACGCCGACACCCCGGCGATGTTCATGACCACATCCATCGCGGGATGGGCGGCGTGGATGTCTGCGCCGAAGCCGGCGACCGCGTCGTAGTCGGAGATGTCGAGCGCCCGGTGGGCGGCCACCACAGCGCCGAGCGCACGGGCGTCGGCGACCGTCAGCGCGAGCCCGTCGGCGTCACGATCGGTGAGGAACAGTTCGGCGCCGCGGGCGGCCAACTTCAGCGCCGTGGCGCGCCCGATCCCACTGGCGGCGCCGGTGATCAGACACCGCTTACCGGCAAAATCGTCAAATCCGTTCCGGTGCGCCATGAGACGTGACACTACCGGCGGGCCGATGCGGATACCGGATACCCTACGGTGATGATCAAGAACGGCACCCGGCTGCAGAGCCAGGTCTGCGACACGCAGGTCATCGTCGTCAGGACCGCCGACAGCCTCGAGGACCTGCGCGCCGGCGGCGCGCCGATGATTCCGCTGGAAAGTGACAAAGACACCGCCCTGACGCTGGATCCGGCGCAGTCCGGCGGCAACGCGATGGGTAAACGCTATGTCGACGACGGCGGCGCCGAGGTCCTGGTGACCAAGGCCGGTGCCGGCACGCTGTCCATCGGATCGACCCCGCTGGCTCTCAAGGAAGCCAAGCCGCTGCCTGCCAGCGATTAGGCCTTGTGAGTCTCGAGGCTGTCGCCGCCCCAAAGGCTGCTCAGCCACAGCCGCTCCACGATCTCGACCGCGCGGGCGGGATCCGCACCGCGGCCGACGAACGCGCTGTCGTGGGCCAGTGTCATCGACGTCATGGCGATCAGGGTGCGCACCAGCGCGGGTAGATCCTGCGAGACCGGCCGCGCACCGGAGTCGCGCCCGACCAGGTCGACGATCTTGTCGATCACGCTGTCCTGGAAGTCGTCCATGATCTCGCGGATCTCGGCATCGGTGTTGCGGGCCAGGTTGCACGCGCCCATGATCGGGTCGTTCCTCGCGTACACAGTCGCGGCGTAGCCGACCATCCGCTTGGCGAAGTCCGAGGGCGACTCCCCCGGTTCACGCGGCGCGAAGTCGTGGGTGAGTTGGTCCAGCTCGGCCATGGCCTCGGCGACGATCACCGCCAGCACCGCGTACTTGGAGTCGAAATAGAAGTAGAAGCCGGATCGGGCCACCCCGGCGCGCTCGCTGATCGTGCTGACCGAAAGATCGGCGAACGCGCGCTCCTGAAGCAGTTCGCGGACCGCGGCAATGATGGCGTCCCGCTGCCGGTCGCCTCTGCTGCGGCGCAGGTCGCTGGGAGCGGGTTCGGCCGTCATGGCTGTAAACCTTGGCACCGCGACACCTCCGACACAAAACCTTTGGAAACTTGACAGCCGTCAAGTGCCTCGTTAAGGATAGCGGTCTCAGTGACATCGACCACAGTCCCGTGACTCCAGGAGTTCAGATGCCGTCGATCTCGACGACCGATTACGTTCTTGACCAGGCCAAACGGCGACTGAAGCCAACCCCGGTCACCATCCCGGGCATGGGCGCGGTGGAGAAGCGGCTCAAAGACAAGCACTGGGACCAGTTCGTGCTCGCCGAACCGCCCGCCGGCAGCGACCTCAAGCCAATCCTGGGTGACGCGGGGTTGCCGATCATCGGCCACATGATCGAGATCTTCCGCGGCGGGCCGGACTTCATCCTGGAGATCTACCGCAAGCACGGTCCCGTCTACTTCGCCGAGTCGCCCGCGCTGTCGTCGGTGATGGCGCTGGGGCCCGATGCCACCCAGGCCGTGTTCTCCAACCGCAACAAGGACTTCTCGCAGCGCGCGTGGGACCCGGTCATCGGGCCCTTCTTCGAGGGCGGCCTGATGCTGCTCGACTTCGACGAGCACATGTTCCATCGCCGGATCATGCAGGAGGCGTTCACCCGCAGCCGCCTGACCGGCTACGTCTCGCATATCGACTCGGTGGCCTCGGCCGTGCTCGCCAACGACTGGGTGGCCAACGATCCCCGGTTCCTGTTCCACCCCGCCATCAAGGAACTCACCCTCGACATCGCCTCCGAGGTGTTCATGGGTGTCCCGGCCGGCACCGACCGCGCCCTGGTCACGACGGTCAACCAGGCGTTCACCACGACGACGCGCGCGGGCAATGCCATCGTGCGCAAGCCTGTTCCGCCGCTGACGTGGTGGCGCGGGATCAAGGCCCGCAAGACGCTGGAGGACTACTTCTCCAGCCGGATCGGCGAGAAGCGGCGCTCGGAGAGCACCGACATGTTCAGCGTGCTGTGCCATTCGGCCGACGAGGACGGCCAGAGCTTCACCGACGACCAGATCGTCAGCCACATGATCTTCCTGATGATGGCCGCGCACGACACGTCGACCTCGACCATGACGACGATGGCCTACCACCTGGCGGCCAACCCCGAGTGGCAGGACCGGCTGCGCGAGGAGTCGGCGCGCATCGGCGACGGACCGCTGGACATCGAGGCGCTGGAGAAGCTGGAAACCTATGACCTGGTGATCAACGAGGCGCTGCGGATGATGACCCCGCTGCCGTTCAACTTCCGCCAGGCCATCCGCGACACCGACCTGCTCGGCTACTACATCCCCGCCGGTACCAACGTGGTGACGTGGCCGTCGATCAACCACCGGCTGCCCGAACTGTGGACCGACCCGGAGAAGTTCGACCCGGAACGGTTCGCCGAGCCGCGCAGCGAGCACAAGAAGCACCGTTACGCGTTCGCCCCGTTCGGCGGCGGCGCCCACAAGTGCATCGGCATGGTGTTCGGTCAGCTGGAGATCAAGACGGTGGTGCACCGTCTGCTGCAGAACTACCGCCTCGAACTGCCCAGGCCGGACTACCAGCCCCGGTACGACTACGGCGGCATGCCGGTTCCACTGGACGGCATGCCGATAGTGCTGCGCCCCCTGCACTGAGTTTTTCCTTCCGCCGAAATTGCATTCCAGCAGCTCGTCACTCGAACTTCGGCTGCTGGAATGCGATTTCGGCGCTAACTGTCGGCGATCAGCCGGTTGGCGCACGCGATGACCGCGCGCAGCGCCGACTCGGTCGCATCGTCGGACCAGCCCATCGCCCACCGTGTGCGGCACCCGTTGCTACCGCGGATGAACGTCGCGGTGTGATCGCCGGCGCGCAGTTGGTGAAACGCGGTCATCTCCACGGCGACCCCGCGTTCGTGCAGCATCTCCGTCAACGCTGCGACGGGGCCGCACGCCGCCGCGCGTGAGGTGCCGGTGCGGTCCCCCAGCGCCAGCGTGGCCTGGTAGCTGCGGACCTGCGGGCCAAGCCGCCTGGCGCCGTCGACGCAGGCCCACTGGCCCAGCCGCACCGGGCCCGTCGAGGGCGCGTACTCGTCGCAGAACTCGTCGAACGACTTGGTTTCGGCCGGCTCGCGCAGCGCGCGCGGCAACAGGCCGCCGACGACGGCCGCGAACGTCATCGATGTCGCGTCAGTGGGGGTGGCGATCGTGGATGTCATGTGCCGGCCTTCTGCTCCGAGAGGAAGCGACCGACGAAGTAGCGACGACCCACAGCGAGGGGTCGGTCAGATCAGACCCCGCTGCGGGTTGCTACTACGAGTCGCCTCGGCACGTCAGCGATGCTAGACCTCCCGGATCGCGTCGTGCAAACGGTTATCCGGGTGGCGGACACCGCGCGGGGCGCGGGCACAATGTGCCGGTGTCCTGGTCGCAAGCCGCGCTGCTGTTCGCGGCCGGCGTCATCGGTGGGCTGACCGGGAGCATCGCGGGCCTGGCGTCCGTGGCGACCTATCCGGCCCTGCTGCTGGCGGGGCTGCCCCCGGTGGCCGCCAACGTCACCAACACCGTGGCGCTGGTCGCCAACGGAGTCGGTTCGGTCTGGGGATCGCGGCCCGAACTGGCCGGGCAGAGCGCATTGTTGAAGCGCACGCTGCCCTTCGCCGCGGTCGGCGGCGTCACTGGGGCGGTGCTCCTGCTGTCCACGCCCGCGGAGGGTTTCGAGAAGCTCGTGCCGGTGCTGCTCGGGTTCGCCTCGCTGGCGATCCTGCTTCCGGTGCGACCTCGACGCGACGGGACGTCGTCGCCACGCAGGCGGACGGTGACGCTGGTGCTGCAGGGCGCCGCCGTCTTTGCGATCTGTATCTACGGCGGCTATTTCGGCGCCGCGGCGGGGGTGTTGCTGCTCGCGCTGTTCCTGCGCCTGGGCGGTGAGACACTGGCGCACGCCAACGCGGCCAAGAACGTCGTCCTCGGCGCGGCCAACGGCGTCGCCGCATTGATCTTCGCGGTGGTGGCGCCCGTCGCGTGGCCCGCGGTCCTCGCGCTCGGAACCGGTTGCCTGCTCGGTTCACGGTTGGGCCCGGTGGTGGTCCGGCACGCCCCAGACAAACCCCTGCGGGTCGCGATCGGCGTCGCCGGTGTGGCCCTGGCCGTCAAACTCGGGTTCGACGCCTACGGGTGATCACACAAACGGGTTGTCGCCCTTGGACACCCGGGTACCCAGCTCGATCAGATTCTCCGCCGACGCGTGCAACCGCTCACCCGCCTCGGCGCTGGCCTGCCCGGCCAGGTACCGCGACCACGTGCCCTCGATGACGATCGCGAGCTTGAAACACGCCATCGCGACATACCAGTCCAGCGCCGAGGTCCGACGCCCGCCGGCGGCCAGATACGCCTCGACGAGTTCGGGGCGCGTGGCCAGTCCCCCGAGCGCGGCCAGTTCGGAACCGACGTCGATCGGTTTCGGCCCGTCCGGCCAGCAGATGAGCATCCAGCCCAGATCGAGCAACGGGTCGCCGACCGTGCACATCTCCCAGTCGACGAAGGCCGCCACCTCGGGGACGTCGCGCCGCAGCAGCACGTTGCTGAGATGGCAGTCGCCGTGCATGATGCCGGGTTCGGTGTCTTCGGGGCGGTGGGATTCCAGCCATTCGGCGAGCAGGTGCACCGAGGGGAACGACTCGGGTGCGTAGCGCTCGTGCCGGTAGCTCTCCAGCAGCCGCATGAACTGCGGAACCTGGCGCGCCAGAAAGGATCCCGGCCGTTTCAGGGCGGCCAGCGGGCTGCCTTCCCACGGCACCTTGCCGAGTTCGGCCAGGCTCGCCGCGTACGACAGGCCGACGCGGTGACGCATGCCGGCATCCCGGATGTAGGCCTCGTCGATCTCGGTTCCCGGGTTGAAGCCGTCGATCGCCTGCATCAGGTAGAACACCACCCCGAGCACATCGAGGTCTTCGCATCCGGCGATCAGCTCCGGATGCGGCACCGCGGTGCCCTTCAGGGTCTGCAGCACGGCGATCTCGCGTCGCATCGTGTTGTCGCTGGTGGGTCTGGGGTGCGGCGGCGGGCGGCGCAACACCATCGGTCGACCGTCCACCTGCAGGCGCACGACGATGTTCTGCGAGCCCCCGGTCAGCGGCTCGACGCCGGTGACGGTCGACCCGATCCCGGTCCGCCGCACCCAGTCCCGCAGTGCGTCGGTCTCGGCCTCGGTCAACGTCACATCAACTGGCACGCCGTCGAGCCTAGAGCGATTTCGGTGTAGTTGGTTCCGCTCAGCAGGACCAACTACACCGAAGTCGCGGGTTGCCTACTTGGGGGCGAAGCGCTGGCCGGCGTCCAACCGCAGGCACTGGCCGTTGAGCATCGGGTTCTCGACGATCGCGACGGCGAGCTTCGCGTACTCCTCGGGCTTGCCGAGCCGCTTCGGGAACGCGGCATCCTTGGTCAGCACGGAGGCGAACTCGTCCGGGATGCCCTCGGTGAGCCCGGTGGCGAACAGGCTGGGCGCGATCGCGAGCGCCCGGATACCCAGGCTGCCGAGATCACGGGCCATCGTCAGGCACATCCCGGCGATCGCGGCCTTGGAGGCGGTGTACGCCACCTGCCCGATCTGGCCCTCGAAGGCCGCGATCGACGCGGTGTTGATGATGACGCCGCGCTCCTCGGCCTCGTCGTCGACGGGGTCGTTCTTCGACATGTGCCAAGCCGCCAGCCGGCTGATGTTGAAGGTGCCGATGAGGTTCAGGTCGATGCTCTTGCGGAACGATTCAAGGCTGTGCGGACCGTCCTTCTTCACGGTGCGCTCGGCGATGCCGCCGCCGGCCGTGGTGACCGCGATGTGCAGACCGCCCAACGCTTCGACCGCCTGGTTGAGCACGGACTCGGTGCCCTCGAAATCGGTGATGTCGACCTCGAAGAACGAGCCGCCGATCTGGTCGGCGACCTCCTTGCCCTTGGACTGCGGACGGTCCAGCACCGCCACGCTCGCACCGCGCTTGGCCAGCGCCTCCGCGGTGGCCCGCCCGAAGCCCGACGCGCCGCCGACGACGACGGCCTTCTTGCCCTCGATCTCCATCTGTTCCCTTTCGCGAACTTTCCAATACATGGGTGATTTGTAAAGCCCCCATGCAACCTAGCCGATGACATCGTTCGGTAAGAGTTTCGGGCTCTTGGCGGCGGTACTTTGGCAACATGACCACGCCGGGCGCCAAGGCCATGACCGGTGTCGCCGCGGCCGCGGTGGCCGTCGGGGTGGCACAGCTCGTCGGTGCCGCTTTCGGCCCGCAGGCCGACGTGCGCACCGCCGTCGGTTCCGCGGTGATCGAACTGACGCCCGGCGCCGTCAAAGAGTGGGCGATCGACACCTTCGGCACCGCCGACAAGCTGGCGCTGACCGTGATGGTCCTCGCCGTGATCGCGGTGATCGCCGCGGTCGCGGGCATCCTCGAGTCCAGACGCCGCCCGATCGGCAGCACGGCGATCGTGGCGGCCGGCGGGGTGGGATGCGCCGCGGTGCTCTCCCGCGCCGGCGCGACGCTTGTCGACATCGTGCCGACGCTGGTGGGGACGGCCTGCGGTGTGGCCGTGCTGCGCCTGCTGGTGTCGGGCCGGTTCACCGACGAAGGCGAGGAGGCGAGCACCGATCAGGGCAGGCGGCTGTCGCTGGTGACCCTCGGCCTGCTCGGCGCGGGCGTGGCGAGCGGGGCCCTCGGCGTGGTCATCACCCGGTTGGCCTCGTCGGTGTCCGGTGACCGCGAAGCGTTCGCGCTTCCGAAGGTGAACAAGGCCGCGGCCCCCATCCCGGACGGGGTGCAGCCGAAAGGTGTTGCGCTGCCGTCGTTCGTCACGAGCAACTCCGACTTCTACCGCATCGACACCGCGTTGAGCGTCCCACAACTGAGCCGGCAGGACTGGCGGTTGCGGATCCACGGCATGGTGGACCGTGAGGTCACCTACCGCTACGAGGACCTGAGCCGTTTCGAGGTCGTCGAGAAGGTGGTCACGCTCACCTGCGTCTCCAATCCCGTTGGTGGCGAACTCATCTCGAATGCGGTGTGGACCGGCTACCGCGTCGGGGACCTGCTCGCCGAGGCGGGCGTACAACCCGACGCCGACATGGTGTTGTCGATGTCGGTGGACGGCTGGTCCGCGGGCACCCCGGTCGAGGCGCTCACCGACGGCGACGCGCTGCTGGCCATCGGCATGAACGGCGAGCCGCTGCCGATCGAGCACGGCTATCCCGCCCGACTCGTGGTTCCCGGCCTGTACGGCTACGTCTCGGCCACCAAGTGGGTGACCGATCTGGAGCTGACCCGTTTCGACCGGGCGGAGGCGTACTGGACGCGGCTGGGCTGGTCGGCCCGCGGCCCGATCAAGACCGAATCGCGCATCGACGTGCCGCGCAGCGGCCAGGACGTGCCCGTGGGCCCGGTGACCTTCGGCGGCGTCGCGTGGGCGCAGGACCGTGGGATACGCGCGGTCGAGGTGCAGATCGACGACGGCGACTGGCGGCAGGCCACCCTGGGCGACGCCTACTCCGGTGACACCTGGCGGCTGTGGAGCTTCCCGTGGGACGCACGGGAAACCGGCTTCCACACGATCACGGTGCGCGCCACCGACAACGACGGCTACACGCAGACCCCCGACCGGGCCGATCCGGTCCCCGACGGTGCGACGGGCTGGCACTCGATCACCTTCGCGGTGCGCTGACCGCACGAAATTGCATTCCAGCAGGTCCTCACTCGGTCAGACTCAATCGGTCGCTGCAACACCTGATTGGTTTAGGGGTGTTGTTCGATGGGGTTTCGCAAGCGTGGCAGCAACGACGTTCCGGATGGGGCTCGTGAGGTCTTCCTGGAGGCGTTGGGGTCGGGGTTGTCGCAATCGGCGGCGGCAACGGTGGCTGGGGTTTCTCACACGACGGGCTGTAGTTGGGCCAAGGCTGCCGGAGTGCCCGCGAATCTGAAGCACCGCGGTATCCGGTATCCCTTGGCGATCCGCGACTCGTTCTGGGCGGCGATGCAGGCGGGAGCCTCACCGACGCAGGCAGCGGTGATCGCCGGCGTGTCGGAGAACATGGGTCAGATCTGGGTGAACCAGGCTGGTTATGTGCCCAGAACCCAGGCCCCCGATGCTCTCCCGTCCGATGAGATCGCGCCCCCGCGGCCGCGAACGCCACTGACGTTCACCGAGCGTTGGCGGCTTGAGGAACTCTTGGAAACCGGCCACCTGCCAGCGCAGGCTGCTGCGGCGTTGGGGCGCCACAAGGACACCATCAACCGAGAGATCGAGCGGGGTCAAACCTGCTCGGGGTACCGCGCTCGGGTGGGCCAGGACGTCGCCGAGGCCCGTCGCAAGCGGCCTAAGGACCGCAAATTGCAGGCCAACCCTGTCTTGCTGACCGAGGTGGTGGCACGCTTGGAAAAGCACGACAGTCCCGAGCAGATCGCGGGTCGGTTGCGTCTCGATTTCCCCGATGATCCGGAGATGTGGGTGTCACACGAAACGATCTACCAGGCCCTCTACGTCCAGCCCCGCGGAGAGCTGGCCCGACTGGTCAAAAAAGCTTTACGCACTGGACGTGTGCACCGTAAGGCGCAGGGCCGCAACACTATTGACCGCAACAGGTTCAAAGACGGGATGATCGGTATCGCTGAACGTCCCGCCGAAGCTGACGACCGTGCGATCCCGGGTCACTGGGAAGGCGATCTGATCCTGGGCAGCACCGCCTCAGCCTCGGCGATCGGCACCCTCGTCGAGCGCACCACCGGGTTCGTGGTGCTGCTGCACCTGCCCGAGGACCGCACCGCGGCCACCCTCGCCGAGGCCATGTCGATCAAGGTCCCCGAAATCCCCGAGATCCTGCGCCGCTCGCTGACCTGGGACCAGGGCAGCGAGATGGCTCTACACACCAAGATCACCGAAGCCACCGGGCTGCCGATCTACTTCTGCGACCCACACAGCCCCTGGCAGCGCGGCACCAACGAGAACACCAACGGCCTGCTCCGTCAGTACTTCCCCAAAGGCACCGACCTGTCGTTCTACGGCCCGGGCTGGCTCGACCAAGTCGCCGCCGAACTCAACGCCCGACCCCGCAAACGACTCGGCTGGCGCACACCCGCCGAAGAACTCGACCGACTACTGTCAGACCCGTCCACATTCGTTGCAGCCACCGCTTGAATCCAAGGCGAACTTTCGCCGCTGGAATGCAATTTCGGCAGCTGAGAGGATGGTGACGTGCTGCTGGTTGACGTTGCCAACGCGTCCGCCGACGTCGCGGCCATGTCGGCGCGGCTGGCCAAGGTCGCGCGCATCGCCGAGCTGCTGCGCACGGCCGGCCGACAGGGCGACGCGCGGCTCGTCCGCGTCGTCGTGTCCTGGCTGTCCGGCGAGCTGACCCAGCGCCAGATCGGTGTCGGGTGGCGGTCCGTGCGCTCGGTGCCCGACCCCGCCGCCCAACCGAGCCTCACGGTCGAGGACGTCGACGCCCGGTTCGGGGAGATCGGGTCCACCTCCGGCAAGGGGTCCCAGGCGCGCCGCGCGGCACTGCTGGCTGAACTCTTCGCTGCGGCCACCGCCGTCGAACAGGTTTTCCTGCGCCGCCTGCTCACCGGGGAACTGCGCCAGGGCGCCCTCGGCGGGGTGATGGCCGACGCGGTCGGCAAGGCCGCGGGCGTCCCCTCCGCCGTGGTGCGTCGCGCCGCGATGCTGGGCGGGGACCTTCCCGCGGTCGCCGCCGCGGCCGTCACCGACGGCGAGTCCGCCCTCGCACAATTCACCCTGCAGGTCGGCAGGCCGGTGGGCCCGATGCTGGCCCAGACCGCCACCGGCGTCGCCGATGCGCTCGACCGCTTCGGCGGGACGGCGCTGTTCGAGGCCAAGCTGGACGGCGCGCGCGTGCAGATCCACCGCCGCGGCGACGCGGTGTCGGTCTTCACCCGCAGCCTCGACGACGTGACGGCGCGGCTGCCCGAGGTGGTCGACGCGACGCTGGCGCTGCCGGTCACGGAGCTGATCGCCGATGCCGAGGCGATCGCACTCAGACCCGACGGGCGTCCGCACCGGTTCCAGATCACCGCCTCACGCTTCGGCCGCCGCGGTGGTACGCCCGACGCGGGTACACAGAGGCTGTCGGTGTTCTTCTTCGACCTGCTGCACGCCGACGGGGTCGACCTGCTCGACCTGCCCACCGGCGAGCGCATCGCCACGCTCGACGCGACGGTGCCCCGCGAGCAGCGCGTCGACCGCCTGTTGACCTCCGACCCGGAGGCCGCGCAGGCGTTTCTCGACGCGACACTGGCCGCGGGACACGAAGGCGTGATGGCCAAGTCGCCGACCGCACCGTACGAAGCCGGTCGACGCGGGGCGGGCTGGCTCAAGGTCAAACCCGTGCACACCCTCGACCTGGTGGTGCTCGCCGTGGAATGGGGATCGGGCCGGCGCACCGGCAAGCTGTCCAATATCCATCTCGGTGCACGCGACCCGGCGACCGGCGGTTTCGTCATGCTCGGCAAGACGTTCAAGGGCATGACCGATGAGATGCTGGCCTGGCAGACGGAACGCTTTCTCGAGTTGGCCGACGGAGCGGCCCCGGCCGCGACATCAGACCACGGAGCGGCCCCGGCCGCGACAGCAGACCACGGAGCGGCCCCGGCCGCGACAGCAGACCACGGAGCGGCGGATGGATTCACCGTGACGGTGCGGCCGGAGCAGGTCGTCGAGATCGCGTTCGACGGAATCCAGACGTCCTCGCGTTACCCCGGTGGGATGGCGCTGCGCTTCGCCCGGGTGCTGTGCTACCGCGACGACAAGACCGCAGCCGAGGCCGACACCATCGACACGGTGCGTGCACTGCACGAACGCGCGAACTGACCTCGCAAAAGGGAGTTTCCCCACATCTGTGCTTGCTCCGGTGCCAGTATCGACACAGGCACGGACAGGGCAGAAGACAAGGGAGACCGGGACGCATCGTGGCCACACCCACCGCCGCATCGGAACGCATCGAGGAAACCGTCGGAGACATCACCTACATCCGTACGGACAAGAACCTGCCGCCGGTGGCGATCATCGACAGATCGCCGATCACCGTAAAACACAGGATCATCTTCGCGGTCGTCGCACTGCTGGGCGCGGTCTCCTGGGCGATCATCGCGTTCTTCCGGGGCGAGACGGTCAACGCGGTGTGGTTCGTCTTCGCCGCGATCTGCACCTACGTCATCGGTTTCCGGTTCTACGCCCGCCTCATCGAGATGAAGATCGTCCGGCCGCGCGACGAGATTGCCACGCCGGCAGAGGTTTTCGACAACGGCACCGACTACATGCCGACCGATCGGCGGGTGCTCTACGGGCACCACTTCGCGGCGATCGCCGGTGCCGGGCCACTGGTCGGCCCGGTACTCGCCATGCAGATGGGTTATCTGCCGGGCACCATCTGGATCATCATCGGCGCGGTCGTCGCCGGATGCGTGCAGGACTACCTGGTGCTGTCGATCTCCGTGCGTCGGCGCGGTCGCTCGCTGGGTCAGATGGCGCGCGACGAACTCGGCGCCGTCGGCGGAGTCGCGGCCATCGTCGGCGTGTTGGTGATCATGGTGATCCTGCTGGCGGTGCTGGCGCTGGTCGTGGTCAACGCGTTGAGCGAGAGCCCGTGGGGCGTCTTCTCGATCGCGATGACGATACCTATCGCACTGTTCATGGGTCTGTACCTGCGTTTCCTGCGCCCCGGGCGCGTCTCGGAGGTCTCGTTGATCGGCGTGGTGCTCCTGCTGCTCGCGGTTGTCGCGGGCGGCTGGGTGGCCGAGACATCTTGGGGCGCCGAGTGGTTCACGCTGTCCAAGGTGGCGCTGTCCTGGTGCATCATCATCTACGGCCTGGCTGCCTCGGTGCTGCCGGTGTGGCTGCTGCTCGCCCCTCGCGACTACCTGTCGACGTTCATGAAGGTCGGCACCATCGCGCTGCTGGCGGTCGGGATCCTGCTGGCCCGCCCGATCATGGAAGCGCCCGCGATCTCGTCGTTCGCCGCCAGCGGCACCGGGCCGGTGTTCGCCGGTTCGCTGTTCCCGTTCCTGTTCATCACCATCGCGTGCGGCGCGCTGTCGGGGTTCCATTCGCTGATCTCGTCGGGCACCACCCCGAAGCTGCTGGAGAAGGAAAGCCAGATGCGGCTGATCGGCTACGGCGGCATGCTGACCGAGTCGTTCGTCGCGATCATGGCGCTGATCACCGCCGCGATCCTCAACCAGCATCTGTATTTCGTGATGAACGCCCCCACCGCGTCGACAGGCACCACCGCCCAGTCGGCAGCCGACTACGTCAACGGTCTCGGACTGTCCGGTGCACCGATCAGCGCGCAGGAGATCACCGACGCCGCCGAGAGCGTGGGTGAGGAGTCCATCGTGTCCCGCACCGGCGGCGCCCCGACCCTGGCGTTCGGGATGTCGGAGGTGCTGCACCAGGTGTTCGGCGGCGCGAGCCTCAAGGCGTTCTGGTACCACTTCGCGATCATGTTCGAGGCGCTGTTCATCCTGACCACCGTCGACGCCGGGACCCGGGTCGCGCGGTTCATGCTCTCCGACGGGTTGGGCAACCTCGGCGGCCCACTCAAGCAGCTGCGCAATCCCAGTTGGCGGGTCGGCGCCTGGATCTGCAGCATCATCGTCGTCGCGGCCTGGGGCAGCATTCTGCTGATGGGCGTCACCGACCCCCTCGGCGGCATCAACACCCTGTTCCCGCTGTTCGGCATCGCCAACCAGTTGTTGGCTGCGATCGCGCTGACGGTCGCGACCGTCGTGGTCATCAAACGCGGTCTGCTGAAATGGGCGTGGATACCCGGGGTTCCGCTGCTGTGGGATCTGGTGATCACGATGACGGCCTCGTGGCAGAAGATCTTCTCCGGCGACCCCAAGGTCGGCTACTGGACGCAGCACTTCCAGTACCGCAACGCCAGGGACGCCGGACAGACGAGCTTCGGCGCCGCCAAGGACGCCGGAGCGCTCGACGCCGTCATCCGCAACACCTTCATCCAGGGCACGCTGTCGATCGTCTTCGCGGTGCTGGTGCTCATCGTGTTCACCGCGGGAGTCGTCATGGCGGTCAAGGCGATTCGCGGCACCGGCCGGCCGCTGGCCGAAGACAACCCGATACCGTCGCGCATCTTCGCGCCGTCCGGCATGGTGATGACTTCAGCGGAGAAGGAGGTGCAGAAGCAGTGGGACGCACTTTCGAAGGCGCACGCCGGGCCGTCCACCAGATCGGCTGGTACTGGAAGTCGCTGATGGGCGACAACCACTACCAGCGCTACCTCGAACACCACACGCGCACGCACGCCGGCGAGGCGGCGATGTCGGAAGGCGAGTACTGGCGGCGCCGCCACGCGGCCGCCGACGCCGACCTGGGCGCCCGGTGTTGCTGAACCTGCGCGCTAAACTGTCGACCATACGGTAAGTGACTACAGGATGGGTACGACGATGAACCGTGATGACATGATTTTGATCAGCGTGGATGATCACATCGTTGAGCCGCCGGATATGTTCAAGAATCATCTGCCGAGCAAGTATTTGGATGAGGCGCCGCGGTTGGTGCATAACCCGGACGGCAGTGATACGTGGCAGTTCCGGGATGTGGTGATTCCGAATGTGGCGCTCAATGCGGTGGCGGGTCGGCCCAAGGAGGAGTACGGGCTGGAGCCGCAGGGTCTGGATGAGATCCGACCGGGGTGTTGGCAGGTTGATGAGCGGGTCAAGGACATGAATGCCGGCGGGATTTTGGGGTCGATGTGTTTCCCGTCGTTTCCGGGTTTCGCGGGCCGGTTGTTCGCCACCGAGGATGCGGAGTTCTCGTTGGCGTTGGTGCAGGCCTACAACGACTGGCATGTCGAGGAGTGGTGTGGGGCGTATCCGGCCCGGTTCATTCCGATGACGTTGCCGGTGATCTGGGATCCGGTGGCGTGTGCGGCCGAGATCCGTCGCAATGCGGCGCGGGGGGTGCATTCGTTGACGTTCTCGGAGAACCCGTCGGCGATGGGGTATCCGAGTTTCCATGATTTCGAGCATTGGAAGCCGATGTGGGATGCGCTGGTGGATACCGACACGGTGCTCAATGTGCATATCGGGTCG
>NZ_HG964455.1:275417-449165 GCF_000612725.1 Mycolicibacterium austroafricanum
GACGTGTTTCATCGCCGATCCGGTCGGGGTGGCCACCCGTCATCAGATCGGGGTGGACAACATCTGCTGGGAAGCCGACTACCCGCACTCGGACTCGATGTGGCCCGGCGCCCCCGAGCAACTCGACGAGGTCCTCAAGGTCAACAATGTGCCCGATGACGAGATCGACAAGATGACCTATCAGAACGCGATGCGCTGGTATCACTGGGACCCGTTCACCCACATCCCCAAAGAACAAGCCACCGTCGGGGCACTGCGCAAAGCCGCCGAAGGACACGACGTCTCCATCCAAGCCCTCTCCCACCACAAGGAGGGCGAACGAGGTGGCGGCGCAGGGCATTTCGACGCGCTGAATGCCGCCGCCCGCGGCAATTCCGGCGCCGACTAGCCACCTACCAACCGTGCCGAAATTGCATTCCAGCAGTTACTCACTCGAACTTTCTCTGCTGGAATGCAATTTCGGCGGGTGGTTGGACTTCAGCGCGTCAGCGAATACCGGATCGGCAGGTGCTTGAGCCCGCCGACGAAGATCGTCGCGATGTGCTCAGGCCTGCCGGCCAACTCGACTGACTTCAACCGGGGCAGCAACTCGGTGAAGAAGCTGTTGATCTCCATGCGGGCCAGCGCTGCGCCCAGGCAGAAGTGCACCCCGTAACCGAACGCCACATGCTTGTTGGGATCACGGCCGACGTCGAACCGGAACGGGTCGGTGAACACGTCCTCGTCGCGGTTCCCGGACGGGTAGGACAGCAGAACCGACTCCCCCGCAGCGATTTTCACGCCACGAACCTCGGCGTCCTGCTGCGCGGTCCGCATGAACTCCTTGACCGGGGTGACCCACCGGATCATCTCCTCGACCGCCAGCGGCATCAGGCCGGGATTCTGCTGCAGCCGCTGCAGCTGGTCGGGATTCTCGATCAGCGCCTGCAGGCCGCCCGAGATCGTCGCGCTGGTGGTGTCGTGGCCCGCCGTCGCCACGATCAGGTAGTAGGAGACCGTGTCGATGTCGGACAGCGGCGCGCCGTCGATGCGCGCGTTGGCGATCGCCGACGCCAGGTCCTCGGTGGGCTGAGCGCGCCGCGCGGAGGTGATCTCGTTGAAGTAGGTGAACATGTCGAACAGCGCCAGTCCGCGCTCCTCCATGCTCTCACCGCGCTGCAGTTCGGCATCGTCGTTGCCGAACAGTTCCTGCGTGTACGTCAGCATCCGCTGGAAGTCGGACTCCGGGATGCCGAGCAGCGACATGATGACGTACAGCGGGAAGTTGACCGCGACTTCCTGCACGAAGTCGCACTCCCCGCCGCGCTCGTACATCTGGTCGACGAACGTCCTGGCGAGCTCGTCGACGCGAACCTTCAACGCCCGCATGGCTTTCGGTCGGAACCAGTCGGCGCCGATTGCCCTGACCTTGCGGTGCTGCGGATCGTCGAGATGGATCAGCGTGCTGATGCCCATGGCTTCGTGCTGAGCGTCACCCTCTGCCGTCGTCAGCACGGGCCGCGGCGAGTTGGTGAACACGAGGTTGTCCCGCTCGACGGCCATGATGTCGGCGTGCTTGGCGATGGCCCAGAACGGGTTGTACCCGGGAACCTCCACCCACGACACCGGCGCGTGGGCCCGCAGGTGCGTCATCGCCGCATGCAGCCGTGCCTCGTCGGCGTAGGCGCTGGGGTCGGCGAAGACCCCGGCGGCCTCGTCGGCAATTCGAACGCTCATCGGTGTCTCCTTCGTCATGCGCCAGTGCGCAAATCGGTGACCAGGTCGACGACCGTCGCCTCGTCGATGGACGGCGGAAAGCCCACCAGCACACGGTCGATCACGCCGTCGCAGCGCGCGCGGATCTTGTCCACCACGTCGTCGACCAGAGCCACGACGGCGAACTCCGCGAGCATCCCGTCGTCGATCAGCGAGCCCATCGTGTCCCAGTCACCCTCACGCGAGAGTCGGTGGAGTTCGGTCTGCAGATCGCCCCAGCCGTGCAACTCCAACACGCTGCGGTAGGCCGGGGTGGAGGCGTAGAAGGCGATCTGCTTGCGGGTCGCCACCGCGGCCGCCGCCATCTGTTGCTCGTCGAGGCCGGTCACGATGAACAGCGGGCTGGCCACCTCGATGTCGGCGCGCGTGCGTCCGGCCCGCTCGATCCCCCGCGTCAACGTCGGGATGGTGATCTCCCGGACGTAGCGCTGCGTCGAAAACGCGTGCGCGAGCAATCCGTCGGCCACCTCGCCGCACATCTCGGTCATCCGGTCCCCGACGGCGGCCACGAACACCCTGGGGTCCCCGTGCGGGTGTGGTGGCGGGACGAACATCGGGGTCATCAGCTTGTGGGTGTAGAACTCGCCGTCGAAATCCAGCCTGCTGCCGTCGCTCCAGCTTGCCCAGATCGCGCGCAGCGCCAGCACGAACTCCTGCATCCGGCCGACGGGCTTGCTCCACGGCATGCTGAACCGCTTCTCGATGTGCGGTTTGATCTGTGATCCCAGACCCAGGATGAATCGGCCCTGCGAGTAGTCCTGCAGATCCCAACCGATCTGGGCGACCGTCATCGGATTCCGGGCGAAGGCCACCGCAATGCTGGTGCCCAGCTCGATGGTGTGGGTGTGTTCGGCCGCCAGCGCCAGCGGCAGGAACGGATCGTGATTGATCTCGGCCGTCCAGCAACCGTCGTAGCCCCGCCGTTCCAGTGTCCTGGCCGCGGCCGGGACCTGGGACAGTTGACTGACGACGGCAGCGTCCACCTTCAGGCCGCCTCCAGCACCCATGCTGGACGAAGCTACAGTAAGCAATTCAGTAAGGTCAACGTTGCGAACCGCGCGCCGTCGGAGGACAGGAGTCTGCACATGGCCAGTGCCGAGGATTGGCAGGACACGCTCGACGAGCTCGGGCGCCGGCGCGCGGTGTCGAGGTCCATGGGCGGCGACGAGCGCCTTGCCAGGCACCACGGCAAGGGAAAGCTCGACGCGCGCGGCCGCATCGACCACCTGCTGGACAAGGGCTCGTTCCGGGAATTCGGCACCCTGGTCGGCGGCGACATCGCCGCCGACGGCATCGTCGCCGGTTCAGGTCTGGTCGACGGCAGACCGGTGCTGGTCGGCGCGGAGGACTTCACCACGCTGGCCGGCAGCATCGGACCCGGCGGCAACGCGAAGCGATACCGGCTCGCCGAACTGGCGCTGCGCGATCGGGTGCCGCTGGTGATGCTGCTGGAGGGCGCCGGATTCCGGCCCAGCGGAGAGCACTACGGCCGCACCCCCACCGACCTGCTGGCCCAGGCACAGTGTTCGGGCAAGGTGCCAACGGTCAGCGGACTGTTCGGGCCGTCGGCCGGGCACGGCGCGCTGGTCGCACCGGTCTGTGACTGGACGATCATGACGACCCAGGGCGCGATCTTCACCGCGGGCCCGCCCGTCGTCAAAGAGTCGACCGGCGAGGAGATTTCGAAAGAGGACCTGGGCGGGCCGACGGTGGCGCTGGCCAGCGGGGTGATCCACAACCTGGGTCAGGACGACGCGGCGGTGCTCGACGAGATCCGCCGGTACCTGTCGTACTTCCCGTCCAGCGCGTGGTCCTATCCCCCGTCCTCACCCGCCGGCGACTCCACGGGCCGCCGCGCGACGCCGGAGCTGTTGGACATCGTGCCGCGCGGCAACCGGCAGGTCTACGACATGCGCGCGGTACTCGACGTCGTCTTCGACGACACCGACTGGTTCGAGGTGCAGCCGAAGTTCGGGCCCGCGATGATCACCGCGCTGGCCCGTCTCGGTGGCCACCCAGTCGCGGTGGTGGCCAACCAGCCCAAGGTGATGGCCGGTTCCATCGACGCCGATGCCGCCGACAAGGCAGCGCACTTCATCATGGTCGCCGACGCGTTCCATCTCCCGATCGTGTTCCTCGCCGACAATCCGGGGATGCTGCCCGGCAGCCGCTCGGAGAAGACCGGGGTACTGCGCAGCGGGGCCCGCATGTTCGCCGCGCAGACGGCCGCGACGACGCTGAAACTGCATGTGACACTGCGCAAGGCGTACGGCTTCGGGTCCATGGTGATGTCGCTGCTCGGCTTCGACAACCAGAGCGCGACGTTCGCCTATCCGGGCGCGACGATGGGCGCGATGAGTGCTGCGGCGCTCAGTCGTGCGTCGCACGCGACCGAGGACATCGAGGCGAAGCTGCGCCAGGCCGAGGTCGACGCGTCGTTCCGGTCCGCGGGTCACCTCGGCTTCGACGACCTGATCCATCCCGAGGAGACCCGCGACGTGCTGCTCGACGCGCTCGAGCGTGGCCTCTACAGCCGCCAGGCCGCCGCGCAACCGGTGACCCGCACGGTGATCACCCCCTAACCCCCCTGCGATTTCGGTGTACTTGGTCTACGTCAGCGTGACCAACAACACCGAAATCACGACCTGCCGGCGCGGTAGGCGGCGACGATCGGTTCGAGCTCGTCGGGGGTGGCGCCGTGCATGATCACCGCGTCGGCGCCGTAATCGAGCTCCTGACGGACCCGGTCCGCGCACTGCTGCGGCGATCCGGTGGCCGAAGGCGCCAGCCATTCGTCCGGGATCAGCGTGGCGATGTGCTCGATCTGCTCGGCGGTGGCCTTGTGGTCGATCCCGCCGCCGACGGACTGGACCACCTTGTCGTCCCGGAACCGTTGCAGCACAGCTGGATCCCAGCCGTTGGTGTTGACCAGCAGGTCACCGTAGCCCTGCAGGTAGGTGGCCAGCCGGGCGACGGTCTTCTTCAGCCGCAGCTCCTCGGGCAGGTGATCGCCGACGGTGGCGAAGCATGACCACACCCGCACCGACGCCGGGTCACGGCCGGCCTGCTCGGCCGCGTCCTTGACCGTCCTGACCGCACGCTGAAGCGTCTCGGGGGTGAAGTAGGTGTGCAGGATGACGTCGTCGAACTCGCGGCCGCCCAGCGCGAGCGTCTGCGGCCCGAACGCGACGATCGCCAGCCGGATGTCCTCGCGGAAGTCCGGGTCGAGGAACAGCACCTGGTACTTGCCCAGGGGTCCGTCATGGTTGAAGATCAGCTCGCCGTGCCAGAGCTTGCGCATCACCTGCGCGAAGTCCTCCATCTGCGCGGTGGTTACCGTCGGTATGCCGAACGCGTTGTAGATCGCGCCGATACCGCGGCCGATGCCGAGGGTGAACCGACCCCCGGACAGCCTGTGCATGGTGGTGGCCCACGATCCCGTGATCAGCGGATGACGCGTGTTGTGGTTGGTCGCCGCGGTCGCGATCTGCATGCGGCTGGTCACCGCCAGCGCGGCACCGGTCAGCGACGACGCCTCCTTGACGTTCCACCGCTCGGAGATGAAGCCGGTGCCGAATCCCAGCTCCTCGCCTCGCCGGACCTCGTCCATCAGCATGGCCGGCCCCTCACCACCCGCACCGGCCAGCAGATAGAAACCCAGTTCGTCCAGTACACGGGTCACGCCCAAACTCCTTGCTTGTAGCCGCAATTCCACACTTCGGTGATCCTGCCGTCGACGACGCGGAAGATCTCCATGCTCCCGACGGTGGTCTCGGTGCCGTCCTTGAGCTTCATCGGTGACTGGTACACGATCGCCACGTGCTCGCCGTCGTCGCCGGCGACCACCAGGTTCAGGTCGAAGCGGATGGTCTCGAACATGTCCCAGTGGTCGACGATGCGGGCGACGGCCTGCTGGTGGGTCAGCGTGGCGGACTCGCCGACGTCGTGACGGATCACCGTCTCACCCATCAGCTCCTCGGCGAGCGCGAAGTCGCGCTGGTTCCAGACGACCAGGTTGTACTGCTCGACCACCTCGCGGGCAGTCCTGGTCATGCGAACACCTCCATGGCATCGATGTCGTCGGCCGTGGCGATGGCGCGGGCGGTGAGTTCCAGACACAGCGCCCGGGAACGTTCCGGCAATGTGTCCCAACCGATCAGCGTGATGACCGGGAGCACCATCAGATAGGCCACCGCGAAGCGGTAGTGGCGCCACGCGTCGTCGAACTGGTAGGACACCAGCCCGCGATCCTGCAGCGCTCCGAGATATTCCCTCACGAGCGACTCGTCATGGCCTCGACGGACTTCGCTGGGCAGGCCCTGGCTGACGAGGTAGCCGATGTCGGCGGCGCCGCAGCCGACCGACGCGAACTGGAAGTCGACGATCTTGAGCCGGTCGCCGTCGAAGAACATGTTGTCGGCCCTGATGTCGCCGTGCAACAGCATCGAGTGCTCGGTCAGCGCCGACAGCGCCTGCGGCGCCATTTCGGCGAAGCGCTCGGCGAATCGCGCGACACGGCGCGGGACGGCGGCACCGGATTTGTCCCGGTAGATCTGCCATCCCGGCGCGAAGGCGGGCACCAGCAGGTCACGGACCACCGATGTGGCCAGACTTGGAAAGCTCTGCAGTGCAACGGCATTGGCCGGTTCAACTGACCATGCGTGCAGGGCCGCCAGGTTCGCGACGGCCAGCCGTGCCCGGTCCATGGACAACCCGGCTAGATGGTCGGCGTTGTCCCAGTCCCGGAGGTCTTCGAGGAGCAGCACGAAATCGACGGAGTCCTCGGCCATCCGGGCGGCGTAGACGCGCGGGGTGTCCAGCGGAGCGCGACCGGCCACGTCCCGGTAGAACGCGATTTCGCGCCGGTAGCCGCCCAACAGCTCCATGGCGCCACGGGCCTGCGACTCCGCGGGCAGTTTCGCGATCAGGGTCGCGGGCAGGCCGTCGCCGCCGGTCAGGTGCAACCGGTAGAGCAGCGACGAGAATCCGGAATCCGCGGCGATCCGCTCGGCCCGGACCTCGGAGACGGTGGCCGTGTCGGGCAGGCCTGCGTCGGTGCGTAACACCGCGGTGAGCCACTGCGGCGTCAGTCCGGCGACACCGCCCGGCACCGCGGTCGCGCTGCCGGCGTCGGTCACATCACCCGAAGTCACCGCTGACCTCCCAAATTATTTGACGCTGCGCAACTAAGTTAGATGTCGGGCCTTTAACATGCAAGGGTGCCTTCCCCCACCCGCGGGCTGACGCAGCCCCAGCGCCTGGAGCTTTCGGCGCGCAGGCTGCTGGAAGCCGCCGTGGCACTGATCGGCGAAAAGGGTTGGGATGCAACCACCGCCGCGGAGATCGGCCAACGCGCCGGGTACAGCCGGGCCATGGTGCACGCCCGCTACGGCAGCAAGGACGCGCTGCTGGAGACGTTGTTCGCCAGCGAGTACGAGAAGAAGCTGAGCCCGTCGCCTGACCCCGGCTCCGACGGGATGACCCAGGCGCTGGCCCACCTCGATCGGATCGCGCTGCTGTATGCCGAAGACCCGGATCTGTGCCGCGCGGTCTTCGTGCTGACGTTCGAGGCGGCCAAGACGACGTCGCAGGCCCACCCGTATATCCGCATGTGGCTGGAACGTGCGGCGCACGCCGTCGAGGCGGGGCTTCGCAAGGGCATCGCCGACGGATCCGTGCGGCCCGAGGTCGATATCGCCAGGGCCGTCAACGATTTCGGGGCGGCGGTACTGGGCACGGCCTATCAGTGGATCATGCAGGCCTATCCGTACGACATCGCCGAAGAGCTGGCCTACGTGCGGGCGCGGCTGGTCTGCGACTACGGCGCCTGACAACCGGGACACCGGCTCAGGGCCGGTCCGCGGCGACGGACCGGAGAAATTCCTCCGAGGCATCCTGCACCCCGCCGGCGAACAGGTGCCCGACGTGGCTGCCGCGATGCCAGTACAACCGCCCGCCCCAGCGGTCGTGCAGCGCGAGCGCTGGTTCCCGGCGTGCCATCCGGTCGTGCCACGCGCCGACGATCAGCCTGCGCTCGGGCGGCGCGGACGGTGCGACGGAATGGTAATCGACCGCCGACGCCACCCGTTCGACGGCTTGGGACCGCAGCAGCGCGACGGTTTCGCCCACCGACGGCCCCCAGCGACCCAGGTGGGCCGCGATCATCCCGTTCAGCCCCGAGATCGGGGTGTACACCGCGACCGCGTCGACCGGCTCCAGGTGGGAAACCAGCCCCGCCACAGGGCTTCCCATCGACACGCCGGCCACCGCGATGGAGGCGGCCTGTGGTCGCAGCCACCGCACGAGCGCGCGGACTTCCGACACCGCGCGCATCATGCCTGCGACGTTGGCCAGCGGATCCATGCTCGGATACTCCGGCCATCTCCCGCGCCGGACCCCGCACCCGGGTTGCACGGGAAGAGCGACGTTGAACCCGAGTTCCTCCTGCAGGCGCCGCGCCCGCGAGAACAGCAGATCGACGGGCTGCCCCTGTCCGGCGCCGTGCACCCACACCAACCAGGGCCTGCGCTCGTCGGTCACGCGGCACAGGTGCACGACGGCGGTGGCCGGGCCACCGAAGGCGGCCAGGGATTCCGGCAGGTGGGGGTCGTGGTCGAACCTCAACCGCTCGTAGGCCTGCCGACCGAATCGGCGTTGCCTGCAGGACCGCACCCGCAGCGGCTCCGGGTCGGCGTGGGCCCCGGCTACACCACGAGACGACAGTTCGGCCCCGGCGTCGGCACAGGAGTCCACCGAGCGCTCCAGCTTCGGCGGCGGCGCCGTCAGCGTCATGCCCGTCAGCGCCATCTCATCGAGCGCGACCTCGCCGAATCGTCGGATACCACTCGGCGACAAAGGGTTCCAGTCTCTGTCTGCAGCCACGGCGGCGTACACGCGTGGCAGCAGGCCCGCGAAGTCGCTGCCGGTCCGCCAGATCCGCTCCGTTACTCTCACGCCAGTTTGAACCCGGCGTAGCCCGCCTGCGCGATCTCGTCGCAGCGGCGGCGGTATTCGGGGATCCCCGCGGTGTAGCCCATGTACATGCGTTTCTTGCCGGGGACGTTGCCGCCGTTGTACCAGGAGTTGCACGACGGGTGGACGAGCACCGTGGGCGCCACCAGCGCGGTGGCGTCGTCGATCCATTGCTGTTGCGCCTCGGGCAGCGCCTCGATGGTGCGGTAGCCGTGCTCGCGCAGGTAGGTCACGCAGGCGCCGATCCATTCCACGTTCTGCTCCAGCGCCGCGACGAAATTTGCTGCCGCAGAGGGGCTTCCGGGACCCTGAATGGTAAACAGGTTGGGAAAGCCGGCGACCGCGAGACCCAGGTAGCTCAACGGCCCCTCTTCGGCCCAGAACCGGCCCAGCGACGCCCCGCCGCGTCCGCGCACGTCGATGCGGCTCAGCGCGCCGGTCATCGCGTCGAACCCCGTCGCATAGATGAGCACGTCAAGCTCGTGAAGGGCGCGCTCGGTCTCCAACCCGCCGGGCCGCACCGACACGATCGGATCGGCACGCAGATCGACGAGGGTGACGTTGTCGCGGTTGAAGGTCTCGTAGTAGCCCTGATCGATGATCGGCCGTTTGCACGCGAACGGGTGGCTCGGTGTCAGGGCCCTGGCGGTGTCGGGGTCGGTGACGATGCGGGCCACGGCCTGCCCGTACAACTGGGCGGCCATCTGGTTGGCTTCGATGTCGAAGAACAGGTCACCCCAGTTCAGCGCGCCCATGACGCCGTTCTCCTCGACCGCGCGACGTCGCTCCTGCGGGGAGGCGGACTTCAGCGCCGGCTTGGTGAGCATCTCCAGCAGCACCGAGAAGGCGCTCAGCCGGGCCGCACCGACGGGATGCTCGCGCTGGGCCGCGCGGATCTCGGGGTAGCGGGCCTTGAGTTCGTCGAGCTCGCCCGGTTCGAACTTCCGCACCTCCCATGGCAGCGTGTAGGCCGGAGACCGTTGAAACACCGTGAGCTGAGCCGCTTCCCGCGCGACCACCGGGATCAGCTGCACTCCGGTCGAGCCTGTGCCGATCACCCCGACCCGCAGCCCCGTCAGGTCGACGCCGCCCTCGGGCCAGCGGCTGGTGAACAGCGAGCTGCCCCCGAAGGTGTCCATGCCTGGGATCGACGGTTCCAGCGGCACCGACAGGATCCCGGTGGCGGCGATGACGAACGGGGCGACGAACGTCTCCCCCGTCCCGGTCCGCACCTGCCACTCGTCGGCGTCCTCGTCGAACGTCATCGCGACGACATCCGTGCCGAACGTGATGTCGCGGCGCAGGTCGAGCCGGTCGGCGGCGAAGTTGAGATACGCCTCGATCTCCGGTTGGGCCGGCATGGTCTCGGTCCAGACCCACTCCTGCTGGATCTCCTCGGAGAAGCTGTAGGAGTACTCGATGCTCTCGATGTCGCAGCGTGCCCCCGGATAGCGGTTGAACAGCCAGGTACCGCCGACGGCCTGCGCCCGCTCCAGCACCCGCACCCGCAGCCCCAGCTCACGCAGATGGTGCAACGCGTAGAGGCCGGAGAAGCCGGCTCCCACCACGAGTGCGTCGAAACGGGCAGCGCGATGTTCGGTCGTCACGGTTCCTCCGGGCTGGACATACTGTCGCTGTTACAGTATCGATGCCTAGAGCGGAACGTGGCCGATCCGCACGATCCGTTTCCACCACGCCTGCCGGATGGCCGTGGCAGCAGAGGAGTCGTCATGAAAGTCCCTTTCACCTGGAAGGTCACCGGGTGGTTCATGATCGGGTGGTCGGCGGAATACGAGGTCGGGGAGGTCAAGGCGCTCAAGTACTTCGGCGAGGATCTGGCCGCATACCGCGACGAATCGGGTCAGCTTCACGTCCTCGAAGCGCACTGCAAACACCTCGGCGCACACATCGGCCACGGCGGCACGGTGGTCGGCGACTGCATCGAGTGCCCGTTCCACGGCTGGCGCTGGGGCCCGGAGGGAGACAACACCTACATCCCCTACCGGCCGGACCGGCCCAACCGGGGCCTGCGGCTGAGGTCCTACCCGGTCAGGGAGCAGTACGGCTGCATCTTCATGTGGTACCAGCCCCAGGGCAAGGAACCCCAGTGGGAACTGCCCGACATCTTCCACAAGTTCCCACAGTTCGAGACCGACGCGAACGCCTACTACCGGCCGTATCCGGAGTTCTCCAGCCGTGCGGACGCCATTCCGGTGCACCCGCAGATCGTGGCCGAGAACGGGCCCGACAGCTCCCACTTCCGCTACGTCCACAAGGCCACCGTGACGCCGGTCTGCCTGCACTGGGAACACGTCGACGAGGAGTGGCGGTTCCTGACCGGATGGCCCGACGCACGCAGCGACGATCCCGACAGGATGGCACTGAAGATCCACAGCCACTTCTCCGGACTGGGGTTCGCGATGAGCGCGTTCGAGGGTTCGTCGAACCACCGGCTCATCTTCGCCTGCACACCGGTCGACGACGAGGTCTCGGACATGTTCTATTCGATCTGGTGGCCCAAGCTGCCCGGCGAGACATCCGACGTGCCGCCGCCGGAGGTGATCGAGAAGGTGGAGCGGCAGTTCCTCAAGACCGTGTGGGAGGACTGCGACATCTGGCGCTACCAGAAGTACGTGGAGAACCCGCCGCTGGCCAAGATCGACGCGAAACCGTACATGGCCATGCGCAAATGGGCGCAGCAGTTCTACGAGGTTCCCGCCAAGGTGCCGGCGCCGGCGACCACCGCATGAGGATTCCACTCGCCGAGCTCGTCGCACCCGGCCACACCGCGGTGGTGACACAGGAGTGTCAGGGTGCGGTGGTCGGACCCCACGCCGGCCTGGCCGCGCTGGCCGACGAGGCGCGCCGGGAGGCGCTGCCCAACATCGCCCGGCTGCTCCCGGTGGCACGCGCCGCGGGCGCATCCGTCGTGCACTGCCTGGTGCAGCGCCGCGCCGACGGGCGCGGAGCCAACCACAACGCCAAGATCTTCGCCATCGGCGCCACCGGGGTCGACATCACCCCGGGCAGCCCCGGCACCCAACTGGTTCCCGAAATCGAACCCCAGCCAACCGATCTCGTCCTGTACCGGTGGCACGGGCTGGGTCCGATGGGCGGCACCGACCTGGACGCCGTCCTGCGCAATCTCGACGTGCGCACGATCGTCGCGGTCGGGGTGTCGGTGAACGTCGCGATCACCAACCTCGTCATGGACGCCGTCAACGTGGGCTACCGGGTGGTCGTCCCCCGCGATGCGGTTGCCGGGATACCGGCCGACTATGCGGCCGCGGTCATCGACAACACGCTGTCGCTGCTGGCGACCGTGACCACCACCGACGAACTGCTCGACGCCTGGAGGTAGCCCGATGGGCATACAACTTTCGGCCATCTGTCCACTCGGCTGGCGCCGCCGTCTAGAGTCCATCGCATGACCGAGTCGATTCAGTTCACCGTCCCGGCCGCCGCAGACGCCGTCGCGGCCGCGATCGGCGACCGCGAGTTCATCGTCCAGGGCGACCGCCGGTACACCTACACGCAGATCGTCGAGCGGTCGAACCGGCTCGCCGCCTACCTGCACGCGCAGGGCCTGGGCTGCCACACCGAACGAACGGCGCTGCCCGGCCACGAGGTCGGCCAGGACCTGCTGGGCATCTACTCCCACACCGGTCCGGAGTACGTCGAAGGGATGCTGGGCGCCTGGCGGGCCCGCGTCGCCCCGTTCAACGTCAACTACCGCTACGTCAAGAGCGAACTGCACTACCTGCTGGCCGATTCGGGCGCCACCGCGCTGCTCTACCACGCCGCGTTCGCCCCGCGACTGGCCGAAGTCCTGGCCGACCTGCCCAACCTCAAGGTCCTGATCCAGATCGCCGACGACTCCGGCAACGAACTGCTGCCCGGCGCAGTCGATTACGAGTCGATCGTCGCCGAGGGTCCGGCCGATGTCCCGCCCGTCGAACCGTCGCCCGACGACCTCTACGTGCTCTACACCGGGGGAACAACCGGTATGCCCAAGGGCGTGCTGTGGCGCCAGCACGACATCTTCATGACCTCGTTCGGCGGCCGCAGCCTCTACACCGGGGAACTCGTCTCGACCTACGACGACATCGCCGCGCGGTGCTCTGAGTCGCCCGGCACCAAGTTGATGGTGCTGCCGCCGCTGATGCACGGCGCCGCGCAGTGGGCCGTCTTCACCGCGATGAACACCGGCCAGACCGTGGTGTTCTCGCCGGTCACCAGCCACCTCGACGTCGACGACGTGGTCTCCACGATCGAGCGGGAGCAGATCCTGGCGGTCACCGTGGTCGGCGACGCGATGGCCCGGCCCCTGGCAGAAGCGTTCGAACGCACCAGCGCGGATCTGTCGTCGCTGGCGGTCGTCGCCAATGGCGGGGCGCAGCTCACCCCGACCGCCAAGCAGCGCCTCATCGACGCCAAGCAGAACCTGATGGTCGTCGACGGGGTCGGATCCTCGGAGACCGGCGCCCAGATGACGCACATGTCGGCGCCGGGCGCGGTATCGACCGGCAAGTTCAACGCCGGGCCCGACACGTTCGTCGCCGCAGAGGATCTCGGCTCGATCCTGGAACCCGGACACGACGGGATCGGCTGGCTCGCGCAGCGCGGCTATGTGCCCCTGGGCTACAAGGGCGACGCCGCCAAGACCGCGGCCACGTTCCCTGTCATCGGCGGGGTTCGCTACTCGGTCCCCGGCGACCGGGCCCGGCACCTCGCCGATGGCGCGGTCGAACTGCTCGGCCGCGATTCGGTCACGATCAACTCCGGTGGCGAGAAGATCTTCGCCGAAGAGGTCGAGTCCGCCATCGCGTCGCATCCGGCCGTCGCCGACGTCGTGGTCGCCGGGCGGCCGAGCGACCGCTGGGGTCAGGAAGTGGTCGCCGTGGTCGCGCTCGCCGACGGCGCACAGGCGACCGCCGACGAACTCGTCGAGCACGCCTCGTCGGTGATCGCACGCTACAAGCTGCCCAAGGCTGTGGTGTTCCGGCCGGTGATCGAGCGCAGTCCGGCCGGCAAGGCCGACTACCGGTGGGCCCGGGAGCAGGCCATCAGCGGTTCCTGAGCCGACGGCGGGTCCGGCGGCGCGCCAGACGCAACGCCAGCGTGGTCGTCATCTGCATCGAACGCGGGAACGGCGGCGCGGCGCGACCGGTGATCGTGAACGGCAGATCGCTGCCGACCACGGTGCGATAGTGGCTGAACGCGTCGAAACCTGCTTTTCCGTGATAGGCGCCCATGCCGCTGCGCCCCACCCCGCCGAACGGCGCCGCTGACGGAATCATCTGTGCGGCAAAGTCGTTGCGCGCGACCCCACCGCTGCGAGTGTGCTCGACAAACGACCGGAAGTCGGTGTCGTCAGGTCCGAACCAGTAGGCCACCAGCGGCGCGGGACGCGCGTTGACGTAGTCGACGACGTCGGCGAGCCGCTCGTAGGGCCGTACGGTGAGCACCGGCCCGAACGTCTCCTCGTCGGCGATCCGCATGCTGTCGTCGACGTCGAGCAGGATGGTCGGGGCGATCTTGCGGGACTTGCGGTCGGGCAGGGTCTCGCTCGGCGGGGCCACCGATTCGACCCGGGCGCCCTTGGCGCGGGCATCCTCGATCAGGCCGACGACGCGGTCGAAGTTCGCCTCGTTGACCGAGGAGCAGTAGTCGGCGTTGTCCACGATCGAGCCGAACATGCCACGCAGCGTGTCGCGGGCGACCGCGACGAATTTCTCCACCCGGTCGGCGGGCACGAACACGTAATCCGGGCACACGCAGACCTGGCCACCGTTGATCATGCGGCCCTGCGCAATCCGTGCGGCCGCGCGCCCGAGATCTGCGCCGGGCGCCACCACCACCGGGTTCTTGCCTCCGAGCTCCAACGTCACCGGCACCAGGTTGGCCGCGGCCGCCTGCTGGACCAGTGCACCTACGCCCGGGGAGCCGGTGAAGAACAGATGGTCGAACGGCAGCGCAGCGAAGTCCGCGGCCACCTCGGCGTCTCCGGTGATCACCGCGAGTTCCGTGGCGTCGAAGTAAGTCGGCGCCACAGACTGCATCAGCTCAGCGGTCCGCGGCGTCACCTCCGACATCTTGATCAGCACCCGGTTGCCCGCCGCGAACGCCGCCGCGGCCGGCAGCACCACCAGGTTGAGCGGGAAGTTCCACGGCCCGATGATCCCGACGACCCCCAGCGGTGACGGTTGCACCTCGGCCCGCAACCCCAGGGGCCGCGCCGGGCGCATCAGTTTGACGGGCTTCATCCATTGCCGCACATGGGTTCTGGTGTATTCGATCACCGAGATCATGCCCATGATCTCGGTGAACAGCGTTCCGGCCCGCGGCCGGGTGCCGTAATCCGCCGCCATTGCGTCGACGAAATCGTCGGCGTTGTCCAGCACGAGAGCCATCAGCCGGTCGATGCGGTTGCGTCGCAACGCCGCGTCGGGAGGCCCGTCGGCGATGAACGCCGTTCGCTGACGCTCGAGGAACTCCGCCATCGGTTCTCGCCGACTCGCGGTCATGCCGCCCGGCAGCACTGTCATGTCCGACCCCTCTGTCCGGCAACACCTGCGGTAAGGGCAACGGTAACACCCGGTGCGGCATTGTCGACCGTCGACGAGTTGTTTACAGTCGTCCTTACTGTCGGCCATTCGGGGAGTTGTGGGAAGTCGGTGCTCATGCAGGTTGAGAAACGCAGGATCGTCGTTGTCGGAGCGGGTTCCGGCATCGGCGCGGCGGTCGCCGCCCACTTCCACGACAACGGTGACCATGTTCTGGCGGTCGACCTGCGCCCCAACGACACTCCGGCCGCAGCGCACGCACGGTGCGATCTACGTGACCCGCAGAGCATCGCCGGTCTCCTCGACGACATCGGCACGGACTGGGATGTGCTCGCGCACGTCGCCGGGGTTCCGGGCACCGCGCCGGCCGACGACGTGCTGACGGTCAACTACCTGGGCATGCGCAAGATGGTCGAGGGGATGTTGCCGCGCATGCGCCGCGGTGGTTCGGTGGTGGCCGTCGCCTCGATCGCCGGAATCGGTTGGGAGCAGCGCGTCGACGAGCTCTCCGGACTGCTGGCCGCCACCGACCCCGAGGCGGTCGCCGCCTGGCAGTCCCGCCAGGACCCGTCGTATCCGGTGTACACGACGTCCAAACAGGCGGTGATCCTGTACGCCAAGCGGTTGGCCGGCACCGCGCTGTCGAGATACGGGGTGCGTGTCAACACGGTCAGCCCCGGGCCGGTACAGACCCCGATCCTCGCCGACTTCGAACAGACGATGGGCAAGGAGATCCTCGACATGCTGCGCGACACCTACGGCAGACACGGCACCGTGGAGGACATCGTGCCCGTCATCGCATTCCTTGCCTCAGGCGCCGCGCAGTGGATCAACGGCCAGGACGTGCACGTCGATTCGGGGTTCGTCACGTCGATGACGGCGGGCACTCCGATCGCGCTGTAGCACGACGCTGTACACGTCAATACTGTAAGAGTTACAGTATTGACGTGGAGACCCCGGTGCAGGACCTCGCGAAGGACGAGCCCATCGACCTGCGCGACCCCTACCCCATGTTCGCGCGCCGACGGGCCGAAGGCGGGGTGTTCCGCGGATCGGTGATGGACTGGTCGAAGACCCCCGACTCACTGCGGCCCGAAAACCTGTACGCGGCGGTCTCCTTCGACGCGGTCAACAGGGTGTTCCGCGACGGCAAGGTGTTCAACTCGCACATCTACGACTCAACCATCGGGCTGTTCATCGGCCCCACGATCCTGGCCATGGAGGGCAAAACCCACTGGGAACACCGCAATCTCGTCTCCGCGGCCTTCAAGACGAGATCGCTGGCCCGCTGGGAACCCGAGATCGTGCGACCGGTGGTCAACGAACTGATCGACGAGTTCATCGACGACGGTCGAGCAGATCTGGTGCGCGACTTCACGTTCGAGTTCCCGACCCGCGTGATCTCCCGGCTGCTCGGGCTGCCCGAGGAGGACCTGCCGTGGTTCCGCAAGCGAGCGGTGGAACTCATCAGCTACGCGGTGAACTACAAGAAGGCCTTCGAGGCGTCGGCGGCCCTGAAGGACTACTTCCTCGGTCAGATCGACAAGCGGCGGTCCGCACCGACCGAGGACATCATCGGCGACCTGGTGTCGGCCGAGATCGACGGTGAACGCCTCACCGACGAGGCCATCTTCTCGTTCCTGCGCCTGCTCCTGCCTGCGGGCCTGGAGACCACTTTCCGATCGTCGGGCAACCTGCTCTACCTGCTGCTGACGCACCGCGACCAGTTCGAGGCCGTCAACGCCGACCACGCGTTGATCGGCGCGGCCATCGAGGAGGGACTGCGTTACGAGACGCCGTTGACGACCGTGCAGCGGTTCGCCAACGAGGACACCGAGATCGACGGGGTGGAGATCCCGGCCGGGTCGGTGATCGACGTGTGCATCGGGTCGGCCAACCGCGACGAGTCCCGCTGGGAGCGCGCCGAGCAGTTCGACATCTTCCGCACGAGGACCCCGCACATCTCGTTCGCCGCCGGCGAGCACACCTGCATGGGCCTGCACCTGGCCAGGATGGAGACCCGGGTGGCCGCGGAGACACTGTTGAGCAGGCTCTCTGCCATCGAGTTGCTCACCGACGGCGACCCCCACATCCACGGCCAACCGTTCCGGTCACCGACGGCCCTGCCGGTGACGTTCACCCCATCTGCCGCGGAATAGTATTCCTGGCTGCGACATTGGCCGCGGTCACAGCCCCGGCTTCACGTTCGCGGGTGTGGTCAGCTCTGCCGGCGTTCGCGCCGGGCGATGGTCTTGGTCTCGAGGTACTGCTGGAATCCTTCGATCCCACACTGGCGTCCGACCCCGCTGCTCTTGTAGCCGCCGAACGGGGCGTCGGCTCCGTAGAACATGCCGCCGTTCACGCCGAAGGATCCGGTGCGGACGCGGCGGGCGATGCTCATGCCGCGCTCGGCCGAACGCGACATCACCGCACCGGCCAGACCGAATGCACTGTCGTTGGCAAGGCGTACCGCGTGGTCGTCATCGTCGAACGGCAACAGCACCAGGACCGGGCCGAACACTTCCTGCTGCGCGATCGCCGCGCTGTTGTCGACACCGACCACCACCGTCGGCGCGACGTAGTGGCCGCCTGCCAGATGCTCCGGCAACCCGTCGACGGGTTCGCCGCCCACGGTGATCTCGGCGCCGTCGCGCCGGGCCCCGTCGATCGCGGAAAGCACACGGTCCTTCTGCGCGGCGCTGATCACCGGACCGACGAGGGTGCCGGGGTCGACCGGATCCCCCACCGGCATGGCCGCGTACGCGGCGGTGATGTCGGTGACGGCCTGGTCGTACAGCGACCGGTGAATCAGCATCCGGCTGGTCGCGGCGCAGGCCTGCCCGGCGTGAACACAGACTCCCATCGCGGTCGGGACGATCACCGCGGGGTTGGCGTCGTCGAGGACGATGGCCGCCGACTTTCCACCGAGCTCGAGGAACATCCGTTTCATGGTTTCGGCGCCCTGGCGCATCAGGAGCTTGCCCACCGCAGTGGATCCCGTGAACGACACCAGGTCCACCCGGGGATCGGCGCCGAGCAGGCCGGCGACCTCGTTGGACGGGGTGGGCACGACGTTGACCACACCCGCGGGGATATCGGTGTGCTCGGCGATGAGCCGGCCCAGCCGGGTGGCGTTCCACGGGGTGTGGGGGTCGGGTTTGAGGACGACGGTGTTGCCGGCCGCCAGCGCCGGACCCAACTTGTTGAGGATCACCTCGATCGGGAAATTCGACGGCGTCACCGCGGCGACCACGCCGACAGGCTCTTTGACCACGGTGCGGATGTTGCGCTCGCCGAACAGTCCGCCGCCGTCGAGCACCCGTTCCCACTCGAAGGTGTCGATCAGACCCGCCGGATAGTGCAGCGACTCGGCCAGCGGCCAGTCCAGCTGCGCGGATTCGGTGGTCATCACCGGGCAGCCCACCTCGGCGACGAGTTCGGTTCTCAGGTCTTGCTTTTCGGCCTCGATCGCGGCCTGCAGCTGCGCCAGGCAACGGCTGCGCAGCTCCCGATTCGTCGCCCAGTCGGTGGTGTCGAACGCGGTGCGCGCCGCGCCGATGGCGCGCAACATGTCCCGCTCGCCGGCGGCGGTGGTGGCGCCGAGGACCGCGCCGGTGGCCGGACTGTGATTGTCGAACTGCGCACCGGACTCGGCCTCGACCAGCTCACCGTCGATCAGCATCCGGCGTTCGGCCCGCTGCGCGGCACGCCTGCCCCAGTCGGCACTGGTCTGGGTACCTTCGACCGTCTCGGTCATCGCGTCGCTCATCGGACTCCTCCGGGGCCGCCGTTCTCGGACGATCAACGGTAAAGCTTACAGTATCGAACTTCCGCTACACTGCCCGACAAGAGCCGTTCGACATCGTCGTCAGAAGGGGATGCACTTGATCAAGGTGATGGAGGGCGTCCGTGTCCTCGAGGTTGCGCAGTTCACGTTCGTACCCGCGGCGGGCGCGATCCTCGCCGACTGGGGTGCCGACGTCATCAAGGTCGAGCACCCCGTGCGCGGTGACACCCAGCGCGGCTTCATCAACATGGGAGGGTTCCAACTCGACCCCAACCGACACCCGCTGATCGAGCATCCCAACCGTGGCAAGCGCAGCGTCGGCATCGACGTGTCCAAGCCCGGCGGTCAGGAGGTGCTCTACGAGATCGCCAAGACCGCCGACGTTTTCCTGACCAACTACATGCCTGCCCAGCGGCAGAAGAACAAGTTCGACATCGAACACATCCGCGCGGTCAACCCCAACATCATCTACGCCCGCGGCAGCGCCTACGGCGACAAGGGGTCCGAGCGTGACACCGGCGGGTTCGACGGCACCGCGTTCTGGACGCGCAGCGGCGTCGGGCACGCGTTGACACCGGAGGAGATCGGCGGCGCGCTGTCCCAGGGCATTCCGGCATTCGGCGACTCGATCGGCGGGATGAACATCGCCGGCGGGATCTCGGCGGCGCTGTTTCACCGGGAGCGCACCGGCGAGGCCGTCGAGCTCGACGTGTCGCTGCTGAGCACGGCCTGGTGGGCCGCCGGGGCGAGCGTGACGCAGGGCATGGAAACCGGCGAGACGATGCGCTCGCTGATGCCGGACTCGATCAGCTCCGTCAATCCGTTCATGGCGAATTACCTGACCTCCGACGGCGGCACCATCAACTTGTGCATCGTGAGCCCGACCGGCTACATCCGGGACGCGTTCGAACATCTCGGCCTGCCGGAACTGGCCGACGATCCGCGCTTCAACGACGTGATGCCGTTGATCGAGAACTCCGAGGAGGCAGCGCGGCTCATCGCCGAGTCGATCCGTAGCAAGCCGTTCGACTACTGGCGTCAGCACCTGAAGACGATGAAGGGGCAGTGGGCTCCGTTCCAGAGTCTGGTGGATCTGGGCACCGACGAGCAGGCCCTGGCCAACGACATGGTCGTCGAGGTCGAGGCCGGCGACGGCGGGAAGCCGTTCAAGGTGGTTCGGGGTCCGGTGCAGTTCAACCACGAGCCGCTCGAGACCACCAGGGCGCCGCAGGCCTCGGAGCATACCGAGATCGTGCTGATGGAGCTCGGTCTGGATTGGGACCGCATCGAAGCCCTCAAGGACAGCGGCGCGATCGCCTAGCCACGTTCCTCGCCGAAATTGCATTCCAGCAGCGAGAATTCGAGTGAGGGCCTGCTGGAATGCAGTTTCGGCGCGTTCTAGACAGGTTCGACGCGGACGGGGACGCCGGTCAGCCACGCCATGCCGGACAGGCTCTCGACGTCGTCAGGCTCGCTGGAGGTCAGCTGGTTGACGTTGGCGCCGCCGGCCCGGTTCGCCAACCGCCATCCACCGGTCCCGTCATGGCCCCAGCCGTGCGGCAAGGCGATCACCCCGGGCACGATGTCCTTGGTCAACGTGACGGGCACCGTGATCCGCCCGTACGGCGAGCTGACCGTCACGTCACTGCGGTCGTCGATCATGAGCTCGGCGGCGTCGTCGGCGTTCATCAGCCCGTGATGACTGCGGTCGCCGCGCATCAGCAGAGGGGCGTTGTGCATCCACGAGTTCTCCGACCGCGGTTCGCGCATCCCGATCATTCGTAACGGGTACCCGACTGGCTGTCGCATCTGCCTCAGCGCAGCGATCTCGGAGGCAATATCGTGGTGCGCCAACTGGATTCGCCCGTTCAGGTAGGAGATCGCCTCCTTGAGCACCCCGGTCCTCAGATGCGGTGCGATCACCGCACCGTGCGGGTGATCCCGCGTCAGCCGCGCGAACGTGAGACCGCCACGGCGCAGCCCGAACCGGTCACCGCCCGCGCAGACCCGGATGATCCCGTCGGCGAGCCTCCTCGGCGTGAACGGCACACCGAGTCGCGTCAAGCCTCGCCCCGCCCCGGTCAACACCGCGAAGACGCGCGACTGGCCGGACAACCGCTGCAGCAGCCCGCCGACGATCTCCCACTCCGGACGGGCCTGCCCCACCGGTTCGATCACCGCCTCGGTGGCCTGCCGGAACGGTGTGGCCTGGAACGGCTGGAAGGTCAGCGGGAAGTCGTCCCGCTCGTACATCGTCGTCACCGGTAGGACGTAGTCGCAACGCGCCGAGGTCTCGGTCAGGTAGAAGTCCAGCGCGACAGACAAATCCAGCGAGTCCAGCGCAGAGGCGAGTTCGTCACCGTTGGGCACCGACAGCACCGGGTTGCCCGCACTGACGAACATCGCCCGGATCTGGCGCTCCCCCGGAGTGGTCATCTCCTTGGCCATCAACGCCGCGGGCTCGGAGCCGATGACAGCCCGGAAGCCACCGATCCGGGACCGCCTGCGACGGTAGGTCCGCCGCAGCAGCGCACCCATGCCGACATTGACCCAGCGCTGGCCGGGAAGCCCCATTCCGCCGATGACCGAACCGCCCGGTGTGTCGAGATTCCCGGCGACGAGGTTGACGACGTCGATCAGATACGACGTCAGCGTGCCGTGCCGACCGACGCAGGTGCCCAACCGGCCGTAGATCGCCGCGCGCGGCGTCGTCGCGAGGTCACGGGCCAGTGCGCGCACCACCTCGGGGTCGATACCGGTGCGGGCCGCGGTCGCCTCGGGCGGGAACGGCGCCGCCTGACTGCGGAGCCAGTCGAGACCCGCTGTCTGCGCCGCGATTTCGCCGGTGTGCGCCAACTCCTCGGCGAACATCACCTGCAGCAGCGACAGCAACAGCAACGCGTCGGTATCGGGAACGATGCCGCACCACTCGAACTGCGCCGCGGTCTCGGTCTTGCGCGGGTCGATCACCACCACCCGGCCGCCGCGGCGGACGATGTCGTGCATCCGGTCCTTGATGCGCGGCGCGGTCAGGAAACTCCCATGGGATACCACGGGATTGGCCCCCATGACGACGAGAAAGTCGGTGCGGGTGAGGTCCGGGATCGGCACCGAGGTCGGGGTGCCGTAGAGCAGCTGGCTGGCCATCAGCCGGCTGTTGGTGTCCTGTGAGGACGCCGTGTAGAAGTGGGTGTGTCGGCCCAGGCCCTTGATGAAGGCCAGAATCGACAGGACGTGGGAGTAGCTGAACGCACCCGGGTTGCCCATGTACCAGCCGACGGCACCGGACCCGCGCTCACGCAGCACCGCCGCGAGTCGCGCCGTGATGTCGGTCAGTGCCTCATCCCAACTGACAGGCACGAACCCGTCGGGGGTTCGTCGCATCGGAGTGGTGACCCGGTCCGGGTCGTTGACGACCTCGGTGAACGCGATGCCTTTCTGGCAGGCGAACCCCGCCGAGAGCGGATGCTCCTTGTCGGGGCGCAGTGCGGTCAGCTTGCCGTCCTCGACGGTGGCGATCATGCCGCACAGCGGCTCGCAGATCCGGCAGAACGTGCTCTTCTGCACTATGTCGGACATCCGGTCGCCTCCCTGCGCTGGGCTACTTCGCTAGTCTGCGCACAATGCGCTGGATTGTCGATGGCATGAACGTGATCGGTTCGCGTCCCGACGGCTGGTGGCGCGACCGGCACCGCGCGATGGTGACGCTGGTGGAATCCCTCGAACGGTGGGCGCTCGTCGACGGCGCGGAGGTGACGGTGGTGTTCGAACGTCCGCCGTCACCACCCATCGAATCCGCGGTCGTCGCCGTGACGAGCGCACCGTCGCCCGCACCGAACTCGGCCGACGACGAGATCGTCCGGTTGGTCCGGGGCGACCCCCATCCGGAGCAGATCCGGGTCGCGACGTCGGACCGCGCCCTGTCAGAACGGGTGCGCGGAGCGGGCGCGACGGTCGTTCCCGCCGAGCGACTGCGCCAGCTCATCGACCCCCGCTGAAACCATCGCGATTTCGGTGCAGTTCGTCAACGCCAGCATGACCAACTACACCGAAATCAAAGGATACGCACCGGCACGTTCGCCCACCCGGACACGTTCTGCATACTGACCCGCCTGCACCCGTCCCACTCCACCTCGTAGCGCGGCATGAAGTCCAGCAGCATGTCCAACGCGATCGAGCTCTCCAGGCGTGCCAGCGCCGCGCCCAGACAGCTGTGGATGCCGTAGCCGAATCCGAGGTTCTGGGCCTCGGTGCGGTCGCGGTTGATGTCGAACACGTCGGGCGCGGTCCAGGCGTCGGGATCGCGGTTGGCCGACGCGCCCAACAGGAAGACGGGCGCCCCAGCGGGAATCGTGATGCCGTGCAGCGTGACCGGGTGATTCGACCGGCGCACGTTGTACTGCACCGGAGCGTCGTAGCGCAGCAGTTCCTCGATCGCCACACCGATCTTGCCGCGGTCGTCGAGCAACTGTTGCCACTGCTCGGGGTGGCGCGCGAACGTCACCACGGCGCTGCCCACCAGCTTCGTGACGGTCTCGGCCCCGGCCCCACCCAATAGCGTCGCGAAGCCGGCGATCTCGGAGTCCTTCAGCCGGTCGACCGTTCCGTCCTCGCGTTCCACCTCGGCGGCGATCAGCGCGCTGATCATGTCGTCGCGGGGGCCTGCGCGGCGCTGCTTGATCAAGTCGTAGTACATCAGCCAGGTCTCGGTCATCGCCTGCATGCCGGCCTCCGACATGTCGATCTGCCCCGGCTCACGGTGCAGCGACTCGTCGATCCACAACCGCACCTGCTGCCGGTACTTTTCCGGCACCCCCAGCATCTGGGTGATCACGTCCACCGGGAAGTACACCGAGAAGTCCTGCACCACATCGAAACTGTCGCCCCGGACTGCCGAAAGGAACCGCGTGACGGTGTCGGTGACCATCGCGCGCAACGCTTCGATGGCACGGGGTGTGAAGACCTTGTTGACCAGGCTGCGCATCACTCGGTGCTCGGGCGGGTCGATCGAGATGATCATCTTGGCCGGCACCTTCTCCCCCCTGCGCACCATCCCGAGGTCCACGCCGTAGGCCGACGAATACGTCGCGAAGTCCTTCAGGCCCGCGGCGACGTCGGCGTGCCTGCTCAGCGCGTAGAAGTCATAGGTGGCGTTGTAGTAGACGGGCGCCTCGGCACGCAGTCTCGGATAACACGCCTGCGGGTCGCGGTAGAACCCCTCGCTGAACGGGTCGAAGACCACCGGGTCGCGCCCCACGTCCACAACGGCCACAACCACCTCCTGTAAGCCATCCAGTTGTGCTTTCGGTAAAAGTCACTCTATCCTGCTCATGGCTGCCGCTGCGCGCAAGACAGGACGGGACGTGACCGACGCCTATTACGAACTCGTCGACGCCGACGATCCCCGCGGAGCGAAGTTCGCGGCGTCCGACCACGTCATCAGCACGTGGGGGCCGCACATGCAGAACGCCGCCCCGGTGTCCGCGCTGTTGGTACGCGCGGCCGAGCGCTGCGCGCCGCGTGACGACGTCCGTCTCAGCCGGGTCGTCGTCGATCTGCTGGGCCCGGTTCCGGTGGCCGGCGAGCTCTGGGTCCGCGCCACCGTTGTCCGTCCCGGGCGCAAGATCGAGCTGATCGGGGCCGAGATGCTCGCCCCCGGCCCGGACGGGACACCCAGGCCGGTCGCGACCGCATCGGCGTGGCGCTTCCAGCATTCCGAGACCGCTGCGCTGCCCGACTCCCCCGCCGAGCCGATGCGACCGGTCGCCGAAGGTCGGCGTCGCCTTCCCGACGACGGCACCGACCAGACCTACATCCAGAGCCTGGACTGGCGCTGGCTCAACGACATCCTGCACAGCGCGCAGGCCGAGTGCTGGGCCACGCCGTTGGTCGATCTCGTCGCCGGCGAAGAGATGACCCCGGCCCAGCGACTGTTCAGCGTCGCCGATATCGCCAACGGCATGGGGAGCCGGCTCGACCCCGGCAGTTACACGTTTCTCAACACCGACCTCGCCGTGCATATCCACCGGCTTCCGGAAGGACAGTGGATAGGCGTCCGCTCCGAGAATCATTACGGCGCCGACGGAGTCGGGGTGTCGAGGGGCATGTTGTTCGACGAATCCGGGCCGGTGGCGGCTATTCAGCAGGCGCAACTGGTCCGTCAACGGCCGTAAGCCGTAACCGAACTTCTTGGAAAGGACTCTCCGGATGCACGACGTGGCGATCATCGGGGTGGGGCTGCACCCGTTCGGCAGGTTCGAGGGCAAGACCGCCATGCACATGGGTGTCGACGCGATCACCGCTGCGGTCGCCGACGCGGGTGTGTCGTGGAACGACATCCAGTTCGGGGTCGGCGGCAGCTGGACGGTCGCCAACCCGGACGCCATCGTCGGCATGGTCGGACTGTCCGGGATCCCGTTCACGAACGTGTTCAACGCCTGTGCCACCGCCGCCAGCGCCACCAAGGCCTGCGCCGACGGAATACGGTTGGGCGACTACGACATCGGCATCGCCGTCGGCCTGGACAAGCACCCGCGCGGCGCGTTCACCGAGGATCCGGGCCTGGTCGGGATGCCCAGTTGGTACGCGGAGAACGGCCAGTACCTGACCACGCAGTTCTTCGGCATGAAGGCCAACCGCTACCTGCACGAGCACGGCATCAGCCATCGCACGCTGGCCAAGGTCGTCAACAAGAACTTGCGTAACGGCGCGCTGAACCCGAACGCGTTCCGTCGCAAACCGATGGACGAGGACGCGATCCTCGACTCGCCGATGCTCAACTACCCGTTGACGCAGTACATGTTCTGCTCCCCGGACGAAGGCGCCGCCGCGGTCGTCATGTGCCGGGCTGACATTGCGCACCGCTACACGAACAAGCCCGTCTTTGTGCGCGCGGTGGAAGTCCGCACCCGCAAATACGGTGCCTACGAGGTGAATACGACGTTCGCGCCGGTCGACGAGGACGTCGCGCCCACCGTCTACGCGTCGCGCGCGGCGTTCGAGAAGGCGGGCATCGAACCGTCCGACGTCGACGTGATCCAGTTGCAGGACACCGACGCCGGCGCCGAGATCATCCACATGGCCGAGGCCGGCTTCTGCGCCGACGGCGATCAGGAGAAGCTGATCGCCGACGGCGCCACCGAGATCGGCGCGGCGATGCCGGTCAACACGGACGGCGGACTCCTGGCCAACGGTGAGCCGATCGGCGCGTCCGGACTGCGGCAGCTGCACGAGATCGTGCGTCAGCTGCGCGGGCAGGCCGGTGACCGGCAGATCCCCGGCGAGCCGAAAGTCGGCTTCGCCCAGCTGTACGGCGCCCCGGGCACCGCAGGCGCCACCATCCTCACCACCTAGAAACGCGCCGAAATTGCGTTCCAGCAGGGAAGTTCCGAGTAAACCTCTGCTGGAATGCAATTTCGGCGAGGGGTGGCGACGCCGGACCCGCTATGTCTTGACCGGTGAGTAGTTCGGCTTACCGAGCCCGAGCGCGTACTGCGCGATCATGTTGCGGAATACCTCCAGGGTGCCGCCGTAGATTCCGACCAGTGGGGCGAACCGGTAGATGTACTCCGACGCTCCGTCGTCGGCGGCGCCGTCGGTGCCCAGCGGCAACGCCGAGGCAGCACCCAAGACGTCCATCAGATCCGGTGAGATGTCACGCATGGTCTGCGCCAGCGCGACCCTGCCGAAGATCGACGGCGCCGACAGCGACGCCTCCAGCCGGGCCACGCTGCGGCCCAGCCGGTAGGCCACCGATCCGTCGTCGATCAGTCGGCGTCCGTTCGGATCCGGGATCGTCGACTTCTGCGCAGCCTTGTCCACCGCGGCGGCCATGAACATCGCCTGATGCATCATGATCGACACGTCCTGCAGGCCGTCATCAGCCGCGTCCACCGCTCCGTGCTCGGCGTTGAGCGGCTCGCGCACCACGGTCCAGCCGTCGTTGACCTCGCCGAGCCGGTACCGGTCGTCGACGCGGACGTCGCTGTAGTACACGATGTTGGTCCGGTCGCCGTCGACGGTCCGGATGCCCTGGATCTCGACCCCCGGCGAATCGAGGGGCACCAGGAACATGGTGAGGCTCTTGTGTTTCGGTGCGCTCGGGTCGGTGTTGGTGATCAGGAAGACGTACTGGCAGTTGTGCGCACCGGTGGTGAACATCTTCGACCCGTTGATGACCCAGCTGTCGCCGTCGCGCACCGCGCGGGTCTTGCAGGTGGCCACGTCGGAGCCACCCTCGGGTTCGGTGTACCCCAGGCACAGCCGCACGTGGCCGCTGTACACCTTCGGCATCACTTCGTCTTTCAGTTCCGGGGAACCGAACCTCTCCACCGACTTCGCGATCATCGCGGTGGTCCCCGACGTCACCCACGGCACGTGAGCGCGGCGTTTCTCCAGCTCCCAGATCCGGCGCTGCACCCGCGTGAACGCCCGGTCGGAGTCGGGGTTCCAGTCGCGTTCGAGGTAACCGGCAGCACCGAGCGCAAGATGGACGCCCTCGTCGAAGTTGTCTCCGGTCTCGCGATCGCGGCGAATGACATCCTCGGTGACGATCTCGCCGAGGAACGTGCGGACCTCATCGAGGAACTTCTGGTCCTCGTCACTCAGTTCCACCCGTGAGAAATCCATTGCTCAGCTCCGTCCTTCACGATCAGCCACGATCTGCGCGATGTACTTGGCGGTCACACCCGGGTCTCCCCCGGCAACCGCCCAGCCCCGTGCCCGCACCAGGTACGCGGTGGCGGCTGCCTCCGCGGACACCCCGAGACCACCTTGGACATGGACGGCCATGGTGGCGGCCTTGGCGGCCTCCTCGGCCATGAACACGAACACCGACAGCGCCAGTTCGCGCCGTTCGCCGGGCTCGTTGTCGAGGAACCAGGCTGCCCGCCGCGCAAGGTTGCGACCGCCCTGCACGGTGATCGCGATGTTGGCCAGTGGGTGCGAGATCGCCTGCAATGTCGAGATCGGCACGCCGAGCGTGTACCGGGTCTTGGAGAACTCGGCGGCGATGGTCATCGTCTCCTCGACGAGACCGACCAGCGCGGCGCCCGTCAGGAGCCGCCATTCATCGAGTGCGCGTTGGTATTCAGCCGATGCCTGGGCACCGCTGGCCAACACGGTGCGGCTGTCCGCGGCGGCGGGATCCACCCACGCCATCGGCAGCTTGCCGATGTTGTCCACCCGCACCGGGCGCGTCGAGAAGCTCAGGAGCACCACGTCGTCCCCGTCGCGCACGATGATGTGGTCCGCGACGGAACCCGCCGGGATCAACCTGACCCCGGACACGTTGTCCTGCAGGGGATCCAAGGCGACGATCTGCCGGCCGTTCACGACGTCGGCCTCGACGCTGCCGAGGCGTGCCAGCAGCCGGGCCGCGCAGATGTGGTCGATCCACGGCACCGGAGCCAATGAGCGGCCGATCTCCTCGGCGACCAGGGTCAGATCCACCTGCGTGGCCCCGTCGCCCCCAACGGATTCCGGCAGCGCCATCGTCGTCGCGTCCATGGCGCACAGCCGTTCCCAGAGGTTCTTGTCGAACCCGGTTTCCTCGGCCGCCCGCACCGTCTCGATGGTGCAGCGGGTGGCGAAGAAGTCCTTGTAGGCGGCCTGCAGTGCCTGATGATCCTCGGACAGGCTGTAATCCAGCCTGCGCAGTTCGTACCGGTCCACGGTCAGATCTCCTGTTCTGCTGCGCCGAAGAAGAAGTCGTTGGCGTTGTTGTACAGATAGTTGTCGAGTACATCGGGTGGCAGATCCAGCGCGACCGCTTCCGGAACGACCCGGCTCTGGCGCAGCACCGGCCAGTCGGAGGCGAAGATCACCTTGTTCTTGCCGCGGGTGCGCATGAAGTGCAACAGGCTGTCGGGCAGGCGCTTCGGCGACCACGCCGAGGTCATGATCCGCAGGTTCGCGCATTTGATCAGCAGCCGGATCGCGACGTCCCACCATGGGTCGGCCCCGTGGATCATGCACAGCTTCAGCTCGGGGAACCGGACGCACACCCGGTCGAGGTGGATCGGGTTCTGCACCTCACCAGGGATCGGTGGCCCGGGTAGCCCGGTGTTGATGCACAGCGGCAGTTCGAGTTCCGCGCATTTGGTGTAGAGCGGGTAGTAGACGGCGTCGCTGGGCGGGTACATGCCGTCCCCCCAGAAGCTCGGCCCGACTGCGGCATAGGCGACAGGCAGGTCGGCAACCACCGCCGCGAGCTCGCGCAGAGACGGCATCGGGCGGAGCAGGTTCACGCCGCCGACCGCGAGGGCGAACTTGTCCGGCCGTTCCTCGACGAACTTGCGTGCGGTGACCGACGGCTTGACGAGGTTGTCCATCAGGATGGCCTTCTCGACACCGTGCTCGGCCATCTCGTCGAGCAGCGCGGGCAGCTCGACCTGTTCGTAGAGCGACTGCGGGCCCTTGAAGTAGTCGTCGCGAACCTTGAGCATGAACTCCGGCTGCTTGGCGGTTTCACCGAAGTGCACGTTGACCAGGCAATCAATCACCTTGTGCGTCACGACTGCCCTACCACCGTATCTCTCTGCGTCACCTGACTTTTCGCCCATCGGTAGTCGGCCTTTCCGTTGCCCAGCCGGCGCACCTTGTCGACGAAGATGAATTCCTTGGGAGCCTTGAACCGCGCCAGCGCCGAGTTGCACACGAGCAGCAGCGCCTCGGACTCGACGTCGGCGCCGGGCGCCTTCTCGATCAGCGCCACGATCTCCTGCCCCCAGCGGTCGCTGTCGCGCCCGACCACCAACGCGTCGGCGACGCCGCCGTGTGCGCGCAGCACTTCCTCGACCTCCTCGACGAACACCTTCTCGCCGCCGGTGTTGACGACCAGCGAATCGCGTCCGTAGAGGCGCAGGGTGCCGTCGGGTTCCAGCGAGGCCCGATCACCCGAGATGACCACCCGTCGCCCCTCGACCTGGGGAAAGGTGCGCCGCGTCGCCTCGGCGTCGTCGAAGTATCCCAACGGGATTCGGCCCTCGCGCGCCACCCAGCCGACCTCCTGGTCGCCCGGTTGCAGGATCCTGCTGTGGTCCTCGGACAGCAGGACCACGCCGTCGCGCCTCTCGAACGTGTCCTTGCGATCGTCGGCCTGGCTGCGGCCGAACGCCATGTTGCCGGTCTCCGACGATCCGTAACCGTTGATCAGCGTGATCTGCGGGAGCAGCTCGAGCAGCGCCTCCTGGTGGCGCTGATTGGTCGCCGCACCTCCGGTGCCGATCGCGAACAGCGACGAGAGATCGTAGGGGCGACGCCGCAACTCGTCGATCAACGGTCCGGCGTAGGCATCTCCGACCATGGTCATCAGACCGACCTTCTCCCGCTCGGCGGTGGAGAGCACCGTGGCCGAGTCGAGGGTCGGCTTGTCGTATAGGATCACGGTCTGGCCGTTGAGCAGCGCCGCGAACGCGGTCCACATGCCGGCGGCGTGCATCAGCGGGGAGACCGCGAACCACGGCGGTCCGGCGTGCTGCACCTTGTCGTGGATTTCCGCGACCGATTCGTGGTCGGCGCCGTTCATCGACACCACGTAGGTGTCGGACTGCCGCCACATCACGCCTTTGGGGCGGCCGGTCGTTCCGCCGGTGCAGATCATCATCACGTCGTCCGGCGACGGCGTGACGTGCTGGTCCGCCTCCCCCGCGGCCAGCGCGTCGTCCAGCCGCACCGCCCCGGACAGCTCGGGCGCGCCGCTGCCGTCATCGATCGAGATCATCAGGTCCACCCCCTCGCGGGGCAGCACGTCGGCGAACTTGGCGCCGAGCGAGCGGTGGAAGACGACTGCGCGCGGCCGCAGGTAACTCAGGAGCTCGTCAACCTCGCGCGGGGTGTAGTTGAAGTTCACGTTGACCGGTACCGCACGTGCCTTCAGCGAGCCGATCACCATGTCCGGGTACAGATCGTTGTGCATGATCAGCGCGACGCGGTCCTGCCCGCATTCCCAGCCCTGCAGCGCGTCGCGCTCCTGATGCGCCCCGATCCCGTTGGCGCTCAGGAAGTTCGCGAATCGCCGGGTGCGATCGGCAGTCTGTCGGTAGGTGCTCCTGCGCTCACCGCACACTGTCATCAACCGGTCCGGCACGGCCTCGGCGATGGCGTCGACGACACCACCGATCGTCCACTCGCCCATGGCTCAGGCCGACACGTGTGTGCCGACGAGGGTAAGAGCGTTGTCGCGCATCACCTTGCGGGTGTCCTCGTGGCTGAACTCGGGGAACTGCGGGATGTCGGCGGTGAACGACGTGGGGTCGGCCAGCCCTTCACCGTGCGGCCAGTCCGAGCCGAACAGGATCTTGTCCACCCCGATGGTGTCGGCGAGCAGTTTCACGTCGTCCTCGTAGTACGGCGCGATCCAGACGTTGTTGCGCAGCTGCTCGACCGGGTCCTCCTTGTAGTGGTACGGCGCGTTGTTGGCGGACTTCTTGAGCCGCTTGATCAGCCGGTACACGAAGTAGGAACCGTTCTCGATGCTGGCCACCTTGAGCGTGGGGTGCCGGGTGAACACCTGGTGGACGATCATCGCGGCGATGGTGTCGTGGATGGCGCGGTCGTCCATGATCACCATGTCCAGCGGATCGCGCTTGCCGAAGCCCCTGAACACTCCGCTGCCGCCCCACAGCGCGGGGATCGCCATATAGCCGGAGTCGGACAGGTGGAACACCACCGGGACACCGGCCTCGGCCAGCCGTGCCCACACCGGGTCGTGCACCGGGTCGCCGAGGGAGCGGGGCCGGACCTCACCGGGCACCGGCGCGGGCCGCACGCACACAATCTTGGCGCCCCGGCTCAGCACGAACTCCACCTCCTCGACGGCCTTCTGCACATCGGCCAGCGAGATGATCGGCGCGGCGAGGATGCGGTGATCCTGACGGTCGAATCCCCAGTCCTCGTCGACCCACAGGTTGAAGGCGTGGACCGAGGCCATGGTGGCCGGGATATCGTGCTTGAGCCCCTCCTCGACGCCGCACGCGAACGTCGGCAGCATGAACACCGTTTCGAGGTTCTGCTTGTCGAGGATCTTCACCCGGGCGTCACGGTTCTGGTACTCGGGGTGGTCGGCGAGCCGGTCGACCTTCATCAGCGAGGCGGGGTCGACGCCCTCGGGGATCTCGCCCCGGAACAGCAGATCCAGGCAGCCCGGTTCGATGATCGGGTCGAAGGTGGGGTTCGGGATGAAGTGGTTGATTACCCCGCCGAACACCGCGTAGGTGCGCTTGCCGTCCGTGAGCATCTGCACGCCACGGCTGCGGAACTCCTTGGGCAGGTGCCGGGTGAACGAATCGATCGGCTCGTAATAGTGGTTGTCCACATCAATCGCCCGATAATCCAAAGGTTGGGGGGCTGTCATGACGTCTCCTCCTTGAGCGGCGGGAAGCTGGGCTGTCTCTTTTCGAAGAAGGCGGTGATGCCTTCGATGAAGTCGGGTCGCTGCATCGACTCATGCATCAGTTTCTCCGCGTCGGCACTGGCGTCGGACAGATTTCGCAAAGCATCCCGGTAGATCTGCCGCTTGATCACCGCGAGCGAACTGGGCGCACAGTTGCGGGCCATGTCCTCGGCATAAGCGAGCGTGTGCGCCATCAACTCGTCGGGGGCGACCACCTGATTGACGAGGCCGAGCTCGTTGGCCTCCTCGGCGTAGAACGTGCGTCCGGAGAGCAGCAGATCCTGCGCGGCGCTCCAGCCGACGATTCGCGGCAGGATCCACGAGATGCCGTACTCGGCGATCAACCCACGCCGCGCGAACGCGGTGGTGAACTTCGCGCCCGCCGCGGCGAACCGGACATCACACATCAGGGCGTGGGTGAGGCCGATCCCGGCGCACGCCCCGTTGATCGCCGCGATCAGCGGTTTGCGCAGCTGGGTCAAGAAGTGCGGATGACGCTCGCCGACCAGCTGCGACACGTCGGTGTCGGCCAGTCCGCTCTCCCCGTCGCTCCGTTCGCCCCGGCCGGTGTCGCCGGCGGCGCTGATCGAGTCGAGGTCGCCCATGTCGGCGCCGGCACAGAACGCCCGGCCATTCCCGGTGAGCACGATGACGCGGACGTGCGGGTCGGCCTCGGCCCGGTCGATGCACCGGTAGAACGCCTGTGCCAGTCCGCCGCCCCAGGAGTTCATCCGCTCCGGCCGGTTCAGGGTCAACACCGCGACGCCGCTGTCGTGCACGTCGAACAGCACCGGCTCGGTGTCTGCGATGCCGGGCTCCGCAGCGCGATCGACAGCGCTCACCGACGGACCTCCTCAGCTCGATGGATGCTCATACTGTACACCTATCGGTAGTGGCTTCCGCAACCGTCGGAGACCGCAGTCAGCCCACCAGTCCAAGGTTTCGGTAGGCGACACGAATCTCGTTCTGCGCCAAAGCCGGAAGCTCCGCCTGAGGGGGACGCGAATGCGGATATGAGCCGATCGGCAGGCCCAGTACCGACGCCGCGAACTTGAACGCCCCGCCCCAGTGCGTGAAATAGTCCGGCCGACCCGGATAACAGGTGAACCAGGCGCCCATGTCGATGTCGAACTGATCCAGCCCCGACTCTCGGGCGTAGTCCATCGCGTCGAGCAGTTCTCCCGCGACGATCAGCTCCCAGTACTCGGAATAGATTGGGCGATCCGGGGTTTCGAAGAGATAGCCCGCGGTGCCCAACTGGGCCGGGCATACGATGCCGTCCCGCAGCCAGCCGGCCCAGTCGATGTCCTCGCCGTCGGCGCCGCCGAGCGGGGTGTAGAGCGAGTCCCCGATACCGCGCAGGGCGCCGCGCGCCCACTCCCGGGCTTCTACCGCTGTCGCCATCCGCATTCCCCCGGTCAGGTGAAGTCGCTACCGCCGTCGACGTTGATGTTGGCGCCCGTCATATAGGAATTGCGCCGCGACGCCAAAAACGCAACCACAGGCCCGATCTCGGTCGGCAGGCCGGCGCGAGGCAGATGCGCGGGGTGGCCGAAGTGTTCGTCGATGGCGGCCATCAGCGCGTACGGGTCGCTGCCGTCGACACCGACGGAATCGGCCCAGCCGAGCAACGCCTCGGAGGCGATGCTGCCGGGCGAGACGACGTTCACCAGGATCTCGTCGCGGGCCAGCAGCAGCGACAGGTTCTTCGAGATGCTGGTGACCATGGCCTTGGCCGCGGTGTATGCCGGGAGTATCACGCTCTGGCGTTGCGTCGAGTGGGCGGAGAAGTTCACGATGCGCGCCCACTCGGCGGCCCGCAGCAAGGGCAGAGCGGCGCGCACACAGTGCACCATCCCCATCGCACCCTCGTCGACGGCCTGTCGCCAGTCGGCGTCGGTGAGCTCGTCGAAGGTGCCCCGCACCGTGGGCCCGACGGCGTTGACCAGGATGTTCAGCTCACCGTTCCACCGTTCGCCCAGTTCGGCGAAAGCCCGCCGGACCGCTGCGTCGTCGGTGGTGTCGGCGACCACTCCAACGGCGTCGGGGCTGCCCCGCTCCCGCAGCTGCGCGGCCGCACCGTCGAGCACCTCCGGGGATCGGCCGATCAGCGCGACGCGCGCGCCATCGTCGGCGAAGCAGTGCGCCGCGGCGAGGCCCATGCCGCGACCTCCGCCGACGACGACCGCGGTGGCGTCACGCAGACCCAAATCCACTGTGGTCCAGCCCTAGCCAGGCCCGGTCAGGAGCCCGTCCAGTTCGGCTTGCGCTTCTCGGCGAATGCGGTCGCACCCTCCATCGCGTCCTTCGACGAGAAGACCGACATGACGAGTTCGCCCTGCTTCTTCCACATCTCGGCTTCGGTCCAGTCGGCCGACTTCACGATGACCTCCTTGGTCACCGCGACCGCCAGCGGACCGTTGGCGGTGATGCGCTCCGCCAGGGCCAGCGCACCGTTGAGCGCTTCGCCCGGTTCGGTCAGCACGTTGACGAAGCCCCACTGCGAGGCTTCCTCGGCGGTGAAGCTGTCGCCGGTCAACGCGAGTTCGAGCGCCTTCTGGTAGGGGATGCGCTTCTGCAGCCGCAGCAGACCGCCGCCCGCGGCCACCAGGCCGCGCTTCACCTCGGGGATGCCGAACTTCGCGTTCTTGGCGGCCACGATCAGATCGGTGGCCAACACGATCTCGGTGCCGCCGGCGAGCGCGTACCCCTCGACCGCGGCGATCACCGGCTTGCGTGGCGGGCGCTCGGTGAACCCGATTCCGCGGCCCTCGATCGCGGGCACCTCGCCGGCCATGAACGCTTTCAGGTCCATACCGGCGCAGAAGTTGCCGCCCGCCCCGGTGATGATCGCCACCGACAGCTCAGCAGAGCTGTCGAGTTCGTCCATCGCGTCCGCCAGCCCCTGCGCCACCGCGAGGTTGAAGGCATTGCGCGCCTCCGGACGGTTGATGGTGATGATCAGAACCCGGTCCCTGCGTTCCAGAAGAACCTCGTCAGCCACTTGTCGCCCTTCACCTTTCAATGGGATGCCGCCCCGTATCGCTGGAAAACCTTACTATAGGACTTACAGTAAAAGAGTGGAAGAACGGCGGCCGCTGCCGATCCGGGCCGGGGCGGTAAGGTCTCGCACACGGCGACGTAGCGACACGGATGCAAAGACGCAGGCCAGAGTACCCGCTGCCGGTAATTTCACGAACCACCGCGCCGCTCCGGCGGAGCGCCGCGAGCAGCATCGAGACGATGGAGGTGCCCGACAGTGGCAAAGCAGGCGACCGCGGAGAAGCGTCAACGGCGTGAGCGCGGGTCCATCAATCCCGATGACATCATCAAGGGCGCTTTCGAACTCGCCGAGCAGGTCGGCATCGACAACCTGAGCATGCCGCTGCTGGGCAAGCACCTCGGCGTCGGCGTCACGAGCATCTACTGGTACTTCCGCAAGAAGGACGACCTGCTCAACGCGATGACCGATCGCGCGCTGCGCCAGTACGCGTTCGCCACGCCGTATGTGGAGGCCAAGGACTGGCGCGAGACGCTGGCCAACCATGCCCGGTCGATGCGGCAGACGTTCAACGGCAACCCGATCCTCTGTGACCTGATCCTGATCCGCTCGGCGCTGAGCCCGCGGGCGGCGAAGTTGGGTGTCCAGGAAGTCGAGCGGGCGATCGGCAGCCTCGTCGAGGCGGGCCTGTCCCCCGAGGACGCGTTCGACACCTACTCCGCGATGTCGGTTCACGTCCGCGGGTCGGTGGTGCTGCAGCGTCTCCGCGAGAAGAACCTGGCCGGCGAGGACGGCCACGGCGACATCGACGACACGATGACGATCGACCCGGAATCCGCCCCGCTGTTGGCTGCCGTCACGCAGAAAGGCCACCACCTGAGCGCGTCAGACGACCGCAACTTCGAGTATGGCCTGGAGTGCATCCTCGATCACGCCGCCCGGCTCATCGAGCAGAACGCCAAGCCTGCGCGCAAGGCCACGCCAGCCAAGAGCACCGCACGCAAGCGCTGACTCTTCACCCGCCGAAATTGCATTCCAGCAGGGCGCTACTCGATCTTCGTCTGCTGGAATGCAATTTCGGCGGAGAGTTGACCTAGACCTCGATGACGACGCCGCCGCCCTGGCCGCCGCCGGCGCACATCGCCGCCACACCGATGCCACCGCCGCGACGCTGCAGCTCGTAGATCAGCGTGGTGATCATCCGCGCGCCGGAAGCGGCGATGGGATGGCCGAGGCTGCAACCGCTGCCCGAGAAGTTGACGAGTTCCTCGTCGATGCCGTACTCCTTGCACGCCGCGATCGGCACGGACGCGAACGCCTCGTTGATCTCCCACAGCGCCACATCGGACGGCTTGAGTCCGGCCCGGTCGAGCACCCTGCCGATGACCTTCACGCCGCCGAGGCCGGTGTCGCGCGGCGCCACACCGACGGCACCCCACGCCCTGACCTTGGCCATCACGTTGAGGCCGTTCGCGGCGGCGTAGTCGGCATCGACCAGCGCCACGCCCGCGGCGGCGTCATTGGTGCCGCTGGCGTTGCCTGCCGTGATCGAGAAACCCTCGATCTCGGGGTGCAGCACCTTCAGACCGGCCAGCTTCTCGAGCGTGGTGTCGCGACGGGGAGACTCGTCGACACTGAAGTCGATGACCGATCCGTCGAACTGGGTCACCTTCAGCGGGACGATCTCGTCGACGAACTTGCCGGCATCGATCGCGGCGACGGCGCGCTGGTGCGAGCGGACCGCCCAGACGTCCATCTCCTCGCGGGTGATACCCGCCGCCTGCGCCGTGTTCCAGCCGACGGTGATCGACATGTCCTTGGTCGGCGCGTCGGGGGTTTCGACGTGGGTGGGCGGCATCCACCGCTCTTCGAACTTCAGCTCGGGGCCGGGGATGCGCCAGTTGACCAGCGGCGTCATCGACAGCGACTGCACGCCGCCGGCGATCAGCACCCGCTCCATGCCGGAGCCGATCTGCGCCGAGGCGTTGCCGATCGCGGTGAGGCTGCCCGCGCAGTGCCGGTTCACCGACTGACCGGGCACGTGCTGCAGCCCGACGGCGTCGGCGGCGTAGCGGGCGAGATCGCCACCGCCGTAGTGAGATTCGGCGAAGATGATGTCGTCGATGTCGGCGGGGTCGACGCCGGAACGGCGGACGACCTCGGGCAGCACCGTGGTGATCAGGGTTTCGGGCGGGGTGTTGACCAGTGTGCCCTTGAACGAGCGGCCGATGGCCGTCCTGGCAGCACCGACGATGACGGGTGTTGGCATGCTCTTCGACCTCGGTTTCGTGACAGACAGACGTTACAAAACTAACAGATAATGTAGTGCCGGCAGTAGGTGGGGCGGGTCACTTACGGTGACGGGTCGGGGCGAGGGCCCGGCTCAGGAACAAAGAAGTGCTCGTCACGCAGGCGGAAGGCTTCCTTGGTGCCGTGTTGCGCGCGGGTCTTGACGAAGTTGAACTCGCCCTCGGCGAACTGCAGGTTGGTGCCGTAAGCGTGGAAAAGATAGCTCGCGACCTCTTCCCCCTGGTAGGCCTGACTCTGCTCGACGAGCCGGAACGCCTCCTTGGCGATCACCACACCGTCGGCAGGCATCTTCGCGGCCTTCTCGGCCCAGTACCGCGCCCTGGCCGGCACCGCGGCGGCATCGCAGGTGTCGGTGAAGACACCCAGGTGTTCGACCTCGCCCGCTCGGATGATGTCGCCGGTCAATAGCAGCCGGCGCGCCAGCACCGGTCCCAACCGGTGGAAGAACATGTGCAGGCTGCCCAGCGCGGGACCGAGGAAGCGGGTGGCCGGCATCCCGATCCGGGTGTCGCGGGCGATCACCGAGATGTCGGTCATCAGCGCCATCTCGAAGCCGCCGCCGAGCGCATAGCCGCTGATCTCCCCCACGGTGACCTTCGGGAAACCCATCAGGTTGTGATAGAAGCCGAACGACTTGCGATCCACGGTCAGGCGCCGACGCTGACTTGGCCGGTTCTTGGCCGGCTTGTCCTGCTTGTCGGGTCCATACCAGCCGTACGCGTTGTTCATGTCCGCACCGGTGCTGAACACGCCGTCCGCCCCGCGCAAAAGCACCACGGTGATGTCGTCGTCCTCGGCCACCTCGTCGAGGTAGCGCGCGAGCAGATTCCGCATCGAGGCGTCGTAGGAGTTGCGTTGCTTGGGGTTGTTCAGCGTGATCGTCGCGATGTGCTTGTCGCGGTCGACCTCGAAAAGTACGCGGTTGTCCTCGGCGGTCGTCATGGTGAATTCCTGTCGTTTACTGGACGTTTCAACGGTCGTGGTTGGCGATCAGCTTCGCCTCGATGGTTCTGTCCGAACCGGCGGCCAAGGTGTTGTGGCGTGCGGCGGCGAGGTGGTCCTGCGCCAATCGCACTGCCCGTGAGGAATTCCCGTCGATGATCGCCTCGACGATCCGGTGATGATCGCGCAATGCGGCCCGCATCGTCTTCGGCCGCATCGGGTCCTCGGGGTGACACTCGTCGCTCCACACCGAGGACTCGTGCGCCGACCAGATGAGCTCGAGGGACCCGATCAGCAGGATCATCGGCTCGTTGCCGCACCGGGACACGATCGCCTCGTGGAACCGCCGCGCGTTGGACACATAGCGCGACGTGCGGTCGAACTGCTCGACCTGCACATCGATCGCCGCCTGCAGGTGCGGCACCACCTCTGTCATCCGATCCCCGCGCGAGGCGCACATCCCGGCACAGATCGGCTCCAGATGCAGCAGCGCCTCGCTGACATCGGCCGGGGTGGCCGACCGGGTCTGTAGCACCATGCTGATCATCTGCGCGGTGCGTTCGGCCGACGGCAGGTGCACGACCGCTCCGCCGATGTTCCCGCGCCGCACCGAGATCAGACCGTCGGACTCGAGGATGTGGACAGCCTCCCGCACGGCGGGTGGGCTGACCCCGAACTCGGCGAAAAGGGCTTCCTGCGAGGGCAGTACATCCCCCTCCTTGAGGCGCCCGGTCAGGATGTCGTCGCGCAGCCGGGATGCCACGAGTTCTGCGACCCGCGGCTGACGAATTCGCTGTGCCGGCACTGTTCCCTCGACGGCCTTTCCTTGCTAAGTTGTACAGGATAGTAATAGTAGTACCAACTGTATGGCTATCTGTATAGCTTTTCGTTCAGTGCCCGAAAGGACGGTGCCTGGTGCGCGACGACGCCGGCGCGGTGCGCGTCGTCAGGGACGACGCGGTCCTGCGGATCACCCTCGACCGCCCCACCCGACGAAACTCTCTCAGCCACGCGATGATCGACGATCTGGTCGGCACCCTGACAAGTGCCGCCTCGGACGACTCGGTCCGCGCGATCCACCTGACCGGCGCCGGGGACGACTTCTGCTCCGGCGCGGACTGGGTCACCACCAACAGCAGCGACCGCAAACCCCGGCCCGGCAACCTCGTCCGGCGCATCCCTCACGCGGCCAACCGGGTCGTCGAGCTTGTCGCCACGATCCAACTTCCCGTCGTCTGCACCGTGCGCGGTTGGGCGGTGGGCCTCGGCGCCAACCTCGCCCTCGCCGCGGACTTCACCCTCGCCACCCCCGAGGCGAATCTCTGGGAACCGTTCATCGACCGGGGCTTCAGCCCGGATTCCGGCTCGACCTGGCTGCTCCCCCGTCTCGCCGGGGTGACCCGCGCCAAACGCATGCTCCTGCTCGGCGAGAAAGTGACCGGCGCCGACGCCGCCGACTGGGGTCTGATCCACCAGGCGGTGCCTGCCGACGAGATCGACGCGGCAGCCGAGGAGTTGGTCACCCGGCTGGCATCGGGGCCGACGGTGGCGATCGGTCTGGCCAAGCAGGCGATCAACTACGGCATGCACGCAACCCTGCCCCAGTCCATGGCTCACGAGCTGGCGAGCCTGGAACTGGCCTGCAGGACAGCAGATTTCAAGGAAGGTCTGGCGGCGTTCCGGGCCCGCCGAGCTCCCGATTTCGAAGGCAGATGAGGAAAGAAGGCACGTGAGTTCCCACAGCTACGACACCATCGGCTACGAGGTCGACGGGCACAAGGCCACCATCACCCTGAACCGTCCCGAGGCGCTCAACGCGCTGTCCCCACACATGATCAACGAACTGCGGGCGGCCTACGACGAGGCCGAGAACGACGACGACATCTGGCTGATGATCGTCACCGGCACCGGCCGGGCGTTCTGCACCGGCGCGGACGTCAAGGAGATTCCCGAGGACGGCAAGGTCATCTACGAGCGGCCCTACCTGTCCACCTACGACCAGTGGGAAGCCCCGCAGGAGGGTACGCCCCCGTTCCGACGGATGGCCAAACCGGTACTGGCCGCGATCAACGGAATCTGTTGCGGCGCCGGGCTCGACTGGGTCACCACCGGGGACATCGTGATCGCGTCGGACAAGGCCACCTTCTTCGATCCGCACGTCAGCATCGGTCTGGTCGCCGCCCGCGAGATGGTGCGGCTGGCACGCGCCCTGCCGCGCTCGGTGGCGCTGCGGATGGCGTTGATGGGCAAGCATGAGCGCATGAGCGCCGAACGCGCCTACGAGCTGGGGATGATCACCGAGGTCGTGGAGCACGACAAGCTTCTCGAGCGGGCCCACGAGATCGCCGACATCGTCAACTCCAATGCGCCGCTGGCGGTTCGGGGCACCCGGCTGGCCATCCACAAGACCCTCGACCTGCCGCTGCTCGAAGGTGAGATCCTCGCCGAGACCTTCCGCGAACGGGTGGTCCGCACCGAGGACGCCCAGGAGGGGCCGTTGGCCTTCGTCGAGAAGCGCGCCCCCGACTGGCAGTGCCGGTGAGCGACCCGATGACGTTCGAGACGATCCTGCTCGACCTCGACCACGAGGTCCGCGTCGCCACGGTCACCTTGAACCGGCCGGACGCGCTGAACTCCTTCAACCGCGCGATGTGCGAGGAGATGAAGGATGTCTGGCGGATCATCAAGGCCGACGAAGGCATCAACGCGGTGGTGTTGCGTGCTGCGGGCGAGCGGGCCTTCAGCGCCGGGCTGGATGTCCGTGCCAGTTACGGGCAGCCCGAGATCGTCTGGAACCACGAGGATCCCGGCGAGCTGCTGAGCCCGAAGTGGCAGAAGATGTGGAAGCCGGTGGTGTGCGCCGTGCAGGGCATGTGCACCGCCGGGGCGTTGTACTTCGTCAACGAGGCCGACATCGTGATCTGCTCGCGGGGTGCGACGTTCTTCGACTCGCACGTCAGCGCGGGCCTGGTCTGCGCACTGGAGCCGGTGGGCCTGATGCGCCGGATCGGTCTCGGCGACACACTGCGGATGGCGTTGATGGGCAACGACGAGCGCGTCGGCGCGGAGACCGCGCTTCGCATCGGTCTGGTCACCGAAGTCGTCGACGAGAATGACCTGTGGGCCCGCGCGCACGAGATCGCCACGACGATCGCCGCCAAACCACCCACCGCCACCCAGGGCACGGTGAAGGCCATCTGGGAATCGCTGGACAAGCCCTATCGTGCCGCCATGGACCAAGGTCTGATCTACACCCGGCTCGGCAACCCGATCGCCAAGGCCGAGCTGGCCGAGCGCCCCGTCCCGAAGACCCCGCCCCGGATCCGTTGATGGTGCATCGCCTTTCGCAACGGATCGACGACGTACTGGCCTTGGATCCGCCGGGCCGGGCGATCCAGTTCGGCGGCGACTGGATCACCTGGGAGCAGATCGGGACGTTGGCGCACCGTATCGGTGACCTCGTCGGTACCGCGCGCGCCGGGATCATGCTGCGCAACCGGCCGGTACACGTCGCCGCACTGCTCGGTGTGCTCCGCGGCGGCGGCACCGTCGTCGTCATCAATCCCTCCCGCGGGGACGACCGCACCCGGTCCGACATCGAGGCGCTGAATCTGCCGATCATCATCGGGTCCTCCGAGGACCTCGCGGCGCTGGCACCGGACACAACGGCAACGACGCTGGCCGTCGACGGATTCGACGAGCCGCCGACAGTGCACCGCGGCAACACTTCTGACGACGCGGGCCGTCCGGGCGTGGCGGTGTGGATGCTGACCAGCGGCACCACCGGCCCGCCGAAACGGGTCGATCTCACCTACGACATGCTGGCGCGCAGCGTGATGGGTCCCGATTCGGACCACGACGCGGCCCCGACCGACCTGCGGCGCGGCGTCGCGATCGTGAACTCGCCGCTGGTGCACGTCGGCGGGGTGTTCCGGGTGCTGCTGTGTGTGGCCGAGGCGCGGCCGTTCGTGTTGTTGCCGAAGTTCGAATTGAAGCAGTGGGCCGACGCCGTGCGCGAGCACCGCCCCCGCGCGGTGTCGCTGGTGCCCGCCGCGCTGCGGATGGTGCTGCACTCCGACCTGACCCGCGAGGACCTCGACGGCATCCGTGTCGTGACCTCCGGGACAGCCCCGCTGTCGGCCGATGACGCCGACGCGTTCACCGAGAAGTTCGGCATCCCGGTGCTGACCTCTTACGCGGCAACGGAATTCGGCGGAGGCGTGGCGGGCTGGACCTTAAAGGACCATCAGAGGTTCTGGCAGCACAAGCGCGGCAGCGTCGGCCGTGCCAACCCGGGCGCACAGCTGCGCGTCGTCGACGACAACGGCGAACCGGTACCGCCCGGGCAGCAGGGTCTCCTGGAAGTCATCCCGGCACAACTGGCGGGCCGAAGCGGGTGGATGCAGACCACCGATCTGGCCCGCATCGACGAAGACGGCTTTGTGTGGATCCTGGGACGCGCCGACCAGGCGATCATCCGGGGCGGGTTCAAGGTGATGCCCGACGACGTCAAGAACGCACTCGAAAGCCATCCCGCGGTGGCCGGGGCTTCGGTGGTCGGCCGGCCCGATCCACGTCTCGGCGAAACCCCGGTCGCTCTGGTGCAACTGCGTCCCGGTATGAGCGCCGAACCGGACGAGCTGCTGAATTATCTGCAAAAGAGGCTGGCACGCTACGAGATTCCGGGCGAGTTGGTGATCACCGACGCGATTCCGCGCACCGCGTCGGGGAAACCCGACCTGACCGCCGTCCGCTCCCATTTCGCGCAGTCGTGACCCCCGACCCGGCCACCGTCGCCGACGTGCTGCGCCGGCAGCGGTTGTGGGCCGACAAGCCGCTGCTGGTCTGCGACCGCACCCGGCTGAGCTACGGCGAGGCCGATGAGCGGTCGGCGGTGCTGGCACAGCGGCTCGTCGCACTCGGCGCCGGAAAAGGCACGCACGTCGGCCTGCTGTATCCCAACAGCGCCGAGTTCGTCGTCGCCATGCTGGCCGCGACGCGCATCGGTGCCGTCGTGGTTCCGTTCTCGACGTTCGGCACCGCCCCCGAGGTACGTCGGCAACTGGTCGACAGCGACGTCTCGGTGCTGCTGGCCGCCCGCAGCTTCCGGTCCCACGACTACGTGCAGACGCTGACCGACGCCGTCGGTGCGCGGCCCACGCACGGCCCCGTCTTCAGCACCGCCGCGCCGGTACTGCGGCACGTGCTGTTCGACGACCAGGACGGTGACGCGCGGGGTCGCGTCGACGACGCGTTGCTCCGCGCCATGGAGGACGACGTCGACGGCTGCGACCCGCTGGCGGTCATCTACACGTCGGGGTCGACCAGCGCCCCCAAGGGCGTCGTGCACACCCATGCGGCACTGCTGGCACACCAGCGCAGTCTCAACGAGATCCGCCGACTGACCGCCGACGACCGCCTCTTCTGCAATTCGCCGTTCTTCTGGATCGGTGGCTTCGCGTTCGGCCTGCTCGCCACCCTGGTGGCCGGCGCCACCCTGATCTGCTCCAACGCCACCGACGCGGCCGACACGCTCGACCTGCTCGAGGCCGAGAAACCCACCGTCACGAACGGATTCATCGCCGGCATCGCGCATCTGCCGCGTCATCCCAGCTTCGCGCGACGCGACCTGTCGTCAATGCGGCGCGGCAACCTCTACCCCATCATGGCCGCCGGCGCGCGGCCGGCAGACGCCGAGCTACGGCACAACATGCTCGGGATGACCGAGACCGGAAGTGTGGTGCTGCTCAGCGGCGACGACTCAGATCAACCGGAGTCCCGCCGCGGCTCGTTCGGGTTTCTGGCACCGGGGTTCCAGGCGCGTGTCGTCGACCCCGACACCGGCTGCGACGTCGCGGTGAACACCCCCGGGGTGCTTCTGTTGCGCGGCCCGTTCCTGATGCAGGGCTATTACGGGCGTGCCCGCGAGGACTGCTTCGACGGCGACGGCTGGTTCGACACAGGAGACCTGGTGCGCCGCGACGGGGACGGTGTCTTCTACTTCATCGGCCGCACCGGCACGATGATCAAGACTGCGGGAGCCAACGTGGCACCCGGCGAGGTGGAGAAGGCGATCATCGCCGTGATCCCGGATCCCGACGTCGTGGTCCACGTCGTCGGCCTGCCCGACGCCGATCGTGGTCAGCTTGTCGCCGCGGTGATCGCGTCGGACACCGAGGTCGACGTAACCGGTCTCCAGGAGACCCTGCGCTCCCACCTGTCGGCGTACAAGATCCCCCGCCGAGTGGCCACCGTCAGGCACGCCGACATTCCGATGTTGTCCAGCGGAAAGGTCGACCTCTCGGCGCTGCGGAGACTCTTCGGGGCTCTTCGATGACCGACACCATCGACTCGCTGTTGCGGGATCAGGCCGCCGCACACGGCGCCAGGGACGCCGTCGTCGACCCGGCCGAACGGATCTCCTACGCCGAATTGAACCGGTCGACAGGGGAACTCGGCGCCGCGTTCGTCGCCTCCGGCATCGGCAAGGGGATGCGGGTCGGGCTCCTGATGCCCAACGGTGTGGCGTGGGCGCGGATCGCGTTGGCTCTGATGCGTATCGGGGCCGTGGTGGTTCCGCTGAGCACGCTGCTCACCGCCCGGGAGCTGTCGGCACAGCTGCAGACCGCGTCTGTGCAACATCTGATCGCCGTCGAGGAGTTCCGGGGACACCGCTATGACCTGGATGCGACGACGCCCGCACTGCGGAGTGTACGGACGCCTGAACAGGTGTTCGCACTGCGCGGCCATCCGGCGGCGGCGGAGGTCGCCGAGGCGATGTCCCGAGGTGTGCGGCCGGCTGATCCGTTGACCGTCGTGTTCACCTCCGGAAGCAGCGGCGCACCGAAGGGGGTCCGTCATTCGCACGGCAACGCGATCGGCGCGGTGCGGTCCGGCCTGGCGGCGCGCTGTGTCGATGCCGACACCCGGCTGTACCTCCCGATGCCGTTCTTCTGGATCGGTGGGCTCGGTGGCGGGCTGTTGTCGGCGCTGACCGCGGGGGCGACTCTGGTCACCGAGCCTGTCCCCCAACCTGATTCGACACTGCGTCTGCTGGCAGACGAGCGGGTCACCCTGTTCCGCGGCTGGCCTGATCAGGCCGAGGCACTGGCTCGGCACCTGCCAGCCTCGGGTGTCGAGCTGACGGAGCTGCGGGCGGGCAGCCTCGACGCGCTGCTGCCGCCGCGGTTGCGGTCCCGGCCGGGCGCCCGGGCCCGGTTGTTCGGGATGACCGAGTCGTTCGGGCCGTACTGCGGATACCCGGCCGACACCGACATGCCCGAGACCGCCTGGGGAAGTTGCGGTAAGCCGTTCGACGGCATGCAGGTACGCATCGTCGGCGCCGACACCGGTGAACCGGCGCCGACCGGCGCGATCGGGATGATCCAGATCCGCGGACGCCACGTGATGCGCGGCATCTGCCGCCGCAGTCGGGATGAGGTGTTCACCTCCGACGGCTGGTACGCGACAGGAGATCTCGGCCACCTCGATGCGGACGGATTCTTGTATTACCACGGCCGTTGCGACGACATGTTCAAGGTCCGCGGCGCCACCGTCTATCCGTCGGAGGTCGAGCAGGCGCTGCGCAGCCTGGACGGGGTCAGCGCCGCGTTCGTCACCAATGTCGCCGGGCCCGAGGGGGATCGCGTCGGCGCGGCGGTGGTGTGCGACGCACCCGCCACCGCCGAAAGGCTCCGCTCCGCGGCCCGCGAGGTCCTCAGCAGCTTCAAGGTGCCGACCGTGTGGCTGCTGCTCGACAGCCAGGACGGCGTGCCCCGGGGCGCCACCGGCAAGGTCGACATGGCACGGCTTCGCGCTCTTCTCGAACAGTCCTGAGCGGCTCAGATCACCTTCCGGTCGCGCAGCCGCGCGACCTGGTCGCCCGTGTAACCGATCTCACCGAGGATCTCGTCGGTGTGTTCACCGAGCTGCGGTGCGCGTCTGCGGATCTGGCCCGGGGTGGCGGACATCCGGAACGGGGTCTCGATGATCGGGACGTCGCGGGGGGCACCGGGGAACGGCACCCGCTGCAGGAACCCCATCGCCTGCACGTGCGGGTCGTCGAGCACCTCTTGTGTCGAATGCATCGGAGCCGCGGGCAGTTTCGCCGCCTCCAGGCGTTCGAGGACCTCGGCCTTGGTCTTGTCGGCGCACCACTGCGCCATGATGTCGTTGAGCTCGTCGCCGTGCTGCCAGCGCAGATCGTCGTTTGCGAAACGCGGATCGTCGAACAGTTCGGGCCTGCCGACCAGCCGGCACCAGCGCTTGAACATCGGCGGACCGGCGACCTGCAGCAGCACCCAGCCGCCGTCGCGGGTGCGGTACAGGTCGCAGGGCGCCACCGAGGTTCCCCGGTTGCCCATGCGCGGTTTGTCGGTGCCGAGCAGCTCGCGTTCGATGAGGAACGCGTTCGACAGCATCAGCGCGGTGGGCAGCAGCGCACCCTCCACGTGTTGCCCCTGCCCGGTGCGGTCACGGTGGAACAGCGCCATCATCACGCCGATGGTCAGGGTCAGCGCGGTGCCGAAGTCCGCGTAGGGCACCACGGTCCGGATCGGTTGGTCCGGCAGCCCCTGCCGATACACCGCACCCGACATCACCTGTCCCGCGCCGTCGAATCCGATGCGGTCGCTGTAGGGGCCGCCCTCGCCGTACGCGGTCGCACTCGCGAGGATGATGTCGGGCTTGACCGCCCGCAGTGTCTCGTAATCCAATCCGCTGGACCGCATCCCGGCCGCGGGCATGTTGGCGACCACGATGTCGGCTCCGGCCACCAGTTTCCGGGTGATCTCCTTGCCCTCGTCGGTGGTCGAGTCCAGCGTCAGCGAGCGCTTGTTGCGGTTGCACTGAAGGAACGTGCCGCCTTCGCCGCCTTCGGCGACCGACTGCACCCAGCGGTCCTCGCCGCCCTCCCGTTTCTCCACCCGGATCACGTCGGCGCCCATGTCGGCGAGCAGTGCCGCGCACCAGGGCGCGGCGATGAAGCGGCCGTAGTCCAGTACCCGCACACCGTCGAGGACACCCATCGTCGACCTTCCTTCCGGCGAGCAGACACAAACTCGCACAGTTCAGCGCGTAACCCTGCGAGTTTGTGTCTGTTCGCCAATCATTGGATGACGCCCCGCCGGGTGAGGTGTTCGATCAGCGGACCCGACGCGGCGCAGAGATGCTCCGACATCGCCGCCCGCGCCGCCTCGCTGTCGCGTGCCTTGAGCGCCGCGAGAAGTTCACGATGGTCGCGCATGGAGTGCGCGGGCCACCCTTCGACGGTCGGATACACCGACTCCAGCGCGAATCTCGTGATCTGCCCCATCAACAGGCCGAGCTTGGGCGAGCCTGCCGCGACGTTGACGCCACGGTGGAACTCGTGGTTCAGCCGCACCGCGCCCTCGTGGTCGTCGGCGTGGTAGGCGACTTCCAGCTGATCCTGGACGTGGTCGAGCGCCTGCAGCTGCTCATCGGTGATGCGCTCGGCGGCCCGGCTGGCCAGCACGCCGCCGATGTGGGCCTGCACGTCGGCGACGTCGGCGATGTCACGGCGGGTGATGGGCAGCACCACGAAACCCCGGCGCGGCTGCTGGGTCAGCAACCCTTCGGCGCGCAGCCCGAACAGCGCCTCCCGCACCGGGGTGACACTGATGCCGAGTTCGTCGGCCAGCTGTTCCAGCCGGATGTACTGCCCGGCGGGGTAGGTGCCCTCGAAGATGCGCCGCCGCACGAAGCGCGCCACATCCTCGGCGAGCTGCGGCCTGGCCGCGAATTCGGGAATGCTCACCGCCGTCAGACCCGGTAGTCCGCCAGCAACCGCTTGCTGATGATGTTCTTCTGGATCTCGCTGGTGCCCTCGCCGATCAGCAGGAACGGTGCGTCACGCATCAGCCGCTCGATCTCGTACTCCTTCGAGTAGCCGTAGCCGCCGTGGATGCGGAAGCTCTGCTGGGTCACCTCGGCGCACACCTCACTGGCGAAGTACTTGGCCATGCCCGCGGCGACGTCGTTGCGCTCCCCGGAGTCCTTGAGCCGCGCCGCATTGACCATCATCAGGTGGGCAGCCTCGACTTTGGTCGCCATCTCCGCCAATTGGAACGCGATGGCCTGGTGTTCGGCGATCGGTTTGCCGAAGGTGCTGCGCTGCTGGGCGTACCGCACCGCCAGCTCGAACGCCCGGATGCCGACACCGCACGCGCGGGCGGAGACGTTGACGCGACCGACCTCGACGCCGTCCATCATCTGGAAGAAGCCCTGCCCTGGCGCCTCACCGAGGATGTCGGTGGCGCCGGCCCGGTATCCGTCGAAGATCAGCTCGGTGGTGTCGATGCCCTTGTAGCCGAGCTTGTCGAGCTTGCCCGGGATGGTCAGTCCGGGGGCGACTTCACCGAAACCCGTGGGCTTTTCGATCAGGAACGCGGTGAGGTTGCGGTGCGGCTTGTCGGCGCCCTCGTCGGTGCGGACCAGTGCGGCCACCAGGGTTGAGCTGCCCCCGTTGGTCAGCCACATCTTCTGTCCGTCGATGGTGTAGGTGCCGTCGCCGTTGTCGCGGGCCCTGGTCCGGATGGCCGCCACGTCGGAGCCCAGCTCCGGTTCCGACATCGAGAAGGCGCCGCGGGTTTCTCCGGTGGCCATCCGCGTCAGGTAGTGGCGCTTCTGCGCGTCGGTGCCGTGCTGACGGATCATGTAGGCCACGATGAAGTGGGTGTTGATCACGCCGGACACGCTCATCCAGCCGCGCGCGAGTTCCTCGACGCACAGCGCGTAGGTGAGCAGCGACTCCCCCAGCCCGCCGTACTCCTCCGGGATCATCAGCCCGAACAGACCCATCTCCTTCATGGCGTCGACGATCGCCTGCGGGTAGGTGTCGGAGTGCTCGAGCTCCTGCGCCGTGGGGATGACCTCCTTGTCGACGAATTGCCGCACCGTCGAGACGATCTCGGCCTGGAACTCGGTGAGCCCCAACGTCTGCGCAAGCTTAGTCATGCGCGATCCCGCTTCGCTTCTCGCTGTATGTCACGGCGTCACCCTTTCGAAGACCGCGGCCAGTCCCTGCCCGCCGCCGATGCACATCGTCTCCAGGCCGAAACGGCCGTCACGGCGGTTCAGCTCCCGCGCCAGCGTGGCGAGCATCCGCCCGCCGGTGGCGCCGACCGGATGCCCGAGCGAGATTCCCGACCCGTGCACGTTGGTTCGCTCCAGGTCCGCCTGCGTGAACTTCCACTCCCGCATACAGGCCAGCGCCTGCGCGGCGAACGCCTCGTTGAGCTCGATCAGGTCCATATCGGACAGCTGCAGTCCGGCATTTCCCAGCGCCACCTCGGTCGCCGGAACCGGGCCGATGCCCATGACGTTGGGGGCAACCCCGGCCACGCCCCACGACACCAGTCGCACCAGCGGGCGCAGGCCCAGCTCTGCGGCCTTCTGCGGGGTGGTCACCAGGCACATCGAGGCGGCGTCGTTCTGGCCGCTGGAGTTACCGGCCGTCACGGTGGCATCCGGATCCGACTTGCCGAGAACAGGTTTGAGCTTGGCCAGGGATTCCAGCGAGGTGTCGGCGCGGGGGTGTTCGTCGGTGTCGATCACCTGGTCACCCGATCGGCTCGTGACGGTCACGGGAATGATCGTCTCCGCGAGCAGTCCGTCCTTCTGCGCCGTGACCGCCCGACGGTGCGACAGCACGGCGAGCTCGTCCTGCTCCTGGCGCGAGATCCCGTAGTCGCGGCGCAGGTTCTCGGCGGTCTCCAGCATGCCGCCCGGCACCGGGTAGTTCTTACCGCCTGCGGTGGTGCGCCCGCGGGCCAGCGCGTCGTGCACGGTGATGCCGGTCCTGGCCCCGCCCCACCGCATGTCGGTGGAGTGGAACACCACGTTGCTCATCGACTCGGCACCGCCGGCGACGACGAGATCGTTGTTGCCGCTTGCCACTTGCATCGCCGCCTGGATGACCGCCTGCAGACCGGAGCCGCAGCGGCGGTCGATCTGCATGCCCGGCACGGTCACCGGCAGGCCCGCGTCGAGCGCGATCACCCGCCCGATCGCCGGTGCCTCCATGCTCGGGTAGCAGTGGCCCACGACGACGTCCTCGACGGCGCCCGGCGCGACGCCGGTTCGGGCGAGCAGGCCCTGCAGCGCCGCCACCCCGAGTTCGACGGCGGTCAGCGACTTGAACATCCCGTTGTAGCGGCCGATCGGCGTGCGCACGGGCTCACAGACGACGGCATCCCGCATCACAGATGCCGTCCACCCGTGACCTCGAGGACCGTGCCGGTCATGTACGACGACAGGTCAGACGCCAGGAACAGCGCGACGTTGGCGACCTCTTCGGGTTCCCCGGCCCGGCCCATCGGGACCTCCGCCACCTTCGAATCCCAGATACGTTGCGGCATGGCCTCTGTCATCGCCGACCGGATGAGCCCGGGCTGGATGGCGTTGACGCGCACCCCGAGATAGGCGAGCTCCTTGGAGGCGGCCTTGGTCATCCCGACGATGCCGGCCTTGGCCGCGGAGTAGTTGGTCTGCCCGACCATGCCGACCTTGCCGGAGATCGACGACATGTTCACGATCGCGCCGCGCTTCTGCTCTCTCATCACCGCGGCGGCGGCGCGCAGACCGTTCCAGGTTCCTTTCAGGTGCACGGCGATCACCTGATCGAACTGCTCCTCGGTCATCTTGCGCATCGTCGCGTCCCGCGTGATGCCCGCGTTGTTGACCATGATGTCCAGGGATCCGAATCCGTCCACCGCGGCCGCGATCAGCGCGTCGACCTCCGCCGAATCGGTGACGTCGCAGCGGACGGCGCGGGCGACGTCCTCGCCGCCGAGTTTCTCCGCGGCGGCGACGGTGGCGTCGAGGTTCACGTCGCCGAGCACCACCCGAGCGCCTTCCTCGACGAACCGTTGCGCGATGGCGAAGCCGAGCCCCTGGGCTCCTCCGGTGATCACCGCGGTCTGACCTGTTAGCAACGACACTTGTTCACCCATCCTCACGCCCGTAACCAACCCGACCATTCGGGACTGATCGTATTTCATATACGATATTGGCCGATCGCCTCCCCCTTCGACTCCCCCTCCACGCAACTTCCCCGAGGAGCACCGACGATGTCCACAGCCGAAGTCGGCGACGAAGATTTCCGGCAGATCCTGGCGCAGACACGCCAATTCGTCCGCACCGCGGTCGTGCCGCGCGAGCAGGAGATCCTCACCACCGACCGGGTGCCCGACGAGCTGCGCGAGCAGGCCAAGTCCATGGGCCTGTTCGGCTACGCCATCCCCCAGGAATGGGGCGGGCTCGGCCTCGACCTCACCCAGGACGTGGAGCTCGCCATGGAGCTCGGCTACACCTCGCTGGCGCTGCGCTCGATGTTCGGCACGAACAACGGCATCGCCGGCCAGGTACTGGTCGGCTACGGCACCGACGAGCAGAAATCCACCTGGCTGGAGCGGATCGCGTCGGGCGAGGTGGTCGCCTCGTTCGCCCTCACCGAGCCGGGCGCGGGTTCGAACCCGTCGGGCCTGCGCACCAAAGCGGTTCGGGACGGCGACGGGTCTTCTTCGGGGTGGATCATCAACGGCCAGAAGCGATTCATCACCAACGCTCCCAACGCGAACCTGTTCGTGACATTCGCCAGGAGCAGGCCGGCCGACGACAAGGGCGCCGGAATCGCGGTCTTCCTCGTCCCCGCCGACACACCGGGCGTGGAGGTCGGGGCCAAGGACAAGAAGATGGGCCAGGAAGGTGCCTGGACCGCGGACGTCAACTTCACCGACGTGCGGGTACCCGACGCCGCCCTGGTCGGCGGTAGCGAAGACATCGGATACCGCGCGGCGATGACGTCGTTGGCACGCGGCCGGGTGCACATCGCCGCGCTGGCGGTCGGGGCGGCACAGCGCGCGCTCGACGAGTCGGTCACCTACGCTGCCACCGCCACCCAGGGCGGCACCGCGATCGGCGACTTCCAGTTGGTCCAGGCGATGCTCGCCGATCAGCAGACCGGGGTGATGGCAGGCCGCGCGTTGGTGCGCGAGACCGCCCGGCAGTGGGTCACCGGCGAGGACCGCCGAATCGCCCCGTCGGCCGCGAAACTGTTCTGCACCGAAATGGCAGGCAAGGTCGCCGATCTCGCGGTCCAGATCCACGGCGGCAGCGGCTACATGCGTGAGGTGCCCGTCGAGCGGATCTACCGCGACGTGCGACTGCTCCGACTTTACGAGGGCACCAGCGAGATTCAGCGGCTGATCATCGGGGGCGGACTGGTGAAGGGAGCCAAGGCGAGATGAGCAGGCTGGAGGGACGCGTCGCGTTCATCACCGGAGCGGCGCGCGGACAGGGTCGGGCGCACGCCGTGCGCATGGCCAACGAGGGCGCCGACATCATCGCCGTCGACATCGCCGGCCCACTTCCACCCTGCGTCCCCTACGATCACGCGACCCCCGACGATCTCGCGGAGACGGTGAAGCTGGTCGAGGCGACGGGCCGCCGCATCCTCGCCTCGAAGGTGGACACCCGCGACGGCGAAGCACTTCGGGCCACCGTGGAGAAGGGTGTCGCCGAACTCGGCAGGCTGGACGTGATCGTCGCCAATGCCGGAATCACCGCGCCGCAGGCATGGGACGACATCGGCGCCGACGACTTCCGCGACGTCATGGACGTCAACGTGACCGGCACGTGGAACACCGTGATGGCGGGTGCGCACAAGATCATCGACGGCGGCCGCGGCGGGTCGATCATCCTGATCAGCTCGGCGGCGGGAATCAAGTTGCAGCCGTTCATGATTCACTACACCGCCAGCAAGCACGTGGTCACCGGGATGGCCCGCGCGTTCGCCGCCGAGCTGGGCAAGCACTCTATCCGGGTCAACAGCGTGCACCCGGGTCCGGTGCTGACGGACATGGGGACCGGCGACATGGTCACCGCGCTGGGCAAGGCGATGGAGACGAACCCCCAGCTCTCGAACATGATGACGCCGTTCCTGCCGACCTGGGCGGTCGAGCCGGAGGACATCGCCGACGCGGTATGCTGGCTGGCCAGCGACGAGTCGAAATTCGTGACGGCGAGCGCGATCTCAGTCGATCAGGGTTCCACGCACTACTGAGAAAGTTCGGGTCAGGAACGCCACCTGGTCGGAGACGGTCTTGTCGAACCAGTCGTGGCCCGGCCACACGTCGAAGTGATCGCACGGGTAGTGGTGCACCTGCGCTCTGCCGTGCGCGGCCGTGGCAGCGACCGCAGCCGCAGGCACGTACTGATCGAAATCGGCGATCTGCACCAGCAGCGGGCAGCGCATTTTCTTGGCCGCCGCGTTGGTGCGCACGCCGACAACCTCCAGGCCGACCGAGCTGTCGATCTCGTTACGCCAGGTCGGGCCCGCCAGCGCGGTGTAACTCTCGTATGCCCCGTCGAGAGCGAGTGCGCCGGGCTCCCCCACCGGTGCGACCAACGGCATCATCGTCGGCCGGCCACCTCGCCGCACGGCGAACCGGCTCCTGACCCCGGTGAGGGTCCAGCGCAAGGATGTCACCATGTCGCGTGATGTCGCGGCGGCGCGGCTGACGGCCAGGCCGCTCGTCAGGGGCGTCAACGAGATCACCGCGCCGATGTCGTCACGTTCGGCGGCCACCCGCAGCACGTGTCCGCCGGAGAACGACGCCCCCCACAGCCCGACACGGCCCGGATCCACGCCGTCGAGGGTTTTGGCGGCCTCGACCGCCGCGTTGTAGTCGTCGATCTGCCTGCGCACCGAAAGTGATTGCCGCGGAACACCACCGGAGGCACCGAAGCCGCGGTAGTCGAATGCGAGGACGTCGATGCCCGCAGCGGCGAACCGCTGCGCGAACGGCTCAAGACCGGAATCCTTCGTACCGCCGAACCCGTGCGCCATCACGACCACCGGCCGAAGCGCACCACCGGATGTGAATGCCATCCGCTGCAGGCATCTTGACCGCTACGGAAGCTAATCTCCGACCGGGTCACCGCGCCACCGCCGCCACCCGCTCCGCGCGCTTGCGCCCCGCCGGGATCTCCCGTTTGAGCAGGTCATGTTCGTAGACGAAGTAGTCGACCTGCTGGGTGTGGCGCGGCCGGTCCGTGCAGTGGCCGGCGTGCAGCTGCTGGTCGGCGTCGATGGTCCGCTCCATCTCGTCGGCCGACGGCAAGGCATAACGTCCGACGGCGTACGCGGCCAGCAGTCGTGACTGGCACTCGACGAACGGGAACAGGGTGGGCACCGACTGGGCGAACCCGATGAACACGAGATCGTCGACACCCGGCTTGAACATCCGCTTGTAGAGCCGGATGGAGTTGTCGGGGGCACTGATGAACTCGGGGTCGAAGAACGGGAAGGTGATGTTGTACCCGGTGGCGTAGATGATGACGTCGAAGTCGGCACTGGTGCCGTCGACGAAATGGACCGTGTGCCCGTCGAGGCGCGCCACGTTCGGCTTGGGTGTGACATCGCCGGAACCCAGCCGCAGCGGCAGCTCCACGGACTGGGTCGGGTGCGCCTCGAACAGCTTGTGGTCTGCCGGGGGCAGGCCGTACATCGTCGGATCGGTACCCAGCATCGGCGCCACCAGTTGCACCGCCTTGCGCTGCCACGACAGCGGCAGATAGGGCGAGGTGCGCCAGAAGGTGTCCCCCGGGCGGCCCGCGATGTACTTGGGCACGATCCACGCCGACGACCGCGTCGAGAGGGTCACGTCATTGCGCAGCGCCTTCGAGGACAGTTCGACGGTGATGTCGGCGGCGCTGTTGCCGATCCCCACCACGAGGATGCGCTTGCCGCTCAGATCCAGCGGCGTGGACGGATCGATATAGGAGTGGGAGTGGATGGACTCGCCGGCGAAGGAACCGGGGAACTGCGGCAGCCGCGGATCCCAGTGGTGGCCGTTGGCGACCACCAGCAGATCGAAGTGCCGCTGAGCGCCTGCCTGATCGAGGATCCGCCAGCCGCCGGACCCGTCTTTGGCGGCATGCACCACGCCGTTGCCGAACTCGATGTGCTCGAGCAACCCGAACACCTCGGCGTACTCGTCGAGGTAGGCCTTCACCTGCGAGTGGTGCGGGAACGACGGGTAGTGCTCGGGCATCGGGAAGTCCTTGAAGGACAGTCGGTCCTTCGAGGTGTCGATGTGCAGCGACCGGTAGGCGCTGCTGTGGCCGTTCGGGTTGCCGAACGCCCAGTTGCCGCCGATGCGGTCACTGGTCTCGAAGGTGGTGTAGCTGACGCCGTAATCCTTGAGCATTTTGCCCGCGGTCAGCCCACTGATACCTGCACCGATCACCGCGACCCTGGGGTGTGCCTGCTCCACCTCGCTCCTCACGCCACCTGGCAAACCGTGTTTTTGACATACGTCAGATTTATCTGACGAATGTCTATCACGGCGACCGCCGCGGCGTGGCGGAGTCAGCCGATGAAGCGCACGATCGATTCGGCCACCGCGGCGGGTTTGTCGGAGTCCTGGATCTCGACGGTCGTGCTGACGGTCGCCTGCACCGCGTTGTCGAGCTGCGCCACCGCGGTGATCTCGGCGCGGGCCCGCAACTTGGCACCGACCCGCACCGGCGTGATGAACCGGACCTTGTTGTAGCCGTAGTTGATGGCCATCGCGACGTTGTCGACCGTGTAGAGCTGGTGGGTGAAGTACGGCAACAACGACAGCGTCAGCAACCCGTGCGCGATGGTCCCGCCGAAAGGGCCGTTGGCCGCCCGCTCGGGATCCACGTGGATCCACTGGTGATCCTCGGTGGCATCGGCGAACAAGTTGACCCGGTCCTGGGTGATCTCCAGCCACTCGGTCGGCCCCAGTTGGGTGCCTTCCGCCGCGACGAATTCGGCGAGATCGTTGAACTTCTTCACTGGCGTCTCCTTTGACCCGGCTGACGACGACGGCCGCCGTTGGATGTTCGGCATGTCAATTGCAGGCCTCACAGTGCCACAACCTGTGCGGTGGTCCGCAGCGCGGGCGGCGGTCCCGACCACCGGACAGTGGCGCCGAAAATGACGCCGCCTGGGTTGCACATCGCCGGCGCAGCGAAGGCCCCTTACGGCACTGCTTCACTCCCCCGCCAACCCGCGGTCATTGGTCCGTAACATCGCCGTGCGACACCGAGGTCGATTCGACCGCAGGTCCGAGAAGTTAGCGAATGGCCGGCACGAATCGGACAGGCATCGCCGAATGACAGTTTGCACCGTTGCTGAAGTTCGCCAGATCTGAATTGTCACAGCCACGACCGGTCGGATTCCACCAAATTCTCCTTGCCATTGACGCCTCTGGGGTAAGCCTTGTGGTGGAGTTTTGTATCCGAAAATCGAAAAGGAGAAAATAATCGGCGGCTAGCTAGAAATGGAGTGACCGGCGGCCACATACTTGATCTCGCACTTATAACCCAGCTGTCGGATCAGTTTGTCGACAGCCGGTGCGCACGTTTTATCTGTTTCACCAACCCCCACCGATAGGAAAGCCATGTCAATTACTTCTCTGATTTCCGCCGACACCGATCATTTCGAACTCGCGAGTAACCACAGTTGGTGGGACGGCGACGCCGAATGCACTCTGGTGATGTCACAACCACACCTGGACCCCGACCTGTGGCTGGAGTACCTCCGCGGCGCGGAGCACAGTTACCGCAAGCACGGGGTCGAGGCCGCACTCGACGTCGACGAGATCAGCAGTGGCCATGACACCGCGGTGTTCTGGGCAGCACTCGACACGACGGGACGGGTGATCGGCGGCGTCCGCGCCAAAGGCCCGCTGACCGGCGCCGATGATTCGCATGCAGTCGTGGAGTGGGAGGGGCAACCGGGCCTGGCCGCGGTGCGCAAGATGATCGACGACCGGGCACCCTTCGGCATCCTCGAGATGAAATCGGCGTTTGTGACCGATGATCCCGCACGCAACAAGGGAGTGACGCGCGCTTTGGCGCGCAGCGGTTTTCATGCCATGGCCGCGATGGACCTGCAATTCTGCATGGCCACGTCGGCGCCTCACGTTCTCGACAAGTGGCGCTCCTCCGGTGGTGTGGTCGCCTCGATCCCCGCCACGCCGTACCCGGACCCCCGTTACCGCACCAAGATGATGTGGTGGGACCGCAGCACGTTCATCCGGCACGCGGAGCCGGCGCAGGTGTCGAAGATCTTCAACGAAATCCTGGACATGCAACGATCGCGGGTCGCGCCCGAGGGAACCGGAAGTCTGCGTGATAATGCCCTGTGACATTTGAGCACTCTGGTGCGCAGGCAGACGACTCCAACGGACGTGTCGAGGACCAGAGTGCCGCAGGCGCGCTCGTCCTCGACCCGGCCGAGCCGGCCGATCAACAGGTCCTGGACTCTCTGCGTGGCGATCCGGCCATCGTGTTCATCGACCGCGCCGCGCAACAGGCCGAGACGCTGGCTCGGCTGCTGCCGGCTCCGACAGGAGAACTGACCGACGAGCCGCGGCGCTGGGCCTACTATCCGTGGCGTCGTACCGTCGTCAGCATCCTCGGCCCGCGCGCGTTCGCGCGGGTGCGTGCGGACCGCAACCGCAACCTGATCACCTCGCAGGAGCAGGAGGCGCTCGGCTCGCTCCGGGTCGGAGTGGTCGGTCTCAGCGTCGGCCACGCCGTCGCACACACGCTGGCGATGCAGGGGCTCTGCGGCGAGTTACGCCTTGCGGACTTCGACGATCTCGAGCTGTCGAATCTGAACCGGGTTCCGGCAACGGTTTTCGACATCGGTGTGAACAAGGCGGTCACGGCGGCACGCAGGATCGCCGAGGTCGATCCGTACCTCGCGGTCCGCGTGATCGATTCCGGCTTGACGGACCAGACCGTCGATGCGTTCCTCGACGGGCTCGACATCGTGGTCGAGGAATGTGACTCGCTTGATGTCAAAGCGCTTGTCCGGGAAGCGGCGCGCAGCCGGCGGCAGCCGGTGCTGATGGCGACCAGCGACCGCGGCCTCATCGACGTCGAACGGTTCGACCTCGAGCCGGAACGGCCCATCTTCCACGGCCTGCTCGGCGAGGTCGACGCGGCGAGTCTGGCCGGCCTGGACAGCCGGGAGAAAATCCCCCACGTGCTACGGATCATCGACGGCGGCAACCTCTCCGCGCGGGGGGCCGCATCGCTCGTCGAGGTAGGGCAGACGCTGTCGACGTGGCCGCAGTTGGTGGGTGACGTCCTGGTCGGGGCCGCCGCCGTCGCCGAGGCAGTACGCAGAATCGGCCTGGGGGAACCACTTTCGTCGGGCCGGGCACGCCTCGACACGGCGACGGCCCTGACGGGGCTGACGGACCCGATGCGGCGGGCCCCGCAACCCGGTTGGGATCCGGTGTCGGTCGAGGATCCGGCGGACGTTCGCGATGCCGTGCACGCGGTGGCGCTCGCCGCCAATCGCGCGCCGTCGGGCGGCAATGTCCAGCCGTGGCACATCGAGTCTGGACGAGACGTCGTGACGATCCGTGTCGCCCCGGAGTTCCAGTCCACGATCGACGTGGCGTTCCGCGGTAGCGCGGTGGCGGTGGGCGCGGCCACGTTCAATGCGCGCGTCGCCGCCGCCGCCCATCAGTTGTCGGGCGAGGTGACGTTCGTCGAGGGTGACGACCGGTCACCGCTGACCGCCGTGGTCACCCTCACCGAAGGCCGCGACGAGCACCTTGCTTCGCTGTATCCGGCACTTGCGGCGCGAGAGACCAACCGCCGCCACGGAACCCCCTCGGAGCTGCCACGGGCCACCGTGGCCGCGCTTGACGCCGCGGGCCGGCGGGAAGGGGCCCGCGTGCAGCTGCTGGAGGATCGGGAGGTCATCGACGCGCTCGGCACCCTCCTGGCCGAGACCGACCGGATTCGCTATCTCACCCCGCATCTGCACACCGACATGGCCTCGGAGCTGCGTTGGCCCGGTGACGGCTTGCCAGATTCGGGGATCGACGTGCGCAGCCTCGAGTTGGGCGCCGCGGAGCTCGTCACACTCGACATCCTGCGCAGACCCGAGGTCATGTCACTGCTGACCACGTGGAATGCCGGCGCCGTGCTGGGCGCCGACACCAGGGCGCGCATCGTCAACAGCGGTGCGCTGGCGTTGATCCTGACCGATGACATTTCCCTCACCGGCTATGCGCGGGGAGGCTCGGCGGCCGAGGCCGTGTGGATCGCAGCGCAGCAGCACGGTCTTTCGGTACAGCCGATATCCCCGGTCTTCCTGTACGCCCACACCGCCGATGAACTCCACGAGCTTTCACCGCGATTCGCCGACCGTCTGGCTGATCTGCAGAGACGGTTCCGTCAACTGACAGCTGTCGGTCCCGGCGAGGCGACGGCGCTGATCCTGCGACTCACCTCCGCACCGCCCCCATCGGTGCGGAGCAGACGGCGCCCCCTCCACAGCGCTTCAACGCCCGTATCCTGACTCCACGATGTCTGACAGCGACACACTCCGCAGTCTCGACCTGGTCATCACCTCGGTGGCCACCAAGTTGATGGCTGCCAATGCGGCGACCTCCGTCGAGGTGAGTCAGCGGGTGTTGGCCGAACTCGTCGACTACCTGGGCGTCGACGTCAGCTTCCTGCGCTACAACGACCACAAGATCCGGGCGTCGCGTCTGGTCGCCGAATGGCCGGTGCGGCCCGGCGTTCCCGACCCCGATCCGCTCGCCCTCGTGTACTTCGCCGACGCCGACCCCGTGTTCGCTCAGTCCGAGCACGGCAAGAAGCCGATGGTGTTCCGCCCGGAGCCGGCCACGGACGACTACCAGAAGCGCATCGAGGAAACCCGCGCCGTGCCCGCGACATCGATGGCCGCGGCGCCACTGGTGTCCGGCGAACTCACCACCGGTGTGCTCGGATTCATCAAGTTCGGCGACAGGGAGTGGACCGCCGAGGAACTCAACGGTCTCGAAGCGATCGCGTCGTTGTTCGCCCAGGTCCAGGCGCGGGTGCAGGCCGAAGAACAGCTGCGCTACCTCGCCGAGCACGACGACCTGACCGGGTTGTACAACCGTCGCGCCCTGCTCGCCCATCTCGACGAGCGACTCGCAGAAGGCCGACCCGGCCCGGTGTCGGCGTTGTTCTTCGACCTGGACCGACTCAAGGCGATCAACGACTATCTCGGTCATACCGCCGGCGACTGGTTCATCCGGGTGCTCGCCGAACGCCTCCGGCGGGGCGCCGACTGCCCCAACATAATCGCCCGCCTCGGTGGTGACGAGTTCGTCCTCGTCCCCACCGTGCCGATGGACGGCGCGGCCGCCGAGGCCCTGGCCCACCGTCTGCAGTCGACGTTGCGCGAACGCGTCTCGATCGACGGCGAGATGCTGACGCGCACCGTCAGCATCGGGGTGGCGCAGGGCATACCGGGCCGCGACACCACGTCAGACCTGCTCCGCAGAGCCGATCAGGCCGTGCTGACCGCCAAAGGCTCCGGCGGCAACGAGGTCGTCGTCTTCACCGACGACATGTCGATGAGGCACGAGTTCAACAACGACATCGAACTCCATCTGCAGAGCGTGATCGAGAACGGCGCCCTGCTGCTGCACTACCTGCCCGAGGTCGACATGCGCACCGGCGAGATCCTGGCGTGCGAAGCCCTGGTCCGCTGGCAGCATCCCACCCGCGGTCTGTTGTCTCCCGAGTCCTTCATCGGTGTCGCCGAATCCATAAACCTGGCGGGCGAGTTGGGCCGCTGGGTGATGCGTTCGGCGTGCGCCGACTTCGCCGGCTGGCGCGCACGCGGCATCGGAACGGGCACGGTGATGCGCATCAACGTGTCACCGGTGCAGCTGGTCACGGACGGTTTCGTCGAGTCGGTGGCCGGTATCGTCGACGAGTTCGACCTCGACGAGGGGTCCGTGTGCCTGGAGATCACCGAGAGCGTGGTGGTGCAGGACATCGAGACCACCCGGGTCACCCTCAAGGGTCTCAAGGAGGCCGGTGTCCGCATCGCGATCGACGACTTCGGCACCGGATACAGCGCACTGTCGCACCTGAAGTCGCTGCCGGTGGACACCCTCAAGATCGACAAGAGCTTCGTCCGTGAACTCGGTTCCGATCCAGGCGATCTCGCGATCGTGCGAGCGGTCATCGCGCTCGCCGAAGCGTTCGGCCTGGAGTTGGTGGCCGAAGGCGTCGAAACCGAGGCCGCCGCAATGACCTTGCTGCGCCACGGGTGCCATCGAGCCCAGGGATTCCTGCTGTCGCGCCCGATCGACGGTGCCGCGATGAAAGCCCTGCTTGCCCGAGGCCGGGTCCCGGTCAGCTTCGCGAAGTCCTGACCTCCGGGGCGGCCGGCCGCGAGCTGTGAAGGGGGCACGCCTGGGCCACGGCGCTGTCGGAGGTCAGAAGTTCGACTCGCCCGAAACGGCTGGCCTCCTTGCCGACCAGCGCGACACGCAGCAGTGCATGTCCGGGAAAGCCGGGCGGGGACGCGCCGCGGGCGGGAATCCCGTTGCGACAGATGAGCACGCCGTGGCGTGCCCGGACTGTCAGCGGACCACTCTCGGTGCCGAAGACCGCCCCGGTCACCACACCGTCCTCGAACACCAGGCGCTCGAACCGAGTGACGGGGTTCGGAAATATGTCGCGGTCGCGGGCTTCGTCGCTGAGCCAATCGTGTACCGAACCGACCGTATCGTCGGGATCCGGCGCCATCACCCCGATCTCGGTGACCTTGAACAGGTCGCCGTCCCCACCATCCATCGTCGTCGAGGTCCAGTCGGTGACCTGGGTGTACAGGTAGCCCGACGGCGACGGAACGCAGACCGCGGCCCACTCCCGCAGCCGCGGGCCCTCGAAGGGCGGCACCATCCGTCCGCGCGCCGGCGTGGTCTCGCTCATCAGCCGCACGGGAAGATCCGGATCGAGTTGCCGCAGGCCTGCCACGTCGAGATCTGCGGTCAGCTGACCGAGGTATTCGACGGTGTCCTCGTCGCCGGCGTGGTCGAACCAGCCGCGATCGGCGTCCGTGGGCGACGGCGCAGTGGCGAGAAATACCTCTCCGTCTTGTTCGACAGCTGCAATTGCCGTCGCCAGTCCAGCCAAACCGGTGTCGGTGCACACCACGTCGACTTCGTCGTCCCAATCGGGCTCGCAGAACAAGGTTATTTGCCTCTTATTTGCCGTGACCGGAGTTTCTCGGCCCGCTAAAGGCTATGGCATCGGCAATATCGACACCAAACCGAATTGTGTCCGCGGGTCACCACAGCCGTGACGGGGTCTGAGGGGATTTGCCATCACGACTGTGGCAACCGACAAAAACTATCACCGAAGTGCCGTTCGGGCCCCGGTACGCCCGCTGCCCGACGGTCAGGGGCCGACTCGACAACCGGGGACAGAGCGTCCGAGGACACAATGCACCCCCGGTGTGACCCCCACTTAACTAACTAGGTTTACTGTGTTTCTGGCGTTCTGTGGGAGGAGACAGCGATGGACCTGGAGTGGTCGGCCACCGACCTGGCGTTCCGCGACGAGGTGCGGGCCTTTCTCGACGAGAGCTTGACCCCTGAACTGCGCCGCGCCGGACGCCTGATGACCAGCGTGTACGCCGACCACGATGCGAGCATGGCGTGGCAGCAGATCCTGCACGAGCGCGGCTGGGCGGCACCGGCGTGGCCGGTGGCCCACGGCGGCTGCGACTGGAGCCTGACCCAGCACTACATCTTCAGCCGGGAGTCCACCCTGGCGGGCGCGCCGTCACTGTCGCCGATGGGAATCAGGATGGTCGCCCACGCGATCATCAGGTTCGGCTCCGACGAGCAAAAGAACTACTTCTTGCCGCGCATCCTCACCGGCGAGGTCTTCTTCTGCCAGGGCTACTCGGAGCCGGAGGCCGGCTCCGATCTCGCCGCGCTGTCGATGGCGGCCCGTGACGACGGGGATCACCTGGTCTGCACCGGCAGCAAGATCTGGACTACGCACGCCCGGGAAGCCAACTGGATGTTCGCACTGGTGCGCACCACCCGCTCGGAGAAGAAGCAGCGGGGCATCACGTTCGTCCTGATCGACATGTCGACACCGGGCATCGAGATCCGACCGCTGGTGATGACCTCCGGCGAAGAGGTGCAGAACCAGGTCTTCTTCGACGACGTGCGCGTGCCGAAGGCCAACGTCATCGGTGAGATCGACGACGGCTGGACCGTGGCCAAGTACCTGCTGGAGTTCGAACGCGGCGGTGGCGCCTCCGCCCCGGTCCTCCAGGTGATGGTCGAGGAGATCACCACCGCGGCCGCCGGACAACCCGGCCCCTCCGGCGGACGGCTTCTCGACGATCCCGCCTTCGCGCGCAAGCTCGCCGACGTCCGGATCCGCACCGAGGTCCTGGAAATCCTCGAGTACCAGGTACTGGCCGTGGTGGCCGAAGGCGGTAACCCCGGAGCGAAGTCGTCGATGCTCAAGGTGCTCAGCACCGAGCTCAGCCAAGCCATCACCGAACTGGCCATGGAGGCCGCCGGCCCCCGCGGACGGGTGTATCAACCGCATGCGACGTGTCCCGGCGGACCCATCGCCGAGTTCGAGCCGCCCGCCGATGATTACGTCAGCGGCGAACCCTGGCAGGCCGTCGCACCACTGCGGTACTTCAATGACCGCGCCGGCTCGATCTATGCCGGGAGCAACGAAATTCAGCGCAATATCCTCGCCAAGGCTGCATTGGGGCTGTAGATGGACTTCAAACTCAACGACGAACAGGAATTGTTGCGCAGCGGGCTCACCAGGTTTCTGGCCACCCGCTACGACCTGGAGAAGAGCCGCGCGGCGGCCAAGACCGGCCTCGGCTGGCAGCCCGAGATCTGGCGTGCCTTCGCCGAAGAACTCGGTATCCTCGGCGCCGCGCTGCCCGAGGAGAACGGCGGCATCGGCGGCGGACCGGTGGAGATGATGCTGATCGCCGAAGCGCTGGGACACGCGCTCGTGGTCGAACCTTACGTCGACACCGCCGTCGTGGCCGCCGGGCTACTGCTGCGCGCTGGGGGTGACACCGCCACCGCGCTGCTGGAGGAGATCGTCGCCGGCACCGCGATTGTGTCGCTGGCCGCCACCGAACCCACCTCCGGCGAGTTCTGGCAGGATGTCACCACCAGCGCCACCCGCGACGGTGACAGCTGGGTCCTGAGGGGACAGAAGATCGTTTCGGCGAGCACCCCGCTGGCCAGTCACGTGCTGGTCACCGCGCGCACGTCGGGCGAGCGAGCCGACGCGGACGGCATCTCGCTGTTCCTTGTCGAACTCGGTTCGGCCGCAACGGATATCATGCTGCACCACTATCGCACGGTCGACGATCGACGGGCCTCCGACATCGCGCTCGACGGTCTGCGGCTACCGACGACGGCGCTGTTGGGCGCCGAAGGCGGTGCGTGGCCGTCGATCGCTCTGGCTCGCGACGAGGGCGCCGCGGCGATCTGCGCCGAGGCGGTCGGCGGCATGCGCAAGGTGCTGGCCGACACCGTCGAATACTGCAAGCAACGCCAGCAGTTCGGCCAATCCATCGGAAGCTTCCAGGTGTTGCAGCACCGGATGGTCGACATGTACATGGAAGTCGAACAGTCCGCGGCGGCGGTGCTGTTGGCGGTCCTCAAGCTCGACAGCGACGACGTCACCCGAGCCAGGGCGGTCTCGGCCGCCAAGGCGACGGTCGGGCGCGCCGCACAGTTCGTCGGCCAACAGGCGGTGCAACTGCACGGCGGTATGGGCATGACCGAAGAACTGGCGATCGGCCATTACTTCAAGCGGCTGACCGCCCTGCAGTTCGAGTTCGGGTCCACCGACCACCACGTCACCCGGTATGCCCGGCTGACCAATCGCTGAGTCGGCCGGTCGGACAGCGACCGCCCGGCCGTCAGCGGCCTGCGGTCGTCACCTCCTGGCCACGATCACCGGCCCGCGGGCCGACTGCACGACCTGGGAGCCCACCGAGCCGAGCAGCATTCCGCCGAACCCGCCGCGGCCGTGGCTACCGACCACGAGGAGCTGACCCTTGGCCGCCTCCTCCAGCAGTCGGCGGGCCGGTTGGTCACGACACACCACCCGATGCACGGTGACGTCGGGGTAGCGCTCCTGCCAGCCCGCCAACCGCTCGGCGAGCAGCATGTCCTCCTCCGGCTGTATCTCGGCCCAACCGGCACCGGGCAGCTCGTATCCGGCGTCACTCCAGGTGTGCACCGCGACCAGATCGACGCCGCGGAACGACGCCTCGTCGAACGCGATGGCGGTGGCATGCTCGGAGGCCGGCGAGCCGTCCACCCCCACCACCACCGGCGCCTGCGCGGGATGCGGGATCAGCGGGTCCTCGTCGTGGATCACCGCCACCGGGCAGTGCGCGTGGTGTACCACCCCGGAACTGACCGAGCCGAGCAGACGACGTTCCCACTTACCCAGACCCCGACTGCCCATGACGAGCATCTCGGCGTCCTTGGCCAGATCGACCAGTGCGGCGACGGGTTGACCGGAAAGCACCACCTCGTCCACGGTCAGCGCTTCACCACCCTCGGTGGCCGCAGTCACCAGGGCACGCGCATCGGTGAGAATCCGTTCGGCTTCCAGCTTCTCGTCCTCGAAGAAGGCGGCGGGAAGCGGAACCTGAATCCACGACTGCGTCGCAGCGCTGGGCAGCACGTGGGCCAACGTCAGCGGGATGCGGCGCATGGCGGCATCGCGGGCGGCCCAGTCGACCGCGACACGGGATGCGTCCGAACCGTCCACTGCGACAACGATGCCGACGGGTGCGGGTTGGGTGGACATCTGGGCGCCTCCTCGATGAGATCGGCGGCACGCTACCGCCGGACAATACGACAGTAACGCCGAGGCGGGCGCGCGGGTCAGTGGTCGGCCGTCACCGTGCGCAGGGACCAAAGTCCTCTGTAGCGATCTCAGCTCACGGTCGTCGGCGCCTCGGCGACGTCGACCAGCATCACCTCGGGCCGGGCAGGTACCTGGTCGGCCAGGAACCAGCGGAACGCCAGGTTCCCGCGCGGGTAGTCCAGCGTGGTCAGGGAGTTCGGGTGGCTCGTCATCCCCCGCGACACCACGACCGTGATCGAGCCGTCGCTGTTGGGTACTGCGGTGAACCCGTTGACCGAGCTACGGGCGTCGGACACACCCGGAACGGCCATGAACTGGTTCCACACCACGAGGTTCCAGAACCGGCAGCTCGGAGGTCGGTGCGTGATGACGAGCGCCTCGCCCTCGGCGAGGTCGAAACTGCCGTACGCATAGCAGGCGTCACGCGCCGACCAGCCGAAGTTGGCGTCCGGAACCTGGTAGGGCTCCGCGAATTCATTTGCCGCCATGGCTGTTTCGTGTCCGAGGCGGTGCGCATCGGCGTTCTTGACCCCCACCGCCAGCGGCAGGATGGCGAACATGGTGCGCAGCCACGCCGCGCCGGCCCGCAGCGCCGCCGCAGTCTCCGCCTCCCCGTGGCGGAACGGGTCGGGGGGCTCGAGCGCCTCGATCGTCCACGTCACCGGCCGCCCCACCGACGGATCGGCCTGGTAGTCGCGCGTCATCAGCACCGCCGCATCGGGTTCGGGGCCGAAGTCGAAACTGAAGTTGCCGTCCTCGTCGAAGTCGAGGTCGTCGTCGCGCAGGATCGCCACGATCCGGTCCGACCACGCGCCGGGACTGGGCTCGTTGTAGGCCGTCACCGAAAAATACACACTGTCACCGCGATTGCCGCTGATCCGGTACCTGCGGGCGGGGTCGACCGGACACATGTAGTAGATGGCGTCGGTGTTGTCCCCGCCCCAACGCCGATCCGGCCGGAACGGCGAGTTCACCTCCAGCCATCGCGGGCGGCTGCGATCGGCGAACAGGTAGGTGTCCAGTGCGACCCCCAGGGTGGTCGCGATCATCCGGTACCCGTCGGCGATGTGGCGGTCATCGGTGACGGCCCTCGGGCCGGTCATGAACGACTCATCCAAACCCCGCAGGGTGTCGAGCAGTTCCCGCCACGCAGCGGTGGCCTCATGAGATTCGGTGGTCATGAACTGATTCCCTTCGTGATCAGGTGCGCGGTCCGCTCGATCCACGCGTCGTCGACGTTCGCACCGCGGGTGATCAAGGCCAACAACGTCATTCCGGTCACCGCTTCGGCGAGTTCCACCGCGGTGACACCACGACGAACCTCGCCCCGCTGCACCGCGGACTCCAGATAGTTGTTGAGGTCGCGCACCAACACGTCGGCGAAGCGTTCCAGCAGCGCTGCATGCAGCGTCGGATCTGAGGCCATCTCACCGACCAGTCCGGGCAGGGCAGCGCGGGCGGCCGGGGTGCTGAGCACGGCGAGCGTACGCCGGAGCATTTCGCGCACATCCCCGTGCAGGGACCCGGTGCGGGGAATCTCGATCGTGGCGTCGACGGGGAACACCGCTTCGTGCACGAGGTGGGCTTTTCCACGCCAGCGCCGATAGATCGCCGGCTTGCTGGTGCCCGCGCGCGCCGCGATCGCATCGAGCGACAGCTCGGCGTACGACGATTCACTGATCAACTCGACCGTCGCCCGCAGCACCGCGTCGTCGATGGCCCGATTTCTGGGACGTCCCACATCTGTCGTCATTACGATACTGAGAGTAACATAACCGGCGTGACGGACACCACAGACGGTTTCATCCATCTCGACGACCTCGCAGAACCCCGGTACAGCCCTGCGGCGCAACAGCTTCGCGAGATGATGGCGACCCTGGCACCGGATTGCCCGCTGGACACCGACATCCTGCACGCGCGGGCGCGGGAGGCGACCGGACTGGACGATTTCGGCCCGCAGGACTACCGCGAGCGGCTCGATCGTTACGTGGCCGAGCTCCGCGAGATCGACATGCACGGTCCTGGACTCGTGAACTTCCACGCCCAGCTCTCACAATGGCTGAAGAACCGCCTCCTGCTGACCGATCTCCTCGCCCGGCATCCCGAGATCGAGGACATCGAACTCGTCGCACCGGTGGTGATCGCGGGCCTGCCCCGATCGGGCACCACCCACCTGCACAACATGCTGGCCTCGGCGCCCACCTTCCGCAGCCTGCCCTACTGGGAGAGCGTCGAACCGTTCCCGCTGCCGGCCGAGGCGGGTATCGAACCCGATCCGCGGGTGGGGCGGATGGACGTGGCCGTGCAGACCATGGATCTGCTGATGCCCCACTTCGCGCTCATGCACGAGATGACCACCGACCATGTGCACGAAGAGATCCAGCTGCTGGCCAACGACTTCTCCACGATGTTGATGGACACCCTCGCCCACGTGCCCCGCTGGACCGACTATTTCTGGAGCACGGATCAGACGTCCTCGTACCGGTATCTGGTCACCCAGCTCAAGGCACTCCAGTTCCTGCGCGGCGGCAGGCGATGGATTCTCAAGTCACCGCAGCACCTCGGGCAGCTGCGGGTCCTCGACAAAGTGATGCCCGGCGTCGTGGTCGTGTTCACCCACCGCGATCCGGTTCCCGTGGCGCTGTCGATGATCGCGATGGTCACCTACTCCGAGCGGATGCACCGTGACAAGGTGGACGTTCCGACAGTTGCCCGCGCATGGGTGGACCGACTGGAACACCTGCTCAACGCGTGCGTGCGCGATCGCGACGTCATTCCCGCCGAGCGCTCCGCCGACATCCCCTTCGACGATTTCATGGCCGACGAGATCGGTACCGCCGAACGTGTGTACCGCGTCGCGGGCGAACCGCTCACCGAGGAATCCCGGTCGGCCATCGGCCGGTACCTGGACGGCCATCGCCGCGGCAGGCACGGCCGGGTATACACGTCGGCGGAGATGTTCGGCCTGGACCCCGAAGAACTACGAGACCGGTTCACGCCCTACAGCCGGCGATTCCTCAGCTGATTTCGATGAGAGATCTTCGGAGTCAACGGTTTTCGCTCCTCCACAGAGATTCTTCGCCCGGGGCGCCGAGGTGACGGCCCTCGGGGCGGTGCTGCAGATCCACCACCACGGGCCGGTGATCGGAGATCGGCATCCGTGGTGTCCGGCACGCGGTGGGGGTGAGTGCGGGGTCATCGGTCAGTACGTGGTCGAGTTGCGATACGGGCCTGTCGGCGGGAAACGTCGGTGCTGACGCCAACTGCCGCAGCCCCGACCACCGCCGCGCGGCCGCAGCCGACATGTTGAGATCGCCGGTGACGATCCGCGGCCAGGGCAGCCCCCGGACGTCGCGCAACAGCCGGTGCAACTGGACACGGTTCCACCCCGGGACGAACGACAGATGGGTGTTGACCACGGTGAGATTTCCCAGCGGGGTGTCGAACTGGCCGATCACGGCCGCCCGCGGCTCCTCGTCGATGATCTGCACCCGGCGCGGAGCGCTCAGGTACATGGGAAAACGGAAAGGGATTCGCGGTAATCGGAGGACCTGCCAGTTCAATGCGGGATAGCGCGACAACAGCGCGACCCCGTAGGCCGCGGTTCCCGGCTGCTCCTCACCGGTAGCGGCCATCCAGGTGGCCCCCGGAGTGCCGGCGATAGCCGCGACGAAGCGGTGACTTCGCGCCCCCATCGCATCCGCCGCCAGGGCGGTCAGATCCGCCAGCCCGGACCGCGCCTGGATCGAGTCCACTTCCTGCAGCGCCAGGATATCGGCGTCCAGCCGGGCCACACACTCGGCGAACCGGTCCAAATCCACGCCGTCACCCGGGGTGCGCCCGTGCAGGATGTTGAAGGTCACCAACTTCATGGGTACCCGCCTACCCATCCTGCGACGAAAACCAACGGCGGTGCGAAATGTCCCACGATGATCTGCGCGAGGCGCTGCGCCGGGCCGCGTCGGCACTCAAGGCCGACGGCCCGCCGTTCGCGCTGGCCGGAAGCTACGCGCTCTGGGTGCACGGCGGCCCCGAACCCAGCCACGACGTCGACTTCGTGGTCGCCGAGGAGGATGTCGAGGCGGCGGCGATGACGCTGTCCAAGGCAGGTTTCGATATCCGCCGTCCGCCCGAGGAGTGGCTGTTCAAGGCCGCGCTCGGAGTCGACGGGCCCGCGCTCGTCGACGTGCTGCACCGGATCAACCGCGTGCCGGTCGACGCCGCACTGATCGAGCGTGCCGAAGTCCAGGATGTGCTCGCGCTGGCCATCCCCGTCCTGACTCCCACCGAGGTCCTCACGCAGAAGCTGCGCGCGCTCAACGAACACCACTGCGATTTCACCGCCCTGCTGCCGTTGGTGCGCGCGGTGCGCGAGCAGCTCGACTGGCCCGCACTGCGCGAGAACACCTCGGCGAACCCGTTCGCAGCGGCGTTCCTGTCCCTGTGTCAGAGCCTGGGCATCGCCCACGGTTAGCGAAGAGCGCTGAGGCATCGGCACATTCGGGAACCAGCTTGAGCAGCGCACCGGCTTGGCGGTTCCCGGCGCCGTAACGCAAACCGGCACGCACGCTCGCGAGATGTGCCCCGCACCTGCTACGTTACGCATGCTCTTGATGTGTAATGCCTGCCTCGGGGCGGCGCGCGGGTCAAGCGCGCGAATCGGGAAAGGGCAGCGTGGACGAAGTACTGGCGCGGGCCGCCATCTTCCAGGGTGTGGATGCAGACGCCGTGGCGGCGCTGTGCAGCCAACTGCAGCAGGTGTCTTTCCCCCGCGGTCACCGGGTCTTCGCGGAAGGCGAACTGGGCGACCGGCTCTACATCATCACCTCCGGAAAGGTGAAGGTCGGCTGCGCCGCGCCCGACGGCCGCGAGAGCCTGCTGACGCTGATGGGGCCGGCCGACATGTTCGGCGAGCTGGCCATCTTCGACCCGGGGCCGCGAACGTCCACCGTCACCACCCTGACGGCGGTGCAGGCCGTCACGATGGATCGTGACGCACTGCGGTTCTGGATCGCCGAACGCCCCGAGATCGCCGATCAACTGCTGCGCGTGCTGGCCCGACGGCTGCGACGCACCAATGACACGTTGTCCGACCTGATCTTCACCGACGTACCGGGTCGAGTGGCCAAGCAGCTGCTCGACCTCGCACGCCGGTTCGGGGTCCAGCAGGACGGTTCCCTGCGGGTGGATCACGGGCTCACGCAGGAGGAGCTCGCCCAGCTGGCCGGCTCGTCCCGCGAGACGATCAACAAGGCGCTGGCCGATTTCGTGCAGCGCGGCTGGATCGAACAGCGCGGCAAGTCGACCATCATCCGCGATCCGGCCCGGCTGGCCCGCCGCGCACAGCGCTGAAAGCCGATCGTCGATCAGCTCCCGCGCCACCCTGACCGGTCCGGTTGGATATCGCCGCGCCGACGGGCCCTCCCCTGTCGGGACGACCCCGCTATCGCCTGCCTGTCGACCGTCAGATGCACCCGTTGATGCAGTAGTCGGCCGGCGTCCGTTCCTCGGGCAGCGGTACGGAAGGGTCGGCCGCCGGCATATTCTGCGTCAGGTCGATGTCACCCTCCCACTCGGGGGCAATCGGCACGAAGTGGCAGAGGAACGTCACCGCCAACTGACAAGGATTCTCCACCGGCTCGGCGAGTGACGCAGGCGGCGAGGCGATCACAAAGCCCAGAGCTCCGGCCCCGATTGCAGCGCCCACCCGTCGCCGGATCCGGAGTCGCCGTTGCGATGTTCTCATCGTGTCCCACCTACGTGACGAACTGTGTCGGAGACGGCAGACATCGCCGCCGGCAGCACCGGTCAGTAAACCTAACGTCGCACGGTTTACTCCCTGGCAATCTACCCTGGCGCCGCAGCTGCTGCCAAGACCCGATCGGGAGCGGCACCAGCAACCACGGCCGTGGCCCAGCAACGGCGCCGCCCCTCGTCGGCCAGTCGCTCGGCCACCCACCGCTTGGCCGACCCCCGATGCGCACGACCCTTGGCGACAGCGCGCTCGCCGCGCGCCCGACTCGACCACCGATGCGGACAACCGGATCCCCCGACACGGAGACCGGCCCGGTCTCACACCACACCGTTCGAACGCGAGCTCTGCCGATCCGGTCGGCTCGATTCCCCTTCTGACGCCATAGCCATCCCGGCGACCGCGCCGCGCCACCTCCTGAATCAGTATGTTCCACCTGCATATACGCATCCGAAGAACACACAAACCGGACAGCCGATTGACCATCAATATCTATAGCGGTAAGGTTTGCGCAGCCCGGTGGCCTGGGTCACAGTGCACCGATACCCGCGCACGGAGGCACAGCACTCGGCCGTTCCAGACCGCACGCCGATGACCGAGATACGACCACAAGCTTGAAAGATGGAGGCGCATCCCATGCTCGGAGTGGGACCACGCGACGCGTCGCCGCGGGTCGGCCTGTTCGCGCCCAGAAACGGGCAGGGCGCAGGCCGCCACCGACAGAGCAAACATCGGTCTGCCTCATATCCGTCCAGAACTCCGCGACCGACTGCTGTCCCTCATCCCTCGCGTCGTGACACCGTCGGCCGCAAGCCGGCGAGCACCCGGGGTCGGGGATGTCCGGAATGAGTCAGACCGCGGGCCCCGAATCGCCCAACAGCTCGGTATCGGCCTTGTCCCGCAGCAGGTTTGACGAGGGTCTGACGCGATTCTCGGCCACCCCGACGGCGAAGCCACTGCGCGCGCTCGGCGGATTCTTCGCCATGGCGCTGGATGTGCTCGTGCTCATTCCGCGCCGCCCTTTCGCATGGCGAGAGTTTCTGCTGCAGGCCTGGTTCGTGGCGCGTGTGTCGATGATGCCGACTCTGATGCTGGCCATCCCGTTCACGGTGCTGATGGTCTTCACCTTCAACATCCTGCTGGTGGAGTTCGGTGCCGCCGACTATTCGGGGACCGGCGCGGCATACGGGACCGTCACCCAGATCGGCCCTGTGGTCACGGTTCTCGTGGTCTCGGGAGCCGGCGCCACCGCCATGTGCGCAGACCTCGGCGCACGCACCATCCGAGAGGAACTGGACGCCTTGAAAGTGATGGGCGTCGACCCGATACAAGCGCTGGTCGTTCCCCGGGTGCTCGCCGCGACAGTCGTCGCCACTCTGTTGTCGTCGGTGGTCATCCTCGTCGGCCTCGTGGGCAGTTTCGTCTTTGCAGTCTTCATCCAGCACGTGACACCGGGCTCTTTCGTCGGCGGGCTCACCGTCATCACCAAGGCACCCGACGTGGTGATCTCGTTGATCAAGTCGAGCCTGTTCGGGCTCGCGGCCGGGCTGATCGCCTGCTACAAGGGCGTTTCCGTGCGCGGAGGCCCCGCCGGCGTCGGTAATGCCGTGAACGAGACCGTCGTGTACACCTTCATGGCGCTGTTCGCCATCAACATCATCGCCACTGCGGTGGGAGTGAAGGCAACCCTGTGAGCACCAGCGTCCCGGCCGGCATGCACCCTCGGTTGCATCGCGCCTACAGCAGGCACGTCGAAGGTCTCACGCGGATCGGCACTCAGTCCCAGTTCTACTTCACCACAGTCGCGGGAATCCGCGATGCGCTGGTCCACTACAAGGGCGAAACCGTACGTCTGATCGCCCAGATGAGTCTGGGCACAGGGGCATTGGCGATCATCGGGGGAACGGTGGTGATCGTCGGATTCCTGACACTGTCGACCGGTGCGCTCGTCGCGGTTCAGGGCTACAACCAGTTCGCCAACGTCGGCGTCGAAGCCTTGACCGGCTTCGCGTCCGCGTTCTTCAACGTGCGGCTCATCGCCCCCGTCATCGCTGGGATCGCCCTCGCCGCGACCATCGGTGCCGGCGCAACCGCGCAACTCGGGGCGATGCGGATCAACGAGGAGATCGACGCTCTGGAGGTGATGGGCGTGCGGTCGGTGGCATACCTGGCGTCCAACCGCGTCATCGCGGGCGTGATCGTCGTGATGCCGCTGTACTGCGTCGCGATGATCACGGCCTTCCTGGCGGCGCGGTTCGGGACAACCGTGATCTACGGACAGTCCAGCGGTGTCTACGACCATTACTTCAACACCTTCCTGAATCCGACCGACATCATCTGGTCGTTCTTTCAGGCGGTCCTGATGGCGATTGTCATCATGCTCGTCCACACCTACTACGGGTTCAACGCATCCGGCGGTCCGGCAGGTGTCGGCGAAGCGGTGGGCCGAGCGGTCCGGACATCCATGATCGCGGCCGTCTTCGTCGTGTTGTTCGTCTCGCTGGCGATCTACGGCCAGTCCGGCAACTTCAATCTGTCGGGATAACGCATGCGTACGGGGCACCGAATCGATCGGATCCATCCGCTGTGGTGGACCGCGGGACTGTTCACGGCGATCGCCGTCTTCGTGGCGGTGTGTACGGCGTCGTTCACCGGAACGTTCCACAACTACCTGCCGGTCACTGTGACGTCTGATCGCACCGGCCTGGTCATGGAGTCCGGCGCCAAGGTGAAGATGCGCGGCGTCGAGGTGGGCCGCGTCGCCGGTGTCGCCGGAGGCAACGAGCACGTCAGCCTCAAACTCGAGCTCTACCCCGATAAGGTCGGCATGATCCCGGCCAATGTCGAACCAGAGATCAAAGCCACCACCGCATTCGGGGCCAAGTACGTCGACTTCGTCTACCCGCAGGACCCGAGCGGCACGAGTCTGGCCCCGGACGCGGTGCTGGCCTCGCGTAACGTCGGCACCGAAGTCAACACGGTGTTCGACAGCCTCGTCAGCATTCTCGATCAGATCGAGGTGCCCAAGCTCAAGGCGGTGCTGTCGGCTGTCGCCGAGGGCGTACGCGGCAAGGGCGAGCGGATCGGCCAGGCGATCACCGGCGCCGAGCACGTTCTGCAGGCGGTGAACCCGAGAATGGACACCGTTGCGGCGGACTGGCGGTCCGTTCAGGATTTCAGTGACGCGTACAGCCCTGCCGCCGAAGACATCATGGCCGCCCTGGACGCAGCCAGCACAACCAGCACCACCATCACGGGGAACGCGCAGAGCCTCGACGCCCTGTTGCTCAACGTCACCGGATTCGCCAACAGCGGCATCAACCTTCTGGCCGGAAATCGCGACACCCTCGTCGAGGCCGTCAACGTGCTCGAGCCGACGACAGCACTGCTGCTCAAATACAACCCCGAGTACACCTGCACAATCCAGGGCGCCCAGATCTTTCTCGACAAAGCCGGCAACGAATGGTTCGGCGGCAACGGTCGCACGGTGTACCTCGACGCAGGCATAGCGTTCGGCGACGATCTGTACGAGTACCCGAAGAACCTGCCCGTGGTGGCCGCCAAAGGTGGGCCCGGCGGCAAGCCGGGCTGTGGATCGCTGCCCGACGTCGCCAAGAACTTCCCTGTCCGACAACTGATCACCGATACGGGGTTCGGGACAGGGCTGGACTGGCGCCCCAACCCCGGCATCGGTCAGATCTGCGCCGCCGACTACTTTCCCGTCACACGGGCGCTACCAGAGCCCCCGCACGTCGGCAGATGCATGCCCGGCCCCGCGCCCGGACCCCCTCCCGCGTACCCGGGCGGCCCTCCGTACGGCGCCCCCTGGTACACCGCCGACGGCACACCGCTCTACCCCGGCCTGCCCGAACCACCACCGCCCGCGCCGTCACCGCCGTCACCGCCGGCACCCGCAGCGCCATGAGCAGGAAGCCGAGGAGGTCCGACCGTGCATGACAATCTCCGTCGCGCCACGATCAGCTTCACGCTCTTCGTCATCGTCTGTCTGGTAGGCACGTTCGCACTGCTGGCGGTCTTCTCGCAGTACCGCTTCTCCAGCACACAGACCTTTCGGGCCGAGTTCAGCGACGTCAGCGGACTGGCCGACGGCGACTTCGTCCGCATCGCCGGCGTGGAGGTCGGCAAAGTCACCAGCATCTCGGTGACCGACCAGTCGATCGCCCTGGTCGAGTTCAGCGTGGACCCGACAGTGGAGTTGACCTCCGCAAGCAGGGCAGCAGTGCGCTGGGAAAACCCTATCGGGGACCGCTATATGGCCCTCACCGAAGGCTCCGGCGGCGGGCAACGGCGACTCGACCCGGGCAGCACCATCGCGGTGTCCCACACCGAGCCGGCGCTCGACCTCGACACTCTCCTCGGCGGATTTCGGCCACTGTTCCGGGCCCTAGATCCGCAACAGGTCAACACCCTTTCCAGTCAATTGATCGGCGCCTTCCAGGGCGAAGGTGCAACGATCAACTCGTTTCTCAGCCAGGCCGCGGTCGTCACGGGCACCCTGGCCGACCGTGACGAACTGATCGGCGAGGTGATCGACAACCTCAACGCCGTCATGAGCACCTTCGGAGACGAACACACACAGTTCGCCAAGGCAGTCGACTCGTTGTCGCAGCTGATCGGCGGGCTGGCCGCGCGGCGTACCGACATCGCCAACACCGTCGCCCACACCAATGCTGCCGCAGCGACCATCGCCGACATGCTCGGCCAGGCCAGGGAACCACTCAAACACACCGTCACTCAGGGAGATCGCGTCGCCTCCATCATCGCTGCCGACCATGAATGGGTCGACGACTACCTGGAGACGATCCCGCAGTCCTACAAGGTGCTGAGCCGCCTCGGGATCATGGGTGACTTCTTCACCTTCTACCTCTGCGATCTGGTCCTGAAGGTCAACGGTAAAGGCGGACAACCGGTCTACGTGAAGCTGGCGGGACAGGACACGGGGCGGTGCGAACCGCGATGAGGTCATTCTCCGAACGAAATCATGTGCTCATCGGTGGGATCGGGATCCTGTGTGTCGCCGGAACCGTCGCGGCCGCGCTGCAATACGACAACCTGCCCTTCTTCGGCGGGTCGCGCAGCTACTCCGCCTATTTCAGCGAGGCAGGCGGGCTGCAGTCAGGTGCGGCCGTACAGGTTGCCGGATACCAGGTGGGCGAGGTGTCCTCGGTCGACCTCGACGGTGCCCGCGTCCTGATCACGTTCGACGTCGACAAAGACATCCGCCTCGGCGAGCAGACCGAAGCGAACATCCGCACCAAGAGCCTGCTGGGCGCCAAGGTCCTGGAGATCACCCCGCGCGGTGACGGCTACCTGAGCACGGCGATTCCGGTCGACCGCACCAAGGCGCCCTACCAGCTGCCGGACGCCCTCGGTGACCTGACCGCCACGATCGACGGCCTCGACACCGACGCCGTGTCGGGGTCTCTGGCGACCCTCGGCGAGACGTTCAAGGACACTCCACCGCAGCTGCGCGCCGCCGTACAGGGCGTGGGTCGCTTCTCCGAGACGTTGAGCACCCGCGACGCCACCCTGCGGAACCTGTTGACCGACGCGAACACCGCCACCGCCGTGCTGTCCGATCGCGCCGGCGACATCGCCACCCTGGTGGCCAACAGCAATGCCCTGCTGGCAGAACTTCGGACTCAAACCGACGCGCTGGCACAGATTTCGACGAACCTGTCAGCACTCGCGCATCAGATGAAGGGCTTCATCGACGACAACCGGGCCCAGCTGAAACCGACACTGGACAAGCTCAACGTCATCCTCTCGATCGTCGACAAACACAAGGCCGGCCTCCAAGAGGCGATCAAGTACCTCAATCAGTACGCCATGTCCCTCGGCGAATCGGTGGCGTCCGGTCCGTTCTTCAAGGCGTACATCGCCAACCTGCTCCCCGGCCAGTTCATCCAGCCCTTCATCGACGCCGCGTTCTCCGACCTCGGCCTGGACCCGAACGTCCTGCTGCCGTCGGAACGGACCGACCCCCAGACCGGTCAGGAGGCCACCCCGCCGATGCCTGTGCCCTTCCCACGCACCGGCCAGGGTGGCGAACCCAGAATGACGCTGCCAGAAGCGATCACCGGCAATCCCGGAGATCAACAGTGCGGTCCGCCGGGGAGCGCCCTGCCCGGGCCGGGCTGTTACCCGTACCGCGAGCCGTTGCCTGCGCCGCCTCCCGGCGGCCCACCGCCGGGTCCGCCGGCCGCGGTGCAGCCCACCGACGGAGGACAGCGATGAAGTCACGAAAGTGGCGGGCTGCCATGGCCATCTGCTTCGCCGTGTTGCTGGTTGCCGGGATCACCGTGCAGATGCGTCTGATCGGTGGCCTCAACCGGACCTACCTGGTGGGGTATTTCGACAACAGCAACGGCCTGTTCGAGAACGACGAGATCCGCATCCTCGGCGTCCGGGTCGGGCGCATCGCCGACATCGAACCCCAGCCCGAGCGGGTCAAGATCACCTTCTGGGTCGACGACAGGTACCAGGTGCCCGCCGACGCCAAGGCGGCGGTCATCGCGCCTCAGCTGGTGACCGCGCGCGCCATCCAGCTCACCCCTGCGTACACGGGCGGTCCGACGCTGGCCGATGGCGATGTCATTCCGCAGGACCGCACCGCGGTCCCGATGGAATGGGACGACCTTCGGCAGCAGTTGGCCAAACTCACCGAAGCGCTGCAGCCGACCGAACCCGGTGGTGTCAGCACGCTGGGGGCCTTCGTCGACACCGCGGCGGACAACATGCGCGGGCAGGGTGCCGACATGCGCAACACGATCCTGATGATGTCCCAGGCCTTCTCGGCGCTCGGCGATCGCAGTGACGACATGTTCTCCACCATCAAGAACCTCGCCGTCGTGGTCTCCGCGCTTCAGGACAGCTCGGCGTTGCTCCGTCAGCTCAACGGCAATCTCGCCGCTGCCACCGCAGCGATGAGCTCGACCCCGGATGCCGTCGGCAACGCGCTCACGGACGTCGACGAAATCGTCGACGACACCACTGCTTTCATCGCCGAGAACAAGGAGGCGATGGGCACCGCCACCGACCAGCTCGCCTCGGTCACCACCGCCGTGCACGAGAGCATCGACGACGTCGAGCAGGCCCTGCATCTGTTCCCCAACACATTGCAGAACTTCGTCAACATCTATCAGCCCACGCAGCAGGGCATCACCGGCGCGTTGACCATGCAGAACTTCGCCAACCCGATCTCGTTCCTGTGCGGCGGTATTCAGGCCGCGTCGCGGCTGAACAGCGAACAGTCGGCCAAGCTGTGCGTGCAGTATCTGGCGCCGATCATCAAGAACCGCCAGTGGAACTTCCCGCCGCTTGGCGCCAACTATGTCGTCGGCCAGGCGGCACGGCCGAACGAACTGACCTATTCCGAGGACCGGCTGCGCCCGGATTTTCGGCCCACTCCGGCGCCGGCACTCCCGGATCCCGGGCCGGCTGCCCAATCGACCGACCCGGCGGAGGGCCTGCCCGGCATGATGATCCCCGGCGGTGGATCGTGACGCGCGGGCAACACCGGCACCTGTATCGGGTCGCGGCGGCCGCGCTGCTCGCGGTCGCCGCCGGCAGCGCGTCCGCGTGTGAGTGGCGCGGGTTGAATTCGCTGCCCATGCCGGGCACCGAGGGCGGCGGCCCGGGCGCGTTCGTCGTGCAGGCGCAGCTGCCGGATGTCGGCTACATCCAGCAGAACTCGCGGGTGCGCGTCGGCGATGCCAACGTCGGAACGATCACCAAGATCGAGCGGCAGGACTGGCACGCCCTGGTGACGATGACGCTGAACGGGGACGTCGACCTGCCGGCGAACTCGACCGCCAAGGTCGGCCAGACGAGCCTGCTGGGTTCCCTGCACCTCGAGCTCGCGCCGCCCACCGACGTGCCGCCGCAGGGCAAGCTGCACGACGGCTCGCTCATCCCGCTCGCCCACGCCGGCGCCTATCCGGGCACCGATCAGACCCTGTCGGCGATGTCGCTCGTGCTCAACGGCGGCGGCATCGGCGAGATGCAGGACATCACGGTCGCATTCGCCACCGCGTTGGCCAACCGCGAGGCCGATCTGAGAAGTCTGATCGGGCAGCTCGACCAGTTCGCCGGTCATCTCGATGCACAGACCGACGACATCATCGCGGCAACCGAGAGCTTCAACAGCCTGGTCGGACAGGTCGCCGACCAGAAGCCGGTGCTGGACAGGGCAATCCGCACCATCCCTGATGCGTTGGCAGTGCTCGCCGAGCAACGTGACCACCTGGTCGATGCGGCCGACGCGCTGGGCAAGTTCAGTGCACTGGCCACCGACACCGTCAGCAGGAGCAGGGAGAACCTCGTCAGAGAGTTCGAGCAGGTCGGACCGGTCCTGCAGTCCTTGGCCGACACCGGCCCCGCCCTCACCCGATCGCTGGACTTCATCGGCACCTTCCCCTGGCCGAAAGGACCGCTGGACAAGTGGATTCGCGGCGACTACGCCAACATCACCGCCATCCTCGACCTGACTCTCAGCCGCATCGACAACACCCTTTTCACAGGAACACGGTGGGAAGGTGATCTCACCGAGTTGGAGATGCAATGGGGCCGTACGATCGGCCAGCTGCCCAGCCCCTACACCGCCGGCAACCCCCTGGTGGCGCCCTACCGGCTGGATCAGGGCCGCTGACATGCGCCTGACGAAGTGGATCAAGATCCAGCTGTCGATCTTCGCCACGGTGGCCGTGGTCGCCGGTTTCGTGATGCTGTTCGGATACATCAAGGTGCCCGCCATGCTCGGCATCGGTCACTACACGGTGACGATGCAGCTGACCCGGGCCGGCGGGCTCTACGACACCGCCAACGTGACCTATCGCGGAACCGAGGTCGGCAGGGTCACGGCGATCCGGCTGACGCCCGGCGGGGTCGAGGCGGATCTCTCGCTGCGATCCGACGTCCGCATCCCGTCCGACCTCCAGGCGGAGGTGCACAGCACATCGGCCATCGGCGAGCAGTACGTGGCGCTGCTGCCCCGTAACGGCGATGCGCCGCCGTTGAAGAACGGTGATGTCATCGCCCTGGCGGACACGTCCGTCCCGCCCGACATCGGCGAGCTGCTCGACGCCACTGACCGCGGTCTCCAGGCCATACCGGGGGAGGACCTGAAAACGGTCATCGACGAAAGCTACACGGCCGTCGGGGGTCTGGGTCCCGACATCTCCCGCCTAGTGGACGGGTCCACGAGGCTGGCGATCGACGCGGACGCCCACATCGGCCCGATCGTCGACCTGATCGACAAGTCGGGGCCGGTACTGGATTCCCAGGCCGATTCGGCAGATGACATTCACGCGTGGGCGGCGAACGTCGCCGGCCTGACCCGCCAGGTGAAAGACAACGACACCGCCGTAGCCGGGATCATTCAGGACGGCGCACAGGTCGCCGACGAAGCCCGACAACTGATCGACCGTCTGCAGCCCAGTCTGCCCGTCCTGATGTCCAACCTGGCGGGCATCGGACGGCTCGCGGTCACCTACAACGCCGGGATCGAGCAGCTCTTGGTGCTGATCCCGATGGGTGTGCAGGTGATGGCCGGGGGCACAGTGGCCAACCGGGACACCAAGCACCCCGGCCTCGTGCTGTCGTTCAACCTGAACCTCAACCTCCCTCCCCCATGCACCACGGGCTATCTTCCCGCGCAACAACAACGGATCCCGTCGATGGTGGACACCCCCGACCGACCCGCCGACGACCTGTACTGCCGGATCCCCCAGGATTCCTGGATGGCGGTGCGCGGTGCACGCAACCTGCCCTGCATGGCCAAACCCGGGAAACGCGCGCCCACCGCGAAGATGTGCAAGAGCGACGAACTCTATGTGCCCCTCAACGAGGGATTCAACTGGAAGGGCGATCCGAACGGGACGCTGTCGGGGCAGGACATCCCGCAGCGGCCGCCGGCAGTGCCGGCATCCGCCACGACGGCCTCCGCCGAGGCGATGCCGCCTCCCATCGCGACCGCATACTACGACCCCGCAACCGGGAAATACCTGGGCCCGGACGGACGCGTCCACCAACAGGCTGACCTCGTGGCGGTGGCCGCAGAGACGACGTGGCAGAGCCTGCTGACCACTCCATACCGCCGGTGAAGACCGCCCCACCGGGCTGCCGGACCCGCAAAGCAGCTCGCAGAGAACGCGATCCGTTGGGCGGTAACCGAACCATGCCCCGATCGTCGCGCCGCGCGCTCGCGGTGGCCGCAGCCCTCAGCCTTGTCGCCGTGGGAACGTCACCGTCGGCTGCTGCCGACAACAAACGGCTCAACGACAGCGTGGTGGTGAACGTGTACACGTTGCAGCATCAGGCGGGCTGCACCAACGACGTCAAGAAGAACCCCCAACTCCAGCTTGCCGCCGAATGGCATGCGCGCGACGTCGTCAACAACCGAAGCCTCGCCGGGGATCTCGGCTCCGACGGATCGACCGCCCAGGACCGCGCCCGCGCCGCGGGCTACACCGGCATCGTCGCCCAGACCGTGGCGATCAACCCGGCACTGGCCATCAACGGCATCGAGATCCTGCAGCAGTGGTACCACAACCCCGTCAGCTACGCGATCATGGCGAACTGTGCCCATACCCAGATCGGAGTGTGGTCGGAGAACAGCCTGGACCGCAGCGTGGTGGTCGCGGTGTACGGCCACCCCCAGCCGGCGTAAGACGAAAGCCGTCGTCAGGCAGAAGTTTCCACAGCGGGCTGCTCTCCGTCGCTGAGCATCACGCCATAGAGGAAATTGCGGATCCGCGCGGCGAACAGCTCCTTGACCGAGAACTCGTTCTCCTCCAAAGCCGCTGCCAGGTTGGGATATTCGTCAGGATCGACGGGTGGGAACAGCGCATGCCGGCTGCGGGGTCTGCGAGCCGCCTCGGCGAGGACCGCGCCGATGCACAACGTCTCCATGCCGTCGAGGATCTGCACATGCAGGTGCGTGGGCACACCCGAGTCACGAAGGAATCGGGCGGCGTCTTCGAAGCTGCCGACCAGGGTCTCCCTCGGCAGGTGCTCGATCAACACAGTGGCCGCGTTGCGGTGCCGCAATACCGACTGGCGGAAATTCAGGGCCAGGCTGACGAAATACTCGGGCCAGTCCGGCCCCGGAGCGCGCCGGGGCCTGATCACCGACTTGCCCGCGATGTGGCGGGCAATCGCCGTCATGATCTCGTTCTTGTCCGCGAAGTGGTGGTAGAGCGACGGCGCGCGCACCCCCATGTGCGCAGCCAGCCTGGGGAGACTGAACGCATTGAGACCCTCGGCGTCGATGATCTCGATCGACGCTTCCACGGCTGCGGCCTTGCTGATCAACGGCTTCGACGGGCGGGCCATGTCAGAACCCCACCCATGTGCCGACGTGGCCTCCACCAATGGACATTCGGCCAGTATACGGTCGGCAACCGTACTCATGGCGCGCGACGGGCCGAGCCTGCGCGGACCGTGCGACATCGGCGCCGAGGACGGAACCTAACGGCCAAAGATTCACCAAACAGCCAAGTCGCGCTTTCCCATTCAGCGGCCGCGACGGCGCCGGACACTGAGGTCGGCCAGGCACGCCCGGCTCAGCGCCGGCCACGCAGACCCAGGCGCCGACGCCAGTCATGCGCGCCCAGGAGCCGCACCGCCCGAGCCATGAATCGCGATCTCGCCGGAACCACCGGATACCACAGAGGTTCGGACTTGAGTGAGAACCGCTCCTCCACGACCGTTTGCCGGCGGCAGTACTTGAGGACGCCCTGGGCTCCCCCGAATCGGGTCCCGAGACCGGAGTTCTTCCAGCCCCCCATGGGAACCGGCAGCTGAAAGGTCGCCACCAACGCGTTGTTGACCGAGACCGATCCCGCCTCGATCCGGCGCGAGAGTCGGTCAGCCTTGCGCCGATTGCGCGTCCACAGGCTCGAACTGAGCCCGTACTCGGAATCGTTGGCCAGCGCGATCGCCTCGTCCTCGTCGGCGACGCGCATGATCGCCAAGGTGGGCCCGAACGTCTCCTCGCGCATGCACCGCATGGTGTGGTCGACGTCGACAAGCACTGTCGGCTGGAAGCAGTTCCCTTCGGCGCGTTCACCGCCCACCAGGACACGAGCGCCCTTGGCCACCGCGTCAGCGACGTGGTCGGCAACGATGTCGATCTGCGCGGCTGTCACCATCGCGCCGATGTCGCAGGCATAGCTGCCGGGGGCGTCCGTCCCCTGACGCAGGGCAGCGACCTTGGCCGTCACCAACGACACGAACTCGTCGTAGACCGGCGCTTCGACGTAAACCCGTTCGACGCCCACGCAGGCCTGCCCGGAGTTCGTCATTCCGCCCCAGACCGCCGCTCCGGACGCACGGTCGAGATCCGCGTCCGCCAGCACGATCAGGGCATCCTTGCCGCCGAGTTCGAGACTGCACGGAATCAGGCGTTCCGCGGACCGCACCGCGATGGCCCGACCCGTGCGCACCGAACCGGTGAACATGACCATGTCCACCGCGTCGACCACGGCCCGCCCGGCCGCGCCGCCGCCGGTTGCCGCGGCCAGCACCGGTGGGGCCCCGATCTCTTCGCGCCAGCCCCGCACCACCTCGCGCCACGTCAGCGGCGTCACCTCAGACGGTTTGGACACCACGGCGGCACCGGCGACCAGCGCACCGACCACGTCCATCATCGGGCCGGCCAGCGGTCCGTTCCACGGTGTGATCAACCCGACCAGCTGGTACGGGCGGGCCTGAACCCGCAGGCGCCGAACCGCGTTCGCCGGGCCCGCCGACTTGACCTTGCGATCCTGCAGAAAAGTCTCCGCGTTGGACGTGAAGTAGTTGATCACGTCGACCGCGACCGACATCTCCAGGGACGCATCGGCCCACGATTTGCCGGTCTCGCGTTGCACCAGCGTCAGTAGCCGCCGCTCGTTGTCGAGAAGCCAGTCCAGCCATCGCAGCACGTGGGCACTGCGCCTCCGCGGGCCCAGCGCCTCCCAAGCCGGCTGAGCACGCCGCAGGTCAGCACACATCTCGCCGATCGCACCCTCGGTCATGTCCGGAACCGAACCAACCACCTCCCCGGTGGCGGGCGAACGGACGGTGATCACCTCGGGCGCCGAAGAATCCTTACCGAGCGTTCCTGACACGGCTGCCGGGCCTGACACCATTGCGTTCCTCGGATCCTCGTCGACGGTGACACTTAACCTAAAATAGCAAGGTTTACAGCGGTCGTCACGCAATGGGTGGTCGCCACGAGCGGCAGGCGGCGCGAGGGCAGAATGACGAGCTTTCACCGCCACCACCTCGTCCTGGACGGCCCTACAACTAACGCTTATAGTTTTAGTCTGAGCTCTGCGCTGCGCGCGAAGCCGGCCCGCGCCAACCCCGAACCAGGGCCGTGTCGAACGCGGCCACGAAGGAGGACACGGATGAAGGTCCGTCTCGATCGCGCCAGGTGCGCAGGACACGCACAATGCCATGCGGTCGCTCCGGACATCTTTCCGATCGACGACGAAGGCTTCTGCATCATGGAGGACCACACCGTCGCACCCGCAGACGAGCAGTTGACGCGGCTCGGCGCCGACTCGTGCCCTGAGTTGGCGCTGATCATCGAGGAGGATTGAACCTCGCCCCGCCGATTTTCGGGCTCCTCATCGGAGACGGGTGGAGCCGCCTCTCGCCGTCGAAGAGGACAAGCGTCCGGCGGACCGATTTTGGGCTAGGGCCACGACTTACCGGCAAGGGCCGGACCCGTCCGCGCAAACACCTCTAGCTGCAACGATCCGACAGAATAAGGAGCATTACGGAGCCTGTCGTTGACGCCACATACCTATTGCCGTAAGGTTTCGGGCGCTAGTGGTGCGGGTCACAAGCTCGGAGCGGCCAAGCGCTACCACCTCGTCGCGGAGCCACTTGGACCGCACTCCAGATGGCTCCGCGGGCGAGTCGTCGACACCTGTAAGGAGGGTCATGAGACTGCAAGGCAAGGTTGCGTTGATCACCGGCGCCGGATCCGGCCTCGGACGGCACTGCTCGGAGCTCTTCACCCGCGAAGGGGCCAAGGTGGCCATCGTGGACATCGACACCGACCGCGCCGAGCAGACCCTCAAGCTGGTGCAGGAAGCCGGCGGCGACGCCATCGCCATCACCGCCGACGTGGCCGACCGCGCCCAGATCACCGACGCGGTCAACCAAACAGTCGACCACTACGGAAAACTCGACATCGCCTGGGCCAACGCGGGGATCGTGTCCCGTGGCGGCGTGCCGACGGTTGCAGGCGGCGAGTTCGTCGCCTTCGAGGACCTCACCGAAGCCGACTGGCAACACGTACTGGGGGTGAACCTCTCCGGCGTGGTGTACACCGCGCAGGCCGCCGTCCCAGCGCTGAAAGCCAACGGAGGCGGCACCATTTTGGCCACCTCCTCGGCGGCGTCGATGGTCGCCTACCACAACATCGCGATGTACTCGGCCACCAAGGCCGGCGTGAACGGGCTGGTGCGTGGCCTGGCACTTGACTTGGGCCGCTTCGGGATTCGAGTCAACGCGATCGCCCCGACGCACGGCATGTCGCCGAACTTCCTGATGCCTCCGGGCAGCCCCGTGGTCGGGCAGTCCTACGAAGAGGTCGCGGGCCCGTGGAATCCGACGGTGTCGCCGATCCCGCTCAAGCTATCGCGCCCGCCGTCACTGTCCGACAACGCGAAAGTGGCCCTGTTCCTGGTCAGCGACGATTCCGCCTACATCTCGGGCGCCACGATCGGCTCCACCGACGGCGGAACCCTCTCGCGCGTCGGCATGTGGTTCGAAGAGGACCTGAACCCCGAGCCCGTGTCCTGACGCCGAGAAACTCACGGAGATCAGATCAAATGACCACTGTCGAAAAGGTTCCCGCCGAGCTTCTGGTGGATTTCGATGTGTACGACGCCGCACTCGCCCATCCCGTCGACAGGATGCAGGAAAAGATCGCCGAACTGGCCGCCAAGGGCCCGATCGTCTATTCGACCGCACATGGCGGGCACTGGATCGTGACCCATTACCAGGAGATCTACGACATCCTGACCGATGCCGAGACGTTCTCCAGCTACCCGAACAACCTGGTCACTCCGGCCGATTTCGGCCGCTTCATCCCACTGGAGCTCGATCCGCCCGACCACACCTCCTACCGGCACGCGCTGCAGCCGCTGTTCAGCCCGCAGCGGATGAAGAAGCTGGCCGACGACATCCGGGTTCAGGTCAACGAACTCATCGATGCGTTCGCACCCAAGGGTGAAGCCGAGTTCGTCTCCGCGTTCGCTCACGAACTGCCGGCGCGCGTCTTCCTCTCCCTGATGGATTGGCCGCTGTCGGATGCGCCGATGTTCACCGAGGTGACCGATACGATCCTGTTCGGAAAGCCCGGTGGCACGAAGGAAGAATCGGACCAGGCGATGATGATGGCCGCGATGACCGTCGCCGGCTACTTCAACAACGTCATCGCTGAGCGGCGCGCCAACCCCGGCGAGGATGCCACGTCGGCGCTGATCCACACCGAGGTCGAACTCTCCGACGGCACGCGACTGCTCAACGACGAAGAGCTGTTCCGGATGTTCTTCCTGCTGTTGATGGGCGGCCTGCACACCGTCCAGGGTTCGCTGACCTGGACGATCGCCCACCTGTCGAAGAACCCCGAACAGCGCGCCGCGTTGATTGCCGATCCGGAGCTCACGCCGAAGGCGGTGGAGGAGATCCTGCGCATCGAGGCCGCGGTGATTCCGGGCCGCCGCGCCACTCGTGACGTCGAGATCGGCGGTGTGCGGATCGCCAAGGACGACCAGTTGATCCTGACGCTGTGCTCGGCCAATCGGGACGCCGAGCAGTTCACCGACCCCGGCGTACTGGACATCAACCGCTCCCCCAACCGACACCTGTCCTTCGGTGCAGGCGTACATCGTTGCCTGGGATCACATCTCGGCCGCATCGAACTCAAGATCGCGCTCGAGGAGCTGCACCGCCGGATCCCGGACTACGCCCTGGTGGACAGCGATCCGCCGGTGTTCCATTCCACCCAGGTCCGCGGGTGTGCGCGCATGCCTATCACGTTCACCCCTGAGAAATGAGGTAGCGGTGACGACATCACCTCCCCGCCAGGACCGCATCCGGCGCGCCCTGGAGCTTCTGCGCCGCGAGACCACCGACAAGTTCGAAGACGTCGTCAGCTTCTCGGCCGATGAATTCACCGATCCTGTCCTGGCCCAACAGGAACGGGACCTGATCTTCGGCAAAGTGCCCTCGATCGTCGCGCACGGGTCGGAGATCGCCCGCACCTATGACTTCATCACGGTCGCGATGCCGCGGAACAACGTCATCGTGGTGCGCCAGAAGGACGGTGGGGTCAAGGCATTCGTCAATTTGTGCCGCCACCGGGGAGCATTGCTCGAACAGGCGGAGAAGGGCCGGTGCCGGTTCTTCTCCTGCCCCTACCACCGGTGGTCCTACGATCCCGACGGCTCGCTACGAATGGTTACCAGGGACAACACCTTTGGCGACATCGAACGCGAGCGGCACGGACTGATCGAGCTGCCATGCGAGGAGCGGCACGGGTTCATCTGGCTGGTGGACAACGCCCACGAGACCATCGACGTGGCCGCGTGGCTCGGTCCGGAGATGGACGCCATTCTGGCCGGTTACCACCTCGACAAGTTGGTCTGCGCACGCTCGGCCGGATTCGAGGAGCCGACCAACTGGAAGATCATGCAGGACGCGTTCCTCGACGGCTACCACATCCAGTATGCCCATCCCAACACCGCGGGCAAGGTCATACACACCAACGTGATGGCGTTCGAAGACTTCGGCAGGCATTGCCGGTTCATCGCACCGCGCAAGACGATCGACCGGTTCCTCGAGGAGGACCCCGGCGATCTCCCGTTGGACCCCTACGTGACCGAAACCCACTTCCTGCTGCCCAACAGCACCCTGCTGCGCCAGCCGGATCACTTCCAGCTCTTGACCTTCCGGCCGGACCAGCAGGACCCGACCAAGTCACGGATGGAACAACGGTTGATGGTGCCCACCGTGGAGGACTCGGGTCTGGAGGAAGCCCACTGGAACAAGCGCTGGGACAAGAACTGGGAGATCCTGCTGGCAGTTCTGCACAGCGAGGACTTCCCGCTGCTGCGTAATTCCCAGCGGGGCATGGCCAGCGCCGACGCCGGCGACCTGCTGCTCGGCCGCAACGAGACCGCCAACCAGGTGTTCCGGCGCGAGACCAAGAAGCTGCTCGCCGGGGGCGTGGCGACAACTACGTAACTGTCGATGATCAAGTACGAATGGCGGACAGAACTCGACGGCGCCGAGATCGACGAGTTGGCTGCCCTGCTGGAGCGCGCCGCGCGTTACGACGCCGAGCCCGAGTACACCACGATAGCGATCGAAGACGTCCTTGACGCGATGTCGCGGTCCGACTCCCGGGTGCACCATCTGGTGATCTGGATGTTGCCCTATGCCACCACGCTGGGGGGCCGCGAGGGACCCGAGCAGATCGCCGGTCTGCTCCAGCTCGTCACCAAGGCCGACGGCACTGCCGACGCGTCGATCGTGATCGAGCCGCGGTTGCGGTCCATCGGCATCACCACGCTGCTGCTCGAACGCGTCGGGATCGACACCGCGGGACCCGGTGGATGGCTCGGCACCGGCGCGCGCGAGGTGACGTCCTGGGCGCAGGGCAACCATCCGGCGGCCGGAAGGCTCAGCAACCGGTTCCTCATCCCCCGCACCGACCGCGTCTGGAAACTGATCCGCTCGACCGATTCCGCTCAGTCCATCTCTGCCGCAACGGTTTTGGATCCGATCGCGCCGGAGGCCCTGAACGACCTGGGGTGGGCGTCCGATTTTCCCGCCACACAGGCCTACGCCCTGCGCGAAGTCGGCACGGTGGCCGGTGTGATCGGCCTCGACCTCACTCCGCTGCTGTCCGAGGAGTTCGGCGAATGCGCCACGATCAGCGCCTTCCGCGCCGCACCGACCGCGTCGGGGCGGAGTCGGCGGGCTCTACTCGAGGGTGCCGCCGCCCTGGCACACGAAGCGGGCCGCACCGGCATCGTCATCCACCTCGACTCCGACGACGCCGGTTGGGTGAACCCGTGTCGACTTTCGGGCTTCCAGCACGACCGCACAGACGTGCGCTATCAGATAGGTGGACATCGATGACCCGCACCGATCCCTCGGTGCCCGCAGATTTGGCCGGTATCGTTGCGGCCCATGGTAAATCGGTTGCCGCTGGGGACAACGCCGCGGTACTGGCCGACTTCTCACCCGATCGCATCGGCCAGCTGATCGCGTCGGCCGATGTACCCACGCCCCTCAAGGGAGCCGAGGTGCAGTCGATCGCCGACGTCGACGACGGCTATTTCGACGCCGTGATCCGGTACACGAAACCAGACGATTCGTGGTTCGAGCTGCGCAGCCGCTGGGTCCGGGATGCCGAAGGCATCTGGCGGACGTTCAGCGTTCGCAACATCCCCGACACTCCCCCGTGGATGGACCTCACCGGACCGTCCGCCGACGGACTGGACACACCGCACTGGGACGCGCTGCGGGACGGCAGGATGCTGCTGCAACGCTGCTCTGCGTGCCGGACCTGGGCCTGGTCCCCGCGCCCGATCTGTCCCACCTGCCATGAGTTCGACATGCGTTGGGAGCAGGTCGAACCGGTCGGCACCGTCTACTCCTGGACGCGGACCTGGCAGGCCTTCACCAAGGAGAGCACCGGCCATCTGCCTTACGTCGTGGTGCTCGTCGAGTTGCCGCACGCAGGCGCACGACGGGTACTGGGCGTGCTGGCAGACGCCGATGGGGTCACACCGACAATCGGAAGCACGGTCCGCGGCGAGATAGAGCAACCGCCCGACGATGAGCACTGGCCACTCGTGCGATGGCATCTGGAAGGGACGACCTCGTGACCGGGTTCCGCGGCGCCACCTCGGTCGTCGGCGTCGGTACCACCGACTACTTCAGACGTGGCACGAGCCCGATGACCTCGGCCCAACTCGTGTTGCAGGCCATCCTGCGGGCCTGCCGGGACGCGGGCGCAGACCCGCGCGCCGTCGACGGATTCGTGTCCTACGGCGGCGACGCCAATGAGGGGTTGGCCATCGCCGCGGCGCTGGGTGTGCGTGAGGTGCGGTGGTCCAGCGAGGTCTGGGGCGGTGGCGGCGGCGGTATCGCCGCCGCCGTCAACAACGCCGCCGCGGCGGTCTACAGCGGCCAGGCCAGTTGCGTCGCCGTCTACCGGGGGCTCAGCGAAGCAGACGACGGCCGGCGAGCCTTCGCCAAGGGGCACCTGGGGTCGCTGTACACCGCACACGGTGTGCTGGCACCCCCGCAGATATGCGCTCTGCGGACCCAACGCCTGATGGAGGTGGACGGCGTGCCGCGCTCGGCACTCGAGGCGGTGGCGCTGGCGGGATACCAGCATGCCCAACGGAACCCTCGCGCGGTGGCCTACGGGAAACCCCTGGACCACCGGCTCTACGAAGGCAGCCGGATGATCTCCGAGCCGCTGCGCCTGTTCGACTGTTCCCGGGAAAACGATGGTGCAGCCGCCGTTCTGGTGGTTTCCTCGGACCGTGCCGGTGACTATCAGGGTCGACCCGCGGCGATCCTGGCGGGTGTGCAGGGAGCAGCCGCCGGCTGGACCGATTCCGTTGAGAACGAGGACCGTTACACCTCGGCCGGCTTCCATCCCGCCCTCGTCGCCAGACTGTGGGACGACGCTGGAGTGGGGCCCGGAGAGGTCGATGTGGCTCAGGTGTACGAGAACTTCACCGGGCCGGCCGTGGCTGCGATGATCGACCATGGCCTCTGCCCGCCCGGTCCCGCCGCCGGCGATTTCCTCACCGTCGAGAATCTCACCGTGCCCAGCGGGTCGCTGCCGATCAATACGGCCGGCGGCAACATCGCCGAGGGCTTCGTCCACGGGATCGGGCTGGTGGTGGAGGCTGTCCGGCAGATCCGGGGAGGATCGGCCAATCCGGTCACCGGCGCCGACGTCTCGCTGCTCATCGGAGGACCGATGGCACCGCTGGTCAGCTCGACGGTGTTCGGCTCTGCGGCGACGGTCTGATTCCCGCCACATCGTCAACGTCGAAGGAGGAACATGGCCGCCACCGTGGGGTCCGCACTGAGCTGGTGGGCGCGCACCAAAGGTGGCCAGCCCGCGGTGCACGTCGGCAACGACACGACGACCTACGGCGAACTCGCCCACTGGTCGGGCCGGCTGGCCCGCCGATTGGCCGAAAGTGGAGTCGCGCCCGGTGACCGCGTCGGCCTGCTGTCGCCGAACGCGATTCAGTGGCCGGCGGCCGCCCTGGCGGTCATCAAGTCGGGTGCCGTGCTCGTCCCGCTGAACTCGCGGCTCAAACCCGCCGAGATCCGCAAGGTCGCCGACGACGCGGGTATCACCCTGGTGATTGCCCACCCGTCGCATCGCGAGTCCGCCGAGCGGGCCGCAGCGCTGGGGCAGCCCTTCGCGGTCCTCGACTTCGACGTCGTCGACCGTCTGCGGGTCGGCGCTCCGGACGACTTCAGCGTCGAGCGTCCCGCCGACGATCCGATTGCGGTGATCTTCACCAGCGGATCCACCGGCCTGTCGAAGGGGGTGATCCTGACGACGCAGACCCTGCTGAACATCGTCCTGGAGAACACCCTGACCGAGGACGGCTTCCGGCCGGGAAGCGTTGCACTCCTGGTGTTGCCGTTGGCCTTCACGCCGGGATTGGTTTACGGGCTGCTGATGACCACCGTGCTGGGTGGTTCGCTGATCGTCGAGCCCGAGTTGAATCCGTCGCGCGCGGTCACCCTGATCGAGCAGCACGGCGTGCAGGCGTTGTTCGGAGTGCCTGTCATCTTCGAATCTCTCTCCCGGGCAACCGAGTTCGAAACCGCCGACCTCAGCTCGCTGCAGACGGCGATCGTCGGCGGGGCGGCGGTGCCTGTCGATCTGCTGCACCGCTGGGCCGCCAAAGGCGTCATGTTGCGCCAGATCTACGGCATGACCGAGGCCGGCGGCGTCGCGACGGCCACGCTGAAATCCGAAGCGCTGGAGCACCCGGACTCCTGCGGCAGCGGGTCGATCTTCACCGAGGTCCGGGTGATGCACGAGGACGGCACCCTGGCCGGACCCGGCGAGCAAGGTGAGATCGTGGTGCGCGGCCCCCTGGTCACCCCGGGGTACTGGAACGACCCCGCCGCGACCGCCGAGGCGATCCGTGACGGCTGGTTACACAGCGGGGACATCGGAACCAGCGACGTCGAGGGCCGCGTCAGGTTCGTCGACCGGAAGAAGGATCTCATCATCTCCGGCGGGATCAACATCTCACCGGTGGAACTGGAGACCGTGATCGGCAAGCTTCCTGGAGTGGCGGAGGTGGCCGTCATCGCCGTCGCCGACGAGCGCTGGGGTGAGACACCGGCGGCGATCATCACGGCGGCCGAGGGCGCGCTCGACCAGTCGGCGGTGATCGCCCACTGCGAGGAGCAGCTGTCGGATTACAAGGTGCCGCGCTATGTGGTGCTGCGTGCGGACCCGCTGCCGCGCCTGCCCAGCGGAAAGCTGGACAAGCCCGCAATCCGAGATGAATACCGCGACGTGGCCGCCCGATTCAGCAAGGCCCGCTGACCGTCGTGCTCGCGTCTAACTGGGGAGCGGGTCTGCCCGGTAGATCGATTTCGTGATGCGGTAGGCGTCCAGACCCTCCGGCCCCAGCTCGCGGCCGAGGCCGCTGGACTTGACTCCGCCGAACGGGGATTGGATGTCGAGCTGGTAGTGGTTCACGCCCACCGAGCCGGTGTGCATCGCCCGTGCGATCTCGGTGGCCCGCGCGTTGTCCTGCGACCAGACGGTCCCGGCCAGCCCGAACTCGGTGTCGTTGGCCAGCCGCACCGCTTCGGCGTCGTCGTCGTACCCGGTGATCGTGATCACCGGGCCGAAGATCTCTTCCTGCGCAAGTCGATCCCTGTTGTCCACATCGGCGAAGACGGTGGGAGCGACGAACCAGCCGCGCGACAGTCCGGCGGGCACCGATCCACCGGCGACCAGTCGTGCGCCGGACTCCCGCCCGATCCGGATGTAGTCGAGAACCCGTTCGCGCTGACGCTCGCTGACCAGCGGGCCGATCTCGGTGGCGTCGTCGAGCGGATCTCCGACGGTCAGGCTGTTGGCCAACTCCGCTATCGCGGAGACGAATTCGGCATACCTGGTGTTCGGCACCAGGATGCGCGAGCTGAGGTGGCAGGTCTGCCCGTTGTTGACGAACGATGCGGTGCGCAGGCCTTCGATGGTGGAATCCAGGTCGGCGTCGTCGAGGATCACCGCCGCACTCTTACCGCCCAGCTCAAGGGTGACCGGCCGGATCAATCGACCGCATTCGGCGCCGATCACCCGCCCGGCGTTCGTGGAGCCGGTGAACGCCACCTTGTCGATACCGGGGTGAGTCACCAGGTGCGCACCCGCGGCAGCGTCTCCGGGCACGACATTCAACACTCCGGGCGGCAGGCAGGCCTCCTCGGCGGCCTCGGCGAAAACCAGGGCGTCCAAAGCCGTCTCGGGAGCGGCCTTGAGTACCACCGGACATCCCGCCACCAGCGCCGGAGCGATCTTCATGATGGCCAGCGCCTGCGGGTAGTTCCACGGAGTGATGGCACCGACCACACCGACCGGTTCGCGCCGAACGATGGTGTGACCGACCAGCGCCGGGCGAACCTCCTCGGCCTCCCAATCCGCGATCAGCTTCGCGTAGTAGCCGACCAACACCGACGGGAAGACGCCGTTGACGACGCGCGACAACGTGATCGGCATGCCGTTCTCGCGACTGACCAACCTCGCGGTGTCCTGTCCCCGCGCGCGCAGTGCCGCCGCGAAGCGTTTGAGGCCGTCCGCCCGTTCGGCGACGGTCGCGTTTCGCCATTGGGTTGCGGCGTCGCCATGCGCAGCGGCCACCGCGTCGTCGATGTCGGAGACAGTGGCGCACGGACCGTCCGCGAGCACCTCGCCGGTGGCCGCCTCGATGACCGGAACCGTCTTGGCCGCACCACGGAACGCTCCGCCGATGAACAGTCGGGCGGTGTCGATACTCTGCGTCATACCCTGTGACCTCCACAATCGGTTTCGGAGCCTGCTCGCCGCGCCAGCGCAACCGCAGCCCCGACCCCGTAGGCTATGCAGGCCCGCCGACGTCGTCAATACCTCATGCCTTTAGTTTTACTGCGTTCTGTGTGCAACCTCCGAGTAGACCTGCCGGAACTTCCCGCTGCGGGGATGCGGCGCGGGTGGTTCGTCGGCTCTCTCGATCGTGGCGGTGGTGACCCCCTGGGCAGACAGGAAGAACGCCAAGCGTTCTCGCAGCGCCGCCCACACCGCGTGGTCGTCGTCGGGCTGTTCGACGCGCAGCCGAACAGTGAGAATCGTCGGCGCTCGCTGGATCAGCTGGCACCCGGCCACTCCCGGGGTCTCCTCGGCCACAGTGGCGATGGCCAGCGGCAGGATCCGCACCTCAGTACCTTCAGGCGTCGCAAAGACCAGGGTGTCGTCGGTGCGGCCGACCACCTCGATGGACGGGAAGGCGCTGCCGCAGGGGCACGGCTCGGGGTCGACGGTGACCCGGTCACCGAGCTGGTAGCGGATGATCGGTTGAATCCTGTTGGCCAGGTTCGTGACCAGCACGCCGTCCGAGAGCTGCCCGGCCGGGACCGGGCGGTTGTGTTCGTCGACGGGTTCGAGGATGTACCAGTCGCTGTTGACGTGCAGTCGGTCCGCGGCGCACTGGTAGGTCAGGCCGACGGCTTCCGAGGTTCCGTAGTAATTGCCGACCCGACATCCGAACGCCGCACTGATCAGCCGGCGTTTCGCCGCGGGCAGCGATTCCCCCGCCGCACTGATCATCATGGGGTGGATGCGCAACCGGCCGGCTCGCTGTTCACAGGCCAAGGTGACAAGCGCGCTGGGATAGCCGCCGAGGATGACCGGCTGAAAATCGTTGAGGTCGGCGACCAGTTCGGCGACCGGGGCCATGGCCGAGAAGATCCGCTGCATTCGGCCCCGCCACGGCACCTTGCGGATGCGTCGGGCCATCATCGTGTTGGCCAGGAAATGCCCGCCGGTGACCAAAACCGCAGCCATCCGGCCACGCCCGCGCAGCAGCTCCCACACCTTCCGGGGCGACAGCAGTGCCACCGGCAGCGACCGGGCGTAACCCAGCACGTTGTAGACCGCCAACGCGAAATGGTCGTGCAGGAGGATCGCGGGTATGCCGGTCGCCCCCGACGTCGTGCACACCACGTAGCGGCCCAGGAAGTCGCGGCCGACGTTGCCGGGATCGGCGAGAAACTCCTCGACGCGGGCTCTGGTCACCGCGGGGTCGGTCACCCAGCCGTCGAAGTGGCCCATCAGCTCGGCCTTGGTGACCACCGGCAGCTGGCCGATCGCCGAAATCGACTCCGGCACATCGCGATAGATCTGGCTGTAGTAGGCGGAGTGCGCGCGTGCGTAAGCGACGATCTCGCGCAGCCGCTGCCGCTGGCGCCGGTCGATGCCCGCTCGTCCGTCACGGCGGATGCGCCGCGCGTCCCAGAGGACGCGGCTATACCCCGGCCGGTGCACGCTGCATCCCTTTTCGACTGAGGCCCACTCCCGCCTCTCCGGTTGAACCGGTCAGGTCGGAGCGCCGACGGGCACGGGCCGGCCATTCTGCTCGGCAGTCACAGAGGTGGCCGTTTTCTGCTGGTGGGCTTGATGTTTGGAGATCCAGCCGAGGTATCCGAATGCCAAACCGGCGGCGGAATAGACGGCGGCCTCGGTCCACATGTAGCCGACACCCCATCTCCTGCCGAGGAACACGGGCTCGTTGATGATGCCGCGCGAGGTGGCGACGGCATAGGCCGCGTGCACATACGCCAACGCACCGAACGACCCGGAGAGGAACTTGCACACTTCGCGGTTCATACCGTTTCCTTCACTTCTGAGGTCCGTGACGGCATCGGGACCGTCGCGCCTTCAGTCTGGGCTTGGCCGCTCACGTGTCGGTAGGGGCCGAAGTCCTCGGTGTTTGTCCCGCTGGTCGGCGGGTATGCGCGCGGCCATGGCGACATCAAAGAGTGACTCCTCCGTCGAGCCGAGGAAACCCAGCGTCGCACCGGCTCTGCTGCTCGGCCTTGGCCTGGGCGGCTTCGTCGACGGCATCGTCCTGCACGAGATCCTCCAGTGGCACCACATGGTCAGCCACGTCGATGAGTATCCGATGGACACGCTGTCAGGGCTGGAAGTCAATGTCCTGGCCGATGGCTTCTTTCACGTGGCAACCTGGCTGCTGGTGTGGGCCGGCACCACGATGACCGTCGTTGCCTGGCGGCGACGTCGGCTGGCGCCCACCTGGCCGTTCCAGGTCGGGCTGCTGCTCGCGGGTTGGGGGATCTTCAACGTGGTCGAGGGTTTGATCGATCACCAAATCCTCGGTGTTCACCACGTGCGCGACGACCTCGGTGCCCCGCTGTCGTGGGACATCGGATTCCTGATCTTCGGCGCACTTCTGGTGGCCGCCGGCTGGGCGCTGTACAGACGGGGCACCCGCACGCTCGAGGAGCACTCCCGCCCGACCATCCGTGAGGACAGCGAGGGCACTGTCCGAAGCTGAAACCACGGGGCGCGTCATCGGGCCACTGTGAGATCGCGAGGCGGACGCGTGGATCGATAGGTTCATCGACTGCCACCACCGCAGCTTCGGCGCAGAAGTGTCACCACCAAGACCCACCGAAGTGTCACCGATGTCTTGATGCAGAACTGTCACCGATGTCCTGAGAGATAACAGCCGACAGCGGCCCTTTTTGTCGGTGGTCGAATGTATGTTCGAGCTATGTCGGGAAGCGACGTACAGGCCGCGGTCACCGCGCTGCGCGCTGCGTTCGACGACATGGCGGCGTGTGATGTCGACCTGCTGACTCGGCCCGATCTCGTTGCGGCCCTTGATGAGCTCGAAACCCTGGGGTGTCGACTGCCCGCGTTGAGTTACCGGTTGTTGGCGCGGTTGCAGGCCGAGACGACACCGCCCCAGATGGGCGCCAAATCCTGGAAAGAAGTCCTGGCAGTCCGCTGGCGGATCTCGACCAGCGAGGCGCATCGCCGGCTCACCGAGGCCGCGGTGTTGGCGCCACGCCAAGCCATGACCGGAGAAGCGTTGCCGCCGGCGCTGCCCGCCACTGCTACCGCCCAAGCCCACGGGCTGATCAACGCCGAGCATGTCGAGGTGATCCGCAAAGCCATGGCCAAGGTGCCGGGCTTTGTGGACACCACGACGCGGGAACGCATCGAGGTCGATCTGGTCCGCAACGCCGTCGGCAACGGCCCCAAAGAACTCAAAGACTCCGCGGATCGGACGTTGTTCCTGCTCGATCAGGACGGACCCGAACCCGACGAGCGCGAACGCGCGCGCAAGCGTGGGGTCACCAAACACAAGCAGCGCGAGGACGGCATGGTCGACGTGTCGGCGACGTTGACTCCGGAAGCCTGGGCGGTGTGGGAGGCGATCTTCGCCAAGTTCGCCGCCCCCGGGATGTGTAATCCCGACGATCCTGAGCCGTGTACCTCGGGGACGCCGTCACAGGCCCAGATCGACCACGATCAGCGCAGCCTGGCCCAGCGCCAGCACGACGCGCTCCTCGCCGGCGGGCGTATCGCACTGATGAGCGGACAGTTGGGGCAGCTCAACGGGTTGCCGGTGTCGGTGATCATCCGCACCACCCTGCAAGACCTGGAATCGCGCGCCGGGGTCGGTGTCACCGGCGGGGGCACGGTGATGCCGATCGCCGAGGTGATCCGGATGGCCGGCCACGCCCACCACTACCTGGCGGTGTTCGACCGGGCCACCGGATCAGCGTTGGATCTGTTCCGCGCCAAGCGGGTCGCGTCGGCGGCGCAGCGGATCATGTTGATTGCTCGCGACGGGGGTTGTACCAAACCGGGCTGCACTGTGGGGGCTTACGGTTGTCAGGGTCATCATGTGGAGGCTGACTTCGCCAAGGGTGGTAACACCAACGTCGACGAACTCGGCCTCGCGTGTGGGCCCGACAACCGCAGCGTCGACAACAACGGCGGCTGGACCACCCAGATGAACGAGCGCTGCGAGGTCGAATGGATTCCCCCACCGCCACTGGACACCGGCCAAGCCCGAATCAACAACTACCACCGCCCCGAACGACTCCTACGCCCACCCGAGCAACCAGAACCTCACAGCGACAACGACATTGCAGCGTCGGCCAAGCCGGCCGAAGGTAACGAGATCGGCGACGCCCAGCCAGGCGCCCCACAGCCGGCCGACAATCCCGGCGAACCCGGCGGCCCTGCACCACCAGACAACCAAGCGGCCTGACCGCCGCGGGCTCTCAAACCCGTGAACGAGGATGCGCTTGCCGGCCAGACCGATGAGCTAAGCCGTCTCGCCGATCGACGTCGTCTTGCCGCCGCCTCCCCCTGGCGCCGGTGTCGTCTGGCCGCCGGCTCCCCCTGTCGACGGCGTCGTCTTGCCGCCGCCTTGTTCACGCTGACCAGGTTCGCCGGCGCGCGCAAGTCGCCAAATCGCTCATCCATAGGCGGGATAGCGGTTCTCCCAGAACGCGAGTTGCTCTGCGCGGTGGCCGCGGGCGATTCCCGTTTCGGGGCCGAGCAGCATCGTGGGCCCGCCGGCACCGTCGTAACGTTCCCAGGGCTCGTGCCCGCGAACGAATTCCAGCCACAGCGACTGAACCGCATCCGGCATGTGGCGAGCTGCTTCGTCGTCGCCGGCCAGCGCAGGTGCAGCGTCCAAGTTGCCGAACACCAAGGGCAGGCACGAATCGTGGCATGCCCCCAATCCGGCACGCGGAGAAGGCCACTGCAGTTCGTAGCGGAACACGGTGTTGCCGCGCTCGGCGTGTGCCCGGATGAATTGCTCGGTCGGCGCGGTGAAGTGGTAGTCGGTCACCATCGCGCTGGCGGCATCGCGAAGCTTGTGGTGGTCGGCGCAGTACGTCGCCACCACCGCGCCGGCGTCGTGACCATCCCCGGCGAGTGCGTGCGCCCTGTCCCGCACGTACTGCTCGGTGAAGACGCCCTCATCCAGCGCCGCGTCGAAGACTCGCCACTCGTCACGCGTCGTTCCGGCGAGGACGGGGATCGCCGGCATGGCGCGCGTCCGCGCGACCACCAACGGATGCTCGGCGATGACGTCGCCGTCTATGCAGGGATGGAACGGGCCCTGCGGCGGAACAAATCCGGGGTCGATGCAGCGTTGGGCGGCAAGGATTTCCTCGACACCTGGTTCCTCGCCGCGCGTGAGGGCGCCGGTCGCGAGGAGCTGCGCGGCCACGGACGATGCAGCCGCCGTGGAACGGACGCGTTCCAAGCCGCCGCTCTGCAGGATCGCGCGGTCGAACAGGTCGCACCCTCCGGCGAGCAAGGCCGATATCGCGATCGCACCGGAGGACTGGCCCGCCACCGTGATGGCGCCGGGGTCGCCGCCGAACGCGGCGATCTGCTCACGCACCCATTGCAGAGCGTGCCTCTGATCGCGCAGTGTCAGGTTGGTGGAACCGGCTCCATGCCAGTCAGGCGCGTAGAGCGAACCCAGCACACCGAGCCGGAAGTTCATCGTCACCACCACGATGTCGCCGCGCCGGGCGAGTCGCGAACCGTCGAGCAGCGGAGCGGATCCGTGACCCTGCGTCTGCCCGCCGCCGTGCAGGAACACCAGCACGGGTCTTCGGTTGTCGTCGGCCGCCGGCGTCCAGATGTTGAGCGTGAGACAGTCCTCGCTCATGGTGAGGCCACGCTTGGCCAGCCGCTCGGGCGAGATGTCCTGCGGGGCGATCGCCCCGAACCCGACCGCGTCGCGCACGCCTGCCCAACTGGTCACGGGTTGCGGTGGGCGCCAACGACGCGCGCCCGTCGGCGGCGCTGCGTAGGGCACACCACGAAAAGCGACGACGTCTCCACATGAGCCGGACCCGCTCGCATCGCCGCGCAGCGTTCCGTACGAGGTGTGCGCGACCGCGGTCACGGGCGCATGGTCCGGGGGGTTTCGGTCAGGGGGTATTGCCTTGCCATCTCGCCGTCGAGCACCCGGGTCAGGAAGTCGCGGCCCTTGAAGCTCACCACTTCCACCCGAAGGCCGCTGCGCGGACCGCGCAGGAATGCGACGCCTGCACCCGTGCGCTCCAGATCCCAGCCGTCGTCCTGCAACCGCGCGACGTCGTCACGCCAGCGCTGTGCGTAGTAGCCGACGTGGTGCATGCCGCCGAGCTTCGGTTCAGCGAAGATCGAGTCCGCGGCAGCGACGACCTCGATCAGCTCCAGATAGGGCGGACCGGACGTGGAGAACGCGATGCGCACCGCCTGATCGTCGGCGGACCCGTCCGGGCGGCTGAAGCCGCTACGCATCTCGAACGGTGGCGCCCAGATGATCTGCATGGCCTCGCCGAGCGTCTTCATGGCCAGCAGCAGATCGGGGACGAGGTGGCCCACGTGGTAGACGTTGTCGAAGGCCGACGCGGCGAGCGTCTCGAGATTCGAGTCCATGTTCAAATCCTGTACCTGCGGCGGATGGCGTCGAATCGTGCGTGCAGTTGCCCGGCCCGCTCCCCGGGCGTGACGCGCCGGGTGTCGGCCGGCAGCACGGTGTCCAGCTCAGCCCGAGTGACGACCGTGGTGCTGACTTCGGGCAGGTGTCGACTCCCGATGACGCGCATCGTCAGGTAGCCCTCCCCGAAACCTTGCGTGTCGATCCAGTTGTGTACACCAGGATCGTTGTGCGCCAGCACCATTCGTACGCGTCCATCGGAGTCGACCGCCGATCTGCTCGGCGTGTAGCTCACCGGTCGGTACAGGTAATCCATGCTGTTCCAGAACGCGCCCATGTTGGTCAGCATCCAGAACTCCCCGTCGTCCGCGAACTCGAACATCAACACTTCGTCCGGCCCGAGGCGCCACGGCATGGTGACGATGAGCCGGCCGCGGCGCGCATCGCGTTGCTCGGCCGTGCCTGCGAAGCGCGCACCGGGAAACACGTTCGGCTCGGGCTCACCGAAAAGCGAACCGATCTCCAGCTCGCGGTCCGGCCAGTCCGTCATCACCCCGGTGAGGAAGTCGCCAGCCCACTGCATCGACGCGATCAGATCCTGCGGGGTCGGCACGGGACGTGGCTCATCCATGTCGATGCGCTCGATGCTGAATTGCGCCGACCGCTCGGCCCAGGAGTCGAAACCCTGCCGCATGAACAGCTTTCGCGAACCCGGGGTGGTCGGCAGCCAATTCGGTTCTCGCGGTGCACCACCGATGTAGAGAACGAAGCTACCGTCGGGCTCGGTGATCAGGTCGTCGCCGGTGATGTTCGCCTCGGGGGTATCGCCGAACGGCTCATGCAGGTTGGGGTGATCGGCGCCGTAGTACACGTCCTCCTCGGGTCGCGGCCCTTGGACGGTGAAGTTGATGAAACGCGCCGAGCCCCGGTTGCCCGCGATCCGGTACGTCGATGCGCCGTCGATCCACGCCTGCAGATAGACGAAGTCGGCGTTGTCGCCGCCGAGCTTGCGGGTCGGCCCGCAGAACGGGTGGATCATCGGATAACGGGTGTTCTTCGTCTCCAGGGCGAGATCGTAGGCCTGCCCGAGGTTCTGTGTCAGGTAACGAAACGCGTCGGCGCGCTGCAGGGCATTCGCCGGCGAGGTGTCCTTGAAGGCCAGATCCCCCGCCGCTTTGAGCCGATCGCAGAAGTCGTGCCACGCCGCGCGCAATGCCGCGTCGTCGTCGCTGTCACCGAACGCCATCAGCGCCTCGTCTCGACGTCGATGCCGAACCTGTCTCGGTAGTCGGCGAATTCGTCGTGCAGCTGCTGCACCGGCACCGGCAACACATCGGTGGAGTAGGTGAACTTGCCGTACCGGTCGCCACGGTTGGTGACGAGGTACTCGCGCATCGCCTTCTCGGCTTGTGCCGGGAACGGCAGCCCGGCGAATTCGTAGAAGCCCCCGATCGCGCCGACCGGGTCCGCGACGAAGTCGCGGTAGCGGACGTGGTGGATGCGCGGGTCGTCCACCAGCGGGTCGGTGAGGTAAGCGTGGAAGTTGGCCCGCGACCCCTCGATCGTGTCTTTGGCGTACTGAGTCCAGTCCAGCGTCCCGGCCAGGCTCTCGTTGATCTGCCCGAAGGCCACGATCTGCGAGGCGAGCACCTGCACGGGGTCGCGGTGTACCCAGACGATGCGGGCGTCGGGGTAGGCGCCGAAGAGCGCGCGCAGGCGTCGGCCGTGAAACCCCTTGAGCACCCAGCGCTTCGGCGGGCGGGTGTACTGGATGTGCTGCAGCATCATGTGATGCAGGGCGTACTGCGCCTGATGGTCCTGCGGAAAGTTCTGGATTTTCACGGGAACTCGCCACCAGGCGCTCGGGTTCATCGCGCGGAAGTCGAAGGCCCACGTGCGCTCACACTCGGGCAGCCCGGCACCGAGCAGATCGTTGTAGGGGTGGCTGACGATCCACGGCGGGATGCGGCCGAGGATCTCCCGCCAGTCTTCGTCGGCCTGCGCGCGGCGTGGGTCGTCGGCGACGGCCGGTCCGGGCGGCGGCGAGGGGTACATGACCTCCCAGAAGCGCAGTGCCCGCGAGTCCTCGTCCTCGGCGAGCAGGGCGTGCAGCAGCGTGGTGCCCGACCGCGGCTCACCTGTGGCGAAGAGCGGGGCCGTGATTCGTTCCGCCGCAAGGGGTAGGCATGCGTGGTCGGCCATGAAGCGCAGGCGGCTCGTCAGCAGTCCGCCGATCGTGCGTGCGGCTGCCCGCGAACCTGTGCCGTCGAGCACAGCACTGTTCAACCTGTCGACGACCAGCGCCACGCGGCCGGGAAGGGTGTCGTCACCGAAGTCGGTGAGCCCGGTCGATTCTCGCGCGTCGGCGATGAGGACGTCGGCGTCCAGAACTGTCATGGCGTGCTTCCTGTGAGCTGCAGCAGTATGTCCTCGACCTCGCGAACCTTGCGTGCCGACTCGGCGGCGTAGGCCTGCCCGGCCATGCCGCTGTAGTCGAGCACCGACACGACCCGGGCACCCGCCTCGCCGAATTCGGCGATCTGCGCGGCGACCTGCTTCGGTGTGCCGTGCGGGACAACAGACAGGATCGCGGCCGGGTCGACCTGCTCGAACAGCCGGAGCAACCTGTCGCGGGTCAGCGCGCGCGGGTCGATGTCCTGGATGCCGCGCCAGTGCTCCCCCATCGGATGGCGGTGACCGGCGGCTGTCAGTGCGTCGGCCGTCAGTTGCAGCACCAGCGACTTCACCAGCGGACGTTGCAGAATCTCGCGCAGTTCGTCGGGCTCGCCGATGAGGCAGACCACCATCTTCGCCGGCGTGATCGCTTGCGGGTCCCGTCCGGCCTGTTCGGCCGCCTCCTGGATGCGTGCCAGCTGGCCGGCATAGGTCTCGGGTCCGGCGCTGCCCGTCGGCCACCAGCCGTCGCCGAGTTCCCCGACCAATCGCAGCATGCGGGGGCCGTTGGCGCCGATCCAGACCGGTGGCGGGCCGGTGTGGTGAAGCTCGGCGTCCAGCCGGGCATGCTCCAGCCTGAAGTGCTGCCCGGCGAAGTCGATCGGCCCGTCGGCGCCCCAGAGCAGCCGGATCAGCCGCAGCGCCTCGGCGAACCGGCTCACCGTGCGATGGTCGTCGAAGCCGTACGGAGCCAGGTTCTCGCGCTCGCCGGCACCGAGCCCCAGGATGAACCGGCCGTCCGAGAGATGGCTCAGGGTCAGCGCCGACTGGGCCAGCATCACCGGGTGGCGGCGGACGGTGTCGAGGACGCTCGTGGCGATCCGGGTGCGTGTCGTGCGGGCCGCGACGGCACCGGCGAGGGTGAGGGCGTCCAGGTAGCGGTGCGGCGACGGCGAAACCTCGGCGAGGTCGGTGAACTCCGGCGACCAGATCGAGTCCGGCCAGAAGCCCACGAGGTGATCGGGCAGCCAAATGGACTGGTAGCGACCATCATCGAGGGCGTCCAGCGCGCTGAGGTCGAGCGGCAGAGTCGTCCGGACGAACGCGGCCAGCTCCAAGGGCATGCAGCGCAAGCTACCCGAGGATCGAGGCTACGTCCCCGAATTGCTGTGCATCTGCTCAGCAGAGCCGGCGGCGCAACGGCCGATCATCCCGGCATCCGCTATTTCGCCAGGCGAAAATACGGTTCAACGGTGCCGCTGAGCTTCACAACCATAGGGTTCCCGCGACGATCCTTGGCGGTGGGCACTTCGACACGCACCCAACCCTCGGCCACGTCGTATTCGACGACATTGGTCTTCTCGGCGCCGTTGAAGCGGATGCCGACGTCGCGGAGGAGCGCCTCTTGGTCATAGAACGGGCTGTTCGGATCGATGGAGAGGTGATTTGGCGGAACGTCGGTGCTCTGGTCCTCGGACATGATGGCTTTCGGTAGATGCTGCGTCGGTCTCGTGTTGATTCGCTGTGAACCTACCCGACCCTGACCGGCGCGACCGATTCCGTGGACTGCTCGTTTCGTGGGTGGATCGGTTGAAACGAAGAGGCTTCTCTGGTGCGCAGCCTGATCGATCACCGCAACAGCCGAAGACCGCCCGGACCGTAGCGTCACGGTCCGGGCGGATTCGGCTGTCAGAACCGTCGGTCAGAAGTATGTCGTTGTCGCCGTGCTGGTTCCGTTGTCACAGGCGATGTTGACGTTCCAATTCTTGAACCGCGGAACCGCCGGGACGATCCGTAGGTCGTACTGGGAGTTCGCGGGTAAGGCGAATGCACGGTTGAAGTTGTCCGCCGTGTATGTGCACTGCGACGACACCCCACTGCGATCCGTGATGTGAGCGACCAGGCCACCCACAACCGTGTCGAACGACACCGTCGGACCCAGCTTCGGCGCCGGCGGTGGCGGTGGCGGATCGTTCGGCGGCGGCGGGGTGTTCCCATTCGAGCATCCCGACACGATCACCTTCGCACCTGTCTGGTTCTGCAGTTTGGCCAACGCGCTACTCGAGGCGGCAGCGATCGTCGGACCTGATGCCCCGACCTCTTCGCCGTAGTTGTTGGAGGCGGCCGCCGCGCACTCGTTGGTGGCGATGACCACCGTCACGCAGTGACCGGCGCCGTTGTTGGAACAGTTCGTCAGTGCCCCCTGGGCGGCCTGATCTTGGCTGCCGGCGATGGACGAACCGCCTGCCATCGTGACGGGCGGATTCTCGTTGACATATCCGAGCGCCAACGCGATGTACTGATCGGCAGCCTGCGCCGATGCGGGCGTGAGCAGGCCGACGGCGGCCGTACCCGCGGCCACCAGGATGGCGGCCGCGGTCCGGCCTTGCCAACCCACACGGTTCTTGGAAGTGGTGTTCATGATCGTTCCTGTCAGGTCGTGCTGCCCTGGGGCGGGCGCGAATTGGTCGTTTGGCCGTTCACCGCGGGTCTGTATGTGGTCTGCCGATCTTTCGGCCGTCTCCGGTTTTTCCCGCTGCAGCAATAGTCGTGCGCCGCAAGCGGCTGCGTAATCGCCGGGAAGCCAGAACACGACGCCCGAAAGCAAGGGTTTCCTATCCGCCGGGCAAGGGACGACGGCGTTGCTCAGCTCGCCAGTTGCCGCCCTCTTGGCCGACGCTGCTGATCCCCGGCCGCTCGGCGAGCTGCTTGTGATCCACGTCGATCGCCATGGATTCGAGTGTTTCTGACATCGTCAGTCCTTCCCGCCGAGCTCACACTTGGCGTGTCAGACCAGAACCAGATCCACCGGTATTCAGACAGTCCCCCGCGAGCGAACGGCGGGATCACCGGACTCACGATCGTGTTGCTGGGTTGGGTCGACCAGGATGACTGCGTTCCTGCTGCCAGACTTGGCCTGGTACATGGCCGCATCGGCCCTGGCCGTGACTGAGGAAGCGGGCTCTCCGGTGAGGGCGATGGCGGCACCGATGCTCAGGGTTGCGTGGATCGTGTTCCCGGAGACGTGGATCGGTTCGGCGGTGCGACAGCGAATTTTCTCGCCGATCCGGACGAGCTCGTCGATGCTGCGGAGGCCGGGCAGTACGACGAGTATCTCGTCTCACCCCCTGTCCGGCCGACGGTGTCTTCCTTGCGGACAGACTCGCGGATCCGGGCCGCCAAGGTGGTGAGCACGGTGTCTCCCACGCTGTGTCCCCAGGTGTCGTTGATGTCCTTGAAGTGGTCGACGTCGCAGAACAAGATGCCCAGGTGTGTTCCCGGTGCCGGCGGGTGCTCCAGAGCGGATTGAAGGCGGTCCAGCGCCTCGGCACGGTTCGCCAGTCCGGTCAGTGCGTCGAATCGGGCCAACCGTTCGAGTCGGTGTTCCACCTCTACCCGATCGTCGGCGATACGCAGGGCGGCGATCAGCCCATCGGGATTGCCGTCGGCATCCACGTAGGGCTTCCCGTGGCCATCGATCCAGTGGTACTCACCGTCGGCGGCACGGGCCCGGAACCGTTGCAGAACCGATTCGCCGCCGGTGATCTTCTGCAGCGCGGCTGCGATCGCGACGAGGTCGTCGGGGTGGATGTGGCCTGTGAAGTCTGAGGTGATCCACCACTGCGGCGGCCTCCCCAATGCGGTCTCCACCGACGGCGATACCCACACGATCTGGCGGCCGCGAAGGTGAACGATGATGTCAACAGCGTTGTCAGCGAGAATGTGGTAGCGCTTCTCAGCATCCGCGCGTTCTCTGCTCAGTTGTTCCTTCTCGATGAGCAGACTCTGCTCTTGGTGGCGCACGCGGAACCCGACCAACACGGTAAAGACGGTGCACACCAATACCGAGAGGGCAAAGGCCGCATTCTCGCTGCGGCCCAGGGCCAGGAATGCTTGCCGTGACAACGCCACCAGGATCGGAAAACCGAGGGCTAGGCCGTACCACCGGACCAGCGCCCCCCGGTCGGGTCGGGTGAGCAGCCAGGCCAGCGGCGGTCGGTCGGTGCGCACGACCGACGTCGCCGCGACAAGCAGCAGCAGAGCCAAGGCAGTCGAGATCGCCATGCCGGTTGAGGGTCTGACGTCTACCAAGTCGATCGCGCCGAAGAAGTAGGCCGCCACTGCGACCAACGGGATGAACCCGCCACCCACGACGCACACCGTCCACACCAGGCCAACCCAGCGGCGATCCAGCCGCGCCAGTCCGATAGCGGCGGCCAGGGACAGGACCGACGATGCGGTCTGCGGGCTCGGACGCCCTGGCCAGGACGATTGCAGCGTGCCTACTGCCTCTGCGAACCACAACTGGTCCAGGCCGAACGACCTGGCGATCGCATACTCCAGGAGAACCACGACGGCGAGGGCACCCACCGTTGCGGCCACACCGCGCCCGACCCACACCCGAGTACGCGACGGCCGCCCCGATTGCACCAGGATCGCCGCCCCCAATGCGGCCAGCCACAGCGCACTCCAGGGCGTCATCTGCGGCCAGGTCGGGTAGATGCGCGTCAGCTGTTCGACACCGCTCGCCCAGCCCACCCAGTCCAACGCAGCAACGACGAACACGACCACAACAGCGGCGCGGCCCCATCGTGCCAACCCCTCCGCTTCCGGGGCCACACCAGTGTCGGGCCTGTCCATCGGTGATTCCCTCCCCCGAGCGGCGCTACTCCCTGCAGCGGCGCCTACGAGCAACGTCGCGCCCCACGGCGAGCATCTCGACGAAGGGATCGCCGGACACGTGGCGGGTGGTCACCACGCACGCCCTCGTGACCGCGATAGCTCGACCTTCGTCGCCTGATCGTCTCGGTCAGCGAACGTTCCGACCTAGAGGCCAAAGTCACCGATCGCGGGGAAAGACATACGAAAGCCCTGATCGTCGGCCTCTTCTGCACACCGGGGAACCAGATCGTCCACGTGCGGCGCGAACACGGCTGGGGTGTGCCCATGGTCGAAGTCTCCCGGCTCGCCTCAGCCGCAAGGTCTACGAACACACGTCATCTGGTTCGACGCCCGCGGCCAGGAGTTCCTCTACGCGCTGGTCGAGGACCGCCTGATTCAGATGGGGGTTCGAGTGTGATCGGCCGCTCGGTGTCCGGGTGTGGCCGTTGCGTCGAAGGGCAACCGGCGTCAAAGGTGTCGTGAGAGCGACGGTTTCGGCTTCAGGCCGAGCCGGCAATGACCGCAGACCACCTGCCAAAAGGAGTGGAGCTAAGGGGATTCGAACCCCTGACCCCCACACTGCCAGTGTGGTGCGCTACCAACTGCGCCATAGCCCCTTGTCGTGCTCATCGAAATTACACCACGAGGGGTTGCCGCTCAAAATCGCTGGTCACGGCACTTCACCGCCGGCCTCTGGGCCGAGCGGACGGGCCTGCGTGTGCTCGGTGGACGCCCGCGGCCGGGTCTCGGGAGCGAAGATCCACCCCACCGCCGCCACCGCGAGGATGACGCCGCTGATCAGGAAGGCCCACCCGAACGAGGTGTACTGCGCGATCAGCCCGACCAAAAGTGATCCGCCGATCGAGCCGAAGTCGGCCATCATCTGGAACGTCGCCACCGCCGTCCCGCCCCGCGATTTGTTGCCCACCACGTCGGCGACCGCGGCCTGCTGCGGGGAGACGAAGATGCCGGTGGCCGCCCCGGCGATGTAGGCCGCCACCAGAAACACGGGCAGCGACGTGGTGAAGCCCACCAGCGCGGTGGACGCCGCCGCCAGCGTCAGGCCGAAGATCATCAGCTTGCGGCGTCCCAGCCGGTCCGACAGATGGCCGCTGGGGATGACGACCGAGATGTTGCCGACCGCGAACGCGGTCAGCGCCAGACCGGCCGCGCCGGGGCTCTGACCCAGCACCTCCACGATGAACAGCGGCACCAGCGCGATGCGCAGGCCGAACGACGCCCAGCCCGTCGCGAAGTTGGAGAACAGCGCCGCCCGGTAGGCCCGGTGCCGGAACACCGTGCGGAAGGGCACCGGCTCCTCCGGGTCCTCGTCCTGCTGCCCGACCACCGTCGAATGACGAAGGCTGACGAACACGACGGTCGCGGCGACCAGCAGCGCCGCACCGTAGATCAGGAACGGCGCCGACAGCCCGAATCCGGCGGTCAGCGCGCCCAGGATGGGTCCGCCCACCGAGCCGACCATGAACCCCGACGAGAACAGCCCGGCGACCCGGCCGCGCGCGTCGGGCGGCGAGATACGGATCATCAGCCCCAGCGACGACACCGTGAACATCGCGGAGCCGATCCCGCCCAGCGACCGGAAAAGCAGTAGCTGCCAATATGTTTCGGCGAAGGCACACGCGGCGGTGGACAGCGCGACGATGATCAGGCCGCTGATGTAGACCCGCCGCTCCCCCAGCCGCTGCACGAGCATCCCCGCCGGCGGGGCCCCGACCAGACGCATCACCGCGAACGCGGTGATGACGAACGTCGCGGCACTGATGCTGACGCCGAAGTGGCGGGCGTACTGCGGCAACACCGGGGCGACCACCCCGTATCCCAATGCCACCACGAAGTTGGCGGCTACCAGCACCCACACTTCACGGGGCAGCGGCTGCTTCGTCGCGGATTGTGAATTGCTCCTCGCGTCCGCAGTGCCGGAATTGCTCCTCGCGTCCGCAGTGCCGGAATTGCTCCTCGCGTCCGCACCTGGACACTCGCCCTCCGTGTGCGACGTCACGGACCGACCGGCCTCACGAAATGACCTTCGTCACCACTTCGCGGGCGGCGTCCTGCACCTCGGCGAGATGATCGGCGCCGAGGAACGACTCGGCGTAGATCTTGTAGACGTCCTCGGTGCCCGACGGCCGGGCGGCGAACCACGCGTTCTGCGTGGTGACCTTGAGCCCTCCCAGCGGCGCACCGTTGCCGGGCGCGGTCGTGAGTTTGGCGGTGATCGGCTCACCCGCCAGCTCGGTCGCGGTCACCTGTTCGGGCGACAGCTTGCCCAGCCGCGCCTTCTGCTCCCGGTTGGCCGGGGCGTCGATGCGGGCGTAGGTCGGAGCGCCGTACTTCCCGGCCAGCTCCGCGTACCGCTGCGACGGCGTGGAACCCGTCACCGCGAGGATCTCCGACGCCAGCAGCGCCAGGATGATGCCGTCCTTGTCGGTGGTCCACACCGAACCGTCGCGCCGCAGGAACGACGCCCCGGCGCTTTCTTCGCCGCCGAAGCCGATGGAGCCGCCGATCAGCCCGTCGACGAACCACTTGAAGCCGACCGGTACCTCGACCAGTGTGCGGCCCAGCCCGGCCACCACGCGGTCGATGATCGACGAGCTCACGGCCGTCTTGCCGACCGCCGTTCCGGTCGCCCACTCCGGGCGGTGCGTGAACAGGTAGTCGATCGCCACCGCCAGGTAGTGGTTCGGGTTGAGCAGCCCGCCGTCGGGTGTGACGATGCCGTGCCGGTCGGAGTCGGCATCGTTGCCGGTGGCGATCTGATAGGACGCCTGGTCGGAGCGCACCGCCCGGATCAGTCCGGCCATGGCGTTGGGCGAGCTGCAGTCCATCCGGATCTTGCCGTCGGTGTCGAGCGTCATGAACCGCCAGGTCGCGTCGACCAGCGGGTTGACGACGGTCAGCTGCAGGTTGTGGCGTTCGGCGATGGCGGCCCAGTAGTCGACGCTGGCGCCGCCCAGCGGGTCGGCACCGATGCGGATGCCCTCGGCGCTGATCGCGTGCAGGTCGACGACGTTGGGCAGGTCGGCGACGTAGGACTCCAGATAGTCGTGACGTTGCGCGGTGTTCAGCGCCCGCGCCAGCGGGACGCGCTTCACCGCTTTGAGGCCGTCGCGCAGGATTTCGTTGGCCCGTCTGGCGATGACGCTCGTGGCGTCGGTGTCGGCCGGTCCGCCGTTGGGCGGGTTGTACTTGAACCCGCCGTCGCGCGGCGGGTTGTGCGAGGGGGTGACGACGATCCCGTCGGCGAGGTCGCCCGCACGCGAGGAGGAGGTACTGCCGGAGTCGCGGCCCCGGTTGAACGACAGGACGGCATGGCTGACGGCAGGCGTCGGCGTGTAGCGATCGGCCGAATCAATCATGGCCACAACGTCATTGGCGGCCAGCACCTCCAGCGCGGTGGACCAGGCCGGCTCCGACAATGCGTGGGTGTCGCGGCCGATGAACAGCGGACCGGTGGTCCCCTGGGCGGCGCGGTACTCGACGATCGCCTGGGTGGTGGCAAGGATGTGCGCTTCGTTGAACGCCGCGTCCAGACTCGACCCGCGATGACCCGAGGTCCCGAACGTCACCTGCTGGTCCACGTTGTCCGGGTCGGGAGAGACGGTGTAGTACGCCGTCACCACCGCCGCGACGTCGATGAGGTCTTCGGACTGCGCCGGCTGACCGGCTCTGGGGTTGGCCGCCATGGTGTTGATTCTGCTATGTCGTGACGCCACAAGCCGCCTCCGGGGCGGCATACTTTCGCCCATGCCCTACGACCGGCGGGAACTGGCCGCGGTATTCGCCGGTGGCGCACTGGGCACTCTGGCGCGGGCAGGCTTCGAGGCGCTGGCCGCCCCCGATCCCGGCCGGTGGCCGTGGCCGACGTTCACCGTCAACATCGTCGGCGCCCTACTGCTCGGCGTCTTCGTCACCCGTCTGCTGGAACGGCTGCCGGTGTCGAGCTACCGACGCCCGTTTCTGGGCACCGGCCTGTGCGGCGGTCTGACGACGTTTTCCACCATGCAGGTTGAGACGTTGAAAATGGTCGAGCACGGCCACTACGGCCTGGCCGCCGGTTACACGGCGGGCAGCATCGGCGCCGGTCTGGTCGCGGTGTACATCGGGACCGTCCTGGTCCGGCGGGTGAGGGTGCGTCGATGACGGCGGCACTGGTCTGGGTGGGCGTCTTCGTCGTCGGCGGCCTGGGTGCCGTCGCCCGGCTGACGGTCGACAAGGCGGTGTCCCAACGGGCGGGTTGGTCGTTTCCGCTCGGCACTCTCGCCGTCAACGTCAGCGGAGCGTTGCTGCTGGGTTTTCTGGCCGGCCTGGCCCTTCCGCCCCACCTCGCGCTGTTGGCCGGCACGGCGTTCGTCGGCTCCTACACCACGTTCTCCACCTGGATGCTGGAGACCCACCGCCTCGCCGAGGAGCGCCAGATCTGGCCCGCGCTGGGCAATATCGTGATCAGCGTCGTGCTCGGCCTGGCGGCCGCGCTGCTGGGCCAGTCACTGGGGGCGCTGCTGTGAACGACGAAACCCTGACGCTGACGGCATACTTCGCCGAACGGCAACGCAGCGGCCACCGGTTCTCGGCCGACGCGCTGCTGGATCTGTTCGAGCGCCGGCGCATCGCCACCAGCGTGATGGTGCGCGGCATCGCCAGCTTCGGACCGGCCAATGTCACCCGCAGCGACCGGTCCCTGAGCCTGTCCGAAGATCCTCCGGTGAGCGTCTGGGCCATCGACGCCCCGGACCGGATCTCGGCCGTCGCCGACGACGCCGCCGCGCTCATCGGGCGCGGTGTGCTCACCGTCGAAAACGGGCGCTCCCTGCGGGCCGATGAACCCGTCAACGGGGACACGGTGCGCCTGGCGCTGCACCTGGGCCGGCGGCAACGCCTTTCGGGTGCACCCGGCTACCTCGCGGTGTGCGACGTCCTGCACGCCCACGGGTTCGTCGGGGCCGACGTGTATCTCGGGGTGGACGGCACGGTCGACGGCGCCCGCCGCCGGGCGCATTTCTTCAGCCGTAACTCCGAGGTGCCACTGTCGGTCGTCGGCGTGGGCACGACAGCCCAGGCTGTCACGGCGGCCGCCGAACTGCGCACCGCACTACCCGATGCACTGTTCGGCATCTCCCCGACCCGGGTGTGCAAGAACGACGGCCGACACGTGTCCCGCCCCATGCCGTCGGACGGTCCGTACCAGCGGCTGACGGTGCACACCGCCGAGGCCTCCCGACACCGGGGTCAGCCGATTCACCGCGCCCTTGTGCACCGCCTCAAGAACTCCGACCACGCCGGCGGCGCCACCGTCCTGCGCGCCATCTGGGGCTTCCGCGGTGCCGAGCGACCCCACGGCGACCGGCTACTCCAAGTGAGCCGCCAGGTTCCTGTGACGACGGTCCTCATCGACACCGCGACCAACATCGCCGCGAGCTATCCGATCGTCGACGAGCTCACCGAGCATGAGGGACTGGTCACCGTGGAAGCGATTCCGGGGCTGCTCGAGGTGAACGGCGACCAGAGGTTCGGCAGCCTCCATCCGTGACCCGGCCAACATTTGTGAGGGTAGCCTATCTTTAGCTGACGCGGTAACCTCTGCCGCCATGACCCCGTCATCTCCAGCGTCATCTCCCGCGTCCTCACCGCACGGCATCAGCGCCGCCCTTGAGGAGATCCTGCGTGACGACCTCAACATCGACATCACCCGCGTGAGCCGGGATTCGCGCCTCATCGACGATGTCGGCCTGGATTCGGTGGCCTTCGCCGTCGGCATGGTGGCGATCGAGGACAAACTCGGGGTCGCGCTCTCGGAAGAGGATCTGCTCACCTGCGACACCGTCGGCGACCTCGAGCAGGCCATCCTGGCGAAGACGCCCGCCGCCCGGTGAGCGTTCTCGCGACCGCCGTATCGCAGGCGATGACGGCGTCCCCCCGCGAGCTCGTGTTGCTCGACCGCGCCAGCGGACAGTGGAGCCGCCACCCGTGGCAGGAGGTGCACGCGCGGGCGGAGAACATCGCCGAGCGCGTCCTCGACGGGCCCGACGGGGCGGTGGGCCTCGTCGGCGAACCGACCGTGGAGTTCGTCGCGGCGATCCAGGGCGCATGGCTCGCCGGTCGCGCCGTGTCGATTCTGCCCGGCCCCATTCGGGGCGCCGACGATCGACAGTGGGCCCGGTCCACCGTCGAACGCTTCGCCGGGATCGGGGTCTCCCAGGCTCTCTCCCACGGTGCCCACCTGGAACTGTTGCGCACCAACGGTTCCCGACTGGACATACACGACGTCACCGTGGTCGGGCATTCCCGACGGTCCACCACGTTGTCGCCGCAGGCCGCCCCCGCCGGTGCGCCGGCAGTGCTGCAGGGCACCGCGGGTTCCACCGGCACACCCCGCACCGCGCTGCTGTCACCCGAGGCGGTGCTGAACAACGTCTCGGCGCTGTGGCAGCACACCGCCACCGACCCGAATCACGACGTCGGCATGACGTGGCTCCCGCTCTACCACGACATGGGCCTGACCTTTCTTCTCACCGGCTTCCTCACCGGCGCCGAGATGTGGGTGGCGCCGACGGCGGCGTTCGCCGCCTCCCCGTTCCGGTGGCTGACCTGGATGTCGGACAGCCGCGCCAGCCTCACTGCCGCACCGAATTTCGCGTACTCGGTGATCGGCAGGTACGCGCGCCGGGTGCCCGACGTCGACCTGGGGCGGCTGCGCCTCGCCATCAACGGCGGCGAGCCGGTCGACTGCGAAGGCTTCCAGCTGTTCCTGGACGAACTGGCCCGCTTCGGGCTCGACCCGCGGGCGGCCGCCCCGTCCTACGGACTGGCCGAGTCGACGTGCGCCGTCACCACCCCCGCGCCCGGAACCGGACTTGTGGTCGAGGAGATCACCGACCCGGCCACCGACGCCGTCCAGCGGCACGCCGTTCTCGGCAGGCCGATTCCCGGTATGGACGTGCGGATCTCGGAATCCGAGCACTCCAGGAAGGTGGGAGACCACACCATCGGCGAGCTGGAGATCCGTGGCACGTCGATGATGTCGGGCTATCTGGGCCAGGATTCCCTGGAGCCCAACGAGTGGTTCCGCACCGGTGATCTCGGATACCTCACCGACGACGGACTTGTGGTGTGCGGCCGCGTCAAGGAACTCATCACCGTCGCCGGGCGCAACATCTTCCCCAGCGAGGTCGAGCGGGTCGCCGCGCAGGTCCGCGGGGTGCGTGAGGGCGCCGTCGTCGCGGTCGGCACCGACCGCGACTCGGCCAGACAGGGCCTGATCGTCGCCGCCGAATTCCGGGGTCCTGACGAAGCCGGCGCGAGAAGCGAAGTGGTGCAACGGGTTGCCTCGCAGTGCGGGGTGGTGCCCGCCGATGTCGTGTTCCTGGCGCCCGGCTCGCTGCCGCGCACCTCGTCAGGCAAGCTGCGGCGCCTGGAAGTCAAACAGAATCTGGAGGCTGCACGGGTATGACTGCGTCCATGGATGTCGACATCGACGGCTACCGAGAGCTTCTCGCGGAGGTCTTCGACGAACAGGTCTCCGCCTGGACCGCCGAAGCCGAGGCGTCCGAACAGTTTCCGCGCAAGCTGATCGAACACCTCGGCGCCGCGGGTGTGTTCCGGAGCAAGTGGGGCCCGGCCGGCGGTCAGCATCCCGACGTCGCGAAGCTCAACGAGTTGGCGTTCCGGCTCGGACACCTGGGGTCGGCAGGCATCGGCGTCGGTGTCAGCCTGCACGATTCGGCGATCGCGGTGTTGCGGCGCTTCGGCAGGTCGGATCATCTCAGGGCGGTCTGCGAGCAGGCCATCGACGGCGAGGCCGTGTTGTGCATCGGCGCCTCCGAGGAGTCCGGTGGATCCGACCTGCAGATCGTCGAAACCGAAGTCCGTTCGGCGCGAGACGGTTTCGAGATTCGCGGCATCAAGAAGTTCGTCTCGCTGTCCCCGGTCGCCGACCACATCATCGTCGTCGCCCGCGGTGTGGACCACGACCCCACCAGCAGACACGGCAACGTCCTCGTGGTCGCGGTGCCCACCCGCCAGGTCGACATTCAGGCGCCGTACCGCAAGGTCGGCGCCGGACCGCTGGACACCGCGGCCGTTCACATCGACACCTGGGTGCCCGCCGACCATCTGGTGGCCAGGGCCGGGACGGGGCTGGCGGCGATCTCATGGGGGCTGGCGCACGAACGCATGTCGATCGCCGGGCAGGTCGCCTCGTCGTGTCAGCGGGTGCTCGGCGTGACGCACGCCCGCATGGTGCAGCGGCGCCAGTTCGGCGCCACCCTCTTCGAGCATCAGGCACTGCGGATGCGGATGGCCGACCTGCAGGCCCGGGTGGATCTGCTCAGGCACGCGCTCACCGGCATCGCCGCGCAGGGCCGGCTGGACCTGCGCGCGGCCGCCGGGGTCAAGGTCACCGCGGCCCGGCTCGGCGAGGAAGTTCTGTCCGAATGCATGCACATCTTCGGCGGCGCAGGCTATCTCGTCGACGAGACACCGCTGGGCCGGTGGTGGCGTGACATGAAGCTGGCGCGGGTCGGCGGCGGCACCGACGAGGTGCTCTGGGAGCTGGTGGCCGCGGCGATGAAACCGGACTTCGACAGCTACGCCGAGATGATCGGCGGCACGACGGCTTCCGATTAGGCGGGCCGGTTCAGCGCATACAGCGCCATCCGCCGGTTCGACATCTGGTGCTCACCGAGGAAGTCACATCGGGCGTACTCACACAACCGGCGCGCGCCCACGTTGCGGTGGTCCGGGTCGAACATGATTCGCCTGCAGCGCGGTTCGATCTCGAACAGGCTGGCGGCCAGCCGGGGCAACAGGATGGGACCGAAGCCACGGTTGACAATGCCGAGGTCGGCGATCGCGGCGTGCAGCCCGAGATCGTGCGGATCGGCGTCGTAGCGCGGCGCGATGGAATCCTTTGCGGCGCGGTACACCTCGACATAGCCGAGCGCCTCACCCTTGAACGTGCCGATCAGCGGGCGCGAGTAGGTCCCCGCCAGCTGCGCGCGCAGATAGCCGTGCCACCACTCGACGGGCCGGTCGTACTCCCACGCTTCGGCCAGGTGCGGGCGATTCATCCACTCCGAGATCATCGACGCATCGGAGTCCGGATCGACCAGCCGGATCTGATACGGGTCGGCGAGTCGTGGGATCGGCGGCGGCGGCACGGCACGCACCTCGGCGGTGAGCTCGGTGAGTTCCCTGGGCAGGATCGGCAGCACGTCAGTCATCGTGACCGCAGAGCCTACCCGAGCAGATGAGGCCAGGCTTGCCTACATTCGGGGCTATCCCCGCCGACATTGCGGTGCGGGTCGTGGAGATCGGCGCGCCCACGGCCCTCAGTGCAATCTCGCGCGCACCCGAGGCTAGGTGAGCAGCAGGACGCCTCCGGTGACCAATGCGACCACCTTGACGAGTTCGAGCGCGACGTAGACGTAGTGCGCCCGCGAACGGGGCCCCTCGGCACCGGCCAGCACCTCATCGGAGCGCCGGGTCAACGCCGGGCGCACGAACAGCAGCTGCGCGGCCAGCATCGCGGTCGCGGCGAGCAGTGCGACCAGCGCCGCCGTCGCGTCGCCGTGGATCAGCGTGGCGGCCAGGGCCACTGCCGCGAGAACGCCTTCACAGGCGTTGAGCGCGCGGAACACCCGGCGTCCGATGCCCAGCCCGATCTGCAGTGTGACGCCCGGGGCGCCGAACTTCAGCGGAGCCTCGAGGAAAGAGATGGCCAGCACCATGCCGAGCCAGACGAACGTCGCTGCGATGGCGACACCGAGAGCACCATTCACGGGGCGAAGCCTAGGTGACATCGTGAAGCGATGGACAGTGATCGCGTCGCCGAACTTGAGCGCTGGGAAGACGCCGGGGCGGTGTGGCGGGTGATCGGCCGCAACGCCTCCGCTGTGACGGTGGCGCTGCTGCGCTGCGACGGCGGCGAGGAGGTCGGCCGGTTCACCAGCACCGACCCCCGCCTGCTGGCCTTCATCGGCGATCGGCTCAGCAGCGAGGACTGAACCTCTTGCCTCGCCGAGATTGCCAATAGCGCGGGAAAACCCGCTTGGATTCAAGCGGTGGCTGCAACGAATGTGGACGGGTCTGAGAGTAGTCGGTCGAGTTCTTCGGCGGGGGTGCGCCAGTTGTGGCGTTTGCGGGGTCGGGCGTTGAGTTCGGCGGCGACCTGGTCGAGCCAACCGGGACCGTAGAACGACAGGTCGGTGCCTTTGGGGAAGTACTGACGGAGCAAGCCGTTGGTGTTCTCGTTGGTGCCGCGTTGCCAGGGGCTGTGCGGATCGCAGAAGTAGATCGGCAGCCCGGTGGCCTCGGTGATCTTGGTGTGCAGCGCCATTTCGCGGCCTTGGTCCCAGGTCAGGGAGCGGCGCAGGATCTCAGGTATCTCGGGGATCTTGGCGCTGATCGCCTCGGCCAGGGTGGCGGCGGTGTGGTCGCCGGGCAGGTGCAGCAGGACCACAAAACCGGTGGTGCGTTCGACCAAGGTGCCGATCGCCGAGGCCGAAGCAGTGCTGCCCAGGATCAGATCTCCTTCCCAATGGCCGGGGATCGCGCGGTCATCAGCTTCGGCGGGCCGCTCACTGATGTTGATCATGTCTTTGAGCTTGCCTCGTCCAGTCTCGTTGCGGCCCTGAGGTTTCCGCTGGGTCCGGCCGCTACGCAGCGCGGTCTTGACCAACTTCGCCAGCTCACCGCGGGGCTGGACGTAGATGGCCTGGTAGATCGTCTCGTGTGACACCCACATCTCCGAATCGTCGGGAAAATCTTCCCGCAGCCGGCCCGCGATCTGCTCGGGACTGTGCCGCTTCTCCAAGCGTGCCACCACCTCGGCCAACAGTGCCGGGTTGTCCTCGAGCTTTCGGGGTTTGGGCCGTTGACGGTTGGCCTCGGCCACGTCCTGGCCGAGGCGGGCTCGATACCCCGACTCGGTCATTCCCTTGCCGATCTCACGGCTGATGGTGTCGGGGTGGCGACCCAGCACCTCGGCGGCCCGCGGTGGGGCACACCCGGCCTCGAGCAGCTCTTCGAGACGGTAACGCTCGGTGAACGTCAACGGCGCTCGCGGCCGAGGCGCTCGCGCGGTTGACTCCTCGACAGGGACAGCTGTTCTGGGCACATAACCAGCCTGTTTGACCCAGATCGCGCCGGCGTTCTCCGACACGCCGGCGATCACTGCAGCCTGCGCGGTCGACGCTCCGGCTTTCATCGCCGACCAGAACGCCTCCCGAGCCGCCGCCGAGTACCGGGTACCTCGGTGTTTGAGATTCGCCGGGATACCGGCCTCTTTAGCCCACTTCGACCCCTGCTGGTGGGCCACCCCGGCCACCGTCGCTGCCGCCGACTGCGACAAACCCGACCTCAACGCACCCAGGAAAACCTCACGCGCAGACGCACACCCCGCAACATCACCGCTGCCATGACCGCCAAAACCCATCGAGCAACACTCCTAAACAAATCAGGCGTTGCAGCGACCGATTGAGTCTGAGCCGAAAAAAGACCGCGTGGAATGCGATTTCGGCGGGGAGAGGGCGGTTGCGGCGTTACCGTACGGGCGGGGGTCAGCACGGAAGGACGCCGCTTTGACGACGACGCCGCAGCATCCGGTCAGCCCGTTGTCCCGCCACGGGCGGTTCGTCGGCCGTGTCGGAGGGCTCGCGGTGGCGCTCGGGATCGGCATCGCGATCGCCAACAGCCCCGCCGTCGCGGCCGCCGACGACGACACCACGAGCTCGGAGTCGTCGTCCGCGTCAACCGCGGACAGCGACACGACCTCGAACACCCCGACCGACACCGACAGCGACAGCGACAGCGAAGAGTCGGGCGACGCCCAGGAGCCGGACCAGACCGACGAGGACGACCCGGCACCTGACGTCGAAGACGAGGAGCGGCGGACCCGGGTCACCGTCGACGTCCCCTCCCCCGAGTCCGAGGCCGACTCCAAGTCCGAGTCCGAACCCGAATCCGAGGCCGAGGCCGAATCCGTCGATCGCGGCGACTCCGCCGATGACCCCGTCAGCCCCGAGCCGGCGGCGGTCTGGGCACTTGCCGGATCCGCACGCCGCGAGACCGCTGTCGAGTCCCCTTCGATGACGCAGGACATCCAGGCGGCGGCCACGGCCAGCCCGCTGGGCACCGAACAACAACTCGAGGCCGAGCAGATCGCCGCCGAAACGGTGAAGACCTGGCCGGTGCGGCTGATGAAGTTCGTGTTGAGCGTGGGCTGGCTGGCGACAGCGCATCGCGAGTACAGCGAGATCAACGGCCCGGACTGGGACAACCTCTGGCAGCTGCACCGGGCCGTCGACGAGTACGCGATGGGCACCGCCTTCCAGCAGCAGCTGCTCAACCCGATGACGCCGACCGTGGTCACCCAGGTCGCGCCGCCGCACAGCTGGTACGGCCGGGACGTCGAGGGCTCCCGCATCCTCTACGACAACCCCGACACGATCTACCGCTTCATGGGCGTGAACATGACCTCCACCTACGTGATCAAGGGCCAGTTCGTCGGCGTGCACCCGGCGGACACCAGCTTCAGCGTGCTCACCGGACTGTCCGGCGTCACCGCGGACTACCTCAGCGGCCGCGACATCGACATCGCACCGGACGGCTCGTTCACGATCACCGTCAGCGGCGCACCCGCCGCACCGGGCCAGGCCAACCACCTGCAGCTGACCGCGGACACCACACTGATCGCGGTGCGCAACACCCTGTCGGACTGGACCACACAGACGCCGATGAGCCTGACCATCGAACGTTTGTCGGGTCCGCGGAACAGCCTGTTCAGCCAGCTCGGCGGCTTCGCGATCCCCGGGCTCGGACCGATGGTGACGAAGAGCCCGCTGCTGACCACGCTGGTGTCGTTGATCCCGCCGATGAAGGAGCCGCCGCGGATTCTGCGGGGCGTGTTCGCGGCGGTCATCATGGGGCTCGGCCTGGGGATGGAGTCCAAGTACATCAAGGTCGCCACCACCGACCCGGCGACCGGTGACCGCGTCGGTCCCAACCACCTGCCCAACCCGTCGCGCAACGCCGAGTTCCTGGCCACTCAGTTGCAGAGCGCCGGGTACTTCCAGCTGCGCGACGATCAGGCCATGGTCGTCACCATCGTGCCGGGCAATGCGCGCTACTTCGTCGTCCCGATCACCAACCTGTGGACCGTCACGGGGAACTACTGGGACGAACAGACCAGCCTGAACAACGCGCAGGCCGTCGCGAATCCGGACGGCAGCTACACGTTCGTCATCTCACCCACCGACACCGGTGTCCACAACTGGGTGTCGACCGGCGGATTGAACAAGGGCACGATGTCGATCCGCTTCCAGGACCTCGACCTGGCGTCGTCGGTGACGCCGACGGTGAGTTCGGTGGTGGTGCCGGTGTCGGACCTGGCGGCGGTCCTTCCGCCGACGACGGCATACGTGACCGCGGCCCAACGCCAGAGCCAGCTCAGCGTCCGTAAGGCGGGCTTTGACCGTCGCTTCGCGGACTGAACAGAGTCAGTGCTTGTCCTTGCGTCCGATCGGCAGCACGTGCATGACCGCGACGACGATCAAGCCCACGACGAGGCCGACGACCGCCGAGGCGGCGGTGTTGACCAGCCAAGCCAGCACGGCGCCGACGCCGCCGACGTGGTGGACGTACTCCTCGGCGTGGTGGACCAGGCCGTAGGGCAGGTGCCAGCCGAGTGCGTCGGTGCCGACGAGCAGGATGTGCCCGCCCACCCACAGCATCGCCACCGTGCCGATGACCGACAGCGCCGAGAGCAGCTTCGGCATGCCGGCGACCAGGCCGTGACCGATCTTGTGGGCGAACGGCGAGGAGCGCTGGGTCATGCTCAACCCGATGTCATCCATCTTCACGATGCCGGCGACGACGCCGTACACCGCCGCGGTGATCACCACGGCGACGACGAGCAGGATGAGCAGCCTGGGCAGGAACGGTTGGTCGGCCACTTCGTTGAGTGCGATCACCATGATCTCGGCCGACAGGATGAAGTCGGTGCGGATGGCGCCGGTGACCATGAACTTCTCGGCGTCGGCCCCGGAGGCCGCGGCGGGCGCGCCGTGCTTCTCGTGGCCGCGGATCATGCCCCAGACTTTTTCGGAGCCTTCGTAGCAGAGGTAGGTGGCGCCCAGCATCAGGATCGGGGTCAGAAGCCACGGCACGAACTGGCTGAGCAGCAGCGCGGCGGGAAGGATGAAGACGATCTTGTTGCGCAGCGAGCCGATCGCGATGCGCTTGATGATCGGCAGTTCGCGTTCTGCGGCGATGCCGTGCACGTATTGCGGCGTGACCGCGGTGTCGTCGATGACCACACCGGCGGCCTTGGCCGTCGCCTTACCCGCCGCAGCGCCGATGTCGTCGACGGACGCGGCCGCGAGTCGAGCGAGCATCGCGACGTCGTCGAGGAGCGCGAACAGTCCCCCGCTCATCCGGTCACCGTGTGCGCGTCGGCGGTCATGGCCGGAAGGTTACCCAACGGATCCGGGCAAGACCCGCCGCGGCCGATCTGCCGCCGACACGCCGGCCCGAAACCGGCCGACACGCAGAAAGGCCCTCGCGCTGACCTGCACGTGCGCTAGTTTTAGGGACTGATCACCAACGGCCGTCGCTCGTCAGTGCCCCTGGGATCGATCTTGGGGGTGCGTGATGCCGAATTCGATTCGTCCATGGGTCACGGCGGGGGTCGCCGTTGTCGGCGTGGGCGTCATCGCCGTCGCCCCGCTCGAGCCGGTCACCCCCCGGACCGGGATTCAGATCACGAGCGCGGCGCTCGAACTCGCCGCCGCGGCCCCCTTCGACTACTACCCCCGGGTCGTCTCGCGCTCGCTCGCCAACGCCGGCGATCGGCTCGGCGAGTATCTGGCCGCGCCGTTGCCGATCGTCCGGGCGGTCGCCGACAACCAGTACGAGGCGTTCGCCGAGCTCGTCAACGCCGTCGGCGCCGGTGACGTCGCGGCGGTCCTGCGGGCCGTGGTCCGGGCCATCGCCACACCCGTGGTCAATCTGGCGAAGGTGGCCGGCAGCGGTGAGCCGTTCCGCACCGTGGCCGGCGTCATCGCCCGGTTGGCCCTGCCGGTCGTCAGTGGCGCGCTCGCCGCGGGCGCCGGTGTCGCCGACGTCGTCGAGGCACTGCTCGACCTGGATCTCGTCGCCGCGTTCAACGCCGTGACCAACCTCCCGGCGCGGATCGTCGACGGTCTCCTCAACGGTCGCGTCGACGGGGTCGACGACACCTACTACGGCCTGTTGACCCCGGCGATCGAGGCGCCGGTCGTCGATCAACTGACCGGACCGGTGGAATTCCTCATCGACTCGCTTCAGGACATCGGCGACACCATCTCGTCACCGACCGGCGTCGGAGCGGCCGAGGTGCCCGCCGTAGGCGCTGCGACGGTGACACTGCCCGCCGTGTCTGTGGCGCAGGACCCCGCGTCGTCGGGCGGGAAGAGTCCGGCGCAGCCGGCGCCGACAGCCCCGCCCGGGACTCCGCCCGACCCGGGTTCCACACCCGACGATGCGGAAGCGGAATCGCCCTCGGCCCCTGAGGGTCCCGGCGCCGAGGACGACGCGGATCCGTCACCGAGCCCCGCACCCGAGGAAGAGGACCAGGATTCGCCGACCTCGACCGCAGAAGACGCGACGGCGGGCGGCGCGGGTCCGGACGCCGCGGCGGACGACGGATCGCCGGACTCCGGAGCGACGGACGACCCCGGCCAGTAGCGGTCTGCCGCGTCGCCGAGTTTGAGTCGGGCAGGTCGGGGTAATGCCTCGCCCCATTAGTAACGAAAAACCGTCCCCCGCAGTCCTTTTTGACGTCGATGGGACCCTGGTGGATTCGAACTATCTGCATGTGTACGCGTGGCTGCGCGCCTTTGATGCCGAAAGCGTTCCGGTGGACAGCTGGCGCATCCACCGCTGCATCGGCATGGACGGCACCACGCTGGTGCGCGCCCTCGCCGGGGATGCGAGTGAGCGCGTGCTCGACACACTCAAGGACCGCCACAGCGAGTTCTATCGGGAAACCGCGAGTCTGCTCGCCCCGCTCCCCGGTGCGCGGGACCTGCTCCGCCGGGTCGCAGGACTGGGCCTGCAGGTCGTGTTGGCGACCTCGGCGCCCGAAGACGAACTGCGAATGCTGCGTGAGGTTCTCGACTGCGACGATGCGGTGGCGGCGGTGACGTCATCCCAAGACGTCGACACCGCCAAACCTCAGCCGGACATCGTGGCTGTGGCGCTCGACCGGGCCGGCGTGACCGCCGACGACGCGGTGTTCGTCGGTGACGCGGTGTGGGACTGCGAGGCCGCCAGACGTGCCGGTGTGCCGTCGATAGGTGTGCTGAGCGGCGGCGTGTCCCGGGCCGAGCTGCGCGAGGCCGGCGCGAGGGACGTCTTCGAGGACGCCGCCGAGCTGCTGACCGAACTCGATTCCACCGTGGTCGGCGAGTTGGCCGGCCGCGTCAGTGGTTGAGCGCGGCCAGCCTGCGTTGGGAGGCGTGACTGCGCACCTTCTGCGGCCACCAGAACCAGCGCCCGAGCAGCGCAGCCACCGCCGGCGTCATGAACGACCGCACGATCAGCGTGTCGAACAGCAGTCCGAGCGCGATCGTGGTGCCGACCTGCGCCATCACCTTCAGGTCGCTGAACGCGAACGAGGCCATCGTGAACGCGAACACCAGACCGGCCGACGTCACCACCGATCCGGTGCCTGCCATCGAGCGGATGATCCCGGTCTTCAGCCCACCGGCGAGCTCCTCCTTGAACCGCGACACCAGCAGCAGGTTGTAGTCCGAGCCGACCGCGAGCAGCAGGATGACCGCCATCGGCAACACCATCCAGTGCAACGCCAACCCGATGATGTGCTGCCACAGCAGCACCGAGAGCCCGAACGACGCTCCGAGCGACAGCAATACGGTGCCTACGATGACCGCGGCTGCCACGACACTGCGGGTGATGATCAGCATGATCACGAAAATGAGTGTGACAGCTGCGATTCCGGCGATCAGCAGGTCGTAGTTCGCGCCGTCGCGCATGTCCTTGTAGGTGGCCGCGGTGCCCGCGAGGTAAACGGTGGAGCCCTCCAGCGGCGTGCCCTTGATGGCCTCCTTGGCCGCCGTCTTGATCGGCAGCACGCGTGAAATGCCTTCCACCGTTGCCGGATCGCCCTCGTGGGCGATGATGAAGCGCACCGACTTGCCGTCCGGGGAGATGAAGTTCTCGATGCCCCGCTTGAAGTCGTCGTTGTCGAACGCCTCCGGCGGCAGATAGAACGAGTCGTCGTTCATGGAGTCGTCGAAGGCTTCCCCCATCGCGTCGGCGTCCTCGGACTGCGACGCCATCTGGTCCTGCAGGCCCTTTTGACTCTGATACATCGTCAGCATCATCGACTGCATGTTTCGCATCGACTCGATCTGACTGGGCAACAGGGCAATCAGTTGCGGCATCAGCGCATCGAGGCGTTCCAGGTCCGGTATCAGTTCCTGGATGTCGTCGGTCAGCGGGTTGATGCCGTCGAGGGTGTCGAACACCGACCTCATCGTCGCGCAGACCGGGATGTTGTAGCAGTGCGGTTCCCAGTAGAAGTAATTGCGGACCGGGCGGACGAAGTCGTCCAGATTGGCCAGGTAGTCCCGCACTTCGACGATGTCGACAGCCGTCTTCTTGGTCTTGGTCACCATGTCGTGGGTGGCGGCCGACATCTGCGTCATCAGGCTCTGCATCTTCGTCATCGTGTCGACGTTGGTCTGCATCGCATCGGCCTGCACCAGCATGTCGGCCATCCGGTCCTGCATGTACTTCTCGTTGAGCCTGCTCGTGGTGCTGCGCATGCTCATCTGGAACGGGATCGTCGTGTGCTTGATCGGTTTGCCGTCGGGGCGGGTGATCGTCTGCACCCGCGCCACCCCGGGCACCCGGAAGATGGCCTTGGCGATCTTGTCGATGACGAGGAAGTCCGCGGGGTTGCGCAGGTCGTGGTCGCTCTCGACCATCAGCAGCTCGGGGTTCATCCTGGCGCTGCCGAAGTGCCGGTCGGCGACGGCGTAGCCGACGTTGGCGGGGACGTCCTCGGGCAGGTAGTCGCGGGAGTCGTAGTTGGTCTTGTAACCCGGCAGCGCGACGAGCCCGACCAGTGCCAGCGCCAGCGTGGCGGCCAGCACCGGACCCGGCCAGCGCACCACCGACACCCCGATACGCCGCCAGCCGCGGGAGCTGATGGCGCGCTTGGGGTCGAACAACCCGAACCGGCTACCGATCGCCACCACCGCGGGCCCGAGTGTCAGCGCCGCCATGACCGCGACGAACGTGCCCACCGCGCACGGCACACCCATCGTCTGGAAGTACGGCAGCCGCGTGAAACTCAGGCACAGCATGGCCCCGGCGATGGTGAGTCCGGAGCCGAGCACGACATGCGCAGTGCCTCGGAACATGGTGTAGTACGCGGTTTCCCGGTCCTCACCCGCTCCCCGGGCCTCCTGATATCGGCCGATCGCGAAAATGGCGTAGTCGGTACCCGCGGCGATCACCATGAGCGTCAGCAGGCTGGTCGCGAAGGTCGACAGGCCGATGATCTCGGCATTGGCGAGAAACGCGACGATGCCCCGCGCCGCGCCGAGTTCTGCGAACACCATGAACAGGATCAGGACCATGGTGGCCACCGACCGGAAGACGAGAAGCAGCATCACCGCGATCACACCGATGGTGATCAGCGTGACCCGGAAAACGCTCTTGTCTCCGGCGTTGTGCTGGTCGGCCACCAGCGGTGCGCCACCGGTCACATACGCCCTGAGCCCGGGTGGTGCCGGGGTCTGGTCGACGATCTCGCGGACCGCGGCGACCGCCTCGTTGGCCCGCGGCTCCCCCTGATTGCCCTGCAGGTACACCTGCACGTACGCCGCCTTGCCGTCGGTGCTCTGCGCACCCGACGCGGTCAGCGGATCGCCCCAGAAGTCGGCGACGTGCTGCACGTTGGCGGTGTCGGCCTCCAGCTTGCCGATGAGTTCGTCGTAGTAACGGTGCGCCGCGTCGCCGAGCGGCTGCTCGCCCTCGAGCACGACCATGGCGCTGCTGTCGGAGTCGAACTCGTCGAAATTCGCGCCGACGCGCTCCATCGACATCATCGACGGCGCGTCGTTGGCGCTCATCCCGACGGTGTGTTCCTCGCCTACCTTCTCCAGCGAAGGGACCGCCACGTTGGTGAGCACGGTGAGCGCAATCCAGCCGAGCACGATGGGCACCGCGAGCAGGTGAATGATCCTGCCGATCCCGGACCGTCCCGCATCCGCCAACTCCGCCGCCCCCGATCAGGCCCTAGATCGGCCCACCAGAAGCCGTTCCCGTGACACGTCTACGTGCCGCGTGTCATACATCTAGTCCGTCAAACCATCTCCTGTCAACGGACGATTGACAGGAGATTCACAGCTCGACCTGCGGGTTCCCCTCACCCTTCCCGGGCTGCGGTGGGGTCAGCCGGCCGCGCCGAGTTGATCCAGGGCGTGCTGCGCGCCGCGGTTGAGCGGCACAGGATCGGTGTCTCGGGCGTTGTCGAGGTTGATGCCCTTGGCCGCGCCGACCACCTGCTCCAGTTCGGGTTTCTTCTCGAACAGGGTCTTGGTCAGCACGCAGGCCAGGTTGGCGTCGAGGTCCTCGCGCACCAACAGCATGTTCGGCACGACGATCGTCTTGACGTCGGCGGGCAGCTGATAGGTGGCGGCAGGGATCACGCCTTCCTCGTAGGCGGGGCTGATCTCCGACATCTTGGGCAGCTGTGGCGTGATGTCGATGAAGACGACGTCGTCGCGCGACGTCGTGAGCAGGTCGGTGATACCCGGAGTCGGGAGACCACCGGACCAGAACAACGCATCGATGGAGCCGTCTTTCACCCCGTCGACGGTCTTCGCCAGGTCGAGTCGCTGTGCGGCAACGTCGGATTCGGGATTCAGACCGGCCGATTGCAGCAGCCGGTTGGCGATGACCTCGGTGCCCGACCCTGGCGACCCGGTGGACACCCGCTTGCCACGCATGTCCGCGATCGACGTGATACCGCTGTCCGTTCTGGCGATCACCTGCGTGTAGTTCGGATAGATGCGTGAGATCGCCTGGATGGGCTGCTTTTCCCCGTCGAAGCTGCCCTTGCCCTCGACGGCGTCGGCTGCGGTGTCGGCGAGGGAGAAGGCCACCTGGTAGCTGCCGCCGACAAGCTGCTGGATGTTCTGCACCGACGCCCCGGTCTCCGCGGCGGTGGCCTTGACCCTGCCGTCGGTGGCGGCCGAGATCTGCTCGGCGTAGGCGTTGCCGAGCGAGAAGTACACACCCGTCGAGTTGCCGGTGGCGATGCTCACCCGGGTGTCGGAGCCGACCTCGCAGGTGATCTCGCCGCCCGAGTCCGCGGTCGGGGCGTCCTGCCGGCCGCCGCAGCCGGTGGCGGCGGCTCCGACGAGCACCAGCGCCGCCAACCCCGCCCACGCCTGGGTCGCACGTTTCATGTCCGTCTCCTCTTGTCGGTGATGAAGGTGAACGCGACTGCACCGAGCAGACACGCCGATCCCGCCGCGATGGTGGCGGGCTGCAGGAACAGCAGCAGCAGCGCTGCGATCGCGGTGAACGCCCGCGGGACCGGGGCGAGCGCGCCGACGCCGAGCACCCAGCCACCGGCGGCGAACGACAGCGCGACGATGCCGGCGCATGCGGCGACCGACGCCCAGATCACGCCGAGGACCGGCCCGCGGCCCAGCAGGTACTCCCCCGGAGCCGTCAACACGAACGCGATGGGCACCAGAAAGGCGGGTGCGGCGTAGCGCAGCGCCTGCCACATCGTCGGGATGGCCCGCCCGCCGGTGACCGCCGAGGCGCCAACGGCCGCCAGCGCGGTCGGCGGGGTGACCTCCGAAAGCACCGAGTAGTAGAAGACGAACATGGCCGCCGCGGGTGCGGGCACATCCAGCGCGAGCAGTGCCGGTCCGATGATCACCCACCCGATCACGAACGACGCGGTCACCGGTATCGCGAGCCCGAGAAGTGCCAGCGCCACCGCGGCGAAGACCGCTGTCAGGGCGAGCATCAGGGTGCGGTTGTCGGTCAGCGCGTCCACCCCGCCCACCAGGACCGACGAAAACTGCGCTCCCAGACCCGTTTTCGTGGTCATCGCGGTGATGACACCGGCAGCCGCACAGACCGCGACGACGGGAAGTACGCCGCGAACGCCGACGCTGAGGGCATCGAAGAGCCGGCGCGGGGTCAGCCTGCCCCGCCGGTCCAGGAACGACAGCACGAACGCCAGGGCCGTCGCGTAGACGACCGCCCGGGTGGCCGACATCCCGGCCGCCAGCAGCACGACGATCGCGACCAACGACGAGAAGTGATAACCGAAGCGGGCCAACAACTTCCATGGCGATTCGCTCTGCTGATGGGCGGGCTTCATGCCGAACCGCCTGGCGTCGATCTCGACGGCCAGCAGGATGCCGAGGTAGTACAGCACGGTGGGGATCATCGCCCAGCCGAGCACCGTCAGGTAGGACACCTCCAGGTACTCGGCGACGATGAAGGCCGCCGCCCCCAGGGTGGGCGGCGACAGCAGCGCACCGACCCCCGCGGCGGCCAGCACACCGCCGGCACGTTCGGGCGTGTACCCGGCCCGGCGCATGATCGGCCAGGTGATCGCGCCCACGCTGACCGCCGTCGCGGTGCCCGAGCCGGAGACGGTGCCGAGCAGGAAACCGGACGCGACGGTGGTGCGGCCCGCCGCGCTGCGCGAGCGCCGGAACGCGGCCACCGACAGGTCGACGAAGAAGCGCGCTCCGCCCGAGAGTTCGAGTACCGCACCGTAGATGGTGAACAGCACGATGTAGGTCGCCGCGACATCGAGCGGGGTGCCGAAGAACCCGCTGCCCGAGTTGTACAGCGCGTCGATGATCTGGTCGAAGTCCAGGCCGGCGTGGGCGATCGCCCAACCCTGCGGCATCAGGCCGCCGTAGTAGCCGTAGGCCAGGAACATCGCGCACACGACCGGCAGTGCCCACCCGGTGGTTCGCCGGCACGCCTCCAGGATGAGGACGAGAAGCAGCGCACCCATCGCGACGTCGATCGGTTCGAGCATGCCCTGCCGGTCCAGGAACGCGTTGTAGCCACCGCCGCCGGCGCCGATGCGCACCGGCAGGATCGGGTACAGACAGACCAGCAGGGTGACCAGCGCCAGCGACCAGTCCAGCGCTCCCGGTTCCTGCTGCGAAGAACGGGACGACCGAATTCCGGACCGGTAGACCAGGAACACCAGCGGCAGCGAGCCGGCCAGGAACACGATCAGGTAGTACTGGCTGCCCTGCGACAGCGGCCGAAACACCTGCCAGATCGTCAGGATCGCGACGCCGAACGCGACGCCGGCGACGAACCGCTGGGTCCACCCGCGCAGCTCGCGGGCCGGCTTCTCCTGATCGTCGACCTGCGGCACCGCAGGCGGTTCCGCGGTGGCGACCACCGTCGGCGGGCCGCCGGGCTCCTCGGCTGAGCTCCGGTCCATAACCGTGCACACGTTATGCCGCGAACGTGGGGTGCGCGGCCGAATCTCGACTTCCGTTGGCAGAGAACATGTGCCGCAGATGCGTGGCCCGTAGGCTGATCCGATGGGGACCAGCGAGAAGCGTGACGGCGTCGAGCTGACCAACCTCGACCAGCCGTTGACCGACGACGCCGGGGCGACCAAGCGCGACCTTGTCGACTACCTGGACGCCGTCGCCGACCGCATTCTGCCGGTGCTGGCGGGCAGGCCGCTGACCGTACTGCGGGCGCTGCGGGGCCGCGCGCCGTTCATGCAGAAGAACGTCCCCAAGTACACCCCCGAATGGGTCCGCACCGTGGCGATCTGGGCGGAGGCGTCGCACCGGGAGATCCGTTACGCGGTGTGCGATGACCGGCGCACCCTGCTGTGGCTGGCCAATCAGCGCGCCATCGAATACCACCCGGCACTGGGACCGGCCGATGACATCTACCGCCCGACGCATCTGGTCCTCGACCTGGACCCGCCGGGCGGCGCCGACTTCGCTGCGGTGGTGGCGGTCGCGCACCTGGTGCGGCAGGCGCTGACCGACAGCGGGTTGACGGGCGCGGTGAAAACCAGCGGATCGCGCGGCATCCACATCTTCGTGCCCATCGACGACAGCGCACCCGTCGACGACGTCGCGGCCGCCACCCGCGCGCTGGCCGCCCGCGCCGAGGCACTCGATCCGGCCGTCGCCACGACCGCGTTCATCGTCGCCGACCGCGCAGGCAAGGTGTTCATCGACGCCACCCGCGCCGGCGGCGCGACCGTCGCCGCCGCCTACAGCCCCCGGCTTCGTCCCGGCACCCCGGTGTCGTTTCCGGTGGCATGGTCGGATCTCGACCGTGTGCGGCCGGCGGATTTCACCGTGCACACCGCTGTCGACGCCCTTGCCGGCAGCGACCCGTGGGCGGACGCGATGCCCGCTCCACAGCGGCTGCCGGGCGCGCTGATCGAGCACGGCCGGACGATCCCGGTGGCCCGGGTGGCGGCGATGCACGAAGGGAAACGGCGGGCCCGCGCTCGCAGGGCGAGCGGCTAGCGCTACCCGCCGGCCGGCTTCACGGTGGTGACCTTGGTCAGGCCGCTGACCGTCAGCACCGGCAGCAGGATCGGGTTGACCACAAGTTCGATGGAATCGGCGCGGTCGAACAGCACGTTGATGGCGCCGCTGTCCAGATAGTCCACTGCGCTGAGGTCGATCTGCAGGGGCGCTCCGTCTGTTCCCGCCGTCACCGCAGCGTCGATGGCTTCCGAGAAGTCCGCGACATTGCTCAGGTCCAGCTCGCCGACGGCGATCAGCGCCACCGAACCGTCATCCTTTCGGTCGGTGCGCAGACGCAGCGGTGTTGCCATCAAACGATCCTGGCGTTCATGTGCACGGTGGTGCCGGTGGTTTGCGAATCGATGGTGACATCGTGCATCAACGCCCGCATCAGTGCGATGCCCCGACCGCGGTGCAGCGCCGGAACCGTCGCAGGCGGCTTCCACGTCCCGCTGTCGACGACGGTCACGTGCACGCGGTCGGGTAACGCGATCGCACGCAACCGGACCGGACCGCGCGGTTGCTCGCGGTGGCCGTGCTCGATCGCATTGGCCAGCGCCTCGCCGGTCGCGATCAGCACATCGAGGGATTGTTCGGCGCCGACACCGGCCCGGTCCAGCCAGCCGCGCAGCGCTTCGCGGCCGACGGCCAGCTCTGCGACGTCGGCGGCGAACTCCAGATCCAACGGGGCCGGTTGCCGATAGAGCAGCAGCGCGACGTCGTCGTGGTATCCGTCGGCCGGCGCGAGGCCCGCCATGACGGCGTTGGCCAGCTCGTCGAGCGCGGTGGCGCGGTTGTCCTCGACGACGCCGGCGGCCCGGGCGATGCCGTCGTCGATCGATTCCCGCCGGCGTTCCACCAGGCCGTCGGTGTAGAGAAGCAGCGTTGCGCGCGGCGCCATCGTCTCCCGCGCCTCGGTCCGGTGCGGCGGATTCTTCAGCCCCAGCGGCGTCGCGCGGGCCTCCTCCAGCAGGCGCGTGGAACGGTCGGCGCCGATCAGGATCGGTGGTGGATGCCCCGCGCATGAGTACACGACCTCGCCGGTTTCCGGGTCGAGCACGGCGCAGAACGCCGTGGTGCACCGTGCTCCGGGCAATCGCGCGGCGAACCGGTCCAGCCCCGACAGAGCCGCCGCCGGACTGGGATGTTCCAGCAGAAGGGCACGGCATGCGCTGCGCAGTTGACCCATGATCGCAGCGGCGGCCAGGCCGTGTCCGACACAGTCACCGACGATCAGCGCGATGCGGCCGTCGTCGAGGTCGACGACGTCGTACCAGTCGCCGCCGACCTGCAGCGGCCTGGTGGCCGGCTGATACCGGACGGCGAAGCCGCCGGACAGCGCCGGCCCGAGGATCGCGTGCTGCAGCGCGAGCGCGGTCTCACGCTGCTGGTCGATCTGCTGGACACGCTGCAGTCCCTGGCCGAGCCTGCCGGCCAGCACCGTGAGCAACGTGTGGTCCTCGGCGGTGAACCGCCGCCGCTCGAACAGTTCGACGTAGATCACCAGTACGCCCTGTGGATGCTGGAGCGCGACACCGGCCGCTCCTGCGGTGGACGTGTCGGGGTCCAGCAGATCGTCGTCGCGCAGCGCGGTGATGCGCTCCCGGGTGTGTGCGGGCAGGTCGCTCCACCGTGCGGGTTCGCCGGCACACACCAGGTGCGGATCGACGGGCGTCTCGGTGTCCACGGGATAGCCGTCGGGCCATGTGACGGCGAGAACGCGGCGGGCCCGCCACACGGCGGCGAACTCCGCGGTTGCGGCCCGCACCGCGTCGCCGAGGGTGTCGGCCTGCGCGAGGCTCTCGTTGAGCGAGGCCAACGCGGTCTCGCGCTGCACCACGAAGTGCTCGGCGCTGACGTCGCGCACCGTGCCGACGACGACGTCACCACCGGTCTCGGGATCCTCGGCGTGCGCGAAGGTGGCCGTGACCCACAACCGGTGCCCGTCGCGGTGCGTGACGGGCACCGCCGTGATCGTCCCGCGCCGGTTCCCCAGCAGGCTGTCGAACGCCTCCGCCACCTGTCGGTGGGCGTCGGGATCGTTGTCGGCGGACGGCCACCACGGGTGCATGGGCCGGTACGGCAGCCCCGCGCGGTCGTAACCCAGGATCTCGGTGAAGGCCGGGTTGATCTCGATGACGGCGCCGTCGGCGTCGCAGACGAAGAATGCCTCCTGCAGCGAGTCGACAAGCGCTGTGCGCCACTGCGCGTGGTGGTGACGCAACCGCGCGAGCTCGACATTGGTTCGCACCCGCGCGAGCAATTCGGCGGCGGCGAAGGGCTTCACGAGGTAGTCGTCGGCACCTGCCCGCAGGCCGCTGATGGATTCCTGCTGCCCGGCGCGGGCGGACAGCAGCAGCACGGGGGTGGCGGCGGTGCGCCGGTCGGCGCGCAACTCCGCGACCAGGCCCAGTCCGTCGAGTCGCGGCATCATCACATCGCTGACCACGATGTCGGGCGCGCCGGCCCGGATCGCCTCAAGCGCCTCCAGTCCGTCGGCGACCGCGTCGACCCGGTAGCCGTCGGAGCGCAGCAGCCGGGTCAGATACTCGCGCATGTCGGCGTTGTCGTCGGCGACCAACACCCGTGCCGACGCGGAGGTCACGGATCCGGTTGGGGCATGCGCTGATTCGTCGTCGGCCTCGGTGTCGGCGGGAATCCACCGCAGCGCCTCCTCGACGTACGCGTCCGCCCCGCCGGCAGCTTCGCGACCGTCGCCCACCGGAGCGACCGCGTCGTCGGGCAGGTGGGCGGCGCCGAACGGCATCCGGATCGTGAACGCGGTGCCCTGCCCTTCTGCACTGTCTGCGACGATCGTCCCGCCGTGCAGACCGATCAGTTCCTTGACCAACGCCAGTCCGATCCCGCTGCCCTCGTTGGAGCGGGCCTTCGCGTTCTCGATCCGGTGGAACCGTTCGAAAAGGCGCGGCATTTCATCGGCAGGTACGCCGGTTCCCGTGTCCGCCACCACGACCACGGCCTGGTGCCCGTCCCGGCGCACCCGGACCGAGACGGCGCCCTCAAAGGTGAACTTCAGCGCATTCGACAGCAGGTTGAAGATGACCTTCTCCCACATGTCCCGGTCGACATAGACCACCTCGTCGAGCGGATCGCAGTCGATGTCGAAGGTGAGCCCGGCGCGCTCGACGGCAGATCGGAACATGCTGGCGAGCTCGGCGGTCAAGGCCCCGAGATCGACGGGTTGATAGCGGGCCTGCGTGCGACCGGCCTCGATCCTGGAGAAGTCCAACAGCGTGTTCACCAACTTGGTCAGACGCAACCCGTTGCGCCACACCACATCCAACTCCCGCCGTACCGGCTCGTCGATGCTCTCGGCGCGGCGCAGCTCCGACACCGGGTCCAGGATCAACGTCAACGGGGTACGGAACTCGTGACTGATGTTGGAGAAGAAGGTGGTCTTGACCCGATCGAGCTCGGCGAGCTCCTCGGCGCGCCGCTGTTGGGCACGGTAGCTGCGGGCCAGCCCGATCCCCGCGGCGATGTGCCCGGCGACGAGGGTGAGGAAGCCTCGATACCCGTCGTCCAACAGCCGGTAGCGGTTGAGCCCGACGACCAGGAATCCGCTCGGCGATCCGCCCTGGTGCAACAGCGGCACGACCAGTGCCTGGGCGGGTGGTTCGCGCCAGTCCCCCGTCGGCAGCGACGGATACGAGTCGCCGTCGAGGTCGACCAGCACGGACTCGCTGCGCGCCGGCTCCGCGACGGGCCACATCCCGCCGCCGTCCGCACTCAGCCGCGTGGGCACCGCGGGGTGTTCCGGCGCGATGCCGCTCGTCCCCGCCAGCCGCGCGGATCCGTCACCGTCGAACAGATAGGTCAAGGTGAAAGGCAGGTCCCGCAGGTTCTGGCCCAGCTGCTCGTCGGCGAACCTCAGGATGTCGACCTCGGATCGGACCAGGCTGAGATCCGATCCGAGATCACGCAATGTCGCCATCCGGCGCTCGCCGATCACCCGCTCCGTGTCCTCGCTGACCACACACAGCATGCCGACGACCCGTCCGTCGTCGTCGCGTAGCGGACTGTAGGAGAACGTGTGGTAGGTCTCCTCCGGATAGCCGGAACGTTCCAGGAACAGCAGCAGCGCGGTGTCCCACGTCGCCTGACCTGTCGACAGCACCCGTTCGATTCGCGGACCGATGTCGTCCCAGATCTCGGCCCACACCTCACTCGCCGGCCGGCCCAACGCCCACGGATACTTACGTCCAAGGGTGTCGCGTCGGTACGCGTCGTTGCAGAAGAACGTCAGCTCCGGTCCCCACGCCATCCACATCGGGAACCGGGACGACAGCAGGATGCTGGCCGCGGTCAGCAGGCTCTGCGGCCACCGGCTCGGCGGTCCGAGCGGCGTAGCCGCCCAGTCGACCCTGGCGTGATCGCGGCCGACCTCCCCGCCGTCGGCGAAAATACCTGCGGGCGAGAAACTCTCACCGCGGCCGTCGCCCGTCACAGGCGCTCGGCCGACGTCGGGGCGGCAGCCATCACCCTGGCGAGCGTTCGGCACGCGGCATTGCCGCATTATCCCACCGGAACGCTCGAACCAAACCGGTTCAGATGGGCTTTCCCGCCGTCTGCGGGCCGAACTCGTTGGCCACCGGCACGACGACGTCGGCCGGGAAACCGCCGCGGCGCGCATGCTCGCGGACAGCCTCCTCGTCATCGGCTTCGTGGATGCAGTACACCTTGTCACCGGCGACGTAGCTGGTGAGCCATCGGTACGGAACGCCGAGCGACGCCATTGCGGCGTTTGACTTCTGGGCGATCTCGGCGAGCTGCTGCTCGGTGAGTTCCGAGGCGCCGGGGATCTCCCGCTCGATGAGGAAGCGTGGCATGGGGCTCTCCTGACACTTGTGGTCGGGCCGGTGATGTCCAGCCGGCCATCACCCACCATGGGGTGCGACCGCTGCTCCCGTCATCGGGGATACCTACCCATCTGCGGCCGCGGCGTCCGCCGGAGCGGCCGTTTTACCTGGTAAAGCGGGTCCGTTGCGGATAGCATCGGGCGGTGACGCTCACCGAGCGTGAGCACGAGCTCGACGAGCTCGCGGCCCGGTACGCCGCGGCATGCAAGGGCCGCGGCGGCGCAGTGCTGGTGTGCGGCGAATCCGGTGCGGGCAAGACCTCATTCGTGGAGGCGTTCGTCGCGGGGTTGCCCGCCGGCACCCGCGTGCTGTGGGGAGCCTGTGATCCGCTGTCGACGCCGAGACCGCTCGGCCCGCTGCACGACCTCGCCGCCAATTTCACTGCCGCGACCCAGAGCCATCTCAGCAGCGGTCAGCCGTACGACATCTTCGCCGCGGTGCTCGACGAACTGCGAACGCAGCCGGCGGTCCTGGTGCTCGACGATCTGCACTGGGCCGACCAGGGCACCATCGACCTGATGCGGTTTCTGCTGCGCCGCGCCCCCCAGTCGCACCTGCTGACCATCGGGATCCTGCGTGACGAGGAGGTCAGCGTCACGCATCCGCTCCGTGCACTGTTCGGCGACATCGCGCGCTCGTCGCACGGTCAGTCGCTGACGCTGCCTCCGCTGAGTGTGCGGGCCGTCGAGACGTTGATCGGCGACCGCGACGTCGATCCGGAGCGGCTGCACCGGATCACCGGAGGCAACGCCTTCTTCGTGTGCGAGATGCTCGACCATGACGGCGCGGACCTGCCCACCTCGGTCCGCGACGCGATCCTCGCCCGCACCGCCGACCTGGATGCTGCCGCGTGGGATCTACTCAACCTGTTGACCTGCGCGCCCGGCGCCATCGGCGACCATCTGCTGACCGGGCTCGGGGTCACCCTGCCTGCGCTGCGGGCCCTCGATCAGGCGAAGCTGATAAAGCGCGACGCCCGGGGAGTGGCGTTCCGCCACGACCTGTGCCGGCGCGCGATCACCAGCGTCATCCCGCCCGGTGCCGAGCCCGGCCTGCACCGCCGTTTCCTCGATGCCCACCGCGACGCGCACGATGAGGATCCCGCCGTGCTGACCCACCACGCGCTCGGCGGCGGCGACCGGGCACTGATCACGACCGCCGCGGCCCAGGCCGGTCGGGCGGCCGCCCGGTCGGGGGCGCACACGCAGGCGTGTGAGTTCTTCCAGATCGCCCTGGAGCGCGGCGGTCTGCTCGACGACGGCGCCGAGGCCGAGCTGCTCGAGCGACTCGCCGAGGAGTACTACCTGACCGATCGCCTCGAGGACGCGATCAGTGCGTGTCGTCGCGCGATGCGGATCCGCCGCGACACGCGGGCGCCCGTCGCGGTGAGCGCGAACCACCACTCGCTGGCGGTGTACGAGTGGTACAGCGGCAACCGCGCGGTCGCCGACGAGCATGTCGCCGAAGCGATCGCGGCACTCGCCGATGTCGACGCTGAACAGGATCCGTCCTGCCTCGGCCAGCTCGGGCACGGCTTCGCGATGCAGGCATTCCTGGCCGTGCAGTCAAGCCGGGTCGACGCCGCCCGCAAGGCACTGGACCGGGCCCGCGAAATCGCCTCCCGGGCAGGCGATCCGAACCTCTCGGTGCGGGTGCGCCTGATCGGGTACTACTGCGACATCTCGGCCGGAGAGTCGCTGGTGCGCGACCGACTGCTGTCCGAACTGGCGGCCGGGCCACGACACATCGACGAGACCTACTCCGGCGGCTACACGAATCTGACCTATTACGACGTCGAACACCGCCGTCTCGGTGAGGCGGCCGCGGTGCTGGGCACCAGCATCCCGCTGATGGTCGAACACGACCTCCCGATATGCCGCGTGGTGCAGCTCGGCTCCCGCAGCCGGCTGAACCTGCTCGTCGGTGACTGGGACGACGCACTCGCCGATGCCGACGCGGTGCTGAACAGCCGCAGCGCTCCGCTGGCACGGACCTGGCCGCTGCTGATCCGGGGCCTCGTCGCGTTACGCCGCACAGGTGACGACGGTGGCGTCATCGACGACGCCTGGCAACTCGCCCGTCGGTTCGGCGAGCTGGTTCGGCTGTTGCCGGCCGCGTCGGCGATCGCCGAACGCGTCTGGCTGACGGGCACATACGACAAGAGGCTGGACGGATGCCACTCGATGCTGGCCGAGGCCCCGGCCAGGGGTCTGGAGTGGGCGCGCGGCGAACTGGGAATGTGGTTGCGTCGCGTCGGCGCGGCGGATTCTCCGGTGTCCGATGTGGCTGAACCGTACGCGCTGTTGTCCGACGGCTGCCACGAGGCCGCCGCGGCCGCGTTCCACCGGCTTTCGACGCCCTATGACGCGGCGTTGGCGCTCGTCGAATCCGGGGAGCCCGCGGCCGTCCGCCGGGCGCTCGACGCCCTCGACCGGCTCGGGGCCGACGCGGTGGCCAACAAGGTGCGTGCGGATCTACGGGCCACAGGCGCGACGGCGGTGCCCGGACCGCGGCGGGCGTCGACGCTGTCCAACCCGGCCGGGCTCACCGTGCGGCAGGTGGAGGTGTTGCGCCTGCTCGGCGACGGCCTGACGAATGCCGAACTGGCTGAGCGGCTGTTCCTTTCGGTCAAGACAGTCGACCACCATGTGTCGGCGATCCTCACCAAGCTCGATGTCACCAAGCGGCGCGACGCGGTGCGCAGGGCCAGAGAGGTCGGCATCCTCACCTGAGGAGGTGGTGATCAGCAATATAGGTAGTCGCCCCCGATGCGGCTCGGCCCCGGGTGGGCGATCGTTCCCTGCAACCGGTCGGCGCGACCGTGCAACACCTTCGACAGATTCGAGAGAACAATGACCACTGCGAATGCCGGCGTGGCGAGCGACCCGGACGCCGACCGTCAACTCAAGGCCAAGCACCGCGCGCTGTGGGCATCGGGAGACTATCCCGCCGTGGCCGTCGATTTGATCCACTCGCTCGGGCCACGGCTGGTCGAGGCCTGTCGGGTGGGTCCCGGCCAGCGGGTTCTCGATGTCGCTGCGGGCTCCGGCAACGCCGCCATCCCGGCCGCGGAAGCCGGCGCCACCGTGATCGCCGGAGATCTGACACCGGAGCTGTTCGAGGCCGGGCGGGCGACCGCCCGAAGGCGCGGTGTCGAGGTGCAGTGGATGGAAGCCGACGCCGAGGCAATGCCGTTCGCGGACAACGACTTCGACGTGGTGATGTCATGTGTGGGCGCGATGTTCGCGCCGCACCACCAGGCAACCGCCGACGAGCTCGTGCGCGTCACCCGCCCCGGCGGGACGATCGGTCTGATCAACTGGACCCCGGAAGGCTTCATCGGCAACCTTTTCGCGACGATGAAGCCCTACGCGCCCCCGCCGCCGCCGGGAGCCAGCCCGGCACCGTTGTGGGGCAACGCCGAACATGTCCGGGAGTTGTTCGCCGACAGGGTCACCGACCTGCAAATGCAGCGTCAGACCGTGGTCATGGACCACTGCGCGACACCGTTGGAGTTCCGCGAGTACTGGAAGGCCAACTACGGCCCGACCATCGCGACGTACCGGTTCAACGCCGACGACGCCGAGCGGGTGGCGGCCCTCGACCGTGACTTCCTGGCCTTCCTGGAGCAGTGGAATCAATCCGGGGAAACGGGACGGACCGCCTACGAGGCCGAGTACTTGTTGGTGACGGCCACGAAACGCTGAACCTTGCGACGCCCGCCCCCACTCACGCGACGATGCGTCTCAGGTCGGCGAAGGCGTCAGCGATGAGCGTGGGCAGCGGAGCGCCGCCCGGGGACTGGACCCAGCGCTCGAACGCCACGCGGAAGACCGCGAGCCCGACGTCGGCGGCCAACCGGGCCGCGGGCGCCTCGACCCCGCGCTGACGAAGCGCCTCGGCCAGGCTGTCTGCGAGCGTGGCGAGCTTGATCAGCTCGCGTTCCCGCAGACCCGGATTGGCGTCGATCACGGCTTGCCGCTGCCGGGCGCGGTCACCCCGTCCGTCGAGTGCCGAACCGGCCGCCGTCAGCGCCGCGGCCACGACGTCGAGCGGCGGGTCCGTGTCTTCTTGAGCGGCAACGCTGTCGGTCACCAGGTCGATCAACGCCGCCTGACCCGAGAACAGCACCTCACGCTTGTCGGCGAAGTGCCGGAAAAAGGTCCGTTCGGTCAGGCCGGCCCGCTGGGCGATGTCGTCGACCGTGGTCTGGTCGAAGCCCTGGCGGGTGTAGAGCTCCAGCGCAGCCTGTTCCAGGCGCTCCCGCGCGTTGGGCTGCCATCGGCTCATCCGGAGATCGTAGCCGGGAATGACAGCGGCTGACATCAGCGTTACGGTGACGACAGTCGCTGACATCGGAGGTACTCATGAAGGTTTTCGTCACCGGGGCATCAGGCTTCATCGGGTCGGCGGTCACCGCCGAACTGCTCGGCCACGGGCATCACGTCCTCGGGCTGGCCAGGTCGGACGCTGCGGCGCAGCGCATCACAGCTGCGGGCGCCGAGGCGGTGCGCGGCGATCTCGACGACCTCGACGCCCTCGAGGCGGGCGCGTCGGCGGCCGACGCGGTCATCCACCTGGCCTTCCAGCACGATTTCACCGCCTACGACACGGCAGCCCGCGTGGACCGTCGGGCGATCGAGACCCTCGGCGAGGCGCTGGCCGGATCCGATCGCGCCCTGGTGGTCGCCTCTGGGATGGCCGGACTCGGGCGGGGACGGATCCTGACCGAAGACCAGGCCGCACCCCCGGACGCCCCGAGAGAATCCGAGCCGGCCGTGTTCGCCTTCACCGACCGGGGCGTCCGCGCGGCCGCGGTCCGGTTGGCACCGACCGTCCACGGAGAGGGCGACCACGGATTCGTCCCCACGCTGATCTCGATCGCCCGCGCCACCGGCGTGTCGACCTACCCCGGCGACGGATTCAACCGGTGGCCCGCCGTCCACCGGCTCGACGCCGCGGCACTGTTCCGGATCGCCGCGGAGGACGCTCCCGCCGGAACCCTGCTGCACGCGGTCGCCGACGAAGGAATACCGGTCCGGCAGATCGCGGAAGCCATCGGCCACGGCCTCGACGTCCCGGTCGAAGCCACCACTGCACAGGCGTCGATCGACCGCGCCGGCTTCATCGGCGCCGTCTTCGCGATGGACCTCCCGGCGTCGAGCGCGCTGACCCGCACGCAATTCGGCTGGCAACCCACGCATCCGGGTCTGCTCGCCGACCTGTCGCAGGCCCACTACTTCGCCACGCCGGAGGCATGACCACAAAAGCCGCCTGCGAGGCCGCGCGGACAGACAGAATGGCTAGATGCGCTTCGGAAATTTCATGGCCCCGTTCCATCCCGTCGGGCAGAACCCGACCCTCGCCCTTGAGCGCGACCTCGACCTGATCGCAACGATGGACCGCCTGGGCTTCCACGAAGCGTGGGTGGGTGAGCACCACTCGGCCGGCTTCGAGATCATCGCCTCCCCCGAGGTGTTCATCGGCATCGCGGCCGAACGCACCAAACACATCAAGCTGGGCACCGGGGTCAGCTCGCTGCCGTACCACCATCCGCTGCTGCTCGCCGATCGCATGGTGCTACTCGACCACCTGACCAGGGGTCGGGTGATGTTGGGTTGCGGGCCGGGGCAGCTCACGTCGGACGCGCACATGCTGGGAATCCCCGCCGATGCCCAGCGGCCGCGCATGGAGCAGTGCCTGGACGCGATCGTGCGCCTGCTGCGCGGCGAGACCGTCACCATGCACACCGACGGGTTCACGCTGCAGGATGCGCGCCTTCAGCTCAAGCCGTACAGCGATCCGTGCTTCGACATCGCGGTCGCGGCGTCGTTCTCCCCCACGGGTCCGCGCGGCGCCGGACGTCACGGGATCGGCATGTTGTCCATCGCCGCGACCGCCAAACAGGGCATGGATCTGCTTGCCCAGCACTGGAACACGTGGGAGGAGGTGGCACGGGAGCACGGTCACGTCGCAGACCGGTCGAAATGGCGGCTGGTCGGGCCGATGCACCTCGCGGAGACGCGGGAGCAGGCCGAGCGCGACGTCGAGTACGGAATCGCGCAGTTCTCGCAGTACTTCTCGCACATCCTGCCTGCCGGACCGGTCCAGGGCGACACGCCCGTCGAGATCATCGCCAACAACCACGCCTCCGGTTTCGCGGTGATCGGCACCCCGCAGGACGCGATCGCGAAGATCGAGGAGTTGGTCGAGGCGAGCAACGGCGGTTTCGGCGCCTTCCTGCTCTTCGACCACGACTGGGCTCCTCCCGCGGCGAAGCTGCGCAGCTATGAACTGTTCGCGGAGTACGTGATACCGCATTTCACCGGCCAGCTCAGCGCACCCATCGCGTCGCGCGACTGGGTCACCGAAAGCGGTCGCACTTTCGTCGATCAGGCCGCGCATGCGATCGGCAAGGCCATCGAGGATCACGCCGCCGAACAGCAGGCCAAGTCGCCCTCCCCCAGTTAGCGCTCGCCCGAACGGTATTCGATGACCGAGCAATCTGGTGATCTCGGTTCAGTCCTGCGCGATCATCTTGCTCAGTGGCGGCTGCGCGCCGATGGGCCGATACCGCCGGACAACTCTTCCCGCTGTTACGTGAGTGATAGGTGTGGCGAATGGGTATATGGAGCCGGTGAATGTCATCGGCTCCACGCGCCGGACGGTCGCGGCCGCTTCGTCGGCCTTCATCGCTGCGGCAGCACTGACCGCGCTCGAAGCGCCGACGGCATCGGCCGCATCAAAGTGCCATGACATCGAGCTCGTGTTCGCCCGCGGCACCGACGAGCCGCCGGGTCTGGGTGCGGTGGGCACATCGCTCGTGGACACGCTCCGCCCGATCGTGAAGGACCAGACGATCGGGACCTATGCCGTCAGATACCCGGCGTCCTGGGACTTCCTTCAGGTGGCCGCCGGGGCCAACGACGCGAGCAAGCGCGTGCAGGCCATCGCCGCGACATGTCCGGACAGCAGGATCGTGCTGGGCGGTTACTCGCAGGGCGCCGCCGTGATCGACGTCGTCGCCACCGCGCCGATCGCCGGACTCGGATACACCGCACCGCTGCCTGCGGCCGTCATCCCCCATGTCGCGGCCATCGCCGTCTTCGGCAACCCGTCGGCGCGGTTCGGGCGGCCACTGACCGTCCTCAGTCCGGACTTCGGTGCCCGCACTGCAGATCTCTGCAACACGGGCGATCCGGTGTGTTCGCGCGGTGAGGATTTCGACGCCCACGTCCGCTACCCGCAGTCCGGCCTGGTCAAGCTGGCAGCCCAGTGGATCACCAAGCATGTGGGGCAACGGGTTTAGGCGCTGCTCGGCTCACAGCCGCGCGAAGCAGGCATTCGTGTCTTCCCGGGGTATGGACGCGTCCTGGCTGGAGAACGTGCCGACGACTCCTGCGTCGGTCACCTCGACCCCGTCCGCATGGATTCCGAGCGGATAGTTGTCGTTCAGCTTCTTCGTCAGGTCGTCGAGCGCGCTCTGCACGGCCTCCTTCGGGAACGGCCCGGCGACATCGAGCACCTCCAGGTTCAGATCACCTTCTACCACAACGGGTTTGGCGGTTACGCTGGCGTTTCCGGCGTCCAGGACAAGGGTGCCGGCCGCCGGGTCGGTGCGCACGCCGGTGACCAGGGCACCCACTCCGGGCAGATTCGCCGCAACGGTGTCCTTGATGCCGTCCGAGCGCCATGTGAGCGTGGCGCGCAGGGAGCCGATCGCGCCTTTGGACGTCGCCGAGTCCTGCAGTCGCACGTCTTCGAGTGTGACGTCGGCGGTCATGCCGTCGGCGGACTGCACGCGGTCCCCTGCGGTGTGGACCGTGATGTTCGTGTAGCGCCCGGTGAGGTGCTGCCACAGGAATGGAGGGTTCACGCCGTAGGAGATCGTGGCACCGTCCTGCACGACGCACTCGGCGATTCCGACCAGAACGTCGTCCGCGCGGTGCCGGGCGTACAGTTCGGCACCGGCCACGCCGCCGACGAGCACCGCGACCACGATGATCGCCAGCAGTGGAACCGTCTGCCGGTTGAAGAAGCCTGCACGACGCCTCTCTGGCACCGGCGGCGGGGGCGGCACCGGCGGCGGGGGCGGCACCGGCGGCGGCCGCCGGAACTGCTCGGTGGGCACGGCATCGGGAGGTCGCGGCTGAATCCGTTCAGTGCGCGCGTCCGGCCTGCCGGGACGGGGCAGCCGACGAGTCGCCGGATCGTCGTGCGGATTGCCCCTGCCACGCCAACCAGGCGGCCCGGGGCGTTGCGGCGGGTTCGTCACCGACGCAATTCTGCCGCACAACGCCGGACGCCGATCCCCGGACGGCGCGCGAACCCTCCACGAGTCCCGCGACTTACCGCCAGCAGGTAGCGATGTTGGCCGGTCAACATCAATGACAACACGGCCCCGACCGAGCAGAGTCATCAGCGACAGCGACTCACCAGATCCGAGGAGATCATCATGACGACGTCCGTCGCGCGCAGCAGCCACACCACCTCACTGCACGACGGGGAGGTGGTCGAGGAGTCCGACCTGGGCTCGATCCGCCGTGTGACCGCCGACAATCTCCCGATCCTGCAGGGCCTGTCGATCAAACGGGTGCTGCTCAATCCGGGTGCGATGCGCACACCGCACTGGCATGCCAACGCCAACGAACTCACCTACTGCGTGTCGGGCACCGCGCTGGTGTCCATGCTCGACGACTACAGCCGGTTCTCGACGTTCATCGTGACCGCCGGGCAGATGTTCCATGCCGCCTCCGGCTCGCTGCATCACATCGAGAACATCGGCGAGGACGTCGCCGAATTCATCATCGCGTTCCGCCACGAGCGCCCGGAGGACTTCGGGCTCGGCGCGACACTGGGCGCGTTCTCCGACGCCGTGCTGGGCAACAGCTACGACCTGCCCGCCTCGGATTTCGCCCGGATCCACCGTGACACCACCGACCACAAGCTCGCCGCCCGCACCGGACCGCCGGACGTCCCGGCCGCGGCGTATTTCAATGACCCGCACAAGTTCGACATCGAGGCGCAGGCGCCCGGACTGAACTACGTCAGCGGCAGCGCCCGCTTCGCCCGCGACCAGTTCTGGCCGGTGCTCAAAGACATGTCGATGTACTCGCTGCGGGTGTCCGAGGACGGTATGCGCGAACCCCACTGGCATCCGGTGACCGCGGAGATGGGTTATGTGCAGCACGGCGATGCGCGCATGACGGTGATGAATCCCGATGGCACGCTGGATACCTGGACGATGAGCGCGGGTGACATGTATTTCATCCCGCGTGCCTACCCGCACCACATCGAGAACATCGGCACCGACGAATGGCACTTCCTGATCTTCTTCGATCAGCCGTTCCCCGCAGACATCGGTTACCGCGCCTCGGCGAGCGCCTACTCCCGCGAAGTCCTTGCCGCCGCGTTCAACACGCACATCGACGACCTGCCCCGGTTCCCGTTCACCCCCTCCGACCCGTTGATCGTGGCCCGCACCAATCCCGCCGACTGAAAGTTGGGATCGGTAGCGCCGGCGGTGACGTCGACTGGTGCGGGATCGCCACCGCGGTCGCGGAGAACAGCCAGGGGACGAGCATGAACAACATCCACACGCACACCAGGATCGCCGCCGGCGCCGCCCTTTCGGGCGCAATCGCGTTGGCCGGTCTCGGATTCGGGTCGGCGACCGCCGCAGCCATCGAGATGAGGAAGCCCCAACCGCCTCTGCCGTCGGCGCCGTACGACCAGCAGCAGGTGGAAACACCAGGCGGCCCTGCCGGTTTCGATCCGCAGCCCGACCCGCCGGCCCCGCGCATCATCATCGTCGGACCGTAGCCAGGACCGGCGCGCTGACTCAGCCGGGGAGCCGAGCTACCAGTTGGACGGCGAGTAGTCCTTCAGGAAGCATCCGTGCAGATCTTCGCCGGCCTCGCCGCGCACGATCGGGTCGTACACGCGCGCAGCCCCGTCGACCAGGTCCAGCGGGGCGTGGAACCCCTCCTCGGCGAGCCGCAGCTTCGTCGGGTGCGGGCGCTCGTCGGTGATCCAGCCGGTGTCCACGGCGGTCATCAGAATGCCGTCGCGCTCCAACATCTCACCGGCGCTCGTGCGGGTCAGCATGTTCAGCGCGGCCTTGGCCATGTTGGTGTGCGGATGGCCCGGGCCCTTGTATGCGCGGCTGAACTGACCCTCCATCGCGGAGACGTTCACGACGTAGGTGCGGCGCGCAGGTGCGGCGGCCATCGCCGGGCGCAGCCGGCTCACCAGGATGAACGGCGCGGTCTGGTTGCACAGCTGCACCTCCAGCAGTTCCATCGCGTCGACTTCGTGGACCCGCTGGGTCCAGCTGTTCACCGGGGCGGTGTCGGGCAGCAGGCCGCCCGCGTCGATGGCGGTGCCCGCGGCGATCCGATCCGGGGAGGCGCTGCGGGCGGTCAGCGCCAGCTCGGCCACCTGGTGCGGAGTGGGGTTTGCGGCCAGGCTGCCGGCGAGCGCGGCCGGGTGGGCGTCGCTGACGCGGTCGAACGTCAGCACGTCCACGATCTCCGGCGGCGGCGTGCGTTCCGCCTCGACGAGCGCCGCATAGGCACCGGGCGACCGGCGCACGGTCTGCGCCGCGTTGTTGATCAGGATGTCCAGCGGGCCCTGCGCGGCCACGGCGTCGGCGAGGGCGACCACCTGCGCCGGGTCCCGCAGGTCGATTCCGACGATCCGGAGTCGGTGCAGCCAGTCGGCGCTGTCGGGCATCGCCGCGAAACGGCGCACGGCATCGTTGGGGAAACGGGTGGTGATGGTGGTGTGGGCGCCGTCGCGCAGCAGTCGCAGGGCGATGTACATGCCGATCTTGGCGCGGCCGCCGGTGAGCAGGGCGCGCCTGCCGGTGAGGTCGGTGCGGGCGTCGCGCTTGGCCCGGTTCAGGGCAGCGCAGTCGGGGCAGAGCTGGTGGTAGAACGCGTCGACCACGGTGTACCGGTTCTTGCAGATGTAGCAGGCGCGCGGACGCAGAAGCGTGCCCGCGGTGGCGCCGACGGTGGTGGACACCAGTGGCAGACCCTGCGTCTCGTCGTCGATGCGGCCGGGCGCACCGGTGGCGGTGGCCGCGGTGACGGCGTCGTCGGCGGCGGCCACGGCGTCACGCTTGGCGGCGCGACGGGCCTTCCTCACCGATTTGAAGATGCCGGCCGTGGCCCGGCGGACAGCGACGGCATCGGGGTGCTCGGGAGGCAGGGCCTCGATGTCGGCCAGCACCTGCAGACAGGTGCTGAGCTTGTCCGGATCGATCGCGTTCACCCAGGAAGCGTACGGGCTCCTCCGCGCCGACCCCATCTCCGCTACCACGGGTGACGGGATCCTCGACGTTCGAATAAGTTCGGACACGTTGACTTGACCCTCACGTGACGTCAGGCACCACCCTGACCTATGTGACGCAGGAGATGCAGGTGGACGAACTCACCGTGGGCGAAGTCGCGGAGCGATTTGGCATCACAGTCCGGACGCTTCACCACTATGACGAAATCGGGTTGTTGACCCCGAGTCGCCGTTGCGCCTCGGGCTATCGGGTTTACACACCGGCGGACCTGACGCGCCTGTCCCAGGTCATCGTTTACCGCCGGCTCGAGTTCTCTCTCGATGAGATCGCGAGCCTGCTGGACGAGGGAAATGAGGTCAGCCACCTGATTCGCCAGCGCGAACGCGTCATGTCCCGCCTCGATGAGATGAAGGACCTCGTCGCGGCAATCGATCAGGCATTGGAGAAGGCGATGACGAACACACCCATGACCGACGACGACATGCGCGAGCTGTTCGGTGACGGCTTCGACGACTACCAGGCGGAGGCCGAGCAGAAGTGGGGTGAGACCGCAGAGTGGAAGGAATCGCAGCGCCGAACCAAGTCCTACGGCAAGGACGAATGGGTCCAGATCAAGGCCGAGGGCGAAGCCGCCGAGAAGGCCTTGTCCGACGCGTTCCGCGCTGGGCTCCCGCCCGACTCCGAGGAGGCGATGAACGCCGCGGAGCAACACCGGCTCCAAGTGAATCGCTGGTTCTACGACTGCCCGCCTGCCTTTCACCGCAAGCTGGGCGACATGTACGTGAGCGACCCCAGGTATGTCGCGAGATACGACGACTCGTTCGGGCTGCCGGGGTTTGCCGCCTACTGCCGCGACGCGATCCACGCGAACGCGGACCGAGCCGGCCGGTGACGTGATGGCCGCGATCCGGTCGCACGCGGAGTGGCGATGCTGCGGGAAACAGAACAGGCCAGGGCATTTCTGCCCTGGCCTGTTCTGTTTCGAGTGGAGCTGCCGGGAATTGAACCCGGGTCCTACGGCATTCCCTCGAGGCTTCTCCGTGCGCAGTTCGCTATGCCTCTACTCGGATCTCCTGATCACGCGAACAAGTCAGGATGACGATCCCAGTCGCTGTTTGATGTCCCCATGGGTTCCGCGACCGAACCCGTGGGTGGGTCCCTCTAGCTGATGCCAGGGTCCGGGCCGAGGGCGCTCCCGGTCTGACAGACACGCAGTCGCTTAGGCAGCGAGTGCGTAGTCGCGCTGATTGGAATCGGCGCTTAATTGGTTGCAACGACGCTTACGGTGGTCATTTGCCTGCACCGGCACGCTTCCCTTGATTCGATGCGCGAAGTCGAAACCGTTCAGCCCCTCGCACACCCGCCGACTGTCGGCGGACTCTTCATACTACCGGGTTGTTCAACAACCACCGTGGCAGATTTAGTCCGCCTGCGTCAGGTCGGGAAGAGCCGCAGGTGAGAGTTCCCGATCCGGGCAGTCGGTGGCATCACCCAGTTCGGCGATGGGGACCGGCCGCCCGAACAGGTGTCCCTGGGCCAGCCGGCCGCCGGCCCGATGCACCATCTCCGATTGTGCAGGCAATTCGATGCCCTCGGCGATCACGTCCAACCCGAGGTCATCGCACAGCCGGATGACCGAGCGGTACAGCGACAGATCCCGTGCGGTTTCCCCGCCGACGGCCAGGCTGCGGTCCAGCTTGACGATGTGGACCGGCAGGCAGTGCACATAGGTCAGCGAGTTGAAGCCGGCGCCGAAGTCGTCGAGCGCGACCCTGACGCCGAGCTGGCCGAGGCGCCTGATCTGCGCCGCCGCCCTGTCCAGGTCGACGATCGGCTCGGTCTCGGTGATCTCCAGGACGAGTCGGTTGCGCGGGATCCGGTGCCGCGCCAGCACCTGACTCACCTGCTGCTCGAAGCCGGGGTTGCCCAGCCGGGCCGCGCCGATGTTGACGTGGATGTCGAGGTTCAGCCCCCTCCCCTGAACTTCCCGGCAGGCCAGGTCGAGTACGAGGGCGTCGAGGTCGGCGCCCAGGCCGGCCGCTTCGGTCACCGCCACGAACGTCTCCGGGGAGATGTCGGTGCCGTTCGGCGCGGTCCATCTGGCCAGTGCCTCCACGGCCACCGGTGTGCCCTCCGGCAGCCGGACCACCGGCTGGTAGACCAGCCGGAAGCCGGGCGGGGTGCCTCCGTCGGCGTTGCGCAGCATGGTCGGGAAGTCCACGGTCACCCCCGAAGACGGCTGGTAGACCACGGCGGTGTCCTTGCCCATCCGCTTGCCCGCGTACATGGAGATGTCCGCCTGCCGCAGCAGGTCGTCGGAGGTCTGAGGCATACCGTCGCGGTCGGGTCTGACCAACCCCATGCTGGCCTTGACACGCACCGAGGAGCCGTGCACCGGGAACGGGTCACGCAGCGCGATCCGCAGACGCTCGGCCACGACCTCGAGCTGTTCGGCTTCACCGCCGATCAGGATCGCGAACTCGTCGCCGCCGATGCGGGCCAGCGTGTCCGCTTCGGTCACGCACCGCTTCAGGCGTTCCCCCACCGCGCACAGCAACTCGTCGCCGGCGGCGTGCCCGAACCGGTCGTTGACCTCCTTGAAATCGTCGAGGTCGACGAAGATCAGCACGAACCGACCGTGAGCCATCGCCTCGTCGAGGCGCCGGGCGAACAGGATCCGGTTGGGCAACCCGGTCAGTGCGTCGTGGTGCACCTGGTGAGCGAGCCCGCGCTGGGCCCAGTAGAGGCGCTGGGTCAGCAGATTCTGCGCCCGCGTCGCCAAGATCTGCCGGACCGTGACGAGCGCGACCATGGCCACCGCCAGGGACACCACGAACGGGTCCAGCTGCCGGCCGATCAGCACGTGGAAACCGAACATCACCGCGATGCCGAGGAAGCCCAGGTAGGGCAGCACCAGCTGCGCCCAGTCGATTCCACGGCCGGCACCGCGGTCGTCCACCTCCGACGTCTCCAACATCGCGAGGGCGATGACCATCGGGCCGATGATCAAGCCGATACCACCCCAGAGCTCGCCGCCCTCCGCACCGACGGAGCGAAAGTAGGCGACGACCCGGTCGGAGGCGGCCATCATCACCAGACCGCCGGCCAACAACAGAAAGTTCTTCCGGTAGGGACGGCCGGGTTCATAAACCATCGCCATCACCACTGCCCACGCCACCAGCAGCAGCTGGGCCACCGCGAAGGCGACGTCCACGGCCGGCACACCGGAGCGGGGCAGCGAGGCCGTCGAGTTGGTGCCGAATCCGCCCATGGCGGCCAGGATCAGGAACGCAATCCCGGCGACGACTCCGTCGAGGATGTTCGTGACCAGGGGGTGGCGCAGCGGGCTGTCCCGCGGTGCGGTCACCCCGCCGCTGGATCGCACCAGCAGGACCACCGCACCCAGCACGAACACCGGCAGCGACAGGTAGGCCACCAGGGTCGGGGCCGACGCCGCCCCGTCACCGCCCGTCCACCAGAGAATCTGGCCGAACGCCCAGGCCACCAGGGCCGCCACATAGAGCAGACGCCACCAACGGGCCACGCCCCCGACCCGCCGGGCAATGACGAGACCGCACACCGCCGCGGCCAGCGATGTGCTCACCTGGAGTATCACCTCGCCGCGACGCGCCACCTCGTCGCCCCACAGCGCCATCGCGTTGACCACGGCCAGAAACGGGACACCGGCAGCGACGAGGAGACGGACCCGCGTGCGTTGGGCTGCCACGCGCCTCCTTCCCCTGCGCCGACCCCTGCGGGTCCGACACTCAGGGACGACGGTAGCTAATTGGCCGCGATCATCACGACGGAACCGAGAGCCAGCACCATGCCCAGCGCCTGCCAGCGTGTCACCCGCTCGCGCAACACCACGATCGCCAGCACCACGGTGGCCGCCGGGTACAACGCGATCAACACTCCTGCCAGCGACAGCATCGAGGACTGCAACGCCAGCAACGTCGCGACGTTCGCGACGGTGTCCAACACCCCGGCGAGCACCGCCAGCCGGAGCGGCACACCCCGCTCGAACACCAGGTTCGCCGTCACCAGCGCGGCGAACAGCACAACGGCAGCGGCCACCAGCCTGCCGAGCACCAGCGGCCACAGCTTCGCCTCCGGCGGAACCTGGTGGAGGATCACGAAGTTCATCCCGAACGCCACGCCTGAGCCGACCGTCAGCCACGCCACCTTCGCGGTGAACCGGTGCGGTCTGGAGTCCTCGTCGGTGGCTCCCCGGCTGACCAGCACCACTGCCACGAGTGCGAGCACCACGCCAACCCCGGCGAGGACGCTGGGCCTCTCCCCGAGCGCGACGCCGGCCAGGACGGGGATCCCGGCGACGAGCACCGCCGTCAACGGGGAGACGACCGAGATCGGACCCGAGCCCAGCGCCGCGTAGAACCACCACACACCGAAGGCCTGGACCAGACCCGCCAGCGCCCCCCACGCCACGGCAGCGGTGCTGAGCTGTCCGCCCATCGGGATGGCGGCGAGCACGAGCAGGACCAACGCCACCGGATACGAGACGACGACCACCCGCAGGGCGGCGACCCGGCGCGACGCGATACCGCCCACGAAATCGCTGACGCCGTAGCCGAGGGCCGCGATCAGGGCGCTGAGGACGGCGGTCAGGAGGTCATGCCCTTGACGCGACGCCCCAGTTCGCGGGTGACCTCGCGTTGCGCGTCCCGGCGCGCCATGTCCTGGCGTTTGTCGTGGGCCTGCTTACCACGCGCCAGCGCCAGCTCGACCTTGACCTTGCCGCCGGTGAAATACAGCGACAACGGGACCAGCGTGAGGTTGCCGTCGCGAATCTTGCCGACCAGGTTGTCGATCTCTCTGCGGTGCATCAGCAGCTTGCGGTTGCGCCGCGGCGCGTGGTTGGTCCAGGTGCCGTGGTGATATTCCGGGATGTGCAGGTTACGCAACCAGATCTCGCCGTCGTCGACGGTGGCGAACGCATCGGCCAGCGAGGCCTGCCCCTCGCGCAGACTCTTGACCTCGGTGCCCATCAACGCGATCCCGGCCTCATAGGTGTCCAGGATTGAATAGTTGTGCCGTGCTTTGCGATTGGTCGCAACAACCTGGTTGTTGCTGTCCTTGACCGCCTTCGGTTTCTTGGCCACCGCTACCTTCGTACGTAGAGACGGAGCGTGACGTACGAGGTGATTCCCGACATCGCCAGTCCGAGGATCAGCATCCACGGCGCGCTGTAGTAGAGGATGTCGGCGTAGTCGACCTTGGCGATCAGGTTCGCCTGATAGAACTGGTCGAGCGCTTTCTCCAGGAACAACGCCCGCACCAGGATCAGCCCGACAATCGCGATGACCACACCGATGAGCGCCGCGAGCATCGCCTCCAGCAGGAACGGCAGCTGCGTGTACCAGCGGGTGGCGCCGACCGATCGCATGATGCCGATCTCGGTGCGTCGGGTGTAGGCGGCGACTTGGACCATGTTGGCGATCAGCAGCACCGCGCCTATCGCCTGCACCAGCGCGACCGCGAACGCGGCATTGCTGATGCCGTCCAGCACCGCGAAAAGCCGGTCTATCAGGTCCTTCTGGTTGAGCACGTTGAGCACACCGGGTTGACCACGGACCGCGTCGTCGAACGCCTGGTGCTGCTCGGGGTCGTTGAGCTTGACCACGAACGACGCCGGGAACGCGTCCCTGCCCGCAACATCCTTGTACTGAGGGAACTTTCGGATCGCGTCGTCGTAGGCCTCGTCCCGGTTGAGGAACCGCACCGAACGGACGTCGTCGCGCTCCTCGATCGTCTGCCGCAGGGCCTTGCACGGGTCGGCGTCACAGCTCGGATCGTTGGCCGACACATCGTTGGTGAGGAAGACCTGGCTCTCCACCCTGTCCAGGTAGATGGCGCGCGACTGATCGGCCAGCCGCACGATCAGCATGCCCCCACCGAACAGACCGATCGAGATCGCGGTGGTCAGAATCATCGCGACCGTCATGGTCACGTTGCGGCGGAGTCCGGTGAGGACCTCGTTGACGAGAAATCCGAAGCGCACTTAGCGATCCATTCCGTAGACGCCGCGCTGTTCGTCACGAATCAGCCGGCCGAGTTCGAGTTCGACGACGCGCTGGCGCATTGAGTCGACGATGTGGTGGTCGTGGGTGGCCATCACCACCGTTGTGCCCGTGCGGTTGATCCGCTCGAGCAGGTCCATGATGTCCTTGCTGGTCTCCGGGTCCAGGTTGCCGGTGGGCTCGTCGGCCAGCAGGACCAGTGGCCGGTTCACGAACGCCCGCGCGATCGCGACCCGCTGCTGCTCACCGCCCGACAGTTCTGCGGGCAGCCGATTGGCCTTGCCGGACAGGCCGACCATCTCCAGCACGTCGGGCACCACCCGGTTGATGGTGTCGGCACGCTTGCCGATCACCTCGAGCGCGAACGCGACGTTCTCGAAGACTGTTTTCTGCTGCAGCAGCCGAAAGTCCTGGAACACACAGCCGATGACCTGCCGCAGTGCCGGGATGTGACGTCCGGACAGCTTGTTCACATGGAATTTGGAAACACGGATGTCACCCGAAGACGGATGTTCCTCGGCCAGCAGCAGCCGCATGAACGTGGATTTGCCGGAGCCCGACGGACCGATGAGGAAGACGAACTCACCCTTCTCGATCTTCAGCGACACGTTGTCGAGCGCCGGGCGCGCCGACGACTTGTACTGCTTGGAGACGCGGTCGAGGGTGATCATCACGGCACGCCAGTGTAGCGGGACACCGCGGCCCCGCCCCGGCACTAGGGCAGTGGCGGTGGCGCCGTCGGCGTGGGACCGGGCGCGGTGACGGTGGTGGGTGGCACCGGTGGCGCCTGGGTGAACGTCTGCGGAGCCAGCGGACCGGGCCCGTCGGGGTCGATGACGGTCGTCGTCGGACCGAAAGGCACCACCGGTCCGACGGGGCCGGGGGTGGTGCTCGGCGTCGGCTCGGCCGTCGTCGTGTCCGTGGTCGTCTCGGGTGGCGTGGTGGTCGTGGTGGTCGTTGTCGTCGGCGTCGTCGTGGTGACCTCCGGCTGCCGCGGCGCGACGTTGGTGCGCGGCACCCACGTGTAGTTGGGATCGGGGACGAACCCGGGCGGAACCACCTGCTGGGCCGGATCCGGCGTCGGAGCGGGCAGCTCGGGCTGGTAGTTCTGGTTGACCCAGAACAGCGCGAGGAAGGCCAGGATGAGCCCTGCCGTGGACACCCGGATTCGGCCGCCCAACAAGTAGGTGGGCCAGCCGCGGGATTCGCCGTCGCGTCTGCGGATGAACCTCATCGCCTCGACTCCGGACCCTGGGTTTCCTCCTCGGCACCGCCGGCCGTGGCGGGGTGCACGATCGCGCCGACGGTCGGGGGTGGCGCCTCCCCCGGCGCCACGATGCCCGAGCGTCGCAGCTCCCTGATCACGAGCACCCGCAGCCGCCGGCCCACCTCGAACTGCTTGCCGGGCAGTGTGCGAGCCACCATCCGCAGGTTCACGGTGTCCAGCTCGATGCTCTCCACGCCCATCAGCTGCGGCGGGTCGAGCAGCAGATCGTGCAGTTGCGAGTCGTCGATGGCCTTCTGCGCCACATCGTGCAGCACGTCGTTGACGAGGTTGAGGTCCGCCGACGTCGGCACCGGGATGTCGATGACCGCGCGGGCCCAGTCCTTGGACAGGTTCACCGTCTTCACGATCTGGCCGTTGGGGATGGTGAACATCTCCCCTTCTGCCGAGCGCAGTTTCGTGACCCGCAGCGTGACGTCCTCCACGGTGCCCTCGGCCGGCGCGGCGATGCCGGAGACGGTCAGCGCGACGAGGTCACCGAAGCCGTACTGCTTCTCGGTGATGATGAAGAAACCGGAGAGCAGGTCCTGCACGAGACGCTGCGCGCCGAAACCGAGTGCGGCGCCGATCACCGCGGCAGGTGCGACCAGCGAGCCGATGGGAATCGCGAGGATGTCGGTGATCTGCACCGCCACCATCACGAACAGCAACGCGACCGACACCCACGAGATCACCGACGCGACGGCCTGGCGGTGTTTGGCGCTCTCCGAACGCACCAGTTGATCGCTCTCCTGATATTCGGCGTCGATGCGGCGGGTGATGCGCTGCGCCGCCCAGTTGATGAACCGCGCGGCCAGCAGACCGCCGATCAACAACAGCGCGATGCGCACACCGCGGTCGAGAATCCACACCCCGATGTCGCCCCGCCAGAAGCCGTGCCACCGCGAGGCCAGGTCGAACGCCAGAAGCGTGTTACTCGTCATCTTTTCGGTTGCGCCACCGGATACCGGCCTCCAGGAAGCCGTCGATGTCTCCGTCGAGCACGGCGGACGGGTTTCCGACCTCGTACTCGGTGCGCAGGTCCTTCACCATCTGGTAGGGATGCAGAACATAGGACCGCATCTGGTTACCCCATGAGCTGCCGCCGTCGCCTTTGAGGGCGTCCATCTCGGCACGCTCTTCCAACCGCTTGCGTTCCAGCAGTTTCGCCTGGAGCACGCGCATCGCGGACACCTTGTTCTGCAGCTGGGACTTCTCGTTCTGACAGGTGACGACGATGCCGGTCGGGATGTGGGTCAACCGGACCGCCGAGTCGGTGGTGTTGACCGACTGTCCGCCGGGCCCGCTGGACCGGTAGACGTCGACTCGGACGTCGCCCTCGGGGATTTCGATGTGGTCGGTGGTCTCGGTGACGGGCAGCACCTCGACGTCGGCGAACGACGTCTGTCGCCGATTCTGGTTGTCGAAGGGGCTGATGCGCACCAGCCGGTGGGTGCCTTGCTCGACGGACAGATTCCCGTACGCGTACGGAGCGTGCACGGCGAACGTCGCGCTCTTGATGCCGGCCTCCTCGGCGTAGGAGGTGTCGAACACCTCGACCGGGTACTTGTGCTGCTCGGCCCAGCGGATGTACATCCGCATCAGCATCTCGGCCCAGTCGGCGGCGTCCACGCCGCCCGCCCCTGACCGGATGGTGACCAGCGCCTCCCGCTCGTCGTAATCGCCGGAGAGCAGCGTGCGCACCTCCATGGCCTCGATGTCCTCGCGCAGCTTGGTCAGCTCGGCGTCGGCCTCGGCCACTTCGTCACTGCCGCCTTCTTCGGCCGCCAGCTCGTAGAGCACCGGTAGATCCTCGAGCCGGCCACGCAGTTCCTCGATGCGCCGGAGTTCACCCTGCGCGTGGGACAGGTCGCTGGTGACCTTCTGCGCCCGCGCCTGGTCGTCCCACAGCTGGGGATCGGAGGCGTCCTTTTCGAGCTGCTCGATGCGCCCGCGGAGCCCGTCGACGTCGATGACACGCTCCACGGTGGTCAGCGTGGCGTCGAGGGCGGCGATGTCGGCTTGGCGGTCGGGATCCACGGGAGTTCAGGTTACTCACCCCGTCGAAGTCGCTGGCCGTCGCAGCCTCGGCGGAATCTCCGACCGATTCCGCACGACGGTCCCAGAATGCCGTCGACGGCGTTCGTCGCGTTCTAGAGTCGGGTCTGGAACCTCGTCCGGACGCGTCGCGACAGCCCCTTGCGCGTGGCCGGGCAGCGACAGAAGGCAGCCCTACATGCCCGTTACGCGGCCGTACTACGTGGCCATCGTCGGCTCTGGACCTTCCGGGTTCTTTGCCGCCGCGTCCCTGCTGAAGTTCGGCGACTCCCCGGAGAACCGAGATGTGCGCGTCGACATGCTGGAGATGCTGCCGACACCGTGGGGGTTGGTGCGCTCCGGTGTCGCGCCGGACCACCCGAAGATCAAGTCGATCAGCGCCCAGTTCGAGAAGACGTCGCTGGACCCGCGGTTCCGGTTCTTCGGCAACGTCGACGTCGGTGAGCACGTGCATCCTTCCGAACTGGCCGAACGCTACGACGCGGTGATCTATGCGATCGGCGCCCAGGCTGACCGGGAGTTGGGCATTCCCGGAGAGGACCTGCCCGGGAGCCTCGCGGCGGTGGACTTCGTCGGCTGGTACAACGCCCATCCGTATTTCGAGGGGATGGCACCGGACCTGTCGGGCGGCCGCGCCGTCGTGGTGGGCAACGGCAACGTCGCGATCGACGTGGCCCGCATCCTGGTCAGCGACCCCGATGTGCTGGCCGAGACCGACATCGCCGACCACGCCCTGCGGTCGCTGCACGCGCGCGGCGTGGAAGAGGTGATGATCATCGGCAGGCGCGGGCCGCTGCAGGCGCCGTTCACCACGCTGGAGCTGCGGGAACTCGGTGATCTTGAAGCCCTCGGCGACGTCGACATCGTGATCGACCCCGCCGATTTCGCCGACATCACCGACGACGATCTCGAGGCGGCGGGTAAGACGGTGCGCAACAACATCAAGGTGCTGCGCGGCTATGCGGACAAAGCGCCCAAGGGCGCCCGGCGCCGCATCGTGTTCCGGTTCCGGACGTCCCCGATCGAGATCAAGGGCGGCGACAGGGTCCAGTCGATCGTGTTGGGCCGCAACGAGTTGACCAAAGGCGCCGACGGGCGGGTGTCGGCCGCGGACACCGGCGAGCGGGAGGAGGTGCCCGCCCAGCTGGTGGTGCGTGCCGTCGGCTATCGCGGGCTTCCCACGCCCGGCCTGCCGTTCGACGAGCGCGCGGGCACCATCCCGCACACCGACGGCAGGGTGGTGGGCAGCCGCAACGAATACGTGGTCGGCTGGATCAAGCGTGGACCCACCGGTGTCATCGGCAGCAACAAGAAGGACTCCGCGGACACGGTGGACACGCTGCTGGCGGATCTGGCCGCCGCCGAGCTCACCGAGTTCGACGCCGGTCACCTCGAGGACATCGAGCGCTGGCTGCTTGAGCGCCAGCCGAAATTGGTCACCAACGAGCACTGGAAGCTGATCGACGCGCACGAGCGGTCAGCCGGTGCGGGGTCGGGGCGGCCGCGGGTGAAGCTGTCGAATGTGGCGGAGATGCTCCGGGTGGGCGGGCGCGGCTGACGCCTCAGCTGTACGGCGGCGGCTCCGTCGGCGCCGGCGGGGGCGGGGGCGGGGGCGATCCGAACGCCCACTTCTCCGGGTTGCCCGGCGAGTACATGACGGGGATCAGCTGACCCATCGTCGGCCAGTCGTCCACGTCGACGGTCATCCGGGTGTAGACGGTGTACTCGTTGACGGTCGGCCCGTTGATCACCCCGGTGATGGTGACGAACTGCTCGCCGCTGACCCCGTCGGGCCGCGGGCTCACCCCGGTGACCAGCAGCGTGCCTTGCGCCCAGTCGCTGCCGACTCCTCGCCGTCGCATGAGGAACGGCCGGGCGAGAAGCACGAGCGCGCCGACGAGCAGGAGGATCATTGCGAACTCGAACACAGGCCCATGGTAGGACGACACCTATGAGCACCCTCGTGGACGACCTGAACCTGGCACTGCGTTTGGCCGACGAGGCGGACGCCTTGACGATGCAGCGATTCGGCGCGGTCGACCTGCGCGTCGAGACCAAGCCGGACATGACACCGGCGACGGACGCGGATCTGGATGCGGAGAAGTTGTTGCGGACGCGCCTGGCCGAGTCCCGGCCGCAGGATTCGGTGTTCGGCGAGGAGTTCGGCGGCACAAAGGAGTTCACCGGTCGGCAATGGGTGGTCGATCCGATCGACGGGACGAAGAATTTCGTGCGCGGCGTGCCGGTGTGGTCGACGTTGATCGCGTTGCTGGTCGACGGCGTCCCGGTGGTGGGCGTGATCAGTGCCCCCGCGCTGGGACGCCGGTGGTGGGCCGGCGAGGGGCAGGGCGCGTTCACTTCGTTCGGCGGTGAGACCCGACGGATCTCGGTGTCCGCGGTCGCCGACATGGAGGCGGCGAGCCTGTCCTTCTCGGACCTGGCCACGGGATGGGAGGAGAAGCGTCCCCGGTTCGTCGAACTTCTCGACGCCGTCTGGCGGATGCGCGGTTACGGCGATTTCTGGTCGTACTGCCTGGTCGCCGAGGGTGCGGTCGACATCGCGGTCGAGCCGGAGGTGAAACTGTGGGACCTCGCGCCGCTGGACATCCTGGTGCGTGAAGCCGGGGGCAGGTTCACGAACCTCGCCGGCGAGTCGGGCCCGCACGGCGGCAGCGCGGTCGCGACCAACGGGTTGTTGCACGAGGCCGTGCTGTCCGCGCTCGCGGACTGATGACGCCCCTTCCGATATCCCGGAAAGTTCGCTGGACCGCGCGCTAAGCTCCCCGCGCGCGGTGTGAGATCGGCAACAGATCCGCCGACCTTACTCAAAAGTCAGTTCCAATACCTTACTCTGGAGTCAGTTGCGCAATCGCGTATCTCCGATGATCAGACGAGGGCAGCTGCCATGACGAACACCCTGCCGTCCAAGCGAGGCGGCCGCGAGAGCGCCGTCGGCCTCCAGACGCACAAGCGATCCGTGACCGACATCGGGTTGGCACTGATCACCCCCATCGTGGGCCAGGAGTTCCTCGACAGGTACAACCTGCGCGAGCCGCTCAACCGCGGCATCCGTTACGGCGTCAAACACGCCTTCTCGGCGGCCGGGGCATCCACCCGGCAGTTCAAGCGCATCCAGGGTCTGGGCAAGCCGGCCACCCGATTGGAGGCCCATCGGCCCCAAGGCTCGGACTACTTCGACCTGACGCCCGACGAAGACCAGAAGATGATCGTCGAGACGGTTGAGGAGTTCGCCGAGGAGATTCTGCGTCCCGCGGCCTACGACGCCGACGACGCCGCCTCCTACCCACCGGATCTGATCGCGAAGGCGGCCGAACTCGGCATCACGGCGATCAACGTGCCCGAGGATTTCGACGGCATCGCCGAGCACCGCACCACCGTCACCGGGGCGCTCGTCGCAGAGGCGCTGGCCTACGGCGACATGGGCCTGGCCCTACCGATCCTGGCTCCCGGCGGCGTTGCGTCTGCGCTGACGCACTGGGGCAGCGCCGATCAGCAGGCCACCTACCTCAAGGAGTTCTCCGGCGACAACGTCCCGCAGGCGTGCGTGGCCATCGCCGAACCTCATCCCCTTTTCGACCCGACCGCCTTGAAGACCACCGCGGTCCGCACGCCGAGTGGCTACCGCCTCGACGGCGTGAAGAGCCTGGTGCCCGCGGCCGCCGACGCCGAGGTGTTCATCATCGCCGCGCAGCTCAACGGCAAGCCGGCATTGTTCATCGTCGAGGCGTCCACCAAGGGCCTGACGGTGACGCCGGACCCGAGCATGGGAATCCGTGCCGCCGCACTCGGCCGCGTCGAACTCGACAAGGTCACCGTGCCGCTGAGCGCGCGACTCGGCGAGGAGGACGCCACGGATGCCGATTATTCGGAAGCGATCGCGTTGTCCCGGCTGGGCTGGGCCGCACTGGCGGTCGGCACCTCGCACGCGGTGCTCGACTACGTCATCCCTTACGTCAAGGAGCGCACCGCGTTCGGCGAGCCGATCGCCCACCGGCAGTCGGTGGCGTTCATGTGCGCCAACATCGCGATCGAGCTCGACGGCCTGCGCCTGATCACCTGGCGCGGCGCCGCCCGGGCCGATCAGGGGATGTCCTTCGCCCGCGAGGCCGCGCTGGCCAAGAAGCTCGGTAGCGACAAGGCGATGCAGATCGGCCTCGACGGCGTCCAGCTGCTCGGCGGCCACGGCTACACCAAGGAACACCCGGTCGAACGCTGGTACCGCGACCTGCGGGCCCTCGGCGTCGCCGAAGGTGTGGTTGTCCTCTAGGAAGGCTTGAAAATCATGGCGATCAACCTGGAAATGCCGAAGAAGCTCCAAGCGGTCATCGAGAAGGGCCATCAGGGGGCGGCCGAGATGATCCGGCCCATCTCCCGCAAGTACGACCTCAAGGAGCATGCCTACCCGGTCGAACTCGACACGCTCGCCGACATCTTCGACGGCATCACGGCGGCCAAGACGATCTCGTTCGCGGGCACGGACGCGTTCGTCGGCGCCCGCGACGACGGACAGAAGTCGAATGTCAACGGCGCCAACATGTCTGCGCTGCTGAACGCGCTGGAGATCTCCTGGGGCGATGTGGCGCTGCTGCTGTCGGTGCCCCGGCAGGGTCTGGGCAACGCGGCGATCTCGTCGGTGGCCACACCGGAACAGCTGGAGCGCCTGGGCAAGGGCGTGTGGGCGGCGATGGCGATCACCGAGCCGAGCTTCGGGTCGGATTCGGCTGCCGTGTCGACCACCGCGGTGCTCGACGGCGACGAGTATGTGATCAACGGGGAGAAGATCTTCGTCACCGCCGGCTCGCGTGCGTCCCACATCGTGGTGTGGGCGACGCTGGACAAGTCCAAGGGCCGTGCCGCGATCAAGTCGTTCATCGTGCCGCGCGAACATCCCGGGGTGACGGTCGAGCGCCTGGAGCACAAGCTCGGCATCAAGGCGTCGGACACGGCGGTGATCCGCTTCGACAATGCCCGCATCCCGAAGGACAACCTGCTCGGCGATCCGGAGATCCACGTGGAGAAGGGTTTTGCCGGGGTCATGGAGACCTTCGACAACACCCGTCCGATCGTCGCCGCGATGGCCGTCGGCGTGGCACGCGCCGCGCTGGAGGATCTGCGCAAGATCCTCACCGATGCGGGCATCGAGATCTCCTACGACAAACCGGCGCACGCGCAGAGCGCGGCGGCGGCGGAATTCCTCCGGATGGAGGCCGAGTGGGAGTCCGGCTACCTGCTGACGGTGCGCTCGGCGTGGCAGGCCGACAACCGGATTCCCAACTCCAAGGAAGCCTCCATGGGTAAGGCCAAGGCCGCCCGGGTCGCCAGTGACATCACCCTCAAGGCCGTCGAAATGGCCGGAACCACTGGCTATTCCGAGGAGACGCTGCTGGAGAAGTGGGCCCGCGACTCGAAGATCCTCGACATCTTCGAGGGCACCCAGCAGATCCAGCAACTGGTGGTCGCCCGCCGCCTGCTCGGCCTGACCTCAGCCCAACTGAAATAGCCGAGGGCGAGGGCGCCCGCGTGGGGCACCGTCAGATCAGTTCCCACCAACCAGGTGCTCGAACAGGTCGGCGCCCCGGGCCACACCGCCGGTGGCGGCGAACCCGTCGGCAACCGCACGAGCTCCCGATGTCAGTCCCATCGCTTCACGAATCTTGTTGCGCAGCCGCGGCGCTGACAATCGCTTCGCGGGCAGCCGGGTACCGCATCGGGCCACCTCGGCACGTCGGGCCACCTCGAACTGGTCGCGCCCGTACGGAACGACGCACACCGGCACGCCCCGGGCCAGAGCCCGCTGCGTAGCACCCATGCCTCCGTGCGTGACCGCGCATACCGCCCGGCCGAGTACGAGATCATGGTCGACGAACCGGAGGATCGTCGCATGGGCGCTGCCTGGGACTTGGTCGACGCCGGCGGGCAGGGTCGCCACCACATGGACCGGTTCGTCGGTGAGCGCGTCGACCGCGGCGCTGACCAACCCGGCGTCGCCCTGCCGTTCCGAGGACGTTGTGACGAGAACGATCGGCCGGTCGATGGCTGTCAGCCAGTCGGGTGCGTCACCGTGAGCCTTCTCCGGCACGCACGGCCCGATCATGTGCACGTTCTCGCCCCAGTCGGCGGCGTACTGGAACGGGGTGCCGGTGGCAAGAAACAGAAGTGGCGCGCGCCGAAGGAACTGATCCAGCGAGCCGACCGGGGTGAGACCGACCCGGCTCCGGACGGTGTTGATCGCCGCGACGGCCGGCCTTTCCAGCGGCCAGCTGACACCCGCGCGAACAACTGAGTCGCGAAGCCGCCCGACCGGACCCGACATCGGCTTCAGGCCCAGACCGAACGGAGGCACCCCCGCGACGGTGAGCGCCGGGGTGTACGGCGCAAAGGACGCCCACGGCACTCCTGTCGCCTCGACCGCCGAGTGGGCGCCCCAGCAATTGACATCGACCAGCACACCATCAGGCTGCACCGTGGTGAGCGCCTTGCCGAGATCGGCGATCTCATACGATGCCCGGCGCCCGAACGCGCCGATCGACAACTTCAGCGCACCCACCGGGTTGGACGCCTTCCAGTCGTCCAACTCGATCGCCTCGATGCGCGGGTCGATGGGCTCGACCGAAACTCCAAGTCCGCGTGCGTGATCCAACCCGCTCGACAGCGTGCGCAGGTGAACGGTATGGCCGCGACGGGAGAGCTCGGACAGCAGTGCGCCCATCGGCAGCAGGTGTCCGAGAGCCGGTGAGGTGTATGCTAGGATCGTCGCCATCGTCAGCCCCGCCGGTCGCTCAGCACCGGGTAGGGACCTCCCCAATGGTGCCGGTACCCTGTGAACTCGCATGCCGCCGCGTACTCGTCGGCAAGCTGTGCATACCGCTGACGCTCGCCTCGGGCCGAGGCGAGGAGCGCACGAATTCTGATGGTCCAGAGATCCATCGGCGCCGTCCCTGGACTGCGCGAACACCATTGTTCGAGAACCTCTTCCACTTCGAGGAGGTCGCGTGTACCTCCTCGATCGATCAACATCTCGCACAGGGATTCCGCCGGACAGCCCAGGTGCAACAGGGGTGCGTCTCGCGTGTGCAGTGTCACCAGATGACGGATCGAGTCGATGGCTTCGTCACGGTGACCGTTTCGAGCAGCTTCCCTGGCCAGCTGCATGCCGGTGATGGCCAGCGCGAAGGACTGGAGATTGTGGGTGGTGATGCCGACTTCGGCACGTCTGAGGAGGACGAAAGCCTCGTCGCGGCGCGGACTTCCGGCTTGAAGCAGCAACGTCGCGTACGTCCACTGTGCGGCGATGATCCCGAACCGGTCACCGAACGACTCCGCCCGCGCCAGCCACTCCCTCATGTCGTCGACCAGATCCTCGGCGACATGCATGCCCATGGCGGCGAGGATGCCCCAGTAAAGTGACACGGCCGAAAAGCTCACCGGTGACATCGCGCGAGCCAACTCGGTCGCCAACCGGATGTGGCCGATGCCCCGCTCGCGGCTGCCGAGGCACACCTCGCACAGGCCACCGATCGCATAAGCAAGCGCCCTGTCGGTCGAGGGGTACTCGGGCTCCAGCGCAATGCTGCGCCCGATCACCTCCAATGCCGCATCGAACTCGCAACTGGCCAGGTGCGCGAAAGACATTGCTGTGTAGAGGATTTCCAGTTCAGCCGCAGGAGTAGGACCGAGCGTGTCGACGAGCTCTGCCAGTTCGGCCGCCAACGGCAGCGCCTCAGGTACCCGATTGCTGTTGACGATGAAAGTGACGATGCGGCCGGCAAGAGCCAGGGCGAGGGAATGCGAGTCGTCCACCCGCGCGGTGAGCTCGCGCAGTTCGACCAGTCGCTGATCGTTGTCCGGGTCGGCGCCGACGAAGAGTTCGGTCGAGACCAACATCGTTCGTGGTGCGATACGAAGCGCGGTGACGGCGTCGTCTGCACCCGGGAGCCCGTCGGCCACCCGCATGGCGATCTCCCACTGGTTCCGCGCTGCCAACAGGTCACGCATCCTCAACCAGTCGGCGGCCCGCAGATGCCAGCGGCATGCCGTCTCGAAGTCGCCGGCCCCCTCCAGGTGAGTGGCGATCAGAGCCGCATTCTCGTCTTTCGCCGCCGGATCTCGGGTTTCGATCGCGCCGGCCAGCAGGCGATGCGCCCGTGCTCGGTTGGCGCTGATCTGCGAGTCGTAGGCCACCGCCCGCACAAGCGGGTGACGGAAGCAGTAGCGTTGCCGCGGAGCGAATTCCATCTGGTCTATCAACTCGGTGGCGACCAACTCTGCGAGTTCCCCCGACCGCGCGTTCGGCGTGAGCACCTGCAGGGTTTCCGCGTCGAAGCGGTTGCCGATGACCGCCGCAGCATTGAGGACCGCTTTCGTGGCCGGCGCCAAGCGATCGATGCGCGCCGCGAGCACCGCCTGTACGGTCACCGGCACACCGATGTCGTCGACGTCCCTGATCAACCGGTAGTCGCCGCGACTACCCGCGAGCACCCCACGACCGACCAGATCGCGGACGATCTCTTCGACGAAGTAGGGGTTGCCTGCCGCCACCCCGACGATTCTCGACGCAAGGCCCCCCATTGCGCCGTCGCCTCCCAGCAGGTTGAGCACGAGGTCCATGGTGAGCGAATCATTCAGTGGCGCAACGGTTACAGTGTGATCAGACCGTTTCCGCAACCCACCGCGGTACTCCGGCCGACAGGTAGTGACCAAAACCGTCGATGTCCGTTCCAGCACGGTGGCGAACTCGCAGAGAACCGCTTCGCTGGCAGCATCGATCCAATGGGCGTCCTCGAGCACCAGTACCATCGGGGTGGATCGCAGCCGGACGAACCGGGCCATCGTCTCCACCAGTCGGTGCCGGCGACCGTCCGCTCCGACGTGCAGCGGCGGCGCGGCCCCGTCCGCGATACCCATTGCCTCGAAGATGATCTGGGCGTCGGTAGAGCCCATCGGAACCTGGGACAGGACAAGCTCACGCGCGTCGTCATCGCCGAGATCGTCGGCCGAGAACATCGCGCGCAGGAGCCGGGACAACGCACGGAATGCGATCGGCATCGCGTGAGCGTCACAGCCGGCAAGCACCACTTCTGTTCCTGCGCCCCTCAGTCGCCGGCAGAACTCCTCGACGAGGCGGCTCTTCCCCACGCCGGGTGCGCCCACCACACTGACCAGATGCCTACGGCGGCGACGATCGAGTGAATCGCACAGCTGGTGGAGCTCCCCGTCGCGGCCCAACATCAGCCCCTCGTTGCGGCCGACCACCATGCGTGCGGCTTCCACGGCGACGAGTCGCCGGGCCGGCACGGGCTCGTCGCTGCCCTTGATCCGCACGGTCTGCACGGCGCCCAACCGAGTGGCGTGTTCGACAAGATCGGCTGTGCTCAGTGAGCACACCACCGCGCCTGCGGGTGCGGCCGCCTCCATTCGCTGCGCCATCCCGACGGCATGTCCGATCGCGGTGTACCTGCCCGGTCCGGATCCGATGTCGCCGACCACCACGTCACCGGAGTTCAGGCCCACGCGCAGCTGCAGACGGACGCCGTCGCGTTGCTCGACCTCGTCGGCAAGCTCCCCCACCACAGCCTGGATCTCCAGGGCTGCGATGCAGGCCCGCAGCGCGTGGTCTTCGAGCGCCATCGGTGCCCCGAACAACGCCATCAGACCGTCGCCGGTGAACTTGTCCATGGTGCCGTGATAACGCTGCACCACCGTCGCCGATCGGTTGAACAGGTCGTTCATGATCTCGCGGAGCCGCTCGGGATCGAGTTCCGCGGCCAGCCGCATTGAACCGACGACATCGGCGAACAACACCGTCACATGCTTGTGCTCACCGGTTGCGGTCAGCGGAGCGAGCGGCGAACCGCAGACGTCACAGAATCGCGACCTGGCCCGCAGGTCGTTGCCGCACGACCCGCAGGACACCTCGAAGTCGACGACCGGCCTGACCATCTCCAGTCTTTCCAGCTGCTCTGATGCCTACGATGATCCTCCAACGGGCCGCGGAATTGTCGCCAACGTCGAAAGCGGTCAGAACCCGTCGTGGACGACCACCCGTGTCCGCCCGGTGACACCACCGCCGATGATGGCGCCGAGCACGTCGGCGACCTGACGCACCGGCACGTCCCTGGTGATGCGGGCCAGATGACGTGGCAGCAACTCTGATTCGATCAACGCCCAGATGTCGCGTCGCTTGGCGATCGGCAGCAGCACGGAATCGATACCGGCCAGCGTCACCCCGCGCAGGATGAACGGCAGCACCGTGGCGGGCAGATCCGGTGACCCGGCCAGCCCTGAGGCCGCGGCCACCCCACCGTATTTCGTCGTGCTCAACGCGTAGGCCAGCGTCGTGCCACCGACGCAGTCCACGACCGCGGCCCAGTGCGCCTTGCCGAGGGGTCGGACCTTCTCGTCGGGGCCTGGAACCCGGTCGATCACCTCGGCCGCACCGAGATCGCGCAGCAGGTCGTGGGCGTCGGCCTTCCCGGTGGACGCCACCACCTCGTAGCCCAGCCCGGCCAACAGGTCGACGCTGACGCTGCCGACGCCGCCGGTCGCCCCGGTCACCAGCACCGGCCCGTCGGAGGGGCTGATCCCTTGCGCGCGAACGGCATTGACACTCATCGCCGCGGTGAAGCCGGCGGTGCCGATCGCGGCAGCGGCGGAGGTGCTCAAGGTCGACAGCTTGACCAGATAGTCGGCCGGATAGCGGGCGGTCTGCGCGTACCCGCCGTGACGGCCCGTACCGATGTCCTGGCCGTGCGCGATCACCCGGTCGCCGACGGCGAACTCCGGCGAGCGGCTCGAGGTGACGGTGCCCGCGACGTCGATCCCCGGGATCAACGGATACGACCGGGCCACGCCACCTTTGGGGGTGACGGCAAGGGCGTCCTTGTAGTTCACGCTCGAGTACTCGACGTGGATGTCCACGTCGCCTTCGGGCAGAAAGGACTCGTCGACCACTTCATGACGCAGCTCGATTCCACCCTCGGCGTCCTGATGGGCCACCATCGCGTTGATTTCCGTCATGTCGGCCACAGTAGCGGCGAACGACGAAGCCCCCGACCGCGTGGCGGCCGGGGGCTTCGTACGTGTCTGCGCAGCGTCAGAGAAGGTGCGCCTGCAGGTCCGGCTTCATGGCCTGAAGCTCGCGACCCCAGTACGCCCAGTTGTGCGTGCCGTTGTTGGGGAAGTTGAACACGCCGTTGGTACCGCCCGCGGCGATGTAGTTGTCCTGGAACGTCCGGTTGGTGCGGATGGTCAGGCCCTCGAGGAACGTGGCGGGCAGGTCGCCGCCGCCGAGCTCGTTGGGCTGTCCGTTACCGCAGTACACCCAGATCCGGCTGTTGTTGGCGACCAGGCGCGGGATCTGCACCATCGGGTCGTTGTACTGCCAGGCCGGGTCGGTTTCGGCCGGGCCCCACATGTCGTTGGCCTTGTAGCCGCCGGCGTCACCCATCGAGATGTTGATCAGGCCGGGCCACCAGCCCTCGGACGGGTTCAGGAACCCGGACATCGATCCGGCCCAGATGAACTGGCCCGGGTGATGCGCGGCGAGCACCAGCGAGGAACCACCCGCCATCGACAGACCGACCGCGGCACTGCCGGTGGGCTTGACGTCACGGTTGGCCTGCAGCCAGCCCGGCAGTTCCTGCGTCAGGAAGGTTTCCCAGTTGTAGGTCAGGCAGCCGCTCTTGCCGCACGCCGGCTTGTACCAGTTCGAGTAGAAGCTGGACTGGCCGCCCACAGGCATGATGACCGAGATGCCCGAGTCGAGATACCACTCGAACGCCTGCGTGTTGATGTCCCAGCCGTTGAAGTCGTCCTGCGCGCGCAGGCCGTCGAGCAGGTAGAGCGCCGGGGAGTTCGGGCCACCACTCTGGAACTGGATCTTGATGTCACGCCCCATCGACGGCGACGGGACCATCAGATACTCGACCGGAAGGCCCGGCCGGGAGAAAGCTCCGGCGGTCGCCGACCCTCCGGTGAGGCCCACTACGCCGGGCAGCAGCACCGCGGCCAGCGCAGCAATGCCGAGTCGACGCGCCCAGGGGCCGCGAATCCTGTCAAGAAGTCTCATACCGTCAATCCATCCATCTTCCGGTACCGCGTGGCGCGGCCTGTCCTGCGATTTCTCGGGCGGACATCGACACCACAGACGTCACGGCGATGTCTTCACCGCGCCGTCTCACCTCTCCGAATCCGCCATCAGGCGACGGAGTGGGCCGAGAAAACTTCAGTTCTGCGGTTGCAGTAAAGCATGTGACCACCGCATGAGGAACCCCAGCCACGCGGAATCATCGGTCTTCCTGCGGAAAAGCGAATTTTACGTCAGCGACGAAATGTCTGTGAAGTGGCCAAAGTACCGTCGCTTGCCTCACCATTCATCCGCGTAACGAAGTCATTCGCGCGATTGCCGCTTCATAGTGACCGTCGTCACATTTTGTCGATTCAGTAGGCTCCGCGGATGCCGAAGGGCCGCGCAAACGCAGGCAGGTTGTCCGCCGACGACTGGATACAGGCCGGCTACGCCATCCTGGCTGACGACGGGCTCGAAGCGCTCAAGCTCGATCGGCTGTGCACCCGCCTGGGCGTCACCAAAGGCAGCTTCTACTGGCACTTCGCCGACATGGCGGCCTACCGCAGCGCCCTCGCCCACGCCTGGGCGCAGCTGCACGATCGCGACCGCCGACACTTCGCGGATCTCGGACACCTCACCCCGCGAGCCCGGCTGAGTCAGATGATGGCGTCGCTGCTCGGTGAACGACAGTGGACGCTGGAACGTGCGATGCGCGAGTGGGCCCGCACCGACCCGGGTGTCGCCGAGAGCGTGCACGCCGCCGACCACCGGGTGCTCGACGCGGTTCGGCACGCCTTTGCCGACGCCGGATTCGACGCGGACGAGGCCGACATGCGGGCGAACGCGGTCTTCGCAGCGGGCATCGGCTTCCTTCACCTCTCCGACGCCCCGCCCGGAGCGCGAATGGATGCACAGCGCGAGCGCTTCCTCGATCTCATGCTTACGCGCTGAACGTTCCATACCAAAAGGTATGGTAGCTTCCGGGGCATGCCCACGGCCCACACCGTCACACCCGAATTCATCGACCGGCTCGCCGACCGTGCGGCAGAGGCTGAACGCCTTCGCCGACTGCCGGCCGACACCGTGGCCGACGCCACCGCGTCCGGGCTCTTCGACCTGCTCGTACCCGCGCGCTACGGCGGCATGCAGGCCCCTTTCCCGGCGATTCTCGATCCGGTCCGCAAGATGGCGCACGGGTGCGCGTCGAGCGCGTGGACGTTGGGCTTCTACGCGCTGCACAACTGGATGCTCGCGCTGTTCAGCGAGCAGGCCCAGAGCGAGGGGTTCGCGACGCGCCCGTTCCTGGCGCCCGCTCCCCTTGCGCCGACGGGGCGTGGCACCGCATGTGCCGGCGGAATCCGGCTGAGCGGACGGTGGTCGTGGGCGACCGGCGTGATGGACGGCAACTGGATCATGGTCGGTGCGCTGTGTGAGCGCGAAGCCGGCGATCCGAGCACGATCTATCCCGTGCTCGCGCTGCTGCCGATCGACAGCGTGCGGGTGGAGGACGTGTGGCACACCGACGGTATGCGCGCCACCGGATCCAACGACGTCGTGATCGACGACGCGTTCGTCCCGGCGCACCGACTGGTCGAGGTGTCCGACATCTACAGCGGCTCCGCGCCCGGCGCGGCCCTGCACGATGCCGACACCTACCGGTGGCCGATGGTGCCCGCCCTGGCGCTCCTGGCGGCGATGCCCGCGCTGGGCAGTGCCGAGCGCGCCGCCGAGATCTACGCCGAGCGGCTCTCACAGCGTTTCCTCGCCTATGAGGGCGTCATGCAGAAGGACAAGCCGGTGGCCGCGATGCACCTCGGTGAGGCGTCGGTTCGGCTGCGGGCGTTGAAGAGCCTGCTGGCCGACACCGTCGGTGAGATCGAGTCGATCGTGGCCGCAGGCGACCCGGTCGAACGTTCGGTGCGCGGCCAGGCACGTCTGGTGGCGGCACACATCGTGCACGAATCGCGAGCGGTGGTCAGTGGTCTGCTCGCCGCATCCGGTGCCTCCGCGCACTTCCTTGACAACCCGCTGCAGCGCATCAAGCGCGACGTCGACGTCATCGTCGGCCACGTCGTTTTCGACTACGACACGAGCCGCGAACTGGCCGGTGCCCTCACAATGGGGAGAAGGATTCCGCGCACCGCGATGGTGTGAGACCGGGGAGGTTCGATGACCGCCGACACCCTGCGTGACCGTGTCACCAAGTTCTTCCAGAAGAACGTTGCCAACCGGGTGATGCGGCAGATGCCGTTTCAGACGCTGCTGGAGACGACCGGGCGGAAGTCCGGCCAGCCCCGCACGACTCCCCTGGGCGGCCGCCGTGTCGGGGACGCGTTCTGGTTCGTCTCCGAGTTCGGCGACAGATCGCAGTACATCCGCAATATCCAGGCGGACCCGAACGTCCGGGTGCGACTGAACGGACGGTGGCACCGAGGCACGGCGCACCTGCTGCCCGAGGACGACCCGCATGCGCGTATGCAGTCGTTGCCGGGATACAACAACGTCGGGGTCCGCACGTTCGGGACCAATCTGCTCACCGTTCGGGTCGATCTGATCGACTGAGCGACAACGCTTCTCACGGGCCCTCGCTGCTACGGGTCGTCGTCTTCGTCGTCTTCGCGCAGTAGGTGACGTTCAGGGTGGTGGTAGTCGTTGGTGCGGTGTTGGCCTGTATCGAGGTCCGGCGGCGGGAGCCACTCGGTCTGATTCTTGCCGTTTTTGCGGGTGCGCCAGCCGGTTTTGTCGAGCATGCGGTGATCGCACGGGCATGCCAGGGTCAGGTCGTCGATGTTGGTCAGTCCGCCGTTGACGAAATCGGCGCTGGCGTGGTGGGCCTGGCACCAGTACCCGGGTGCGGTGCAGCCCGGCCGCGTGCAGCCCCGATCGCGGGCGTGCAGCACGATCCGCTGCGCGGCGTTGGCCAACCGTTTGGCCCGGCCCAGGTAGAGGGATTGGCCGCTGTGTTGGTCGTAGACGTACAGGTAGTGGTGGGCCCGGGCGGCCAGCCGGATCAGATCCGGCATCGGCAACAGCGATCCGCCACCGGTGACCGCCACCCCTGCGCCCTTTTCGAGCTCCTGCAACGTCGTGGAGACGACCACCGTCACCGGAAGGCCGTTGTGGGAGCCGAGTCGGCCAGACCCGAGGAGGCGGCGCAGCAGGGCTTTGAGCCCGTCGTGGTTGCGTTGATCCTGGGTGCGGGTGTCACGTCCGGCCCGCGCCGACGTGCGTGCTGACCGGTCACCGGTCTGTTCAGCCGCCTCGCCGCCGCCGGACACCTCGTCGCCGCTGGGTTCGCCGCCGGCGGATTCGCTGCCGGGCCCCTCGTCGCCGCGGGGTTCGCCGCCGGTGGATTCACTGCTGCCGGTGGATTCGCCGCTGTCAGGTTCGTCGCTGCCGGGCCCCTCGTCACCGGCGGGTTCATGGCTGCCGGGTTGACCTGTGGGCAAGTTGGCGCCGGGGGCGGCTTCTTTGGCCAAGGTGGCGTCCAGGTAGGCGCCGAGTTCGGCATCGACATAGCCACTGACCTTGCGGAACCCGTCGGGCTGCTGTTTACCGACACGGAAACTGCGCTTGCGGGCCAGGTCTTTGTCGCAGGGTTCGGGGCCGTCCTGGTCGATCATCATCAACAACCGCCCCGCTGCCTCGTCGAGTTCCTCGGGGCCCA
>NZ_HG964455.1:449186-522175 GCF_000612725.1 Mycolicibacterium austroafricanum
TTGCGGGCCAGCTGCCGATCCGCATGGGCGCGGGTGTCGACGTCGACCCATGCCGGCAGGTCTTTGTGGAACTTCGCGATGACCGCCACGTGCTCCTCGCTGAGCAGACCCTGGGCCTGGGCGGCGGCGGTCGCCTCCCACAACGGCGCAAGCAATTCCCCGGTCATGGCGCAGCGCGGGCCCAGCGTCTTGGCCCGCGACAGCCGCCGCCCTGCCTCAGCACCGGAGACCCGCAGAGAGGTGGTCAGGACCTTCTTCCAGGAGCCTTCCCCGAGCCGGTGGGGTTCGGTCTCGGCGGTCAGCCGGGCCAGGATCTGATTCTCGAGCGTCGGCACCCTCCGCAGCACCTGTGTCAACTGCGCCAGCAGTCCGATCAACTCACGATGAGACGCCCCCTCGGCAGCCTTCGACAACACCGCCACCTGCTCAGCGATCGCCGCGACTGCTCCCGACACCACATCCATACATCGAACACTAGTTCGATGCACCGACAAGTCCGGCGGGCGACGACCAAGGGATTCCCGAGACCCAAATCCGCGCCAGGCAGGCATTGACGGTCGACCCGACATAAAAGTAAAGTCACTTTTACTTCAATTCCGAGGAGATGGCGTGGAATCCTTTGTCCACCTTCGAAAAGGCAAGACTCCCAAGAGAATTCATGCCGACCTAGACGGCCTCAAGGACGACGAACTCGGCCGCGGAGGTTTTGTCGGACGCACCGCCAATATGTACCGGCGCAACGACCCGACCGCCTACCGCACCGTCGGCCCCCTGCGCCCCACCGACGTGCTGAGCAGCGAGCTCAAACCCAGCGACGCCACCGACGCGAACGGCGGCCCGTTGTTGATGTTCTCCAACGCCGACTGCCTGGTGCTGTTGTCGCGGCGATCCGAGCCGATGCCGTTCTTCGTCCGCTACGTCGACGGCGACCTGCTCTCGTTCGTGCACCGCGGATCGGGATCCCTCGAGACGGAGTTCGGGCCGCTGGATTACCGCCAGGGCGACTGGATCTACATCCCCAAGGCCTGCACGTGGCGGCAGGTGCCGTCGGAGGAGACGACGCTGCTGATGATCCAGGCGACCGACGAGTTCCGCGTGCCACCCGCCGGCACCCTGGGTCGCCACTTCCCGTTCGACCCAGCGCAGGTCGTCATCCCGGAGCCACAACCCATTGACGATGACGGCCGTGACGAGTACGAAGTGCGGCTGATCCATGAAGGTGGACCGACAAGCCTGTTCTACCAACACCATCCGCTCGACGTCGAGGGCTGGCGGGGGGACAACTTCCCCTTCACGTTCAACATCGACGACTACACGGTCGTCACCTCTGAGAGCGTGCACCTGCCGCCCACCGTGCACCTGTTCATGCAGGCCACCGGCGTCTACGTGATGAACTTCCTGCCCAAACCCGCAGAGTCGGTGCCGGGAACCGAACGCACGCCGTGGTACCACCGCAACGTGGACTACGACGAGATCGCGTTCTTCCACGGCGGATCCCTGTACGGGATCCCGATGCCGCCCGGGCTGGTGTCGCACGCCCCGCAGGGGGTGCACCACGGCGCGCCGGAGAAGGCGCGCGAACGTGCGCGACGAAAGTTCGACGACTATGACCGGGTGGACTGGTCGGTGATCGCCATCGACACCCGGCGCCGACTGATGCCGTCCGCCGAAATCCTCGCCAACGACCTGGGGCAGCACTAGAGATGACCAAATACGAATACGATCGGATCCCGTATCTGGTCGCCTATCAGAACAATTCGGGTGTCCGCGACGTCTACGGCGGCGTCGCCGAGTTGGTGGTGCTGGAGAGCTACCTGCTCAAGCCCAAGACCGTGGAGTCCGACACCGGAGCCGCTCCGGCGGCGACATCCGACACCGTGCTGGTGTTCATGCACCCGATCGGTGGCGGCGCATATCTGCCGATGATCAACGCGCTGGCCCGCGCCGGACACCATGTCATCTACTGCAACAGCCGGTTCCGCGGCACCGATTCGGCGCTGCTGATGGAGAAGGTCGTCGAAGACCTCGGGGAGTGCATCAAGGACGCCAAGAACCGGCTCGGCTACTCGAAGGTGGTTCTTGCCGGGTGGAGCGGCGGCGGCTCGCTGTCGGCGTACTACCAGCAGCAGGCGCAGAACCCCACGGTCACGGCGAGCCCGTCGGGCGACGGTCCGGACCTGACGAAGCTCGACCTGATCCCGGCCGACGGCATCATGCTGCTGGCGGCGCACATCAGCAGGCACGGCACTATGACCGAATGGCTGGACGCGTCGATCCTCGACGAGTCCGACCCCACCAAGCGCGACCCCGAGCTCGATCTCTACAACCCCGACAACCCCAACCAGCCGCCCTACAGCCAGGAGTTCCTGGAGCGCTACCGCGAAGCGCAGATCGCCCGCAACCGTCGGATCACCAAGTGGGTCAAGGAGAAGCTCTCCGAGCTGAGGGCAAACGGACGTCCCGATGACGAGTTCGCGTTCGTCGTGCACGGCACCATGGCCGACCCTCGCTGGCTGGACCCGACCGTCGACCCGAAGGAACGCACCCCGGGAACGTGCTACCTGGGCGATCCCCAGGTGGTGAACATGAGCCCGGTCGGGCTGGCGCGGTTCTGCACGCTTCGCAGCTGGCTGTCACAGTGGAGCTTCGACGACGCCCACGGCGACGCCGTCAAGTGCGGGCCAGACATCGCGGTGCCCGCGCTGGTGATCGGCAATCTCGCCGACGACGCCTGCACACCCAGCCACACCCGCAGGATCTTCGAGGCGATCGGGCATCAGGACAAGGAGATGCACGAGATCTCCGGAGCCAACCACTACTACGCGGGCCCCGATCAGCGGGACAAACTGCGCGAAGCGGTCGGCATCGTCACCGACTGGCTCAAGCGCCACGACTTCGCAGGTACCCGGTGACGACGGGTCCGCTCGACGGCATCCGGGTGATCGAGGTCGGCACGCTGATCTCGGGTCCGTTCGCGGGCCGGTTGCTCGGCGACATGGGTGCCGAGGTCATCAAGATCGAGCCACCGGGTGCCCCTGATCCGCTGCGCACCTGGGGCCAGGCCGAACTCGACGGCCACCACTTTTTCTGGACGGTCCACGCGCGCAACAAGAAAGCGGTGACGCTGAACCTGCGGGTGCCCGAGGGCCGGGAGCTGTTCCTGGATCTCGTCGAGCGCAGCGACGTGATCGTCGAGAATTTCCGGCCCGGAACCCTGGAGAAGTGGGGACTCGGGTACGACGTGCTGCGCGAACGCAATCGCGGCATCATCCTGGTGCGGGTGTCGGGTTACGGGCAGACCGGTCCCGACGCGCACAAGGCCGGCTACGCGTCGGTCGCGGAGGCGGCCAGCGGTCTGCGGCACATGAACGGATTCCCGGGTGGGCCTCCCCCACGTCTGGCGCTGTCGCTGGGCGACAGCCTGGCGGGCATGTTCGCCGCCCAGGGCGCACTGGCCGCGCTGTACCGCCGCTCCGTCACCGGCGACGGCCAGGTCGTCGACGCAGCGCTGACCGAGTCCTGCTTGGCGGTACAGGAATCCACCATCCCCGACTATGACGTCGGCGGCGTGGTGCGGGGGCCGTCCGGCACCAGGCTGGAGGGCATCGCGCCGTCGAACATCTACCCGACCGCGGACGGCAGCTGGGTGGTGATCGCCGCCAACCAGGACACCGTCTTCCGGCGCCTGTGCGCCGCAATGGGGCAACCGGAGCTGGCCACCGACGAGCGCTTCGCCAATCATGTTGCGCGGGGCCGCAACCAGGACGAGCTGGACAAGATCATCGGGGCGTGGGCCGCCGAGCGTCAGCCCGCCGACATCATCGCCACCCTGTCGGAGGCGGGGGTGATCAGTGGCCCGATCAACACCGTCGCCGAGGTCGTCAAGGATCCGCAGTTGCAGGCGCGCGGCATGATCGCCGACCACTGGGACGAACGCATCGGACGAAACGTCAAGGGTCCAGGGGTGGTCCCGGTGCTCTCCGAAACGCCGGGCACCATCCGCAGCGCCGGATCGTCCCGGCCCGGCGAACACAACGACGAGATCTACCGCGGCCTGCTCGGCAAAACCGATGCCGAACTCGAGCGGCTGCGGGCGGGAGGTGTGCTGTGAGTGAACTACCCGGACACGTCGACATCCGCGACGTCTCCCTGCGCGACGGTTTACAGATCGAGGATCCGATTCCGTTGTCCGCCAAGCTCGAACTGCTCGCCGCGATTGCAGCCACCGGGGTGCGCGAGATGGAGGCGACGGCTTTCGTGTCCCCGTCGAAGGTGCCTGCGCTGGCCGACGCGGCCGACCTTGCGGCCGAGCTGCGCGACTTTCCCGACATCGAATTCTCCGCGTTGGTCGCCAGTCCGAACGGTGCGAAGAGGGCCATCGCCGCGGGCCTGCGCTCGATCGAGTACGTGGTGTCGGCTGCCGACGGCCACAGTCGCGCCAACGTCGGACGGTCCTCTGCCGAGGCGACCGCGCAGATCCCCGAGATCGTCGCGATCGCCCACGACAGCGGTGTTTCCGTCGAGGTCATCGTCGCGACGGCATGGGACTGCCCGTTCGACGGGCCGACCGCGCCGCAACGGGTCGTCGACATCGTCACCGCGGCCGCCGACGGCGGCGTCGACCGGCTGGCCATCGCCGACACCATCGGCACCGCCACGCCGCGCCGAGTCAGCGACCTGATCGGCATGGTCCGTCCGCGCATCGTCGACATCCCGCTCGGCGCGCACTTCCACAACACCAGGGGCGCCGGTCTGGCCAGCGCGTACGCGGCGGTCAGCGCGGGAGTCACCAGGCTTGACGCGTCGGTGGGCGGACTGGGCGGGTGCCCGTTCGCGCCCGGCGCGAGTGGCAACATCGCCGTGGAGGATCTCGTGTACCTGTTGCGGGACAGCGGAATCCACGTCGACGTGGACCTCGAATCGGCGATCGAAGCTGCGCGGGTGGCGCAGGACGCGGTGGGCCACGAGCTGCCCAGCTCGCTGCTGCGGGCCGGCGACCGGATTCTGGGCTAGCCGACCGTGCCGCCTGGACCAGCGGAATCTCTGAGCGCCAAGGGCCGTCAGACCCGTGACGCGATCGAACAGGCGGCCCGCAAGTTGTTCGCCGAGCGCGGTTTTCACGGAACTACGTTGGGCGACATCACGTCCGCCGCCGGTAAGTCGCCCGCTGTGTTCTACCGCTACTTCGCCGACAAGGAAGATCTGCTGGCCGCGCTCGCAGAGTCCTTTCTGCACGACGTGGTCGCCCCGTCCGGCCTGAGCGTCCCGCTGCCCGAATCCCCCGATGACGACGCGTTCTTCACCATGGTCGTCACCGGGTACTGGACGATGTTCAAGCAGAACATCGGGATCATGATCGCAGTGGCCCAGCTCGCGGCCACCCAACCGCGCTTCGCACTGGTGCAGAACGAGTTCCGACGATTCGGCATGGATATCGTCGCCGCCTCGGTGCGCCGCGCCCAGGAGCAGGGCTACGGTCGGGAACTGAACGCCGAGCACACCGCGGCTGCGATCGCGCTACTGTTCGAGAACTTCACCACCGTCTTCGTCGGCGCCTCCGGACTCGACGTGGACATCGATGACGAGGCCGCCATCGCCACGCTGTCACGGATCTGGAAGAAAACTCTGTACGGATACTGAAAGACACGACGTTCAAAGGAGAACCGGTGGACTTCAACCTGCCCGAACATCTTCCCGCGCTGCTCGCCGAGATGGATGCGTTCATCGAGGCCGAGATCAAGCCGCTGGAACGGGAGAACATCCAGTATTTCGACCACCGTCGCGAGCATGCTCGTACCGACTGGGACAACGGCGGCGTCCCGCGCCGGGAGTGGGAGGATCTGCTCGACGAGATGCGCAGGCGCGCCGACGCGGCGGGCTGGCTGCGCTACGGCCTGCCGTCACAGTTCGGCGGCCGGGACGGCAGCAACATCGACATGGCGGTGATCCGGGAACACCTGGCCGCCAAGGGGCTGGGCCTGCACAACGACCTGCAGGACGAGTCGTCGATCGTGGGCAACTTCCCGCAGGTCATCATGATGGACCGGTTCGGCACCGAGGAACAGAAGAAGGAATGGACCGACGCCCTGATAACCGGTGCGCGGTCGATGGCGTTCGGCCTGACCGAACCCAATCACGGCTCGGACGCCACCTGGCTGGAGACCACCGCAGTGGCCGACGGCGACGACTGGATCATCAACGGCGCCAAGCGGTGGAACACCGGCGTGCACCGCGCGACGCACGACCTGATCTTCGCGCGCACCTCCGGTGAGCCGGGCCAGACGCGCGGCATCACCGCCTTCCTGGTGCCCACCGATGCGCCCGGGTTCTCGGTGCCGTACTACTGGTGGACGTTCAACATGCCCACCGACCACGGTGAGGTGGTGCTGGAGAACGTGCGGGTGCCGGCCGGGGCGGTGCTCGGCGAAGTCGATCGCGGCCTTGAGGTCGGGCAAACCTTCCTGCACGAGAACAGGATTCGTCAGGCGGCCAGCAGCCTCGGTGCGGCGCAGTACTGTATCGACCGTGCGGTCGCCTACGCCAACGACCGCAAGGTGTTCGGCAAGCCGCTCGCGGTGAACCAGGCCGTCCAGTGGCCTCTGGTGGAGCTGCAGACCGAGGCACAGATGGTGCGTCTGCTGGTCCGGTACGCCGCATCCGAACTGGACCGCAACCACCACATGGAGGTGTCCGACAAGGTGTCGATGGCCAACTACCGGGCCAACCGCCTGGTGTGCGAGGCCGCCGACCGTGCCATGCAGGTGTTCGGCGGCGTCGGCTACAGCAGGCACGAGCCGTTCGAGCATATCTACCGCCACCACCGCCGCTACCGGATCACCGAGGGGGCCGAGGAGATCCAGATCCGGAGGGTGGCGCAGCGACTGTTCGGATTCGGGCGGCGATGAGCGCTCGCGCGAAGAGCAGAGAACCCCGATGAGTGTCGAGTTGGCCCCAGCTCTCGAGGAGGTGCTGCGGCCGGTGCTCGGCGACGTCACCGTCGAGAACCTGCAGCGGCTGACGGGCGGGGCGAGCCGGACCACCTGGGCTTTTTCCGCGCACGCGAGGAGCAGATCAGGCACCGCGCACGCGAGGAGCAGATCAGGCACCGCGCACGCGAGGAGCGAATCAGACACCGCGCACGCGAGGAGCGAATCAGACACCGCGCAGACCGGCGGCGCGGGCCGGCCGCTGATCCTGCGCACCGGCGCCCGGGACGACATCCACGCCAGCATGGAGCTGGAGGCGAAGGTGCAGCAGCGCGCCGCGGCCGCAGGTGCACCGGTCCCGCACATCGTGACCGCCGACAATTCGCCGGCGGCCGTGGGTGCGCCGTACCTGATCTGCGATGCGATCGCGGGTGAGACGATCGTGAGGCGCATCTTCCGCGGGCTCGACGACGGCGGCCGGGCCCGCCTGCTGGAGCAGTGCGCGACGGCGCTGGCGGCGATTCACCGCGCCGACCCGGCAGGGATCGGCCTGACCTCACCCGACGACCTGGCCGGTTGGCGCTCCCGACTCGACGAGATCGGGGACACCACAGCCACTTTCGAGTGGACGTTCCGCCGGCTGGCCGATGCGCGCCCGGATCCGTCGCCGATGCGTCTGGTGCACGGCGACTTCCGGATGGGCAACCTGATCGTCGACGAGTCGGGTCTCGCCGCCGTTCTGGACTGGGAGCTCACCCACATCGGTGAGATCTATGAGGATCTGGCCTGGTTCTGCATCCGCGCCTGGCGGTTCGGCGCTCCCGAAACTCTCGGAGCCGGTGGGCTCGGCAGCGTCGAGACGTTCCTGCAGGCCTACGAGTCGGCCGCGGATACGTCGCTGGACCGCAACACGTTCCGTTGGTGGCTGACGGTCGCGACGTTGCGGTGGGGCGTCATCTGCCGTCACCAGGCCGAGCGGCATCTGTCGGGCGAATCGCCGTCGGTCGAGCTCGCCGCCATCGGCCGCCGCGTCAGCGAGACCGAGTGGGACCTGTTGGAGCTGTTGTCAGGAGGGGGTCCGCGATGAGCGCTCGCGCGAAGAGCCGAGGGCACCGATGAGCGCTCGCGCGAAGAGCCGAGGACACCGATGAGCGCTTGCGCGAAGAGCCGAGGGCCCCGATGACCCGCCGGCCCACCGCGGCCGAGCTGGTCGCCGCGGTCGCGGACTTTCTCGACAACGACGTGCGCGCCGTCGGGGGTCAGGTCGGCTTCCACTCCCGGGTCGCGGCCAACGTCTTGCGCATCGTCGAACGCGAACTCCTCGGCGCGACGAGCGAATCGGTGCGCGCAGCGCTGGAAGAGCTGGGGTTCGCTGACGAGATGTCGTTGGCGCAGGCCATTCGTGACGGCCGGCTGGACGATCGCGGTGACGAGGTGACCGAGTGTCTGCGGCTGATGGTGCGGCATCGGTTGTCGATCGACCATCCGGGGTATGACGACTCACGATGATCCCCCGCGTCACCTCGACCGCGCAGACCGACCTCACCGAAGGTGCTGACCCTTACGGCATCTGCGCCGCGGACGACGGTGCGCTCTGGGTCACCCTGGTGCACAGCGGCGCCGTTGTCCGGCTGAGTGCCGATGGCGGGCGCCGCGACTACCCGATCGGGGCCCAGGCGCGTCCCTCGGTGGTCACGGTGGGACGCGACGGGACAGCGTGGTTCACCCGCACCGGTGACGACCGCATCACTGCGCTGGACCGAAGCGGCGCGATGACGACGTTCGAGCTGGCTTCCGGCAGCGGCCCCTTCGGCATCTGCGTCGGCGCCGACGGCGCCGTGTGGTTCACCGAATCCACAGGTGACCGGCTGGGCCGCATCGACCCCGACGCGACGGTCAGCTACGTCGCGCTGCCCGAAGGCTGCTTCCCGGCATTTGTCGCCGCTGGTGCCGACGGCGCCGTCTGGGCCACGCTCAACCACGCCGACGCGGTGGTCCGCATCCTGCCGTCGGCCGACCCCGAGGTGATCGACATTCCGACACCCGGCGCAGCGCCGGTCGGGATCACCTGGGGTGGTGACGCGGTGTGGTTCGTCGAGATCGCCACCGGTCGCATCGGGCGGATCGGTGACGACCGCCTGGTCACCGAGTTCGCACTGCCCGATCCGGCGTGCCGCCCGCACGCGATCACCGGGGGCCCGGACGGCTGCTGGTTCACCGAGTGGGCCACCGACCGGGTGGGGCACATCGGGCGGGACGGCACGGTCGAGGAGTACGACCTGCCGTCGTCGGTATCCGAGCCGCACGGCATCACCGTCGCGCCGGACGGTGCGGTGTGGGTGGCCGCCGAGAGCGGCTCGGTCGTGCGACTCGGCTGAGCCGGATTCAGAGCCTGCGGATCCGCGCCGACCAGGCAGGTTCGTCCACGACCGTTCCGGCAGGCAGGTTCAGCGCTTCGGTGTGCGCGTCGATCGCGACGCCGCGGTAGGTGGTCTCGGTCAGCGCTTCCACCTCCCAGCCCGCGCCGAACGCGGCGCGGATGGTGTGTTCGCTGACCTCCGGCCCGAAGCCGCGGCCCGAGTCCGACAGCGCCAGCAGATGGACAACCGAGCCCGGCCGGGTGGCTGCGTGCAGGCTGCGCACGTAGGTCGCCCGGTCGGCGTCGTCGAAGATGTGGAACAGGGCGCTGTCGACGATCGTGTCGTAGGTCGGGTCCGGGCCCAGGTACAAGGCGTCGGCGAGCTCGAAGCGGGCGTCCACGCCCTGGGCTTCGGCGTTGTGTCGGGCCTGCTCGACGGCGGTGGGGGCACCGTCGATGCCGAGCACGTCATACCCGGCCCGGGCGAGCAGGATGGTGTGTTCCCCGGTGCCACATCCCACGTCGAGCACGCGGCCGCCGATGAGCCCGGCCTGTTCCAGCTCGACGATCGCCTGTTGCGGCTCGCCGATGACCCACGGCGGGGTCTGGTTCTTGTAGAACTCGTCGAAACGGGAGAGTCTGGGGGTCAGGTCCATGTCCCCAGTGTTCAACCTGAACCGGAGTTGAGGTCAACACGATGCCCGAAACCGACACCCGCGTGGTCGGCGACGTCGCCGACAGGCTGTTCGATGCCATCGAGCGCAGCGACATCGCCGTGGTCGCGCAGCTGTTCAGCCCGGGTATCGCGGTGTGGAAGAGCGGGGACACCAGGGACAACAACCATGCCCGGTCGGTCAAGATCATCAGGTGGTTCGTCGACGCCACCGTCAATCGGCGATACGAGGTGCTGGACCGACAGATGTTCGACGGCGGCTTCGTGCAGCAGCATGTCCTGCACGCCGCCACCCCGGCCGGGGCGACGATCGCGATGCGCGTGTGCATCGTGATCAAGGTGGGCGGCGACGGTTTGATCAATCGCATCGACGAGTACTTCGACCCGGCCGAGATCGCTCCCCTGTTGTCACACACGTCGTCGTGACCCGTCATGTGGGCTGCCGAACCGACATCGGAACCGCCGGTGAGGCAGCCCTTTTCGGCGACTTGATCAACGAGCCGTCGCCTCCCGGCTAACATCGCGCCCATGGCTGCGCCATCCTCCGAGTCGTCGCGCGCGCAGGATCCGCTGCGGATCCTCGTCTACAGCGACAATCCCCGGACCAGGGAACAGGTCCGGCTCGCGCTGGGCAGGCGCATCCACCCCGAACTCCCCGAGCTGAGCTACCTCGAGGTGGCCACCGGGCCGATGGTGATCAGGCAGATGGACGAGGGTGGCTTCGATCTGGCGATTCTCGACGGCGAGGCCGCCCCGGTGGGCGGCATGGGAATCGCCAAGCAGCTCAAGGACGAGATCGACGACTGTCCGCCGGTGCTGGTGCTGACGGGGCGGGCCGACGACGCGTGGTTGGCGCGATGGTCGCGCGCGGAGGCGGCGGTGCCGCATCCGATCGATCCGATCCGGCTGGGCGACGCCGTCGTGTCGCTGCTGCGCCCCTCCGCGTAGCCATCCGAACAGCGAAATCCGCTGGTACGCATGCCCATTGGAGGCAATGCGGGATCGCCGCATGACGCCACTAGCGATACTAATCAAAATGTGTAGCTTGCAACGCAAACAGGGCTAGGCTGTGTGGTAGCTCACATCGACGGCCCCGAGGAGCTGCTGCGCAGTATGAATCTGTACACGCCAATCCTGGTGCTTGGTGCGATCGCCGCTGTGTTCGCCGTCGGGTCTGTGGGGATCGCCCTGCTGATCGGACCCAGGCGCTACAACCGTGCCAAGCTCGAAGCCTACGAATGCGGGATCGAGCCGATGGCGGCGACCGATCCCGCCGCCGCCGCGGTCGGACAGAGATTCCCGATCCGCTACTACGTGACGGCGATGTTGTTCATCGTGTTCGACATCGAGATCGTCTTTCTCTATCCGTGGGCGGTCGCGTTCGACAACCTCGGCCTGTTTGCGCTGGTGGAAATGCTGCTGTTCATGGTCATCGTGTTCGTGGCCTATGGCTATGTGTGGCGGCGGGGAGGGCTGCAATGGGATTAGAGGAACGCCTGCCAGGCGGGATTCTGCTGTCCACGGTGGAGAAGGTCGCCGGCTACGTGCGTAAGGGTTCGCTGTGGCCGGCGACGTTCGGCCTCGCCTGCTGCGCCATCGAGATGATGGCCACCGCGGGGCCGCGTTTCGACATCTCGCGGTTCGGCATGGAGCGGTTCTCCGCGACACCGCGCCAGGCCGATCTGATGATCGTGGCGGGCCGGGTCAGCCAGAAGATGGCCCCGGTGCTGCGCCAGATCTATGACCAGATGGCCGAACCGAAGTGGGTGCTGGCCATGGGCGTGTGCGCCTCCTCCGGTGGGATGTTCAACAACTACGCGGTGGTGCAGGGCGTCGATCATGTGGTGCCGGTCGACATCTATCTGCCGGGCTGCCCGCCCCGCCCGGAGATGCTGTTGCACGCAATCCTCAAACTGCACGACAAGATTCAGCAGATGCCGCTCGGCGTGAACCGCGAGGAGGCCATCCGGGAAGCCGAGCGGGCGGCGCTGGCGGTCACCCCGACCATCGAACTGAAAGGCCTTCTCAGGTGACGGGCGACGACGAGCCCGATCCCGAGGTGATCGGGGTACGGCGCGGCATGTTCGGTGCCAAGGGCAGCGGTGACACGTCGGGCTACGGCCGGCTGATCCGCTCCGTCGCGTTGCCGGGCAGCTCACCGCGTCCGTACGGCGGCTACTTCGACGACGTGGTCGACGCGCTGGAAAGCGCGCTGGGGCACGACGTGTTCGCCGAATCGGTCGAGCGGGTGGTGGTGTACCGCGACGAACTCACCCTGGAGGTGCACCGCGACCGGCTCGTCGACGTCGCGCAAACCCTGCGCGACGACCCCGACCTGCGTTTCGAACTGTGCCTCGGCGTCAGCGGCGTGCACTACCCCGATGACGCCGATCGCGAACTGCACGCCGTCTACCCGCTGATGTCGATCACGCACAACCGCCGTATCCGCATCGAGGTGGCAGCCCCCGACAGCGACCCGCACATTCCGTCGCTGTTCCGGGTGTACCCCACCACCGACTGGCACGAGCGTGAGACCTACGACTTCTTCGGTCTGATCTTCGACGGTCATCCCGCCCTGACGCGCATCGAGATGCCCGATGACTGGGTGGGCCATCCGCAGCGCAAAGACTATCCGCTGGGCGGGATTCCGGTCGAGTACCACGGCGCCGAGATCCCGCCGCCCGACGAACGCAGGGCATACAGCTGATGACCACCTCACAGCAGCCGCCCGAGCGGGTGGTCGTCGTCGGCGGCCAGGACTGGGACCAGGTCGTCGCTGCCGCACGACAGAACGCCGCCGAGCACGCCGGCGAGCGGATCGTCGTGAACATGGGCCCGCAGCACCCGTCGACACACGGGGTGCTGCGCCTGATCCTCGAGATCGAGGGCGAGATCATCGTCGAGGCCCGCTGTGGGATCGGCTACCTGCACACCGGCATCGAGAAGAACCTCGAGTTCCGCAACTGGACGCAGGGTGTCACGTTCGTGACGCGAATGGATTACCTGTCACCGTTTTTCAACGAGACGGCGTACTGCCTCGGCGTGGAGAAGCTGCTGGGCATCACCGACGCGATCCCCGAACGGGCCTCGGTGATCAGGGTCATGATGATGGAGCTCAACCGCATCTCCAGCCACCTGGTCGCGCTCGCCACCGGGGGTATGGAACTCGGCGCCATGACCGCGATGTTCCTCGGATTCCGGGAACGTGAGTTGATCCTGTCGGTGTTCGAGACGATCACCGGTCTGCGGATGAACAACGCGTACATCCGACCGGGTGGGGTGGCCGCCGATCTTCCCGATGAGGCGCTCCCCCAGGTCCGGGATCTGCTCACCCTGCTTCCGAAGCGACTGCGCGACATGGAGGATCTGCTCAACGAGAACTACATCTGGAAGGCCCGCACGCAGGGCATAGGCTATCTCGATCTCACCGGGTGTATGGCGCTGGGTATCACCGGCCCGGTGCTGCGTTCCACCGGTCTGCCGCACGACCTGCGCAAGGCGCAACCGTATTGCGGTTACGAGACATACGACTTCGACGTCGTCACCGACGACCAGTGCGACTCCTACGGCCGGTACCTGATCCGGGTCAAAGAGATGCATCAGTCGATCAGGATCGTCGAGCAGTGCGTGCAGCGTCTGGAACGCTCCGTGGGTGCGCCGGTGATGATCACGGACAAGAAGCTGGCCTGGCCCGCCGACCTGAAGGTGGGCCCAGACGGGCTCGGCAACTCCCCCGAACACATCGCCAAGATCATGGGTCATTCGATGGAGGGCCTCATCCACCACTTCAAGCTGGTGACCGAGGGTATCCGGGTGCCGGCCGGCCAGGTGTATGTGGCGGTCGAGTCGCCGCGCGGCGAACTGGGGGTGCACATGGTCTCCGACGGCGGCACCCGGCCGTACAGGGTGCACTACCGGGACCCGTCATTCACCAATCTGCAAGCGGTGGCGGCGATGTGCGAGGGCGGCATGGTGGCCGACGCGATCACCGCGGTGGCGTCGATCGATCCGGTGATGGGCGGGGTGGACAGGTGAGCGTCTTTCTGGAGTTGGGACAGCGGCCCGACGAGCCGGGTCCCCCGATTCACGGCCCTACGGCCTACCCCGCCGAGGTCACCGAGCGGCTGGCGGCCGACGCCGCGACGATCATCGGCCGCTATCCGCAGTCGCGGTCGGCCTTGCTACCCCTGCTGCATCTGGTGCAGGCAGAAGACGGCTACCTCACCCCGGCCGGAATCGCTTTCTGCGCAGGACAACTGGGGCTCACCCACGCCGAGGTCACTGCCGTGGCGACGTTCTACTCGATGTACCGGCGCGAGCCGACCGGCGAGTATCTGGTCGGTGTCTGCACCAACACGCTGTGCGCGGTGATGGGCGGTGACGCAATCCTGGAGAGCCTTGAGAGTCATCTGGACATCGCGCCGGGCCAGACCACTGCGGACGGCACGATCACACTCGAGCACGTCGAATGCAACGCCGCGTGTGACTACGCCCCGGTGGTGATGGTCAACTGGGACTTCTTCGACAACCAGACCCCTTCTTCGGTACGCGATCTCGTCGACTCCCTCCGCTCGGGTGAGAAGCCGACGCCGTCGCGCAGCGGAGCCCTGTGCACGTTCCGCGAGACCGCGAGAATCCTTGCCGGGCTGTCAAACCCGGGCGACGCCCCCGACGCCGGACGCGTGGGAGCGGCGACGCTGGCCGGGCTGCGGGTCGCGCACGAGCGCGCCATGGCGGCACCGGATCACGGTGCGCCGCCGGATACCGATCCGAAGGCGGCGGACGACCGATGACCGCGCTGACCCCGGTGCTGAGCCGGTTCTGGGACGAGCCACAGCCGTGGTCGCTGGACACCTACCGCAGGCACGGCGGCTACCAGGCGTTGGACCGGGCGCTGGCCATGACCCCGGATCAGGTGATCACCACCGTCAAGGACTCCGGGCTGCGCGGCCGCGGCGGTGCGGGTTTTCCCACCGGCACGAAGTGGTCGTTCATCCCCCAAGGCGACGAGGGCCCGGCGGCCAAGCCGCACTATCTGGTGATCAACGCCGACGAGTCGGAACCTGGTACGTGCAAAGACATTCCACTGATGCTGACCACTCCGCACTTCCTGGTCGAGGGTGCGATCATCGCCGCGTACGCGATCCGCGCCCACCATGCGTTCATCTACCTGCGCGGCGAGGTGGTGCCGGTGCTGCGGCGGCTGCAGGCCGCGGTCGCCGAGGCTTACGCCGCAGGACATCTGGGCAGCGACATCCACGGCTCCGGCTTCGATCTGGAACTCATCGTGCATGCAGGCGCGGGCGCCTACATCTGCGGCGAGGAGACGGCACTGCTGGACTCGCTGGAGGGCAGGCGCGGACAACCCCGGCTGCGGCCGCCGTTTCCCGCCGTCGCGGGTCTCTACGCGTGCCCCACCGTGGTCAACAACGTCGAGTCGATCGCGAGCGTGCCGCCGGTCCTGCTCAACGGTGTCGACTGGTTCCGCTCGATGGGGTCGGAGAAGTCACCCGGATTCACGCTGTACTCCCTGTCCGGTCATGTCACCACACCCGGACAGTACGAGGCGCCGCTGGGGATCACGCTGCGCGAGTTGCTGGAGTACGCGGGCGGGGTGCGCGCCGGTCACGAACTGAAGTTCTGGACACCGGGTGGATCGTCGACGCCACTGCTGACCGCCGAACATCTGGACGTGCCCTTGGATTACGAAGGCATGGCCGGTGTCGGGTCGATGCTCGGCACCAAGGCGTTGCAGATCTTCGACGAGACCACGTGTGTGGTGCGGGCGGTGCGCCGCTGGACCCAGTTTTACGCGCACGAATCCTGCGGCAAATGCACGCCGTGCCGGGAGGGCACCTACTGGTTGGCGCAGATCTACGAGCGGCTGGAGACCGGCGCGGGCACCGAGGCCGACCTGGACAAGCTGCTCGACATCTCCGACAACATCTTCGGCAAGTCGTTCTGCGCGCTCGGTGACGGCGCGGCCAGCCCGATCATGTCCTCGCTCAAACACTTTCGCGCCGAGTACGAGGCGCACCTCGACCCTGTCGGCAAGGGGTGCCCGTTCGACCCGTACGCATCGATGCTGGCCGCACCGGAAGGGGTGGGCGCATGACCCCGCGTCTTCTCCGCGAGCAGACACAATCTCGCCCTGTGGGAGTCCAAACCATGCGAGTTTGTGTCTGCTCGCGAGAGGAAGGGGTGGGCGCATGACCCTGGCCGAACACAGCAACGACGCACCGCCCGTCGAAATGGTGACGCTGACGATCGACGGCAACGAGGTGACGGTGCCCAAGGGCACCTTGGTCATTCGCGCGGCCGAACTGATCGGCGTTCAGATCCCCCGCTTCTGCGACCATCCGCTGCTCGATCCGGTCGGCGCCTGCAGGCAGTGCCTCGTCGAGGTCGAGGGCCAACGGAAACCGATGGCGTCCTGCACCATCACGGTGGCGCCGGAAATGGTGGTGCGCACCCAGTACACGTCCGAGGCCGCCGACAAGGCCCAGCAGGGCGTGATGGAGCTGTTGCTGATCAACCACCCGCTGGACTGCCCGGTCTGCGACAAGGGCGGTGAATGCCCGCTGCAGAACCAGGCCATGTCCAACGGCCGCCCCGAAACCCGCTTCGAGGACGTGAAACGCACGTTCCCGAAACCGATCAGCATCTCGTCGCAGGTGCTGCTCGACCGGGAGCGCTGCGTACTGTGCGCCCGGTGCACCCGGTTCTCCGATCAGATCGCCGGTGACCGCTTCATCGACCTGTTGGAACGCGGCGCCCTCCAGCAGGTGGGCATCGCCCCGGGCGAACCGTTCCAGTCGTACTTCTCCGGCAACACCGTGCAGATCTGCCCGGTGGGCGCGCTGACCGGGACGGCCTACCGGTTCCGTGCGCGCCCGTTCGACCTGGTTTCCAGCCCAAGCGTGTGCGAACACTGCGCGTCGGGGTGTGCACAGCGCACCGATCATCGCCGCGGCAAGGTGCTGCGCCGGCTGGCCGGCGACGATCCCGAGGTCAATGAGGAATGGAACTGCGACAAGGGCCGGTGGGCGTTCACCTACGCCACCGTCGGTGACCGCATCACCACGCCGCTGGTGCGCGACGACGGAGCGCTGCGCCCGGCGTCGTGGTCGGAGGCTCTCGGCATTGCCGGGGCGGGGCTGGCGGCCGCGGTGGGCAGTGCCGGGGTGCTGGTCGGCGGCCGGGTGACCGCCGAGGAAGCCTACGCGTACGCCAAGTTCGCCCGAATCGTACTGGGCACCAACGATATCGACTTCAGGACCAGACCGCACAGCGCTGAGGAGGCCGATTTCCTCGCCGCCCACGTCGCGGGCCTGCCGATGACCGTCACGTACTCGGATCTGGAAAAGGCGCCAGCGGTGCTGCTCGCCGGTCTTGAGCCCGAGGAGGAGTCACCGATTCTCTACCTGCGGCTGCGCAAAGCCGTACGCAGGCACGGGCTGCAGGTGCTGTCGGTCGCAGCACTGGCCACCCGCAGTCTCGGCAAGCTGTCGGGCCGGCTGATCCGTTCTTCCCCGGGCGCCGAAGCAGCCGTGCTGGGCCGCCTCGCCGGGGACGAGTTGCTGGCGATGCCCGGTTCCCTGCTGCTGGTCGGCGAACGCCTCGCCACGTCCCCGGGTGCGCTGTCGGCTGTCGTCCGGCTGGCCGAATCCACCGGCGCCCGTATTGCGTGGGTGCCGCGGCGCGCAGGCGACCGCGGTGCCGTGGAGGCGGGTGCGATGCCGAACCTGCTGCCGGGCGGGCGACCGGTCGGCGACGCGGCGGCGCGCAGGCAGACCGCCGAGGCATGGAACGTCGACGACGTCCCCGACGTCGTCGGCCGGGACACGTCGGCCATCCTGGCCGCCGCGCGCGCCGGCGCGTTGAACGCTCTGCTCATCGGTGGCGTCGAGCTCGCCGATCTCCCCGACCCCGACGCCGCGCTCGCCGCCGTCGATGCCGCACCGTTCGTCGTGAGCCTGGAACTGCGCCACAGCGAGGTCACCGAACGCGCGGACGTGGTGTTCCCGGTGGCGCCGGTGGTGGAGAAGGCCGGCTCGTTCGTCAACTGGGAGGGGCGGATTCGCCCCTTCGAAGCCGCGCTGCGGACCAACGCCGTCTCGGACCTGCGGGTGCTCAACTTCCTCGCCGACGAGATCGGGGTTGACCTCGGGGTGACGACGGCCGCCGAGGAGCGCGCCCGCCTCGGGCTGTGGGCCGGGGATCGTGCCCCGTCCCCGCGGCACGATCCGGCACCGCACCATCCGGACAGTGGCCAGGCCGTGCTCGCCGGGTGGCGCATGCTGCTCGACGACGGGCGACTGCAGGACGGCGAACCCCACCTCGCCGGCACCGCCCGAACGCCGGTGGCGCGGCTGTCGGAAGCCACCGCCGCCGAGATCGGGGTCGCCGGGGGCGAACCGCTGACGGTGAGCACCGACCGCGGCGCGGTCACGCTGCCGCTGGAGCTGGCCGACATGGACGACCGCGTGGTGTGGCTGCCGCTGAACTCTCCCGGCTGCCATGTGCACCGGGCGCTGGGCGTGACGACGGGCGCGGTGGTGTCGATCGGTCGCGGCCAGCATGGCCAATCCGGACGCGGCGAGCATGGCCAATCCGGACGCGGCCAGCATGGCCAATCCGGACGGAGCCAGCATGGCCAATCCGGACGGAGCCAGCATGGCCAATCCGGACGGAGCCCGCGATGACCTATCCCGACCCGACTCTGTTCGGCCACGACCCGTGGTGGCTGGTCCTGGCCAAATCTCTCGGTATCTTCGCGTTCCTGCTGCTCACCGTGCTGGCGGCGATCCTCATCGAACGAAAGGTCCTCGGCCGCATGCAGTTGCGGTTCGGCCCCAACCGGGTCGGTCCCCACGGGCTGCTGCAGTCGCTGGCCGACGGGGTGAAGCTCGCCCTGAAGGAGGGTCTCGTCCCGGCGGGGGTGGACAAGTGGATCTACCTTGCCGCACCGATCATTTCGGTGATCCCGGCGTTCATGGCGTTCGCCGTGATCCCGATGGGCGGTGAGGTGTCGGTGTTCGGCCACCGCACGGCGCTGCAACTGACCGACCTACCCGTCGCGGTCCTCTACATTCTGGCGGTCACCTCGATCGGCGTGTACGGCATCGTGCTGGCCGGCTGGGCGTCCGGATCGGTCTACCCGCTGCTGGGCGGGCTGCGTTCGTCGGCACAGGTCATCTCCTACGAGATCGCGATGGCGCTGTCGTTCGCCGCGGTGTTCATCTACGCGGGCACGATGTCGACCTCCGGCATCGTCGCCGCCCAGAACGACACCTGGTACATCGTCCTGCTGCTGCCGTCGTTCCTGGTGTATGTCACCGCGATGGTCGGCGAGACCAACCGCGCGCCTTTCGATCTGCCCGAGGCCGAGGGCGAACTAGTCGGCGGATTCCACACCGAGTATTCGTCGCTGAAGTTCGCGATGTTCATGCTCGCCGAATACGTCAACATGACCACCGTGTCCGCCCTGGCCACCACGTTGTTCTTGGGCGGCTGGCATGCGCCGTGGCCGATCAGCATCGCCGACGGCGCCAACAGTGGATGGTGGCCGCTGTTGTGGTTCACCGTCAAGGTGTGGTTGTTCCTGTTCTTCTTCATGTGGTTGCGCGCCACGCTGCCACGGATGCGCTACGACCAGTTCATGGCGCTGGGCTGGAAGATCCTGATCCCGGTGTCGCTGGGCTGGATCATGATCGTGGCCATCACCCACTCGCTGCGCGACCAGGGCTACCAGGCGCCGGCAACTGCGGCGATCGGTCTGGCGGTCGCCGCGGTGATCCTGCTGGCACTGCTAGGCCGGAGCAGGCTGCGCGCCAGAAGAATTCGCCCCGAACCCATTCGACCGGCCGGTGACGGCGCCTTCCCGGTGCCGCCGCTGCCGGTGAAAACCCGTGCCCTGGAGGACGCAGATGCCTAAGTTCCTCGACGCTGTCGCCGGATTCGGCGTCACCTTCGGCTCGATGTTCAAAAAGCCGGTGACGGAGGAGTATCCGGAGAAGCCCGGCCCCGTCGCCAAGCGCTATCACGGACGGCACCAACTCAACCGCTACCCCGACGGTCTGGAGAAGTGCATCGGATGCGAACTGTGCGCCTGGGCCTGCCCGGCGGACGCCATCTTCGTCGAGGGCGCCGACAACACCGAGTCTGAACGTTATTCGCCCGGGGAGCGCTACGGCCGGGTGTATCAGATCAACTACCTGCGGTGCATCGGCTGCGGCCTGTGCATCGAAGCCTGCCCCACCCGGGCACTGACGATGACCAACGACTACGAGATGGCCGACGACAATCGGTCCGACCTCATCTACGGCAAGGACAAGCTGCTGGCCCCGCTGGAGCCCGGGATGGAAGCCCCGCCGCATGCGATGGCTCCGGACAGCACCGACGACGACTACTACCTCGGCAACATCAAGCCCGCCGCCCGGGACGCGAGATGAGGAGCAGCCATGGGTGAAGCGGTCCTGTTCTGGGTGTTCGCCGTCGTCTCGGTGACCGGCGCACTCGGCGTCGTCGCCGCACCCAAGGCGGTCTACTCGGCGATCTCCCTGGCGACCACGATGATCGCGCTCGCGGTGCTCTACATCGCCCAGGACGCCCCGTTCCTCGGGGTGGTCCAGATCGTCGTCTACACCGGCGCGGTGATGATGCTCTTCTTGTTCGTGCTCATGCTGATCGGGGTCGATTCGTCCGAATCGTTGGTGGAAACCCTTCGCGGGCAGCGGGTGGCGGCCATCGTCGTCGGACTCGGCTTCGGCGTCCTGTTGGTCGCCGGCATCGGCAACGTGTCGGCGACCGGATTCGTCGGACTCGATCAGGCGAACGAGGACGGCAACGTGGAGGGCCTGGCGGCGTTGATCTTCACGAAGTATCTGTGGGCGTTCGAGCTGACCGGCGCCCTGCTCATCACCGCGGCGCTCGGCGCGATGGTGCTCGCGCACCGGGAACGCTTCGAGCGGCGGAAGACTCAGCGCGAACTCGCCGCCGAACGGTTCGCCCCGGGCGGGCACCCGACCACGCTGCCCAACCCCGGCGTGTACGCACGACACAACGCCGTCGACGTTCCCGCCAGGCTGCCCGACGGGTCCGGCTCGGAACTGTCGGTCAGCGCAATCCTGCAGGTGCGGCCGGTGCCCAGCGACTCGGACTCAGAATCAGCAGGTGAGCGCCGATGAGTCCCGACAACTACCTGTACCTGTCGGCGCTGCTGTTCACCATCGGCGCGGCCGGTGTGTTGTTGCGGCGCAACGCCATCGTGATGTTCATGTGCATCGAGCTGATGCTGAACGCCGCCAACCTCGCCTTCGTCACGTTCTCCCGCATCCACGGACACCTCGACGGTCAGGTGGTCGCGTTCTTCACCATGGTGGTCGCGGCATGCGAGGTCGTCATCGGCCTCGCCATCATCACGATGATCTTCCGGACCCGGCGCTCCGCCAGCGTCGACGCGGCCAACCTGCTCAAGCATTGAGGTTCGCATGACTGCACCCGTGTGGCTCCTGATCGCACTCCCGCTGGCCGGTGCCGCGATACTGCTGTTGAGTGGGCGGCGTTCGGACCGGTGGGGGCATCTGCTGGGGACAGCCGCCGCGATCGCGTCGTTCGTCTGCGCCGCACTGCTGTTCACCGACATGCTCGGCCGTGACGGCGAGAACCGGTCGGTCCAGGAATCGCTGTTCTCCTGGGTGCCCGCGGGTGAACTGCGTGTCGACTTCGGGCTGCAACTGGACCAGCTGTCCATGTGCTTCGTGCTGTTGATCACCGGTGTCGGCTCGTTGATCCACGTCTACTCGATCGGCTATATGGCCGAGGATCCCGGGCGGCGGCGGTTTTTCGGCTACCTCAACCTGTTCCTCGCGGCGATGTTGCTGCTGGTGCTCGCCGACAACTACCTCGGCCTGTACATGGGCTGGGAGGGTGTGGGCCTGGCGTCCTACCTGCTGATCGGCTTCTGGTCGCACAAGCCGTCGGCGGCCACGGCCGCCAAGAAGGCGTTCGTCGTCAACCGGGTCGGCGACGTCGGGCTGGCAGTGGCCTTGATGGTGATGTTCGCCGCCGTCGGAGCCGTCGGCTTCACCGAAGTGTTCGACGCTGCACCGCAACTCGGTGAGGGCACGCTGACGGTGCTCGGGCTGATGCTGCTGCTGGCCGCGTGCGGCAAGTCGGCCCAGGTGCCGCTGCAGTCCTGGCTCGGGGACGCGATGGAGGGTCCCACCCCGGTGTCGGCGCTCATCCACGCCGCCACGATGGTGACCGCGGGCGTGTACCTGATCGTGCGCTCGGGCCCGGTGTTCGACCTCGCTCCGCACGCGCAGACCGCCGTCGTGGTGGTCGGCGCCGTCACCCTGCTGTTCGGTGCGGTGATCGGTTGCGCGAAGGACGACATCAAGAAGGCGCTGGCCGCGTCGACGATGAGCCAGATCGGCTACATGGTGCTGGCCGCCGGCCTGGGGCCGGCCGGGTACGCGTTCGCGATCATGCACCTGCTGACCCACGGCTTCTTCAAGGCGGGGCTGTTCCTCGGTGCGGGTTCGGTGATGCACGCGATGGACGACGAGGTGGACATGCGCCGCTACGGCGGCCTGCGCACGGCGCTGCCGGTCACGTTCGTCACCTTCGGACTCGGCTATCTGGCGATCATCGGGATCCCGCCGCTGGCCGGGTTCTTCTCCAAGGACGGCATCATCGAGGTCGCGCTCGGTGCCGGCGGCGCCAAGGGCGTCATCCTTGGTGGCGCAACGATTCTCGGTGCCGGGATCACCGCGTTCTACATGACCCGGGTGATGTTGATGACGTTCTTCGGCGAAAAGCGTTGGGCCGAGGACAATCACCCGCACGAGTCGCCCGCCGTGATGACCTGGCCGATGATCCTGCTCGCGATCGGCTCGGTGACGGCCGGCGGCGCATTGGCCATCGGTGGCACCCTGGAGCACTGGTTGGAACCCGTGGTCGGCGCGCATGAAATCCACCACGTCCTGCCCGTCTGGGTGGTGACGGTGATCGTGCTGTCGGTGGTCGCGGTCGGCATCGTCGTCGCCTACCGGATGTACGGATTCCGCGCGGTTCCCGAGCAGGTGCCTGCCGGTTCGGCGCTGACCGTCGCGGCCCGTCGGGATCTGTACGGCGACGCGTTCAACGAGACGGTTCTGATGCGTCCGGGCATGTCCCTGACCCGTGGACTGGTCGAGCTCGACGACGACGCAGTCGACGGTGCGGCAGGCGGGCTGGCGGCAGGCGTCTCCCGAATCTCTGAAGGGTTGCGACAGTTGCAGACCGGGTTCGCGCGCTCCTATGCGCTGTCCATGCTGGCGGGTGCGGCGCTCGTCGTTGCGATGATCCTGGCGGTGAACCTGTGGTGACGTCGTTTCCGGTGCTGACCGCGCTGTGGGCCGTCCCGATGGTGGGCGCAGTGGTGGTGATGCTGCTGCCCGCCGCCGCGCGCGGCCTGGCGAAATGGGTTGCGCTGTCGGTTTCGTTGATCGTGCTTGGCGTCGCCGCGGTGATCGCCGTGGGCTTCGACCCTGCCGGTGACCAGTTCCAGTTCGTCGAGAACTACCGCTGGATACCGTCTTTCGGTACCGGCTACATCCTGGGCGTCGACGGCATCGCGCTGGCTCTGGTGGTGCTGACCGCGGTGCTGCTGCCGCTGCTGATCATGGCGGGCTGGAACGACGCCCGCGACGAGCTGAGCTGGGGCGGCCGGTCGGTGCACATCTACTTCGCGCTGATCCTGGCCGTCGAGGGCATGGTGCTGATCTCGCTGGTGTCGCTGGACATCCTGCTGTTCTACGTGTTCTTCGAGGCGATGCTGATCCCGATGTACTTCCTCATCGGCGGCTTCGGCGGCGCCGACCGGAGCAGGGCGGCGGTGAAGTTCCTGCTGTACAACCTGTTCGGCGGCCTGATCATGCTCGCCTCGGTCGTCGGCCTGTACGTGGCGACCGCAGGAAGTGACGCGTTCGACGCGGGCACGTTCGACTTCCGTGCGATCGTGGCCGCCGTCGCGGGCGGCGAGTTCGTCGTCAACCCGGTGGTGATGCACCTGCTGTTCGGCGGGTTCATGTTCGCTTTCGCGGTCAAGGCACCGCTGTGGCCGTTCCACCGCTGGCTTCCCGACGCGGCGGTCGAGGCCACCCCGGCCAGCGCGGTGTTGATGATGGCGATCATGGACAAGGTCGGCACTTTCGGCATGATCCGTTACTGCCTGCCGCTGTTCCCGGATTCCGCAAGCTATTTCAGCGGGTTGATCATCACGCTGGCGGTGATCGGCATCGTCTACGGCGCCGTCGTCGCGATCGGCCAGACCGACGTCATGCGACTCATCGCGTACACGTCGATCTCCCACTTCGGCTTCATCATCCTCGGCATCTTCGTGATGACCACGCAGGGGCAGTCGGGTTCCACGCTGTACATGGTCAACCACGGCATCTCGACGGCGGCGCTGTTCCTGATCGCCGGTTTCCTGGTGTCGCGCCGCGGTTCCCGGCTCATCAACGCCTACGGCGGTGTGCAGAAGCTGGCACCGGTGCTGGCAGGTACATTCCTGGTGGCCGGCCTGGCCACCCTGTCGCTGCCCGGGCTGGCGCCGTTCATCAGCGAGTTCCTGGTCCTGATCGGCACATTCACCCGGTATCCGGTGTTCGCGGTGCTGGCAGCGAGCGCGCTGGTGCTCTCGGCGATCTACGTCCTGTGGATGTACCAGCGGATGATGACCGGGCCTGCCCCATTGTCGCTGGTCGAGGGTGAACACAAGATCCGCGATCTGGTGCCGCGCGAGATCGCCGTGGTGGCGCCACTGATCGCGCTGCTGCTGGTGCTGGGCGTGTATCCGAAGCCCGCGCTCGACGTGATCAACCCGGCGGTGACCCACACGCTGACCACGATCGAGCAACCCGATCCGGCACCCCGGATGGCGGAAGGCCCGGTGCGATGAACATCCCGACTCCCACCGTCGAGTACGGCCTGATCTCTCCGATGCTCATCGTGCTCGCCGCCGCCGTCCTCGGTGTGCTCGTGGAGGCGTTCGTGCCCCGCGGTCGGCGCTACGCCGTGCAGGTGACGCTCAGCATTGCGGCGCTGGTGGCGTCGTTCGTCGCTGTGGTTCTGGTCGCGCGGGACCTGCACGGCGGCAGCGGTTCCGAAGCCGTGATGGGCGCGATCGCCGTCGACATGCCCGCGTTGTTCCTGCAGGGCACCATCCTCGTTGTCGGCGTGCTGGGCATCCTGCTGATCGGTGAGCGGCAGATCTCCGCGCCGGGGCCCGACACCGAAGGCAGAGGGCTGGAGGCGTTCACCCCGCAGGCGTCCGCGGTCCCGGGCAGCGTGGCCGAGAAGCTGGCCACCAGGGCCGGCGTCATCCAGACCGAGGTGTTCCCGCTGACGCTGTTCGCCATCGGCGGCATGCTGCTGTTCCCGGCGGCCAACGACCTGTTGACGATGTTCATCGCCCTTGAGGTGTTGTCACTTCCGCTGTACCTGCTGTGCGGGCTGGCCCGGCGGCGCCGTCTGCTGTCGCAGGAAGCCTCGCTGAAGTACTTTCTGCTGGGGGCCTTCTCGTCCGCGATCTTTCTCTACGGCGCGGCGATGCTGTACGGATATGCGGGCACCCTGCAGCTTGACGGCATCGCCGACGCGGTCGCTGCGGGTACCGGCCGAACGTCGCTGGCGTTGATCGGCATCGCGCTGCTGCTCGTCGGCGTGTTGTTCAAAGTCGGCGCGGTGCCGTTCCATTCGTGGATCCCCGACGTGTACCAGGGCGCACCCACACCGATCACGGCGTTCATGGCGGCGGCCACCAAGATCGCGGCGTTCGGCGCGATGTTGCGCCTGTTCTACGTGGCGCTGCCCGGGCTGCGCGACGACTGGCGGCCGGTGCTGTGGGCGATCGCGATCTTGACGATGGTGGTCGGCACCGTCACCGCCGTCACCCAGAACGACGTGAAACGCATGCTGGGCTACTCCGCGGTCGCGCACAGCGGGTTCATCCTGACCGGTGTGATCGCCGGCAGCGCGGCCGGGCTGTCGTCGACGTTGTTCTACCTGTTCGCATACGGGTTCTCCACCGTCGGTGCGTTCGCCGTGGTGAGCCTGGTTCGCGACGCCGACGGCGAAGAGGACAGCGCGATGGCGCGCTGGGCCGGCCTCGGCAAGCGTTACCCCGTGGTGGGCATCGTCTTTTCGCTGTTCCTGCTGGCGTTCGCCGGAATCCCGCTGACGAGCGGATTCGTCAGCAAGTTCGCGGTGTTCAAGGCCGCAGGCGAGGGCGGCGCGATCCCGCTCGTCGTCGTGGGCGTCATCGCCAGCGCGATCGCCGCATACTTCTACGTGCGGGTGATCGTGTTGATGTTCTTCACCGACCGCCCCGACGACGCGCCGACGGTCGTCGTGCCCAGCGCGTTGACGACCGCGGTCGTCACCGTCACCGCGGCCGTCACGTTCGCCCTCGGGGCGCTGCCGCAACCGCTGCTGGACCTGGCGAACGCTGCCGACCGGTTCCTCTGATACCAACGTAGCCATGACTGCAGAACTGGTGCTGACCGCCGACCACGACGGCGTGCGGGTGATCACGCTGAACCGCCCGGCCGCCAGGAACGCGCTCAGCCGCGACCTGATCCGCGCGTCGTACGCAGCGTTGACCGCCGCCGACGCCGACGAATCCGTGCGGGCGGTCGTCCTCACCGGCGCCGATCCCGCGTTCTGCGCCGGGGTGGACCTGAAAGAGGCCGCCCGCGACGGCCTTTCGTACTTCGCGGAGTTCCGGTCGCAGAGCTGCATCGCCGCGGTGGCCCGGATGCGCACCCCGGTGGTCGGGGCCATCAACGGCGCCACGTTCACCGGCGGCCTGGAGATGGCGCTGGGCTGCGATTTCCTGATCGCCTCGGAGCGCGCGGTGTTCGCCGACACCCACGCGCGGGTCGGGATCCTGCCCGGCGGCGGGATGACGGCATACCTACCGCAGGTCGTCGGCGCGGCGATGGCCCGGCGCCTGTCGATGACAGGCGAGGTCGTCGACGCCGCACGCGCCGAGCGGATCGGGTTGGTCACCGAGGTGGTGGTCCACGATCGTCTGCTGGACCGGGCGGTGGAGTTGGCCACGCAGATCGCCGAGGTGCCGCGGCCGACGATGCGCAGCCTCAAGGAGATCTACACGACGGGTGCTGCGGCGGTGACGGATCCGGCGCTGGCCGCCGAGGAGGAGATCGCGTTCGCCCAGCACCGCGACCTGGACGGGCTCGGTGACCGGTTCAGCGCGGTGGCGCAGCGCAACAAGGAACAGATCCGCCCCAGCTGAGCGAGCAGGCTTGCAGGGTCAGGCCATCACACCGTGCAGCAGGATGTCGGTCGTCCTGTCCACCCAGGCGGGGGCGGTGAGATCGTCGGGCGCCTGCAGCAGCGCCAGCAGCGTCGCCCCGCCGATGAGGTTCACCAGCTGGTCCGGGTCGACGCCGGCGCGCACCTCGCCGCGTTCGACGGCGTCGTGCAGCCGGTTGCGCACCGCGGCGAACAGATCGGTGAAGCGGGCACCGACCCGGCCGGCGAGGTCGGCGTCGGCGGACAGGTCGGCGATCAGGCCGGGAAGGGCGGACCGCACCACGGGGCTGGTGAACACGTCGCGCGCCGCTTCGATCATCGCGCGCAGGTCGGCGGCGATGTCGCCGGGCGGCGTCTGGATGGCGGTCGGCGTGACGGGGAAGGCGGCCTCGTGGACGAGCTCGGCCTTGCTCGACCACCTCCGGTAGAGCGCCGTCTTGGTGGTGCCGGCCCGCTCCGCGACGGCGGCCATCGTGACGTTCGAATAACCGATTTCGACAAGTAGATCCGCGGTGGCGCGCAGTATGGCAGCGTCAATGCGCGGATCCCGCGGACGTCCTGCGCCCGGGGTCTTGTCACCCGGCGACGGGTCTGTATTCATATCGCTACCCACGGTATCGTATTAGAGCCGTGCCACGACCGCGCCGTGGCGGGAAGGACCCCTCTGTGACCAGCGAACCAGCCGTCGACAACGTGGACCGGCTCCAACGTTCCAGTCGTGACATGTCGAACGTCCCGGCAGCCCTGTCGCAGTGGCTGTCCACATTGATTCCGGACATTACGCCCGAGATCACCGTGGAAAGCGGCATCGACGCCAACGGGATGTCCTCCGAGACGATTCTGTTGCGCGGGCGGTGGCTGCAGGCCGGTGACCCGGTCGAGCAGCGATGGGTGGCCAGGGTCGCGCCCGCCGAGGCGGACATCCCCGTGTTCGAACACTACCGCCTCGATCACCAGCACGAGGTCATGAGACTGGTCGCCGAGTTGACCGACGTCGCGGTGCCGCCGGTGCGCTGGCTGGAACGCCGAGGCGACGTGCTGGGCCGGCCGTTCTTCCTGATGGACCGCGTCGAGGGCATCGTGCCACCCGACGTGATGCCCTACACCTTCGGCGACAACTGGCTTTTCGACGCCACCGCCGAACAACAGCGGCAACTGCAGGACCGCACCGTGGAGGTGCTGGCCAAACTGCACTCGATTCCCAACGCGCAACAGGTCTTCGGCTTCCTCCAGGACGTGGACCCGCCCGGGCCGACGGCGCTGCACCGCCATTTCGGTTGGCTGAAGAACTGGTATGAGTTCAGCGTTCCCGACATCGGCCGTTCACCGCTGGTCGAACGGGCCTTGGCATGGCTGGAGGACCGCTTTCCCGAGGACGTCGCCGCCGCCGAACCTGTTCTGGTGTGGGGTGATTCACGCATCGGCAACGTTATTTACCAGGACTTCTCCCCCGTCGCCGTCCTCGACTGGGAGATGGCCACGGTCGGGCCGCGCGAGTTCGATGTCGCGTGGATCAGCTTTGCGCACATGGTCTTCCAGGAACTCACCAAGCTCGCCGGGCTGCCGGGAATGCCGGACTTCCTCCGCGAGGACGACGTCCGCGAGACCTACCGCGAACTCACCGGCGTCGAGATCGGCGACCTGCACTGGTTCCATGTGTACTCGGCGGTCGTCTGGTGCTGCGTGTTCATGCGCACCGGCGCCCGGCGCGTGCACTTCGGTGAGATCGAGAGGCCCGCGGACATAGAAACCCTGTTCTACCACGCGTCACTGCTCAAGCGACTGATCGGAGAAACCGACTGATGCTCGGACCGATGGACGAATACCCGGTGCACCAGGTGCCCCAGCCCATTGCCTGGCCCGGGTCCTCGGATCGCAATTTCTACGACCGGGCCTACTACAACGCCCACGACCGCACCGGCGACATCTTCGTCATCACCGGCATCGGCTACTACCCGAACCTCGGCGTGAAGGACGCGTTCCTGCTGGCAAGGCGCGGCGACACCCAGACGGCGGTGCACCTGTCCGACGCCATCGACCAGGATCGACTCAACCAGCACGTCGGCAACTACCGCGTCGAGGTGATCGAGCCGCTGCGTAAGCTGCGCATCGTTCTCGACGAAACCGAAGGCATCGCAGCCGATCTCACCTGGGAGGGGCTGTTCGACGTGGTCCAGGAGCAGCCGCACATCATGCGGCGGGGCAACCGGGTGACGCTCGACGCACAGCGCTTCGCCCAGGTCGGCACGTGGAGCGGCCTGCTGTCGATCGACGGCGAGGACATCGCCGTCGACCCGGCCCGCTGGATCGGCACCCGCGACCGGTCCTGGGGCATCCGCCCCGTCGGCGAGGCCGAGCCGGCGGGCCGACCCGACGACCCGCCGTTCGAGGGCATGTGGTGGCTGTACGTGCCGATGGCGTTCGACGACTTCGGCATCGTGATCATCATCCAGGAGGATCCGCAGGGCTTCCGCTCACTGAACGACTGCACGCGCATCTGGAAAGACGGCCGTGTCGAACAGCTCGGGTGGCCGCGGGTCAAGATCCACTACCGCTCCGGGACCCGGATCCCCACCGGCGCCACCATCGAGGCCACCGCGTTCGATGGCAGCCCACTCCGCTTCGCGGTGGAATCCAAACTGCCGGTGCCGATTCACGTCGGCGGCGGCTACGGCGGCGACTCCGACTGGCTGCACGGGGTGTGGAAGGGCGAGGGCTTCACCGAGCGCCTCACCTACGACATGACCGATCCCGCCATCGTCGGGCGCGCCGGATTCGGCGTCATCGACCACGTCGGCCGCGCGGTGTGCCGCGACGCCGACGGGACCGAGCGTGAGGGCTGGGGCCTGTTCGAGCACGGCGCACTCGGCCGTCACGACCCGTCGGGCTTCGCCGACTGGCTTACCGTCGCCCCCTGAGGATCACCCGACGACCTTGCCTTCCAGTAGATCCTCACCCGGGATGTCGCTGCTGGAAGGCGATTTCGATGCCGCACGCCCGAAGACCATCGACTCCTCGATCCGGTCGACCCGGTGGTCGATGGCGTCAAGCACGTAGTTGTGCCGCACGTTCCAGGGCCGGTGCGTACCCGATTTCGGCAGCACGTGCACCGCGCGGTGCACGTATCCGGCGTTGATGTTCCACGCGGGCTTCTCCGGCATCGATGTTCCCCCCAGGTGCGGGTAGGCGTGGGTGTAGCCGTGGGAGTCCATGTACGCCAACAACTTCGCCACCGCACGGGCGGTGAGGTCGGCACGCAGCGTCCAGGACGCGTTGATGTAGCCCACACACCACGCCATGTTCGGCACGTCCTCGAGCAGATGCTCCTTGTAGACGAACCGGTCCGCCGGTTTGACCTCGTCGCCGTCCACGCTGATCACGACGCCGCCCAGCGCCTGCAGCTGGATGCCGGTGGCGGTGACGATCACGTCCGCGTCGATCCGCTTGCCCGACTGCAGCACTATGCCGTTGGCATCGATGTGGTCGACCCGGTCGGTCACCACCTCGGCGCGCCCCTTGGCGATGGCGTCGTAGAAGTCACCGGACAGGATCAGGCAAAGACGCTGGTCCCACGGGTCGTAGCTGGGGTTGAAGTGCGTGTCGACGGGATAACCCTCGGGCAGATAGTGCTTGGCCACCGCGCGGATGATCTTGCGGCTGAATCGCGGAGCCTTACGGGCGATCCCGTAGACCGACACGATGAAAAGCACGTTGTACAACCACGCGAGCCGGTAGCCGAGCTTACGCGGCGGCACCCTGCGCAGCAGGTTCACCACCGGGTTGATCCGCTGCCCGGACAGCAGATACGTCGGTGAGCGCTGCAGCATCGTCACGTGCCCGGCCTGTTTGGTCAACGACGGGATGAGGCTGATCGCGGTGGCCCCACTGCCGATCACCACAACGTTCTTGCCGGCGTAGTCGAGGTCCTCGGGCCAGTGCTGCGGGTGGACCACCGTGCCGGAGAAGCTGTCCAGGCCCGGGAAATCCGGACGGTACGGGTGGTCGTAGTCGTAATAGCCGGTGGCGAAGAACAGGAACCGGGTGCGGTAGGTGTGCGGCACCCCGTCGTGCTCGGTCTGCACCGTCCAGGTGTCGGTCCCCGAATCCCAGTCCGCCGAGATCACCCGGGTGTCGAACCGGATGTGGCGGTCGATGCCGTGCTTGTGCGCGGTCTCGGTCAGGTAGCTGCGGATGTCCTCACCGTCGGCGACGTTCTCGGGCCTGGTCCACGGTTCCCACGGAAACGACAGCGTGAAGATGTCGCTGTCGGAGCGGATCCCGGGGTAACGGTGCAGGTCCCAGGTACCTCCGATGCGGGAGCGTCGCTCCAGCAGCGTGTACGTCAGCTGGGGATTCCGCTCCTGGATGCGGTATGCGGCCCCGATTCCCGAAATTCCCGCTCCGATGATCAGAACGTCGGAGAACTCCGTCTCCGAATGGCGCTGGTCCACCAGCAACCTCCTTTGGTCCGCTCACGTACCACCCTAGGACTCAGCCCCCCGGCGCGTCGACGATCTGGGCCGACGAATCCCGCGAATTCGGCGCGTTTGACGACACTAGGGGTGCGTTTGCGCGCCGGATCCGCCGTGATGCGACGAGGATGGGGGCCATGGCCGATGTCGTGGTGGTGGGGGCGGGATTCGCGGGTTTGTCGGCGGCACGGGAACTGACCCGTCTCGGTCACGAGGTCGTCGTCGTCGAGGGGCGCGACCGCGTCGGCGGGCGCTCCTACACCGGAACCATCGCGGGCGTACCCGTCGACCTCGGGGCGACCTTCGTGGGCCCGACGCAGGACGCGGTGCTCAAGCTGGCCGACGAACTGGGTTGCGAGCGGGAGCCGACATTCGGCCGCGGCAAGAACCTGATCCGCTGGCGCGGTTCGGTGCGGTCCTACCGCAGCACCGTCCCGCGGCTGTCGATCATCGAGTTGCTCGACGTGTCCAGGATTCAGTGGCGCTTCGAGCGGGTCTGCCGGAAGGTTTCCGTCGACCAGCCGTGGCGTTCCCCGGTCGCGGCCGAGCTCGACGCGGTCTCGCTGGACGGGTGGCTGCGCTTGGTGCATGCGGGCGCGTCCACCCGCGACCTGATGGCCATCGTGGCCCGGGTGACGTGGGGCGCCGAACCCGACGCGGTGTCCATGCTGCACGCCGTGCGCTACGTCAAGGCGGCCGGCGGCCTGAGCAGGATGCTCGACGTGAAGGGCGGCGCCCAGCAGGACCGGTTCCTGGCCGGAACCCAGCAGATCGCGCTGCGGATGGCCGAACAGCTGGGCGACCGCGTGGTGCTCGGCGCGCCGGTGCGGCGCATCGCGCGCCACCCCGATCACTCGCTGACCGTCGGCACCGACCGCGCCGAGTACACCGCCGCGGCGGTCGTCGTCGCGATACCGCCCGCGCACCGCGGGGCCGTCGAGTTCGACCCGCCACTGCCCGCGGACTACGGCGAGCTGAACCGGCACTGGCCGCAGGGCCATCTGAGCAAGGCATACGCGGCATACGAGACCCCGTTCTGGCGCACCAACGGCTGCTCGGGTGAAGCGCTGTCGGACGAGGGACCCGTCTTCATCACGTTCGACTGCAGCCCCGGCGACGGCGGCCCCGGCGTGCTGCTCGGCTTCACCGATGCCCGCACGTTCGATCCACTGCCGCCCGAGCAGCGACGCGAGGTCGCGCTGGCCGGGTTCACCGCGTTGTTCGGCGAAGCCGCGTCACGTCCGCTCGACTACCTCGACCACTGTTGGGGTGCAGAGACTTTCGCGCCGGGCGGGCCGACTGCGGCGGTGCCGCCGGGGGCGTGGACCGCCCATGGCCGCTGGCTGCGCGCCCCGGTCGACGGCATCTTCTGGGCCGGCACGGAGACGGCGGACACGTGGACGGGGTTCCTCGACGGCGCGGTGCGTTCGGGGTTGCGCGCCGCCACCGACGTGCATCAGGAGCTGACCCGCCGATCCTGACTACCCCGTCGCGCCGGTCGCGTCGCCCTGCCCGGTCACCGACCGGACCAACCACCGCAGATGGTCGTTGACGTCGTCGGGTCGCTCCAGGATCGCGCAGTGCCCGCCGGGCACCTCGACGAATCTCGCCAGGTTCGGCGCGGTGGCCGCGATCCGGCGGGCCGACGCCATCGGCAGCAGACGGTCCTTGGTGCTGCCGATCACCAGCGTCGGCACCGTGAGGTTCTTCAGTGCGATGTGCCGCGGGCCGAGGTGGTCGACCAGGACACGGGCCCATCCGCCGCGCCCGGCCGGCGAGGTCGAGTTGAACAGTTCGAACACGAAGTCGGCGATGGCGGGGTCGGCGTCGCGGCCGACGGCGATCGAGGAGACGAACCGGCGGTTGGGGCGGTCGACGGCGCGGACCAGCGGCACCCCGCCGAACCTGCGCAGCACCTCGCCGGCGGCGCGCACCCTGACGTCGGCCAGCGCGGGCGGGACCGGCAGCAGGTTGACGTTGCGCAGCAGGTCACCGGTGGTGGTGTTGATCAGCGCGACGGCGTCGGCGCGCTGCTCGACGCGGTGCGGCAGCCGCTCCGACCACGACGAGATCGCGATGCCGCCCATGGAATGCCCGGCGATCACGGCACGCTCCCCGGGCGCCAGGGTGGCCTCGAGCACCGCGTCGAGGTCGCCGGCCAGGTAATCGAGGCTGTAACCGCCCCGGCGGGGCGGGATCGCGCTGCGGCCGTGGCCGCGGTGATCGAACGCGATCACCCGGTGGTCGCGTGCCAGCTCGGCGATCTGATAGGCCCACACCCGCAGGGAGCAGGTGATCCCGTGCGCAAGCACGATCGGGTAGCCGTCCTCGGGTCCGAACACCTCGGCGTGCAGCCGGACGCCGTCTTTGGACCGCACATCGACGATGCGTCCCGGCGGCAGTGCCTGGGCGGGGGCGAATCCCCGGCTCCGAGATCGGGTGCTGGTCCCTGGTGCCATGCGCTGCTCCTGTGGTCTCGGCGACGGTGCCGGGTACGTGACTGTACTCCGGAGACCGCCGGTTCCCGCCGAACCGGGTGTGGGTTAAATGGTCTGCCGAGACCACCAGGAGGCCGGGAATGCGTGCGATACAGATAGCCGAACTCGAGGGGCCGCAGGCCGCCGCGCTCGTGGAGATCGACGAGCCCACGGGCGACGACGGCACGGTGCTGGTGGATGTGTACGCCGCCGGCGTGGCGTTTCCGGACGCGCTGCAGTCCCGCGGGCTCTACCAGTACAAGCCTGCGATGCCCTACACCCCCGGCGCCGAGGTCGCCGGCGTGGTGCGCAGCGCGCCCGCGGGCGCACACGTGCAGCCGGGCGACCGGGTGGCCGGCCTGACGATGCTGTGCGGTGCGATGGCCGAAGTGGTTGCGCTGCAACCTGAACGGGTCTTCAAGCTGCCGGACTCGGTGTCGTTCGAGGCCGGGGCCGGAATCCTGTTCAACGACCTGACGGTGCACTTCGCGTTGCGCACCCGCGGCCGGCTGCAGCAGGGCGAGACGGTGCTCGTGCACGGCGCGGCCGGAGGTATCGGGACCTCGGCGTTGCGGCTCGCGCCGGCGTTCGGGGCCTCCCGCACCATCGCCGTGGTCAGCAGCCAGGAGAAGGCGGAGGTGGCCCGCGCCGCGGGCGCCTCCGAGGTCGTGCTCGTCGACGGGTTCAAGGACGCGGTCAAGGAGCTCACCGGCGGACGCGGGGTGGACATCGTGGTCGACCCGGTCGGTGGCGACCGCTTCACCGACTCGCTGCGCTCGCTGGCGCCCGGCGGCCGGTTGCTGGTGGTCGGCTTCACCGGTGGGGAGATCCCCACGGTCAAGGTGAACCGGCTGTTGCTCAACAACGTCGACGCCGTCGGAGTCGGCTGGGGTGCCTGGACGATGACGCACCCCGGCTTCCTGCAGGAGCAGTGGGCCGAACTGGAACCGTTGCTGGCCTCGGGGGCGGTGGCCGCACCCGAGCCGGTGGTCTATCCGCTGGAACGGGCCGCGGAGGCGATCGCGTCGCTGGAGAACCGCTCGGCAAGGGGCAAGGTCGTCGTCGCGGTCAGATAGCACGTCGGGTCGATGCGTCGCGGTTCGATGGCCGAATGCCGCCGAATTGATGCGCTCGGCTTTGCCCGCTGGGATGATGAGCCCTGTGTCCGGCGCTAGCGAGCGATCAATCGACGATCCGCACGTTGCTGGCTTCCTCGCCACCGCGAGATCGCAACCGGCCGGGCTGGTGATCGAAGGCGAGGCCGGGATCGGCAAGACCACCCTCTGGCTGACCGTGCGGCAGCGGGCGGGCGACCTCGGTTTCCGGGTGCTCACGGCGCGGGCGGGGCAGGCCGAATCTGTGATGGCGTTCGCGGCCCTGGCCGACCTGCTCGACGACGTCGGGGACGAGGTCTTCGCGGCGCTGCCCGGTCTGCAGCGGCTCGCGCTGGACCGGGTGCTGCTGCGAGCCGGCGGGGACGGCCCGCCGACGGATCAGCGGGTGGTGGCCGCCGCGTTCGTCTCGGTGCTGCAGGCGTTGGCCGGGGAATCCCCGGTGCTCATCGCCATCGACGACGCGCAGTGGCTCGACAGCTCCAGCCGCGCCGCGATCGAGTTCGCGGTGCGCCGGCTGCGGGGCCCGTTCGGTGTGCTGGTGACCGAGCGGTGCGCACCCGGGGAGGGCGCGACCGCGGGCTGGTTGAAGCTGGACAGGCCGGACGCGCTCGAACGCGTCTACGTCCGCCCGATGACCACCGGGCAGCTGCACTCGCTGATCTCCGAACGCCTCGGCCGCACACTGGCCCGCCCGTCGATTCTTCGGATCGCCGAGATCTCCGGGGGCAACCCGTTTTTCGCGCTCGAGCTGGCCCTTGCGCTCAGCGACGGGCAGGGCGCGGGTGAACCGCCGCTGCCTGCCACGCTCGCCGATGTGGTGCGGCACCGGATCGGACGGCTCGACGAACAGACCAGGTCTGTGTTGCTCAGCATCGCCTGCGTGGCCGATGCGACCGTGGAGCTGTTGGCCCGCGCCCACGACGTGACCACCGAGGAGGTGACCGAGCGCCTCGAGCGCGTGGAGTCGACCGGCATCATCACGGTCGAGGGCAACCGGGTGCGGTTCACCCATCCCCTGCTCGCCAGCGGCGTGTACACCGATGCCGGGCCGACGGCGCGGCGCGCGATGCACCGCACGATGGGGGCGCTGGAGTCCCAGCCGGAACTGAAGGCCCGGCATCTGGCGCTGGCATCGGCCAGCGGTGACGACGAGATCTTCACCGCCCTCGATCAGGCCGCCGACTCCGCGCGGGCCCGTGGCGCGCCTGCGGCGGCCGCCGAGCTGATGGACCTGGCCATCGGGCTCGGTGCCGACGACCCGTTGCGCCGGATGAAATCCGCCGAGAACCACTTCCTCGCCGGCGACACCGCCAAAGCCGCCGCCGCACTCGGCCGCATCGACACGATCGAACCGCCGGTCCTGCGCGCGCTGGCGGCCAGCCTGCTCGCCACCGTGCGCATGTACGAGAACGAGCACACCGAGGCGGTCGAACTGCTGCGCGGCGCACTGGACGACGGTGCGGGCAACGTACCGATCCTGGTTCAGGTACTGCTGCGACTGTCGTTCGCGCTCAACAGCATCGGCGACCTCGACGACGCGGCCCGGTATGTCCGCGACGCGGTCAAGCTGGCGGAGGAACTCGGTGTACCCGGGATCATCAGCGCCGCGCTGGCGTGGTCGGTCCACGTGAACATCCAGTGCGGCCGCGGGCTCGACGAGGAATCGCTGCGGCGCGCCATGGAGCTCTACGACAGCACCCTCGATGTGCCGATCATCTTCCGGGCGCCGTTCGTGCATGCGCTGGTGATGTCATGGACCGGCCGGCTCGAACAGGCGCACCGGGAACTGACGGCGATGCGGGCGGTCTGCGTAGAGCGCGGCGCCGAGAGCGACATGATGGCCATCGCCGGGTTCCTGGCGATCAATCATCTGTGGCGGGGTCAGATCGCCGAAGCCGAGGCGGAGGCCTCCGAAGCCGTGGAGCGCGCCGAACAACTCGGCGGAGACGACGTGTTGATCATCCCGATGACGGTGCGGGGGACGCTGGCCGCCTACGCCGGCCGGGTGGAGGACGCCCGAGCGGATGCGCGGTGGGTGCTCGACGCGGTCAAGAACCGTCAGACCTCCCACATCGCCGACTGGCCGGGGATGACGCTGTGCTTTCTGGAGGAGTCACTCAGGAATCACCGGGAGGCGCTGCAGGCGCTGGACGCGAAGTTCCTCGACCCCAAACAGATGCGGTCCACGGAGCTGATGTACGCCTGGCACCTGCCCGATGTCATCGAGGCGATGGTCGGCGTCGGACGGCTCGACGAGGCCGAATCGCTCACCGGCGCGCTCGAACAGAACGGGATCGAACACGACCGGCACTGGATGAAGGCGGTGGGGATGCGTTGCCGTGCCATGCTTCTGGCCGCCCGTGGTGACGTCATCGCCGCCGAGCAGACCGCGCACCGCGCGATGGCCGAGCATGACCGTCTCCCGATGCCGTTCGAACGGGCCAGGACGCAACTGCTGTTGGGACAGCTGCAGCGGCGGCTACGCCAGAAGAACACGGCCGCAACGAATCTGAACGAGGCGCTGCGGACATTCGAAGAGATGGGCACCCCGCTGTGGGTGCGGCGGGCCCGTGCCGAGTTGGCGCGCGCCGTCGTCGCCCCTGCCGAAGGCCTGAGCCAGTTGACGCCGTCCGAGCAGCGGGTCGCCGAGATGGCGGCCTCGGGCGCAACCAACAAGGACATCGCGTCGGCGATGTTCATCAGCGCCAAGACCGTCGAGCACAATCTCACCAAGATCTACCGCAAGCTGGGCATCAGCTCGCGCGCCGAGTTGGGCAGGCGGATGGACCGCGCGGGCGAACCCTAGGCGGTCCCGGTTCGGGTCCCGGTGCGGGTCAGTGGGTCGTCACGGTCGGGCGATCTCGGAGCGGGCCAGGAAGTCCAGCACCGCGTCGGCGAACAGGTCGTTACGGTCCCCGGCCACCATGTGGCCGGCACCCTCGACGTCGACGAACGCGATCTGTGGGAAGCGTGCCACGAATGCGTCGGCGCGCTCCCGGCTGACCAGGTCGCTGACCTGACCGCGCACCAGCAGCACGGGCACTCCGTCGGCAAGGATCGCCTCGACCGCCGAATGCAGCCGCTCGGTGTCGGTGACCTCGATCGGCGGGTTGGCCGCAGATCCGTCGATGAACTGCGGATCCCAGTGCCAGTACCAGCGTTCTCCCCTGCGCCGCAGATTGTTTCGCAGGCCGTCGAGGTCAGCGGGCCGGGGTCGGTGCGGGTTGAACTCGGCGATCATGTCGGCGACCTCATCGAGCGAACCGAATCCGTCGACCATCCTGTCGGCCATGAACGCGTGGATGCGCTCGGCCCCCGACGGGTCCATGTCGGGCACGATGTCGACGAGCACCACCGCCGCGGCGATACCGCGGGCCAGCTCGCCCGCGAGCAGCATCGAGGTGATGCCGCCGAGCGAGGCGCCGACCAACACGGGCCGCGGCGGCAGCCGGTCGAGGATCTCGCGCACGTCGGCGGCGAAACTGGACACCCGGTAGTCACCGTCGGGCGACCAGTCCGATTCGCCGTGGCCGCGCATGTCGACGGTGACGGCCTGCCAGCCGCGGTGCGCCACGGCCGCGGCCGCCCTGCCCCAGGACCGGCGGGTCTGCCCGCCGCCGTGCAGAAACACCACCGCCCGGGCGCGCGGGTCGCCCAACCGGTCGGCGACGATGCGCACGCCGCCGTGCCCGTCGGTGAGGAACTGCTCCGGCGCAGACGTCATCTCCGGATGGTATGTGCTCACCCGCACCGCGGGCGCGCCCTGAGCGATCGGGAACCGGTCGGCCTTGCGGTGGGCCATACTGTGCCGATGCACAATCGCCTGCTCGGCAAGGGTGTTCTGGTAACCGGCGCGGCGTCCGGCATCGGGGAGGCCACGGTGCGGCGACTGCTCGACGAGGGCGCCTCGGTGGTGGGCTGCGACCTCGCACCCGGGCCGCCGTCCGACCTTCCCGGCGACATCGGCTACGTCAGCGGCGACGTGCGGGACACCGCGACGGCCGAGCGCGCGGTGGCCGCGGTGATCGAGAGAACCGGCCGGCTCGACGGCGTGGTCCACTCGGCGGGTGTCGGCGGAGGCGGCCCCATCCACCTGCTGCCCGATGCGGAGTGGGACCGGGTCCTCGACGTCAACCTCAAGGGCACCTTCGTGGTGCTGCGCGCCGCGCTCGCACAGATGATCACCCAGGACCGGGTCGACGGTGAGCGCGGCGCGATCGTGACACTGTCGAGCATCGAGGGCCTGGAGGGCACCGCGGGCGGCAGCGCCTACAACGCCTCCAAGGGCGGGGTGGTGCTGCTGACCAAGAACGCGGCGATCGACTACGGGCCCAGCGGGATTCGCGTCAACGCGATCTGCCCGGGGTTCATCGAGACCCCGTTGTTCGAGTCGGTGATCGGCATCCCGGGGATGGAAGGTCCGCGCGACGGACTGCGCCACGAGCACAAGCTGCGGCGCTTCGGCCGGCCGGAGGAGGTCGCCGCGGTCGCGGCCTTCCTCGTCTCCTCAGACGCCGCCTTCGTCAGCGGGCAGGCCATCGCGGTGGACGGCGGCTACACGGCCGGGCGCGACCACCACGTCACCGAGTTGATGGGCCTCGGCGGGCCGTAGCCTCCGGCGTCACCACAACACGGCGATGGCCGCGGCCGCGAAGGCCAGCGCGCCGACCGCGAAGAACAGCGGGCGCGGCACCGGGTCGCCGGTGCGCCGCTGACGCGCGCTGCCCATGCCGAGCAGGCCGCCGAGGATCAGCAGGATCACCAGTTTGATCCCGATCTTCGGGTAGTTCAGTTCGATTCCCGCGGGCCACGGCGCCGCCAACGCCAGGCCGGTAAGCAGCGATACCAGCAGGCCGTAGTCCATCACCCGGGTGGTGCGGAAACGACCGGCGGCCGCTTCGGCCACCCAGGCGCCGAAGGTGACGGCGAAGCCGACGATGTGCAGCAGAACAACTACGTCGCGTAGTACCTCCATGCCGTGAGGCTACCGCAGCCATGGCCCGTCGACCCCGGAACAACGCGTCGCATGCACGGCGTGCCGGCAGGCACCCGGCAGCAGTTCGTTGCGCACCCGGGTTCACACCGTCAGGGCAGGCATTCGGTGGACTTGGACAGCTCGGCCTTCATGTTGCGCCGCATCATCTCCAGCGCCGCCTCACCGAGCTGCGAGTCGATGTGCGCCACCGCATCCGGAGGCACCACCACGTCGTAGTGCCGGACGTATCCGTCGAGCGCGGTGTAGAGGATGCACTGCTCGGTGACCTGTCCGGTCAGCACGATCCTCCGGACGCCCAACCGGCTGAGGAGGTAGTCCAGCGGTGTCGCGTAGAACGCGCTGTGGCGCACCTTGGTGAGGAACCGGCTTTCGGATGCGGGCACCAGCGGACGCACCAGTTCCGGACGCGCGCCCTCGAGTGCGGCCCGCACGACATCGGAGTGGGTGGCCGTGAAGTCGCCGTAGTTGTCGTTGACGTAGACCAGGTCGACGTCGTCCCGCTCGGCGGCCCGCGCCACCAGCTCGGCGATCGGATCGACGACCTCGACCACGTTGTCGGCCAACTGTTCGGCGTCGGGGTGTGTGTAGGTGTTGAACATGTCGATCACGAGCAGCGCGGTTTCACTCATGGCCTATTGATATCCACGCGGCGGCGAATTAATCGGGGCCCGCATCGCCGATCGGTATAACGGCACGCGCACAGTTGTCCATCACGGACACGTACGCGACGGGTCGGCCTTCCTACGCTTGGCTCATGACAACTTCGCTGGTCGGTGGCCCCGCGCTCCCGCAGGCCCGCCGGATGGTGACCGACATCCCCGGGCCCCGGTCCGCCGAGCTCGCAGCGCGCCGCAGCGCCGCCCTGCCGGCCGGGTTGGCCAGCGCTGCGGGCGTCTACGTCGCCACCGCAGGTGGCGGTGTGGCCGTCGACGTGGACGGCAACTCCTTCATCGACCTCGGCAGCGGGATCGCGGTCACCACGGTCGGCAACTCCGCGCCCGCGGTCGTCGAGCGCGCCACGGCGCAGCTCGCCCGTTACACCCACACGTGTTTCCTGGCCACCCCGTACGAGCCGTACATCGAGGTGGCCGAGACGTTGAACCGGTTGACGCCCGGCAGCCACGACAAACGCACCGCGTTGTTCAACACCGGCAGCGAGGCGGTGGAGAACGCCGTCAAGTACGCCCGTGCGGCCACCGGCCGGTCCGCGGTCGTGGTGTTCGACCACGCCTTCCACGGACGCTCGCTGCTCACCATGACGATGACCGCCAAGAACCAGCCGTACAAACACGGCTTCGGGCCGTTCGCCCCCGAGGTGTACCGGGCGCCGATGGCCTACCCGTACCGGTGGCCGTCCGGGCCGCAGCACTGCGCCGAGGAGGCGTTCGCCCACTTCGCGCAGCTGGTCGACGCCCAGCTCGGAGCCGACGCGGTGGCCTGTGTGGTGGTCGAGCCGATCCAGGGCGAGGGCGGCTTCATCGTCCCCGCCGACGGGTTCCTGCGCGCGGTCGCCGAGTTCTGCCGCGAGCGCGGCATCCTGCTGGTGGCCGACGAGGTGCAGACCGGGATCGCCCGCACCGGCGCGTGGTTCGCCTGTGAGCACGACGGGATCGTGCCCGACCTGATCACCACGGCGAAGGGACTGGCCGGCGGTCTGCCACTTGCCGCCGTCACCGGACGCGCCGACGTGATGGACGCCGCGCACCCGGGCGGGATCGGCGGCACCTACAGCGGCAATCCCGTCGCGTGCGCAGCCGCGCTGGGGGTGTTCGAGGAGATCGAGAGCGGGCGGCTCGTCGAGCGTGCCCGGACCATCGGCGAAGCGATGGTCACCGCGCTTGAGGACATCGCGGCCGGCACGGACGTGATCGGCGAGATCCGCGGCCGCGGTGCGATGATCGCCGCCGAGCTCGTGGTGCCCGGCACCCGCGAGCCCAACCGCGACGCCGTCGCCGCCATCTCGCGCCACTGTCACCTCAACGGCGTATTGACCTTGACCGCAGGTACATTCGGCAACGTGATGCGATTCCTGCCGCCGCTGTCGATCTCCGACGAGCTGCTCACCGAAGCCTTCGACGTTGTCCGCGACGGATTCGCGTCGCTGTAACCCACCAGGAGTTGACCCGATGACCACCACCGCAGCGCCCCAGAAGGCCGTCTACTCTCCGCTGGAACTGTTCGACACCGCACGGCTCCTCGATCACGACGAACGCGAGATCGCCGCCACCGTACGCAAATTCGTGGATACCGAGCTGAAGCCGAACATCGAGGGCTGGTTCGAGTCGTCCACCCTGCCCAGGGAACTGGGCAGGCGGTTCGGCGAACTCGGCGTGCTCGGCATGCATCTGGAGGGCTACGGGTGCGCGGGAACCAACGCGGTGAGTTACGGATTGGCGTGCCTGGAACTGGAAGCCGGCGACAGCGGGTTCCGCAGCTTCGTCTCCGTCCAGGGCTCACTGTCGATGTATTCGATCTACCGGTACGGCTCCGACGAGCAGAAGAACGAGTGGCTGCCGCAGCTGGCCTCAGGCGAGGCGATCGGGTGCTTCGGGCTGACCGAGCCCGATTTCGGTTCCAACCCCGCCGGTATGCGCACCCGCGCAAGGCGCTCTGGCGCCGGAGAAAACGCGGACTGGGTGCTCAACGGCACCAAGATGTGGATCACCAACGGCAACCTGGCCGATGTGGCGACCGTGTGGGCGCAGACCGACGAGGGCATTCGCGGGTTCCTGGTCCCCACCGACACACCGGGTTTCACCGCCAACGCGATTCACCGCAAACTCTCGCTGCGGGCGTCGGTGACCTCCGAACTGGTACTCGACAACGTCCGGCTGCCCGCGTCGGCGCAGCTGCCGGACGCCGTCGGCCTGAGCGCTCCCCTGTCATGTCTCAACGAAGCTCGCTTCGGCATCGTGTTCGGTGCGCTCGGCGCGGCCCGCGACAGCCTGGAGACCACCATCGCCTACACCCAGACCCGCGACGTGTTCGACAAACCGCTGGCCGGCTATCAGCTCACGCAGGAGAAGCTGGCGAACATGACAGTCGAGCTGGGCAAGGGCATGCTGCTGGCCATCCATCTCGGCCGCATCAAAGACGCCGAGGGCGTGCGTCCGGAACAGATCAGCCTCGGCAAGCTCAACAACGTGCGCGAGGCCATCGCGATCGCCCGCGAATGCCGGACCCTGTTGGGGGGCAGCGGGATCACACTGGAGTATTCACCGTTGCGCCACGCCAACAATCTGGAGTCCGTGCTGACCTACGAGGGCACGTCGGAGATGCACCTGCTGTCCATCGGCAAGGCGCTGACCGGCCACGCGGCGTTCCGCTCATGACGGGCCCGGCGTCGGTTCGGCATCTGATCGATGGTGAATGGCTACCGGGCGGCGGTGACGCGTTGGTCAGCGTCAATCCCGCCCGCCCCACCGTGGTGGTTGCCGAAGGCTCCTGTGCGGTGGCCTCAGACGTCGACGCTGCCGTCGGCGCGGCGGCCGCGGCCGCACCCTCCTGGGCCGCGACCGGGATGCACCAGCGCGGTGCCCGCCTTCTGGCCGCCGCGGAGATCGTGGAGCGCAACGCCGAACGGTGGGGCCTCGAGCTCGCCACCGAGGAAGGCAAGACGCGCGCCGAAGGCGTGGGTGAGGTGCGTCGCGCCGCACAGATCCTGCGGTACTACGGCAACGAGGGCGACCGCCAGGCCGGTGAGATCTACTCCTCCCCGCGGCCCGGTGAGCAGATCCTGGTGACCCGCAAACCGCTCGGCGTCGTCGGCGTCGTCACGCCGTTCAACTTTCCCATCGCCATCCCGGCGTGGAAGATCGCGCCCGCACTGGTCTACGGCAACACGGTCGTGTGGAAGCCGGCGAGCACCGTTCCGCTGCTGGCGCTCCGGTTCGCGGAGGCGCTGACCGACGCCGGCCTGCCACCCGGTGTGCTCAACCTGGTGGTCGGAGGCGCCGACATCGGCGACGCCATCGTGAACCACCCCGGCATCGACGGGATCACCTTCACCGGGTCGACGGGCGTGGGCCGCCGGATCGCGGCCGCGGCTGCCGCCCGCGGCGTGCCGGCACAGGCCGAGATGGGCGGCAAGAACGCGGCCGTGGTGCTCGACGACGCCGATCTCGATCTCGCGGTCGAGCAGGTGATGCTGGGAGCGTTCCGCTCCACGGGCCAGAAGTGCACCGCCACTTCGCGATTGATCGTCACCGCCGGGATCGCGGATGCGTTCTCCGAGGCGCTGCTGGCGCAGGCCCGCGCGCTGCGGGTGGGCGACCCCGTCGATGACGCGACCCAGATGGGTCCCGTGGTCAGCGACTCGGCGCAGCAGTCGATCACGGCGGGCATCGACACCGCCGTGACCCAGGGTGCCACCGTGCTGACCGGCGGGCGGCCCTACCAGGACGGCGCGCTCGCCGAGGGGTACTTCGTCGCACCCACGGTTGTCGAACTCGGCGCCGCGCCCGTCGACGTGTGGACCGACGAACTGTTCGGCCCGGTGCTGGCGATCCGGCGCGCCACCGACGCAGAGGAGGCGTTCGCACTGGCCAACGACAGCGAGTTCGGTTTGTCAGCAGCGGTCTTCACCCAGGACATGACGCGGGCGCTGCAGGCTGTCGAGCGGATCGACGTCGGAGTCCTGCACGTCAACTCCGAGTCGGCCGGCGCCGATCCCCATGTGCCCTTCGGCGGCGCGAAGAAGAGCGGGCTCGGACCCAAGGAGCAGGGCGGCGCCGCGCGCGAGTTCTTCACCCACACCACCACGGTGTATCTGCGCGGTGGTAGGGCGGGTTCGTGACCGGCGCGCTGGACGGCGTCGTCGTCGTCGACTTCAGCCGGGTGCTCGCCGGGCCGTACGCGACGATGATGCTGGGCGACTTCGGCGCCGAGGTCATCAAGGTGGAGCGCCCGGGCGTCGGCGACGACACCCGCCAGTGGGGCCCTCCCTATGATTCTTCCGGGGTGGCAACGTATTTCAATGCCGTCAACCGCAACAAGCGCTCCGTGGTGCTCGACCTGTCAACTCCGGACGGGCGTCAGCAGGCCCGCGACCTCGTCGCAGGTGCGGACATCGTCATCGAGAACTTCCGGCCGGGCACGATGGAGAGACTCGGGCTGGGCTACGAGGACCTGCGCGCGGTCCGGCCCGACGTCATCTACTGCTCGATCACAGGTTTCGGCCGCGGCGGCGGCGCGGCACTGCCCGGTTACGACCTGCTGGTGCAGGCGGTCGGCGGCCTGATGAGCGTCACCGGGACAGAGCCCGGTGACCCCACCAAGGCCGGGGTGGCGCTGGTCGACGTGCTCGCCGGACTGCATGCGCTCAGCGGGATTCTGGCCGCACTGCACCATCGCGACCGCACCGCGGAGGGGCAGCGCGTCGACACCGATCTGCTGTCGGTGCTGCTGTCGTCGATGGTCAACCAGGCCTCCGGCTTTCTGGGTGCGGGGGTGGTGCCCGCCATGATGGGCAACCGGCATCCCAGCATCGCGCCGTATCAGACGTTCGACACCGCCGACCGCCCGATCGCGGTGGCGGTGGGCAACGACAAGCAGTTCAGGGCGTTCAGCACCGCAATCGGACAGCCCGAGCTGGCCGACGACCCGCGGTTCGTCACCAATCCCGCGCGCGTCGCCAATCGTGATGCATTGTGCGCGTTGATCGTACCGGCATTGAAGGCACACGGGGCCGATCACTGGTATGCGAAGCTGACGACCGTCGGCGTGCCCGCCGGCCCGATCAACGACCTGTCCGAGGCGTTCGCGTTCGCCCGCGGCCTGGGCATCGACGCCGCGGTCCAGGTTCCCGGCAGTCCCGCACCGCAGGTCGCCAACCCGGTCACCATGTCGGCCACCCCGGTCAGCTATCGCAGCGGCCCGCCGGCGCTCGGCGATTCTCCAATAGCTGAAAAGCCCTGAGCGCCAGCCACAGTTGAGCTCGCGAATCGGCCGAGGTCAGATCGTCGCCGAGCAACTGGTGGATGCGTCGCATCCGGTTGCGCAAGGTGTGACGGTGGACGCGCAGCTCTGCCGCGGCGGCCTCCATCTGCCCGTTGTGGCGCAGAAAAGCCGCCAGGGTCGCGATGAGGTCCTCGTCGTTACCGGCCAGCGGATCCAATACCGCTGCCAGGAAACGTAATTCGCGAGAGGTGCGACCGTCGAGCACCGCCGCGAGCGGGCCGAGATCCGCGTACTCGGTGAACTCACCGACGGAGGAGTGCGCGGCTACGCGCGCCTGCTCCAGCCCTGTGCCGACGTCGGCCATCGGGACCACGCGGCTGGATCCCCCGCCGGGCGCGCCCCGACCGCGCAGCAGCGTGCGGATGCGCGCCCGACTCCCGTCCGCGGGCAGCACGATCACGATCTCCGTACCCGTCGCGGCCATCAGGTACGGCCCGGTGTCGGCCAGCGGTCGGCTCAGCTCCTCCTCTGCGGCCAGCACCGGGCCGATCCCGTGCAGGACGCTCACGACGACGTCACCGTCCGGCGTGAAACCGAAGTAGCGCAGCAGACCGTCGTCGACGGCGCCCCGGCCACCGAGAAGTTCCCGGGTCACCGCGGAGCGAAGCCGCTGTTCGGCATCCTGGACCCGGGCGGGCTTCTCCAACGCGATGGAGATCAACGAGACCGCATGCGAGACAAGCAGTCGCCCCGAATCGGAGAGCGGCCCGGCGGAACGCACCACCAGGTACCCGCGGACAGCCTGGGCGGCCCGCAGCCGCTGGATGGTCAGCAACGCGTCGCCGTCCGGGATGACCGCAGCGCCGCGATTCCGTGCCTGCCCCACGGCCTCCGACAGCGCCGAGATGAGCTGCGGGTCGGCGGTTCCGCCGGCCGCCAGATCCCTGCCGTCGGTGGAGACGGCGACGACGACCGCGGACAGGCATTCGGCCAGTGCGCCGACCACGCCGGGGATGCCGCCGCGCAACGTGGCTCGGGCCAGCACCTCCTGCTGGTCGACGACCCGCTGCACCGATTCCAGTTGGTCGGCCTTGACGGCGTCGATCACGACACGGGCGATCGCGATGAACGGTGTCGATGCCGGAACCCGGAGGACCGGAACACCGTGCTCGTCGCCGGCGGCGAGCACACCCGCGGGCACGGCGGTCAAGGTGGTGCCGGTGTCGACGGCCAACGCGGCCGTCCCGGCTGCCGCCAGGCGTGCGACGTAGTCGGCCTGGGCCGCGGCGTCGGCGCCGATGTTGATGCCCGTCGTCATCACCAGCTCACCGCCGGCGAGATACGGGGTCGGGTCGGCCAGCTCGATGGCGTGCGCCCACGCGATGGGACGGTCGGCGGCCTGCGCACCGGCAACCAGTGTCAGGCCGAGGTTCTCGTCCTGACAGAGGCTGCGCGCCGTGATCACCCCTGCGACGCTACCGCGGCCGTGTTCTCCCGGGAGCGCTCCGCGGCCGTGCTCTCCCGGGAGCGCTCCGCGGCCGTGACGAACGCACCGAACAGCCGCATCCGGTCCGCTTCGGGACCGTCGTCGTCCTCCGGGTGCCACTGCACACCGAGGTAGAACTTGTCCGGATCCTCGACTCCTTCGGTGATCCCGTCCAGCGCGCGGGCCGCCACCACGAGGCCACGACCGAGCGTGTCGACCGCCTGATGGTGTCCGGACCGTCCGATCACCCGGTCAGCGCCGAGGATGGAAGCCAGCCTGGTCCCCGGCATGATGTCGATCGGTTCGTCGACGAACTCCGGCTCACCCGGTGCCCCGTGATGCAGCGCATAGTCGACGATGTCGCCGATGATCGTGCCGCCGCGGGCGACGTTGAGCAGTTGGGAGCCTCGGCAGATACCGAAGATCGGCCGGCCGGCGGCCTCGGCCGCGGCGATGACGGCGAACGCGTCGCGGTCGGCACGCGCGTCGACCCCGTAGGACTTCGGATGCCGTGCGCCCCCGCCGTAGCAGGTGGGGTCGATGTCGCCGCCGCCGAGCAACAGAAGGCCGTCGAAGTCGGCTGCGGCAGAAGGATTTTCCAGCGTGGCGCTGGTGTCCCAGAGTTCGTAGGACGCACCGAGTTCGATCAGGGTGTTCAGCGCGACGCGGGTGAAGCGCCGGATCAAAGCGATGTCCTCGGCGCTGATGTCGGGGTAGTTCAGCGAGGCGAGAACACAGACGTGGGCGCGCGGGGTCTCCGGGGCGGGACGTTCCGGGATCACGTCCTGTCGGCGCACCCGGTCGACGGCGGTCATCTGCTCGATTCCTTTCGTTTGCGGGCGCGGTCCACCAGGTCGGCGAACAGCGCCGCGTCGGTGATGGAGTCGGCGTGGCGGTCCTCGGGGTGCCACTGGACGGCCACCACGTCGGCGCGGCGGTGCTCGACCGCCTCGATGACGCCGTCGGCGGCGAGCGCGCAGACCACCAGGCCCGGCGCCAGCCTGTCGACGGCTTGATGATGGTAGGACGACACGTCGATACTCTGCGTTCCCACGATGCCGTGCAACCGGGTACCCCGCTTGACGTGTACCTGATGGATGGCGTTGTGGTGCACGGTGTCCGTTTCGACGACGTGCTGGATCAGGGTGCCGCCGAGCGCGACGTTGAGGATCTGCATGCCACGACAGATCGCCAGGGCCGGCATGTCGAGATCGATCACGGCCCGGATGACACCGAGGTCGAACTCGTCCTGGAACGCCACGACTCCCGTCGTCTCTGGCGCGGGCTCCGCGCCGTAGCGCCGAGGTTCCACGTCGGCGCCGCCGGGCAGCAGCACCCCGTCGAAACGCGCGAGCCTGCGCGGCATTTCAGTCAGCGGGTCGGCCGCAGGCCCGTGCAGCACCACCGGCTCGCCGCCGCCCGCCCACACCGCCTCGCAGATCGCCTCTGCGGCCAGAGTCGCCGAGAAGCGCAGGATCGGCACCTGCGCGGCGCGGCGACCGACCACCGCCACCAGCGGTCGGCTCACTCAGTCCCCCGCGAACGGGTAGTCGAGGGTCGGCAGCCACTCCTCCCAGACCTTGCGCAACCGGCCGGATTCGATGAGCCGGCCCAGCGCCCCGTCGATCTCGGCGAGGGTGTCGGGCCGGTCCTTGGCCACTGCGATACCCCACCGGTTGCCGGTCTGGACGGTGAATGCCAGCTCGTAGTCGGGATGCGTGGCGCCCAGTGGGACGAACACGACATCGTCGTCGACCACGGCGTCGACCTCACCGGCCAGCAGCGCGGCCAGCATGTCGGCGTACACGTCGTCCGACCCCGCGCCGAAGGCGATCGGCTCAGCCCCGGTGAACGTCTGGGCCAGCGCCATATTGGTGCTGTTCTCGATCGCGGCGACCTTGCGTCCGACCAGGTCTTCCGGAGCATGGATGCCGGAGCCGCGCCGGACCAGCACGCCCTCGTGGAAGATCGCGTAGGGACGGGTGAAGTCGACCTGCGCCTGCCGCTCGGCGGTGATGCCCTGCCCGCACAGCACCGCGTCGGCGTCGCCGCGCTGCACGGCCGGGATCATGTCCACCCACGGCACCCGGACCCATTCGATCGGACGGCCCAGTTCGGCCCCCAGCACCTCGGCGACACCGGGTTCGTACCCCTGCCTGCCGTTCTCCGGGGTCCACAGCGAGAACAGCGGCGGCGCCTCGGCGTCCAGGCAGGCCAGTCTCAGCGGATTCGAAGGCCCGGTCACGGCGTGTCATTCCAATACATCTCGCGCTCCCATTCGGTTACATGTCCACAGAAACGAGCCCACTCATCGGCGTGGTAGTCGACGAGCAACGCCGAAAGGTCGGGGCCGAAAGCCTGATTCAGCACCTCGTCGGCCCGGAACGCGCTGATCGCCTCGCCCAGCGTCAGCGGCAGCGCGGGGAACCGCCCGTCGACCGGCGCGTCGTAGGACGACCCCTGAGTCGGCTTCCCGGGGTCGGTGGCGTTCTTCATGCCGTCCTCGCACGCCGCGAGGATCACCGCGTGGGACAGGTACGGGTTCACGGCGGCGTCGGGCAGCTTGTATTCGAGGCGGCCGACCGCCGACAACCGGACGGTGCAGGTCTTGTTGTCCAGACCCCAGTTGATCCGGGACGGGGCGAACTGTCCTGCGTCCCAGTATCGTTTGTACGAGTTCACCGTCGATCCGTTGATCAGCATGGCACCGGCAGAGTGCGCCAGCAGCCCGCCGAGCGCGTGCCGGCCGACTTCGGACAGATGCAGTTCGGTGACGCCGGGTTCGGCGAGGACGTTGACGTCGTCTCGCCACAGGCTGAAGTTGTGGTGGCACCCGTTGCCCATCATGCCGGTGGCCGGCTTGGGCATGAAGCTGGCGTGGATGCCGAGTTCACGGGCCACCTGTTTGCAGATCTGCCGGTACGTCGTGAGCCGGTCTGCGGTCAGATCGGCGCGGTCGTACATGAAGTTGAGTTCCACCTGGAACTCGTCCTCGTAATCCCCCTCGATCATGTCCAGGCCGAGCGCCTGCGCGTACTCCACAACCTTCTTGACGATCGGCCGGTTCCGCTCAAGGTGCTCGATGTGATAGGCGGGGCTGGACCCGGGCCGGAAATGGGCCTCCAACCCGTCACCCTGCCAGGTCATCTCGGGTTCACAGCCGGTGCGCAGCTCCAGCCCGGTCCGGTCGGTGAAGCCGCTGAGCATCCGGCGCAGCAATCCACGGGTGTCGCAGGCGAACTCGGCACCGGCACGTTCGGCGAGGTGATCCGGTTCGTAGAGCCGGCAGAACACCCGCGCGAAGCTGGTGTCCCACGGCAGCACCGCGAACGTCTCGAGGTCCGGGATCGCGGTGTATTCGGGCGCGTTCACCCCACCGGCCAGCAGCACGCCTTCGCGGGTGCCCTGCAGGTTGGCGATCGCGGTCTGGTGCTGTTGCACACCACGGATCGCGAGACGCTCGAAATGCCTTGCGGGAGCGACCTTACCGACGACCCGGCCGGTGACGGTGACCGCCTGGAAGTACACGAATTCGACGCCGCGTTCGGCGATGGTGGACAGCACTGCGGCGAGCTCCGGGCTGCCGGCATTCGCTTCGCGGTGCGTGTCGAGAGGGGTGATCGTCATGGGAGGTCAATCCTTGATGAAGATGGCCTGGGCGGGGCAGACGTCGGCGGCGTCTTCGACATAGCTGCGCTCCGAATCATCGGGATTACCGTCATACTCCAGGTGCCCGTCGTCATTGAGCGAGAAGACTGCCGGTGCGGCGATGACGCACTGGCCGTGGTCCTGACATTTCGCGAGATCTACGGTGACGTGCATTCGGTGTTCCTTTCAGGGGGCGGGCGTGAAGCCGATGGGTAGCGTGATCGGGCCGGTGTTGCCCGAGTCCGGCAGCCAGGTGGCGCCGGGGAGTTCGTGCGGGTCGAGCATTCTGCGGGCCAGCAGCGGCAGCGCCTCGCTCATATCGGAGCGCGCCACGAAGTGGCCCAGGCAGTGGTGGACGCCGCCCCCGAAACCGAAGTGCGGTTTGCGTTCTGCGGTGATGTCGAATCCGGGTTCGAAGACCCGCGGGTCGGTGCCCGCAGACTCGCTGTAGAGGTGCACCGTGGTACCCGCGGCGAGTTCCACACCTTCGTACTCGAAGTCCTCCAGCACCTCCCGGGTGACCCACCGCACCGTCGGGTTGACCCGCATGACCTCCTCGACGGCGTTGCCGCCGAGTTCGGGCCGCTCGGCGAGCAGCCGCCACTGATCGGGGTGCGCCATGAAGGTCTGCATGGCCAGGCCGAGCTGGTTGCGGGTGGTGTCAAAGCCACCGAAGATCAACAGCACCATGGCATCCCGCAGCTCGGTGTCACTCAACCGGCCGTCCTCGGGGCGAGATGCGTTGACCAGTGTCGTGACGAAGTCCTCCCGCGGGCTGGCCCTCCGGTCGGCGATCAGCTCGTCGCAGTACTCGTAGAGATGCGCCAGTGCCGCCTCGATCCTGGGCAGGTCGTCCAGGATGGTGACCCCGAGGGCGAGCCCGATCGTCGCCGACTCTGTGGCGATGACCTTCCATTCACTCTCGGGCAATCCGAGCATGATCGCGATGACGCGGGCCGCGTAGGGCTCGGCGAACTCGCCGACGAACTCGCATCGACCCGGTTCCGCGAAGCCGTCGATCAGCTCTGCGGCCAGCGCCTGAAATCTCGGGACGAGCCCGCCGATGAGCTTGTTGGAGAACGCGGGGTTCATCAGGCGCCGCAGCCGGTGATGCTCCTCGCCCTCCTTGTTCAGGATCCAGCCCGCGAACCAGTCGGCGAACGGGCCCTCGGTGACTCCGTTGTGGGCCGGCCACGCGGCGCTGCCCTGCCGCAACTTCGGATGCTTGAGCAGTCGGTTCACCTGCTCGTAGCGCAGCACGGCCAGGCCGTACTCCGTGGTCGCGTACCAGCTGCGCTCGCGGGCGGCATGTACCTCGGCCGAGGTGATCGAGAACCCCGGATCGGTGACTGCGAACGCTGGGACAGAACCGACAGTGGCCGACGACATCAGTGCTACCTCCGAGTGAGCGACCGAACAGTCACTAAATCCTCTAGAACTAGATGCTTAATGTCAACGGGTAGCGGCAAGTTGCCCGTTAAATGTCGGTAACGCGACGTTAAGCCTGCAGCCGAGACCGGTCAGTGTCGTTCTCGGGCCAGGCGATGGCCACCACCCAGCCGGTGCCCAGTGGCATCTCGGCGACGTCGCGGAAGGACGACGGATCAGCCGTCGAGCCGACCGCCGGCATGGCGGGCAGGCGGGATCCGACGAACCAGCGGGGCGTGTTCGCAGCGATGACCCGGCGCTCGGTGTTGACGACGACCGCGTCCTCGTCGGCCTGGCCCAGCACTTCCAGAAGCTTGCGCTCGACCTCGCCGACCACCAGATCGGCGCCCGCGATTCCCAGGAAGATTCCGTCGGCCACCACCGGGATCGTCGCGGTGATCGTGTACATGTCGGATCCGCTGTAGTCGACGTACGGCCCGTACGCGACCCGTGCCTGCCCGCGCTTGGCCAGTTGATACCAGTCCATCTGGAGGTAGTCGTAGACGTCGATGCTCGTCGGGTCGAAGTTGAGCCGCAGCCGCGCCACCCGGTCGTTGTTGCGTTGCCACCACGCCATATAGCGCTCCAGGCCGTCGACGACGAACGGTGCGGCGATGAAGCCCATGCCCCAGACGGCATGCTCCCGTTGCAGGCGTTCGGCGAGGCTGCGGTGCAAGGTGCTGAAATGCGCCTCGCTCAGGGTGGCCCGCGGCGGCAGGCACCGCAGCACCTCATCGGCGATCTGACCCAGCAACTCGTAAATCGGTTCGAGCGATCTCGACGCATCCTCGGCCAGCCGCCGGGCCGGCGATCCCGTTGTCATGAGGCTGATCCCGATGCGCTGAGTTCTCCGGTCGACAGGGCGAGGTTGATCGATGTGACGCGGGCGAGCTGTCCCATGACATGGGCTTCGGCGAGTCTGCGCGCCTCGTCCGCCATCTCCGAGGCGACCGCCGCGGCGATCGCGTGCTGTTCCTCGACATGGGCGGCCACGTCCAGCGAAGGCCCGATCGGCAGCCAGACCAGCCCGGCGGCCTCGGCCTGGAGGTTGGCCTCGCGCCGCGCCAGCCGCGCTGACTGCGACGCCATGGCCACCTGGATGTGGAAGCGGCTGTCGGCCCGGATGCGGTCACCCAGTGTGGCGGCCGCGCCGAGCTGATCGGTCAGGGCGAACAGCCGGCGGACCGCGTACGGCGCCGCACGCTCGGCCGCCAGTCGCGCCGCCTGCCCGGAGACCGCGGTGTGCTCGTCGAACAGGTCGCGCAGGTCGGAGGCGCTCATCGCCGCCAACCTCGCCGTCAGCTTGTCCACCGGCGGGCCCGCCGGGCGGCGCACGAACGACCCGCCGCTGCGGCCGCGCCGCGTCTCGACCAGTTCTTGTTCGCGCAGCGTCGCCAGGGCTTCGCGCACGGTCATCGGCGCCACCCCGAACTGGGCGGCCAGGTCGACCTCCACCGGGAGACGTTCACCGTCGTCGAGCAGACCGAGGTGAATGGCCTCGGTGATGCGCTGCACGATCTCGTCGGCACGGCCCACCGGCGCCTCGGCGGCAACGAGCGGCGACAACGACGACACCGGGGCTCCTCTCGCGTCCGTCCGGCAGGCCCGACGTCGGCAATCTACCCGAATGGAGACCAATTCTGCCGTTTCTGTTGCCGCTTAAACAATAGGACTGTAGTTTTTCGCTCACTCGGGTTCCTGCACGTACCCGCCAGCAGAAAGCAGGCTGATGTCAACTACGCAACCCACCTCGGACGCCCGCGGCCGCAATGAGGGCGATGGCTTCTACGACTTCCACGACAAGGACGACGCTGCACACCTGCACGCACTCGGGTACAAATCTGAGTTCAAGCGGGACATGAGTCCGTGGGCCAACTTCTCACTGGGCTTCACCTACCTGTCCCCTGTCGTCGGCATCTACACCCTGTTCGCGTTCGCCCTGGCGACCGGCGGGCCGCCGATGATCTGGAGCCTGGTGATCGTCGGCGTCGGACAGTTGCTGGTCGCGCTGACGTTCTCCGAGATCGTTGCGCAGTTCCCCGTCGCGGGCGGCGTCTACCCGTGGGCACGACGGCTGTGGGGGCGCCGGTACGCCTGGATGACCGGGTGGGTCTATCTGGTGGCCCTGCTGGTCACCATCGCGTCGGTGGCCTACGGATCCGGTCCGTTCATCGCCGCCACGTTCGGCATCGACGCCACGGTCAACAACGTCATCGCGTTCTCCCTTCTGTTGCTGGCGGTGGCCACGGCCATCAACTTCATGGGCACGAAAGTCCTTGCCAAGGCCGCGATCATCGGATTCAGCGCGGAGATCATCGGCGCGCTCGTCGTCGGTGGCTGGCTGCTGATCGCGCACCGCGAGCACAACATCGGGATCATCTTCGACAGCTTCGGCGCCGGCGGTGACGGCGACTACATGTGGGCGTTCGCCGCCGCGGCGTTGATCGGGCTCTACCAGTACTACGGCTTCGAGGCGTGCGGTGACGTCGCCGAGGAGGTCCCCGACCCCGGCCGGCTGATCCCCAAGGCGATGCGCCGCACCATCTACATCGGCGGTGCCGCAGCCACTTTCGTGTGCCTGTCGCTGATCCTCGCCGTCGCAGACATCCCCGCCGTGATCGCAGGCGAAGACACCGATCCGGTGAGCACCGTCCTCGGTGAGGCCTTCGGTCCGGTGGGGTCCAAGATCATCCTGGTCATCGTCCTGATCTCGTTCCTGTCGTGCGCGATGAGCCTGCAGGCCGCCGCGAGTCGGCTCGCGTACTCGTACGGCCGTGACGAAATGATCATGGGCAGTTCGCTTCTCAAGAAGTTCTCACCGACGCGCCACGTCCCGCCGTATGCGCTGTTGTTGGCCGCCGTGGTGCCCGCCGTGATCATCGTCGGGTCGAAGTTCTCCACCGACGCGATCACCAAGATCATCAGCTTCGCCGCACTGGGCATCTACATCGGCTTCCAGATGGTGGTTCTGGCCGCGCTCCGGGCACGCCTCAAGGGTTGGGTGCCCAGCGGGAAGTACTCCCTCGGCAAGTGGGGCCTGGCCGTCAACATCGCCGCCCTGGTGTACGGCGTCACGGCGATGATCAACATGGCGTGGCCGCGGACCCCCGACGCACCGTGGTACGACAACTGGATCGTGGCGCTGTCGGCCGCGGTGGTCATCGGAATCGGCCTGGTGTACATGGTTGTCCACCCTCTGCACGACAAGAGCACCGCACCGTACGCTGACGCCATCCCCACCAAGTGAAGGGCACGTCTTGACCGCCACACAGCCGCCGTACCGAACTTTGAACCCTGCGACGGGTGAAGTCCTGGCCACGTTCGACACCGCAACCGACGACCTGATCGCCACGGCGATCACGGCGGCCGACGACGCCTACCGGGCCTGGCGGGAGCAGCCGTTGGAGGCCAGGGTCGACGTCGTCCGTCATGTCGGCCGGCTGTTGCGCGAGCGCGCAACGGAACTCGCCGAGCTGGCGAAACTGGAGATGGGCAAGAAGCTCGACGAGGGCACCGGCGAGGTGGAGTTCTCCGCGTCGATCTTCGAGTTCTACGCCGACCACGCAGCGGCACTGCTGGCCGATCAGCGCATCCCGTCGTTCTCCGGCGGTACCGCGGTGGTGCAGCGCCGGCCGGTCGGAGTGCTGCTCGGCGTGATGCCGTGGAACTTTCCGGTATATCAGGTCGCCCGGTTCGCAGCGCCGAATCTGGTTCTCGGCAACACGATTCTGCTCAAGCATGCCGAATCGGTGCCGCAGTGTGCGCTGGTGATCGCCGACGTCATGCGCGACGCCGGTGTGCCGGAAGGGGTGTACACCAATCTGTTCGCCTCCTTCGACCAGGTGGAGACGATCATCGGCGACCCCCGCGTGCAGGGGGTGTCGGTGACGGGGTCCGAGCGCGCCGGCGCGGCGGTCGCCGCGACGGCCGGCCGGTCGTTGAAGAAGTGTCTGCTCGAGTTGGGTGGTTCGGACCCGTTCATCGTTCTCGACGGGGATTCGAAGCAACTCGCCCGCACCGCGTGGGAATTCCGCGTCTACAACATGGGGCAGGCGTGCAACTCGAACAAGCGGATGATCGTCACCGATGACCTGTTCGACGACTTCGTCGCCGAACTGGTCACTCTGGCAGGCGATCTCGCTCCTGCCGAGATCGCGCCAATGTCGTCGCGCAAGGCCGCCGAGACGCTGGCCGCGCAAGTCGCCGACGCCGTCGACAAGGGCGCGACCCTGCACGTCGGCGGCGACCTCGCGGAGGGGCCGGCGGCGTTCTACACCCCGGCCGTCCTCACCGGCGTCACCCCCGACATGCGGGCCTACAGCGAGGAACTGTTCGGGCCCGTCGCCGTCGTCTACCGCGTTCGCGACGAAGAAGAGGCCATCGCACTGGCCAACGCTTCGGCCTACGGACTCGGCGCCTCGGTGTTCAGCACCGACACCGCCCGCGCCGAGAAGGTGGCGCAACGCCTCGAAGCCGGAATGGTCAACGTCAACACCCCGGCGGGGGAAGGCCCCGACATCCCCTTCGGCGGGGTGAAACGATCGGGCTTCGGACGTGAGCTGGGCGCGCTGGGCATCGACGAATTCGTCAACAAGCAGGTCTACGTCGTCGCAGACTGAGTACTCGGCGCGGGGTCAGGTGGCGTCGGCGCCGCGGGTGGGCAGCTCAGGAAGATCACTCGCGGCCGGAGACCGAGTAGCGCAGCAGAACCCGGCCCTGCGAACGAATCTCGGCTGAGGTCAGTTCCAGCTGGGTCGGCACCCCGTCGACCGGCAAGTCGGGTGCGGTGAACAGCGTGGGTGTGGTTTCTCCGCCGATCGCGATCGGAACGACCTCGACTTCGATCTCGTCGACCAGTCCGGCCCGCAAAAGCGCGCCATTCAGTTGGCCTCCACCGGTCGACAGAACGGTCTCGGCGCGGAACTGATCTCGAATCAGGCGCAAGGCTTGCTTCAGGTCAACCCGGGATTCACCCGCGACCAGGTACGGAATCTCTTCTCGCCGTAGATACGACAGATATTCCGGGGGTGTCGCGGTGGAGACCAGAACGAGGACGTGCCATCCTGCCCAATCCTCGCCCGGAAACTGCTTGTACAGCCATCGAACTCGCCCCCGACTGTCGGGGACGGTCAGCCAGCCGTTCGTCGCGGCGGCGACTGCCTTCTCGGGAAGGTAGTTCTCGAGCAGAACCTGCCGCGTCTCGGTGGCTGGTGGAAGCGGGGATGGCTCGTCGGTGTCCCGGACGAACGATCCGCTGCCCTCCAGGATGACCGTCGGTTCATGTCGCCGCTTGACGTCTGCGTAGGTCGAACCGGGAAGTACGGGCCACCTCTCGTCCATCATCAGCAGCAGCCGCGGTGACACGGCAATTCGTCCGTCGACCGATGCCGAGTTGTGGGTGACGACCCAGGGGCGCCCGTTGCCGGACACTGTCGACCTTCCGGGTTCGCCCATGCGTACGACATTACGGTGACGCCCGCCCCGCCCACTGAGGAGCGCTCGCATCACGAGAAGCGGCATCTGCCGACGTGGCGTCTGCGGCGAAGGCAGGTCCACCCCAGGTAGGTGACGGTGAATCTCCCGGCTGATTCGCACCGTAATCACGAACGGTGCGCGACGATGACCCGGACAGCTCGGCGAAGTCTCCCAGATTGAAATCGACAAGGGATTGCGCGACCGGCCGCGCCGGAGATACGTTACGCAGCGTAGCGTATTCGACGAGAGGAAACCGATGACCCGGACGTTCCACGCCGGACAGCGTTTCTCCACCACGACGGACGAGATCGCCGCCGCACTGGAACAGGTCAGCGTCCCGACGCTGTTGTTGTCGATGGTGCACATCACCGGCGACCCACGCTTCATCCGCGACTTCGCGCAGGCCGGCTTGTTCCTCAACGAGGTTCAGGGCTTCATGAGCGAGGACGACAAGGCCCGCGCCCGCGCGGCGGCGCTCCCCGCGATCGTCGACTACCGCGACCGGGGTTGCCCGCCTCTGGCTCCACTCCCCTCCGGACTCATCAGGGAGATGCTCGACTCGGCGGCCGCCGAACCGGTCGACGACGACAACCTGGCCCTGGTGCTCGAAGAGCTCGACCTCGACGGCGCCGATCCCCGCCGGCCCGCGGCGCTGGACCCGGGACGTGCCGCCGGCTTCCCGGTGATCGTCGTCGGCTGCGGCGAATCCGGCATCCTCGCCGGTTTGCGCCTCCAGCAGGCCGGTGTGCCGTTCGTGATCGTCGAGAAGAACGGCGGACCGGGCGGAACATGGTGGGAGAACACCTATCCCGGGGCCCGGGTCGATGTCGCCAACCACCTGTACTGCTACAGCTTCGAGCCGAGCAACCACTGGCAGCATTTCTTCGCCGAACAGCCGGAACTGGCCGCCTATTTCGACGAGGTGATGAACCGCCACGGACTGCACCCCCACGTCCGGTGGCGCACGGAGGCCGTCGGCGCCGTATGGGACGAGGACACGGCGACATGGGCGGTGACGGTGCGGTCCGGTGAGCGCACCGAGACACTCACCGCACGGGCGGTGATCAGCGCGGTCGGTCAACTCAACCGGCCGAACTGGCCGGACTTCCCCGGCCGGGACACGTTCTCCGGAGCTGCTTTTCATTCCGCCGCGTGGGATCATTCCGTCGAGATCGACGGCAAGCGCGTCGCGCTCGTCGGCGCAGGGGCGAGCGGATTCCAGATCGCACCGGCGATCGCCGACAAGGTCGAGCGTCTGGAGGTCTTCCAGCGCACCGCGCAATGGATGTTCCCCAACCCGATGTACCACGACCGCGTCCCGGACGGAGCACGCTGGGCGATGGAGCATCTGCCGTATTACGCGCGCTGGTACCGCTTCCTGCTCATGTGGCCCGGCGCGGACAAGGGCCTCGACGCCGCGCGCGTCGACCCCGCATACGCCGATCAGGACAATGCGGTCAGTGAGATCAACGCCATCGCCCGGATCATGTTCACCGACTGGATCACCACCCAGGTCGGTGACGACGACGCGCTGCTGGCGAAGGCCCTGCCCGACTATCCCGCGACCGGCAAGCGCACGCTGCAGGACAACGGCAGCTGGCTGGCCACGCTCAAACGGCCCAACGTCGATCTGGTGCGCACCCCCATCGCCCGGGTCACGCCGCAGGGGATCGTCACCGAGGACGGTTCGGCCTACGACGTCGATGTGATCGTCTACGCCACCGGTTTTCGCGCGACCGATCTGCTGCTGCCGATGACCGTCACGGGCCGCGACGGCGCCGACCTGCACGGCGAGTGGGGCCGGCGCCCGTTCGCCTACCTCGGCATCACGGTGCCGAAGTTCCCGAACTTCTTCATGATCTACGGGCCGGGCACCCATCTGGCGCACGGCGGCAGCCTGATCATGCACTCCGAACTGCAGATGCGTTACATCAATGCCTGCATCGAACACCTGGTGGCCACCGGGGCCCGGTCGATGGAGCCGCTGCCGCAGCCCACCGAAGCGTGGCACCGGCGGACCCAGGAGAAGATCACGCAGACCGTGTGGGCCCATCCGGCGGTCAAGCACTCCTATTTCAAGACCGCCGACGGGGAGATACACACGGTGAGCCCGTGGCGGCTCTGCGAATACCGCGCCGCCCTGCAGGATCCCGACTGGTCACACTTCCGGATCGACACGGACGGGACCGCCTGAGATGCGCGCGGTCGTCATCGACAGTGAACGTCGGATCCGCGTCGAGACGCGGCCCGATCCGCAGCTGCCCGGACCCGACGGCGCCATCGTCGAGGTGACGGCCACCGCGATCTGCGGGTCGGATCTGCACTTCCTGGAAGGCCACTACCCGATCGACCAACCGGTGTCGATCGGTCACGAAGCCGTCGGGGTGGTCGTCGAAACCGGCACTACGGTCGCCGGATTCAAAGTCGGCGACCGGGTGCTGGTGTCGTCGGTGGCCGGCTGCGGACGTTGCGCGGGGTGCCGGACGCAGGACCCCGTGAAGTGTGTGCAGGGCCCGCAGATCTTCGGCTCGGGTCTGCTCGGCGGGGCGCAGGCGGACCTGATGGCGGTGCCGGCGGCGGATTTCCAGTTGCTCGCGATCCCCGACGGTATCGACACCGAGCAGGCGCTGCTGCTGACCGACAACCTCGCCACCGGGTGGGCCGCCGCCAAACGCGCCGACATCCCGGTCGGCGGGACCGTGGCGGTGATCGGCGCGGGAGCTGTCGGCCAATGCGCCCTGCGCAGCGCGTACGCACTCGGCGCGGCAACGGTTTTCGCCGTCGACCCGGTCGCCGCCCGACGGGACCGTGCCGCGGCGGCAGGCGCGCGGGCGGTCCCGGCCCCCGCCGCGGCAGCGATCTTGGAAGCCACCGGCGGGCTCGGCGTCGACTCGGTGATCGACGCGGTCGGGACCGACACGTCGCTCGACGACGCGTTGGCGTGCGTGCGCACCGGCGGAACGGTGTCGATCGTCGGCGTGCACGACCTGCAGCCCTACCCCCTGCCCGCGCTCGTCTGCCTGCTGCGCAGCCTGACGATCCGGCTGACCACCGCCCCGGTCCAGCAGACGTGGCCCGAACTGATCCCGCTGCTGCAGGCGGGGCGACTCAGCGTCGACGGGATCTTCACCGGCGCACTGCCGCTCGACGATGCCGAGCGGGCCTACGCCGCGGCGTTCTCCCGATCGGCCGAGCACCTCAAGGTCCAGCTCATGCCGTGACGTCGACCGACATGAACAGCGCCGCCGCCGCCACCGCTTCGACGATGAAATAGAACCAGTTCGGATAGAAGGACGTCCGGCCGTCCACGGCGGAGGCCAACCGTCCGAGCGCCATTCCGGCGAGTGCGGCCGCGACCGTCACCAGCACACCAGGCCGCAGGGCCGGGTCGGTGATCGCGACGACTAGGACGGCCGCGATCGCCAAGCCGAATCCGCCGTAGACGGCCCTGACCTCGGATCGCGCCGCGGCCGAACCCAGCGCGACATCGAACGGCGCGAGCATTCGGGCGGGGGCGGCCATCGCGTAGACACCCATCCCCGCGAAGAACACTGCTGCCACGACTATGACGGTGATCGTCACGGTAGCCTCACTTTCACTGCTTCAGGAGGACACCATGACAGCAGCCACAGCCGCACCGCTTCCACAAACCTGCTATCCGGCCGTGTGGTTGTGGCCTGGACACGTCGTCTACGCCGGCCCGGCGCTGAACCTGGAGCCGCATTCCGGATCGGTGTGGTGCCTGGTGGTCGGTGCCGACGAACCCGTCACCGTCACCGCCGGCGGACATCAGGTGGTGGCACGCAGCGTGCTGGTGCCGCCGCGGCTGGTGCACCACCTCGACACGCACGGGGGCCGGCTGGTGTCGTGCTATCTCGATCCGTCGTCAGGTCGCGCCTCGGCCTGCCGTGACCAATGTGAGCTCGCCGCAGCAGGTCTGATGACCGGCCATCCCCACGAAGCCGCGTTGACCGCACTTCCGACGGACGACGATTCCGCCGGTCGTTGGCTGGATCTGGCCGCCCCCGCCCCGCGGACGCGGTCGGATCCGCGCATCGCCGAGGCGGTCCGGCGCATCACGGCCGACCCCGCGGGGGCTCCGTCGTCGCGCCGACTGGCCGCCGAGGTCGGACTGTCCGAATCGCGGTTCCTGCATCTGTTCCGCCAGGAGTCAGGCACCAGCCTGCGCCGGTACCGGCTGTGGATGCGGCTGATGCGGGCCGGCGCCGCGGTGAGCTCCGGAGCGAAACTGACCGACGCGGCGGCCGAAGCGGGATTCGCGAGCCCGTCACATCTGGCGGACCGGTTCAAATCCACGTTCGGTCTGACCGCGACCGATCTGATCAGCAGCGGCGCAGTGCTGCGCAAGATGGGTGACAGACCACGAAGCCCCGGCGAGTAGCCGTGGCTTCGCGTGAGCGTATTCCGGTGCGGCTACTCCGAATCCGAGGAGCCGGCCGATCCGGTGTCATTCGACACGTAGTCCGACGGGGACTCTGTTTCGGTGGATTCCGTGAGATCGGCACCCGCCGGCTCGGCCGCGTCGTCCGCTACCACAGGCACGTCGGCGCCCTCCGGGGCCGGGGTCTGCTCACCGTCGACGTCGGTGACATCGGCGTCGTCGTCAGGTGCCTCCTCGACCGCCTCCTCGAGGACCGGGGCGGCCCCGTCGGTGTCGGCCTGCTCGACGGGCTGGGTGACGGCCTGCTCGACGGGCTCGGTGACGGCCTGCTCGACGGGCTGGGTAACGGCCTGCTCGACGGGCTCGGTGACGGCCTCGGCCGGTGACTCTTCGACGACGGCGGCCTGATCGGCGACCACCGCAGGGGCTGCGGCGACCAGTGTGCTCAAGGCGCCGGCGGGAGGAGCGTCGTTGCGGCTGTACGCCTTGTCGATCTTGGCCTTGAGTTCGGCTTCCTTGGCCGCCAGACTCGGGAATAGCTGCACCAGAGGCAGTTTCGCGGTCGGCACCAGGTAGCTGGTGGTGGTGCCACCCTTCGAGTTGACGTCGACCGTGATGTTCTCGGCGGGCACCTTGGACAGATCGGCGAACATCACCGGCACGTGGACGTAGATCGACCCGGCGATCGCGTTCGCCACCGCGAGAGCGTTCCACCAGCGGTCCGGAAAGTCGGCCAAGCCGTCGTATTCGCCCGTCACCACCACGATGTCGTACTCGGTCTCGGGAGCCGGCTGGTAGGTGTAGTCGAACTTGGAGTTGTATCGCGTCCGGTTGATCAGCTTCTGGCGGCTGGAGTCCGCCACCACGATGAAAGTGATCTGATCCTTGTCCGGAGCGTCGGCGTCGGCGGCCAGTTGGCGCAGCACCTCGTTGACGACCAGCGAGCCGGCGGACAAGCCGACCACGGTGACCTTCTCGCCGTCGACATAGTTGCCGTTGGCGTCCTTGCCGAGCCGGCCGAGGGCGGCGTCGATCTGCGCGTTGAGGTTGGTGATGCCGATGTCGATCGACGCCCCCAGCGTCAGATCGTCCTTCCCGGTCCACGGTGCCGCCTCGGCAGGCCAGTTGACGCTCACCCGCTGCTGATTCTTGAGCGCGCCCCCGAGGACCTGGCCCATGACCACGTCATGCATCGACGACGTGGCGATACCACCGATGACAAGAGCCGAGCTGCTGCCCCACGCCGAGGTGGCGGTGGAGGCGGCCAGCACGGCCGAAGCAAACGCTGCACCGCATGCGAGTCCGGCTTTTCGCACACCGATCTTCATGAAACTCCCAGTTTGACGCGATGGTTCGACTCGCCGGGACCCGGGAGGTTGTCCCGTTCTTCGTGGAATTTGAGGTGACGGTCCCTCACCTGAGGCCTGCCTGATGGTAGGTCTTCGGGTGAACCGCCAAGTACACCTCGAAGAAGGAGTAAGGGACCGCCATGAAGACCGTACCTACTGTTCGTCTCGCTGACACGATCGATGCTGCCGCTCTGCCCGAGTTGCCGGAGGAGATCGCGCTGGCGATGACCGATATCGCCGATGCCGCGCGCGAAGGGCTGATGGCGATGAGCGTGGCCGCCGGGATGGCGGTGATGGCCGCGATGTTTGAGGCCGAGATCACCGAGATTGCCGGACCCAAGGGCAAGCACAACCCGGATCGCGCCGCGGTGCGCCATGGCGCCGAGAAGGGATCGGTGACTCTTGGCGGTCGCCGGGTGCCGGTCGAGCGGCCGCGGGCACGCACCGTCGAGGGCCATGAGGTGCCGTTGACCAGCTACGCCCACTTCGCTGCTGACGACCTGCTGACTCAGGTGGTGATGGAGCGGATGGCCGCCGGGGTGGCCACTCGCCGGCACGCCCGCACCGCCGAGCCGGTCGGCGAAAAAGTCAGCGGCACACAGAAATCCACTTCGAAGTCGGCGATCTCGCGTCGATTCGTCAAGCAGACCGAGACCGCGCTGGCCGAGTTGATGAGCCGCGACTTGGCCGGCGAGGACATCAAGGTGCTCATGCTCGACGGGGAGCATATGGCTGGCCGGTGCGTGGTGGTGGCGCTGGCGATCACCGCCGACGGCACGAAGAAGCCGGTCGGGTTGTGGGACGGCTCCACCGAGAACAAGACGGTGGTGTGCTCGCTGTTGGCCGATCTCGTTGAGCGTGGCCTGCGCTTCGATGACGGACTGCTGGTTGTCTGCGACGGGGCCAAGGCATTGGCCGCCGCGGTGCGTGAGGTGTTCGGCGCCAAGGCTGCGATCCAACGATGCACCCTGCACAAGCGTAGGAATGTCGCCGATCACCTGCCCGATAAGGAGCAGGCCTGGGTGGATGCCAAGCTGGTCAAGGCGTTCGGCCACCCTGACCCCCACACCGGGCTAGCCAATGCCAAAAGCCTTGCTGCGCAACTGGAGAAGAACTATCCCGGCGCGGCCGCGTCGCTGCGCGAGGGGCTGGACGAGATGTTCACCGTCGCCCGTCTGGGCATCGACGGCCGGCTCGCCAAAACACTGACAACCTCCAACCCAGTCGAGTCGATGATCTCGATCGCGCGCACCACCAACCGAAACGTCACCCGCTGGCGCGACGGGCAGATGGTGCTGCGCTGGACCGCAGCCGGCATGCTCAACGCCGAGCGAGCCTTCCGCCGCATCAAGGGCCACAAGCAGATGCCCCAGCTCGTAGCTGCCCTACATCGACACGCCCACCCCAAAACCGCCGCCGGTACCGAAGCTGTCGGTGCCGCCGCCTAGAGTTCACCATGGATCGTCACCAAGAATCCACGAGACTCGGGACATGCTCGGACCCGGCGCCAGGGAAGCATAGGAGACGTAATGCGCTCCGCGCCAGCAAAACCGGGAGATTCCTAATTGACGCAGTCGTAGCAAACGGCTGGAACTTCGCTACCTGGATGACTGCAATTCATATCGCCGACGCGACGACCGGCACCTCGCCAGCGCACCGGCTCGACTCGCGCATTGACATGCCACGCCATACACCGGATCCCAGGTTCTGACCATGGGAGAACGCACCGGAGTCACCAGCGTGGCCGCCGCCATCGGATCATTGCCAAATCAGCGCCTCGGCTAATAATTGTTAACGGCCCAAAGATACCGCCATAGCACACTGTCTAAATCCCATTGGTCACTCCAGTAACAGAGGGCGGCGCCGCGGTGCGCGCGGTAGGCCCGCGCGCAAGGGTATTGACGCGTAAGCAAAGTTATGTAGAAGGTGCAGCAAACCGAGCGGCGCGGCAGCCCTCACGTGTTTCTTCAACCCGGATTCCACTGCGGATCGACGCGTTGTCCCGCCGGGAAGACGGTGCAGCCCCTATGCTCACGGGACCTCAAGTGAGGGAGCCGATCATGATCGAAGTTGCGGCCGGTGGTACGGAACGCACCGGGTTCCGCCTCACTGATACGACCACGCCCAGCCCTCCGGAGGCGAAAACCGACATTTACAGGCGTGTTTCGTCGAGCAGTCCGCGGCGAAGATGAGTCGTTGGATAGTGGATGCCCTGCCCGCGGGGGTGATCCTTCTCGGCCTCGTCATAGTGGTCGTCGGCGGAGCCGTCCTGAGCCAGAAGTACATTCGTCGACGTTTCCCGGCGCTCAGCGGTGAGGACCACAACGACGTCATCCGGTTCACCTACGGTTTCATCGGCTTCGTATACGCCTTCTTCGTGGGTTTCGTCGTGTCGTCGATGTGGGGCCAGATCAGCACCGCCGACGCCAACGCCCGGACCGAGGGGGCAGCCGCGGTCGAGATGGCCAGGGCACTCCACGTATTCGACCGGGCCGACTCCGATCGCGTCCGTCAGGCACTGCTCGACTACAGCACCGCCGGCATCGCCGAATGGGACCGGGCCGGCGATGTCAGTTCAGTGGAGGCGGACAAGGCGCTGGCTCGGCTGCACACGGCCTACCAACAGGTGCAGGCGACGACCGACATCCAGAAGACCTACCTGGCGACCTCGAACTCCAATCTCGACAAGATGAGCCAGGCGCGGACCGTGCGGCTTCTGACCGCACGTGGGGACACCGGGCCGCCGTGGCCGCTGTGGGCGGTCATCTTCATCACCAGCGGCATGGTCCTGGGCGCCGCGATCGTCTACGGAGTCGAGAAGCCCGTCATGCACTACCCGATGGTGGCGATCGTCGGTGTCATCGTCGCCAGCAACCTGTTCCTCATCCTGGAGCTGTCACACCCGTATGTCGGTGACATCGCGACATCACCGGACCCGTTGCACGAAGTGGTTCGGGTGTTGGGCCAACCCGCGCCGTGAACGCCGCCGGGCGATCGGTCACGGCGCGGGCGCTGTTGTGTCAGTTCATGTTCCAGGGCGCGCCGTAGGTGGTGACGCTGTCACCGGTCGACGAGATCAGGCGGGCGAACGGACGCAGCAGCACACCACCGGCAGCACCGGTCACCGTGCCGTGGGCGTTGGACACCGCCACCGAACCGCCGGAACCGGACACGTCCACCGAGAAGGTCGCGACCTCCTGGATACCCGGGCCGTTACCCAGGTCAGCCGAGATCGACACACCCGGGAACAACGGCGGGGTCACGATGCTGTCGACCACGTTGTCGTCCAGGCCCCAGCCGTCGAACGCGATGTTCGGGGTGGTGTAGCTGAAGTTGATGGACACACCCAGCGACCACGGGAAGCCGACCTGGTAGCCCAGCTCCAGCGTGCCCTCGAAATCGTCGGCACCCTCGCCGGCCACGATGTAGGTCGCCTTGCCGGAGTGGAACCACTCACGGGTCAGACGGTTACGGTCCAGCGGAAAAACGCCGTTGAGGAACGTGTCCCACTGCTGGATCGTCAACGTCCGACCCTGACCGTCGACCAGGCTCAACTCATTGTCCAGCCCCGCGTGAGACGTACCGGTGCTCGCGAACAACGCTGCGATGGACGCCACCACCGCAATCAGCACACGACGGATTACCTTCATGATCTCCCTAGGAAAGTCGACGGCGAGCGGTGCATCCGGAGGCGCCTGGGAATCCGGTGCTTGAGGCGCGGCTTTGAGCCGGACTCAACGTACGTGAAGCGCAACGCGGCCGCTCGGCGAGAGTCACACATCCATCGAAGTCTCAGCTGCACCACAGCAGACTGTACGAATTGGGACGAATTCAGCTAGTTCACAGCAGTTTTGGAGAATCGGCGGCGGCCCGACGATTCAGCGGGGATGTGGGTCGGTCTTGGCATCGTGGTCTTCGGAGGGCCCGCGCTCAGTGGGCTTCCGGGTGGATGCGCCGAACAGGGCGATGGCGCCGGCGATGGCGACGGCCCAGAGGCCGGCGATCGCCACGCACAGCGCCAGCCACGCCTCCCAACCCAGATCCGTCGAGCACATCACCGCCGTCCACTGCATGGCCGACCCACCTTCCCGCGTACCTCAGCGTCACGCCGTCGGTGGGCGCAATCGGTATGCGTTTTGTGAAGATCTGCTCAAGAACGGGGCCGGCCTCACCGCCTTTGGCCCAGCAACGGGCACCATGAACGGATGGAACGCGAGAAGGCAGCGCCGGGCGGGCGTGCCGCGGGGTACCGGGCGCTCGTGGTCGACGACGAGGTACCGCTGGCCGAGGTCATCGCCGGTTACCTGGAACGCGAGCAGTTCGAGACCATCGTGGCAGCCAACGGCCTCGACGCGATCTCCGTCGCCCGCGAGCTCGACCCCGACGTCGTCATCCTCGACCTCGGCCTGCCGGGCATCGACGGCCTGGAGGTCTGCAGGCAGATCCGCACCTTCTCCGACGCCTACGTGGTGATGCTCACGGCCCGAGACACCGAGATCGACACCGTCCTCGGGCTCACCGTCGGCGCCGACGACTACGTCACCAAACCCTTCAGCCCCCGTGAGCTCGTCGCACGGATCAGGGCCATGCTGCGGCGGCCCCGCGTTCTACACACCGCCGGCGCGGCGGCCGAACGCAACGTCACGCCGCCCCGCCAGTTCGGCCCGCTGAGCATCGACGTCGCCGCCCGCGAAGTCCGCATCGACGGAGAGCCGATCCTGTTGACGCGCACGGAATTCGACATCCTCGAAGCCCTCTCGGGCCACCCGGGAATCGTGCTGAGTCGACGGCAGCTCATCGAAATCGTCCGCGACGGGCCGTGGGTCGGCAACGAGCACCTCGTCGACGTTCACATCGGACATCTTCGGCGCAAACTCGGAGACGACGCGGCACAACCCCGCTACATCCGCACCGTGCGGGGAGTGGGCTACCGGATGGGGACCGGCAGTGGCGCGGACTGAGGAGGAGCTGCGGCCGCGCCGACGGATGCTGCGCCGGCCCGGCATCGGCCTGCGTCTGCTGGCCGCCCAGGCCATCGTGCTGGTGGCCGGAGCCGTCACCACATCTGTCGTCGCCGCGATCGTCGGCCCCCCGCTGTTCCACGATCACCTGCACCAGGCCGGCATCTCTGCCGGGTCACCGGAGGAGATGCACGCCGAAGAGGCCTACACCTACGCCACCGTGATCTCCATCGGCGGAGCCCTGGCCGTGTCTGCACTCGCTGCGCTCGCGGTGAGTTGGTACATCAGCAGGCGCCTGCAGCGGTCGGTCACTGAGGTCGCGGAGGCGGCGAGTTCCGTTGCCGAGGGCCACTACGACGTCCGGGTGTCGTCACCGCAGCTCGGAGACGACTTCGACGCGCTGGCCGATGCGTTCAACCAGATGGCGTCCCGGCTGCAGACGGTGGAATCGACGCGGCAGCGGCTCTTCAGCGACCTGGCCCATGAGATCCGAACTCCCGTGGCGGTCCTGGAGGCCTACATAGAAGCGCTCGAGGACGGGGTACGGACGCTGACACCGCAGACCGCTGCGATGCTCCGCGACCAGACCCGACGGCTGGTCCGGTTCTCCGACGACGTTGCCGCCCTCGCCAAGGCCGAAGAGAGCTCCGCCTCGATGGCCTGTTCGTTCGTCGACGTGCCCCGTCTGGCACACCACTGCGCCGCGGCCGCGCAGGAACGCTTCGACAGCAAGAACGTCACGCTGGCTGTCCGAGTGGCCGAGGGACTTCCGCCGCTGTGGGCAGACGAACAGCGGCTGGCGCAGGTCGTCGGTAACCTCGTCGACAATGCGTTGCGGCACACGCCCGCCGGAGGACGGGTGGAGGTCAGCTGGGAACGCGAGGGGGCTGAGTTGGCACTACGCGTGGCCGACAACGGCGCAGGCATCGCTGCCGAGCATCTGCCCCGGTTGTTCGAACGGTTCTACCGGGCCGACACGGCCCGAGATCGCGAACACGGCGGCGCCGGAATCGGTCTCGCCATCACCAGAGCGCTCGTCGAAGCCCACGGCGGAACCATCTCGGTGGCCAGCGCGGGGCCCGGCACCGGTGCCATATTCACCGTCACGTTGCCGTTGGCGCCGGCGCGGGACGAACTCGTGGCCCTCGGCGTGGCCCGACCGGCAGCGCAGTAGCCGCCCGTAGGCGGCTACTGCTTCGTCCCCAACCGGGGGCGGTGTTTATCCGGTGTGTGCTTCTGATTTGCGTGCGGCGATTTTGGCGTGGACGTCGTTCATGTCGAGTGCTTTGACGCGGGTGATGAGGTCTTCGAGTGCGGCCGGGTGCATGGCGCCGGGTTGGCGGTAGACGAGTACGCCGTCGCGGAAGGCCATCACGGTGGGGATCGAGGTGATCTCCAGGGTGGCGGCCAGATCGCGTTCGTGTTGGGTGTCGACTTTGGCGTGCACGACGTCGGGATGGGTTTGCGAGGACCGGTCGAAGACGGGGGCGAAGGAGCGGCACGGGCCGCACCAGGACGCCCAGAAGTCGACCAGCACAATCGGATTGGTCCGGATGGTGGATTCGAAATCGTCGTAGGTCAGGCTCGTGGTGGCCATCGCTGTTGTCCTTTCTTGAGTGTCCTTGAGTGGCTGCGGGGATCGAACCGCTAGGCGAGGCCTTTGAGCAGGGCGTGTCTTATTGACTGTGTAAGTGGTTGGGCCTGAATGGTGGTCAGGCATGCTGGCCACCGGACAGGAGTGAATCGCTTTGTCTCGTTCTGAATCGTCTGCCGATGAGGCTGCCGCGAAGCTGGCGCAGGTCCTGCCGGCGGCTGCTGTGGATGCGCTGTTGGCCGATGCCGAGGCTTCTGGCACCCCGATCGACGGCCCTGACGGCTTGTTGGCCCAGATCACCAAGTCCGTGCTCGAACGTGCCCTCGATGTCGAGATCGCCGATCACCTCGGCTACGAGCATGGGGATCCGGCCGGCAACGGCTCGGGCAACTCCCGTAACGGCCACGGCCGCAAGACCGTGCTGACCACCGCCGGCCCGGTCGATCTGGAGGTCCCACGCGACCGCAACGGCACTTTCGACCCGCAGATCGTGCCCAAACGCAAACGCCGCCTGGGCCAGGTCGAAGACATGATCTTGTCGCTGTACGCCCGCGGCATGAGCACCCGCGACATCACCGAGCACCTGGGCGAGGTCTACGGCGCCACCGTCTCGGCGGCCACGATTTCACGGGTCACCGACGTGGTGGCCGATGAGATCGCCGCGTGGCAGTCCCGGCCGGTCGATCCGGTGTATCCAATCCTCTACATCGACGCGATCCGGCTCAAGATCCGCGACGGCGGCGTAGTGGCCAACAAGGCCGCCCACGTGGTGATCGGGGTCGACGTCGATGGGATCAAGCAGGTCCTGGGGGTCTGGATCCAGCAGACCGAGGGCGCCAAGTTCTGGCACGGGGTGCTCACCGAGCTGCGCAACCGGGGCTGCCGGGATGCGTTGTTCGTCTGTTGTGACGGGCTGACCGGGCTCCCGGAATCGATCACCGCGGTCTGGCCCCAAGCCATCATCCAGACCTGCGTGGTGCATCTGCTGCGGGCCAGCATGCGCTATGCCTCCTACACCGACCGTAAGAAGATGGCCGCTGCGCTGCGCCCGATCTACACCGCCGCCACCGAAGAGGCCGCCAAACTGGCCCTGGAGGAGTTCCGGGCCGAATGGAAGACCAAATCCCCGGGGGCGGTCGCGGTCTGGGACCGGGCCTGGGCCGAGTTCGTGCCGTTCCTGGCGTTCCCGGTCGAGATCCGCAAGATCATCTACACCACCAACGCCATCGAGTCGCTGAACTACCAGCTGCGCAAAGTCACCAAAGCCCGCGGCTCGTTCCCCTCCGATGCCGCAGCGCTCAAGCTGCTGTATCTGGCCATCCGCAACATCAATCAGAAACGAGGATCAAACCCAGGATCAGGAACCTACCGCTGGACCGAGGCGCTCAACGCCTTCGCCATCCAATTCCCCGACCGACTCCCACTTTAAAGAGACCCCACCAAACCGAAACGGCCGCAACTACTTACACAGTTATCTTGACAAGCCCTTTGAGCATGAGGTTCCAGTACATGAACGGCAGCCCGTACTTTTTGAGGTACCAGTAGGCCCGGTGCGGCTTGGTCGGGTCCAGCAGCGGGAACGACGGTTCCAGGTTGAGGTCGTAGTCGAACTCGGCCAGCAGCATGTCGTGTGAGGACGTCACCAGCGGGCAGGACCCGTACCCGTTGTAGGACGCGGTCAGCGGCCGCCCGGCCAGATAGGCGTCGATGTTGTCGACGACCACCGGGGCTTGTTTGCGGATCGCGGCCCCGGTTTTGGAGTTCGGCGACGATCCGGCATCACCGAGGCTGAACACGTTGCGGTGACGTACGTGTTGCAGGGTGTGCTTGTCGATCTCGACGTAGCCGTTGGCGTCCCCGGTCGAGAGCGGGCTGGCCTTGATCCAGTCCGGCGCCGACTGCCGGGGTACGGCGTGCAACACGTCGTAGGGCAACACCGTCTCGGAGCCGCCGGCCTCGCCTACCGGGGTGAGGGCGACCTTGTGCGCGGCGGCGTCGATGCCGGTCACCTCGGCTCCTGTGTGCACGGTGATGCCGTAGCCGGCGGCGACTTTGTCGAGGTTGTCGGCGATCGCCGGGATCCCGAACAGCCGCGGAGTCGGCACCACCAGATGAACATCGATGTCCTGGAGCACGCCCTGGGAGCGCCAGTAGTCGGCGGCCAGGTAGGCGATCTTCTGCGGCGCCCCGGCGCATTTGATCGGCCCCGACGGCATCGCGAACACCGCACTGCCCGAGCGCAGGGTACGGATGAACTCCCAGGTACGCGGGGCCAGGTCGAACCGGTAGTTCGACGACACCCCGTCCTTACCGACCGCATCGGCCAGTCCTTCGGTGCGGTTCCAGTCCAACTGGATACCGGGGCAGACCACGAGCACGTCGTAGCCGTAGTCCGCCCCGTCAAC
>NZ_HG964455.1:524556-525600 GCF_000612725.1 Mycolicibacterium austroafricanum
CGTAGCCGTAGTCCGCCCCGTCAACACAGATCACCCGGTTGTTGTCCGGATCGACCTGCGCGGCCGCGTTCTTGATCCAGGTCGCCCCTTTGGGCATCACCGACGCCTCAGCCCGGGCGGTGGTCGAGGCCTTGGCCTGACCGCCCCCGACCAGCGTCCACAACGGCTGGTAATAGTGCACGTCGGACGGTTCGATCACCGCGACATCGGTGTGCCCCTTACGCAGCAGCCGCGCCGCGACCGAGATACCGGCCGTCCCGCCGCCCACGATCAGAATCTTGTGCTTACCCGTGGTCATGATTGTTCTGCTTCTCTCGTGTCTCGTGCCGGTCAGGCGTTCAGGCGGTCAGGTGTTTCTCGTGCCGTTTCAGGCGTTTTGGTGGGCTTCGTCCCAGGCGCCGTAGCCGCCCAGGATGTCGCTGACATCAGCGAAACCGTGGGCCCGCAACAGGCTCGCGGCCACCGAGGACCGGTACCCGCCGGCGCAGTACACGACCGTCGGCTTCGCTGGGTCCAGCTCACCCAACCGGGCCGGCAGCTGACCCACCGGGATCGAGACCGCGTCCGGGATCATCCCGGCAGCCACCTCCCCCGGATTACGCACATCCACGATCTGCAGATCCGCCAACTCGGCGGCACGCGCATCGAAGGCCTTGGCCGTCAACCGCGACGCCACCTGCACCTCATCCTGGTGATCGAGCATCGCCTCGAACGGGCGCTCCAGATAACCGATCACCCGGTCGAACCCGATCCGCGCCAGCCGGGTCTTACCTTCGAGCTCCTGGCCCGGTTCGGTGAACAACACGATGTCGACATCGGTGGGCACCACCGACCCGGCGAACTCGGCATACCGGCCCTCCAACCCGATATTGACCGCACCGCGCAGATGCCCCAACGCGAACTCCTCGGGGTTGCGCCCATCCACCAGCACCGCACCGGCCTTGACCGCGTCGCGGACCTGCTCGTAGCTCATCGCGGCCGGCATCTTCGTCTCATCGAGCAGTTCGCGGTCCTTGCGGTTGAGGATCGCGTCGTAGACGAAGT
>NZ_HG964456.1:0-355989 GCF_000612725.1 Mycolicibacterium austroafricanum
GTCATGAGATGTGCATATCGCATCTGGCTCGATCCGGGCGCAAAACTGGAGGAAATGGGCAGTTCCCCCCATCCGAGTCACCCGGATTAGCCGGTTAAGAGTGGCAGAACGCCTGGATCGAATCCTTCAACGGCCGCCTGCGTGATGAACTGCTCAACTCGTGGCGCTTCGACTCGCTTCTGGAGGCCCGGGTGATCATCGAGGACTGGCGCTGCGATTACAACGCCAACCGACCCCACTCCGCCCACGGCGAACTTACCCCAGCGGAGTTCGCTCTACAGTGGACCACGACCCACCAACCCCAAGTCGCATAGCGACTGGACCACCAAACGGGTCCCCCTCATGTGGACTCGTCAGGTGAGGTGGGACCGATCCCGACGAAGCACCGTGGCGGAATCTTGTCGGGGGATTCCGCCACAATGTTGCTTCGAGCGAGCTGCCGAAGCCGCCGTCCCACTGGCGTCTAAGCCAGAGGTTGAGCGTAATTTGCGGTAGGTCGCCGCCTACGTACGTAATCCGCATGTCACCAACACCGGTAGTCAGTCGCTTTGAATCTGGGCGCCCGCCCTTCTGCTATGTCGCCCCGCCGGATCGGCAGCTGGTCGGCCCACCAACTACTATGTGGGTACGTAATACCCAGGAGTGCGACCCGACGGATTGTGGTGAGGAAAGTGTTGACTGGACGCCGACAGGTAGCGGCGCTGAGCGTGTTCTCGGCTGTCGCGGTACTCGTGACGGCATCGCAGACGAGTGCGCTCAAATCTCGGCTGTCGAATACCGTGACTGCGCCCGGTGCTGTAGAGGTTGAGCAGACGCCGCAGGCCGCACCCAAGCCTCCCGTAATCGAAATCCTCCCCCGCACAGGCGCAAGCGATGTGGTCCCTGTCGGAGCAGTGAAGGTGACCGCGACTGTCGGGACCCTGACCGATGTGCGTATGCAGAACGAACAGGGCAGGGTCGTTGCCGGTCGAATGGTAGGGGGCGGACGCGCCTGGGAGCCCGCCGAGCCACTCGGATACGGACGGTCCTACAAGCTCAGCGCCACGGGCCGGGGCGCTGACGCCCGCACCGTCACGTCCGTTTCGGAGTTTTCTACCGTCGCGCCGCAATCCCAGGTCGGGGTCAGGCTGGGCATGACTAACGGAGCGTCGCTGTCGGAGGGCGCCGTCTACGGTGTCGGAACCGTGATCGTGGCAACCTTCGAGGCCGACATCCCGGACCGAGCTGCGGCCGAATCGCGCCTCCAGGTCAAAACGTCGCCCCACGTAGCCGGTTCCTGGATGTGGGTCAACGATCGCAAGGCGCACTGGCGGCCCCGTGAATATTTTCGTTCCGGTACTGAGGTAACGGTCAAAGCCGATCTCTACGGCACTGATCTGGGTGGTGGATTATTCGGAGAACAGGACAAGCAGGTCAGTTTCCGGATCGGACCGTCTCGTGTCGCCGTCGCCGATGACACGACCAAACAGGTCAGTGTGTACGAAAACGGCCGTTTGGTCCGCACGATGCCGACATCGATGGGCCGGGGCGGGACGCAGACTGTCGGAGGCAAGACAATCGCCTTTTGGACCCAGCCTGGCGTTTATACGGTGATGGAGAAACAGAATCCCGTCTTGATGGACTCCTCGACCTACGGATTGCCCGTCGATTCGGCGTCGGGGTACAAGATCAGCGTCCCGCACGCGGTGCGGATCAGTCCCGACGGCATCTACCTCCATGAGCGCGAAGCGACGGTGTCGGCGCAGGGAAACACCAACGTGTCGGCGGGCTGTTTAAATCTGAGCGCGGAAAACGCCGAGTGGTATTACGAGTTCGCAAATCCGGGCGATGTTGTCGAGGTCCGCAATACCGGCGGCGCACCGCTGGAACAGTGGCAGAACGGAGATTGGTCTGTGCCCTGGGACGAATGGGTAAATGGCAGCGCTTTGCGTCCCTGATCAGTGTTCGATCGAGGCCGAGCATGACAAGTCACTCGCCGCTCTGTCGACGGTAGGGATCGAGAAGCTGATCGACGGGAGCGTAGTCGTCTGTCAGAACTCGCGCGTCGCCGATCCACTTGCGGAGATCTTCGCCGGCAGTGATCGTCCACCCGGTCTTGCGGGTGTTCAGAACGCGCTGAAGCGCGCCCGGGTCAACTGGTCGATCGGAAGCGAGCACGACCAGGTTGCCACCATCGGGTGTCGCCGCGGTATCGACGCCGACGTCGCCGGCCTCGCCGGCGACTATGACGTAGTCGAAAACCTTTGTGAGTGTTGAGACTTCGGCACGCGCGAACGCCAGCTCGCCGTAATCGATGAGATTAGCAACGTACACACCGTCCTTTTTGAGGACTCGACGTATGTCTGTCAGCGACTCCACAGTCGTCAGATGCCACGGCACGCTCACGCCGCCAAAGGCGTCGCCGACGATCAGATCACGGCTGTCGTCATCGAGCCGCGCAAGGCCCAGTCTACCGTCCTCGACGCGTACCTCAATGCCAGCCTCGGAAGCCGATCCGAGTTCGTCTCGGTCTATGCGCACCACGCCACCGTCGATTTCGGACACCACGTTGTGGCTTCCTGGCCGCGTCGCAGCAAGGTACCGCGGGAAGGTGAGGCCGCCCCCACCAAGGTGGTACGCCTCCAAAGCCTTCTTGGAGGGGAAGGATGCGTCGACGACGGAAGCAAAGGCGCGCACGTAGATGAATTGCAGGAGAGCCGGATCTTGGAGGTCTATGTACGAGTGGCGCGCGCCATCGAGCATGAGGGTTCGGCCGCTGTCTCGCTCCGGGTCGGCGATGACGCGGGCGCAATGGTATTTGGTTTCCACGTCGCAGCCGCCGGGTGCGACATAGCCAGCGAGGCCCGCGCCGACGGTTGCAAGCGTTATTACGATGGCGCTTAAGGTGTTCCGTCGGCGCATGCGCGACTCCACAACGATGCCGCCGAGTACCAGTATCGATCCGAGGCCGATGAGTATCACGCTGACTGGCATCCGCGATACGAAGACAAATCCGGTAAGCACGGTGCCGGCGATGGCACCCATGGTGCCTACGCCAGACAGCTGACCGACAATGGTGCCGGTCTGGGCGAGCTTGATCAGGCGCAGCTTGGTCACCATCGGTGTCACCGCCGATAGCAGCGCTCCGGGTGCCAGAATCGTGAGCGTCGCGACTATCAACAGCGTCGCAGGTGCCCATTCGGCCGCCGCGCGGACGGCGGAAGGCGTGAACGCCACGACTACACCTGATACCCCCAGCGATGTTCCCAGCCAGCGGCGCGGATCATCGCGGTCGGCAAGCCGGCCGCCCGCCCAGGACCCAAGGGCAATTGCGGCCAAGGCGATTCCGATGACCAGGGTGCTGGTCTCCAGGGTCAGCCCGAGGTACGGCGCAAGCAACCGCAGCGCGGTGATTTCCACCACCAGCACCGCCGCCGAAGAGGTGAACACAAGGATCGCGGCGGTGCCGGCTCCAACTCCGGGCAGCGGTTGAGATGACGGATGATCTTCGGGTACAGGAGGGGTGCCGGTCACAGTCTCAATCCTGGCAGCACGTCGCCAGTGTCTGCGGACAACAACTGAGAAGGGGGGTGTACCAGTGCCAGCGGTAGCGGCGAGCCGCGGCGAGAGGGAAGGAGTGCAGCAGACATCGACGGGCGAAGGCGGAGCACTGATGTCGACGCGATGCCACGCAGAGGATCTTTTGCTGCCGACGTCAAGCCGGGCAGCAACCGAGTCAGCGGGCTTCGAATCATGTTGAGAAGTAACAAGAGTCGGCGCAATCCGGTTTGGCGTAGCGAACCGTGGCCGTGGAATGATCTACGCCGACCTGGCCTCCCGGCGGCAAAACCCGCGCGGCAGCGACGGACGCTTGCATAACCCATATGACCCGGCTCGTTACACGCGGTCACCAGAAGATACCTGTATACCTGACGAAACTGGCTCAGGGGATAGGGCTGGATGCCCACCGAGGCGGGGTATCGGGCGTCACAGTTCGCTGCTCGTTTTTTGGCGCTCCGCGACTAGCCGCGACATCATCGCGCCGAGCACGAGGCCGATCGTCGTATAAATGACAACCTGGGTGCCGAGCGCGTAAAGCCGGAAATAGTAGAGGACATCGGCGGGAAAGCCCTCATAGACGATCGCGCCTGTAGCGTCGCGCAGCGGTGCCGGTGTTTCGTTGATGGTTGGCAGCGCGAACATGACGATTGCCATCGTCGTTGCATAGGCGCCGGCGGCGGCCAACGCCCCATTAAAGGCACCCAACTTGGCCACCCATCGGCGAGCCAGTACCACCGCGCCGATCAGGAGCGCCCCCGACAGCACCACCATCAACACATACAGCAGCGTGCGCTCACGGACGGTCTGGTCGAGACTCAACGCTGGCGGGTTGGCGGGATATTTTAGGTTGGGTACGACGTACAAGCTCAACAGCATGCCGCCCGCGATGTAGAGCGACAGCAGTCGTGCCGACACATCGCCGACACGACCATAGGCTACGGCGAACACCACCGCGAACAAGGCGCCAATGGCGACGCTGAACGCGAGTAGGCCGAGTCCCATGCCGATGTTCATCTGCACTGTGCGGGTAAACAGGTCGACATTCTCGCCGTGGCCGGCGTGTCCCCCCGGCGAATCCATTGCCTCCCGGGCGGCTCGCACGCCATCTTCGTACTCGATTGCGCGTGCGGTCTGGGGCGCAGCGAATATCCGCGCGAACCCGAATGCCAGTACCCCTGCGGCGGCGCCAGCCAACAGGCCGCGCCAGATGATCTGCTTCTCCATCTCGTTAGTCCCTTTCGGTTTCGGCATAACAAGGAAACGTCGGCAGAGTGGGTCAAACTAGCGGTTCAGTCCACCGACTGGATCGTACGAATGCCTCATCAGATGGCACTCCGATCCTATGCGCGACCCGTCGCCGCCATACATCTATGCGTCGAGAATGCGCGCGAGCGCATCGATTCGGCGCCCTCGGGCTGCTACAGAGAGTGGCCGGCGGCATAGGCTGTAGCCCAGTCTCGCACGCTGCGGGAGTACGGATCGGACTGGTTGTAAGCCCACAGCGCTTTCATCCACCCCTTTGGCGTCGCCAGGTCGCCACCGCGATTGCACAGATAGCCGGCGGCCGACAGCGCAGCATCGTCGACATTGTCGGGACTGACGATGCCGTCGTTGTTGGCGTCGACCCCATACAGCCGCCAGGTCTCCGGGATGAACTGCATAGGCCCCATTGCCTGAGCGAATCCGGGCTCACCGGGGGGCGTACCGCCGCCGCTGTCGATGATGCGCATATTGCCGTTCGAGCCATCAAGGCGCACACCACGAATCGGAGGAGTGACATCCCCGTTCGGGGCGATGGTGGCGCCGCGAAAGGTGCCGTTGCGGCTCTCGACCATGCCGATCCCCGCCAGCGTCGTCCAGGCCAGCTGGCAGTCGGGGTTCTCGACGTGCGCGACCCTGGCCGCATAGGCATATGCCTCCAACGCGGTGGTTGGCATATTGAGCGCCGGAGCCCGTTGTGCAGCCCAGATACGCAACTGGTCGGCGGGTCTGCCGCGGGCAGGATAGTCAATGTAGGGCACCGGCGCGCCCGCGGGCGGTGGAATGCCTTCGGGCATCGAAGTGCCGATCTGGCACGAACAGCTGGACGTCATCAGCACCGCGGTCGCGCCCACAACAGCGACAGTCCGGACACGCACCAGCGACACTGGACTCCCTCAAGCTACTTGTCGACGCCATTGTGCCACGGGGTTTGAGCCTTGGGTTCACCTTGCGCGACGTTGGCGCAGACGTCAGAGCGGTGGCAGAGCCCATCGACCGCTCGACCTCAAGCGGGTAACCCACGATTCTTGAGTACTAGAGCCCGCAGCTCGACGGTGTGATGTCTAGTCCCGCGCGATCGCGCTGGCGCGATCGATCGGGGCTACGCAGCGGGAGATCACGACCATGCAAGGCCTTCCTGCAGTCCTCTGAGCCGACGCGGTCCTTCGAGCTCGTGTCCGCATCAGGACGCCAATGTTATTGAGCGGCAACGGCTACGTAGGCAATGAGCCCGTCGGCTCGGATCGGTATTAATGGCGACCTCGGCCCGTCTAGACCGCGGCAGCGTGACGGTGGAGGCCTCGCCGGTGCCCTTCATCACTGCCGGCGGTGAAGGATCTGCCGTGGGGTTTCACCATGGCGTTTGGTGATTGCCAGCCCTGGGCCGGGGCCCGAGGCCCGCGCTGCCGGTGGTCGGTCTGGGCTGGGGTCCCAGGAGGGTGTTGCAGGTGAACTTAGTACAGCCAGTTCAGTCGATCCGCGACCAGGGCATAGCCGACGTAGGCCACCGTGTTGATGACCCCGTGGGCGATGATCAGTGGCCACAGCCGACCGGTGCGCTGCCACGTGTAGCCGAATACAAGACCCATCACGACGTTGCCCAGCCCGGCGCTGAAGCCTTGATACAGGTGGTAGGTGCCGCGTAAAAGGCTTGACAGCACCAGCGCGGTGACCGGGCGGACCCGCAGTTGGTGCAGCCGGGTGAGCAGAAAACCCACCACGATGATCTCTTCGGCCCAGGCGTTGGCGAACGACACCAAAATGAGGATGGGGATGCGCCACCACGTGTCGTTCAGTTCCGAGGGCACTACCGATGCGCTCAGACCCAATGCGCGGGCGGTGACGTACAGCGCCAGGCCGGGCAGCCCGATGAGGGCCGCGAGCCCGATGCCACCGAGCAGGTCGAGCCGGTACCGTGGTCGGCCCAACCCGATTGCTCCCGGGCCAAATCCACTGCGCCACAATAGGTATACCGCGAGAAAGCCCCAAGCGACCAATTGGAACACGGTCGCAAGATTAAGGCCGAGATCGATGAGGTCGAACGAGGAGCGGCGCGGGTTGAGCGCTACGGTCTGCCCCGCCAGGCCAAGCAACACCGCGTCGATCAGATCCAGGATCGCGGTATAGGCGCTCAGAGCGAACGTCACCATCAACACAACGACGATCTCGATCTGCAGCGGCCGCCGCTGGTCGTCCGTTAGGGCGTCGGGGGCATTCACTGAAGCCACGGTAGCCTGCCGGGTCCAGACCTGCTTGTCGCATAACCTGTCGAGCAAGGGCAGCGGTCAGCGCCCGGATCGTCTGGGGCGCCTCGTTTCTTGATTGCGCGTACCCGTATCAGGACATCACTGGCGCGGTGTCAGGTTCGTGCCGACGGTTCACGGGTCTGTTGGCTTCTCCTGGGCGGGTGTTTATGCGGCCACCGCCCCAGGTGATTCCGGCGAGATCACGCTACCGTGCAGGCCAGGACGATCAGGCAACCGATAAGCCAGAGCGACTGCGGGATGTCGGGGCTGCGCTCGCGTTGGAGGATGGTGATCTCAGCGAGGATTGGGCGAGTGAACTCCGCCTCGGCGAGGATTTCCTGGGCGCCGATTCCGGGGTCGCCCGCCAGATAGATGAGTACGGCGGTGAGGTTTCACCGTCGTGCACACGCAGCCGGCTATTCCAGTCGCCGGCCACGGGGATCGGCTTGGTGGGACACGTAGTGGCCGGCGCCTCTTTTGTCGAGATTGTCGACGATCTGCCCGCGGTCGTTGTCCAGCTCGACTTTACGAGGTCAGTCTCTCCGATCGGACGGAGGCGATGTGTCTTGCCCTCTAAGTGAGGACCCAGGTTCAGATCCGGGGTGTTCTGCTGCGTTCTTCCGGCGGTGTCGCCTACTTTGCCAGAACGCGATCAGACCTCCGAGCGCCAGACCGGCGCCGGCTGCTGTGAGTACAGACGCCTTGGTGTCTGAACCTGCTTTCGCCGCGGGCGCCGGGGGAGAGGGCTCAGCGGTGCTGGGTGCTGCACGGGCTGGCGCGGTTGTGGGTGAAGGCTGTTCGGGGACGCCGGCGATGGTGAAGGTGTATGACCCGGAGACGGGGTGGCCATCTGCTGAGACCACGCGGTAGCTGACGGTGTATAGGCCGTTTGTGAGTCGTTCGGGCCCGACGGCGAGCGTGAGGCGCGGCCCTTCGACGCTTGCCGAGCCCGACACCCAGTTACGACCATCGGCGCTGGTGACGGCGACGTCAGCGAACGCTGGATTGATCTCCTCGGAGAAGTTCAGCACGACGGCGGTCAATGGGGACGCTACGCTCGCGTCCTTGGCCGGGTCAGAACCAACGAGTGAGGTGTGCGCGGCAGCAACCCCGACTCCGGACAGCCAGAAGGCCAGCGCCATGAGTGTGGTCATGACGGCGCGCGTGGCCAGTCTCACAGTCCTCCTTGAGCTTCGCGTCCGCCGCGCCAACACGCCACCCTGTCCGGTACCGACGGACTCGGCGACTGGAACATTCCCTGCAAACCGTGGAAAGCGGGCAACGCTACGGTAGCTGGCTAGTAGCGGCGCACGTTGTAGATCGGCGCCGACGAGATCGGCGCCACCTTCACCGGAGTGCCGTACGTCGAGGCGTGCACCATGTTCCCATCGCCGATGTAGATACCCGCGTGTGAGGCGTCCGAGTAGAAGGTCACTATGTCGCCGGGCTGTACCTCGGTCGTCGCCACGGGTTGTCCGCCCGCCGCGAGCGCCTGACTCGACCGCGGGAGCGATTTGCCGTTCTGCAGAAAGGCCCACTTGATGAGCCCCGAGCAGTCGAAGGCGTCTGGTCCTGTCGCACCCCACGAATAGGGCGCACCCACACGGGTCAACGCCGCCTGCACGACCGCGGCCCCCTCGGGTGAGCTGGACGGACCGGGCCCCACCGGCGGTATCGCCTCGGGCATCGCCATGATGGCCGGGTTGGCCGCTGGCGGGACCGGCGGCGCGGGCGGCACCGGCCCAGGATCGGCAAGCGCTGCGCGTTGATCGGGAGTCAGTGCGCGATATAGCGCCTCTACTTCGGCGATCTGTGTTCGCAGCCGACTCTGCTTCGATTGCAGGCTTGCGCGGACCGCTGACGCCTGCTCCGCGGCAGTACGAGCTGCCAGCGCCGACGACTGCGCGGCGCGCGCTGCGTCGTCGGCACGGGTCGACGCGGCGCGAAAGGCCTTGATGCGGTCCGACATCTGAGTGGCCATCACCCTGCTCGACGAGAGTTCGTCGAGCAGGCGTTGCGGAGACTCCGCGGTCAGCGCCGCGCTGATCGTGCTGGTCGAACCACCCATGTACGACGCGGCCGCCACCTGGTTCACAGCTGCCTGATACTCGCCGAGGTCGGCTCGCGCCGCGGTCATCGCCTCGAGTTCGGCGCGTTGACGATCCTCGGCCCTGCGCTGCGCCGCGAGTTTCGCCTCGAGGTCCAGCTCGGCTGAATACACCGCTTCCGTGGTCTGCTCGGCCTCTCGAGAGAGCTCCGTCAATCGAGCCAAGGCGTCGGCAGCCGGGTCGGCCCACCCAATGCCCGCCGAGTTGCCGAGAGTCAGTGCCAGCACGATCGCCACGACGAGAGCACCCGCAGATCGGCATACCGCGGCAGGGCGGTTCATCCTCAAAACACAGTCCTTACACCGCAGGGACATCTATGGTCTAGCTACGTAGGTCACGGAAAGATTACGAGTAACCGCGGTCAATGTCCACGCCCACGGCGATGCTCATCGGCCTTACGCGCCCCTCGCGCGTGCTCCGTCGCACCAGGCGCGGCTCAAAAACGCACTCCCGCTGAATGTTCCGGTCGAATCGCACCACGGCACCCAACGCCGAAACTATCGTGCAACTACTATGTGAGATAGTAGGTAGCGACTCAGTAGACCGTCTGCGGACTTGGCTTGACGAGGGACGACATGACAAGTGGCACCGCCATCACGGCACGGGTTCATTCCCTGAATCGGCCCAACATGGTCGCCGTGGGGACAATCGTGTGGTTGTCCAGTGAGTTGATGTTCTTCGCCGGTCTGTTCGCGATGTACTTCACCGCTCGTGCCCAGGCCGACGAGTGGCCGCCGCCGCCCACCGAGCTGAACCTCGCGCTCGCGGTGCCGGTGACCTTGGTCCTCATCGCGTCGTCGTTCACTTGCCAGATGGGTGTCTTCGCCGCCGAACGCGGCGACGTGTTCGGCCTGCGCCGGTGGTACGTCGTCACCTTCGTCATGGGATTGTTCTTCGTGCTCGGCCAGGGATACGAGTACCTCAGCCTGGTGCGTGAGGGAACCACGATCGCCGGCAGCGCGTACGGGTCGGTCTTCTACCTCACCACGGGTTTCCACGGGTTGCACGTGATCGGCGGTCTCGTCGCCTTCATCCTGCTGCTCATCCGCACGCGCATGAGTAAGTTCACCCCTGCCCAAGCGACGGCCGCCATCGTGGTGTCCTATTACTGGCACTTCGTCGATATCGTGTGGATCGCGCTCTTTGCCACTATCTACTTCGTGAGATGAACGGGGGCACGCCGCGCAGGTGGTGTCGACGACCCCCGCAGGCCGGAAGGTGGCTCGCGCAGGCGGCCATTGTCGTCGCAGTCGTGGCTACCGTCGTGGGACTCGCCTCGACCGTCGCCTCGACTGTCGCCGCCGGGCCGACGTCTGCGCAGGCCACCTCGACAGCCCCACCACGCCCCGCCGGCCCGACGCCCACCAAACACTCCTACGACGACACGCACACCGGCCAACAACCCGAAGTCGCGAACCCGGCGCTGTGGATCCTGGCGGGCGCCGTCGCGGGATTGATCGCGATCGCCGCCGCCATGTTGAGAGCGGGCAAACCCGTACGCCATCACCTCAGCCGGGGCCCGTGAACTGCACGGCGAGTGGCGCCTCATCGATGTCGTCCCGTTTCCGCGGTTACGTCGTTGCGCTACATTCTACGTAGTATCTACGTAGAACGTGCCGTGCGGACCCGGCTCTCTGGCTGCAGGGCCGCCGCCGTTGCTCGCCCGAGCAGCCGCGGCGCCGGCGCCGAACGTCCAGTCAAGGAGGTCGTCGGGTCGATGCCACAGGTCACGCAATACGTCGCGCGTCTTCAAGCCGGCGTTCCGTACCGCAGAAAGCTCCGGGTAAGTGGCACTTGAAATGACTCTTCGACTCACCGATGCGCCCCGAACGTCGCCGGCGAGGCTGGACATGGGCATTGAGCGTTGGCGACGGCGGCGACCCCCGACACGTTGGTTACTGGTGATACGGCGTGGCATCGCCGCGGGTCTGAGCGCGGTACTGTTCGGCGCCGCGGTGTCTGGGTGCTCCAGCGGAGATGACGCCGTCGCGCAGGGTGGCACGTTCGAGTTCATATCGCCGGGCGGGCAGGTCGACATCTTCTACGATCCGCCGCAGAGTCGTGGTCGCCCGGGGCCGATACGCGGACCCGACCTGATGGACCCCAACCGCACGTTGTCACTTGATGACTTCGCCGAGCAGGTGGTGGTGATCAACGTGTGGGGTCAGTGGTGCGGCCCCTGTCGCACCGAGATGCCGGAATTGCAAAGGGTGTACGACGCGACCCGGAATGAGGGAGTCGCCTTCCTGGGCATCGACGTTCGCGATAACAATCGCCAAGCTGCGGTTGACTTCATCGTCGATCGCAACGTCACCTTCCCGTCGATCTACGACCCACCGATGCGCACGATGATCGCCTTGGGCGCGAGGTATCCCACCACCGTTATCCCGTCCACCATCGTCTTGGACCGGTCGCATCGCGTCGCCGCGGTGTTCCTGCGGGCGCTGCTCGCCGAGGATCTCGAACCGGTGGTCCGTCGCCTTGCCGCCGAGACCGCAACCGGCTGAGGCCCCCCGCGATGAATGGCGACCCCGCCCCGGCTGCACGTCGCCGCGGGGCGCGGCCGACACTCGGGCGCAACGCTGCGACGCGATGGTGGGCTGCCCCGTGATCGGTCAGGTGGTGCTCCCCACCTCACCGCCGTCGCTATGGGCGATGCTCGGTTGGTTACCGCCACCGGTTCCGATACTGCCGGTATTGGCAATTGTTTTGGCGGTGTGGTACCTGCTCGCCGTTCGAGTCGTCAGATCCCGTGGCCGCCAGTGGGCCTGGACGCGCACGGCGAGCTTCCTGGCCGGCTGTATCGCCTTGGCGGCGGTGACGGGCCTGGCCATCGACGGCTACGGCTACCGACTGTTCAGTGCCTTCATGTTCCAGCATCTCACGCTGTCGATTCTTGTTCCGCCGCTGCTCGTGCTGGGTGCGCCCGGCCGGCTGCTACTCAGGTCCACGCCCCATCGTGGACTCGGACGCTACGTCATGATCTCCGCGCTGGGCGGACTGCGCTGCCGGGCGAGCAGGATCGTGCTGCACCCCGGCTTCACCATTCCGGTGTTCCTGTTGAGCTACTACGGCCTGTACCTTTCCGATCTCTTCGACGCGGCGGCGGCCAGCGTGGCCGGACACGTCACACTGCAGGTGTTCTTCCTCGCCAGCGGCCTATTGTTCATCCTGCCGATCCTGTCGACCGGTCCCTTGCCGGTCCGGCAGAGCAACCTGGGCCGCTTCTTCGACATCTTCGTCGAAATGCCGTTGCACGTCTTCATCGGCGTCATCTTGATGATGGCACCGCGGACGCTCACCGAGACCTTCTCCCAACCTCCGCCGGACTGGAACGTCGACCCCGTCGCCGACCAGGGGGTCGCCGGCGCCTTGGCGTGGTCCTACGGCGAGCCCGTCGCGCTGCTGACTACAGTGATCTTCGCCATCCGGTGGCGCCGTGACGAGGAGTCGGAGTCGAAGAAAAGGGAGGCCGACGTCGAACGCGACGACGCGGAACTGGCTGCCTACAACGCGTTTCTGCGCGGACTGCACCAACAGCGGCGACCACCTACTGACTTGCCGAGCACCGCCAACGAGCACGACTGACGCCGTGGTGACAACGCGCCAGCCATCATCCCGGCGCCATGACCGAGGTTGTCGCAGCGACACTCGTCAGCGCTGCAGGGTCTCCATGACGGAAATCTCGAATTGCTGGCTTTCGATGAGCGACCGGGCGATCGCGATCGCCCCAGGATTCGACCCTGACTGAAGTTCATCACGCGCGACCGAGATGGTGAAACGGTGCTGCCTGATCATCAGTTCGAGATACACGCCCGCCGCACCCACCCCGGTCGCGTTGGTCAAGCGACCGACGTCGGCATCGACCGCGAGGGGATGTTCACCCGGCCCAACGGCGACGCTGGGTGCGGCTGCCGGAGGACGGGACCCGACGGTCATGGGGGCGAATCCCCAATCCAGCAGAAGCGCCTGCAGCTCATTGACATGGGTGGTGCTGTTCGCGCTGATTCGTCTGGCGATGTCGCTGATTTCGGTTGGGACACCCTGTTTGCCGATGGTCTGGTTGCTCAGTGCAACAGCTTGAGCGCTGTGATCGATGATGTCGCGGGCGAACAACACGTCGAACCGAGTGTGCGCCTGTTCGGTGATGGCAACCGCGCCGCTGGATAGACCCGGCGACGAACCACCTTCGGCATCGCCGCATCCCGCGAGGGGAATCGTGATTACAACTCCGAGTACCGCACATACTCCGCGAACCCGGCGGCCGGTGGCGGTAGTGAGATCGGCGCGCACGCAGCCTATCTCAGCGTCGCCGCATCTCCGGGAAGGCGACGATCGTTCCCGTAGGCGCGGGCTGGGAGGCCCGCCTGCACCGTGTTCGTGAACCATCGCCGCACCTCGTATCGGGTGACCGTGAACGGATGGTCACATACGTATTGACATAGTAGATTGGTGGCGTGAAGAGCGCACTGGCCGTGTCCTGCCACGGACCGCGGGCGAGTTGGAACCAGGAGCGCCGCGAGCCGCTGAGGGGTCGACTGGCTCGCCGATGTATCGTGACGGCGCTACTGCTGGCCCTGGGGTTGGCGGTGTTGGCCTTGCTGGTGGCCGACCCGGCGGCCGCTCACCTCGCGGGCCTGGCCGGCCTCCCGCATTTCTAGCCAGCCGCGGAAGCACCACGACCCTGCCGTAGCCGCATTTCCGGCGCAATGGTGCCGTGCAGCACTGTATTTGGGATGGGCCAAGAATGTCGGGAAGTCGTTGAGCTCGGTGAGCCGCTCACGCGAAGCAGATCAGTACGCCCGATAGCGACAGAGTGACGATCGCCAAGGGTGTGGCGGCCATCGCCGCTACTGCGCCGCTGAGCGTGACTTGGGTCTGGATGCGGGCGAAGCGTCGTGGTGGCTTCGATAACCGCTCTGCACGGGCGAGCACCGCGATACCGGCGGCGGCCAGACCGTGAGCCGGGGTGGTGGCGCCCGAGAGGGTTAACAAGCCCGCGAGCAGCGGCTGACGGCCGTGGTGACGAGCGGCCGCATCGTCGGCGCACATCTCCAACAGAGAACTGATGTGGCTGGCAGCGCTCGCGAAGAGCCCGCATGTGGGCAGCGCGGTGGTCAGGCCGCGCGCCGCGGCGACGATGTAGGCGTGCCGCCCGTCGAGGTGAGCACGCTCGTGGGCGACGACGGCCGCCAATTGGTTTTCATCGAGCGCGGCCATAGCCGCGGTCGTCACCACGATCGCCGGTGGGCGCCCCGCCACGCAATACGCCGCAGGCTCGGATGCCTCGATGACCACAACGTCGCTGCCGTACGACCTGCCCACCAGGCGCACGGCGTCGGCGTGCGCGAAGGTGTGGGTGCGCATGCGGCCCAGAGCGCGGCCGATTCGACAGACGACGGCGATCAGACTGCCGACTGCAATGGCCACTGCGACGGTCGCGACGATTCGGGCCGGCCACCCGGCGTGGCCCACGAGAATCGCGCCGAGACGTTCCAGGCACGTGACGAGCAGCGCGTCGGGGCTGTCCCAATGCCCAGCGGCCTCGACGAGCAGCAGCGCGACGGCGGCAACCGAGCAGCCGAGCACCGTCACGACAGCGGTGATCCACGCGGCTATCGCCAGGCGCGGAGCCCCGCCGTCGGCGGTGATATGAACCAGCAGCTTCGGTCCGATCGCCAGGACCGCCGCGACGTAGAGCAGCAACGCCGCCGCGACGGTCATCGGCGCGACTTGCGGGCCAGGCGCCGCAGCGCAGCACGCAAGTCAGCGGATTCCTCCGCGTCTATTTGCGCCACGAAATGACTCAGAACCGCCTCCGATCGACCGCCGCCGCTCAGTGCCTCCAGCATGAGTCGTGCACTGTGCTCCTCGCGAGTCAGGGTCGGCCGGTAGCGATACGCCTTGCCGTCGCGTTCACGCGACAGCCAACCCTTGCCGTGCAAGTTGTCCATCGTCGACATCACTGTGGTGTACGCGATGTGCCGTTCGGTGTTCAACTCGTCGAAGATGTCCCTGACCGTGGTGTCGGCGTCGGGGTCACGATTCCAGAGGCGATCCATGATCGACGCCTCGAGTTCTCCGAAGCCACGCACCCGCGCCATGATCGAACCTCCTGAATTGGTCAGTAGGTAGCTTACGGTGTCGACCGGCGTGCCGGTGCTGGAGTCGGACGCACTGCGCCGACTGCGATCGCGTAGCGGCCAGCCGGCCTCGGCCATGTACTGAGGACGTCAGTAGCTGACTGTGCTCGCATTGTGGCGCCGGTCGGGCAGCGGCCCTAGTCGTTGGGGATGCCCCGTTCCCCCAACCACGCCATCGGGTCGATCTTGTCAGTTCCATTGAGATGCACCTCGAAGTGCAGATGCGGTCCTGTCGAGTTGCCTCGGTTGCCCATGGTGGCGATCTGGTCGCCGGCCATCACCCGCTGGCCGGTTTGCACATTGGTGGTGTCGATGTGCCCGTAGAGCGTCACCGTGCCGTCCGCGGCACGAATCTTGACCCACATGCCGAAACCCGGTGTCGGACCGGAGGCTATGACCTCGCCGTCGGATGCGGCGTAGATCGGAGTGCCGACGGCGTTGGCGATGTCGAGTCCGGCGTGCAGGGTGCCCCACCGGGCTCCAAAGCCCGAAGTCAAGATGCCTCGGGAAGGAAAAGCGAACTGTGGGCGCCGAAGCCGCGCCTCGCGCTGTGCCCGCTCCTGCGCGTAGGCCGTGCCGTTGGCCAATTCCTGTCGATGGATCCCGGCATCAAAGCTGTTCGCCACTGGGACGATCTGCATCCCCGAGGGGCCGGGGAGGGCGGCCGGGGACGCCGCAGTGTCGGCGACCAAAACCGGCTGCTGCGCCTCGGTGGCGTCGTCGGCTGCGTTCGCTGCGGCGGCGATCGCGCCGACGGCGATGGCCGTGATGACCAGCCTGCTGTGCGCCGCGCCGGCGGCCTCAGGGGTCTTTCGATGCGCCCCGCCAGAGGCGCGGACGTTACTACCCGAAAGCGCCCGGCGAGACGGCCGTGGGCATTCCCGAAGATGTGCCCCGCCGACGTGAATCGGCACGGTCGGCGGCGCTGTGTTCGTCGAACCTGTCGGTGCGAGCAGCAGCCGGGGCGACTCATCAGCCAAATCGTTGAGATCGTCGAGTTCAGGTGCGCTCAACACCTCGAAGTCGATGGCGAACGGATCGCTGCGACAACTGGCCATATCCATCAACGCGCCGAACTCGCCGAAGGCGATGATCTCGGTGACGTCGGTGGCCCCACGATCGGCCGCCGCATCTGGTCGCGCGATCCGGTGATGCACCAATTCGAGACGATCCTTTGCCGTTACCGATTCGTTATCTGGTTGGCGAGACGCTAACCGAACGCCCGCGATTGGGCAAGCCGTCGACCGTCGATGAACGCCCAGCCCAACATCGCGTTTCGCGGATTAGTTTGGTAAACAATCGGTTTGATCACCGAACCCGCAACAACGTGAACGGTCTTTCGACTCGGTACGTACGTAGTAGAACGTAATGTGAGGGCCACCGTCTGGGCCGGGCGTCGTTCGGTGACCACCTCGAAACAGCTACCACGCCGCCGCGAGACCCGGCAACGCCTGACGCACCGGGGGTGGCCCCAAGAGTGCTGAGCCGGAGCGGGTGCGAGTGCTCGGCACCCGCCCCGGCAGGACACCCGTCACCGGGCGATGTGGCTCACTGACGGATCCAGAATTTTTCAACTACGCAAGTTAGTACTAAGCTACGCAGTAGGATAACCTACGTATCTAGTCAGTAGATAGTGGGAACGCGGTCCGAGCCCGTGGCGGAAGGGTTTTAATGGTCGCCGATGCGCCATCGGTCGGGGAACTTGAGGCACGCCGTCCTTTTCCGGCCCGGATGGGCCCCAAAGGCAACCTGATCTACCGGTTGATCACGACCACCGATCACAAGTTGATCGGGATGATGTATTGCGTTGCGTGTTTCGCGTTCTTCCTCATCGGTGGGTTGATGGCGCTGTTCATCCGCACCGAATTGGCGGTGCCGGGGCTGCAGTTCCTGTCCAATGAGCAGTACAACCAGCTGTTCACCATGCACGGCACGGTGATGCTGCTGTTCTACGCGACGCCGATCGTGTTCGGCTTCGCGAACCTGGTGCTGCCGCTGCAGATCGGCGCGCCCGATGTCGCGTTCCCGCGACTGAACGCATTCTCGTTCTGGCTGTTCCTGTTCGGTGCACTGATCGCCACCGCCGGTTTCATCACCCCGGGCGGTGCCGCGGATTTCGGCTGGACCGCCTACACACCCTTGTCTAGTGCGATCAATTCACCAGGCGCCGGCGCCGACCTCTGGATTCTCGGCCTGATCGTCGGCGGGCTGGGCACGATTCTAGGCGCGGTCAACATGATCACCACCGTGGTGTGTATGCGTGCGCCGGGCATGACGATGTTCCGGATGCCGATCTTCACCTGGAACATCCTGGTGACGTCGATCCTGGTGCTGCTGGCGTTTCCGCTGCTGACCGCGGCGCTGTTCGCGTTGGCCGCCGACCGCCACCTCGGCGCACACGTGTACGACCCGGCGAACGGCGGTGTGTTGCTGTGGCAGCACCTGTTCTGGTTCTTCGGCCACCCCGAGGTGTACATCATCGCGTTGCCGTTCTTCGGCATCGTCAGCGAGATCTTCCCGGTGTTCAGCCGCAAGCCGATCTTCGGCTACACCACGCTGATCTACGCGACGCTGGGCATCGCGGCGCTGTCGGTGGCGGTCTGGGCCCACCACATGTACGCCACCGGTGCGGTCCTGCTGCCGTTCTTCTCGTTCATGACGTTCCTGATCGCGGTCCCGACGGGCATCAAGTTCTTCAACTGGATCGGCACGATGTGGAAGGGCCAGTTGACGTTCGAGACACCGATGCTGTTCTCCGTCGGGTTCATCGTCACGTTCCTGCTCGGTGGGCTCTCAGGTGTGCTGCTGGCCAGCCCGCCGATCGACTTCCAGGTCACCGACAGCTACTTCGTCATCGCGCACTTCCACTACGTGCTGTTCGGCACCATCGTGTTCGCCACCTACGCGGGCATCTATTTCTGGTTCCCGAAGATGACGGGCCGACTGCTCGACGAGCGGCTGGGCAAGCTGCACTTCTGGCTGACGTTCATCGGCTTCCACACGACGTTCCTGGTGCAGCACTGGCTGGGCAACGAGGGCATGCCGCGCCGCTACGCCGACTACCTGCCCAGCGACGGCTTCACCACGCTCAACATCGTGTCCACCATCGGTGCATTCATTCTCGGTGCCTCGACGCTGCCGTTCCTGTGGAACATCTTCAAGAGCTGGCGTTACGGCGAGGTCGTCACCGTCGACGATCCGTGGGGGTACGGCAACTCGCTGGAGTGGGCGACCAGTTGCCCGCCGCCACGGCACAACTTCACCGAGCTGCCCCGGATCCGTTCGGAGCGTCCGGCGTTCGAGCTGCACTACCCGCACATGGTGGAACGGATGCGCCGCGAAGCCCACGTGGGGCGCGCCCGCGGCCCCGAAGACGGCGACGTCACGCGCCTCGACGACGCTCAAGTGCGCACCTAAACCGGCTCCGCAATGATGCCGAAATGCGAAAGCGCCTGATGCGCGGTCACTGTCGAGGCACCAGCATCCCGACGCAGACGCGGCTGCTGTTGAGGCCTCGGCGGGTCGGTGAATCGCCTAAGCGGTCGACATGATTCGGGAGATTTCGAGATGGCCGAGGTGATGTGGGAGGCCGCCGAACCCTGCCTTTCGGAAGCGCAGCGTTTGGCGGCGCTCACGGCGCTACACGTTGGTGAGCCAAGCCCGGTCATACTGGTGGTGGTCACAGCCTTGTCCCGCAGCGGTTATCCACTGCCGTCCGAGCTGCACATGGCGTTCCATGAGTGGTTGCGGCAGCGTCCAGATGTAGGGTCGCACGCCGAGTGGTCGCTGCTCGAACTTCGCGTGATGGCGGCCGACGTGAAGGCAACTGTCAACGTGGGCAGGATCGACGGGCGTTACGGCGACGCAACGCTCTGTTACTTCGTTCTCGACGACGCGGGCGTGGCGGATGCCGCCCCGGAGCAACAAGCCGACGCGTTGAGGAGATGGCTATCAGCTAGTCGACCGAGCCCATCGCTGCGAAAGGATATGCGGCTCAATGGATTCGGATATCTCCTTGACACTCCCGAACCTCCGTCATGCGACGGGTTAGGCACAAAGTGAACGTTTACGGGTGGCGACAGCCGACCGCACACCGGATCGAATGGCGTAAATTGACATCGCACTCGCCGAGACGATCGCAGGGAGGCGAGGCGAGCGGAGGCAGACGAGCGAGGTTATGGTCTAGCTACGCTACGCCGATAGTCCTCAATGGCAGCGTGAGAACTCAGACGTGAACGTCGTTGGCACAAGGGAGTCTCTGGCGCTCTATTCGGACTGGGCCTACGCATCAGCGGTGGGCGTGCTGACGCTTGCATTGGTGCTTCTTTCGGCGACTTTCGCGATCGGTTGGAGTCGGACACGCGAGACGTCTGCGGCGCGTGTGGGGGTTGCGCCCGACAGCGCGAGCCCGGGTGTCGTCGCCGTGATGTCACGGCGATCGCGGGCAGAACGTATGGAGCGTGCTGGAATAGCCGTCGTCTTCGTGGGTGCGGTCTTACTGCTGATGTGCATCGTGCTGCGCGGCCTGGCCACCTCGCGTGCCCCCTGGGGCAACATGTACGAGTTCATCAACTTGACCTGCTTGTGCGGTCTCGTCGCCGCGGCAGTCGTGTTGCGCCGCCCGCAGTTTCGCGCGCTGTGGGTGTTCGTCCTGATCCCTGTGCTGATTCTGCTCGCGGTGTCGGGCAAGTGGCTGTATGCCGACGCCGCGCCCGTGATGCCTGCGTTGCAGTCGTATTGGTTGCCTATTCATGTGTCGGTGGTGAGCCTCGGCTCCGGTGTGTTCCTCGTCGCCGGAGTGGCGAGCATTCTGTTCCTGGTCAAGACGTCGATCCATGGTGAGCAGCGGGCCGACGGGAGGAACGGGTACGTCGCGGGCATCATGTCCAGGTTGCCCGATGCGCAGGTTCTGGACAGGATCGCCTACCGCACCACGATCTTTGCGTTCCCGACCTTCGGATTCGGCGTCATCTTCGGCGCGATCTGGGCTGAGGAAACGTGGGGACGCTTTTGGGGTTGGGACCCCAAGGAGACGGTGTCGTTCATCGCGTGGGTTGCCTACGCGGCCTACTTGCATGCCCGGTCCACTGCGGGGTGGCGTGACAGGAAGGCTGCATGGATCAACGTGGCCGGCTTCGTGGCGATGGTCTTCAACCTATTTTTCATCAATCTGGTGATTGCTGGGTTGCACTCCTACGCCGGGGTGGGCTGACGTCGAGGCCGAAGCGTGCGCACGTACCCGACGTACCAGTTTCGTCTCGCTACGTCATGACCGCGGCTGAACTCAAGACTCCCGCGGTGTCGTCTCGACGACCATGCTGACCTCCGCCCCGCCCCGGACGGCGCCGCGTACCGATTCCGGGTGCCCCGCCCCTGCCTCGACGGGCACCGGGACGTCCGGGTTCTACCGCAACGACCTCGACGGCCTGCGCGGCATCGCGATCGCGCTGGTCGCGGTGTTCCACGTGTGGTTCGGCCGGGTCAGCGGTGGCGTCGACGTGTTCCTCGCGCTGTCCGGCTTCTTCTTCGGCGGCCGGCTGCTGCGCGCCGCCCTCACGTCGACTGCCTCCCTGGCACCCGTGCCCGAGGTCAGGCGTCTGATCCGGCGCCTGTTCCCCGCACTGGTGGTGGTCCTCACGGCCTGCGCGGGGTTGACGATCCTCGTCCAGCCCGAGACCCGGTGGGAGACGTTCGCCGATCAGAGCCTCGCGAGCCTCGGCTACTACCAGAACTGGGAACTGTCGAGCACGGCATCGAACTACCTGCGCGCGGGCGAGGCGGTCAGCCCGCTGCAGCACATTTGGTCGATGTCGGTGCAGGGGCAGTTCTACATCGCGTTCCTGCTGCTGGTGTTCGGCATGGCCTTCCTGCTGCGCGGCCTCCTCTTGGGCAGGCACCTGCGGGTCCTCCTGATCGTCCTGCTGTCGGCGCTCACCACCGCCTCATTCGTGTACGCGATCGTCGCGCACCAGGCCGATCAGACCACCGCCTACTACAACAGCTTCGCCCGGGCCTGGGAGTTACTGCTCGGGGCGCTGGCGGGCGCGCTGGTGCACCACGTTCGGTGGCCGATGTGGCTGCGGACCGTCGTCTCGGTGGTCGCACTGGCCGCGATCCTGTCCTGTGGCGCGTTCATCGACGGCGTCGCGGAGTTCCCCGGACCGTGGGCGCTGGTCCCGGTCGGGGCGACCATCCTGCTCATTCTGAGCGCCGCCAACCGTGCCGCCGACCCGCACCTCGCCCGCACCAACGGCCGGATGCCCCTACCGAACCGCCTCCTGGCCACCAAGCCGTTCGTCTCCCTCGGCGCGATGGCCTACTCGCTGTACCTGTGGCACTGGCCGCTGCTGATCTTCTGGCTCGCCTACAGCGGACATACACAGGCCAACCTGGCCGAGGGGGCGGGCGTCCTGCTGGTGTCCGGGGTGCTGGCCTGGCTGACCACCCGCTACATTGAGGACCCGCTGCGGCTGCGTGCGACCAGCTCGGCGAAAAAGGCGAAGGCCACCGTACCGCTGGGCACGCGCCTGCGCAGGCCCACCATCGTGCTGGGCTTGGTGGTGACGCTGTTGGGCGGGGCGCTGACGGCGGCGTCGGTCACCTGGCGCGAGCACATCGCGGTACAGCGCGCCAACGGCGAGGAGCTGGCCGGGCTGTCGCCCCGCGACTACCCCGGTGCACGAGCGCTGATCGACCACGCCAAGGTCCCGAAGCTGCCGATGCGGCCGACGGTACTGGAGGCCAAGGACGACCTGCCGCAGAGCACTACCGACAACTGCATCAGCGACTTCGCGGACCCGAGTCTGCGCGAGTGCGCTTTTGGTTCCAAAACCGCGACCCGCACCATCGCGGTGGCGGGCGGCTCGCACGCCGAGCACTGGATCACCGCGCTGGACCTGCTCGGCCGGCTGTACGGCTTCAAGGCCGTGACCTATCTCAAGATGGGCTGCCCCTTATCGGCAGAGCGAGCGCCCCGTATTCCGGGGTCGGGAGAGCTGTACCCGCAGTGCTTCGATTGGGTTCAAGCGGCCATGCGCGAGATCGTCTCCGACCGACCAGATTTCGTGTTCACCACCGTGACACGACCACGGGATGCGCAACCCGGTGACGTCATGCCAGACGTGTACCTGCCGATCTGGCAGGCGTTCGCAGAAAGCGGGGTGAAGGTGCTTGGCATGCGCGATACACCGTGGCTGGTCCGCAACGGCGAACCTTTCTTCCCTAGCGACTGTCTGGCCGACGGTGGCGACGCAACGACGTGTGGCATGCCACGAGCACTCGTCCTCGACGACGTCAATCCCGCTGCAGATCTCACGAAACGTTTCCCGATGATGGGGATGATCGACATGAGTAATGCGCTGTGTCGAGACGATTATTGCCGAGCCGCCGAAGGGAACATCCTGATCTACCGAGATTCTCATCACTTGTCGGCGACGTACGTGCGGTCCATGGCGCCAGAACTCGGGCGCAGGATTGGCGCTTTGACGGGATGGTGGCCCTAGCTCGTGTCGTGATGCGCGCACTCGGGGCCGGCAGCCTCAGCACTGCATCGTCGTGCAGGCCGATGATTCAAAAAACTGAACGGCTGACCTCCGAGCCCGACGGCCCGCGATAACCATCAAGACGAGCGCACCATGGGGCGCTCTGACGTGGGGCGGTTGGGGCTGTCTCGGTTGCCGTCGTTTCTCCAGAGCGGGTTCACGTACTCCAAGGCATTTCAGCCATTACGAAGCCGCCAGCATCTACTATGGAGGTACGTAGGTAGTCCGACGGCGAGGGGAGCCCCTCAGGGTTCCGTTGCCGCCACGCAAGACGAGAGGAAGCGGCCTCGCCGTTGGGCAGGCCCAAGGGCTGAGCATGGCATACAGAACCGAGCCGCGGGGCAGGGTGAAATCAACCCGACGCGCCACCGGTAACGGCGAGGTCGTCGCTGCTCTCGTGCAGTGGGCTGTGTGTCGAGGGTGGACCGCGCGGACCAGTCCCGATGGGTGCTGTCACTTCTACGACCCCCAGGGTGAGTACGTCGCGTACTGGCCGTCGAATATGTCCTCAGGCCCTGGTCACCGTTGGTAAGCAGACAGCTCCGTCCGTTCGTCGATGTCCCGGCAGCGCCTTGCAACGCCGGCAGCAATATTCGTGTAGTCGATGAGTCGGGGTGCGCTGGCAGCGTTGCAGCCCAATGGCGCCGTCGATATCCAACGCGGCGATTTGAGTGAGGCGCGGGAGTCTTCGCAACACATTGGTTGCGGAGCAACAACTCTCGGGTAGGTCACTCCGTCTACACGGGGTTCTCGCGGAGCCGTTGGCGGCGCGCAGGTGTTCTGCCACACGGCGGTTCCCTTGGTGGGCCGTCGGCGAGGGTCTCTCGGCGGCGCCGCGCTCACCATTGAATCTGTCGGCTCGAATCCGTGTCGTCGACGTCGGCGTGGTGACGCATCCCGCCGACGCGCGGGTTCGCAAACTAGGGTTGACGGGTCATGTGCATACATGCGTATTATTGCATGTATGGCAGATCGCAACGGCGAGACGGTGAGCCGCCCCGGCGCCGACGGAACGCCCACGAATAGGACCTTGGCACTCGACCTGACAGACCTGCTTCCCGGTAGCGACGAGCGCTGCGCTGACCGCCTGACGCGCGGCCTGGTGGATGACGGGATCATCGAACAGGCCCACGTCATCGATGGCGACACGACCAAACCCCGCCTGTGTGTGCACTACGACGCCGAGGCTGCGTCCGCAACAGAAGTGCAGCGGCGGGCTCTGCAGGCGGCCGACACGATCACGTCGACGTACGGGCACCTTCGCTGGTTGACTACAGGCACTCATGACGACGAGGCGATACGAACTGCGCTCGCCGACACGCTCTCGACGATGCCTGGCGTCATCGCCGCAGTAGCGACACCCGATTCGATCGAGCTGGAGTTCGAGCGGGCGACGGTGACCGCCCAAGAGCTCGTAGACGTCATCGCTGCGCAGGTGGCGCCGTCGAGGAGTGCCACCCCGGTTGAAGCCGCCGTCGCGCACGAGAGAGACGGCGCCGACCATCAACATGGTCACGGCGGGATCTTCGGCGAGCGCACCGAACTGGTCTTCGCGGGACTGGCGGGCGCGCTACTACTCACGGGCTGGTTACTGGCCGCCTTCGCCGATACGCCGCGCTCGGCCGAGGTGGTGGTCTACGGCCTGGCGTTCTTCTTCGGCGCGTTCTTCACCGTGCAGGAAGCCTTCGCCAGTGTGCGGCAGGGCCGGTTTGAGATCGACTTCCTCATGCTCGTCTCCGCTGCGGGTGCGGCCGCGCTCGGCGAAATCGCCGAAGGCGCGCTCCTGCTGTTCCTCTTCAGCGTCGGACACGCACTCGAGGGCTATGCGATGGGCCGGGCTCGCCGGGCGATCGAAGCGCTCGCCGAACTCGCCCCGAAGACGGCGCTGGTGCGGCGCGGCGGCACGGGCGACACCGTCGAAGTGTCCGTTGCGGACCTGCGCGTTGGGGACATCGTCGTCGTGCGCCCCAACATGCGTCTGGCCGCAGACGGCTTCGTCGTGGCAGGCAGCAGCAGCATCGATCAAGCCCCGGTGACCGGGGAGAGCGTCCCCGTCGACAAGAATCCGGTCCCGGACGTGGCGGCAGCCGCCGCCTCACCCGAGCTCATCGACGCGGCATCGCGGGTGTTCGCCGGCACCATCAACGGCGCCGGCGCCATCGAGGTTCAGGTGACCCGGCTCGCGGGTGACTCCACCCTGGCCCGCGTGGTGCGTCTGGTGGCCGAGGCGCAAACCAAGACCACCTCCACGCAGCGCTTCACCGACCGGTTCCAGCGCGTTTTCGTGCCCGTGATCCTGGTCGGTGTGGTCCTGCTGCTCTTCGCCGGGTTCGTGGTCGACGAGCCGTTCACTGACACGGTGTACCGGGCGCTTGCCGTTCTGGTGGCGGCCAGTCCGTGTGCGCTGGCGATCGCCACGCCCAGCGCGGTGTTGTCGGCGGTGGCGCGGGCGGCGCGGGCCGGCATCCTGATGAAGGGCGGTGCCGCGCTGGAGGAACTTGGCCGGGTCGATGTGCTGGCCTTTGATAAGACCGGCACCCTCACCGAGGGGCGGCCCAGGATTGCCGATGTCTGCGCCACCGCAGACAGCGACGACGCCGAACTGCTGAGGATCGCCGTGGCGGTTGAGGAGCAAAGCGACCATCCGCTGGCCCGCGCCATCGTCCGCGACGGCCGCCAGCGCCTGGCCGGAGCGGCGATACCCCGCGCGACCGATGTTCGTGCCGTGATCGGCCGCGGCATCGTCGCGTCCGTCGATGGGGTCGAGGTCTGCATCGGCAAGACCGAACTGTTCACCGACGCCGCCCAGCCCCCACCGGCCGAGCTGGCGGCCGAGGTGGAGCGTCTCGAACAGGCGGGCCGCACGACGATGCTCGTCCGCGCAGGCGAACGCTGGTTGGGTGCGATCGGATTGATGGACCTTCCTCGGCCGGAGGCGTCGGCGGTCATCGCACGTCTTGCCGAGCTCGGTGTGAAGAACACCGTGATGCTGTCGGGGGACAACCAGCGGGTGGCCGACGCCGTCGCCGCCGAAGTCGGTGTCGCCTACGCCCGTGGCGATCTGATGCCCGAGGACAAGGTGGCCCAGATCGCCGCCCTCCGGGAACGCCACGGCCGCGTCGGGATGGTCGGTGACGGTGTCAACGATGCGCCCGCCATGGCCGGCGCGAGTGTGGGTATTGCGATGGGGGCGGCGGGCTCCGACGTGGCGTTGGAGACCGCTGACGTTGCGCTGATGGCCGACGACCTGCGCGCGTTGCCGTTTGCAGTGAGCCTGAGCCGCCGCTGCTCGCGCGTCATCAAGCAGAATCTGTGGGCCAGTCTCGGAATCGTCGCGGTCCTCATCCCGGCGACGGTCTTCGGTCTGGGCATCGGTCCCGCCGTGCTCATCCACGAAGGCTCGACTCTCATCGTCGTTGCCAATGCGTTGCGACTCCTCGGGATGCCGATGCAGTCGATTAACCCCGCAGCGCCGCGCGTTGAGCGTGCAGAAGAGACGCCATGACGATCGACCCGTTCAGCGCTGCAGATGAATTCGAGCATGCCGACGTGGACAGTGTGGTCGTCTTCGTGGACATCGCTGGGTTCACGGCGTTCACCGAGGCCCACGGTGATCATCGTGCTGCCGAACTGGCGGACCGGTTCGCCACCATAGCCGCGAGGGTTCTCGGGCCCGGCGACGAGATGATCAAGACCCTCGGCGACGCCGTGATGATCACCAGCTCCGACCCCACGGCGGCGCTAGCCTTCCTCCGGCGACTCCACGAACAGACCCGTCGCATCGACGGCTTTCCGTTGTTGCGCGCAGGCATCTGTGCTGGGGCGGTGGTGAAGCGGCGCGGAGACGTCTTCGGCTCGACGGTCAACACCGCAGCCAGACTGGCCGCCGTCGCCCGGCCAGGCCAAATCGTCGGCAACGCCGACGCCGCTTCCGCGCTTCGGGGAACGGATCTTCTCGCGACGACGTCGTTGGGCTCGCTTCGGTTGCGGAATGTCGGTGCGCTGGTGGAAGCGTTCGCCCTCGACGTCGGAACCCGCCACCAGGAGCACGTCGATCCGATATGTCGGATGCACGTCTCGACAGATGCACAATCGCTGACGATCACGCATGAGGAGGACACTTACCGGTTCTACTTCTGTTCGACGGCCTGTCTACGCCAATTCGCAGACCGCGTTGGCGATATGAGCACATCGTCTGGTGACGGGGATTCGCAGTCCATTCAGTCGTTCTTGGGTGAGGTCGCGGCCCCTTTGGGCACGCTGAGGTCCCCGACGAGCGGGCGGGGGGCTGCACCGATGTCGACTCGTTCAACCTCCTGCTAAGGGCCGAAGTTCACCACATGCTCCCGAATGGTGTTCACGATCAATACTATTCGCGCGAGACGAGACCGGTCGGGCCGTCGCAAGTACCGGATGCCTTACCTATCAACATCTATCGACGCAGAAACGTAAAGTCCCGGTTAGGAGCGGACATGACCGACGAGCACCTTCACGAGCTTCTGCACGACGACCGCCAGCTTCTCGACGTTCTGTACCACTAACTGACTAACTAACTAGTGGAGGGACTGAGTACGGGGAAGTGTCCACATCGCGCGCTGACTGGTCGGGGGCGCGCTGGCGGGCCCGGCGTCCCCCGCGTACGCCTGGCTGTTCTTGACGCCGGGAATCGGCTGCGCTGGCCTAGGAGGAGGGCCGCAACGAGGCGGCGGAGGAGCCCGGACACGGTGTGTAAGTGTTCACCCGCGGGGGGAGGCCAATAGCGTGTACGAGCCTTGGCTTGCTCCCGTTCAGTGCCGCCATGGGCGCTGATCGCGATGGACTCCTGCGTCTTGCGGGCGCTTTGTGACGCTTCACTGGAATGTCAAGGTTTGTTTGGGGGGAGCCGCAGTCAGGTTGCTACCCAGGCCGGCGTGGACATGCCTGTCTTGCCGTCGGTAACCACGCTGTGCCGTGCTGCGGCGACTACCAGTGCCTGTGGCGGATCCGTCTCTGATGGGTGTGCGTGCTTCGGTTCAGCGGCCCGGTCCCATCATGCCGTGACCCATGCCGGGACCCATCATTCCGTGACCCATGCCAGGTCCCATCATCCCGCCGTCCATCATTCCGCTCATCATCGCCGGCATCCCTTCGACGACGAATCCGGTGACTTCGCGGGCATGTTCGCGAATGGCGCTGGTCAGCTCGGGGTCGCTGGAGGTTTCGACCACCACCACGCCGCTGGCTGTGAGCGTGATCTGACGTTGATAATCGGCAGCACGGCGGAACAGGGTGGGCAGGCTTGAACTCATGCAGGTGACTTCACTGCCCTGATCGAGGTGGGTATACATCGACGAGACGTGGGCCTGCAGTTCGGCGACGAGGTCGGCGGCGTCGGATTCGGTGGTGGTGCGCACCCCGCCGGGAATCTCTTCGACGGTGCGTCGAAGCTCCTGATGCCGCATGAACATGTTCATGTAAGCGCGCATATCCATACCGGTCGCGCCACCCATCCCGGGTTGGGCACGGCTGACAGGTATGTCGATAATGTTGCGCAAGACATACCCCAGGCCGAAGAGGGCCCCACCGGTGGCCAGCATTCTCAGCGCCGCTCGCCTGCTCATTCCGGTCATATCCGATGATCTCCTCGTGCTCTACATGTCGTGGGAATTCGCGTTGTCGGCGAACGCTTGGTGCAGGTTGCTTCCGTCTTAAGGCATTGGCGGCTTCGTGCCCGACGATCGCCGACTCAACGAGACAGTCTGAGATTGCGCCTACCGCAGCGTGAATCGGCTCTTGTGCGCTACGGACGGGGTGTAGTCGGCGTGGTTGTCGGCGGCTGCCACTGGCCTGGACCCCAAGGGCCTGAAGGCCCCATGTTCCCCGGTGACCACGAGCCTTGCGGTCCCATCATGCCCGGGCCCATCATGCCGGGCCCCATCATGCCGGGCGTTCCTTGACATTGCCCCCGATTACCGCCGAAACCGTCGGTGGCCCTGCCGATGAAGAACCCGGAAAAGAACACCACTGCAACGATGAACACTGCGGCGGCGGCGATGCCACTCCACGCCAAGGCGTGGTTCACCCCTCTGCGCTCTCCGGCCACGGCCATTCGTTCGCTTGTGGATTCAGGTGTATCAGTCATGCTTCCAATCTCCTTCGCTGTATCCAATTCTTGGGGTGCTCGGTCGACCGATACCGCACGATCAGCCGGCGGTGAGCCCGCGCCACTTGAGTCATCGTGATTCCTGGTGTTCGCGCAGCAGCGTCAATCGCCGCCGAAACTCATCCTCGTCGATGTCGCCGCGCGCAAACCGTTGTGCCAGAGCATCTTCGGACTTGGATGAGGACGCTGAATCAGCGCGGTTGCGCTGTGCATTGCTATCGGTGAGATACCGGACGGCTAGCACGACCGCGGTGATCAGGGCGGCCGACGACAGCACCATCACCGCGCCCATGAGGATCCAGCCGCTCCACCCCCAACCGCCCCACATGCAGCCGTCTGTGCCGTACATCATGGTTGCAAAGCCCTTTCACTTGACTGGCCGGGAAATGTCTTACCTGGCACCACGATGTACTGGCAGGGTGCCCCGACGGTAGGGCCGATGTGCCTCAACAACCCCGCAAAAAGTGCGGAAACCGTGAATTGCCTGTCTCCGTGGAACGGCATCGCCCGACGATCATTTTCCCTGCAGGTCGTGTCTCGGGCCCTCCCCTTCGGTGAGGCGCTGCAGGATCGCCAACTGGGCGTTCGGACAGGCCGCGAAACAGCGCTGCCGCCGGCGCCATGCATTCCCCGGCGCTCGGGATCGACGAGGCAGATCGACTCGCCATTCGGACGGCTGGAGGTGTCGCGGGCGCCGACGCGGAGGTGTCTCAGGCCTCCCTAGAGTCCAGGCCGCGGACGATGTCGCCGAGCCTGAAGGCAATTGGCTGTTCGAATGGAGCATATTTGCACGAGCGTGGGTCGCGGATGAGCTACCAGCGGTTGGATTGGGTGGTGGGGCGGAAGCGTTGCCCTTCCATATCGTCGTCGGACCTCGACCACCCGGTCGGGTCGCAGCGACACGAACGACAGATCGTTGCGGCGTTCCAGTGGGAGGTCTCGTTCTTGCGTGGGGTGCGTTCACCGGCTTCGTGGGCGGCCCAGTCCCACGAGTGGTCATCGAACGATCTACCAGCGGCTACATTTCGGCAGACAACTGACGCCTCTTGGCCATCGGGAACGCCCCGATCACGCCGACCGAGGGGGAGGGTGCAGTCATGGCCGTAGAGCCGGAGCAGCATGGCGCGGATCGCGTCCTTACTGGAACTGTGCATACAGCGACCGGCGACGACACAGTCGGCGGTCCGCTGATACTTGATCTTGAACTCGACCAGCTTGTCGGATTGATGGGTGACCGTCGAGTGATTTCCTCGCAAGAGTGACGTGAACCCAGGCGGCCGGAGTCGGTCAAGGCCTTGACAAGTGCGACGCGACGATGGACGTCGCCCCAAGATGCTCGGCGTCTGGGACGATCGCCCGCCAATGGCAACCCGAATCGGCGCCGACTCCGCTCGCCCAACACCACCACAGCACGATCTCCGTCCACGGACCTGCTCCCATTTGAGAGGCTCGACGAAGTTCGGGCAACTGACTGTCGGCGCCCTTGGCCGGCCGTTTGCCTGACTGCCGGGATGTTCCTGTCGCTGTACCTCCTGGTAGAGGCGTTGAACTTCCCGAAGAACCGCCAGCGGTATGGTAGGAGGGGACCCTCAGCAGTGCACACTGTTTTCGTGCTGATGGTGGTGTTCTTTGTCCGTTGTGAGGGTCTCGACGGTGTGGTTGGTCCTCGGATGTCACCACGCTTGGGCAACTGGATGCAGCGCTCAACGCTGCGGGACCGTATGTCGTGGCGATTCGCGCGCGTCGTGTTGGTGCTGCCGACGTTCGCCGAAACACCGAATTCTCTGTGCGACGACCGGCTCGATGGTCTAGCCGCGATTCCCCGCGGAACACCCCTTAAACGAGTTCTGGTTGCATTCGCCTACACGTCAGATCTGCCAGTCCTGGGCTCCGTCGTTTTCGTCGTAGATGCCGATGGAGTTCTTGACGACGACCGGGTCCCCGCTGCCGAAGTTGTCGTAGAACCACTGCGCGTTGGCTGGACTCAAATTGGGGCATCCGTGGCTGACATTGCGCTTGCCTTGATCAGCGACTGACCAGGGCGCGCCGTGAACGAAGATGCCGGCGTTGTTGATGCGCACCGCGTCTTGGACCTTGAGCTTGTAACCTTCGGCTGCGTCGACCGGCACACCATAGGTGGAGGAGTCCATCACCATGTCGGCGAACTTCTCGAGCACGTAGTAGGTGCCGTTGGGTGTGTCGTATCCCGGCTTTCCCAAAGACACCGGCATGGTCTTCTCGAGTGTGCCGTTGCGCATGACCTCCATTTGGAGGGTGGCGTTGTCGATGGTCGCCACCAACGAGTCGCCGGTGCGGAAGCTCGATTTTGTGCCGCTGGCATCGATGGTGACCGTGGTGTTGGCGGGCCAGAAGTCGATGGGCCGCCATCTGAGTTGGGTCGCGCTCATCCAGTAGAACTTCCCGGGGACCGCGGGGGTGGAGGAGATGTGGACGGCTTGCTCGGCTAGCGCGCGGTCGGCAATGGGCCGTTGGAAGTTGATAATGATGGGTTTGGCGACGCCGACCGTCGAGCCGTTCGTCGGGTTGAACGTGGGGGGAGCGAAGACCGGTGGGCCGAGGTACGGCGCCGGGTTCTGGCCGGCGGGTGTCTGCTCGGCAGCCGTTGACGACGGGCCGGGAAATGGGCCGGATAGCGGAGGGAGGAAGGGGTTCGGCGCTGTCGAGTCGGGGACTGTGAGGGGGTTGCCGGGCGTGGGCACGGGTATTTGTGGCTCGGCGGAGGCCGACGGCGCGGTCAGCACGGTAACAGCTGCTAGTGCGGCCGTCATCATGGCCATGAATGGCCTGGGTGGCGGGCACCGCATGCGGGCCTTCTCCCTTCGATGTGGTCACCGTGCGGCACTCGCGCGGCCGGCGACGATTTGTTGCTACGTAGTTTCATAGTAGATGATGTGGCGTCGGGTGCGGCAGCATGGGTGCGGACCTGCGTGGTAGATGAGTAGGTTCGGACACGGTGGATGCGGAGGGTGTCGGACGTCGTGGATGGTGTCACCGCTATCGCTACGTCTGGTCACGTGCTCCTCGCGGTGTTCGTGTCGGCGTTGGCTGGGTTGGTGTCGTTCGCATCGCCCTGCGTCGTACCTCTCGTACCCGGGTATCTGTCCTACCTTGCAGCGGTGGTCGGCGTGGATGACCAGGCGCGTGCCCAGCCGCTGGGCAGGGCACGTCTGCGGTTGGCAGGGGCCGCAGGGTTGTTCGTTGCCGGGTTCACGGCGGTGTTCCTCATGGGAACCGTCGCGATTCTGGGTCTGACGACGACGCTTATCACCAATGGGGTGTTATTGCAGCGCATCGGCGGAGTCGTCACGATCGTGATGGGTCTGGTGTTCATGGGTTTCTTCCCCGCGTTGCAACGCGACGCGCGGTTTACGCCCACGTCGTTGTCCACGCTGTGGGGTGCGCCGCTACTTGGGGCGGTGTTCGGGCTGGGCTGGACCCCGTGTTTGGGCCCGACGCTGACGGGTGTGATCGCTGTGGCATCTGCCAGCGAGGGGCCCAACGTCGTGCGCGGCATCGTGCTCGTCGTCGCCTACTGTGTGGGTCTGGGCGCTCCGTTCGTGCTGTTCGCGCTGGCATCCGGCCGGGCAATGCGGGCACTGGGCTGGCTGCGACGAAACGCCCGGAGAATTCAGGTCTTCGGCGGTGTGCTCCTCGTCGCGGTCGGCATCGCCCTGGTGACTGGGCTGTGGAACGAGGTGGTGTCGTGGGTGCGCGATGCGTTCGTCAGCAACACCACACTTCCGATATGACGCAGTCGCTTTCGAGTGCACCGCGCCGTCGCGCATTCCGGGGACACAGGGTGTTGATCGTGAACCGCCGGAGCCGTGACGGTGAAAACATCGCGAGATCGGAGTGGGGGCGGTGATGGCGACGTCTGCCGCTCCGCGACGCTGGGTGGTGCGGGCTGTGTTGCTCGGTGTTGCAACGATTTCGGGCGTTACCGCCGCGGCGATCGGCGCTTTAGCGTTGCCTGAGGTGCTTGCGGTGACCGGGCTGAGCGATCCGGGGCCCTTCACTACCTACGGGCTGTCGTTCGTGCGCGCCGCCGGAGAGATCGCTGCGGTGGTGGCGATCGGACACTTCTTGTTCGCGGCGTTCCTCGTGCCGCCGCAGGCCAGTGGAGTGCTCGACGTCGATGGTTACCGGGCGCTTAGGGTGGGCGGTGCCGCTTGTGCGGTATGGGCTGTGTGCGCTGCGCTGTTGGTGGCGCTGACGGTCTCCGACGTGTCGGGGGTGCCTTTGACCGAGCTGACACCGCTGGACATATGGTCGGCGGCCGACCTCGTTGAAACCAGCGCGGCGTGGCGCACCACCTCGCTTCTGGCGGCGTTCGTCGCCGTGGCGAGCCTGACGGTGTTGCGGTGGTCGTGGACTCCCGCCCTGTTGGCGGGCGGCCTGGTGACGTTGATGCCGCTGGCCGTGACGGGGCACTCCTCATCGGGCGGCTCACACGATATCGCGACCAACAGCCTGCTCATTCACGTGTTTGCCGGGGCATTGTGGGCCGGCGGACTGTTCGCGCTGCTCGGGCACGCACTGCGCCGCGGCGGCCACACCGACGTAGCCGCCCGGCGGTTCTCGGGTCTGGCGCTGTGGTGCTTCGCGGCGATGGCCGTGAGCGGATTCGTCAACGCGGCGGTCCGGATCGACGTGTCGAACATGCTGGATAGCAGCTACGGGCTCCTCGTCGTGGGGAAGGTGACGGCGCTGGCCGGGCTCGGTGTGATCGGCTGGCGACAGCGACGGTCGTCGATCGTTGCGCTGCAGCGTGATCCGACGGCGCGCCGACCGCTGCTGCGGCTCGCACTCACAGAAGCCGCCCTGTTTGGCGTCGCAATTGGAGTGGCGGTCGGGTTGGGTCGCACGCCACCGCCGCCCGCGACGCGCGAACCCCTTCCGGCCGAGGTTGCGCTTGGCTTCGATCTCGCCGAGCCGCCGACGATCGCCCGGGTGTTCTTCGAATGGCGGTTCGACCTGATCTTCGGCACGGCGGCGGTCGTCATGGCCGGCATCTACCTTGCTGCGGTGTATCGGCTGTCTCGCCGCGGTTCCCCGTGGTCGACGCGGCGCACTGTGTCGTGGGTGATCGGTTGCCTCGCTTTGCTGTTCGCCACTTCGTCAGGACTCGGCATGTACATGGCGGCGATGTTCAGCATGCACGCCGTTGCTCAATTGATGCTCACGATAGTGGTGCCGGTGTTGCTCGTGCAGGGCGCACCGGTGACCCTCGCGCTGAAGGCATTGCGGGCGGCCGATCCTCACGGGGTGCCTGGGCCACGCGAATGGCTTGTCAGCGCGCTGAATTCATCATTGTTGCGTTTCATCGCTCATCCGTGGACGGCGCTCACGCTTCTGGTGGTGGGCGTCTATGGGCTTTGCTTCGAGGTCGTCTTCGATGCCGCCGTGAGCGAACACGCCCCACACATGCTGATGATCGGGTACTTCCTGCTCAGTGGTGCACTGTTCTTCACCGCTGTTGGCGGCGTCGAGCCGGTGGTGCCACGGCCGATGCCCAGGCGGGGCCGGATCGCGATGCTGTTGTTCGCGCTGTCGCAGTTCGTCATTGCTGGGGTCGTGGTGATGAACATGCGTGAGGTTCTCGGTGGCGCCTTCTACCGCTCCTTGAAACTGAGCTGGCATGCAGACTTGCTGAGCGACCAGCGGTTGGGAGGCCAAGTCATCGCTGCCGGCGGGCTTGTGGCGGTGCTGGCGGTGATCGCGGTGCAGATCGTGCAGCGCCGCCGCTCGACTGCGATCGAGCAGATGACGACCACGGCTAGCCTCGGCTCATGACGAGGTACCGCACCGTCGGCATAACGGCCTGCATCGCCCTGGTCCTGGGGCTGAGCGCGTGCAGTGACACCGCCCCCGTATCGCGGCGTGACATCGCCGTCACTCACAACGACGCCGATGTCGCCTTTCTCCAGCAGATGATTCCTCACCATGCCCAGGCCATCGGGATGTCCGATCTCCTGGTGACGAAGTCAGACGCCGCCCCACAGGTCGCCGCTCAAGCCGTGTCCATCAGCAGCCGGCAGGCATCCGAGATCGAGATGATGCGGGGCTGGCTGGCGCTGTGGGGTGTGGGCCCGGCCGCCGCGCAGCAGCATCATCCGAACCAGTGCGGCATGGTCTCGTCCGCGGATCTCACGGCGTTGCAGAACGCCGGTGATGCCGCAGCCAACCGCCTGTATCTGGAACTGATGATCGCGCACCACGCAGGGGCGATCAAGATGGCGCGTACCGAGGTCGATGCGGGACATAGCCGCTACGCAACCGACTTCGCACAGGGAATCATTTCCTCGCAGCAACGCGAGATCGACGTGATGCGGTCGATGTCGACCCCCGGCATCGCCGTCGACGAGGCGGCGCCGGCATGTTAGCGCCGATGGCGCCATCCACGTGCCGAGGTGTCGAACCGCTGCGCCCTGGGGCCGCCATCAATCACCGCGGCTATCCGTTCAAGGCCTGTTCGACTGCGGTCTTCAAGTCGTCGTAGCTCCTGAACTCCACTTCGGTTCCGTCGAGGAAGAAGGTCGGTGTGCCCTGGACACCGAGGGCCTTACCGTCAGCCACATCGACATTGACACGATCGAGTGTGGCGGGGTCGTTGTAGGCAGCGTCGAACGCCGCCATGTCCAGCCCAAGTTCGGCGGCGAACCCGCGGAATCGGGAGTCCGCCGGAGTTTGCTGTTCGCCCCACTCACTTTGCGTCTCATACATCTTCTTGTACATGGGCTCGAACTTGTCCTGCTGAGCGGCCGCCTCGACCGCACGCGCCGCCCGCTCTGCATTGAAGTGCGACTGAATGGGGAAGTAGCGGATGACGAAGTTGACGCGGTCCCCGTACTCGGCGCGCAGCTGTTCGACCATCGGGAAGGCCGCGCGGCACGCTTCGCATTCGAAGTCGAGGAACTCGACGAAGGTGACATCGCTATTTGGCACGTTGGTGAGGCGGCGACTGTTTTCCCGGACCAGCTGACCGACGTCTCCACCCTGGGCTTGCGCGGAGCCGGGTGTGTCCTTGTCCTGTGCCGAGAGATAGACGCCAACCCCGATGATCATGGTGATGACCGCGAAGACGGTCAGCAGAATGCGTGTGAGAGGTGCCATTCGAATGCGTCCTTCTTGAGTTTCACCGAACGTCTATGATGCGCCGGAGCAGCCGTCTACCGCAGCTCCGACTCGGACCGTGCCCGCGGTTGAGCATCGCGTGTCCGACTATATACGGAGGAAGACCGTAGATCTGTTATGCCCTCGGTTGGCGGTGCGAGGCTCTGTGGGCGGCGAGGCTCTGGCCTGCCGGTCTCATTACTCGGTTCTAGTTCTCTTCTGATGATGTCCCCACCCTCCCTGTTTCAAGCAGGCACGCCGTCAACAACCTGTCAGGTCACGACACCCAGCCCGTGACGGCACACTTGCCATCCGCGGGCATGTACGTAGGCGGATAGTAGGAGCCGGTGCTTACCCGGCGTGCCGTCGGCCCTGATGTCCGTGGGGCTGACAAGCTACGCACGTGAAAGCCGTCGTCTCCGGACTTGTCGCTATGACCGTCTTGCTATTCGCGCCGACGCCCATGGCCGCCGCTGAGATCGGACAGCGCGTCGCGCAGGCAGACGCCTATCTCGCCACCCGTCCCGGCGTAGTGGGCTATGTGCTTCGCGACCGGACAACCGGAGAGACTCACCGCAACGAGGTGGCCAACACGATGATGTGGACCGCATCCACCATCAAGCTGGCGATGGTGGTCGATCTGTTGACTAGGGCACGCGCCGGCCAGATCACCTTGACCCCGGCCGACCGCCAACTCATGGCCGACATGATGCACTCATCGGACAGCGGCGCTGCGGATACGCTTTGGGAACGCTATAGCGGACCGGACAACATGGCGTTCAACCGCAATTTCGCCACGTACGGACTCACTAGCCTGCAACCGCAGCCTGGGTTCAGCAGCACGCACCCGTACTGGGGCTTTCAGAAGGCCACGAGCGAGGACCTCGACCGGCTGATGAACTACACCCTCACGAGCTTGCCTGCGGCCGAAACCGCGGCCATCGTGTCGGAGATGCAACACCTCGATGCCAACCAACAATGGGGAGTCTGGGGAGCGGGCGCGGCCATGACTCCCGGCAACAAGAACGGGTGGTCTCAAGAGCAGGGCGGCTGGGTCGTCAATAGCGTCGGTTTCGCCGGCCCTCGACAGCGCTACACGTTGGCGATCATGAACTCGCTCAACGGGGAAGGCGGCTACGACGATGGCGTGGAAACGACCACCCGCCTGGCGCGAATCCTGCTTGCCCCAGCTTAGTCACCACCAGCGGACCTAGGTGATGTCCGAGACGAGGGACGGTCCGGCCGACGGTACGCGGCGGCGGCAAATCGGCGACCTAGTGGTCGACGCTGCGGCCCGACAGGTGTACCAGCGAGGAAATTCGTACAGCTCACGCGGACGGAGTTCGCAATTGAGCGGGCACTACCCGACAGTCTGGGCGAACCAGCGACATGCCGGCGACATCAGAAGCGTCATGGGGGACTTGGCATTCCGGACCTCGGCCTGCATTCGGCGTGCATGTCGCAATCTTCGTCGCGAGCTCGATGGTGACTCGACCCGTCTGCGCTACCTCCGCACCGTCCGCGTTGGCTGCCGTCTCGTCGGCTGATGCGGTCACGCGCGAAGGTGACGGCTTGGCGCGCTTGCTGATTGGGCGATCTCGGTCAGCTCTCGATAATCCGTACGACGTACGGTGTCATCCCAGCGTGGCGCACTGGTGAGACTTTGATGGGAACGCCAGTTCGTTGCGCCTCGATCATCTGTCCTCCGCCCAAGTAGATCGCTTCGTGTTGACTTCCGCCGGGCCCCCAGAACAACAGGTCGCCGCGTTTAGCCTGAGAGGGAGGAACCTTTCGGCCGGCGTCGTACTGGTCGCCGGACCATCGCGGCAGCAGCATTCCGACGCCGGCGAAGGCGAACCGCGTAAGGCCTGAACAGTCAAAGCCGACGGTGTCCGCTCCCTGGTCGACGCCGCGGGTTGGGCCTGTGAGGCTTCCGCCACCCCAGGAGTAGGGGACACCGATTTGTGTTCCCACTCGGCGGATGACGTACTCGATCGCTTGGGGACCATTAACGCGATTTCCGCGCACGCTCGTCGACGGATCTGCGGCAGGACTGACGATTCCCAGGCTGCTGAGGAAGTTGCGACCCATATTCATCGCCGTCTGCGTCGCCAAAGTCGTGGCCTGAAGCGATGCGTTCGCGATGGCGACCGGATCACCGGGAGCGCCTGCGCTCGGCAGCTTTGGAAGGAGGGGGTCCCAGGGACCGGCAGCAGGTTGGGCCGACGCGACCGGTGGCACATGCGAGCAAAAGCAAGATAACGGTCGCGATATCTGCGGGGAGCCGTCGAGCGAGTCTCGCAATGCGGATGGCCGGGTCGGAACGGTCAGCGCCGGCAGGTGCTTCACCCTTGCCCCGGGCGGGTGATTCCATGTCTTCTCCTCGGTGCGCCGCGCGGCGAGCTACTCCCACGCGCCAATAGCGGGCTGGATCGCGAACGTGAGCGCGGCCACACAAATACGTACCTACTACGTAGGAAAGACAACTCACATTAGCCCCGTCAGTAACAGCAGTCACATAATTACAGAGGTGGAATTTGCCGCGCGGTTCGCTTCGGCGCGACCGCTGGACGAAGACCGTTCTACGGCCGGGGAAGAATGCGTGCGGGAAGGTTGCCGGCGTCGAAGAGAAGAGCGCCGAATGGACTGCGCAGCAACAGGTGTCAGCGGCGTTGGGCCGGGAGCGTTGTCGGCTCGGTGTCGAGAACTGCGGTTGCTTAGCGGTTGGCGTCCCCGGCCTTCATGGTTCGCCTCCACCGCGCCGCATTCCTACGCATAGACACATGCGCATATAACTATGTATTGTGAACTTATGGCGAAAGCGGCGACACTGACGACGGTCACTGCGCCGAACCGCACGGCCCGGCCTACCGGGTTCGCGGACGGTGACACAGCTCAGGATGATGATGGCCAATGCAAGTGCTGAAACGACTTTCGAGCATGCCGACACCAGTGGGGCCATCTTTTTCGTCGACATGTCTGGCGACACGGCACTCACCGAGATCCACGGCGATCACGTCGCCGCCCAGTTCGCCGAGGACTTCGCAGTCATGGCCAATGTAGCGCTGGGGCCCGGCGACGAGCTGACCAAGACGATGGGTGATGCCGTCATGGTCGCCAGTGCGGACGCGCCTGCGGCGCTGGCCTTCCTGCGCCGATTGGGCGTTGCAGCGGGGCTTGCCATGGGCTTTCCGATGCTTTGTGCGGGGGTCAGCGCCGGAACGGTGGTGAGACGGCGCGGCGACGTCTACGGGACGACTGTGAACGCCGCGGCGAGGTTGGCCGCACTCGCCGCACCTGGGCTGATCGTCATCGGTCGCGACGTCGCCGCGGCCGCCGCCCCGATCTCGGCCTTCCCCTCGCAGCACTCGGGCTGGTGAGCATCAGAAACATGACCAACCCGATGGAACTGTTCGCAGTGGACATCGGCGGGGAACACCAGCAGCACGTCAACCCGGTGTGCCAGCTACATGTCACCGCCGCGTCCGCCACTGTCACCCGAAGCCGTAACGGCCGAGCCTACCGTCGCTGCTCGACGGATTGCGCCGACCGATTCGACACACGGGCCGGATCTGCAAGCGAGTCTTCGGTCGCGCAGTAGTCACTCTTTGTCACACAACGGTTACGAAACGAATGGAGGGTCCACGATGGCAACGGCAGCACTGGTGTTTTACGGAATATTTATCGTCTTGGGGTTCGGGTGGCGTAGCTATCGGCAGTGGCGCCGCACCGGGTCCACGGGTATGCGTGGCTTCCATGGACGGCCGGGGTCGTTAGAGTGGCTTGCCGGTGCCGGCTTCGTGGTGGCGATTGTGGCGGGTGCGCTCGCGCCGATCCTCCAGGTAGCCGGTCTGCTGTCGCCTGTCGTCACGCTCGACGCCCCCTTATTTGCGGCGCTCGGGACGGTGGCAGCGGTGGTGGGTATCGCAGCGACATTGTGGGCGCAAGAGTCGATGGGTGACTCGTGGCGCATCGGCGTCGACGCCGGCGAAACCACCCGACTCGTCGAGGGTGGGATGTTTGGGTGGGTGCGCAACCCCATCTTCACCGCCATGCTGGTATTCGGCGCCGGCGTAGCGCTGATGGCACCAAATCCATTGGCGCTCATTGGCTTCGTCCTGTTGCTGACGTCGATCGAGCTGCAGGTCCGCTTCGTGGAGGAACCGTATCTGCATCGCACGCACAGCGAGCGCTACCGCAATTACGCCAGCCGCGTAGGACGCTTCGTTCCGCGCATCGGACGATCACCGGCCGGGGGACCGTCGGCTTGATGGCGCCCATGCCCGTGAAAGCCACATCGCTGCGCAGTTGTCGACGTGAGCGACCGCACACAACGGTGACCCGCTCCATGTGGAGCGACACGCCCTCGAAGCCCGTTCGTCAGGAGTCGCGTCCGGCGATCACGACGACACCGACGCAAGAACACCTCGAACGATGAGCCACCCGCACCCGGATAGGTCCGCAGACGACGCCCAACCGCGATGGGGCGGTGCGGCGCTCCTCCGGCCCGGAGTGCTGGCGTTCGCCGGATCCATCGGCGCCACCGATGCCCACGCCCACCACGCCGTGCAAATCATCACGGCGGCAACGCCATTGACGGTCACCGATGAGCAGGGGGCGTCACACACGGGCACGAAAGTGGTAGTGCCTACCGACGCGGCCCATCGAATCCGGGCCGGCGCCCAGGACGGCACAGTGGTGTTCCTGGAGCCCGAATCAGCGCCGGGACGAGCTGCGCACCTACGTGCGATCGACTCCGGATGGGCCATCAGCTCGGCGCTCGCCTTCACTGCGCACCGACCGCTTGCCACCGTGGTCGCCGAACTGGTCGCACACCTATCACCCGCCACGTTCGAACACGATGTGCCGGCGCGACACTCCTCGGTCGATCATGCACTGCGGTTGCTGCCAGCTCTTTTAGCAGCCGGCCCCGTGAGGGGTACCGAACTCGCGGCACGGGTGGGCCTCTCGGCGAGCCGCTTCACTCACCTGTTCACCGCGCAGGTCGGAATCCCGCTGCGGCGCTACGTGTTGTGGTCACGGCTGAGGATTGCGATCACCCTGGTCCAAGGCGGGGACGACCTGACTGGCGCCGCGCACGGTGCAGGCTTCGCCGACAGTGCCCACCTCACTCGCACCACCCGCGAGATGTTCGGCCTGCCGCCCTCGGTGCTGAGTCGGCACGTGTCCTGGGACCTCGACCCCAGCAGCTAGCCGAATCATTCAAGCCCTGGCCCGGCGGCTACCGCGACGATCAAGGCATGCGTACAACTTCCCCTGCGGCTTCGCCGTCCACCACCGCGCTCCAGGCAGTGGCCCGCTACGGCTACGTGCCGTCCATGCTGATCGGCCTCAACGGCGCGGGCATCGCCGTGGCCGCCGCGGGCGCCCCAAAATATTGGCTGGTCGCGATTCTGGCGGTTGCGATCGCCACGGGGTTCCTGGTGGAGCGGATCATTCCGTATGACCCGGAGTGGAACCACGATCGAGCCGATGGCACCCGGGACCGCATCCACGTGGCGGTCAACGAAACCCTCATCCTGGCAAGCGTGGCCGCCATCCCGCTGCTGGCCGCCATCGTCCCCGCGCACCAGTTGTGGCCACACAGTTGGCCATTCGTCGCGCAGGTTCTTACCGCGATCCTGGTCGCCGACTTTGGCATTACCGTGGTACATCTGGCCAGCCACAAGGTCGGCGTGCTGTGGCGCTTCCACGCGGTGCACCACAGTGTCACCCGCTTCTACGGCCTCAACGGCCTGATGAAACACCCGCTGCACCAAACCGTGGAGATGACCGCCGGCGTCGCACCCCTGATCCTGGTCGGGCTGCCCGTCGACGTCGCATCAGCCCTGGCCCTGGCCGTCGCGATTCAACTGCTGCTGCAACACTCCAACGCCGAGTACCGCATCGGCCCCGCCAAGTACGTCCTGGCCCTCAACGAAGGCCACCGATTCCACCACCTCAAGTGGGCCGGCATCGGCGACGTCAACTTCGGGCTGTTCACCCTGGTGTGGGATCACCTGATGCGGACCTTCTCCTATGACCCCGCAAGACGATTCGATTCCACCCAGCTGGGTATGGCCGCCAAGCCTGATTACCCCAACGGCTATCTGCGTCAAATGATCTACCCATTCACTCGACGCGGAGGGTGTGCGTCGGAGGCCACCACGACGCCGAACGGCGCCACTCAGACGTCGACCCCCGACCCGGTCTCGAAGAATCGCTGCTGACCGGCTCATCGCGTGCGGCGATAAGAAGAAGGCTGCCTCGCTGGCAGCGCCCCGGCGACGTGCGGTGGCACTGCAGATTCTCCGACTCGGCCCCGTGTTGATCAGGATTGCGCAAGCCCTTCCACGGACATATCAACGTACTTTAGTATGTGGATATGACGGAGCCGGTGGACACTTGCGATCTCCTCTGTTTGGACCTGCCGCACGCGGAGTCCATCCGGGCCACGGTTCCAGACAGCTCCACCATTCAATCCGCCGCCGCGGCGGCGCGCGGCCTGAGCGATGCGACCCGGTTGTCCATTGCGGCCGCACTCGCCGCCGGTGACGAGCTGTGCGTTTGCGACATGGCCTGGGTGGTCGGACTGCCGCAGGGCTTGGTCTCACACCATCTGCGCCAACTCAAGAACGCGTCGCTGGTGTCCTCGCGGCGTCAGGGCAAGTTGGTGATGTACCAGCTGACCGAGCGTGGCCGCCAGCTGACCGACTCGGTGCTCGCCAGTGCGGTCGCGCTTACGGAGAAGGAGACCGATCGTGTCTGATGCATGCTGCGGGCCGCGCGACGACGCCGAACTCGACGCAGGTCCCGAGAAGCTTTGGCAAGTAAGAGAGTTGCAGTTCGCGGTGCTCGCTGCGGTCCTGTTGAGCGTGGGCTGGATCGTGGGGCGGTTCGGCGGCTATGAGGATGTCGTAGAAGCCGTCGAGCTGGCGGCTGTAGCCGCCGGCGCCATCACGTTCGTGCCGGATGCGGTCCGCAACCTGCGACACGGTCGCATCGGGGTTGGCACGTTGATGACGATCGCCGCGATCGGCGCAGTCGCTCTGGGCCAATTCGCCGAGGCAGCACTGCTCGGCATCCTGTTCTCAATCGCCGAAGGGCTGGAGCACTACGCCGTCAGCCGCACCCGCCGCGGGCTTCGCTCCCTGTTGTCTCTTGTGCCGCCGAAAGCCTCGGTTTTACGGCACGGCACCGAAACAACCGTGGCCCCCGGCGAACTCGTCGTCGGTGACGTCATGGTGATCCGGCCTGGTGAACGGGCCGCCACTGATGGCACCATTCGGTCGGGTCAGACGAGCCTGGATCTGTCGGCGATCACCGGCGAATCGCTGCCCGTCGAAGCCGGCCCCGGCAGCGACGTGTTCGCCGGTGCCATCAACGGCGGTGGAGCGATCGAGGTGGAAGTCACCGCCCTGGCCGCCGACAGCTCACTAGCGCGCATCGTGCACATCGTCGAAGAAGCCCAAGAACGTAAAGGCGCCGGTCAACGACTGGCCGACAGGATCGCCCGTCCGCTGGTGCCGGCGATCATGGCGTTGGCCGCGGCCATCGCCGCGGTTGGCGCGGTGTTCGGTGACCCGATGCTGTGGCTGGAGCGGGCGCTGGTGGTGCTGGTGGCTGCCTCACCGTGCGCGCTCGCGATCGCCGTCCCGCTGACCGTGGTCGCGGCCATCGGGGCCGCCAGCCGCCATGGCGCCCTGATCAAGGGTGGCGCCGCAGTCGAAGAACTCGGCCGCATCAAGGTCGTCGCCCTGGACAAGACCGGCACCCTCACGCGCAACCAGCCCCGCGTCATCGACGTCATCACCACCGACGACTTCAGCGACGATGATGCCTTGAGGTGGGCAGCTGCGTTGGAGACACGCAGTGAACACCCACTCGCGCAAGCGATCCTGACCGCGGCCGGTGATCCGCCGACCGCCAGTGACGTGACCGCAGTGCCCGGCCATGGTCTGCATGGTGACCTCGACGGCTACCGGCTGCGCCTCGGTAAGCCCTCCTGGGTTACGCCTGGACCACTCGCCGGCGACATCGAGCGGTTGCAGGCCGCCGGCGCGACCGTGGTGGTGCTGGCCCGAGACGAACAGCCGGTCGCCGCCATCGCGGTGCGCGATGAACTTCGCCCCGAAGCAGCCGACACCGTGCGGCTGCTTACACGCCTGGGCCTCACGGTGGCGATGCTCACCGGCGACAATGCCCGCACCGCCGAAGCAGTGGCCGCCGAGGCCGGCATCACGAACGTGCACTCCGAGCTGCTTCCCGAGGGCAAAGCAGCTCTACTGCAAACCATTGCACAAGGCCGCCCGATCGCCATGGTCGGCGACGGCATCAACGACGCCCCCGCGCTGGCCACCGCTGACATCGGCATCGCCATGGGCGCCATGGGTACCGACGTCGCCATCGAAACCGCGGACGTCGCCCTGATGGGTGAAGACCTTCGCCACCTACCCCAGGTACTGGCCCACTCGCGGCGTGCCCGGCGAATCATGGTGCAGAACATCGCATTCTCGCTGGCCATCATCGCCGTCCTGATACCGCTAGCCGCATTCGGTGTCCTGGGCTTAGCCACCGTGGTCCTGATCCACGAAACCGCCGAAGTACTGGTCATCCTCAACGCCATCCGCGCCGCGCGCATCGCCGCCCTCCCCGGCGTGACAACGTCGTCGCCACGATCAACGACTCATGCCATCGACATCGGCCCGGCACCCACCCTCGACGACCCCTGCTGTGGTCCCCAACGGTCGACGCCGCCCTCAGCCACCAAACTCAACTCCCCATTGGTCGCGGCAGATGTTGCACCAAACGACCACGGATGTGACTGCTGCGCTCCCGCCGGACCTCCACTGGCCGACGACCCGACCGCATCCATAAGGGACAACCACCGATAGCCCAACACTTTCCGCACGACAGGAGTCGACTCGATGCCACGAATTGGCGAGCGTGCCCGGCGGGTCTATCGAGGTGAGATGACCGCTGCGAAATATGCGACCAGCCCCGCGGCCAGGTGGCGACATCTGGAGCGCGCACACATTGTCTCGCAACCGGATCCGTGGCTACACACCTGCAGCCACGCCGCGATGCTGAGGTTGGCGCTACGCCAGCACGACCGCCGCGAAGCCATCGGCCAGGTCCTACGCCTGATGGTCGCCGCCCCTGGCTCACTGACCGGCCGCTATCCCGTCGGCAACACCGGCCGCGTCACGGCCGGCCTCATGACACCCATGCCCATTCCCGACGACCTCGCCGCCCTCACCAACAGATGAAACCGACGGCGCCGCTTACCAAACGCCTGCCGAAACGACCCCGCTGCGCTGTCGCGGCCGCAACGGGGATCACCGCTGTGACGCTGGGCCTGGGATGGTGGGCCTTCGACCTACTGACAATGACGATCTTCACCGCCGGATTTGCCGGCGGCCTCCTGCTGTGGCTGTTCTTCCCCGCCGGCGGGCTCTGGGCAGATGTCCGAATGCCATTCTGGATTGCGTTGAGCCTGTTCCTACTTCACCGCGTCGAAGAAAAGCAGATGGAGTTCTTCGCCTTTCTGGCGACGGTTACCGGAACCTCCAAACCCTCCCCGACATCCCTGCCAGTCCTGCTGCTCGTCGCGGTGTCGGTTGGCGCTTGGCTGCTGACACCCATCCTGATGCGCCGCAACCACCCCCTAGGTCGTTACCTGGCCTGGACATTCTTCGCCTCCATGGGTCTGACTGAACTCGCTCACTTCGCCGTCTTTCCCTGGCTGAACCCCAGCGGAATCACTGCCTACGTCCCTGGAATGTGGACCGTCTTCGCTCTTGCTCCCGTCGCATGGTGGGGCATGTGGCGACTTGTTCGCGGCTGAGGGACGGGCGTCTTGACAACCCCGAAAACGACATGCCGAGGCTGGCGTCATCCCAGATAAGGTCGGCCGCCAGAGCGACAACATGGAGCGGATGCGCCCCGGTGGCCGCTATGCGTTGCGGCGCTTCGACAGTCGCGGCGTGCGGCGCGAACGATCGGTGCCATAACGCGACGCGGTGCGGCACGGCTGGGACGCCGCCGCGGTGCAGGCAGCGCTACTTGGCGACCAGCCCACGCCGTGGTGAGTCTGACCCTCACCTGGAGGGGCGTAGCTGGTGTGTCGGCTGGGGGCAGGCTGGGCGGCGGTACGTGGCCGTAACGGGCGGTGTCGCAACACGTTGTTTACGAACTTCCCGACGCTGCGGCGGCTGGCAGGGTGCGTAGTCTCGATGCCGTGGGGCTCATGACAGAGAGAGGCGACACCGCAGGCACCGGCGGCGATGCTGGCTACTTTGGGACATCCTCCGGCTGGGGGCGAGTTTTCGCTGTAGTGGTGAAGCACGGCGGGCAGCACATCTGAACGTCGCCGAGCGCACCTGAGTCTCCTAGCCCGCGCGGCCATGTGGGCCGTCATGCTTGCTTTCGTCTCGGCCACAGGAAATTTTCGTTGCGTGTTGCGCGCAATCTTCATCGAATCTTTGTCGAACCAGCACTGCAGGCTTATCGATCACCGGAAGGGTGAGTGATTGAGATGACTAGCCTGACGGATGCGGGATGGGGATGGCGAGGACAGCGCAGGTCGCAGGACATCGGAGCCGCTCCGGTAACACTGAACGAGAGACGCTATGACGAAGTCGACGATTCTCGACGTACACGGATTGAACTGGGCAAGTTCGACGGCGGTGGTGGAGGCCACTCTGCTTAGACGTCCGGGCGTGACGTCGGTCGAAGCCAATGCGGTAAATCAAACGGCGACAGTTGTTTACGACCCGACGACGACCTCGGTCGCTGACCTGGCCGGGTGGATACGTGACTGCGGCTTCCACTGCGCGGGGCGGTCGGTGCCAGACCACGTCTGCGATCCGATGTCCGAGCCCCATCACCACCCATCGGCCACCCTGGACGAGCAGCCAACGTCGGCTCCGTCGCCGACAGCCGGGGAGGTGCATGCGCATGAGGCCGCGCCGGCACGAACTCCGCAAGAAGCGATGGGTCACGGCGGCGGACACGCCGGCATGTCGATGGATCACATGGTCCGCGATATGCGCAACCGATTCCTAGTAGCGCTCGCGTTGTCGATCCCGATCATGCTGTGGTCGCCGATGGGCCGCGACATGTTCGGGTTCACCGTGCCTGCGCCGTTCGGGCTCCGCGATGACGTGTTCACCCTGTTGCTGAGCCTGCCGGTCGTCTTCTACTCGGCGTGGATCTTCTTCGACGGTGCCTGGCGAGCGCTACGGGCCCGCACCTTGGACATGATGGTGCTCGTTGCCGTGGCGGTCGGCGCAGGCTGGCTCTACAGCCTCGGGGTGACGCTGACCGGCGGCGGTGAGGTGTTCTATGAGGCCGCCTCGGTGCTGACGGCGTTCGTCCTGTTGGGCCACTGGTTCGAGATGCGAGCTCGCGGTGGCGCGAACGATGCAATTCGCACCCTGCTCGAGCTGGCGCCCCCGGTGGCAGTTGTGCTGCGCGACGGTGAGCCGGTGGAAACTCCCACCGCCGAGGTGGCAGTGGGTGACCTCCTGCTCATCCGCCCAGGTGCCAAGATTCCCGTCGACGGCACGGTGGCCGAAGGAACGTCAGACGTCGACGAGTCGATGGTCACCGGGGAAAGCCTGCCGGTGTCAAAGGCGCCGGACTCGAAGGTGATTGGCGCCTCGATCAACACCACCGGCACGTTGCGGGTCCTGGCTACGAAGGTCGGCTCCGACACGGTCTTGGCTCAGATCGTCGCGATGGTTCAGGAAGCGCAGAACTCCAAAGCCCCCGGGCAGCGGTTCGCCGACCGGGCAGCGTTCTGGCTGGTTCTGGTGGCGCTGATCGGCGGCACTGCCACCTTCCTAGTGTGGTGGGCGGTCGGCGCCGGTGTCCAGACCGCGTTGCTGTTCGCCATCACCGTCGTGGTCATCACCTGCCCCGATGCGCTGGGACTCGCGACTCCGACCGCGATCATGGTCGGCACCGGGTTGGGCGCCAAGCGGGGAGTGTTGTTCAAGAATGCGACCGCGCTGGAGACGTCGGCGCGCATCGATACCGTCGTCATGGACAAGACCGGCACGTTGACCAAGGGCGAGCCTGAAGTGACCGACGTCGTCGTCGACGGCATTCCAGAGGATCAAGTACTCGCCATGGTGGCTGCGGTCGAAACTGAGTCCGAGCATCCGCTGGCGGGGGCGATCGTGCGTTACGCGGCCGCGCACGGGATCGCTTCGGCGTCACTGACTGGTTTCCGTAACGTGCCCGGTCACGGAGCTGTCGCGACGGTAGATGGGCGCCGCGTTGCCGTCGGCAATCGCAAGCTGATGGTCGAGGAGGACGTCGAGTTCGGCGTGTTGATGCAACGCCGCGACGAACTCGCCGCCAGCGGACGCACGGCGGTCTTGGTGGGCGTCGACGGCCGGGGAGTCGGTGTCATCGCCTTGGCGGACGCTGTGCGCGAGACGTCTGCCGAAGCGGTGTCCGCGCTGCACGACCTCGGTGTCGAGGTGGTCATGCTCAGTGGCGACAATCAGGCCACTGCCGATCGCATCGCCGCGCAACTGGGAATCGACACGGTCATCGCCGAGGTGCTGCCAGGTGATAAGGCAGCCAAGATCGCTGAATTGCAACGACAGGGCAAGAAGGTCGCCATGGTCGGCGACGGCGTCAACGACGCACCGGCGCTCGCCCAAGCTGATCTCGGCGTGGCGATCGGTGCAGGCACCGACGTCGCCATCGAAACCGCAGATCTGGTGTTAATGCGATCAGACCCGCTCGACGTCGCGATCGCGCTGCAGATTGGACGGGGCACGCTACGAAAGATGCGGCAGAACCTTGGATGGGCGGTCGGCTACAACGTGATCGCATTGCCCATCGCGGCTGGGGTTTTCGTACCTTCGCTCGGCTTGGTGCTGCGGCCCGAGATCGCTGCCCTCTCGATGTCAGGTTCCAGCTTCATCGTGGCCGTCAATGCATTGATGCTGAAGAGATTGAAGCTTCCCGTACCGGCGTCAGCGGAGGCGGGCGCCAAGTCGTAACGCTCCGCGTGCCGTCGCTGTTCTGTGTTTGAGGGACTAGGCGGGTGCGGCCGCAGTCTGAAGTGAGTCGATGGCGGCCTGCATCTTTCGCGTCACTTCGTCGGCGACGTCACGCAAAGCCGGCTCTCCGGTCACCTCGACCAGTATCTGCGGGTTCATCGCCTCGACGATGACGGAGGTGTCGTCTGCACGGTCGGCTCGGACAACGACGTTGCAGGGCAGCAGCAGGCCGATTTGACGGTCCACATTCACTGCCCGGTGAGCCAATGGTGGGTTGCAGGCGCCCAGAATGAGGTACTCCTCCATGTCCTCGCCCAGCTTCGCCTTGAGCGTCGCCTTCATATCGATCTCGGTCAGGACGCCAAAACCCTGCTCTGTCAGGGCGGCTCGGGTGCGAGCGACAGCGTCGGCGAACGACGTCTGCAGCGCTGTCGACAGTGCGATGGTCATGCCGGTCCTCTCGATGGTCCTGTGGGGCGAACACAGCCAAGGCTGCGCCGCGGACCTCCCGACGCCAAGGGCGGTTGCCGTTCTTTATCGAATCTTCATAGAACGACTAGTCGGGCCATACCGGCGGCGCGAATGCTCGAAGACAGGTCGGGATACCCGCGCGTCAACTGGGCGCGCTGCAGCCGCATCGACCGTGAAACCCGGGAAGGGACTTGTTGTGATGAAGAGGAAGACGCTGGCCGTCGGTGCGGCCACCTTGGCGGCGCTGGTCACCGTTGGTGCGTGTAGTAATACCAGCACTACGCAGGGAGCTTCGTCGTCGTCGGTGTCGGCGCCTTCGTCGACATCGGCCACCGAAGCCCACAATCAGGCTGATGCCATGTTCGCCCAGCACATGATCCCGCATCACCAACAGGCGATCGAGATGAGCGACATGCTGTTGGGTAAGCAGGGAATCGACCCGCGAGTGTTGGACTTGGCCAAGCAGATCAAGGCTGCTCAGGGTCCCGAGATCGAACAGATGCAGGGTTGGCTCACGCAGTGGGGCATGTCCACGATGCCGATGATGCCCGGAATGGACGACATGCCCGGTCACGGTGGGATGCCCAGTGCCAGTGCCGCGCCCAGCGAATCTGGTGCGCCGACTCAATCGATGATGCCTGGGATGCCGGGCATGAGCGATATGCCGGGCATGCCCGGTATGGGTGATATGCCGGGGATGGAGGGCATGATGTCCGAGGAGGACATGGCCGCCTTGCAAAACGCCCAGGGAGTGGAAGCCTCCAAGTTGTACCTGACGCAGATGGTCAAGCATCATGAGGGTGCAATTACTATGGCGCAGAATGAGATCAAGGACGGCCAGTTCCCCGATACGGTCGCGTTGGCACGCTCGATCGTCACCAGCCAGCAGCAGGAGATCGACACCATGAACAAGATCCTGGCCTCGTTGTAGAAGTCAGGGCATGGCTGCGTGTCGCGCGAGTCATGTTTCATGACAGCGTTGTCGAGTTCGATTAGTGGTCATGGGCGGTCCGTGCGTGCGGGTAGCTCGATGGTGAAGGTGCTGCCCATTCCTGGTCCGCGGCTGGCCGCAGTGATGCGGCCGCCGTGGGCTTCGGTGAGTGCTTTGGCGATGGCCAACCCGATCCCCGCGCCGCCGTGGCTTCGATCGCGGGCCACATCGGCGCGGTAGAAACGTTCGAACACGTGCGGGAGGTGCTCGGCAGCGATGCCATCACCATTGTCGCCTACCGTGATGATCACTTCGCCGGGCTTCGCCGCCGCGTCGACCTCGACGCGGCCTCGCGCGGGGGTGTGGCGCAGAGCGTTGTCGAGAAGGTTCCCGATCACCTGCGCGAGGCGCAGAGGGTCGACCCACACCTCGGGCAGCGGGTTCGCGGCATCGAAGATCAGCGCGACATCCTTCTGGGCGTATCGGTCGGCTGCGGCAGACACGGTGGTGACGATCGCGGCCCGGGGGTCGATCCACTGCGGTGTGACCGCGCCGGGACCTTCCTCGGCTTGAGCGAGCGCGGCGAAGTCATCGGAGAAGCGCACCAGCCGGCTGGCTTGATCGTTGAGCACGGCAACCGTCTCGGGGTCAAGGGTTTTCACTCCGTCCTCGACGGCCTCGATGTAGGCCTTGAGTACCGAGACGGGTGTCCTAATCTCGTGGGCGAGGTCACCGAAGAGTTGGCGCCGGGTGGTCTCGACCGATTCGAGCCGTTCGGACATCCGATTGAACGCGCGGGACAGGTTCGCGAAATCCTCCCCCAAGCGCAGCGGCGACACACGGATGTCATAGCGGCCGTCGGCGACCGCAGTGGCGGCCGATGCGACCTCGGCGATGGAGTGCTGCAGGCGACGGCTGAAGTACCAGGTCACAACCAGGGCGGTCAATGCGGCTACGCCGATCGCCACCGCGATGGAGATCGCGGTGGCGTACCGGTAGGCCTCCTCGGCGTGGAACTGTTCATTGGATGAGTGAGGAAGTCCGGCGCGGTTCAGGTGTTCTCGGAACAGCGGTGGACCGACGATGACGGCGACGACCCCGGTGGTTGCGCCGCCGGCGAGGAGCACCAAGGCTTGCGCCAGCAGGAGTCGCGCCCCGACTCCAGGACTGCGCCGCGACCTGGGTTGAATGCTCGTGTCCGTTCTCACTGGCCGCTTCCCATTCGGTATCCGACTCCGCGGACGGTGATCACGTAGCGGGGATCGGCGGGGTCATCCGCCAATTTGCGGCGCAGATGTCCGATGTGCACGTCGACGAGATGTTCATTGCCACCCCAGGAGTCGCCCCACACGGCCTCGAGGAGTTGGCGGCGGCTGAAGACCACGGCCGGCCGCGACGATAACGCGGCCAAGATGTCGAACTCGGTGCGGGTGAGCAGAACTGGTTCGTCGTCGATAAATACCTGTCGGCCCGCAACGTCGATGGCCAACGGCCCGAAGGCCCGCGGCGGGGGTTCGTCGGCCGCGGTCGCAGCACTGATCGGCGTTGCGACGGTGCGAGGCCGGCGCAACATGGCGCGGATCCGCGCGACCAATTCGCGGGGACTGAAAGGTTTGGTGACATAGTCGTCGGCACCGACCGACAGGCCCACGATGGTGTCCATTTCGGTATCGCGTGCGGTCAGCATCACCACGTAGGCATCGGAGAACGTGCGAAGTTGGCGGCATACCTCCACGCCGTCGATGCCCGGCAACGCGAGGTCCAAGATGACCACGTCCGGGTCGATCTCACGGGCCTGCGCCAAGGCGTCCGCTCCGCTGTGGGCGAGGCTGACGTCAAACTGCTCGCGTCTGAGGTAGCTCGCCACGACTTCGGCCAGCGGTACCTCGTCGTCGACCACCAACGCTCGATAACCCGCAGAAGGGGTGGCCGCAGGCTTTTCCATGTCCTCATCGTGCCGCCCCGAAGGGATTCAGGAACCCGCGACCCAGGTCTTGAGCAAATCTTCATAAAACCATCGTCGATTCGCTACTCGACCGCACGAGTGTGGAACGCGAAGGAGGTGACCCCGATGACGTGGTGGAACGAAGCCGGCGCCCTGTGGGGATGGGGTGGCTGCCTGCTGGCCATCGTGATGCTGCTCGCGTTCTGGGGAGCCGTGATCGCTGCGCTGGCGGCTCTGCTCGGGGCGAACAGACCGCAGCGCCGCCAGGACATTGAAATCCAGCGCGACGCTCCGTTGCCCGGCCTCACCGCCGCCGATTGCGTCGCAACGACGAAACCCCCGCAACGCCCGTGAACCGTCAAAGCGTCGGCACGAAGATATTGACACGACGCACGTTTCTCGCGGCCACCCTCGCCGCCAGTACCGCGGCCATGGCCGCGTGCGGAAAGCCCACAAGTGTCAACCCGGCTACGGATCCGATCGCGGTCGCCGAAGCCGCGCGGCCCCACACCGGGCGCACCGTCACCGCGGCGTTGACACCTGGGCCGGCGGACATCGACCTAGGCGGACCCGTCGCCCGCACACTGGCGTACAACAACAGCGTTCCCGGACCGTTGATCCGCGCCAACGTCGGCGACGAACTGGCGATCAGCGTCACCAACGGTCTGGACCACCCGTCTTCGCTGCACTGGCATGGCATCGCGCTGCGCAACGACATGGATGGCGCAACGCCGGCGACCCCGAACATCGACCCGTCATCGACTTTTACCTACCGGTTCTCCGCGCCTCATCCCGGTACCTACTGGGCACACCCGCACACCGGCCTCGACGCCGACTACGGGCTCTACGCGCCGGTCATCATCGACGATGCCGCCGAGCCGGGACGCTACGACGCCGAGTGGATCGTGGTGCTCGATGACTGGACCGACGGCATTGGCTCCAGCCCGCAGCAGCTCTACGACGGGCTGCGTCCCGTAACGGGGGCCGGCGGCCACTCGGGTGGCATGCCCGGCATGAGCGGAACACCTGGAATGCCAGGGGTTCCCGGTGTCGGCGGCGTGGGCGCGAGCCAGCTTCTCGGGGGCGACGCGGGTGACGTCAGCTACCCCTTCTACCTGGCGAACGGTCGCATTCCGGCGGCACCGACCACTCTCACCGCTCGCCCTGGGCAGCGGATAAGGATGCGGATCATCAACGCCGCCTCCGATACCGCATTTCGGGTCGCGTTGGCCGGGCACCGGATGACCGTCACCCACACCGACGGCTTCCCTGTGGTGCCGACCGAGGTGGACGCGCTGCTGATCGGCATGGGTGAGCGCTATGACGCGCTCATCACCACCGGTGACGGCGTGTTCCCCTTTGTCGCTTCGGCCGAAGGGAAGAACGCGCTCGCGCGAGCCCTACTGTCGACCGGCGCCGGTGCCGCACCCGATCCGACGTTCATGCCACCCGAACTGCAGCGCCGGGTCGGCACCGTCGGCGTGTTCACCGCCGCGCCCGAGGCGGTCTTGGATGTCAGCAGGGCCGATGTCGCTCTGTCGGCCCGGCTTTCCGGTTCCATGGCGTCCTACGACTGGACGATCAACGGCAGACCGTTCGAAGACACCGTCCCACTGACTGTGATGCAAGGCCAGAAGGCGACGTTGACCTTCACCAATACCACCATGATGTGGCATCCCATGCACCTGCACGGCCACACCTTTCAAGTGATCAAGCCGGACGGGACTCCGGGCCCACGCAAGGACACTGTCATCGTTCTGCCGATGCAAGAGCTGACGGTGGCGCTCGCCGCCGACAACCCGGGCGTCTGGATGATGCACTGCCACAACACCTATCACCAGGAAGCCGGCATGATGACGAGCCTGAACTACTCGCCCCAACCCGGTGCCGCGCCTTCGCACGGTCAGCGGCAATGAGGCCCAAAGACCTTGAAGCGCAGTGCTCTTGGCCCTGTCGGGACGAGACGCAAACCGTAAGACTGTGGCCTATCGGCCACGGATACATCAAGAGGAGGAACGGTCATGATGTTTTGGTACGACCACGACATGGGTTGGTGGGGATACGCGGGGATGGGCGTCGGGATGGTGCTGTTCTGGGGCTTGATCATCGTCGGTATCGTCGCTCTGATCAGATACACCACGGGCAGCCCGCAAGCGCCACGCGGTGACGCGCCCACAGCCGAACAACTGCTAGCGGCGCGATTCGCCAGTGGCGAGATCGACGAAACGCAGTACCGCGAACGATTGGCGATACTGCGCGAGGCTGTGCGCCGATAACTGACGCCAGCGCCAAGCCCGCGGCGGGGGAGTCCCGCGCCGCGGGCGTATTCGCTAAAGCGTGAGGTGCCCAGCCTGGGGTTATGGTGCGGTGTGGGCCCTGCGGTACTCGTCGCCCCCTGGCGGCACTGTCGCAACGTGGACGTCTTCCGTCTGCCCAGGGGATGCGCTGCTGGTGAACCGGCGAAGCCGCAGGCTGTTGCTGACCACGAAGACCGAGCTGAAGGCCATTGCGGCGCCGGCGATCAGCGGATTGAGTAGGCCCAGTGCCGCTAAGGGAAGTGCGGCGACGTTATAGGCGAAGGCCCAGAACAGGTTTCCCTTGATGGTCCTCAGGGTTGACCGGGCCAATCGAATGGCGTCGGCGGCTGCGCGCAAATCCCCGCGCACCAGTGTCAGGTCGGATGCCTCGATGGCGACGTCGGATCCGGTGCCCATCGCCAGGCCCAGATCGGCCTGTACCAGTGCGGCGGCATCGTTGACGCCGTCGCCGACCATGGCGACGGTTCGCCCCTGCGCTTGCAGGCATTTGATGGTGTCGACTTTGTCGGCAGGGAGGACTTCGGCGATCACGTCGTCGGGGTCGATGCCGACCTCTGCGGCGACGGCGAGGGCGGCGCGCCGATTGTCGCCGGTCAGCAGAAACGGACGCAGGCCGAGCTTGCGGAACTGGCCGATGGCGTCCGCGGAGGTGCCCTTCACCGTGTCGGCGACGACGATGACGCCGCGCACCGCCCCGTCCCAGGCCACCCATACCGGGGTGTGGCCCTGGGACTGAGCGTGTTCGGCGGCGGAGGTGAGGTCGTCGGGGGCTGTCAGCGACCAGTCGTCGGTAAGCCAGCTGAGCCGTCCAACCAGGACCGCATGGCCGGCGACGACGCCGGTGACGCCGTAGCCGTTGTGGTTGGAGAAGTCTTCGACCGCTGGCAGCGTGCCGCCGGCGGCTGCTGAGGCGGCGATCGCTTCCGCGATGGGGTGTTGAGACGCGCTCTCCAAGGCTCCCGCGAACTCGAGGAGCTCATCGGAGTTCTGGCCTGCGCCGGGATGCACCCCCACGAGACTCATGCGGCCGGTGGTGACGGTTCCGGTCTTGTCGAGCACGATGGTGTCGACTCGGCGGGTGGACTCGAGCACCTGCGGTCCCTTGATCAGGATGCCCAGTTGGGCGCCGCGGCCGGTGCCGACCATGAGGGCGGTGGGGGTGGCCAGGCCGAGCGCGCAGGGGCAGGCGATGATCAGGACGGCGACTGCCGCGGTGAATGCGACTGTCGCTGAATGGCCGGTGAGCAGCCAGGCCGCCAGCGTTGCGACCGACAGCGCCAGGACGATGGGTACGAAGACCGCCGAGACCCGGTCGGCCAGGCGCTGTACCGATGCCTTGCCGTTCTGGGCGTCTTCGACCAGGCGCGCCATCTGCGCGAGTTGGGTGTCGGCGCCGATTCGGGTGGCGCGGACGAGCAGTCGGCCACCGGCGTTGACGGTGGCACCGGTGACGTGGTCGCCGGGACGGACCTCGACGGGCACGGATTCCCCGGTGAGCATCGATGCGTCGACTGCCGACGAGCCGTCGGTCACGACCCCGTCGGTGGCGATCTTCTCACCCGGTCGCACCACGAATACGTCTCCGACGCTGAGTTCTGCTGTTGGAATGCGGATTTCGGTACCGTTGCGCACGACGGCGACGTCTTTGGCGCCCATGTCGAGCAGGGCCCGCAGCGCGGCACCGGATCGTGTCTTGGCGCGCGCCTCGAAGTAGCGGCCGGCCAGAATGAACACCGTCACCGCGGCGGCGACTTCGAGGTAGATGTGCTCGGTCTCGGAACCCGCGTCGGGTAGCAGACTGAAGGCCATCCTCATCCCCGGCATGCCGGCGTGTCCGATGAACAGCGCCCACAGTGACCACAGGTACGCGGCGCTGACGCCCAGTGAGATCAGGGTGTCCATCGTGGCGGCGCGGTGGCGGGCGTTGGCCCAGGCTGCGCGGTGAAACGGCAGGGCGCCCCACACCACGACGGGAGAGGCCAAGGTCAGCGCGAGCCATTGCCAGTTGGTGAATTGCAGTGCGGGGATCATCGACATCGCGATCACGGGCACGGTCAGCACCAGGGAGATCAGCAATCGGCTCCGCAAGGAGTCGGCTTCGCCCGCGTCCGGGCCGGAATCGGTCGGGGCCGCGTCGTTCGGCGCCGCGGGGGCGGTTGCGGTGTAGCCGGTCGCTTCCACCGCGGCGATCAACACTGCCGGATCGACGGAGTTGGGGTAGTCCACCTTGGCCTTTTCGGTCGCGTAGTTGACGCTGGCCTCGACCCCATCGATCTTGTTCAGTTTCTTTTCGATCCGGGCTGCACATGATGCACAGGTCATCCCGCCGATCGACAACTCGATGCTGTGGGGTTGATCGACACCGACGATGTGATTCGGCAGGCTCATGCTCTGTCCTTTGGGTTCGGGGTTCGCGCAAGGTGAGTGCTAGCGAGGTTGATCGGTGGATAGGCGGTAGTCGCCGGCCTCGTCGAGTGCGGTGGCGACCTGCGCCACGGTCAGTGGTGTGTCGCTGGAAACCGTCACGGTGGAGATGCCTCCGGCAACCAGATCGACATGAACGTCGGTGACACCGGTGAGTGCGCCGAGTTCTGCGCTCACCGCGGCGATGCAGTGGCTGCAGGTCATGCCGGTCACGGCGTAGGACTTGGTGGTTGTGGTCGTGCTCATGGCGTTCTCCTTGACCGATGCTGGTGGGTGTGTGTCCGAGGACCTCGGTGCGCAGCAACTGCAGCCCGAGGAGGTGGGGGGAATCAGGGGCAGGGTGGCGGTGAGCTGTCGGGTCATTTCTGGCCACTTTCGCTTGCGGGATGGGCGGTTTCGGATGTGTGCTCAGGAACGGACGAGACGCGCGATTGCTGCCGAGGCTTCATCGATCTTCTGCTCGGCGATGTCGCCGCCCTGGTGGACTGCGTCACGGACGCAATGGGACAGATGTTCGTCGAGAAGCGACAACGCCACCGACTCCAACGCTTTGGTTGCCGCCGATATCTGGGTGAGCACGTCAATGCAGTAGGCGTCCTCGTCGACCATGCGCGCAAGGCCACGGACCTGCCCCTCAATTCTGCGCAGTCGCTTGAGATGTGCGTCCTTCGAGGCTGCATACCCGGGTGTCTTCGTATCCATGACTCCTCCTCCCTAATACCCCATAGGGGTATAAGAAGCAATATACCCCTATGGGGTATCAATCTGTCAAGGGGCCAACGTCACCAGAAGTGCGACGGATACCTCAGCTGCATAACCGGGCCCGCCCGCGTGGGCGTCGAGGGTGTGCAATTCAGCGCGCCGACTGGCCCTCCCGCGTGCGGCGCATCAGCCCGCCGCATGATCATCAAGCCGACCCGCCCCGTTGCTCATGGGTTCCCGCGCGGGTCGATTACTTTGGCCGCACCTGATTCCATGTGATTCCTGAGCTGCCAGATGTTGGAGCCGACCATGTAGGTGTTGATCGCAGGATCTGGTGTGATCTTCAGGAAGCAGATTCGCGTTTCGCCGCGGCGGTAAGACTCTTCGTAAGCCTTGAGGATTCGGCGGCCTATCCAGAACTGGCGGAAGGCATCCCGCCCTTCGTCGTCAGTCCAGTCGAGGATCTTCGCGTGTCCGCTCAACTGGAGGGTTGCTGGTGGGAGGAACCACAGGAGCCGCCTCGGCAGCGGAACCACGAGCGAGACCCGCGGATGCCGCACGACATTGCGCGCCTTCTTCAGGTGCCGGCGGGTCATAACGAAGATGGAGATGGCACCGCCGAGCTCAGACACGCGGTAGTTGACTCCCGCTGAGCACGGTTTGCCCTCTTCGTCGGTCGTCGAAAGTACCGCAAACGTTTGCTTCCGTAGATGGCCGAGAACCAGCTCGAACGTGACAGGGTGATCCTTCACCATGACGCCCGGCGGCTCGGTGACCGACGAAGCGCGGTATTCATGTGCACCCGCCGACCCATGTGTTGCGGGACTCGTTGGAAAGAGCCCGTGGCGTGGACGCCGGGGTGCTTACAGGGACGAGGCACCTGCCCGGCCCACTCCCGAACACAGGTCACGACACCACCGCCATCAGGGTCGCCACGATCCAGAGTGCCGCCGCAGCGGAGAGCGGCCACCGAAATGTGGAGTGCAGCGCGAAATTCACCAACGCCATAACCCCAATCGACGATGCGCCGGTGACCGCCAGCACCGCGACCGCCGACGACTCGGCGTTGCGAATGTCAGTGGCTGCCAGGTAGATGGTGAGTGTTCCGGTAGCCACTGCGTATCCGCCAAGGACGATGAACACCAGACGCAACCACCCACGCAGGCTCGGTACGGCAGCATCGATCTCGTCCGGGGTGCGGCGTAGATAGCGCAAGTCCTCGGGCAGCAGAGCAGGCCGGGCCAACCGAAAGAACCCGCCAATCCCGACGAGGATCGCGCCACCGACGCCGAACAGCCATGCGGCGGCGATCATCAGGTCGACTTCCCGCCGCGGGTGAGGACCACTGAGGCTACGATCAATAGCCCACCCAGCCAGACGAACCCAGTTAGTAATGGCCAGGTTTCGTCGAAACGCGAGGTGAGACTGGTATCAAATAGCAACCTGGTCACGCCGTACCCGGGAAGAAACTGGGCCCACTCCTGAGATACAGGGCGAAGCATCGGACTTTGGATGATTCCCAGGTCGAGAAAAGGGATCAAGAATGCGACGAACACCCCCGCGACCTTGCCCAGCAGTGGCCCGATGACTACACCGATCAGGGCGTAGATGGCGGTGATCAGCAGGTTGGCAGCAATGTAGCCCGGCCACTGCCTGGCGTCGAAGACGGTCGCGGTAACCCCCATGGTGGCCGCCGTGATGACGATGGCGGCTACGGCGACCACGCCCAATCGGGCAGCCAGCACCACGCCAGTGCGGTAGCCGGCCAGCCGCAGGCGTCGGTCCCCGCCGGCAGCATCGACCACTACGAACATCCCAACCAGTGCAGCCAGCGCACCGATGCCGATCGGGGCCATCGCTCCGGCGTGTACCTCGGGAAACCAGAACGACTGGTTTGAAACGGCGCCGTTCTCGGTGACCGACACCATTAGAGATCGCCCCGGCGTGGTCACCTTCGACAGCAGCACGAACGCCGCCGGCACAATAACTAGCAGCACCAGCAGCACGCCGTTTCGCCGCAGATCGACCAGACCGAACCTCAGCGCAGTCGGTAACTGGCCGGCCGTGCGCTGACGCCGTCGCGCGGTGCGAGAACCCGCCGCCACCAACGCGCCGGCCACAGCAAGAGCGCCGAGCATCCAAACCGAGGCGAGGCCGAGATCGCCGAGCCGTCCAGCGTGGTGCGAGGGCGTGTCGACCATCCACAACGTGACGAAGTGAGTGGGAAACCAGCGAGTGAACACGTAATCGCCGCCGCTGCCGGCAGGCCCGACGAACACGTCGATCATCCAGATCAACAAGATGATCACCGCACCGTTGACCGGATTGGCAACCGCTATCCCTACTAGCGCACCGATCGCCAGGTAGATGACGGAGAACATCAGCGTACCGACGATCACCCGGACCGGATGGTCGATACCGACACGCACGGCCAACGCGGCGAGCGCCACTCCCGAGACGAGTCCCGCCATGAGCAGACCGGTGCCCGCCCGGGCAGCGAGCAACCGCGCCGTTGGTAAGCCGACCAGTTGCAACCGCTTGTCCGCGCGTCGCGCCGAGCGGATCTGGAAGTACATTGCGAGCCCCGACAGGAAGCCAGCTGCCCAGCCGGCGGTCGCCGTTTGGGTTGCGATGCCGGGTCGTCCCCGTAACAGTTCCATCGCGTCGGCGATCGAACCGGCCGCGACCAGCACGAACACGAGCGGCACCAGGACCAGCATGATCAGGTTCACCGGGTTGCGGACATAGTCGGCGATGAAGCTGCGGGTCAGCAGCAGCGTCGGCCGCCACTGCTCATGGGCTGCGGTCGTCACTGGGGACCCCCTGCCCTCCGTACTGTCCTTCGCATAGCCGCCCGTCACACGGCTTGACGATGCGATCGAAGCGGTGCTCGTCAGCGACGAAGTGGCTAATGATCAGCACCGACCGTCCGTCGTCGCGACGACGGGCCACCAGATCCCAGAACTTCAGATAGGTGTCCCAATCGAAGCCGGCATAGGGCTCATCCAGCAGCAGCACTTGCGGGTCGGCCAGCATCGCCAATGTCAGGTTGAGCTTGGCCAGCGTGCCGCCCGACAACCGATCCGCCCGTGTGCCGGCGTATCGTTCAAATCCCAACGCCTCGTAGAGATCTCGGCGCGCGCGCCGTTCGGCCTCATGCGTCATACGGTAGGCGCGCGCGAACAGCTCAATGTGCTCATCACAGGTCAGGCGTTCGTATACCACCGGCTGCTGCGGGCAATAGCCCAGCACGCCGGAGCGGGCCACCGTGCCCGCGTCTGGGGCAAGCTCGCCAACCAAGATCTTCATGATTGTTGACTTGCCTGAGCCGTTCTCCCCAACAAGACCGACCACTTCGCCAGGCTGCAGCGTCAGATCGACGCCGCGCAGCACCTGCTGGTGGTGCGAGATCGGCCAGGTGCCGCGGCGAAACGACTTCTCGATACCGCCGGCCGTTAACACCGCGGCGGCGGCCTCGACCACCGGCAGCTTCGTTATGGCGTCGGTCCCAGTGGTGTGATTCATGACCGACCTCCTGCGTGGGAGCCGTCGGTGCTGGGCGGTGGCGAGGCGCCGGTGGGCAGGGGCGGCGGTGTCGGGCGATGCCAGGCGGTGCGGCTGTCACCGGAGTGAGCGGTTTCCGGCACGGTTTGGGGACGAGATCGCAAGTGCGGCATGAATGCCGGAGTGCGTGCCGTGTACGCGTTCCATGCGGGGCCGAATTGGTCCGCCGCGTCGCGTTCTTCGCTGCGCGCCAGCCGCGCGTAGACGTAAACCAGCACTGGGAACATCATCAGTGTGGGAATCGTCGGCCACTGCAGCAAGAAGCCGAGCATGACTAGTAGGAAGCCGTCGTATTGCGGGTGACGTACCCAGGCATACGGGCCGGTTGTGGCGAGTCGATCGGCTTGGGCGGCCGCATGCAAGTGTCGCCAGGCGACCGCGATCAGCCAGAAACCGCCACCGATCGCCGCGTAGCTGGCCAGATGAAAGGGGCTCAGGTGCGGGTCGCCGGTCCAGCCGATGAGGTCGTTCCACAGGTGCCCGCCGGCGTGGGTGTCACGTAGGAGCGGGAAGCGCGATCCCAGCCAGCCGCCGAGCAGGTACACGGTCAACGGGACGCCGTACATCTCGGTGAACAACGCCACCAAGAACGCGGTGTAGCCGCCCATTGCCCGCCAATCTCGATGCGTTCTCGGACGAAAGAAGCTCAGCCCAAAAGCCATGAACAACAACGTGTTCACGATCACTAGCGGCCATAATCCGTAGGCTGCATCTGCCATCGCCAAGACCTCCTGATCGGTGATGGACGTGGAGGTTTATGACCGTCCCGCAGAGTCGCGATGCTCCGGCGTATCGGACCGGTCATGCTTGGTGTCGTTACCGTGCCCGCCGCCCATTCCGCCCATCATGAACATCATCATCAATGGGCATGCCAGCGCAAAGAGCAGCAGCGCCGACGTCGACAGCGGAACACCGATGGCCAGCGCAGTTACGAAAGCGGCGGCCAAGGCCAAGGCGTACCAGGGTAGGTACTGTGTTTTCATCTCGAGGTCCTTCCGTTCGGGCCGCCCTCAAGCATGCGCTTCTACCCTGGCGATGCCCATGGAACTACGTAGGTGATACGTAGGACGAAAGTCCCTGTCTGATTCGCCCAGAGGCCCTATGGCGGACCCGCCAACGCGATCGTTCTCGTCGGCGTCGGCATCGGCGTCGGTGCTGGCATCGGCGGTAGGCGTCGCATCCGGTCTGCGGCACGGTCATCACGAGCCGGCGGTGTGAAACCCGATCACCACGATCGGACACGCGGACGATCACGGTCGTGCGGCGCCACCCGCTACGTAGCCGGTCGTCGAGTCAGCCGGCACGCCAGCGACACCGGCGCCTGTCGAGGCTCCTTCGCCTGAGTCGCTTCGCCACGAAACGGGCGTTGATCACAACCACGACGAGTAGCGAGTCAACCGCGGCCCGGTGGACTGGTACGTCGAGAACTTCGTCAGGTGTACGTGATGGGGGCAAAAAGGCGCCTTGCTGACTGTCGCACCACCTACTGGGAGTGCCTTCGTTAGATCTGCCAGTCTTGGGCGCCGTCGTTTTGGTTGTAGGTGCCGACGGAGTTCTTGACGACCACGGGGTCTCCACTGCCGAAGTTGTCATAGAACCATTGAGCGTTGGCCGGACTGAGGTTTGGACACCCGTGGCTTACGTTGCGCTTGTCTTGATCGTTGACTGACCAGGGCGCGCTGTGAACGAATATGCCGCTGTTGTCGATGCGAACTGCGTCCTGCACCTTCAGCTTGTAGCCTTCAGCCGAATCGATGGGGACGCCGTACGTCGAGGAGTCCATGACGATATACGCGAACTTCTCCAACACGTAGTAGGTGCCGTTGGGGGTTTCGTAACCCTTCTTACCGAGAGAGACGGGAAAAGTCTTCTCCAGCTTGCCGTTGCGCATGATCTCCATCTGGTGAGTGCTGTCATCGATGGTTGCGACGAGCGCATCGCCGGTCCGGAAGCTCGACTTGGTCCCGCTGGCATCGATGTTCACCGTTGTGTTGGCAGGCCAGAAGTCGATGGGTCGCCACCGAAGCTGGGTGTCATTCATCCAGTAGAACTTGCCGGGCACGGGCGGGTTGGAGGAGATGTGAACCGCTTGCTCTGCTATAGAGCGGTCGGCGATCGGCCGTTAAAAGTTGATGATGATCGGCTTGGCCACCCCGACCATCGCGCGATTGACGGGATTGAACGTCGGCGGCGCGAACAAGCCCGGCCGGGGGCGCCGGCCGTGAAGGATCACTTAGCGGACCCTGGATCGAATCGGGGGAGAGGACGAACGGTTCTGGCGGGGATCCCGGCATTGCCATCGGATCGATCGGCGCCGGCGGTCCGGGAAGGGGCGGCTCCGCCGCAGCGGAGCCGGTGCTCAGCATTAGTGCGCCGGCGAGGCCAGTCGCGGCCAACATCAGTCCCAGCTTGCGCACTAGCCGCCGCTCCATAACCGGTCTCCTCGCCTAGATTCTTCCGCCGTGCAACCCAAGAAGCACGACGAGTACTTCCAGATCTACTACCTACGTACGTTGGCAGTAGGTCGACCGATTTCGCTTACCGTGCGGTGCGGCAGCGGCTCCGTGTGGACAACCGCCACGTACGTCCGTAACCTAACTGTGATCTACGTATCGAGACCGTACTTGGTTCCTGCGCAACGAAAGGACATCCGACGTCGTGATCCTTGAACCGATCCGGCGGATCTCCCGTTCGCTGGTGCGGTCGCTGTTGCGACCTTGCTGTGTGTCGCGGTCGTCAGCGACGTCAACGCCGATCCGGCATCGGACGCACTGGCCCGCATGAATGAGCTGTCCCGCCAGCCGAGCAGACCACTGAGGCCATGCACACCGCACAGATCGACTTAGAAACCTTCCGGTCGCGGACTATCTACGTAGTGCAATAGTAGATGGGCGGCACAGGGCAACGGCGCGACGCTGGTATGACGCCCTGGGCAGGGCTGCGCGTACCGACAGGACAGTGAGGCTTCTTCATCAAGTCTTCATCGGGACACGAACCGACCCATACTCGGAATCTTGAGGCTGGACCGAGGCGGCGAGAGCGCTTGCCGCGTGGCCTGGTGTCACGAAGTTGTATGAGAAGGATGCGCGATGCAGCACAAGCGATGTGGAACTGGGTTTGCGGCGTTGGCAGCGTCGGCCCTGTTCATCACTGCCTGTTCGAATGCGACAACAGACTCTCAGTCATCGCCGAGCGCTGCGAGCAGCGACGCGGCCCACAACGACGCTGATGTGACCATCGATGCCGGGCAGACCTATGCCCAGGATGACGACATCGGGATCGAGGTCGCGCGCGACGGCGATCGCGTCGACGCCGTTGCCGGCCACGACCGCCTCGAACTGCTCGCGTTCTAGATAGCTGGCCACCACTTCGGCCAGGGGAAGTTCGTCGTCGACGACCAGGACAGGGTATCCCTTCGCCTGCTCAGGTGTACCCGGTTGATCCTCCATATCCCGCATGGTGCCCGCTGAAGCAGCCGCGGCGGCGCACGACCGCCCGAAGCGGCGCGATCTTCAGCAGATCTTTACGAGACTCATACCGATTACGTCCTTCGGCTGGGAGACGCTCACTATGGAGGAGGGCCTGACATGCGCTGGCTGATGGACGTCTGCCCGAACAATCTCGGGTGGCAAACGTGGCTGATCCTGTGCGCCGTCATTGTCGTGATGTGAGCCGCCGGCGCGACGGCCCTGTTCCACGCTTCTGGCCGGCCGCGCCGCAGGCAGCGGCGTGAGGCAATAGAGGAGCCTGTTCGCAGCGGCCAAGTCGGGGCGGAGTGACTGGTCAGCAACGCGGCCGAACGTAGCGCTCGCGCGGGGTGTCAGTATTCGATCAAGCGCGTGACGTAGGGCGTCATGCCGGAGCTGCGTACGGGTGAGATTTTGACCACTGACCCCGTGTAGGGGGCTTCGATCATCATGCCGTCGCCGAGGTACATGGCTTCGTGCTGGCTGGCGTTGGGGCCGTAGAAGATGAGATCGCCGCGCTGCATCTGCGATGACGGAACTTTGCGGCCGGCGTTGTACTGGGATCCGGAGTAGTGGTCGAGCTTGATGCCGACTCCAGCGAAGGCGTAGAGCATGAGGCCGGAGCAGTCGAAGCCGACGGTGTTGGCTCCTTGATCGATTCCCCGAGAGGGCCCGTTGGCGTTGCCACCGCCCCATGAGTAGGGAACGCCGAGTTGTGACATGGCGCGTCGGATCACGAACTCCGAGGCCTGGCGGCCGTACAGGCGGGGGATGCGTCCATTGGTGATGCCGGGATCTGCAGCAGCGGTCGCGGGGGAGAGGATGCCCAGTTTGGTGAGGAAGTTTCGGCCCATGTCGGCGGTGAGTTGCAGCGAGGTCGCCATGATTTTGAGGACGGCGTTGATCATGGCTATGGGGTCGCCGGCCACATTGGCGCTGGGCACCATCGGCAGCGTGGTGTCCCACTGGCCGGTGCCCGAGCTGTCCGCCGGTGCCGGGCTGGAGCGGTCCCATTGGCCGCTCGGCGGCACCGGGGTACCGGGTTGTGCGGCCGTGGGCTGGCGCGTGGTGGCTGCTACCGGTCGGGCAGTAGTGAGTCGGGTTTGTGCGGAGTCGCGTTCGGCGGCCAACCGGGTGAGGTCGGACTGCTGATTGGTGAATGCGCGTTGCGCGGCAACGAGTTCCGCGACTGCACCGTCCTGCTGTCGTTGCGCCTCGGCCGCTGCGGCGTCGGCGTCCAGCCGGGCCTGCTTGGCGGCTGAGAGTCGGTTGGCGCGTTCAGTCTGGCTTCGGCGAAGATCGTCTTTGACCCTGCCGAAGGCAAGGAGATAGGTCTGCTGCGTCGAGGCTGCCGAGAGGATGTCTTCAGGGCTGCTTGCCAGCGGCAGTGAGCGCGAGGGACCGTTCATATAGGTCGAGGCGGCGAACTCGTCGAAACGCTGCTGCGTCGCGTCGATGGCGGTTTGGCTGTCGGCGAGTGCTTTCTCGCTGTCGGCGAGTCTGCGGTGCGCCTCGGAGACCGCCTCGCGGGCGGTGGCAAGCTCAACCAGGGCCCGATTGACGCTCTCCTGCTTGTGTTGGATGTCCGCGCCGATATCGGCGACGTGCTGGTTGACCTCGGCGACGGCGGCGACAAGTCCTGCGACCGTTTCGCTGTCACCATCAGGTTCGCTTCCGTGGCCGGCCGTTGCGACGCCCGAGGTGTGAAGCACCAGCATTGACGCAAGTACCCCGGCGATGAGAAGTGAAGTGAGGCGCCGCATCAATTCTCCTGAGTGGGGCGGCTGCCGGGTGGCCGCGAGTCGGACGGGGCAGTGCGCCGACGTGTCATGTCTGACGGCCTACTACCTCTGTAGGTACGTAGTGGCATAGTACGTATTTGGAACGTACATCACTGCAGCATCAGGAGAAGCGCCTGTCACAGTCTCAACTCGGTAACACCTGACCGGCCGGCAGGATCTGCTGTTGGCCCGAGGTGCCGGTGCCTTGGATCCGATTCGATGACGCACGCCGGGGCGAAATCGGTTGCGCAGCCACGGCGAGGTCCCCGACATCTGGTCTGTTGGCGGCTACATTAGGAGGCTGCAGGGTGCCGCGCTGTGCGAATCGGCCACCTCGTTAGAGCGAGCAGGAGTTGCGGCGGATGGAACAGCGAGGATTCGGCGATCTCGAAGCGGTGGTCATGGACTGGGTGTGGTATCACCAGGAGCCGGTCACCGTACGCGACGTGTTCGAGGACCTGTCTGAGCAGCGGCCAATCGCGTACACCACGGTGCTGTCGACCATGGACAACCTGTATCGCAAGCGGTGGCTAAAACGGCAGCGCAACGGCAAGGCCTATGTGTACCGGGCGGCGATGAGTCGTGAAGAGCGGTCGGCGCGGCTGATGAAAGCTGCCTTCGACTCCGGCGGCGACACCAACACTGTGCTGGCATTTTTTGTCGAGCAGATGAGTACAGAGCAATCAGCCCAACTGAAGGCGGCGCTGCTTAAGGGGCGGCGATCATGACGACGGCGCTGTGGCTGGTGCTCTACGGCGCAGTGCTGGCGTGGCTTGCTCCACCGGTACTGCGGCGCCTTACTGGTGGCGGGGTCAGTCCGTCCATGGGTGTGGCCGCCTGGCTGGCCACGGTTGCCGCCGTGCTTGCGGCATGGCTGGCGGCAGTGGTGCTGGTGGTCAACGCGACGTCAAACAGCATCCTCGACGGCTCGGTCGTGACCCTCTGCCTGGAACTGTTTGGGTTCTCCGATCACACCCCGCTGGCGGGACGCCTCGGCTCTATTGCGCTCATCGGCGGGGGGCTGCTGACCTCGGCGGTCGTGGCGCTGCGACTGGGTCGCTGCCTGGCCGGACTGCGCACCCGAAGCCACGAGCACGCACACGCCGCGCGGATCGTCGGTCGGCCCACCGACCATCCCCACGTCGTTGTCGTCGAGGCGGACCTTCCCGCCGCTTACTGTGTCATCGGCCGCCCCCATGCCATCGTCGTCACCTCGGCGGCCGTGAAATCGTTGAACCGAGCGCAACTGAAAGCGGTTCTGGCCCACGAGAATGCTCACCTAACAGGGCATCATCACCACATTCTCATGGTGCTGCGTGCCCTCGCCGCCACCCTTCCTCACCTGCCCTTGTTCGCCTGCGCACATCAGGCTGTGGCGGAACTGCTGGAGATGTGCGCCGACGATACCGCCGCTCGTCGCGTCGGCACTCGTCCTCTACTGGCGGGGTTACTCGCGCTGGCCGGTCACCGACCTCCGGTGGCCGAAGGTCTGGCCGCGGCGGCAATGGCGGTCATCACCCGCGCCGAGCGACTAGTCACCCCGACGCGTCGGCACGTGCAGTGGCGTCATCGCGCTCTCCTGGTTGCCGCCATCGCCACGATGCTCGCCACACCGGCATTCATCCAGGTGCTCTGCCACCACTAGGTGCCCCTAGCTCTGATCCGGGTTCGGGTCGGCCAATGCGCACTTCGACGGACGAGAACCCTTCGACGGTCGGGTATCGGCCCACCCAGCAAAGTCTTCGCTGACCGCCTGACGCCTGCGTCCACAGCGTAGATTATCTACGGAGTCAAACCGTAGATGACCAGTGCAAAGGCTTGCTGTCGGCGGTTGCGCTGTACCGCCTGGATCAGCGAGGACGGCTGGGATCAACGCCGAAGGCCGTTGATGACGCGACCCGGCGCTAAATGTCCCGGTCGGCGCGCCATCTACGTAGTAACTACATAGATGGCGGTAGGCTGTCTCGTAGGCGGTGCAGTGAGGATGCATAGGCGCGCTTTAGTTTTCGTGAACGGCTAGGAGAATGCCACGACGATCGAGTCGCACCGCTATGTCGCTGGTTCCGTACCGCCAGTGGCGGCCGCTGGCCGCATCCGTGTGCTACTGGTGGAGCCTCGACGCATCTATGCGGCCACCGTGGCGCGACACTTACGCGCCGGCGGTTTCGCCGTGGAGGTGGCCTATTCGCCAGGTGCTGCACTCACAGGGCTGCGCGAGCGTGATCCCGATGTGGTCGTGGTGGGCGTCGGCACTCAGGGGCTGGGCACGGCCATGCTTGACCGCATCCGTCAGGAAACTCAAGTCGGCGTGGTTGCTCTCAGCGACGGCGATATTACGCCGCTGCTCGTGAGTACCGGGGTCGTCTGTGTGGGCGACATCGAGGTGCTGAACGTGCGAATTCGGCTGGCGCTGAGGCGCTGCGGTGTCGGCGGCGAACCACGTGGCGGCGGCCACGGCGACGAGACGCATCGCCGTGAGATCGGAGATCTCCGTATTGATGTGGCCGCGCGTCGGGTGTTCCTCCGCGACGAGCCATTGCCGCTCACCCGCACGGAGTTTGAGATTCTCTGCACGCTGGCGGAGAGTCCCGGTGAACCGGTGACGTGTCGTCAATTGCAGCTGAGCCTGTGGGGGGATGCGTCCGACGGTGGCCGGTCCACTCTGGGGGTGCATGTGGGTAATCTTCGGCGCAAGCTGGGTGAGGACCCACACTCACCGCGGTATCTCCGTACGGTGCGCGGGACCGGTTACTGTCTGACCGGCTAAGTGGGGGCAGCGAGTGCCTGGTGCGCCGCAGTGATGCAGCTGGTGACAGATTGCGGCGAGGACTTAGCTTTCGATGATGCGAACGACGTAGGGCGTCATCCCTGACGTGCGCACTGGGGAGATCTTGATTGGCACGCCGGTCTGCTGTGCCTCGAGCATCTGCCCGCCGCCGAGATAGATAGCTTCGTGCTGGCTCCCGCCCGGGCCCCAGAACAGCAGATCGCCCCGCTTCGCTTGGGAGGGTGGCACCTTGCGGCCGGCGTCGTACTGATCACCGGACCATCGCGGGAGCAGAACTCCAACGCCGGCGAAGGCGAACCGTGTCAGGCCTGAACAGTCAAAGCCCACGGTGCCTGCCCCCTGGTCGACGCCGCGGCTTGGACCGGTGAGGCTTCCGCCACCCCAGGAGTAGGGAACGCCGATTTGCGTTCCCGCCCTCCGGATTACGTACTCGATCGCTTGCGCACCATTGACCCGGTTTCCGCGCACGCTCGTCGACGGATCCGCGGCGGGACTGACGAGCCCCAGGCTGCTGAGGAAGTTGCGACCCATGCTCATGGCGGTCTGCGTCGCCATGGCCGTTGCCTGAAGAGAGGCGTTCGCGATGGCAACCGGATCACCGGGAGCGCCTGCGCTCGCCACCTTAGGAAGCAGTGGATCCCAAGGGCCGGCGGCAGGTTGGGCCGACGCGACCGGTGCGCACGCAAGGAAAAGCAAGACGACGATGGCGATCACACCGGAGAGCCGCCGAACCGCCTGTGCTGCTACAAGGATTGTGGGGTCGCAGCGGTCAGCGCGGGCAGTTGGAGCACCCTTGCTCCGGACGTGTGATTCCATGTCTTCTCCTCGGTGCGCCGCGCGGTGAGCTATCACACGCACCAATAGCGGGGCTGAATCGCATAAGTACGGCGCAGCACCAAAATACGTAGCTCCTACGTAGAAAAGCGTAACTCACAAAAGCCCCACCAGTAACAGTAGCCACATAATTACAATGGTGAAATTCGCTGCGACAGCTCGGTTTGGATGCGGCAAGTACTGGACTAGAACCGTTTTTACGGTCGGGAGGACGCGCGTGAATAGCGCGCCGATGAACGCAAACTGTGCGAGCTTCTCGGAGAAGGAGGCACTATGGGCCGTCGTCGGGGGTAGCAACAATTCTGCCCCGCGCGGTCACGTGAAGCCTCGTCGGCGGTAGCGCGCCGCCTTCGGTCATCGGGGAGTCGATGAGCTCCAGCCACGCCGACAACCGCCCGTACGGCAACGGCGTCTCAGGAGTGACCCCAAATGCGCCGCGGAGAAAGGGGTTCAGCGACGCTGGGCACCCGGGCATGTCAGCCCGGTGTCACTAACTTCCGATGCTCAGAGGTTGGCGTTTCCGGCCTTCCATTGCTCCCAGGGGATGTTCCAGTCTCCGAGTCCGTCGGTTCCTGACAGGGTTGCGCCGGTCGTGTTGATGACTTCCACGATGTCGCCGCGTCGGGTGTTGTCGTAGAACCAGCGGGCATTGGCTGGATTGACGTTGAGGCATCCGTGGCTGACGTTGGCGATGCCTTGGCTACCCACCGACCATGGGGCAGAGTGCACGTAGATGCCGCTGTAGGACATTTGCGTGGCCCATTCGACTTCGGTGCGGTACCCGTCGGGTGAGTTGACGGGGACTCCGTAGGTGGACGAATCCATCACCAGGAATGAGTAGCGGTCGCCGATGATGTAGGCGCCGTTGTCGGTGGGCGTTTTGGATTTGCCCATGGAGATGGGCATGGTTTTGACGACTTCGCCGTTGCGCCGCACGCTCATCGTCTTGGTGGCGTCATCGGCGGTGGCGATGATTTGGTCGCCGATTGTGAAGCGAGTGGTGACGTCATCCTGGCCGAAGAGCCCGCCGCCGAAGTCGACACCGTAAGCCTTGACTGACACCTCAACCTTCGTTCCGGGCTCCCAGTACTCGGCGGGGCGCCAGCGGACTTCACGATTACTGAGCCAGTAGGAGGCGCCCTCAACCGGTGGGTTCGTGGTCACGGTGATCGCCTGCTGCGCCGCAACCCGGTTCGTGATGTTCTCGTCAAAACGAATCGCAATGGGTTGACCCACGCCCACCGTTTCGCCGTCATTGGGCAAGACGTAGGGCATCGTCAGGTTTTCGGGGGAATGGGTTTCGAATGTTGCGCTGGTGCTTGTCGTTCCGCCAAGCCCTTGTGCTTGCGCCTGCAGGGTGTACTGCTTGTTGTAGCCCAGCGGTTCCGCCGATGACCATGTAACGCCGTCGGGGCCCAGCTGCCCGTCGACAAGTTCGCCCTCCTCGTTGGTCAGCGACACTTGGCCGAGAACACCGTCGCCGGCGGTAACGGTTACGGGGGCATCGACAGCGACGCCGATGGCACCATCAGTTACGGACGCTTCCAGTTTCGGTACGAGCAAGTCTGCGTAGGGCGTGCCCTTGTCGGTGATGACGTCGGGGGTGGGCGCCGCCGCCGGAGACGAGGTGCAGGCGGTCGCGATCAGCAGCACCGCCACCGCGAGGACGGTCGTGCGCAACCACTGCGTCGTCGCTCGAAACGCTGGGGGGCAGCCTGTCTGCGGCATGAGTGGGGCTCTCCGTATCGGGTTGTCGTCATCGGCTAACGGGCGGGGCACCGCCTGGTGCGTCGCGAGGGCCGGTCGCGGGCGACGGTGCACCGTTCACGGGTATGCCTTCAAGTGTGCTCTTGAGTTCTTTGGCTTTCTTAGTCCTTCGATGAAGATTCGATAAAGGCGGCACCAAGAGCTGGCTCCTCGGGTTTGCGCAACCGCGAAATCGGGGGCGCGTCCGTCTGTTGATCCCAGCTGAAAGTGGTGGAGCCGGCTGTCGTTGCCGTGGACCGCGGCGAGGACGGCGGCCGCCGGGTCGAGCGACGCTGCACCGGTGAATATGTGGGGACCAACGACTACAGATGGTTTGAGACTTGGTCGGATGGCGGTATCGGCGCGTTGCCGTCGGCCGTCGTGGCCGTGGTCAAGGACTTGAGGCTGCAGCCGCCGGCGTGGGTGAACGGGTAGATCATCTGCCGCAGATAGCTGGTGGGGTAGTCGGGTTTGGCGGCCATCCCGAGCTGGGTGGAGTCGAATCGCCGGGTGGGATCGTAGGCGTAGGTGCGCATCAGGTGGTCCCACACCAGGGTGAACAGGCCGAAGTTGACGTCGCCGATGCCGACCCATTTGAGGTGGTGGAAGCGGTGGCCTTCGTTAAGGGCCAAGACGTACTTGGCGGGGCCGACGCGGTAGTCGGCGTTGGAGTGCTGCAGCAGCAGCTGGATTGCCACCGCCAGCGCCAGTACGGAGGCTACGTCGACGGGCAGTCCGATCAGAATCAGCGGTGCGACACCGGCGGCCATCTCAACGGTTTGGTGCAGTGGGTGCTTCATCAGGCCGTTGAGCCCGTAGAACCGGGTGATGCTGTGGTGCACCGCGTGAAAACGCCACAACACACCGATCTTGTGGCTGGCCAGATGTACGACGGTGATGCCGAGGTCCGCGACCAGGATCGCGGCGAGGACCTGTGCGATGAATGGCCAGCTGTGTGGCCACAACGGGGGTGCGGGGACGATCGCGGCCAGCAGCGGGATGGCGGCCACGCTTGCCAGGATGAGGGTTTCGTTGACCGCGACGTGGATGCGGTCGCGCGTGCTGTCGGCCCGGTCACGGTTCCACGCGGTGTCATACGGAATGACCAGCTCTACCAGGAACGTCGTCGTGATCGCGACGACCAGGACGGCCAGCAGCCAGTACTTCTGGGCGCCGCCGGCGGTGAAGACGATGCCGACGCCGTTGAGGCCGATCAGCATGAACGGCACGTAGCCGTAGCGGGCCACCGCCTGGGCCGCGGTAGCCGCCGTCGATGTCGGAGAAGTCGTGCTCATGCCGTGAATCGTCGCGGTAACCGATGCGGCGGCGCTTGAATGATCCGGCTAAAGGCCGGCTTCGAGGTCCCAGGACACGTGCCGGCTCAGCACCGAGGGCGCCAGGCCGAACATCTCGCGGGTGGTGCGGGTCAGGTGAGCGCTATCAGCGAACCCCGCACCGTGCGCGGCGCCGGTCAGGTCATCACCGGCCTGCACCCGCATGACCGCGAGCCGCAACCGCGACCACAGCACGTAGCGGCGTAGCGGGATGCCGACCTGATCAGTGAATAGATGCGTCAACCTGCTCACCGAGAGGCCTACTTGAGCAGCGAGACCCGTACCGCTGACGGGGCCTGCGGCGACAAGGCTGGGCAGGAGGCGTAGCGCGTCATCAACGGCGGGATGGCGTGGCGTTGCTCCGTCTCCGGTCAGGACGGGCGCCAGGTGCTCGACCAGCTCGTCCACCACGGCGGCCAGAGTTCGTCGTCGCGTCGACGTCAACACGGGAGCAACAGTCCACCCGGAATGGACCGCGCGCAGATGTGCCGACCGCCCCGGCACGGACTCCGGTTCCAAGAACACAACCGTGCCCTCCTGCGCGCCGACCTCGATCCGGTGTGGCGCATCGGCGGGCACGACCACCTTCATGCCGCGATGCCCGATGCCGTGCCCGTCACGCACCGTCAAAGGTGTAGTGGCCGTCATGATTTGGACGGCGTGGTGGGCGTGAACATCAGTGGTACCGATCGATCCGGTAAACGCCAACACCCCCGGGCGCAGCAGCGCGGCCCCGCCCCAGCGCGGTGCACCGGTGGTATCACCGCCAGCCCGAGTCATCGCCACAAAACGATGCTAACGATCTCCCATGGCTGGATTCGCCGCGGCACCAGCAATGACACGATGATGAGTCGGACGCCGACGGGCATGTCCGCCAGCGGCGGCGATGGGTCCGTGTCATGGATTGATGTCAGCTCCCGTCCCGCACTGTTTCTGCCCCGAACTCGCCGCGCTGCTCGCGCTACCGATGCACTTAGGCGCCGAATAACAGAGCGGGCGAGCACCCTCTGATGGAGCCCACGTTGTACGCGGATACCCCGGAGGGGTATGTTGCGGTTGTACCCGCGGCGGGTGCCCCGTCGACTGGAAAGGCCTATTGCTCGTGACGGCACAAGAGAAATTCCGGCGGCTCGTCGACAGTTCGACCACGCGGTCGATCGCAAAGTGAATCGGTGCAGGCGAAAGAAGCGGCCGAAGCGCAGGGCAAGACGGTGGTCGCCGTCGGCTGGGACGGTCAGGCCCGCGGCGTACTCCTCATCCAGATTCCGTGAAAACGACTAGCGCCCAAGCGATTCAGAGATGCGTAAGCTTAGTTTGACGCCTGTGCACACACGAGCGGAAAAGTCAGGTGTTTACTCGCCGTGATCATGATCGCCGTGGTCGTCATGCAGCGGCACCGTGGGTGGGGCCGGAACTTCGGCCGGCGCCGGTGCCGCCGACTCGTCGGCAGGCTCGCTCACCGGCGGCGGGGCGATCGGCTCGTGGCTGCTGTCAGGGCGATAGACATCCCCGCCGGTCGTCCCATGGTCATCGGCCTCCCGGGGCTCGGCGCCAGCGCCGTGGTGGTTGCTATGTGCATCTTCGGGAGCCGTCCCGTGGGGCTCTCCATGCGCATCCTCGGGGCCCGTGCCGTGGTGACCGCCATCTGCGCTCGCTGGCCCATGATCACCGTGCCGCAGACCTGACGCAACCCCCACCGTAGACGCCAGCGCCACGACACCAACTGCGCCCATGAGCACTAATGCGCTGCCGAACGACGGTATCGGCTCTCCTTGCAGGCCGCGGTAACACACCCAGCTGGCGCCCATCACGACGTAAATCTGAAGCAGCAGCGCGCAAAGGTCAGCGGCTTGGACCAATTCCGCTTCTCCCGCGCTGGGGCCGAACGGGGCTCCCACGGTCCTGGACAGGGCCCAAAGAGCAATGGCTCCAACGTTGAGCATGATGCCGGCAGCAAGCACAGGAGTCGTGGTTCGTGCGAGAACCAGGCGCGCCCAGAGCAGTTGGAAGAGTGCGATCGTTGCGAAGAACAAGCCTGCTGGCATCCACTCCTGCCAGTGGGTGGGTACGACGGCGAAGTGGATGACCGCGGCGCCCAGCGATGCGAGCGCGGCGAGCCGAGCGGCCAGCCTGCTGTCGGTCTTCTTCGCTGTCCTTGGCGTCACCGAACCAGGATGACAGCGCCACCCGCGACAGCGGTTGCATGACACCACATCTCAACACGACCGAGATTCGTTTGTCATCAACTACTGTCTTCCTACGTAGATGCCGTCGATGCCACCCTCTGAGTCTCGACCACCGCCGCTTGGCCGTGCGGTAGGACGCCCGCTCGCACTTAGCGTCGGCGAATGTAGCGATTTCGCGGGTCGTTGCTCGCTGCTGAGGAGCGGTCGCAAACATTCGTCCGGGATACGCGTGTCAGCGGGTCCTGGTGCGCAGTCGGACCTGCAATTGTTGACGTACTTCTTGGTGGATGTCGACTCTGATGGTCGGGGCAACCTCAAGCGTCGCCGCCAGTCCATAGCGGACCGGTGCCGCCAACCGGCCCACGTCCACGCGGCAGTCAACGTTGATCTCAAGCGCATCGTCCGCTGCGAACGCGACGGCCCGTTGTCCTTCGAGCATTTCGTGTTGCACGGTGCCGTTACGGCGCCTCGACGACATCCGCGAGCATTGGCCGGAATATGCCACTTGATTGGGTAGTGGCGGCGGCGTCTTAGGCGCTGTAATCGGGCGTCTACCTGCACGACAGGGTGTCTGAGAGGGGCAAATAACGCGCATTATGTGTATGTTTTGTGGAGCTTGTTGAGTCAGTTTGCGGTTTATCCTCGCCGCTTTCATGGTTAGGCGCTGTAGAGTCGCTGCTGACGAAGGAGGTGCTCGCGAGATGTCCGACTTGTTGGTCAAGGCTGGGGACGACACCGCGCGGATGGACACCCACGAGGTTGTCGCCTACCTTCTGGCGCGCCTCGGACCCACCCTGACGGCGTATATCGCCAGTTCACGAAGTCGTGCAATGCCAGCCCGGTGGGCCACCCCTCCGGGGGAGCGCAACCACGCCGAACCCTCGATTGAGAAAGCGCGGCGGCTGACGGCAACGCGTACCGTCTTCTGGCTGATCGAGGAAGCCGAGAACGACCAGGTTGCCCGGAACTGGCTGATTTCTGCGAATCCTCGCCTAGACGGGATCACGCCGGCGCAACTGCTACGTGAAGATCAGTTTGGTGCTGTCTTTCGCGCCGCGGACGCGTTTATCACCGACACCTACCATGCCTAGTTGTACTGACCTGAGAGGTTAGGTATGCGGGTGGCGGGTGGTTGGCCGCCGAGTGCGGTGTGGCCGCGGTGGTGATTGTAGGTGTGTAGCCAGATCGGGAACTGCTCGCAGCGTTGGGCGTCGCTGGTGTAGAGCCGGGCGTATGCCCATTCGTCGGCGAGGGTTCGGTGAAATCTTTCTACCTTGCCGTTGGTTTGCGGCAGGTACGGCCGAGAGCGGCCGTGCTCGCGGTCGCGGGGCGGCGTCGGCGCGGTAGATCCGTTCGAATACCCGGGTGATGCATTCGGCAGCGATTCCCTCGCCATTGTCGGCGACGGCGATCGTCAGCCGGTCGCCGTCGCGGACACAGCCGAGTTCGACAGAACCGCCCGGTGGAGTGTGCCGCAGCGCATTCTCGAGCAGATTGCCCAGGACTCCGCCCGCGGCACCCCGAAGCTGTGGGAAGACGAGCACCGGCTGCTGTCAGTCGGCTTCCACCAAGCCAAGAGACTCTGGCCCCGGTGTGAACGGATTTGTGAACGAAACAGTGCGTAAAGCGTGAGATGAGGCCGAACGAGAATGACACTGGAGACGCACTAAGTGACCTGACCTGGGCATTCAGGACACAACTGACCGCGTGAGGCGGCGACTGACCGGCTCATACCTTAGAGGTCGCCTGTCGCATTCCCCGCACCATCTATGACCTCGTGAACGCCGGTCAAGCCGTAAACCGCAACGACATCCAGGAAAGGGACCTCATCCTGTGCAACTGGTCTGCCCGGGCACACTTGAGCACGTGATGATGGCCGTCTCACCGACGATGGCCATCGAGGCGCCAACCCCTGGCTAAACCGCGAAGTTCTCTCCCATACCAAGCGGCCACATCGAGGTCCGCCGGGTTGTCGGTTCTCAAACGTAATGTCATCTTCTCAATTTTGACGTCATCGCTGTGTCATTGATGACACGAATTTGAGAATTCGGGATGACCGGGGGCTTGGCCGTCGTGACGACGGAGCTACTGGTTCGATCTTCGACCGCGCATCAGAAGTCGTATGCGGGGTCAGCGTCGAGAATCTTTGCGAACATCGCGATCAACCCTCCGAGGTCGGATTGGGCTCGCGCAGCGTGGCATGCGCTATGCAACTCGGCCAGGTCGGTCTTGTTCCAGTCCAGCCCGGCGCCGCGTTCGGAGAGGAGGAGGTCAAAGAACTCGCGGGTGGAGCGGCCATTACCCTCACGAAAGGGGTGGGCGAAGTTGGCGTAGTCGTACAGGTACGCGACGGTGCGCGCGAGATCTGCTTCGGTAACAGCCTTGAGTTGTTCGAGGCGGGAGATCTCCGCGGCGACATGGTCCATCGGCTGGCTGATGCTGCCCGGCGGACAGAAGGACTCGTCGCCCTTCTCGATACCGACGGTCCGCACATCACCGGCCCAGTCGTACACGTCCTGGAAGAGCTGGCGGTGGATCACTCGCAGGTACGCAAGATCATATGAACGGTCACCCAAAAGGTCAGGAGCCTCGCGGAGTTCGATGACACGTGCCTCGACCAGATCGTTCTCCGCGTCCCGCAGTGCGGGGAGTGTCGTGGCGCCGACTCTGTTCCTAAGAACGCCAGTGCTAGGGATGAAATAACCCTGCCAGTTCCGTTCGAGATCGCCGGTGTCCCAGGGGTGCGGCACTTGTGGCCCGGGTTACGTGATGTTGTACCGCCGGCGCACGCGATCTCTCAGCTCAGCGGCGGTAATGGTTCCGCTGACATAGGCGTCCTGATCGGCACGGGTGGCGTTGGTGCTGCGCGAGCCTTCGAGCTCAGTGCTGCGGCGGATCGCCCTGACAGTCTTGACCCGGCGCTGGGCCTTCTGCACCTCGGTCACCTGGACACCCACCTTCAGTCGAGTCCCTCCAGAATAGTCGACGGAACCGACATCGCGCGGAGGCTCCACTGCGCCTGGGCCGAGGACAGCATGTCCGGCGATCGACGTTAGCGCTCCGAATCCTGGGCTGGCGACAGATGGCCTGCCCGCCGACAGCGGGGATCTGAGACTTGCGCCGTGAGACAGGAAACGAGACAGGTCGACCACGGGTTACGCGCTGGGGGAGTGGCGCCTTGAGGGGTGTCTCTTTTGTCTAGAAAAGAGACACTGCCGCTGGTCGGATAGGTGCGACGACCACGGTGTCGCCGATCCCACCGCCGCGGTTCATGGCCGCCTAGTTCTCAAAGGCCAGGCCGCTGACCAAAATGAAGATGCCCAGGGCGATCAGGACGACGGGGAACAGGACGTGTTCCCAGCGTTCGAGGACTTCGGCGATCGGCCGGCGGGTGGCGACGAATCGTGCGGCGATGACGAGGACGGCGACGAGCACGAGGAACACGACGCAGTAGGCCACCACGGCCGCCGGTCCCACGCTCAAGAAGACCGGAACGTAGACACCGATGTTGTCCCCGCCGTTGGCGAAGGTGACTGCGGCGACGGTCCAGACACCGACGTTCTTGCCGGCAACCTTGCCATCGTCGTCATCGTCGTCATCGTCGTCGTTGCCGCGCCAGGCTCGCCATGCCGCCCACAGTCCCAGGGCCAGGGGGATGAGCCCGAAGTACGGGATGACGTGCGGGGGAAGGAACGCTCCGGCGCCCAGCGTCACCAGCACCGCCGCGCCCAAAATCCCCGCAAATCCCAGGTATTGGCCTGCGGTGATCCGGGCCGTCGTCCCGCGTTGTCCCGCGCCGCGGGCGAAGAACAAGGAGAGCACGATGATGTCGTCGATGTTGGTGACGATGAACAGGCCAATGGCGGGCAGAACAGACGACAGGATCATGCGCCTGCCCCGGTGTCTGCGGTGTCGCTGACCCGCCACCGAGCCACACCGCTGGTGTGGCCGGCGGTCACGACGGCGCGCCCACCGGCGCCACGCCGCTGTGGCTGGCTGCCGGATCGACCGGCGTGGCGGCCAGCGGTGTGGTGCGTCCGGCCCGCACACCGTTGGCGATGACCACGATCTCGGCGAGTTCGTGGACCAGCACGACCGCGGCCAGCCCGAGCACCCCGAACAGTGCCAGCGGCATCAACACCACGATCAGGCCCAGGGATAGGCCGACGTTTTGCAGCATGATTCGCCGCGCCCGCCGGGCATGGGTGAACGCTTGGGGCAGATGACGCAGGTCTTCGCCCATCAACGCCACATCGGCGGTTTCGATGGCCACGTCGGTGCCCATCGCGCCCATCGCAATACCTATGTCGGCGGTGGCCAGCGCAGGAGCGTCGTTGACGCCATCGCCGACCATCGCGGTGGGCCGCTGGGCGCGGAGCTGTTCGATCAGTCGCGCCTTGTCTTCGGGGCGCAGCTCGGCATGCACGTCCTCGATCCCGACGTCGCGGGCCAACGCGGCGGCGGTGGCGTGGTTGTCGCCGGTGAGCATCGCCACGTGATAGCCGTCGCGGCGCAATTGGGCGACCACCTCGGCGGCCTCGGGGCGCAGTTCGTCACGCACCGCGATGGCGCCGATGACCTGGCCGTTGTGTTCGACGAGGACCGCGGTGGCGCCTGCCTGCTGCATCCGGGTGACATCACCGGCGAGCGGCCCGGGGTCTAGCCAGCCGGGCCGGCCGAGGCGAAGCGTGTGCCCGTCGCGGTGGCCGGTGAGTCCGGTACCGGTGACAGCCTCGACGTCGGTGGCAGGGATGACGTCATCAGTTGCGGCGAGGATCGCCGCGGCCAGCGGGTGCTCGCTGCGCGATTCCAGGGCCGCCGCCACATCGAGCACCTGCTCGCGAGTGGCACCGTTGGTGGTGGCCACGTCGATGACGGCGGGCCGGTTCGCGGTGAGCGTGCCGGTCTTGTCCAAGGCCACGCCGCGGATTCTGCCCAGCCCTTCCAGTGCCGCGCCGCCCTTGACCAGGACACCCAGCTTGCTGGCGGCGCCGATGGCGGCCACCACGGTGACCGGCACCGAGATCGCCAACGCGCACGGTGAGGCGGCGACCAGCACCACCAGGGCGCGTTCGATCCAGGTGGCCGGGTCACCGAGCAGGCTGCCGATCACCGCGATCAGTGCGGCGACGATCATGATTCCGGGCAACAGGGGTTTGGCGATGCGGTCGGCCAAGCGTTGGGAGGCGCCCTTGCGGGATTGTTCGGCCTCCACGATGCGCACGATGCGGGCCAGTGAGTTGTCCTCGGCGGTGGTGCTGACCTCCACCTCGAGTGCCCCGGTGCCGTTGATCGACCCGGCGAACACCTCATCACCGGGCCCGGCTTCCACGGGAACTGACTCGCCGGTGATGGCGGAGACATCGAGCGCGGTGCGGCCGTGGCGGATGATGCCGTCGGTCGCGACACGCTCACCGGGCTTGACCAGCATCCGGTCGCCGATCTGGAGATCGGTTGGCGCAACGGTCTTTTCGGTCCCGTCGCGCAGCACGGTGGCCTCGTCGGGCACCAGCGACAACAGTGCGCGGAGACCGCGGCGGGTACGGGCCACCGAGTACTCTTCGAGTCCCTCGCTGATGGAGAACAGGAAGGCCAGCATCGCGGCCTCACCCACCTCGCCGAGGATCACCGCGCCCACCGCGGCGATGGTCATCAGCGTGCCGACCCCGATCTTGCCCGTCACCAGCCGCTTCAGGGTGGACGGTACGAAGGTGTAGGCACCGGCCACGAGCGCCACCGCTTCGAGTGCCAGGACGACCGGCTCGGCGGCGTCGAGGACTCCGGTGATTAGGGCTGCCAGCAGGAACACCCCGGAGAGGGCGGCGAACTGCAGTTCCTTGATCTGCCACAGCTTCTCGGGCTCACCATCGTGGTCGTCGTCGTCGCCGCGGGGTTCGTCGTTGCCGCAGCCGCAAGCATCGCTCATCAGAGAGACTCCTTGGTGTCGGTCGTCGCGCCCGTGCGGGCGCGGGTTCCGTAGGTGGGGCACAACGCGACGGCGTTGCCGGTGGCGGCCAATAGTGTCTCGGCCGAGGCCAGCAGGTCGAGCAGCTCCGGGCGGGTCAGCGAGTAGAACACCTGCCGGCCCTCGGGGCGACCGGTGACCAGGCCGCAGTCCCGCAGACACGCCACATGGGCCGACACGGTGGACTGCGCCAAGCCCAGCTCCCCGATCAGGTCCACCACACGGGCCTCCCCGTCGGCCAGGCGGCGCACGATCGCCAACCGCGCAGAATCGGACAGACTGTGAAACAGCGCTACCGCGGCATCCAGATTCGAACTTCCCGATGTAGTTCCGGCGAGGCAGCCATCCGCCTTATTCATCGTCATATGACGATGATAGCCGGTCGTTAGCGATATTTCGACGCCGGGTCGGGTGCCGGTAAGTCTGGGGTTTGGTCCGCCGCGCCGTGGTGGGCCAGAGCGCCCAAGACAGGAACTGAGACGTCCACATTCTTTAGATTCGGGACTGCCCGTCATGACGGGTGGCGGGCGGTCGGAGGGAGCTCGCCGCCAAAGGACCAGGTCTGGACCGTGCGGGCGCCGATGTCAATCGGCCCCGCCACCGCGTACAGGGCAACTTCGACGGTGCGTTGCCCGGGCCAGCTCGCCCGCCAAGATACGCGGTGAACCCGCTCCGATCCGGTCCCCGGGCAAGGGCGTCCTCGACCATCGACGAACGGCCGGGTGCAGCGCTACGGCACCTGGCCAGCACCGCCACGGCGCTGACACCACCCGCACCGATCAAAAAGCGGCGTCGACGACGTCAGACCGGGGCTCACCATGGGCGCGGTCGCGCAGTCTGCACTAAGGCGTACCCGGCCTCTTCTGAATGGGTCAAACAAAGTTCGGGTGATTCTGCTACGGGCGGGGCGAGCTCGGAACGGCCGTCGTCGTTGTCGGCGACTGCTGCTGACCTGGGGTCATCTGGCCGGGCCCCATCTGACCGGGCCCCATCTGACCGGGCCCCATCTGACCGGGCCCCATCTGACCGGGCCCCATCTGACCGGGCCCCATCTGACCGGGCCCCATCTGACCAGGCCCCATCATTCCGCCGGGGCCCATTGGTTGCCTGCCGTCGCGGTTCATCATCCCGAACTCGTCGCCGCGATGATCGCGGCCGAAGTCGCCGCCAGAGTGCGCGCCGAGGACGAATCCAGAGAAGAAGATCGCCGCGATGATGAAGACGACACCGGCGACGATGCCTACCAGTGCCGCGATCCGGTTGAGTCTGTTGGGCCGGTCCCGCTGGACTGCGGATGATTCCCGCCGATCCGTGGTCGCGGCTGTCGGTTCGGTCCGGGTTTCAGGTGTTTCGGTCATGCGTGCGCTCCGTTACTTTGTCGTAGGTCGATACCAGCAGTCCTGCAGAACGTTTGATGCCGGGCTGACATCACATCGCCCGCATGTCGGCGGTTTGGCCGAGGGCGTCGACCGCGGCCTGCAGCTTGATTGCGGCGTCGTCGGCGACTTCACGCAGCCCTGGCTGATCGGAGACCTGCACCATCAGCTGCGGGTTCATCGCGTCGATGATCACCGTGTCGTCGCTGGCCCCCGGATCAGCGCGCACCACGACGTTGCACGGCAGCAGCAGGCCGATCTGACGGTCGACGTTGACCGCGCGGTGCGCCAGCGACGGGTTGCAGGCCCCCAGGATCAAGTAGTCCTCCATATCCACGCCGAGTTTGGCTTTCAGCGTGGCCTTCATGTCGATCTCGGTGAGCACACCGAAACCCTGATCGGCCAACGCCTTCCGGGTTCGTTCCACCGCATCCTCGAACGAGGTATGCAGCAGTGTGGTCGATAAGGCGAGTGACATCATTTACTTCCTTCTCTTCGGCACGGTGTCGCACGCTCACATCATGGTGGGCTGATCCCGGATCCGGACTACTGGCTAGATGTGCATCTACGTGGGTTGGCTGACAACGTCGAGTTCGGCGTACATGCCGGCCGCGTAGTGGCCCTCGGCAATGTTGCAGACCAGTTCGTAGCGTCCGGCGGGCAAGGTGAGGGTGGTCCAGCCGGTCGCTGCGGCAACGATGCCGTCGCCGTCGCCGGCACCGCAACTACGGGCGGCCACCCCCAGGCTGCCGGACTCGTCGACCCTGCCGTCGGGACCGCTGACACGCTGCCCGGGGGGCTGGCCCGCCGCCAGTGGCAACACGACCACTTCGTGGTTCAACGCGCCGGTGTTGGTGACCCGCAAGGAAACTGGGCCCGCCGGGACGGCGGCCGGGTTGGCCAGAAGCCGCATCATGCCCATCCCTGCGCTCGGCCCCATCATTCCCGAGCCCATCATTCCGGATCCCATCATTCCCGGGCCCATCATCGCGCCCATGTCAGTGGTGGTGACGTCAACCACCGACCCAGGCAACGCCGGGGCGGCGCACGATAGGCGGCCGTTACCTGGTCCTGGGTGAGCCGATGCGCCGATGGCCGCGTGCAGTGTCGCCGTAGCGGCTAGTCCGAGGACCACGGATGTGACCGCGATGGCCAGGACCAGCCGGGATCGGTGCGGGCGCAACGTGATCACCGGTGCTCACGCAGCAAGGCGTGACGCTGCCGAAACTCCTCGTCGTTGATCTCACCGCGCGCAAACCGTTCGGTGAGCAGATCCTCCGCGCGCGACGGACCGGAACCAGGCGGGTGCGAGGTATTGCTCCCTGAACCCGTCAGGTAGCGGATGCCGACGACGATAGCGGTGATCACCACCCCCCAGAACAGCACCATAGCCACGCTCATTAGGAGCCAGCCGCCCCAACCCCATCCGCCACTGCCGTACCACATCATCATCATGCGCCTTTCAGGAGTCACGAACCGCGCCCTTGCGAGCTACCCGCCCATCAGCCTGCCCGCTGCGCGCAGATCCGATGTAGTGCCAATGGTCCCCAGCACAGACGTCAAAGGACCTGGCTGTCTTGTGTTGCTATTTCTAGATCGGAGATGGCATCGATTTCGGTGCCAGTCCTACGTGTGGGCAGCCGCAAACTCGAAGCTAGATCGTGCGGCATCGAGGCCGGGGCGTCGATGATCCGAATCCGCTTGCCCCGGTGCTTCGTTGTTTCATTGACAGCAGTCTTCGCCGCGCCAGGCTTGGATCCCTTCCCATATCGACCATGCCGCGATGACCAGACCGATGACGGGGTCGAGCCACCAGCCGCCGGCCCATCCGCCGGCCCAGCTGGCGGTCACGGCCAGGCTGAGCAGCACGGCACCGGCTTGGGCGGCGCACAGGTAATTCTGGATGCCCTCACCGGCGGTTGCCCCGGAGGCCAGGCGGGCCCCGAGGCGCTGCTTGGCATACCCCAGTACCGGCATGACAGCCAGACTCGAACCCGCCAACACCATGCCCAGCACGGTGGCCTCGGCCCGATGCCCGGTCAGCAGGTCGTGCACCGACTCGATCGCCACGTACGGTGCCAGCAACCAGAAGCTGACCGCGACGGCCTGCTGGGAGCGGCGCTCCGCGGTCTCCGACAGGGTCCAAGCACCGGTGAACCGCCACACCACGATGATGCTGGCGAGCCCCTCGACCGCGCTGCCCGACGCCCATCCGATCAGGGCGATCGACCCGACCGTGAAGCCCTGCCACAGCCCAATCGCGCCTTCGGCGCCCATCCACACCAGCGACACCCAGGCCAGCAACCGGGCCTGCCGAGCCGCACGATGCCAGCCGGCATCCCGAACTACCGGCGTCGTAATTGCCGCGCAGCAGTCGGCGGCGCAGTCCGCGGAGGTGCTGCCGAGGTTCGGTGTCGTCACTGCCCGTATCTCGGTCACGCATCCTCCTGGGGTGCTCCGTAGGTGGGGCATACGGCGACCGCGTTGCCGGTCGCGGCCAGCACGATCTCCGCGGTAGCCAACAGATTGGTCAATGCGGGCTGGGCCAGGGAGTAGACCGAGGACCGTCCGACGGGTTGCGAGGTGACCAGCCCGCAGTCCCGTAGGCATGCCAGGTGTTGTGACACCGTGGACTGAGCCAGGCCCAGACGTCCGGTCAGGTCCACCACCCGTGCTGGCGTTCGTAGAGCAGGCCCGCGCGTTGGGCGGCAGCGCGGCACGAACTGTTTACGACCAGCCCCAAACAAGCGACCTGAACGCCCAACCGCGTTCGATTCCGCTCACTCAGCGCACCGAATCGCCAGGCGCGAGCATGTTCTGATCACCGACAGGGCACGAACGAAACGTCACTTGACGAAATGCGACAACGGCTGAGTGTGGTGTCAGTGATCTCCCCGCTAGGCCGTATCCGCCAGAAGAAGGACCCTGAGGAAATGACACGAAAGTGAGAAAAACATCGATGACACCGAAATGAGAAAGCAAGCAGCAATGCAGGTCAAATGGTGACTGATTGTCACGGGAAAAGAGAACCTACATGATGATGATGATGTTGTGTAGGTTGCCATTCTCCGTGTCGAATTGCCATGCGAAATGTACGAACGATGTCGAATTCGACATCTCGGATGTCAAAAAGTCTGACCATTACTTTCTGACCATTGCTTGCTAGAGCCGAGTAGCACAGTCGAGAGACGACAGTGAGGCGCGGACGACCACTATGCGCCGGTCGGAATGTGTAGGTTGTGTCGCTCTGGTGGGAGCAGGGACTGGACGAGAAAACCCGTACCCAACGTGTGCCGGCGGGTGCTTAAACTGGCATATCGTGACAGGAAAAGCTAGTTTGAAGCGGAAATGGGAGAAGCCTGACGACCAGGGCAGAGTCCTCGATCAAAGCCAGTTCCCAGAGTTGAATGCGCTGTTCTACACCGCGAGCCCCTCTGATTTCATCAGGATGCGCATCAACGTGATGGCTCTCATCGCGGCTCCCGATTCTGCTTTGGCTCCGGCCTTCGCCGTTGACCGCGAGCTCGGTTCGGTCAGAGTGACGGCCGGGCCAGTTCCAGACCTTGACTTGCGCATGCAATACATGCGAACCGAGACAGTCGCCATCGTGCATCACGCATCAGAGACGTTGCTGCGCTTGTACTTCGCGCATATCGACCATCCCGAATCTCCTTGGTTGGGTATGTCAGCGTCGACGAATTTCGTGGAGTTGAAAGAGAGGGTCGGGGACTTACTTGATGTGGGATTTGACCGCAAGGTGATTGCAGAACTCTTCATGGGTGGCTCAAGTCCGGTCGACGCAGGTATCGACATCACTCAAGAAGAGTTCGATGACGCGGTAAAGGCTCTGTCTTTCCTGTTGTGGGACTGTGGCTGCCGTTTCATCGATGACGCGTACCTCTATAACGCCGTGAAGCATGGCTTGGCCGCAATCGATCTCCCCGGCGGCACTCCCAAGATGGAGGCGACCGATGAGGACGGCACGCAAATTCCGCTGCATGAGGGACCTGCACACATCTACCTACATCAGAAGCTCAATCCGACTGCGAGCCCATCAGATAGCCAGTGGTTTGTGAGTATTGACGACCCCAATCCGGAGCGGGATCTGTCTGTGGCGTTCGTAATCACACAGGCCATCGAGTCGCTGTGGGCTGTTGCGCGTCGGCGCTACATCGGTGAGCCAGGGTCTATCTGGTGCCTGAACCTTAGTGCGGTGCACTTGGCGGTCTATGGACCAGTGGACCACGCCGCGAAGGCTATGCGGCGCATGTCTACCGAACTCTCGAAGTTGAAGCCTGACGGTAACGCTGATGAACCAAAGCATCACATAACGATGTACGACTTTCCCGACAACTGGGACCCGCAGGGCAAGGAGCGTAAGCCCGCTCTGCGTCAGATCGAGCTTCCTCTTCGCCCGCAGGATGTTCATACGCCTGCTACAACCGGGTATCTACCGTTCGTACGTAAAGGATTTCAGCGGGAGCGTTAGCAAGAGTGCCTGGCGCTGCACCGGACAAGCCACTACCTCGGCGGATTGCCAACGCGTGCAGCCTGACAGCTTGGTCATGCTTGATAGCGGTCGGCGGCCCCGAGGAGTCGAACTCCTTAAGTCCGCGATGGCTTTATTCTCACCGGCTATTCCTGGTGTACAGGGCAGTGCGAGACCACGGCGAACGAGAGTCGCCGTGGGATTTCTTGAACAACGGTTGGGTTCTAGAATTCGACATTTAGATTGGTCATGCCCCGTAATTTCATATGAACCGCAGCACTTCCGCTACCCAAATTGACCATGATAGGCGGGACAGCAGACCCCGGACCCCGGACCCTGGGAGCCCTGACCGGCATCCGGATCGGCGATTCGCCCTGAAGCTCGCGGTCGGGGCAGTCGCATAGCATTCTGATGCGCGACATTCGTCGCGACCGCTGCTCGGTTCTACCACGAAGTCGCGGGCGATCCGATCCCCGAAAGACGTTCGACATGCCCGCACCCGACGTAGGACCGCCCGTACCTCTATCCGCGCCCCTGACCGCCGGTGAGGCCGCGCACCCGACTATCGCGGCAGGACTGCAGCAACCGCGGACACTGGTGGCGTCACGCCTGGGTTTCAGCGAGCTCGACCGGGAGCAGCGAGGTCAGCGTCTGGCCGGTTTCGGGCGGGACGCATCACTGTGCGCGGTGGGGGCCCTGCATTCCGCGATCGACTTCGCAACGGTCGAAGGCACCCGACCGGCGGTGGAACTCGCCTGGCTCTCCGATATCGACGGTCAGCCCGCCGCCACCGCGAGATCCGAGGTGCAGCAGGGTAACAGCTGCTTTTCGGGGCGTGCCCTCATTCAGCTCGTCAAAGAGATCGTCGAACACTGCAGCCCCGACGGCGGTCCGCCCCTGCTCGAAGGGGAGTTGTTGCACGTCGTGGCGTCGATCAACGCCGAGCACGATCGACCGCGCCGGTTGGCGGGGTTGCCCGCCATCGACGATGTGGACCCGGAGTCGCTGCAACGCGTCCAGGAGTACTTCGCGGCGCTGGGCCAGGACGCGATCGATGTCGAACGTGGCGAGATGATGGTCGATGAGGTTGCGAGTGCGTCCTTCGAGCGCGTCGAGTCGCTGATCGCGTCGATCGCAGCCACCCACGACACCTGGCGGCGGAATTGGCCGGCCCCCATGCCCGTACCGGTGGACACTCACTCACCCGCCGAGGCGTTCACCGCAGCGTTCGGGGTGCAGTTCGATGATCTGCTGGCCGCCGGGCTGTTGATCCTCGACTTGGCCGCCGACGGCGTCGTCGCGTTCACCGACGACGACCTAATCTCGCGGGGAGCCAGCGCCGACGCGGTCCAGTTCGTGCGGGAATATATGTCGATCGACGTGACCAAACTCCGGCGCGAGGTGATCAGAGAACGCCGCAGGGTTGCCGAGACCCAGTGGCTTCGATACACCTTCCAGCGGTTCCCCTTCGTGCGACTGGGAGATGGGCGTCTGTTGCTCGTCAAGTCGCAGTTCGGCATTCAGCGCTTCTTCGGTGGGCTGCTGTACTGGGAGGTCTGGTCCAAGCTCGGAGGGCCGCAAGCGCAGGCGGCCAACGACTTTCAACGGGCCATGGCCCACGTGTTCGAGCAACGGGTCGGCGAGGTGATCAAGCGCATCGCCGCTAGTCCGGCTCTGAACGGCGCGGCCACCGTCGCGAACGAAGACGAACTGGTGCGCGCGCTGCGCACGGGAGCCAACCGGCCCTCAACCTGTGATTGGGTTCTCGCCTCCGGCCGACTCGTCGTCACTATCGACGCCAACAACCGCGTTCTGCATCAGCCCTTCGCCGAACGCACTGGCTCGCTCGAGGAGTTCCGAAACGACATCGGCCACAACCTCATCGGCGACGTCGCTGACTCTGGAAAGACGAAACTCGACCAACTCGCATCGACCATCGCACTGCTGCGCGCCAAGGGCGGCCTATCGGGACGATTCGACGTCGCCGACGACACGCTGTGGGTTCCGCTGGTCGCGGTACCAGATGGCGGCCTTCCCTACACCGCACTGGTTGATTACGAGGTGGTCACCCGCGCGCGAACCATAGACGGGTTGCTCACTCGCAACGTGCTGCCCCCCGCCATCGTCAGCCTCAGCGACCTGCACCTTCTGCACGGAGTCGCCGAGCACTATAACCGCAGCCCCATCGAGCTATTGGCACTATGGCGGCAGACGGTCGCCGCGGGGCCACTGCCGATCACGCTGCAGGATTTCATGCCCGCCGTCGGCATCGTCGCCCGACCGTTCAATCGTCGACTGCTCGCGCTGGGGCAACGCGTCAGGGACGAGTTGACGTCTCGACGGGTCACGGGCACTTAGCCGGGCGGACTCTGCGGTGTGGGCCGCCGGCCTCTAACCACCACCAGCGCTACTTGTGCGGTGAGCAAGCCAGTGTGCAGCTCGTTCGGCGGCTGGCCGATGCGCCTCTGGCACGGTTGTAAGGCGGGTAGTGATCACACGCGGGTCTACAAGATTTGCGGTGATGAGTGCGTCGACGAAGTTCTGGTCCTTTTCTCGGAGAGCGCACAGTTTTGCCACACACAGGTCCTCCTTGTCGAGGCACCAACCGATGAACTGAGGTTCTCCCGATGGGGCGGCCGTATTCGGGTTCTGAACCTTGACGAGCCGACCACGCCATCCCTCGGGGAGGGCCGAGGTCTGCAGATCCACACCGTCGATGTTGAAGCCGTGAAGCTCCGCAAACGGGGAGAACTCGCCAGCTACTCCTTCGATTTCGTCTGCGAGACGGGCGATTTCGTCGCTACCATCCGCGATCGGCAGCACGTCGACTTCTGCTGACCTGGTGGCGTAGAAGGGCAGTTCATCTTCGGTGTAGGTCCCGAGGATCGCCTGTGATCCGACGATGATCACTTCAGTCAGGCCGGCGATTTGGCAGGCGGCCCGGATCGCGTGTTCGAGCTGGTCGCGTCGCATTAGCTGACCGTCCGCAGCACGCGGATGCGGTCCTCATCGGAAAGAAGTCCACCCATCGGCGAGACCTCACGCATCTCGATGCAGTCACGGCTGAGGCCAGTCAAGACACGATGAATACCAGGGATATCGCCGTCGCTCAGCAGGGACTGCCAACGGTCGAGGTTGCGCGTGTGGGGCTGCCCGGTGACGGTGGACCGTAATCGTCCTAAATTACGTTCGGCCGCGGGTTGCCATTGGGCGAGGGTAGAACGTGTGAGGTGTTTGGCCAGCTCGCGGTGAAGCTTCCATGAACGGCGCTCTGAGCGCGTGAGCTCGGGAATGATTGGTTGGCGGGTGATTTCGAGCCGATAACCCATGCAGGACAACAGCCGGTCGAGCTGCTCATCACTGAGTTCAACCTTGTCAGAAAGGAACTGGCTGATGCTTGGCTGATGTACGCCGCTGAGCCGGGACAGCTCAGACTGGGAAGTACCTGTTTCGTGCATCACCGTCCGCAGCACGCCGCTACGATCACTCATGTCTTAATATAGCATACCATACTATACATTCTCGGGGTTTGACGGCCCGCACCGAGAAGGCGTACATCAAGGCTTCGCAAGATCACCTCGACGGCTTCCTCCGCTTTCACCGATTGTTCAAGCCTGTCCATCCGAAGCATGCTTAGCAATAATCGCCGAGTCCCCTTCACCCCGGGGCATGTGCGAGTCGTCGCTCAGCGTCTCGGAACTGACCCATCTCGGACGTGCAACCCCGCCTAGTGGGCCGTGTCCGCGCCTAAGGCCGGTAGGCGCCGGGAAGGCGTCACAGAGTGAGCGGATGCCTAACCCCGCTGTGCCGAGAGTGTGCCAAGACGCGCATAAACAGCCGAGATGGGAGCGACGCGGTGAGACCAATGAGACCGCTGACCTGGAGATATACGTACGGAGTAGACGGACTGAGACGCTAAAGAAGCTGGCGAAACGCATTTACACACCAGCGGTCGGCGGTTCGATACCGTCCGCGCCCACAGCAGCTTTCATGCTCCCGCTGGAGTGTGATCACCGACGAGGCCGCCGTTGCCCTGTCGTTTGGCGTGATACATCAACCGGTCGGCGTGGTGCAGGAGTTCCTCCGCGGTGCGCCCGCAGCCCGACATCGCCACGCCGACGCTCGCGGAGAGCTGGTCGTAGCTCTGTCCGCCGATCAACGTGAGCGGTCGGCTCAGCTCGGTCTGGATGCGTTCGGCAACGCCGTGCAATTCCCCGTTTTCGCCGATCACCGGGCAGAGCACCGCGAACTCGTCGCCACCCAGCCGCGCGGCGGTGTCTCCCGGGCGGATCGAGTTCTCGATCCGCCGAGCGACCGCCTTGAGTACCTCGTCGCCCGCCGCGTGACCCCACGTGTCGTTGACCGGCTTGAACCCGTCGAGGTCCAGAAACAGCAGTCCGACACGACCGGGGACGTGACGTCCTTCGTCCGCGAGTGCTTGCTCCATCCGGTTCATCAACAGTGTGCGGTTGGCCAGCCCGGTCAGTGGATCGTGCAGGGCCAGAAACTGAAGGTCGGCCTCGGCGCGTTTGCGGCTCGTGATGTCCTCGACGAGGCAGATCCCGTACGGGTCGGCCCCCGGTGGAGCGACGAGCGAGGCCGACACCGCGCCCCACACCGTCGCGCCGTCTGCTCGCCGAAAGGCCACCTCTGCGCCCCACGGCTCTCCTTTTCTCAGCGTGGGGAGTCCCGTCAAACCTTTTGTCGAGGACGTACTTTCGTCGGCGCCGAGCTCGGTGGTCGAACTCCCCAGCACGTCGGCTGTCGACCGGCCGAGGAAGTCGGCCAGGGTCGTGTTGCAGCGGGTGATCCGCCCGGTGCCGTCGGGGGTGACATCGAACATGAACATGCCGACGGGTGCGGTGTCGAACGCGAGCCGGAACCTCTCCTCGCTTTCGGCCAGCGCACGTTCGGCGGCCTTCTGGTCGGTGATGTCGGTGGCCACCCCGATGTATCCCACGCAGGTGCCGCGCTCATCGGTCATCAGGGAGACCGCGAGGCTGACATCGACGTGGCCGCCGTCGCGTCGCACAAAGGTCCACTCGCGTATCTCCGCCGCGTCCGGCGTGACGTTGTGGACGAAGACCTCGAAGCCTTCGGGTATGCCCAGTTCTTCGGCCCTTGCGCGCACCTCGGGCGGGTAGTGAAAATCCATCGGGGTGCGGCCGAGCATCTCCTCTTCGGTCCAGCCGAGGAGTCGCTCCGCGCCGTTGTTGAACACGGTGATGCAGCCGGACGGATCGGTGCCGACGATCGCCTGCTCGGACGCCGCCTCAAGGACCCCGGCGAACAAGTCGCGTGCCTCGCGCAGTTCCCGGGCATTTCTGCGTTCCTCGGTCACGTCGCGAAACGCCATCACGGTGAACTGTGACTGCCGGGAGAGCGGGGTCGTCGCCAGTTCGAGGATTCGTGAGTCTTCGACGGAGACGACGATGTCACGCGGGGCATGGGATGCCGACGCAGCCATGTCGTCGACGAGGCCAGGCGTATGCACTGCCGACACGACATCGCTGACGAGGCCCGAGTCCGTCGCCCGGGCGTTCTGCAGGACCACCCGACCGTCCGGGTCGGCGAGGACCACGCTGTCGTGGATGCTGTCGAGCACGGCGCCCAACAGTTCGGAGTCCTGATCCGCGCGATCCCGCGCCGCCTCAAGTTGGCCGATCAGGCGCATTCGCGAGTCGCGGAACAGCGCCAGGGCCAGCACGAGCACCGTCAGGCTGAACACCATGGCCTGCGCCAACAGCGCACGTAGCTGCATGTCGGGGACGATGAACGCGCCCCTGCCGGACAGTGTGGAGTAGATGATCCACGCCGCAGCCACGAGCAGGAATACGGTGCTCACCGTGGTGCTGTACCGCAGCGCCACCCACATCGCCGGCAGGAGCACGAGGAAGCCCAGCGGAATCCCGGTGCTCAACCAGAAGATCCACACAAGGACGAACCCGACGACACCCCCCGTGACGATGATCTCGACGGTGGCTGCCGGCGACAGGCGTGGGCGCGTCCACCTGACGTCACGAAGCCGCAGCCACGCCGCAACACCGATCAGCGCGGTCGCCCCGTTTCGCGCCGTGAACAGCCCGAACGTCTCCCAGGCCGGCGCACCCGTGACCGGCACCAGGTACATCGTCGCCAGGGCGGCCGCGCACACGGTGCCGGCGGTTACCGCGACGATGACCCGCACCAGATCCGTGGGGTCACGCAGGACGACCTCGTCGCGGCGATAGTGAATGATCTCGACGGTCACCAGCGCGAGCGCAAGGTTGACCAGCACGAACCATGCGCTGAGCTGCGGCGTGGCGTGCGTGAAGAGGTTCACCACGAACGTCGCGAGGGCTAGCGCCGACAGGTGGGCCACACGCTGCCACCTGCTGAAACGCCGCGCCGCGAGCAGCCACACTGTCGCCACCGCGGCCGCGGGCCACACCAGCGCGATCTCGCCGCCACCCAACCGGGTGGCGCGTCCGGCGAGGATCGACACCGCGTAGACGACCGGAAACGTCAAGAACGCCACCGCGGAGGGCGATAGACGTTTCATCGGACCTCACTAAGCAGCGAACGACACCGCAAGGTTAACCGGTCGACGCCGCGCTCGAAGCGCGAACAGCTCGACCGTGCTGATTCCGTTGCAGCAGTGGGAAATCGGATAGGATGCGGAACGCGAGGAGACGGTTGCGAACGCAACAGATCAGCCGGTGCCGACTTCGACCGCAACCTCGTTGCGACGACGGAACGGCAGCGTCCACGGCGGGTCGTAGAACCAGGCCGTCGGCTCTCCCCGCGGCGTGAACCCGCTGTCCCCAAGGCTTTTGAGCAGTTCTTCGCACTTGGTCGCCACCGTCTGCGGGCTGCGGTCGCCGCTGAACCGCAGCACCGCGTACGTCGCACCCGGCACCTCGACCAACTCCACGCGCTCGTCGTCCGGCGCGGGCAGCAGCTCCATGGACCACTTCGACGGCATGAAGAACCGGATCACCGATTGACCGTCGGCGTTGCGGGCCTGCGCGACCGGGGCCGTCATCGCGATCTGGCTCTGACTGTGGTTGCCGCCGAAGATGTAGCCAGCCAGCCGGCGGAAGCCGGCGTTGCGCGCCATCTCCTCGTCGCCGGCCACGACCGTCTGCGCGGCGATCCGCGGGCCGTACCGGCGGATCTCGATGGCGCCGGCCCCGGAGCCGATCATCGCCTCACGGACGAACATCGGTTCCTCGGTGCCGGCGCGGATGCCGACCAGCCCGCCGAGGCCCTCGGCGATCAGGGTTGCGGTCTTGGTGATCTTCGCGAACATCACTCCTTGATACCCGTTGCCCTCGTTCTGCTCATCCCTCGGTCAGCCAGGTCGCGAGCAGCACCACGCCGAGCGAGCCGACCAGCGAGGCCAGCGACATCGCTCTGGCGCGCTCGGCCTGACCGCGGGACTGCGCGATGCCGTGCAGCGTCGCGGCGACCATCACGCCGGTGAACAGCACGAGTTTCATCACCAGGATCCGCCCGTAGCCCGGTTGCAGCAGCGACGCCCACGTGACGCCGTAGTGCCAGGCCAGCAGCACCCCGGTGGCGATCTGCACCGGCACGAAGACGGTCATGGTGATCAGTGCGAACCGCTTGCCGACCGCGCGCAGCACCTCGGCCCGGTCGGCGGTGGTGAGGCGTTCCCGCACCGGCGGCAGCACCACCAGTGTGATGGTCAACTGCCCACCGACCCAGATGATGGCGCCGAGCACGTGCACGAACCGGATGACGGTCCAGATGTCGAACATCTGCGTCACCCGGCGACCGCGATGACGCCGTGGGCGCCGTTCTCGCCGTGCCGCATGTCGTGGTCGACGAACGGATAGTTCCCTGCCTCCGGGAACGTCAACTCGACGAAGCCGCCCTGCGCCGGGGCGAGGTTCAAAACCTGTGCGGCACCGCTCTTTTCCGTGCCGACCGAAGGTCGCAGCAGCCATGCGCCTTCGGAGTACACGGTGTCGAACTGTCCGCCCACCACGTGGAACGCGGTGCTGTCGCCGGGCCCGGCGTTGACCACCCAGATCCTGGCTCGCTCCCCGACAACGGCGGTCAGCGGTGCGTGGTCGTACTGGGCGGCCATGCCGTTGAAGGCCCAGCCGTCGGGTTGACCGGCGCGCAGGTTGTCGGTCTGGGTCTGACTTCCCGGCTCGCCGAGATACAGCTGGGAACTGACCAGGACGTACTCGCGGTCCACCGGCGCCAAGCCGGGCGGATCGATGATCACCGCGCCGAACATGCCGTTGGCGATGTGCAGCGCCATCGGCATGGTCGAGCAGTGGTAGAGCCAGGCCCCGGCGTGGTGGGCGGTGAACCGGTAGGTCAGCCTTTCGCCCGGGGCGATGGTGCGCATGGGCACGTCGGGGGCCAGCATGCCGGCGTGGAAGTCGATGCTGTGCCCCATCGTCCCGTCGTTGACCAGCGTGATCTCGAACTGGTCGCCGACCCGACCGTGCAGCGTCGGTCCCGGCGCCGAACCGCCGAACGTCCATCGCCGCTCGAACCTTCCGGGCGCGACCTCCACGTCCCGCTCGGCGACCGTCAGCTCGATCTTGTGCACGGTTCCGGCCACCGGCTGCAGCCGGGCATCGCGGGGTGTCCATCCGGGGCTGGGGTCGGCGCCGAGGTCCAGGGCTGCCGGCATCGCCGCCCCCATATCGCCGGGGGAGTGTGTGTCATGGGTGGAGGCGGTCTCGCCACCGTCGGTGCGGATGGTCATCGTCATGCCGGCGGCGCGGTGCCCGGCCACGGTGCACCAGGCCTGCCGCGGGCCGTCGATCACCCCCAGATCCAGCGTCGCCGTCTCGCCCTGACCGAGCACCGGTGTCTTCTCACCCGTCTCGACGCGCAGATCATGCGGCATGGCGTCGACGTTGGTGACCCGCAGCACCAGGCGGGCGCCCGCCGCGACCTCGACGACGTCGGGGTTCATCCGCATCGCCTGCAACGTGACGTCGACCGTGCGGGTCGGGCCCGAGGTCACGGTCTGGGTTGGAGCGTCGTGTCCGGTGGCGGCCACCGCCACTGCGAGCACCACCACCGCCAGTCCGGCGACGACACCGGTGCCGGTCCCCGGAATGCGTTGACGCTGAGCGCTGATCGACCCGCGCCGGGCCATCGGCAGCGCCACCCGCAAGGCCTGCACGACGAACGTCGCGACGGCCGCCGCGGCCAGCACCCAGCCGAGCAGCGGCAGCGGGTCCGGCCAGTTCCCGGCCACCAGGGGTACGGCGACGTTGATTGCCGCCACCCGGGCGGGCCAGCCCGCGCACAACAATTCGGCCACCACCTTGTGCTCGGCGGGCCCGCGCCCGACCAGCATCGGCAACAGCTGGGTCAGCGCGCCCATCAGCACCTGCGCGGTGAAGCCGACGATCAGGATCGGCAGCGTCTCCGCGGTGACGGCGGGCAGGGCCTGCACCGATCCGGCGACCAGCAGCCGCCCGGCCTCGTAGACCACCGCGGCGGCCAACCAGCCCGTGGCCGCGCCAAGCATCCATGCCGCGGGCCCCTGCGGACGTCGCGCAACAGCGCTGCGCACCAACGGAACCGCGACGACACCGACACCGACGGCGTAGCACAGCAGCCCGGCGGCGGTCAGCCACACCACGGCGGCCAGCATGCCCGCAGCGGTGAGCGCCAGGCCGGCGCACAGGACCGGCAGCGCGCGGCGGGCCGCGGTGTGGGTGTCCGAACCTATCCTGGCCCGCAACGTCGTCGGCCACAGCGTCAACATGGTTCCGAGGACCGTCAGCCCGACCCAGCCCAGCAGGGTCAGGTGGACGTGCGCCGACCACAGCCGGACGTACCACTGGCCCGACCCGAGCGCGAGCAGGGCGCCGAGGACGGCGCCCGACGCGAGCATGATGCCCGCCGCACCGTAGAAGCCGATCAGGTAGCCGAAGGTGCCCGGCGCCTCAGACCTGGTGGACCTGGTGGCGCGGCGCAGATGCACGGTGTGCACGACGGCGATCACCGTGATGCCGGTGCCGCCGACCCCGGTGAGTGCCGCCGTGTCGGTGCTCACGCCGACCAGCACGGCGATGACGCAGAGGTTCAGCGCGGTCAGCCCGAGCGCCAGCCGCCGCTGCGGCGGGCTGGGCATCCGACACCAGGCGACCGCGAAGTGCTCGGACCAGATCACGATGGCGTTGGTGACGGCACCGAGCAGCAGCGCGTGCACCGCAACCCAGCCGGGCAGCCCGAGCCACGAGTGCGCGGCCAGCAGCCCGACCGAAACCGCCAGCCAGCCGAGCACGACCACGTTGGCCCACAGGAACACCGGTCCGCGCAGGCTGTTTCGCCGGCGGGGCGCCTGTGCGGTCATCAAGTCAGCAGACACGTTGACCAGCAAACTCCGCCACGCGGAGTTGGTGTAGGGACGTTAGTCCCGGAATCCGGCGCCGGTGGCCCTCAGCAGCAGCTCTTGGCGTTACGCTCGGCCAGATGCGCATGCGCGGCGTTGTCGGCGCCGCCGACCGCGGCCAGGAACTCGTCGAGATCGATCCGGCGACCGCCCAGCCAGGTGCCGGTCACCGTCACCGTGTCGATCAGCGCGTCCGGGTCCACGGCCCACGGGTCGGCACTCAGCTCGACGAAGTCGGCCAGCTTGCCCACCTCGACGGAGCCGACCAGGTGGTCGCGGTGCAGGGTGCGCGCAGCGTCGATGGTCTGGGCCCGCCACGCCTGATCCAGTGTGATGGCCTGATCGGGCCGGTGCACGCCGCCGTCTCGGGTGCGCCGGGTGACGGCGGTGGCGATGTTGATCACCGGCGTCGGCGGCGACACGGAACCGTCGTTGTGCAGCGACACGCATGCCCCCGACGCGACGGCGTCGCCGAACGCCGCCCAGCGCGCCCCGTGCTCGGGGTCGAACATCGCACCGTCAAGCAGGTCGCCCCAGTAGTAGTACTGGAACGGCGCCAACGACACGTGCACACCGAGCCGGGCGGCCCGGTCGAACTGTGCCCTGGTTCCAGCGCCGCAATGTTCCAGCCGCCAGCGGTGGTCGCTGCCGAGCAATCCGTGCCGGGTCAGCGCGTCCTCGTAGGCATCGAGCGCCAGATCCAGGGCCAGGTCGCCGTTGGCGTGGAACGCCATCTGCCAGCCGGCGGGCGCGGCGCGGTCAAGGATCGCGTCGAGCTGTTCGCGGCTGTAGTTCATCGACTGCGTGCCACCGGCGGTGGCAGGGTCGATACCCGCGGTGCGGGTGGCCTCGGTGTCGAGGTACGGAAACGAGATCGCGATGTTGCCGACCCACGGCGAGCCGTCGGTCCACAGCTTGACGCCGGCCTTCGTCAGCCAGGCCTCGCCGGCGGCGAAAGTCGCGGGATCCGAATAGGTGTCGGTGATCGACATCTCCCACATGCTGACCCGCAGCGGGCACGACGGCGCCGCGGCCAGCGCCTCGTAGCCGGCGGCGAACTTCGGGTCATAGGTCATGTCCGACGTCGACGTGTAACCGCCGCGGGCCATCAGCGCGAAGTAGTGTGCGGCGGAGACCAGGGGATTGCCCATCTTCGCCATCAGCGGTCCCGTCACCGCGGTGACCACGGGCAACTCGAAACCCTGCCCGGTCAGCGAGCCGTCGGCGTTGCGGCCGTAGTGCGAGGCGACCGGGTCGGCCGGTGGTTCGCTGTCCCAGCCGTAGCTGCGGATCAGAGCGGAGTTGAAGTAGATGCCGTGCCCGGAGTTGTCGGTGAGCAGTGCGACGCGGTCGCCGAAGATGCCGTCGAGTTCCTCGGCGTCGGGTGCCGGATGGCCGTGCAACAGCGCGTCGTAGCCGGCGAACCACAGCGGGGTGTCGGGGTCGGTGGTCGCCAGCGCGTCGGTGAACACTGTCTGCACGTCGGCCCAGGTGGGGCAGTCCCAGGGGGCGATCGATCGGGCCGGCGCCTGGGTGGCCACCCCGCTGATGAGCGGATGGCCGTGTGGCTCAATGAATCCCGGTGCCAGCGCGGCGGCCCCGGTGTCGACCACCTCGGCGTCCGGCAGGGCGGCGCGGCAGTCGTCGACGCTGCCCACCGCGACGATCTTTTCGCCGGACACCGCGACCGCCTGAGCTCGCGGAGCGCCGTCGGCCATGGTGATGATGGTCCCGGCGGTCAAGATCAGTTCAGCCATGGGCACAGTGTGTCATCGGAACCTCGCCGCGGCGGGCACTCCCGGCTGTGAGACGCTGCCGGGATGTTCGCTCGCGGAATCGGCATGGCCGCAGGGGTGGCGGCCGACCTGGCGTTCGGGGACCCGAGGCGGGGTCATCCGGTGGCGCTCTTCGGTGGCGCTGCAGCGGCTTTGGAGCGCTACACCTACGCCGACGACCGTCGTGCAGGCGCGCTGCACACCGCGGCGCTTCTGACCGGCGTCGGCGTCGCCGCGGCGGTCGTGCAGCAGGCTGGGCGGCGCCGTGGAGTGCCTGCCGAGGCGGCATGCGTCGCGGCGGCGACGTTTATCGCGGCCGGCGGCACGACGCTGAGCCGCACCGGGGAGCAGATGGTGCGACTGCTGCGTGCCTCCGACGTCGAGGGCGCCCGCCGGCTGCTGCCGTCGCTGTGTGGGCGCGACCCGTCGGTGCTCGACGCGGCAGGGCTGACGCGGGCGGCGCTGGAATCGATCGCCGAGAACACCTCGGACGCCCAGATCGGCCCTTTGGTGTGGGCGGCGGTGGGCGGCGCTCCCGCGGTGCTGGTGTACCGCGCCGCCAACACGCTGGACGCGATGATCGGCAACCGGTCCCCGCGGTACGCGCGATTCGGTTGGGCCGCCGCCAGATTCGACGACCTGCTCAACCTGGCCCCGGCGCGGCTGACAGGTGTGCTTGCCGTGGTGTGCGCGCCGGTGGTCGGCGGGTCACCCGCCGAGGCATGGCGTGTGTGGCAACGCGATGCGCGCAAACACCCGAGCCCCAATGCCGGCGTCGCCGAGGCGTCGTTCGCCGGGGCGCTCGGTGTCCGGCTCGGCGGGCCCACGCAGTACGCCTATGAGCTGGAGATCCGACCGACGCTCGGTGACGGGCGGACCCCCGATGTCGACGACCTGGCGCGGGCGGTGCGACTGTCGCGGGCGGTGCAACTGCTCGCGGCCGTGGTGGCGATCAGCGTCGCTTGCCGTAGCGGTCGGCGAGTTTCTGCTCGGTACTGAGCGGCGCGGCGGGCTCGTCACCGCTGGACTCGGACGATGCGGCGTCCGCCAACGCCTTCTCCCGGCGGCGCACCCGGATCTCGCTGTATACGAAATAGCCGACGCCGATCGGGGCGATGATGCCGAACGCGATCCACTGGATGCCGTAGGACAGGAACGGTCCCGCGTCGAGGTGGGGGAGCGGGATCACCCCGAGCCCGCCTGGCTGGTCGGCGACCAGCTGGAGGTAGGACCCCGCCAACGGGACACCGGTGACCGAGGAGATCTGCTCTGTGTTGATCGAATAGACCTGCTTGACACCGTCGGCTTCGAACGGCGTCTTGTCCCGGGCCACCCCTTCGGAGTCCCGCAGCCGGGCGGTGATCGTCACCGTCCCGGTCGGGAGTGCGTCGATCGGAGGCACCTTCGAGCCCTCGATCGGACGCACGTAGCCGCGGTCGACGAGTACGGTCGGGCCGCCGTCCACGGCGAACGGCACCAGCACCTCGAAGGCGGGATCGCCGTCGATCAGTCGCAGCCGAGCCAGCACCTGCGCCTCGGGCAGGTAGCGGCCCGTCGCGGTGACCTGCTGCCACTGTTCGTCCGGGGCGGCCGAATCCTGTTCCGGCAGCACCGTTGTCACCGAAATCGGGTCGGCGTCCAGGGACCGGGAGATCTGGTCGTTCTCCCGGGAGGTCTTGGTGTTCTTGCCCAGCTGCCACGGTGCCAGCACGGTGAAGCACAGGTAGGCGAACGCGAGGACGACGACGAACAACGCCAGCCATTGCGGCCGCAGCAGGAAAGCCCAGCGTCGCATCGTCAACCGACCTGTTCCCGGTCGGCCAACCGCTCGTCGACCCAGCCGTGCAGGCCTGGCAGCGCCGCGTCGATCACCGTGAATACGTCCTCGAAATCGTCGTGGGTGCCGTAATACGGATCTTCCACGTCGAGGACGTGCGCCCCCGATCTTGGGTCGAACGACCGCAGCATCCGCAGTCGTTCCGCGGGCACCCCCATGTGCTGCAGCATCCGCTGATGGTTGCGGCCCAATGCCACGACGAGGTCGGCGGCCAGGTGGTCGTCGTTGATCTGGGTGGCGCGGTGCGAGGACGGATAGCCGTGCGCCCGCAGCACGTGACCGGCGCGCCGGTCGGCGGGTTCGCCCTCGTGCCAGTGGCCGGTACCCGCGCTGGTCACCCGGACGACATGCGCCAGCCCGCGCTCGCCGATCTGGTGGGCGAACATCTTCTCCGCCATCGGGCTCCGGCAGATGTTGCCGGAGCAGATGAACGTCACGTGCAACAGCTCAGACACCCAGCACCTCACGCAGGTCGTCGATGTCTGCGACGTGGGCCAGCGCGCCGCCGTCGCCGTCGGCGAAATCGCGGCCGCCGTACCCCCAGCCGACGACGATCGTGCCGATGCCGTGGACCGCGGCGCCCTCGACGTCGTGGGACCGGTCACCGATCATCACCATCCGCTGCGGCACCGGCGCCAGTTGTTCCAGGGCGCGCGCGACCACGTCGGCCTTGGCGGCCCGGGTGCCGTCGGCGCCGGCGCCTGCGATCACCTCGAAGTGTCCGTCGAGGCCGAAATGGGCCAGGATCCGTTGCGCGGTGGGCTCGGCCTTCGAGGTGGCCACCGCCATCCGGACCCCGGCCGCCTGCAGATCCGCCAGCAGGGCGGGGATCCCGGTGAACGGCTGGTTCATCGCCCAGCCGCGGCTGACGTAGTCGGCGCGGTAGGCGGCGATCGCGGCGTCCGCGTGCTCGCCGAGCCCCATCTGCTGCAGTGTGACGTGCATGGGAGGGCCGACGATCCGGCTGACCAGGTCGCCGTCGGGGACGGGCGCCCCGACGGCGTGCAGCGCATGGCGGAAGCTGGCAACGATGCCCTCGGCGGAATCGGTCAGCGTGCCGTCGAGATCGAAGATCACCACGTCGCCCCGCTCCACGGGAGCGAGGTCGCGGGTGCCGTCCAGCATGTCTGTCACGCGTCCATTGTCCCTGAGCCGGGCCCGGGGGCGCCGATAGGTTCCCGAGCACCCTGCGCACTACTGTCGTGATGTGGCAACTGTCCGGCTGGTTGACGTCATCGACGTGCTCGAAGCCGCCTATCCGCCCGGTCTGGCGCAGAGCTGGGATTCCGTCGGGCTGGTCTGCGGGGATCCGACCGAACCGGTGGAGTCGGTGACGATCGCGGTCGACGCCACCCCGCAGGTGGTGGCTTCGGTACCCGACCGTGCGCTGCTGCTGGTCCATCACCCGCTGCTGCTGCGCGGGGTGGACTCGGTGGCGGCGGACACGGCCAAGGGTGCGCTCATCCACTCGTTGATCCGGACCGGTCGCGCGCTGTTCACCGCGCACACCAACGCCGACAGCGCTTCGCCGGGGGTGTCCGACGCCCTCGCCGATGCGCTCGGCCTGCAGGTCTGCGACGTGCTCTCGCCGGTGCCGTCGGGTCCGGCGCTGGACAAGTGGGTGGTGTTCGTCCCGGCCGGGAACGCCGAGGCGGTGCGCTCGGCGATGTTCGCCGGCGGCGCAGGCCAGCTGGGCGACTACTCGCAGTGCAGCTGGAGCGTGTCGGGCACCGGGCAGTTCCTGCCGGGTGACGGCGCGACGCCGGCGATCGGCTCGGTGGGCACGCTCGAGCAGGTGGCCGAGGACAGGGTCGAGATGGTGGCCCCGGCGTCGCGCAGGGCCGCCGTGCTGGCCGGCCTGCGCGCCGCCCATCCGTACGAGGAACCCGCATTCGACGTCGTCGCACTGCAGACCCCGCCCGGCGATGTCGGGCTGGGACGCATCGCGACGTTGCCCGAACCGGAGCCGCTGCCCGCGTTCGTGTCCCGGGTCCGACGCGCGCTGCCCGCCACGTCGTGGGGTGTCCGCGCCTCCGGAGACCCCGCCACGACGGTGGCGCGGGTGGCGGTGTGCGGAGGCTCCGGTGACTCGCTGCTGTCCGAGGTGGCGGCTTCGGGGGTGCAGGCCTACGTCACCGCCGATCTGCGCCACCACCCCGCCGACGAGCACCGCCGTAGCTCGGACGTCGCGCTGATCGACGCCGCCCACTGGGCCACCGAGTTCCCGTGGTGCAATCAAGCCGCCGAGTTACTGCGCCACCACTTCGGTGCATCGTTGCCGGTCACGGTGTCCGATGTGCGTACCGATCCATGGAATATCGAGGGATGTTGACGTGAAAGCCCCAGTGGCACAACAGCAGTTGCTCGCCGATCTCGCCGAGCTCGACGCCGAGGTGAGTCGGAACGAGCACCGGACGAAGAACCTGCCCGAGCAGAAGGCGGTGGAGGAGGCCCAGGCCGCGCATCGCGAGGCCAGTGACCGCCTCGCCGCGCTGCAGCTCGCCCTGGCCGACATCGACGCGCAGGTCGCCAAGCTCGAGAGCGAGATCGACGGCGTCCGGCAGCGCGAGGACCGCGACCGGGCGCTGCTGGACGGCGGGACCGTCGACCCCAAGCAGCTCACCGATCTGCAACACGAACTCGACACCCTGCAGCGGCGACAGGCCAGCCTGGAGGACTCGCAGCTGGAGGTGATGGAGCGGCGTGAGGAGTTGGCGGCCGAGCAGACCCGTGAGCAGGCGGCCATCGAGGAGCTGCAGACCGCGCTGACCGGCGCCCAGCGTGCCTGTGACGACGCCCGCGCCGAACTGGCGCAGGCCCGGGAGAAGTCCGCGGCGCGGCGCGCCGAGTTGGTGTCCGCCATCGACGGGGAACTCGTCGCGCTCTACGAACGTCAGCGCGCCCGTGGCGGCGTGGGTGCCGGTGTGCTGCAGGGCCGCAGGTGTGGAGCGTGCCGGATCGAGATCGACCAAGGGGAGTCGGCGAGGATCGCCGCGGCCGCCGAGGACGAGGTGCTGCGGTGCCCCGAGTGCTCGGCAATCCTGTTGCGGGTCAAGGGGTCCCGCAGGTGAGAGTGGTCGTCGAGGCCGACGGGGGGTCGCGCGGCAACCCGGGGCCTGCGGGTTACGGCGCGGTGGTGGTGTCGGCGGACCGGGTTTCGGTGCTCGCCGAAACCAGCTCGGCGATCGGCACGGCGACCAACAATGTCGCCGAATACCGCGGGCTGATCGCCGGACTGGAGGCCGCAGCGGAGCTGGGTGCCACCGAGGTCGAGGTCCTGATGGATTCCAAGCTCGTGGTGGAGCAGATGTCAGGGCGGTGGCGCGTCAGGCACCCCTCCCTGGCCCCGCTGCACCAGCAGGCCCGCGATCTCGAGCGGAGGTTCCAGCGGGTCAGCTACCGATGGGTCCCGCGCGCGCAGAACAGTCGTGCCGACCGTCTGGCCAACGAGGCGATGGACGCGGCGGGTGGCGGATCGATGGACGCGGCCGGTGGCGGATCGATGGACGCGGCCGGTGGCGGATCGGAGGTCGTCACCAACCCGGCCGGCTGGACGGGCGCCAAAGGAGCGCCGACCCGGCTGTTGCTGCTGCGCCACGGGCAGACCGAACTGTCGGTGCAGCGCCGCTACTCGGGTCGGGGGAACCCCGAGCTGACGGAGCTGGGCATTCAGCAGGCCGACGCGGCGGCGCGCTATCTGGGGCAGAAGGGCGGGATCGACGCCGTCATCTCCTCGCCGCTGCAACGTGCCCACGACACCGCCGCGGCCGCGTCCAAGGCGATGGGTCTGGACGTGGAGGTCGACGACGACCTGATCGAGACCGATTTCGGCGCATGGGAAGGGCTGACCTTTCAGGAGGCGGCCCAACGGGATCCGGAGCTGCACCTGCGCTGGCTGCGCGACACGTCGGTGCCGCCGCCGGACGGGGAGAGTTTCGACGCCGTCGCGGCGCGGGTGTCGCGGGCGCACCAGCGCCTCATCGCGAAGCATCCCGGCCAGACGCTGCTGCTGGTGTCGCATGTGACGCCCATCAAAACGCTGCTACGGATGGCGCTCGACGCCGGCCCGGCGATCCTCTACCGGCTGCACCTGGATCTGGCGTCGCTGTCAATTGCGGAGTTCTACCCGGACGGCGCGGCGTCGGTCCGGCTGGTCAACCAGACCACCTACCTCTGATCGCTGTGCAGGTGCACGCGTTCACCGTGCAGGCCGAGCAGCATGATCGCCTCCACCGGGCCGTCGACGACGCCGAACCAGTGCGGGGTCCACGTCGAGAATTCCACAGCCTCACCGGGTTTGATGGTGAAGTCGCGATCGCCCAGCATCAGCCGCAGCCGACCTGACAGCACGTACATCCAGTCGTGACCCTCGTGGACCGGGAGCTCGGCGGGCGGTGTACGCCTGCGGGCGCTGATCCGGATCTTGTAGGCGTGCAACCCGCCCGCGGGGCCCTGCCCGGTCAACGGCCAGAACGTGATCAGGTTGTGCGTGTGGGAGTTGCCGCGGACGCGGGGATCCTCGACCTCGGGTGCGCGCAGCAGTTCGTCGGTGCTGACCGACAGCGCCGAGGCCAGGCGGGGCAGGTGATCCAGCGCCAGGCGGCGCTTGCCGGACTCCAGACGGCTCAGTGTGGAGATGTCGATGTTCGACCGGGTGGCGACGTCCTCCAGCGTCATACCCCGCTGCAATCGCAAGTCCCGCAGGCGTCGTCGCACCCGGGCGTCGACGCCGTCATCCTCCTCATTTGCCTTCATGGCAAATAAGCTTGGCATTGACGAGGTCGCCGGGCAAGGTCGTGTCATGGACAAGTTGTGGGATTGCGTGATCATCGGGGGCGGGGCCGCCGGGCTGAGCGCCGCGCTGGTGCTCGGCAGGGCGAGGCGGCGCACGCTCGTCGTCGACGCCGGCGCCCAAAGCAACCTCGCCGCAACCGGAATCGGTGGGCTGCTGGGATTCGACGGCGTGCCGCCTGGGCAGCTGTATGCGCAGGGCCGCGGCCAGCTCGCCGCCTATCCGAGCGTCGAGGTGCGCGACGGCGAGGTGGTGACGGGGGCGGCGTCCGACGGTGGCTTCACGCTGGAGTTGGCGGACGGCGGCGTCGTGCAGGCCAGACGGGTGTTGCTGGCCATGGGTATGCGGTACGAGGCGCCGTCGCTTCCGGGACTGGCCGAGCTGTGGGGGAGGTCGGTGTTCCACTGCCCGTTCTGCCACGGCTGGGAGGTTCGCGACAGACCGCTGGCCGTGCTGGCGAACGGAGAACGCGCCACTCACATGGCGACGTTGCTGCGCGGGTGGAGTGACGACGTCGTGTTGCTGACAGGCGGGCCGGCCGAGCTGACCGACACCGACCGGTCGCGGCTGGCCGATGCCGGGGTGGCGGTGGACGAGCGGGCGGTTTCCCATCTGGTCTCGGCGGGCGACGAGTTGGCGGCAGTGGTGTTCGGCGACGGAACCAGCCTTGCCCGGCGTGGGCTGCTGGTCGCCGTCACGCTGCACCAGCGCTCCGCGTTGGCGGCCAAGCTGGGGGTGAGTTTCGCTGCGCCGGGCCCGGTCTCGGTGGAGGCGATCGAAATCGACGCAATGCATCGGACCTCGGTTCCCGGTGTGTTCGCCGCGGGGGACGCATGTGTACAGATGCCGCAGGTGGCGGCAGCGATCGCGGCCGGTTCGGCTGCGGCCGCATCGATAGTGGCGAGTTTCCAGGAGGAACGATGACATCTGAGGTGAAGCAGCATTGGGAGGACCGGTACGCCGAGCGTGACCGGATCTGGAGCGGGCGGGTCAACCGCTGGCTTGCCGAGGTTGCGGCGAGCGAGAAGCCCGGGCGCGCATTGGATCTCGGATGCGGTGAGGGCGGCGACACCGTGTGGCTGGCCGAACACGGTTGGCAGGTGCTGGGTGTCGACATCTCCGATACCGCGCTCGGCAGAGCGGCCGCCGAGGCTGCCACCCGGGGCTTGACCGACCGGGTGCAGTTGGTGCAGATGAATCTGTCGGAGGCGTTCCCGGAGGGCGTCTTCGATCTGGTGTCGGCGCAGTTCCTGCAGTCGATGGTCCACCTGGACCGGGAGCGGATCTTCGCCGCCGCGGCGCGCGCGGTCGCACCCGGCGGGGTGTTGGTGATCGTGGATCACGGCGCGGCGCCGTCCTGGGCTCCCGAGCACATCCGCGAACATGTCTTTCCCGGTGTCGAGGAGGTGCTCGCCACCGTCGACCTCGGCGACGGGCAGTGGCGGCGCGTGCGGGCCGATCGGGTGGAGCGCGACGCAACGGGGCCCGACGGGCAGCCGGCGGTGCTGATCGACAATCTGATCGTCTTGCGGCGACTCTAGGTTTGTCGGGTTGCGGCTCCTGATCCCCGAATCCGTCGACATCGCCGTCCCGGTAGAACCGCTGCGCGAAGAACTGCAGCCAGTTTTTTGTCGGGGGCGCGGTGTAGCGTCGGGTTTATGTTCGAAAGTTTGTTCGATGTCGGTGTGGGGGCGTCGGAGGCCGAGTTGCGGGCGGCGGTGGAGCGGTGCGAGCGGCTGAAATCTCAGGCCGCGGCCGCCCAAGCGCGCGCGACCGCGCTGTGGGCGGCCAAACGGCGTGCCGCCGAGCAGGCTCGTGGGGTGCCTGCGGCCAAGCGTGGCAAGGGGTTGGCGTCGGAGGTGGCGTTGGCCCGCCACGACGCGCCGGTGCTGGGCAACCGGCACCTGGGATTCGCCAAGGCCCTGGTGGAGGAGATGCCGCACACCCTGGCCGCGCTGGAGAGTGGGGCGCTGTCGGAGTGGCGGGCCACCCTGATCGTGCGCGAGTCGGCGTGTCTTTCGGTGGAGCACCGCCGGGCACTCGATGAAGAGCTGTGTGGGGATGTGTCGCGGTTGGCGGGGTGGGGCAACAAGCGGGTGGAGGCTGAGGCCAAGACGATCGCGGCCCGCCTGGACGCGGCCGCGGTGGTCGACCATACGGAGAAGGCGGCCGCTGATTGTGCGGTGACGTGCCGGCCGGCGCCGAACAACATGGTCTATGTCACGCTGCGGCTGCCGCTGACCCGCGGGGTCGGGATCTACGCCGCCTGTAAACGGGCCGCCGACACCACCTTCGACGGGCGCCCGCGCGGGCAGGTGATGACCGACACCGTCTATGAACGGGTCACCGGGCGGGCGGCGGACACGCCGGTGCCGGTGGCGTTGAACCTGGTGATGGCCGACACCACGCTGGCCGGCGATGATGACGAACTGGGCTGGCTCGACGGCTACGGCCCGGTCCCGGCCGGGTTCTGCCGGGCGTTGATCGGGGACGCGGTCGCCGACGCCGACGCCGACGCCGAGGCCGAGGCTGATGCTGATGCTGATGCTGAGGTCAAGGCCACGCTGCGGCGGCTGTACCGGCACCCAACGAGTGGGCAGTTGGTGGCGATGGAGTCGCGGGCGCGGATTTTCCCGAAAGGGCTGGGCATGTTGTTGCAGCGTCGGGATCGCACCTGCCGCACCCCGTACTGCGATGCGCCGATCCGTCACCATGATCACGCCACCCCCGACCGGGCGGGCGGGCCGACCAGCGCGCTCAACGGCCTGGGTGAGTGCGAGGCCTGCAACTACGCCAAGGAAGCCCCGGGCTGGACGGTCACCACCGGCGACGTCGACGGCGCACACACCGCCGACTTCGAAACCCCCACCGGCGCGGTCTACCGCTCCACGGCACCACCCCTGCCCGGACCACCCGTGCGGCGCAGACTCAGCCTGCTCGAAGGCCGACTCAGCATCGACCTCGTCACCTTCGACGCCGCCTGAGGAACCGCCGTCGTCGACGCGCGCCTAGGTGCCGAGCGGGATCTCGGCGAGTTGGGTGAGCCGCACGCTGTTGCCCGACGGGTCCCGGAATCCGCAGTCGATGCCGTAGGGCATCTCGTGGGGCTCCTCGGTGAACTCGACGCCGCGCGCCTTCATCTCCTCGTAGCTGGCCCGGCAGTCATCGGTGGTCAGGAAGATGGTGCCTGCGAAGCCTTTCGCGGTGAGGTCGAGTACCTGTTTCTTGGTGGCGTCGTCCATGACGGGCTCGCCGGGGACGGCCATCAGCACGATCGACACATCGTCCTGGCCGGGCGGCCCGACCGTCAGCCACCGGAAGATGCCGTCGACATCGGGCAGTGAAACATCTTGGCGCACTTCCAGACCGACCTTCTCGGTCCAGAACTTCAACGCGGCTTCCTGGTCGTGAACCCAGAGGTGGGCACTGGCGATTCTGATCATGACCGCGACGCTACGGCCCCGTCGATCAGCCCGTCTTCTCCCCGTGTGCTGTCTTGTCGACGCGGGTGTCGGCCTTCGGACGGGTGTCGCGTTTGAGGATGCAGCTCGGAATCCGCGCGTGGACGGCCGCGGGCGGCATCGACGCCCGGTATGCCGCCGGCGGCATACCGTAGGTGCGCGCGAAGCTGGTGGTGAACGACCCGACGCTCTGCAGTCCGACCATCACGCAGATGTCGGCCACCGACCGGTCGGTGTGGCGCAACAGCGACGCGGCGCGCTCCAGCCGGCGGGTCTGTAGGTACGCGCGCGGGGACTCGCCGAACGTCTTGCTGAACATCCGGCTGAAATGGGCGCGGGACAGGCCAGCGGCGGCCGCCAGATCGTCGACGGTGATCGGCTCGGAATAGCGCGCGTCGACCAGGTCCTTGGCCCGCATCAGATAGCGGGCGGGAGGAAGCATGCCCACAGTATGGCGCGGGGCTGAGCTCGGCGTTCGTTTACGGAATCGACGCCCGAACCATTACGTTGTTAGGGCGGATGAGCTGGCTGGGCGGCCGCGGCACCCCACAGTGTCGAGGAAAGTCCGGACTTCACAGAGCAGGGTGATTGCTAACGGCAATCCGAGGTGACTCGCGGGAAAGTGCCACAGAAAACAGACCGCCTCCACTGCGCCCCAAGCCTTCGGGCCCAAGGACGCTCCGGAGGTAAGGGTGAAAAGGTGCGGTAAGAGCGCACCAGCATCCCGGGTGACCGGGGTGGCTTGGTAAACCCCACCCGAAGCAAGGCCAAGAAGGTCGCAACCTGGTTGCGGCCGCGCAGGCGTTCGAGGGTTGCTCGCCCGAGCCTGCGGGTAGGCCGCTCGAGGCACCCGGCGACGGTGTGTCCAGATGGATGGTCGCCGCCTCGCTGCCAGAGATGGCCGTGAGGAACAGAATCCGGCTTACAGGCCGGCTCATCCGCCCTAACGCCGGCCCACCGACTTGTCGAGCTGCCGGAGCGCATCCTCGATCTGCTCCTCGCAGCGCACAGCGAGGTCGTCCTCCTGCTGGTACAGCAGCCCGTAGGTGAAGGTGTCCTCGCCGGCGGCATGGGCCGCCTGGGCCTGCCGGCTCAGATGTGTCCGGCTGACCACGCTGTCCTGGTGATCACCCAACAGCGACTGGATCACCTTCGCCCGCTCGGCCACCTTGTTCTCGCCGATGGCCGCGGCGGTATAGCGGAGCTGCTTGGCGCGCTTGCGGATCCGGTGCAGCGCCTCGTCGGATTCGGTCCCGGCGTCTGCCGCCGCGGCGCGGGCGGCCTTGGCAGCCTTCCGGACCCGCTTGTACGCGGAGTCGATGGTCAGCTCCGCCGGTGTCTCACCCTGGCCGGACGCGACAGGCTCGGTGGCGATCAGCTCCTCGAGCGCGTCGAGCAACCGGAAGTAGCGCTGCGAACGCATCGCGGTCAGCGACCGCTTCCATCCCGTCTGATACCGCTTCTCGGCGCCGTCGACAAGCCGTTCCCGCACCGGTCCCCGGACGTTCGCCTCGGGCAGTTGGTCGATGGCGCGTTGATAGCGTTCGGCCAGCACCTCGGCGTCGCGGGCGACACCTAGCACGGCGGCCAACTCGCGCAGCTCGTCGAGAACCCACTCGTGGTCGGCGATGTCGAATGAGCCCTCAGACGACTGAAGCAGGCTGCGGATCTTGCGGGTGGTCACCCGCATCTGGTGCACCGAGTCCCAAGCATCCGCTCTTACCGCGCGATCCCACTCGATCAGCTCTTCGAGGTGGACAGCCACCGCGCGGCGCGCCGGATCGGTCGACGCCGCGACCGCCTCGGTGGTCTCTTCCACTGGCGCGCTGGACTCGAGGACGCGGGCCAGTTTCGAGCCGTGTCCGGCAGGCCGGGCCCCCGCATCCAGCAGCCGGTTGGTGAGCCGGTCGAACACCTCGGAGTCGGCGCCGGGGCGCAACTCGAGTTCCCACTCCCGCCAGTTCTGCTCGTCGCCACCGACAGCGCTCGCGGTCACCTGGTCATCACAGAACTCGGCGACCGCTGACCCGTCCGGCCCGTAGAGCACGTCGACGTTCCTGAGTGTGCTGATGCGCGCGACCGGGGCCAGCGGCCGGTCCCGCACGATCGCCAGCACGATGTCACGCAGGCTCTCCGGCACGGTCGGGTGCGCTGCGTCGCCGTCGTCGGACAGGGGTGCGTGCACCTCGGTGCGGCTGTCCGCGCCCGCAGGCAGCTTCAGATGCCACCCGGCATCGGTCCCGCCGGTGCGGCGTCGCAACGTGATGCGATGTCGGGCCAGGTCACGCCCGGGTGTGTCGAAGTACACGGCATCGAGCGATTGTGACGGTGACCGCTCGACACGCCCGACCGCCGAAAGCCCGTCGAAAGAGGGGGAGACGGTCGACTCCACCACCTCGAATTTGCGCTCGGTCTCCGTGTGCCTGGAGGTTTCGGGCGAATTGGCCGCCATGGTCACCCTGTCTCTGCCGTGGTTGCGGGGACCATAGCGTGCCACACCGAGGTGAACCTGCCGGCACAGCCCGGTGACCGGATCTGCGACCGGAAATCGGCGCGCCTGCACCCGGATGCACACATTTGGGGTGTGCGTCTCTTAGAATTGTCTTATGAGTCCAATTTTGCGGCTCGACGACTATCTCGACCGCGAAGGCAACATAGCTATTCCGGCCGGCGTCACGCTGACCGGATTTCTTGACCGCAACGTCGCGGAACTCGGTGATGCGCCGGCATACCGGTATCTGGATTTCGACCGCGACTGCACCGTGGAACTGAGCTGGACACAGCTCGGAACGCGGCTACGTGCCGTCGGAGCGCGCCTACAACAGGTCACCAACCCAGGCGACCGGGTCGCCGTCCTCACCCCCCAGGGCGTCGAATACGTGGTCGGCTTTTTCGCGGCCATCCTGGCCGGCGCCATCGCCGTCCCCTTGTTCGCGCCCGAACTGCCCGGGCACGCCGACCGGCTCGACGCCGTCCTCAACGACGCCAAACCCACGGTCGTGCTGACCACGACGGCTGCCGCGCAGTCCGTGCGCGATTTCATTCGCAAGCTGCCACGAGAGCGTCGGCCCCGCATCATCGCCGTCGACGCCGTGCCCGACAGCGTCGGCGCCGATTTCGCACCCGCGCCGCTGCAGACCGACGCCATCGCCTACCTGCAGTACACCTCCGGCTCCACCCGCGCTCCCGCGGGCGTGGAGATCACCCACCGTTCGGCGTGTACCAACGTCGCCCAGATGAGCCTGTCCGTAGGCCTGCACCACGACATCCGCAGTGTCAGCTGGTTGCCGCTGTTCCACGACATGGGTCTGCTGATGATCATGTTCCCCGCGCTGGCGGGCGGACACATCACCCTGATGTCCCCGGTGGCGTTCGTGCGCCGCCCGTATCGATGGATCAAGGAGCTCGGTGCCTCCGACGCACCCACGTTCGCGGCGGCGCCGAACTTCGCCTTCGAGCTGGCCGCCCAGCGCGGTCTGCCGCCGGCGGGGGACACGCTCGATCTGAGCAACGTGGCAGGACTGATCAACGGATCCGAACCGGTCAGCATCGCCTCGATCGAGAAGTTCAACACCGCGTTCGCGCCGTACGGCCTGTCCCCGAGCGCGGTCAAGCCGTCCTACGGAATGGCCGAGGCGACGTTGTTCGTCTCGACCTCCGGACCGGACGCCCGTCCCGAGGCGACCTACCTGGACCGCGACCGGCTCACCAGCGGGATTGCCGTGCGGGTCGACGCCGACCACCCCAACGCGGTGCCCCAGGTGTCGTGCGGCACGGTCTCGCGCAGCCAGTGGGCAGTGATCGTCGACCCGGGCACCGAGACCGAGCAGCCGGACGGCCGGGTGGGGGAGATCTGGCTGCACGGCGACAACATCGGTCGCGGCTACTGGGGTCGCCCGAAAGAAACGGAGCTGACGTTCCAGAACAAGCTCCAGGCCCGGCTGCCCGCCGGCAGCCACGCCTCGAACTGCCCCGAGAACGCGTTGTGGCTGCGTACCGGGGACCTCGGGGTGTACCTCGACGGGCAGCTGTACATCACCGGCCGGATCAAGGACCTCGTGATCGTCGACGGACGTAACCACTACCCGCAGGACATCGAGGCCACCGCCGGCGAGGCCTCGACGTCGGTGCGGTCCGGGTTCGTCGCTGCGTTCTCGGTACCCGGTGACGGGCGGGAAGAGGCCGTCATCGTCGCCGAACGCGCACCGGGTGCAGGCCGTGCCGAAGCCGCCCCGATCCAGGAGTCGATCCGCGCGGCGGTGTCGCGGCGCCACGCGCTGCCCGTCAAAGACGTCAAACTCGTTGCCGCGGGCGTCATTCCCCGTACGACCAGTGGAAAACTGGCGCGCCAGGCGTGCCGGGCCGCCTACTTGAACGGCGAACTGTAACCGCTACAGTCCGTGGGTGACCGAATACCAGACCATCACCTTCGAGCAGGCCGGGGTCGTCGCCCGCATCACGCTGAACCGACCCGATGCCGCAAACGGCATGAACGGCACCATGACTCGGGAACTGGCCGACGCGGCGGCCCGCTGCGACACCGCCGCGACCAAGGTCGTCGTCATCACCGGAGCCGGGCGGTTCTTCTGCGCCGGCGGGGACCTCAAGGATTTCGCTTCGGCGCCCAGCAGGGGCCGCCACGTCAAGGGTGTAGCCGACGATCTGCACCGCGCCATCTCGACGTTCGCGCGGATGGACGCCGTGGTGATCACCGCGGTCAACGGCACCGCCGCCGGCGCCGGTTTCTCGTTGGCGGTCAGCGGTGATCTGGTGCTCGCCGCCGAATCGGCCTCCTTCACCATGGCGTACACGCGCGTCGGGCTGAGCCCCGACGGCAGCGCGTCCTACCACCTGCCCCGGCTCATCGGCATCGCCAAGACCAAGCAGCTGATGCTGACCAACCGCACCCTGTCCGCGCAGGAGGCGTTGCAGTGGGGGCTCGTCGGCGAAATCGTCGCCGACGATCGGCTGCAGGCGCGGGCCGACGAACTCGCCGAACAGATGGCCGAGACGTCCGCCGGATCCAACGGCGGAGTCAAGGCGTTGTTGTCGGACACCTTCGCCAACGGTCTGGAACAGCAGATGGAGCTGGAGGGCCGCTTGATCGCCGCGCGTGCGGAATCCGCCGACGGCCGAGAGGGTGTCGACGCGTTCCTGGCCAAGCGCAGGCCGAAGTTCGGGGCCCAGTCAGCGGGCTGACGATTGGGTCCAGTCAGCGGGCTGACGATTGGGTCCAGTCAGCGGGCTGACGATTGGGTCCAGTCAGCGGGCTGACGATTGGGTCCAGTCAGCGGGCTGACGATTGGATCTGGGTCAGCGGGCTGACGATTGGGCCGGATCAGCGGGCTGACGATTGGATCTGAGTCAGTAGGAGTGCTCGTCGGCCGGGAAGGCGCCGGTGGCGACCTCCCTGGCGTAGTCGGAGGCGGCGCGGCGCAGCTCGTCTCCGACGGCGCCGAACCGCTTGACGAACTTCGCGGTCTTGCCGTTGGTCATCCCGGCCATGTCCTGCCAGACGAGCACCTGCGCGTCGCAGCTGGGGCCGGCGCCGATACCGACGGTGGGGATGGTCAGCTTGCCGGTGATCTGGGTGGCCAGCTCGGCGGGCACCATCTCCATCACCACCGCGAACGCGCCGGCCTCCTGCACGGCGATCGCGTCGTGGATGGTCTGCTCGGCGGCGTCGCCGCGACCCTGGACCCGGAACCCACCGAGGCCGTTGACGCTCTGCGGGGTGAAACCGATGTGTGCCATCACCGGGATGCCTGCGGCGCTTACGGCGGCGATCTGGTCGGCCACCCGCTCACCCCCTTCGAGCTTCACCGCGTGCGCGCCGGTCTCCTTGAGCATCCGGGTCGCGGTGGCCAGCGCCTGCTGCGGGCCCGCCTCGTAGCTTCCGAACGGCAGATCGGCCACGACCAGGGCGTGCGGCGCTCCACGCACGACCCCGCGCACCAGCGGGATGAGTTCGTCGAGTGTCACCGGAACGGTGGTGTCGTATCCGTACACCACGTTCGCTGCAGAGTCACCGACCAGCAGCACCGGGATCTCCGCCTCGTCGAAGACCGCCGCCGTGGAGTAGTCATAGGCGGTCAGCATGGCCCACTTGTGGCCCTCGGCCTTCCACTTGTGCAGATGGTGCGTGCGGACTTTCACACGCGGCTTGGGTGCTTCCGCGGCGGCACCGTAGACAGGCTGCTCAGACATCGTTGTCCCCCAATGGGTGAGTCGTTTGAATCCTCGAGGCCCGAATCGGGTCCCCGGGTTTCACTGACCACGCCAGTCTGCCACCGTGTCACCAGAAGTTGAACGGCGCGTTAAGTGGATTTGCTCACACCTGCGCCGCCCCGGCATACGATCGGCGGCATGCAACGGCTCAGCGGACTCGACGCCAGCTTCCTGTATCTCGAATCCGCGGCCCAGCCTCTGCATGTCTGTTCGATTCTGGAGCTCGACACCTCGACGATGCCGGGCGGCTACACGTTCGACCGGCTGCGCGACGGGCTTGCCCTGCGCATCAAGGCGATGCCCGAGTTCCGGGAGAAGATCGCCGACAGCCGCTTCAACCTCGATCATCCGGTATGGGTGGAGGACAACGACTTTGACGTCGACCGCCATCTGCACAGGATCGGGCTTCCGTCCCCGGGCGGCCGCGTCGAGTTGGCCGAGATCTGCGGGCACATCGCGTCTCTGCCGTTGGACCGAACGCGCCCGCTGTGGGAGATGTGGGTGATCGAGAACGTCGCGGGCACCGACGCGCACGCCGGTGGGCGCATTGCGGTCATGACCAAGGTGCACCACGCCGCCGTCGACGGCGTGACGGGAGCGAACCTGATGTCGAAGCTGTGCACCACCGAGCCCGACGCCCCGCCGCCGGATCCGGTGGCCGGGCCCGGCGGCGGCACGGACCTGGAGATCGCGGTCAGCGGCGCGGTGCGGTTCGCAACCAGGCCGCTGAAGCTGGTCAACGTCGTGCCCAACACGGTGTCCACGGTGATCGACACCGTAAAGCGGGCCCGCAACGGCCTGACCATGGCGCCGCCGTTCGCGGCACCGAAAACCGCGTTCAACGCCAACGTGACCGGTCACCGCAACGTCGCCTTCGCCCAGTTGGACCTTGAGGACATCAAGACGGTGAAGAATCACTTCGGCGTCAAGGTCAACGACGTGGTGATGGCGCTGGTGTCCGGCGTGCTGCGGACGTTTCTGCTGGAGCGCGGCGAGCTGCCGGAAAGCTCCCTGGTGGCGATGGTGCCCGTCTCGGTGCACGACAAGTCCGACCGGCCCGGACGTAACCAGGTGTCGGGCATGTTCTCCCGGCTGGAGACCAACATCGAAGACCCGGCTACCCGGCTCAAGGCCATCGCTGAAGCCAATTCTGTTGCCAAGCAACATAGTTCGGCGATCGCGGCAACGCTCCTGCAGGACTGGACACAGTTCGCCGCGCCCGCGGTGTTCGGTGCGGCCATGCGGGTGTACGCCAGCAGCAGGCTCAGCGGCGCCCGGCCCGTGCACAATCTGGTGATCTCCAACGTGCCCGGCCCGCAGGGGCCGCTGTACATGCTCGGCTGTGAGGTCAAGGCGATGTACCCGCTCGGTCCGATCTTCCACGGCTCCGGTCTGAACATGACGGTGATGTCGCTGTCCGGAAAACTGGACGTCGGCATCGTCTCGTGCCCCGAACTGCTACCCGATCTGTGGGACATGGCCGACACCTTCGGCGTGGCCCTGCAGGAACTGCTCGACGCCACGCGGTAGCGGACCGCCGCGACGCGCCGTGCCAGCGTGGATGCCGGTTCATGGCAGCATGTGGTGCCATGAAGCTCAAGACCGGGGTCGCACGATCCGGCCTTCTCCTCTCCCTGGCCGTGCTGCTGGTCGCCGGCTGCAGCCAGGTGGTGGCCGGACGCGCGTTGATCTCGGTCCCCCGGCCGGGCACACCCATCGAATGGGGGCCCTGTGAGGCCGGACCGTCCGACCAGGTGCGCATCCCGCCCGGCGCCGAATGCGGCATGCTCTCGGTGCCCGTCGACTGGGTCCGCGCCGACGCCCCCGACGGCGAAGTCGCCCAGATCGCGGTGCTGCGGATCAAGGCGGCCGGAGAGAAGATCGGGTCCCTGATCATCAACCCGGGCGGGCCCGGCAAGTCGGGCAAGGAATCGGCTGCCGTCATGGCCCCGACGCTGCCCGAGGAGGTGCGTCAGCGGTTCGACCTGGTGGGCTTCGATCCGCGCGGGGTGGCCGAGTCCACCCCTGCGGTGCGGTGCAACAGCGACGCCGACCACGACCGGTTGCGCGCCGACAACGTCGTCGAGTACACCCCCGAGGGCGTGGCACATCTGGAGAACCTCACCAAGGAGTTCGTGCAGCGCTGCGTCGACAAGATGGGCACCGACTTCCTCAGCAATGTCGGAACCGAAAGTGTGGTCAAGGATCTCGACGCGTTGCGGGCCGCACTCGGCGACGAGAAGCTGACGTTCCTCGGCTACTCCTACGGCACCCGCATCGGTGCGGGCTACGCCGAGGAATACCCGCAGAACGTGCGCGCGATGATTCTCGACGGCGCCATCGACCCCAACGCCGACCCGGTCGAGGCCGACGTCCGCCAGGCCGCGGCGTTCCAGCAGGCGTTCGACGACTACGCCACCGACTGCGCGATCGACGAGGACTGCCCGCTGGGCACCGACCCGGCCAAGGCGGTCGACGTGTACCGGTCGCTGGTGTGGCCGCTGGTCGACGCGTCGGCAGACACCACCGACCCGCGCGGCCTCAGCTACAACGACGCCGTCGTCGGCACCATCCTGCCGCTGTACTCGCCGGGGCTGTGGCGGCACCTGACCCAGGCGCTGACAGAGATCAAGAAGGGCCGTGGCGACACGATGCTCGCGCTGTCCGACCTGTATATGGGCAGGGACGCCCAGGGGCACTACAGCAACGACACCGATTCGCGCGTCGCGGTCAACTGCGTGGACAAGCCCGCAATCACCGACCGGGCCACCCTTGTCGAGCAGGACCGGCGGGTGCGTGAGGCCGCGCCGTTCATGGCATACGGGGAATTCACCGGATTGGCCCCGATGACGACGTGCGGGTTCTGGCCGGTGCCGCCGACGAGCGTCCCGCACGAGCTCGACGTCAGCGGGTTGCCGCCGATCCTGGTCATCTCGACGACCAACGATCCGGCCACCCCGTACCAGGCCGGCGTCGATCTGGCCCGTCAGCTCGACGGCACCCTGGTGACGTTCGAGGGCACCCAGCACACCGTTTCGTTGCAAGGTGATTCGTGTATCGACGACATCGCCGTTCGTTACCTGGTCGACGTGACCGTTCCGCCTCCGGACACCCGGTGCTGACGATCCCGGTGAGCGGCTGATAACGGCGCGGTCACCGTTGCGTCCCGGGGGGAGACGCTGCCCGGCCGCCGTGCGACGATGGCTGCCATGTTGCGTGCCGCCCGGTTGATCGCAGCGCTGGCCGTGACCGCGGCGGCGCAGTGCCCGACGGCAGCCGCAGCCCCCGTCGCGGTGGAGGAGCCGTATACCGCTGCGGCCGTGTGGAGTTCGTGTACACCCTGGATCGCGGATGTGTCCCGGATTCCCACCGCGCAGTGCGGAACCGTCGCCGTCCCCGTCGACTACGCCAAACCCGAAGGTGCCCAAGCGCAATTGGCGATCATCAAGGTGCCGGCCTCCGGACCGCGGGTCGGGGTGCTGATCGTCAACCCGGGAGGTCCGGGCGCCTCGGCCGTAAACACCGTCGCCTCGATGGGGGGCGCGCTGGCCGGCTCCGAGATCGGACGCCATTTCGACCTGGTCGGCATCGACCCGCGCGGCGTCGGGCACTCCACACCCGAACTGCGGTGCCGCACCGACGCCGAGTTCGATGCCTTCCGTGCCGAGCCGCTGGCCGACTACAGCCCCGGCGGGGTGGCCCACATCGAAGGGGTGCTTCGGGATTTCGCGGCACAGTGCCTGGACCGGATGGGCGCCGAATTCCTCGCCAGCGTCGGCACCGCGACCGCCGCGCGCGACATGGACGTGGTGCGCGACGCGCTGGGTGAGGACCGCGTCAACTATCTCGGCTTCTCCTACGGCACCCAGCTCGGCGCCGTCTACGCCGCGCGCTACCCCGACCGGGTCCGCGCGATGGTGCTCGACGGAGCCGTCGACCCCAGCCTCGATCCGATCACCGAGAGCCTCAACCAGCAGGCGGGGTTCCAAAAGGCTTTCGAGGCGTACGCCGCCGACTGCGCCGAGTCGGTGGGGTGCCCGCTGGGTACCGACCCGGCACAGTTCGTGGCGCGCTTCCACCAGCTCGTCGACCCGCTGGTGACCCGGCCGGCCGCGACGAGCGACCCGCGGGGTCTGGGCTACCAGGACGCGATCACCGGCACCGCCAGCGGCCTCTACTCGCAGCGGTACTGGCCCTACCTGACCAGCGGTCTGCTGGGGCTGCAGCGCGGCACCGATCCGGGCGACCTGCTGCTGCTCGCCGACGACTACCAGCAGCGCGACCGCAACGGGCACTACAAGAACCGGCAGGACGCGTTCAACGCCATCCGCTGTGTCGACGCCGTTTACCCCACCGACTCCGCGCCGTGGGTCGAGGCGGACCGGCGCTCACGGGAGGTTGCGCCGTTCCTGTCGTACGGGCCGTTCACCGGTTTCGCCCCGCGCGACCTGTGCGCGATGTGGCCGGTCCCGCCGACACCGGTGGTCGGGGTCGCGTCGTCGCCGGGGCCCGGCAAAGTGGTGGTGGTGTCCACCACCGGCGACCCGGCCACCCCGTACCAGGCCGGGGTGAACCTGGCGCAGCAGATGGACGCCCGGCTGATCACCTTCGAGGGCACCCAGCACACGGTGGTGTTCAACGGTGACGCGTGCGTCGACACGGCCACTGTCGAGTTCCTGGTGAACTCCACACCGCCGCCTGCAGGTTTGCGCTGCTAGCGGTGGCGTAACACAGAATTAACAGGCGGAACCTAGGCTTCGGGCATGGATCGGCAGATGGAATTCGTGCTGCGCACGCTGGAGGAACGCGACATTCGCTTCGTCCGGTTGTGGTTCACCGACGTACTCGGATACCTCAAGTCGGTCGCGATCGCCCCCGCCGAGCTGGAGGGTGCGTTCGAGGAGGGCATCGGTTTCGACGGCTCCTCGATCGAGGGCTTCGCCCGGGTGTCCGAAGCAGACATGGTCGCGCGCCCTGATCCGTCGACGTTCCAGGTGCTGCCCTGGACCACCAGCGCGGGCAATCATTACTCGGCACGGATGTTCTGCGACATCACGATGCCCGACGGTTCACCGTCGTGGGCCGACTCGCGGCACGTGCTGCGCCGCCAGCTGTCGAAGGCCAGCGATCTCGGGTTCTCGTGCTACGTCCACCCGGAGATCGAGTTCTTCCTCCTGAAGCCGGGACCCGACGACGGCACGCAGCCGATCCCCGCCGACAACGGCGGCTACTTCGACCAGGCCGTGCACGACGCCGCGCCGAACTTCCGCAGGCACGCGATCGACGCGCTCGAGCAGATGGGCATCTCGGTCGAGTTCAGCCACCACGAGGGCGCACCCGGCCAGCAGGAGATCGACCTGCGGTACGCCGACGCCCTTTCGATGGCCGACAACGTCATGACGTTCCGCTACCTCGTCAAGGAGGTGGCACTGGCCGACGGGGTGCGCGCGTCGTTCATGCCCAAGCCGTTCGCCGAGCATCCGGGCTCGGCGATGCACACCCACATGAGCCTGTTCGAAGGCGATACCAACGCCTTCCACAGCCCCGATGATCCGCTGCAGCTGTCCGACGTCGGAAAGTCGTTCATCGCAGGCATTCTCGAACACGCCAACGAGATCAGCGCCGTCACCAACCAGTGGGTGAACTCCTACAAGCGTCTGGTGCACGGCGGCGAGGCGCCGACCGCCGCGTCCTGGGGTGCGGCCAACCGCTCGGCGTTGGTCCGCGTCCCGATGTACACGCCGCACAAGGTGTCCTCGCGGCGCGTCGAGGTGCGCAGCCCCGACTCGGCCTGCAACCCGTACCTGACGTTCGCGGTCCTGCTCGCGGCGGGACTGCGGGGTATCGAGAAGAACTACGTGCTCGGCCCGCAGGCCGAGGACAACGTCTGGAGCCTGACGCCGGAAGAGCGACGCGCGATGGGCTACAAGGAGTTGCCCGGCAGCCTCGGCGTCGCTCTGACCGAGATGGAGAACTCCGAACTGGTGGCCGAGGCGCTCGGAGAGCACGTGTTCGACTTCTTCCTGCGCAACAAGCGCAGCGAGTGGGAGAACTACCGCAGCCATGTGACGCCGTTCGAGCTGAAGAACTACCTGTCGCTCTGACCCTGTCCCTCTGACGAAGGGCCGGCCACGCTACCTTGATGGGCGTGGCCAAACCCGCGACACAGCGCCCCAGGTTGCCCGGTGTCGGTCGGCTCGGGCTCGTGGAGCCGACGGCGCAGGCCGATCTGGACACGCTGGGGTGGAACACCGACGCCCATGTCGAGCTGTTGTGGTCGCTGTCGCGTGCGCCGGATGCCGATACGGCGCTCAAGGCCATCGTCCGTCTCTCCGAGGCGCTCGGCCCCGGCTGGGCCGAACTCGACGGCGAGCTCCTGACCGACCGCTCACTGCGCGGCCGCTTGTTCGCGGTGCTCGGGTCTTCTCTGGCCCTCGGCGACCACCTGGTCGCCAATCCCGACTCGTGGCGCCTGCTGGCGGGCAATGTCAAACTTCCGTACCCGCAGGAACTGCGGGAGATGTTCGCCGATCAGGCCGACCGTGTCGACGGGGCGACGGCGGCCATCCCGCCGCTGCGCACGCTGTATCGCGACCGTCTGCTCGTGCTGGCCGCCCTCGACGTCGCGTCCACAGTGGAGAACGAACCGGTGCTGCCGTTCAGCGTGGTCGGTGAACACCTCTCCGACCTCGCCGACGCGGCACTGGCCGCGGCGCTGCGGGTGGTCACGGCCTCGGTGTGCGGCGACCAGCCCGCACCGGCACTGAGCGTCATCGCGATGGGCAAATGCGGTGCGCAGGAACTGAATTACGTCAGCGACGTCGACGTCATCTTCGTCACCGACGACGGCTCCCACAGCAGCCTGGCGCTTGCCACCAGGATCGCCGGCGAGATGATGAGGCTGGCCTCCGAGGCGTTCTTCGAGGTGGATGCCGCGCTGCGCCCGGAGGGTAAGCAAGGCCAGCTGGTGCGCACGCTGGATTCCCACATCGCCTACTACGAGCGGTGGGCCAAGACGTGGGAGTTCCAGGCGCTGCTCAAGGCGCGACCCGCCGCCGGCGACATGGAGCTGGGCAACCGGTACACCGAGGCGCTGATGCCGATGGTGTGGACGGCGTCCGAGCGCGAGGACTTCGTGCCCGAGGTGCAGGCGATGCGCAGGCGGGTCGAAGAGCTGGTGCCCGCGGGGGTCCGCACCCGCGAGATCAAGCTCGGCTCAGGCGGTCTGCGCGACGTCGAGTTCGCCGTGCAGTTGCTGCAGCTGGTGCACGGCCGCAACGACGAGTCTCTGCATGTGGCCTCGACCGTCAACGCGCTGGCGGCGTTGGGCGACGGTGGCTACATCGGCCGCGACGACGCCGCGAACATGACTGCGTCCTACGAATTCCTGCGGCTGCTCGAGCATCGGCTGCAGCTGCAGCGCCTCAAGCGCACCCACATGCTGCCCGAGGCCGACGACGAGGAATCGATGCGCTGGCTCGCGCGCGCCGCGCACATGCGTCCGGACGGCAGGCACGATGCGCTCGGGGTGTTGCGCGAGGAGCTCAAGCGGCAGAACCACCGGGTGTCCCGGCTGCACGCGAAACTGTTCTACCAGCCGCTGCTGGAATCGGTCGGCCAAGCGTCCCTTGGTCTTTCGGACGTGATGAGCACCGATGCCGCCGAGCGCCAGCTCGCCGCGCTCGGATACGAGGGGCCGCAGAGCGCGCTGACGCACCTGGCCGCCCTGACGGGCAGCTCCGGCCGGCGGGGCCGCGTGCAGCAGGTGCTGCTGCCGACACTGCTGGACTGGTTGTCCGACACGCCCGACCCCGACGCGGGGCTGCTGGCCTACCGCAGGATCAGCGACGAACTCGCCGAGCAGCGGTGGTATCTGGCGACGCTGCGTGACGAGGGCGCGGTCGCCAAACGGTTGATGCATGTGCTCGGCACGTCGGCCTACGTGCCGGAACTGCTGATGCGCGCACCCGAGGTGATCCAGCTCTACGCCGACGGCCCCAACGGACCGAAACTGTGCGATGTCGACACCGAGAGTTTTGCAAAGTCACTGGTGGCTTCGGCGGCCCGGCACGCGGATCCGATGCGCGCGATCGCCGCGGCGCGATCGCTGCGCCGGCGCGAACTGGCCCGGATCGCCTCGGCCGACCTGCTCGGCATGCTGGACGTCACCGCGGTGTGCAAGCAGCTCACGTTGGTGTGGGTGGCGGTGCTGCAGGCCGCACTCGACGCGGTGATTCGGGCGAACTCGCCGGACGGCAAGGCGCCGGCACGGATCGCCGTCATCGGCATGGGCCGGCTGGGCGGCGGAGAACTCGGGTACGGCTCGGACGCCGACGTGATGTTCGTGTGCGAACCCCACGCCGGTGTCGAGGAATCCACCGCGGTCAAGTGGTCGACCACGGTCGCCGAACAGGTCCGCGCCCGGCTCGGCACCCCGAGCGCCGACCCGCCGTTGGAGGTCGACGCCAACCTGCGTCCCGAGGGGCGCAGCGGTCCGCTGGTGCGGACGCTGGCCTCCTACGAGGCGTACTACACACAGTGGGCGCAGGCCTGGGAAGTCCAGGCGCTGCTGCGTGCGCACCGGGTGGCCGGCGACCTGGAACTGGGGGAGCGGTTCCTGTTGATGATCGACAAGACCCGGTACCCCGCCGGCGGAGTGTCGCCGGAGACCGTGCGGGAGATCCGCCGCATCAAGGCGCGGGTGGACGCCGAGCGGCTGCCCCGCGGAGCGGACCCGAACACCCACACCAAGCTGGGCCGCGGCGGGCTCGCCGACATCGAGTGGACGGTGCAACTGCTTCAGTTGCGTTTCGCGCACAAAATCCCGGCGCTGCACACCACCTCGACGCTGGAGACCCTCAACGCGATCGGCGCTGCCGAGTTGATCGCCGAGGGTGACATCGAACTGCTGCGCGAGGCATGGCTGACGGCGACCCGGGCCCGCAATGCGCTGGTGCTGGTGCGCGGCAAGCCCACCGATCAGCTACCCGGGCCGGGCAAGCTGCTCACGGCGGTCGCGGTGGCCGCCGGGTGGCCCGGCGGCGACGGTGGCGAGTTCCTGGACAACTACCTGCGGGTGACACGGCGGGCGAAGGCCGTGGTCCTGAGAGTTTTCGGAGGCTGAGCCGACTATGGGCAGGAGAGGCTGAGCCGACTATGGGCAGGAGGGGCTGAGCCGACTATGGGCAGGAGAGGCTGAGCCGACTATGGGCCGGAGAGGGTAAATGGACTTCACGTTCGAGGCGATCAGCGCCGAGGAGTATGACCGGCAGCGGGCCAGCTACGAGCCGCTGACCGATGCGCTGCGCAGGTTGATCGATGTGGGCATCCACACCGAGGTCGAGGACGCGACGGTGCAGCAGGCGCTCACCCACCTTGCGGCGGCCGAGGAGCTGCTGGGGCGGCAGCAGCGGTCGGGTCGGTCGACGCTGCGGCATGCCGACACCGGACGGCCCGTCGCCTGGGCGAATCCTGCTGTGGGCCTTCGCAACGCGATCGCTCCACCGATGCGCATCGAGCACGAGCCGGACGGCACCTGCTGGAGCGAGTTCACCCTCGGCCCCGCCTACGAAGGCCCGCCGGGCTGGGTGCACGGCGGAATCGCAGCGCTGGTGCTCGACCATCTCCTCGGCGAGGTGGCCAGCGACGGGCTCACTCAACCGAGGTTCACCGGGACGATCAGCCTGCGCTATCTGCGGGGCACACCGCTGGGCCCGCTTCGCGCGGAGGCCTTTGTCGAGCGCTCGGAGGGGGCCAAGACGTTCGCCCGCGGTTATCTGATGGATGCCGACGGTGTGACCGTCGAGGCCGACGGGGTGTTCATCACGCCGGCGTGGGCGCGTGACGCAGGATGAAGTTCTATGTCAGCACGGCGTTCCTGGACACCCGGGAGGCCGTCGAGATCGCCAAGGCGGCAGACGATCTGGGTTATCACGGGATGGCGATCCCCGACCACGTCATCAACCTGGAGACTCTGCAGACGCCGTACCCGTACACGAAAGACGGCCAGCGGCGGTGGGAGGCGTTCACCGACTGGCCGGACCCGTGGGTGATGATCGGCGCGATCGCGCTGGCGACCACACGGCTGCGGTTCGTGACGACGGTGTATCTGCCCGCGATGCGGGACCCGTACTCTGCGGCCAAGGCGATCGGCACCGCGGCGGTGCTGGCCGGTGGGCGACTCGAGCTCGGTGTCGGGGTGGGTTGGTGCCGTGAGGAATTCGAACTGCTTGGTCAGCAGTTCGAACGGCGTGGCAGGCGCACCGACGAGATGCTGGAGCTGATGAAGGCGTTGTGGTCGCCGGGCTGGACGGAGTTCTCCGGCGAGTTCTACACCGCGCCGCGGATGGAGATGGAGCCCACGCCGCCACCCATACCGATCTACGTCGGAGGGCTCTCGGACATCGCGTTGCGCCGCGCGGCCCGACACGACGGGTGGATCGGCGATCTGATCACCACGGACAAGGCGTTGGAGCGGATAGCCACGCTGCGCGGGCTGCGCGCCGAAAACGGTTTGGACATGCACGGATTCGAGGTGATCACGCCGCTGACCGATGCGTTCACTGCGGAGCACTACGAACGCGCCGAGGCCGGCGGTATCACCGGGATCATCACGATGCCGTGGATGTTCTACAGCGGCCCCGACGCATCCCTGGCCGACAAGGTCGACGGGATGCGCCGGTTCCGCAAGGACCTCGGGTTGGACTAGAGAGCAGTCAACCCGACGATGGTCACGGTGACCGGGACGGCCAGCTTCGCGCCGTAGAAGTCGACGGCGGTGACGGTGAACGTGTCCTGCTTGTCGGCCTGCGTGGCGTCGTCCGCGCCGGCCCGGTGGCGTGCCTCGTCGCTCGGTGTATAGACGAAACCACCTGCGGCGTCGACGATCACACTGCCCTTGCCGGTGACACCGGAGCCTGCGAAGGTCACGGCATCGCGCTCGGGGTCGGTCGCCGACACCGTGCCGGCGACCTTCCCGCTGGCCGGATTCGGTTGTCCTACAGAGTAACTGCCGTTGGTGGGGGCCTGGTTGACATGCCCGAGCCGCGCGATGGCGACCCGGACGGTCAGCGTGGTGGTGCCACCGTGGCCGTCGTCGACCGTCACCCGGAACCGGTCGTTCTTGTCCCAGGACGGCGCGAACGGCCTGCTCGCGGCGGTCCGGGCCTCCGCCGTCGGGACGTAGGTGAACGTCCCGTCGGCGTCGATGCTCACGACTCCCTTGCTGGTGGCCGGAGCGGCCCGGTAGGTGACGGCGTCGCTGTCCGTGTCGACCGCGGTGATCTTCCCTGTGATGACGCCGCTGTTCGGGTTGGTGAACACGTCCGCCGTGGCCGCGTCCGTCGGCGCCGCGTTCGCGGGCTTGATGTTCACGGTGACGGCCACGGTGGCGACGCCGCCGTGCCCGTCGTCGATGACGACGTCGAACGTGTCCTGCTTGTCCTCGCGCGTCGCTGCCTCCGCCGCGGCGACGTGGCGGGCGGCATCGCTGGGGGTGTAGGTGAACCGGCCCCTGCCGTCGATCGTGACCGTCCCGCTCTTAGCGGTGGCGGACGCGGTGTAGGCCAGGCCGTCCCTGTCGAGGTCCTTGGCGGTGACGGTGCCGTACACCTTGGCGCTGAACCATGACGAACTGGTTCGGACGGTGGCTGTCGGGGTGGCGTTGCCGGGCTTGACCTTCACGGTCACCGTGAGCGGTGTGACCCCGCCGTGTCCGTCGTCGACGAGAACGGTGAAGGTGTCGTGTTTATCGGCTTCGGTGGCACCGGCGTTCGCGGCGGCGTGCCTGGCTGCCGCGGTGGGCGTGTAGGTGAACTTGCCGTCGGCGTCGATCGTGACCGTCCCGCCCTTGGCGGTGGGTGACGCGGTGAAGCCCAGCGTGTCCTTGTCGGCGTCCTTGGCGGTGACGGTGCCGTACACCTTGGGGCTGAACCAGGACAGGCTCGATCGGGCCGTGGCGGTCGGGGCCGCGTTGGCAGGCGCGATCGTGACGGTGATCGGGACCGTGACCACCCCGCGCCGGCCGTCGGAGAACGTGATGGTGAACGTGTCGACGGCGGCGCCGGGCGCGCCGCTCACGGCGGCCGCGGCGTGGCGTGCGGCGGCGGTGGGGGTGTAGGTGAAGACGAAGTCGCCGTTCTCACCGTGGGACACGGTCACGGCGCCTTTGTCGGGGGTGCTGACCGTGTAGGTCAGCGGCCGGCCTTCCGGATCGGTAACGGTGACCGATCCGGTGACCGCCCCGGAAGCGTTGGGGGCGTTCACGACCGGTGTTCCGGCGACCGGATCGCCGTTGGGGGCGAGAAGCGCGATCACATGCACCCGGTCACTGCCCGAGTCGGTCCAGTACAGCTGCGTGCCGTCTGGACTCGCGCTGATCGTCGGCGCACCGTCGACCAGGTAGGGGTTGGCGACGATCGAGGTGAGTTCGGTCTTGGTGGCGATGTCGTACACCGACAGCTTGCCGTCGCCGCTGCGTGCCACGAACAGCGTCGTCCCGTCCGGGCTGACCGCCAGGTCGAACGGCGCACCTGTGGCGAGGATGATGCTGTCGACAACCTCGTGGGAGTCGGTGTCGATGACCTTCACGCTGCCGGCAAGGTCGGCGACGAACACGCGGGAACCGTCGGTGCTGAACGTGATGCCCTGGGATCCCGGCGTGACGCCGGTGATCTTCCCGGCGAACAGCGAGGCGGCTGAGAAGTGGGAGATCTCGCCGGTGGTTCCGTTGAGGGCGTAGATCGTCGCGCCGTCGGGACTGACCGTGATCGTCGAAACACCTTTGCCGACACCGTAAACGGTCCCGACAGCCTTGTTGGTCAGCGTGCTGATCTTCGACACCGTGCCGTCGTCGCTGTTGACGACGTACACCCGGGTGCCGCCCGGGCTCACCGCGATTCCGGTCGGGGTGTCGCCGACGCGGATGGTCTTGACGACCGAGTTGGTGGCGGTGCTGATCACCGAGACCGTGCCTGCCAGGGCGTTGCTGATGTAGAGGCGGCCACCTCCGGGGCTCAGGGCCAGCTTCGTCGGGGTGGACCACAGTGAAATGGTTTGCAGCACAGTGCCGTTCACCGTGTCGATCACCGTTATCGACCTGCTGCCCGGATGAGCGACATACGCGCGCGTGTCGGTGGAGACCACGTCTGTCGGGTTCGGCCCGGTCACGATGTCGCCCAGCCGGCGGATCGCCTCGGCCTCTTCCGGGGTGAGCAGCGTCGAACTGAGGCCGGCTTCCCCGGAAGTCGTGGGGGAGTCCAGCTGGCGGCGCAGCGCGGCGGCCACCACCAGCCACAGCGGTGACTCGGAGGGCGCGTCCGGGGTGCGAGGCGGTGCGAGCAGCGAGGACAGGATCGTGGAGAGTGTGACTGACGTGGAGGCGGGGGCCTCTACCGGTTCCGCGCCAGGAGACGGGATCTCGGCCACGGTGTCGGCTTCGGGGCCTGTGGGGGGTGCGACGTCGGGCGCCGGATCGCCGGTCGGTGCGTCTTCGGGCGCGGTGACGGCCTCGTCGACATCTGGCTCGGGTTCCGGTTCGGTTTCGGGGGCATCGTCGGATGCGGCCACGGGTTCCGGGTCGGTGTCGACGATCCGGTCCTGGCGGTCCTGGACGGTTTCGACGGCGTCTGCGTCGTTCTCCTCGGCGGGCTGCTCCGGTTCGTCGACAGCTGCCTCGTCCTGTTCGTCGACAGCTGCTTCGTCCTGTTCGTCGACGTCGGTCTCGGTCGGGGCGTCCGCTGCGGTGCCCGGACCGGATGTCGTGTTCTCACCGGCGGGGGAGCTCGCCGAGGTGCCGGTCTCGTCCGCAAATGCGACGGCGGGTGTGGCGCCGAGCCCCACACCCACGCCCAGAGCAAACGCCAGTGCACCGATGCGGCCGATGTACGTCGAATGCCCCACGGCATTCCTCCCCCCGAAGAAATACTTCCGCTGTCAACTAGGGGGCAATCCTATGAGGTCCTACGGCGCCGCTGGTTGACGTTTCCCAATATTCACGCGCGCGTCGGCGAAACTTGCCCCTGCGCGGGAGGTGGAGAGCAAACGGTGGGTCAGCTGCGCACGACGGCCCGGCCCTGCCGCAGCGCATCGATCGACCATGCGCCGGCGCCCATCGCGACCAGCAGCAGGAAGCCGAAGCAGAACAGGATCGCGGGTTCGCCGCCGTTCTCGATCGGGAAGAACGCTTTGGGCAGGTGCTGCCAGAAGTACGCGACGGCCATCTGGCCCGCGGCGATGAACGCCGCGATGCGGGTGAAAAGGCCCACGGTGATGAGTAGGCCGAGGACGATTTCCAGCAGACCGGCCCACCAGTAGGGCCAGGTGCCGACCGGGACTGCGGGGCCGGTGAAGTCCCCGGGGCCGGCCTGCATGCCGGTCGGCCAGGCCAGGACCTTCTGGGCTCCGTGCAACGTGAACAGCAGGCCGAACACGATGCGGAAGATGCTGAGCACGGGGGCGGAGTAGCTCGTCAGGCGTGCGTCCAGATTCGTGGTCATGTGCCAGAGCCTACCGCCGCGGACTGCGGTCCGGATAGGTGTTCGTCGAAACGAAAAGCCGGGCGACCCTTGCGGGGCGCCCGGCTTCGCGTCGGCGAGCCGACTAAACGTCGCGTCGGCGAGCCGACTAAACGTCGCGTCGGCGAGCCGACTAAACGTCGCGTCGGCGAGCCGACTAAACGTCGTAGTACAGCGAGAACTCGTACGGGTGAGGCCGGATCTGGATCGGCATGATCTCGTTCTCCCGCTTGTAGGAGATCCAGGTCTCGATCAGGTCGGTGGTGAACACGCCACCCTCGGTGAGGTACTCGTGGTCCTCTTCGAGCCTGTCGATGACCGACGCCAGCGACGTCGGCGCCTGCGGGATGTTCGCGGCCTCCTCGGGCGGCAGCTCGTAGAGGTCCTTGTCGACCGGGGCGAGCGGCTCGATCTTCTTCTTGATGCCGTCGATGCCGGCCATCAGCATCGCCGCGAACGCCAGGTACGGGTTGCCCGAGCTGTCCGGGCAACGGAACTCGAGGCGCTTGGCCTTCGGGTTGTTGCCGGTGATCGGGATGCGGACACAGGCCGACCGGTTGCGCTGGCTGTAGACCAGGTTGATCGGGGCCTCGTAACCCGGCACCAGACGCTTGTAGGAGTTCACCGTCGGGTTGGTGAACGCCAGCAGCGACGGCGCGTGGTGCAGGATGCCGCCGATGTAGTGGCGGGCCAGATCCGACAGACCGGCGTAACCGGACTCGTCGTGGAACAGCGGCTTGCCGTCCTTCCACAGTGACTGGTGAGCGTGCATACCCGAACCGTTGTCACCGAACAGCGGCTTCGGCATGAACGTGACCGTCTTGCCGTTCTGCCACGCCGTGTTCTTGATGATGTATTTGAACAGCAGCACGTCGTCGGCCGCGTGCAGCAGCGTGTTGAACTTGTAGTTGATCTCGGCCTGTCCGGCGGTGCCGACCTCGTGGTGGCCACGCTCGAGCGTGAAGCCGGCGTTGATCAGATTGGTCGACATCTCGTCGCGCAGGTCGACGTAGTGGTCGTAGGGCGCGACGGGGAAGTAGCCACCCTTGGGGCGGACCTTGTAGCCGCGGTTCGGGCTGCCGTCGGCCTCGAGCGGCTCACCGGTGTTCCACCAGCCCGACTCGGAGTCGACCTCGTAGAAGGTGCCGTTGATCCGCGAGTCGAAGCTCACCGAGTCGAAGATGTAGAACTCGGCCTCGGCGCCGAAGTAGGCGGTGTCGGCGATCCCGGTGCTGGCGAGGTAGTTCTCGGCCTTGCGGGCGACGTTACGGGGGTCGCGCGAGTACGCCTCACGGGTGAACGGGTCGTGCACGAAGAAGTTCAGGTTGAGCGTCTTGGCCGCGCGGAACGGGTCGATGCGGGCGGTCTCGGGATCCGGCAGCAGCATCATGTCGGATTCGTGGATCGACTGGAAGCCGCGCACCGACGAGCCGTCGAACGCGAGGCCGTCCTCGAACACGCTCTCGTCAAATGCCGAAGCCGGGATCGAGAAGTGCTGGACGACGCCGGGCAGATCACAGAACCGGATGTCGACGTACTCGACCTGTTCGTCCTTGATCAGCTTGATGATGTCGTCGGCGGTCTTTTCTGCCACTTATTGCTCTCCTTTGACTTGGGTAGCCCGCCGGTGACGGTATGGACACGATGTTGCACGGCCGTCAACCGCATGTTGCGCGGACGTTACGCATCTCGGCTGCGCCGGTGATCGACACTATCGGTCGGCGCATATCCTTGGGGCATGGCCCGCACGATTGGGTCCTGGCTTTCGGGACCGTCGCAGTCCGACGATCCCCGCCAGCGGTCCACCTACCCCGGCGAACGTCTCGGTCTCCCGGAGACCGGCCCCGGCTCCATCGCACGCTTCGGCCGTCGCATCGCGGCGCTGCTGGTCGACTGGCTCGTCAGCTACGGGCTGGCCGCCCTGGCGATGACGTTCGGGTGGGTGAGCCTGGGCGCCCTGTCGACCGCGGTGCTCGTGGTGTGGCTGGTGCTCAGCGTGGTGTCGGTGCGGTTGTTCGGTTTCACGCCTGGACAGCTCGCGCTCGGCCTGAAGGTGGTGTCGGTGGACAACCGCGCCTTTGTGGGCTCGGGTCGGGCACTGGCCCGCGGACTGCTCATCGCCCTCGTCATCCCGGCGCTGTTCACCGACAGCGATCTGCGGGGCCTGCACGATCTGGCCACCAAGACCGCCGTCGTCAGACGCTGACGGCCCTCACGCCCGGGGGAGCAGGTCAGCGCCGCCGCACGGTGCGCTGTATGCCGCGCATCTTCGCCTGGGCAGGCAGCGGCCCCTTCGGCATCGCGGCGGGTCCCACCTTGGTTCCCAGCGCGGCCAGGCGCGACTCCAGCGAGTCCATCTGCTTGACGGTGATGTTGGCCGGCAGCTTGGTCAGGTGCCGTTCCAGCTTGGCCAGCGGAACCTCGCCCTCGCCGTTGCCGATGATGACGTCGTAGATCGGCACATCGCCGACGAGACGGGCGGTGCGCTTCTTCTCCTGGGCCAGCAGCGGCTTCACCCGGGTGGGGGAACCCTCGGCGACGAAGATCACGCCGGGGCGACCGATCACCCGGTGCACCGCGTCGAAGTGTCCGGTCGCCGCGACGCCGGGAGTGACGCGCCACTTACCGCGCATGTTGTCCAGTGCCCACGCCGCCGCACCTGTCTGGCCCTCGGCCTTGCGGTAGACCGACTTCTGGGCGCGCCGGCCGAAGATGATGAATGCCACCAGCGCACCGAGCACGATGCCGAGCGGGATGAGCATGAACATCGTGAACCCGCCGGCGTACAGGCCCACCGCCACCGACGCGGCCACGATCAGCACGAACGCGCCGATCATGTACGGCAGGAGTCGCTTGTCCTCCTTGCGCTGCATCTGGAACGCCTGCCAGAGCTGACTGCGCCGCTGCTTGGACGCCGCCTTGCGGGCGGCCTTCGCCTCGGCCTTTGCGGCCTTCGTCTCGGCGGGGTTACGCGATTTCGCCATCCGTTCAGGATACTGACGTCGACGTCGGCATCGCCGCCGGAGCGGCTCCGGTCGGTCGCGACGCGATGGTCTGCGCATACAACTTGCCGGCCCGGTAGGACGAGCGGACCAGCGGGCCGGCCAGCACGCCGGCGAAGCCGAGGCCGGTGGCGTAGCGCTCGTGCTCGACGAACTCGTCCGGGTGGACCCACCGCTCGACGGGATGGTGGCGCGCCGACGGGCGCAGGTACTGGGTGATGGTGACGATGTCGCAGCCGGCCCGGTGCAGGTCGACCAGCGCCTCGCGCACCTCCTCGGGGGTCTCACCCATCCCGAGGATCAGGTTGCTCTTGGTGACCAGGCCGTAGTCGCGGGCCATCGTCAGCACCGACAGGCTGCGCTCGTAACGGAAGCCCGGCCGGATCCGCTTGAAGATGCGGGGCACCGTTTCGACGTTGTGCGCCAACACCTCCGGGCGCGACTCGAAGACCTGCTGCAGCTGCGCCGGGTCGGCGTTGAAGTCCGGGATCAACAACTCGACACCGGTGTTCGGGTTCAGCGCCTTGATCTGGCGGACCGTCTCGGAGTAGAGCCACGCGCCGCCGTCGGGCAGATCGTCACGGGCCACCCCCGTCACGGTGGAGTACCGCAGCCCCATCGCGGCCACGCTCTCGGCGACCCGGCGGGGTTCGTCGCGGTCCAGCTCGGCGGGCTTGCCGGTGTCGATCTGGCAGAAATCGCAGCGTCGCGTGCACTGCTCGCCGCCGATCAGGAACGTGGCCTCACGGTCCTCCCAGCACTCGAAGATGTTGGGGCAGCCCGCTTCCTCGCACACCGTGTGCAGTCCCTCGCGGCGCACCAGGCCCTTGAGCTCCTTGTACTCCGGCCCCATCTTCGCCCGGGTCTTGATCCACGGCGGCTTACGCTCGATCGGCGTCTCGGCGTTGCGAACTTCCAGACGCAGCAGCTTGCGGCCTTCCGGAGCCGCATGGCCGGCGACATCGGATCGAGGGGCGATAGTCACCGGGCCGATTCTACGCGCGCGGCCGGTTCGACACGGACCGCGATGCGGCCGTCGAGCGCGTCGAGAACCGCGTCGGCCACCCGGTCGATGACCTCCCCGACGCCGACCGTGCGGCCCATTTCGGCGGTCAGCGATGTCACCCCGGCATCGCGGATGCCGCAGGGCACGATCGATCCGAACGCATTGAGGTCGCAGTCGCAGTTCAACGCGAACCCGTGCAGCGTCGTGCCGCGCGCCACCCGGATGCCGATGGCGGCGATCTTGCGGGCGGGCCGGACACCGTCGGCTTCCACCCACACCCCGGAGCGCCCCTCCACCCGCCCCGTTGGCAGACCGAGTTCCGCGCATACCGTGATCAACGACTCTTCAAGGCGCCGAACGAAATTCACGACGTCGAGCGGCTCCGCCAGCCCGATGATCGGGTAGCCGACCAGTTGACCGGGCCCGTGCCAGGTGATCTTGCCGCCGCGGTCGGTGTCGATGACGGGCGTGCCATCGGCCGGCCGTTCTTCGGGAAGCGTGCGCCTGCCCGCCGTGTACACCGCGGGGTGTTGGAGCAGCAGCAGGGTGTCGGGACCGCCCTCGGCGCGTGCTTCGGCGATCTCGCGCTGCAGATCCCACGCCGCCAGGTAGTCGACGGTGCCCAGTTTCCGCACCTGCACCGGGGCAACATCCGCCCGGATCGATACCGCCATGGGTTCGACGCTACTCACCGTTAGGCGCGGTGGCGAACGCCAGCGCCTCCCCGATCGTGTTGTGGTGGAACTGGAACCCCGCCCGCTCCAGTGCGGCCGGAATCGCGCGCTGGCCGCCGAGCACACCCTCGTCGGCGAACTCCCCGAGCGCGAGCCGCAGCGCGAACCCCGGCACGACCAACGGTGTCGGACGGTTCACCGAGCGGCCCAGCGCGGTGGTGAACTCCGCGTTGGTGACCGGCGCCGGTCCGGTCATGTTGACCGGCCCGATCATCTCGTCGTGGGAGATCGCGAACAGCAGCGCCCGCACCTGATCCTCGAGGCTGATCCACGACAGGTACTGGCGTCCGTTGCCCAGTCGGGCGCCCAGCCCCAGCGAGAACATAGGTCTGAGCCGGCTGAGCATGCCGCCCGCCCGCGCCATCACCAGGCCGGTGCGCGTCAACACCACGCGGACGCCGGCCCGGGCGGCCACGATCGTGGCGGCTTCCCAGTCGACGGCGAGACGGGCCAGGAAGTTGTGGCCGGGACCCGCCGTCTCGTCGACCGGCGTGCCGCCGGTGTCGCCGTAGTAGCCGACGGCGCTCGCGTTGACCAGCACCGGCACCCCGGCGTCGACCACGGCGCGGGCCAGCACCTCGGTCGGGCCGATGCGGCTGTCACGCAGACTCTGTTTGAACGCGCCTGACCACCGCTTCTGGCCGACGTTGACCCCGCACAGGTTGACGACCGCATCCACGTCATGCAGGGCGTCGGCGTCGAACTCGCCGGTGTCGGGGTTCCAGAACACCTCGTCGGCGTTCGAGGGTGCCCGCCGCACGATGCGGATCACCCGGTGGTCGGTGGCGCGCAGCGCGTACACCAGCGCCGTACCGATCAGACCGGATGATCCCGCGACAGCGACGACCGAATCTGATGGCATCGACACTGCTGTCTAGAGCCCCAGGTCGGCCTCGAAGGCGCCCTCTTCCAGACGGCGCTTGATCGTCGTGACGAAGCGTCCGGCGTCGGCGCCGTCGATGAGGCGGTGGTCGTAGGTCAACGGCAGGTAGCTCACCGACCGCACACCGATCGACTCGTTGCCGTAGTCGTCGACGATGACCCTCGGTCTCTTGACGATGGCGCCGGTGCCCAGCATCGCCGCCTGTGGCGGTACCAGAATCGGGGTGTCGAACAGTGCGCCCTGGCTGCCGATGTTGGTGATCGTGAACGTGCCGCCGGACAGCTCGTCGGGCTTGAGGTCGCCCGACCGTGCCCGCGCCGCGATATCGGAGATCGCCCGCGCCAGACCACCCAGCGACAGGTCGCCGGCGTTGTGGATCACCGGCGACAGCAGACCCTGCTCGGTGTCGACGGCGACGCCGAGGTGTTCGGCGTCGTAGTAGGTGATCTCCTTGGAGTCCTCGTTGTAGCTGGCGTTGACGTTCGGATGGATCTTCAACGCGTCGATCACCGCCCGCGCGATGAACGGCAGGTAGGTCAGGTTGACGCCTTCACGTTCGGCGAACTTGGCCTTGGCCTTGGCCCGCAGCGCCACGATCTTGGTCATGTCGACCTCGTGGACCTGGGTCAGCTGCGCAGTGGTCTGCAGCGATTCCCGGGTCTTCTTCGCGGTGATCTGACGGATCCGGTTGGCCTTCTGCGTGGTTCCGCGCAGGTGCGCCAACGCGCCTTCGGGCGCAGGCGCGGGAACCTTGGCGGGGGCCTCGGCCGCCGGCGCGGCCTTCGGGGCCTCCTTCGGCGCTTTGCTCGCCTCCGCTGCGGCCAGCACATCCTGCTTGCGGATCCGTCCGCCGACGCCGGTGCCCTTGACCGACGCCAGATCGACGCTGTGCTCACCGGCCAGCTTGCGCACCAGCGGTGTCACGTACGGGCTGGAATCACCCGAGGACTCCGCGGCCGCGGCGGGCGCAGGCTCCGGCTTCGGCTGGGGCGTGGGTTCCGGCTTGGGCTCGGGCGCAGCTTCCTCGGCGGGCTTGGCCGACGGTGTGGTCGTCTTGGGTTCCGGTTCGGGCTGGGGCTCTGGCTCTGGCTCGGGTTCGGGCTCGGGGGCGGCTTCGGCCCCGGCGTCGCCGATCTTGGCCAGCTCGCCTCCGACCTCGACGGTGTCGTCTTCCTCGGCGGTGATCGACAGCAGGGTGCCCGCTACCGGCGACGGGATCTCGGTGTCGACCTTGTCCGTCGACACCTCCACGAGCGGCTCATCGACGTCGACGCTGTCGCCGACCTTCTTGAGCCAGCGGGTGACGGTCCCCTCGGTGACCGACTCGCCCAGCTCGGGCATCAGCACCGGCGTGGCCGAACCGGACGACTGGGCGGGCTTCGCCTTGGGCTTGGCCTCCGGCTCGGGTTCCGGTTCCGGTTCGGCTTCCGCCTCGGGCTCGGGTTCCGGCTCAGGCTCGGGCTTCTCGTCGCCGCCGGCGTCGCTGTCGTCGGCGTCACCGATCACGGCCAGTTCACCACCGACCTCGACGGTGTCGTCTTCCTGGGCGACGATCTTCTTCAGCACACCCGCGGCGGGTGAGGGGATCTCGGTGTCGACCTTGTCGGTTGACACCTCCAGCAACGGCTCGTCCTCCTCGACCGTGTCTCCCTCTTGCTTCAGCCAGCGGGTGACTGTCCCCTCGGTAACGCTCTCTCCGAGTGCGGGCATCTGGACGGAGATGGCCATAGTGTCGTGGCTCCCTTGCACGGTCGGTCGCAGTGTCTGAAGTGTCGTGACCCATCCTGTCACGTCCACGTCATGTTTCGCCGCGGACGGGCCACTGACGGCTCTGGCACTATCGAAATGACGCATGGCGACGGGGATGGCCGGAAGGAGCAGGGGCCAGGTGGGACTTCTCGACAGGCTGCGCGGCCGGCGACGGGCGGCGACGGCGGCCGACGATCCCGCGGCCGACCTGCGCTACCTGCAACAGTGGGTTGCCGAGCACCACGGCGTGGAGGCGTTCGTCGAGCCCAAGACGACGGTCACCGACGTCACCGTCGTCCTGGTGGCTGCCGACGGTGAATGGACCCGGCGCAGGGCCGGCGGAGACGCCGGGGCCCGGCGCCTGTCCGACCGCCTGAAGATCCCGGTCTACGACGTCCAGAAAGTCGGCTACCCGCAACGCATGCGCGACTATGACGCCCGCAGGCGGGTCGAGCGCAAACGCGCCGCGCGTGAGGAACTCGACCGCTAGCGCTGGCCGGTCCGCAGTTGTTCGGCGGCGGTTCATGTGACCGTGGCCCGGCGGATCGTTGCTGTTGCAAAGGTCTGCGTTCATGCCCGCTGTTCATAACGCGTCCGTCAAATGCGCCGCCGTTGCGGCCGCCTCCCTGTTGGTGCTCGCGGGGTGCGGCAGCAGCGACGACAATCAGCCGAAGAACCCGAGCGTCATCATCCTCAGCGGGGACGGTATGGGCCCGCAGCAGCGCACAGCGATCCAGTACTACCTGTACGGGCTCGACGAGCGTCAGCCGATGGATGCGCTGCCGTACTCCGGCTTCCTGGACACGATTCCCGGCGACCCCGAGTACGCGGTGACGGACTCGGCGGCCGGAGCCACCGCCTGGGCGATCGGACAGAAGGTCCCCAACGGCACGACAGGGCTGGGGCCCGACGGAGAGTCGGTGCCCACCTTGCTCGATCTGGCCCAGAAGCGCGGCATGGCAACCGGTCTGGTCAACGACCACGACGTCACCAACGCAACACTGGCCGCCTTCGGCTCGCCGGTACCCGACCGCGACCTCAAGGTCGACATCGCCAGGGGCTACCTCGATCGTGGCGTCGACGTGCTGTTCGGCGGCGGTGAGAAGTACTGGTACCCGGAGGGTGACCCCGGCCGGATTCCCGACGCGGGCGAGGACGACGCCAGTGAGGGGGACGAGGACCTGGTGGCCCGCGCACAGTCGGACGGCTACCAATACGCCTACGACCAGCCGACGTTCGACGCGTTGACAGGCCCGAAAGCCCTTGCGCTGGTGCAGGACAGTGCCAAGCGCCGGTCCACCGAGATCGAAGGGCACGACTACAGCAGCGACCCGAACTACGTCGCTCCCGAGCGCTTGGTGTCCAAGGCGCTCGACATCCTCGGCACCAACGAGAACGGCTTCTTTCTCGTCATCGAAAGCGATGACCTGGACTCCGACGGGCATGAGCACGACGCGCAGAACATGATGCTGGCCGGAGAGTCCGTCAACAACATGGTCAAGGTGATCACCGAGTATCAGAAGGATCATCCCGAAGTGCTGTTGATCGTGACGGCCGATCACGAGACCGGCGGTATGACGATCGAGAACGTCCTCGACGACGGTGAACCCGAACCCAACAGCGATCAGGTCGCTGATGATCCGGTGCCGTACTGGGCCGAGATCCCCGAGAACATGCCGTTGCCCGGCGGTGGGGTGCCCAAGCGCAGCGGCCCGTTCCCCATCAAGGGCACCGACCGCCAGTTCAAGGTCGACTGGACCACCCCGGAGCACACCGGCACGATGGTGCCGGTCACCGCTGCCGGACCACTGGCCGAACGGTTCACCGGCGTGCACCCCAACACCTACGTCTACGACGTCGTCACCGAACTGTGGGGCGACCAGTAGCCGATGCCGTGAGGGCGCGCTCCGGTACTGTCCGCTCGTGAGCACGCAGCGGTTCGTCGAGAGCAGTGACGGTGTCCGGATCGCCGTCTCCGAACAGGGCAATCCGGACGGGCCCACACTCGTGCTGGTGCACGGACTTCGCGACACCCACCGGGTCTGGGATCCGGTGGTGGCGCTGCTGGCCGACCGGTTCAGAATCGTCGCCTACGACACCAGGGGAGCGGGCAACTCCGGTGCGCCCAAACAGACTTCGGCATACACCGTCGATCGGTTCGCCGACGACTTCGCGGCCGTCGCCGCCGCCGTCGGCGGTGACACACCCGTGCACGTGCTGGCGCACGGATGGGGGGCCGCCGGGGTGTGGCAGTACCTCAAGCGCGCCGACGCCCCCGAGCGGGTCGCATCGCTGACCTCGGTGTCGGGCCCCAGCCCCGAGCACGTCGCCGGATATGTGCGCGCCGCGCTGACCAGCCCGCGCCGGTTCGTCCGCGGCGCCGGCCAGCTCGTGCGCCTCGCCGCGGCCGCACCGCGGGCGGCGACGGCCAAGCCGTACCGGGCGAATCTGCGGCCCGCCGCGCCGGCGGGTGTTCCCGTCGACGTCCCGGTGCAGCTGATCGTCCCCGACCACGACCCACACGTGGGGCCGCACGTCTACGACGGCATGTCCGCGTCGGTCTCGAGGCTGTGGCGGCGCGACATCAAGACCGGCGACCTCTCGCCGGGCTCACATCCGCAGGTCCTCGCACGGGCGGTCGACCAGCTGGTCGACCACCTCGGCGGCGCCCCGGCCCCGCGAGAGTTGTTGCGCGCGCAGGTCGGCCGCGCCCGCAAGGCGTTCGGCGACACCCTGGTGTCCGTCACCGGCGCCGCCAGCGGGATCGGCCGCGAGACCGCGCTGGCGTTCGCCCGGGCCGGTGCCGACGTGGTGATCAGCGACGTCGACGAGGCCGGGCTCGAGGAGACCGCGCGGCTGGTCACCGCGGCCGGGGCGGCGGCGCACAGTTACACCGTCGACGTCGCCGACGCCGCGGCCGTCGAGGCGATGGCCGAACTCGTGTGCGCCGACCACGGGGTGCCCGACATCGTGGTCAACAACGCGGGCGTCGGGCATGCCGGGTTCTTCCTCGACACCCCGGCCGAGGAGTTCGACCGGGTGCTCGACATCAACTTCGGCGGTGTCGTCAACGGGTGCCGGTCGTGGGGGAGGCGCCTCGTCGACCGCGGCACCGGCGGCCACATCGTCAACGTCGCGTCGATGGCGTCCTACACGCCGGTCAACGTGATGAACGCCTACTGCACGTCCAAGGCGGCCGTCTTCATGTTCTCCGATTGTCTACGCGCAGAACTGGATTCGGCCGGAATCGGGGTCACCACGATCTGTCCGGGTGTGATCGGCACCAACATCGTCGACACCACCCGCTTCTCGCTGCCGGAGGCCCGCCGAGACGACGCGGAATCGATCCGCCGACGGGCCCGCCAGGGCTTCGCGGTGCGACGGGTCGGACCCGACAAGGTTGCCAAGGCCATCGTCGCGGCGGTCCAGAAGAACAAGCCGGTGCGGCCCGTCACCACGGAGGCGTACCTCGTCTACGGCGTCGCACACGCGCTGCCGCAGGCCATGCGCAGCGCGGCCCGCGGCGGGAACATCATGTGACACATCAGCCGTTGGCCGCGATGTCTTCCAGGACCGCGAACATCGTCCGCGTGGGAACTCCCGTGCCGCCCTTGGGGGTATAGCCCCAGGGTCCACCCGAGTTGTAGGCGGGAGCCGCGACGTCGATGTGCGCCCACTCGACGCCGTCGGCGACGAACTCCCGCAGATACGTGCCCGCCACCAGCATGCCCGCAAACCGGGAACCGCTGACGTTGGCCAGGTCGGCGACCGTCGACTTGAGATCGTCCTTCAACTCTTCGGGCAGCGGCATCGCCCAGCCGTTCTCACCGACCGCCTGCGAGATCCCGGCGACCCGGTCGCGGAAGTCGTCGCTGCCCATCACGCCGGGGGTGCGTGCGCCCAGCGCGACGGTCTGCGCCCCGGTCAGTGTCGAGGTCTCGATCAGGTAATCGGGCGCGTCCTCGCAGGCCCGCGCGATCGCGTCGGCCAGGATCAGCCGGCCCTCGGCGTCGGTGTTGAGCACCTCGACGGTGATGCCGCCGTACTGGGTCAGCACGTCACCGGGCCGCTGCGCGGTCGCCGACGGCATGTTCTCGGCCATCGGCACGTAGGCCACGACGTCGATCGGCAACCGCCGCCGGGCGGCCAGCAGGACGGTCGCGATCACCGCCGCCGCCCCACCCATGTCCGAGGTCATGTGGTGCATGTTGGCCGCGGGCTTGATCGAGATGCCGCCGGTGTCGAACGTGATGCCCTTGCCGACCAGTGCGACCTTCTTGCCCTTGCGGCCGCCGCCGAGGTGGGCCAGCCGCACCAGGCGCGGCGGACGCGACGAGCCCTTGCCGACGCCCACGATGCCGCCGTATCCGTCCCTGGCGAGCGCCTTCTCGTCGAGCACCTCGACCTGCAGCCCGGCTGCTTCGCCCAAAGCCTTTGCCCGCTTGGCGAATTCGGCGGGGAAAAGGTGGCTGGGCGGCGTGTTGACGAAGTCCCGGGCGGTGGCCACGGCGGCGGCGACGGCCTCGGCGTGCGCCGCGGCGTCCTTGGTCGCGGCCTTCGTGTCCGGCGCCAGCACGGTGATCTTGCGGACCCCGGCGTCCTTGGGCGCGGTCTTCTCGCTGCGGAACTCGGAGAACCGGTAGGCACCGAGGACCAGACCCTCGATCGTGGCCTCCAGGTCCAGGTCGGACAACGTGGTGATGACGTGTTCGACGCCGGACAGCGACCTCGCCGCCGCACCGGCGGCGCGGCGGATGGTCTCGGCCGACCAGTCGTCACGGCTCTTGCCCAGCCCCACCGCGAGCACGCTGGTGACCGGCAGCGCGGGCACCACGACGCGGGTCAGTTGCTCGCTGCCGCCCTTGGCGCCCAGCGCCTGCAGCGCCGCCTCGATCTCGGCGACGGCGTCGGCGTCGAGATGCGGACCGGCCACCACGGCGGCCCTGGCTTCAGTGCCTTCCTCGCCGTCGCCGCCGCTGACGACGGGCACGATCAGGACCGACGAGTCGACCCGGCGCTTGGGCAGCGCGCTCGCGACCGTGACGACGGGGGACTGGTAACCGGCTGAGGTGCTCACGGGGAATCACCCTAGCGATCGGTCTGGAAAGCGTCGCGCGCACTAATGTGGTTCGCCGTGACTGACAACTTGCTGGCCGGCCCTCTGGAGAACCGTCATCGCGAACTCGGGGCGAGCTTCGCCGAATTCGGCGGCTGGCTGATGCCCGTGTCCTACGCGGGCACGGTCGCCGAACACACGGCCACCCGCACGACTGTCGGGCTGTTCGACGTCAGCCACCTCGGCAAGGCCCTGGTGAAGGGGCCGGGCGCCGCCGAGTTCGTCAACTCCGCGTTCACCAACGATCTGCGCCGGATCGGGCCCGGGCAGGCTCAGTACACCCTGTGCTGCACCGAGGACGGCGGGGTGATCGACGACCTGATCGCCTACTACGTCTCCGACGACGAGATCTTCCTCGTCCCCAACGCCGCCAACACCGCCGCCGTGGTCGCCGCGCTGCAGCAGCGCGCACCCGGGGGGTTGACCATCACCGACGAGCACCGCTCACGCGCCGTGCTGGCCGTGCAGGGCCCCGTGTCCGCCGATGTGGTCGGCGGTCTCGGCCTGCCGACCGACATGGACTACATGGGTTACGCCGACGCCCAGTTCCGCGGGGTCGAGGTGCGGGTGTGCCGCACCGGTTACACCGGGGAACACGGCTACGAGCTCTTGCCCCCGTGGGATCAGGCCGCGGTGGTGTTCGACGCACTCGTGGAGGCGGTGCAGGCGGCCGGCGGCGAGCCCGCCGGCCTCGGAGCCAGGGACACGCTGCGCACGGAGATGGGCTATCCGCTGCACGGCCACGAGCTGTCCCTGGACATCTCGCCGCTGCAGGCGCGCTGCGGGTGGGCGATCGGGTGGAAGAAGGACGCGTTCTGGGGGCGTGACGCACTGCTGGCGGAGAAGGCGGCAGGCCCGCGACGCACCCTGCGCGGCCTGCGGGCGGTCGGGCGCGGGGTACTGCGCCAGGACCTGACGGTCCTCGACGGGGAGAACCGGGTCGGGGTCACCACGTCGGGGACCTTCTCTCCGACCTTGAAGGTCGGGATCGCGCTCGCGCTGATCGACACCGAGGCCGACATCGCCGACGGTGCGCACGTGGACGTGGACGTGCGCGGCCGCCGCATCGAGTGCGAAGTGGTCAAGCCGCCGTTCGTCGACACCCGCACCCGGTGACGCCGCACGGCCGCCAAAAACCGTTGGCCAGCGGGTTATACAATCGCCTTCATGACTGAAGGCCTCGAATTCACCGTCGATCGCAACGCGAATCCGGCGAGTGACGAGGTACGCGCGCAGATTCTGGCCAACCCGGGCTTCGGCAGGTTCCACACCGACCACATGGTGTCGATCGATTACACCGACGGCAAGGGCTGGCACGACGCACGGGTGATGCCGTACGGCCCCATCGAACTGGATCCGTCGGCGATCGTGCTGCACTACGCGCAGGAGGTGTTCGAGGGGCTGAAGGCCTACCGCTGGGCCGACGGGTCCATCGTGTCCTTCCGCCCGGAGGCCAACGCCGCGCGGCTGCGGACCTCGGCGCGCCGGCTGGCGATCCCCGAGCTGCCCGACGAGCTGTTCATCAGGTCGTTGCGTGAGCTGATCGCCGTCGACGAGAAGTGGGTGCCTGCGGCCGGCGGCGAGGAATCGCTGTACCTGCGGCCGTTCATCATCGCCACCGAGCCCGGTCTCGGCGTCCGCCCGGCCAGTGAATATCGTTACCTGGTCATTGGATCGCCGGCGGGGGCCTACTTCCCGCGCGGGATCAAACCCGTCAGTGTGTGGCTCTCGCACGAATATGTGCGCGCCTCGCCCGGCGGAACCGGTGCCGCCAAATTCGGCGGCAATTACGCCGCGTCCCTGCTGGCGCAGGCCGAGGCCTCTGCGCACGGCTGCGATCAGGTGGTCTGGCTGGACGCCATCGAACGCCGCTACATCGAGGAGATGGGCGGCATGAACCTGTTCTTCGTCTTCGGCAGCGGTGGCACCGCCCGGCTCGTCACCCCCGAGCTGTCGGGGTCGCTGTTGCCGGGTATCACGCGAAACTCCTTGCTGCAGTTGGCTACCGACGCGGGGTTTGCGGTCGAGGAGCGCAAGATCGACGTCGACGAGTGGCAGAAGAAGGCGGCCGCGGGGGAGATCACCGAGGTGTTCGCGTGCGGCACCGCCGCCGTGATCACCCCGGTCTCGCACGTCAAGCACGGTGACGGCGAGTTCACCATCGCCGACGGCGAACCGGGCGAGATCACGATGGCGCTGCGCGACACGTTGACCGGCATCCAGCGCGGCACCTTCGCCGATACCCATGGATGGATGGCGCGGTTGTCCTAACGGACCGCCAAGCCGACGGCCGCGATCGCCGTCGTCACCTCCAGGGCCGCGCCCAGCACGTCACCGGTGATCCCGCCGAACCGGCGAACGCAGTGGGCGACCAGTCCGGCGCTGCATGCCAGAGCCAGCACCACGACCAGCGGCCCCTGCCAGGGCCTGGCGCAGACCGGCACCGCGGCCGCGGCGACCGCGACCGTCCACCCGGCGGCCACCCACCGTGGCTGGGTTCCCGAGACCAGAGCGCCCAGCGTGCTGCCCGCCGCGGCGGGGACCCCGCGGCGGCACGCGACGACCACGGCCACCCGGCCCGCGACGACCGCGATGAACACCGCCGCCCACCCGGACTGCGCGAACGCCAGAGACTGCACCAGGAGCGTCGCCGCCACCGCGGCCACCCCGAACGGACCCGCGGTGCCGTCGCGCATCACCGCCAGCGCCCGCTCGGGCGGGCCGTAACAGCCCAGCGCGTCGACCGTGTCGGAGAGTCCGTCGATGTGCAGGCCACGGGTGGCCAGCAGCAGCACCGCGACGGTCAGCACCCCGGCCAGCGCACTACCGTCACCGAAGGCCCACGAACCCGCCCACAGCACCCCGGCGGCCAGCACACCGAGCGCCGCCCCCGCCACCGGTAGCGCGGTCAGCACCCCGCGGCCCACCATCGCGGTCGCCCGCGTCGGCGTGGGCAGGACTGTCGCGAATGCGAAAGCCCCTGTCAGGGAAGAGATCACCGCGCGGATCACCCGACTTATCCGCCGCCGATCCCGGCTTCTTCGAAGGTGGCCATCGACGCCAGGATGGCGACGGCGGCGCGCAGCACCGGAAGTGCGACCAGGGCGCCGGAGCCCTCACCGAGCCGCATCCCCAACTCGACGAGCGGCTCGAGCCCGAGGTCACGCAGCGCCAGCGTGTGCGCCGGTTCGGTGGAGCGGTGGCCGGCCTGCCACCAGAGCCTGGCGCCGGGTGCGAGCCGCTCGGCGGCCAGCGCGGCGGCCGTCACCACCATCCCGTCCAACACCAACGGCGTGCGGCGTACCGCCGCCTGTGCGCAGAACCCGGTCATCGCGGCGAGGTCGGCGCCGCCGCAGATCCTCAGCAGCGCAATGGGATCGGCCGACAGGCGGCGCGTCCGGTAGAGGGCGTCGCGGATCGCGGCCGTCTTGCGCGCCCAGCCGGCGTCGTCGATCCCGGTGCCCCGGCCGACCACCGCCACGGGCTCGGAGTCGGTCATCGCGGCGATCAGCGTGGTCGCCGGGGTGGTGTTGCCGATGCCCATGTCGCCGGCGATCAGCAGGTCGGCGCCGGAGTCGACCTCCTCGTCGGCGATCCGGCGGCCGGCGTCGACGGCTGCCACCACCTCGTCCGGTGTCAGAGCGTCCTCGACGGCGATGTTGCCGCTGGATCGGCGGATCTTGTCGGCGCCGATTGCGGGGGACAGCGGCTCGGCGGTGTCGACGGCAATGTCTGCGACCCGCACGCTCGCGCCCGCCACCTCGGCCAGCACGTTCACCGCGGCGCCGCCGGCGGCGATGTTCGCCACCATCGCCGCGGTCACGTCGGCGGGGTACGCCGACACCCCCGACGCGGCGACACCGTGATCCCCGGCGAACACCACCACCCGCGCCCGCTCGAACTGCCTGGGCGGACAGCCGCCCTGGCATGCCGCCACCCAGACCGACAGGTCCTCGAGCCTGCCCAGCGCGCCCGCGGGTTTGGTCAGCAGCGCCTGCCGGGCCCGCGCCGCAGCGGCGGCGTCGGCGTCGGGTGCGGGAATCTCAGGAAAGTACGCCACCTGCGGCGTCACGCAACGGGGGTGCCGCGTTCGACCTGCGGCCGCGGCGCACGCATCCGGCGCAGCTGAGAGGCGCGGCTGGCGGCGTAGAAGCCCAGCTTCCAGCCGGTCTCGGTGTTGCCCGGGAACTTCTGGTCCGCCATCCGGTTGACCTTGCGGCCGAGGAAGAAGCCGTCGACCACCATGATCAGCACGAGCACCAGCATGGCCGGCGACAGGAATGCCTGCACCTTCACCGACGGCGCCGCAAGCATCACGAAGATCAGGAACAAGGCCGACGGCATGAACAGGCCCAGCAGGTTGCGTCGCGAATCCACCACGTCGCGCACGTAGCGGCGGACCGGGCCGCGGTCACGCGGCAGCAGGTAGGCGTCCTCGCCGGCCATCATCTTCTCGCGGCGTTCGGACATCTCCGCCCGGCGCACCATGCGCTCGGCCTTGCGCTCCTCGCGGGACAGCTTCGGGCCACGCATCTCCTTGCGACGCTTCCTGGCCTCGGCGCTCGTCAACGGCGCGGGCGCGACCGGGCCGCGCCTGCGGGTGGCCTCGCTGCGCTTGGGGGTCGGCTTGCCCTTCGGCGGGGTCGTCGTGCGCTCGCCCGCTGCGGCGGCGTCGGCACTGTCATCGGCGGCGGGCACGGAGTCCTCGGGTTCGCCTGCGTCGTCGTTCTTGCGGCCCAGCAATTTCACGCCTGCCAGGTTACTTCTCGGCCGCCGGGCCACCCAATCCGCGGCGGCCTGCGACACCTCGGTCGAGGCCATAGTCTGCCGTGGTGGCAGCCATCCTCATCGCCCCCGACTGCTTCGGCGACAGCCTGACCGCGGTGCAGGCCGCGCAGTCCATCGCCGCGGGCTGGCGACGGGCCCGCCCGCAGGACGTTCTGACCCTGGCGCCGCAGTCCGACGGTGGCCCCGGTTTCGTCGAGGTGCTGGCCAGCCGGCTCGGGGAAGTGCGCACGACGTCGGTCAGCGGTCCCCTCGACACGGACGTCGACGCACAGTGGGTCCTCGACAGCTCCCCGCCGGTCACCGCCTACATCGAATGCGCGCAGGCCTGCGGGCTGACGCTGCTCGGCGGACCGCCGACCGTGCGCACCGCGCTCGACGCGCACAGCAGGGGAGTCGGCCAACTCATCGCCGCCGCGCGCGCCGCGGGGGCCCGCCGCATCGTCGTCGGCCTCGGCGGAAGCAGTTGCACCGACGGCGGGCGCGGAATGGTCGAGGCGCTGGGCGGTCCGGCGGCCGCGCGCGACCTGCTCGCCGGCGTCGAACTCATCGCCGCCAGTGATGTCGAGCACCCGTTGCTCGGCCCGACCGGCGCTGCCGCGGTGTTCGGGCCGCAGAAGGGCGCCGACCCCGACACCGTGGCCGTCCTCGAAGCGCGGTTGACGGCCTGGGCGCAAGAGCTCAACGCCGCCGCGGGCCGCGACATCCGCGACGATCCGGGTGCCGGGGCGGCCGGTGGCATCGGCGCGGCGCTGCTCGCGCTCGGCGGCAGGCGCGAATCGGGCGCCGCGATCATCGCCGAGCACACCGCCCTGGACGCCGACATCGCCGCCGCCGACCTGGTCATCACCGGTGAAGGCCGCTTCGACGACCAGTCCCTGCACGGCAAGGTGGTCAGCGCGCTGGCCGCAGGCGCCCGGTCGCGACGGATCCCGGTGCTGGTGCTCGCCGGCCAGGTCACGCTGGACCGGGCCGCCCTGCAGACCGCGGGCATCGCGTCGGCCCACTCGGTCACCGACCACGCGGGATCCGTTCAGCGGGCGATCGAGGATGCGGCCAACCAGCTCACCGGCCTGGCCTGCGAGGTTGCCGCTGGCTGGGGATAGATGGGGAATACGGGCGCGACGAGGTACCGTTGAGTTTGTGGGGCCGAACGTCGTACGGCCATCTCGGCCAACCGCGGGGCCCCAGCCACGTACATCCACACGGGAGATTCCATGACTGTTCAGGACGAGTCGGCTGTGCAGGCTGGCCAGACCACCGAGGCCCAGCACGGCGTGACCCTGTCGGATGCCGCGGCCGCCAAGGCGAAGGCCCTGCTCGACCAGGAGGGTCGGGACGACCTTGCGCTGCGGATCGCCGTCCAGCCGGGCGGATGCGCAGGGCTGCGATACAACCTGTTCTTCGACGACCGCTCGCTCGACGGTGATCTGACCGTCGACTTCGGCGGCGTCGCGCTCACCGTCGACCGGATGAGCGCCCCCTACGTGCAGGGCGCCACGATCGACTTCGTCGACACCATCGAGAAGCAGGGCTTCACGATCGACAACCCGAACGCCACCGGCTCGTGCGCCTGCGGCGACTCGTTCAACTGAGCTGATTCCGAGCCGGTTTCGGCTCAGTACTGACCCGCCGTCCGCGGCAGGTAGGAACACACCAGGACCTCGTCGTCGATCGACAGCAGCTGCGCGACGGCCTGCTCGTCGGCCTGCTGCGGTTGATTGCGTGACGAACCGCCGGCCGGCGTCACGCGCATCGTGAACAGCACCTGTGCCTGCGACGGCGACGACAGCACCATCTTGTCGATCGAGGTCACCTCGGCGCTTTCGTACTGTTTGCGGAACGCGTCGCTGGACAGGTTCGCCAGCGCCAGATCCGAGCGGCGCTCGTTGACCGCGTCGTACAGGCCGCACAGGGTGTGCCGGGCCACGGTCTCGACGTCGGCGTTGGTCAGCGCGTCGAGGTAGTCCTGGATCGCGGTCTGAGCGGAGGCCTCCGTCAGCGCCCCGCTCGGGGCGGCCTCGTCGCGGCTCCCTGTGAGCGCCACAGCGGCGACCACGCCGACGACGGCGAGCACCGCGACGGCGGCCACCACGGCGATGATCCACGGCCGTCTGCGCTTGGGGTACTGGACCGGGGGCGGCAGCGTGCCCGGGTACGTCGCACCCAGCGGCGGGTAGGTCTGCGGGGGATACGGCTCCGGATACATCTGCGGGCCGGCTGGTCCAGCGCCGTATGGGGGCGGGTACGGACCGGTCATAGATTTGCTCCCAGGGAAGTCGGTGGGGTCCTGCGGCATCTACAGTGACCGGGCAGGCACTTATAGGCAGGTTAGCGCACGTACTCGGGACGCCCCTGCCGGCGACGAGGCCACCACGGGGCCGACATCGGCACCCCGGAGTGCCCGACACTAGGGTGAAATCCCGATGAAGACGAAGGGTGGGACTGCGTGACCATTGCGGTGACCGGATCGATAGCGACCGACCATTTGATGCGCTTTCCGGGGAAGTTCTCCGAGCAGCTGCTGGCCGACCATCTGCAGAAGGTGTCGTTGAGTTTCCTCGTCGACGACCTCGTGATGCACCGCGGCGGTGTGGCGGGCAACATGGCGTTCGCCATGGGCGTGCTGGGCGGCAGCCCGACACTGGTCGGCGCCGTCGGTGAGGACTTCGACGAGTACCGGCAGTGGCTGACCAGACACGGGGTCAACTGCGACACCGTGCTCGTCTCCCGCAGCGCCTACACGGCGCGGTTCGTGTGCACCACCGACGAGGACATGGCCCAGATCGCGTCGTTCTATCCCGGCGCGATGTCGGAGGCTCGCAACATCAAGCTCGCTGACATCGTAAAGCAAACGGGCACACCGGATCTCGTGATCATCGGTGCCAACGACCCAGAGGCGATGTTCCTCTACACCGAGGAGTGTCGCACGCTGGGTCTGGCCTTCGCCGCCGACCCGAGCCAGCAGCTGGCCCGCCTGTCGGGCGAGGAGATCCGCAGGCTGATCGACGGTGCGGCGTACCTGTTCACCAACGACTACGAGTGGGATCTTCTGCTGCAGAAGTCCGGCTGGTCGGAAGCCGAGGTGATGAGCCAGATCCAGCTGCGCGTCACCACGCTGGGCGAGAAGGGGGTGGACCTCGTCGGCCGCGACGGCACCTTCGTCCACGTCGACGTGGTTCCCGAGACCCACAAAGAGGACCCGACCGGCATCGGCGACGCGTTCCGCGCCGGCTTCCTCACCGGGCGTGACGCCGGGTTGTCGCTGGAGCGATCGGCGCAGCTGGCCTCCATGGTGGCGACGCTGGTGCTCGAGGCCCCCGGACCGCAGGAGTGGACCTGGAACAAGGACTCGGCCGTGCAGCGCCTGACCGACGCGTACGGGGCCGACGCGGCCGCGGACATCGCCGCGGCCATCTGACGCTGTGCCGGCCTAGAGCTGCACCGGGTACGTCGGCTCGCTGATCTGCGGGGTGACGGTCTTGTCCACGAAGATCGCGTACCACAGCATGAAGATGAGCACGGTCCACAGTCGACGGCTGTGATCGGTTGTGCCGCTTCGGTGTTCATCAAGCATCGCGCGTACGGCGGCCAGCTCCACCAGGTCGCCTGCGCCCGACGTGCCGACCATCCCGTAGGCCCAGTCGAGCAGTTCGCCCGAGCGCAGCCAGTGCCGGATCGGCACCGGGAAGCCCAGCTTCGGCCGGTTGAGGACGTGCGCGGGCACGATCGGCTCCAGGGCGCGGCGTAACGCGTACTTCGTCGTCGACCTGGTGATCTTCTGGTCATATGGCAGCCGCGAGGCCACCGCGAACACCTCGGGATCCAGGAACGGCACCCGCAACTCCAGCGAGTTGGCCATCGTCATCTTGTCCGCCTTGACCAGGATGTCGCCGCGCAGCCAGGTGAACAGGTCGATGTGCTGCATCCGCGCCACCGGGTCCCAGTCCTGCGACTGGGCGTACACCGGTGCCGTCACGTCGGTGTGCACCCACTCCGGGCGGAACCGCGGAAGCACCGCGCGCAATTGCGCGTCGGAGAAGCTGCGCGCGTTGCCGTAGTAGCGCTCCTCAAGGGTCAACGAGCCCCGGTGCAGCAGGCTCTTGCCGCGCATACCTTCGGGCAGCGGGCCGGCCATCCTGCCGACCGACTTGCGCAGCCCCCGCGGCAGATAGTCGAAAGGCTTGAGCGACAACGGCTCCCGGTAGATCGTGTAGCCGCCGAACAACTCGTCGGCCCCCTCGCCGGAGAGCACCACCTTGACGTGTTTGCGCGCTTCCCTGGCGATGAAGTACAGCGGCACCAGCGCCGGGTCGGCCACGGGTTCGTCCAGGTACCAGACGATCTCGGGGAGCGCTGCGACGAACTCCTGCTGGCTCACCACCTTGGTGACGTGCCGCGCGCCGATCGCCTCGGCCGACGCGACGGCGACGTCGACCTCGGAGAACCCTTCCCGCTCGAAACCCGTCGTGAACGTGATCAGCCGCGGGTTGTGCCGCATCGCCAGCGCTGCGATGGCGGTCGAGTCGATACCGCCGGACAGGAACGCGCCCACGGTCACGTCGGCGCGCATGTGCTTGGCCACCGAGTCCTCGAGCGCCGCGGTGATCTCGTCGTAGCGGGCCTGCTCAGCACCGGCGCGGAACGCCACCGCGTCGAATCGCGGCCGGAAGTAGCGGGTCACCTCAGGTTGCGCACCTGGGCGGACCCGCGCGTAGCTGCCCGACTCGAGCCGGCGGATTCCGCGGTGCAGTGTCTCGGGCTCGGGGACGTACTGCAGCACGGTGTAGTGCTGGACGGCACGCTCGTCGACGCCGAGGTCGAAACCGAGCCGGTCTGCGATGTCGAGCAGGCACTTCTTCTCGCTGCCCACCGCGGTACCGCCCGTGCCGGTGGCCAGATACAGCGGTTTGATGCCGAACGGATCCCTGGCGCAGAACAGTTCCTGCGCCACGCTGTCCCACAGCGCGAAGGCGAACATGCCCCGCAGCCTCGTCAGCGCGTCGGCGCCCCAGTGGTGATAGGCGGCCACGATCGCCTCGCCGTCGCCGTCGGTGTGGAACTCCGCGCCGAATTCGGAACGGAGTGCGTCACGCAGCTCCAGGTAGTTGTAGATCTCGCCGTTGAACACCAGCGTGTAGCGGCCCGGCGCCTCCGGCGGCCCCCACCGCAGCGGCTGGTGGCTGTGGGCGATGTCGATGATCGAGAGCCGGTTGAACCCGAGCACCACGCGGGTGTCGTTCCACGTCCCCGGCTCGTCCGGGCCGCGGTGACGCATCTGGGCCGACGCCGCCGACACCGCATCAACGGTGGTGGGGGAAACCTCAGAGGAAGGGTCGATGACCAGCGCCAGCAGTCCGCACACCGCGCCAGTATGCCTAATCCGCAACGCCCGTCGAACCCGGCACGCACACGCATTCAGCAGTCGCTTCGCGCGACGTCCCGGGCGTGGTCTACGCTGCGTAGTATTCGATTCAGCCGTCTGACCGCGCGCCGGTCAATCGACTTGGTAGGAGGCGCCAACGTGTCCGCTCGCGGCCTGAAGTTGGTGGCATTGTCCCTGCTCCTTGGCGGGACGACGGTGCTACTCAGCGGATGCAGCTGGTCGGAGGTGCTCGGCCTCGGCTGGCCCAACGGCATCACCCCCGAAGCGCATCTGAACCGTGAACTCTGGATCGGTTCGGTGATCGCAGCCTTGGTCGTCGGCGCGATCGTCTACGTCCTGCTGTTCTGGACCATGGCCTTCCACCGCAAGAAGAAGGGCGACACGGAGCTGCCGCGTCAGTTCGGCTACAACATGCCGCTCGAACTGACGCTGACGGTGATCCCGTTCATCATCATCTCGGTGCTCTTCTACTTCACCGTCGTGGTGCAGGAGAAGATGGTCCACAAAGAGGACAACCCCGAGGTCGTCATCGACGTCACGGCCTACCAGTGGAACTGGAAGTTCGGCTACCAGAAGGTCGACTTCGCCGACGGCACGCTGACCTACGACGGTGAAGACAATGCGCGCAAAGAGGCCATGGTGTCGCGGCCCGAGGGCGTCGACAGCCACGGCAACGACCGCGTCGGTGCGATCTACGGCAAGAACCCCGAGGACCGCTCCTACCTGAACTTCGACAAGATCGAGACGCTGGGCTCGTCCACCGAGATCCCGGTGCTGGTGGTCCCTGCGGGCAAGCGGATCGAGTTCGAAATCGCCTCGGCCGACGTCATCCACGGGTTCTGGGTGCCCGAGTTCCTGTTCAAGCGGGACGTGATGCCCAACCCCGAGGAGAACAACTCCGACAACGTCTTCCAGATCAGCGAGATCAACCAGACCGGCGCCTTCGTCGGCCGGTGCACGGAGATGTGCGGCACCTACCACGCGATGATGAACTTCGAGCTGCGCGTCGTGGAGCCCAACGACTTCAAGGCCTACCTCGACCAGCGCAGCGCAGGGAAGACGAACGCCGAAGCGCTGCTCGCGATCAACCAGCCGCCGCTGGCGATCACCACCAAGCCGTTCGACACCCGGCGCGGAGAGCTGGCGCCGCAAATGCCCCAGGCGAGCAGGTAAGGACAGCAGATGCACATCGAAGCCAGGTTGTTCGAATTCCTGACGGCGTTCTTCGCGCTGTCGACCGTGGTCTACGCCGTGCTGACCGATCTGTTCGCTCGCGGCGGCATCGAGTGGGCGGGCACCACCGCGCTCGCACTCACCACCGGCCTGACGCTCATCACGGGCACGTTCTTCCGGTTCGTCGCGCGGCGGCTCGACACCCGGCCCGAGGACTACGAGGACGCCGAGATCGCCGACGGCGCGGGGGAGCTCGGCTTCTTCAGCCCGCACAGCTGGTGGCCGGTGATGATCGCGCTGGCTGGTTCGGTGACCGCGGTCGGCATGGCGCTGTGGCTGCCCTGGCTGATCGTCGCCGGCGTCTGCTTCATCCTGACCACAGTGGCGGGCCTGGTGTTCGAGTACCACTGGGGACCCGAGAAGCACTGACCCGGCGTCGGCGCAAGGTCACAATCAGGGCATGAGTTCGCCTGCAACACGCATTGAGCCGTCCGTTCGGGTGCTGCCGTTGGGTAGTGTTGCCGAGGCGCCATGAGCCGTCACGGCGACCACCGGCGCCGGAGAAGCAGTCGAAAAGGATAGGTAGATGAGCGGGCCGAATCCTCCTGAGGAGCCGGGTGGCCAGCCCGCCCCGGACGACGCCACCCGGGGAGTCGACAACCCCGACACCGGCCAGACCGATTTCTACTCGCGCGCCTACTCGGCGCCGGAATCCGAACAGTTCGTCAGCCCGCCCTACGTGCCCGCCGACGCGTCACTCTATGACTACGACACCTACGACGCCGACGCCGACGCCGAACTGGCGCCTCCGCCGCGGTGGCCGTGGGTCGTCGGCATCGTCGCCATCGTCGCCGCGATCGCACTGGTCGTGTCGGTGTCGGTACTGGTGACCCGTAGCGACACGGACAATCTCGCCACGCCCCAGACGACGACACGGCCGGCGCCGCCCGTGCAGGACGAGTTCACCACCACCGAACCGCCGCCACCGCCGCCTCCACCGCCCACGACGGAGCCTCCGCCGCCACCACCGGAGACGGTCACGGTGACAGAGCCGCCACCGCCGCCGCCGGAAACCACCGCGGCGCCGCCTCCACCGCCCCCGGCGACCACCGAACCGCCTCCGCCGCCGCCGACGACCACGACGCGTGCCGGGCCGCGACAGGTCACCTACTCGGTGACCGGCACGAAGGCGCCGGGCGACATCATCACCGTCACCTACATCGACGCGTCGGGACGCAGCCGCACCCAACGCAACGTCTACATCCCGTGGTCACTGACGGTCACCCCGATCTCCCAGTCCGAGGTCGGCTCGGTGCAGGCATCGAGCCTGTTCATGGTGAGTCGGCTGAACTGTTCGATCACGACCAGCGACGGAACGGTGTTGTCCTCCAACACCAGCAACGCCGCGCAGACCAGCTGTTAGGGCATGGCACCGTAGATGACGAATCTCACCGACAACACCCGGACGCGTCGCGGTTTCGACGTCGCGGCACTCGACCGCACCGACCGCATCCTGCTCGGCGCCGCCGTCGTCGTCTGGCTGGCCGCGCTCGGCGCGGGCGTCGCGGCGACCGTCGCGCTGGTCGACCTGTCCCGCGGTCACGTGGAATCGGCCGCGGACTCCGGCACACCGTGGGTGCTCTACACGATCATCGGTGTCTCCGCGGCGGTCATCGTGGCGGCCGTGCCGCTGCTACTGCGAGCCCGGCGCACCGCCGAGGCGGACGCCCCGGCCGCGCCGCAGCGCCCGGTGACCGAGACCGCACCGCCGCCGCCGGCGCGGGGGATCGACGCGCCGACCGAGAAGCTGCGCGCCGCGCGCCCCAGCGAGGGCAGTGGGCCGCTGCCGCGCGCCCTGCGGTCGTCGGCTGCTCCCGTTTCCGCGGTGACCGACCAGGTGTTCCTGCGTTGCACCGCGTCGATCGCGAGCGCGATGGGCGTTGCCACACTGCTGGTCTCGGTGTCGACGTACCTGATGGCCGTCGACAGCGACACGGCGGCATGGGTGCTCTACGGCGTCGTCGGCGTCGTCACGGTGGGCATGGTCGCCATCCCGTGGTATTTCCTGCGCGAGCTGCGCGCCGACGCCGTCAGCTGAGCCGCTTCCGGCGCGCTGTGGGCCCAGCTGCCACACGAATCCGTCGTCGGCAGAGCCCTTCTCGCGCTCTCGCTGTGAAGCGTGGATGTGTGCGACGGGGGAGACGGGCGCGCGCACTGCCCAAAACAAATGATCCGCCTCACCCTGGCCGGCTGAGGCGGATCATTTGTGTCGTCTGGACCGTCAGTGGTGCCCGTTTGACGATCCGTTGGAGGCGCTGGTGCGCTCCTGGTGCTCGCGCAGGGCCGTGAGCGCGCGGCGCTCGGCTGCATGGGCAGCTTCGTCGAGTGCCTCGTGCTCGGACAGCGGATCGCCCTTGAGGAAGCTGCCGCTGCCGGGTGCGCCGGCAGAGCCCAGCTTGTTCATCCGCTTGGGCAGCGCAGCGCCCTGGTACTCCAGCGGAATCGGGTGACCGTGCTCGTCGACGGGGCCCAGCGGCTGGTGCAGCTCGACGTACGCGCCGTGCGGCAGCCGCTTGATGATGCCCGTCTCGACGCCGTGTTCGAGCACCGCGCGGTCGCTGCGCTGCAGACCCACCGCCCAGCGGTACGCGACGAAGTACACGATCGCCGGCAGCACCACCATGCCCACGCGGCCGATCCATGTCGTCGCGTTGAGCGAGATGTGGAACTTCAGCGCGATGATGTCGTTCATGCACGCGAACGTCAGCACGATGTAGAACGCGATCGCTGCGGCGCCCACCGCCGTGCGCGTCGGTGCGTCACGTGGACGCTGCAGCAGGTTGTGGTGCGCATCGTCGCCGCTGAGCTTCTTCTCGATGAAGGGGTAGGCCGCCAGCAGCGTGAAGATCAGGCCCATGCCCACGGCGACCCACACGCCCTGCGGGATGGTGTGGCCGAACGGGTAGAACTCCCACGCCGGCCACAGCCGGATCAGGCCGTCCGTCCACATCATGTAGAAGTCGGGCTGGCTGCCCGCCGACACCTGCGACGGCTTGTACGGACCGATCGTCCACACCGGGTTGATCTGAAGCAGACCGCCCATCAGGCCGAGGACGCCGACGGTCATCGCGAAGAACGCACCGGACTTCACCGCGAACACCGGCATCACGCGCACGCCGACGACGTTGGTCTCGGTGCGGCCCGGGCCGGGGAACTGGGTGTGCTTCTGGAACCACACCAGCGCGAGGTGAACTCCGATGAGCGCCAGGATGATTCCCGGGATCAACAGGATGTGCAGCGCGTACAGCCGCGGGATCAGGATGTCGCCGGGGAAGTCACCGCCGAACAGCGCCCAGTGCATCCAGGTGCCGACAATCGGGATACCCATCGTGATGCCCGACAGTGCGGCGCGGATGCCGGTGCCCGACAGCAGGTCGTCCGGCAGCGAGTAACCGAAGAAACCCTCGAACATGGCCAGGATCAGCAGCAGTGAGCCGATCACCCAGTTGGCCTCGCGCGGCCGGCGGAACGCACCGGTGAAGAAGATACGGGCGAGGTGAACCATGATCGACGCCGCGAACAGCAGGGCCGCCCAGTGGTGGACCTGTCGGACGAACAGTCCGCCGCGCACCTCGAAGCTGATATCCAGCGTCGTCTCGTAGGCCCGCGACATGCCGACACCGCGCAACGGCTGGTAGACGCCGTCGTAGGTGACGTGGGCCATCGACGGATCGAAGAACAGCGTCAACCAGACTCCGGTGAGGAGCAGCACGATGAAGCTGTACATCGCGATCTCGCCGAGCAGGAAGGACCAGTGCGTCGGGAAGACCTTGTTGAGCTGTCGACGCACCGCGGCCGACGGGTGGTACCGCGAATCGATCGCGTTGCCCTGTCGGGCGGCGATCTCGGCGGCGGTTGGACGTGGGCTCATGACTTGCGCTCCCAGAATGCCGGTCCGACGGGTTCGATGAAGTCGCCGTTGGCGACCAAGTAGCCGTCCTGGTCAATCGTGATCGGCAGCTGCGCCAGCGCGCGGGCAGCCGGTCCGAAGATCGGCTTGGCGAAGTGCAGCGCGTCGAACTGCGACTGATGGCAGGGGCACAGGATGCGGTAGGTCTGCTGCTCGTACAGCGACGAGGGGCAGCCCAGGTGCGAGCACACCTTCGTGTACGCGAACAGTTCGCCGAAGTTGAAGCTCTCCTGCCCACGACGCTTGACCACGCGTTTCATGTCGGCGGGCTTGATACGGATCAACATCACGGGATTGCGCACACCCATCGCGATCTCGAACAGGTGGTGCTCCGACTCGACCGTCGTCCCGTCACCGTCGGATTCCCGCCACGGGTAGACGGTCTCCATGCCGCCGGCGTCGAGGTCCTCCGGCCGCATCTTGACGTACGGGGACTCGCCGGGCTTGCCGGTCGCGCGGGCCAGGTAGATGGTCTCGCCATGGAATCGGGGAGTCCACCCCGACGTCCACAGCACCGCCTTGGGGCCCTCGGCCGTGGGAACCACCGGCTTCCACGGATTCTTGATGAGGCCACCGATGAACGCGACGGCGGTGCCCAGGCCGAACGCGCCGAACCCGATACCGAGCGAGAGCCCGATCATCTTGCGCCGCTTGATCGTCGAACCGTCCAGCGCATCACCGAGATTGGCCGCGACGGTCTTGCGGTGAAGCTCGGGGGAGCGGCCGTCGTGGCGCTCCTGGATCGAGATCTCCTCGGGGATGAACTTCTTCTGGAACAGCACCGCGCCGACGCCGATGGCCAGCACCGACAGGCCGAAGGTCAGGCCGTAGAGCGGCGTGGTCAGCGAATACAGGAACTCACCTTCGTCGCCGAACGGCTTGTACTCCCACGGCCAGAACAGGAAGATCAGCAGCAGGGCCAAGCCCGAAAAACCGGCCAGCAGAAACCAATACGCGACAGTGCGCTCGGCGCGCTTCTCGGCCTTGGTGCCGGGAACGGGCCAGCGCGGCTCCTTGTAGACGATCTCGACACCGTCGAGTTTGCCGCCCAGCTCGAGCAGCTCTTCCTGCGACATCTTCGCCAGTTCGGCGTCGGTGGGCTGCCCGGGGGCCCCGGTCTGCCCGGGGGCGTCGGTGCCCTTCACGTCGTCGTGCCCGTCACTCATGCCCGTGCTCCGATCCACAGTGCGGCGGCGATGATGGCCACCATTCCGACGATCCACGCGACCATGCCCTCGGACGTCGGGCCGAAGCCACCCAGTCCGAGACCGCCCGGTGTGGGCGTCTCGGCAGCCTCACGAACGTAGGCCACGATGTCGCGCTTCTCCTCCGGCGAGAGCTGACGCTCGGAGAACTTCGGCATGTTCTGCGGGCCGGTCACCATCGCGGTGTAGATCTGGGCCGGAGTGGCCACGCCCAGGTCGGGTGCGTATTTACCGGAGGACAGCGCACCGCCCTTGCCCGTGAAGTTGTGGCAGGACGCGCAGTTGAGCCGGAACAGGTCGCCACCGCGGGCGACGTCGTTGCCGATCAGCGACTGCTCGGCGACGTGCCCGTTCTCGTCGCGGGGGACGACCGGGCCACCGCCGTTGGCCTGGATGTAGGCGCCGAGCGCGTCGGTCTGGGCCTCGTCGAACACAGGATCCTTGCGCTCGATCTGCGCCTCATTGCGCATCGCGGGCATACGTCCGCTCGACACCTGGAAGTACACGGCGGCTTCGCCGACACCGATCAGGCTGGGACCGCGGTCGGCGACACCCTGCAGGTTGACGCCGTGGCAGGACACGCAGGAGGTTTCGTAGAGCTGCTGACCAGTGCGCAGCAGCGCCGACGCCGATTCATCGGCGACCGCGACCTGCGGGGATGGCGTCAAAGTGGCCGCCAGACCACCGGCCATCACCAATCCGCTCAGCAGCAGCAGAGCCGCCGTGACGCGGCGGCGCAGCCGTCGGCGCGACTTGCTGGTCATCGAACCCCTTCTCATCCGCTTGGTTCCCGTGGCTCCCGTGTCTCCGGTGGCCTTTGGTACAGATCGAGTCATCGCACGAAGTAGATGACGGCGAACAGCGCGATCCACACGATGTCGACGAAGTGCCAGTAGTAGGACACCACGATCGCGGCGGTGGCCTGCGCGGGCGTGAACTTGCTCATCTTGGTGCGGATCAGCAGCAGGACGAACGCGATCAGACCGCCGATGACGTGCAGACCGTGGAAGCCCGTCGCCAGGTAGAAGACGGTGCCGTAGGCGCTGCCCGGGATCGTCGTCCCCTCCTCGACGAGGTGGATGTACTCGTAGCCCTGCCCGAGCACGAAGAACGTGCCCATCGCCAGCGTGAGGGTGTACCAGCGGCGCAGCCCGAAGACGTCGCCCCGTTCGGCGGCGAACACGCCCATCTGGCAGGTGAACGACGATGCGATCAGCACCAGCGTCACCGGCACGGCCAGTGCAAGATTCAACTCGGTCGGTTCTGGCGGCCAGTCCCCGTGTGCCTGCGCGCGCGCGGTGAAGTACATCGCAAACAGCCCAGCAAAGAACATCAGTTCGCTGGAAAGCCAGACGATGGTGCCGACACTGACCATATTCGGCCGGTTCAGCGAATGTACGCGCGACGTGATTGCGGTTCCCGACGTCCCTACAGCGCTCGTCACAGGAGCAAGTATGACGCTTTGTAGTTGTCGAACTCCACCCGGGTCGAGCAATTCGTCATAATCACTTCCGTGACTACGCCTCCGCCGCAGCTCGCATCGGCCCAGAACCCCTCCGGGGACACGCCCACGTGGGCGATGATCCTCGGCCGGTTGACCACAGGTCAGGGGCTTGCGCCCGGTCAGACGGCGTGGGCGATGGACCAGATCATGACCGGCACCGCGACGCCGGCTCAGATCGCCGCGTTCGCAGTGTCGATGAAGATGAAGCGGCCGACGTCGGCCGAGGTGACCGAGCTGGCCGACATCATGCTCAAGCACGCCCGCCGGGTGCCGACCGACGTCATCGGCACCGCCACGGTGGACATCGTCGGTACGGGCGGCGACGGCGCCAACACCGTGAACCTGTCGACAATGGCGGCGATCGTGGTGGCGGCCGCCGGTGTGCCGGTGGTCAAGCACGGAAACCGCGCCGCGTCGTCGCTGTCGGGCGGCGCCGACACGCTCGAGGCGCTCGGGCTCCGGATCGATCTCGGCCCCGACGAGGTGGCGCGCTGCGTCGCCGAGGTCGGTATCGGCTTCGCGTTCGCTCCGCAATTCCATCCTTCTTATCGGCACGCCGGTGCGGTGCGCCGCGAGATCGGTGTGCCGACGGTGTTCAACCTGCTCGGACCGCTGACCAACCCGGCGTCCCCCCGCGCGGGCCTGATCGGTTGCGCCTGGGCGGATCTCGCCGAGGTGATGGCCGGGGTGTTCGCCACCCGGGGGTCCAGCGTTCTCGTCGTGCACGGCGACGACGGACTCGACGAGCTGACCACCACGACGACGAGCACGATCTGGCGGGTTCAGGCGGGCACCGTCGAGCGGTTGACCTTCGATCCCGCCGCGTTCGGCTTCGCCAGGGCCCACGTCTCCGAACTCACCGGCGGCGACGCCGAATCGAACGCCGCCTCGGCGCGGGCGGTGCTCGGCGGGGCCAAGGGCCCGGTACGAGATGCCGTGGTGCTCAACGCAGCCGGCGCGCTCGTCGCCCACGCCGGGCTATCCAGCGACGCCAAGTGGGTTCCGGCGTGGGAGTCCGGGCTCGCGCGGGCGAAGGACGCGATCGACTCCGGGGCGGCCGAACAGCTGCTCGCGCGTTGGGTGCGGTTCACTCAACAGCTCTGAACGGCCCGGCTCCGAGCCGCCGAACCGGTCGGTGAGTTGTTCGGCGGCAACACGCGCCGAGCGTGCCGTGGCGGCCCAGCCCGCGAAGCGTCCGGCGGCGCCCACCGGTGAGCAGTAGCCGGCGTCGGCACGCACGATCCGCACCCCCGGCTGGGTGAGCCACCGCGCGATCAGCGCCGTCTCCTCGACCAGCGCGCCGCCCAGCGGGCCCCCGGTGGGCAGCACGGCCTGCGCGGCGGCGGTCAGCGCGTCCACCACCGGCATCGGCGGTACGCCGCACGGCGCCACGCCCGCGGCCGCGAGCTGACCGTGCCGGACCACGACGAGGTGCCAGCCGCGGTTGCCGTCGGGCTTGGCCGCCACCAACTCGGTGATCGCCGACAGTGCCCGCAGCCGCTGACCGCGCCACAGCACGTCGATCGCCGCGGCGGTGTGGTCTCGTAGTCGGGCCGCGGTTTCGTAACGGTTGCGCTCGGCGAGATCGGCGATGTGAGACAACGCGGCTGCCAGCGGCCGACTGCAACCGCCGTCGATCAGCGCGAGCGCATCCCGCGTCGCCGCGGCGTATGCCTCGGCGTCGGCGCCGCGGACGGCGGGGCAGGGGGCGACCTCACGCTCTGGGCAGGCGGGCCCGTGGACAGCCGACCGGCCCAGCCGGTTGGTGCAGGTGCGCACCCCGGTGAAGCGCGCCATCAGCGCCGCGGCCTCGGTCGCGTCCGACCGGGACCGGAACGGGCCGACGGCGCAGTCGGTGCGCGGGGTGCGCACGGTCGAGAACCGGGGGAACGCCTCGTCGGTCAGCGTCACCCACCACCACCGGTGGGGGAACTTGGATCGCCGGTTGTACGGCGGTGCGTGGGCGGCCAGCAGGCGCAGCTCGCGTACCCCGGCCTCCAGGTCGTGGGCGCACTCGACGTGGTCGACACGGATGGCCAGGGACGCCATCTCCTTGATCCGGGTGCGCGGGTCGGCGCCGTTGAAGTACTGCGAGACGCGGCGCCGCAGGTCGACGGCGGTGCCGACGTAGAGCACCTCGTCGGTCGGGCCGCGGAACAGGTACACACCGGGGTTGCGCGGCAGGGCCCGGGCCAGGTGACGCTTGCTGCGCTGGGCAGGTGTCACGTCGGGCAGGTAGGAGCGCAGCTCGGCGTAGGTGTGCACGCCCTGGTTGCCGACGCGCTCGATCAGCCCGTGCAGGACGTCGACGGTGGCGCGCGCGTCGTCGAGTGCGCGGTGGGTGGGCGTGGTGCCGGCCCTGAAGAGCTGCGCGAGCGCCGAGAGCCGCACGCTGGGCGCCTCGTCTCGGGTGAGCACCCGGCGGGCCAGTGTGACGGTGCACAACACCGGTGGTTTCGGCCAGGGCAGCTGGTGGCGCTCGGCGGCTGCGCGCAGAAACCCGATGTCGAACCCGGCGTTGTGGGCCACCAGCACGGCGCCGCGGCAGAACTCGAGGAACGAGGGGAGGACGGCGTCGATCCTCGGTGCGTCGTACACCATCGCCGATGTGATTCCCGTCAGCGCGACGATCTGCGGCGGGATGGCACGCCCGGGATCGACCAAAGTAGCGAACTCGCCGAGCACCTCGCCGCCGCGGACCTTGACCGCCCCGATCTCGGTGATGGAGTCGTGCTGATCGCCCGACGCGCGGCCGCCGGTGGTCTCCAGGTCGACGACGACGAAGGTGGTCTCCCGCAGCGTGGGGTCGGCCGCCGGGTCGACATCGGCGAAGCTGAGCTGCCCCATGCGATGAACCTAGGCGCCCGCGGTGACAAGTCCGGTGACGCAGCGCCGGGAGTCGCCGGACGGACTTGTCGGTGCCCGTCGATACCGTGCGCGCACCGCGATGGAGAGGACAGGTGCGATGGCACAGAACCAGTGGCCGCCGGGCGAGGGCCCGGACACCGGCACCGTGAAGATCGACTGCGACGACTGCGCCGTCCGTGGGCCCGGGTGCCAGGATTGCGTGGTCAGCGTGCTGCTCGGGGTCCCGGAAACCCTGCACGTCGACGAACGCCGGGCATTGGAGGTACTGGCCGAGGTCGGGCTTGCGCCGAGGCTTAGGCTGGTCCCGATCCACCGACACGGTGGCTCCGGAGTCGCCTGACGACATGCCGCCGACGGCGGTGTGCGGAACTCGGGAGGGGCTGTTAAATTTGCGTCTTCCGTTGGACAAGGCCGATGCCGTTTCGTAACCTAACTGAGACCTAAAAGAGGTTCAGGGCGGCTCATCACGGCAGTTGAAGGACGCAAAATCTTGAGGCTCGACCGCGCGCACAGGAGCACACGTCGTACTCGGCAACCCCTCATCAGCGCGATAGCCGGCTTGGCTGTACTCGGCGCAGTGCTGACAGGACAGGCTTACGCCGATCCCGCCGAGGACGCGCTGGCAAAGTTGAACCAGCTCTCCCGACAGGCTGAGCAGACCACCGAGGCGATGCACTCGGCGCAGCTGGATCTGGACAACAAGCTGGCGATTCAGCAGGCGGCAGACCTCAAGCACGCCAGCGATGCGGCGGCGATGGAGTCGGCCAAGGCGCAGCTGTCCGACTTCCAGAGCAAGGTCGATCACTTGGCCGCGGCCCAGTACATGGGCGGCCGCCCGTCGGGTTTCGACGCGATGTTGACCGCCTCTTCTCCGCAGGGCCTGATCGACCAGCTATCTGTTCAGCGGGTGATGGCCACCGAGATGCAGGCGCAGATGACCAGCTTCCGGGAGGCCGGCAGGCAGGCCGAGGTCGCCGAGCAGGCGTCGGCCGCGTCGGCCGCCGAAGCCAAGACCGCGGCCGAACAGGCCGCCGCCGTGCGCGCCGATCTGCAGTCCAAGCAGAGCCAGCTCCAAGTCCAGATCGCCGTCGTCAAGTCGCAGTACGAGGCGCTGACGCCGCAGCAGCGCGACGTGCTCGCCGCCGCACCGCCGCCGCCTCCGGTACCTGCCGCGGCCCCAGTGCCGCCGCCGCCCGGCCAGGATCCGGCTGTCCTGGCCGCTCCGCCGGCACCCCCTGCCCTCGGGGCGATCCCGCCCGGCGACATCGCGCCTCCGGGGTCGCCGGTGTCCAGCACCGTCATCCAGGCCGCGCTGAGTCGTATCGGTTCCCCTTATTCGTGGGGTGGCTCGGGTCCGGGTGCCTTCGACTGCTCCGGCCTGGTGATGTGGTCGTTCCAGCAGGCCGGCATCTCGCTGCCGCACTCCAGTCAGGCGCTGGCCCGTGGTGGGCAGCCGGTGTCGATGGACCAGATGCAGCCGGGTGACCTCGTCACCTACTACTCCGATGCGTCGCACGTCGGTATCTACATCGGCGACGGAATGATGGTGCACGCCTCCACCTACGGCACACCGGTGCGGGTCGCCCCGGTGAACAATGCGCCGATCCACAACGTCCGTCGGTACTGAGCAGTCCGGCGCCGTAGCACGGCGGCGGGTCGGCGCCGTTCTCGGTGCGGAACTGGTCTGCGCGCTCGTTCTCGTGGGGGTTCCGCGGATCGCACCTGCCGCAACCGGGCCGGCCGCCCCGATGTCCTACACCCAGTCGGCGTCGCCCGTCCCGCACACAGTCCTGACGGCGGACGGCCGTACGGCGCAGATCATCGATCTCGGGGGCGAGGGCGGCGCGGCACTGGACCGCATCGCCGCCGAACTACCCGCTGCCACGGAGGCGGTCACGGCGTTCTGGGGACCGCAGTGGCGTCGTGACATCACCATCGTGCTCGCCGGGTCCGCCGAGCAGTTCGCCACGCTGGCCGGAGGCGGCGCCGACGTCGCTGCCACGACCACCCCCGAACGGATCATGTTCTCCCCGGCTGCCGCCGGGATGAACACCGCCGATCTCCGAACGGTGTTGCGCCACGAGCTTTTCCACTATGCGGCCAGGGCCGACACCGCCGCGGACGCGCCGGTGTGGCTGACCGAGGGCGTCGCGGACTTCGTCGGCAGGCCGCCCGCAGCGGAGCCGTCCGGCGCGCCGGCATTTCTGCCCACCGACACCGAACTGGCCACGCCGGGCCCCGGACGTTCGGACGCCTACGACCGGGCGTGGCAGTTCGCCTCCCACATCGCCGCCACGTACGGCGTCGAGAAGCTGAGAGCGCTCTACGTCGCAGCGTGCGGGCACGGCCACGCCGATGTCGACACCGCGGTCCGTGAGGTCCTCGGCGCCGATCTGTCCACGCTGTCGGCGAGCCCCCGATGAAGCGAATCCTGCTCGTCACCAACGACTATCCGCCGCGCCGCGGCGGCATCCAGGCGTACCTGGAAGCTCTCGTCGAGCATCTGGTGGCGTCCGGCGAGCACAGCCTGACCGTGTACGCGCCGAAGTGGAAGGGCGCCGAGGACTACGACTCCGTCGCCGCAGCCACCGGGTACGAGGTGGTCCGGCATCCGGGGACGCTGATGGTGCCCGAGCCGACGGTGGCGCTGCGGATGCGGCGGCTCATCCGCGAGCGCGGCATCGACACCGTGTGGTTCGGCGCCGCCGCGCCGCTCGCGCTGTTGGCGCCGCTGGCCCGCGCCGCCGGCGCCCGGCGCGTCATCGCCAGCACCCACGGCCACGAAGTCGGCTGGTCGATGCTGCCGTTGGCGCGAACGGCCTTGCGCCGCATAGGAAATGACACCGATGTCGTCACCTTCATCAGCGCCTACACGCGGGGACGGTTCGCGTCGGCGTTCGGGCCGCACGCGGCGCTGGAACACGTGCCGCCGGGCGTGGACACCGACCGGTTCGTCCCCGACGAGGTGGCCAGGGCCGAACTGCGGGCCCGTTACGGCCTGGGTGAGCGGCCCGTGGTGGTCTGTGTGTCGCGGCTGGTGCCACGCAAGGGGCAGGACATGCTGATCAGGGCGCTCCCGGCGATCCGGCAGCGGGTTCCCGGCGCGGCGCTCGTCATCGTGGGAGGCGGCCCGTACCGGACTGCCTTGCATCGGCTCGCGCACACCTTCGGGGTGGCCGAAGACGTGGTCTTCACCGACGGTGTGCCCGGCGAGGAACTGCCCGCCCATCACGCGATGGCCGACGTGTTCGCGATGCCCTGCCGGACCCGGGGCTCCGGACTGGACGTCGAGGGCCTCGGGATCGTCTACCTGGAGGCATCCTCCACCGGGGTGCCGGTGGTGGCGGGCCGGTCCGGCGGGGCTCCGGAGACCGTCGTCGACGGGCAGACGGGCGTCGTCGTCGACGGGTGGGACGTCGGGGCGATCGCCGCCGCCGTCGGCGACCTGCTGGCCGACCCGGCCCGCGCCGCGGAAATGGGCGCGGCGGGCCGACAGGCGGTGCTGGACAACTGGCGCTGGAGCAGGCAGGCCGAGAAGCTGGCCCGCCTGCTTTAAGCCGAGTCCGTGGTGTAGAGCCTCTCGATCTCTTCTGCGAACTTGTCGGCGACGATATTGCGCTTGACCTTCAGGGTCGGCGTCAGTTCACCGGTGAGCACCGTGAAATCGACCGGCAGAATCCGGAACTTGCGGATCGCCTCGGCCTTCGACACCGCCTGGTTGGCACTTTTGACGGCCAGGTCGATCTCGCCGACCAGGTCGGGATCGTCGATCAGCTCCGCCACCGAAGCGGCCGGCGCCTTGCCGTGGTGCTGCTTCCACACCTCGAAGGCCTCCGTGTCGATCGCGATCAGCGCGCCGATGAAGGGCTTGGCATCGCCGACCGCCATCGCCTGACTGATCAGCGGGTGGGCGCGGAGCTGATCCTCCAGGACTGCGGGGGCGACGTTCTTCCCTCCCGCGGTCACGATGATCTCCTTCTTGCGGCCGACGATGGAGAGGTAGCCGTCCTCGTCGATGCTGCCCAGATCGCCGGTGTGCAGCCAGCCGTTGACGACCGTTTCCCTGGTGGCCTTCTCGTTACGCCAGTACCCGTTGAACACCACGCCGCCGCGGACCAGCAGCTCGCCGTCGTTGGCGATCGCCATGCTGTTGCCCGGCAGGAGCTTTCCGACGGAGCCGACCTTCAGCTCACCGATCCGGTTGGCGGTGATCGCGGCACTGGTCTCGGTCATGCCGTATCCCTCGTAGATGGTCAGGCCGACACCGCGGAAGAAGTGACCCAGCCGGGCGCCGAGGGGGGCTCCACCGGAGATGGACGCGCGGCAGTCGCCGCCGGTGGCCGCGCGCAGCTTGCCGTACACCAGCCGGTCGAACAGCGCATGCTTGGCCCGCAGCAGCAGGCCGGGCCCCCCGGTGTCCTGGGCCATGCTCCAGTCGATGGCCGTCTGCACGGCCATCGCGAAGATGGCGCCCTTGCCGCTGTCCTGCGCGTTCAATTCGGCGGTGTTGTACACCTTCTCGAACACGCGCGGGACGGACACGATGACCGTCGGCTTGAACTGTCCGAACATCGGGACCAGGTTCTTGATGTCGCTGGTGTAGCCGATGGTCACACCGTTGGCGAAGGCGGTCATAGACAGCGCGCGGGCCAGCACGTGGGCCAGCGGCAGGAACACCAGCAGGCGTTCGCCCTTGCGAAGCAGACCGGGGAAACAGGCCGTCGCACCGCGCGTCTCGTAGAGCAGGTTGGAGTGCGTCAGCTGGCAGCCTTTCGGGCGGCCGGTGGTGCCCGAGGTGTAGATCAGTGTGGCCGGGTCGGCGCTTCTGATGGCGGCCACCCGGCGGTCCACCTCCCCGGGGTCGACCGTCGCGCCCGCCTCGGCCAGCGCGTCGAGCGCCGAGGGCGCCGCTGTCTCGATGACCATCACCTTGCGCAGCGCGGGCAACTCGTTGAGCAGTTCCTTCACCATCAGCGCGTGGGCCTCGAGCTCGACGAACGCCAGTACCGCGCCGGAGTCCTCCAGGACCCAGCGCACCTGCTCGGGGGAGGAGGTCTCGTAGATGGGGACCGTCACCGCGCCGACCGACAGGATCGCGTAGTCGAGAATCGGCCACTCGTACCGCGTCGCCGACAACAGCGCGACCCGGTCGCCGGGCTGTACCCCCTCGGCGATCAACCCCGATGCTACCGAGCGGATCTGCTCGGCGGCCTGCCTGCACGTCACATCCACCCAGGTGCCGTTGACGAGGCGCTGGAAGATCACGTGATCGGGATCGTCGCGCTCGTGGGAGTAAACGGTACTGACGACGTTGTCGTTCTCGCCGACGGTGAATGTTGCCGGAACGCTGAACTCGCGCACAGTCGATGCCCTCTCGATTTACAGGCGGCAATGCCGTGTCCAGCCTAGTCGTCCCGTGTCGCCCGGCGAGGGCCGATGCCTGCGCATGTGTGAAGCTAGTCAGTCATGTACAGCATCCAGATCGCCGACGAGACGTTCATCGCGGCCGATCCCGTCGCGGTGGGCCAGGCCGTCGCCGACAAGGCCTGCTGGTCACGGTGGTGGCCCGACCTGCGGCTCGTGGTGGTCGAGGACCGCGGCGAGGCCGGCCACCGGTGGTCGGTGACCGGGGCGTTGACCGGCACCATGGAGGTGTGGCTGGAAAAGACGTTCGACGGTGTGGTGCTGCATTACTTCCTGCACGCCGAGCCGTCCGGGGCCGCAGCGCGGGACCTGGAGAAGATGAACCTGCCGAAGCTGAACCACCGCAGGCGGGTGGCGGGCAAGGAGATGGCTTTCGAGATCAAGCGCAGGCTGGAGGCGGATCGTCCGGTCGGGGTGTCGCGGCTGGCCTGAGTACGCGGCCATCCCCTCGGTAGGAGGGTAGATTTCTGGCCAGTGACCAGACCATAGCGGGGAAGGTTCCAGTGGCGGACAAGACGGCGCAGACCATCTACATCGATGCCGATCCCTCGACGGTGATGGACGTCATCGCCGACATCGGCTCCTACCCGGAATGGGTCGCCGAGTACAAGGAGGCCGAGGTTCTCGAAGCCGACGCCGAGGGCTATCCGAAGGTGGCCAGGCTGGTCCTCGACGCCGCGGTGCTCAAAGACAGCATGGTGCTGGCCTACCGGTGGCCCGCCGATCGCAACTCGGTCACCTGGTCGCTGGTCTCCAGCTCCCTGCTCAAATCGCTGGACGGGGCATATCGCTTGGTGCCGAGAGGATCTGGCACCGACGTCACCTATGAGCTCTCCGTCGACCTGATCATCCCGATGATCGGGCTGCTCAAGAGGAAGGCCGAACGACGTCTGACGGATACCGCACTGAAGGACCTGAAGAAACGAGTTGAGGCTGACTGAGGGCAGAGGCGCCACCGACGCGGCGTGGACGCCCGGGGCGGCCCGGATCGGCCTGTTCGTCGGCAAGGGTGGCGTGGGCAAGTCGACGCTGGCGACCGCGACGGCAGTGCGTGCGGCGCGCGCCGGGATGCGGGTCCTCATCGTGTCCACCGACCAGGCGCATTCCACCGGTGACGTGTTGGGGGTCAACCTCGTTCCGACCGGGCGCCGGGATCCCACCCGCGTGCTGGCCGAGCTCGACACGGCGGAGTCCGGGGGAGGGTTCCTCGACGCGCTCGCCCTCGACACGCTGGCGGTGCTCTCCGAGCGCTGGCGCTTGATCGCGGGCCCGCTCGCCGCCAGGTTCCCCGAATCGGACGTGGGAGACATTGCGCCAGAAGAGCTTTCGGCGTTACCTGGAGTCCAGGAGGTGTTGGGTCTGCACGAGGTCGGTGAACTCGCGGACTCCGGGCAGTGGGATCTGGTCGTGGTCGACTGTGCCTCGACCGCCGACGCGATGCGCATGCTCACGCTGCCTGCGACGTTCTCGCTCTACCTGGAGCGCGCATGGCCGAGGCATCGCCGGCTGTCCGGTGTGGACGATGTCCGGTCGGCGGCGGTGGTCGAACTACTCGAGCGGATCGGGGCGGGTACCGATCGGCTCGACACGCTGCTCACCGACGGGTCGCGGGTGAGCGCGCACCTGGTGATGACGGCCGAACGGGTGGTGGCCGCCGAAGCGGTCCGCACGCTGGGCACGTTGTCGTTGATGGGTGTGCAGATCGCCGAATTCATCGTCAATCAGGTTTTGGTGCAGGATGATTCGTTCGAGTATCGCAATCTCCCCGCCCATCCGGCCTTTGACTGGTACTCCGAGAGGATCTCCGAGCAGCAGGCGGTGCTCACCGAACTCGACCGCGTGATCGGTGACGTGCAACTGGTGATGGTGCCGCACCTGTCCGGCGAGCCGATCGGCGCCAAGGCGCTGGGTGAACTCCTCGAATGCGCCCGCAGCAGGGGCGGGTCGCCGCCGCCGGGTCCGCTACATCCGATCGTCGACCGGGAATCGGGCACCGGCCTCGATGCCGTGTACCGGCTGCGGCTGGAATTGCCGCAGCTCGACTCCTCGGCTTTGTCGTTGGGTAGGGTCGATGACGACCTGATCATCGGCGTCGGAGGTATGCGGCGCCGGGTTCGCCTCGCGTCGGTGCTTCGGCGATGCATCGTCATCGGCGCGCAGCTGCGCGGAAGCGAGCTGACGGTGCGATTCCGACCTAACCCGGAGGTGTGGCCGCGTTGAGTGGGGCTCACTCCGATCTGGGGCCGGAACTGCGAGTGCTCGCCCAGTCGATCCTGGACAAGCTCGATCCCGCGGTCCGCCTTGCCGCGGCCCGGGCCCAGGCGGGCGGCAGCGGTCCCGGACGATGTCAGCAGGTGTGGTGTCCGGTCTGCGCGCTGGCCGCGCTGATCTCGGGGGAGCAGCATCCGCTGCTCAGCGTGGTGGCCGAGCACAGCGTGGCACTGTTGACGCTTCTCAAGGCGATGGTCGACGACGTCGAGACCTCCGCGAACACGGGGCCGGGTCAGAAGCCCCCTCCCGGCGGCCCGCCGCCGGACGAGCCGACGCCGCCTGATCCGGACGGCCCCGGCGGACCGCCGTCGCCGCCGCCGTCGCCCGGCCGCTACCAGCACATCCCGGTGAGCGTCGAAGAATAGGCGCCGCAGCTGTGGTTGGACGCACAGGGCGTGGGTAAGGTTGTCCAAGAGCATATTGACCGCGCCGCGGTCGGTCGATCCGGAGGATCCATGTGGTACTGGCTGTTCAAGTACGTCTTGTTGGGTCCTCTTCTGGCGCTGATTGCCCGTCCCAAAATTGAAGGGCTGGAACATGTTCCGCAGGGTGGAGCGGCGATTCTGGCCAGCAATCACCTGGCCGTGATGGACAGCTTCTATCTGCCGTTGATGGTTCGTCGGCGGATCACCTTCCTGGCCAAGTCGGAGTACTTCACCGGCACCGGAGTCAAAGGGCGCTTCCTTGCGTGGTTCTACACCGCTGTCGGTCAGGTGCCGATCGATCGCACCGACGCCGACAGCGCCCAGGCCGCGCTGAACACCGCCGAGCGAATTCTCGGTCAGGGCAAGCTGCTCGGGATGTATCCCGAGGGCACGCGATCGCCGGACGGTCGGCTGTACAAGGGGAAGACCGGGCTGGCCCGCCTGGCGCTGCAGACGCAGGTCCCGGTGCTTCCGGTCGCGATGATCGGCACGGACGTCGTCAATCCTCCCGGCAAGGGGTTGCGCTTCGGCCGGGTCAGGATCAAGATCGGCCCGCCGATGGACTTCAGCCGGTTCGACGGGCTGGCCGGCAACCGGTTCATCGAGCGTGCGGTGATCGACGAGGTGATGTACGAGCTGATGCGGTTGTCGGGCCAGGAGTACGTCGACCTCTATGCCGCCGACGTCAAGCTGGGAAAAGGTGATGCGGCCGGGAAGCCGCCGACCCGGCTCCCCGAAGCCGCCGCCGGCTGAGCCGGCAGTTCAACTTGAGCCGGCTGAGCCGGCTGAGCCGGCTGAGCCGGCTGAGCCGATCTAGGCTTTGATGCCGTTGGTGGCCGGTTCGGCCGCACCCAGGCCGGGAGCGTCCCTGCCGGGCCGTGGAAGGGTCACGGTCGCGCTGACGACGATCACGGCGAGCGCCCACCACAGGTAGGAGCCGCCGACGAGTTGACGCCACAGCGATGCGGTGGTTTCCCGGTGCTCGGGCAGCAACGTGATCGGTGTCCACACCATCAGCGCGAGCCCGGCCGCCGACACCACTGCGAGCGCGACATGGCGCAGCCGCACCGCGAGCACGGCCGTCACCAGCACCGTGGGCAGTGCCCACACCCAGTGGTGCGACCACGACACGGGGGAGACCACCAGGCCGAACATCGCCACACAGATCAGGGCAAGCACCGGCTGCTCGGCGCGCAGGGCCCGCCGCGCCGCCCACACGGTGAGGCCGAGCACCGCGAAGCACAACACGGTCCACACCACGAAGCGTTCACCTTCACCGAGCCCCAGCCGGGCCAGCACACCCGCGATGTTCTGGTTCGTGTTCAGGGTCGCCGTGCCGATGCGGTCGGTGTTGCGGACGGTCTCCAACCAGTATTCCCAGGAATCCCGCCATGCCAGCGCGAAGCCGGCCAGCGTCGCCACCACCGCGGACGCCGCTGTGACCAGTAGCGCGCGCACGTCACGACGGAGCAGGAAATACAGCAGGAACACCGCAGGTGTCAGCTTCACCGCGATCGCCACACCCAGCAGCACTCCCCGCGGCCACGGTGTGCGACGCGGCACGCAGTCGGCGATCACCAGCGTCATCAGCACCACGTTGATCTGGCCGAAGTCGAAGTTCGCCCGCAGAGGTTCCAGATAGAGCACCGCGGGCGCGACGATCGCCGCCGCCAGCCAGCACCTGCGCAACCAGGCCGGCTCGGAGGTGACCCGGGTGCTCGGCCACACGTCCAGCCGCGTCAGCACGATCACCGTGGAGACCAGCAGCAGGATCAGCGTGGTCAGCGTGATCGCCACACTTGCCGCCTCCAGCGACAGCAGCGCGAACGGCGCGAACGCGACGGCGGCCAGCGGCGGATAGGTGAACGGCAGTTCCAACCCGCCCCGCGTCTGGAACATCGCGCCGTCGGCGTACAACGACTGGCCGTCGAGCCAGGCCCGGCCGCCCATCCGGTAGACGTCGATGTCGATGCGGTACGGAACGTGCCCGAGGAGGCGCCACGCCGCCGCCGCCAGAGCTGCAAACGTCAAGAGCTGGAACAGCCGCCACGCCAGCGTCGGCTTCCAACCAGCCCCGCCGGGCGACTGCCTGTTACTCATGTCGGGGACCAGACTATCGGTGCCCACCGGCGAGTCGTCGGGTATCCCGGGCTCGCCACGCGCAGGTCGGCGTAAGTTTTCTGGGTGCGACCGGACCTTGACGTCGAGTTGGGCTTCTCGACACATCTCCCGCCCTCGCGGCTGCCGTTGGTCTGCTGCCTGGTGGCATTCATCCTCACGTTCTTCATCACCCGCACGATCGTGCGGTACATCCGCAGCCACGCCGACAGCGATGCGCCCCGCAAGTGGTGGCAGCCGCACAACATCTCCGGCGGCGGCGGCCTGCACATCCACCACATGGTGATCGGTGTAATTCTGGTCATGGTGTCCGGCATCTCGATGGTCGCACTTGCTGTCGACGGGGGTATACCCGAGTTCACGGCTGCGTCAATCCTTTTCGGTATCGGTGCGGCGCTGGTCCTCGACGAGTTCGCACTGATCCTGCACCTGTCCGACGTGTACTGGGCCGAGGACGGGCGCACTTCGGTGGACGCCGTCTTCGTGGCCGTCGCGGTCGCCGGCCTGCTGATCCTGGGTTTCAACCCGCTGTCGTTCTTCGACGTCGGCATCTGGCAGAACGACCACTCCGTGGCCGCGCGCACCATCGTGGTGGTCGCGGCGGTGCTGACGCTCGCACTCGCGGTCATCGTGCTGCTCAAGGGCAAGGTGTGGACCGGCCTGGTCGGCATGTTCATCACACCGTTGCTGTTCGTCGGCGCGATCAGGCTGTCGCGGCCACACGCACCGTGGGCGCGCTGGCGCTACACCAAGCGGCCCCGCAAAATGCACCGCGCGCTGGAGCGGGAGCGGTGGCTGCGCCGGCCGGTCGTACAGGCCAAGCTGTGGCTGCAGGACGCGATCGCGGGCATGCCCAAGTTCCCCGACGACGCGCTGGTCGACGAACAACTCGACCGCGAGATCCACGCGGCACCGGCCCCGGGCAACCCCGAGCCCGTCACCCAGAAAGCTTCATGACTTGAGGTACTTCTATGACACCGAATTCATCGACGACGGCCGCACCATCGAGTTGATCTCGATAGGCGTCGCCGCCGAGGACGGTCGCGAATACTACGCGATCTCAACGGAATTCAACCCAGATCAGGCGGGTCGCTGGGTGCGTAAGAACGTGCTGCCCAAGCTGCCTTCGCCGGCGTCGCCGCTGTGGCGCTCGCGCAGGCAGATCCGCACCGAGCTGGAGGACTTCTTCGGCATCGACGGCGACGAGCCGATCGAGCTGTGGGCCTGGGTCGGTGCCTACGACCACGTGGTGTTGTGCCAGCTCTGGGGGCCTATGACCGACCTGCCGCCCGCCATCCCGCGCTTCACCCGCGAGCTGCGCCAACTCTGGGAGGACCACGGTTGCCCCAGGATGCCGCCCCGGCCCCCTGATGCGCACGACGCGCTCGTCGACGCCAAGCACAACCTGGTGCGCTACCGGGTGATGAAGGGCGGCGAGCCGCCGAGATAGCAGGCGCGGCGAGTCGCCCAGATAGCGGGCGGCTGACCCCGGCGGCAACGCACGCGTCGCGAAGTGCGGTTTTGCGGCGTGGTTACCATAAACGGGTGAACTGGACCGTCGACGTACCCATCGACCAGCTGCCTGCGCTCCCGCCGCTGCCCGAGGATCTGCGGCAGCGCCTCGACGCCGCCCTGGCCAGGCCGGCACTGCAGCAACCGTCCTGGGACGCCGGACAGGCCGCGGCGATGCGCAAGGTGCTCGAGAGCGTGCCGCCCGTCACGGTCCCGTCGGAGATCGAACGGTTGAAGTCGCAGCTGGCCGACGTCGCTCGGGGTCAGGCGTTCCTGCTGCAGGGCGGCGACTGCGCCGAAACGTTCGTCGACAACACCGAGCCGCACATCCGCGCGAACATCCGCACGCTGCTCCAGATGGCCGTGGTGCTGACCTACGGTGCGAGCATGCCGGTGGTCAAGGTGGCCCGTATCGCGGGGCAGTACGCCAAGCCCCGCTCCTCGGACACCGACGCGCTGGGCCTGAAGTCCTACCGCGGCGACATGGTCAACGGCTTCGCCCCGGACGCCGCGGTCCGCGAGCATGACCCGTCGCGTCTGGTGCGCGCGTACGCCAACGCCAGCGCCGCGATGAACCTGGTGCGGGCGCTGACGTCGTCGGGGATGGCCTCACTGCACCAGGTGCACGACTGGAACAGGGAGTTCGTCCGCACCTCGCCCGCCGGTGCCCGGTACGAGGCGCTGGCCGGGGAGATCGACCGCGGCCTGCGCTTCATGAGCGCGTGCCGGGTCGACGATCGCAACCTCGACACCGCGGAGATCTACGCGAGCCACGAGGCCCTGGTGCTGGACTACGAGCGGGCGATGCTGCGCATGAACATCGCTGACTCCGCCGATCCGGCCTCGGACGGTCCGCCGAAGCTCTACGACCTGTCGGCCCATTACGTGTGGATCGGTGAGCGCACCCGCCAGCTCGACGGCGCCCACGTGGCCTTCGCCGAGGTCATCGCCAACCCGGTCGGTATCAAGATCGGCCCGACCACGTCGCCCGAGCTTGCCGTCGAATACGTCGAGCGGCTGGACCCGAACAACGAGCCGGGCCGGCTCACCCTGGTCAGCCGGATGGGCAATCACAAGGTGCGCGACGTGCTGCCGCCGATCATCGAGAAGGTACAGGCCTCGGGGCATCAGGTCGTCTGGCAGTGCGACCCGATGCACGGCAACACCCACGAGTCCTCGACCGGCTACAAGACGCGCCACTTCGACCGCATCGTCGACGAGGTGCAGGGCTTCTTCGAGGTGCACCACGCGCTCGGCACGCACCCCGGCGGCATCCACGTCGAGATCACCGGTGAGAACGTCACCGAGTGTCTCGGTGGCGCACAAGACATTTCGGACACCGACCTGGCCGGCCGCTACGAGACCGCCTGCGACCCGCGGCTGAACACGCAGCAGTCGCTGGAGCTGGCGTTCTTGGTCGCGGAGATGCTCCGCGGTTAGAGCAGGTTGCTCAGGTTGGTGCCGAGGGTCCACGCCCCGGCGGCGGCCAGCGCAGCCAGGGTGATCACCGCGACCACCCAGAAGAACAGCACACGCCGGGAGCGCTGGCGCGCCCAGTAGAATTCATCGAGCTCGATTCCGGCGAATCGTCCTGCGGTGGAACGGTATTCGTCGTCGTATCCGTCGTCGACCGGTAGTTCGTCGCGGCTGAACACCCTGGTGTCCCGGTTCACCGGACCCGCCGGGTCCGGCTTGTCGAGGTGGACTGTGGTGTCGTGCGCATCCTGCGAAACCGTCGACGTGTTCGCGGAGTTGTGCAGCGCCGAGTTCCGCGGCGCGGGGACCCGGAACTGCGGGAGTGCGAGTTCGCGGACGATGGTCTCGAGTTCCTCGGCCATCTCGGCGGCATCGGCGAACCGGTCGGCCGGGTCGCGTGACGTCGCACACAGCACGAGGTCGTCGAATTGCCGTGGCACACCGTCGATCACAGTGCTCGGAGGTGCGACGTCGCGATCCATGCGCTGGTAGGCCACCGCCAGCGCGGTGTCTCCGGTGAACGGCGTGCGCCCGGTCAGCAACTCGTAGACCAGGATCCCGACGGAGTACACGTCGCCGCGCGAGTCGGTTTCGCCGGTGGCGACCTGCTCGGGGGAGAGGTAGGCGGCGGTCCCGAGGATCACGCTCGTCGAGGTGATCTTGGCCTCGGCCACCGCACGCACCAGACCGAAGTCGGCGATCTTGACCTCGCCGTCGTCACTGATCAGTACGTTCTCGGGCTTGATGTCGCGGTGCACCAGCCCGGCGGAGTGTGCGGCGGCCAGCCCTGAAAGCACGGGACGGAGCACCGCCGCGACGGCGTGCGGGGGCATCGGGCCGCGCTCGCGCAGCAGCTCGCGCAGGGTGCCACCCTCGACCAGCTCCATCACCAGGAACGGGTGCTGACCATCGATGCCCTGGTCGTACACCGCAACCAGCCCGGGATCCTTCAGCCGTGCCACGGCGCGGGCCTCACGCTGGAACCGGGTGAGGAAATCCTGGTCTCCCGCGTACCGGGAGTCCATGATCTTCAACGCAACCGGGCGATCGAGCCTCTGGTCGAGGCCGCGGTACACCGCAGACATGCCGCCGGTGGCGATCAACGAGTCCACCCGGTAGCGACCGTCCAGCACGGCCCCGGTCAGTGGGCTGGATCGCTGGTAGGTCTCCATCGGATTCATGGTACGAGTCGGGACCGCGACAGCTGTGCAGCCGAGCCCTAGACTCTCTGCGATGAGCAGCATTCCGACTTCCGAGGATGTCCTGGAATCCGACGAGGCCGTGTACGACCTGCCCACGGTGGCACGACTGTTGGGCATGCCCGTGACCAAGGTTCACCAGCAACTGCGGGAGGGACATTTGGTCGCGGTGCGGCGCGGGGGAACCATCGTGGTGCCGAAAGTCTTCTTCGACGACAGTGGGCATGTGGTCAAGAGCCTGTCCGGCCTGCTGGTGGTGCTGCGCGACGGTGGGTACACCGAAACCGAGATCGTGCGGTGGCTTTTCACCCCCGACGCGTCGCTGACGATCCGCCGCGACGGCTCGACCGAAGGGCAGGCTAACGCCCGCCCGGTCGATGCGTTGCACTCGCATCAGGCTCGTGAGGTGGTTCGTCGCGCGCAGGCGATGGCGTACTGACCGCTTCGGCGGTCCCCTCCGGAGCCTTGTACAGCCAGTACCACGCGGCTGCGGCACACGAGAGCGAGAGCAGCACGTGCCCCCACGAGTACATGCCGTGGGCTCCGTCGGGCCGCCAGATCACGGTGATCCACGTCGAGAAGCCGGCGATCAGCGCCATCGACCGGCGGGAGGTCGCCAGTGCGGCGACGACCGCCAGCGGCCAGGTGTAGTACCACGGCAGGGCCGCCGGTACGAACAGCACCACCACGGCCATCACCAGTGCGATGCCCATCAACGCTTCCCGGTCGGTGTGGCGAAGGCGCCACCACAGCACCGGCGCCGAGATCGCGATGATCGCCAGACCGACGATGCGCGTCACGTCGATCACGGCGTAGAAGTTCACCGGGAAGACCAGGCCGCCCACGGCGTTGATCAGGTTCGCCAGCGCGGTGGGCACCGTCAGCCAGTTGATGATCTTGACGTTTCCGGCGGCCAGCGCGTTCAACCAGCCCAGTCCGACACCGGCCGCCAGTGACAGCACCGAGAAAACCGCGACGAAGATCACCAGCGATGCCGCGGTGGCCGCGGCGAACGCCTTCACCGGTGCCAAGCCGCGGCGGTCACGCAGTCTGCGTGCCCACACCCAGACCATGAACGGAAGCGCCAGTCCCGCGGTGGCTTTCACCGCCACAGCGACCGCGATCAACGTGATACCCCAGACGTTGCGGCCCGAAAGGCACAGCGCGATGCCCGCCATCATCAGCCCGACCATCAGCATCTCGTTGTGGACGCCACCCATCAGATGGACGATCACCAGCGGGTTGAGCACGCCGATCCACAGTGCGGCCACGCCGCTGGCCCCGACGTGGCGGGCCACCCGCGGCACCGCCCAGATCAGCAGCGCCAGCCCGGGCAGCATGCAGAGGCGCAGCAGCATGGTGCCGGCGACGACGTCGTTGCCGACCAGGATCGTGACGAACTTGGCGACCAGGATGAACGCGGGACCGTAGGGGGCGGTCGTCGTGGTCCAGATCGGGCTGACGTCGTCGAGCAACGAGTTCGGATTCTCGACCGGGCCCACCACGTAGGGGTCGAATCCGTCGCGCAGCAACGCCCCCTGTGCCAGGTAGGAATAGGTGTCGCGGCTGAACACCGGAACACTCAGCAACAAGGGCGCCAACCAGAATCCTGTGGTGGCGATCATCGTGTACTCGGTGGCGGTGCGGTCGACGACCCGACGGCCCAGCCACAGCCACGCCATCAGCATGAGCGCCACACCGCCCCACAGCAGCAGCGAGGACACCACCAGCCCGTGCCCGAACCGCAACCAGGACAGGTGCATCGATTCGAGCACCGGGTCGTGTAGCCGGGTGCTGCCCGCGCCGAGGCCACCTGCGGTGATCAGCGTGGCGCCGAGCGCACCGACGAGCGCGGGCCGGGCCTGCGGGGACAGGGTGAATTCTCTGAGGCGTCGCAGATGATCCGACAGGTCGGTTCTCGGAGCCTGAGGCGGGGCGGGGGTCGTCATGCTCCTAGGCGGACCGGTTCGCGGCCATCCTGGCGAGCTCGGCCAGCCCGGCCTTGGCCTGTACGTCGATGGGCGCGGAGTTGAGGATGTCCAGCGCGCGCCGGGTCAGGGTGTCGATCCGGCTCTCGACGGCCGCCAGCGCCCCGACCGACTCGATCACCAGGCACACCTCCTTGACCTGGGCGTCGGTCAGGTCGGTGCCGATGGACGTGCGCAGTAGTTTGGCCGCGATCTGATCGTGCTTCTCGGCGAGCTCGACGGCCTCGGCGAGCAGCACCGTGCGCTTGCCGGAGCGCAGGTCGTCGCCGGACGGCTTGCCGGTGACGGCCGGGTCGCCGAACACTCCGAGGACGTCGTCGCGCAGCTGGAACGCCACCCCGAGGCTGGTTCCCAGTTCGTGGAACGCCGAGAGCACTTCGGGGCAGTCGGCAGCGGCCGCGGCGCCCAGCTGCAGCGGACGGGAGATCGTGTAGGACGCGGTCTTGTAGATGTTGACGGTCAGTGCCGACGCCACGGTCTCTGCGCCGGTGGCCTCGTTGACGATGTCCAGGTACTGCCCGCCGAGAACCTCGGTCCGGATCGCCGCCCACACCCGCTGAACCCGCCGGTGTGCTTCGACGCCGATCTCGGCGCTCGCGACGATGTCGTCGGCCCACACCAGCGCGACGTCGCCGAGCAGAATCGCCGCCGACAGGCCGAACTGTTCCGACGAGCCGAGCCAGTTGTTGCTGCGGTGCCGTTCGGCGAAGATCCGGTGCACGGTCGGCAGGCCGCGCCGGGTGGCCGAGGCGTCGATGACGTCGTCGTGAACGAGTGCGCACGCGTGCAGAAGCTCGAGTGCGGAGAACAACCGCAGCGCCTCCGGTCCGGGTTCTGTGCCGGCGACGGCGCGCCAGCCCCAGTACGCGAACGCGGGGCGAAGTCGTTTCCCGCCGCGCAGCACGAACTCTTCGACGGCCTCGGTCAACACCGCATAGCCCGCGCCGATGTATGCCGCATCTCGGCGGCGAGCACGCAGGTAGTCGCGAAGCTGTTCGGTGACGGCCGCTGCCAGCTCGACGGCTGACGGTGCCGATGCATCCACGCTCAGCGCGCGCCCCTTTCTCGTCTTCGCACACGCCCCCGGGTGCTCAGCGTAGAGCCTGCCGCCCAGAAGGGGGCGGTAAGCCCTACCGCGTCGGTTCCTGTGTTTCGCCGGGGCGCGGGGATCGGTCCCGGTTGGAGTAGGCCAGCCAGCCGATTATGCCCGCGACCACGAGCGACGCCATCCCGAGCCAGATCGCGGCTCCGGTGAACGACCGCGCGCTGGGGTCGGTGTAGCGGGCCTGGGCGTTCATCGTGCTGACCACGCCGGGCCGCAGCTTCCACTCGACGACCGAGGACGAGATCTGCTCACCGTTGGTGGAGGTCACCTCGCCGGGGAAGGCGACCGACAGTGACACGTCGGCTTCCGGATCGCTGAGCGAGGTCAGGTCGGCCCGCCCTTCGAGGATCACCAGGTCGCCGGCGCGGCGCAGCGAGATGTCCACCCCGGCGGCGTCCCGGTTCATGCTGGCCAGCTGGGGCAGTTCGGCGAAGGTGAGATCGGAGAACACCGCTTGCGATCCGACGTAGTCGTCGCGGCTGTAGTCGGATACGGCCACCTTCTGCGCGAACGGCAGGTTGTTGAGCAGCTGGGGGCCCTTGTCGTTGTCGTCGCGCGGAATGGCCGCCGCGACGATCTGCCCCGACACCCGGTCGTCGGGCGACACGGTGATCGAGGCCCGTATCCGGACACAGCCGATGAGTGAGGGCGCCACGACCAACAGCAACAACACCAGCGCGAAGAGGCGTCTGCGGGCGCGGTGACGGTTCAGCACCTGGTCATCGTGCCAGATCGGTTGCAGATCTCCTCTTCAGATCACAGAGGTAGCGGGCGGCCCAGGATGGCGAACGCCCGGGGATCACCGGCGAAGTGATAGCCGCGGATCACGTCGGTGAAGCCGAGCCGGCGGTAGAGCCGCCAGGCGCGGTTGCCCTCGCCGTTGATCTCGGGGGTGGACAGCAGGACGTACTGTTCGGAGCGGCCGTCCAGGAGGCGCCGGATCAGCGCCTCGCCGAGGCCGCGGCCCTGCGCCTGGGGGTGGATGTGCAGCTCGGTGAGCTCGAAATAGCTGGTCATCAGCTCGGTGATGCGCGCCCCGTCGACGCCGCTGCGTTTCAGTCCGGACACGACCTGCTGCTGCCACCACTGATCGGGGGACCCGCAGTAGCCGTACGCGATGCCGAGCAGCGGCGCGGACGAGGGGAGTGCCTGCGGGTCGGGGACGTCGGGTACGTCGATCGCGGCGACGGCCTTCCAGCCGCGCCTGCGGATGTGTTCGAGCCACATCGACGCGCGCTGATCCTCGGTGCCGCGGGGGTAGTGCATGGCGTCGACATACACCGCCAACGCTTCCCTGAGGCGCTGTTGCATATCGCCCGGCGACAGATCGATCAGACGTGCCGCCAAGTGTCTACCCCTCCCCGAAGGTGTCGTGTGGCCGACACCCATTATCGGGCCCAGCGCCACCCGGGCATCGGACGGGCGAGGGCATCAGCTGTCGAAGGCGGTGTACGTCATAGAATCGGGCATCGAACTAGGTGGTACGGCTCAGATTGAGCTCGTATCATTACTGTTAAGTGCCCGTACATACGCGGGCACCCGTGATCTTGAACGACTGCGACGCCCCCACGGCAAGAGGGAGGGACGAATGCCACTCTCCGATCATGAGCAGCGCATGCTCGACCAGATCGAGAGCGCGCTCTATGCCGAGGACCCCAAGTTCGCGTCCAGCGTCCGTGGTGGAACCCTGCGCGCCCCCTCGACACGGCGCCGACTGCAGGGTGCAGCGCTCTTCGTGCTCGGGTTGGCGATGCTCGTGTCCGGTGTGGCGTTCAAGGCGACCTGGATCGGCAGCCTGCCGGTTCTGTCGGTGATCGGCTTCATCGTGATGTTCGGCGGCGTCGTCTTCGCGATCACCGGTCCGCGGGTGGCCAAGGTGGACCGTGCGACCGGTGCCGGTGGGCCCGCTGCACGTCAGAAGCGTGCCAAGGGCGGCGGTGGTTCATTCACCAGTCGGATGGAGGACCGGTTCCGCCGGCGCTTCGACGACTAGTCCGAAGACCTGACGAGGGGCAGCCCATAGGGCTGCCCCTCGTTTTTTTGCCCCACAACGCCCCACCCCGGCCCCGCCGCCCAGAACAAGGCATTGAGCTGGGGTTTTTCCATGTCGATATGCGGGCTGCGGGCGGTCCGGGGATCTGACTGCCCGGAAGATGGCCCTGAAAGCGCGCCGGTGGGGCAAAACTCGGCCCGACATTTGGAGCAAAGTGGGGGATTGTGGGGTAAAGTGGCGGACAACGGAGCGACCGGGGTTCCGTTGAGGGCAAGGCTTGAGTGAGGTCTGCGAGGTGGCGAGATGTTCTTCGGCACCTACACGCCAAAGCTCGACGACAAAGGGCGACTGACGTTGCCCGCCAAGTTCCGCGACGCGCTGGCAGGAGGGTTGATGGTCACCAAGAGCCAAGATCACAGCCTGGCTGTCCATCCGCGGGCCGAATTCGAGGAGATGATCGCCGAGATCTCCGCCAAGGCCAAGCGCGGTAACCCCCAGGCCCGCGCTTACCTGCGCAACCTGGCCGCAAGTACCGACGAGCAGTACCCGGATGCACAAGGCCGCATCACCCTCTCGGCCGAGCACCGCCGCTACGCGAACCTGACCAAGGAATGCGTGGTGACGGGATCGATCGGGTTCCTGGAGATCTGGGACGCCCAGGCGTGGCAGGACTACCAGGAGCTTCACGAAGAGAACTTCTCCGCGGCCAGCGATGAAGCACTCGGCGACATTCTCTGATCTGGCCACCGGCCCGCAGGCCCGTGCAGTGCGGCCTCTGCCCGAACCGGCCCTGACGTACTTCCCCGACGTCAGGTCCGCACCCTCGGACAGGGACCTCACTGCAGGGGCCGCCCCGACCTCCCCGAGTGCAGCGATGGTGGATGACGAGCCTCATATCCCGGTCCTTCTCGACCGATGTGTCGAGCTGCTCGCCCCCGCGCTGACCAGGACGTCCACCGACGGTTCCGGCGCGACGCTGGTCGACGCCACACTGGGGGCCGGCGGACACTCCGAGCGATTCCTGACCCAGTTCCCGGCGCTGCGGCTGATCGGTCTGGACCGCGACCCCGACGCACTGCAGATCGCGGGCGACCGGCTGGCCCGGTTCGGCGACCGGGTCACTCTGGTGCGCACCCGTTACGACGGAATCGCCGCCGCAGTCGCCGAAAGTAACTGTGCTGCAACGGGAGTGGACGCTATCCTGTTCGACCTCGGGGTATCCTCGATGCAGCTCGACCGGGTTGAGCGGGGGTTCGCGTACTCCGTCGATGCGCCGCTGGACATGCGGATGGACTCCGGGTCCGACCTGACGGCGGCCCAGGTCCTCAACACCTATGACGAGAAGGCGCTGGCCCGCGTGCTGCGCGTGTACGGCGAGGAGAAGTTCGCGGGCCGCATCGCCGCCCAGATCGTGAGGCGCCGCGCCAACACGCCGTTCTCGACCACCGGCGAACTGGTCGAGCTGCTCTACCAGGCGATTCCGGCGCCGGCACGCCGCACCGGAGGTCACCCCGCTAAGCGCACCTTCCAGGCGCTCCGTATCGAGGTGAACGCCGAGTTGGAGTCGCTGCGGCTCGCGATTCCGGCCGCACTCGAGGTGTTGCGACCGCACGGACGGATCGCGGTGATGGCCTACCAGTCGCTGGAGGACCGGATCGTCAAGACCGAGTTCGCCGCCGCCACCGCGTCCCGCACGCCGCCCGGTCTGCCGGTGGAACTCCCCGGACACGGGCCGAGGTTCGTGGCGCTGACACGAGGTGCCGAACGCGCCGATGCCGAGGAGATCGAACGCAATCCGAGAAGCGCCCCGGTCCGGTTGCGCGCACTGGAGAAAGTTGGGGGACAGTAGCGATGAAGGCACAGAAGCCGATGCGCAAGACCGCGACGGGGGAACCGGGCCGGGCCCGCACCTCGGCGAAGAAGTCGCCCCGCGCGGCCAAGCGCCGGCCGGTGCGCGAGACCAAGCGCACCCCGGTCGACGCGCCGCCACGCGGTCGTCAGCAGACACGGGACGCGCGCCCGCAGCGCTCGGCGCCGCGCACCACCCCGATCGCGCGGCCCAAGGACGTGCCGGCGCGGCCCAAGAGCACAAGCCAGGCCAAGGCCCGTGCCAAGGCGCGCAAGGCCAAGGCGCCCAAGGTTGTTCGCCCACCACTCCGCCAGCGGATCCTGGTCCGGTTGGCGTCGATCGAGCTCGATCCACGTCGCCTGATCGCAAGGGTGCCGTTCGTGGTGCTGGTCATCGGAGCACTCGGGCTGGGGTTGGGTGTGACCCTGTGGCTGTCCACCGACGCCGCCGAACGTTCCTACCAGCTCGGTGCGGCTCGCCAGCTCAATCAGGCTCTGCTGCAGCAGAAGGAGGGGCTGGAACGTGACGTGCTCGAGGCCCAGGCCGCGCCGGCACTCGCCGAGGCCGCCCGCAACCTGGGCATGATCCCGTCGCGGGACACCGCGCACCTGGTGCAGGACCCGTCCGGGAACTGGGTCGTCGTCGGAACACCCAAGCCGGCCGAAGGGGTTCCGCCGCCGCCGCTGAACGCGCCGCTGCCCGAACCGGCCCCGCCCGCGCCGCCCGCCCCCCGCGTCGTCGAACCCCTCGAGGTGCCGGTCCGGCTCCCGTCGGTCACCGCCCCGCAGGCGATCCCCGGCACGGCGCCCGCGCTGCCCCTGGCCGTTCCCGGAGCCGTCCCGAACGTTGCTGTCCCGAATGTAGAGGTGCCGCACGCGGTTTCGGGTCAGCTGCCGGCGCCCGGGCCTGTGCCTGTGCCCGGGTCCGTGCCTGTGCCTGTGCCTGTGCCTGGCCCCGCGCCTGTGCCCGCCGCGCCGCTGGATGCCGGGACGTCGCAGCTGCCGCCGGCGCCCGCACCCGGGGCGCCGGCGTGAGCCGCGACAAGCGACGGGCCCGCGCAGCCGCGCCGGCCACCCCCGGCAAGGCGCTTGCCAAAGCGCCGAACCAGGAACGCTCCGCCAGGGCCCGACGCACCCGGCAGGCCGCGCCCCAGAACGGGCTGCGCAGTGCGTCGTTCGTCTTCCGTCACCGCGCAGGCAACGCGGTGATCTTTCTGTTGCTGGTGGTGGCCGCGGCGCAGTTGTTCACGCTGCAGGTGCCGCGTGCCGAAGGGCTGCGCGCCGAGGCCGCAGGCCAGCTCAAGGTCACCGACATCGACCCGGCGCTGCGTGGTGCGATCGTCGACCGCAACGGCGACAAGCTGGCCTTCACGATCGAGGCCAGGGCGCTGACGTTCCAGCCGGTCAAGGTGCGCAAGCAGTTGGAGGAGGCCTTCGCGAAGAACAGCGAGGTCGAGTCTTCGGAGTCTTTGGCGGCACCCGACCCCGATGCCCGGCTGCGCGAGATCGCTGCCGAAATCTCCTCGCGGCTGGACAACAAACCGGACACCGCGACGGTGTTGAAGAAGCTGCGCAGCAACGAGACGTTCGTCTACCTCGCCCGCGCCGTCGACCCCGCGATCGCCGAGGCGATCACCACGAAATTCCCCGAGGTCGGCGCCGAGCGCCAGGACCTGCGCCAGTACCCCGGCGGCGTGCTGGCCGCCAACATCGTCGGGGGTATCGACTGGGACGGTCACGGTCTTCTGGGGCTTGAGGATTCGATGGACTCCGTGCTGGCCGGCACCGACGGCTCGGTTACCTACGACCGGGGTTCCGACGGGGTCGTGATCCCGGGCAGCTACCGCAACCGCCACGACGCGGTCAACGGCTCGACGGTCACGCTGACGATCGACGACGACATCCAGTTCTACGTGCAGCAGCAGGTCCAGATGGCCAAGGACGCCTCCGGCGCCAAGAACGCCTCCGCTGTGGTGCTCGACGCCAAAACCGGTGAGGTGCTGGCGATGTCGAACGACAACACCTTCAACCCGGCGCAGGACCTCAGCCGCCAGGAGAATCGGCAACTGGGCAACCTGCCGGTGTCCTCGCCCTTCGAGCCGGGCTCGGTGAACAAGATGATCACCGCTGCAGCGGTGATCGAGAACAACCTGACCACCCCTGACGAGGTGCTGCAGGTCCCGGGCTCGATCAACATGGGCGGGGTCACCGTCCGCGACGCCTGGAACCACGGCGTGATGCCGTACACCACCACCGGAGTGTTCGGGAAGTCGTCCAACGTGGGCACGCTGATGCTCGCGCAGCGTCTCGGCCCGGAGCGCTACGCCGAGATGCTGAAGATGTTCGGCCTGGGCCAGCGCACCGGCGTAGGACTGCCCGGCGAGAGTTCCGGGCTGGTGCCGCCGATCGACCAGTGGTCGGGCAGCACCTTCTCCAATCTTCCTATCGGGCAAGGTCTTTCGATGACGTTGCTGCAGATGACCGGGATCTACCAGACCATCGCCAACGACGGCGTGCGGGTCCCGCCACGCATCATCAAGGACGTCCTCGCACCCGACGGCACCCGAACCGAGGAGCCGCGGCCGGAAGGTGTCCGCGTGGTCTCGGCTCAGACCGCACGAACCGTACGCAATATGTTCCGGTCGGTGGTGCAGCGAGATCCACGCGGAATCCAGCAGGGCACCGGCCCGCAGGCCGCCGTCGAGGGCTACCAGATCGCAGGCAAGACCGGCACCGCCCAGCAGATCAACCCGGGCTGCGGCTGCTACTACGACGACGTCTACTGGATCACCTTCGCGGGCATGGCCCCGGCGGACGAACCGCGCTACGTGATCGGAGTGATGCTGGACGCGCCGCATCGCGCCGCCGACGGGTCACCGGGGTCCTCGGCCGCACCGCTGTTCCACAATATCGCGTCGTGGCTGCTGCGACGGGAGAACGTTCCGCTGTCCCCGGATCCGGGTGCACCGCTCACCCTTCAGGCGGGCTGACATCGGGCATCTGCCGCCACGAATGCGAAAGCAGCCCGGCGAGATCGGTAATGTGTCATCGCCATGAACCTGCGCCCAAGCCATCCCGTCGGAGCTGCCCTCGGCGTGCTGGCCGATCTGGTCGCTGCGGTCGCCGCCGGCGGCGGTGGGGCGCCTGACGTACAGGTCACCGGCGTGACGCTGCGCGGCCAGGACGCGCAGCCCGGCGACCTGTTCGCCGCGCTGCCCGGTTCCCGCGCCCACGGCGGCCGGTATGCCGCCGAAGCGGTGGGCCGGGGAGCGGTCGCCGTGCTCACCGACGCGGCCGGCGAGGCCGAGATCGCCTCCCGCGGTGCCCCCGACGTGCCGGTCCTCGTTCACCCCGACCCGAGGGCGGTACTCGGCGAGCTCGCCTCGGCGGTGTACGGCAGGCCCTCGCAGCATCTGCGGGTCATCGGTGTGACCGGGACATCGGGCAAGACCACCACCACCTACCTGGTCGAGGCGGGCCTGCGGGCGGCGGGCCGGGTCGCCGGCCTGATCGGCACTGTCGGTGTGCGGATCGACGGCCGGCAGCAGCCCGGCGGGCTGACGACGCCGGAGGCCCCGGAACTGCAGGCCCTGCTGGCCACAATGCTCGAGCAGGGCGTGGACACCGTGGTGATGGAGGTGTCCAGCCACGCGCTGACTCTCGGCCGGGTGGACGGGGTGTCTTTCGCGGTCGGCGGGTTCACCAACCTGTCGCGCGACCATCTGGACTTCCATCCGACGATGGAGGATTACTTCGATGCCAAGGCGCGGCTCTTCGATCCGGCCTGCGCGACACACGCCGCGCGGTCGGTGATCTGCGTCGACGACGAATGGGGCCGGGCCATGGCCGCCCGCGCCCGGCGGCCCGTCACCGTGAGCACCACCGGTCCCGCCGATTGGCGGGCCGAGCACGTCCGGTCCGCCGGCGGCGGCGCGCAGGACTTCGTCGCGGTCGATCCGGCGGGGGTCCATCACGGCCTGGAGATCGGGCTGCCCGGCGGCTACAACGTGGCCAACTGCCTGCTGGCCATCGCGCTTCTCGACGCGGTCGGGGTGTCGCCGGAGCAGGCCGCGCCCGGGGTGCGGGATGCGACGGTGCCCGGCCGGCTTGAGTCGGTGGACCGCGGCCAGCCGTTCCTGGCGCTGGTCGACTATGCGCACAAGCCGGGCGCGCTGCGTGCGGTGCTGCAGACGCTGCGCGAGCAGTGCACCGGCCGGCTTGCGGTGGTGTTCGGTGCCGGCGGCAACCGCGACCAGGGCAAACGTGAGCCGATGGGGCGGGTGGCCGCCGAGCTGGCCGATCTCGTGGTGGTCACGGACGACAATCCGCGCGACGAGGATCCCGCCGTCATCCGTGCCGCGATCCTGGCCGGCGCGGCCGGCGCGCGTGCCGAGGTCGTCGAGATCGGTGACCGGCGGGCCGCGATCGGCCACGCGGCGGGGTGGGCCCGGGCCGGCGACATCGTGCTGATCGCAGGCAAGGGGCACGAGGCCGGACAGACCAGCGGCGGGCAGACCCGGCCGTTCGACGACCGTGACGAGCTCGCCGCCGCGCTCGAGGCGCGAGGCGCCCGGGGGGCCGGCGGATGATCGCAATGTCGCTGGCCCGGATCGCCGAGATCGTCGGCGGCCGCCTGGCCGACGTGTCCGACGAGGATGCGGCCCGCACCGTGGTGACGGGCACCGTCGAGTTCGACTCACGGGCGGTGACGCCCGGTGGCCTCTTCCTGGCGTTGCCCGGTGCCCGCTCCGACGGCCACGACTTCGCGGCCACGGCGGTGGCGGCGGGTGCCGTCGGGGTGCTGGCGGCCCGCCCCGTCGGCGTGCCTGCGGTCGTCGTCGACCCGGTGCGGCCGGACCCCGCTGCGCCCGGCACGGCCGGTGTGCTCGAACACGACGTCGACGGCTCGGGCGCAGCGGTGCTCGCGGCGCTCGCGCGGCTGGCGTCCGCGGTCGCCGCCGAGCTCGTCGCCGGCGGGTTGACGATCATCGGCATCACCGGCTCGTCGGGCAAGACGTCGACCAAGGACCTGATCGCCGCGGTGCTCGCGCCCCTCGGGGAGGTGGTCGCACCGCCGGGCTCGTTCAACAACGAGCTGGGCCACCCGTGGACGGTGCTGCGGGCCACCCGGTCCACCGATTACCTGGTGCTGGAGATGTCGGCCCGCCACCCCGGCAACATCGCCGCGCTGGCCCGCATTGCTGTGCCGTCGATCGCGGTCGTCCTCAACGTGGGCACCGCCCACCTCGGGGAATTCGGCTCCCGTGAGGTCATCGCGGCTACGAAATCAGAACTGCCGCAAGCAGTTCCGGAATCCGGCGTGGTGATCCTGAACGCCGACGACCCCGCCGTCGCCGCGATGGCCGACAAGACCGCGGCCCGCGTCGTGCGGGTCGGGCGCGGGGCCGAGGCGCGCGACGTGCGCGCCGACGGGGTCAGCCTCGACGCGCTGGCCAGGCCCAGTTTCACGCTGCACACAGGCGCAGCCGACGTTCCGGTCACGCTGGCCGTGCACGGCGACCACCAGGTGTCCAACGCGCTGTGCGCGGCGGCCGTCGCACTCGAGTGCGGGGCCACCCCGGAGCAGGTCGCCGCAGCCCTGGCCACGGCGGGCCCGGTGTCGCGGCACCGCATGCAGGTCACCGCGCGCGAGGACGGCGTGACGGTCATCAACGACGCCTACAACGCCAACCCGGACTCGATGCGCGCGGGGTTGAAGGCACTGGCATGGATGAGTCGGGGTGGCGCGTCCAAAGGTCGCAGTTGGGCGGTGCTGGGGGAGATGGCCGAACTCGGCGACGACGCGATAACCGAACACGACCGCATCGGCCGACTGGCGGTGCGCTTAGATGTCTCTCGACTCATCGTCGTCGGATCCGGGAGGCCTATGAGCGCCATGCTGCACGGGGCGGTGATGGAAGGGTCGTTCGGCTCTGAGGCGATCCCGGTCGCCGACACCGACGCCGCACTGGAGATCCTGCGCGCCGAGCTGCGGCCCGGCGACGTGGTGCTGGTGAAGGCCTCCAACTCCGCGGGCCTGGGCGCGCTGGCCGACGCTCTGGTCTCCGACGTCGCCCGCGACGGTGTCTCCGACGTCGCCCGCGACGGTGACCGATGAGGCAGATACTCATCGCCGTCGCGATCGCGGTGGCGGTGTCGATACTCCTGACCCCGGTGCTGATCAGGCTGTTCACCCGGCAGGGATTCGGCCACGAGATCCGCGAGGACGGCCCGCCGAGCCACCACAAGAAGCGCGGCACCCCGTCGATGGGCGGCGTCGCGATCGTTGCAGGTATCTGGGCCAGCTACTTCGGCACCCACCTGGTCGGCGTGGTGATCGACGGCAAGGGCCCGTCGGCGTCGGGTCTGCTGGTGCTCGGGCTGGCCACGGCACTGGGCGCCGTCGGTTTCCTCGACGACCTGATCAAGATCCGCCGCGCCCGCAACCTCGGTCTGAACAAGACCGCCAAGACGGTCGGCATCCTGGTCGCCGCCGTGCTGTTCGGGGTGCTGGCCCTGCAGTTCCGCAACGTCGACGGGCTGACCCCGGGCAGCGCCGAGCTGTCTTATGTGCGTGAGATCGCCACGGTGACGCTGGCGCCTGCGGTGTTCGTGCTGTTCTGCGTCGTCGTCGTCAGTGCCTGGTCGAATGCGGTGAACTTCACCGACGGGCTCGACGGCCTGGCCGCCGGCGCGATGGCGATGGTCTGCGCCGCCTACGTGCTGATCACGTTCTGGCAGTTCCGCAATGCGTGCGCCACCAGCCCCGGGGTGGGCTGCTACAACGTGCGCGACCCACTGGACCTGGCGATCATCGCCGCGGCCACCGCCGGTGCCTGCATCGGATTCCTGTGGTGGAACGCCGCGCCGGCCAAGATCTTCATGGGCGACACCGGATCGCTGGCCCTCGGCGGGATCATCGCGGGTCTGTCGGTCACCAGCCGCACCGAAATGCTGGCCGTCGTGCTCGGCGCGCTGTTCGTCGCCGAGGTCACCTCGGTGGTGGTGCAGATCCTCGCGTTCCGCACCACCGGGCGCCGGGTGTTCCGGATGGCGCCGTTCCACCACCACTTCGAGTTGGTGGGCTGGGCCGAGACGACCGTGATCATCCGGTTCTGGCTGCTCACGGCAATCGCCTGCGGTCTGGGCGTCGCCCTGTTCTACAGCGAGTGGCTGACCACCGTCGGTGCCTGACATGCAGCCGATCTCACCCGGGGCGGCCGTGCTGGTCGTCGGCGCCGGGATCACCGGTCGCGCGGTGCTGGCGGCGCTCGCCCCGCTCGGTGCCCGCGCGACGCTGACCGACGACAGCCCGACCGCGCTGACGGCGTCCGCCCAGCAGCGTGTCGAGGTGCTCGACCCCGCAACCGCTGTCGACCGGATCGCCGACTTCGACCTCGTGGTCGTCAGCCCCGGTATCCCGCCCACTGCGCCGATCCCCGTCGCCGCGGCGGCCGCCGGGATTCCGGTATGGGGTGACGTGGAGTTGGCCTGGCACCTCGATCGGTCCGGCCGGTTCGGGCCGCCCCGACAGTGGCTGGTGGTGACGGGCACCAACGGTAAGACGACGACGACGTCGATGCTGTACGCGATGCTGCAAGCGGGCGGCCGGCGTGCGGTGCTGTGCGGCAACATCGGCGACCCGGTGCTGTCGCAGCTGGACCGGCCCGCCGACGTGCTGGCCGTCGAGCTGTCCAGCTTCCAGCTGCATTGGGCGCCGTCGCTGCGCCCCGAAGCCGGGGCGGTGCTCAACGTCGCCGAGGACCACCTGGACTGGCACGGCTCGATGGCGGCCTACGCCGGCGACAAGGCCAGGGCGTTGACCGGGCGGGTGGCCGTCGGTGGCCTGGACGACGCGATCGCCGCGGGGTTGCTGGCCGACGCACCGGCGCCGGTGAAGGTCGGTTTCCGGCTGGGCGATCCCGGGCCGGGCGAGTTCGGGGTGCGCGACGGCGTGCTGATCGACAACGCGTTCGGCCGCGACCTGGCGCTCGCCGACGCCGACACCATCCCGGTCGCGGGTCCCGTCGGTGTGCTCGATGCGCTGGCGGCGGCCGCGCTGGCCCGCGCGGTCGACGTGCCGGCCGCGGCGATCGCCGAGGCGCTGGCAACGTTCCACGTGGGCAGGCACCGCGCGGAGGTCGTCGCGGTCGCCGACGGCATCACCTACGTCGACGACTCCAAGGCCACCAACCCGCACGCCGCGCAGGCCTCGGTCTCCGCGTTTCCGCGGGTGGTCTGGGTGGCCGGGGGACTGCTCAAGGGTGCCTCGGTCGACGAGATGGTCGAGGCGACGAAGGACCGCCTGGTCGGCGTCGTGCTCATCGGTCGCGACCGCGCGATCGTCGGCAACGCGTTATCGCGACACGCACCGGATGTCCCCGTCGTAGAGCTTGTGACGGGGGAGGATTCTGTGGTGCTTGAGAAAGATGAGTCAGGTGTTACTCGTGTGACTCGAGTGATCCAGACGGGGGATCGGACGCTGGCCGACGCGGTGATGACCGCCGCCGTCGACGCCGCGCGGGGCCTGGCCACGTCCGGGGACACCGTGCTGCTGGCCCCGGCGGGCGCGTCATTCGACCAGTTCACCGGCTACGGCCACCGCGGCGACGCATTCGCTGCGGCGGTGCGCGCCGCCATCAGGTAGCAGGCGGAGGCTCGTGAGCAGCATCCTGAGCCGGCTGCGCAACCGTCGCGCGAATCCGGCTGCCGACCCCCAGGCGGTCACCGGCGGCAAAGCCGCATCCGATGGACTGCACCTGCCGCGCACCCGGGTCGGCGCCTGGCTGGGGCGGCCGATGACGTCGTTCCATCTCATCGTCGCCGTGACCGCGCTGCTCATCACCATGGGCCTGACCATGGTGCTGTCCGCGTCCGGCGTGTACTCCTACGATTTCGAGGGCTCGCCCTGGGCGGTGTTCGGCAAGCAGGTGCTGTGGACGGCGATCGGGCTGCTCGCGTTCTACGTCGCGCTGCGGATGCCGGTCGCGGTGATGCGCCGGTTCGCCTTCGCCGGTTTCGCCTTTTCCGTCGTGCTGCTGATCCTCGTGCTGATCCCGGGAATCGGCAAGGTGGCCAACGGTTCTCGCGGCTGGTTCGTGGTGGCCGGGTTCTCCATGCAGCCGTCGGAGCTGGCCAAGATCGCGTTCGCGATCTGGGGCGCTCACCTACTGGCGGCGCGGCGCATGGAACATGCGTCGCTGCGCGAGATGCTCGTGCCGCTGGTGCCCGCGGCCGTGATCGCGCTCGGGCTGATCGTCTCGCAGCCCGACCTCGGCCAGACGCTGTCGATGGGCGTGATCCTGCTCGGCCTGCTGTGGTACGCCGGACTGCCGCTGCGGGTGTTCCTGAGCTCGCTGGGTGCGGTGCTGATCTCCGGCGCGGTGCTCGCGATGTCGGCGGGCTACCGCTCCGCGCGCGTGCAGTCGTGGCTCGATCCCGCCGCCGATGCCCAGGGCTCCGGCTATCAGGCCCGCCAGGCCCGGTTCGCGCTCGCGAACGGCGGGGTCTTCGGCGACGGCCTCGGGCAGGGCACCGCGAAGTGGAACTATCTGCCCAACGCCCACAACGACTTCATCTTCGCGATCATCGGTGAAGAGCTCGGGTTCGTCGGCGCCGTCGGTCTGCTGTTGCTGTTCGGGTTGTTCGCCTACACCGGCATGCGCATCGCGCGCCGCTCCGCCGACCCGTTCCTGCGGCTGCTCACCGCCACCGCCACGCTGTGGATCCTGTCTCAGGTCTTCATCAACGTCGGCTACGTGGTGGGTCTGCTGCCCGTCACCGGCCTGCAGCTGCCGCTGATCTCCGCCGGCGGCACCTCGACGGCCACCACGCTGCTGATGATCGGCATCATGGCCAACGCCGCGCGGCACGAGCCGGAGGCTGTCGCGGCGCTACGTGCCGGCCGCGACGACCGGGTCAACCGGCTGCTTCGGCTCCCGTTGCCCGCACCGTACGTGCCGACCCGCACCGAGGCGCTGCGCGACCGGCTCCGCAAACGCCCGCGCACCCCCGCGCCGAAGGCCGCCGAACGCCCGCAGCGGCGGTCCGGGCGCGCTGCCGCCGGGCACCCGGTGCGGTCTGGCCGGTCCTCCGGCGGCTACGGTGATACCCGGCGAAACCAGGGCCGACGGGCCCGCACATTGGAAGGTCAGCGTTACGGGTGACGCGGATTTCGGTCCCGGCGGGGCAGGAGCGCAGCGACCGGGGGATCTCTGTCGTTCTTGCCGGCGGTGGCACGGCGGGCCACATCGAACCCGCGATGGCGGTTGCGGATGCGCTGACCGCGCTCGACCCGGACGTGCGGATCACCGCGCTCGGGACCGAGCGGGGGCTGGAGACCAGGTTGGTGCCGCAGCGGGGGTATCACCTCGAGTTGATCACTCCGGTGCCGTTGCCGCGCAAACTCTCCGCCGATCTGTTCCGGCTGCCGATGCGGGTCCTCCGCGCAGTGCGGCAGACTCGCAGGATTCTCGACGAGGTGTCCGCCGACGTCGTCGTCGGATTCGGTGGATACGTCGCGGTCCCCGCCTACCTGGCCGCGCGCAGCCTCCGTACACACCGGCGGGTGCCGGTGGTGGTGCACGAGGCCAACGCCAGCGCCGGCTGGGCCAACAAGGTCGGCGCCCGCTCGGCGCAGCGGGTGCTCTCGGCGGTGCCCGACCCCGGCCTGCCCCACGTCGAGGTGGTGGGAGTGCCGGTGCGGGAGGCGATCACGTCGCTGGACCGGATGGCGCTGCGCGCAGAGGCGCGCGCACATTTCGGCTTCGCCGACGACGCCAGGGTGCTGCTGGTGTTCGGCGGATCCCAGGGTGCGCAGTCCCTCAACCGGGCCGTCGCGGGCGCCGCGGAAAAGCTTGCCGAGCAAGGTATCTCGGTGTTGCATGCGCACGGGCCGAAGAACACCTTGGATCTGCCCGCCCCGCGGCCCGGCGACCCGCCGTATGTCGCGGTGCCCTATCTGGAGCGGATGGACCTGGCCTACGCCGCCGCCGACCTCGCGGTGTGCCGATCCGGTGCGATGACCGTCGCCGAGGTCAGCGCGGTCGGTCTGCCTGCGGTCTACGTCCCGCTGCCGATCGGCAACGGTGAACAGCGGCTCAACGCACTGCCCGTGGTCGAGGCCGGCGGCGGCATCCTGGTCGAGGATCGTTCGCTCACACCGGAATTCGTGGCCGAAACGGTGCCGGGCCTGCTCAACAACGCGGACACACTGGCCGCGATGACCGCCGCCGCGGCCCTGGCCGGGCATCCGGACGCGGCGCGTCGGGTCGCCGAGGTGGCCCTCGAGGTGGCGCGCCGCGCCCGTGACCTGAGGACGCGGCGGTGACCGTGCCCGGCCACCGCACCGACCTGCCCGCCGAGCTGCAGCGGGTGCACATGGTGGGCATCGGGGGAGCGGGGATGTCGGGTATCGCCCGCATCCTGCTGGACCGCGGCGGCCTGGTGTCGGGTTCCGACGCCAAGGAGTCCCGCGGGGTGATCGCGTTGCGGGCCCGCGGCGCCGAGATCCGGATCGGGCACGATCCTTCCGCGCTGGACATGCTTGCCGGCGGGCCGACCGCCGTGGTGACCACGCACGCCGCGATCCCGAAGACGAACCCGGAGCTCGTCGAGGCGCGCCGGCGCGGCATTCCGGTGCTGCTGCGGCCCGCCGTGCTGGCCAGGCTGATGGCGGGCCACACCACGTTGATGGTGACCGGCACACACGGCAAGACGACCACCACGTCCATGCTCATCGTGGCGTTGCAGCACAGCGGTTTCGACCCGTCGTTCGCCGTCGGCGGTGACCTCGGAGAGGCGGGCACCAACGCACACCACGGCAGCGGTTCGAGCTTCGTCGCCGAGGCCGACGAGAGCGACGGCTCCCTGCTCGAATACCGCCCGGACATCGTGGTCGTCACCAACATCGAGGCCGACCACCTCGATTTCTTCGGCAGCGTCGAGGCCTACACCGAGGTGTTCGACCGATTCGCCGGTCGCATCGACCCCGGTGGCGCCCTGGTGGTCTGTGTCGATGACCCGGGTGCCCGGGCATTGGCCGAGCGGCTGTCGGGGTCGGGACTGCGGGTGCTGCGCTACGGCAGCACCGGAACAGGTGCGCTCGACGCCACGCTGCTGGAGTGGACCCAGCAGGGCACCGGCGCGGTGGCCAGCATCGCCCTGCGTACCGAGGCCCGCCCGTTGACGATGAGGTTGTCGGTGCCCGGCAGGCACATGGCGCTCAACGCGCTCGGCGCGCTGCTGGCCGCGAGGGAGGCCGGCGCCGACCTCGAATCCGTACTCGACGGGCTCGCCGGATTCGAGGGCGTGCGCAGGCGCTTCGAGCTGGTGGGGAGCGCCAACGGTGTCCGTGTCTTTGACGATTACGCCCACCACCCGACCGAGGTGCGCGCCACGCTCACCGCGTTGCGTGCCGTCGTCGACCAGGCAGGCAGTGGTCGTGCAATCGTGGTGTTCCAGCCCCATTTGTATTCGCGCACCGAAACTTTCGCGTCCGAGTTCGGTGCAGCGCTGAGCGCTGCCGACGAGGTTTTCGTGCTCGACGTCTACGCCGCGCGCGAGCAACCCCTTGCCGGTGTCAGCGGCGCCACCGTCGCCGACGCGGTGTCCGCGCCGGTGACCTACCTTCCCGATTTCTCGGCGGTGGCGGCGCGGGTGGCCGCGTCTGTCGCGCCCGGCGACGTGGTGGTCACGATGGGCGCCGGTGACGTCACGCTGCTCGGCAGGGAGATCTTGGCCGAGGTGGAGGCCAGGGCGTGACCGACCCGACCGACGACGCGGCCACCGAAACACCGGTCACCGGGACGCCGGCCGCCGAAACGCCCGCCGCCGAAGCGGCGGCGCCCGAAACGCCGGCGCCCGAAACGCAGGCGCCCGAGGAGGATTTCGAGGGCCCGCGGCGGCGCGCCAGGCGCGAGCGCGAGGAGCGCCGCGCGGCGCAGGCCAGGGCGACCGCGATCGAAGCGGCCCGCCGAGAGGCCAAGCGCCGGGCTCTGGGCAAGCAGCAACCGCAGACCAGGACCCTCGGGCGCGGGACGGTGCGGGGGCTGAAGGTGCTCATGTGGACCGCGCTGACCGCCGTCCTCGTCGTGGCGCTGGGCCTGCTGCTGTACTTCACCCCGATCATGTCGGCGCGCAGCATCGTGGTCACCGGCGTGGGCGCGGTGACCCAGGAGGAGGTCGTCGCCGCCGCGGCCGTGGCGCCGGGAACGCCGCTGCTGCAGGTGAACACCGACGGCGTCGCCGAACGCGTGGCCGGAATCCGGCGCATCGCCTCTGCGCGGGTGCAGCGCCAGTACCCGTCGACCCTGCGGATCACGGTCATCGAGCGGGTGCCGGTGGTGCTCAAGGACTATCCGGACGGCGTGCACCTGTTCGACCGGGACGGGGTCGACTTCGCCACCGCTCCGCCGCCGCCGGGAATTCCGTATCTGGACACCGAGAACCCGGGACCGAGCGACCCGGCGACCCAGGCTGCGCTTCAGGTCATGACGTCGCTGCGGCCCGATGTGGCCAGCCAGGTCGGCCGGGTCTCGGCGCCGTCGGTCGCCGCGATCACGCTGACGCTGGTCGACGGCCGCACCGTGGTGTGGGGAACCACCGACCGCACCGAGGAGAAGGCGCTCAAGCTGGCCGCGCTGTTGACCCAGCCGGGCCAGGTCTACGACGTGTCCAGTCCCGATCTGCCGACGGTCAAGTAGTCGCGCTGATCACACGCCAGATTTTTGTCGTGTCGTCTCGGCGCGCCTGCCCGGCAACCGCGGTGGCCGGCCCTACCGTTCTGGATGCGCGGAACAACTTGACATAACTCTAAGCCTATGGTTGAGGTTGAGGGTTTAGGGACACGGTCGAGGGTTCCGCTCAGGACATGAAACCCAAGCAGGAAGGGCGATGATGACCCCCCCGCATAACTACCTCGCTGTGATCAAGGTGGTCGGCATCGGCGGCGGCGGCGTCAACGCCGTCAACCGGATGATCGAACAGGGTCTCAAGGGCGTCGAGTTCATTGCGATCAACACCGACGCGCAGGCGTTGTTGATGAGCGATGCCGACGTCAAACTCGACGTCGGGCGCGATTCCACCCGAGGACTCGGCGCCGGCGCGGATCCCGAGGTCGGCCGCAAGGCCGCCGAAGACGCCAAGGACGACATCGAGGAGCTGCTCCGCGGCGCCGACATGGTGTTCGTCACCGCCGGTGAGGGCGGCGGCACCGGCACCGGCGGCGCGCCCGTCGTGGCGTCGATCGCACGCAAGCTCGGCGCGCTGACCGTCGGTGTCGTGACGCGGCCCTTCTCCTTCGAGGGCAAGCGGCGCAGCAACCAGGCCGCAGACGGCATCGCCGCGCTGCGGGAGAGCTGTGACACCCTGATCGTCATCCCCAACGACCGGCTGCTCCAGATGGGCGACGCCGCGGTGTCGCTGATGGACGCGTTCCGCAGCGCCGACGAGGTGCTGCTCAACGGTGTCCAGGGCATCACCGACCTGATCACCACTCCGGGCCTGATCAACGTCGACTTCGCCGACGTCAAGGGCGTGATGAGCTCCGCGGGTACCGCGTTGATGGGTATCGGCTCGGCGCGCGGCGACGGACGGGCGCTCAAGGCCGCCGAGATCGCGATCAACTCGCCACTGTTGGAGGCGTCGATGGAGGGCGCCCAGGGCGTGCTGCTGTCGGTGGCCGGCGGTAGTGACCTGGGTCTGTTCGAGATCAACGAGGCCGCGTCGCTGGTGCAGGAGGCGGCCCACCCCGAGGCCAACATCATCTTCGGCACCGTCATCGATGACTCGCTCGGCGACGAGGTCCGCGTCACGGTCATCGCGGCGGGCTTCGACGCGGCCGGACCGGGCCGCAAGCCGGTGACCGGCGAGTCGACGCCCGCGGCGGCCCAGTCGATCGCGCCGGGCAAGGCGGGCCGGGTCAACTCGTCGATCTTCGAGCCGTCGGATCCCGCCGCCGTGCCGGCCGGGCAGACCAACGGGGCGACCGTGCGGATCGGCGGCGGCGACGACGGGGGCATCTCCGACGACGACGTCGACGTGCCGCCGTTCATGCGTCACTGACCGGCCCGCGGTTCGTGGCCTTCAGGGTCAGGCGCGTGACCACCACCCGCGCCGGGGGGGTCTCCAAACCGCCGTTTGCGACCTTCAACCTCGGCGATCACGTGGGCGACGACCCCGAGGCGGTCGCGGCCAACCGGCGCCGACTGTCGGCAGCCGTCGGGCTGGGGGACAACATCGTCTGGATGAACCAGGTGCACAGTGCCAATGTCGCCGTCGTCGACCACGGCGGCGAGACCGTCGATGCCACAGACGGTTTGGTCACCACGGTGCCGCGGCTGGCGCTCGCGGTGGTGACCGCCGACTGCGTGCCGGTGTTGATGGCCGACGCGCGCGCCGGGGTGGTCGCCGCGGTGCACGCCGGCCGGGTGGGCGCCGCCGCAGGCATCGTCGCGCGGGCGCTGAAAACCATGACCGACGCGGGTGCCCGCGTCGAAGACGTCTCGGTGCTGCTGGGCCCCGCAGTCAGTGGTCGCAACTACGAGGTGCCCGAGGCGATGGCCGCCGAGGTCGAGCAGGCGTTGCCCGGCAGCCGTACCACCACCGGCCGGGGGACGCCGGGGCTGGATCTCCGCGCGGGCATCGCGACCCAGCTGCGCGCGCTGGGTGTGCGGTCGGTGGACGTCGACCCGCGGTGCACGGTCGACGATCCCAACCTGTTCAGTCACCGGCGCGACGCCCCGACCGGGCGCCTGGCCTCGCTGATCTGGCTGGAGCCCGCGACATGACGGCCGCGCGGGACGCGGAGCTGAGCCTGGCGCTGACCGCGTTGCGGCTGCGGGTCGCGCGGGCCGCCGAGGCCGCCGGGCGTGACGCCGGGGACATCGAGCTGCTGCCGGTGACGAAGTTCTTCCCCGCCTCGGACGTGGTGGCCCTGCACCGTCTGGGGTGTTCGGCGTTCGGGGAGTCCCGCGATCAGGAAGCGGCGGCGAAGGTCGAAGAGGTCGGCGGACTCGTCGGGAACGATCCGATCCGCTGGCACATGGTCGGACGGATTCAGCGCAACAAGGCGCGCTCGGTGGCGCAGTGGGCGTACGCCGCGCATTCGGTCGACAGCCCGAAGGTGATCGCGGCACTGGACCGGGCCGCCGAGGAGGCGCTCGACGACGGCCGCAGACCGGCCCCACTTCGGGTATATCTGCAGGTCAGCCTCGATGGCGACGAGGCGAGGGGCGGGGTGGACGTCGCGGCCACGGACCGGATCGATGACCTGTGCGGGGCCGTCGACAGCGCGCGGGGTCTGGAGTTCGTCGGTCTGATGGCGATCCCGCCGCTGAACGCGGATGCCGGCGAAGCGTTCGCCCGACTCGAACGGGAGCGAGACCGGGTGCAACGCCGCTTCCAGCAACGCCTCGGGCTTTCCGCCGGGATGTCGGGTGACCTCGAAGAAGCGGTGCGACACGGATCCACTTGTGTGCGTGTCGGTACCGCGCTTCTGGGATCGCGACCGCTAACGTCACCGGAAGTAGTCACACCAGTCACACCTTCATCACAGACACCAGATTCGCCGGAATTACCTGAGTCTTCACCGCCAGAAGGGTCCTCACAATGAGCACACTGCACAAAGTCAAGGCCTACTTCGGTATGGCGCCGATGGACGACTACGAGGACGACTACTACGAGGACGACGACCGCGTTCCGGCGCGGGGCTACCGTCGTCCCCGCGAGGATCGCTTCGAAGACGAGGCTTACCCGCGCGGGTACGACGACCGGGCCCGGGAGTACGACGAGCCCGCCGGCTACCGGGGTGGATTCGACGATGCCCGCTTCGAGCCCCGCCTTCGGGGTCCGCGCGAATTCGACCGCACCCCACCGCGTTTCGGCGGCTTGAGGGGTTCGACGCGCGGTGCGCTGGCGATGGATCCGCGTGGCATGGCCGAACTCTTCGAGGCAGGAAGCCCGCTGGCCAAGATCACCACGCTGCGGCCGAAGGACTACAGCGAGGCGCGCACCATCGGCGAGCGGTTCCGCGACGGCACGCCGGTGATCATGGACCTGGTCTCGATGGACAACGCCGACGCCAAGCGACTGGTCGACTTCGCGGCCGGGTTGGCCTTCGCGCTTCGCGGCTCGTTCGACAAGGTTGCGACGAAGGTCTTCCTGCTTTCGCCTGCCGACGTGGACGTGACCGCCGAACAGCGCCGGCGCATCGCCGAAGCCGGCTTCTACTCCTACCAGTAGCCACCCACGTCACCCCGGGTAGGCTGGCTGCGTCGCACGGGCACTGCCGCTTCGAAGCGGCCCAGGCCGCCGCGGCCTGTAGTCAAAGTCACACATCTGCCTGAGTGAGGTCGGCTTCGTTGGCGCTCTTCTTCGAGATCCTGGGTTTCGCGCTGTTTGTTTTCTGGCTCCTGCTGATCGCCCGGGTCGTGGTCGAGTTCATCCGCTCGTTCAGCCGGGACTGGCATCCGCGGGGTGCCACGGTGGTGATCCTGGAGATCATCATGACGCTCACCGATCCGCCCGTGAAGCTGCTGCGGCGGATAATCCCGCAGCTCACGATAGGTGCGGTGCGGTTCGACCTGTCCATCATGGTGCTGCTTCTGGTCGCCTTCATCGGCATGCAGCTGGCCTTCGGGGCGGCAGTCTGACGTCCCCGGCCGAGCTGGGCAAACAGGTGTCGCCGGGCGCTGGGTCCGCAGGCCGGAATGTTGAGTTTCGGCCTTAATTATCGACCTCTCCTGCAACCGCCGGGTCAGGTGTGACAGGATGGACGCCAGTTACGTTCCAGCAAGGCTTTACACTCCGAATCACTGACGGTCCAGACTTCAAGGGGGCAGACAATGCCGCTCACTCCTGCCGACGTGCACAACGTGGCATTCAGCAAGCCACCCATTGGCAAGCGCGGCTACAACGAGGACGAGGTCGACGCCTTCCTCGACCTCGTCGAGAACGAGCTGTCCCGCCTCATCGAGGAGAACAGCGATCTGCGTCAGCGGGTCGCCGAGCTGGATCAGGAGCTCTCCGCAGCCCGCCGCGGCGAGGGCGGCGTCCAGGCGACGCAGACGCTGCCAGTCTACGAGCCGGAGCCCGAACCCGCACCGGCACCGGAGCCCGTGTACGAGGCCGCGCCCACGCCGGCGCCCGCCGCACCGGTCACCGAAGACCAGCACCTGCGGGCAGCCAAGGTGCTGAGCCTGGCCCAGGACACCGCCGACCGCCTGACCAGCAGCGCGAAGGCCGAGTCCGAGAAGATGCTCTCCGACGCCCGCGCCCAGGCCGACCAGATGGTCACCGAGGCGCGCCAGACCGCCGAGACCACCGTGGCCGAGGCGCGCCAGCGTGCCGACGCGATGCTCGCCGACGCCCAGAACCGCTCGGAAACCCAGCTGCGCCAGGCGCAGGAGAAGGCCGACGCCCTGCAGGCCGACGCCGAGCGCAAGCATTCCGAGATCATGGGCACCATCAACCAGCAGCGGACCGTCCTCGAGGGTCGCCTCGAGCAGCTGCGCACCTTCGAGCGCGAGTACCGCACCCGCCTCAAGACCTACCTCGAGTCCCAGCTGGAGGAGCTCGGCCAGCGTGGCTCGGCCGCACCGGTGGATTCGGGCGCCAACAACGACGGCGGCTTCAACCAGTTCAACCGGGGCAACAACTAGTCGCGTGCCCCTTCCACCTAGGGTTGGCCCATGCTGATTGTTGCTCTGGTCCTCGCCGTCATCGGCTTGGCGGCGTTGGTGATGGCAGTGGTGACGAGCAACGAGCTCATCGCCTGGGTCTGCATCGTGGCCAGCGTCATCGGTGTCGTGCTTCTGATCGTCGACGCGCTGCGCGACCGGTCCAAGCGCAACGCTGACGAAAACCCCTCGGCGGCAACGGAACCCGATGAGGCTGGCAGCGAGTACGTCGAGGACTATCCCGACGAGGCCCCGTTGGCGGAGGACTACGACGAGACCCCGGCGGATGACACGGTCGCCGTGGACGTCGAGTCCGACCTCGCGTCCGACGAGGCGCCCCCGGCGCCCCCGCAGAGCGAAGAGTCGCCGAAGAACTGAACGACCCGGTCAACCGGCGAGCAGTTCGCGGACTTCGTCGTCGCTGACCTGGTGGAAATCCACGAACATCTGACCGACCGCCCGGAAGTCCTCGGGCATCGTCGAGCACACCACGTCGTCGGCTTCGTCGAGCAATTGCCTGCACACCGACGCCGGTCCGACCGGAACTCCGACGATCACCCGCGCCGCCCCGGCCTGCCGGACGGCGCGCATGGCCGCGACCATGCTGGCTCCGGTGGCGATGCCGTCGTCGACGAGGATGACGCACCGGCCCGCTACCGACACCGGCCCGCGATCACCGCGGTAGGCCTGCTCCCGTCGGTCGAGTTCGGCGGTCTCCCGGGTGATGGCCTCGCCCACCTCGTCGTCGGAGATGCCGAGATCGTGCAGCAGCCCGGTGTTCAGCACCACGCCGCCGCCGGTGGCGATCGCCCCCATCGCCAGCTCGGGCCATTGGGGGACCCCCAGCTTGCGCACCAGGCACACGTCGAGCGGGGCGTGCAACGCGTGGGCGACCTCCCAAGCGACCGGCACCCCGCCGCGCGCCAGTCCGAGCACCAGGAGGTCGCGCGTACCGCGGTACCGAGCGAGATCGCGCGCCAGCACCTGACCAGCCTCGCGGCGGTCGCGGAACGTTCGCTTCTTGTGCGTCATGCGCTCGTCGTGTGTCATCGGACCGTCCGCAGGGGAGTACCCCCTCGAGTGTGGGGCAATCCGACACCGCGAGTGCACCGAATGACTGAGGACACCGCAACGAACGCCAGGGAGGGCGGCCATGGGGATCGAATACGAAAGCGTCGTCGAGCACCCGCGTGACGACGTCTGGCAGTGGCACGCCCGGCCCGGCGCCATGCGCCGCCTGGTACCGCCGTGGCAGCCGATGTCCGTGGTGTCCGAGGCGGAGTCGTTGGCCGACGGGGTGGCGGTGCTCGGCCTGCCGGGCGGGCTGCGCTGGGTGGCACGCCACGACCCGGCGGAGTACGTGGCCGGTCGCCGGTTCGTCGACGAGCTGTCGTCGGACGGCCCGGCGTCGTGGCCACCCCGGGTGATCGGCGGGTGGCGGCACACCCACACATTCGCCGACGCCGACGGCGGCACCCGCGTGCACGACCAGGTCGACACGGCGGTGCCGGCCGCCGCGCTGCGGTCCACTTTCGTCTACCGCCACCGCCAGCTCGCCGACGACCTGGCGGCGCACCGCAGGGCCGCCGAGGCCGGCGCGGCGCCCATGGTCGTCGCGATCACCGGGGCGTCCGGCCTGGTCGGTTCGGCGCTCAGCGCGTTCCTGAGCACCGGTGGTCACCGGGTGATCCGGCTGGTCCGGGGCCCCGCGCGGGGTGCGCACGAACGCCAGTGGGATCCGCGCGACCCGGCACCCGACCTGCTCACCGGCGTCGACGCCGTGGTGCACCTGGCCGGCGCGTCGATCGCGGGCCGCTTCACCGAGGCGCACCGCGCCGCCATCCGGGACAGCCGAATCGAGCCGACGCGGCTGCTCGCGTCGGCCGCCGCGTCGGCGCCCGACGGCCCCCGCACGTTCGTCAGCGCGTCGGCGATCGGCTTCTACGGCTTCGACCGCGGCGACACGCAGCTGACCGAGGACAGCACCCGCGGGGACGGCTTCCTCGCCGACGTGGTCGCGGACTGGGAGGCGGCGACCACGCCGGCCGCCGACGCGGGTCTGCGGGTGGTCAAGGTGCGGACGGGCATCGTGCAGGCCGCCGCCGGTGGCACGCTGCATCTGCTGCGTCCGCTGTTCGCGGCGGGGCTGGGCGGGCGGCTCGGCAACGGCAGGCAGTGGCTGTCCTGGATCGGTCTGGACGACCTCGTCGACGTCTACCACCGAGCGCTCTACGACGACGGGCTCAGCGGGCCGGTCAACGCGGTCGGTCCCGACCCCGTCCGCAACAGCGACTACACCAGGGAGCTGGCCCGGGTGCTGCACCGGCCCGCTCTGCTTCCGGTGCCGGCGCTGGGACCGCGGATTCTGTTGGGGGAGCAGGGAGCTCGCGAGCTCGCCATGGCGAGTCAGCGCGTGGTGCCGTCGAAGCTACTGGCCGCCGGGCAACCGTTCCGCCACCCCGACCTCCGCGGCGCGCTGGCCCATCAGCTCGGGCGGGAGTGACCCGCCACGTGCGTCAGGAAGCCGCGCACCAGGGAGCGGATCCTCGGCCCGGTATCCTGCGCGAGTTCCGTTGTGCGGGTCAGTAGTTCGTCGTGATCCAGGCCGGCGGCGATCACGTCTCCGTCACGGTCGGCGGCCAGCCACATCTTCAGCAGGTCCCCGTCGACCTCGGGATGGAACTGCAGGGCCAGCGTGCGGCCCAGCACGAATGCCTGTGAGGCGTTCGGCGTCCGCGCGATCTCGGTGGCGCCGGGAGGCGGCGTCCAGCGGTCGAAATGCCACTGGAACCACGGTCCTCCCGGGACCACCTCGGGCCGGTCGCTGAGCACGTCGTACCAACCGATCTCCGGTCGCGGGGAGCGCGCCACCGAACCGCCGAACGCCTGAGCGAGCAACTGGCCGCCGAAACACACCCCCAGCACCGCGATCCCGGCGTCGGCGGCGTCACGCAGCAGCTGCATCTCGGTGCCGACCCAGGAGTCGCGCAGCGATTCGTCGTACACCGGCCAGCTCGCCCCGAGCGGGACGATCACGTCGTAGCCGCCCGGATCGGGGAACGTCACCTCGCCCGCGGGTGCGCCGACGCGCTCGGCGGGGACCACCTCGAACGTGTCGACGTCGAATCCCTGCTCGGCGAATGCGTCTCCCAGCAGCGCTTCGGTCGCGATGTGCTCGTTGACCAGGAACAGAACCTTGGATGCCACGTCCGCCATTATCTCGGCGCGGGCCCCGGTGGTGCATCGTCGGGGGCCATCTCGGCCCCGATCCTGCGGAACAGTGTCTCGGCCTCGTTGCGGTAGTCGCCGGAGTCGTCGAACGCTTCAGGGGCGAAGGTGGTGGCGACGGCGATGGCGATCTTCTGCGCCGGCAGGTATGCCTCGACGCCGGCGTACCCGGCGAACATCGGGTTCTGCAGCAGCCAGTTTCCGGAGATCACGACGCCGAGCCCGTACGTGTAGCGCTCGTCCATCGGCCTGCAGGTCGCGCAGCCGGGCTGTGAGCGGGTCTTGCCGCGCAGGTCGGTCGACACCATCTGCCGATACGACTCGGGCTTGAGCAGCCGACCGGATCCGATGCCCACCGCGGTCGCCTCAAGATCGTAGATGTTGGTGGTCTGAATCGCGCCGTGGGTGATCGTCCAGGACGGGTTCCAGAACGTGGATTCCTCGTAGAACGGGGTGTCGGGCGGTATCCGGAGTGCCTCGCGGCGCTCGGAGGTGAAGGCGTGCAGTACCGGTGACGGGATGTCGGCGGTCAGGGAGGCGGCCGTGTCGGTCAGGCCCAGCGGGCGAAGAACCTTGTCCGACAACAGGTCCGACATGGTCTCGCCGGTGGCTTTCTCGAGTGCGAGCCCCAGCAGGACGTAGTTGGTGTGCGCGTAGTTCCAGTTGGTACCCGGTTCGTACAGCAGGGGTTTGGAGGTGGCGTAGGAGAGAAGGTCGTGCGTGGTCCACGCCCGGAAGGGATCGGCGAGGAACGCGTCGTTCATGGCGGTGTTCCCGATGACGTAGTCGACGTAGCCGGACGTCATCTGGGCCAGTTGACGCAGCGTCACCCGGTCGGCGTGCGGAATTCGCGGCAGCCACGTCGACAGCTTGTCATCCAGGCTCACCGTGCCTTCTTCGGCGAGCTTGAGCAGCAGCGTCGCCACATAGGAGATGGCCACGGCACCGTTGCGGAAATGCATGGCGGTGTTGGCCGGCACGCCGGTCATCGATTCGCCGGCCGCCTCGGTGAGCACCTCGCGACCGTCGACGGTGACCCGGACGATCACCGCCTTCAGGTGAGCTTCGGCCATGGTCTCCCGCACGATGCGCATCACCGCGTCGGCCTTGGCCGGGTCGGCTTTCGGGGCATCCGAGTCGGGCGCCACCGCGGGCGGTGCGCAGGCGGCGAGGATCGGCAGGATGCAGGCGGCGGCCAGACGGCGCAGGACGGTCATGCCCGCATCCTCTCGTACCGCCGCGTCCGGGCAGTTCTTGACTCTCTCCCCGGGGGAGACACCACCGTGGGTGCCATGACCGTTCAAGAGACCATGATCGCGTGGGATGCACTGCCTGTGGCAGTCAACGCCTACCTCACCTCACACCAGGCCCGTGACGCGGCGGCGGCCCTGGTGACCTTCGCCGACGACGCCTCGGTCACCGATGAGGGCCATGTCCACCGTGGACGCACCGAGATCGCCGCCTGGCTGGCCGATGCGGGCAGCGAATTCACTTACACCACCGAGTTCGTCGGCGCGGCCCGGGTCGGCCCATCCGACTACCACGTTCGGCAGCGACTGGAAGGCGACTTCCCCGGCGGAGTGGCCGATCTGCACTACCGATTCACGCTGGTGGGCGGGCTGATCGGCCGACTTGTGATCGAGCCGTGAGAACCTGGTTCATCACGGGAGGCACGCCGGGCGGGTTCGGCGTGGCCTTCGCCGACGCCGCCCTGGGGGCCGGGGACCGGGTAGCGCTCACGGTTCGCAGGCCCGAGGAGCTGGACGGCTGGGCGCGGGAGCACGGGGACCGGGTTCTGGTGGTGCCGTTGGACGTGACCGACCCCGAGCAGGTGCGCGTCGCGGTGAAGGCCACCGAGGAGCGGTTCGGCGGCATAGACGTGTTGGTCAACAACGCGGGCCGGGGCTGGGCCGGAACGGTCGAGGGCATGGACGAGTCCGAGCTGCGGGCGATGTTCGAGCTCAATTTCTTCGCAGTGCTGTCCGTGCTGCGGGCCGCGCTGCCCGGTATGCGCGCCAGGCGGGGCGGTTGGATCGTCAATGTGTCGTCCGTTGCGGGGCTGCGTGGTGTGACCGGCTTCGGTCATTACAGCGCAACGAAATTCGCCGTCGAGGCGATCACCGGGGTGCTCCGTGACGAGGTGGCGCCGTGGGGGATCAACGTGATGGCGGTCGAGCCCGCAGCGTTCCGTACCCGCGCCTACTCCGGGTTCGCCGACGAGCCCGTCCGCGAACCGGTCTCCGAGTATCGCGCGTTGTTGCAGGGGGTCCGGGAGGCGATGATCGCCCAGGACGGCATGCAGCCCGGCGATCCCCGGCGCGGCGCCCGCGCGGTGTTGGCGGCCATGGCGCAGGATCCGCCACCCCATCGCCTGGTCCTGGGAGGCGACGGGTTCGACGCAGTCAAGGCGGAACTGGAAGCGGCGCTGGCCGAACTACACGAAAACGAGACGCTTTCTCGCGGAGCGGATTTCCCCCAATGACCGGGCGGTGGTCACTTCTGCGCGGACGGCTCGCCGGCGGCGAGGCGGAAGACGGGCCAACCGATCTCGGTCCGCCACTCGGCAGGGTCCGTGGTGTCCCGCGGACCCACCGAATAGGTTTCGTGGATCGGACCGTCGACTGCCAGGGCGTGTGTGACGACCCAACTGCCGAGACGGCCGTAGGTGACGTCGATGTCGTCGTGCCTGCCGGTGTGCACGGTGACGGCCAGGTCGGCCTGCGGCAGCTCGAGAACGCGGATTCTGCCGGCGGGCTTCGGATTCCGGACCGGCCGGAAGACGGCGAACGCGCCCGCGCCGTGGGTGAAAAGCTCGTTGTCATAACGACCGCCGGGTGGTCCCGTGTGCTCGGCGAGCGGGAAGGCGGCGTCGAGTTCGGCCATCGCCGAGTCATACCACGTCAGCGAATCCTCTTGGCGGACATGGCCACTGATCCCGGCGACCGTGCGGGCCGGCACCGACAGGAGCTGGACCTCGAGGTCGGCGGGATCGGGGTTCAGCAGTCTGTGCAGCGAGACGACCGCGGCGCGGGTCCGGTCGAGTTCGGCCTCCAGGTGACGCAGATGGTCCGAGATCACCTGGGCTCGGTGCTGCGGATCGTCTGCGGTGAGGATGGATTCGATGTCGGCCAGCGGGACGTCGAGTTGCCGGAGCCGATGGATGACCTGCGCGGTGGGTATCTGTTCGGGCGTGTAGTACCGGTAACCGGTGTACCCGTCGACCCAGGCAGGCTCCAGGAGTCCGCCCTCGTGATATCGGCGCAGCGTGCGCACGCTCAGGTGGGTCACCGTGGCGAACTCGCCGATGGTCAGCTTCGGAGATGCCTGGACGGCTTCTCGTTTCACCCCTGCACTATCGCAGATCGCCGCCACCCCGACAGGGCGGTCGGTAACCGTTGTCGAGGGCGATCGGCAGCGTCGCGGGCCTGCTGATACCGGTGACCGGTTTCCATCTCAGGCGCTGCGGGACGGAAGCGGGGCACCTCCTTGTTGGAGGTGCCCCGTTTCGGCTTTGACGGTTACCGACGTCGCCGCTTACGTGACGTCGGCCGGGTTATCCGCTCAGCGCACGTCGGCCGGATTGTGCGCTCAGCGCACGTCGGCAGAATTGTGCGCTCAGCGCACGTCGACGTAGTAGACGCTGCCTGTCACCGTCTGCTGGTAGGTGCGGTCGGTGAAGTCGTCGCGGACGGTGGAGCGGATGTCGCCGCCCTTGTGGACGCCGACGACGCTGGCTTCGCTCAGCGGGGCATCGGAGAGCCGGTTGACCACGACACGGTGGCCCTGGGCTTCGAGCTGGCTGATCGTCGCGTCGGCGTTACCGCCGGTGGGGGCGGCGATCGCGGGGGCGGCCAGGCCGAGTACGGCGGCGCTCAGGCCGGCGGCGACGGCGGTGGCGATGGTGAGGTTCTTCATGGTTCTGCTCTTCCCTTTGTCCGGGGTCGGAGCCGTGGAGCGTGTCGCGCGGTTTCGACGTGTGGTGGTGTTCCGTTCTGGTAGATCGTGATCGATCTGACCGGTTAAACCCGCAGGTCAGGTCAATAATTCCGGTGGCAGAAATTGGTCGCCGGTTGGCAGTAATACAGCGGTGAAACTCGTCGGACCGGCCGTTGGGCTCGCACACGCATTCGATGCATGATCTGGTGTGTCGGCGCCGGCCGCACCCAGAACCGCACCGCCCGCATCGCCGTCGAATGCCTCCCAGTGCGCCCTGGGACGCGGCACCGGAGCTCCCGGCCGCCAGTTCGACTCATTCGGCCACCAACCCGATTACGGCGACGACCCGCCGCGTCTTGAGCTTTGCTCGTGTTTGCGCGGTAGCCGCGGTTTGTGAATTAGTGAGTTTGCCTGAACTTATCCGAAATAGCCCGTTCACGGACGTGAGGTGTTCGATTGACGCGGCAGCGTTCGCTGTAATTGTTGTTGGCGTACGGCGACAAATTGTTCAGTCGCTCGACAGCGCCGCACGTGCCGGCTCGAGACTGTGCGGCACAGACGCTTGGATTGTACATTCGCTGTCCTGTGCGACCCCTCGGTGTAAAGCAAATTTACACAGGCAACTTCCAGGGTCTATCACGTTTCGATAGTTTGCTTGGTGCCGCGGCAGGCGTTACCGACCCGGTCTGAACTTGGTTGCTTGACGATCCGCCCCGACTCGTGTTCTATGCCTTTCATAGTCGTCAATATCACATTGTGATGGGCGGCGAGTTTGGTCTCAACCCCGTGGGTCGGGTGTCGCAAAATGGACGGGAGTGCGTTGCTGATGGGTTACGGACGATTTGTTGGTCGTGTCGGTGCATTAGCTGTGGCGCTGGGCATCGGGCTCGCGGTCCCCGCCGTGGCGGCCGCCGACTCGACCGACGACAGCACCGCAGGTGAGTCGAGCGCGAAGGCTGACCAGTCCGACGCCGCCGGCGTCGGCAGTCAAGACCCGGGGGATACCTCGTCGGAGACCGACGACGTGGGCTCGGAGGATGCAGACTCCGACGGTCCCGACGCCGAGGAATCTGACGACCTGGCGGAGCACGGTTCGCCCGAGGGAGACGACGAGGACACCGCGACTCCGCCGGGAGAAGTCGCGGCCGAGCCGCCTGCAGACGATGCGACGCCGGCTGCCGAACCGAACGATGAGTCGCAGCAGGCCGATCGCCACCAGGCGCACTCGCCCGTCGACGAGGAAACCGACGGGGACGCCGACCCGGAAGCCGACGATCTCGACACCGGCCCCGAGCCCACGGACGCGCCGGCCGGCCACCGCGGTGCCGACGACGCCGTCACGCCGGATGCTGCCCCACCGGCAGTCGAGCCCGCCACCCCGACGATGGCCGTGTCGGTCTCGTCTGCAGCAGCCGAGACCGACACCGCGACCGCGTCCACCGGGCTGGCGAGCATCGTGTCGAAGTTCCTGGGTGTGCTGGGAATCGGTCCGTCCGCGGCCAACGGCGCCGTGCCGTTGCCGGCGTTCGAGTTCGTCACCGCGGTGTTCGGCGCGATCCGCCGCGAGATGGACCGACTCTTCGCCAACCACGGGCCGACCGCCGCGCTCGCGTGGTCCAGCCAGCCGGCGCCCGGCCTGATCACCGGAACGCTGACCGCCTCCGATCCGGAAGGTGACCGACTGGTCTACACGGTGGTGCAGGCGCCGACCAAGGGCACCGTGACCGTCGACGCCTCAGGCAACTTCACCTACACGGTCAACCCGCTGCTGGCTTCGGCCGCCGGCACCGACAGCTTCGTCATTCAGGTTCGCGACGCCGGATTCCACCTGATCTCGGTGAGTCCCACCAAGACTCGGGTCCCCGTGGCGATCACCGTGGACTCCGGCGGCGTGGTCACCAAGACGACGTCTGCGCGCAGCGGCGCCACCGCACTCGCGGCCACCAGCGCCGCGACGGGCACGATCCACCACGTCGTCACATCCGGGCCCGACATCGTCGGATTCGATCCTGCCAGAGACAAATTGGATCTCGGCGATGTGTCGGTGCACAACTTCATCGTCGTCGACACGGCCGAGGGGGTCGGCTTCCGCAACCCCTGGTCCGGCGAGACCGCTGTCGTCAAGGGTGTGTCTCTGAGCCAGCTCACCGTCGACAGCTTCACTCCGGTCATCAACGATCATCTCCGCCAGGACCTTTCCGGCGCGCTCGCCTGGGAGAGTGGTGTCACCCCGCAGCCCGACACCGTCTATGCACGGTCCCACGAAGTCGGACAGATCGACAGGGTGGCCTTCGATGCGGCCACCGATGTGGTCGACTTCCGCTATTTCGGCACCCGCGAACAGGTGTACATGTCCGACACCCCCGAGGGCGTGGTGATCTCCAACGCCGGCACCGGTCAGGCCCTGATCCTGCAAGGTGTCACCAAGAGCCAGCTCACCGCGAGCAATTTCATCTTCCACAATGCCCAGGTGCGCGAAGACCGGCTCAACCAGCAGCTGGGTATCGGAGCGGTGTCGGACTCGCAGATCCTGCCCCAGGGTGTCCCGGTGGCGGGTACCGACAGCTGGCCCACCGCCGCGGGTGACGGCCAGCCGCCCGCCGGCGAAACCGGCACCACCACAACGATTTCCTGGCAGTACGGAAGTCACGCCACGCTCGACTTCGACCCGTCCACGGATAAGCTCGACTTCGGCTGGTTCAAGGCCCACGAGTTCGACGTCACCGAGGTCGCCGGCTCCACCCGCATCGCGATCACCGGAAACGACCAGTCGTACACCCTCACCGGTGTGGCCATCGGCGAGCTGCAGACGAGCAACATCGTCGCGCTCGACGACGGTGCGCGGACCAAGTGGAGCAACCTCATCTACAGTGCGGGGCAGTCTGTTTCGCAGCCGAGCCTGTCGGTCAGCGACGGCAGCGTGTCCGAGGGGAACTCCGGGACGTCGACGGTGAACTTCACCGTCACGCTGTCGAAGGCGTCCACCGAGACGGTCACGGTCAGCTACAGCACGAGCAACGGCACCGCCACCGCGGCAGGCGGCGACTATGCCCCGGCGGTCGGCACGCTCACGTTCGCGCCCGGACAGACGACCAAGGCCGTCACGGTCACGGTCAACGGCGACACCCTCGTCGAACTCGACGAGCAGTTCACGCTGACGCTGTCCTCCCCGCTGAACGCGACCATCGCCGACGGCAGCGGAGTCGGCACCATCCGCAACGACGACATCGACCAGGCGCCTGCCACGCCGCCGACCGTTTCCATCGCCGACCTGTCCGTCACCGAAGGCAACGGCGATCACAGCCATTTCATGTTCGTCGCGACCCTGAACAAGGCGTCGACGGAGACGGTGACCGTCAGCTACGCCACCTCCAACGGCACCGCGATCGCCGGCCTCGACTACAGCGCGACCTCGGGCACCATCACCTTTGCACCCGGCGTGACCTCGCAACTGGTACACGTCGACGTCGTGGGGGATGCGCTCGCCGAGACGAGCGAGACGTTCCTCGTCACGCTGTCGAGCCCGACAGCCGCCACCATCGGTGACGGTTCGGCGACCGGGACGATCCTCGACGACGACACCGTGGTGCCCGGCACCGGCGGCGTCAACTCCGGTAACCCCGGCGACGCGCTCTGGGGCGAGGCGTACTTCGCGCCCTACGTCGACATGGGTGCGTGGCCGGTGCCGGATCTGCTGGCCATCGCCCGGAATTACGGCACGTCGCTGATCACCCTCGGTTTCCTGCAGGCGACGCCGGACGGCAAGCTGGCGTGGGCCGGGCTGTCGGCGCTGACCCCGGACTCCGACTTCGACCAGGCCAAGGCGATCAACCAGTCGATCGCGGCGCTGCAGGCCGCAGGCGGCGACGTGATGATCTCCCTGGGCGGGGCGTCGGGAACCAGCCTGGCGCAGTGGTACGCCACCCGTGGGCTCAGCGCGCAGGCACTGGCAACCGCATACGCCGGCATCGTCGACACCTACCACCTCAACCGCATCGACTTCGACATCGAAGGTGCCGCGGTGGCCGACCAGGCGTCGATCGCGCTGAACGCCCAGGCGCTGAAACTGCTGCAACAGCAGAAGCCCGACCTGGAGATCTGGTACACCCTGCCGGTGCTGCCCACCGGCTTGACGGCCGACGGCCTCAACGTCGTACGCGCCGCGCTGACCACCGGTGTCAAGCTCGACGGCGTCAACGTGATGGCGATGGACTACGGTGAGTCGGCTGCGCCCACCAGCGGGCCGAACGCAAAGACCATGGGCGCCTACGCCATCCAGGCCGCGGAGTCGACCCACGCGCAGCTCTCCGCGCTCTACACCCAGCATGGGCAGAGCTTCGGCTGGAACCAGCTCGGCGTCACCCCGATGATCGGCGTCAACGACGTTCTGACCGAGGTGTTCACCGTCGCCGATGCGCAGGCACTCGAAGACTTCGCCCGCGCAAAGGATCTCGGCATGCTGTCGATGTGGTCGGTGAACCGCGACAAACCGGGCAATCTCGGCCAGGCCACCACCAACACCTCCGGGACCAACGCCCCCGAGGGCAGCTTCAGCAACGTCTTCAACGACTACGGCACTGTCAACCCGGTGTCCGGACCGCCGCCGGTGATCTCCATCGCCGACCTCGCGGTGGCCGAAGGCAACGGCGATCATGCCCATTTCATGTTCGTCGTCACCCTGGACAGGGCGTCCACCGAGGCGGTGACGGTGCACTACACCACAGCCAACGGCACCGCGACCGCCGGCGTGGACTACACCGCAGCCTCGGGTGTCATCGAGTTCGCGCCGGGCGTCACGTCGCGCACCGTGCACGTCGACATCCTCGGCGACACCCTTGCCGAATCGAGCGAGACGCTCACCGTGACGCTGTCGAGTGCGACCGGTGCGACCATCGCCGACGGCACCGCCACCGGCACCATCACCGACGACGACGGTGGTACCACCCCGACCCCGGTTGACTCGTCGGTGACGTACGTCGTCAACGACAACTGGGGATCCGGCTTCGTTGCGACGGTCATCGTGACCGCGGGGACGTCCGGATTCTCAGGCTGGACAGTGGAATTCGATTCGCCGGCACAGATCAGCAACATCTGGAACGCGGAGATCGTCAGCCAGGTGGGCAACCACTACGTGGTGCGCAACGTCTCGTGGAACCCCAAGGTCGTCGCCGGGCAGACCGTCGAGTTCGGCTTCCAGGCGTCCCCTGGCGGCGCCACGGCGACGGCCACCGGCTTCGTCGTCAACGGCGTGCCCGCCGGTGGTCAGGGTCCGGCCCCGGTGGTGTTGCCGAAGGTCGCGATCGCCGACGCCAGTGTCACCGAATCCGACAGCGGCACAAAGAACATGGTGTTCGTGGTGACGTTGGACAAGGCGCCGGCGACGCCGGTGAGCATCGCCTATGCGACGTCGAACGGCACCGCGACCGCCGGAAGTGACTTCACCGCGACCTCGGGTGTTCTGACCTTCGCCGCCGGTGCGACCACCGCGCAGATCACGGTCCCGATCCTGGGCGACACGGTCGTCGAACAGAACGAGACGTTCACGCTGACCCTTTCGAACCCGAACGGGGTGACCATCGCCGACGGTTCCGCGGTCGGCACCGTCACCAACGACGACGTGGCCACCCCCACGCCGGGCAATTCGTCGGCCACGTTGGCGGTCAACGACAATTGGGGCTCCGGCTTCACCGCTACCGTCACCGTGACAGCCGGGTCTGCCGGACTCGACGGCTGGACAGTCGAATTCGACACCCCTGCGCAGATCAGCAACATCTGGAACGCCGAGATCGTGAGCAGGGTCGGCAACCACTACGTGGTGCGCAATGCCTCCTGGAACCCCAAGGTCGCGGCGAACCAGACCGTCAGCTTCGGCTTTCAGGCATCTCCAGGAGGTGCTTCGGCGACGGCCACCAACTTCGTCGTCAACGGACAGGCGTCGGCCCCTGTGCAGCCGACGGTGTCGGTCGCCGATGCCGCAGTCAACGAAGCACACAGCGGCGCAACACAGATGACGTTCGTGGTGACACTGTCGAAGGCGTCGACCACGCCGGTAACCGTCACCTACGCGACCGGCAACGGTACGGCCACCGCCGGCGTGGACTACACCGCGAAGTCGGGGACGGTGACCTTCGCCCCGGGAGTGCTCTCGCAGCAGATCCAGGTCTCCATCACCGGTGACACCGCGGTCGAGGCGAACGAGACCTTCACGCTGACACTCTCGAACCCCAGCGGCGCGACCGTGTCCGACGGCTCCGCCACCGGGACAATCACCAACGACGACGTCGCGGTGCCCGGCAACGTGTCGCTGAGCATCTCGGATGCCTCGGTGACCGAAGGCGCGCCCGGCACCGGGGTCGCGGCCGGCTGGTTCAAGACCGCCGGCAACCAGATCGTCGATTCGGCGGGCAACCCGGTACAGATCGCCGGCGTCAACTGGTTCGGCATGGAGAGCGACATCTTCACGCCGCACGGCCTGTGGACGCGCAACTACAAAGACATGATGAACCAGATGGCGGCGCTGGACTTCAACACGATCCGGCTCGCGTACTCCAGCGAGAGCCTGCACACCACCAAGGCGCCGTCCGGCATCGACTTCTCGAAGAATCCCGACCTGGTCGGGCTGAGCTCGCTGCAGATCATGGACAAGATCGTCGCGTACGCCGGCGAAATCGGGATGCGTGTCATCCTGGACCATCACCGCAGCAGTGCAGGAGCGGGCCCGAATGGCAACGGCCTGTGGTACGAGGGCTCCTACACCGAGGCGGCGTGGATCGCCGACTGGAAGATGCTGGCGCAGCGGTATGCCAACGATCCGACGGTGATCGGTGCCGACCTGCACAACGAACCGCACAATGGAACGTGGGGCGGTGGGGGAGCCACCGACTGGGCCGCCGCTGCCGAGCGCGCCGGTAACGCCGTGCTCTCGGTGAACTCGAACTGGCTGATCTTCGTGGAGGGCGTGGAGACCGACCAGGGCAACAATTACTGGTGGGGTGGCAACCTGATGGGCGTCAAAGACCGCCCGATCGTGTTGAACGTGCCCGACCGGGTGGTGTACTCACCGCACGACTACCCGAACTCGGTGTACAACCAGCCGTGGTTCCAGACCGCCGACTTCGGGGCGGCGCTGCCGGACAAGTTCGAGCAGATGTGGGGCTACATCTACGAGCAGAACATCGCGCCGATCTACCTCGGCGAGTTCGGCACCAGGATGACCGACCCGAAGGACGTCGTCTGGTACGAGGCGATCACGTCGTATCTGTCCGGCGACTTCGACAACAACGGCACCATCGACATCGCGGCCGGCACCGAGGACATGTCGTGGACGTTCTGGTCGTGGAACCCGAATTCCACCGACACCGGCGGGATCCTGGCCGACGACTGGAACACGGTCAACACGAACAAGATGGCCTACCTGCAGGCCATCCAGTTCGACTTCGATGAAGGCAGCCCCGGTGTGCTGGCACACTTCGTGGTGTCGCTGGCCGCCCCGTCCACCCAGGCCGTGACGGTCCAGTACGCGACGTCGAACGGCACCGCCACCGGCGGCAGCGACTTCGCTGCCACCTCGGGCACGCTGACGTTCCAGCCGGGCGAGACCAGTAAGACGATCACCGTGGTCGTCTTCGGAGACACGATCATGGAAGGCGACGAGAGCTTCGTCGTCACACTGTCCAGTCCGGCCGGGGCGACGATCGCCGACCCGACCGGCGCCGGCACCATCGTCGACCGGGTGATCGTCTAGCCGGCGATCCGGTATCGGCGCTCCGGACGCCCGACGCCGTACTGCAGGCGTAGCTCCAAGGCGCCGACGCTGAGGTAGTGCTCAAGGTAGCGCCGGGCACTCACCCGCGAAATGCCGACCGCATCAGCGCATTCGGCCGCCGAGACCTCGCCGGCGCCGCGTACTGCCGCGAGCACCAGCTCGCCGGTCTCGGCCCCGAGGCCCTTGGGCAGCACCTTGGCCGGGGTGACGGCGGGGCCGCCGAACAACGTGTCGATCAGCGTCTGGTCGACGCCGCTCGCCGACTGGAGTGCGTCCGCGCGGGCGGCGAACGCCTGCAGTTTGGCCTGCAACTGGGCGAACTCGAACGGCTTGATCAGATAGTCCGCCGCGCCGCCGTCGAGGGCTCCGCGTACGGTGTCCAGCTCGCGGGCGGCGGTGATCATCATGACGTCGACGCGGTCGCCCTCGGAGCGCAGGCGCTGCAACACATCCAGACCGGTCATGTCCGGCAGGTATACGTCCAGCAGGATCAACTGCGGCCGCAGCTCCTTGGTGGCGGTCAACGCCTCCTCTCCGGTGCGCGCGACGCCGACGGCGCGGAAGCCGTCCACCCGATCGACGAACCGGCGGTGGATGTCGGCGACCATGAAATCGTCGTCGACGACGAGCACGTCACGCATGGTGCGACACCGCCTTCAGCCGTACCAGGAACCGTGCCCCGCCGCCGGGTCCGTCGCTGACCTCGATGGTGCCGCCGTGCTGCGCGGTCACCAGCCGCACCAGCGCAAGCCCGATACCGCGGCCACCGGGAACCTCGGGTTTGGAGGTGATACCCCGCGCGAAGATCGCCTCGCGAAGGTGTTCGGGCACACCGGGTCCGGTGTCGAGCACCGAGATCGCCAGCCCGTCACGGTCGTCGATGCAGATGGTCACCCGCGCGTCCGCAGCGCCGACGGACACGTCCACGGCGTTGTCGATGAGGTTGCCGAGCAGTGTGATCACGTCCGTCGCCATCGCGAGGTCGAGCGGGTTCAGGTGGGATCGCGGGTCCAGCAGCAGGGATACCCCGCTCTCGGCCGCCAACGAGGTCTTGGCGATCAGCAGGGCGGCCACCGCGGGATCGGAGATGTGCTGTGTCACCGCATCACTGATCTCGGCGCGCCGGCGCGTCAACGTGCCCACCAGCTCACGCACCGCATCGTACTCACCGAGCTGCACCAGCCCCGAGATCGTGTGCAGCTGATTGGCGAATTCATGGGTCTGGGCCCGCAAGGTGTCGGTCACGCTCTTGTGTGAGGACAGTTGTCCCTGCAGCGCGGCGAGTTCCGTGCTGTCGCGCATGGTCGTGACGGTCCCGATCCGCCTGCCACCACTGGTCGTGGCGCGACGGCTGAGCGCCAGCACGCGGGTCCTGGTCGCGATGACGGTATCCCCGTCACCACCGTCGTCCTCACCCGACATCAGGAACGACACAACGGCCGGGTCGATCCCGACGGTGTCGACACCTTGTCCGACCGCGCTGTCCGGCACCCCGAGGAGGGTGCGGGCGCTGTCGTTGAGCAGGGTGATCCCACCGTCGTTGTTCACCGCGATGACGCCCTCACGAATGCTGTGCAGCAACGCTTCCCGGTGATCGGCCAGGCTGGCGATCTCGGCCACCTCCAACCCCCGGGTGTGCCGCTTGATCCGACGCGACAGCAGCCACGACGCCACCAGGCCCAACATCGCGCCGAGGCCGAGGTAGACCAACAGACCTTCGCCGGCGCGGGTCAGCAGTGCCCATGTCGACGGATACCCCTCGCTGACCGAGGCCACCGCCAGCACCCCTCCGTCGGTGGACAGGATCGGCACCTGGCCGACCAGACTGTGCGTGCCGTCGATGTCGGCGTCGCCGAACCACGCCCGGCCCTCGTCGGCGCGGCTGACCCCGAGATCCACCCGGGCGCCGATCCGCGACGGATCCGACGACGCCCGCACGGTGCCGTCCGGACCCAGCAACTCGGCGAGGTCGGCGCCCGACAGCGCGACCGCCCGGTCGACTTCCGGCGCGAGCGTGCGGGCGATGAACGGGTCGGCCGGGTCTTGCTCGCTGCGCTCCCGCACGATCGGGGCGGATGCCATGTTCTCCGCGACGGCGATCATGCGCTGCCCGCGCACCTCGCGGAACTCGCCCTCGGACTGGGCCACCGATACCGCGGCCACAGCGACGAGCACGACCGCGACGACGACCAGCTGCGACGCCAGGAACTGCCCGGCGAGGCTGCGCCCCCGTACCAGGCCGACGACAGCCGACGGCGTGTTCTTAATGACCAATACTTCCTTTGCGTTCACATGGGTGACGTGGGTCACTGTCGGGGTCCAGTATTGCTGAGCATCACCACCCAAGTGATCGGGGACGACATGTTCGCATCCAGTCGGCGCGGCACGCTCATCGGCCTGACCATCGCCGTGATCGCCGCGCTGCTGCTCACCGGCTGCGGGGTGACCCGCGGTGAACAGACCGGTCTGCACCGGCTGCGCATGATGGTGCCCAACAGTCCCGGGGGAGGCTACGACCTCACGGCGCGCACTGCGGTCAAGATCATGGAGGACGACGAGATCACCGGTCGCGTCGAGGTGTTCAACGTCATCGGGGCCGGCGGCACCGTCGCGATGGCCCGGTTGATGAACGAACAGGGCAACGGCGACCTGATGATGATGATGGGCCTCGGCGTCGTGGGCGCCACCTTCACCAACGGCTCCAAAGCCCGCGCCTCGGACGCGACCGCGCTGGCCAAGATGGTCGAGGAACAGGAAGGCATTCTCGTTCCGGCCGACTCACCGTTCACGACGGTGCAGGATTTCGTGGCCGCGTGGAAGGCCGATCCGGCCAAGGTGACGATCGGCGGGGGCTCCAACCCGGGCGGCCCGGACCACCTGTTCCCGATGGAGACCGCCAGGGCCGTCGGGGTGGACCCCACGAAGGTCAACTTCGTGTCCTACGACGGCGGCGGTGATCTGCTCACCGCGCTGCTCGGCAACAAGATCGCCGCCGGCACCTCCGGCCTGGGCGAGTACGTCGACCAGATCGAGTCCGGTCAGGTACGGGTACTCGCCGTCTCCGGCGAGGAGCGGGTCGAGGGCGTCGACGCGCCCACACTCACCGAGGCCGGCATCGACCTGACCTTCACCAACTGGCGCGGAGTCATTGCGCCACCGGGGATTTCGGATCAGGACCGGGCCGCGATGGTCAAGGTGCTCGAGGAGTTGCACGCCACGGAGGCGTGGAAGGAGGCGCTGGTGAAGAACGGTTGGAGTGATGCGTTCATGACCGGGGAACCGTTCGAGGAGTTCCTCACCGAACAGGACAAGCGGGTCGAGACGACGTTGACGGACCTGGGGCTGGTATGAACACCGAGATTCGCAAGCCCGACTATGCGCAGTACGTCGTCTGCGCGGTGATGGTCGCCGTCGGTGCGTTCCTGATCTACGACGCGATGTCGATGCCGGGTGGTTTTGCCGAGGTGGATCCTGTGGGGCCACGCCTGTTTCCAATCGCGATCGGGGTGGGTCTGTTGGTGATGGCGGCCGTCCTGGCGATCGCGATCCCGCGCGGCTTCCGCGGCGAGGCCGACGCGGGCGAGGACATCGACCCCGACATGCCCAGCGACTGGCGCACCGTCGGTCTGCTGGTCGGTCTGTTCGTCATGCTGATCGTGCTCGTCGAGCCTCTGGGCTGGGCCATCGCCGGCGCGCTGTTCTTCGCCGGATGCGCCACGGTGCTGGGCAGCAGGCATTACCTGCGCAACGTCGTCATCGGCGTGGTGTTGGCGCTCGTCAGCTTTTACGGCTTTTACTCCGGGCTCGGAATCCCGCTGCCCGCAGGCATTCTGGATGGGATTCTGTAGATGGAGAACTTCGACTGGCTCCTGCAGGGGTTCGCCGAGGCGGCAACTCCGACGAACCTGCTCTACGCCGTGATCGGCGTCCTGCTCGGCACCGCCGTCGGCGTGCTGCCCGGCATCGGTCCCGCGATGACCGTCGCGCTGCTGCTGCCGATCACCTACAACGTCAGCCCCAGCGCGGCATTCATCATGTTCGCCGGCATCTTCTACGGCGGCATGTACGGCGGCTCGACCACCTCGATCCTGCTCAACACTCCCGGCGAGTCGTCGTCGGTGATCACCGCCATCGAGGGCAACAAGATGGCGAAAGCGGGTCGCGCCGCCCAGGCGCTGGCCACGGCCGCGATCGGCTCCTTCGTGGCAGGTTCGATCGGCACCGCGCTGCTGGCGGCGTTCGCGCCCATGATCTCGCGGTTCGCCGTGACTCTCGGTGCTCCTTCGTATCTGGCGATCATGCTGTTCGCGCTCGTCGCGGTGACGGCGGTTCTGGGTTCGTCGAAGATGCGCGGGCTGATCTCGCTGCTGCTCGGCCTCGCGATCGGTGTGGTGGGTATCGACTCGCTCACCGGTCAGCCCCGCGCCACTTTCGGAATCCCGCTGCTGTCTGACGGCATCGACATCGTGGTGATCGCGGTTGCCGTGTTCGCAGTGGGGGAGGCGCTGTGGGTGGCCGCCCATCTGCGGCGCCGACCGGTCGACGTGATCCCGGTCGGCCGCCCCTGGATGAGCAAGCAGGACTGGGGCCGGTCGTGGAAACCGTGGTTGCGCGGCACCGCGTTCGGCTTTCCGTTCGGTGCGCTGCCCGCCGGCGGCGCCGAGCTGCCGACGTTCCTGAGCTACATCACCGAGAAGAAGCTGTCCAAGCATCCCGAGGAGTTCGGCAAGGGCGCCATCGAAGGTGTGGCCGGACCGGAGGCGGCCAACAACGCCTCCGCGGCAGGCACCCTGGTGCCGATGCTGTCGCTGGGCCTACCGACCAACGCGACGGCGGCGGTGATCCTGACCGCGTTCGTCTCGTACGGCATCCAGCCCGGACCCACGCTGTTCGACAAGGAGCCGCTGCTGATCTGGACGTTGATCGCGAGCTTGTTCATCGGCAACTTCCTGCTGCTGGTGCTGAACCTGCCCCTGGCGCCGTTGTGGGCGAGGTTGCTGCGCACGCCGCGGCCGTACCTGTACGCCGGGATTCTGTTCTTCGCCACCCTGGGTGCGTTCGCGGTCAACCTGCAGCCGCTGGATCTGGTGCTGCTGCTGATATTCGGCTTGATGGGTCTGATGATGCGCCGCTTCGGTCTCCCGGTGCTGCCATTGATCATCGGTGTCATCCTCGGCCCGCGCATCGAACGTCAACTGCGGCAGAGCCTTCAGCTCGGCGGCGGGGAGTGGGGCAGCCTGTTCACCGAACCCGTCGCGATCATCACGTATGTGCTGATGATCCTGCTGCTGGCCGCGCCGTTGGTGCTGCGGTTGATGCACCGCAGCGAGGAGACGTTGCTTGTGGTCGAGGACGACCGGGACCAGAAAGAGAAGGCGGGGAAAGTGTGATGATCGTCGTCGGATACACCGCGGACCCGTTCGGACACGCCGCACTCGAACACGGGATCGCCGAGGCCAAGCTGCGGGGCACCGGGCTTCTGGTGATCAACGCGACGTCGGGGGAGTCTTACGTCGACGCGCGGTTCGCCGGCGAGTCCGAGGTGCAGGACGTGGCGGCCCGGCTGGCCGAGTGCGGGGTGGTCTACGAGCTGCGCCAGCCGGTCGGGGTCGACCCGGCCGACGAACTTCTCGCCGCGTCGGAACGCAGCGATGCGCAGCTGCTGGTGGTCGGCATCCGGCATCGCAACCCTGTCGGCAAGTTGTTGCTGGGCAGTGTTGCGCAGAAGCTGATCCTGGAATGCCCGAAACCCGTGCTCGCGGTCAAACCCGAGGAGATGTGACGGTCCGGTCCTGGTTTTCCGGCATGCGCTCCCGTCGCGATCCGGTGCTCCACGCCGCGGCAAGGCTCAATCCCGCGATCACGAAGCAGACCACCGTGTACCAGAGGCTGCCGATCGGATCGCCCGCCGCGGTCACGCCGCCGTCGGCCCCGAGATACGCGGGCAGCGCCGCGGCCCACAGCGCGGCCATCACCACCAGGTAGGCCGCGGCGTAACCGAACATCACGCGGCTGGAATCCTCCGACACGACGCTAGTTTCGGCGCGCCGGCGCCACTGCAGGTACAGCACCGGGATCGCGACCGCCGCCATCGCCACCAGCTCTGCGGCGTAGACCGCGCCGCCCACCGTGGTGCTGCCCGAGATACCGCCCGCGAGCGTGGCCGGCAGTGGCAGGATCACGGTGCCGATCGAGGCGAGCACGCCGATCACGATGGTGCGCAGCACAATCTGGGCAATGCTGAACCGCTGACCCTGATCCACGTGGCGCCCGACGAAGAACTGCACGCACAACGCCAGCGACATCGGCCACAGCGCGGCGAACACCACCACGCTGGGCAGCGGCACCGCATCGAAGAAGGGTTGGTTGAGGGGATGCTCCAGCGTCCATTCCCACCAGCGCAGCTGCGGTCCGAGGTGGTCGAAGATCTCGTAGAACGCGTGATGGACGAACCCGACGCACACCGCGCCGACGAGGGTGCCGTACCGGCGGAAGACGCCGAGGCGGCGGACGATTTCGAAGGCCACCGTCGCCATCATCGGGTAGATCGCCACGATGTAGAGCGGCAGCCGGCCCCACAGGAACTCCACGGTGAACACGTTGTGGGCGAACATCGTGTCGACGTGCTCGGCGATGCCGAACGCCCCGGGGAAGTACAGCGGCGGCTCGATGATGAGCAGGTAGGCGATCGCGCCGAACCACAGCACCAGGTTCGTCGGGTCGTTGTGCCTGCGCAGCCGTCGGATCGCGTACGCCAGCGCCAGCACCGCGCCGACGATGACCGTGAGTTCGAGCACCGGAAGCGTCCAGTTCTCCAACGCGAACGGGTTACGGACCTCGACGAGCCCGCCGGCCGTCTCACACGAGAAGCCGAGCCGCGCAGCGAGGTCGGCGAACGTCGGGGTGCACAGCTCAGACATTGGCGGACTCGCTCTCGGTCGCGGTGTACCACCGGGTCACGTCGTAGCCTGCCTCGTAACGGTCGAACCACTGCTGGGCCAGGGCGGGCAGCTCCTCGTGGGCAGGATCGTGGCCGGGGATCTGGCTGCGTACGACGCCGCTCAGCGCGGTGAGCTGCTCGCGCAGCGGCAGATGGCTGAAGGCGTTGGCGAATGGGCCGTCATACGGCGCGTCCACGAACGGAAGGCGTTGCAGCAGAGCTTTTTTACGGCGGTGGATGCGGAACGTCGACATGGCGTCGACCTTGCGCTCCGACAGCGGAACGTGCTCGTTGAACTCCTCCGACACCATCCGGATGATGCCCATGACGTGTTTGAAGATCGACGGCGCCACCCGCATCCGGTACCACGGGTCGTCGACGACCGCGTCGTAGATGATCAGCGCGGAGCTGCGGTGCTCGACCTCTTCGACGAAGTGCCACAAGAACAGTGACGCCACCCGGTCGTCGCCGGTGGCGAACAGCGTGTCGTCATGGTCGAGCATCAGCTTGAACACCGGGGTGAACGTCGCCTCCAGATCGGCGGTGTAGGCCAGCCGGTACTTCAGCGGGGTGCTCGCCGTCATCTCGTCGTAGGAGTCGATGACCTTGTCCAGCGTTCCCTTCAATCCGGGATAGGCCTTGATGAGCCCCTTCACGTGCTGCCGGTGCGCCATCGAGTGCTGGCCCTCCTGGCGGACGAAAGCATCGGCTTCCTCGGCGACGGCCGGATCGGTGATGTGCGGCATCGCCTCGGGGATCATGCCGCCGATCATCTTCTCGAACCCGACCGCCAGGAACGACACCGCGTTCGCCATCGCCGAGAACGCCGGGTTGTCCTCATTCCACAGGAACGGAACGTGGTGGTTGGCGAAGGCGAATCGCAGCTTGCGCACTATCAGTTCGGTCACGGCCAAGTCCTCGGCAATCGTCAGTCATCATACAAATAGATCGTCCTTTGTATGGTTACTGCATCGCCGGTCCGGCGTCAACGCCTGTGCTACCGTCGTGCCACGATGGCCCGCAAACGCCGAGGTTGGGGCGGTGATCCGCCCGCCACCGACTCCGAAGCCGCGCAGCGCATCGTCGTTGCCGCCGTCGATCTGATCGCCCGGACGGGGGCGGCCATCACCATCGCCGACGTCGCCGAGTCGCTCGAGGTGACCCGGCAGACGGTGTACCGCTACTTTTCGACGGCCGACGAACTCATGCGCGCCGCCGCGATCGCATCCGTCGACGGATTCCTCGACCAGCTCGCCGCGCATGTGCGCGGCATTCACGATCCGGCCGACGCGATGACCGAGGGCGTGATGTTCACCCTCGACGCCGTCGCGGCGATCCCGCACCTGGCGATCCTGCTGTCGGCGCCCAGTGAGGCCGCCAGGCCCAGCGAGGTCACCTCGGACCTCGCGCAGGACTTCGGCATGCGCATGATCACCCGCTTCGACGTGGACTGGCAGCGCTACGGGTACGACGACGCGGCGCTGCGAGACCTCGTCGAGTTCACGCTTCGGACCATGCTGTCGTTCTTCGTCGCGCCCAACGTGCGCCCCCCTGAAGAGCTGCGCCGCTTCCTGACGAGGTGGCTGGGCAGCGCGATTCTGGCGCAGAGCGTCAAAGCGTGAGGCGGATCGTCCCGTCCACTGCGTCGACCGGATAGCTGCGTACCGACAAGTCGGCACCGGTCACCTCGCTGCCCGTGCTCATGTCGAAGGTGTGGCCATGCAGTGGGCACACCACCACGCAGTCGTCGGCCAGGCCGTCGGCCAGCGGCCCGCCCCGGTGGGGGCACACCGCGTCGACCGCGCGCAACGAACCGTCGCGCAACCGGAACACCGCGACCTGAGTGCCCTCGACCGCGAACGTGCGCCCTTCGCCCACCGGGATCTCGTTGACCGAGCCGACATCGACGCTCATCGGTATCCTCGGCTCTTCGCGCAAGCGCTCATCGCACCGGCACCCGGGGCAGCGGAAGCAACGGCAGGGCCGACCTGAACTGGCCGACCGATGCCGGTTCCCGGCCGTCCTGCCACGGGTCGCGGTACGCGTCCACCGACTTCTGCATCCGTTCGTCCAACCCGGCCGCCAGTCCGTCGGCGTCCTCGACGATCACCGCGCGGATGTGCTCGATGCCCACCCTCGGTACCCATTTGTACGTGCGCTCAAGCCAATTGGCGCTCTCGCGGTAGTACTGAAGGAACCTGCCGGTCAGCGTGATCACCGTCTGGGCGTCGTCGACGGTGGCGAGCAGGTCGCCCTTGCGGATGTGCGCGCCCGCTGCGCCGCCGACGTAGATCTCCCAGCGGCCTCCGTCGACCGCCACGACGCCGAGGTCCTTGCACAGCGCCTCGGCGCAGTTGCGTGGACATCCGGTGACGGCGAGCTTCATCTTCGCCGGGCTGGCCAGCCCCTGGTAGCGCTCCTCGATCGCGATGCCCAGCGCCGTCGAGTCGCCGACGCCGTAGCGGCAGAAGTCGCTGCCGACACAGGTTTTCACGGTCCGGAAGCTCTTCCCGTAGGCGTAGCCCGACGGCATGTCCAGGTCGGCCCAGACCGCGGGCAGATCCTCCTTCCGCACCCCGAGCAGGTCGATGCGCTGTCCGCCGGTCAGCTTGATCATCGGGATCTCGTACTTCTCGGCCACGTCGGCGATCCTGCGCAGCTGCCCCACGCTGGTCACCCCGCCCTTCATCTGCGGCACCACCGAGAACGTGCCGTCGCGCTGGATGTTGGCGTGCACCCGGTCGTTGATGAAGCGGGCGTCGCGCTCGTCGAGGAACTCGTCGGCCCACATCGTCTCCAGCAGTGACGCCAGCGCCATCTTCGATCCGGCGTCCTCCCTGCCGTCCGGTGCCAGCGCCGCGAACACCGAAGACACCGAATGCAGTTCGAGCTCACGGATGTGGCGCATCAACGTCGGCTTGTCGTACGGGATCCCGGGCACATACCACGATGCCGACGGATCCTCGGTGACCGCGCCACCGGCGGCCCACTCGACGATCTGGCCGACCAGCTCCTTGCATGATCCGCAGCCCTTGCCTGCCCTGGTCTTGGCCATCACGCCGGACAACGACGTCTCGCCGCCGTGCACGCAGGACACCAGGGCGCCCTTGGTCACGCCGTTGCAGTTGCAGACCTGGGCGTCGTCGGCCAGTTCGGCCACCCCGACGCCGACATCGGGGGTGCCGATGTCGAACATCAGCGCCACCCGCTCGTCGGGCAGCGGCAGCCCGCTGTCGTATGCCTGGGTCAGGAACGACACCTTCGACACATCGCCGACGAGCGTGGCGCCCACGAGTTTCCCGTCGCGGATCACGACGGTCTTGTAGACGCCGTGCTTGGGTTCGGAGTACTGCACGAACTCGTCGTCGGGATGTTCGGGGGCCTTCACGCCCATCGAGGCGACGTCGACGCCGGCCACCTTGAGCTTGGTCGCGACCCGCGACCCGTGATACGCCGACGTGAGATCGGTTCCGGTGATGTGGTCGGCCAGCACCTTGGCCTGCTCCCACAGCGGGGCGACCAGCCCGTACACCTGCCCACGGTGCTGGGCGCACTCACCGACGACGTACACGTCGTCGTCGTCGATCGAGCGCATGTGGTCGTCGGTGACGATCGCCCGCTCGACGGTCAGCCCGGCCCGTTGGGCCAGCCCGACGTTGGGCCGGATGCCCGCGGCGATCACCAGCATGTCGCAGTCCAGCCGGGAACCATCGGAGAACAGCACACCCCGCAACCTGTCGGCGTCGTCGGTGATCACCTCGGTGGTGCGCTTGTCGGTGTGTACCCCGATGCCCAGATCCTCCACCGATTTCCGCAGGATCGCCCCTGCCGGGTCGTCGAGCTGGGCGTTCATCAGCGTGGGTCCGGCATGGACGACATCGACGGTGAGACCCCGATTCTGAAGCCCGCGCGCGGCTTCCAGGCCCAGGAGCCCGCCGCCGATGACGACCGCCTTGCTGCGGGAGGCCGCCTCGGCGATCATCGCCGCCGTATCGTCGAGCGTGCGGAACCCGAACACGCCGTCGGTCAATGTCCGGTTGTCCGACCACAATCCGGCCATCGGCGGGAAGAACGAGCGGCTCCCGGTGGCCAGGATCAGCTTGTCGTAGTGCAGTGTGGTGCCGTCGTCGGCGTGCACCAGATGGGCGAACGCGTCCAGGCGCACCACCCGCACCCCGGCCCGCAGGTCGATGCCGTTGTCGTTGTACCAGTCCAGCGTGTTCAGATAGATCTCGGTTGGATCATCCACTCCGGCAAGCACATTGGACAACAATATGCGGTTGTAGTTGCCGTAGGGTTCGTCACCGAAGACGGTGATCTCAAAATGTTCCCCGCCGCCGCGGGCGAGCACTTCCTCCAGGGCGCGGACGCCGGCCATACCGTTGCCGACGACGACGAGGCGCTGCGCCACGGCTACACCTCCACCAGGCCCAGGTCCACGATCACTGTGCCCGCCACCCCGTCCGGCGCGGCGACGCAGAGCTCGAGCACGGTGTCGGCGAGCAGATCCTCCACCACCCGCAGCGCCACGTGGGTGGCGCCCTTGGCCGCGATCGGGAAGTGGCGCATGGGCGCCCCGTCGCGGAACAGCACCACGCTGATCATCTGTTTCGTCGAGTTTCCGCCCCGGAAGTACACCGGCTGGGTGGTGACCCCGGCGGGCACCACGTAGCGCAGCGAATCGTCGATCGGCACCGGTTTGTCGTATCCACCGCCGGTAAACGCGTAGGCGCCTTGCAGGAAACGGGGGCTGCTTCCGTCGGTCACACCCCGAAGCTATGAGCAGGTTGTTACGCGTTCGTTTCCCCTGTAATTCGGCCGTGGATCCCCGTGGTCACGTCCCGGTCGCCTCACCGTGAGCTGTATCGACGTGTGAGGGCTAGTTTTCACAAGGGTCATCGACGTGCAATGGGTGCGGAATGCCCTGGCAGTTGAGTTGGCGCAGGCCGTTAGTGGCGGCACGTGACTGCATCGAACCCATCCAGCACAGGAGACCTCAGTGACCGTTACCGATAGCGAATCGACGGGCGCCCTCGCGACTGCTGCGCCCGCACCAGAGCGCCATCGCGGCAAGCACTGGATCGACGACTGGCGTCCCGAAGACCCTGAGTTCTGGGCGACCACCGGCAAGCCCGTCGCCCGACGTAACCTGATCTTCTCGATTTTTGCCGAACACATCGGATTCTCGGTGTGGCTGCTGTGGAGCATCGTCGTCGTTCAGATGACCGCGGGCGCCGACGGTAGCCCGGCCGCCTCCGGGTTCGCCCTCACGACCACCCAGGCCCTGTGGTTGGTCGCGGTGCCCAGCGGCGTCGGGGCATTCCTGCGGTTGCCCTACACCTTCGCGGTCCCGGTCTTCGGCGGCCGCAACTGGACCGTGATCTCGGCACTGCTGCTGCTGATTCCCTGCCTGGGACTGGCTTGGGCGGTGAGCTACCCGGACATCAACTTCGCGGTGCTGCTGTTGATCGCGGCGACCGCCGGATTCGGTGGCGGGAACTTCGCCTCCTCGATGGCCAACATCTCGTTCTTCTACCCGGAGAGCGAAAAGGGATGGGCGCTGGGCCTCAACGCCGCAGGAGGCAACATCGGTGTGGCCGTGGCGCAGAAGATCATCCCGGTCGTGGTGACCCTCGGTGCCGGCGTGGCGCTGTCGCTGGCCGGACTGTTCTACATTCCCTTCACCGTGGCGGCGGCGGTGTGCGCCTTCCTGTTCATGAACAACCTCACCGAGGCCAAAGCCGATGTGAAGCCGGTGTGGGAGTCGCTGCGCCACGCCGACACCTGGATCATGTCGTTGCTCTACATCGGAACGTTCGGCTCGTTCATCGGCTATTCGGCGGCGTTTCCGACGCTTCTCAAGGCGGTCTTCGATCGCGGTGACATCGCTCTGATGTGGGCGTTCCTCGGTGCAGGCATCGGGTCGGTGGCCCGGCCGCTCGGCGGAAAGCTGTCGGACCGGGTCGGCGGCGCCCGCATCACGGCGGTGAGTTTCGCCATGTTGGCGATCGGCGCAGCCGGTGCACTGTGGTCGGTGCAGGCCAAGAACATGCCGGTGTTCTTCATCGCCTTCATGTTCCTGTTCGTCGCGACCGGAATCGGTAACGGCTCCACCTACCGAATGATCTCCAAGATCTTCCGGGTCAAGGGTGAAGACGCCGGTGGCGATCCGCTGACGATGTTGCACATGCGCCGTCAGGCTGCAGGAGCGCTCGGGATCATCTCCTCTGTCGGCGCATTCGGTGGCTTCATCGTGCCGCTGGCCTACGCGTGGTCGAAGTCCCAGTTCGGCAATATCCAGCCGGCCCTTCAGTTCTACGTCGGTTTCTTCATCGTCTTGCTCGGTGTCACATGGTTCTTCTACATGCGTAAGGGCACCCGGATGGCGCAGGCGGGCGTGTGACCGTCCTGTGACCCGAACCGCCTGCTCCTACTGCGGGGTCGGGTGCGGAATCTCGGTAGAGACCCGCACCGACCCCGCTACGGGTGTCCCGGTCATCGCAAGGGTGACCGGAGACAAGCTGCACCCCAGTAACTTCGGGCGGCTGTGCACGAAAGGCGCCACCCACGCGGAGATGATGGCCGCCACCGACGGGCGGCTCACGACGGCACTGCTGCGGCCGTCACGCGACGCGGAACCGGTAGCCACCGACGTGGACGACGCGCTGGCGGAGGCCGGTGCGCGGCTGCGAGCGATCCTCGACGAGCACGGCCCCGATGCCGTCGCCCTCTACGTGTCGGGGCAGATGTCGATCGAGGCGCAGTATCTGGCCACCAAGCTGGCCAAGGGTTTTCTTCGCACCGTGCACATCGAATCCAACTCCCGGCTCTGCATGGCCAGCGCCGGTACGGGATTCAAGCAGTCGCTCGGTGCCGACGGTCCACCCGGCTCCTACACCGACTTCGACTGCACCGACCTGTTCTTCGTCATCGGATCCAACATGGCCGACTGCCATCCGATCCTGTACCTGCGGATGGCCGACCGGCTCAAGGCGGGCGCCAAGCTGATCGTCGTCGACCCGCGCCGCACCGCCACCGCCGACAAGGCGGACCTGTATCTGCCGATCCGGCCCGGCACGGATCTGGCCCTGCTCAACGGCATCCTGCACCTCCTGGTCGAAAACGGTGCCGTCGACCAGGAATTCATCGCCGAGCACACACAGGGCTGGGAGTCGATGCCGGAGTTCCTCGCCGGCTACCCGCCGGACCGGGTCGCCGCCATCACCGGACTCTGCGAGGCCGACATCCGTGCCGCGGCCGACATGATCGCCGAGGCGGGGGACTGGGTGTCGTGCTGGACCATGGGGCTCAACCAGAGCACCCACGGCACCTGGAACACCAACGCGATCTGCAACCTGCATCTGGCCACCGGCGCCATCTGCCGTCCCGGCAGCGGGCCGATGTCGCTGACCGGACAGCCCAACGCCATGGGCGGACGCGAGATGGGTTATATGGGGCCGGGTCTGCCCGGGCAGCGGTCGGTCGCATCGGCCGCCGACCGCGCGTTCGTCGAAGAACAGTGGGACCTGGAGCCGGGTACCATCCGTGCCGACATCGGGCCGGGGACGGTTGAGATGTTCCGGCAGATGGGCAGCGGTGACATCAAGGCGGCCTGGATCATCTGCACGAATCCGGTTGCCAGCGTGGCCAACCGGGACGCCGTGGTGGCGGGTCTGAGCACGGCGGAACTGGTGATCACCCAGGACGCGTACGCCGACACGGCCACCAACCGCTACGCCGACGTCGTGCTACCCGCCACGCTGTGGGCCGAAACCGACGCCGTCATGGTCAACTCCGACCGCAACCTCACCCTGCTGCAGCAGTCCGTCCCACCCGTCGGTGACGCACGACCGGACTGGGAGCTGATCTGCGGTGTGGCCAGGCACCTGGGCTTCGGTGACGCCTTCGACTACAAGTCCAGCGAACAGATCTTCGACGAGATCCGCCGATTCCACAATCCCGGTACCGGATACGACCTGCGCGGCATCACCTACGAGCGGTTGCGGGACACGCCGGTGCAGTGGCCGTGCGCGTCGGCCGAGCAGTCCGACCGCAACCCGATCCGCTACCTCAACGACGGTGTCTCCCAGGATCAGTACGTCGGCCCCGACGGTCACCGACCCCGGCTGGCATTCCCCACGCCGTCACGGCGTGCGGTGTTCCATCCCCGCCCGCACATGGATGCCGCCGAACTGCCCGACGACGACTACCCGTTGGTGCTCAACACCGGCAGGCTGCAGCATCAGTGGCACACCATGACCAAGACGGGCAAAGTCGCCAAACTCAACAAGCTCAACCCGGGTCCGTTCGTCGAGATCCACCCCGACGACGCTGCCGCGCTGGGGATCTCCGGCGGCCACGACGTCGAGCTGGTGACGCGCCGCGGCCGCGCGGTGCTGCCCGCGGTGCTCACCGACCGGGTGCAGCCCGGCAACACCTGGGTGCCGTTCCACTGGAATGACGAACACGGCGACCACCTGACGGTCAACGCGCTGACCAACGACGCGGTCGACCCGGATTCGCTGCAACCGGAGTTCAAGGTGTGCGCGGTGCGGCTCGCCCCGGTTCCGGCCGCGGGTGCACCCGAGTTCACCGAGACCGAAAAGCTCTATCTGGCAGGTTTCTTCGCAGGAATCGAGGAGGGGCTGCCCGGCGTGCCGGTGTTGCCGGCGTCCGCGCCTGTCGGACCGCGGGCCCGGTTGTGGGTCGACGGGCTGCTGGCCGGGCGCTACTCCCGAGCGGACACGGTCGCCGAGACTCCGGCGACAGAAGGTCCGCTGGTGCTGTGGGCGTCCCAGACCGGCAACGCCGAGGAGTTCGCGGGCAGGCTGGGGGAGCGACTGAACGGAGCCAGGCTGCGCGCCATGGATGACGTCGAGCTCGACGACCTGTCCGAGGCGGGTGAGGTCGTGATCGTCACCAGCACCTTCGGGGACGGGGGACCGCCCGACAACGGTGCCGGATTCTGGGAACGTCTCGAATCACCGCACGCCCCCTCGCTCGACGGGGTGCGGTACACGGTCCTCGGCATCGGCGACCGGTCCTACGACAACTTCTGCGGCCACGCCAGATCCCTCGACGCCCGCCTGGCCGACCTGGGCGCCACCCGGATGCTCGACCGCGTCGAGTGCGAGGCCTACGACGCGCAGCCGTTGGCCCGGTGGGCGGATTCGGTGGTCGAGCTGGTCGCCGCACCCGGTACCCCGCCCGCCGCGCCGGCCCAGGAGCCGACGCTGTTCACCCGGGCCGAACCCGTCGCCGCACCGCTGTGCCGCAACACCCGGCTGACCCCGCAGGGTGCGGCCAAAGAGGTGCGGCAGATCGGGTTCGACATCAGCGCCCACGACGTGACCTACTCGGTCGGCGACTCGTTGGGGGTGTGCGTGGTCAACTCCGACTTCGTGGTCGAGAACTGGCTGGCCGCAACGGATTTGCGCGGCGACGAGGCGGTTGTCGTGGACGGTGTCCAGCAGGCGTTGCGGGACGCGCTGACCGCGCACTACGACGTCTGCAAAGTGACGTCGAACCTGGTGAAGTTCGTCGCCGAACACTGCCGCGACGCCGCCACCGCCAAGAGACTGCGCAACGACCGCGGCGAACTCGACCGGTGGCTGGTGAACCGCAACGGGCTCGACCTGGTCCGCGAGTTCAGCGTGCGCGCCGATCCGCAGCTGTGGCAGGAGGTGCTGGTGCGGCTCACCCCGCGGCAGTATTCGATCTCGTCCAGCCCGCTGGTGAGCCCGAACGAGGTGCAGTTGACGGTGTCCGTGGTGCGGTACCGCGGCGCGGACGGCGGCCCGCGCGGCGGGGTGGCCTCGACCTACCTGGCCGATCTTCCCGACGGGACCGCGGTGCCGGTGTTCCTGCAGCGGTCTCCGCATTTCCGTCCGCCGCAGGATTCGCACACGCCGATGATCATGGTCGGTCCCGGTACGGGCATCGCGCCCTTCCGCGGCTTCCTTCAGGAACGCCGCGCGCTCGGCCACCGCGGACCCAACTGGCTGTTCTTCGGCGACCAGCACCGCGCCCAGAACTTCTACTACCGCGACGATCTGCAGGACATGGTCGACGACGGTTTCCTCAACCGTCTCGACCTGGCGTTCTCCCGGGATCAGGCCCGGCGGGTGTATGTGCAGCACAAGATGCTCGACTACGGCGCCGACGTGTGGCGCTGGCTCGACGACGGGGCGCACTTCTACGTGTGCGGCGACGCCACCAGAATGGCCGGGGATGTCGACGACGCGCTGACCGAGATCATCCGCACGCACGGCGGGATGAGCGCCGATGCGGCCCGCGACTACAAGCGCGAGATGGTGGCCGAGAAGCGCTACGTGCGCGACGTGTACTAGCGACGAACGTCATTCCTGCGCAGGCACGGTCGTCACCACAGAAGGTCGGGCCGCGACGAGCAACAGCCCGCCGGCGAACAGCACCGTCGCCACCACCGGCAGCCTGCCGCCGGGCGCGAACCCGTCAGCCGACAGCAGCGAGAGCGCGAGCGCGCACGCCGCCGTCCCCGCGTAGAGGAGGGCTTCGCCCACCACCGGAGTCACCGGGACGTTGAACGTCGGCACCGGGGCCGCGAAAAGGCGCCGCCCCCAGTACAGCAGGCACAGCAGCCCGGCGGTCACCACCGCCAGCACCAGCTCCCATTCCAGGCGGGCCAGCCACCAGGCCCCCGACCCGAGCGGCGGCTGGGGCAGCAGACCCGTCGGATAACCGATCAGCGTCACGACGATCACCGGAAGCATCTGCCAGAGATAGAGCGCCATCACGTTGTCGTTCGCCACCGTGAGAATCCGCGGCCACGCGCCGCGCGCCAGCGCCCGGTTGAGCATCGGCACGAGCGCCAACAGCACGCCGATCTGCACGGCCGCCAGCGCCAGCAGCGCCACCGAGGGCGGTGCGGAGTTCTCCACGCGGTCGCCCGGCACGCCGATCATCGCGATCGGATACGGACCCCAGGTCACCAGCAGCGGCAGCGCGGCGGCGGCCACCACGGCCATCGCCACCAGCAGCCGTCTGCGCACAAGGGCGCCGTGCCAAGCGATTCCGAGCTGGTAGATCGCCGCCCAGCAGAAGAAGTAGTTCAGGATCCGGACCTCGGGGTGGCCGGCGCCGATGCCGATCACATCAACGACCACCAGGCATGCCGCCAAGGCGGCAGGCGCCCCCAGCCCGAAACGCTGGTGGGCGGCGACCGCGACCGGCGTCAGGGTAACCACCATCAGGTACACGGCCAGAAACCACAGATGCATGGCGACCGCCCAGCCGCCGAGCTCCAGCACGGACCCGTCGATGCCGGCCAGCATCAACACCACCATCACGACGAGCATGAACCCCGCATAGACGCCGGTGGGGCCGAGCGTGCGGGCGACGCGCCGGCGGATCCACTCCTGGCGGGTGGTAAGGGCGTCCCGCCGGGCCCACGACACCGCGCTGGCGTAGCCGGCGACGGCGAAGAACACCGGGACCACCTGGAAGCCCCAGGTGATCCACTGCGTCCACGGCATCAGGACCAGCGGGTTGTCCCGGCCGAACTCGCCGTCGCGGTACGTCATCACCGACAGCAGCCAATGTCCGATGACGACGAGAATCACCGCCGAGGAGCGGTAGAGGTCGAGCGCGAGTTCGCGTTCCGGTGCCGAGGCTCTGGTGGTGTCCATCAGGGCCATTGTGGCGCGCACAGCTCCGAGAATGCGGGAGCTGTGAATTGTGTCCGAGGGGGGACTTGTCCGTCTACGACACGGGTCGTGGTCTGGCGATTGGGGCGCTGACCGCTTCGGTCAAGCATCGGTCCACGTTTTTCGCTCAATCGCCACGCTGAGGAGCTCGCCCGTCGGGCGGCCAGCCGTCGGTACCGGACTCAAGCGGAATATTCAGAGATCGAAGCAGGATCGAAAAGAGCCGCCAATTGGCGATTGCTCCGACAAGTTCGACCAAAACGGCGTGATCGCTATTAAATGCCTTCTGGCACCCAGCCCAGTTTTCCTCGGAGATGACCCCGTCGCGTACCACATCATCGGTCGCTGCGAGGACCGCACGCTCGACTGGCCCGAGGCTTTCGGAATTCTGCCAGTCGCGCACCGCCAGGAGATCATGCTCAGGCACGCCGAGCAGTGTGGCGATTCGCCAATGTTGAGTCCATTCGTATTCGGAGCCAGTAATCCAGCCGATGCGCATGATGACCAGCTCGCGTAGCCGCGCGTCAAGGGAACCGCGGAAGAGTAACGCGTCTAGCAGCCCATACAGCGCAACCGCCACACGCGGCTGATGAAGTGCCACGCGGAATACCGACAGTTCTGCCAACTCTTCGGGCAACCCACATTCGGCAGCTCGCAGCTGGGCCTGCTCACGGTCGAGCATCGGTACGCGTTCCGCCATGGTCACGGGTGGCCCTCTCTGTTGAACCTCTGCCCACGCCGTTAGGGCGTGGGCAAAAAGACGTTGTGCAGCGCCCCACTTGATCGGGCACTTTCATCTGCAAGCGAAGTGAGCAGCTGCGCGAGCCCAGCGAATCCGGTTGATTCTCTGGTGATCCGGTCGAACGGCCAGCGGCCCATGGCGAGAATCTCGAGGGCTGCCCGGTAGGCGGGATACTCCACGCCGAGTGCGCCTACGACGTGTAATTCTTTATAGACCAACAAGTCTGGTTCAAACCGGGGCGCGCCGCCTCCTCCGCGGGTGCCGGCCACCACAACTGTGCCGCCGGGCCTGGCAAGGCCGACGGCATCGGCGAACGCGGAGGGTGCTTTGGCGGTGACGTCGACGACCACGTCGGCAAGCCGTCCGCCTGTCTCACGCTGGAGCGCGGTCGCTGCATCGTCCTGCGATACATCGATGGGCAGGTCGACACCGAATGATCTGGCTATGGCCAGTCGTTGTTCGTCGCGTGGGCCGACGCCGGTCATCGCGACGAACGCGGCTCCCGCCTCTTTGGCCGCCACCGCCGCACAGATTCCGCGGATGCCGGGCCCCAGGATCGCTACGACGTCCCCGGCCTTGGTGTCGGGAAGAGTCGCCCCCCATTGGATACCGGCCCCGAGAGGGTTGAACAACGTGGCGAGAACGGGGTCCATGTCTTCGGCAATCGGGAGCAGCATCGCGTCCCACGGAAGCTCCACATGGGTGGCGTAGCCGCCCCATAAGCCCGCGCCGATCTCCACGTCGACGAACCCGAACATGGTGGCGATGCCGTTCACCGCGCACCGCCGGTAGTCGCCGCGGCGGCACTCGGGGCAGTCTCGGCAGGACCGGAACACCTCGACGGCCACGCGCTGGCCCGCCTGCACCCCCCAGCGTTCGCCGGCCGCAGCGCCGACATGTTCGACGATGCCGACGATTTCGTGCCCTGGAACGAATGAGAAGCCGGCAGGCAGGTGTCCGGTGAATTGTTCGTGATCTGTTCCGCACAGACCGCATGCTTCAACTCGCAGGATCGCACCCCGGTCGCCGACGTCGGGGATGGTCATCTGGCGCCGCTGCAGACTCCGCGGTCCGGTCAGCACCATCGCCTCGGCGATCATGGAAGCTCGAATCCGGTGAACGACCCTGTGTTTCGGAGGCACACCGTTTTACCTACATACATTTCCCCGCCCATCGCCTCGGCAATCTGCGGATCGTCGCTGCGTGCGACGACTCTTCGCCCGTCGGACAGGTGCGCGATGATCGGAGTCCATCGAGGTTGCCCGTCTCGGTCGTAGACGACGGTGTATCCGTCCACTGTCGCGCAACCGGTCGCCTCGTCGACGCCTGCGACACCCAACCTCAATGAATCGATCTGAGCTTGCTCGACCGCCGTGTCGAGCAGTCGCCACCCGGTTGGTGGCGGGGTGGCCGACCACAGACCGACCGAATGCTTCGTGGAATACCACCCGAGGCCGGTGACGAGTCCGACATCGGTGGGGTCGCGTCTACACCGTCGGACCATCTCAACGATCGAGTGGCTGACGTAATTGTTTCCGGGACCGCCGTGATACGGCAGGCCTCCGGTTACTGTGAGGCCTCTGTCGTCGAGCGGGTCCAAGTCGAGAGCCTCTGCAGCCATCTCAACTGCCGACGGGAAGCAGGAGTAGAGGTCGAACCACCGAATGTCGTCGGTGGTCAACCGGCCCGCATTGAGAGCCTTGCGTGCCGCTACCTCGATACCCGATGAGCGACTGAGGTCCGGCCGTTCCACGGGGAAGTACACGTCGTTGCAAGTCGCTGCTGACCAGGGAAAGACCCAACGATCGCGCGCGACGCCCAATTCGTCCGCTACCTCGGCCGCCATGAGGATGAAGGCGGCAGCCATGTCGACGGACATGATGCTGTTGAGCAGCTTGGGGTAGGGCAAGCAGACCATGCGGTTTTCCGCGGTGACTTCGCTGAGTTCGGTGGCACTTCGTGTGCGTGGGAACCAAGCCTGCTGGGGATGGCGTGCAGCCTCGGCTGTGAATGGTGCCATCAGCGTGCCCAGCCACTCCCGTTGAGCATCGAAGTCGCGGCCGTGGCGCGCGGCGATCGCGGACTCGAAGATGGGATACACCTCGTGCGGCCAACTCAGACCCACCGACAATTCGGCTTGACTCAGCCCGGGGCGGGCGTCGCCCAGGGATTCGTCGCCGGAGCGAGGCGGGGGCGGCGAGTCGAGAAGTGCCCTGCCCTGACGCTTGCGCGCGGAATGCCCGCTTTCCGCCCCGACGACCAGGACGACATCTGCGCGGCCTTCGGCTATTTCGCCACCCAATACCTCGACGAGATACTGCGGGGTGTTTCCGCCGACCGGACAGCTGATCAGGCGGGCGGGACTGATGCGCATCGCTTCGGCGATCCTGCTGGCGGGATTGTCGCGCGGTATGACCAGGATGCCGGGAGTCGCGACGGTGTCGATGCGCCGCTCGACCGCGCGACCTGCGTCTTTGACCGCGCGGCGTGCGGCCTGCACCGCCAAGTCGATCGGGTCCGCGAAGTCGTCCCCACGATGGGTGACTTCGCCCACGCCGACGACAACGGGGGTACGCGCTTCTACCGACATCGGCATCGGCACCCGCTCAGGGCCTCGGGGCTGACTTGAGACATAACTGCGATGGTGTCATGTGCGTGTGCAAGTCACAATGGTGTGCGGTCGCGGCATACTGGCTGTGTGTCGACGAAGTTGTTGAGATGGGGCGCCGCCGCGCCGACAGATCGTGGGTCAGCTCGCGACCGGTTGCTCGATGCTGCCGAGCGGTGCCTCGAGAGTTGCGGTGTGGTGGGCACGACCATGGAGGACATCGGCAGAACAGCGGGTGTGTCCAGGGCAACGGTGTATCGCTACTTCCCCAGTCGGGAGGCGGTGATGTCGGGCGTCATCCTTCGCGCCGCCGGGCGCTATCTCGACCGCATCAGCCCGCGGATCGCGGCGCACGCCGACCTGGGCTCCGCGCTCGTCGATTTCGTGGAATACACGGTTGAGGCCGCGCGCCGCGAAGAGATCATCGGATTGTTGTTCGGCAGCGACGAGGAACTCGCCGGCGTGGGTCTCGCGGCGGGGACCTCGACGTCCCTCTTCGAAATCGTCACCGAATTTCTGCGTCCCATCTTCACCAGACACTGGAGTTGCGTGGAACCGGGCGTCTCCGTCGACGACGCCGCCGAGTGGGTTGTCCGCACGATACTGAGCCTGCTGACTGTTCGGGGGCCGCGGGAGCGCAGTCGTGACGGACTCCGGGCGTTTCTGTCGAGGTTTCTCCTTCCGGCGATCCTGGCAAGTGACCACCGTCGACCGGTGTGACAACTATGGCGTAATGTCTCGACGGCAGATGAGTTAGGAGGGCCTGTGCAATTCACCACGTTCAACGAAGAGGTCGCTGAGCAACTAAAGAGCGCAGCAGAAACCACGGGCGGGTTGGCCGGTTACCTCGGCTTCCGTCACACCGAATTCACTGCGGGACGGCTCATTGCGGAGATGGACGCACGCGACGACCTGAAGACGCCGTTCGGCAACCTGCATGGGGGCTGCTTATCGGCCATGGTCGACCACTGCCTCGGCGTGGTGTTTTATCCGGTGATTCCGATGGGCTCCTGGGTCGCGACCACGGAGTTCAAACTGAATTTGCTTCGCCCGGTCTCCAGCGGCACCTGTGTAGCCACAGCTGAGATCATCGCGCTGGGCAGAACCAGCGGGGTGGCGCGGATCGACATCAGCAACGACGGCAGAGCGGTGTGTGCGGCCCAGGGAACCGTCACCGTCGTCGCACCGAAGACGAGTTCCTGATGTCGGCAAAGAGAACAGGCGATTCGTCGGCTCCCGTGGTCGAGCGTGTGCCCACGGCGGACGGGCTGTCGCTGGCGGTCGACCTCTACCGCTGTGACGCGCCGCGGGCGGTCGTGTTGCTCCTTCACGGCGGCGGTCAAAGCCGACACGCCTGGGACGTCACCGCCCAACGCCTGCACCAGCGGGGTTACACGGTGTTGGCGTACGACGCGAGGGGGCACGGTGACAGCGACTGGGACCCCGACGGACGCTACGATATGGACCGGCTTGGATCCGACCTATTGGCCGTGCGCTCATACGCCGATTCCGGCCGCCCCGTCGCCGCGATCGGCGCCTCTCTGGGCGGCTTGACCATTCTCGGAACACACTTGCTCGCCCCGCAGGACCTATGGCAGGCCGTCGTACTGGTTGACGTCACTCCGCGAATGGAGATGGACGGCGCCCGACGAGTCGTAGCGTTCATGGCGGCACACCCCGAAGGTTTCGACAGCCTAGAGTCGGCCGCTGACGTGATCGCCGCCTACAACCCGCACCGCCCTCGCCCCGACAACCTCAACGGCCTCCGAAAAGTCCTCCAACGTCGCGAAGACGGTCGCTGGGCCTGGCGATGGGATCCAGCCTTCGTGACGTCGAATTTTCAGTTTCTGCAGGGTGATCCAGACGAAGGCGCTAAAGACTTCGACATGATGAGCGCATTCCTTCTTGATGGTGCGCGCCAGATGTCCGCGCCAACGCTGCTGGTCCGGGGCCTGCTGTCTGACATGGTCTCCGAAGAGACAGTAAAGCATTTCCTCACCGTCGTTCCGCACGCGCAAACCGTTGACGTGTCGGGCGCGGGACACATGATTGCCGGCGACAACAACGACGCATTCTCGACGGCAGTCGTCGAATTCCTCGACAGGACCATATGAACCCTGCAGTCGGTTGACTGCCCTTGTAGGGCTGGCGCCTATCCTGCTCCTATGCCAACTGAACCAGTGCGGATGTCTTTCCGCCGGCATGTGCGCGACCAGGTTTTGAGGGCGACACGAGAACTCACCATCAAGAAGGGCTGGGATCAGGTCCGGATGAGCGAGGTTGCCGAATCGGTCGGCGTGTCCCGCCCGACGTTGTACAAAGAGTTCGGCGACAAACAGGGGCTCGGTGACGCGCTTGTGGTGTCAGAGGGCCAGCGCTTTATGGAAGGCATTCTTGCCGTCCTTGCCGAACACGTGGGCGACGTGCGGGGCGGCATCACCGCAGCGGTGCAATTCACCCTCTGTGAAGCAGAAGACAGCCCGCTCCTCAAGGCAGTTCTGACGTCCAACCCTTCGGGGAATGATCGCGGTGGCTCGTCGTCTACTGGAGTCCTACCTCTTCTGCCGACGTCGGCTTCCCTGCTTCAGCTCTGCTCCGCGGCTCTGATCACGTGGTTTAACGACCACTTCGACGATCTCGATCCCGAAGACGTTGAGGAGGTCGCAGATGTTCTGGTGCGACTGACAGTGAGTCATGTTGTACTCCCAGCCGCGGACATCGCCACCACCGGTGAGCGGATCTCCCGCGTAGCACTCAGGTACCTGGGAGTTGTCCACAGTTTGTAACCAGCAAGCTCTCGTGTCAGATCGAGCCGGCGAGGAGCTCTGAGCGGTCAACTCGGAGCTGCTGGCTGATGGCGCGCTTACTGGACATGAAATCCCGAGGACGATTGACGCAGTCGGCGGCGATGAGTTCGCCCTCGCGGAAGTAGAAGCAGCTGAAGTCACGCTCACGCGACGGGTCACCACTGAGCAACACTTCGTCGTACCCGGCGTTGAGACCGGCAATCTGGAGTTTGAGATCGTACTGGTCGGACCAGAACCACGGAAGCGCAGCGATTGCGCTGTGTTTTCCGCAGATTGTCGCCGCAGCGATCTTGGCCTGCTCGCCGGCGCTCGATACGGATTCCAAACGAATACGCGAGCCGTATCGAGCCATGGTGTGGCTGGTGCAGTCGCCGGCGGCCACGATGTCGGGGTCGCTGGTGCGGGCCTGGTCGTCGATCACGATGCCGTTGTCGACGGATAATCCTGCGGCCGAGGCGAGCTCGGTGTTCGGCACCACACCGACGCCGACGATGACCAAGTCGGCGGGGATCGATTCGCCGTCAGCCAGCACCACCTCCTGCACCCCACCGTTACCGAAGAAGGCTTCGACGAGAGCGTGTGTTCGGATCTCCACTCCCTCGCCGCGGTGGATTCGCGTGTAAAACGCGGAAACCTCCGGCGCGGTGACCCGTTCGAGTACACGCTCGGTTGCCTCGAGGACGGTGACGTTCATGCCGAGCGAACACAGCGAGGCCGCCGTTTCCAACCCGATGTAACCGCCGCCCACGATCACAACCCTCCGACCCGGTGTAGCGGCGGCACGGATCAACTCGACGTCTGCAGCGGTACGCAGGTAGTGAATTCCGGGAAGATCCACCCCTGGTGTGGGGAGTCGTCTGGCCCTTGCGCCGGTGCACAACGCGAGCTTGGTGTACGTCAGCGTGTCGCCGGTGCTCAGAGACACACGCTTGGCACTCCGGTGGATCGCCTCCACGGTCGCATTCAAGAGTCGAATGTTCTGCTTTTCGTAGAAATCAGCGCCGCGAATCAGGAGGTCGTCGAGGCCGTTCTTGCCGGCCAGGTATCCCTTCGACAACGGAGGCCTGTGGTAGGGCAGTCCCCCCTCGTCGCCGATGAGCACGACCTCCCCAGCCCACCCCTCCCTTCGAAGATTAGCTGCCAACTGCGCGCCGGCGTGGCTCGCGCCGACGATCACTGCTCGTTCAGGAGTCATGCACTCGGCCTGGGAGTGAGGCGAACCATCAGCTTGCTGATACCCCTGACGAAATTCGATTGCACATACTCGGGTTCGCCGACCACCTCGATGTTCTCAAAGCGAGGGAGCAATTCCTCCCAGAGGATTCGAAGCTGCAACTCAGCAAGTCGGTTTCCCATACACCTGTGCACGCCGAACCCGAACGAGATGTGATTGCGGGCGTTGCTCCTATCGATGATCAACTCATCGGCCCGCTCGAAGACACGCTCATCGCGGTTACCAGAGGCGTACCACATCACGACCTTGTCGCCCTTGCGGATGAATTGCCCGTTCAACATGATGTCTTTTTTCGCGACTCGGCGCATGTACGCCAACGGGGTCTGCCAGCGAATGATCTCGGATACCATGTTGGGAATCAGGTCAGGGTTCGCCTTCAACTTCTCGAACTGATCGGGGAACTGGTTCAAAGCGAGAACCCCTCCGCTCATCGAGTTGCGAGTCGTGTCGTTTCCCCCGACGATCAGCAATACCAAATTGCCGAGGAATTCCATCGGGCGGTCGATGAGATCCTTTGTGTCCTCGTTGGCCTGCAGCATCGTGATCAGATCGAAGCCCGGTTGCTCCCCGTTGGCGGTACGGGCCGCCTTGTCATGCCAGAGGGCGCTGAGCCCCTTTGCCATGTCGACCATCCCACGAAACACTCTGTCGTTGTCGGACGGACCACCATTGGCTTGCTCCATGGAGGTGGCGAGGTCCGACCATTCCACGAGCTTGTGCCGCTGCTCGTACGGGAAGTCCAGCAGGGTCGCGAGCATGCGCGCTGTCAGTTCGATGGAGACGTGGTGCACCCAATTGAACGGCTGATCCACCGGTAGATCGTCCAGCACTTCCTGGACGCGCGAGCGGATCAGCCCCTCCATCTCGCGCAGGTTCTTCGGCGCGACGACCCCTTGGACGGAAGCTCGCTGCAGGTCGTGTTGTGGCGGGTCCATCGCGATGAACATGGCGATGTCCAAAAAGCGGGGCGGTCGCCCGATGATGATGAACGGCTCTGCGGAGAATGCCTCGTGGTTTTTGTCGACGGCGATGATGTCCGCGTGGCGGGTCACCGACCAGAACGGGCCGAACGGACTGTTGGCCTGGTAATGCACCGGCGCCTCGTTGCGCACCCGTTCGAAGTAGGACTTCCAGCGGCCTTGGCGGTAGAGGAACGGGTTGCTGAGATCGATGTCGGCGATATCGACGTCCTCGACCGGAGGAATGGGCGTCTCGGTGAAGATCTTCTTACCATTGGTTCCGGTTACCCACCGGCGTGTCTTGTCGTAGAGGTGTGCGCCGCGGATTTGCAGCTCCAGAGGCACGGCAGACTGGGCTTTGGCGGCCACTGCCGCGGGAATACTCATTATTGTTTTCTCCAAATCCATGACGTTGTTTCAGAGCTGGAACTCGGGTAGCTCGACCGTCAAGCCATCCCATGCCTCAGAGGCGGCCATCTGGCACGACAGCCTCGACGTCGGCTGACGCTCGGGGTTCATCGCGAGCATCTCCTCTTCGTTGGCGCCGCAGAGACCTACCGTGTCCGACCACTCGGGAGCGACGATCACGTGGCACGTTCCGCATGCGGCTTCCCCTCCGCAATCGCCGTCGATGCCGGGGACCGCGTTGTTGACCGCGATCTGCATCAAGGACTGCCCTTCGGTCAAGGGGGCTTCGTACTTCTCGCCGTCATGAGAGACGAAGGTGACGACTGCCATGGTTAACTCTCCTCAATCTGGAACTTCTCTGAATTAGTGTTGTCGCGTGTGACCAGCGTCGCTAGGCTCGCAGGAGTCAGATAGTTGTGTTTTTAGCTCACGCGCAGGGAGGCACGTGAAACTCGACGACTCGGGTATGCCAGCGCTGGCTTTCCTGCAGATGCTGGACAGCGAGGCGCTGGGGCATGACGCAAGCAATGCGCTGCGCAGCCTCATGGTTCGCGACCACGTCACCGAGTCGATGTTGGTGGGGCGCGACGCGCAGGTCCCCTTACGGTGGTTCAGGGAGATATACCCCGATTTCGATTGTGATCAGGGAACCCGTCTGGGTTTCGCGTTCGCCGAACACGCCAAACTGACGTCCTTTGGGGCACTCAGTGTTCCCTTGGTCAGCGCGGGCTCGGTAGCCGAGGTTGTCGAGTTGCTTGCTTATCTGCCGGTGATCACCACAGCCCTCAGCCCGTCGTTCCATTCGACGGAACGCGGCCTCACGATCGGGCTCACCGGTCGCACCGGTGACGCGGGCCTGAACTGCCTGGCCGTCACCTACGGTGGGCTGGCGCTGCTGCGTCTGCTCGACATGCTCGCGGGTGCCGTACCGGATATTGAACTGCATCTGAGTCATTCAGCGCCGGAGTCGTGGGTTCTTCATGACGAAGCGTTGGCGGGTCGGATCTTCTTCGACGCCCCCAGCTCGTTCGTCCACGTTCCCGCGGCTACGCTCGAGGAGGTCTGTCGATTCTCCGATCCTGTGGCGTATCGGATTGCCGTCACCGATTTGCAGCGAACTCTCGATCAACGACGTGACACGTCGTTCTCCGAAAAAGTACGGGACCTGTTGGAGAACGATCCCGGACAAACGAACATCAGCCGGACGGCGGGCGAGCTCTCGATATCCCCGAGCACGCTGAAGCGGCGCCTCAGCGAAGAGGGAACCACCTTTCGCGAGTTACGTCAGTCGTTCTTGCAGGAGCGAGCAATTCTGCGACTTCTCGACAGATCGGTGTCTGTAAGCGAGATCGCGGCAGAACTCGGGTACGCGGACCTCACGAACTTCACACATGCCTTTAAACGGTGGACCGGTCGTTCACCGCGCCACTTCAGAAGAACGCGCGACTGAGGGCTATAGATCCGTCCTGGCGTGTGCTGGGCGCCCATCGGAACCGGCGGGCTCCACGATCGGTCGCATCTGTCACGTGGACAGCGTCGAGAAACGACACGAGCGGCGCGGGTTCTGGTCATCCCGGCACCGTCTTGGGAAGAGCCGCAACGACTTTCCAGATTTTTCATACCGCGCTAGGGGCGGGGGTGACTCGGACCGCCGGGCACGCTATGCTAACCGTCGTTCACGTCGGGGTCGGCGTTGAACGCGTGGTCGAGAGGAGCCCGGATGTCACACGACCAGCCGGCCATCATTGGTGCCGCCGAACTCACTCCAGGAAGAAACGTTCCGTACACCTCCACTGAATTGCATGTGCGCGCCGCGGTCGTGGCTCTCGCCGACGCAGGGGTGGCCCCAGACGAGGTCGACGGTCTCGTGTGCGCTGGGCCGATGACGAACGAGGGCTCGGTCTTCCTGTCCGAGGACCTCATGGACTATCTCGGGCTGCACAACCTGAAACTTCAGATGACCTGTCAGCTTGGCGGCGGGACCCATCTGGCCATGACGCGCATGGCGAGTAACGTCATCGCCCGAGGCGAGGCCGAGACGGTGCTGGTCGTGTCGGCGGGCGAGTTTCCGCCGATACGCGATGGCGGGCGCGAACTGATGGCGCTGGTGTGTGACCACGCGTTCGAGATGCCCTACGGACCGTCCGTGCCGGCGCTCTACGGCTTGATCGCGCAGGCCTGGATGCACGAGACAGGACAGGGCAAGGCGGACATCGCCGAGGTCACCGCGTCGCAGGACCGCTGGGCGGCGCTGAACCCCGCGGCGATCGCGCACCGCTCGCAACGCCTGAGCGTGGAGGACGTGCTGGCGTCCCGACCGATCGCCGGGCCGTTCCACTTCTACCACTGCTCGATTCCCTGCGAGGGCGGTGGCGCGCTCGTGCTGGGCTCGGCCCGCCGGGCCCGCCAGGGCAAACACCGGCCGGTACACCTGCTCGGGTTTGGAGAGGGTCACACCCACGGCTTCCTGACCTCGCTGGCCCGCCCCGGTCGTACCGGGGCCGCCCGTTCTGGTCCGATAGCCTTCGAGCGCTCCGGACGGGCGCCGGCCGACATCGACATCGCCTTGCTCTACGACGCCTTCGCCTCAAACCCGGCGATGATCCTGGAGGAGGCGGGCTTCGTGAAGCCCGGCGGGGCAGGCGATTTCTACCGTGACGGCCGCGCCGATCCGGGCGGCGACCTTCCGGTGAACACTGACGGCGGCCTGATCCGGTTCGGGCACACCGGGACCTCCTCTGGCATTTCGCAGATCCTCGAGGGTTATTGGCAGTTGTCCGGTCGCGCCGAGGGCCGTCAGGTCTTCGGGGCGGACACCGCGTTCGTGCACAGCTACGGCTCGATGCTGTGCAGTCACGTCAGCATGGTGATGGAGGGAGCGTCATGACCGCAGCTTCGAGTTCCCTCGACGGTTTGCACGATCCTGAGGCGCTGCCGCCGCTGACCGATGTCAACCGTCCCTACTTCGCAGCAGCGGCCCGCGGCGTACTCGTCTTCCAGCGGTGCGCGAACGGCCACCCGTTCCTCTACCCGCGGCTGGTGTGTCCCGTCTGCCATGACGGTGAGTTGGCCTGGGAGACCGCGGCGGGTACTGGTGAGATCGTCAGTTTCGCGCCGGTGTACCGCCCCCCGTGGGACTCGTTCCCGCGCAGCGAGCCGTACGTCGTCGTGCTCGTTCGTCTGGACGAGGGGCCGCAGTTGTTGGCCAGTCTCGAGGGCGTGGCCCCCGATGAAGTTGCGATCGGCGCAAGAGTGCGCGCAGTGTTCGAGCGGGTGAACGAGGACCTTGGGCTGGTCCGATTCAGGCCGGCGGCGTCGTGAGCACGTACGGGGTCTCGGTGCTCGGCGCGGACTTGGCCACCCTTGTCGAGACCGCCGAGGCTACCGACCTCGCCGGCTTCGACGCCGCCTGGGCCTCGGAGTTCTACTCGCGCTCCGGCTCGATCTCGATGGCCGCGATGGCCGCGCGCACAAAGCGCTGCCGCATCGGGTCGTCGATCCTGTATGGCGTCGGGCGCAGCCCGCTCGTGCTCGCCACCGAGGCGCGTGACCTCGACGAGCTTTCAGGCGGGCGCGTCGTACTCGGGCTCGGCAACGGCACACGCCGCATGATGAGCGACTGGCACGGCGTGGAGGACACCTCCGCTCCCGCTCTGCGCATGGAGGAGCTGGTCCCGCTCGTGCGTCGGATCTGGAACCTGCACGAGGGCCCCGTGCGCCATGAGGGGCGCTTCTACCGGATGAATCTCGTCCCAACCGGCGACGTCGCGCCGCCGAAGCGAGCGATCCCGATCATCACCGCGGGCGTGCGTCCGCGGATGTGCGAGGTGGCAGGGCGCGTAGCCGACGGGTTGGCTGGTCATCCGCTGTTCACCACGGCTTACGTCGAGGAGGTCGCCCGCCCAGCCGTCGTGCGCGGTGCGGAGCGGGCCGGACGCGATCCCGCCGACATTGAGATCGTCTCGATGGTCATCTGCGCGGTGCACGACGACCCACAGATCGCACGTCGTGAGGCCGCGCAGCAGATCGCGTTCTACTCCTCGGTGAAGACCTACGAGCACGTGCTCGACGTCAGCGGTTTCGCCAGGCAGGGAGCGGCCATCCGCGACGCGTTCGCGCGGCGTGACCTGCCGGCCATGTTCGCCGCGGTCACCGACGACATGATCGACGCGATGGCGGTGGCCGGCACCGCCGCCGAGGTCCGAGAAGGGCTGCGCCGCTACGAGGGCGTGCTGGACCACATCGTTCTCTACTCACCCTCGATTGGCCTCGCGCCCGAGCGCATCGCCGAGAACCTCGGCAGCCTCATTCGCGATTGTGCGCCGGCCTTCGCCGGCGGGAAAGGTGACCAGAGTGGCTGACGCATCGCTCATCGGGACGCAACTCGGGAGGACCACGTTTCCCGTCGACCGGTCCAAAGTGCGCGAGTTCGCACTTTCGCTCGGCGACCGCGACCCGGTCTACCAGGACGTCGCGGCCGCCCGCGCCGCCGGCTTCGGCGCGATCCCCGCTCCTCCGACCTTCGTCGTCTCCTCGGCTCACTGGCGCGCCGACGACGACATGTTCGGCGCCCTCGGGCTCGACCTGCGACGCGTACTGCACGGTGAGTGCGGCTGGGAGTATTTCGCGCCGGTGTTCGTCGGCGACGAGCTCACCGAGACTCGTCGGGTGTCGAACGTGACCAGCCGCGAGGGGAAGCGCGGCGGCATCATGACAATCGTGACGATCGAGACCGACTTCACCAACCAGCGCGACGAACTCGTCGTGCGCCAGACCGACGTCTTGATCGAAACCGGAGGCTCCACCCAATGACGACATCCCCCGCGCCGGTGGCGTTGGCCATCGGCGACGAGATGCCGACCTCACAGTTCGGCCCGCTGACGCGCTCGCACATCGTTCGCTACGCCGGCTCCGGCGGCGACTTCAACCCGATCCACCACGACGAAGAGTTCGCCCGCGCGGCCGGCATGCCCGGTGTGTTCGGCATGGGACTGCTGCACGGCGGTGTGCTCGCGCAGCGGCTGACCGCCTGGGTGGGGCTGGCCAACATCCGCTCGTTCCGCATCCGGTTCACCGGTCAGGTATGGCCCGGTGACCTGCTCAGCTTCGGCGGCAGGGTCACCGGCGTGCGCGAGGCCGGAGGGCAGCAGGTGGCAGACCTCGAACTCGTGGTCACGCGCCAGACCGGCGAACCCGCGATAAAGGGGAGCGCCGTCGTGCAGGTGACCCGGTGAGCGCGCCAACGAGCGACGTCACCGGCCTCGGGATGACGTTCGGGACCTTCGACGAAGGCCGGGCGTGGGTCGGTCATCGCTCCGAACCGCGGCATGCGTGGTTCCCGATCGACCGCTCGATGGTGTTGTACTACTGCTCGCTCGTCGAGGACGCGAACCCCCGTTACTGGGAGGGTGAGGACTGCCCGCCCGGGCTGCTGATGAGCCTCGGCTTCGCGCCGCAGTGGGTGCCCGGGTACCTAGCGCGTGCCGACATGATGTTCGCGCTCAGCGTCCCGTTGCCGGGCCACCACATCATCAACGCCTCGACGACGACGGAGTTCGAACGCCGGCCCCGGGTAGGCGATCACGTGTCGATCGTGGAGGAGATCGCCTCGATCTCCGAGCCCAAGACGACGCGGGTGGGCACCGGTGTGTTCATCACCACGGTGAGCACCTTCTCCGACCAGCACGGTGAGGTCATCGGCCGCAACACCAACGTGCTCTTCCGATACGACACCGCCGATAGTGAAGGCGCATCATGAACGACTCCACCGAGCGCAGCATGGTCCGCGTCCCCGTGCGGTTCGAGGACATCGCCGTCGGCGACACCCTGACGCCCGTCTCGATCGAGATCAGCTACAAGCGCATCTGCATGAACGCGGCTTCGACATGGGACTGGTTCCCCGGTCACCACGACCCCGACTACGCGCGCAGCCAGGGCCAGCGCACGATCTACCTGTCAACCCTCTTCTTCCATGGCTTCATCGACCGCGGCCTCAACGAATGGGCCGGACCCGACGCGCTCATCCGGCGCCGCAGAATCTCAATGATCCGGTCGATCTATCCGGGCCAGACCGCAACCCTGAGCGGCAAGGTCGTGGCCAAACGCGACGATGGCGGACGGCGCCTCGTCGACCTCGAGTTGCTCGTCTCGAGCGAAGATGGTCCGTGCGTGCCGAGTGAAGCCACCGTTGAGCTGGCCGACCCGTTTGTCGAGGTGCCGGGGTGAGCTGCCACTCACATGCGAGGCGACGGTGAGGGACGGAGGCTCGGTGGCCGAGCAACCGGTTCGCTACGAGGTCGTCGACAGCGTGGCCTGGCTGACGATCAACCGGCCCGAGGCGCGCAACGCGCTGAACAACGCTGTGCGCACGGGGCTTTTCGACGCGGTACGCCGCTTCAATGACGACGACGCGGCGAAGGTGCTCGTCCTCACCGGCGTGGGCGATAAGGCGTTCTGCGCCGGCGGGGACTTGAAGGAGATGGCGCAGAACGCGCTCAAGGTGCCCCCGAAGGACTTCGCTCCGCAGTTCGGCCGCAACATCGATGTCGCGAAGCCGACGATCGCGGCCGTCAACGGTGTCGCGTTCGCCGGGGGCTTCCTGCTCGCGCAGCAGTGCGACCTGGTCGTGGCTGCCGAACACGCGACCTTCGCCGTCAGCGAGGTCAAAGTCGGCCGCGGGTCGCCGTGGGCGGCACCGCTATCGTGGCTGGTGCCCCCACGCGTTGCCATGCAGATCCTGCTGACCGGCGACCCGATCACCGCCGAGCGCGCCCACCAGGTCGGCTTAGTCAATGAGGTGGTGCCGGCCGATCAGTTGCGCGAGCGTACCCGGCAGTTGGCGCTCAGCATCGCCGCGAACGCACCGCTATCGGTGCTTGCGTCCAAGCGCACCGTGTACCTCTCGGCACAGCACCACCTCGCCGCCGCCTACGACCTGGCCGACGAGATATGGGAGCCGGTCTATCTGAGCGACGACGCGCAGGAAGGCCCGACGGCGTTCCGCGAGAAGCGCGCACCACAGTGGAAGGGACGCTGACATGGCGGTGACCATGCAGTCGGTAATCGCCGACATCGAAGCCGAAACGGCCGCGTTGCGCGAACTCATCGCACCGCTGCCCGAAGGTCCGCGCGGCTGGGACGCGCCGACTCCGGCCGTGGGCTGGGCGATCCGCGACCAGATCAGCCATCTGGCGTTCTTCGACGACGTGGCGGTGCGCTCGGCCACCGACCCCGACGGTTTCAGCAGCGACTACCTGCCGATGATGGCCGACGGAAGCATCTCACCCGACGTCATCGCTGAGCGCTACCGTCAAATGCCGGCTGCCGACCTGCTCGCGTGGTTCGACACGTCGCGTGCAGCCCTCGTTGCGGCGTTCGCGGACATTGCCCCGGCGACCCGCCTGCCGTGGTTCGGGCCGACGATGAGCGCGGTCTCGTCGCTGACAGCGCGACTCATGGAGACCTGGGCGCACGGCCAGGACATCGTCGACGCGCTCGGCGCGACCCGCGAGGCCACGGCACGGCTGCGGCACGTGGCCCACATCGGGGTGGGTGCGCGCGCTTTCAGCTACCTGGCCAACGGTCTGGACCTCCCCGCGGACCCGGTACGCGTCGAGCTGACCGCTCCGGACGGCAGCGTCTGGACGTGGGGGCCAGCCGACGCCGCCAACCGCGTGAGCGGGCCGGCGCTGGACTTTTGCCTGTTGGTGACCCAACGCCGCCACCGCGACGACACCGCTTTGGTCGCCGACGGACCGCTGGCCGACCAGTGGCTCGCGATCGCCCAGGCCTTCGCGGGGCCCCCTGGCGGCGGGCGCGTGGCGGGCCAGTTCGCAGGGGGTCAGCGGTGAGCGTCCCGGTCCGCATCGGCAACTGCTCCGGCTTTTACGGCGACCGCATCGCCGCAGCCCGCGAGATGGTCGAGGGCGGACCGATCGACGTCCTGTGCGGTGACTATCTGGCCGAGCTGACCATGCTCATCCTGGCCAAGGCCCAGGCCAAAGACCCGTCCGGCGGGTACGCGCGGACTTTCCTCACCCAAATGGAACAGGTGCTGGGCACCTGTCTCGATCGTGGCATCAAGGTCGTCGCGAACGCGGGCGGGCTGAATCCCGCCGGCTTGGCCGCCGCGTTGCGCGAGCTGTCCGCACGTCTCGGCCTCACCGCGCGCGTCGCGCACGTCGAGGGCGACGACCTACGTGGCGACCTCCACGCAATCACGCCGCCCGTCGGCGACATCAAACCGGTGTCGGCCAACGCCTACCTCGGCGCCTGGGGCATCACCGAGGCGCTGCATTCGGGCGCCGACGTCGTCGTGACCGGCCGGGTCACCGACGCATCCCTCGTGGTCGGTCCCGCGGCCTGGTGGCACGCCTGGGCACGCGCCGACTGGGATCGGCTCGCGGGTGCGGTCGTCGCCGGGCACGTGATCGAGTGCGGCCCTCAGGCGACGGGCGGCAACTACGCGTTCCTCGACGAGATCACCGACCGCCGCTACCCGGGGTTTCCGATCGCCGAGGTCGCCGAGGACGGCTCTTCGGTGATCACGAAGCATCCCGGCACCGGGGGACTGGTCTCAGTCGGCACGGTCACCGCCCAGCTGCTCTACGAGATCGCTGAACCTGCCTACCTCGGCCCCGACGTCGTCGCCCACTTCGACACCATTCGCCTGGCTCAACAGGGTGAGCACCGTGTCGCGATCAGCGGTACGAAAGGCAGTCCGCCGCCGGACACGTTGAAGGTGGCGCTGAACGAGGTGGGCGGCTTCCGCAACACGATGACCATGGTGCTCACCGGCCTCGACATCGAGGCCAAGGCGGCCTTCGCCGAACAGCAGCTCTTCGACGTTCTCGGCGGACGCGACGCCTTCGACGAAGTCGACGTGCGACTGTTGCGTTTCGACGTCTCCGATGCGCCGACGAACGAGCAAGCCTGCGCGCACCTGCGTGTGACGGTGAAGGACGCCGACCCGCGAAAGGTGGGCCGAGCCTTCTCCGGCGGGGTCATGGAGATCGCCCTGGCTGGTTTCGCCGGCTTCCACACCACCACGCCACCGTCCTCGGAGACCGCGTTCGGCGTCTACCGGCCGGCCTACGTTCCGCGCTCGGCCCTCACGCACGTGCTCGTCGACGCCGACGGCAATCGGCACGTGATCCCTGACCCGCCGACCGGTGCGGTCCCGCCGGCTGGGATCGCCCCGCCCGCGAAGCTGCCGGCGCCATCCGGGCCGACGCGGCTCGCGCCGCTCGGGTCGGTACTCGGTGCGCGGTCCGGAGATAAGGGCGGCAACGCCAACCTCGGACTGTGGGCACGCGACGACCCCGGTTACGCGTGGGCGCGCGAGTACCTGAGCGTCGAGCGGCTGCGCACACTGCTCGGGCCGGAGACGGCGCACCTGCGCATCGAGCGCTTCGAACTGCCGAACCTGCGCGCGCTCAACGTGGTGGTGCACGGCTTGCTCGGTGACGGGGTGGCCTCCTCGACCCGGCCGGACGCGCAGGCCAAGGGGCTCGGGGAGTACGTGCGATCCCGAGTGGTGGACGTTCCCGAATCGCTGCTCGACACACACTAAATCCGGTGCGGGGCGCCGTCTACCTGCTGTGTAACCGCGCGGCTGAACAGCGCCGCAACGGCCGCGGCGGCCAGCATCGCCTCAATCGTCGCGTCGTCCAGCGACGCCGGCATGTACGCGGACGCGTTGAGCAATGACAGCACGGCGGCGACCAGGCCCTGTGCGCGCTCACGGTCCAGATCGCCCCGTGCTCGTACGAGCGCGTCGACCCAGAAGGACTCGTACCTGTGCTGTCGGCGTCGCAGGGCACGGGTCGCCAGCGGCGACAGCGAGCGGTGCTCGCGGGCGTAGACGGCCAACAGGCCGCGTCGTCGCGCGCCGAAGGCCGCGTGTAGGTCGACAAGGGCGTGCAGGACCTCCGTCGGTGTGCCGGCGTTGGTGGCGCGCCGGGCGCCGGCCAGCAGCTCAGTCATGGCGGCGTCGCATAACTCGCGCAGGATCGCGTCCTTGTTCTGAAAGTGCCGGTAGACGGCCGGCCCGCTCACCCCTGCTGCGGCACCGATGTCGTCGATGCCCACGGCGTGAAAGCCTTGCCGCGCGAACAGGTCGGCGGCGGCCTCGAGGAGCAGTTTGCGGCGCAAACCGGCCACTTTCAGGCCTCCTGTCGATTTGTGGTTACGTTGTTCGCCGTCCGATCCGCTGGGCCGGGCTGGGATCCTACCGGCGCTGGGGTTGCCTGCGTCGGCACCCGCCGCACCAAATCAAGGGAGGTGAACGAAACCGCTAGCCCCCGCCGATGCTGTCGCATCCTCTTCTCAGTTCATGATTTAGGGGCCCTGCTTCGAACCCGCGATGTGCAGCGGCACGACTCAGCGCAAAACGACTCCGCCCTCGATGCCCGTGAACTGCGCGCGCAGCTCGGTCTTGAGCAGCTTGCCGGTGGCATTGCGCGGCAGTTCGGCGACGAAGTGCACGTCACGCGGACACTTGAAGTGTGCCAGCCGCTCCCGGCACCACGCTACGATCTCCTCGGCGCTCGGCGCCTGTGTCGCCGGGTCGGCGACCACGACCGCGACGACGCGTTCGCCCCACTTCGCGTCCTTACCGCCGATCACGGCGGCGTCGAACACCGCCGGGTGGCGGAAGAGAACCTGCTCGACCTCGATCGGGTAGACGTTCTCGCCGCCGGAGATGATCATGTCCTTCTTGCGGTCGACGAGGGTGATGAAGCCCTCGGCGTCCATGCGCCCGAGGTCGCCCGTGTGGAACCAGCCCCCGCGTAACGCCTCGGCGCTCGCCTCGGCCTTCATCCAGTAGCCGGTGAACACATTCGGGCCGCGCACGATCAGTTCGCCCACGGTGTCGGTCGCGACGTCGCGGTCGTCGTCGTCGACGATGCGGGCGTCGACATGCATTGCGACGCGGCCGATCGACCCGGCCCGCGTGCTGACGTTCTCGGCGTCGAGGACGGTCACCAAGGGAGCGGTCTCGGTCATGCCGAAGCCCTCGGTGAAGGGCACGCCTCGCTCGCGCATGAAGTCGATGACCGTGAGGGGGACGGGCGACCCGCCGCCCATGGCGAAACGCAGCGCAGACAGGTTGAAGGAGTCGAAGTCGGGCACCTGTGTGAGTGCGGTCCACATGGCCGGCACCATGAACTGGACCGTGACGTGGTGGTCGGCCATCGCCTGTAACGTCGCTCGCGGCTCGAAGGACGGCATGATCACGCTGGTGCCGCCGACGTACAACAGCGGCAGGGTGTGTACTCCCAGCCCGCCGATGTGGAACATCGGCGCCACCGCGACGGTGACGTCCTCGCCCCGCAGGCCGATGTCGGTGCCGAGGACGTTGATCGCGTTCCATAGCAGGTTGTCGTGGGTGAGGATCGCGCCCTTGGGTCGGCCCGTCGTCCCCGACGTGTACATGATGAACGCGGGGTCGCGGCCGTCGACGTCACCGTTGAGCGGTTCGGGCGCGGCGCCCGAGACGACGTCTTCGTAGCCGAGCTCGCCCGGCGCCGGCACCCCACCGGCGCGCACGACATGGCGCACGCGGACTCCGGACTCGGTGACGGCGCTCCTGGCCTGCGCGGCGAACGGCTCGTGGAAGACCAGAACATCGGCGCCTGAGTCGGCCAGGATGTAGCCGATCTCGGGTCCGGCAAGGCGCACGTTGAGCGGAACTGCAAGTGCGCCGATTTTGGCGCAGCCCAGCAGCACCTCGATGAACTCGGTCGAATTGACCAGCAGCATCGCGACCCGATCGCCCTTGCGCACGCCGAGGGCGATGAGTGCGGCGGCGACCTGGTTGGTGCGCCGATCGAGGTCGGCGTAGGTGATGTGCGCGCCGTTGCTGATCAACGCGGTGCGCCCGCCGTTGAGGAAGGCGCGCCGGCTCACCCACTGACCGATGCCGAGTTGCATTCGATTCCCTTTCATTCCGCGGCGACTCAGTAGGACGCGGGCAGTTTCAGGCTGTGCTGCGCCACGAAGTTGAGGATCATTTCGCGGCTGATCGGCGCGGTGCGCATGAGCCGGGCCGGACCCCACAACGTGGCGAGGCCGTACTCGGTGGCCATGCCGTTGCCGCCGTGGGTTTGAATCGCCTGGTCGAGCGCCAGGATGCCCGCCTCGGCTGCGGCATATTTCGCCATGTTCGACGCCTCACCCGACCCCGGATCGCCGGCGTCGTGCAGGGAGGCGGCACGCTGAGTCATCAACCGGGCCAGCTCAACCTGGATCTTGGCGTGGGCGAGCGGGTGCGATACGCCTTGGTGCGAGCCGATCGGCGTTCCCCACACGTGGCGGTTGCGGGCGTAATCGGCGGCTTTATCCAGCGCGTAGCGACCGATGCCGTTGCCGAGCGCCGCCCCCATGATTCGCTCCGGGTTCAGGCCCATGAAGACCTGGCGCAGGCCCTCGTTCTCCGCGCCGATAAGGTTGGCGGCCGGCACGCGGACGTCATCGAAGAATAGAGTGAACTGCTTCTCTGGAGTGACCGCCTGCACCGGGATGAGTGACTTGGTGAGCCCGGGGACATCGGTGGGCACGACGAGCAAGCTGAGTAGTCCGCGACCACTGTCGTTGGTAGACGTTCGGGTGACGACCAGGATCGCTTCGGCTTCGTCGACACCAGAAATGTAGTACTTGGTGCCGTTGATGACCCAGTCGTCGCCGTCGCGTTTCGCGGTCGTGGAGATGTTGTGCGAGTTCGAGCCCGCGTCCGGCTCGGTGATCGCGAATGCCATGATCGTCTCGCCGCTGGCGATGCCCGGCAGCCACTGCTGCTTGAGTTCCTCACTGCCGAATGCCTGGATGATCGTGCCGCAGATGGTCGGCGAGACGACGGTCATCAGCAGCGGGCAGCCCGCCGCGGCGAGCTCCTCACCGACGATCTGCATGTCGTAGATGCCGCCGCCGCCGCCGCCGTACTGCTCGGAAAGGTTCACCCCGAGGAAGCCCTGTTTGCCCACGGCCTGCCACAGCTCGGTGCTCTTCCCGCCGGCCAGCGACTTTTCCAGGTAGTACTCGTGTCCGAAGTCCTTGGCGATCTCGGCGACCGCCTTGCGCAGGTCCTGACGTTCCTCTGTCTCGTGCAATTCCATGACACTCCTCACATCGGTATCGACGCGCCACCGATCGGGAGCGCGCCGGCTTCATTAGAGCTCCGTGGCGTCCGACGCCACTTCACCGCCGTCCACCGCCTCGACCACGGCGAGGACGTCACCGCTCGAGACCTGATGGCCGACCTGGACCGGCAGGGCGCTCAGCACCCCGTCGATCGGGCTCGCGACGGTGTGCTCCATCTTCATCGCCTCCAGGACGACGAGCGTTTGACCGGCTGACACCGTCTCGCCCTCGGCGACCGGTAGTCGGATCACCGAGCCCGGCATCGGCGCGGTGAGCGACCCGGGCGGGTTCAGAGTGCTCGGGTCGACGAAGCGTGGCGCCAGCCGCAGGGCGGAGTAGCCGGCGACCGAGTCGAGGTGGGCAACATCGCCGTCGAGGACGACATCATAAGTGCGGCGCACCCCGTCGACGCGCAGCACCACCCGCTCGCTACTGCCCTCGACAACCTCGACGTCGGCCAACGGCTCGTCGTCGACCTGCAGGCAGGTCCCTGTCGAACCTAACGTGTACCCGACGCGCACTTCGCGCCCGCCCTGGGTCTGCCAGGTTGTGGTCTGCGGCTGCGAAGGGTTGTTGCGCCAGCCGGCGGGCAACGTGGCCTGCAGAGTTGCGACGGCACGCCGCGCGGCCACCCCGGCCACGGTCGCCGCGACGGCGTGCAGGCGCTCGGACTGCGTGTCTGGGAGGGCAGCGCCGAGTTGGGCGACGTCGTGTCGGTCAAGGAACCCAGTGTCGGTGCCCCGCCCGGCGAACTCGTCATGGCGCAGGACGCGAACAAGCAGGTTGCGATTGGTGGTCACGCCGTGAATACGGGCGCCGGCCAGCGCCGCCGAGAGGCTGGCAAGTGCCTCGTCGCGCGTTGGTGCCCACGCGATGACCTTGGCCAGCAGCGAATCGTAGTAATGACTGATGACCGAACCGGCACGAAAACCCGAGTCAACCCGCACGCCGGCAAGCGCCGGGACATCCAAGGTGCGCAGGGTGCCGGTACAGGGCCGGTAGTCATCGGCCGGATCCTCGGCGCACAGCCGGGCCTCGACCGCGTGACCGCGAATTCGCGGGTTGTGCATCTCCTCAGGCAGCGGGCGGCCCATGGCTACGAGCAGCTGGGCACGCACCAGGTCGAGGCCGGTGATCAGCTCGGTAACCGGGTGCTCGACCTGCAGCCGGGTGTTCATCTCTAGGAAGGCGAAGGAGTCGGCTTTGCCATCCTGAGCGGCGTCGTAGACGAACTCGACCGTCCCGGCGCCTACGTAGCCGACGGCGCGCGCGGCGGCGATGGCGGCCTCGCTCATCCGAGCGCGCAACGCGTCGTCGACGACCGGTGACGGCGCCTCCTCGATCACCTTCTGGTGTCGACGCTGCACGGAGCACTCGCGCTCGAACAGAGAGACGACGTTTCCGTGCGTGTCGGCCATGATCTGGATCTCGACGTGGCGTGGGCGCTGGACGTAACGCTCGAGGAAGACGGTGCCGTCGGCGAACGCGGCGGCGGCCTCACGCGAAGCGGAGGTGACCGCTTCGTCGAGCTCGTCCGGCGACGCGACAATGCGCATGCCTCGGCCACCGCCGCCGGCGCTGGCCTTGACCAGCACGGGGTAGCCGACGTCGGCGGCCAGCTTCGCCAGCTGCTCGGCCGATAGCCCCGTCGTGTCGCCACCGGGCAGCACAGGCACCCCCGCGTCGGACATCGTCTTCTTGGCCTGCAGCTTCGAGCCCATCGCGTCGATCGCCCCGGGCGGCGGACCGATGAAGACGAGGTCGGCGGCGGCACAGGCGCGCGCGAACCCGGCGTTTTCCGAAAGGAAGCCGTAGCCGGGGTGTACTGCGTCCGCGCCGGTGAGCGAGGCAGCGGCGATGATCCGGTGGATGTCGAGGTAGGTCTCGGCGGCAGACGAGCCGGGAAGGTGCACGGCCTCGTCGGCGTCGGCGACGTGCCACGCGTCGGCGTCGGCGTCGGAATAGACCGCGACGGTGGCGATCCCGAGATCGCGGCAAGTGCGGAACACCCGCCGCGCGATCTCGCCACGGTTGGCGACCAGGACCTTGCGGATCTTGGGCATCGCCATCACATCCGGAACACGCCGTAGCCACGCTGGCCACGGACCTCGCCGTTGTGGATCACCGACAGGCAGAACCCGAGAACGGTCCGCGTATCGCGGGGATCGATGATCCCGTCGTCGTAAAGTCGGCCGCTGTTGGCCAGTGCGACGGATTCGCGCTCGATCTGTTCCTCGACGGCGGCGCGCATCTGGGCGTCGGCCTGCTCGTCGAAGGGCAGCCCGCGGTCGGCGGCGGACTCGCGCGCCACGATGGACAGCACTCCGGCCAGTTGCGCCGGACCCATCACGGCCGACTTCGAGTTAGGCCAAGCGAATAGGAAACGCGGTGAGTACGATCGCCCGCACATGCCGTAGTTCCCGGCACCGTAGGACGCACCCATGGTGATGGTCACGTGGGGGACCGTGCTGTTTGATACGGCGTTGATCATCTTGGCGCCGTCCTTGATGATGCCGCCCTGTTCGTACTCGGCACCGACCATGAAACCGGTGGTGTTCTGCAGGAAGATGAGGGGGGTGTCGATCTGATTTGCCAGTTGGATGAACTGCGAACCTTTCTCGGCCTCCTCACTGAACAGGATGCCCCGTGCGTTTGCGAGGATGCCGACCGGGAAGCCGTGGATCGAGGCCCAGCCGGTGACGAGTGACGTGCCGTAGAGAGGTTTGAACTCGTCGAAGGCCGAGCCGTCGACCACTCGGGCGATGACGTCGCGGGGGTCGAAGGGCACCTTCGGATCGACCGACGCGATGCCGAGCAGCTGATCGGGGTCGTGCACCGGTGGGTGCGGCGGCGTGGTGGGTCCGGGGCCGTTCTTCCGCCAGTTGAGCCGCGCCATGATGCGACGGCCGATGCGGATCGCATCCTGCTCGTCCTCGGCCATGTAATCGGCCAGCCCCGAGGTGCGGGCGTGCATGTCGGCGCCGCCGAGCGACTCGTCATCGGAGACCTCGCCCGTGGCCATCTTGACCAGCGGCGGACCGCCGAGGAACACCTTGGAACGGTTGCGCACCATCACGACGTAGTCGCACATGCCCGGGACGTACGCACCTCCCGCGGTCGAGTTGCCGAAGACCAGGGCCAGTGTCGGCAGCCCCGCTGCGCTGTGCTGGGTCAAGTCGTGGAACAGCTGTCCGCCGGGCACGAAGATCTCTGCCTGTGTGGGCAGGTCGGCGCCGCCAGATTCGACGATGTTGATGATGGGCAGTCGGTTCTCCCGCGCGATGGCCATGCCGCGGAACACCTTGCGGAAGGTATAAGGGTTCGATGCGCCGCCGCGGACGGTGGGGTCGTGGGCGATGATCATCGACTCGATGCCCTCGACCACGCCGATGCCTACCACCACGCTACCGCCGACGGGGAACTTACTGCCCCAGGCGGCGAAGGGGCATAGTTCGAGGAACGCCGTGTCGGGGTCGAGCATCAGCTCGATGCGCTCGCGGACAAGCAGCTTGCCCCGCTTACGGTGGCGCGCAACGTATTTCGCGCCGCCGCCGCCGTTGACCAGCGCCAGTTGCTCCGCGATGGTGTCGAGTTGCGCGCTCAGTCCTTCGCGGTTCTTGAGATAGCCGGGCGCGGTGTCGTCGACCCGATCGGGCAGGACCTGTACCAAAGTTTTCCTTCCGGGCGAGCATCGACGTCGATCTACTAGGCGCTGATGTTAGCCGCAATTAACATCAGGTGACAACGGCGCAGGCGGGCGTCGGATTTGTTCCGCGCCGTGGTTCCGTCGAATGGCGAGGATCGAAGCGGTGCGTTCGCTGCAGATCGAGCGATCGAAGGAATTGACTGGGGAGGGACGGCACACAGGGCCCGTGCGAGGTCGTATCGAGTTCCTCGTCCGGCGCGCGTGGAGTCTACGGTTCGCGATCTCGGGTGAACACCCGCAGCGATTGTCAGTGTCGCGCCATGCCCTTCAGCCAACCGAGTAGTGCATAACGCCGGTCGGCCAGAATCTATCGGGTCTCCTCGGCTTTGGCCAGCGGCGGAGCGGCCTGATCAGGCGCCTGTCCGAGGGTATACAGGCCGAGAATGCCGAGAAAACCCGCACAGTGCTCGATGAGCATTTCAGTCGAGAGGTTCAGTTGTCCATCTATCCAGCGACGGAGTATCTCGAACAGGCCCCCGACACCGTAGGTAGCGGCGAGATCTGCGACTTGGAGCACATCGCTGGGTATATCGAGGTGCAAGCGGGCCTCTCTGAGCACCAGCTCCGCAAAATCGGTCATCAGATCGCTTCGCAGCTGCCGAAGGAGGGGTTCTGCGCCCGACTCGACAAACAGTATGCGGGCCATGCGGGGATCGTTCTCGATCACCTGAACCAGGGCCTTGATCGGAGCGTAAGCCAGTTCTTGAGGAGCAACCGTGTCGTCCGGAATGGCGCTGGTTATCACCGCTTGGAAGGTAGTGGAGATCTTGGCAAATACCGCACGCAAGAGCGCGTCTCGATCGCGAAACTGTTGGTAGAAGTACCGGCTCGTCACTCCTGATTTCGCACACACGGCGGTCACGGTGCACGCGGTAGCTCCGTGGGTGCCCATGATTGAGACCGCGGCATCAATCAACATCACGCGACGCTGTGCATCGCGTTGAGTTGCGGACAGCCCGCCATAGACACGTGCTGGACTCATGTCCTACAGTCTGGCAGTCTTATCTGACAAGGCATAAAGTCAGATCCAAACTTCGAGGAAGGACCTCAAATGTCGGACGATCAAGCCCCGACCCCGACCCGGGTGCTGCCAAAACCCAGGCGCGTTCGGTTTCCGATGCCGACCTCCACGAAGCGGCAACATTTTGTCGATGGCGACCTGGTGATGAGCCATTTCATCTCGGTGCTTTCTGCGACGTTCCCGGAAGGCGAGGATTTCTTCATCCGCTCGGTCAGGAACTTCCAGAGTTCCATCGACGATCCCCAACTAGAGACAGCGGTCAAGGGTTTCATCGGACAAGAGGCCACACATCGACACCAGCATCGTCTCCTAAACGAGCGACTCCAGGTCATGGGTTATCCGACCGCGCGAATCGACCGTCATGTCGGACGCTTGATCAAGCGATTGGAACGGCGCTTTTCGCCGGAAATGCGGCTGTCCATGACCTCCGCGTTGGAGCACTACACCGCTACGCTGGCAGAAATCATTCTTACCAGCGAAGACGCCCAGAAGCTCATCGGCCAGACAGAGGTTCGACCGATTCTGCTGTGGCATGCCTTCGAGGAGTCGGAGCACAAAGCGGTTGCCTTTGATGTCTATCGGCTGGTGGGAGCAACCGAGCGCACCCGTGTACGGGGCATGCGGATCGCTTCAGTAATTCTGTTCGGCGAGCTCATTCTGCAGACTGCCTTGTCTATGGCCGCTGATAGAGCCTCATATAACCCGGTCACCCTGGTGCGCAGTCTGTACCGCTTTAGTCGCACCCCGATGTTCACCGCCGATGCGCTGCGGCGTTTCCGTTCCTACAATCGCCCGGGTTTCCATCCTGATGATTGGGACAGCGCCGCGGTCCTGGAGCATTGGAGCAAAGAACTGTTCGACCAAGACGGTTCACAGCGAGTTATCGCTTCGTCGGGATAGCAAAGATGCGGAAGTGCGGCGACGCAGGAGCACCGTTCCTGCGTCGCTCCTTCCGAACAGGGTGCGACGCGTCGGTGACTCACGGATTCGGTGCTCGGTGGCCGGTGAAGGTGGCGGTCGGACCCGCAAATGCGGTTCGCAGCGATCGCCACGGGGCTGGCTGGCCTGTTGTGAGCCTCGATCAGTCGCTGATGACATAGCGTTGAGCCAGGGTTTCAGCAAGTCTGCTGGTGTGCGCGACCACTTCTTTCTCGGTCACCGCAAGCAAACCGGAGTGCCAGGCGGTGATGACTTCGACGAATCCCCCGACAGCGATCAGGGTGTCCATGCGAAGGGCTATCTCGTCGGCATCTTGTCGGAGGTGTGGCCGGCTTGCCTCAACGACCAACTGCGTTGCTTCCTGTAGCGCCACGGCGCGGCGGTCTTGTAGCGGTGAGCTACCGACATGCTGAGCGAGGAGGATGCGTGCCCGGCCGGGATCGCGTGCGATCCGGTCGACCACGATGGTGATCGCCGCGGTGATGGTTTCGATCGGCGGCCGATTCGCACGCTCGTTGAAGAGCGCGGCGACCTCGCCGAGCATGTCATTGCGGACGCCATCCCACGCAGCAACGAGCAGCTCATCGCGCGTCTTGAAGCCCTCGTAGAAGTATCGATCGTTCAGCCCTGTGCGGGCGCATACGCCGCGCATAGTGACCGCGGCCCAACCGCTCTCACTCCAAATCTCGGTTGCGGCCTCGATCAATTGCTGCCGTCGCTCGGCACGACGCTCGGCCCCGGTCCGACCACCCCAGCGCTTGTTTCTCGACCGCACCTCTCCATCTTGACAAGGTGCTCGTTCCACCACCAAACTGGTGGCATGCGACACCAATGGTGGCTGGTGCCCCCAGATGAGAGTTTCCCCACAGCAGACGTCCATGTCGCGACCCGAAAGGCAGACGGATGAGATTGCTGCCCTTCGGCGGCGCACCAGGCAGAACGCACCGCGCCGATGCAGTCGTCACGGGCGCAGGAAGCGGTATCGGCCGCGCATTCGCCGTGGAGCTTGCGCGCCGAGGTGGACGCGTGGTGTGCGCCGACAAAGATCCCGTCACTGCAAAAGAGTCGGCAGAGTTGGTGAGGCAGGCTGGCGGCGAGGGCTTCGACATCGAATGCGATGTCACCGATCTTGAGCAGGTCCGCAACCTCGCTGATGTGAGCGAAGACTGGTTCGAGAAGGCTGCGAGCCTCGTCATCAACAACGCCGGAATCGGTGCGGGCGGCAACCGCATCGGCGCGACGTCGATCGAGGACTGGAACGCGGCGATTTCTGTCAACCTCTGGGGCGTTATCTACGGCTGCGAGACTTTTGTGCCTCGGCTCCGCAGCAATGGGCATGGCGGAGTCATCAATGTGGCGTCGGCAGCGAGCTTTGGCTCGGCCCCTCGGATGGCGGCTTACAACGTGAGCAAGGCCGGGGTGCTCGCTCTGTCGGAGACATTGGCGGCCGAACTGAGCGGTACTGACATCAACGTCACAGTGCTTTGCCCCACCTTCGTGAAGACGAACATCGTCAACAATCCTCAAATCGACGAGGCGGCTGCAAGACTCGCGGCCAACCTGATGAAATGGACCGGCATTTCGCCACAGCACGTTGCTCGAACGACGTTGAACGCGCACGATCGCGGACAAATTTATGTAGTACCCCAACTCGATGCCAAAGTCTTGTGGCAACTCAAGAGAGCCCTACCCGGCCCCTTTACTCGCACGCTGGGCCTCGTGGAGCGCATGGCCTCATGGAACGATTCAGCCGAGTAGAGGAGCAGGGAAAATGGCTTTCGCATACAGTGACATGCTCGAGACAATCAAAAACAAGCAATGGGCTCTTGCCGATATCGATTGGAACGCCCCTGGCGCGGAACTGATCACCGATGAACAGCGTCCCAAACTCAAGCAATTCATGTCCGACGTGGTGTGGATTGAGCATGTTGGAGCACGTGCCTTCGCCGCGATGGCTCCAAAGGCGCCATTCGAAGCGCTCGGAGACATTTACCGTTACTTTCACGCCGAGGAGCAGCGTCACGCCAATGCCGAACTTGCCTTGATGCGTCGCTGGGGCATGCTCGAGGAAGGCGAGAAACCGGTCCCGAACAAGAATATTCGGCTGGTCATCGAATGGCTGGACCGTTATGCGGAAGCCCTGCCCCTGACCGTCATCGGGGCCGCGATTCCGGCACTGGAGACTGCGCTCGATGGAGCGCTGCTGAAGTTTCTCCTCGATGAGGTTGACGACCCTGTGTGCGGGGAGGTGTTCAACAAGGTCAACAGCGACGAATCAAGGCATCTCGCGGTTGGCTTCCAGGTCTTGAATGACCTGGGCGCCAGCCCGATGCGAATCCACGCCATTCAAACTGCGGGTGCTCTTGTCGACCCGCGCATTCTCACCGGCGCGTTGCTGTATATCCCGCTCCTGACGCGCATGTTGATGAATCTCAACGCTATGGGTCTGTCCGAGGAGAAGTTATACAACGCAGTGACGCGGTATGCCAATGTCGGCGATCGCAGTGAGCATACGCGGAGGGTGCCCGGCTATCACATCTTGAAGGCGCACATGTCGTCGTCCATCAAGCGGTCCCAGCCTCTGCACTTCGTGTCTCAGCGCCTTGGCAATGCGATCGATGTTTTCCCTGTTCAGATTTTCGGTCGGCCGCCATCCTGGACGGACGAACTGACCTACGAACCGGTTGCCAAATGACAGGCACCACGACGACGTTGATCGTCGGCGCCGGGTTCGCAGGTATCGGTGCGGCGATCAGACTGCTTCAAGAGGGCACGGATGACTTCGTCATCCTGGAACGGTCAGATCGCGTCGGAGGCACCTGGCGAGACAATACTTATCCCGGTGCGGCCTGCGATATTCCCTCGCTTCTCTACTCCTACTCGTTCGAGCCGAATCCGGGCTGGACTCGTACCTACTCGGGGAGCGCTGAGATCCTCGAATATATCGACGATATGGTCGACAAGTACGATCTTGCCCGGTTCATCCAGTTTGATACCGACGTGACTGCCTTGGAATTCGATGAGAGTGCCGGCATCTGGATGGCCGACACGGCAGATGGAAAGCGGTATCACACCCGGTCAGTTGTGATGGCCAGTGGACCACTTGCCAACGCCAGCTTTCCCGATATTCGGGGTATTGACTCGTACGGTGGAAAAAAGATCCACAGCGCTCGATGGGACCATGGCTACGATCTCGGCGGTAAGAGGGTTGCAGTCATCGGGACAGGCGCGAGCGCGGTTCAGATCATTCCCGAGCTCGTAAAGTCGGCTGCCTCGGTCAAAGTCTTCCAGAGAACGCCCGGCTGGGTGTTGCCCAGGGTGAACTTCAGGCATCCGGCCTGGGCGCGTTCGACCTTCACACACCTGCCGGTGAGCGAACAAGCGCTCCGCGACGCGTGGTTTTGGGCCCACGAAGTGATGGCAGTGGGTATGGTCTGGAACACCGCCGCGACGTCCGCGATACAGCTGGCGGCCAAGGCTCATCTCCGTCGGCAGGTGAAAGACTCCTGGTTGAGACGTCAGTTGACGCCCCATTTCAGGCCTGGATGCAAGCGCATGCTCATGACCAGTGATTATTACCCTGCGCTACAGGCGGATAACTGCAAGCTGATCAGCTGGCCGATCGCCACATTGTCACCCAACGGTGTTCGGACCGCCGACGGTGTCGAGCACGAAGTGGACTGTATCGTATTTGCCACTGGCTTCGATGTGGCCAAACGTGGCACCCCGTTCCCGATTAGCGGCCTCGGCGGTCGGAAGCTCGGCGATGAATGGTCTCAGGGGACATTTGCCTTCAAGAGCGTGAGCGTGGCCGGGTATCCGAACTTATTCTTCACTTTCGGACCGAATTCCGGGCCAGGCCACAACTCGGCGCTCGTATATATGGAGGCTGCAATTGACTATATAGTCAAGGCGATCAAGCTCCTTCAGCAAAATGACATCGGCACTTTGGATGTGAGGGAGGATCGTCAGGACCGCTATCACTCCGAAATTCAGCGCCGCCTTCGACGAACGACTTGGAATTCGGGGTGCAGCAGTTGGTATTTGACCGAGGACGGCTACAACGGCACGATGTACCCAGGTTTCGCGACCCAGTTTATGAGAGAACTATCCCGCTTGGATCCTCATGATTACGTGATAACCCGGCGCGACGATACACACGTCGAGCTGACGCAATCACTCTGAATACAAGTTTGCAGGGCTGACCGTCAGAACGGTGAAATACAGGAATGGATCGCAAGTCCGACCGTAATTACGAGATAATTATCATAGGAGCTGGATTTTCCGGCATCGGGTCTGGCATTAGCTTGATGAAGGCGGGATTTACCGACTTCTTGATGGTTGATGACGCCGATGGCGTAGGTGGTACGTGGCACTGGAACACCTACCCGGGTATCGCTGTCGATATACCGTCGTTCAGTTATCAATTCTCATACGAAATGCGGCCCTCTTGGTCGCGCACGTACGCCCACGGCAATGAGCTCAAAGCCTATGCCGAGCGATGTGTTGAAAAGTATCGGCTCTGGGACCATATTCGTTTCAACACAACCATTACCGAGGCTTGTTTCGACGAGAACGCAACACGGTGGCATTTGACCAGTGCCAATGGTGAGGAGTTCACGGCACGCTTCGTGATAAATTGCTCCGGCGTTCTCAGTCGGCCAAAGTGGCCTGAAATCAAGGGGGTGCGAGATTTCGCCGGCGTTACGCTCCACACGGCTAGATGGGACAATGCCAAAGATCTCAGCGGGAAGAGGGTTGCAGTAATCGGTACCGGTGCATCGGCGGTGCAACTGATACCCGAAGTCGCAAAGAAAGCAGAGAGTCTGACGGTATTTCAGCGAACTCCAATTTATTGTCTGCCGAAGCCAGACTTCCCCATACCGACGTGGGGTGGAAGGCTTCTACATTTCCTGCCGGGGGCACAATTGGCGACCCGGACCGCCAGCCAGGCGTTCGTGGAAATCACTTTCCCAATCGCCGCTCACTTTCATACGGTGATACCGTTCGCCGATGTCATGGAGAGCGCCGCAAAGCGGTACATGCGGCGTGAGGTCCATGACCCGACGACGAGAGAACAACTCATTCCGCGCTACTCGTTGGGCTGTAAACGACCCAGCTTCCACAATTCCTATCTCGCAACGTACAACCGGTCCAACGTTTCGCTCGAGACGAGCGGCATAACCCATATCGACCATGCATCCGTCCATACTCGAGACGGCAAAGCTCATCCCATTGACGTCTTGATCCTGGCCACCGGCTTCAAAGTGATGGAGTCGGGCAACATGCCAACTTACGTATTGAAGGGACGCGGCGGGCTGGAGCAGGCTACATGGTGGGACGAGCATCGACTGCAGGCCTTCGAAGGGGTGAGCGTCCCGGGATTTCCGAATCATTTCAACATCTTCGGCCCGTACGGCTACAACGGTTCCTCGTACTTCACGCTCATCGAGGCGCAGAGTCGGCACATCGTCCGGTGTCTTCGTCGCGCGCGGGCGCTGGGTGCTAACTGCGTGGAGGTCAAGAAGGAGGCGAACGACCGTTATTTCGCCGAAGTGCTAAGGCGGCGTCACAGACAGGTTTTCTGGCAGCCGAGCTGTTCCAATGCCAACAGCTACTACTTCGACAGGCACGGTGACGTTCCACTCCGTCCATCAACGACTCTGGAGACCTATTGGCGGAGCCGCACCTTTCGCCTCTCGGACTACCGATTCGAGAATCGGCCCGAAGAGGTGTGTCCCCGGTGACCAGAATGGATGCCCCTGACTGGCAGCCCAGTCTTGCCAGTCATCTCGTCGCGATGTCCTCGCGAACCACGCTGCGGCCACTGGCGCAGCTGATGCCATCAAACGCCTACGGACTTGCGGTGATGGATCGCGTGCTTCGAACAGCGCTCGTAGCCTCACGGCCTCGGCGCGGCGTCACAGTGCGCAAGGTTGACACTGTATTCGCCGGAGGCCCGGTTCGTGGGGACTGGATCACCACGCCTGCCATTAATCCGCATGCCAACCCTTTGCTGTACATCCACGGCGGCGCCTATTCTATGTGCTCGCCGGAGACGCACCGCGGTCTTCTTGGTGAACTCGCCTCGGCGAGCGGGCGCCCCATCTTCGCAGTGAAGTATCGTCTTGCCCCGCGGTATCCCTATCCCGCAGCCGCGGACGATGCGCTGAATGCGTATCGCTGGCTTACCAGCGGAGGGTCCCCGGGTTCTTGTCAGCGCACCGTCGCGGTTGCCGGCGATTCAGCGGGCGGTCAGCTCACGATGGCCACGGCCTTGGGCGCACGTGCAGTTGGATTGCCGCTCCCTGATGCGATGCTGCTGATGTCTCCCGTCCTGGATCTCAGGTGCGAACTTGCCAGAGCGCGTGAAATTCGCCGCCGGGATCCTTTTGCCTCCGCTCAATCAGCGGCGCGCGCTCTTGACCTCTACGTAGGTGGCGCAGATCGCGGAGATCCGCGCCTCAGCGTGCTTGACGCGGACCTCACCTCGATGCCGCCGATCCTCATTCAGGTGGGCGGGAGAGAAATGTTGATCGATGACTCGCGCCGTCTCGCCGAGCGACTTCAATCAGCTGGATCCCACGTCGAGATCCAGGTATACCGGGGACAGATCCATGTATTCCAGGCTATGTTCCGGATTCTTCCCGAAGCCCGAGACGCGATTCATCGAGCGGGACGCTTCCTTGAAGCCTCGGAAGTCAGGTGAAAGTGTCCGAACAGGCAATGCTCCTACACCTACACCACCTCGACCGCCGCAGCGTGAAGTCAGTCGTCTCTGCCTCATGAGCAGCAACTTCGCGACGGCCTGTCGCGCATACGATCCGTCGATCGTGATCATCGGGGCCGGCTTCGCCGGGGTTGCGATGGCCCACCGGCTGAAGAAGGACGGGTTCACGAACTTCACGATCCTGGAAAAGGCTGCAGACATCGGGGGTGTTTGGCGTGACAACACCTATCCGGGAGCGGCCTGCGACGTGCCGTCAGCGTTGTACTCACTCTCGTACAAGCCCAATCCTCGTTGGTCACGGCGATATGCCGAGCAACCCGAGATACTCAAGTACCTCCAACAACTCGTGGAGAGTGGCGGACTGGCCGCGCATCTGCGTACCCAGACCGAAGTTGTCGCAATGACCTTCGATGACCAGCTAGGGCGTTGGACCCTGGTTACGAACTCGAACGAGACAATAACCTGCGATGTCGTCGTCTCGGCCGTGGGTCAGCTCTCCTTGCCCCACGTACCCGTTATTGCCGACGCAGACACCTTCCAGGGGCCGCGCTTTCATTCGGCGCGTTGGGACCGATCGGTTTCGCTTCGCGGCAAGCAAGTAGCCGTCATCGGCACAGGAGCTAGTGCCATCCAATTCGTGCCACACATCGCCCAGGAGGCGGAGCATGTCACGCTATATCAGCGCACGGCTCCGTGGATCTTGCCGAAGTGGGACAGCAGGTATGGAGTCCTTCACGACAGGGTGAGCGAGTTATTGCCGATGGCGCTGCGCCTCGAGCGTTTCGCGGTATGGCTAATTTTCGAGTTGCTCGCTGTGACGCTAGTCGACGCGAAGCCCCTCTCACGCGTCCTCGGTGCGATCGCGCGCCGCCACCTACATCGGCAGGTTGCTAGCCCATCTTTGCGCGAGCAATTGATGCCTTCGGACGCGCCAGGGTGCAAGCGAGTGCTGTTCTCGAATGATTACTATCCAGCAATCGCGAGTGATCGCGTGTCGTTGGTGCCGAAGGCTATCGCAGAGCTCTGCGACAACGGTGTCAAGACCGTGGATGGAGAGTTTCGTCCTGCAGATGTCGTGATCTACGGAACCGGGTTTCGCGCCACCGATTTTCTCGCCCCGATGTCCGTGCGCGGCTCTCGCGGAGTCTCCTTGGCCGAGGTGTGGAAGACCCAGGCGTACGCATATCTGGGCATCACTGTCCCCATGTTCCCGAACCTGTTCCTGCTTTATGGTCCCAACACGAATGTGGGCTCGGGGTCGATCCTCTACATGATCGAGTCACAAGTCCGTCACATCGCAACGCTCATCAAAGCCGTGGCTGCTCATCCGGGTCATGCGATCGATGTCAGGACGGAGAGCGCGCAACGCTACAACACGCGCTTGAGAAGGCGACTACGGAGGTCGGTGTGGGCGCTGTGTGCGAGCTGGTATCGAACCTCGAGCGGGGAAATCCCGACGAACTGGCCGGGGCCTACCTTGGTTTATCGACTCCTTACCCGGAAGCCGCACAGCGGCGATTACGTCTTGAGAAACGTCGGGCGTCTAAAGGTCTGAGACCCTGCAGAACCGAGCCTGGCCGACTAAGGGCACGAGACGCGCACTTAACCGCTAGGCCAATAATGTCTAGATATTGACATCAATGGCATCTTTGTAAAGACTGGTGGACGCCGTCAAAGCGGCCCAGCGTCCAGGAGGAACCATGACGAATCACCTTCTCGCACCTGCGCACCACGTGAAGGAGCGGTTGTCCTCTGTGATCATGGTCCCCGCGCCTCACGCCGTCGACGACAGATGGCGTCGATGGAGCCGGGACTGGCCGGTTCGTGAACTGGCACCGGCACCCGCGGGCAGTGGATTGAAAGCCGTCCGGGGGGATGCCGGACTGCCCTTCGTAGGTCACACGCTCGACTACATCCGATTCGGCTCGGATTTCAGTCGAGAGCGCTACGACCGTCTGGGTTCGGTGTCGTGGATGGGCGCGTTCGGCACCAAGATGGTGGTCATCGCCGGCCCTGACGCCACTCGAGAGGCGTTCACGAGCGAAGCGAAAGCATTCTCTCAGGATGGCTGGTCCTTCCTGATCGACGCCTTCTTCCATCGCGGTTTGATGCTCATGAGCTTCGACGAGCACTTGATGCACCGGCGCATCATGCAGGAGGCGTTTACGCGTCCGCGCCTGACCGGATACGTCGAACAGGTAACGCCATGCGTTCGCTCGGCAGTGCCTGCGTGGCCGGTGGGCCCGTCGGTTCGAATCTACCCACTGTTGAAGGAACTCACCCTCGACATCGCTACCGACGTCTTCATGGGCGGCCGCGGCAAGGACGAGAGCGATGCTGTCAACAAGGCGTTCGTCGCTACGGTCCGGGCGGCGAGTTCCCTTGTGCGTGCTCCGCTTCCGGGAACCAGATTCCGCGCTGGTGTGCAAGGGCGGCGCGTTTTGGAGGACTACTTCTTCCGGCATCTGCCGGCCGCGCGAGCCGGTGAAACGGAGGATCTGTTCGCTGCTCTCTGTCAAGCCACGACCGAAGACGGGGAGCGGTTTTCCGACGAGGATGTGGTGAATCACATGATCTTCTTGATGATGGCGGCCCACGACACCTCGACGATCACCACCACAGCGGTCACCTATTTCCTTGCCAAGTATCCGCAGTGGCAGGAGGCTGCGGCTGCGGAAGCCGCGGCCATCGGTGACGGGTTGCCGGACATCGAGGCCCTGGAGAAGATGACGGTCATCGACCTCGTGATCAAGGAAGCGCTCAGACTGCTTGCACCTGTTCCGCTGGTGATGCGCAAGACGGTTCGAGATGTCGCCATCGATGGATATCACATCCCCTCGAACACGTTATGCGCTATAACGCCTGCCGTGAATCACTTCGATCGAACGATCTGGAGTGATCCGGAGCGGTTCGATCCCTCACGTTTCGACGAGCCTCGGCGCGAAGACCAACACCACCGATTCGCCTGGGTTCCGTTCGGAGGTGGAGCGCACAAGTGCATCGGCATGCAATTCGGGACGCTCGAAGTCAAAGCAATCCTGCACAGGATGCTGCGTTCGTTCACTTGGAAGGTTCCGGAGAACTATCACGTCCGATGGGACAACACCTCGCTGCCCATTCCGGTGGACGGACTTCCGTTGGAGATGAAGCGCCGATGACCGTCGACCACAGCCCCTACCTCGAACCCACGGAGTTTCTTGACTGGCAACAAGATTCGGTACGTGACTTCGTGTCATCGGCGATCCGTGGTGCCTGCGGCGACACCGAGAAGGCCATCGCCATCTTCACCGCGGTCCGTGACTCCATTTGGTACGACCCCTACACGGTGACCGACAACCCGCACGCGTATCGCGCCAGCACCGTCGCGACCGCAGAACGGGCCTACTGCGTCCCGAAGGCCGTGCTCTTGACTGCAGCGTGCCGAGCGGCGGGAATCCCGGCGCGGCTGGGGTTCGCCGACGTCCGAAACCACCTCCAGACCAAGGCATTGCGCGAGCGGATGGGTGGTAGCGACGTTTTCGTCTACCACGGCTACAGTCTCATGTTCCTCAACGGTGCGTGGGTAAAGGCCACCCCGGCGTTCAATCGCGAGCTGTGCGCACGCTTCGGTGTCTCGCCGATCGAATTCGACGGCCGTAGCGACGCGCTACTCCATGGTTTCACCGCTGACGGCACCCAGCACATGGAGTATCTGCGCGACCGGGGAGCCTACGACGATCTACCCCTAGCAGACATCCTGCAAGCACTGAGAACGCATTACGGCACATTCATCGATCAGCCGAACAGCCGTCCCGACCTCTTCGCCTGAAAGGGCACTACACGATGCAAAGCACAATGCAAAATGTTCCGCTCACGGTGTCGGCGATCGTCCAGCATGCGGCAGCCATACACGGTGACAGCGAGGTCGTCACTCCGACCGGAAATGGATATCGGAGAACGCCTTACCGCATTGTGCTGGCGCGAGTGGCTCGCCTTGCCAATGCGCTGCGCAGTCTTGGCGTCACGGCAGACCAACGCGTGGCCACCTTCCAGTGGAGCAACCAGGAACATCTGGAGGCCTACTGTGCGATTCCCTCCATGGGCGCGGTCCTGCACACGCTCAACATTCGTTTGGCCCCAGAGCAACTGGCGTACATCGCCAATCACGCGAGCGATCAGATCGTCCTAGTCGACGCTTCGGTTGCCCCGTTGTTGGCGCGCGCGCTCCCAGCGATGGCGTCGGTGCACACCGTCATCGTCACCGGAGAGGGCGACCTTGCCCCGCTCCAGGGATGCGGGAAGACCGTTCTGCGTTACGAGGAAGTGCTTGCCGGCCAAGAAGAATCATTTGACTGGCCTGAGCTCGACGAGCTGTCCGCCGCGGCCATGTGTTATACGAGCGGTACCACCGGAGATCCCAAAGGCGTCGTCTACAGCCACCGTTCGACGTACCTTCACTCCCTGACCGCCTGCACAGCTAACGCTTTGTCAGTCAGCGAGGCCGACCGTGTGCTGGCCATCGTCCCAATGTTTCACGCCAATGCGTGGGGGCTTATTTACGCAGCGTTGATGTCCGGTGCGGATCTGGTACTGCCTGACCGGTATCTCCAAGCCGAACCGTTGGTGTCGATCATCGAAGACACCAGACCGACCTTGGCCGGTGCAGTGCCGACGATCTGGAACGATGTCGACCGATATCTGGATTCGCACCCTGAGCGGGACATTTCTTCGTTACGGCTGGTCGCGTGCGGGGGGTCTGCTGTTCCGCTTTCGTTGATGCGGGCATTCGAAGAGAAGTACGACGTGCCCATTGTGCAGGCCTGGGGTATGACCGAAACCTCTCCGTTGGCGACCGTTGCACGTCCGGCTCACAGAGCCGACGCGACGCGGCGCTGGGAGCTGCGCGCATCCCAGGGCCGACCGATCTGCGGTGTCGAAATCCGGTTGCGGGACGACGACGGGAAAGACGTGCCGTGGGACGGGCAATCAGTTGGGGAGATCCAGGCGCGCGGTCCCTGGATCACCGGGTCCTATTTCGGAAACAACGATACGGAGAAGTTCGACGAAGGATGGCTGCGTACCGGTGATGTGGGCAAGATCGACGCCGAGGGCTATCTGACACTGACCGACCGCTCGAAAGACGTCATCAAGTCAGGTGGCGAATGGATCTCCTCGGTGGAGCTGGAAAACACGCTGATCGGCCACCCTGCCGTGTACGAAGCGGCGGTAGTCGGCGTCGCGGACGATAAATGGCAGGAAAGGCCGTTGGCGCTTGTCGTCGTCCACCCCGGAACCGACGTTGACATTGACCAACTCCGATCGTTCCTTGCGGACAAAGTCGCCAAATGGTGGATTCCCGAGCGATGGAGCTTCGTGTCCGATATTCCGAGGACGAGCGTCGGAAAGTACGACAAAAAGGTCATCCGTGCGCGCCACTCTGCCGGCGAATACCTCATCGAAATCGAAACGTCATAACGTCAAATCCCTGGAATTCCAACAGTCGGAAGGTAATCATGTCCTCACCAATCTCTCCCTGGATGAATGCCGAATTACTCGAGCTTCGTGACCTCGCTGCGAAGTTCTTCTCGGCCGAATTGGCGCCGCATGCGAACCGCTTTGCAGACCAGCACCACGTCGACCGAGAACTGTGGAACCGAGCAGGCGAGCTGGGCCTGCTCTGCATGTCTATACCTGAGGAATACGGCGGAGGCGGTGGCACTTTCGCGCACGAAGCGGTCGTGCTTGAAGAGCAGGCCCGCATAGGTGACAGCTCATGGGGCGCGGGACTGCACAGCGGAATCGTCGCCCACTACATCCTGCAGTACGCGACTGAAGAGCTGCGCGCGCAGTGGCTTCCCAAGATGGCGTCCGGTGAAATGATCGGGGCGATCGCCATGACAGAACCGGGGACCGGGTCCGATCTGCAGAGCGTCAAGACAAAAGCCCTCCTGGACGGTGACGAGTACGTGATCACCGGCTCCAAGACTTTCATCACCAACGGCCAACAGGCCGACCTCATCATCGTTGTTGCCAAGACAGATCCGAGCCAGGGCGCTGCGGGCATCTCTTTGATCGTTGTCGAGGCTGACCGGGCGGGATTCCGGCGCGGCAAGGTTCTCGACAAAATCGGCCAGCGCGGCCAGGACACCTCCGAGTTGTTCTTCGATGAAGTGAGAGTTCCGCGCTCGCATCTACTGGGCCAGTCTGAGGGACAGGGCTTCATTCAGCTGATGACGCAGCTGCCACAAGAGCGACTCATCGTCGCGGTGGGGGCTGTCGCAGCGATGGAACTTGCCCTGGAGCAGACGCTCAAGTACACGCGTGAGCGGGAGGCGTTCGGTCGGCCTGTCTTTGGCTTTCAGAACACCAAGTTCACGCTGGCTGAAGCCGCGACAGAAACGCGCATCGCACGAGTGTTCCTCGACTACTGCATCGACCTGCACCTTGCGGGTCAACTCGACGTGCAGACCGTCGCCATGGCGAAGTGGTGGACCACTGAGCGAGCGATGAAGGTACTCGATGACTGTATGCAGCTTCACGGCGGATATGGCTACATGACCGAGTACCCCATCTCGAGGTTGTGGGTGGATCAGCGCGTGCAAAAAATCTATGCCGGCACGAACGAGGTGATGAAGGAAATCATCTCGCGTTCCCTATGACTCAGAGGAGTTGCCGCCCGCACGTTAGTCATCTAGAGGAGGAGGACTGATGGCATCGATGGTGGTGCCGTATCGCCACGACATGGGCGGCCACTGCGGATCGGGGGCTCTTCGGGATTTGACCGAATGGGCCGGGATCCGTTGGGGTGATGACACCCCGGACGAAGGCATCGTGTTTGCTCTCGGCGGGGCCCTCGACTTCTCGTATGTTCGCTCGGCCCACCTACGTCCACCGATCTACCTCGTTGGACGCAGCGCGGACCTCGAAGACGAATACTTGACCCGGTTGGGCGCGCGCTTCGAGTGTCGTTCGACAGACGACCCCGATCTCGGGTGGAAATGGGTGACCGAACAGATCGATGCCGGTACGCCGGTCATGGTGTGGACTGACATCGCCGAATTGCCCTATCTGAGAACGCGTCTGAGTATGAGCCGGCACGATGTCGTGATCGTAGGGTACGACGACGACGAGGAACTCGCCTTCGTGGTCGATAACGATCGCGATACACCTCAAGCCGTGCCTTACGAGAATCTACGGAAGGCGCGGGCATCGACGGGATTTCCCGTCCCCACGCGGCACACCACCTACGTAGTCGAGTGGCCCGGCGCGGCACCAGATCTCGGCAATGCTGCCCGGTCGGCCTTCCGTAGGTCCGCGGACGCGATGCAGGGTTCGTGTGTGAGCGCGCCGATCACCGAGGACTCCGATTGTGAAATTCAGGTGCGTGGGCTACCAGGGGTATCGACTTTTGTGGAGGATCTCAAGCGGTGGCCGAAGATCTTTGACGACGACACCCTCGACGGAGCCTTGTTTGCGCTGAGCGCCTTCATCGAAAAAGCCGGAACCGGAGGCGGTCTGTTCCGAGATCTGCAAGCACGTGGATGTCGGCGCGTCGCTGAAGAGTTGAGTTTCGAACCTGCGTTTAAAGCAGCGGAGGCTGCAAAGACCGCATCTGAGTTGTGGACCGCGGTTGCGCACGCCGCTTATGACCGCGGTGCAGATCCGCACCGAAGAGCGAGCGGCGCCGCGTCCGTGGCTGCGCAATTGCCGACAGCCGAACGTCGACTCGCGGAGGCGCTGAGGGAGGCAGGAGATCTACTCCTATGAGTTCTGATTGCTTCGGAGCAAGCCGAACTGGTTGCGACCCAGCAGATTTATTTGAGCGCTTTGAATTGTGTCATAAGAAGGGAGAATCACGATGGCTGTCTTCGCTGATGCGGAAGAGGTTTACCGCTACCTCGCCGGCATCTTTCGACGAGGTTTGGAGAACGAAGACCTTGCGAACAGACTTGCCGGGTCCGGGGTGGTGTTACGGATCCACTACACCGATCCGGATGCGGTACTAACCGTGGATATGCCGGAGAAGGTCGTAGAGACCGGCGCGGACAGTGGCGTTACACCGAATGTCGAATTGTTCATGTCCGCGGATACCGGCAACAGGTTCTGGTTGGGGAAGGTGAACTTGACCATGGCGATGGCGAAAGGAACTGTACGAGCGAAAGGTCCTGTCACCAAACTGATCAAGCTCATACCGCAGGCAAAGAACCTCTTTCCGGAATACCGGGCAATCCTTGAGGCCGACAAGCGTCACGACCTGCTCAATGTGTGATGTCGGTGCGGTACCGCGCCCGGGCACGGGTGAGCGGCGCGGGCCTCTGGGCGATGTGCCCGGAGATCATCCAGGACAGTTCGCGCGACCACCGTGCGCGGTCGGGATAACTACTCGAGAAGCGTAATTCGATAGAAGGGACTTCAACATGAAGACACGTGCGGCTGTTTTGTGGGGCTTGGAGCAGAAGTGGGAGGTCGAAGAAGTCGATTTGGATCCGCCAGGTCCCGGGGAGGTCCTCGTGCGGCTGGCGGCCACCGGCTTGTGCCATTCCGACGAACATCTGGTGACCGGCGACCTCCCGATCCCATTGCCGGTAGTGGGGGGTCATGAGGGTGCTGGCACAGTCGTGGAGTGCGGCGAAGGGGTTGAGGAACTGTCCGAAGGTGATTCTGTCATCTTGACCTTCCTTCCCTCGTGTGGGCGCTGCTCGTACTGCGCGCGCGGCATGGGCAATCTCTGTGAGTTGGGAGCGGCGCTCATGATGGGACCGCAGATCGACGGCACCTATCGCTTTCACGCACGAGGCGAGGACGTCGGGCAGATGTGTTTGCTCGGGACGTTTTCCGAGTACACAGTGGTGCCGCAGGCGTCCGTGGTCAAGATTGACGGCGGAATCCCCCTGGATCGGGCAGCCTTGATCGGTTGCGGCGTCACGACCGGTTACGGATCTGCGGTGCGGACTGGGGAGGTGCGCGCCGGGGACACCGTCGTGGTAGTGGGAGCGGGCGGAATCGGAATGAATGCGATTCAGGGCGCGCGAATCGCGGGAGCGCTGGCGATTGTGGCGGTCGATCCGGTGAAGTTCAAGCGAGAGCAAGCGAGCGGGTTCGGTGCGACGCACACCGCGGCCTCGATGGATGAAGCTTGGTCGCTGGTCAGCGATATGACGCTGGGCAAGCTGGCTGATGTCTGCATCCTCACCACCGATGTGGCTGAGGCCTCCTACACCGCGGAAGCGCTGGCCTTGGTCGGAAAGCGCGGGCGCGTCGTGGTCACGGCCATCGGGCACCCCGACGACTCATCGATCTCAGGATCACTGCTTGAAATGACGCTTTACGAGAAGCAGATTCGTGGCGCTTTGTATGGCTCATCCAATGCGCCGCACGATATTCCGCGACTGGTCGAGCTGTACTCCGCTGGGTTGTTGAAGCTCGATGAATTGGTCACCCGCGAATACTCCCTCGACCAAATCAATGAGGGCTACGAGGATATGCGTTCAGGAAAAAACATCCGAGGGCTGGTCCGGTTCTGAAGAGCATCATGCCCACTGCTGGTCTTCATGTCCTTGCGTCGCTGCAGATCATGCGGCCGGGCCGCTTGGGTGGTTGGCGTCGCGTCCTTCTTTCCCGTCGTGAGGACGGCAAGCATCAGACACCTCATAGATCATTTATCAAATTCTCTGGAGGCTGAGATGACGGACGCTGGCACGACCACGGCAAGCGGGGATGGGGCTGCTCGTTTCGCTATCGCCCCGGAGGTGTGGACCACGCCGGAGCGACGAGCGCTGAGCCAAATGGCGCGGTCTTTCGTGGAACGTGAAATCGCGCCGAAGCTAGCGGAATGGGAGCACGTGGGTGAGATTCCGCGCGACCTGCATCTCAATGCTGCCGAGGTGGGGCTTCTCGGAATCGGGTTCCCGGAAGAAGTCGGCGGCAGCGGCGGCAATGCGATTGACTCTGCACTGGTCACTGAGGCCATCCTGGCCGCAGGCGGGTCCACTGGCGTCTGCGCCGCCTTGTTCACCCATGGCATTGCCCTTCCCCACATTGCCGCCAATGGCTCCGACGCCCTGATTGAACGATATGTCCGTCCGACGCTCGCAGGAAAGATGATCGGCTCGCTGGGCGTTACCGAGCCTGGGGCAGGTTCAGATGTCGCGAATTTGCGCACACGCGCAGTGCGCGACGGCGACACCTACGTGGTCAACGGAGCAAAGACGTTCATCACCAGCGGAGTTCGGGCGGACTTCGTTACTACGGCGGTACGCACCGGCGGACCGGGTTACGGTGGAGTTTCATTGCTCGTGATCGACAAGAATTCGCCTGGATTCGAAGTGTCCCGCCGGTTGGACAAGATGGGATGGCGATGTAGCGACACCGCCGAGTTGTCTTTCGTCGACGTTCGCGTACCGGCTGAGAACCTGGTGGGGGCAGCAAACAGCGGGTTTTTGCAGATCATGCAGCAATTTCAGGCTGAACGGCTCGGCATCGCCGTCCAGGCGTACGCGACGGCGGGTCGGGCTCTCGATCTCGCCAAGAGTTGGGCGCGGGAGCGTGAAACGTTCGGTAGACCCTTGACGGGGCGCCAGGTCATTCGCCATAAGCTCGCGGAGATGGCTCGACAGGTCGACGTGGCGTGCACCTATACCCGTGCGGTCATGCAGAGGTGGCTAGCGGGGGAGGATGTCGTTGCCGAGGTGTCGATGGCCAAGAACACCGCTGTGTATGCGTGCGACTACGTGGTCAATGAGGCGGTTCAGATCTTTGGTGGGATGGGCTACATGCGTGAGTCTGAGATCGAGAGACACTACCGAGACTGCCGGATTCTCGGAATAGGCGGCGGCACCAACGAAATCATGAATGAGATCATTGCCAAACGTATCGGACTCTAGTTCTTGATACCAGTAAAGAAAGTTCTCACATCGCAGGTCAACGACGGTCAGGCGGCTGTTGGTCCAGCCTGCCGCTCGCGGCGTCTCGATGCGGCGAGGAGCGAGGGCAGCTGCGCTTCGTCGTGATGCCAGAGCTGTGGTGGCCTGCGACTTAGTTCCGGCGCCGGTCGTGGGTGCATGTGTGCGTGGCGGCGGACGGAGGGCGAAGCGCAGGGAGCGGCGCGGACGGGAGCGCCAGCGTACGGGAGCAGAGCGAGCGTAGCGAAGCCTGCAGGTAGCCGCCGTTCCTCGCAGATCCTGGCCTCCAGGATCTACGTCATAAGCTGCGAGGGGGCTGCGTCATGGTGCTGTGGCTCGTAAGCTGGCGGCTGTGAGCGGGGTTCTGACGCAGCGTGCACGGCGCGAGACCGAGACGCGGCTGGCTGAGCAGCCGCGGCGGTTGGCGCATGTCCGGGGCGTCGCGGCGACTGCCGAGCGGTTGAGTCGGCGTTTCGATCCCCAGACAGCGGACTGTCTGGTCGCAGCGGCGTGGCTGCACGATATCGGTTACGCATCGTCGTTGCGCCGGACCGGGTTTCATCCGCTCGATGGAGCGGAGTACGTGCGAGCGGCCGGCTTCGGGGAGCTGGCCGCCTCCTTGGTGGCCTTTCATACCGGAGCGCACGCGGAGGCTGCCGAGCGGGGCTTGTCAGGCTTATCCGCGTTCAGTGATCCGCCCAGCGATTTCCTTGATGTGCTGACTTTTTGCGATCTGACGACCGGACCTGACGGGGCGCCGATATCACCGCGCGATCGGTTACGCGACGTGCTGTCGCGTTATGGATCCGAGGACCCGGTGCACCGGGCGGTCGACGCGGGCCGCGACGAATTGTTGGCGGCCGTCCGGCGAGTACGCGACTGGCTATAAACCCAGCCGGTTAGCCGAGGTAGGGGCCGTCGCGGTGTTGCAGGTAGTGCTCGATGCGCAGCCTCATCGACGGATGCATATCCAGGTTAGGGATCTCGTCGGGTGCAGTCCAGGCGATGTCCGTGCTTTCGTGGTCGATGGCAAGGGTGCCGCCGAGCACCGTGGTGGTGAACAGGAGCGAGAATTGCTGGCGGACTTCGCCATCGGTGAACGCGACCACGTGGCGGGGATTGGTGTAGACACCGACCAGACCCGTGACTTTGACGTCAAGCCCGGTTTCCTCTTTGACTTCCCGCACGGCGGTGTCGGCGATAGTTTCGCCGATGTCGTGGCCGCCGCCCGGTAGCGCCCACAGGGTGTTGTCGCGGCGTTTGATCAGCAGAATGCGACCGTGTTCGTCGGTGACGATGGCCGAGGCCGACGGAACGACACTGTTGGGCGCCGGGGCGTTGGGGTCGTTGTAGTAGTCGGTGCGCATCGGGGTCAGCCTTTCGAGGTCAGCGGTCTGGCATGGTCCCAGACCTGGGTGAAAGCGTCTTCAAGGGTGGCCCAGAGCCGTGGCTCGTGGTGACGTGACAGAACCAGCACAGGGTTGTTGCGCCCGGCTGAGCCGTAGATGTGGAAGTTGACGATCATGGCGTCATCGACCCGAAAGATCGACGTGTAGAGCGCGGTGTCGTGGGTGCGGATGTCCAGCCCCGGGGTGCCGGCGTGAGGGGCGAGCAGTTCCACGGACGTGCGGCAGCGGGCGATGACGGCCTCGCCGATCCCTTCCTCCTCGCCGCGCAGGATCGTGGTGGGGGTGTCGGGGTCCCCGACGAGAAACCGCACCGTCACACCGCGGGCGGCGGCGGCGAGCAGGGTGTCGAGGAATCCGTCGAGGGTGTCGAACAGGAACGTGGCCGCCAGGACGAGGATGTCGATGCCGGTGGTGGCGTCGGCGAAATGCTGCTGCCACATGGTGATGGGTAGCTGGGTGCGGCTGGCATACAGGGTCGCGGTGAACGGCCCACCCGCAGACGCTGTTGCCACTGCGCTCGCGGTGGAGGGTGGGTACTGGTTGGGCCACAGGTCATGCGGGGTGCAGTCGAGCACCTCGCTGGCTCTGTGGGCGTTGTGTTCGCGAATTCTGTAGTCGCTATCGGCCAGCCAGCGTCGCACCGACTTGATATCGACACCCACCGCGGTGGCGAACCGCTGCGAGGACAGACCTTTGGCGTGTAGCCGCTGCACGAGGCGATCGTTGGGAGTGATGGCGGCCTCGGTGCCGTCCTGCTCGTCCATCGTGCCAGCGCACATCTTCCCGTGTCGTCCGTATCCATCCCTCAGCGCGTGGTGTCTAGTTTGCCATGCGACTGCCGCCACCCGGCGGCGATAGTGCCGGTGTGATGTCCGTGGGTATGTCCGGGCCGTGTCCGAAATGCCCGTGGATGTGTCGGAAATGTCGGCATATGTCTCTCGCAACGTCCGTGATGTCCACGTGAACTGAGTCCAGCGCCGGACCGGCGTCAACAGCTCACGAAAGGACCAGTAGGACAATGCGTTTGAGAATCGATACGTCTGGGACTCGTTTTATCGTCACCCGCGCTCCTGAGCCACGGCTGAACTTCGAAACCGGCGCCCCGAAAGTCGACACCGCCACCGGGATGCCGATGTACGCCACCCAGGTCCTCGCGCTGGATGACTCCGGCGGCGAAGTGCTCATTGTCACTGTGGCAGGAGACCCCAAAGTGACAGTCACGCAGCCTGTTTCGGTAGTTGGTCTGGTGGCCATCCCGTGGGCCCAAGGTGATCGCAGCGGGGTGGCGTTCCGTGCTGATGCCCTCACCGCCGCCACCGCCAGTGGTGCTGCGCCGAGTGAGCAGACACGCCCGCAGAAGTAACAACCCCCAAGCGGGTGTGGGGTGCGGTGAGCAGATCATCGCACCCCGCCACCCCGACACCCCGGGCATTGCTGTTGACCACACGCTCACGGAGGGCATCTCTCATGACATCGAACAAGAAGAACACCACCAACAGTGGATCAGGCGATGACGACTGGTTCGGAGAACTGGTCATGTCGCTGTTCACCGCATCCGGGTATGTGCTGTGGTGGGCGGTGCTGTTCCCGGCGATCAGCGTGCCCATCATCGCCAGCCTCGTCCTTGCTATCAGCCACGGCCCACGCGTGGGCCTGATCTGCGCGATCGTGTGCAGTGCCGGGTATGCGGGCTGGGCCTGGCTCCAACCGGGGTCATTTCGCGCCTGGGTGACCGAACCGGTACGGCGGCGCTGGCTCACGTGGTCGCGCTACACCCGCACCTGGGAATCGACCTGCACCTTGCACGGCCTGACCGCCACCCTCGGCGGACGCACTCTCACTCCCACCCTGCGCACGGTGACGATCGGTAAAACCACCGATGTGCTCGTGGTGCGGATCGTCACCGGCCAGTCCGTGGCAGATTGGCATAAACAGTCCGACGCGCTGGCCGCCGCGTGGCGCGCCGGCCGCATCAGCATCACCGCCATCTCGCCCGGCGAACTGCGCATCACGTTAATGCGCGCAGACGTGCTGGCTGAACCGATCGCCCTGCCCATGCCAACCCCGGCCACCCCGGTCGATCTGGTGTCGGTGCGGGTCGGGATCACCGAAACGCGACATTGGTGGCAGGTGCCGCTGCTCGGTCACCACGTGCTGATCGCCGGGGCAACCGGCGCAGGCAAAGGCTCAGTGCTGTGGTCGTTGATCGCCGGCATTGCCCCCGCGGTGAAGACCGGGCTGGTCCGGTTGTGTGTCATCGACCCCAAAGGCGGCATGGAACTCGGTGCCGGAGCACCCCTGTTCACCGTGTTCACCCACGACGCCACCGACACCACCCTGGAGTTGCTACGCCAGCTCGTCACGGTGATGCACGCCCGGGCGAATCGTCTGCGCGGCCACACCCGCCTACACACCCCCACGACGTCGGAGCCGTTGTTCGTTGCGGTGATCGATGAGATCGCCGCACTGACCGCATACGTGACCGACCGCAAGGTCCGCACCGAAGTCGAACAACTCCTGGGCCTGCTGCTCTCCCAAGGCCGCGCAGTCGGCATCAGCGTGGTCGCCGCGGTCCAAGACCCGGCCAAAGACACCCTGCCGGTACGGCAGCTGTTCACGGTGCGGATCGGGTTGCGGCTGACCGAAGCCACCCAAACCACCATGGTCCTCGGCCAAGGGGCGCGCGATGCCGGGGCAGAATGCGACCGCATCCCCGACACCACCCCCGGGGTGGGCTACATGATGGTTGACGGCACCGCCCACGCCCAGCGGGTGCGGGCCTTTCACGTCACCGACCACGACATTACCGCCCTGGCCAGCCGGTTCCGCCGAACCGCGAGGCGACCGAACAAGCCCCACCAGCCACACAACACCGATACCGGCCACACCGCGAGTGAGGGCAGCGGTGAATAGCTCCACGACATCGGCGCAGCTTGTCCTACCGGGTGTTCCGGATACAGCTGACACCGCCCGGGTGGTCGAGCAGATGGTGCGGCGCGCCGCCTCGATGGGATACGAATCCTGGTGGCGACGAGCAGAATCCGTCGGATTCTGCGCCCACCCCATCCAGCTGATCGGTGCCGATGAGTACGGGCGTCAGCGGGTGGTATGGACGCGCTGCAACAACCGTCGCGCCCACATCTGCCCCTCCTGCTCGGATCTCTACGCCCGCGACACCTGGCAACTCGTGCACGCCGGTGCCGCTGGCGGTCACCACGGCATGCCCACCACGGTGGCCGATCATCCGCAAGTGTTTGTCACTCTCACCGCACCGAGCTTCGGGGCCGTCCACACCGCCACGAAGTCACGGGAGAAGGCAGCGCAGGTGTGCCGCGACCAGCACCGGGTCGGCGGCTACCGACGCTGCCCGCATGGAAAACAATTGTGGTGCAGCATGTCCCATGATCATGGCGACGAGCGGGTCGGCCAGCCGCTGTGTCCGGAGTGCTACGACTATGCCGGGCATGTGCTGTTCACGTGGCACCTGCCCGAACTGTGGCGACGCTTCACCATCACCCTGCGGCGCGCCCTACGCAAAAGCCTGAAAGCCGCCGGAGTTGACCCGGATACGGTGCGAGTGAGCTTCATCAAGATCGTCGAACTGCAAGCCCGCGCTATCCCACACATCCACGCACTGATCCGCCTGGATCCCCACGACGACCTTGACCGCCCCGGGTGGGAATCACCTATCGGTGCAGTCGAACTCGCTAAGGTCATCCAGTACGCCATCCGCACCGTCACACTCACCGTCAACGACCCGACAGCCGATGGCGGTGGGCAGACGATACGGTTCGGCACACAGATCGACACCCAACCGCTAACCGCATCGGTGGATCCGCCGCCAAATGAGCACAATTCAGGCTCAAGCCGGTCCATGTCTAGCCGGCTGGTGGCGCGCTATCTCGCCAAGTATGTCACCAAATCCTTGGCAGCCCTCGGAATCAGCGCACGCCGCCTATCTACGGAAGCCATACCCGACCTGGACGTGTCCGAGCATGTGCGGACCATCCTGACCACCATCAGCGATCTCGCGGACAAAGGACTGTCCGGCATCGGGCGGTGGTTGCACACCCTCGGATTCCGCGGCCACATCACCAGCAAATCCCGCCGTTATTCGACTACCATGACCGTGCTGCGCGAACAGCGCGCCATTTGGACGCGTCAGGAAAGCTCGAAAAGCACTGCATACCAATACGATCCCGACTGTGACTTCGCCGGTGGCGATGATCTGGTGGCGTGGGAGTTTGACCGTGCCGGCCCCGGCAGCCTCGGCGATCGCAGTCTCGTCTATTCCGCGGCCCTCCAACGTATTCACATCCGCCGCATCGGACTAGTGGAAGCCCGTCGCCACACACGCAGCCAGCATTGGGATCCACCAGGGGCAAGCGATGGCTGAACGATGCCCAACCCCACATGCTCGCTCCGAATGTGACGCTCGAATTAATGCACCGAGCATGTCAGAGGGAGGTGTTCAAATTGACCTGCCGAACCGGAATCGGCTTCCGCGCGAGGCCAACCGCGCGCTGGTAAACGTCATACTGGCTGTGCGGGACCGGACCCGCGGATCACGAAGGGAAGTGGCATGAGCCTCAGGTTCGCTTTCTATGGCCGAGTGAGTACCGAGGACGCTCAAGATCCCGAGGCGAGCCGCAGCTGGCAGAAACGTCGTGCCATCGATCTGATCACTCCGCATGGCGGAGTCCTCGCTGTCGACTACTTCGATATAGGTCAAAGCCGTTCGCTTCCCTGGAAACGCAGACCGGAGGCTTCACGTCTGCTTGCAGATGTCACTTCTCGTGACCGTGGCTTCGATGCCGTGGTGATCGGGGAACCTGCTCGCGCGTTCTACGGACCGCAATTTGCGCTCACTTTCCCGGTGCTCACGCACTACGGGGTTGGCCTATGGGTGCCTGAAGTCGGCGGAGCGGTTGATCCCGGATCCGAGGCACACGACCTCGTGATGACGCTCTTCGGCGGTATGAGCAAGGGAGAACGCGCACGAATCCAGATGCGCGTCCGTACCGCGATGTCGGCACTCGCGCAGGACACAACCAGATACCTCGGCGGTCGCCCACCGTACGGGTATCGACTCGTCGATGCCGGCCCGCATCCCAACCCTGCCAAGGCAAGTCTTGGGCAGCGGCTCCATCGTCTCGAACCCGACCCCGCGACATGTTCGGTCGTCGAGCGGATCTACCGCATGTACGCCGATGGTGCTGGCTTGCGCTTCATCGCACAGCAGCTCACCGACGATGGAGTGCCATCACCAAGCCAATATGACCCGGAGCGGAACCGGCACCGTGATCCGCGCGGATGGTCCCATTCGGCGATCCGCGCAATCCTCGACAACCCGGCGTACCGCGGTATTCGTGTGTGGGGCAAGCAGGAGAAATACGAGGTCTTGGTCAACCCCGACGATGTCGCTGCCGGGTACGAGACTCGCATGCGGTGGCGTGACGAGGTCGACTGGATCGCACCTGACCGGCGAACGCACGAAGCGCTGATCACTGACGAGCTGGCGCGGGCTGTCCGACTTCGGATGCAGGCGCGGCGGGGTCCGGGTCTTGTGTGTAGCAGAGAATCGACGGTGCCATATGCGCTGCGCGGGCTGCTGTTCTGTGCCGCATGTGGACGCCGCATGCAGGGCGCCGCCCGGCCGGGGAAGCAAACAACGCGGATCCTCTACCGTTGTGAGTTCGGCAAGTCACGTTCTGTACCTGTGGACCTGAGTGATCATCCGCGCACCGTCTATCTCCGCGAAGACGCAGTGACAGCGCGACTCGACGAATGGATCGCCACTCTGGCCGATCCAGAAGACCTCGCACGCGGGCAAGACGTGGACCCGGCGGCCGGACCTGGCTACGCCGCCTTGCAGCGCCAGCTGAGCGAGGCGAATGCCAAAGTGGCTGCCTTGATCACCGCCGTGGAGTCTGGCGTGGCCGTTGAGGATCTAACTGCTGCGTTGCGTCAACGTACCGCCGAGCGCGACGAGCTGAGGGCACGCGTTGAGCGAGTGGCGCGGCCCCGCGCCATGTGTGCCGCCGAGATCAGTGAGTTAGTTAAGGAGTTAGGCGGACTGTCGGTCATCCTCGGCGCGGCAACCGGAGCTGAGCGCGCCGAGGTGTACGCAAGCTTGGGCCTGCGTCTCGACTACGACCCGCATCTTCGGCGAGTCACGGCGACTGCCGACCTGAGTCGTGTCGCCGGATGTGTCCGAGGGGGGACTTGAACCCCCACGCCCGTTAATAGGGCACTAGCACCTCAAGCTAGCGCGTCTGCCATTCCGCCACTCGGACCTGCTGTGCGGCAGCTAAGGCTAACGGATGAGCCGCCCCGGACCCAAACCAGCCGACCCGGGCAGTGTTACAAAGGGACTGTGACTGGTCATGCAAGCGGGCGCAGCAGCGGGTTGACGCCAAGAGACGAGGTTGTCGACCTCGTGAGCACGCTGATCCGGTTCGACACCTCCAACACCGGTGATCCCGCCACCACCAAGGGCGAAGCGGACTGCGCCCGCTGGGTGGCCGATCAACTCGCCGAGGTCGGGTACGTCACCGAGTACGTCGAAGCGGGCGCACCGGGTCGGGCCAACGTGTTCGCCCGCCTGGAGGGCGCCGACCGCTCCCGCGGCGCGCTGATGCTGCACGGACATCTGGACGTGGTGCCCGCCGAGGCGTCGGACTGGAGCGTGCACCCGTTCTCCGGCGCCGTCGAGGACGGCTACGTCTGGGGCCGCGGCGCCGTCGACATGAAGGACATGGTCGGGATGATCATCGCGGTCGCCCGGCACTTCAAACGCTCGGGCATCGTTCCGCCGCGCGACCTGGTGTTCGCGTTCGTCTCCGACGAGGAGGCCGGCGGCAACTTCGGCTGCAAGTGGCTTGTCGAGAACCGCCCCGACCTGTTCGACGGGGTGACCGAGGCCGTCGGCGAGGTCGGCGGGTTCTCGCTGACCGTGCCGCGTCGTGATGGCGGGGAACGCAGACTGTACCTGGTCGAAACCGCGGAGAAGGCGATGCTGTGGATGCGCCTGACGGCCCGGGGCCGTGCCGGGCACGGTTCGATGGTGCACGACGACAACGCCGTCACCGCGGTCGCCGAGGCGGTGGCCAAGCTCGGCAGACACCGGTTCCCGATCGTGCTGACCGAATCGGTCGAACAGTTCCTCACCGCGGTCGGTGAGGAGACCGGGTACGCGTTCGATCCCGCCTCACCCGACATCGAGGGCACCGTCGCCAAACTCGGCGGGATCGCCCGCATCGTCGGGGCGACGCTGCGCGACACCGCGAACCCGACCATGCTCAACGCCGGCTACAAGGCGAACGTCATCCCGGCGACCGCGGAAGCCGTGATCGACTGCCGGGTGCTGCCCGGCCGGCTGGCCGATTTCGAACGCGAGGTCGACGAGCTGATCGGCCCGGACGTCAAAAGGGAATGGATCACCAACCTGCCTTCCTACGAGACGCCGTTCGACGGCGAACTGTTGGAGGCGATGAACAACGCGATCCTGGCCGCCGACCCGGACGCGCGAACGGTGCCCTACATGATGTCCGGCGGCACGGACGCAAAACACTTCGCCCGCTTGGGGATTCGTTGCTTCGGCTTCGCCCCGCTGCGGCTGCCGCCCGATCTGGACTTCGCCGCCCTGTTCCACGGCGTCGACGAACGGGTACCTGTCGATGCGTTGACCTTCGGCGCGCAGGTCCTCGAGAACTTCCTGCTGCACTCGTGACACCAACCGAAAGGACCATCTCCCATGGCGTTTGACTACGACCCGTACTCGTTCCTGCCCGCACTGCCCAGCTTCACGCTCACCTCGCAGTCCTTCGAAGACGGTCAGCCCTGGGGCAAGGATCAGGTCAGCGGCATCATGGGTGCCGGCGGGTCCGACATCTCGCCGCAGCTGAGCTGGTCCGGCTTCCCGGAGGAGACCCGCAGCTTCGCCGTCACGGTCTTCGACCCCGACGCGCCGACGGCTTCCGGGTTCTGGCACTGGGCGGTCTTCAATTTGCCCGCCACCGTCACGGATCTGCCCGCCGGCGTCGGCGACGGCAGCGCGAGCGGATTTCCCGGTGACGCAGTCACTTTGGCCAACGACGCCGGTCTGAAGCGGTTCATCGGCGCCGCGCCGCCGGCCGGGCACGGCGTGCACCGCTACATCGTCGCCGTCCACGCCGTCGGCGTCGAGAAGCTCGACGTGCCCGCCGATGCCACCCCGGCCTATCTGGGGTTCAACCTGTTCGGGCACGCGATCGCCCGCGCGCTGATCACCGGGACCTACGAACAGCACTGAGCCTGTGATTTCGGTGTAGTTGGTCAACCTGAGCGTGACCAACTACACCGAAACCGCAAGCTACTTAGCGGGTGGCCGAGCCGACGGCCTGCGCGAGACCGGAGAACCCGTGCCCGCGCAGGCGCGCGGCCAGACCGTCGTTGATGTCCTTGGCCCACAACCCGCCGCCGTACACAAACCCGGTGTAGCCCTGCAGCAGTGAGGCCCCCGATACGATGCGCTCCCACGCGTCGTCGGCCGTCTCGATGCCGCCCACGCTGATCAGCACCAGCCGGTCGCCGACGCGGGCGTACAGGCGGCGCAACACCTCAAGAGCCCGCCGGGCCACCGGGGGGCCCGAGATCCCGCCCGGTCCCAGGGCGTCCACGCCCGGTGTCGCCAGCCCGGCGCGCGAGATCGTGGTGTTGGTGGCGACGATCCCGGCCAACCCCAGTTCCACTGCGAGATCTGCGATCTCGTCGATGTCCTGGTCGGCCAGATCGGGTGCGATCTTGACCAGCACCGGTGTCGAGGTCTCGGCCAGCACCGCGGACAGGATCGGCCGCAGCGATTCGACCGACTGCAGGTCACGCAGCCCGGGCGTGTTCGGTGAGCTCACGTTGACCACGAGGTAGGCGGCCAACGGCCCGAGCAGCCGGGCGCTTTCGGCGTAATCCTCGGCCGCGTGTTCGGGCGGTGTCACCTTGGTCTTGCCGATGTTCACCCCGATCGGTACATCCGAAGACGTGCGGGTCAGCTGAACCGCCAGTGCGCCGGCGCCGTGATTGTTGAAACCCATGCGGTTCAACAGCGCCCGGTCGGCGGGCAGCCGGAACAACCGCGGAGCCGGGTTGCCCGGCTGGGCCTGCGCGGTCACGGTGCCCACCTCGGCGTAGCCGAAACCCAGTGCGCCCCACGCGTGCACCCCGATGCCGTCCTTGTCGAAGCCGGCGGCCAGGCCGAGTGGCCCCGGGAACCGGGTCCCGAACACCGTGCTGGCCAGGATCGGATCGTGCGGCGCGAGCCGGCGCGCCAGCCGCCTGCGCACCGGTTCGGCTGTGGTCGCGGCCCGCAGGCCGGCGAACACCCAGGTGTGGATGCGTTCGGGCGGTACCAGGAAAAATGCCTTGCGCAGCGCGGCGTACATCACAGGCCCGGCTGGTCGGGGGGTCCGGGTGCGGTGTCGGACCGCTTCTTGCGGCGCAGGAGCACCCGTCGCGAGCCGTCGGTGTAGAGCCGCACGCGGGTCAGCTCCCAACCCCGGTACTCCGCTTCGATCGACAGCCGGATAGATGCGCTGACGCGCGTGACGTCGGGCGGAAGCCGCAGTGGGATCCACTCGTACTCGCCCGGATCCTCCGAGACCACCTTGTCCCACGCAGCGGGCATCCGGCCCCGCCACGCCCGGCTCACTTGGCCGCCCCGGTGATCACCTGGACGCCCGCGCCCGCGCCGGACACCACGTAGAGCGTGCCCGAGGCGTCGTCGAAGGCCAGTGAGTTCGGCTGTTGCACGGTTCGATATCGCACCTTCTCGACGGGGATCCCGGTCGAGAGATCGTAACCAACGACGGTGTTGGTCGCCGTCTGCGCGACCCACGCCAGCCCGTCGTCGTCCCTGGATCCGGCCACCGCGTAGGGAGCATCCGGCACGGGGTAGCGCTGCCGCAGGATGAGCGGGTTCACGCCGTACACCAGCAGCTCGCCACCGCGGGTGTCGGTGACCAGCACCCGCCCTGCCCCGTCGGCGGCCATCATGGTGGCGCCCTCACCGGCGCGCAGCGCATGCTCGGACTTGGTGCCGTCGGCGTTCAGGCTCGTCACCGAGGTCTGGCCCCGGTCCAGCACGACTGCGGTATCACCTTGTGTGACAAGGGCATCCACCCGGGCGAAGGTCTTCAGTTGGGCGCCTACGGTGTTCTCGGAGGTCAGCGTGTACACCGTCCCGTCGGCGCTGCCCAGCACCAACCGGCCGTCGCCGCGCCGGGCGATCGCGGTGAAGTCCACTCCCTCCCGGCCCTCGACCTCCACCTTCGTCACATCTGCCGTCGCAATGTCGAGCCGGTAGTAGCCGCCGCGTGTCGACAGGTACGCCCGGCCGTCGTCGTCGCCCGCGATCGCCGTCGCCGGATCCGCGAGTTCGACCGGCCGCTGCGCGCCGGACTCGGCGACGACGGTGACAGCCGACCCGTCCGGCCCCGAGGACAGCACCAGCAGCGACGCCGTCGCCGCGTCGAACACCGCCGCCTGCGCGGCGCCGGCCATCGGCCAGACCACCCCGGACGGTGCTGCAGTGACCGGGGGAGAATCGGCGGCACGCGCGGGTTCGATGGTCGGCGGCGGCGCATCCACCGGATTGGACGAACACCCGGCGACCAGCGTCAACGCCAACGCGGCGATCCCCAGACGGGTCAGCTGAGCCTGCGGGTTTATGTGGCGCGACAACGGGTAGCTCTCGGTTCGAGTTCGGTGGGAATCGATCGGAGAGCCAGTGTATGCAACGGCGTAGTGGCGGCCCGGGGGCGTCCGGCGAGCCCAAGGGCGCCGTCGGCGGTATGGTACATACCATGACCCTCGCCGCTGACAGCGAAGTCGCTGGTCGGGGCTTCGCCGTCGAAGTCATCACCACCGGGGTGCACGCCAGCGGTTTCGGCGAACTCGGCGACGGCCGCAGCTTCTCCTTCCACATGGAACGTCAGACGCTCGTGGTCGAGGTGTACCGGCCGCGGCTGCGTGGCCCTGTCCCGCAGGCCGAGGACGTCGTGGCCACGGCCAGTCGCAAGCTCACCGACATCGACATGACGGACGAGCGCAGCCTGATCGCCGCCGTACGCGACACGATCGCCCACGCCCAGCCGGTTCCCCGCGCCGGGCGTTAGCGGCCGCCCGCCCCACTCCACGGTACGGTCGTCGTCGTGACGGGGCTGCCTGAGATGTCGTGGCTGCAGGTCGTCGTTCTCTCCGTGCTGCAGGGGCTGACCGAGTTTCTTCCCGTCTCGTCGTCGGGGCACCTGGCGATCGCATCGCGCGTCTTCTTCGAAGACGACGCCGGAGCCTCGTTCACCGCGGTGAGCCAGCTCGGCACCGAGGTTGCCGTGCTCGTGTACTTCGCGCGGGACATCGTGCGCATCGTCAAGGCCTGGTTCGCCGGTCTGTTCCGGGCCGGGCAGCGCAGCGCCGACTACTGGCTGGGCTGGTGGGTGATCATCGGCACCATCCCGATCAGCGTGGTGGGTCTGCTGTTCAAGGACGAGATCCGAACGGGTGCCCGCAATCTCTGGCTGGTGGCGACCGCGATGATCGTGTTCTCCTTCGTCATCGCCGCCGCCGAGTACTACGGCAGGCAGGCCCGGCGGGTCGAGCAGCTGACGTGGAGAGACAGCATCATCGTCGGTCTGGCCCAGTGTCTCGCGCTGGTGCCCGGGGTGTCGCGGTCGGGCGCGACGATCAGCGCGGGCCTGTTTCTCGGGATGCATCGTGAGCTCGCCGCCCGGTTCGGATTCCTGCTCGCCATCCCGGCGGTGTTCGCGTCAGGCCTGTTCTCGCTGCCCGACGCTTTCGAACCGGTCGGGGAGGGCATGAGCGCCAGCGGCGCCCAGCTGTTCGTCTCGATCGTGATCGCGTTCGTGGTGGGCTATGCCGCGGTCGCGTGGTTCCTGCGGTTCCTGGTGCGGCACAGCATGTACTGGTTCGTCGGCTACCGCATCGTCCTCGGCACCGTGGTGCTGGTTCTACTCTCGGCCGGGGTGGTGTCGGCGATATGACGGGCAGGGAGACGATGTGACGGTTCTTTTGCTGCGGCACGGCCGCTCCACCTCGAACACGGCCCACACGCTCGCGGGCCGTTCGGAGGGCGTCGACCTCGACGACCGCGGCCGGGAACAGGCATCGGCGCTCGTCGACCGGCTCGAGTCGCTCCCCATCCGCGCGATCGTGCGCTCCCCGCTGTTGCGGTGCGAACGCACCGTCGAACCCCTGGCTGCCGCGCTCGGCCTGCAGCCGCTGGTCGACGACCGGATCACCGAGGTGGATTACGGGGCCTGGACGGGCCGCAAGATCGTCGAGCTGGTCAAGGAGCCGCTGTGGGCGGTGATCCAGCAGCAGCCCAGTGCCGCGGTGTTCCCCGAGGGTGAGGGGCTGGCCGGCGTGCAGGCCCGCGCCGTCGCCGCGGTGCGCGAACACGACCGCCGGCTGGCGGACGAACACGGCGCCGACGTGCTGTGGATCGCGTGCACCCACGGCGACGTCATCAAGTCCGTGCTGGCCGACGCGCTGGGCACACACCTGGACAGCTTCCAGCGCATCAACGCCGACCCGGCCTCGGTCAGCGTCGTCCGCTACACCCCGGTGCGGCCGTTCGTCATCCATGTCAACCACACCGGCGTCGCGCTGAACGCGGCGCTGTCGGCGCCTCCGTCCACCGGCGAGTCCGAGACGGGCGGCGTCCCCAGCGGAGACGCGGTGGTCGGCGGATCCACCGACTGACGCCGACCGGGCCGTTGCCGGTATTTTGGAAATTGCCATGACCCGCGAAATCCACGTCTTCCGTACACCCGACCGCTTCGTGGCCGGGACGGTCGGCCAACCGGGAAACCGGACGTTCTATCTGCAGGCCGTCCACGACAAGCGCGTGGTCTCCGTGGTGCTGGAAAAACAGCAGGTGGCCGTGCTCGCCGAGCGGATCGCCGCGCTGCTGCTGGAGATCAACCGCCGCTTCGGCACCCCGATCCCGCCGGAGACCGGCGACGTCGACGATCTGAGCCCGCTGATCACCCCTGTCGACGCCGAGTTCCGGGTCGGCACGATGGGGCTTGGATGGGACTCGGAGGCGCAGACCGTGGTGGTGGAACTGCTCGCCGTGTCGGACACCGAGTTCGACGCGTCGGTGGTGCTCGACGACGCAGAGGAGGGGCCCGACGCGGTGCGGGTGTTCCTGACGCCGGAGTCGGCCCGCCAGTTCGCGACGCGGTCCAATCGGGTCATCTCGGCCGGGCGCCCGCCGTGCCCGCTGTGTGACGAACCGCTGGACCCCGAGGGGCACATCTGCGTGCGGACCAACGGTTACCGGCGCGGTGCGCTCACCGGGTCCGACGATGACGAGCTGTGATTTCGGGGAGGTGCTGCGCTGCGGCGAACTGACCGTGATCGGGCGGATCCGTTCGGCGAGCAACGCCACCTTCCTGTGCGAGGCCACCCTCGGCGCGGACACCTGGCACTGCGTCTACAAGCCGGTTCGTGGCGAGGCGCCGCTGTGGGACTTTCCCGACGGCACCCTGGCCGGGCGGGAGGTTGCTTCGTATCTGGTCTCGGCTGCCATGGGCTGGAACGTGGTGCCGTACACCATCATTCGTGACGGCCCGGCCGGTCCGGGCATGGTGCAGCGCTGGGTGGACCAACCCGGGGACGACGACACCGACGACGACCGTGACGACCGGCCCGCCGGGCCCGATCTGATCGACCTGGTGCCCGCGGGCAGGGTCCCGGCCGGATTCCTGCCGGTGCTGCAGGCCTACGACTACGCGGGTGACGAGGTCACCCTGGTGCACGCCGACGACGAGCGGTTGCGCCGCATCGCGGTGTTCGACGTGCTGGTCAACAACGCCGACCGCAAGGGCGGCCATGTGCTGCACGGCGTCGACGGCGGAGTCTACGGCGTCGACCACGGAGTCACGCTGCACGTCGAGGACAAGCTGCGCACCGTGCTGTGGGGGTGGGCGGGCAAGCCGGTCGACGACGAAACCCTTTCGGACGTCGCGAAACTCGGCGACGCGCTGAACGCCGACCTGGGTGCCGAACTGTGCGGCCTGATCACGCCCCGCGAGGTCGCCGCGCTGCGGGCCAGAGTCGTTGGCCTGCTCGGCAATCCGGTGATGCCGACCCCGGACCGGCGGCGGCCGATCCCATGGCCCGCGTTCTGACGTGATCTACTTGCCGGGTGATTCTCACCGACGCAGCACTGGCCGCCGCGGTGGCCGAGGAGGCCGGTGAGCTGCTGCTCGCGATGCGCGAGCGGATCGGCGCGGACTTCTACGACCCCTACGACCTCGGTGATGCAGGGGACAAGCGCGCCAACACGCTGATCCTGGACCGGTTGCACCGGGAGCGCCCGCACGACGCGGTGCTGTCCGAGGAGGCCGTCGACGACCTGTCCCGGGTCGACGCCGACCGGGTCTGGATCGTCGACCCGGTCGACGGCACCCACGAATACTCCATGCCGGGCCGTGCCGACTGGGCGGTGCACATCGCGCTGTGGCAGCGCGCCCCACGCACCGGGGCACCCACGATCACCGACGCCGCAGTGGCGCTGCCCGCGCGCGGCGAGGTCTACCGCACCGACACCGTCACCCCGCCCCCGCCGCGCGCCGAAGGCCCGATCCGCGTCACCGCCAGCTCGAACCGGCCGCCCGCGGTGCTGTGGCGGCTGCGCGAACAACTCGACATCGAGCTGGTCCGGATCGGATCGGCCGGCGCGAAGGCGATGGCGGTGGTGCGCGGCGACGTCGACGCCTACCTGCACGCGGGCGGCCAGTGGGAGTGGGATTCGGCCGCCCCGGCCGGGGTGCTGTGGGCCGCCGGGATGCACGCCTCCCGCATCGACGGCTCCCCACTGATCTACAACCGCCGCGACCCCTACCTGCCGGACCTGTTGATGTGTCGGCCCGAGGTGGCCGGGGTTCTGCTGGAGGGGATCTGGTCGGCGTACCGGTGACGAGGCCGGCGACTGGTGGGAATGGACGGGAATGAATCAGCCGTCGGATTTGTCGCACACGTCGATGTCTAGAGTCGAGGCTATGCATTCGTGGTCCGCACCGAACGTGCCTGCGCTGCCGGGGCGCGGGCCGCAGTTGCGGCTCTACGACAGCGCGGATCGACAGGTGCGCCCGGTGGCGCCCGGCGCCACCGCCACGATGTACGTGTGTGGCATCACGCCGTATGACGCCACCCACCTCGGGCACGCGGCGACCTACCTGACGTTCGATCTGGTGCACCGGCTGTGGCGCGACAGCGGCCACGACGTGCACTACGTGCAGAACATCACCGACGTCGACGACCCGCTGTTCGAACGCGCGCAGCGCGACGGGATCGGGTGGCGCGAGCTCGGAGACCGCGAGACGGAGCTGTTCCGCGAGGACATGGCGGCCCTGCGGGTGTTGCCGCCCCGTGACTACGTGGCCGCCACCGAGGCGATCGCCGAGGTCGTCGAGCTGGTGGAGAAGATGCTGGCCGCCGGCGCCGCCTATGTGGTCGACGACCCGCAGTACCCGGACGTGTATTTCCGTGCCGACGCCACCGTGCAGTTCGGCTACGAGTCGGGTTACGACCGCGACACCATGCTGGCCCTGTTCGCCGAGCGCGGCGGCGACCCCGACCGTCCCGGAAAGAGCGACCCGCTGGACGCGCTGCTGTGGCTGGCCGAGCGGCCCGGCGAACCCAGCTGGCCGTCGCCGTTCGGTCCCGGACGCCCGGGCTGGCACGTCGAGTGCGCGGCGATCGCACTCAGCCGCATCGGGACGGGCCTCGACATCCAGGGCGGCGGCAGCGACCTGATCTTCCCGCACCACGAGTTCTCTGCCGCGCACGCCGAATGCGTCACCGGTGAGCGGCGTTTCGCCCGCCACTACGTCCACGCGGGCATGATCGGCTGGGACGGGCACAAGATGTCCAAGAGCCGCGGCAACCTGGTGCTGGTGTCGCAGCTGCGCCGCGACGGTGTCGATCCGGCCGCGATCCGGCTCGGACTGTTCGCCGGGCACTACCGCGACGACCGGTTCTGGAGCCCCGCGGTACTCGACGAGGCGCTGGCGCGCCTGCACCGCTGGCGCAGTGCAACGGCGCTGGCGGGCGCCCCCGACGCCACCGACGTCGTCGCGCGGGTGCGGCGCTACCTCGCCGACGATCTTGACACCCCCAAAGCGCTTGCCGCGCTGGATGGTTGGGCCACCGACGCGTTGACCTACGGTGGCTACGACGCGACCGCCGGAACGACGGTCGCCACCGCCGTCGACGCGCTGCTCGGCATTGCGCTGTAAACCACCGGCCGTGGAGTAGGTTTCCGGCCATGGGAGCCGTGGCCGGAAAGACCGTGTTCATCACCGGCGGCGCGCGCGGTGTCGGTGCGGAGGTGGCGCGGCGCCTGCACGCCAAGGGGGCCCGCCTGGTGCTCACCGATCTCGACGAGGCGCCGCTGACCGAACTGCGTGACTCGCTCGGCCCCGACCGCGTGCACACCATCGTCGCCGACGTCCGTGAGCTGACGGCGATGGAGGCCGCCGCCGCGAGCGCCGTCGACCGGTTCGGTGGCATCGACATCGTGATGGCCAACGCCGGGATCGCGACCTACGGTTCGGTACTGCAGGTCGATCCCGAGGCCTTCCGCACCCTGATGGACGTCAACGTCATGGGTGTGTTCCACACCGTGCGGGCCACGTTGCCGTCGGTGCTGGAGCGGCGCGGCTATGTGCTGATCGTCTCGTCGCTGGCCGCGTACGCCGCCGCGCCGGGCCTGGCGCCCTACAACGCCGCCAAGGCCGCCGTCGAGCACTTCGCCAACGCGCTGCGCCTCGAGGTCGGTTTCCGCGGCGTCGCCGTCGGCTCGGCACACATGTCCTGGATCGACACCCCGCTGGTGCGCGACACCAAGGCCGATCTGCCGACGTTCGCCGAGATGCTGAGCCGGCTGCCGTTCCCGCTGAACCAGACGACGTCGGTCGAGGCGTGCGGGGAGGCCTTCGTCACCGGGATCGAGCAGCGCAAGCGCCAGATCAACTGTCCCGGCTGGGTCGGGGTGCTGCGTTGGCTCAAATCGCTGCTCTCCACGCCGATCGGCGAACAACAGGTGCTGAAGTTCGTGCCCGACCTGCTCCCGCGGATGGACGCCGAAGTCGCCGCGCTCGGGCGGTCGATGGGCACCAGGACCCAGCGATTGGAGGAGCGTTGATGTTGCGTCGCCTGACCGCCGCCGCGGCGGCGTTGCTGTTGCTCGCCGGCTGCGGCACCGACTCATCCGCGCCGGAGGACACGTCGACGTCGTCGGCGCCGGAAACCGCGGCGGTGGTCAGCCCCGAAGAGGCCAGGGCGATCGCCAAGGAGGCCTATGTCTACGGCTTCCCGATGGTCGACAACTACCGCGTGCAGTACTCCTACTTCGTCGACAAGCAGGACCCTGAGTACAAGGGCGGCTGGAACGAGGTGCACAACACCGCCCGGGTGTACACCCCCGAGGACACCGCGATCCAGACGCCCAACTCGGACACCCCCTACTCGTTCGTCGGGGCCGACCTGCGGGCCGAACCGCTGGTGCTGACCGTGCCGCCGGTCCAGCAGGACCGCTACTACTCGCTGCAGTTCGTCGACGGCTACACCTACAACTTCGCCTACGTCGGCAGCCGCACCACCGGCAACGGCGGCGGCAGGTATCTGCTCGCGGGTCCCGGCTGGCAGGGGGAGAAACCGGAGGGCATCGACGAGGTGATCCGCTCGGACACCGAGCTGGCGTTCGTGCTGTACCGCACCCAGCTGTTCGGACCGTCGGACATCGAGGAGGTCCGCAAGATCCAGGCGGGCTACCAGGCGGCGCCGCTGTCGGTGTACCTCAACCGGCCCCCGCCGCCGCCGGCGCCGGCGATCGACTTCGTCCCGCCCCTGACGCCCGAGCAGCAGCGCACGTCGCCGCAGTTCTTCGAGATCCTCAATTTCGTGATGCGGTTCGCCCCGGCGCTGCCGGAGGAAACGGCACTGCGGGAACGGTTCGCGAGAATCGGCATCGGCCCCGACGGCGATTTCGACGCCGACTCGCTGAGCCCGCAGATGCGCGCCGCGATCGAGGGCGGGATGGCCGACGGTAACGCCGAGCTCGACGCGTTCAAGAAGAACGAGATGGACACCGGCAACGTGACGTCCGCGCAGTTGTTCGGCAGCAGGCAGGAGCTGGGGGACAACTACCTGTTCCGGATGGCCGGCGCCGCCTACGGCATCTACGGCAACACCGCCGCCGAGGCCATCTACCCGAACTTCTCCAACGATGCGGCAGGCCAGCCGCTGACCGGCGCGAACAGGTACGTGTTCCGCTTCCCGTCGGGCGGGTTGCCGCCGGTCAACGCGTTCTGGTCGCTGACCATGTACGAGCTGCCCGCCAGCCTGCTCGTCGAGAACCCGATCAACCGCTATCTGATCAACTCGGCGATGCTGCCCAGTGTGGTGCCCGACCCCGACGGCGGATACACGTTCTACATCCAGAACGAGTCGCCGGGCATCGACAAGGAAGCCAACTGGCTGCCCGCCCCGAAGGGGCCGTTCGCGCTGGTGCTGAGGCTGTACTGGCCCAAGCCCGACGCGCTCAACGGCTCCTGGAAGTCCCCTCAACCCGAGCGCGTCTAGCGCGAGCTCTTTCACCGGCGCGGGTCTCTTTCACCTGCGCGGGCCTCTTTCACCTGCGCGAGCTCCTTCACCCGTGCGAGCTCTTTCACCTGCGCGGGTCTCTTTCACCTGCGCGAGCGTGCGTGTCTGAGGCCGACACGCCGCGCAGATGACAGATTTTGCGCACGCTCGTGTGTGGCAGCTGCCGTCGGGCAGTCTGCTGCCGGGCCGGCGAGCGTGCGCGAACTTCGCGAATTGGACGGCGTGTCCGCCTCAGACACGCACGCTCGCGCCCAAATCAGGAACGGGGCCAGCTCTAGCCGCGGAAGCCGGGGCCTCGGCGGCGCAGATAGCGCTCGAACTCGGCGGCCAGCGCGTCGCCGTCGATCTTGCCCAGCGCCTCGTTCATGTCGACCTCGGCGTCGCCGCGTTCCTCCAGGGACTGCACGTACTCGGCGATCTCGTCGTCCTCGGAGGTCATCTCGGTGACGGCCTGTTCCCACTCCTCGGCCTGCGCCGGCAGATCGGCCAGCGGCACCTCGATGTCCAGCACGTCCTCGACGCGCCGCAGCAGGGCCACCGTGGCCTTCGGGCTCGGCGGCTGCGACACGTAGTGCGGAACGGCGGCCCAGAACGTCACCGCGGGGATGCCCGCCTGCACACAGGCATCCTGGAACACCCCGGCGATGCCGGTCGGTCCTTCGTAGCGGGTCTCCTCCAGGCCGAACGTCTTGGCCGAGTCGGGGGAGTAGGCCGCGCCGGACACCGGGACCGGACGGGTGTGCGGCGTATCGGCCAGCAATGCGCCGAGGATGACGACGGTCTGCACATTGAGTTTCTCGGCGATGGCCAGCAGCTCCGCGCAGAACGTGCGCCAACGCATGTTCGGCTCAACGCCGTGCATCAGCACGATGTCGCGGTCGCTGCCGGGCGGACGGCAGTGCGAGATCCGCATCGACGGCCACACCAGTTCGCGGGTGACGCCGTCGACCTGACGGATCACCGGCCTGTTGACCTGGTAGTCGTAATACGCCTCGTCATCGATCTCGACGATCGTCTCGGCCTCCCAGATCGCGTCCAGGTGCTCCAGCGCGTCGCTGGCCGCGTCTCCGGCATCATTCCAGCCCTCGAACGCCGCGACGACGATCGTGTCGCGGAGATCGGGCAGGTCGGATCGCTTCGGACCGCTGAAATCCGAGGGGGTCACCAGGCCAGCGTAAGCCCTGCATGGGCTCGATGACGGGCATCGACTCGCACGCTTGTTTGTGTACCCGACTACCCTGGCTGTGTGACTGGCGCAAACGACCGCAAGTACGGCACCGACCTGCTCGACGTGATGTCGACGCGGGTCATGGTCGGCGACGGCGCGATGGCGACCCGGCTGCAGGCCGCCGCCGTCGCCGAGACGAAATGCGTTCGGCTGCAATCTGGTTAACCAGGGTGGCGACGACATCGCGACCGCCAAGCGGGTCGGGGCCGGTCGCGGCGAAAAGATGGGCGTCCAGACGTCGATCGGGTGACGTCGTAGACTTTCTGAGGTCGAGAGGCGTTGCAACGGTTACTCGGGGAACAGGGTCCCCGCTCGGTATCCGCCACGCTCGGCAGAGTCAAGGACGCCTTCCGCTACGGAAGGAATGCGCGTGAACTCCGCTGACCCCAACATCTGGGAGCCGAACATCCGTCCCGACTGCACCGACGAACTGAAGGTGGCTCTCGGCCGGCGGATCGTGGTGATCGACGGCGCGATGGGCACGGCGATCCAGCGGGACCGGCCGGACGAGGCCGGCTATCGGGGCGAGCGGTTCAAGGACTGGCCGAGCGATCTTGTGGGCAACAACGACCTGCTCACCCTGACGCAGCCGCAGATCATCGAGGGCATCCACCGCGAGTACCTCGAGGCGGGCGCCGACATCCTGGAGACCAACACCTTCAACGCGAACGCGGTGTCGCTGTCCGACTACGGCATGGAGAAGCTGAGCTACGAGCTGAACTACGCCGGTGCCGCCCTGGCCCGCAAGGCCTGCGACGAGTTCAGCACCCCGGACAAGCCGCGCTACGTCGCCGGCGCCCTGGGGCCGACCACGCGGACCGCGTCGATCTCGCCGGACGTCAACGACCCCGGAGCCCGCAACGTCTCCTACGACCAGCTGGTCGCCGCCTACCTCGACGCCGCCAGCGGCCTGGTCGACGGCGGTGCCGACCTCCTCATCGTCGAGACGATCTTCGACACGCTCAACGCCAAGGCCGCGGTGTTCGCCATCGAGACGCTGTTCGAGGACCGCGGGCGCCGCTGGCCGGTGATCATCTCGGGCACCATCACCGATGCGTCCGGGCGGACGCTGTCCGGCCAGGTCACCGAGGCATTCTGGAACTCCGTCAGACACGCCAGGCCGCTTGCGGTCGGCCTGAACTGTGCCCTCGGCGCGCCGGAGATGAGGCCCTACCTCGCCGAGATGTCGCGGATCGCGGACACCTTCGTGTCCTGCTACCCGAACGCCGGCCTGCCCAACGCCTTCGGCGAATACGACGAGTCCCCGACGCGCCAGGCCGGTTACGTCGCCGAGTTCGCCGAGGCCGGCCTGGTCAACCTGGTCGGCGGTTGCTGCGGAACGACACCGGCGCACATCGCCGAGATCGCCAGGGTCGTCGACGGCAAGCCGCCGCGGAAGGTGCCGGAGATCCCGGTGGCCACCCGGCTGGCGGGCCTGGAGCCGCTCAACATCACCGACGACTCCCTGTTCGTGAACATCGGTGAGCGCACCAACATCACCGGCTCCGCCCGGTTCCGCAACCTGATCAAGGCCGAGGACTACGACACCGCGCTGTCGGTCGCCCTGCAGCAGGTTGAGGTCGGTGCGCAGGTCATCGACATCAACATGGACGAGGGCATGATCGACGGCGTCGCCGCGATGGACCGGTTCACCAAGCTGATCGCGGCCGAGCCGGACATCAGCCGGGTCCCGGTGATGATCGACTCCTCCAAGTGGGAGGTCATCGAGGCGGGCCTGAAGAACGTGCAGGGCAAGCCGATCGTCAACTCGATCTCCATGAAGGAGGGCGAGGAGAAGTTCATCCGCGAGGCGCGGCTGTGCCGCAAATACGGTGCGGCCGTCGTCGTGATGGCCTTCGACGAGCAAGGGCAGGCCGACAACCTGGAGCGCCGCAAACAGATCTGCGGGCGGGCCTACCGGATCCTGACCGAAGAGGTGGGCTTCCCGGCCGAGGACATCATCTTCGACCCGAACTGCTTCGCGCTGGCCACCGGTATCGAGGAGCACGCGAGCTACGGGATCGACTTCATCGAGGCCTGCGCCTGGATCAAGGAGAACCTGCCCGGGGTGCACATCTCCGGCGGCATCTCGAACGTGTCGTTCTCGTTCCGCGGCAACAACCCGGTCCGCGAGGCGATCCACGCGGTGTTCCTGTTCCACGCCATCAAGGCCGGTCTGGACATGGGCATCGTCAACGCCGGTGCGCTGGTGCCCTACGACTCCATCGACCCCGAGCTGCGGGACCGCATCGAGGACGTCGTCCTCAACCGTCGCGAGGATGCGGCCGAGAGGCTGCTGGAGATCGCGGAACGGTTCAACAGCAAAGGCGAGACCGAGGACGCGGGGGTGGCCGAGTGGCGATCTCTGCCGGTCCGCGAGCGGATCACGCACGCCCTGGTCAAGGGAATCGACGCGCACGTCGACGACGACACCGAGGAATTGCGGGCCGAGATCGCCGACGCCGGTGGTCGCCCGATCGAGGTGATCGAGGGCCCGCTGATGGACGGGATGAACGTCGTCGGTGACCTCTTCGGCGCGGGCAAGATGTTCCTGCCCCAGGTGGTGAAGTCGGCCCGGGTGATGAAGAAGGCCGTTGCCTACCTGCTGCCGTTCATCGAGGCGGAGAAGGCGGAGAACGGGACGTCCGATTCGAAGGACACCAACGGCACGATCGTGATGGCGACGGTGAAGGGTGACGTTCACGACATCGGCAAGAACATCGTCGGGGTCGTCCTCCAGTGCAACAACTTCGAGGTGATCGACCTTGGGGTCATGGTGCCTGCCCAGAAGATCCTGGACGCGGCGAAGGAGCACAACGCCGACATCATCGGGCTGTCCGGGCTGATCACCCCGTCCCTGGACGAGATGGCCAACTTCGCCGTGGAGATGGAACGCGAGGGTCTGGAGATTCCGCTGCTGATCGGTGGCGCGACGACCTCGCGCGCACACACCGCCGTGAAGATCGCCCCCCGTCGTGGCGGTCCGGTGGTGTGGGTCAAGGACGCTTCCCGTTCGGTGCCGGTTGCTGCGGCGCTCCTCGACGACAGGCAGCGTCCGGCCCTGCTGGAGGCCACCGAGGCTGACTACGCATCGCTGCGCGAACGACACGCCCAGAAGAACGAGCGCCCGATGCTGACGCTGGAGAAGGCCCGCGCGAACCGGACTCCGGTCGAGTGGGACGGCTACACGCCTCCGGTGCCCGCCCAGGGGCTCGGCGTGCGGGAGTTCAAGGACTATGACCTCGCCGAGCTGCGCGAGTACATCGACTGGCAGCCGTTCTTCAACGCCTGGGAGATGAAGGGCCGCTTCCCTGACATCCTCAACAACCCGGCGACGGGCGAGGCTGCCCGCAAGCTGTACGACGACGCCCAGGAGATGCTCGACACCCTGATCAAGGAGAAGTGGCTGACCGCCAACGGGGTGATCGGGTTCTTCCCGGCGAACGCCAGCCCGGGCGGCGACGACATCGTGGTCTACACCGACGACACCCGTACCGAGGTGCTGACCACGCTGCACAACCTGCGCCAGCAGGGCGAGCACCGCAGCGGCATCCCGAACCGGTCACTCGGTGACTTCATCGCCCCCAAAGAATCGGGTCTCCGGGACTACATCGGCGCGTTCGCCGTGACCGCGGGGCTCGGCAGCCAGGACAAGATCATGGAGTTCAAGGCGGCCCTCGACGACTACAGCGCGATCCTGCTGGAATCGCTCGCCGACCGGCTGGCGGAGGCTTTCGCCGAACGGATGCACGAACGGGTTCGCAAGGAGTTCTGGGGATACCAGCCGGACGAGCAGCTGGACAACGACGCACTCATCGGGGAGAAGTACGTGGGAATCCGCCCTGCCCCCGGCTACCCGGCCTGCCCGGAGCACACCGAGAAGGCGACGCTCTGGAAGTTGATGGACGTCAAGGAGCGGACCGGCATCGAGCTGACCGAGTCGATGGCGATGTGGCCCGGAGCGGCCGTCAGCGGCTGGTACTTCTCGCACCCGCAGTCGCAGTATTTCGTGGTCGGCCGGCTGGCCCAGGACCAGGTCGCCGACTACGCGAAGCGCAAGGGCTGGACCCTGGCCGAAGCCGAGCGCTGGCTCGCCCCCAACCTGGGCTACAACCCCGAGGACTGAGCCGTCCGGATACGCGACGGCCTGCCCGGGCCCGCAGCGGTTCGACGAGGCCGATGTTCATGTTGCGCGGTTCGCGCCGGGACACCGCTGCGTGCCAGAATGGTCGGGTGCGAGCGGTGCTGTGGGACATGGACGGAACGCTCGTCGATTCCGAAAAGCTGTGGGATGTGTCTCTTTCCGCGCTGTATGAGACATTCGGCGGGGTCATGAGCCGTGAGACCAGGGCCACGCTTGTCGGGGCGTCGGCCGAGGAAACGATGGTGACGGTCTACACCGAACTCGGTCTGGACCTCGATCCCGAAGCCATGGCGGAGTCCGTGCGCTGGCTGCACGACCACACCGCCGAGTTGTTCGACGGCGGACTGCCCTGGTGTGACGGCGCCCGCGAAATGCTGGAAGGTCTTGCAGCCGAACGCACCCCTGCCGCGTTGGTGACCAACACCCAGCGCGGGTTGACCGAGCGTGCGCTCAACAGCATTGGCCGCCATTACTTTTCGGTCACCGTGTGCGCTGACGAGGTGGCCAGCGGCAAGCCGGCCCCGGACCCGTACCTCCGGGCGGCCGAGTTGCTCGGCGTCGATCCGGCGGACTGCCTGGCCGTCGAGGACTCGGTGACGGGCACGGCGGCCGCCGAGAAGGCGGGCTGCGCCGTGCTCGTGGTCCCCAATGACGTCCCGGTACCCGGCGGGCTGCGAAGGCGCCACGTGGGTTCGCTGGCCGGACTCGACGTGGCCGACCTGCGTCGCATCTACGCAGAGATCGACCGAGAACTGCGCGAACGCACCGCCTGATCGCTTTCGCCGAGTAGCGGCGCCCACTTTTGGGAACACCCTCGGCGTCAGCATGCGGGTGATTGAATGTGACCCGTATCACGCAACGTTGCGGAAAGGTCGCCACATGGCCGGTCAGGGTGGTCCCGTCGGGGATGGTCCCGAGATTTTCGAGCAAGGCCAGGAATTCTCGTCCGGCAAGACCGCGGTGCGGATCGCCTCCGTCGCGGCTCTGGGCGGTCTGTTGTTCGGTTATGACAGCGCGGTCATCAACGGTGCGGTCGACTCGATCCAGGAGGACTTCGGCATCGGCAACGCCGAGCTCGGTTTCGCGGTCGCCTCTGCGCTGTTGGGCGCCGCCGCAGGCGCCATGACCGCCGGCCGCATCGCCGACAGGATCGGGCGCATCGCGGTCATGAAGATCGCCGCGGTGCTGTTCCTCGTCAGCGCGTTCGGGACCGGCTTCGCCCACGAGGTGTGGGCGGTGGTGCTCTTCCGGATCGTCGGCGGCATCGGCGTCGGGGTGGCGTCGGTGATCGCACCGGCCTATATCGCCGAGACCTCGCCGCCGGGCATCCGCGGTCGGCTCGGCTCGCTGCAGCAGCTGGCCATCGTGTCGGGCATCTTCGCCTCGTTCGCGGTCAACTGGCTCCTGCAATGGGCGGCCGGCGGACCCAACGAGCCGCTGTGGTTCGGGCTCGACGCGTGGCGGTGGATGTTCCTGGCGATGGCACTGCCCGCGGTGTTGTACGGGGTGCTCGCCTTCACCATCCCGGAGTCACCGCGCTATCTCGTTGCCAGCCACAAGATCCCGGAAGCCCGCCGGGTGCTGAGCATGCTGCTCGGCAAGAAGAACCTGGAGATCACCATCACCCGCATCCGGGAGACGCTGGAACGCGAGGACAAGCCCTCGTGGCGTGACATGCGCAAACCGACCGGCGGGCTCTACGGCATCGTCTGGGTGGGCCTCGGGCTGTCGATTTTCCAGCAGTTCGTCGGCATCAACGTGATCTTCTACTACTCCAACGTGCTCTGGCAGGCCGTCGGTTTCAGCGCCGACGAGTCCGCGGTCTACACCGTCATCACCTCGGTGATCAACGTCCTCACCACACTGATCGCGATCGCGTTGATCGACAAGATCGGGCGTAAACCGCTGTTGCTGATCGGCTCCTCCGGCATGGCCGTGACGCTGATCACGATGGCGGTGATCTTCGCCAACGCCACCGTCGGCGCCGACGGCAACCCCAGCCTGCCCGGCGCCTCGGGGGTGATCGCGCTGATCGCCGCGAACCTGTTCGTCGTCGCGTTCGGTATGTCGTGGGGCCCCGTGGTCTGGGTGCTGCTCGGCGAGATGTTCCCCAACCGGATCCGGGCGGCTGCCCTCGGCCTCGCGGCGGCGGGGCAGTGGGCGGCCAACTGGCTGATCACCGTCACGTTCCCGGGTCTGCGCGAGCACCTCGGCCTGGCCTACGGCTTCTACGGGCTGTGCGCGGTGCTGTCCGGCCTGTTCGTGTGGCGGTGGGTGATGGAGACCAAGGGGGTGTCGCTGGAGGACATGCACGGCGAGATCCTGCACGCGGACAAGACGGCGACCGGCTGAGCCCGGCCTGCCCAGCCCGGCCGATCGCGGTGTTTCCGACCTGACGTGACACAATCGCCAAACGTGAAGACCTTCGATGCTCTGTTCGCCGAACTGAGCGAACGGGCACGCACCCGTCCTGCCGGTAGCGGAACCGTCGCCGCACTCGACGGCGGCGTGCACGGCATCGGCAAGAAGATCCTCGAAGAGGCCGGCGAAGTGTGGCTGGCCGCCGAGCACGAGAGCGACGAAGCGCTCGCCGAGGAGATCAGCCAGCTGCTCTATTGGACGCAGGTGCTGATGCTGTCCCGCGGTCTGTCGCTCGACGACGTGTACGGGAAGCTCTGAATGTCTGCGCCCAAGACCCTGCGCGTCGCCGTCCCCAACAAGGGAGCGCTCAGCGAGTCCGCCGCCGAGATCCTCTCCGAGGCGGGCTACCGCCGTCGGCGTGACTCCAAAGACCTGACCGTCGTCGACCCGTCCAACAACGTCGAGTTCTTTTTCCTGCGGCCCAAGGACATTGCGATCTACGTCGGCTCCGGCGAATTGGACCTCGGCATCACCGGTCGGGATCTGGCGCAGGAATCCGACGCTCCCGTCGCCGAGCGACTGGCGCTGGGCTTCGGATCCTCCACGTTCCGCTACGCGGCCCCGGCCGGCACCGACTGGACGGTCGCCGACCTGGCAGGCCGCCGGATCGCCACCGCGTATCCCAACCTGGTGCGAAAAGACTTGGCCCACAGGGGCATCGAGGCCACCGTTATCCGACTCGACGGTGCGGTGGAGATTTCGGTGCAATTGGGGCTGGCCGACGTCATCGCCGACATCGTGGGCACCGGCCGCACGCTGGGCCTGCACGGACTGGTGGCGTTCGGTGAGGCGCTGTGCGATTCCGAGGCCGTGCTCATCGAGCGCGTCGACGCAGACCCCGCAACGGCCGCCGCGCGCGACCAGTTGGCCGCCCGGGTCCAGGGCGTGGTGTTCGGTCAGCAGTACCTGATGCTCGACTACGACTGCCCCCGTTCGGTGCTCGAGCGGGCCACCGAGGTCACGCCCGGGCTCGAATCACCGACGATCGCGCCGCTGGCCGACCCCGACTGGGTCGCGGTGCGCGCGCTGGTGCCGCGACGCGACGTCAACGCGATCATGGATGAGCTGGCCGCGATCGGCGCCAAAGCCATTCTGGCCTCTGACATTCGCTTCTGCCGCTTCTGATCGACACCGCTCACGGCGCGGTCAACCGTGTTAGCGTCCGGGTGTCCACCCGGCGTGCGGAGGTCCGATGACGCAGGTTCTCGTTCTCGTTCTGGCACTGTTGATCGGCGTCGTCGCCGGATCGCGCGCACTGACGGCGCCGGCCGTCGTCGCGTGGGGCGCGATGCTCGGCTGGATCGACGTCGCCGACAAGTGGTCTGAGTGGATGGCGCACCCGATCACGGTCACGGTGCTGACCATCTTCGCGCTCGGTGAGCTGGTCACCGATCAGCTGCCGATGACTCCGAGCCGTAAGGTGCCACCTCAGTTCATCGCCCGGTTGATCACCGGAGGCTTCTCCGGCGCCGTCATCGGCAGCGTGTTCTTCCACACCTTCTCGGCGACGGGTGCGGGCGTCGTCGGTGCCGTGCTCGGCACCCTGGCCGGCGCCGAGTTGCGCAGCAGGTTCGCCGGAGCCAAGGGCGGCAACGACCGCCCCGGCGCCTTCACCGAGGACGCCCTCGCCGTCGGCGGCGGAGTCCTGGTCGCGTTCCTGGTGAGCCTGGTCTAGGGGCGGCGGTGAGCGCGCAGCACTTCGACGCGATCATCGTCGGTGCCGGCCAGGCCGGGCCGCCGCTGGCCGGTCGGTTGACCGCGGCGGGGCAGACCGTGGCGGTCATCGAACGCAAACTGGTCGGTGGCACCTGCGTGAACTACGGCTGCATCCCCACCAAGACGCTTGTCGCCAGCGCGCACGCCGCGCATCTGGCCCGGCGTGGCAACGACTTCGGGGTCGCCGCCGCAGGGGTGACCGTCGACATGGCCGCGGTCAAGGCGCGCAAGGACCGCATCAGCGTCGGTGACCGCGAGGGTCTGGAGTCCTGGCTCGCAGGCATGAAGGGCTGCACGCTGATTCGCGGGCACGCCCGCTTCGAGAACCCGCACACACTCCGGGTCGACGATCAACTGCTGGAGGCCGACCGGATTTTCCTCAACGTCGGCGGCCGCGCCGTCGCCCCCGACATGCCGGGTCTGGCCGACGTCGACTATCTGACCAACGTCGGGATACTGGACCTCGACGAGGTTCCCGAGCACCTTGTCGTCATCGGCGGCAGTTACATCGCACTGGAGTTCGCCCAGATGTACCGGCGGTTCGGCGCCGCGGTCACTGTGATCGAGAGAGGTCCGCGGCTGACCGCGCGTGAGGACGAGGACGTGTCCGCGGCGATCAAGGAGATCCTCGAAGCCGAGGGCATCGACGTCGTCCTCGGGGCCGACGCGATCAGCTTCGCCAAGCAGGCGGACGGGTTCACCGTCACGCCGCGCGCCGGTGCCGAGCCGATCGGCGGGAGCCACCTGTTGGTCGCGGTGGGGCGCAGGCCCAACACCGACGATCTCAATCTCGAGGCGGCCGGCGTGCAGACCGACAGCCGCGGCTACATCGTCGTCGACGACCAACTCCGCACCTCGGCCGACAACATCTGGGCGATGGGGGACTGCAACGGCCGCGGCGCGTTCACCCACACCTCCTACAACGACTTCGAGATCGTCGCGGCCAACCTGCTCGACGACGATCCGCGCCGGGTCAGCGACCGCGTCACCACCTATGCCCTCTACATCGACCCGCCGCTGGGCCGGGTCGGGATGACTGTCGAGGAGGTCCGCAGGTCGGGGCGGAAAGCGTTGGTGGGCAAGCGCCCGATGACGCGGGTTGGACGTGCGGTGGAGAAGGGTGAGACGCAGGGGTTCATGAAGGTGGTCGTCGACGCCGAGACCGACGAGATCCTCGGCGCCGCGATTCTCGGCGTCGGCGGCGACGAGGTCGTGCACCTGATCCTCGACGTGATGACGGCGAAGCTGCCGTACACGGCGATCTCGCGCACCATGCACATCCACCCGACGGTGAGCGAGCTGATTCCGACGGTGCTGCAAGAACTCAAGCCGCTGGCGTAGCCACCCTTGACTGTGGCCTGAGTCACAGTAATATGACCACTGGTCACATCAAGCCTTGGAGGCGCGATGCCGACGGTGACATGGTCTCGTCTCAATGAAGATCGGCGCGCGGCGGTGGTCGCCGCCGCGGAAGCGGAGTTCGCCGCGCACGGGTTCTCCCAGGGCAGCCTGAACGTGATCGCCCGGCGGGCCGGTGTCGCCAAAGGCAGCCTGTTCCAGTACTTTGCGGACAAGCGCGACCTCTATGCCCACATCACCGACGTGGGAAGCCAGCGGGTGCGGTGCTACATGGAGGACCAGATCCGGGTGCTGGATCCCACCCGGCCGTTCTTCGCGTTCCTCACCGATCTTCTCGACGTGTGGGTCGCCTACTTCGCCGAGCATCCGCGCGAGCGGTCGCTGCACGCCGCCGCCAGTTTCGAGGTCGACACCGACACGCGGGTCAGTGTGCGCGCCGTCATCCACCGCCACTACCTGGAGGTGTTGCGGCCGCTGGTGCGCGACGCGCGTGGTCGTGGCGATCTGCGCCCCGACGCCGACACCGACGCGTTGCTGTCGCTGTTGCTGATGATCCTGCCGCACCTGGCGCTGGCGCCGTACGTGCGCGGGATGGACCCGGTGCTCGGCCTCGACGAGCTGTCACCCGACCAGCCCGCCCTCGTCGTGCGACGGTACGTCGCCGTGCTGGCCGCGGCCTTCGCGCCCCAGCCTCTCACAACCGCAACCCCCGGAGGAGCACAGTCACATGGCTAGAACACGTTCGGATTCGCTGGCCGCAGGCGGCCTCAACTGGGACAGCCTGCCGTTGCGGCTCTTCGCCGGCGGCAACGCGAAATTCTGGGATCCCGCCGACATCGACTTCTCCCGGGACCGGGCCGACTGGGAGTCGCTGACCGATCTGGAACGCGACTGGGCCACCCGGCTGTGCGCGGAGTTCATCGCAGGCGAGGAAGCGGTCACCCAGGACATCCAGCCGTTCATGGCGGCGATGCGGGCCGAGGGCCGGCTCGGTGACGAGATGTATCTGACGCAGTTCGCCTTCGAAGAGGCCAAGCACACCCAGGTGTTCCGGATGTGGCTCGACGCGGTCGGGATCACCGAGGACCTGCAGGGGTATCTCGACGAGCTTCCCGCCTACTGTCAGATGTTCTACGAAGAGCTGCCCGCCTCGCTCGACGCGTTGGCCACCGACCCGTCACCGGCGGCTCAGGTCCGCGCCTCGGTCACCTACAACCACGTCATCGAAGGCATGATGGCACTCACGGGATACTATGCGTGGCACCGTATTTGCGTGGACCGCGGGATTCTGCCCGGGATGCAGGAGCTGGTGCGCCGGATCGGCGACGACGAACGGCGCCACATGGCGTGGGGTACCTTCACGTGCCGGCGCCACGTGGCCGCCGACGACGCCAACTGGGCGGTGTTCGAGACGCGGATGAACGAGCTGATCCCGTTGGCGCTGCGCAACACCGAAGACGGGTTCGCCCTCTACGACGAGGTCCCGTTCGGGTTGACGATGGAGGAGTTCCAGCAGTACGCCGCGGACAAGGGGATGCGTCGCTTCGGAACCATCAGCAGTGCCCGCGGGCGTCCGCTGGCCGAGATCGATGTCGACTACTCGCCCCTGCATCTGGAGGACACCTTCGCCGACGAGGACAGGAAATCCCTGGCCGCCTCAGCGTAGACGGCGACGGGTCAGGCCCGGGCGGCGCGAAGCAGCCGCAACTGGCCGATCTCCGCGGCGTTCTTGGTCAGTTCGACGGTCACCCACAGCACCGTGTCGGCGACCGCGCGATTCTCGGCGATGCCCCACGGAAAGGCGGCCGGTTCGGCCAGGCGCTCAACAGTGATGGCCGCCAACACCTCTCGCCATTGGGCTGCCAGCGTGCGCAGGCGTGCCGCCGCGGCAGGCCCGTTCCCCGGCCAGAGCACCTCGGTCGGGGCGCGAAGCGGCCGCGCGCGCATCGAGGCGAGCGCAGCGCTCCACCAGTAGTCGATGTGCCATGTCAGCCACGCGATCGTCGGCACCGGAACGGGATCGGGTTCGACCTCGGCGAAATCCGCGCGCCAGCGCCCGCCGGAGTCAGGCCGGACCGTCCAGCACAATTCGGCAGGCTCCCAGAGGAAGTCGGCCTCGACGAGAGACGCCAGGTGCAGTTCGGTCAGCCCCCAGCCAAGCTCGAACTGGCGGCGGATCTCGTCGATCATCCGCGCCGCTGCACCAACAGCGTCTGGGCGCTCGTCCCGATGAAGCCGGCGCGGTCGAAAATCTCGGCCGTCGTGACGCCGACCCCGTCCGGGCCGATCGACCCGCGGGCGCGCAGACCGAAGTCGTTGCCCTCGGGCAGCCGGTGCAGGTGCACCACCGTGTCGGTGTTCATGAACACGAACCGCCGTGGATCGACCGCGGCGCCGATCCCGTTCGCCGAATCGACCACCATCGCCAGGCGCTGCAGCGGCGTCGTCGGCTCCGCATCCACCAGCGGCACCAGCGGAGAAAGCCACGAGACGGCCGCCTCACCGTCCGCGGTGAACTGCCTGCGCCAACTGACCGTCTCCAGGTAGCCCGGAGCGCCCTCCCACGGGTGCGCGACCGTCATCGCCTCGCCTTCCACCAGCGGCGGGTACCGGTCGGTCGCCGCGTCGCCGGTGTCGCTGGGCGCCAACAACCAGGCCGTGACGCGGGCGACGGCACGGCGGGTGCCGTCCGGGCGGTCGGTGAGCATCTCGGCGGTCATCAACGAGATGCGCGCGCCGGGACGGTCCACCCGGGCCCGGACCCGCACCGTCGAAACCGGTATCGCGCCCAGAATGTCGAGGGTGAGCCGTCCGACACGCAACCCGGTGCCGGCGGCGAGTTCCTCGATGGCCCTGGTCAACAGCGCCAGCGGCGGCGAACCGTGCTGAATCTGCGGATCCCAGTTGCTGCGGGTGCCGTCGGTGGACTCGAACACCTGGTACTCGCCGTCTGCGGGTAGCCGACGGAACAGGCTCTCGATCACGCGGCGGGCTCCGCGTGCAGCACCGCGTCGGGGTCGCCATCCTCGAGTGTCTCGTCGAGGACTTCGGGCCACCCCGGATACGGCGGGGGAGTGCCGCCGAACGTCGGGCAGTGCACGCGATGTGCGCACCAGTCGCACAGCTTTGATGGATTCGGGCGGAAATCGCCTGTGGCACCCGCAGATTGAATAGCCCGCCAGATCGCCATCAGGGTTTTCTCGAACCGCTCCAGCTCCTCGAGGTCCGGGCTGTAGTCCAGTACCTGACCGTCGGCGAGGTACAACAGCCGCAGCCGCGAAGGCAGCACGCCGCGCGACCGCAGCAGGGCCACGGCATAGAACTTCATCTGGAACATGGCCTTGAACTCGGCCAGGGCGCGGGCTTCCGGCGGCGCCTTTCCCGTCTTGTAGTCGACCACCCGCACTTCACCGGTCGGCGCCACGTCGATGCGGTCGACGTAGCCGCGCAGCAGGGTGCCGTCGACGAGTTCGACCTCGACGCGCTGTTCGCAGCTCTGCGGGTCGAATCGGGTGGGGTCCTCCAGCCGGTAGTAGCCCGACAGCAGCGCGCGCGCCTGCTCCAACAACTCGCCGTGCAGCGCGGGCTCGATGTCGACGGCCAGCGAAGGCTGTTCGGCCAGCAGCCGCTCCCACACCGGTGCGACCAGTGACGCGGCCGTCGCCAGCCCGCGCTCCACGGCCGGCAGCCGGTAGAGCTGCTCCAGCGCGGCATGCACCACGGTGCCGCGCACCTGGGCGGCCGACGACGGCTCCGGCAACCGGTCGATCGCACGGAACCGGTACAGCAGCGGGCACTGCTTGAAGTCGCTGGCACGCGACGGCGACAGCGCCGGGCGCCGGACCGGTCGTGTCGGCTCACTCATGTGATCGAGACTAGGACGGCGGTCGGACAAATCCGGGCAACCCCGGGCGTCACCGGCGGCGCGTCTACTGGCAGGCTGATCAGCTGTGCGCAGAACCGGCCCATTCGACGTAGGTGATCGTGTCCAGCTCACCGACGCCAAAGGTCGGCGCTACACCATGCTGCTCAAGCCCGGCGGCGAGTTCCACACCCACCGCGGGATCATCGCCCTCGACGAGGTGATCGGCCTGCCCGAGGGCAGCGTGGTCAAGTCGACCAACGGCGATCAATTCCTGGTGCTGCGACCGCTGCTCGTCGACTACGTGATGTCGATGCCGCGCGGCGCCCAGGTGGTGTACCCGAAGGACGCGGCGCAGATCGTGCACGAAGGTGACATCTTTCCCGGCGCGCGGGTGCTGGAGGCGGGGGCCGGTTCAGGGGCGCTGACCTGCTCGCTGCTGCGGGCGGTCGGTCCGCAGGGGCGGGTGACGTCCTACGAGGTGCGCGAGGACCACGCCGAACACGCGCAGCGCAACGTCGCCACGTTCTTCGGTGAGCAGCCGCCGAACTGGGACCTGGTGATCGCCGACGTCGCCGACTACGACGGACCCGAGGTGGACCGGGTCGTGCTCGACATGCTGGCGCCGTGGGACGTGCTCGGCGCGGTCGGCAAGGCGCTCGTGCCCGGCGGGGTGCTGATGATCTATGTCGCCACCGTCACCCAGCTGTCCAAGACCGTGGAAGCGCTGCGCGAGCAGCAGTGCTGGACCGAGCCGAGGGCGTGGGAGAGCATGCAACGCGGCTGGCACGTCGTCGGTCTGGCGGTGCGGCCGGAACACTCGATGCGCGGACACACCGCGTTCCTGATCAGTGCCCGCAGGCTGGCGCCCGGGACGGTGGCCCCGATTCCGCTGCGCAAGAAGCGCCTGAGCTAGAGGTCGTCGTCGCTGCGGTGCAATCCGCGCCGCGTCGAGAGCAGTTCCAGCTCCGGCCGGGCCGCCACCAGTCGCTCGGCGGCGTCGAGGACCTCGATCACCCGGGCCCGGTCTGCCGCGACGACGCCGACGCCGATGCCGGCGCGCCGGTGCAGATCCTGGGAACCGGTCTCGGCCGCCGACACGCCGAACCTGCGGGTCAGCTCGGCGATCACCGGCCGGATGGCCGACCGCTTCTGCTTCAGCGACCGCACGTCGCCGAGCAGGATGTCGAATTCGAGCGAGCCGATCCACATCGCTCAGCGCGGCGGGGACGGCGCCGGGTCGTCAAGCTGTAACAGAAGGTCGGCGGTCTGCCGGGTGAGTTGCCAGGAGCCGTCCGACGGTGCGAACTCCATCGGGTACGTGAACTGCCCGCCGGGCGGGTTGGCCGGCGTGATCACGATGGTCGCCACCACATTGCCGGGCTCGGACTGTGACCACGCCAGGTCGCGGGCCTCGAACGTCAGAGGCAGAGACCCGTTGTCGCGCAGGGCCACCGCGAAGCGGTCCAGGCCTGCGGCTTCGCCCTGGGAGGCGTTCTCGATCAGCGTGATCTTCTGATCGCCGGGCACTGCCGGGTCGGACAACCGGGCCATCACGCCGATCAATGCGTCCGGGGGCGGCAGCGGCGGACCGCCGGGAGAGTCCGGGATCGGGGCCGCGGGCGCCGACGATTCGACAGCCGGAGGGGCAGGCGACGGCGCCGTCGCCGCCGGGTGCTCGTTCTGATTGCACCCGCATAGCCCGAGCGCCGCCACAAATGTGACGGCGCTGCGGACCATGAGGATGCGGGAAATCAGCCCACCGCGGACATCAGGGCCATCGCCGACTGCTTCGACAGCTGCCAGCCGGTCGGGCTGGGGCCTGCGATGAACGTGAGAGGCTGGGTCGCCACGGCGCCGGTCGGGGCGGCTGCGGTGACGTTGGCGGTCACCACTGGGCCGTTCTGGTCGATGTCGGCGACGGTGAAGCTCAGCGGGAAGTAGCCCTTGGCCGCGGCGTTGTTGTATCCGCTGTCCGCTACCCGGGCCTCGATCCGGCCCAGGCCGCCCTGCACGTAGCTGGCCTTGCCGCCGGCGAAGGAACCCGGCCCGGACAGCGCGCTCAGCGTCGACACCAGCGCGCCCTGCAGCTCGGGTGCCGGGGCGGCGGGCAGCGGAGCCAGCGCGACGGGTGACGCGGCGGCCGTTCCGGCACCGACTGCAATTGAGGTCACACCCACGGCGGCAGCGCCGAGTGTCGCGGCTGCTGCTGCCCCAGCGGTGAAGCTGGTGACGAGGGTTTTCAGGGTCACGGCTGTCCTTCCGTTCGGCCGACTGATCTTCAGAGGCTAACAGTGTTGCTGGTGTGTCGAATTCCTACAGCGCACACAAAGACTGAATCGCCGGTAGCTTTGAAGTTGTTACCGCACCAACATCCGGTGTGGGAGAGGAGCGCAAAATGAGTGAGTCCGAGCGTTCTGAAGCCTCTGAAGTCTTTGGGACATCCCCTGATAGCCGTCTGTCCAGCGAAGACGCTGCAGAGCTCGAACAGCTGCGCCGCGAGGCGGCGATCCTGCGCGAACAACTGGAGGACGCAGGAGGCCTGGCGACAAGTGCACGCGCGGCACGCGATGTTCACCAGCTCGAAGCGCGCATCGACTCGCTGGCCGCCCGCAACGCCAAGTTGATGGACACGCTCAAAGAGGCGCGGCAGCAGTTGCTCGCTTTGCGGGAAGAAGTGGACCGGCTCGGTCAGCCGCCGAGCGGCTACGGCGTGCTGCTCTCCGTCCAGGACGATGAGACCGTCGACGTCTTCACCTCGGGCCGCAAGATGCGCCTGACCTGCTCACCCAACATCGAAACCAAGGAACTGAAGAAGGGTCAGACGGTGCGTCTCAACGAGGCGCTGACCGTCGTCGAGGCCGGTCACTTCGAGTCCGTCGGTGAGATCAGCACGCTGCGCGAGATCCTGTCCGACGGGCACCGCGCCCTGGTCGTCGGCCACGCCGACGAGGAGCGCATCGTGTGGCTGGCGGAGCCGCTGGTCGCCGCCGAGCACCTGCCCGAGGGTTCGTACGCCGATGAAGACGATCTGACTGACGACCGGCCGCGCAAGCTGCGCCCCGGGGACTCGCTGCTGGTCGACACCAAGGCCGGTTACGCGTTCGAGCGCATCCCCAAGGCCGAGGTCGAGGATCTGGTCCTCGAAGAGGTTCCCGACGTCAGCTACAACGACATCGGCGGCCTCGGGCGTCAGATCGAGCAGATCCGGGACGCGGTCGAGTTGCCGTTCCTGCACAAGGAGCTCTACCGGGAGTACTCGCTGCGCCCGCCCAAGGGTGTGCTGCTCTACGGTCCGCCAGGGTGCGGCAAGACGCTGATCGCCAAGGCCGTGGCGAACTCGCTGGCCAAGAAGATGGCCGAGGTGCGTGGTGACGACGCCCGGGAGGCGAAGAGCTACTTCCTCAACATCAAGGGCCCCGAGCTGCTGAACAAGTTCGTCGGCGAGACCGAACGGCACATCAGGCTGATCTTCCAGCGGGCGCGGGAGAAGGCGTCGGAGGGCACCCCCGTCATCGTGTTCTTCGACGAGATGGACTCGATCTTCCGCACCCGTGGCACCGGCGTCAGCTCCGATGTCGAAACCACCGTCGTCCCGCAGCTTCTCAGCGAGATCGACGGTGTGGAGGGGTTGGAGAACGTCATCGTGATCGGTGCCTCGAACCGCGAGGACATGATCGACCCGGCGATTCTGCGGCCCGGCCGCCTCGACGTCAAGATCAAGATCGAGCGGCCCGACGCCGAGTCGGCGCAGGACATCTTCAGCAAGTACCTCACCGAGGAACTGCCGATCCACGACGACGACCTCGCCGAGTTCTCCGGTGACCGTTCGCTGACCATCAAGGCGATGATCGAGAAGGTCGTCGACCGGATGTACGCCGAGATCGACGACAACCGGTTCCTGGAGGTCACCTATGCCAACGGTGACAAGGAAGTCATGTACTTCAAGGACTTCAACTCCGGGGCGATGATCCAGAATGTCGTGGACCGCGCGAAGAAGAACGCGATCAAGGCGGTGCTGGAGACGGGTCAGCGCGGCCTGCGCATCCAGCACCTGCTCGACTCGATCATCGACGAGTTCGCCGAGAACGAGGACCTGCCCAACACCACCAATCCGGATGACTGGGCCCGGATCTCGGGCAAGAAGGGCGAGCGGATCGTCTACATCCGCACACTGGTCACCGGCAAGAGTTCCTCGGCCAGCCGTGCCATCGACACCGAGTCCAACCTGGGTCAGTACCTGTAGCGCCATCCCGTCCGACGGGGCAGCGGCGGTGGCATCATGGTCACATGACCACGCCGTCGCTGTCCTGGGACGTGGTGTCCGTCGACAAGTCGGACGGCCTCAACGTGGTCATCGGCCAGGCGCACTTCATCAAGACGGTCGAGGACCTGCACGAGGCGCTGGTCGGGGTGAGTCCGGTACTTCGCTTCGGGCTGGCGTTCTGTGAGGCTTCCGGGCCGCGGTTGGTCCGCCGCAGCGGGAACGACCCCGACCTCGTCGAGATGGCGGCGCGCAACGCGCTGGCCATCGGCGCCGGGCACAGTTTCGTGATTTTCTTGCGTGAGGGTTTCCCCGTCAACGTGCTCAATCCGGTCAAGGCGGTACCTGAGGTCTGCGGAATCTATTGCGCTACAGCCAATCCGGTGGATGTCGTAGTCTCGGTCACGCGCCTCGGTCGCGGCATCGTGGGTGTCGTCGACGGTGAGCCGCCGCTGGGCACCGAGACCGGAGAGGACGTGGCCGACCGGCGCGACCTGCTTCGCACCATCGGCTACAAGCTCTGAGCCCGGCGTCCGAGCGGCCTGTTCAGAGTCCGCTCACCGACTGAGTCCGCAACGGTCACGTGGAGTACTCCCGCGCGACACCGGCCGAACATACCTTTCATGCGCTCAGGTCCAAAGGTCGGGGAGTCACATGAAAAAGCACGCCATAGGCATCATCGGAGCGGCGTCGTTGCTCGCCGCCGTAGCGATCGGCACCGCGAATCCGGCGGCGGCCGACACATGGGAAATGCCGGATGTCGAGGGCAAGGTGCTGCAGAGCGCGTGGGACGCGGTCGTCGCAGCCACCGACGGCGAGCTGGTACCCGAGACCGCCACCGCCGAAGGCCCTCCGTTCGAGCAGATCAACCTCACGAACTGGGAGGTGTGCTCGCAGTCGCCGTCGGCTGGTGAGGAGGTCTCCGAGGATTCGCCGCCCGAGCTCGAGGTCGCCAGGCCCAACGGCTGCTGACCGGACGGTTCAGCTCGTCAGCGAGTAGCTGTTGGCCAGATCGTCCTGCAGCACGCTGGCTTTGCGGTTCGAGGTGTCCACCGTCAGCGGCGCGTCGAGGGTGCGGGACCGATAGGTCCAGCCTGCGGGCAGCGTGAGGCGCGGCGCCAGACCGGGCAGATCTTCCAGGGTGAGCGCGGGGTCGACGGTCTGGCTGTAGGTCTGCATCACCCAGCGCCTCCCGTCGGGGTCCACGAGCTCGAACACCGGGGTGCCGGCGTCGTAGACGAAGATCGCCTTCCGGTCCACCTCGTTGACCGAGTACGGCGCCGGGTTCATCGACGACAGCGCCACGGTCGCCTGCCGCAGCATCTCGATTCCCCCGAAGGTCCGGCGCTCGGATTCGGTACCGCCCGGCTTTTCGATACCGCTCATCAGCCAGTAGCGGGGCCCGTTCAACAGTGCGGCGGCGGCTCCGTGCTCGGCCGCGACCGTCTGCGCGTCGAGCTTCGTCCAGAGTTCGGCCGGGCAGTCGTTGAGCGGGTAGGTGTTGTACACGGTGGCCTGCGGTCCGTTCTCGCCGACATACACGAGAAGCACTTCGCCGTACCGCTTGCCGAAGACGTTGGTCACGCCGCGAATCTAGCCGTTGCGCGTTCACCCGTGGTGGGTTTGGTGCCGCTCGACCTCCAGATAGGCGTCACGGCCGGCCAGGCTGACGGCGACGTCGGCGATCAGCGGGTCGAAGAAGCGTTGCCTGTAGAGGGGGTCGACGCTGGTGCTCACCGTGAAGTACAGCCCGGACAGCACCGCGACGAACAGCGACGTGTGCACGACGGTCTGCGGTATCGGGATGTGGACACCGAACCACGTTCCCGCACATGGTGGTTCACCGACCGCGCAGGCCTGTTCGCCGGACCACACCACGGTCACGTCGTCGGGTATGGCGATGACGCCCAGGGCCAGGAAGAACGCGAACAACCCCGCGGTGAACAGCACCACCTGGATCGCCTGCGCGACGACCATCACCGCCACCACATTCGCCTGTTCGGCCATGGACAGCGGTGTGCGCGTGGCGGGGTCGGCCCGCACCGACTCCAGCGGCGTGCCGACCAGCAGCGCCGCCGGATCCTCGCGGGCCGACCGGTCCTGGCGCAGCGCCCCGACCTCGTCGCGGATCGTCGCAATCATGAACACCAACGCCACGATGCTGAGGAATCCAATTGTCTGCCAAAGTCTTTCGCGCGTCATCCGCGCCGAGAGCTGCCAGAGCTCTCCGGTGAAGTACACCACCACGGTGAGCATCAGCAGGGGCAGGGCGCGACTCATCAGGGTGCCGAGCGCACCCAGCTGCACCCAGGCGAACCGGAAGGCCCACAACGCGATCGACCCGAAACCCAGGTAGGTCAGCCAGATCGCGGTCAGCGAGATCAGGATGAACGCCGGAGCCTCCGCAGCTGCCGCACCGGACCACCCGCTCACCGTCAACGGCATGACCACGACGAAGATGGTCATCACCAGCACGGCGGCCCACCGGCGTAGCGCTTCACCGACCCGGGTGCCGAGCCGGTGCAACACCTCGAGGACGAACGGTGCGGCCACCAGAACCACGGCGATCCCGCCGAGTCGCACCGCGTAGCCGTAGTCCGGTGACTCGCCGGTCACGTCGGCCAGCAGCATCGTCACCGCGGTCAGTGCCCCGACCGCGCTGACCATGGGCGCCGAACGTTGAACGAGCTTGCGCGCGCGGACCCGCCGGGTGAGCACCAGCGGCAACCCGCGGTGCAGGAACCAGTCGTGAACCCGCCGCATGTCGGACACCGGCACATTGTGCGCGATGCCGACCGCGTCCGCGGGTCAGCGCGCCGGAGTCGGCGGCGCCAGCGGAATGACCTTCAGCGCCGGGCCGCGCGCGAGATCGGTGACCGTGTAACGGTCGAGTTCGGCGTAGAAAGCCTCTTTGGCCGCCGCCATCGCCCGCCGTAGCCGGCAGCCGGCGAGCAGCGGGCAGGGGGAATCGCCGTCACAGGTGATGACCTCGCGGTCGCCTTCAAGTTCGCGCACCAGCCGGCCGACCGAAGCGGTTCGTCCCGCTTCGGTCAGCGACAGCCCGCCCACGCGGCCGCGGCGCGCCTCGACCAGACCGAGTTCGACCAGCCGGGAGACGGCCTTGGCGATGTGGTTCTCGGAGGCTCCTGCGCTGGCCGCGATCTGGCGGGTGGTGACCCGTTGATCGTCGAATTCGCCGGCGCTCAGAATCATCATGGCGCGCAGCCCCAGATCGGTGAACCGGGTCAGCTGCATGACCACCACGCTACTAATTGCGCATCTTGGATGCGAAATTGCGGGCCGTTCAGGTGTTCGCCGTCAGGGTGCGGTAGCGGTCACGGGCCACCAGCGTGAACCGCAGGTCCTCGATCAGGGGATCGAGAAACTGGGCCCGGTAGTCCTTGTCGCCCACGGTGCGCGCAGCCAGGTACATGAACGTCAGCGCGGTCAGAAACATGGTGATGTGGATCAGGGCCTGGGGGACCGGCAGGGTCATGCCGAGGAACTCACCGTCGGAGGACCCACCGTTGGTGAGCGCGGCCAACAGTTCCGGGCTGATCAGGATGAGGCCGAGGACGAAGAACAGCAGCCCCGTCACGATCGAGACGGTCAACACCTGGACGACCTGCGACATCGCCAGGACGAACACCACGTTGAGGCGTTCTGCCTTCGACAGCTTCACCCGGCGCGGTCGGTCGGGCATGGTTTCGAACGGGGTTCCGTCCAGTTGCGCAGCGTCTTCGGGTCGTTTGGCGTCCGGACTCAGAATGGGCCCCACCAGGCTCAACGTGCTCGACACCAGGAACGTCACGGCGATGAGCATCAGGAACAGCAGCGCGACCCACAGCCTGGGCCGCGTGATGGTGGATGCCATGGTCCACACCGGGCCGTTGAAGAACACCAGTACGGTGAGCAGCATCACCGGCAGAGCGCCGAGCAGCAGGTTGCCCACCGAGGCCAGATTGGCCAGCGTCATCCGCACCGCCCAGCCCAGGATCGCCCCGACTCCCGTTGCGGTGCAGACGAATATCAGCACAATGAGCACGATCTCGGTGACCATGTCGACGAAGACGTGGGCGCTGGGGCCGGCGTAGATGCCGCCGAGTGCGGCAACGGCCAGCGACGTCGTCGAGACGGCGCCGCGCAGGCGCAGATCGTCGGTGCGCGACACCAGCCATCCCACCAACGCCGCCGTCGGCAGCACCACCAGGACGACGCCGATGATGAACCATTCGGTGCGGGTGGGGGTGCCGTCGATGGCGATCGTGTGCTCGCCGGTGACCGCGACCACGAGCGTCGAAAACGCCATCATCACGGCCAGCGCCGCCAGCGCGGGCGCCGACCGTGTCCACACCCGCTGCACGAGGACGCCGGGCCGCAACACCGCGGGCAGGCCACGCTGGAGAAACCAGCGTTCGGCGGCACGACGCTGCTCGGTCTTCGGGGTCATCGCGGATAGATCTCACCACACGGCGGGGTCGCCCCCGGCCCGATCGCTGCACGCGAGTCGGCTCGTCGCAATGCCGACCTCTACGCTGGTCGATATGCAACGGATCATCGGAACGGAGGTCGAGTACGGCATTTCTTCGCCGTCCGATCCGACCGCGAATCCGATCCTGACATCGACCCAGGCGGTGCTCGCGTATGCGGCGGCCGCAGGAATCCAGCGCGCCAAGCGCACCCGCTGGGATTACGAGGTGGAGTCGCCGCTGCGTGACGCCCGCGGATTCGACCTGAGCCGCTCGTCGGGGCCGCCGCCGGTGGTGGACGCCGACGAGGTCGGTGCGGCGAACATGATCCTGACCAACGGCGCCCGGCTCTACGTCGACCACGCCCATCCCGAGTACTCGGCGCCGGAGTGCACCGATCCGATGGACGCGGTCATCTGGGACAAGGCGGGCGAGCGGGTGATGGAAGCGGCGGCCCGCCACGTCGCCAGCGTCCCCGGTGCCGCCAAGCTGCAGCTGTACAAGAACAACGTCGACGGCAAGGGCGCCTCGTACGGTTCGCACGAGAACTACCTGATGAGCCGCCAAACACCGTTCTCCGCGATCATCGCGGGGCTGACACCGTTCCTGGTGTCCCGGCAGGTGGTCACCGGATCCGGTCGTGTCGGTATCGGGCCGTCCGGCGACGAGCCCGGCTTCCAGCTCTCCCAGCGCGCCGACTACATCGAGGTCGAGGTCGGCCTGGAGACCACGCTGAAGCGCGGAATCATCAACACCCGCGACGAGCCCCACGCCGACGCCGACAAATACCGCAGGCTGCACGTCATCATCGGCGACGCCAACCTCGCCGAGACCTCGACCTACCTCAAGCTCGGTACCACCTCGCTGGTGCTCGACCTGATCGAGGAGGGTCCGCGGATCGGTGCGGACCTGTCCGATCTGGCCCTGGCCCGGCCCGTGCACGCCGTGCACGTGCTCTCCCGTGACCCGTCGCTGCGTGCCACCGTGGCGCTGGCCGACGGACGCGAGCTGACCGGCCTGGCGCTGCAGCGGATCTATCTGGATCGGGTGGCCAAACTGGTCGACAGCCGCGACCCGGATCCGCGCGCCACGCATGTGCTGGAGACCTGGGCGCACATCCTCGACCTGCTCGAGCGTGACCCGATGGAGTGCGCCGACCTGCTGGACTGGCCGGCCAAGCTGCGGATTCTCGAAGGGTTCCGACACCGGGAGAACCTGGGGTGGAACGCGCCGCGGCTGCACCTGGTCGACCTGCAGTACTCCGATGTTCGGCTGGACAAGGGCCTGTACAACCGGCTCGTGGCCCGTGGCTCGATGCAGCGGTTGGTCACCGAGCAGCAGGTGCTCGACGCGGTGGAGAATCCACCCACGGACACCCGCGCCTACTTCCGGGGCGAATGTCTGCGGCGGTTCGGCGCGGACATCGCGGCCGCCAGCTGGGATTCGGTGATCTTCGACCTGGGCGGAGATTCGCTGGTGCGGATCCCCACCCTCGAGCCGCTGCGCGGAAGTAAGGCCCACGTCGGGGCCCTGCTGGATTCCGTCGACAGCGCCGTCGAACTCGTCGAACAGCTCACGACCTGACCGGGGCTATCCCCGGCAATCCGGCGCCCGACCGGTACTGTGGAGAGACCGACGGGCAGTGGGTCGGGTCCCCGCAATGGGTGTGAGAACTTGACGCAGGAGGCAGCGATGGCTCAGGAGCAGACCAAGCGTGGCGGCGGAGGCGGCGAAGACGACGACCTCACCGGCAGCACGGCCGCCGGGCAGGAGCGCCGCGAAAAGCTCACCGATGAGACCGACGACCTGCTGGACGAGATCGACGACGTCCTGGAGGAGAACGCCGAGGACTTCGTCCGTGCGTACGTGCAGAAGGGTGGACAGTGACCTGGCCGAACCGCGATCAGCCAGCCTTTCCGTCCTCTTCATCCGGAGCGTTTAGCGCTCTGCCCCAAGGTGTGTCCCACGGCGGCGTGAACCTGTCGTCGTTCTCGGATTTTCTGCGCCATCAGGCGCCGCATCTGCTGCCGGGCGCTCCCGGGCCGGGGCCGACGGGACTGCCGACGGATGCCGTGCCGCACGGGACGACGATCGTGGCGCTGAAGTGTCCGGGCGGGGTGGTGATGGCCGGTGACCGGCGTGCCACCCAGGGCAACATGATCGCCAGCCGCGACGTGCAGAAGGTCTACATCACCGACGATTACACCGTCACCGGCATCGCCGGGACGGCTGCCATCGCGGTCGAGTTCGCCCGGCTGTACGCGGTCGAGCTCGAGCACTACGAGAAGCTCGAAGGCGTGGCGCTGACGTTCCCGGGCAAGGTGAACAGGCTGGCGACCATGGTGCGCGGCAACCTCGGCGCCGCGCTGCAGGGCTTCGTGGCCCTGCCCTTGCTCGCCGGATACGACCTGGACGACCCCAATCCCGAAGCGGCGGGCCGCATCGTGTCGTTCGACGCCGCGGGCGGCTGGAACTTCGAGGAGGAGGGATACCAGTCCGTCGGCTCCGGCTCGATTTTCGCCAAGTCCTCGATGAAGAAGTTGTACTCGCAGGTCACTGACGCCGAATCCGCGCTGCGGGTCGCCGTCGAGGCGCTCTACGACGCCGCCGACGACGACTCGGCCACCGGCGGACCGGATCTGGTGCGGGGGATCTTCCCCACCGCGGTGGTGATCGGCGCCGACGGCGCGCACGAGGTGCCCGAGGCGAAGATCTCCTCGCTGTGCCGCGAGGTCGTCGAAAACCGTTCACGAACAGAAACATTCGGGCCCGATGCCAGGCCCACGCGAGGTGACGAGCTGTGAGCTTCCCGTATTTCATCTCGCCCGAACAGGCGATGCGTGAACGGTCCGAGCTTGCCCGCAAAGGCATCGCCCGCGGCCGCAGCGTGATCGCGCTGGCCTACGCCGACGGCGTGTTGTTCGTCGCGGAGAACCCGTCGCGGTCACTGCAGAAGGTCAGCGAGCTCTACGACCGCATCGGCTTTGCCGCCGTCGGCAGGTTCAACGAGTTCAACAATCTGCGCAGCGGCGGGATCAGGTTCGCCGACACCCAGGGGTACGCGTACTCACGCCGCGACGTCACCGGACGGCAGCTGGCCAACGTGTACGCCCAGACACTGGGGACGATCTTCACCGAGCAGGCCAAACCGTACGAGGTGGAGCTGTGCGTGGCCGAGGTCGCCCACCACGGCGAGACCAAGGCGCCCGAGCTGTACCGGATCACCTATGACGGTTCCATCGCCGACGAGCCGCATTTCGTCGTGATGGGCGGCACGACGGAACCGATCTCCACGGCCCTCAACGAGTCCTACAAGGAGAATCTCAGCCTGGCCGACGCGGTCTCGATCGCGGTCAAGGCGCTCGGTGCCGGTGTCAACGGCGCCGAGCCCCGCACGCTGGGGCCCGCCACCCTGGAGGTCGCGGTCCTCGATGCGAACCGGCCCAGGCGGGCGTTCCGTCGAATCACCGGTTCGGCGCTGGAAGCGCTGCTGCCCGAGGTCGATTCGAGCGAAAGCAGCAACGAAGCCGAAGCCGGGGCAGAGAAGGGCAGCGGCGAGTCCTAGCGAGAGTCGGCCAGCTCAGGTTGGCGCGCCGGCGACCGCCCGACGCACGGTGGGGCAATCGCCGGTGATGATCGCCAGGATCGTGCGCCACGAATCGGACGGCCGGTTGAGCATGCCGCTGTGCGCATCCCAGCCTGCAACGGGGCCGCCGTCATCGTATTCACCTGTGCGCAAAGGGATCACGCCGTTCATCTCATCGGGGTCGACGCCGTGCGGCCCGCCGGGGATGCCCTGCACCAGTTCGATGAAGTCGCCCGGCGCGGTCATCGAGTAGCGCAGCACGTGCGGATTGCGGTTGTGCCAGTCTCCGGTGTCGTCGACCCCGACCCCGGCGCCCGCGGCCCCCAGGAACACGGTGCGGTCGGAGGTCAGCCCGAGGGTTTCGGCCGTCCCGACGATCGAGCCGCCATACGAGTGGCCGATCACCGTCACCGCCACGCCGTCGGAGACCCGCCGGTCCACGTCCTCGCTGAAAGCCACCAGCCGCGGTGCCATGTCGAGGGCGTAGCGCGCGTCGGCGGCGTCGAACAGCACGTCGGCGGGATTGTGGACCTGCGGGAACGGCCCGCCCAGGTAGGTGATGACGGCGACGTCGCCGTCGGTCGCCGACACGAACCGCCGTGCGGTGGCGGTGTTGGCGGCCGAACCCTCCATCGTGGTGTTCACGCCGGGAACGAGCACCGCGACGCTGTGCGCGGCGGCCAGGTCACCGTTGAGTTCGATCAGCGAAGCCCGGCCGGGGTCGAAGGCGATGATCCTGCGCGGTATCCGGCCGCCGCCCGCCGGGTCGTCGATCTCGCCGAGCAGGCTGCGGTAGAACGCGATTCGGCGGCGGGAGCCGTCGTCCGAGCCTGTCTCGGCCAGGATCGCGCCGGCGATGTTGAGCCGGTTGGCGGCCACCCGCATGTCCCACGGGATGCCGTCGGTGTTGCCCACCTGCTGCGGGAACTCCGCGATCAGGCGCCCGCGCTGCTCGGGCGTCATGGCGGCGATCTGGGCGGAGATCCGGTCCTGGCTCATCCTCGGCCACCCGTCGACCACGTCGGCGGCCTGCACGGGCCAGGCTCCCGCGGGCACGGTGGCCGCGGGCGCCTGCCCCGTGGAGGCCGCCGGCTGCGGATGCGCCGCCCCCAGCGCCGCGGCGATGTCGGCGGCGGCGTCCGCGTCGGCGGCGCCGAGACGCTGCAGCGCATCGCGGATCCGGGTGCTCAACTCGGCGGCCCGCACCTCCAGCATCTGCACGGCGACCGCCTCCTGACCGCCGGCCAGCAACACCAGCAGCGGAGCCGGACGGTCCGCGAGGGTCACCGATCCGTCGTCGGCGACGACCAGACCGTCGCGCTCCGCCAGTTCCAGCCCGGCGAGGACGTCGGCGCGCGCGGCGGCCAGCTGGTCGGCTCCGTCGCGGGCGGCCACCGACGCCGTCACCAGTCGCCGTGCCACCTCGGCGGTGTCGGCGGCGATCCCGCGGGCGCGCTCGCGGGCGGCGTCGGCGGCCGCGCCGGTCCAGTAGTCCAGGCTCCGGTCGGAGTCGGCCACCGCGCCGTCGACGTCGGCGCCGAGCGCCCGTGCGGCGCTGTCCCAGCCCTCGGCCAGTTGCAGCAGTGCGTCGGGCCGCCACCGCTGCGCCATCGAGACGGTCGGCAGGATCACCGCGGCCCGAACCGCTCACCGTTGGCGATGTCGGCGTGCTGGAATGCGTTCGCCGACGCACGGGCGGCCGCCGCCCAGTCGTTCAGGGCCGCGACCACCGCGTCGATCTGCGGCTCGATCAGTTCGCCGGTATCCAACGCGGACACCACGGAACCGGTGAGTGCGCCGGGATCCATTCCGGGCAGGCGCCGGTCGGTGAGCTCGGCTGCGGTGCTCCAGAAGCGGCCCGCCAGACCGTACAGCCGGTCCACGTCGACGTGTGCGATTTCCCCCATGGCTCATGCTGGCAGAACGCGGGGTGGGGCCGCGCCGGTTATCCACAGGCGCTGATCGGGTGTCCGGCCGACTTGTGAGCCGAGCAACAAGTAGTCTCGATGAGGTGCAGCGACGAATCATGGGCATCGAGACCGAATTCGGTGTCACCTGCACGTTCCACGGCCATCGGCGGTTGAGTCCCGACGAGGTGGCCCGGTATCTGTTCCGCCGGGTGGTGTCGTGGGGCCGCAGCAGCAACGTCTTCCTCCGCAACGGCGCGCGCCTGTACCTCGACGTGGGCAGCCACCCCGAGTACGCGACGGCGGAATGCGACAGCCTGACGCAGTTGGTGACCCACGACCGCGCCGGTGAGCGCGTGCTGGAAGACCTGCTGATCGACGCCGAACAGCGGTTGGCCGACGAGGGCATCGGCGGCGACATATACCTGTTCAAGAACAACACCGATTCGGCGGGCAATTCGTACGGCTGCCACGAGAACTATCTGATCGTGCGCGCCGGCGAGTTCTCCCGGATCTCCGATGTGCTGCTGCCGTTCCTGGTCACCCGTCAGCTGATCTGCGGCGCGGGCAAGGTGCTGCAGACCCCGAAGGCCGCGACGTTCTGCCTGAGTCAGCGCGCCGAGCACATCTGGGAGGGCGTCTCCTCGGCAACGACCCGATCGCGCCCCATCATCAATACCCGCGACGAACCCCACGCCGACGCCGAGAAGTACCGGCGGCTGCACGTCATCGTCGGCGACTCGAACATGAGTGAGTCGACCACGATGCTCAAGGTCGGTTCGGCGTCACTGGTCCTGGAGATGATCGAGGCCGGCGTCGCGTTCCGCGATTTCTCACTGGACAACCCGATCCGCGCCATCCGCGAGGTCAGCCACGACCTGACCGGCAGGCGGCCGGTGCGGCTGGCCGGCGGAAGGCAGGCCAGCGCGCTGGACATCCAGCGCGAGTACTACGCCCGGGCCGTCGAATACCTGCAGACCCGGGAACCGAACACCCAGATCGAGCAGGTCGTGGACCTGTGGGGGCGCCAGCTCGACGCTGTCGAGAGTCAGGACTTCGCGAAGGTCGACACCGAGATCGACTGGGTGATCAAGCGCAAACTCTTCCAGCGCTACCAGGACCGCTACAACATGGAGCTGTCCGACCCGAAGATCAGCCAGCTCGACCTGGCCTACCACGACATCAAGCGGGGCCGCGGCGTCTTCGATCTGTTGCAGCGCAAGGGTCTGGCCGCCCGGATCACCACCGACGAGGAGATCGAGGCGGCGGTCAACACCCCGCCCCAGACCACCAGGGCCAAGCTGCGCGGCGAGTTCATCAGCGCCGCCCAGGAAGCCGGCCGGGATTTCACCGTCGACTGGGTGCATCTCAAGCTCAACGACCAGGCCCAGCGGACCGTGCTGTGCAAGGACCCGTTCCGGTCGGTCGACGAGAGGGTCAAGCGGCTCATCGCGTCGATGTGAGTCGGATTCCTCAACCCTGCCCCCGCGTGCTCATGAGCGGGATCGCGTCTCACGCGCCTTAAGCTCTACGTCGTGGGGATCTCGAAAGTCGAACGCCTGATGAACCTCGTCATCGCGTTGCTGTCCACGCGGTCCTTCATCACCGCAGACCGGATACGCGAGACGGTCTTAGGCTACTCCGACGACGCCAGCGACGAGGCCTTCTCGCGGATGTTCGAGCGTGACAAGAACGAACTGCGTGATCTCGGCATCCCGCTGGAGACCGGGCGGGTGTCGCCGAGTGACCCGGCAGAGGGCTACCGCATCAACCGCGAGTCGTACGCGCTGCCCGCTGTGGAGCTGACCCCCGACGAGGCGGCCGCCGTGGCGGTGGCGACCCAACTGTGGGAGTCCCCGGAACTGATCACCGCGACCCAGAGCGCCCTGCTGAAGCTGCGCGCCGCCGGCATCGACATCGAAGCCGCCGACGACGACATCGCGATCACCTCGACGGCCGCGCTGCCCGGGCTTCGAGGATCCGAGGAGGTGCTCGGGATTCTGTTGTCGGCCATCGATTCCGGGCGCGCCGTGCGGTTTCGGCACCGGCCGTCGCGCAGCGAGCCGTACATGACCCGCACGGTGGAGCCCTGGGGTGTGGTCACCGACCGGGGTCGCTGGTATCTGGTCGGCCACGACCGGGACCGCGACGCCGTCCGGACGTTCCGGCTCTCGCGCATCGGGGCCGATGTGACCCCGATCGGGGACGCGGGCAGCGTGAGCAGACCCGACGGGATCGACCTGCGCGAGATCGTCAAGCGGGTGGTGGGTGACTGGCCCGCGACCGGACAGGCCAGGGTGTGGGTGGCCGAGGGACGCGCGACCGCGCTGCGCCGCCGCGGCACCGTGGTGGGGCCCAAGATGGTCGGCGGACGGGCCGGCGACGAGATCACCGTCGACATCGGCATGTTCGACCGCTTGGCGCGCGAGGTCGCGAGCTACGGCGCCGACGCGCTTGCGCTGGAGCCGCAGTCGCTGCGCGACGACGTGATCGCCCGGCTGCGGGCCCAGCTGTCCACGGTCAGCGAGGTGGAGGCACGGTGACGGCCGTCAGCGCCCGGCTGGTGCGGTTGTTGAACATGGTGCCGTACTTCCAGGCCAACCCGAGGATCACCTACGCCGAGGCCGCATCCGATCTCGGGGTCAGTGTCAAACAGCTGCGTGAGGACCTCAACCAGCTGTGGATGTGCGGGCTGCCGGGCTACGGGCCGGGTGACCTGATCGACTTCGAATTCTCCGGCGACACCATCGAGGTCACGTTCTCGGCGGGCATCGACCATCCGCTGCGGCTGACCTCGCCCGAGGCCACCGGGGTGCTGGTGGCGTTGCGGGCACTGGTCGACGTCCCCGGGATGGTGGATCCCGAGGCGGCCCGCAGCGCGATCGCCAAGATCGAGTCGGCCGCGGGCAAGGTCGGCCACGGGGTGGAGGGTGCCGCGGTCGAGGAACCCGCCCCGGTGGAGAGCGCGGCCGCCGCGGCCGTGCGCAAGGCGGTGCGGGACGACCGGGCGCTGGCGATCGAGTACTACGCCGCTTCCCACGACACGATGTCCAGCCGGGTGGTCGACCCGATCCGGGTGGTTCTCGTCGCCGACCACAGTTACCTGGAGGCGTGGTGCCGCTCCGCGGAGGCGGTGCGGCTGTTCCGTTTCGACCGCATCGTCGACGCCCGGGTGCTCGACGAGCCGTCGGTGCCGCCGCCGCCTGCCGTGCAGGCCGGCCCGGACACCTCGCTGTTCGATCCCGATACCGCGGACCCGTCCCTGCCGGTCGCGACACTGCTCATCGAACGGTCCGCGGCGTGGATGTTCGACTACTACCCGCTGCGCGTGCTGCGCGAGTTCGACGACGGGTCGTGCGAGGCGACGATGACCTACGCCTCCGATCAGTGGATGGCGCGGTTCGTGCTGGGTTTCGGATCTGCCGTGCGGGTGCTCGAGCCCGTCGACCTGGCCGACCGGGTCCGGCGGTCGGCGGCGGCGGCGCTGGAGGCGTATCGCGTCGGTGGGGTCGGCATCGACCCCGCGGACGGGTAAACTCGGCCCAGACGTCTGGAGGTAACCAAATTGGGTGGTCTACAACCCTGGCACTGGGTCATCGTCATCGCCGTGTTCGTGCTGCTCTTCGGTGCCAAGAAGCTCCCGGACGCGGCGCGCTCGCTGGGCAAGTCGATGCGCATCTTCAAGTCCGAGATCAAGGAGATGCAGGCGGATTCGCAGTCGGCGAAGCCGGATCAGCCCGCGGCACCGACGCAGATCGCATCCGAGCGCGTCCCCGAGGCCGAGCCGTCTTCTCCTGACAAGCGACCGGCCTGACCGGTCCGTCGGTGGTGCGCGGCCGCGGCCGCGCGCGTGACTTCGCGGCTGTCCGCAGCATCTAGGCAACCCCTCCCGTGCAGATTCCCGGAATCCTCAAGAAGCTCGATCCCCGACAGCGACGTTCACGGGTCAACCCCGACGGCACGATGTCGTTGGTCGACCACCTCACCGAGCTGCGCAGCCGGCTGCTGATCGCGGTCCTCGCCGTGCTGGTGACCACGATCCTCGGGTTCCTCTGGTACAGCCACGGCGTGCTCGGATTGCCCAGCCTGGGTGACTGGCTGCGCGGACCCTACTGTGCGCTGCCGGATTCGGCGCGGGCCTCGATCACCCCCGACGGGGGATGCCGGCTGTTGGCGACCGCGCCGTTCGACCAGTTCATGTTGCGCCTCAAGGTCGGCATGACGGCGGGAATCGTGCTGGCGTGCCCGGTGTGGCTCTACCAGCTGTGGGCCTTCATCACCCCCGGGCTCTACGCCAAGGAGCGCCGTTTCGCGGTGGCGTTCGTGATGGTGGGCGCGGTGCTGTTCGTCGCGGGCGCGATCCTGGCCTACGTCGTGCTGTCCAAGGCGCTGGGATTTCTGCTCACCGTCGGCAGCGACGTGCAGGTGACCGCGCTCTCGGGTGACCAGTACTTCGGCTTCCTGATCAACCTGCTGCTGGTGTTCGGGATCAGCTTCGAGTTCCCGCTGCTGATCATCATGCTCAACCTCGTCGGCATCCTCACCTACGAGAGGCTCAAGGCGTGGCGCCGCGGACTCATCATGGGGGTGTTCGTCTTCTGCGCGTTCGCCACGCCCGGCTCGGATCCCTTCTCGATGCTGGCGCTGGCATTGGCGATGACGCTGTTGATGGAGTTGGCCATCCAGGTGGCACGGCTCAGCGACCGCCGCAAGGCGCGCCGCGCCGCGCTGGACGCGGTCGACGACGACGAGGCCGCGCCGATCGGCCCGGTCGAGACCATCGAGGCGCCGACCGCGGTGCCGGCCCCGTCGCGGCTCGTGGTCGATGACGACGCAACCTGATCCGGGTACGGCGACCGAAAGCGTGGCGGCGTTCACCGCGCTGCTGCCCTTCGAACTCGACGACTTCCAGCGCCGCGCCTGCGAGGCGTTGGCCCAGGGCCACGGAGTGCTGGTCTGCGCCCCGACCGGCGCGGGCAAGACCGTCGTCGGTGAGTTCGCGGTACACCTGGCGTTGGCGGCGGGGCGGAAGTGCTTCTACACCACCCCGATCAAGGCGCTGAGCAATCAGAAGCACAACGATCTGGTGCTCCGGTACGGGCCGAAGCGCATCGGTCTGCTCACCGGTGACCAGGCCATCAACGGTGACGCCGACGTCGTCGTGATGACCACGGAGGTCCTGCGCAACATGCTGTACGCGGATTCGCGTGCGCTGCAGGGTCTTTCCTACGTCGTGATGGACGAGGTGCATTTCCTCGCCGACCGGATGCGCGGGGCGGTGTGGGAGGAGGTCATCCTGCACCTGCCCGAAGAGGTACGGCTGGTGAGCCTGTCGGCCACGGTGAGCAATGCCGAGGAGTTCGGCGGCTGGATCAAGACCGTCCGGGGCGACACCACGGTGGTGGTCGACGAGCACCGCCCGGTGCCGCTGTGGCAGCACGTGATGGTCGGCAAGCGGCTGTTGGACCTGTTCGACTACCGCGCCTCCGGCCCCGCAGGCCGCAACCTGCTGGTGGACCCGGAGTTGTTGCGCCACATCGCACATCGGCGTGAAGCCGAACGCCTGACCGACTGGCAGCCTCGTGGCCGTGGGCGATCCGGCCGGCCGTCGGGACTGTACCGGACACCCGGCAGGGCCGAGGTGATCAACGTGCTCGCGCAGGACAACCTGCTGCCCGCCATCACGTTCATCTTCTCCCGCGCCGGCTGCGACGCCGCGGTCAAACAGTGTCTGCGCTCGTCGCTGCGGCTGACCACCGATGAGGAGCGCGCGCGCATCGCCGACATCGTGGACCGCCGCACCGCCGATCTCAACGACTCCGACCTGATCGTGCTGGACTTCCACGAGTGGCGGGAGGGGCTGCTGCGGGGTCTGGCGGCACATCACGCAGGCATGCTGCCGGTCTTCCGCCACACCGTGGAGGAGCTGTTCACCGCCGGCCTGGTGAAGGCCGTATTCGCCACGGAGACACTGGCTCTGGGCATCAACATGCCCGCGCGCACGGTCGTGTTGGAGAAACTGGTCAAGTTCAACGGCGAGCAGCACATGCCGTTGACGCCGGGGGAGTACACCCAGCTGACGGGCCGGGCCGGCCGCCGCGGCATCGACGTCGAGGGCCACGCCGTGGTGCTGTGGAATCCTGATGTGGATCCCGCCGAAGTCGCGGGGCTCGCCTCGACCCGGACGTTCCCGCTGCGCAGTTCGTTCGCGCCCACCTACAACATGACGATCAACCTGGTGCACCAGATGGGTCCGGCACAGGCCCATCAGCTGCTCGAACGGTCTTTCGCGCAGTACCAGGCCGACCGATCGGTGGTGGGACTGGTGCGCGGCGTCGAACGCGGCGAGCGCATGCTCGGCGAGCTCGCCGCCGAGATGGGCGGTCCGGATTCGGCGATCCTCGACTATGTCAGGCTGCGCGCGCAGATCTCGCAACGCGAACGCGCGCAGTCGCGCGCCTCCAGATTGCAGCGCCGCCAGGCCACCAACGAGGCGCTGGCCGCGCTGCGTCCCGGCGACATCATCACGATCACCGCGGGCCGGCGAGGCGGACTGGCCGTGGTCCTCGAACCGGCACGCGACGACGAGGACCCTCGACCACTGGTTCTCTCCGAACACCGCTGGGCAGGCCGGATCTCGTCGGCCGACTACACCGGGGCGCCCGGCCCGCTCGGGAAGATGTCGCTACCGAAACGCATCGAGCACCGCAACCCGCGGGTCCGCCGCGATCTGGCGTCGGCGCTGCGGTCGGCAGCCGCTCGTCTCGACGTTCCCTCGGTGCGGGCGTCGCGCAGGAGCGGGCCGCCACCGGAACACGACGTGGACCCGGAACTGAACGTGCTGCGGGACCGGATGCGCGCGCACCGGGCCCACGGCCTGCCCGACCGGGAGAAGCTGGCCCGCGTCGCCGAACGCTACCTGCGCATCGAGGAGGACAACGAGCAGCTGCGCAAGAAGATCGCCGCGGCGACGAACTCGCTGGCTCAGACGTTCGACCGGATCGTCGTGCTGCTGACCGACCGCGGGTTCATCACCGTCGACGGAGTCGACGAAACGACCACCGTCGAGCAGGACACGCCCGCGGTCACCGACGACGGCCGGCTGCTGGCGCGCATCTACAGCGAGAGCGACCTGCTGGTCGCCGAGTGCCTGCGGGCCGGGGTGTGGGAGGGGCTCGATTCCGCAGAGTTGGCCGCGGCGCTGTCGGCGGTGCTCTACGAATCGCGACGCGAGGGTCACGGCCCCGGTGACGGGTCCGACATCCCCACCGGCAGGCTGCGTCGCGCGCTCAACCAGACCCGCAGGTTGTGGAGCGAGCTGCGCGCCGACGAGCAGCGGCACCGCCTCCCGCCCAGCCGCGAACCCGACGACGGATTCGTCGCCGCCGTGCACCGTTGGGCGAGCACCGGCGACCTGGCGTCGGCGCTGACGGCGTCCGACCACGCCGGCACCGGCGCGTCGATGTCGGCCGGCGATTTCGTCCGCTGGTGCAGGCAGGTGCTCGACCTCGCCGACCAGGTGCGCAATGCGGCCCCGTCAGCTGCGTTGCGGGCAACCGCGAAACGCGCAATCAACGACGTTCGGCGCGGCGTCGTAGCTGTTGATGCCGGGTAGTGTGTGGTGCCAGCAGGCCCCCGGCACACCAGCCCCGGATGACCAAGGAGAGAAATGAGCGGACCGCAGGGATCCGACCCGACGCAGCCGTGGCCGGGTCAGCAGCCTGAGCAGGGCACGGACCAGCCCGCGGGCGATTCGGCGGCCAACCAGGGGTGGCAGCCCCCGACCCCCGGAGCCGGGCAGCAGCCCGAGCAGCCGTCGTGGCAGCCGCCGGCCTACACGCCGCAGCAGTATCCGCAGTACCAGCAGCCCGCCCAGCCGCCCACATACTCTCCGCAGCAGTACCCGGCCGATCAATACGGGCAGCAGCCCGCCGAGTACAGCCCCGCCGGTTACCCGCCTCCGGGCCAGTACGGCCAGCCCGGCGGTTACGGCCAGCAGTACGGTCAGCCCTACGGGCAGCCGGGCCAGTACGGCCAGCAGCCGGGACAAGCGGGCCAGTACGGCCAATACCCGGGTGCACCCGGCGCCCCGGGCTACCCCGCCCCGGGCTCGGAGGAGGGGTCGAAGCGGTCGTTGGCGGTCATCGGTGGCGTGGTGGGTGTGCTCGCCGCGGTCGTCATCGCCGCCGTGCTGGTGCTCGGATTCTGGAAGCCGGGCTTCTTCGTGACCACCAAGCTCGATGTCAACGCCGCTCAGAACGGTGTGAAGCAGATCCTCACCGATGAGACCAACGGTTACGGCGCCACCAACGTCAACGACGTGAAATGCAACAACGGCGTCAGCCCCACGGTGAAGAAGGGTGACACCTTCAACTGCGAGGTCAGCATCGACGGCACCAAACGGCAGGTCACCGTCACGTTCCAGGACGACAACGGCACCTACGAGGTCGGTCGCCCGAAGTAACGCGGCCCCTATCCGGGTAGCTTGTCGAGCGCCGTCTGCAGCCGTCCCAGCGACGACGACACGCCGTAGCGTTCGGCCAGTTCGGCGACTTTGCGGGGATGACGCGCGGCCAGCGGCAGAGCGTCATCGTCGGTGGAGAAGTTGACGTCGGCATCGGTGGCCACCCGCACCACCGGGCCGGCCTTCGCGATGTAGTCGGACGCGGCCAGCAGCTTGGTCCGGTGCGCCCTGGACAGCTTCGATTTAGGATCCTGCGCCGCCGCGAGAATCGCCTCCAGCGATCCGTGCTGGGCGAGCAGGGTGGCTGCGGTTTTCTCGCCGATGCCGGGGACGCCGGGCAGCCCGTCGGAAGGGTCGCCGCGTAGCAGCGCCAACTCCGCGTACGCGGGTCCGGCGCGGTCGACGGGCACGTTGTAGGTCTCGGACACCTCGACGGGTCCGTACGTCGTCGCTCTGGCCAGTCCGCGGCCGAGGTAGAGCACCCGCACCGGTACCGGTTCGTCGCGTACCAGCTGAAGCAGGTCGCGGTCCCCGCTGACCACCACCACCGGGTCGCGGGTCTCCCGGCCCGCCAGCGTGCCCAGCACGTCGTCGGCCTCGCACTGCTGCGCTCCGGCCGTTGCGATCCCGAAGGCGTCCAGCATCTCCATGATCATGTCGACCTGCGGGGTCAGGTCGTCGGGGACTTCCTCGACGTCGACGTCCGTCGGCGGGTTCGCTTCCTCGGCCGGCACGGCCACGCGGTGGGCCTTGTAGGACGGGATCAGGTCCACCCGCCACTGCGGGCGCCAGTCGTCGTCGCGGCACACCACCAGCCGGTGCGGCCTTTCCCGGGTGATGACGGTCGCGACCGCGTCGAGGAAGCCGCGCAGCGCGTTGACCGGTCGGCCGTCCGGCGCGGTGATCGACGACGGAACGCCGAAGTACGAGCGGAACCACATGCTCGCACCGTCGAGCAGCACCAGCGGAGGCGTGTTCATGCGCGCCATCCTGCCAGGGCGCCCGGGTCGCGCCGGGATTAGCCTTGAGACATGAGCCAGGACCGTTTCGACACCGAGGTGTACGCCCGCCGACTGCGAGCCGCCGCCGCGGCGGCCGCCGACGCCGGGCTGGCCGGTCTGGTCATCACGCCCGGCTACGACCTTCGCTATCTGGTGGGCTCGCGCGCGCAGACGTTCGAGCGGCTGACCGCGCTGGTGCTGCCGGCGACGGGAGACCCGACCGTCGTGGTGCCCCGCCTCGAGCTGGCCTCGCTCAAGGACTCGGCGGTCACCGAACTCGGTGTGGCCGTGCGAGATTGGGTGGACGGCGACGACCCCTACCGCCTGGTCGTCGAGGCGTTGCCCGGAGACGGGCCGCTCGCCGTGGCCGTGACCGACTCGATGCCCGCGCTGCATCTGCTGCCGCTGGCCGAGGTCCTCGGCGCGGTGCCGGTGCTCGCCACCGATGTGCTGCGCAACCTGCGGATGGTCAAGGACCCCGCCGAGATCGACGCACTGCGCAAAGCGGGCGCGGCGATCGACCGTGTGCACGAACGTGTTCCGCAGTTCCTTCGGCCCGGGCGCACCGAGGCCGACGTCGCTGCTGACATCGCCGAAGCCATTGTCGCCGAGGGCCATTCGGAGGTCGCGTTCATCATCGTCGGGTCGGGGCCGCACGGGGCCGATCCCCACCATGAATGTTCGGACCGCGAGCTGCGCGCAGGCGACATCGTCGTCGTCGACATCGGCGGCCCGTATGACCCCGGCTACAACTCCGACTCGACACGCACGTACAGCATCGGCGAACCCGATCCGGAGGTGGCGCGCCGCTACGCGGTGCTGCAGCGCGCCCAGCGCGCGGCGGTCGACATGGTGCGCCCCGGGGTCACGGCCGAACAGGTCGACGCGGCCGCCCGCGACGTGCTGGCCGCCGAAGGGCTGGCCGAGGCGTTCGTACACCGGACCGGACACGGGATCGGTCTCTCGGTGCACGAGGAGCCCTACATCGTGGCGGGCAACTCACTGCCGCTGCAGGAGGGGATGGCGTTCTCCGTCGAGCCCGGTATCTACTTCCCGGGGCAGTGGGGTGCGCGCATCGAGGACATCGTGATCGTCACCGGCGACGGCGCCGAGCCGGTCAACCACCGGCCGCACGAACTCGTCGTCGTACCGGTGCCCTGACCGGGGGTCAGTCCTGGCCGCGGTCCAGCAGACTCGACGACCCCAGCACCCGCGCGATGCGGACCTCGATCACCACCCGTTTCGGGTTGGGGCGCGGCGTGCGGTAGCGCTGGGCGTACCGCAGTTCGGCGTCGCGGACGGCCTCGATGTCGGTGTGCACGGTCGACTTGCCCTCCAGCGACAACCACCGGGCGCCGTCGACCTGGCTCAGCACCGCGACGCCGCGTTGCTCGGCGTTGACGGCCTTCTGGGAGCCGCCCGAGGTGATGACACGGGCGATATGGGTGGTGGGGTCGAAGGTGAACCCGACCGCCACCACATGGGGCGAGCCGTCCGCCCGCAACGTGGTCAGCATCGCGAGGTGGCGTTCGGAGAGGAACGTCAGCGCGTCGTCGGTCAGTCGGGTCGTTGCCTTGGCCATCGGGTCCACGCTAGCGCAGGCGATAATCAGGCCCGTGAAGGACACGAACGCGGGCCCGGTGGTGATCTTCGGCGGTCGCAGCGAGATCGGCGTGGAGGTGGCCCGCCGGCTGGCGCCGGGGGCCACGGTGGTGCTGGCGGCGCGCAGGCCGGACGAGTTGCAGGGTGAGGTCGCCGAGTTGCAGCGGGCGGGTGCGGTGGCCGTGCACACCGTCGGCTTCGACGCCGACGACCTGGCCTCGCATCGCGGGGTCGTAGACGGCATCGTCGCCGAGCACGGCCCGATCGGCATCGCGGTGCTGGCCTTCGGGATCCTGGGGGATCAGGCCCGCGCCGAGAAGGATCCGGCGCATGCGGCCGCCATCGCGCACACCGACTACGTCGCGCAGGTGAGCCTGCTGACGGTGCTGGCGGCCTCCATGCGGGACGCCGGGTCGGGGACGCTGGTGGTGTTCTCGTCGGTGGCGGGTGTGCGGGTGCGCCGGGCGAACTACGTCTACGGGTCGGCCAAGGCGGGCCTGGACGGCTTCTGCAGCGGGCTGGCCGATGCGCTGCACGGCACCGGCGTGCGGTTGCTGTTGGTGCGGCCGGGTTTCGTGGTCGGCCGGATGACGCAGGGCATGTCCCCGGCGCCGCTGTCGAGCACTCCGGGTCAGGTGGCCGAGGCGACGGTGCGGGCGTTACGGAAAGGCCGCGGCACGGTGTGGATTCCCGCGCCGCTGGTGCTGCTGGCGTTCGCGTTCCGGACGATGCCGAGGTTCGTGTGGCGGAGGCTGCCGAGGTGATCATCGTGGTGGGGATCGGCGCGGACGGCATGGCCGGGTTGGCGCCCGCATCCAGAGCTGAATTAGCCAGGGCCACAGTTGTTTACGGTTCCCGTAGACAACTGGAGCTGTTGGACGGGACCGTGACGGCACCCCGGCGGGCATGGCCGACGCCGCTGCTGCCGGCGCTGGGCACCCTGTTGGACGGCGGGGACGCCGACGTACACGTGGTGGCCAGCGGGGACCCGATGTTGCACGGGATCGGCAGCACACTGATCCGCCTGCACGGTCCGGACAAGGTCGCGGTGCTTCCGCATGTGTCGTCGGTGACGCTGGCCTGCGCGCGGGTCGGATGGTCGGTCCAGGACACCGAGATCATCAGCCTGGTCTGGCACGAGCCGCACACTGCCGTGCGCCGCGGGGGACAGGCCGTCGTGCTGTCCCGCGACGGCTCGACGCCGGCCGAACTGGCCCGGCTGCTCACCGACGCCGGGCGGGGCGACTCGGAGCTCACCGTCCTCGAACAGCTGGGTGGCCCAAAGGAATTGCGCCGTACCTCGACCGCGAGGGAGTGGGCGGCCCGGCCGCCGGCGGACGTCGACGACCTCAACGTGATGGCCGTGCGCTACCTGCCCGACGTGCGCGTGCTGGGGACGTTGCCCGACGATGCGTTCGCCCACGACGGGCAGCTCACCAAGCAGATGATCCGCGCGGCGACCCTGGCGGCGTTGGCACCGCGGCCGGGCGAGCTGCTGTGGGACGTCGGCGCGGGGTCGGGCAGCATCTCGATCGAGTGGTGCCGCAGTGGACCCGGCTGTCGGGCGATCGCGTTCGAACGCGACGAGGCCCGACGCGCCAGGATCACCGAGAACGCGGTGGCCCACGGCGCGGGCGTGGAGGTGCGGTTCGACGCGCCGGAGTCGTTCGACTCCTCGCCGCCGCCCGCGGCGGTGTTCGTCGGCGGTGGTGTCAGCCGGCCCGGCATGATCGACGCCTGCTGGGAGAGGTTGGGGCCGGGCGGTCGGCTGGTCGCCAACGCGGTCACCGTGGAGTCCGAAGCGGTACTGGCGCAGTGGTATTCGCGTGTCGGGGGTGAGCTCCGCCGCTACCAGCACTATCGCGGCGAAGCGGTCGGCTCGTTCACCGGCTGGCGTCCGGCGATGCCGGTCACGCAGTGGTCGGTGACGAAACCTGATACGACCTGACCAGATCGATCGACGCCAGCTCCCGGATGGCCCGGCAGCCGCGGTGCAGCATGGTCAGCATCATCTCGTCACCGCGCTCGGTCGACGACGCGAACGCGGTGCCCAGCACCGTGATCAGCGGCGCCTGCAGCACCCCGAGCCGGTAGTCGTGCCAGCACGTCTCGACGTCGTAGCCGCTGACCCCGTGACCGAGCAGTGCCGCGTGGTAGTGCTCGACCAGGTCGCGTTCGACCTCGGCCCGCGTTTCGGGCAGCAGGCTGGTGGCGGTGAAGTACGCCAGGTCCCGAGACGGAAGGCCGATGCCCATCGTCTGCCAGTCCACCACGGTCACCCGGGTGCGGTCCGGATCGTAGAGCAGGTTGTCCAGCCGGTAGTCGCCGTGCATCAGCGAGAAGCGGTCGGGCACCGCGAGCAGCCACGGCGTCACCAGGCTCATCGACGTGACCAGGGTGTCGCGGTCCTCGTCGCTGACCGAGCCTCCGAGCTTGTCCAGCGTGATGTCGGCCGCCATCTTGGCCACCTCGCCCATGCCGGCTGCGGCCGCCTCGTCGCCGGGCTTGGGCATCACGATCGACGGCAGGTCGAAATATCGCCGCTCGTTCCAGCTCGGCCCGTGCAGCCCGGCCAGCGCCTCGACGGCCAGGGCGGCCTCGGCGGGCGTGCACCCGGCGATCTGGTCACCCTGCTCGGCGGGCGCCATGTCAGCCAGGACCAGCACGAAATCTTTGCCGTCAGTGGAAATCTCGGTGTGGAAGCAGTCAGGCACCGGGATCGCGACGTCCTTGTTGATCGCCGCGTAGAAGTCCACCTCGGACAGGTAGCCCAGCGCCACCCGCTCCCGCACCGCGTCGTCCTGGGCGGGTAGCTTGACCGCGAAAGTCGCGGGCGGCGAGGGCGATTCGGGGTAGGTGGCGGTCACCCGGTAGGTGGCGCCGGTTTGGCCGGTGCCGATGGCGGCCACCTCGACACCGCTCACCTCGGTGCCGAGCACCGATGCGAGCCATGTCGGCGTGATGTCCTGGGGGCTGCGGGGAATGGTCATCGGATCGCCTTTCACAAGTCGCCGTCGTGGGCGTAGATCGTGCGCAACCAGATCGTCTCGGCGCCGGCCAGCAGTTCGTCCCTGCCGAGTCGGCCGCCGAGGGTGTGGCGCTCCATCAGCCGGTCGTTGAACTCCAGCAGCATGCTGGCGACCACCTCCGCAGAGGAACCGGCCGGGGCGCGCCCGCTGTCCCGTTCGGCGGTGATCATCCTGGCGACGGTGGGGACGAAAGATTCGCGCGCGTCGTCCCAGACCTCGCGGATCACGGTGCTGCTGGCCCTGGCCTCCAGCATCGCCTGCAGCAGGTAGCGATGTTGATCGACGGTGTCCAGCAGCGCCTCGAGCATGGCCCGGATGCGTGCGCGCGGCGGCTGCTCGATGTTGGCCAGCAGGTCGCCGGCCAGGAAGCCGTCGTCGTACATCGGCTCGAGAAGGGCGGCCACCGCGGCCGCCTTGTTCTCGAAGTAGAAGTAGAACGCCGATCGGGTCACCCCGGCGCGGCGGGTCACGTCGGCGATGTTGAGGCCGTCGAAACCGGATTCGCGCAGGTGCTGGTCCAGTGACTCCAGGATCGCGCTGCGCCGCAGGTCGCTCTTCTGCGGTTGACGCCGGTCGGTCGGCGACCGCACCGGAAGGCCTCGCTGCACGCGCGAGACTAACCCGCAGTTCTGACGACTGTCAACGATGCAAGACGCCTGTCAGCTGTGGCGGATGTTCGCGCGATGGGCCGGCTACCCCGGGTAGGTCCGCGGGGTGAACACCCGGTCGGCCCCGTCGGTCGTGGTGTGCCAACGGGTCCGGGAGGACCCGACGATGAGGAGGCAGCGCATGTCGACGTCGGCGGGATCCAACTCGCCGAGCCGCACCACGCGGACCGATTCGCGGGGGCCGGCCACGTCGCGGCCGATGACCACGGGGGTGTCCGCATCGCGGTGCTCCAGCAGCAGATCCCGCATCGCCGCGACCTGCCAGTTCCGGGTCTTGGACGCCGGGTTGTAGACGGCGAGCACCATGTCCGCCGCAGCCGCGGCCGTCAGCCGTCTGGCGATGATGTCCCACGGCTTGAGCCGGTCGGACAACGAGATCACGGCGTAGTCGTGCCCGAGCGGCGCGCCGACCCGGCTGGCCACGGCCTGCGCGGCGGTCATGGCCGGCACCACCCGTACGTCGACGTCCGGCCACTGCTCGGCCTCCTCGAGCACCGCGGTGGCCATCGCGAACACGCCGGGGTCACCGGATGAGACGACGGCGACCGTCCGGCCCTGTTCGGCCAGCTCGCAGGCCAGCCGGGCGCGGGCGGGCTCGTCGGTGTTGTCGCTGGGGTGTCGGCGTTGACCGTCACGGACCGGCACCCGGTCCAGGTACGGCCCGTAACCGATCAGATCAGTGGCGGCCGCCAGAACCTGTCTGCTCTGCGGTGTCGTCCAGCCCGCGTCGCCGGGGCCGAGCCCGACCACCGCCACCGAACCCGTCACCGACGCGGCGCGCCTGCCGCCGGGCAGCATCGTCAGGGCGAAATACGGCACCGACTGGTCATCGACCTCCGAGGCCGGCAGCACCCGTTGCCGCTCGGTGCTCGCCCGCTCGACGTAGAAGGCGTCGTCGATGCGCCCGGCCGCCGAAAGTGCCTGCCGCACCGCCGGATACGAGCGCCCCAGTTTGAGGATCGCCGCGGCGTCGGTGTCGGCGAGTCTCCGACGGAGTTCGTCGGCGGGCAACGTGCCGGGCAGGATCGTCAGCACCTGGTCGCCCTGCACGAGCGGCGTGGACACCGCGGCCGACGCCGCACTGACCGAGGTCACCCCGGGCACGATCAGCGCGTCGAAGCGTTCCGTCAGGCGGGTGTGCATGTGCATGTAGGAGCTGTAGAACAGCGGGTCGCCTTCGGCCAGCAGCGCGACGTCGCGCCCGGCATCCAGGTGGGCGGCGATGCGGTCGGCGGATTCGCGGTAGAAGTCCTCCATCGCACCGGCGTAGCCACCCGGATGGTCGGACGTCTCGGTGGTGACCGGGTAGACGAGGTGCTCCTCGATCTGCCCTTCCCGCAGATAGGGCTCGGCGATCGAGCGCGCGATGCTGCGCCCGTGCCGTGCGCTGTGGTAGGCGACGACATCGGCGGCCCCGATCACCCTGGCCGCCTTGACCGTCACCAACTCGGGGTCACCCGGACCGAGCCCGACACCCCACAGTGTTCCCTTGGGTTCCTGGGATCCTGTCATTCTTCTTCTGCCGCAATCGAGTTCACGGCGGCGGCGGCCATCGCGCTGCCGCCGCGCCTGCCGGTCACCACCAGGTAGGACATCCCCCTGGGGTTGTCGATGAGCTCCTGTTTGGACTGCGCCGAACCGACGAACCCGACCGGGCCGCCCAGCACGGAGGCGGGTGGGGCAAGACCGTCGTCGACGAGCTCGAGCAGCCGGAACAGCGCGGTGGGGGCGTTGCCGATGGCCACGACCGCGCCGGGGATCCGCTCCGACCACAGGTCGACGGCGGCCGCCGAGCGGGTGGTGCCCAGCTCGGCCGCCAGCCCGGGCGCGCGCGGATCGGCGACCAGGGACACCACCTCGTTGTCGGCGGGAAGCCGCAGCCGGGTGATCCCGGCGGCGACCATCGAGGAATCGCACAGGATCGGGGCGCCGGCGGCCAGCGCGGCGTGGGTGCGCGCGGTGACATCCGGGGTGAACGCGACGTGCTCGGCGACATCGACCTGGCCGCAGGTGTGGATCAGGCGCACCACCACCCGCGCGACGTCCTCGGGGAACCGCGACAGGTCCGCCTCGGCGCGGATGGTCGCAAACGACTGGCGGTAGATCTCGCTGGCGTCGCGGATGTAGTCGAGCACCCGATCACCCTACGGGTGGCGTTTGCGGGCCCGGTAGCCGTCTCCGGTCGCGACCAGGACCTCACCGTCTGCCGGACTGCCGCAGGCGCGCTCACAGCCGACGAAGTGCCGGTGGACCGTCACCGGATCGTCGACCGCTGCCGCGGCGTCGGCGCGCACATCGGCGACGGAGCGCTCACAGCCCGGGCTGCCGGTGCACGCGGACACCGAGAGCCAGGGCGAGTTCTCGTCGAAGACCAGCCCGAGCGGTGCCAGCACCCGCAGCGCGACGTCGGCGACTCCTTCGTCCAGATCGAACAGCAGCACCGAGCGCCACGGGGTGACGGCCAGCGGGGCCTCGACGGCGGCGAGGTAGCGCGCCACCTGCGCGTCGAGGACGCCGAGCGGCACCGCGGCGCCGAGCGCGATGCGCCCGTCGTCCTGCTCGATCCAGCCGACCGGCGGACGGGAGTGTGCGGGCCACGTCGCGCCAGGCTCCGCCGTCGGTGTCCGGTCACCCAGAAGCGTCGTGGGATCGTCGAGTTCGTCCACGCGCCAGGCGGTTCCGCGTACCTGGAGGAATCGTGCTGCGACAGAGAGCAACTCGTCGACCACGTGGCCCAGCGGGAGCCGCACCCCGGTGTCACGGCCGGCGAGAAGCAGTGCCGCAGTGTGTCCGTCGAGGACGTGGATGCCGGCATCCGCGCCCAGGCCCGAGATGTCACCACGGCCGTCGTCGATGCCGAACAGGAACCGGCCGGGCAACCGGGCCAGCCGAGGATCCTGTTGCACCGCATGATCCAGTGAGCGCACCAGATCCCTTGCGTCGCAGAACTCTCCGCTGCGGCCCGACAACGGTGAGGCGACGATGTTGCGCACCCGCTCGTGGGTCGCCGAAGGCAGCAGGCCGGCGTCGGTCAGCAGTGCGGCCACGGCCCCGGTGTCGTGGATACCGCGAATCTGGAGGTTGGCCCGCGATGTCAGCTCCAGCGTCGCGGTGCCGAAATCGACGGCGGCCTGCGCCACCGCCTCCAGCTGGCGGGCGGTGATCGCGCCGCCGGGCAGTCGGATCCGGGCCAGATCGCCGTCGGCGGCGCGGTGGGTCTGCAGCGCGCCGGGACAGGCGTCGTCGTCCCTCGCCCTGGCCATCCGTCCACGGTACCCGGGTGGCACCTAGGTAGGGCATCGGACCGCCTGAGTAGTCGGTGACGAGGGGTTCGCGGATTTACGTACCGAGGTACTCGTGATCGCGCGCGCCTGCCCTCCTACGTTTGCTCCATGTGGGGTCCGGTGAGGGGCCGGATCCCACCCAGAATCTCGTAGGGAAGTGATTGAAATGACCGATCTGGCAACACAACCTGTTCACCGGCCAGAGCCCGACACCGCTGACGCGGTGACTCCGGCCCCTGAACCCGTACTCGTCACCGAACAGCAGGTCCTTCTCGGCTCGGCGGCGGTGTTGGGCGCACCCAAGGTGCGGCGCAACTATTTCGCGATGCTGCGCGCCCGGCTCACCCCGTCGGCAGGGGAGGAGAAGCACCGGCACTATCCGGAGCACTACGCGTTCATCGAGGATGCGCGGATGGCACGGATGATGGATCGGCTGTGAGTCCCCAGCTCGCCAACCGCAGCGGCGATGGCAACGATTCCGCCGTGGCCTGCGGGCGGCCGGAGTAACGTCGGGCCTGCTCCTAGGGGGTTCGGCATGGGGATCAGGGTGGCGATCATCGGCGCAGGCATGTCCGGTCTGTGCATGGCCGCGAAGTTGCAGGACGCGGGCATCGAGGACTTCACGGTCTTCGAGAAGGCCGACGAGGTGGGCGGCACGTGGCGCGACAACACCTACCCGGGCCTAGCATGTGACGTCCCGTCCCGGTACTACGCGTACTCGTTCCGGCCCAACCCGGAGTGGTCGCACATGATGCCTCCGGGCCCCGAGGTGTTCCGGTACTTCCGCCAGTTCGCCACCGAGCGGGGTATCCGTCGGCACATCCGCTTCGGTGCCGACGTCACCGCGGCCCGCTTCCGCGACGGCAAATGGTGGCTGACCTCCCCTGCCGGTGTCGAGGAGTTCGACGTGTTGGTGACCGCGACCGGGTTCCTGCGCGTCCCGCGCTATCCCGATATCCTTGGACTGGACACTTTCACCGGGCCCATGTTCCATTCGTCGCGCTGGGATCACTCGGTTTCCCTGTCCGACAAACGGATCGGGCTTATCGGCACAGGTTCCACCGGCGTACAGATCACCTCCGCACTCGGCGGCAACGTCAGGCACCTCAAGGTCTTTCAACGCACGCCCCAGTGGATCTGCCCATGGCCCAACCTCAGGGTGTCCGAGCACACCAAAGCGGCGATGCGCCGCTGGACGTGGCTCAACAGCTTCGGCTACTGGTTCTGGGGCGGCTTCGTCCGGTCAATTTTCGGCGTCGCACCTGTGCGGCCGGGCTGGCAGCGGTGGCTCTATCAGACGCAGTGCCACTGGAATCTCCGGCTGTCGGTGCGTGACAAGGAGCTCAAGAAGAAGCTCACGCCGCCGGACCAGCCGATGTGCAAGCGGATGATCTTCGCGGGCCACTACTACCGGACCGTCCAAAGACCGGACGTCGAGATCGTCACCGATCCGATCGTGGAGGTGCAACCGCGGGGAGTGGTCACCGCCGACGGAACGCTGCACGAAGTGGACCTGTTGGCACTGGCCACCGGGTTCGATTTCCACGCCTACGTTCGGCCGCTGACCATCACCGGCGAGCACGGTCGCACACTTGACGACGCGTGGGCCGACGGGCCCACGGCCTACCGGGCGGTCGCGGTTCCCGGGTTTCCCAACATGTTCATGCTGATGGGCCCCCACGCCCCGGTCGGAAACAACTCTCTGGTGCCGGTCGCCGAAGACCAGGCCGACTACGTCATGTGGTGGATTGATCAACTGCGTTCCGGCCGAATCGTTTCGGCTGCTCCGACTGAGGCCGCTACCAAGCAGTACAACGACGCGATGAAAGCGGCGATGCCCAGAACCGTCTGGACGACAGGCTGCCGCAGCTGGTACCTCGGCAAGGACGGGCTGCCTGAGCTCTTCCCCTGGGAGGCGTCCAGGTACGCCGAACTGTTGCGGTCCCCGCGGGTGAGCGATTTCGACGTACGCACCGCTGCGGTGTGACGGTCGCCACTTCGCTGAGCGGACAGTCTCGTGACTTACAGAACGTACTTTCTATCCGATACCGGCGGTACCGTTCCGGCTATCGAACCCGCGTTGGACGCGGGCACCTGGAAGGAATGGCAATGCTGGCATTCATTGTTTTCACCGCGCTCATCGCCGTGCTCGTCGCGGCAATCGGTACGCCGTACCGGCAGACCTGGTACGGCCGCTGGCACGGCTGAGCCCGTCGGGTACGAATAGGGGGTGACCGCGCCCGACGCCGCCAGCCAGACCCCCCCAACCGTTCTGCTCCTGTCGACCTCGGACACCGACCTGATCACCGCCCGCGCCAGCGGGGCCGCGTACCGCTGGGCCAACCCGTCGCGACTGGTCGACGGTGAGCTCGAGGACCTGCTCAGCGGCGCGGACATCGTCGTGGTGCGCATCCTCGGCGGCCACCGGGCCTGGGAGGACGGCATCGACACCGTGGTCGCCGGCGGGCTGCCCACGGTCGTGGTCAGCGGCGAACAGTCTCCCGACGCCGACCTGATGAACCACTCGACCACGCCCGCCGGCGTGGCGCTGCAGTCGCACATCTACCTCGCGCAGGGAGGGGTCGAAAATCTCGCCAATCTGCACGCGTTCCTGTCCGACACCCTGCTGATGACCGGCTTCGGTTTCGCCGAGCCGACTGCGACGCCGAGCTGGGGCGTGCTGGAGCGGAAGGCCGCCGCGACCGGCGGCCCCACCGTGGCCGTGTTGTACTACCGGGCCCAGCACCTGGCCGGCAACACCGGCTACGTCGAGGCGCTCTGTGATGCCATCGAAAGCGCAGGGGGATCCGCGCTTCCGGTGTTCTGCGCGTCGCTGCGCACCGCAGACGACGCCCTGATCGAGCTGCTCGGCACCGCCGATGCGCTCGTCACCACGGTGCTGGCTGCCGGCGGTGCCACCCCCGCCGCCGTGGGAGCCGGCGGCACGGACGACACGTGGAACGTCGCGCACCTGGCCGCACTGGACATCCCGATCCTCCAGGGCTTGTGCCTGACGAGTTCGAAAGCGCAGTGGGACGAGAACGACGACGGCCTCTCACCGCTGGACGTCGCCACCCAGGTCGCGGTGCCCGAGTTCGACGGCCGCATCATCACGGTTCCGTTCTCGTTCAAGGAGATTGACGACGAAGGGCTGATCTCCTACGTGCCTGATCCGGAACGTTGCGCCCGGGTGGCCGGGCTGGCCGTCCGGCACGCCCGGCTGCGCTCCATCGCGCCCGCCGACAAGCGCGTCGCACTGGTGTTCTCCGCCTACCCGACCAAGCATGCCCGCATCGGAAACGCGGTCGGGCTGGACACCCCGGCCAGCGCCATCGCCGTGCTGAACGCGATGGCGGAGGCGGGGTACCACGTCGGCGAGATCCCCGGACTCGAAGCCGGCGATGGTGACGCCCTGATCCACGCGATGATCGAACGCGGCGGTCAGGATCCCGCCTGGCTCACCGAGGGGCAACTTGCCGGCAACCCGATCCGGGTGTCCGCCAAGGACTATCGGGCCTGGTTCGCGACACTGCCCACCGAGTTCGCCGACGCCGTCGTCGAGCACTGGGGTCCGCCACCGGGGGAACTGTTCGTCGACCGCAGCCACGACCCCGACGGCGAGATCGTCATCGCTGCCATGCAGGCCGGCAACATCGTGCTGATGGTGCAGCCGCCGCGCGGCTTCGGGGAGAACCCGGTGGCGATCTATCACGATCCCGACCTGCCGCCCAGCCACCACTATCTGGCTGCCTATCGCTGGCTGGACGGACAATTCGAAGGCTCCTCCCCGTCTTTCAGAGCGGACGTCGTCGTGCATCTCGGCAAGCACGGGAACCTGGAATGGCTGCCGGGCAAGACGCTGGGCATGTCGGCGGCGTGCGGCACCGACGCGGCGCTGGGTGACCTGCCGCTGGTCTATCCGTTCCTGGTCAACGATCCCGGCGAGGGCACCCAGGCCAAGCGGCGCGCCCACGCCACCCTGGTCGACCACCTCATCCCGCCGATGGCCAGGGCCGAAACCTATGGCGACATCGCGCGTCTGGAACAGCTGCTCGACGAGCACGCCAACGTGTCCGCGCTGGATCCGGGCAAGCTACCCGCGATCCGTCAGCAGATCTGGACGCTGATGCGGGCGGCGAAGATGGACCACGACCTGGGGCTGGAAGATCGCCCCGACGAGGACTCGTTCGATGACATGCTGTTGCACGTCGACGGCTGGCTGTGCGAGATCAAGGACGTCCAGATCCGCGACGGCCTGCACATCCTCGGCCAAACCCCGACGGGCGAAGCGCAACTCGACCTGGTGCTGGCGATCCTGCGGGCACGTCAGCTGTTCGGTGGGGAGCAGACGGTGCCGGGTCTGCGGCAGGCGCTGGGGCTCGCCGAGGACGGCAGTGACGATCGGGCGAGCGTCGATATCGCCGAGGCGCAGGCCCGCGAGCTGGTCGCCGCACTGCAGGACAGCGGCTGGGACGCCGACGTCGTCGACACCCTGACCGATCACGCCGACGTCGCGGCGATCCTGCGGTTCGCCGCAACCGAGGTGGTGCCGCGGCTGGCCGGCACCGCCGGTGAGATCGGCCAGATCCTGCGCGCCCTCGACGGCCGTTTCATCGCGTCGGGTCCGTCCGGTTCGCCGCTGCGCGGCCTGGTCAACGTTTTGCCCACCGGCCGCAACTTCTACTCCGTCGATCCCAAAGCCGTGCCCTCCCGGCTGGCGTGGGAAACCGGTGTGGCGATGGCAGATTCGCTGCTGGAGCGCTACCGCACCGACTACGGCCGCTGGCCGGAGTCGGTGGGGCTGTCGGTGTGGGGCACGTCGGCGATGCGCACGTCGGGTGACGACATCGCCGAAGTTCTCGCGCTGCTCGGGGTCCGGCCGATCTGGGATGACGCGTCGCGGCGCGTGGTCGACCTCGAAGCGATCCCGCTCGCCGAGCTGGGACGGCCGCGCATCGACGTCACGGTGCGGATCTCCGGGTTCTTCCGCGACGCGTTCCCACACGTGGTCGCGATGCTCGACGATGCCGTGCAACTCGTCGCGGGTCTCGACGAGCCGGCCGAGGACAACTTCGTGCGTGCGCACGCCCAGGTCGACCTGTCCGAGCACGGCGACCAAAGGCGCGCCACCACAAGGATTTTCGGTTCCAAGCCGGGAACCTACGGTGCCGGCCTGCTGCAGCTGATCGACAGCCGCAACTGGCGCGACGACGCGGACCTGGCGGCGGTGTACACCGCGTGGGGCGGCTTCGCCTACGGCCGGGGGCTGGACGGCGCACCGGCCACCGATGACATGAACCGGGCCTACCGGCGGATCGCGGTGGCGGCCAAGAACACCGACACCCGCGAACACGACATCGCCGACTCCGACGACTACTTCCAGTACCACGGCGGCATGGTGGCCACCGTGCGGGCGCTGACCGGGAAGGACCCGGCCGCCTACATCGGCGACAACACCCGTCCGGACGCCGTGCGCACCCGCACGCTGTCGGAGGAGACCACCCGGGTGTTCCGCGCCCGTGTCGTCAACCCCCGCTGGATCACCGCGATGCGCAGGCACGGGTACAAGGGCGCCTTCGAGATGGCTGCCACCGTCGACTACCTGTTCGGTTACGACGCGACCGCCGGTGTGATGGCCGACTGGATGTACGAGCAGCTGTCGCAGAGCTACGTGCTCGACGATGAGAACCGCAAGTTCATGGCCGAGTCCAACCCGTGGGCACTGCACGGGATGGCCGAACGACTGCTCGAGGCGGCCGGGCGCGGGATGTGGGCGGCACCCGAACAGGCGACTCTCGACGGTCTCAAGCAGGTGCTGCTGGAAACCGAGGGTGACCTGGAAGGCTGACCCCGTTTTGTCGGGGGCGCGGTGTAGCGTCGGGTTTATGTTCGAAAGTTTGTTCGATGTCGATGTGGGGGCGTCGGAGGCTGAGTTGCGGGCTGCGGTGGAGCGGTGCGAGCGGCTGAAATCTCAGGCCGCGGCCGCCCAGGCGCGCGCGACGGCGTTGTGGGCGGCCAAACGGCATGCGGCCGAGCAGGCTGGTGGTGTGCCGGCGGCCAGGCGTGGCAAGGGGTTGGCGTCGGAGGTGGCGTTGGCCCGCCACGACGCGCCGGTGCTGGGCAACCGGCACCTGGGATTCGCCAAGGCGTTGGTGAACGAGATGCCGCACACCCTGGCCGCGCTGGAGAGTGGGGCGCTGTCGGAGTGGCGGGCCACGCTGATCGTGCGGGAATCGGCGTGTCTTTCGGTGCAGCACCGGCGGGCGTTGGATGCCGAACTGTGTGGGGATGTCACCACACTGGCGGGGTGGGGCAACAAACG
>NZ_HG964456.1:358216-400580 GCF_000612725.1 Mycolicibacterium austroafricanum
CAACATGGTCTATGTCACGCTGCGGTTGCCGCTGACCCGCGGGGTCGGGATCTACGCCGCCTGTAAACGGGCCGCCGACACCACCTTCGACGGGCGCCCACGCGGGCAGGTGATGACCGACACCGTCTATGAACGGGTCACCGGGCGGGCGGCGGACACGCCGGTGCCGGTGGCGTTGAACCTGGTGATGGCCGACACCACCCTGGCCGGTGATGATGACGAGCTGGGCTGGCTCGACGGCTACGGCCCGGTCCCGGCCGGGTTCTGCCGGGCGCTGATCGGGGACGCGGTCGCCGACGCCGATGCCGACGCCGACGCCGACGCCGAGGCTGAGGCTGAGGTCAAGGCCACGCTGCGGCGGCTGTACCGGCACCCAACGAGTGGGCAGTTGGTGGCGATGGAGTCGAAGGCGCGGATCTTCCCGAAAGGGCTGGGCATGTTGTTGCAGCGGCGGGATCGCACCTGCCGCACGCCGTACTGTGATGCGCCGATCCGTCACCATGATCACGCCACCCCCGACCGCCAGGGTGGGCCGACCAGCGCGCTCAACGGCCTGGGTGAGTGCGAGGCGTGCAACTACGCCAAGGAAGCCCCGGGCTGGACGGTGACCACCGGCGACGTCGACGGCGCACACGCCGCCGACTTCGAAACCCCGACCGGGGCGGTCTACCGCTCCACCGCACCACCCCTGCCCGGACCACCCGTCCGGCGCAGACTCAGCCTGCTCGAAGGCCGACTCAGCATCGACCTCGTCACCTTCGACGCCGCCTGACGGCCGGGCGTCTACCGGCAGCCGACCATTACATTGGCGACATGACCGCCTCCTTCGCAGACGTCGCCGAGTCCGAGTACATCCTGCTCACCACGTTCACCAAGGACGGGCGGCCCAAGCCGACCGCGATCTGGGCGGTGCCGTCCGGTGAAGGACTGGTAGCCATCACGCAGGAGGGTTCCTGGAAGGTCAAGCGGATCCGCAATACCCCGCGGGTGACCATCGCCAAGTGCGATCGCCGTGGCAACCCGAAGGGCGAGCCCGTCGAGGCGACGGCGCGGATTCTGGACAAGTCGGCCAACGCGACCACCTATGACGCCCTCGGCAGGCGCTACGGGCTGCTCGGCAAGACCTTCAACTTCTTCTCCAAGCTGCGCGGCGGCATGGAGAAGAACGTTTCGATCGAGCTCAGACCGGTCAATTAGTGCGCCCATGACCAAGCCGACGTTCACTGACGTCTACCGCGAGAAGTACCTGCTGCTGACAACGTTCACCAAGGACGGCCGACCCAAGCCCACCCCGGTGTGGGGCGTGCCCCACGGCGACAAGCTGCTGATCAGCACGGACGACGGCTCGTGGAAGACCAAGCGCATCAACAACACGCCGCGGGTCACCATCCAGAAGTGCGGAGTACTCGGAAAGCCCAAGGGTGAACCGGTCGAGGCGGTGGCCCGCAATCTGCCGAAGTCCGAGACCAGGCGGGTGTTCGACATGGTGACACGGCGCTACTGGTGGCACGCGTGGTGGTGGGTTCCGCAGGCCATCCTGCGGGGAGGGGTCGAGAAGGTGCATGCGGCCATCGAGGTCGAGGCGGCGCCGACCTGATCAGGAACCCGCGGCGCCGACCTGACCAGGAACCCGCGGCGCTACTCGAGCGTTGGCACACTATGGCGATGAGGCTGTTCCTGATCTATGTCGTGGTCGAGATGGCCGTCGTGGTCGCGCTGGCCTCGACGATCGGTTTCGGCTGGACTGTGCTGCTGCTGGCGGGCGCATTCCTGCTCGGCCTCGCGCTGGCCGGCTCACAGCTGCGCCGTCACCTGCGCCGCCTGCAGTCCGGGCTCACCCTCGCCGACGCGCAGGGGGCGGTCACCGACAGCGTGCTGGTCGCGCTCGGTACGGTGCTCGTCGTGATTCCCGGCCTGGCCAGTTCCGTTCTCGGCGCGCTTCTGCTGCTGCCCCCGACCCGCGCTGCAGCGCGCCCCATGATCACCGCGATGGCGGCCCGCCGCGCTCCGCTGATCGTCGGCGTCACCACCGTCGGCTCCGCGGCGGGGCGCGCACGTCGACGTGACTACATCGACGGCGAGGTCGTCGAGGTCGTCGATGTGCCGCCGGTCAGCACGGACCAGCCCCGCCTGCCGGAGTGACGACCACCCTGCTGCTGAACGGGCGGGTGCACAGCCCCGCCATGCCCGATGCGACGGCGATGGCGGTCCGCGACGGCATCGTGGCCTGGGTAGGCGCCGACGACATCGGACGTAAGCAGTTCCCCGACGCGGCGGTCACCGATCTCGACGGCGCCTTCGTCGCGCCCGCATTCGTCGACACCCACGTCCACACCACCGCGACCGGCCTGGTGCTGACCGGCCTGGATCTGCGGCCCGCGACCTCGTTGCGGCACTGCCTCGACCTTCTCGTCGACTTCGCGGGGACCCATGCCGACGGGGTCATCTGGGGCCACGGCTGGGACGAAACCCGCTGGCCGGAGCGTCGCGCCCCCAGCACCGCCGAGGTCGACGCCGCCGTCGGCGGCCGGGCCGCCTATCTGGCGCGTGTCGACGTGCATTCGGCGGTGGCATCGACACTGCTGCGCCGAACGGCCGGTGTCGACGACGCGGCACCGCTGACGGCCGACGCGCACCACAAGGTGCGGCGCGCGGCGCGCGCAGGCCTGACCGCCGCGCAGCGCGCCCGGGCCAGGCAGGCCGCGCTCGACGCCGCTGCTGGTCTCGGCATCGCCGCGGTCCACGAATGCGCAGGCCCGGAGATCGCCGGTCTGGACGACTGGCAGGAACTCCGCGCGCACCCGCACGGCGTCGAAGTCGTCGGCTACTGGGGCGAACACGTGGCCACTGCGGCCCGCGCCCGCGAACTGATGGAGACGACACAGGCCCGCGGTCTGGCGGGCGACCTGTTCGTCGACGGCGCACTCGGCTCGCGCACCGCATGGCTGCGCGAGCCCTACACCGACGCGCCCGAGGGCTGCCCGGCGCCAACGGGCAACAGCTATCTCGGCGTGGACGAGATCGCCGCCCATCTGGGCGCCTGCACCGAAGCCGGCGTCACCGCGGGTTTCCACGTCATCGGCGATGCCGCCGTCGCGGCCGTCACCTCGGCGCTGCAGACGGTCGTCGAGCGGTTCGGTGTCGCGGCGGTGGCGCGCTGCGGCCACCGTCTGGAACACGTCGAGATGGTCACCCCCGAGCAGGCCGAGATGCTCGGCGGCTGGGGTGTGATCGCCAGCATGCAGCCGAACTTCGATGCGCTGTGGGGCGGTGAGACCGGTATGTATGCACAGCGTCTGGGTGTCGAGCGGGCGTCGCAGCTGAATCGGTTCGCGCTGTTAGCATCCCGAGGCGTGCCACTTGCCTTCGGTTCCGACACCCCGGTGACCGACATGAACCCGTGGGCCACAATCCGCGCGGCGACGACCCACCACACTCCGGGCAGCGCCATCTCTGCGCGGGCCGCATTCGCCGCGGTGACCCGTGGCGCCTGGCGCGCGGGCGGAACCCGGGACGGCGTGACGGGCACGCTCGTGCCGGGGGCGCCGGCCACCTACGCGATCTGGGAGGCCGACGAGTTCGAGGTCAGCGCGCCCGCGGACGCGGTGCAACGCTGGTCGACCGATCCGCGGTCGCGCGTGCCGGTACTGCCCCGGCTGGATGGCGAACTCCCGCGGTGCAGGCAGACCGTGCACCGGGGTCTCGTCCTCCATGGCTGACACACCCGGCCGGGTCACGCGGTTGGTTAGGGCCGTCGCCGACCGCTGGCATGTCCTGAGCCTGACGATCGCCGCAGGCCTCCTTCTGTGCGCAAGCTTTCCGCCCATCGGCTGGTGGTTCACCGCGATTCTCGCCTTCGCCGTGTTCGGCTGGGTGCTGACCCGCAACTCCACCACCGTGGCCGGTGGAGCCGGTTACGGCCTGCTCTTCGGAGTGGCGTTCTATGTCCCGCTGTTGCCGTGGATCAGCGGCCTGGTCGGGGCCGTGCCGTGGTTGGCGCTCAGCTTCGCCGAGGCGTTGTTCCCGGCGCTGTTCGGCATGGCCGCGGTCGCCATCCGCAGGCTTCCCGGCTGGCCGTTATGGTTCGCCGGACTGTGGTCGGCCCAGGAATGGCTGAAGTCGGCGGTGCCGTTCGGGGGTTTCCCCTGGGGGACGGTCGCCTTCTCGCAGACCGAGAGCCCGCTGCTGCCACTGGCCTACGTCGGCGGCGCCCCGCTGGTGTCCTTCGCCGTGGTGCTGTTGGCGTTCAGCCTCGCCGCGTTGGTGTTCGCGGTGGCCGACTGGTGGCGGCGCGACGCCGCCGCCCGCGCCGCCGCGCCGCCCGCCGTGGTGCTGCCGGGGCTGTGCATCACGCTGGTTCTGCTGGCCGCGACGCTCGCATGGCCGAACGTCCGCAAGTCCGGTCTGGGCGCCGGCGACGAGCCGCCGGTCACCGTGGCGGCCGTCCAGGGCAATGTGCCCCGGCTGGGCCTGGACTTCAACGCCCAGCGCCGCGCGGTGCTGGACAACCATGTGCGCGAAACCCTGCGCCTCGCCGAGGATGTCCGCGCCGGGCGGGCGCCGCAACCGATGCTCGTGGTGTGGCCGGAGAACTCGTCGGACATCGATCCGCTGGCCAACGCCGACGCGTCGCGGGAGATCTCGACGGCTGCCGACGCCATCAACGCGCCGATCCTGGTCGGCGGTGTCGTCGCCGCGCCCGGCTACAGCCGGACCAACCCGGTGTCGAACAACACCGTCATCGTGTGGAACCCGGAGACGGGCCCGGGGGACCGCCACGACAAGCGGATCGTCCAGCCGTTCGGCGAATATCTGCCGTGGCGAGACTTCTTCTCCAAGTTGTCGCCGTACGCCGACCGGGCCGGCTACTTCGTGCCCGGTGACGGCGACGGCGTCGTGCAGGCCGCGGGAGTGCCGGTCGGCATCACCACCTGCTGGGAGGTCATCTTCGACCGTGCGGCGCGCCAATCGGTTCTCTCCGGCGCGCAGTTCCTCGCCGTGCCGAGCAACAACGCCACCTTCGACCAGGCGATGAGCGAACAGCAGTTGGCCTTCGGCAGGCTGCGGGCAGTCGAGCACGACCGTTTCGTCGTGGTCTCCGGCACCACCGGAATCAGTGCCGTGATCGCACCGGACGGCCGTGAGATCGCCCGTACCGGATGGTTCGAGCCCGCATATCTCGATCAGCAGATCCGGTTGAAGACCAGGTTGACACCCGCAACCCGGTTCGGCCCCTACATCGAGGCCGTGCTGGTGGCCATCGGCGTTTCGGGTGTTCTCGGGGCGATGCTGCACAATGGTTCATTCGTGCCCGCAAGATTCAGAGGTCGGCGACCGACCACCGACGACGACGAAGGAGCCACATGAGCGTCCCCGGTGGCATGACCGACGGCCCCGGACCCGGAACGCGTCCCAGCGACCGCACCCTGGTCATCATCCCCACCTACAACGAGCGGCAGAACCTTCCGTTGATCGTCGGGCGCGTGCATCAGGCGCGGCCCGACGTCGACATCCTCATCGTCGACGACGACAGTCCCGACGGCACGGGTCAGCTGGCCGACGAACTGTCCGTCGCCGATCCCGACCGCATCCACGTCATGCACCGCACCGCCAAGGAGGGCCTGGGGGCGGCCTACCTCGCCGGGTTTGCGTGGGGTCTGGGACGGCAGTACACCGTGCTTGTGGAGATGGACGCCGACGGCAGCCATCCGCCCGAGCAGCTGGCCCGGCTGCTGGACGCGGTCGACGCCGGGGCGGACGTGGTGATCGGTTCGCGTTACGTCAGCGGCGGAGAGGTCGTCAACTGGCCGCGCCGCCGGCTGGTGCTGTCACGCACCGCGAACGGCTATTCGCGGATCCTGCTCGGGGTCGACATCCACGACATCACCGCGGGCTACCGGGCCTACCGCCGGGAAGTGCTGGAGAAGATCGACCTGGCCGCCGTCGACACGAAGGGCTACGGATTCCAGGTCGATCTGACGTGGCGCTCGATCAACGCCGGTTTCACGGTCATCGAGGTGCCCATCACGTTCACCGAGCGTGAGCACGGCGTATCCAAGATGGACGGTTCGACGATCCGCGAGGCGATCATCAAGGTGGCGCAGTGGGGTCTGCGCGCCCGGCTCGACAGGGCGCGCGGCATCACCCGCTGACGCGGCTCAGCTCGGATTGAGCTCCGGCTCAGCCGCTTCTTCTGTTTCGCGGCTCAGCCGCTTCTGCTGTTTCGCGGCTCAGCCGCTTCTGCTGTTTCGCGGCTCAGCCGCGGCGCCGAGTCTTGACGATTTCGAGGCGCTCCTTGAGCAGCTCCTCGAGCTCCTCCACCGACCGGCGCTCCAGCAGCATGTCCCAGTGGGTGCGCGGCGGCTTCACCTTCTTCGGCTCCGGCACGTCACCCTCGATGAGGGTGCCCTCGAGGCCGTTGCGGCACAGCCAGGTGCCGGGGATCTCGGCGTCGTCGGCGAACGGGACGTCGAACTCCTCGCCGTTGTCTGTGCGGTAGCGGGCGACCTGACGCGGCGCCAAGTCGTGGTTGCGGTCCGTCTCGTAGCTCACAGCTCCGAGGCGGCTGCCCCTCAAAACACGATCAGCCATCGTCAACTCCTCTGTGAAGGCATGTGGTCCCGGACATCGCCGGAGGCGAACCGGGTACCGCTGTTCAACGAAGTTACGCCTCGTAGAGTTCCCGACTCGACCGACGATGATACCGGGATTCCGGAGTACGCCCGTCTACAGTCTGGCTGATGACGTCGATGACCGCCCCGACGGGCACCCGACGACGTCCGCAGAGCTGTCGCTGGTGCGGACGTGAAGTCGCCGACGCCGGTATGGGGCGGCGCCGCCAATATTGCAGGCAGTCCTGTCGGCAACGCGCCTACGAGCAGCGCTCGCTGGTCAAGGGCACATCGGTGCCGCCCGACGCCGTGGTGCTGTCCGCGGAGGAGGCTTCCGAACTGTCCGACCGGGTGTACCAGGTGCGGTGCGCTGCCGAGGACATGGCGACTGCGCTGCAGGAGGGGGCGGACCCGGCCGAGTTGCGGGCACTGTGCGACGCGGTGATGCAGGCCGCGCGTGCCGCCGACGGCTGGCGCTGATCTAGCCGCCACGAGAGGGTGCCGCCACCGGTACTGTTGTCGCGTGACCAGCGCAGATTCCGCGCTCTCCCCGCCCAGGCGCGTGTGGCGCTGGGATGATTTCGTCCTCGACGTCGGCTGCTACGAACTGCGCCGCGGCGACACGATGATCCGGGTCGAACCGCAGGTGTTCGACGTGCTGGCCCAACTGGTCAGCAACCACGGGCGCTTCGTCAGCAAGGAAGAGCTCTTCGACACGGTGTGGGGCGGACGTTTCGTCGGTGAGGCGGCGTTGACCAGCCGGATCAAGGCGGTCCGGCGGGCGCTCGGAGACGACGGAGAGGCACAGCGATACATCCGCACGGTGCGTGGCCGCGGCTATCAGTTCGTCGGTCGGCTGCTCGACGACGGGACCGCGCCGGCTCCCACCGCGGCGCCTGAGCCGGCGCCGGAGCCGGTGCCCGAGCCACCCCGTCAGCACATCGCGTTCACCCGCGCCGCCGACGGTGTACGGCTGGCGTACGCCGTCTCCGGTGAAGGTCGACCGCTGGTTCGGGCGGCGAACTGGATGACGCATCTGGGCTATGACATCGAAAGCCCGGTGTGGCGGCACTGGGTACGGGACATGTCGCTGCGGCACAAATTTATCCGCTACGACGAGCGCGGCTGCGGGCTGTCCGACTGGGAGGTGGGCGCGTTCACCTTCGACGACTGGGTGACCGACCTGGAGTCGGTGGTGGAGGCCGTCGGGCTGGAGCGCTTCCCACTTCTCGGGGTGTCGCAGGGCGGTGCGGTGGCCGTCGCCTACGCGGCCCGCCATCCCGACCGGGTCACCCGACTGGTGCTGTGCGGCGCCTACGCGCGAGGGCGCGTGGTCCGGGCCATGAACGACGATGAAAAGCGTGCTGCTGCACTGGATCTCGACCTCGCCCGGGTCGGCTGGGGGCGCGACGATCCGGCGTTCCGGCAGGTGTTCGCTGCGCAGTTCCTGCCGGACGGAACCCGCGCGGACTGGGCTGCCTTCGACCAACTGCAGCGGCGCACCACCTCACCGGAGAACGCCGTGCGCTTCCTGGAGGAGTTCGCGCACATCGACGTGCGCGACCAGTGCGGTCAGGTCCGGTGCCCGACGTTGATCCTGCACTCCCGTGACGATCACCGTGTCCCGATGCGCTACGGCGAGGAGTTGGCCGCGCTGATACCCGACGCGCGCCTGGTCGCACTCTCCAGCAACAACCACCTGCTGACCGGTGCCGAGCCGGCATGGCGGGTGTTCTGCGACGAGGTGGAAACCTTCCTGGCCGTCTGAGCGCGCAGATCTCCACGCGATCTCCACACAATCTCCATGTGCGCGCCCGCGCCGGCGATCATGCTGATCGCATGAGAAAACACACTCGCGCCCTGCTGGTGGGAATCAGCGCGCTCGTCGCGCTGGCCACGGTTCCGGCCTGCACGAGCGGCTCGACCACCACCGACGCCACGTCACCCTCGCAGCCGGCGCCGGAAACCACGACCGTCGCGCCGTTCCCCGGATCGGCGCGCTACATGGCCGACATGTCGGCTGCCGACGGAAAGACGATGACCATCGGCATCAGCGTCGACGGCGCCGAGGTTGCGGCGTATGCGTGCAACGGAACCGACGACGAGGCATGGTTCTTCGGCAACCAGACCGACGGTGGCATCGACCTCAAGTCCCGCTTCCGTGACACGCTTGCCGCCGAGTTCAACGGCAAAGACGTGACAGGAGAGGTCACGATGAACGGCGTCGAGTACGCCTTCACGGCGGCGCCGGTCTCCGGGGTCGCGGGCATGTACACGGCGGAATCGGAGGGGGTGCGCGCCTCATGGGTGGTGCGCCCCGACGGTTCGGCGACCGGCGTGCAGTTCAGCGGTTTCGTGCAGGGCGACCGCAACTTCGATGTGTTCAACCTGGACGGGCTCAGCGATTTCGACGTCCGCAACGATGTCCGCAACAAACGCAAACTGGGACCCGCAGGCCCCATCGAGTTCCCGCCCGACAGCGGTCCGCGCGCCAGCATCAACGGTGTCAGCGTGACACCCACACTGGTGACGGGCACCTTCCGGCTGAACTGAGCCGGTCGATCTTCGCCTCACGCAGAATCTAACCCTCCCACCCCGGACCGGCGGGGCGTAGCGTCGCCTCACCATGACACGTCCCGCCGACCCGACAGCTCCACTCGCCCAAGCGAATTCCGGGCGGGTGGGGCGCCGCGCCGACCGCAAGTGGGCTCTCATCCGGCTCGCGTCACCCTTCATCCTGCTCGCCGTGTGGCAGCTCGGCAGCGCCGTCGGACTGATCCCGCAGGACGTGCTGCCCGCTCCGTCGCTGATCGCCGAGGCCGGCATCGAGCTCATCGGAAACGGCCAGCTCGTCGATGCGCTTGCGGTGTCGGGACTTCGGGTGGTCGAGGGGTTGATCCTCGGCGGCGTCATCGGTATCGCGCTGGGGACCGCGGTCGGCCTGTCGAAGTGGTTCGAGGCCACCGTCGATCCGCCGATGCAGATGGTCCGTGCGCTGCCGCACCTCGGGCTGATCCCGCTGTTCATCATCTGGTTCGGGATCGGTGAACTGCCCAAGGTGCTGCTCGTCGCGCTCGGTGTGAGCTTCCCGCTGTACCTGAACACCTTCTCGGCCATCCGCCAGGTGGACCCCAAACTCTTCGAAACCGCTCAGGTTCTCGGCTTTTCCTTCCGGCAGCGGTTCCGGTCGATCATCGTTCCCAGCGCCGCACCGCAGGTCCTCGTCGGCCTCCGTCAGTCGCTGGCGATCGCCTGGCTCACCTTGATCGTCGCCGAACAGATCAACGCGGACAAGGGAATCGGCTTCCTCATCATGAACGCCCGGGACTTTCTGCGCATCGACATCATCATCTTCGGGCTCATCGTGTACGCGCTGCTCGGTATCGGCACCGACGCCGTCGTGCGCGCGCTCGAGCGACGGGCCTTGAGGTACCGCTCATGACCACCACGTCTCACGCCGCCGAACGCGGCACCGCTGCGCACACCACGGCGGCCGGCGAACTTCGCAACGTGAACAAGTGGTACGGCGTGCACCACGTGCTCACCGACGTCTCCGTGCGGGTCGCGCGCGGCGAGATCGTCGCGCTCATCGGACGCAGCGGCTCGGGCAAGTCGACGGTGTTGCGGGTATTGGCGGGCCTGTCGACCGACCACACCGGCGACCGGGCGGTAGCCGGAGCGCCGGCGCTGGCCTTCCAGGAGCCGCGGCTCTTCCCGTGGCGTGACGTCCGCACCAATGTGGTCTACGGGCTCACGCGCGCCCGGCTGACCAGGGCGGAGGCCGTCGCGCGCGCCGACCGGGCGCTGGCCGATGTCGGGCTGTCCGATCGCGCGTCCGCGTGGCCGTTGACGTTGTCCGGCGATCAGGCGCAACGTGTTTCGCTCGCGCGGGCGCTGGTCGCCGAACCGACCCTGCTTCTGCTGGATGAGCCGTTCGGCGCGCTGGATGCACTGACCCGGTTGTCGATGCGCACACTGCTGCTCGACCTGTGGCGCGAACACGGATTCGGGGTTCTCCTGGTCACCCACGATGTGGACGAGGCCGTCGCCCTCGCCGACCGGGTGGTGGTCCTGGAGGACGGCGCGGTCGTCCACACGCTCGACATCCCGGACCCGCGCCGTGCGACCGGGGAGGGCTACACCGACCGCTACCGCGCCGAGTTGCTCGACAAGCTCGGCGTGCAGATCTGAAACCCCACTCTGAGGAAGGGCTTTGATGTCCGCAAAAACCACCCTGGTGGCACGATCCGTTGCCGTGCTCGCGGTGCTGAGCCTGCTGCTCACCGGCTGCGTGTCGCGCGACGAGGCGTCCGGACCTCAGGAGGCACCCGAGACGGTGCCGTTGACCGAGCTGGCCGACCTCACCCTGCAGATCGGAGACCAGAAGGGCGGCACCGAATCGCTGCTGCGAGCCGCCGGCGTCCTCGACGATCTTCCGTACAAGATTGCGTTCTCGACGTTCACCTCGGGCCCTCCGCAGGTCGAGGCCGCGACGGCGGGCAAGATCGACTTCGCGATCACCGGCAACACGCCGCCGATCTTCGGCGCCGCCTCCGGGGCGAAGGTCAAGGTGGTGGCGGCCTACGACGGCGGCGGCGGGGGTGACCAGATCCTGGTCCACACCGATTCGCCGATCACCGAGATCGCCGAGTTGCGCGGTAAACGCATCGCCGTGGGCAAGGGGAGTTCGGCCCATGGGCACATCCTGGCGCAGCTGAAGAGCGTCGGGTTGACGCCGAACGACGTGACCCTGGTCTTTCTGCAACCCGCCGATGCGTTGTCGGCCTTCACCCAACGCGAGGCCGACGCCTGGGCCATCTGGGATCCCTACACCGCGCAGACCGCGTCGCAGCTCCCGGTGCGCAGCATCGGGCAGGCCAAGGACGTCACCAACGGGTACTGGTTCGGGGTGGCCTCCGATCAGGCGCTGGCAGATCCGAAGCGCAACACCGCGCTGGCCGACCTGCTCGTCCGCTTCGAGAAGGCCGCCCGGTGGGCGCAGGACAACCCGCAGCAGTGGGCAAGGAGCTACTCCGAGGCGGTCGGACTGGATCTCAACATCGCCGAGGTGTCGCAGTCGCGCAGTCTGCGGCTGCCCACCGAGCTCGACGACGAGGTGGTGGCATCTGAACAGAAGATCGCCGACCTGTTCGCCGATGCCGGTCAGATCGCCTCTCCTGCACCTGAATTCGACAAGTGGGTGGACCGAAGGTACAACGACGTGCTGCGGCCGCTGCTGATCTCGACCAACTAGGAATCGATGTCGACGCCGACGCCCCAATTGCCCGCTCCGCGGGCGAAGTTCCACTGGTTCCTGCCCACCGCCGGCGACAGGCGCGCCGATCTGATCCTCGAGTACCACTCGCTGGACTTCGACGAGTTCATCCTGTCCGGCCACCCGCATCTGGAGGTGGCGTACTGGTTCGCCGGGGGCGTGCTGCCGATCTTGAGACGCAAAGGAGTCGCCTGACCGCCCGATCTAGGACAAGCTGACGGGCGTGGACGAATGGTTCGAGCGCAGTCCGTTCATCGGGTTCGTTCCCTGGATCATCTACTGGGTGGTGGCCGACGGACCGAGCACCTGGATGTTCGGGGCGGTCTGCGCGGTGATCGCCACGCTGATCATGGGGGTGTCGGCCGGTTTCGCCGGCCTGCGCCTGCTCGACGTGGTCACCGTCGTGTTCTTCGCCGGAGTCACCGTGGCCGGGCTGATCCTGGGCGCCGACGACCGCGACTGGATGGACACCTACGCGACCACCCTGTCCAGCGGGGTGCTGGCGGTGATGGCACTGGCCTCGCTGGCGTTCGAACCGTTCACCGCGCAGTACGCCCCGGCCGGTGCTGCGCGAAAGGACTGGGAGGAGGCCGCCTTTCGGCGCACCAACCAGGTGCTGACGCTGATGTGGGCGTTGGTCTTCGCCCTGATCGCGGTGCTGGGCTTCCTGGCCGCGACGTCGCCGTCGACCGTGCATGTCACCAAGGCGGTCATCCCCGTGGTCGTCATCATCGGGGCTATCGGCATGACTCAGACCTATCCGGTCAGGGCCAGGGAGAAGGCGCGTCAGAACGCGGGATGACGTGCGGGTCAGCAGCTGTACGCCGCCGCCGACTCCGGTGGCGGGGTCACCTCGGCCAGGCAGCCGTACGCCACCACGCCGTCGGCGGCCAGACGGACCGCCGACCGATGCGCATAGTTGACGCAGAGCAGGCCGGTCGCGTCGCCGCGGCAGCGGTTGTCGCCGAACGTCAACGACTGCCCGGGGGGCAGCTGGGCTCCCGCCCCGTTGAGGAACGGGCCGGGGTCGCCGCGCAGCGAGCCGACCGACAGCCCGGTGCCCGTGAACTCCACCCAGCCCGGCTTCCACGCGCCCTCGGCCTGCGCGGGTCGAGGCGGCGGCGCGGTGAGGTCGAGCAGACAGGTCAACGCACCGCCGGAGGTGATGCACTGGGTGCTGGAGTGCGGCGCCCCCGACGGGGCCGTGAACGCGATGTCCTCACCGAGCCGGGTGGTCACACCGTCGCGGAATGCGACGTGGTAGCCGGCCGGATCCGTGGGTGTGCCTGCTCCGATCCAGCTGATGACGTCGTCGATCGACGCGCCCTGGGCCGGAGCTGCGGTGGGCTGCTGCGACACAGGCGGTGTGGGCGCAGGCGACGTGGTGACCGGGGGCGTGGCGGCGGACGGCCGCGAGGATTCGGCCTCGCCGCCCACCGACTGGGAGCAGGCCGCCACCAGGGCGCTCATCGCGATCAAGGCCGCTATCCGCATTCGGCCAGGCTAGCGACCCGACACGCAAGACGTGGCGAGGCAGGCCGCGGGGGAGTTCGCTACCGTCGGTGAATGCATGAGCACACCGTGCGGGTCAGGACCGCGTCGGGCACCGTGGAGGGCTTCACCCGCGATGGCGTGCACCGCTGGCGGTCGATTCCGTACGCCCGGCCCCCGGTGGGCCGGTTGCGGTACCGGGCGCCGGAGCCGGTGCAGCCGTGGTCCGGGGTGCGCCACTGCCACGGGTTCTTGTCCTGCGCGCCCCAGCACCGTCGCTACACGCTGATCGGCGTCCGCAAGTACCAGCCGACCAGCGAGGATTGTCTGACGCTCAACGTCGTCGCGCCGGAGGGTGCGGCGTCGGCGGGGGAGCCGCTGCCGGTGATGTTCTTCATCCACGGCGGCGGATACATCCTCGGCAGCTCGGCGACCCCGCTCTACGACGGGGCCGCGCTCGCCCGCCGCGGGTGCGTCTACGTGTCGGTCAACTACCGCCTGGGGCCCCTGGGCTGCATGGACCTGTCGTCGCTGTCGACCCCGGAGAACCCGATCGACGACAACCTGTTCCTGCGGGATCTGGTCATGGCATTGCGCTGGGTGCGCGACAACGTCGCGGCGTTCGGTGGGGATCCGGACAAGGTCACGATCTTCGGGGAAAGTGCGGGCGCCCACGCGGTCGCCACGCTGCTGGCCACACCGCAGGCCAAAGGGCTTTTCGCGCAGGCTATTTCGGAGAGCCCGGCCAGCGGCATGGTGCGCTCGACGGAGATGGCGGCGAAGTTCGCGAGCCGGTTCGCCGACCTGGTGGCCAACGACGGCGGTGACGCCGCGGCCGCGCTGATGTCCGCGTCGCCGCACGCGCTGATCGCCGCGCTCGACGACCTCGTCGCCAACGGATTCAAGGACATGCCCGGCGCGTTTCCGGTAGGACCCACGTACGGCACCGAATACCTGCCGAAGGACCCGGTGGAGGCGATGCGCGACGGCACCGCTCACCGCGTCCCGCTCATCGTCGGCACCAACGCCGAAGAGGGGCGGCTGTTCACCCGGTTCCTGCCGCTGCTGCCGACCACCGAGCAGACCATCGAGATCATGCTCGGTGACACCGACGCCGAGGTGCGCAACCGCATCATGAGCGCCTACCCCGATTACCCGAAACCCGACGCGTGCGTGCAGATCGGCGGGGATTTCACCTTCAGCACCGCCGCCTGGCAGATCGGTGAGGCGCACAGCCGACACGCGCCGACCTTCGTGTACCGCTACGACTACGCCCCCCGGCCCCTGCACTGGAGCGGAATGGGCGCCACCCACGCCACCGAATTGCTGGCGGTGTTCGACATCTACCGCACCATGCCGGGCGCGCTCCTCACGCTGGCCGGCGACTGGCGGTCGGCGCGACGGGTCAGCAAGGACGTCCAGCGGCGGTGGAGCTCGTTCAGTCGCACCGGGGTCCCCGGCGCCGACTGGCCCCGCTACTCCGCCGAGGACCGCCCGGTGATGGTGTTCGACCGTCATCCGCGCCTCGAGTACGACCCGCATGCCCACCGCCGTCAGGCCTGGGAAGGCTTCTCGCTGGCGTGAGACGGGTCGTCGGACGGGATCATGACGAATCCCCGCGCGCCGAGGGTGACGATGTGGTTGCGTGAGCCGGTGGACCATCCTCTCGACCCGCTTCGTGCCGACGAGTTCGCCGCGGCCGCTGCGATTCTGCGACGCGATCACGGGGTGCAGGCTGAACCCGGCGGGGGATCGGGCTGGCGCTTCGCGTCGATCGAGTTGATCGAACCGTCGAAGGCCGAGTTGGCGGCCTTCGACGACGGTGGGCCGTGGCCGGACCGGCGCGCCGCGGTGGTCTGTTTCGATCGGGGCGCCAACGCGACCTACAAGTGCGTGGTGTCGCTGACCGGCGACCGCGTCGAGGAGTTCGAGCACATTCCGGGGGTGCAGGCCAACTTCACCGTCGACGAGTTCACCGAATGCGATCAGTTGCTGCGGACGCATCCCGATGTCATCGCCGCACTGCGCGGCCGCGGCGTCACCGACATCGATCTGGTCTTCTTCGACACCTGGACCTACGGCGACGCGGTTGCGCCGCCGGAGTTCCGTGACCGGCGTATCGGGTGGTCGGACAGTTGGGTCAAAGCCGCGCCGGGAGCCAACCCCTACGCCCGCCTGCTCAGCGGGCTGCACTGCGTGATCGACCTCAACAGCATGGAGTTGTTGAGGGTGGAGGACGAGGGCCCGTTCGGCACGGGCGCGGGCGCCCCAGACGGTACCGGCGCGGGCGCCTCTCCGCCGGAGGTGATGGGTGAATACGTGCCACGGCACATCCCCGAACGGATCCTGTCGGCCATGCGCCGTGAACCCCTCAAGCCTCTGCACGTCACACAGCCAGAGGGCCCGTCGTTCACCCTCGACGGCAACCTGGTGCAGTGGCAGAACTGGTCGCTTCGGGTCGGGTTCAACCATCGCGAGGGGATGACGCTGCACACCGTGCGCTACCGCGACGGCGAACGGCAGCGGTCGATTGCGCACCGGATGTCCTTCGCGGAGATGGTGGTGCCCTATCGCGATCCGTCGCCGGATCACTACCGCCGCACCGCCTTCGACATCGGCGAGTGGGGTCTGGGTTTCATGACCACATCGCTGGAACTCGGGTGTGACTGCCTCGGTGAGATCCGCTATCTCGACGCGGTGCTGCACAACAGCAAGGGCGAGCCGTACGCCATCCGCAACGCGATCTGCATCCACGAGGAAGACAACGCGGTGCTGTGGAAGCATGTCGACCACGAGATCGGCGCCGAGGTGCGAAGGATGCGGCGGCTGACGCTGTCGTTCCATGTGACCGTCGCCAACTATGAGTACCTGGTGTACTGGCGGCTCTATCAGGACGGCAACATCGAATGCGAGGTGCGTGCCACCGGCATCATGGTCACCACGCCGCTGCCGACCGGTGCGGACAATCCCAACGGCACCATTGTCGACGAACGCACCTATGCGCCCTTCCACCAACACTTCCTGGTCGCCAGGCTGGACATGGACGTCGACGGCAGCGACAACACCGTCTACATGACCGAATCCTTCGCCGAACCGGTCGGTCCCGACAACCCGCACGGCCTGTCGCTGGTGCAGCGCAACACTCCACTGCGTACTGAGGGGGAAGCCAGGCAGGACGTCAACTTCGCCACCCAGCGCGCATGGAAGGTGGTGAACCCCAACGTCGTGACGGGCATCGGGGCGCATCCGGCGTACAAGCTGGTGCCCACGGGCGCGATCCCACCGATGTTCGATCCGGGATCGCCGGTGCTGCAACGTGCCAGTGTGATCGGCCACACCCTGTGGGTCACCCCGAACCGGCCCGACGAGCGTTGGCCGGCAGGCGAATTCGTCAACCAGTCGGCGCAGGACACCGGGCTGGCGCGGTGGACGGCGGCAGACCGCGGTATCGAGAACACCGACGTCGTGCTGTGGTACGTGTTCGGCATCCACCACATCACCAGGCCGGAGGACTGGCCGGTGATGCCCGTCGACATTGTGTCCTTCTGGCTCAAGCCGTTTGGGTTCTTCGACCGGAATCCGGCCCTGGACGTCGTCGGCACACCCCCCGACGCCTGTCACACGTCGGCCACCAGCGTGCACCATTGATGGCAGGCTGAGGGGTGTGGTCGTCAAGTCGGCATTGCTGTTCGTCCTGGCCGCGATCCTCGAGATCGGCGGCGCCTGGCTGGTCTGGCAGGGCGTCCGCGAACATCGTGGCCTCACATGGGTCGGGGCCGGGGTGATCGCACTCGGGGCGTACGGGTTCGTCGCGGCGTTCCAGCCCGACGCGCATTTCGGCCGGGTGCTGGCCGCCTACGGCGGAGTGTTCGTCGCCGGTTCTCTGTTGTGGGGCGTCGTCGCCGACGGGTTCCGGCCGGACCGGTGGGACATCACCGGCGCCGCGGTGTGCCTGGCGGGCGTCGGCCTGATCATGTACGCCCCGCGCTGAGCGCGGATCAGGCCGGAGCGCTGAGCGCGGATCAGGCCGGAGCGCTGAGCGCGGATCAGGCCGGAGCGCTGAGCGCGGATCAGGCCGGCTGCACGCCTTCGTCGTCCAGGTAGTCGCGGTTGAGGCCCATCGGTGTCACCGCCGGGATGTCGCCGGCGGCGACGACCTTGCGGGTGATCGGCGTCAGCGCGGCGAACAGCGCCTCGACCTCGTCGTCGGCGAGCGCGTCGAGGGCGGGAAGCGCCACCGCATCGGTGCGTTCCTCGATGCGTTGCTTGAGTTCCCGCCCGGACACCGTCAGCTCGCCGCGGTCGTCGAGCAGTCCGCGTCGCCGCAGCGCGCTCTGATGGTGTGCCCACTGGGCATCGTCGTAGTCGCGCGAGCGTTTGATCATCTCTTCGGAGACTCCGCCGGCGGCGGCGTGCAGCACGTTGCACTCCCGCCCGGACACGCCCTCGGCGACCAGGACCGCGACATGCCCGTCGCCGCGGTGTTCGCGCAGCAGGGTGGTGGTGTGCCACAGCCGGGCCAGCGGCTCGTCGGGCCAGTCCAGGGCCCGATTGGCGGCGAACAGCGGACGCCCGCCGACGTCGGCGCCGGCGAGTGCCTTCGCCCCGAGGTCGGCCACGGCGCCGGCCTCGTCGTCGGTCACCCCGCAGCGGCGCAGCGCCGCCACCGCCGATTCCTGCCGGGCCCGCAGCGCAGCGGCCGGTGGCGCGACATCCCAGGCGGCGGGCAGTGCCTTGGCCACCCGTTCGGGTGCGAAGTTGTAGAACGCGGCGGTGACGACCTCGGCGGGCACCGCGCCGAGCGGGGCCGAACGGGCCGCGACGTAGCCCATCCAGAAACCCCGGTAACCGAGGTCGTCCAGGGCGGCCCTGGCTTCCGGTGCGAAGTAGGTGACGGCGTGGACCGGCTCGATTCGGTCGTGCAGGCGGCGGGCGATGGTGTGGTTGCGGGGCACCCCGGCAGTCAACCACCACCCCGATCGGGGTCTGCTAGGGTCCTGCCAATTCCCCACCTGTGACGGGACAGCATGCATGCGGAAGGCCTTTGGTCGACTCGCCGGTCCACTCGTCGGAGTGGTGGCGGCGGTTGCTCCCATGGTCGGCTGCGGCACGGACGCGGCGGATGGGGTTCCCGCGGTCTCCACCGCAGACCTGCAGCGTGACATCGCCGAGCGGTTCGCCGAGGCGGGAGCACGTCCGCAGTCGGTGACCTGTAAGGATCCCCTCGTCGGCGAGGTGGGGCAGACCGCGCGGTGTGACGTGACCATGAGTCCGACCAACAGTTTCGAGCCGATCGTCACCGTGACCGGTGTGGACGGGGAGACGGTCGATTACGAGTTGTTGCCCGCTCTGTCCGTCGAGCAGCTCGAGCGCGCCGTGGCCCGGCTGGTGGCCGAGGACGGCGGGCCGCCCGACTCGACGGTGACCTGCCAGGCCGGTCTGCTCGGTCGGCCGGGCGAGGTGGCGCGCTGCGACGTCACCGCCGGGGGCGTGACGTTGCGGCGGACCGCGGAGGTGACGGGCGTGGACGGTCTGATGATGAATTTCGACCTGGTGCCGATGCTGACGAAGGCGGAGGTCGAGCGCTCGCTGCTGGAGGAGCTAGCACGGCATCTGGGCAGGCGGCCCGATTCGGCGACCTGCTCCGGTGATCTGGAGGGACGTCCGGGGAACAGCGTCGACTGCGCGGTCACCGACGGACCCGAGAGTGCGGCGTTCATCCTGACCGTCACGGCGGTCGACGGGGACCGCATCGACTACAGCTACGCGCCCCGCGGCTGAGGTGGCCGCGGCGTCTCTCCGGCGCCGGGTCAGCGCAGGCGGCGCTTCTGCTTCTTGACCTCTGTGCCCGCGGTGTCGGCCAGCATGGCCGCACGTTCGCGGGCGGCCTCGGCGCGTTCCCGCGCCGCCTCGGCGAGCTCGGGTCCGCGTTCGCGGGCGAGTTCGGCCAGCACCGCGGCGCGTTCGCGGGCGGTCTCGGCGCGTTCGCGCGCCGCCTCGGCCAGCACAGGGGCGCGTTCGCGGGCCACATGTGCCAGCTCGCCGCCGCGTTCGCGGGCCACGTGGGCGAGCTCGCGTCCGCGTTCGGCGCCGACCTGCAGGCCGTGTTCGACCTTCTCGACGAACTCGCTGTCGGCCAGTGAACCCCCGGCAGCCGCGCCGGCGGGCAGCGCCGCGGCGACCGCTTCCGAGACCTTGTGCGCGGCGCGGCGCCCCCGCCAGCCGAGCGAGGGTTTGCCCTCGGTGTCGACCGCGGCGATGATCAACCCGCCGATCAGGCTGATGTCGGTGACGAACGCGCGCCTCTCGTCGGCCTTGCGCTGTGGATCGGCTTCGTTCCAGAATGCGTGCCCGCCAAGCGAACTCGGAACCACACTCAGTGCGAGTGCTGCCGAGGCGACCCGGGGCAGACGGCCGGTGGCCAGCAGCAGGCCGCCACCGATCTGCACCGCGGCGGCCACCTTTGCCACGGTCTCGGCGTTGGACGGGACGTTGGTGCCCACGGGATCGGGCAACTTGCTCAGACCCTCCAGGGTGTGGCGGGTGGCGTCGGCGGCCGGTTTCGGACTACGCAGTGCCTCGACCCCACGCGAGATGAACACTGCGGACAGCATCGGGCGTGCAACACGTCGGATCAACATGCGGGCGGTGTTCCCCGGCGCCCCGAGCGGCAAACCCTCTCTGCACACGTTGCCGGAGTACCGTCGCAGAGCTATGGCCGCTGGACCTTCGCTGGAATGGGAACGGATCACCGCGCAGGTGATGCGCTGCAGATTGCCCTTCTGTGATGTCACCGTGGGCGTCGTCCACGCCGGCGGCGAGGCCCTGGTCGTCGACACCGGCACCACGCTGGCGGAGGCCCGCGCCGTGGTGCGCGATGTGGCGGCGCTGACCGATTGTGTGGTCCGTCATGTCGTGGTGACGCACAACCACTTCGATCACGTTCTCGGGCACTCGGCGTTCGGCGGCGCGCAGACGTTCTGCTCGGCCGAGGTCGTCGCGACCATGGCCGATGCCGGGGAGTCGCTGCGCGCCGATGCGATACGGCACGGTGCCGACCCGTGCGAGGTCGACGACGCGCTGGCGGCGCTGAGACCGCCGGTCGGTGCGGTGTGCGACGGGGTGGTCGAGCTCGGTGACGTCGTCGTGACCATCGCCCACCCGGGCCGCGGGCACACCGCGCACGACCTGATCGTCGTCGTCGAGGGTGGTCCCCGCACCGTGGTGTTCTGCGGAGATCTGGTCGAGGAGTCCGGTGACCCCTGCATCGACGCGCAGTCCGACCTCGACGCCTGGCCTGGGACTCTGCGGCGGGTGTTGGCTGCGGGAGGTGAGAGCGCGGTCTACGTGCCCGGGCACGGTGCGCTGGTCGACGCGTCGTTCTTGCGGCGTCAAGCGGACTGGTTGGCGACCGCGGCCTCGGGGCGGGGCCAGGTAGGGTGCTGAAGCAACCCGGCAGGAGGGCGCATCCGGTCGAGGATGGCGCGCAGCGGGGACCACGCTGAGCGACCTCGTCGCGTCACGGCATACGCCGTCAGCGTGACGTCGGGATTCTGCAGCGGCAGGACGGTGACCCCCGGGCTGGTCGGCCTGCCCAGGGGTAGCAGACCCACTCCGAAGCCGGCCACGATGAGGTCCTCGACCAGGTCGAGGCTGTCGATCTGGTGCGCGATCGTCGGGGTGAAACCCGCCAGCGACGCCAGCGTGCGCACCGCGGTCTCGTCAGCGGTGTTGCGGGAGTTGACGATCCAGGTGGAGTCCGCGAACGTCATGAGCCCCCTGTCGGCCGCGGTGCCCGAGGGCACTCCGAGGCCCCACCCGATCGACCACAGCGGTACCGCGTCCAGGTCGGCGCCCGGCGACGCCGGTGCCAGGTTGTAGTCGTAGGTCAGCGCGAGGTCGAGGTCGTCGGCGGTGAGCAACTTGAACGCCTCCAACGGTTCGTACTCGCTGATCACGACGTCGACCTCGGGGTAGCGCACCGCCAGGTCGGCGACGATGGGCAGCAGTGACACCCGGATGCCGGTGGCGAAGCCGCCGACCCGGACCGTGCCCGCGGGCTCCGCGTCGGGATCCAGGTCGAGCCGGGCCCTGTCGACGGCCGCAAGAATCGTGACGGCGTGATCGGCCAGCCTCTTGCCTGCCGGGGTCAAGCGCACCCGGCGGCCCTCGGGCTCGATGAGCGCTGCCCCGGTGTCACGGGCCAGCGCGGCGATCTGCTGGGACACCGTCGACGTGGTCAGGTGGTGCGCATCGGCCACGGCGCGCATCGAGCCGAGCCGGGACAGGGCCAGTAACAGTTCGAGACGCCGAGTGTCCATCCCCGGATTGTCTCCAGTGAACGCCTGCGCGGTCGGTAAGTTCGCCGCATGACCGACCTGACCGTCACCGTCGGCGACGGTGTCGCGGTACTCACCCTCGACCGGCCGGACCGGCGCAACGCCTATACCGCCCGGATGGGAGAGCTGCTCAGCGCCGCCTACCGGGACTGTGACGAGGACGACGGAGTCCGTGCCATCGTGCTCACCGGGGCGGGCGACGCGTTCTGCGTCGGCGCCGATTTCGGTGCGCAGGGAGACCCGTTCGCGTCCACCACCGCCGCGTTCACCGCATCACCCGTCGACCCCGCCGCGTTCGAACTCCGGACCCCCGTGATAGCCGCCGTCAACGGACACGCGATCGGCATCGGACTGACCCTGGCGCTGCAGTCCGACATTCGCATCATGGCCGCCGATGCCAAATACGCTGTGGCTCAGGCGCGCCGCGGGGTCATCGGGGACTGCATGTCGCACTGGACCCTGCCGCACCTGGTCGGTGGCGCCGTCGCCGCGGATCTGCTGCTGACCGGCCGCACCTTCGACGGCGCGGAGGCGGCCGCGATGGGCGTCGCCTCGCGTTGTGTGCCCGCCGCGCGGGTGCTCGACGAAGCCATGGTGATCGCGCGCGACATCGCGACCAACGTCGCACCGATGTCGGCGGCGCTGAGCAAGCGGCTGCTCTGGGACACCATGGCCAGGGGATACGGCCCCCGCCAGGTGGCGACGCTGGAGACCGCGGCGCACCACCGCGTGATGGGCGGTGCGGACGCCCGGGAGGGTGTCGCGGCGTTTCTCGAGCGCCGCACCCCCCGGTGGAGTTCGTCGGTGTCGAAGGAGTGGGAGCCGCTGCGCGAGATCTAGGGGCCCCGGGGGCGCCGCGCGTGGCACCATCGGCTACATGCCGACTTCACGGGCGCGGCGGAACTGGGGCGACGACCGGGCGCTGCTCAACGACGAGGAAGCCCGGGACCGACTGCTGGATGCGGCCGAGCGATGCGTGGCGCGGCGCGGCGACACCCAGATCCGGATGTCCGAGGTCGCCGACGCGGCGAACGTGGTGCGGTCGACGGTCTACCGCTACTACCCGAGCCGGGACGATCTGCTGCTCGGCCTGGTCCTGCGGCGGGTCGACAGGGCATGCACCCGCTGGATCCGCGAGCTGCGACGGCCACAGGACGCGGCGGCCAGCATCCGCGAACTCGTACTTCTGCCCGCCGCTTCCGTGGACAGCGGGGACCCGGTCAACCTCGCGCTGTATGCCGGCGAAAGTACCGGTCTGGCAACGGTTCTGGAGGCGGGGGCGCAGTCCGTCACCGAGATCGTGGCGGGAAATCTCAAGCCGCTGTTCAAGGCGTGGAAGGACGAGGGGCAGATCTATCCCGACCTCGACCTGAACGAGACGGTGCAGTGGATGTCGGCGACGTCGTCGTTCCTGTTGACGCCCACCTGGCGGCACCGTTCGCCGGCCGCCAAGCGGCGCTTCGTGGATCGATACCTGTTGCGCGCGTTGATCCGCTGACTCGGACATATCCTGCGGATTGCCCCGATAACAGACAAAATCTGAAAACTGTCCGATAACGTCACGATCATGGGGTACTCCGCCGCCGACGAGTCGTTCACCCATCAGCTGCCCACGACATTCGATCAGGTGCACGACCCCGATCCGACGTGGTCGGACCGCTGCTACTTCTTCGCCGCGTCGCCCGACGGCACGATGCTGCTGGCCAGCGGCTACGGCAACAACCCGAACACCGCCACCGGGCTGGGCTATGTCAAGGTCAGCCTCGCCGACGGCCGGCACTGGGATCTTCTTGCGGGCCGTCCGGTGACCGGTGGCGATCGTGACGATCTCGCCGCCGGCCCGATGCGCTGGACCTGCGTGGAACCGCTGAAGAAATGGCGACTCGACGTCGCGCCCAACGACTCCGGGATCGAATGGGAGCTCTACTACGAGCCGACCGCACCGATGTGGGAACTGCTGCCGATGAAGGTGCGCGACAACGACGGACGAGTTCTGGCCGACATGTACCACATGAAGGAGCCGGGCCGCTGGACCGGATGGGTCAAGATCGACGGTGAACGCACCAGCGTCGACGGCTTCCACGGCGGGCGGGACAGGACCTTCGGCGTCCGGGTGTCGGACAAGATCGATTTCTGGCTGTGGCTGGACGCGGGCTTCGAGGACCAGGCCATCGAGGCCTGGGTCATCGAATCATCCGATGGCACCGTCCATTACGTCGACGGTGGCATCACCCGCACCGACGGCACGCTGTCGAAGCGGTTCGTCAAGATCGACCACGACGTCACGTTCGACGCCGGCCGCAAGCGTCCGGCCGGGGCGGTGCTGGTGTTCACCGACGAGGACGGCCAGACCTACCGGGTCACCGCGGACAGTCCGCACCGGCACGTCAACGCCTACTACGGCCTTCCGATGTCGCACTGCCGCTACCAGGATCTCGGCGACGGCGGCTACTTCATCCACTTCCGTTGGGACAGTGACGACGCCGGTCAACTCGCCGAGACCGAGGACAAGTCGATGGCGTTGGACCAGCTGATGCGCTTCGATTTCGACGGTCGAACCGGCTGGGGTGTCTTCGAACTGCTCATGGGCGGGGCGGGGTACCGGCGCTACCCGAACTGGCCGGCCATGGACATGACGTCGTTCACCCAGGACAAGACGCCCGTCGATCGGCTGCAGTCGTGACCACCGAAGACATCGCCGACCGGCTCACCGGTTGGCTGCGCAAGCAGATTCCCGACGCCGACGACGTCCGGGTCGAGGGGCTGGACCGGGTCACCTTCGGTCATTCGGCCGAGATGATGGTCCTGACGGTGGTCACATCTCGTGGCGGCCATGACAGTTGCCGGGATGTGGTGGTTCGGATGCGCCCGAAGCCGCCGGCGCTGCTGGAGCCCTACGACCTCGGACGGCAGTTCACCATCCTGCGCGCCCTGGAGCCCACCACGGTACGGGCGCCGAGGGCGTTGTGGTGGGAACACACCGGAGACGTGCTGGGCCGTCCGTTCCTGGTGATGGAGCGCGTCGACGGGGTGGTCTATGAGATGGACGCGCCTGCAGGCGTTTCCGACGACACCGTCGCCGAAATGTGCAGGAGCCTTGCCGAACAAATCGCTGCGATCCACTCGGTGGACCTCGACACCACGGGCTTGAAGGCGCTCGACGACGGCCCCACCCACCTGGTCCGGGAACTCGACCATTGGGCCGGCGAGATGGCGCGGGTCCAGCGCGGCCCCCTCCCCGCGCTGGAACGTCTGCACGCGGCGTTGCGCGACAGTATGCCGGCCGGCTGCCCGACGGTCACGCTGGTGCACGGGGATGCCAAGCCCGGCAACTTCGCGTTCGCAGGCGGCGCCGTCAGCGCGGTCTTCGACTGGGAGATGACCACGATCGGCGATCCACTGACCGATATCGGCTGGCTGGAGCTGCTGTGGATGCAGCCGGTCGGGATCACCAGCCACCCGGGTGCGCTCGGCGTCGACGACCTGGTCGCGCACTATGAGGCCGTCAGCGGCATCACGGTGGCGAACCGCTCCTGGTACCGCGCGTTCAACGCCTACAAGATGGCGGTCATCTGTCTGATCGGCGCGATGCTCGTGGACTCGGGTCACAGCGACGACAAGAAGCTGGTGCTGGCCGCCTACGGGACCGCGATGCTCACCGCGATCGGTCTCACGGAAATGGGCATCGACGACAAGCCCGCGGACGGCCCCGTGATGCCGCGGGAGGACCGCATCGAGGCGGTGCTGGCTCAGGCCGACTGACCGTGGCCCTCGGCGGCCCACTCCTCGGTCACGCGCGCCTTCTGCTCTGCCGCCACCTGACTCAGGTGGGCAGCTTTCGGCCAGCCGTAGTAGGCAGCGAAATGCAGTGTCAGCTCGTCCATTTCGGTGAACGACAGATCACGGCTCTTCAGCGCGGCGTAGACGTGGCTGATGATCGGGTATGGCGCGTCCTGGAAGGCCACGCAGGCCACGGTGATCAGCCGTCGTTCCCGCATACCAAGCCCGGGACGCAACCACATCTCACCGAAGACGAAGTTCAGGATGCCCGCGCCGTGGAAGGGGTCGTCCCGGGCCGGCGCGAAGGGCAGGCAGTTGACGTCCTTGAACGACTGCTCCCCGGCGGCCAGCCGGGCTTCGGGATCGCTCGGTGTGGTCAGCGGAAGCAGCGGAGGCGGCGGAGGTACCTCCACACCGCGCTCGCCGTGGATGCGGTGCCACTGTTCGGCGACGATCATGTTGAACCGGGACGCCTTGGGCCATCCGCCGTAGACCGCGAAATGCAGTACTGCTTCCCGCATCTCGGTGATCGTCACCTCCCCGCTGTTGAGCGCGGCGTAGACGTGGTCGCGCAACGGTCCTTCTGCATCGGCGGCGGCGACACAGGGGAGCGTGACGAAGTGCCGGTCCCGGCGGCTCAGCCCGGGGCGTTGCCACACGTCGGCGAAGACGAAGGCGAGTATGTGTGCCGCGGCGGGGCTGGTCACCTCGGGTGGTGGAAAGGTCATGATGTCGGTGAACGCCGCCTCGGCGCGGGCAGTGGAGGTCATGGCATCGCCCTTTCGTAACCGCTCACCGCAGGGTGACGCCGGCGTCGACCTTGAACTCCAGACCCGTCACGTAGCGGGACTCGTCGGAGACCAGGAACAGCACCGCGTTGCTGACGTCGACGGCCTCGGCCATCTGGATCGGCATCGCGTTGAGGAACAGCGGTCCGAGGTCGGGCCGCTGTTGTGCGATCAGATCGCGCAGCGATTCCGGGCGCATCCCGGTTTCCACCCCGGTCGGATGCACGGTGTTGACCCGCACGCTCTGGGCGGCAACCTCATTGGCCAGCGCCTTGCTCATGCCGACCACGCCGTGTTTGGACGCCGTGTAGGGCGTGTGCAGCGGCGTGCCCTTGATCCCGGCCGCCGAGCTGATGTTGACCAGGCTGCCGCCGCGGTCGACCAGGTGCGGCAGCGCCGCGGCGCAGGTGTTCCAGGTCCCGATCAGGTTGACGTCGACGACCGTTCGCCACTGTTCGGCGGTGGTGGTGTCCCAGGTTCCCGCGGTCAGCACTCCGGCGTTGGCCACCGCGGCGTCCAGGCCGCCCAGCCGGGCGACACCGTCGTCGACGGCGGTCGCCAGCGCGGCGCCGTCGCGCACGTCGACGACGTGCGTCACCGCTCGCCTGCCGATATCTTCGACCAGCCTTGCGGTTTCGGCCAGATCGTCGGGGGAGGCGAGCGGGTACTCGATCTCGGGCAACGACTCGCAGATGTCGACGAGGATCAGGTCGGCGCCTTCCCCGGCCAAGCGGACGGCGTGACTGCGGCCCATCCCGCGGGCGGCGCCGGTGATCAGTACCCGCTTGCCCGCGACGCGCCCGGCGCTCATAGCTTGTTGCAGAAGCCGGCGTCGACCGGGAACGTGACCCCGGTGACGTATCTGGCGGCGTCGGAGACCAGGTAGGCGACCGCGGCGCTGATGTCCTCGGGTTCCAGCAGGTCGACCGGCATCGGGTTCTGCAGGTGTGGACCACCGTCGGGATAGTGCTCGAGGAACTCGGTCATGGCGGGATTGACGGCCATCATCGTGTTGACCGCGGTGGGATGCACGGTGTTGACCCGGATACTGTGCGGGGCAAGCGCATTGGCCAGGGCCCGCATCAGCCCGACAATGCCGTGCTTGGAGGCGGCGTAGCCCAGCCCCCCGCCCTGCATGCCGCCGAAGCCGCGCAGGCCGGCCGTCGAGCTGGTGAATACCATCGACCCACCCCGCCCGCCGGCGATCAGGTGGGGGATCGCGGCCTTGGCGGTGTGGAACGTCCCGACGAGGTTCACGTCGAGCACGTCGGTCCACATCTCGAGGTCCTCGGCGTCGGTGAGCTCGCGGAACGACATCGCGGCGATCCCGGCGTTCGCGCACACGATGTCGAGGCGGCCGAAGTGCTCGACCCCGGCGTCGAGTGCACCCTTGACCGCCGAGAAGTCACGCACGTCGGCGACCGAACCGAGCATCTTGGCGCCCTGTGCCTCCACCAGGGCGACGGTCTCCTCCAGCTCCGCGGGCGTGGCCATCGGATAGCCGTTCGATGCGATGTCGGAACAGATGTCGACACCGATGATGTCGGCGCCGTCGGCGGCCAGGCGCACCGCGTGACTGCGGCCCTGTCCGCGCGCGACCCCGGTGATGAACGCGACCCTGCCGTCGAGAGAACCCATGAAACCTCACTGTCTGAGTAACTGCGTTACTCCGGTACAGTAACGGCGTTACTCACGAGCGGCAAGGACATTCGAGAAATGGGTGCAGAGGATCCGATCCTGACCGTGGTCGTCGACCTCTTGGAGAACGAGGGCTACGACGCGGTACAGCTGCGCGAGGTCGCCCGCCGTTCCCGCACCTCGCTGACCACCATCTACAAGCGGTACTCGAATCGCGACGAGCTGATTCTCGCCGCGCTCGAGGCCTGGACCGACACCCACCGGTACGCCGCGGTGGTCGAGCAGCGGCGCGAGCCCGGCGAGACGCTGCACGACGCGTTGATGAGGCTGTTCCGTGTGCTCTTCGAGCCGTGGGAGCGTCATCCTGCGATGCTGGCCGCCTACTTCCGCGCGCGCACCGGCCCGAGCGGAAAGCGGCTGCTGCGAAGGGGTCTCGACGTCGTGGTGCCCGCGGCCCTCGACGTGCTCGCGGGCGTGGACGAAGAGTTCATCGCCGACATGGACACCGTCATCGCCAATGTCATCTACGGCCTGCTCGGGCGGTTCGCCGCGGGTGAGATCACGATCACCGACATCCTGCCCGCGATCGACCGCACCGTGTATCGGCTGACCGCCGGTTATGCCCTGGAAGCTGCAGGGGATGGCGTCCGCCGCGGCTGAGCAGCGGGCGTCGGATTGTCCGCGATTCATGAATGGTATGTCCTGGAAAATCACGTGGACCGCAACGGTCTGAATGCCGTTCAATGCCAGTCATGGCGACAGATCAGGCGCGCACCGGTGCCCTCATGGCTGTGGGGTCGATGGTGTGCGTACAGCTCGGGCTGGCGATCGCCGTCACGTTGATCGAGGACATCGGGGTCGAAGGCGCCGCGTGGTTGCGATTGGCGTGGGCGGGCATCCTGTTCCTGGTCATTGTCCGCCCACGCCGGAAAGCGTTCACCCGCAACAGCTTTCTGATGTGTGTGCTGCTCGGTGTGGTCACCGCCGCAATCACCTTGCTGTTCATGGCCGCCTTGGCCCGCATCCCGCTCGGCACCGCGAGCGCGCTGGAGTTCCTCGGCCCGCTCGGGGTGGCGGTGGCCCGCGGCCGCGGGCAGGGCCGGTGGATATGGCCCGGCCTCGCCGCCGTCGGCGTGCTGTCGCTGACCCAGCCGTGGAGCGCAGCGGTGGACCCGGTCGGAGTCGGGTACGCGCTGTGCGCGGCGGCCTGCTGGGCGGGCTACATCCTGCTCACCCAGAAGGTGGGCGACGAGGTCGCCGGGATCAACGGGCTGGCGGTGTCGATGCCCGTCGCGGGACTGGTGGCCACCGTGACCGTCGGCCCCGCGGTCATCGAGAGGATGACCCCGCAGATACTGCTGATCGGCATCGGTCTGGCGATCCTGCTCCCGGTGGTGCCGTTCGCGTTGGAGCTGCTGGCCCTGCGCCGGCTCACCGCGGCGGCGTTCGGCACCCTGATGGCTCTGGAGCCCGCCTTCGCGATGCTTCTCGGATTCCTGATCCTGAACCAGGCGCCCGGCGCCGCCGGGGTGATCGGCATCCTGTTCGTGGTGGCGGCGGGGGTTGGCGCCGCCAGGTCGGGCGCCCGCGCTGCCCCGGTGCCCCTCGAAGTGGGCTGAGCCCGGTTAGCGTGGACGGCATGGGCAGAGGCATCTTCGACACGCCCCTGGTGGGGATGTTCAACGCCGGCGCGGAACGTCTGATCGACGCACCCGTCGTCGGACCGCTGATCCGCCGCAGCACGGTGGTGATCCGGTACACCGGTAGACGGTCCGGTCAGACGTTCCAGACTCCGGTGAGTTACCGGAAATCGGGTGAGGTCATCGCCATCCGGGTGATGACGCCGGACAAGAAGACGTGGTGGCGCAACTTCACCGGCGACGGGGGACCCATCACGCTGATGAACTTCGACGGTGCCGACCGCACCGGACACGCCGTCGCGGAACGGGACGAGCGCGGCCGGGTCACCGTGACCGTCACGCTCGACGCCTGACCGCGACCGGTCAGCCCGCGAACCTCTTGCGGCGGTAGAGGGTACTTACCGCCAACAGGACCAGGCTCACCACGAGGATCGCCGTCGCCAGCACGTTGATCTGTGGCGGCACCGCGGCCTTCACCGCCGCGTTGACGTAGAGCGGATACGTGACCTCCGCCCCGCTGACGAAGTAGGTGATGATGAAGTCGTCCAGCGACAGCGCGAACGACAGCATCGCCGCCGCCACGATGCCGGGCACGATCAGCGGCAGCGTCACCTTGAAGAACGTGCGGGCCGGGCCGGCGCCCAGATCCAGCGACGCGTCCTCCAGCGTCCAGTCGAACCCGCGCACCCGGGCGCGGACCGTCATCGCGATGAAGCTGACCTCGAAAGCGATGTGCGACAACAGGATCGTCGTATAACCGGCGGGCCAGCTGAGGTCAAGGAAGAGCGTCAGCAGCGCCGCACCCATCACCACCTCGGGCGCCGTCAGCGGAATCACCAGGAAGGTGTCGACCGCGCGCTGCCCACGCCAGCGCTGACGCACCAGCGCGATCGCCACCAGGGTGCCCAGCACCAACGCGACCGCCGTCGACACCGCGGCCACGTTGAGGCTGAGCTTTAGCGCCTCGGTCAGCGGCGGGTACTTGAACGGGTCGAGCCAGTTCTCCAGCGTGAAGCCCTGCCAGGTGTAGTTGAACTTGCCCGCGGGTTTGTTGAAGGAGAACAGCACGATGACGAAGATCGGCAGGAACAGGTAGAGCAGCACCAGCCCGGCGACCATCTTCAGCGCCAGGTCGCCCCAATTGGTGCGGCCGCGTACCTTTTTGGGCTTGGGATCGTGTTGGGCGGCGGTGGCGATCGCGGCCCCGGCCTGGGTGGTCATACCAAGTCCTCCGTGCCGAGCGCCCGCGTGTACAGCAACACCCCGATCAGGATCAGCAACATCAAGCCCAGGCTCAGTGCCGCCGCGGCCGGGTAGTCCTTGACGACGAGGAACTGCTTCTGGATGACGTTGCCGATCATCGTGGTCTGCGTACTACCCAGGTAGTCGGCGTTGATGAAATCGCCGACCGCCGGGATGAACACCAGCATGCTGCCGGCGAGCACGCCGGGCATCGACAGCGGCAGGATCACCTTGCCGAACGCCCGGGGCGTCGACGAGTACAGATCCTTGGACGCCTCGATCAGGCGCGGGTCGATCTTCTCCAGGCTGACGTACAGCGGCAGGATCATGAAAATGATCCAGTTGTAGGTCAGGCCACCGATCACCGCCCAACTGGTGGACAGCAGCCGTCCCTCCTCGGGGAGCAGTCCGATGGTGCCCAGCGCGCTGACCACCCAGCCCTCGTCGGCCAGGATCGTCTTCCACGCGATGGTGCGGATCAGGAACGTGACGAAGAACGGCAGGATCACCAGGCCGAGGATCAGGTTCTTGAACCGGCCTGCCTTGAACGCGATGACGTAGGCCAGCGGAAACGCCAGCAGTAGGCACAGCACCGTGGCGGCGAACGCGTAGCCGAACGACCGGAAGATCTGCTCGCGGTAGAGGGTGAACGCTTCGGTGTAGTTGCCGAAGTCCCACGCGAACGTCAACGTCGGCATGAACACCGAACCTGCGGTCTCCGACAGCGACGTGCGCGCCAGCGAGTAGAACGGCACCACGAAGAAGATCGCGAGATACGCGAGCGCCGGCAGGATCATCAGATACGGAGCGACCTTGCTCCGCTGACGACTGCTGGTGGCGACACCTGCCATCGCGTCAGCCGCCGGTGACGGCGGCGTACGCGGTGTTGTACTCCTGCGTCTGCTCGTCGGTGAGTGCGGCCCAGCCCTTGGACTTCGCCAGGACGTCGGCGGGCGGGTTGATCAGTGGGTTGGCCGCAGCGGCCGGATCGATCTTCTCCAGTTCCTCGGTCATGTCCGACAGCACCGGAACGTACTGGACGTACGACACCAGCTTCGCGTAATTGGCCCTGTCGTATACGTAGTTGATCCACGCCTCGGCGGCCTTCTGGTTCTGCGTCGTGTACGGGATCACCATCGTGTCGACGAATGTCGTCGCACCGGACTCCGGAACGATGAACTGCAGATCGGGGTTGTCCGCCTGAAGCTGGACCACGTCACCCGAATACGCCTGTGCCACGGCGACGTTGCCCGCAGCAAGGTCGTCCGCGTAGTCGTTGCCGGTGAACCTGCGGATCTGGCCCTTGTCGTTCTGCTCACGGACCAGATCGACCGCCTTCTGGACCGACTCCATGGAGGGGTTCTCCGGCGAGTTGCCCTGCGAGAGCATGATCATGCCGAGGCCGTCCTGGGCGTCGGAGAACAGGCTGACCCGGCCCTTGAACGCCGGATCCCACAGGTCGTCGATCGTCTTGATGTCGCGGCCGGTGGCGGCGCGGTTGTAGGCAAGGCCGACCAGGCCCGACATGTACGGGGCGCTGAACTTGCGGCCCGGGTCGACGCTGGCCTCGAGCAGGTCCGGACGGATGTTCTTCTTGTTCGGCACACCTTCGTCGCTGATGTCGTTGAGCCAGCCGAGCTGATGCAGCCGCACCGCGAGGAACGACGTCGGAACGGCCAGGTCGGCGCCGATGTCCTGCTTGCGCGACAACGGCTCCTTGACCTTGGCGAACCACTGCTCGTTGTCGTTGAAGTCCTCTTTGTAGTCGACGGTGATGCCGGAGGCGGTCTGGAATGCGGCGACGAAACCGTCGGCCATGTACAACGGCCAGTTCGAGATGCGCAGGGTGCCGCTGGCGGGGCCACTGGCCTCCGAGGTGGTGCTCGACGTTCCACTGTCGGACCCGCACGCCGCCAGGAACGACGAACCGAGGGCCAGGCCCGCGGCGGCTGCGGCGCCGCCACCGATGAACCGGCGGCGGGAGGTCCGGCGCGCGTTCAGTCGGGCCAACAGTTGCGGGTCGATCTCACGGGACATGGCGTGGTGCCTTTCGTCGGCTCCTGGGAGGTGGATGGGGTCGGCAGATCGGGGGATGACTCAGGAATCGTCGAGCATCTCCTCGAGATCCTCCGTGGTGGGTATGTCGGCGCCGGGCAACACCAGCGACGCCTCGGGGGCCCAGCTGACGAACACCTCGTCGCCGGGCCGCAGCAGCGGCAGATCCTGTTCGGGGCCGACGTGGGCGATGACGGTGGAGTCGTCCGGGGCGGCCAGTGACAACCGCACCACCGGACCCTGGAAGGTCAGGTCGGAGACCGTGGCGCGCACGGCGGCGACGTCCCCGGTGGGGGCGTCCATCGAGACCCGGATCCGTTCCGGTCGCACCATCAACGTGGCGTGCCCGCCCGGTTCGATCGTGGTCTCGCCCGGACGTGCCTTCAGTGTCGAACCGAGCACGTCGACCTCGACGAAGTCGCGATTGGCGCGGCCGGTCTGGCGGCCGGCCCACAGGTTGGCCTGCCCGATGAAGCTGGCGACGAACACGGTGGCCGGCCGGTCGTAGATCTCGGTCGGCGTGCCGATCTGCTCGACATTGCCCGCATTCATGACCGCGATGCGGTCACTCATCGTCAGCGCTTCCTCCTGATCGTGGGTCACGTAGATGAACGTGATCCCGACCTCGCGCTGGATGCGCTTGAGCTCGAACTGCATGACGTGGCGCAGCTTGAGGTCCAGCGCGCCCAGCGGCTCGTCGAGCAGCAGCGCGCTCGGGTAGTTGACCAGCGCACGAGCCAGCGCCACCCGCTGCTGCTGGCCGCCGGACAGCTGCGCGGGTTTGCGTTCGGCGAAGTCCGTCAGCCGCACGATTTCCAGCAGTTCGTCGACACGCTTGCGGATCTCGCCTTTGCCCAGCTTCTTGCTGCGCGGCCCGTAGGCGACGTTGTCCCAGACCGTCATGTGCGGGAACAGTGCGTAGTGCTGGAACACCGTGTTGACGTTGCGCTTGTTCGGCGGGGTCCTCGAGACATCCGCACCCTCGAGGCGGATCGCCCCTTCGGTGGGGGTCTCGAAACCCGCGATCATCCGCAGCGTGGTCGTCTTTCCGCATCCGGACGGGCCGAGCATGGAGAAGAACTCTCCCGACGCGATGGAGAAGTCGGCGTCGGCGACGGCGACGTAGTCGCCGAAGCTCTTCGTGACATGGTCGATCTCGATCACCGGACCGCCCTTGGTGCGAGCAGCCGCCGATCCCTGTGCGCCCTCCGCCTGTTCAGCAGCGGTATGTGTGCCGGTCAGTGCAGGTCCTCCTCTGGTACAGCCGTCGTGGCCGTGGATAAACCTTCGCGGATAGAACGGACCTTCGCAAGCGATTCCGCAACGAATTTACATTTCCACAATGGAATCCTTCGTTTGACCCGCCTTCAGGCGAGAGAATCCGCGTGCGGAGCCGCGATCGTGTGATGCGTGACCAAGCCTGGCCGGCAGCGCTGTCGTCGTCGAGTTGAGTCTCGCAGCTCAACGTCACGGTTCGGCACCGTTTACCGCCACGATCCAGCGGGGTAGTCGAACACTCATGGCGACAGTCGATGTTTCCGTGACGTCCGATCTGACTCCCGAACGCGCCTGGGTGCTGGCGTCCGACCTCAAGCGTTTCGACGAGTGGTTGACGATCTTCGGCGGATGGAAGAGCGCAGTGCCCTCGGAGATCGACGTCGACACTCAGGTGGCGTCGCTGATCAAGGTCAAGGGCTTCCGCAACGTCATCCACTGGCGGGTCACCCGCTACGACGAGCCCAAGGAGATCGAGCTGGTCGGCACCGGCCGGGGCGGCGTCTGCATCGCACTGTCACTTCGGGTCGAACCCGCGGAAAGCGGCGGTTCGTCGTTCAGCGTGTGCGCCGACCTGTTCGGCGGGCTGCTGTCCACCCCGGTCGGGCACGTCGTCGCCAAGGTCATCAAAGGCGATGTCTACCGCTCGGTGTGCAACCTCGCCGAGCTGCGCTGACGCCGTCAGGGCGATCTGGACGGGCTCCTCAACGCGGCTCGTACCTCGCCGCTTGATCGTCGCCCGTCAGCCCCACTCGTGGTTCATCGCCTGGGATTCGAGCCGCGCTTCCGCGGATTTCGCCGAGCGTGGATGGGACACGGCGATGAGCGCCATCGCCAGGAACGCCGTCACCGCTCCGCCCAGGAAGATCGCCGTGAAGCTGCTTTCGCTCGGCGCGCCCGCCGCGGTGGTCCGACCGATCAGCACGGCGACCACCGCGGCCGCGGTCGAACTCCCGACGGTGCGGGCGATCGCGTTCATGCTCGTGGCCACGCCGGTCTCGCCCGGCTCGCTGTCGCCGACCACCAGCGCGGGTAACGCACCGTAGCCGAGGCTGATGTAGGCGTTGGCCAGGATGCTGGCCGTGACGACCTGCCACGGCGCCGAATGCGCGAACGCGATGAACAGGAAGCCGGCGATCCCCGCCAGTGCCGCGACCACCAGCACCGGCCTGGCCCCGAACCGGTCGATGAACCGTCCGCTGACCAGCGCGATCAGAAACCCCGCCAACGCACCGGGGAGCAGATACACCACGCTCGCCTCGAGCACGGTCGCGCCGAAGCCGTAACCGGCGGTGTCACGGTCGATCTGGACGAACTGCGTGAGCCCCAGGAAAGCGAAATACAGCCCCATCCCGACGAACACCGTCGCGAGGTTGGTGAACAGCATGGACCGCCGCGCCAGCATCCGCGTCGACACCAGCGGGCGCGCGGCCCGACGCTCCCAGAACCACCACGCGATCAGTACGGCCACCCCACCGCCCGCGCTGCCGACCGTGCGCGGTGAGCCCCAGCCCCAGCTGTCGGCCTGGGTGATGGCCAGCAACACCGATGTCAGCCCCACCGCCAGACCGGCCGCGCCGAGCCAGTCGATGGATCCCGACGCGCTGCGTCTGCGGTCGGGCACCAGGGTGACGACGATCGCGATGACCAGCAGGGTGAACACGGTGGTCAGCCAGAACACCCGGTGATAGCCGGCGTCGCCGTTCATCAGCAGGCCCACCACGACCAGCCCGGTGCCGCCACCGAAGCCGAGCGTTCCGGACAGCACCGCCATCGCCGACACCATCCGCTCGGGGGGTAGTTCTTCGCGCAGAATCGCGATGCAGATCGGGTACAGCGCGAACGACGCGGCCTGCAGGACCCGGGCGACGATCAGCAGAGCCAGCGACGACGTCGCCGCGGCCAGCACCGAACCGGCCAGCACGACCGCGAGCACGCCCAGCAGCACCCGCTTCTTGCGGTACAGGTCGGCGATCCGGCCGATGAGCGGTGTCGCCGCCGCGGCGGCAAGCAGATTGGCGGTGACGGCCCAACTGACCGCCACCATGGAGGCGTCGAGCTGTTCGGCGATCACGCCGAGCACCGGCACCACCGCGGTCTTGCAGGACGGCGACGGTGAGCACGACCACGCTGAGTCCCGCGATGAGCAGACGCGGCCGCCTGACCGGGGCGTCGACCGCAGCGCCGGGGATGCCGGTGCTGGTCTGGGGCACGTCCGCTCCGTTCGTTAGCCGATCTTCATGCCTTGCCGATTATGGCCTTCGGCTCAGCAGTGCGGGCAACCGGTCGAGCGGCAGCCGCGGCGAGCGGTGGCCGTCGCGACCCACCATGTCGGTGTTGACCACCAGCGCGTTGAGGACCGCCTCCTCGACGCACTGCACCACAGCGGCGTACAGGTCGTCCATCCGGCCCCACGGCAGGAACGTGATCGACCCGAGCTCGTCGTCACCGACCGGCCCGAGCGGGAATGTGCTCGCCAGATCGGGGACCTCCGCGGTGGAGAAGGCCAGGAAGATGTCGCCGGAGAAGTGGCTTCCGGTGGTGCCGGTCCTGGCCAACCCCAGCGGAACCCTGCGTGCGAGGGCCTTGCACTGCCCGGGCAGCAGCGGTGCGTCCGTGGCCACGACCGCGATGACGGATCCGGCGCCGGGTGGGGGTGCGGCCGCGAGATCGCGGGCGAACCAGTCACCGTCGAGCGGGTTGTCGTCCATCAGCTGCGGGCCGATGTGGCTGCCCGCAATGGTCAGCTCCGCGCGGGAACCGAAGTTGGCCTGGACGAACGCGGCGACGGTGTACGTGCGCCGCCCGTAGGGAACCAGCCGCGAGGCGGTGCCGTTGCCGCCCTTGAACTCGTAACAATTCATGCCGGTGCCGCCGCCGACCGAGCCTTCGGCGACGGGCCCTGCGGTGGCGGCGTCGAGTGCGGCCTCGACGTGCTCGGGACGGACATGCCCGCCGTTGATGTCGTTGAGGTAGCCGTCCCACGTCTCGGCGCACACCGGCAGCAGCCACTGACGGGCCAGCCGCGGCGCGACTCGATTGGCCCACCGCACCACGCCGGTGTGGCAGGCGCCGACGGCGTGCGTATTCGACAGCACCACAGGCAGGTTGAACGACCCCACCTCGTCGATCCAGGTGGTGCCGGTCATCTCACCGTTGCCGTTGAGCGAATACCAGCCCGCGGCGCAAGGTTGTCCGACACCGGACCGTCCCCGCGGCAGGATCGCGGTCACACCGGTCCGGATCGGCCCCTGCCCGACGATCAGCGGCCCGTCGCCGTCGATCAACGTCGTCACCCCGATCTGCACGCGGGCGACGTCGGTCAGCGCGTTGAGCGGTCCGGGTTGCCCGGAGAACCCGATGCCCGCGCCGCGTGCTCGCGGCCGTCCGTCGGGGGTGTGGGTGGCGAGGTTGGTGGCGGTCACTCGATGAATCATCGTCAGCGCGGCCGGCCTGGTCGAGCCGAAACCGGGCATGGTCGAATAGGTCATGCCACAAACCTCGCCTGGGTCGACGACCGGCGCGCTGACCGGGGAGGTGTTCAGCGGACACCAGCCGTCCGGCGTGGGCGACCTGTCGGTCGAGACGCACGGCATCGCGCCGATCTCCGGTGACCACCGTTACGGCAGTCCCGGTCGGCTGTTCACGGTGTGGTTCGCCCCGCAGGTGAACATGTCGGGCGTGTTCACCGGCACGTTGGCGATCGTGTTGGGTCTCGGCTTCTGGCTGGGCCTGTTGGCGATGGTGATCGGTACCGTGCTCGGCTCACTCGTGGTGGGTTACCTGTCGACGTGGGGGCCGCGCACGGGCACTGGCCAGCTGCCGAACGCACGCATGGCCTTCGGCGGTACCGTCGTCGTTCCTGCTGCGCTGCAATGGCTTTCGTCGATCGCGTGGGACGCGCTGGTCGGCTTGTTCGGTGGCGAGGCGCTGTCGGTGCTGCTCGGCATCCCGTTCTGGGTCGCGGTGTTGATCGTGCTCGGGGTGCAGGGCGTGGTCGGATTCTTCGGCTACGAGTTGATCCACCGCCTGCAGGCGGTGCTGACGGTGGTCCTGTTCGTCACATTCCTGGTGTTCACCGCCAAGCTCGTCGCCGGCCACGAGATCGTGGTGCCCGCCGCGGTTTCCGGGCCGGACCTGGTGGGCGCCTTCGTCCTCGAGGTCACGATCGCCTTCAGCCTGGCCATCTCCTGGGCCACCTACGCCGCCGACTTCAGCCGCTACCTGCCCGCCGACGTGTCACCGGTGCGCGTGTTCGGCTTCAGCACCGCAGGTCTCGCGCTCGGCTACGTCTTCGTCCAGGGGGTGGGTATCGCCGCGGCGGGCGTCGTCGGTGAGCACACGGTCGAGGGCGTCCGGTCGGTGATGGGCGGAGGACTGCTGGGCGGCCTGGCGCTGCTGGTGATCGCCGTCGCCTCCATCGGTTCCGGGGTGATGAACGACTACAGCGGCTCGCTGGCGCTGCAGACCCTCGGAGTCAGGGTGCGCCGCCCGGTGTCGGCGGTGATCGTCACCGTGCTGGCGTTCGCGCTCATCCTGTGGCTGCACGCGGCGGACACCGCGACGCGCTTCACCGATGTGCTGCTGCTGGTCAGCTACTGGATCCCCGCGTTCGTCGCCGTGGTCGTCGTCGACTGGTGGCGGCGCGCCGAGGGACGCCCGACGGTGGACCCGGCCGCCGAGGTGACCGGCCGGCGTGACGCGGTGGTCGCGCTCGTCGTCTTCGTCGTCTCCTACCTCGCGGCCATCCCGTTCATGAACACGTCGCTGATCCAGGGTCCGGTCGCCATGGCCTGGCACGGCGCCGACATCGCCTACTTCGTCAACCTGGCGGTGGCCGCGGTGCTCTACGGCGGCTACCGCCTGATGTCGCGCGATTAGCCGATTCACGGCGGCGGCATCGGGGTACTGATCGTGATGCGAGTGGCGCCGGTGCCGCGCGCAGAGAGGATCAGAATGCGCCCGTCGACCCTCGCGAAAACCGCAGGCGCCGCGTTCGCCACCGCCGCCGCCGGTGGGCTGGCCACCCGATCGGCGGTCGACTCGAAGTGGTACCGGCGGCTGCGCAAGCCCGGCTTCCAGCCGCCCCGGGCCGCGTTCCCCATCGCCTGGAACGTCCTGTACACCGACATCGCCGCGGTGTCGGCGTCGACGATCGACACGCTCAACGACCGCGGCGAGACGGACCGGGCGCGGGCCTACACCCGGGCGCTGGCGCTGAACCTCGCGCTCAACGCCGGCTGGAGCTGGGTTTTCTTCAACCGGCGCATGCTGGGTCCGGCGGCCGTCGTCGCCGCCGGGCTGACCGTAAGCAGTGCCGACCTCGCTCGCCGCGCCGGGCAGGTCAACGCCCCGGCGGGAGCCGCCTTGGCGGCCTACCCCCTGTGGTGTGTGTTCGCGACGGCGCTGTCCACCCGCATCTGGCAGCTGAATCGCTGACCCCGACACCCCGGTGCGGACCCCCGGGTGACCGCGGGGTCTACTGAAAGCGTGCAGCAGACAACCGAACCCACCGCAGCGGCGCACTTCGTGACGGCCGGCGGGGGATTCACGCCGACCCGGTACGCGCAGAGCCACTGGGGTGCCGACCACCTCAACGGGCCCGCGGTCGTCGGGTTGGTAGCCCGTGGTCTCGAAAAGGAATGCGGATCAACCGAATTCCATCCCACCCGGCTCACGGTCGACCTGTTTCGGGCGGCCCGCAATGCCCTGACGACGCTCGAGATCAGGGTGGTGCGCGACGGCCGCAGGGTGCGCAGCGCCGAATGCGACGTCATCCAGGACGAGCGCGTGGTGGCTCGCGCGACACTGATCCAGTACCGGCCGTCCTCGGCTCCACCGGGTGATCTGTGGCAGTCGGGCGCGACGTTCCCGGCGCATCCGGATCCGGACGGATCCGTCAAGCCGTTCGTGGGCAGCGACGAGACCGGTTGGACGCGTTCGCCGGCCGAGCACCAGAACACGTCGCGGAAGCGGTTCTTCAACGACGGCATCGCCGTGGTGGCCGGTGAGGACAACTCGCCCTTCGTGCGGGCGGCGATGGTGGCGGAGGCGACGAGCCTCGTCACCAATTTGGGCACCGCGGGGGTCGGCTACATCAACGGCGACCTGACGGTGGCGTTGTCGCGACTACCCGTCGACGACTGGGTCGGTATCCAGGCCGATTCCCACCACGCTGCCGCCGGTCTGGCTGTCGGCGCCGCGACGCTGTTCGACAGTCTTGGCCCCTTCGGCACCGGTCTAACCACGGCGATCGCCAATCCTGCCGCTCAGATCGACTTCTCCACAAGGAATTTCAATCCGGGCGACATCAACTACGAGTGACCGGCCACCGAGTCGGCTTACAGGCCGATCCGCTCACAGGCCTCATCGAACTCCTCGAACGCCAGCTTGTCGCCCTTGCCTTCGGCCAGCGCACGTTGGTAGATAGGGAGGATCTCGTGCTGTGCCCGGGCGAACCGGACGTCCCAGGCCTCCGAGTCCCGGCGCCAGTACCCGGTGATGTCGTACTGGTCGATGGTCCAACCCAGGCTGCGCACATACTTGCGGACCGCGCGCGATTCTGCGGCCTCGCCGGCGAACCAGCAGTAGCCCCGGCCCGTGGGCAGGTCCAGGTTCTGCACCGAGCTCGCGAGTGTGCTTGGGGCGTAGCCGTTTCCCGTGCCGACGCGGGGTATCACGGTGACACCGGACCGTTGTGGAAGGTAGCCGAGGTCTTCGTCAGCGGCGATTTCGATGAGCAGGATCGCCACGGTGTCCTCGGGCAATTCCTCCAGAATGCGCGCCGCGGCCGGCATCCCGGACAGGTCGCTGACCAGCAATTGCCACTCGGTTCCTGCGCTGGGCCGATACCAAGACCTGGCGTGGTCAAGGCCTACGCGGTCTCCGGGGGCCGCGGTCGACGCCCACCGTGTGCCGGGGCCGTGGGTGTGCAGCATGACGTCGATCGTGATGTGCGCGCCGTCGCGACGGCGAATCGAGTAACTGCGGCAACCGGATTCGGGATGCACGCATCCGTCGGTTCCGAAGTAGACGCCGACGGTGGAGTCGCCGGCGTGTGCTGTGTCGAGGACAGAGGGTTCGTCGACGTGCAGGACGATGCGTTGCAGACGGCTGCTCAGCGGGAGGGTCTCGACTACGGACGCATACGAGAACGGCATCTAGGGGACTGGACCTAGATGCATCCGCTCACGGAGATGCGCCGTCCGACGTTCGCGCACACCGACACGTTCGGTGGGGGAGGCGGCGGGGGCGGGGGTGGCGCCGCGTAGTAGTCCTCGGGCAGCGGCGCGTACGCCGCCGGTGGTGGCACCCACGGGGCGATCGCGTCGGCGACGTTGCCACACGCGTTCACCGAGACATGGCGCCCGCCGACCGATCCGCAGACATCCGCATCGGCACGCGGCGCTTCGGCCACCGCGGTCAAACCGAGGGTCACAAGGGACAACCCGATCGACGCCATCACCCGCGCGGTCCACATGGTCGCCGATCGTACCGCCGAACCGTACGACGCACAGATACCCGGGACATCGAGGGGAGGTGGGACCGCGCGGGTGAAGCCCCCAGGCCTCTGAATTCTCTTTGGTCACTGTGGTTTCTCTGGTCACATTTCCGGGCGGCGCTGTCGGTGCATCGAACTAGTGTTCGATGTATGGATGTGGTGTCCGAAGCAGTCGCGGCGATCGCTGAGCAGGTGGCGGTGTTGTCGAAGGCTGCCGAGGGGGCGTCTCATCGTGAGTTGATCGGGCTGTTGGCGCAGTTGACACAGGTGTTGCGGTCGGTGCCGACGCTGGAGCATCAGATCCTGGCCCGGCTGACGGCCGAGACCGAACCGCACCGGCTCGGGGAAGGTTCCTGGAAGAAGGTCCTGACCACCTCTCTGCGGGTCTCCGGTGCTGAGGCAGGGCGGCGGCTGTCGCGGGCCAAGACGCTGGGCCCGCGCTGCGCCATGACCGGGGAATTGCTTGCGCCGTTGTGGGAGGCGACCGCCGCCGCCCAGGCCCAGGGTCTGCTCAGCGAGGAGCACGTGGCGGTCATCGCGAAGTTCCACAAAGACCTGCCGGCATGGGTCGACGTCGACACCCGCGCCCATGCGGATCGGCAGCTGGCCCGCAAGGGCGCCGGGGTGGGCCCCGAGGAACTCGACGAGGCAGCGGGGCGGTTGTTGATGATGATCGACCAGGACGGCCCCGAACCCTGCGACAAAGACCTGGCCCGCAAGCGCAGTTTC
>NZ_HG964456.1:403048-491766 GCF_000612725.1 Mycolicibacterium austroafricanum
CTGCACCGCACCCGGGTACTGGTGCCAGGCCCACCACGCCAGCGCCGATTTCGTCGACGGCGGACTGACCAACATCGACGACCTGACCCTGGCATGCCCGTGCGATCACCGCATGCTCGACAACACCGGCTGGCGCACCCGCAAAAACGGCAAGAATCAGACCGAATGGCTCCCGCCACCGGACCTCGACACAGGCCAACACCGCACCAACGACTACCACCACCCCGAACGCCACCTACTCCCCGAAGACGACCAAGGACCGTGACTTCCGTTGCCGGGCAGGTGCATCCGCGTCGTCAGGGTGGCGGCTGGTGTTTAGGCTCTCAGCTGCGTTCGATGGCTTCCCGCTGGATGCGCTCGAACTGGGCGCCCATGGCGTCGGCCAACACGGTGGCTCCCGACAGCGGTCGCACCATGACCATGAAGTCGTCGATCAGCCCGTCGTCATTCACGTGGAGGAAGTCGCAGCCGGTGACCTTCTTGCCCGCGACGGTGGCCTCGAACACCAGGGCGTGGTCGCGGCCGTTGCTGTCCGCGATCTCGCGCACGTAGCGGAAGTCCTCGAACACCCGCATCACACCCCGCAGGATGGCGGCGGTGATCGGCTTGCCGGGGTACGGCTTGAACGCCACCGGGCTGGTGAAGACGACGTCGTCGGCCAGCAGCGCCTCCATGGCGGCCTCGTCACGTGCCTCGACCGCCTGCCGGAATGGATGCATCGCACACCTCGTCTGTTACAGGGCCGGCAGATCGCCCACCCGGGTGCCATGACGGTATCGCCCCGTACCACGACGACCACCGGGGGTCGGGCTAGGTGTCTTCGGACGTGCGACGCTCGGCCATCGCGGCCAGCCGCCAGGTGGTCTCCCGGTTGCGCGGGAAGACGGCAGCCAATGCAGCGGATCTGGGCAGCCAGCTCAGCGGCGGGGACACCGGCACCTCGGCCATCTCGATGACGCAGCCGCCGCCGTCGAGGTCGTGCAGTCGCAGCGTGATCCGCGCCTTGCCGAACGGCCGGCCGTTGGCGATCAGCACCAGCTCTTCCTCCGGCGTGCAGGACTCCACGACGGTGCTGTCGTTGATGACGGCCGGCCAGACACCGATCGAATGATGGAGCGTGCTGCCGGGCTGCGGCCAGTTCGGGTCCACGGCGCGCATCCGGCTGTTCCCGACAACCCATTGGGAGTAGGTCCAGCCGTCGGCGATCACGGCCCACACCTGCTGCCGCGAGGCCGAGGTCTCCCGCCGGACCAACGGCGAGCTGGTGATCTCCTCAGGTTCTGATGCCACCCGAACCGGCTACCCCCGTCGCGCGCAGGCAAACGCCGCGCAGAGGTCCTAGCGTGGGAGTAGGGACAGTCCCGCGATCCGACGGAGGTGACGTCGCATGCCGCAGGTCCCCGGCTGGCGTGGAGACCCGGTCTGGCTGGCCGACGTCCTGCGTGCCGAAGGGCTCGATGTCGTCGAATTCCCGGGCTGGCGGCAACGGGGACACGGCGACTTCAAGGACATCCGGGGTGTGATGGTGCACCACACCGGCTCGAACTCCGCGACCGCGGCGTCGATCGCGTTCGGTCGGCCCGATCTGGCGGGTCCGCTGTCGCAGCTGCACATCGCCCGTGACGGCACCGTGACGGTGGTCGCCGCCGGCGTGGCATGGCACGCCGGTGTGGGCATGTACCCGTGGCTGCCCGCCAACATGGGGAACTGGCACACGATCGGCATCGAGTGCGCCAACTCAGGCACGAGCCCGACCGCACCGCACCGGCGCAACTGGCCCGACGCGCAGTACTTCGCCCTGGTCGGCAGTTGCGCGGCGATCAACCGGCACCTCGGTCAACCGGCGGGCCGGACCATCGGTCACAAGGAGTATGCCGGTCGCGCACAAGGCAAATGGGATCCGGGCGCGATCGACATGGATCAGTTGCGCCGGGATGTCGGCGAGCGGATCGGCGCGGTCGCCGGCGGGGGAACCCCACGCCCACCGGTCCCGGTGGGCGAGTACGCCGACGTGCTGCTGTACCGCGGGGTGCGCGGCCCGCAGGTCGCCGAGCTCCAGCGGCGACTCAGGTACGCGTACGCCTCATACGCCGGCGGGCTCGAGATCGACGGCGTATTCGGGCCCGAAACCGAGTCGGCGGTCAGGGAATTCCAGCGTCGGACGCCCGGTCTGAAGGTCGACGGCGTCGTCGGCCCGGCCACCGCTGCCGCGCTGAGGTTGCGCCTCGTCGACGGTTAGAGTCGGCCGACCCGCCGCAGGCCCTCGACCGTGTCGGCGATGGTTTCGGCGGGGTCGCGCTGGGTGATGCCGAGGTCGCGCCGGCTTGGGGTGTCGTCGGATTCGGGCATCTGGGTGTAGTACTGCATCGCCGCAGAGTTGATCGGCGTCTCGAACGGCAGGAAGGGGCCCACCACGTCGAGCAGCCTGCCCGCGCTGCGCAGCGCGACGTCGGGCACCGGGTAGACGGCCAGCGACCGGCCGGCCGCGGTGCCGATCATCGAAGCCAGCATGTCGACCGGGACACGTTGTCCGCCAGCCATATAGCGGCGCGGTCCCCGTCCGGGTTCGAGCAGCGCCACATGCAGGTCCGCGAGATCACGGACGTCGATGACGATCCAGGCCGCGCTGCGCCCGGGCACTCCGCGCATCTTCACGGACGCCTCGACGCCTTCGGCGGCCTCCCCGAACTGGTCACCGGCGGGAGGTCCGAGCACCATTCCGGGATAGGTGATGTTGACCGGCGCGCCCCCGTCCTGCAGACCGCGCGCGTAAGCCTCGACCGCGGCCTTGGACCGTCCGTAGCCGTCGCTGCCGCCCACCACGGGCAGGTCGGCGTGCAGCACGTCGAGGTCGGGGCGGAACAGCGCGGTGAAGCTCGAGACGTGCACTATCGGGTCGATGCCGACCCGCGCGGCCTCACCGAGGACGTTGCGGGCGCCTTCGAGATTGGTGTGCAACATCTCGTCGGCGCGGCTGGGGTCGGTGGAAACCATTGCCGCACAATGAATAACGGCGTCGCAGCCATCGAGTGCCGCCGCGGTGGCCGCGGCGTCGGCGATGTCGCCGACGGCGTGGTCGCTGATGTCGACGCCGATCTTCTCGGCGCTGGTGGTGAGCCGGTCGGGGTTCCTGACCAGGAACCGGACCTGGTGTCCGGCCTGCTGGGCTGCCTTCGCGGTCCATGCACCGACGAAACCGGTGCCGCCGGTGACCAGTACCTTCATGTGCCCCCTCCGATTGGCGCCGCCACGGACGCTACCGTCTCGCGGTTCGGGTACGGCCGCGCACCCGCTAGTTGACATCCGTCAAGTAATTCCGCCGATGTGCCCGCCGGGCCGCCGGCGCTGCTATACGTTGGCCGGGTGCACTCATCGTTGCGTCCACGGCTGATCGAACGCCCCTCCGACCTGACCGCCGAATGGCTGACCGCCGTGATCGGACAGGGCACCGTCACCGAGTTCACCGTCGACCGGATCGGCACCGGGCAGATGAGCGAGTGCTACCGCGTCGCGCTGAGCTACGCCGACGACGGGGCAGGCCCGGCCACGGTGGTGCTCAAAGTCGCCGCGGCCGATCCGAGCAGCCGCCAGACGGGCCTCGCCATGGGCCTCTACGAGCGTGAGGTCCGTTTCTACACCGACATCGCGCCGGGCCTCGGCGGCCCGGTCGCGCCCTGCCATCACGGTGCCTACGACCCCGACACCGGCGCCTTCGACCTGCTGCTCGCCGACGCCGCGCCGGCGCTGGTGGGCGATGAAATACGCGGCGCCACAGTCGAAGAGGCGATGCTGGCGGTGACCCAGATCGGTCTCGTGCACGGCCCGCTGCTCAACGACGAGGCCCTGGCGGGCGCCGACTGGCTCAACCGGGAATCGCCGGTGAACCAGGGCCTGATCAGCGCGCTCTATGCCGGGTATATCGACCGTTACCGCGAACAGATCGCGCCCGAGCATCGCAACGTGTGCGAACGGTTCGTCGAGTCGTTCGACGCCTATATGGCCGCAGAGAACGACGCCGACACCCCGCGTGGTCTGGTCCACGGTGACTACCGGCTGGACAACATGCTCTTCGGCCAGGACGGGGCCCATCGCCCGCTGACCGTGGTCGACTGGCAGACCGTCACATGGGGCCCGGCATTCAGCGACGTCGCGTACTTCCTCGGCTGCGCGCTGCCCGTCGAGCAGCGCCGTGAACACTACGACGCGCTGCTCGCCGCCTACCACGGCGCGCTCGGCCCGACAGCCGGTGTGAGCATCGACGAGGTCCGCGAGGGGGTGCGGCGCCAGAGCTTCTTCGGCGTGCTGATGTCCATCGTGTCGCCGATGCTCGTCGAGCGGACCGAGCGCGGGGACGAGATGTTCATGGCGATGATCGCCCGGCACTGCCAGCACGTCATCGATACCGGCGCACTGGCCGTCCTTCCCGAGCCGGGCACGCCGGAACCGTTGCAGCCCAACGCCGATGACGAGGGCCGTCACTCACCGACCGATGAAGCGCTGTGGAGCGAGAGTTGGTACTTCGACTTCGCGGATCCGGGACAGCAGCTCGGCGGCTGGATCAGGCTCGGCCTCATCCCGAACCAGGACCATGCGTGGATCAACGGCCTGTGGTGCGCTCCGGGCGGCCCCACCATCGCTGTGCTCGACTTCGAGGCCCCGCTTCCCGAGGACCACACGCACGTCGCCGCGGACGGCATCGAGCTCGACCTCGAGGTATTGGAGCCTCTGAGCAGCTATCGGGTGGTGCTGCGGGGTCGGGGAGAGGCTCATGACGACCCCGCGGCGCTGCTGCGTGGGGAGGCCGGTCGGCCCGTCGACGTGTCGATGGACCTCACCTGGAGCACCGTCGGGCGGCCGTACCAGTACCGGATGTCACCGCGATACGAAATCCCTTGCACGGTAACGGGGACCGTGGTCGCCGACGGCCGGACGTACGCAATCGCCGGTGTTCCCGGTCAACGCGACCATTCGTGGGCGGCACGCGACTGGTGGAGCATGGACTGGATGTGGAGCGCGTTGCACCTCGACGACGGCACGCACATCCACGGAGTGGAGATTCTGATCCCGGGCATGCCACCGTTGGCGGTGGGCTATGTCCAGCGGGACGGCGAACCTCTCGTCGAGCTTGCCAAGGTCAGTGCGCGTACGACGTTCGCCGACAACGGCCTACCCATTTCGGCGCTGGTCGACTACGCGCCGGGAGACATCACCGCCACCATCGACGTCCGCGGTCACGCACCGGTGTTGCTCACGTCGCCGGACGGCCGGCACAGCCGTTTCCCCCGGGCGTGGGGAGAGGTCACCACCGCCGACGGTCGCACCGGAGTGGGCTGGATCGAGTGGAACCGCAGCCAGGATTGACGGGGTCTCACCCGGTGGCGCTCTGTAGCTGAACCAGGTTGCCGCACGTGTCGTCGAGCACAGCCGTGGTCACCGGGCCCATGTCGGTGGGTTGCTGCGTGAAGCGCACACCCAGCGCCGCGAGCCGCTCGTACTCCGCCCGAACGTCGTCGACCACGAAGGCGGTGAAGGGAATCCCGTCGGCGACAAGGGCGTCCTTGAACGGTTTGACCGCGGGGTGGCCGTCGGGTTCCAGAGTGAGTTCGGTCCCGTCCGGGTCTTCCGGGGACACCACGGTGAGCCAGCGGACATCACCCATCGGCACATCGTGTTTGACCTGAAACCCCAGAATCCGGGTGTAGAACTGCAGCGCCTTCTCCTGATCGTCGACGAGCATGCTGGCGTAGCTGATTCTCATGTCGATCCTCCCTCGGAACCGGTTCCCTTGAGCCATCGCTCGCCGATCTCGGCGAGTGGGGCGGTGTTGATGTGGTGGAACTTGTACCGACCTTCGCGGCGGGTCTCGATCAGGCCTGCCGACTCCAGCACGTCCAGGTGCTGCGACGTCGACTGGCGAGACGCGGTGATCCCGTGCTTGGTCGTCAGGCGCGCACAGATCTCGAAGAGCGTCTGCCCGTCCCGGTCGGTCAGCTCATCGAGGATTGTGCGACGGGTGGGGTCGGCCAAGGCCTTGAAGACGTCACCCACACGACCCGACGATAGGCAAGTGGCCACTTGCCTGTCAATGACGCGGCTGCTGGAACGCGCATGTCCTATAGTTTTCGGTCACCCAAACTTTTAGACTGGCGACGGCGAAATTTGTGACAGGGGGCTCACGGGTGAGGCGAGGCGTACGGCGGGTCCGGCAGGTGCTGGCGGTGGCGGGCATCGCAGCAGTGGTGGGGGCGTGCGCGTCCGCCGAACGCGGCGAAGCGGACCGGCCGGTTGTGCTGACCACCTTCACCGTGCTGGCCGATATCGCGGCGAATGTGGCAGGCGAGCACTTGGTCGTCGAGTCGATCACCAAGCCCGGAGCCGAAATCCACGGTTACGAGCCCACGCCGGGCGACATCAGGAAGGCCGCGCAGGCGGATCTCATCCTGGACAACGGGCTCAACCTGGAAGCCTGGTTCGCCCGGTTCGTCGACGGGATCGACGTGCCGCACGTCATGGTCAGCGACGGGATCGTCCCGCTCGACATCAGCGCGGATGCGTATGCGGGACTGCCCAATCCGCATGCGTGGATGTCACCGCTGAACGTGCAGATCTACGCCGACAACATGGCTACCGCGTTCAGTGAGCTGGATCCCGGCAATGCCGCCGATTACGCGGCGAACGCCGCCGAATACCGCAGGGAGCTCCAGCAGATCCATGACGATCTTCTCGCCCGACTCGACGCCGTGCCCGCCGCCCAGCGCGCTTTGGTGACCTGTGAAGGGGCCTTCTCCTACCTCGCGCGCGACACCGGCCTGACCGAGAAGTACATCTGGCCGGTCAACGCCGAGCAGCAGGCCACCCCACAACAGATCGCCTCGACCATCGAGTTCGTCGACGCCAACGACGTGCCCGCGGTGTTCTGCGAATCGACGGTGTCGGATGCGCCGATGCAACGGGTCGTCGAAGCCACCGGGGCCCGCTTCGGCGGGGTGCTGTTCGTCGACTCGCTCTCCGAGGCCCACGGTCCGGTGCCGACATATCTGGAGCTGATCCGACACGACGCAGAAACGATCACGGCTGCCCTGACCGGCAACCCGAAATCGTGACCGCCGCATTGCTGGTGGATTCGGTCACCGTGCACTACGGCCCGGTACTGGCCCTGGACCGGGCGACGCTCTCGCTGCAGGCGGGCAGGGTGTGCGGGCTGGTCGGCATGAACGGCTCCGGAAAGTCGACCCTGTTCAAGACGATCATCGGGCTCGTGCGCCCCGACACCGGACGCGTCCTCATCAACGGGGGCACCCCGGCACAGGCGCGCAGAGCCGGCCATGTCGGCTACCTGCCGCAGAGCGAGGACATCGACTGGACGTTCCCGCTGTCGGTGCGCGACGTGGTGCTCACCGGCCGCTACGGCCACATGGGCCCGGCCCGGCGCGCCCGCAAGAGCGACCACGAGGCCGTCGACACCGCCCTGAGCCGGGTGGAACTCGACGGCTACCAGCACCGGCAGATCGGGCAGCTCTCGGGAGGTCAGCGCAAACGCGCATTCCTCGCGCGCTGCATCACCCAGGGCGCCGACCTGTTGCTGCTCGACGAACCCTTCGCCGGCGTCGACAAGCGCAGCGAAGCGACCATCAGCCGGGTGCTGCGCGACCTCGCGGCCGCCGGCGCGACCATCCTGATCGCCACGCACGATCTGCACGCGCTGCCCGATCTGGCCGACGAAGCGATCCTGCTGATGCGCACCGTGCTCATGCACGACCGGCCCGCGACGGTGCTGCAGCCGCAGAACCTCGCCCGCGCCTTCGGCTTCGACGTCGCGGGCGAATCATGAGCGTCCTGGAGTTCCTCATCGAGCCGATGCGGCTGGACTTCATGGTTCGGGCCACCGCCGCCACACTGGTCGCCTCGGTCGTGTGCGCCACCCTGTCCTGCTGGCTGGTCCTGATCGGCTGGTCTCTGATGGGCGACGCCGTCTCACACGCGGTGCTGCCGGGAGTGGTGTTGGCCTACATCGTCGGCGCCCCGTTCGCGCTCGGCGCGGTCATCTTCGGATTCGCCGCCGTCGCTCTCATCGGAATCGTGCGCGGCACCAGCCGAATCAAGGAGGACGCCGCGATCGGCGTCGTCTTCACCACGCTGTTCGCCCTTGGCCTGGTACTGATTTCGGTCACCCCCAGTCAGGTCGACCTCAACCACATCATCTTCGGCAACCTGCTCGGGGTGTCCCGCGCGGACCTGACGCAGGTCGTCGTGCTCGGCGCGGTCGTCCTGGCCGTGCTCGTCTTCAAACGCCGCGACTTCACGCTCTACGCCTTCGATGCCACCCACGCCCACGCGATCGGGCTCAACCCGCGATTCCTCGGCGCCACCCTGCTCGGACTGCTCGCCCTGACGGCGGTCGTCGCCCTGCAGGCCGTCGGCGTCGTCCTCGTCGTCGCCCTGCTGATCACCCCCGGCGCCACCGCGTATCTGTTGACCGATCGATTCCAGCGGATGCTGCTGATCGCGCCCGCCACCGCAGCGTTCGCCGGGCTCGTCGGGATCTACGTCAGCTACTACGCCGATACCGCGTCGGGACCGATGATCGTGCTCGCCAACGGCGTGATCTTCACTCTCGTATACCTGTTGAGTCCCCGTCACGGGCTCGTCACCGCGTGGATTCAGAAGAAGACACACGCGAAGAGCGCCGGCAACTGAAGCGGAGACCCCGACCGGCCCACGAGAACCGGCCGCGGCTATAACGGGAAGGTGCTGATCGGATTGTCGACGCCTGTCGTTGTGCAAACGCCGGCGATGGCCAGTCCTTGGGAGGGCGGCGCTGACATCGAGGACGTCGCCCGCATCGCCGAAGTGGCCGACAGCCTCGGATTCGACTATCTGACGTGCTCCGAGCACGTCGCAGTGCCTGTCGATGAAGCAGGCCTCCGTGGCGCCGTGTATTGGGATCCGCTGGCCACGCTCGGGTTCCTGGCCGCCCGGACGTCCAGGATTCGGCTGGCCACCTCGGTTCTGGTTCTCGGCTATCACCATCCACTGGAGATCGCCAAGCGGTACGGCACCCTCGACCGGGTCAGCGGCGGGCGGCTGGTTCTCGGCGTCGGCGTCGGCTCGTTGCGCGCGGAATTCGAGATGCTGAGCGCGCCGTGGGAGGACCGTGGTGTCAGGGCCGACGACGCCATCCGCGCGCTGCGGTCGTCGCTGTCGGTATCCGCGCCCTCCTATCACGGCGAGTTCCACCGATACCAGGCGATGATGGTCGAGCCGCACGCCGTGCAGCCACGGGTGCCCATCTGGGTGGGAGGGCGCACCGCGCGCTCGTTGCGTCGTGCGGTCGGACTCGCCGACGGATGGATGCCATTCGGGCTGACGCCCGCCCGGATCGCGGAAATGCTTGCCGCAGTGGATATTCCCGACGATTTTGACATCGTGCTCGCGGTGGGTCCGCTCGATCCGCGGGCACGCGACGAATGCCTGAACCGGCTGCGCGCATTGCGGGATGTCGGCGCCACAGCCGTGACATGCTCGCTGAGTGCGTCTTCGGCCGAGCACTACTGCGACCAACTCGCCTCGCTGCGCGATCTCGTCGACGAGCTGTGAAGCGCTGTCGCGGACGGAAGATCCGATGAAGGGAAGCGATGATGTCCACTGACCACGAGGGTCTCGAAGCCAGACTGGCGCAGCTGGAGAAGCGGTTGCGGCACATCGAAGACGAGCGTGACATCGCGCGCCTGATCGCCAGTTACGGCCCATCTGTGGACGCAGCGGACGCGGAAGGGGCCGCCGCGCTGTGGAGTGCCGACGGCACCTACGACGTCGAGGGCTGGCTGATGTCGGGCCGCGAGGACATCGCTGCGATGGTGGGTTCGGATGGCCACCGCCGGTTGGTGGCCAACGGCTGTTGCCACTTCCTCGGTCCTGCCGTGGTCACCGTCGACGGCGACGACGCGGTGGCAGGGTGCGTGTCCCTGGTCGTGCTGCGGGCGGCGGACGGGTATCCCGAACGTGAAAGCGGTGCGACAGCACACGATCTGCCCGCGCCCGGGTACGTCGTCTGGCGCGCGGCGGCCAACCATTTCCGGTTGCGCCGCATCGACGACCGGTGGCAGATCGTCGCCCGCAGGAGTCGCCTCCTCGGGAACCCCGAAGCTCAGCAACTGCTCACCGCGGGTGTCGCCGGACAGGCGGAGTGACCGGCCGGAGCAGGCGTTGGCCGCCCGTGGCTCGCGTCGGGGGTGGGGGGTTAGCGGGCGATGATGACGGAGGAGCCGTGGCCGAAGAGGCCTTGGTTGGCGGTGATGCCGACGGTGGCGCCCTCGACTTGGCGTCCGGTGGCTTGGCCTTTGAGTTGCCAGGTGAGTTCGCAGACTTGGGCGATGGCTTGGGCGGGGATGGCTTCGCCGAAGCTGGCCAGTCCGCCGGAGGGGTTGACCGGGATGGTGCCGCCGAGGGTGGTGGCGCCGCTGCGTAGCAGGTGTTCGGCTTCGCCTTTGGCGCACAGGCCGAGGTGTTCGTACCAGTCGAGTTCCAGTGCGGTGGACAGGTCGTAGACCTCGGCCAGGGAGAGGTCTTGGGGGCTGATGCCGGCTTCGGTGTAGGCGGCGTCGAGGATCTGGTCTTTGAACACCCGCTCGGGGGCGGGGACCACGGCGGTGGAGTCGGTGGCGATGTCGGGTAGTTCGGGCAGGTGTTGCGGGTATTGCGGGGATTGCAGGCTGATCGCGCGCACGCTGGGGACGCCGTTGACCGAACCGAGGTGTTTTTCGGTGAAGGCTTTGGAGGCGACGATGAGTGCGGCCGCGCCGTCGGAGGTGGCGCAGATGTCGAGCAGCCGTAGCGGGTCGGAGACGACGGGGGAGGCGGCGACGTCGTCGAGGGTGGCTTCTTTGCGGTAGCGGGCGTTGGGGTTGTGTAGGCCGTGGCGGGCGTTTTTGACTTTGACGGCGGCGAAGTCGTCGACGGTGGCGCCGTAGAGGTCCATGCGTCGGCGGGCCAGCAGGGCGAAGTAGACGGTGTTGGTGGCCCCGATCAGGTGGAAGCGTTGCCAGTCGGGGTCGTTGCGGCGTTCGCCGCCGACGGGGGCGAAGAACCCTTTGGGGGTGGTGTCGGCGCCGATGACCAGGGCGACGTCGCACAGTCCGGCCAGGATGTGGGCGCGTGCGCTTTGGAGGGCTTGGGAGCCGGAGGCGCAGGCGGCGTAGCTGGAGGTGATCGGGATGCCGTTCCAGCCCAGTTTCTGGGCGAAGGTGGCGCCGGCGACGAAGCCGGGGTAGCCGTTGCGGATGGTGTCGGCGCCGGCGACGAGTTGGATCTGGCGCCAGTGCAGGCCGGCTTCGGCCAGGGCGGCCCGGGCGGCCACCACACCGTATTCGGTGAAGTCGCGTCCCCATTTGCCCCACGGGTGCATGCCCGCGCCCAGGATGTAGACCGGTTCGGGGCTCATTGGGCGATCCTCCAGGCGTAGACGATGCGTTCGGTGCCGTCGTCGTCGATGTAGAGCGGCATGGTGGTCAGTTCCATCTGCATGCCGATGGTCAGGTCGGCGGCCAGGGTGCCCTCGACGACCTTGCCGAGCACGATCAGGCCTTCGTCGGCCAGCTCGACGGCGGCGACGGCGAACGGTTCGAACGGGTCCGGGGACGGATACGGCGGGGGTGGGGCGTAGCGGTTTTCGGTGTAGCTCCACAACGTGCCGCGCCGCGACAGCGGCACCTGGGCCAGCTCGTCACCGCCACAGCCGGGATTGGGGCAGTTGTTGGCCCGCGGCGGGAACACAAACGTCCCACACTCATGACACTTACCACCGATCAGATACGGATCCCCCGACCCATCGGTGGCTGAATCGACGGCTCGGCCATCGGTGGCTGAATCGACGGCTCGGCCGTCGGGGCCTGAATCGACGGCTCGGCCGTCGGTGGCGAACCACCCATCAATCGCAGGCTGCGTGGAAGCTGACACGCGGGTCAGCGTACCCAGTCGCGGCGGAAAACTGAAACGTGTTCCAGTTTGAGTCGATGGGCGACTTGGGATCGGTAGGGGTCGTGACGGTGTGCACTCGTTCGCGAGCAGCGGCCCCGGCATCACGTCAGGGCCCGGGAGAGCGGAGAGCAGCGATGGGATTCTTCAAGAAAGTGCGCGAAGCCGCCGAGCAGCCCGAGATGGTGCACGTCCGGGGTGCAGGGCCGATCGACCCCGCCGTATTGGGCGGTCCGTCCACCCGTTCGGTGGCAGCCGACGACCCGATCTGGGCGCCCATCAACGGCATCTCGCTGCAGGACTACGCCGACCTTGCCCGGATCGCGCAGTCCCGCGGCGTCACCGACGAGGCCGGGATGATCGCCATCGCAGCCGAACGGGGCTGGAGCCCGACGGACGCCAAGGCCGCGCTCGACGGATGGGTGCAGCGGATGGGTCGGTCGATGGCCGTCGGTCAGCGGTTCCGCAAGCTCCTCGGCTACTGAGCCGACCCGGTCAACTCTGACTGGCTGACAACAGGATTCGCAGCAGGTCGGCGGGTCTGTCGCGCATCAGATTGTGCCTGCCGTCGAGTTCGTGACAGATCCAGGTGGGGTCGTCACGCACCCTGTCGTAGGACGGCCGCAGCGGCGACTCCCCGGGCCAGTCCAGCGCGTAGACGAAGATGCGCCGCCGGAAGCCGTTCAGGTCGCCGCGCAGCCGTAGCGGTTGCAGGACGGTGGCCAGCGGGTGCGAGGTGGCGCGGTCGTCGAAGAACGGCATCGGTGGGACGCCGAACCCGCTGTCGTCGACCTTGACGTACCACTGGCGTTCCTCGTCGTTCACCAGGTCCCAGCACGCCTCGCCGTCGCGGGGGACCACCGCGTCGAGGAACACCAGCGAGTCCACCCGGTCCGGGATCCGGTCGGCGACACCGGTGATCACCATGCCCCCGTAGCTGTGCCCGACGAGGATCAGGTCGGCGCCCGTGGCGGCATCGTTGTCGATCGCGGCGAGCACGTCGACGATGTGGGTGTCGAGGTTGACCCCGCCCGGCATCAGGTGTGACCGTTCCCCCACGCCGGTCAACGTGAGCGCCAGCACGTGGTGGCCCGCCGACCGAAGTGATGCGGCGACCTCGTCGAAACACCATGCGCCGTGGCACATTCCGGGAATCAGGACGTAGCTGCTCATGAGTCAACACTGGCCCGGTCCGGGACATAAGTCCAATACATGACTGATCTAGGGTCCATAATCAACGCTTATGGAGCTTCGTCAGCTCGAATATCTGGTCGCCGTCGTCGAGGAACGCAGTTTCACCAAGGCGGCACAGCGGGAGCGGGTGGCCCAGCCGGCCGTCAGCGCTCAGATCCGCCGGCTCGAGCGTCAGGTGGGGCAGCCGCTGCTGACCCGCTCGCACCGGGGTGTGCGGGTGACGCCGGCCGGCGCCGCGCTGCTGCCCCATGCGAGGGCGGCGCTCGCGGCCGTGCGCGATGCGCAGGCCGCGGTCGACGATGTCGCGAACCTGGTGCGCGGAGCCGTCGCGATCGGGACCGTCACCCTGCACCCGGTGGACGTGGCGCGCCTGATGGCGAACTTCCACGCCGAGCATCCCGGCGTCGAGATCACGCTGGGCACCGACACCTCCGACGTCCTGCTGGCCAAACTGGAGGACGGCCGACTCGATGCGGCCATCGTGTCGATCGGCGCCGACGAGGATCCGGCCGGGCTGGAGTACGAGGTGATCACCGACGAGGCCTTGGAGGCGGCGGTGACCGCCCAGCACCGGCTCGCCCGGCGGAAGTCCCTGTCGCTCAAGCAACTCTGCGAGTACCCGGTGATCTCGCTTCCGGCGGGGACGGGGCTGCGGTCGCGGCTCGACGACGCCTGCGCGGCCGCCGGACTGCGACCGCGGATCGCGTTCGAGGCCACCAGCCCGCTCGAGCTTGCGGACCTCGCGCGCCACGGCCTCGGCGTGGCGATCCTGCCCCGGTCCATGGCGCGCGGCAGTGCCGGCCTGCACCCACTGCGGCTGAGCCCGGAACTACGCGGCAGGCTGGTGTGGGCGTGGCGCACCGACATCAGCGGCCCGGCGGCGCGGCTGCTCAACGCGCGCGCCCGCGCGATGATTGCGGCGACGGGCACACCGGCTGTCATACCGGGTGCCTAGAGTGAACGCGTGAGCCCTGCCAAGACTGCGTCGGAGACGAAAGCCGGTAAACCGGACACCAGCGAGAAGCCGACGCTGATGCTTCTGGACGGCAACTCACTGGCCTTTCGCGCGTTCTACGCACTGCCGGCAGAGAACTTCAAAACCAAGAGCGGGCTGACCACCAACGCGGTGTACGGCTTCACCGCGATGCTGATCAACCTGCTGCGCGACGAGCAGCCCACCCACATCGCGGCCGCGTTCGACGTGTCCCGCCAGACGTTCCGCAAGGACAAATACCCGGAGTACAAGGAGGGCCGTTCGGCGACGCCCGACGAATTCCGCGGCCAGATCGACATCACCAAGGAGGTGCTCGGCGCGCTGGGGATCACGGTGCTGGCCGAGCCCGGTTTCGAGGCCGACGACATCATCGCGACACTCGCCACGCAGGCCGAGAACGAAGGACACCGCGTGCTGGTGGTGACCGGCGACCGCGATTCGCTGCAGCTGGTCAGCGACGACGTCACCGTCCTCTATCCCCGCAAGGGGGTCAGCGAGTTGACCCGGTTCACCCCGGAGGCGGTGCAGGAGAAGTACGGGCTCACACCGGCGCAGTACCCCGACTTCGCGGCGCTGCGCGGCGACCCCAGCGACAACCTGCCCGGCATCCCGGGCGTGGGGGAGAAGACCGCGACCAAGTGGATCGCCGAGTACGGCTCACTGCAGTCGCTGGTGGACAACGTCGACAAGGTCAAGGGCAAGGTCGGCGACGCGCTGCGTGCCCACCTGTCCAGCGTCGTGCTCAACCGTGAGCTCACCGACCTGGTCAAAGACGTGCCGTTGGCGCACACCCCGGACACGCTGCGGATGCAGCCGTGGGACCGCGACCAGATCCACCGGCTCTTCGACGACCTCGAGTTCCGGGTACTGCGCGACCGGCTGTTCGACACGCTGGCCTCCGCCGACCCCGAGGTGGAAGAGGGTTTCGAAGTGCGCGGCGAGGCGCTGGAGGCGGGCACACTGGCCGCCTGGCTGGCCGAGCACAGCAACGGTCAGCGGTTCGGGGTCGCCGTCGTCGGCAACCACCTGGCGTTCGACAGCGACGCCACCGCGGTCGCGCTCGTCGCCTCCGACGGCGACGGACGCTACATCGACACCACCCGGCTGGACCCCGAGGACGAGAAGGCGCTGGCATCCTGGCTTGCCGATCCCGATGCGCCGAAGGCGCTGCACGAGGCCAAGCTCGCGATGCACGACCTGCAGGGCCGGGGCTGGACGCTGGCCGGGGTCACCTCCGACACCGCGCTGGCCGCCTACCTGGTGCGGCCCGGTCAACGCAGCTTCGCGCTCGATGACCTGTCGCTGCGCTACCTGAAACGCGAACTACGCGCCGATAACCCCGAACAGCAACAGCTTTCGTTGCTCGATGACAGCGACGCCGTCGACGACCAGGCGGTGCAGACCTTGCTGTTGCGGGCCGGCGCTGTCGTGGACCTCGCCGACGCCCTCGACGAGGAACTGGCCCGCATCGACTCCTCGGCGCTGCTGGGCAGCATGGAACTGCCGGTGCAGCGGGTGCTGGCCCAGCTGGAAACCGTGGGCATCGCGGTCGACCTCGCGATGCTCTCGGAGCTGCAGAGCGAGTTTGCCGGCCAGATCCGCGACGCAGCCGAGGCGGCCTACGCGGTGATCGGCAAACAGATCAACCTCGGTTCACCGAAGCAGCTGCAGGTCGTGTTGTTCGACGAGCTGGAGATGCCCAAGACCAAGCGCACCAAGACCGGCTACACCACCGACGCCGACGCACTGCAATCGCTGTTCGACAAGACCGGGCACCCGTTCCTGCAGCATCTGCTCGCCCATCGGGACGCCACCCGGCTGAAGGTCACCGTCGACGGGCTGCTGAATTCGGTTGCCGCAGATGGGCGAATTCATACCACGTTCAACCAGACGATCGCGGCGACCGGCCGGCTGTCCTCGACCGAGCCGAACCTGCAGAACATCCCGATCCGCACCGAGGCCGGGCGGCGCATCCGCGACGGATTTGTGGTGGGCGAGGGCTACGCCGATTTGATGACCGCCGACTACAGCCAGATCGAGATGCGGATCATGGCGCATCTCTCGAAGGACGCAGGCCTGATCGAAGCGTTCAACACGGGGGAGGACCTGCACTCGTTCGTCGCATCCCGGGCGTTCTCGGTGCCGCTCGACGAGGTCACCCCCGAGCTGCGGCGTCGGGTGAAAGCCATGTCGTACGGACTGGCGTACGGGTTGAGCGCCTACGGGCTCTCCCAGCAGCTCAAGATCTCCACCGAGGAGGCCAAGGAGCAGATGGAGCAGTACTTCGCCCGGTTCGGCGGGGTGCGCGACTATCTGCGCGACGTGGTCGACCAGGCCCGCAAGGACGGATACACGTCGACGGTGTTCGGTCGCCGGCGTTACCTGCCCGAGCTCGACAGCAGCAACCGGCAGGTGCGGGAGGCTGCCGAACGTGCCGCGCTCAACGCGCCGATCCAGGGCAGTGCCGCCGACATCATCAAGGTCGCGATGATCAACGTCGACCAGGCCATCAAGGAGGCGGGGCTGTCGTCTCGCATGCTGCTCCAGGTGCACGACGAGCTGCTCTTCGAGGTTGCCGACGGCGAACGCGACGCGCTCGATGCCCTGGTCCGCGAGCACATGGGCAGCGCCTATCGGCTGGATGTGCCGCTCGAGGTCTCGGTCGGATACGGCCGCAGCTGGGACAGTGCCGCTCATTAGTGGGCGGGCCCACTAGCGGACTCTCGTAGGCTGCAACGCTGTGGAGGCCGAGAAACGCCGCCGAGGCAGGCCCACCGGGTCGCGGGTCGACCCCGGTGAACGCCGTGCCCTGCTGCTGGACGCTGCCGAACGCGCCATCCGTGCCAACGGGCCCGACGTCGGTCTCGGCGACGTCGCGGCCGAGGCGGGCTTCGTCCGGTCGGCGGTGTACGCGATGTACCCCAACCGTGACGCGCTGCTCGCGGCCCTCAGCGAGCGCACCGCTCAGCGGCTGCTGGCCGACATCACCCGGCGGGCGGAAGGCTCGTCCGACCTCCGGCAGCGGATGGCGCTGTTCTTCGACGTCGTCTGCGGATGGATCGCCGCCGAGCCGGACGTGCACCGCGCCCTCAACAGCGATCCGGCCACCGGGGTGTTCGAGCAACTCGCCGCGGCTGTCGAGTTCATGTTGACGGCCGCCTTCGCCGCCGATGCCCGCGCGCCGGCTTCTGCGCCGTGGTCGCGTGCCATCGTGGGATCGGCGGTGTCGGCGGCCGAATGGTGGTGTCGCACAGGCACAATGACGCGTGCCGAGCTCGTCGAGCACCTCACCGCGCTGTGCTGGGACGGCGGTGCGGCGCTGCCGTTCGTCGACGACGACATCAAGGCCATTGACATCCGCCGACCATAAAAGACACACTGTCTTTTATGGTCGCGGGCACCCGGTACTGGGACGACATCGACGGTGAATTCGACATCCCGGTCGAGGAGATCACCGGAACTCTGCCCGAGGGGCTGACCGGCACGCTGTACCGCAACGGGTCCGGGCGCTGGAACATCGGTTCGTCGCCGGTGGAGAGCATCTACGACGCCGACGGAATGGTGAGCGCCTTCGTGCTGAACGGAGCCGGCGTCCGGTTCCGCAACAGGTTCGTCCGCACCAGGCATTTCGTCCAGTCGACACGGGCCGGACGGCCCATCGGCCGCGGCTTCAGCGCGCAGCGGCCGGGCGGCATCCGGGCCAATGCGCTTCGCCTGCCGGTGAACACCGCCAATACCAGCGTGATGATGAACAACGATCGGCTACTGGCCCTTTGGGAGGGCGGCCGGCCGCACGAGCTCGATCCCGACAGCCTCGACACCTACGGGATGAGCGACCTCGGCGGTGCGTTGAGGGGCCCGGTGGGGGCGTACTCGGCGCACTACACGCTCGACCCCGAAACCGGCGCCAAGGTCAACTTCGGTTTCGACCCGTACTTTCCCCGGATCGACCTGCGGTGGGCGCTGCGCGGGGTGAGCGGTGCGGAACGACGCAGAAGGCTGCGGGACCTCGTCGGCGAAGCCGTACCCCGAGTTCGCTTGCGGCTCTACGAAACCGACACCGACGGCGTCACCCGCTATCTGCGCGCGGTCCCGCTGCCGGGGATGGGCATCGTGCACGACATGGCGCTGACCCGGCGCTACGCGATCTTCGTCGTCTCGCCGATGCGGATCAATCCGTGGGCACTCACCGGTCACGCGTCCTTCTGGGACTCCATGCGCTTCCTGACCGACACACCGACGTACTTCCTGTTGGCGCCGCGTAGCGGCGGACCGGTGCGGACCGTCGAGACCGACGCCTTCTACCACTGGCACTTCACGAATGCCTACGACGACGGCGACGACGTCGTGGTGGAGCTGCCGAGGTTCGCACCGCACACGTACGAGGGCGTGAAGAACTACACCGCGCATGTCCGGTCCGGCAGCGCCCAGGTCGGCGGCGCGGACCCATCGGATGCCGTGGTGCTGACCCGGTTCCGCATCGGATCGTCCGGTCGGGTCACGCGCGAACCGCTCGCCGATTTCGGTTGCGAGTTCCCGCAGATCGATCCCCGGCGTTCCACCAGGCGGCACGACTACTCCTACGTCGCGGTGCAGGACCCGGTGCGGTTCCAGGGCCAGGGGATCGCCCGCATCGACCACCGCAGTGGAGCCGGCCAGGTGTTCTGTCCGCCCGGAAACGTGCTTGTGGAGCCGACTTTCGTGCCGAGGCCCGGCGGCGACGCCGAAGACGACGGCTGGGTGATCACCGTCGGCTACCAGGAAAGCCACCACCGCAGCCGGCTCATGGTGTTCGACGCCGCCGGAATCGCCGACGGCCCCGTCGCCGAAGCGTGGCTGCCGTTCCATGTCCCGATGAGCTATCACGGCACATTCACCTCGCGGGTCGCCCGCTGACCCGCTCCGGCCGTTATGTAGGGTTGTATACATAGGGGGGGTGAAAGGACTGCGCGTGCCCGGACACCCGTTCGACGATGCGATCGAACTTGAATCCACCGAAGCCAAGGGTGTGCTGCGCGGGCACACCAGTCCCGAATGGGCGAACATGGTCGGCCCGTTCGGCGGAGTGACCGCGGCCGCCCTGCTGCGCGCCGTCCAACTGCAGCCCGACCGGACCGGTGACCCCGTCGCACTGACGGTGAACTTCGCCGCACCCGTACTCGACGGTGTATTCGACATCGCGGCCAAGCCTGTCCGCACCAACCGCACGAACCAGCACTGGCTGATCGAGTTGTGGCAGGACGGCGAGATCAGGACCAACGCCACAGCGGTGTTCGGGTTGCGCCGAGACACCTGGTCGGACACCGAACGGTTGCGGCCTTCGGTCCCGGAGCCTGAGGACATCGCGCCGACCGGCTTGCCCGGGACGGTGGTGTGGGCCGGCCACTACGACATGCGGTACGTCGAGGGCGGCATCCCCGGGGACGGTCACGGCCCGGCAGGCTCGTCGACCACCACGTTGTGGGCGCGGGACCGGCGGGGCCGCGCACTGGATTTCCCGTCTCTGACCGCGCTCAGCGACATCTTCTATCCCCGCGTATTCCTGCGCCGAGGCGCGCCGTCGCCCGCCGGCACCATTTCGCTGACCACCTACTTCCACGCCGATGGAGACGAACTCGCGTCAGCCGGTGGGGATTTCGTCCTGTGCCGGGCCCGCGCGCATCGCTTCTCGCGCGGGTATTTCGACCACTCGGCCGAGATCTGGAGCCGCTCGGGTGACCTGCTCGTCACCACCCACCAGGTCGTCTACTTCAAGACCTAGGCGCAGGTGGCGCGTACGTCCTGAAACCGGCCAATCGCTGCAGCGCCGGTGACGCCGCCCTCGCGGCGTACACCGCGAACGTCTCCTCGTGGAGCAGGGCCGCCAGCCGCTGGTCGCCGAAGCCGCGGTCGAAGCGGTCGCGCACGAACGCCAACTCGACGACCCGTTGCGCGAACTGTTTGACGGAGTCCCCGGCCGGCTTGCCGCCGAACCGGGTGGCCTCGGCCACCGCCTGCCTGCGCGTCCGCAGCGAGCCCAGCCACGTCGCCTCGTTGGCGGTGATGACGCCCGCGGCGACCATCCCGGGCAGCTTCTCGGCGACGACGCGCTGTTCTCTGCGCCGGCTGTCGACCGCCAGCGCAATCGCCAGCCCGAACACCGGCATCATCCAGAACACATAGGTGCCGAAGTAGGCGCCCGCACCCAGTAGCGAGGAGCCGTTCCACATCGCGTGCAGAACGACCGCGCCGAGATACCCGAGCAGAATGCAGCCCGCCTTGGCGATCCCGCTGCGCCTGTGCAACGCGAACCAGACTCCCAGCGCGAACAACGTGGTGAACAACGAGTGCGCGAACGGGCCCATGACCAGCCGCAGCACCGCGGTGAACAGGGAATCGGCCAGCGATTCGCCGTTGGCGATGTAGAGGATGTCCTCGAGCCACGCGAAGCCCGCGCCGACCAGTCCCGCGTACACCAGGCAGTCGGTCAGTGAGTTCATCTCGTTGCGACGCGCACCGTTCATCATCAGTAGCAGGAACAGCCCCTTGGCCGCCTCCTCGGTCACCGGCGCGCCGACGACCAGCGCGAACGGACTCATTCCGGTGGCGGCTGGATCGACCGCCGGATTGAGCCAGGCGTCGAGGAAGATCTGCAGGATCGCGGAGATCACCACGGCGACGGATGTGCCCCAGACGAACGCGAACACCAGCAGCCGCGGTGGTTCCGGTTCCCAGCGGTCAAGCCACAGATAGGCCAGCACGACCAGGGTCATCGCGACGCTGGACAACACGAACCCGATCGCTGTGCCGACCGGGTTGGCCAGGGTCAGCAGGATGACGATCAGCCCCGCCAGGGTGCCCAGCCCGATGATCAGGCCCAACGGTGCGCCGACCGAGCGGACACGCCGCGCGAACGGGGCGCCGTAGTGCGGAAAGCGGTGAGGCCCCCCAGGGGCGCCGGCGTAGGACACGACAGCAGGTTAGCCGGTTCGGGGAGGCGGGTTTGTCCAGCAAGGACCCAGTCGAGTAGCCTTGTCGAGTACCTGTGTGCGCTGTTCGCGGGTGCCAAAAACAAAACACACTCTGTCCCTACGATTAAACCTGTCCGGAGCAACCCACCACATGCCAAGTCCCTCCGTCACCTCGCCGCAAGTAGCCGTCAACGACATCGGCTCGGCTGAGGACTTTCTCGCCGCCATCGACAAAACCATCAAATACTTCAACGATGGCGACATCGTCGAGGGAACCATCGTCAAGGTTGACCGTGACGAAGTCCTGCTCGACATCGGTTACAAGACTGAAGGCGTCATCCCTTCCCGCGAGCTGTCCATCAAGCACGACGTCGACCCCAATGAGGTTGTGTCCGTCGGCGACGAGGTCGAAGCTCTGGTCCTCACCAAGGAGGACAAGGAAGGCCGCCTGATCCTGTCCAAGAAGCGCGCTCAGTACGAGCGTGCCTGGGGCACCATCGAAGAGCTCAAGGAGAAGGACGAGGCCGTCAAGGGCACCGTCATCGAGGTCGTCAAGGGCGGCCTGATCCTCGACATCGGTCTGCGCGGCTTCCTGCCCGCCTCGCTGGTCGAGATGCGTCGTGTCCGCGATCTGCAGCCGTACATCGGCAAGGAGATCGAGGCCAAGATCATCGAGCTCGACAAGAACCGCAACAACGTGGTGCTCTCGCGTCGCGCCTGGCTGGAGCAGACCCAGTCCGAGGTGCGCAGCGAGTTCCTCAACCAGCTCACCAAGGGCGCCATCCGCAAGGGTGTGGTGTCGTCGATCGTCAACTTCGGCGCGTTCGTCGATCTCGGCGGCGTCGACGGCCTAGTGCACGTCTCCGAGCTGTCCTGGAAGCACATCGACCACCCGTCCGAGGTCGTCCAGGTGGGCGACGAGGTCACCGTCGAGGTGCTCGACGTCGACATGGACCGCGAGCGGGTTTCGCTGTCGCTCAAGGCAACTCAGGAAGATCCGTGGCGCCACTTCGCGCGTACCCACGCGATCGGTCAGATCGTGCCGGGCAAGGTCACCAAGCTGGTGCCGTTCGGTGCGTTCGTCCGCGTCGAGGAGGGCATCGAGGGCCTGGTGCACATCTCGGAGCTCTCCGAGCGCCACGTCGAGGTTCCGGACCAGGTGGTCCAGGTCGGCGACGACGCGATGGTCAAGGTCATCGACATCGACCTGGAGCGTCGCCGGATCTCGCTGAGCCTCAAGCAGGCCAACGAGGACTACTCCGAGGAGTTCGAGGCCTGGAAGTACGGCATGGCCGACAGCTACGACGACCAGGGCAACTACATCTTCCCCGAGGGCTTCGACGCCGACACCAACGAGTGGCTCGAAGGCTTCGAGAAGCAGCGTGACGAGTGGGAGGCGCGGTACGCCGAGGCCGAGCGCCGCCACAAGATGCACACTGCGCAGATGGAGAAGTTCGCTGCTGCCGAGGCCGAGGAGGCCGCCCGCCCGACGTCTTCGTCGTCGAACGGTGCGCGCTCCGAGGAGTCGGCAGGCGGGTCGCTCGCCAGCGACGCGCAGCTCGCCGCTCTGCGCGAGAAGCTCGCGGGCAACGCCTGATTCGTGACGATCAAAGGCCCCGGCTCCTGGTGAGCCGGGGCCTTTGTCGTGCAGGCGGTCAGCCGCCGCATTCGGCGATCCGGCGCGCCAGGAACTCCCGCCCGGGTATTGACCCGTTCGCGGCCAGGGCATGTCGATACGACACCACGGCCTCGTCGTCACGGCCCGCGCGCCGGAGCAGATCGGCGCGCACCGTGGCCACCAGGGGAGAGCGCGCCAGCCGCGGATCGTCGGCCACCGTCTCCAACGCTGCCAGCCCGGCATCCGGGCCGTCGCGGAATCCGACGGCCATGGCGCGGTTGGCCCGCACCACCGGCGAATCGGCGATACCGAGCAGCCGGTCGTAGGCCGCGCAGATGGTGACCCAGTCGGTCTGCTCCCAGCAGGGAGCAGTCGCGTGTACGGCGGCGATCACCGCCTGCGGCAGGTACGGTCCGGGCGACCCGCCGGCTCGGCGTAACTGCTCCAGGCCACGGGCGATCTTGCCGCGATCCCAGCGCCGCCGGTCCTGCTCCTCCAACGGCACCAGCGTCCCACGTCCGTCGGTCCGGGTGGCGCGACGCGAATCATGCAGCAGCACAAGGGCCGCCAGCGCATGCCCCTCGGGTTCCTCGGGCATCGCCACGCACAGTTCACCGGTGAGGCGCACCGCCTCGTCGCACAGCTCATCGCGGATCGCCGAGGGGCCGGCGGTGGACCAGTAGCCCTCGGTGAACACCGAGTAGATGCAGGCCAGCACGTGTGGTGTGCGCTGGGCCAGCAACTCGCCCGGCGGAACCCGCAGCGGAATGTTCGCGTGCCGGATCTTGGCTTTGGCGCGGGTGATTCGCTGCCCGACCGCGGCTTCGCTCTGCAACAGGGCCCGCGCGATCTCGGCGACCGTGAGCCCGGACACCAGTCGCAGCGTCAGCGCAAGCTGCGACGGCCGCTCCAGCGCAGGGTGCGCGCAGGTGAACATCATCCGCAGCTCGTCGTCGCGCACCCGGTGGGGCACTTCGGGTCCGTCGGTGCGGGCAATGATGTCGTCGAGCACCGCTGCCAACTCCTTCCCCGGGCGAGCCGACTCGCGCCGCAGACGGTCGCGTGCCCGGTTGCGGGCCGTCGTCACCAGCCAGGCGCCGGGCACCTCGGGCACCCCGTCGCGCGGCCAGGACCGCAGCGCGTCGGCGCAGGCCTCCTGGACGGCGTCCTCGGCGACGGTGAGATCGCCGCACCAACGTGCGATCGCGGCCACCGTGCGACCCCATTCGCGCCGGAAGACGCCGTCCAGGGACTGCATCCGCGGCTAAAGCCCTGCCACACCCGCGAGCCGGCGCACCTGCACCGCCCCCGCGGGAATCATCGCGGCCACCTTCGCGGCTTCGTCGCGGTCGGCGGCGCGCAACAGATAGAAGCCGTTGGCCACCTCGGCGCTCTCGGCGAACGGCCCATCGGTCATCAGCACCTCGGTCCCGCGCACCCGGACCGTCGTCGCGGTCGTCGGGGGGTGCAGCGGAGCCCCGCCGAGCACGTGCTCGCCGGCCGCGGCGTTGAAGTCGGCATGCCGGCACACACCCTCGTCCCACTCCGGGGTGCAGGGCGTCGTGACCTGCTCGGCCGGCTCCAGCAGCAGTGCCAGCCAGTCGTTTCCGGTGGTCGGCCGGTCGGGGGCGTTCCAGTGCACCATCGGCCAGACCTCCACGGCGCCGTACCCGGCCGCGGGGATCTGCTCGGCGAGCTTGAGCGCGTCGTCGAGGTTGTCGGCCTCGAAGACATAGAACCCGCCTGCCACCTCGGCGCCTTCGGCGAAGGGCCCGTCGGTGACCATCGGGTTGTCCGGCCCGCCGCTGATGCGCACCGCCTCCGTCGCGGACGCCAGCGCGTCACCGGCGAGGATGGCCCGTGCCGCCAGAGCGTGGAAATCGGTGTATGCACGCATTTCGGACTCACGCTGTTCGGGGGTCAGGTCACGCTCGGGAACCTGCAGCAGTGCGAAGTAGTACATGGTGATGTCCTCCGGAGCCTGGAGTGGAACCCTGGTGTTCCACTCTCTACCTGACCGACGAACGGCGCCGCACGAATCCGACACGTGCATCGACACCGTGCACGGCCTGACACACTGGTGCGGTGTTACGCATCGGTTTGACCGGAGGCATCGGGGCGGGCAAGTCGACGGTGTCCGCGACGTTCAGCGATCTGGGGGGCATCGTCATCGATGGCGATGTCATCGCCCGTGAGGTCGTCGAACCGGGGACTCCGGGTCTGGCCAGCCTCGTCGACGCGTTCGGGGAGGCCATCCTGTTGCCGGACGGCGCGCTGAACCGCCCCGCCCTGGCGGCCATCGCGTTCAGCGACGAGGAGAAGCGAGCCACCCTCAACGGGATCGTGCATCCGCTTGTCGCGCACCGGCGTTCCGAGCTGATCGACGCCGCCGACGAGGAGGCCGTGATCGTCGAAGACATCCCGTTGCTCGTCGAATCGCAGATGGCGCCGATGTTCCCGTTGGTCGTCATCGTGCACGCCGACGAGGAGGTGCGGGTCAAGCGACTCATCGAGTACCGGCACTTCACCGAGGAGGACGCCAGGGCCCGCATCGCCGCGCAGGCCGGCGAGGAGCAGCGCCGGGCGGTGGCCGATGTCTGGCTGGACAATTCCGGAAGCGCCGGTGAACTCGTCGAGAAGGCCCGGGCGCTGTGGCACGAGCGCATCCAGCCGTTCGCGCGCAACCTCGAAGCAGGCACCCCCGCGAAGTCCGAGGCCCGGCTGGTTCCGTCGGATCCGTCGTGGCCGGCCCAGGCGCAACGGATCCTGGCCCGGTTGCGGACCGCCTGCGGCCACCGGGCCTCGCGGATCGACCACATCGGATCGACGGCGGTGCCGGGCCTGGATGCCAAGGACGTGATCGACGTGCAGGTGACCGTCGCGTCCCTGGAAGTCGCCGACGGACTCGCCGACGCGCTGCTGGGGGCCGGATACGTGCGCACGCCGGTCACCACCGACATCAGCAAGCCGGATCCGCGCAGCACTGTGGCCGAGTTCGACCACGAGGGCGGCGACGGGTGGCTCAAGCGGTTGTACTGCTCGGCCGACCCGGGCCGCCCGACCAACGTCCACGTCCGCGTCGACGGCCGGCCGGGCCAGCAGTTCGCGTTGCTGTTCGTGGCCTGGCTGAACGCCAACCCCGCCGTCCGGGCCGAGTACCTCGACGTGAAACGCAGGGTCGCCGCGCAGGAGCATGCGATGACGGGGGCTTACGCCGAGGCCAAGGAGCCGTGGTTCCTCGATGCCTACCGCAGGGCGTGGGAGTGGGCGGACACCACAGGCTGGCGGCCGTAGGCGCTCGTCAGCCCTGCGGGGGCGCCTCGTCGGTGGGCGGCGCCGGGGTTTCGGTCGGTGTGCTCGGAGGAGACACACCGTCGATCGGCAGATTCAGCGGTGCTCCGCACTGCAGCACCCCGTACAGCGGGTCGTCCTTGGGTCGGAACAGCCGCGGCGCGATGAACTGGTCGGCCTTGGCGACCACCTGGTCGTCGACGAGGATCTCGCAATGCAGGTTGGACCCGTACGGCCACTCGATCGAGAGTTCCATGCCGGCCAGGGTGGGGTCGGCCAATACGGCGTTGATCTCGAAGGTCTGGCCGGGCAGCAGTGTGGGTTGGGCGCTGTTGACGTTGGCGTCGTCCATCTTGTACGCGACGACAGCGCCGCGCGAAGTGCCGTCGGCCCGCGCGCGATAGATGACGTTGTGCAGGATCTGGGTCTCCGGCGGTGCCGCGGCAGCGTCGGTGGTCGCGGGGTCCGCGGGCTGCGCCGAAGCGACAGGGGGCGCGAGCACAGCGGCCATCAGCGCGGCTGCGGCGGCCGCAGCAGCGGTCCGCCTGCGCTTGCCGGGAACCATGTGACCAGAGATTACCGTCCGGAATTGCCCGGTCAAAAACACAGTCGTTGCCATCAAAATCAAGATCGGCCGACGGACGCGATCCGTTACGCGTGCCGGGCGTCAATGGCCGGGCCGCGCCAGGTCAGCGACATTCCGTTCGTCTCCAGCCAGCGGTCCAGGTCGTAGTCGTGCCTGGCCAGGGCTTCGACGGTGGTGACCGCGGTGCGGATCGCGCGTTCGCCCGCCTCCGCGGTGAGCAGGCCCTCGGCCAGCGCCACCGCCAGCTCGTCGACGTCGGCCAGCTGCACGTCCCGGCCGGTGCGCAGTACCAGGTCCAGGTAGTGATCCCGGCTCTGCCACCGCCGGGGGCCCCGGGTGTACTCGCCGACGTCGAGGTAGAAGTCCTGGTCCCGCTCGTGGCCCGGGTTGAAGTGGAAGACCGTGACCCGGAGGCCCAGCGGAGGTAGCAGCCAGGACTCGAGGTAGTGGAACTGCGCGCGACCCGGCGCGGGGCGTGCCATGTACAGCCCCCACGGCGCAACGGTGTAGATGTCCACCGCCCGGACGATGCCCTTCGGGTCGGTGTTGGTGCGCGCCGTGAGGTCGAAGATCTCGTGCTTGGGAGGATGGATGCCGATCAGGATAACCGCAGGTCGGCGGCGGCGTCCTGCGGTGCGCACAGAACTGGGAACAGAAAGCTGTCGGAGCCAGGTTCTACCCTGGTGAAATGGCTTTCGCGACCGAACACCCCGTGCTCGCGCATTCGGAGTATCGCCCCGTCGACGAGGTGGTGCGTAGCGGTGCGCGCTTCGAGGTGGTCAGTGAATTCGAACCGGCCGGAGACCAGCCCGCCGCGATCGACGAGCTGGAGCGCCGGATCCGGGCGGGCGAGAAGGACGTGGTGCTGCTCGGCGCCACCGGTACGGGAAAATCCGCGACCACGGCATGGCTGATCGAGCGACTTCAGCGTCCCACCCTGGTGATGGCCCCGAACAAGACCCTGGCCGCGCAGCTCGCCAATGAGCTCCGGGAGATGCTGCCGCACAACGCCGTCGAGTACTTCGTGTCGTACTACGACTACTACCAGCCCGAGGCGTACATCGCGCAGACCGATACCTACATCGAGAAGGACAGCTCGATCAACGACGACGTGGAGCGGTTGCGCCACTCGGCGACGTCGAATCTGCTGTCGCGCCGCGACGTGGTCGTGGTGGCGTCGGTGTCGTGCATCTACGGTCTGGGCACGCCGCAGTCCTACATGGACCGCTCGGTCGAGCTCAAGGTCGGCGATGAGGTGCCCCGGGATGGGCTGCTCAGGCTGCTGGTCGATGTCCAGTACACCCGCAACGACATGGCGTTCACCCGCGGCACGTTCCGGGTCCGTGGCGACACCGTCGAGATCATCCCGTCGTACGAGGAGCTCGCGGTGCGCATCGAGTTCTTCGGCGACGAGATCGAAGAGCTCTACTACCTGCACCCGCTGACCGGCGACATCATCCGCAAGGTCGACTCGCTGCGGATCTTCCCCGCCACCCACTACGTCGCCGGGCCCGAGCGGATGGCCCAGGCGATCTCGACCATCGAGGCCGAACTCGAAGAGCGGCTGGCCGAGCTGGAAGGGCAGGGCAAGCTGCTGGAGGCGCAGCGGCTCCGGATGCGCACCAACTACGACATCGAGATGATGCGCCAGGTCGGGTTCTGCTCCGGCATCGAGAATTACTCCCGCCACATCGACGGCAGGCCCGCAGGCTCGGCGCCTGCGACGCTGCTGGACTATTTCCCGGAAGACTTCCTGCTCGTCATCGACGAGTCCCACGTGACCGTCCCGCAGATCGGCGGCATGTACGAAGGCGACATGTCCCGTAAACGCAACCTCGTCGATTTCGGTTTCCGGTTGCCGTCGGCGGTGGACAACCGGCCGCTGACGTGGGAGGAGTTCGCCGACCGGATCGGGCAGACGGTGTACCTGTCGGCGACACCCGGATCCTATGAGCTCAGCCAGTCCGGGGGTGAGTTCGTCGAGCAGGTCATCCGCCCGACCGGCCTGGTGGACCCGCAGGTGGTCGTCAAGCCGACCAAGGGCCAGATCGACGACCTGATCGGCGAGATCCGCAAACGCACCGAACGCGATGAGCGGGTTCTGGTGACCACGCTGACCAAGAAGATGGCCGAGGATCTCACCGACTATCTGCTGGAGATGGGGATCAGGGTCCGCTACCTGCATTCGGAGGTCGACACGCTGCGCCGGGTGGAGCTGCTGCGCCAGCTGCGGCTGGGGGAGTACGACGTGCTGGTGGGCATCAACCTGCTGCGTGAGGGTCTCGACCTGCCCGAGGTGTCGCTGGTGGCCATCCTCGACGCCGACAAGGAAGGCTTCCTGCGCTCGCCGCGCAGCCTGATCCAGACCATCGGCCGTGCCGCCCGCAACGTCTCCGGCGAGGTGCACATGTACGCCGACAAGATGACCGACTCGATGAAGCAGGCCATCGACGAGACAGAGCGGCGCCGCGCGAAGCAGACCGCCTACAACAAAGAGCACGGCATCGACCCGAAACCGTTGCGCAAGAAGATCGCCGACATCCTCGATCAGGTGTACCGCGAGGCTGATGATACTGAAGCCGCCGAGTCCGTCCCGATCGGCGGGTCCGGCCGCAACGCCTCCCGAGGCAGGCGAGCCCAGGGCGAGCCGGGCCGGGCGGTCAGCGCCGGGGTGTTCGAGGGCCGGGACACCAGCAACATGCCGCGTGCCGAGCTCGCCGATCTGATCAAGGACCTCACCGCGCAGATGATGGCGGCGGCGCGCGACCTGCAGTTCGAGCTGGCAGCGCGGATCCGCGACGAAATCGCCGACCTGAAGAAGGAATTGCGCGGCATGGATGCCGCCGGACTCAAATGAGTTGATCTCAACCCCTGTTGAGGTCCTACGGTCAAAGCCGTGACCCACACTGAAGCCGGTAGCGCGGCCGTCGCCACCGGGAGCTGGCGTGAACTCCTCGGCCCGAAGTACCTCGGGGCCTCGACCGTGCTCGCCGGCGGGGTGGCGCTGTATGCGACCAACGAGTTCCTCACGATCAGCCTGATGCCGAGTGCCGTGGCCGACATCGGCGGTCACCGCTTCTACGCGTGGGTGACGACGGTGTATCTCGTCGGGTCGGTGATGGCCGCCACCACGGTTCACTCGGTGTTGACGCGACTCGGGCCGCGGTGGGCATACCTGTTGGGGCTCACGGTGTTCGGTCTCGGCAGTCTGGTCTGTGCGGTGGCGCCGAGCATGGAGATACTGCTCGCCGGCCGCACCGTGCAGGGCGCCGCGGGGGGCTTGCTGGCCGGCCTCGGGTACGCGGTGATCAACACGGTGCTGCCCAGCGTGCTGTGGAAGAAGGCGTCCGCTCTGGTGTCGGCCATGTGGGGTGTCGGCACCCTGGTCGGTCCCGCCGCGGGTGGGTTGTTCGCTCAGTACAGTTCGTGGCGTTGGGCTTTCGGCATTCTCGTGGTGATGACGACCGCGATGTCGGCGCTGGTGCCGATGGCGCTGCCCGCGCGCGCCCGCGCCGCGCATCTCGGCTCCGGGGCGCCGCCCGGCCGCATCCCGTTCTGGTCGCTGCTGTTGCTCGGCGCGGCCGCGTTGCTGGTCAGCGTCGCCGGGATTCCGCACGACGTGCGCGCCACCGCCGGGCTGGTCGTGGCGGGATTCGTGCTGGTGGCCGTGTTCGTGGTGGTCGACCGCCGGGTCGCCGCGTCGGTGCTGCCGCCGAGTGCATTCGGTCGCGGGCCGTTGAAGTGGATCTATCTGACGCTGGGCGGGTTGATGGCGGCCACCATGGTGGACATGTACGTGCCGCTGTTCGGTCAGCGGCTCGCGCACCTGACCCCGGTCGCGGCCGGCTTCCTGGGGGCCGGGCTCGCGATCGGCTGGACGGTCGGCGAGATCGGGAGCGCGTCGCTGACCCGTCACCGGGTGGTGGTGCGGACCGTGGCGGTCGCGCCGGCGGTGATGGCGACCGGCCTGACGATCGGCGCGCTGACCCAGCACCGCGACGCCGGGCCCATGCTGGTCGCGCTCTGGGCTGTGGGCCTGATCATCACCGGCGCCGGCGTGGGCATCGCATGGCCGCACCTGTCGGCGTGGGCGATGAGCAAGGTGGACGACCCGGCGGAGGGGCCGGCCGCTGCCGCGGCCATCAACACGGTGCAGGTGATCTCGGCGGCATTCGGCGCGGCGCTGGCCGGGGTGATCGTCAACCTCTCGCACACCGGGGACGTCGCGGCGGCGCGCTGGTTGTTCGCCTCGTTCGCGGTGCTCGCCGTGCTCGCGACAGTGGCCTCGACCCGAAGCGGTCGCTTGCGATCACGTTGATCCGAAGTATCGCCTGAGCGTCGGCGCGGTGGCACTGTGATCGTCAGTGCGGGTGTGGCTGAGTGGCTAGGCGCCGGCCTGCAAAGCCGTTTACACGGGTTCGAATCCCGTCACTCGCTCGCATAGCCGTCCCGGCGACGAAAAGTCGCCTCACCCGCACGTGGGTGAGGCGACCTTTCTCACTGTCAGAGTTGGACGAAGATACCTGTGTCCTCGTTCCAGACACCCCAGACGCCGAGGTCAGGGTTCCAGACGATCGGCAGGCCGACGGCCCACTCCGGCAGCTCCGGCTGCGGCGGAGCATCCTCGGGCGGAACGACAGGCGTCGTCACCCATGCCGGCGTCTCCGGAAGCAGGATGGTGTCCTGCGGCATCGGCCCGCCCTGTCCCGGAGGCGGCAGGTAGCCGAGCCCGGGCGGCAGCGGGGTGCCGGGATCGCCGGCGTTCACGCCGGGGCCGGTCACCGTGTCCGGGCGGGGACCCGGGTTGCCGTTACCGCCGGCATTGCCGGCGTTTCCGTTCCCGCCCGCATTGCCCGAGTTGCCCGGATTGTCCGAGTTACCCGGGTTGTCCGGCCGCGGTGACGGTGGGTCGGCCTGAGCGAGACCGGCAGCCACGCCGAGTCCGCCCAGACCGAGCAGACCTGCCGTCGCGACACCTGCTGTCATTTTCTTCAAGTCCATGTCGTGAACCTCCTCGTTCTCCTCGCGAGATACCGCAGGATGCGCGGTACTCGGATACGTGCGATGCACGTCGGCCGTTGCCGCCCATGGTGGATGGCAACGACACTACCCCCGGCAGGGAGAACTATGGCCGCGAATGGCGTCACGTAAACCCCGGTAAGACAGGCTAATTGGATCGAACTCTGTAACCGCAGGTGGGAGGCGGCTACCGGACCGCGCCGTGTTTCGGTTAGCTGGGAATCGGCTGTCGGCTGTAACGAATGGCCGGCGGGAATCGATGTCACGCTGCCCGCCAACGGCGGGGCCGCGGCGCCGGACGCCACGTTTACTTTACCAACCGGACGGTAAAGTAATTCCGTGACCTCATCACCAGCGGCGCGCGGACGGCCTTCGTCTGCGCCGGCCATTCTCGACACCGCCCGCACCTTGCTCGACGAGGGCACGCCGGTGTCGTTCGATTCCGTCGCCCACGCAGCCGGCCTGACGAAGCCGGGCCTGATGTATCACTTTCCGACCAAGTCGGCACTGATGGAGGCGCTGGTCGACCATGTCGTGGCGTCGCAGGAGCGGGAACTCGCCCGGTTTCTGGACGTCCCGCTGGGATCGGCATCGCCGAGGCAACGTCTGGGCGCCTACGTGCGGTGGGCGCTGCAGAGTCGGCATCGGCGATCGGATCTGGTGATGCTGAGCGATCCCAAGCTGGCCGATCGGATGCTGGCCCGGTGGACCGAGCGCTTCGCGCAGTGGGTACAGGTGCCCGCCGATCTCCCGCCGGATGAACAGGCCCGGCTGCATGCCGCGCGCCTGCTCGCCGACGGTGCATGGCTGGCCGATTCGTCGAGCACCTTCCCGCTCGCTGATGATGAACGGCCCCAAGTGCTTTCGGTGGCTCTCGAGCTCCTGGGGGAGGGTCCGCGATGACCTGGCTGTACCTGATGCTGGCGATCTGCACCGAGGTCGCGGCGACGCTGTCCCTCAAGGGGTTGGCAACCGTGCCGGCGTTGTACATCGTGGTGGTGCTCGGCTACGTCGCCTCGTTCGTCTTTCTCGCACTGGTGCTCAAGCGGGGGATGGGACTCGGTGTCGCATATGGCATCTGGGGTGCCACCGGCGTTGCCCTGACCGCTGTGCTGTCCTCGGTGATGTTCGGTGAGGCCCTCACGGCGGTGATGGGTGTCGGTCTGTCGTGCATCATCGCCGGCGTGGTGCTCGTCGAGTCCGGGTCGCACCAGGAGGCCGACTGATGCAGTACCTCCTTCTGATGGCCGCCATCGGCTGTGAGGTCAGCGGAACGCTGGCACTGCGCGTCGCCGCGCGGGGGCGGCCCCCGTTCTACGCCTTCGTGGTCGTCGGCTATGTGGCGGCCTTCACGTTGCTGTGGGCGTCGCTGAGGCAGGGCATGCCGCTCGGAATCGCCTACGGCATCTGGGCCGCGGCCGGTGTCGCACTGACCGCGCTGGCCTCTCACGTGCTGTTCGCCGAGCCGTTGACGCGGCGAATGGTCGGCGGGATCGCGCTCATCGCGGCGGGCGTGCTGCTGGTCGAGCTCGGTGCCGCGCACTGAGGCGGCGACACCGGATTATCCACACGCTGACGGAGTTGGACATTCTGTTGCAACACGAATCGGCAACCGTTCGATCACCGTTGCGTCGCTGCGTAGCTCATCTTTGCTAGAACTGTGACAACGTGATCGCGTGCTCGCACGCCAGGTGGCCCGTTCGCTTGTTGTTGCGGTGGTGACAGCCTGGGCTCTGTCGCTCACCACCGTGGCCGCTCCCGTTGCTGGGGCTGCGTCGTGCCCCGATGTCGAGGTGGTGTTCGCCCGCGGTACCAGCGACACCAAAGGGTTCGGGTCGGTGGGTAGGGCCTTCATCGATTCCCTCAAATGGAAGCTCCTCGGCAAGAAAGTCTCGGCCTACGCTGTCGACTACCCCGCTAGCTGGAACTTCTCGAAGTCGACGTCCGCCGGGGCGGTCGATGCCAACAAGCACGTTCAGTACGTGGCCGGTATGTGCCCGGACACCAAGATCGTGCTCGGCGGAATGTCGCAGGGCGCAGGCGTGATCGACCTGATCACCATCGGCAACCGGAAGATCTGGTTCTTCACTCCCGCGCCGCTTCCCGACGCGATGGTGAACCACGTCGTCGCGGTCGCGGTGTTCGCCAACCCCTCGCGCGATTACTCATACCTCGGGCCGTTGACGGATATCAGTCCGCAGTACGGGCACAAGACGATCGATCTCTGCGTCGACGGGGACCCCTACTGCTCTTCCGGCGTGAACATGTTCGCCCACTGGTCGTATCCGTGGAACGGAATGGTCAACGAGGCAGCCACTTTCGTCGCGCAGCGCGTCCTCGGTCAGGACACTTGAGCCAATTCTCCTCTTCGGCAACGTATCTGGAAGACCAGCCACGATTGTCACCGATGAACCTCCGGCCGGTATCGGTTCGGTAACCGTCTCGCCGTCCGTGCGGATGAACCACTAGGTTTCTCTGCAGGTGGGGCGCCGATGAGAGTTCGAAGGAAGATGTCACCCAGCATGAATCGCATCAGCGTCACGACGCTTGCCGCGCTGGGCATGGTGTGGCCGTTCCTGTTCTACGGGGCTCCGGCCGCGGCCGAACCGAGCCCGGGCGTGCCATGCCTCGAGATCTTGCAACAACTGGCGGCCGCACCGCCCAGTGTCCCCGAGACGCTCGACACCGCCGCCAATGCGCTGAACAACGTTGTGCCGGAGGCGGCTCCGGCGCTGCCGCCGGTTCCCGTGGCGGAGGTCGTGCACGGCCTGACGGCACTGGCTGCCCCCGGGCCGGTGCCTCCGGTTGACGCGGCCCCACTCGCTGCGCCGCCGGTGCCGCCGGTCGATGCGGCCCCACTCGCCGCGCCCCTGGTGCAGGCGGCTGCCGGCCCAGTGCCCGCCGCGGCTCCGATTCCCGTTGTGGCACCGCCGATTCCGGCTGTGATTCCGCTCGCGCCCCCGGTGCCGGTGGTGGCGCCGCCACCGGCCGTGCCAGTCGCCGCCCCCGTCGAGGCCGTCCTGGCCTCCGCCCCGGAACCGGTGGCGCCCGCCCCGGTGCCGCCCGCCCCGGGGGAGGCTGCGCCCGTCGAATTGGCCGCGGCGCCACCGCCGGTCGAACCAGCTCCGCCCGCGCCGCCCGAACCACCGCCGACTGCGCCGACAGATGTCGCGCCCGCCGTCGCGGAACCCGTTGCGCCCGAGCCTGTGATGGCGCCCGCCGCGGCGGAGCCGACCCCGGCCGCGGTCGCACCGGTGGAACCGGGGCCCGCACCGGTGGAACTGGTGGCCGCAGCGGAGCCCGCGCCGATCATGGAGCCGGCGGCCGCACCGGTGGAATCGGCTCCGGTGTTCCACGCCGCCGCGGTCCCGCCCGCTCTTCCCGGGCCGGTCGTTCCGGTGGTTCCGGCCGGCGTGCCGGTACCGGTGGCACCCGTCGGCGTCCCGGTGCCGGTGGTGCCCACAGGCGCCCCGGCTGCGGTGCCGGCTCCGCCCCTCGGGCTTCCGGCCGTGCCGTTGGGCGACGCCGTGCCGGGGGTGCCGTTTCTGCCCGCCACCCTGCCGATCCCTCAAGACCTCGTATGCGAGGGCACGGCGTGGTCGGCAGGACGTACGGCACCGGAAGGCGACGCGGCTGCCTTGGACGCGCCACCGGGTCAGCGTCGCGACCAGTGGTGACCCCTCGGCAAGATTTCCGTTGGCATTTCCATTGGCGCAGTGCGAGATTGCTCGGCGTGTACTCCTCGTCACGTCGGGGACGTCGAGTGACGTTGCCGTCGTTCAATCGACTCGACGGCGGGCAGATGCCATCGTTGTCTGGTGATTCGCACCCATGTTCGTGTGTGGGCGGGTTACTGTCTCGGGTGGCGTTGCAACTGACACTGGGAGGATATGGATGAGCGCCTATCAAACGGTGGTGGTTGGTACGGACGGATCTGATTCGTCGTTGCGTGCCGTGGACCGCGCCGGTCAGATCGCCGCAGGGGCGCACGCGAAGCTCATTGTCGCGACCGCCTACTTCCCTCAGACCGAGGACGCGCGCGCCGCGGACGTCCTCAAGGACGAGGGCTACAAGATGTCCGGCAATGCCCCGATCTACGCGATCCTGCGTGAGGCACGGGACCGTGCGAAAGCTGCCGGAGCCGAGAACATCGAGGAGAAGGCGGTCGTGGGAGCGCCCGTCGACGCTCTCGTCGACCTCGTCGAGGAGGTCGGCGCGGACCTGCTCGTCGTCGGCAACGTGGGCCTGAGCACTATCGCGGGTCGACTCCTGGGATCGGTCCCGGCCAACGTGGCGCGGCGGTCGAAGATCGACGTGCTGATCGTGCACACCTCCTGACCGGAGCGAGAACGAAAAACCCTGGGCCGGCGATTGCCGACCCAGGGTTTTCCCATGTCAGGTGTTGGATGCCTTCGCGATCGCGGTGATCGCAGCGTCCAGTGCGGCGTTGAACTCCTCGTCGCTCTGCTGAGCGGTCAGTCCTTCGGTGAGCGCACGGGAGAAGCTGGCGATGACGCCGTGGTTGGCGGCCAGCTTCTCGCAGGCCTCGTCGCGGCCGTAGCCGCCGGACAGGGCGACCACCCGGAGCACCTTCGGGTGCTCGACGAGCTCGCGGTAGAGGTTGTCGACGTCCGGCAGCGTCAGCTTCAGCATCACGGCCTGGTCGTCGCCCAGGCTTTCGAGAGCCTTGAGAATCGCCGCCTTGAGCTGTTCCTCCGCCTTGCCCTTCTCCGGGCTGTGGATGTCGACCTCGGGCTCGATGATCGGGACCAGACCGGCGGCCAGGATCTGCCGACCGACCTCGAACTGCTGCTCGACGACCGCTTCCAGGCCTGCGCCGGGCATTTTGATGACCGAGCGCATCTTGGTGCCGAAGACGCCCTTGTCGCGGGCGCGGGCCAGCAGGTCGTCCAGGCCCGGGATGGGCTTCATGACCTGTGCGCCGTCCTTCTCGTCGGCCAGGCCCTTGTCGACCTTGAGGAACGGCACGACCTGCTTGACGTTCCACAGGTAGTCGGCGGTGTCCCGACCCTCGATCTGGCGGTCCATGGTGTCCTCGAAGAGGATGGCGCCGAGAATGCGGTCACCGTCGAAGCTCGGGCTGGTGATGATGCGGGTGCGCATCTGGTGCACCAGATCGAACATCTCGGCGTCACCGGCGTACGCGTCCTCGGCGATGCCGTACAGCTTCAACGCCTTGGGGGTGCTGCCACCACTCTGGTCGAGCGCCGCAATGAACCCGGCGCCGCGCTGCGCCTTGTTGAACTGATCGCTGTTCATGATCCCTTCCTGAACCTTCTCGATAACCGCGGTCACCAACCGCGCTCGTGCCATTCGCCGAGATGTGGGCGCTCGGTCCCGAGCGTCGTGTCGTCGCCGTGTCCTGGATACACGACGGTGTCATCACCGAAGACGTCGAACACGCGGCTGGTGACATCACCGAGCAGCTGTTCGAAGTCGCCTTCTCTCCAGGTCTTGCCGACGCCGCCGGGGAACAGGCAGTCGCCGGTGAACAAATGCACCCGGCCGTCGGTGGCCGGCCCGCTCAGTGCCAGCGCGACCGAGCCGGGGGTGTGTCCACGCAGGTGGATGACGTCGAAGTTCAAGTCCCCGATCGTGACGGTGTCACCGTCGGCGAGCAGTCGGTCCGGTGTCACCGGCAGCGGCCCGGCATCCAGGCTGTGGGCCGCGGTCGGCGCGCCGGTGGCGGCCACCACGTCCTCCAACGCCAGCCAGTGGTCCTGGTGCTGATGGCTGGTGACGATCAGGGACAGCTTCGGGGCGTACCGCTCGATCAGCTCGAGCAGGACGGCGGAGTCGTTGGCGGCGTCGATGAGTAGCGTTTCGCCGGTCCGGGAACAGGTGACGAGGTAGGCGTCGTTGTCCATGGGGCCCACCGACACCTTCACGATCGACGCGCCGGGGAGAATGCGTCGCGCCGCCGTGCGGGGCTCGACGTGGCCCGTGTAGTTGTCGTCGACGACTGTCATGTGGACTCACGTTACTTCGTGCACCTCGGGCGGCGTCGGCACCGTCGACGAAACTTGTCGGCGGTCAGACCTAGCATGGTTCTGTACTGCGCCCTGGGAACGACACAGGGCCGACGAATCTGAGTATCAGAAGGGGCATCGGTGGCTGACCGCCTAGTTGTCAAGGGTGCCCGGGAGCACAATCTGCGCGGAGTCGACCTCGACCTGCCGCGTGACGCGATGATCGTGTTCACCGGGCTGTCGGGCTCCGGCAAATCGTCGCTGGCGTTCGACACCATCTTCGCCGAGGGGCAGCGCCGCTACGTCGAGTCGCTGTCGGCGTATGCCCGGCAGTTCCTCGGCCAGATGGACAAGCCGGACGTGGACTTCATCGAGGGACTGTCGCCCGCGGTGTCGATCGACCAGAAGTCCACCAACCGCAACCCGCGCTCGACCGTCGGCACCATCACCGAGGTCTACGACTACCTGCGCCTCCTGTACGCGCGGGCCGGGACGCCGCACTGCCCGGTGTGCGGTGAGCGGATCGCCCGCCAGACCCCGCAGCAGATCGTCGACCAGGTCCTCGCGATGGACGAGGGGCTCCGCTTCCAGGTGCTCGCGCCGGTGGTGCGCACCCGCAAGGGGGAGTTCGTCGACCTGTTCGACAAGCTCAACAGCCAGGGCTACAGCAGGGTGCGGGTCGACGGCGTGGTGCATCCGCTGACCGATCCGCCCAAGCTGAAGAAGCAGGAGAAGCACGACATCGAGGTCGTGGTGGACCGGCTGACGGTCAAGGCGACCGCCAAGCAGCGGCTCACCGACTCGGTGGAGACGGCGCTGAACCTCGCCGACGGCATCGTCGTGCTGGAGTTCGTCGACCGGGAAGACGACCATCCGCACCGCGAGCAGCGCTTCTCCGAGAAGCTGGCCTGCCCCAACGGGCACCCGCTGGCCGTCGACGACCTGGAACCGCGCTCGTTCTCGTTCAACTCGCCCTACGGCGCCTGCCCGGAATGCACCGGGCTGGGCATCCGCAAGGAGGTCGACCCCGACCTGGTGGTGCCCGATCCCGACCTGACGCTCGCCGAAGGCGCCATCGCCCCGTGGTCGATGGGCCACACCGCGGAGTACTTCACCCGGATGCTGTCCGGCCTGGGCGATCAACTCGGATTCGACGTCAACACCCCGTGGAAGAAGCTGCCGGCCAAGGCGCGCAGGGCGATTCTGGAGGGCTGCGACGAGCAGGTGCACGTGCGGTACAAGAACCGCTACGGCCGCACCCGGTCGTACTACGCCGATTTCGAGGGCGTGATGGCGTTCCTGCAGCGCCGCATGGAGCAGACCGACTCCGAGCAGATGAAGGAGCGGCTCGAGGGCTTCATGCGTGACGTGCCGTGCCCCGAGTGCGACGGCACCCGCCTCAAACCGGAGATCCTGGCGGTGACGATGACCGCAGGAAACTTCGGCGCGAAGTCGATCGCCGAGGTGGCCGAACTGTCGATCGCCGACTGTGCGGAGTTTCTCAACGCGCTGACCCTTGGCACCAGGGAGGCCGCCATCGCCGGGCAGGTCCTCAAGGAGATCCAGTCACGGCTGGGCTTCCTGCTCGATGTCGGCCTGGACTACCTGTCGCTGTCCCGGGCGGCGGGCACCTTGTCCGGAGGTGAGGCGCAGCGTATCCGGCTGGCCACCCAGATCGGGTCCGGCCTGGTCGGGGTGCTCTACGTGCTCGACGAACCCTCGATCGGTCTGCACCAGCGTGACAACCGCAGGTTGATCGACACGCTCGTGCGGCTGCGCGATCTGGGCAACACCCTCATCGTCGTCGAACACGACCTCGACACCATCGCTCATGCCGACTGGGTCGTCGACATCGGGCCCGCCGCCGGCGAGCACGGCGGCCAGATCGTGCACAGCGGCACCTACGAGGATCTGCTCAGGAACCCGAATTCCATTACCGGGGCCTATCTTTCGGGCAAGGAGGAGATCGAGGTCCCCGACATGCGCCGGGTGGTGGACAGGAAACGTCAGCTCACCGTCGTCGGTGCGCGCGAACACAACCTGCGCGAGATCGACGTGGCGTTCCCGCTCGGGGTGCTGACCTCGGTCACCGGTGTCTCGGGTTCGGGCAAGTCGACTCTGGTGAACGACATCCTGGCGTCGGTGCTGGCCAACAAGCTCAACGGAGCGCGGCTGGTGCCCGGTCGGCACACCCGGGTCAACGGACTCGATCACCTCGACAAGCTTGTCCGTGTCGACCAGTCGCCGATCGGACGGACACCACGGTCCAATCCGGCGACCTACACCGGTGTCTTCGACAAGATCCGCACCCTGTTCGCCGCAACGACCGAGGCCAAGGTCCGCGGATACCAGCCGGGCCGGTTCTCGTTCAACGTCAAGGGGGGCCGGTGCGAGGCCTGTTCGGGCGACGGCACCATCAAGATCGAGATGAACTTCCTGCCCGACGTGTATGTGCCGTGCGAGGTGTGCCAGGGGGCCCGCTACAACCGGGAGACCCTGGAGGTGCACTACAAGGGCAAGACGATCGCCGAGGTTCTCGACATGTCGATCGAGGAGGCCGCCGAGTTCTTCGCGCCGATCAGCTCGATCCACCGGTATCTCAAGACGCTCGTGGACGTCGGTCTGGGATATGTGCGGTTGGGTCAGCCCGCACCGACGTTGTCCGGCGGCGAGGCCCAGCGCGTGAAGCTGGCCTCGGAACTGCAGAAGCGTTCGACCGGCCGGACCATCTACATCCTCGACGAGCCCACCACCGGGCTGCATTTCGAGGACATCCGCAAGCTGCTCACCGTGATCAACGGCCTCGTCGACAAGGGCAATACGGTCATCGTCATCGAGCACAACCTCGACGTGATCAAGACCTCGGACTGGGTCGTCGACATGGGTCCCGAGGGAGGATCGGGCGGCGGCACCGTGGTCGCGACCGGCACCCCCGAGGACGTGGCGGCCAACCCGGACAGCTACACCGGGCACTTCCTCGCCGAGACCTTGGGCGTGGCCCGGCCGAAACCGAAGTCGCGCAGGCGAAGCAAGGTCAGCGCCTAGCCGCGGACTTGCTCGCGGGGGAAGGGAACCGCGGCTTCACCTGCACACCGCCGAGCCACGCCGTCAGCTCCTCGGCGCGCGCGGTCAGCGCCCTGAGCGCCGGGCGTCCCACGTCTTCGAGCAGCATCAGCTCGACCCGCCCGTCGTCGTCCTGACGCCATGCGCCGACGACGCGACCGTCCACCCAGACCGTGGGGCCCGCGTTGCCGTTGCGGTCGAACACCGCGCCGCGGTGCGGTCCCAGATACCAGTCGCGTCCCGCCCAGCCCATCGTGGTGACGTCCAGGCCGGGAAGCAGTGCACACCACGGTTCGACATCGGGCTCCGGACCGTCGTCGCCCGGAAGCACGAAGCCTGACGTACCGGCTGAACCTTCCACGGCAACCTCGACCGCGTCGACATCGGACAGTGCCTGCCGGGCCCAGCCGAGGGTGGCGCCGAACCACCATTTGAGGTCGTCGACGGTGGCGGGCCCGAACGCGTGGAGCCAGCGCCGTACCAACTCTGCGCGGGCCTGATCCGTTGAGACGGGGTCAGCGGGGCCCAGCCACGACCCCGCCGCGGCCCAGCGCGGACGCGATGTGGTCCAGCCACCGTCGTTGGGGCCGCGGACGATCAAACCGCGGGCTGACAACACCGTCAGCACCCGGGGCGCCAGGTGCCCTTCACCGCCGTAGGGCTTCCCCGGAGCGGGGTCGTAGGTGCCGGTCAGCTCGGGCAGCGCCTCTCGAAGTTCGCGTGCCGTGCACGGCCCTGCGCCACGCAGATGGCGCACCACCGCCGCGCACGCCGCCTCCAGCCACGCGTGTCCGTCCCGCGCCACCCCTGCGTTCTGGGCGTCGGCCGCCAGTCGGCGGGTCTCGTTGGTGGCCACCCGGTCGCCGGCGGCCGATTGCACGGCGGGAAGATCCTCGGCACGTATCACCCACAGCGTGCGCCGCATCGCCAGCTGCTTGACGACCGAACGCCGTTCGTAGAGAGCGGCGTTCAGATCGGCCACCGTGTATCCGGGCAGCCGCGCCCACAGCGACAGGTGCGGGGTGGCCGGATCCGTCGCGTGCAGCCCCACCAGCCTGCCGGTCACCGCGTGCACCGACGGGGCACCGTCCGGGCCGGGGGCGAGGTGGTGGCGCCTGGCCAGCCGGGCGCGCCGTTCGTCAATGGTGATCGACCTCATCGAGTTCGAACCGTACCGGCGGCGACCGACACCGCGGCGACAAAGTTGGGATCGGTAGCGCGGCCCCGCATCTTGACTTCAACCCGACGACGCCACCGAGGCGAAGCACGAACGAAGGGAAACCCACGTGGACGGAAAGTCGGCTATGAAGCGAGTTGGTGCGGGAGTGATCGGGCTGGCCGCGAGCGCCGCCGTGCTGGTGGGCTGCTCCGACGACAAGAGCGGCCCCTCGCCCTCGCCGTCCGAGTCCTCCCAGTCCTCCGCTGCCGCCGCGCCCCAGGCGAGCACCGGCGGAAAGACCGAGGTCAAAGTCGACGGTGCCGACCTGGCCGGCCTGGACCTGAACTCGGTGACCTGCGTGAAGCAGGGCGGCAAGATCAACGTCGCCAGCGGCGCGATCGGGGGGCAACAGGGACTCGGCATCGTGATGACCGACGAGGCGACGCCGGTCGTCGAATCCCTCGGCATGGTCGTCGACGGAAACGCGCTCGCGGTCGCCAACGCGATGGGCGCCAAGTCCGGCTCCGCCGAGGTCAAGGTCGACGGCGACACCTACACCATCACCGGTGAGGCCGTCGGCGCCGACATGAGCAACCCGATGGCGGGAATGATCACCAAGCCGTTCACCGTCACGGTGTCCTGCAGCTGAGACGTGTCCTCTCCCGGAGCGGCGGGCGCGCCCGACGCGCCCGCCGCTTCCTATGATTGCGCGGTGACGATCGAGCAGGACCTCGAGCGGGCCCGTCACCTGGCCTTCGCCGCAGACGAAGGCGCGGCCAAGGATCTGCTGCTGTCGCTGATGCCCCGCATCGAGGAGATCGACCGCGACGATCTGATGCTGGAGGTCTATGCCCAGCTCGGCGAGATCTATCTGGTTCGGACGGCCTACGACGGGGTGACCGAATGCCTGAAACGCATCGGCGACTGCCTGCAGATCTACCGGGACATCGAGGCGGGGCTCCGCCCGGACGACGCCGCGAAGGTCTCGCTGTCGCCGGCGCGGATCGAGCAGATGAGCTGCCGGTACACCCGGCGGGCACTGTTCCTGCGCACGGGCCTGTCGGCCGCGCACGGCGAACACGAAGCGGCCGCAACCACGTTGGCAGCGCTCGTCGCGGAGCCAGGCATGTTCACTGATCTCGCCGCCGAGCACGCGTACCTGGTGACCCACGCCCGCATTCTGTGTGCCGTCGCGCTGTGCGACGACGATCTGCACGTACAGTCAATTCCCTTGTGGGAAAAGGTGTTCGATGATCTGGACGGGCCGGGCGATGGTGGCGAGATCGACGACGCACTGCGTGTCCTGGCCGGCACCGGTTACGGCCGGTTCTGTGTCGAGACCGGACGCCTGACCGAGGCGGAACCCTGGTTGCGTCGCGCAGGCGCCCGCGCACATGCCCGCGGGTGGCAGTTGGCCGCGGCGCGAACCCAACTGGAGCGTGCCACCGCGGCGTGGGCGGCCGGCGACCGCGCACAGGCGCAGGACCTCGTCCACCAGGCCTACCCGGCCATCGCCGAACATGCCCGCGCGCACGATGTCTCGCGCAGTTGGCTGTACTTCGGCCTGATCAGCATCTCGGTGGGGGCGCTCGACGACGCCGACGAGCGGCTCGGCCACGCCGAACGGCACTGGCGGGAGCTGGGTAAGCCGCTGCACATTCACCGGATTCTGCTGCAGCGCAGCTGGGTCGACATCCTGCGTGGCGATTTCAGCGCTGCCACCGACCGCGTGGCGGCGGCGCGTGAGCTTCTCGACAGCTGGCCCAGGCGCAGTTGGCTGCAGCACGCCCGCCTCGACGATCATCTGGGCTCGATCCTGCGGGCCGAGGCGCTGGCCGACCCGGACACCGCGCAGCAGAAGTTCGCGCAGGCCGCTGATCTCAAGGTGCCCGCCGCACTGGCCGTCGATTCGGTGCGCCACGCGATCGGCGACGCGGACGCCAGGATGAGGTGGGCCGTGCATGTGTCGGCCCGCCTGCTCGCCGGCGCGTTCGCGGTGGCCTGGGAGTGGGGGAACACCGCGCTGGTCAGCGAGCTCATCGAATACCACTGCGCCAGAGGGGCGATCAGTGTCCCCGCATCCCCGCACACTGCGGACTGGGCGGACACGGCCACGGCCGCGGTTCCTGTCGACGACGCCGACGAATACGCACTGGTCGCCTCCGGCAGCGGGATGACGACCGGGGGAGCGCTGACCCGGCTCGGAGCGTTGCCGCCGTTGCGCATGGATCCGCAGTCCGGCCCCGTGCTGGCGCGATACCGGGAGCTGGCCCATCAACGCTACGGGCGGCAGATCACCGCAGCCGAAGCCGAATGGAGCACGTGGCCATGACCGACGCCGCCGCGACGCTGGTGCTGCGCTACGCCGATGTCGGCGTCGCCACCTACGCCGGCCTGCGTGTCGTCGGACAGCCGGACAGCACCGTCACCTGGGTGATCGAGGAGCCGGCACTCGCCGAGGCGCTCGGCCTGCTCGCCGACGCGCTGCCCGACCCACGACCTTCCGAGAACGTCCGCGAGGCTCTCGAACGTGCCTTCACCGCAGGTTCTTTCGCCACCGCAACGGCCGAGCAGCAATTCGCCGACATCCTCGGACGGCATCTGATCTCCGCTGCGGGCTGGGACCTGATCACCCGGCACTCGGCCAGGCAGTACCCGGCTCTGTTCGTCGCGCCGACCGCTCGGCTGGCCCAGGTGCCGTGGTCGCTGCTCGCGATTCCCGGCGACGATCCACGACGGCTCCTCGAGTTCGCCGACATCCTCGTCGCGGCGCCACCGAACATCGCCAATGCCGCCCGCACGCCCGCACAGTGGGACGAGCGCCGCGACAACCGTGCCCGGCTGCTGATCCTCGACCCCCGCGTGCCCGGTCAGCGCCCCGATTCCGCGCTCGGCTCGGTGCTGGGGCGCCCGGATCCCGACGCGGCACTGACCCGCCACTTCGCCGAGCTGAGGGCACGGTGTGAGGTTCTGCCCGACGTCGCATCCACCGTCGAGCTGTTCCGCAGCGCGCACGCCGACCGCGGCTGGCTGGCCGCCCAGCTCACCCGCGAGCCGAGCCGGCTTCTCTTCGTCGGACACGCCACCGCGGCCGACGGCGACGTCGGCCACGCCGACCGTGCCGCGCTGCACCTGGCCGATGAGCAGCCGCTGACGGCCGCGGATCTGATGACCGCGCAGCTGGCGATCCCGCCGCGCGCCGCGCTGCTGGCGTGTTCCTCCGGCGGCGACTACCGCTTCGACGAGGCGACCGGACTGGTGGCCGCGCTCATCCTCGGCGGTGCGCTCGTGGTAACCGCCACGCTGTGGTCACTGCCTACCGCCGCCGGTTACCGACAGTTCTGCCCGGCGGCCGACGCCTCCCACGATCCGATGGCCGCGGTCGTCATCGCGGTCGACACGGCGCACGAGGCGCAGCATGCGGGCCGGGCGGTCAACGCCTGGCAGCGCGCACAGCTGACGCGCTGGCGTGCCGGAGACGATGCCGCCGCCCCGTTGTACTGGGCGGCGTTGGTCACCTTCGCGGTGGACGGTGCGCGGTGACTCCCACCGCGACCGACGACTCGTCACCGTGGCGGTAGTACATGTCGACGACGCTGCCGGGCACGAAGCGCCCCAACGACTTGTCGGGAATCAGGGTCCTCTGGCGGGCCGCGAACTGCCCACCCTCGGGGCGGCTGACCATCACGTCGAGTTCGACCTCGGAACAGCCCGCGCAGAAGTCGCCGGTCAGCCGCAACGCCACCACCACACCGCGGGACCGGACAACCGTCCCCGTCGGGGCGAGCAGCACCGCCGCGGTGCCGGCGAACAGGAAACCGAAGAAGATCAGCGTCAGCAATCCGGGCATGCTGTCAGGCTCGGTGAACAGGCCCGCTACCGAACCCAACTTCTATCCTGATCCGGTGAGTGCCGGCCCGGACGTCCCGGTGGCCGTGCGGCAGCCGCGCCGCGCGGTGATCGAACGTGCCTGGCGCGAGATCGGTCCGGGCGTCGAGGTGCTCAGCGCCGACGACGGCGGACCGCTGAGCCGCACGGTTAAACGGATCATCGACCCGCTCGTGCTGCGGCTGCGCGCCAACACCCGGTACTCCGCGCCCTTCGTGCCACCCGACGTCGCCGCGGAGATGCGCGACGCGATCCTGGGTCAGGCCGACACACTGCGGGCCACCGCGTCGTGGTTCGACCTTCTCAAACGCGAACGACGCCGGTTGCGGATCACCACCGGCAACGCCCAGGAGCTCTACTTCCCGCCCTGCTACGAACTCGCCGTCACCCGGGGAGCCCCGGGTGCGCAGGACCGCGCCACCGCCGAGTCACTGCTGCGCGACATTCATTCCGACCGGGACCGCACGGCGGTCGAGGTGCTCAACCGGCATCTCGACGACGGCGACGTCGTCGCGGCGCTGTCGGAACAACTGGCGCGCTCCTGGCGTGACGTACGGGCCGGTGACGAGATCACCGGACCGTTCCTCGCCGGCCTGTCCACGGTGCTCGGACGCGCGGTCGGACACAACGCCACCGTCGCCCGCCAGCGGGTGTGGTCCGCGCTGATCGCCGACCCCACACCGCACAACCTCGGCGCCGCCGTGCGCCGTCCCGAACGGGTCGCGCCGTGGTCGATCGTCGAACTCGGGCTGAGTTCGGTACAGCCCCAACGTCGCCCGGTGATCACGGGTGGCGACGGCGACCGGCCTCTCGACCGCAGCGTCGCCGACCGGGTGCGCGCGACGCTGCGCCGGGCGCTGGCCCGTGACGAGCTGCCCGATGTTCCGCTGTTGTGCGCCGAGGAGGTGGACCGGGCGTGCGCGCCGTGGGGGCTGCTCGGCGAGGACAGGCAGGCGACGGTGATCGCCGGGATCGAGGTCGGGGTGGACCTCGCGCCGCTCGACGAGTGCGCGCAGGCCCGACATGACCTGTCCCGCCAGATCCAGGCCCGGCTGCGCAAGGAGGCCTACGTGCTGCACGCCCGGCGCTACCTCGCCGACGGTGGCCCGGTGCATCCGCGCCAGCAACTCGTCGTCGACGAACTCGCGGCGTTCTGCAGGCCCTACCTGAGCAGGCTCTGGGCCCGCCTGCACGGCCGCGACGTGTGGCAGGAGCCGTGCTCCGACATCGACGACGTGCGGGAGCTTCTGGAGGGCATTTCCCGGTCGGTCAGTCTGGACCACCGTCAGCGCATCAAGTCGATGCTCGAGGCGCGGGACCTCCGATGAGGTTCGCCGAGGATTCCGGATTGTGGACCACCGGCCCCGGGCCGGATGCGGTGCAGCTCAGCGCGGTGCTGGAGGTGTCCGGCGCGGTGTTGTCCTGGTCCGTCGACGGGCCCGAGTCCGACGTCCACATCGCATTCACCGATCCCGTTCGGGCCGACTGGCTGTGGCGCGTCGTGGGTGAGTCGGCGCACAGCGCGATCGTGTCCGCGCTCGGGGGCGTCCCCGACGGGCAGGTGGAGGTCGAGGGTGTCGCGGTCCGGCCCGCCGCGCTGGACTCTCTGCGCCGGCTGGCGCTGGGGCACTGGATGCGGCGCTGGTGGCCGGCGAGCGTGCGCGACGGTATCCCCGAACTCGGCGCCGCCGTGCTGGACGGCGAACTCGCGCTGCTCACAGCGGCCGCCGGGGACTACTTCGTCGACGACACCTTCGACTCCGACGTCGCGGAGCTGTTGCGCCCGCACGCCGAATTGCTCGAAGGGCTTGCCCGACTTGGTGATCCGCGCGTGGCTGAGCTGGCGCGGGCCTGCGCCGAGCTGGCCGCCGACATCGGAGTCGAGGCCGGGCCGGCGGCCGTCGCAGTGCAGTCCCGGCGCGACGACTACGCGTTGGTGGCCGGCGAGGTGACCCGGCGCGGCGCGGCCGCGATCGCGGCGGGGGTCGCGTCGGTCAGCTGGGCCGCGGTCCCGCCGGGGGTGTTCGACGCGGCCGAGAACACCGTCAGCTGGCGTGTCGAATCCGCGGACGACGTGGCCAATGCGGTGGTCCTGGTCGAGCTGTCGGGCCGCGCTTCGGCGGCCGGGATCGCGGTGCGGGTCAGATCCGGTGCGGTCGACGGGGCGGGGACGTTGGACGCCTCGGGTGCCGCGACGGTCGCGCTCGTCGGCGAGGATCAGGCGCCGATCACGGAATCGGTTGCGTGGGGCCGTGACTGGCGGGACACTGCGGTGACGATCGGAGCCGACGTCGGTGAGTCGCCGCAGGTGCGGCAGCGGGTGCGCACCTTCGCACGCGCCCGGCTCGCCCGGCCCGGACCGGACGCGTTTCTCGCCGAGCTCCTCGCCGCCGAATCCGACTACTGATCGGTGTCCGGTTCCGGCGCCATCGACTCGCGGATCTGCGCAAGCCGCTCGGCGGCGGCCCGCTGCCGAGCGTCGTACTGCTCTTCGACGGTGCGTCCCTCGGGTGTCTCGGACGCGAGTTCGGCCGAACCGAGTGATGTCGCATAGCGCGTCTCGATCTTCTCCCGCACGGACTCGAACGTGGGCACCCCGTCAGAGGAGTATCCGGGTTCGGGTTCGGTGCTGGGATCGTCCGGCATGCCTCTCACGCTACCCGGACACGGTGCGGGGCAGATCGATCTGCGGCACACCGGGGGTGCCGATCCGGCCCGCGAGCCACGGCAGGGCCGAGGTGAAGGCGGTGGACGCAAACGGCCAGTCGTGGTTGCCCGGCTGACTCACCACCGCGCAGTCGATGCCCGACCTGCCACCTGTCGCGCACAGTGAACTGGCCGCGACCGCTTGATCGTTGGGTTGCGCAGTGGCCGACACCGCGACGGCGCCGTTGACGTCGAACCACCCGGCCACCCCACGGTACGGGCCGTGCCGGGTCATCACCGCGGTCGGGTCGAACGACGTGTAGGCGGCCGTGTCGCCGCCGAACAGGCGGTCCACGGTTTCAGCCTGGGTGCCGGCGTTCGGTGCGGCGTCACCGGCGATGTCGACGAACGCGCTGAACACCTCCGGGTGCATGACGGTCAGGTCGACGGCGCACGTGCCGCCCATCGACCAGCCGACCACACCCCAGTTGGCCGCGGCCGAGCTCACCCCGAAATGCGACTTCATATACGGCACCACGTCTTTGACCAGATGGTCGGCGGAGTTGCCGCGCGTGCCGTTGACGCACTCGGTGTCGTTGTTGAACGTCCCGCCGGGATCGACGAACACCACCACCGGAGCGTATCCGCCATGGGCGGCCGCGAAGGCGTCGAGCGTCCTTGCCGCACCGCCCGCGCGCAGCCAGTCCGCGGGGGTGTTGAACTCGCCACCGATCATCATGACGGTGGGCAGTGCGGGTGGCGGGTCACTGGCATACCAGGCCGGCGGCAGGTACACCCACTCCTGCCGGTGCCGGAATCCGGACGCGGTGTCGGGAATGTCGACGGCGACGAGGCTGCCCTTGACGGGCATCGCGTGCTGCTTCTGCATCGCCGCGACGGTGACCGCATCGGTCTGGTCCGGCAGCGGCCCCGCGGTGAGCTGGTTCCACGCCGTCTGCACGGTGGGGAAGTAGCCGACCCACAGGTTCACCACCAGTGCCGCCGAGAGCACGCACAGCGGTACCGCCAGCGTCGCGGCGGTCCGGCGCCACCACCGGGCACCGCGCCAGCCTGACACCAGGACACCGAAAGCAAACCCGGACAACGCGATCCAGACCCAGAGTGTGTGCGGTGCCGGGTTCGAGTCGTCTGCGACACCGGCCGACGCGATGTAGCAGTAGGCCGCCACGGCGAGCACCACGCCGATCAGCGCCGACCACGGCACCCACACCAGCCGCCAGCGCCGGGTCCGCCGACCGATGGCGGTGACCACCGCGACGACGGCCAGGATCTGCACCGCGACAGGCAACCACCCGTGCATCAACGTCACGGCACCCAGATTGACCGGCGTGGCTGGGAACAGGCTGTGACCTCGCTGCGAACGAGGTCCGATTACCGCGGTTTTGCCAGCGGAAAGGGCAGGGTCTCGCGGATGCTGCGCCCGGTGATGAGCATGACCACCCGGTCCACGCCCATCCCCAGCCCGCCCGTCGGAGGCATCGCGTACTCCATCGCCTGCAGGAAGTCCTCGTCGAGCTCCATCGCTTCCGGGTCACCGCCCGCGGCGAGCAGCGACTGCTCCTGCAGACGGCGGCGCTGCTCGACCGGATCGGTGAGCTCGCTGTAGGCGGTGCCGAGTTCGACACCCCAGGCCACCAGGTCCCAGCGCTCGGCCACCCCGGGGATGCTGCGGTGCGGCCGCGTCAGCGGAGAGACCGAGGTGGGGAAGTCCTTGTAGAACGTCGGTTCCCGGGTCTGGTCCTCGACGAGGTGCTCGTACAGCTCGAGCACCACCGCTCCGGCGTCCCAGTGCGTCAGGTAGGGAATGCCCGCGCGGTCGCAGAGCAGGCGCAACGTGGCCAGATCGGTGTCCGGGCCGATCTGCTCGCCGAGCGCCTCGGACACCGCGCCGTGCACGGTCTTGACCGTCCACGGACCGGAGATGTCGACGGGCTCAAGAACCCCGTCCGCACGGGGCCGCATGAACACCTGCGCACCGTTGGCCGCCTGCGCGGCGTTCTGGATCAGCTCCCGGCAACCGTCGATCCACACGTGGTAGTCGGCGTGCGCCTGATACGCCTCCAGCAGCGTGAACTCCGGGTTGTGGCTGAAGTCGACACCCTCGTTGCGGAAGGCGCGTCCGAGTTCGAACACCCGCTCCACACCACCGACGCACAACCGCTTCAGATACAGCTCGGGCGCGATCCGCAGATACAGGTCGAGGTCGTAGGCGTTGATGTGGGTCAGGAAGGGCCGGGCATTCGCACCGCCGTGAATCTGTTGCAGGATCGGCGTCTCGACTTCCAGGAAGTCTTTGGCGACCAGGGTCTCGCGGATCGCGTGCAGCACCGCGCTGCGGGCCCGGATCAGCTCCCGGGCATCGGTGTTGACCGCGAGATCGACATAGCGGGCGCGGACCCGCGCCTCCTGATCGGTCAGGCCCTTCCACTTGTCCGGTAACGGGCGCAGGCACTTTCCGATCAGCCGCCAGCCGCTGACCAGCAGTGACCACTTGCCCGACCGGCTGCGGCCCATCGTGCCCGTGACCTCGATCAGGTCACCGAGGTCGATGGTCCGGGTGAAGTCCGCGGTGCTGCCGTCGGCGAGCAGCGAATTGTCCAGCACCAGTTGGGTTTCGCCTGACCAGTCGCGGAGCTGGGCGAACAGCACGCCGCCGTAGTCGCGTGACCGCAGCACCCGGCCCGCGACCGCGACGTCTGCGCCGTCCTCGGCGGCCAGAGCCTGCGCGACGGTGTGGCTGGGCGGGTTGGCCACCGGATACGCGTCGACCCCCTGGGCTTGAAGCGCCTTGAGTTTGGCCATCCTGACCCGGACCTGCTCGGGCAGCCTCGGCTGGTCGTCGTCGGCCAGGTCGGCCTGCAGTCCCATCCCGTCGGGTGCGGTGCCGTCGCTGTGCAACAGGCCGGTGGCCACCAGTGTTCCGGGGGCGGCGATGTGGTGGCCGGTGTGCGGCTGTTCATGGCGCCGCGAGAACGGCAGCACGAGAAAGCCTTCGGCGATCACAGAGGCCACGCCGACGCGGGGCACCAGCCTGGCGTCGTCGTAGCACGCGTACCGGGGAACCCATTCGGGCTGGTACTTCATGTTCGACCGGTACAGGGTCTCCAGCTGCCACCAGCGCGAGAAGAACACCAGCAGCCACCGCCACAGCCTTGCCACCGGACCCGCGCCCAGTTGGGCGCCGTGCTCGAAGGCCGAGCGGAACATCGCGAAATTCAACGAGATCCGGGTGATGCCGATGTCCTCGGACTGCATGCACAGCTCGCTGACCATCAATTCGATGGTGCCGTTGGGGGATTGCGGGGAACGGCGCATCAGATCGAGGGACACTCCGTTGCCGCCCCATGGCACCAGCGACAGCATCGCGACCACCTGGTCGGCCTGCACCGCCTCCACCAGCAGGCAGTCCCCGTCGGCGGGATCGCCGAGCCGCCCCAGCGCCATCGAGAACCCGCGCTCGTCGTCGGTGTCGCGCCAGGCATCGGCCCGCTCGATGACCGCGGCCATCTCGTCGGCGGGCAGCTCCCGGTGCCTGCGGATCCGCACGGTGGCGCCGGCACGCCGGGCGCGGGTCACCGCCTGCCGGACGGCCCGCATGTCGGGCCCGGACAACCGGAAGTCCTCCGGATGCAGGATCGCCTCGTCGCCGAGTTGCAGGGCGTTGAGCCCGGCCTCCCGAAAGGTTTGTGCGCCAGATGCGCTCGCGCCCATCACGCCCGGCGCCCAGCCGTAGGCCTGGCACAGCTTGAGCCACGCGTCGATCGCCTGCGGCCAGGACCTGGGGTCACCGACCGGGTCGCCGCTGGCCAGACACACCCCGACCTCCACGCGGTAGGTGATCGCGGCGCGGCCGCTGGGCGCGAACACCACGGCCTTGTCGCGCCGGGTCGCGAAATAGCCCAGCGAGTCGTTCTTGCCGTACAGCTCGAGCAGACCGCGGATCGCCGACTCGTCCTCACCGGTGAGCGCGTTGTCCGCGCGCTGCGACTGGAACAGCACGATCGCCGTGACCATCAGGGCCACCGCCCCGAACAGGCCGAGCAGCGCGTTGACGAACACGTGCGGATGACCGCTGAACGACGCGGCGTCGGCCCCGGCGAACGCGCTGACCCGGTTCAGCGCGTACAGGAACCGGTCCGACCGGGCCAGGGATCCGGGGAACAGTTCGAGCAGACCCCAGCCGATGAGTGTGCCGACGGCCATGCTCGCCACCAGCGTCGCGGCGGCCTTGAGCAACGCGCCGCGGCGCACCCTGGCCCAGAACTCCTTGCGGGCAAGCAGCAGGAACGCGATGGCGGCCAGGTGAAACGCCAGACCGATGACCTCGCCGACCTCGGCGAACCAGCGTTCTCGGCCCTCGGCCAGACCGGCGATGTTCCAACCGGCCGCCGCGATCATGTAGCCGACGAGGATCCACCAGGCGATGCGTTTGCGCGCGGCCAGGGCGGCGGCCAGCAGCGCCAGCACGAACGCCCACGCGAAACTGGTGTCGGGGAAGTTGAAGATGTAGTCGTCGACCCACTCGCGCGGGACCCGGATCAGGGACCGGACCAGCGGCGAGACGCTGGCCAGCAGCGACAGCGTCGCGATGACCCCCACGATCCACCCGGCGGCCGCGGGCACCCAGCGGTGGCTGGACGTCGGACGGGCCCGGGCGAGGCTGGTTGGCGTCATAGCCGGCGAGGATATTCGGTTACGCCGTGCCTCGTGCGGGTGTCCGGCGGCTCCGGGCGGCGCTACCAGACCGGGCCGGTGTACTTCTCGCCCGGACCCTGTCCCGGCTCGTCGGGTGCGGCGCTGGCTTCGCGGAACGCCAGTTGCAGGGTCTTGAGACCGTCGCGGACCGGGCCGGCGTGCGGACCGAGGTACTCGGCCGACGCGGTGACGAGCCCGGCGAGCGCGGTGATCAGCCGGCGGGCCTCGTCGAGGTCGCGGTAGGGGCTCTCCTCGGGATCGGCGTCCGACAGCCCGAGCTTCTCGGCGGCGGCGCTCATCAGCATGACGGCCGACCGGGTGATCACCTCGACCGCGGGAACTTCGGCCAGTTCGCGAACCGGCGGCTGCGCGGCCGAATCGGGGTCGACGGCCGAGCCGTCGGATCTGGGCCTGACGGCCGAGCCGTCCGTTCCGCGGATGTCAGAGCTATCGGTCATGCCTGCTAGACTGGCATGCGCGACCGTCCCGGCTGACGCCAGGGACAGCAAGTGGAGTCCCACTCCCACCGCCGGCCGACGATGATTCGAAGGTACTGCGGTCCGGTCACAGACATCTTAGATGTCTGTCCTGGTCGGCTTTGGGCCCTGCTTTGAGCAGGGCTTATCTGTTCTATGCGAGCAGTGTGCCGGCGGCGAATGGGGTTCCGCTAGGACAGCAGGAACTATCCCGGGAGGCCCCATCAGCACTGAGACCCGCGTCAACGAGCGCATCCGCGTACCTGAAGTCCGCCTGATCGGACCGGGCGGTGAGCAGGTAGGCATCGTGCGCATCGAAGATGCACTCCGCGTCGCCGCGGATGCCGATCTCGACCTTGTCGAAGTTGCCCCCGACGCCAAGCCGCCGGTGTGCAAGATCATGGACTACGGCAAGTTCAAGTACGAGACGGCCCAGAAGGCACGCGAGTCTCGCAAGAACCAGCAGCAGACCGTCGTCAAGGAACAGAAGCTGCGTCCCAAGATCGACCCGCACGATTACGAGACCAAGAAGGGTCACGTAATCCGCTTCCTGGAGGCCGGGTCAAAGGTCAAGGTGACGATCATGTTCCGCGGACGTGAGCAGTCGCGGCCCGAACTGGGCTTCCGGCTCCTGCAACGCCTGGGCGCCGACGTCGCCGAATACGGCTTCATCGAGACGTCCGCCAAGCAGGACGGCCGCAACATGACGATGGTGCTGGCGCCGCACCGCGGCGCGAAGACTCGTGCCAAGGCGGCGCACGATGCAGACACCCCGGCCGGGCAGCGCGGTGACGCGCAGGCAGCCGACGCACCGACCGACACACCAAAGAACTGAGGAAACAATGCCCAAGGCGAAGACCCACAGCGGCGCTTCGAAGCGGTTCCGTACCACCGGATCCGGGAAGGTCGTCCGTCAGAAGGCCAACCGTAGGCACCTGCTTGAGCACAAGCCCACCAAGCGCACCCGTCGGCTCGACGGCCGCACCGTGGTGGCAGCCAACGACGTCAAGCGCGTCAAGAAGCTGCTGAACGGCTGACCGCCGCCGCATCCGAACCACCTGACCCCACCGAGATAGGAAAACCCCATGGCACGCGTGAAGCGCGCACTCAACGCGCAGAAGAAGCGGCGCACTGTACTGAAGGCCTCCAAGGGCTACCGCGGCCAGCGGTCCCGGTTGTACCGCAAGGCCAAGGAACAGCAGCTGCACTCGCTGACTTACGCCTACCGTGACCGGCGCGCCCGCAAGGGCGAGTTCCGCAAGTTGTGGATCTCGCGGATCAACGCCGCCGCCCGCGCCAACGACATCACCTACAACCGGCTGATCCAGGGCCTCAAGGCCGCTGGTGTCGAGGTCGACCGCAAGAACCTCGCCGAGATCGCCGTCAGCGACCCGGCCGCCTTCACCGCGCTGGTCGAGGTCGCCAAGGCCGCGTTGCCAGAGGATGTCAACGCTCCGTCGGGCGAGGCTGCCTGACCCTCACCGAGCGTTCTGCCCGGGTGGCGGCGGCGGTCAAGCTGCACCGCCACACCGGGCGCCGCCGCGCCGCACGCTTTCTCGCCGAAGGTCCCAACCTCGTCGAGGCCGCGTTGCGGCGCGGTCTCGTTCACGAGGTCTTCGCCACCGAGGGCGCGGCGGAGAAGTTCGCCGCCCTGCTCGGTGCCGCGCCCGTCCACCTGGTCACCGACAAAGCGGCAAAAGCGTTGTCGGACACCGTGACCCCGGTCGGACTGGTCGCCGTGTGTTCGATTCCGGAGGCTGATCTCGATCAGGTGCTCGCCGGCAACCCGAGGCTGGTCGCGGTGCCGGTCGGAATCTCCGAACCGGGGAACGCGGGCACGCTGATCCGCGTCGCGGATGCGATGGGCGCCGACGCTGTGGTGCTCGCAGGCGACAGCGTCGACCCCTACAACGGCAAGTGCCTGCGCGCCTCGGCGGGCAGCATCTTCTCGATCCCGGTTCTCAGCGCCCCGGACGCCGTCGCAGCTGTCACGAAACTGAAGGACGCGGGGCTGCAGGTGCTGGCGACGGTGCTGGACGGCCGGGTCAGTCTGGAGGACGCGGACCTGTCGGTGCCCACCGCGTGGCTGTTCGGGCCGGAGGCCCACGGCCTTCCCGCCGACGTCGCCGGACTCGCGACGGCGGGGGTGCGGATTCCGATGCCCGGCAACGCCGAAAGTCTCAACGTCGCCTCCGCCGCGGCGATCTGCCTCTACCAGAGCGCGCGGAGCCAGGCGCCGGTCTGATATCGGCCAGCCGGTCCGCCCGAGGCGAATCGATCTCTGAGGGACGTAATACGAGATCCGCACCCTCATTCGCCGCGAGATCGACGAACGCCGCGATGCCCTCACAGCGCGATCGGGCTGCCTTTTTCAGCGGTTGGCCTTGAGCATGTACTCCGAGACCGCGAGCAGGACCTTCCGCGGCGATACGCGATAGCCGGAGGCCAACAGCTTGTTGCGGAAGCCCGAGATCACTGTCGGCGAGGATCCGTCGAGCGCGGCGAACGCAGTGTCGACAACCTGTCGGGAGGTCTGCCTGCCGTCGGTGAGGAATTCCTCGCCGGTCCGGTCGAAGAACTCGGTCTCTGTGGCTCCGGGGCACAGCGCGAGGACCCTGACCCCCGAGCCCCGGCACTCCTGCCACAGCGCCTCGGTGAAGGACAACACGAACGCCTTGGTGGCGCCGTAGACGGCCATACCGGGAGTCGGCTGGAACGCCGCCGTCGACGCGAGATTGAGGACGACGCCATGCCTGCGTTCGATCATCGGAGGCAGGAAGCGCGCCGTCAGATCGACCAAAGTCCCGCAGTTCAACTGGATCTGGGCGGCGTTCGGAGCAGGCTCCTGTGTCGCGAACTTGCCGTGCAACCCGACACCGGCGTTGTTGATCAGGACGTCGACGGTGCGGCCCAGTTCGCGAACTGCGGCTTCGAGCTCGGCGGCCGAACCCGGCAGGGCGAGGTCGACGGTCAGGACGTCGACCACGATCCCGGGGTGGCGGCTGGTGAGGGTGTGCTGCAGCGCGGCCAGCTTCTCGGCCCGGCGTGCGACAAGGATCAGGTTCGCGCCACGGCGGGCGAGCTGAACGGCGAACTCCTCGCCGATCCCTCCGCTCGCACCGGTGACCAATGCGGTGACGTTGCTGAACTCCACGCGGTGCTCCTCTGTCGGCGCCATCAAGGCTGGCTCAGCAGGCCCCTTGCCACGTGGGTGATCTGCACCTCGTTGCTTCCCGCGTAGATCATCAACGACTTGGCGTCGCGGGCGAGTTGTTCCACACGGTACTCGGTCATGTACCCGTTGCCGCCGAACACCTGAACCGCCTCCATCGCCACATCCGTCGCGGCCTGAGAGCAGTACCACTTGATCGCCGAGGCCTCGGCGAGCGAGATCGGGGTGCCGGTCTGGGCCGCTTCGATGACGCGGAACAGCATGTTGCGCACGTTCATTCGAGCGACCTCCATGGTCGCGAGCTTGAGCTGGATCAGCTGGAACTGGGCGATCTCCTTGCCCCACAGCGTGCGGGACTTCGCGTAGTCGACGCACAGGCGCAGGCATTCCTCGATGACGCCCAGCGACATCGCGGCGACGCCGATGCGCTCCGCCGAGAAGTTCGAGCGGGCGCTGTCGCGTCCGTCGCCGCCGGAGTTGTCTTCGGTCTCGCCCAGCAGCCGGTCGCGACCGAGCCGGACGTCGTTGAAGAACAGCTCGCCGGTGCGCGACGAGTGAATGCCCATCTTGCGGAAGGGCTTTGACTGGACGAATCCGTCCATGCCCTTGTCGAGCACGAAGGTCAGGACCTTGCGGTCCCGCTTGTCGATGCTCGGATCTCCTTCGTCGAGCTTCGCGTAGACCACGACGACGTCGGCATCGGGGCCGTTGGTGATGAACGTCTTCTGGCCGTTGAGGATGTAGTCGTCGCCGTCACGCGTCACATAGGACTTCATGCCGCCGAACGCATCTGAGCCCGAATCGGGTTCGGTGATCGCCCAGGCGCCGATCTTGTCGTAGGTGACCAGGTCGGGCAGCCAACGCTCCTGCTGGGCCAGTGTGCCCCGGCTCATGATGGTCGGCACGGTCAGGCCCAGGCTGACGCCCATGCCGGTGACGACACCCATCGACACCCGGCACAATTCGCTGATCACCACGAAGCCCATGCCGGGCGAACCGCCACCACCGAACATGCCGCCGCCGGCCGACTTCCCGGGCGATTCGGCGCCGTCGCGTAACCGGTCGAGTCGCTTGTTCAGCGACTCGCGCGCCATGTCGGCGATGCCGAACGTCGCGAAGAGCTTGCGGATGATGGGATAGGGCTCCATCTCGCCGCTTTCCAGCGCGTCGAGGTGCGGACGGACCTCCTTGTCGACGAACTCGCGAACCGCATCGCGCACAGCAATATCGACGTCTGACCATTCGAGCATGCGCTCATGCTGCCTTACCGGGTTTGCGCGCCGGACGCACCCCCGCCAAAGAGAACGTCGTGTGCACCAGAGACCCGACACGGTCCAGCAGAGACTTCTGCGGAGGCAGGTAGTGCATGGGCATGTGGCGACGGTCCCGCGGTGGGGCCATGAACGCCGGCGCCTCCACCAACGGAGCATCGGCGGGGATCTTGCCTTCGGCGCGTCGATACGCCGCCACCGCGCGGGGATGCAGCCGGATCTCGTCGGGCACGGCCAGGAACGCGAGCTCGACCAGCTTGCCGAACAACCGCAGCACGATCTCGTCGCCCGGTGTCCACCGCATGCCGGCCCGCTCGCGCACCACCGGATCGAAAACGCCTGCGGCGATCCAGCGTTGGGCGCCGACCATCGGTTTGAAGATCTGGTCCCACAGCGGGGTGGGCATCATCACGAACCACGGCTTGGGGATCCGCATCGAGAAGATGTCCAGCGTCGCCTTGTTGATCTCCAGCTCCTCGCGACACTTGCGGTCCCAGTACTCGCAGAACGCCTCCCAGGATTCCGGAACCGGCTGCATGCTCATCCCGTACATCCGGTACCACTGGACGTGTTCGTCGAAGAGCTGCCGCTTCTCGGCCTCGGTCAGGCCGCCGCAGAAGTACTCGGCGGTCTTGATGATGAGCATGAAGAACGTGGCGTGCGCCCAGTAGAACGTTTCGGGGTTGAGAGCGTGGTAGCGCCTGCCGTCGGAGTCGGCGCCCTTGATCGTCTTGTGGAAGCCCCGGATCTGCGCACCGGTCTGTGCGGCACGATCGCCGTCGTAGACGACCCCCATGATCGGATACACCGAACGCGCCACCCGCTGGAGGGGTTCGCGCAACAGGATCGAATGATCCTCGACGCCTGCGCCGAGTTGCGGATACATGTTCTGGATCGCCCCGACCCACACACCGAGCATGCCGGTCCGCACATCGCCGAAGTACTTCCAGGTCAGGGAATCCGGACCCAGTGGATCGGCCCCGGCGGCCGGGGGAGAGTCTGCCATCGTCGTTGATCGCACCCACTCACGATAGGGGCTGACAACAATTGTTGTCTACGAATCGGGCGTCGGCGCGGCGGGGTGTTACGCACCCTCAACCGCGGTGCCGCACACCCGTGACCTGGCTGTTCAGGGTGCCGCCCGGACTGGATTAGGCTTGCCCCGTGGACGACGACCCGGCCGGTGGCTCAGGAACTGGCCGGTCCGCAGGCGCGATGGGCTGGCTGATGGGCGTCAACCACCACGACGGCGTCGTCGCCTTCCTCAGGCGCGCCCGCCGCGCGCTGCCCGGCGACCCCGACTTCGGTGACCCGCTGTCGGTGAGCGGCGTCGGCGGACCCAGCGCAGCCGCCCGCGCCGCCGACCGGTACCTGGAACGCAACGCGGTGACCCGGGAGGTCAGCCTGGGGGCGTTGCAGGTCTGGCAGGCGCTGACCGAGCGTGTCTCCGGTCGCCCGGCGAACGCAGAGGTGACGCTGGTGTTCACCGACCTCGTCGGGTTCTCGACGTGGTCGCTGGGCGCCGGCGACGACGCCACCCTGCGTCTGCTGCGTCGCGTGGCCCAGGTCGTGGAGCCCCCGCTGCTGGAAGCGGGCGGGCACATCGTCAAGCGCATGGGTGACGGCCTGATGGCGGTGTTCACCGACGCGACCACCGCGGTGCGTGCCGCCATCGAAGCTCGCGATGCCGTGAAATCGCTTGACGTGGACGGGTATACGCCGAGGATGCGGGTCGGTATCCACACCGGTCGGCCGCAGCGGATCGGTTCGGACTGGCTCGGCATCGATGTGAACCTCGCCGCCAGGGTGATGGAGCGGGCCACCCGCGGGGAGCTCGTGGTCTCCGGGGCCACCCTGGAGCGCATCCCGGACGACGAGTTCCAGACTCTCGGCGTCACGGCGAAGAAACTTCGCCGACCGGTCTTTGCCGGCAAGCAGGATGGAGTGCCCGGGGACTTCGCCATGTACCGGCTGCGGACCCACAGGCAATCACCGGGTGCCGAAGAGGGTGTGGTGGCCGGGGGTTAGCGGCACCGGCGCTACATCCAGACGGCGGCCCTGGCGCTCTCCCTGGGGCCGGGTGACCTTGGGGGTGTGCGCGTCAGTGTCGTGCTTGACGTGTCCACTGTGCTTGTGAGCTGTCTGCTTTTGTCGGTTGTGGGTGTTACGTTGCGGTCGAACGCGAATGTTGCGTTTCAGTGCGTGTATCACGTGGTGTTCGAAGTATCGGCGCAAGGTGATTGGTGGCCGGATGGAGGTCCGGCTCAAGGAGATCATCGCGGAGGTGGTCACCGAGAGAGGGGCATAGTTGATCGGGCTGGAGGCCATGGCTGATCAGATGCACCTGCTGGTGGAGGTAGATCCCCAGGTCGGGGTGCACTAGTTGGTGAAGGCTATTAAGGGCCGCTCGTCGCGGGTGTTGCGTGAAGAGTTCCCGTGGTTGAAGTCGCGGTTGCCGTCGTTGTGGACGAATTCGTACTTCGCGGCCACGGTCGGTGGTGCCCCGTTGTAGGTGATCAAACGCTACGTCGAGACGCAGAAAGGCCGGTGAATCATGCTCACGGGGCGGCGGTTTCGGGTCGAGTTCACCGACGCGCAAGCAGAGTTCGCCGAGCGGATTGGCGCGGCCTGCCGGGCGGTGTGGAATACCGGTTTGGAGCAGCGTCGTGAATATCGCCGCCGCGGCGCGTGGATGAACTACCAGCCTCAGGCCAAAGAGTTGGCCGAGGCCAAGACCGAGCATCCGTGGTTGAAAGACGTTCCAGGACATTGTCTGCAGCAGACGCTGATGGATTTGGATCGGGCGTGCCGCGAGCATGGCACGTGGAGGGTGCGGTGGCGTGCGGGGCGGCGGTGGTCGCCTTCGTTCCGGTTCCCTGAGGGCTCGAAGATGGCCGTGGACAAGCTCAACCGGCGCCATGGCCGGATCAAGTTGCCCAAGCTAGGCTGGGTGAAGTTCCGCGCCAGCCGCAGCCTCGATGGTGAGACCATCCGCTCAGCGACCCTGACTCGGGAGGGTCGGTATTGGGTTTTGTCGGTGTTGGTCGACGACGGCCGGCGGGCCCCCGAGGCGCACCAGGTCCCGGGTAGCGCGGTGGGGGTGGACCGGGGTGTGGCCACGGCTATCGCGACCAGCGCCGGCGCCCTGTTTGACCGCCAGTTTGCCACCAACGGGGAACGTCGCCGCGCTCTGGCGCTGCAACGCAAGCTCTCGCGCACAGCGAAAGGGTCGGCCAACCGCGCCAAGACCCGGGCGGCGCTGGCTGGGGTTCGGGCCCGGGAACGGCGCCGCCGCCTGGACTTCTGCGCTCAGACCGCCCACCGGCTCACCGCGACCAACGCCACGGTGGTGATCGAGGACCTCAAGACCAAGCAGATGACGAAATCGGCGAAAGGAACCATCGACCAGCCCGGACGCAGAGTCGCTGCGAAGTCTGGGCTCAACCGTGCCATCCTGGGTAAGGGGTGGCATCAGTTTGCGTTGGCACTCGCCTCGGCGGCCCGCTACACGGGGACCGCTGTGGTGAAGGTGCCGGCGGCGTACACGTCGCAACGCTGTTCGTTGTGTGGGCATATGGATCCGAAATCCCGCGAGAGCCAAGCGGTTTTTCGGTGCACCCAGTGCGCACGTGCCGAGCATGCGGATGTGAATGCCGCCAAGAACATATTGGCCGCAGGGCTTGCGGTCACCGCCTGTGAAGACCAACCCCGGCCTGCGGGCCGGGCGCGGTCGTCGACGCAGGAACCAGCAGGAAACCGCGAGGAATTACTGCTCCAACCCACCGCTGCCTCCGCAGCATGAACGAGTTGGAATCCCCCAGCTTTCAGCCATGGGGAGGACGTCAAGAAGATGGTGGCGCAGATGCCGAGCACCGACAGCACGGCCGTGGCGCTCTCGGTCTGAACCGTGTCCGGAATCGGCACCATGACCGCCGCGACCGCAACCATGGCCAGCAGGTTGAAGCGCAGTTCCCACGTCACCAGCGCGGCGACTTTCACCGGACCGGCGCGACCGACCGACCGGATCACCGCCCACCCACCCCCAGCGACTCGTTGACGAAGGTGCAGTCGTCCTGCAGTTCGTCCACCATGTCGGGGATGCTGACGTTCAGTCGGCGCAACGCGCGGTAGGAGAGGTTCTGGGTGGACCGGCTGCCCAGCCCCCCGGTGAAACCGGTGTCCCGGTACGCCGACAGCCGGTCGTCGAGTGCGGCGAACTGCGAACAGTCGAATCCGGTTGAGGCACTTCGGTAGCTCGACACCAGATCGTTGTATTCGGTGATGAATCCCTTGATGGCCACCGCCATCTGCGCGCGGTCGAACCGGTCGGGTTGCTGCACCGGCGGCACCGTCCAGCGGCCCTCGGAGATCGAGTACTGGCCGATGCCCGGCCGGGGCTGGTAGTTGGGACCGCGCTCGCTGTGGAAGGTGACCTCGACCGGCACGCCGTAGAAGGTGATGTGGCCCTCCTGTCGGCGTTCCACGTCGTCGTTGAGCAGCCGCAGCACGGCCCGCAGGTCGTCGGGGGTCATCGACGCCGAACTGACGAAGACGTGCACGCCGAAATCGGACGCATCGTCGTACTCGTAGGAAGCATTGCTGCCGAACAGGTCGACACCGTCGATCGTGAGTCCGTCGATCCCGGTGTCGTCGACGATGCGGTCCACGACGCGCGTCGTCGTCTCCCGCACGTCCGGCTTCATCTGCATGCCGTCCCAGATGCGTGGGTCCAGCTCTGTGGGAAAGGTGGTGACACTGTCGATGACCTCGGTGACCGCGCGGTCGGATCCGTCGGCCAGCCAGGTGTCGGTCTCGTTCGGATTCGGCTGAGGCCCGCACGCGGTCACCGCCACCACGGCGGCGGTCACGGCCAGCCACGGCATCTGACGGCTCATCGGAACCACACGGCGCGAGGGTATCGCCGCCGCACGGCAAATGCAGGCGAAGTGCCACCGATCGGATCGCCTATGATCGCCGGGTGGCTGAGCAGCCAGTAGACCTATCAGACGAAGCGCTGGCCCAAGCGGTCAGCGCGGCCAGCCGTGCCTTCGACCAGGCTTCGACCCTCGACGAGCTCGCCAAGGCCAAGACCGAGCACCTCGGCGACCGTTCACCGATCGCGCTCGCGCGCCAGGCCCTGGGCTCGTTGCCCAAGACCGACCGCGCCGACGCGGGTAAGCGGGTCAACGTCGCGCGCACGCAGGCGCAGGCCGGCTACGACGACCGCCTGGCCGCCCTGCGCGCCGAACGCGACGCCGAGGTCCTGGTCGCCGAGCGGATCGACGTCACGCTGCCGTCGACCCGTCAGCCGGTCGGCGCACGGCACCCGATCACCATCCTGGCCGAGAACGTCGCCGACACGTTCGTCGCGATGGGCTGGGAGCTGGCCGAGGGACCCGAGGTCGAGACCGAGCAGTTCAACTTCGACGCGCTGAACTTCCCACCCGACCATCCGGCGCGCAGCGAGCAGGACACGTTCCACATCGCCCCGGACGGTTCCCGTCAGGTGTTGCGCACCCACACCTCGCCCGTGCAGGTCCGTACCCTGCTGGAGCGCGAGCTGCCGGTGTACGTCATCTCCATCGGGCGCACGTTCCGCACCGACGAACTCGACGCCACCCACACGCCGGTCTTCCACCAGGTGGAGGGCCTCGCCGTGGACAAGGGGCTGACGATGGCCCACCTGCGCGGCACCCTCGACGCGTTCGCCCGGGCCCAGTTCGGCCCGCAGGGGCGCACCCGGTTCCGGCCGCACTTCTTCCCGTTCACCGAGCCGTCCGCGGAGGTCGACATCTGGTTCCCCAACAAGAAGGGCGGACCCGGCTGGGTCGAGTGGGGCGGTTGCGGCATGGTGAACCCGAATGTGCTGCGTGCCTGCGGCATCGACCCGGAGGTCTACTCGGGCTTCGCGTTCGGCATGGGCCTTGAACGCACGCTGCAGTTCCGCAACGGCATCCCCGACATGCGCGACATGGTCGAGGGCGACGTGCGGTTCTCGTTGCCGTTCGGGGTGGGAGCCTGATGCGCCTTCCGTACAGCTGGCTTCGCGAGCTCGTCGCGGCCGGCGCGCCGGGCTGGGATGTGTCCGCCGAGGAACTTGAGCAGACGCTGATCCGCATCGGTCACGAGGTCGAAGAGATCATCCCGGCGGGACCGGTGACGGGGCCGCTGACCATCGGGCGGGTCGTCGAGATCGAAGAGCTCACCGAGTTCAAGAAGCCGATCCGGGCATGCAAGGTCGACGTCGGCGAGTCGGAGCCGCGTGACATCGTCTGCGGTGCAACGAACTTCGTCGTGGGTGACCTCGTCGTGGTGGCGCTGCCCGGAGTGGTGCTGCCCGGTGATTTCACCATCGCCACCCGCACGACCTACGGCCGGACCTCCGACGGCATGATCTGCTCGGTCTCGGAGCTCAACCTCGGCTCCGACCACTCCGGCATCCTGGTGCTGCCGCCGGGCACCGCGGAACCCGGCGATGGGGCCGCCGACGTGCTCGGCCTCGACGACGTGGTGTTCGATCTCGCGATCACCCCGGACCGCGGCTACTGCCTCTCGGTGCGCGGGATGGCCCGCGAGATCGCCAACGCCTACGACCTGGAGTTCGTCGACCCCGCCGACGTCGCCCCGCTGCCCGCCGACGGCGAGGCGCTGCCGGTGACCGTCGACCCGGGTACCGGCGTGCAGCGGTTCGGGTTGCGTCCCGTCACCGGAATCGACCCGAAGGCCGTGTCGCCGTGGTGGATTCAGCGCAGACTGTTGCTCAGTGGCATCCGTGCGATCTCGCCGGCGGTCGATGTGACCAACTACGTCATGCTCGAGCTGGGGCACCCGATGCACGCCCACGACCGCAGCCTCATCACCGGTGGATTCCGGGTGCGCTTCGCCGAACCGGGGGAGAAGGTCGTCACCCTCGACGACGTCGAACGCACTCTCGATCCCGCCGACGTGCTGATCGTCGACGATGTCGCGACCGCGGCGATCGGTGGCGTGATGGGCGCCGGGACCACCGAGGTCAGCGACGCCACCACCGACGTGCTGCTGGAGGCGGCCGTCTGGGATCCGGCGGCGGTGTCCCGCACCCAGCGCCGGCTGCGCCTGTACAGCGAGGCCGGACGGCGTTACGAGCGCACGGTCGATCCCGCGGTGTCGGTCGCGGCGTTGGACCGGTGCGCCACTCTGCTGGCCGACATCGCAGGCGGCACAGTGGAACCCACGCTGACTGACTGGCGGGGTGACCCGCCTCGCGCCGACTGGGCGCAGCCACCGGTCAGCATGCCCGTCGATCTGCCCGACCGCACCGCCGGCGTCGAGTACCCGGAGGGCGCGGTGCGTAAGCGGCTGACCCAGATCGGCGCCTCGGTCGTCGTCGACGGTGGCACGGTGACGGCCACCCCACCGAGCTGGCGGCCCGACCTCCGTCAGCCCGCCGACCTCGTCGAAGAGGTGATGCGCCTGGAGGGCCTCGACGTGATCCCGTCGGTGCTGCCCGCCGCCCCGGCGGGCCGCGGCCTGACGGCCGGCCAGAAACGCCGCCGCGCGGTTGGAAAGTCGTTGGCGCTCAGCGGTTTCGTCGAGATCCTGCCGACGCCGTTCCTGCCGGCGGGAATCTTCGACCAGTGGGGCCTCGACGCCGACGATCCGCGCCGGAACACCACGCAGGTGCTCAACCCACTCGAATCCGACAGGCCTCATCTGGCCACCACGCTGCTGCCCGGTCTGCTGGAAGCGTTGACCCGCAACGTCTCCCGCGGGGCGGTCGACGTTGCGCTGTTCGCCATCGCGCAGGTGGTCGAGCCCACGGCCGAGACCGGGGCAGTCGAGCGCATCCCCAACGACCGACGACCCACCGACGACGAGATCGCCGCGCTCGACGCGTCGCTGCCTCGCCAGCCCGAGCATGTCGCGGCTGTACTGACCGGCCTGCGTGAACCGGCCGGGCCGTGGGGCCGGGGCCGCCCGGTCGAGGCCGCCGACGCGTTCGAGGCTGTGCGGGTGATCGGCCGCGCCGCGGGCATCGAGTTCACCCTGCGGGCCGGCCGGTATCTGCCGTGGCATCCCGGTCGCTGCGCGGAGATCGTGGTGGGCGACGTCGTCGTCGGCCACGCCGGGCAGCTGCATCCGGCGGTGGTCGAACGCTCCGGGCTGCCCAAAGGCACCTGCGCCGTGGAACTCGATCTCGACGCCGTGCCGCTGACCGAACGGCTGCCCGCACCTGGCGTGTCGCCGTTCCCTGCCGTGTTCCAGGACGTCGCGCTGATCGTCGACGAGGACATCGAGGCGCAGAGCGTCGTCGACGCCGTCCGCGACGGCGCGGGCGAACTGCTCGAAGACGTCCGGATCTTCGACGTCTACACCGGTCCGCAGATCGGCGACGGACGCAAGTCGTTGGCGTTGGCGCTGCGCTTCCGCGCCCCCGACCGCACGCTCACCGAGGACGAGGCAAGCGCGGCCAGGGATGCCGCGGTCCGGGAGGCGGCGCGGAGGGTGCACGCGGTGCAGCGTTCGTGATGTCGATCGCGATCCGTGACGAGCAGGAATCCGACATCGCCGCGATTCGCGCACTCACCCTGCAGGCCTTCGCCGACGTCCCGCAGAGCCGTCAGACCGAGGCTGCGGTGATCGACGCGCTACGGGCGGCGGGGGCGCTGACGTTGTCCCTGGTGGCGGTCGAGGGTGGCGACATCGTCGGGCACGTGGCCGTGTCGCCGTTGTCGATCGACGGTGACGCCGGGCCGGGCTGGTACGGCGGTGGTCCGCTGTCGGTGCGGCCCGACCGGCAGCGTGCGGGCATCGGTACGGCGCTGATCCGGGCGGTCTTCGAGCGGCTCCGCGAGAACGGCGCGCGGGGCGCCGTGGTGGTCGGGGACCCGCGCTACTACGAGAGGTTCGGTTTCCGCCAAGCCACGACCCTGGCGCTGCCCGACGTTCCGGCCGAGAACCTGCTGGTACTGGCCCTCGACGGCCAGTGTCCCACCGGAACCGTCGCCTTCCATCCGGCGTTCGGCGTCGAGGACACCACACCCCCCGCTTAATGAATTTGCGGCTTAGTGCATAACCATGCAAGGATCGGGATATGACATCCGTCGCAGTGGCCGGGGCCAGCGGTTACGCCGGGGGAGAGATCCTGCGTCTGCTCCTCGGGCATCCGGCCTACACCGACGGCAGGCTGACCATCGGCGCGTTGACGGCCGCGGCCAGTGCCGGATCCGCCCTTGCCGAACATCACCCGCATCTGCTGCCGCTGGCCGATCGCACGCTGGAACCGACGGAGCTCGACGTGCTGGCGGGCCACGATGTGGTCTTCCTCGGCCTGCCGCACGGCCATTCGGCCGCCCTGGCCGAGCAGCTCGGTCCCGACGTCCTGGTCATCGATTGCGGGGCGGACTTCCGGCTGACCGACGCCGAGGACTGGCGGCGCTTCTACGGCTCGGAGCACGCGGGCAGCTGGCCCTACGGCCTGCCCGAACTCCCGGGCGGACGTGACCGGCTCCGGGAGGCCAGGCGGATCGCCGTGCCCGGTTGTTACCCCACCGCGGCGCTGCTGGCGCTGTGGCCGGCGCTGGCCGAGGGTTTGGTCGAGCCTGCCGTCACCGTTGTCGCTGTCAGCGGCACCTCCGGTGCGGGCAAGTCGGCCAAGGTCGACCTGCTGGGATCCGAGGTCATCGGATCGGCACGCGCGTACAACATCGGCGGCAAGCACCGGCACACCCCGGAGATCGCCCAGGGCCTGCGCGCGGTGACCGGCGGCGACGTCACGGTGTCGTTCACCCCCGTGTTGATCCCCACCTCGCGCGGAATCCTGGCGACGTGCACGGCACGCACCGACGCAACCGTGTCGCAGCTGCGTGCTGCCTACGAAAAGGTCTACACCGACGAGCCTTTCGTCTATCTGCTGCCCGAGGGGCAGCTGCCCAAGACGGGGGCGGTCATCGGCAGCAATGCCGCCCAGCTCGCCATCGCGGTCGACGAGGACGCCTCGACGTTCGTCGCGATCGCGGCCATCGACAATCTCGTGAAGGGAACCGGAGGAGCCGCAGTGCAGTCGATGAACCTCGCCCTGGGCTGGCCCGAGACCGACGGGCTTTCGATCGTGGGGGTGGCCCCGTGACCCGGCTGTTGCGCACCCAGGGCGTCACCGCGCCCGCCGGATTCCGGGCCACCGGCATCGCGGCGGGCATCAAGGCCTCCGGCAAGCTGGATCTCGCGCTGGTGTTCAACGAGGGCCCCGATTACGCGGCGGCCGGCGTGTTCACCCGCAACAAGGTCAAGGCCGCGCCGGTGCTGTGGTCGCAACAGGTGCTCACCACCGGTCGGCTGCGGGCGGTGATCCTGAACTCCGGTGGTGCCAACGCGTGCACCGGTCCCGGCGGTTTCCAGGACACCCACGCCACCGCCGAGGCGGTCGCGGCCGCACTGTCGGACTGGGGCACCGAAACCGGTGCCATCGAGGTCGCCGTCTGCTCCACCGGGCTGATCGGCGACCGCCTCCCGATGGACAAGGTGCTGGCCGGCGTGCAGGAGATCGTGCACGAGATGGCCGGCGGCCTGACCGGCGGCGAGGAGGCCGCGCGGGCCATCATGACCACCGACACGGTGCCCAAACAGGCTGCGCTGCACCACGACGACAAGTGGACGGTCGGCGGGATGGCCAAGGGCGCGGGCATGCTGGCCCCGTCCCTGGCGACGATGCTCACCGTGATCACCACCGACGCCGTCGCAGGCCCGGAGGCGCTGGACCACGCGCTGCGGTCCGCGGCGGCCCGCACCTTCGACCGCCTCGACATCGACGGCAGCTGCTCGACCAACGACACTGTGCTGCTGCTGTCGTCCGGGGCCAGCGAGGTGGCCCCCAGCCAGCAGGACCTCGATGACGCCGTCTACCGGGTCTGTGATGACCTGTGCACCCAGTTGCAGGCCGACGCCGAGGGCGTGACCAAGCGGGTGCAGGTGACCGTCACCGGCGCCGCCGACGAGGACGACGCGCTGACCGCCGCGCGGGTGATCGCCCGCGACAGCCTGGTCAAGACCGCGCTGTTCGGTTCCGACCCGAACTGGGGACGCGTGTTGGCGGCCGTCGGCATGGCCCCGGTCAAGCTCGACGCCGATCGGATCACCGTGTCCTTCAACGGTTTCCCGGTGTGCGTTGACAGCGTCGGGGTCCCGGGGGCCCGTGAGGTGGACCTGTCCGGCGAGGACGTCACGGTCGTCGTCGACCTCGGCGTGGGGTCGGGGTCTGCCTCGATCCGCACCACCGACCTGTCCCACGCGTACGTCGAAGAGAATTCCGCGTACAGCTCATGACCCTGACCACCTCGGACAAGGCGGCGGTGCTCGCCGATGCGCTGCCCTGGCTGACCGCCCTGAACGACAAGATCGTCGTGGTCAAGTACGGCGGCAACGCGATGACCGACGACCGGCTCAAGGCCGCGTTCGCCGCCGACATGGTCTTCCTGCGCAACTGCGGCATCCACCCCGTCGTGGTGCACGGCGGCGGACCCCAGATCTCGGCCATGCTCAAAAAGCTGGGCATCGCAGGCGATTTCAAGGGTGGTTTCCGGGTCACCACCCCCGAGGTGCTCGATGTGGCCAGGATGGTGCTCTTCGGTCAGGTCGGCCGTGAGTTGGTGAACCTCATCAACGCCTACGGCCCCTATGCCGTCGGCATCACCGGCGAGGACGCCCACCTGTTCACCGCGGTGCGCCGCACCGTGATGGTCGACGGGGTGGCCACCGACATCGGACTGGTCGGTGACGTCGAGCGGGTCAACACCGACGCCGTGCTCGATCTCATCGATGCCGGCCGCATCCCGGTGGTGTCGACAATCGCCCCCGACACCGACGGTCTGGTCTACAACATCAACGCCGACACCGCCGCCGCCGCACTGGCCGAGGCGCTGAGCGCCGAGAAACTGCTCATGCTGACCGACGTCGAGGGCCTCTACACCCGCTGGCCCGACCGTGATTCCCTGGTCAGCCAGATCGATTCGGATGCACTGGCCGAACTGCTACCCACGCTGGAGGCGGGCATGGTGCCCAAGATCGAGGCTTGTCTGCGCGCGATCGACGGCGGTGTGCCGAGCGCGCACGTCATCGACGGCCGGGTCGAGCACTGCGTGCTCGTCGAACTGTTCACCGACGAAGGAGCGGGCACGAAGGTGGTGCAATCCACGTGACAGAACTGCTGAACCGCTGGTCGGCGGTGATGATGAACAACTACGGCACACCGCCGTTGGCGCTCGCCGGCGGTGACGGCGCCGTGGTCACCGACGTGGACGGCAAGGCCTACCTCGACCTGCTCGGCGGGATCGCCGTCAACGTGCTCGGCCACCGTCACCCCGCGGTGATCGAGGCGGTGACCCGCCAGATGAACACGCTCGGGCACACCTCGAACCTGTATGCCACCGAACCCGGTGTCGCACTGGCCGAATCGCTCGTCGGGCTCCTCGGCGCGCCAGCCAAGGCGTTCTTCTGCAACTCCGGCACCGAAGCCAACGAGGCCGCGTTCAAGATCACCAGACTCACCGGCCGGACGAAAGTCGTTGCCGCCGAAGGGGCCTTCCACGGCCGCACGATGGGTTCGTTGGCGCTGACGGGTCAGCCGTCGAAGCGGGCCCCGTTCGAGCCGCTGCCCGGTGGCGTCACCCACGTCCCCTACGGCGATATCGACGAACTGCGTCGCGTCGTCGATGACCAGACCGCGGCGGTGTTCCTCGAACCGATCATGGGGGAGGGCGGCGTCGTCGTCCCCCCTGCCGGTTATCTGGTGGCGGCGCGGGAGATCACCGCCGCGAACGGCGCGCTGCTGGTCCTCGACGAGGTGCAGACCGGGGTCGGCCGGACTGGAGCGTTCTATGCCCACCAGCACGACGGCATCACCCCCGACATCGTCACGCTCGCCAAGGGTCTCGGTGGCGGGCTGCCGATCGGCGCGTGCCTGGCCATCGGCGACACCGCGGACCTGCTCACCCCCGGACTGCACGGCAGCACGTTCGGTGGCAACCCGGTATGCACCGCCGCGGCGTTGGCGGTGCTGAAGGTGCTGGCCGACGAAGGCCTCGTGGAGCGTGCCGACGTGCTCGGCAAGACGATCGCCCACGGCGTCGAGTCGCTGGGCCATCCGCTCGTCGACCACGTCCGCGGCCGCGGGCTGCTTCGCGGCATCGTGCTCACCGCCGACGCCGCCAAGCCCGTCGAAACCGCGGCGCGCGAAGCGGGTTTCCTGGTCAATGCCGCAGCACCCGCGATCGTCCGGCTGGCCCCGCCGCTGGTGATCACCGAGGCTCAGGTGGAGACGTTCCTGTCGGCGCTGCCGGCCATTCTGGATAAGGCGGCGCAGTCATGACCCGGCACTTCCTGCGCGACGACGACCTCTCACCCGAGGAGCAGGCCGAGGTGTTGGCGCTGGCCGCCGACCTCAAGAAGGACCGCTTCAGCCGCCGCCCGCTGGAGGGCCCGCGCGGGGTGGCGGTGATCTTCGAGAAGAACTCCACCCGCACCCGGTTCTCCTTCGAGATGGGCATCGCCGAACTCGGTGGCCACGCTGTGGTCGTCGACGGCCGCAGCACCCAACTGGGTCGTGAGGAGACCCTGGAAGACACCGGCCAGGTGCTGTCCCGCTATGTCGACGCCATCGTGTGGCGCACCTTCGCCCAGGAGCGGCTGACCGCGATGGCGTCCGGCTCGACGGTCCCGATCATCAACGCGCTGTCCGACGAGTTCCACCCGTGCCAGGTGCTGGCCGATCTGCAGACGCTCGCCGAACGCAAGGGTGACCTGAAAGGGTTGCGGCTGACCTACTTCGGTGACGGCGCCAACAACATGGCGCACTCCCTGATGCTCGGCGGGGTCACCGCGGGCATCCACGTCACCATCGCCGCCCCGCGTGGCTTCGAACCGCACCCGATGTTCGTCGCCGCGGCCGAGACGCGGGCGCACCGGACCGGCGCCACCGTCACACTGACCGACGATCCGGTGCGCGCGGCCGACGGTGTCGACGTGCTGGTCACCGACACGTGGACGTCGATGGGGCAGGAGAACGACGGGCTCGACCGGGTGCGACCGTTCCGCCCGTTCCAGGTCAACGCCGATATGTTGGCCCACGCGGACTCCGAAGCCGTTGTGCTGCATTGCCTTCCGGCGCACCGCGGACACGAGATCACCGACGACGTGATCGACGGGCCGCAGAGCGCGGTGTGGGACGAGGCCGAGAACCGGTTGCACGCACAGAAGGCGTTGCTGGCATGGCTGCTCGAGCGGGCATGACCCCGGGAGTCGAGCAATGACTGCCGCCAGCACCCGCGCCGGCAGGCAGGCCCGCATCATCGCGTTGCTGTCGACGCAGTCCGTGCGCAGCCAGGGTGAGTTGGCTGCGCTGTTGGCCGACGAGGGCATCGACGTGACGCAGGCGACGCTGTCGCGCGATCTGGAGGAACTCGGTGCAGTCAAGCTCCGCGGCGCCGACGGCGGTGTCGGCGCCTACATCGTTCCCGAGGACGGCAGCCCGGTGCGCGGTGTCGCGGGTGGCACCGAACGTGTGACACGGCTTCTCGGGGACCTGCTGGTCTCCACCGATTCCAGCGGCAACCTGGCCGTGCTGCGCACACCCCCGGGTGCCGCCCACTACCTGGCCAGCGCGCTCGACCGTGCCGCCCTGCCGTATGTGGTCGGCACCGTCGCCGGTGACGACACCATCCTCGTCATCGCCAGGGAACCGATGACCGGCGCCGAGCTCGCCGTCACCATCGAGAATCTCTCCAAAGCCTGAAGTACCCCAAGAAGAAGGAGTTTCGTTATGTCCGAGCGCGTCATCCTCGCGTATTCCGGCGGTCTGGACACCTCGGTGGCCATCAGCTGGATCGGCAAGGAGACCGGTAGTGAGGTGGTCGCGGTCGCCATCGACCTCGGGCAGGGTGGCGAGGACATGGAAGTCGTGCGCCAGCGCGCCCTGGACTGCGGCGCCGTCGAGGCCGTCGTCGTCGACGCCCGCGACGAGTTCGCCGAGCAGTACTGCCTGCCCGCCATCAAGTCCAACGCCCTCTACATGGACCGCTATCCGCTGGTGTCGGCGCTGAGCCGACCGCTGATCGTCAAGCACCTCGTCGACGCCGCGCGGGAGCACGGCGGCGGCGTCGTCGCTCACGGCTGCACCGGCAAGGGCAACGACCAGGTTCGCTTCGAGGTCGGGTTCGCCTCGCTGGCACCCGATCTCAAGGTTCTCGCACCCGTGCGCGACTACGCATGGACCCGCGAGAAGGCCATCGCATTCGCCGAGGAGAACGCGATCCCGATCAACGTCACCAAGCGCTCACCGTTCTCCATCGACCAGAACGTCTGGGGCCGTGCGGTCGAGACGGGCTTCCTGGAGCACCTGTGGAACGCGCCCACCAAGGACGTCTACGACTACACCGAGGACCCGACCCTCAACTGGAGCAGCCCGGACGAGGTGATCATCGGTTTCGACAAGGGTGTGCCGGTCTCCATCGATGGCAAACCGGTCACCGTGCTGCAGGCGATCGAGCAGCTCAACGCACGCGCCGGCGCCCAGGGTGTGGGTCGTCTCGACGTCGTCGAGGACCGACTGGTCGGCATCAAGAGCCGTGAGATCTACGAGGCCCCCGGCGCCATGGTGCTCATCACCGCCCACACCGAACTCGAACACGTCACGCTGGAGCGTGAACTCGGCCGGTTCAAGCGCACCACCGACCAGAAGTGGGGCGAGCTGGTCTATGACGGCCTGTGGTTCTCCCCGCTGAAGACCGCGCTCGAGTCGTTCGTGGCCAACACCCAGGAGCACGTCACCGGTGAGATCCGGCTGGTGCTGCACGGCGGGCACATCGCGGTCAACGGACGCCGAAGCCAGGAATCCCTGTACGACTTCAACCTCGCCACCTACGACGAGGGCGACACCTTCGACCAGTCCGCGGCCAAGGGGTTCGTGCACGTGCACGGCCTGTCGTCGAGCCTGTCGGCGCGCCGGGACCTGGCGGGGAAGTGACCCCGGCTCGCCGGATTAAGGTGACCACATGAGTACCAACGAGGGTTCGCTGTGGGGCGGCCGGTTCGCCGACGGTCCCGCGGACGCCCTTGCCGCACTGAGCAAGTCGACGCACTTCGACTGGGTGCTTGCCCCGTATGACGTGGTGGCGTCGAAAGCCCATGCCCGCGTGCTGTTCCGGGCCGGGCTGCTGACCGAAGAGCAGCGTGACGGTCTGCTCGCCGGACTGGACAGCCTGGGCTCCGACGTCGCCGACGGCAGCTTCGGCCCGCTGGTCTCCGACGAGGATGTGCACGGCGCACTCGAGCGTGGTCTGATCGACCGCGTCGGCGCCGACCTGGGCGGACGCCTGCGCGCGGGGCGGTCCCGCAACGATCAGGTGGCCACGCTGTTCCGGTTGTGGCTGCGTGACGCGATCCGCCGGGTCGCCGACGGCGTGCTGGAGGTGGTCGCAGCGCTGGCCACCCAGGCGGCGGCCCATCCCACCGCGATCATGCCCGGTAAGACGCACCTGCAGTCGGCGCAGCCGGTCCTGCTGGCGCACCACCTGCTCGCGCATGCACACCCGCTGCTGCGCGATGTCGACCGGCTCGCCGACTTCGACAAGCGGGCCGCGGTGTCGCCCTACGGATCCGGGGCGCTCGCCGGCTCCTCGCTGGGACTCGACCCCGATGCGATCGCCGAGGAACTGGGTTTCGCGGCCGCTGCCGACAATTCCATCGACGCCACCGCGTCACGGGATTTCGCGGCCGAGGCGGCGTTCGTCTTCTCGATGATCGGCGTCGACCTGTCGCGGCTGGCGGAGGACATCATCCTCTGGAGCACAACGGAATTCGGCTATGTCACCCTCCACGACGCGTGGTCGACGGGCAGTTCGATCATGCCGCAGAAGAAGAACCCCGACATCGCCGAGCTGGCGCGGGGCAAGTCAGGCAGGCTGATCGGCAACCTCGCGGGACTGCTGGCCACGCTGAAGGCGCAACCGCTGGCGTACAACCGCGACCTGCAGGAGGACAAGGAACCGGTCTTCGACTCGGTGGCCCAACTGGAGTTGCTGCTGCCCGCGATGGCCGGTCTGGTCGGCACGCTGCGGTTCGACGTCGACCGGATGGCCGAACTCGCGCCGCTGGGCTACACGCTGGCCACCGATGTCGCCGAATGGCTGGTGCGACGCGGTGTCCCGTTCCGGGTGGCGCACGAGGCCGCCGGTGCGGCGGTGCGCGCCGCCGAAGCCCGCGGGATCGGCCTGGAGGATCTCGCCGACGCCGAGCTGACCGGTATCCATCCCCAGCTGACCGCCGACGTGCGCGAGGTGCTGACCACCGAGGGCTCGGTCAACTCGCGCGACGCGCGCGGGGGCACCGCGCCGACCCAGGTGGCCAGGCAGCTGAGCGCGGTGCGCGACACCTCCGAGCGCTTCAGGGTCCGGCTGCGCCGCTAGCATCCACCGGTATGGACCCCCAGCCCGGCACGCAGGCGGCGGCCACCCGCCGACCGTCGCGAGTGGGGCAGTGGCTGGCCCAGCGCAGGGTCAGCCAGTGGTGGAAAGCCGGGCTGGCCGCCGTGCTGGCGATCGCGGCCCTGTTCGGTGGACTGGACCGGGTCGACAACACCGCCACCCCGTTCGCGCCCGGCGAGGAATTCAGCGACGGGCAATTCCTGCTCACCGTCGATCGTGCGCGACTGGTCGAGGAGCTCCGGGGTGGGGGACGGGTGGTGGGTCGCGAAACGCCGGGCCGTAGCTATCTGGGAGTGGTGGCGACCCTGCGCAACGACGGGACGACCCCGGGGCGGCTACGCAACGAGTTGGATCTTCGTGGGGTGCCCGACGACATGTTCTACGGCGTCTTCCGGTTGCGGGACGGCTCGCCGATCCCGGCGCTCGGTCCCGGACTGACCGAGGAGCTGGTGTTCGCGTGGCAGGTTCCGGCCGGCGCACTGCGGCAGGGCAGTGCCATCACCATCCGGGTGTGGAAGAAGAGCCTCAAGCAGCTGATGGTCACCTACGGCGGTAAGGAATGGCTCGACAGCCTCACCGATTACGGGGTCACCGAACTGGTGGTGGGAGCGCCGTCGCCGTGAGGACCCCCGATGTGAAAGCGCTGGTTTCGGCGGTCGGCGTCCTCGTCGTGGTGGCCGCCGCGGCGCTGGTGTGGCACAACCTCCCGACACCCACCGACCTGTACGGTCCGTTCGAGGTCCGTGGCCGGGCGGGCGAAGCCGTGCAGGGTCGCGCGATCAGCGCCACCGTCACCTCGGTCCGTATTGCGCCGCGGGTGAACTCGGTGCAGGCAGCGGGTAGCTGGGTCGTCATCGACACCACACTGGAGGCCATCCGCTCCACCGAGTTGCCGCGTGCCGACCTGGTCGCCGGCCCCAACACGTATGCGGCGTCCGATCGATTCTCCCTGGATACGCTCGGCGATGAGATCTCCCCGGGAATCGCCCAGCGCGGCAGCTGGGTGTTCGACGTCGCGCCGGCGCTCGTCGAGGCGGGATCGTCCGCGCCGCTCCTGCTGCGCATCTGGGCGGGCAGCGACATCCTGGATTCGCGGCTTGTCATCGACATACCGGCCGATGACCCGCGAATCGCCAGAACCGAAGACGTGGACCTCGCCGAGCGGACGGAAAGCGCCCGATGATGCGGATCTCGGCGCGGTGGCAGCGCAACCTCATCGGCGTTGTCGTCGTCGCCTGCGTGGTCGCCGCATATACCGTCATCGATTTCGGGCCGTCGTGGTCGGCTTACCGCAACACGCAGACGCCGCAACTGGTCGTGCCCGCAGGCGAGAGCGGTACGGCCGACGGACAGACCTGGAGGCTGGAATCCATCCGGCACCAGAACAGGAGCCCGTACAGCTTCGGCCCGCCGCTGCCCGATGGCACGGTGCTGGCCGTGATCGTGGTGGACTGGTCAGGGACGCCGCTGCCCGGGCTGTGCACTGCGGTGCTGACGGACGGCGAACGGCGTTGGGACGCCGAACGAGTCGGAGGATTCTCCCCGATCCCGCCGGAGGGAATGAAGTCCCTGTGTGACGCCCCCGGACGCATTCAGTTCGGCTTCGTGCTGCCATCAGACGCCGTGCCCACCGCACTGGACGTCACCCATGACGACGAGATCACGGTCCGGCTGCTGCTGTAGTTTCCTTCGGGCGGACATGCTCCAGGCAGTACGCGACGGTGGAGGCGATCAGGCACACCCGCAGCGGCTCGATGATCAGGTGCGACACGAAGATCAGCGTCGGCTGCGCCCAGTCCCAGAACTGACGCGGTTGTGGGCCGATGAGCCAGGCCGCACCCCGGAACAGGTACCCGGCCCGCATTTCGGGGCGGTAGAAACTGCCCGCCATGTCCAGCCACGCCAAGCCGAGATAACCGAGCACGTACAGCGACAACGCCAGCACACCGCCGTGCAGGATCAGCCGTGCGGCGTCGGTGATGGTCCGGTAGTTGCCCAGTTTGGACAACAACCAGTCCTGCGCCTCGGCGCGGTGGACGTCGGGCAGGCGCTTCCACCGTTCGCGCAGGCGCTTCTGCCTGACGGCCGTGCGGTCGAGGACCCAGTCGGCTCGCTGGCCGGCGACTCGGCGTGCGGCCCCCCTCCAATCCTCGGGCATGGTGACGCCGTAGATGATGGCCGCGACGGCCAGCCACAGCAGCGGTATCGTCGCGCCGCCGAACACGGTGCTCACCACCCAGACCAGGGTGTCCCACAGCGCCTCAAGAGGTCGCAGATGGGAGAAGAGCTCGGCGCGGGTCTCGTTGAACCACACCACGATCCGGCGTTCGGCGAGCCAGCCGGTGGGATTGAGCAGGAAGGTCAGGTCCTTGGTGGCGGCGAAGCTGACACCGAGGAACACCCACAGGGCGTCCACGTACACCCGGATCGCGATCATCCAATCGGGCAGGCGATCCTTGACACGACTGAGTACGTACCGCGCCACGAGCGCGGCGAGGATCAGCACCCACGTGAGATTGCCGACCGGCAGTGTCTCCGGGTGGAGTTCGGTGACGGCCGGCGATGTCATCGCGTCGCCGATCCGGTAATCGAGCGCGCGCGCCTCGAACGCGATCCAGTCTTCGGCGAAGAGCTTCCACGCCAGATAGATCGCGAAGAACGGTACGATGACCGTCGAGAACACGTCGACACTGCGGGCCGATCGCGACGGCAGCGCCGCCAGCGCGGGTAGGGCGCGCCGCAGCACGAAGAACATCGCGACGTAAGACCCGAGGCGGGCCAGGCCGGCCAGCGGCATGATCAGCGATGCCCAGAGGTCGTTGTCCCACCCGGCCCACGCCGCCAACTCGATCGCACCCCGGCGGCCGAGCAGCCCGAGCAGATAGCACGCCGCGAGCTGGGGCCAGTAGCGGAAACAGAGCACGAACGGCCGCAGCAGGTACGTCATCTAGCTCTCGAGCCGTTCTGAGAGCTCCAGCCAGCGTGACTCCTGTTCGGTCACTTGGCCTTCCAGCTCGCGCAGCTGCTCGGTGAGGCGGCCCAGGCCGACATGGTCGGACTGGTCGTGGCGGGCCATCTCGTCGTGTTTGGCGCTAATGCGGTCGGCGAGCTTGGCCAGCGACCGGTCGATGGAGGTGATCTCCTTTTCGATGTTGCGCAGTTCGGCGCCCGACAGTTGTTCGGCGGCGGCGGGTTTCGTGCGCGACACGGAAGGTTCGGGGCGTTGCCCGGCAAGTCGCAGGTACTCGTCGATGCCGCCGGGCAGGTGCCGCAGGCGACCGTCGAGGATCGCGTACTGCTGGTCGGTGATGCGCTCGAGCAGATAGCGGTCGTGGGAGACCACGATCAACGTGCCGGGCCAGGAATCGAGCAGGTCCTCCGTCGCGGTGAGCATGTCGGTGTCGACGTCGTTGGTCGGCTCGTCGAGCACCAGCACGTTCGGCTCCGACAGCAACACGAGCATCAACTGCAGTCGTCGACGCTGGCCGCCGGAGAGTTCACCCACCCGGGCGGAGAGGTGCTCGCGGGCGAAGCCCAGCCGCTCGAGCAGTTGTGCCGGCGTCACGTCCTTGCCGTCGATCTGGTAGGTCGTCTGCAGCCGGGCGAGCACCTCGCGGACCATGTCGCCGGCCAACGGCTCCAACTCGCGTGATTCCTGGTCGAGCACGGCCAGCCGCACTGTCTTGCCGCGCTTCACCCGGCCAGAGGTCGGCGTCACCGTGCCCGCGATCAGGCCGAGCAGCGTGGACTTACCTGCCCCGTTGGCGCCGAGGATGCCGGTGCGCTCGCCGGGGGCGATGCGCCATTCGATGTCGCGCAACACCTCTCGGCCGTGCGACGAGCCGTCGGCACCGCCGGGATAGCTGACCGACACGTCGAGCAGGTCGATGACGTCCTTGCCGAGGCGGGCCATGGCGGCCCGGGACAACTCGACGTTGTTGCGCAGCGGCGGGACGTCCGAGATCAGCGCGTTGGCGGCGTCGATGCGGAACTTCGGCTTGGAAGTCCGCGCCGGTGGTCCCCGCCGCAGCCAGGCCAACTCTTTGCGCATCAGGTTCTGTCGCTTGGCTTCCACGGCCGCGGCTTGGCGATCGCGTTCGACGCGCTGCAGCACATAGGCGGCGTAGCCACCTTCGAACGGCTCGACGACACTGCCCGGCACCCGGCTGCCGGCGGGGTGGACCTCCCACGTGGTGGTCGCCACCTCGTCGAGGAACCACCGGTCGTGGGTGACGACCAACAGCCCGCCCGATCCGCGCGCCCAGCGCTGCTTGAGATGTTCGGCCAGCCAGGTGATGCCCTGGATGTCGAGATGGTTGGTGGGCTCGTCGAGAGCGATGACGTCCCAGTCGTCGATCAGCAGCGCGGCCAGTTGCACGCGGCGGCGCTGCCCGCCCGACAGGGTCCCGACGAGGGCACCGAACGGGATGTCGGCAACCAGTCCGCCGATGACGTCGCGGATCCGCGCGTCGCCCGCCCACTCGTGGTCGGGCCGGTCACCGACCAGCGACCAGCCCACCGTGCGGTCCGGGTCCAGCGTGTCGGCCTGGTCCACGGACCCCACCCGTAGACCGCCGCGTCGCGTCACCCGCCCGGAGTGGGGCGCGATGCGCCCGGTCAGCAACCCCAGCAGCGTCGACTTCCCGTCGCCGTTGCGGCCCACGATGCCGATCCGGTCGCCTTCGCTCACACCGACGGTCACGGAATCGAACACCACCCCGGTGGGGTACTCCAGGTGGAGGTTTTCGCCCCCGAGCAGGTGTGCCATCGCCAGCCGACCTTAGCGGTCGTCGATCGCGCCACCCAATCGGCGGCCGGGCGCCGGGCGGGTCATTACCGGGAACGGGCAATGCGGCTTGTGCCATCATCGACACCACGACGGCAGTCGGGGTCTCCGGCAGGCACGACGGGCGATAGGGGAGCGAGCAGTGGTGGACTTCTCGGCGATCACCAGGCCTGTGGGGCGGTTGGTCGCGACCGCCCAGAACGGCCTCGAGGTGTTGCGCTACGGCGGGCTGGAGACCGGCGCCGTGCCGTCGCCGTTCCAGATCATCGAGAGCGTGCCGATGTACCGGCTGCGCCGCTACTTCCCGCCCGACGTCCGTCCCGGCAGCAAGCCCGTCGGCCCCCCGGTGCTGATGGTCCACCCGATGATGATGTCGGCCGACATGTGGGACGTCACCCGCGACGAGGGTGCGGTCGGCATCCTGCACAAGGCCGGGATCGATCCGTGGGTCATCGACTTCGGTTCGCCCGACAAGGTCGAGGGCGGGATGCAGCGCAACCTGGCCGACCATGTGGTGGCCCTCAGCGACGCCATCGACACGGTCAAGACGGTGACGGGACGCGACGTCCATCTCGCCGGCTACTCGCAGGGCGGCATGTTCGCCTATCAGACGGCGGCCTACCGCCGGTCCAAGGACCTGGCGAGCATCGTCGGGTTCGGTTCGCCCGTCGACACCCTGGCCGCGCTCCCGATGAACCTGCCGGCCAGCGTCGCCCCGTTGGCCGCCGACTTCATGGCCGACCACGTGTTCAGCCGCATCGACATTCCGGGGTGGCTGGCGCGCACCGGGTTCCAGATGCTCGACCCCGTCAAGACCGCGCAGTCGCGGCTGGACTTCCTGCGCCAGCTACATGACCGGGAGGCGTTGCTGCCCCGCGAGCAGCAGCGGCGGTTCCTCGCCTCGGAGGGCTGGATCGCCTGGTCCGGTCCGGCGATCTCCGAGCTGCTCAAGCAGTTCATCGCGCACAACCGGATGATGACCGGTGGCTTCTCCATCCACGGCGACCTTGTCACGCTGTCCGACATCGAGTGCCCTGTGCTGGCCGTGATCGGGGAGGTCGACGACATCGGTCAGCCCGCCTCGGTGCGCGGCATCAAGAGAGCCGCTCCGAAGGCCGACGTCTACGAGTTCCTGATCCGCGCCGGGCATTTCGGGCTGGTGGTCGGGTCGAAAGCCGCCACGCAGACCTGGCCGACGGTCGCCGAGTGGGTGCGCTGGCTCGACAGCGGCGGCGCGATGCCGGAGGGCGTCACACCCATGCCGCTGCAACCGGCCGAGCCGACGGAAAGTGGCGTCACGCTGGCCTCGCGGGTGGCCCACAGCACCGCCGCCGCCACCGAGATGGCGTTCAGCCTGGCCCGGTCGGCGGCCGACGCCCTCGTCGCGGCGAACAAGTCCGCACGCACCCTGGCCATCGAGACCGCACGCACCCTGCCCCGGCTGGCCCGTCTTGGCCAGGTCAACGACCACACCCGAATCTCCCTGGGCCGCATCATGAGTGAGCAGGCACGCGACCTGCCACACGGTGAGGCGCTGTTGTTCGACGGCCGCGTGCACACCTACGAGGCCGTCGACCGGCGAGTCAACAACGTGGTCCGCGGCCTGATCGGGGTCGGGGTGCGGCAGGGCGCCCGCGTCGGGGTGCTGATGGAGACCCGGCCCAGCGCACTCGTCGCGATCGCGGCGCTGTCGCGGCTCGGCGCGGTTGCGGTGCTGATGCCCCCCGACGCCGACCTCGCCGAGGCGGCGCGACTCGGCGCGGTCACCGAGATCATCGCCGACCCGAGCACCCTGGATACGGCCCGCAAGCTCGACATGCGGGTCCTGGTTCTCGGCGGTGGCGAGTCCCGCGACCTGCACCTGTCCAACGGCGCCGCCGGGGACGTCATCGACATGGAGAAGATCGACCCCGACCTCGTCGAACTCCCGGGCTGGTACCGACCGAACCCCGGTCTGGCACGGGACCTGGCGTTCATCGGGTTCAGCACGATCAGCGGCGAGCTGGTGGCCCGCCAGATCACCAACTTCCGCTGGGCGCTGTCGGCGTTCGGTACCGCCTCGGCGGCCAATCTGAGCCGCAACGACACGGTGTACTGCCTGACCCCGTTGCACCATCAGTCCGGACTGTTGGTCAGCCTCGGCGGGGCGGTCGTGGGCGGTGCCCGCGTCGCGTTGTCGCGGGAGTTGCGACCGGACCGCTTCGTCCAGGAGATCCGGCAGTACGGGGTGACGGTGGTGTCCTACACGTGGGCGATGCTGCGTGAGGTCATCGACGATCCGGCGTTCTCGCTGAACGGGAGTCACCCGATCCGGCTGTTCATCGGCTCGGGTATGCCCGCCGGTCTGTGGAAGCGGGTCGTGGAGGTCTTCGAGCCCGCCAACGTCGTCGAGTTCTTCGCCACCACCGACGGTCAGGCCGTACTCGCCAACGTCAAGGGCGCCAAGATCGGCAGCAAGGGCAGGCCGCTACCCGGCGGCGGCGAAATCGCGCTGGCCGCCTACGACCCGGACGACAACCTGATCCTCGAGGACGACCGCGGCTTCGTCCGGCGGGCCGAAACCGGAGAGGTCGGTGTGCTGCTCGCCCATCCGCGGGGCCCGGTCGACCCGCTGGCTTCGGTCAAGCGCGGCGTGTTCGCCCCCGCGGACACCTGGGTGTCCACCGAGTACCTGTTCCGCCGCGACGAGGACGGCGACTACTGGCTGGTGGACAACCGCGGGGCGGCGATCCACACCGCGCGGGGAATGGTGTTCGCCGCCACCGTCAACGACGCCGTCGGCCGGCTCGGCGCCGTCGACATGGCCGTCACCTACGGAGTCGAAGTCGAAGGTCAGACGCTGGCCGTCACCGCCCTGGCGCTGTGCCCGGGCGGCAGCATCCCGTCGGCGGATCTGTCGGAGGCGCTGGCCGCCCTGCCCGTCGGCAACGCACCCGACATCGTCCACGTGGTCTCCGACATGACGCTGACGGCGACGTTCCGGCCGCTGGCCGGTCCGCTGCAGAAACAGGGCATCCCCAAGGCGTCCCGTAACGCCTGGTACCTGGACCCCGATAGCAATCGGTACAAGCGGTTGACCGTTGCCGTGCGCAGCGAGCTCGCGGGCATTCGGCAGTGATGCCCCCCTCGGCGCGCACTGTTAGGCTCGCCGGGGCGACTATGGAGGTTGGGATGACGACGCACGACAGCATGAGCAGTTCGGCGCTGTACCGCGCGGCGACGGGCGCGTTTGTGGGCGCTGCGCTGGCATTCGGCCTGGTCGTCGGTGTTGCGCCGGGAGCGTCGGCGCAGCCCACCACGCAAGCCGAAGAGCCACCCGCCCCCAGGATCTCCCCGGATCAGATCCTGATGATGATCTCGCAGGAGTACCAGACCGGTCGCGGTGGCGGCCAGGTCTCCAAGCTGATCGAACAGGTGATGAACCTGCGCGCCCGAGGCATCAAGCCGTCCATCGCCAACACCCAGGCGCTGGCCGCCGGCCTCGACGCACGACCCAATCAGGGCCCGCTGATCGAGGCGCTCCAGTCGACGGTGAACTACCAGCGCAAGGTCATGGCACAGTCGGCCAACGGGACACCGTCCGGTCCGACGTCGCCGGGTCCGCAGGTCGGCCTGGGCCCGACCGGTCCCGCGTGGGCGCCCAATCAGGGCAATCCGATGATCCAGGACAGCGACACGATCTTCCCGATGCCCGGTCGCTGAGCCGATGGCGCTGGACGAAACCCTCCGCACCATCCTGGTCTGTCCGCAGGACCGGGGGCCGCTGTTGTACGTCGGCGAGTCGCTGTACAACCCCAGGTTGCGGCGCAAATACCGCATCGACGACGGAATCCCGGTGCTGCTCATCGACGAAGCCGTCGCGGTCGACGACGACGAGCACCGGCGGCTGCTGTCAGCTGCGGGTCAGTCCCCGGAAAACTGAGGTAGCTCGCCGGTCAGGTAGCGCTGCAGATTCGGCGCGACGGTGTCGACGATCTGCTCCACCGGCAGCGACTTGAACGGTTCGAGCTCGAGGATGTAGCGGGCCATCACGATGCCGACCAGTTGCGAGGCCACAAACTGCACGCGCACCCGTCCGCTGCCCGGCGGATCGTCGACACGGCCGCCGACCTCGGTGGCGATCAAGTCCTGGAGAAACGACCGGACCATGGAGACGTCGCTGCCGGCAAGTATGGACCGCAGGGTGGCGATGAATCCTTTACCCAGCTCGGAGTCCCACAGCGGCAGCAGCAGTGACGGCAACGCGCGACCGAGCTGATCGACCGGGACTTCCTTGAGCGGGCCGATGATCGACATCGGGTCGATCGGAATCTCGATCGCCGCGGCGAACAACTGGGTCTTGGTGCCGAAATAGTGATGCACCAGCGCCGGATCCACGCCTGCCCCGGCGGCGATGGACCGGATCGACGTGTTGGTGATTCCGTTGCGCGCGAACAGTTCACGCGCGCATTCCAGGATTCGATCGCGGGTGTCCGACGTTCCCGGTGGTCGTCCGGGACGCTTGCGGTCGGCGTTCGTCGTCACGCTGTCTAGGGTGTCCTTCGCCGTAGGGTCGCTGCGGCCAGGGTGAGGGATATCACCGTGAACCCGAGGACGACCGCGATGTCACGCACCGCGACCGAGGTCAACTCTGGATGTGCGTTGACCTCCTGCAGCGCCTCCAGAGCGTAACTGGCAGGAAGCGCGTTGCTGATCCACTGCAGCCAGTCAGGCAGCTGCGCGCGGGGAACCACGATCCCGCACAGCAGCAGCTGGGGTGCGATGACCAGCGGCATGAACTGGACAGCCTGGAACTCGGTGCGCGCGAACGCGCTACACAGCAGACCGAGCCCCACCCCGAGCACCGCGTTCACGATCGCGATGGCGAACACCCAGAGGGCGCTGCCCGCGGTGTCCAGGCCGAGGAGCCAGAACGACACCGCACACGCGAACACAGCCTGCGCCGCCGCGGCGAGGGCGAACGCGGTCCCGTACGCCGCGAGCAGGTCCAGCCGGCGCAGGGGCGTGGTCAGGATTCTCTCGAGCGTTCCGGACACCCGTTCGCGCTGCATGGTGATCGACGTGATCAGGAACATCACGATCAACGGGAAGACGCCGAGCATGATCAGGCAGGCGTTGTTGAACGGTGACGGGGCGCCGGGACGCTGGGGGACCTCGGCGAACATGAAGTACATCAAGGTGATGACGAGAGTGGGTACCACCAGGATCATCGCCACACTGCGGTGATCGCCGGCGAGCTGACGCAGGATTCGGGCGGTCGTGGCGATGTACGCCCGCGGCGTCAAGCCGTGCTTTTGGCGGTGCCGCGCCTGATGATGGCCAGAAACGCGTGCTCCAACGACTGACATCCGGTGTCCTCTCGCAATCGGGCGGGTGTGGTGTGCGCCAGGATCTTCCCGTCCCGCAGGAGGACCAGATCTTCACAGCGGTCGGCTTCGTCCATGACATGGCTCGACACCAGCAGGGTGGTGCCGTCGCGGGCCAGTCGGTCGAACCGGTCCCACAGGTCGGCCCTCAGCACCGGGTCGAGACCGACGGTCGGTTCGTCGAGAACGAGAAGGTCGGGGCGGGCGACCAACGCGCAGGCGAGCGAAACCCTCGTCTTCTGCCCGCCGGAAAGGTTGCCTGCACGGGCCTTCCGATACCCGTGCAGGCCGACCGCTTCGATCGCGTCGTCCACGTCCCGACGGTCGGTGCCGGACAAGGCGGCGAAGTAGCGCACGTTGTCGACGACGGGCAGGTCGGGATAGATCGTGGGGTCCTGGGTGACGTAACCCACGCGGTGGCGCAACTGCGCCGACCCCGCCGGATGGCCCAACACCAGCACCGATCCACCGGCGACGATCTGGGTTCCCACGATGCAGCGCATCAGCGTCGTCTTGCCGCAACCCGAAGGACCGAGCAGGCCGGTGATGGTGCCGCGGGCCACCTGCACGCTCACCCCGTCGAGCGCGACGCGTCCACCGCGGACCACCGCCAGATCGCGGATGTCGATGACCGGGGCCGGCACCGGCGGCAGTAATTCATCCATTGATGAACTCATCATCTGTTGAATATCCTCTCGGCGCGCCGTTCCTGTCAATGCCCTCCGTAGGATGACGGCGATGTCGCGAGCCGAACTGGAGGTCGATCCTCTGACCGCTGCCCGGCTGCTACTCGGCGCGAAGCTGGTCGGCCGCGGCGTGACCGCGACGATCGTCGAGGTGGAGGCGTACGGAGGGCCGGTCGACGGGCCGTGGCCGGACGCCGCCGCGCACTCGTTCCGCGGCCCGGGCCTGCGCAACTCGGTGATGTTCGGTCCGCCCGGACGGCTCTACACCTATCGCAGCCACGGCATCCACGTCTGCGCCAACGTCGCATGCGCCACAGACGGCGTCGCCGGAGCGGTACTGCTGCGCGCGGCCGCGATCGACACCGGCCACGACACGGCCCGCGGCCGTCGCGGTGTGTCCGTCGCGGAGGCGGCGCTCGCCCGCGGGCCGGGCAATTTGTGTTCCGCACTGGGAATCACGATGGATGACAACGGATCCGACCTCTTCGATCCGTCGGCACCGGTACAGGTCACGCTCGGCGAGCTCCGCGTCGGAGAATCCGGTCCACGAGTCGGTGTCAGCAAGGCCGCCGACCGGCCGTGGCGGATGTGGCTGCCCGGGCATCCCGAGGTGTCGGCGTACCGGCGCAGCCCGCGGGCACCGATTCCCGGCGACAGCGACTGATACGCAAAGATCGATGTCATGGGCACGTCGATCCTCGATGAACTGGAATGGCGTGGGCTGATCGCACAGTCCACCGATCGTGACGCACTGGCCGAAGCGCTGGCAGAAGGCCCGGTGACCGTCTATTCCGGCTTCGACCCGACGGCGCCGAGCCTGCACGCCGGACACCTGATCCCGCTGCTCACCCTGCGCCGGTTCCAGCAGGCCGGGCACCGGCCGATCGTGCTGGCCGGCGGCGCGACAGGGATGATCGGCGACCCCCGCGACGTGGGGGAACGCACACTGAACACCGCCGACACCGTCGCGGACTGGGCGGGACGGATCCGCGGCCAGTTGGAACGCTTCGTCGAGTTCGACGACTCGCCGACCGGTGCCGTCGTCGCCAACAACCTGTCGTGGACGGGCGAGCTTTCGGCGATCGAATTCCTCCGTGATGTCGGCAAGCACTTCTCGGTGAATGTGATGTTGGACCGGGACACGGTGCGGCGCAGGCTCGAGGGGGAGGGCATCTCCTACACGGAGTTCAGTTACATGCTGTTGCAGGCCAACGACTATGTGGAGCTGCACCAGCGCTACGGCTGCACGCTGCAGGTAGGCGGGTCCGACCAGTGGGGCAACATCATCGCCGGGGTGCGGCTGGTCCGGCAGAAGGCCGGCGCGTCGGTGCACGCCCTGACCACACCGTTGGTGACCGACTCCGAGGGCAAGAAGTTCGGGAAGTCCACCGGCGGCGGAAGCCTCTGGCTGGATCCCGAGATGACCAGTCCGTACGCCTGGTACCAGTACTTCATCAACACCGCCGACGCCGACGTACTGCCGTACCTGAGGTGGTTCACCTTCCTGAGTGCCGACGAGCTTGCCGAGCTGGAACAGGCGACGACCGAGCGCCCGCACGAGCGGGCCGCGCAGCGACGCCTGGCCAGGGAGCTGACCAACCTGGTCCACGGGGAAGCCGCCACGGCTGCGGTCGAACTCGCCAGCCAGGCGCTGTTCGGGCGCGCCGAGCTGGGCGAATTGGACGAACCGACATTGGCCGCCGCGCTGCGGGAGGCGTCGGTGGCGCAGCTCGCGCCCGGCGGTCCGGACTCGATCATCGATCTGCTCGTCGCCAGCGGGTTGTCGGCGAGCAAGGGCGCCGCCCGGCGAACCGTCGCCGAGGGTGGGGCGTACGTCAACAACGTCAAGATCGCGACCGACGAGTGGATCCCGCAGGCGTCGGACTTCCTCCACGACAGGTGGCTGGTGCTGCGTCGAGGCAAGCGGAATATCGCCGGCATCGAGCGGGTGGGCTGATACCCGTGTCCCCGGAACAAAGTCGTCGACCGAGCCGTTGAGCGTCTTGTAGGTCAACGCACCAAACGGTGTGTGCGCCGGGTGCGGGTCGGAAAACCAGCTCTACCAGGCGATTTGACTCAGAGTTATCCCTGACGTAACTTATCGAAGTCGCTGCGACACGGGCCCAAAACCCGGAGAGCGCGGCGGCCTCCAGAGGGAAGTCCGCTTAGGCGGAGGTCCTCATCTGTCCGTCGAGAACCCACGGCTTTTAGCCGGGGATTCTTGCGCGGCCAGGCTGGTCTGTTGTTTGAGAACTCAATAGTGTGTTTGGTGGTTTTTGTTTGTTGTTTTTTGGCCTGCCTCTTTTTCCCGTTTAGGGGTGGGTTGTTTTTTGATGCCAGTTTTGGTGTCTTGTTTGATGATCGGATTTCTCTGATTTCGGATTCTGCCTGCGCCCTTTGGGTGCTGAGACTCCAAGGCAC
>NZ_HG964457.1:0-153340 GCF_000612725.1 Mycolicibacterium austroafricanum
CCCGCCACGGCGACCCGCTCGGCGCCACCTCGACTCGCCCCAACACCGTCACAGCGCGATCCTCCGTCCGCGCCCCCGTTCGGTTCGAGAGGCTCGCCGAAGTTCAGTCAACTAGCCGCGCGCTGGTGTTCCGCGACGGCGGCCCGGGCAGGGACAACGTGGTGCTGCTGTCACGCAGCGGCAAGGATTTGGCCCGGTACTTCCCCGAGGTACTCGACTCCGTGCGCGACGAACTCGCGCCCCGCTGTGTCCTCGACGGCGAGATCGTCGTCCCCCGGGAGATAGCCGGACGGACACGGCTGGACTGGGAGTCGCTGAGCCAGCGCATCCACCCCGCCGAGTCCCGGGTGCGGATGCTGGCCGAGCAGACCCCGGCGCATTTCATCGGGTTCGACGCGCTGGCCGTCGGGGACAGCTCGCTGATGAAGGAACCGTTCCGGACCCGCCGCGAAGCGCTCGTCGACGCCGTCAACGAAAAGCAGTGGTGCCACGTCACGCGCACCACCGAGGATCCCGCTCTGGGCGCGCAGTGGCTGCAGGAGTTCGAGGGCGCCGGCCTCGACGGCGTGATCGCCAAACGCCTCGACGGGCCCTACCTGCCGGGCAAGCGCGAGATGGTCAAGGTCAAGCACCACCGCGACGCCGACTGCGTCGCCATCGGCTACCGGATCCACAAGAGCGGAGAGGGAATCGGCTCGATCCTGCTCGGCCTGCACCGTGACGACGGTGAACTCCAGATGGTCGGCGGTGCCGCCTCGTTCACGGCGAAGGCGCGGTTGAAGCTGCTGGCCGACCTCGAGCCGCTGCGCATCGGCGACGACGTGCGCGACGGTGAACCCAGCCGGTGGAACTCCGCTGCCGACAAGCGCTGGATCCCGGTGCGGCCCGAGCGGGTCTGCGAGGTGGCCTACGACCAGATGGAAGGCAACTCCGCCAACGGCCGCCGGTTCCGGCACGCCGTGAAGTTCCTGCGGTGGCGGCCCGATCGTGATCCGGCCAGCTGCACCTTCGATCAGCTCGACGTCCCGCTCAACTATGACCTCAACGACGTGCTGGAAAGGTCCTGACATGCCAAGCCCGGCAACCGAAATCGACGTCGACGGGGTCAAAGTCCGGCTCACCAGCCCGGACAAGCCGTACTTCCCGAAGCTCGGAAAGGACGGCACCAAGGGCAAGCTCTTCGAGTACTACCTGGCCGTCGCCGACCGGATGGTGGCACTGCTGCGCGACCGCCCCGTACATCTGCAGCGGTTCCCCGACGGCATCGACGGCGAGGAGATCTACCAGAAGCGGGTGCCGCAGAAGCACCCCGACTACCTCCACACCTGCACCGTCACCTTCCCGTCCGGCCGCACCGCCGACGCGCTGAAGATCACCCACCCGTCGGCGATCGCGTGGGCCGCCCAGATGGGCACGGTGACGCTGCACCCGTGGCAGGTGCGCTGCCCCGACATCGAGCATCCCGATGAGCTGCGTATCGACCTCGACCCACAGCCGGGCACCGGCTTCATCGAAGCCCGCAGCGTCGCGGTGGACGTGCTCAAGCCGCTGCTCGACGAACTCGGTCTGGTCGGCTTTCCGAAGACCTCCGGCGGTCGCGGCGTGCACGTGTTCCTGCGCATCGCGACCGACTGGGACTTCATCGCGGTGCGTCGCGCGGGCATCGCGTTGGCCCGCGAGATCGAGCGGCGCGCCCCGGACGCGGTGACGACGTCGTGGTGGAAGGAAGAGCGGGGCGCGCGGCTGTTCGTCGATTACAACCAGAACGCGCGCGACCGTACATTCGCGTCGGCGTACTCGGCGCGCAAGACCCCGATCGCGACGGTGTCCACACCCCTGACCTGGGAGGAACTGCGGACCGCCGAACCCGACGACTACACGATCCTCACGGTGCCGGATTTCGTGGCGGGTCGCCCCGACCCGTGGGCGGGCATCGACGACACCGCGCAATCGATCGACACGCTGCTGGAGATGGTGAAGGCCGATGAGGAGCGCGGGCTCGGTGACCTGCCGTACCCGCCGAGCTACCCGAAGATGCCCGGTGAGCCGCCACGAGTGCAGCCCAGCAAGAAAGTGGCTGCCAACTGGGATGAGGACGGCAACCGCGTCGGGGAGTAGAGCCGCCGGATACCCTGCTCTGCATGCCGATCGCGACCCTCCGGAAACTGCTCGCCGCTTTGGCGATCGTCGGGATCCTCCTCAGCGGTATCGGCGTCGCGACGATGATGATCTTCGGCAGCCGCGGTCAGCAGCAGGAGGCGGTGACCCCGGTGCGCAAGCCGCCGACCCCGCCACCGCCGTCGGTGCCCACCGACAAGGAGTTCCTGATCGGCGTGGTCGTCACCGCGCAGAACTGCGATCCGGCCGGGCCGTGCTTCTACACGTACACCATCGACCCGAAATACGTTGGGCTGCATCCGTTCCCGGAGTCGCCGTTCACCGTCGAGTACGAAGTGCTTGGTGGGCATCAGCCGCAGCCGGGCAAGTTCACCGTGGCCGGCGACCAGGCCGAGATCCTCAAGGACGTCGTTTTGGAAGGCCCACCCGGAGCGCAGCTGTCGGCGCGGGTCCTGCGGGTCTTCGAGGAGCCGCCGGCCCCCGCCGCCGAACCGCCACCCGGCCCCGCCGCCGAACCGGTGCCTGCGCCATGACGCAGCCGCAGCGCAGCCGGTGGATGCGCAATTTCCATCCCTCGCCCACCGCCCGCATCCGCCTGGTCTGCTTTCCACACGCCGGGGGCTCGGCGAGCTATTACTTCCCGCTGTCGTCGGCGTTGACGCCCGAATTCGACGTGTTCGGCGTGCAGTACCCGGGCCGCCAGGACCGCTACAGTGAGCCATTCGTCGAGACCATCGACGAGCTCGCCGACCAGGCCCATGCCGCGCTGAGCGCACTCCCGGACGCCCCGCTGGCGTTCTTCGGACACAGCATGGGCGCAGTGCTGGCGTTCGAGGTCGCGCGCCGCTGTGAGACCCTGTCCGGCCGGCAGGTGGTGACGGTCTTCGCATCCGGCTCGCGGGCGCCCAGCCGTTACGGCGACGAACGCAACGCCAAGAGCGACACCGACCTCGTCGGCGTGATGCGCGAACTCGGCGGCACCGATCCGCGGGTCCTGGAGAACCCCGAGCTGCTCGCGACGTTCCTGCCCGCGTTCCGCAACGACTATCGGGCGCTGCAGGCCTACCACCGCGGCACTGACATCGGCATCAGCGCGCCGATCGTGGTGATGACGGCGACCGACGACCCGAAGACCAGTGAGACCGATGCCCGGGCGTGGCACGAGCACACGTCAGGCGGCGGCGAGGTCCACACCTTCACCGGGGGTCACTTCTATCTGGAGAAGCAGCCGCAGCGGGTCATCGAGGTCGTCTCCGCGACGCTGCGCTCCGTGGGTTAGCTACGCGCTTACCGCGGTGCGGCTTGCATCGGCTCCACGGGACGCCTGGTCGCCAGCACCGAACCGGCGAGGATCATCGCCAGACCGAGCAGGTGCCGCGCCGTCAGCGGCTCGTTCAGCACGATGACGCCCGCGGCGAGCGCGACGGCCGGGTTGACGTAGGTGATGACCAGCGCGCGAGGCGCCCCGACCTCCCGGATCAACGCGAAGAACAGGATGAACGCCAACGACGTGCAGACCACCGCGAGCAGTGCGACCGCTGTCAGCACTCGCATGCTCGGGATCTCGGCCGGCCAGGTCGCGGCTGCCGGCCCGACATAGATGAGCGCGGCCAGTCCGAGGCAGGCCGCCGTCAGCGGCATCGCCGGCACCTCAGCGAGATAGCGGGCGGCGATCAACGGCGCGATCGCGTAACACACCGCCACCAGCAGCACTTCCGTGACCGGCCATGCGCTGCCGCCGGCGAGCTCCGGACCGGCCAGCACCGCGACGCCCGCCAGTCCGGTCCCCAGCCCCGCCAGTCGCTTGACCGTCAGGGGCTGATCGCCGCCGGTGAGCCTGTCGAGCAGGGCTGCCACGATCGGTGCGGCCGCGATCAGCAGTCCTGTCAGCGAGCTGGTGATGTGCCGCTCGGCGTCCGACAGCAGCAGCCACGCGGCGATGATCTCGAAGAACGCGAAGGCCACCACCGGCCTCCAGTGCGCCAGGACCGGCGCCCACGCACCGCGACGGAGCGTCAGTGGAATCAGTACCAGCGCGCCGACCGCGGTGCGCGCAAAGACGAGTACCGGTACCGAAAGCCCCTCCACCGCAACCTTTATCAGCAGGTAGGGGATACCCCAGATGACACCCATCGCGGTGAACAACAGCCATCCGCGAAGGCTCACCCAGACAGGTTAAGCGGTGGGAACCACCCCGCGCGGTGTCGGCAGCGGCAGATCGTTGTACGTGGCGATGCCCGGCGCCGCCGCGACGACGGCGGGGATCGCGTGGATCGGCGGCATCGCGGTCATGATGTGGCCGAGCACGAAGAAGTCCTCGAGCGTCTTGGCGTTCTCGATCATGTCCTGCGGGGGCAGGAAACCGACCTGCATGTTGACCGTGGGCCGCCCGTCGATGGTGATCTTCCAGCCGTCCCCGTCGAGCTGCCAGTCCGGATCCAGCGTCTGGCCCTTCTTCCACCGGACGTTGATGTCGATCACCGTCTTGCCGTTGGCGATCCCCTGCCAGCTGGCATACACCCCGGCGACGTGACCGGCCGGGATCGTCCACGACGCCATCACCAGATCCTCTGTGGTCTGGGCGTATTCGGACACACACTTGATCTCGTCGAGCTCGATGGCCAGCGCGTCGGCGACCAACTGCACCGCTTCGGCGAACACGGCCGTGCCGTTGGCGGCCATCGGCTGCAGGTTCGGATCGTCGATCGCGGTGCCGAAACCGACGGGCCGCTCGGTGTCGGGGGAGTCGTAGAGGGTGGTGTCGGCCGACTCGGCGATGGTGATCTTGTCGATGCGGTCGCACGCGGTGCCGGCCACGATGGCGAGCAGCTCGGCGAAGCCCGGGCTGACGCCGGAACCGAACAGCGTCGAGCCGCCGCGCTGGCAGGCGTCGGCCAGCTTGTCGCGGCCGTCGCCGAGGTTGCGTCCGGTGATGAAGGACGCCGACGCAACCACGTTGACGCCCGCCTCCAGGATCCGCACAAGCTCGTCGACGTCGATCCACATCGGGTTGTAGACGACGACGTCGGGCTTGAGGGCGAGCAGGGCGTCGACGTTGTTGGTGGCGGTCACCCCCACCGGTTCGATGCCGGCGAGCTCACCGGCATCACGGCCGACCTTGTCGTCCGACCAGGCATAACAGCCGACCAACTCGAGGGTCGGATTGCCGGCTATCGCCGCGACCGAGGACTTTCCGACGTTTCCCGTCGTCCACTGGACGACCCGATATGAGGCAGTGTTGGGCACTCGCTCAGCATAGGGTTCGCGGAGGGTGGACCGGCCCGATTCGGGCCAAATCAGACGGTCGGGGTGAGGACCGCCTTGCCGTCTCGGGTAACCCCCGTGCTGTCGACCCACGTCAGGTCGAGGACGTCGCCGGTGTAGTGCCTGTCGAGCACCGAGGTCAGCGTGTTGGTCGAATCCAGCGGGGTGCCGTCGAGCTCGATGAGGATGTCACCCGCGCGCAACCCGGCCAGGTCGGCCGGCCCGCCCACCATGACTTCCTGGATCAGGACGCCCGGCTCGTCACGCGGCGCGGTACGGACGCCGACGCCGAGCAATGTGGGTGGACCGATGTGGACGCTGTCCGAGCGGATGCCGCCGCGGATCTGGCCGGCCACGCCCATCGCGTCGTTGATCGGGATCGCGAAGCCCTTACCGCCGGGACCCATCCGGAAGTTCACGGACGCCGCGGTGGTGATGCCGACCACCTGGCCGAGATCGTTGACCACGGGGCCGCCGGAATCACCTGCGCGCACCGGGGCGGCGAACTCGAAGAGGCCGGTCAGCTCATCGGAGGTGCCGGTCAGCGTGTCCTCGGCCTGCACGGTCCGCCCGAAACCCGTCAAGGTGCCTACCTCACGGGTCAGTGGCGCCTCGGTCCCCATCGCGTTACCGAGAGCGACCACGGGCTGGCCCGGGACGAGGGCGTAGGCGTCGCCGATGGGCGCCGCCGCAAGTCCGTTGGCGCCGATCAGCTGCAGGACCGCGACATCGCGTTTGCGGTCATATCCGACGAGCTGGGCGGGGTACGCGCGGCCGGCGACCGTTCCGGTGATGCGGTCGGCGCCCTGGACGACGTGGAAGTTGGTCAGCACCTGGCCCGCGGGGTCGAGCACGATCCCGGTACCGAGGCCCACCACCCCCTGATAGTCGACTTCGGTGTCGATGCGGACCACGGCGGGTTCCACCTGCACCGATGCCGCGACGGGATCGCCGGGCGCGGCGACCGCGGGCGTCAGGGGAGCGACCAGGGCAAGGACCGCAGCCAGCGCGATCGGCAGTATGCGGTGTCGGCGAATCATGCCCATACCCATCAATAGTGGCTGCGGCAACGGCTGCTGTCGATGTGAGGGCGGACGGTCAGTCTTCGACGGCGACGCCGCCGCGGGTCCGTTTGCGCCTGCCGAGCACCGCTCCCTTGCCGGTCGGGCGCCGATTCTGCAGTTTGCCGTCGCCGGATTCGGGAGTGTCGGATGCCGGGTCGTCCTCGGCCGTCGGCACGGGCTCCTCGGCGTCGGCGTCGGCGTCAGCGTCAGCGTCAGGAGTCACGCTCTCGGTCTCCGCGTCCGCAGTCTCGGTCTCCTCGACCTCGGCGTCCGCGGTCTCGGCGTCGGCGGTCTCGGTGTCCTCGGCGGCGTCGCTGCGCCCGCGTCGGCTCTTGCGTTTCTTGACCTTGAGCGGTTTCGGCGGCGGGGGAGGCAGCTCGGCGACGAAGGCCAGGTAGAACGCGAGGACGCCCAGCAGGGCGACCGCGGCGGCAGCGCCGTAGATCCCGAACAGCCACTGACCGGCGCTGTCCAGCGAGATCCAGATCTCGGCCACCGCAGCGCCGACGATCAACACGCCGCTCAGGACATGGAGCGCGATCGACGTCGTGCGCAGGTTCAGCGCCATCTGGGGCGTGCCGAACTCGGGACGACGGGTGCGCAGCAGGGTGAACACCACCGGAAGCGCCGCCAGGCCGATCAGCGCGCCGACGACGACGCGCAGCACCGTGCCCAGGGTGGGGGAGGTGTCGCCGACCAGCTCGGGGGTGCGCGGGAGGACGAAGAAGAAATAGAGGACGCCGGCGGCGATGGAGAACGACGCGTGCCAGATCACCGCAACGGTGCGGCCCATACTCCTCCTCGATCGTGGTGCCCGAGGTGCGACCATGCGAGTGGTCAGCCGGTCGCACCTCGGGCGAGTGCGGAGGATAGGGGATTTGAACCCCTGAGGGCTATTAACCCAACCCGCGTTCCAGGCGAGCGCCATAGGCCACTAGGCGAATCCTCCGTCGGCAATGGTAACCGACCCGCCCGGCGGTCCCATAAAGCTCCCGGCGAGCTCCTCGCCGCCGCCCCGGAACCCGGGGGTATTACACTCGCCGTGGACCCCGCGCGGCGTCCATCCTGTGAACTCCCCCAGGGCCGGAAGGCAGCAAGGGTCAATGGGCTCTGGCGGGTGCGCGGGGTCCCCTTACGTTCATCCGGAAGAACGGTGAAAGGCGAGCGGTGTCGTTTCATTCGCTGGGCCGCGACGAATTGCGTGCTCAGCACGACGAGCAGCAGCGCAACTACGCGGAGCTGCAGGCCAAGAACCTCCGCCTCGACCTGACCCGCGGCAAGCCGTCACCCGACCAGCTGGACCTGTCCAACGGCCTGCTGGAACTCCCCGGCGCGGACGCGTTCCGCGACGCCGAGGGCACCGACACCCGCAACTACGGCGGCCTGCACGGTCTGCCCGAGCTCAGGACGATCTTCAGCGAGCTGCTCGGGATTCCGGTGCCGAACCTGATCGCCGGCAACAACGCCAGCCTGGAGTTCATGCACGACGTCGTCGTGTACTCGCTGCTGCACGGCGGCGTCGACTCGCCCCGGCCGTGGATCGACGATCTCCGGAACGGCGCGGGCGTCAAGTTCCTGTGCCCGGCACCCGGCTATGACCGTCACTTCGCGATCACCGAGAGCCTCGGCATCGAGATGGTGCCGGTGCCGCTGCGCGAGGACGGACCGGACGTCGACCTGATCGAGGAGCTCGTCGCCGTCGACCCGGCGATCAAGGGCATGTGGTGTGTGCCCGTCTACTCCAACCCCACCGGGACCACCTATGCATGGGAGACGGTGCGTCGACTCGTCCAAATGGAAACGGCGGCAACCGATTTCCGGCTGATGTGGGACAACGCCTACGCCGTGCACACGCTGACCCACGACTTCGTCAAGCAGGTCGACATTCTCGGCCTGGCCGCAGCGGCCAATCACGCCAACCGGCCGCTGGTCTTCGCGTCCACGTCGAAGATCACCTTCGCCGGTGCCGGCGTCAGCTTCTTCGGCGGTTCGCTGGGCAACATCGCCTGGTATCTGCAGCACGCAGGCAAGAAGTCGATCGGTCCCGACAAGGTGAACCAGCTGCGGCACGCGCGGTTCTTCGGCGACGCCGACGGCGTACGGCTGCACATGCAGCGTCACCAGCAACTTCTGGCGCCCAAGTTCGCGCTCGCGCTGGAGATCCTCGAAGACCGGTTGGGCGACTCCAAGATCGCATCCTGGACCGAACCCAAGGGCGGCTACTTCATCAGCCTGGACGTGCTACCCGGCACCGCCAAGCGCACGGTGGCACTGGCCAAGGACGCGGGCATCGCGGTCACCGAGGCCGGCGCGTCGTTCCCGTACCGAAAAGACCCGGAGGACAAGAACATCCGGATCGCCCCCACCTTCCCTGCGCTCTCGGATCTGCGCGAGGCCATCGACGGACTGGCCACCTGTGCGCTGCTGTCGGCGACCGAGCAGCTGCTCGCTCTGCCGGCCGAGAAGTAGTCGGACACCCTGGGTAGCCTGCATCCGTGGCTCTCTACCGCAAGTACCGGCCGGCGACCTTCGCCGACGTCGTCGGCCAGGAACATGTCACCGAGCCGCTGTCGACGGCCCTCAACTCCGGCCGCATCAACCACGCCTACCTGTTCTCGGGTCCGCGCGGATGCGGCAAGACGTCGTCGGCCAGGATCCTCGCGCGCTCGCTGAACTGTGCCGAAGGCCCGACGGCCACGCCGTGCGGGGTGTGCGACTCCTGCGTGGCGCTGGCGCCGAACGGGCCCGGCAACGTCGACGTCGTCGAGCTCGACGCCGCCAGCCACGGCGGAGTCGACGACACCCGCGAACTTCGTGACCGTGCGTTCTACGCTCCCGCCCAGTCGCGCTATCGCATCTTCATCGTCGACGAAGCGCACATGGTCACCACGGCCGGCTTCAACGCGCTGCTCAAGATCGTCGAGGAGCCGCCCGAGCATCTGATCTTCGTGTTCGCCACCACCGAGCCGGAGAAGGTGCTGCCGACCATCCGGTCGCGCACGCACCACTACCCGTTCCGGCTGCTGGCGCCCAAGACCATGCGCACGCTGATCGAGAAGATCGTCGCCTCCGAGAGCGTCCGGGTCGACGACGCGGTGTATCCGCTCGTCATCCGTGCCGGCGGCGGTTCACCGCGTGACACCCTGTCCGTGCTCGACCAGCTGCTGGCCGGCGCCGAAGACGATCACGTCGCCTACCAGCGCGCGTTGTCACTCCTCGGCGCCACCGACGTCGCGCTGATCGACGAGGCGGTCGACGCGCTCGCGGCCGACGACGCGGCGGCACTGTTCGGCGCGGTGGAGGGGGTGGTCGACGCGGGGCACGATCCGCGCCGCTTCGCCACCGACCTCCTCGAACGGTTCCGCGATCTGATCGTGCTGCAGGCCGTGCCCGACGCGGCGGCCCGCGGCGTGGTCGACGGTCCCGAGGACGTGCTGGAGCGGATGCGCGAGCAGGCTGCCCGGCTCGGCACCGCGACACTGACCCGCTACGCCGAGGTTGTGCACGCCGGCCTCGGGGAGATGCGCGGGGCCACCGCGCCGCGGCTGTTGCTCGAAGTGGTGTGCGCGCGCCTGCTGCTGCCCTCGGCCAGTGACACCGAGGCCGCGCTGCTGCAGCGAGTGGAACGCATCGAGACCCGGCTGGACATGTCGATCCCGGCCAGCGACGAGATCTCCGCCAGCGCTCCGGCCGTTCCGCGCAAGCAGTTCGTCCGCAAGAGCGAGGCCGCTCCGCAGCCGGCACCGTCGGCTCAGGCGCCGGCTCCGGCACGGGCGCCCGAGCCGTCACCCGAGCCGACGCCGGTGCCTGCACGCGAGCCCGACCCGGTGCCCGAGCCGCCCCGCGAAGCCTCCAAACCCGTTGAACCCGAGCCTGTCCCACCCCCACTGCCACCGCCACCGCCGGTTCGGCCTCCGGCCGCACCGGTCGTGGAGGCGCCGGCCACCACACCCGCCGCAGCGGTCGCAACCGGTGAGCCGAGCGCGGCCGCCGTCCGCAGTATGTGGACGACCGTGCGGGAGAAGGTGCGCGAGCGCAGCCGCACCACCGAGGTGATGCTGGCCGGAGCGATCGTCCGGGCCGTCGAGGGTGACACCCTGCTTCTGAGCCATGAATCGGCGCCGCTGGCCAAGCGGCTGTCCGAGCAGCGCAACGCCGACGTCATCCGGGAGGCGCTCAAGGACGCACTCGGCGTCAACTGGAAGATCCGCTGCGACCCTGGCACCGCGCCCGCGTCCGCCGCGGCTCCCGCCCGCGAGCCGCAGCGGGGCCCGGCCGAGCCTCCGCCGCCGCCGGACATCGACGACGAGGAGAGCATGCTGGCCGAGGCAGGCAACTCGGATCCGGCGGCGCCGCGCCGCGATCCCGAGGAAGCGGCGCTGGAACTGTTGCAGAACGAACTGGGGGCGCGCCGCATCGACGGCTGAGCCGTAGGCCGGTCGCGCCTCAGGCTGCTTTCTTCTTCTCCCGCAGCACCAGAACGGGCAGCACGACGGTCGCCAGGGCTGTGACCAGCCAGACCACCACCGTGGCCGCGATCCACGACCCGACGCCGCGGATGCTGAGCCCGTTGGACAGCAGCGACGCGAGCAGCAGCGCCACGAACGTGGACACCAGGCCGATGCCGCCGAGGAAGGCCGACGCGTAGCGGCTGGCCATCTTCAGGAAGAACGGCGACAGAATCCCTTGTGCCACCGTGAAGATCACCACCGCGGTGACGAAGCCCAGCACCGACAGCGACACCCCCGGCACCAGCCAGCCGGCCACCAGTAGCCCGATCGCCGACGATCCGAGAAAGACCGCGACGCGCAGCAGAAAGCGGATCACACGGTGAGCATAGTTGCTACGCGGTCCACCAGGGCCGCAACGGCAAACCGCCGTCCCCGCCACGTTCGTCGAGCTTCACCGCCAGTACCTGATGCAGCTGAATGCTGTTCTGCTCGAAGCCGACCCGCGAGGCAGCCATGTACAGACCCCACACCTTGGCGGTGGGCAGGCCGACCTCTGCGACCGCTTCGTCCCAGTGCTGCACCAGATTCCGGCACCAGTCCCGAAGTGTCAGCGCATAGTGCCGGCGCAGGTTCTCTTCGTGCATCACCTCCAAACCGACGTCCTGGATCTCGGTGATGATCCGGCCCGATCCGGTCAGCTCCCCGTCCGGGAACACATACCGGTCGATGAATCCCCCGGCGGCGGGGCCGGTGCGATTGTTGTGCCGGGTGATGCAGTGGTTGAGCAGTAGGCCGCCCGGGCGCAACTTCGACTTGAGGAACCGGAAGTACGACGGATAGTTGGCGACCCCGATGTGCTCGGTGAGCCCCAGCGAAGACACGGCGTCGAACTGGGACTCGCGCACATCGCGGTAGTCGCTGTGGCGGACCTCGGCGAGGTCACCCAGGCCGTCCCGTTCGATGGCGGCGCGTGCCCACTGCGCCTGCTCCCTGGACAGCGTCACCCCGATCGCCTTGACGCCGTGACGGGCCGCGTAGCGCACCATTCCGCCCCACCCGCAACCCACGTCGAGAAGGCGGTCGCCCGGCTTGAGGCGCAGTTTCTCGAACACCAGCCGATATTTGTTCTCCTGCGCCTCCTCGAGGGTGGCGTCGGGATGCGGGTAGCAGGCGCAGGTGTAGGTCATCGACGGCCCGAGCACCCACTCGTAGAAGGTGTTGGAGACATCGTAATGGTGGTGGATCGCGTCGGCGTCACGGGTCTTGCTGTGCCGCAGTCCTTCTGCGATGCGCCGCCACCGCGGCAGCGCCTCCTGCGGCGGTGGCGCGATCGGTTTCAGGTGCTCGATCCCGATCGATCGGACGACCTGCGCCAGCACCCGGGCGGACGGTCGCTTGAAGTCCAGTTTCTGCACCAGTGCGTTGAGCAGGTCGTACGGGTCGCCAGGGTGCACCCCCTGCAACTGCAGGTCACCGGAGACGTAGGCCCGGGCCAGGCCGAGATCGCCGGGAGCCGTTGCGAGGTACGTGGTCCCGCGGGGGGTCAGCAGGTCCAGCCCGAGCGTGGCGTCGTCCGGGCCCGCGCTGCTGCCGTCGTACGCCGTGAACTTCAGAGGCAGTCGGCCCGAGGCGAAGACCTCCAAGACCTCCGCCAGGGTGAGCTTGCGGTCTCCGTGCAGGCCGGTGTCGGCCGCGCCGTCCCGAAATGTCGTCAACTGTGGCCTCCGTTCTTCGCGTCAACGCTCATTGCCGCCCCACTGCTTTGCCGTACAGGTCCAGGAAACGAGAGTCTGGGTCGTATGTCTTCTTCACCGTCTTGTACGTCTCCCCGCCATAGAGCGAATCAAACTCTTCCGGCGAGTAGTACGCATCGGAATACAGCGATTTGTGACCGTCGAGGTCGCTGACTTTCCGTTCGATCATCCTGTTGGTGTAGCCCTCCTCCGGGCCCACCGGCACCGACGACCAGAAACCCACGTTGACGTAGGTGTGGTGGGGTCGGATCGGATACAGGGGCCAATCGCGGTCGTCGCGGAGCCGCAACGGGCACAACCAGATCGGTTCGATGGGCACGGTGTCGAGAAACCACTGCAGAAACTCGACGGTCCGCTCGATGGGCACCTCGATGTCCTGGACCACCCGCTCGCGCGGGGGTCGGCCGTTGCGCTTCTCGATGCGATCGGCGATACCGAAACGCCGGTCGTAGCCGATCAGCTTCCAGTACACACTGCTGCGCCGGTACCGGCGCGGCCACCAGCGCCGGATCCGCGGGTTCTGCGCGCCGAATGCCCTTGAGCACCAGAACCAGTCGGTGTCCCAGCGCCACAGGTAGTCGTGGATGGTCAGCCGGTCGTGCTTCTCGGCGCCATCGGTCGGGCCGTCGTGCTGAATCGAGCGGTAGTAGATCTGCTTGCCCGTGTAGTCGCTGACCGGGCCCGGTGTCGCGGAGCGCTGCCCCACGCACAGGTAACTCTCCTCGGCACTGAACACGACGCCGTCGAGGTAGTCCACCGGTTCGCCGTTGAGGCCGCCGGTTTCGACGATGCGGTCCATCGCCTCGATGAGAGCCGACAGCGAATGGAAACGGAGGTGGCGCAGCGCGACGAACGGCTTCACCGGTTCCAGCTCGATCTTGAGCCGAACCGAATAGCCCAACGTGCCATAGGAATTCGGAAACGCCCGAAACAGGTCAGGGTTCTCGTCGGGGGAGGCGCGCACGACATCACCGGTGCCGGTGAGGACGTCCATCTCGAGAACCGATTCGTGTGGCAGGCCGTTGCGGAACGAGGCGGACTCGATCCCGAGTCCGGTGACCGCCCCGCCGAGGGTGATCGTCTTCAACTGCGGCACCACCAGCGGCGAAAGTCCATGCGGCAGCGTGGCCGCGACCAGGTCTTCGTAGGTGCACATCCCTGCCACATCGGCGGTGCGTGCCTCCGCGTCGACCGCGATCACGTTCGTCAACCCAGACGTGTCCAGACCCTTGGTCCTGGTTTTCGCGCGGGCACGGAAGAGGTTCGACGTGGGTTTGGCCAGCCGGACCGTGGCGTCTTGGGGAATCGCCCGATAGCTGGCGAGAAGCCGCTGCACGCCGTCGGCGTGAGCAGAACGTGCGTCGGTCGAAGGAACAGACACACATATACGCTAGTCCGAGGTTGCCCCTGATGCGACCGCTCGGAGCTTCTGTGACCGCCTCTTGACAAGGAGTTTGCACTGATGGGACAGGTCAGCGCGACCAGCACGGTCCTGATCGAAGCCGATCCGGCGACGGTGCTGGCAGCCGTCGCCGACTACCAGGCCATGCGCCCCAAGATCCTCTCCGCGCACTACAGCGGATACCGCGTCCTCGAGGGCGGGCAGGGCGCGGGCACCGTGGCCGAGTGGAAGCTGCAGGCCACCAAGTCGCGCTCGCGCAACGTGAAGGCCGACGTCGACGTCGCGGGTCGCACCGTCATCGAGAAGGACGCGAACTCGTCGATGGTGACCAACTGGACCGTCGCACCAGCAGGTCCGGGATCGTCGGTCACCGTCAAGACGTCCTGGCAGGGCGCCGGCGGCATCGGAGGATTCTTCGAGAAGACGTTCGCTCCGCTCGGGCTGCGCAAGATCCAGGCCGAGGTGCTCGGCAACCTCAAGCGCGAGGTGGAGGGCACCATCGGTATCGAAGGGACCCAGGGTTAGCGCTGGCTGCTGAGGAACGCCACGATGCCGCGCACGACGGCGTCGGCGTAACGCTGCCGCCCCTCCGGAGTCTTCATCAGCGCCGAATCCACCGGGCTCTTCATGTTGCCGAGCTCGACCAGGATCGACGGGAACTGCGCGAGGTTGAGCCCGGCGATGTCCGACCGCGGGTTCAGGCCCTGTTGGCCGATGTACGTCGCCGGCGGGATACCCGAACCGGCCAGCTGGTCGCGCATCACCTTGGCGAACTGCACCGACGGGCCCGCCTGCGCGGCGTTGAGCGGCGGCGACGAGTACAGCACGTGGAAACCCCGCCCGGTGGCCGGTCCGCCGTCGGCGTGAATCGAGACCACGGCGTTGGGGCTCAGCGCATTGGCCATCGCGGCCCGCTCGTCGACGCACGGGCCGAGGCCGGTGTCGTCCCCGCGGGACATCGCGGTGCGCACCCCCAGCGCGGTCAGCGCCTGCCGCACCCGCAGCGTGGTGTCCCAGGTGAACGTGTGCTCGGCGAATCCGTCCTCGGTCGAGGTGCCGCTGGCCTGGCAGTCCTTGGTGCCGCCGCGGCCGGTCGGGACCTGCCTGCTGATCGAGGCGTCGTTGGAACCGTTGTGGCCCGGGTCGAGGAAGACGATCATGCCTGCGATGTTGGCGGGCGCTGCCTGCGCAGGGCCGGCGGGGGTGGTCGCGACGAGCATCGCGGCCACCACGGCGGCCCCGACACGCAGGATTGCTGGCATGGGCACGGCGACACGGTAGCCCCGGTGCCGACTAGGCTGGAAGCCCGAAGTGCCGCTTCCGGGCGAGCGCAACCAAGTCGATACCCAGCTGTCATCTATTTGGATACCAACACGGACAGAGGAACAGTCATGCAACCCGGTGGCCAGCCCGATATGTCAGCCCTCCTCGCTCAGGCCCAGCAGGTGCAGCAGCAGCTGATGGAGGCCCAGGAGGCACTCGCCAACGCCGAGGTGAACGGCCAGGCCGGCGGCGGGCTGGTACAGGTCACCATGCGCGGCAGCGGTGAGGTGGTGGCGGTGCGGATCGACCCGAAGGTCGTCGACCCTTCCGATGTGGAGACGCTGCAGGACCTCATTGTCGGCGCGGTCGCCGACGCCGCCAAGCAGGTCACCATCCTGGCCCACGACCGGCTCGGGCCGCTGGCCGGCGGTATGGGTGGTCTCGGCCTGCCGGGGATGTGACTTCTTGTTCGAAGGACCCGTCCAGGATCTGATCGACGAGCTCGGCAAGCTGCCCGGCATCGGACCCAAGAGTGCGCAGCGGATCGCGTTCCACCTGCTGTCGGTCGAGCCGCCGGACATCGACCGGCTCACGGCGGTGCTGAACAAGGTTCGCGACGGCGTGACGTTCTGCGCGGTGTGCGGCAACGTCAGCGACGAGGAACGCTGCCGGATCTGCGGTGACGCGCGCCGGGACGCGTCGCTGATCTGTGTGGTCGAGGAACCCAAGGATGTCCAGGCGGTCGAGCGGACCCGGGAGTTCCGCGGGCGTTACCACGTGCTCGGCGGTGCGCTGGATCCGTTGTCCGGCATCGGACCCGACCAGCTGCGAATTCGCGAGCTGCTCAACAGGATCGGGGAACGGGTCGACGGCGTCGAGGTCGCCGAGGTCATCATCGCGACCGACCCGAACACCGAAGGTGAGGCCACCGCGACGTATCTGGTGCGGATGCTGCGCGACATCCCCGGGCTGACGGTCACCCGCATCGCGTCGGGACTGCCGATGGGCGGGGACCTGGAATTCGCCGACGAGCTCACGCTGGGGCGCGCGTTGGCGGGCCGCCGCGCGATGGCCTGATGCGCGGCTCGCCGCGGTGGCCTGATTCGCGGCTCGCCGCGGTGGTCTGATTCGCGGCTCGCCGCGGTGGCCTGATTCGCGGCTCGCCGCGGGCGCCCGGAAATGTCGGTGGGGCTTGGCACTATGCCGGGCATGGGCGAAGTCATTCTGGGCGGCGAGGCCGTCAGAGCTGGTGTGGTCACCCGGCACGAACTGGCACGCTGGTATACGCCGCTGTACCGCGGCGTGTTCGTCCGCAAGGGCGTTGAGGTCACCCTGCGTGACCGCGCTGTCGGCGCCTGGCTCGCAACCGGGCGCAAAGGGGTGATCGCCGGCCTGGCCGCGGCCGCCCTGCACGGGGCGGCGTGGATCGACGCCGACATCCCGATCGAGGTTGCCGGGGTGAAACGCCGCTCCCACGCGGGGCTGATCACCCGCTCCGAGGTGATCGCCACCGATGAGATCGTCCGCCGTGCAGGCCTTCCGGTCACGTCGCGGACGAGGACGGCGTTCGACCTCGGACGCCAGTTGGACCGGGCGGAGGCCCTGGCGCGTCTGGATGCACTGATGTGGAATCAGCCGTTCTCGATCGACGAGGTGGCGGAGCTGGCCGACCGGCGGCCGCGGGTCCCCGGGGTCGGCCAACTGCGTGACCTGCTGCCCCTGATCGACGGCGGGGCGGCGTCTCCGCGGCAGAGCAGGCTCCGATTGTGGTTGCTGGACTGCGGTTTTCCGCGACCGCAGACGCAGATCCCCGTCCTGGAGGGCTCGCGGCCGGTGGCGTTTCTGGACATGGGCTGGCCGGAGTACCAGGTGGCAGTGGAGTACGACGGTGATCACCACCGCAAGAATCGCGACCAGTACGTCAAGGACATCGCGCGCCTGCGGATGCTCGAGGCCCTGGGCTGGATCGTCATCCGGGTGATCGCCGAGGACCGGCCCGCCCACTGGCTCGAGCGGACCGAGGCGGCGCTGCAGAGCCGGGGCTGTCGGCTCGCCGCCACCGAGCTGCAGCTGTTCGTCAGGACGCTCGCCGCGTAGCTGTGGCCGCCCGCCCCAGCCGCACGGGCAGGTGCCGATAGCCGTGCAGGGTCACCAGGTCACGCGGCTCGGCCGGCGCAGTGAGGTGCAGGTCGGGATAGCGGGTGAACAACTCCCGCAGCGCGGTCGCGCCCTCGATACGCGCCAGCGCCGCGCCGAGACAGACGTGGATGCCGCTGGCGAACGCGAGATGGTCGCGGGCGTTCGCACGGGTGATGTCGAACGTCTGCGGGCGGTCGAACACTTTCGGGTCGCGGTTGGCGCCGCCCAACAGCATCACGATCACCGCCCCCTTGCGGATTCCCACACCCGCGATCTCGGTGTCGCGGTGCGCGGTTCGGGCCGTCATCTGCACCGGGCTGTCGTAGCGCAGGATCTCCTCCACCGCGGATGGCCACAATCCGGGGTCGTCGCGCAGCAGCGCCAACTGGTCGGGGTGGTCGAGCAGCGCGGCGATACCGTTTCCGATGAGGTTCACCGTCGTCTCCACCCCAGCACCGACGAGAAGCGCTGCATTCGAGATCAATTCACGTCCGGACAGACTGCCGTCGAGTGCCAGGCTGCTGAACGGCGTGCCGTCGGCGCCGTTCTGGTGAAGCCGGCGGAAATGCGCGCCGAGGTGGGTGTCGACGTCGACGAGTCCGTCGATCGCTGCGCGGAACGGCCGCCACCCGATACCGATGTCCAGCAGTGCGGCGCCGGTTTCGCCCCATCCGAGAATCCTCGCGCGGTCCTCGTCCGGGACACCGAGCATCCGCGAGATCACCGCGGCGGGCAGTTGCGCCGCATAATCGGCGATCAAGTCCACCTCCCGGCGGCGGCCGAGGTCGTCGAGCAGCTCGGCGGTGAGCTCACCGATCCTGGTGTCCAGCGCCGCGATCGATCTCGGGGTGAAGCTGCGGGAGACCAACTTCCGGTACTCGGTGTGCTGTGGCGGGTCGGTCATCAACATGGCGGGTGGTTCCACGGGGTTCGGCAGCCCCGGGTCGACGCGCCGTATGAGTCCGAGCAGTGCGTCGGGAAGTCCGGTCTCGGACGGGTCTGCCACACCGAAGTCGTTGTCGCGCAGCACTGTCCGGCACACATCGTAGTCCGCGGTCGCCCACACCACCGGGGTCCGCATCAACGGACCCGCGGCCCGGATCTCCTCGATGAGCGCCAGACGGTCACCACGCCCGAGGATGAGCCGAGCCAGCGGCTCCCCGCGTCGCGCCCGCACCGTGAGGAACGCCCGGGGCACGCCGTGCACGGTGGCCCAGCGCAGCCAGACGGCCGGCCGGGACCTCATGCGACGGTCTGGTTGTCGGGGCGAGGGCCGGCGTAGATGTCGACCATGTGCTGCTCGCCCCGATCCAGGGCCCGCACCCGCACCGACCTGCGCGCGGCGGCGTCCAGCAGCGCGCGCAGCCCAGGGTTGGCCGCCGCCAGATCGGCGCGCACCTGATCTGCCGACCGGTCGTCCTGCGCCGCCTGGTCCAGCTTGGCGGCCAGCATGTTGACCCATCGGTGCCGCAGAGACAGCAGCAGCCCCTCCTCGTCACCGAAGAGCCGCTGTACGTCGTCGGAGCCTGCTGCGGAGTTCAGCGCGCCGTCGGGGTCGGTGGTGGCGCGTTCCACCATGTCGGCCATGAACGCCATCCGCTCGTGCAACTGTGACCATGTCATGCTTCGACGCTACGAAGATCTGGGCCGCCGATCGTCGTGCCCGGGTCCGATCTTGAACTCCTACCGTGGTAGGACATCCGTTGCCTACCACGGACTGATGCCGCGGCCGCGGTCGCGCCGATAAGCTGGCCTGATGCTGGCTGCGGTGAGGCGCCAATTCCGGCGATACATGCGCAGGAAGAGCGAGATGATGCCCGGGGGCTTCTCGTGGCCGATCGTCGTGAGCATCGACGTGGCCCTGTTCATCGTCTCTGCGGTCGCCATCCTGCAACGCCCCGAGTCACAGTGGTGGATCGCAATCCTCGGCCTCGCCGTGGCGTACTCGCCGTACCTGGTGTTCTTCGCCGTCGACATCAGTGTGTCGCCGGCCGTCGAGGCGTTGGCGCTGGGACTGGCGTGGATGCTGGCCATTTCGATCTGGCTGTTCGGCATGTCGGCACCGATCGAGGGTGATTTCGCCCCGGTCCTGCTCGGACTGGTCACCGGGGTCATCGGCTCGATGACGTCGATGCGGGGCGGAATGCTGGCCGCCGTGACGGCGGCGGGCATACTCGGCGCCGCGGTCGCGATGGATCGTGTCGACACGCCCTGGCTGTACCTGAGCTTCATCGGGATCGGTTGGCTGGTCGGCTATCTGATGCGGATCCAGCAGGAGTTGCTCCTCGAACAGAGAGAGGCCCAGCAGAAGCTCGCCGAGCATGCGGCGGTCGACGAACGGCGGCGCATCGCGCGCGAGGTGCACGACGTGATCGCGCACTCGCTGACCGTGACCCTGCTGCATGTCACCGGGGCGCGTCGCGGTCTGCAGGAGGACCGCGACGTCGACGAGGCGGTGGAGGCACTGGAGCAGGCCGAACGACTGGGCCGCCAGGCCATGGCCGACATCCGACGCACCGTCGGATTGCTCGACGACGCCGTCGGCAAGGTCACCCCGGAGCCGGGTGTCGGTGACATCGCGATGCTGGTCGACGATTTCGTGCGCGCCGGGCTGGCGGTGAGGTTCGAGTCGAGCGGTCGGCACGACCGGATCTCCGGGGCTGCCGGTCTCGCGCTCTACCGCATCGCGCAGGAATCGCTGGCCAATATCGCCAAGCATGCGCCCGACGCAGTGTCGGAGTTGTCGCTGACGGTCTCGCCGTCCGAGGCGGTGCTGACCGTCACGAACCGGCTGCCGGTACCGGTCGCCGCGGCGAACTGTGCGGACGGGCGCGGGATGCGCGGGATGCGTCAGCGCGTCCAACAGCTCGGCGGCACGGTCAATGCCGGCCCGGACGGTGACGGCTGGGTGGTGCACGCGACGATCCCGCTCGACGACGAATCGTGCGTGTTGCGAGGGTGCGGCGGATGACCGACGGTGTGATCGCCGCGCTGCTGGTTGACGACCAGGAACTGGTCCGCTCGGGGCTGCGCCGGATCTTGCGCCGCAAGGACGGCATCGCCGTGGTGGGGGAGTGCGCCGACGGTGACGAGGTACCTGCCGCGGTCGCGGCGTACCGCCCTGACGTCGTGGTGATGGACCTCCGGATGAAGCGGGTCAACGGGATCGAGGCGACGCGCAGGCTCACCGCCGCCGGTGGGCCGCCCGTGCTGGCGCTGACCACGTTCAGCGACGAGGAGTTGTTGTCTGGTGTATTGCGGGCCGGCGCATCGGGTTTCGTGTTGAAGGATTCACCGGCCGAGGAACTGATCCGCGCGGTACGCGCTGTCGCCCGCGGTGACGGCTTCCTCGACCCGTCGGTCACCGCCCGCGTGCTCGACACCTACCGCACGGCGGCCGAGGAACCCGTCCCCGAGGCCGTCGACGACCTGACGCCACGGGAACTCGACGTGCTGCGGCTGATGGCCAAGGGCCGGTCGAATTCCGAGATCGCCGATGAGCTGGTGATCTCGGGCGTGACCGTCAAGAGCCACATCGGCCGGATCTTCCTCAAGCTGCGGTTGCGTGACCGGGCCGCGGCGATCGTGTATGCGTATCAGAAGGGGATCGTGGCGCCGCGCGCGTGATCAGACCCGACGCGGTGCGGCGAGGCGCTCCCGGCGCAGCTGGCTGACCTCCGGAAGGTGCAGTGGTGCAAGGGGACCCACCACCTTGGCGAGCAGGTGGTCGGCAAGCTGCGGATTGCGGGCCAGGCAGCACCCGTGCAGATAGGTCGCGACGATGCTGCCCTGCACGGCCCCGTCGAACCCGTCGCCCGCCCGGTTGCCCACCCCCTTGGTCACCCGCGCCAGCGGACGGGCATCCGGCCCCAGAACCGTTCCGCCGCGGTGGTTCTCGAAACCGGTCAGTGGATCCGTGAGGCCGTCGACCAGCGGTGTCCCCGCCACCTCACCGATGGCGCGCTCCGACTGCGGGGACGTCGTCACGTCAAGCACTCCGACCCCGTCGACGCGTTCCCCGGCCGAGGTCTCGTACCAGTGGCCCAGCACCTGGATCGCCGCACAGATCGCCAACACCGGCGCACCCCGCGAGATCGCCTGCTGCAGACCGGGGTAGCGGATCAGATGTTTGGTGGCCAGCCGCTGCGCATAGTCCTCCGCGCCGCCGAGCGTGTAGAGGTCCAGTTCGGCGGGCACCGGATCGTCCAGCGTGATCTCCACGATCTCGGCGTCGATTCCGCGCATCCGCAACCGTTGCCGCAGCACCACCGAGTTGCCGCCGTCACCGTAGGTGCCCATCACGTCGGGCAGTACCAGCCCGATCCGCACAGTTGATTCAGACACGGTCGAGCACTCGATTCAGTTGCAGGAACGCCGTGTAGTTGGCCAGCACCTCGACGTGCCCGGGGGGACAGGACGCGATGGCGGCCACCGTGTCGTGCACCAGGGTGTGTTCGACGCCTGCGTAGCCGAGCCGCACGGCGAGGTCGGTGCCGCGCTCGCCGGCCGCCACCACGGGCACCGACTCGAAATGCTCGAAGCGCACGTCCCACAGCCAGGACAGGTCCTCGCCGTCGGGAACCTGGCCGTTGACCGCGATGACCACCCCGGCCGCATCACGGTCCACCATCGACAGTGCTTCCTGCCAGCCGGCGGGGTTCTTGGCCAACAGGATCCGCGCGGTGTGCCCGCCGATCTGCACCGTGCGGTAGCGGCCCGCGACCTCGTCCACGGCGGACACCGCAGCGACCGCGGCAGCCGGGTCGGCGCCCAGGACCACGGCGGCGGCCACGGCCTGCGTGGCGTTGCCCCGGTTCACGGTGCCCGGCAGCGTCAGCGTCATCGGCAGCGTCAGCCCGTCGGGTCCGTGGATGTGGGTGTCGTCGAACCACCAGTCGGGGGTGGGCCGCTTGAAGTCACATCCGGTCGAATACCAGTGCGCCCCGTCGCGGACGATGATCTCGCCCGAGCGCGGGCAGCTGACCGAGTCGCTGGCCCAGCCGCCGCCTGCGGCCACCCACACCACGTCCGGGCTGTCGTAGGCCGCCGAGGTCATCAGCACGTCGTCACAGTTGGCCACGACGACCGCCGACGGATGCCGGGCCAGCCCGGCGCGCAGCGTGCGCTCGATGTGGTTGATCTCACCGACCCGGTCGAGCTGATCGCGGGACAGGTTCAGCAGGACGATCACCGCCGGTGACACCGCATCGCTGACGTGCGGGACGTGCATCTCGTCGACCTCGAGCGCGGCCAGCGGCGCGCCAGGGGCGGCGGCCAGCGCGGCGACCAGCCCGGCGTCCATGTTGGCGCCCTCGGCGTTGGTGGCCACCGGCCCGACCGTGGCCAGCGCGGCCGCGGTCATCCGCGTCGTCGTCGACTTGCCGTTGGTCCCGGTGATGACGACCGTGCGCCGGCCCCGGCCGAGCTGGCCCAGGATCGACCTGTCGAGCGTCATCGCCACCAGGCCGCCGATCATCGCGCCGGCGCCCCGCCCGGTGACGCGGGACGCCCAGCGTGCGCCTGCACCTGCGGCAAGGGCGATTCGTCCGCGCGGGGTGACCATTCCCGGCAGTTTAGAAGAGGGGCCGACACGCGGGGTGATGGAGCAAGGCATGTCAGCCCCCCGTGCCATTCTCGATGTGTGAGTTCAACCGCCGGAAGTCGCTGGGGCAGACCTGCCGACCAGCCCGGCGCGGGCTGGGCCGTGGTCGATGTCGAGACCTCGGGTTTCCGGCCAGGGCAGGCCCGCATCGTCAGCGTCGCGGCGCTGGCCCTCAGCGACGACGGCAACGTCGAGAAGAGCCTCTACAGCCTGCTCGATCCCGGTGTGGATCCCGGACCCACCCATGTGCACGGGTTGACCGCCGAGATGCTGGCCGGCCAACCCGCGTTCGGCGACGTCGTCGGCGACCTGATCGAGGTGCTGCGGGGCCGCACCCTGGTCGCCCACAACGTCGGTTTCGACTACTCGTTCCTGACCGCCGAAGCCGAGATGGTGCACGCCGAACTGCCCGTCGACACGGTGATGTGCACCGTCGAGCTGGCCCGCCGCCTCGATCTCGGCCTGGACAACCTGCGGCTGGAGACGTTGGCCGCGCACTGGGGCGTCACGCAGATGAAGCCGCACGATGCACTCGACGACGCGATGGTGTTGGCTCAGATCCTCAAGCCGGTGCTGGTGCGCGCTCAGGAGCGCCGCAAGTGGCTGCCGGTGCACCCGGTGAGCCGCCGCACGTGGCCCAACGGCCGCATCACCCACGACGAATTCCGGCCGCTCAAGGCGCTCGCCGCCAGGATGCCGTGCGCCTACGCCAACCCGGGAGTCTTCGTGGCCGGCAGACCGCTGGTGCAGGGCATGCGGGTGGCGCTGTCGGCAGAGGTCGGGCACACCCACGAGGAGCTCGTCGAGCGGATCCTGCATGCCGGGTTGGCGTTCACCGAGGTCGTGGACGGGCATACCTCGCTCGTCGTCTGCGACGATCCCGCGCCCGAGCAGGGCAAGGGGTATCAGGCCGGCGGTTTCGGGGTGCCGACGCTCGGCAGTGCCGAGTTCCTGCGGCACCTCGACACGGTGATCGGTGGGTCGGCGATCGAGGAGTTCGCCGACCAGGCGTCCGCCGGAGACCAGTTCACGTTGTTCTGAGCTCGGGTTCAGCCGTGCCTGGCACGCCACGTGCGCGGCGACTCACCGTGGCAGCTGCGGAACTGCCGGGTGAAGTAACCGGGATCGGTCATGCCGACGCGTCTGCCCACCTCCCCGACGGTCAGCTCGGTAGCGAGTAGCAGGGCACGTGCCTCGGCCATCCGGCGCTCGGCGATCCACGAGCCGACGGTACGGCCCGTGCGACGGCGGACGACCGTGGTGAGGTATCCCGCAGTCAGGCCGCACTCGCGGGCGACATCGCGCAGCGTCAGCGGTTCACCGAGCCGACGCTCGATGACGTCGAACACCTGGGCCAGCAGCGGTTCGTTGCTGCGCCGCAGATCGCCGACCACGTCATCGGAGAGACGGGCCAGCTCGATCAGCAGCACAGTCAGGTGCGCCAGCGCCGCTTGAGCGTAACCGTCGCGACGGTCGGTCAACTCCGCCTGCAGGGCGGCGACACCGGCGTCCCAGAACGGGCGCCGGGCGGCGGGGACCTCCAGTCGCAAGATGCCGTCGTGGTGTCCGTGCAGAAAGGGAGACAGCAGCGGATGCGCCCGCCAGGTCGGCCACGGTGAGCGTGCGCCCTCGCCAAGCGCAGCCGGGTCGAAGAACACCGCGACCGCCCCGGTCCGGTCGCCGCCCCGGCCCGGATCCACCGGCAGGCCCGCGGCCACCACATCGACCGACCCGGTCGCCGGTTGGTAGACGAGCACCGGGAACTCGTGGATGTGCGTGGTGCGCACCGGAGGTGCGTCCGGGCCGAGTTCCAGGACGGACACCGGCGCCTGCGGGCGACGGCGCGGATACGCGTACACCGGCGTTCCGTCGCGGCGGCCGGCGAAGACGGCTGTCTCGGACACGAGTCAAAGATAGTCCCGGTCTTGACGAATATCAGCCGACACCCGTTGTCCGCCAATGGTCAGCATGGATCACATGACAGAAAATCCTCCACATCCGGTGGCGCGCACCTGGGGTAATCGTCACGACTACCTGCCCGCCGCCGGTCGCGACTTCTTCCTGCCTGCCTACGACCTTCTGGTCCGGCTGTTGGGAACGTACCCGCTCTACGACGAACTGGTCACCCAGGCCGAGCTGGCCGGCGAGCTCGACGTCCTCGAAATCGGCTGTGGCACAGGGAACCTCACCGCGCGTGCACTGCGTGCGGCGCCGTCGGCCCGGATCACGGCCACCGACCCCGACCCCCGGGCGGTCACCAGGGCGCGGCGGAAGGCCGCCGGCGAAGGCCCCGTCCGGTTCGAGACCGCCTATGCCCAGGAGTTGCCGTTCGCCGACGCATCCTTCGATCGGGTGCTCTCGTCACTGATGCTGCATCACCTCGACGACGGCACGAAGGTGTCTGCCCTCGCCGAGGCGTGGCGCGTGCTGAGGCCGGGCGGCCGGCTGCACATCGTCGACGTCGGCGGTGCAGATCAACCCGAGGGCCTGATGTCGCGGCTCACCGGCCACCGCCATGCCGCGGCCGGCGCACGGCTGCCCCAACTCGTCGAGGCCGCCGGGTTCGACACCACTGTGGTCGCGACCCGCCGGCTTCGGGTGTTCGGGCCGGTGTCGTTCATCCGGGCGACGCGGCCGGGTGAGTGAGCGATGTCCTACAGTGCTCGACGTGTGCACTCGCGTGGTTTACCTAGGCACGAATGATCGTGTGGTCACCGGCCGTTCGATGGACTGGAAGGTTGAGATCGGCACCAACCTGTGGGTGCTGCCCCGCGGCATCCGCAGGGCCGGGCAGGCCGGACCCGACTCGCTGGAATGGACGGCCAAGTACGGCAGCGTGGTCGCCACCGCCTACGACATCTGCAGCACCGACGGCGTCAACGAGGCGGGGCTGGCCGCCAACCTGCTGTGGCTGGCCGAATCGCAGTACCCGGCCGACGACGCAGGCGGCCCGGCCGTCGCGCTGTCACTGTGGGCGCAGTACGTGCTCGACAACTTCGCCACCGTCGCCGAGGCGGTCGCCGCGCTGACCGCCAACCCGTTGCGGGTGGCCACCGCCGAAGTGCCCGGACAGCAGCGGATGGCCACCCTGCACCTGGCGATGTCGGACGCGAGCGGGGACAGCGCCATCGTCGAGTACATCGACGGCAGGCAGACCATCCACCACGACCGCAGCCACCAGGTGATGACGAACTCGCCGACGTTCGACAAGCAGCTGGCCATCACCGAGTACTGGGAGGAGATCGGTGGCACGGTGATGCTGCCTGGCACCAACCGCGCCGCCGACCGCTTCGTGCGGGCGGCGTTCTACATCAACGCGGTGCCCAAGTGCGACGACCCGGTGCTCGCCGTCGCCGCGGTGTTCAGCGTCGTGCGCAACGTCTCCACCCCGTACGGCATCGCGACCTCGGACGAACCCAACATCTCTTCGACCCGATGGCGCACGGTGGTCGATCACAAATCCCTGCGCTACTTCTTCGAATCCGCCTTGTCGCCGAACACCTTCTGGGTGGACCTGAAGAACCTGGACTTCAGCGTGGACGCGCCGGTCCGCCGACTGGAGCTGGGCGAGGGCGAGAAGACAATCTACGCCGGGGACACCAGCGCGCAGTTCCAGCCCGCGGAGCCGTTCGCGTTCCTCGCGGTTCCTTAACGCAACAGGCTCGGCCGGGTGCGCATCGCCCGGTTCACCGCCGACACCACCGCACGCAGCGATGCGGTGGTGATCGACGTCGCGATACCGACACCCCACACGGTCTTTCCGTCGATCTCGGCCTCCACATAGGCCGCGGCCGCGGCCTCCTCACCGGCCGACATCGCGTGCTCGGAGTAGTCCAGCACGTTGACGTGGAACCCGACCGCGCCGATCGCGTCGACGAAGGCCGCGAGCGGGCCGTTGCCGGCGCCGACGATCTCGTGCTCCTCGCCGTTGACCTTCACCACCGCGGTGATGGTGTCGGTGCCGCCATCCACCTCGGACGCGTCGACTTTCTGCCGGATCCGCTCCAGCGGGGTGATGGGCGCCAGGTACTCGTCGTAGAACGCGTCCCACATCTCCTTGGGCGACACCTCGCCGCCCTCGCCGTCGGTGATCTGCTGGATCGCCTGGGAGAACTCGATCTGCAGCCGCCGCGGCAGCGCCAGCCCGTGGTCGGCCTTCATGATGTAGGCGACGCCGCCCTTGCCGGACTGCGAGTTCACCCGGATCACGGCCTCGTAGGTGCGGCCGACGTCCTTCGGGTCGATCGGCAGATAGGGAACCTGCCACACGATGTCATCGACATCGGAATCCTGCTCGTCGGCGGAGATCTTCATCGCGTCCAGACCCTTGTTGATGGCGTCCTGGTGGCTGCCGGAGAACGCGGTGTAGACCAGATCGCCGCCGTAGGGGTGCCTTTCGTGCACGCCCAGCTGGTTGCAGTACTCCACGGTGCGACGGATCTCGTCGATGTTGGAGAAGTCGATCTGCGGGTCCACCCCGCGGGAGAACAGATTCAGCCCCAGCGTCACCAGGCACACGTTGCCGGTGCGCTCACCGTTGCCGAACAGGCAGCCCTCGATGCGGTCCGCGCCGGCCTGATATCCCAATTCGGCTGCGGCAACCGCGGTTCCGCGGTCGTTGTGCGGGTGCAGACTCAAGATGATCGAGCCGCGGCGAGCCAGATTGCGGCTCATCCACTCGATGGAGTCGGCGTAGACGTTGGGGGTGGCCATCTCGACGGTCGCAGGCAGGTTGACGATCAGCGGCCAGTCCGGCGTCGGCTCGATGACCTCGCTGACCGCATTGCAGACGTCCAGGGCGTACTCCAGCTCGGTGCCGGTGTAGGACTCGGGGGAGTACTCGTAGCGCCACCGCGTGCCGGGGTGCTTGCCCGCCTCCTCCAGGCACTTGCGGGCGCCGTCGGTGGCGATCTTCTTGATCTCGTCGCGGTCGGCGCGGAACACCACCCGGCGCTGCAGGATCGACGTCGAGTTGTAGAAGTGCACGATCACGTTCGGTGCGCCGTCGCAGGCCTCGAAGGTCCGCTCGATCAGCTCGTCGCGGCACTGGGTCAGGACCTGGATGGTGACGTCGTCGGGGATGGCGCCCTGCTCGATGATCTCGCGGACGAAGTCGTAGTCGGTCTGGCTGGCCGACGGGAAGCCGACCTCGATCTCCTTGTAGCCCATCTTGACCAGCAGATCGAACATGCGACGTTTGCGGGCCGGACTCATCGGGTCGATCAGCGCCTGGTTGCCGTCGCGCAGATCCACCGCGCACCACAGCGGCGCGGTGTCGATGACCTTGTCGGGCCAGGTGCGGTCGAAAGGCGCAGCAGGCGCTCCGCCTGGAACTTCTGCGGCGAAGTTGCGGTAGCGGCTGACCGGCATCGACGAGCCGCGCTGGGTGTTCCAGGACGGTTGGCCGGGATTGGGCGGACCCGCCGGCGTGGTGATCGTGCGTACCGAGCTGTAGGCATCGGCGCTGGGGCTGTAGTTCTCAGTCATTTCGGTGCTCCGGAAAAGGTCTAGGGGACTTCAGACCGGCGCATCGCGAAACACCCGCGACGGGAGGCCGGTCTGGTCAGACCCCGTCGCGGCGTCCGAGAAGGAGCACCCGCTGCACGGTCCTGACTGTACTCCCGCAGGCCCGCGCGACAAAACCTGGGTTGTCCGGGCTCACACCTGGGAGTCGGGGAAGGCGATCACCGACAGGAACCGGATGGGCACCTCGACGAGGTCGACGGGGCCGTGCGCGCCCTCGCCGTCGATCTGCAGCGAGTCGCCGGGATGCAGGCGATACACCGTCCGGCTGTGGCTGTAGTCCATGACGCCTTCGAGCATGTAGATGAACTCGGTGCCGGGATGCTGGAACAGCGGATACGTCTGGCTCTTCCCCGACAGCGTGACCTCAAGGCACTCCAGCCGCTTGTGCTCGCCCCGCAGCGACCCCAGCAGCTGGTACTCGTGGCCCTCGCGGGTGCCTTCCCGCACGATGCGTGCACCCGTGCCGGCCTTGACGAAGGCGGCCGGGCGTTCCACGTCGGCCCCGCGGAACAGGCTGGTCACCGGCACGTCGAAGCCCTTGGCCAGCAGCGCCAGCGTGGACAGGCTGCAGGAGGTCTGGGCGTTCTCGATCTTGCTCATCATGGCCTTCGAGATGCCGACCCTGGCGGCGGTCTCGGCGACCGTCAGCCCCTGCTGCAGCCGCAGCAGTCGCACGTTGCGGCCGATCGCGGCCTCGATCTCGAGTTCCTCGACCGGTGCTGCGGGGTCGCGGTCCCGGGCCGTGCCGGAGGTGTTGCGGAGCAGCGGGCCGGGATCGGCCGGATCTTCTGGGAGGGCCACGGTCTCTGTCTAGCGCATCTGCCCCGCGCCGACGTAGGGGTAGGGCGTCTTGAGCGGGTCGTCCTCGGCGAAGCGGGAGAACCGGAAGTCCGATGCGGGGATGCGGGAGTCGCTGCTGTGGCCGTCGACGACGATGTCGGCGACCAGTCGGCCCACCGCGGGTGCGATCTTGAAACCGTGCCCGCTGAACCCGGCGGCGATGACGAGCCCGTCCAGGGGGGCGACCGAGATGATCGGGTTCCAGTCGGGGGTGACGTCGTAGCAGCCGGCGTAGCTGCCGGAGATCGCGGCGTCGGGGAAGCCGGGGAACCGGGTGCCGACCTTGTCGACGGTGAGGTCGACGAAGCCGTCGGTGGCCCGGTTCAGATAGTCGTCGGGGTCGGCCGGATCGATTGCGTCATAGCCGGGCAGGTCGCTGTTGCCGAACAGGATCTCGCCGCCGACTTCGGGCCGCACGTACTGCAGCGACACCAGGTCGGAGAAGACGGGCACCTTCCCCACCTCTACACCCGGGTCGATCAGCACGATCTGTTCGCGGATCACCCGGATCGGCACGTCGATGCCGTAGCGCGCCAGGAACGGACGGGTCCACACGCCCGTGGCGACGACCACGGTGCCCGCAAAGATCTCGCTGCCGTCGGCGGTCCGCACTCCGGTCACCCGGTCGCCGTCGACGAGCAGGTCCGTCACCGCGGTGCCCTGCCGAACCCGTGCGCCGGCGGCGCGCGCCGCCGTGGAGAACGCCTGCGCGGTCTGGTAGGCGTCGCCGTACCCGCCGCGGGCTTCCCAGCCGAACGCCGCGAACGGTGTCAGGTCGGCGAACGGCCACAGCTTCGCGACCTCGTCCTTGTCGATCTCCTCGGTGTCCACCCCGACGGCGCGTTGCGCGGCAAGGCTTTTGCGCAGCGACTCGACGTTCTGTTCGCCGACGCCGACGACGTAGCCGGTCTGGCGGAACCCGATGTCGGTACCGAAGATGTCCTCACCGTTCTCGAAGACCTCGAGCCCGTCGGCGGCCATCGCGGCCAGCGAGCTCACCCCGTAGTGGCAGCGGACGATGCCGCTGGACTTACCGGTCATCCCGGAGCCGACGGTGTTGCGTTCGGCCACCACGACGTCGGTCACCCCGCGACGGCTCAGCGCCCATGCGGCCGCGGCGCCCTCCAGGCCGCCGCCGACGATGACGACATCGGCTGTCTCGGTCACCAGGCTCCTCCGTTGCGACCGGGGATCCAGTCCGTGCCCGCCAACGGAATACGGGCCATCGCCGCTGCTTCGATGCTGACCGCGACCAGGTCGTCGGGTTCCAGGTGGCACACGTGCGACTTACCGCAGGCGCGGGCGATGGTCTGCGCCTCCATCGTCAGCACGCGCAGGTAGTTCGCCAGCCGGTGGCCGCCTGCGATCGGATCGAAACGCGCTGCCAGCTCGGGGTCCTGCGTGCTGATGCCGGCAGGATCCCTGCCGTCCTGGAAGTCGTCGAAGAAACCCGCTGCGCTGCCCAGCTTCTCGTACTCGGCGGCGTAGCGCGGATGGTTGTCGCCGAGTGCGATCAGCGCCGCGGTGCCGATCGCGACGGCGTCGGCGCCCAGCGCCAGTGCCTTGGCGACGTCCGCGCCGTTGCGGATGCCGCCGGAGACGATCAACTGAACTTTCCTGTGCACACCCAGTTCCTGCAGCGCCTGCACCGCCTGCGGGATCGCGGCCAGCGTCGGGATCCCGACGTGCTCGATGAACACCTCCTGGGTGGCCGCGGTGCCGCCCTGCATGCCGTCGACCACCACGACGTCAGCGCCGGCGTGGACGGCGAGTTTCACGTCGTAGTAGGTGCGGCTGGCACCGACCTTGACGTAGATCGGCTTCTCCCAGTCGGTGATCTCCCGCAGCTCGTTGATCTTGATGGTGAGGTCGTCGGGGCCGGTCCAGTCGGGATGGCGGCAGGCCGAGCGCTGGTCGATCCCCTCGGGAAGGGTGCGCATCCCCGCGACGCGTTCGGAGATCTTCTGCCCCAACAGCATTCCGCCGCCGCCGGGCTTGGCGCCCTGCCCGAGCACGATCTCGATGGCGTCGGCCTTGCGCAGGTCCTCGGGATTCATCCCGTACCGCGACGGCAGGTACTGATAGACGAGGTACTTGCTCTGCCCGCGCTCCTCCGGCGTCATCCCGCCGTCGCCGGTGGTCGTCGACGTGCCGACCTCGCTGGCGCCGCGGCCGAGCGCCTCCTTGGCGGGCCCGGACAGTGCGCCGAAGCTCATCCCGGCGATGGTGACCGGGATATCCAGGTGCAGAGGGTGTTTGGCGAACCGGTCACCGAGCACGACGTCGGTGGCGCAGCGCTCGCGGTACCCCTCCAGCGGATAGCGTGACATCGACGCGCCGAGGAACAGCAGGTCGTCGAAGTGGGGGAGTGGACGCTTGGCGCCCCAGCCGCGGATGTCGTAGATCCCGGTGTCGGCCGCCCGCTGGATGGCCGCGATGGTGGCGCGGTCGAAGGTCGCCGATTCACGCAGCCCCAGCCGCGCGCGGTCGTCAGAACTGTAGCTCATCAGTAGGCACTCGCATTGTCGACGTGGAAGTGGTACAGGGAACGGGCCGATCCGTAGCGGGTGTAGGAGCGTGTGTCGTCACCCTCGAATCCGGCTGCCTTCAGCAGCTTTTCAAGCTCGCTGTGGTGTTCGTCGCGCATCGGCTTGGCCACGCAGTCGGCACCCAGCGATGCGACGTCACCGCGGACGTAGATACGGGCCTCGTAGATCGAATCGCCCAGCGCCTCGCCCGCGTCGCCGCGGACGACCAGACGTCCGGCCTGCGCCATGAACGCGCTCATGTGCCCGACGTCTCCGCCGACGACGATGTCGACACCCTTCATCGAGATTCCGCAGCGGGCCGCGGCGTTGCCCTCGATGACCAGCAGGCCGCCGTGTGCGGTGGCGCCGGCCGACTGGGAGGCATCACCTTTCACCCACACCGAGCCGCTCATCATGTTCTCGGCGACACCGGTTCCGGCGTTGCCGTTGATGATCACGTCGGCGTGCTGGTTCATCCCTGCGGCGTAGTAGCCGACGTGTCCGTCGATCGTCACCTTGACCGGTGCGGACAGTCCGACGGCGACGTTGTGCGCGCCTGCGGGATGCTCGATCAGGAAGTCGCCGGTGAGGTCCGCCGCGTGCAGTGCGGTGTTGACCTCACGCAGCGGGGTCGTCCGCAGGTCGAACGTCCTCATTTGCTCCACGCGTACACCACCTCGGGTTCGGGTTCCCAGATCCGGGCCTCTTCGACACCGGGAAGTCCTGCCAGGGCGCGGTATTCACTGGCCATCGCGACCCACTCGTCGGTTTCGGCGATCACCGCCGGCTTGCACGCGATCGCGTCGCGCACCACCGCGAACGAGTCGCGGTTGGAGACCAGCAGCGTGTAGAAACCGTCGAACGTTGCGCAGAGTTCCTTCAGAGCGCCCTCGACGTCACGGCCCTCGGTCAGAAGTCTGGCGATGAAACGGGCACCCACCTCGGTGTCGTTCTCGCTGTCGAAGGGCACCCCCGCAGCACGGAGCTCGCGCCGGATGGTGGCGTGGTTGGCGAACGATCCGTTGTGCACCATGCACTGCCCGGCGCCCACGGCGTACGGGTGGCAGCCCGCGGGCGTCACGGCGGACTCGGTGGCCATGCGGGTGTGTCCCACTCCCTGCCAGCCCTGCGCCTTGGCCAGGCCCCACCGCTCGGTCAGCGCCCGCGGATGCCCGACCCCTTTGAGAACTGCCATGTCCGAACCGAATCCGGCGACCAGGGCGTCGGGGTACGCCGAGCGTAACGCCGCCAGCAGGACCTCGGAGTCCACGTCCGCGGACAGCACGTAGCTGACGTCGACGCCGACGCCGGAGACGTCACCACCGAGCGCCGCGGCGACGGCCGCGGCGACCTGATCGGCGTCCTCGGTCCGGCCGGTGCCGAGGTCGGCCACGGAGACGCACCCGCGGCCGGCCGGCGACCAGGTCGGGTCGCCGTAGACGGCGACTCCGGCCGAGTCGCTGCCGCGATCACCCATCTCGCAGAGCATGCCGGTCAGCAGCTCCCCGAGGCGGGGATAGAGTTCGGGTGTCCGCAGATGCAGCCCGACGATCCCGCACATCGCTGAATTCCTTTCCTGTCGTGACGGATACGGCGCTCAGAAGGCCGTGAGGTAGTTGTCGAGCTCCCAGGCGCCGACCGTGCTGTGGTAGGCGAAGAACTCCTCGCGCTTGATGTTGGCGAAGTACGCCGCGACTCCTTCGCCCGCGGCGTTGAGCGCACCCGTCACCACCGCGTCGCCCTCGAAATCCTCGACGGCGTGCAGCAGCGTCAACGGCAGAGCCCGGGTGCTGACGCCCTGACCGACGGCGCCCGGGTCGGTGCTGCGCTTGATGCCGTCCAGGCCGGCACCGAGAGCGGCGGCGATCGCCAGATACGGGTTGGCCGAGCCGTCGCCGCCGCGCATCTCGATGCGGTCGGAGTCGGGAACGCGGATGTAGTGCGTGCGGTCGTTGCCGCCGTAGGTGGGTAGCCGCGGCGCCCACGAGGCGCCCGAGGACGTCGCGACCGCACCGGTTCGCTTGTAGGAGTTCACCGTCGGCGCGACCACAGCCTGCAGCGCGCACGCGTGCTCGAGGATGCCGCCGATGAAGCCGTAGGCGGTGTCGGACAGTCCGAGGCCCCGTTCGTCCTCCTCGGCCGGGAACACCGGGGCGCCGCCGCTGGTCAGCGACAGGTGGAAGTGCAGGCCGTTGCCGGTTTTGTCGCCGAACGGCTTCGGCATGAAGGTGGCGATCATGCCGCGCTCGGCGGCGATCATCGAGAGCAGGTAGCGCAGCGTGATCACCCGGTCGGCGGTGGTCAGGGCGTCGGCGAACTTGAAGTTCTGCTCGAACTGGCCGTTGCCGTCCTCGTGGTCGTTGGCGTAGTTGGACCAGCCCAGTTGGTTCATCGCGGTCGAGACGGCGGCCAGGTGGTCATACATCCGGGTGACGCCGCGGGCGTCGTAGCACGGCTGGGCGGCGGTGTCGGCGGTGTCGGCGACCGCGATGCTGCCGTCGTCGTTGCGCGACAGCAGGAAGTACTCGACCTCGGCGCCCACCCACGGCTCGAAACCGGCGTCCGAGCACCGCTCGATGAGGGATTTCAGGATGACCCGCGGCGCGAAAGGCCATGGCTCGCCATTGACGTGGGGATCACAGTGCACGATCGCCAGACCCTCTTTGATGAACGGGATCGGGGTGAACGACGCCGGATCCGGGATGGCCATCAGGTCGGGATCCTTGGGTTCCTGGCCCATCGCGCCGACGGCGTAGCCGGCGAAGCCGACCCCTTCGGTCGAGAGCAGGTCGACCGCCTCGACGGGGACCAGCTTGGCGCAGGGCTTTCCGCGCAGGTCGACGAACAGCGCGAGGATGAACTTCGTTCCGTGTTGCTCGGCCAGGGTGGCGAGATCTTCAGCCATGTTCGTTCCTTGTCTCGTGTTGTGAATCAAAGTATCACCGTGTGAAACATCCCGCACGGCGAAACGGCCGGCGCGGACCCGGGGGCCCGCACCGGCCGCTTGCTCAGCTCAGGCGGGCTGAATCTCGTAGGACGCCTCGCGGTGGAAGGCGGCGTCGATGCCCTTCTCCTCGTCGTCCGGCGAAATACGAATGCCCACAGTCTTTTTCAGGATGAAGGCGATGGCGAAGGCGACTGCGAACGAGTACGCCATCACCGCGCCCGCGGCGATTGCCTGCTTCCACAACTGGTCGATGCCGCCGCCGTAGAACAGGCCGTTGGTGGCGTTGGGCATGGTTTCGCTGGCCAGGAATCCGATGAGCAGGGTGCCGACCACACCGCCGACCAGGTGCACGCCGACGACGTCGAGCGAGTCGTCGTAGCCGAAGCGCTCCTTGAGGCCCACCGCGTACACGCAGATGGCACCGGCGATGGCGCCGAGGATGATCGCGCCGACCGGGGTGACCGCACCGCAGGCGGGTGTGATGGCGACCAGGCCGGTGATCGCACCCGACGCCGCGCCGACACCGGTGACGTGGCCGTCCTTGATCTTCTCGACCGCGATCCAGGCCAACGTCGCGGCGCACGTCGCGACGAACGTCGTCACCATGACGATCGCTGCGGAGTTGCCCGCGGCCAGCGCGGAACCGCCGTTGAAGGCGTACCAGCCGGCCCACAGCAGCCCCGCGCCGAGCAGGGTCAGCGGAACGTTGTGGGGCTTGCGCAGCTGGCCCCAGTTCTTGGACTTGCCGAGCACGATCGCCACCGCCAGGGCCGCGGCGCCGGCGTTGATGTGGACCGCGGTGCCGCCGGCGAAGTCGATGGCGCCGAGCTTGTTGGCGATCCAGCCGCCGACCGAGTCCTCGGTGACCACGCCGTCGAACGCGAACACCCAGTGCGCGACCGGGAAGTACACCAGCACCGCCCACAGCGTCGCGAAGCCCATCCACGCTCCGAACTTCATCCGGTCGGCCACCGCGCCGGAGATCAGCGCGACGGTGATCGCGGCGAACAGTGCCTGGAACAGCGAGAACAAGCTGATCGGCAAGCCGTCGATCGTGGTCATCGGCTCGGTCAGGTTCTTCATGCCTGCGAACTCGGTGAAGCTGCCGACGAACCCGCCGTAGCTGCTGCCGAAGGTCATCGAGAAGCCGAACAGCACCCACAGCACGCCCACGAGTGCGGCGGAGCCGAACGTCATCATCATCATGTTGGTCGAGCTCTTGACGGACACCATGCCGCCGTAGAACAACGCGAGGCCGGGGATCATCAGCGTGAGGCCGATGATGCAACACAGCATGAACGCGGTCGTCCCTGTATCCATAGACGGTTCTCCTGCGAGTGTGCGGCTCCGAAGCGGAGCCGTTCACCGACAGTTACCGACGTTTCTGTTACGTCGACGGTCACGCCGCGTTTCGTCGCGGTAAACCCCCTTCCGCGGCGAACACTGCGAACTTGCTGTGACGGAGGCGAACTCAGCCGCGCAACCGCGCCGCCGGCGCACGCCGACCCGGGCCGGCGAGTTCGCCGACGGCGCACGCCATTTCCAGTTGTGCGCTCATCGGTCGATCAGCTCCCCGAACCGCCGCAGGTACAACGGCCAGCCCGCGTCGCCGCCCACCCCGTCGGCGACGGAGCGCCACCCCTCGCCGTGGCGGTCGAGGTGGCGATGCTCGAGTTCGACACGGGTGCGGTCGGGCGTTTCGGGGATGAACCGCACCTCGACCTCGCTGGTTCTCGACGCGTCGGACTCGACCTGCCATGTCGGCCCGATGTCCCAACTGAACACCACCCGCGACGGCGGTTCGAAGTCCAGCACGCGCGCCCACCGGCACCGGCTACCGTCCTCGCCGACGTCGTAGATGTGGCCGCCCACTCTGGGTTCGAAGACCGTCTCGACGATCGGGACGGCGAGCAGGTTGTGTTCGCGGGGCTTGAAGTCCCCGAACTGGGCGGTGAAGACGGTGAAGGCGCGCTCAACGGGTGCGTTCACCACGATGTGCCGCCGGATGGGCTCGATCATCGTTCCTCCTGGGTGGGTTGTTCGACGATGTCCTTGAAGTCGACAAGTGCCTGCGTCCAGAACCGGTCGAGCTCGGCGCGCAACGTCTCCAGGCCTTCCGGGTTCAACTGGTAGACGCGACGTGTCCCGTGAGCCCGGTCGCTGACCAGGCCCGCGGACTTGAGGACTTTCAGATGCTGTGACACCGCGGGCCGGCTGATGGGCAGGTCGCGGGCCAGTTCGCCGACGGCGCACGGGCCGGTGGCCAGTCGTCGCATGATCGAGCGCCTGGTGCCGTCGGCGATCGCGTGCCAGGGATCGGCTGCTTGGTAAGTAGTCACTAACCGTAAGTTACCACTTACGGAGTCCAGTTGAGAACCACTTCGCTCAGCGGAAGCCGGTGCCGGGGCAGACGGTCACGCTCGGCGATCTCCGGAGCCACGTCGGCGTAGTCGCCGAGCCGGCCCACCGCGATCACCACCACCGGGCGCAGGCCGTCCGGCAGCGCGAACGCCTCGCTGGCTCCCGCCACGTCGAACCCGGCCATCGGGTGTGCGATCAGGCCCCGGGAGACGGCCTCGATGGTGATGTTGGCCATAGCGGCGCCCCCATCGACGGCGGCGTAGCGCTGCGTCCGGTCGTCCTCCCCGTCGTCGGTACACAGCAGGATCAGCGCACTCGCCGCCTTGGCGTAGCTGTTCCCGCGCCGCAGCAGCCCGGCGATCGTCGTGAACGGCGCGTCTCCCCGCAGGCCCACCACGAACCGCACCGGCTGCCGCCGCCCCCACGTCGGGGCCCATCGCGCGGCCTCCAGCAGCGCGACCAGGTCATCCCGGTCCAGGTCGGCTCCGGGGTCGAATGCGCGGGGGCTCCAGCGCTCGGCGATGGGGGGATGGATCGGGACCGAGGTGTCGGCCAACCGATCGGTGGGCGCGGCGGGCACGCCCTGCACGCTACCGGCGGGAAAAACCACGTGCGCGCAGCCTTTATCCTTTATGGGATCTCCCCAACCTCCGGAAGGGTTCTGCAGTGGCGCTCGTCGTACAGAAATACGGCGGATCCTCGGTGTCGGACGCCGAGCGGATCCGCCGTGTGGCCGAGCGCATCGTCGAGACGAAGAAGGCCGGCAACGACGTCGTCGTGGTCGTCTCGGCGATGGGCGACACCACCGACGAACTGCTCGACCTGGCCAAGCAGGTGTCCCCGGCGCCGCCGGCGCGGGAGCTCGACATGCTGCTGACCGCGGGTGAACGCATCTCCAACGCGCTGGTCGCCATGGCCATCGAGTCGCTGGGCGCCGAGGCCCGCAGCTTCACCGGCTCGCAGGCCGGCGTCGTCACCACGGGCACCCACGGCAACGCCAAGATCATCGACGTCACCCCCACCAGGCTGCGGGCCGCGCTCGACGAGGGCCAGATCGTGCTGGTGGCCGGCTTCCAGGGCGTCAGCCAGGACACCAAGGACGTCACCACGTTGGGCCGCGGCGGCTCGGACACCACCGCCGTCGCGGTGGCCGCCGCGCTGAAGGCCGACGTGTGCGAGATCTACACCGACGTCGACGGCATCTTCACCGCTGACCCGCGCATCGTTCCGAACGCCCGGCGGCTGGACACGGTCTCCTTCGAGGAGATGCTGGAGATGGCCGCCGCCGGAGCCAAGGTGCTGATGCTGCGCTGCGTCGAGTACGCGCGCCGTTTCGACCTGCCCATCCACGTCCGGTCGTCGTACTCCGACAATCCGGGCACCATCGTCAAAGGATCGATCGAGGACATCCCCATGGAAGACGCCATCCTCACCGGAGTAGCCCACGACCGCGGCGAAGCGAAGGTGACCGTCGTCGGGTTGCCCGACGTTCCCGGCTACGCCGCCCAGGTGTTCCGCGCGGTCGCCGACGCCGACGTCAACATCGACATGGTGCTGCAGAACATCTCGAAGGTCGAGGACGGCAAGACCGACATCACCTTCACCTGCTCGCGCGAAAGCGGGCCGGGCGCGGTGGAGAAGCTGACCGCGTTGCAGGACGAAATCGGTTTCACCCGTGTGCTTTACGACGACCACATCGGCAAGGTGTCGCTGATCGGCGCCGGGATGCGGTCGCACCCCGGTGTGACGGCGACGTTCTGTGAGGCGCTGGCCGACGCGGGCATCAACATCGATCTCATCTCCACCTCCGAGATCCGGATCTCGGTCCTGATCAAGGACACCGAGCTCGACAGGGCCGTCGAGGCGCTGCACGACGCATTCGGGCTCGGCGGCGACGAAGAGGCCGTGGTCTACGCGGGGACAGGGCGGTAGCTATGGTGCGCATAGGAGTCGTCGGCGCGACCGGTCAGGTCGGCCAGGTGATGCGAACCCTGTTGGCGGAGCGTGATTTTCCAGCCACCGGGGTACGGTTCTTCGCCTCGGCACGGTCGGCGGGAAAGAAGCTGGGGTTCCGCGGCCAGGAGATCGAGGTCGAGGACGCATCGACAGCCGACCCGTCCGGACTGGACATCGCGCTGTTCTCGGCCGGCGCGACGATGTCGCGGGTGCAGGCGCCGCGGTTCGCCGGCGCCGGCGCCGTGGTGATCGACAACTCGTCGGCGTGGCGCAAGGATCCCGACGTGCCGTTGGTGGTCTCCGAGGTCAACTTCGAACGCGACGCGGGTAATCGCCCCAAGGGCATCATCGCCAACCCGAACTGCACGACCATGGCCGCGATGCCGGTGCTCAAGCCGCTGCACGACGAGGCCGGGCTGACCCGTCTGATCGTGTCGAGCTACCAGGCGGTGTCCGGGAGCGGGCTGGCCGGGGTCGAGGAGCTCGCCGGGCAGGCGCGGGCGGTGATCGACGGGGTCGAGCAGCTGGTGCACGACGGTTCGGCGCTGCAGTTTCCGCCGCCGAACAAGTACGTGGCGCCGATCGCGTTCAACGTCGTCCCGTTGGCCGGGTCGCTGGTAGACGACGGTTCCGGTGAGACCGACGAGGACCAGAAGCTGCGCAACGAGAGCCGCAAGATCCTCGGCATCCCGGAGCTGGCCGTCAGTGGCACCTGCGTGCGGGTTCCGGTGTTCACCGGGCACTCGCTGTCGATCAATGCCGAGTTCTCCCAGCCGCTTTCGGTGGCGCGTGCCAAGGAGATTCTCGCCGGCGCTGCCGGCGTGACGCTGGTGGACGTGCCCACGCCGCTGGCCGCGGCGGGTGCGGACGACTCGCTGGTCGGCCGGATCCGCCGGGATCCCGGTGTGCCCGACGATCGGGGCCTTGCGCTGTTCGTCTCGGGTGACAACCTGCGAAAGGGTGCGGCGCTCAACACCATCCAGATCGCCGAACTGCTGGCCGCCCAGCTCTAGTCTTGCGCCGAAATTGCATTCCAGCAGGCCTCTTCTCGATCTTTGTCTGCTGGAATGCAATTTCGGCGATGCCGGGGGCCGCCAATGCGACGCCTGCTCCTGAGCTGCCGCCGTTGCTGCCCGGACAGGTGCTGCGACTCGGGCCCGCGGCCGGGACGGGAACCCCGACAGCCGACTACGGCATCGGCGCGACCGACCTGTGTGAGTTCATGGAGTTCCCGAGCGGGATCCTGCAGGTGTGCGGCGACAGCTTCGCGGGGCAGGGTGTCGGGTTCGGGGGCTGGTTCTCGCCGATCGCCCTGCACGTGGTCGGGGAGTCGCTCGACGATCCCGCCGGGGTGCGCTACGACGGGGTGACGGGCGTCGACACCCCGCTGCTGGCCGACCCGGCACCGGCGGGCGCGTCGCAGTTGCCCGCGGGGGTGATCGAGATCAACCGCGAGAACTGGATGATGGTGACGACCACCAAGGACCTGCGCCCGCAGACCTCGCGTCTCGTGAAAGCGGTTGCCGGGCAAGGCAACTGGGAAACCATCGTCGGATCGGAACGCGATGCCGGCTACGCAGGCGGCAGGCAGTCGCAGATCAGCGGCTACTACGACCCGATCCCCACGGCGGAGTCACCGCGCGGCTGGGTGTACATCGTGGCCAACAACTTCGATCGCAGCGGACCCGCCGTGCTCTACCGGGCCACGCCGGCATCGTTCACCGATCGGGCCACCTGGCAGGGGTGGACGGGTGTCGCGTGGGGTGGCGAGCCGGTGCCGCTGTGGCCCGACAGGGTCGGCGAGATGAGCGTGCGCCAGATCGACGGGCAGACCGTGCTGTCGTACTTCAATGCCACCACCGGGAACATGGAGATCCGGGTGGCCGCCGACCCGACGCAGCTGGGGACGGCGCCCGTCACCACCGTCGTCGTCGCGGCGCCGTGGCCGGACCGCGTGGAGGACCTGCCCCCGCCGCACGACAACCGGCTCGCCCAGCCGTACGGCGGCTACATCTCGCCGGGCTCCACCCCGGATGCGGTGCGGGTGTTCGTCAGCCAGTGGAACACCACGCCGCGGGGTGGTTCGCCGTACCGCGTCATCCAGTTCGCGGTGAACCCGATCAAGCCCGCTTGACGATGCGGGTGGGTGCATCGGGGTTTGACAAGGACGGGTGCAGGACATGATGGCGGTAGTGGAACCGCCGACGGAGTAGGAGAGGCCGATGACCGTTCTGTTCATCGCGGACAGGTCCAAGCGTGCGAGCGCGGGACTCTCGGGTCTGTCGATGGTGGCCGGCGAGGGCGTCGAGTACTCCAGCGATCCGCCTTTCCTCTTCAACCGCATGCCCGCCGAGGGCAGGAGGGTGGCTCTTGTCAGCGGTGGAGGCGCCGGCCACGAACCGATGCACGGCGGATTCGTCGGCCGCGGCGGTCTGGACGCGGCCTGTCCGGGCGAGATCTTCACCTCCCCGCACAACCGTCAGATCTATGCGGCGTGCGGGAAGGTCGCACTGCCCGACGGTGTGCTGCAGATCGTGAAGAACTACACCGGCGACGTTCTCAACTTCTCCATCGCGGCCGAGCGGCTGCGTGCCGACGGCATCCCGGTGGAACAGGTGCTCGTGGACGACGACTGGGGCTCGCGCGACGCGGGAAAGGTGGGCCGCCGGGGCACCGCAGCGACGGTGATCGTGGAGAAGATCCTCGGCGCCGCCGCCGATGCGGGACGGTCGCTGGCGGAGTTGGCCGAGCTCGGGCGTGACATCGTCGCCAGGTCACGCACGGTTGCGGTCGCATCCGAGGCCCACCGCAGCCCCGGTGACGGCGACCGTGCCTTCGAAGTGTCGCCGGGGTCGCTCGAGTTCGGGGTCGGCATCCACGGTGAACCGGCGCGGGAGAGCATCGAGGTGTCGGATCTCGACGGGCTGGTCGACAGGATGGTCGACGCGCTGACAGAGGACCTGTCGGCGCCTCACGGCGTCGTGGTGCTCGTCAACGGTCTCGGCGGCACCGGTCAGTTGGAACTGCTGCACTTCGGCGACGCCGCGGCCCGGGCGCTGGCGCACCGGGACCTCGCCGTGCGCAGTCTCGTCGCCGGCGCCTACTGCACGGCGCTGGACATGCGGGGCGTCAGCCTCACGGTCGTCGACGCCGATCCCGAATGGTTGGAGCACTGGTTCGCCGATCACGGCACTCCGGGACTGCCGCGCCCGAAGGCCTTCTGCTGGGCCAACGACGTAAGCGACGCCGGCGACGGCGGGGGCGTCACCGACGGAGCGTCACCGTGGTTGCACGAGTTCGCGGACCGGACCGAGCGCCTTCGCCACCGGTTCAATGCTCTCGATCAGGCGGCCGGCGACGGGGACTTCGGCGACAACCTCGCCGCGGGCGTGTCCCACGCCGTGCGGCGTGGAGACGTCGACGACGGCCTGGTGGCCGACCTCGGACACCTTGCGTCGGCGTTCCTCGACGATGTCGGTGGGTCCAGCGGCCCGCTGTTGGGATTGGTCTTCGACGGCGTCTACTCCCGCGCCGAAGACGCACGCGGCGACGGACTCGCGGGGGCGGTGCTCGCCGGTATCGGCGACGCATTGACCGCGGTGCAGCGGGCCGGCGGCGCCCAACGCGGCGACAGGACTCTGGTCGACGCCCTGGCTGCCGTCGTCGATGATGCCGAACGTCGCGGGGTCGAGGCGCTCGACGACGCGTCGGTGCTGGCCGCCATCGAGGCGGCCGCTTCCACCGCCGACATGGTTGCGGGCCGGGGGCGGGCAGCCTATGTGGGCGAACGCGCGATCGGCCATCCGGACGCCGGCGCGGTCGCCATCGCCTGGTTGTGCGCCACGCTGTGGCGGGCCGTCAACGGTGAGCGTTCCTCCTCGGTGGATGCGGCACTGGAGGATCTGCTCCCGGAGGAGTGATCCGTCAAGTCCTGGTTCTCGTCGGAGTGACGTGATCGGTGCGGAACACCGCAGAGCGCATAGCTGATTCACAGCTGGGACCTAACGTCAGCTGTGGATCGGGGTGAATCATCAGCGCCATGAGTGAAGCAACGCCGCCTCGAGAAGAGTCAGAACCCGTCACCGCGCCTGTCGGAACTCCGCCGCCGCCGGTCCCACCGCAGACGGTCTATGTCCAGCAGCCGTCCGGTCGCCTCAACAAGGCGGCCCTCTGGGTCGGCATCGTTGCCGGCTCGGTCTTCATCGTGGCGGCCATCTTCGGCGCCGGGGTCTTCGTCGGCAAGAACATCGGCGACGGGCCGCGCAATCACCACATCGGGGTGATGCACCACGGCCCGATGATGTCCCCGATGGGGCCGCAGGGCGGATTCCAGCGCGGACCCGGCTCTGCGGGGCCCTTCGGGCCGGGCGGGCCGGTGATGGAATCCCCGCGTCAGCCCGCAGGCCCCGCGGCCCCCACCGCGCCGCCGCGGCCCTGATCGTCTTCCCGGGATGGTTTGAGCGGCATCCGGGTACCCCGCCCCAGGAGGACGGCGGCCCAGCCCGGATGCCGCCCATCGTGAGGAGAAGACATGGCTGACAAGTTCACGACGACCGACGCCGGTGCGCCGATCCCCAGCCTCGAGCATTCACTGACCGTCGGTCCGGACGGCCCCATCCTGCTGCAGGACCATTACCTGATCGAGCAGATGGCCAACTTCAACCGCGAACGCATTCCGGAGCGTCAGCCCCACGCCAAGGGCGGCGGCGCGTTCGGGCAGTTCGAGGTGACCCAGGACGTCAGCGGCTACACAAAGGCGGCGTTCCTGCAGCCCGGCGCGAAAACCGATATGGTCGCCCGTTTTTCGACGGTGGCGGGGGAGCGGGGCAGCCCGGACACCTGGCGCGACCCGCGCGGTTTCGCGCTGAAGTTCTACACGTCCGAGGGCAACTTCGACATGGTCGGCAACAACACCCCGGTCTTCTTCATGCGGGACCCGATGAAGTTCCAGAACTTCATCCGCAGCCAGAAGCGGATGCAGGCCACCAACCTGCGCGACCACCATATGCAGTGGGATTTCTGGACGTTGTCACCGGAATCCGCGCACCAGGTCACCTGGTTGATGGGCGACCGCGGCATCCCGAAGACGTGGCGACACATGAACGGCTACTCCAGCCACACCTACAGCTGGCTCAACGCCGCTGACGAGCTGTTCTGGGTGAAGTACCACTTCAAGACCGATCAGGGCGTCGACTTTCTCACCCAGCAGGACGCCGACCGGCTGGCCGGCGAGGACGGCGACTACCACCAGCGCGACCTCTACACCGCCATCGAGGACGGCAACTTCCCGAGCTGGACGCTGCACGTACAGATCATGCCGTTCGAGGACGCCAAAACCTACCGCTTCAACCCGTTCGACCTGACGAAGGTGTGGCCGCACGGGGACTACCCGCTGCACGAGGTCGGCAGAATGACGTTGAACCGCAACGTCGTCGACTACCACGCACAGATGGAGCAGGCGGCCTTCGAGCCGAACAACATCGTGCCCGGCACCGGCCTGAGTCCGGACAAGATGCTTCTTGCTCGCGGGTTCTCCTACTCGGACGCGCACCGCGCGCGACTCGGCGTGAACTACAAGCAGATTCCCGTCAACGAGCCGCAGGTCGAGGTCAACGCGTACTCCAAGGACGGCGCCATGCGGATCCGCAACGTCACCGACCCCGTCTATGCGCCCAACTCGATGGGCGGTCCGCACGCCGACCCGAGGCGCGCCTCCGAAGTGCACTGGGCGTCCGACGGTGACATGGTCCGGCAGGCCTATGCGCTGCGTGCCGACGACGACGACTTCGGTCAGGCCGGAACCCTCGTCCGTGAGGTGCTCGATGACGAGGCTCGGGACCGGTTGGCGCACAACATCATCGGCCATGTCTCGAAGGGTGTGCGCGAGCCCGTGCTGTCGAGGGTGTTCGAGTACTGGCGCAATGTCGATGCCGACCTGGGCAAGAAGGTCGAGGAGGGCGTGCGTAACGGTGGCGGCTAGGGTTTCGCGTCAACCAGCGGTGGTCGTGGTGCGCAGGTAGGCGACCATCGCCACAGCGGCTTCCCTGATCAGTCGCGGATCGCCGTCGGGTTCTCTGCGGAAGGCGAAGCGCAGGAGATAGTCGAGGATCTCGATGGCCACCGAGCAGTGATAGACCTCGGTGCTCGCCGTCTCGGCCGGTGCCACCCTGCGCATCGCCTCCCACAGCTTGTTCGCGATATAGAGGTTGGCACGCTCGTCGGCGGCGACGGCGACAGGTGAGAGGTGGCCGTTGAGCCACAGTTCGCGCACGGCCGGCGTTCGGTAGTAGTCGCTGTAGACCGAGATGGCCCGCCGGGCGACCTCTTCCCAGTTCGCGTACTCATCCTCCGCGAACTCGTCTGCCATCTGCGTCGACTTCTCCATATAGCTGAGCGCGAGAGTCTCCATCGCCATCTCGGGGTTGGTGAAGTAGGCGTAGAACGCACCTTTGCTGACCTCTGCGTGCTCGACAAGCAGCATCGGCGATTCCACGGCTCGCTCGTATCCCACGGTGGCGAGCAGATTCTCGGCAGCGTCGAGAATGCGCTGCACCGTCTGTCGGCTGCGCCGTTGGGCGGGCAGCCTGCGCATGGTCTCGGCCATGAAACCCGACTCTAGTCGGATTTACCCACTCGTTACCCACCGACCCGTCCTCGAAACAGACTTCAGTTCAGACTCGAGTCGTAATTGGCGGGTCGTGCGACCCGTATGAACTTCGCCGAGGAGCGTCTGTGACCGAACTCAACCACCTGCCGCCGACTGCCAGCCCCGATGAGATCACCGCCTGTATGCGGCGCGACGGCTACGTGATCATCGACAATCTGGTCGGTCCCGAGACGATGGACCGCATCAACGATGAGTTGACGCCGTACGTCGAGACCACCGCGTACGGTAACGACAACTTCCTCGGACTACGCACCCGCCGCACCGGTTCGCTGATCGCCCGGTCCGAAACGTCGCGTGGTCTCGTCGCGCATCCGACGATTCTCGCTGTGGCAGGTGACTACCTCAGTCACGCGTCGGCATTCCAGCTCCATCTGACCCAGGTCATCTCGATCGGGCCGGGCTCACCGGCCCAGGCGATCCACCGCGACGAACTGGCCTGGGACTTCTTCCATTTCCCTGCCGACTACCAGGTGCAGTGCAACACGTTGTGGGCGATGAGCGACTACACCGCGGAGATGGGAGCCACCCGGGTGGTCCCGGGTAGTCACCTATTGGGCCCGGACGAGAAGTTCAGCCAGGAGGAATCGCTTCCCGCCGAGATGGAGAAGGGATCGGTGCTGCTCTACAACGGGAAGATCTATCACGGCGGTGGCGCGAACACCACCGAGGACAAGATCCGGCAGGCGCTCAACATCACGTACGCGGTCGGGTGGGTGCGACAGGAGGAGAACCAGTACCTGTCCACACCGATCGAAGTCGCCAGGACCCTCGACGACGATCTGCTCAAACTGATGGGTTACCAGTTGGGCTGCTTCGCCATCGGATACGTGGGCGATGTGAAGGACCCGATGTCGGTGATCCGCGACGACGCCACGGGGATGCTGTCGATCGACGCCATGCAGGACGCCGTCGAGCGAGCCGGCTCAGCCAACACGCTGATGAACCTCATCACCGACACGGCAGGGCATCGCGCGTGACCAGGGCCGAGACAGGCAGCGACACAGACGATCTCGCACACGACAGTGTCACCCTGGCCGAAGCGACGTTCGTCTCGATCGCCACGATGGCGCCGGGCGTGGGTGCCGCGTTCGCGGTCATCGGTGGTGCTGCGTTCGCCGGCGGCGCCCTACCGGCCTCCGTGGTGTTCGCGTTGTTCGGCTGTGTGTGCGTCGCCGTGGCGATCGGTCAGTTGGCCAAACGTGTGACGTCAGCGGCGGGGATGCCGTCCTACCTGGCCGCAGCCTTTCACGGCGGGGCCGGCTTTCTGTCGGGTTGGGGCACCCTGCTCGTCTACGCCGCTGCGCTGCCCTATCTCGCACTGTTGGTCGGCAACCTGGTCGGCGGCGCCATCGGCGGCGCGCTCGGCCTCGGATACACGGCGTGGTGGATCATCGGTGCGCTGGGCTGCATCGCCTTGGCACTGGTGATGAACTACCTTGGCGCACAGTTCGGTACGCGGGTCGGGATGATGCTCGGCGCGCTGGAGATCGTCGTCATGCTGGTGCTCTCGATATGGATGATCGTCGCCGCCGGCGAGCGCAACACGTTGTCGGTGTTCTGGACCACGCACGCGACCGTGGACGGATTCGCCGGCATCAGCGGCATCATCGCCGGCGCGGTGTACGCGTTTCTGGCCTTCATCGGCTTCGATGCCGCGGCGCCCCTCGCCGAGGAGGCCAAGGACCCCAAACATACGATCAAGTGGGCGGTTATCGGATCCGTGGTGCTGGTGGGGATCTTCTTCGTCATCACCACCTATGCCTCTGCGGTCTACTTCGGTCCCGGGAGCTACTCGGACTTTCTGTCCTACGGTGACGGCGATCCGTGGATGGAAATCACCCGCACCTTCTGGGGAATCGGCTGGGTGATCCTGCTGATCACCCTGCTCAGTTCCGGACTGGCGTCGGCCAACGGCGCCGGTATGGCCGCCACCCGGGTGGCGTGGGCACTGGGCCGGGCCGGCACCCTGCCGCGGGCACTGAAACACACTCATGCCCGGTTCCGGTCACCCGTCGTGGCCATCGCGGTGATCTTCACCGCAGCCACCGCGGTCACACTCGCCGTCGGCCTGAGCTACGGGCCGGTCACCGGCTTCATGGTCACCGGGACCGTGCTGACCGTCGGCGTGCTGCCGATCTACATGGCGGTGTGCGTAGCCTGCCCGGTGTACTACCTGCGCTTCCGGCGTTCGGAATTCCGGGTGCTGACACATCTGGTGGTGCCGATGGTGGGGCTGGCGTTCCTGTTCCCGACGTTCTGCGCCGGAGCGGGCATCACGGCATTCAGTTTCGTTGCGCCACTGTCCTATCCGCTCAACATGGCCGGGTACTTCGTGGCGGCCTGGTGGGTGATCGGGATCGTGGCGCTCGCGGTGATCGCGGTCCGTCACCCGCAACGCCTGGACCCGAGCCGAATCCTCGCGGCGCCGTCGATCGACGAGGAGTTGGCTGAACTACCCGATGGTACGAACGACAAGGAGGAGGCCCTGCTGTGAGCGCCCAAGCCGAAGTGAACGCCAACAGCATCGACCGCGGTATCCCGGACATCGGCTACGTGGACAAGGAGGTGTTCGAGGACATCGGCATCGTACAGACTGCCGTTGCGGGTGACACCGTCTACGTCTCGGGCATCGCGCCGCTCACCGGTGGTGCCGAATTGAGCCTCGTGGCAACGACCTTCGAGGATCAGCTGCGGTTCGTCCTCGAGGTGCTCGACCGTTCGCTGCAATCCGTCGGGGCCAACCGCTGCGATCTGGTGGCGTGGACCGTCTACACCACGGACATGGCTGCCCTGACGGCATGCGCGCCGCTTCTCAAGGACTGGGTCGGCGTGCATCCACCGACGAGCACCTGGGTCACCGTGTCCGGATTCATCCATCCCGAGCAGCAACTCGAGCTGACCGCCATCGCCGTGCGTTGACCACGGCGGGTCGGGATTCCGATCGCGGCCCTAGCGGCCGGTCGGATTCTGACCCGGGTACGGCAGCAGCGCCATCTCGCGGGCGGTCTTGACGGCCGTGGTGACCTGGCGCTGCTGCTGTACGGTCAGGCCGGTCACCGACCGCGAGCGGATCTTGCCGCGCTCGGAGATGAACTGCCGCAGTGTCGAGGTGTCCTTGTAGTCGACGCGCTCGATCCCCAGGCTCTTCAACAGGTTTCGGCGCTTCTTGGCCGGTGCGGCCTCGCGCCGCCGCGCCGTCACCAGCTCGACTTCCGGACGCCGGGCAGCTGGCCCTGGTGAGCGAGTTCGCGGACCCGTACCCGCGACAGCCCGAACTTGCGCAGATGGCCGCGTGGTCGGCCGTCGACGGAGTCGCGGTTGCGGACCCGCACGGGGCTCGCGTCGCGGGGCTGGCGGTTGAGCTCCGACTGCGCCGCCACCCGAGCCTCGGGCGTCGTCGACGGCGACTTGATGATCGCCTTCAACTCGGCCCTGCGCTCGGCGTGGCGGGCCACGATCTCGCGGCGCCGCTCGTTCTGCACGATCTTGGACTTCTTGGCCATCAGCGCTCCTCGCGGAAGTCGACGTGCCGCCGTACCACCGGGTCGTACTTGCGCAGCGTGATCCGGTCGGGGTCGTTTCTGCGGTTCTTGCGGGTGATGTAGGTGTATCCGGTGCCCGCCGTGGAGCGCAGCTTCACCAGCGGACGAATCTCGTTGCGTGCCATCAGATCTTCTGCCCTTCCCGGCGGAGGCGGGCCACCACCGATTCGATGCCGTCGCGGTCGATGACCTTGATGCCCTTGGCGCTGACCCGCAGCGTCACCCGGCGCCCCTCGGACGGCAGGTAATAGGTCTTGGTCTGGATGTTGGGGTTCCACCGGCGGCGGGTGCGGCGATGCGAATGCGACACCGCATTACCGAAACCCGGCGCTCGGCCGGTGACCTGGCAGTGCGCGGACACGACACTCCTCCTTATTGGAAATCGTTTTCGACAAGCGACTGCCGAGACTGTAGCGTGAACGCCGTCCTATTGGAAATCATTCCCATTAAGGGGGCATTGCCGATGCGCACTCCAGTCGTGGTCGTGGCCGGACAGAGCGACACCGACGGCATCACCGGTGTCCTCCTGGACGGTGCCGGAACGGTTCTGGTGGAGCACCGGTTCGACGGGCACGTGGTGCACCGCAGCACGACAGTGGTGCAGGGCGGGCTGCTCGACACCGCAGACGAGGTGCTGGAGCTGACGAACTGCTGCCTGTCCTGCACCGTGCGCGAGGACCTGCTCTCGCACCTGCGCCGGCTGCACCGCAGACCCGACGTCAAACGCATCGCCGTGCGGCTCGGTCCGTGGATGGAACCCGAACAGGTCTGCTTCGCCATCACCCGGTCGCCCGCGGCACGCGACGTGGCGATCGCGGCCGTCGTCACCGCCGTCGACACCTCGACGTGGTTGCGCCAGGCGCTCGGCGACGACGAACTCGACGACGGACGGACCGTCGCCCAGGTGGTCGTCGGCCAGGTCGAGTTCGCCGACGTCGTCGTCCTCACCGGCCCCGACCCCGACGTCGTTGCCGTCACCCGCAGGCTGGCGCCCAGGGCTCGCGTCGCCGTCGGCGCGCAACGGCTCGGCGTCGCGCTCGCCGATCTGGACCCCGATGCGCGCCGCGGCCGCAGCGACGATCCACACGCCTCGCTGTTGTCCGGTCAACCCCCGCTCGAGGCGGCAGGACCGGTCCGCCTTGTCGAATTCCAATCCCGCCGCCCGTTTCATCCCCTGCGCCTGCACGCCGCCGTCGATCTGCTGCTGGACGGCGTGATCCGCAGCCGGGGCCGGTTGTGGCTGGCCAACCGTCCGGGCCATGCCCTGTGGCTGGAGACGGCCGGCGGCGGACTGCGTGTCACGCGGACGGGAAAGTGGCTGGCCGCCATGACTTCCCGTGAGATCGCCTACGTCGGACCGGAGCGGCGGGCGATGGCGGACCTGATCTGGGGGTATCCGCACGGAGATCGGCACACGTCGATGACGGTCCTGGTGTGCGGGGCCGAACCGGCCGACATCATCGATGCGTTGCAGGGCGCGCTGCTCACCGACGCCGAGATGCAGCGCCCGCAGGACTGGGGCCGCTACGAGGACCCGTTCCACGACACGCTCGAAGGGGATGCCGACGAGGCCCGGCTGGCATGATCGGGTGAATGAGCAGCGAAGTCGTCCACAGTGCGGAGTCCAGCTCACGGCGCCGGTCTGACGCGACGCGCGTTGCCGCCGGCATCGCGATCGCGGCGTTGTCGGTGGGGGTGGCGGCCCCGGCGTCGGCGCGGCCCTCGGACCCCGGTGTCGTCAACTACGCGGTGCTGAGCAAGGGCTCGGTCGGCAACATCGTCGGCGCCCGCCTGGGCTTCGAGTCGACGTTCACCGATCCGTTCCAGGCCTTCTACGTCGACAACCCGGCCTGCAACAACTGGGCCGACATCGGCCTGCCAGAGGTCTACAACGACCCGGACCTGGCGGCGTTCAGCGGGGCGGTCGCGCAGGAGTCCCCCACCGATGCCAGGCACTTCGTCAAGCAGGCAGTCGGGGTCTTCGCCACCACCGACGCCGCCAACCGGGCGTTGCACCGTCTCGTCGACCGCACCGTCGGGTGCAACGGCCAGACCACGGCCATGCATCTGGACAACTTCACCACCCAGGTGTGGACCTTCACCGCCGGCCCCACCACGGCGACCGACGCGAACTGGGTCAAGCAGGAGGCCGGCACCGACCGGCGCTGTTTCGTGACGACACGGCTGCGGGAGAACGTGTTGCTGCAGGCCAAGGTGTGCCAGTCGGGCAACGGCGGTCCGGCCGTCGACGTGTTGGCCGGCGCCATGCAGAACACCCTGGGGCAGTAGCTGCGCGGACACGTCATCCGGACGTCACCGAAAAAATCTCGGGATTTTGTCGGTCCCCTCTGGAAGATGGGTAGAGACGCAGCGATCGTTCCAGACCCGGAGGGGGCGGCTGATGGCCTGCACCATGACGTCCGACGGTGTCGTCGAACAGCGTTTCGACCCACTGAGCAGCGCGGAAGCCGCCGCGCAACACATCGTCGACGGCTGTCTGATCGACGGGCCGGTCGGGCAGGTGGGCCTGGAGGTCGAGGCCCACTGTTTCGACCTGACCGATCCATCGCGACGGCCCGGCTGGGACGAGCTGACCGCGACGATCACCGCGCTGCCGCCGTTGCCGGGCGGCAGCGTCGTCACCGTCGAGCCGGGCGGCGCGGTGGAACTGTCAGGGCCACCGTTGGCAGAACCGGCGAGCGCGATATCGGCGATGGCCGCCGACCACACCGTGTTGCGGGCGGCGTTCGCGCGGGCCGGGCTCGGGCTGGTGCTGGTCGGGGCCGACCCGCTGCGTCCGGCCGCACGCGTCAACCCGGGCCCGCGATACCAGGCCATGGAGGCGTTCTTCCGCGCCAGCGACAGCGGCGACGCCGGCGCGGCGATGATGACGTCGACCGCGTCGGTCCAGGTCAACCTCGAGGCCGGCCCGCGGGCCGGGTGGGCCGACCGGGTGCGGTTGGCGCATGCGCTCGGCCCCACGATGATCGCCATCGCCGCGAACTCACCCGTTCTCGGCGGCGACTTCACCGGCTGGCAGTCCACCCGGCAGCTGGTGTGGAGTCGACTGGACTCGGCCCGCTGCGGACCGATCCTGGGCGCCAGCGGAGACGACCCGGCCAGCGACTGGGCCCGGTACGCGCTGCGGGCGCCGGTGATGCTGGTCCACAGCCCCGACCCGACCCCGGTCACGCAGTGGGTGCCGTTCGCCGACTGGGCCGACGGGCGGGTGCTGCTCGATGACCGCCCGCCCACCCTCGCCGACCTGGACTACCACCTGACCACCCTGTTTCCACCGGTGCGGCCCCGCGGGTTCCTGGAAGTGCGCTATCTCGACAGTGTCCCGGACGCCACGTGGCCGGCGGTGGTGTACACGCTTGCCACCCTGCTCGACGATCCGGCCGCCGCCGACGTCGCCGCCGAGGCCACCGAAGAGGTGGCCACCGCGTGGGACCGCGCGGCCCAGCTCGGACTGCGGGACCGCAGGCTGCACGCCGCCGCCACCCGGTGCGTGCAGGCCGCCGCCGACCGCGCGCCGAGGGCGCTCGAGGAATCGATGGGACATCTCGTGCGTTCGGTGGAGCAGGGCCGCAGCCCGGCCGACGACTTCGCCGACCGGGTGGTGGCACACGGGATCGCGGACGCGGTCACCGAACTGGCACAAGGGGAGTTGTGACGACACGCGAGGCGCTTGCCTGCGAGCTGACCGAGGCCAGGGACCGCACGCTGCGGCTCGTCGCGTTCGACGACGCCGAACTGCGGCGCCAGTACGACCCGTTGATGAGCCCGCTGGTCTGGGACCTCGCCCACATCGGCCAGCAGGAAGAGCTGTGGCTGCTGCGGGGCGGCAACCCCGACCGGCCCGGCCTGCTGCCGCCGCAGGTGGACCAGCTCTACGACGCGTTCGTGCACTCCCGTGCCAGCCGCGCCGACCTGCCGCTGTTGCCGCCGACCGACGCCCGCAACTACTGCGCGACCGTGCGGGGCAAGGTGCTCGACGCGCTGGACGCGTTGCCCGACGGGCACCCCGACGCCTTCACGTTCGGGCTCGTCGTCAGCCACGAGAACCAGCACGACGAGACGATGCTGCAGGCGCTGAGCCTGCGGTCCGGTGCCCCACTGCTCGACCGTGGCACATCGCTGCCGCCGGGCCGCCCTCAGACCGCAGGCACCTCGGTGCGGGTTCCCGCCGGCGAGTTCGTGCTGGGTGTCGACGCGGTGACCGAGCCGTACTCGCTGGACAACGAACGCCCCGCCCACGTCGTCGACGTGCCCGCGTTCCGGATCGGCCGCGTGCCGGTGACCAACGCGGAGTGGCGCCAGTTCGTCGACGACGGCGGCTACCACCGACGCCAGTGGTGGTCGGATGCGGGCTGGGCACACCGCAGGCAGGCGGGCCTGACCGCGCCGCTGTACTGGAACGGGGACGGCAGCCGCACCCGCTTCGGGTACGTCGAGGAGATTCCCGGCGAGGAACCCGTTCAGCACGTCACCTACTACGAAGCCGAGGCGTATGCGGCGTGGGCGGGGGCGCGCCTGCCCACCGAGGTGGAGTGGGAGAAGGCCTGCGCCTGGGACCCCGAAACCAACTCCCGGCGCCGATATCCCTGGGGCGCAACCGAACCCACCGCCGAGGTGGCCAACCTCGGTGGCCGGTCCCTGCGTCCGGCGCCCGTCGGGGCGTACCCGCAGAGTGCGTCGGCCTACGGGGCCGAGCAGATGCTCGGCGACGTGTGGGAGTGGACGAGCTCACCGTTGCGGCCGTGGCCCGGCTTCACACCGATGGTCTACGAGCGGTACTCACAGCCGTTCTTCGACGGCACCGGCACGGGCGAGTACCGGGTCCTGCGCGGCGGATCCTGGGCCGTCGCGCCCAACATCCTGCGCCCCAGCTTCCGCAACTGGGACCATCCGATCCGCAGGCAGATCTTCTCCGGCGTGCGCCTTGCTTGGGACGATGTGGGGGCACCTCCCGCTTGCGGGGGACCGCTTACGCGAAGAGTAGATGGATATGTGTAGGCACCTGGGCTGGCTCGGCGACCCCGTCTCGGTCGCCTCGCTGATACTGGAACCGCCGTCGGGGCTGCTGGTGCAGTCGTATTCGCCGCGCCGCCAGAAGCATGGATTGATGAACGCCGACGGGTGGGGCGTCGGCTTCTTCGACGGGGCGGTGGCCCGGCGCTGGCGCAGCGCGGCCCCGCTGTGGGGTGACGCGTCATTCGCCTCCGTCGCGCCGGCGCTGCGCAGCGGGTGTGTGGTGGCCGCCGTGCGGTCGGCCAGCGTCGGCATGCCCATCGAGGCGTCGGCCTCGGCGCCGTTCACCGACGGCACCTGGCTGCTGTCCCACAACGGGCTCGTCGACCGCGCAGTGCTGCCTTCGTCCCCGCGCGCCGAGTCCACCAACGACAGCGCGCTGCTGGCGGCGCTGATCTTCGACCGCGGCATCGACGAGCTCGGCGCCACCATCGCCGGCGTGGCTGCCGAGGACCCGAACGCCCGGCTGAACATCCTGGCCGGCAACGGAACTCGTCTTCTGGCGACCACCTGGGGCGACACGCTGTCGGTGTTGCGCCGTGACGACGGCGTGGTGGTGGCCAGCGAACCCTACGACGACGACCCCGCCTGGCAGGAAGTCCCGGACCGCCACCTCGTCGAGGTCGACGGGGCGCACGTGCACCTGAGACCGCTGAAAGGATCGTGATGACGTTCTCGCTGGAGAACTACCTGGCCGCCGACGCCGCGGACGAGGCGCTGCGCCGCGACGTCCGGCACGGCTTGACCCAACATCCGAAAACGCTTCCGCCGAAATGGTTCTACGACTCGGTGGGCAGCGACCTGTTCGACCAGATCACCCGGCTGCCGGAGTATTACCCGACCCGCGCGGAAGCGCAGATCCTGCATGCACGCGCCGCGGAGATCGCCGCGGCGTCGGGAGCCGACACGCTCGTCGAACTCGGCAGCGGAACGTCGGAGAAGACGCGCGCCCTGCTCGACGCCATGCGCGACCGGGGGACACTGCGGCGATTCATCCCGTTCGACGTCGACGCGAGCGTGCTCAAGGATGCGGGTGCGTCGATCGAGGCGGAGTATCCCGGGGTTCAGATCGAGGCCGTGTGCGGCGATTTCGAGGAGCACCTGGGCAAGATCCCCGCCGTGGGACGGCGTCTGGTGGCATTCCTGGGTTCGACGATCGGCAACCTGACCCCGGGTCCGCGCGCGGAGTTCCTGGCCTCGGTGGCCGAACTGATGCAGCCCGGCGACACCCTGCTGCTCGGCACCGATCTGGTCAAGGACACCGGCCGACTTCTGCGTGCCTACGACGACAGCGCCGGGGTGACAGCACGTTTCAACCGCAACGTGCTGGCGGTGATCAACCGGGAACTGGGGGCCGACTTCGGCGTCGAGGCGTTCGAGCACGTCGCCCGCTGGAACGCGGCCGAGGAACGCATCGAGATGTGGCTGCGGTCCACACGCACGCAACGGGTGCACATCGCGGCGCTGGACCTGGCCGTCGACTTCGCCGACGGTGAGCAGCTGCTCACCGAGGTGTCGTGCAAATTCCGGCCATCCGGTGTGGACCAGGAATTGGCAAGCGCCGGGCTGCGGCGGACACACTGGTGGACCGACGACGCCGGTGACTTCGGACTCTCGCTGGCGGTGAAATGATGCTCGCCGAGCAGTGGCGCTCGGCGCGACCGCCTGTCGCCGGGGTTCACGTCGACAGCGCGGCATGTTCGCGTCAGAGCTTCGCCGTCATCGAGGCCGCGGCCCAGCACGCCCGCCACGAGGCGGAGGTCGGCGGCTACGTCGCAGCCGAGGCTGCCGCGCCCGCGCTGGACGCGGGCCGCGCCGCCGTCCGGGCTCTCACCGGAATGCCCGATGCGGTAGTACATTTCACCACCGGATCGAACCACGCCCTCGACATCCTGCTCGGGGACTGGACGGGGGAGCGCACGCTGGCCTGCCTTCCGGGTGAGTACGGGCCCAACCTGGCGATCATGGCGCGCCACGGTTTCAGCACCCAGACTCTCCCGGTCGACGAGTTCGGCCGGCTGGACGTCAATGCGGTCGGTGCCGCGCTGTCGTCGCATCAGCCCGCGCTCGTGCACTTCACCGTGCTGGGCAGCCACAGCGGGATCGTTCAGCCGGTGCGCGACATGGCGTCGGCGTGCCGGGGGCACGGTATCCCGCTGATCGTCGACGCTGCGCAGGGGTTCGCGCATCTCGACGTCGCCGGAATCGGCGCCGACGCGCTTTACTCGTCGTCGCGCAAATGGACGGCAGGCCCCCGCGGGGTGGGGGTGCTCGCCAGCAGGCCCGGGCTGCTGGCGGATGACACCCGCATCCGGCTCAACCACGCCGAGACGAATGTCGGCCTGCAGGTGGGCTTCTCGGTCGCGGTGGGGGAGTACGTGGCCGCCGGTCCCGACGCGGTGCAGTCCCGGCTGCGCGAAGTCGGCGCGGCCACCCGCACCGCGCTCGCCGACGTGCCGGGCTGGCGGGTGGTCGAACACGTCACCGAACCCAGCGCCATCACCACGCTGCAGTCCACCGACGGTCTCGACCCGCTGGACGTGCGCACCCGCCTGATCGCCGAACACCAGATCGTGACCACCTACCTCGGTCTGGAACGCGCGCCGCGGGAGATGAGCCACCCGGCGCTGCGGGTCTCCCCGCACGTCGACGTCACCGACGCCGACCTCGCGGCCCTGGCCGACGCGCTGGCCACCGTCACACGCTGACGGCCGCGGTGCCGGTTTCTCGCGGCTCGGCCGCGGTCGCGCTCAACCGCACCGGCATCTGGCGCACCCCGGGCACCATCGTGGCCTGCATCCGCAGCACGTCACCGTCGAGCTCGATGTGGTCGAACCGGTTGAGCAGCTCCTCGAACAGCACGCGGGCCTCCAAACGGGCCAGCTGCGCTCCCAGGCAGGAGTGTTCGCCACAGCCGAAAGCCAAGTGCGGGTTCGGGTTCCGAGTGATGTCGAATTGCTCGGAGGTGGGGCCGAACACGTCTTCGTCGCGGTTGGCCGAGCCGTAGAGCATCGTCACGTACTGGCCCGCGCGGATCGCGCGGCCCCGGATCTCGACATCGCGGGTGGCGCAGCGGGTCATGTTGGCGACCGGTGACGCGTACCGCAGCATCTCCTTGACGGCCGTCGGCACCAGGTCGCGCCGCTGCCGCAGCAGCCGGAACTGGTCCGGGTTCTCGATGAGCGCCAGGGTGCCGAGCGCGACGAGGTTGCGTGTCGTCTCGTTGCCGGCGACCAGGAGCAGCAGGCAGAACTGCAGCAGATCCTGGTCGGTCAGGCGGACCCCGTCGACCTCGGCGGCCACCAACACCGAGAGCAGGTCGTCGGAGTCGCGCAGCGTGCCGCCGCGGCGACGCGCGATCTGCGCCTCGAAGTACTGGTACAGCTCGCCCATCGCGGCGAAGGTGTCCAGTTCGACGTCGGGATCGTCCATGCCGACCGTCGCGTCCGACCAGGTGCGGAACTGCTCCCAGTCTTCGTCGGGGGCGCCGAGGAGTTCGGCGATCATCCGGGTCGGCAGCGGGGCGGCGACCTGTTCGGCGAACTCGGTGGCCGACGGGTCGATCGCGTCGAGAGCAGCCCGGGCGAAGGCCCGCAGCTTCGGTTCCAGGATGGCGACCTGCCGCCGGGTGAACCCGGAGTTGATCAGCTTGCGCAGTTGGCGGTGCCGGGGCGGATCGGTGAAGATCAGGCTGCCTTCCATCACCGGGTTCTCGATCGCCGGGTCGGGCACCGTGACTCCCTTCGCCGACGAGAACAGCGCGGGGTTGGTCGAGACGTGGCGGATGTCCTCGTACTTCAGGAGCGCCCAGAACTCGTGTTCGTCGTTCCAACACACCGGGTCGGTGGCCCGCAACTCCCGGTAGACGGGAAACGGATCACCCGCGTAGAACGCCGGCGAGTGCAACGGATTCGACAACCGCGACATGGAGGCCTCCTCTGATCATTCTGCGGGCGTGGCGGTATCGGTGTGACAACTGCACAGTCCGGCGAGGATCACCCGCAGCCCGTGCTGGAAGACCGACTCCGCGCCGTCGTCGGACCTGCTTCCGATACCGCTGTGGCGCAGGTGATGTTCCAGCTGGACCGAGCCGAGCAGGTGGATGTAGAGGACGGCGTGAGCGGCCGCGACTTCGTCTGTGGTCCAACCGGATTCGGCCATGATCTGCCGGACGGTGCGGTCCATTGCGTCGGCGGCGCCGGTCAGCGGGCGCTGCTGCAGCATCGCCGCGATACCGGGGATGGCGATCAGCACCTTCCACGCGTTGGTGTAGAGCGCCCGGGTGCGCTGCTCCCAGTCGCCGTCGGTGGGGATCTCGATGCTTTCGATCACCGACTCGGCGAGTAGGTCGAGCAGGGCGGCTTTGTCCTTGACGTGGTAGTACACCGACGATGCCGACGTGCCGGCCTCGGTCGCCAGCGCCCGCATCGTGACGTTCTCCACGCCGACCCTACGCGCCAACTCGAGCAGGTGCTTGACGAGGTGGTCGCGGTCCAGAGCGCCGTAGGGGAGCGCCGCGCCTGCTCTGCGGATCCGCGCCACACCGCCCCCTTCCGAACAACGTTCGAAATCGAACGTTGTTCGGATCTAAACATCGCGGCGATCCGGGGTCAAGGGTCGCCGGGGCGTCGTGACCGACGTCGTGCGTCAGGACTCCTTGTGCGCCGACAGCAGGAACGCCTGCATCCGCAGTCGGCCCCGGGCATCGAGCAGATCCAGCGGCGGGGGCGGCATACCGGGCAACTTCGGCACGTTGGTGTGGATCAGCGCCGGCCGGATGTCGTCGATGGTCCAGTACGGGGAAACCGCTTCGCGCAGTTCGAGTTCGGTGACCTCGTTGGGGCCGCCCTCCATCTCGGCCGGGAACGCGCCCTTGGCGAAGACGAGCACGAAGAAGCCCGCCCCGGGCGCGGCGGCCCGATGCACGGACTGCAGATAAGCGTCGCGGGACTCGACCGGTAGTGAATGGAACAGCGTGCTGTCCACGACGGTGGCGAACCGGCCGTCGAAGCCCGTCAACGCGGTGATGTCGGCGGCGACGAACGACGCCCGCTCCGACAACCCGCGCTCGGCGGCCGCGGCTGTCGCCGCGGCCACCGCGGTCGGGCTGAGATCGACACCGGTCACCGTGTAGCCGTCGGCGGCCAGCGCCAGCGACAGCTCGGCGTGCCCGCAGCCCGCGTCGAGCACCTCGCTGCGGAACTTGCCGTCGCGCCACAACACCGCCAGCTCGGGCTGCGGTTCGCCGATGTTCCACGGCGGCTCGCCCTCGAACTCACCCTCGCCCCGGTATGCGCTGTCCCAGTCCATCACCTCGGCCATGTGCGCCAACGTACCCGCGCCGGCGTCGTGGCTCGTCAGGCCGGCAGGTCCCAGGTGTGCACAGCCTCGTTGGAGTGCATGCGTTCGCAGTACAGCCGCAGCATCTCGGCCAGCGCCGCCGGCCGCGTCAAGCCGCGGTCCTGCAGGGCGGCCACCGTGGTGGACTGCCACACCGCGCCGTTGCGGCCCGTCTTGGCGCGGCCCTCGATCACTCCGAGGTAGCGGTCCCGCACCTCCGTGGCGACCTCCCACCGGCGCAGGCCCTCGTCGGCCATCGGCAGCAGCCGGCGCAACACCAGCTCGTCGGGAGTCACCTCACCCACGCCGGGCCAGTACAGCCGCGCGTCGATTCCGTGCTGCGCGGCGGCGACGAAATTGGCTTCGGCCGCAGCGAAACTCATCTTGGTCCACAACGGGCGGTCCTCCTCGGACAGGGCCCTCAGCATCCCGTAGTAGAAGGCGGCGTTGGCCATCATGTCCAGCACCGTCGGCCCGGCAGGCAGCACGCGGTTCTCGACCCGCAGGTGCGGACGTCCGTTCACGATGTCGTAGACGGGCCGGTTCCACCGGTAGACGGTGCCGTTGTGCAGCCGCAGCTCCGACAGCTTCGGGGTGCGGCCCGCGGCCAGCTCGGCCACCGGATCCTCGTCGGACAGTTGGGGAAGCAGCGAAGGGAAGTAGCGGACGTTCTCCTCGAACAGGTCGAATATCGACGTGATCCACCGTTCCCCGAACCAGACCCGCGGCCGCACGCCCTGCGTCTTCAGTTCGTCGGGGCGGGTGTCGGTGGCCTGGGCGAACAGCTCGATGCGGGTTTCGGCCCACAGGTGGTGGCCGAAGAAGTAAGGCGAGTTGGCGCCCAGCGCCAGCTGCGGGCCGGCCAGCACCTGGGCGGCGTTCCAGTTGTTGGCGAAGTCCGCCGGGGACACCTGGAGATGCAATTGCATGCTGGTACAGGCGGATTCGGGGGCGATCGAGGCGGTCTGCAGGCTCAGCCGCTCCGGGCCCGCGATGTCGATCATGATGTCCTCACCCCGGGCGGTGAAGATCGAGTCGTTGAGGGCCTGGTAACGGGTGGACTCGCTCATCCAGTGGCCTGACAGGTGCTCGGGCATCAGGGTGGGCAGGATCCCGATCATCACGATGTGGGCCCCGTCGGTGCCGGCCTTGGCCTCCGCGGCGTTCAGGCTCGCACGGACTTCGTCTTCGAGGTCGAGAGCGGCGCGGCCCGGAAGCCGGCGCGGCGGCACGTTGAATTCGATGTTGTAGGCGCCCAATTCGGTCTGATAGGCGGGATCGGCGATCGCCTCCAGCACCTCGGAGTTGTTCATCGCCGGCTGATACTCGGCGTCGACCAGGTTGCACTCGATCTCCATGCCGGTCAGCGGCTTCTCGAAGTCGAAGCTGGACTGCGCGAGCATCGTCTCGAACACGTCGAGGCACAGCTGCACCTTGCGCCGGTACTCGCGGCGATGCACCCGGCTGAACTCGCTCTGCTTCAGCTGCTCGCTGACATCCTCGCCCACCTCGCCGAGCCTATCGGCGCGTGGCCACCGCGACCTGAGGACTGAGCAACCCGCCGCGTAATTCGATGTCGACGGCGGGATCGGCGTCGTCGGCCAGCGCACGCAGCGCCGACGGGCTGTACGCGCGCAGCGAGCTGATGACGCCGTCGTGCAGGAACGGCACCAGCGGCGCCCACGGCAGCATCGCGGCCAGCCGCAGCACGTGCAGCGGGGCCGGCGGACGCGGCAGGTCGATGATGAGCAGCTTGTCGGCCACCCGGGCGCCCTCGGCGATCGCCCGGGCCGCCAACTGGGGCGGCAGATGGTGAAACGACAACGCGAACACCGCCAGATCGAACTCGCCGTCGGCCGCGTCCAGCGCCGTCGCATCCATCTGCCGGACCGTGGCGCGCGGGTGGCTGCCCAGATCCCCCGCGGCGATCGCGGCGACGGAGGCGGGTTCGACGTCGGTGACGGTCAGGCGCGCGCTCGGATGCCACTCCAGCAGCTTGCGGGACAGGCCACCGTGGCCGGCCCCCAACTCGAGGATCCTGGGGTCGGCCACGTCGGCGACCTCGTCGAGCGCGATCTTGGCGAACTTCTCGTGGTTGCCGAACACCTCGCCGGTCCAGTCCAGCGCCCGGATCACGCTGCGCTTGATCTGTTCGTCGACGTCATCCCGGTCCAGGTACTCGCGACGGTCCGTTTCCAACAGCCGGTCCAGACAGGACGCGTCCGGGCCGCCGCGCGGCATCGTCGCGATGTCACGCGGCATGTCTCTCGTCTGTCCGGGCATGTAGTCCATCATGGACGAATGGCCGACTTCGTCGCTGCAATCGACCAGGGCACCACCAGCACCCGGTGCATGATCTTCGACCACGACGGGGCCGAGGTGGGCCGTCACCAGCTCGAACACGAACAGATCCTGCCCAGGGCGGGCTGGGTGGAGCACAACCCCGTCGAGATCTGGGAGCGCACCGGGTCCGTGCTGGCGACCGCGCTGAACAAGACCAAGCTCTCCACCTCAGACCTGGTGGCGCTGGGCATCACCAATCAGCGGGAGACCTCGCTGGTGTGGAACCGGCACACCGGCAGGCCCTACTACAACGCGATCGTCTGGCAGGACACCCGCACCGACCGGATCGCATCGGCACTGGACCGTGACGGGCGCGGCGACGTCATCCGGCAGAAGGCCGGGCTGCCGCCGGCCACGTACTTCTCCGGCGGGAAGCTGCAGTGGCTGCTGGAGAACGTCGACGGCCTGCGCGCCGACGCCGAGAAGGGAGACGCGCTGTTCGGCACCACCGACACCTGGGTGCTGTGGAACCTGACCGGCGGGCATCGCGGCGGCGTCCACGTCACCGACGTCACCAATGCCAGCCGCACCATGCTGATGAACCTCGAGACGCTCGACTGGGACGACGAACTGTTGGGGTTCTTCGACATTCCGCGTCAGATGCTGCCCGAGATCAGGCCGTCGTCGTCGCCGGAACCCCACGGCGTCACCGTGGACTGGGGCCCCGCCGACGGAGAGATTCCGGTCACCGGGATCCTCGGGGACCAGCAGGCCGCGATGGTGGGCCAGGTGTGCCTGGATGCCGGCGAAGCGAAAAACACCTACGGCACAGGCAACTTCCTGCTGCTGAACACCGGCGAGAACATCGTGCGGTCCCGCAACGGCCTGCTGACCACGGTGTGCTACCAGTTTGGTGACGCCAAACCCGTTTACGCGCTTGAGGGTTCGATCGCGGTGACCGGTTCGGCGGTGCAGTGGCTGCGCGACCAGCTCGGCATCATCAGCGGCGCCGCACAGAGCGAATCGCTGGCCCGCCAGGTCGAGGACAACGGCGGGGTGTACTTCGTGCCCGCGTTCTCCGGCCTGTTCGCCCCGTACTGGCGTTCGGACGCGCGCGGAGCCATCGTCGGGCTGTCCCGGTTCAACACCAACGCGCATGTGGCGCGCGCGACGCTGGAGGCGATCTGCTACCAGAGCCGCGACGTCGTCGACGCGATGGCCGCCGACTCCGGCGTGCACCTCGAGGTCCTCAAGGTCGACGGCGGCATCACCGCGAACGACCTGTGCATGCAGATCCAGGCCGACGTGCTCGGTGTCGACGTGGTCAGGCCGGTGGTCGCCGAGACGACGGCGCTCGGCGCCGCCTACGCGGCCGGTCTGGCCGTCGGATTCTGGGACGGCGCAGACGATCTGCGCGCCAACTGGCAGGAGGACAAGCGGTGGTCGCCGACGTGGTCGGACGATCAGCGGGCCGCCGGATACGCGGGCTGGCGCAAGGCCGTGCAGCGGACCATGGACTGGGTCGACGTCGAGTGATTTCGGTGTAGTTGGTCAACGCCAGCGTGACCAACTACACCGAAATCGCTCACTGGTGGTCCGTGGTCAGCGCCAGGGCACGGCCGGCGTTTACGTCCGCGGTCAACGCGTCGATCTTGGCCTCGGCGTAGGAGACTGCGTCCGACCCGAGCAGCTGGTGCAGCGGACCGTCTCCTGTCACGGCGACGTCGATGACGGCCGCCGCGCCCTTGACCGGGTCGCCGAGCTGGCTGCCCTGCAACTGCAGGTGCTGCTCGGTCATCTCCCTGATCGCCGGATAGGCGTCGCCGGCCGCGGTGGGCAGCGCCAGCGACTCGGTGGTCAGGAAGTCGGTCCGGAAGTAGCCCGGTTCGACGATGGTGACCCGGATCCCGAACTCGGCCAGCTCCGCCGCCAGCGCCTCGGACATGCCGTTGAGCGCGAACTTGCCCGCGCAGTAGAGCCCCCATCCGGGCACGGCGGTCAGCCCGAGGATCGAGGACACGTTGATGATGTGTCCGCTGCGCGCGGCCCGCAGGTGCGGCACGGCCGAGCGCAGCACATTCCAGACGCCGGACACCTGAACGTCCAGCATCTGCCGGATCTCTGCGTCCGTCGTCTCCTCGACCGCGCCGAGGAAGCCGTACCCGGCGTTGTTCACCACCACGTCGAGACAGCCGAACCTGTCCAGCGCGGCCGCGACGGCGCCGTCGACAGCGGCGGCGTCGGTCAGATCGAGCTCCAACGGCAACAACCGGCCGGTGTCGACGCCGGCCAGGGCAGCGCCGAGACGCTCGGCCGAGCGGGTGGTCGCGGCGACGTTGTCACCGCGCCGCAGCAGCTGCCGGACGAGTTCGGCGCCGAGCCCGCGGGATGCGCCGGTCACGAACCAGGTGGCGGGGGTATCGGTGGGATAGGGCATGGCTGCTCCTCGAATCGTTTGTCGCCGAATGGCTTTGCCAGCTCCAGTGTGTGTGTCCGGCGCGGACGACGGGGGTGCACAGCGGGCCCTGCCCGACCGGGGACGGCACAGCCTGGGACTCGCTGTCCTACGTTGCGGGCGCGCGGTTCTGCGATGATGGCGAACGTGGCCGACGCCAACCGCGACCTCGCGGATTTCCTCAGACGCGCTCGCAGCGCGGTCGACCCGGCGCGGGCAGGCCTTCCTGCCGACGGCCGGATCCGCCGGGTGCCGGGCCTGCGCAGGGAGGAGGTGGCGCTGCTGGCGGGCGTCTCGACCGACTACTACACGCGTCTGGAGCAGGGCCGGCGGATCACCCCGTCGGCGGCGGTGCTCGATGCGATTGCCCGGGCCCTCGATCTCGGCGAGACCGGCCGGGTCCACCTGGGCCGTCTCGTCCAAGCGTCGCCGACGCGCCGCAGGTCCTCGCGGCCGGTGCAGCGCGTCAGACCCGGGCTGTACCAACTGCTGGACTCGCTGGACGGCACGCCGGCGATGATCCTCGGCCGTCGCACCGACGTGCTGGCGACCAACCGCGCCGCCCGCGTGCTGTTCGCCGACTTCGACGCGATGCCCCCTCGTGAGCGCAACTACGCGCGGTGGATGTTCACCTCAGAGCAGGCACGAAACCTGTTCGCGGACTGGCCGGTCCAGGCCCGAACTGCCGTCGAGAACCTGCGTTTGGATTTCGGCGGCGACCCGCACGATCCGGCCGTCATCGAACTCGTCGACGAATTATCCGCTGCCAGTGCGGAATTCCGGACGTGGTGGGCCGAACACCGGGTGTTCCAACGGACGTACGGAACCAAGCGGTTGCGACACCCGGTCGTCGGCGACCTGTCGGTCGACTACGAGACCTTCACGATGCCCGGTGACGCGGAGCAGACGCTGTTCGTCTACCTCGCCGAAGCGGGGACCCCGTCCCGCGACGCACTGAACCTGCTGCTGAGCTGGAGTGCGAATTCGCTGTAGTCGGTCAACGTCAGCGTGACCGACGACACCGAAATCGCAAGTGCTACCGGCCCGCCGCGACCAGCTCGCGGAGCTCCATGGCGGGGTTCTCCCGTTGCACGGTCTCCAGGCGCCATTTGGTGGAGAACACCGCCAGCATCACGCCGTCGGTTCGGGTGAAGACCTCCACCGCGGCCATCTTCGCCAGCGCCTCGGCGTCGGCGGGATCGCAGATGCGGGCGATGGTGTAGGGGAGCGGCTCGAGAGCGATCGGGGCGCCGAACTCGGCGGCCATCCGGTGGCTGGCCACCTCGAACTGCATCGGCCCGACGGCAGCCAGGACGGGAGCCTGCTCGCCGCGGCGATCCGAGCGCAACACCTGCACGACGCCTTCCTGGTCGAGCTGCTCGATGCCCTTGCGGAATTGCTTGTGCTTACTCGGGTCGGTGCCCCGCGCGACGGAGAAATGCTCGGGCGAGAAGCTGGGAATCGGCGGGTACTGCACGGCGATGTCCTGGTAGAGCGTGTCGCCCGGGCGCAGTGCGGCGGCGTTGGCCAGGCCGATGACATCGCCCGGCCAGGCGGTGTCCAGCGTCGACCGTTCCCTGCCGAACACCGACTGCGCGTACTTGGTGACGAACGGTTTACCGGTGGACGCGTGGGTGAGCACGTCGCCGCGTTCGAACGTGCCCGAGCAGACCCGGGCGTAGGCGATGCGGTCGCGGTGGGCGGAGTCCATACCTGCCTGGACCTTGAACACGAACGCACTGAACGGTGCGGCCGCCTCGCGGCGGTTGCCGTCGATGTCGAGTGCTCCGTTCGGTGACGGCGCGAGTTGGGCGAGCACGTCGAGCAGTTGGTTGACGCCGAAATTGAGTGCGGCCGAGGTGAACAGCACCGGCGTCGAGGTGCAGTCGAGGAACGTGTCCGGATCGAAGTCGGCGCCGTCGGCGCTCAGCAGCTCGGACTCCTCGACGGCGTTGTCCCAGTCCACCCCGGCCGCGTCATGCGCTTTGTCGGGGTCGATGTGCTCCTCGGGGGCTGCGGTGGCGCCGCCCGCGGTGCGGGTGAAGCGGATGAACTTTCCGGTGCGCCGGTCGAGCACGCCCTTGAAGTCGCCGGCGATACCGACCGGCCAGGTCAACGGTGTCGGGCGCAGCCCGATCTGAGACTGGATTTCGTCCATCAGCTCCAGCGCGTGACGGCCCGGACGGTCCCACTTGTTGACCACGGTGATGATCGGGATGCGGCGATGGCGGCAGACCTGGAAGAGCTTCAGCGTCTGCGGTTCGAGGCCCTTGGCCGCGTCGATGAGCATCACCGCCGAGTCGACGGCGGTCAGCACCCGGTAGGTGTCCTCGGAGAAGTCCGCGTGGCCGGGGGTGTCGAGCAGATTGATGACGCAGGTGTTGCCGGCCTGCGTGATGTACGGGAACTGCAGTGCCGTGGACGTGATCGAGATGCCGCGGGCCTTCTCCATCTCCATCCAGTCCGACACCGTGGCGCGCCGCCCGGCCTTGCCGTGGATGGCGCCGGCCTCGGTGATCGCCTTGGCGTGCAGCACCAGAGCCTCGGTCAGCGTGGATTTGCCTGCGTCGGGGTGGCTGATCACTGCGAACGTTCTGCGGCGTCGCGCCTCGGCCGAGACGAGGTCGGCTCGATGACCGGCCGCGGTGGAAGTCGTCATTATGTGTCCGATTTTATTGGCCGCGGTCGCGAAACCGTAATCGCGACCGCACGGCAGCCCGGGCGCAGGCTGCCTGCGGCCTCAGGCGACCCGTGTGGCACACCAGCCCCAGGCATCCGCGGTTGTCAGGGATCTACTCGCACGTTCTCTGAAATAGGCGGATACCTGTGACTGACGCTAGTGCGCGGCCTCGTCGAGTTCCCGTTTGGTTTCGTCGTCGAGTTCGATGTCGCGCACCGCGGTGTTCTCCTCAAGGTGGGCGACCGATGACGTCCCCGGGATCAACAACACATTGGGCGCCACCGCAAGCGTCCACGCCAGCGCGATCTGGGCCGGGGTGTGGCCCAGGTTGCGCGCCTCCCGCACCACCGCAGGATGATTGAGCACCGGGTTGTCCGGCGCGAAACCCGAGCCCAGAGGGAAGAACGGCACGAAAGCGACGCCGTGCTCCAGGCACAGGTCCAGCACCGGCTGCGACGTCCGGTCGACGAGGTTGTAGGCGTTCTGCACGCACACGATCTCGGTGCGGTCCAACGCGATTCGCAAATGGTCGACACCGATGTTGCTCAGTCCGATGCCCGCGATCAGACCTTCGTCGCGGGCCCTGGTCATCGTCGAGAGCTGACGGTCGAACAGTTCGCGGTTCAGCTCGGCCGGCCCCGCGCCGCCGTCGCTGCCGAAGACCCGCAGGTTGACGGCCGCCAGCCGGTCGGTGTCGAGCGTGCGCAGGTTCTCCTCGAGCTGGTCGTACAAGTCGTCGGGTTCCTGCGCGGGCAGCCAGTTGCCCTGGCCGTCACGCTTGCCGCCCACCTTGCTGACCAGCGCGAGGTCAGCGGGGTAGGGGTGCAACGCCTCGCGGATGAGCTTGTTGGCGACGTTTGGCCCGTAGATCTGCGCGGTGTCGATGTGGTTGATGCCCAACTCGACGGCACGCCGGAGAACTGCGATGGCCTGATCGTGGTCGCGGGGCGGCCCGAAGACGCCCGGACCCGGCAGCTGCATGGCGCCGAAGCCGACGCGGCCAACCGGGTACGAACCGAGCTGATAGCTGTCCATTGTGGTTACCGACGCGGATTCGGCGCGATTTCTTCCCGTTTCACGGTCGGAAATCACGCCGAAATCACTCGGTCAGTCCTCGCCGAGGATCTGGTAGACCTCGCGGCGTGCGTTGTTGACGATGTCGACGATGCGCCGCTGCTGTTCCGGCGTCGCCGCGTGCGCCGACTGTGCGACCGCGCCCATCAGCTGGCCGACGGCAGCACGCAGACCCATCGCTTCCGGAGCTTCGTCCTTGAAAGCCTCGGTGATTTCGTCCCACGGCGCGGTCTCGATCTTCTCGGCAGCTGCACGGCCGTCCTCGGTCAGCTCGAAAAGCTTTTTGCTGCTCTCGGTTTCGGCGGCCGTCAACAGACCTTCGTCGACGAGCAACTGCAGGGTGGGGTAGATCGAGCCGGGGCTCGGCTTCCAGAGCTGCTGGCTGCGATCGTCGATCTCCTGGATCATCTCGTAGCCGTGCATCGGCCGGTCGGTGAGCAGTTTGAGGATCGCGGCGCGCACGTCTCCGCGCCTGCTGCGCCCGCCTCCGCGGGGTCCGCCGCGGCGGCCGGCCCGGCCACCGGGGCCGAATCCGAAACCGGGGCCGAACTTTCCGCCGCCGGGGCCGAAGCCGCCGAAGCCAGGGCCGAAGCCCGCGTCGCCGCGATGTTCGCGAACGTGGTCGTGGAATTCCCGACGGGCCTGACGGCGACGGTCGTGCACGGCGCGGCGGTCTTGCGGGTCGAATCCGAAGCCGAATCCTCGGCGGTCGAACGGGTTTTCCGGGGGGGTGAAGGGGGTGTTCATGTGAGCTCTTTTCTTCGTCGAGGAAGCACGAAGCATGCTTCCGATACGTTTACGATATATCGGAAGCTATCGCGATGCAACGATGATCTGGTGTCAGTCGTCCAATCGGTCGATCACCGAACGGGCCCACTCGGCCTGCATCGCGTTCAGGCGCAGCCCGTAGTCGAGTGCGGCGAACCCGAAGAAGCTCTCGTCGGCGGGGTCGACGGCATGCCCGCCGGTCAGCGATTCCCGCAGTTCGGTCAGCCGCCGAACCTCGCCGTCGGCCTCCTCGGCCATGGCATGCAGATGGGCGCGTGCCTGCTCGGGTGGGACCAGGCCGAGTAGGAAGACCCGCAGCAGTCCTGCGCTGCGGACCGGCGGATCGTCCTGACGGTCGGCGACCCAGCGCTGCAACTCGGCGCGTCCGGCCTCGGTGATCCGGTACTCCTTGCGTCCGCGCGGGCCGACCGCACAGACCTCGATCAGCCCGCCTGCGGCCAGCTTGTTGAGCTCGGAGTACAGCTGGCTCTGCGTGGCGGGCCACACGTTGGCCATCGATTTCTCGAACTGCTTGAGCAGGTCGTATCCGCTCGCGGAGCCCTCGGCCAGCAGGCCGAGTGCCGCTATCCGAAGGCTCATGGCGGCATAGTACGGCCCGGGCGCTCCTATATTCCACTATTGACATGTCATAAGTGGGATGTCTGGGTGGGGTGATCAGCGACAGGAGGTTGCACCCCGATGACCGAAACCACCTCAGACCAGGCCGACTCCACACTTATCGGGGCCGGGGAGTTCTTCCAGGTCGGCAACTACGCGCCCGTCGCCGACGAACTGACCGCGTTCGACCTTCCCGTTGAAGGGGCGATCCCGCCCGAACTCGACGGCTGGTACCTGCGCAACGGCCCCAACCCGCGGCAGCCCACCGGGCACTGGTTCACCGGCGACGGCATGATCCACGGCGTCCGCATCGAGAACGGGCGCGCCGCCTGGTACCGCAACCGGTGGGTGCGCACCGACAGCTTCGTCGACCCGTTCCCGCTGTACAACCCGGACGGCACCCGCAACCTGCGCGCCAGCGTCGCCAACACCCACGTCGTCAACCACGCGGGTAAGACGCTGGCCCTGGTGGAGTCGTCGCTGCCGTACGAGATCACCAACGACCTGGAGACGGTCGGCGCCTACGACTTCGGCGGCAAGCTCGTTGACGCGATGACCGCGCACCCGAAGATCTGCCCGACCACCGGCGAGCTCCACTTCTTCGGCTACGGCAACATCTTCACCCCGCACGTCACCTATCACCGGGCAGATGCCAACGGCGAGTTGGTGATCGACCGGCCGCTCGATGTGCCCGCGCTGACGATGATGCACGACTTCGCACTGACGGCGAACTACGTGGTGTTCATGGACCTGCCGATCGTGTTCAACGTCGACATCGCGGTGAGTGGTCGAGGCGACATGCCCTACCGCTGGGACGACGGCTACGGCGCCAGGTTCGGCGTGCTGCGCCGCGACGATCCGTTCGGTCAGGTGCGGTGGTTCGACATCGACCCGTGCTACATCTTCCACGTCGCGAACGCGCACGATGACGGGCGCACGCTTGTGCTGCAGGCCGTCCGGTATCCCGAATTATGGCGGGAGAACGGTGGATTCGACGCCGACGGGGTGATGTGGACGTGGACGATCGACCTGCAGGACGGGACGGTGCGCGAAAGTCAGCTCGACGATCGGGTGGTGGAGTTCCCCAGGATCGACGACCGGCTCGCCACGCTGCCCGCCCGGTATGCGGTGTCCGTCGGCGACGCCGGCCTGATCCGCCACGACCTGGTCACCGGTGCCGCGGTGGAACACCGGTTCGGCACCGACAGCGCACCGGGCGGCCCGGGGGAGGCGGTGTTCGTCCCGTCCACGTCGGGGCCCGCCGACGAGAGTAGCGGCTGGTACCTCGGCTACGTGTACGACCCGGAACGCGACGGCAGTGACCTCGTCATCATCGACGCATCCGACTTCGGTGCTCCGCCGGTCGCCAAAATCAATCTGCCGCAGCGGGTTCCGTACGGCTTCCACGGCAACTGGATCTCGGCGTAACGGTCAGGACGGCGGGGTGAACCCGCCGGGGTGCTGTGGTGGCGGTCCCGGCGGTGGGGCGGGTGGCCACGACTGCGGGGCCGTCGTCGGGGGCTGCGGCGGGGCGGGCCAGACCGGCCCCGGCTGAAGCGGTTGTTGTTGCAGGCGTCCCAGTTCCCGGCGGTGCCGTTCGGCGAGTACGGCGGCGAGCACCAGCGCCGGTGGGGTCCCCGGTGGCGGAGGTGGGGAGATCTGCGCGACGACGTCGGAGGCGATCCGGTAGGCCATCTGGTCCCGCACCTGAGGATCCAACTGTCTTGCCCGCGAGAGGAACTGGCGCGCAATCTCGGCCTGGGAGGGACTCAGCCCGGACAGCGCAAGGGTGGTGGCCCACCACGCCAACTGTGGCGGCATCACCGGGGGAGGGGACTGCCTGGGAGCGCGTTCGCTGATCACGACGGTGCCGGCGAAGATGTCGCCGATGCGTTTGCCCTTCGGCGAGAGCAGGCTGCACAGCACCGCGGGGCCGCCGGTCAGCATCCACAGCTCGATCACGCCGGCCAGCGCGCGGAACAGGGCCTGACGGAACCGCTCCGGGCTGCCGTCCTCGGAGACCACCCGCAGGCCGAGCGCCAGCTTGCCCAACGTCTTGCCGCGGGTGGCCGTCTCGAAGATCGTCGGATAGCCCACCAGGGCGAGCACCGTGAAGATGATCAGCACCGCGCCGGAGAACGCCGGGTCGAACTGGGTCAGCGTCACCGCCCACAGGATCACGCCGAGGACGTAGACGACGAACACGACGGTGACGTCGATCAACGCCGACAGCACACGGACCGGCAACTGGGCGATCTGCACGTCGAGCACGACCGCGTCACCGGTCACCACGGGTTGACGCTGGGCGACCATAATCAGCCACGCTACTAAAATCTCGGACGTGGATGTCGATGCGTTTGTCCTGGCGAACCGGCCGACGTGGAACCGCCTCGAGCATCTGGTGAAGAATCGGCGCCGGCTCACCGGCGCCGAGGTCGACGAGCTGGTCGATCTCTATCAGCGGGTGTCGACCCATCTGTCGATCGTGCGGTCCTCGTCGTCGGACGCGGTCCTGGTCGGCAAGCTCTCCGGTCTGGTGGCGCGGGCGCGGGCGGTGGTCACCGGGGCGCATGCGCCGCTGTGGCGGGAGTTCACCCGGTTCTGGACGGTGTCGTTCCCCGTCGTGGTGTACCGGTCGTGGCGGTGGTGGGTGGCCTCCGGAGTCGTCTTCTACGCCGTCGCCGCGGTGATCGCCGTGTGGGTGGCGCACAACCCGGAGGTGCAGGCCTCGATCGGCACACCCAGCGAGATCGAGCAGCTGGTCAACCACGAATTCGCCAACTACTACAGCGAGCACCCGGCGGGCTCTTTCGCGCTGCAGGTCTGGGTGAACAACGCGTGGGTGACGGCGCAGTGCATCGCCATGTCGGTGCTGCTCGGGATTCCGATTCCGTACATCCTTTTTCAGAATTCGGCGAACCTCGGGGTCAACGCCGGCCTGATGTTCCAGGCGGGCAAGGGGGACATCTTCCTCGGGCTGATCACCCCGCACGGGCTGATCGAGCTGACCGCGGTGTTCGTCGCGGCCGGCGTCGGCATGCGGCTGGGTTGGTCGGTGATCTCACCCGGTGATCGTCCGCGCGGGCAGGTGCTGGCCGAGCAGGGCCGCGCAGTGGTCGCGGTGGCGATCGGGCTGGCCGTGGTGCTGATGGTCGCCGGGGCGATCGAGGGATTCGTGACGCCGTCGTCGCTGCCGACCTTCGTGCGCGTCGCGATCGGGGTCGCGGCGGTGGTGGGCTTCTTCGGCTACGTCTTCCATTTCGGCCGCAGGGCGGTGAGGGCCGGGGAGACCGGCGACGTCGAGGACGCCCCCGACGTGGTGCCCACGGGCTGAGGAGGTCTGGCGAGCAGACGTAAACTTGCACGAATTGCGGCTTCAAAGTGCGAGTTTGTGACTGCTCGCGGTGTGGGCGGCGCGCCAGAGATGCTCCTTGATCCGCTCCGCGAATCGTTCCGGAGAGATCCGGACGTCGGTCACGGTGATCGGAATGACGGTCCATGCCGCATGCTGAAGCCCGGCGAATCGAGCCTTGTCCTTGAGCATGGCGTCCCGGCCCGTGTGCCAGTCGACGCTCTCGTACTCGGCGGCCACCAGGAGCTCGGGCCACGCGAAGTCCACTCGCCAACTGTCCCAGGCGCCATGCACGACGTACTGCAGTTCTGGCCGGGGCACGCCGTAGTCGTGCATGGCCAGCCGTGCCTCGCTCTCCATCGGTGACTCCGCGCGAGCGTCCGCCAGCGGAAGCAGTTCCCGCACCGCCACGATGCCGCGTCTCCCTCGCTGCTCGGTCACGGCCGCATGCAACTCGACAGGTGTGCACAGACCTGTACGCAGGGCTGCGTCGAGCGTTGCCAGAGCGCGGGGCCGGTGCAGTGTGCGAGCGACCTCGATGGCGGTCCACGCCGGAGAGGTGGCAAGCCGGCCGCGCACTCGACCCAGCGGTGCTCCTACGCGCTGGTGGACCATCAGGCCGACGGTCGGTCTGACTCTTACGCCGGGGTCGAGTATGTGGACTGCAGAAGTGGCCTCGTTGTCGAATCCGTACAGCGCCGCAGCGGTGCCCATACACGCGACCGCAGGTTGTCCGACATAGCTGTCCAGGGCCTGCAGCCTGCCCAGGTAATCAGGTTCGGTGGCGGCGTAGACGCCGTGCCACACCCGGATCAGCTCCCCCTTTCGCACGCGGACGTCGAGCTGCTGCCGGGTCATGACGCGAAGCAGTGCCGCGGTTGTCGCGTAGCCGCCGCTGTTCCTGAACAGGTCCTCGACCGCGTGTTCCACAGTCGAATCGTCGGGCCGCCGTTCGACCTCCCGGAGCAGATGAAGGGGCCGGTGTGGATGGATCCCGTTCTGTGGATACCGGATTGGTGCCGAGCAGACACAAACTCGCGCAATTCGCCGGGAAAGCGTGCGAGTTTATGTCTGCTCGCGGTCAGAGGTGGGAGGGGCTAGAGGCGGCCGGCGGCCTTCATCGCCAGGTAGTGGTCGGCCAGGTCGGGGGCGAGATCTTCCGGCGGCGCATCCACCACGTCCACCCCCATGGCCCGCAGCCGGGAGGCGACCGCCCGGCGGTCGTTGCGGGCGCGCTCGGCGGCGGCCGCGTCGTACACCTCGACGGCGTCGGCACGGCCCGCCGCAAGCGTGTCGACCCGCGGATCGGCCACCGCCGCGACGATCACCCGGTGCTTGGCGGTCACCTGCGGCAGTACTTTGAGCAGCCCCTCGTCGATCGCCGACGCGTTCAGGTCGGTCAGCAGCACCACCAGCGCCCGGCGCCGCACCCGGCGCTGCACCGCCGCGACCATCGCGCGCGCATCCGACTCGATCAGCGACGGCTCCAGCGGCGCCATCGCCGCGACCAGTTGGGCCAGCAGCTCGGTGCGTGACGCGTTGACGACGGCTGCGCGGGTCTCGCGGTCGTGGGCCAGGAAATCGACATGGTCACCGGCGCGGGCGGCCAGCGCGGCCAGCAGCAGCGCGGCATCCATGGACCAGTCCAGTCGGGGCCAGCCTGTAGCGGGATCCGATCCGGTCGGGTCGACGCCGACCCGGCCCGCCGACGTGCGCCCGGTGTCCAGCACGATCAGCACCCGCCGGTCGCGCTCCGGACGCCAGGTGCGCACCACGACGTCGGCGCGCCGCGCGGTGGCGCGCCAGTCGATCGAGCGGACGTCGTCGCCGACCACATACTCGCGCAGCGAGTCGAACTCGGTGCCCTGCCCGCGGATCAGCACGGGCGTCATCCCCTCCAGCTCCCGCAGCCGGGCCAGCCGCGACGGCAGGTGCTTGCGGGACAGGAACGGCGGCAGGATGCGGATCTGCCACGGCACCCGGTGTGAGCCCTGCCGCCCGGCCAGCCCGAGCGGACCGATCGCCCTTGCGGTCACCAGCGCCGACACCTGGTCGCCGCGGCGCACCGGCCGCAACTCGGTCTCCAGCAGAACCCGTTGTCCGGCAGCAATATTCACCCGATGCACGCGCGGTGCCCCGCGCGCACTCGGCGCCCAGGCGTCACGGACCAGGCCGCGGAACCTCGCACGCCCAGAGTTGCGGACGGTCAGCTCCGCGGTCACCGGCTGCCCCAGCCGCGCCGACGTCGGCCCGCCACGCGTCAGCTCGAGCGCGCGCGGACTGCCCGCCAGCGCGACGTCCGCCAGCACCGCGACCGCAAGCAGCGCTGCCAGCACCGCGTACGTCGCCGCCGGGTAGGGTGACAGCACCACCGGCAGCGCGCACAACAGTGCGATCAGCCCGGCCCGACCAGTGAGAACCACTGTGCCGTCGGCTATCTCGGCACGGGCACCGCGGACAGGATGCCCTCGATCACACCGTCGGCGGTGGCGCCCTCGAGTTCGGCCTCCGGTCGCAGCGCCACCCGGTGCCGCAGCGTCGGCCTGGCCATGGCCTTGACGTCGTCGGGTGTGACGTAGCCGCGGCCCGACAGCCAGGCCCACGACCGCGCAGTGGACAACAGCGCCGTCGCGCCACGCGGGGACACCCCGAGCTGCAACGACGGGGAATTCCTTGTCGCGCCGACGATGTCGACGATGTAGCCGAGCACCTCGTCGCCGACAAGAACCTGGCGGACCGCTTCCCGTCCCGCGGCGAGCTCGGCGGGACCGGCGACGGGTTTCACGAAGGACAGATCCCGCGGGTCGAACCCGTTCGCATGCCGGTTGAGGATCGCGATCTCCTGATCCCGCGGGGGCAGCGGCACATTGAGCTTCAGCAAGAACCGGTCCAGCTGCGCCTCCGGCAGCTGATAGGTGCCCTCGTACTCGATCGGATTCTGGGTGGCCGCGACGATGAACGGATCGGGCAGCGGGCGCGGCTGGCCGTCGACGCTGACCTGCCGTTCCTCCATCGCCTCCAGCAGCGCGGCCTGGGTCTTGGGTGGGGTGCGGTTGATCTCGTCGGCCAGCATCAGGTTGGTGAACACGGGGCCCGCGCGGAACTCGAACTCGGCGGTGCGCGCGTCGTAGACCAGCGATCCCGTCACGTCGCCGGGCATCAGGTCGGGGGTGAACTGCACCCGCTTGAAGTCCAACTGCAGCGCGGCCGCCAACGTGCGGACCAGCAGTGTCTTCGCCACGCCGGGCACGCCCTCGAGCAACACGTGGCCCCGACACAGCAGCGCGATCACCAACCCGCTCACCACGGCGTCCTGTCCGACGACCACTTTGGCGATCTCGGCGCGAAGGGCCATCAACGCGTTGCGGGCGCCCTCGTGATTGGTGGGCTGTGTCACGACTGTGCGACCTGCCTTTCGATGTCGTCGAGCGCGCGGGCCAGGGTGACCAGATCGGCGTCGGTGTCCGGGGGCTGCCCGTACAGAGTATGGGCGACGGTCTGCGGGTCCAGGCCGCACCGGGCCGCGACCGCCTGGCTGACCGCCTCCGGCGGCGCGCCGGGGGTCAGGCCGAGACGGGGCAGCATGCGCTGGCGGGTCGCGGTGCGCAGCGATTCGGCGGCGACGTCCCTGGCGCGCCGGGACCGGTACAGCCGGCCGCGCCCCTCGGCGGTCTCCGAGGCACGCACCACCACGGGCAGTGCTTCGGCCACCAGCGGGCCGACCCGCCGTCCCTTCCACCACGCCAGCAGTGCCACCGCCAGGATCAGCTGTAGCACCATCCAATACACCTGTGCGGGAATGAGATCCGTGAGCGACGCGGCGCCGCCGGACTCGCCGCCCTCGCTGCGCTGCGGCGCGTACCAGATCATCCGCGGGTGTGTCCCCGCGAGGTTCATCGCCAGCGCGGCGTTGCCTTCCTCGGCCAGGCCCGCGTTCATCAGGAACTGTTCACTGCCCACCACGGTGATGGTGCGTCCGTCGTCGGTGTAGCGCGCCAGCACGCCGTCGTAGCAGCGGGTCACCGCGGTCGAACCCTGAGCTTCGTAGGTCTCGGCGATGCCGAACTGCACGGTGCCGGCCCGGTTGGCTTCCCGCAGATCGCAATCGGGGGCCAGCCCGCCGAATTCCGTCGTCTCGGCACGGCGCAACTCGGGGGCCAGCTCCTCGCGGGTCTTGCCGATCGGAGCGATGAGCAGCCGGTCCCCGGGTGCGGCGGCGAGCCGGCGCAGCTGGTCGTCGTCGTACAGATGGTAGGTCTGCGCCGCGACAACCAGGGTGTCCTCGCGCGCCTCGCGTTCGACATCGGCGATCGAAGCGGCCTCGACGACGGTGACGCCGTGTTCGCGCAGCAGGGTCATCAACGCGAGCACACCGTCGGACGAGGTGGAGGTCGGATCCAGATGCCCACCCGGGCGCGGCGCGGTCAGCCAGGTGGTCAGCGCGGCGACGGCGACGATCGCGACGACCGCGGCCAGCGCCCAGCGCAGTCCGCGCCACCGGTCGGTGATGGTCGCCCCGACAGCGGTGCTCATCGGACCTCGGCCCACGGCTGGTGAGCCGCATCGGCGTGGACGGCAACTGAACTCGGCGTCCGGCTGCCAAGGTGGTCGTCCAGCGCGGCGATCATCCGGTACTGCGGCTCGGTCGCGGGTTGCTCACCGTAGGTGACATCGTTGAAAGTATCTGCAGCGGTGGACAATTCGCCGGAAAGGGCCGGTAGGGCCCGGCCCGCGGCGCGGGCCAGCTCGGTGGCTGTGCGCCCCGGAACAGGATCGAGGACACCGTTCTCTTCCAGCTGACGGGCGATCGCCCGTACCCGGTGCCGCACGGCCGGGGCCCAATCACCGGACGCGGCATGGCGTTCGGCGGTGGCCCGGTGCTCGGCGGCGCTGAGGATGTGGTCGCCGAACAGGGCAGGCCCGGTGCTGCGGTCGCTGCGCATGGCACGCCGGGCGATCCGGACCGCGACGACCACCGCGACGACGAGCAGCACCAGCAGGACGGCCACGGTGTACCAGCCGCCGGGGAACTTCGCGGCCGAGGCGGTCAGCCGGTACAGCAGTTGCTCGATCCAGTCGTAGAGCATGTCCATCGGCGAGGGCTTGGGGTAGATGGCTTTGGCGAGCTCGTTCTGGGCCGCCTCCTGCGCCGCGTCGCGGTCGATGTCTATCGTCGACACGTCAACGCGGGCCGGTGAGCCAGAGATCGTCGGTGGAGTCCGCGGGCGCCTGCGGGCCAGCCGCGGCGCCGGTCTGCAGCACCAGGTCGAACGCCTCGGCCCGGATCCGACGGTCGGTGTACTGCAGGACCGTCACGCCGGCGCTGAACGGGCCGGTGATGATCTGGCCGACGGCCCCGCCGACCGAGAACAGCACCATCGAGATCATCGCCGCGGTCGTGGTCGCCGACGCGGTGAGCACCGCCTGCCCGCCGATGCTGAACGGGATCGACACCGCCCCCGCAATGAACTGGGCCACGATCGCCGCCAGCAGCCAGATCCCGAAAACCCGCCAGAAATCGCTCTTGATCAGCGCGAACGACCGCTTCACCGAGGTCACGATGTCGCGCCGCTCCAGCACGATGACTGCCGGCGCGAACGTCAGCATGACCGACACCCAGACCGCCGCCAGGATCGACGCGAGCACCAGCGGAGCGGCGATCAGGAACGCGGCGGGGCCGTCGATCACGGCCACCGCCAGCACGACGATCAGCAGCACGACCCCGAACCACACGATGAGAGCGAGCGTCTTGAGCACCGTGAACCCGATCAGCGCCCACAGTCGCGGGCGCAGCCGCCGCCACGCCTCGCCGATGGTGATGTCCGCGCCGAACACCGAACGCCCGATCACGACGGTCAGCAGGCCGCTGAGCAGCGTCGTCGACAGCCCGGTCGTGATCGCGGTGGCAAGGCTGGACGCCATCCAGCTGACCAGCACCTCGGTGGAGGCCTCGTCACCGTCCAGGGTTGAGGCGACCTGGCCGGTGAACGCGAACGGCCACAGCGACAGCAGCAGCGCGACGATCTGCGATGCGATCACCACGATCGCTGTAAGGCCCAGCGTCGCTTTGGGATTGGTGCGGATGTAGGCCACCGCGCCGTTGAAGATGTCGGACAGCGTCAATGGGCGCAGCGGGACGACGCCGGGTTTGATGACCGGCGGCAGACCGAACTGCGGAGGATATCCGGGCGCACCATAGCCAGGGGCGTAGCCGGGGGGGTGCCAGTACTGCGGCGGTGCGCCGTAGCCGGCGGGCGGGTAGCCCGGATACCCAGGTGCGGGATATCCGGGGGGTGGTGGCCCCGCCGGACCGTATCCGCCGGCGTTGTAGGTCATGATCACCATCCTGTCGATCGCCGACGGAATTGACAACGTCGGCAGTCGCGAGGGGCCGCCCGTTTTGCTCCCTCAACCTCGGGTACCCGAGGCGCATGACCCGTTTCGGCTACACCCTGATGACCGAGCAGAGCGGACCGAAAGACCTTGTCAGCTATGCGGTGTCGGCAGAGCAAGTGGGCTTCGACTTCGAGGTGTCCAGCGACCACTACTTCCCGTGGCTGGCGTCGCAGGGCCACGCCCCGTATGCCTGGTCGGTGCTGGGAGCGGTGGCCCATGCCACCGACCGCGTCGAGTTGATGACGTACGTGACCTGCCCGACCATGCGGTATCACCCGGCGATCGTCGCGCAGAAGGCGGCGACGCTGCAGTTGCTCGCCGACGGCCGCTTCACCCTGGGCCTGGGCAGCGGCGAGAACCTCAACGAGCACGTCGTCGGCAAGGGCTGGCCCACCGTCGCGCGCCGCCACGCCATGCTCAGGGAGGCCATCCAGATCATCCGCGAGCTGCACTCCGGTGACATGGTCGACTGGAAAGGGGAGTACTTCGAGGTCGACTCCGCCCGGCTCTGGGACGTTCCCGAGGTGCCGGTACCCATCGCGGCGGCGGTCTCCGGCGACCGGTCGGTCGAGCAGTTCGCCCTGCTGGCCGACCACCTGATCGCCGTGGAACCTGACAAGGACCTCGTCGACTCCTGGCACGACGCGCGGCGCGCCACCGGACTGCCGGGTGAGGTGCGGGTGATCGGCCAGCTCCCGATCTGCTGGGACACCGACCGCGACGCCGCGATCGACCGCGCCCATGATCAGTTCCGCTGGTTCGCCGGCGGGTGGGCCGTCAACTCCGATCTGCCGACGACCGCGGGGTTCGACGGCGCCACGCAGTTCGTGCGCAAGGACGACGTCGCCGACTCCATCCCGTGCGGACCCGACCTCGACGCCATCGTGGACGCGGTGCGCGAGTACCGGGAGGCCGGGTTCACCGACATCGCACTGATCCAGGTCGGTGGCGACAGCCAGGAAGCATTCCTGAAGGAAGCAGCGGCGCCGCTGCTGGACAAGCTCCGTTCCGCATCTCACTGAGAGGCTCCAGATGACCCGGGGTAAAGGCATTTATGACGACGAAGAGGGTTCGACCGCGTCCAAGTCGGTCGACACCGAGAAGGATCCGGATCACGACACCCCCGACGTCGACAAGGACGCCGACGAACCGACCGCCTAACGGGCGGTGGTCAGATCGCCTCGCCGCTTGGTCTCCAACCGGTACCAGGTCCACCAGAACAGCAGCGCGGCAAAGATCGAACCGGCCGCGGCGAGCCACTGCGCGCTGAGGAACAGCTGCCATTCGGTCGCCGCGTCGATGTCCTGTCGCAGCGACGCGAGCAGCGCCACCGCGCCGAGTGCCGCGCTCACCGCGCCGACGACGGTGACCAACCCGACGAAGACCGTCCGCAGCGTGAAGCGTGCCGCCCCTGGAGAGACGACCGCCCGGATGCGGTCGGTGCGGGCGAGGAACAGCGACGCCGCGCACGCCACCGCGAGAGCGACCGCGTCGGCGGCCAGGGTGTCCGACAACCGGTGCCACTGGGCGATCACCGTATAGGCGCCGATGCCGACCGCCCAGGTGAGCGCGAAGAACATGGCCACCCCGCGGAACCGGTAGGGCATCACGATCAGCGTGGCGAACAGCACCGACATCGCGGCGGTGGTATGTCCGCTGGGCAACGTGTTGGCCAGGTACTCATCGGTCGGTAACAGGTCAGGACGTTGCAGCACAACGTATTTCAGGATCTGGGTGACGGCCTGGCTGCCCAGGATGACCGCCATCGCGGCCATGGCGAGGTTGGCCTGTCTGCGCAGCAGCCCGATGACGCCGACGAGCACGGTCGCCGCGACCAGCGACGTCACCGTGATGGTGTCGAGGAGGCTTCTGGCCGCGAGGAACGCCCGCGGGTCGACCTGGTCGGCGCCGTAGAGCGCGGCGTTCTCGACCGCTTGGCCGGTCGTGGTGCGCACGGCCAGCCAGTAGACCGCGATCAGGAACAGCGTGGCGCAGATCAGGGTCAGTGTCCATCGGCGCCGCGCGGAACGGAGCGCCGGCGTCGTAAAGTCCGGGTGACGTGGATCGGTCTGCACGGGTGCAAGATCCTCTCATGCCGGTCAGCCGACTGCTCGGCTGCGCCGCAGCCGCGCCTCCTCGTGCTGGGTGATGTTCGAGTTGTCCATCACGATCGTCAGCATCACCTCGAAAAACCGGGCCGGGCTGAGTTCATCGGGTACCAGGTCGGTGCGCAGGGTCACGTCCGGCAGCGCCGCGAGCTGGGTGGCCGTGTCGGCCGTCGACTCCCTGTCGACGTCCTCGATGTCGACGTCGAAGAGGTCGAGGACCGCGTCGTCGGGCTCGGGCGGTCCGAGGTCGGGGATCAGTGGTTCGCCAACCCATTCGGGTACGACGAGCGCGCACGCATCGTAGGCGTCCTCCTCCCTGCCCAGTTTGGTGAGCAGGTCGACGATCCAGTCGAACTGCCTGCGCTCCTCGGTGTAGGCGGTCGAGCGCAGGGAGTACATGAAACCCAGCGCCGCCAGCGGGTGGCGCAGCGCCAGGTTCTTGGCGTCGCCGTAGGACTCCTCGACACGGTTGGCGGCGTTCTTGCCGAACGACGAGTCCATCCGCTTGGTCGAGATCAGCAGCTCCGGGCCGGTCTGCCAGGACGACATGATGACGTCGACCTGCTTGAAGTAGTTCTTTCCGGCGATGTTGGCCGAGGCGGCCCCGACCCCTCCGGTGGCCGCGCCCTTGCGCAGCCGAGCCAGCAGTTCGTCGCGGCCGGCGTTCTTCGGGACGGACTTGATGAACGCGAGCACGTCACGGTCGACGACCCGCGGCGCTTCGGCGCGCGGCCACACCGCGTCGGGGTCCAGCCCGGCGCGGCGCAGTTCGTAGGCAACCCACACGTCGAGGGCCAGGGCGGGCACCCCCGACCGGCTCTCGGCGCCCAGCAGCAGCGGCACCGCGAGCAGCTTGCGCAGGGTGGCGTAGTCCGGGGCGAAGGTCCCGTCGGCCTTCCACGGGTTGACCGTCCTGAACGGCGACTGGTCGACGAGAGCGTCGAACAACGGCCATGCCAGTGACTTCGCGCTGGGTTTACTTGCCACCGTGGGCTTTTCCGACTTTTCCTCGGGTGATGCGACGTGCGGTGAGGCCGGCGTGGTCGCGGCGGACCGCGCGCAGCGCGCGCTCGGACAGGGTCGACGTGCCGAGTAGCAGCACCTCGTCGACCAGGGCGACGGCGTCGAGCAGGCGGGCGTCGCGCAGGCAGGTGGCGACCGCGGGGCGGATACGGCGGAGCTGATCGGCGTTGCGGCGCACCAGGTCCGGCGACGGTACCGGGAGAACGTCGGCTTCGCGTGGCTCGATCTTCAGCATCCCACCACCGTAGGCGCGGCCCACCGTCTCGGCGCCAAGCAGGGTCACCGAGTTCAGCGACGCCAGCGGCAACAGGTTCATGCCGTCCTGGCGGAACTCGTCGCGCAGATACACGCCGTGCACCGAATTGAGGTGATGCGTGCGGGCGCGGTTGCTGGTCAGCCGTGGCGTGTCGGCATTCATGTAGGTCAGGAACAGGTCCGCGGGCCGCAGATACGGCACCCGCCACCACGGAGTGCGGACCCGGCATTTGTAGGCGCGGTGCACGTCGAGGTCCTCACCGGAGGCGATGTAGTGCCAACCGGCGGGGGACGGCTCGTCGGCCGGGCGGAACAGGTACGTCGACCGGCCTTCCTCGCCGAGTGCGCGCAGCGCCTTCGGTGTCAGGGCCAGACCGCGCAGATGCCGCGACCCCGGCGGGGACAGCGGGATCAGATCGGACGGCGCCAGCCCCAGCGCATCCACCTTGTCCGGCGAGAGCGTGAAGAAGCGGTTGCTGCCGGTGACCATGCCCAGAGTGGTGTCGCCCCAGGTCTCCAGGAAGGTGAACGCGTCGCCGCGCACCGCCGAGTCGAACGCCGACAGGCCAGCCGCCGACATCAGACCGGCCGACCACTTGGCGCCGTTGCCGGGCGGGCTCCAGCGCCGCGACCCGGTGAGCCGGGCGAGGCCGGCGGCGTCGCGGACCTGGGACAGCCGCATGTGGGTGGCGCCCCGGCCACCGTCGGGCTGGTAGCCGTCGGCCAGCAGGAGCACCACCTCCTCCAGCACGCCGGGGAACACGCGCTCGTCGAACAGCACCAGGCCGACCTGTCCGAAGTGGTCCATCAGGTACTGGCGCACCCCGGCGGCGTAGTTGACGCTCAGCAGTTCGGCGGGCAGCACCAGGCCCAGCCGACCGCCCGGGCGCAGGTGCAGCGCGGAATGCACGGTGAACGCCGCCCACGACGAGGCGAGGTTGGACAGGGCGACGCCCGCGCGCAGCGCCGCCTGCCGGGCCCGGGCGCGGGCCTCCCCGACGAAATCCTGATAGCGGACGTACGGCGGGTTGCCGACGACCGCGTCGTAGCTGCCGAACTCGGCGTGGGAGAAGAAATCCCGCGAATGGATTGTCGCGTCGATGCCCCGCGCCCGCAGGCTGCGCTGGGACTCCTCGGCGGAGTCGGGGTGGATCTCGACCCCGACCAGCGGACCGGTGTGGCCGCCCCGCTGCCCGATCTCGTGCAGGAAAACGGCTTCGCCGCAGGATGGTTCGAGCACGGAGTGCTCGGGGTGGCGCACTGCCCAGTCGGTCAGGAACCGCGCCACCGGCGTCGGGGTGAAGAACGCGCCGCGCGCCTTGCGCAGGTCAGCGTTGTCACCGGGAAGCATGCGCATATCGTGCCGCAGCGCACCGACACCGCACCGCTGACCCGCCGACGCCCGGCCGGGTCAGCAACGCAAGAAGGCCCTGAACCGGGTAACCGGTCAGGGCCTCTCACTGCGAACACACGAGTCGGGGTGGCGGGATTCGAACCCACGACCTCTTCGTCCCGAACGAAGCACGCTACCAAGCTGCGCCACACCCCGCGTGAAGCCACGACAGCGTATCGCACCGGGCACCGAAGAAGCCAAACGCCCAATTGTGACGCGACACACCGAGGGATGGATCGGGACTGTCGGTGGCGTTGTACACACTGACAGACACAGACCGACGAAACGGGGCGAGACATGACCGGATTGGGTGCATCGATCTACCTGGGCTTCTTCGCGCTGGCGGCCCTGTGGCTGTTCCTGACCTCCGACGGTCCGCTCACCCGTCGTTCAGACGATCAGGGCCAGCGTCCGGACCGCTCGAACTCCGACAGCACGCCGGCCGATTCCGCCGGTTCGATGCCGTGGCTGGTCAGCCACTCGTCGCAGAAGTAGGTGTCCGCGTAGCGGTCGCCGCTGTCGGCCAGCAGGGTCACCACGGACCCGCTGCAGCCCTGGGCGGCCATCTCCGCAAGTAACCCGAACGCCCCCCAGATGTTGGTGCCCGTGGACGGCCCGACCCGCCGCCCGAGGACCCGGCTCACGTGGTGCGCGGCGGCCACCGAACCGCTGTCGGGCACCGAGATCATGCGGTCCACCACGCCCGGGATGAACGACGGTTCCACCCGCGGCCGCCCGATGCCCTCGATGCGCGACGACGCAGCGGTCACCACGTCGGGGTCCCCGCTCTGATACGACGGGTAGAACGCGGAGTTCTCCGGATCGACCACACACAGCCGGGTGGGGTGGCGCCGGTACCGCAGATAGCGGCCGATGGTGGCGCTGGTGCCGCCGGTGCCGGCGCCCACCACGATCCACTCCGGCACCGGATGGGTCTCCTGACCCATCTGCTGGAAGATCGACTCGGCGATGTTGTTGTTTCCCCGCCAGTCGGTGGCCCGCTCGGCGTTGGTGAACTGGTCGAGGTAGTGCCCGCCGGTCTCCTCGGCCAGCCGCTGCGCCTCGTCGTACACCTGCGCCGACTCGTCGACGAAATGGCAACGCCCGCCTTGGGATTCGATCAACGCGACCTTCGACGAACTCGTCGACGCCGGCATCACCGCGATGAACGGCAGCCCCAGCATGGCCGCGAAGTACGCTTCCGACACCGCCGTCGACCCCGACGACGCCTCGATCACCGTGGTGTCCTCGCCGATCCACCCGTTGCACAGCGCATAGAGGAACAGCGACCGCGCCAGCCGGTGCTTGAGGCTGCCGGTGATGTGGGTGGTCTCGTCCTTCAGGTACAGCGCGACATCGGCCGACCAGCACGCGGGCAGCGGATAGCGCAGCAGATGCGTGTCAGCGCTGCGGTGCGCGTCGGCCTCGATCAGCCGGACCGCGTTGTCGACCCATGCCCGCGACTGACGACACGGACCCGACGGGCTCACCGCGCCGATACGGTCGGGCTCGAGTGTCCGGCCCGCGATCCCAGATCGGAACCGCCGGTCGGCGCCGCCACCAGCGTCAGCATCGTCGCCTCCGGCCTGCAGCAGAACCGCAGCGGAGCATACGGCGACGTGCCGAGACCCGCCGACACGTGCAACTGCGTGCGCGCACCCCAGCGGGACGGGCCCTTTGCCCGGGACCGGTCCAGGTCGCAGTTGGTGACGATCGCTCCGTAGAACGGCAGGCACAGCTGGCCGCCGTGGGTGTGCCCCGCCATCACCAGCTGGTAGCCGTCGGCGGCGAACCGGTCCAGCACGCGCGGCTCGGGGGAGTGGGTCAAACCCAGCGTCAGGTTGGCCGTCGGGCTCGCCGGCCCTGCGATGGTTTCGTAGCGGTCCCGCTTCAGGTGCGGGTCGTCGACACCGGCCGCCGCGATGTGCAGCCCGGCCACCTCGAACTCGCGGCGGGTGTGCGTCATGTCGAGCCAACCGCGCTCGGTGAACGCCGCGCGCAGGTCCTGCCAGGGCAACGGCTCCCCGTGGATCCGGTGGCCGGGGTTGGTCAGGTAGTTGGCGGGGTTCTTCAGGCGCGGGGCGAAATAGTCGTTGCTGCCGAAGACGAAGACGCCGGGAACCGAAAGCAGATCACCGAGCGCCTGCACCACCGAGGGCACCGCCTTGGGGTGCGCCAGGTTGTCGCCGGTGTTGACCACGAAATCGGGTTGCCAGCGCGCCAGGTCGCGCACCCAGGCCTGCTTACGCCGCTGCGTGGGACGCATGTGCAGGTCGCTGATGTGCAGGACCTTCAGCGGGGAGGACCCCGGGGAGAGCACCGGCATCGTCGCCTCGCGCACGACGAAGGCGTTGCGCTCGATCAGCGACGCGTAGCCGATACCCGCGACGAGCGTGCCCAGGGAAGCGGCAGCGGTGGCCTTGAGTATCGAACCCGGTGAACCAGAAGGCACAGAAGGCATTCTCCCAGCCTATCGCTACTCGCGGGTTGCCACCGAACCTCCGGGCTCAGCCCGGAGGCGGGGGTGGAGGTGGAGGCGGCCCAAGGACCGGCACCGTGATCGGCGGCAGACCCGGGATCTGGATGACGGTCTGACCGATCGGCGGGGGTGGCAGGCCCGGTGGGGCGCCGGGCGGCGGTGGCGGAGGGGCGGGCGGGATGCCGTTGGAGATCTGGATCGTGATGATCGACCCCGGCACCGTCTGACCGGTCGGCGACGTTCCCACCACGGCGCCGTACGGCGCCGTGCTGTTGACCGGGGTGGGCTGGTCGGCGACCTGGAACCCGGCCTCGCGCAGCCGCTGCCGCGCGGTGTCCTGGTTCATGCCCGCGACACTGGGCACCTTCGACCCTGGTGCCCCGTCGACATAGCGCGGATCAGTCGGAGGCAGCGTGACGTCGCCGAACGCGGTGGCGATCGGCGTCATCGCGGTGAACCAGGTGCGGGCCGGCTCGTTACCGCCGAACAGGTTGCCCGAGCCGCACTGCCGAAGCGGAAACGAACACAGCTCCGTCGGCGCCGTCGAGTCGTCGTAGATGTAGCTGGCGGCGGCGTACTGATTGGTGAAGCCCAGAAACGCTGACGAGCGGTTGGACTCGGTGGTGCCGGTCTTGCCCGACATCGGCAGGGACCAGCCAGTCGAGCCCGCTGCACCGGCCGCGGTGCCCGCACCGGTGTCGTCCTTGCTCATGGCGACGGCCAGCGTGTTGGCCAGGCCTTCGGGGACCACCTGCTCGCACGTCTCGGTCGTCACCGACACCGCCTCGCCGTACCGGTCGCGCACCTCGGCGATCGGGTTGGGCGGACACCACATGCCGCCCGACGCCAGCGTCGCCGCCACGTTGGACAGCTCCAGGGCGTTCACCTCGATCGGGCCCAGTGTGAACGATCCGAGGTTCTGCCGCTTCACGAAGTCCGCGAGGCTCTCGTTGCTCTCGGGGTCGTAGTCGCGGGCGGTGCCGGGCAGTGCGTAGGACCGCAACCCCAGCTTCACCGCCATGTCCACGGTGCGCTGCACCCCGACCTGGGCGATCAGCTTCGCGAACGCGGTGTTCGGCGACGTCGCCAGCGCATCGGTGACGTTCATGGTGCCGCGGTAGTTGCCTGCGTTCTGGACACACCACGTCGCGGGCGGGCACCCGCGCGCACCGCCGCTGCCCAGGCCCTTGGCCTCGAAGCGTGACGGCGAGTCGAGCTGGGCGTTGATGCCCATCCCCATCTCCATGGCCGCCGCGGTGGTGAAGATCTTGAACACCGACCCGGCGCCGTTGCCCACCAGTGAGAACGGCTGCGGCTGCATCGTCTCCCCGGCATCCAGGTTCAGGCCGTAGGTGCGGTTGCTGGCCATCGCCAGCACCGGATGGGAGTCCTTACCCGGCCGGATGACGCTCATGACGCTCGCGACGCCGGGCAGATCAGGGCTCGCGAACTCGTTGATCGCGTTCTTCACCGATGCCTGCACGTCCGGTTCCAGCGTGGTCTTGATGAGGTAACCGCCCTTGGCGACCTGATCCTTGCTGATCCCGGCACGGGCCAGGTAGTCCAGCGCGTAATCGCAGAAGAACGCGCGGTCGCCTGCGGCGATGCAGCCCCTCGGCAGTTCCTTGGGTTGCGGCAGGATCCCGAGCGGCTGCTGTTTGGCGGTGCGCAGCTCGTCGGCGTGCTCCGGCAGGTTCTCGATCATGGTGTCGAGCACCACGTTTCGCCGTGCCAGCGCACCGTCGGGGTTGGTGTAGGGGTTCAGCGTGCTCGTCGACTGCACCATGCCGGCCAGCAACGCGGCCTGCTGCCAGTTCAGCTCCGAGGCGTTGACCCCGAAGTAGGTCTGCGCGGCGTCCTGCACACCGAAGGCGTTGTTGCCGAAGGACACCAGGTTCAGATATCGCGTCAGGATCTCCGGTTTGGTGAACGTCTTGTCCAGCGTCAACGCCATCCGGATCTCGCGCAGCTTGCGCGCAGGGGTCGTCTCGATCGCCGCCCGTTTCTCGGCGTCGGTCTGGGCGATCACCAGCAGCTGGTAGTTCTTCACATACTGCTGTTCGATCGTGGATCCGCCGCGGGTGTCGAGGTTGCCCGACAGATATCCCGACAGGCCCGTCAGTGTGCCCTGCCAGTCGACACCGTTGTGATCGGCAAACCTCTTGTCCTCGATCGAGACGATCGCCAGTTTCATCGTGTTGGCGATCTGATCGCTGGGCACCTCGAAGCGCCGCTGGTTGTACAGCCACGCGATGACGTTGCCCTTGGCGTCCGTCATCGTGGACACCTGCGGCACCTCGCCCTCGACCAGCTGGGCCGAGCCGTTGGCGACTACGTCGGAAGCGCGGTTGGACATCAGGCCGAAGCCGCCGACGACCGGGAACATCAGTCCGGCGGCCACCACACTGGCGAGTAGGACGCACCAGGCGAGCTTGATGACCGTGACCGCGCGCGGCGGCGGGCCCGAGGGGTGCTCCGGCATGGGTACAGACTAGCGACGACTTTCCGGCGGCCGTGCCTCGAGCAGGCCGGACGCGGTCATGACAGGCCATGTCAAACGCCGCTGACGAGCGCTTGCGCGAGGAACGGACCGGTTCTGACGAGCGCTTGCGCGAGGAACAGGAGCCCTGAAGCCGGGCACTGTACCCGTCTGACGGCACGGTCGTCCCAAAAAAGTGGTCACGGATGTATTGCGCAAACCAGCCCTGACCACCTAAGTTGAGCTGACAGTGCGATGCAGGTCACACCCAGTACTCGCAGTGTGGCGTAGATCGCACTAGCAATCGACGCATGGGTTAACAGTCGTCTGCGTTGTCGGGGCGCGGCCAGAACGATAGGGGATCGCTGGTGTCATCAATCAAGCCCGCGGCTCGCAAGACCACCGTGGATCCATCTGACCAGTCCATTTTGCACGGCGCCGAGGCAGAAGCCCGTATTGCCTGGGTTTCGCAGGCCCGGTGTCGCCAGACGGATCCCGACGAACTGTTCGTGCGGGGCGCCGCCCAGCGCAAGGCCGCGGTCATCTGCCGCCACTGCCCCGTGATCGCCGAGTGCGGCGCCGATGCGTTGGACAACCGCGTGGAGTTCGGTGTGTGGGGAGGCATGACCGAGCGTCAGCGCCGCGCCCTGCTCAAGCAGCACCCCGAAGTTGTTTCCTGGGCCGACTTCTTTGCCGCGCAGCGCAAACATCGCACTGCCGGCTAAGTCGAGCCGCTACGCGGCGGCCGCCCCGCCGGTGATCTGATCGGCGATCGCGCGCAGCGCGTCGAGGTCGGAAACGTCGAACGGCAGTGACGGCACACCCACGATCGCCACCGTCGGGTTCGCGCCGGTGAAGCGTGACAACAGCCGGATCTCCCGTTTGGCGGTCGACGCACGGTCGGCGTGAATCTTCAACGCCGCCACGGCCACCGAATCCGGGTCGGTCTGCTCCAGTTCCTCGGCCGCTTCCGCCGCCTTCTCCGCGTGCAGGTCACACAGCGTCGGATGGGTGCGGTTGAGGATCAGGCCCGCCAGCGGCATGTGCTCGGTGGAGAGCCGGTCGACGAAGAACGCCGCCTCGCGCAGCGCATCGGGCTCGGCGGCCGAAACCACCACGAACTGCGTGCCGCGCCGCTTGAGCAGCTCATAGGTCCGATCAGCCTTCTCCCGGAACCCGCCGAACGTCGCATCCAGGGACTGGACGAAAGCGGCTGCGTCCGAGAGCATCTGCGACCCGAGGATCGTCGACATCCCTTTCATCGCCAGCCCGACCGCTCCGGTGACCAGCCGCCCGATGCCGCGCCCCGGCGCCAGCAGCATCCGCCACAGCCTGCTGTCCATGAAGCTGCCCAGCCGCTTCGGCGCGTCGAGGAAGTCCAGCGCGTTGCGCGACGGTGGGGTGTCCACCACGATCAGGTCCCACTTGTCTTCTGCCAGAAGCTGTCCCAGCTTCTCCATGGCCATGTACTCCTGCGTGCCGGCAAGCGAGGTGGCCACGGTTTGGTAGAACTGGTTGTCCAGAATGGAATCCGCGCGACCGGGCCCGGAGTACTGGAGCACCATCTCGTCGAACGTGCGACGCATGTCGAGCATCATCGCGTGCAGCTCGCCGGTCACCTCCGGCGCCAGCGGCACCCGCTGCGGCGTATTGCCGAGATCCCGGATTCCCAACGCCTGGGCCAGCCGCTTGGCCGGGTCGATTGTCAGCACCACCACGGTGCGGCCGTACTCGGCGGCGCGCAGCGCCATCGCGGCCGCGGTGGTGGTCTTGCCGACCCCGCCCGCACCGCAGCAGACCACCACCCGGTTGGAGGTGTCCCGCAGGATCGAGGCCATGTCGAGGGTCGGTGGGGTGTGGCTCATCGTGTCTCTTCCGCTCACCGCACGCCCTGGTGGGCGAGCTCTTCGGCCAGTTCGTAGAGGCTCCCGAGGTCGACGCCGTCGGGCAATGTCGGGAGATCCAGCCGCGACACGTCGAGCTCGACGAGCTGCGCGGCGCTCTCATTGCGTGCCGCGATACGGGTGGCGTGCTGGATCGTCTCGGTGAGCAGTCCGGCGAAATCGTCGTCGGACAGCGTGATTCCGGCGGTCGTCAGTCCGGCGCGCATCGCGTCGGCGTCGATGACGCCCTCGGCGGCCTTGGCCAGGTCGTCGGGCGCCAGGTAGGCGGGGATGTTGCGGTTGACGATGACGCTGCCGATCGGCAGGTCCATCTCGCGCAGCTCGTCGATGGCCTCCAGTGTCTCCTGGATCGGCAGCGCCTCCAGCAGCGTGACGAGGTGGATGGCGGTCAGGTCCGAGTGCAGCAGCTTCACCACACCGTCGGCCTGGGAATGCACCGGCCCGCCCTTGGCGAGATCCGAAACCGCCTTGGTGACATCGAGGAACCGTGCGATGCGACCGGTGGGCGGCGAATCGACGACGACCGCGTCATAGACGTGGCCCTTGCCCCGCGGCTGGTCTTTCTCGTTCCGGGTGACGATCTCCTTGATCTTTCCGGTCAGCAGCACGTCCCGCAGGCCCGGCGCGATCGTCGTCGCGAACTCGACGGCACCGATCCGGCGCATCGCCCGCCCGGCCAAACCGAGGTTGTAGAACATGTCCAGGTACTCGAGGAACGCCGCCTCGGTGTCGATCGCCAGCGCGTTGACCTGGCCACCGCCTTCGGCGGTCGCGATCTTGACCTCTTCGTAGGGCAGCGGCGGGACGTCGAAGAGCTGCGCAATGCCTTGGCGCCCTTCGACTTCGACCAGCAGCACCTTGCGGCCACCCGCGGCCAGCGCCAGCGCCAGCGCCGCGGCGATCGTCGACTTGCCGGTGCCGCCTTTGCCGCTGACGAAGTGCAGACGTGCCTTGGTCAGGCGCGAGGGCCAGCCGAGCTGCTTGGTGCCGTCAGGCACGGAAGACGCAGAAGACGTGGTAGCCACCCATGCATGCTAGCCAAGGCGGGTTCGATCACGGATAAGCTCAGCCGCATGAGCGAACGGACCCGCTGGGAGTACGCGACGATTCCACTACTGGTGCACGCCACCAAACAGATCCTGGATCAGTGGGGTGAGGACGGTTGGGAGCTGGTCGCGGTGCTGCCCAACCCGACGGGTGAGCAGCACGTCGCCTACCTCAAGCGGCCCAAGTGAGCGGCTGGTCGGAGCGGCTGGACGAGCTCGGCATCGCGCTGCCCGAGGTCGTCGCGCCGCTGGCGGCGTATGTGCCCGCGGTCCGCACCGGCAACCTGGTCTACACCGCCGGCCAGTTGCCGATCTCAAACGGTGAGCTGGCCGCGACCGGCAAGGTCGGCGCCGAGGTGTCCGCCGAGGACGCGAAGCACCTGGCCCGCCGGTGTGCGCTCAACGCGCTGGCCGCCGTCGATGCGCTGGTCGGCATCGACTCGGTGGTCAAGGTCGTCAAGGTCGTCGGCTTCGTCGCCTCGGCACCGGGATTCGACGGTCAGCCCGGCGTCGTCAACGGCGCCTCGGAGCTGTTCGGTGAGGTGTTCGGCGAAGCCGGCGCGCACGCGCGGTCGGCGGTCGGGGTGTCCGAGCTGCCGCGCAACGCTCCGGTGGAAGTGGAAGTGATCGTAGAGGTCTCCTAGGTGGAGCACCCCGCGTACGGCCTGCTGCGACCGGTGACCGACACCGCGTCGGTGCTGCTGTGCGAGAACCCGGGGTTGATGACGCTCGACGGCACCAACACCTGGGTGCTGCGCGGGCCGGGCAGCGACGAGATGGTCGTCGTCGACCCCGGCCCGGACGACAGAGACGAGCACATCGAGCGGCTCGCCGCCCTCGGCCCGATCCCGCTGGTGCTCATCAGTCATCGGCACGCCGACCACACCGGGGGCATCGACCGGATCGTCGATCTCACCGGCGCGGTGGTGCGCTCGGTGGGCAGCGGATTCCAGCGTGGCCTCGGCGGCACGCTGACCGACGGTGAGGTGATCGATGCCGCCGGCCTGAAGATCACCGTGATGGCCACCCCCGGCCACACCGCGGACTCGATGTCCTTCCTCGTCGGCGATGCCGTGCTGACCGCGGACACGATCCTGGGACGCGGCACCACCGTCATCGACAGCGAGGACGGCGACCTCGGCGACTACCTGGAATCGCTGCGCCGACTGCACGGGCTCGGACACCGCCGGGTGCTGCCCGGGCACGGCCCCGAGCTCGACGACGTGGTCGTCGTCAGCCAGGACTACCTGACGCACCGGGAGGAACGGCTCGAGCAGGTTCGTGCGGCGTTACGCGAGCTCGGTGAGGACGCCACCGCCCGGCAGGTGGTCGAGCACGTGTACACCGACGTCGACGAAAAGCTCTGGGACGCAGCCGAATCGTCGGTCCAGGCGCAGCTGGACCATCTACGCCGCTGACACCCGACGAAATTGCGTTCCAACAGGCGGCCACTCGAACTTTCGCTGCCGGAATGCAATTTCGGCGAAGTAGTTACCGCGCTCGGCGGGCCAGCCGCTCGGAGTCGCTGATCAACACGCTCTTGCCCTCCAGGCGGATCCAGCCGCGGTGAGCGAAGTCGGCGAGCGCCTTGTTGACGGTCTCGCGGGACGCGCCGACCAGCTGGGCGATCTCCTCCTGCGTCAGATCGTGCGTGACGCGCAGCGCGCCGCCCTCCTGCGTGCCGAAGCGCTGCGCCAACTGCAGCAGCTGCTTGGCGACCCGGCCGGGCACGTCGGTGAAGATCAGGTCGGCGAGGTTGTTGTTGGTGCGGCGCAGGCGGCGGGCCAGCACGCGCAGCAACTGCTCGGCGATCTCGGGACGGTCGGCGATCCACGCCCGCAGCGCTTCACGGTCCATCGACACCGCGCGCACCTCGGTGATCGTGGTGGCACTCGAGGTACGGGGGCCCGGGTCGAAGATCGACAGCTCGCCGAACATGTCCGACGGACCCATGATCGTCAGCAGGTTCTCGCGACCATCTGGCGAACGCCGGCCGATCTTCACCTTGCCGGAGATGATGATGTACAGGCGGTCGCCGGGCTCACCCTCGGCGAACACGGTGTGCCCGCGCGGGAAGTCGACGGGCTGCAACTGCTTGGTCAGCGCGGAAACGGCGCTCGGTTCCACACCCTGGAAGATTCCGGCCCTGGCCAGGATCTCGTCCACGTTGCCCCTTTGTGCGTTCGATGATCAAAAAAATGCGCTAGCCGACCTCGGAAGATCGTGACATCAGTCTAGAGGCATGCCCCTATGTGACCTGCCCACGCTACACACGATCGGCATGTCGGGTCTGCCGAAACTCGGTATTCGAGAGCTGATGGAGGTACTCGCGGGTCGGCAAACCCTGGGCGGTGATGGTGGTGACGAGCGAGGCGTGCGGTGCGTCCCGCTTGCCGGGGCGTCGGTCCACGGCGTGCGGTGCGCGATCGGACCCGTCCCGAGCGGGGGTAGGGGCGCCGCCGGCCCTGGCTTGCTCAAGAAACTCGTCGACATCGGACGGCGTGACCGTGTCGCGGCCCAACCCCGATTCCACGCGCTCCAAACCGAAGGTCGCCAGCATGAGCAACCCCGGAATCAGCGCCACGAGCAACCACGACACAACCGTGAAGTAAACACGCCGAAGGTCTCGACGGGATCACGAAAAGTCCACGTTAAGGACCTGACCACCGCCGGGCGCGTCGGAGGTCGTCAGTACGCTGGCCTGGTGACCGTGAAACCGGCCCGCGGTGCGTCTCCCAGGAAGTCGGGCCGCAAATGGGACGAGGAGACCCACCTGGGTCTGGTCCGTCGCGCCCGCCGGATGAACCGCACTCTGGCCCAGGCGTTTCCGCACGTGTACTGCGAATTGGACTTCACCGACCCGCTCGAGCTGACGGTGGCCACCATCCTGTCCGCGCAGAGCACCGACAAGCGCGTCAACCTCACCACCCCCGCGCTGTTCAAGAAGTACCGGACCGCGCGGGACTATGCGACGGCCGACCGCACCGAGCTCGAAGAGCTGATCCGGCCCACCGGCTTCTACCGCAACAAGGCCAACTCGCTGATCGGGTTGGGTCAGGCGCTGGAGGAGCGTTTCGACGGGCAGGTGCCCAGAACGCTCGACGAGCTCGTCACGCTGCCCGGGGTCGGGCGCAAGACCGCCAACGTCATCCTGGGCAACGCCTTCGACATCCCGGGGATCACGGTCGACACCCACTTCGGCAGGCTCGTGCGCCGCTGGCGCTGGACCGCTGAAGAAGACCCGGTCAAGGTCGAGCACATCGTCGGCGAGCTCATCGAGCGCAGCGAGTGGACCTTGCTCAGCCACCGGGTGATCTTCCACGGCCGGCGCGTGTGCCACGCCCGCAAACCGGCCTGCGGTGTGTGCGTGCTCGCCAAGGACTGCCCTTCCTACGGCGCAGGCCCCACCGACCCGCTGATTGCCGCCCCGCTGGTCAAGGGCCCCGAGACCGAGCACCTGCTGGCGCTGGCCGGACTGTAGGCATCCGGTCTTGTCCCTGAGCGCGTCGGCCCGCTGGAGCATCGTGGCGTTGGTGATCGTCGTCGCGCTCGGTGCCGCGCTGTGGGCGGAACTCGACGCCGACGAATCCCAGCCCCGGACCCAACGCGACGCCATCTCCGCGCGGGACCGGCGCGACGCCGACACCCCCGAGGCGCTCGCAGGTCTGCGCGCCCGCGCGGCGCTGGAACCCTGCCCCACCGGTGGAGACGCGGGTCCCGGCCCCGAGACGCTGCGCGGCATCGAGCTCGAATGCGTCGGCGACGGGTCCCGCGTCGACGTCGCCGAGGCGGTGGCCGGCCGGCCCGTCGTGCTGAACCTGTGGGCCTACTGGTGCGGCCCGTGCGCCGACGAACTGCCTGCGATGGCCGAGTACCAGCGGCGCGTCGGGTCGGCGGTGACGGTGCTGACGGTGCACCAGGACGAGAACGAGAGCGCGGCGTTGCTGCGCCTGACCGAACTGGGCGTGCACCTGCCCACGTTGCAGGACGGTCGCAGGACCATCGCCGCAGCGCTGCAGGTACCCAACGTGATGCCGGCCACGGTCGTGCTTCGCGCGGACGGTAGCGTTGCCGAGATCCTGCCTCGGTCGTTCGCGACCGCCGATGAAATCGCCGCAGCGGTTGACCCGAAGATTGGAGCCGCGTGAGCTGGGACAGCCGAGAAGGCGAGCTGACTCCTTCCGCCGCGCCGCCCTGGCTGGCCCCGCTCGTCGACCGACCCGGCGCCGTCAAGGACGCCTACCGTCGCCGCGTACCCGCCGAGGTGCTTGCCGCGCTGACGGCCGCCAACGCGACGGCGGCGGTGACCGGCGCCCGCCGCGATGCCGCGGTGCTCGTGCTGTTCTCCGGTCCTCAGGAGGGTTCGCGCGGCACACTGCCCGACGACGCCGACCTGTTGGTGACGGTGCGGGCGTCGACGCTGCGCCATCACGCCGGGCAGGCCGCCTTTCCCGGCGGCGCCGCAGACCCGGGGGATCAGAGCCCGGTCCACACCGCGCTGCGGGAAGCCGCCGAGGAGACGGGAATCGAGGCCGGCCGGCTGCAGCCGCTGGCCACGCTGGAGAAGATGTTCATCCCGCCGTCGGGTTTCCACGTCGTGCCCGTGCTGGCGTACTCACCGGATCCCGGTCCGGTCGCCGTGGTCGACGAGTCCGAGACCGCCCTGGTCGCCCGCGTTCCGGTGCGCGCGTTCATCAATCCCGAAAACCGGATCATGGTGTACCGCCGCCAGAACACCCGCCGCGCGGCAGGCCCGGCGTTCCTGCTCAACCAGATGATGGTGTGGGGCTTCACCGGCCAGGTGATCGCGGCGATGCTGGACGTCGCGGGCTGGGCGGTGCCGTGGGAAAGCGACAAAGTGTACGAACTCGACGAGGCAATGGCGTTGCTGGACGCCGAGGGCAGCTACGGTGATGCGCAACGATGAACTCGTCACAGTGGCTTGATATCAGCATCCTGGCGTTGGCACTCATCGCCGCCATTTCCGGCTGGCGATCGGGGGCGCCGGGTTCCCTGCTGGCTCTGGTGGGGGTGGCGCTCGGCGCCGCGGCGGGGATCCTGCTGGCTCCGCACGTGGTGAGCCACATCAGCGGCCCCCGCACCAAGCTGTTCGTCACGTTGTTCCTGATCCTCGCGCTGGTCGTGATCGGTGAGATCGCCGGGGTGGTGCTCGGCCGGGCGGTGCGCGGAGCCATCCGCAGCCCCGGGCTGCGCGTCGCGGATTCCGTGGTCGGTGTGGCGCTTCAACTCGTGCTCGTGCTGACCGCGGCATGGCTGCTCGGCACGGCGCTGGTGTCCTCGCCGCAACCCAATCTGGCCGCCGCGGTCCAGGGTTCGAAGGTCATCGCCGAGGTCGACTCGGTCGCGCCCAGCTGGCTGCGATCGGTGCCGAACCGGCTCTCGGCGCTGTGGGAGACAGCAGGACTGCACGACGTACTCAAACCCTTCGGCCCGACCCCGGTCGCCGAGATCGACCCGCCGGACCCCTCGCTGGCGACTTCGCCGGTGGTCAACACGACGCGGTCGAGCGTGGTCAAGGTCCGCGGGGTCGCGCAGAGCTGCCAGAAGGTGCTGGAGGGCACCGGTTTCGTCGTCGCACCCAACCGGGTGATGTCCAACGCGCACGTGGTCGCCGGCTCCGACAGCGTCACCGTCGAGGTCGACGGCCAGACCTACGACGCGGGTGTGGTGTCCTACGACCCGAACGCCGACATCTCGATTCTCGACGTGCCCAACCTGCCGTCCGCCCCGCTGCAGTTCGTCGACGCGGAAGCGCAGCCGGGGACCGACGGCATCGTGATGGGCTACCCGGGCGGCGGCGAGTTCACCGCCACCCCGGCACGGGTGCGGGAGGTCATCGAGCTCAACGGGCCCGACATCTACCGCTCCACCACCGTCACCCGCGAGGTCTACACCATCAGAGGCACGGTGAAACAAGGCAATTCGGGCGGGCCGATGATCAACCGGCAGGGCCGGGTGCTCGGCGTGGTGTTCGGCGCCGCCGTCGACGACGTCGACACCGGGTTCGTGCTCACCGCGGACGAGGTGGCCAGGCAGATGGCCAAGGTGGGCAACGTCGAACGTGTCGCGACCGGAACCTGCATCAGCGCCGGCTAGCCGTACACCTGGTTCAGGAAGCGCCGAAGCTGTTCGTTGACCGCCGCGGGTGCCTCCTCGTGGCTGAAATGCCCGGCGCCTTCGATCGAGACGTACCGGCCGTGCGGTGCGTAGCGTTGCGTCCGGTACACCGGGTCGGCCAGCACATACGGGTCCTGCTCGCCGCGCAGATGCAGCACCGGAACCCCCAACGGCCGCTTCATCGAGCTCATGAACCGGCGACCCTCGGCACGCAGCTGGCTGCGCACCGCCCAGCGTTGGTACTCCAGGGCGCAGTGGGCCGCCGACGGGATCTGGATGGCGCGGCGCATGTGCCGGATTGATTCCGAGAAGTCTTCGCCGGCTTGCCATTTCGCACTGGAACGACTGCGCACCAACCGCTCCAGCTCGGCGCCGTCGTCGCGGGTCAGCAGGCGCTCGGGCCGTATCGGCACCTGATACCGCAGCAGCGACGGCAACAGCGCCTGGCCCTGATCGCGGCGGGTCAGCGCCGAGGCCCGCAACGCCGCAGGGTGAGGGGAGCTGACGACAGCGATCGCCTGCACGACCCTCGGGTGCAGCACCGAGGTGGCCCAGCAGACCAGGCCGCCGTCGGCGTGACCCACCAGCGTGGCGGTGTTGTGGCCCAATGCGCGCACCAGACCAGCAGCGTCACCGGCCAGCGTCCAGCCGTCGTATCCGCGCGGTGGCTTGTCGCTGCCGCCGTACCCGCGCAGGTCGACGGCCACCACGCGGGCGCCCGTCAGGCCGGCCAACTGATGACGCCACGACCACCAGAACGACCCGAACCCGTGCAGCAGGATGACCAGGGGCCGGTCCGTCAGGGGTTTCGATCGATCGTCGGCACCGGCCTGCCGTTCGGCCTCGACAACGTGGAAGCGAATCCCGTTCGCGTGCACATCCAGATGGCGCCACGGCCCGCCGATGCGCACAACCGACGGATCGGGTCGGACCATTACCAGCCTGACGGGTCTTTGGGCGGTGCCTGATCGCCGTTTGTGGTTGCGACGGACCTCTTGTCCGGGCCGGGTGTGAACGCCTCGGGGATCTCCCTGACCGTCTCGATGGTCTTCTGCGGGCCCCGGATCCGGCGCACCTTCAGATACCCGAACAGCGCCAGCAACCCGGTGAGCACGACCATGATCCCGAACACGATCAGATAGGACGCCCACTTCCACAGCCAGTTGTCGAGCAGTTCGGCGAGGAAGAAGAAGAAAAAGAACGTCGAGTAGAACAGCACGACCAGCGCCCCGATGAAGAAGACACTTCCGGTCAGGCCCTTCTTGACGTCGCGGGTGATCTCGGCCTTGGCCAGCTCCACCTCGGCCCGCACCAGCGTCGAGACCTGAGCGGTCGCATCCTTGACCAGATCGCCGATCGACGGATCGGGCTTCGGAGCGTGAGGGTCCACCAGCGGTATCGACGTCACGGTGTTGGGCACGCCGTTTCTGCGATCGCTCACGCCTGGCTTCCTTCCGGCCACTCTTCTCGGTCGCGTTCATGTTGCCACGTGGCGTCCCACGAAACGATTCCGGCCGAGGATAGACTGCCCGGGTTCCTTGGTAAGGCGGGTCGGGCTTTGGGATTGGGGAGTGACGTCTTGAGGATTAGCGGCCGCTCTGTGCCGGTCCGCGCGGCGATCCTGGCTCTGACCGCCCTGCTCACGCTCGCGATCGTGCCCGCCCACGCCGCCACACCGGTACCCCTGGGCGGCGGCTCAGGGCTCGTCGTCAACGGCGAGACACTGTGCACGCTGACCGCCATCGGCACCGACAACCAGGGCAGCCTGATCGGCTTCACCTCCGCGCACTGCGGCGGTCCCGGCGCCGTCGTCGCGGCCGAGGGCGCCGAGAACACGGGCCCCGTCGGGACGATGGTCGCGGGCAACGACGTCCTCGACTACGCCGTGATCAAGTTCGACCCCGCCAGGGTCACGCCCGTCAACACCGTCAACGGTTTCCGCATCGACGGGCTGGGCCCGGATCCGCGATTCGGTGACGTCGCCTGCAAGCTCGGCCGCTCCACCGGCTACTCCTGCGGCGTCACCTGGGGACCGGGCCAGGAGCCCGGCACCATCCTCAACCAGGTATGCGGGGGGCCGGGCGACTCGGGTGGCCCCGTCACCGTCAACAACCGACTGGTCGGCATGCTCCACGGCGCGTTCTCCGAAGACCTCCCGACGTGCGTCGTCAAGTTCATCCCGCTGCACACTCCCGCGGTGACGATGTCGTTCAACACCCAGTTGGCCGACATCACCGCCAAGGGCAGGCCGGGCAGCGGCTTCGTGCCGGTCGGCGCGACGTACTGAGTCAGGCAGGCGTGAACGGGCCCGTGTCGCTCACGCAGAACACGTTCCCGTCGATGTCCGCCAGCACGAGCCAGGTGACGCCGCCGGCAACCTGCTCGGCGACGACGGAGGCGCCGCGTTGCACCAGTGCCGCGGCGGTGGCGTGCGGGTCGACGGCGCCGAGGTCGAGATGGATGCGGTTCTTGCCCGGAGTGGGCGTCTCGACCTGCTGAAAGGCGAGGTTGATACCGCGCAGGCGCGGCGAGCGCACCACCCAGACGTGATAGTCCTCGAAACCGTCCACCGTCCCGCCGAGGACCGCCGACCACCAGTCGGCCAGTACGGCGGCGCGGCTGGAGTCGACGGTGATGGTTCCCAGGAAGGGCTGTAGCCCGGCGTCGAGGGGACCGCCGGGTGCGGCACCCACCTACTTGCTGGCCCGGATCGCCTCGAACACGCTGGGGTCGAGCAGCGTCGAGGTGTCCCCGAGTTCGCGGCCCTCGGCCACGTCACGCAGCAGGCGCCGCATGATCTTGCCGCTGCGGGTCTTCGGCAGCTCGGGCACCACATGGATCTCGCGGGGCTTGGCGATCGGCGAGATCTCGCGGGCCACCTCGGCGCGCAGCTCGTCGACCATGTTGGCCTCACCACCGTGGGCGCTGGACTTGAGGATGACGAAGGCGCAGATCGCCTGACCGGTGTGCTCGTCGCTGGCGCCGACGACCGCCGCCTCGGCGACGCCGGAGTGACCGACGAGCGCGGACTCCACCTCGGCAGTCGAGATGCGGTGCCCGGAGATGTTCATGACGTCGTCGATGCGGCCGAGCACCCAGATCTCGCCGTCGGTGCCGTACCGAGCGCCGTCGCCGGCGAAGTACCAGCCCTTCTCGGCGAACCGGGACCAGTAGGTCTCCCTGAACCGCTCCTCGTCACCCCAGATGCCGCGCAGCATGGCCGGCCACGGCTTGTCGAGGACCAGATAACCGGTGACGTGTTCGCCGTAATCGGGGGAGGGCTCGAGCTCGTTGCCGTCGTCGTCGACGATCTTGGCCGAGATGCCGGGCAGCGCACGCATCGCCGAGCCGGGCTTGCAGTGGGTCACACCGGGCAACGGGGAGATCATGATCCCGCCCGTCTCGGTCTGCCACCAGGTGTCCACCACCGGGGTGTTGTCCCCGCCGAACGCCAGCCGGTACCACCGCCACGCCTCGGGGTTGATCGGTTCGCCGACCGAACCGAGCAGACGCAGACTCGACAGATCGTGCTCCGCGGGCAGTTGGCGGCCCCACTTCATGAAGGTACGGACCAGCGTCGGCGCGGTGTAATAGATTGTCACGCCGTACTTTTCGATCACCTGGAAGTGTCGGTGCTCGTCGGGTGAGGCCGGTGTGCCCTCGTAGACCACCTGGGTGGCGCCGTTGGACAGCGGCCCGTAGACGATGTAGGTGTGCCCGGTGACCCAGCCGATGTCGGCCGTGCACCAGTAGACGTCTGTTTCGGGCTTGATGTCGAACACGTTGTAGTGCGTGTAGGACGCCTGGGTCAGGTAGCCGCCCGAGGTGTGCATGATGCCCTTGGGTTTGCCGGTGGTCCCCGAGGTGTACAGCAGGAACAACGGGTGCTCGGAGTCGAACGCCTCCGGTGTGTGTTCGGTCGAGGCCTTCGGAACGACCTCTTCCCACAACACGTCGCGGCCCTGGGTCCACGCGATGTCGATGCCGGTCCGGCGCACCACGACGACGTGCTCGACCGGATTGTCGTCACCGAGACTTTCGATGGCCTCGTCGACCGCGGTCTTCAACGCGACCGCGGAACCACGACGGTACTGACCGTCGGTGGTGACGACGAGCTTGGTCTGCGCATCCTCGATACGGGCCTTGAGCGCACTGGCCGAGAACCCGGCGAACACAACGCTGTGCATGGCGCCCAGCCGCGCGCACGCCAGCATCGCGATGATCGCCTCGGGCACCATCGGCATGTAGATGGCCACCCGGTCACCGGCCTTCAGGCCGAGCTCGGCGAACGCGTTCGCGGCTTGGCAGACCTCGTCTTTGAGCTGCGCATACGTGATGTCGCGCGCGTCGCCGACGGGCTCGCCCTCCCAGTGGATGGCGACGCGGTCCCCGTTGCCGGCCTCGACGTGGCGGTCGACGCAGTTGTAGGCGACGTTGAGCTTGCCGCCGACGAACCACTTGGCGAACGGAGCATCCGACCAGTCGAGCACCTCGGTGAACGGTGTCTGCCAGCTCAGCCGGTTGGCCTGCTTGGCCCAGAACGCGAGCCGGTCGGCTTCGGCCTCGTCGTAGAGCTCCGCAGTCGCATTGGCCGACTCGGTGAACTCGGGAGGCGGAGGGTAGGACGCGATGGCGTCCAGTTGCGTCTCGGTCATGGTTGTGAGGGTAGTCACCAAACGTTGCATTGACGTTGGCGGCTCACATTCAGCACTGCGGGCGGTGGTTGCGGCGCGACGAGCGTCGCGGCGGGAGCGCTCATCGGTGCCCTCTGCTCTTCGCGCGAGCGCTCATCGGTGCCTCCTGCGCTTCGCCCGAGCGGTCGACTACCGTGTCCGGGCGTGACCCCCGATGACCCGTTGGCCCCGCTGACGACGCTACCCGGGGTGGCCGAGGCCGGCGAGGAAGCGCGTGAGGCCCTGGGCAGGGCGCATCGTCATCGTGCCAATCTGCGCGGGTGGCCGAAGTCGGCTGCCGAGGCGTCGCTGCGCGCGGCGCGCGCATCGTCGGTGCTCGACGGCGGGCCCCTGCAATTCGCGAACGTCGATGACCGCGACCCGGTTCTGGCCGGCGCACTGCGGGTGGCCGAGGCGCTCGAAGGCGGGGAAGGCGCGCTGGTCGGCGTGTGGCGGCGGGCGCCGCTGCAGGCGATCGCCCGGCTACACGCGTTGGCTGCCGCCGATCTGGCCGACGGTGACACACTGGGGCGGCCGCGGCGAGACGAGGGAGTGGGACGGCGGTTGGAGCTGCTGGCCGACCTCGTAACCGGAGGGACCCGGGTGCCCGCGCCCGTGCTGGCCGCGGTCGCACACGGCGAGCTGCTGACGCTGGCGCCGTTCGGCACAGCCGACGGCGTCGTGGCGCGCGCGGTGTCGCGCCTCATCACGATCGCCAGTGGCCTGGATCCGCACGGGCTCGGCGTTCCCGAGGTGCACTGGATGCGGCGGTCCGGCGACTACCGGGCTGCGGCGCGGGGGTTCGCGTCAGGGACGCCCGACGGCCTGGCGGCATGGCTGGTGCTCAGCAGCGAAGCGCTGCACGCGGGAGCAAGGGAAGCGCTCTCGATCGCGCAGGGCGCGTCGTCCTGACATCCCGGCGGCCCGGAGCCCGGTGACTCCCTCCAGCAAACGAAGCGGGCGGCGACCCGAAGTGGTCCTGCGACCACATCGGCTCACCGCCCGCTAGCACGGGTCACCGGTTACCAGGCGTGCCGGTTGGGTTGCGTGGGTGGCCTCGGCGTCCCTGCGAACCGTTACGACTGCAACCCCACCCAAGGGGTCGTCGTGGTCGTCCGATATCCGCAATTACGCAGGCCCGCAAACCTATTACCTTCTTCGCGGTATGTGCTCCGCGTGGGTTCCGGGACCCGTGCTAGGAGCCGAGATCGGGAGATCGAGCCTTCTCTTCCGGCTCGGCCTTGGCCTCACCCGGCTTCCGTGGTTCCTTTGTACTCCGTGACCGCGGTCACATCAAGGGCCAATAGGCCCGCGATCCCGGATCGTTACGCGGACCGGCCAGCAAGCGCGGTAGCTACCGGCAGGTAGCTTGTGTCAGAACGCGAACCGGCGCAGCAGCGAGTACGTCAGCGCCCCCGCTGCCAGCGCGCTCACCCCGACCGCGGCGGTGGTCGCGACGGCGGCTCCGGACGGGGCCGGCAAGCGGTCGCGCAGTGATACCGGCTTGGAGAACGTGCGGACCGGCCAGCCTCGCGCGGCGGCCTCCTTGCGCAACGTCCGGTCGGGATTGACCACGGTCGGATGCCCTACCGTCGCGAGCATCGGCAGGTCGGTGATCGAGTCGGAGTAGGCGTAGCAATGCTCGAGGGCGTAACCCTCGCGGTCGGCAAGCGCCAGAATGGCTTCCGCTTTGCCTTCGCCGTAGCAGTAGAAGGCGATGTCGCCGGTGTACTTGCCGTCCTCGACCACCATGCGCGTGGCCATCGCGTGGGTGGCGCCGAGTGCGCGGGCGATCGGCGCGACGATCTCCTCCCCGGAGGCGGACACCACGACGACGTCGCGGCCGCAGAGCTTGTGGTCGGCGATGAGTTCCGCGGCCTCGGCGAACACCAGCGGGTCGACGATGTCGTGCAGCGTCTCCCCGACGATGGCCTTGATCTGTTCGACGTCCCATCCGGTGCACATGTTGGTGATGTAGGTGCGCATCCGATCCATCTGGTCGTGGTCGGCTCCCGACATCAGAAACAGGAATTGTGCATAGCTCGACTTCAGAACGGCGCGCCTATTGATAAGCCCTTGGCTGTAGAACGGTTTGCTGAAAGCTAATGTGCTCGATTTCGCGAGCACGGTTTTGTCGAGATCGAAGAAGGCTGCGGTACGTATCGGGCGGTCCGGCGGAGTCGGCGCGGGGGGCGTCTGGCTACCCCCGACCGCCGGGTCGGGTGAAGTCACATCGTCAGCATAGGCGTGTGCTGCGTGACAGACAGCCTCAGATTGTACAAATTGGCAGTTCACGACACCTGTCTGCGACTGCATCTTTCCTGGTCCTCGGCGAAGTTGTTCCCATTTCGATACTTGCGCTGGCCCTGTCTGGCGTGTGTATAGTGGGCATTACTCGGCTTATGCCGGGTGTGCATCAGCCCGACCCCCCGGGGCTGATACACGACGACCTCCGCCTCCTCCCCCCCTGGCGGGGGTCGTCCCTTTTCTGGGGTGTTTCGCCCGGCGGATAGATCAGCCAGTTCCCAGAAAGTTGCGGAACGCTGTTTTCGCCGAATCCCCGGGACGGTTGTCCACAGAGCCGAGTTGATCCACAGATTGCCGACACCACCCTGTTGACGGTCGTGGTGAGGCCTCAGGCTTGGGTTCATGACCGCCACCGAGGCAATCCTGGCTCTGGTCGACGACCGGGCCCTGAGCGCTGACATCGACCGGGTCGTCGCCGCGGCCGGCGTGCGGATCGTCCGCGCTACTGATCCCTCCAGTCATCGGGTGTGGACGGGTGCGTCGGCCGTTCTGCTGGACACCGCCGCCGCGCAGAGATGCGCCGCGCGTGGGTTACCGCGCCGCCCCCGCGTGCTCCTGATCAGTGGCGACGCGCCCGGACCCGACGAGTGGGAAGCCGCCGTCGCCGTTGGCGCGCAACAGGTCGTGACGTTGCCCAGCGGCGATCACGAACTGATGGCCGAGCTCGCCGACGCGACGGAAGCGGCCCGCCACACCGGCCTTCGCGGGCCGGTGGTGGCCGTGCTTGCCGGCAGGGGTGGAGGCGGCGCGTCCGTCTTCGCGACCGCGGTGGCGAAGGTGGCCACCGAGGCTCTGCTCATCGACGGGGATCCGTGGGGTGGTGGTCTCGATCTGGTGCTCGGCAGTGAGACGGAGCCGGGATTGCGGTGGCCCGATCTTTCGCTGGCAGGCGGGCGGGTGGGCTTTTCCGCGTTGCGCGACGCCCTGCCGACGCGGCACGGCGTGTACGTGCTTTCCGGTAGCCGCGCGTTGTCTGGGACACATTCCAGCAACGACATCGACGCCGCTGCGCTCGGTGCGGTGATCGACGCGGGGAGCCGCGGCGGTGTGACCGTGGTCTGTGACGTGGCCCGGCGCCCCACCCCCGCGTCCGAAACGGCCGTGGCCTCTGCGGATCTGGTGGTGCTGGTCACTCCGGCCGACGTGCGGTCGTGCGCTGCCGCCGCGGCCACCGCCCAGTGGGTGGCCGGGGGAAACCCGAACGCCGGTGTCGTCGTGCGCGGCCCCTCTCCCGGAGGTCTGCGATCGGTCGACGTCGCGCGGATCGTCGGTCTGCCGGTGCTCGCTTCGATGCGACCGCAACCCGGCATCGACACGCTTCTCGAGCGGGGAGGCCTTCGGGTGCGGCCGCATTCACCGCTGGCCAGGGCCGCGCGCGAGGTGTTGGCCGTGCTCAGTCAGAGTCCGCAACTCGAAGCGGCCGCGGAGGCCGTGGCGTGAGCGCGCCGCTGATCGATCGGGTTCGGGAACGACTCGCGATGCAGTCCTCACCGCTGCGACCGAGCGTGGTGGCCGCCGCCATCCGGGCCGAGTCCGGCGGCGTGCTGGGAGACGCAGAAGTGCTGACCAACCTGCGCGAACTACAGACCGAGTTGATCGGAGCGGGCATTCTCGATCCGCTGTTGTCGGGCCCCGGCGTCACGGATGTGCTTGTCACGGCACCCGACGCGGTCTGGGTCGACGACGGCAACGGCTTGCGGCGGACCTCCGTGCGCTTCGCTGACGACGCCGCCGTCCGGCGCCTCGCGCAGCGCTTGGCGTTGACCGCGGGACGCCGCCTCGACGAGGCTCAACCGTGGGTCGACGGGAATCTCAGCGGCTTCGGCGCCGGTCAGCCCGGCGGACCGCTCAGCGTCCGACTGCACGCCGTGCTGCCGCCGGTCGCCGCAGGCGGGACATGCCTGTCGCTGCGGGTGCTGCGGCCGGCCAACCAGGACCTCGACGCACTGATCGGCGCGGGCGCGATCGAGCCGGACGCCGCGGGCATCCTGCGCGACGTGATCTCCGCCCGGCTGGCCTTCGTCGTGTCCGGTGGGACGGGCGCCGGCAAGACCACCTTGCTGGCGGCGTTGCTCGCCGCGGTGCCCGAGGACGAGCGCATCGTCTGTGTGGAGGACGCCGCCGAACTCGCGCCGGATCATCCGCATCTGGTCAAGCTCGTCGCACGCTGCGCGAACGTCGAAGGCGCGGGCGAAGTGACCGTGCGTGACCTCGTCCGGCAGGCGCTGCGGATGCGACCCGACCGCATCGTGATCGGTGAGGTGCGCGGCGCCGAGGTGGTGGACCTGCTCACCGCGCTGAACACCGGTCATGACGGTGGCGCGGGGACCGTGCATGCGAACAACCCCGCCGAGGTGCCGGCACGTTTCGAGGCGCTCGCCGCGCTCGGCGGCCTCGACCGTGCAGCGCTGCACAGCCAACTCGCGGCAGCGATCCAGGTGGTGTTGCACGTGGCGCGTGATCGCGCCGGACGGCGACGGCTCAGTGAGGTCGGACTGCTGCGGCGCAGCTCCGACGGGAGCGTGCGGGTGTCGACGTGCTGGCACTGCGAGAGCGGTTACGGTCCCGGCGCCGACGCCCTGCACGACCTGATGCGTGCCAGGGGCAGGCCGTGACGGCCGCGGCGCTGGCGTTGGCCGCCGCGGTGCTGGTCGCTCCGGCCGGGTCACGGTGGCGGCGGGTGCTGTCGGCGCCGCCGAGCCGGCGGCTACGCCTGCCAGTACCGGTGTGCGGGGCGCTTCTGTGTGCCGTCACGGCGCTGCTGTTGTCGCCCGCCGCCGTACTGGCCGCCGCGCTGCTGATGGCGACGCTTTCGGTGCGCAGCCGCGCCGCCAGGCGTCGACGGAACCGCGTCACCGAGGCGGCTGCCCTGCAGGGAGCGCTCGACGTGCTGATCGGTGAGCTCCGGGTCGGAGCCCACCCGGTCGCCGCGATGAACACCGCCGCCCAGGAATCGGACGCACGGATCGCCGGCGCGCTGGGTGCGGTCGCGGCCCGGGCGCTGCTGGGTGCAGACGTCGCCGCCGGCCTGCGTGCGCAGGGGCGCCGGTCCCTGTTGCCCGGACACTGGGACAGGCTGGCTGTCTGCTGGCATCTCGCCCAGGCGCAGGGGCTGGCGATCGCCACGCTGATGCTGGCGGCGCAGCGTGATATCGCCGAACGGGAGCGGTTCCGTGGCCGCGTGGAGGCCGGGCTGGCCGGGGCGCGCGCCACCGCGGCGATACTGGCGGGCCTTCCGGTGCTGGGCGTGCTGCTCGGGCATGCGATCGGCGCGGAGCCGCTGAGTTTTCTGTTCTCCGGCGGGTTCGGTGGATGGCTGCTGGTGACCGGAACGGTGTTCGTCTGCTGCGGCTTGCTGTGGTCCGATCGAATCACCACGGGAGTCCTGACATGACCTGGGCGGCGATGCTTCTGGCCGCGGCGGCACTCGCGGTGCCGAATGTGTCGGCAACCCGGATACGGCGGCAGGACCTGCAGTCGGTGCGCGATACGCGCCGCCATCCGGTGACCGACGACATCCTCGCGGTGGCTGCCAGTCTCGACGTGCTCGCGGCGTGTCTGCGATCCGGCATGCCGGTGGCGTCCGCGGCGGCCGCGGTGGCGGAGTCGGCGCCGGCGGGGCTGGCGATGCTGCTGCGCCGCGCCGCCGACCTTGTCGCGCTCGGCGCCGATCCCAACCGGGCGTGGGCGAATCCCGATGGGGCGACGGACCGGTACGTGGACGCCTTCCTGCGGATGGCGCGCCGGTCCGCCTCGTCGGGGACCGCGTTGGCCCAGGGCGTCGAGGACCTGGCGGTCCAGTTGCGCGGCGAGGCGGTCGACGCGGCGAGCGCCCGGGCGGAGCGCGCCTCGGTGCTGATGGCCGCTCCGCTGGGCGTGTGTTATCTGCCCGCGTTTCTGTGTGTGGGCATCGTCCCGGTTGTCGCCGGACTGGCCGGCGAGGTCCTGCAATCGGGATTGCTGTGACGACGAGTGAAGGAGAAGCAGATGAGAGAACATCTTCGGGACATCCGGACCCGCTTGTTGGTCCTGGCGGTCGCCGACGACGGCATGTCGACGGTCGAGTACGCAATCGGAACGATCGCCGCCGCCGCCTTCGGCGCGATCCTGTACACCGTCGTCACCGGCGACTCGATCGTCACCGCGCTGACCAACATCATCAGCCGGGCGCTGAACACCAACGTCTGAGTGGCGAGTCCGGAATCGCCACCGCGGAAGCGGCTTTCGCGATCGTGGCATTGGTGGCCGTCCTCGTCGTCTGCGTGGCCGGGCTCACGGCGGTGTCCATGCAGGTGCGCTGCATCGACGCCGCAAGGGAGGCCGCCCGGTTGGCGGCGCGCGGCGACGACGCCTCGGCCACCCGGGTGGCACGGCAGATCGCTCCGGCGCGGGCCGTCGTCGCAGTGCGGCGCGACGGCGACTTCGTCGTCGCCCGGGTCACGGCGGGATCGGCGGTGCTGCCGGGAATCGTCATCGCAGCCGAGGGGGTGTCCGCCGTCGAGCCGGTGGGCTGACGAGCGTGGCTCGGCCACCGTGGCCGCGGCACTGATGGTGCTCAGCATGCTCGCGGTCACTTCCGGCGGGGCGATTCTCGGCGCGGCGGTGACGGCGCGGCACCGCGCGCAGGCGGCCGCCGACCTCGCGGCATTGAGCGCCGCTGCCGGGGTGCCGGCCGGGCACACGGCGGCCTGCGGACGCGCCGAGCACGTGGCCCACGCCATGGGAGCGAGGCTGACCGAATGCGCGATCGACCACCTCGACGTGGTGGTGCGTATCGAGGTCACGGTGGGCACCGGCGGCACCGGCCTCGGGCCTGCGTCGGCGCTCGCCCGCGCGGGCCCGGCGACCCCCGCTGGTTAGCGCACCGCGGCGCTCCGCGCGACAATGACCGCGATAGACCTGCGCCCCGCAGCCCACCTGGTTTACGCCTGCGCAAGGCACCTGGTTTACGTCTGCGCAAGGAGGGATACGCCGCCTGTATGACTGGCCGTGAGACTCTTGTCGGCCGCTACGAGCTCCGGGGCCTGCTCGGCTGCGGAGGAATGGCTGAGGTCCGTGACGGCTGGGACATCCGGCTGGACAGGCCGGTGGCCGTCAAGCTCCTGCATCCCAACTTCAACGCCGACGCCGATGCCAGGGCCAGGTTCTGCGACGAGGCCCGCTCGGCGGCGGCGCTGTCGCACCCCAACATCGTCGCGGTCCACGACTTCGGGGAGCACGACGGCCGGCCCTTCATCGTGATGGAGCGGCTGCCCGGCCGAACGCTCGCCGACCTCATCGCCCAGGGACCGATGGCCCCGGCCCAGGTCAGGGCGATGCTCGACGACGTGCTGGCCGCGCTGGACGTCGCCCACACGGCCGGGGTGGTACACCGTGACATCAAGCCGGGCAATATCCTGCTGTCGGCCACCGGCGATCGCATGCAGGTCGCGGACTTCGGCATCGCCAAGAGCGGCGGCGCCGCCCACACGATGACCGGCCAGATCGTCGGCACCCTGTGCTACATGAGCCCGGAGCGGGTTTCCGGGGCGCCCGCGTCGGTGGCCGACGATCTCTATGCCGTCGGGGTCATGGGTTACGAGGCGCTGCTGGCGCGCCGGGCCTTCCCGCAGGAGAGTCCGGTGGCGCTGGTCCGGGCCATCGTTGACGCGCCGCCGCCCGCGTTGGCCGGGCTGACCGGCGGCGCCGACCCCGTGCTGGCCGCGGTCATCGACCGCGCCATGAGCCGCGACCCCCGCCGGCGTTTCGGCAGCGCCGCGCAGATGCGCGCCGCGCTCGCCGGCGACGTCACCGCCCTGTCCACCGCGGCGGAACCACGTCCGTTGACCAAGGTGCTCGCTGCGCCGCTGCCTCCGTCGGCGGCGTACCCCGCCCCGGCTCCGCGGCGGCCGGCGACGCGTGCGCGCCGGTACGTGGTCGGTGCTGCGGCGGTGATGACGGCGTTCGTCATCTCCGCGCTGGCGTTGGCGATGGATCCGTTCTCCTCGTCTGCGCCGCGACCGGAACCCGTCAGCACCAGCACCTCGGCTCCGTCACCGACCACGCCACCGCCGCCGCCGATCACGACCCCGCCACCGAGCCCCGCGCCGGCGGTCACCGCGGCGACCCAGCAGCCCGAGCCGCAGCAGGGTCGGGACGACAAAGGGCCGCGCGGCAACGGCAGAGGCAACGGAAAAGGTAAAGGCGAAAAGAAGGACTGACTGCGCGAAGGCTAGGCCCGGCTCGCTTTGTCCTTGCGGGACAGTGCTTTCGGTCTTCGTCCCGTGCTCTCCGGCGCGCAGTCGAGGCCCGCGGCGGTGAGCTCGGCGGGCGTGGGCTTCCGCAGTGACGCGAGCCCGGCGTACACACCCTTGCCGAGTTTCACCCGGTTGACCGTCACATGCACCGGAGTCCAGCCACCGTTGTGCCCGACCAGCCTCAGCACCCCACTGGCGACACCGGTCGCGAACTGATCGGCCATCGCCGACATCACGTGCATGTCCTGCGGGTGGATAGCCTGTTCGCTCTCCCTGTTGGCGTGCCGGTCGAGGAACGGCACCGGCTCGTCGAGCCACTTGAGCAACGTCCAGTTCCGTGGATCCACCAACGCCCGGTACACGCCGGGCTGGCGCAGGCCGTCGACGATCCGCTGGCCCAGCAGGTCGTGCTGGAGGCTCGCGCCCTCGCGGACGCTGCGCCAGTTCATGGCGCGGCAGATCAACCGTTCGCCGCCGTCCTCCAACGCCTCCGGCAGTGACCGGGCCACGAACCCGACCGTGATGGGCTGGCCGCGGTAGTCCGTGACGTCCCAGGTGTTGCACAGCGTCACGCCCGCCTCGGGCTTGATCACCATGCTGAGCACCTCGGCCTCGTTCGGGTTCAGATCGCGGCGCGGCAGATCATCGGCGAAGGCGCGCCCGTGTGTGGACTGGTTCGCCGGATCCCATCCACCCACCCGCAGCGACTCGGTGGTGTCGGTGGCCGTTCCCGCCGTGAGGTCCCACAACAGCGGGCCCACCAGCGCCGACCCAGACCTGGACGCCGTGAATCCGGCCGTCGGACATCTGCACCACCTCGGTGCGGATCACCCGGTCGTTCTTCGGGGTGATGCTGCTCAGGCCGCCGCCACCGCGGACCGTCTCGCCGATCGCGGTCTGGATGGCCATCAGGTGCGGACTGCGGCGCAGGTAGGTCGCCACGGGGACGAGGTTCTTGGTGTAAGCGCCATGTGCGACCACGACGGGCTCGGTGCCCAGTGTTTCCACGAGCAACCAGTCGTGGGTCATGCCGGTGATCCTACCGAGGCGCCTGTCGCCGTCCGGCGGGTTCAGTCCGTCCGTCCCGTGAGAAGCCGCACCACCATCCGCAACACCAGGATGGCGCCGTCCTTGTCCAGCGGGTCGTTGCCGTTGCCGCACTTGGGTGACTGCACACACGACGGGCACCCCGACGGGCACTCGCAGGCTTCGATCGCGGAGGCGGTGGCCTCCCACCAACGGTCCATGGTGCGGAACCCGCGTGCGGCGAACCCGGCACCGCCGGGGTAGCCGTCATAGACGAAGATCGTCGGCAGGCCGTCCACGGGCCCGACCGCGGTGGACACCCCGCCGATGTCGCCGCGGTCGCAGCTGGCCATCAGCGGCAGCAGGCCGATGGCGGCGTGCTCGGCGGCGTGCAGCGAACCGGGTAACCGCAGCGGGTCGATGCCGTTGTCCTGCAACGCTTCCGGCGTGATGGTGCACATCACCGCCATCGTCTCCAGGCTCCGTGTCGGCATGTCGAGCTCGACGAAGTCGATCACCTCGCCGTCCATCCGGCGGCGCAGATAGCCGGTCACGGTGTTGCTGACCGACACCGGGACCAGGCCCACCGTGACCGGGCCGTATCCGGCGCGCTCGCCGGCGCCGGTGACGTTGATGTCGGTCAGTTCCCTGGCGAAGGTGGTGTAGCCCGGATCCTCGGCGTGCACGAACGCGACCGCGTCCTCGAAATCGAGGGAGTCGACCACGTAACTCTCACCCTGGTGCAGATACACCGCGCCCGGGTGCACCGACGCGGGCGCCTGGCCTGCGCCCGCGCTGCCCAGCATCCGGCCCGTTCCCGCCTCCAGGATCGCGATCTGTCCACCGGTGGATCCCCGGATGTCCACCGCGGGGTGCGGATCGAGCCCGGGCGCGGGGAAGAAGCCGCTCGGCCGCCGGCGCAGAAGACCGTCGTCGACCAGGGATTCGGCCACCGGCTCGGCGCCCCACATCCGCACCTCGGCGTCGGTCAGCGGCAACTCGGTTGCTGCGCAAAGCAACTGGGGTCCGAGAACGTACGGGTTGGCGGGGTCGATGACCACCCGCTCGATCGGCTTGTCGAGCAGCGCCGCAGGGTGGTGCACCAGGTAGGTGTCCAACGGGTCGTCCCGCGCGATCAACACGATCAGCGCACCCTGGCCGCGCCGTCCCGCGCGCCCGGCCTGTTGCCAGAACGACGCGACCGTACCCGGGAACCCGGCCAGCACAACGGCATCCAGACCCGCGATGTCCATCCCGAGTTCCAGGGCGTTGGTGGTGGCCACGCCGCGCAGTTCGCCTTCGGCCAGTGCGCGTTCCAGTGCGCGGCGGTCCTCGGCGAGATAGCCGGCCCGGTAGGAGGCCACCTGCTGGGCCAATTCCGGTGCGGTGTCGGCCAGCCGGGCCCGGGCGCCCAGCGCCGCCAGCTCGGCGCCTCGGCGGGATCGGACGAACGTCAACGTGCGTGCCCCCTCGGCGATCAGATCGGCCATCACCCGTGAGGCCTCGGCGCCGGCCGAACGTCGCACGGGGGCGCCGTTCTCGCCGACGAGGTCGGCGATCAGTGCCGGCTCCCACAGCGCCACCGTGCGTGCCCCCTGAGGGGATCCGTCCTCGGTCACCTCGGCCACCGTCTGCCCTATCAGCTCGGAGGCGGTCGCGGCGGGCTGCGCAGTGGTGGCGCTGGCGAAGATGACGGTGGGGCCCGAAAAGTCGGCGCCCGTAGCGGAATACCGTGCGCACAGCCGCAGCAGCCGCCGCAGCACCATCGCCACGTTGGACCCGAAAATGCCGCGGTAGTAATGGCATTCGTCGATGACGAGGTACTGCAGGTGGCGCAGAAAGACCGCCCAGCGGGCGTGGTTGCGCAGCATCGACAGGTGGATCATGTCGGGGTTGGAGAAGATCCACCGGGACCGCTCCCGGGCGAAACGGCGCACCTCGGTAGGGCTGTCGCCGTCGTAGGGCGTCGGCGCGACGTCGGCGAGGCCGGGCACGGCGGCGGTGAGCGCAGCCGCCGCGCGCAACTGATCGTGTCCGAGCGCCTTGGTGGGAGACAGATACAGCGCCCGCGATCGCGGGTTCTCCTTCAATGCCGTCAATATCGGTAGCTGATAGGCCAACGACTTGCCCGAGGCGGTACCGGTGCTCAGCACCACATGCCGACCGTCGCGGGCCAGCTCGGCCGCGGCCAGTTGGTGTGACCACAGCGCCTCGACACCGCGATCATGGAACGCCCGCACCACATCTGGGTCCGCCCAGTGCGGCCACGCCTGCGCCCTGGCCCGCCGCGGTGGGAGATCGGCGACATGGCGCAGCGGATACTCGCCTGCGGCGGTTCCGTCGACCGCGCAGGCGAGCAGCTCGCGGCCGAAATCCGGCCCCGGATCTGTCACGTCGGACCCTCCCGGTCATGTCCTATGTGAATTGTTCACTACGCAATCGCCGCGAGACTGTCGCAGCAGCGCTGAACGTGATTGACTAACGACGGTCGCAGCTTCTGTGTTCGTGTATCAGCACTCGCAGGAACGACGTTGCGATCGCGGTTCCTGCGAGGGTTGTAGGTCGGGTCGAGTTCCGAGCACTCCACGAAGGTATGGCGGTCGGAACGGGCCCGGTCTGCCGAAAGACGGCGGACCGCACCCGGTGAAATATAGAGAAGGAAAGTACGAAAGATGCCACAGGGAACTGTGAAGTGGTTCAACGCGGAGAAGGGCTTCGGCTTCATCGCCCCCGAGGACGGCTCCGCTGACGTCTTTGTCCACTACACGGAGATTCAGGGTTCCGGCTTCCGCACCCTTGAAGAGAACCAGAAGGTCGAGTTCGAGGTCGGCCAGAGCCCCAAGGGTCCCCAGGCCACCGGCGTTCGCGCCATCTGAGACCACCAAAGACCTCAAGACGCCCCCGCGCTGTCCACCACGGACGACGCGGGGGTGTTCTCTTATAGGGCGCACACGGCCGACCGGCCCGGTGGCCGGTCTGCCGGCTCGCGCTGGCCTAGTGTCTGGGGTGTGAGCCAGCTGTCCTTCTTCTCGGCGGAGTCGGTGCCCCCGACGATCGCCGACCTGACGGGGATCCTGGCTGCCGCCGGACAGGTGGTGCTCGTCGGCGGCGCCCGGGATCAGGCCGCGCGGTTGTCGGTCGTGGTCGACCAGGTGTGGCGCGCCGAGGGGCTGGCCGAGATGATCGAGGACGCGGGTCTGGCCGCGGAGATCTCCCGCACCGACGAGGACAGCCCCCTCGTCCGTACCGCAGTGGACACCCGGCTGGTCGCCATCGCCACCGAGTGGACCAGGGGGGCGGTCAAGACGGTCCCCCCGCAGTGGCTGCCCGGGCCGCGCGAATTGCGCGCCTGGACGCTGGCGGCCGGCAGGCCGGAAGACGACCGCTACCTGCTCGGGCTCGATCCGCACGCTCCCGACACGCATTCGGCGCTCGCGTCGGCAATGATGAGAGTCGGGATCGCACCGACTCTGATCGGCACAAGAGGCTCCCGTCCGGCGCTGCGAATCAGCGGACGACGACGACTGTTGCGGCTGGTAGAGAACGTGGGGGAACCTCCGGACGATGCCGCTGCGTTGACGCAGTGGCCGCAGATCTAGCCTGGCAGCGGCGCCCCGACGGGGGAGGGACGGTTTGCGTCGGCAGGCCGGGGGTGCGAAATTGTCACTTGCCGAAGCGGCTCGCATGAGTAAATGCACTCCGCAGGCAATTGAAGAAGTGGGAGCTGGACAAAGGTGGCTGACGAGGAACGCGGCAGCGGTAAGAACGGCGCCGAGCCGCGCAGGGGGAATGGCTCGTCGGTGCGGAGACTCGTCATCGTCGAGTCGCCGACCAAGGCGCGCAAGATCGCAGGTTACCTGGGGTCCAACTACATCGTCGAGTCCTCACGCGGGCACATTCGGGACCTGCCGCGCAACGCCGCCGACGTCCCGGCGAAGTACAAATCCGAGCCGTGGGCCCGCCTGGGCGTCAACGTCGAGCACAACTTCGAGCCGCTCTACATCATCAGCCCGGACAAGAAGAGCACCGTCGCCGACCTGAAGGACAAGCTCAAGAACGTCGACGAGCTCTATCTGGCCACCGACGGTGACCGCGAGGGCGAGGCCATCGCCTGGCACCTGCTGGAGACGCTGAAACCGCGCATCCCGGTCAAGCGGATGGTGTTCCACGAGATCACCGAGCCCGCGATCCGCGCGGCCGCCGAAGACCCGCGCGACCTGGACAACGACCTGGTCGACGCGCAGGAGACCCGACGCATCCTCGACCGTCTCTACGGCTACGAGGTCAGCCCCGTGCTGTGGAAGAAGGTCGCGCCGAAGCTGTCGGCGGGCCGGGTCCAGTCCGTGGCCACCCGCATCATCGTGCAGCGCGAACGCGAGCGGATGGCGTTCCGCAGCGCCGGGTACTGGGACGTCACCGCCGAGCTGGACGCCAGCGTCTCCGACGCGCAGGCCAGCCCGCCCACCTTCGTCGCAAAGCTCAACACGGTCGACGGGCGCCGCGTGGCCACCGGCCGCGACTTCGACTCCCTCGGCGCGGTCCGCAAGCCCGACGAGGTGCTCGTCCTCGACGAGGCCGCCGCCAACGCCTTGGCCACCGGTCTGCGGGGCGCGCAGCTGGCGGTCTCGTCGGTCGAGCAGAAGCCGTACACGCGCCGCCCGTACGCGCCGTTCATGACGTCGACGCTGCAACAGGAGGCGGGCCGCAAGCTGCGGTTCACGTCGGAGCGCACGATGAGCATCGCGCAGCGGCTCTACGAGAACGGCTACATCACCTACATGCGTACCGACTCGACCACGCTGTCGCAGTCGGCCATTGACGCCGCCCGCAATCAGGCCCGTCAGCTCTACGGCGAGGAATACGTCCACCCGACGCCGCGCCAGTACACCCGCAAGGTCAAGAACGCGCAGGAGGCGCACGAGGCGATCCGCCCCGCCGGTGACGTGTTCCAGACCCCCGGTCAGCTGCACAGCCAGCTCGACACCGACGAGTTCCGCCTCTACGAGCTGATCTGGCAGCGCACCGTCGCCTCGCAGATGGCCGATGCCCGCGGCACCACGCTGAGCCTGCGGATCGCCGGAGCCGCCCCGGCGACGACATTGGGCGGAGGTACCGCGTCCGACGTCCAGGTGGTGTTCAACGCCAGCGGCCGCACCATCACGTTCCCTGGCTTCCTGAAGGCCTACGTCGAGAGCATCGACGACCTGGCCGGCGGCGAGGCCGACGACGCCGAGAGCAGGCTGCCCAACCTCACCCAGGGTCAGCGGGTGGACGCCAAGGGGCTGACCGCCGACGGCCACACCACCTCGCCGCCCGCGCGCTACACCGAGGCCTCTCTGATCAAGGCGCTGGAGGATCTCGGCATCGGCCGGCCGTCGACGTACAGCTCGATCATCAAGACCATCCAGGACCGCGGTTACGTCCACAAGAAGGGCAGCGCGCTGGTTCCGTCGTGGGTGGCGTTCGCCGTCATCGGTCTGCTCGAGCAGCACTTCGGGCGTCTGGTCGACTACGACTTCACCGCCGCGATGGAGGACGAGCTCGACGAGATCGCAGCAGGGCACGAGCGACGCACCAACTGGCTCAACAACTTCTACTTCGGTGGCGAGCACGGCGCGGACGGTTCGATCGCCCGCTCGGGCGGGCTCAAGAAGCTCGTCGGTGGCAACCTCGAAGAGATCGACGCGCGAGAAGTCAACTCCATCAAGCTCTTCGACGATGCCGAAGGCCGCGCGGTCAACGTGCGCGTCGGACGCAACGGTGCCTATCTCGAGCGCATGGTGGCCGATCCGGACAACCCCGGTGAGCTCAAACCGCAGCGGGCCAACCTCAAGGACGAGCTGACGCCTGACGAGCTGACCCTTGAGCTGGCCGAAAAGCTCTTCGCCACACCGCAAGAGGGCCGTTCGCTGGGTGTCGACCCGGCGACCGGGCACGAGATCGTCGCCAAGGACGGCCGTTACGGCCCGTATGTCACCGAGGTGCTTCCTGAACCGCCCGACGAGGGCGAAGCGGGCGCCACGGCGAAGAAGGGCAAGAAGCCGACCGGGCCGAAGCCGCGTACCGGTTCGCTGCTTCGCTCGATGGATCTGGAGACCGTCACGCTGGAGGACGCGCTTCGGCTGCTGTCGCTGCCGCGGGTGGTCGGCGTCGATCCGGCCAGCGGTGAGGAGATCACCGCGCAGAACGGCCGGTACGGCCCATATCTCAAGCGCGGCACCGACTCCCGGTCTCTTGCCACCGAGGAGCAGATGTTCGACATCACCCTCGAGGAGGCGTTGAAGATCTACGCCGAGCCGAAGCGTCGCGGTCGGCAGGGGGCGGCGACCCCGCCGCTGCGCGAGCTCGGCGTCGACCCGGTGTCGGAGAAGCCGATGGTGATCAAGGACGGCCGGTTCGGGCCCTACGTCACCGACGGTGAGACCAACGCCAGCCTGCGCAAGGGCGACGACGTGCTGTCGATCACCGACGCGCGGGCGTCCGAGCTGCTGGCCGACCGCCGCGCCCGGGGTCCGGTCAAGAAGAAGGCCGTCAAGAAGGCGCCTGCCAAGAAGACGCCCGCGAAGAAGACCGCTGCCAAGAAGGCCGCGAAGAAGGCCTGACCCTAGCGCCGGTCGCTGGCGACTTCCTGACTGACGTCGTCGGGGGAGACCAGGTTGACGGGACGGGCCAGCTGGGTCGGGGCCGTGCGTCCGCGCAGCTCGACGATTTCGCCGACGTCCCAGCACAGTGCCTCGGCGTCGAGGGCGTCGGCGACTGCGATCGCCGACGCCAGCACATGGCCGGGTTCGAGCTTGGCCAGCTCGGTCAGTCGGGCGGCCTCGTTGACCGGGTCGCCGATCACCGTGTACTCGAAGCGGGCCTGGGCGCCGATGTGGCCGGCGATCGCCCTGCCCGCGGAGACGCCGATCCCGAAGTCGGTTTCGCCGAGCACCCTGATCAGCTCGTCGTGCAGTTCCCTGGAGGCCGCCAGCGCCGCCCCGGAGGCGTCCGGATGCTCGATCGGGGCGCCGAAGATCGCCAGCGCCGCATCGCCCTGGAACTTGTTGACGAACCCACCGTGCCGGTTGACGGTGTCGACGACTACGCGGAAGAACTCGTTGAGCAGGTTCACCACCTCGGCCGCGGGCCTGGTGGCGGCCAGATGGGTCGAGCCCACCAGGTCGACGAACAGCACCGCGACGTCGCGTTCCTGGCCGCCGAGTTCGGTGCCCCGCTCCAGCGCCCGGCGCGCGACGTCCTCGCCGACGTAGCGGCCGAACAGGTCGCGCAGCCGCTGCCGTTCGGCCAGGTCACGCACCATGTCGTTGAAGCCGGCCTGCAGCAGGCCCAGCTCGCTGGCGTCGTAGATCTGCATGTGGGCGTTGTAGTTGCCCCGTTGCACCTCGCCGAGCGCCCACCGGAGCTGGCGAAGCGGGTCGGCGATGGACATGGCGACCAGCACGGTGCTGGACAGCCCGATCACCAGCGCGACGATCGACAGCAGCAGGATCGTGGTGATCAGCCGGTCCGCCGGTGCGGTCAGCACCTCGAGCTTGCTGGCGATCAGCGCCAACAGGATGGCCAGGACCGGCACGCCGGTGGACAGCACCCAGCTCAGCACCTGGCGCAGGATGACGCCGGGCGCCCGGAAGTTCTCCGGAACACCGCCGCGCAGGGCGGCCACCGCCACCGGCCGCAGGACCCGCTCGGACTGCAGATAGCCGATGATCGCGGTCGCGGTGGCGCCCAGGGCCGTCGCGACCGCCACCACCGGTGCGGACTTGCTGGCCACCGGCCAGCTGGCGACGATGAACACCACCGACCCGAGCAACCAGTTCGTCGCGCTGATCAGGGACCGGTAGAAGGGCATCTTCAGCGCCCGCATGCGGGCGACCTCGGTTTCGGCCGGGTCGCGGTCGCCGAGCAGCATTTCGCGGCGCTGCCAGCGCATCACCGGGATCAGCATGCGCAGCGTCACATACGACGCCACCGTGAACGAGATGAACAGGTAGCCCAGGAAGATGGCCAGGTTGTAGGCGGGCAGGTCCTGCAGCTGGATGCGGTCCTCGGGCGGGAGCCCGAACCGGAGGAAACCCAGTACCAGCAGCGCGCCGATGATGTCGGCCTGCAGCATCCCCAGCGTGAACACCGGCCACGGGGTGCGCGCGACCCAGCGGACGAATGCACTGATTCGTCCGACCTCGATCGGTTCCGCGGCCATTCGTTTACCGTATCGGGCCGGGCGGACGCGGAAGGGGCGTCTGGGACGGACGTGTCGGTTCGCAGCACTACTGTTATCGGCGATGACCGGTGTTTTCTCGCGACTGGTGGGTCAGGACGCTGTTGAGACGGAGTTGACCGCCGCTGCCCGGGCGGCGCGCGGTGATTCCCCTCACACCAGCGGGCTGGATGTGTCGGGTGTGACCGGGACGATGACGCACGCGTGGCTCATCACGGGTCCACCCGGGTCGGGACGGTCGATCGCGGCGCTGTGCTTCGCCGCGGCGCTGCAGTGCACGTCGGACGGGACACCGGGCTGTGGCGAGTGCCGGGCCTGTGCGACGACGATGGCGGGTACGCACGCCGATGTGCGCCGGATCATCCCCGAAGGGCTGTCCATCGGGGTCGACGCGATGCGCGCGATCGTGCAGATCGCGTCGCGGCGGCCCGGGACCGGGCGCTGGCAGATCGTGGTGATCGAGGATGCCGACCGGCTGACCGAGGGGGCGGCCAACGCGCTGCTGAAGGTGGTCGAGGAACCACCGCCGTCGACGGTGTTCCTGCTGTGTGCGCCGTCGGTGGACCCCGAAGACATCGCGATCACGTTGCGGTCGCGCTGCCGCCATGTCGCGCTGGTCACCCCGCCGGTGGACGCGATCGCCCGGGTGCTGATCGATTCCGACGGGCTGCCCGAGAAGGACGCGGAATGGGCGGCGGCGGTCAGCGGCGGCCACGTCGGACGGGCCCGCAGGCTGGCCACCGATGAGCGGGCGCGGGAGCGGCGGCAACGTGCACTGGGGCTCGCCCGCGACGCGGCGACCCCGTCGCGGGCCTATGCGGCCGCCGAGGAGCTGGTGGCCACCGCCGAGGCCGAGGCGAAGGCGTTGACCGAGGACCGCAACGAGGTCGAGGCCGAGGAGCTGCGCACCGCGTTGGGCGCCGGCGGGACGGGCAAGGGCACCGCGGGCACGATGCGCGGTGCCGCGGGCGCGCTCAAGGAGCTTGAGAAGCGGCAGAAATCCCGGCACACCCGGGCGTCGCGCGACGCGCTGGACCGAGCACTGATCGACCTTGCGACCTATTTCCGGGATGCGCTGCTGGTGTCGTCGGGTGCCACCGATGTGGTGGCCAACCACCCCGACATGGCGGAGAAGGTGGCCGCGATGGCCGCGCACGCGTCGCCGGAGAAGCTGCTGCGCTGCATCGAAGCTGTATTGGAGTGCCGTGAGGCGCTGGCGGTCAACGTCAAGCCGAAGTTCGCGGTCGACGCCATGGTCGGCACTGTCGGGCAGGCGCTGCGCAGCTGAGGTTCGGCGCGCAGGAGCACAGCGACCGGGGGTTCAACTTGGGTCCGCGGCGGCCCCTACCGTAGACTCGTGCCGCCCGACAGCGCCGCCTTAGCTCAGTCGGTAGAGCGATTCACTCGTAATGAATAGGTCGGGGGTTCGATTCCCCCAGGCGGCTCCACAGTTTCTCAGGCCCGACATCTCAACCGCACCAGTCCGAATCCCTCGTTCGGCGTCCGGATGCCTTTCCGGCAGCAATTCCGGCAGGCTGTGATCACAGCACATCCTCGGTGCAGCGTTGGGCCATACCGTACGGCGGCCCGAGCATGTTCCATGGTCGGGCTGTGAGACCCCTGATGCATACTTTGAGGCGGGGCGGTGACATTTGCCTGGGGGAGGTGGAGGTCCGACGATGGCAGTGGACATCTTTAAGGACCCGTTGTTCACACCGCGGGAAGTGTCTGTTTATCTGCAGATTCCTCGCTCCACGGTGTACCAGTGGCTTCATGACGGATCGCGCGGCGACGCTCCGCTTGTGCATCATGTCGAGATCGGCCGGAGGGGTGCAGCATCGGTTCCGTTCGCCGCTTTGGTCGAAGCCTTCGTGCTGCGGGCTCTGCGAAACGAACTTGGCTTCACCAAGCGCCAGATCTCCGACACCGTAGCCGATGTCCGTGAGACATTCGGCACCGATTTCGCGCTCGCTAGCAAGAGAATCGCCACGGACGGTATCGACATATTCATCCACCACGCGGACGACGAGTTTGCTCGCGTCGGTGATCATCAAATCCTCATCCGTGACGTCGTTGGGGACTACCTTCGTTACATCACCTGGGACGACAAGGGCGAATACGCGGCGCGCTTGAAACTGCGTGGTTTCGGTGACGATGCGAGTGTGGTTGTGGATCCGAAATTCGCTTGGGGACAACCCGTCATCGAACGAAATAAGGTACCGATCCGAGCGGTGATCGACCTGTGGGCCGCCGGTGAGCCTCTGACCGTTGTGGCTGATGAATACGGATTGAGTATTCCGGAGGCCGAAGAGATATGCCGCGTTGGACTCAAACGAGCCGCCTGAGTTCTTCCTGGATCGAAGCCTCGGCAAGCGAGTCGCTGCGGGGCTGACCGAGCGGGGATGGCGGATCCATAGAGTTGTCGATCACTTCGCGAATGACGCCCAAGATATCCCTGACGAGGAGTGGATGCGGTATGGCCTTGTCCGCGGCTGGTTCCCACTGCACAAGGATGGACGGATTCGGGGGACTGAAGCCGAGCGCAGACCGCTAATCGAGTTCAATGCCCCCATGTTCTACCTCGACAATCAGCAGCTACGGATCGACGAAATGGTCGCACGCTTTCATGCGGCCCAGCGCCAGATCTACACAAGGACGCGTGTTGCCGGGGCGGCGTGCTTTGCCGTCTCTGCACATGGAATCAGGAGAACTTGGCCCTGACGGACGCCGATGGCGTTGAGGGAACGGTGGTGACCGATCACTTGCATTGGAACACTGCAAGTCCACCCGATGCTTCAGCGCAGGTGCGGAATGCCCTCACCGCTCAGCTCCGCGCGGACCGCGTCCGCGCGTCCGGTCATCGCCAGTAGCAGCGCCTCGGCCGTCCCGCAGACCTCCGGCCCCGTCCCGGCCGACCAATCCATGTCCGTCGCGACCAGGCGAAGGCCGCGGGTGCGGCGTGTCCCGCCGATGACAGGGCTGATCCGGGCGTAGTCCAGTGACACCCGCAGTGAATCCTCCGGCACGTCGAAGTCCAGCCCGAGGGGACGGCGGATGTCCTGCTGGTGGATTACGCACTCGATCAACGCGACCCGTCCGCCGTAGAGCCCCGCGGCGCCGGTGGGCGTGCTGTCTCGGCCCATCAACTCGACCAGTTCGGCGGGCGTCAACGCCGCGACGGCGGGCAGCATCCGGGCGTTGAGCCGGTCGACGTCGCCGCGGTCGCGGATCATGTTGCGGATCAGGCCCGGCACGCTCTGCCCGAGATAGCCGACGGTGTGTGCGGCCACGTCACGCACCGACCATTCGGAGCACAGGCTCGCCGCCGCCCACTGGTCGGCGCTCAGCCCGGCCAGCAGTTCGGCGAAACGGATCCGCTCACGGCGGCCATGCTTGGCAGTCTGCTATACCGGCGCCACGAATCCGACGGGCCCGGAGGCCACGCACACCGACAACGCAGCGGTGTTGGCGCTGACGGTGATCGCGTCACCGGCACCCGGGAGCCGGACGTAGACCCGGTTGAGGCCTGGCCGCACCGGCACCTTGACCTCGTCGCCCTCCGACAGCGACACCGTCATCGAACCGTCGCTGTTGCCCAGGTAGTTGATCTCGACGGTCCAGTCCGCGGGAAGCAGCGGACCGTCCAGCGGCATCCGCACCGGGAAATCCGGCTGCACCAGATACCCGCACCGCGCATCGGGGCCGGGCCGGATGGTGCGCACCCACGTGACTTTGGCGTCGACGAGGTTGCCCGCCGTATCGAGCATGCGCAGATCCGTTGTTGCCGAGGCGAATTCGGGACGGTCCCGCAGCAGTGCGAACATGTGCGAGGCCAGGTTCTCCGGCCACGCCACCCGCTGCAGCACCAGCGGGTCCACCTCCTGATCCAGCATCGGGGCATCAGAGGACGCGTGCGCCCGCGCCAACCCCGCCCGCGCGTTCTGCAGGTAAGGCTGGGCCGGGTTGTCCCGCCAGCTGGTCAGGAACGTCGACGTCGAGTACAGGCTGCTCACCACGAAAGCTGTTGCCGCACAGACTGTCACCACGGTACGGCGGGTCGAGTGGTCGAGCCACCGCGCGCGGTCCCGGTTGGGCGCGCACAGCCCGACCGCCGCCAGCAGGGCCAGCACGACGACCAGGTCGGGCAGGTAGCGCAACGTCTGTGCCAGTTCCAGTGCGGTGAATCGGGACGACCGCATCAGATACACGGGCACCTGGCAGGCCACCGCGTAACCCAGCGCGGCCAGCCACACCGGGCCGATCCGGCGCTTGCGCAGCAGGGACACCGCGACCACGGCCGCCAGGGCCGACCAGCCCAGGACCATCACCGCAGGCGGCGGCGTCGCCCATGGTGAGGCCGGGGCCCACCGCTGCCAGTCCCACGGCCCGCCGACCAGACCCGGCACGATGCCGTGGGTGAAGGAGCGGCTCAACAGATCCCAGGTCATCGCGAGGTCGAAGCTCCAGCGCTGCTGATCGACCACCAGCAGATAGACACCGATCCACGCCGCGGTGACCGCCAGCGCGGCGGTCCACAGCCGCGCCCCCCGGCGCCACACCTGCCGCACCGTGGCGGTGCCTGTGACATGTCCGTAGAGCGCCGCGACGGTGAACGCCACGAACGGGATGATCGCCGACTTCTCGAAGAACAGCAGCCCACCGAAGAACACCAGCGTGCCGGTCCATGCATAGCGCTGATTGCCGGTGCGTACCAACAGGATTGCGTCGGCGCAGACCCACGCCATCGCGGCCAGCATCGGCAACGAGTTCAGCCCCGCCGCCCACCACGCGAACCCCGGCACGGCCAGCGGGGTGAAGAGCGCGAACGTCAACGGCACCAACAACCCCGGCCGCCAGCCGAGGATGACGTACAGCGCGCGCAGCAGGGCCAGCGAGGCGGCCGACGCGAGGATCACCAGGCTGATCGCCGGGCCGATCCACTCCAGCGGCGCCAGCCGGGTGATCACACCGGCGACCAGGAACGCACCCGGCATGACGTGTCCGTCGTGATCGTCGAACAGGTACCCCGGCGACAGCAGCCCCTGGGTGCCTGCCCTGCCGACCAGGATCAGATCGTCCCAGTAGAAGTAGCCGCCGAACGCCAGCACCGCCCGGATGACCAGCTGCAGCGCGATGAGTGCCGCGGCGGCGCGGGCGACCCGGTTCATCGAGCCGGTCAGGGGGCCGCCTCGTCGGCCGTGCGGGACGGCAGCGCCGACCACGCCGACGCCACCATGTCGGTCAGCGAGTGCCGCATCCGCCAGTCCAGATCGCGCGCCGCCAGATCGCCTGCCGCGACGATCCGCGCCGGATCCCCCGCCCGGCGGGCGGCGACGTCGGGCTCGAAGTCGACGCCGGTGACCGCGCGCATGGTGGTCATGATCTCGCGCACCGACGTTCCCGACCCGCTGCCGAGGTTGTACACCGGCTCGATGGGCAGGCCCGATTCCAGCCGGTGGGCCGCCGCGACGTGGGCCGCCGCCACGTCCTCGACGTGGATGTAGTCGCGCACGCACGTGCCGTCGGGCGTCGGATAGTCGTCGCCGTTGATCCGCGGTGTCTGGCCGTGCACGAGCATGTCGAACACCTTGGGGAACAGGTTGAACGGGCTGACGTCGAACACCCCGTCCGGGCCGGATCCCACCACGTTGAAATAGCGCAGGCTGGTGTGGCGCAGCCCGGTCGCGACACCGATGTCGCGGAGTAACCATTCGCCGATCAACTTGGTTTCGCCGTAGGGCGACTCCGGCCGGGTCGCGGTCGTCTCGTCGACGACCGCCGTGTCCGGTGTCCCGTAGGTGGCCGCGCTGGACGAGAACACGATCCTGTCGACGCCGGCGTCTGACATCGCGTCGAGCAACGTGACCATCGCGGACACGTTCTGCTGGTAGGTGTGCAGCGGACGCCGCACGGATTCGCCGGCGTACTTGTAGCCGGCGATATGAATGACTCCGCTCACGCCATACGTGTCCAGGGTCGTGCGCACCGCGTCCGCGTCGAGCAGGTTCGCGCGCACCAGCGGGACACCGTCGGGGACGAACTCGGCGCGGCCGGTGGACAGATCGTCGATCACCGCCACGTCCAGGTCGGCGCCGCGCAGCGCACGCACCACGTGCGAGCCGATGTAGCCGGCCCCTCCGGTCACCAACCAGGTCACGGTGTCTCCTTCGTATCGCTCGGTGCTGGCGTATGCCACCGTATCGACCGGGCCCTGGCAAGGGCGCTGAGGTGCACCGCGATTCCCAGCAGCGGCCCGCACAGCAGCGCGACCACCGTGCGAACCTCCAGATCCAGCGGCAAAAGCAGCAGCAACGTTGCCGCCACGGTGGCGATCACCCAACCGGCGGCGTAGGCGCGGTGCAGCGCCGCGGCGACCGTGGCCGCGCCGGTCAGCGTCAACAGCGCGATCGCCACGGCCGCCGCGGTCAGCCAGCCCAGCAGCGTGCCGTCCGCGTGGTACTGCGCGCCGAAGGCCTCCCGCAGCAGCCACGGTCCGAACGCCGCCGCCAGCGCCACGCCGGCCGCACCGAGCGCCCCGACCAGGGCCGCCGGCGCGACGAGCGCCTTGAGGCGGTGCTCACGCTGGTCGACGAAGTGGGCGATCAGGTTGCCCTGCATCGCGGTGAGCGGAACCAACAGTGGCGCGCGGGTCAGGGTGACCGCCAGGATCACCACGCCACCGGCGGCACCGAGATCCCCGGAGGTGGCTTTCAGCAACACCGGAAACCCCATCACCAGCACGGCGCTGGCACCCGCCGCCGCGATCGAATGCCCCGCGCCGCGCAGGAACGTCGCCGTGCCGCCGGGTGTCAGCAGCCGGGCGGCGGCCCTGGTGGCGGGGGAGACCAGCATCATCAGCAGCCACGCCGTCGAACCGGCGACCGTGGCCCACAGATAGCCGCCCAGCCCCCACGCCAGCGCGAAGGTCGCGGCGGCCACCGCGACGCGCAGCACCGCGTCGGTGACCATCAATGCGCCGTACTCCGACCAGCGGTTCATCCCCGCGAGCGCGCCGAGCAGCGTGGTGTGCAGACAGAACCCGGCCAGCCCGGCACTCAGCAGCGCTACGCTGAGACCACGCGCGTCGACGAAGACATGACCCGACCACAGTGGCGAGGTGGCGGCGATGACGGTCGCCGCGGCGACCCCGACGCCGGCGGCGACCCGCATCGGGTGGGTGTATGTGCCGTCCGGGTTCAAGGACGGGGCACGCACCTCGCGCGTCGTCTCCTGCAACAACCCGAACGCGGCGCCGCTGACCAGTCCGAAGGCGCCCCAGAACACGCCGAAGACCGAGAAGCCCGCGGGTTCGAGGTCGCGGGCGGCCAGGTAGAGCACCGCGTACCCGCACATCGCCGACATCGCCGTCGCCACCCCGACGCGGACCACGCTGCCCCGGGTGACCGCACCCGAGGGCCCCGCGGTCGCGTCGGTCACGACCCGGCGTCCAGCTCGGGGACCTCCGGTGAGTACAGCCACGCCGCCCACAGCGGGCGCAGCGAATCGTGGGCATACCGGGCGGCAAGGCCGACGAAATCGTCGGTCACCACGCTGGAATGCCGGTAACGGTTCGTCCAATCCTTCAGCAGCGCAAAGAATTCGGTGTCGCCGATGTGATTGCGCAATGCGTGGAGGGTGAGCGCCCCGCGCTTGTAGACGCGGTCGTCGAACATGTCCCGTGGACCGGGGTCGGCGAGCACCAGGTTGTGGGGGGAGTTCTTCAGCCGTTCGTGGTAGTGCCGGGCCCACTGGTCGACGGTCCGTTCGCCGCAATGCTCCGACCAGAGCCATTCGGCGTAGCAGGCGAAGCCCTCGTGCAACCAGATGTGGCGCCAGCGCTGCACGGTGACCGAATTGCCGAACCACTGGTGCGCCAGCTCGTGGGCGATCAGGCGCTCCTCGCCGCGCCTGCCGTCGCAGTGATTGGCCCCGAAGATCGAAATACCCTGTGCCTCAAGGGGAATCTCCAGATCGTCGTCGGTGACCACGACGGTGTAGCCGTTGGCCAGCGGGTACGGCCCAAAGAGCTTGGTGAACAGCTTCATCATCTGCGGTTGCCTGCCGAAGTCGTGGTCGAAGTCGTCACGCAGCCGGCGCGGCAGCACCGCGAAGATCTCGACACCGTTCTTGGCCATCCGGTGTCGCTCGTACATGCCGATCTGCAGCGTGATCAGGTATGTCGACGTCGGTTCGGCCTGTTCGTAGATCCAGGTCGTCATGCCCGCCCTGGCCCGGCGGGTCAACAGCTTGCCGTTGGCCAGCGCGAAATAGGCGCTCTCGGTGGCGATTTGGACGCGGAAGCTGGCCTTGGCGCTGGGATGGTCGTCGCACGGGAACCACGAGGACGCGCCGTTGGGCTGGCCTGCCACCAGCACCCCGTCGGTGAGCTCTTCGAAACCGACCTCGCCCCACAGCGACCGGATGGGGCGGGGAGTGCCGCCGTAGCGCACCGCGATCGTCATCGCGGCGCCCGCGGGCAGTCGCTCGGACAGGGTGATGTGCAGCTTGTCCGCCGAAGTCCGGTAATGGGCCGGCCGCCTGCCGTTGACGGTCACCTTCGAAACCGACAGTGCGCCAGACAGATCGAGGGTGAACGTCTTGAGTTCGGCCAGTGTGACGGCCGTGATCGTGGCCGCACCGGAGAGCCGGTTGATCGTGACCTTGTATTCCAGCTCGAGCTCGTAGCGCGACACCCGGTAGCCGAAGTTGCCTGCGCCGGGCAGATACGGGTCGATCACGGGCGGTGAGCTCTTCTTGGCGGCCCGTTTGCGTGCCGTCACGCGGCGGTGGACTTCTTGGGCTTGGGGTCGGCTGAGTCCGAACGCTTCTTCCGTGACGGATGCCACGGCGCGATGGGGTTGCCCTGCCACCGGGTCGACGGGGGCACCTCGTCGCCGCGCATCACCAGCGAGGCCGGGCCGACGGTGGCGCCCGCCCCGATGCGTGCCGCGGGCAGTGCCACGCAGTGCGGGCCCAGGGTCGCGCCCTCCTCCAACACCACGGTGTCCATCCGCATGATCCGATCATGGAACAGATGGGTCTGCACGACGCAGCCCCGGTTCACGGTGGCGCCGTCGGCCAGCGTCACCAGGTCGGCCTCGGGAAGCCAGTACGTCTCACACCACACGCCACGTCCGATCTTCGCGCCCAGGGCCCGCAGCCACAGGTTCATCACCGGCGTACCCGTTGCGGCGCGGGCGAACCACGGCGCGGCGACCGTCTCGACGAAGGTGTCCGACACCTCGTTGCGCCACACGAACGCCGACCACAACGGGTGCTCGATCGCGGTGATCCGGCCCACCACAAGCCATTTCGCGATGGCCGCGACACCGCCGGCGACCGCGCCCGCGGTTAGCAGGATCGGCCCGGCGGCCAGCCCCGCCCAGATCCAGCCGAAGGTCACGGCCAGATACTGCACCGACCACAGCACGGCCACCCCGATCGCGAAGGTCACCACGACGGGCACGAACCGGAACGTCTCCACGGTTCCCCGCAGCACTTTCAGGCGACGGGAGGGGTGGAACGTCCGCAGCGCGTCGGCGGCCGTCGGCTTGCGACGCAGCCGCACCGGCGGGCTGCCCAGCCAGGACGATCCGGCCTTGGCCTTGTACGGAGTGGCCGACAGCACGGCGACCAGACCGTCGTCGGGCACCCGTCGGCCGGGCTGGGTGATGCCCGAGTTGCCCAGGAACGCCCGCTTGCCGATGGTGGCCCGTGCCACGTGGATCCACCCGCCGCCGAGCTCGTAGGACGCCACCATGGTGTCGTCGGCCAGGAACGCGCCGTCCTCGATGACGGTGAACTTGGGGATCAGCAGCGCGGTCGAGATCTCGGTGCCCTTGCCGACCTTCGCGCCGAGCAGCCGCAGCCACCAGGGTGTGAGCAGGCCGGCGTAGATCGGGAACAGGTAGTTGCGCGCCGCGTCCATCAGCCGTTCGGTGGCCCACAGCTGCCAGCCCGAGCGGCTGCGCACGGGGTGGTAGCCCTCGTCGAGGCCGATCGCGAGCAGCCGCACCCCGACCACGGTGAACAGTGCGTACACCACCAGCGCCGCGGCCGTGGCGGGGGCCAGCCACAGCAGTGCAGGCACGACCGCCGCGGTCACCGATGGCGTGCCGCGCACACCCCAGCCGATCACCGCCAGGCCGGCGGCCAGCGCGGCCAGCGGAAGCGCACCCAACAACACGGAGGTGACGCCGTAAACGAAGACCCAGACCGGTGCTCGCGGCGGTCGGTGATCCGGCCACGGATGCTTGGCCTTGCCGGACTTCACCGCCGGTGAGCCCTTCCAGTACTGGCCGTTCTTGACCTTGCCGATCACCGCCGAACCGGGCGCCACGTCGGCGTTCTTGCCGACGACGGCTCCGGGCAGCAGCGTCGTCCGCGCGCCGACGGTGGCGTCGTTGCCGACGGTGATCGCGCCGATGTGGAATAGGTCGCCGTCGATCCAGTGCCCGCTCAGGTCGACCTCGGGCTCGATGGAACAGCGGTGTCCGAGCGTCAGCATCCCGGTGACCGGGGGTGCCGAATGCAGGTCGACGCCCTTGCCGACGTTGTTGCCGAGCGCCCGGGCGTAGTAGACGAGCCACGGCGCGCCTGCCATGTTCTCCGCCCCGCTGGCCTCGGCCAGCCGTTCGGCCAGCCACACCCGCAGGTGTACCGACCCGCCCCGCCGGTACGTGCCGGGCTGCAGGCTGCCCACCAGCACCCGGGCGCCGAACACCGCGATGCTCATGCGGCCGGGCGGGGTGACGAACAACAGGAAGCCGCCGAGTATCCACCACCAGTCGATCGGCTTCACCCAGTCGACCAGCGAAAGCTCGGCGGCGACGTTGTTGGCGACGGCCAGCCACACCACCCACTGCATGCCGGTCAGCATGGCCAGCGGCACCGTCAGCGCCACCTGCACGGCCTGCGTGAGCCGCGACACCGGCTTCACCACGCGGGTCTCGACCGCGGGCGGCGGGGCGAGCTCGTCGAGATACCCGGCGAGCGAACCGAGGCGCGGATGGTCGTAGAGGTCGGCGACGGTGACTTCCGGATAGCGCTGCCGCAGCGCCGAGACCAGCTGGGCCGCCGACAACGAACCGCCGCCGAGGGCGTAGAAGTCGGCTTCGGGACCGTCGACCGGCGCGGCCAGCACCTCCCGCCACAGGCCGGCCAGCCAGCCGAGCGTGCCGCCTCCCAGATCGGCGCCCTCGTCGCTGTCGTCGCCGCCCACCGGCCACGGCAGCGCGTCGCGGTCCACCTTCCCGGAGGTGCGGGTGGGCAGCTCGTCGACCACCACCAGGCGGGGAACCAGTGCCGCGGGCAGCGACTCCGAGAGCCGTGCCCGCGCCTCGTGCACGTCGAAGGATCCCTCCAGCCCCGGCGCCACCGCGATGTAGCCCACCAGCAGCGGGGTTCCGCCCGCGGTGCGGCGCACCGCCGCCGCGCCGCCGCTGACGCCGGGCAGGTGCACCAGCGCGGTGTCCACCTCACCGAGCTCGATGCGGCGGCCGCCGACCTTGACCTGGTCGTCGGCGCGGCCCACGAAGTAGAGCCCGTCGAGTTCCAGCCGCACCAGGTCACCGCTGCGGTAGGCGCGAGTCCAATGCGCGATGTCGCTCGGATACGGGAGAGGGGCGTACTTCTCGGCGTCCTTCTCGGGGTCGAGGTAGCGCGCCAGGCCCACTCCGCCGATGACGAGTTCGCCGACCTCGCCCGGGGCCACCGGCCTGCCCTCCTTGTCGACGACGGCCAGGTCCCACCCGGGCAGCGGCAGCCCGATGCTCACAGCGCTCCTGCCGTCGAGGCGGGCCGCACAGGCGACGACGGTGGCCTCGGTGGGACCGTAGGTGTTCCACACCTCGCGGCCGGCCGAGTCGGGACCGGCCGCCAGGCGTTCGGCAAGTTCCGGCGGGCACGCTTCACCGCCGAAGATCAGCAGCCGCACCGCTTCCAGCGCTTCGGCGGGCCACAGCGAGGCCAGCGTGGGCACCGTCGAGACCACGGTGATGTCACGGGACACCAGCCACGGCCCCAGGTCCATCCCGCTGCGCACCAGCGACCGCGGCGCAGGCACCAGGCACGCGCCGTTCCGCCACGCCAGCCACATCTCCTCGCATGAGGCGTCGAACGCCACCGACAGGCCGGCCAGCACCCGGTCACCCGGGCCGAGCGGGTTGTCCTGCAGGAAGATCTGGGCCTCGGCGTCGACGAACGCCGCGGCGTTGCGGTGGGTGACGGCAACGCCCTTGGGGGTGCCGGTCGAACCGGAGGTGAAGATGATCCACGCGTCGTCGCGGCTCAGCGGCGCCGCCGCGCGCCAGCCCCGCGACGAACCCGGTCCCCGGACCAGGCCCTGCTCGGTGATGACCGCGACGACGGCCGCCTCGGTGAACACCAGGTCGGCGCGCTCCTGCGGGTCGTCGGCGTCGACGGGCACGTAGGCCGCGCCCGTGGCCAGTGTCGCCAGGATCGCGACGTAGAGCGCGTAGCTTCCCGACGGCATCCGGATGCCGATCCGGTCGCCGCGGCCGATGCCGCGGGCGCCGAGCCACGCGACGCTGTCCTCGACGTCGGAGATCAGCTCGGCGTAGGTGAGCTGGACGGTGCCGTCGTCGATCGCCGGGGCGTCGGGATAACGGCGCGCGGTGTCGTAGAGGATGTCGATCAGCGTGCGCGATTCGGGTGCGAACGCCGAGAGCAGGTATTGACTGGGGATCTCTGGGGTTCGATCCGCGGCTGTCACGGGTACAAACTACTCAGTGTCCGGAGCTGCTTCGCGCCGTCGGCTCTAGTTTCGCGTGTCGGAGTACCGCCTGGCACAATGAGCGGCTTGGAGGGGAGTATTCCTTCGCCACGGTGTCGTCATCACGTCGTCCGCCCTCGGACGACCGGTGCCGTGGGCCTACCGCTGCCGGCGGTGGTGGAAGAGACCTCCGGCGTTTGAACGACGACCGGAGGTTTGATGAACGTAAGTGGACTCGAGTGGGCGATCACGCTCACGGTCACCCTGGCGATCCTGCTTTTCGATGTGATCGTGATCGGGCGGCGCCCACACGAGCCGTCGCGCCGTGAGACCGCGACCGCGCTGACCTTCTACGTGGGGTTGGCCATCGCGTTCGGGCTGTGGACCTGGTTCTTCCACGGCAGCCAGTACGGGTTGGAGTTCTTCGCCGGCTGGCTGACCGAGTACAGCCTTTCGGTGGACAACCTGTTCATCTTCTTGATCATCATGGCCAGCTTCAAGGTGCCGCGGATCTACCAGCAGCAGGCGCTGCTCGTCGGCATCATCCTGGCGCTGATCTTCCGCGGCATCTTCATCGCGCTCGGCGCGGTCGCCATCCAGCAGTTCTCCTGGGTGTTCTACATCTTCGGCGCGTTCCTGCTGTACACCGCCGTCAAGCTGGTCAAGGACACCGACCACGACGACGACGCGGACAACGCGGTGGTGCGCTTCGCGCAGAAGCGGATGAAGTTCACCGACCAGTGGGACGGCCTGCGGCTGTGGGTGACGGAGAACGGCCAGCGGCTGATGACGCCGATGTTCCTGGTGATCGTCGCGCTGGGCACCACCGACCTGATCTTCGCGCTGGACTCGATTCCTGCGATCTACGGCCTCACCCGCGAGCCCTACCTGGTGTTCACCGCGAACGTGTTCGCGCTGATGGGTCTGCGTCAGCTGTACTTCCTGCTCGGCGATCTGCTCAAGCGGTTGGTGTACCTGTCGCAGGGGCTGGCATTCATCCTGTTCTTCATCGGCGTGAAGCTGGTGCTGCACGCACTGCACGAGAACGAGCTGCCGTTCATCAACGGCGGCGAGCATGTTCCGGTGCCGGAGATTCCCACGCTGCTGAGCCTCGGCGTCATCGTCGTCACGCTGATCCTCACCACAATCGCCAGCCTCTACAAGACGCGGGTGCACGACGTGCGCAAGAACGGCGCGTCGACCGAGAAGACCGAGGCGGATCCGCACCCCGATCCCAGCCGTTGAGCGCGCGGTCGTTGCGCTCGCGCTGAGCGCAACACTGGGTCGCACCCGGCCGGCTGGCTACCGTGGCCGGGTGCGGCTCTTCGTGGCAGATGACGGTGGCGTGAGTGAACTGACCGACGGCGACCAGCAGATCGTCCGGGTCACCGCGCCGGACCTGCAGCAGGCCCGGCGGGTACGGGCCCGGATCCGTGCCGGCTCCGGCGACGTGGCGGTGATCCTGGACATCACCGTCGCCGTCGCCGCCGATTTCCGTTCGGCGCAGCAGGTGTCCGGCCCGGCGGACTCCCGCACGGTGCACTACGCCGGCACCGTCGCGGGACTTGCCGGACTGATCTCCGACATCGCATCGGCGGAGGTGGCCGACGGGGTCACGCTGATCCCGGCTTCACCGCGGCAGGATGTCGGGACGGTCGGGCGTGACGTGCTCGGCCGGCTCGCCGCCCGGGATCAGCCGCGCGCGTCCTGAAGCGCGGCGTCGATCAGCTTCGCGTAGCGCACGGTGCGCGGTGTTCCGGTGGTACCGCCGCCCATCTTGTTCATCACGTAGGCGAACGTGGCGCGGCGGTCGAGGTCCATCACCACCAGTGAGCCACCCCAGCCGCCCCACCAGCACACCTTTCCGTCGGGGACCGCGGGCACGCTCTGCGGGGTGGGCAGACCGAAGCCGATACCGAAGCGCAGCGGCACGAACAGCACCTGGTCCATGCCGCTGGACTGCTCGGCGAAGATCAGCTCGACGGTGCGCGGGTCGACCAGCTGTACGCCGTTCGCGGTGCCGCCCAACGAAATCGGCGACAACGCACGGACCAGCCCGCGGGCGTTGCCGTGCCCGTTGGCCCCGCCGATGTCGGCGCGCCGCCAGGCTTCGGTCTCCGCATGGGCCGCGCCGTACGCGCCGGGAGGGAAGGCCGCGAACGTCTTGACCGCGGGGTGGTCGGGCGGCAGCCGGTCCACGCCACGGTCACGCGGTGGGGGAGGGACCAACTCGGCGATGCGATGGTCGTCTTCGGGCCGCGCTCCGATCTGCACGTCGGCTCCGAGCGGAACCGCGATCTGCTCGGCGACGAAGTCCTTCAGGGGCGTGCCGGTGATGCGGCGGACGAGCTCGCCGACCAGGTGGCCGTAGTTCATCGCGTGGTATCCGGACGCGGTGCCCGGCTGCCACCACGGCGCCTGACCGGCCAGGTGGGATGTCGCCTTGGCCCAGTCGTAGATGTCCTCGACGCCGAACGGTGTCTGCCACCCGGACACCCCGGAGGTGTGGGACAGCAGGTGACGCACCTCGATGTCGGCCTTGCCGTTGGCGGCGAACTCCGGCCAGTAGCGGGCGACGGTGGAGAACGGGTCGAGTTCGCCGCGGTCGACGAGGATCAGCGCGGCCAGCGCCGTCAGCGTCTTGGTGCACGACCAGAAGTTGACGATCGTATCCCGTTGCCAGGGAATCGTTTTCGCGCGGTCGACGTATCCGGCCCAGATGTCGACCACCAGCTCGCCGTCCAGGTCGACGGCGATCGACGCGCCGAGTTCCTCACCGCAGGCGATCTCGTCGGCCAGCGCGGCGGCCACCGATTCGAAGCGGGGATCGCACAGGCCGGCCACGTCGCTCATGTCGGACCACACTAGGCCCGGCGCGGCTCACCAGTTGTCGTAACCGCCCTCGGGGCCGAGCATGCGTTCCAGCCGGGTCCGGTTGATCCTGGCCAGTTCGTTGCGGACCACCTTGCGCTCGGTCTCGTAGTCGTTGTGCATCCGGTCGTGCATCGACGCGAGCACGTCGTCGGCGCAGTACCCGTTGATGAACATCACGAAGCCGAACCCGAAATGGTCCAGGTACTTCTTCGACGCCGCGGCCAGCTCGGCCATCATCTCGGGGCGATCGTCGACGATCGCGCACTGCTCTGCCTGCGACTTCTCACTGCCCGGTCGCTTGCCGACATCCGGGTAGGCCTGCAGGATCGAGTCGATCGACTCCTCGCTCAACCCGAACAGCAGGGTGTCGGCGAAGCGGAACAGCCGGTCGTGCGTGTCGAACGGCCGGGCGCGGGCGAGGTCGGCGGCCAGCGGCACGCTGTAGCAGCACTCGAAGACCGCGTGGACGGCGCGGCGCATCGGAAGGGCGTTGAACGCGTCCAGCCCGATCCCCTGATGCAGCAACACACCCTGATGATCGGACTGTCAGACGGCGCAGGCGTTACGCCGTGTTACGTCCACGCAAATTCACTCAGATGACGCGCGCGGAGCTGCCGGCCCCAGGCGGCCCAGCCGCCGGACGCCGAATCGCTAGTGGCCCTCGGTCTTGAACCGCTCGATCGACCGCAGGACCTCGGCCTCGGCCTCTTCGCGGCCCACCCAGTCGGCGGCCTTGACGAACTTGCCCGGCTCCAGGTCCTTGTAGTGCACGAAGAAGTGCTTGATCGCGTCGAGCTCGAAGTCCGACACGTCAGCGATGTCCTGGATGTGGTCCCAGCGCGGGTCGGCCAGCACGCACAGCACCTTGTCGTCGCCGCCCTTCTCGTCGGTCATCCGGAACATGCCGACCGGGCGCGCCTCGACGATGCATCCCGGGAACACCGGCTCGGGCAGCAGCACCAGCGCGTCCAGCGGATCGCCGTCCTCGCCGAGGGTGTCCTCGATGTAGCCGTAATCCGTCGGGTAGCCGAACGAGGTGAACAGGTACCGGTCCAGCTTCACCTTGCCGCTGTCGTGGTCCACCTCGTACTTGTTGCGGGAACCCTTCTGGATCTCGATGAGGACATCGAACTGCACGCCGTACTCCTAAAGTGCCGGGACTGGGCCGCGCACGCGAGGAGCGCGGACGGTCATGCGTCTGCTGACGACGCGGGTTAACACTAATCGAGGGATACCCTGCTCTACAGGGGTGGTTCGGGCTAATCGATGGAGAGCGGGAGAAACATGCGGCCCACTCGGTGGCGGCGATCCACCTATCTGGTGGTGGGGGTGTCGGTTCTGTTGCTGGTCGTGGTGGTGGTGGCGGCCGCCGCGCTGGTGGCCACCCGGCAGCCGGCCGAGCAGCCGGCCGTCGAAGCCGCGCCCGCGCCGGCGACCGCGGCCCCCGGCGTCGTGCCGGTCTCCGACTCCGCCGACAAGCCCACGCCGGAGGGGCTGACGCGGGCGCTGCAGGCGGTGCTCGCCAATCCCGACCTGGGCCGGTTCACCGGACGGATCACCGACGCGCGCAGCGGGGACCAGCTCTGGGCGCAGGGCGCGGGCGTGCCGATGCAGCCCGCGTCGACGAACAAGATGCTGACCGCCGCGGCCGCGCTGCTGACGCTGGACCGCGAGGCCCGGTTGACGACGCGCGTGCTGTCCGCCTCGCCCGGGGTGGTGGTGCTCGTCGGTGGCGGCGACCCGACGTTGTCTGCGGCGCCGCGCAACGTCGACACCTGGTACCGCGACGCCGCCCGCATCGTCGACCTGGCCGACCAGATCCGCCGCAGCGGAGTCGACGTGAAGAGCGTGCAGGTCGACGTCAGCGCCTACAGCGGACCGTCGATGGCGCCGGGCTGGGACCCGCTGGACATCGACGGCGGGGACATCGCGCCGATGGAGGCGATCATGCTCGACGGTGGCCGCACCCAGCCGGTGACCGTCGAGTCGCGACGGTCCAGGACCCCGGCCCTCGATGCAGGCCGTGCGCTGGCCGTCGCGCTGCGGGTGGACCCCGCCAAGGTGACGGTGCTGCCGTCGGCGGCACGCGGCACCGAGATCGCGTCCGTGCAGTCGCCACCGCTGATGCAGCGGCTGCGCGACATGATGAACTTCTCCGACAACGTGATGGCGGAGGCGATCGGCCGCGAGGTCGCCGCCGAGGTGGGCAGGCCGCAGAGTTTCGACGGTGCGGCGCGGGCGGTGTTGAGCACCCTGGAGGACGCCGGAATCGACACCGCCGGGGCGCGGCTGCTGGATTCCAGCGGGTTGTCGGTCGACAACCGGCTCACCGCCGAAACCCTCGACGAGGTGGTGCAGGCCGCTGCGGGGGATTCCGAGCCGGCACTGCGGCCGCTGGTCGATCTGCTGCCCATCGCCGGGGGCAGCGGCACGCTGTCCAACCGTTACCTCGACACCGATGACGGGCGCGCCGCTGCCGGCTATCTGCGGGCGAAGACGGGTTCGCTGACCGGGACCAATTCGTTGGCCGGGATCGTCACCGACGAGAGTGGGCGGGTGCTGACGTTCGCGCTGCTGTCCAACGACGCAGGCCCGACCGGGCGGACGGCGCTCGACGCGTTCGCCGCCACCCTGCGGTCCTGCGGGTGCCGCTGATGAGCTCGTCGTCGAAGTCCGGTTTCACGGTCGGCCGTGCGGTGGACTGGAAGCTGGCCGCCACGCTCGGCGGGAAACTGGCGCGTCCGGAGCCGCCGGCCACCGACTACACGCGCAAGCAGGCGTTCGAGCAGCTCGCCGAGGCGGCCCGGGCCTCCGAGCTGCCGGTGCGGGAGGTGACCGGGCTGATCGAGGGTGGTGAGATCCCCGAGGCGCGAATCGTCAACCGGCCCGAGTGGATTCACGCCGCCGCGCAGTCGATGCGGGCGATGACGGGCGGCGGGCACGCAGACGACGTCAAGCCGCGTGCCGTCACCGGTCGTATCGCCGGTGCGCAGACCGGGGCCGTGCTTGCGTTCGTCTCATCGGGGATCCTCGGCCAGTACGACCCGTTCGCCGTGGGGGGCGGAGAGCTGCTCCTGGTGTACCCGAACGTGATCGCCGTCGAGCGGCAGCTTCGGGTGGCGCCCAAGGACTTCCGGATGTGGGTGTGTCTGCACGAGGTCACCCACCGTGTGCAGTTCCGGGCCAACCCCTGGCTGGCCGACCACATGTCGAAGGCGCTCGCGGTGCTGACCGAGGACGCCGGGGAAGACCTGCCCCAGGTGGTCGGCCGGCTCGTCGACTACGTCCGTGACCGCGAGGTAGTGGTGAAAAACTCTGAGCCGGCGATGAATTCGACCGGTGTGCTGGGGCTGTTGCGCGCCGTGCAATCCGAGCCGCAGCGTGAGGCGCTCGACCGGCTGCTGGTGCTCGGCACCCTGCTCGAAGGTCACGCCGAGCACGTGATGGACGCCGTCGGGCCTGCGGTGGTGCCGTCGGTGGCCTCCATCAGGCACCGGTTCGATCAGCGCAGGCAACGCAGACAGCCGCCGCTGCAACGGCTGTTGCGTGCGCTGCTCGGCGTCGACGCGAAGATGAGCCAGTACACCAGGGGCAAGGCCTTCGTCGACCACGTGGTGGCCGAGGTCGGCATGCAGCGTTTCAACGCGATCTGGACCGACGCCGAGACCCTGCCGAAGCCCGCGGAAATCGACGAACCGCAGCGATGGATCGACCGGGTGCTGTAGCCGAGCTGCGCACGGCGGTCGCCGGATTCGTCCGCGACCACGCCGCAGCGTCCGGCCCGTGGTGTGTGGCGTTGTCCGGCGGCGCCGACTCGCTGGCATTGACGGCGGTGGCGGCGGCGCTGCGGCCGACGACGGCGCTGATCGTCGACCACGGGTTGCAGCCCGGATCCGCGCGTGTCGCGGCGACGGCCCGTGACCAGGCGATGGCGCTGGGATGTGTTGGCGCCCAAGTGCTTTGTGTCGAGGTAGGCGTCGGCGGCGGCCCGGAGGCCGCCGCCCGCGCCGCCCGCTACCGCGCCCTCGAGGAGGCGCGCCGTGGCGCGCCGGTGCTGCTGGCGCACACTCTCGACGATCAGGCCGAGACGGTGCTGCTCGGGCTGGGGCGGGGCTCCGGTGCCCGCTCCATCGCGGGCATGCGGCCGTCCGACCCGCCGTGGTGCCGGCCCCTGCTCGGGGTGCGGCGCGCCGTCACCCGGCTGGCGTGTGCAGAACTGGGGCTGACACCGTGGCAGGATCCGCACAACACCGATCGCCGCTTCACCCGGGTGCGGTTGCGCACCGAGGTGCTGCCCCTGCTCGAGGACGTCCTCGGCGGCGGGGTCGCCGAGGCGCTGGCCCGCACGGCCACCGCGTTGCGTGAGGACACCGACGCGCTCGACGGCATCGCCGCGCGAATCATCACGGTGCCGGGCGCGGACCTGGACATCGCCGTACTCACCCCGTTGCCCGCCGCGGTCCGGCGCCGGGTGATCAGGGGCTGGCTGCTGGGCGGTGGCGCCAACGGGCTGACCGACAAGCAGATCCGCGCCGTCGACGACCTGGTCGTCGACTGGCACGGGCAGGGCGGTGTCGCCGTGCCCGGCGGGCTGGCGCGCGAACGGTTGTTCGCCGGCCGCCGCAAAGACGTGCTGACCCTGTACCGCGAACCGGTCGCGGAGCGGCAACGCTAGGCTGTGCACGTGCCCACGCGTACTGCGGAGTTGTATCCCGGGGACATCAAATCGGTGTTGCTCTCGGAAGAGCAGATCAAAGCCAAGACCGCCGAACTGGCTGCGCAGATCGCGGGCGACTACCAGGACGCGGAATCGGGCCAGGATCTGCTGCTGGTCACCGTGCTCAAGGGTGCGGTCATGTTCGTCACCGACCTGGCCCGGGCGATCCCGGTCCCCACCCAGCTCGAGTTCATGGCTGTCAGCTCCTACGGGTCGTCGACGTCGTCGTCGGGCGTGGTCCGAATCCTCAAAGACCTCGACCGCGACATCAACGACCGCGACGTGCTGATCGTCGAGGACATCGTCGACTCGGGCCTGACGCTGTCCTGGCTGCTGCGCAACCTCGCGACCCGGGGACCGCGGTCGCTGCGGGTCTGCACGCTGCTGCGCAAGCCCGAAGCCGTGCGCGCCGACGTCGACATCTCCTACATCGGTTTCGACATCCCCAACGAGTTCGTGGTCGGGTACGGCCTCGACTACGCCGAGCGCTACCGCGACCTGCCCTATATCGGCACGCTCGACCCGAAGGTGTACGAGCAGACGTAGGCGCATGATGCAGATATGACCGAAACGGCCTTACGTATCTGCCCCTTCTGCGAAGCGACCTGCGGTCTGACGCTGACCGTCGACGACGGACGCGTCACCGGTGCGCGCGGGGACCGCGACGACGTCTTCTCCGCCGGCTTCATCTGCCCCAAGGGCGCAAGCTTCGGCGAGCTCGACAACGACCCCGACCGATTGGCTGCACCGCTGATCCGTCGGGATGGCGTGCTGACCGAGGCGACGTGGGACGAGGCGTTCGCCGCGGTCGCCGAGGGTCTCGGCGCGGTGGTCCGCGACCACGGCGGCGCGTCGGTCGGGGTGTACCTGGGCAATCCCAACGCCCACACCGTCGCGGGTGCGCTCTACCCGCCGCTGATCATCCGCGGTCTCGGGACACGGCAGGTCTACTCGGCCAGCACGCTGGACCAGATGCCCAAGCACGTGTCGCTGGGGCTGATGTTCGGCAGCCCCGTCGCTTTCACGGTGCCCGACCTGGACCGCACCGATCACCTGGTGATCATCGGGGCCAACCCGCTGGTGTCCAACGGAAGCCTGGCCACCGCCGCCGACTTCCCCGGCAAGCTGCGCGCGTTGCGCAAGCGGGGCGGAGGGCTCGTCGTCATCGACCCCGCCCGCACCCGCACCGCCGCGCTCGCCGACCGGCATCTCGCGCCCCGGCCCGGCACCGACGCCGCGCTGCTCTTCGCGGTGGCGCACGTGTTGTTCGACGAGAATCTGGTCGACCTCGGCGCGCTCGCCGACCACGTCGCCGGTGTGGACGAGGTCCGCGCTCTCGCCTCGGGTTTCGCGCCCGAGACGGTGGCCGACTTCTGCGGCGTCGACGCGGACGACATCAGGACGCTGGCGCGTGAGCTGGTCGCCGCGCCGACCGCCGCGGTGTACGGGCGGATGGGCACCTCGACCGTCGAGTTCGGGACGTTGGGCAGCTGGCTCGTCGACGTCGTCAACGTCCTGACCGGCAACCTGGACCGGCCCGGCGGGGTGATGTTCCCGCTGTCCCCGGTGGCGCCCGCCCCGCGCGGTCACCGGCCCGGCCGCGGGTTCGACACCGGCCGCTGGCACAGCAGGGTGTCCGGCTACCCGGAGGTGCTGTCGGAACTGCCCACGGCGGCGCTGGCCGAGGAGATCGAGACCCCGGGCGAGGGGCAGATCAGGGCGATGATCACCATCGCGGGCAACCCGGTGCTGTCCGCGCCGGACGGCGACCGGCTCGATCGCGCCCTGGACGGCGTCGGGTTCATGGTGTCCGTCGACCCCTATCTCAACGAGACCACCCGCCACGCCGACGTGATCCTGCCGCCGCCGCCACCGTCGCGCAGCCCGCACTTCGACTTCGCGCTCAACGCCCTCGCGGTACGCAACAACGCCCGCTATTCACCGCCGGTGCTGCCGCTCGACGGCAGACCGGACGAAGCGGAGATCCTGTCGCGGATCGCGTTGGTGCTCTACGGCATCGGGTACGACGCCGACCCAGCCCTGGTCGACGAGCAGGTGATCGCGACCACGCTGGCCAAGGAAACCGCCGACGCCGGGTCACCCGTGGCCGGGCGCCCGGTCGAGGAACTGACCGCGATGCTGCCCGTCGGCCCCGGATACGAGCGCCGCCTCGACATGATGCTGCGCATCGGCGCCTACGGCGACGCGTTCGGCGCCCGGCCCGACGGCCTGACCCTGCAACGGCTCAAGGACGCCCCGCACGGCATCGACCTGGGCCCGCTGCAGCCGCGGCTGCGTGACGTGCTGCGCACCCCGTCCGGCAAGATCGAACTCGCACCGCCGCAACTGGTCGCGGACGCCGAGCGGCTGCGGGCCGCGGTGGGCCGGCGCACCGACGGCTACCTGCTGATCGGCCGTCGCCACCTGCGCTCCAACAACAGCTGGATGCACAACCTGCCCGCGCTGGCCGGCGGCAGCAACCGCTGCACGCTGCGGATGCATCCCGACGACGCAGCCGAACTCGGCGTCGGCGACACCGCCATCGTCAAGGGGGCGGGTGGCGAACTGGTGGTGCCCGTCGAGGTGACCGAGGACATCCGGCGCGGCGTGCTGTCCCTGCCGCACGGCTGGGGTCACGACCGCGGCGGTACCGGGCAGTTGCTGGCCGCCGGTCAGCCCGGCGTCAACGTCAACCAGCTCAACGACGGCTCGACGCTCGATCCGCTGTCGGGTACCGCGGTGCTCAACGGCATCCCCGTGCTGGTCGGTCCGGCGAGTTAGGTCAGCTCCCAGATCACCGTCACCGAGAAACCGACGGTCTGCTGGCCGGGCTCCAGCGGCACGGCGGCCTCCATCGCGCGGGGCGCCTGCATCGGCACCGGCGGTGTCGGCCCGCCCGATTCGGAGATCGAGATGACCTTGCCGAGGTTCAGGCCGGACAGTTCGGCGTACTGGGCGGCCCGGTCCTTGGCGTCCTCGAACGCGCGCGCCCTGGCGTCGCGCACCAACTGTGAATCGTCCTCGATGGAGTAGCTGATCGAGTTGATCCGGGTGGCGTTGCCGCCGGTGGCCACGATCAGGCCGATCGCATCCGACGCACGGCCGAGGTCGCGGAGGGTGACGTTGACGGAGTTGGTGGCCCGGTAGGCCGTGATCGAGGTGCTGTCGGAGTTGTACTGCGGCTGCAGATCCGCGGCCGTGGTGGCGATGTCCTTGCGGTCGATCCCCAACTCGACGAGCCCGTCGATCACCGCCTGCTGGCGCTCGTTGGTCTGGTTCATCGCGGCCGTGGCGTCGGGACCGACGAACTCCATCGACGCATTGACGGTGAGGGTGTCGGGCGTGCCTTGCACCTGACCGGCGCCGACGACGGTCACCTGCCGGCTGTCCGCGCCGGGCTCCAGGGAGGGCCCGCTCTGCGCATCGCAGGCTGTCAGGGCCGCGGCTGTGGCCGCCGCCGCGGCGAGGGCAGTGAGCATGTTCCTGACGGTCTTGGCGCGCGCTGCGATCGGCATGCCAGGCACACTAGCGCGTCGGCGACAGGACTCGTTGGCTCACAACGGGAGTGGCCGCACGTCGAGTCAGCCGCCTGCGGTGTCCGCCGCGTCCGGTTCAGCGGTCGCCGCGGATTCCTGCGACACGTCCTCGACGGTGACGGCCGGGTCCGCCGTGGTCTCCTCCGTGGCCGCCGCCGTGGTCTCCTCGGTGTCGGGTTCAGTGGCGGCCGGGTCGACGTCTGCTGGGCTGACCTCCGGACCGTAGGCCGTGGTGTCGGGTGCGGCGGCGTCGTCGGGCGACGACGCCGGGGTGGCGACGGTCGTGTCCGTGGTCGCGTCGAGGGTCTCGGCTACCGGCTCGACGACGGGGCCGGGGGCGGGTTCGGCAGGAGGATCCACCGGCTCGGCCTCGGGGAGGTACGGACGGTCGTAGGCCCGTTCCACGATCTCCTTCAGCGGTTCGTTGAGCTCGTCGGCCAGCCAACCCAGCCCGATCAGCCGCAGCGGCGTCAGCAGAGGCAGGTTCCGGGTGGGCACGAAGACGTAGGTGATGTTGCCTTCGGTCCACACGGTGTTCCCGGGATCGTCGAGGGCCACATCCGTGTAATCGAGGTGAACCGAGGACAGGATGCCCGCGCCGATATTGAGCATCGCGAGCAGGTTGAAAGGATCGGCGGGGAAGTCGGCGACAGGGTCGTACTGCCGGACGACGTCGATCACCTGGTACTGGGTCTGCGGCAGCGCCGGATAGGTCCCGCCGTAGGCGCGCGTCGGGTTCCCGATCAAGACGAAGGACAGCTGCCCGGCGGCGGGGGCCAGGGGATCTTCGGCGTGCTCGGCCAGCCACTCCGCGGCCACCACGGCGCCGTGGCTGTAGCCGAACACCACCGTGTCGGTGTCGCTCGCCACGCGGCTGACGTCCGCGGTCGAGGACAGGCGCTCGGTGAGCAGGCTGACACCGGCAGCGGTCGAGAACGGCAGGTACGGGATCAGGTCGCAGCCGCCGGACTCGCACAGCGACCCCTGCAGTGCGTACTCCAGCGGCCACACCGGCCACAGCGGGGTGAGCGTCAGCACCGTGGCCGCCGGCTCGACGGCCGTCGTGGCTGTCGTCGGTTCGGCGCTGGTCGCCGCCGTGGCCTGGGCGGGCATCATCGGCATCACGGTCGCGAGCGCGGCCAACGGCGCAACCGCGTACTTCGGGTGGAATCGAGCGCCGGACACTGCGCCGGCGGCGACGATCGGCGGGTCCTCGTCATCCCCGAGGGATGCGACGAGGTCGTCGAGCACCGCGGCGACCAATCCGTCCCTGTCGCCGAAGTGCCGGCACAGAACGGTGGGACTCACCCCGGCGTGGCCGGCGATGTCGGCGAGGCCTGCCGCCGCCCCGAGCTCACCGAATGCGGTGCGCGCCGCGGCGATCAACCCGGCCCGATCGTCGACTTGTCTGCAGACGCCGTAACGCAGCACTGCTCGCATCATTTCGCACCTCTTCGCGCCACCTGACCCGGCGACGCACGAGTACCCCGAAGTGATCCGCGTCACACCGCCGGCGCGCGGCGTCAGCGAGCTGCCGTCAGGAACTCCAGCAGGATTCGGGACACCTCGTCGGGCCGCTCCTCCGTCAGCCAGTGGCCCGCACCGTCGATCATCACCTCGCGGTAGTCGCCCGTGACGACCTCACGGACCCGATGTCTCGGCGTGTAGGCGAGCGTGGCGTCGGCGGTGCCGCCGACGAACAGCGCGGGCACCCCGATTGTCGGCGCGGGCGGATCGGCCGTCAGCTCCCAGTTCAGATCGAAGCAGCGGTACCAGTTCAGCGGCGCGGTGAACCCGCCGCGGCGGAACTCGTCGACGTAGACGTCGAAGTCCGGCGGGCTGATCCAGTCGGGGAGCCGTCCAGGGTCGGGGATCCGGTCGAGGAACCCCGCCGGTCCCGGCTCGGTCATCCGCAGCGCGGACTGCTCGTCCGCGACGTCCATCGCGAACAGTCGGCGGAACGTGCCTGCCGGATCACGGGCCAGTTCGGCATCGGCCGGGCCGCGGTCCTGGAAATACAGGATGTAGAAGAACCGGTCGGCGAAGATCCGGCGGAACGCCTGCGTCGTCGGCACCTTCGGCCGGGGAACCGGAGGCAGGCTCAGCCCGGCGACCGACGAGAACCGGTCCGGCTGCAGCAGCGGGGCGGCCCAGGCCACCACCGCGCCGAAGTCGTGGCCGACGAGCGCCGCCCGTTCGGCGCCGAGGTCGTCGAGCAGGCCGACGACGTCGGCGGTCAGTTCGGCGACGTTGTAGCTGTCGACCGCGTCGGGCTTGTCCGACCCGCCGTAACCGCGTTGATCGGGGGCCAGCACGTTGAACCCGGCGTCGGCCAGTGCGCGCACCTGGTGGCGCCACGTGAACGCGAGCTCGGGGAAGCCGTGGCAGAGCACGACCACCGGCGCTCCGGGCTCCCCGGCCTCGGTGACTCTCAGCGTCACACCGTTCGTCTGCACCATTCGCGACCGCATGGCTCCACTCTCGCCGAACGGGCACCCACGGTCGCGCACAGCGCGGAAACACCACCGAGAATTCACCCTCGCGGCCCTCCGTGAACTCCGGGCTCAGGCCTGATTGTTCCCTCCGTGAACTCCGGGCTCAGGCCTGATTGTTCCCTCCGTGAACTCCGGGCTCAGGCCTGATTGTTCCCTCCGTGAACTCCGGGCTCAGGCCTGATTGTTCCCTCCGTGAACTCCGGGAACTGCCAGACGTTGGTCTAGCGGTAGCCTTGAGGTTTCCAACTGCGCGTATTGGAAGGATTTGGCTGGGCAAGCCACCCCCGGCCGCACACATTTATGAACCGGACTCACAACATGGACCGCACCTCCGGCATGAACCGAACTCACTCATGAACCGAAAGAATGTGATCCGCACCCTCACGGTGATCGCCGTGGTGCTGCTGCTGGGTTGGTCTTTCTTCTACTTCAGCGACGACACCCGCGGGTACAAGCCTGTCGACACGTCGGTCGCGATGGCCCAGATCAGCGGCGACAACGTCAAGAGCGCGCAGATCGACGACCGTGAGCAGCAGCTGCGGCTTGAGCTCAAGAACGGCAACGGCGACACCGAGAACAGCGACAAGATCATCACCAAGTACCCCACCGGGTACGGGGTGCCGCTGTTCGAGGCGTTGCAGGCCAAGAACACCAAGATCAACACCGTCGTCAACCAGAGCAGCATCCTCGGCACCCTGCTGATCTACATGCTGCCGCTGCTGCTGCTCGTCGGGCTGTTCGTGATGTTCTCCCGCATGCAGACCGGCGGCCGGATGGGCTTCGGGTTCGGCAAATCGAAGGCCAAGATGCTGGGCAAGGACATGCCCAAGACCACGTTCGCCGACGTCGCGGGCGTGGACGAGGCGGTCGAGGAACTCTACGAGATCAAGGACTTCCTGCAGAACCCCAGCCGCTACCAGGCGCTGGGCGCCAAGATCCCCAAGGGCGTGCTGCTCTACGGTCCGCCCGGCACCGGCAAGACCCTGCTGGCCCGCGCGGTCGCCGGTGAGGCGGGGGTGCCGTTCTTCACCATCTCCGGTTCGGACTTCGTCGAGATGTTCGTCGGCGTCGGCGCGTCCCGCGTGCGTGACCTGTTCGAGCAGGCCAAGCAGAACAGCCCGTGCATCATCTTCGTCGACGAGATCGACGCCGTCGGCCGCCAGCGCGGCGCCGGCCTGGGCGGCGGCCACGACGAACGCGAGCAGACGCTGAACCAGCTGCTCGTCGAGATGGACGGCTTCGGCGACCGCCAGGGCGTCATCCTGATCGCCGCCACCAACCGGCCCGACATCCTCGATCCCGCGCTGCTGCGGCCGGGACGCTTCGACCGCCAGATCCCGGTGTCCAATCCCGACCTGGCGGGCAGGCGCGCGGTGCTGCGCGTGCATTCGCAGGGCAAGCCGATCGCCGACGACGCCGACCTCGACGGTCTGGCCAAGCGCACCGTCGGCATGTCCGGCGCGGACCTGGCCAACGTCATCAACGAGGCGGCACTGCTGACCGCCCGCGAGAACGGCACGATCATCACCGGGCCCGCCCTGGAGGAGGCCGTCGACCGCGTCGTCGGCGGACCCCGCCGCAAGAGTCGCATCATCAGCGAGCACGAGAAGAAGATCACGGCCTACCACGAGGGCGGGCACACGCTCGCGGCGTGGGCGATGCCCGACATCGACCCGATCTACAAGGTGACGATCCTGGCCCGCGGTCGCACCGGCGGTCACGCGATGTCCGTGCCCGAGGACGACAAGGGCCTGATGACCCGCTCGGAGATGATCGCGCGGCTGGTGTTCGCGATGGGCGGACGCGCCGCCGAGGAGCTGGTGTTCCGCGAGCCGACCACCGGCGCCGTCTCCGACATCGAGCAGGCCACCAAGATCGCCAGGGCGATGGTCACCGAGTACGGCATGAGCTCCAAGCTCGGCGCGGTGCGCTACGGCACCGAGCACGGTGATCCGTTCCTTGGCCGCACCATGGGCACCCAGGCCGACTACAGCCATGAGGTCGCCCAGATCATCGACGACGAGGTCCGCAAGCTCATCGAGGCCGCCCACACCGAGGCGTGGGAGATCCTCACCGAGTACCGCGATGTCCTCGACACCCTGGCCGGCGAATTGCTGGAGAAGGAGACCCTGCACCGGGTCGAGCTCGAGGCGATCTTCGGCGACGTGAAGAAGCGTCCCCGGCTCACCATGTTCGACGACTTCGGTGGCCGGGTGCCGTCGGACAAGCCGCCGATCAAGACGCCGGGGGAGTTGGCGATCGAGCGCGGGGAACCGTGGCCCAAGCCGCTGCCCGAGCCCGCGTTCAAGACCGCCATCGCCCAGGCCTCCCGGGCGGCCGCCGAGCAGGCGCAGAAGAACGGCGGCAACGGCTCTCAGGCATCCAACGGTGTCCCGGGCGGTCCCACCCAGCCTGACTACGGTGCCCCCGCCGGCTGGCACGCACCCGGCTGGCCACCCCAGGCCGGCGGGCCGCACCCCCCGCAGCCGCAGGGCTACTGGTATCCGCCTCCGCCGCCGTCGGGGTGGCAGGGGGCGCCGGCATACCCGGGATATCCGCCGTATCAGCCTCATTCGCAGCCCGGGCAGCCCGCTCCCCACGGCGGCGCCCCGGCGGCGGGCCCCAAAGAGGATCCCGGCCACGAAGGCGGCGGGGAGAACGGGCGGAGCGCTCCGCCCTCCAACGGCTGAAAACTGAATGGAGATCTCGATGACGCGGTCGCACAACCATTCGGCCACGATCACCACCGCCCGTTTCGACCAGGCCCGTGCCGAGGCTGCGGTGCGCGAGCTGCTCATCGCGGTCGGTGAGGACCCCGACCGGGAAGGCTTGCGCGACACGCCCGCCCGGGTGGCGCGGGCCTATCAGGAGATCTTCGCCGGGTTGTACACCGACCCCGACGAGGTCCTCAAGACGATGTTCGACGAACAGCACGACGAGATGGTGCTGGTCAAGGACATTCCGATGTACTCGACATGCGAACACCACCTGGTGTCGTTCCACGGGGTGGCGCACGTCGGTTACATCCCCGGCGTGGACGGTCGGGTCACCGGCCTGTCGAAGCTGGCCCGTGTGGTCGACCTGTACGCCAAGCGGCCGCAGGTGCAGGAACGGCTGACGGGCCAGATCGCCGACGCGCTGATGCGCCGACTCGACCCACGCGGTGTCATCGTCGTGATCGAGGCCGAGCATCTGTGTATGGCCATGCGCGGTATCCGTAAGCCGGGCGCGGTCACCACCACGTCGGCGGTGCGCGGACAGTTCAAGACCGACAAGGCCTCTCGTGCCGAAGCCTTGGATCTGATCCTGCGCAAGTGAGCCCCGCCAGCGTCCCACCTGCCGCACCGACGCCCGTGCAGGTGATGGGGGTCGTCAACGTCACCGATGACTCATTCTCCGACGGCGGCCTGTTCCTCGACCGGGACCGGGCGGTCATCCACGGTGTCGAGTTGGTGCGCCAGGGTGCGGCGATCGTCGATGTCGGCGGTGAGTCGACACGGCCGGGCGCGACGCGAATCGACCCCGCCGTGGAGTCGTCCCGAATTCTGCCGGTCGTCAAAGAGCTTGCACAGCTTGGCATTACGGTCAGCATCGACACGATGCACGCTGCGGTGGCGCGGGTGGCGCTGGAGCACGGAGCGCAGATCGTCAACGACGTGTCCGGCGGCAGGGCGGACCCGGACATGGCGCGGGTGGTCGCGGACGCGGGGGTGCCGTGGGTGCTGATGCACTGGCGCTCCGTCGGCAGTGACCGCCCGCACGAGGTGCCGCCCTACGGCGACGTGGTCACCGCGGTGAGGGACGAACTGATGGCCGGCGTCGACGCCGCCGTCGACGCGGGAGTGGATCCCGCCAAACTGATCATCGATCCCGGCCTCGGATTCGCCAAGACCGCCCAACACAACTGGGCGTTGCTCCACGCGCTGCCGGAGTTCGTCACGACCGGCATCCCCGTACTGGTCGGCGCCTCACGCAAGCGCTTCCTCGGGGAGCTTCTCGCCTCGCCCGACGGTGAGCTCCGCCCACCCGCCGGCCGGGAGACCGCCACCGCGGTTGTGTCGGCACTCGCCGGCTGGCATCACGTCTGGGGAGTCCGCGTGCACGACGTCCGCGCCTCGGTCGACGCGCTGGCGGTGGTGGCGGCCTGGCAGGCAGGTCGCGATGACTGACCGAATCGAGTTGCGGGGACTGAAGGTTCGCGGCAACCATGGGGTGTTCGACCACGAACGTCGCGACGGTCAGGACTTCATCGTGGACCTCACGGTGTGGATGGAGTTGGCCGCGGCGGCCGCCAGCGACGACCTCGCCGACACCCTCGATTACGGCGTGCTGGCGCAGCGCGCCGCCGACATCGTGGCCGGCCGCCCGCGGCAGCTGATCGAAACGGTGGCGGCCGAGATCGCCGAGGACGTGATGCGCGACGCGCGGGTGCACGCCGTCGAGGTGGTGGTGCACAAACCGTCGGCTCCGATCCCGTTGCAGTTCCACGATGTGGCCGTGACCGCGCGCCGGTCGCGTCGGGGTACCGCACCGTGACGAGTGTGGTGTTGTCCATCGGGTCCAACCTGGGTGACCGGATGGCCCACCTGCAGTCGGTGCTCGACGGTCTCGCAGGCTCCGCGCTGGCGGTGTCGCCGGTGTACGAAACCGACGCCTGGGGCGGCGTCGAGCAGGGGCCTTTCCTCAATGCCGTTGTGCTGGCCGAGGACCGGGAACTGGACGGGTACGGCTGGCTGCGCCGCGCCCACGAACTGGAGGATGCGGCCGGGCGGGTCCGGGATCAGCGGTGGGGCCCCAGAACGCTCGATGTCGACCTGGTGCAGTGTCACGGTCCCGACGGGGAGGTGGTGGTCCACGACGACGTCCTGACCCTGCCGCACCCGTATGCGCACGCGCGCGCTTTCGTGTTGGTTCCGTGGCTGCAGGTGGAGCCGACGGCGACGCTGACCGTCGACGGTCGAACCGATCCGCTCACTGCCCACCTGGCGGCCGTGGACGCAGCGGAGCGCGCCGGTGTGCGCACGACCGACTTCGTGTTGCGGATCGCGGACGGGGCCTGATGGGACCGACCCGCACGCGAGACCTGGCCGCCGCGGCGACCGTCACCGCCATAGCGGGTTACCTGCTGGTGCACGTCGCCTACCGCTGGTTCCCGCCGATCGACGTGTGGACGGGCGTGTCGCTGCTCGGTGTGGCCGCAGCGGTCGGGGGCTGGGCGTTCTACGTGCGGGCCAGGATCCGGGACGGTCAGATCGGGGTGGGTCAGGGCAGACTGCACCCGCTGGCCGTGGCGCGATCGGTGGTGATCGCGAAGGCTTCGGTGTGGATGGGCAGTGTCGTGTTCGGCTGGTGGCTGGCGGTGGTGGTCTACCTGCTTCCCCGCAGGGCCACGTTGCGGGTGGCCGCAGAAGACACCCCGGGTGCGGTGGTGGCCGGGCTGTGCGCGCTTGCGTTGGTCGTCGCGGCGATGTGGCTGCAGCATTGCTGCAGGTCGCCCGAGGATCAGTCGGAGAATGCCGACGCGGCCACCGGCTGACCAACCTGCCGGGTACTGCGGCCGAATCGCCGCGGAGGTCGACACGCCAGCCGACCTGTGGCGGGTACAGTCGCCCCATGACCGATCCGACTCGTGGCGCGCGCCTTCGGCGCGGCGGCCGCAGGCCGGGTTGGATCCTGATGACGGTGTTGCTGGTGCTCGCGATCGCAGCCAGTTCAGCGCTGGTTTTCACCAACCGCGTCGAACTGCTCAAGCTGGCCGTGATTCTCGCGTTGTGGGCGGCCGTGGTCGCCGCGTTCGTCTCGGTCATCTACCGCAGGCAGAGCGACGCCGACCAGGCCAAGGTGCGCGACCTCAAGCTCGTGTACGACCTGCAGCTCGATCGCGAGATCTCCGCGCGACGGGAGTACGAGCTCGCCGTCGAAACGCATCTGCGCCGCGAGTTGGCCTCGGAGTTGCGGGCGCAGTCCGCCGACGAGGTGGCGGCGCTGCGCGCCGAACTGGCCGCGTTGCGTGCCAATCTGGAATTCCTCTTCGACACCGATCTCTCGCACCGGCCCGCCATCGAGACCGAACGCACCGCCGGGCGCGTCAGCAGCAGCCGGATCGACACCCAGGAAGACTTCAGGGCCGCCGAGGAGCCGTACGCACCCAAGACCGATGAGAGTCCCATCATCGACGTGCCGGCCGAGCCGCACCCTCCGGAGGGCGAGTGGGCACCGCGCGGCGAAGCCGGTGGCGCGCATCGCCGTTCGGCCGAGCAGCCGCAGTGGGCC
>NZ_HG964457.1:155567-277808 GCF_000612725.1 Mycolicibacterium austroafricanum
GCCGCCCGCTCCGCCGCCACGCCCGCAACCCCGCACCCCCGAACCGGCACCCACTGCTTCCGGGTGGAAGCCGGTGCCCGCTGAGGGGCAGTGGATTCCGGCGGGAGAGCCCGGCAGCCACTGGGCCGCCGCGCACGCCAACGGCGACCAGGGCGAGTATGTGGGCCGCCGCCGGGCGCCGGACCAGGTCGAGCCCGAGCCACCCCGCGGCAAGCATTCCGCGGCGGGTGAGGAGCCGACGGAGGCACCTGCTGCACCGGAGGCGCCGGCCGAGCCCGACGCCGACGGCGGCGCGCACACCGGTGGCCAGTCGGTGGCCGAGCTGCTGGCTCGGCTGCAGGCGGCCCCGTCGGGCGGTGGCAGGCGTAGGCGCCGCGAGGACTGAGCTAGGCTCGTACCCGACCGTCCGGTACCCGCGCCGCGGGACCGGAACGAAGCCATGAGGATCAGCGAGGTCGACTGCGATGGTGCAGCCTCCCGCGGGCGGTGATGTTCCGCACGACGGATTCCGCCCGGCCCGGCTCACGATCGGTGTCATCTCCGCCGGTCGCGTCGGCACCGCCATGGGCGTCGCACTCGAACGCGCCGAACACGTCGTGGTCGGCTGCAGCGCGGTGTCTGCGGCGTCCCGGGACCGCGCTCGACGGTGGCTGCCCGACACCCCGATCCTGCCCGTCGACGAGGTTGCGCGGCGGGCGGAGCTGCTGTTGCTGGCCGTACCGGACGCGGAACTGTCCGCGCTGGTGAGCGGGCTGGCCGCCACCGGCGCGGTGCGCCCCAACACGATCGTGGTCCACACGTCCGGGGCCAACGGCATCGGAGTTCTTGCGCCGCTTGCCGACCGGGGCTGCATCACGCTGGCGATCCATCCGGCGATGACGTTCGTCGGCACCGACGAGGACGTCGACCGATTGCGTGGCACCTGTTTCGGGGTGACCGCCGGTGACGACATCGGATACGCCATCGCGGCCTCGCTGGTGCTGGAGATCGGCGGTGAACCCTTCCGTGTCCGCGAGGACGCAAGGACGCTGTATCACGCGGCGCTGGCGCACTCCAGCAACCACGTGGTGACGGTGGTCCTCGACGCGGTCGACGCGCTGCGCGCGGCCCTGTGGGGGCAGGAACTACTGGGGCAGGAGCTGGTCGGGGACGTCCCGGGCGGTCTTCCGGAGCGGATCATCGGCCCACTGGCGCGGGCAGCGCTGGACAACGCCCTCCGGCGCGGTCAGGCAGCCCTGACCGGTCCGGTCGCGCGTGGCGACGCGGCCGCGGTGGCCGGCCATCTGCAGGCCCTCCGTGAGGTCAATCCCGATCTGGCGCAGGCGTATCGGACGAATTCGTGGCGCACGGCCCAGCGTGCGCACGCCCCGCAGGAAGTACTCGAGGTGTTGTCGGAAGCAGGACAATCATGACCAGGCGCGATACCCCGAAATTCACTGCGGGGCAATTGAATGTGTACACGCGACCCGGCGACGTCGCAGCTGTGACGCGTGCGTTGCGCGCCACCGGCAGGCGGATCGTGCTGGTGCCGACGATGGGTGCGCTGCACGAGGGCCACCTGACGCTGATCCGCGCCGCCAAGCGGGTGACGGGCGCGGTGGTCGTGGTGTCGATCTTCGTCAATCCGCTGCAGTTCGCCGCGAACGAAGACCTCGGCGCCTATCCGCGCACGCTGGACGCGGATCTCGACGCGCTGCGGGCCGAAGGCGTGGACATCGCGTTCACCCCGACCGCCGACGACATGTACCCGAACGGAATGCGGACCACCGTGCATCCGGGCCCGCTCGGCGCCGAGCTCGAAGGTGCCTTGCGCCCAACACATTTCGCCGGAGTCCTGACCGTCGTGTTGAAGTTGTTCAATACCGTGCGCCCGGACCGGGCCTACTTCGGCGAGAAGGATTTCCAGCAGCTCGCGCTGATCCGGCAGATGGTCCTCGACCTCGACCTCGAGGTCGAGATCCAGGGCGTGCCGATCGTGCGGGAGCCCGACGGCCTGGCGATGTCGTCACGCAACCGCTACCTCGACGCGGTGCAGCGTGAGCAGGCGGGCGCGTTGTCGGCGGCGCTGCTGGCCGGGATGTACGCGGCAGGGGAGGGAACCGCGGCGGCGGTGGACGCCGCGCGCGCGGTCCTCGACGAGGTGCCCGCGATCGAGGTCGACTACCTGGAGGTGCGTGACGCGATGCTGGGACCGGCGCCGGAGGTGGGGATGGGCAGGATGCTGGTCGCCGGCCGACTGGGCGCGACCAGACTTCTGGACAACATCGCCATCGACATCGGGGTGCCGTCGGGCCCGGGGCGGCAGGCCGAGTTCGATGAACACGAATTACCCTGGAGGAACTGATGTTCCGGACTATGCTGAAGTCCAAGATCCACCGCGCCACCGTGACGCAGGCTGATCTGCACTACGTCGGATCGGTGACGGTCGACGCCGACCTGATGGACGCCGCGGATCTCATCGAAGGTGAGCAGGTCACGATCGTCGACATCGAGAACGGTGCGCGACTGGTCACCTACGTGATCACCGGTGAGCGCGGCAGCGGCGTGATCGGAATCAACGGCGCGGCTGCTCATCTGGTGCATCCGGGCGATCTGGTGATCCTGATCGCCTACGGCACCATGGAGGACGCCGAGGCCAGGGCCTACCGGCCCAGGGTGGTGTTCGTCGACGCCGACAACCGTCCGATCGACCTGGGTGTCGACCCGGCGTACGTGCCGCCGGACGCCGGCGAACTGTTGTCGCCGAGGTGATGTCGTGCTACTAGCCATCGATGTCCGCAACACCCACACCGTCGTCGGGTTGATCTCAGGATCCGGTGACCACGCGAAGGTCGAGCAGCACTGGCGCATCCGCACCGAACCGGAGGTGACGGCCGACGAACTGGCGCTCACCATCGACGGCCTGATCGGTGACGACGCCGAACGCCTCACCGGCGCCGCGGGACTGTCCACCGTGCCCTCGGTGCTGCACGAGGTGCGGGTGATGCTCGACCAGTACTGGCCGTCGGTGCCGCATGTGCTGATCGAACCGGGGGTACGTACCGGCATCCCGCTGCTGGTGGACAACCCGAAGGAAGTCGGTGCCGACCGCATCGTGAATTGCCTTGCCGCATACCACAAATTCGGTACCGCATCGATCGTGGTCGACTTCGGGTCGTCCATCTGCGTCGACGTGGTTTCGGCGAAGGGTGAGTTCCTCGGCGGTGCGATCGCCCCTGGTGTGCAGGTCTCCTCCGACGCGGCCGCCGAGCGCTCGGCGGCGTTGCGGCGCGTCGAGCTGACCCGGCCCCGCTCCGTGGTCGGCAAGAACACTGTCGAGTGCATGCAGGCAGGTGCGGTCTTCGGATTCGCCGGTCTGGTGGACGGCCTGGTGAGCCGGGTACGGGACGACGTCGACGGTTTCGGCGGCGGCGACGTCAACGTGGTCGCCACCGGGCACGGGGCCCCGCTGGTGCTCGCCGATCTGCGCACCGTCGAGCACTACGACCGGCACCTGACCCTCGACGGTCTGCGGCTGGTGTTCGAACGCAACCGCGACAGCCAGCGGGGCAAGCTGAAGCAGGCCCGCTAGTCAGAAGAACGTGCGGATCAGGTCCACGACCCGGTCGTCGGCGTCCAGCACGGGAAGCAGCCGCCACTTGTCGAAAAGCGTGCAGGGGTGCGAGATCCCGAACCGCAGCCACTGACCCACCCCGGCGGCACCGCCGGGCCCGAGTTCCAGGTAGGCATGCTGGTCGTTGAGCTTGGTGACGGTGCCTACCGCCGGCGCCAGCGCAACCGGCAGCCCCTGGTCGAACGGCACGTCGCGGCGGCCCATCGTCAGGATCGCCAGATCGGGTTCCGGCCGCGAGACGACCTGTGCGTGCACCTCGAGCGCCGGACGCAGGCCGGTGCGGCCCCCGCGCGTCAGCGGGGACGTGTTCGCGTACAGGCCGTGGTCGTGCGTCAGATAGCAGCCGCTGCGCAGCACGGTGCGCACCGACAGGCCCGACAGGCCCGACGGCCAGCCGGTCAGCGCTTCCGCGACGTCGTCGAAATACGTGCTGCCGCCCGCGGTGACGAGGACGTCGTCGGTCTCGAACAACGCCGACAGCCGGATCACCGTCGCGCGCAGCTGCGCCAGGTGCGCGGTCACCGCGGCGACCGCCTCTGCGGTGAGGGTCTGCGACAGTGCGGCCTCGTACCCGGCCACCCCGACCAACCGAAGTCGCGGGGAATTGACCACGGCGCGGGCCACCTCGTCGGTGTCGGCCTCCGAGCGGCACCCGGTCCGTCCGTGCGGCATGCCCACCTCGACGCAAACATCGACCCGGCGCCGGGCGCCGGGCAGCGCGTCGGACATCAGCTCGACACCGCGGACCGAATCCACCCAGCACACGAATCGCAGGCCGGGATCGCGGTCCAGCTCGGCGGCCAGCCAGCGCAGCCCGGCCCCGTCGACGAGTTCGTTGGCCAGCACCAGGCTGCGCACGCCGAACGCGCGGTACACCGCGGCCTGGCCGATGGTGGCGACGGTGACGGCGCAGGCGCCCGCGGCGAGCTGGCGCGCGGCCAGCTGCGGGGACATGTGCGTCTTGCCGTGCGGTGCCAGCTCGACACCCCGGTCCCGGCACCAACCGGCCATCGTCTGCAAGTTGTGGGTCAACGCCTCGTCGCGCAAAACGCACACCGGGCCGATGGCGCCCGCGCCGAACAGCTCCGGGCGCTGCGCGACGATCTGGGCCGGGGTGCGGCCCCACCACTGCGCCGGGATTCCCTTGAAGCTCCAGTCCAGCGGCTGATCGGACAGGGCGCGCACCCCGGTGCGGTATACGGCCATGTCGATCGGCGCGTTGACGGGGACGGTCATTGGTTCATTTAAGCTGGCACGTCGTGACGTCCCCCGATTCTCCTGACGACATCCCCGAGCAGTTCCGCATCCGTCAGGGCAAGCGTGACCGGTTGTTGGCCGAAGGGCGTGACCCGTATCCCGTCAAGGTCGACCGCACCCACACCCTCGCGGAGTTGCGTGCCGCGTATCCGGACCTGCCCGCCGACACCAAGACCGGTCAGAAGGTCGGGGTGGCGGGGCGCGTGATCTTCGCCCGCAACTCCGGCAAGCTGTGCTTCGCCACGCTGCAGGAGGGGGACGGGACTCACCTGCAGGCGATGATCAGCCTCGACCAGGTGGGTCAGGACTCGCTCGACGCGTGGAAAGCCGACGTCGACCTGGGCGACATCGTGTTCGTGCACGGTGAGGTGATCAGTTCCCGGCGCGGCGAACTCTCTGTGCTGGCTGACTCCTGGCAAATCGCATCCAAGGCGCTGCGGCCGTTGCCGGTCGCGCACAAGGAGATGAGTGAGGAGTCCCGCGTCCGCCAGCGCTACGTCGACCTGATCGTGCGTCCGGAGGCCCGTGCGATCGCCCGCCAAAGGGTGGCGGTGGTGCGCGCGGTCCGGAACGCGCTGGAGCGTCGCGGATTCCTCGAAGTCGAGACCCCGATGCTGCAGACCCTTGCGGGCGGGGCCGCGGCGCGGCCTTTTGTGACGCACTCCAACGCGCTCGACGCCGACCTTTACCTGCGCATCGCTCCGGAACTGTTTCTGAAGCGCTGTGTGGTGGGCGGATTCGACCGGGTCTTCGAGTTGAATCGGAACTTCAGAAACGAGGGCGCGGATTCCACGCATTCACCGGAATTCGCGATGCTCGAGACTTATCAGGCCTACGGAACCTACGACGATTCCGCGCTGGTGACACGTCAACTAATTCAGGAGGTCGCCGACGAAGCCATCGGGACCCGCCAAGTGCCATTGGCCGATGGCTCTGTCTACGACCTCGACGGCGAATGGGACGACATTCAAATGTATCCCTCATTGTCTGAAGCACTCGGCGAAGAGATCACCCCGCAGACCGCTGTACCGCGTCTTTGGCGGATCGCCGACGGTTTGGGCGTCGAGATTCCCCGCGACCGCGGATATGGGCACGGGAAATTGGTCGAGGAACTGTGGGAATTCACGGTCGGCGACAAGTTGTGGGCGCCCACCTTCGTGCGTGACTTCCCGGTCGAGACCACACCGCTTACCCGACCGCACCGCAGTATCGAGGGAGTGACGGAGAAATGGGACCTCTACATCCGTAACTTCGAGCTGGCGACCGGATACTCCGAGTTGGTCGATCCGATCATTCAGCGGGAACGCTTCGAGGAGCAGGCCCGTGCGGCCGCGGCGGGCGACGACGAGGCAATGGCGCTCGACGAGGATTTCCTGGCGGCCCTGGAGTACGGGATGCCGCCCACCACAGGAACCGGAATGGGCATCGATCGCCTGTTGATGGCGTTGACAGGACTGTCGATTAGGGAGACGGTTTTGTTCCCGATTGTTCGCCGACACGGCAACTGAACCGCCGCGAATCGGGGTTTGTTGAAACAGCCCGCTCTTTTATGGCACATTGGTGCTCTAGATGGGGCGTATGCGTCCATCTGAGACGCACGAAAGGCAGCAGGCTAATGGCGAAGAAGGTAACCGTCACGTTGGTCGACGATTTCGACGGCGAAGGCGCCGCCGATGAGACGGTTGAATTCGGTCTCGATGGCGTCAGCTATGAGATCGACCTCTCCGCCAAGAACGCCGCAAAACTCCGCACGGATTTGAAGCAATGGGTCGAAGCGGGTCGGCGTGTCGGCGGCCGGCGGCGCGGCCGCGCCGTCGGGAACGGCCGGGGCCGCGCGGCGATCGATCGCGAGCAGAGCGCGGCAATCCGCGATTGGGCCCGTCGCAACGGCCACAATGTCTCGACCCGGGGCCGAATTCCGGCCGACGTGATCGACGCGTTCCACGCAGCAACGTAACGGTTCATTGCCGGCTCGCGTCGGGTAGCTTTTCCGTTCGCTAGCGGCGAACCATCGCCTGCGGGCGTCCGGAAACGATTTCCGGCACCGTCGCGTTGCTAGTAGCAGCGTCGGAGCCGCACTTCTGTCGTGTTCATGGTCATTTTCGCCAGGGGCCGACAGGCGGGGCACGCGACGTCGCCGACCATTACAGTGGACGGCGTAGGTGCAGAGCACTCGATAACCACCGCCAGCATCAGCATGGCGCCGCAGTGCGAGCACCTCCATATATGCGATGGAGAGCAGGTAACCACGGATGTTCGAAAGATTCACCGACCGTGCGCGTCGGGTTGTCGTCCTGGCTCAAGAAGAGGCCCGGATGCTCAACCACAACTACATCGGCACCGAGCACATCCTGCTGGGACTTATTCACGAGGGTGAGGGCGTTGCCGCCAAGTCACTCGAATCGCTGGGCATCTCCCTGGAGGGTGTGCGCAGCCAGGTCGAGGAGATTATCGGCCAGGGACAGCAGGCGCCGTCCGGGCACATCCCCTTCACCCCGCGGGCCAAGAAGGTGCTCGAGCTGAGCCTGCGCGAGGCGCTGCAGCTCGGCCACAACTACATCGGCACCGAGCACATTCTGCTCGGCCTCATCCGTGAGGGCGAGGGGGTGGCCGCCCAGGTGCTCGTCAAGCTGGGTGCGGAACTCACCCGGGTGCGCCAGCAGGTGATCCAGCTGCTGAGCGGCTACCAGGGCAAGGAGACCGCCGAGGCCGGTACCGGAGGCCGCGGCGGCGAGGCGGGCAATCCGTCCACGTCGCTGGTTCTCGACCAGTTCGGCCGCAACCTGACCGCCGCCGCGATGGAGGGCAAGCTCGACCCCGTCATCGGTCGCGAGAAGGAAATCGAGCGGGTCATGCAGGTGCTGAGCCGCCGCACCAAGAACAACCCGGTGCTGATCGGTGAGCCCGGCGTCGGCAAGACCGCCGTCGTCGAGGGGCTGGCGCAGGCGATCGTGCACGGCGAGGTCCCGGAGACGCTGAAGGACAAGCAGCTCTACACGCTGGATCTGGGCTCGCTGGTCGCGGGCAGCCGCTACCGCGGTGACTTCGAGGAGCGCCTGAAGAAGGTGCTCAAGGAGATCAACACCCGCGGTGACATCATCCTGTTCATCGACGAGCTGCACACGCTCGTCGGCGCGGGTGCCGCCGAGGGGGCGATCGACGCCGCCAGCATCCTCAAGCCGAAGCTGGCCCGCGGCGAGCTGCAGACCATCGGCGCCACCACCCTCGACGAGTACCGCAAGTACATCGAGAAGGACGCCGCCCTGGAGCGCCGGTTCCAGCCGGTGCAGGTGGGCGAGCCGACGGTGGAGCACACCATCGAGATCCTCAAGGGTCTGCGGGACCGCTACGAGGCGCACCACCGCGTCTCGATCACCGACTCGGCGCTGGTCGCGGCGGCCACCCTGGCCGACCGCTACATCAACGACCGGTTCCTGCCGGACAAGGCGATCGACCTGATCGACGAGGCCGGTGCCCGCATGCGGATCCGCCGGATGACCGCGCCGCCGGACCTGCGCGAGTTCGACGAGAAGATCGCCGACGCGCGCCGGGAGAAGGAATCCGCGATCGACGCGCAGGACTTCGAGAAGGCCGCGAGCCTGCGCGACAAGGAGAAGCAGCTGGTCGCGCAGCGCGCCGAGCGTGAGAAGCAGTGGCGCTCAGGCGATCTCGATGTGGTCGCCGAGGTCGACGACGAGCAGATCGCCGAGGTTCTCGGCAACTGGACCGGTATCCCGGTGTTCAAGCTGACCGAGGAGGAGACCACGCGTCTGCTCCGCATGGAGGACGAGCTGCACAAGCGGATCATCGGCCAGGAGGATGCCGTCAAGGCCGTCTCCAAGGCGATCCGCCGCACCCGCGCCGGGTTGAAGGACCCCAAGCGCCCGTCGGGCTCGTTCATCTTCGCCGGCCCGTCCGGTGTCGGTAAGACCGAGCTGTCCAAGGCGCTGGCCAACTTCCTGTTCGGCGACGACGACGCGCTCATCCAGATCGACATGGGCGAGTTCCACGACCGCTTCACCGCATCGCGGCTGTTCGGCGCCCCTCCCGGGTACGTCGGCTACGAAGAGGGCGGCCAGCTCACCGAGAAGGTGCGCCGCAAGCCGTTCTCCGTGGTGCTGTTCGACGAGATCGAGAAGGCCCACCAGGAGATCTACAACAGCCTCCTGCAGGTGCTCGAAGACGGCCGCCTGACCGACGGTCAGGGCCGCACGGTCGACTTCAAGAACACCGTGCTGATCTTCACCTCGAACCTCGGTACGAGCGACATCAGCAAGGCGGTCGGGCTCGGCTTCACCCAGGGCGGCGGCGAGAACAACTACGAGCGGATGAAGCAGAAGGTTCACGACGAACTCAAGAAGCACTTCCGTCCGGAGTTCCTCAACCGCATCGACGACATCATCGTGTTCCACCAGCTGACTCAGGACGAGATCATCAAGATGGTCGACCTGATGATCGGCCGGGTTTCCAAGCAGTTGGCGGCCAAGGACATGACGATGGAGCTGACCGACAAGGCCAAGTCCCTGCTGGCCAAGCGCGGCTTCGATCCGGTGCTGGGCGCCCGGCCGCTGCGCCGGACCATCCAGCGCGAGATCGAGGACCAGCTGTCGGAGAAGATCCTCTTCGAAGAGGTCGGCCCCGGCCAGCTCGTCACCGTCGACGTCGAGGGCTGGGACGGCGAGGGCGCGGGCGAGGATGCGAAGTTCACGTTCATCGGCACCAAGAAGCCGGTGAAGATCGAGGAGCCGGATCTTGCGCAGGCCGGCGCGGCAGGCGGGCCCAGCGCGGCCGAGTAACACCAGCGACACGCACAAGCGGGCGGTCACCTTCCCTTTTTCAACCCGAGGGGGAGGGTGACCGCCCCGCTTGCTTTACGATGCTCGAGTAATCGACGGATATCGGAATCTGGTGAGAGTCCAGAACGGTCGCGCCACTGTCAGAGTCAGACCCGGATCCGTCGCGCAACTGGTTGGGACGCGAAATCCCGGAAAGGAACCACAATGACCTCACCTGACCTGAGCAAGACATCCGCGAGGGCCATCGACTTTTCGGGGACCAAGGCGGCGCTCTGGCTCTCGATCACAGCCTTCCTGGCGCTTGTGGTTCTCTACTTCATCGGCATGGACCAGGGTGCGACCTCGGTGTTCGGCAGCAACACCTACATCCACGAATTCGTGCACGACGCACGTCATCTGCTCGGTTTCCCCTGCCACTGATCTCAGCGGCAGAAGGGATAACCGAAAATGGAGAAACAGATCATCGGGCGAGGCCTGCTGGCCGGCGCCGTCGCAGGCGTGCTCGCTTTCCTGTTCGCCCGGATCTTCGTCGAGCCCCAGATCCAGCTGGCCATCGGCTACGAAGAGGGCGTCGGCGCCGCACATGAGGCCCTCGAAGCCGCAGCGCACACGGGCCATTCACACAGCCACGGTGACGGCGGCGGGTTCACCCGCGGTGTGCAGATGAACATCGGTATGGGCTTGGGCGTGCTGCTGTTCAGCCTGGCCGTCGGTGCGTTGTTCGCCGTCGTGTTCGCCGTCGCGTACGGCCGGGTCGGAAATGTGTCGGCGCGGCTGCTGTCGCTGTACGTGGCCGGCGGCATGCTGTTGAGCCTCTACGTCGTGCCCACCCTGAAGTATCCGGCCAGCCCGCCGGCGCTGAGCCTGGACGAGACGATCCGTCAGCGCACGCTGCTCTACCTCGCGATCGTCGTGTTGTCGGCGGCGCTGCTGATCGGCGCGGTCTACCTCGGGAGGCGGTGGGCGTCGAAGCTCGGGGCGTGGAACGCCGCCGTGGCGGCCGGTGCCGGCTACGTGGTCGCGATCGCCGTCGTGATGCTGATCCTGCCGTCGATCAGGGAGACGCCGGGTCCGCTGGTCGACGACGCGGGCACCATCGTCTACGAAGGGTTCCCGGCCGACGTGCTCTACGAGTTCCGGCTGTACTCCCTGGGCACCCAGGTCGTCATCTACACGACGATCGGTCTGGTGTTCGCGGCGCTGGTGTCTCGGTTGGTCGGCGACCGGAAGCAGTCCGTAGCACCGTGAGTCCCGGTGAGTGAGGTCGTCCGGCTGACCCTCGTGTCACATGCCATGACCGATGCGATGGCAGCCGGACGATTTCCCACCGACGAATCGGTGAATCAGCTCGGGCGCGACCAGATCCACCGGGTGGATCTGGGGCCCGCCGGGCCGGCCTTCTGCGGGCCCGAGGCGCGCACCCAGCAGACGGCGGCGCTGCTCGGTCTGCGGGCGACGGTCGAATCCGGGCTTGCCGATCTGGACTTTGGGCGCTGGCGCGGTGACGTTCTCGGAAGGGTCCCGCCCGACGAGATGACCATCTGGCTCACCGATCCCACCCGCGCGCCGCACGGCGGCGAATCGGTGGTCGAGCTGATCGCCCGGGTGGGCCGGTGGATGGATTCGCTGACCACTGGACGCACTGAGCGCACCCGCGTGGTCGCCGTCACCCACCCCGCGGTGATCCGGGCGGCGATCCTGGTGGCGCTCGATGCGCCGCCGAAGTCGTTCTGGCGCATCGATATTGCGCCTGTCAGCCGCACGGTGATGCACTTCCGCGGCCATGCGTGGACCCTGCGCTCGGCGCCTTAGTCAGCCATTGGGAACGAGGTCGAAGGTCTGCCGGGCGATCGACATCAGCCATGCCGCGGCGGTCTGACTGCGGAACTCCGGCCAGTTCGACTGCAGGCTCACCACCCAGGGCTGCCCGGACGCGTCGACGGCGTACCAGCTGAACGTCAGGTCGCCGGGCAGGTTGCCCGCCTTGGCGCCGATGTAGGGCCACTCGTCGCGGTCGAGGTCGATCCCGGGAACCGCGGACAGGATGTCCCTGACCGGTGCGGCCTCGCCCACCGCGCCCTTCTGCAGCGCGGCGTGCAGCCGACAGATGTCGGCGGCGCTGCCGTACCACTCCGCACCGATGTCGGACGCCGGCAGGTGGGTGCGCTTCGGATCCGGTTCATAGGGACGCGAATTCGTCTGCTGAAGTAGCTGGGCGCGTCCCTCCCGGGTGGCCCGCTTCCACTGCTCACGGAGGTCGGGTGTGCCCCAGCCGACCGAGAACAACTCGTGCATCGTGGGGAACGGCGTCATGCTCGCGGGGTCGTGATGTCCGGCGGCGACCAGAGCCCGTTCGATGGCGCCGGGCCCCAGCCGTTCGATAAGCAGATCGGTGGCCATGTTGTCGCTCGCCGAGATCATCTGCTGGGCGGCCTCGCGCACGGACACCGTGGCGCCGGGCTCGAGCTCGTCGAACGCCGAGGAGCCGACCGCCTTGGCCCCTTCGGTGATCGTCAGCGCATCGGTCCACTCGAGCGTGTCGGCCTTGACCGCTTCGGCGACGGCGAACAGCACGTAGAGCTTGAAGATGGACGCCAACGGCAACGACGTGTCGGTGTTGGTGCCTGCCACCTTCACGCACTGCCCGTCGGTCACCTTGGCCACCTGGTAGGAGTAGCGCGCCCCGGACTTGGTCAGCTGCTCGTCGATGTCGGACCACGTGGCGATCTTCGGGGGGACCAGCTGCACCTGGAACCGGTCGACCATGCCCGCCTCGTCGGTACGCAGCTCGATCGTCTGCGCGACCCCGTAGGAGGTCAGGACGTCGAGCTTCGCGTGCCCGGCGCCGACGTCGACGTTGGTGACGGTGAACGGCCTGTCCCACCAGATTCTGTCGAGCGTGACGCCGACGTGCTCGACGGCCTCGGGCGCCGCGAGTGTGCGCACGCCGACCTCGCCGATGGGCCAGTCGCTGTTGAGCATGTCCATGGTCTGCTTGGCGCGCAGACCCTGCGGCGTGTTGATCTGGATGGGTGCGCCGTACGCGGCGTCCGCCGGCGCCGGACGCGTGGCGGCGCACCCGCAGGCCAGGGACGCGACGCAGACGAGTGCGACCGCAGCGGTGGTCGCTCTGCGCCGGGCCCGGCCTGCGTAACGCCTAGGTGTCAGTCCCCGCAACGTCGAGTACAACCTCGAACTCGAGAAGCGACGCACCTGTGGCCACCGGGTTGGCGCGCTCGCCTGCGTGTGCCTCGACGGCCGGACCGGTCGCCCAGGCTTGGAAGGCCTCTTCGGAATCCCACTGCGTCACGACGAAGTAGCGGTTGTCGCCCTTCACCGGACGCAGCAGCTGGAAGCCGAGGAAGCCCGGCTGGTTGTCGACGGCGTGCGCGCGGTGGGCGAACCGCTTCTCCAGCTCCGGACCGGCGTCCGGCGGAACCTCGATTGCGTTGATCTTCACCACAGGCGTCTTGGTGGACATGATCATCAGGCTACCGCGCCCGATCGGCATGATGACCTGATGGATCTGCTGACGTTCCGCGGTGGCGAGGGTCGGCCGCTGGTTCTCGTGCACGGCTTGATGGGCAGGGGGACCACCTGGCCGCGGCAGCTGCCGTGGCTGACGCGGCTGGGACGGGTCTTCACCTACGACGCGCCGTGGCACCGCGGCCGCGACGTCGCCGACGCGCACCCGATCGGCACCGAGCGCTTCGTCGCCGATCTCGGCGACGCCGTGCAGCAGCTCGGGGAGCCGGCGTTGATGGTGGGCCATTCGATGGGCGCGCTGCATTCGTGGTGCCTGGCGGCGGCGCGCCCGGAACTGGTGGCCGGGGTGGTCGTCGAGGACATGGCGCCGGACTTCCGGGGCCGGACCACGGGTCCGTGGGAGCCGTGGGTGCACGCGCTGCCCTTCGAGTTCGCCACCGCGGATGAGGTGTATGCCGAATTCGGGCCGGTGGCCGGTCAGTACTTTCTCGAGGCTTTCGATCGCACGGAGACGGGCTGGCGCCTGCACGGCCTGCCCGAGAAGTGGATCGAGATCGCCGCGGAGTGGGGGACGCGGGACTACTGGGAGCAGTGGCGGGCGGTGTCGGTGCCGACGCTTCTGCTGGAGGCCGGCGCCTCGGTCACTCCGCCGGGTCAGATGCGTGCCATGGCCGAGATGGCCCACCGGGCGACGTATCTGCACGTGCCCGGCGCTGGCCATCTCATCCATGACGACGCTCCCGGGAAATACCGGGATGCCGTGGAGGCGTTTCTAACGTCGTTCACCCGAGACGCCTGAGGCGGGCCAGCTCGGCTGCTGTTCAAACCGGGTGCGGATGGCGTCGGTGTCGTGCTGCATGCGAGACCAGTCGCGGTCGTCGGACAACCGGCCGGTCAGCGGGGCCGCCCACCGGAATTGGTCGAGATGGACGCGCAGCGCGCCGGCGCGGTTGGCGGCCCAGCACAGCAGCCCGGCCAGGGCGAACGGGGCGAGAAGGATGAGGAAGGCCAATGCAGTGCTCATGGCAGCAATAGTGCGTTCAGGCAATATCCCGCCAACAGTGGCAGGAGCGACATCTGTCGATAAGATACTGCCATGGCGATAAGAAGCGTGTCGGCGCTGGTGCTCGACAACCTCGCGATGTTCGAGTTCGGGGTCATCTGCGAGGTGTTCGGCATCGACCGCTCGGCCGACGGCGTGCCCAACTTCGACTTCAAGGTGTGCGGGCCCGAAGCCGGCAGCCCGCTACGGACGTCCGTGGGGGCGACGATCATCCCCGACCACGGGTTGGACCACCTGGTCGGAGCGGATCTGGTGGCCATCCCGGCGATCGGCGGCTCCGACTATCTGCCCGAGGCGCTCGACGCCGTCCGCCGCGCAGCCGAATCCGGCTCGATCATCCTGACCGTGTGCTCGGGGGCGTTCGTCGCAGGCGCTGCCGGGTTGCTCGACGGGCGACCGTGCACCACGCACTGGATGCATGCCGACGAGCTGGCCCGTATGTATCCGACCGCGAAGGTCGACCGCAACGTGCTGTTCGTCGACGACGGCAACCTGATCACCAGCGCGGGCACCGCGGCGGGCATCGACGCCTGCCTGCACCTGGTGCGCCGTGAGCTCGGTAGCGAGGTGACCAACAAGATCGCCAGGCGGATGGTGGTGCCGCCGCAGCGCGACGGCGGCCAGCGGCAGTACATCGACCAGCCGATCCCGGTGAAGTGTTCGGAGCGGTTCGCGCCGCACCTGGACTGGATCCTGGCCAACCTGGACAAACCGCACACCGTCACGACGCTGGCGCGCCGCGCGCACATGTCCGGCCGCACCTTCGCCCGCCGCTTCGTCGAGGAGACCGGTCGCACGCCGATGCAGTGGGTCACCGACCAGCGGGTGCTGTTCGCGCGCCGGATGCTCGAAGAGACGAACCTGGACATCGACCGCATCGCCGAGCAGTCCGGCTTCGGCACCGCGACGCTGCTGCGGCATCATTTCCGCCGCATCATCGGCGTCACCCCGTCGGACTACCGCAGGCGGTTCAACTCCACGGCGTCCGAGGACGTCGCGGTCATCGCGTAGAGGTGGCGTGACGCAGGTCACTTTCTGTCACGTGGCGGCACCGGGCGGTGTCTAGAGGGCATGACTGATCACAATGCACCCACGAAGGTCGTCGTCATCGGCGGCGGCTACTCCGGAACGCTGGCGGCGAACCACCTGCGGCTGCGCTCCGATGTCGACATCACGCTGGTCAACCCTCGGCCCAAGTTCGTCGAACGCATCCGGCTGCATCAGTTGGCGGCCGCAGGCCGCGACGCGACCGTCGACTACGGCACGCTGCTCGGCGAGGGCGTCCGGCTCGTCGTCGACAGCGCGTCCCGCATCGACACCGCCGCCCGTAAGGTGCGGCTCGCGTCGGGCCGTCAGCTGGACTACGACTACGTCGTCTACGCCGTCGGCAGCACCGGCGCGCCGCCGGCGGGAGTGCCCGGGGCGGTCGAATTCGCCTATCCGGTAGCCGAACTCGAACAGGCCGACCGGCTGCGCGCCGCGCTCGACGACCTGCATCCCGCGGCGCCGGTCACCGTGGTGGGCGCCGGGCTGACCGGCACCGAAACCGCCGCCGAGCTCGCCGAGGCCGGCCGCAACGTGACGCTGGTGTGCGGCGGCGGGCTGCTCCCGACGTTCTCCGCAGCGGGTCGCAGGTCGGCCGCCAGGTGGCTGCGGCGGCACGGGGTCGCCGTACTCGAGTCCGACACAGTCGCCGAGGTTCGTGCCGGCGCGGTGGTGTTCGCAGACGGAGCGGTGCGCCCGAGCGCATTGACCGTCTGGACCACCGGGTTCGGTGTGCCAGACCTCGCTGCCGTCAGCGGGCTGGCCACCGACGACATCGGGAGGCTGCTCACCGACGAGACCCTGACCAGCGTCGACGACCCGCGAATCGTGGCGGCTGGTGACTGTGCGGCGCCGTCGGGCGCGCCGCTGAGGATGTGCTGCGCATCGGCCTCGCAGCTCGGCCCACAGGCGGCCAACACCGTGTTGAGCCGGATCGCCGGCGAGCAACCCTCGGATTTCGACTACGCGTTCGCGGGGTCGTGCGTCAGCCTGGGCCGGCGGACCGGGATCCTGCAGTTCGCCCGCAAGGACGACTCTCCGGTGTCGGTCTACATCGGCGGGCGGGTTGGGGGCTCGCTCAAGGAGGCGATCTGCAAGGGCACGCTGTGGGGGCTGCGCCGCGGGGCCCGCAAACCTGGTTCGGCAATCTGGTTCAAGGGCGGGCCACGCCCAGGGCAGCCGGCGGTGCGTCCGAGGGCGGTCACGCAGTCGTGACGGCCTCAACGGACGAGCACGGTGAGCGGTTCACCGTCCTGCGGCCGCTGCTGTTCACCATCGCCTACGAAATACTGGGCAGCGCAACTGAATCCGAAGACGTGCTGCAGGACAGCTATCTGCGGTGGGCCGACGTAGACCTCGCAACCGTGCGCGATACGAAGTCATACCTCGCCCAGCTGGTGACCCGCGAGGCGCTCAACGCGCTGCGTGCCCGGTCGCGTCGGCGTGAGGAGTATGTCGGTCCCTGGCTGCCGGAGCCGCTGCTGCTCGACGAGCGTGACGCGTCCGCCGACATCGTGCTGGCCGAGTCGGTCTCGATGGCGATGTTGGTTCTGCTCGAGACCCTCACGCCCGACGAGAGGGCGGTTTTCGTGCTGCGTGAGGTGTTCGGCTTCGACTACGACGAGATCGCCGGGGCGGTCGGCCGGTCGACACAGGCGGTCCGCCAGATCGCGCACCGCGCAAAGGAACACGTGCATGCGCGACGCAAGCGGTTCGGTCCCGTGGACTCGCGCAGGACCACACAGATCACCGAGCAGTTCCTGACCGCTGCGGCCACCGGTGACATGGAGGAACTGGTGTCGATGCTGGCACCCGGTGCGACCTGGACCGCAGACCACGGCGGAAAGGCCACAGCCGTCCGCAGGCCCGTGGCCGGGGCGCGCAAGGTGGCGGCAATCATGGCCCGGGTTTTCCAGGTGGTCAGGAAGACGCCACAGATGCGGCTCGAGACAGCGGTGTACAACAGCGCGCCCGCGGTGGTCGTCTACACCGAAGACCACCTGGAGGGAGTCCTGCTGTTCGAGGTGGTCGACGACAAGATCACCAACCTGTACGCGATGCGGAATCCGGACAAACTGACGGGCATCACCATCCCACGGAAGATCACCCGTTAGTCAGGATCCCGCCTCGCCGCACAGCGCGAACCGGCCGTCGGCGGTCTGCTCCACCAGCCCGTCGACGAGCAGCGAGTCCAGCGCCCGGTCGCGCTGGGCGGTGTCGGTCGTCCACGCCACGTCGAGCTCGGCTCGGGTCACCGGAGAATCGCTGCCGCGCAACACATCCAGCAGGCGTCCGCGGGCCTGACGGTCGGTACCCGCGTATTTCTGCGCCCGGCGTGCCGGGCCGGTGCCTGCCGGGAACCCTCGCGCGCGCCACGCGCACCTCTGCAGCGGGCACACACCGCACCGCGGGGCGCGGGCCGTGCACACCGTCGCGCCGAACTCCATGAGCGCCACCGAGAATCGGGGTGCGGTGTCGTCGGCGGGCAGCAGTGTCTCGACGTCACCGAGGTCGCGGGACGACGGGGATCCGGCGTCGGCCAGGCCGTGGACCGCGCGCGCCACCACCCGACGAACGTTGGTGTCCACCACGGGAACCCGCTGCCGGTAGGCGAAGCACGCGACCGCGCGTGCGGTGTAGGTCCCGATCCCGGGCAGTGTCAGCAGCGTTTCGACGTCGTCGGGCACCGTGTCGTCGTGGTCGGTCGCGATCACGGTGGCGCACTCGTGCAGCCGCTTGGCCCGCCGCGGATACCCGAGCTTGCCCCATGCCCGCAGGATGTCGGCCGGGCCGGCGGCCGCCGTCGCCGACGGCGTCGGCCAGCGCGCGATCCAGTCCAGCCAGATCGGCTCAACACGGGCCACCGGGGTCTGCTGCAGCATGAACTCGCTGACCAGGATTTGCCACGCCGAGACACCCGGCCGGCGCCACGGCAGGTCGCGTTGGGCGTGCTCGTACCAGTCGAGCAGCGCATCGGGATCGATCATCGGCACTGGTTGGGGCAGAATGACGACCATGCCCAACACCAACCCTTTGACCGCGTGGAAAGCACTCAAGGAGGGTAACGAGCGCTTCGTCGCAGGCAAGCCCGAACATCCCAGCCAGAGCATCGAGCGCCGCACCAGCCTGGCCGCGGCGCAGAAGCCGACAGCCGTGGTCTTCGGGTGCGGCGACAGCCGCGTCGCCGCGGAGATCATCTTCGACCAGGGGCTGGGCGACATGTTCGTGGTCCGCACCGCCGGTCACGTGATCGACGGCGCCGTGCTCGGATCGATCGAGTACGCCGTCTCGGTGCTCCACGTGCCGCTGATCGTGGTGCTCGGACACGACAGTTGTGGGGCGGTAGGGGCGACGCTGGCGGCGCTCGACGAGGGCGAGGTGCCCGGCGGATACATCCGCGACATCGTCGAGCGGGTGATGCCGTCGATCCTGCTGGGCCGTCGGGACGGGCTGACCCGTGTCGACGAGTTCGAGGCGCGCCATGTCACCGAGACCGGCAAGCAGCTGCTCAGTCGGTCCACCGCGATCGCCGAGGCGGTGCGGGACGGGAAGCTGGCGATCGTCGGGCTGACGTATCAGCTGGCCGACGGGAAGGCCGTGCTGCGCGACCATATCGGTGACATCGGCGAAGCCTGACCGCGACACGCCGGGTCACGTCGGACAACGCGGCGTGACCTGGCCTTACCGTGATGTTGTGCTGGATCTAGAACCACATGGGCCGCTGCCCAGGCAGATTTACTGGCGCCGCAGGGCGCTTGCGCTCGGTATCGCCGCGCTGGTCATCGGCATCGTCGTCGCTGTGGTCGCGGTCGTGGTGATGAACAGCACGAGCAACGAGCAGCCGACGGCGAACGAGTCGGCGGCACCGGCGGCCGAGGCCGCCCCGCCACCGCTGCCCGGCGAGAACCCCGAGGTCAAATCGCCGATCCAGCCGCCGGCGCAGCAGGCGCCGCCGCCCACCCCGACGCCGACGGCCGCGGTGGTGCCGCCGCCGATCCTCAAGGAGGGGGACGACTGCCCCGACTCCACGCTGGCGGTCAAGGGCATCACCAACCAGCCGCAGTACGTCGTCGGGGATCAGCCGAAGTTCACCATGGTCGTCACCAACATCGGCCTGGTCGCCTGTCAGCGGGACGTGGGGGCGGCTGTACTCGCGGCCTACGTGTACTCGCTGGACAACCAGCGCCTGTGGTCGAACCTGGACTGCGCGCCGTCCAACGAGACGCTCATCAAGACGTTCCAGCCCGGGGAGCAGGTGACCACCGAGGTCACCTGGACCGGTATGGGTTCGGCGCCGAACTGCCCGTTGCCCCGTCAGCCGATCGGGCCCGGCACCTACAACCTGGTGGTCCAGTTGGGCAATCTGAGATCGGCGACGGTGCCGTTCATCCTGGCCCAGCCGGCTCAGGCTCCTCCGCCCGCGCCCGCGGACGGAGCGCCTCACCTGCCGGTCCCCGGACCGGTCGGCTGAGCTCAGCCGAGGCGGTCGGCGATCGTCGACTCGGCCAACTGGGACAGGCCCTCCCTGATGTGGCGCGCCCACATCGAGCCGATGCCGTCCACCGACTGCAGGTCGGTGGCGGTCGCCGCGAGCAGCCCCTGCAGTGACCCGAAGTTGCGGACCAGCAGGTCGACGTGGGCGAACTGCAGTCTCGGAATGCCGGACATCGCCCGGTAGCCGCGGGAACTCATCGCCGAGTCCTGCGCCTCGGCAGTCGACGGATAGCCGAAAACCCTTGCCAGCGTGGTGAAGTCGAGAAGTTCGCTGTCGGAAAGTGCGTCGAGCTCCTCCAGCGTCGCGGTCACCTGCGCCGACGTCGGCGGGTCGGGGTTGGCATGGTAGTCGCGCACGAGCAGCTCACGGTCGGTGTCGTTGTCTCCGACGAGCTCGTCGAGCTGGAGCTTGAGCTGGCGTCCGTCGGTGCCGAGCTCGACCACATCGGAGTCGATCTCCAGGCTGATCCGGCGCACCATCTCCAACCGCTGCACCACGGTCATCACGTCGCGCAACGTGACGAAGTCCTCGATCTCTGCCATCGACAGCTGCCTGCTCACCTCGTCGAGCCGCGTCTTGTAGCGCTCGAGGGTGTCGATGGTCTGGTTCGCGCGCGACAGGATGGTCGCCGACTCCGGGACCACGTGGCGTTCGCCTGCGACGTAGACGGTGACGATGCTCATCGAGTGGCTCACCGAGATCACCGGGTAGCCGGTCTGGATCGCGGTCCGCTCGGCCGACCGGTGCCTGGTCCCCGACTCCTCGGTGGGGATCGACGGGTCCGGCACCAGCTGGACGTTCGCGCGAAGGATCCGGCTGCCGTCGCTGGACAGCACCACCGCACCGTCCATCTTCGACAGCTCGCGCAGTCGGGTCGGTGCGTAGCGCACGTCGAGCGAGAAGCCGCCGTCGCAGATTGTCTCGACACTGTCGTCGTAGCCGATCACAATCAGGGCGCCGGTCCGGCCGCGCAGGATGCGCTCCAGCCCGTCCCGCAGGGGTGTGCCCGGAGCCAGCCGGGCGATCGTCTCCCGCAGCGTCGGGCGCACCAGCGGCACCACCGTGCGCGCGGCCCGGGCTGACGACGACTTCACGGCCACATCTTCTCCACGCTCTGCCCTGGACTGTCAGTTTGCGTCATTCTGGCTGATCCGCCGTAGCACCTGCAATGCCGAGGTGATGTTGTCGGCCGGTAGCACCTGAAGACCGGCCGGTGCCGACGTCACTCCCGACGGCACCACGGCGTAGGTGAACCCGAGCCGGGCCGCCTCGGCCAGTCGGCGGTCCATCCCGGTCACCCGGCGCAGATCACCGGCGAGCCCGACCTCACCGATGGCGATCGCCGTCGTCGGCAGCGCCAGATCCGTGAACGCCGATGCGATCGACAGCGCGACCGCCAGGTCCGACGACGAATCGGTCAGCCGCATACCGCCGACCGTCGACAGGTAGATGTCGTTCATGCCGACCGGCAGCTTCGCGCGCTTCTCCAGCACAGCCGTGATCATGGCTGCGCGCGAGGAGTCGATACCGCTGACGGCGCGGCGCGGACTGCCGCTGGCCGGCGAGCCGATCAGCGCCTGCACCTCGCCGATCATCGGGCGCTTTCCGTCCAGGGTCACCGTCACCGCGGTGCCCGAAACCGGCTTCGGCCGCTGGTCGAGAAACAGCCCCGACGGGTCGGACACACATTCGATTCCGTTGTCGTGCAACAGGAAACAGCCGACCTCGTCGGCGGCGCCGAACCGGTTCTTGATGCCACGCACCATCCTCAGCGCCGACGCTCGGTCGCCCTCGAAGTGCAGTACGACGTCGACGAGGTGTTCCAGCGAGCGCGGCCCGGCGATCGCCCCGTCCTTGGTGACGTGCCCGACGAGCAGCATCGCGACCCCGGTGGTCTTGGCGGTCATGGTCAGCGCGGTGGTGACGGCGCGGACCTGGGTGACCCCGCCCGTCACCCCGTCGGCCTCGGTGGTCGACATGGTCTGCACCGAGTCGACGACCACGAGGCTGGGTTGCACGGCGTCGATGTGGCCGAGCGCGGTCTGCAGATCGGATTCCGCGGCCAGGTACACCTCGTCGTGGCTGCACCCGGTGCGCTCGGCCCGCAGCCGGATCTGCCCGGCCGACTCCTCACCCGACAGGTACAGCGCGCGGCGGCCCTTCGACGCCCAGCGGTGCGCCACCTCCAGCAGCAGCGTCGACTTGCCGACCCCCGGATCACCCGCGAGCAGGGTCACCGACCCCGGCACCAGGCCGCCGCCGAGCACCCGGTCGAGTTCGCTGATCCCGGTGTGGAAGTGCCGGGTGCTGCCCGGATCGATCGAGCTGATGGGCACGGCGGGGGAGGCGGGCGCCACCGCGCGCCGGGTCGCCGAACCCCCGACCGCGGTCAGCGCGACTTCGTTGACTGTGCCCCACGTGCCGCAATCGGGGCAGCGGCCCACCCACTTGGGCATGACATGGTGGCATTCCGAACAACGGAACTGCGAACGTGTTTTCGAATTTGTCCGGGCCACGGGCTGACGGTAGCCGCCACGACCGACAGAACCGGGGCGCTACGCAACCGTGTCGGGCAGGGGACGGGTCTAGTGCCCGCCGCCCTCGCCCGCGGAGCCGCCCGATCCTGCGGCCTCTTCGCGGCGCGGCGCCTCACCGGCCGAGATGGGCACCGCGACGATGGTCTCGCCGGCGTTCTCGAACTTGAAGGTGAAGTCGTAAGTCAGGCCGTTGGTGATGGGCTTGCTCAGCTCCACCTTCGCCTCGGCCGCGTCGGCGGGCTCGATGCTCTCCAGCGGCGTGATCTGGCCGTCGGGTGAACCGACCACCAGCACGCCGTTCACGGGCACCTCGCCGTCGCCGGTCAGCGTCACGGAGCCGATGTCGGACGTGATCGAGACCAGTTTGTCGGCGACGTCGGGGGACGTGTTCGCCGCGACGAAGATCAGCTCCACCTCGGTGCCCGGCTGCACGTAGTCCTTGGTCTGGTCGGCGCGGATGTGGACGTTGCGCAACGCGATGGGGCCCGCCGTGGCGCTGGTGCCGTTGACTGCGGGCTCCTGCGTCGCGGTCTGGGAGACCTGACCGGCGCTGCAGCCGCTCAGCACGACCGATGCGGCCAGGCCACAGGCCGCCAGCGTGGTGAGGACAGAAGAGCGCCGATTGAAGGGTTTCACTGGGGGCCTCCTGCTCAGCCGGCGGTATGACTTTCCCGCCGGGCACCGTCGTTCGACTATGCACAGTAGTAGGTGATGAATCGGCGCGGTAGCCGAGGTCGTGGCGGGTTGGAAAAGGGTCGAAAATAAGCCCGCCGGAACCGCTCACGATGCACGTATTCGCTGGCCTGTCAACCCCTAGTGTTCGCTGTCGGTGCCCCTGACCTGCATTGTTGATCCGCGCCCGCTGGCGGCGCGTGTTAAGATCGAGGGGTGAAAGGGGCTCGGAACTGATGATTTTTAAGGTCGGAGACACCGTCGTCTATCCACACCACGGTGCTGCGTTGATCGAGGCGATCGAAACCCGGACCATCAAAGGCGAGCAGAAGGAATACCTCGTCCTGAAGGTGTCGCAGGGAGATCTCACCGTTCGTGTTCCCGCAGATAACGCAGAGTACGTGGGTGTGCGTGATGTCGTCGGACAGGAGGGTCTGGACAAGGTCTTCCAGGTGCTGCGCGCCCCGCACACCGAAGAGCCGACCAACTGGTCGCGTCGGTACAAGGCCAATCTGGAGAAGCTGGCCTCCGGTGACGTGAACAAGGTCGCCGAGGTCGTCCGTGACCTGTGGCGCCGCGATCAGGAGCGTGGGCTGTCCGCTGGCGAGAAGCGGATGCTGGCCAAGGCTCGGCAGATTCTGGTGGGTGAGCTCGCGCTCGCCGAGAACACCGATGACGCCAAGGCCTCGACGATTCTGGACGAAGTACTCGCTGCAGCGTCCTGACCGCACCTCTTGATGCGGCGGTGATGTTGCCGAGTATCCGCGTCGGGCTCGGTACCGACGTACATCCCATCGAGGCCGGTCGTCCGTGCTGGCTGCTGTGTCTGTTGTTCGACGACGCAGACGGCTGTGCCGGTCATTCGGACGGCGACGTCGCTGCCCATGCCCTGTGTGACGCGTTGCTGTCCGCAGCGGGCATGGGCGATATCGGCGAGGTGTTCGGCACCGGTCTGCCGCAGTGGCGGGGAGTCAGCGGCGCGGACATGCTGCGGCACGTCCATTCGATGATGACGGCCGAAGGGCTGCGCGTGGGCAACGCCGCCGTGCAGGTCATCGGCAACCGACCGAAGATCGGACCCCGCCGTGCGGAGGCGCAGCGGGTCCTCTCCGGCATTCTCGGCGCCCCCGTGTCGGTGTCTGCGACCACGACCGACGGTCTGGGTTTGACTGGGCGCGGAGAGGGGCTGGCGGCCATCGCCACGGCCCTGGTCGTTGGCGATGAGGGTAAAGGCTGAAACGGCCGGTAAGCTGGCCGGTCGTGACCGAAAGCCCCGCAGCTGTCATGCGGCTCTATGACACCTTGTCTGGTGGTGTGCGCGACTTCGTGCCACTGCGGCCCGGCCACGTGTCCATCTACCTGTGCGGCGCGACTGTCCAGGGCCTGCCCCACATCGGGCACGTCCGCAGCGGCGTCGCGTTCGACGTGCTGCGGCGCTGGCTGACCGCCAAGGGCTTCGACGTGGCGTTCATCCGCAACGTCACCGACATCGACGACAAGATCCTCCACAAGGCGGCCGATGCGGGCCGCCCGTGGTGGGAGTGGGCGGCCACCTACGAGCGGGCGTTCACCGCCGCCTACGACGCGCTCGGCGTGTTGCCGCCGTCGGCGGAGCCGCGGGCGACCGGGCACATCACCCAGATGGTCGAGTTGATCGAGCGGCTGATCGAGCGCGGTCACGCCTACACCGGGGACGGCGACGTCTATTTCAGCGTGGCGACCCTGCCGGACTACGGCAAGCTCTCCGGTCACCGGATCGACGACGTGCACCAGGGCGAGGGCGTGGCGACGGGCAAGCGCGATCAGCGGGACTTCACGCTGTGGAAGGGCGCGAAACCCGGCGAGCCGTCGTGGCCGACGCCGTGGGGCCGCGGCCGTCCCGGCTGGCACACCGAATGTGTGGCGATGTGCGAGTCCTACCTGGGCGCCGCGTTCGACATCCACGCCGGCGGCATGGATCTGGTGTTCCCGCACCACGAGAACGAGATCGCGCAGGCCGAGGCCGCCGGTGACGGCTTCGCCCGGTTCTGGCTGCACAACGGTTGGGTCACCATGGGCGGCGAGAAGATGAGCAAGTCGCTGGGCAACGTGCTCGCGATTCCCGCTGTGCTGCAACGAGTTCGGGCTGCCGAGCTGCGGTACTACCTGGGTAGCGCGCACTACCGGTCGATGCTGGAGTTCTCCGAGACGGCGCTGCAGGACGCCGCGAAGGCCTACGCCGGTATCGAGGACTTCCTGCACCGGGTCCGCACCCGCGTCGGCGCGGTGGTGCCGGGCGAGTGGACGCCGAAGTTCGGCGCCGCCCTCGACGACGATCTGGCCGTGCCCGCCGCGCTGGCCGAGGTGCACGCCGCGCGCGCCGAAGGCAACCGGGCGCTGGATGCGGGTGATCACGACACCGCGCTGACCCACGCCATGTCGATTCGCGCGATGATGGGCATCCTGGGCGCCGACCCGCTCGACGAGCGCTGGGAGTCCCGCGACGAGACCTCCGCGGCGCTGGCCGCCGTCGACGTGCTGGTGCAGGCCGAGGTCCAACGCCGGGAAGACGCAAGGGCCCGGCGCGACTGGGCCGAAGCCGACGCCATCCGCGACCGCCTCAAGGAGGCGGGTATCGAGGTGACCGACACCGCCGACGGTCCCCAATGGTCACTTCTGGACGGAACGGACAAGTAGATGGCGGGCAATTCACAGCGGCGCGGCGCGGTGCGCAAGGCCGGTACCAAGAAGGGGCCGACCGTCGGCTCCGGCGGCGTCCGCAGGCGCGGGCTGGAGGGCAAGGGCGCGACGCCCCCGGCGCACCAGCGCCCGCACCACCCTGCCGGCAAGCGGGCCGCCAAGGCGGCACGACAGGCCCAGGGCAGGCACAAGAAGACCGACGACACCGAGATCGTCCTCGGCCGCAACCCGGTGCTCGAGTGCCTGCGCGCGGGCGTTCCGGCGACGGCTCTCTACGTCGCCCTCGGGGCCGACTCCGACGAGCGTCTCACCGAGTCGGTGCAGATCGCGGCCGACAAGGGCATCGCGATCCTCGAGGTGCCGCGCCACGACCTGGACCGGATCGCGGCCAACGGCATGCACCAGGGCATCGCGTTGCAGGTGCCGCCGTACAACTACGCGCACCCCGACGATCTGCTCGCCGAGGCGAAGTCCGATGCGATGCCGGCGCTGTTGGTCGCGCTGGACAACATCTCCGACCCGCGCAACCTCGGGGCGATCGTCCGCTCGGTGGCCGCGTTCGGCGGGCACGGGGTGCTGATCCCGCAGCGCAGGTCGGCCTCGGTCACCGCGGTCGCGTGGCGCACCAGCGCGGGCGCGGCGGCGCGGACGCCGGTCGCGCGGGCGACCAACCTCACCCGCGCGCTCAAACAGTGGGCCGACGCCGGGTTGCAGGTGGTCGGGCTCGACGCCGACGGCGACACCACGGTCGACCAGATCGACGGAGCCGGCCCGATCGTGGTGGTGGTCGGCTCGGAGGGCAAGGGCCTGTCGAGGCTGGTGCGGGAGAACTGCGACGCGGTGGTGTCGATCCCGATGGCCGGGCCGACCGAGTCGCTCAACGCGTCGGTCGCCGCGGGTGTGGTGCTCGCCGAGATCGCCAGGCAGCGGCGTTCCGCTTAGAGCCCGAACAGCTGGATCCAGGCCCACAGTCCGAGCACCGCGGCCACCAGCGTGAGCGGTGCGGTCACCAGGCCGACGCGGCTGAACTCGGCGAAACCGACGCGCATGTCCCGGCGTACCACGCTGCGCCACAGCAGGTTCGCCAGTGATCCGACATACGTGAGGTTGGGTCCGATGTTCACCCCGATCAGCACCGCCAGCACCGCGGCGGGCCCTATGGGTGTGGCCAGGGGGAGCAGTACCAGTACCGCGGGCAGATTGTTGACGACGTTGGACAGCACCGCGGCCACCGCGGCGATCCCGAGCAGCGCGGCCAGGCCCTGGCCCTCGGGTATCGCGTCGCGCATCGCCGACTCGAGTCCGTTGCGCATCACCGCGGCGACGACGACGCCCAGGCAGAGCACGAAGATGAGGAACGGCACGTCGGCCGCCGCGGCGATCCGGGTGACGGTGGTGTGCCGCGTGGCCAGCGCACGCACGCCCAGCACCAGCGCGCCCGCCAGCGCCGCCCAGGCCGGCGAGAGGCCCAACAGCGAGGTCACGGCGAACCCGAGCAGCGTCAGGCCGAGGACCACCAGCGCGAAGACCGGCACCTCGACCGGCTCGGTGACCGCAGCGCGCCGGGGTTCCACCGCCAGATCCTTCGCGAAAAACCAACGCAACAACACGAACTCGACCGCGATGGCGGCCAGCCAGGGCAGCGACATGGCCGCGGCGAAATGTAGAAAGGACAGCCCCGCGGCTCCGAACGCCAGCAGGTTGGTCAGGTTCGACACCGGCAGCAGCAGCGACGCGCTGTTGGCCAGGTGAGCGGTGGCATAGGCGTGGGGGCGGGGCGGGACGGCCAGCGTGCGCGCGGTGGCCAGTACCACCGGGGTCAGCAGGACGACGGTGGCGTCCAGGCTCAGTATTGCTGTCACACCCGCCGCGATCGCGAAAACCGAAGCCAGCAAGCGAGTTTGGCCACCGGAGGTGGCCCGCGCCATCATCACCCCGGCGGTGTGGAACAGCCCGACGTCATCGCACAGCCGGGCCAGCACCAGCACGGCGGCCAGGAAGCCGACCACGGGCGCCAGGCGGCCGGCCTCGGCCACGGCGTCGTCCCAGGAGATGGCGCCGCTCGCGATGACCAGACCAGCGGCCGGGACGGCGACGACGGCCTCGGGCCAGCGGTGCGGGCGCAGCAGGGCGAACGCGAGAACCGAGGCGAGGGTGGCGACGGAGAGGATCAACTCCATGGAGCGGCAGGCTGCCACAGCGTGGGCAGGTGTAGACCGACCCCGTCCTCGGCGGCGAGCCGGGACAACACACGCATCGAGACGTCGAGGTCGTCGACGGCGAACGGCAAGGCGCGCAACGGTTTGTCGAGCGGCCGGAAGAAGTCGTCCCAGTGGATCAGGACCACCTGGCGCGCGCCGACGGTCCGCACGGTCTGCGTCCAGTAGTCGACCAGGTACCCCTCCGGCTGCAGGCCCAGCTGTCCGACCCCGAGGTAGACCACGTCGGCGCGGCGACCGGCGAGCGCGTCAGGTACGAAACCGGCACTGCCGACGACGAGCAGTCCCACTCCGGTGGGGCGGTGGTGCACCAGTGTCGACCACGCCTCCCCGCACCGGTAGGCCGAAACCCGCGCCGGCGGGGTGACCGGTGCCGTGATCGTGCCGGGAAACCGGTCCGGCGGGCAGTGGCTGCCCTCGACGAGGGTGATGTCGTAGCTGCCTACTGACACGGTCTCGGCCGGGGCGACGACGTCGACGCGGTCCAGCCCGTGCCCGCGGCCGATCGCGGCCGCCGACCGCCCGCCGATCAGCCGGGCCCCGGTCAGGTCGGCCACCACCGCGGAGTCCATCGCGTGGTCGTAATGGGTGTGCACCGGGGTGACCGCATCCAGGCGCCGCACACCGAGCCGGGACAGAGCATCGTCGATACGGGATCGCGACGACCTCAGCGGCCGGGCGGCGACGCTCAGATGGCTCGGTCGGGAGAAGAACCCGTCGGTCATCACCGCGGATTCGCCGTCGTCGACCAGAAGTGTGGTCACTCCCGCCCACGTCACCGTCACCGGCGCGCCGGGCGGGGCCGGGGGTAGGTCGAAGTACGCGGAGTAGGCCTGCAAGTCAGGCCGGCCGAGCTTGAGGCGCATCTGGTCACCCTAGGTGGACCACTGCGAAGGGGGCGACAGTTGCAGCCGGCCGAAGCTATCGCCGGGGGTGCTCGGAAAACAGTTCGCCCCAGATTCGCAGCGCCTCATCACGGTGTGATGTGTGCCCGCTGTGGGCATCGGCGACGGCGATAAGCGCTCTGGTGACCTCGCCGAGGGGAAGGCCCATACGGTGCGCGGCGGCAGCGATCTCTGCGAAAGCCTGATCTTCGGAGCAGCGGCGCAGGGCCATGAGGATACCGACCGCAACATCAATGCTTCTACGGGACAGGAGATCTGGGTGCAGCGGCGCATGCATCGGGAAGGGCACCTCCTCTGGATCGGCGCGGGGGAAGCCCGTTCGGGCCGTTCGGGTTGTCACTGTACCCTCGGAAGCGTATTAATGGAAATGGTTTTCAATAACGACAGTGGAAGGTGCACATGAAGCCAGGAATCCACCCCGACTACCACCCGGTCGTCTTCCAGGACGCGAACACCGGCAAGCAGTTCCTCACCCGATCCACGTTGACGAGCGCGCGAACCGTCGAATGGGAAACGTCCGAGGGTGTTCGCGAATATCCGCTTGTCGTCGTCGAGGTCACGTCGGATTCACATCCGTTCTGGACCGGCAGTCGTCGAATCGTCGATGCGGCCGGACAGGTCGAGAAGTTCCGTCGGCGATACGGCTCTCGCAAATCGGGTGCTAGCTCCGACTGAAGCCGGTGGGGTCGCCCTCGTCGGGCCGGTCGCGGGTGGCGGCCCCGTCCGCCTTGTCGAGGCCCTCGCAGGGGTCTTCATGCCATTCCCCGAACGGGTCTTCCCAGTGTGCCCACAGGTCGGGCCGGGAAAGTTCATCGTCGGTGAGCAGCGCTGCGGAAAGTGAGGCGGTGACGGCCTCGGGGTCGGCCCCGCAGATGAGTGCGGTCAGAGAGATGTGACGGTCGCCGAACTGCTCGTCCCATCGCAGGCTGGCCAACACCGCGCGTTCGGGGTCGGGGTCGGCCGGTTCGTCAATCGCCGAGGCGGCCAGCCACTCGCCGGCATGGCCCACGCGCAGTCCGCCGCCGGCCGATTCGATCCACAGCACAACGTCGGGTTGACTTGCCAGCCAGGCACGTCCGCGCAGTCGGACTACACCGTCGAGAAGGTCATCGATTGCCCGGTGCAGGCGAAGCGGGTGAAACGGCCGGATCGCCTGGAATTCAACGAGCTTCACGCCGTGCTCGGCGACCAGCGGAGGCTCGCCGGAGAGCAGAGGCTCGTGCGGGTCATGGTCCGCGCCACGCCGTGCGCTGTCGCTCAGCGCATCAAGTGCCGAGCTCAGTTGTTCGGTGCCGGTGATGATCTGAGCCCGGGGTGCGAGTCGGTGAAGTACCGCCTGCGTCGTGCGGTCGGGTGCCGATAGCAGCAGCACGTCGGCGAACTCGGCCTGTCCCACCACCACTTGGGCAACGGTCCGGCCATCGTCGAGGACGTCGGCGCCCAGGGCATCGGTCAGCCATTGCCCGGTGGCCACGGTGGTGATCACCGCCTCGATTCGCACGTCGCGGGCGGCGGGTCCGTCGATATACCCGGGTCCCACCACCACGTCGACGTTGTTGATGTCCCAGCAGAGCGGTTCTGGCTCCAGCCACGGGGGAAGGTGAACGACGACGCGGCTCACGTCATCACGGCGGTGCAACCGGCGCAACAGGACGAGCAGGTCGCTTCTGATCGTGCAGTCGACGCAGCAGTTCATGAGCTCGATCGGCCACTGCGAGGTGTGTGGTTCGTCGCCTCGGCGGATGCAGACCGACCGCAGCACGACTTGTCCGTCGAAGCGGTGTCTGACCACAAGGGTGCCCGACTTGTGGAGCAGGGCTTCACTGATCTGGTCCGTCAATTCCTGGCCGGAGACGAGGAGCACCGGTGTCCGATTCACAACCCAACCCTAACGAAAATCATTTCCATTAACACTCGGGTGCAGATTACGCTGTCGCGCCTCACGTGGGAAACCGAGCTCGGTCAGTAGCTGTAGGTGTTCTCGGGTGGATCGATCTGCTCGACGACCGTGACATCCAGCTGCGGTATGAAGCTGCGCGACGAATCGCTTTGTCCGGCTGGGACCTTGCCCTCAACCCGGACCCAGGTGCCGTCGGGAAGGTTGCCCGCCGAGGTGGCCGCCGGTCCGCCGAGGACGATCCTGGCCAGCTGGGCGTCAGCGGCGCAGCACAGAATGACCACCCGTCCGAGATCGGTACGGGCACCGTCCTTGATCGTGAATCCGGTGACGCTGACGACCCGATCGTCGAGCGTGCCTGCGGAGTCCTGTGCGATTCGGATGAGCAGGTCGGGAAGCGAGATCTCCGGAGCACGCTCGTCGGACAGCGGAGGAAACGGTCTCCGGAGCACATCGGTGGAGATCGCGGTGACCGAAGTGCGCGCGGTCAGCGGACCGATGGCAGGCGGAACAATGAACGCCAGCAACGCAACCGGGACCAGAAGCAACCAGACGATTCCCGACCGGTGCTCATGGCCGCCGTGTGTGGCTTCGGTGTGGCCACCCCGGCGGACATCTCTGACGATGGAGACCACCGCCAATGTGATGAGTAGGGCTGCCGAGGCCAACAACCACGGCTGCAGTGAGGGTTTCACGTAGCGGGTGTAGGCGCCGCTGAAAGTGATGAGCGCGGCGCTCACCCCGACGAGCAGCAGCAGGGCATTCTCGGTTTCGCGGTTCATCGATTTCCCAGCACGAGAAGTCCGACGATCGTCGCCGTCGCCGTCGCGACGACGAACGTCACCGGCGCGAACCGAATGGCGAAGGCGCGTCCGAACATCCCCACTTGCATTGCGAACAGTTTGATATCGACGGCGGGTCCGACCACGAGAAACACCAGGCGGGGCAGCAGCGGCAGCATCGACAGGCTGGCGGCGACGAACGCGTCGGCTTCGGAGCACAGCGCCAGCACCACTGCGAGCAGCGCCATCACTGCGATGCCGAGCAGGAGTTGACCGGCGAGATGCTCGAACATCCAGGCTGGGACCAGCAAATGCAGCGCCGCGGCGGCTGCCGCTCCCACGACGAGGAACGAACTCGCCTGCAGGAAATCGTGCCGCGCCGCCTCGGAAAAGGCCGTCCAGCGGGAGCCACCGGTCGAATGCTCGTGCGGGACGCGGCGGGTGATCCAGCGTGGCAGGCCGAATCGCGCCCAGAGCCCGCCCATGATGAGCGCGGTGATGAGCGACGCCGCGCAGCGCGCGACGACCATGCCGGGTTCGCCGGGAAAGGCTACTGCGGTGGCCACCAGGACGACGGGGTTGATCGCGGGTGCGGCCAGCATGAATGTCAAAGCCGCTGCCCCGACGGTGCCCTCGCCGAACAACCGGCGGGCGATGGGTACCGAACCGCATTCGCACCCGGGTAGCGCGAAGCCGCCGACACCGGCCGCCAGGATTGCCGCGGACGGCCGCTTGGGTAGCCATCGCGCCAACCGGTCCGGGGTGACCAGTGCGGCCACTGCGCCGCTGATCACCACTCCGAGTGCCAGAAAAGGCAAGGCTTGGACGAAGATTCCGCAGAACACAGTGGCAGCGGTGGCGACACCGGGTGTGCCCGCGACGAATCCACGCAAGATACCGCCGACGAGTGCGAGTCCCACCACCGCGATGACGAGAACGTGCATCGAATTGGGTCGGTAGCGCGTTGACGGTGTCCCGACTGCCACGGCGGCCATTGTGCCACCGGGGCGTCGTCCCCATCCCGGATGGCGATGGTGAGTTCGAAAGCTGAGGTGGTTTCCGCCTGCGGTCGCTGCGGTCCGAATGTGCTTGCCGGTGCCGCGTTTTCCAACGACTCGGATTTCGCCACACAGAAACGGCCGTCGAGATCAACTCGACAGCTCAGCTATTGCGCCAGCCGCACACTGCGCACACCCGCGATTGCCGCGCCCATGCACGCTGCGGCGACAACCCCTGCGAACCAGGGGAACACCGCCGCGAGGTCCCACCGTGTGGCGGCCCAGCCGGCGATCAGCGTGGGCACCGCCATGGCGGAGTAGGCCAGCAGGTAGAACGCCGACATCGTCTCGCCGCGCCTCCCTGCGGGGACCACGTCGGACAGGTGTCGCAGTGAGCCTCCGAAGCCGAGCCCGAACGTCGCACCGAGCAGGGCGGCAGCGACGAACACCAGTTGCCATTGATGGGTCAGCAGCACCGGGATGGTGAGCAGCAGCGCGGCGGCCATCCCGGCGTCGCCGAGGATCGCCGAGTATCGTGCCGGCACCCTGGTCGCCGCCAACTGGGCGAGCGCGGCGGCGAACGCGGTGGTGCCGACGACGGCGCCGCCGAACACGAGGTTGTCGATGTGGGTCTGGCGCGCCGCCAGCGACGGATACAGCGACAGGAGCACGCCGAGCACCGACCACGACGCCATCGCGCCCAGCGCGGAGAACCAGAAGTCGGCGCGGATCTCCGCAGGGACGGCGGGTCTGGCGATCCGGATCGGGCCGCGGGTGCGGGCGGTGTGCGGTTCGCGCAGCGCCAGCACTCCGACACCGACGACCAGGCAGATCACCGCGACGACCGCGTACGGCGTGCGCAGCGGATGCGGGGCGTACTGGGCGAGCAGTGCGGACCCGAGGATCGCCACGGTCATGCCGATGTTGAAGCTGACCCCGCTGAGCTGACCGGCGCGCACGCCGTGGTCGGGTCGCAGGTCGAGCAGGGCCGCGGCGCCAGCGACCACGATCGAGCCCACCGCCGCCCCGTGGATCGTGCGGGCCAGCAGCAGCATCGCCATGCTGTCGGCGATCAGGAACACGCCGAGCCCGATCAGCAGCGCGACAAGGGCGCCGACCAGCACCGGCTTGCGGCCCACGACGTCGGAGATCCTGCCCGAGACGAGCACGGCGGCCAGCGCGGCGACGGCGTACACCGCGAACACGACGGTGGTGGCCAGCGGTGAGAGGTGCCAGTTCGTCTCGTAGATGCCGTACAGCGGTGCAGGCAGTCCGGACACCCCGAGCGCCACCCCGCTCAACACCAGCAGCAACGGGTAGGCCCAGCGCTGGGTGTCGGGGATCGAGCGGTCGAACGCCACCATTCGGCTTCACTCCCGGATCGGCAAGGTTTGACGGACATCGAACCCGGCCGAGCGTACGCTGGGTTCGACCAACATCAAACCCGCCGTGACGAAGGATATTCCCGTGGCCGCTGAAGCGCTGGTCGGCGATCCGTCGGCGCATCCCGTGGCTCCGCTCCAGCAGGTGCTGGCCGCGATCCACGATCCCGTCCGTCTCGAGATCGTCCGGCGTCTGCACAACGCGGGAGGGCCCATGCAGTGCGGGGCACTCTACGACGGCATCAACAAGTCGACGGCCACTCACCACTTCAAGGTTCTGCGGGAGGCGGGCGTCACCGAACGCCTCGTCATCGACGGCCTGACCTACCAGCGGCTGCGCCGTGAGCAGGTCGGCGCCGCCATTCCCGGTCTGCTCGAGAGTGTGGTGGCCGGCGCCAACCGGGAGGCCGGCCTCAGCTGAACGGGGCCAGCGTCACGCCGTCGGCGATCAGCCGTTCGCGCACCGCGGTCGCGATCTGCACCGCCCCGGGTGAATCCCCGTGCACACAAACGGATTCCACGGTGATGGGGATGGTCGAACCGTCGACGGCGGCGACCCGTCCGGTGGTGACCATGGAGATGACGCGGTCGACGATCTCGTCGACGTCGCGCAGCACCGCGTTGCGTTCCCGGCGGGAGACCAGTTGCCCGTCGGGCCGGTAGGCCCGGTCGGCGAAGGCCTCGGGAACGGTGCGCAGCCCCAGTTCGGTTGCCGCGGTGAAGAACACCGACCCGGCCAGCCCGAGGACCGGCAGCGTGGGGTCGACGGTGTGAACGGCCTCGGCCACGGCGTGGGCCTGCAGGTGATTGGTGGTAATCGCGTTGTACAGCGCCCCATGTGGTTTCACATAGGACACCGACGAGCCGGCGACGGCGGCCAGCGTCGACAACGCGCCGATCTGGTACATCACGTCGGCGACCAGGTCCTCGGCGCTGACGTCGATGAAGCGCCTGCCGAACCCGGCCAGATCGCGGTAGCTCACCTGGGCGCCGATCCGCACTCCACGTGCGGCGGCCGCTCGGCACACCCTCACCAGGGTTGCGGGGTCGCCGGCGTGAAATCCGCACGCCACGTTGGCGGACGTGACGATGTCGAGCATCGCGTCGTCGTCGCCGAGCGTCCACACGCCGAAGCCCTCGCCGAGGTCGGCGTTGAGGTCGACGGAGACCGTGGTCATGGCGTTCAGCCTAGTGCGGGCCCGGCCTGTCCAGATCGATGCGATGGTCGGCGGTCTGCACGACGGCGGGGTCGTGGGTGGCGGTGACCACCGTGGTGCCCTCGCCGGCGAGACGCCGGAGATGGCCGATCACCACGCCGGCCGAGTCGGTGTCCAGGCCGGTGGTCGGCTCGTCGAGCAGCAGCAGCGGGGCCTGCTGCACGAACGCCTGGGCCAACAGGACCCGTTGCCGCTGACCTCCGGAGAGCTCCCCGAGGGCCCGGTGCCGAAGATCGCTCAGACCCAGTTCGGTCAGCCAGTGCTCGACCACCGCGCGGTCATCGGCCTTCGGCCTCCGCAGCAGTCCGAGCCGGCGCCAGCGTCCCATCATGACCGCCTCGCCGGCGGTGACGGGAAAGGAGTCGGTGACTGCGCTGCGTTGCACGGCGAGGGCGATGTTGCGCGCGTCGACGTCCACCCGGCCGGTGGCGGGGCGGAGCACCCCGGCAAGCAGGCTCAACAGCGTCGACTTCCCCGAGCCGTTCGCCCCCACGACGGCCGTCACGGCGCCCGGGGTGACGGACAGTGTCAGGCCACGGAACACCGGCATGCCGGGGTAGCCGAAGTCGACTGCCGACACGTCGATTCGGGCGGTGGCCGAGGTGCCCTTATTAAAAATGATTGTCATTACTGCTAAGACTTTACGGCATGATGCACGCGCTGGTCGACCCGTTCCAGGCCGACATGGTCCTGCGGGCCTTGGTCGCCGGCGTGATCGCCGCGTGCCTGTGCTCACTCGTTGGCTGTTGGGTCCTGTTGCGCGGCAACGTCTTCCTCGGCGAAGCGATGACACACGGCATGCTGCCCGGGGTGGCCCTGGCGGCACTGCTGGGAATCAGCCTGCTCATCGGCGGCCTGGTCGCCGCCCTGGTCATGGCAGTGGGTGTCGCTGCCCTCGGAAGGTCGTCGAGACTGTCGTCCGACACCAGCGTCGGGCTGCTGCTGGTCGGCATGCTCGCCCTCGGCGTCATCGTGGTGTCCCGCTCGCAGAGCTTCGCCGTCGACCTCACCGGATTCCTGTTCGGCGACGTATTCGCCGTCCGCACCGCCGACCTCGTCGTCCTTGCGACGGCGCTCGTCCTGACGCTGGGAGCTGTGATCATCGGGCACCGCGCATTCGTCGCCGTCACATTCGATCCGCGCAAGGCCGCGACACTCGGACTGCGCCCGCAGCTCGCGATCCCGGTGCTGACCATGCTCATGGCCGTCGCGATGGTGGCGTCCTTCCACGTCGTCGGCACCCTGCTCGTGCTCGGACTGCTCGTCGCGCCTCCCGCGGCCGCCTTGGCCTGGTCCCGATCGATCCCGCGGGTCATGTTGCTGTCCGCCCTGATCGGCTCGGCCGCAGTCTATTTGGGTCTGCTCATCTCGTGGTATGCCGGCACGGCCGGTGGTGCGACGATCGCGGGGGTGGCTGTTCTGATCTTCTTCGCCTCCACGCTGCTGTCGTTCGGCCGGGGCAACTGGAAGCGCATGTCTGTCGTCGCCGCCTCGGCCTGCGTGGTGGCGGGTTGCGGAACCGGGGGCGAGTCGCCGGCGCCGGCTGAACAGCCGACGTCCGCCGGCGAGGACGAAGTCGTCGTGGAAGGAGCGCGCGAACTCGACGGCGCCCTGACCAGGTTGGTGCTCGTGGACCCGGCCACCGGTGCCACCTCGGTCTATGACGCCGTCGACGAGGTGGAGACGTCGATCGGCTCGTACGGGCCGGTCGACGGTATCAGTGGTGACGGCCGGTTCGCCTACCTGCGCACCGGCGGCCGCACCACGGTCGTCGACGCCGGTGCATGGACCTTCGGCCACGGCGACCACGACCACTATTTCGCCACCGAACCGGCGGAGGTCGCCACTCTCGACGTGCCTGCGGCCTCCGTCAGCGCCGTCAACTCGATCGTCGCCGTCCGGACACCGACGAACGCGACAGCATTGTTCGACCGGGAGAAGCTGGCGGACAACGTCATCGAAGCGCCCGCGGGACTCGCGCTCTCCCCGGACGTGGTCGCGGTGGCGCCCTACGGCAGTCGGCTCGTCACGGTCACGGCAGCGGGCCGGATGCAGGTGACCGGGGATACCGGGACCACGGATCTGGTCGGCGAATGCCCGAACCCGACCTGGGCGATGCCGACCCGACGCGCCGTGGTCTTCGGGTGCGACACCGGGGCGGTCAGGGTCACCGGGGGCGACGGGGACCTGACCGTCACCCCCGCTCCGTTCCCGGCAGAGGCGCCGGTCGAGCGTCCCCGGCGGATGGAGCACCGCGACCGAGCCGACGTCTTCGCGGGGGTGTCTGCAGGTACGGTGTGGATACTCGACAGCAGGCAGCGATCGTGGACGCTGATCCCGGTAGCGGATGCGGTGGCGACCAACACTGCCGGTGGCGGAACCGTTCTGGTCCTGCACCGCGACGGCACGCTCAGCGCATACGACGTCAACTCTCGCGCCGAGACCGCGCGGATTCCGTTGTTCCCTGACGACATCCCCGCCGACGGTGCACAACCGGTCGTCGACCTCGACTCCGACCGGGCCTACGTGAACAACGCGGCCACCCGCGAGGTCTACGAGATCGACTACGCAGACGGGCTGCGGATCGCCCGCACGCTGCGCACCGAGGTGGCTCCCGGCCTGATGGTGGAGGCCGGCCGGTGAGGCGGTGGACGCTGGTCTGCATCTGCGCGATCCTGACCGCGGTTGCTGCGTGCACTGGTGGCACTGCCGCCTCGGCCACGGGTGAGGTCATCGTCACCACGAACATCCTCGGGGATGTCGTCCGCAACGTGGTCGGCGATGCTGCCGACGTCCGCGTGCTGATGCAACCGAATGCCGACCCCCATTCCTTCGGCGTCTCCGCCCAGGACGCGGCGGCCATGGGTCGTGCCGGCCTGATCGTCTACAACGGACTCGGCCTGGAAGAGACTGTCATCCGCAATGTGGAAAGCGCTGCAGCCGAGGGGGTTCCGACGCTCGCGGTGACCGACCACGTCGACCCGATCGAGTTTGCGGAAGGGGACAGCGCCGGCACCTCTGACCCACACTTCTGGACCGATCCGCAGCGCATGATCATGGCGGTGGACGCCATCGAGGAGGCGGTCCGCGAGATTGACGGAATCGACCGCGACGCCGTGGCACGCAACGCCGAGAGCTACCGCGCGAAGCTGCGGGAACTCGACACCTCGATGCGCACCGGCTTCGACACCATCCCGGCCGAACGGCGCAAGCTGGTGACCAACCACCACGTATTGGGTTATCTCGCGCAGCGCTTCGGTTTCACAGTGACCGGCGCGGTTGTGCCCAGCGGAACCACTCTCGCCGCGCCCAGCGCGTCAGATCTGCAGTCTCTGGTCGACGCAATCGATTTCGCGCGGGTGCCCGCGATCTTCGTCGACTCGTCGCAACCTGACAAGTTGGCCAGGGTGCTGGCCCGGGATGCCGGCGTGGACGTCGAAATCGTGCCCCTCTACAGCGAGTCACTCAGCCCTCCCGGCACCCCCGGAGCGACCTACCTCGACATGATGCGCGCCAACACCGACGCCATCATCACCGGCCTGCGCTGACCGCAGGTCAAGACAATTCAGCTCGGAAGGGAGCGAACATGTCCAATCCGCGGTGGCTGTACCGCGTCGGAGTGTTGTCGTGTGCGGCGGCGCTGACCGCCTGCTCGTCGGGCGACGACAACGCCCAAAGCGCGGGGACTTCCGAGCCGACCTCACCGGTTCAGAGCGCCCCGATCCCCGAACCCCTGGTGGCCACCTACGACGGCGGCCTCTACGTTCTCGACGGTGAGACGCTGGAGCTCAGGCAGGACATTCCGCTCGACGGGTTCCTGCGCGTCAACCCGGCCGGCGACGACGCGCACGTGCTGGTGACCACGAACGAGGGGTTCCGGATCCTCGACGCGGCATCCGGGCAGCTCACCGACGAGACCTTCCCGGCTGCAGAAGCGGGACACGTTGTGCCGCACGGGGAAACGACGGTGCTGTTCGCCGACGGCTCCGGTGAGATCACCGCATTCGATCCGCACGCGCTGGCGGACGGCATGCCGGAGACGCAGACGTTCACCACTCCGCAACCCCATCACGGGGTGGCGGTGATTCTGTCCGACGGGACCCTGGTGCACAGCCTCGGCGATGCCGAAAGCCGCACCGGCGCCGTCGCGCTGCAGGGCGACCGTGAGATCGCGCGCAACGAGAACTGCCCCGGCCTGCACGGCGAGACCGTCGTCGCCGACGAGGAGGTGGTGCTCGGCTGCGAGAACGGCGCACTGATCTTCGCCAACGGTCGCTTCACCAAGGTGGCGAGCCCGACTCCGTACGGCCGCATCGGCAACATCAAGGGCCACGACGACTCCCCGGTAGCGCTGGGCGACATGAAGATCGACCCGGACGCCGAGCTGGAGCGCCCCACGCAGTTCTCGCTGATCGACACCACCACCGACAAGCTCACGCTGGTGCAGCTACCGCCGTCGGTGAGCTACTCCTTCCGGTCGCTGGCCAGGGGACCCCAAGCCGAGGCGCTGATCCTGGGCACCGACGGCAAGCTGTATGTGTTCGATCCGGTGACGGGTGCGCAGATCAAGACCATCGATGTGACCGGCGCATGGACCGAACCAGACGACTGGCAGGATCCGCGGCCGACCGTCTTCACCCGTGAGGACGTCGTGTACGTCACCGATCCCGCCACCAGGCAGATCCACCTGCTCGACCTGCAGAGCGGGACGGTGACCGCGTCGGTGACGCTGGACCAGGCGCCGAACGAGTTGAGTGGGGCCGTCGGCCACGACCACTGAAACAGTGCGACGATGGCAGGGTGACGCGTGCTGACATCTTCATCACCGCAGCGGAACTGGCCCGCCTGATCGCCGAAGGCGCACCTGTGAACGTCCTCGATGTCCGCTGGGAGCTGACCCGGCCGGACGGACGGGAGGCGTACACCCGAGGGCATGTGCCCGGGGCGGTGTACGTCTCCCTCGAGGACGAACTCAGCGACCATGCCGTCACCGGTCGCGGGCGTCATCCCCTTCCCTCGGGAGATTCCGTCGAGTCGGCGGCGCGCCGCTGGGGCCTACGCCGGGGCGTTCCCACCGTTGTCTACGACGACTGGAATCGAGCCGGCTCGGCACGCGCATGGTGGGTGTTGACCGCAGCCGGCATCGGAGGGGTGCGGATCCTCGACGGTGGACTGGCCGCGTGGACCGCTGCCGGTGGGCGGCTCGAAACTGGGGTCCCGGCAATCGAACCCGGCGACGTCGCGGTCGAGTTCCGCGACCTGTACCGTGGTGCGCTGCCCGCCCTCACCGCCGAGGACGTGACCGGGTTCGACGGAGTGCTGCTCGACGCCAGGGCGCCGGAGCGGTTCCGTGGTGACACCGAGCCCGTCGACCGGGTGGCTGGTCACATTCCGGGTGCCCGCAACGCGCCGAGTGTCGAAACCCTTTCCGTTGACGGCACGTTCCTGCCCGACGATGAGCTGGTCCGCTACTTCCGAGGTCGCGGCGCCACCGAGGGCGGTGTCGGCGTCTACTGCGGATCCGGTGTCACCGCCGCGGTGACCATCGCTGCGCTGCGGGCAACCGGCGTCGAGGCCAAGCTGTTCCCCGGCTCGTGGTCACAGTGGAGTGCGGACGCCTCGCGCCCGGTCGCCACGGGGGAGTGAGGTCCCGTCAATTTGCGTGACTGTGCGTCACGCCCCAGGCTGGGAGTGGATCGGCGTATTCCGTCCAAATCTGTTCGCCTTCGGCCAGTTCGGCATCCGTCAGCAGCGCGTCCTCGAGCAGTCGCCGCACCTTGTCGCGGTCGAGCTTCACCCCGATGAACACGATCTCCTGGCCCGGCGCGATCTCGGTCGACGACCAGTACTGGGCGGGCTCGATCACGAGGTTCGGTCCGGCCTGCGACCAGATAGCCGCGATCGTCGGTCTACTGGCGATCCAGCAGAACCCCTTGCTGCGCAGGATCCGCGTCATCTTCCCGAGCGATTCGGCGAGCCGTTGGGGATGGAACGGCCGGTCCGAGTGGAACGTCATCGAGCTGATGCCGTACTCCTCGGTCTCGGGCGTGTGGCCGTCGGCGATTTCCTAGTCCCAGCCGGGCGCCTCTTCTGCGGCGATGGGATCGAACAGGCCGGTGTCGAGCACCTCGGCGATGTCGACGACGCCGTGATCGGTCCGGATGAGTTTCGCGGTCGGGTTGAGACGGCGCACCAGGGTCTCCGCCGTGCCGAGCGTGGCCGCGCTGACCAGATCCGTCTTGTTCAGCAGGATGACGTCGGCGAATTCCACCTGGTCGACGAGAAGGTCCGAGATGCTGCGGGCATCGCCCTCGCCGGCCGTCAGATCGCGGTCGGCGAGTGCTTCACCGCGGGCGATCTCGGTGAGGAAGGTCGACGCGTCGACGACCGTCACCAGAGTGTCGAGACGCGCGAGTTGTCCGAGGCTGGACCCGTCCTCGAACTCCCAGCTGAACGTAGCCGCCACCGGCATCGGTTCGGAGATGCCGGTCGATTCGATGACCAACTGGTCGAATCGTTGTTGGCGGGCGAGCGCACCGACCGCCTCGATCAGGTCCTCGCGCAGCGTGCAGCAGATGAAGCCGTTGGTCAGCTCGACGAGCTTCTCCTGAGTGCGATCGAGGTGTCCCTGGCCGGCGACCAGCGCGGCGTCGATGTTGACCTCACTCATGTCGTTGACGATCACCGCGACCCGCCGCCCTTCCCGATTGGCGAGGATGTGGTTGAGCAGGGTGGTCTTGCCTGCCCCCAGAAAGCCGGAGAGGACGGTGACGGGAAGCAGGGGAGCGGGCGCCGATGACATGTTCTTAATGATAATCATTTTCAATAAGTGCGGCAACCGACATTGCGCGATGTGCGTCAGTTAATGAAAACGGTTATCGTTGCGAAGTGATTTCCTCGTTCCGGGGCGTGCGCGTCCTCGCCGCGATCCTCGCCGTCTCCCTGCCCTTCGTCCTGTCCGCCTGCGGCGGCGACGACACCTCCGCCATGGACACCTCGGCCGCCCCGGACTGCCCGACGACGCCCGTGAACGTGGTGGTCAGCGTCGACCAGTGGGGAAACATCGTGTCGCAGCTCGGCGGTGCGTGCGCCGAGGTCACCACGGTGCTGGCCGGCTCGGCAGTCGACCCCCACGACTACGAGCCCGCACCGTCGGACGCCGCGGACTTCGAGGGTGCGCAGCTCGTCGTCCTCAACGGCGGCCATTACGACGAGTGGGCTGCCAAGCTGGCCGCGACGTCGGCGGCGGACGCACCGGTGGTCAACGCCGTCGAGCTCAGCGGCGGTCACGCCGAGCAAGGCCAAGAGCACGCGGGCGAGGACGGGCACGGTCACGCCGAGGAGGGGCAAGAGCACGCGGGCGAGCAAGGCCAAGAGCTCGGCGACGAGGGCAACCCACACGTCTGGTACAACCCGACCGCGGTGACCGAGGTCGCCGAAGCCGTCACCGCCCAACTCGGCAAGCTCTCCCCCGACGCGGCGGGGTACTTCGCCGAACGTCACGCCGAGTTCGCCGAGTCGATGAAGCCGTATGACGAGGTGATCGCTGCGATCAAGGCGGGTGCGACCGGCAGGACCTACGCGGCCACCGAGAGCGTGTTCGGCGATATGGCCACCGCGCTCGGGTTGGTGGATCGGACGCCGCAGGGCTACCAGGTCGCCGCGGCCAACGAGAGCGACCCGTCGCCGGCAGACCTCGACGCCTTCCTGCAGCTGCTCGCCGACCGTGGTGTCGACGTACTGATCTACAACACCCAGACCGAGGGTTCGGTGCCCGAGCAGATCCGCTCGGCGGCCGAACAGGCGGGCATCGCCGTCGTCGACGTGACCGAAACATTGCCCTCGGATGCCAAGTCGTTCCAGGATTGGCAGGTGGCACAACTCGATTCCCTGGCCAAGGCCCTCGATGTCAGGACCTGAGTCCGTCGAGGCGGCTCCGGCGCTGACGTTCGACGACGTCAGTGTCGACCGCGGCGGACGGACCATCTGGTCCGAGTCGACGTTCCGCGTCGACGCCGGCAGCTTCGTTGCGATCATCGGTCCCAACGGTTCGGGCAAGACCACGCTGCTGCAGGTGATCCTCGGGCTCCTCCCGCCGTCGTCGGGCACGGTGCGGGTGTACGGTCGCCAGCCCGGCGCCGCCAACGACGAGATCGGTTACGTCCCACAGAATTACGACGCCAACGCCAACGAGGCGATCCGGGCCAGCGACGCCGTCCTACTCGGGCTGACCGGGCGCCGGTGGGGCTTCGGGCGCACCAGCACCGCCGATCGGCGCAGGGTCGACGAGGCGCTGGGATGGGTCGATGCGCTCGACATCGCCGACCGGCGGCTGTCGGATCTGTCCGGTGGACAACGGCAACGCATCGCGTTGGCCGGCGCGCTGGTCGCACGCCCACGGATGCTGATCCTCGACGAGCCGCTCGCCTCCCTGGATCTGCGCAACCAGCACGAGATCGTCGCGGTGCTGGCCCGCCTCAAGCGTGACCTCGGCGTCACGGTCCTCGTGGTGGCCCACGATCTCAACCCGCTGCTGACCGTCCTCGACAGCGCCATCTATCTCCTCGACGGGCACGCCCACCACGCCGCGCTGGACCGGGTGGTGGACTCCCAGCTGCTCACCCACATGTACGGGACCAGGATTCAGGTGGCCCACACCCTGCAGGGGGAGCTCTACATGCGGAGCGGGGGATGACGCAGGTCCTCGCAGTGGAATATGTCGCGCTGGGCTACCAGGACAACTGGCTGCACATTCTTGGTTCGTCGTTCATGCGTAACGCGTGGGCGGGCGGCACGATAGTCGCGCTGGCCGCCGGACTGATGGGCTATTTCATCGTCGTTCGGCACAGCTCTTTCGCCGCGCACGCGCTGGCCCACATCGGGCTGCCGGGGGCGACGGGAGCGGTGCTGATCGGACTGCCCGCCGCGGTCGGTCTCGGGGTGTTCTGCGTCGGTGGGGCGCTGGTGATCGGCGCGCTGGGAAAGCGTGCCGCCGACCGCGAGGTCGCCACCGGCACGGTACTGGCGTTCGCCACCGGCCTCGGACTGTTCTTCAACTCGCTGGCCACCCGCAACTCCTCGACGCTGACCAACGTGCTGTTCGGCAACCTGCTGGCGATCACGTCCGAGCAGTTGTTGTCATTCTTCGCGCTGTTGGTGTTGACCGCGGCGGGCATCGCGTTCATCTTCCGCCCGCTGCTGTTCACCTCGGTCAACAGCAAAGTGGCTGAGGCCAAGGGTGTTCCGGTGCGCGGGCTGTCGATCGTGTTCATGGTGCTGCTGGGGCTGACGGTCACGATGGCTGTGCAGGCGGTCGGGACGCTGCTGTTGTTCGCCCTGGTCGTCACCCCGGCCGCGACGGCGTTGATGGTCACCGCCCGGCCGGTCATGGCGATGGCCGTCTCGGCGGTCATCGGTCTGGTGTCGGTCTGGGCCGGCCTGGCGTTCTCGGCGATGTTCAACCTGCCGCCGAGCTTCGTCATCGTCAGCATCGTCTGTGCGGTGTGGCTGCTGGTGTGGGCGGGCTGCAGGGTGCCCGTCCGAGCCTGAAGCCGAGCCTGCGGCCGGCGGCGCACGTCATCCACTAACCTCGGAGGGCATGCCGAGGAGTCCGACGCCGAGACGGCGTGCGACCCTGGCTTCCCTTGCCGCCGAACTGAAGGTGTCGCGCACCACCGTCTCCAACGCCTACAACCGGCCCGACCAGTTGTCGGCCGAGTTGCGCGAGCGGGTGCTCTCGACGGCGGAGCGGCTCGGCTACCCGGGGCCGGACCCGGTCGCGCGGTCACTGCGCACCCGCAGGGCGGGGGCGGTGGGCCTGGTGATCACCGAGCCGCTCAATTACTCGTTCAGTGATCCTGCGGCGCTGGATTTCGTTGCCGGACTTGCCGAATCGTGTGAAGCGGTGGGTCAGGGCCTGCTGCTTGTCGCGGTCGGTCCCAACCGCAGCGTGGCAGATGGTTCGGCAGCCGTGCTGGCCGCCGGTGTGGACGGCTTCGTGGTGTATTCGGCGTCCGACGACGATCCGTATCTGCCTGCGGTGTTGCAGCGCCATCTCCCGGTCGTGGTGGTCGACCAGCCCAGGGATGTAGCCGGGACGTCCCGGGTGTGTATCGACGACCGCGCGGCGATGCGGCGGCTGGCCGAGCACGTCATCGAGCTCGGTCATCGCGAGATCGGCCTGCTGACGATGCGCCTGGGCCGCGATCGGCCGCACGGCGGCTCCACCCCGGTGCTGGCCGATCCCGAGCGGCTGCGCACTCCGCACTTCCATGTGCAGGGCGAACGCATCCGCGGCGTGTACGACGCGATGACGGCTGCGGGACTGGATCCGGGGTCGCTGACCGTCGTGGAAAGTTATGAGCACCTGCCGTCGTCCGGCGGGGCGGGCGCCGACGTGGCCCTGGACGCCAATCCGCGGATCACCGCGCTGATGTGCACGGCCGACGTGCTCGCGCTCTCCGCCATGGACCATCTGCGCGCGAAGGGCATCTACGTGCCGGGTCAGATGACGGTGACGGGGTTCGACGGTGTGCCCGAGGCGAGGCGACGCGGCCTGACCACCGTCGTGCAGCCCAGCGTCGAGAAGGGCCGTCGTGCAGGCGAACTCCTGCACCACCCGCCGCGGTCGGGTCTTCCCGTCATCGAGGTATTGGACACGGAGATGGTCCGGGGACGGACGTCGGGGCCTCCCGCCTGACCAGCACCCGCGCGCCCGGGCACCTCGAGCAGAGCCGCGCGACGGATCCAGGCTCGGAGATCCCGGGACACAGATAGAGTTTCGAGGTGAGCACCGCTTCGCGTGACGCTCCGGCCGCAGGTCCGGGTGGCCCGTCGGAGCGCACCAGGACCCTGGGAATTCTGCTGCTCGCCGCATTCGGCTGGGTCGGTGCCTACGTCCTGAACGAGCACCTCTGGGATGCGGCAGTCGGTTGGCTGGGGCTCGATCTTCACACTCGCGCCGTCGGCGCCGTGCACTTCTTCCTGTACGACACGGTGAAGATCTTTCTGCTGCTCACCGGACTGATGTTCGTCGTCGGCATGCTGCGCGCGAGCCTCGATCTGGACAGGGCCAGGGACTATCTGCGAGGGCGCGGGCTGTTCGTCGGGCTGGTGCTCGCAGTGTTCCTCGGCGTCGTGACGCCGTTCTGCTCCTGCAGTTCGATTCCGCTGTTCATCGGGTTCGTCGCGGCGGGCATCCCGCTGTCGATCACCCTGACCTTCCTCATCGCGTCGCCGCTGGTCAGCGAGATCGCCGCGATCATGATCGGTGACCAGTTCGGCTGGCACATCGCAGCCGTCTACGTGGTGGCCGGCAGTGTGCTGTCCCTGGTGATCGGCTGGATCTTCTCGCGCTTCGACCTCAGCCGATGGGTCGAGCCCATGGTGTTCACCACGAAGGTGGCGGCGCTGCGCGCCGACGGGCGCGTGCCCTCGCTGGCCGAGCGGGTCGATGCCGCGGTCGACGAGACCAAGGACATCTTCCGGAGCGTGTGGCTGTGGGTACTGCTCGGAGTCGGCATCGGAGCCGTCATCCACGGGTGGGTTCCGGCCGACTTCTTCGTGCGTTTCGCCGGACCGGGCAACCCGTTCGCGGTCGTCGTTGCGACGCTGGCCGGAGTGCCCCTGTATGTCAACGGCGCCGGCGTCGTGCCGATCGCAGAGGCGCTGTGGGCCAAAGGAATGTCGCTGGGCACGGTGATGGCGTTCACGATGAGCACGATCGCCTTGTCGGTGCCGCAGGCGGTCATGCTGCGCCGGGTGATGAAGCCGCCCCTGCTGGCATTGTTCTTCGGCACGGTGGCCTTCGGAATCATGATCATCGGATTCCTGTTCAACCTCGTCGGCTGAAGGTCCCCCAACCATTTCCAACGAACGGAGTTGATCTCATGATCGTCAAGATCCTCGGACCCGGCTGTCGTAACTGCCACGCCCTCGAGGAGCACACTCGCGAGGCGCTCGCCCAACTGGGTCTGGACGCCGAGATCGAGGCCGTCACCGACTACGCCGAGATCGCCGGCTACGGCGTGATGAAAACGCCCGGCCTGGTGGTCGATGAGGAAGTGGTCGTGGCCGGGAAGGTGCCGAGCGTCAAGGACCTCACCCGACTGCTCGCCCCACGCTGACGCAGGTCACGCAGCTCGGGGCCTCCTGCCTGATCAGTGCCTGCGGGCAAGGACGATGTCGTCATGGGTGTGCTGTCCGTCGATCCCTGCAGGCACTACACGAAGGCGTCTTTTCTGGACGCTGACTTCCCACTCCTCGCAGAGCAATTCGATGACGTCGTCGTGGCTGAGGTAGTCGGCCGGGTCGAAGCCGTGTGCTTTGGCCGAATCGACGTCGATGTCGGCATGGTGCACGACCAGCAGGGTCCCTCCGGGTGCGACGGCCGCGAGAAGGGCGCGCTCGGCGTCCGCATCCGGCGAGTGCAGCAGAGCTGGGTAGTGCGCGGTGACCAGATCGAACCCGGCGGGCGGCAGTGGCAGATCCTCCAGCCTGCTGCACACCCAGTTCACGTCGACACCCGCGCGCCTGCCGCGTTCGGCGGCACGGTTCAGAGCTACCTGGGACACGTCCAGCGCTGTGGCCTTCCAGCCCTGGGCCGCGAGCCAGATCGCGTCAGACCCGACACCGCAGCCGACGTCCAATGCCGTGCCGGGCCTGAGGTTCCCCGCGGTCTCGATCAGTACCGCGCTCGGTGTGCCGTCCGGGATGCGTTCGGCGAGTGACGTGTAACGCTCGTCCCACTCCTCGGCGAGCGCGGCGGCGTCCGGTGGGTACGTCATGGCACCCAGCGTGCCCGGCTGTCCGGAACCGCGCAAACACTGTTGCCGATCAGGCAAATCGTTTCCGCGACGCCACCAGGTGTTCCAGCGCGGCCGCGACGTCGTCGGGGGAACCGATCCGGTACCCGGCCGCGGAGTCCCCCGGTCCGACCTTCACGCCGACGTCGTTGCCGCGCAACCGGGCGAATGCCTTCTCGTCGGTGACGTCGTCGCCGAAGAACACCACCGCTGTCGCATCGCATTCGCCGCGCAGGATGTCGACCGCCTCGCCCTTGTCGGTGTCGATGACGGCGAATTCCAGTACCGCCTTACCGGTCGTCACATGCGCCTCCCATTCGGGGGCCGCCTCCCAGGCCGCGGCGAGGGCGGCCTCACCGTCGGCGGGTGAGGCGTTGCGGACGTGCAGTGCCACGCTGGCGGGTTTCGTCTCCACCGCCACCCCCGGTTTGTCCGAGGCGATCGCGCGCAGTCGATCGGTGATGGCCCGCAGCAGGTCGTGGTCGATGTCGTGGGCGAAGCCGGAATCGAACTCGGCTCCGTGGCTTCCGATCAGATGCACCGTCGCCGGCATCGAGGACAGCTCCCGCAGTGTCTCCAGCGCCCGCCCGGAGATCAAAGCCGTTGTGGTGGCGGCCAAGTCGGCGAGAGCGACCAGTGCCTGCGCCGCGGCGGGCAGCGGGCGGGCATCGGCGGGATTGTTCACGATCGGCGCCAGTGTGCCGTCGAAGTCCGAGGTGACCAACAGGCGCGTTGTCGCTGCAGCCGAATCCAGCGCGGACACCAGTTCGGACGGGAGGTCGACGCTCACGCGTCAGATCTTAGGCTGGTCACCGTCTCCGATGAGCAGTCGCACGGCCAGGTCCAGCCGCTTGGCCACATCGGTGGCCGAGGCGCGCCGGGTCAGCCAGGCCAGCAGGTTGGACAGCCACACGTCGGAGATCACCCGGGCGATGTGGTACTGGTCCTCGGTGGGTTCGCCGTCGCTCATCGCGCGGGCGAACATCGAGTCCATCAGCTTGCCGACGTGGTCGACCTCTCCGGCGGCGGACGCGTCGGCGAACACGAAAGCCCGCGTCATCGCCTCGGTGAGCAGCGGGTTGCGCTGCATCGCCCGGTTGAGCTTGCCGACCATGATGTTGAGCCGCTGATAGGCCGTGGCTCCGGCAGGAAACGCGGACCGGTCGGTCTTGGCGTCGATGCGCTCGAACTCGCGGCCCAGCGCCGAGACCAGCAGATGCACCTTCGACGGGAAGTAGCGGTAGAGCGTGCCGACCGCGACGTCGGCACGTTCGGCCACCGCACGCATCTGGACGGCCTCGTAGCCGCCCTTCGACGCGATCGCCAGGGTGGCGTCCAGGATGCGCTTGCGGCGCTCACGCTGTGCCTCGGAGCCGAGTTCGGATTCGGCCAGCACCGCGACGTTCATCACCTGGCGGGGGCGGGATTCAGAGCCGGCACCCGACGTGGCGCGAGCAGACGTCTGCGACTTGTCAGCTGCGAACTCCGATGTCCCCGACATGCGGCGAATGGCTCCTTCGTGATGCGTTACCGGTGAAAACGATACGCATCCCGGTCCCGTATTTCTCTTCTCTGTGTCGTATGTACACCGACGTGCCCTGCTGTGATGGCGGTCGACTTGACGGTCGAACGCTGTCACTATTAGAACACGTTCTAGTGGGAAGCATGGCCTTCTCGCCCAATCGCTAGGAGACACGGTGTCGGCATCAACGTCCGCTCCCACCACCGACGACCAGTCCGCTGCGCGGGACCTGGTGCGGACCTGGGCCGCAGCGTCGCGCGCCGTCGAGGCGGCGCGCGACGTCGAGCAGGGCGACCCGGACGCGTGGCGGGCGCCCTACGCCGGCGTGGCCGAACTGGGGATCTTCGGGGTGGCGCTGCCCGAGGAGCACGGCGGGGCCGACGGGACGGTGTCCGACCTGGCCGCGATGATCGACGAGGCGGCCGCCGCGCTGGTGCCGGGCCCGGTCGCGACCACGGCACTGGCCACGCTGGTGCTGTCCGGCCCGCACGCCGACCTGCTGGAGGAGCTCGCGACGGGTGAGCGCACCGCGGGCGTCACGCTGACCGCCGACCTGGACTACGCCGACGGTCGGGTGTCGGGCAGCGCGCCGTACGTGCTGGGCGCGGCCGCGACGGGGGTATTGCTGCTGCCTGCCGGTGACACGTGGCTGCTGGTCGACGCCGCGGCGGACGGTGTGACGGTCGAGTCACTCAAGGCCACCGATTTCTCCCGCCCGCTGGCCCGTGTCGTGCTGGACGGAGCGCCCGCCGAGGTGTTGGACGTGCCGTCCCAGCAGGTCGTCGACATGGCGGCCACGCTGCTGGCCGCCGAGGCGGCCGGCCTGGCCCGCTGGCTGCTGGACACCGCGACCGAGTACGCGAAGGTGCGTGAACAGTTCGGCAAGCCGATCGGCAGCTTCCAGGCCATCAAGCACATGTGCGCCGAGATGCTGTTGCGCTCCGAGCAGGCCTCCGTCGCCGCGGCGGACGCAGCGAGGGCCGCCGGTGAGTCGGACGCAGACCAGCTGTCGATCGCCGCGGCGTTGGCCGCCTCGGTCGGCATCGAGGCGGCCAAGGCCAACGCCAAGGACTGCATTCAGGTGCTGGGCGGGATCGGCATCACCTGGGAGCACGACGCGCACCTGTACCTGCGGCGGGCGTACGGCATCGCACAGTTCCTCGGCGGTCGGTCACGCTGGCTGCGCCGTGTCGCCGCGCTGACGCAGCAGGGGGTGCGCAGGGAACTGCACATCGACCTGGAGTCGGTGGCCGGCCTGCGGCCCGAAATCGTTTCTGCGGTAGCCGAAGTCGCGGCCGCTCCGGAGGACAAGCGGCAGGTCGCCCTCGCCGAGGCCCGTCTGCTGGCGCCGCACTGGCCGCCACCGCACGGCCGCGCCGCGGGCCCGGCCGAGCAATTGCTCATCGACCAGGAGCTGGCGGCTGCGGGCGTGGTGCGCCCGGATCTGGTGATCGGTTGGTGGGCGGTGCCGACCATCCTGGAACACGGCAGCCCGGAACAGGTCGAGCAGTTCGTTCCGCCGACGCTGCGCGGCGAGCTGACGTGGTGCCAGCTGTTCAGCGAGCCCGGCGCGGGTTCGGACCTTGCGGCATTGCGCACCAAGGCTGTTCGGGTTGATGACGCATCCGCGAGCGGTGCATCAGGGCCCGGCTGGAAGCTCACCGGGCAGAAGGTGTGGACCTCGGCGGCGCAGAAGGCGCACTGGGGCGTGTGCCTGGCCCGCACCGACCCCGACGCCCCGAAACACAAGGGCATCACCTACTTCCTCATCGACATGAAGTCCCCGGGAATCGTGATCCGCCCGCTGCGCGAGATCACCGGGGACGAACTGTTCAACGAGGTGTTCTTCGACGACGTGTTCGTGCCCGACGAGATGGTGGTCGGCCAGGTCAACGACGGCTGGCGGCTGGCACGCACCACGCTGGCCAACGAGCGCGTCGCGATGGCGCAGGGCACCGCGCTGGGCAATCCGATGGAGGAGCTGCTCCGTGTCGTCGCCCAGCTGGAAGTCGATGGTGCGCAACAGGATCAGCTCGGTCAGCTGATCGTCACCGCCCAGGTGGGTTCGCTGCTGGACCAGCGGATCGCCCAGCTCGCGGTCGAGGGCCAGGATCCCGGCCCGCAGGCCAGCGCGCGCAAGCTCATCGGGGTGCGGTACCGCCAGGCGCTGGCCGAGTTCCGGATGGATCTGTCCGACGGTGCCGGCGCGGTCGAGAACCGACAGGTGCACGACTTCCTGAACACCCGCTGCCTGACCATCGCCGGCGGCACCGAGCAGATCCTGTTGACCATGGCCGGCGAGCGGCTGCTGGGCCTGCCGCGCTGAGGTTTCTCAGAACGTGGTCTGCGCGCAGGCGCTCGGCGTGGTGAGGTTCACCCCGCCGTAGACCACCTGGATCTGCGAGCACACGATGAAGTCCGACCCCTTGGCCGGAAGGCCGGTGGTCCACTCGGTCGGCACCGAGTCGCCGTCGGTGGTGAAGCGCTCGATCGGTCCGCCGCCGAAGTAGGTCACCGAGACCTCGACGTCGCGAAGCGATTTCAGCATCCGGGACAGCACATTGTTGTGGTTGGCGCCCTTCAGCTCGCGAGGGGTGCCCGCCGGGGCGCTGTACCAGGCCTCCTGCCAGACGTCCTGGGAGTTGCTGCGCAGCGTCACGGTCTGCCGGGCCCAGGTGTCGCCCGGGAACCCGGTCGGGCCGTTGGGCGTCAGCAGGTTCGCCGAGGTGTTGAAGAAGCACCTGTTCTGCGCGGGGTCACAGTTCGCGGTGACGTGCATCTGGATCTGAGTGGCGGGGTCGACGGCAATCGACGACGTCGCCGTGTTCGAGGCGGCCGTGGCCGGGGGAGATGCCGTGAGCGCCGCCATCAGCATCGTGGCCAGCGCCGCCGCACTTGTTGCTGCGAGCCGATTCATCGTGATGAAGGTAATCCCCCCGCTACTCGTCATAGGTGACTTCGACCGAATCCGACGTCGGATGCGCCTGGCAGGCCAGGATCAGGCCTTCGTCGAGATCCTGCTGCTCAAGGACGTCGTTGATCTCCATCTCGGTGTCGCCGGACTTCTTCAGCACCGCGCAGGCCCCGCAATGTCCTTCACGGCACGAGAACGGCGCGTCCAGTCCCTTGTCCAGCAGCACGTCGAGCAGCTTGGCGCGGCGCGGCCACGACACCTCGTGGGTCTGCCCGTCCAGCGTCACGATTGCCGTCGCCGGCCCTTCGTCGCTGTCGTCTTCCTCGATCTTGACTGCAGCGAACGGGTCCGACTCCAGCGACTTGAACACCTCGATGTGGATGCGCTCGGCGGGCAGCCCCGCGGCCTTGAGCGCTTCCTCGGAGGCCGCCATGAACGGGCCGGGACCACACACGAACGCCTCGCGCGCCCCGTACGGCTCGAACAGCTCGGTCAGCGCGGACACGCTCGGCAGCCCCTGCACCGATTCCAGCCAGTGGATCGCGGTGAGCCGGTCCGGGTACTTGGCCGCGAGGTCGCGCAGCGTCTCGGCGAAGATCACCGATTTCTCGTCACGGTTGGCGTAGACCAGCGTGACCTTGCCGGTGCCCTCGGACAGCGCCGATTTCAGGATCGCCAGCATCGGGGTGATACCACTGCCTGCGGCGAGCAGCAGGAAGTCGGTGTCCAGGCTCCTGGGGACGAAGGTGCCCGACGGGGCCAGCACGTGGATCCTCATGCCGGCATGGGCGTTGTCGCACAACCAGTTCGACGCATAGCCGTCGGCGGTGCGCTTGACGGTCACGGTGAGCGGGTCGCCGGTGAACGGCGAGCTGCACAGCGAGTAGCAGCGCGCCACCGAACCCGTGCGATCGCTGGGCACCCGCAGGGTGAGGAACTGGCCGGGCGCGTAGCGCAGCTTCTCCGGCGGGACCGGGGCATCGGCGGGAGATTTGAACACCAGCGACCGTGCGTCGGCGGTCTCGTCGATGACGTCGGCGATCTCCAGCTCGAGCACATGAGTGCCCAGCGGTTCGTCGGCGGCTACGTCCGTCACTAGATGGGCCCTCTCTCCACGCCAGCGTCGGTCATAATTAGAACAGGTTACAGAAATGCATGTCCGCAGGTCCAGCTGCCACAGGACACCGCTACTCGACACAAATCGTAACGTGTTCTAATCTCTTGTAGGTTACTTCGCACGCCTCGGGAGGCACACCAGTGACGTCCATTCAACAGCGCGACGCGCAATCAGTTCTCGCCGGTATCGACGACCTGTTGCCGCGGATCGCCAAGCGCTCGCAAGCCGCCGAAGAGCTGCGCCGACTGCCCGACGAGACCGTGACCGAGCTAGACGAGGTCGGTTTCTTCAAACTGCTCCAGCCCGAGCAGTGGGGCGGCCTCCAGTGCGACCCGACCATCTTCTACGAAGCCGTCCGGCGCATCGCCAGCGCGTGCGGCTCCACCGGTTGGGTCGCGTCGATCATCGGGGTGCACAACTGGCACCTGGCGTTGTTCGATCAGCAGGCCCAGGAAGAGGTGTGGGGCAGCGATCCGACGGTGCGGGTGTCGTCCTCGTACGCACCGATGGGTGCGGGCACCGTCGTCGACGGCGGCTACCTGGTCAGCGGGGCCTGGCAGTGGTCGTCGGGATGTGACCATGCGACCTGGGCGTTCCTGGGCGGCCCGGTGATCAAGGACGGCAAGCCGGTCGACTTCGGCAGCTTCCTGATCCCGCGCACCGAGTACCGCATCGACGACGTCTGGAATGTGGTCGGCCTGAAGGCCACCGGAAGCAACAACGTCGTGGTCAAGGACGTCTTCGTCCCGCGGCACCGCTTCCTGTCGTACAAGGCGATGAACGACGGCACCGCGGGCGGCTACCAGAACAACACTGCGCCGGTCTACAAGATGCCATGGGGCACCATGCATCCCACCACGATCAGCGCCCCGATCATGGGGATGGCGTACGGGGCCTACGACGCTCACGTCGAGCATCAGGGCAAGCGCGTGCGCGCGGCGTTCGCGGGCGAGAAGTCCAAGGACGATCCGTTCGCCAAGATCCGGATCGCCGAGGCCGCCAGCGACATCGACGCCGGCTGGCGGCAGTTGATCGGCAACGTCGGTGCCGAGTACCGGCTGCTGGAGGCAGGTGAGGAGATCCCGTTCTCGTTGCGCGCCGCCGCCCGTCGTGACCAGGTCCGTGCCACCGCGCGCGCGATCGCATCCATCGACCTGCTGTTCGAGGCATCGGGTGCGACGGCTCTGCAACTCGATCAGCCCGTCCAGCGATTCTGGCGGGATGCGCACGCGGGCCGGGTTCACGCGGCCAACGAGCCTGAGCGCGCGTACCTGATCTTCGGTAACGACGCGTTCGGTCTGCCACCCCAGGACACGATGGTCTAGATGACTTCCTTTGCCGCAGAAGCTGCCCAGCAGCAGGAGATCACGTTCGAGTCGACCTCGCGCTTCGCGCAGGTGCGTGAGGACATGCGCCTGCACTACCACGAGGCCGGCGACCCGGAGTCGCCCACCGTGGTGCTGCTGCACGGCGGCGGACCGGGAGCCTCGAGCTGGTCGAACTTCGGGAAGAACATCCCGGTGCTGGCCGAGCACTTTCACGTGCTGGCCGTCGACCAGCCGGGGTACGGGCACTCCGACAAACACACCGAGCACGAGCAGTACAACCGCTACAGCGCCACCGCTCTGCTGAACCTGTTCGACTACCTCGGCATCGAACGTGCTGCGCTGGTGGGCAATTCGCTCGGCGGCGGCACTGCGGTCCGGTTCGCGCTGGATAACGGGAAGCGGGCAGGCAAGCTCGTGCTGATGGGGCCGGGCGGGCTCAGCGTGAACCTGTTCTCGCCGGACCCGACCGAGGGTGTCAAGCTGCTCGGCAAATTCGCCGCGGAGCCGACGCGGGAGAACATCGAGAAGTTCCTGCGCATCATGGTTTTCGACCAGAACATGATCACCCCGGAGCTGGTCGAGGAGCGGTTCCAGATCGCCAGCACACCGGAGTCGTTGGCCGCAACCAAGGCGATGGGCAAGTCGTTCGCCGGCGCCGATTTCGAGCTGGGCATGATGTGGCGTGACGTGTACAAGCTGCGTCAGCGGGTACTGCTGATCTGGGGTCGCGAGGATCGGGTGAACCCGCTCGACGGAGCTCTGGTGGCGCTCAAGCAGATTCCGCGGGTACAGCTGCACGTGTTCGGCCAGTGTGGCCACTGGGCGCAGCTGGAGAAGTTTGACGAGTTCAACAAGCTCACCATCGATTTCCTCGGAGGGGGATAGTTCGTGACGATCAAGTCCCTGGGCTACCTGCGCATCGAGAGCACCGACGTCGCGGCGTGGCGGGAGTACGGGCTGAAGGTGCTCGGCATGGTGGAGGGCTCCGGTAGTACCGAGGGTGCCCTCTACCTGCGCATGGACGAGTTCCCCGCCCGCCTGGTGATCGTGCCGGGCGAGCGCGACCGGCTGCTGGTGTCGGGCTGGGAAACCGCGAACGCTTCGCAGCTGCAGGACATCCGGAAGCGGCTGGAGGTCGAGGGCACTCCGTACAAGGAGGCCACCGCCACCCAGTTGGCCGAGCGCCGCGTCGACGAGATGATCATCTTCGACGACCCGTCGGGTAACACGCTCGAGGTGTTCCACGGCGTCGCGCTGGAGCACCGCCGAGTCGTCAGTCCGTACGGCCACAAGTTCGTCACCGAGGAGCAGGGGCTCGGCCACGTCGTGCTGACCACCCGCGACGACGCAGAGACGCTGCACTTCTACCGCGACGTCCTCGGCTTCTATCTGCGCGACTCGATGAAGCTGCCGCCGCAGTTGGTGGGCAGGCCCGCCGACGGAGCCCCGGCGTGGCTACGGTTCCTCGGGGTGAACCCGCGCCATCACAGCCTCGCCTTCATGCCGGGCGAGACCCCCAGTGGCATCGTGCATTTGATGGTCGAGGTGGAGAACTCCGACGACGTCGGCCTGTGCCTGGACCGCGCGCTGCGGCGCAAGGTCAAGATGTCGGCCACGTTGGGCCGCCACGTCAACGACAAGATGCTGTCGTTCTACATGAAGACCCCGGGCGGCTTCGACATCGAGTTCGGTTGCGAAGGACTCGAAGTCGACGACGAGAACTGGGTGGCGCGGGAGAGCACCGCGGTCTCGCTGTGGGGTCACGACTTCAGCGTGGGCTTCAAATCCTAGTGTCCTCCGCTGTGTCCAAGCCCCCGATCGATCCGCGCACGTTCCGGAATGTGCTGGGGCAGTTCTGCACCGGCATCACCGTGATCACCACGGTCCACGACGGCTCGCCGGTGGGCTTCGCCTGCCAGTCGTTCGCCGCGCTGTCCCTGGATCCGCCGCTGGTGCTGTTCTGCCCGACCAAGGCGTCACGGTCCTGGGCGGCCATCGAGGCCAGCGGGACGTTCTGCGTGAACATCCTGCACGAGAACCAGAAGGACGTCTCTGCCCGGTTCGGCTCCCGGGAGCCGGACAAGTTCGCCGGCATCGACTGGACGCCGTCGAAAACGGGCTCGCCCATCATCGACGGCACGCTGGCCCACATCGACTGCTCGGTACATTCGGTGCACGACGGTGGTGACCACTTCGTGGTGTTCGGAGCGGTGCACTCGCTGTCCGACGTTCCGAAGACGAAGCCGCGGCCGCTGTTGTTCTATCAGGGCCAGTACACCGGCATCGAGCCCGACAAGAACACCCCGGCCGACTGGCGCAACGACCTCGAGGCGTTCCTCACCGCTACCACCGACGACACCTGGCTCTAGCCGGTCCGCTCGGCGGCCCCCTCGACGAGGGACCGCACCATCGCCAGGTGTGCAGGCAGGACCTTCGCCCACACCATTCGGGCGACCGGGTTCCCCAACCGGACGAACGTTGCGAACGTGACACCGTCGTCGGACACCCGGGTCACGAGTTGACCCGTGAGGCCGGCTCGCGAATCACCGTGCAGCCGAACGTATTCAGCAGTGTTCGCGGTGATCGGCCAGCCCGCGATCGTGTCGTGTCGACCGTGGTGCAGCGTGATCCCCAGGGCGGACCATCCGGTGCGGAGCCGCATGCGCATCGTGACGGACGTGTGCTCGAGGATCTCGCGCGCCCACGCCTCGGGTGTGCGCACCCGCGGCCGGCCGATGCGCAGGAGGTGCACGTCGACGTGATCGACGCGGGGGAGGGTGCTGCACGCCAGGAGTGCGTCGTCGGCCTCGATGCGGTCGACGGTGCCGGGTCGGGAAATGTTCATCGGATACCGCCTCGATAGATACAGAACAGTACTGTATCTATCGTAGGGTGGGGGATCAAGGGCAGACGACGATCGGAAGCGAGAATGCCGCCACCAGTTCGGACCACACGCGACACATGGATCGAGGCCGGGCTGGCGCTGTTGGCCGCCGACGGGCCGGATGCCGTGCGGGTCGAGGTGCTGGCCCAGAGGCTCGGCGTGACCAGGGGCGGGTTCTACCGGCAGTTCGGCGGCCGACGCGAACTCATCGACGCGATGCTCGACACCTGGGAGCGGCGCAGCATCGACGAGGCGCAGGCGCGGGTGGAATCAGAGGGTGGTGACGCGCGGAGCAAGGTCCGCAGAGCCGGGATGTTGACGTTCTCCGCGGAGTTGCTGCCACTCGACCTCGCCGTGCGGGACTGGGCCCGGCGCGATGTGGAGGTGGCGGCACGGTTACGCCGGGTGGACAACCGCCGAATGGACTACCTGCGTGAACTCATCGCGACGATCTCCGACGATGCCGGCGACGTCGAGGCCAGGGCGATGCTCGCATTATCGTTGGTGATCGGGAACCACCTGATCGCGGCGGAGCATCCCGGACGGCCCCGCGACCGTGTGGTGCGCGATGCCGCCCGACTGCTGCTCGGTGAAATGACACCGATGTGATTCATCCACACTGTTAGTAACTCCTGTGGATGAAGTCGATGATCGCGGCGGCGACGTCGCGGTGCTGGACCTCGTTGAGGACGTCGTGCCGGGCGCCTGCGAACTCGACCAGCTGCAATGCCTCGATCTGCTCGGCGTAGGCGCGGACCGCTCCGATCGGCGCGATGGGGTCGTTGACGCCGTGGACGGCCAACGTCGGAACCGACAGTGACGGCAGGTCGGTGCCGAACCGGTCCCAGCCCCGGTCCAGTTCCCGGGTCAGCGCCGTGCTGTCGGAGGCGACGAATGCCAGCGGATCGTTCTCCAGGGAATCCACGTAGAACGGGTCGGCGGACAGCCATGCCGGATCGAGGTCGAACGAGGTGTCGGCGTCGAGCAGGTCCGGGATCGGGATCAGCGGGGCACCGGAGACGACCGCGGCCCGGTAGCGGGCGGCACCGTCGAGGAGCCGGAACAGGGTGACGATCGCGCCGAACGAATGTCCCTGAGCGATCAGCGGCAGGTCCGGGTGCTGCCGCGCGACGAGGTCGGTGAGCTGTTCGGCCAGCGCCGAGCTGTCCTCGATGGTGCCGAAGTCGCCGCGATCGCCGGGGGTCAGCCCGTGCCCGAACTGGTCGACAGCCCACAGGTCGATCCCGGCCGCGTTGAGCGCGAACCCGTACCGGTGGTAGAGCCCGGTGTGCTCACCGAAACCGTGCAGGAAGACCACGGCCGCCGCGGGTTCGGCCGCCGCCCAGTGTCGGTAGTAGGCGCGTCCGCGCTCGTGGCCGAGGAAGGGCATGGGTCGACGTTAGCCCGCTCCGAGCAGCACGTCGTGCTGCTCACGAACGCGGTCGCGGATCGCGTCGACGACCGCCGCCACCTCGGGGCGGCGCAGCGTCTCGGCGCGGGTGACGAGCCAGTAGGTGAGCCGGATCGAGACCGCCGCGGCCAACACCCGCTCCAGGTCGGGGTGGCGGTCGGCCATGAAGCAGGGCAGCAGCCCTATCCCCGCCGCCGCCCGGGTGGCCTCGACGTGGACGAACACGTTCGTCGACGTCACGGATTCCCGCATGGCAGGCGCGAAGCTGGTCGCCAGGTCGAGGTCGTCGACCTGCAACATCACGTCGATGAAGTACACGAGCGGAAACCGTTGCAGATCAGCGACACTCGTCGGGTGGCCGTGTTCGGCCAGGTAATCGCGGGACGCGTAGAGGCCGAGGCAGTAGTCGCCGAGCCGCAGTGCCTTCGCCCGGTGCACCTTCGGCTCACCCACCACCACCTCGATGTCCAGGCCCGAGCGCTGCTGGGTGGCGCGGCGCGTGGTGGCCACGATCTCGACCGCCACCTTGGGATGTCTGCGTTGCACCGCCGCGGCGGCCGGCGCGGCGATGTAGGCGGAGAACCCGTCGGTGGCCGAGATCCGCACCACGCCTTCCAGCGCGCGCTGCCCGGCGGCGTCGGTGGCCAGAGAACGCACCGCGGTCTCGACGGCCTCGGCAGCCGCGAGCGCCTCGCGCCCGAGATCGGTGAGCTCCCAGCCGCCCGCGACGCGGGCCAGCACGCGGCCGCCCATCGCGCGCTCCAGCGCAGCGATGCGGCGGCTGATCGTGGTGTGGTTGAGCCCGAGCTCGTCGGCCGCCGTGGTGTATCTGCCGGTGCGTCCGACCGCCAGCAGAACCAGGAGATCGTCGGCGCTGGGGCGCCGGACGGGCGAGGACATCTCTGCATTTTTGCAGATGCCTGGTGCAGTTTTGGCCATTGCCGCACGGGGTAGCTGCATGAATACTCACACAGGTCTGTGGTGGGCATCACAAAGGAGGGGTGTGCGATGAGCACGCAACACGACGCGCGGCCGGACGGGCCGCCCTCGATCACAACCGGCCTGAAGCGGGTCGTCGTCGCCTCGATGGCAGGCACGGTCGTCGAATGGTACGAGTTCTTCCTCTACGCGACCGCGGCGACGCTGGTCTTCAACAAGGTGTTCTTCGCCGAAGGCACCAGCGAGGCCGCCGGCCTGATCGCCGCGCTGCTGACCTATGCGGTCGGGTTCGTCGCGCGGCCGCTGGGCGGCGTGGTGTTCGGCCATTTCGGCGACAAGTACGGCCGCAAGAAGCTACTGCAATTCGCGATCCTGCTGGTCGGGGCGGTCACGTTCCTGATGGGATGCCTGCCCACCTACGCGCAGATCGGAGTGTGGGCACCGATCCTGCTCGTCGTCCTGCGGTTCATGCAGGGCTTCGCGGTCGGCGGCGAGTGGGGTGGAGCGGTTCTGCTCGTGGCGGAGCACAGCCCGAACAAGGAACGCGGGTTCTGGGCCAGCTGGCCGCAGGCGGCGGTGCCGGTCGGCAACATGCTCGCCACCGTCGTGCTTCTGGTGTTGACCGGGACCCTGTCGAACGACGCGTTCCTGTCCTGGGGCTGGCGGGTCGCCTTCTGGCTGTCGGCGGTGGTGGTGCTGGTCGGGTACTACATCCGCACCAAGGTGACCGACGCGCCGATCTTCGTCGCCGCCCAGGAGGAGGTCGAGCGGGTCAAGTCGGTGTCGTACGGCGTGGTCGAGGTCTTGAAGCGTTATCCCCGTGGCGTTTTCACCGCGATGGGCCTGCGTTTCGCGGAGAACATCATGTACTACCTCGTCGTCACGTTCTCGATCGTCTACCTCAAGACGCACGTCGGCGCCGACACCAGCGACATCCTGTGGTGGCTGCTGGCCGCGCACGCGGTGCACTTCCTGGTGGTCCCGCAGGTGGGGCGCCTCGCCGACCGGTTCGGGCGCCGACCGGTGTACATCGCCGGTGCGATCCTGGCGGCCACGTGGGGGTTCTTCGCGTTCCCGATGATGAACTCCGGCGACTATCTGCTGATCCTGGGCGCGGTCATCCTGGGCCTGATGATCCATGCGCTGATGTACGCGCCGCAGCCGGCGATCATGGCCGAGATGTTCCCCACCCGGATGCGGTATTCCGGTGTCTCCCTTGGCTATCAGGTGACCTCGATCGTCGCGGGATCGCTGGCGCCGGCCATCGCCACCTGGCTGCTCGACCGGTTCGGCACGTGGGTTCCGATCGCGCTCTATCTGGCCGGTGCCGCGGTGATCACGCTCGTCGCGGCCTGGTTCACCCGGGAGACCAACGGCATCGACCTGCATTCGCTCGATGTGGCCGACCGTGAACAGCTGGCCAAAGCGGGCATCGTATGAGTGAGCCTCCGGGTGGGCTTCGTGGTCGCACCGCGCTGGTGACCGGCGGGGCCGGCGGGATCGGTGCGGCGTGCGCGCGGGCCCTGGCGGAGCAGGGAGTGACGGTCACGGTCGCCGACATCGACGACGTCGGCGCCAAGTCGGTAGCGCAGGAGATCGGTGGAAAGGCCTGGGCGCTGGACCTTCTCGATGTGGAGGCGCTGGAAGGCCTGCAGCTGGAGACCGACATCCTGGTCAACAACGCCGGCGTGCAGAGCATCCACGAAATCGCCGAGTTCCCGCCGGAGAAGTTCCGCTCGATGATGAGGTTGATGGTGGAGGCGCCGTTCCTGTTGATCCGGGCGGCGGTGCCGCACATGTACCGCAACGAATTCGGTCGGGTCATCAACATCTCGTCGATCCATGGGCTGCGCGCCTCGCCGTACAAGGCGGCCTACGTCACCGCCAAGCACGCGTTGGAGGGATTGTCCAAGGTGACGGCACTCGAGGGCGGACCCCACGGCGTCACCAGCAACTGCATCAACCCCGGCTACGTCCGGACTCCGCTGGTGACCAGACAGATCGCCGATCAGGCCAGAACGCACAACATCGGTGAGGATCAGGTGCTGTCTGACATCCTTCTCAAGGAGAGCGCAGTGAAGCGTCTCGTGGAACCGGAGGAGGTTGGCGCATTGGCCGCTTGGCTGGCATCGCCCGTTGCGGGCATGGTCACGGGGGCGTCGTACACCATGGACGGTGGATGGAGCGCGCGGTGACGGTGACCACCATCGAGGCGCAATGGGTGCCCAGCGACCGTGACATCGCCGAGGCTCAGGTCACCCGGTTCGCCCGCTTCGCCGAGGAACGCACCGGAAGGACGTTCGCGGACTACCACGCGCTGTGGCAGTGGTCGGTCGACGACGTCGAGGCGTTCTGGGGTGCGCTGTGGGACTACTTCGACCTCGGCGAGCGCGCCGACGTCCTCGATGGTGCGGAAATGCCTGGTGCCCGGTGGTTTCCGGGCGCCACGCTGAACTATGTCGACCAGGTCGTCCGGCAGGCGCGCACCGACCGGCCGGCGATCATCCACGTCAGCGAGGACGGATCCGACCGCGAGGTGTCGTGGGCCGAACTGCTCGGACGGGCCGCGGCGTTCGCCGAGCGGCTGCGGGCCGCCGGGATCGGGCCCGGCGACCGGGTGGTCGGCTATCTGCCCAACATCCCGGAGGCGGTGATCGCGTTCCTGGCGACCGCCGCCGTCGGCGCCGTCTGGAGCGCCTGCGGGCAGGACTACTCGGCCAAGGCCGCACTCGACCGGCTCGGCCAGCTGGAGCCGAAAGCCCTGGTGGCCGCCGACGGCTACCTGTTCGGCGGAAAGTACCGCGACAAACGCGACGACGTCCGTGCCGTGGCGGCCGGCCTGCCGACACTGCAGGCGACGTTCTCGACCGACGACCTCGCCGAGTGCAGCGACAATGCACTGGACCCGGTGCGGGTGCCGTTCGAGCATCCGCTGTGGATCCTGTTCTCGTCAGGCACCACCGGCCTGCCCAAGGGCATCATGCACGGCCACGGCGGTGTGTTGCTCGAACACCTCAAGGCCGTGGCCCTGCAGTCGGACATCGGCCGCGACGACACGTTCTTCTGGTACACCAGCCCCAGCTGGATGATGTGGAACTTCCAGGTCGCCGGGCTTCTGGTGGGTGCGACGATCGTCTGTTACGAGGGCAGCCCCAACGCGCCGCAGCCGGACTCCTTGTGGGGCATCGCTGCGCGGATTCGTGCGACCGTGCTGGGCACCAGCCCCGGCTATGTGCTGGGTTGCATCAAGGCCGAGGCCGAACCCGGCCGCACACATGATCTTTCGGCGCTGCGGACCGTCGGGATCACCGGCTCATCGCTTCCGCCGTCGTCGTCGCTGTGGCTGCGTGACCATGTCGGTGTGCAGATCGCCTCGATCAGCGGGGGCACCGATGTGGTGTCGGCGTTCATCGGCGGTGTGCGAACCGTCCCGGTGTGGCCCGGCGAGCTGTCGGCCCCGTACCTCGGCGTCGCGCTCGACGCGTGGGACGAGTCCGGCAAACCGGTGCGCGGTGAGGTCGGCGAACTCGTGATCACCAAGCCGATGCCGTCGATGCCCGTGGGCTTCTGGAACGACCCGGACGGAAAGCGTTACCGCTCCGCCTATTTCGAGACGTTTCCCGGTGTGTGGCGGCACGGCGACTGGATCACCATCACCGACCACGGCAGCGTCATCGTGCACGGCCGCTCCGATTCGACGTTGAACCGCCACGGCATCCGGATGGGCAGTGCCGACATCTACCAGGCAGTCGAGAGCCTGCCCGAGGTCACCGAGGCGCTGGTGATCGGCGCCGAGCAACCCGACGGTGGCTACTGGATGCCGCTGTTCGTCGTGCTCGCCGACGGCGTCGAACTCACCGACGAGGTGCGGGGGCGCATCAACGACACCATCCGCAGCGAGGTGTCGCCGCGCCACGTGCCCGACGAGATCATTCGCGCGCCAGGAGTCCCACACACCCGCACCGGCAAGAAGCTCGAGGTGCCGATCAAAAAGCTGTTCCAGGGCGGAGATCCGGCGAAGGTAGTCGAGCGCAGCGCCGTCGACGACCCTGCACTGCTCGACTGGTACGTCAGGCGGCGTCGAAGTTGACGACGGCGGTTCCTCAGGCGGCGTCGAAGGTGACGAGGTCGATGCTGAGTCGGCCTTCGAGCAGGCTGAGTCTGCGTCGGACGGGTGGTCCGGGCAGGGGTGGTGCGGTGGAGCGGTAGACCGCGCCGGTGGGGGTTTCGAAGTCGGCGGTGTGTGCGCCGTCGACGTCGCTGGTGGTGACCGTCCAGCCGGGGGCTTCTTTGGCGTAGTTGCAGGCCTCGCACTCACCCAGGCCGTTGAGGGCGCTGGTCGGCCCGCCCTGGCGGTCGGGGGTGGCGTGGTCGTGGTGGCGGATCGGCGCGTCACAGTACGGGGTGCGGCAGGTGCGATCCCGACGCTGCAACAGCATGCCCAGCCCTTTCGGGAAGATCCGGGCCCGCGACTCCATCGCCACCAACTGCCCACTCGTTGGGTGCCGGTACAGCCGCCGCAGCGTGGCCTTGACCTCAGCCTCAGCCTCGGCGTCGGCGTCGGCGTCGGCGTCGGCGTCGGCGTCGGCGACCGCGTTCCCGATCAGCGCCCGGCAGAACCCGGCCGGGACCGGGCCGTAGCCGTCGAGCCAGCCCAGTTCGTCATCATCACCGGCCAGCGTGGTGTCGGCCATCACCAGGTTCAACGCCACCGGCACCGGCGTGTCCGCCGGCCGCCCGGTGACCCGTTCATAGACGGTGTCGGTCATCACCTGCCCGCGCGGGCGCCCGTCGAAGGTGGTGTCGGCGGCCCGTTTACAGGCGGCGTAGATCCCGACCCCGCGGGTCAGCGGCAACCGCAGCGTGACATAGACCATGTTGTTCGGCGCCGGCCGGCACGTCACCGCACAATCGGCGGCGGCCTTTTCAGAGCGCTCGACGACCGCGGCGGCGTCGAGGCGGGCCGCGATCGTCTTGGCCTCGGCCTCCACCCGTTTGTTGCCCCACCCCTCCATTTTGGTGACGTCCCCGCACAGTTCGGCGTCCAACGCCCGCCGGTGCTGCACCGACAGACAGGCCGATTCCCGCACGATCAGGGTGGCCCGCCACTCCGACAGCGCCCCACTCTCCAGCGCGGCCAGGGTGTGCGGCATCTCCTGCACCAGGGCCTTGGCGAATCCCAGGTGTCGGTTGCCCAGCACCGGGGCGTCGTGGCGGGCCAACGCCACCTCCGACGCCAACCCCTTGCCACGTCGGGCGGCAGGCACACCACGAGCCTGCTCGGCCGCATGCCGTTTGGCCGCCCACAGCGCGGTCGCGCGCGCTTGGGCGGCCGCGGCCTGAGATTTCAGCCGCTCGCACCGCTCCACCGCAGCCCGCAGCTCGGCCTGCGACGCCCCCACATCGATATCGAACAAACTTTCGAACATAAACCCGACGCTACACCGCGCCCCCGACAAAACGGCTACAGGTCCAACGCCTGGCGCCGACAAACCGGAGCCGCGGCCTCCGACAAAACTGGAGCCGCACCCCCCACAGAAACGGCTACCGCAACGTCAGGGATGCCGCGGCGCGGTACCGCTCGAGCACCTGCGGCGTCGCGTCGGCGTCGTAGCGCGCAGGCTCCCCGACCGACCATGGCGGCGGTGTGTCCTGACCCGAGAGCACCCAGGCCGCCTGGCGGGCCGCGCCCAGCGCGACGTACTCGGCAGGCGTCGGGACATACACGGTCGCGCCCAGCACGGCGGGCGCGATCCGCCGAACCGCTTCGGACCGTGAGGCGCCGCCCACGAGGATGATGCGTTCGGCGGCAACTCCCTGATCGCCGATCTTGTCGATGCAGAAGGCCATCGAGCTGAGCAGTCCCTCCACCGCTGCGCGGGCGATGTTGGCGGGGTGTAGGTTTCGCATCGTCATCCCGTGTAGCGCTCCGGCCGCCAGTGGCAGGTTGGGCGAACGTTCCCCCGCGAAGTACGGGACCAGGACCAGCCCGTCGGCGCCCGCGGGTGCCGACAACGCGAGCCGGTCGAACTCGTCGAAATCCACCTGCAGCATCTCCGCGACGGTGGCGAGCACCGGGGCGCCGTTGAGGGTGCACACCAACGGCAACTGGTGTCCGGTTGCGTCGGCGAAACCGGCGACGATGCCCTCCGGGTCGTGCGGTGCGGCCCGTCCCACGGCGCTCACCACCCCCGAGGTCCCCAGCGAGACCACGCAGTCGCCGGACGCGGCGCCCAATCCCAGTGCGGCAGCCGCGTTGTCGCCCGCCCCGGGTCCCAGCGCGGCGCCGTGCGGGGTGGCGCCCGCGGACTCCCGCGGACCGAGCACCCTGGGCGCCAAGGGAATCCGGCCCCGCAGGGCGAGTGCGAGCAGATCGTACTGGTAGCCGTCGGTTTCGGCCGAGTAGTAGCCGGTCCCGCTGGCATCGCTGCGGTCGGTGCACAGGTCGGCGATGTCCGTGGACCCGCTCAGGCGCCACGTCAGCCAGTCGTGGGGAAGGCACACCGCCGCGGTGGCATCGGCATGGACCGGCTCATGGTCGGCCAGCCAGCGCAGCTTCGCCGCGGTGACCGCCGCCACCGGTACCACGCCGATGCGCTCGGCCCAGGCCGCGGGGCCGCCCAACTCGTCGACGAGCTGCTCGGCGGCCTCCGCGGAGCGGGTGTCGTTCCACAGCAGGGCATCACGAACCACCTGCCCGGCAGAGTCGAGGCAGATCATGCCGTGCTGCTGCGCTCCGACCGAGACGGCGGCGACGTCGTCGAATCCGCCCACCGCTTCGATAGTGCGTTGCAGCGCTTCCCACCACCGGTCCGGGTGGATCTCGGTGCCGTCCGGGTGTGGTGACGACGCCGAACGCACCACCTGTCCGGTGGCGGAGTCGCAGACCACGACCTTGCACGACTGGGTAGACGAGTCGACTCCGGCCACGAGTGTCATGTCAGTACCTCCCGGGATCGGCCAGTACGGGTGCAAACGCCAGTTCGGCCGCACCGATGACCAGCGTGTCGGCGCCGAGGGTCGCAGGCACGACTCGCACCAGGGCGCGCGGCGCGGCCATGCAGCGGCGCGCCAGTTCGTCGCGCAACATCGGGGCGGCGAAGGTCGGGAACACCCGGAGGAAGCCGCCGAGCACGATGAGTCCCGGGTTGAGCATGTTGACTGCGTTGCCGAGCGCGATCGCCAGCGCGCGGGACTGCCGGGCGAGTACGTCGCGCTCGGTGCTGCTCGGGTGTCTTGTTGCCGCGCCGTCCAATTCGGACAGCAGGCTGGTCAAAGGAGCCTGGGTGACCTCGGTCTCCAGGCAGCCGACACTGCCGCAGTGGCACTGTTCGCCGCCGCCCACGAAGGTGTGTCCGAGCTCGCCGGCGTAGCCTGCGACACCCTCCAGGAGCCCGCCTGCGACCACGAACCCGGCGCCGATGCCGCTCGGGCCGCCGTTGACGTAGATCAGGTGCTCGGCGTTGTGATGGTTGCCGAACCGGTGTTCGGCGACCGCTCCGGCGTTGGCGTCGTTGCCGGCGAACACGGGTAACTCTGTCGCGGCACTGAGCATCTGACCGATCTCGACGTCATGCCAGTCCAGGTTCGGGGCCAGCTGTACCGCCGACTCCCGACCGTGCACCAGTCCCGGTACCGCGACGCCTACGGCGGTCACCGTCTGCCCGTCCCGCAGGGTGCGCTGGATGTCGCAGATCGCGTCGGCTGCGATGGTCACGGTGTCGGCCGGGGTCGGCACCCGAGCGGTGGGTCGGCGGATGACCTCACGCACCGTGCCGCCCATCGACACGAGTCCCACCGTGACCGCGTCGACCTCCGGGGTGACCGCCACGGCGAGCACGCGATCACCCGGGCGCACAATCGGACTCGGGCGTCCGACCTGCGACGCCGAGGGCGCGGGCGACTCGTCGACCAGGCCCCGGGCCACCAGCTCCTCGACGAGGTCCTTCGTGGTGGATCGCGACAGGCCGGTGTGGCGGGTCAACTCGGCTCGGCTGACCGCCCGGCGACGGTGCACCATCGTCAGCACGCTGGACAGATTGCGCCGCCGCACGTCGTCGGTGCTGGTGCCCACGCGTGGCGTCCGGTTGCCTTGCGTCGCCCTCACCAGCGCACCATTCCCCTCGATTTCGGCCTTGACAGTGTCGCAGGCCACATCTTATGTTCGCACAGAGAACAAAACCATATCTCGTTGCCACTTGGAGTATCCGATGACCGTGCTGGAGTCCAGCCGCCCCGTTCCCGACGCCCTGAGCCCGAGACGCGAGGACAAGTTCTCGTTCGGCCTATGGACGGTCGGATGGCCCGGCGTCGACCCGTTCGGCGTCGCCACCCGTCCGGCGCTCGACGCCATCGAGGCCGTGGATCGGCTGGCCGCACTGGGCGCCTACGGCTTGACGTTCCACGACGACGACCTCTTCGCGTTCGGCAGCTCCGATGGCGAGCGCCGGCGGGCCATCGATCGGCTGACCTCCGCGTTGAGCGCCAACGGTCTGGTCGTTCCGATGGTGACCACCAACCTGTTCACTCAACCGGTCTTCAAGGACGGCGGCTTCACCAGCAACGACCGCGCGGTGCGTCGCTTCGCGCTGCGCAAGGTGCTGCGCAACCTCGATCTGGCCGCCGAACTCGGTGCCCAGACCTTCGTGATGTGGGGCGGCCGTGAGGGCGGCGAATACGACTCGGCCAAAGACGTGCAGGCGGCGCTGGAACGCTATCGCGAGGCGCTGGATGTGCTGTGCCAGTACGTGATCGACCAGGGCAGCGGAATCCGCTTTGCGATCGAGCCGAAACCCAACGAACCCCGGGGTGACATCCTGCTGCCGACGGTCGGTCACGCTCTCGCGTTCATCGAGACCCTTGCCCATCCGGAGATGGTCGGGGTCAACCCCGAGACCGGGCACGAGCAGATGTCCGGGTTGAACTTCACGCACGGCATCGCCCAAGCCCTGTACAGCGGCAAGCTTTTCCACATCGACCTGAACGGGCAGCGCGGTATCAAGTTCGACCAGGACCTGGTGTTCGGGCACGGAGACCTGGTCAACGCCTTCTCGCTGGTGGATCTACTCGAGCACGGTGGACCCGACGGTGGTCCGGCCTATGACGGCCCTCGGCATTTCGACTACAAGCCGAGTCGCACCGAGGACGCCGAAGGGGTATGGGCGTCGGCCGCGGCCAACATGCGGATGTATCTGCTGCTGCGGCAGCGCGCTGCGGCCTTCCGCGCCGATCCCGACGTGCGTGAGGCGATGGCTGCCGCCAAGGTGGCCGAACTGCGTAAGCCGACGCTGGCGGCCGGGGAGACCTACGCCGACCTGCTGAACGACCGGTCCGCCTACGAGGAATTCGACACCGGCGCCTATTTCGGTGGAAAGGGTTGCGGCTTCGTGGCTCTGCACCAGTTGGCCGTCGAGCACCTGATGGGGGCGCGGTGACGATGCGGACCGAAGACCTGTACCACGCCATACGTCTCAACACGCAACAAATACCGTCTGCCACCCACTCGGAAGGATCCTCGTGAAGCGAACCAGCAGCCTGCTCTTCACCGCAGTCGTCGGGGTCGGCCTGACCTTGACAGCGTGCGGATCCAACTCGGACTCGGGGTCGACCGAAGCGCGAAGCGGCAAGGTCGGTGTCATCCTGCCCGACACCAAGTCGTCGGTGCGCTGGGAGACCAAGGACCGGCCCGCGCTGGAGGCGGCGTTCCAGAACGCCGGCGTGGACTACACCATCCAGAATGCCGAAGGATCGGCTGACACGATGGCCACCATCGCCGACGGCATGATCGCCGACGGTGTCACGGTGCTGGCCATCGTCAACCTCGACTCCGACAGCGGTGCCTCGATCCAGCAGAAGGCGGCCTCTCAGGGCGTCAAGACCATCGATTACGACCGGCTGACGCTAGGTGGCTCCGCCGATGTCTACGTCTCGTTCGACAACAACGTCGTCGGTGAACTCCAGGGGCAGGGTCTCGTCGACTGTCTCGGCGGCAGACCGGCGAATGTGGTGTTCCTCAACGGTTCTCCCACCGACAACAATGCGACGCTGTTCAGCTCGGGCGCGCACTCGGTCGTCGACGCGACGCCGTCGATCACGATCGTCGGTGAGCAGGCGGTCCCCGACTGGGACAACGACAAGGCCGTGACGATCTTCGAGCAGCTCTACACCGCGGCGGACGGCCGGGTGGACGGGGTGTACGCCGCCAACGACGGCCTCGCCGGTTCGGTCATCTCGATCCTGGAGAAGAACAAGCGCGCCGGCCAGGTTCCGGTGACCGGGCAGGACGCGACGGTCGAGGGTCTGCAGAACATCCTGGCAGGAACACAGTGCATGACGGTGTACAAGTCGGCCACCGAAGAGGCCAATGCGCTCGCCGAAGTTGCGATCGCGCTCGCCAACGGGGAGCAGCCCCAGACCACCAGCACCTCGCGTGACGACACCGGCGGACGCGACGTGCCGTCGGTGCTGTTGACACCGAAGTCGATCACCAAGGACAACATCAACGTGGTGTTCGACGACGGTGGACAGTCCAAGGACGAAGTGTGCTCCGGCCAGTTCGCCGAGGCGTGCTCAGCCGCGGGAGTCTGATGGACACCCAACCGCCGATCCTCGAATTGCGGGGCGTCAACAAGAGTTTCGGTGTCGTGCACGTCCTCCACGACGTGGACTTCTGCGTCTACCCCGGCCAGGTGACGGCACTGGTCGGCGACAACGGTGCGGGTAAATCCACCCTGGTCAAGGCGATCGCCGGCATCCATCCCATCGACACCGGCACCTACCTGTTCGAGGGCAAACCGGTGACGGTGCACAGCCCCAACGACGTGTCGGCCCTCGGAGTCGAGGTCGTTTACCAGGATCTGGCGCTGTGCGACAACCTCGACATCGTCGAAAACATGTTCCTGGGAAGGGAACTCAAGCGCCGCGGGATGCTCGACGAGGCGCGGATGGAGACGATGGCCCGTGAGGCGCTGACCTCGCTGTCGGTGCGGACGGTGAAATCGGTGCGCCAGCCGGTGTCCAGTCTGTCCGGCGGACAGCGCCAGACCGTGGCGATCGCGAAATCGGTGCTGTGGAACTCGAAGGTGGTTCTGCTCGACGAGCCGACCGCCGCCCTCGGTGTCGCCCAGACACGTCAGGTGATCGAGCTGGTGCGCGGACTCGCCGAGCGTGGCGTGGGTGTCGTGCTGATCTCGCACAACATGAACGACGTGTTCGAGGTCGCCGACCGGATCTGCGCGTTGTACCTCGGCAGGGTGGCCGCCGAGGTCAAGGCCTCCGAAGTCTCGCACGGCCAGGTGGTCGAACTCATCACCGCCGGCCGCTCGGGCAGTCTCGGTCTGGCGCCCGCGCAGGCCGCCGAGTCGATGTGAACCCGGCCGTGCATTCCCGAGACACAGGTGAGGATCTCGAAGTGACCACTGTCCGTTCCGATTCCGATGTCAGCCTGGCAGACGCTGACTTCTCCGGTGACACCCGCGCCGACGAGACATTCGGCGCCGCGGTTCGCGGCTACCTGCAGCGTGTGCGCGGCGGCGACATGGGCTCGCTGCCTGCTGTTCTCGGTCTCGTCGTGTTGTTCGTGGTGTTCGGCCTGGCCAACGACCGCTTCCTGTCGGCGCTGAACCTGGCCAACCTCATCACCCAGGCCGGGTCGATCTGTGTGCTGGCGATGGGTCTGGTGTTCGTGCTGCTGCTCGGCGACATCGACCTGTCCGCGGGGGTGGCCGGCGGGGTGTCGGCGTGCGCGACGGCGCTGATCGTCGTCAACCTGAGTTGGCCGTGGTGGGCGGCGCTGTTGGTCGGAATCGCCTGCGGCGCACTCATCGGCCTTGCCATCGGGTTGCTGCGCGCCAAGCTCGGGATTCCGTCGTTCGTCGTCACTCTCGCGTTCTTCCTCGGTTTGCAGGGAGTCACGCTCAAGCTCATCGGCGAGGGCGGCTCCGTGCGTGTCGACGATCCGGTGATCCGGGGTCTGACCATCAGCAACCTGCCCGTCGCCGCCGGCTGGGCGATCGCGGCGGTGGTGGTGGTCGGGTTCGCCGGTCTGGAGTTGCACCAGCATCGGCGCAAGATCGCCCTGCGGTTGTCGCACTCACCGCTCGGCGTCGTCGTCGCGCGGGTGGCCGCCGTGGCCGCGGTGGTGCTCGGCGTGACGTACGTGATGAGTGTCAACCGCAGCGTCAGCGCCGTCGCGGACATCCGCGGCATTCCGTATGTGCTGCCGCTGATCCTGGTGCTGCTGATCGCGATGACCGTCGTGCTCAGGCGCACCTCCTACGGCAGGCACATCTACGCCGTCGGCGGCAACGCCGAGGCCGCGCGCCGCGCCGGTATCTCGGTGGACCGCATCCGGGTGTCGGTTTTCGTGGTCTGCTCGTCGCTGGCGGCGTTGAGCGGAATCATCGCCGCGTCGTACGCGGGCAAGGTGTCGGCGTCGTCGGGCGCGGGGAACACACTGCTCTACGCGGTCGGTGCGGCGGTCATCGGCGGCACGAGCCTGTTCGGCGGCAAGGGCCGTGCCATCGACGCGGTGATCGGCGGTGTGGTGGTCGCGACCATCGCCAACGGGCTGGGACTGCTCAATCAGTCGTCGTACATCAACTTCCTGGTTACCGGCGGCGTCCTGCTCCTTGCCGCGAGCGTCGACGCGATCTCCCGCCGCAGACGGTCGTCGACCGGGCTGGGGTAGACCGCTCCGTCAGGCCAGCCATGCCCCGATGCGGCGCAGCGCCTCTTCGAGGTCCGAGGCGGGGCCCGCGAACGACAGCCGCACGAACGCGCCACCGCGGACGGTGTCGAAGTCGACCCCCGGCGCGATCGCAACGCCGGTGTCGTCCAACAGCTTCGAGCAGAACGCCAGCGAATCGGTGGTCAGGTGCGACACGTCGGCGTACACGTAGAACGCGCCGTCGGTCGGGGCCAGCCGGTCGATACCGAGCGCGCGCAGCCCGTCGAGCAGCAGTGTCCGGTTCGCGGCGTAGTCGTGGAGCAGGGCCTCGGCCTCGGCGATGGATTCGGGGGTGAACGCGGACACGGCGGCGATCTGCGGCAGCGCGGGAGGGCAGATGGTGAAGTTGCCGGTCAGACGGTCCACTGCGCGTTTGAGTTCGTCGGGCACCAGCAGCCACCCCAGCCGCCACCCGGTCATCGCGAAGTATTTCGAAAAGCTGTTCACCACAACGGCTTCCCGCGACGTTTCCCATGCGCAGCTGGTCGCGGGTGCCCCCGGGTACACCAGCCCGTGGTAGACCTCGTCGCTGATCAGCCGCACTCCGGAGGATTCGCACCACGCCGCGATGGCGGCGAGTTCCGCTGGTGGGATGACGGTGCCGCTCGGGTTCGCCGGGCTCGCGACGATCACGCCCGACACCGGCGGGTCCAGCTCGGTGAGCATCTGCAGCGTCGGCTGGAACCGGGTCTCGGGTCCGCAGGGCAGCTCGACGACCTCGCAGCCCAGTGCGGTCAGGATGTTGCGGTAACACGGGTAGCCGGGGCTGGCGATCGCGACGCGGTCGCCGGGGTCGAAGCATGCCAGGAACGTCAGCAGGAATCCGCCCGACGAACCCGTTGTCACGACGACGTCGTCGGGATCGACGGTGAGTCCGTGACGCGCCGTGTACGAGCCGGCGATGGCCGCCCGCAGCTCCGGAATGCCCAGGGCGACGGTGTAGCCGAGGTCGTTGCGGTTCAGCGCCGCGACGGCCGCGTCGCGCACCGCCGACGGGGCGCCGGCGCTCGGCTGCCCGGCGGAGAGGTTGACCAGGTCACCGTGGGTGCGCTGGCGCTCGGCCGCGGCCAGCCACACGTCCATCACATAGAACGGTGGGATACCCGAGCGCTGCGAGACGGTCATCCCGCCAGGCTAGAACACCTGCGCTTCGAGCCGGCGCAGCTGTTCCCGCGGCGGCCCGAAGAGCTGGGCGCTGCCGTGGGCCCGCTTGAAGTACAGCTGGATGTCGCTCTCCCAGGTGATCGCGATGCCGCCGTGCATCTGCACCGCCTCGGCCGCGACCTTCGAGAACGCCTCGCCGGCCGCCAGCCGGGCCAGCGCCGCCGATGTCGCGGTCGGTTCCGCCACCGCCTCGTCGACGACGGCCTTGGCCGACTGCACGGCGACGTAGAGGTCGGCCATCCGGTGCTTGAGCGCCTGGAAGCTGCCGATCGGCCTGCCGAACTGCACGCGGTCCTTGGTGTACTGCACCGTCAGCTCGAGGCAGCGGGTGGCGGCCCCGATCTGCTCGGCCGCCAGCAGGATTGCCGCGGTGTCGGCCAGGCCGGGATCGGCGCCCAACGGCGAGGTTTCGGTGGCCTCGACGGCGGCCAGCGGCCGGGTGATGTCCATCGCCACGGCGGGTGTCGCGGTGAACGAGGTCCAACGCGTCAGCGCGTCGCCGTCTGCGGCGATCACGACGTCGGCGACGTTGCCGTTCACGACGTAGCCGGGATCGAAGACGACGGTGCCGATGGCAGCACCCTCAGCCAGCGCTGCCAGCGCTTCCGCGTCGGGCTCTGCGACGGACAGCAGTGCCAGCTCGGCGAGTGTGGTGCCCAGCAGCGGCGTCGGCACCAGGCCCTTGCCCAGTTCCTCGAGAACGACTGCGGCGTCACCCAATTCGCCGCCCGCTCCGCCGAGTTCCTCGGGCACCACCAGTGCGGCGGCACCCACCTGCTCGCACAGCATCTTCCACAGCGCCTCGTCGTAGCCCCGCTCGGAGGCCGCGGCCGTGCGCACCGCCTCCGGCGAGGCATGCTTGTCGACGAGCGCGGCGACGGTGTCGCGTAACAGGTCCCGTTCTTCGCTCATTTGGTCAGTGCCTCCAACACTCGCCGCCGGTGCCATGTCGGGTCGCCCCAGGCGGGGCGCAGCGCCTGCACCCGCAGCAGCAGCAGCGACAGGTCGTGTTCCTGGGTGAAGCCGATCGCCCCGTGGGTCTGCAACGAGGAACGCGCCGCCAGCAGGGCGGCGTCGGCAGCGGCCACCTTGGCCGCGCTGACGTCGCGCCCGGTGTCCGTCGAACCGTCGGCGAGCGACAGCGCCGCGCCGTAGACGAGCGGCCGGGCCAGCTCGACCGCGATCAACACGTCGGCCAGCTTGTGCTTGATGGCCTGATAGGTGCCGATCACCGTGCCGAACTGGCTGCGCTGCTTGGCGTACTCCACCGACGCGTCCAGCATCGCCTGCGCCGCGCCGACGAGCAGGGCCGAGGTCGCCAGCGCGCCGAATTCGAACGCGCGCGCCACATCGGCGGCCTTCCGGTCACCGGAGGCACTGACCTCGAACAACTTCCGGCTCGGATCCACCGACTCGTGTTCGGCGCCTGCCGATGCATTGCTGACTGAGCCGTCCTCGGCGAGCAGGATCAAGCCTGCGGTGTCCGCGTTCACGGCTCGGGGGACCAGCGGCGGTGCGGCGACGGTGGCGATCAGCTCTCCGGCGGCCAGCGCGGCGCTGCGATCATCGTCGGCCAGCAGCACCGGAGCCACCGCGACGGATTCGGCGACCGGACCCGGCACGTTCCACCGGCCCAGTCGCTCCAGCGCCACCACCAGGTCCACCGGGTGGGCTTCGATGCCGTCGAACTTCTCGGGCACCATCAGCGCGGTCACGCCGAGGTCGGCAAGCTGTGACCACACCTTGCGGCCGGGGGCGGTGTCGCCCTCATCCCACGCCCGCACCGCGGCGGGCACGTCCGCAGCACCCAGTGCGGCGTCGATGCTCGCGGCGAAATCCCGCTGCTGTTCGTCGATCTCAAAGTTCACGTTCGTCTACTTTCGGGGCAGGCCCAGGAGCCGCTCGGCGATGATGTTGCGTTGGATCTCGTTGGTCCCGGCATAGATCGGCCCGCCGAGCGCGAACAGTAGACCCTCGGTCACCGAATCGGTCAGCTCACCGTCTGCGCCGCGCAGATCCAGCGCGGTCTGGTGCAGGGCGACGTCGAGCTCGGACCAGAACACCTTGGTGATCGACGATTCCGCGCCCAGTTCACCGCCGTTGCTCACCCGGGTGACGGTGCCGAACGTGTGCAGCCGGTAGGCCTGGGCCTTGATCCAGGCGTCGGCCACCCGATCGGTGAACGCCGGGTCGGGATTGTCCTTCCATTGCGCGACAAGGCGTTCGGCAGGAGCGAGGAAACGGGCCGGGCTGCGCAGCGACATGCCGCGCTCGTTGCTCGAGGTGCTCATCGCCGCGCGCCACCCGTCGTGCACGCCACCGATCACGTCCTGATCGGGCACGAAGACGTCGTCGAGGAAGATTTCGCCGAAGCCGGTGTCGCCGCCGAGCTGAGCGATGGGGCGGACCGTGACCCCCTTGGCCTTCAGGTCGAACATGAAGTACGTAAGCCCCTTGTGGCGCTGTGCTTCCGGATCCGAGCGGAACAACCCGAACGCCCGCTCGCCGAACACCGCCCGCGAACTCCAGATCTTCTGCCCGTTGAGCAGCCAGCCGCCGTCGGTCCTGGTCGCCGTCGAACGCAGCGAGGCCAAATCGCTGCCGGACTCCGGCTCCGACCATGCCTGCGCCCAGATCTCCTCGCCGCTGGCCATCTTCGGCAGGATGCGGTCCAGCTGTTCCTCGGTACCGTGCGCGAACAGTGTCGGCGCCAGCATCGAGGTGCCGTTGGCGCTGGCCCGGCCCGGGGCGCCGGCGCGGAAGTACTCCTCCTCGTACACGATCCACTGCAGCAGCGACGCATCACGGCCGCCGTACTTCTCGGGCCACGTGATCACCGACAGCCCGGCGTCGAAAAGCACCTTGTCCCAACGGCGGTGCTGTTCGAACCCTTCTGCGGTGTCATAGGACTTGGTCGGGAACGCGCTCTTGTTCGCGGCGAGGAAATCACGTACCTCGGCCCGGAACTCGGACGTGGCGTCGTCGAAGGTCAGGTCCAATTCAGGCCCTCTCACTGTGTTGGCGCAGAAGTGGCTTGACCACCTTGCCGCCTGGGTTGCGCGGCAGCGCGTCGAGGAATTCGACGGTCCGCGGGGTCTTGAAGTTCGCGAGATGCTCTCGCGCGTAATCGATTACCGTCTTCTCGTCGAGCTCGGCGCTGGGGAGTGTGACCACGAATGCCTTGCCGACCTCACCGAGCCGCTCGTCGGGAACGCCGATCACCGCTGCTTCGGCAACACCGTCCAGGCGGGCCAGCACCTGCTCGATCTCGGCGGGATACACGTTGAACCCGCCGCAGATGTACATGTCCTTCAGGCGGTCGGTGATCTTGAGATTCCCGGCGTCGTCGAGCTCGCCGACGTCACCGGTGTGCAGCCACCCGTCGGCGTCGATCGCCGCGGCGGTGGCTTCCGGGTCGTCGAGATAGCCCAGCATCACGTTGGGGCCACGCAACAGCACCTCGCTTTGCTCGCCGATCCGCAGCTCGAAGTCGGCGATCGGGCGGCCGGACGTGGTCGCGACCGTCACCGCGTCGTCGTCGGCGCGGCACATCGTGCCGAATCCCGCGGCCTCGGTCAGTCCGTACGCCGTCAGCACGATGTCGATGTCGAGTTCGCTCTGCATCCGCTCGATCAGCACGACGGGAATGGTGGCCGCACCGGTGACCGCGAAGCGCAGCGAGCTCAGGTCGTAGTCGCCGCGCTTCGGGTGGTCGAGCAGCGTCTGATAGATCGTCGGGGGACCGGGCAGCACGGTGATGCCGTGCTCCTGGACGGCCCGCATCGCGTTCTCGGGGTCGAACGTCAGCTCGGGGAACAGCGTGGCACCGGTCTGCAGGCAGGCCAGGATGCCCGCCTTGTAGCCGAAGTTGTGGAAGAACGGGTTGATGCACAGGTAGCGGTCGTCGCTGGTGACCTGTCCGCACGCGGCCCACGCCGCGGACGCGTCGAGCGACTGGCGGTGCGCGCAGCGCACACCCTTGCTGCGGCCGGTGGTGCCGGAGGTGAACAGGATGTCGGAGACGTCGTCGCCGGTGACAGCCGCGACACGTTCGTCGACCGCATCCAGGTTGGCGCCCCTGCTCATGAACTCGTCCCAGGTCCCGTCGCTCTTCTCGATCGGGATCCGCACCACGTGTCGTAACGCGGGCACCGCGGCACGGTCGACCGAAGCGGCCTTGTCCGCGCCGAGGAACTCCCCGGAGGCGAACAGCAGGGGCGCCGCGGTACGCACCAGGATGTCTTCGGCCTCGCTGGCGGTGTAGCGCGTGTTCAGCGGGACCAGGACGCCGCCGGCGTGGTGGATGGCCAGGCACGCGACCACCCAGTGCCAGGTGTTCGGCGACCAGATCGCCACCCGGTCGCCCGGTTCGATGCCCAGGTCGATCAGGGCCGCGGCGGCCTGCCGGACCTCGGCGCGCAGTTCGGCGTAGGTGAGAGTCCGGGCTGCGGCCGGATTGCCGGATTCGCCTGCCACGGCTGGATTGCCGGCTCCGCCGGCGGTGGTCACGACCGCGGGGTGGTCGGGCAGCTCACGCGCGATCCGGTCCAGAACCGCGGGAGTGGTCCGCATCGATACTCCTCCAGGGATCGGCTACCCAAGCAAGTGCTTGGTAGGCTACCCTACAGGGGTGATAGAGGTCCAGGAGTTCAGGGCTGAGGTCCGCGACTGGCTCGCCGAGAATCTGGTCGGTGAATACGCCGCGCTGAAGGGCCTGGGAGGCCCCGGCCGCGAGCACGAGGCGTTCGAGGAACGGCTGGCATGGAACCGGCATCTGGCCGCCGCCGGCCTCACCTGTCTGGGGTGGCCCGAGGAGCATGGCGGCCGCGGCCTGTCGGTCGCGCACCGCGTCGCGTTCTACGAGGAGTACGCCAAGGCCAACGCCCCCGACAAGGTCAACCATCTCGGTGAAGAGTTGCTCGGCCCGACGTTGATCGCGTACGGCACGCCGGAACAGCAGCAGCGGTTCCTGCCGAAGATCCTCGACGTCACCGAGCTGTGGTCGCAGGGCTACTCCGAGCCGGGCGCGGGCAGCGACCTCGCCAACGTGTCCACCACCGCCGTGCTCGATGAAGAGGGTCGGCAGTGGCACATCAACGGCCAGAAGGTGTGGACCTCGCTGGCGCACTGGGCGCAGTGGTGCTTCGTGGTGGCCCGCACCGAGAAGGGGTCCAAGCGTCACGCCGGCCTGTCCTACCTGCTGGTCCCGCTGCAGCAGCCCGGCGTCGAGATCCGGCCGATCATCCAGCTGACCGGTGACTCGGAGTTCAACGAGGTGTTCTTCGACGACGCCCGCACCGACGCCGACCTCGTGGTCGGTGAGCCCGGCGACGGGTGGCGGGTGGCGATGGGGACGCTGACGTTCGAGCGCGGCGTGTCCACGCTCGGGCAGCAGATCCGTTATGCGCGTGAGCATTCCAACCTCGTCGAGCTGGCCAAACGCACCGGTGCCGCCGACGACCCCCTGATCCGGGAGCGCCTGACCCGGTCGTGGGCGGGTCTGAAGGCGATGCGCTCGTACGCCTTGGCCACCATGGATGTCGAGCAACCCGGCATGGATAACGTGTCGAAGTTGTTGTGGGCCAACTGGCATCGCGAGCTCGGCGAGATCGCGATGGACGTGCAGGGCATGGCCGGGCTGACCCTTCCCGGCGGCGAGTTCGACGAGTGGCAGCGGCTGTACCTGTTCTCCCGGTCCGACACCATCTACGGCGGATCCAACGAGATTCAGCGCAACATCATCGCCGAGCGCGTGCTCGGCCTGCCCCGCGAGGCCAAGGGATGAGCGCTCGCGCGAAGACCAGAGGAGCAGCATGACCGATCTTTCCGTCGCGCCCACCGAGATCGAGGGCCACGGCCTGCTCAAGGGCAAGGTTGTCCTGGTGACCGCCGCCGCAGGCACCGGCATCGGGTCGACGACGGCGCGGCGTGCGCTGCTGGAGGGTGCCGATGTCGTCGTCTCCGACTACCACGAACGGCGGCTGACCGAGACCCGCGACGAACTCGCCGCGCTCGGGCTCGGCAAGGTCGACTCGGTGGTCTGCGACGTCACCTCCACCGAGGCCGTCGACGCGCTGATCACCTCGACCGTCGAGAAGGCCGGTCGCCTGGACGTTCTGGTCAACAACGCGGGCCTGGGCGGCCAGACCCCGGTGATCGACATGACCGACGACGAATGGGACCGCGTCCTCAACGTCACGCTGACCTCGGTGATGCGCGCGACCCGCGCGGCGTTGCGGTACTTCCGCGACGCCCCGCACGGCGGCGTCATCGTCAACAACGCCAGCGTGCTGGGGTGGCGCGCGCAGCATTCGCAGTCGCACTACGCCGCCGCGAAGGCCGGCGTGATGGCCCTGACCCGGTGCAGCGCAATCGAAGCCGTCGAGTACGGGGTGCGCGTCAACGCGGTCTCACCCAGCATCGCCAGGCACAAGTTCCTGGAGAAGACCAGTAGCTCGGAGCTGCTGGACCGGCTGGCCGAGGGTGAGGCGTTCGGCCGGGCCGCCGAGCCCTGGGAGGTGGCGTCCACCATCGCGTTTCTTGCCAGCGACTACTCCAGTTACCTGACCGGCGAAGTGATCTCGGTGTCGAGCCAGCACCCATGAGCAGTGGGCAGGCCCCACAGGCCAACACCCGACGCGACGAGCTCCTGCAGCTCGCCGCGACGATGTTCGCCGAGCGTGGACTGCGCGCCACCACCGTGCGTGACATCGCCGACTCGGCGGGCATCCTGTCGGGCAGCCTCTACCACCACTTCTCCTCCAAGGAGGAGATGGTCGATGAGGTGCTGCGTGGTTTCCTGGATTGGTTGTTCGACCGCTACCAGCAGATCGTGGCGACCGAGCCGAACCCGCTGGAACGCCTGAAGGGTCTGTTCATGGCGTCGTTCGAGGCGATCGAGACCCGGCACGCCGAGGTCGTGATCTACCAGGACGAGGCCAAGCGGTTGTCCGCACAGGGCCGGTTCGCCTACGTCGAGGAACGCAACAAGGAACAGCGCAAGATGTGGGTCGACGTGCTGACACAGGGCATCGACGAGGGCTACTTCCGTCCCGACGTCGACGTCGACCTGGTGTACCGGTTCATCCGCGACACCACCTGGGTGTCGGTGCGCTGGTACCAGCCCGGTGGCCCGCTGACCGCCCAACAGGTTGGCCGGCAGTACCTTTCGATCGTCCTCGGTGGGATAACCGCCGAGCCAACAAGCAAGGAGAGCACCAATGGCTGAGGCGTATGTCATCGACGCTGTACGCACCGCGATCGGCAAGCGCAACGGCTCACTCGCCGGCATGCACCCTGTCGACCTCGGCGCGGCGGGCTGGCGTGGGTTGTTCGCGCGCAACGACGTGGACCCCGGCGCCGTCGACGACGTCATCGCCGGCTGCGTCGACGCGATCGGTCCGCAGGCGGGCAACATCGCGCGGCTGTCCTGGCTGGCGGCGGGCTACCCCGAAGAGGTGCCGGGTGTCACCGTCGACCGGCAGTGCGGCTCCAGCCAGCAGGCGATCTCGTTCGGCGCGCAGGCGATCCTGTCCGGCACCGCCGACCTGATCGTCGCCGGCGGCATGCAGAACATGAGTCAGATCCCGATCAGCTCGGCGATGATCGTCGGCGAACAGTTCGGGTTCACCTCTCCGACAAACGAATCCAAGAGCTGGCTGCACCGGTACGGCGACCAGGAGATCTCCCAGTTCCGCGGCGCGGAGATGATCGCCGAGAAGTGGGACATCTCCCGTGAGGACATGGAGCAGTTCGCGCTGACCAGCAACCAGCGTGCCCAGGCCGCGATTCGCGCCGGTCACTTCGAGAACGAGATCATCGATGTGGACGGCTTCCGTGTCGACGAGTGCCCTCGCGAAACCACGCTGGAGAAGATGGCCGGCCTCAAGACGCTCGTCGACGGCGGCCGGCTGACCGCGGCGATGGCGAGCCAGATTTCCGACGGTGCCAGCGCCGTGCTGCTGGCCTCGGAAAACGCAGTGAAGGTTCATAACCTGAAGCCGCGCGCGCGAATCCATCACATCAGCGCCCGGGGCGCCGACCCGGTGTTCATGCTCACCGGCCCGATCCCCGCCACCCAGTACGCGCTGGACAGGGCCGGTCTGACGATCGAGGACATCGACACCGTCGAGATCAACGAGGCCTTCGCGCCCGTCGTGCAGGCCTGGCTCAAGGAGACCAAGGCCGACCCGGAGAAGGTCAACCCCAACGGCGGCGCGATCGCACTCGGGCACCCGCTCGGGGCCACCGGCGCAAAGCTCTTCGCCACCATGCTGAACACGCTGGAGCGCACCGGCGGCCGTTACGGCCTGCAGACCATGTGCGAAGGTGGCGGCACCGCGAACGTCACGATCATCGAACGCCTCTAGCAGTACCCTGCCAGGACGCCGATGCAGGCGTGTTGGCGTGATGTGTCGAGAACCCCCGGTTCGGAGCGTCCTTCGAAGGCCGCCGCCGATCCCGGGGGTTCTCGTCGTTCTCGGCCGGGGAGTCCGCCGCGGTGACCGCGGAGATGACGGCTCGCAGTCACCGCGGACCCGGCCGGGCAGGGGTGAGGTAACGATTTGATCACAAGCTGAGAGGCTGCTGTGACCTGCCCAATCGGGCGATCGTCGCCGTCCGAGCGTCGCAGCCTCCAGGGTTTTCGCGGTCCGGGCGACCACCGCAGGTTTGCGTGCAAAACCTTTGCCGGAATACGGTCGGAGCACCGATGACGTAACTGATGACGCACGAAAACTCTGTTCGGTGGTGATCTTCTAGGTGAACATCCATGTGTCGCGTGGCGCGGGCATCGCGTCGCGTACTTGGACAACTGCTGCGAAAAGTACTGTGGTGCGCAGCAATTCGTGGGTCCGTTTTCTCCGGCGACCGTCTGATCGCGACGCGATCTCGATGCATCGCCTCGTGGCCGACACCAGGGTGCTCGATGTGAACTCGACGTACACCTATCTGCTGATGGCCACAGACTTTGCCGACACGACGATCGTGGCCGATCGGGACGGCGAACTCTGCGGTCTGATCACCGCCTACCACCCCCCGGTTCGGCCGGAGGTCCTGTTCGTCTGGCAGGTGGCGGTCGCCGAGTCGGCGCGGGGCACCGGGCTGGCCGGCGTCATGCTGGACACCCTGGTGGACCGGGTCCGGCGCGACCGCCACGGTCATCCGGTCACCGTGGAGGCGACGGTGTCCCCGGACAACGCGGCGTCACGGGCCTTCTTCGGCGCGTTCGCCAAGCGACACGGGGTGCTTCTCGTCGAACAGCCCCACTTCACTTCTGCCCAGCTCGATTCCGACGGAAACCACGAGGACGAGCCGCTTCTGCGAATCGGTCCAATCGCGACACCCATGGTCGACTGACCACCATCGAAAGGACACATGTCAACTCCAGCCACGATCGTCCGTCCCGGGGAACCCGACCTTCCAGCGGTGTACAGCTCCGTCGAATCGGAGGTGCGCAGTTACTGCCGCAACTGGCCGGCCACGATGGCCCACGCCCAGGGATCGTGGGTGACCGACGTGTCGGGTCGTCGCTATCTGGACTTCTTCGCCGGTGCAGGGGCATTGAACTACGGGCACAACAACCCCATCCTCAAGCAGCCGCTTCTCGATTACCTCTCCAGCGACATGATCGTGCACTCACTGGACATGGCGACCGAAGCCAAGACCCGTTTCCTCGAGACATTCGAGCGGCTGATCCTGAGGCCGCGCGGGCTCGACTACAAGGTGCAGTTCCCGGGGCCGACCGGCGCGAACACCGTCGAGGCGGCGCTCAAACTCGCCCGCAAGGTGACCGGCCGCGAGTCGATCATCAGCTTCACCAACGCATTTCACGGAATGACGCTCGGGGCGTTATCGGTTACCGGCAACTCGATGAAACGCGCCGGCGCCGGCATCCCGCTGGTGCATGCGACACCGATGCCGTACGACAACTACTTCGGCGGGGTCACCGAGGACTTCCATTGGTTCGAGCGGGTGCTCGACGACTCCGGCAGCGGTCTGAATCGACCGGCCGCTGTCATCGTGGAGACCGTGCAGGGCGAAGGCGGTCTCAACGTGGCGCGGGTGGAGTGGCTGCGCGGACTCGCCGAGCTGTGTCAGCGCCGCGAGATCCTGCTCATCGTCGACGACGTCCAGATGGGGTGCGGACGTACGGGTCCGTTCTTCAGCTTCGAAGAGGCTGGGATCGTCCCGGATATCGTCACGCTGTCGAAGTCGATCAGCGGTTACGGATTGCCGATGGCGCTGACGCTGTTCCGCCGCCAGCTCGACGTCTGGACTCCCGGTGAGCACAACGGAACTTTCCGGGGACACAACCCGGCCTTCGTCACCGCCGCGAAGGCGCTTGAAACCTACTGGGAAACTGAGACATTCGTCGAGGATACGCTGGCAAAGGGCCGACGGGTCCGGGAGCGGCTCGTCGGCATCGCCGGGAATCATCCCGGTGTCACTGCGCGCGGGCGGGGTATGGCCCAGGGGCTGAAGTTCGAGGATGCGGCGGTGGCGGGCGCCGCCGCCGGTGCCGCGTTCGAGCGAGGTCTCTTGGTGGAGACGAGTGGTCCGGCCGACGAAGTGATCAAGCTTCTGCCGCCGTTGACGACATCCGAAGAAGACCTGGACTCGGGCATCGACATCCTCGCCGAGGCGATCGCGGTAACGGTCGCCTGAACAACCGCCGGACCATGCGCAGAAAGGAGCGTGCAGACCATTGATCGTCCGCACCACTGACGAGATCACCGGGACGAATCGTGATGTGGCAGCCGAGCACTGGAGGTCCAAGCGGATCATCCTGGCCGACGACGGCGTCGGGTTCTCGTTTCATGAGACCACGATCGACGCGAACTCCGTGAGCGAGTTCCACTATCAGCACCATGTGGAGGCCGTGTGGGTCGTGGAGGGCACGGGTACGCTCACCAACCACGAGACCGGTGAGGTGCACCCGTTACGGCCCGGCACGATGTATCTGCTGAACGGCCATGAGCGGCACAGGGTTACCTGCGACACCACGATGCGCATGCTGTGCGTGTTCAACCCGCCCGTCACCGGCCGGGAGATCCACGACGAGAACGGTGCCTACCCTCCGGCGGTGCAGGCAAGTTGAGTTCCCGGCATCTTTCGCAGAGCACAGACCGGTACCCGACCCGGCTGGACACGCAGATCGACCCGATCGCACGCGAGGAGCCGACCGTGTGGGGCTCGGCGGCCAACGGTCCGCTGGCCGCGGCCGATCTCGACTCCATGGCGAGCAATGGATACATGGTGCGGCGCGACGCGGTGGAGGCAGCTTGGCTGCCGGCCCTGACCGCAGAACTCGACCGTGTCGCGGCGACGGCGGACCCGCGGGACCCGCGGATCATCCGCGAGCCGGGCGGCAGCATCCGGTCGGTGTTTCAGCCGCACCTCTTCAGCGATCTGATCAGCGAGGTCGTCACGCTGGACACCGTGCTTCCCGTCGCCCGTCAGTTGCTGGGCAGTGACGTCTATCTGCACCAGGCGCGCATCAACATGATGCCCGGCTTCACCGGGACCGGCTTCTACTGGCATTCCGATTTCGAGACCTGGCATGCCGAGGACGGCATGCCCGAGATGCGTGCGGTGTCATGTTCCATCGCCTTGACTCAGAACTTCCCGTACAACGGTTCGTTGATGGTGATGCCCGGGTCGCATCGGGTCTTCTATCCCTGTGTCGGGGCCACGCCCCGCGACAATCACGCGTCATCGTTGGTCAAGCAGGAGATCGGCGTCCCGAGTCATGCCACCTTGACCGCAGCTGCCGATCGGCACGGTATCGACCAGGTCACCGGTCCCGCCGGAACCGCGCTGTGGTTCGACTGCAACATCATGCACGGGTCGGGCTCGAACATCACGCCGTACCCCAGGTCGAACATCTTCCTGGTGCTCAACTCGGTGGAGAACCGGCTGCTCGCGCCGTATCGGGCGGAGACGCCACGTCCGGAGTACCTGGCGGCCAGGACCAGCCAACCGTTCAGCGCCACCGCCCTCACCACTTGACGCCGAAATTGCATTCCAGCAGGCCTCTACTCGAAAAACCGCTGCTGGAATGCAATTTCGGCGGATCGGTCAGTGGTCGTGCAGGATGACGCCGCGGATGTTGCGGCCCGCCCGCATGTCCTCGTAGCCCTCGTTGACCTCGGCGAGCTTGTACTCGTGGGTGACGGTCTCGTCGAGCAGCAGCTTGCCCTCGCGGTACAGCGACAGCAGGCGCGGGATGTCGGCGCGCGGGTTGGCCTCGCCGTAGAGGCTGCCCAGCAGCCGCTTCTGGAACAGCGTGAACATCATCATGCCCAGGGTCGGCTGGTTGTCGGCCATCGTCGACAGCGCCGTCATCACCACGGCGCCGCCCTTGCGGATGATATTGGCCGCCTCCTCGAGCATCGAGCCCTCCAGCAGGCCGACGGTCAGGATCGCCGAGTCGGCCATCACGCCACGGGTGAGGTCGGCAACCAACGCGGTCGCCTCTTCCATCGAGGTCACGAAGTGGGTGGCGCCGAACCGGAAAGCCAACTCCCGCTTCGATTCCACCGGTTCGATGACGATGATCTTCTCGGCGCCGGCCAGTCGGGCCCCCTGGATTGCACCGCTGCCGATCCCGCCGAGCCCGATGATGACGACGGTGTCGCCGGGTGACACGTCGGCGGTGTTGACCGCCGAGCCCCAGCCGGTGGTGACGCCGCAGCCGAGCAGGCACGCCCGCGACAACGGAATGTCGTCGTCGATCTTGACGATGGACGCCTCGGGCACGGTGCCGTACTGGGAGAACGTGCCGACGAGTGCCATCACGCCGACGTCTTGCCCGCGGACGTGGCGGCGGTAGGTGCCGTCGAGTTGCGTGCCGGCCATGATCATCGCGCCGAGGTCGCACAGGTTCTGGTGGCCGGTCGAACAGAACCGGCACCGCCCACAGGCAGGCAGGAACGACGCGACCACGTGGTCGCCCGGCGCGAGACCGACGACGCCAGGACCGACCTCGCGGACGATGCCCGCGCCCTCGTGACCGCCGATCAGCGGCAGCGGCGCGGGCAGATCACCGGTGCGGATGTGCTCGTCGGAGTGGCACAGGCCGGTTGCCTCCCAGGACACCAGCACCTCGCCGTCGCCCGGCGGGTCAAGGTCGATCTCCTCGACCGTCCAGTCGCCACCGTACTCCCACAGAATCGCCGCGTTGGTCTTCATGCGGCCGAGTCTAGGAAGCTCAGATGGAGCGCACGGCGGAATCGCTGGACGCGCGTCAAATGTGTGCTCAGCGGATGTGTTGCGAGGCCTTCTGCAAGTGTTCGACGGCTTCGGCGACGATCGCCGGCACCAGTTCCGCGCACGAGGGCAGATCATCGATGATCCCGGCCACCTGGCCGGAGGCGAGCACACCGGCATCGGTGTTGCCCTCGACGAGGCCCGCCTTGAGCAGCATCGGAGTGTTGGCGGCCATCACGACCTGCGACCACGTCAGGTCCTTGCCGTGCCGCATGGCCAGCCCGTCGGTGATCATCGACTTCCAGGTCATGCCGGACATCTTCTTGAACTTCTGCGCGTTGAGCACCGCTGCCGAGAGCCCCCGGATCGGGGACCCGCTCTCCAGCTTCTCGACCAGCCCGGTGCGCAGCACCCGGTGCGGCATACCGTCGACCTTGGTCGACACCACGGTGCCGTCCAGCGCGGCGTCCAGGTAACGCTGCTTGACCGCGTCGGGCACGGTCGAGTCCGACGTCAGCAGGAACCGGGTGCCCATGGCGACCCCGGCCGCGCCGTACGACAGCGCGGCGGCCAGGCCCCTGCCGTCGAAGAAGCCACCCGCGGCGATCACCGGCATCCCGGTGTCGGCGACGGCGTCGAGCACCGACGGCAGCAGCAGCGTGGTGGCGATCGGGCCGGTGTGCCCGCCGCCCTCACCACCCTGCACGATCACTGCGTCGGCGCCCCAGCCCGCCACCTTCTTGGCGTGTTTGGCCAGACCGACCGACGGAATCACCACCACGCCGGCGTCTTTCAGCCTCGCGATGAGATCGGGCTTCGGGGCCAGCGCGAACGACGCGACCTTGACCCCTTCGCGGATCAGCAGGTCGACGCGTGCGTTCGCATCGCCGGCATCGGCGCGGATGTTGATGCCGAACGGCTTGTCGGTGGCGGCCTTGACCTTGGCCACCGCGGTGGTGAGCTCCTCCAGCGTCATCGTCGCCGAGGCCAGGATGCCCAGCCCGCCGGCATTCGACGTCGCCGACACCAACCGGGCGCCGGCGACCCACCCCATCCCGGTCTGTACGACGGGATGCTCGATGCCGACCAGTTCGGTCAGCGGGGTGCTGAGCCGACTCATACCTTTACTTCCTTGTCGCGCAACGACTTCGGGTCGATGACCTCGCGCAGCAGCTTCTGCTCGTCACCGGACGGCAGTCGGGTAGTCGCTGCGTCGGCCAGGCCGTGCACCTCGAACGAGGTGTTCTCGGCGACCTGGTCCGGCTCGACGCCGGGGTGCAGCGACACCGCGCGCATCTGATGGTCGGGGCCGTTGAAGTCGAACACGCCGAGGTTGGTCACCACCCGGTAGACGTTGACGAACCGGTAGGCCGGATTGTCGGGATCGACCTTGTCCCAACCGATCCCGGACACGATGTCGACTTCTGTGCCGAACACCCGCTTGGAGTGGTTGCCCACCCAGTAGCTGGTGGCGTGGTTGATGGTGTTGCCTGGCGCGCCGCGCACGCCGAACATCTGGCGCGTCGGGTGCTGCAGCGGACCGAACGCGGACAGGTTCTGGTTGCCGTAGCGGTCGATCTGGTTTGCGCCCATCACCACATGCCGTCGACCCCAGGCCAGCGTCTCGAAGACCCGGCCGAAGGGCATCCAGCCCTCGATCGTCGCGGCGGCACCGATGGCCGGGGTGTCGGCGATCAGTCGGGCCTCACCGTCGGTCAGCACGATGTCGGGGGAGAACGTCAGCCGGGCCAGCCGGGCGCCGATCGACACGATGGTCGTCATCGGGCTGACCATGATCTCGCCTGCGTCGCGGAACAATTCGGCACAGGCGACGGCGCACACCTCGGCGCGGGTTGCGGAGATCACTTGGCGGCCTCCCGATCCTCGGTGAACTTGCGGACGGCGGCCTGGTAGTCGGCCTCGCTGCCGGACAGGTAGGTCTTGACGAACTCGGCCCACGTCTCGTCGGAGCCCGCAGCCTCGGCGTAGTGCCGCTGGAACTTCTCATCGCGGCGGTAGTCGGGCTCGGCGGTGGTGAAGTGAGCCCCGTTGGGCGCCTCGACCACGGTGTCGACCATCATCCGGTTGATCAGCAGAGCCTGTGGCGGAACGGATTTCACCAGCTCTTCGGTGGACACCACCCTCTCCACCGACAGGAGACGCTTCTGCGCCGACATCAGGAACAGGTCGTCGAAGTACGGGTCGATGCCGGTGTAGGCCGCATTGCCCTTGGCGTCTCCGATGTTCATGTGCACGAACGCGGCGTCCAGGTTCAGCGCGGGCATCGCGACCAGTTCCTCGTAGCCCGAACCCGTCGGATACGGCGAACGCACGGTCTTGAGCTCGTCACCCCAGAACGCGCGGACGTCGCTGCCCAGTCCGGCGCGGATCGGCAGGAACGGCAGGCGCTGTGCGGCCGCCTGCAGGCCGCAGCGCAGCATGCCCTCGTCCATCTCGCGGGCCTCGATCGATCCCGACGTGCGGGCCTTGGCAAACCACGGATCGTAGAACGGCGGCGAATCCAGCGACACGAAGCCGTAATACACCCGCTTGACCTTGCCCGCCGAGCACAGCAGCCCCAGGTCGGGTCCGCCGTAGGTGACCACGGTCAGGTCGGTGACATCGGTGCGCAGCAGGGCGCGGACGAACGCCATGGGCTTGCGCCGCGACCCCCAGCCGCCGATGCCGATGGTCATCCCGCTCTGTATCGAGGACACCGCCTCGTCCAGAGTTGTTCTCTTGTCGCTCACGCCTTCCCCTTTTCTGTCCCGGCGAACGCGTCGCGGTGCTCGTCGGACACGCCGGCGAGGTTCAGTTCGAACGTGAAGCCTTGCTCCATGCGGTATCTCGCGTTGACCGGCTGGATGTCGATGAAGTTCAGCGCTTCCTTGGCGGCGCGGATCACCCGGGTGTCCTTCGACGCGATGTCGCGCGCGACTCGCAGCGCGGCCTCGTCGAGATCGGCCCGTGGCACCACCTCGTGAACCGAACCGAAGTGGTGCAGGGTGTCTGCGGTGACGGTGGCGGCGGTGAAGAACAGCCGGCGCATCATGTGCTGTGGCACCAGTCGCGACAGGTGGGTGGCCGCGCCGAGCGCGCCCCGCTCGACCTCGGGCAGCCCGAACTTGGCGTCGTCGGAGGCGACGATCACGTCGGAGTTTCCGACCAGGCCGATGCCGCCGCCGACGCAGAAGCCGTTCACCGCCGCGACGACGGGCACCGCGCACTCGTAGACCGCGCGGAACGCCTCGTAGCAGCCGCGGTTGGCGTCGATCAGCGCGGTGAACCCTTCGGTGTTCTGCATCTCCTTGATGTCCACACCGGCGTTGAAACCGCGGCCCTCGGCCCGCAGGATCACGACGTGCGTGCTGTGGTCGCGCCCCGCGGCGGTGATGGTGTCGGCCAGTTCGAACCAGCCGCGGGACGGGATCGCGTTTACGGGCGGGTAGTCGACCGTGACGGACACAATGCCCGGTTCCACGGTCTTTGTGGTGATCGGCATGCAAACTCCTGGGTCGCTACCTAAGCAAGCACTTGCTTGGTACGCTAGCACAGTGACTGACGCCGTCGACAGTGCCCGCAGCGGCATCGCCCTTGGCCTGACCGGACGCGTCGTGCTCGTCACCGGTGGCGTGCGCGGCGTGGGTGCGGGTATCAGCAAGGTCTTCGCCGACCAGGGCGCCACCGTCGTGACGTGTGCGCGCCGTCCGGTGGAGGGATCCCCCTACGAGTTCCGGTCGTGTGACATCCGCGAGGACGACTCGGTCAAAGGCCTCGTCGAAGGCATCGTGTCCGACCACGGCCGCCTCGATGTGGTGGTGAACAACGCGGGCGGCTCCCCGTATGTGCTCGCCGCCGACGCGTCGGCCAAATTCAGCGCCAAGATCGTGGCACTGAACCTGCTTGGTGCGCTGTCTGTTTCAACCCACGCCAACGCAGCGATGCAGGCGCAGGCCGCCGGGGGCTCGATCGTCAACATCACCAGCGTGAGCGGCAGGAGGCCCACTCCGGGCACCGTCGCGTACGGCGCGGCCAAGGCCGGCATGGAGAACATGACCGCCACACTGGCCGTGGAATGGGCGCCGAAGGTCAGGGTGAACTCCGTCGTGGTGGGCATGGTGGAGACCGAACAGTCGGAACTCTTCTACGGAGACGCCGATTCGATCGCGGCGATCTCCAAGAACGTGCCGCTGGGCCGGCTGGCCAAACCCGAGGACATCGGTTGGGCCACCGCATTTCTGGCCTCTGACGCGGCGTCCTACATCAGCGGTGCGTCGCTCGAGGTGCATGGTGGCGGGGAGCCGCCGCACTACCTGGCGACCACCACTGCCGACATCAAGACACAAGGGTGACTTCAGAAAAGGGGTTAGCAATGGGACTGCTCGACGGCCGCGTGGTCATCGTGACAGGTGCAGGTGGCGGAATCGGTAGGGCGCACGCGCTGGCGTTCGCCGCCGAGGGAGCGCGCGTGGTGGTCAACGACATCGGCGTCGGACTGGATGGTTCCCCGGCCGGCGGAGGAAGCGCCGCCCAGGCGGTCGTCGACGAGATCGTCGCCGCCGGTGGTGAAGCGGTCACCAGCGGCGCCAACGTCGCAGACTGGGCTCAGGCCGAGGGGCTGATCCAGACTGCCGTGGACAGTTTCGGGACTCTCGACGTCCTGGTGAACAACGCGGGCATCGTCCGGGACCGGATGTTCGCCAACACCAGTGAGGAAGAGTTCGACGCCGTCACCGCCGTGCACCTGAAGGGCCACTTCGCCACGATGAAGCACGCCGCCGCGTACTGGCGCGCGAAGTCCAAGGCGGGCGAGAGTGTGGACGCCCGCATCATCAACACGAGTTCCGGTGCGGGACTGCAGGGCAGCGTCGGGCAGGCCAACTACAGCGCTTCCAAGGCAGGCATCGCGGCGCTGACCTTGGTCGCCGCCGCCGAGATGGGCAGGTTCGGCGTCAGCGTGAACGCGATCGCGCCGTCGGCGCGCACCCGGATGACCGAGACCGTGTTCGCCGACATGATGGCCACCCAGGACAACGACTTCGATTCGATGGCACCCGAGAACATTTCACCGCTGGTCGTGTGGCTGGGCAGCGTCGAGTCTCGCGATGTGACCGGCAGGGTGTTCGAGGTCGAAGGCGGCAAGATCCGTGTCGCCGAGGGCTGGGCGCACGGCCCGGAGATCGACAAGGGTGCCCGCTGGGATCCGGCCGAGCTCGGCTCCGTGGTGCCGGATCTGCTGGCCAAGGCGCGGACGCCGGTGCCTGTCTACGGCGCCTGACCCCGCTGCGCGCGGGGGAAGATGTGGTCGGCGGCCAGTTGCGCCAGGTCGCGCAGTGTGGTCACGTGACCCGACGTCCAGTCGCGGGGGATGGTGTCCCAGACGCACAGCGTGCCGACGGCGTGACGGTCTTCACCGATCAACGGGATGCTGAGGTAGGCGACCACGCTGCCGTCGCTGACCGCGGGGTTGTGCTGCAGCACAGGATCGGTGCGGGCGTCGGCGAGCACCAGCGGCTGGCCCGACGCCACGGCGTACTGGCACAGGGACCGCTGGATCGACGTCTCCCGTGATTCCGGCTCCTGGCCCGCCGACCCGTGCATGCTGACGAAGAACTGTCGGTCGTGGTCCACGAGTGAGACAGCCGCGCCCGGCGCTGCCAAGGCGGCGGCCGCCATGTCGACGATGCGGTCGTACACCTTCTCGGCGGGCGAATCGAGCAGACCGGTCGCGTACAGCACCCTAAGCCGTTCCGGGTCGGTGATGATCGATTGCGGCCACTGCCACTGTGCGGGAACCGGGATCTGCGCGTTGGACAGATGCGCCAGCAACTCGTCGTGCACCCCGTCGTTGGTCGTGACGTCGTCCATCAGTCGCATGGCGACGGCCTCGGCGACGTAGCGGTCCGGCGACAGGCCGGCCTTGTCCGCCAGCTCCATCACCAGGCGGTTGAGCCAGTCGTCGAAGCCGGATACCGAGACCACCCGCCAACGATAATTGAGCAGGGACACCCGCGGGCCGGTGTTCGCACCGAAATCCCGTGGTCAGACCAGGAAACGCGCCGATTTTCGCGGCCTGCCGAATCGGCTCAGGCGGCTTCCTTCTCTGCGGCACCGTCGGTACCTTCAGCCACTGCGGCACCGTCGTCGGTCTCGTCGGTCTCGTCGTCTCCGGTGGTGTCGGCGGTGGTGGTTTCGGTCTCGATCTCCGATTCCTCGGGCTGCGACGCGGAGATGTCGGGTTCCAGGGCCTCGGGTTCCGGGGCTTCGGATTCCTCCGGTGTCTCGGCATCGCCGGACGCCGCCTCGCGCGTTGGGCTCTCGACATCCTCGGACGGGACCACCGCGACGACGTCATCCGGCACGTCGGCGGGGACGTCGGCGGGGACATCGGATTCGTCGGTGGTGGATTGGGCCGACGTCGGCGCCTCGACCTGTATGGATGGTGCCGGAGGGAAGACCAGCTCGAAGACGTCGGTGGCGACCGCGCCGACGAACCTCACCGGCGCCAACACGACGTCGATGACCGCGTGCGCGAACGCGTCGGTGATGGCGGCGAGGTCTCCGGTGGCGAATGCCTTCTTGACGTTGTAGACCGCGGTCTGCGGAGTGGTGATCAGTTCCCGGACGTTGACGAACGTCTTGGTCAAGAATGACGGGTCCGGGTCCACGGCGACGCCGTCCCAGCTCACCAGCGTCCAGCCGTCCTCCGGATTGCCTTCGAGCACAACCACTCCGGTGTTCGGCAGCTGATGGCTGAGCAACAAGCCGAGGTCGGGGTTCTCGACGTTCATCATCGTCCAGAACATGATGGTCGCGCCGTGGGAGAACGCGACCGGCCGCGCCCACCCGTCCTCGTAGATGATCTGCACGGCTTCCGACATCCGGTCCTGGAAGACGTTGCCGTTGGTGTCCGTGGAGTGGGGGATCCACGCGGATCGCAGGCCCAATGTCCACAGCGCCGGGGTCAGTCCGTACCCCAGCCGGCCCAGGCCGTCGGTTTCCGAGGAGCCTTCGTAGGTGCCGGCGTCGATCTCGCGCAGACCGGGCAGCACCGTGACCGACTCACCGAGGATGTCGGCCAGCGGCGCGGCGGTTTCCTGGGTGCGGACCATGTCCGAGGCGTAGATGCCGTGGTAGCCGCCGGCCGCGAGCACTCCGGCGATGAGGGCGGCCTGCTGCTGTCCCAACGCCGTGATGTGGGGACCGGGAACCTCGGTGTTGATGATTCCGTCGGCGTTCGCCTGTGATTCGCCGTGCCGGACGAAGGTCAAGACGATGTCGGCGGCTGCGAACGCCGACGCGGCGAAAAGGACCGCCGCGGCCAGCGTCGCGACCAGGATTGTCAGCAGCCTGCGCGCTGTCCGGCGAACGTCCCGCATGGTGCTGACGCTAACAACAGCGTGCGCAGAATTACCGCGAATCTGGATCGCAGATCAGGATCGGGATCTGGCGGTCGGTGTAGGAGCGGTAGTTCGCGAAGTCCGGGTACATCGCGTCGAGCTTGGGCCAGTACTCGTCACGCTCGGCATCGGTCGCTTCGCGCGCGATCAGCTTGAGCTTCTCGTTCTTGATCTGGAACGTCACCGCAGGGTTGGCCTTGACGTTCAAGTACCACATCGGGTTTGTGGCGCGACCGCCCTGCGAGGCGACCAGCACGATCCGCTCGCCCTCGCGCAGGAACAACAGCGGGCTCTCCCTGGGCTGCCCGGACTTGCGGCCGATCGTGGTGAGGATCCCGACCGGAGGTGGCGCCGAGAACCGGTTGGAGCCGAGGCGCCAGTTGTAGCCGATCCGCCCGCCGGTGGCCTTGTAGGCCCACGTGTTGAACTTCGACATCCACTTGATGGCGACTCCGACGGCCTTGGAGTTGAGGTTCTCGACCTGCTTGGGGGTCAGCGGACGCGGGGATTGGGCCATGGCGTGCACCTTAACGGGTCAGGAACGGACGGATGGAGGCCTTGATGTGGTGGATCTGCGCCCGCCCGGACGGGTCGTCGGCCGGGATCAGAAACGTCTCGTCGATGCGCGCGCCGACGCGGCGGCCGGCCAACGAGGGCTTGGTGGCGAGCTCGAAGCGGGCACGGACGGTGTCGCCGTCGAGCGTGAACTCCGGCGCCGTCACATCCCGGATCACCCGGTATTGCAGGCCACGGTTGAGGCTGCGGCGCAGGTGATCTCCCGAGAAGCCGGTTTTGAGCCCGACCTCCACGCGGGTGCACCCGGGCGCGAACGGCACATCATCGGCCCGGTGGGTGGCCAACGCGCTGATGTAGGCCTGGGCCGCGGCGATACGGTCCGCGTCCGGAATCATCGGCAGGCCTCTAGATCCGCTCGATGATCGTTCCGGTGGAGAGTGCGCCGCCGGCGCACATGGTGATCAGCGCCGTCGCCTTGTCGGTGCGTTCCAGCTCGTGCAGCGCGGTGGTGATCAGCCGGGCGCCGGTGCTGCCCACCGGATGTCCGAGCGCGATGGCGCCGCCGTTGACGTTGACGGTGTCCATGTCGGCCTCATGCACCCGGGCCCACGACAGCACCACGGACGCGAAGGCCTCGTTGATCTCGGTGATGTCGATGTCGCCCATCTTCATGCCGGCCTTCTCGAGCACCCTGGCGGTCGACTGGACGGGGCCGTCGAGGTGGTAGTAGGTCTCGGCGCCCACATTGGCCTGCGCGACGATGCGGGCGCGCGGCTTCAGGCCAAGAGCCTTCGCCTTGTCCTCATCCATCCAGAGCACCGCGGCCGCGCCGTCGGAGATCTGCGAGGACGTCCCGGCGGTGTGAATCCCGCCCTCCATCACCGGGTTCAGCGCCGCCAGCGCTTCGGCGGTGGTGTCACGCAGGCCCTGGTCGCGGGTCACCGGCGCCCACTCGGCGGTCGGCTGCTTGTTCTCGTCGAGCACCGGAGCCGAGATGGGCGAGATCTCCCGGTCGAACCGGCCCTCGGCCCAGGCCTGCTTGGCCTTGGCCTGCGACGCCACGCCGAGCGCGTCTACGTCGGCACGGGTGATGCCGCGCCGCTTGGCGATCCGCTCGGCAGCCTCGAACTGGTTGGGCATGTCGATGTCCCACGACGAGGCGCGGATGATCGAACGGTCCGGCCCGGCGTTGGCGCCCAGCCCGACCCGGCTCATCGCCTCGATACCGCACGCGATGCCGACGTCGATGGCCCCGGTGGCGATCAGGCCGGCGATCAGGTGGTTGGCCTGCTGCGCACTGCCGCACTGGCAGTCGATGGTGGTGGCGCCGACATGCTCGGGCAGACCCGCGGTCAGCCAGCCGACCCGGGTGATGTTGTTGGACTGCTCGCCGAACTGGGTGACGCAGCCGCCGATGACCTGCTCGACCATTCCTGCGTCGATGCCGGCCTTCTCCACGAGCGCCTTCTGCACCGCGCCCAACAGCTCGGTGGCGTGCAGACCGGACAACCATCCGTTGCGTTTACCGATGGGGCTGCGAGTGGCTTCGACGATGACAGGGTTACCCATTGCGTCAGGCTAGAACACGTTTCATTACTCTGACAAGCGGCGATGCCGCCGCGCCTTTTATCTGCGGTGGAGGCATGTTTTACTGGCACTAGAACACGTTGCAATTGAGGAGTGCTTTCCTATGCCTGGCCCCAATTCCTGCCCCATCAGTCCCGAGTTCGATCCCCTCGACGCGAGCCTGAACCTCGAGCGTCTGCCCGTAGAGGAGTTGGCCGAACTCCGCAAGGCCGAGCCTGTCCACTGGGTCGACGTGCCGGGCGGCACGGGCGGCTTCGGAGACAAAGGTTACTGGCTGGTCACCAAGCACGCAGACGTCAAGGAAGTGTCCAAGCACAACGAGATCTTCGGCAGCTCCCCCGACGGCGCCATCCCGGTCTGGCCGCAGGAGATGACGCGTGAGGCGATCGACCTGCAGAAGGCGGTCCTGTTGAACATGGACGCACCGCAGCACACCCGGCTGCGCAAGATCATCTCCCGTGGATTCACCCCCCGCGCCGTCGGACGGCTCGAAGACGAACTGCGGACCCGCGCCCAGCGGATCGCCGCGACCGCCGCGGCCGAGGGCTCCGGAGACTTCGTCGAGCAGGTGTCCTGCGAGTTGCCTCTGCAGGCCATCGCCGAGCTGCTGGGCGTACCGCAGGAAGACCGCGACAAGCTTTTCCGCTGGTCCAACGAGATGACCGCCGGCGAGGACCCCGAGTACGCCGACGTCGATCCCGCGATGTCGTCGTTCGAGCTGATCACCTACGCGATGAAAATGGCCGAGGAGCGGGCCAAGAACCCGACCGAGGACATCGTCACCAAGTTGATCGAGGCCGACATCGAGGGCGAGAAGCTCTCCGACGACGAGTTCGGCTTCTTCGTGGTGATGCTCGCGGTGGCAGGCAACGAGACCACCCGCAACTCGATCACCCACGGCATGATCGCGTTCTCCCAGAACCCCGAACAGTGGGAGCTGTACAAGAAGGAACGTCCCGAGACCGCCGCCGACGAGATCGTCCGCTGGGCGACCCCGGTTTCGGCGTTCCAGCGCACCGCGCTGGAGGACACCGAACTCGGCGGCGTACAGATCAAGAAGGGCCAGCGCGTGGTGATGTCCTACCGCTCGGCGAACTTCGACGAAGAGGTGTTCGAGAACCCGCACTCGTTCGACATCATGCGCAACCCGAACCCCCATGTCGGCTTCGGCGGTACCGGCGCCCACTACTGCATCGGCGCCAACCTCGCCAAGATGACGATCAACCTGATGTTCAACGCGATCGCCGATGCGATGCCGGACCTCAAGCCGATCGGCGACCCGGAGCGGTTGAAGTCGGGCTGGCTCAACGGGATCAAGCACTGGCAGGTTGACTACACGGGTACATGCCCGGTCCAGCACTGACGGGCTGACAGGCCCAGAGGCTCAAGGAGGAGTCGGTGGATTTCAGTCCAGACGAGGGGCAGCAGGCTGTCGCCGATGTGGTGACGTCGGTGCTCGAGCGGGACAACACCTGGGACGCTCTGGTTTCCGGGGGTGTCACGGCGCTCGGCGTGCCCGAGCGTCTCGGCGGTGACGGCGTCGGCTTTGCCGAGATGACGACGGCCCTGACCGAGATCGGCAGGCACGGCACCATCAGCCCGGCGCTGGTCACGCTCGGGACGACGGCGGTGCTGCTCGACCTGGCCTCCGAGGCCCAGCAGGACCGGTACCTCGGCGGTGTCGCAAAGGGGTCGGTGCTGACGTTGGCGCTGAACGAGCCGGGTGCGCAGTTGCCGGTCCGGCCCGCTGTGACACTCTCCGCGGGAAAGCTCAACGGCACCAAGGTGGGCGTCGGATATGCGGCGCAGGCCGAGTGGATCGTGGTGACGACCGACAACGGCGTCGTGGTGGTCCCCGGCAAGGCCGACGGCCTGACGGTCACCAAGACGCCGACGTCGAACGGATCCGACGAGTACGTGCTGGCCTTCGCCGACGTCGCTGTCGCCGACGCCGACGTGCTGGAAGGGGCGACACCGCATCGGGTCAACCAGCTGGTGCTCGCCGCCGTCGGCGCGTTCTCGGCCGGGCTGGTCGCCGGCGCGCTGCGCCTGACCGCGGACTACGTGGCGACCAGGGAACAGTTCGGCAGACCGTTGTCGACGTTCCAGACGGTGGCCGCCCAGCTCTCGGAGGTCTACATCGCCTCGCGCACCATCTCGCTGCTCTCCACATCGGTGGCGTGGCAGCTGACCGAGGGCCGCGATGCCGCCGACGATCTGGCGGTCCTGGGTTACTGGCTGGCATCGCAGGCCCCGCCGGCGATGCGACTCTGCCATCATCTGCACGGCGGCATGGGCATGGACATCACCTACCCCATGGACCGCTACTACTCCTCGATCAAAGACCTGACCCGGTTGCTGGGTGGTCCGTCGCACTGTCTGGATCTGGTGGGAGCCTGATGTACATCGACCTGACACCCGAACAGCGGCAGCTGCAAGCCGAACTGCGGCAGTACTTCTCGACTCTGATCACGCCCGACGAGGCGGCGGCGATGGAGACCGACCGGCACAACGAGGCCTACCGCGCGGTCATCAAGCGGATGGGCTCCGACGGCAAGCTCGGGGTGGGCTGGCCCAAGGAATACGGCGGCCTGGGCTTCGGCCCGGTCGAGCAGCAGATCTTCGTCAACGAGGCCAACCGGGCGGATGTTCCGCTGCCGCTGGTGACCCTGCAGACGGTGGGCCCCACCCTGCAGGTGTACGGAACCGAGGAGCAGAAGAAGAAGTTCCTTCCCGGAATCCTCTCCGGCGACATCCATTTCGCGATCGGCTACTCCGAACCCGACGCCGGCACCGACCTGGCGTCGCTGCGGACCACCGCGGTCAAACATGGCGACGAATACATCGTGAACGGGCAGAAGATGTGGACCACCGGCGCCCACGACGCCGACTACATCTGGCTGGCCTGCCGCACCGACCCGGAAGCGGCCAAGCACAAGGGCATCTCGATCCTGATCGTCGACACCAAGGATCCGGGCTACTCGTGGACACCGATCATCCTGTCCGACGGGGCACATCACACCAACGCGTCGTACTACAACGATGTGCGGGTGCCCGCCGACATGCTCGTCGGCGAGGAGAACGGCGGCTGGAAGTTGATCACCACCCAGCTCAACCACGAGCGGGTCGGTCTCGGTCCGGCGGGGCGCGTCGCGGGAATCTACGACCAGGTGCACGCCTGGGCCTCGAAGCCGGGCTCGGACGGGGTGATACCGGTCGAGCACGACGACGTCAAGCGGCTGCTCGGCCAGATCAAGGCGATCTGGAGGGTCAACGAACTGCTCAACTGGCAGGTGGCGGCATCGGGGGAGACGATCGCGGTCGCCGACGCAGCTGCCACCAAAGTCTTTTCCACAGAACGCATCCAGGAGGTCGGTCGGCTGGCCGAGGAGATTGTCGGCGGCTACGGCAACCCGGCGGATCCCGAAACCGCAGAACTGCTCGACTGGCTGGACAAGATGACCAAACGCAACCTGGTCATCACCTTCGGCGGAGGTGTGAACGAAGTGATGCGGGAGATGATCGCGGCGTCGGGTCTGAAAGTCCCGAGGGTGCCACGGTGATGAGCGCTTGCGCGAAGAACGGACAATCGGGATGAGCGCTTGCGCGAAGAACGGACAATCGGGATGAGCGCTTGCGCGAAGAACGGACAATCGGGATGAGCGACCTGCAGTCCGCCATCGCGGAAATCAAGGCCGCCGGCCGCAGCAAGCCGCGCGCCGGCCGGGATCCGGTGAACCAGCCCATGATTCATCATTGGGTCGACGCCATCGGCGACAAGAACCCGATCTACGTCGACGACGAGGCCGCGAAGGCCGCCGGGCACCCCGGAATCGTGGCGCCGCCTGCGATGATTCAGGTGTGGACGATGGGCGGGCTCGGGCAGGGCCGCTCGGACGACGATCCACTGTCGAAGATGATGAAGCTGTTCGACGACGCCGGCTATGTCGGGGTGGTCGCCACCAACTGCGAGCAGACCTACCATCGTTACCTGCAGCCGGGCGAGGAAGTCACCATCGCGGCCGAGCTCACCGACGTGATCGGGCCCAAGCAGACCGCTCTGGGTGAGGGTTTCTTCATCAACCAGAAGATCACCTGGCAGGTCGGCGACGAGGATGTCGCCGAAATGATGTGGCGCATCATGAAGTTCAAGCCTGCCGAGCGAGCCAAGGGCGCGCAGGTTCCCGAAGATCTGGACCCGGACAAGCTGATGCGGCCCGCGTCGTCCCGGGACACCCAGTTCTTCTGGGACGGCGTGAACGCCCACGAGCTGCGGATCCAGCGCCGTCCTGACGGCACGCTGCAGCATCCGCCGGTGCCCGCGGTGTGGCAGTCCCAGGACGCACCGATCGATTACGCGGTGGCCTCGGGCAACGGAACCGTCTACAGCTACGTCGTGCACCACGCGCCCAAGGTGCCCGGCCGCACCCTGCCGTTCGTGATCGCCCTCGTTGAACTGGATGAAGGAGTGCGCATGCTGGGTGAGCTGCGCGGTGTCGACCCGGACCAGGTGGAGATCGGATTGCCGGTACGCGCAACGTATATCGATTTTCCGGACAGCGAGGTCAGCCCCGCATGGACGCTGTACGCGTGGGAGCCGGTGCGGTGAGCGCGCCCGCTCTGGAGGTCGGGACCAAGCTGCCCGAGCTGAAGATCTACGGTGACCCGACGTTCATCGTCTCCACGGCCATCGCCACCCGCGATTACCAGGACGTGCACCACGACCGGGACAAGGCGCAGGCCAAGGGGTCCAAGGACATCTTCGTCAACATCCTGACCGACACCGGTCTGGTGCAACGCTATCTGACCGACTGGGCGGGCCCGACGGCGCGGATCAAGTCGATCGGCCTGCGCCTGGGCGTGCCGTGGTACGCCTACGACACCATCACGTTCACCGGTGAGGTCACCGCCGTCGACGACGGTGTGGCCACCGTGAAGGTGTTGGGCAGCAACAGCCTCGGCGATCACGTCATCGCCACGGCGACACTATCTTTGGGGGACCGCTGATGCTCTCCGGAAAGGCCGCGATCGCCGGTATCGGCGCGACCGATTTCTCCAAGAACTCCGGCCGGAGCGAACTTCGCCTGGCGGCCGAGGCCGTCCTCGATGCGCTCGACGACGCCGGGCTGACACCGTCCGATGTCGACGGCCTGGTGACGTTCACCATGGACTCGAACCTGGAGACCGCGGTCGCGCGTTCCACCGGGATCGGGGACCTGACGTTCTTCAGCCAGATCGGCTACGGCGGCGGCGCCGCGGCCGCGACCGTGCAGCAGGCTGCGCTGGCCGTCGCGACCGGGGTGGCCGAAGTCGTTGTGGCGTACCGGGCGTTCAACGAGCGCTCGGAGCACCGCTTCGGCCAGGTGATGACCGGCCTGACGGTCAACGCGGATTCCCGCGGCGTCGAGTACAGCTGGTCCTATCCGCACGGGCTCAGCACCCCGGCCGCGTCGGTGGCGATGATCGCCAGGCGTTACATGCATGAATACGGCGCCACCAGCGCGGATTTCGGTGCCGTGTCGGTGGCCGACCGCAAGCACGCCGCGACGAACCCGAAGGCGCACTTCTACGGCAAGCCGATCACCATCGAGGACCACCAGAACTCGCGCTGGATCGCCGAGCCGCTGCGGCTGCTGGATTGTTGCCAGGAAACCGACGGTGGTGTCGCCATCGTCGTCACCACCCCGGAGCGCGCCAAAGACCTCAGGCACCGCCCGGCGGTCATCGAAGCGGCCGCCCAGGGTGCGGGCGCCGACCAGTTCACCATGTACTCGTACTACCGCGACGAGCTCGGCCTGCCGGAGATGGGTCTGGTGGGGCGGCAACTGTGGGAGCAGAGCGGCCTGTCCCCCGAGGACATCCAGACCGCGATCCTCTACGACCACTTCACCCCGTACACACTGATCCAGCTCGAAGAGCTCGGGTTCTGCGGCAAAGGGGAGGCCAAGGACTTCATCGCAGGCGGCGCGATCGAGATCGGCGGCCGGCTGCCGATCAACACCCACGGCGGCCAGCTGGGCGAGGCCTACATCCACGGGATGAACGGCATCGCCGAAGGTGTGCGTCAGCTGCGTGGGACCTCGGTCAACCAGGTGCCCGATGTGGAGCATGTGCTGGTGACCGCGGGCACCGGGGTGCCTACGTCGGGGCTGATCCTGGGCTGAGGCTCACAGTGTGAACGCGCGGTCGTAGACCGCGAACACCGCATCGCGCGAATAGGTCGACGCAAAATGTTCCCGAGCCTCGTCGGACACCTCTGCGTTGCGTTCGACTGAGGTCAGGGAGCAGAGCAGGTCCGCCGTCGCGGCGGCGTCGTCGGCAATCAGGATGCCGGTGCCCGGCCCGCTGTCGATCCCCTCCGCCCCGACCGTCGTGGAGATCACCGGCAGCGACCGTCTCAGTGCCTCGAACACCTTGAGCTTGATGCCCGAGCCGAAGCGCAGAGGGTTGATCAACGCGGCCGCACCGTTGAGTGCGTCGTCCAGATCGGGGACGTAGCCGGCGACCGTCACGCTGCCGGCGAGTTCGGCGGTCAGGGCCAGCAGTCTGGGCGAAGCGTCGCGACCGATCACGGTCAGGTGGGCATCCGGCATCCGGGCGAGCACGAGCGGCCATGCCGTCCGTAGGAACGACTCCAGCCCGTCCTCGTTGTGCGGCAACGACAACAGCCCCAGGAAAATGAATTCCTTTGTGCCCCGGTATGTCCGGCCTGACGACGCCACGATGTTGAGCAGCGGCGGCACGCACTGGATACGACCGGGGGCCACGCCGGTTCGCCGCTGCAACTGAGCTGTCTCGCCGGAGTTCAGCAGCAGGCAACGACCGAACCTGCGGGCCGCCCTGTCCTCGCTGCGCAACACCAGCCTGCGCTCGAGGCGAAGCAGCGCTGACTGGCTGACGCGGTGCGTTGCCAGCGGTTGGAGACGCTTGGGCACGTGCTCGGCGAAGTTGCCGAGCGGGCTCAACTCGACATCGGGGTAGCGGGCGGCAGCCTTGAGCATCCGGTCGTAGCGTTCGGAGAACAGATCGTCGAGGTAGCAGATCGAGTTTGCGGCGATGTCGTCGGATGCGTACTGCGCCATCCGGACCGTGTCGTAGATCCGCAGTCCCGGCTTGATGTCCTCGAGGATCTGGGTGATGGCCTCCATGGTCTGCCGCGAGCCGAGGAATGCTTCTTGAAGACTGGCTCGACCGGTCGCCACCCTGGCCGCCACATTGCGGAGGACGTCGACGCGGCGGGGGCCGGGTACCTCGTGAAGTTGCACGGGAAAATTCTCACGGCGCGCTGTTCCGACCTTGATGTAGTGCACGTTGTCGGCGCCGTGGCGGTCGGCCAGGTAATCGACGAAACCCGCCAACACCACTTTCTTGCCAGCATCGGTGGGGTACGGGTCCACTGCACTGATCAGCGCGACTGACACGACGCCATGATGGCACGAAGAAATCGCAGGAGCGGGCCTTTGCCCAGCGCCTAGCCGGTAACCTCGGCTGCTAGTTGGGGGAGCGCGGTGTCGCGCCGTGGGCGGGGGAGGGTGGTGTGACGGGCTCGGAACCGGCAGACGCACGTCCGCCGGACGCGAACCCCGCATCGGCATCGGCCGAGGGGGGCGGGGGCGATGACCGTGCCATGCCGTCGACCGCGCGGCAGACGGCATGGAACTACCTGGTCTTCGCGCTGAGCAAGAGCTCGACCCTGCTGATGACGATCGTCCTCGCCCGCATTCTGACCCCGACGGAATTCGGCATCTTCGCCCTGGCGGTGCTGGTCGTCAACCTCTTCGACTACGTCAAAGACCTCGGTGTCGCCGCAGCGCTGGTGCAGAACCGGCGGGAGTGGAGCATCCTCGCGCCGACCGGGCTGACCCTCTCGGTGCTGTTCGGTCTGGGCGCCAGCGGACTCCTGGCGGCCACCGCCGGCATCGCCGCGCGTGCCCTCGGCCAACCGGAACTCACCGACCTGATCAGGATCTTGGCCGTCGGACTGGCGATATCGGCACTGAGCACCATCCCGGCGGCGTGGCTGCGAAGGTCGATGAACTTCTCGGCCCGCCTGATGCCGGAGTTCGCCGGCGCGGCGACCAAGGCCGGGCTGACCATCGGGTTGGCAGCTGCGGGGTACGGCGTGTCGAGCCTGGCCTACGGCCAACTGGCCGCCGCGGTGGTGATGACGGTGTTGTATTGGCGGGTCGCGCACATCCGCCCGAGGCTTGCCTTCGACAGCGCGGTGTCCAGGGAGCTGATCCGGTTCGGGGTGCCGGTGACGGCCGTGACGCTGCTCGCCTACGCCATCTACAACGTCGACTACCTCGCGATCGGCGAGCGACTGGGTGCCACCGAACTCGGGCTGTACACCATGGCGTACCGCATCCCGGAACTCCTGGTGTTGAGCATGTGTGTGGTGATCAGCGAGGTACTGTTCAGCGCGCTGTCGGGGCTGCAGGACGATCGCACGCGGCTGACCGGGCACTACATGCAGGCCCTCACCGTGGTGGCTGCCCTGACGTTTCCCGTCGGAGTCGGTCTCGCCGTCGCGGCGCAACCGCTGGTGGGCACCCTCTACGGCAGCGCTTTCGCCGAATCGGCCCCGATACTCTCGGTGCTGGCGATCTACACAGCCGTGTACTCGGCCTCGTTTCACGCCGGCGACGTCTTCAAGGCGATCGGGCGCCCGGGCATCCTGACCGCGATCAACGCCGGAAAGCTCGTCGTCCTCGTCGGGCCGATCTGGTGGGCTGCCGGGCACAGCGCCTTGATGGTCGCTGTTGCTCTTCTGGGCGTCGAGGCGCTGCACTTCGTGGTCCGCATGTCGGTGCTGCACCGGCTGATGGGCACCCCGTGGCGGTCCATTGCGGGGGCGTTGTGCCGTCCGGCCGCCGCGGCGGTGCCGATGGGCTTGGCCCTGCTGGCTCTCGGCCGTGTCACCGATGGACTCGCCGACCCACTGGAACTCGTGGTGTTGGTCCTTGTCGGCCTGTGCGTCTACGGCCTGATATTACGATTTACCGCAGCGCAGCTTGTCAAGGCTGCGTTCGGGATGGTGCGGCAACGGCTTTCTCGGTCCGCGGCGGCATCAGCGACGACGGCGAAAGAAGGGCCATGACGAAGCGCCGAATGTTGATCGCGGTCCTCGCAGTGCTCGGCGCTGTCCTCGGGGCGGGGATCGGAGTCTTTGCCGTTGCCGCCCCGAGCCGGTACAGCGCCTCTGCCGATGTCGCGTTTCTGCCTGCACCGAATCTGACCACCGTAGAGGCCTCGGACTTCTGGGAGGTTCTGACCCGCGGCCAGGTCACCCGGACCGCGGCCATCGTCTACGACGATCCCCGCTGGCTCCCGTCCGCGGCCGACGCGGCGAAAGTCCCGCGCGACGACCTGACACTGGAGGCGGTGGCGCTCCCGGACACCACGATGTTGACGGTGACGGTGTCCGCCGGTTCGGCGGGCGCTGCCGAGGCGGCGCTGAACAACGTGCTGACCACCGCCACTCCGGAGGTGAGTTCGCTTGTCGCACCGTATTTCGTCAAGGTGCTGTGGCCGCCGGAGAACAGCGCGTGGCCGGAAGCCTCACCGGGGCGGCTGCAGTTGGCGGCCGCCGGTGCGCTGGGCGGGTTTCTCATCGGCGCGGGCATCGGGTGGTTGGTCCAGCGGCGACGCGGTGATGCCGGGTCGCCGGGTAAGCACTCAGATGGCTCAACCCACGGCGCCCCACCGGGCTCATGACCGGCTCCACCCGCGTCAGCCAGGGTGAGCTCGCGGGACTCGTTGTCGCGGTGGGCTTCGTCAGCATCGGGTCGCTTCTCGTTTTCGGATCGCGCAGCACGCTGCTTCTGATCGCCGCGCCGATCGGGGCGATCGCGTTGTTTGTCGTCGCCCGACGCCCGGTGCTGGCGCTGAGCATCATGGTGGTCATCGAGTTCGCCAATCTGTCCGGCCTTCTCGCGCCGAAGACCGGCCTCCCCATCTTTCCGGCGTCGCTGTTGCTGGGGCTGATCGCCGTCGGATTCGCGCTGCGCGATCCACAGTGTCGGGGCCGGATCAACGGCTGGACAGCGGTCTGTGCGGGATTGCTCGCCGTCTATCTGGCCACCCAGGCGGTCGCGGGGATCGGAAGCGTCGATACCGCAGAATCCGTTGCGATCCTGCAGCGCCACGTCATCGATTGCGTTTTCGTCATGGTGGTGCTGGTGCTGGTCCAGGTCACGGCACGACCCTGGACGGTGGCCGCCGTCATCGTCGTGACGTTGGCAGCGTTGTGCACGCTCACCGTGATCAGCCAGGTTGTCTACGGTGGTGCCGCGACGTTCGGCGGGTTGTCCACGGTGACAACGGCATCTGGAGAGATGGTCACCACGTTGCGCTACGGCGGTCCGCTTCCGGACTCGAACTTCTGGGGTCGGCACCTCGTCATGGGGTTGCCGATGGCCGCTGCGCTGATGACGCGCGCCCTCCGGTCCGCCCGCCGGGCGACGGCAGCGCCCTGGGCGATTGCACTTGCCCTGCTGCTCTGCGGCATCTACCTGACACAATCTCGTGGCACGTTCCTCGCCGCGGGTGTCGCGATCGTGGTGTGGTTCGTGGCCGTCGACCGCGCAGTCCGGCGGTGGGCGCTGATCCTAATACCGCTCGGCGTCGCCGTCTTCGCTGTCCCGGGCGTGGGCAACAGGATGGTGGCCGCATTCGAGGACTTCACCCACGCACAGGTGCAGACCGACATCGACCCTTCGGTCGTGCAGCGGATCTCTGCCCAGCAGCAGGCGTGGCTGATGTTCAACGAACGCCCGACTTTCGGATTCGGCCCTGCGACCTTCCCCGGCCAGGTGATCAACTTCGCCGACCGCACCGACATTGCTCCTCGCGATCCGACCAACGCGCCCCACAATCTCTACGCCGAACTCGCCGCCGAGTCGGGATGGGTCGGCCTGCTCGGCTGGACGGTGGTGATCCTCGGGTTCCTGACGATCACAGTCTTGGGCATCCTCGCGAATCCCTTTCGGCGCGACCGTGTCCTGGCCGCAGCGGTATGCGCGGCGATCGTCGCGTGGTCGGTGGCCAGCATCGGGCTGCACATGGCCTACTTCCGGACGTTCGGGGTGGTGCTCGCCCTCGTCGGTGCACTTGCGCCGATGTGGCCGGTGCCGGCCGAACCCGTGCGCAGGCTGGTCCACGGTGTGATCACTTGGGGCACCGCGGGTCTGCTCGGGTTCGCCGCATTCTGGATCTTCCTGTCAGCGAACAGCTCTGCGGCCGTGACCGCCCGTCAGCCGATGACGCTGGTCCCCGCGGGGCCCGTCGACGGGTGGTACGCCTACGCCCTTGACATCCGCTCCCGCGCCGAACTACTGCCCACTGTCGCACGTCTGTTGGAAGACCCTCGGTCGCCGGTCGACATCATTGCCGACCCGGCGCGCGGCGTGCTGATATTCACGGCCACCGCGGACAACGTCGACCGGGCGCGCACCGATATCCAACGCGCAGCCGCGCATGCGGAAACGGCCCTGCACAGCGCAATCGGCTATCAGCAGTACTCGCTGCAGACTGTCGGCAGCATGCGCGCCCAGACCACGCGGCAACCCTCACCAGGCACGCTGATCGTCGCCATCGGCGTGGGGGTGGGCACCATGCTCATCGTCCGCGCGGTGTGGCTGCGGGCGGCAACCCGGCGGCGCACCGGCGCCGTTGACGATCGACCCACGACCCGGGAGGCGACATCGGTACCCGCGGCAAGCCCATAGTGCTCGTCGAGCTTTCACCCTCCGGGGGACTGTTCCAGTTCGCGTTCGAGCTGGGTAGCGCTCTGGCCGCCCGCGGCGAACGGGTGGAGCTGTGGACCGGTCCGCGTCCCGAATTGGCTTCGTCACAGCCGGGTTTCACCGTCCGGCCGGTGTTGCCGACGTGGCACCCCGGCGACACGGGTGTGCATTCCCGCGCATTCCGGCTCGCGCGGAGGGGGTTTCGCGCGGGACAGTTGATCTTCGCCTGGACGGTACTGAGCGTTCGCCTGCTCGCCGCCCGGCCTCATGCGGTGCTCTGGTCGCAGTGGCGCTTCGCGTTCGAGCCCATGTTCGTGGTCGCGGTTTCAACGCTGTTGAGATCGAGCATTCTCGGTCTCATCGCCCACGAGCCGGTGCCGCGGTCGGACGCCAAGGACACCAGCACGGCCAAGGCCGGGGCGCTGCTCACCAGAGCCTTCCGTGCCGCCTGGCGACGACTGGATGTGGCCTTCGTTCTCGGACCGCGCACGCGTGATCTCGCTGTCACCCACTGGCAGCCGCGGTGTCCGGTCTATGTCATCCCGCACGGTGCTGAGCCGGGGGTTCGTGGGGGCCGTTCGGTGCGGCCGGTGGCCGACACAGAACCCGTGGTGCTCTTCTTCGGGGTGTGGGCCAAATACAAGGGAATAGAGGTGCTGCTCGACGCCTTCGCCCGGGTGCGCGCCGAGCTGCCGGAATCACAACTGGTTCTGGCGGGGGATGTCGGCGCCGATATCGACCTGCCGTCGGTGTTGGATCGCGCCGGGCAGATCGGCAACGTCGACGCACGCCCCGGCTATGTGGCGATCGACGACGTGGCGGCGCTGTTCGACGCCGCCCGTGTGGTGGCAGTCCCCTACATCCGCGCCACACAGAGCGGGGTCGCCCACCTGGCGTTCACTTTCGGCCGTCCGGTCGTCTCCAGCGTCGTCGGAGACCTTCCGGAGGTGATCGAGGACCGCGTGACCGGCTTGCTGGTCGAACCCGACGACGCCGACGGACTCGCCGCTGCGCTCGTGGAACTGTTGAGAAACCCGTCGCTGGCGGCCACTTTGGGCGCGGCGGGGGAGCAACGCGTCAATGACGCATGGACAACAGCGGCGGCGCGCGTCTGCGACGCGCTGGCTGAAGCGGCGACGGTCCGCTCCCGCAGGGGAGACTGATGGCTGTCACGGGCCGGCCCGACCGGATCATGGTGCCCCGCGTCTGCGCGCTTGTCGCGGCTCTGGCAGTCGTCGTGGGTGGCGGAACATCGTGTTCGTCTCCGTCCGCCTCCGGGGCGCTCGCCAGTCCGTTCGACGCCTCCAGCCCGTGGCGTCAGGTGATCCCGGCGGATGCCCCCGTCGACCCGAACAGCACGGCGATGATCGCTTCCGTGCAGCCGACTCCGGCGCTGAACGCGAACCTGGTCGCGTACGGCATCCCGATCTACGCGGCCGGCAGGGACACCCCCACCTACGCCGTCGCGTGTACCCGGGTCGACTACGGCCTATGTCCGTTCGCCGGCTGGCCGGTCGCCATTCCCGATGGGGCAGAACCCAATACGGGCTCTGACGGGGTCCTCGTCAGCGTTCAGGAATCGAGCGGGATCATCTTCGAGTTCTGGCGCGCGGTTCGCGACGGCGAGACATGGACAACTGCTTTCGGGGCGGTGAACAGTCTCCACGGATCCGGCTGGGGCGGAGCCGCCACCGGTTCGGGTGCCTCCCGGCTTGCCGGCGTGGTGCGGGTGGCCGAGATCGCTGACGGCGAGATCCCCCACGCCCTGGCCCTGCAGTCCAACAACGCATGCCCGACCTTTCGTGCACCCGCATTGAAGAGCGACGGCACGTCGACGCGAGCCGACTGCATTCCCGAAGGCGCCCGTCTCCAGCTCGACCCGGAACTGGACCTCGGTTCGTTGGATCTGCGGCCCGGCGAGCTCGCTGTTGCGCGGGCGATGCAGCGCTACGGTGGCTATCTGATGGATGTGGCGAACACACCGCTGAGCGTGAGTTTCGAGCGCGAGGCTGACCCGGCCGCGGATGAGGTGGGCCAGACCTACTCCGACGCAGGTTTCCGTTGGGACTACGACGCGATGGAGAACGTTCCGTGGGACAAACTCAGGGTGCTGAAATGACGGTGGTGAAATGACAAGAGGAATCAGCGCGCTCGTGCTCATCGACGCGTTTCGGATGGGCGGAGCGGAGACTCTTCTGGCCCCGATGATCGTGGCGTCCCGCGACACGGACGTCAGCATGGACGTGGTCAGCATCTCACCGGCGGACTGGAACTCCGAAAAGACCATGGCGATCCTGGCCGACGCGGGGATCGCGACCCGGTCGCTGGGAATCCGCCGGCTGCTCGATCCGGTTGCGTTGCCGCGGTTGGTGAAGACAATCAGGCAGGGACGGTACGACATCGTCCACGCCCATCTGGAGATGGCGATGACGCTGGCGGTTCCAGCCGCGGCGTTGGTCGGCCGGCCCGCAGTGTGCACCTTCCATCACGTCGCGCGTCCGTTGCAGGGCCGGGCGGCCTGGCGCGAACGCCTGGCTGTCGAGGCGGCAACCCGTTCCCGGCGTGCGCTTTTCGTGTCCGAGGCGTCACGTCGTTCGTTCGCGCAGACCTACCGGCCGAACCGCATGCCCAAGAACTGGGAGGTCATGCACAACGGCATCGACATCTCGAATTTCTCTCCCGGCCAGGCTGATCCGCGGGTCCGCAGCGAGCTCGCGGCAGGCACTCAGGGTCCTGTCGTGGTGCTGCCGGCGGCGTTTCGCGACTTCAAGGGCATTCCGGTGGCGATCAAGGCGTGGCCGGCGGTCAAGCAGAGGTTCCCCACCGCGGTGCTCGCTCTGACCGGGGGAGGTGAGCTGGAAGGCGAGTTACGACGGCTCGTCGCCGACCTCGGGTTGGGTGACTCGGTGAATTTCGTGGGCGTGCGTACGGATATGCCGGAGGTCTACCGTGCCGCCGATGTCGTGGTGCTGCCGTCGACACATGGCGAGAACCTGCCCACGGTACTGATCGAGGCATCGGCGACGGCATGCGCCATTGCAGCGTCGCGGGTCGGCGGGATTCCGGACATCGTCCTCGACGGCGCGACCGGACTGCTGTTCGAGCCGGGATCGGCCGACGGGTTGGCCGAGGCGGTCTGCCATCTCCTCGACGACGTCGAACTGCGCCGGCGGATGGGCGCCGCGGCCAGTGAGCGGGCGCGAACCGAGTTCTCGGCGACAGCATGGCTGGCCCGGCTGCGGACGACATACCTCGAGGCGATGGGCGTTCCCCGGTGAGCCGGAGAGACGTCGTCTATCTGGTGTCACGATTTCCGGTGACGTCCGAGACGTTCATCGTTCGTGAGATCGAGGCGCTCGACCGGTCGGGCAAGTTCCATCTGGAGATCAGGTCGCTGTTCCCGTCGCCGGATGAACCGGTGCACGACATCGCGCGGCGATGGAGCAGGCACCTTGTCCGGCCCACCGCCCGGGATGCCGCGACCGGCTTGGCATGGGCCCTGCTGACGCGGCCGATCGCTGTCATGTCGGTGCTGGCGACGGTGACGTCCGGCTACCTCAGGCGTCCGCCGCTGCTGGTGCGCGCGCTGACCACGGTGCCGATCGCGTGCGCACACGCGCGAGATCTGGCCCGACGGGGCCGTCCGTGTCATGTGCACGCGCATTACGCGACCTATCCCGCCCTCGCCGCATGGGTGTGCCGACGGCTGGCCGGAATCTCCTACAGCTTCACCGTCCACGCACACGATCTTTATGTCGACATGTCGATGCTCGACAGGAAGATCGCCGACGCCTGCTATGTGGTGACGATCTCGCAATACAACCGCGCCCTGCTGGAGCAGCACAATTCGAAGGGCACGCCGATTCGTGTCGTCCATGCCGGTATCGATTTGGGGGCCTATCGGTTTCGTGCTCGGGGGGTGCCCGCCGAGGGTGAGGTGCGAGCGCTGACGGTCGCCTCGCTTCAGCAGTACAAGGGCCACGCCGTGCTGCTGGAAGCACTCGCGATGGGCGGTCCCGAAGTCGACCGCATCACGCTGGACCTCATCGGTGACGGCGTGCTGCGCGGTGATCTCGAGGCCCTCGTCGATCGGCTGGGGCTGCGGGACAGGGTTCGCTTTCTGGGAAGTTGCAGCGAGGAGGCCGTGCGGGCCGCGCTTGACGCCGCGGACCTGTTCGTCCTGCCGAGCATCGTCGCCGACGACGGCCAGATGGAAGGCCTCCCGGTTGCTCTGATGGAGGCCTTGGCCTGCGGGGTGCCTGCCGTCTCGACCAAGCTCTCCGGGATCCCCGAGATCGTCGTCGACGGGGTCACCGGCCTGTTGGCGACCCCCGGTGACGCCGCCAGTCTGAACGCCACGCTCACGGCGATGGTTCAGCGCGGAACTGCCGCGGTCGAATTCGCGGACGCCGGCCGGGCGTTGGTGTCTCGCGAGTTCGATCTACGGGAGTCGATCGCCGCACTGACCGGGCTGCTGGACGAGTATCTTCCGCCGGTGGCGAGCTAGGCCTGCCTGTCGCTGTCGCTGTCGCTGTCGCTGTCGCCCGGCGAACCGCCACCCGTCGCCCGTCGGCGGGTGCCCAGCCAGTAGGCCGCGATGCCGATCGCAGCCGCGGCGACCACGCCACCGGCGATCCACCACGTCGGTACGCCCTCGCCACCTTGCTCTTGGTCATCCGTACTTGTCGCCGTGGGCGGACCGTAGACGCTGAGTGTGTTTCGCCCCGGAACCAGTTGCGGCTCAGCGCCTTCGATGGCCACCACGGCGTTGCCGCGCAGTCTCGACCAGCCGCGCGGGTCGTCGTTGAGCCATCGCAGCAGTTCGTCGAGTTGCGCCGCAACCCCGTTCGACGTCGCGATCAGCAGTGGGCGCTGTCCCTCGGAAACCGTTTGCAGCGAGCCGAACCGAATGCCGGGATCGAGCGTCAGCGTCGTCTCCCGGTCGTCATCGAAACCGGTGAGGGTGAGCTGCTGGCCGTCGCTTCTGACCGGAAGCTGGATCGACGGGTCCGTCCACCCGTCCGCGCTGACGAGAACCGCCGGTCCGTCGCCGTCGATGGCCTGCTGCAGAGAGGTGACCTCCGTCTGCAGGGGGACAACGCTCAGGCGCTGGAGCCCCAACACGATCTGCACCGCGCGTGCGGTGTCGACAAAGCTGTCCGGGTTGATCCCGACCGCCATGCGCGGCATCAAGGCCTGCGGCAGCGCGGCGAATCCGGCCGAGAGCGGTGGCGCAGCGGGGGTGCTCTCCACGACGGTGCTGCCGGCGATCGTGAGGGTGATCGGCCTGAAATCGTTGCAGCGCCCGATATATCCGCTGGTGTCGAGTCCGACGACGACACTGGTGTACCGCGCAACGAGGCGACCGGGCACGTCGACCCACCGGTCGATGTTGCCGTCCGCGCCTGCCTGCCAGGTATCGATGATCTGGCCGTCCACCGATGCGGTCATCTGAGCACCGACCTCGGGTGGGACCGGCGTGTGCGTGCCCAGCAAGTGGAGTCGGAATTCCTGTGTGGCGTGGCCGAACCGGGTCTGGTCCAACGCGATGCTCACCTGTGGAGCCACTCCGATGTTGGACAGGTTGGTCGTACCCAGCTGCGCCAGGGTCGCCGAGTCGCCCGGCGGCGCCGGCTCGGGGCGCAGTTCACCCGCAACAGCGCTGGTGCTGACCGCCATGTCCAGGGAGCTGTCGGTCAGCAGTCGGGCCTGGTTGGTCAACTGGTCCGGCGGCCCGGAGATCAACAGTTGCGGGTCGTCGCCGCCTGCGAGTGAAAGACCTTCCTCCGCACCCTCTTTGACGACGATCCGGCGTTCCAGGGGTTGCGCAGGCCCGCCGACCGTGGTCGCGTCCGCGGGCAGCGGTACCACGTTTATCTGTGGCGCCTGGGCGCGGTAGCGCGCTTGCAGGGCCGCCGCCAACTGCACTGCCGTGTCGGATTCGGCTTGCGTCGGCGTGTCCGGCAGGCCGATCGTGACAGTGCGTAGCACCGGCGGAAGGAAGTCGGCGACGGTGCTCGGCGGGGACACCGTTCCGGTGTAGGTGATCGATCCGTTGACGAGGCCGACCGGGTTCTCCTCGTCCAGGCAGTAGCCCTCTTCGGCGAGGCCGGTGAGCTTGAGGGTCACGGTCGCGGAATCGTCGACAACTTCGACCGAGTCCAGCGGGATGACAACAGGCGCGAAGTCCGTCAGAGGCAACGCGACCTTGCTGACGAGCCGATCGTCCTGGGTGACGGACAACGTCCCGGATCTCATGGCGAACGGGAGGTTCAGTGTGGCGTTCAGCGTGGCCGGTCTCAGTCCCGGAGCCACCGGGAACGACAGTGTGGTCTGGCTCGTGTTTCCGTAGAACCACAGCGTGGTGGCCGAACCGGCGTCGGTCAAAGACAGTGTGGTGGTGCCGATCGCAGGGTCGGAGCCCCCGTCCGGCTGCGCGTGGGCCGGCGGCGCAAGGCAGGTGAGCAGTGCGACGGCGGTGATGAAGGCCCCGACCTGAGGTAACAGCCTCGCGCGGGCCTCTGAAATCCTGGACAGCTGCGCCTCCCCCCGGTGATGACCGTCCCGTGACGTGCTCGATCAACCTACTCGACCCGCTCGTCCTTCTCCAGAACTTCCCAGACACCGGCCTCCGCGGACGAGCCGCTACACCGAGACGGAGGTGGGTGCGAGCACCCTCAACTGGGACCACGGGATGGCGTTCATGTCGTAGTAATCCCAGGCGAATCCGGCGTCGACCCAGACCGAACCCGGTGAGGTTGAGGTTGCGTCGTCAAGCAGTTCAAAGGCGAAGGCCATCCGGGCTGAGCCTTGGTCGACGACGTAGGCGCCGTGGGTCTGCAGAGTCTTGGCGATCACCCTCTCGCCCGGCGTCATCCCTGGGATGGCGTCGACGTCGATGCTCGGGTCGAGTTGAATCCGGTAACCCTCGGGTATCGGCACCGCGACACCGGCCCAGTTCTGGCCGTCCGATTTCGCTGCGGGGTAGACGAAGTCGGGTCCCGCGAGGTCGGTGGAGAAGGCGAGCGCGTGGTTGATCCCGGTGTTCGCGGCGATGGCCGCACTGAGTTCCGCTGCCGTGACCACGCCGGCATACCGGGCGATGGCGGCGGCCGTCGCCGATCCCGACTGGTCGATTCCGTCACCGTCGAAGTCCGTCATTCCGCCCCACGACCCGGACCACGTGTTGGTCGAGCTGTTGTACTTCGCCTGCCAGATGCCGTACGCCAGCCCTGTCGTCGGATCGAGGATCGCGACGTGGCCATCGCTCCCCGGGGGCACCTTGGTTCCGAGTGGAATCGGCACCGTGGTGTTGCCGAACGGGTCACTGCCCCACGGTTCGGTGAAGGCGACGTCGTATCGCGGTGTGCTCGAAGTGATTTCCGAGGCCGACACCAGCGCCACCGAGTAGTCGTACAGGTTGGCGATCCGCAGCTTGTCCGGCGCTGCCAGGTAGTTCACCCACGTCGCGCTGTTGGTGGCCAACACCGGGTTGGTGGCAATCGGCTTCCACAACCAGTCGGCGCCTTCGAAATACCCAGGCGAACCGGTGCTCGGCGGGGTGGGCGGCTCCGGGTCGACGACGGCTGAGACCACGGTGACGGTATCGAGCCGCAGGTTTCGGTCGCCGTTGCGCCGTGAGTACCGATCGTTGGTGAAGGCGACGCTCAGGGTGTAGGTGCCGGCCGGACCGCTGAAGGGAACGGTGTAGTCGGTCCATGACGTGGCCGTGACAGCCACCTTGGACACGACTTTGCCGTTGAGGGACACCCTCATCTCGGGCGCGCCACGGTACTGGTCGCCTTTCGCGCGGATCACGAGGCTGGTGAACTCCGGAAGGGTCACGGTCGTCGAGGCGGTCGCGTTTCGATGAAGTAGTAACGCGGTGCCACCCGAAGCGGTGGGATCGGTGTAGGTGGTGCCGTTCGACGGCCGCGACACGGTGAGGGAGTCGGCATCGATGACGACGTCCCGGTCCTGGGCGTCTGCGTCGTCGGCAGCTGTCGAGCTGGCCTGCTGGGGCGCCTCGGTGAGCACTGATGTCTGCGCGCTTCTCGCGGCGGGGGAAGGGATCGCGGTCCGGGCCTCGTTCGGGCGCCCGATCGACGCGGAGGCCGCCAGCAGGACGGATTCCTGCGCCGGGCTGTCCGGGACGCCGGCAGGTTGGCTCGACGAGGATGTTGCGGACCTCAGCGTCGTCGTGGTGGTCGCAACGGACTGCTCGGCCGGTTGTCGGTCGTCGCCATCGGACGTTACGGCGCTCTCGCCGACGCCGGACGCGGGAGACTCGGTGTCACGTGTGGGGCGATCGCGCCCGGACGCCGCTTCGGTCGCGGCGGTCCTCGTCGCACCGCGGCGGGTGGGCGGTGACGGCTTGTCATCTCGATCGGCCGGCTTCTCCCGGGCCGACCGGTGCTGCGGCGGGGCGGCCTCGGTGCCGGAGCTCGATTCCTGGCTTCGCTCTGCCGAGGATTCTGGCGAACCTCTCTCCGCGGTGTCCGCGAAGGCGACTCCCGGGACGGCGGCGATCGCGGCGCCCACTCCCAGCGCCACTGCCAGCGCACCGATGCGCCCGATTCGCTTGAGATCTGTGGCCCTTGACGAAGGGGACGGACCTGTAATTGAAGTTCTGGCAAATTTCGCGTCAGCAAATTCAAAGTTGCTCTGAGTGGGCCCGGCAGCCGATGCTTCCCCGGAGTGTGGAGGTGCGTCGCGGTGCGATGACATAGCAAGTCTCCCAGGGAAGTTCGGCGTCGATAAGCAGCGCGTGATCGGCAGTGAGCGTCCCAAGGCGTGCGGGCACGAGCCTAACTGCTGCAAACCCGTCCTGTGGACGGATTCGTGGGTATTGGCGTCAGTGCCTGCGCCGGCGAGGTGTGCCTCACCCGATCCCACGACGACGCCCACTACCCTTGGTCAGATGAGTTCCCACGAGCCGGAACCCGATGACGCGGACACCGGTCCGCTGCATGTCAGCAGGCTGCGTACGCCGCTGGGGGAAGGGCCGGGAGACCGGGAGCCTCGCTACGACGCACCGTTGTCGGTGAATCCCCGCCCCGTGCACCGGGATCGCCGACCGGTCGTGCTCCTCGCCGCGGCGGCCGCCGCTGTCGTGGGTCTGGGTGCGCTCGCATGGGTCTTCTGGCCTTCGTCCGGTGGTGAGGGCCATGCCGGTGCGCCCACCACGACCACGGAAACCGAGAGCCGCGAGGAGGCCGAGACGCGGCTGCTCGGCATGGTGCCACCCGGATATGCCGCGGACGCGTGCGAGGCCGTGGTCCCCGTCAATGGTGCTCTCGCACAGGTCAGTTGCGACAAGAACGACGACACGGGCGGCCCGCTGACGGCCACTTACACGCTGGCCAAGGACGGCAGGGCACTGCGGGAGCTGTTCGACGGGGTGGTCAACGCCTCGGCGGTGGTGAACTGTCCGGGCAACATCCAGTCGCCGGGGCCGTGGCGCCGCAACGCGACCCCGGAGCAGACCGCAGGCACGCTGGTGTGCGGTTTTCAGCAGAGCAGGCCCACGGTGGCGTGGACGACCGACGCAGATCTGATGGTCAGCGAGGTGCAGTCGGGACCGCAGGGGCCGAACATGGTGCAGCTCTACACCTGGTGGGCTTCGCACTCCTGAAACAGACCGTGCCGCCTGCAGGGCAGGCGGCACGGGTCCGATATTCGTCCTCTGTCAGGCCGGCGGCGCCGGAACCACCACGGTGGTGGTGGGCGCACCCGGCGCCGGCGCGGGCTGCACACCCTCGACTGCCGGTGCACCCGCGGGCAGCGGCGTGCCGGAACTTCCGTGCGGGGCCGGTGCGACTCCGGCCGGAACTGGCGCCGGGCCGGCTTCGACCGGGGCCGCGCCCGCAGGCAGCGGTGTGCCCGAGCTGCCTTCGGGAAGGGGGGTGCCCGAGCTGCCCTCGGGCAGCGGTGTGCCCGAGCTTCCGGCGGGCGCCGCGACAGGCGTGGGAACCACCGAGGTCGGGGTCTCCGCGGCAGGGGTGGCACCCGGCGTCTCAGGTGTGGCGGTGTCGGCGGCGGCGGACGGCGACGCCTCGCTGCCGTATCCGGAGGCACCACTGCCTGCCGATCCGGTGGCCGGGGCGGGAGGCGCCTCCAGCCAGAGCAGGACCTCGGAGCCGCCGTCGCTGTAGAAGACGCTGTCGGGCTGCTGGCCCGTGACGTCGAAGTAGATCTTGCCTGTGGTCTTCTGGCCCTGCGCCAGCGTGGACGGGTTGACGCCCTGTTCGGTGGCCACGCCGAACAGCACGCGGTAGGTGTCGCCGTTCTCGGCGCGAGCGTTCAGATTCGAGACGATGGGCGTCACGGTGCCCGCGATCGCCTCGTCGGTGGCCGTGGCTTCCCACAGGGTTCCGACCGGGCGGTACGGGATGACATCTGAGCTGGGCTTGAGTCCGGTCACGGTCCAGTGCTGGATGACGCTGCCGTTGACGAGCTCGCCTGGCTGGCCGAGATACTGGACTTCGGCGTCGGCCGAGGCGGACCCGGCGCCTACGACTCCGACTGCGGCGGCGGCCGCGGTGGTGATGATCGCCGCGACGGTGGGCTTGAATCTCACGCGCTTTCCTCCTGTGTTCGTTGAGCGAGCAGCGAGGTGTTCCCCTCAAGCAAAGTAGCAGGTCGCCGACGCGCCCCGACCGCCTCTTGGGCGCCGCCGGCGTCCTCGGCGGCGTTGGCGGGCAGCGCATTTGACGCAGGTGCTTATTTGCGGAGTTAACCCGGATTTTTCGTGAAGTGTTGTGATTTTCGGGGTGTAGATACGCGAAAGTGCCTGTCCTGCAAGGAATAATTGGACTTCTCTACGGTTCAATCGTTCCTACGGGAAGGCACCTCGCAGGTGAAGAATATCGTGGCCGCAGCGCGGGTGAAAGTGTCCGCCGATGGGCAGGGCGTGGTGTCGCATGCCGGGATGGGCTTGCTTCGTGAGCTTGCCGATCTGACGGGGTTATCGTCGCAGGTCACCGCCGTGCTGGCTGACACCTACCGGGGCCCGTGGGTGTACGCACCCGGTGAGGTGTTCGCCGATCTGGCCGCAGCGGTCGCCGACGGGGCCGATTGCATCGATGCGGTCGGCCAGTTGTGTGGGGACCGTGAACATGTGTTCGGCGCGAAGGCCTCGACAACCACGATGTGGCGGTTGATCGATGAGCGCATCGACGCCGCCCACCTGCCCGGGGTGCGGGCTGCACGAGCCGGCGCACGGGCCGCAGCATGGGCGGCTGGAGCCGCCCCCACTGGTGAGGGCTGGCTGCACATCGACCTCGATGCCACCCTGGTCATCGATCACTCCGACAACAAGACCGGCGCCACCCCGACCTGGAAGAAAACCTATGGTCACCATCCGTTGCTGGCGTTTCTGGATCGTCCCGAGATCGCCGGTGGGGAAGCGCTGGCCGGGCTGCTGCGCACCGGTAACGCCGGCTCCAACACCGCCAGCGACCACATCATCGTCTTGCACCACGCGCTGGCCTCGCTGCCGCCGCGATGGCGGCCCCGCCCAGGTAGTCCACCAGATTCGGATGCCTGCCGGGTGCTGGTGCGCTGCGATACCGCTGGAGCCACCCACAAGTTCGCCGACGCCTGCCGCACCGCCGGGGTGGGATTTTCCTTCGGATACCCCGTCGATGCGCGGGTCCAGGACGCGGTCGACACCCTCAACCTCGGCCAAGCCTGGTATCCGGCGATCGACACCGACGGCGGCATCCGTGACGGCGCCTGGGTCGCCGAAGCCACCGGCCTGGTCAACCTGAGCAACTGGCCCGCTGGCACCCGGCTGATCCTGCGCAAAGAGAGGCCCCACCCGGGTGCGCAGCTGCGGTTCACCGATGCCGACGGGATGCGGGTCACCGCATTCATCACCGACACCGAACCCGGCGTCATTGCCGGTCAGGTCGCCGGATTGGAGCTGCGGCACCGCCAGCACGCCCGCGTCGAAGACCGCATCCGCGAACTGAAAGCCACCGGGCTACGCAACCTGCCCTGCCAGTCGTTTTGGGCCAACGCCGCCTGGCTGGAAATCGTGCTGGCCGCCGCCGATCTGGTCACCTGGGCCCGGCTGATCGGCTTCGGTGACCACCCCGCACTGGCCCGCGCCGAGATCGCCACCTTCCGCTACCGGATCCTGCACGTCGCTGCCCGTATCACTCGCAGCGCCCGCCAGGTTCGCCTCCGTATCGACGCCACCTGGCGATGGGCATCAGCGATCGCGACCGCCTGGCAACACCTACGCACCGCTTTCGGATAACCAGCAAATCACTCGACCCACCGACCACGAAAGACCAGGCCCTGGGAAAGCCCGCCCCACCCGGCGACACGGGACACCCCACCACGCCCGCCACCCGACAACGACCACCCAGCAACACAATTCAGTGACCGAGCGGACCCGTCATCAACTCGATGCAAAATCGAGGTTAAGTAGCTGATCTTCGACGTCCACGCGACGGTAGCAAACACGATGTACCGAATCGGCCACGGCGGCTGGCGCGTCCGGAAGGCCCGGATGCGGAGAGATTGCGGTAACCCGCTGGAAACGTTGTAAACGCAAGCATATAGCGCCGTTCGCAACTACTTTGCGATTTGCGCAGATCAACATTCGAACTTAAGTAGGCTTCACAACTTCCGTTCAGCACATTGTCAGGGTTCGGCGCGCCCCCTGGGCGAGGCATCGGCTTGGTTGAGCCACCCCGGAAGTGTCGGAAGAAGGACGGCAGGTGAACCCTCAACTTCAGCCTCCAGCAAAACTCAGTTTTCCCACCCGTGCTCTGGTATGACTGTCTGGGCGTTGCCAATGCGGGGATTGGTGGCGGTATTCGACGCGACTAGACAGGGGATGACCCATGGCAAGGCATGCCAAGAAGAGTGATCGCTCGATGGCGATCCGCACGTATCTGACCGCCGGGCTCACGGCAGGCGTCACCGGTGCTGCGCTGGCTGGTGTCGGCACACTGCTGCTCGCCGACGGCGACGTGTCGGGTCCCGCGCAGATCGAGGTGCAGCTCGTCTCGAACGAGGAAGACATTCTGTGGCTGTCGCTCAACGGGGGAAGCGATCGGCGCAGTGCGGCTCAGTCGGCGGTGGTGCAGCAGAGCAGCGCCAACCCGGCCTTGCGGCCGATGATCGGCGACGGCGGTTGGCTGATCGGCAACGGCCTGGACGCTGCCGACGACTGCCAGGGTGACGCCTGCAACGGCGGTGACGGCGGGATCCTGTGGGGCAACGGCGGCAACGGCGCCCACGGCGGCACCGGCGGCGACGGCGGCTTCTGGTTCGGGCACGGCGGCAACGGCGGTGACGGCGACGCCGTCCTCGACGCCAACGGCAACGTCGTGCGCGCCGCCACGGCCGGCGGTGCCGGCGGCAAGGGCGGCTACATGTTCGGCAACGGCGGAGCAGGCGGCAAGGGCGGCGACGCGGTCTACCAGAACGGCGTGAAGAAGAACGGCGCTCTCGCCGGCGGCCGCGGCGGTGACAGCGGATACCTGCTCGGCAACGGCGGCAACGGCGGCGCGGGCGGCTCCGACAGCAACAACCTGAACGTCGCGGACGATCCTGCCACCACCAACGTCAACGAGTCGGCCCAGAACAACGCGGCCGGCGGCGCGGGCGGCGCCGGCGGTGTCGGTGGCATCCTCAACGGCAACGGTGGCCACGGCGGCGACGGCGGCTCGGCCGACTCGGCGAACGGCAGCGCCACCGGTGGCAGCGGCGGGCGCGGCGGTCTGGCGCACTCGAATGCCGGCGGCACCGGAGGCAACGGCGGCAACGGCGGCGACGCTGAAGCCGACGACGCGGGCAAGACCGCCAAGGGCGGCAACGGCGGTGCCGGCGGCACGAGCGGCACCGGCCAGGGCGGCTCGGGCGGCAACGGCGGCAACGCCGTCGGCGATGACGCCCACGCTGTCGGTGGCAGC
>NZ_HG964457.1:280276-337541 GCF_000612725.1 Mycolicibacterium austroafricanum
GGGCACCGGTGGCGACGGCGGTGACGGCGGTGACGCGGTCAGCGAGGACGGCAACGCGACCGGCGGAAAGGGCGGCGACGGCGGTTCGGTCGATCTGACCGGCGGCGGCGGCGGTGCCGGTGGCGAGGGCGGTGACGCCGACGGTGACGAGAAGGCCACCGGCGGCAGCGGTGGCTCGGGCGGCACCGGAGGCCTCGGCGGTGACGGGGGAGCCGGCGGTGACGGTGGCGACGCCGTGGCCGACGACGAGGGCGGCGCGACCGCGGGCAGCGGTGGTGACGGCGGCTTCGGCGGCACTGACGGTGACGACGGATCGGCCAGCGACGGCGCCGACGCGCCGGCAACCGACTGATAAACACACTTCTGCGGGCGCCGAATCCTCTTGTGGGGGCGGCGCCCGCAGTCGTGTCGTCAAAGTTCTTGCCGAAGAATGGCTTTGATGTGGCGTTATGATCGCCCAATGCCGGATTTCGGAAACGCGTCCACTCGCACGAACCAACTCGTCATCGCAGCCCTGGTTGTCGCCGTCGCGGCACTGGGCGTGGCGGTCTGGGCGTTGATCAGCTCGCCCTCGTCGAGCGAGACCTCCTCGGCGACCGCAGACCAGTCCACCGATCCCAAGACGCGCGTGTGCAGCGCGTTCGAATTGGTGCGCGGAGCGGTGTCGCTGCAGACCAACGCCAATCTCGGGGAGGACCCGGTCGCCGTGCAGGCGGTGGCGGCCAATGCCCGGCTGGCCACGCTCGGCGGCGGGCAGTTTCTGCTGTCCCGGCTCGACGGCGACGTGCCCGACGATCTCGCCGGCGCGGTGCGGACCTTCGCCAACAACCTCGAGTACATCGGGATGAGCCAGCTCGCCGGCGCACCCGGAGACGACCCGACTCAGGCGAATCGGATGAACGACGCGCAGGCGGCGTCCACGAAAATCACCGAGCTCTGCAAGTAGGTCGGATCAGGCCGGGACGAACTCGACGCCTGCCAGTGCGACCGCGTTGTCGCGTTCCGGTGTGGTGACCGTGGCGGAGTAGCCGCCGTCTTCCTTCCAGACGTTCACCCGCAGCGTCTCGCCGGGGAAAACCACGCCCGCCATCCGGGCGCCGTAGGACTTCAGCCCCGAGACGTCGCCGTCGAGCAGGTTGTCCACCAACGCCTTGCAGGTCATGCCGTAGGTGCACAGCCCGTGCAGGATCGGGCGCGGAAAGCCGGCGGCGGCAGCGAAATCCGGATCGGAGTGCAACGGGTTTCGGTCCCCGCACATCCGGTAGAGCAGCGCCTGCTGCGGCGACGTCGGGACGGTGATCTCGAGATCGGGCGCACGGTCGGGAGCCGCAGAAGATCCGGACGGGCCACGATCACCGCCGAAACCGCCCTCCCCACGGGCGAAGATGGACCGCTTCTGCGTCCACAGCAGCGTGCCGTCGGGATCCTTGACCGTCGTCTCCGACCAGATGACCGCGGCCTTGCCCTTGTCCCAGATCTCGGTGAACCGGGTGACCGCGATGCCGGTGCCCGACGCCGGGATGGGGCCCGGCACCGTGACGGCCTCGCTGGCGTGCAGAACCTTGCTCAGCTCGATGTCGATCCCCGGGAACTTCACCGCCGGCGGCGCGGTCATGTGGAAACTCTGCGCGACGTTGCCGAACGTCGGTAGCACCTGCGGGGTGTCGTCGACGAGATAGCGCAGCTCCGCCCTGTCCATCGGGTCCATGCCTGCACCCAGGCCAAGGTGGTAGAGCTGGATGTCGCTACTGGTCCAGGCGAATTCGACAGGATCCAGCTCGGCGCCGATGGCCTCGTCGAGATTGATGGGCACGCCTTCTAATCCTTCCGTGCAATGTCCAGTGCAGCCAGGTAGCCGAACGTCATCGCCGGCCCGATGGTGCCGCCGGGTCCGGGGTAGGTGTGACCCATCACCGGGGCGCTGGCATTACCCGCAGCATAGAGGCCCTCGATGATGGAACCGTCGTCGCGCAACGCCCGGCCCTGCACGTCGGTGACGATGCCGCCCTTCGTGCCGAGATCGCCCGGCACCATCTTGGCGGCGTAGAACGGTCCCTGGCTGATCTCGCCGAGGTTCGGGTTCGGCTTGTTGGTCGGGTCGCCGTAGTACCGGTCGTAGGCGCTCTCGCCGCGCTTGAAATCCTCGTCGACGCCGGAGCGCGCGAAACCGTTGAAGCGCTGCACCGTCGTCTTGAACGCGTCGACGGGCAGACCCGTCTTGGCCGCCAACTCCTCCAGGGTGTCGGCCTTGACGATGACGCCGGACTCCAGCCACTTCTTCGGAATGCGTTGTCCCGGCTGCAGTCCCGCGAAGATGTAGCGGTCGCGGTAGCGCTGGTCGAACACCAGCCAGGCCGGGATGTTCTCACCGGGGCCCGGGCCCTGGCCGTACTGCCCGCCGTACATGTGATGGCACGCCTCGACGTACGGCATCGACTCGTTCATGAACCGCTTGCCCGCCATGTTGACGATGATCGAGCCCGGGGAGTTGCGCTCCGACAGCGCGAACCACGGGGCGTCCACCAGAGGCACGGTCGGCCCCCACCACGCGTCCTCCATCACATCGAGTGCGGCACCCAGCTTCTCGGCGGCCAGGATCCCGTCACCGGTGTTGGCCTTGGCCCCGACGGTCCACTCGGTGGTGATCGGTGCGCGCTGGTACTTCACCCGCATCTGCTCGTTGTGTTCGAAGCCGCCGCTGCCCAGGATCACCCCTCGACGAGCCCGGATCAATTGCGGCTCAGCACTTTCCGAAGCCGTGGTGTCACGTACATAGATGCCGCGGACCACGCCGTCCTCGACGTAGAGGTCCGTCATCGCGGTGTTGAGGCGCACCGGGACGCCGGCCTCGCGCAGGCCGATGCGCAGCGGGGCGATCAGTGCGCGGCCCATGCCCACCAGGTTCTTGCCCGTGGTGTTCGCCCACACCGACCGGATACCGACCCTGAGGCTGCGCAACACCCCGCGGGGATGGCGCTTGAGCTGATTGAGTCGCACGTAGTCCTGCTGCATGACGACCATGTTCATGGGCACCTTGCCGTACGGCGGTTCCAGGCCGGGCAGATCCTCGCCGAGCTTCTTGGCGTCGAACGGCTTCGGTTCCACGGAGCGGCCGGTGGCCTTGCCGCCCGGGGTCTCGGGGTAGTAGTCGGAGTAGCCGGGCACCCAGCACAGCTTCAGCGGCGAGTGCTTGAGCACGAATGACAGCATCTCCGGACCGCGCTGCAGATAGGTGTCGATCTTCTCTGCGGGCACCACGTCGCCGATGATCGCGTGCAGGTAGGTGCGGGCCGCGTCGGCCGTATCTTTGACGCCGTCGCGCTTGAGAACTTCGTTGTTCGGAATCCAGACACCGCCACCTGACCGCGCAGTGGAACCACCGTAGTGCGGGGCCTTCTCAACGACTATCGTCGAGAGGCCCTGGTGGGCGGCGGTGAGGGCGGCGACCATACCGGCGGCGCCGCTACCGACCACGACGACGTCATACTCCTGCTCCGTCATGTAGAACACGTTATAGAATTGCCCGGCCGACTAACAACTGTGCCGGTCGAAGAAACGAGGGGACTTCACTTTATGTTGTCCGTTGAGGTGCGCGAGAAGCTCGCCGCAGACCTGGCCGAGGCCGAGCGCAGTCGGGTGCCGATCTCGCCGTTGACCGATGGTCAACCCGGGATCGACGTGGTGGACGCCTACGAGATCCAGCTGATCAACATCCGTCAGCGGGTGGCGGAGGGCGCCCGGGTGATCGGGCACAAGGTGGGCCTGTCGTCGGAGGCTATGCAGAAGATGATGAACGTCGACGAGCCCGACTACGGGCATCTGCTCGACGAGATGCAGGTCTTCGAGAACGTCGCGGTCAAATCGGCGAACTACCTGTATCCGCGGGTGGAGGTCGAGGTGGGCTTCATCCTGTCCGACGATCTGCCCGGCGCCGGCTGCACCGAGGACGATGTGCTGGCCGCGACGGCGGCGTTCGCGCCTGCCATCGAGCTGATCGACACCCGGATCACCAACTGGCAGATCAAGTTGTGCGACACCATCGCCGACAACGCGAGCTCGGCCGGCTGGGTGCTCGGAGAGGCGCGGGTGTCGCCCAAGGACGTGGATATCAAGAACATCGACGCGGTACTGACCAACAACGGAGAGGTCGTCGCCGAGGGGCGCAGTGATGCGGTGCTGGGAAATCCGGTGACCGCGGTGGCGTGGCTGGCGCGCAAGGTGGAGAGTTTCGGTGTCCGGCTCAAGGCCGGCGACATCGTGTTGCCGGGCTCGTGCACGCGTGCGATAGATGCACCTGCGGGCAGCCATTTCGTGGCCGACTTCACCGGGTTAGGTTCAGTACGACTGGATTTCGAATAGGAGCCGGGTATGGCTGACAAAAAGTCTGTGGCGATCGTGGGGTCGGGCAACATCAGCACCGACCTGCTGTACAAACTGTTGCGTTCGGAGTGGCTGGAGCCGCGCTGGATGATCGGCATCGATCCCGAGAGCGAGGGGTTGGCGCGGGCGCGCAAGCTCGGTCTGGAGACCTCGCACGAGGGCGTGGACTGGCTGTTGGCCCAGAGCGAGTTGCCTGACATGGTGTTCGAGGCCACCAGCGCCTATGTGCACAAGGCCGCCGCTCCGCGCTACGCCGAGGCGGGCATCCGGGCGATCGACCTCACCCCGGCCGCGGTCGGGCCCGGCGTGATCCCGCCGGCCAATCTGCGTGCGCACCTGGACGCACCCAACGTCAACATGGTGACCTGTGGCGGCCAGGCCACGATCCCGATGGTGTACGCGGTGTCGCGCGTCGTGGAGGTGCCCTACGCCGAGATCGTGGCGTCGGTGTCGTCGGCGTCGGCCGGCCCGGGGACGCGGGCCAACATCGACGAGTTCACCAAGACCACCAGCGCCGGGGTGCAGAACATCGGTGGCGCCCAGCGGGGCAAGGCGATCATCATCCTGAACCCGGCCGAGCCGCCGATGATCATGCGCGACACCATCTTCTGCGCGATCCCCGAGCACGCGGACCATGCCGCGATCACCCAGTCGATCAAGGACGTGGTGGCCGAGGTGCAGACCTATGTTCCGGGTTACCGGCTGCTCAACGAGCCGCAGTTCGACGAGCCGTCGGTGGTCAACGGCGGCAACCATGTCGTGACGGTCTTCGTCGAAGTGGAGGGTGCGGGCGACTATCTGCCGCCGTACGCTGGAAACCTGGACATCATGACCGCGGCAGCGACGAAGGTCGGCGAAGAGATCGCGAAGGAATCTCTCGCCGCTACCGCTGGAGGAGCACAGGCATGAGCACCGACGAGATCTACTTCAATCCCATCTGGGACGTCCGGATGACCGACACCTCGCTGCGCGACGGGTCGCACCACAAACGCCACCAGTTCACCAAGGACGAGGTACAGGCGATCGTCGCCGCGCTGGACGCGGCGGGGGTGCCGGTCATCGAGGTGACCCACGGCGACGGACTGGGCGGATCGAGCTTCAACTACGGGTTCTCCAAGACCCCCGAGCAGGAGCTGATCAAGCTGGCCGCCGAGACGGCCAAGGAATCCAAGATCGCCTTTCTGATGCTGCCCGGGGTGGGCACCAAGGAAGACATCAAGGAAGCTCAGAGCAACGGCGGGTCGATCTGCCGGATCGCCACCCACTGCACCGAGGCCGATGTCTCCATCCAGCACTTCGGCCTGGCCCGTGAACTCGGCCTGGAGACCGTGGGCTTCCTGATGATGAGCCACACCATCCCGCCGGAGAAGCTGGCCAAGCAGGCCCGCATCATGGCCGACGCCGGCTGCCAGTGCGTCTACGTCGTCGACTCCGCCGGCGCGCTGGTCCTGGAGGGCGTAGCCGACCGGGTGGCGGCGCTGGTCGCCGAGTTGGGGTCGGATGCTCAAGTTGGGTTCCATGGCCACGAGAACCTGGGTCTGGGGGTGGCGAACTCGATCGAGGCCGTCCGCGCCGGGGCCAAGCAGATCGACGGCTCGTGCCGCCGCTTCGGCGCCGGTGCAGGCAACGCGCCGGTGGAGGCGCTCATCGGGGTGTTCGACAAGATCGGCGTCAAGACCGGCATCGATTTCTTCGACATCGCCGACGCCGCCGAGGAGGTCGTGGCGCCTGCGATGCCGGCCGAATGCCTGCTCGACCGCAATGCGCTGATCATGGGCTACTCCGGGGTGTACTCCAGCTTCCTCAAGCACGCCATCCGCCAGTCCGAGCGCTACGGGGTGCCCGCGCACCAACTGCTGCACCGCGCCGGGCAGCGCAAGCTCATCGGCGGCCAGGAAGACCAGCTCATCGACATCGCGCTGGAGATCAAGCGCGAACAGGAGACTGCGAAGTCCTGACGCGTCGGACCCGCCGGGCACGATGGCCGCATGACGACGAGAGCTGACGCGCAGGCGATCCTCGAGCAACTGGCGGGCCCCGGGGCCGTCTTGCGCGATGACCAGTGGACGGCGATCGAAGCTCTGGTCGTGCACCGGCGCCGCGCCCTCGTCGTGCAACGCACCGGGTGGGGCAAGTCGGCGGTGTACTTCATCTCCGCCAAGCTGCTGCGCGCGGCCGGCCACGGACCGACGGTCATCGTGTCGCCGCTGCTGGCGTTGATGCGCAACCAGGTCGCTGCCGCCGACCGGGCCGGTGTGCACGCCGCCACCATCAACTCCAGCAACGTGACCGACTGGGCCGAGATCCATGACCGGGTCCGCTCCGGCGACCTCGACGTGCTGCTGGTGAGCCCGGAGCGGCTGAACAATCCTGACTTTCGCGATCAGGTGCTGCCGTCGCTCGCCCACGACGCGGGTCTGGTGGTGGTGGACGAGGCGCACTGTGTGTCGGACTGGGGGCACGATTTCCGGCCCGACTACCGGCGCATCCGCACGCTGCTGGCAGACCTGGGCGCCGACGTCCCGGTGCTGGCCACCACCGCCACCGCCAACGACCGGGTGGTCGCCGACGTCGCCGCGCAGTTGGGCGTGGGCGACTTCGGACGCGAGGATCAGGACGGCGGAAGCGACACGCTGGTGCTGCGGGGCGGCCTGGACCGCGAGTCGCTGCGGCTGTCGGTGGTCAACGCCGGGAACCCGGCGCAACGTGCGGCGTGGCTTGTCGCCCAACTGGATTCGCTGCCGGGCAGCGGCATCGTCTACACCCTGACAGTGGCGCAGGCGCACGACGTGGCGTCCCTGCTCGCCGAGCAGGGACACAAGGTCGCCGCCTACACCGGGGCCACCGAGGCTTCCGAACGTGAACAACTCGAGTCCGACCTGCTGGACAACCGGGTCAAGGCGCTCATCGCCACGTCCGCGCTCGGCATGGGCTTCGACAAGCCCGATCTGGGTTTCGTGGTACACCTGGGCGCACCTTCATCGCCGATCGCCTACTACCAGCAGGTCGGTCGTGCGGGACGCTCCACGGCCAGCGCGGAGGTGATCCTGCTGCCCGGGCGGGAGGATCAGGAGGTGTGGCGGTACTTCGCGTCCGTCGCATTTCCGTCGGAATCCATGGTGCGCAACGTGATTGGAGCACTCGAAACCGACCGCCCGCAGTCTACGGCCGCGCTGGAGCCGCTCGTCGACCTCAACCGGTCACGGCTGGAGATGGTGCTCAAGGTGCTCGACGTTGACGGCGCGGTGCGGCGCGTCAAGGGCGGCTGGGTCGCCACCGGCCGGCCCTGGGCATACGACGAACAGCGCTACCGCACGCTCGACGAGGCCCGCAGGCGCGAACAGCAGGCCATGCTCGACTACCAGTCCACCGACGGCTGCCGGATGGCCTTCCTGCGCCGTCAGCTCGACGATCCCGAACTCGGCGCCGACGAGCGGTGCGGCCGCTGCGACAACTGCGCGGGATCGAGTTATTCCGCCGACGTCGACGCGGCGGTCGCCGAGGACTCCCGACAGCGGCTCATGCGGCCGGGGGTGGAGATCTCGCCGCGTAAACAGTGGCCGTCGGGGCTCGCCAAGCTGGGTGTCGATCTCAGCGGCCGCATCACCGACGGACCGGCACCCGGACGTGTCATCGGCCGGCTCACCGACCTGGGCTGGGGCGCCCGGCTGCGCACACTGCTCGAGCAGGACGACGCGGAGGTGCCCGACGACGTGGTCCAGGCCGCGGTCAAGGTGCTGGCGGCGTGGGACTGGCAGGTACGGCCGACCGCGGTCATGGCGCTGGACTCGGACACCCACCCGCTGCTGACCTCTTCGCTGGCCCGCAGGCTGGCCGAACTGGGGCGCCTCACCGACCTCGGTGTTCTGCGCTACACGCCGGAGCGGCGGCCGGTAACCGCGGCGAACTCCGCCTACCGCGTCGCCGCGTTGCGCGGCGCCTGGGAGTCGCCCGATCCCGATGCGATCAGCGCGGCCGGGGGCCCGGTGCTGCTGGTTGACGCCATGACCGACACCGGATGGACGCTGACGATGGCCGCGCGGGTGGTGCGCTCCGCGGGTGCGCCCGCGGTGCTGCCGTTCGCGTTGGCGGCCACCTCGTAGAGAAAAATCCGGATCGGAGTTCATCGGGGCCGACCTGCGATGATCCGGCCGCCGAGGACCCGCCCGAACCGGGCCGGTGTTTGGCCCCGGCGCCCTCTGGATAGGCCTGTGGTGCGACCGAATGGTCGTAGATCCCGAAGATGATCCCCGAATACTGAGGAGTGATCTCTTATGAACGCGTCCGTCACGACTGTGCGCCGCGGCCTGTTCGGCATGTTCGCCGGTGGCCTGCTTGCCTTCGGTTCGGCGGCGATCGTCGCGCCGGTGGCCAATTCACAGCCCGCCCCGGACTGCTCGGCCAGCAATGTGGCCGGAACCGTGAGCTCCGTCGCGGCATCCGAGGGTGCCTACCTGGCGGCCAATCCGCAGACCGACCAGGCGCTGTCGGCGATTGCGACCCAGCCGGAGCCTGAGTCCCAGGCCGCCTACGGGGCGTTCTTCGCGCAGAACCCACAGGTGGAAGACCAGCTGCAGGCGATCCACCAGCCGGTGTCGGCGCTGAAGAACCAGTGTGGCGTAGAGGTGACACCGACACCGATCTCGGCTGCCCTGACTGACGCCTGAATCAGTTGACAACCATCATCGGTATCAGAGCTCACCGCGTCGGCTCCGGCCGGCGCGGTGAGTGCTTCTCGGGCCCGGTAGTCGCAGAGTCCACAGCTCTGAGATTTTTGCAGTAGCGGTCTACTGCATTCATGGGTCGGCGTTCGATCAATGATTCCTTGAATGACCATGCAGGAGAGGAATCCGCCATGTTGAACGCAGGCCCGCTCAACCGAGAATCACTGACAACCGCCTGCGCGTTCGCGACCGCGGGCGTCCTGGTGTGCGGTTGCGTGGCCCCATCGATGGAGTCACGAAGCGTGCGGTCGGAAGTTCGTGTCGTCCAGTTGGCGTCGCGTTCGGCGACCGTGGCGGATCCGCTGGGCGGGCTCGTCGAATCCCTTCCCGACGCTGTCGGTGTGGACGCCGACGTTGTCGCCGCGGCCCTACGGCTGCCTACCGTCGATCCAGCGGACGTCTCCGCCGCCGTCCCGCCGGTCCTGGCTTCGTTGTCAACCGATGAGATCACGGAAGTGACCGAAGCAAGCGTCGGTGGCCCGATGATTGCGACGCGCTTGATAAGTCTGTTGTTGCAGCCCCTTGTCTGGTTGGTGCAGGTGCTTCCGGACCCCCTCAAGCCGATCGCCGGCGGCTTCCTCTTCATGGCGACGTTTGTCGGTGGCGTTGTCGGGGCCGCGATCGACGCGGTGGTGGATCCGATCCTGAGGCTCTTCGGATTCGGAGCCTTGGCGGCTGCTCCGCTCGCTGCCGTGGAAGCGGTCGCGGGCGATCCTGCGGCCGACGATTCTGTGGTCGTGGCGGCGGAACCCGAAAACGCCACCTCCCAAACGATTACGGTGGTCGATGCAGAGTCGACGGAAGTCGCTGAAGGCGTGGAGGTCGCCGGCCTCGACGAGGCCGAGACCGAGGACGCGTCAACGCAATCGGAGTCTCCGCTGCAGGAGGAGGTCCCGTCGGATGCGGTGCACTCGGCTGATGATCTGACCGAGTCTGGTCTGACAGATCTGGATTCGACCGAGATCGACATCTCGGACGACCAGGCTGACGCCCAAGCGGCGCAACAGGAGTCCGAGGTGACCGCCGGCGACGACGGATCATCAGAAGCTGGGCGGGCGGCCGAAGACTCAACACCGTCGCCGGAGCCTTCCGGCGACGTCGCTGATTCCTAGTGGTCCCGGTCTGGCCCTTTCCCGACTGTGTGCGGCCAGCTTGTCGGTCGAGCGCCACCCAGTTGTGCCGTCACCGCATCTGCGGTGCCGATCAAGGCCTTGGCGCGCTCACGGATCTCGTTGTCCGTCAACGCCTTACCGATGTGCATCGAGGCCACCATCACCTGGCGGCCATAGTGATCGAAGACGGGTGCGGAGATCACGCTGATGTCATGCCGCTTGCGGCCGGGCTTCTCGTCGGGCAGGTACACCCGTTCGCCGATGTCGGAGACCAACTCGCCGAGCAGCGCCCGCAGCTCGTCGGGCAGGGTGCTCGACATCCCTGCCATGAGCGAATACAGCCGGCGGCCCCCGGGGGTGAGCCGCTCGACGAGGTAGCCGTCGGCGCGACATCGTCGGATCACCCGGTGCAGCCGGTCGGGATCGGTGCGTGAAGGGTGCAACGGCACCGTCGGCTCCATGGCCAGCCAATCGCGCACGGCTTCGTCGTCCCACAGCACGAACATCAGTCCGACCGGTGGGGCGAACGGGTAGCTCTGACCCACCTCGACGCCGGGTCGGGCGCCGACGGGAGCCACCAGGTCCAGCAGCGTGATGCGGTCGTCGACCACGGCAGACAGCGCGGCGGTGGCGCCGAACCGGGTCGACAGGCGGCGCAACTGTTCGCGCGCAGCCGGGCTGACCCGCATCGACTCCTGGGCCTTGTGTCCCAGAGTGATCAACGAGGGGCCCAGCCGGTAGGTCTTGTCTGCGGGGTCGCGCACCAGGTATCCCGCGTCGCGCAGTGACGTGACGATGCCCAGACAGGTCGGCTTGGTCAGATCGACCCGGCGGGCCAGCTCGGACACCCCGAAGCGCTCCTGCGGGTGGCGGGCCAGGAAGTCGAGGACCCGCACCACCCGGTCAGTCGGTGGTGAGGCGCGTCCCGGTGCCGGCGGTTCGGACATGGCAGCAGACTACCAACCGTTCCATATATGGAACGGTGTGGTCGATATATTGACTCCGGATAGAACGCGTTCTAGTTTTGGGGCTGTGTTCACGCAGCCGCTGGCCGAGGCCATCGCCGAGGCCGAGAAACTCGTCGCCGCCGCCCCGTTCATCGAATCCGAGGCGGACCTGCTCGAGGGGCTGCAGTATCTGGCCGGCTGCGTCGCGGCGTGCACGCACGTCGCGTTCGACTACGACCGCGACCACCCCTTCCTGCACAGCGGCACCGGCCCGTTTACCAAGATGGGTCTCGACAACCCCGACACCATGTACTTCGGCACCCGTGTGCAGCCCGGCCACGAGTACGTGGTCACCGGCAGGCGCGGCACCACCACCGACGTCAGCTTCCAGCTTCTCGGCGGCGAATACACCGACGAGGTGGTCCCGGACAGCGAGACGGCGTTCGACGACCGCAAGCTCGACATCGCCGCCGACGGCACCTTCGAATGGCGGTTCACCCCCAAGGTGCCGTCCCAGCTCGTCATCCGCGAGGTCTACAACGACTGGTCCGCCCAGCGCGGCACCTTCGCGATCGCGCGCACCGACACCGCGGGCACCGCACCGCCGCCGCTGACGCGCGAGCTCATCGAGAAGCGCTACGCCGTCGCCGGGAAGCAGCTGGTGCAGCGCGTCAAGACGTGGTTGCAGTTTCCTCAGTGGTTCTACAACGACACCCAGCCGAACTCGATGGTGGCGCCCCGGCTCACCCCCGGCGGGCTGGCCACCCAGTACTCGTCGGCGGGACAGTTCGATCTCGCCGAGGATCAGGCGCTGATCATCACGCTTCCGGTCACCGACGCGCCCTACCTCGGGTTCCAGCTGGGCAGCCTCTGGTACATCTCGCTGGACTACATCAACCACCAGACGTCGTTGAACGGCACTCAGGCGCAGGCGGACCCGGACGGCATGATCCGTATCGTCGTCGCCGACCGCAATCCCGGCGTGACGAACTGGGTGGAGACACTCGGGCACCGCAAGGGCTTCCTGCAGTTCCGCTGGCAGCGGGTGTCGCGTGAGCTGACGCCCGCCGACGGGCCGACCGTGGAGCTGGTCGACATCGACAAGGTCGCCGCGGCACTGCCGTACTACGAATTCAACACGATCTCGGAACAGGACTGGCGGGCGCGGATAGCGCTGCGCCAGAAGCAGATCGGCGAAAGAATGGTGGGTTGAGATGGCCTTCGGGCTTCTGCGGGACAAAGTTGTCGTCATCAGCGGTGTCGGGCCGGCGCTCGGCACCACACTGGCACGGCGCTGCGCCGAGGAAGGCGCCGACCTGGTGCTCGCCGCGCGAACCGTCGAGCGACTCGACGACGTCGCCCGGCAGATCACCGACCTCGGTCGGCGGGCGGTGTCGGTGGGCACGGACATCACCGACGAGGCGCAGGTGAACAACCTGGTCGACGAGTCGCTCAAGGCGTACGGCAAGGTCGACGTGTTGATCAACAACGCCTTCCGGGTGCCGTCGATGAAGCCGTTCGCCGACACCACGTTCGAGCACATGCGCGACGCGATCGAGCTGACGGTGTTCGGCGCGCTGCGCATGGTGCAGGCCTTCAGCCCGGCGCTGGCCGAGGCCAACGGCGCGGTCGTGAACGTCAACTCGATGGTGGTCCGGCACTCCCAGGCCAAGTACGGCGCCTACAAGATGGCCAAGTCGGCGCTGCTGGCGATGTCGCAGACGCTTGCCACCGAGTTGGGGGAGCAGGGTATCCGGGTGAATTCGGTGCTGCCCGGCTATATCTGGGGCGGAACACTGGAGTCCTACTTCACCCACCAGGCCGGTAAGTACGGCACCACCGTCGAGGAGATCTACAAGGCCACCGCGGCGGCGTCGGACCTCAAGCGGCTGCCCACCGAGGACGAGGTGGCCTCGGCCATCCTGTTCATGGCCAGCGATCTGTCAAGCGGAATCACCGGCCAGGCCCTCGACGTCAACTGCGGGGAGTTCAAGGCGTGACCCCCCGCACCGACGTCGGCACCGTCGAGGACCTGCACGCCTCGGCCGTGAAGGCCTGCGGCCTCGATGATTTCGGCTCTGACGACGACAACTACCGTGAGGCGCTCGGCGTCCTTCTCGAGTCCTACCGGCGTGATGCCGATCTGACCGAGCTCGGCAGCAAGATGCAGAGGTTCTTCGTCCGCAACGCACTGGTCGCCCGGTTGGTCTCCGAGGCGGCGTTCAAGCAGTACCCCGAACACGCCGACGTGGCGATCGAGCGGCCGATCTTCGTCACCGGGCTGCCACGCACCGGGACGACGGCCGTACACCGCCTGCTGGCCGCCGACCCCCGCCATCAGGGTCTTGAGCTGTGGTTGGCGGAGTTCCCGCAGCCCCGCCCGCCACGCGAAACCTGGTCGCAGAACCCGGTTTTCCAGGCACTCGACGCGCAGTTCACCAAGGCCCACGAGGAGAACCCGGATTACACCGGTCTGCATTTCATGACGGCAGACGAGGTGGAGGAGTGCTGGCAGCTGCTGCGGCAGTCGCTGCACTCGGTGTCCTACGAGACGCTGGCCCATGTGCCCACGTACTCGCAATGGCTGGCGCGCCAGGACTGGACGAAGTCGTATCAGCGGCACCGGCGCAACCTGCAGCTGATCGGGCTCAACGACCGCGAGAAGCGTTGGGTGCTCAAGAATCCCAGCCACCTGTTCGCGCTGGACGCGCTGATGGCGACCTACCCGGACGCCCTGGTGGTGCAGTGCCACCGGCCGGCCGAGACCATCATGGCCTCGATGTGCTCACTGGCCCAGCACACCACCGAGGGCTGGTCGAACACGTTCGTCGGCGACGTCATCGGCGCCGACTCGATGGAGACCTGGTCGCGTGGGCTCGAACTGTTCAATGCCGAACGCGCCAAACATGATCCGGCCCAGTTCTACGACCTGGACTACTTCGCGCTGATCAAGGATCCGATCGGTGCGGTCGGGGACATCTACCGCTCTTTCGGTATCGACTTCCCTGATGCCGCGCGCGCGGCGATGACCGCGACCCACGAGGAGAGCAAGAAGGGTCCCCGTGCCCCGAAGCACACCTATTCGCTGAGCGATTACGGCCTGACCGACGAACAGGTCAAGGAGCGCTTCAAGGGACTCTAGACGGCTCGCCGTCGTGGACTCTAGACGGCTCGCCGTCGTGGCCTCTAGACGGCTCGGCCGTCGTGGTCTCTAACCGTCGCCCGGCGACGGCGCGCTGGAGTACTCCTCCAGGCAACCCTCGGCGACCGCATGTCTGATGCTGTCGGTCAGGCGCGGGCACGAGCGTTCGCGGGCGGGGTCGCCGCCGACTTCCCGGATCTCGGCGAAGTGGGCGCACCGTTGGGTCGCGTCGCTGGTCCACTGCACCGATGTGTGCGCCGGTCCGAGCTTCTTGACCTGCACCGACACGTGGCAGAAGCGGCAATCCACCGATGCCAGCCCGGCCGTCAGATAGCGCTCGCGGTCCCGCCGCGTGCCCTCCCGCACGGCCGCCGCCCGATCCGGGTCGGACGCGAAATCCGGGGCCTTGCGCCATGATCCGGGCCCGTCGCCCGCCGGAGTGTGGCCGTGTTCGTGCTCCTCGTCGTCGTGCCCGTGCAGTAGCAGCATCGACTTGGCGAGGCGGTCCACATCCGGTGCGTCGCTCATGCGCGATCCGCTCCGCTTCTCGCTGGCCGGCTCATGTCGACTGCGTCTCGGTTTCCCTGGCCTTCAGGTTCTCCTCGACCTCGACGTTCCACTTCTGCACCGCAGCCGTGGTGTCGACTTCCATCTCGAACCGGTCGGTCATCTCGGGCGTCACGTCGGCGACATCGACGTAGAACTGCTGATACCAGCGCCGCATCTGGTAGACCGCGCCGTCTTCCTCCACCAGCAGCGGATTGTCGATGCGGGTCTTGTGCTTCCAGATCTCGACGTCCTGCATGAAGCCTTTGCTCACGCCGTCGGTGAACGCGTCGGCCAGCTTCTGGGTGGTGCCGTCGTCGAGGCCCTTGGGCTTCTCCACGATGACGCCCCACTGCAGCACGAAGGAATCCTGGGTCACCGGGTAGTGGCAGTTGATCAGGATCGATTCGGCCTTGAAGTCGCCGTACTTGTTGTGCAGCCAGTTGATCATGAACGACGGCCCGAAGTAGCTGGCCTCGGAGTCCAGGGAGGCTTCCCCGTAGGCGGTGCCCATGTCGTTGACGTCGGGCCGGCCCACGTTGTGCAGGTACTGGCTGGCGATGTGACCTTCGAAGACGTTCTTGAAGTAGGTCGGCAGCCCGAAGTGGATGTAGAAGAAGTGCGCCATGTCGGTGACGTTGTCGATGATCTCGCGGCAGTTGGAGCCCTCGATGAGCAGCGTGTTCCACTTCCAGTCGGTCCACTCACCGCTGGACCACTCCGGGATCTCCGGGATGCGGACCTCCGGCTGGGGTGGATTGCCCTCGTGGTCGTGCCACACGAACAGCAGGCCGCCGCGCACGTCGGTGTGCCAGGCCCGTGTGCGGGCCAGGCGCGGAGTGCGCTTTGCGTAGGGGACCAGCTTGCACTTGCCGTCGCCGCCCCAGCGCCAGTCGTGGAACGGGCAGGCGACCTCGTCGCCCTTGATCTCGCCCTGGGCCAGGTTGCCGCCCATGTGCCTGCAGTAGCCGTCGAGAACGTTGAGCTCACCCTGCGAGTCGGCGAAGACCACCAGCATGGTGCCGAAGATCTCGATGCCGTGCGGTTTCCCGTCCAGGAAGTTCTTCACCGGACCCAGGCAGTGCCAACCCCTGGCGTACCGGTCGGGCAGCGCTCCGGTGTCGATCTCGCGAATATGTGCGGTTCCCGCAGATGCCTCGGTGCTCACCTCTGGGCCTCCCCAATCTCGGCTTCTAACTAGAACACGTTACAGTTTTGCCTCCCGCCGGGCAATCCGTCGCCGCTCACCTGCGCGAAATGTTGCCTTCGCCACCTCTGTGGCGGGGATACCCACTTGTTGGCGCCTATATAGTGGACACAATGTCCAGTATTTTGAGGTCGGTCCGGTGACGGTCGTCGCGGTCGCGGCGGCGACCACCCGCCCGAGTGGTCGCAGCGCCCGCCGTTGGCTCGCGGTTGCCGCGGCGACCTTCGCCATCGCGTGGGGCGGAAACGAGTTCACCCCGCTGCTGGTGATGTATCGGACCCAGGACGGCTTCTCCGCGCTGACCGTCGATCTGCTGTTGTTCGCCTACGTGCTCGGCATCGTGCCTGCGCTGCTCATCGGTGGGCCGCTGTCCGACCGCTTCGGTCGCCGGCCGCTGATGTTGCCCGCGCCGGTGCTCGCCGCCGTCGGGTCGGCGATCCTGGCGCTCGGCGCGCAGTCGGCGCCGGCGCTGGGAGTCGGACGGGTGTTCAGCGGCGTCGCCCTCGGCCTCGCGATGGCCGTCGGCGGCAGTTGGATCAAGGAGCTGTCCAGCCCGCCCTGGGAGGACGGTGACGCGGGCGCCCGTCGCGCCGCGATGAGTCTGACCGCCGGGTTCGGGCTGGGCGCCGGCACCGCAGGTGTGCTCGCCGAATGGGGTCCGGCGCCGACGGTTCTTCCCTACGCGGTCAACATCGCGATGGCGCTCGCCGCGGCGGCGCTTATGCGCGCCGCGCCCGAGACACGCACCCGCCACGACTCGGGCCGACCGTGGTGGACGGACCTCGCGGTTCCGGGTGCGTCGCACCGCCGCTTCCTCTTCGTGGTCGTCCCCGTCGCTCCGTGGGTGTTCGGCGCGGGAGCGACGGCCTATGCGGTGCTGCCCGCATTGATGGCCGGGCGGGTGTCGTCGGCGCCCATCGCGTTCTCGGCGCTGATGTGCCTCGTCGCGCTCGGCGTCGGGTTCACCGTCCAGCAGTTGGGCCGCCACCTGGGCGCCGGTGGGCGCCGCGGAGTGGTCACCGCGCTGGGGCTGCTGGTCGTCGGGATGCTGCTGGCCGGCTGGGCGGCGGCGGTGTTGACGGTGTGGGCGGCACTGGTGGCGGCGGCGGTGCTCGGTGCCGGCTACGGGATGGCGCTGTTGGCGGGCCTGCAGGAGATCCAGCGCATCGCCGGCCCCGACGACCTCGCCGGTCTGACCGCGGTGTTCTACAGCCTCAGCTACCTGGGCTTCGCGGTGCCTGCGGTGCTGGCGTTCGCGGTGCGATCGTTCAGCTATCCGGCGATGTTCGGCTTCGGGGCGTTCGCCGCGGCGGTGTGTCTGCTCGTCGCGGTGCTGGGATCCCGGCGGACGGCCGCAATAAGCTGAGCCGGTGGTGGAAGCTGGATCGGCGGCCCGCCGCGGCCGCCCACGCAGCGAGGCCGCCCGCAGCGCCGTGCTGACCGCCGCCGCCGAACTGGCTCTCGAAGGTGGACCCGCCGCCGCGACGGTCGAGGCGATCGCCAAACGCGCGCACGTCAGCCGCACCACGATCTACAAGTGGTGGCCGTCGGCGGCCTCGATCGTGCTGGAAGGTCTGCTCGACGCGGTCCGCGCGTCCATCACGCGTCCGTCGGGCAGTACCTCGGTGCAGGCTCTCGTGCACCATGTCAGCTCGCTGAACGCGATCCTGGCCGATCCCGCGGTGGGGCCACTGCTGCGCAATGTCATCGCCGCGTCGACGTCGGATCCGGCGATCGAGCGGGCCGTCCTCGACCAGTGGATCGCCCCGCGCCGGGCAGCGGTGGCCGTGACATTGCGCGAGGCCGTCGATCGCGGGGAACTACCGGGCGACGTCGACATCGAGGTGGCCGTCGACGCGTTGGTGTCCCCGCCGTACTACCGGTTGGTGCTGGGGATGCCGCCATTGGCCGCCGAGGCGGTGGATCGGCTCGTCGACACGGTGTGGAGCGGCTGCCGGCACTAGCGCCGAACAGGTCACGCGGGCTTGTCTGCGCTGACCACCCACATCGAGAAGTACTGCGCCCCGCCGCCGTACGCGTGGCCCAGAGCCTTTCGAGCCCCGGGGACCTGGTGCTCGCCTGCCTTGCCCATGACCTGGATAGCGGACTCGGCGAAGCGGATCATCCCGGAGGCGCCGATCGGGTTGGACGACAGCACGCCACCCGACGGATTGAAGGGAATGCGGCCGCCGATCGCGGTCTCACCCGCCTCGGTGAGCTTCCAGCCCCCGCCCTCGGGCGCAAACCCGAGGCTTTCCAACCACATCGGCTCGTACCACGAGAACGGCACGTACACCTCGGCCACGTCGATCTCGTCGATGGGGCTGGTGATCCCGGCCGACTTCCACAGCGCCGCCGCGGCGTCGCGGCTGGCCTGCGGGTTGACCTGGTCACGGCCGGCGTAGGCGAGCGGTTCGGTGCGCAGCGCGGTGGCGTGGATCCATGCCACCGGATGTCCTTCGGCGACACGGGCATCCGCGCTGGCCTCGTCGCCGATCACCATCGCCGCGGCGCCGTCCGAGGACGGGCACGTCTCGTCGTAGCGGATGGGGTCCCACAGCATCGGCGACTCCATCACCTTCTCCAGCGTGATGTCGGGCTGGTGCAGGTGGGCGAGCGGGTTCTTGGCGCCGTTGAGGCGGTCCTTGACGGCCACCATCGCGCCGATGTGGGTCGGCGCCCCCGAGCGGCGGATGTAGGCGCGCACGTGCGGGGCGAAGTAGCCGCCCGCGCCCGCCCCGACGGGCTTGGTGAACGGCACCGGAATGCTCAGCGCCCACATGGCATTGGACTCGGACTGCTTCTCCCACGCCATCGTCAGCACGCGCCGGTACTTGCCGGACTGCACCAGGCTGGCGGCCACGATCGCGGTCGACCCGCCTACCGAGCCCGCCGTGTGGACTCGGATCAGCGGCTTGCCGGTGGCGCCGGTCGCGTCGGCCATGAACAGCTCGGGCATCATCACGCCCTCGAAGAAGTCCGGCGCCTTGCCGACGACGACGGCGTCGATGTCGGCGAGCGTGACGCCGGCGTCCTCGAGGGCCCGGTCGATCGCCTCGCGCACGAGGCCGTTCATCGACACGTCCTTGCGCTTGGCGACGTACTTCGTCTGTCCGGTGCCCAGCACTGCGGCCAGCTTCTTGGATGCCATCAGGACTGTCCCTCCAAAACCGCGACCAGATTCTGTTGCAGCGCAGGCCCGCTCGTCGCGTGGGCCAGCACGCGCGAGGCGTTGCCGTCGAAGATGTGCCTGGCCGCGAATCCGATGCGTTCCAGGCCCGCCGAGAACATCGGGTTGGCCGCCAGCGCCCCGCCGGACGGGTTGATCCTCGTGCTGTCGGGCAGCCCGATGGCCTCCTTGAGGATCAGCTGCTGATGGCTGAACGGTGCATACAGCTCGGCGATCTCGATCGAGGCGGTGTCCCCGCCGGTGGCCGCCTGCGCGGACGCCGCCGTGGACGGCGACGTCGTCAGATCGCGGGCCCCCAGCACCGGGGTCTCGATGCGGTGCTCGAACCCGGTGATCCAGGCCGGGCGCTCCCGCATCTCGCGGGCGCGGTCGCCGGATGCCAGCACGATCGCCGACGCGCCGTCGGTGATCGGCGCGATGTCGTGGCGGCGCAGCGGATCTGCGAAGTACGGGCGCTCCAGCAGTTCCTCGATGCTGTTGCCCGGCTCCAGGGAATCCACTCGCGGTGCGGCGGCCTGCGCGTCGAGCGCGACCTGAGCCATCTGCTCGGCGGTCCACTTGCCGGTGTCCAGCCCGAACCGGGCCTGCAGGCCGGCCATGCTCACCGAATCCGGCCACAGCGGCGCCACGGTGTACGGATCGGTCTGCAGTGCCAGGACCCGGCGCAGGGTGCCGGCCGAGGACTTGCCGAATCCGTACACCAGCGCGGTCTCCACCTCGCCGGTGAGGATCTTGATGTAGGCCTCGTACAGCGCCCACGCCGCGTCCATCTCGACGTGCGACTCGTTGATCGGCGGCACCGCGCCGATCGAGTCGATCGCGGAGATGAACGAGAACGCCCGGCCGGCAAGGTAATCGGAGGAACCGGAGCACCAGAACCCGATGTCGGACATGGTGATGCCGAGGTCGGCGTAGATGGAGGCGAAGCACGGCATCAACATTTCGACGCCGTTGGTGGTGCCGTCGGTGCGGCGCACGTGCGGTGCGTGCGCGAACCCGACTACTGCAACATCATTCATTGAAATCCCTTGTCAGAGGTGATGCTTGTAGGTGTCGTAGTCGGCGTCGGGTTCGCCCGTCGGCCGGAAGTACTCGATGTTGTCGATGCCCAGACCCCACTGGTCCTCGGGCTTCCACACCGCCTGCACACGCATGCCCATCCGGACCTTGTCGGCGTCGATGTCGGACACCAGGTGCAGCACCGGGATGTCGGCGCCGTCGAGCAGCACGTACGCCGCGACGTAGGGCGGCTTGATGCGCTGCCCGGCGAACGGGATGTTGATGATCGCGAAGGTTGTGACGGTGCCCTTGTCGGACAGCTCGACGTACTCGTCGAGCTGCACACCCGTGGCCGGATCCGCCTCGCGGGCAGGGAAGTACACCTTTCCGTCGGCGCCCGTGCGGTTGCCGAGCAGCTTGCCCTGCTCCAGTGCGCGCAGGAACGCGCTCTCCGGACGTGATGCGGTGTGCTGGATCTCGATCGACGTGGGCACCACGATCATCGTCACCGGATCGAGGCCTTCGGGCGCCGGAGGGACATCCTCGGGCTGGTCGCCGAGGGCGAAATAGGCGATGTCGGTGACCGCGCCGACGGGTTCGTCCACCCAGTGCGCGTGCACCCTCGTGCCGGTGCTGATGGCGTCCGACGAGCCGGCGTCGACCGCGTGCAGCAGCGGGGTGTCTGCGCCGTCGAGCTTGATCAGCGCCCAGGCGAACGGACGGTCCAGCGGCTGTCCCTCGAGCGGTTCGGGTTGCCACGTCCACGACTGCACGGTGCCGACACTGGCCACCGGTACGATCTCGCTCAGTTGCTCCCAGGTGACGGGGTCGTACTCGGCGGGCGGGACATGTACCTTGCCGTCCGATCCACGAACTCCGACGATGCGCCGCTCCCTCAGGGCGGTGAAGAACTCACCGAGGAGCGGTCCTACTGAACGGGTGTAGTCGAATGCGAGCTTCAGCGGCGCGGAAAGCGGCGGCTCATGGGGATCGATCTGCACCGGGCTGCTTTGGCTGGTGGTCACGGCATCGAGTAGAACAGGTTCTAGGAATGGTTTCAAGGAGCGGGCCTGGCGGCCCGGAAGGACGGGTGCCGTGAAGCAGCGGGAGGGGTGGCGGGAATGAAGCTAGGTCTGCAACTCGGTTATTGGGGGGCGCAGGCGCCGACCAACCACGCCGAGCTCGTCGCCACCGCCGAGGAGGTGGGCTTCGACACGGTGTTCACCGCGGAGGCGTGGGGCTCGGACGCCTACACCCCGTTGGCGTGGTGGGGACGCGAGACCACGCGGATGCGGCTGGGCACGTCGGTGATCCAGCTGTCGGCACGTACCCCGACCGCGTGCGCGATGGCGGCGCTGACGCTGGACCATCTGTCGGGCGGACGGCACATCCTGGGTCTCGGCGTCTCCGGCCCGCAGGTGGTCGAGGGCTGGTACGGCGCGAAGTTCCCCAAGCCTCTGGCCCGCACCCGCGAGTACATCGACATCCTGCGCCAGGTGTGGGCCCGCGAGGCCCCGGTGCACAGCGACGGGCCGCACTATCCGTTGCCGTTGACCGGTGAGGGCACCACCGGCCTCGGCAAGAACCTCAAGCCGATCACGCATCCGCTGCGGGCGGACATCCCGGTGATGCTCGGCGCCGAGGGTCCCAAGAACGTCGCGTTGGCTGCCGAGATCTGCGACGGATGGCTGCCGATCTTCTACTCGCCGCGCATCGCGGCGATGTACAACGAGTGGCTCGACGAGGGATTCGCCCGTCCCGGCGCCCGGCACACCCGGGAGACGTTCGAGATCTGCGCGACGGCGCAGGTCGTCGTCACCGACGACCGTGCCGAGATGATGGAGCTGATGAAGCCGCACCTGGCGCTCTACATGGGCGGCATGGGTGCCGAGGACACCAACTTCCACGCCGACGTGTACCGCCGGATGGGCTACGCCGAGGTGGTCGACGACGTGACGAAATTGTTCCGCAGTGGCCGCAAGGACGAGGCGGCCAAGGTCATCCCCGACGAGTTGGTGGACGACTCCGCGATCGTGGGCGACCTCGGTTATGTGCAGGAGCAGATCAAGGCCTGGGAGGCCGCCGGTGTCACGATGATGGTGGTCGGCGCACGGTCGCCCGAGCAGATCCGGGATCTGGCGGCCCTGGTCTGAACCTGCGACTAGACACTTCCTTGCTGAGTGTCTAGTACGCGTTCTAGATTGGCGGTGTGACCCAAGTAACGTCTCAGCACACCATCGCCGGCACCGTCCTGACGATGCCGGTGCGGGTGCGCACCGCCCACCAGCACACCGCGATGTTCGTCGTCGACGCCGACGCGGCCCAGCGCATGATCGACTACAGCGGCCTCCGGGTGTGCCGGTTCGGCCGGGGCCACCGCAAGGCGATGGTGGTGCTGATGCTGATGCGCTACGAGGACACCGATCTCGGCCAGTACTACGAGTACGGCACCAACGTGATGGTGAACCCGCCCGGATCGAACGCCACCGGCATGAAGGCTCTGCAGTCGGCGGGGGCGTTCGTCCATCACCTGCCGGTCGATCAGTCGTTCACGCTCGAAGCCGGCCGCACCATCTGGGGTTACCCGAAGGTGATGGCCGACTTCACCATCCGCAACGGACGCCATTTCGGCTTCGACGTCAGCATCGACGGTCTGCACGCGGTGAGCATGGACTTCGCGCCCGGCATCCCGGTCCCCGCGGCCTTCGCGTCCAAACCGCAGGTGCATTCGACGTACTCGCACCTCGACGGCGTCACCCGCGAGACCGAGGGCCGGATGGTGCTGTCGGGCGTGCGCTACCGGCCGGGGGGTGTGTCACTCCGACTTGGCGAACATCCCTATGCCGCAGAACTTTCCGCTCTAGGCTTGCCCAAACGTGCACTGGTGTCGAGTTCGGCCGCCAACGTCGACATGACGTTCGCCGACTCCCGAACAGTAGGAGAGGCATGACATCCACGCTTCCGGCCCTCGACGTCGATCTGGCCGACGGCAACTTCTACGCCGACGGCCGCGCCGCCCGCGAGGCGTACAAGTGGATGCGGGCCAACCAGCCGGTGTTCCGCGATCGCAACGGGCTGGCCGCGGCCACCACCTATCAGGCCGTGCTGGACGCCGAACGCAATCCGGAACTGTTCTCCAGCACCGGCGGAATCCGGCCTGATCAGCCCGGCATGCCGTACATGATCGACATGGACGATCCCGCGCACCTGCTCCGTCGCAAGCTGGTCAACTCGGGTTTCACCCGCAAGCGCGTGATGGACAAGGTGCCCTCGATCGAGAACCTGTGCGACACGCTGATCGACGCGGTGTGCGAGCGCGGCGAGTGTGACTTCGTCCGCGACATCGCCGCCCCGCTGCCGATGGCGGTCATCGGTGACATGCTCGGTGTGCTGCCCGACGAGCGAGACATGCTGCTCAAATGGTCCGACGACCTGGTGTGTGGGCTGTCCTCGACGGTCGACGAGCAGACCATCCAGAAGTTGATGGACACCTTCGCCGCCTACACCGCGTTCACCACGGAGGTGATCGCCGACCGTCGGGCCAACCCCCGCGACGATCTGTTCTCGGTCCTGGTCAACGCCGAGGTCGAGGGACAGCGGATGTCCGACGACGAGATCGTCTTCGAGACACTGCTGATCCTGATCGGCGGCGACGAGACCACCCGGCACACGCTGTCGGGCGGGACCGAACAGCTGCTGCGACACCAGGATCAGTGGCGGCAAGCGGTGGCGGACCCCGAACTGCTCCCCGGCGCCATCGAGGAGATGCTGCGCTGGACCTCTCCGGTGAAGAACATGTGCCGCACGTTGACCGCGGACACCGAATTCCACGGCACGTCGCTGAAAGCCGGCGAGAAGATCATGTTGATGTTCGAGTCCGCGAACTTCGACGAAGCGGTCTTCGAGAACCCCGACGAGTTCGACATCCACCGAAACCCCAACAGTCACATGGCCTTCGGGTTCGGCACGCACTTCTGCCTGGGTAACCAGCTGGCCCGCCTCGAGCTGCGGCTGATGCTCACCAAGATTCTGCAGCGCCTGCCCGATCTGCGGCTTGCCGACGAGAGCATGCTGCCGCTGCGGCCTGCGAACTTCGTCAGCGGCCTGGAATCCATGCCGGTGGTCTTCACCCCAACCGCGCCGGTGGGGGCCTAACGCCGAAATTGCATTCCAGCAGGCCCGCACTCGCAAAAGTCCTGCTGGAATGCAATTTCGGCGAAGTGACTACTTCATCTGGAAGTTGGGGGCGCGCTTCTCCTTGAACGCCCGCGGTCCCTCCTTGGCGTCCTCGCTCAAGAACACCGGGATGCCGTTGGCGGTGTCGGGCTTGAACGCCTCTTCCTCGTGCATGCCCTCGGTCTCGCGGATGGTCTTCAGGATCGCCTGCACCGCCAGCGGGCCGTTGTTGTTGATCACCTCGGCGATCTCCAGCGCCTTGTCCAGCGCGGTGCCGTCGGGAACCACATGGCCGATCAGCCCGTACTGCAGCGCCTCGGCAGCGGTGATGTGCCGGCCGGTCAGCAGCAGATCGCACGCGATCGTGTACGGGATCTGGCGCGGCAGCCGCACGGCGGAGCCGCCCATCGGGTACAGGCTCCACTTCGCCTCGGAGATGCCGAACTTCGCGCTCTCGCCGGCGACCCGGATGTCGGTGCCCTGCAGGATCTCGGTGCCGCCCGCGATGGCGGGGCCCTCGACCGCGGCGATCAGCGGCTTCTTCAGCCGGCGGCCCTTGAGAAGACCCTCGATCTTTGACGGGTCGTAGCTGCCGTCGGCGAACGAATCGCCCGGGGGCTTCTTCGAGGCGGCCTTGAGGTCCATGCCCGCGCAGAAGTAACCGCCGGCCCCGGTCAGGATGCATGTCCGGATCTCGGGGTCCTCGTCGACACGGTTCCAGGCGTCGACCATGATCGAGAGCATCTCAGTGGAAAGCGCGTTGCGCGCCTCCGGTCGGTTCAGCGTCACGATCAAGGTGTGTCCGCGCTGCTCAACGAGGGCGTCGGGGCCTTTTTGAGGGTCGCTCACGGATGTCCGCCTTCCAGCGTCGTTGCCACAGACTTGTCTCGAAATGTAACACGTTCTAGTTTAGAGCCGTGGCTCTGAACATTGCCGATCTTGCCGAGCACGCCATCGACGCTGTGCCTGACCGTGTAGCGCTGATCTCGGGCGACGAACAACTGACTTACGCCGAGTTGGAGGAGAAGTCCAACCGGCTGGCGCACTACCTGATCGACCAGGGCGTCAAGAAGGACGACAAGGTCGGCCTGTACTGCCGCAACCGCATCGAGATCGTCATCGCGATGCTCGGCATCGTCAAGGCGGGCGCGATCCTGGTCAACGTCAACTTCCGCTACGTCGAGGGCGAGCTGAAGTACCTGTTCGAGAACTCGGACATGGTCGCGCTGGTACACGAGCGCCGCTACGCCGACCGGGTGGCCAACGTGCTGCCCGAGACCCCGAACGTGAAGACCATCCTGGTCGTTGAGGACGGCACGGATGAGGACTACCAGCGCTACGGTGGCGTCGAGTTCTACTCCGCGCTGGCGCAGGGCTCCCCGGAACGGGACTTCGGCCCGCGCAGCGAAGACGACATCTACCTGCTCTACACCGGCGGCACCACCGGTTTCCCGAAGGGCGTGATGTGGCGCCACGAGGACATCTACCGGGTTCTGTTCGGCGGCACGGACTTTGCGACCGGCGAGCCGATCGCCGACGAGTACGGCCTGGCCAAGCAGGCCGTCGAGAGCGGGCCGATGGTGCGCTACCCGATCCCGCCGATGATCCACGGCGCCACCCAGTCGGCCACCTGGATGGCCCTGTTCTCGGGCCAGACCACGGTGCTGACACCGGAATTCGACGCCGAGGCGGTGTGGCGCACCATCCACGAGCACAAGGTGAACCTGCTGTTCTTCACCGGTGACGCGATGGCGCGACCGCTGCTGGACGCGCTGCTGGCCGCCCAGGACGCCGGCGACCAATACGACCTGAGCTCGCTGTTCCTGCTCGCCAGCACTGCCGCGCTGTTCTCGACCAGCCTCAAGGAGAAGTTCCTCGAGCTGCTGCCCAACCGGATCATCACCGACTCGATCGGGTCCTCGGAGACCGGCTTCGGCGGCACCAGCATCGTGGCGAAGGGGGAGTCGCACACCGGCGGCCCGCGGGTCACCATCGACAAGAACACCGTCGTGCTCGACGAGGACGGCAACCCGGTGACGCCGGGTTCGGGGGTGCGCGGCATCATCGCCAAGCGCGGCCACATCCCGGTCGGCTATTTCAAGGACGAGAAGAAGACCGCCGAGACCTTCAAGACGATCAACGGTGTGCGGTACGCGATTCCGGGCGATTACGCCACGGTCGAGGCCGACGGTTCCGTGACGATGCTGGGCCGCGGCTCGGTGTCGATCAACAGCGGCGGCGAGAAGATCTACCCCGAAGAGGTGGAGGCCGCACTCAAGGGGCATCCGGACGTGTTCGACGCGCTGGTGGTCGGTGTGCCCGACCCGCGCTTCGGCCAGCACGTCGCCGCCGTGGTGCAGCCCCGGGAAGGCACCCGCCCCGCGCTGGCCGACCTGGACGCGTTCGTGCGTACCCAGATCGCGGGATACAAAGTGCCGCGCAGCCTTTGGCTCGTCGACGAGGTGAAGCGCTCGCCGGCGGGCAAGCCCGACTACCGGTGGGCCAAGGACGTCACCGAGGAACGCCCGGCTGACGACGTGCACGCCAACCATGTGGGAGCCAAATAGATGAAGACCGAACTCTGCGATCGCTTCGGGATCGAGTATCCGCTGTTCGTCTTCACCCCGTCGGAGAAGGTCGCCGCGGCGGTGAGCAAGGCCGGCGGTCTCGGCGTGCTGGGGTGCGTGCGGTTCAACGACGCCGACGACCTGGAGAACGTCCTGCAGTGGATGGACGCCAATACCGACGGCAAACCGTACGGCGTCGACATCGTGATGCCGGCCAAGGTCCCGACCGAGGGCACCTCGGTCGACATCAACAAACTCATCCCGGCCGAGCATCGCGAGTTCGTCGACAAGACGCTCGCCGACCTCGGGGTGCCGCCGCTGCCCGCCGATGAAGAGCGCTCCGAAGGCGTTCTGGGATGGCTGCATTCGGTGGCGCGCAGCCACGTCGAGGTGGCGCTCAAGCACCCGATCAAGCTGATCGCCAATGCGCTGGGCTCACCGCCCAAGGACGTCATCGACCAGGCGCACCAGGCCGGTGTCCCGGTGGCGGCGCTGGCCGGATCCGCCAAACACGCGCTGCGCCATGTGGACAACGGTGTAGACATCGTCGTTGCGCAGGGGCACGAGGCCGGTGGGCACACCGGTGAGATCGGCTCGATGGTGCTGTGGCCCGAGATCGTCGATGCCATCGAGGGCAGGGCCCCGGTGCTCGCCGCCGGCGGTATCGGCACCGGACGGCAGGTGGCCGCCGCGCTCGCCCTTGGCGCGCAAGGCGTGTGGATGGGTTCGGCATTCCTGACCTCGGCCGAGTACGACCTGGGTGTGCGCCTGCCGTCAGGCCGGTCGGTGGTCCAGGAGGCCATGCTCAACGCCACGTCCGCGGACACGGTGCGCCGCCGCATCTACACCGGCAAGCCGGCGCGGCTGCTCAAGAGCCGCTGGACCGACGCGTGGGACGCCGACGGCGCTCCCGAGCCGCTGCCGATGCCGCTGCAGAACATCCTGGTCAGCGAGGCCCATCAGCGGATGAGCGAGAACAGCGATCCGACTGCCGTCGCGATGCCGGTGGGTCAGATCGTGGGCCGGATGAACGAGATCCGCCCGGTTGCCGACATCATCGCCGAGCTGGTGAGCGGATTCGAGGAAGCCACCAGGCGGTTGGACGCTATTCGCGACAACTGAGCGGGCGTTTGACAACAGCGGGCGTATAACAACAGGTGTGAATGGCGCCCGCTCCCTGCTCACCACGCTCGTCGACCAGGGGGTCGACGTGTGCTTCGCCAACCCCGGCACCTCCGAGATGCACTTCGTGGCCGCACTGGACACGGTGCCCGGGATGCGCGGTGTGCTGACCCTGTTCGAAGGCGTGGCCACCGGCGCCGCGGACGGATACGCGCGCATGTCCGGCAAGCCCGCGGCGGTGCTCCTGCACCTCGGGCCCGGCCTGGGGAACGGGCTGGCCAACCTGCACAACGCGCGCCGGGCGCATGTGCCGATGGTCGTGGTCGTCGGCGATCACGCGACCTACCACAAGAAGTACGACGCCCCACTGGAATCCGACATCGACGCGCTGGCGCACACCGTGTCGGGTTGGGTGCGCCGCACCCTGGACGTCGGTGACATCGCCGCCGATGCGGTCGATGCGGTGGCGGCCAGTCGCGCCGGGGTGGTGTCGACGATGATCGTGCCCGCCGACGTGTCGTGGAACGACGGCGAGCCCACCGAGCCGCTACCGGCCGGATATCCCGCGCCCGGCATCGACGACGACGCGGTGCGCGAAGCGGCGGACGCGCTGAACTCCGGGGTGCCCACCGTGCTGCTGGTCGGCGGGGACGCGACCCTGGCTCCCGGGCTGTCCGCCGCGGTCCGGATCGCCGAGCGCACCGGCGCGAAGGTGCTGTGCGAGACGTTTCCGGCGCGGCTGCAGCGCGGGGCCGGGGTGCCCGCGGTCGAACGGCTCGCGTACTTCGCGGAAGGCGCCGAAGCCCAACTCGTCGGCGCCGAGCATCTGATCCTGGCCGGTGCGGCGTCTCCGGTGTCGTTCTTCGCCTACCCGGGACGGCCCAGTGATCTGGTGCCGCAGGGCTGCGAAGTGCATGTGCTGGCGGGACATTCGGGGGCTGCAGCGGCACTGGAACAACTGGCCGACGACGTCGCGCCCGGAACCACCGCGTCGGTCGCGCCGCTGATGCGGCCCGACCTGCCGACGGGAGAGCTCACCGCTTTCTCGGCTGCCGCGGTGATCGGTGCGCTGCTGCCCGAGGGTGCCGTCGTCGTCGACGAATCCAACACCGCCGGGGTGGGGGTGGCCGCCGCGACGGCGGGCGCACCCGGCCACGACGTGCTGACGCTGACCGGCGGCGCGATCGGCTACGGCATGCCGGCCGCGATCGGTGCCGCAATGGCCGCGCCCGACCGCCCGGTGCTGTCCCTGCAGGCGGACGGTTCGGCGATGTACACGGTGTCGGCCCTGTGGACGCAGGCGCGGGAGAACCTGGACGTCACCACCGTGATCTTCGGCAACGGGGCCTACGACATCCTGCGGATCGAACTGCAGCGGGTCGGCGCGGAAAACGCCGCAACACCGGGTCCCAGCGCGCTACGGCTCCTCGACCTCGGCAGCCCCACCCTCGATTTCGTGAAGATCGCCGAGGGGATGGGGGTGCCCGCCCGTCGGGTGAGTACCGCCGAGGATCTCGCGGCGGCGCTGACCGCGGCGTTCGCAGCGCCGGGCCCGCACCTGATCGAAGCCGTGGTGCCGTCGCTCGTGAACACGTGATTCGGGTGTAGTTGGTCAACGCCAGATTGACCAACTACACCGAAATCGCGATGGAGCTATTGCGGGGTGATCGTGGTCTCGTCGTCGATGGCTATGGTCGCCGGGCCGATGATGTCGATCTGATTCTCCAGACCGTCGGCGTTGAGCTGCAGCACGTACCAGGAGCCGTCGCTGCCGGGAAACACCACCGTCTTCTGGGCGGCGATCTTGGTGACCCCGTCCTGGACCCAGGTGCCGCCGAGCTGGAACGCGGGGAACTCACCGAGGGTGGTGAACTTGCCGTCGCTCATGGGTGTCCACCCCGGCAGGTTCGTGGCCTCACCCGCGGCGGCGTCGAGCAGTGCCTCGGGGTCGACATCCCCGACCAGCTTCGACACCAGCGCGACGATGTTCGGTGAGTACTCGCCGGCTCCCGGGCCGTTGTAGATGATCGCGCCGTACGCCCATTCCGGGGTGTCCCCGCCGGCGTCCTCCCAGCCCTCGGGTATCGGCAGGTCGATGATCGGTGCGCCGGGATCGCCACGCTTGACCGGGGATTCCTCGATACCGTTCTCGGCGATGTAGTCGGCGATGGTCGGGGCCGGGCCTTCGGGGGCTTCCTGGCGCGGGGTGATCCGGCCCGTCGGCGGCGCAGCCGTGGCGCGCGTCGACGTCGTCTCGGACGACGTCGTGGCCCCGGTGGACTCCGAACTGGCGATTTCGCCGGTACCGGTGGTCGAAGTCGTGCAACCCGTAGCGATGACGGCCAGCGCTGCGGCTGTCACGGCAGAACGGATGACGCCCGTGAGCTTCATAGCTGGACTCCTGTCATGTGACGCTTTCGGATGTACAGCGAAGCGTAAATCAAGATCTGCTCTTTGCTCGGTGAGTAGATGTACTCAAACCGAACCCAGCTTCCGGGCCGCCATGTTGCGCTCGACCTCCTGCTGCCACAGGTCGTTCGCGTGGGTGGTGTCGACTTCCTGCTCGTACCGGCCGGTCATGTCGGCCGTCACGTCGGCTGCGTCGACGTAGAACTGCTGGTACCACCGGCGGTGCTGGTAGACCGGTCCGTCCTCCTCGGTCAGCAGCGGATTCTCGATAGGGGACTTGTTCTTCCAGATCTCGACGTCCTCGAGGAAGCCCTCGCCGAAGGACCGGTTCATCGCCGCGGCCAGCTTGGCCGCCTTGTCGGCGGGCAGGCCCGGCATCTCCTGCACCGCCACGCCCCATTGCAGCATGAACGAGTTGTGGCTGACGGGGTAGTGGCAGTTGATCAGCGCCACCTCGACGGTGAAGTCCGGTGCGAGGTCGTTGTGCAGCCAGTTGATCATGTACGCCGGCCCGAAGTACGTCGCCTCGGATCGCAGATACGTTCCGTCCCAGAGCTTCTCGGGGTTCGCGGTGAAATCGGGACGCGGCTTGGACTCCATGAACTGGCTGGCCGTGTGTCCCTCGATGACGTTCTTGAAGTACGTCGGGTACGCGTGGTGGATATAGAAGAAGTGCGCCATGTCGACGTTGTTGTCGACGATCTCGCGGCAGTGGGCGCCCTCGATGAGGATCGAACTCCACTGCCAGGGCGACCAGCGGCCCTCGTCGTAACCCGCGATGGTCGGCGGGATCAGTTCGGTCGGCGGGCTGGACCGTTCAGGGTCGTGCCAGACCAGCAGCTGTCCGTTGACCTCGGTGGTGGGCCAGGCCCTGGTTCGGGCCATGCGTGGGGTGCGTTTGGCGTAGGGGACCAGCTTGCATCTGCCGTCGCCGCCCCAGCGCCAGTCGTGGAACGGGCAGGCGACCTCGTCGCCCTTGATCTCGCCCTGGGCCAGGTTGCCGCCCATGTGCCTGCAGTAGCCGTCGAGGACTCGCAGCGACCCGCCCGTGTCGGCGAACACCACCAGCATGGTGCCGAACGCGTCGACGCCGTGCGGCCGCCCGTCCCGGAAGGCGTCCGCCAGCCCGAGGCAGTGCCACCCGCGGGCGAACCGCGTCATCACGCTTCCGGTGTCGATCTCGCGGACGTCGGTCATGAATGGCCTCCTGCCATGTCCAGCACCGCCAGGTGACTGAACACCATGCTGGTGCCGATCGGGTTGCCGCCGCCCGGATAGACGGTGCCGCTGGGAGCGGCCATCGTGTTGCCCGCCGCATACAGCCCGGGAATCACATTGTCCGCCCGATCGAGCACCCGCGCAGCGGTATCGGTGCGCAATCCGCCCTTGGTGCCCAGATCCGAGACGCCGAACGCGGCCGCGTGGAAAGGGCCCTTCGCGATCGGGTAGAGCGGGGCGGCACCGCCGGAGAATGCGCGGTCGTAAGGTTCGTCCCCGCGGCCGAAATCCTCGTCGACGCCGGTGCGCGTGAACCCGTTGAACCGCGCCACCGTCTCGACCAGGTTCTGCGGCGGCACACCGATCGCCACCGCGAGCTCTTCGAGTGTGTCGGCGGTCCGCCACAGTCCTGCCGAGACGTACCGCTCGGGCTCCACCGTTGACACGTTGGTGGCCTTCACCGGCGGCACCAGCCCCTCGCTGTCGTCGTAGATCATCCAGAACGGCAGCGTGACCGTGGCGTCGGCGATCGCCGCCAGCACGGCACGTCCCAGCCGGTCGTACGGGGCGGACTCGTTGACGAAGCGTCTGCCGTGATCATCGACGAAGATCCCGCCGGTGAACCACAGCGCGAACGCCGACGTGCCGTCGGGATGGGTCAGCCCGGGCGACCACCACGCCTGGTCCATCAGGTCCGTGTCGGCGCCCACGGCCATGCCGGCGAGGTGGGCCAATCCTTGATTCCCCTCGGGTCCCATGGTGTCCCGCGAGGCGCCGGGCACACCGTAGCGGGCCCGCATGGCGTCGTTGTGCTCGAAACCGCCTGCGGCCAACAGGACTCCGCGACGTGCGCGGATCGCGCTGCGCCCGCCGCCGGTGTCGACGATCGCGCCGACGACCCTGCCGTCCTCGACCACGAGCTCGGTGAGCGCGGTGTTCAGCCGGGCCGACGAATTCGGGTAGCGTCGCGCGGCGGCGAGGAAGCGGGCGATCAGGGCGCGCCCGCCGACGAAGTAGTCGTCGGGTCGGGGGCGGCCGAGCCGGTCGGAGTCCAAGGGCCCGCGGACGAGCTCGCGCAGCTCGGGAGCGGCGGACACCTTCAACGGCTTCGCCGCGATGTGGCGCATCCCGTCGGCGCGGGCCTTCGGTGCCTTGCCGAAGTAGTCGGGCCACGGCAGCAGCGAGAACTTCAGCAGTTCATCGCTTTCCAGATACTCGATCAGCGGTGCGCCACTGCGGACATAAGTCTCCTGCAGCGCTCGCGGGGTCCGGTCCCCGACCACCGCGGTGTAGTACTCCAGGGCGTCGTCGAGGGTGTCGTCGGCCCCTGCCCGCGTCAGCACAGGATTGCACGGGAACCACATTCCGCCGCCGCCGGAGTATGCGGTGGTGCCGCCGAACTTGTCGGTGGCCTCGACCAGAATCACTTCGAGGCCCTCCCGCGCTGCGGTGTAGGCGCCGGTGACCCCGCCCGCGCCCGACCCGGCGACCAGGACATCGGTGACCTCGTCCCACTCATTCGGCGACATGGTGCTCCCTTCCATGGACGGTGAACTCCGCGTCGAGGGCGTCGCGGTCGGCGTCGGTCATCAGCCGGTACCGCGGATGCCCGCGACCCGCCCAGCGGTGGACCGCGTCGTCGGTGTGCCAGCGCTGCGCCTGCAGGTCACGTTTGAGCACCTTGTTCGACCCCGTCGCCGGCAGCTTGGCCGAGATTCGCAGCAGCCGGGGAAATCCCTTGCGGCCCAGATCATCCTGGGCGACCAGAAACGAGGCGAACGCGTCGACGTCGAAGGAGCCCGGGTCGGCGACCTCGACGGCGGCCATCATCTGGTCACCCGAGCGTGGATCGGGAACGCCGTACACGGCCGCGGCGATGACGCCGGCGTGGCGGCGCAGCACCCGTTCGATGGTCAGCGTCGAGATGTTTTCGCCGTCGACGCGCAGCCAGTCACCGCGGCGGCCGGCGAAGTAGAGGAATCCGGCGCCGTCGAGGTAGCCCAGGTCGCCGGACCAGTACCAGCCGTTGCGCACCCGTTCGGCATCGGCGGCGTCGTTGCGGTAGTACCCCTCGAAGTCGGCCGCACCGCGCCGGTCGACGATCTCCCCGACGGCTTCGTCCGGGTTGAGCACCCGGCCGCTCGCGTCGAGAACCGCTGTCGGACAGAGACACAACGTCTCCGGATGCACGACCACGACGTCGTCGTGGGCGGGCCGGCCCAGCGCGGCGGGAGGTGCCGCAGGGTCGGGGGTCGCGACCGCGCCACCTTCACTGGAGCCGTACCCCTCGAACAGCTCGGCGGCGAACCGGCGCCGGAACTCCTTCTGGTCTTCCGGCGAGGCCTCGGTGCCGAAGCCGCGTTGCAGCGTGTTGTCGGCGTCATCGGGCGCCTCGGGGGTGGCCATCAGATAGCCGAGCGCCTTGCCGACGTAGGTGAAGAACGTCGCGCCGAAATACCGGACGTCGGGCAGGAATCGGGACGCCGAGAACGTCGGCGTCAGGCACACCGTGGCCCCGTTGGCCAGCGCGGGCGCCCACAACGCCATGATCGCGTTGCCGTGGAACAACGGCATGCAGCAGTAGTCGACGTCGTCGCGGTGGTGACCGAACTTGTCGGTGGCGGCGTATGCGATACGAGCCAGCCGGCCCTGACTGCATCTGACGGCTTTCGACGTCCCGGTCGTTCCCGAGGTGAACAACAGCAGGAACAGCGACTTCGCGCCGACACCCGGCGCGGCGACCGGCTCCACCCGGTGCGCATCCAGCAGCTGCGCGTGGTCGGGGGAGTCGACCCGCAACAGGTGATCGGGCGGCACCCCGTGGTCGAGCCCGCGCAGTCGGTCCGCGCCCGCGGCGTCGGTGACGATCAGCCGACAGTCCGCGTGCCGGATGTCGGCGGCCAGGTCCGCCGCACCGCGGGTGGGGTTCAGCCCGACGATGGTGGCGCCGGCCAGCGCGGCACCGCCGAGCCAGAACACGAAGTCGGGCACATTGTCCAGCAGCACGCCGATGTGCGGCGGGTCCAGGTCGGACAGCGTCGACGCGATGGACGCCCGGACCGCCGACTCGTGCACCACTTCGTCCCAGGTCCAGTCCCGTTCGCGGGTGCGCAGCCCGGGTCGACGGTCCCCGGTGCGGTCCAGCAGCATCGCGGCGACGTCGTCCCGGCGGGCCGTCATGGTCGCCGGATCGGGTGGACGGGGTCGGGGCAGTCGGTGCCCTCGGCGGACAGCTCGCGCTTGAGGATCTTGAACGTCTCGGTGCGCGGCAGCGCGGTGGCCGTGCGCACGAACCGCGGCCACTGTTTGGGTCCCAGATCGCTTTGCTCACACAAGAACTGAGTGAAGGAGTCCGGGTCGAACGCGGCGATGTCGGGCAGCACCAGCGCCGCCATCACCTGGTCGCCGACGGCCGGGTCGGGGATCGGGTACACCGCGGCCTCGGTGACGCCGGGGAACCGCATCAGGATCCGCTCGATCGGCGCGGTGCCGAGGTTCTCACCGTCGACGCGCATCCAATCGCCGAGCCTGCCCGCGAAGTACGCGAAGCCACGCTCGTCGCGGTAGGCCAGGTCACCGCTGTGGTAGACGCCGCCGCGCATGCGCTCGGCCTCGGCGTCGGGGTCCCGGTAATACCCGCGGAACTGGCCGGGCCCTTCGGTGTTCACCAGTTCGCCGACGACGCCGGGCGGACATTCTGCGCCGGTGTCGACGTCGACGATCGTCACCCCGCCGACGAGCGGACCGAGTGCGCCCTCGGGGGTGTCGGGGGTGCGGGCGATCGACACCCCGCCCTCGCTGGAGCCGAACCCGTCGACCACGGTCACCCCGAAGCGCTCGGCGAAGCGGCGCAGATCGCGGGGCGCGCCCTCGTTGCCGTACGCCACCCGGAGCGGGTTGTCGGCGTCGTCGGGCTTCTCGGGGGTGGCCAGGATGTAGGACAGCGGTTTGCCGACGTAGTTGGCGTAGGTGGCGCCGAAGCGGCGCACGTCCGGGATGAACTGTGACGCGGAGAACTTGCGGCGCAACGCGATCGACGCACCGGCCGCCACCCCGGGTGCCCAGCCCGCCATGATCGCGTTGGAATGGAACAGCGGCATCGACAGATAGCAGGTGTCCGCGGCGCCGAGCCCGAACCGCTGCGCGAGCATCACCCCGGGGAACGCCACCTTCTCATGCGTGCACCGCACCGCCTTGGGGTGACCGCTGGTGCCCGAGGTGAAGATCAGCATGAAAAGGTCGTCAGGGTCGGGGTCCGGAAAGTCGACGGCCGCACCACGGTGGGTGGCGAGTTCGTCTGCGAACAACGAGGATTCGACGTCGACAGCCGCGATTCCGTCGTGCGGAGCGGACCGGTCGGCCAGCACCAACTGACAGTCGGCGTGGTCGACGTCGCGCTGCAGTGCCGCGCCGCGGCGGGTGGGATTCAACCCGACCGGCACGATGCCCGACAACGCCGCCGCGACCAGCACGGTGCCGAAGAACGGGGTGTTGCCCAGCAGCACCCCGACGTGCGCGGGGCGGTCCGGGTCGAGCCGGTCACGCAGCGCCGCGGCCAGCGCGGCACCGTCGCGAATGTGGTTGCGCCAGCTGACGAACGACACCGAACCGGTCTCCGGGTCGACCCAGCGCACACCCCGGTCGTCGACCTCGGTGAGTTCCGCCAGCAGGGACGAGACAGTAGCCACCGCAGAGGTGGTTTCAGGCCGGGGTGTCGGCCAGCTCGCGGCCGATGCGCAACAACTGCCCGGTGGCTCCGCCGACCGCGAACTCGGTCTGCTTGGCGGCCAGGAAGTAGCGGTGCACCGGATGGTCGATGTCGATTCCGACACCGCCGTGGACGTGCACCGTCGTGTGCGCGACGCGGTGGCCTGCCTCGGCCGCCCAGAACGCCGCGCTGGCGACATCGAGGTCGGCAGGAAGATCCTCGGACAGCCGCCACGCCGCCTGGGTCAACGTCAGGCGCAGGCCCTTGATGTCGATGTAACCGTCGGCCAGCCGTGACGAGACGGCCTGGAAGCTGCCGATCGGACGGTCGAACTGTTCACGTTTGCGGGCGTAGGACGCCGTCAGCTCCAGCGCGCGCTCCAGCACCCCGAGCTGATAGGCGCTGCGGCCCAACGCATGCCGGGTCACCAGCCAATCCAGCACCTCGGGACCCCCGACACGTCGGTCGCTGCCGATCGCGACGCCCTGCAGCTGCAATCCGGCCACACTGCCGTGCCCGGTGGTGTCCAGTGCGGTGACCGCAACCCCGTCGTCGGCCGAGCCGACCAGGAAAACAGCTGTCCCGGAGTCGGTTTCGGCGGGAACCAGGAAGGCGTCGGCATTCACTCCGAACGCCACCTGGGTCCTGCTGCCGGTCAGCGTGTAGCCGTCCCCGGAACCCTGGGCCAGCACCGGGCCCTCGCCCATCTCGCCGTCGAATGCCACGGCGAGCACCTTCTCACCCTTGATCGCCTGCGCCGCCCAGTCCTGCTGCAGCGACGCGGAACCGAACTTGGCCAGCGCCCCGGCGGCGAGCACCACCGATTCCAGGTAGGGAACCGCGGCCAACTGGCGCCCCAGCGCCACCAGCACCGCGACCTCCTCCAGCACCCCGAAACCGCCGCCACCCAACGACTCCGGCGACGTGGTGGACAGGATGTCGGCGTCGATCAGCTTGCCCCACAGATCGCGGTCGAACCGTCCCCCTGCTTCGGGTCGCAGCCCGTCGAGCTCGCGTTGATGCTCCGGTGTGCACACGGACTCGGTGATGGTGCGCACCAGACCGCCGAGGTCCTCACTGGCTTCCGTCGTCTTGAAATCCATCTCAGGTCCTATCGGTTCACTCGGGGCAGGCCGAGCGCGACCATGCCGATGATGTCACGCTGGATCTCGTTGGTGCCGCCGCCGAAGGTCAGGATCAGGCAGGACCGGTGCATGCGTTCGATGCGGCCGCGCAGCAGCGCACCCGGTGAGTTGGTCCGCAACGTCGCCGCGGTGCCCAGCACCTCCATCAGCAGCCGGTAGGCCTCGGTGGCCAGCTCGGTTCCGTACACCTTGGCCGCCGACGCGTCGGCGGGGGACGGGGCGGCATCGGTGGCCGAGGCCAGCTCCCAGTTGATCAGCTTGAGCACCTCGGCCTTGGCGTGCACCCGCGCCAGGTTCAGCTGCACCCACTCCGAGTCGATCAACCGCTTGCCGTGCACATCCTTCGTGTTCTGCGCCCACTCGCGAACCCCGTTGAGCGCCACGAAGATCGGTTGTGCCGAGACCAGGGCGACCCGCTCGTGGTTGAGCTGGTTGGTCACCAGCTTCCAGCCGGCGTTCTCCTCGCCGACCAGGCTGGACACCGGCACCCGCACGTCCTGGTAGTAGGTGGCGCTGGTGTCCACCCCCGACATGGTGTGCACCGGCGTCCACGAGAAACCCTCGGCCGTGGTCGGCACGATCAGCATCGAGATACCGCGGTGCTTCTTGGCCTCGGGATTGGTGCGCACCGCCAGCCACACGTAGTCGGCGTAGGCGATCAGGCTGGTCCACATCTTCTGGCCGTTGATCACGTAGTCGTCGCCGTCACGCACCGCCGTCGTACGCAGCGCGGCGAGATCGGTGCCTGCGCCCGGCTCGGAGTAACCGATCGAGAAGTGAAGATCGCCCGCGGCGATCTTGGGCAGGAAGAACTTCTTCTGCTCCTCGGTGCCGAACGCCATGATCGTCGGCGCGACGCTGTTGATCGTCAGGAACGGCACCGGGACGTTGGCGATGGCGGCCTCGTCGTTGAAGATCAGCCCGTCCATGGGTGGGCGGGCCTGACCGCCGAACTCCTTGGGCCACGACAGCGTGAGCCAGCCGTCCTTGCCCATCTGGGCGACGGTCTCGCGGTACACGTTGCCGCGGCCCATCTCGCCGTCGCTCGCCGCCAGCGCCTCGGCCCGCTCGGGCGTCATGAGCTTGGTGAAGTACGCCCGCAGTTCGCGGCGCAACTCCTCCTGTTCGGGGGTGTAGCCGATACGCATCGCGTCGTCCTCACTTGTCTGCGAGCCTTGTGTCCGGGTGCCATCCTGGAGGCCCGGGGATACCTCGGGTGTTCCCCGGTTGTAACACGTTCTAGTCTTGGGGTCCAGGGTGGTCGGGACCGACAGGAGGATCTGATGCGAGTGGAAGTGGATCGTGACCGTTGCGAGGGCAACGCGGTGTGTGTCGGAATAGCCCCCGACCTGTTCGAGCTCGACGATGACGACTACGCCGTCGTCAAGGCCGACCCCGTTCCGGCGCAGGAGGAGGCGGTGGCCGAGCAGGCCATCAACGAGTGCCCGCGCGCAGCCCTGATCCGTCACGACTAGAGGTAGTAATAAGTTGACCCACACTGATCTGTCCGGCCACGTCGCCGTCGTCACCGGTGCCGCCGCAGGCCTCGGCCGTGCCGAGGCCATCGGACTCGCCAAGGCGGGCGCCACCGTCGTCGTCAACGACATCGCGCCCGCGCTCGACAAGTCCGACGTCCTCGACGAGATCGCGGCGGCCGGCTCCAAGGGTGTCGCCGTGGCCGGTGACATCAGCCAGCGCTCCACCGCCGATGAGCTCGTCGAGACCGCCGACGGCCTGGGCGGTCTGGCGATCGTCGTCAACAACGCCGGCATCACCCGCGACCGGATCCTGTTCAACATGACCGACGAGGAGTGGGACGCGGTCATCGCGGTGCACCTGCGCGGGCATTTCCTGCTGACGCGAAATGCCGCGACCTATTGGCGGTCGAAGGCCAAGCAGGGCGGTCCTGGCGTCGAGAACGGGCAAATCTACGGGCGGATCATCAACACGTCGTCGGAGGCCGGGCTGTCCGGGCCGGTGGGGCAGCCCAACTACGGCGCGGCCAAGGCGGGCATCACGGCGCTGACGTTGTCGGCGGCCCGGGCGCTGGGACGTTTCGGCGTGCGCGCCAACGCGATCGCGCCACGGGCGCGTACCGCGATGACGGCCGGGGTGTTCGGCGACGCACCGGAGCTTCCCGAAGGCGCCGTCGACCCGCTGTCGCCGGACCACGTGGTCAACCTGGTCCGGTTCCTGGCTTCTCCGGCCGCGGAAGGCGTCAACGGACAACTCTTCATCGTTTATGGTCCGACGGTGACCCTGATGGCGGCTCCGACGGCTGAGCGGCAGTTCAGCGCCGACGGCGCCGAGTGGGACCCGGCCGACCTTTCGGATACGCTGCGGAACTACTTTGCTGACCGGGACCCCGAGCGGAGTTTCTCGGCGGCGATGGGACTCGGCGACCCCCACTGACAGTCCCTGTTGTCAGTAGCCAGCGTCAATTAGAACACGTTCTAGAATGAACTGCGTCACAGTGGCTTTGAGCTGCGCATATGTCACGATGCAGATGCGTTTTGGCGTTCTTTGACACTGCGAACACGTTCTAGTTAGTATGATCCGGCCAGCTAAGAGCAGCGCTTATCCGATGGGTGGGTGAACGGCGTCGGTGGTCAGTGTCGAAATCTTCGCCACAGCCCCCTGTCTGCACGTCCTCTCCAGCGCGTCCCGAGAACGGAGCCGAGGTTGATCGAACAGCTTGCGGCGCCTGCGCGGGCCGTGGGCGGGTTCGTCGAAATGTCCTTGGACACGTTCGTCAAAACCTTCCGTCGGCCGTTCCAGTTCCGGGAGTTCCTCGAGCAGACCTGGATGATCGCGCGGGTCTCGCTGGTACCGACGCTGCTGGTCGCCATCCCGTTCACGGTGCTGGTGGCGTTCACGCTGAACATCCTGCTGCGGGAGATCGGCGCCGCGGACCTGTCGGGCGCCGGAACAGCGTTCGGCACCATCACCCAGTTGGGCCCGGTGGTGACGGTGCTCGTCGTCGCCGGCGCCGGCGCGACCGCGATCTGCGCCGACCTCGGCGCCCGCACCATCCGCGAGGAGATCGACGCGATGCGGGTGCTGGGCATCGACCCGATCCAGCGCCTCGTCGTGCCCCGTGTGCTGGCCTCGACGTTCGTCGCACTGCTGCTCAACGGGCTGGTCTGCCTGATCGGCCTGTCCGGCGGCTATGTGTTCTCAGTGTTCCTCCAGGGCGTCAACCCCGGGGCGTTCATCAACGGGCTCACCGTGCTGACCGGCCTCGGCGAGCTCGTCCTCGCCGAGATCAAGGCCCTGCTGTTCGGTGTGGTCGCCGGACTGGTCGGCTGTTACCGCGGCCTGACCGTCAAGGGTGGCCCCAAGGGCGTCGGCAACGCAGTCAACGAGACCGTCGTCTACGCGTTCATCTGTCTGTTCGTGATCAACGTGATCATGACGGCGGTCGGGGTCCGGGTGCTGGATTCATGAGCTACGACGCCACCATCCGGTTCCGCCGGCTGCTCCGATTCTTCCCCAGGGCCGTCGACACCGTGGGGGAGCAGGCGCTGTTCTACGGCGAGACGTTCCGTTACGTCCCGAACGCGCTGACCCGGTACCGCAAGGAGACCATCCGGCTCATCGCCGAGATGTCCATGGGGACCGGTGCACTCGTGATGATCGGCGGCACCGTCGGTGTCGCGGCGTTCATGACGCTGGCCTCGGGCGGTGTGATCGCGGTGCAGGGTTACTCGTCGCTGGGCAACATCGGCATCGAGGCACTCACCGGCTTCCTGTCGGCGTTCCTCAACGTACGCATCGTGGCGCCGGTGATCGCCGGTATCGCGCTGGCGGCGACCATCGGCGCGGGTGCCACGGCACAGCTGGGCGCGATGCGGGTCGCCGAGGAGATCGACGCGGTGGAATCGATGGCGGTGCACGCGGTCTCGTATCTGGTGTCGACACGGCTGATCGCCGGGCTGATCGCGATCGTCCCGCTGTACGCGCTGTCGGTGCTGGCGGCGTTCTTCGCCGCGAGATTCACGACGGTCTACATCAACGGACAGTCCGCGGGCCTCTACGACCACTACTTCAACACATTCCTGATCCCCAGCGATCTGCTGTGGTCGTTCCTGCAGGCGATCGTGATGTCGATCGCGGTGATGCTGGTCCACACCTACTACGGCTACAACGCCTCGGGTGGTCCCGTCGGCGTGGGCATCGCCGTGGGTCAGGCGGTGCGGACCTCGTTGATCGTCGTGGTGACGATCGTGCTGTTCATCTCTCTCGCCGTATACGGCGCGTCCGGCAACTTCAACCTCTCCGGGTAAGGCGGGAACGCGATGGCCGACGGTAATGCGAAGCGCAGTCATGTGAGGATCGCTGCGGCGATCCTCGCTGCGCTGGTGCTCGCCGCAGCCGTGTTCACGTATCTGTCCTACACCGCGGCGTTCACCCCGACGGACAAGGTGACGGTGCTCTCGCCGCGGGCCGGCCTCGTCATGGACGTCGACGCGAAGGTCAAGTACCGGGGGATCCAGGTCGGCAAGGTCGAATCGATCGAGTACGCCGGTGACGCCGCCAAGCTCACGCTGGCGATCAACCGCGGCGACCTGCGGTACATCCCGGCCGACGCCCCGGTGCGCATCGGTGGCACCACGATCTTCGGCGCGAAGTCGGTCGAGTTCCTGCCACCGGAGTACCCGAACGGCCAGGCGTTGAGCCCCGGCGCCGAGGTGAAGGCCGACTCCGTTCAGCTCGAGGTCAACACGCTGTTCCAGACCCTGACCGACCTGCTGGACAAGATCGACCCGATCGAACTCAACGCCACCCTGTCCGCGCTGGGCGAGGGTTTGCGCGGCAACGGCGACGACGTCGGCGCGCTGCTGTCCGGACTGAACTACTACGTGGGTCAGCTCAATCCGAAACTGCCCGCGCTGCAGGAGGACCTGCGCCGCACCGCGGTCGTCGCCGACATCTACGGCGACGCCGGACCGGACCTGGTCCGCGTCCTCGACAACGCCCCCGCCATCAGCAAGACCATCGTCGACGAACAGGACAACCTGAACGCGGCTCTGTTGGCGGCGACCGGGCTGGCCAACAACGGGACGGCGACTTTCGAGCCCGCCGCCGACGACTACATCGCCGCGGTGCAACGTCTGCGCGCTCCGCTCAAGGTCGCCGGGGAATACTCGCCGGTGATCGGTTGCACGCTGAAAGGCACGGCGAACGCGATCGACCGGTTCGCGCCGATCATCGGTGGGATCAGGCCCGGCCTGTTCGTCTCGTCGAACTTCCTGCCCGGTTCGCCCGCGTACACCTACCCGGAGAGCCTGCCGATCGTCAACGCCTCGGGCGGCCCGAATTGCCGTGGCCTGCCTGATGTTCCGAGCAAGCAGTACGGCGGGTCCTGGTATCACACACCGTTCCTGGTCACCGACAACGCCTATGTTCCGTACCAGCCGAACACCGAGTTGCAGTTCGACGCGCCGTCGACGCTGCAGTTCCTGTTCAACGGCGCTTACGCGGAAAGGGACGACTTCTGATGCGGGACAAGACCCTGATCAACGTCGGCGTCTTCACCGTGGCGATGCTCCTGGTCGCGGCGATGCTCGTCGTCGTCTTCGGCGAGTTCAGGTTCGCGTCGGAGGACAAGTACCACGCGACGTTCACCGACGCGTCGCGGTTGAAGGCCGGACAGGACGTGCGTATCGCCGGTGTCCCGGTCGGAACCGTCGAGGGCCTGACGCTCAACCCCGACAACACCGTCGACGTGGCGTTCACCGTCAACGACCGCTACCAGCTCTACACCTCCACCAAGGCCGTGGTCCGCTACGAGAACCTGGTCGGCGACCGCTACCTGGAGATCACCTCCGGCCCCGGCGATCTCGTCAAGCTTCCCAAGGGCGGCACCATCACCCACACCGAGCCGGCGCTGGATCTCGACGCGCTGCTCGGAGGGCTGAAGCCGGTGGTCAAGGGGCTCGACGGTGCCAAGATCAACGAGATCAGCAACGCCGTCATCGAGTTACTCCAGGGCGAGGGCGGCGCGCTGTCGGCGATGCTGTCGAACACCAGCGCGTTCACCCAGAACCTCGCCGCGCGCGATCAGCTCATCGGTGACGTGATCAACAACCTCAACACCGTACTGGGCACCGTCGACGAGAAGGGCGCCGAGTTCAACGCCAGCGTCGACCAGTTGCAGAAACTGATCACCGGGCTGGCCGAAGGCCGTGATCCGATCGCGGGCGCGATCGGTCCGCTGGCCACCGCGGAGAACGATCTGACAGCCATGTTGGAGGCGTCGCGGCGGCCGGTGCAGGGCGTCATCGAGAACGTGCGCCCGTTCGCCCAGCGGATGGACGAGCGCAAGGCCGACGTCAACAAGGTCATCGAGCCGCTGGCCGAGAACTACCTGCGGCTCAACGCGCTCGGCGCCTACGGCTCGTTCTTCAACATCTTCTACTGCTCGACGCGGCTGAAGATCAACGGCCCCGCGGGCAGCGACATCCTGGTCCCGTTCGGCGGCCCGCCGGATCCGAGCAAGGGGAGGTGTGCCGAAGTTGAGTAGCTCGGAGGATTCGAACCCGTTGCGCACCGGGATCTTCGGTATCGCGCTGGTGACGTGCCTGGTGCTGGTGTCCTTCGGGTACACCAGCCTGCCGTTCTGGCCGCAGGGCAAGTCCTACGAGGCGTACTTCGCCGACGCAGGCGGCATCACGCCCGGCAACAGCGTCAACGTTTCCGGGATCTCCGTCGGCAAGGTCTCGGCGGTCGAACTGGCCGGGGACGCCGCGAAGATCACCTTCACCGTCGACCGTGAAGTCAAGGTCGGCGACCAGTCGCTGGTCGCGATCAAGACCGACACCGTCCTCGGCGAGAAGTCGCTGGCCATCACCCCGAAGGGCAGCGGCGAATCCACCGTCATCCCGCTGGGCCGCACCACAACGCCCTACACCCTGAACACCGCGCTGCAGGATCTCGGCCAGAACGTCAGCGCGCTGGACAAGCCGAGATTCGAGATGGCGTTGCAGACGCTGACCGATTCGCTCAAAGACGCCACGCCCCAACTGCGCAACGCGCTCGACGGTGTCGCCAACCTGTCGCGCAGCCTCAACGCCCGCGACGAGGCACTGGATCAGCTTCTCGCCCGCGCCAAGAACGTGTCGGACACGCTGGCGCAGCGGTCCGGTCAGGTCAATCAGCTGATCACCGACGGCAACCTGCTGTTCGCCGCGCTCGACGAGCGGCGGCAGGCGCTGAGCAACCTGATCGCCGGCATCGACGACGTCGCCACCCAGATCTCCGGTTTCGTCGCCGACAACAAGCGTGAGTTCAAGCCGGCCCTGGAGAAGCTGAACCTGGTGCTGGACAACCTGCTCGAGCGCCGCGAGCACATCAGCGAAGCGCTCAAGCGGCTGCCCGCGTACGCCACCGCGCTGGGTGAGGTCGTCGGCTCGGGCCCCGGCTTCCAGATCAACCTCTACGGCCTGCCGCCCGCGCCCATCGCCGAGGTGCTGCTCGACACCTACTTCCAGCCGGGCAAGCTGCCCGACAGCCTGTCCGACATGCTCCGTGGTTACATCTCGGAGCGGATGATCATCAGGCCGAAGTCGCCATGACGCAGGAGAATTCGGTGAAGCGGAGTCGCTGGCTGCGTACCGCGCTGGTCGGCGTGCTGGTGGCCACGCTGGCCATCGGGGCGTACCTGGTGTGGCCGAACCGCGCCGGCCACAAGGTGACCGCCTACTTCACCTCGGCGGTGGGCCTCTACCCGGGCGACGACGTCCGGGTGGTCGGGGTGCCGGTCGGCACGATCGACTCGATCGAGCCGCGCGCCGGCGACGTGAAGATCACCATGACGATCGACGGTGACGTCAAGGTGCCCGCCGAGGCCAAGGCGCTGGTGATCGCGCCGAACCTGGTCTCCGCCAGATTCATTCAGCTCGCACCCGCCTACACCGGCGGCACAGTGATGGCCGACGGTGCCGAGATCGGGTTGGACCGCACCGCGGTGCCGGTGGAGTGGGACGAGGTCAAGGAGCAGTTGACGCAGCTGAGCACTCAGCTCGGTCCGCACGAGGGGTCGGTGCAGGGGCCGCTGACCGACGTCGTCAACCAGGCCGCCGACACGTTCGACGGCAACGGCGACACCTTCCGGCGCGCAGTGCGGGAGCTGTCGCAGACCGCAGGGCGCCTTGGTGATTCGCGAACCGACCTGTTCGGGACCATCCGCAATCTGCAGATCCTGGTCGATGCGCTGTCCAACAGCAACGAGCAGATCGTGCAGTTCTCCAACCACGTGGCCTCGGTGTCACAGGTGCTTGCCGACGCCACCACCGATCTCGACGTCACGCTGGGCACCCTCAACCAGGCGCTCACCGATGTCAGGGGCTTCCTGGGCGAGAGCAACGAGGCGTTGATCGGACAGGTGAACAAGCTGACCGATTTCACCAACATCCTCACCGCGCAAAGCGACGACATCGAGCAGATCCTGCACATCACGCCCAACGGTCTGAGCAACTTCTACAACATCTACAACCCCGCGCAGGGCACGGTGGGCGGCCTGCTGACGCTGCCGAACTTCGGCAACCCGGTGCAGTTCATCTGCGGCGGCACGTTCGACGCCGCCGCCACCACCGACAACTACAAGCGGGCCGAGATCTGCCGCCAGCGAATGGGTCCGGTCTTCAAGCGCATCGCGATGAACTATCCGCCGCTGCTGTTCCACCCGAGCACGCGCTCGTGGTGTTCCCGGCCTTGCTGGCCGCGCTGAACACGGTGGCGGGCGGGGTGCCGACCGACGAGGGCGGCAAGCTGGACTTCAAGATCCACCTGCAGGATCCGCCGCCGTGCTCGACCGGCTTCGTGCCGGCCACGCAGATCCGGTCGCCTGCGGACACCACCTTGCGCGAACTTCCCACGGACCTGTACTGCAAGGTCCCGCAGAGTGATCCGAGTGTGGTGCGCGGCGCGCGCAACTACCCGTGCCAGGAGTTCCCCGGTAAGCGGGCGCCCACCGTGCAGCTGTGCCGGGATCCCCGCGGCTACGTGCCCGTCGGCAACAACCCGTGGCGCGGTCCACCCGTCCCGGTCGGCACACCGATCCAGGACGGTCGTAACATTCTGCCGCCCAACAAGTTCCCGATGATCCCGCCGCAGGTCGATCCGGATCCGGGTCCGCCTTCGGTGCAGTTGCCACCCGGCGTGGCGCCGGGGCCCGGTCCTGCGCCGCACGCCCCGTTCCCGCTGCCCGTCCCGCCGAACGAGCAGGGTCCTCCGCCACCGCCGTGGCCGTACTTCGCGCCGCCCGACCAGGTGGTCCCGCCGTACGGTCGCCCGCCGCTGGCGCCGCCGCCTGCACCGCCTGCGCCCGCACCGGCGCCGGCTGAAGGCAGCCCGGCGCTGCCCGCCGAGGCCCCCTTGGCAAGCGGAACATCCGTCGCGACCTACGATCAGAACGGCAAGTTCGTCGACCCGGCAGGAGGCGTCGGCGTGTACGCGCCCGGTTCCGACAAGCTGGCGCCTGCGGAGAACTGGGTTGATCTGATGTTGGCGCCGAAGCAGGTGTAGGTAGTGCAAGAGTCTGTTACGCCCCCGCAACGGGTGCGCCGTCGCGCGTCGCGCGCCGCGGGTCCGGTCGGCGATTCGGCCACCCCGGCTCCGGCCAGCGTGAGTGTCGAAGTGACCACACCCGTCCGGCCGGTCCGGCCGGTCGGGCCTCCACCGCGTCGGCGGCCGCACCGGCGGCTGGTGGCGATCCTGTCGATCGCGGTCACGTTCGTCGCGGTGGCCGCGCTCGTGGTGGCGGTTGCGGTGATGGTGAACCAGCAGCGCACCATCGAAGCCCAACAGGAACGTGAGCGCCGATTCGTCGACACCGCCGCGCAATCGGTGGTCAACATGTTCAGCTACACCCAGAACACCATCGACGAAAGTGTGGACAGGTTCGTCAACGGAACCAGCGGCCCGCTGCGCGCCATGATGACGCAGGAGGGCAACGTCGAGAACCTCAAGCTGCTGTTCCGCGACACCAACGCCACCTCGGAAGCGGTGGTAAACGGCGCTGCGCTGGAGAAGATCGATGAGATCGGCAAGAACGCGGCGGTGTTGGTGTCGGTGCGCGTCACGGTGACCGACCTCGACGGCAACAACGCCCCTTCGGAGCCCTACCGGATGCGGGTCATCATCCACGAGGACGACAACGGCCACATGACGGCGTACGACCTCAAATACCCTGACGGGGGCAACTGATGCGCGATTGGCCCGCCAAGCTGATCGCAGCGATCGGGGTTCTGCTGGCGACCGGCTTCGTCGCCCTGTCCGCGGTCGGTGGAGCGTTGTACTGGAATCGGGTGGAGCTCAACGGTGAGGAGCAGGCCCGCGCGGAGCTGCCCTCGCTCGCGGCGCAACAGATTCCACTGGTGTTCGGCTTCGACTACCAGACGGTGGAACGCACGTTCGCCGAGGTGTATCCGTTGTTGACGCCCGAATACCGCAAAGAGTTCCAGGACCGCGTCACCAACGAGATCATTCCTCAGGCGCGGGACCGTCAGCTGATCAGCCAGGCGCATTCCGTCGGGGCCGGAATCCTTGACGCACACCGCACTTCGGCTTCGGTCATGGTCTACATGAACCGCACAGTGACCGACAAGGCGAAAGAGTCCGTCTACGACGGCAGCCGGCTGCGGGTCGACTACAAAAAGGTCGACGGCAAGTGGCTGATCGCCTACATCACCCCGATCTGAGTCACCGGAGGCCACCATTCATATCGCGGTCACCGGGGGCATCGGCTACCTCGGCGCGCACACCGTGCGGGCGCTGCTGGAGGCGCAGCACACGATTCGGCTGCTGGTTCTACCCCAGGAGCAGGACGCCCCGGTGATCCGCCGGTTGCGCTCGCTGGGCGACGTCTCGGTGATCGTCGGGGACGTGCGCGCGGAGTCCACCGTCACCGCGCTGCTCACCGGGGTGGACGCCGTCGTGCATGCGGCGGGGGTGGTCGGGACGGACGAACGTCGCGCGCAACTGATGTGGGACATCAACGCCTATGCGACCGAGCAGGTCCTGACCCGGGCCGTCGAACTCGGCCTCGACCCGGTGGTGTCGGTGAGCAGCTACAGCGCACTGTTCCCGCCGCCGGACGGCATCATCTCGGCGGATTCACCCACCTCATCCGGCCGCAGCAGCTACGCCAAGACGAAGGGCTACGCCGACCGGGTCGCGCGGCGACTGCAGGACGCGGGCGCCCCTGTGGTGGTGACCTATCCGTCGAGCGTCGTCGGGCCGGCGTTCGGAACCGCTGCGGGCGTGACCGAACGCGGATGGGAGCCCATCGTGCGCGCGCGGGTCGCGCCGCGGGTCCGGGCGGGCATGCAGATGATCGACGTGCGTGACGTGGCGGACGTGCACGTGCGCCTGATGCGGCCGGGACGCGGTCCGCGCCGCTACGTGTGCGGGGGCGTGATGCTGACGTTCGACGAGATGATCGACGCGCTGGAGGCCGGACTCGGCCGCCCGGTGCGGCGTGTGCCGCTGTCGCCGAAGGTGCTGCTGGCGGTGGGACGGCTCTCCGACGCCGTGGGTCGCTACGTGCCGCTCGGGGACGGGCTCAGTTACGAGGCCGCCCTGCTTCTCACTTCGGCCACGCCGACCGATGACCGCGCCACCACAGAGGATCTCGGCCTGCATTGGCGCTCACCGCGGCAGGCCATCATCGAATCGTTCGGCGTCGCCGGACGTCTGGGCGATCCGGTCTCCTAGCGCCTCAGCCTCGGCCGCGGAACCGCTGGACGTAACCGATGATCCGGCGCGCCGGGACCGGGCGCGGCCAGTCGTCGCGACGGAACAGCGAGTCCGTGCCTCCGTCGACGAAAATGACACTGCCGCAGAGGAAGTCGGCTGCATCGGAGAGCATGAAGCGCATCCACTCGGCGAGCTGCTCGGGTTGCCCGTAGCCGCCCACCGGCACCGGGAATCGTTCGACGAACCTGGCCTGCCGCTTGTTGTCCAGCTGCTCCTGCAGCAGCGGTGTCATGACGGCGCCCGGTGCCAGCACGTTGAGCCGGATCCCGGCGCCCGCCCACTCGGGTCGCACGGCATGGCGCCGCGCCCAGCGGGTGACGGCGATCTTGGAGGCGGCGTAGACCATCGCGGGCCGCCCGGGTCCGTACAGCCGGGTGGCCCGCAGCGCCTTGTCGACGTCTCCGGCCAGCAGTGCGCGCACCGCGCGGGCCGGCACCGCCGGTGTGGTGGTGGTCGAGTTGCTGCCGATGACAACGACTTTGGCGTTCGCCGCAGCGGCCAGCGCGGGTCGCCACCGTTCCAGCAGCTCGACGACGCCGAGGTAGTTGACCGTGGCGATCATGCGGAGCCGCTCGGCGCCCTGGCTCGGTCCCAGTCCCGCTGCCAGCACGGCGCCGTCGAGGCGCCCGTCACATGCGGTGAGCACCTGCGCGGCGGCGGCCGCCCGGCCGTCGGACGTGGACAGGTCCGCGACGACGTCGGCGTCCTTGATGTCCACCGTGATCACGGTGTGGCCGTCGGCCCGCAGTCGGGCCACTGCGGCTGCGCCCATCCCAGACGCCGATCCGGTGATCGCGTAGGTGCCCATCGGTGTGCCTTTCGCCGAAGCCGCGTTTCGATCCCATTGGCATCGGAACGTAACACCGGCGCCCGGCGGGTCAGCCTTCGACCGGCTCTTTGGAAGCGAGGGCGTCGAGGAAGGACCGGGCCCACCGGTCGACGTCGTGGGCGAGCACCTGCCTGCGCATCGCCCGCATCCGGCGCCTGCCCTCCTCGGGCGCCTGGGTGAGCGCGGCCTCGATCGCGTCCTTGACCCCTTCGATGTGGTGCGGGTTGGTCAGATAGGCCTGGCGCAGTTCTGCTGCGGCGCCGGTGAATTCACTGAGCACCAGCGCGCCGCCGAGGTCGTGGCGGCAGGCGACGTACTCCTTGGCCACCAGGTTCATGCCGTCGCGCAACGGCGTGACGAGCATGACGTCGGCGGCGACGAAGAACGCAACGAGGTCCTCGCGTGGGATGGGCCGGTGCAGGTAGTGCAGAACCGGGTGCCCCACTTCGCCGAACTCGCCGTTGACGTGGCCGACCTGACGCTCGATGTCCTCACGCATGGCGACGTAGCTCTCCACCCGCTCACGGCTGGGGGTGGCCAGCTGGACGAGCACGGTGTCCTCCGGGTCGATCCGGCCCTCTTCCAGCAGCTCGGAGAACGCGCGCAGGCGGACGTCGATGCCTTTGGTGTAGTCCAGCCGGTCGACGCCGAGCAGGATCTTGCGTGGGTTGCCCAGCTCCGCGCGGATCTCCTTGGCGCGCTGCCGGGTCGCCCGGCTGCGGGCATGCTGGTCGAGTTCGGCGGAGTCGATCGAGATCGGGAAGGCGCCCACCTTCACCGTGCGGAAACCGAACTGGACCTCGCCGAACCGCGAGCGCACACCCACGTTGCCGCGCGAGGTGGTCGCGCCGATGAGCCGGCGGGCCAGGATCAGGAAGTTCTGTGCGCCGCCGGGCAGGTGGAAGCCGACGAGGTCTGCGCCGAGCAGGCCCTCGATGATCTCGGTGCGCCAGGGCATCTGCATGAACAGCTCGACCGGGGGAAACGGGATGTGCAGAAAGAACCCGATCGTCAGGTCCGGCCGCAGCATCCGCAGCATCTTGGGTACCAGCTGCAGCTGATAGTCCTGAACCCACACCGTGGCCCCTTCGGCGGCGGTGTTCGCGGTGGCCTCGGCGAAGCGGCGGTTGACGTCGACGTAGCGGTCCCACCACTCCCGGTGGTAGATCGGCTTCACGATGACGTCGTGATAGAGCGGCCACAGCGTGGCGTTGGAGAAGCCTTCGTAGTACTCGGCGACGTCCTCGGAGCTCAGCCGCACGGGAACGAGGGTCATCCCGTCCTGCTCGATGGGCTCGGTGGCCGCATTGGGATCGTCGGCGTCCTCGGGGACGCCCGGCCAGCCGATCCAGGCGCCGTGTCGGCGTCGCAGCAGCGGCTCCAGGGCGGTCACCAGGCCGCCGGGACTGCGCTTGAACTCGGTCGTGCCGTCGGCCCGCCGCACCATGTCGATCGGCAGCCGGTTGGCCACCACGACGAAGTCCGCACCCCCGGAGCGGGCCTCGGGTCCGCTCTGGGGCGCCATTAGTCGCCGGGCTTCGCCGGTCCGATACCGAGCATCGACAGGAACACCCGGCACTCGTCGGCGTCGGTCGCGTACGCGGCCACGACACGGCGGGCCTGGCGTTCGGTGCTGTCGGCGATGGGTTCGACGTCGCCGATCTCGGCGGGGTCAGATTTCGCAGGCATGACACAACTGTAGCCAACTGCGGGGTCCCGTTTCGTGGCGTGACACTTTCACCGTAATGTGCAACGCGTGGCGACCCTGGAGCAGGTGACATACGAGACCCTCGACGAGGGTCGCATAGCGCGGATCTGGCTGAACCGGCCCGACGCACAGAATGCGCAGTCCCGGACGCTGCTGGTGCAGCTGGACGAGGCGTTCGGGCGGGCCGAGGCCGACGACGAGGTGCGGGTGGTCATCCTGGCCGCGCGGGGCAAGAACTTCTCCGCCGGACACGACCTCGGGTCTGAGGAGGCGATCGCCGAGCGGACGCCCGGCCCCGACCAGCACCCGACGTTCACGTTCAACGGCGGCACCAGAGACGCCATCTCCGAGCGGACCTACCTGCAGGAATGGCACTACTTCTTCAACAACACCAGCCGCTGGCGCGACCTGCGCAAGATCACCATCGCCCAGGTGCAGGGCAACGCCATCTCGGCGGGGCTGATGCTGATCTGGGCCTGCGATCTGATCGTGGCGTCCGACGATGCGAGGTTCAGCGACGTCGTCGCGGTGCGGATGGGCATGCCGGGCGTCGAGTACTACGCGCACCCGTGGGAGTTCGGCGCGCGCAAGGCCAAGGAACTTCTGCTGACCGGGGATGCCATCGACGCCGACGAGGCCCACCGTCTCGGCATGGTGTCGAAGGTGTTCCCCCGGGCCGAGCTGGAGGACAAGACCCTTGAGTTCGCCCGCCGGATCGCCGAGCGGCCCACCATGGCCGCGCTGCTGGTCAAGGACTCGGTGAACGCGGCCAGTGATGCGATGGGTTTCACCGAGGCGCTGCGCCACGCGTTCCACATCCACGAGCTGGGGCACGCCCACTGGGCGGCGTACAACGAGAACCGCTATCCGGTCGGACTTCCGCCCAACGTTCCGGACTGGCGCACACTGGGCGCGCCAAAGTTGTCCCGCCGCGACCAGCCGTGACGTATAACTGGAACCTGTTCTAGTTAGACGGGCTTCCAACTCGGAGGGACTCTCATGCTGTTGTCGTTGTCGGAACGCACGTACCTGGTCACCGGCGGTGGCAGCGGGATCGGCAAGGGTGTGGCGGCTGCAGTGGTCGCCTCGGGCGGCAATGCGGTGCTGGCAGGCCGCAACGCCGACAAGCTCGCGGCCGCGGCCGAGGAGATCAAGGCGCAGACCGGCGACGGGGCGGGCGAGGTGATCTACGAGCCGGCCGACGTGACCGACGAGGACCAGGCTGCCCGGTTGGTGGAGGCGGCGACGGCGTGGCACGGGCGCCTCGACGGTGTCGTGCACAGCGCGGGCGGGTCGGAGACCATCGGTCCGATCACCCAGATCGATTCCGCGGCATGGCGCAACACCGTCGACCTCAACGTCAACGGCACCATGTACGTGCTCAAGCACTCCGCGCGGGAGATGGTGCGCGGCGGCGGGGGTTCGTTCATCGGCATTTCGTCGATCGCGTCGAGCAACACCCACCGCTGGTTCGGTGCCTACGGTCCGAGCAAGGCCGCGCTCGACCACCTGATGATGGTCGCGGCCGACGAGCTCGGCCCGTCGTCGGTGCGGGTCAACGGCATCCGCCCGGGGCTCACACGCACCGATATGGTCGCCCCGATCGTCGACACCCCGGCGTTGAGCGAGGACTACGCGGCCTGCACCCCGCTGCCGCGCGTCGGAGAGGTCGAGGATATCGCCAACCTCGCGGTGTTCCTGCTCAGCGACGCCGCGAGCTTCATCACCGGCCAGGTGATCAACGTCGACGGCGGCCACGGCCTGCGCCGCGGCCCGGACCTGTCGGCCATGCTGGAGCCGATCTTCGGCGCCGACGGACTGCGCGGCGTCGTGTCGACGTAGCGCCCTGACGGTCAGAACGGTGGTGGGTCGTTGCCGTAGTCGGGTTGAGGTGAGGCCGGTGGTGGTAGGCCGGCATACCTGACTTGTTCGGCGCGGCGGGCTTGTTCGGGGGTTTTGGCTCTTTCGGTTTCCAGGGCGCGTTGGAGCGCGTTGTGTTCGCGTTCGGCTTTGATGCGGGCGGCTTGGTCGGCGGCGCGGGTGCGTCGTCGTTTCGGCATTTTGGCCAGCCGGTCGGGATCTGGTGGCGGCTGGGCCATCGGCGGGAGTTCGGCGGTGGTGGTGTCCCAGCCGGGGAAGAACAACCAACTACCGGGCACCGTGGTGCAGCGCTGCCCGGCCGGGGTCGTCCACAGCACCGTGCCATCCGGGAGTTGCTGTTCCTGCCAGCCCTCGGCGAAGGTCTTGCCGAGGTGGTGGGTGCGGCATTTGCAGTTCAGGTTCGACGGGTGGGTGGGCCCGTACGGATAGGGCACCACGTGGTCGAGGTCGCAGTGTTCGGCGGGGACGTCACAGCCGGGGTAGCGGCAGAACAGGTCCCGGGCGCGTACGAACGCGGCCAGTTTGGCTGAGGGGCGGTAGTGGGGTTCTGGGTCGGGGCCGGGTAGCCACAGGGTTTTGATCGCCGCGCCGGAGCGGATCGCTTCGGCCAGTGCCACGATCGGCAGGATCTTCACCCCGGGCAGCAACGCCACTCCTGAATCCCGCACACACGCAGCAGGATTCGACGGCGCAACAGGCTTGACGGGGGCGGGCTCAGATTCGATTGCCGTCTCGGCCTCGGCCTCGGGCTCGGGCTCGACCTCGACCTCGGCCTCGGCCTCGGGCTCGGGCTCGGCCTCGGGCTGCGGGATCGGTTCTGTCTGCGGCTGCGATTCTGCTTTGCCCTGCTCCTTCGCTTTCGCTTGTTTATCGGCGAGTTTGTCTTGTTGGTCGCGGTCTTGGTCGGCGATGAGTTGGCGGACGGCGTCGAGGGCGGCGGGGTCGGCGAGCACCGAGATCACCACGTTCGACGATCCCGGCACCACCGCGGCGGCGGTGCAGTCCGGGGATCCGCAGCGGCACCGCAGATGGTCCTGGCCGCGGACGATGGCCCCGACCGCATGCGAGCGCCGCACACAGACGCTGCGGGGGTCGTTGTCGCAGAGCCCTTTGAGCAGTTCGGCGATGCGGGCCGCCAGCACCGCCGCATCGCAGCCCAGGATTTTGCCCCACACCATCACCAGTGCGTCGGGGTCGTCGCTGGCCCCGACCCTAAAGTCCAGTCCGCTGACGTGTTCGCGGGCCCGGATCACCGCATCGGGGTCGTACCGCTCGATCACCGCGTCGAGGGCAGCGGTCAGCTTGTCATCGGACAGGGGTTCCCACCGCGTCGCCTTCTCCGCGATCGCGGTGTCCAACAGCGCCAACAACTGCGGGTCCTGCACCAGCCGGGTGCGCCAGGTGATCTGCCCGATCAACCGGGCACTGAGCCGGCCCTGCGCATGTAGCGCGGCGACCCGGGGCAGCCGGTCGCGCAACGCGAGGGCGATACGCATCTGGGCCGAGGCGCGGCGGTAGCTGGTGTTCAATACCGCGCCGAGTTCGCAGGCGGTCTCGATCCAGGAGTCCCACACCCACTGGTCACGCACGTCGTCAAACGTCACGGACTCGTGCACCAGTGCCGCGATCGCCGCCGATTTACGCGCCCCTGCCCGGGATTCCTCGCAGGCGGCTCGTTCGATGGCAGCGAGCAACGCCGGCTCGTCCAGCCCCGCGAACATCCGATCGAACATACGTTCCCCAGGGTCTTCAGGAATGTGTCGTTGATGTAGCCAATGGGAGCTGTGCCCACCTGTTGGCTACGGCCTCAGGGTGTTATCTCGGGTCAGTCCACGAGGTGCTCGTGGGATTCCGAGCCGTCGGCCTCGACGAGTAATGTCCTCGTCGCCAGGCGGGCCTCATTCGAGGTGCGGCTGGGTTGCCTAACCCGGATTTTTCGTGAAGTGTTGTGATTTTCGGGGTGTAGATACGCGAAAGTGCCTGTCCTGCAAGGAATAATTGGACTTCTCTACGGTTCAATCGTTCCTACGGGAAGGCACCTCGCAGGTGAAGAATATCGTGGCCGCAGCGCGGGTGAAAGTGTCCGCCGATGGGCAGGGCGTGGTGTCGCATGCCGGGATGGGCTTGCTTCGTGAGCTTGCCGATCTGACGGGGTTATCGTCGCAGGTCACCGCCGTGCTGGCTGACACCTACCGGGGCCCGTGGGTGTACGCACCCGGTGAGGTGTTCGCCGATCTGGCCGCAGCGGTCGCCGACGGGGCCGATTGCATCGATGCGGTCGGCCAGTTGTGTGGGGACCGTGAACATGTGTTCGGCGCGAAGGCCTCGACAACCACGATGTGGCGGTTGATCGATGAGCGCATCGACGCCGCCCACCTGCCCGGGGTGCGGGCTGCACGAGCCGGCGCACGGGCCGCAGCATGGGCGGCTGGAGCCGCCCCCACTGGTGAGGGCTGGCTGCACATCGACCTCGATGCCACCCTGGTCATCGATCACTCCGACAACAAGACCGGCGCCACCCCGACCTGGAAGAAAACCTATGGTCACCATCCGTTGCTGGCGTTTCTGGATCGTCCCGAGATCGCCGGTGGGGAAGCGCTGGCCGGGCTGCTGCGCACCGGTAACGCCGGCTCCAACACCGCCAGCGACCACATCATCGTCTTGCACCACGCGCTGGCCTCGCTGCCGCCGCGATGGCGGCCCCGCCCAGGTAGTCCACCAGATTCGGATGCCTGCCGGGTGCTGGTGCGCTGCGATACCGCTGGAGCCACCCACAAGTTCGCCGACGCCTGCCGCACCGCCGGGGTGGGATTTTCCTTCGGATACCCCGTCGATGCGCGGGTCCAGGACGCGGTCGACACCCTCAACCTCGGCCAAGCCTGGTATCCGGCGATCGACACCGACGGCGGCATCCGTGACGGCGCCTGGGTCGCCGAAGCCACCGGCCTGGTCAACCTGAGCAACTGGCCCGCTGGCACCCGGCTGATCCTGCGCAAAGAGAGGCCCCACCCGGGTGCGCAGCTGCGGTTCACCGATGCCGACGGGATGCGGGTCACCGCATTCATCACCGACACCGAACCCGGCGTCATTGCCGGTCAGGTCGCCGGATTGGAGCTGCGGCACCGCCAGCACGCCCGCGTCGAAGACCGCATCCGCGAACTGAAAGCCACCGGGCTACGCAACCTGCCCTGCCAGTCGTTTTGGGCCAACGCCGCCTGGCTGGAAATCGTGCTGGCCGCCGCCGATCTGGTCACCTGGGCCCGGCTGATCGGCTTCGGTGACCACCCCGCACTGGCCCGCGCCGAGATCGCCACCTTCCGCTACCGGATCCTGCACGTCGCTGCCCGTATCACTCGCAGCGCCCGCCAGGTTCGCCTCCGTATCGACGCCACCTGGCGATGGGCATCAGCGATCGCGACCGCCTGGCAACACCTACGCACCGCTTTCGGATAACCAGCAAATCACTCGACCCACCGACCACGAAAGACCAGGCCC
>NZ_HG964458.1 GCF_000612725.1 Mycolicibacterium austroafricanum
CCACCACCCTCGGCGGTGCTGGATCTGCATGCCGCGTGCACTGCGCTCTCGTTTGGCACGTATAGCTCCCCAGGACGGGGGGCTACCTTGACAAAGTTCAGTGAAGGAAGCCGTCCCACTTCGGCTCGTAGGACCACATGCCGGGCTCGTCGGGCACCTTGGTCTGGGCCTTGGCCAGCATCGGCTCCAGCGGGGGCATGACCGGAAGGTCTGCGGACAACGGCATGGGTTCCATAGTCACGTAGACCCGGGTACCCCGACAATGTCATCGCGTCGCCGGCGGCGGCAATGCCACCGCGTAGCCCGTGATGCCGTCGGAGACTGCATGCCGCGCAAGAACGAAACCTGGCCGGATTCGACACCAGCGGCGACGAGCGCGGTCAGCTACGCGTCGAGGTCCTGACCCAGAGTGCTCACCCGCGCGGACCAGGAACCGCTGTCACGCCAACCTGGTGACACGAACCCCCTTGGGCATCACGTAGCGCGCCGGCGAGATAAGTTACCGATAGGACGAACAACGGCGAGGGGTGCTTCCCAATGTCCAACCATTTCACCGGTTTGAGCCTCGGACCGCCGCTGGGCGATCAGCGCCTTGACTTGTGTGATCTGTACGCATTCCAATCACCGACCGACAACTCGCGAACGGTCCTGATCCTCAACGCCAATCCGACCGCCGAGGCGCTTCACCCGGATGCCGTCTATCGGTTGGCAATCGATACCGACGGTGACTTGGTCAACGACGTCGCGTTCAGTTTCATATTCTCCACCCCGGTGGACGGCCGGCAGACAGTCGATGTGTTCTTGGCCCGCGGTGAACAGTCCCGTTCCCCCGAACCGGTGGGCGAGCAGATCTTCACCGATGTCGACGTGTCGTTCGGATCGCAACCCAACGTTGTGACTGCCGGCGACATCACGTTCGCCGCCGGCTCCCGCAGCGATGCCTTCTTCTTCGACTTCGACGGCATCAAGAACCTGTTCGACATCAGCGGCAAACGCAACTTCACTGCTCCTCATCTGGCCGAACTGGGTGGTAAAACGCCGTGGACCGGGCTGGATTCGAACACCACTGCCAATGTCTTCTCGATAGCAATCGAGCTGCCGACCAACACCCTTGACGCGAAGGGGCCGATCCGGATCTGGGGTCGATGCAGCCTGCGCGAGAACGGCACACTTGTTCATGTAGACCGGGCCGGGCACCCATCGGTGAGCAGTTTCTTCAACACCGACGACACCAAACTGGAGTACAACGCCAGCGAGCCTTCCAACGACTGGAACCGCTGGCTTGACCAGTTCGTCCACCTGCTGGGCCACACCGGTCACTACACCCGGGAAGATGCAATCGCCGCAATCGAGAAGGAAGGCACGTTGCCTGACATGCTGACCTTCGACCCGGCTAAGCCAGCGCAGTACCCGAACGGCCGAGTCTTCACCGACGACGTCATCGACTACCGGTTAGCGTTCCTGACCCAAGGCGAATGCCCGCCTTCAGGCCTGTCACCGCATACCGACACGTTGACCGAATTCCCTTATCTCGGTCCACCGCACACGCCCTAGGTGTTCTTCGGGGGCCACGCGGTGATACCGGCCGCGGGCCAGCCAGTTGCGTCGACGGCGACAACCTACATCGGTCGTCTCACCAGTGACCACGGCCAGGTCATCAGGGCCCAGACGGCCGCGACGAGTGTGAAGCCGACCAGCAGATAGACCGGCCACGGCCCCATCAGGTCCAGCAGCGACGCGTTGGCCGGCTTGCGGTTGAGGAAGCCGTAGTTCGTTCCAGCGATGCTGTTGAACGCGATGGTGATCGTCGCCCACACCGCGGTCACCGTCAGCGCGAGCCGATAGCTGCGCCACGTCGGCCGCATCCTTCGCCCCCAGGTCAGATAGATGGCCGCCCACACGACGAGCAGATGAATCGCCCAGAACCCGAGAAACTGGTAGTGGGGAAAATCAGGACCCGTCAGGACCGGCGAGATCAGCGCCTGCAGGCTGAGCACCAGGCCCCAGTAATAGGTGAGCGCAAACGCCCACTGCCGCTGCGACCACAACGCATAGGCGGCGACCAGCGTCGCCAGGTCGGTGAGGTGCAGCGGGACAGACCAGTCGATCCCGGGCGGAATCAGCGCGTTGACCGAGGCGCCCAGGTAAATCAGGGCAGTCAGCGCCCCACCGATGCGCCCGAACCGTCTGGCCCCAGTTTCGGTCTGCCGGCGGCCCAGCCAGATCAGCAGCATCGCACCCACCGCGAACACTGCGATCACCGACCAGTGCGATGGACCGTATGCCATGAACTCGCCTGCTGCGGAGATCAACTCAGCGGCCCAACGGGCAGGACCATGGTTTCCATACTCACGTAGACCGGTGTACCCCGGGAACGCCATCGTCGTCAGGAATCTGGCACCATTGTTGGGCTCATCGCCGTAGGCGTCGACGCGGCAGCCGTCTGAGCCCCATGTCAGAAGGGTGGCGGTTCGGCGCCGTAATCTTGTCGGATCCGTTGCGCGGCTACGCTTCTCGGTTGTTGGCCGAGGGCCTGTTTTCGTTCGAGGGCGCGTTGGAGCGCGTTGTGTTCGCGTTCGGCTTTGATGCGGGCGGCCTCCTCGGCGGCGCGGGTACGTCGTCGTTTCGGCATCTTGGCCAGCCGGTCGGGATCCGGTGGCGGCTGGGCCATCGGCGGGAGTTCGGCGGTGGTGGTGTCCCAACCGGGGAAGAACAACCAACTACCGGGCACCGTGGTGCAGCGCTGCCCGGCCGGGGTCGTCCACAGCACCGTCCCGTCCGGGAGTTGCTGTTCCTGCCAGCCCTCGGCGAAGGTCTTGCCGAGGTGGTGGGTGCGGCATTTGCAGTTCAGGTTCGACGGATGGGTGGGCCCGTACGGATAGGGCACGACATGGTCGAGGTCGCAGTGTTCGGCGGGGACGTCACAGCCGGGGTAGCGGCAGAACAGGTCCCGGGCACGCACGAACGCCGCCAGCTTGGTCGAGGGGCGGTAGTGCGGTTCCGGGTCGGGGCCGGGCAGCCACAGGGTTTTGATCGCCGCGCCGGCCCGGATCGCCTCGGCCAGTGCCACGATCGGCAGGACCTTCACCCCGGGCAGCAACGCCACTCCTGAATCCCGCACACACGCAGCAGGATTCGACGGCGCAACAGGCTTGACGGGGGCGGGCTCAGATTCGATCGCCGGCTCGGGCTCGGGCTCGGGCTCGACCTCGACCTCGACCTCGACCTCGGCCTCGGCCTGCGGGATCGGTTCTGTCTGCGGCTGCGATTCTGCTTTCCCCTGCTCCTTCGCTTTCGCTTGTTTATCGGCGAGTTTGTCTTGTTGTTCACGGTCTTCGGCGGCGATGAGTTGGCGGACGGCGTCGAGGGCGGCGGGGTCGGCGAGCACCGAGATCACCACGTTCGACGACCCCGGCGCTGGTGCGGCGGAGGCGGTACAGTCCGGGGAGCCGCAGCGGCACCGCAGATGGTCCTGGCCGCGGACAATGGCCCCGACCGCATGCGAGCGCCGCACACAGACGCTGCGGGGGTCGTTGTCGCAGAGCCCTTTGAGCAGTTCGGCGATGCGGGCCGCCAGCACCGCCGCATCGCAGCCCAGGATTTTGCCCCACACCATCACCAGTGCGTCGGGGTCGTCGCTGGCCCCGACCCTAAAGTCCAGGCCGCTGACGTGTTCACGGGCCCGGATCACCGCATCGGAGTCATAGCGCTCGATCAGCGCATCAATGGCACGTACTAGCGCTTCTTCCGACAACGACCCCCACCGCTGCGCTTGGGTTGCCAACTCCCCGTCGAGCAGCGCCCACACCTGCGAATCGACGACCAGACGGGTGCGCCAACAGATCTTCGACACCACCTGTGCACTGACCCGGCCCTGCAGATACCGCTCGGCAAGCCGAGGCAACCGGTCGCGCAACGCGATCGCGATCCGCATCTGCCCCGAGGCCCGCCTCTGTCCCAGGCTGAGCACCGCACCCAGCTCAGAGGCGGTCTGCGCCCAGCAGTCATACACCCAGTCGTCATGCTCGTCATCCCAGCTCACCGTGGAGCTCACCAACTGCGCGATCGCGGCCGACTTATGCGCTCCCGCCTGGGCCTCCTCACGCGCACACTGCTCGATCACAGCGATCAACGCGGACTCCTCCAAACCCGCGAACACCGAACCGAACATACGTTCGATACTACCGATCGGGGTACGACAAATCCGGCACCATCCACAACCATCGCCGAGATTGCTTCCACGGCACCGAATCCACGAAATCCACCGCACCAGAGACAATCTCGGCGAGGATGGCGACACCGCAGCCGGAGCGCTCATCATCCGCGCCGTCGGTATCGAGTTCAGTAGGGCTGCACAGCATGGCAAAGATGCTCGACATCTGTTTGCGCGTCCTATACACCATTGACATGCCGCATCCGACCGACGACGTCTGGGAAGTGCTGTCCACCGCCCGCTCCATCCGCCGGTTCACCGACGAGCCCGTGACCGACGCCGTGATCGACCGCTGCCTGGAGGCGGCGACGTGGGCCCCGAACGGCGCGAACGCACAACTCTGGCGGTTCATCGTGCTGGACGGTCCTGAGCAGCGTGCCGCGGTGGGCAAGGCTGCGCAGATCGCGTTGACGTCGATCGAGGCGATCTACGGGATGACCCGCCCCGACGACGACGATGCCAGCCGTGCCGCGCGAAACAACCGCGCCACCTACGAATTGCACGACCGCGCAGAGGAATACACGTCAGTCCTGTTTACTGCGTTCAAGAATGAATTCTCCTCGGAGTTCCTGCAGGGTGGGTCCATCTATCCGGCGATTCAGAACTTCTACCTCGCCGCCCGAGCACAGGGGCTGGGCGCCTGCCTGACCAGTTGGGCGTCCTATGCCGGGGGCGGGCAGGTTCTCCGCGAGGCCGTCGGCATCCCGGACGAGTGGTTTCTGGCGGGTCACATCGTGGTCGGTTGGCCGCGCGGACACCACGGCCCGGTGCGCAGGCGTCCCCTCACCGACGTCGTATTCCGCAACCGCTGGGATCCCGAACGCGCCGACATCACCTACGGCCGCGGCGCCCGGCCCAGGGGCAAGAGCTGACATCGACAAGCGCGACGAACGCCACTTCGACACCCGGCAGCTTCGACATCCACCGTAACCCCCTAGGGATATTCAGCTTTGGCCGAGAACCCACTTCTATCTCCGTGCGCCGGTGGGCGGAGACACCCGGATGAACTCGGCCACCAACGGATTCGTTTCACCCGCCCGGCTCGCCACAACGACCTTGCTGGTCGGTACCCCCTCGACGGGCACGGTGACCAGACCTGCGCGCACCGAGCTCCGCCGGTGCGACGGGGTCGGATAGATCGCACCAGCTCCGCCAGGCGGGCAGACGAGGGACTCTCCGGGTGCGAAATCCTCCGGCGACACCGACTCGCGGCCCGCCAGCGGATGCTCAGCTGGCATCACCAGCACCCGCGGCTCCTCGTAGAGCACGGTGATCCGGGTGTCGTCCATCGGAATGAACAGCGGGTCCCGAGCCACCAGCACGTCAACCGAACCTTCAGCGAAGGCCCGCTCCTCGTGGCACACCCGATGGGACGGTTGGGCGAACCGGAGGAGATCGCGAAGGCGATCGGGTGACAATGACGTGGATGCAACTTCCCGTGATGCCCCCGGTCTCGCCGATGCTGTCGAAGTCGGTCGACACCATCCCCGACGGCGCCTCCTACGAGCCCAAGTGGGACGGATTCCGGTCGATTCTGTTCCGGGACGGCAACGAGGTGGAGCTCGGCAGCCGCAATGAGCGGCCGATGACGCGGTATTTTCCCGAGCTCGTCGAGGCGGCCCGCGCCGAGTTGCCGCCCCGCTGCGTCGTCGACGGAGAGATCGTCGTCGCCACCGGCGGCGGCCTCGACTTCGAGGCGCTGCAACTGCGGCTGCACCCGGCCGCATCGCGGGTGCGGATGCTGGCCGAGAAGACGCCGGCGTCGTTCATCGCATTCGACCTGCTCGCGCTCGACGACACCGACTACACCGCGCGGCCGTTCGCCGAGCGGCGGGCGGCGCTGGTCGGGGCGCTCGCCGGGTGCGGCCCCACGTTCCACGTCACACCGGCCACCCTGGACGTCGCGACGGCGCGACGGTGGTTCGACGAGTTCGAAGGCGCCGGGCTCGACGGAGTGATCGCCAAGCCGCTCGACGGGCACTACCTGCCGGACAAGCGGGTGATGTTCAAGATCAAGCACCAGCGCACCGCGGACTGTGTGGTGGCCGGCTACCGCCTGCACAAGTCGGGCCCCGATGCGGTGGGTTCACTGCTGCTGGGGCTCTACGACGACGACGGTTCGCTGGCGTCGGTGGGCGTCGTCGGCGCGTTCCCGATGGCGCGGCGTCGTGAGCTCGTCACCGAATTGCAGCCGCTGGTGACCACGTTCGACGGGCACCCGTGGAACTGGGCCGCGCAGGTCGACCCGGACACGGTGCGCCGCTACGGGGGCGGCTCGCGGTGGAACGCCGGCAAGGACCTTTCGTTCGTCCCACTGCGTCCCGAACGCGTCGTCGAGGTGCGCTATGACCACATGGAGGGGCAAAGGTTCCGGCACACAGCGCAATTCAACCGCTGGCGACCCGACCGCGACCCGCTTTCCTGCACGTTCGACCAACTCGACCGCCCACTGACGTTCAGCCTCGACGACATCGTGCCGGGCCTTGGCGGTACCCGGCCCCGGGGCTAAGTTGCTGCCAAACCGGAATCGCCGCCCCGGATAGCGACTTGTAGCTGGCATGGATCTCGGACTCAGCATCCCCATTCTCGACATCGACGGCGGCGCGACGGCGATCGGTCCCGAACTCGCCAGAGTCGGCACGGCTGCGGAGGCGGCAGGCGCGAACTCACTGTGGTTCATGGACCACTTCTTCCAGATCGAGCCCACGGGGCTGCCCGCGGAAGCCAACATGTTGGAGGGCTACACATTGCTCGGTTACCTGGCCGGGCACACCTCGCGGATCAGCCTCGGACTTCTCGTCACCGGCGTCACATATCGGCACCCCGGCCTGCTCGCCAAGACCGTGACGACGGTGGATGTGCTGTCGGGAGGCCGTGCGGTACTGGGCATCGGCGCGGCGTGGTTCGAACGCGAGCACGTCGGGCTCGGCGTTCCCTACCCGCCTCTCGCCGAGCGGTTCGAACGGCTCGAGGAAGCACTGCAGATCTGCAACCAGATGTGGGACCCGGACAACAACGGCGCCTTCGAAGGCAAGCACTACCGACTCCGGGAGACGCTGTGCAACCCACAGCCGATCAACCGGCCGAAGGTGCTGATCGGCCGGAAGCGGCGAACGCAAGACGCTGCGTCTGGTCGCCCAGTACGGCGACGCGTGCAATCTGTTCGGCACCTCGCCGGACGAGGTCGCCCACAAGTTGCGGGTTCTGCGCGACCACTGTGACAAGGTCGGCCGCGACTACGACGCCATACGCAAGACGATCATGGTCAACGATCTCAGCCCGGCACCGGACACGAGAGACGAATTCGTACACACCATGGGCGATTACGCAAAGCTCGGCATCGACGAGGTGATCGTCTTTCCGCCCACCGGCTCGCCGGCCCTGTGGATCGACAGCATCGCCCCCGCGGTGAAGCAGCTCGCCGAGCTGGGCTCGTAGGGCGCGTCGTCAGGTCACCGCCGCGCCGACGAGATGTCCGATTCCGTAGGTGATCATCAGTGCGAGTCCACCGCCGATGAGATTGCGCAGGACCGCGCGTTGCTTCGGCGCCCCGCCCAGCCCGGCCGACACGGCACCGGTGATGACGAGGGCGATCAGCACGGAGATGACGGTCACCGGGACGCGCCAGGTCGTCGGCGGTAAGAGGATGGCGATCAGCGGCAGGAGCGCACCCACCGTGAAGGACAGCGCCGAAGACAGCGCGGCCTGCCAAGGGTTGGTCAATTCGCCTGGGGTGATGCCGAGTTCGATCTCGGCGTGCGCGGCGAACGCGTCGTGTTCGGTAAGTTCTTCGGCGACCGTGCGTGCGGTGGCGGCGGAGATTCCCTTTGCCTCGTAGAGCGCCACCAGTTCCTCCAGTTCGGCGGCGGGGTCGTCACGCAACTCCTGCCGCTCCTTGCCGAGCAGCGCCTTCTCGGTATCGCGTTGGGTGCTGACCGACACATACTCACCGAGGGCCATCGAAACTGCGCCGGCAGCCAGGCCGGCAATTCCGGCAGTGAGGATCGGGCCGCGCTCGGCGGTCGCGGCGGCCACGCCGACAACGATGCCCGCCGTGGACACAATGCCGTCGTTCGCCCCGAGTACACCGGCGCGCAACCAGTTCAGCTTGGACGCCACGGAACCCAGATGCGGCTCGGCTGGATGAGACTGGCTTTTCACGGCATCACCGTAACGAGGATGCGTGTGCTCCGCCAGCAAACCTAGCCTTGCCATAGCGGCGGCACTGACCTCTTGACGGCGCTCGGCGGCGACATGGCGATCGTCATGCCTACCGATGGAACCCCTTGACCTGAACAATAGTTGAGGTTGCAGCCTGGAATGCATGAAACAAGTACTCCGTGATCTGTGGGAAACCCGCACCGACTCACCGTTTCCCGGACTGACCACCCACGCCTACCTGTGGACGCCGGCGAACATCCTGTTCTACTCGCCGGCCACCGATGCGCAGTTCAATGAACTCACTGAGCTCGGCGGCGTCAACGACCAGTACCTGTCGCACCGCGACGAAGCCGGCCCGATGCTCGCCCGCATCGCCGAACGCTTCGGCTCGACGCTGCACGCGCCGGCGGCCGACCTCGCCGATATCGGCAAGCACGCCCACGTCGATGTCCCACTGAAGGGCCGCTATGTCGACTACAACGGCGTCGAGATCATCCCGACGCCGGGCCACTCCCCCGGCAGCGTCAGCTACCTGGTGTCCGGCGCCGACGGCCGCTACCTGTTCACCGGGGACACGCTGTTCCGCAATCCCGACGGGCACTGGTGGGCCGGCTATATCGAGGGCTTCCACCAGCCGGGCGACGCCGACACCATCGCCGAGAGCCTGCGCACGCTTGCCGAGGTGTCGCCGGACTTCGTGATCTCCAGTGCATTCCAGGGCAATTCGGCGGTGCACCGGGTCGAGCCCGACCTGTGGCGCGGACACATCGCCCACGCGATCGCGGGTCTTCCTACGTCTGCGCGCCGGTAGCTGACTCGACAGCCACGATTCTACGTAGTAGATACGTAGGCATGGTTCTTCGATCGGCGACTCAGCGCATCTCGCCCGCCTACGAGTCGGCCAGGCGCGCAACGCTGATCCGCTGGCTGCGCGCAGGCGCGGTGGGGCTGACCGCGATGCTGTTGATGGCCGTGCCGACCGACGTGATCAACACGCCGTGGTTCTCCCGCGAGGTCCCGGTCCGATGGTGGGAGTACCCGACGTTGATCGCGATGGGCATCCTCACCACCGTGTGGATGGGCATCGCCACCTCGCGGCGCGGCGCAGGCACCGCGGTCAGCGGCGTCACTCTGGCCACCTTCGCGATCGGATGTCCGGTGTGTAACAAACTCGTCCTGGCCGCCGTGGGCACCACTGGGGCACTCGGCCTCTGGGCGCCGGTGCAACCCATCCTGGCCACAGTGTCGGTGACGTTGATGACCGCCGCCGTCGCGTGGCGGTGGCGGCAGCGCCCGTGCGCCGCCGGGCAGTGCGGTTCAGTACACGCAGAGTGACAGCGCCGCGATCGGCACGCCACAGGCGGCCATGACGGCGAACACCGCAACGTGGGGGCGCCACCACGACGTCGCCGGAGGTTGAGCCAGCCGCAGCAGGCGATCGAGGACTGCGGTGCCGGCAGCGGCCAATGCTCCTTCGGGCAGACGGTCACCCGTGCTCAACAGGGCCAGGCTGTTCAACAGGTGCGTTCGTCCGTGTTCACGGGAAGCAGCGTCGTCCGCGCACATCTCCAGCAGCGCCGCTACCTCGCGCGCTGCCCTACGCATCAACGGCAGCCGCGGCAATGCGGCCGCCAACGCGTTCAGGACGGCGATCACATGATGGTGACGACCGCGCAGGTGTGCCCGCTCGTGGGCCAGCACCGCCGCCATACCGTCCTCATCGAGCAGGTCCCGGACCGCAGTGGTCATCACGATGACGCTTCGGCCACCGCCTGAAACGCAGTATGCCGTCGGCTGGCGTGCGCTGATCTCGACGACCCCCGGGTGTTCCGTGGGCCGGCCGACGATACTGACCGCTTCTGCGTGCTCGACGTTGCGGCGGCGACCCCGGATCAAGGCCATGACCACCCGCCGCACCGTGTACAGCGCAACCGCCGAGGTGGCGATCAGCAGCACGACCACCAACGCCGTCGCAGTCGAGGACGGCAGGTGCACGGCGCTGGTGAGACCCAGGGTCTCCACGCAGAATGTCAACGCCGATCTCGTCACGACCGCGTGCACGGCACCGACGACAAGAATCACCACCGCGCCGGCCCAGGCCGACAACGCGGACCCGACGGCGGCAATCCAGCCCGCGACCGCGAGCCGGGGATGCGCGCCCGCAGAAGCGGAAGCTGTCAGCAATGCAGGCGCGAACCAGCTGAGCGCTACCGCATACGCCAGCAGCACAGTCACCGCGTTCATCGGGAACCCTTTCGGGTCGATCGGCGGATCGCCTGCCGCAACTTGGCGGAGTCGTCCTCACCGATCTGTTCGAGGAAGAAGTTCAGGATCAGCTCACCGTCACCTCCCGACTCGAAGACGGTGCGCATGAGGTTCGCCGAATGCTCCTCACGGGTCATCGCCGGCCGATAGTGATACGCAAGGCCGACCTTGTCCCGTTCCAGCCACCCCTTGCGAAACAGGTTGTCCATCGTCGACATCACAGTCGTGTACGCGATCTGGCGGCTGCCCCTGAGCTCGTCATACACGCTGCGAACGGTCGAGGCTCCCTCGCGCGACCACAGCAGGTCCATCACGACTGCCTCGAGTTCGCCGAACTGCCTCAAACCCACCCAGCCACCTGCTTCACCCAGATCCGAATCAACCTACGTAGCCCGATAGTAGCGGGCATGTTCACGAACCACCGCCGCCGCTCACGGTCACCGACTCATCCGACTCAGACCTGCGGCGCCAGAGACGGTGACCGCGCCATGCCAGCGATGCCCCGACGACACCGAGCAACACGATCGGGTCGGCGGCGCTCGTTCCCATCACTCGCAGCCAGACCTGCAGGTCGAACTGTTCATCGACGCCGAGCACACCACCAAGGTTGGCGGTCCCGTCGGTCACCAGGAAGACCGTCCCGATGACGACGAGGATCACGCCAGAGACCAGTGACGTGGAATGGGTGTGCACCGGCCCCCACTTCACCGACTTGCCCCGCAGCCAACCGCGGCGGGAGAGATCGAAGCGCTTCCACAACAACGCCAGGACGAACAACGGCGCCGCCATACCGAGGGCGTAGACGGCCATCAGCGTTCCGCCCAGTACCGGGTCACCACCCATCGCCGACACCGTCAGCACACCGCCGAGCAGCGGTCCGGCGCAGAATCCCGCCAATCCGTAGAGCGCTCCCAGCGCTATCACCGACATCGTCGTCGAGATCCTGATCCGCGCGAACAGGCGCTGCGCTGACGACAACGCGAAACCTCTTCCCAGCACAGTCATCAATCCCATCCCGATGATGACAACGCCGCCGATCATCGTCACCTCACCGCGATAGCGGGTCAGCGCACCGCCAAGAGCTGACACCCCTGCCCCCAGCGGAACCAACACGACACAAAGGCCCACCCAGAACGCGGTCGTGCGTTGCACCAGACGTTGGACGCGATCGAAGGCATAGGCGAAGAACGACGGCAACAGTAGCGCCGAGCACGGACTCAACAGCGACGCCAGGCCGCCGAGGAAGGCGCCGAAGATCCCGACACCGGTCACGTCCGGTCCTTAGCCTCGTCGATGACCCGGACGAACTCCTCGGTGGGCTGCGCACCAAGCACGGGCTCACCGTTGATCACGAAGGCCGGGGTACTGGGCACCCCGATACTGCTGCCCTGCGCAAGGTCGGCATCGATGGCCGCGTCGAACTCGTTGCCCCGCATGCTCGCTGCGAACTTGTCGATGTCGGGCACGCCCGCCTTCTCGGCAAAACCGACCAAGGCGTCCTCGTTGAGGTCGGCATGACCCCGGTCCGGTGACATCGCGAACACCTCGTGGTTGAACTCCCAGAACTTGCCCTGTTCGGCCGCAGCCCGTCCCGCGCGCGCCGCTCGCATCGACTGTTCCCCGAAGATCGGCATATCTCGCCACTCCAGACGCAGCACGCCCTGGTCGACGAACCGCTCGACGAGATCGGGCTCGGTGTCGCGACTGAACTTCGCACAGAACGGGCACCGATAGTCGGCGAACATCACCATCACCACAGGCGCAGCCGGATCACCCTGTGCCAGCGGGTCTCCGGTCGTTCGCCGCTCCACCGACAACGCGGTGACGGCGTCGACCTGCCCGCCAGGGGCGTTCGATTCCGGCGCCGACACCTGCGGCGACATCGGTTGGGACGCCGCGTCGCTGACCTCTTCCGACCCCATAACCAGATAGACGATCAGCGCCACCGCAAGGATCAGAAGCCCGCCGATGAAGACGAGATCCTTTACGACACTTTCCCGCCGGGAACCAGACACCCGCCATCTCCTTGGTCCTAGACTCTACTGTTCTACGTAGTAGGTACGTAGACCCTGTGTAGCACACCACCGACGATCAGGAGAGGGCGCTTCCTTGCAGCCATCGATCCCAGGACACGCTCCAGTCGCCGTTCTGCCACAGCGGAAGCGGATCACCACCGGTGTTCCGCACCTCGACGACGTCGCCCGGCCGGGAGAACTCGTAGAACCATCGAGCGTGGTCGGCATTCAGGTTGAGACAGCCGTGCGAGACGTTGGTGTTGCCCTGAGCCCAGACCGTGCTGTCGAGCTGGTGCAGGTAGATGCCGTTATGGCTCAGCCGTACTGCGTTATTCACCGTCAGCCGGTATCCGACGTCCAGCGGCAGTCCATACGTCGACGAGTCCATGACGACCTGGTCCGACTTGTCCATCACGGTGTACACGCCCCGCTGCGTCCAGAACGCCAGTGTGGTTCCGCCGATGGTCTGCGTTCCCCCCTTGCCCATCGACGTGGGCATGGTACGCACCAGCCGCCCGTTTTCGTAGACCTGGATCTGCTTGGTGTCGTCGTCGGCGATCGAAACATGGGAATCACCGATCCGGAATCGGACGTGTTGATCCTCGGCGCCGTATACGCCGTCACCCAACGGAATTCCGTAGACGTCGGCCGACACTTTCACGGTCGTGCCGGGCGCGTGGTACTGGCGTGGCCGCCAATGCGCCGTGTGATCGTCGAGCCAGTACCACGAACCCTCCACTCGCGGGTCGGTGTCGACGGTCAGGGCACGTTCGGCCGGTGCGCGGTCGGGAACATCTCGATCGAAAGACGCAACCACCACCACGCCAACCCCGTATACAGCGCCGTCACGCAGCATCGCCCCGGAGGTCGTCGTGAGCGAAACCGCGGCCTGCTGACGCGGCACCACAGTCGTGAAAGTGGTTGCCGCACGCACCGGCGCCGCATCGCCACCACCGACCGCCTCGAGCGTGTAGGTGCGTCCATAACCGAGCGGGACCTTGGGACGCCATGTCGTGCCGTCGGCCGACATCTCGCCGGGCACCGCCTCCATATCCTCGTTCACCAGGGACACCTCGCCGAGGTGCCCGCCGAGGGCCGACACTTCAACAGACCCGACGGGTTCGACGTTCACCGCCCCGGGGGTCGGTGAGATCGCCAGCCCCGCGGGCCGGGCAGCCGCGGTGGCGGCTGACGAACCCGGCCCCGGTGGAGCCGACTCTGCGCCCCCGTCGATCGACAGGACGCCGACGACCGCTGCACCAAGGAGTGCAAGGTGTGCCAACGCTGTCGCCAGGCGCGCCGTCCCCCGCCATCGTCCTAGTTCCACGGGAATTCCTCCGGCTGCTCGACGGCCGCCGCACGACGGCCAATCAACGTTCCAACTACATACGTATCTACGGCGTAGCTACGTATGTAGGTTACAGTGGCTTGGCGCACTGCAGCGCAGTCATCGGAAACCGATGCAACGGAAGGACGATTTGTGCCTGTTACCAGACGCCGACTCGTGTTCATCGCGAGTCGCCTGTGCGTCCTGTTCGCCGTGGCTGTGTCTGCCCTGATGAGCCCAGCGGCGGCCGCGCACGCGTTCTCGCGCCCGGGCCTGCCGGTGGAGTACCTGATGGTGCCGTCGACGGCGATGGGTCGAGACATCAAGGTGCAGTTCCAGAGCGGCGGACCCGGGGCACCGGCGGTTTACCTTCTCGACGGCCTGCGGGCCCGAGATGACTTCAACGGCTGGGACATCGAGACCAACGCCTTTGAGATGTACCACGGCTCCGGACTGTCCGTGGTGATGCCGGTGGGAGGACAGTCGAGCTTCTATACCGACTGGTACCGGCAGGCGTGCGGCAACGCCGGTTGCTCAACCTACAAGTGGGAGACCTTCCTCACCCAGGAGCTTCCTGCGTATCTGGCTGTCGAGAGACAGGTCAGGCCGACAGGAAGCGCCGTGGTGGGCCTCTCCATGGCGGGTTCGGCGGCGCTGACCCTGGCGATCCACCACCCAGAGCAATTTCGTTATGCTGCATCACTTTCCGGGTTCCTGAATCTATCCGAGGGATGGTGGCCCATGTTGGTGGGCATATCGATGAAGGACGCCGGCGGGTACCGGTCCGACGACATGTGGGGTCCGTCGTCCGACCCCGCCTGGCAGCGCAATGACCCCATGGTCAACATCGGTCAACTGATCGCCAACAACACCCGGGTCTGGGTCTTCGCGGGCAACGGCAAGCCGGCCGACCTCGGTACCGGGGAACCCGAAGGGGACAACGTGCCCGCGAAATTCCTGGAAGGTTTCACGCTGCGGACCAACCGGACCTTCCAGGAGCAGTACCTAGCCGGCGGCGGGCGCAACGGAGTGTTCAACTTCCCTGACAGTGGTACCCACAGCTGGGGCTACTGGGCCGAACAACTCCAATCGATGAAGCCGGACATCCAGCGGGTGCTCGGAGCCGCGCCGGGTCAGTCCGCGCTGTCGTCGCCCGACAACTGATCTGCCGCGTACATAGCGATCAGGCCGCGGGCCACCGCGAACCGCGGCCCGTGCACACCGTCGACATCGGCCCGACCGACCACGATCGGCACGCTGCGCAGCGCCTCGCCGACCGTGCGCATCAGTTCGTCGTCGAGCGCACCGCCGCCCGCCAGCACCAGCGCGGTCGGCGATTCCCCGAACGCGGTGAGGCAGCGGGCGATGTTGGCGGCGACGGTCTCCTGCTTGATCGCCAGCCGCAGGCTGCGCCATTCCTCGGCGGCGAGCCGGTCGGAGAACGGCACCAGACCGGCGCTGCCGCGGGTGCACAGCCGTCCGATGGCATCCGAGGATGCCGGCGAGTCGAGGAAGACGCGCCTACCGTCCTCCTCGTGGGCGACGTGCGGCCCCTCGACCCGGACGGCGGGGGTGCGTTTGACCGTCTCGGCCAGCGCGTGGGGGATGCCGAGCACGCGGGCGACCGCGACGGTGATCGACTCCCCCGCGCCAGCGGCAACCACTGTTCCGTCGGCGCCGATCAGATCGACTGTGCCGCCGCCTATATCGCACACCATCGACCCGGGCGGCAGCCCCGGGGTGGTGCGGGCGCCCCAGGCGGCGGCCTCCGGTTCGGAGCTCAGTGTGCGGGCGGGCCGGCCCGTCAGCTCGCTCAGGGAAGCCGCCGCGTCGTCGGCCTCTTCGGCGGCCAGCAGTGCCACGACCGTGCCCTGCGCGTCGGCGACGCCGCGTCGCAACCACGCGCCGTTGTCGATCGAACCCAGGTCGGTGAAGAACGCGTCGTGCACGGAAAGACCGCTCGCCGCCGTCGGCACCGACCGCAACCGGATCGCGTTGACGCATCCCGGTACCGATCGCCGCAACACCCCGTGCGCCTCCGCAGGCGTGTACCGCACGAGCGCCCCGTCCACCCTGACGTCGACGTAGTCGTCGTCGGGAGCGGGCGGCAGCGGCGCCTCGGTGCGCGGTGTCACCGCGATGGCCGCGGAATCAGCCAGCTCCCGGCAGAATTCGGCCACCTCGACCAGACTGCCTGCGGGCAGGTGCAGCGCCGCCGACAGTGCGATCGGATCGGCCATCGCACGGTAGGCCCGGCCCTCCTCCACCACCTCGACGGCCACCAGGGCACCCGGCTCCAGGCCGGTGAGGTCGGCCTCGTCGACGACGGGCACGTCGATCGGGATCCGGTTGCGGATCAGCACGGCGTCGTCCTGGGCGGCCACGACACCCACCACCTGCCATCCGCGTGCGACCGCCAAGCTGATCTCTCGGGCCGCCACCTCGAAGTCGGTGGTTTCGTCGACCGAGATGACGACCGGTTCGTCCACCACCCCGGCGTTCAGATCACACAGCCGGACATGTTGTCCGACACCGTATCCCGTACCGGCCGGGGTGGACGCGTCCGGGCGGCGCAGGCTTCGTACCGGTGATGTCGGCGAGTAGGCCGGTGGTATCGGCGCCGTGGCGGTGTCGACCGGCCGCAACGCCGACAACAGCAGTTCCTCGGCGCGACAGCCCGCGTCGACCTCGATCCGGTGCAGCAGTGCCGCCGCGCCCTGCAGCGATTCGGCGCTGCCCTTGCGTCCCCGCGTCGGCGCCTGACCGTGCGCAAGGGTGGTGACGGCGCCGTCGCGCACCCGCGCCAGCACGATCTCGGTGGTGTGGTTGCCGACGTCGATACCGGCGACCACTGTGCCCGATGACCGGCCCGCCGGTGTGGTCACCGCAGCAGGCCGCGACGCGCGTACACCGCTGCAGCCTGCTCGACGAGCGCAGCACACCGCGGAGCGCCGCGCGCGAGCAGCGATGCCCGCAGCTCCTCGAGCTCGGCCGCCGTGGACCGGTGCGGTCGCAGTGCCTCGTACAGCGCCATCACCTGCTCATCCTCGATGGTCGCCAATTCGGCTGCGCGCCGGAAGTTCTCGGCCAGCTGCGGGTTGCCGCCCGCTTCGGCGACGGCAGCCTGGTGCGCGAGCGTGGCCGGGTCCATCCGCAGGTCACCCAGACCGAGTTTCCCGTCGACGGCGTTGCCGACAGTGATGTTCTCGCGGCTCGCCGCGGAAATCTCACTCATGGCCATTCCACCTTCACCGTGACCGGCGGCTGACCCGGTTCGCAGGACTCGCGCTCCAGCGCTACCAGCGCGACCGCTCTGGCGTGGTAGCGCGCGGAGATCGACTCGTCGGTGCCGCCGGTGAAGATCGGCACCGGCGCCATCCCCTTGGCGTGCCGCGCGGCGTTCTTGCCGAGCTCGCGGTACATCTTGGCCGTCAGCAGCGGCGCCACGCTGAACAGTTCCAGGTTGGCCAGCGGCGCCAGGTCCCGGCGGTGGATCAACGCGGTCCCTTTGCCCTGCAACCCGATTCCGATGCCGGAGCCCGACAGCCGCGCGGCGGTCAGACCGATCAGCCCGACATCGATGGTGGAGCGCACCCGCACCGGGCGGGCAATGCAGCCCTCCTCCTCCAGGCCCGCCGAGATCTGACGTAGCACCTCCCCGATGGTCAGCCCGCACAGCGTCAGCCACACGCTGCGCCCCCAGGCGGGCGACAGCCCGATACAGACCTCGCGCGGATCGCTGCCCTGCTGCGCCGGTTCGACGTCGGTGACCAGGACATGTCCGCGGTACGACTCCTGGTCGGCAGTCAACTCGGCGCTGCTGCGGGCCTGCCGGATCGCGTCGATCTCGGCCCGCCGCCGGTCGGTGAGGGCGTAACCCGTTGCCGGACCCGTGTAGTCGTTGGGATCGGTGAGCTTGGACAGCACCCGGAACTTCTCGTCGAAGATCGCCGAGGTCTGCAGTTGGTCACCGCGCAGTCGTTCCCGCGTCAGGGTGGTGATCGCCTCGGCCTCGTCGGTGAAACCGGTGCGGTGCAGCGACGCGATGACGTCGAACACCGTCAGCTGTCTCGCCTCGATCGACGCCGCCGCTTCGGCCACCATCTTCGGGTGGCCGGCGGGCAGGTCGCGGGACCCGTTGGCGGCCACCACCTCCTCGACGCGCGCATCCTCGTAGTCGGCCAGCCCGAGATCGCGGTACACCGCCTGGACGGCCTTGGCCGCGCGGCGACGCACGGCCTCCAGATGCTCCGGCGACACGGTGCGCAGACCGCCGTCGGCACCCCAGTCCCGCTGCAGCACCAGGAAGTCGTCCATGTCGTCGGAGTTGAAGTTCGACAGTGCGAACGCGTTGTCGTAGCGCGGGATCGAACCGAAGCCGGAGAAGACGAAGTCGGCCCCGGCCAGCAGCACCGGCAGGGTGTGCGCACTGCGCCGGATGTCCGACTCGGAGATCAGGTTGTCGTTGCCCGCACACGATTCCAGGTCGCGCATCATCACCATCAGGTTCTCGGCGAGCAGTTCCTTCATGCCCTCGGGCACCGACGCGACCACCCCGACACCGTCGATGCCGCCGTTCTGCACGCCCTGGGACCCGAGCGCACGGGCCAGCGACACGCAACGCGACTCCAGGTACAGGATCGAGCACTTCTCGGCGGCGCCCATCAGAACCTCGGCTCCGCCGCCGCTGGTGACCCGCATCTTGAGCCCGCGTGACGCGTACGCCGACGTCAGGATCGCCTTGCTGAACGGGGTGTCGTCACCGTCGACGAACACCTGCTCGGTGCCGTAGATCGAGATCGTCTCGGCGTAGCTGGTGAGCCCGCGTAGCCCCAGCCGCAATTCCAGCGCCTCTTCGATCGAGCACTGGGCCATCGCACCGGGGGAGCCGACCTGACTGCCGATCAACAGCGCCACCGCATTCGACGGTGCGTCACCGAGCACCGGCACCGTCGTCTCCACCTCGCGGAAGCCGTAGGCCACCGCCGATGCGGCGTCCGCCGCAATCAGCAACGGGTCGTCGAGTTGGTTGGTGACGTGTGCCTGGTTGCTCGGGGTGCGGCGGGCCCGCATCTTGGCCATCGCCATCTGCATCTCCACCGGGGACAGCAGCGCCACGACGCGGGCCAGCTTGGCGGGGGTGGTGCCGCCGATCAACCGCACCACCTCCGCCCTCGGCACGTTGATGTCGACCACCATGCGCGCGAGCGTCTCGTCACCGAGGGCCATCGCCTCTTCGGCGACCGTGAGGTCGATGCCGTAGCGGGCGATGAACTCGTCGATGACGTCGAACTCGCCGGCGCCTTTGCCGTCGAGTTCGACTACCTCACCCCCCCGGATCTTCAGAGAGGGTGCGGGGTCATGGGGACTGCTCATCGCGACCAGCCCGAGCCCGGCGTCGGGGACGCTGAACCCGTCGAGGTTGACCGGTTTCGAGTTCAGTACCCGAAACCGGCCCAACTCGTCTGCCAAGGAGGACCTCCCTAGTCGCGAATCTCGCTGTCGTCGTACACGATCCGGCCGATCAGCTCATACCGCCGCTTGTCGTTGAACTTGAAGTACAACGCCATGGCCGCGCCGAGGGCGAACAGTCCGACCACGATCCATGGTGTCAGCTTGAACAGCAACGTGCCCGACGCGGCGCCGGCCGCGGACTCTTTGTGCTCCCACAGCAGATACACCACGTACAGCATGCCGATGCCGCCGAGCAGCGGCGCCAGGAACGTCTTGAACCAGTGCGCGCTGGACGGGTGGTTCTTGTGGAAGTGGAAGTACGCGATGACCGAGAACGCGCACAGCGACTGCACGATCAGGATCGCCATGGTGCCGAGGATCGCCAGCAGTGTGTACATGTGGATGTAGGGATCCATTCCCGCGGCGAAGAACGCAAGGATCAACACCAACGTGATCCCGGTCTGCACGAATGACGCGATGTGCGGCGAGCCGTGCGTCTTGTGGGTGGCGCCCAGCGTGTCCTGCAACCGGGTGGACAGACCCTCACGGCCCAGCGCGTACAGGTAGCGCGACGCGCAGTTGTGGAACGCCATGCCGCAGGCGAACGATCCCGACACCAGCAGGATGTTGAACAGCGTGATCGCCCACTCGCCGTAGGTGGTGCGGACCGGTGCGAAGAAGATCTCCGAGGACGTGTCCGCGCTCTGAGCCAGCTCGACGGCCTGCTTCGGCCCGGTGCCTGCGATCGCCATCCAGGACACGAAGACGTAGAAGAGGCCGACGCCGAGGACGGCGATCATGGTGGCGCGCGGGATGATCCGCTTGGGATCCTTGGACTCCTCGCCGTACATCGCCGTCGACTCGAAGCCCACCCAGGACCAGAACGCGAAGAACAGGCCGAGCCCGGCGCTGGCGCCGGCGATTGCCGCGGGCTGGAACGCGCCGACCGGGTTGAGGATCTCGCCGACCGCGAAGCCGTCGGGGCCGCCACCCTTGACGGCGACGGCGATGGCGCCGAGCGACAGCATGACAATCTCGGTCACCAGAAACACCCCGAGGACCTTGGCCGTCAGGTTCACGTCGAAGTACGTGAGGATGCAGTTCAGCGCCAACATCAAGAGGGCCGGGATGAGCCAGTGGATGTCGAAGCCGAACTGTGACGACAGGAAGTTCTGGAAGAAGAACGCGAAGATGCCGATCAGCGAGGCCTCGAACACCACGTAGGCCATGGTGATGATCCCACCGCTGGCCATCCCCATCACGCGGCCCAGGCCGTGCGAGATGTAACCGTAGAAGGCTCCGGTGGCGGTGATGTGCTTGGCCATGGTCGCGTAGCCGATCGCGAACAGGCCGAGGACTACGGTGGCGACCAGGTATCCGGCCGGCGCGTGTGAACCATTTCCGAACCCGACGGCGATCGGAACGTTGCCGACCATCGCGGTGATCGGTGCCGCGGTGGCCACCGCCATGAAGATGACACCGAAAGTTCCTACGGCGTTTCGCTTGAGTCGCTGGACTGAATCGGTGGGGGCTGTTTGGCGTGGTACGACGTCTTCTGTCATGTACAGATAACCTTCCAGGGGCGAAGGAGTGAACTCAGTTCACCTCGCGTTCGGACGCGATGTGGCCTAGACCACACTGTTGAACCTCAGCCATATTGGCACTACCAAATCGGTTACGCAACCGCTAACTCGGTCCTGTTGACATAAATGGTCCTACCGTTTAACTTTTTGGTCACACCCCCGGCTGACCGCACGACAGGGAGTCCCGTGTACGACTACGGCACGTTCTCGTTCGATTCCAAAGCCCAGGTGCTGGAACGTGCGAAGGAGTTCTGGAACCCGGACAAGACACAGTTCTGGACCGACTCCGGCGTCGATCTGGTGATCGACCGCAGGCAGGACTACTTCCTGTGGGACATGAGCGGCCGGCGCCTGATCGACATGCACCTCAACGGCGGCACCTACAACCTGGGCCACCGCAATCCCGAAGTGATGCAAGCGATCACCGACGGCATGCAGTACTTCGACGTCGGCAACCACCACTTCCCGTCGGTGGCCCGCACCGCTCTGGCGCAGAAGCTCATCGAGTCCGCGCCCGCCTCGCTGAGCAAGGTGGCGTTCGGGTCCGGCGGCGGAGAAGCCATCGACATCGCGCTCAAGAGCGCCCGGCACGCCACCCAGCGGCGCAAGATCGTCTCGATCGTCAAGGCCTACCACGGTCACACCGGGCTGGCCGTCGCCACCGGCGACGACCGGTTCGCCAAGCTGTTCCTGGCCGACCGGCCCGACGAGTTCGTCCAGGTTCCGTTCGGCGACACCGACGCGATGGAGCAGGCGCTCCGTGGCCGCGACGTCGCCGCCGTCATCATGGAGACGATCCCGGCCACGTACGGATTCCCTTTGCCCCCAATCGGTTACCTGGAGGCGGTCAAGGATCTGTGCGTGCGTTACGACGCGCTCTACATCGCCGACGAGGTGCAGACCGGGCTGATGCGCACCGGTGAGATGTGGTGCATCAGCAAGCACGGCATCGAGCCCGACATCATGGTCACCGGCAAGGGACTCTCGGGCGGGATGTACCCGATCACCGCGGCCCTGCTCAGCGACCGGGCGGCGCAGTGGCTGGACCAGGACGGCTTCGGCCACATCTCCACGTTCGGCGGTGCCGAGCTGGGTTGCGTGGCCGCCCTCAAGACCCTGGAGATCAGCAGTCGACCCGAGGTCCGCTCCTCGGTGCACTACATCGCCGACATCTTCGCCAAGGGGCTTTCGCGCATCCAGGCCGACTACCCCGGCTGGTTCGTCGGCATCCGGCAGAACGGCGTGGTGATCGGGCTGGAGTTCGACCACCCCGAGGGTGCCAAGTTCGTGATGCGTGAGCTGTACCAGAACGGGGTGTGGGCGATCTTCTCCACACTGGATCCCCGTGTCCTGCAATTCAAACCGGGCCTGCTGCTCAACCGTGACCTCTGCGAGGACGTGCTCGACCGCGTCGAGGTCGCTGTCGGGCGGGCGAAGCTGGCCGCGACCGGACGGAGGAAGCCGTGACCGGTGAAAGCGCAGTACCCCACGCGGGTCAACTGCTCGAGCGGGCGCGCTTCGCCGCGGCCGCCTACGCCGACTACGACCAGGCGGCGGTGGCGCGGATCGTCGAAGCCGTCGCCGAGGCCGGCTACCGCAACGCCGAACGCTTCGCCGCGGCCGCGGTCGCCGAGACGCAGATGGGCGTGGTCGAGGACAAGGTGGTCAAGAACCGCGCCTGCTCGCGGGGCATCGTCGAGTTCTACCGGGACCAGGACTACGTGACGCCCCGGGTGGACACCGCCCGCAAGATCGTCGAGATCCCGCGCCCCGCGGGGGTGGTGTTGGCGCTGACCCCCACCACCAATCCCGTTGCGACCGTGTACTTCAAGGTGATTCTCGCGCTGATGACGCGCAACGCCGTTGTCGTCGCGCCCCACCCCAGGGCCAGGCAGTGCTCCGCCGAGGCGGCGCGTCTGCTGGCCGAGGCGGCAACTGCCGCGGGGGCCCCGGACGGCATCGTGCAGGTCATCGACGAACCGTCCCTCCCGCTGGTGGAAGCGCTGATGTCGGACGAACGCACCGACGTCATCGTCGCCACCGGCGGCACCGGCGTCGTGCGGGCCGCCTACTCCTCGGGCAACCCGGCGCTCGGTGTCGGCCCCGGCAATGTCCCCGTGTTCGTCGACGCGACCGCCGACGTCGATGCCGCCGCACGGCGCATCGTCGACAGCAAGGCCTTCGACAACTCGGTGCTGTGCACCAACGAGTCGGTGCTGATCGCCGAGGACGCCATCGCCGCCAGGCTCAGCACGGCGCTCACCCGCCACGGCGCCCACATCCTCGACGCGGACGCAGCGATCCGGCTGCGGGAGTACATGTTCCCCGACGGCGCGCTCAACACCGAGGTCGTGGGCCGCGACGCGGCGTGGATCGCCGACCGCATCGGTCTGCGGGTCACCCCCAAGACCCGGGTCCTGATCGCCCCGTTCACCGATGTCATCGGTGAGGAGGTGCTGACCCACGAGAAGTTGTGCCCGGTGCTCGGCATGACCACGGTCGCCGACGCGCAGCGCGGCATCCGTGCCGCCCGCGCCGTCGTGCGCATCGCCGGCGCGGGGCATTCGGCCGCGATCCACAGCGAGGACGCCACCGTCATCACCGACTTCGCCGCACAGGTACCGGTACTGCGGGTCTCGGTGAACGTGGGCAACAGCACCGGGAGCTCGGGGCTGGACACCAACCTGGCCCCGTCGATGACGATCGGCACCGGGTTCGTCGGACGCAGCTCGATCGGTGAGAACCTGCAACCCGAGAACCTGATGAACTGGGCGCGCATCGCCTACAACTCCGATGCCGCCGTGACGATGCCGAACTTCGCCGGACTGTCCCCGTGGCGCTCACCGGCCGGCCCGGTGCCCGCGTATCCGCGCGCGTCCAACGACCCGTCTGCCGCCGCCGCCGCACCGGCCGCGCCCGTCAGCAGGCCCTCCGCTCGCCGCACCGGCGAACCCGGCATCGAGGCACTGCGCGCCGAACTGCGCGCGCTGGTGGCCGAAGAACTCGCCCAACTGATCAAGAGGTGACCCGTGGCTGAACTGCGTTCGTTCATCTTCATCGACCGGCTTCAGCCGCAGACGATGTCGTATCTGGGCACCTGGATCAAGGGGGCGCTGCCGCGGGCCGGTGTCGCCGCGCAGATCATCGAGGTGGCCCCGGGTCTGGACATCGAGGGCGTCACCGACGTCGCGCTCAAGCACGCCGAGGTGCAGGCAGGCGTTCTCGTGGTGGAGCGGCAGTTCGGGTACCTGGAGTTCCACGGTGACACCGCCAACGTCGAAGCCGCCGCCGATGCCGCGCTCGACGAACTGGGCCAGGACGCCGCCTCGGCCACCCCGCCCAAGATCCTGGCCTCGCGCATCATCTCCAGCATCGACCAGCAGCACGCATTCCTGATCAACCGCAACAAGATCGGGTCGATGGTGCTCGCCGGCGAGAGCCTCTACGTGTTGGAAGTGTCGCCCGCCTCCTATGCCATCCTGGCCACCAACGAAGCCGAGAAGGCCGCCGACGTGAAGGTCGTCGACTTCCGGATGATCGGTGCGACCGGGCGGGTCTATCTGTCCGGCAGCGAGTCCGACGTGCGTCAGGCCGCATCCGCGGCCGAGGAGGCCCTCGCCCGGAGCGTGCCGTGAGTGTCGACCGCGACGTGTTGCGGCAGCTCGTCCGCGAGGTGGTCCGCGAGGCCGTCGGCGATCTCGTGACCGCCACCCCGGCGCCGCCACCGGCCGCACCGCCCACCGCGGTGCAGCCGGCCCGCACCCCGGACGGACCCGTCGCCACCGGACCGCTGGCCGCCGACGAGCGCTCGCGCACCGACACCGTACGCATCGCCAACGATCGCGACCTCGATGTCTTCGTGCGAAACCTGCTGCGGCTCTTCGAGAATCCGAAGACGCGCGCGGATCTGCGGCACGGTCGGCTGTCGTTCCGGCTCGCAGGCACCGAGCGTGGCGGCCCCGGCAGCACCAAACGCATCGAGCGTGGCGCGGTCACCGAACGCCAGATCTCCGATATCGCCGCGTCCGGCGCATCCCTGGTCCTGGGCCCCCGCGCTGTTCTGACCCCGTTGGCCCGCGAACGCGCCCGCGCACTGGGCGTGCCGATCCACAAGGAGCGAACATGATCAGTGGCACGGTCGTCGGCCAGGTCTGGTCGACCCGCCGTATCGACGGCATCCCGGCCGGCGCCTTCCTCGAGGTCGAGGTCGACGGCTCCGGCTCCCGGCTGGTCGCGTTCGACGTGCTCGGCAGCGGGGTCGGTGAACACGTGCTCGTCACCCAGGGCTCGGTGGCCGCGAGCTGGTTCACCGGCACCCCACCGCCGGTCGACGCACTGATCATCGGCTCCATCGACCCCACCGGGTAGCCATCCGGCACCCGGCCCGACAACGTCAGATAATCCGACACGAAGGAGAAAAACCATGGCCAGCAATGCGATCGGAATGATCGAGACCAAAGGTTACGTCGCTGCGCTCGCAGCTGCCGACGCGATGGTCAAGGCGGCCAACGTCACCATCACCGACCGCCAGCAGGTGGGCGACGGGCTGGTGGCCGTCATCGTCACCGGTGAGGTCGGGGCCGTCAAGGCAGCCACCGAGGCCGGTGCCGAATCCGCCTCCCAGGTCGGCGAACTCGTCAGCGTGCACGTGATCCCGCGGCCGCACAGCGAACTCGGCGCGCACTTCTCCGTCGCCGCCCAGTAGTCTGCTGAAGATGGCTTTGTCCAACGCTGGCACCAGCGCTGTGTCTTCGGCACCGACGCGGACCGACATCCGCGTCTACCTCCTCGTCGAGGATCTGCAGCAGCAGTTCGCCGCCTATCTCGGCACCCCGACCCGGGCGCGCGGCTACCCGCCGTATGCCGGTGAGCACGCGCTCATTGTGGAGGTGTCCCCGGCGCTGGCCATCGAGCGCGTCATCGACCTCGCGCTGCGGGAGGTACCCGGCATCCAGCCGGGAATCCTGTACGTCGAACGGCAGTTCGGTGTGCTCGAGATCCACTCCGGCAATCTCGCCGACGTGCGGCGCGCCGGCGAGGCCATCCTGAGCGGCACGCAGAGTTCGGCAACCGATCAGCTGCGGCCGCGGGTCCTCTACCACGACGTGATCGAGGACATCACCGATCAGCACGCGGTGATTCTCAACCGCAACCGGCAGGCGTCGATGGTGCTGCCCGGGCAGTCGCTGCTGGTGTACGAGATGACGCCTGCGTTGTTCGCGGCGGTGGCGGCCAACGAAGCCGAGCGGGCGGCACCCGGTCTGACCCTGGTCGACGTGCAGATGATCGGTGCCGCGGGCCGGCTCTACATCAGCGGAAGCACCAAGGACGTGGTGGTGGCACGGGACCGCATCACCGCGGTGTTGGGAGCGATCGAAGGGCGGGACCATTGAGCGGCGATGACGTCAACGACGACAGGGCCGTCGCCGAGAAGGCGCTGGAGGCGTTCGACCTGCCGCAGGGTTCCACGCTGCGGCTGCTCAACCTGTCGGAGAACGCCACCTATGCGGTCGAAGAGCCCGGTTGCGGACACCGGTCGATCCTGCGGGTGCACCGCCAGGATTACCACCGCGTCGACCAGATCGAGTCCGAGCTGCTGTGGCTGGACGCACTGCGCCGGGACAGCGACGTCACCGTGCCCACCGTCCTCCCGGCGCACGACGGGCGCCGGGTGGTCACCGTCGCGCACGACGGAGCCGACCGCCATGTGGTGCATTTCGAGATGGTCCCCGGAGCCGAGCCGGACGAAAACGCGTTGACCAGTACCGATTTCCACACGCTCGGCCGTATCACGGCGGCGTTGCACGATCACGCCCGCAGCTGGGAACGCCCCGCCGCCTTCAGCCGCTTCGCCTGGGACTGGGAGAACAGTCTGGGCGGCAGCCCCCGCTGGGGTCGCTGGCGCGACGCGATCGGCGTCGGCGCACAGGAGGCCGAGGTGCTGGAGCGGGCCCAACGGCTGCTGCACCGCCGGCTCGCCGAATACGGCACGGGGCCCGACACATTCGGCCTCGTCCATGCCGACCTGCGGCTGGCCAACCTCCTCGTCGACGGTGACACCATCACCGTCATCGACTTCGACGACTGCGGGTTCGGCTGGTACTTCTACGATTTCGGCACCGCGGTGTCCTTCTTCGAAGATCACCCGTCGGTCCCGGAGTGGCAGGAGGCCTGGGTCAGCGGCTACCGCACCCGCCGGACACTGGCCGCGTCCGACGAGGACATGCTCGCCTCGTTCATCCTGCTGCGCCGTCTGCTGCTGCTGGCGTGGATGGGAACGCACAGCCATTCCAAGGAATCCCAGGCCATTTCGGTCACCTACGCCGCAGGCAGCTGCAAGCTCGCCGAGCAGTACCTGTCCTCCGACGGCCACCGACTTTTCTGATCCTCGTTCCGAAAGGCTTATCCCCATGTTCAACTCGTTGCAGGGCCGTTCGGCCATCGTCACCGGTGGCAGCAAGGGCATCGGGCGCGGCATCGCCGAGACGTTCGCGCGTGCCGGCGTCAACGTCGTCATCACCGGCCGCACGCAGGCCGACATCGACGGCACCGTCGCCGGGCTGGCCGGCCTTCCCGGCACGGTGACCGGTGTCGCGGCCGACGTCACCAGCCCCGAGGACTGCCGTCGCGTCGTCGCGACCGCGACCGAACGCAACGGCGGCCTGGACATCGTGTGCGCCAACGCCGGGATCTTCCCGTCCGGTCGGCTGCAGGACCTCACCCCCGAGGACATCGAGCAGGTCCTCGGCGTGAACTTCAAAGGCACCGTGTACATCGTGCAGGCCGCGCTTGACGCGCTGACCGCCAGCGGCCACGGCCGGGTGATCATCACCTCGTCGATCACCGGTCCGATCACCGGTTTCCCCGGCTGGTCGCACTACGGCGCGAGCAAGGCCGCGCAGATGGGCTTCCTGCGCACCGCCGCAATCGAACTGGCGCCCAAGAAGATCACCGTCAACGCCGTGCTTCCGGGCAACATCATCACCGAGGGCCTGGTCGAGATGGGCCAGACCTACATGGACCAGATGGCGGCCTCGGTGCCGGCGGGCAAGCTGGGCGAGGTGGCCGACATCGGCAACGCCGCCCTGTTTTTCGCCACCGACGAGGCGTCCTACATCACCGGACAGTCGCTGGTGGTCGACGGCGGACAGATCCTGCCCGAATCGCCGGAGGCGCTCGCCGATCTCTGACAGCACGTAGCCTAGATTTGGTCATACCAATTCAGTAGGCGAGGAGGTCCGGTGCCCACCCAAACCGAGGATCTGCGGCGCCGGATCGTGTCAGACATCAACGCCGGCGTGCCGGGAACCAAGCTGGGCAGCGAGCGCGAGCTCGCCGAGCGCTACCGGACCAGCCGGTCCAGCCTGCGCCAGGTGCTCGCCGCGCTGGAGGAAGCCGGGCTCGTCGACCGGGTGATCGGCCGCGCCGGCGGGATCTTCATCAGCCACGCCCAGGTGCAGCGCAGCCTGACCGACGTCGTCGGGGTTCCGGCGTTTCTGGCCAGCCAGGGATACGTCGCGGGCACCCGGGTGCTGTCGACCAAGATCTGTGCGCCCGACAGCGCCACCCAGCAGGCGCTGAAGATCGGCGCCGACGACTTCGTCATCGAGATCCAGCGGCTGCGGCTCGCGGACGGATCCCCGATTTCGCTGGAACTCGCCCAGTTCCCCGCCGACGCGTTCCCCGGCCTGCTGGAGCAGCAGCTGGGTGGCTCCCTCTACGAGATCCTGGAGAGTCAGTACGGTCTGGTCACCGCCAGGGCCGACGAACGCATCGAGGCGGTCAACGCGACCCCCGAGGAAGCCAACCTGCTCGGCATCAAGGCCAAGTCGGCGCTGCTGCTGATCACCCGCATCACCTACGACCAGCACGACACCCCCTGCGAGTTCTCCCGCGACCTGTTCCGGGGTGACCGCACCCGGCTCGCGGTCACCGCTCAGGGCCGCGGGGTCGGCGTGCAGCCCTCGGTGGCGGCCGCGTCGGTCGCGCTGCAAAGTCCGCCGATCTGAGCGGAACCCCCTCGCGAACGTGCACTCCCCGTAGTGGTTCATGCGCGGCGGCTACCGTGAGTGCACGCTCACGGGCAAGGTGGTACCCGTGACCAACTCCCCCGGCGCAGGTCGGTTCGCGCCGAGCCCGTCGGCGGACCTGCACATCGGCAACCTCCGCACCGCCGTGCTGGCGTGGCTGTTCGCCCGCTCGACCGGCCGCCGGTTCCTGATGCGCGTCGAGGACCTCGACGACCGCACCCACACCGACATCGCCGACCGCCAGCTCGCCGACCTGGCCGCGCTCGGCGTCACGTGGGACGGGCCCGCCATCTGGCAGTCCGAACACCCCGAGCGCTACGACGCCGTCGTCGACACCCTCGACGAACGCGGACTGCTGTTCGAATGCTATTGCACCAGAAGGGATATCGCCCAGGCACCGCGGGCTCCCCACGCTCCCGAGGGCGCCTATCCGGGCACCTGCCGGAACCTGGACAACGCCGACCGCGAACGCCGCAGACGCGAGACCGGGCGGCCACCGGCATTGCGTTTGCGCACCGACACCACGGAGTACACCGTGCACGACGTGCTGCACGGCGACTACACCGGCCTGGTCGACGACTTCGTCGTGCGCCGCGGCGACGGGGTGCCGGCCTACAACCTGGCGGTGGTCGTCGACGACGCCGCGACGGGCGTCGACCAGGTGGTGCGCGGTGACGACCTGTTGTCGTCCTCGCCGCGGCAGGCCTACCTGGCCAGGCTGCTCGGCCATCCCGAACCGGTGTACGCCCACGTGCCGTTGGTCCTCAACGGCGACGGTGCCAGGCTGGCGAAGCGCGACGGTGCGGTGACGCTGGCCGAGATCGGTGTCGCGCAGGCGCTCAGGCAGATCGCCGACTCGCTCGGGTACGAGGCGCACGCGGTCGGGGGCATGCTCGACGAGTTCGATCCGCGACGGTTGCCGCGCGTGCCGTGGGTATACCGGCCCGGGTGAGCAGAACCCTTCAGCTGACGCCTCCGGGTTGCTACGGTCCGGCGATGCGCTATCCCCGTACAGTCCTGCTTGCGGTGCTGGCCGCGATCGCCGTGCTGCTGACGGCGTGCGGCTCGTCCGGTTCAGGGAACCCGGTGGAGTCCAGCGGAGTGCTGCGCGTCGGCACCGAAGGCGTGTACGCCCCGTTCAGCTACCACGACCCGGCCACCGGTCAGCTCACCGGCTACGACGTCGACGTCGCACGCGCCGTCGGCGAGAAACTGGGCGTCAACGTCGAATTCGTGGAGACGCCGTGGGATTCGATCTTCGCCGCGCTGGAGGCCAACCGGTTCGACGTCGTCGCCAACCAGGTGACGATCACCCCGGAGCGGCAGCAGAAGTACGACCTGTCCGAGCCGTACTCGATCGGCGAGGGCGTGATCGTCACCCGCGCCGACGACGACTCGATCACCTCGCTGGCCGACCTGAGAGGCAAGCGGGCCGCGCAGAGCACCACCAGCAACTGGGCCGGCGTCGCGCGCGACGCCGGCGCGCAGATCGAATCGGTGGAAGGGCTCACCCAGGCGATGGCCCTGCTCAGCCAGGGCCGGGTCGACGTGGTGGTCAACGACAGCCTCTCCATCTACGCCTACCTCGCCGAGACGAACGACACCGCGGTCAAGATCGCAGGCGCCACAGGTGAAAAGAGCGAACAGGGCTTCGCCGCGCGCAAGAACAGCGGTCTGCTGCCGGACCTCAACACGGCGCTCGAGGAGCTGAAGGCCGACGGCACACTGGCCGAGATCTCGCAGAAATACCTGAAGACCAACGCCTCCGGTGGTCAGGACGCGCCGCAGACCCAGCCCCGGTCGGCGCTGCGACTCGTGCTCGACAACCTGTGGCCGCTGGCCAGAGCCGCGCTGACGATGACGATCCCGTTGACGATCATCAGCTTCGTCATCGGTCTGGTGATCGCACTCGGGGTCGCGCTGGCCCGGCTGTCGTCCAACGTCGTGTTGACCAACCTCGCCCGCTTCTACATCTCGGTGATCCGTGGTACGCCGCTGCTGGTGCAGCTGTTCATCGTGTTCTTCGCGCTGCCCGAATTCGGCGTCCGGATCGACCCGTTCCCGGCGGCGGTGATCGCGTTCAGCCTCAACGTCGGCGGGTACGCGGCCGAGATCATCCGCTCGGCGATCCAGAGCATCCCGAAGGGGCAGTGGGAAGCGGCCGAGACGATCGGCCTGAACTATGCGGGCACCCTGCGGCGGATCATCCTGCCGCAGGCCACCCGGGTCGCGGTGCCGCCGCTGTCGAACACGCTGATCTCGTTGGTCAAAGACACTTCCCTCGCGTCGACGATCCTGGTGACCGAACTGCTGCGTCAGGCACAGATCATCGCCGCCCCCACATTCGAGTTCTTCGCGCTCTACGGCACCGCCGCCGTCTACTACTGGGTGATCTGCCTGGTGCTGTCGTTCGGCCAGGCCCGGTTCGAACGCCGACTGGAAAGGTACGTGGCCAAATGAGCACACCTGAGACCGAGAACCGGGTGATCGCCGAGGACGTGCGCAAATCCTTCGACGAACTCCAAGTCCTCAAAGGTGTTTCGTTCACGGTGCCGCGCGGGACCGCGACCGCGATCATCGGGCCGTCGGGCTCGGGCAAGACCACGCTGCTGCGTGCGCTCAACGCGCTCGACGTCCCCGACGCCGGCGTGATCCGGGTCGGCGACATCGAAATCGACTTCGGCAAACCCGTCCCCAGGGACCAACTCCGGCGTTACCGCGCCCAGAGCGGCTTCGTGTTCCAGTCACACAACCTGTTCCCGCACAAGACCGTTCTGCAGAACGTCACCGAAGGCCCGCTCGTCGCGCAGAAGCGGCCCCGCGAGCAGGTCGAGGCCGAAGCGGTGGAACTTCTCGACCAGGTGGGCCTGAAGGACAAGCGCGACCAGTACCCGTTCCAGCTCTCCGGCGGTCAGCAGCAGCGCGTCGGCATCGCCCGCGCGCTCGCGCTGAAACCGAAGGTGGTGCTCTTCGACGAACCCACCTCGGCGCTGGATCCCGAACTCGTCGGCGAGGTGCTCGGGGTGATCCGTGACCTTGCCGTCGAGGGCTGGACCCTGGTGGTCGTCACCCACGAGATCCAGTTCGCCCGACAGGTTTCCGACCAGGTGCTGTTCCTGGACCAGGGCGTGATCCTGGAGCGGGGCGCACCCGCGGCGGTGCTCGGCGATCCGAAGGAGGAGCGGACGCGCCAGTTCTTGCAGCGCATCCTCAACCCGCTCTAGGGGCCACCGTGAGACAGTGTCGGGCATGACAGGCCACGAAGCCGACGTCCTCGTCGTCGGAGCCGGACTATCGGGACTGATCGCCGCCCGCACCCTGCTCGGCGCGGGTCTCACACCGCTGATCCTGGAGGCCGACACCCGGGTCGGCGGGCGGATCCTCACCGAGGACCTGGGCGGGCTGCCGATGGAACTCGGGGCCCAGTGGATCGGCGACACCCACCACCGGATGTTCGCGCTGGCCGCCGAACTCGGAGTGGAGACCTACCCGCAGTTCGACGACGGCGAGACGACCTACGAGCTCGCCGGCACAGGAGTGCTGCGCGGCAACGAGTTTCACGACCGCTTCGCCGGCGAGCTCGCCGAACTGGAGAAGGTGCTGCGCCGGCTCGACGGGCTGGCCACAGAGGTCGACCCCGCGACGCCGTGGACGGCGCCGCACGCGGCCGAGTGGGACGCCATCACCGCCGGCGCCTGGTACGACGCCCAGGGGTTGTCGCCGGTGGCCCGCACGCTGCTGGAGATCTGCACCGTCGGCATCCTGGCGGTCCCGACCGTCGAGGTGTCGTTCCTGCACCTGCTCTTCACCATTCAGACGTGCGGGGTCACCTCGGAGCTGTTCGCCGAATCCGAGGGTGGCGCGCAGACCACCCGGTTCGTCGGTGGCACCGCCGAGATCCCGAAACGGTTGGCGGCCATGCTGACCGAGCACCTCGTCCTCGACGCCCCGGTCCAGTTGATCGAGCATGGTTCCGACAGCGTCACGGTGCACTGCCGAGGCGGGCGGACGGCCCGGGGCCGCCGGATCATCGTCGCGGTCTCCCCGATGCTGGCCGGCCGGATCATGTACGACCCACCGCTGTCCGGTTACCGGGACCAGTTGACCCAGCGCATGCCGAACTCGGCGGCGATGAAGGCGTTCTTCGTCTACGACGAGCCGTTCTGGCGCGCCGACGGGCTCAACGGCCAGCTGATCTCCGACGTCGGGCCGGCCCGGATGTCCAACGACACCTGCATCCGGGGCGACGACCGCGGGGTGATCCTGCTGTTCCTGGAAGGCGAGCAGGCCCGCACCCACGGGCACTGGTCGGAGGAGGAGCGCCGCGCGGCGTTGACCGCCGAGCTGGTGCGCCATTTCGGCGAACGGGCCGCGCACCCGCAGCTCTACGTCGACGGCGAGTGGGGCAGCCGCCAGTGGACCCGCGGCTGCTACAACGCCAACTGCGGGCCGCTGGTGTGGACCACTTACGGTGCCGCGCTGGCCGAGCCGATCGGGCCGATCCACTGGGCCTCCACCGACACCGCCACCGAATGGAGCGCCTACATGGAGGGCGCGGTGCAGGCGGGTGAGCGCGCGGCCGCCGAGGTCATCGAAGCGCTGACGAAATAGTTTCTAGGCCAGCGTGATCGACAGCTCCGACATCCCGCGCAGTGTCACGTTCGGCTTGTAGACCGGCTCGGCGGCCAGCTTCGCATCCGGGAATCGCGACGTCAGCGCGGTCAGCGCGAGAGTGGCTTCCAACCGGGCCAGCGGCGCACCGAGGCAGAAGTGCGCGCCCTTGCCGAAGCCGAGGTGCCGGATCACCGGCCGGTCCGGGTCGAACTCGTCGGGCCGGTCGACATGGTCGGGGTCGCGGTGCGCGGCGGCGGTCAGCAGCAGGATGTTGTCGCCCTTCGGCACGGTCACACCGCCTGCGACATTTCCCCCGTCGCTTCGCTCGCCCCCGATCGTCATGTCCTGCCCCGCGATCCGGCCGACCAGTTGTACCGGCGGGTCGTGGCGCAGCGTCTCCTCGATCACCGCGGCGGCCCGTCCGGGATCGGCGGCCAGCGCCGCCCACTGCCCGTCGTTGCGCAGCAGCGCCAGGATCGCGTTGGCGATCAGGTTGACCGTCGTCTCGTGGCCGGCGACCAGCAGCAGGTTGCAGGTCGCGACGATCTCGTCCTCGGTGAGCTGATCGCCGGATTCTTCGACGTGGATCAGCCCCGACATCAGGTCCTCCCCCGGGTCACGGCGACGTCGTGCGATCAGCTCGCGCAGGTAGGCGCGCAGCCAGCGTGCGGCCTGCATGCGCTCCTCGAATCCGCTGCCCGCCGAACCGGTCACCGAGATGAACGGATCGAGCGACTGCGCCAGCAGCGCCGAGGCTGCGCTGAACTGCGGCTCGTCCTCCAGCGGAACGCCGAGCAGGCGGCAGATCACCGCGACCGGAAGCGGATACGCCAGGCCTCCGATGGCCTCAAAGGTTGCCCCGGCCTCTGCCTCACGTAACAGCCCGTCGACCATCGTGACGATGTCGGGCTCGAGCGCCTTGACGACCTTCGGCACGAACGCCTTGCTCACCAGCCGGCGCAACCGGGTGTGGTCGGGCGGGTCGAGGAACAGGAATCCCGGCGGTCCGAACGGCCTCGCCTCGGCACCGTCGGCGATGGCGCGCTGCGCGGCGGTCGACTTCAGCCGGTCACTGGACGCATCCGGGTGGCGCAGCACCTCGTCGCAGTCGGCGTAGGAGGAGAACACCGTCAGGTTGTTCCCGGGCAGCTGCATCGGCCCGTGGGCCAGGATCTGGGCGTAGACCGGATACGGATCGGCGCGGACCTCCGGCGCCAGCATCTGCAGGAGAAGCGACTGCGGTTCCGCGGCGGTCGTCATGCTCTTATTGTGCACAAGTCTAAAAGGGTGCAGGTCAAGAACGCCGGGGCTCGCTATGCCTTGGCGTAGTACCGGCCGAGGACGTGCTCGCGCAGCTCGTCGAACCGGCCCTCGCGGATGGCGACGCGGATGTCGTCGACGAGGCGGATGACGAACCGCTCGTTGTGGATCGTGCACAGCGTCGCGGACAGCATCTCCTTGGCCTTGAACAAGTGGTGCAGATACGCGCGGGTGTAGTGCGTGCAGGTGTAGCAGTCGCACTCGGCGTCGATGGGGGTGAAATCGCGCCGGTACCGCGATCCGGTGATGTTGAACCGGCCGTCGGCCGAGTACACCGCGGCGTTGCGGGCCACCCGCGACGGCGACACGCAGTCGAACGTGTCGGCGCCCGCCTCGATGGCGGCGAACAGATCGTCGGGCTCGCTGATGCCCAGCAGGTGTCGCGGCTTGTCGTCGGGCAGCTCGCTGCTCACCCAGCCGACGATGGTGGCGAGGTTCTGCTTCTCCAGCGCTCCCCCGATGCCGTAACCGTCGAACCCCCGACCCTCCTCGTCGACGATCTGCGTCAGGCCGCGGGCCGCCTGCCGCCGCAGGTCCTCATACTGCGCACCCTGCACCACACCGAACAACGCCTGCGGCGGCGTGTGCGAGCGGACCCGGGACAGCCGGCGGTGCTCGGCCAGGCAGCGCACCGCCCAGTCGTGGGTGCGCTGCACGGAGCGCTCCTGGTAACCGCGGGTGTTGACGAGCGTGGTCAGTTCGTCGAACGCGAAGATGATGTCGGCGCCGAGTTGATGCTGGATCCCGATCGACACCTCCGGGGTGAACCGGTGGCTGGATCCGTTCAGGTGCGACCGGAACGTCACCCCGTCGTCGTCGACGTGCGCGAGCCGCGACTTGCCCTCGGCGATGATGTCGTCGGCCTGCACCCTCGACGTGTCCATCGCGAGCACCTTCTTGAATCCCACCCCCAGCGACATCACCTGGAAGCCGCCGCTGTCCGTGAACGTCGGCCCCGGCCAGTTCATGAAGGCGCCCAGCCCGCCGGCTTCGTCGACGACGTCCGCACCGGGCTGCAGGTACAGATGGTAGGCGTTGGCCAGGACTGCCTGCGCGCCAATCTCTTTCATCGTCTCGGGCAGGACGGCCTTGACGGTGGCCTGAGTGCCGACGGCGATGAAGGCCGGGGTCTGGATGTCGCCGTGCGGCGTCCGGATGGTGCCGGTGCGGCCGAGCCGGCCGGGAAGTTCGACATCCACCGAAAAGAAGGGATCAGGACTGAAGGGGCCGCTCACGCCGTAGATTCTGCACTGTGTACACACGCTGGCCGCTCGGCGCTCTGCTCGCCTGCACCGTCCTTGCCGCACCGGTGCTCGCCGGATGCTCGTCGCAGCCGCCCGAGTACCAGCCGCCGCCCGGTGCGCTGGTCGCGGGCACCGCGCAGGTCACGATCAACGGCCAGGACGCCGGAACCACCGAATCGGTGCAGTGTGACCCGGCGGGTTCGCTGATGATGATGCGCACCGGTGACCCGGACGACCCCCAGGCCCCCGGGATCTCGGCCATGGTGGCCAGCGGCGAGGAACTCGTCGTCCACGAGGTCGGGATCCGCGACCTCGGCGGCTTCACCGGCAGCTACAACGACGGCCTGGGCGGCGAGGCGACGGTGACGATGACCGGGCGCACCTACGACATCGCGGGGACCGCGGACGGCTTCGACACCGGCAACCCGAGCTTCCGCACGACGGGAACCTTCCAGATAAAGATCGCGTGCTGAGCACGCAATTCAAAAGAGGCGTGCTGAGCGCGCAATCCAGAAGAGGCGTGCTGAGCGCGCAATCCAAAAGAGACGTGCTGATCTCGCAATTCAAAAGAGACCTGTCGAGCCGACTTTTGTGTTCATACTTCTCGAGATGATCCGCCGGTCGGCGAATCACACGACCCAAAGGAGAACCGTGATGAAGCGCGAAATCCTCGTCGCCGTGGGCGGCGCAGCGATCGTCATGGCCGGTCTGTCGGGCTGCGGATCGGACAAGTCCGAGACCTCGGGCGAGACGTCGCAGGCGGCGGCGGCCGAGGGCAAGAGCACCGTCACCATCGACGGTGCCGACCAGGAGGTCCAGGGCACCGTCGTCTGCTCTGACATGGGCGGTAATACCAACATCGCCATCGGCGATGCCACCACCGGTATCGGCGTCGTGGTGAGCACCGGCGACGAACCCGCAGTCGTCTCGGTCGGTCTGGGCAACGTCAACGGCGTCACGCTCGGCTACCAGAGCGGTGCGGGCCAGGGCGAGGCGAAGGCCGAGAAGGACGGCAAGACCTACAAGATCTCGGGCACGGCGACCGGCGTCGACATGGCCAACCCGATGGCGCCGGTGAACAAGCCGTTCGAGATCGAGGTGACCTGCCCGTAGCTCAGATCCCGGTGTAGCCGGCGGCCGATTGCCGCAACTGCCAGATCTGCGCGGGGCAGAGTTCGTTGACGGCCTGGTTGATCAGGTAGCCCGCCTGGTAGTAGTCGGTGGTGCGGAAGTCGGCTTTCACCTGGTTCACCAGTTCGGCATAGCTCATCTTGGCGGCCACCCGGTCGCAGATGGTGCGTCCGTATCCGATCGCGGCGTCGGCGTTGGGGAAGTTGTACCCAGGGCGGACGTGCACGTTGACCAGATAGGCGACGACGTCGGCGTTCGCCGCCGGCGCCGCGATCAGTGAAGCTGAGCAAAGCAGGCCCGCCGACAACACTCCTACCAGCGATTTCATGGACCATGACCTTACGCCTCTCGGCGGCAACTGGTGGCAATGCCGGCAAGCCCGCCCGCGGCGGCCCGGCCTCGACCTAGGGTGTAGCCCATGAAGCTGATGGCTGCGATGGCAATTGCCGGTGCTGTCCTCGGCGCGCCCCTGGCGTTGTCCGGCACCGCGTCCGCGACGCCCAGCACCTGTGACGGCGCGGGCTGCGTCCCGTCCGTGAACCGCGACGCCCAGCCCGGTGCGTACTGCAACCAGAGCACGCGCTACAACTTCGGGCTCGACGGTTCGGGCAACACCCTGGCCTGCAACTCGAAGAGCATGTGGGTGGCCTCCCCGCCGCTGGTCGGAGTCCGCACACTGCGCTCGCCGTGCGGGGACGCGACCGGGGTGGCGCAGAGCCCCGACGGGGTCCCGCTCAAGTGTGACGGCGGTGCGTGGAGCGCCGACTACTGGACGATGTTCTACGGCTGACGTCGCGTGAAGCCGCTGCCGCTGCGGATCAGCGGTAGCGTCGCGCTCGTCGCGAAACCCGGTGGCGCCTCGCACACCGCGGGTACGGCGTTGAGCACCTGCATCGCGGTCGCCACGTTCGCCGACCGCACGTGCTCCTCCATGCTGGCCGCCCGGCTGAAGCTCGCCAGCGAGACGAAGTGCGTCTGCATCGACGGATCCCCCTCGATCGTCAGCGTCCACCCGTGCCTGGGCTTGGGCCAGTGGCCGGGATACTCATTGCCCACCGTCCACAGCGTCTCGATCTCGACCAGGGTCTCCCCGTCGCGCAGCCCCCTCCAGTTCCAGCGCTGACCCGCCGTGGTCCCGGCCTGCAGCAGGTGTTCGAAGATCTGGTGGTCCTGTTGTGCGGCAACCGCTTCCACGGTCGCGGTGACCTCGTCGAGGTCGGCGTTCAGCGCGTCACCGAGGAACCAGACCTGTTCGGTGAAGATCGAGCTGTTGAATGCCAGGAAGTCGGTGGCGGTCGGGCTGATCGAGTCGACCGGCTCCCCGAAGGCCATGTTGTCGAACGTGATCCCGGTGCTCTCGTACACCGACCAGTCGGCCCGCTCCTGCAGGGTGATCTTGTCGATCGTGCGGCTCATGCCCGACAAGGCCAACGGGAGCACCCCGGACAGGTTGCCGGGATTGATGCCGCTCCCGTGCACCGAGCTTCGGCCCTTCTCGCACGCGGCGAGCACACGGTCGCGGTCGGCCTGGTCCATGCGCCGGGGATGGAACATGAACGCCGTGGTGGCCACGTTCTTCCCGCTGGCCAGCAGCGCGCACACGTCGTCGACGTGCGCGGTGCGCGGCGTGTAGAGCACGCAGTCGGCGTCCAGCCCCAGGATGGCATCGACGTCGGTGGTGGCGACCACGCCGATCGGATCCCGGCCGAGCAACTCACCGAGGTCGGTGCCGTCCTTGTCGTCGGAGTACACCCGGGCGCCGACGAGGCGCAAGTCGTCGCGGTCGTCGAGGATGGCGGTCATCATTTCCGACCCGACAGCGCCTGTGCCCCACTGAATCACCCGATACACAGCCGGACCGTAGCAGGATTGGCGCCGTGACCAATCGTGTTCAGGAGCTGCTCGGCGTCGAGTTCCCCGTCGTGCAGGCGCCCATGACCTACATCGCGCGCGCCGAACTGGCGGCCGCGGTGTCCGAGGGCGGTGGCCTCGGCATGGTCGAGACGCTGACCCCCGAGGGACGCGAAGACCTGCTGCGGGTCCGCGACCTCACCGACCGGCCGGTGGCGGCGAACCTGATGATCCAGGGCTGGAAGCGTGACCCGTCGATCGTCGACACCCTGGCGGCCGCCGGGGTGCGGCACGTGTTCACCTCCGCCGGCGACCCTGCCCTGTTCACCGCGCGGCTGCACGACGCCGGGATGACGGTCGTGCACGTCGTCGGATCGCTCAAGGGCGCGCTGAAGGCCGCCGACGCCGGGGTCGACGCACTGGTGGTGGAAGGGGTCGAGGGCGGCGGGTTCAAGTCCGCGCTGGGTGCGTCGACGATGGTGCTGCTTCCGCTGATCGCCGACCGGGTGGACCTGCCGATCATCTGCGCGGGCGGCGTGTGCGACGCCCGCTCGGGGGCGGCGGCGGTGGTGCTGGGCGCGGAGGGCGTGCAGATGGGCACCCGCATGCTGGCCAGCGTCGAGGCCGCGGTGCACACCAATTTCAAGGATGCGATCGTCGCGGCCGACGACTCCGGGACGGTGCTGCTGGACGTCCCGGGCAACCCGACGATGCGGGTGCTGCGTACCGGGTTGGCGGCGCGGATCGACGAGCACCCCGCCGACGCGCAGCTGCTCGGGCGGATCACCGACCTGTACTTCGGGGGCGACATGGAGGCCAGCGTCGCCAACACCGGTCAGGTGTCGTCGCGGATCACCGAGCTGCGGCCGGTCGCCGAAATAGTGCGGCAGACGTGGCGCGGCATCGAATCGGTGCTCGACAGCGCGCGCACGCGGCTCGATTGAGCGCCGCCGCGATCGGGCACCCTCGACGGTATGGATGGTGACTACGACGACCCGGGGCCGGACGACACCCTCAGCCCGAGTGAATCGCTGGACTCCGACGAGGTCCGCAACGACGACGGCGACATCGTCGTCGATCCGCCCGACCGGTGGCTCGACGCGCAGGAGGACCGCACGCTCGACGAGAAGCTGGCCGCCGAGGTTCCGGATGTGGCGCCCGGCGGAGCGCCCCCGGACAGCCGGCCCACCCGGCGCACGGGCGGGCAGGTCGACGGCGCCCCCGAGGACGGGGACTCGTTCTACAACGTCGTCGACGACGACGAGAAGCAGCGGGTGTCCGGGGACGACGAGGCCGACCGCATCATCGAGGACTGACGCACGAGCAGGTGGTCAGACCCGTATGACGACGGGTCCGAGCTCCTCGTAGCGTCGCGCCTCCTCAGCGCCGAGCTCCTGGCCGGTGACGATCGCCTCGAAGTCCTCGATCCGGGCGAACCGGCAGAAGCTGCTCTCGCCGAACTTCGAGTGCGCGGCGACCAGGACGGGCCTGCGGGCGACCCGGACCGCGGTGCCCTTCACCGCGGCGACGGCGGGGTCGGGGGTGGTCAGCCCGTGCTCGAGCGAGATCCCGTTGGTGCCAAGGAAAGCCACGTCGATCACCAGACTGCTCAGCATGTCGACCGCCCAGTGATCCACGGTCGCCAGCGTCCTGCCCCGCATCCGTCCGCCGAGCAACAGCACCGTCACGGTCCGGCTGTGGGCGAGCGCCTCGGCGGCCAGCAGTGACGACGTGACCACCGTCAGCTCCTGCTCGGCGATGCGTTCGGCGATCAGCCGCGGCGTGAAACCTTCGTCCAGGTAGACGGTTTCGGCACCGTGCAGCAGCCCGGTGGCCGCGGCCGCGATCCTGTGCTTCTGGGCCAGGTCCACCTGGCTGCGGTACTCGACGCCCGACTCGAAAGCGGCCGTCTCCAGCGGCACCGCCCCGCCGTGCACCCGTTTGAGCAGCCGACGACCCGCCAGAACCTTCAGATCGCGGCGGATCGTCTCGCTCGCGACGTCGAGTTCGGTCGCGAGCGAGGCGACGTCCACCCGCCCGCGGGTACGGGCGAATTCGACGATCCGGCTCTGGCGGGTATCGGAATCCACCAGGGTCACGCTACTTGTCGGCCGCCATCAGGATCGCCTTGACCTCCTCCGTTGTGGTGGCTTCCCGGAGCCGGGCAACGTCGTCGGCCTTGAGGAAGACCTGCGCGATCTTGGTCAGCAGGGCCATGTGGTCCTTACCGGCACCGGCGATCCCGACGACGAACTCGGCGGGCTTGCCGTTCCAGTCGATCGGTTCGGCGTAGCGCACGAAGGACAGGCCGGTGCGGCGGATGGTGTCCTTGGCCTCGTTGGTGCCGTGCGGAATGGCCAGCCCGTTACCCATGTACGTGGAGATCGAAGACTCCCGCTGGTGCATCGCGTCGATGTAGGCCGGTTCGACCGCGCCGGCGGTGACCAGCAGCCGACCGGCCTCGGTGATCGCGTCGGCGGCCGTCGTCGCCGCACCGTCGAGCACGATCGACGACAGCGGCAGCACGTCATCGGCCGGAGCCTCGGCGGGTTCCTCGACAGCTGCCGGGGCCCCGTCGCCGCCTCCGGTGTTGGTCTGCTTGAGCCTCTCGACGATCTCGTCGTAGCGCGGGCTGCCCATGAAGTCGTCGACCGAGACGTGCACGGCCGAGCCGGTGCGCTGGCGGGCGCGGGCGGTCAGGTCACGATGGGAGATCACCAGGTCGTAGGTGTCGCTGAGATTCGAGATCGCCGAGTTGGTCACCTTGACGTCGCCGAAGCCGGCCTGCTGAATCTTCCTGCGCAGCACCGACGCTCCCATCGCCGAGGATCCCATGCCGGCGTCACAGGCGAACACGATGCTCCTGATGGGTCCGGTCGAGGTTGCGACCAGCGCGCCTGCCACGCTGGACTTCTTGCCCTTCAGCGACTCCATCTCCGCGGTGGCCGCGGCCAGGTCCGACTCGTCGGTGGCTCTGTCGGTCTTGAGCAGCAGCGCCGCGACCGCGAAGGACACCGCCGCCGACCCGAACACCGACAGCGTGACGCCGAGGAAGCTGCCGCTGGCGGTCTGGGCGTAGACGGCGATGATCGAACCCGGCGCGGCGGGGGCACGCAGGCCGGAGCCGAAGAGCACGTTGATGAACACGCCCGTCATACCGCCGAGGATGGTGGCGACGATCAGCTTGGGCTTCATCAGCACGTACGGGAAATAGATCTCGTGGATACCACCGAAGAACTGGATGATCGCCGCACCCGGCGCCGAGGCGCGCGCGAGGCCGCGACCAAACGCCATGTAGGCCAACAGAAGTCCCAGACCGGGGCCCGGGTTGGCCTCCAGCAGGAACAGGATCGACTTGCCGGTCTCCAGCGCCTGTGTGGTGCCCAGCGGCGTCAGCACCCCGTGGTTGATCGCATTGTTGAGGAACAGCACCTTAGCCGGTTCGATCAGTATCGAGGTCAGCGGTAGCAGGTCGTTCTCGACCAGGAAGTCCACGGCGTTGCCGGCGGCGCGGGTGAACGACGACACGATCGGACCGATGCCGAAGAATCCGAACACCGCGAGGATCAGGCCGAGGATGCCTGCGGAGAAGTTGTCGACCAGCATCTCGAAGCCGGGTCGGATCTTGCCTTCCCACAGCGCGTCCAGCTTCTTCATGCACCAGCCGCCCAGCGGGCCCATGATCATCGCGCCGAGGAACATCGGGACGTCGGCGCCGGTGACCACGCCCATGGTGGCGATCGCGCCGACGACGGCGCCGCGGTTGCCGTGCACCATCCGGCCACCGGTGTAGCCGATCAGGACCGGCAGCAGGTAGGTGATCATCGGGCCGACGATGCCTGCGCCGTCGTAGGCGCCCCAGCCGCCGATCTTGGCGACCCAGCCGTCCGGGTTCTTCAGCTCCGCGAAGATGCCCTGCAGCCAGCCCTGCTCGATGAACAGTGCGGTGATCAGACCCCAGGCGATGAACGCGCCGATGTTGGGCATGACCATGTTCGACAGCGCGGTGCCCAACTTCTGCACGCGCACCCGTACCCCGGTCCGGGGTGGCGCGTCCTCGATGGTGGCTTGCGACATGGAAGTCCTCCGATCCAGATGGGCGCCGGCCGCAGTGGTGATGCCGGTCACATTCGACTCTGAAGCCCAGTAGACCGCACAACCGGGCATGTTTGCAAGCATTCGGTCAAAATCGGTCAGTCATTTCAGTGGTTTTATGCCCGATTGACCGTTAGAGTGCGGAAGAGCACACCGTTGAGAGGACTGCACCATGAAGGCTCTGCGCTTCTACGCCCCCGAAGATGTCCGGCTCGAAGACGTGCCTGAGCCGACCTGCGCGCCCGACGAGGTGAAGCTGCGCGTGCGCAACTGTTCGACCTGCGGCACCGACGTCAAGATCTTCTACAACGGCCACCAGAACCTGACCCCGCCACGCACCATCGGCCATGAGATCGCCGGCGAGATCGTCGAGGTCGGCGCCGACGTGAATTCCACGTACGGCAGCAGCTGGCAGGTCGGTGACCGCGTGCAGGTGATCGCCGCGGTGCCGTGCGGCGAGTGCCACGAATGCCGCAAGGGCTGGATGGCGGTGTGCCAGAACCAGACCTCGATGGGATACCAGTACGACGGCGGGTTCGCCGAGTTCATGATCGTGCCGCGGCAGGTGCTCAAAGTCGATGGGCTGAACCGGATTCCGGACAATGTGGGGTTCGACGAGGCGTCGGCGGCCGAACCGTTCGCGTGTGCGATCAACGCGCAGGAACTGCTCGGTATCGAAGAGGGCGACACGGTCGTGGTGTTCGGCGCTGGTCCGATCGGCTGCATGCACATCCGTATCGCGCGCGGTGTGCACAACTGCGGGCCGGTGTATCTGGTGGACGTCAACGCCGCCCGGCTGCAGATGTCGGCCGACGCGGTGTCACCGGACGAGATCATCAACGGCGCCGAGGTGGACGTCGTCGAGAAGGTCATGGAGCTGACCGGGGGCCGCGGTGCCGACGTGGTGATCACCGCGACGGCGGCCAACGTCGCCCAGGAGCAGGCGATCGCGATGGCGGCGCGCAACGGGCGCATCTCGTTCTTCGGCGGGCTGCCCAAGACCAATCCGACGATCACCTGCGATTCGAACGTCGTGCACTACCGTCAGCTGCACATCCACGGCGCCAACGGTTCTGCGCCGGAGCACAACAAGCGTGCGCTGCAGTACATCTCGACCGGACAGGTGCCGGTCAAAGACCTCATCACCCGCCACATCCCGCTCGACGACGTGCTCGACGCGTTCCAGATCGTCAAGAACGGCGAGGCGATCAAGGTGACGGTGGAGCCAGCCCCTTAGCCGCGAATCCGAAGTTGTTGGCGACGTCCGGACGGATCCGCGCCAACAACTTCAGGTTCGGCGCGGGGCGGCCCGGTCCGCCGCGGCCAGCAGCTCGTCCCGGAACAGCGGGTGGGCGATGGCGGCGAGGGCGTGGCCCCGCTGCTGCACCGTCTTGCCCTCCAGTTCGGCGGCGCCGTACTCGGTGACGATGACGTCGACGTGATGGCGCGGCGTGGTGATGATCGCGCCGGCCGCGAACTGCGGAACGATCCGCGACTGCAGGCGGCCGTCCTTCTGGAACGTCGACGGCAGGCAGATCAGCGAGCGGTCCGTCAGCTCGATGCCGACGCCGGCGACGAAATCCTCGGCGCCGCCGATCCCGCTGAACTGGTCGCCGGCGATCGTGTCGGCGACCACCTGACCGTGGATGTCGACGGCGAGCGCGCCGTTGATCGAGATCATGTTGTGGTTGGCGCCGATCACCTCCGGCGAGTTGACGATCTCGACCGGCAGGAACGCAACATCTTCGTTGCCGTCCAGCCACGCGTACAGCTCGGTCGAGCCGAACGCGAACGTCGTCACGCTCACCCCGTCGAACCGCCCCTTCGCAGTGTTGGTCACCTTGCCCGCGCGGTGCAGCTGCATACAGCCGTCGGTGAACATCTCGCTGTGCAGCCCGTAGCCGCCGCCGTCACCCTCGGCCAGCAGCGTGGCGATCTGGCTGGGGATCGAGCCGATCCCGGTCTGCAGCGTCGCGCCGGACGGGATGAACGCGACGGCGTGGCGGGCGATCGCGGTGTCGGTGTCGGTCGGCGGCGGTCCGGGAAGCGCGAGCGGGGCGTCCGTCGAGCGCACCAGGACGTCGATCTCGTCGACGTGCAGCGCGTGCCGGTGTTCGCCGTGACCGAACGTCCGCGGGTAGGCGTCGGAAACCTCGACCACGAGAAGCCGGTCCGGGTCCGCGCCGGCGCGACGCAACTCGCCGACCGTGCCGCCGGCATGCAGCGACAGCGAGCACCAGCCGTCGGCGTCGGGTGGCGTTGCGACCGTGGTCATCACACGCGGTGACTGATGTTCCATCAGCGGGCCGAAGCGGCGGAAGTCCGCGGGGGTGAAGTCGACGTCGGCGCCGGCGTCGCGCAACGCCCGTTCCAGCGGGCCGTAGAACCCGGACAGATAGTGCACGCCGGGCCGGGAGAACAGCTCGGTCCCGACGGCGAGCAGCGCCCCGTAGACCCGAAGGTCGGTCCAGTCGGTGCGGGCGCCGAGGGCGCGCAGGAACGCCGGCGGCTGACCGGGGCCCAGCGGTATCCCGAGACTGTCGGCGGGCGCGAGCCGGGCGGCGGCCTCTTCGGCGGTCAACTCCTGCGGCATGGCGGTAACCCTGCCATGCGGGAACTTCGTGTGTTCGCCATGTCTTCAAAGCCAACTCTCAATGGGCAGAGCGCGTTCTAATGGTTGGACAGCAGCGGAAGGACCTCACGCCGCCTTGAAACGTGGGTATCAGCGCACCATCGAAAGAGGAAACCCTTGACCCACACGCCTGGTGACCTGCCCTCGCCTGACGAGTTCCGACGGAAGATGGCCCACCTCGACCGGGAGTTCGCGGATGCCCGTCGGTACCTGTCGATGTTGTGCGCCGGCGACAATGAATCGCTGAGTGCGTTGATGATGGAGATCCATCGCGGCGGACGGGCTATGAAGGTCCTGGCAGCGATGGCGGTACAGGCCCTCGACTTCGCCCAACTGTCGGCGGACCGGCTCGGCGGCGATGTGCAGAAGTGGCTCGACGAGTCGGTGATGACCCAGGACACCGCCGAGAATGAGCGCGACCAAACCGAACTCGGCGGCGAGTCGTAACCTCGGCCGACCATCTGCGACATCCCCGGGAGCGGCGATGAGCGGCGGCGGAGACCATGCCAGGCGTCAGTGCAGTTGTTGGTGCTGCCGCGGATCCGCTACGCCGACGGCAGGGCTCCGCCTAACCTCGGGGCAGGGGGTGTGATGGGGCGAGAAGCGGCGGGGCTGAACCTCCACGGCGAGGCGATGCTTGACGCCGTCTTCGAGCACCTCTACAACGCCATGGTCATCACCGACGCCGACTTCGACGGCGGCCCCTTTTTCCAGCGCTGCAACCCGGCCTTCTGCGCGATGACCGGCTATACGGAAGAGGAGTTGATAGGCCAGTCCCCACGCATCCTGCAGGGTCCCGAGACCGATCGAAAGGTCATTGATGAGCTGGAGCGCAAGATCCGGGCCGGAGAGTTCTTCGAGGGCAGCACCATCAACTACCGCAAGGACGGCTTGTCCTACGTCGTTCAGTGGAACATCTCACCGGTGCGCGATGCCGACGGCGCGATTGTGGCCTACGTCTCGATCCAACAGGACATCACGGCGCGCCTTGCCGCCGAGCGCGAGCGCAGCCTGCTCGCCGAGGCCCTCAACGCCGCGACCGATCCGGTGATCGTCATGGACAAGAACTTCATTATTGTCTTCGCCAACAATGCCTTTGGTCGTGAGGTTGGGCGACCTGTGGACGACATTCTCGGGCATTCAGCGTTCGAGTTGAGGCCGCGAACCGCCGAGGGCTTGGCCGAACCGCAGATCCGGCGAGTCCTTGCCGAGGGCAGCCCCTATCACGGGGTGGTGTCCTTCGAAGCTCCGACCGGCAAACGGCTGCACGTCGACCTCAGCATCTCCAGCCTCATCGGCTATCACGATCCGAACGGTCACTATGTGGCGATCGCGCCGAACATCACCCACATGGTCGAGCAGCAGATGGTCCTACAGGAAATGGCCAATATCGATGCACTGACCGGACTGCTGAACCGACGCTCGGGGCAGATCGCCCTGGAGATCGAACTCCAGAAGGCTGCCGAGTCGGGCGCGCCGATCAGTGTGGCCATGGGCGACATCGACCACTTCAAGCGGATCAACGACCGCCTTGGGCACGCAGTCGGCGATGACGTCCTGCGATCGGTGGCAGGGTCGCTGCGCGACGGTTTGCGACGCAACGACGTCGCCATTCGCTGGGGTGGTGAGGAGTTCCTCGTCTTCCTCCCGAACACCCCGCTCGACGATGCAGTGCCGCTCACCGAGCGGATCCGAAACCACGTCGCGACCACCCCACAGATCGCATCCGACTCGGTGACGATGTCCTTCGGTGTGGGCCAGTGGCGACCCGGCGAGAGCGTCGCAGCGTTCGTCGAGCGCATCGACGCCGCCATGTACGAGGCCAAGTCCGGCGGGCGCGACCGAGTCGTCTCGTCCCCTTGAAGATCTCGTGGGGTGCAGGCTTGCGTGGATCCGCAGTCGCCACTGAGAAGTTCGGCGCGGGCCTGGTCGATCTCGCTGATCGATTATCGACGGAACAGCAGTAACTCAAGAAGTCCTCTCGATTGCACAAACGAGAGGATGACTATGGCGGTGGCGGAGGGATTTGAACCCTCGGACGGGGGTTACCCGTCACACGCTTTCGAGGCGTGCTCCTTAGGCCGCTCGGACACGCCACCGTGTGGCAGCTTACCGATGGACAGCTCATCGACCAAAACGTCCCGGGCTCGCCCGCCGGGTCTCACCGCTGGCCGGCGAAGAACTCCTCCAGGGGGGCCGCGCACTCGGCCTCCAGCACCCCGCCGCGCACCTGCGGCCGATGTGTCAGCCGGCGGTCACGCACCACGTCCCACAGCGAACCGACCGCGCCGGTCTTGGGCTCCCACGCCCCGAACACAACCCGCGCCACCCGGGCCATGACCAGCGCGCCCGCGCACATCGTGCAGGGCTCCACCGTGACCGCCAGCGTCGCGCCCTCCAGCCGCCACCCGTCGCCCAGCTCCCGCGCCGCCGCGCGCAACGCCAGGATCTCCGCGTGCGCTGTCGGATCGCCGAACTCCTCGCGCGCGTTCGCCGCCCTGGCCAGCTCCCTGCCGTCGGGGGCGAAGACGACCGCGCCGATCGGCACGTCGCGCGGCCCGGCCAGCCGGGCGGCGTCGAGCGCGGCGCGGATCAGTTCCTCGTCGGTCACCTGCTTCGACTGAATTGCCGGTTCACCGGCCGAGCTGAATTGCCGGTTCACCGGCCCAGGCGGTCCAGCACCGCCGACAGCTCGTCGGCGAACCCCATCTCCCGGGCGATACGGCCGACCTGCTCGTCGGCGTACAGGTCGTCGCTCTCGTCGAGGATCACTCCCAGCACCGCCTCCGGCAGGCCGATGTCGGACAGCAGGCCGAGGTCCCCCTCCTCGAACGGGTCGCACCGCTCGAGTTCCTCGTCGTCGATGTCGGCGTCGAGCTTCTCCAGCACCTCGGCGGCGATGTCATAGTCAAGCGCCGCGGTCGCATCCGAGAGCAGCAGCCTGGTGCCCGACGGGGCAGGCCGCACGATCACGAAGAACTCGTCGTCGATGTCGAGAATCCCGAAAACCGCTCCGGCACTGCGCAGTTCACGCAGTTCGGTCTCCGCGGCGGTCAGGCTGGTCAGTGTGGCGGGCCGCATCGGGGTGCACCGCCACTTGCCGTCCTCCCGGACGACGGCCACAGCGAAGCCGTCCGGAACGTCGGTCACCCGCTCCTGCTTCTGTGCACTCTGCGCTCCCATGAGGCCTGAGGGTAGTCCCCCGGCAGTGCCTTGACCAGCAAGTCCGTGCCCTCCCGGCACCGTGAGCTTGATCGGGTGTGTCAACCTAGGCACGTGACGAAGACACCGGTGTGCGTGATCGGTCTCGGCCTGATCGGCGGTTCGCTGATGCGGGCCGCAAAGGCCGCCGGACGTGAGGTGTTCGGGTACAACCGCTCCGTCGAAGGTGTCGACGCGGCCCGGCTCGACGGGTTCGACGCCAGCGTCAACCTCGACGAGACGCTGGCCCGTGCCGCGGCCGTCGACGCGCTGATCGTGCTCGCCGTCCCGATGCCCGCGCTACCACTGATGCTGCGCCACGTCCGAGAGAGCGCCGCCGACTGTGCCCTCACCGACGTCACCAGCGTCAAAGGTGCCGTGCACGAGGAGGTCGCCAAAGCCGGGCTGCTGGCGCGGTTCGTCGGCGGGCACCCGATGACCGGCACCGCGCACTCGGGGTGGGCGGCCGGCGACGCCCGGCTGTTCGTGGGCGCACCCTGGGTGCTCAGCGTCGACGACCACGTCGACCCCGGGGTGTGGGCCACGGTGATGCACCTGGCACTGGACTGCGGTTCGTTCGTCGTCCCCGCCCGATCCGACGAACATGACGCCGCGGCCGCGACCATCTCGCACCTGCCGCACCTGCTCGCCGAGGCGCTGGCCGCCACCGCCGGTGAGGTTCCGCTGGCGTTCGCCCTGGCCGCCGGCTCCTTCCGCGACGGCACCCGGGTCGCCGCGACCGCGCCCGACCTGGTGCGGGCCATGTGCGAGGCGAACGCCACCCACCTGCTGCCCGTCCTCGACCACGCACTGCGCCTGCTGATCGACGCCCGCAATCAGTTGGCCCAGCATCAGCCGGTATCGGAACTCGTCGAGGGCGGCCACGCCGCGCGGATCCGCTACGACAGCTTCAGCCGACCGCAGATCGTCACCACCGTCATCGGCGCCGAGGAATGGCGCGACGAACTCGCCGCGGCCGGGCGCGCGGGCGGTGTGATCAGATCCGCTCTGCCAGTCCGGGATAGTCGAGGATGAAACCGTCCGAATCGACCGTGACCACGGTTTCGGCGACCGGCGAGTGCAGCCTGATCCCACCGTCGACCGCGGCGTAACTGATCGTCTCGACGTCCACCGCCAGATCCGGCACCCGCACGTAGACGACCGGCACGGTCACCGAGCCGCCGTCCTTGTACACGCCGGTACGGCGGATCGGCAGCGCGTTGAAGAACGGGCTGAAGATCACGTCCACATCGAGCGCACCGTCATAGGCCGACCTGCTGGTCTGCCCCGAATGCTCCTGGACCAGCCACATGTTCTCCTCGTCACGCGCGATCGAGAGCTGACGCTCACGTTCGGCCAGTGTGACGGTCAGCGACAGCCGCTTGGTCGCCCCGGCCTCGTCGGTGACAAGGTCGTAGGACGCGCTGAACGCGGGGTGCGCGGATGTGGCGGCAGCCACGATGCGGCCATATGCCTTGATGCGGTCACCCGAGACCTGTACGCGCGCCGACTCCATGCGTGACACATCGTGTGCGCGCCATGTCAGAACGGCCCGCCAGGTACTCGCGTCCGAGCTATCGGCTTCACTCATGCCTCTACCGTAGGCGACGGGTTGCCTCGCTCGTGGCGGGCTTCCGAATCGGGCCGTCGACCGGCCCGCGACCGCGATTCCAGCGCCACCTCGTCGCCGAGCAACGGCTGCGGCATCGAGCCCGACCGGCGCAGTCTGCCCGACCCCGGGACCGAAGCCCACACCGCGAACGCGAGTGCCGCATCGAGGATCAGCGCCAGCGCGGTGACCATCAGGGCCCCCACCAGCGCGAGGTAGAACTCCCGCACCTTGATGCCGTCGATCAGGTATCGGCCCAACCCGCCCAGGCTGGCGTACGCCGCGACGGTGGCGGTGGCCACGATCTGCAACGTGGCGGTGCGCAGCCCGCCCAGGATCAACGGCATCGCGATCGGCGTCTCCACCCGCAGCAGGATCCGTGACTCCGTCATCCCCATCGCCCTGGCGGCGTCGACCACGTCCCGGTCCACGTTCGCGATGCCGGAGTAGGTGCCTGCCAGCAGCGGGGGGATGCCGAGCAGCATCAGTGCCACCGTGGGCGGGATCAGACCCAGCCCCCACAGAAGGACACCCAGCAACAGCACCCCGAGCGTGGGCAGCGCCCGCAACGCGTTGACGCCGGTGACGACGACGAACGTGCCGCGGCCGGTGTGCCCGATCAGCATTCCGAGCGGGACCGCGATGACGGCCGAGAAGAACACCGCGATGACGGTGTACTGCAGGTGCTCCAGGATGCGTGCGCTCAGACCCGCGGGGCCGCCCCAGTTCGCCGCCGTGAAGATAAACGACAGCGCCTCCTGCAGGAAGTTCACGTCGGCGCTCCCGCCTCGGCCCTGGGTGCCCGCGTCGCCCGTGGCTGGGCTCTGGTCCAAGGCGTGAGCGCCTTGCCCGCCAACATGATCAGCGTGTCGATGACGATGGCCAGCACGAAGATCGCGACGATGCCTGCGATGATCTGATCGCTCTTGTTCGCCTGGTAACCCTCGGTGAACCACGTGCCGAGGCCCCCGATGCCGATGACCGATCCGACCGCGACCATCGAGATGTTGGTGACGGCGACCACCCGCAGGCTGGCGACGAGCACCGGAAGTGCCAGCGGCAGTTCGATTTTCAACATCCGGGTGAGTGGCCGGTACCCGACCGCGGTGGCGGCGTCGAGCACCGCCGGCGACACCGCGTCCAGCGCTTCGGGCACCGCCCGCACCAGCAGCGCCACCGTGTAGAGCGTCAGTGCGACGATGACGTTGGCCTCGTCGAGGATTCGGGTGGGGATGATCAGCGGCAGCACCACGAACAGCGCCAGCGACGGGATGGTGAACACGATGCTCGCCGTGACCGTCGTCAGCCGCCGCAGCACCGTCGTGCGCTGCACCAGGGCGCCCAGCGGGACAGCGATCAGCAGTCCCAACAGGATCGGGATCAGCGACAGCCGCAGGTGGATCAGCGTCAGCGTCCACAGCGCGTCGAGGTGGGTCACCAGGTAACGCATCGGATCACCCCTCTACCTGCCTGGCGGTGCGCTGCTTGTCCAGGGCCGCGAGCACGTCGTCGGCTTTCACCCCGCCGATCACCTGACCGGCACCGTCGACGGCCACCCCGAGCCCGGCCGGCGAGGACAGCGCCGCGTCCAGCGCCAGCCGCAGCGTGCCGTCCGGCGGGAACAGCGAGCCGCCGGCAATGGTGCTGTCGTAGAGCGAACTTCCATTGCGATGCAGTTCGACGCCGGCGGCGTTGATCCACGCGTACGGGGTGCCGTCGGGCCGGGTCACCAGCACCCAGTCCCCGGGACTCAGTGCCAGGGCGTTGATCTCGGGTTCGGCGACGTGGCGGATGTCGTGCAGCGGCAAGCCGGTGGCATGAAAGAACTGCAGCCCCCGGTAACCGCGGTCGGCGCCGACGAATTCGGCCACCTCATCGTTGGCCGGGTTGGACAGCAGCCGCGCCGGGGCGTCGTACTGCTGAAGGACTCCGCCGCGGCCGAAGACCGCCACCCTGTCGCCCAGCTTGATCGCCTCGTCGATGTCGTGGGTGACGAACACGATGGTCTTGCGCAGTTCGCTCTGCAGGCGCAGGATCTCGGTCTGCAGATCCTCGCGCACCACCGGATCGACGGCACTGAACGGCTCGTCCATCAACAGGATCGGGGGGTCAGCGGCCAGTGCCCGTGCCACCCCGACGCGCTGCTGCTGCCCGCCGGAGAGCTGGGCCGGGTACCGGTCGGCGAGCTTGGGATCGAGCCCGACCCGTTCCAGCACCCCGAGCGCGGATCTGCGTGCGCTGCGCCGTGATTCGCCGCGCAGCACAGGTACCGTCGCGACGTTGTCGACGACGCGCAGATGAGGCATCAGGCCCGCACTCTGGATCACGTAGCCGATTCCGAGCCGCAGTTTCACCGGGTCGACCTTGGTGACGTCCCTGCCGTCCACGGTCAGCGTGCCCGAGGTCGGCTCGATCATCCGGTTGATCATCCGCATCGAGGTGGTCTTGCCGCAGCCCGAGGGGCCCACGAACACGGCCAGGGTGCCCTCCGGAACCTCCAGCGTCAGATCGTCGACTGCGACGGTGCCGTCCGGGTATCTCTTCGTGACGTGCTCGAAGTTGATCACGACATCCCTACTTCCCGATAGGCGTGTCGAAGCCGTTGTCGGAGATCCACTTCCGCGCCGCCTCGTCGGGGTCGACTCCCTGATTGCCCTCGACCGAGGTGTTCAACTCGATCAGGGCCTCGGTGTTCAGCTCGGCACTGACGGCGTCCAGCACGGTCTTGAGTTCGTTCGACATCTTCTGCGAGGCCACCAGCGGCACCACGTTCGCGGCCAGGAACACGTTCTTCGGATCCTCCAGCACCACCAGCGCGCTGCGTTCGATCGCCGGAGACGTGCTGAAGATGTTGGCCGCGGTGACCGTTCCGTCGGTCAGCGCCTTGACCGTCGCGGGACCGCCGCCGTCGCTGATCGCGACGAAGTTCGCCGGCGCGATGTCCAGGCCGTACTTCTCCTTGAGCCCCACCAGGCCGGTCTGCCGGGTCTGAAACTCCGACGGCGCACCGACTTTCACCTCAGCGGAATGTGCAGCCAGGTCTGCGATCGACTTCAGGTTCCAGCGCTGCGCGGTCTCCGCCGACACCGCGAGAGTGTCCTTGTCCTCCGCGGGCGACGGATACAGGATCGACAGGTCGCCCGGCAGCGCCTTCAGCAGGCCGAGCAGCACCGAATCCGGTGTCGTGGCTGCGCTCTCGGGGTCGAAGTACTGCAGCAGGTTGCCGGTGTACTCCGGGATCAGGTCGATCGAGTGGTCCCGCACCGCGGGGATGTATGTCTCGCGGCTGCCGATACCGAACTGGCGGGAGATCGTGAACCCGTTGGCCTCCAGCGCCTGGGCGTAGATCTCGGCGATGATCTTCGATTCGGTGAAGTCCGCCGAGCCCACCTTGATCGACTTGAGGTCGCCGGAGATCTCGCCGCCGCCGAGTGGATTGGAGCTGCCGCAGGCGCTGAGCACCGCTGCGAGAAGCGCGATGGCAACCGCCACAGCTGCGCGCCTGGTTCGTCGGGAGCAGATCATCCGAACGTCCTTTCAATCTCGCCGTGCCTGCGAGAAGGGCTGGGCCGACCTTACGTCACCGGCGTGGTGGTTTCATTCAAAGCGCATTAGGGCAAAGATGGAGCCATGACCAGCGATCCGTTCGCGTCGCCCGACCAGCCGGCTGCCGACGCTCCGGCCACGCCGCCCATGGGGACCCCGCCACCGCCGCCGAAGTCCGCGGTGCATCTCACCCGCGCCGCCGCACTGTGGACAGCGTTGACACTGGGCTTCCTGATCTTGATCGTGCTGCTCATCTTCATCGCGCAGAACACCGAATCCGCGGAGTTCGCGTTCCTCGGCTGGCACTGGAGCCTCCCGCTGGGCGTCGCGATCCTGTTCGCGGCGGTGGCAGGCGGGCTGCTGACGGTCGCCGTGGGCGCGGTGCGCATGTTCCAGCTCCGCCGCGCGGCGAAGAGGAACCTGAAAGGCGGCGTATAACGCTCAGGCGAGCTGCGACAGCCCGGCCGAGATGAGCGGGGCGACCGCCTCGCCCACCTTGTCGGTGTCGTCGACGACACCGGCTTCGCGCGCGCGATAGGCGATGCCCGCCCCGATGATGGCGAGCTTGAAGTACGCCAGCGCCATGTAGAAATCCCAGTGGTCCAACGGTTGGCCGGCCGCGCGCGAGTACTTGTCGGCCAGCGCGTCGGCGTCCGGGATCAGCTCGCTGGCCCACGCGGCGTCGGCGTGCACCAGGTTGAACATCGGATGGCGGTACACGCACATCAGCGCGGCGTCGCTGAGCGGGTCGCCGAGCGTGGACATCTCCCAGTCCAGCACGGCGACGACCTTGGTGGGGTCCTCGGCGTCGAGGATGGTGTTGTCGATGCGGTAGTCGCCGTGCACGATCGACGACCGGCTCTGCGGTGGCAGTGCCTCGCCGAGACGTTCGTGCAGCCTCCTGACGTCCGCGTCGCAGGGGTCGTCGGCACGCCTGACCAGATCCCACTGCGAACCCCACCGCCGCACCTGGCGCTCGAGGTAGCCGCTGGGCTTGCCGAAGTCGGACAGCCCGACAGCGTCGGGATCCACCGAGTGGAGGTCGGCCAGCACCTTGATCAGCGCGTCGACGCACTTCTCGATCGTGGCCTGGTCGCCGAGCGCGGCCAGCTGGTCGGTGTGGCGCACCACCCGGCCCGCCACGTACTCCACCATCTGGAACGGTGCGCCCAGCACCGAGTCGTCGTTGCGCATCGTGACGGCGCGCGCGACCGGCACCGCGGTATCGGCCAGCGCGGCGACCACCCGGTACTCGCGGGCCATGTCGTGCGCCGACGGGGTCAGACCGTGCAGTGGCGGACGCCGCAGCACCCACTTGGATGCGTCGTCGAAGACCAGGAACGTCAGGTTGGAGCGACCACCGGAGATGAACTCGGCGCGCAACTCACCGCTGCGGGGCACGCCGACGTCGCGCAGGTGTAGGTCCAGGGCGGCAAGGTCGAGGCCTTCGAGCTCAGTCACGGGAACTGTTTACCACCGCTGGTTTCGAGGCAGTAAGTCCCATACGTGTTCGGTGCCGTTGACGCCGGCCACCGCAAACCGGCCGGTGCGCGACGACAGCAGCCGCGTCACCGAGGCGTAATCGACGTGGAAGGACAGCAACCGTTCGGTGCGCAGTACGTGATGCAGCAGCACGTTGATGACGCCGCCGTGGCTGAACACCGCGACGGTGTCGTCGTGGCCCGCGCCGGCCACGAGGTCCTCGATACCTGCGGTGACGCGGGCCAGGAACTCGGCCTCGTCGACGGCGCTGGGCAGATGGCCGTCGATGAGTCGCTGCAGTTCCTCCGGCCTCTCGGCGGCAATCTGCTCGATGGGGATGTAGTGCGCCAGGTCGCGGTCGTATTCGGCGAGGCGGTCGTCGACCTCGATCGGCAGACCCAGCGCGTCGGCCACCGGCTGCCCCGTCTCGATCGCACGCACCTGCGGGCTGCTCACCAGACGCGTGATCGGGAAGCGGGCCAGCGCGTCGGGCAGCCGTTTGGCTTGTTCGAGCCCCTCGGCGGACAGGCTCGGGTCGGAGCCCTGCCCGGGCTCGCTCCGCAGGGGCAGCGCATGTCGGACCAGAAGCAGTTGCACCGTGACACCATATGGCCCGTGACTGCTTCGGGTGGATTCGCCGATCGGCTGTTCGATCTGACCGACCGGGTGGTGCTGGTCACCGGCGGCAGCCGCGGCCTGGGACGCGAGATGGCGTTCGCGGCGGCGCGCTGCGGGGCCGACGTGGTCATCGCCAGCCGCAAGTACGACGCGTGTGTGGCCACCGCCGACGAGATCGCGGCCGAGACGGGACGGGCCGCGTTCCCGTACCAGGTGCACGTGGGACGGTGGGACGAGCTCGACGGGTTGGTCGACGCCGTCTATGACCGGTTCGGCAAGGTCGACGTGCTGGTCAACAACGCGGGCATGTCGCCGCTGTACGAATCCTTGTCGTCGGTCACCGAGAAGCTGTTCGACTCGGTGGTGAACCTCAACCTCAAAGGCCCGTTCCGGTTGTCGGTACTGGTCGGCGATCGCATGGTCGCCGACGGCGGCGGCTCGATCATCAACGTCAGCACCCACGGCTCGATTCGCCCGGATCCGTCGTTCGTCCCCTACGCGGCGTCCAAGGCCGGACTGAACGCGATGACAGAGGCGCTGGCGCTGGCGTACGGGCCGGCCGTTCGGGTCAACACGTTGATGCCCGGACCGTTTCTCACCGACATCAGCGATGCCTGGACCTTCACCGACGGCGACACAAACCCGTTCGGGCACAGCGCCCTTCAACGCGCGGGCCAGCCGGCCGAGATCGTCGGCGCCGCGCTGTTCCTGATGTCGGACGCGTCGAGTTTCACCACCGGCTCGATCGTCCGAGCGGACGGCGGCATCCCCTGAGCCATCGACCCTGCCGAATCTGAAGTTCTGGCCGCGTCCGGCGCGAGAAGTCGACCAAAAGTTCAGTCTCGACGCACTAGGGCGTGATGATGTTGAAGCTCGGGTCCGGCTTGTCGAGCACCGACACCAGCGCGGTGAGAACCTCGGCGTCCCCGGCGATCTCCAGCCCCGGCGAGGTAGTGTCTCCCGCCGCCAGGGTGAGCAGCCGCAGCTTGTTCGCCAACCGGATCGTCACATGGGCCGACGCCTCGTCGGCGGCCGCCGCGCGGTAGACCAGCACGCCGTTGCGCAGCGTCAGCCGGTAATTGGTTGCGGCGGTACCCGATTCGCGGCTCGCCGCGGTACCCGATTCGCGGCTCGCCGCGGTGAGGAACGTCACGTCGACGGCCAGGTCGAGATCCCACGCGCGGGGCCCGTTCACGCTGATCGCCAGCACGTCGAACATCTGCTCCGGCGTCAGCTGGGCGACCATCGACGTCGACGTGGTCTGCGTCGGCGTGCCGAAATTGCCCACCCGCAGCTCGGTGGCACCGCCGAGGAAGAAGTTGCGCCAGGTCGCCGTCTCGGCACCGTAGGCCAGCTGCTCCAGGGTGTCGGCGTAGAGCGCCCGGGCGCCGGCATGGTTCTCGTCGGTGAACATAGCGTGATCAAGAAGTGTTGCCGCCCAACGGAAATCACCCTCGTCGAAGGCGCCCTTGGCCAGCTCGACGACGCGGTCGATACCGCCCATGGCCGCGACATAGCGTGGGCCGATGGCCTCCGGCGGATGGGGCCACAGCCGGGCGGGATTGCCGTCGAACCACCCCATGTAGCGCTGGTAGACGGCCTTGACGTTGTGGCTCACCGACCCGTAGTACCCGCGCGCATGCCACGCCCGCTCCAGCGCCGGCGGCATCGCGAAGGCTTCGGCGATCTCGATGCCGGTGAAACCCTGATTGAGTTGCCGCAGCGTCTGGTCGTGCAGATACGCGTACAGATCCCGTTGCAGGGACAGGAATTCGACGATCCGGTCCTTACCCCAGGTCGGCCAGTGGTGCGAGGCGAACACCACGTCGGCACGGTCGGCGAACGTGTCGATCGCCTCGGTGAGATAGCCCGCCCAGCCGTGCGGATCCCGAACCAGAGCGCCGCGCAGCGTCAGCAGATTGTGCAGGTTGTGCGTCGCGTTCTCGGCCATGCACAGCGCACGGAAGCGCGGGAAGTAGAAGTGCATCTCGGCCGGGGCCTCGGTGCCCGGCGCCATCTGGAACTCGATCTCGACACCGTCGATGGTGTGCGTCTCGCCGGTCTGGCGGATGTCGACCGTCGGCACGATGATCGCCACCTCGCCCGTCGACGGGGTCTGCCCCAGCCCGCAGCCGACCTGCCCCTGTGGTCCCCGCTCGAGCACCGTGCCGTACATGTAGGCGGCCCGGCGGGTCATCGCCGTGCCGGCGTAGACGTTCTCTTGCACCGCGTGCGCGGTGAACCCCTCGGGCGCCAGCACCGCCACCCTGCCGGCGTCGACGTCGGCCTGCGAGGTCACGCCCAGCACCCCGCCGAAGTGGTCCACATGGCTGTGGGTGTAAATCACCGCCCGGACCTCGCGATCGCCGCGGTGTTCGCGGTACAGCGCCAGCGCGGCGGCGGCGACCTCGGTGGACACCAGCGGGTCGATCACGATGATGCCGGTGTCACCCTCGACGAAGGTGATGTTGGACAGGTCGAACCCGCGTACCTGGTAGATGCCTTCGACCACTTGGTAGAGACCCTGCTTGGCCGCCAGCGTCGACTGCCGCCACAGGCTCGGGTGCACCGTCGTCGGGGCGTCTCCCGTGAGGAACGCGTAGACGTCGTTGTCCCACACCACGCGTCCGTCGGCGGCCTTGATGACGCACGGCTGCTGCGCGGCGATGAATCCCCGGTCGGCGTCGGCGAAATCCCTGGTGTCGTCGAACGGGAGGGTGGCGAGATGTTCCCGGTGCGCGGCTTCGATCGTGGCTGTGGGCGGCTTGCTGTCCATATCCGAAAGAGTGCCACGCGAGCCATCCCCGTAGTGCTTGACTGACCCGATGGATGTACGCCGTGTGGTCACCGGACATGATGCGTCCGGCAAGTCAGTGTTCGTCAGCGACGAGAAGGTCGCACCCCGGGTGCCGGTATTGCTGCCCGGATCCGAGTTCACCCTGCTGTGGGGCGGTGACACCACGCCGCAGTTTCCCGACGACGGCTCAATGCCGAGTTGGCACACCTACTTTCCGCCGATCGGCGGGTTCCGGTTCTCGATGTTCACGCTGCCGCCGGGAGCCGCGGCAGCGAGTGAACCGGAAGAGATCGATGCCGAGGCGGCGCTGGCCGACGCCGAGGAGAAGCTGCCCGGACTGCTCGCCTACATGGATCCCAGCGACGCGGGCATGCACACCACCGACACCATCGACTTCGAGGTGGTTCTGGAGGGCACCGTCATCCTCGAGCTCGACGACGGCGCCGAGGTGACGCTGCACCCGGGTGACACCGTGGTGCAGAACGGCACCCGGCACCGCTGGCGCAACCCCGGCGACGTGCCGGCCCGGCTGGCGCTGTTCGTCGTCGGGGCCGAGCACGCCAACGTCACGCGCGACTAACCGCCCCGTTCGGCAAGCCACTGCTGAGCCCGCCGCTTCGACGCGCGGGACAGCCACGCATCCTGGATCAGCTCACGCAGCTCCGTCACACCCACCTCGCCCAGCCGGCTCGCCCGCACCAGTACCGACGGGTGGCCGTCGAAATGGTCGGTGGTGAAGAACGGCGAATCGGGGTCCTGGGTGAGCGCCAACTTGTCGTCCTCGGACTCCACCCAGATGACGATGACGTCCGGGTAGCGCTCACCGGTGTCCGGGTCGAGCGCGTCGGGTCGGGGGGTGCGGAAGAACACGAACGACTTGCCACCCACCTGATAGATCGGGTTGCCCGCCTTGGGACCCTCCACCCGGGTGACGTGCGGCATCGCCGTGGCGATCTCGTGGACGTCGTCGACGGTCGCGGGCCGGTCACCCATTGCGGTCCAGCTGGTGCAGTTCGACGTCGCGCAGCGCTCCCGCATGCACCGCCGCCGTCATGAAGGTGCAGTACGGCTGCCGGCGGCGGTCGGTCGGAGATCCCGGATTGAGAAGGCGCAGACCGGTTTTCGCCGTCGTGTCCCACGGGATGTGACTGTGGCCGAAGACCAGCACGTCGGTGTCGGGATACTCCCTGGCCATCCGCGCTTCGCGGCCGGTGGCGGCGCCGGTTTCGTGGACGACGGTGAACTTAACCCCCTCGAGGACGACGTCGGCGCGCTCGGGCAACCTGCGGCGCAACTCGGCTCCGTCGTTGTTACCCCAGCACGCCACCAGCCGGCGGGCGCGACCCTCCAGCGCGTCCAGCAGATCCGGCTCGACCCAGTCCCCGGCATGGATCACCACGTCGACGGCGTCGACGGCATCCCAGACCGCAGGCGGCAGGTCGCGGGCCCGCTTCGGAAGGTGCGTGTCAGCGATCAGCAGAAGGCGCACCACTCCAACATAGGGTCCGCTCTGCGATGGGGCACGTTCGGTGAGGCCGGGTCAGGTACGGACGTTCTCGTCGTCGAGCCGGGTCACGTCGCCGCCCGCGGGGCCGCCATGTTTACGGCCGGCGTGCGCCTCGGCGCGCATCCGCTCCACCATGTGCGGGTAATGCAGCTCGAAAGCGGGCCGCTCCGAACGGATCCGGGGCAGCTCGGTGAAGTTGTGCCGCGGCGGCGGGCAACTGGTGGCCCACTCCAGCGAGTTGCCGTAACCCCACGGATCGTCGACCGTCACGACCTCGCCGTAACGCCAGCTCTTGAACACATTCCACACGAACGGCAACATCGAAGCCCCGAGGATGAACGCACCGATCGTCGAGATGACGTTCAGCGTCGTGAAATCGTCGGTCGGCAGGTAGTCGGCGTAGCGGCGCGGCATGCCCTCGTCGCCGAGCCAGTGCTGCACCAGGAACGTGGTGTGGAAGCCGATGAACGTCAACCAGAAATGCAGCTTGCCGAGCCGCTCGTCGAGCAGGCGGCCGGTCATCTTCGGGAACCAGAAGTAGATGCCCGCGTAGGTGGCGAACACGATGGTGCCGAACAGCACATAGTGGAAGTGCGCCACCACGAAATAGCTGTCGTGCACGTGGAAGTCCAGCGGCGGGCTGGCCAGCAGCACGCCGGACAGGCCACCGAGCAGGAACGTCGCGATGAACCCGACCGAGAACAACATCGGTGTCTCGAACGTCAACTGGCCCTTCCACATCGTGCCGAGCCAGTTGAAGAACTTGATGCCGGTCGGGACGGCGATGAGGAACGTCATGAACGAGAAGAACGGATAGAGCACGGCACCGGTGGCGAACATGTGGTGCGCCCACACCGCCATCGACAACGCCCCGATGCTGAACGTGGCATAGATCAGCGTGGTGTAGCCGAAGATCGGTTTGCGGGAGAAGACCGGAATCACCTCGCTGATGATCCCGAAGAACGGCAGCGCGATGACGTACACCTCGGGGTGACCGAAATACCAGAACAGGTGCTGCCACAGCAGCACGCCACCGTTGGCGGGGTCGTAGACGTGCGCGCCGAGGTGGCGGTCGGCGGCAAGGCCGAACAGCGCCGCGGTCAGCAGCGGGAAGATGAGCAGCACCAGGATCGAGGTCACCAGGATGTTCCAGGTGAAGATCGGCATCCGGAACATCGTCATGCCGGGCGCGCGCATGCACACCACGGTGGTGATCATGTTCACCGCACCCAGGATGGTGCCGAGGCCGCCCACCCCGAGGCCGAAGATCCACAGGTCCCCACCCGCGCCGGGGGAGTACATCGCGTCGGACAGCGGCGTGTAGGCCGTCCAGCCGAAGTCCGCGGCACCCCCGGGGGTGATGAATCCCGACAGCGCAATCAGCGCGCCGAACAGGAACAGCCAGAACGAGAAGGCGTTCAGCCGCGGGAACGCGACATCGGGAGCGCCGATCTGCAGCGGCAGCACCAGGTTGGCGAACCCGAACACGATGGGCGTGGCGTAGAACAGCAACATCGCCGTGCCGTGCATGGTGAACAGCTGGTTGTACTGCTCGTTGGACAGGAACTGCAGGCCGGGCACCGCCAGTTCGGTCCTGATGAACAGCGCCATGATGCCGCCGATCAGGAAGAACACGAAGCAGGTGACGACGTACATGATGCCGATCAGCTTGTGATCGGTGGTGGTGATCAGTTTGTAGATCAGGTTGCCCTTGGGACCCAGGCGCGCCGGAAAGGGCCGTTTCGGCACCAGTGTCGTTGGCTTCTCGACGGTGGATTCTGCAGTCATGACACCCCCCACAGAGATTCTGACTCAGATGGTGTCGACTGTAATGAGCGATTGGCCACAGCGGCAGTCAATCCGCCGATCGCTCCGGAGAATAGGGCCGAAAGTAGGCAATTCGATATGAAAGTGCGCCCGAAGGGATTCGAACCCCTAACCTTCTGATCCGTAGTCAGATGCTCTATCCGTTGAGCTACGGGCGCATGGGTGTACTGCATATTCAGTTGTGACGCCGGCGAGCCGGCCTCGTGCGCGGAGGCGAGAGGATTTGAACCTCCGGTCCCCTGTAAGGGGGACAACTCATTAGCAGTGAGTCCCATTCGGCCGCTCTGGCACGCCTCCCGACGTTTACCGCCGCTGCGACAGAGTACACAGGCCCCACCGCGGGAAGCAAAGCAGCCAGAGCCGGGCCATAAACTGTCCAGGTGTCCGCCCGCCTGCGCCCCGAACTCGCCGATCTGCCCGCCTACGCGCCAGGTAAGACGGTGCCCGGGGCCATCAAGATCGCCAGCAACGAAACCGTCCACGGCCCGCTGCCCAGCGTGCGGGCCGCGATCGAGAAGGCGATCGACGGAATCAACCGCTACCCCGACAACGGCTATGTCGAACTCAGGGAGCGGTTGGCCAAGCACGTGAACTTCGCCCCGGAGTACATCTCCGTCGGCTGCGGGTCGGTCAGCCTGTGCCAGCAGTTGATCCAGATCACCTCCACCGTGGGCGACGAGGTGTTGTTCGGCTGGCGCAGTTTCGAGATCTACCCGCTGCAGGTCCGCACCGCCGGCGCCACCCCGGTGCAGGTGCCGCTGACCGACCACACCTTCGACCTCGACGCGATGCTCGCCGCGATCACCGACCGCACCCGGCTGATCTTCGTGTGCAACCCGAACAATCCGACCAGCACCGTCGTCGACCCCGACGCGCTGGCCCGGTTCGTCGAGGCGGTGCCGCCGCACATCATGGTGGTGGTCGACGAGGCGTACGTGGAGTACATCCGCGACGGGCTGGCGCCCGACAGCTTCGGGTTGGTCCGCGCCCACAGCAATGTCGTTGTGCTGCGCACCTTTTCAAAGGCATACGGGCTGGCCGGACTGCGGATCGGCTACGCCGTCGCCGACCCCGACATCATCGCCGCGCTGTCCAAGGTCTACGTCCCGTTCACGGCCACCAGCGTGTCCCAGGCCGCCGCGATCGCGTGCCTGGACGCCGCCGACGAGCTGCTGGAGCGCACCGACGCCGTCGTCGCCGAACGAACCCGGGTCAGCGCCGCGCTGCGCGAGGCCGGCTACGACCTGCCGCCGTCGCAGGCCAACTTCGTGTGGCTGCCCCTGGTCGGTCGCGCGCAGCAGTTCGCCGCCGATGCCGCCAACAGCCGCGTCATCGTGCGGCCCTACGGCGAGGACGGCGTCCGGGTCACCATCGCCGCACCCCACGAGAACGACGCGTTCCTCGGATTCGCGCGAGGCTGGGACGGGCTGCGGTGACCGCCACCTGCACTTCTACCTCGAACTGGCCCAGCCGCATATCGTGGCCAGGATGAAGACGCACGCGCGGTTCACGGCCGCGACGATGGTCGCCCTCGGCGTCGTACTCGGCCTGACCACGGCGTGCCAGCGCACCACCGAGGGCGCCGTCGCGCAGACCACCCAGCCGGGTCCGCCGCTGACGTCGGCTCCCACCACCTCCAGCCGCGCGCCGGGCATCCCGGGCATACCCGACATCCAGATCCCGAACCTGCCTCTGCCGACCCGCAACACCGACGTCCCCGAGGTGCCGGCCCCGGCCAACGCGATGACGATGACCTGCGAAGAGTTCACCGACCTGGACGAGCCCACCCGTGTCGCCGTGGTCCGCGAGATCCTGTCCCAGGAGGGCAACCCGCTGGGGCCCGACGGCGAGTTCGTCGGGCAGATCCTGGCCGACGCCGCCTGCCAGTTCCTGCCCAGCGCGGTCGTCGCCGACGTGCTTCTGGGCGGGGGCTAACCTCTCTACCCATGGGTAACTCGTACGAATCGGTGACCGTCGACATCGCCGATCACATCGCACAGGTGATGCTGATCGGACCCGGCAAGGGCAACGCGATGGGCCCGGCGTTCTGGGCCGAGCTGCCGGTGGTGTTCCACGAACTCGACGCCGACCCCGAGGTGCGCGCGATCGTGCTGACCGGTTCGGGAAAGAACTTCAGCTACGGCCTGGATCTGATCGCGATGGGTGACACGCTGGGCTCGATGATGGCCGACGCTTCGACGTCCAAGCCGCGCGCAGACTTCCACGCCCGCCTGAAGACCATGCAATCGGCGATCACGGCGGTCGCCGACTGCCGCACCCCGACCATCGCATCGGTGCACGGCTGGTGCATCGGCGGCGGGGTGGACCTGATCTCCGCGGTCGACATCCGCTACGCGAGCAGCGACGCGAAGTTCTCGGTACGCGAGGTCAAGCTCGCGATCGTCGCCGACGTCGGCTCCCTGGCGCGCCTGCCGATGATCCTGTCCGACGGGCATCTGCGCGAGCTTGCGCTCACCGGCAAGGACATCGACGCCGCGCGCGCCGAGAAGATCGGCCTGGTCAACGACGTCTACCCCGATGCCGAGGCGTCGCTGGCGGCCGCGCGGGCCACTGCCGCCGAGATCGCCGCCAACCCGCCGCACACGGTGCACGGCATCAAGGATGTGCTCGACGAGCAGCGCACCGCCCAGGTGTCGGCGAGCCTGCGCTACGTCGCGGCGTGGAACTCGGCGTTCCTGCCGTCGAAGGACCTCACCGAGGGCATCAAGGCGATGTTCGAGAAGCGGCCGCCGAGCTTCACCGGCGAGTAGCCGATCACGCAGCAGCGCATGAGCGGTGGCGGAGGGATTTGAACCCCCGGACGGTGTTAGCCGTCTCTCGCTTTCAAGGCGAGTGCATTAGGCCGCTCTGCCACGCCACCGCGGGACAGTCTAGACGCGGCCGATCTTGGCCGACGGCCCGCCGTTCTTCAGGGCGACGCTGATCCGGCGGCAGTTCTCCCCCATCGCGGTGACCTGCGGCCGGCTCAACCGGTCCAGGAAGTGGCTGCGCACCGCGACCCCATAGGTCTGCATCGCGGTGGCCAGCGCCGATCGCCCCTCCGGCGTGATGCTCGCCAGCACACCGCGTCCGTCGTCGGGGCTGGCGATACGGCTGACCAACCCCTGCACCTCCAGACGGTGGATCTGCCGGGTCACCCGGCTGGGCAACGACATCAGCGATTCCGCCACATCACCCATCCGGGCCGATCCGGTCGGCGATTTCGCCAACAGGTCGAGCAGTCGCACATCATTCAATGTCAGCCTATGCTCGTCTGACAGCGACCGGTTCATGGTCGCGTACAACCTCAGCGCAGCATCCAGAAAGTTCTGCCATGCCCTTTGCTCAGCAATATCCAGGCCTGGCGTATCGCTCGCCGTGCGCCCCCCGATGATCCCCTCCATGGGCACATACTAGGACCCGAAAGGGTTGCCGGAGATCGAAACTCTCGGAGTTTCCCCAGCGTAGTAGCGTGGGGCCAATGCATGCGATCGTGGCGCAACCGTCCTCGGAGGGGCTGACCTGGCAGTCTGTTCCAGATATCGCCCCTGCTCCCGGCGAGGTGCTCATCCGCGTCGCGGCCGCCGGAGTGAACCGGGCCGACCTGCTGCAGGCCGCCGGAAAGTACCCGCCCCCTCCCGGCGCGAGCGACATCCTCGGTCTTGAGGTGTCGGGGACGATCGCCGCGATCGGCGAAGGCGTCACGAAGTGGTCGCAGGGGCAACCGGTTTGCGCTTTGCTGGCCGGCGGTGGTTACGCCGAGTTCGTCGCCGTTCCGGCGGGTCAGGTGCTGCCGATTCCCGACGGTGTGCCGGTGCCCCACGCCGCCGGGCTGCCGGAGGTCGCGTGCACGGTCTGGTCGAACGTGGTGATGGCCGCAGGCCTGACCGCGCCCGAACTCCTCCTCGTGCACGGCGGCGCCAGCGGGATCGGGACCCACGCCATCCAGGTGGCCAAGGCGTTGAACTGCCGCGTGGCGGTCACGGCCGGCTCGCGCAACAAGCTCGACCTGTGCGCCGAACTGGGCGCCGACATCACCATCGACTACCACAACGAGGACTTCGTCGGCGTGGTCCGCGACGCCGGCGGCGCCGACGTGATCCTCGACATCATGGGGGCGGCCTACCTGGACCGCAACATCGAGACACTTGCCGACGGCGGGCGCCTGGTGATCATCGGCATGCAGGGTGGCGCAAAGGCCGAGCTCAACATCGGCAAGCTGCTCACCAAGCGCGGCAGTGTCATCGCGACCGCGCTGCGTTCGCGGCCCGTCCACGGACGCGGCGGCAAGGCCGACATCGTCGCCAGGGTCGGTGCCGAACTCTGGCCGCTGGTCGCCGACGGACAGGTCCGCCCGGTGATCGGAGCGGAGTTTCCGATCGCCGAGGCGCAAGCCGCCCACGAACTACTGGCGTCCGGCGACGTATCCGGAAAAGTGCTTCTGCGCGTTGATGTTTAGCGGACCTCAGCCCAACGAGGCCAGCGCCCGCACCAGCTGATCGACCTCGGCGGACGTGCTGTAGTGCGCCAGCCCGACGGTCACCGCGCCACCCACGTCGTTGACCCCGATCACGTCGAGGACCCGCGAGCTCGCATTCGCGATGGCCAGGATGCCGTTGTCGGCGAGGCGCTGCACGACCCGCTCGGCGGGCACGTTGTCGATCGCGAAACTCAGCACCGGGATCCGGACCTCGGGGCCACCGATCACCGTGACCGTCGGTAGCGACCGCAGTGACACCAACAGGTAGTCGAACAGCGCGTTCATGTACGCCGAGGCCGACCGCATGGAGATCGACAACCGCTCCCGCCGCGTGCCCTGGGCCGAATCATCAAGGCCGGCAAGGTATTCGACGCTGGCCACCACTCCGGCGAGCATCCCGAACTGGTGTGAGCCGAGCTCAAGGCGGGCCGCACCGGAGGCGTGCGGGTCCAGCGACACCGACCCGAACGCGTCGATGACCGCCGGGTCACGGAAGACCAGTGCCCCGATCGGCGGTCCACCCCAGGCCAGGGCGTTGAGAGCCACCACGTCGGCGTCGATCTCGTCGATGTCGATGAGGCGGTACGGCGCTGCCGCCGAGTGGTCGACGATCACCAGCCCGCCGACCTCGTGCACCAACTTGGTCACCTCGCGAAGCTCCGTCACGGTGCCCAAAGTCGATGAGGCGGAGGTGATTGCGACCAGCCTGGTGGGCCGGGTCACCAGACCTTCCCACTGCCAGGTGGGCAGCTCGCCCGTCTCGATGTCGACCTCGGCCCATTTCACCTTGGCCCCGAAGCGGTTCGCCGCGCGCAGCCACGGCGCGATGTTGGCCTCGTCGTCGAGGCGGCTCACCACGAGTTCGTAACCCAGCCCCACCCGGCCCGACGCGGCATCGGCCAGCGACGTCAGCAACACCGCCCGGTCGGCACCGAGCACGACGCCTGCCGGGTCGGCGTTGACGAGATCCGCCACCGCCTGCCGGGCGGCGGCCAGGACTGCCGCACTGCGCCGGGCGGCCGGGTGCGCGCTGGACGTGGTAGGCATCGAACCGCGGAAGGCGGTCGAGACGGCGCGGCCCACGGAGTCGGGCAGCAACATGCCGTTCTGGGCGTCCATATGCACCCACCCATCGCCCAGTGAAGGGTGCAATCCACGCACCCGGGCGACGTCGTATGCCATGCCAGACCACCTTAGTGCGCCTTGGAACTTCGCCGTTCCGCCCGAATTCGAGGCGTCTCGGCGGCTGCCGACCTCGCTGTTTGCGCCCATGCCTTAACCGGCACAGGCCGTCTGGGCAGCCATACTAGTCGAGTGGGCTCTGGATGCGGAGGGCTAGTGGCCTCTTCGTTGCTGGTGACGCCCACGGCAATTCGGGCGATGCGTGATGGAGTTCGCCCGCCGGCGGCCGTCGCCACGCCGCAGGCAGCCACGAACACGGCATTGCCAGATCCGCGCCCCCGACGAGCATCGCGACGACGGCCGACTCCGTTAGCTGACCGATCGTCCCGCGGTGCCGCCGGAGGTTTGCCGACCGTGCACGCCGCCGACACGAAGGTGGTTGCCCCGGGGCCCCGCCGACCCGCCGTGCTGGACAAATCCCGCCCGTGCGAGAAGATCTACGTCGACGGCGCGGCCCCGCCTCCGCCGGGGACGGGCAGCCCGCCCGCGATAAGTGAGAAAAGCTGGTGCACTCTTAGGGACATGGCTACCAATTCCGACGACGACAACATCGAGATCATCGGCGGCGACGAGGTGGACGTCGAGCGTGAGGCCGACGGCAAGTCGCTGACCGACCTCGTCGAGCAGCCTGCCAAGGTGATGCGGATCGGGACGATGATCAAGCAGCTGCTCGAAGAGGTGCGGGCGGCGCCGCTGGATGACGCCAGCCGGGAACGGCTGCGCGACGTCCACCGCACGAGCATCCGCGAGCTCGAGGACGGGCTCGCCCCCGAGCTGCGTGACGAGCTGGAGCGGCTGACGCTGCCTTTCACCGAGGACGCGGTTCCGTCGGATGCGGAGTTGCGCATCGCGCAGGCCCAGTTGGTGGGCTGGCTCGAAGGTCTGTTCCACGGAATTCAGACCGCGCTGTTCGCCCAGCAGATGGCGGCCCGCCAGCAGCTGGAGCAGATGCGGCAGGGGGCGCTGCCCCCCGGTGTGGTGGTCCCGGGCCAGCGTGGCGGACCGGGGCACGGCACCGGCCAATACCTGTGAGAGTCGTGTGAGTCCTGACGAGCCCTATATCGAGACCCGCAACGCGTGGGTGGAGTTTCCGATCTTCGACGCCAAGACGCGGTCACTGAAGAAGGCCTTCCTCGGCAAGGCCGGCGGCGCGATCGGACGCAACGAGTCCAACGTCGTCGTCATCGAGGCCCTGCGCGACATCACGATGTCGCTCAAGATGGGTGACCGGGTCGGCCTCGTGGGACACAACGGCGCAGGCAAGTCGACGCTGCTGAGGCTGCTGTCGGGCATCTACGAACCGACACGGGGCGTGGCGACCGTCCGTGGCCGGGTGGCGCCGGTCTTCGACCTGGGCGTGGGGATGGATCCCGAGATCTCGGGCTTCGAGAACATCATCATCCGCGGCCTGTTCCTGGGGCAGACACGCAAGCAGATGATGAGCAAGGTCGACGAGATCGCCGAGTTCACCGAGCTCGGCGACTACCTGTCGATGCCGCTGCGCACCTATTCGACGGGTATGCGGGTCCGGCTGGCGATGGGCGTGGTCACGAGCATCGACCCCGAGATCCTGCTGCTCGACGAGGGCATCGGCGCCGTCGACGCGGAGTTCCTCAAGAAGGCGCAGACCCGGCTGGCCGACCTGGTCGAACGCTCCGGAATCCTGGTGTTCGCCAGCCATTCCAACGAATTCCTGGCCCGCCTGTGCAACACCGCGATGTGGATCGACCACGGCACCATCAAGATGGAGGGCGGCATCGAAGAGGTGGTGCGCGGCTACGAAGGCGAGGACGCCGCGCGGCACGTGCGCGAGGTGCTCGAGGAGACGGCACACACGCATGAGCACTGAGCGTGCGCACGACGACCGTGGCGCGGTGGTCGTCGCGATCGTCGTCACCCACCGCAGACCCGACGAACTCGCCAAGTCGCTGGATGCGGTCTGCTCTCAGAGCCGCAGACCGGACCATCTGATCGTCGTCGACAACGATCACGACGACCGGGTGCGTGACCTCGTCGACGGTCAACCGATCCCGACGACCTACCTCGGATCTCGCCGAAACCTCGGCGGTGCAGGCGGTTTCGCGCTCGGCATGCTGTACGCGCTGAGCCAGGGCGCGGACTGGATCTGGCTCGCCGACGACGACGGGCGCCCCGGGGACGCCGAGGTGCTGGCGACCCTGCTGGCGTGCGCCGAGCGGCACCACCTGGCCGAGGTCTCGCCAATGATCTGCAACCTCGACCACCCCGAGAAGCTTGCCTTCCCGCTGCGACGCGGCCTGTCCTGGCGCCGTCGGGTCGACGAGCTGCTGGTCGAATCCGCACTTCCGGATCTGATGCCCGGCATCTCGCACCTGTTCAACGGCGCGCTGTTCCGTGCAGAGACACTCGAGGCGATCGGCGTGCCGGACCTTCGGCTGTTCATCCGGGGCGACGAGACCGAACTGCACCGGCGACTGTTGCGCTCCGGGCTGCCGTTCGGCACCTGTCTACAGGCGGTGTACCTGCACCCCTGCGGCACAGAGGAATTCAAGCCGATCCTGGGCGGCCGCATGCACGCCCAGTACCCGGACAACGCGTCCAAGCGGTTCTTCACCTACCGCAACCGCGGCTACCTGCAGGCCCAGCCGGGCATGCGCAAGCTGCTGCTTCAGGAGTGGCTGCGCTTCGGCTGGTACTTCCTGATCTCCCGGCGCGACCCCGCAGGGTTCGGCGAGTGGATCCGGTTACGACGCCTGGGTCGACGCGAGAGGTTTGGCCGAGCGGAGCAACGGGATGGGTAGGCGACGATGACGATCATGGATGCCGCGGCGCAGTCCAGGACGTTCGCACGGGCGTGGGGCGATCTGGTCGCCGGCTTCGGCAAGCGCGAGCTGTGGCTTCATCTGGGTTGGCAGGACATCAAGCAGCGGTACCGGCGATCGGTGCTGGGACCGTTCTGGATCACGATCGCCACCGGGACCACCGCCGTGGCGATGGGCGGCCTGTACTCGATGCTGTTCAAACTGGAACTGTCCGAGCATCTTCCGTACGTGACGCTGGGGCTCATCGTCTGGAACCTGATCAACGCCTCGATCCTCGAAGGCGCCGAGGTGTTCATCGCCAACGAGGGACTGATCAAGCAGCTGCCGACGCCGCTGTCGGTGCACGTCTACCGGCTGGTGTGGCGGCAGATGATCCTGTTCGCGCACAACATCATCATCTTCGTGATCATCGCGATCGTCTATCCGAAGCCGTGGAACTGGGCCGACCTGGCGGTCATCCCGGCACTGGGGCTGATCGCGGCGAACTGTGTCTGGGTCGCACTGTGTTTCGGCATCCTGGCCACGCGCTACCGCGACATCGGGCCGCTGCTGGGCAGCCTCGTCCAGCTGTTGTTCTTCATGACCCCGATCATCTGGAACGAGTCCACGCTGCAGGCCCAGGGTGCCGGGGGTTGGGCCAAGGTCGTCGAGCTCAACCCGCTGCTGCACTACCTGGACATCGTCCGCGCCCCGCTGCTGGGAGCGGACCAGGAACTGCGTCACTGGGTGGTGGTGCTGGTGCTCACCGTCGTCGGGTGGACCTTCGCCGCGCTGGCGATGCGGCAGTACCGTGCGCGCGTCCCGTACTGGGTGTGACCTTCAGGTGGCCAGCTCGCTGCCGTTGTCCGGTTCGGGACCAAAGACGAAGCGGCGGCCCGTCATCGACTGCGGAGTGATGCGCACGAAGCGCTCCTTCTGGGTGGCGATCCACGGATAGAGCCCGGCACGGCGGGCCTCGGCGAGCTCGTTGGAGGTCGCCAGCAGCCTGGCCTTGCCCCTCAGTATCACGCTCCACCCCTCGGCGACGTTGTGGTCGTCGGCCTCGAACAGGACGTACTCGTTGAGCGCGGCGGTCAGCAACTTCGTGCCCTCCGCGGTGCGGAAGAGCACCGTGTTGTTCTGAACGACGAAGTTGACGGGGAAGATCTCGGTCCACCCGTTCACGGTGGTCACCAGCCTTCCGAGCGCCACGCTGCCCAGTAGTTGCCAGCTCTCGGTCTCGGTGAGCTCGGTGACCGGTGTGTCAGATGAGGTCGTCGCATCCATGGTTTTCATCGTCGTCACCGCGGAGTGCATCTCCTAGGGTCCAATGGCACTTCCCGGCCCCGCCGACCGTTGGGCAGGTATGAGCATTCCGCCCTACCAGCCACCCACCCCGCCGTCGGCCGCGGGGAACACCCTGTTGTGCCCGAAATGCTCGGGCGTGATGAAGACCTACGACCGCAACGGTATCCACCTGGAGCAGTGCGACTCCTGCCGCGGCATCTTCCTGGATTTCGGGGAGTTGGAGGCACTGACGCAGATGGAGAACCGGTTCATGCAGGCCGCCGCGCCTCCACCCCCGCAGTCCGGCTACGGCTACGGGCCGGGTTGGGGCCACCGCGGGAGCAAGCACTACCGCAAACAGGGCTTCGGCCGGCTGTTCTTCTCCAGCTAGCGCATTCGCTCACACGCGTCGAGCAGCGCCTGCTGGGTGTCGTCGGTGTCGCCGTGCGCCAGCCCGGTCGCCGCCGCGTGGACGACTGCTGCGCGCGCGAACGGTTCGAGCACCCGCCACGGGTCTCCGGGTGGCAGGCCCGGCCCACGGGCACGGTAGGCCTCCAGGAAGGTCTGCCAGTCGACGTCCGGGATCAGGCCCGCCGCCCAGAATCCCGCGGGCCGCGCCAGGTCCCACGCCGGGTCGCCGACGCCGACGTCGTCGACGTCGATGAGTTGCCACGCCGCGGCCGGACCCCGGCGGCCGAGCTGCCCGAGATGCCAGTCACCGTGCACGAGTGTCACCGGTCGTCCCGGCGTCCCTGTGCGCCAGACGACGGCGGGCAGGGCCACGGCCGCCGCATGGATCGGTCCACGCTCCGACCTGAGTCGCTCGACCGTGCGCCGAAGCCGTTGCGGCCACCCGTGTCCGGGTGCGCGGGCGGTCACCGGTTCGGTGTGGAGCGCGGCCAGCAGCGCACCCGCTTCCACCCACGGCGCATGTTCCGGATCGGGGGCGACGGTGTCCACCCGCGGCCACGACGACCGCCAGCGCGGCCCGACCGCCTCGGGGACGACGGAAAGCGGCGACAGCAGCGCCGGTGACTCCCGCGCGATGCGCAGGCGCTGCGCCAGGTACCGCGGATTCGTCCCGATCCGGTGCAGCTTGTGGACGACGTCGCCGTCGACGACGATGTCCGCACCGGATCGGGTCTGCACGAGTCGACGGTAGGTCCCCTCCACACCGAGATCACACAGAGCACGGTGAAATCCCCGAGACGACCGCGTGGGCGCTTCGGCGTGAGTGGGGTTCAGCGGCGGGGTATGGGCATCCGCACCGCGACGTTGATGCGGTTCCAGGCGTTGATCGTCACCACCATCGCGATGACCTGTCCGAGTTCCCGGTCGGAGAACACCGCTGCGGCCCGGGCGTACACGTCGTCGGGGACGCCGTCGCGACCGAGCTCGGTGACGGCCTCGGTCAGTGCCAGCGCGGCCCGTTCCCGCTCGCCGAACAGCTCCCCCGCCTCGGTCCACGCGGCCAGGACGTCGAGCTTCTGTTCGCCGACGCCGGCTTTGCGGGCGTCGCGGGTGTGCATGTCGAGGCAGAACGCGCAGTGGTTGAGCTGCGAGGCACGGATCTTGATGAGCTCCGCCAGCTCGGGGTCGACGTCCTTGGCCGCGGCCGTGGAGAGCGTCATCATCGCGTCGTAGAGCTCGGGCGATGCCTTGTAGATCTTGAGGCGGTCCTGGGTGGTCAGAGTCTGTGTCATGTCTTCGACGCTAGCGCCGACTGGACCGCGAAGATGGTTCAATTCCTGCGTGACTTCATGGGCCAATTCGGCCACTCGCGATCTGCATCTCGACCTGCGCGACGCCCTCGTCCCAGGTGCGCGCGGCACCAAGGACGCGTTGATCTCGGCGCTGCGTGACGCGGCACGGTCGGGCCGGCTGACCGCAGGCACGATGCTGCCGTCGTCCCGCACCCTTGCCACGGATCTGGGGCTGGCCCGCAACACCGTCGCCGAGGCGTACGCCGAACTGGTCGCCGAAGGCTGGCTGGCCTCACGCCAGGGCGCGGGAACGTGGGTCGCCGACGTCACCACCCCGGCCCACACGCCGCCGCGCCCCCACGGCGTCCGCGTCGCCCCCACGCACAACCTGATGCCCGGCTCACCGGACGTCGCGGAGTTCCCGCGAAGCCAGTGGCTCGCCAGTACGCGCCGGGCGCTGGGCGGCGCGCCCACCGAGGCACTGCGGATGGGTGACCCCCGCGGCAGGCCCGAATTGCGTTCGGCTCTGGCGGAATACCTCGCCCGCGCGCGCGGGGTGCGCACCTCCCCCGAGTCGATCGTGATCTGCGCGGGTGTCCGGCACGCCGTGGAGCTTCTGACCCGGGCGCTGGGAGGCCCGATCGCCGTCGAGAGTTACGGGCTGTTCGTCTTTCGCGACGCGATCGCGGCCGCGGGCGCGTCGACGGTGCCCATCGGTGTCGACGACAGGGGAGCCGTCGTCGACGAACTCGACGGCCTCGACGTTCCCGCGGTACTGCTCACCCCGGCGCACCACAACCCGCTGGGAATGCCCCTGCACTCCTCGCGACGTACCGCGGTGATCGAATGGGCCCAGCGCACAGGAGGATTCGTCCTCGATGACGACTACGACGGCGAGTTCCGCTACGACCGGCAACCGGTCGGCGCACTACAGTCGTTGCGTCCCGACCGGGTCGCCTACCTCGGTTCGACGAGCAAGAGCCTGTCCCAGACACTGCGGCTGGGATGGATGGCGTTGCCGGACAACCTCATCGACGCCGTGCTGGCCGCGGCGGGCGGCCAGCAGTTCTACGTCGACGCGATCAACCAGCTGACACTGGCCGACTTCATCGCCGGCGGCCATTACGACCGGCACATCCGGCGCATGCGGATGAGGTACCGGCGGCGCCGGGATGTGCTGGTCTCCGCACTGTCACCGTTCGACGTCGGGATCGGCGGGCTCGCCGCCGGGGTGAACCTGCTCGTTACGTTGCCGGACGGCGCGGAACCGGAAGTCATGCGCCGGGCGGGGGAGTCCGGTCTTGCGGTGTCGGGGTTGTCGATCATGCGCCACCCGATGGCCGGCCCCGCCGACGTCGACGGCCTGATCGTCGGCTTCGCCGCACCGCCCGAACACGCGTTCTCCGCGGCGGTGGCGGCCCTGTGCGACGTACTCAGGGCCAGTGGTCTGTGACTCCCTGCCCGAGAAATCACCGCGTGGAATGCAGGTTCGGCACCGTCTCGTAAGCTGCGCGGGTGGCCGAGCCCCCGATGTCACCGCAGTTGAGTCTGACAACGCAGATCTGGCGTTTCGTCGTCACCGGCGGGCTGTCCGCGGTCGTGGACTTCGGCCTGTACGTGGCGCTGCTGGGCGCCGGGCTGCACGTGAACATCGCCAAGACCCTCAGCTTCGTCGCGGGCACCACCACCGCCTACCTGATCAACCGGCGCTGGACGTTCCAGGCAGCGCCGAGCAAGGCCCGGTTCATCGCGGTGGTCGCGCTCTATGCCGTCACCTACGCCGTGCAGGTGGGCATCAACTACGTCTTCTACATGGAGTTCGAGGACCAGCCGTGGCGGGTTCCGGTGGCGTTCGTCATCGCGCAGGGCACCGCGACGGTGATCAATTTCATCGTTCAGCGCGCGGTCATCTTCCGGCTGCGCTGACCGTTCCGCCTCAAGCGGTACCCTCTGTGACGATGTTGAGCACGGAGTTTCCCACCACCGCCAGGCGGCTGACCGGCTGGGGCCGCACCGCCCCGTCGGTAGCCCAGGTGCTGGCCACCCCCGATCCCGAGGTGATCGTCAAGGCCGTCGCCCGAGCCGCGGAGAGCGGAAAGGGCGACGGTCGAGGTGTCATTGCGCGGGGACTGGGCCGTTCGTACGGCGACAACGCCCAGAACGGCGGCGGCCTCGTCGTCGACATGAGCGTGCTGAACCGGATCCACTCGATGGATTCCGACAGCCACCTCGTCGATGTTGACGGCGGCGTCAACCTCGACCAGCTGATGCGCGCAGCGCTGCCCCTCGGCCTGTGGGTGCCCGTCCTGCCCGGGACCCGTCAGGTCACGGTCGGCGGCGCCATCGCCTGCGACATCCACGGCAAGAACCATCACAGCGCCGGCAGCTTCGGCAACCACGTGCGCTCGATGGATCTACTCACGGCCGACGGCGAAGTCCGCACCCTGACCCCGTCCGGTCCGGACGCCGACCTGTTCTGGGCCACCGTCGGCGGCAACGGGCTGACCGGCATCATCCTGCGGGCCACCATCGAGATGACGCCCACCGAGACCGCGTACTTCATCGCCGACGGCGACGTCACCAGCGGCCTCGAGGAGACCATCGCCTTCCACAGCGACGGCACCGAGGACAACTACACCTATTCCAGTGCCTGGTTCGACGCGATCAGCGCCCCACCGAAACTGGGCCGGGCGGTCATCTCCCGCGGCTCGCTGGCCACGGTCGACCAGCTGCCCAGGAAACTGCAGAAGAACCCGTTGAAGTTCGATGCGCCGCAATACTTCACCGCGCCCGAGATCTTCCCGAACGGGCTGGGCAACAAGTACACCTTCGGCCCGATGACCGAGGTCTGGTACCGGCTGGGCAAGACCTATCGCGGCAAGGCCCAGAACCTGACGCAGTTCTACCACCCGCTCGACATGGTCGGCGACTGGAACCGCGCTTACGGCTCAGTGGGTTTCGCCCAGTACCAGTTCGTGGTGCCCACCGAGGCCGTCGACGAGTTCAAGCGCATCATGTACGACATCCAGCGCTCCGGGCACTACTCGTTCCTCAACGTGTTCAAGCTCTTCGGCCCCGGTAACGACGCGCCGCTGAGCTTCCCGATCCCCGGCTGGAACGTCTGCGTGGACTTCCAGATCAACCCTGGGCTCAACGAGTTCCTCAACGGTCTCGACAAGCGGGTGCTCGAGTTCGGCGGCCGGCTGTACACCGCCAAGGATTCCCGCACCACCGCCGAGACCTTCCACGCCATGTATCCGCGGATCGACGAATGGATCGCCTTGCGCCGCAAGGTCGATCCCGACGGGGTGTTCGCCTCCGACATGGCCCGACGACTGGAGCTTCTCTAGATGGTGTTCGACGCGACGGGTAACCCGCAGACGATCCTGCTTCTCGGCGGCACTTCGGAGATCGCCCTGGCGATCGCAGAGCGCTATCTGCGCAACGCCCGAGCCCGGATCGTGCTGGCCGATCTGCCCGACCACCCCCGCAAGGACGCGGCCGTCGAACAGATGCGCGCCGCGGGCGCCAAGGCCGTCGACTGGATCGACTTCGACGCACTCGACACCGACAACCACCCCAAGGTGATCGACACGGCGTGGCGTGACGGCGATGTCGACGTCGCGGTCGTCGCGTTCGGCCTGCTCGGTGACGCCGAGGAGCTCTGGCAGAACCAGCGCAAGGCCGTGCAGATCGCCGGAATCAACTACACCGCGGCGGTTTCCGTCGGTGTGCTGCTGGGCGAGAAGATGCGCGCGCAGGGTTCGGGCCGCATCATCGCGATGAGCTCGGCGGCCGGGGAGCGGGTCCGTCGCTCCAACTTCGTCTACGGCTCCACCAAGGCCGGCCTCGACGGCTTCTACCTGGGCCTCGGAGAGGCGTTGCGCGAGTTCGGTGTTCGGGTCCTGGTCATCCGGCCAGGCCAGGTGCGCACGACGACGACGATGGAGCACTGGAAGGCCACCGGCGCCAAGGAAGCACCCTTCACCGTCGACAAGGAAGACGTCGCGGAGCTTGCGGTCACGGCGTCGAACAAGGGCAAGGACCTGATCTGGGCGCCCGGCGCGTTCAGGTTCGTGATGATGGTGCTGCGCCACATCCCGCGCCCCATCTTCCGCAAGCTGCCTATCTGAGTCCGGTGGGCAGGAGCGGAGCGACCCGGGAATTGAGGGCAGGTGACACCCTGGCCGCGCCGGTGAGAGTGGCCGGCCAGATGCTCGTTGCGACGGTGGTGGCCGTGGCGGTCGCGACGGTCAGCCTGGTCGCGATCGCCCGCGTCGAGTGGCCCGCCTACAACTCGTCCAACCAGCTGCACGCGCTGACCACCGTCGGGCAGGTCGCCTGCCTGATCGGGCTGCTCGCCAGCGGCCTGGCCTGGCGCAGGGGCCGCACCGTCCTGGCCCGCCTCGGTGCGCCGGTGTTCCTGTCCGCGTTCGCCGTCGTCACGCTCGCGATGCCGTTGGGCGCCACCAAGCTCTATCTGTTCGGCATCTCGGTGGACCAGCAGTTCCGCACCGAGTACATGACGCGCTTCGCCGACCAGCCCGGCCTGCACGACATGACCTACATCGGGTTGCCGCCGTTCTATCCGCCCGGCTGGTTCTGGATCGGTGGCCGGCTGGCGGCGCTGACCGGCACACCCGCCTGGGAGATGTTCAAGCCCTGGTCGGTCGTCTCGATCGCGGTCGCCATCGTGCTGGCGTACGCGCTGTGGGCCGCCATGATCCGCTTCGAGTACGCGTTGGTGGTGTCCACCGCCACCGCGGCGGCGACACTGGCCTACTCCCCCGCCGAACCGTACGCCGCGATCATCGCCGTGCTGCTGCCGCCGGTATTCGTGCTGGCCTGGTCCGGCCTGAAGGGCAGGACGCGCCCCGGCGAGCCGGGCATTCGACGCAGCGGCGGTTGGGCGGCGATCGTCGGCACCGGGATCTTCCTGGGCGTGACCGGGCTGTTCTACACGCTGCTGCTGGCGTATGCCGCGTTCACGCTGACCGTGATGGCGGTGCTACTGGCCGCCGCACGCAGGCACTGGGACCCGCTGCTGCGCCTGCTCACCATCGCGGTGATCTCCGGCCTGATCGCGCTGATCGGCTGGGGCCCCTACCTTCTGGCCGCGGCCCGCGGCACTCCCGCCGAGACCGGCACCGCACAGCACTACCTGCCCAGAGACGGCGCCGAGCTGTCCTTCCCGATGCTGCAGTTCACGCTGCTGGGCGCGCTGTGTCTGCTCGGCACCGCCTGGCTGGTGATCTACGCGCGCAGCTCCACGCGGGCAGGCGCGCTGGCCGTCGCCGTGCTGGCCGTCTACGCGTGGTCGCTGCTGTCCATGGTGACCACCCTGGTGGGCACCACGCTGCTGTCGTTCCGGCTACAGCCGACCCTGACCATCCTGCTGGCCGCCGCGGGCGCCTTCGGGTTCATCGAGGTGACCCGCGCGGCCGCGGCCCGGGTCCGGCCGGCCAACGCGCCCAAGGTCGTCGCCGTGGCCACCGCCGTCGGCGTGCTGGGCGCCGTCACCTTCAGCCAGGACATCCCGGATGTGCTGCGCTCCGACATCGTCGTCGCCTACACCGACACCGACGGCTACGGCCAGCGCGCCGACCGGCGACCGCCCGGCGCCGAGCAGTACTACCGGGAGGTCGACGCCCGCATCCGGGAGGTGACCGGCCGGCCCCGCAACGAGACCGTCGTGCTCACCGCCGACTACAGCTTCCTGTCCTACTACCCGTACTACGGGTTCCAGGGACTCACCTCGCACTACGCCAATCCGCTCGCACAGTTCGACCAGCGGGCCGGCGCCATCGAGGGCTGGTCGATGCTGACCGACGCCGACCAGTTCATCGAGGCGCTCGACGCGATGCCATGGGAGCCGCCGTCGGTGTTCCTGATGCGCCGCGGCGCCAACGACACCTACACGCTGCGCCTGGCCGAGGACGTCTATCCGAACCAGCCGAACGTGCGGCGGTACCACGTCGCCCTCGACGACGCGCTGTTCGACGACCCGCGCTTCGACGTGTCCACCATCGGGCCGTTCGTGCTGGCCATCCGCAAGCCATCTACCATCTAGCCCCGTGGTGCCACAGCCAGTTCGGTCCGCGGAGCCGACGCCGCCGCCGAACGGCAGCAATCACCGCACCTCGCGGCTCATCGCGATCGTCGCGGGGCTGTTGGGCACGATGCTGGCCGTCGCCACCCCGCTGTTGCCCGTCAACCAGACCACCGCACAACTGAACTGGCCGCAGAACGGCGTGCTGCGCAGCGTCGACGCCCCGCTCATCGGCTACGTCGCGACGGATCTGGAAATCACCGTGCCGTGCAGCGCCGCGGCGGGGCTGGACCGGCCCGGCCGCACAGTGCTGCTTTCGACGGTCCCCAAGCAGGCGCCCAACGCCGTGGACCGCGGCCTGCTCATCGAGCGCGTCAACAACGACCTGCTCGTCATCGTCCGCAACACCCCGGTGGTCAGTGCCCCGCTCGACCAGGTGCTCAGCCCGGCGTGCGAGCGGCTGCGGTTCACCGCGCACGCCGACAAGGTGACCGGCGAGTTCGTCGGCCTGCAGGCCCAGCCTGACGACGGCGGCCCGGCGGACGCGACCGAACCGACCGAGCCGTTGCGCGGTGAGCGCGGCGGCTACGACTTCCGCCCGCAGATCGTCGGCGTCTTCACCGACCTGTCCGGCCCCGCCCCGCCCGGCCTGGAGTTCTCGGCGACCATCGACACCCGCTACAGCACGTCCCCGACATGGGCGAAGCTGCTCGCGATGATCGTCGGCATCGCGATGACGCTCGTGTCCCTGTGCGCGCTGCACGTGCTGGACCGCGCCGACGGCCGACGGCACAAGCGTTTCCTGCCCAACCGCTGGTGGTCGGTGTCGGCGCTGGACGGCCTGGTGGCCGCCGTCCTGGTCTGGTGGCACTTCGTCGGCGCGAACACCGCCGACGACGGCTACATCCTGACCATGGCCCGCGTCTCCGAGAACGCCGGCTACATGGCCAACTACTACCGCTGGTTCGGCACCCCCGAGGCCCCGTTCGGCTGGTACTACGACCTGCTCGCCGTGTGGGCCCAGGTCAGCACCGCCAGCGTGTGGATGCGGCTGCCGACCCTGCTGATGGGGCTGGCCTGCTGGTGGGTGATCAGCCGGGAGGTCATCCCCCGCCTCGGCTCGGCGGTCAAACACAGCAGGGCCGCCGCCTGGACGGCCGCCGGCCTGTTCCTGGCCTTCTGGCTGCCGCTGAACAACGGCCTGCGGCCCGAACCGATCATCGCGCTGGGCATCCTGCTGACCTGGTGCTCGGTGGAGCGCGGCGTCGCGACCAGCAGGCTGATGCCCGTGGCCGTCGCGATCATCATCGGTGCGCTCACCCTGTTCTCCGGCCCGACCGGCATCGCCGCCGTCGGCGCCCTACTGGTCGCCGTCGGCCCGCTGAAAACCATTGTGGCCGCCCATGTCTCACGGTTCGGCTATTGGGCGCTGCTGGCCCCGATCGCCGCGGCGGGCACGGTCACCATCTTCCTGATCTTCCGGGACCAGACCCTGGCCGCCGAGCTGCAGGCCAGCAGCTTCAAATCGGCGGTCGGCCCCAGCCTGGCCTGGTTCGACGAACACATCCGCTACTCACGGCTGTTCACCACCAGCCCCGACGGCTCGGTCGCCCGCCGGTTCGCGGTCCTCACGCTGCTGCTCGCGCTCGTCGTCGCCATCGCGATGACACTGCGCAAAGGGCGGATTCCGGGCACCGCCGCCGGGCCCAGCCGCCGCATCATCGGCATCACCGTCATCTCGTTCCTGGCCATGATGTTCACTCCCACCAAGTGGACCCACCACTTCGGGGTGTTCGCCGGCCTGGCCGGTTCCCTCGGAGCGCTGGCCGCCGTCGCCGTCTCCGCCGCGGCGATGCGCTCACCACGCAACCGCGCCATCTTCACCGCCGCCGTGCTGTTCCTGACGGCGTTGTCGTTCGCCACCGTGAACGGGTGGTGGTACGTGTCCAACTTCGGCGTGCCATGGTCGAATTCGTTCCCGGAGTGGAAGTTCGGATTCACCACCATGCTGCTCGGGCTGTCCGTGGTGGCCCTGCTGATCGCAGCGTGGCTCCACTTCTCCGGACGTGACGTGCCACCGCCCGACGGCACCCCGCCGCGATGGAAGCGAATCCTTCAGGCGCCGTTGGCGATTGCCACGTGGGCGCTGGTCGTGTTCGAGGTGGTCTCGCTGACCACCGCAATGCTCGGCCAGTACCCGGCCTGGACCGTGGGCCGGTCCAACCTGCAGGCCCTGACCGGCAAGACGTGCGGCCTGGCCGAGGACGTCATGGTCGAACAGGACACCAACGCGGGCATGCTCGCCCCGATCGGGGTCCCGGTCGGCGACGCACTCGGCGAGGTGACCTCAGAAGGCTTCAACCCCAACGGGATCCCTTCGGATCTGTCGGCGGACCCGGTCATGGAGCAACCCGGCTCGGACAATTTCGCCGACACCGACAACAACGGCGACACCGGCAGCGAAGCCGGGACGGAGGGCGGCACCACCGTCGCCGCCGGTGTCAACGGCTCGCGCGCCCGGCTGCCGTTCGGTCTGGACCCGGCAGGCACCCCGGTGCTCGGCAGCTGGCGCGGCGGAACCCAGCAGCCTGCGTTCCTGCGTTCGGCCTGGTACCAGCTGCCCGCGGGCTGGAACGACAGGAACCGTTCCGATTCGTTGCTCGTCGTCGCCGCCGCCGGCCGGTTCGATCAGGGCGAGGTCCTCGTGCAGTGGGCGGGCCCGGACGGTGAACCGGCGGGCAGCACCGGGTTCGACGACGTCGGCGCCGCCCCGGCCTGGCGCAACCTGCGCACCCCGCTGTCGGCGATCCCTGCCGAGGCCACCCAGATCCGGTTGGTCGCCAGCGACGACGATCTGAGCCCCGAGCACTGGATCGCGGTCACGCCGCCCCGCATCCCCGAGCTGCGCACGCTGCAGGACGTCGTCGGGTCCAGCGACCCGGTGCTGCTCGACTGGCTGGTCGGTCTGGCCTTCCCGTGCCAGCGCCCGTTCGGCCACCGCAACGGCGTCATCGAGGTGCCGAAGTGGCGGATCCTGCCCGACCGGTTCGGCGCCGAGGCCAACTCCCCGGTGATGGACTACCTCGGCGGCGGTCCGCTCGGCATCACCGAACTGCTGCTGCGCCCCGTCACCGTGCCGACGTATCTGAAGGACGCCTGGTACCGCGACTGGGGCGCGCTGCAGCGGCTGCTGCCGTTCTACCCGAACGCCGAACCGGCGCGTCTGGATCTCGGCACGGCGGAGCGCAGCGGGTTGTGGAGCCCGGCACCACTGCGGCTGAGCTAACAGCTCGGTCGCACCGCGGCACGCCGAAGTTCCCGTCCTAGGAACGTCGCCTACCATCGAGCCTCGTGCCTGCCCCGTCCGCCCGCCTCGTCGCCGTCATCGCGGGGCTTCTCGGAATGCTCCTGTGCGGGCTGGCGCCCCTGCTTCCGGTGAAGCAGTCCACGGCCACCATCACCTGGCCGCAATCGGTGAACGCCGAAGGCTTCGTCAGCGACATCACCGCCCCACTCGTGTCGGGTGCGCCGCACGCGCTGGACGTCACCATCCCGTGCCCGGCGGTGGCGACACTGCCCGGCGACGACGGGGTGGTGTTCTCCACGATCCCGGCCGACGGTATCGACGCGGGCCGCAACGGACTGTTCGTGCGCGCCAACGCCGACGTCGTCTACGTCGCATTCCGCGACACCGTCGCCGCGGTCGCGCCGCGCGAGGCCGTCGACTCCGGCGCGTGCAGCGAGCTGCGTATCTGGGCCGGTGTCGGCGCGGTCGGCGCGGACTTCGTCGGTATCCCCGGCGCGGCGGGCACCCTCGAGCCAGAGAAGCGTCCGCAGGTCGCGGGCGTTTTCACCGACCTGGAAGCGGGCCCCGATTCCGGCCTGCGCGCCCGCATCGACGTCGACACCCGGTTCATCACGACGCCGACGACGGTCAAGCTCGCCGTGATGGTGCTGGGCGTGCTGTGCGTGATCGCGGCGATCGTCGCGCTCGCGGTGCTGGACCGGGCCTCGGGTCGCCGGATGCCCCGGGAGCTGCGGCGCCGCCGCCGCACCGGGCTGTGGACCTGGTTGACCGACGCCGCCGTCGTCGGCAGCCTGCTGATCTGGCACCTGGTCGGGGCGCTTTCGTCCGACGACGGCTACAACACCACCATCGCGCGGGTGTCCGGGGAAGCCGGCTACATCACCAACTACTACCGCTACTTCGGCGCGTCGGAAGCCCCGTTCGACTGGTACCAGAGTGTGCTGGCCCAGCTGGCGTCGATCAGCACGGCGAGTGTGTGGCTGCGCCTGCCCGCCACTGCCGCCGCGATCGGGACCTGGCTGATCGTCAGCCGCTGCGTGCTGCCGAGGCTGGGCAGGCGGGTGGCGGACAACCGGGTCGCGGTGCTGACCGGCGGGGCGGTGTTCCTGGCCGCGTGGCTGCCGTTCAACAACGGGCTGCGCCCCGAACCCCTGATCGCCTTCGGTGTGGTGGCGGCGTGGATCTTGACCGAGCGGGCGCTGGCGACGCGCAGGCTGTGGCCGTACGCCGTGGCGATCGTGGTCGCGGTCTTCTCGGTGACGCTGGCCCCGCAGGGCCTGGTCGCGCTCGCACCGCTGCTCGTCGGTGCCCGCGGGGTGACGCGGATCGTCGCCGCGCGGCGTCCCGTCGACGGCCTGGCGGCCCAGCTGGCCCCGCTCGCCGCGGCCGCGTCGCTGCTGTTCGTCGTCGTCTTCCGCGACCAGACCCTGGCCACCGTCGCCGAGTCGGTCCGCATCAAATACGTCGTCGGCCCGACGATCCCCTGGTATCAGGAGTTCCTGCGGTACTACTTCCTGACCGTCGAGGAGAGCGTCGACGGGTCGCTGACCCGGCGTTTCTCGGTGCTGATCCTGCTGCTGTGCCTGTTCGGCGTGCTGATGGTGCTGCTGCGCCGCGGCAGCCTGCCCGGCGCCGTCAACGGACCCGTGTGGCGGCTGGCGGGCACGACCGCGATCGGGCTGCTGCTGCTGACACTGACCCCGACCAAGTGGGCGGTGCAGTTCGGCGTGTTCGCCGGCCTCGCGGGTGCTCTCGGCGCGATCACCGCGTTCGCGTTCGCCCGGGTCGGGCTGCACAGCCGCCGCAACCTGGCGCTGTATGTGACCGCGCTGCTGTTCGTGCTGGCGTGGGCTACCTCGGGCATCAACGGCTGGTTCTACGTCGGCAACTACGGCGTGCCGTGGTTCGACAAGCAGCCCGTCATCGTGGGCTACCCGGTGACCACGATCTTCCTGGTGCTCGCCATCGCGTGCGGCCTGCTCGCCGGCTGGCTGCACTTCCGGATGGACTACGCCGGGCACACCGAGGTCGCCGACACCGGGCGCAACCGGGCGCTGGCGTCCACCCCGCTGCTCGTGGTCGCCGTGATCATGGTGGTGCTCGAACTCGGGTCGATGCTCAAGGCCACCGCGGGCCGCTATCCCGTCTACACCACCGGCGCGGCGAACATCTCCGCGTTGCGCTCAGGTCTGTCGGACGCCTCCTGTTCGATGGCCGACGCGGTGCTCGTCGAGGCCGACACCAACGCGGGCATGCTGACCCCGGTGCCAGGCCAGCGCTTCGGCGAGTACGGGCCCCTCGGCGGCGAAGACCCCGTGGGCTTCACCCCCAACGGCGTCAGCGACACCCTTGAGCCGGCCGAGCCGGTGGCGGCCAACCCGGGCACCGTCAACTCCGACGGCCCCGTCGACAAGCCGAACATCGGCGTCGGTTACGCGGCGGGCACCGGCGGCGGCTACGGACCCGAAGGCGTCAACGGGTCCCGAGTGTTCCTGCCGTTCGGGCTCGACCCGGCCACCACGCCGGTGATGGGCAGTTTCGACGAGAACACCCTCGCCGCGAAGGCCACCTCGGCCTGGTATCAGCTACCGCCCCGCACCCCGGACCGGCCGCTGGTGAGCGTCGCCGCGGCGGGCGCGATCTGGTACTACAACGAGGACGGCTCCTTCAACTACGGCCAGTCCCTCAAACTGCAGTGGGGTGTGCACCGGCCCGACGGTTCCTACCAGGAACTCGGCGAGGTGCAGCCGATCGACATCTTCGTCCAGAAGGCGTGGCGCAACCTGCGGTTCCCGCTGGAGTGGGCGCCGCCGGAGGCCAATGTGGCCCGCATCGTGGCCGACGACCCGAACCTGTCCGAGGACCAGTGGTTCGCGTTCACACCGCCGCGGGTGCCGGTGCTGCAGACCGCACAGGACTTCCTCGGCAGGCAGACCCCGGTGCTGATGGACATCGCCACCGCGGCCAACTTCCCGTGCCAGCGGCCGTTCACCGAGCACCTCGGGATCGCCGAACTGCCCGAGTACCGGATCATGCCGAACTTCAAGCAGATCGTCGTGTCGTCGAACCAGTGGCAGGCCGCCCAGGACGGCGGGCCGTTCCTGTTCATCCAGGCGTTGCTGCGCACCGAGTCGATCCCGACGTATCTCAGCGGTGACTGGTACCGCGACTGGGGTTCGCTGGAGCGGTACCTACGGGTGGTGCCGAAAGACGAGGCGCCCGACGCCTTGATCGAGGAAGGGTCGACGCGAGTGTTCGGCTGGAGCCGTGGCGGACCGATCAGGGCACTGCCGTGAGCGGCACATCGGGCGAAGCCGTGAGCGGTACATCGGCAGGAGCCGTGAACATCGACGCAAGAGACGTGAAGATCGCGCGCTGGGTCGCCACGATCGCCGGCCTGCTCGGCTTCGTGCTGGCGGTCTCGATCCCGCTGCTGCCGGTCACCCAGACCACGGCGACGCTGAACTGGCCGCAGCAGAACCGCCTCGACAACGTCACTGCCCCGTTGATCTCCCAGGCGCCGGTGAGCCTGACCGCGACCGTGCCGTGCGAGGTCGTCCGGTCGATGCCGGCCGACGGCGGCCTGCTGCTCGGCACCGCACCGGCCGAGGGCCGGGACGCCGCGTTGAACGCGATGCTGGTCACGGTCTCCGACGACCGGGTCGACGTGATCGTGCGCAATGTCGTGGTGGCCAGCGTCGATCGGGACCGGGTCGCCGGGCCCGGCTGTGAGCGCATCGACATCACCTCGAACCTGGACGGAACGTTCGCCGAATTCGTCGGACTGACACAGGTTTCCGGCGACAACGCCGGACAACCGCAGCGCACCGGCTACCCCGATCCCAACCTGCGGCCCGCCATCGTGGGTGTGTTCACCGACCTGACCGGGCCCGCCCCGCCGGGCCTGTCGTTCTCGGCCACGATCGACACCCGCTACACCACCCATCCGACGGCGCTCAAGCTCGCCGCGATCCTGCTCGCGATCGTCAGCACCGTCATCGCACTGCTGGCACTGTGGCGGCTGGACCGGCTCGACGGCCGGCGCATGCACCGGGTCATCCCGACCCGCTGGCGCACCCTGACCGCAGTCGACGGTGTCGTCGTCGGCGGGTTCGCACTCTGGTACGTCATCGGGGCGAACTCCTCGGACGACGGCTACATCCTGCAGATGGCGCGGGTCGCCGACCACGCCGGCTACATGTCGAACTACTTCCGCTGGTTCGGCAGCCCCGAGGACCCCTTCGGCTGGTACTACAACCTGCTGGCGCTGATGACGCAGGTCAGCACCGCAAGCATCTGGATGCGGCTCCCCGACCTTGTCTGCGCCCTGGTCTGCTGGCTGCTGCTGTCCCGCGAGGTACTGCCCCGGCTCGGTCCGGCGGTGTCGGGGAGCCGCGCCGCGCTGTGGGCCGCGGGGCTGGTGCTGCTGGCGGCGTGGATGCCGTTCAACAACGGCCTGCGCCCCGAAGGCCAGATCGCCACCGGTGCGCTGATCACCTATGTGCTGATCGAGCGTGCGGTGACATCGGGCCGGCTCACCCCCGCGGCGCTGGCCATCACGACGGCGGCGTTCACCCTCGGCATCCAGCCGACCGGGCTGATCGCGGTGGCCGCGCTCGTCGCCGGCGGCCGTCCGATCCTGCGGATCCTGATGCGGCGACGCCAACTGGTCGGGCTGTGGCCGCTGCTCGCGCCGCTGCTGGCCGCGGGCACCGTCGTGCTCGCGGTGGTGTTCGCCGACCAGACGTTGGCGACGGTTCTGGAAGCCACCAAGATCCGCACCGCGATCGGCCCCAGCCAGGAGTGGTGGACCGAGAACCTGCGGTACTACTACCTGGTCCTGCCCACCACCGACGGTGCGATCGCCCGGCGGGTGGCGTTCCTGTTCACCGCGCTGTGCCTGTTCTCGTCGCTGTTCATCATGTTGCGGCGCAAGCGCGTTCCCGGTGTCGCCCGCGGCCCGGCCTGGCGGTTGATGGGCGTCATCTTCGCGACCATCTTCTTCCTGATGTTCACCCCCACCAAGTGGATCCACCACTTCGGGCTGTTCGCCGCGGTGGGCGGCGCGATGGCGGCGCTGGCGACGGTGCTGGTGTCACCGGTGGTGCTGCGCTCGGCACGCAACCGGATGGCCTTCCTGGCCGGTGTGCTGTTCATCCTGGCGCTGTGCTTCGCCTCGACGAACGGCTGGTGGTACGTCTCCAACTTCGGTGCCCCGTACAACAACTCGGTGCCGCAACTGGGCGGGGTGACCGCCAGCGCGGTGTTCTTCACGCTGTTCGGGGTCGCCGCACTGTGGGCGTTCTGGCTGCACCTGCGCAACAAGCAGGACTCCCGCGTGGTCGATGCGCTCACCGCCGCCCCGATCCCGGTCGCCGCCGGATTCATGGTGCTGTTCATGGTGGCGTCGATGGCGATCGGCGTGGTGCGCCAGTACCCCACCTACTCCAACGGCTGGGCCAACATCCGCGCGTTCGCCGGCGGCTGCGGGCTGGCCGACGACGTGCTCGTCGAACCCGACTCCAACGCCGGCTTCCTGCAACCGATCCCGGGTCGGTACGGCCCGCTGGGCCCGCTCGGCGGCACCGACCCGGCGGGCTTCTCCCCCAACGGAGTTCCCGACCGGATCATCGCCGAGGCGATCCGGTTGAACAACCCACAGCCCGGTACCGACTACGACTGGAACCGGCCGATCAAGTTGTCTCGCCCCGGCGTCAACGGCTCCACGGTGCCCCTGCCGTACGGCCTCGACCCGGCCCGCGTCCCGGTCGCCGGTACGTACTCGACCGGGCCGCAACAGGAGAGCCGGCTCGCCTCGGCCTGGTACGAGCTGCCGCCCGCCGACGCCGCGCACCCCCTCGTGGTGATCACCGCGGCGGGGACGATCTCGGGCACCAGCGTCGCGGAGGCGGACACGTCCGGCCAGACCGTCGAGCTCGAGTACGCCACCCGCGGACCGGACGGCGCGCCCGTCGCGGCGGGCCGGGTCAGCCCGTTCGACATCGGCCCCACGCCGTCCTGGCGCAACCTGCGCTATCCGCGCGCCCAGATCCCGGCCGACGCGGTCGCGGTCCGGGTGGTCGCCGAGGACCTGTCGCTGGGCCGGGGCGACTGGGTCGCCGTGACGCCCCCGCGCGTCCCCGAGGTGAAATCGGTGCAGGAGTACATCGGTTCCGAGCAGCCGGTGCTGATGGACTGGGCGGTCGGGCTGGCGTTCCCCTGCCAGCAGCCCATGCTGCACGCCAACGGCGTCACCGACATCCCGAAATTCCGCATCTCGCCGGACTATTTCGCCAAGCTGCAGAGCACCGACACCTGGCAGGACGGCATCAACGGCGGCCTGCTGGGCATCACCGACCTGCTGTTGCGAGCCTCGGTGATGTCGACCTACCTGTCCAACGACTGGGGTCAGGACTGGGGCTCGCTGCGCCGCTTCGACACCATCGTCGACGCGCAACCGGCCGAGATCGACCTCGGCGACACCACGCATTCGGGGCTGTGGTCGCCCGGCCCGATGCGCTTCCAGCCGTGACGGGTCAGGTCCGTCTGGGCCGCGCCACGTTGTCGCGTGTGGTGGAGGTGCGGGCCCAGATGCGGACCTCGTTGTTCGGGCAGACGCCCGCCGCCGCGTGGCCGGCCAACGCTGACCTGCTGGAACCGCTGTTCTGGGATCGCGGCGCCGACGAATGGAAGATCGCCATTCAGACATGGGTGATCCGGGTTGACGGGCTGACCGTGCTGGTGGACACCGGCGTGGGCAACCATCGGAACCGCCCGCACATGCCTCCCCTGCACCAGCTGGACACCCCATACCTGAAGGCCCTCACCGACGCCGGGGTCAGTCCCGAGGACGTCGACGTCGTGGTCAACACCCATCTGCACACCGACCACGTCGGATGGAACACCCGGCTTTCCGCCGCGAGCGGCGCAGGCACCGGGGGCGGAGCCTGGACGCCGACATTCCCGAATGCGCGTTATCTGATGCCCGAGCTCGACTACCGGCACTTCTCGCCCGACAATCCCGACGTCGCCGACGGTATGCGAATCGTGTTCGCCGACAGCGTTTCACCCGTCGAGCCGCAGATGGAGCTGTTCTCCGGTGATCACCGGGTCAGCGACTCGCTGTGGCTGCGGCCCGCCCCCGGCCACACCCCGGGGTCGACGGTGGTCTGGCTCGACGCCGGAGTGCCCGCGGTGTTCGTCGGTGATCTCACCCACAGTCCGATACAGATCCCGCGGCCCGACGATCCGTGCGCGTTCGATGTGGACCCCGTGGCCGCCGCACGTTCTCGCCACCGGATCTTCACCGAGGCCTCGCGCCGGCGTGCCGCGGTGATCCCGGCGCACTATCCCGGCCGCGGCGGCGCCACCGTCGTCGCGCGCGGTAACACGTTCCTGGTCGACCAGTGGCTCGGCTTCCCCGAGATCTGACACTCCGCAATCGGTAGGGTGCGAAAAGATCACCCGAAGAAGGAGGAGTGGACTTCGTGGGCGTCCACCGATACGTCCTGGCGCTGACTGTCTTGATCGGAGCGTTGTTGCTGGCCCCTCCGGCCGCCGCTCAACCCGACGCCGACCCGGGCCCGGAATCGGTGGCCGTCGCCATCCATCCACTCGAACCGTTCGTCATGGAGACCACCAATGGCGAGCTGACCGGTTTCACCGTCGAGCTGTGGAACGAGATCGCAAAGCGACTGGGCTGGGACACCGAGTTCGTCCGGACCGACAACGTGGCAGGTCAACTCGCGGCGGTGGCCGAGAACCGGGCCGACGTCGCGGTGGGCGCGATCTCGTTCACCGCCGATCGTGAGCAGCACTTCGACTTCTCCCAACCCACCCTCGAGGGCGGGCTGCAGATCATCGTGCCGGTGCACGACACACGGCCCGCGGTGCCAGGGCTGGGCGGCTATCTGGACCTGCTGTTCTCCCGCACCATGCTCATCTGGCTCAGCGCTGCGATCGTGGTCAGCGTCATTCCGGCACACGTGTTCTGGCTGATCGAACGTCGCGACGAGGACCCCGTCGTGTCCCGGTCGTATTTCCCCGGGATCTTCCAGTCCTTCAGTTGGGGCATCGGATCCCTCGTCGGGAAGAACAGCACCGCCGCAACGAAGACCATCACCCAGTCCCTGGCGATCCTGTGGGGTTTTGCAGGCATCGTGTTCATCTCGTTCTACTCCGCCAACCTCAGCGCCACGCTCACCGTCGCAAAGCTCGACGCGAAGATCACCGGGCCGGCCGACCTCTACGAGAAGTCGGTCGCCACCGTCGCCGACACCACGGCCGCCGAATTCCTGCGCGGGATGGGCATTGCCGCGACGGAGACCGACACGATCGAAGAGTCCTACCACCTGCTGCGCGAGGAAAATTACGACGCAGTGGTTTTCGACTCCCCCGTGCTGCGGTACTACGTGGCGCACCGGGGCGAAGGCGTCGCCGTCATGGCCGGACCCGTGTTCCAGGAGGAGAACCAGGGTTTCGTGTTCAACATCGGCAGCCCGTTGCGTAAGCCGATCAACCAGGCGCTGTTCCGGATGCGCGAGGACGGCACCTACAACCTGATCAAGGAGAAGTGGTTCGGCGACGACATCGCCGCCACCGCCGGGGACATCGACTGACCGTCAGCCCGGCGTCTGGGTGTCGTTGGCGCCCGGGTCGGTGTTCTCCTGCAGGATGTCGTCGTGGCAGTCGACCTGACTCTGTCCGGTCTGCTGCATACACACCAGCACCGGCGTGTCCGGGCCCTGGGATTCACCTTCGGGCGCGGAAGTTCCTGTGGGGTGCGGGATCTCACCGGGATACAGCGACCACAACGGCGCCCCGGACGATGCCAGCCGCGCGCAGTAGGCCGGGTCACCAGCCTCGGTGACGCCTGCGGCGCCGAGGGTGGCGCAGTCAGCGCCGACCACGACCACCGGCAACGTGACGCTGCCGGACCCGGTGGGCGCGGTGCTCGCGGTGGTCGAAGCGGTCGCCCGCGCCTCACCGCGGCCCACGTCCCGCTCGAAACGCGCCAGGAACACCGCCGCGGCGACCGCGATCAGCGCCAGCACCAGCCCGGCCCCCGCCAGCACGACGCGTCGCCGCGATCTAGGCGCCGCAGCGGTTTTGGCGTGCCGCGGCCCGGTCGGTGCGGCGGCGTGCCTCGTCGCGTCCGGGTCGAACGCCGAGCCGGGAAGCTCTGTGCCACTCCGATTGGCCAGCGCTCGCGCGAAATCGACACACCGGTCGAATCGGTCGGCGGGCGACTTGGCCAGCGCCTTCTCGAAAGCCATTCCCAGCGAGGACAATTCGGGGCGGTGCACCGAAATGGACGGTGGCTGGGCGGTCAGGTGCTGGCTGATGACGATCGCGGGGTTGGAATGCTGGAACGGCGGGGACCCGGTCAGCAGCTGAAACGCCGTCGCCGCCAGCGCGTACTGGTCGGCCCGGCCGTCGATGTGTTCGTCGGCGGTCAGCTGCTCGGGGGCCGAGTAGGCCACCGTCCCGACCGTCATGCTGGTGCCGGTCAACGTGCTGACCTCACCGACCCTGCGCGCAATCCCGAAGTCCGCGAGCATGATCCGTTCATTCTCGGTCTCGGGATCGGCGATCAGGATGTTCGCCGGTTTGACGTCGCGGTGCAGCAGGCCGCGCTGATGCGCATAGTCGAGGGCCTCCCCGACGGCGGTGACGATCCGGATCACCAGCGCCGGCGGCATGCCGTGGGGGTACCTCTCGGCCAGCAGCCGGGCGGCATCCGTTCCCTCGACGTGATCCATCGATATCCAGAGCCGACCCTCGTACTCGCCGCGGTCGTGGACGGCAACGATGTGCGGGTGCCACAGTGTGGCGGCGATGTCGGCCTCCCGGTGAAACCGCTCCCGGTACTCGCTGTCGGCGCACACCGTCGTCGAGAGCACCTTGAGTGCGTCGTAGCGCGGTAGCCGGGGGTGCTTGGCCAGGTAGACCTCGCCCATGCCCCCCGAACCCAACATCCGCACGATGGTGTAGCCCGCGATGACCTCGCCGTCGCTCAGCGGCATGCGCTCAACCTCCCCGTGATTGCGGTCATGGGCGGACGTACACCACCCGGCTGCCGAACACGATGTCCTGCAAGGACCTTCGCTGCGCGTCGACAGCGACCCACGCCAACCCGAGCGGGAAGACGACGCAGGCGATGGCGCGCAGCAGCGCCGTCACGGGTTTCAACCGGGTGGTGCGCCGCCCCACCACCTTCAGCCCCATCGCCACCGCCCCGGCGGTGCACCCCGACACCGACCAGCACAGGCTCAGGTAGACCACCGCGGCGACGAATCCGACCATCCCGGAGAACACCGCGTCGAGCGCCGGAAAACGGAACGAGCCGGGATTCAGCGCCAGCCTGCTCAACACCAGCCCGGCATAGAGCAACCCCAGCAGCACCCCGACCACGATCAGATCGAGCACGGCCGCCGTGCCGCGGCTGACCACTCCAGCGGTGCGATGCGTGTCGGCCGCGTCAGGGACGCTCACGGAATCCCCGCCTGCGACCCATCATCCGGTCGACGAAGCCGGACACGGCGTCGTCGGCGCGTTCGCCCTGCGACCGCACATCCGTCATCACGTCCGCGGTCACGCTCGTCGTCGATTCCCGGATGATCCTCGGCAGGTCGACCCCGTCGATCACCCCGTTGGCCAGCGTGACGAGGTCGATCCGCGCGAGGACCGCCTCGATGGCCTCGGCGGTCAGTCGCTCACGCACGATCTCGGTGAGATCGAGTTCGTCGATGACTGCGGCCACGATCAGCGACAGTACGGCCTTGGCTTCGAGTCTGCCGCGCGTGAACAACCCGCCGACCAGCGGTAGCCTTTCGCAACGCTGGTAGACATCCACCAGCACGGACGGCGCAGGCTCAGCGGGGTGTGCCAAGGTACGGGAATTCGGGGAGCAGGTCGTCGGGCGTGTTCAGGCCGGACAACCCCTGCTGCCCGTTGGTGAGGAACTTCGACCGGTAGTCGGCGACATCGTCGGTGAGCGTGCGCCCGTTCGGATACCTCACCGGGGCGGACGGGTTGTACGTCAGGACATCGGGCAGCGTGCCCTCCGCCTCGATCGCCTCGATCGCCTCTTCCCGGGTGTAGTCCCCCGTGTCGGCCAGCAGGTCGATGAGGTGCCCCATCCAGCGGGCCCGGTCGCGGTTCGGCTCACCCGCGCTGTACTCCGCAAGATCGTCGTCACTGGCGAAAAAGCCGCTGACCCACGGATGGCCGACCCGGTCGGCATGCACCCAGGTGCCGTCCCGGAGCAGACTGCACCGCGCCCAGATCCGCACGTCGGGAGCCGCGCCCAGGTATGCCGTCGGCAGTTCCACCGCCATCGCGATGACCCTGGAGTCGGCGAACGACGCATCGCTGCGCGCGCCGGCGAAGAACGTGAACGAACCCGACTGCCAGATGTGCGGTCCCCCGTCGAACGACACCTCGCGGTCACCGAAGATCCGCGACCCGGCCGCGGCGTCGACGCGGGCCTCGGCCTGCAGGGCCAGATAGACGTCCACCCACTGTCGTGGGCCGGACGGGCCCGCAGATGGGTCACTGAACACGAAGTTGAACGCGATGTCGTTGCGCAGGTCGCCGTCGTTGTCGATGGCGATGCGGTAGACGGCGTCGGGATGCAACGCGTCGGCGTTCGGGTTGGCGGTCAGGATCAGCGCGGTCCGCCCGGGATCCTTCGGCGAAGGGAACACGTACAGGTCGCACAAATCCAGCCGGGGATCGCCGAGCGGCGCATCCCTCCTCAAACCCGTGAAATCAGTCGACACGTGCTCCATCCAACCGCACCGGGAAATCCAACCGCACCTGACGGCCTAGATCGGTGTCAGGCCGTGCTTACGCTGCACACGGTTGATCTGCTTGTCGCGCAGCAGGTGCATGCACTTGCGCAGCAGCAGCCTGGTTTCGTGGGGCTCGACCACACCGTCGATGAAGCCGCGTTCGGCGGCGATCCACGGCGTGGCCAGGTTGGCGTTGTAGCCCTCGATGAAGTCGGCCCGGATCTTCTGCACCTCGGGGGCGGTGGGATCGGGGAACCGCTTGACCAGCAGCTGGGCCGCGCCTTCGGCGCCGATCACCGCGATGCGGGCGGTCGGCCAGGCGAAGTTGAAGTCAGCGGTCAGCTGCTTGGAGCCCATCACCGCGTAGGCGCCGCCGTAGGACTTGCGGATCGTGATCGTCACCTTGGGGACGTCGGCCTCCACCACCGCGTTGAGGAAGCGGCCGCCGCGCTTGATGATGCCGCCCTTCTCCTGCTCCACACCCGGCATGAAGCCGGGGGTGTCGACGACGAACACCAGCGGGGTGTTGAACGAGTCGCAGAACCGGACGAAGCGGGCCGCCTTGTCGGAGGCCTCGTTGTCGATGGCACCCGACATGTACATCGGCTGGTTGGCGATGATGCCGACGGGGCGGCCGTCCACGCGGGCGAACGCGGTGATGATCGCCGGACCGGCCTGCTCACCGACCTGGAACACGTCGCCGTCGTCGAAGATCCGCAGCAGGATCTCCATCATGTCGTAGGCCTGGTTGTCGGCGTCCGGCACGATCGCGTCGAGTTCGAGATCGTGCGGCGTCACCTCGGGCTCCAGGCCCGGGTTGACGATCGGCGCGTCGTCGAAGGCATTGCCGGGCAGGAAGCTCAGGTAGTCCCGCACGTACTGGAACGCCGCGGCCTCGGATTCCACGACCTGGTGGATGTTGCCGTACCGGGCTTGGGCGTCGGCGCCGCCGAGCTCGTCGAGCGTGACGTCCTCACCGGTGACGTCCTTGATGACGTCGGGACCGGTGACGAACATGTAGCCCTGGTCGCGCACCGCGACGACGAGGTCGGTCTGGATCGGCGAGTACACGGCGCCGCCCGCGCACTTGCCGAAGATCAGCGAGATCTCGGGCACCAGGCCGCGCAGCAGTTCGTGGCGGCGGCCCAGCTCGGCGTACCAGGCCAGCGATGTCGCGGTGTCCTGGATGCGGGCGCCCGCGGAGTCGTTGATGCCGATGATCGGGCAGCCGACCATGGCGACCCACTCCATCAGGCGGGCGACCTTGCGTCCGAACATCTCCCCGACCGAGCCCTGGAACACCGTCTGGTCGTGGCTGAACACGCCGACCGGCCGCCCGTTGATGGTGCCGTGGCCGGTGACGACGCCGTCGCCGTAGAGCGCGTCGGGGTCGCCGGGGGTCTTGGCCAGCGCGCCGATCTCCAGGAAGCTGCCCGGGTCGAGCAGCGCATGAATCCGGGCGCGGGCACTCGGGATGCCCTTCTTCTCCCGCTTGGCAACGGCCTTCTCGCCACCGGGTTCCTTGGCCAGCTCCAGCTTTTCGCGAAGCTCGGCCAGCAGCTCGGCGGTAGTCCGTTCGGTCACTTGCCCTCGCTCTCCGCCTCAATTGCGTTGATCGCCTCGCTCATATGGGCGCCGACCTTCGCAATGTACGGCTCGTCGATCGCCTGAATGTGCTCGCCCCCGATCGGCACCACTTCCAGATCGGCGACGAACCGGCCCCAGCCGCCGTCGGGTTGGCGGGTGGCATAACGCGGCTCGAACATGATCGCGTCGTCGTGGTAGCGGTCGGCCATGTAGAGGGTGACGTGCCCGTCGTAGTTCTCGATCACCGCGGTGTCGAGCGCGCGGTTGTCCAGATACGACGTGCGCTGGTGCTCGATGATGCCGCCCGGGATGTCGACGCCGCTGTCCTTGACCGCGTCGAGGACGAACTTCACCTGGCCCTCGTCGTCGAGTTCCTCGAGCTGCTCGTACGGGATGGCCGGGATCTCCACGTTGAAGGTGCGCTGCGCGAACAGGGCGTAACGGTCCCAGCGGGCCCGGATCTCCTCCTTGGTCTGCGGCACCTCCTCGCCGGCGCGCACGGTGTCGATCAGGCCGACGAACTTGACGTCCGCGCCCTGGCTCTTCAGCCCCACCGCGCACGCGTAGGCCAGCGCCCCGCCGAGTGACCAGCCGGCGAGGATGTACGGCCCGTTGCCCTGGATCTCCATCAGCTTCGGTACGTACTCGCGGGCCCGCTCCTCGATGGAGCCCTCGACCCGCTCGATGCCGTAGACCGGGGTGTCGGCCGGCAGCCGCTTCATCAGCGGCTCGTAGACGACCGTGGTTCCGCCCGCGGGGTGGAAGACGAACACGGGGACGCGGGTGGAGCCCTCCGGCCTGGCCCGCAGGATGCGGACGAACCCGTCCAGCTCACCGGCGTCCATCTCGTCGCGCACGTGCGAGGACAGGTCCTGGATCGTGCGGGCGACCTTGACCTGTTCGGCGGTGATGGTGCCCTCGGCGCGTTCGGAGAGCCGTTGGGCGATCTTCTCGGCGACGTCGTCGGCGATCGACGGCAGCTCGTTGAAGATGCCACCCGGCGACTTGCCGGTGACGATGGCCCAGGTGGCGAACGTGACCCGCTCGGCCGCGTCGCGCGGGGGCACGTCGGCGCCGAGCGCCTCGGTGACAGCCTCCTGGGTGAGGACCTTGGCGGCCAGGCCGGCTGCTGACGAGCGCTCGCGCGAGGAACCATCAGCTGCTGACGAGCGCTCGCGCGAGGAGCCATCAGCTGCTGACGAGCGCTCGCGCGAGGAACCATCGGCGGCTGACGAGCGCTCGGCTGTGGGCGCTGACGGTCCCGACGGGTCGGTCGGCGGGGCCGGAATCGACGGTCCCGACGGGTCGGTCGGCGGGGCGGGGACCGCGACATCGGACGGCGGAGCGGGGACCGCGACATCGGACGGAGGCGCTTCGGTTCCCGCGGCGGTCACCACTTCGTCGGTGGATTTGTCGGCCGCGATGGGGTGGCCCGCCTCGGCCAGCTTGGCCTCCAGCTCGGCGACCGTCGTGGCTCCGCCCATCAACTCGGCCTGGGCCGCGGCGATCTCCTCGGCGGTCTGCCCCTTCTGCGTCTCGGCCAGCTCTTCGACTTGATCGCGGTTCTCCACCGCGTACGCGATCAGCTTCTCGACGGCGTACAGGTTCGCGTCGCGCACGGCGGTGAGCTGGATCGGCGGCAGGTCGAAGTCGTACTCGACCCGGTTCTTGATGCGCACCGCCATCAGTGAATCCAGGCCGAGCTCGATCAGCGGCACCTCCCACGGCAGGTCCTCGGGCTCGTAACCCATGGCCGCGCCGACGATGGTGCCGAGGCGCTCACCGATGGTCTCGCCGGACTCGGGTGACCACTTCGCGAAGCTGGCACCGAGGTTGGCGCCCGCAGTCAGGTTGTCGGCCTCGAATTCCGGGGCTCCCGAGGGCTCCTCGACCGCGACGGGAGCCGTGGCCACCTCTGCCACCGTGGTCGCGCCGACAGCGGTCGGCAGCGCAGTCAGCTGACCGCCCCTGGTGACGATCGCGTCGTAGACGAGCGTGAACGACTCCTCGATGCGGGCGTGCACCTGCACGCCGGCTCCGCCGGGATGGCGGGTCAACGTGGTCACCAGGCGCGACCCCTCGCCGGGGACGGCGCGCTGCTCGGAGGCTGTCAGCTTGGCGTCCGGAAGAACCACGGCCGCAGCCGCTTTCACCAGGGCCGCCAGATCGGTCTCGCCCTTCGGCAGGTACTCCCACACGTGCCTGCCGTCAGGCGTGGCGACATGGTTGCCGGGCATGACGGCCGAGCTGTCACCGGTGAAGTGCGCCTCCAGCCAGTGCGGCTTGCGCTTGAACCGGGTCGGCGGGATGTCCGCGTAGTCGGTGGCCGGGTCCACCGGCCGGTCGGCCGGCAGCGGGAACAGCGTGCGCATGTCCAGATCGTGGCCGTACACGTACAGGTGCGCCATCGCCGTGGTCATCGAGTCGACCTCGTCCTGCTTGCGCGCCAGCGTCGGGATCAGCTGTGCGTCATGCAGACCCGCCGCGGCGGTGGTCAGGCCGACCTGCATGAGCGCGACCGGGTTCGGCGCCAGTTCCAGGAACGTGGTGTGCCCGTTGTCGACGGCGTTGCGGATGCCGTGCGTGAAGTACACGCTGTGCCGCAGGCCCTTCTTCCAGTAGTCCACGTCGTGGATCGGGTCCGAGCCGGCCCGGATCAAGCTGCCCTCGTGCACCGTCGAGTAGTAGGGCACCTGCACCGGATGCGCTTCGATGCCTTGCAGTTCCGCGGCGAGCTCACCGAGCAGCGGGTCCATCTGCGAAGTGTGGCTGGCGCCCTTGGTCTGGAACTTGCGGGCGAACTTGCCCTCCGATTCGGCGCGGGCGATGATCGCGTCGACCTGGTCGGGCGGACCGCCGATCACCGACTGGGTCGGCGCGGCGTACACGCAGACCTCGAGGTTGTTGAAGGCTTCATCCTCCCCGAAGACCGATACGATCTCCTCCGCCGAGTACTCCACCAGCGCCATCAGCCGGATGTACTCGCCGAACAGCATCGCCTCGCCCTCGCCCATCAGGTGCGAGCGCGAGCAGATGGTGCGGGTGGCGTCCTCCAGCGAAAGACCGCCGGAGAAGTACGCCGCCGCGGCCTCGCCGAGCGACTGGCCGATCAGCGCACCGGGTTTCGCGCCGTGCGCCTTGAGCAGTTCGCCGAGCGCGACCTGGATCGCGAAGATGACCAGCTGCACCTTCTCGATCGGGAGCTCGGTGGTCTCGTCGGTGTAGTCAATGGCGTCGTCGAGGATGAGCTCGACGATCGAGTGGCCGCGCTCGTCCTGGATGAGGCTGTCGACCTTGTTGATCCACTCGGCGAACGTCTGGTCGCGCAGATAAAGGCTCTTCGCCATCTTGCGGTGCTGCGCACCGAATCCGGCGAGCACCCAGACCGGGCCGTTGGTGACCGGGCCGTCGGCGCTGATCACGATCGGGTTCGGCTTGCCCTCGGCGATCGAGCGCAGACCCTTGACGGCCTCGTCGTGATCGTGGGCAAGCACCACCGCGCGGGAGCGGCCGTGGTTGCGCCGCGACAGCGACCGGCCGATCGCCTCCAGCGAGGATGCGCGGCCTTCGGGACTGTCGATCCAGTCCGCCAGCTCGGCGGCCGTCGCGCGCTTGCGCGAGGTCAGGAACCCCGAAACCGCAATGGGCACAATCGGAGTCGTGGGGTTCTCGGCTTCAGCCGCGGCCAGCTCTTCGCGCGCGACCTCCAGCAGGCGCAGCGCCTCGTCGGTCAGACCGGGAAGCTCGGGCTCCTCCTCGGGGAGGCGGCCGTAGAACTCGTCGTCGCCGCGATCATCGTCCTCATCGAAGCCAGATTCTCTTCGCGCAAGCGGCTCATCGCTCACGAACTCGCCGTACTCGTCCATCCGGACCCCGCCGACGTAGACGGCCTTGGCGTCGTCGTTGGCGGGGGTGACCACGGCGACGTCCGGTTCCGGCGCCGGCTCGACGAGATCGGTGGGCAGCACCTCGCGCAGCACCAGGTGCGCGTTCGCGCCGCCGAACCCGAAGCCGGACACACCGGCGATGGCATGCCCGCTGTAGCGGGGCCAGTCGGTGACCGTGTCGGCCACCTTCAGGTGTTCCTTGTCGAAGTCGATGTACGGGTTGGGGCCGCTGTAGTTGATCGACGGCGGAATCTTGTTCCGCTGCAACGACAACGCCACCTTCGCCAGGCTCGCCGCACCCGCCGCCGACTCCAGATGCCCCACATTGGATTTCACCGCACCCAGCAGCGCGGGCCGGTCCGCGGCACGGCCACGGCCGATGACGCGACCCAGCGCGTCGGCTTCGATCGGGTCGCCGAGGATGGTGCCGGTGCCGTGCGCCTCGACGTAGTCGACGGTGCGCGGGTTGATGCCGGCGTCCTTGTATGCCTTGCGCAGCACTGCTTCCTGCGCGTCGGGGTTGGGCGCGAGCATGCCGTTGGAGCGGCCGTCGTGGTTGATCGCGGCACCGGCGATCACGGCGTAGATCTGGTCACCGTCGCGGCGCGCGTCGGCGAGGCGCTTGAGCACCAGCATGCCGCCGCCCTCGGAACGGGCATAGCCGTCGGCGTCCTTGGAGAACGACTTGATCCGGCCGTCCGGCGCCAGGACCCCACCGACTTCGTCGAAACCGACTGTCACCAAAGGCGTGACGAGAGCGTTGACGCCGCCGGCGAGCACCACGTCGGCGTCGCCGGAGCGCAGCGCCTTGACGCCTTCGTGCACGGCCACCAGCGACGACGAGCAGGCGGTGTCGATGGCCATGGACGGGCCGCGGAAGTCGTAGAAGTAGGACACCCGGTTGGCGATGATCGAGCTCGCCGTACCGGTGATGGCGTACGGATGCGCGGTCGACGGGTCGGCGACCCCGAGGAAGCTGTAGTCGTTGGTGGAGCTGCCGACGTAGACGCCGACGTTCTCACCGCGCAGGCTCGACGCGGGAATCCTGGCGTCTTCCAACGCTTCCCAGGTGAGCTCCAGCGCCATCCGCTGCTGCGGATCGATGTTGTCGGCTTCCATCTTCGACAGCGCGAAGAACTCGGCGTCGAAGCCCTTGATGTCGGACAGGTACCCGCCCCGGGTGCGCGCCTTGGCGACCCGCTCGGCGATCCGCGGCTCGCTCAGGAATTCCGACCACCTGCCCTCGGGCAGATCGGTGATCGCGTCGCGGGCCTCCAGCAGGGCCTGCCACATCTCGTCCGGGGTGTTCATGTCACCCGGGAACCGGGTTCCCACACCGACGATCGCGATGTTCGCGACACCTTCGTCGACCTCACGGGACCAGTCCTCGTCGTCGAGCGCCGAGATGTCCGCTTCCGGCTCGCCCTCGATGATCACCGTCGCCAGCGACTCGATGGTCGGGTGCCGGAATGCCACCGTGGCGGTCAGTGTCACCCCGGTGAGATCCTCGATGTCGCTGGCCATTGCGACCGCGTCACGCGACGACAGGCCCAGTTCGACCAGCGGTGCGGACTCGTTGATCGAGTCCGGCGCCTGGCCGGTGGCGTTACCGACCCAGTTTCGCAACCATTCACGCATCTCCGCGACGGTCATGTCGGGACCGGCCTTGCTCGAACCGTCTTGTGCTTCAGCCATGTTCACTTACCCTCACGATCGCGTTGCGACCGGCACGGCCGCCGTAACTTTGAGCGCTAGTCCGTTTCATCGGGGAATGCGTTGGCCACCTTGCCGGCGCGCAGGCTGCCGTCGAGATACGCCGAGCGGCAGGCACGGCGGCCGATCTTGCCGCTGGAGGTCCGCGGGATCGCACCGGCCGGGGTCAGCAGCACATCGCGGACGGTCACACCGTGGCGGACCGCGATCGCGGCGCGGATGTCGTCGGCGATCGGCCCCATGTCGAGCTTGTGCGCACCGGGGGCACGCTCTCCGACGATCACCAACTGCTCGGAGGTGTCGTCGGGGTCGCGCTTGAGTCCGGCGTGACTGTCGTCGAACACCTCGTCGGGAAGCTGGTTGGCGGGCACCGAGAACGCCGCGACGTAGCCGGTCCGCAGCGCCTTGGTCGCCTCCTGCGCGGAGTACTCCAGATCCTGCGGATAGTGGTTACGGCCGTCGATGATCACCAGGTCCTTCACGCGGCCGGTGATGTAGAGCTCGCCGTCGTGGTACGCGCCGTAGTCACCGGTGCGCACCCAGGTCGCGTCGTCGGTCGCGCCCTGGGCGTGCGACGGCGTGGTGCGCGACTTCAGCGTGTTGTGAAAGGTGGCGATGGTTTCTTCGGGCTTGTTCCAGTACCCGGTACCCATGTTCTGGCCGCTGATCCAAATCTCACCGATCTGGCCGTCGGGCAGCTCCGACGCCGTCTCGGCGTCGACGATGACCGCCCACTCCGCGACGCCGACCTTGCCCGCGCCGGCCTGGGCGACCGCCTTCGGCGAATCGTCGGGCACCTCGACGAAGCGGTGCGCGTTGAGCTCGTCGCGGTCGACGGAGATGATCTTCGGCGATTCGTTGGACGGGGTCGTCGACACGAACAGCGTGGCCTCGGCCAGCCCGTAGGACGGCTTGATGGCCTGCGGCTGGAAACCGAACGGTCCGAACGCCTCGTTGAAGCGGCGCACGGTGGCCGCCGAGATCGGCTCGCTGCCGTTGAGGACGGCCTTGACGTTGGACAGGTCCAACGGCTCCTCGCCGTCCTTCGGCACACCGCGCGCGGCGGCATGGTCGAACGCGAAATTCGGTGCCACCGAGATGGTGCCGCCGGTGTCACCCTCCTTGCGCGCCATCGCCCGGATCCACCGGCCCGGACGGCGGACGAACGCCGCGGGCGTCATGAACTCCACGTAGTGCCCGATCACTGTGGGCAGCAGAACGGTGATCAGCCCCATGTCATGGAAGAACGGCAGCCACGACACCCCGCGGTCGCCTTCTTCGCCCTGCAGCGCCTCGATCACCTGGACGACGTTGGTGGCCAGGTTCAGGTGCGTGATCTGCACACCTGTCGGAATGCGCGTGGAGCCGGACGTGTACTGCAGGTAGGCGATGGTGTCGTGCGTGACATCGACCGGCTCCCAGGTGGCGCCGACCTCGACCGGCACCGCGTCCACGGCGATGACACGCGGACGCTGGTTGGCCGGGCGGGTGCGGAAGAACTTGCGCACACCCTCGGCGGCCTCGGTGGTGGTCAGGATCGCCGACGGGGTGCAGTTGTCGAGCACTGCGTGCAGGCGGCCGACGTGACCGGGCTCGTTCGGGTCGAACAGCGGCACCGCGATGCGGCCGGAGTAGAGCGTGCCGAAGAACGCCACCAGGTACTCGAGGTTCTGCGGGCACAGGATCGCGACCCGGTCGCCCGGCTCGGTGACCTGTTGCAGGCGGGCCGCGACCGCACGGTTGCGCGCGCCGAAGTCTGCCCACGTCAGATCGCGTGCGATCCCGTCACGTTCGGTGGAGAAGTCGAGGAAGCGGTAGGCCACCTTGTCGCCACGCACCTTCGCCCATCGCTCGACGTGCTTGACCAGGCTCCCGTTATCCGGGAATTTGATCAATCCGTCCTTGATGAACGGGTTGTGGAAGGCCATTCGTCACTCCAATCAAGCGGGATTTCTAGTCCCGAAACCCCGGAGATTCTACTGGGGAAGAGGCTGCCCACCCGTCAGCCACCAGCTTCCGCTCTTAGATTTTCCTTAAACTGTGGTTATGCTAGGCGACCTGCGCGTCCCTGGCCAAATTAAGCGCCGAATCGATCAGGTCACAGGTCAGCCATGTTTCGGCTGCGGAGCACCCTCGATCAGGCCCTGCGCCCAGTTCAGTGTCCACCCGGTCGCAGGGAGACCGTCGAGATTCCAGAAGTCCGGCGTGGCGTACATCGCATGCACGGGCTGGCCCGCGCCCCCGGCGAGCACCTCGAGGGTCTTGGGCAGCGCCGTGATGTTGAACGCCGACTCCGGTGCCGCGCAGATCAGGTCACCCCGGGCACAGATCTCGTAGGTGCGGTCGTTGAGCGCCCCGAAGCCGCCCGGCCTCGGGCCGGTCATCGAGAGACCGAGCGCCGACAGCGTCGGCACCTCGTGCAGCGTGATCTCCGCGCCCTGACCGGGGGCGTTCGGTCCGACCTCCTGGCCGACCCCGGTCTCCCTGCGGCCGTCGGCGATCAGCGTGACCCCCAGCACCAGGTCCTGGTCCACCGGGCCGCGGCCGTTGCCGATGTCGGAGGCGATGTCGCCGGCGATCACCGCGCCCTGCGAGAACCCGACCAGCACATAGCTGGTCAGCGGGCAGCGGTTGTTCATGTCCGTCATCGCCTTGATCGTGGCGCGGGTGCCTTCGGCGCGGCTGTCGTTGTAGGACATCTGCCGGTCCGCTGACAGCGGATTGTGGAACTGTGCGGTGTACGGGACGGTGAACACCTCGAGCCGGTCGGTGCCGAACTCGGCCCGGATCGGATTGGTGACGTTGAGCAGCAGCGCGATCGGAAACTGCACCGGGTTGAACGGGTCCAGGTGCACCGAGGACTCCCACGTGCCGGGGATCGAGATCAGCTGCACGTCGGGGCAGCTCGCATCCTGGAATTCCGGGCGGGGCTTCGACGTGGGCGGCACCCCGGACGTTCCCGTGGGCGGTGCCGCGGTGGGCGGTACCGCGGTCGGCGGCGCATCCGGTCTGCGCAGCACCACGACCACGATCGCAACGATGAGCACCACGACGAGGCCCACAGCTCCGGCGGCGAACAACGCCAGGAGGCGGTGGCGTTTCCGCCGGTTGGTCTTGGCCATGCTCAGGTACTCCTGTACTCCATGCGTGTGTGGGTGCTGCTCGTGCTCAGCAGAGTCGCTCGGTCGCGATCCGAATGTAGTCGGCGGTCGCGGTGTCGACGTCTACCGCCGACGGCGTATCGGCGCTCTCGCTGTCGTCGGTGCCGCTGACGTCGTTACGCACCAGCGGCGCGACGAACGCCCACACCGCCTGGTCGGTCTGCCGGGCCGCGCGGGCCTGACAGACGTAGGAGCCGATGCTCAGCGCCGACAGGTCGCTGGACGGCGTGACACCGGCGGTGTGCAGCGCGTCGAGATAGTCCTGCTGGCGCGGGCTGACGACGAGGGCGTTGGACGTGGATTCCGCGGTGCCCGGGCCGGGCAGTGCAGCGGTCGGGCGGCCGTGTGCGGGCTCGACCTCGGAGCCCATACCCCCGAGCATGTCCCCGTCTGAGCACCCGGTCAGCCAGGCGGCCGGGAGGGCGACCAGCGCACACAGCCCCGCCATCCCCGCCATCGCCGAACGTGAACCGTGTTGCACGACTCCAAGGTACCGGGCGCGGGGCTTGCTCTCCGCTATCCGATCGTTGCCACCAGCTCACCGCTCATCGCGGCGAGCTGACCGCTCCAGGAACCCCAGTCGTGGTTGCCGGAGGTCGGGAAGTCGAAGTGGCCGTTGCCCCCGCCGATTCCACGGTAGTGCTGGTAGAACGTGCGGTTGCTGCCCTGCGCCTGATCGCAGTAGCCGATCATCGCGGGCACGTCGGTGCACGTGGTGGTCGCCGGACTGTAGATCCACAGCCGGGTGTTGTTGTTCACCAGCAGCTGGGCGTGCACGTCGGGGTCGTGCCACTTCCAGCGACCCAACTGTGGCAGGCCCCACATGTTGCGGGTGTCGACGCCGCCGAAGCGGGCAAGTCCGGCGGTGATCGCGCCGTTGAGTGCCGTCGCCGACGGGGTGAGGAATCCGGACAGCGACCCGGCGAAGCGATAACGGTCGGGGTGGAAGGTCGCCATCGTCAGCGCCCCGGTGCCGCCCTGCGCGGCACCGACGATCGCGTGCCCGTTGGGGGCCAGACCCTTGTTGGCGGCCAGCCAGTTGGGCAGCTCGTCGGCCAGGAACGTCTCCCACTGCTTACTGCCGTCCTGCTCCCAGTTGGTGTACATGCTCCACGCGCCGCCGGCCGGTGCGGCAACCGAGATGCCCCGCCCGGACAGCGTCCCCATGGCGTTGCCTGCGGTCACCCAGTTGCTGACGTCGGGAGCGGCATTGAACGCATCCAGCAGGACGACGGCGTGCGGGCCGCCTCCCTGGAACGCGACGGGGATCGACCGACCCATGGCCGCGGACGGGACCATCAGCATCTCGACGCCCTGGGCGCCGGCGGTGGGAGCCGTCACAGGGGCGAGAACCGCCGCCACGGCCACCGTCAAAGCTGCGATCGCTCGAAGCATCGCGTGCATCTGCCCACCTCTTCTTTCGCGCTGTTCGCCACGGTCCGGGGGCCGCCCCCGCAGTAGTGAATCACATCACCCCACGCGACCGGGCGGCAAAACGACTGACGGCGGTGACCCTCCGCGAGGATCACCGCCGTCAATTCTTTTCGTCGTTGTCGGAACCGGGGTCTAGCCGCCCGAGGTCGGCGCGACCGCGTCAACAGGGGCTGCCGGAGCCGAAGGCTGCGGCACCGCGCCGAGCACCCGCTGGATGTCGGGCTTCATCTGCTGCAGCTGCTGACCCCAATAAGGCCAGTCGTGCGTGCCGCCCGAGGGGAAGTTGAACACACCGTTCTTCCCGCCCGCGGCGAGGTACTCCTCCTGGAAGGTCTTGTTGGTGCGCAGCGTGAAGCCCTCGAGGAACTTCGCGGGCAGGTTGTTGCCCGCAACGTTGCCGTTGACCTCGGCAGGCTTGCCGTTGCCGCAGAACACCCAGATGCGGGTGTTGTTGGCGACCAGCTTGGCGATGTTCACCATCGGGTCGTTGCGCTTCCAGGCGCTGTCCGGGTCCTCGGTGCGACCCCACATGTCGTTGGCGTCGTAGCCCCCCGCGTCACCCATCGAGATGTTGACCAGCATCGGCCACCAGCCCTCGGACAGGTTCAGGTAGCCGGACAGCGAGCCGGCGTACTGGAACTGCTGGGGGTGGTAGATCGCCAGCGTCAGCGCGGCGGAGCCGGCCATCGACAGCCCGACGGCCGCGTTGCGGTTGGGGTCCACGCCCTTGTTGGCTGCCAGGTAGGCGGGCAGCTCCTGGGTCAGGAAGGTCTCCCACTTGTAGGTGCTGCAACCCGCCTTGCCGCACGCCGGGGCGTACCAGTCGCTGTAGAAGCTGGACTGGCCGCCGACGGGCATGACCACCGCGAGACCGGAGTCGAGGTACCACTCGAACGCCTGCGTGTTGATGTCCCAGCCGCTGAAGTCATCCTGCGCGCGCAGACCGTCGAGCAGGTACACGCCGGGGGCGTTCGGGCCACCGCTCTGGAACTGGACTTTGATGTCGCGGCCCATCCCGGCGGAGGGCACCATCAGGTACTCCACCGGCAGACCCGGACGCGAGAACGCACCGGCGGTCGCCGAGCCACCCACCGCGCTGATCAGGCCGGGCAGCACGATCGCCGCGAGCGCGGCCACCGTGAGCCGACGGCCCATGCTACGAATCACTCTGGGCAGCGCCCCAACGAGCTTCATGCTTGTGTATTTCCCATCTGTCGTAAAGCAGCAGCGGGCCACCCGCCCTGAGGGGCGGCCCCCGAAAACCGGCCACTTTGCCCGTGTAGTCAACCACACCTTTGTGGTGATCTCTCTTCCGCGAGCGCGGGCGCCGCGGACGTGTGAGGCCCTCACAGACCCCTTCACATGCCTTATCTGACCGACATGGCTGCAGCGTTACGAAAGCAGAAAACCGGTGCTGTCAACAAATCGCCAGCGGCCGGCCCGACGAAATCCGCCCGCCGCTCAGGGTCCGGTCGGAGGAAGACCGGTGTACGGCGGGTTCACCGGCTCGGGCAGCGGCAGCCCGCACCGCTCCAACTCGTACATCGGCACCCTGTCGATGCGGTATCGGGTGAACTCGGCGGCGTTCAGCAGGTTGGACAGAAAACGCCGCGGCCCCATCGGTGCACGGATCGCGTTCAGCACGGCCTCGGTTTCCGGGCATTTCAGCGCGGCCTCAGCCTGCCTGATCCAGTCCTCGTCGAGATACGTCGGGATGTAGGGCGGTTCCTTGAAGAACGGACCCTCGGCCACCGCCCAGTCCGGAAAGAGGTTCTTGTCGTGGCCGATGCGGCCGTCCTCGATCCGGGCCGTATGTGCCGCAAGCGGATTCGCCAGACCGATCTGGTCGATCACCCGGACGTCGAGGCCCACGTTCATCCCGAGCATCCCCAGGTTGGTGAAGAACACCGTGTGCGGCCCGTTGTACTCGCTGCCGAAGCCCCGCGGCGCGTCCGGTGGCGGCGGGTAGGCGGGCACCACATCCCACATGTCGTAGTTGCCGGAGGGCAGGAGCAGCGCGCCGTCGGGGGTGTTCTCGATGGCGGTGAGCACCGCGCGCATCCGCGGGTAGTCCAGGTAGTCGGCCGCGGTCAGGGGGTGGGCGTGGCCGGTGGCCTGGGAGTAGAAGCGGCGCTCGTCGACGATGCCGGTGTACGTCACCCGGGTGGCATCGGCACCCATGCCCGGTGAATTCGCGGCCCACAGCGCCCAACCCGCCACCGCCAGCCACAGCACGCTGGTGGCACCCGCGTAGAGATAGCCTGCGCCGCGGGCCATCCGGCGGCTGTCGGGCAGCATCAGCGGAACCACCGACACAGGTGCCAGCAGGCAGAACAACGGCGTCAGCAGCACTCGGCCGTGCATGAAGTCGCCGCCCTGCCGAATCCAGTAGATGGCCTGCAGCGCGCCGCTGACAAGCATGAAAAGCACCACGGCGGAAGGGCTGCGCACCGTGCGGGCCAGCCAGCCGGAGCCTGCGGAGGCACGGCGGTCCACCCCTGCCGGCCTGCCGCACAGCAGCCTCACCATGATGGCCAGCCCGATCAGCAGCACCGCGGGCGCCCACAGCAGATAGGGCTGATTGAAGTTGGCGAGATAGACCAGGCCCTGCTCCCACTTGGCGCCCGTGGCGTCCTTGGCCAGCGCCGTGCCGGGGAAAAGCAGCCCGTAGTAACCCATCCGGAAGATCTGGTACCCGACCGGGAGCAGACCGCCCGCCACCACGATCAGCGCCCGCGTGCGCCACTGGTCGACGGCGATCAGCATCATCACCAGCGCGAGACCACCGATCAGCGCGAGCTCGGGGCGCACCAACACGGACAGACCGGCGACGACGGCCAACGTCACGTCGAATGACCGTGACGTGGGCCGGCCGCGCAGGCCCTGCGACCAGCGCACCATCATCCACCACAGCAGACCCAGGTAGGCCAGCACCAAACCGTTCTCGAGTCCGGAAGTGGCGAAGTCGCGGGCCGGCGGCACCGCGATGTAGACGAGCGCGCCCGCGGGCAGCAGCAGCGCGCGGCGCCCCTTCAGGGTCGGCTCGTAGAGCCGGGCGGTGCCGAGCATGACCAGCACGACTCCGAGCACGCTGAGCACCAGCGCCAGCGTCAGCGCCACGTACTCGAGTCGGGCCGGGCCGGCCACCAGGCCGCCCAGATACATCAGGTACGACCACACCGTGGACGTATTGGCTTCCACGCGCTCGCCGGCGTTGAAGACGGGACCGTTGCCCGCCAACATGTTCCGGGTCGTCCGCAGCACGATCAGGCCGTCGTCGGCGATCCAGCGGCGCTGCCACGCGCCCCACCCGAACAGTCCCGCCACCACCGCGACGCCGAGCCAGAGGCTCACCCGCACCGAGATGTCGTGCGGGATGGCGGGCCAGCGGGCGAGCCGGCCCGCCTTCGCGGCGGTCACCCGGCCCGGCGCCGCGCTGAGCGTGTCAGCCGAAGAAGACTGCGGCACCGATGGTCCCGATCCACGCCAGCAGCAGCAGTTGCAGCACGCGGTCCTTCAGCGCGATCTCCTCGGGCTCACCCGCCAACCCGCCGTCGACGTCGACGGCGTAGCGCAGGATCGCGATGGTGATGGGAATGATCGTGACCGCATACCAGGAGGCGTTGGCGCCGTCGCGTTCAAAGGCCCACAGGCTGTAGCAGACGACCATCGCGGTGGCGGCCACCGTCCACACGAACCGCAGATAGGACGCCGTGTAGCTTTCCAGCGACTTGCGGATCTTGGCACCGGTGCGCTCGGCGAGTTGCAGTTCTGCGTACCGCTTTCCGGCGACCATGAACAGCGAGCCGAAGGTCATCACCAACAGGAACCACTGCGACAGCGGGATACCGGCGGCCGCACCGCCCGCGATGGCGCGGATCAGGTAAGCCGATGAGACGATGCAGATATCAAGCACCGCTTGATGTTTGAGGCCGAAGCAGTAGGCCAGCTGCATGGCGATGTACACAGCGATGACCACGGTCAGGCTCGGCGATGCGAGAAGCGAGATGCCCAGCGCGGCGACACCCAGAACCACCGCGAGCGTGTAGGCGAGCCACTCCGGCACCACGCCCGCGGCGATCGGCCGGAATCGCTTCGTCGGGTGCTGACGGTCGGCCTCGACGTCACGCGAGTCGTTCACAAGGTAGATGCACGAGGCAGCCAGCGAGAAGGCGACGAACGCGATCAGAATGTTGATCGCCATCTCGTCGTAGTCGTACCGGACCTCGCCGCCGAGTGCCGCGATCGGGGCGGCGAGCACCAGGAGGTTCTTCACCCACTGGCGCGGGCGAATCGCCTTGATGATTCCGCTGGCGAGGTTCTTCGGTGGGCCCGCGGTTGACCCGGTGTCCTGCTGAACTTCGGATGTGCTCATGAGGACGACACCCCTTCTGCCCGGTCGGCGAGCGTATCCCCCAGGCTGCCGACTGCTTTCCCCACGACCGCCCCGACCACCACACCGGCGAGCACGTCGCTCGGATAGTGCACCCCGAGCACCAACCGCGACAGCGCCATCGGCGGCACCAGCAGCGCAGGCAGCGGCAGCCCCGTGGGCCGCGCCAGCAGCACCGCCGCCGCGGTGGTCGACGTGGCATGTGCGGACGGGAAACTCAACCGGCTCGGCGTCCCCACGTTGACGGCGATGGCGGGATGATGCGGCCGCTGTCTGCGGACCACGCGCTTGATGACGACGGCGGCGGCATGGGCCAGCAACGCGCCCGCGCCCGCGGTGACGTAGTCACGGCGCCTGCGCGGGGACAGGACTGCGCCGAGCGCGGCGACCGCCAGCCACCCGAGGCTGTGCTCGCCGAAATGGGAGAGCCCCCTGGCCGCCGCCAGCACCCCGGGCCGGTCGGCCAGCGCGCGCTGCACGGCCACCAGCACGGCGTCCTCGCCGCGCGGCGCGTCAGCCATGGCTGGACTCGTCGAGGAGCACGGTCTCCCACTTCTGCGTGCTGGTCATCGTCGGCAGGGCCGCGCGGTACACCTTGCGCATCCGGTTGAACTTGCGGGCCAACTGGACCTGGCGCTTCACCGACTCGCGCAGCAGCGTGAACATCTTCTCCCGGTCCCGCTGCCGGTAGACGACACCGCGGCCGTCGGCGGTGGTCACCGTCACCCCATCGACGTTGCACAGCGAGAACCACCGGGCGTCCTGCGTCGCCACGTTGATCTGCGGACGGCGATGGTGCTCCGGGTCGTGCGGCTTGAGCTGGTGCACCACACCGCGTGCCAGGCGCGCCGAGATCGACACCGGGTTCGTCGGGATGCTCACCTTCTTGCGCCACCGCTTGTCCGATGGTGCCGGCAGCGCCGTCGCGCTCGGCAGCACCATCGCGTCGGGGTACTCCTGGCGCATTCTGCGCACGTCGGGCAGCGCGGATTCCAGAATCGAGAAGATGTGCTCGGGGCCGGCCAGGAAGTCGTCCATCGCCTTGTTCTGGATGGCCACAGTCGAATACTCAAGGCACAGAAGGTGTTTGAGTGTCGCCTTGAGGTGGCTGGCCAACAGCCCGCTGATCTTGCCGTCCCAGTGCAGAGCCGCCACCACCAGCCGGTTGCGCAGGTGGAAGTACGCCTGCCAGTCGATGGCGTCGTCCTTGTCGCTCCACGCCATGTGCCAGATGGCCGCGCCCGGCAGCGTGACGGTGGGATAGCCGTGCTCACCGGCACGCAGCCCGTAGTCCGCGTCGTCCCACTTGATGAACAGCGGCAGCGGCTGGCCGAGCTCCTCGGCGACCTGCCGCGGGATCATGCACATCCACCAGCCGTTGTAGTCGACGTCGATGCGGCGGTGCAGCAGCCGGCTGCGGTATTCCTCTTCGTCGTTGAGCGGATACTTGGCGAAGTTGTGGTCGTACTCGGTGTTGACCGCCCCGGTCCACATGAAGTTCGCCGAGTCGACCATCTCGCCCATCACGTGCAGGTGGCTGGGCTCCTGCAGGTTGAGCATCTGCCCGCCGACGAGCGTCGGGACCTTGGCGAACCGGTTCAGCGCGAGCGCACGCAGGATCGAGTCGGGCTCGATGCGGATGTCGTCGTCCATGAACAGGATCTGCTCACAGTCGGTGTTCTTCAGCGCCTCGTACATGACGCGGCTGTAGCCGCCGGAGCCGCCCAGGTTGGGCTGGTTGTGAACGGACAACCGGCTGCCCAGCGCGGCGGCCGCCGCCTCGAACCCCGGGTGGTCCTTGGCCTTGTTGGTGCCCTGATCGGAGACGATCACCGCGCTGATCACCTCGTCGACCAGCGGGTCGGAGGTCAGCGCGGCGAGCGCGTTGACGCAGTCCGAGGGCCGGTTGAACGTGGGGATGCCGACCGCGACATTGGCGCGCCCCGGAGCGGGCATCGGGGCGTACCACCCGGCGTGGTGCAGCGTGGACTTGGCGTCGGTGGTGATGTCGAACCAGATCCAGCCGCCGTCCTCGAACGGGGTGAGGTCGATCTCGAACTCGACGGAGGCGCTTGCGCCGACATCGGACCCAGCCGCCGGTTCGACATTTCTGCTGGCGATCGGGGCGCCGCCGACCGTGATCCTGGCTCCGGTGGCCTTGGAGCGGTAGATGTCGACGCGGGCGCTGCCGGTGAGTTCGACGCGCAGTACCACCGCCTCCAGGATCGACCAGCGCCGCCAGTAGCTGGCCGGGAACGCGTTGAAGTACGTGGCGAAGGACACCTCGGATTCGGCGCCGATCTCCAGGGTGGTACGGGTCGGGGCGTGCGCGCGCCTGGCGTTGGTGTCCGATTCCTCTATATAGAGCTTGCGCACGTCGAGCGGCTCGCCCGGCCGCGGCAGGATGATCCGGGCCAGGGGGCTCACCGCCCGTGACTGCCCGGCGTCGAGCGCGCCGGACGGGATGTCACTCATGATCCACTGCTTTCTGTCTCGGGATCGGCCAGCGGCGCACCGTCGCGCAGATGCGGCGCGAGCGTGTTGTCGTACATGTTCAGCGCGCTGGCGATCGCCATGTGCATGTCCAGGTATTGGTAGGTGCCGAGGCGACCGCCGAACAGGACCTTCGACGACGCCGTCTCGGCCTTGGCGCGCGCCCGGTAGGCGGCGAGCACCGCGCGGTCGGCATCGGTGTTGATCGGATAGTAGGGCTCGTCGTCGTGCTCGGCGAACCGCGAGTACTCGCGCATGATCACCGTCTTGTCCGTCGGATAGGCCCGCTCCGGATGGAAGTGCCGGAACTCGTGGATGCGGGTGTACGGCACGTCGGCGTCGTTGTAGTTCATGACAGGAGTGCCCTGAAAGTCCCCGGTTTGAAGCACCTCAAGCTCGAAGTCCAGGGTTCGCCAACCCAGTCGGCCCTCCGCGTAGTCGAAATACCGGTCCAGCGGGCCGGTGTACACCACCGGAGCGTCCGGATTCTCGGCGCGCAACTGGTCGCGCACGTCGAACCAGTCCGTGTTCAGCCGCACCTCGATGCGGTCGTCGGCGGCCATCTTCTCCAGCCATGCGGTGTAGCCGTCGACGGGCAGACCTTCGTACGTGTCGTTGAAGTACCGGTTGTCGAAGGTGTAGCGCACCGGCAGCCGGGTGATGTTGCTCGCAGGCAACTGCCTGGGGTCGGTCTGCCACTGCTTGGCGGTGTAGTGCTTGACGAAGGCCTCGTAGAGCGGGCGGCCGATCAGCGAGATGGCCTTCTCTTCGAGGTTCTGCGCATCTGCCGTGTCGATTTCGGCGGCCTGTTCGGCGATCAGCGCCCTGGCCTCATCGGGGGTGTAGTACCTGCCGAAGAACTGGCTGACCAGTCCGAGGCCCATCGGGAACTGGTAGGCCTGCCCGTTGTGCAGGGCGAAGACACGGTGCTGGTAGCCGGTGAACTCGGTGAACTGCCGCACGTAGTCCCACACCCGCTGATTGCTGGTGTGGAACAGGTGGGCACCGTACTTGTGCACCTCGATGCCGGTCTGCGGCTCGGCCTCGGAGTAGGCGTTACCGCCGAGGTGCGGACGGCGTTCGACGACGAGGACGCGCTTGCCCAGTTGCGTCGCAGCCCGTTCGGCGATGGTGAGGCCGAAGAATCCGGAACCGACGACGAACAGGTCGAATCCGTCGGCCTGCGGGCGCGCTGCGGCCCGGGGATCAGGAGAGATCATCGGCAGCAAGGGTATCCGACCGCGGCGGCGCCACCCGCGTCGACCGAGCCGCGCAGGTCGCGATTAGCTCACGATTCCATCTCGTAACTCTAGACACACCAGTCACGTCAGTAACATCAGGCACGTACGCCAGTACTAGTCCGCACTAACCCATGTATTAGGGAGACTTCCGTGCCGAACCGACGTCGCCGCCGGCTCTCGACAGCCCTGAGCACAGTCGCCGCTCTGGCAGTCGCGAGTCCTGTTGCAGTTGTTGCCATTACCGAACTATCCGCAGAACCGGGGCGCGACGGCGCACCCCAGCATCGCGAATTCGTGCAGGCCGCCACCATCACCGATCTGCCCGGCGAGTTGTTCAACGCGCTGTCCCAGGGGCTCTCCCAGTTCGGCATCAATCTTCCGCCGATGCCGACGGGACTGCTCACGGGGTCGGGTGCCACCTCGCCCACCACGCTGTCCCCCGGCCTGGGTTTCCCGAGCCTGGCCTCTCCGGGCCTCACGACACCGGGCCTGACCGCGCCGACTCTCACCGACCCGGGCCTGGCGAACCCGGCACTGACCAACCCGGCGCTGACGAGTCCGACGGGCGCAGCACCCGGTCTCACCACGCCCGGACTCACCACGCCCGGACTCACCACGCCGTCGCTCACCGATCCGGCGCTGGCCAGCCCCGGGCTGACCACGCCGGGACTCTCGACGCCTCCGGCGCTGACGGACCCCGCGCTCGGGGCGTTGCCGATCTCGACCTCGGGCCTGGGGACCGGCGAAGTGCCGATCTCGGCTCCGATCGGACTGGATCCCGCGCTCGGGAGCTACCCGGTTCTCGGTGACCCCTCGCTGGCCGCGACCCAGCCCGTCGCATCCAGCAGCGGCGGACTGCTCGGCGATCTGTCCAGCGCGGCCAACTCGCTGGGTGCCGGCGAGGCGATCGACCTGCTCAAGGGTGTGTTGATGCCGGCGATCATGTCGGCGGTCAAACCGCCGGCGCCGCTGCCGGCCGCACCCGTCGCCCAGGCCGCGGGCACCGTGCCCGCGGAGGCCGAGGCCGCACTCGGAGCGGCCGAGGCCGCAATCGAACCGGGCGCCTAGGCCCCGGCTCAGCACAGTCCTACCCCGGAACGGCACCGCAGAAGCGTCAAGCACGCTCTGCGGTGCCGTTGTGTGTGCGTGTCGCAACACAAGCAACACATGTCGCATACGTAACATCAGTCCGTGCTGTATCGTCGCCCCGCACCGTCGATACTGTTCACCGCTCTCGCGGCGACAGTGGTCATGCTGCCGTGGGCGATTTCCGGTGGACCCGACGGTGACGACAGCCCGGCGATGCCGGCGCCCCAGCTCGCCCAGCAGCCGCTCGCCGACCTCGGGGGCGGCGAGTCGATCCGCGAGCTGCACCAGGACACCCCGTTCTCGATGGTGGCGCTGACATCGGAAGACTTCGCCGGCACGTCGGCGCGGGTGCGCGCCAAGAAGGACGACGGATCCTGGGGGCCGTGGTACGAGGCGGAGCCCCTCGAAGGCGTCGGGGCCGACCTCCCCGGACCGCGCGGGACCGAACCCGTGTTCGTCGGGCGCACCACCACGGTGCAGGTCGCGGTGACCCGGCCCTCCGACGCCCCGCCGATCGGGCCCGCCGCTGCGGCGCACAAGCCCGACGGCCCCGCGCTCGGCTATATCCCCGCCAACGTCGAGTCGCCGTTGCCGCTGCCGCAGAACATCACCGCGGTGCTGATCAGCCCGCCGCAGGCGCCACCGGACCTCGTCCCGCTGCCCAACGCCGCCACCCCGGCAGGACAGCCGCCCCGCATCATCAACCGTGTCGAATGGGGCGCCGACGAAGGCATGCGGTGCGGAGAACCGCGCTACGACACCAGGATCCGCGCCGGAGTCGTGCACCACACCGCGGGCAGCAACGAATACACGCCGGAGGATTCGGCGGGCATCGTCAGGTCGATCTACGAGTACCACACCCGGACACTGGGCTGGTGCGACATCGCCTACAACGCGATGGTGGACAAGTACGGTCAGGTTTTCGAGGGGCGGGCCGGCGGCATGAACCGCCCCGTCGAGGGCGCGCACACCGGCGGCTTCAATCACAACACCTGGGGTGTGGCCATGCTCGGCAACTTCGACGTGGTCCCCCCGACGCCGATCCAACTACGCAACACGGCAACACTTCTCGGCTGGGTGCTGGGTCAGGCCGGGGTGGATCCGCTCGCAACGGTCGTGATGCCGTCCGAAGGCGGCTCGTTCACCAAGTTCCCGTTCGGGGCGTCCCCGACGTTGCCGACGATCTTCACCCACCGCGACGTCGGTAACACCGAGTGCCCCGGCAACGCGGCGTATGCCCTGATGGGCCAGATCCGCGACATCGCTGCCCGGTTCAACGACCCCCCTGGCCCCGAACAACTCGCCGAGACGCTTCGCGGCGGTGCGATCCATGCGAAGTGGGAGGCGTTGGGTGGCATGAACAGCTACCTCGGCAGGCCCACCTCACCCGAGGCGTCCGGAGAGGGCGCGACACGCTACGTGACGTTCGAGCACGGGGCGGTGTACTGGTCACCGGAAAGCGGTGCCGAGCCGGTCACCGGTGAGCTGTACAACGCTTGGGGTTCCCTCGGATTCGAGCGGGGCGCGCTGGGCCTGCCGACCAGTGCCGAGATCCCCGAACCTCTGTGGATCGTGCAGAACTTCCAGCACGGGACGCTCAACTTCGACCGGGAGACGGGAGCCGTCACCCGCGTCATCGACGGTGTGCCCGTCGAGTTACCGCCACCCGGAGCGGATTCGACCCCCGTCCAGTTGGAGCGGTTCACCCCGCCGAGCAATCCCGCCTAAGCTTCGCGCAGTTGCGCGAGCTGGGTGCCGAGCTGGGCCCTGGACCGGATTCCCAGCTTGCGGTACACCCGGGTCAGGTTGGTCTCCACGGTCTTGACGCTCACATACAACGCGTCGGCGACCTCCTTGTTGCTCATCCCCGACGCGACGTGTTCGGCAATTCGCAACTCGGAGTCGGTCAGCACGACGCTGCCGGATCGACCGGAACCGTTGACACGGGCCAGGATTTTCCTGGCCCGGTCGGCCCACACCGGAGAGCCCAGCCCGTCGAACTGCCGTAACGCCTCGCGCACGATCTGCTCCGCAGCATCCCGGCGGCGCAGCCTGCGCAACACCTCACCCATCACCAGTTGCGTACGGGCCCGCTCGAACGGCATGGGGAGCCTGTCGTGCTCGGCCATTGCTCGCTCGACGGCCCCCAGTGCGCCGTCGAGGTCGCCCTGTGCAACCAACAGCAATGCCCGGCAACGATTTCCGACCGCGAGCATCCAGGGACGGTCCAGTGCCGCCCCGTTGCGTTCGAGTGCCCCCACCATCTGTTCGGCGTCGTCGTGACGGCCCAGCGCGATCAGCGCCTCTGCCGCGTCGGGCAGGAAAGAGCCGGTGATCACCTCGGTACCGGAGAACGGTCGATACAGCGCCATCAGCGGCTCGGCCGCCTCGACCGCCCGGTGGTGTTCGCCCAGGGAAACCTCCAGGAACGCCAGCGTCGCGCGCGCCCACGCCGTCAGCGGCACATGGCCGGCGCCCTGCTCGAGCGCCTGCCGGGCGAACTCGCGGGCCTGCGTCTCCTCGCCCCGATACGCCGCCGCCGCCGCGCAGATGCTCATCGCGAGCGCCATCGAACCCCCGACCTGTCTGGCCCGCTCCAACAGGTCCGCAGCAAGTCGCCCGGCGTCGTCGAAGCGGCCCCGCCAGATCGCGATCAGGGTGCGGTAACCCGTCACCGCCATCAGGTCGTGTTCTGCGCCCCGGTGCAGGCAACGCTGGGCGATCTCCGCCAGCTGACGGTCCGCGTCCTCCAGTTGCCCGGTGACGGCAAGGGCCAGCCCCTGCATTGCGCTGGCGCGGAACGGGATCGGAGTGTCGCCGTCGGCGCCCTCCAATTCGACCGCACGCCGCAGGGCTGGTCCGTCCAGCCCGCCGCCCGCCTGTAGGCGCACGTACACCCACGTGGTCAGCGCCTGGCTCGTCAGGGCCGGGACCCCTGCGCGCTCGGCGACGGCGACAGCCCGCAGCGCCGAAGCGAACTGGTCCTCGAACGCCCCGACCATCCCCTGGGCGAATGCCAACGCGACAAGCGAAGACACCCGGACCTCGTCGTTGTCGGCGGCGTCCGCACACGCGCGTTCCAGCAGGACGACCGCCCCGGCGTAGTCGTCCTCGAAAATACGCACGCCGGCACGGAGATTCAGTGCGATCGCCCTCAGCACGCCGGGCCGCAGATCTCCGGTCACCTGGTCCAGCAGCTCCGCCGCCCGCGGCATATCGCCTGCGACGTAATGATGCTCGGCCGCCCGGATCCGGCGGGACACCCTGTCGCCGCCGAGGCGGATCGCCAGCTCCACAAGCTCGGCCGCCGCAGCCGGAGCCCCGCGGGCTCGCGCGGAATCGGCTGCGGCATCGAGGGTCGCCAGCGTGGCGTCGTCGGCGACGGTGGCGGCCAGCGCCAGATGCCGGGCGCGGAGTTCCGGTTGCGTCTGGATGTCGGCGAGCCTCCGGTGGAACTCCCTGCGGCGCGCCGGCGCTGCACTGTCGTAGATGCCGCTGGCCAACAACGGGTGGGTGAACCGGACCCGGTTTCCCTCGATGGCGATGACACCCTCGACCTCGGCGGACTCCAGCAGGGCCGTCACCTGTTCGGCGCGGACCGCGAGCGTCTGCGCGAGCAGATCCACCGTCGGCTGGGTCACCGACGCGGCGACCAGCAATACATCGCGCACGTCGTCGTCGAGCTTGTCGACGCGTAACCCGACGACTTCGGCCAGCGTCGAGGGCAACCGGACGCCCGGGCGCAGCATGTCCCCGTCCATCACCCGCGCCAATTCCAAGGCGTAGAGCGGGTTTCCTCCGGAAGCTTCGGCGATCCGCACGATGGCAGGCCGGGAGAACCGGCGTCCGAGCCGGTCCGACAGCATCGAGTGCAGAGCGCCCAGGCTCATCGGGGCGACCTGAACCCTGGCGAGACCGCCGGTGCCGACCTGCAGCCATGATGCGGCGCGCTCCTGCGACTGCTGTCCGGTTCTCTCGGTCGCCACCACCCCGACGGCCCCCTTGAGCCGTCGCGCGGCGAAGGCCAGCACGGCACGGCTGGACGCGTCCAGCCACTGCACGTCGTCGATGGCGATCAGCACCGGGGCTCGCGCCCCGGCCGCGTGTACGGCACTCAACAGCGCTGCGGCGGTGGCCCTTTCGTCGGCCGGTCGGCCGCCCGCGTGATCGCGCAGCTGCACACGGCCTGCGGCCAGCCGCTGCATGTCGGGAAGCGCGTCGACGATTTCGGGATCGACGGCGCTCAGCAGGTCAGCCACCGCGGCATGAGCCAGCCCGGATTCGGCCTGCCCGGCACGCGCCGTGAGTACGACGAAGCCGGCCTCGGCGGCCCGCTGCACCACCGTGTTCCACATCGTCGTCTTGCCGATGCCCGCATCGCCCTCGATCAGCATCCCCGCCGGATGCCGCCGGGCCGATTCGAGAAAGTCGTCCACGGCGGCCGCTGAGGCCGCCGTGAGGCCATAGCCACCCCCCACACCCGACATCATGCCGGAAGCAAATTTGCTCAGGCGACAAAGATGGGAGTCTGCTGCGGAATCGCTGTGAGCGCGCGGCTACAGCCACCACCGCTCGAGCACCCGCGCGACGCCGTCCTCGGCGTTGGTGGCGGTCACTTCGTCGGCCGCGGCGACGGCGTCGGGATGCGCGTTGCCCATCGCCACCCCGAGTCCCGCCCAACCCAGCATCGGCACGTCGTTGGGCATGTCGCCGAACGTCACCACGTCGGCGGGTTCGATGCCGAGCGGACGCGCCAACTCCTCGATACCGGTGGCCTTGCTGACGCCGAGCGGCACGATCTCGATCAGCCCGTTGTTGGTCGAGTACGTGATGTCACCCTCGATGCCGATGTGTCGGGCCAGCACGGCGGCCATGTCGGCGCTGCGCGCCCCGGCCTTGCGGATCAACAGTTTGACCGCGGGTGCGCTCAACAGATCCTCCATCGAGACCTCGGTGTTGTCCGGGTTGAGCCACGCGTGTTCGTAGCCGGGTGAGCTGACGAACTGCGGCGTGGCCGCATCGTGCGCGCTGCTGCCCACCCGTTCGACGGCCAATCCGGCGCCGGGGACGACCCGGGTGGCGATCTCGGCGAGTTGCCCGAGCGCATCAGCGGACAGCGTGCGGGCCGAGATGATGCGATCGGTGGACGGGTCGTAGATCACCGCGCCGTTGGCACACACCGCCATCGGCGCGAAGCCCAGCTGGTCGACGATGGGCGGTACCCAGCGTGGCGGCCGGCCGGTGGCCAGTACGAACTGCGCTCCCGCGTCGACGACGGCGCGCACCACCGAGCGGGTTCGGGGGCTGACGTTCTCGTCGTCGTCGAGCAGCGTGCCGTCCACATCGGTGGCGACGAGCAAGGGCTTCACTGCTGCCCGGCCCGTCTGCGCGCCCGCTCCGCCAGCTCGGCCTCGTCCAGGCGCCGGGCCTCCTCGGGCGTGGGCGCACCGCCACCCAGCCGGCGCGGCAGCCAGAACGCTCCCTGCGGCTGCGGGTAACCGTCCTGCGCGTCGTGCAGCAGTTGCGTCATCCGCGCACGCAGGGCGGCGTCGAGTTCGGCGATCTCACCGGCGGGCGCGATCGCCGGACCGGCCGCCACTGTGACCGGTATTTTGTTGCGCCCCAATGCCTTCGGATGATCCTTCGTCCAGAGACGGTGCGCCCCCCAGACGACCAACGGCACGATCGGCACCTGCGCCTCCTTCGCCATGCGCACCGCGCCCGACTTGAATTCCTTGAGCTCGAAACTGCGACTGATGGTGGCCTCGGGATAGACCCCGACGATTTCGCCGCTGCGCAGCCACTGCACCGCCGCCGCGTACGCACCCGCTCCTGCGCGGCGGTCCACCGGGATCGTCTTGGTGTGGCGGATCAGCCAGTCGACGATCTTCACGTCCTGCATCTCGGCCTTGATCATGAACCGCATGCGCCGCTTGCGGTGCGTGGCCGCCAATGCGGCGGGAAGCCAGTCCAGGTACCCGGTGTGGTTGATCGCGATGACAGCGCCTCCGGCGGTCGGCAGGTTCTCCAGCCCGTGAAAGGTGATCTTCGTCCCGGTGGCCCTGACCGCCACGTGCGCCGTCATCTCCAGCGCGCGGAAGACAGGTTCCATCTGACCTACCCCGGGGCCTCGGCGGATCCGGCGTCGAGTCCGGGCGTCCCGCCCCGGCGCGCCGCCTTGGCCGCCGCCTCCTCGGCGTCCATTTGGTTGGCCTCGGCCAGCGACGGTGCGCCGCCACCCAACCGGCGCGGCACCCAGAACTCTCCGGGGGGATGCGGGCCGTAGTCCTCCTGCACCTGCTCGAGCAGGTGCTGCATCCGCGAGTGCAGCACCGTGGTCAGCTCGGCGGCGGGCAGCGTCGGCTCGATCGGCTTGCCCACCGCGATCGAGATCGGCACCTTCGGGCGCCACATCTTCTTGGGATGCCCCTTGGTCCAGATGCGCTGAGCGCCCCAGACGATGTGCGGCACGATCGGGACCCCGGCGGCGATGGCCATCCGTGCCGCCCCCGACTTGAAGGTCTTGATCTCGAAACTGCGGCTGATGGTCGCCTCGGGATAGACGCCGACGAACTCGCCGTCCTTGAGCTTGCGGACGGCCTCCTCGAACGAGGCGGCGCCACTGTCGCGGTCCACCTCGATGTGGCGCAGGCTGCGCATGATCGGCCCGGTCACCTTGTGGTCGAAGACTTCCCTCTTCGCCATGAACCTCACCTTGCGGCCGAGGTGCTGCTGATACGCGGGCAGACCCGCGAAGGTGAAATCGAAGTAGCTGGTGTGGTTGATCGCGATCACCGCGCCACCGGTCGTGGGCAGGTTCTCGACCCCGGTCACGGTGAACTTCAGACCCTGAACGCGCCAGACCAGGCGCGCGAGCTGGATGACTGTGCCGTATACCGGTTCCACAGCAGCCAGCGTAGTGCGCGCACTCAGCCCACCACAGCGTCGCCCCGAACCCGGAACACTTCGCCCACCGACCGGGCTCGCCGGGACGACCAGCCCCTCGACCCCGGCTAAGCTGCAAGGCGGACGAACAGCACCCCGATCGGGTGCAGAAGGGGCATCTGTGCAGGTCACGAGCGTCGGTCACGCCGGCTTCCGCATCGACACCAAGGCCGGGAGCATTCTGTGCGATCCGTGGCTGAACCCCGCGTACTTCGCGTCGTGGTTTCCGTTCCCCGACAACAGCGACCTGGACTGGGCGGCGCTCGGCGACGTCGACTATCTCTACGTCTCACATCTGCACAAGGATCACTTCGACCCGCAGAATCTGCGTGACCACGTCAACAAGGACGCTGTGGTGCTGCTGCCGGACTTCCCGGTGCCCGATCTGCGTCGCGAACTGGAGAAGCTGGGCTTCCACCGATTCTTCGAGACCGCCGACTCGGTGAAGCACCGGGTCAGCGGCCCCAAGGGGGAGCTGGACGTGATGATCGTCGCGCTGCGCGCCCCGGCCGACGGCCCGATCGGCGACTCGGGTCTGGTCGTCGACGACGGCGAGACGACCGTCTTCAACATGAACGATGCCCGGCCGGTCGACCTGGACATGCTGCACACCGACTTCGGCCAGATCGACGTGCACATGCTGCAGTACTCGGGAGCCATCTGGTATCCGATGGTCTACGACATGCCCGCCCGCGCCAAAGAGGCGTTCGGCATCCAGAAGCGCCAGCGCCAGATGGACCGGTGCCGCCAGTACATCGCCCAGGTCGGGGCGACCTGGGTGATCCCGTCGGCCGGGCCGCCCTGTTTCCTGGATCCCGAACTGCGCGGCCTCAACGACGACCACGGCGATCCGGCCAACATCTTCCCGGACCAGGTCGTGTTCCTGGACCAGATGCGCACGCACGGGCACGACGGCGGCCTGCTGATGATCCCCGGATCGGCAGCCGATTTCGCGGGTTCACAGCTGCGTTCGCTGACCCATCCGATCCCCGACGACGACGTGCAGGCGATCTTCACCACCGGCAAGGCCGATTACATCGCCGATTACGCCGAGCGGATGGCGCCGGTGCTGGCCGCAGAGAGGGCGTCGTGGGCACCCGCGGCGGGCAAGCCGCTGCTGGAGCCGTTGCGTGAACTGTTCGAGCCGATCATGCTGGCCTCCGATCAGATCTGCGACGGCATCGGCTATCCCGTCGAGCTGCGGCTACATTCCCGAGGCCATGAAGAGACCATCGTCCTGGACTTCCCGAAACGTGCAGTGCGTGAAGCGATTCCGGACGAGAAGTTCCGTTACGGATTCGCCATCGCCCCCGAGCTGGTGCGCACCGTGGTGCGCGACCGGGAGCCGGACTGGGTCAACACGATCTTCCTGTCCACCCGGTTCACGGCGTGGCGCGTCGGCGGGTACAACGAGTACCTGTACACGTTCTTCAAGTGCCTCACCGACGAGCGGATCGCGTACGCCGACGGTTGGTTCGCCGAGGCACACGACGACTGCGCCTCGATCACGTTGGACGGCTGGGAGATTCAGCGGCGCTGTCCGCACCTGAAGGCGGATCTGTCGAAGTTCGGGGTCGTCGAGGGCAACACCTTGACGTGCAACCTGCACGGCTGGCAGTGGAATCTCACGAATGGCCGCTGCCTGACCACCAACGGGCACGAGTTGCGATCGGCCAAACTGTGACCGCCACGAACGGATCCACCCGGTTCTACGACGACGGCCGCATCCAACTGGACCGCGAGGCGCTCACGTTGCGCCGCTACCACTTTCCGTCGGGAACGTCGAAGATCATCCCGCTGCGCGACATCCTGGGGTACCGGGTGCAAGCGCTCGGCCCGTTCGTCCACCGCTTCCGGCTGTGGGGAAGTTCGGATTTTCGGCGCTGGTTACCCCTGGACATGTACCGGCCGCTGCGGTCCACCATGGTGACGCTCGACGTGGCCGGCGTAAGGCTGCATCCGGCGTGCACACCGGCACGACCCGACGAGTTCGTCCAGGTCCTCGACGAACTCCTGGACGCCCGTTAGCTTTTCGCTAGTTTTTGGGGGTGAGCACCTCGGTGCCGACGTACGGCACCAGCGCCTCGGGGATCCGTACGCTGCCATCGGGCTGCTGATGGTTCTCCAGGATGGCCACCAGCCAGCGGGTGGTGGCCAGCGTGCCGTTGAGCGTGGCCGCCGTCTGCGGTTTGCCGTTCTCGTCGCGGTAGCGCACCCCCAACCGGCGGGCCTGGAACGTCGTGCAGTTCGACGTCGAGGTCAGCTCGCGGTAGGTCTGCTGGGTCGGCACCCACGCCTCGCAGTCGAACTTGCGCGCCGCCGAAGAGCCCAGATCGCCTGCGGCGATGTCGATCACCCGGTACGGCACCTCGATGAGGCCGAGCATCTGTCGCTGCCAGCCGAGAAGACGGTCGTGCTCGGCCTCCGCCTCCTCCGGCCGGCAGTAGACGAACCCTTCGACCTTGTCGAACTGGTGCACCCGGATGATGCCCCGGGTGTCCTTGCCGTAGCTGCCTGCTTCCCGGCGGAAACACGACGACCAGCCGGCGTACCGCTTCGGGCCCTCCGACAGGTCGAGGATCTCGCCGGAGTGGTAGCCCGCCAGCGGCACCTCGGAGGTTCCGACCAGGTAGAGGTCGTCGGCCTCCACCCGGTACACCTCGTCGGCGTGGGCGCCGAGGAAGCCGGTGCCCGACATGATCTCGGGCCGCACCAACACCGGCGGGATGACGAGCGTGAATCCGTTCTCGGTGGCGGTCCGCACCGCGAGCTGGAACAGGCCCAGCTGCAGCAGCGCCCCGAATCCGGTGAGGAAGTAGAAACGTGACCCTGAGACCTTCGCGCCGCGCTCCATGTCGATCAGTCCGAGCGACTCCCCGAGCTCGAGGTGGTCCTTCGGATCGGTGAGGGCGGTCGGTTCACCGACGGTGTCGAGCACCACGAAGTCGTCCTCGCCCCCGGCCGGGACACCGTCGATGATGACGTTCGAGATCGCCATGTGGGCGGCGCTGTAGGCCTTCTCGGCCTCGGCCTGGGCGGACTCCGCGGCCCTGACCTTGTCGGCCAGCTCCTTGGCGGCGGCCAGCAGGGCGGGCCGCTCCTCGGGTGAGGCCTTCCCGACCAGCCGGCTGGCCGACTTCTGCTCGGCGCGCAGGTTGTCGGCGGCCGAGATGGCGGCGCGCCTGGCGGTGTCGGCGTCGGCGAGCGCATCGACAAGGCCGGGATCCTCGCCCCGCGCCAGCTGTGATGCACGCACGGCGTCCGGATTCTCTCGCAGCACCTTGAGGTCAATCACGCGCGCAACCCTACGGGGTCGGGCGGCGACCTGGCACAACCGCTGAGGGCCGCAGCCGGGGCGGCTCCAGCCGCATAACGTTACAACTGCATCACTTGTCACAGCGCCTGACACGCCTGTCACAATGGAGCGGATGTCAGAGATACCCGGACCGGCACCCGGTCCCTGGTGGAGGAGCCTGCAGGCCGCGTCGACCCGGCGCGCGCTGCTGTTGACGGCGCTCGGTGGCCTCCTGATCGCCGGTGTCATCACCGCCCTGCCCAAGGCCGACCCGACCGGGGGGCTGACCGCCAACTCGATCTCCCTCGGACCGCGCGGCAACGACACCTTCGACCACGCCAAGAGTGGCGACTGCCTCAACTGGCCGGACCGCACCCCCGATGCGGCCGAGGTGGTGGACTGCGCCGCCGAGCACCGTTTCGAGGTGGCGGAGTCGGTGGACATGCGGACTTTCCCCGGCAGCGAGTACGGTCCCGACGCCGCTCCCCCGTCCGCGGCGCGTATCCAGCAGATCAGCCAGGAACAGTGCTCGGCCGCGGTCAAGCGTTACCTGGGCGCCCGTTTCGACCCCAACAGCCGGTTCACGATCAGCATGTTGTGGTCCGGGGACAAGGCATGGCGGCAGTCCGGCGAGCGTCGGATGTTGTGCGGCCTGCAACTGCCGGGCCCGAACAACCAGCAGCTGGCATTCCAGGGCAAGGTCGCCGAGATCGACCAGTCCAAGGTGTGGCCGGCAGGCACCTGCCTCGGCATCGATCCGGCGACCAACCAGCCCACCGACATCCCGATCGACTGTGCGGCACCGCACGCCATGGAGGTGACCGGTGCGGTCAACCTGGCCGCCAAGTTCCCCGACGTGCTGCCGGCCGAGGCCGAGCAGGACACCTTCATCAAGGACGAGTGCACCAAGATGACGGACGCCTACCTGGCGCCGATCAAGTTGCGCGAGACCACGCTGACGCTGATCTACAGCACGGTGTCTCTGCCGAGCTGGGCTGCGGGCAGCCGCCAGGTGTCGTGCAGCATCGGTGCCACCCTCGGCAACGGCGGGTGGTCGACGCTGCTCAACAGCGCCAAGGGTCCGCTGATGATCAATGGCCAGCCCCCGGTTCCGCCCCCGGACATCCCCGAGGAGCGGCTCACCCTGCCCGCGATCCCGGTGCCCGACTCGTCGTCCGACAGCTCCTCGGATTCCTCCGGTTCGTCGAGTTCGTCGGGTTCGACCTATGACGAGAGCGAAAGCCCGCAGCAGACCGTGCACGGCCCGCAGCCCACCACGGCACCGACGCAGACCGAGGAGCCGGCCGGGCAGGCCCCGCCGGGGCAGGGCAACACGTTCCTCAACGGCCCGCCGCCGGCGCCACCGGCACCGCCCGCCGGACCGCTGCCACCGGCACCGCCCGGGGCACCGCTGCCACCGGCTCCGCCCGCCGAAGTGGTGCCGCCGCCTGCAGAGGTGCTGCCACCCCCGCCGGCTCCGCTACCGCCGCCTCCACCGGGGATATAAGCCGGTGACCGTGCGGATGAGCCCGCAACGGTTCGAAGAGTTGGTCGGCGACGCGCTCGATCTCGTCCCGCCCCAGCTGGCCAAGGCGATCGACAACGTGGTGGTCCTGGTTGCCGACCGCAACGAGGAGGAACCGGACCTGCTCGGGCTCTACGAGGGAATCGCGTTGACCGAGCGGGACTCCTGGTATGCCGCCGGGTCGCTGCCGGACACCATCACCATCTACCGCGACGCGCTACTGGACATCTGCGACAGCGACCAGCAGGTCGTCGACGAAGTCGCCATCACGGTCATCCACGAGATCGCGCACCACTTCGGTATCGACGACGATCGGCTGCACGAGCTGGGCTGGGGCTGACCGGATCGCGAAATGGCCGCGCGGCAACCGGAATCCGTCACCGGCGAGTGCTATGAACGGCACATGACCAATCAGTGCCGCGCCTGCCGTCTTGGGCTGGAGCACTGCCACGGCGCTCTCATCCACCACCCCTACCGCCGCACCGAATGCACCGAGGACGGCTGCGTCATCGCCGCCGGCGTCCACGAACTGCATCTCGACTGCGTCGCCGTAGGGTGTGCCTGCGACGAGGCGGCGCAGCTCTCACCCCATCGGGTCGGCTGACTGCGCCGCTTCCGGACTGGTGACGACGGGCGCCTCCGGCCCGAACGGCGGGGTGAGCTTGCCCCACTGCACACAGCTCCACCGACCTTCGGTCACCGGGGCCAGCACCACCGATTCGGTGTTGGCCAGATGATGGTCGACGGCGAATCCACTGTCGACGCCCGCGAGGACCGCGGCGACGAGCCTGATGGCGGCGCCGTGGCTGACCACGACGATGTCGCCGTGCCATGACCCGTCCTCGAGGTACCGCATACGCAGCTGTTCGAGCACCGGCACGTACCGGTCGAGCACCTGCTGGGCGGACTCACCGCCGGGCATCGCGAGGTCGAGTTCGCCGCCGTGCCAGCGCTGGTAGATGGCGTTGAACTCATCGTGCGCCGCCTCGTCGCAGCGATCCTCCAGGTGACCGACCTGAACCTCGTGGAGGCCTTCGAACTCGAGCGTGCCGGACTGGGATCGGATGACGCCGCTGAGCTCCGAATAGATGTGGCCGGCCGTCTGGACGGCCCGTGTGGCGATCGAGTGCGTGACCATCGCGGGCGGACGGGTCAGCTCGCGGGCGAAAGTCCGGGCCTGCTCGCGACCCAGATCGGTCAGTTCGGCGCCCGGGGGTCTGGTGTCCAGGCGCCGCGCCACGTTCCCGTGCGACTGGCCGTGGCGCACCAGCACGAGACGTCCGCTCACGGCCGGCCCTCCCGCAGCCCTTCCAGCCAGGATGCCGACTCGTCCATCGGCGGGGGCGCGGCGCCGACCACGTCACCCGTCGGCCACGAGCCCAGATAACGCACATCGGCGCAGCGCCGGTGCAGCGCCCGCAGCGCCTCGGCGACCGGGGGGTCCTCGATGTGGCCGACGAAATCCAGAAAGAACTTGTAGGTGCCCAGCCCGGTGCGGGTGGGCCGGGACTCGATGCGGGTCAGGTCGATGTCGCGGACCGCCAGCTCCGTCATCGCCGAGACCAGGGCACCGGGCACGTTGTCGAGCTGCAGCACCACCGACGTGCGGTCGGCGCCGGTGCATTTCGGTGGCGGCCCGGGCCGACCCACCAGCACGAACCGGGTCCGGGCGTTCGGCTCGTCGACTACGTCCGCCGCCAGCGCCTCGAGCCCGTAGCGCTGCGTCGCAAGCGCCGTGCTGACCCCGGCATCGGCGCGGCCGGCGGCGACGTCCTGCGCCGCAGCGGCATTCGAATTCGCCGGAACCACTTCGGCTTCGGGCAGGTGTGCGGCCAGCCACCGCCTGACCTGGGCGGCGGCCACGGGATAGGCCGCCACCGTGCGGACGTCCGCGGCGGCGGTCCCGGGGCGAACCGCGATCGTGAACGAGACGTCGAGGGTCAGCTCGGCGTAGATCTGCAGGGCGGCGCCATCGGCAAGGCTGTCCAGCGTCGGGATTACGGACCCGTCGATCGAGTTCTCGATCGGCACGCACGCGAAGTCCGCGTCACCAGACCGCACGGCGGCCAACGCGGCGGACGTGCTGTCGGCGGCGATTGGAGTGACCTCGTCGGCGCCCGCGGCGTCCGGCGCGGTGGACGGGATCAGCCCGTGGGCCTGGAGGGCGCGCAGCGCGGCCTCGGTGAACGTCCCCTCGGGTCCGAGGTATGCGATGCCGGGCACCGCACCACTTTATCGGTTTGCCCGGTAATCCCATTCCGCTGCGCGAAGGCCTTGCGCCGTCAGCCCCGCAGTAGTTAAGTTAGGCTCACCTTACCAACAGAGAGGCGGCGTGATGGCATCCCCGGCACCCACTTCAGCCCCCACGACGGCAGAGCGCATCCGCAGCGCGTGCGCGCGGTCCGGCGGCGCAATGCTGGCCGTCGAGGGCCTTGATCCCACCACCACGCCGGTACACCACCTGCTCGACGACGGGTCGTTCGCGATCACCGTGCCCTGCGACGGATCGCTGGTCGCAACGGTCGTCTCCGCGGGCAACGCCGGCGTGCAGGCAGTGTTGGAGATGACGGACTACGCACCGCTGCCGCTGCGCGAGCCGGTCCGGTCGCTGGTCTGGATCCAGGGCAGGCTGCGGGACGTGCCGATCGGCGAGGTTCCCGCACTGCTGGACCTGATCGCCAGTACCGAGCCCAATCCCGCTCTGCTGCAGGTTAATTCAGGGTCTTCTCAGGGCGAGGGAGACACCCGTTTGGCGTTGATGCGCCTGGAGATCGAATCCGTGGTCGTCGCCGACGCGACCGGTGCCGAGTCCGTCGCGCTCAGCGCACTGCTCGGTGCCCGACCGGATCCGTTCTGCGGCATGGAGTCCTGCTGGCTGCAGCACATGGAGTCGGCGCACCGGGACGTCGTCGACCGCCTTGCCGCCCGCCTGCCCGCCTCGCTGCGCCGGGGCCGGGTGCGGCCGCTGGGCCTGGACCGCTACGGCGTGCAGTTGCGGGTGGAGGGCGCCGACGGTGACCACGATGTCCGGCTGCCGTTCGCCCATCCGGTCGATGATGTGACGGGCCTGAGCCAGGCCATCCGGGTGCTGATGGGCTGCCCCTTCCTCAACGGGCTGCGCGCACGCGGCGCGTGAGCGCCGCGCCGTCCGGGCGCCCGCTACCGTGACTGCGGTGAGCGCGACCGACGACGAACCCACCGACGCGCAGCGGCGCGCCCTGCGAATCGAGATCGCCGTCGTCCTTGCCGTCACGTTCGCCCTCAGCGCCTACACCGCGCTGCTCAGCCTGATCGAGAGTGTGCTGCTCGGCCTGTCCGGCCAGACCATCGCGCTCAACCCGACCCGCTCGCCGTTCGATCTGATCGACCTCGGACTGAACCTGGCCCGGCTGTTCCAGCTGCTGGCCTGGGGGGCGCTCGCGGTGTACCTGCTGTGGCGCAGCGGCGACGGTCCCGCCCGCATCGGCCTGGGCCGAATCTGTTGGCGCCGAGACCTTCTCGGCGGGGTCGGGCTGGCGATGCTGATCGGGGTGCCCGGCCTGGCGCTGTATCAGATCGCCCGCATCCTCGGGCTCAACGCCTCGGTCGAACCCGCCGAGCTCAACGACACCTGGTGGCGTATCCCGCTGCTCCTGCTGCTGTCCTTCGGCAACGGATGGGCCGAGGAGGTGATCGTCGTCGGCTTCCTGCTCACCCGGCTGCGCCAGCTCAGGGTCAATCCGTGGCTGGCGCTGGTGATCTCGAGCCTGCTACGCGGTCTCTATCACCTCTATCAGGGTTTCGGCGCGGGGCTGGGCAACGTCGCGATGGGGTTGGTGTTCGGCTACACCTGGCAGCGCACGGGCCGGCTGTGGCCGCTGATCATCGCGCACACGCTGATCGATGCCGTCGCATTCGTCGGGTATTCGCTGCTTCACGGTCGGCTCGGCTGGCTGATCTGAACGCGCGGCGTCACCGCCACCCGTGCTGCCGGCGCGTACATTCTTGTCGTGACCGACAAGCGGCCGCCTTTCCCCGGGCCGGTGCCGCCTCCTCCCCAGCGCGGGACCCCGCGCCGTCGGGAGCCGTCGCAGATCATCCGGCGCGACCCGAACTACCGCCCCGCGTGGCCGCCCAATCCCCCGACCCCGGTGCACCGGCCCGCGCCGCCACCCGCCAGACCACCGTCACCGCCCCCACCCCCGCCGCCGCCACGGCAACCGCCACCGCCACCGCGGCACGGTCGGGTGGCGGCGCCTTCCCCACCGCCGCGTCCACCGTCACCCACGCGGAAGAAGCCCCGGCGGGTGCGCCGACTCTTCCGCGTCGCGTTGGTGATCGTGATGCTGCTCGCGGCCGGCACCGTCGCGGCCGGTGTGTGGATCGATTCGGCACTGACCCGCATCTCCGCACTGACCGACTATTCCGACCGGCCCGCACAGGGTGAGGGCACCACGTGGCTGCTCGTCGGCTCCGACGGGCGCGAAGGGCTGACACCCGAACAGCAGGCCGAACTCGCCACCGGCGGTGACCTCGGCGCCAGCCGCACCGACACCATCCTCGTGGTCCACCTGCCCGGGCTGGGCTCTGCGACGCCGGCCACCATGGTGTCCATCCCCCGCGACTCCTACGTGTCGATCCCCGAGTACGGCAGCGACAAGATCAATGCGGCATTCTCCGTCGGCGGCCCCCGCCTGCTGGCCCGAACGGTCGAGCTGGCGACCGGTCTGCGTATCGACCACTACGCCGAAATCGGATTCGGCGGATTCGCCGAACTCGTCGACGCGGTCGGCGGCGTGACGATGTGTCCGGAGGCACCGATCAGCGACCCGCTGGCCGGTATCGACCTGCCCGCCGGATGCCAGCGCCTCGACGGGCGGACGGCACTGGGCTACGTCCGCTCCCGCGCGACCGCGCGGGCCGACCTGGACCGGATGGCCAACCAGCGACAGTTCATGTCGGCTCTGGTTGACCGTGCGGCCAGCCCCACGGTGCTGCTCAACCCGCTGAAGTGGTATCCGATGGCCCGCGCGGCGGCCGACACCGTCACCGTCAACGACGGCGACCACATCTGGGACCTGGCGCGCCTGGCGTGGGCGCTGCGCGGCGACATCGTCAACGTCACCGTCCCGATCGGCGAGTTCACCGAGAACGGGTCGGGCTCCATCGTGGTGTGGGACAGCGAGGCCGCCCAACGTCTGTTCGGCGCGCTGGCGTCGGACACACCGGTGCCACAGGACGTCCTCGACGCGGCCAACCCCTGATCGCAGCAAACATTGTTCAGCGCATCACACTGGCTGACCTAACTTAGGCAAAGCTGGCCAACCCTTGCCGAAGTAAGGTTCACCTTGGATGAATATGCAACCTGACCTGGTCTATCTTGGAGAAATGACTTCTCCCGGCGCTCTCGATGCGGTCGACACCAAGTTCCACAGCCTTCTCAACGAACAGGTGCGCAGCGAACTCGGCGCGTCGCAGCAGTATCTCGCCATCGCGGTGCACTTCGACAGCTCCGACCTGCCCCAGCTGGCCAAGTTCTTCTATCGCCAGTCGGTCGAGGAACGCAACCACGCCATGATGCTGGTGCAGTACCTGATCGACCGTGGCGTGCCGGCCGAGATCCCGGCGGTCGACCCGGTCCGCAACACCTTCGAGACCCCGCGCGAGGCCATCGCCCTTGCGCTCGACCTGGAGCGTGCGGTCACCGAGCAGATCAGCCGGCTGGCCGGCACGGCCCGTGACGAGGGTGACTACCTCGGCGAGCAGTTCATGCAGTGGTTCCTCAAGGAGCAGGTCGAAGAGGTCGCCTTGATGACGACGCTGGTGCGTATCGCCGATCGGGCGGGCGCCGACCTGTTCCAGCTCGAGGACTACGTGGCACGCGAGATCACCCCGGGCGCGGCGGATCCGTCGGCGCCCAGGGCCGCGGGCGGCGCGCTCTAGCGGCCATCTGGTCTTAGTCGCGCCCCGCGCCCGTCAGACCGTCCTGCAGCCAGCCCTTGGTGCGGCCTGGGTGGTTCGTGGCGATCCACGCCACGCCCAGGTCACGGCAGTACTCGACATCCTCGTAGTGGTCGACGGTCCAGCAGTACAGCGCGCGACCCTGCGCGGCGGCCCGGTCCACCAGTTCGGGGTGCTCGCGCAGGGTTGCGATCGACGGCCCCACTGCGGTGGCACCTACCGTGGTGGCCGCGCTGCCCCCGAGGTAGCGCGATGTCTCGCCGAGCAGCACGGTCGGAAGCAGCGGGGCCGCGCGCCGGATACGCCACACCGCGGCGGCGGAGAAGGACATCACCACCGCGCGCGACAGATCGGCCGAAGCCGGCGAGGCGATGCCGTACCGATGCAAAAGGGCGAGCACCTTGCTCTCCACCAATGCGCCGTAGCGCACCGGATGCTTGGTCTCGATGAACATCTTGACCGGCCGGTTCCAGTCCAGGACCAGCCTGACGAGGTCGTCCAGGGTCAGCAGGCCGGTGTCGCCGTGGCTTCCGTCGGCCCGCCAGCTCGGATGCCACGACCCGAAGTCGAAGTCCCGCAGCTGGGCCAGCGTCATCTCGCTCACCAGGCCGCTGCCCGTAGACGTGCGGTCCAGCCGGCGGTCGTGCACACACACCAGATGACCGTCGCGGGTCAGTCGGACATCGCACTCCACGGCGTCGGCGCCCTCGCCGAGGGCGAGTTCGTAGGCGGCCAGGGTGTGCTCCGGACGGTCAGCCGAGGCACCTCGGTGGGCCACCACGAAGGGGTGGCCGCCGAACGTCTCGCCGGAGCTCATACCGCTATGCTGCCGGGTTCTCCCCGTTGCTCTCAACTGCACGCGCGGGTTCGGCGTCATCCGATTCGCCGGCATCGACCCGTACCGTCACCCACCGCCGGGACGGCCGCTGCACCGGCTGACGCTCGAAACCGAGGAATACCCGCAGCGCCGACAGCAGCGCCGCGGCCGCGAACAGGTACGCAACGATCGTGGTCACCGTGTTGTCGGCGATGCCCTGCGCGTCCGCGGTGAAGCTGGTCGCGAATGCGAACGTCGACACCGTCGTGCTGGCGACCCAGAACAGCCACCACACCACGATCGGCCGGTGCAGCCAGCGCTGCCGCCCTTCGGCGTCGGCGAGCTCCATCACGTACACCGGCGCCCAGAACAAGTTGACGAACGGGGTCAGACACCCCAGCCGCAGCACCCATGCCGACCGCGGATCCCGGTGACCCTGGTGGGCGAAGGCGGCGGACCGGCGTGCGATCAGCCAGTTGGTCAGTACCACGAGGCTAGCGACGGTGAGGAACACCGCGACGACGCTCACGGCGACACCGCCCCAGGTGGCCGCCCCGGCGATCCACGGGTTCAGCAGCACCGAGCGGTTGACGATCAACAACACGTAGCGCACCACGTGGACGAACGCCGCGGCGCCCAGCACCGCCATCGTGGCCACCAGCGTCATCTGCACCGCGTTGACCGACGGGCCCTTGCGCTGCGCGGCGTCTTCGACCGGGACGTCGAAACGTTCGACCAGGCCCCACCGCGGAATGCTCAGATAGCGCGGGGTCGGGCCGAGGTCCCGGCGGCGGCGCGGCGGGCGCGGCGGCGCACCGGGACGCACGGCGACCCAGCGGTATCCGGACGGCAGACGTGCCCCCTGGCGCCGCGCGTCCTGCGGGGAAGCCTGCCGCGGGTCCCACCCGTGGCCGGCAGCGTGGCCCGACGGCGCGAGCAGCGTGCCGCGACAGCGCGGGCACCACACCCGCTGACGGTCGCGCACGTTCCACCGCGTCCCGCACTGGGAACACACTTGGATCATCGGACCAGCCTCACCAGGACAGCGTAGGTCAGATCGCGCCCGAGTCCCCGCCGTCGGTCACCACTGGGCGCCCGGCGCCGGCCCAGGCCAACATGCCCCCGGCGACATTGATCGGGTCGTAGCCGTTGCGTGCCAGATATTGCGCAACCCGCTGGGAGCGGCCGCCTGCATGACAGACCACGAAGAGTTGGGCCTCGGTGTCGATCTCGGCAAGACGCGCGGGCACGTCACCCATCGGGATGTGCTGGGCGCCCGGTGCGTGGCCGCGCTGCCACTCGTCGTCCTCGCGCACGTCCAGCAGGACCACGGTTTCGTCGAAGTCGACCGGAACGTCGCCGATCGAGGCCTGCGGCACGTCGGTGTCATCCATGTCCCCATGCTGACACGCCCCTGCCCGGCCGGCCGGGATCGGGGTGCAGCAATATCGCCGACCGGGGGCGGCTATCCACAGTTTCCACAGGTTCATGCACAGGATCCGGAGGGGCTCCGAGCGGCCATGACCTAGCCAGTCCGCGCCGTCGGGCGGTCTTCCTGTGGATAACCTCGCCGGCGTTCCGGTGACGATCAACAGGCCCGCATCGCTGCGAGCGAAATGCCTCGCACTGCTAAGTAATTCGGCGTTGGAGGGACGTCGTCCGGACTCGATTTCCGGCAGCGCACACCAAGCGCTATGATCGCCGTCACACGAGTGTAGTTGTGACTGATGTCACTGGAACCGTGAGCTGGGGGAGGTAAGCAGCGTGCAGGTGAGGAGCATCTGATGGCGTCTTCGATGGGCTCTGGGTCGGCCTTTCCGCCGTCTGAGTGGCAGACCTCTGCGCGCGTGTACACCCGCAGTCAGCTGATGGCCTGTCTGCGCGCGGGGCTCATCGCACTCGTCCTTCTCGGCGTCCTCGCGCTGATCATCCTGTACTGACCCGGCACGGCTCAGCCCTTCCGGACCGTCCAAACCACCCGGTAGGAACGCGTCGCGGGCACCCAGCCGAACACCCGCGAGTCGGTCACTCCCGGCGCATCGGCGTTGTCGGACAACGCCTCGAACATCACGGCCTCTCCGCCACGCACCCCACCCACCCGCTTCACGAGATACCGCGACGCACGTGTCGGATCGGGAAACACCCTGAGCTGCCCTCGTTTTGGCGTGCCACCGCGCAGCGCCAGCAGGCCGTCACCGGGCTCCAGCGTCGGACGCATCGAGTCCTCGACGACCACGAAACGCCGTAACGGCCACCGGAACCGCGGCGCCCGTGGCCCATGGTTTCCGCGCATCGCCTAAGCCTCGATCCACCGATGAATCAGCTGGTCATCGGGTGTCGTAACGAGGAAAGTGCCCTCTGAGCTGTGATGATGAGTGTTCTCTACGCACTTATCGACACAACTCCGAAAGGCACTTCCGGTGCAAGTGTCCCATAAGTTCGCCGCGTCGTCGGCGGTCTTCGATGATGACCATCTCGTGTCGTGCGCAGGACTGGTCCCGGTGATGACGTTGGCCGCCCAGACGGGGTTGGCACAGCTGTTGGCCGCCAAGGTGCGCATTACCGAGCCGCGGATCAAGTCCGGATCGGCCAACCCGGCACCGAAGCTGACGACCGTGGTCGCGGGGATGTGCGCCGGCGCGGACTGCATTGATGACCTCGACCTCGTGCGTAGCGGTGGGATGAAGACACTGTTCGACGGTGTGTACGCTCCCTCGACCATCGGGACACTGTTGCGGGAGTTCACCTTCGGACACGCCCGCCAACTCGAATCGGTTCTACGAGAGCATCTGGCCGGGCTGTGTGAGCGCGTCCAACTGCTGCCGGGCAGCGATGAGCGGGCGTTTGTCGATATCGACTCGCTGCTGCGCCCGGTCTACGGCCGCGCCAAGCAAGGCGCCTCTTACGGGCACACCAAGATCGCCGGCAAGCAGATCCTGCGCAAGGGTCTGTCCCCGTTGGTCACCACCATCAGCACCGAGACAGCAGCTCCGGTGATCACCGGAGCCCGGCTACGGGCGGGCAAGACCAACTCCGGCAAAGGCGCCGCCCGGATGATCGCCCAAGCGGTCGCCACCGCCCGCGCCAGCGGTGTCACCGGGCAGATCCTGGTGCGTGGTGACTCGGCCTACGGCAACAGCGCCGTGGTGGCCGCCTGCCGTCGCGCCGGAGCCCGGTTCTCGCTGGTGCTGACCAAGACCGCCGCCGTCGCTGCAGCCATCGAGTCCATTTCCGAGAGCGCCTGGGTTCCGGTCAAATATCCCGGCGCGGTCCGCGACCCCGACACCGGCGCCTGGATCTCCGATGCCGAAGTCGCCGAAACCACATACACCGCTTTCAGTTCCACCAAGACCCCGGTCACTGCACGGTTGATCGTGCGCCGGGTCAAAGACGCCCGGTTCCTCGATGCGCTGTTTCCGGTGTGGCGGTACCACCCGTTCTTCACCGACTCCGACGAACCCGTCGACGCCTCTGACATCACCCATCGCCGCCACGCCATCATCGAAACCGTGTTCGCCGACCTGATCGACGGACCTTTGGCGCACATGCCCTCGGGGCGGTTCGGCGCGAACTCGGCCTGGATCCTGTGTGCTGCGATCGCCTATAACCTGCTGCGCGCCGTCGGGGTGCTCGCCGGAGGTGTCCATGCGGTCGCGCGAGGAGCCACACTGCGCCGCAAGTTCGTCAACATCCCGGCCCGACTGGCTCGGCCGCAACGCCGAGCAATCCTGCACCTACCCACCCACTGGCCGTGGGCCCAGCAGTGGCTCACATTGTGGCGCAACACCATCGGTCACAGCCCGCCAACTGCTGCGACCCACTGACCACCGGCCCACAGGCCTCGACAAGAACATCACAGGAAAAGCTGGGCAGACCAGCAGCTACAGGCTGCCCACGATCTGGGCGCACGACAAGAACCAGCCACAAGAACCTCAACAGGGTCGATCCACGGATCGAGGCTAAGGGTAAGTTAGGGCCATGCTGCATCGACTGTTCGCCAACGCAACTCCCGCCCACGCCCACTGCGATCTGTACTGCGGCGTCTACGACCCCGCGCAGGCCAAGATCGAGGCACTGTCCTGCCTCAAGACGATTCAGAAGTACCACGACTCCGACGACGAGCATTTCAAGACCCGCGCCATCATCATCAAGGAGCGCCAGGCCGAAGAGGTCAAGCATCACCTGATGGTGCTGTGGGCCGACTTCTTCACCAAGGACCACTTCGAGCAGTTCCCGAACCTGCACCAGTTGTTCTGGGACGGCGTGCACGGCGCGGGCGACGTGAAGAAGTCGCTGGACCCGGCCGTGGCCGAGAAGCTGCTCAAGACGATCGACGAGATCTCCGACATCTTCTGGCAGACCGACAAGGGCAAGCAGATGGGCGTCTACCCGCCTGCCTGACGGCCGCCTCACCTACCAACGTCGCCCGGCTCGGTCACTGACCGAGCCGGGCTTTTTCGTGACCTGGCAGTCGTGTCCACTTGCGTGCCAACGGCTGTCTGCCGCATTCTGGGCGGATCGACCCAGGGGCGTGTCGGGCATTGGTCTGGATGCCAGGAGGCGAAATGGATTTCGGGTCCGGGCGGGCGATCGAGATCGCCCCTTTTCACTCACGCGGATCTCTCAAGGGGTTCGTCGTCTCCGGCCGCTGGCCAGATTCCACCAAGGAGTGGGCGCAACTGCTCATGGTGGCGGTCCGCGTCGCGTCGATGCCCGGGCTGCTCTCCACCACAACCATTTTCGGTGCCCGCGAAGAGCTCCCCGACGAGCCCGAGCCGGGCACCGTCGGCCTGGTGCTCGCCGAAGGCACGGTGGTCGGTGATGCCGCCGTGCCGCCGGGGCATTTCGCCGACCGCCAACCTCCCGCCTTGATGATGCTGCACCCGCCGTCCGAGACCACGCCGTCACTCCCCGAATGCGCCGGCGCAGCCTCCGGATGCGTCCTGCTGCCCGGGCTGCCCCACCTCGGGCTTGAGCATCGGGCCGCGTGGGTCGAGGCGGAGTCGGACGGCACCGTGACGTCGATGGTCAGCCGTGTGGGGGTCGATCCGATCAGCCATCCCGACACCGCGATTCTCGCGATGCTGCTGGCCGCGTAGCGGCCCTCACAGCAGTTCTGTGACCGTCTTGACAGCAGGCGCACAGCCGCCCCGCTCCCGGCTTGCCACTGGCTACTGACAGCTTTACCAGCGGCCCGCTGTCCGTGGAGTCCCGGAGTTTGCCGTGCCACTTGGCGAGAAGTCGGCCGGGGACGGCGCCGGCACTATCGGGCCCCGGGCCCCTCAGCAAACGAAAATTGGCTTGCCAATGCAAAGAGTTGACGGTTGCCGGCGGTAAAGGATGAAACTCCTGTGACCAGAGCTGCCAAAGGGGCGCGAGTATGCTGGCTACGGAGCCGTTATTATTTGCTTAACCGCACCGTACTGTGGCAGCACAAGGTGTGAATATCGGCGCCGTTCACACCAGTAGCGGCGCATCACATTGCGGGCCGAGTTGACTTTTACTCGGTTTGCACTTGGTTGGGACCACAACTGTCGCTACGATGATCAGCAAATACGCCGCCCTATGAACCCGCTCGCCTGTATGTGGAGGTCAACCCGATGAGCAACACGTTTGCCGCCCGCCTCAACCGATTGTTTGACACGGTTTACCCGCCCGGACGTGGGCCGCACACCTCGGCTGAGGTGATCGCAGCACTCAAAGCGGAGGGCGTCACCATGTCCGCGCCGTACCTGTCGCAGCTGCGTTCCGGCAACCGAACCAATCCCTCGGTGGCAACGATGGCGGCGCTTGCCAACTTCTTCCGGATCAAGCCCGCGTACTTCACCGACGACGAGTACTACGAGAAGCTCGACAAGGAGCTCACGCTGCTCGCCGGGATGCGCGACGAAGGGGTTCGCAGAATTGCGGCACGGACTGTCGGGTTGTCCGCGGAAGCCAAGCAGGACATCGTCCAGAAGGTCGATGAGCTGCGGCGTCGCGAGAACCTCGACGACTGACCTGATTAGCCTGTTGTCATGGCCGGCGCCTTAGTCGGCAACCGCACCCTGGCCGGCGCGTTCTGGGACGGCGTGGACGGCATCCGCGGTCAGCGTTCGATACTGGCGAGCGATCTCCAGAATCCACTCACGGTCTGAGAACGTGCTCGGCTGGCGCAGCCATGCCAGCCCCGGGAACTTCGCCCGTCCATCCCCCGCGGCGCCACCCCGGCCGGCGAAGATCCACTCGGCCACGGCGCGTGCCTGTTCAGCCGGTGGCACGTCAGGTGCCTCCAGGTCCTCTCGCGTGATCAGATCCTCGAGGTCGGTCACGTCGGCGCCGCTGCTGTCGACGGGCCGCAGCGCACCGTCGGCGGTGGTGGCCTCCAGAAACAGGGCGTCGGAGATCAACGACATCCGCTCGGCCACGCGGAAGGCCAGCGGCCCGCGCGGCCGGACACCGATGCCCACGTCGGGGTGTCGATGGCCGAGCTCGTCCAGAATGGGCTGGATCGTGCGCAGCTCCCGATGCGCCCCGAACCAGTCCTCCAGGCTCGGCAGCAGCGAGCCGGCCGCCACGATCAGCATCGCGCAGCCGAGCAGCGTCGCCGCGGCACCCACACCGACTGGGCCGGTGGTCCCCGCCGCTCGCAGCAGGAAGAACGCCGACGCCAACACGATCAGCACGATGCCGACCGTGAAGACGAAGAGCGCCCGCCCGCGCCGGGTCCGATTCGAGTGGCGCAGCCCGGCCCACACGACCAGACTCAGCGCCATCAGTACGTAGAGAAGCGGGAGCAGCCACGGCAGGGCGTTGCCGCCAGAGCCCAGGTTGCGTCTGAGGTACTCCTCGGGCGACATCTCCGGCTGCTGGCCTGCCGACAGGAACACGGCAAGGCTGACGGCCGCGATCACGGCGGCCACGCCGTACTGCGCGACCGCGATCCGCCTGGCGGTCGCCGGCGCACGACTCGACGAGACCGTGGTGATCATCACGCAACTGCCCGCCGCGCACGCGACCAGCGCCACCTGACTGAGCCCGATCGAGATGTTGGGCCAGCGCAGCAGGGTGTCGATCAACAGGGTCAGCGGCTGCCAGTTGAGCGCGGCGACCAGGCCCAGGCTGCCGAGCGCAAGGATCATCGCGGTGCTGACCAGCGACTGCTTGTTAACCAGCGCCCAGCCGATGCGAAGGCCGGTGGCCAGCCCGAGAAGACCGGCGATCACCCAGACGATCAACCAAACGCCTCTCCGAGTCGGACCTGAACGATCGACGAGCGGTCTGACGGCAGCCGTCCCAGCCGGTAGATCAGCAGCGCGGCGAAATCCTCGGCTTCCTGTTCGGCGTCCTCACCGCTGGGGCCCATACAGCCGGTGCGCTGGTTGAGCATGTAGCCGATCAGCTCCGAGCTGGCCAGTTCCGTGCTCTCCATGGCGGCCTGGACGACCGGGATGCCCTCGTGACCGAGCACCAGATGCCCCAACTCGTGGGCGAGGGTGCGATCCCAGGCTGGGAGACCCTGCTGGATCAGGAAGACGTCGCGGTCGACGTACTGACGCCACTGGCCGCACACGCCGGGCGGCAGTTCGGCCGTCGCCAGCTCGATGGGCCGGCCGCGGCTTTCGCCGACCGCTTCGACCAGACGGGGCAGCGACACCTCGCCCCGCCGCGGGGCGAGGTCGAGCACGTCACTGACCGCTCGGGTGACGCTGCGGCTCGCGGACATAAATCCCCCCTCTCGATGGATTCCACTATGCGCTGCTCATCCCGGCCGGGTGAGCAGTTCGTTCTAGTTCATGAATCGCGCAATTCCGCTGGCGCGCACTCCTTGTCCTGCTTTGGCCTGGCGGTAACCGACATACCCGCCGACTCCGGTCAGAATCAGGATTCCGGCCAGACCCGGCACCGCCAACGCCGCCACCTGTGAAATGCCGGCGCTGCGTAGATAATCGCCGTACCCGGCGCGGTTGACCGACGGCGGGACGGCGAAGTCGCGGCCGGCGGGGGCCGGCGAGAGCTGCCTCGGCGGGGTCGACTCGACGATCTGTCGGGGCGAGGCGGAAGCCCCGCCCGAGCCGGCCACGGAGGGTCCGGCCGACGCGCCGCCTCCGGTGGGCACGGTCACGAGGATCGGGACGCTGATCGGCGCCTCGGGGCCGTTACCGGCGGCGACGCCGATTCCGGGCACGGTGTCGAGCACGCCGGGATCCTCGGGCTCCGCCACCGGCGGCTCGATTCCCGGTCGGATGACCCCGCCAGGCAGCGGACGGACGGAGGGCACCCCTTCCGGACGGCCCTCGCCGTAGCCGTCATCCGGCTTGGGCCGATCGTCCGGATCGTCGGGCCACGGCCACGGCCACGGCCATCCGGGTTCGCAGTCCTTGTCGCCGTCCTTGCAGCAGGGCGGGCGCGGCTCCTCCGGCTCTTTATCGGCCACGGGCGCATCCTCGGAAGGCTGCGGTTCGCCGTCGGCGGGATCGGGCAGCGGTTCGGGGTCGGTGTCGCGGCCCGTGATGTCGCCCGCGTCGTCGGACTCGGCGACAGCCCCGCCGTCCGCAGGCTCGACATCCGGGTCGCGGTCCGTGCCGCCGCCCGCCGCCGCGGCGGTGTCCGGCCGGGCCCGGTCGTCGGCTCCACCGCCGGTCGCGTCCGCGTCCGCGTTGGCGGCGGTGCCTGTGTCGGCCGATGCGGTTGCGGTGGTCCAGCCTCCGACCAGCAGGCCAGAGGCCATCAGGCAGGCCGCTGCAGTGACACGCGCACGCGAACCCACGTCGTCACCACCCTTCGACGGACCTGCCGCCGTCCGACCCCGATGTGCGACGATTCTCGCACAAAGGGCAATCGCGGTTTGCTGAGAAGAGCAAACCGATCGGTCGACCGGGGCGCGGAGGCGCCGGGGTCATCGGCGAACGATAGTGTGGGACACCGTCACCGCCGCATCACGGCGGAACGTGCCGAAGAGTCGACCGGGAGGCCGCAGGGATGAGTCTGTTCAAGCGACGCAAATCCCGCGCTACCCGCAGGGCCGAGGCCCGTGCGATCAAGGCCAAGGCCAAGCTCGAGGCGAAGCTGGCGGCCAAGAACGAGGTCCGCAGGTTCAAGGCCGAGCAGAAGGCGGAGGCGCGTGCGCTCAACGCGCAGCTGAAGGCGCAACGCGCCAGTGACCGCGCCGCACTAAAGGTTGCTGAAACGCAGCTGAAGGCGGCCCGCGAAGGCAAGCTGTTCTCTCCCACCCGAGTTCGCAGGGCACTCACGGTGTCGCGTTTGCTGGCCCCGGTGGTGGTCCCGCTCGTGTACCGCGCGTCGATCTCAGCGCGGGGGCTGATCGACGAGCGCCGCGCTGACCGGCTCGGTGTCCCGCTGAGCCAGCTCGGCCAGTTCTCCGGGCACGGCGCGCAACTGTCGGCGCGCATCGCCGGGGCCGAGCATTCGCTGCGTCTGCTCGCCGACAAGAAGCCCAAGGACGCCGAGACCAAACAGTTCGTCGGCGCCATCACCGAGCGGCTGAGTGACCTGGGCGCCGCGGTGGCCGCCGCCGAGAACATGCCGTCGGCGCGCCGGCGCGCCGCACACGCGGCGATCGCCGAGCAGCTCGACGGTATCGACGCCGACCTGATGGCCCGCCTGGGCGTGGTCTGACCCGTTGTCTCAGGCCACGTCGGAGGCCACGGCGGCTCTGCGCGGTGCGGCGGCCGGCCTGCTGACTGCCGCGCTGACGCTCGCCGCGCACGGCGTCGGCGGCGGCGCCGTTCTCGCCGGAGCGGCCACGGTGCAGCTCCTGGTGGTCGCGGCCGTCGTCGGCGGCCTGGCCGCCTCGGTGTCAGGCGCCGACGATCTGCGCGTGATGGTGTGCCTGCTGGGTGCGGGACAGCTGGTCGGGCACGTCGTCCTGGCCGCCGGTGGGCATGCCCACGCCGCGCCGCCGGCCGCGGCGATGGTCTCTGCCCACGCGGTCGCCGTCGTGGTCGGCGGGCTGCTGATCAACACCGGAGCCCGGCTGTGCCGAGTGCTGTCGAAGGTGCTACGGCTGGTCGGGCGGCCCAACCCGCCGCTTGCGTCCGTGTCGCGCCTCAGCGCCACCGCCGCCGACCAGCCCATGCGCTCGACCCTGCTCATCGCCTGCTCGATGTCGTATCGAGGTCCACCGGCCGGCGCGCGCTGCTGACCGACACCCTCCTACCGACCGAGAAAGCAACAATCGAATGACTGCAGTACAACGTGCCACGCACGTCCTCCTCGTCGCGCTGACAACCCTCGGCCTCCTCGCCGGCGCCCTCGGCTACGCCGCTGCCGCCTGGGCCCATGCCGCCAGGATCGCCGGCGATCCCGTCGACAACGCGGAGCTGGCGCAGCCGCCGGCGGTGGTGACCGCGACCTTCAACGAACCGATGCAGGCCCAGTTCGCGGCGATGACGGTGATCGGCCCCGACGGCGTGCAGTGGGCCGAGGGGGCCCCCATCGTCGATGGCACGGTGATCAGCGTGCCGGTCCGGCCGGGCGGGCCGGCAGGCGATTACACGGTGAACTACCGCGCCACCTCCGCCGACGGCCACGTCGTGACCGGTGCGTGGTCCTACCGCGTACTGGCGGCGGGCCCCACGCCCCCGGCCGCCTCGTCGGCGACGCCCCCGACGACCACGGCGGCCGCCCCCGCCGGAGACGCGCCCTCGGACGGGCTGCCCGTCTGGCCGTTCGTGGCGGCGGCCACGGTCATCGTGGCCGCCGGTGCGCTGTGGGCGGTTCGGCGCAGGTCGTGACGCACCGGCGGGCGGTGGCGGGCGGTGCGCTCGTCACCGTGGCGAGTTGCGTCGCGGCGTGGGCGCTGGCCTACCCGGCCGGCTCGCTGACATCGGCGGTGCCGAGGGCCGTGGCCGACGGCGCCGCGGTCGTGACGCTCGGGCTGGCGGTGGTGCCTGCGCTGGACGGACCTCGATACCGCGACGAACTCGTCCGTCGGGCCACCGCACCTCTGGTGTCGGCGTCGGCAGTCTGGGTGGTCGCCGAACTGGTGCGGCTCGCGCTCGCCGGCGCCGAGGCGGCGGGTACCACGGTCACCGGTCTGGGCCTGCGTGAGGCGTGGGAATTCGCCGCATACACCGCGCCGGGCCGGGCGGGTCTGCTCACCGTGCTCGCCGCCGCAGCGGTGTGCGCGGTGACGTCGGTGGCGCCGAGGTCCGGACCTGCGTGCATCGCCGGCGCGGGGCTCGCCTGCATCGGCGTCATCGGGCACCCGCTGACCGGGCACCTGTCGGGCAGCGTTCTGGGCGGGGTCTCGATCGCGGTACACGCACTGGCGGCGGCGCTGTGGTGCGGCACGCTGGCGGGTCTGGTGTTGACGGTCGATCACCGGGGGCAATGGGCGCGGGTTCTGCCCCGGTTCTCCCAACTCTCACTGGGCTGTGTGGCCGCGCTGCTGGCAGGCGGTATCGCAGCCGGCGTGACGGTGCTGGAGTCCCCTGCGGCGCTGTACGCCACGGGGTACGGCAGGGTGCTGTCCCTCAAGATCGCGCTGACACTGGTGCTCATCGCGCTCGCATGGCGCAACCGTGAGCTGTGGCTGCCCGCGGCCCGCACCCACCGCAGCACCGCCGCGGTGTCGCGGACCCGGGCCTACACGGAACTGACCTTGATGGCGGCCACCGTGGCCGCGGCCGCGGTGTTGTCGGTGACCGGCTGACACCGGCGAGGACCCTCACAGCGACCTGGCATGATGGGGTCACTGCCGGGTGCAGACACTCAAAGGAGCAGCGAAATGGCGGACGAGCCGGATCGGCCCGACGAAAGTCCCGATACCGCAACCCCTGCGACGCCACCACCGGTCCCGCCGGTGAAGAAGGCCGCCGCCAGGAAGGCTGCGCCGTCGAAGAAGGCGACTCCGGCCAAAAAGGTTCCAGCCAAAAAGGTTCCTGCCAAGAAAGCGCCCGTGAAGAAAGCCGCCGCGAAGAAAGCGGCGCCCACCAAGGCCGCCCCCACCAAGGAGGCGCCGCCGGTGCAGGCCAGTCTGGCAGCAGCCGCCGAAGAGACTGCAGCACAGGCGAAGTCGACGGTTGCTACCGCCAGCACTGCGGTCTCGGCACCTCCCCCCGCGCCGCCCGCCGGCCTGGACTCGTCGCGCCTGCCGATCGTGGCGGCACTGGTCGCCGGCGTACTGGCGCTGGTGGTCATCCTGCTGGCCGCGCGCCGCAACAGCGACCGCTGACCGAAAGCACTTGAGCCGGTCGAAACACCGACTGAGATAATCGCGCGGTGACAGTGACGCCGCGCCCCACCGCTGACCTGGTCGACGAGATCGGCCCCGACGTCCGCAGCTGCGATCTGCAGCTTCGCCAGTACGGTGGGCGGACAGACTTCGCCGGACCGATCACCACCGTGCGCTGCTTCCAGGACAACGCACTGCTCAAGTCGGTGCTCTCCGAGCCGGGCGACGGCGGGGTGTTGGTCATCGACGGTGACGGTTCGGTACACACGGCGCTGGTCGGCGATGTGATCGCCGAACTGGGACGGTCCAACGGGTGGTCCGGGCTGATCATCAACGGCGCGGTGCGGGACGCCTCGACGTTGCGCACCCTCGACATCGGCATCAAGGCGTTGGGCACCAACCCGCGCAAGAGCACCAAGACCGGCGAGGGCATCCGGGACGAGGCCGTCGAGTTCGGTGGCGTGGTGTTCACTCCCGGCGACATCGCCTACAGCGATGACGACGGGATCGTCGTCATCGCTGCGGGCTGATCAGGCCGAGGCCGTCACCTGGGCCGGGTGCCTTGAGAAGGCGAGCGCCTCGTCGTCGACCTTGCCGCGCCGGATCAACTGCAGGTCCATCAGGTAGTTCTGCTTGAGCCGCCACGGTGCCCGCGAGCCCGCCTTGGGCAGGTAATCGAGGGCACGCAGCACGTAACCCGGCGTGAAGTCCATCAGCGGCCGCTCGTCGACGCTGCTGCCCGGGTGGCGCGGTTCGACCCTGTCGTAGGAGTTGGCGTCCATGTAATTGATGATGCGGCAGAAGAACTCCGACACCAGGTCGGCCTTCAGGGTCCACGAGGCATTCGTGTAGCCGATGGTGAAGGCCAAGTTGGGCATGTCCGTCAGCAACATGCCCTTGTAGGCCATCGTGTCGTTGAGTTCGATGGCCTCGCCGTTGCGCGAGATCGTTGCGCCGCCGAACAGCTGCAGGTTCAAACCCGTTGCGGTGACGATGATGTCGGCGTCCAGATGGCGGCCGGAGGCCAGCTGGATTCCGGTCTTGGTGAACCGCTCGATGGTGTCGGTGACCACGTCGGCCTTGCCTGCGCGGATCGTCTTGAACAGATCCCCGTTGGGCGCCAGGCAGACTCGCTCATCCCACGGGTTGTAGCGCGGGTTGAAGTGCTTGTTCACGTCGTAGCCCTCGGGCAGCCGGTGCTTGGCCATCGTCAGCAGCTGCTTGCGGAAGAAGTCAGGGAACTTGCGTGCGACCTGGTACTGGACGGACTGCTGCAGGATGCTCTTCCAGCGGTTGAGCACGTAAGCCACCTTGGCCGGCAGCCGCTTGTTGGTCGCCACCGTGAACGGGTCCACATCGGGAAGCGCCGCGATGAAGGTCGGCGAGCGTTGCAGCATGGTCACGTGGCCCGCCCCCGAATTGGCAAGGGCGGGAATGAGGGTGACCGCGGTCGCCCCGCTGCCGATGACAACGATCCGCTTACCGGCGTAGTCGAGATCCTCCGGCCAGTGCTGCGGGTGGATGAGGGTGCCCTCGAAGTCTTCCGATCCGGGGAAGTCGGGCGAGTAGCCCTCGTCGTAGTTGTAGTAGCCGCTGCAGGCCATCAGGTAGCGGGCGGAGATCTCGACTTCCTCGCCGGCACGGTCGACGCGCACGGTCCACCGGTTGTCGGCGTCGGACCAGTCCGCGGACTTCACGTTCTGCCCGTAGCGGATGTGCTTGTCGATGCCGTACTCGGCAACCGTCTCGTTGAGGTAGGCCATGATGTCGGGCCCGTCGGCGATCGCCTTGTCCGACGTCCACGGCTTGAACCGGAAGCCGAGCGTGAACATGTCGGAGTCCGACCGGATGCCCGGATACTTGAACAGGTCCCAGGTGCCGCCGAGGTTATCCCGGCGTTCGAGGATCACGTAACTCTTGCCGGGACAACGGTCCTGCAGGTGCCAGGCGGCGCTGATGCCGGAGATCCCGGCACCCACGATCACAACGTCGACAAATTCGGTCATGGCGTCAAGCTATCAACGTGGTGTCGAACGAGTCAACACCCTGTTGAGATCTTCAACACGGTGTAAAGTCAGTCCGGTGACAGCCACCAGCCCCACCCGCCCTGCGCGAGGCAGGCGCGCCGCCCGCCCCTCCGGCGATGACCGGGAGCTGGCGATCCTCGAGACCGCGGAGCGCCTCCTGGCAGACCGATCGCTGGCCGAGATCTCGGTCGACGACCTGGCCAAGGGCGCCGGGATCTCGCGGCCGACGTTCTACTTCTATTTCGCCTCCAAGGACGCGGTGCTGCTCACGCTGCTGGAGCGCGTGATCGCCGAGGCCGACGCCGCCCTGGCACAGCTGATCGCCGAACGCTCCTCCGACCGTCGCACCATCTGGCGTCGGGGTATCAACGTCTTCTTCGAGACGTTCGGCGCCCATCGCGCGGTGTGCGCGACCACCGTCGGGGTCAAGAGCACCAACTCGGAGGCTCGTGAGTTGTGGTCGCGTTCGATGCAGCGCTGGATCGACCACATCGCCGCGGTGATCGAGGCCGAACGCGCCGACGGGGCCGCACCCGTCACCGTGCCCGCCCGCGAGTTGTCCACCGCCCTGAACCTGATGAACGAGTCGGTGATGACGGCGACCTTCACCGGCCACCAACCCGCGATTCCCGACGACCGGGTTCTCGACAACCTCGTGCACATCTGGACCACGAGCATCTACGGCAAGACCGACTGAATCTGTCGGGCCATGATGCGAACATATGTTCGTGTCCGCCGCTCGCGTTCCACAGCCGGCTCAGCCTGCTCAGCCGGCTCCGGTTTCATTGCCGGCTCAGCCCGCGGCCATCCTGCATGCCGACCTCGACTCGTTCTACGCCTCGGTCGAGCAGCGCGACGACCCGTCGCTGCGCGGCCGGCCGGTGATCGTCGGCGGCGGCGTCGTGCTGGCCGCCAGCTACGAGGCGAAGGCATACGGGGTGCGCACGACGATGGGCGGCCGTCAGGCACGTGCCCTGTGTCCGCAGGCGATCGTCGTCCCGCCACGAATGTCGGCATACTCGGCGGCCAGCGCGGCGGTGTTCGAGGTGTTCCACGACACCACCCCGGTCGTCGAGCCGCTCTCGGTGGACGAGGCATTCCTCGACGTCTCCGGTCTCCGGCGGGTTTCGGGCACCCCGGTGCAGATCGGGGCCCGGCTACGCGAGAGGGTTCGCGACGAGGTCGGACTGCCGATCACCGTCGGCATCGCGCGCACCAAGTTCCTCGCCAAGGTCGCCAGCCAGCAGGCCAAGCCCGATGGCTTGCTCCTGGTACCGCCCGATCGGGAGCTGGCATTCCTGCACCCGCTGCCGGTGCGCCGGCTGTGGGGGGTGGGCGCCAAGACCGCCGACAAACTGCGCGTCCACGGCATCGAGACGGTCGCCGACGTGGCGGAGCTCAGCGAGAGCACGCTGGGATCCCTCGTCGGCGGGGCGATGGGACGGCAGCTGTTCGCGTTGTCGCACAACGTGGATAGCCGCCGAGTCGTGACCGGGCATCGTCGGCGGTCGGTCGGCGCGCAACGCGCGCTCGGGCGGGCAGGCAGCACGATGTCGGCGGCCGAGGTCGATGCCGTCGTCGTCAACCTCATCGACCGGATCACCCGTCGGATGCGCAAGGCCGGGCGTTCCGGGCGAACCGTCGTGCTGCGGTTGAGGTTCGACGACTTCGCCCGGGCGACCCGGTCCCACACCATGCCGAGGGCGACGGCGTCCACCGACGCCATCCTGGCGGCCGCGCGTGGCCTGGTCGGGGCGGCGTCGCCGCTGATCGCCGAGCGCGGTCTCACCCTCATCGGCTTCGCGGTGTGCAACATCGACCGTGAGGGAGCCCAGCAGCTTGAACTGCCGTTCGGTAGGGACCACGGAGCCGGGGACTCGCTGACCATCGACCTGGCAATCGACAAGGTGCGTGGGCGCTACGGCAATGCCGCGGTAACCCGGGGCGTACTGCTGGGCCGCGACCCCGGATTGGAGATGCCGATGCTGCCCGACTGAAGCGGCGATTGACCTGAACCATGGTTCAGGTCATACGGTCCTGTCATGTCACGAATCAGCCTGGGGCGGTACGGATTCTCCGTCGAGGTGCGGGACGACGACAGCCACCTGGCCGCTGCGCTGACGGTGGAAGGGCTCGGGTTCGGCACGTTGTGGCTCAACGGGGGGCAACTGGATCGGCTCGACCGGCTGACGGATCTACTCGCTGCGACGACCACCGCCGTGGTCGGATCGGCGATCATCCCGCCCGACAGATACAGCGCCGCCGAGGTGTCGGAGCTGTTCGCGCGCGCCGAGGCCGACGCACCCGCTCGATTGATGGTCGGCCTGGGCTCGTCACACCGTCCACGTGCACTCACGCTGTTGGGTGACTATCTCGACGCACTCGATGCCGTGCCGGAGGACCGAAGGCTGTTGGCGGCGTTCGGACCCCGAGCGCTCACAGTGGCCCGGGACCGGTTCGCCGGAGCGATGCCGATGCTGTTCACGGCGCAGCGGACTGCCGAGGTCCGGCGAGTGCTCGGCGCGGATCGGACGCTCTCGGTGGGTCTGTACGTCGTGCTGGATGAGGACCCGGCGACGGCGCGGGTCACCGCGCGTAGACCGCTACGATTCCTCACGGCGATGCCCCAGTACCGCAAATCGCTGGAGCGTCAGGGCTTCTCGGCTGACGACATCTCCGGCATCAGCGATCGGCTCGTCGACACGCTGGTGGCGTGGGGCAGCCCGCGACACGTCCTCGATCACGCAGCGCGGCTACATGCCGCCGGCGCCGATCACGTCCAGCTGAACGTCCTCGGCGCGGATGGCCAGCCGACGGGCGTGGCGGCGGCGCGACTGCTCGCAGCGGAGTTCGGCTAACCGCCGACGAGCGCTTGCGCGAGGAGCAGACTAACCGCCGACGAGCGCTTGCGCGAGGAGCAGACTAACCGGAGCGCGTCCAGGCGAGCAGTTGGTCGGCGGGCCAGGTGTTGACGATGCGCTCGGGTTCCAGCCCGACGTCCAGGGCCCGTTGGGCGCCGTAGCCGAGGAACTCCAACTGCCCCGGCGCGTGGGAGTCGGTGTCGATCGAGAACACACATCCGATGTCCATCGCCAACCTGAGCAGACGTGTCGGCGGATCGCGGCGTTCCGGACGCGAGTTGATCTCGACGGCGGTGCCTGCGTCGCGACAGGCGGTGAACACCTTCTCGGCATCGAACTTCGATTCGGGTCGGATACCGCGGCCGCCGGTGACGAGCCGTCCGGTGCAGTGACCGAGGACGTCGGTGTGCGGGTTGGTGACGGCCTTGAGCATGCGCCGGGTCATCGCGGCGGCATCCATCGCGAGCTTGGAGTGCACGCTGGCCACGACGACATCGAGCCGCTCCAGCAGTTCGGGTTCCTGGTCCAGCGAGCCGTCTTCCAGGATGTCGACCTCGATCCCGGTGAGAATCCTTAGCGGAGCGACCTTTTCGCGGATCTCGTCGATGACGTCGAGTTGTTCGCGCAGGCGCTCCGGGGAGAGCCCGTTGGCGATCCGTAGCCGCGGGGAGTGGTCGGTCAGCGCACAGTACTCGTGCCCGATCGCGCGGGCGGCCAGCATCATCTCCTCGATGGGCGCCGAACCGTCGGACCAGTTGGAGTGCACGTGCAGGTCACCGCGCAGCGCGGCCCGGATGTCGCCGCCGCCGAGGTCCTGCGCGGCCTCGCGCAACTCCACCAGGACGGCGGGTTCGTGGCCGGCCCAGGCCTGCGCGATCACCTTGGCGGTCTTGGGCCCGATCTTGGGCAGCGTCTGCCAGCTGTTGGCGGCGCCGTGCTTCTCGCGCTGGGCGTCGGTGAGCGCTTCGACCACGTCGGCGGCGTTGCGGTAGGCCATCACCCGGCGCGGATCCTCCCGTGCGCGGTCCTTGTAGTACGCGATCTGACGCAGCGCGGTGACCGGATCCATGACTCCAGTGTGCCCGGAACCCGCGGCATAAATTCGTGCAATGACCCCCTGTCCAGCGGTGATAGCGTCGCTGAGCGGGAGGGCTTCGCGTGAGCTTGTTTGATGACGTCTCGGGTGTCGTCGGCAATGTCGTGGACGTTGTCGAGGGCAGCGTGGGCACTGTGGAGAGCGGTGTCGACTTCGTCGGCAGCGTCCTCGACGGTGATGTCACCGGGGCTACCCGGGACGCCTACGAGTTTGTCGACAACGCCAGGGACGTTCTCGGTGGCGTCCGCGACCTCGGTGTGAGCATCGGCCGGGTGCCGTCACGCTTCGTCGACAATCCGATTCTGGAGCTGGCGAATTCGCCGCCGATCGAACTTGCGCAGCGTGTCATCGCCGGCATGCGATTGACCACCGGATCCGGTGACCCGGTCGACGGAGAAGAGTTCAAGAACGCTGCCAAGCTGATGCAGGAAGCTTTGGAGCTTCTCATCGACGCGGCTCCGCATGGCGACCATTGGAGCGGGGCTGCCTCGGAGCAGTACGCGGGAGCGAACACGCAGAACAGGCGTGCAACTTCGGGTGTCCAAGTTGCCGACTGGAATATTGCGGACTTCCTCGAAGCCGAGGCCGAACAGGTCATGCGCACCCGCAAGACTCTCGACGACATCAATGAGTACCTTTTTCAGTTCGCGCTCTCGACGGCGTGGATGAACGGTATTCCAGGCGGACGCGCGGCCAAGCTTGTCGTCGATGCGACCGCTGCCGCCGGCGGTGTCCTCAGCGCAGAGCGCGCATTACTCACACTCGTCGCGGACTCCGTTGAGCGGGGCGGAAAGATCCGCGATCAGTTCAATCTCTATGAGGGCGCAGCCAACCAGGAGCGAAAACTCGATGACCCAACGTGCGACGGGCCGTTCGTACCGGAAAAGGTAGATCGAAGCGCCGCGGGGCGGCCGGGCCGCTTCGACAACCCGCACTACACCGTGCCTACACCCGTTGAACCTCCGCAACACGGACCTGCGGCAACTCCTTATATCGGCGGGGGTTCATCGGTACCAATGCCTGCGCCTCAGAGCACTTCTCGAACTGCGCATCCACAGGGGTCGGCACCACGACCCTGGGCGGGGACCAACCCGACCGCAGCCCCCGCCTCGCCCACACCGCAGCCGACCGGCGCACCCGGCACGCGCACTGGGTCGCTACCAGGACAAGGCGCCGGCAATCGTGGCGCCGCACCTCTGAGAGTTACAGCGCGGCCGACATCCGATGACAAGAGTCAGGAGATTCCGACGTGAACGATCGCGACAGAAACCTGAGGGTACTGGCCGACCACGTCATTTGGCTTGCCGGTAAGCAAGGGGCTGCGTCCGGCCGAATCACGCTTGCGAACCAGGCAATCAGCGGTGCATCCGATTCCGTGTTGAGCTCTCATGGTGCCGCATGTCTGGCCACGCACCTCGCTGTGACAGCGGCAGAGCGCGCTCGATCAACCGCGGGCGCAAAGATCTATGAGATCGCCACCGATCTGGAAGACAGACTGCGTGCTGCGGCAGCGCTGTACGACAACGTCGATTACCAGAACGGACGCGATGTCAGCGCATGTGGACTATGAGCCGATCGTGGGACGACGCGGACGACGTTGGAATCGAACGAGAGCGCTCCGAACTGGAAGCGTTGGACGCGTGCCATGCCCCGGATGAAGATCCTCCCATTGGCCCCGCTGACAAGACAGTGCCCACGTTGTTGTTCACGGCGACGAATCCCCCGGGGACGGTCTCAGCCACTGCTCTGATCGACGGCAGGATCCTTCGCGTTGATCTGTCACCCGGCGTCGCAGCGTTTACCGCGCAGGAACTGTCCGACGAGATTGCGTTGATCACCTCTCTGGCGCGCGCCCAAGCGAGCGCCGCGCAGCACGTGCTCATCACCGAGTTCATGGCGAGGCTCGGGCACGACCGTGTCTCGACGCGGGGGATACTGGAGTTTGAAATCGGTCTTCCATCACCAGAATCCGTCCGAAAACGGCGAGCGGAGTCCTTCGCGGCCCGCGACCATCTGTACACGTGCTGAAAGGTCCACGAGTGCGCTGCCGCGCCATTCCATCACTCTCGGCTGCAGTTCTTCTTGTGAGTGCGCTTCTCGGCGTGTCCTGCGCCACCCCGAGCACGACAACGGATGGCTCGGTCATCTGGCGTCAGCCCAAACAACAGCTGCTCGCTTCGCCAATGGAGCGCCGACCTGAACCCGGCTGGCGTCTGTCGGTTACGGATCTGGGACTGCCGAACGCCAACTCCGCTGACACCGCCGAGAGTCGCTTCGCTGCACCGGATGATGTTTTTGATCCGTCATCTCTCGTAGGCAACGTGGGCGACCGCGCCTATTTCCTCGCTCGTAGTGCCGAAACTACCGGGACTCGATCCTGGCTGACAGGAGTCGATGTCAGCGAAGGCACACCGCTGTTCGCTCCAATCTCCCTTGAAGTAGCCGAAATACCGCCCCGTTGCCTGATGAACGGACCACGGACTGTTCTCTGCGTACGAGCCGACGAAGACCTCCGGAAGCCCATCGACGGCGCCTTCGCGTGGGTGATCGACACCGATCAGGGCGTGGTGTCCTACTTCGGACCGACGCAGTTGAGTGCCGGCGGGCTGGTGCAGGTCGGCATCTATGCGGTGGCCCAGGACTACGTCAACGGAGTTCATGGTGTAGGTGCGAGAGCGGAAACCACCTGGCTCGTCCCAGGAAGCGGGTCTGTTGACACCATGAGTCGTCCGACAGACGGCTCAACTCCTCCCCCGTTCGGGGTTCAGACCGCCGCGGGGCGCGGAAACGACAGACAGATTGTCTTCTCCCTCGTCGACGGTGCGGTAGTCGATCCGGGTGCGTCTCCGGGCCAGCGACAACTCGGCGCACGCGTCTATCCCGGAGGCTTCGCCATCGAGCTCACCTCTGAACCGAACGCGAATCTCTACTCTCCTCAGGAGATTGTCTTTTTCGACGAAAAGGGAATACGGGTCTCCAATGTCGGTCTGCCGGAGAAGAAGGGTGCCCAACTTTTTCTGCCGTCTCCGGACATTCCCATCGTGGCCTCTCGTGATGAGTCAATCGTGTACGGCGTCAACGGAACTCCGATTGCCCAGATTCCTCCCATCGAGTTCCACAGCGATGTGCGCCTTATCGGATCAAGTCTGTTCATGCACGGCAAGGACAAGATTGGCGTGCCACACCAGCGGCGCTACGACCTCCGAACTGGCGAAGAGGGAAAACCCTGCGAGTTCGACTTCGGCACTCGCTTCGTAGGATCCGATGCAACCGTCGGAGTCTTCAGGGTTCTCGATGCCCCGGATGTACCCCTTATTGCCAAGGGCCGCGATCTGAGCACATGCGAAACGGTCTGGTCCCTTTCCGGCGACAACGGTTCTTATGCCGAGTTGTGGCAGATCAACACGACCCTCGTCCGCCTGTCCGACGACGGCACCGAGTTGATGTCGCTGGTCGCCCCGCACGAGTGACGCGACCACCGGTCGCCACCGAGGACGTGAACCTCGACACGTTGTTCGCCGCCGTCACACCACCCGGGGCTAACCTGATTGAGAAATCGTTCAATCCATCAATCCGTTAGGTTCTGGCGATGTCCGATCGCTTCCCCGCCGACCAGGAACGGCCGCTCTACGAGATCAAGGCCAACCTGTTCAAAGCCCTGGCCCATCCTGCGCGCATCCGCGTCCTGGAGATCCTGGCCACCAACAGGCAACCGACCTCGGTGAGTGACATCCTCGCCAGCACGGGTCTTGAGGCCACGCTGCTGTCGCAGCACCTCGCCGTCCTCAAGCGCCACCATGTGGTGACGGCCCGGCGCACCGGTAATGCCGTCCTCTACGAGCCCGCCCATCCGTTGATCTCCGAATTGCTGGTCATCGCACGCACGTTCCTGGCCGACACGCTCGCGGGGCAGCGCGATCAGCTGAAGTCGCTCGAGGCACTTCCTCCGCTGGAGAAGCGGCAATGATCGCCGCCGCCGCGCGCAATGTGCGCCGCCTGCTGCCCAGCCGTCGTGACTACGCCGACCTGCCGCGCTCGTGGCGTCGTGACGTACTGGCCGGTGTCACCGTCGGCGTGGTCGCGCTGCCGCTGGCCCTGGCGTTCGGGATCAGCTCCGGGGTGGGGGCTGCCGCGGGCCTCATCACCGCGGTGGTCGCCGGACTGGTCGCGGCCGTGTTCGGCGGCTCGGCTGTCCAGGTGTCCGGGCCAACCGGCGCGATGGCGGTCGTCCTCGCCCCCATCGTCGCCTCACACGGCCTCGGCAGCATCGCGCTGGTGACCCTGCTCGGCGGGCTCATCGTGCTCCTGGCCGGCGTCACCGGACTGGGTCGCGCGGTCACGTTCATCCCCTGGCCCGTCATCGAGGGATTCACCCTCGGCATCGCCGCCATCATCTTCCTGCAGCAGGTCCCCGCCGCGTTCTCGGCGACCAGTCCGCCGGGGCAGCGCACCCTGCCCGCCGCCTGGCAGGTCGTCACCCACGCCGACTGGAGCCAGGCCGGGAAAACCCTTGGCGTGATCGCGTTCGTCGCGGCCCTCATGCTTCTGCTGCCGCGGATCCACCGGGCCATCCCGGAGTCGCTCGCCGCCGTCATCGCCGCGACGGTGGCCGTGACTGTGCTCGGCATCTCGGTCGCCACCATCGGCGAGTTGCCGTCGCATCTGCCTGCACCGGTGCTGCCCCACGCCGACGTCGGCGCCCTGCGTGACCTCTTCGGCGCGGCGCTGGCCATCGCGGCGCTGGCGGCGATCGAGTCGCTGCTGTCGGCACGGGTGGCGGCCACGATGGCGCCGACAGGACCCTACGACCCGGACCGGGAACTCGTCGGGCAGGGCTTGGCGTCGGTCGCCTCGGGGGTCTTCGGCGGCATGCCGGCCACCGGAGCCATCGCACGCACCGCCGTCAACGTCCGGTCGGGTGCGCGCACCCGCCTCTCCGCCGTCGTGCACTCACTGGTGCTGCTCGGCGTCGTCTACCTGGCGACCGGACCGGTGTCGGCGATTCCGTTGGCAGCGCTGTCCGGTGTGTTGATGGTGACGTCGTTCCGGATGATCTCGTGGTCGACGATCCGCAAGATCGTGACCTCCACCCGATCCGACGCACTGACGTTCGTCCTCACCGCCGTCATCACGGTGTGCTTCGATCTGATCGAGGCCGTCGAGATCGGCATCCTGGTGGCGGCGTTCTTCGCGCTGCACAGCCTGGCGCGGCGCAGCAGCGTGGTGCGCGAGGAACTGCCCGCGCCCTACCAGCCCGGCGACGAGGAAATCGCCCTGCTGCGACTCGACGGCGCGATGTTCTTCGGTGTGGCCGAACGGATCTCGAATGCGATCATCGACAGCGACCATCCCCGGACCTCGGTGGTGATCATCCGGATGTCGCAGCTGGGCATGCTCGACGCCACCGGCGCGAACACCCTGGCGCAGATCTGCACCGAGTTGGAGGCCCGCGGCATCACGGTGATCATCAAGGGGGTCCGCCCCGAGCACTCCGCGCTGCTGTCGAGCGTCGGCGTCTTCGAATCGCTGCGCCACGAGAACCATCTGGTGGACACCCTGGACGAGGCGATCGAGCACGCCAGGACGCACGCGCACCGACAACCGCACTGACTCAGCCGGCGGGCCACGAAGGATCGCGCCCGGTCAGCCCGAGCACCCGGTGCAGCACCGGCGCATCCCCGGGAACCGGCACAGGCGCCGCGAACAGTCCCTCGACGGGCCCCTGCTCGGCGAACGCGGCGACATGCGGCAGCACGACGTTCAGCACATCCACCGGAACGTCGTAGCGCAGACCGGCGGAGACCGCGACGTCCCACCCGTGCACCACGACCTCGGTCAACGCGATCATGCCGCCGAGCTCGGCCGGGAAGTCGACACCGCCGGCCCGCGACATCCCCTGCCACGCCGCGGGATCGCGCCAGGCCTGCGCCAGAGCGGCCAGCCGGGACGGGTACGCCTGTCGCCAGCCGTCGTCCACTCCCCCTTCCATGGTCGGCGGGGTGTCGGTCAGCGGACCGAAATCCTTGCGCGCGGCCGCCTCGAACGCCAGTGCGAGACCACCGACATGAGCGATCAGCGCACCCAGATCCATATCGCGACACGGCGTGGCTGCGGTCAGCTGATCGTCGCTCACCTGCGCCAAGAGCTCAGCGGTGGTAGTGCACGCCTCGGTCATGTCGATCATGTCCGTACTGACCGAGCGGCCAGGCAGAACTCATCGGCCTACAGTCAATGGGGTGCGATTCGCGTTCAAGACCTCCCCGCAGAACACCGCCTGGTCGGACATGCTCTCAGTGTGGCAGGCCGCCGACGACATCGACGTCTTCGAATCCGGCTGGACGTTCGACCACTTCTACCCGATCTTCTCCGACCCGAGCGGCCCCTGCCTGGAGGGGTGGGTCACCCTGACCGCCCTCGCGCAGGCGACCACGCGCCTGCGTGTCGGGGTGCTCGTCACCGGCATCCACTACCGCCATCCCGCCGTCCTCGCCAACATGGCCTCCGCGCTCGACATCGTCTCCGACGGCCGCCTTGAGCTCGGCATCGGTGCCGGCTGGAACGAGGAGGAGTCCGGCGCCTACGGCATCGAACTGGGCTCGATCAAGGAGCGTTTCGACCGCTTCGAGGAAGCCTGCCAGGTGCTCAAGGGGCTGCTGAGCCAGGACACCACCACGTTCGACGGCAAGTTCTACCAACTCAAGGACGCCCGCAACGAGCCGAAGGGCCCGCAGCGACCCCACCCGCCGATCTGCATCGGCGGCAGTGGCGAGAAGCGCACCCTCCGGATCACCGCGCAGTACGCCGACCATTGGAACTTCGTCGGCGGCCCGCCCGAGGAGTTCGCCCGTAAGCGCGACGTGCTCGCACGGCATTGCGCCGACATCGGCCGCGACCCCGGCGAGATCTCGCTGTCGGCGCACATCCGACTGGGTGCCGACCTCGATTACGACAAGGTGATCGAGGAGGCCGCCGCTCTCGGCGCCGAGGGGCTGGAACTGGCGATCGTCTATCTGCCGCTGCCTCACGACCCCGCGGTTTTGGAACCGCTGGCGGACAAGATCAGGGCGTCCGGATTGCTTGACAGCAAAGCCCGCTGACGATCACGAAGCGATAACGGTTGAGCAAACGAAGGGTCACGGGCCGCACACGCGGCCGATCCGGCCTGTGGAGAATTCGCTAGATACCGTAGCGGGTGAGCTCGGCTGCGGTGATCAGCCGCTCTGCCTTGGCGGGAAACTCACGGCTCTTGACCGGGTGACGGAACAATGTCCAGGCGATTCGACCCACCCGTGTCCGGGTAATCGGGTTGAGGTACATGGCGATTACTCCTGCGGTGTGCAATAGCTGAACCGGGGAGCCACGTTACCCCAGCCCCCTCACCAAGTCATTAGATACCTGCCCGCCGGCAAACTGCCGGAGCCACGCCGAACAATGATCCGATGTTTCTGGCGTGACTGAAGTGACTGATGTGACTCGGTGAGACCGCACTGCAACCGGGCCGTTCACCGAGCGTGCTCTCACGGTTGCGAAATCGATGCAGTCACAACCGCAGGCGCACTCTCGGCGCAGAGGGTGGTGCCTGCTACCGCTGCGGTGCGGCGGTCGGCTTGATCGGCGCGGGCAAGGCCGTGTGGCCCACCAGATACCGATCGGCCGCAGCGGCCGCCGCGCGACCCTCGGCAATGGCCCACACGATCAGCGACTGGCCACGCCCCATGTCACCGGCCACGAACACGCCCGGCACCGAGGTTGCGAACGCCGAATCGCGTGCGACATTGCCGCGCTCGTTGAACTCGACACCCAGATCGGTCAGCAGGCCTTCCCGCTCCGGGCCGGTGAAGCCCATCGCCAGCAACACCAGGTCGGCGTCCATTTCGAAATCGGTGCCGTCGACCTTCTCGAACTTGCCGGCCTTCATCACGACCTCATGGCCACGCAGCCCTGTCACACGGCCGTTCTCACCCACGAACTGCTCCGTGTTGACCGAGTAAACCCGCTCGCCGCCTTCTTCGTGTGCCGAGGTGACCCGGTACATCAACGGATAGGTGGGCCACGGCGTCGAGTCGGCACGCGTCTCCGGCGGGCGGGGCATGATCTCGAACTGGTGCACACTCGCCGCGCCCTGCCGGTGCGAGGTGCCCAGGCAGTCGGCTCCGGTGTCGCCACCGCCGATGATGATGACCTTCTTGCCCTTCGCGGTGATCGGCGGCTGACCGTCGGCGTCGACCACGGGGTCACCGAGCTGAACCCGGTTGGCCCACGGCAGATACTCCATCGCCTGGTGGATACCGTCGAGCTCGCGGCCGGGGATCGGCAGGTCGCGACGCGCGGTCGCGCCGCCGGCGAGCACCACCGCGTCAAACTCCGAACGCAGCTGTGCGGCAGTGATATCCACCCCGACGTTGACGCCGGCACGGAACTCGGTGCCCTCGGCGCGCATCTGCTCCAAGCGCCGGTCGATGTGGCGCTTCTCCATCTTGAATTCCGGGATGCCGTAGCGCAGCAGGCCGCCGATGCGGTCGTCACGCTCGAACACCGTCACCTTGTGGCCGGCCCGCGTCAGCTGCTGAGCTGCGGCCAGGCCTGCAGGTCCGGATCCGACGACGGCGACGGTCTTACCGGTCAGCTTGGTGGGCGGCAACGGCACGACCCAGCCCTCGGCGAACGCGTTGTCGATGATCTCGACCTCGACCTGCTTGATGGTCACCGGGTCCTGATTGATGCCCAACACGCACGATCCCTCGCACGGCGCCGGGCACAGCCGGCCGGTGAATTCGGGGAAGTTGTTCGTGGCGTGCAGCCGCTCGATGGCGTCGTGCCAGCGCCCGGTACGCACCAGATCGTTCCACTCGGGAATCAGGTTGCCCAGCGGGCAACCGTTGTGGCAGAACGGAATACCGCAGTCCATGCAACGGCTGGCCTGGACCTGGAGAGTGTCGTGGGAGAAGTCTTCGTAGACCTCTTTCCAGTCTTTCAACCGCAGGTCGACCGGGCGCCGCTTCGGCGTCTCGCGGTGGGTGTGCTTGAGGAAGCCGCGCGGGTCAGCCATTTGCGGCCGCCATGATCGCCTCGGCGACGCCGTTCTCGTCGGCACCGCTCTGTTGCGCTTCGGCGATTGCCTGCAGCACGCGCTTGAAGTCGCGCGGCATCACCTTCTTGAAATGGCCCAATTCAGTGTTCCAATCAGCCAGAATCCGTTGCCCCACCGCTGAATCGGTGGCGTCAACGTGTTCCTGGACGATGCCGTGGACGAATACGGCGTCGTCGGAGTCGATACCGCCCATGCCCTCGAGTTCGACCATCTCGGCGTTGAGATTGTCGGCCAGCGTGTTGTCCGGGTCGTACACATAGGCGATTCCGCCCGACATGCCCGCCGCGAAGTTGCGTCCGGTGGGGCCCAGGATCACCACACGTCCACCGGTCATGTACTCGCAGCCGTGGTCGCCGACACCTTCGACGACCGCGTGCGCACCCGAGTTGCGGACGGCGAAGCGCTCTCCCACCTGGCCGCGCAGGAACATCTGCCCGCTGGTGGCGCCGAACAGCACCACGTTGCCGGCGATGATGTTGCCTTCAGCCGCATAGCCTTCGGGCGCGCCATCGGAGGGCCGGACCACGACCCGGCCGCCGGACAGCCCCTTTCCGACGTAGTCGTTGGCGTCACCGTAGACCCGCAGCGTGATACCCTTGGGCACGAAGGCGCCGAAGCTGTTGCCGGCCGATCCCTCGAAGGTGATGTCGATGGTGCCGTCCGGAAGCCCCTGCCCGCCATAGGCCTTGGTGACCTCGTGGCCGAGCATGGTGCCGACGGTGCGGTTGACGTTGGCGATGGTGGTCGAGAATCGCACCGGCGTGCCACGGTCCAGGGCTTCCCGGCACTGCGCGATCAGCTGCTGGTCGAGCGCCTTGTCCAAACCGTGGTCCTGACGCGAGCTGCAGTACAGGTCCTGGTTCATGAACGCCGACTCCGGCTCGTGCAGCACGGGTGCCAGGTCCAGCTTGTGGGCCTTCCAATGCTCGGCGGCCTGGGTGGTGTCCAGCGCCCCGACCTGTCCGACCATCTCGTTGACGGTGCGGAAGCCGAGCTGTGCCATGAGTTCCCGCACCTCTTCGGCGATGAACATGAAGAAGTTCTCCACGAACTCCGGCTTGCCGTTGAAGCGCTGGCGCAGCAGCGGGTTCTGGGTGGCGACACCGACGGGACAGGTGTCGAGGTGACAGACCCGCATCATGATGCAGCCGGTCACCACCAGAGGCGCTGTGGCGAAACCGAATTCCTCGGCGCCGAGCAGCGCGGCGACCACCACGTCGCGGCCGGTCTTGAGCTGGCCGTCGACCTGCACGACGATGCGGTCGCGAAGACCGTTGAGCAGCAACGTCTGCTGGGTTTCGGCCAGGCCGAGTTCCCACGGCGCACCTGCGTGCTTCATCGATGTCAGCGGGGTGGCCCCGGTGCCGCCGTCGTGGCCGGAGATCAGCACGACGTCGGCGTGCGCTTTGGACACGCCGGCCGCAACCGTCCCCACCCCGTTCTCGGACACCAGCTTCACGTGGATACGCGCCTGCGGGTTGGCGTTCTTCAGGTCGTGGATGAGCTGCGCGAGATCCTCGATGGAATAGATGTCGTGGTGCGGGGGCGGGGAGATCAGTCCGACGCCCGGTGTGGAGTGACGCACCTCGGCCACCCACGGGTACACCTTGTGGCCCGGAAGCTGTCCGCCCTCACCGGGTTTCGCCCCCTGGGCCATCTTGATCTGGATGTCGGTGCAGTTGGCGAGGTAGTGGCTGGTGACGCCGAACCGGCCCGACGCCACCTGTTTGATGGCGCTGCGCCGCCAGTCGCCGTTCTCGTCGGGGTCGAAGCGGGTGACGGATTCGCCGCCCTCACCGGAATTCGACCGTCCGCCAAGGCGGTTCATCGCGATCGCGAGGGTCTCGTGGGCTTCGGCGGAGATCGAGCCGTAGCTCATCGCGCCTGTCGAGAACCTCTTGACGATCTCACTGGCCGGCTCGACCTCCTCCAGGGGCACCGGCGGGCGGACGCCCTCACGGAACTTGAGCAGGCCGCGCAGCGACGCCATCCGCTCACTCTGGTCGTCGACCAGGCTGGTGTACTCCTTGAAGACCGAGTACTGGCCGGTGCGGGTCGAGTGCTGCAGCTTGAAGACGGTGTCGGGGTTGAACAGGTGGTACTCGCCCTCACGGCGCCACTGGTACTCGCCGCCGACCTCGAGCTCACGGTGCGCCCACTCGTCCGGCCGGTCCAGGTAGGCCAGCGCGTGCCGGGTGGCGACGTCGTCGGCGATGTCGTCGAGGTCGATGCCTCCGACCGGACAGGACAGCCCGGCGAAGTACTCGTCGAGCACGGCCTGGCTGATCCCGATGGCCTGGAAGAGCTGCGCGCCGGTGTAGGACGCCAGCGTGGAGATGCCCATCTTCGACATCACCTTCAGCACGCCCTTGCCGGCGGCCTTCACGTAGTTGGCCTTGGCCTGGTCGCTGCTGATTCCGGAGATGACACCCCGGTCGACCATGTCCTCGATCGACTCGAACGCCATATAGGGGTTGATCGCGGCGGCGCCGAAGCCGCACAGGGCGGCCATGTGGTGCACCTCGCGGGCGTCGCCGGCCTCGACCACGAGGCCGACCTTGGTGCGCGTACGGTCCCGGACCAGGTGATGGTGCACGGCAGAAACCGACAGCAACGACGGGATCGGCGCCATCTGCTCATTGGACTCGCGGTCGGACAGCACGATGATGCGTGCGCCGTCGCGGATCGCCGCCGAGACCTTGGCCCGCACGTTGTCGAGGGCCTCCTTGAGGCCACGGCCTCCGCGGTTGACCGGGTAGAGGCAGCGGATGACCGCGGCGCGCATGCCGTGCTTGTGGCCGCGGATCTCGTGGTCGGGATCGACGCAGATCAGCTTCGACAGCTCGGCGTTGCGCAGGATCGGGTTGGGCAGCACGATCTGGCGGCAGGACTCCGCGTCGGGATTGAGCAGGTCGCCTTCCGGACCGACGGTGCCCTGCAGGCTGGTGACCACCTCTTCGCGGATGGCGTCCAGGGGCGGGTTGGTGACCTGGGCGAACAGCTGCTGGAAGTAGTCGAAGAGCATCCGCGGCCGCGCCGAGAGCACCGCGATCGGGGTGTCGGTGCCCATCGAGCCCAGCGCTTCGGCACCGCTTCGCGCCATCGGCGCCACCAGCAGGTTGAGCTCCTCGTAGGTGTAGCCGAAGATCTGCTGGCGCAGCACCACGCGGTGGTGGGGCATGCGCACGTAGTCGCCCTGCGGCAGCTCGTCGAGGTGGAAGAGCCCGGCGTCGAGCCACTCCTGGTAGGGCTGCCCGGCGGCCAGCTCGGCCTTGATCTCCTCATCGGAGACGATCCGGCCCTGCGCGGTGTCGACGAGGAACATGCGGCCCGGCTGCAGACGCATCTTCTGCACGACGGTGCCGGGGTCGAGGTCGAGCACGCCTGCTTCGGACGCCATCACCACGAGGCCGTCGCTGGTCACCCAGATCCGGGACGGGCGCAGACCGTTGCGGTCGAGCACCGCGCCGACGACGGTGCCGTCGGTGAAGCACACCGCCGCCGGGCCGTCCCAGGGCTCCATCAACGAGGCGTGGTACTGGTAGAAGGCCCGCCGGGCCGGGTCCATCGACTCGTGCCGCTCCCAGGCCTCCGGGATCATCATCAGCACGGCGTGCGGCAGGCTGCGGCCGCCCAGATGCAGCAGCTCGAGCACCTCGTCGAACCGCGCGGTGTCCGACGCACCGGGGGTGCAGATCGGAGTGACCTTCTCCAGGTCCTGACCGCCGAAGATGTCGGTCTTGATCAGTGCCTCGCGGGCCCGCATCCAGTTCTCGTTGCCGGTGACGGTGTTGATCTCACCGTTGTGCGCGACCCGTCGGAAGGGGTGGGCCAGCGGCCAGGACGGGAAGGTGTTGGTCGAGAACCGCGAGTGCACGATGCCGAGCGCACTGGTCATCCGCTCGTCCTGCAGGTCAAGGTAGAACGCCTTGAGCTGGGGCGTGGTCAGCATGCCTTTGTAGACGAACGTCTGCCCGGAAAGGCTTGGGAAGTAGACGGTTTCGCGACCCGGGCCGTCCTGGCCGGGTCCCTTGGTGCCGAGCTCGTGTTCGGCACGCTTGCGCACCACGTACGCGCGCCGTTCCAGCTCCATGCCCGAGGCGCCGGCCAGGAAGATCTGACGGAAGGTCGGCATCGCGTCGCGCGCGAGAGCGCCGAGCGAGGAATCGTCGGTGGGCACGTCCCGCCAGCCGAGTACCTGCAGGCCTTCGGCCTCGGCGATCTTCTCGACCGCCGCGCAGGCGATTGCGGCGTCTTTGGACGACTGCGGCAGGAAGGCCATGCCGGTGGCGTAGCTGCCCGCCTCGGGAAGGTCGAATCCTTCCTTCTCGCAGACGGCGCGGAAGAACTCATCGGGTACCTGCAGCAGGATGCCGGCACCGTCGCCGGTGTTGGGTTCGGCGCCCTGCGCTCCGCGGTGCTCGAGGTTCAGCAGGGCCGTGATGGCCTTGTCGACGATGTCGCGGCTGCGCCGGCCGTGCATGTCGGCCACCATCGCCACGCCGCACGCGTCGTGCTCGAACGCGGGGTTGTAAAGCCCCTGCGCACGCGGAGAGCGATTAGACGCTTGACGACTGGGAGCCATTCCCACCTACCTCTAAGTGCACACGTCTCGACGAGAGTTACGGACGGCAACCGTGGACGAGCGTGTTAACCGGTTCGGCGATGGAAGGTCCTTCGTGCAGCACCGAACGACGGCCCTTTTCCATGCGCCATAAGTGGACAAAACGATATGACAAAAGGCCCCTGACATGCCAACTTAGCCCAACCTAACTTAGTTCGCCCGCCGAGCGCTCCCTTAAAAACCCCCAGCGCACATCACAGATGAATAACGTTGCCGCGGTGACTCTTTCAAACCGTTCGCGCTCCAGCGGGGCCGGTGAGTGCTGGGTCACACTCCCTCCTGCCGCGGATGCAAAGTTTGCTGAAAGTCGGCAGGCCAGTCTTTGCGCTGCATCGACGGGCCCACCACCCTTTGCACAAAGCCTTTCTGGATTCTTAGAAAACCAACCCGCGGCCGGATCGGCGGCATGCCGGCCCCGGCAAACTCCGAGCCGATGCGCCGCTCCGCCGCCGGGCCAGGCAACCCCTCCGTAAAGCACTGGGCGAGAACATCTTTGCGACCGCCCAGGGGCGGCCGGGACGTAACTGTCGCGTTACGGATACCCCGCGGGGGTATCCGTAACGTGGTCCCGGCGTCAAGCTGCAGGTGTGCCCTACCCACTGAACACACCGCTCGGCCGTTTCGGAATCGAGACGTCGGAGGAGACCCGGGACCGTTGCGTGGCCTCCATCCCGGCCAGCGGCCTGGTCAATCCGCTGACCGGCGCCCCGACCCTGGCGCCCCTGGCGATGCTGGTCGACCATGCCGGTGGCCTGATCAACCACGCCCGCCGGGCGGCGCAGGAGTGGACGGTGTCCAGCGAGCTCGCCGTGGAGGTGGCGCCCGGAGCCGCCGAGATCATCGCGTCCACGCCGGACCGCGACGTCGTCGCCGTCTCCCGGCCGCTGGGCCGCAAACGCGCCGCCGCGCTCGGAGTCTGTGAGCTCAGCGTCGGCGCAGAGGTGATCGCCACCGCGACCGTCAGGTCCTTCTACATCACGGTGCCCACCACACTGACGGCGTGGCCGGACAAGCCTTCCGGATCCCTTCCCGGCACCCGGCTGGACGAGCTGATGGCCGTCGAGATCGGCGAGACAGGTGGCAACGCAGCGCTTTTGGTGCAGCATGACGACCCGGTGCTGAACAACAGCGTGGGCGCGGTGCACGGTGGGGTGTCGTCGATGGGGCTGGAGTTGGTCGGCAGCGCCGCAATCAATCGAGACAACGCGGCGCAGCACTATCAGACCGCGTCGCTGCGGGTGAACTTCCTGCGGCCGTTCCACGGCGGCGGCGAGGGGCATTACCGCGCCACGGCGATCCACACCGGGCGCAGCAGCGGCGTGGCCGAGGCGCAGGCTGTGGGCCGCGACGGCAGGACCGCGATCATCGCGCGGCTGACCGCTTACCGCTGACCCGCGGCCCTCCGCAGAGCGCCGCCGGGGAACGGCCGTCCACCCGGTGCGGGACGGCACGCTCCCCGGCGGCAGTCGGGACGCTAGGAGTTCTTCTTGGCTTTCGAGGCTGCGGCCTTCTCGGTGGCGGCACCCTTGTTGACGAGCTCGCCACCGGAGTTCTCCAGGTGCGCCCGGACGAACCACTGGAACTTCTCGAGTTCCCCGGCGTGCCCGATCAGCATGTCCTGCGAGACCAGGTCGAGCTCCTCGAGACGCTCGATGCTCTTGCGGGTGTCCTCGATGACGCCGGTGTACACGAGGTCCAGCGCCGCCAGGTGAGCCTGGACGGTGTCGCGGGCGACCGAGTAGTCGTCCCAGGTGCGGTCGTTGATGATCGCGCCCGGGGTGCCCAGCGGCGAAGTCCCCAGGGCGGCGATCCGCTCAGCCACCTCGTCGGCGTATCCGCGGACCAGCTCCACCTGCGGGTCGATCATCTCGTGGACGCCGATGAAGTTGGGCCCCACCACATTCCAATGCACGTGCTTGAGGGTGAGGTGCAGGTCGTTGTACCTACTGAGCGCCTTCTGCAGCAGCTCGGCGACTTCGGCTCCCTGCTTGTCGGTCAGGCCGGGAACGGTGAACGCAGTCATTACTTGCTCCTTCGCACGATTGACTTCCCGCCCCGTGTACCCGGGTGTGTGGGCAGGTAATCACCTGTGACGTGGAGGTCACAGATCGGCGAGATGCGGGATCGGCAGCCGCGGCCCGAAGCGCGGTTTGAACGCCAGTCCGCTGACTTCGAGCAGCCGCACCGCCCGGTGGCGGTGCGGTCGCAGCGGTTCGAGCAGCTCGACCATCTGCGGATCGTCGATCGGATGCCCGAGCAGGGTCCACCCGACCACGCCGGAAAGGTGGTAGTCGCCCACCGACAGCGCGTCCGCATCCCCCAGGGCGCGCTGTGCGGTCTCCGCGGCGGTCCAGATCCCGACACCGGGCAGCGACATCATCGCGGTCCGCGCCGCCTCGCCGGGCCGGTCGACGAGCCGCTCCAGCGCGTCGGCTCGTTGTGCGCAGCCGACGACGGTGCGCGCGCGCCGTGGGTCGACGTTGGCGCGGTGGAACTCCCACGACGGGATGCGACGCCAGGCCTCGGCGGTCGGCGGGACCCGCATGTGGGCCGGCGCGGGACCGGGGGCGGGGGCACCGTAGCGGGTCACCAGCAGCCGCCACGCCCTGAACGCGTCCTTGCCCACCACCCGTTGTTCCAGGACTGCGGGGATGATGGCCTCCAGGACACGCCCGGTGCGGCCCAGCCGCAGATGGGGTGCCTTGCGGAGGGCGGCGGCGACCGTCGGCTCCTGCGGATCGAACCCTGCGGCGTCGTCGTCGGCGCCCAGCAGCCCCGGCAGGGTGTCGGTGAACTCGGCGGCGCCCGGCCCCCATGCTTCGCAGTCGACAGTGGCGGGCGCACTGCGGCTCAGCCGGGCCGTGACGGGCCCGCTGCGCATCAGGCTGGTCCGCCAGATCGCCCCGTCGGAGGCGTCGTGGTAGCACGGGTCGCCGCGGCCGCGGCGCAGCGGGGAGAGCGTCCAGCCGGGATTCACCGGGCCGGCGAACTCCACGCTGGCCGAGATCCGCATCGCCTCAGCCTAGGGGTGCACGGTGACATCGGCCTTGTCCGCGTAGAACGCGACGTGGCCGGCGATCTGTGCGACGGCGGGGTGGGGCTCGCGGTAGGTCCAGATCGCGTCGGCGACGGTCTGCCCACCGGCGACGACGTCGAAGTAGCCGGCCTGGCCCTTGTACGGGCAGTACGTCGCGGTGTCGCTCGGGCGGAGCCGTTCGGTGACCACGTCTGCCATCGGAATATATTGCACGGCAGGGTAACTGGATTCCTGCAGGGTCAGAGCAGAGTCGGTCTCGGCGATGGTCTCGCCGTTCACCCGGACGACGACGTGCCTGCCGGTCGGCACGACGGTGATCGGATGGGCCGGGGAGGGCTCCAGGACAGGTCGATCGGTCATGCCACCATTGAACGCCTAGTGCGGGCGGCCGGCGATCTTGTCGGCGACGACGGCGATCGGCGACGTCCTTCTGGCGCCGCGGGCCTCGTGCCAGTCGGCGGCCTTGTACGCGAGATACATCCCCCGCACCCCCAGCCAGCGCAACGGTTCGGGCTCCCAGCTCTTCGAGCGGTGCCCGACCCAGGGCAGACGTGTCAGCGGCGACTGGCGGCCGAGCACCAGGTCGGTCAGCGTGCGCGCGGCCAGGTTGGTCGCGGTCACCCCGTGACCGACATAGCCGCCCGCCCACCCGAGCCCGGTCTCCCTGTCGAAGTCGACGGTCGCCTCCCAGTCCCGCGGCACCGCCAGCACGCCGCACCAGCCGTGCGCGATCGGGACATCGGCCACCTGCGGCAGGATCGAGTGCAGCGTCGCGGTCAGGTGGGCGATGGTGCGTTCGGGCACCCGCCCGTCCCGGTCGATGCGCGATGCGAACCGATAGGGCACACTGCGTCCGCCGATGGCGATCCGGTCGTCGACGGTGCGCTGGGCGTAGAAGAAGCCGTGCGCCGTGTCCCCCAGAGTTTCCCTGCCCTGCCAGCCGATGGTGTCCCAAACCTGTTCGGGCACGGGATCGGTCGCGATCATCGAGCTGTTCATCGGCAGCCAGCGGCGCTTGAGCCCGGGGAGTGCCGCGGTGAACCCCTCGGTGGCGCGCAGCACGACGGGGGCGGTCACGGCGCCCCACGGGGTCACCGCGCGGCCCGCGCCGATCTCGATCACCGGTGAACGCTCGTAGACGGCGACGCCGAGGCGCTCCACGGTGTCGGCGAGCCCGCGGACCAGCTGGGCCGGCTGGATCCGGGCGCAGTGCGGATTGTGATAGCCGGCGACCACACCGTCGAGCCGGATGCGTCGTGTCGCCTCGTCGGCGGTCAGCGGCTCGATGCCGTCGACCTGCCATCGGCGTTCGGCCTCGACGGCCGCCGCCAGCCGGGACGCCTGGGCGGCGTTGCGGGCGACCTCCAGCGTTCCGCCTTTGACGATGCCGGCGTCGATGCCCTCGCGCCCGGCGACGGCGATCACCTCGTCGACCGCGTCGTTGAGGGCGCGCTGCCAGGCCACCACACCGTCACGGCCGTACCGCCGCGCCATTCGCTCACGGTCGCCCGGCACCAGGCCCGACAGCCAGCCGCCGTTGCGGCCGGACGCGCCGAATCCGGCGAACCGTGCCTCCAGCACGACGATGCGCAGCGACGGGTCCGCCCGCTTGAGGTAGTAGGCCGTCCACAGCCCGGTGTATCCGGCGCCGACGATGCACACGTCGGCATCCCGGCTGCCCGGCAGGGGTCCGCGGCTGAAGGGCAGCTCATCGAACCAGTGGGACACGTAGCCGTTCACCGGCGCTCGGGTAGGCACCGGGAGATTGTCGCAGCCCAGCGGGAATGTCGGTGCCGAGGTGCAGGCTGGCGTCATGTGTTGGTTGTGCGAACACCCGACTGCAACCCCACAGGACTATCTCGCGGTCCTGCGGGACAAGGCGCGCAAGCACGGCTGGGCGGTCCAGTATGTCGAGGACGAAAGCCACCCGTTCGCCTACACGGTCGGGCTGAATGACTGGAATCTGCCCGAGTTGTTGGTGACAGGTGTGCCGCCGTCGGCGTCGACATGGCTTCTGCGCTCGGTCGCGCGCAGAGCCCTGCGGGGTCTCCGCGTGGTAGCAGGCGCTCGGCTGGCGGTGGAAGAAGGCCCGCTCATCGAGTTCGTCGACGTGGATCACCCCGATGTCCATCTGTGCTGGGCGGTCAATCACGCAGAAGGTCCGATCCGTGCCCTGCAGGTGGTGTGGGCCGACAGGCACGGTCACTGGCCGTGGTCGGACAGGTTCTGCGACGGCCATGGATGCCAGCCGGTGTTCGGAAAGCGGGCTCAGACCTCCTGACTCAGAAGGCGTACCGATGGAACTGGGACATGGTCCGCGCCGCCGGGATGCGGTTCATCACCGCGCCCAACAACCGGTAGACGCCGGGCAGCCGATCGAACACGTCGGACTCGAAGACCGGAACCCATTGCAGCAGACGGGTTCCCGGGACGGAATCCAGGATGTCCTCCGGCCCGTTGATCGCCCAGTACAGCGTGGAGCCCGACCGACGCACCACCGCGTTACTCCACTGCGCCTTGATGCCGAGCCAATTGAACGCGTCGAATTGCAGTTCGCCCGAGGGAAAGCGGTCGACGACACGGCGCAGCAATGCGACGCCGTCGGCCTCGCGGAGGTACATGGTCAGGCCTTCCCCGATCACGAGGGCCGGACGGTCGTCGGGGATGTCGGCGAGCCATGCCGGGTCGGTGACCGACGCCGCGACCACATGGTTGCCGGGTCGCACCGGGTAGAACCGCTCCCGAAGCGCGGCCACCTGCGGATAGTCGACGTCGTACCAGTCGACGCCGTCTCCGGGCTGCACCCGAAGGAACCGGCTGTCGAGGCCGCAGCCCAGGTGTACGACCACAGCTCGGGGGTGCGCTGCGAGGAACTGCTCCGTCCAGAAATCGAAGTGGGCCGAGCGCAGCGTCACCGATGGCGCGTTGCGCGTGGTGATGGTGGTCGACGACCAGTCGTAGTCGATCCGGTCGACGATGTCTCTGGCCCAGGTGTCGTTGAGCACCGAGTCGGGGGCGCCGGCATCGAGCGCCTTGGCGTACAGGGTCGCCAACATGGTCTGCGGAGAACCGTGCAGGTCGACGCGCAGTCGATCGCTCACGAACTCGACGCTAGTCCCGCCGCGGCCGTCCGGGAAGTGACTGAACGCGCCACGGCGTGCCGTTCAGCCCGCTGCCTTGCCTGCCCGCTTCGCGGCACGCAGACCCACCCAGAACTTCGCGGCCTCGCGGATGGACTCCTCGACAGGTCTTGGCTGCCAACCCAATTCACGCTTGGCCTTGCCGCAGTCCACCGGCGCCTCGGCCCGCATCAGACGCAGCGAGTCCAGCGAGAGTCGTTCGTCGGTGCCCTTGAGCCGGCCCTTGAGGCTGCCCAGCGCGGCCATCGCGTAGGACAGCGGCAGCGGCATCGTCCTCGACGGTGCGGGCACCCCGGCGGCTTCGGCGGCGATCCGCACGACGTCGGCGTTGGAGATCATCTTCTCCGAGATCAGATAACGCTCGCCGACCCGGCCCTTCTCCGCGGCCAGCAGCAGTGCGTGTGCCGCGTCCTCGACCCCGACGGCCTCCAGTTCGATGCCGCCCAGCACGAACGGCAGCTTGCCGAACGCCGCGCCGGCGATGATCGCCCCGTGCGGGGTGCGCCCCCAGTCCCCGGCGCCGTAGGTGGTCGACACACACATCGCCACTGCGGGCAGCCCGCGGGTCCGGGCGTACTCCAGGACCAGATTCTCGGCCTGTACCCGCGACCGGACGTACGGGGTCAGCCCGCGATCCGCGATCACGTCGGCCTCGGTGGCCACCCGCCCGCGCCTGCGCCCGACGGTGACGTAGCTGCTGGTGAAGACGAACTTGCGCAGCCCCGCGGCCACGGCCGGTTCGACGGCGATATTCAGGACGTTGCGGGTGCCTTCGACGTTGGTGCGGAACAGCGGCGCCGGGTCGCGCAGCCAGCCGCGGGTGTCGACGACGCAGTAGTACACGACGTCGCATCCGGTCATCGCCTCGCGCAGCACGTCGTCGTCCCAGATGTCTCCGACAAAGCGCGTGACGGTCAGGTCGTCGATGCCGATCGTGTTGGCGCCCTCGCGCACCATCACGCGCACGTCCTGGCCGTCGGCGACGAGCCGGCGGGTGACGTGGCTGCCGAGGTAACCGTTGGCGCCGATGACCAGAGCCGTCATAGGGCGCCCCGACCGCCGGGAGAGAATTTCGCCATCCACTGCGCCGCCTCGTCGGGCAGCGTCCCGAGTTCTTCGGCCTTCCTGCACCACTTGACCGTCGCCGACACGAACCGCAGCGGGTTGTAGATGTCCTCCTGGCGTTTCCACTTCCCGTCACCGGCATAGGTGAGGATCGAGATGTTGGTCGCGCTGATGATGGTGCCGTCACCGGGGTCGCGCATCGGGTTGTCGAGTTCGCAGATGATGCGTGCGGTCGCTTCGTCGATGACGCTCCACAGCGACGGGAACGACGTCATGTAGCTGCCGGGGAAGGACTCCATGGTCTTCCAGATCCATGGCCGGACCTCGTCGCGGCCGCGCATCGTGCCTGCGGCGTGCTCGATGTAGAGGATGTCGTCGGTGTACTGGTCAACCCAGGGATCCCAGTCCCGGGTCTGTGCTGCACGGTCGACCGTCTTCTCGAACCCCGCGAACGCCTCGGCGAGCTCGTCCCGCGTGAAAGTGTTGCCCGTCACACCTGGAAATAGAACACGTTCTACCTGCCGTTGTCGAGGCCGGTCAGGTCACGCTGAGCACACGGCGCGCGCCGAGGGGCTGCTGCAGCGGCACATCGAGCCCGCCGAACAGCGCGATCGCGATGCAGGCCCGGTCCAGCGCCGAGGGCAGCGTCCCGGTCCGCAGGTCGACGAGCACCGCGTCGGACGACTCCTGCACGGTCGCGGACACGCCGTAGCACTCCGGCGTTCCGGTCGTGAAGTGCAGCCGGACCGTCCGCTCGTCGATGACGCGGCTCCATGCCTGCGGTCGCGTCGGGTACGCGTCGACGATGGCCGGGTTGTCGACGAACATCGCGGCCGGGGTGCCCGTGGGGGTTTCCGGAACCGGCACCGGCGCCGGCGGCTGGGCGGCGGCCGGACCGCCCCCGGTCCCGAGCATCATCAGCATCGCCAGGACGATGCCCGCAACTGAGCGCATCCGTCCTTTCTAGTCCCGGTCCGGTCAGAAGTCCCACGAGTACGGGCCCGTGTTCGCGCGCAGGTCTCCGGCGCCGTTGCCCTGGACGAACCGCACCCTGACGTAGACCTCGTCGGTGCCGTCGTCCTCGTCGAGTTGCGATCGCGGCACGCTGATCTCGCGGAGGAACCTGATACCGAACGGCGAGGCCGTCATCCAGCCGCCGGGCGGGCCCGGCATGCCGATGTATCCGTGTGGCGACCCGATCATGGGGTCGTTCTCACCGGGGTCATCGGCGTAGACGATGTAGTCCATCCCCCCACCGGGTCCGAGATGGTTGACCCTGTCGTGCGCGTCGCCCTCACTCATCGGGAACGTCCCCTGGATCTTGAGGACGTAGTTCGCCGGGTTGGCCGGGTCGACGACCACACTCGACAGGTGCACCCCAGGGCTCTGCTGTGGCGCCGCCTGCGCCGGACCGACGCCGGCGGCCAGCCCGAGGGCAACCATGACCGCGGTCGTGGCTCCGGCTTTTGATCCGATGTTCTTCATGGTGTTCATTCCTTTCTGGTGATCCGGGGCCGCCGGAACGGCCGGCCCCGTTGTCTCGCTTCGCACTAACCGTCGGCGCCATCGCGGCCGTTGCTGCCGTCGACGGTCTTCCCGTCGCCGCCCGCCCCGCCGCGGCCCCCTCGGCCGCCCGGACCGGCGTTGCCGCCGTCACCGCCGCCTCCGCCATAGCCGTTGCCTGTGGTGGAGCCCCCGGCCCCACCGTCGCCACCTGTGCCGCCGTTGCCTCCGCGACCGCCCACCCCGCCGTCGCCACCGTCTCCACCTATGCCGTCGTTGGAGTTGGACACCGCGCCGCCGCCATTTCCGCCGCTCCCGCCAGAGGAGCCGGCACCGCCCGCACCGCCGTCACCGCCACCACCGCCGTTGGCCGTGCTCGACGTGCTCTGGCCGGAACCCCCGGCCCCACCTGAGCCGCCGCGGCCGGCCAGGCCGCCACCTGTTCCGCCGTCGCCGCCGTAGCCGCCGGCGCCGAGGCCGCTGTTGGAGGTGCCTATTCCGCCATTCCCGCCCCGGCCGCCGACCCCGATGACATCGACGTCCCCGCCGTCTCCACCGTTGCCGCCCACGGCGGTCTTCTGGCCCACGGCGTTTCCGCCGTTGCCGCCCATCCCGGCCCCGCCCACCCCGCGGCCATCACCGCCGTCACCGCCGTCGCCGGCGTAGGCGCCGTAGTCACTGCCTGCGCCGCCACCTGCGCCGCCGTCGCCTGCCCGGCCGGCCGGAGAGGCATCGCCGCCGGCGCCGCCGCGGCCGCCGTAGGCGACGCCGCCGCTGGAGTTGCCGCCGCCGCCGGTACCGCCGCCGCCTGCCTTGCCGAAAATCCCTGCGCTGCCGCCGGTTCCACCCACTCCGCCGTAGGAGGTTCCTGTCGCGATGCCCGCGCCCCCCGCGCCGCCCGTGCCACCGTTGCCGAGCAGGAGACCACCGCGTCCACCCTTGCCGCCCGCTCCGCCGGCGGCGCCGCCCACACCGGTGTTGTTGTAGTCCGTGCCGCCGGTTCCACCGGCGCCTCCGGTGCCGAACAGCCCTGCGTTGCCGCCGGTTCCGCCCACTTGCCCGCGCAGCCCCATGCCTCCCCGGCCGCCGTCGCCGAACAGTCCCGCGTTGCCTCCGGCCCCGCCGTTGGCCCCGGCACCTCCGTTGCCGAACAGGATCCCGCCGTTGCCTCCGCGGCAGGCAGCCCCGACACAGTTGGACGTGGCATCCACACCGTTGCCGATCAGCAGGCCGCCGGGTCCGATCAGGCCGAGGAACGCCCCGGTAGGGGTGAACAGCCCGGAACTCGACGGACCGACCTCGGTCCGTGTGTCCGTGTGGTTCCGCCGAACCGACACGGGGCCGGTCGGTTCGCCGCCCCCGTCGGCGGCAACCGATCGTGTGCGCTCGGGACGGTGCGGGCGGCTTCCTGCTTGGACCGGCCCGAGCGCAAGTCCGTCGAAGATGGGGTGCGGGTCGACTGGGTGCAGCACCCGACCCGGACTGGTGTCCGCACCGACAGCCACCGTCCGAGGTGCGCCGGTCGCCGCAGTCCGGGGGCTCTGCCGAGCGGGCACGGATGTCGCCGTCGTGCTCGCAGAGAGCGGCTTATGCTCTGGGACAGAATGGGTTTCGCTCGAGGGGGCGGTTCCGAACGCGGTGAGCACACCTGCGGTCAGGGCCATTGTCATCATGGTGTTCATCCGGTTGTCACTCCTGCGCATCGGGTGGTGTTTGCGGCCGGATCTCGTTGGTGATCAGGCACACCGCGTTCGCCGGCAGTCCGCCACGCCGAGAGTGTTCGCGGATCACACCTTCGTCGTCGGCCTCGTGGACGCAGTAGATCTTGTCGGCGGCGACGTAGCTGTTCACCCATCGGTACGGCACGCCGAGTGAGGCTGCCGCAGTGTTGGACCTGTTCGAGATCTCTTTCAGTTCAGCGTCGGTCAGTTGGCCGGCGCCGGGCATCTCCCGCTCGATGATGAATCGCTTCACGGCATTCGGCTCCTATCGGGTGTCACGGCCCGCCCGGCTTGATGGACCGGGTCCACGCTCGACGATCTGCCTGCCGCAGACATCGGCACCCGATGCCCATGTTCACGCTGCCCGGGTCGCTGCCTATGCGTGGGGATTCCTACCTGGAGTGGCGTTTCCGCTGGTGAGATGCGGTGCCCTCGGTATTATTCGTTCGTGGTGTTCGCAGAGCGCGAGCAAGAGCTTGGAGTGCTCGCGGCGCGTTCTGCGGACGCGCGGGCGGGCCGTGGCGGGATGGTGATCGTCTCCGGCGAATCCGGCGTCGGCAAGACGTCGTTCGTCGAGACCTTTCTGGAGTGCCGGGCCGACGGGTCCAGGGTGTTGTGGGGGATGTGCGACCCGCTGTCCACGCCCCGTCCGTTGGGTCCCATCCACGACTTGGCCGGTCACTTCGGCGAGACAACCCAGCGATCGTTGCTCGGAAGCGATCACCCGCACGAGACCTTCGCCGCGGTCTTCGAGGAACTCAGGAAAGTACCGTCAGTCCTTGTCATCGACGACCTGCACTGGGCAGACCAGGCCGTCGTCGATCTGCTCCGATTCGTACTTCGCCGAATTCGGCACACGCATTCCCTCGTGATCGGCACGGTCCGCGACGACGACATCGGTATCAGTCACCCGATGCGGGCACTGCTCGGTGACGTCGCCCGCTCGACCTCGGCGACGTCGCTGGAGCTACCGCCTCTGAGCCTCGGGGCGGTTACCAAGCTCGTCGGCGCTCGTCCCATCGATCCCGTTGGGCTGCACCGCATCACGGGCGGCAACGCCTTCTTCGTCGTCGAGATGCTCGACCACGCCGGCAGTGACCTGCCCACCACGGTCCGGGACGCGATCCTGTCGCGCACTGTGGATCTCGGGGTTGACGAGTGGGATGTGCTGTATCTGCTGGCGTGTGCGCCGGGGTCGATTCCGGACTATCTCCTCGCCGATCTCGGTGTGTCCGTGTCGGCACTGCGCACCCTGGCCGACGCGAAGCTCATCCGGCAGACCGGCCGGGGCGTCACATTCCGTCACGACCTGTGCCGACTCGCGGTGGCGAGTGTGATTCCGCCGGGCGCCGAAGTTGCGGTGCACCGTCGGATGATCGCCGCATATGACCAAGCGCCACAACAGGATCCATCCGTTATCACCCATCATGCGTTGGGCGCGGGGGACCGCGCGAGAATCGTGCGTGCCGCATCCGAGGCGGGACCCGCCGCGGCACGGGCGGGCGCCCATATCGAGGCTACGGAGTTCTACCAGATCGCCCTCACCCGAGGCGGTGCGTTGCCGCAGCCCACCGAGGCGGAGCTGTGCGAACGCCTCGCCAACGAGTACTACCTGACCGACCGACTGGACTCGGCAATCGCGGCTCGGCGCCGGGCGCTGCGCCTTCGCGAGCAACTCCGTGAGCCCGTCGCGATTGCCGAGAACCACCACGCACTGGCCCTGTACGAGTCCTACAACGCCGACCTTCCCGCGGCAGAACACCATGCCGCACAAGCAGTGAGCGCCCTCGACGGCCAGGTGGACCAACGAGACCGGCAGCAACTCGTCACACTCGGGAACGCACTCGCGACCCAGGCGTACTTCGCACTCTCGGCGGCCGACCTCGCACGTGCCGAGACGCTGCTGACCAAGGCCCGACGGTGCGACGGCGGCGATCCCGTACTCGACGTCCGACTGAGGATCATCGAGGGCTACCGCGGCGGGCTCGCGGGAGAGGACGGCGCGCACGACGGCATTCTGTCGAGCATCGGGTCTGCGAGCGATCTGCACGCGGACGATCTCTATGCGTACGGCTGCTCCATCCTGGCGTTCATCGACATCGAACAGCGACGCCACGCGAATACGGCAGAGCTGCTGGACATCAGCGTTCCGGTGAGCGTCGAACGCGATGTGCCGTTCACCCGGTCCTGGCTGCTGGCGATGCGCGCCCGACTCGCTCTGCTCGTCGGCGATTGGGACGACGCCGCCACCGATGCAGGAACGGTGCTCGCCAGTCCGGGCGGACGGTTGGTCAGCACCTGGCCGCTCGTCGTTCGGACACTCATCTCGCTCCGACGCGAGGGTACGGCCGAGGACGGCATCGACGAGGCGTGGGACGTCTTTCGTCGATTCGGCGAACACTACCTTTTGTTTCCCGCGGCGGCGATCGCCGAGCGGGTGTGGCTGACAGGTCGGCATGACGACCGTCTCGACGAGTGCCGCGCACTCATCGACAGCTGCCCCGTCGGGGGTATCGACATGGCGATCGGTGATCTCGCGGTCTGGCTGCACCGGCTGGACGGCAGCGTGGGCACGGACCGGGCGGTGGGGCCCCATCGGCTGTTGCTCGACGGCGACTACGCGGCGGCGGCCGAGGAGTTTCACCGGCTGTCGATGCCCTACGAGGCTGCGCTCGCCTTTGTCGATTCCGGCGACCCCGTTCTGATCCGCCGCGGCCTCGACGGGCTCGACAACCTCGGCGCTGCTGCAGTCGCGGCCAAGGTGCGCCGCGCGTTGCGATCGGGCGGAGCGACCGCCGTGCCCGCCCGACGCCGCGCGTCCACCCTCGCCAATCCCGCGGGCCTGACAGCCAGACAGATCGAGGTGTTGCAGCTCATCGGTGACGGCATGACCAACGCTGAACTGGCCGGACACCTCTACCTCTCGGTGCGTACCGTCGACCACCACGTCGCCGCAATTCTCGGCAAGCTGGGCGCCACGGGCCGGCGTGACGCCGTGCGCAAAGGGCGCGAACTGGGCCTCCTGCCGTGAGATCGGCAGCCATGGCAACGGATTAAAACCGCAGCGCAGGAGGTTATACGAGCGCCATGACACAGCGATACAACAAGAATCCCGCGGCAGTGGACGCGCTGTCGCCCGAGCAGTACCACGTCACTCAGCGCAACGGCACCGAGCGGCCCTTCACCGGCGAGTACTGGGACAACCACGAGCCCGGCCTCTACGTCGACGTGGTCTCCGGCGAGCCGCTGTTCGCGTCGGTGGACAAGTTCGACAGCGGGTCGGGATGGCCGAGTTTCACCCGGCCGATCGAGAAGGAGAACGTGCTCGAGAAGCGGGACTTCTCCCATCTGATGATCCGCACGGAGGTGCGCTCCGCGCACGGCGACAGCCACCTGGGGCACGTCTTCAACGACGGGCCGCGGGACCGCGGCGGACTGCGCTACTGCATCAACTCCGCGGCGCTGCGTTTCATCCACCTCGACGACCTCGAGGCACAGGGATACGCGCAGTACCGTGGATTATTCGAAGCGACCGACAAGGAGCAGGCGTGAGCGACTACAAGCGAGCCGTACTGGCGGGTGGATGCTTCTGGGGTATGCAGGATCTGATCCGCAAGCAGCCCGGCGTCGTGTCCACGCGGGTGGGCTACACCGGCGGGCAGAACGACCACCCGACCTACCGCAACCATCCAGGCCACGCCGAGGCGATCGAGATCGTCTACGACCCGGCGCAGACCGACTACCGGGCGCTGCTGGAGTTCTTCTTCCAGATTCACGACCCCACGACGAAGAACCGCCAGGGCAACGACGTCGGCACCAGCTACCGGTCGGAGATCTTCTACGTCGACGACGAGCAGCGCCGGATCGCGCTGGACACCATCGCCGACGTGGACGCGTCAGGCCTGTGGCCCGGCAAGGTGGTCACGGAAGTCAGCCCGGCGCCGGAGTTCTGGGAGGCCGAACCCGAGCACCAGGACTATCTGGAGCGCTACCCCAGCGGCTACACCTGCCACTTCCCGCGGCCCGGCTGGAAGCTGCCTAAGCGCGCCGAAGTGTGATCGCAGCTCCCACGCTGTAGACCACGGTGGCGATCGGGATGCTCAACCACAGCGCGGGCGCCCCGAGGGCAATTTCGGCTGCGATCGTCAGCCCCTCGCTGACGATCGCAGTCGCGGTCATCAGGACGTACATGCCGTCGGGATCGCCGAACCGTGAGTGCGCGCCGGCGCGGGCAAAGCGCAGGACAGACCCCAATGTCAGCGCCGCCGGCCCTGCCGCCGCCGCGATGATCCACGGAGGTACAGCGCCACCATCGGAGAACTCACCGTTGAAGAACACCGCGTAACACACCGCGGTGGCCACGACACTGACGAACCATCCCAACAGGATTCGGCGGGTGACGGTCATGCGGCTACAGGCAATCCCACGCCGACGTGACCGCGGTTCGCGCGGGCCCCGAGATCATCGCGCCGCCGGCTGCTCCTCCGACAAAGCCGGCGACCGAACCCCCCAGCACCCCGAGTGGTCCACCCAGGACACCCAGCACGGCTCCGCGCAACGCACCGAGGGCGCCGCCCACGAAGACACCCTGCACCATGTTCTCCCCGATGTCGTCCTTGAAATTGTCCGAGAAGCACTGGCCGAACGACTGCCCGTCGCCGCCGGTGGCGATCGGCGCGATGACCGGTCCCTCGCCGAAGTTCAACGCGTCGAAGCCCGCTGTGACGCTGTCTAATTCAGCGGCGACCGCGTGATCTACCGCCGCCAGCTGAGCCGCCCCGGTCCGCACGCTGATTCCGAGCAGTACCGCGTCGGTGCGCCGCAGCGCGGCGCCCATGCGGCTCGAGACGGTCAGGTCTTCAGCGATGTCGAAACCCATCGCGTCCGTCGCCGCGATTACCGTCAACGCCTCGTGTTTGGCCGCCTCGATGGCGGATCCGCCGTCGACGGCGGTCCGTGCCGCCGTGCGTAACCGATCGACCAGTATCCGCACACCCTCGCGGTCCTTGTCGGCTCGTGCCTGGGCGGCGCGTTGGGCGTCACCTTCCCAGTGCGTGCCGTTGGGACTTCGAACGCCGTCCGCGATGAGCCCGAAGCTGGATTCCCATCGCTCGGCGGTGGCGGTCCACCTACGGGCGGCCCCGTCGAGGTGAGCTGTCTCCCAGCTCTCGATCTGCGACAGGGTCGGAAGGCCGTGCGCCACGCTCATCGGTCCGTCGACCCCATGGCCTTCGTGATGGGCACCGCCGATGCCTGATCACGGTTGCGATAGTCCGCCGCGGCCGTAGCCAACGCCTGTGACATCTCCTCCGCGCGTGCCGCCAACGCGGAGGCGGCGGCTGCGATCCTGTCGTCGGCCGCGGCGACGACCGACCCGCTCGCCTGACACGCCGGTCCCGGGTCCGCGTCCACCAGTGACGCGCGCAACACGGCCGCCGCGAAGGAACACGACGATGCGAAGGCCGACAGACCCGCCGGGTCCACGCGCAACGTCGTCATCTGGCCAGCCTAAAACGCCGACGGGACCCTTCGGCGCACCAATCTGCGCACCTGCCAAGATCAGCGGCGACGCATGACGACGCGGCCGCCGCCCTTGGGGGTGTAGGCGACGCCTCGCGAGTGCATCTTCTCCCCCGGCGCGGTGGTCGTCTCGATCACGAAGTGGCGCAGCACTGTTCGTAGCACGATGTCCATCTCGACGTTGGCGAATGCGGCGCCGACACAGCGCCGGGTTCCACCCCCGAACGGGATGTGCGCGAATGTGGGCGGCCGCTGGCCGATGTAGCGTTGCGGATCGAAGCGGTCAGGGTCGTCGAAGTCCTGCGCGCGCTTGTGTACCTGACCGATCGCGACGACGATCGAATATCCCTGCGGGATAACCCATTCCCCGAGCTCGAAGGTCGGCGCGTACACGTGCCTGCCGGCGAAGTCGATGACGGTGCGGGACCGCTGGATCTCCAGGATGGTTGCCTGCCGGTATTCGTTGCCGTCCGTCTCGGCCTCGGCGACCAGCTTGGCCAGCACCTCGGGGTGCCGGCTGATGCGCTCGAACGCCCATCCCAGGGTCGCCGCCGTCGTTTCATGCCCCGCGGCCAGCAGCGTCAGCAGTTCGTCGCCGATGTCCTGGCGCGACATCGTGGAGCCGTCCTCGTAGGTGCTGCGCAGCAGCAGCGCCAGGATGTCGTCGCGGGTGTCGAAGTCCGGGTCGGCCTGCACGGCGTCGATGAGGCGGCCGATCACGTCGTCGTACTGACGTCGGTAGGCCGCCAACCGTCCCCACGGGCTGAATCGGCCGTATGTGCGGTGCGGTGTGGGCAGTACGGCCAGCCGCGAGCCGAGGGTGACCCACGGCGGAATGATGCGGCGCAACTCGTCCAGGTGCGCGCCGTCGGCGCCGAACACCGCGCGCAGGATCGCGTTGAGCGTGATGCGCATCATCGGCTCGAGGGTCTCGAACGGCTGTCCCTCAGGCCAATTCGCGGCTTCGCGGAGCGTCTCCTCCTCGAAGATCGTCTCGTAGTTCTTGATGCTCTTGCCGTGGAACGGGGGCGTGAGCAGCTTGCGGCGCTTGCGGTGGTCGCCGCCGTCGAGCGCGAACACCGAACCCGAGCCCAGGACACGGGAGAGGTTGGGCTGGATGTTGCCCACGTCGTCGGTGTTGGCCATGAACAGCTGTTTGGCCAGAGCCGGATCGGCGACCATGACGGTCGGTCCGAACACCGGCAGCGTCATCGAGAAGACATCGCCGTACCGGCGCACGATCTGGGCGACGGTCCACTGGCGGGAGAACGAGAAGCCGAGGCCTTGGAGGAGTTTCGGTATCCGCGGGGTGGGTGGCAGCCGAACCGGCCGCGGCGGTGCGGACTCAGCGTCGGCGGTGGAGCGGTGCGCGGCTATCGTTGCTTCGCTCATCGGACTCCCGATCGATCGGCTGGTACTCCTGTGTACCATCGTGTGTTCAGGTACGGTACCGCTTGGTACCACAAGGCGCAAGGGTGGTTTGGCAGGTGAGGACGACACCGCTGGCGGCCGGGCCCCACCCCTCGGTGGCCGACCGCCTTCTCGACGGACTGGCGTCGGCCATCACCGAGCGCGGGTACCGGGACAGCACCGTCGCCGATGTCGTCCGCTACGCACGCACCTCCAAGCGCACGTTCTACGAGCAGTTCGCAAGCAAGGAGGAGTGCCTGATCGAGATGCTGCGCCGCAACCACTCCGACCTGATCGCCGGCATCGGGGCGGCGGTGGAGCCCGAGGCCGACTGGCGACTGCAGATCGACCAGGCCGTCGGCGCCTACATCGATCACATCAGCGCGCGACCCGCAATCACGTTGTGCTGGATCAGGGAGGCGCCCGGGCTCGGCGCGGCCGCCCGTCCGCTGCACCGACTGGTGATGGGTGACCTGACCGACCTGTTGGTGTCGCTGACCGGCAACCCGGGCTTTCGCCGCGCCGGGCTCGATCCGATCACGGCGCCGGTGGCGCTCATCCTGGTCGGCGGGTTGCGGGAACTGACAGCACTTTTCGTCGAGGACGAGCGGGATGTGCACGGCATCGCCGCGCCTGCGGTCGCGGCGGCCACGGCGCTGGTGAGTGCCGGTTAGCGCTCAACCCAGCATCAGGCGGGCCGCTTTCTCCAGCTTCGCGGCAATCTCCGGATACGAGGTGTAACCCATTCCCGCGCGCACCAAGGCGCCCGAATAGAGCATCTCCAGCGCGTCGATGACGTCCGGATCGGTGTCCGGCCCGAGAGCGTCGGACAGACGGTCCCGAATGTCGCGGCCGATACGCAGCCGCAGTACTTCGACGTCGGGATCCTTGCCGAGCAGCGCCGTCGTCACCGCACCGGCGAACTCGGGCTCGCCGGCCACCAGCAGGGAAATGTGGCCCAGCACCTCGACGACCCGTGAGGCCGGGTCACCGGAACCGTGGTCGACCCGCTGCGAGCCGGCCAGGCGCCGCCAGAACACCTCGGCAACCAGATGTTCCTTGGACGAGAAGTAGGTGTAGGCGGTGGCGGCGCCGACTCCGGCCTCCGCGGCGACGCGGCGCACGGTCAGGGCGGCGAATCCGTCCCGCCTGAGCAGCTCGACAGCCGCGCGCCCCAAGCGGTCCACCGTGTCGGCCTGCCTGGCCGTCAGACGACGCCGCGTCGACTCCAGAGCCGGATCGGACACATGTCCGGACGCTACTACAACCAGCGGGGAACCACTAGGGGACGGCACGGTAGGTTGGACTGCCATGGACGACACGACGGCGAGCCGTCAATCCGACACCGTGGCGAGCCGTCAATCCGACACGACGGCGAGCCGTCAATCCGACACCGTGGCGAGCCGTCAATCCGACACCGCGCTGCCGCCCGTCGCAGCAGCCCTTTTCGAGCTCGCCGAGCGGATCACCGGGTTCATGCCCGCCGATGAGGGCCGCGCGCTCTACGACACCGCGCTGGAGTACCTGGGCGACGGTGTCGGCGTCGAGATCGGCACCTACTGCGGCAAGTCGACGGTGATGCTCGGCGCTGCCGCCCAGCAGACCGGCGGCCTGCTCTACACCGTCGACCACCACCACGGCTCCGAGGAGCACCAGGCGGGCTGGGAGTACCACGACGCGTCGATGGTCGATCCGGTCACCGGCCTGTTCGACACCCTGCCGACCCTGCGCCACGCCCTGGATTCCGCAGGCCTCGACGACCACGTCGTGGCCGTCGTCGGACGCTCCCCGGTGGTGGCGCGCGGCTGGCGAACACCGTTGCGGCTCTTGTTCATCGACGGTGGGCACACCGAGGAAGCGGCCAACCGGGACTTCGACGGTTGGGCACGATGGGTCGACGTGGGCGGGGTGCTCGTCATCCATGACGTGTTCCCCGATCCTGCCGACGGCGGCCAGGCGCCGTTCTTCATCTACAAGCGGGCGCTCGACTGCGGGGACTTCCGCGAGGTACGGGCCGCCGGGTCGATGCGCGTGCTCGAGCGGGTGTCCGGGCAGGCCGGCGCGCTCGGCGCAGCCTAGCGATCGCTGGTCGCGCACTCGCAATCATATTGCCCCTCAAGGCCTTTCGGAAGATCCAAGCCGCGGAAGATTCCGCTTGCCGGCGTGGTGGATGACAACGCGTCGGCGGCCAGGATCACTGCCGCGCCCGTCCAGGTGGTGCGCTCGACGGGCCAGCGCTTGCCGTCGGCGTACACCAGGCCCGTCCAGTACGACCCGTCATCCTCGCGCAGGTGGTGCATCGCCGCGAACTGCTCGTGCGCCCGCGCCTTGTCCCCGATGGCATCCAGAGCCAGCACCAGCTCACAGGTTTCGGCTCCGGTCACCCACGGTCGGTCATCCACACATCGGATACCCAGCCCGGGGACCACGAAGTCGTCCCACCGTTCGTCGATGCGCGCCCGCGCCCTCGGCCCGCGCAGCGCTCCCCCGAGAACCGGGTAGTACCACTCCATCGACCAGCGGTCTTTGGTGACAAACCCATCCGGATGGTGGGCGATGGCGTGACCGAGCCGTCCGACCGCGACCTCCCATTCCGGTTGCGGGTCGTCGACGTAGTCGGCGAGCGCCAGGGCGCAGCGGATGCTGTGGTAGATGCTCGCACAGCCGGTGAGCAACGCCTCGTCGGCATCACCGGAAGATCCACGGGCCCAAGCGATTTCACCGGTTCCGAACTGAAGCTCGAGGACGAAGTCGATGGCTTTGGCCACCACGGGCCACATGGTCTCGGCGAAGGAGCGGTCTTCGGTGACGAGCACGTGGTGCCAGACGCCGGTGGCGATGTAGGCGCAGAAGTTGCTGTCGCTGTGGGCATCCTCGATGACGCCGTTGCGCACCTGAATCGGCCAGGTGCCGTCGGGGCGCTGCTGGGTGCGCGACCATTCGAACGCCGCGCGGGCAGGCTCCAGCAGTCCCGCCGCGGTGAGCGCCATGGCGTTCTCGATGTGATCCCACGGGTCGGTGTGCCCGCCCACCGACCACGGAATCGCGCCGCTCGACTCCTGTGTCGCGGCGATCGACTCAGCGGTCTGCCGACATTGAGCCGGCGTGAAGACACCCGGCACACCGGGGATGTCATGCATCAGCAGCGGCAGGCTTCCGGAAGTACAGCGCCACGCTCTTACCGATCAAGGGGTTGAGCGCCGCCTCGGCAGTCCGGGTCAGCCATGGCCGTCCCATCATGTCCCACACCAGCAGCTTGTGATACGCGGCGACGGCCGGATGGTTCGTCTTCTCCGTCCCCACAGCACATTTGAGCCACCAGTACGGCGAATGCAACGCGTGGGCGTGGTGGATGTGGGTCAGCGCCAGGCCGTGTGCGAGCACCTTGTCGCGCAGCTCGTCGGCCCGGTAGATGCGGATGTGGCCGCCCTCGTTGGCGTGGTACTCGTCCGACAGCGCCCAGCAGATGCGCTCGGGCAGCCAGCGGGGGACCGTGATCGCCAGCGCGCCACCGGGTTTGAGCACCCGCACCAGCTCGGCGATCGCCCGGTCGTCTTCGGGGACGTGCTCGAGGATCTCGGAGGCGATGACGCAGTCGAAGGTTCCGTCGGCGTAGGGCAGGTCCAGGGCGTCACCCTTGACGGCCTCCCCCTTGGCCGAAGCGGGCACCTCGCCCTGCTCCTTCATCGCCTGCAGGATCTCGTCGACGTCGTTGAGGTCCGCAACGCTCTGGTCGAATCCGACCACATCGGCGCCACGCCGGAACGCCTCGAACGTGTGGCGGCCGGCGCCGCAGCCGACGTCGATCACCTTGGTACCGGCGCCGACACCGAGCCGGTCGAAGTCCACGGTCAGCATGTCGCGACCCTTTCGCAGGCTCTCTCGTACACCGCGACCGTCTGTGCGGCCACTGATTCCCAACTGAAAACCTCGAGCGCACGCCGGCGACCGTTGTCCCCGAGTCGGCGCAGTTCTCGCGGCGAGTCGAGCAGTTCGCCGAGTACTGCGGTCAGCTCCGTCACGTCCGCGGGTGTCACCAGGCGCGCGCACTCGCCGTCGGTACCCACGACCTCGGGCAGCGCGCCCGCGCGGCTGGCCACGATCGGCGTCCCGCTGGCCATCGCCTCCACTGCGGGCAGTGAGAAGCCCTCGTAAAGAGAAGGGATGCAGGCAACTTCGGCCGACGCGAGCAGAGCAGCCAGCTCGGAATCGGACAATCCGCTGGAGATGTGCACGATGTCGGAGATGCCCAACTCGGCGATCAGTTTCTCCGTCGGACCGTTGGCCTCCAGTTTGGCGACGAGTTGAAGCTCCAGATCGCGCTCGACGCGCAGACGCGCGACCGCGTGCAGCAGGTGGCTGACCCCCTTGAGAGGGACGTCGGCACTGGCGATCGCGATGATGCGGTTGCGCACGCGGTGCTCCGACGGCTGGAACAGCTGGGTGTCCACGCCCAGGGGCACGACGTTCAACTGGTTGGGATCGACGGCGAAGTCCTCGGCGATGTCGGCCGCCGATGTCGAGGACACGGTGACCAACTCGGGGATCTGTCGCGCCACCTGCTTCTGCATCTCGGCGAAGCCGTACCAGCGACGCACCAGCGGCTTGCGCCACCACTTCGCCGCAGCGACCTCGAGGACCCGGTCTCTGGTGATCGGGTGGTGCACGGTCGCCACCACGGGCATTCCGGAGTCCGCGATGGTCAGCAGCCCGGTGCCGAGGCATTGGTTGTCGTGGACGACGTCGAAGTCGTCGCGCCGATCGGCCAGCAGCCGGGCGGCGCGCATGCTGAATGTCTTGGGTTCGGGGAACCCGGCCGTCCACGTGGTCAACAGTTCTTCGAGGTCGATGCTCGTCTTGATCTCGCTGGGCCGCGGAATGCGGAACGGGTCCGGCTCGCGGTAGAGATCGAGGCTCGGCACCTCTGTCAGCCGCACCCGCGGATCGAGGATCTCAGGGTAGGGCTGCCCGGAGAAGACCTCCACGTCGTGGCCCAGCTCCACCAGCCCACGGCTCAGATGCCGGACGTAGACACCCTGGCCGCCACAGTGGGTCTTGCTCCGATACGACAGCAGTGCGATGCGCATACTCAACTCACAGACCCTGGAGAGCGGCCCTGAGCTGGCCGAACCGATTGGAGCAAGGAATCCGAACCCTCCTGGACATGTGTCCAGACTATAGTTTGACGTGCTAGCAGACGCAATCCGTCCGCTAGCTCTGACTACCACAGTCGCGGCCGGCCGTCCTGTCCGACCTCTTCGTGCGGGCCGGGCTACCCGGGCGGGAAACCGCCGGTCGCCACGGGTCCCCACCGCCGCGGCGTCTCCCTGATCAGGCACTTGCGCTGGTCAACCATCGCTTGGCGGTACTCGTCCCAGTCCGGGTGCTCGCCCGCGATGGAGCGGAAGTATTCGACGAGAGGCTCGAGGGCCTCGGGCAGGTCCACCACCTCGGCATCGCCGTCGACCTGCACATACGGCCCGTCGAACTCATCGGACAACACCACCACGCTCGCGCGCGGCCGGCGCCTGAGGTTGGCGGTCTTCGCGCGCTGCGGGTACGTCGCGATGACGATCCGCCCTTCGGCGTCGACGCCGCCGGAGACCGGGGAGCTCTGCAGGGACCCGTCGGCGCGGTAGGTGGTGAGCACCATCCGGTGCCGCGGCCGGACGAAGTCGAGCAGTTGGGGCAGTGTGACCACGTCGGCGGTGGCGAGCTTTCTGGCCATCTCGTCAGCGTATCGACGTGTCGTACCCCGCTTCTAGGATGTCGAACATGAGTTCGAAGAAAGAGTGGATCGCGGCGTTGGACGCGGTCGATCACGCACACCGGGCAGTCGCCGGGCTGCCGTTTCACACCCTGCAACCGGCCGATCAGCGGGCCCTGCTGGTCCGGCTGGACGCGCTCGAGAAGCTGCTGGCCACCAGGCAGCGCCAGCTGCTCGCACACATGGTCGGCGGTCCCCCGCCGGTCGAGTTCGCCGGAGCGCCCTGGGCCGAGGTGCTGGCCCGCCGGCTGCGCATCTCGGTCGGCGAGGCGAAGCGCCGCATCGAAGATGCCGGCGCCGTGCCTACGTAGGCCGCCGGCGGCGCGGCGGTGGTCGAGTGGCCTCGTTACGGCCCGGTGCCGGTCGCCGCCGGCGCAGCGCTCCGAGGACGCGCCACCCCGGGAGAGCCCGCTCTAGCGCGAACTGGGCAGCACGAACCCGAACGGCCGCCGATAGCCCAGCCCCGTCATCCGGGCCTGCCGCACCATGTCGATCGACACCGCGCGCACTTCGCCTGATGACGGTTCATAGCAGTGCATTTCGTCGTCCGAAGCATTGACGATCAACACCCAGTGCCTGGGCAGGAACCGGCCGACGAGCATCGCCACCGGCCAGCCGGACCGCACCGCCGACAACACGTCTGCCAGCCCGTCGCGACGTCCACGCCACAACCGCCACCGGTAGCTCACCCCGCGCCCGCGCGAGCAGGCGGTCACCGCGCGCGCCATCCCGACCGGCGTGGTGCCCAACGCCCTGGGCCACACCCGGTTCACCGACAGGTGCACGCGACCCTGTTCGGCCTCGAACCAGACGTCGGCATCGGGCGCAGTCAGCGACAAGCGGTAGGCCGGATCCACGATCGCGCCCGCGACGACGGCCACGGTCGGTCCGCACGTGGTGGTGTCACGTTGCCTCAGGTGCAGCGGCGCGATCTTCATCAGCTCCCTCCGCGGTGGATTTCTCGCCGACGTTGGGTACTCGCCACCTTAAGCCGACCAAGGGGGACAGCAGTGGCGTTCGACATCACTCCGACCGCGGCTCAACATGACCTCGCCCGACGCACCCACGAGTTCGCCGAAGAGGTGATCCGCCCGGTTGCCGCCGACTACGACCAGCGCCAGGAGTTCCCGTGGCCGGTGTTGGAGGAGGCGGCCGCCCGCGGCTTCTACAGTCCGTTGTTCTACCGCGACCTGATCGGCGACCCGACCGGCCTGTCGCTGCCGATGTTCATGGAAGAGCTGTTCTGGGGGTGCGCCGGCATCGGGCTGGCGGTGGTGATGCCCGCCCTGGCGCTCTCGGCGATCGGCCAGGCCGCCTCGCCCGAGCAGATGTTGCAGTGGGCGCCCGAATGTTTCGGCACCCCGGGCGACCTCAAACTCGCCGCACTGGCGATCTCGGAACCCGAAGGCGGAAGCGACGTCCGCAACCTGCGCACCACGGCCCGCCGCGCAGGCCCGGGAGCAGACGCAGACTGGATCATCGACGGGCACAAGATGTGGATCGGCAACGGCGGCATCGCCGACGTCCACGTCGTCAACGCCGTGGTCGACCAGGAACTCGGACACAAAGGACAGGCGCTGTTCATCGTGCCCGGCGGCACGCCGGGCCTGGACATGGTGCGCAAGCTCGACAAACTCGGATGCCGCGCATCGCATACCGCCGAGCTGAAGCTCACCGGGGTCCGGGTGCCCGCAGACCATCTGCTCGGCGGGCAGGAGAAGCTCGACCACAAGCTCGCGCGCGCCCGCGAAGCCATCGAAGGCGCCCGGCACTCCGGCTCGGCCACCCTCGGCACCTTCGAGCAGACCCGACCCATGGTCGCCGCGCAGGCACTCGGGATCGCCAGGGCCGCTTTGGAATACGTCACCGAGTACGCCAATCGGCGGGAAGCGTTCGGCGCGCCGATCATCGACAATCAGGGCATCTCCTTCCCGCTGGCCGATCTGGCCACCGGCCTGGATGCCGCACGGCTGCTGACGTGGCGGGCGTCGTGGATGGCGGCCACCGGTGTCCCGTTCGAACGGGGTGAGGGCTCGATGTCGAAGCTGGCGGCCAGCGAGCTCGCGGTGCGGGCCACCGAGCGGGCGGTCCAGACCATGGGCGGCTGGGGCTACGTCAAGGATCACCCCGTCGAGAAGTGGTATCGGGACGCCAAGCTGTACACGATCTTCGAGGGAACCAGCGAGATCCAGCGCATGGTGATCTCCAATGCGCTCGGGGCGGCGGACGGCAAGCCCCCGCTGCACGTCGACCTCGAGCCGACGGGCGGCCCGTTGAACCGCATGTTCGGTCGCGGCACCCCGGCCCGCACACAGGTCGCCGCCTCCGCCCTGGCGATGAAGGACCGCGTCCCCGCGCCCGTGATGCAGATGGCCATGAAAGTGCTTCGACCCCCCAGGAAATGACGGTCACAGCGCTTTCTGCGTCGGAGGCGGCGTCTCGTTGACCGGCACCCCCTCGGGCTCGGGCGCCACCAACTGCTGCAGCACCGCGACCGCCTCGGTGTACTCCGCGCGCGTCCAGAACCCCGAATGTCCACACACCGCACCGTCGCGGTCCACGTCGAACTCTCCCACCCTCGGAAACCGTTGCTGGACATCGAACACCCGGCAATCGACAACGTGCGGAACGTCGCCCATCGCGGTCGGGGCGTCACCGCCTCTGACGAATGCCGGTCTGGTCACGAACACCCAGCTGCCGATCGGATCGGTGAGCGACCACAGGTTGATCCATCGATGCTTGACGGGCTCCGCGGTATCCGGGCAGTGAATGAGCCTCAGCGCTTCCAGCGACTTGCGTCCGAAGTAGGCGGGAAAATTGCGGGCGTACAACCGCCTCAGCGGTGATCCGAAGGTCAGCAGGGGGAACGGCTCGTCGGCACCACTGCACTGCATGAGGGTGGCCGCCGCGATGACCGTGCCCTGGCTGTGCGCCACCAGAACGACCCGCGTCCGCGGCGATGCGACCAGGTCCCGCATCCGCAACCGCAGGTCGAACACCGTCCGCCCGCCGTAGGACGGTGGCGTCAGCGGGTGGTTGGCGCGGGGCCAGAACGTGATGACATCCCACAGGATCGCGACCACCCGGCGCGTCTGCCGGTTACGGAAGGCCGCGGTCACCAGCGCGATCACCGCAAGGACCAGACCCACGGTGGCGCCGACCGCGATCCCGCTGACCTCGTCGCGGACCGCTTGTTCGACCCACGGAACGCTGAACACGAACAGCAGCGCCGCCGCGACCAGGAACAACGCGGACGCGATCAACACCAGACTTCCGACCAGACCAGGCGCCCGGTCGGTCAGCGTGGCGAGCCGGCGAGCACCGAGGATCTTCCTGACGACCTCATCGGGCGCGTTGTTCTCGAACTCGCCCTGTTCGGCGATGCACTCGATCTTCTTCTTTGCCGCCTCGCCGAAAACCTGTACAGCCAGCCGGATCACCGCCGCCAGTGCGACGATCACGACGATCAGCGCCGCCACCGCCGCCCACACGTAGGCCGGTGGCACGATGAGCAGAGCGTCCGACTTCCGGTCGGTGTCCCCCGGGTACGTCCATGTGCCGAGGGTCTGCGCGGTCCACAGGCCCACCCCTGCACTGAAGGTGCCGCCGAGCAGCCAACCCAGCAGCGCCACGAACCCGGTGGTGTAACCCCTCAGCGTCGGTCGGTAGCCCTCCTCGGTCGCCAGCTCGGGCTTCGACAGCAGGATGCCTATGAAGGCGGCCACCAGCAGAACGACTTGGACCACCACCAACGCGTAGATCGAATCGTGCAGTCCGGGAAGGGAAGACGGGCCTGACACGCCGGAACGGCGGTAGTGGGCCGCGGTCCAGATCAACGAGATGCCCAGCATCGCCAACGCGAACCACCGCATCCGCATCAAGCCGGTGTACATCCGGGTCGACGCTGGGCGTCCACCCCGCCCCGTCGCGTTCGACGACACCGTCGCGGAGACGGCGGCCAGTAAGGTCAGCCCGTTCACCCCGAGGAGAATGGCGTTGATCAGGCCGGCGACGCCGGTGTGCTCGTCGTTCACCACCGGCGCGAGCACCAGCGCACCAAGGCCCGCCGCCCAGGCGGTGACGTGGCACGCGCGCATGCACTGCACCGCGTCATCACCGTTCCAGAACGTCGTTCTGGCAAGCGGTGAGCGCATCGTCGGGGTCACCACAGGTCCGGGGGGCGGAGGTGTGTTGTCCAGCAGCGCCTTTGCTTCAGCGTCCAGCACCGCGACAGCCGGCACCGGGGCCGCCGCCTCGGGCTCGCGGGTGGTCTCCTCCCGTCCCAGCCACCACAGCGCGCCGATCACCGCCACCAGCGGCAGCGCACCGACGAGCAACCGGACGCCCATCGGCCACGAGCCCAACAGTGCCAACGGCCCCCAACCGCTGCTGCAGGCCGGCGTGCCCGCGCACTGCCACACCGCGATGTCGAGGACCGCCACCGCCATCGACAGCAGCAGGGTCAAGGTGAACGACAGCGCGAGCAGTCGCAGCAGCACCACCACGACCGTGGCCGGTCCGGGCCGTGACACCGGAGGCAACATCCAATGCGCCAGGTTGATCAGGCTGAACGGCAGGAACAGCAGCCAAAGCGCACGCGTGGCCTTGCGTGAGGTCAGACCTCCCCACGAGTACGCCTCCATCCGGCGCCACCACGTGCCCACCCGTGGGTTGGCGGCCCTGTCGACCCATTCCGCGCGGCGGTAGAAGGCTGCGTCGTCATTGCCGCAGACCCGTTCGACGAACTCCTCCGGACAACTCAGCATCGCTTGGGGCGACGTGCCCGACACCCCGTGCACGCGCAGCTCGAAGACAGTGTTTCCACTGGTCATCCACACATATTGACGCGGTCACCGAGGGTACGCCCGCGTTCCCGGAAAACCCGGTACCCCTGGTTTCACTTGCCGCAATTCTGGCAACATTACCGACCAGTCACAAAGGTATGTCCGGTACGCGGGATGGGATGACGATGGAGTTCTCTCTGCAAGCGGTGTCCGTGCTGGCCCAGTCGTCGGGCGACGAGGGCGGGGGTACCGCCCTGAGCGAGATCGTCGCGTTGTCGGCGGCCGGGGCCGTCGTCACGGCGGTCCTGCTGTGGATCGGCTGGCAACACCGCAACCACAAGATCACCTGGCTGGCCGGCCTGGCCGACTGGTCGGCGCGCCGCTTCAAACGACCACCGTGGGTGGCGCTGCCCATCGCGATGTTCATCGCGTCGATCATCTGCGCGCTGTTCGGTTTCATCTGGGACGTCAGCCTGCACATCGGCAACGGGCGCGACGACGGCGCACTGGCGAACCCCGCGCACTACTTCATCCTCATCGGGCTGTTCGGCATCTTCGTCGCCGGTTGCACCGCGATGGTGCTGCCCTATGACCGGCCCGGCCCGGCTGCCGTGCGCATCACCGACGACTGGTACGCCCCGGTCGGCGGAATCGTGATGGCCGGGTGCGGCCTCTACGCCCTGCTCGGCTTCCCCCTCGACGACATGTGGCACCGCATCTTCGGTCAGGACGTGACGCTGTGGGGCCCGACGCATCTGATGATGATCGGCGGCGCCGGGTTCTCCACCCTGGCGGCTCTCTACCTGGAGTACGAGGGACGGCGCGTCCGGACCGACGAGACGCCGCCCGACGGCATCGGCCTCAAATTCGTGCAATACCTGGCCTTCGCCGGAGTGCTGATCGGCGCGTCGGTGTATCAGATCGAGTTCGACTTCGGCGTGCCCCAGTTCCGTCAGGTGTTCCAGCCCATGCTGATCGCCGCCGCCGCGGCCCTCGCGCTGGTCGCCGCCCGGATCTTCATGGGGCGCGGCGCCGCACTGATCGCAGCCCTGATCGCGATCGGTCTGCGTGGTCTGGTCGCGGTGGCCGTCGGCCCGGTGCTCGACGCCCCGCTGAACTGGTTCCCCCTCTACCTCGGTGCGGCCCTGGTCGTCGAGATCCTGGCGTTGACCCCGCTGCTGCGCAGGCCGGTGCTGTTCGGGCTCGTCAGCGGGTTGGGCATCGGCACGGTCGGACTGTGGCTGGAATCGCTGTGGATCGGCGCCGTCTACCCGTACCCCTGGCCGACGAGCATCTGGCCGGAAGCCCTGGCGATGTCGGTGCCGGTGGCCGTGCTGACCGGCGGGTGCGGCGCGATGGTCGGCATGGTGCTGACCGGCCGGCGACTGCCCGGCCGGGCCGTCGGAATCGGGCTGGTCGCCTTGACGGTGCTCGCGATCGGCGGCGCCGCGGCCAACGGTCTGCGTTACGACACCCCCCAGAACGCCACCGCCTCAGTCACTCTGACCGAGGCCCCGGCGGTCGACGGGCAACGCTTCGTGACCGCCGACGTGCGGTTCAACCCGCCGGACGTCATCGGCGACAATCCGAACTGGGTGTCGGTGCTCGGCTGGCAGGGCGGCCTGCCCAACGAGCGGGGACAGTTCGTCGACCACCTGGAGAAGGTGGGCGTCGGCCACTACCGCTCCACCGAACCGATGCCGGTGTCGGGCACCTGGAAGACGCTGCTGCGGGTGCACGACGGCCGCACGCTGACCGCGGTGCCGATCTATCTGGCCGGAGATCCGGGCATCGGCGCCGAAGAGGTGCCCGCCGAGGCGCAGTTCACCCGCCCGTTCGTCTCGGAGATCACCATCCTGCAGCGCGAGCGCAGCCCCGACATCCCGGCGTCGCTGTGGCTCATCGGGTGCCTGGTAGTTCTGCTCTGCACCCTGGCGATGATCGCCGGGATCTCCTGGGGCGCAGGCCGGATCAACAATAGCGAGCCCAGCGGCAGCGAGGCCGAGTTCGCACCCAGCGCGCAATCATGACCGGACCGTCCGACGTCGTGGTGCTGGCCGACCATCCGATCTGGATCGCCGTCCCGGCGTTCGCGCCGGCGATCGTGGTCGCCGCCGTCGTGGTCTACATCGCCGCCAAGAACCGACAGAAGTCAGACGACAACAGGGAACAGTGACAACAGCACATCGAACAGCACATCGAACAGCACAGCGAATCCTGACCCTCGGTGCGGTGCTACTGCTCGCAGCAGGCTGCGCCGGTGAATCCCGGGACACCGCAACGGTTTCCGAGTCGGGAGCGGTCGACCCGTCCGCGATGACCGACGCTCAGGCGCGGCCCGCCCGGGTCGTCATCGACGTGACGATCGAGGGTGGTCAGGTGACCCCGACCAACGCGCAGCTGCAGGCCGGTGTCGACGAGCCCATCATCCTGCGCGTCGCCAGCGACGTCACCGACGAGTTGCACGTGCACTCCACGCCCGAGCACAGTTTCGACGTCGGCATCGGGCCCGCGCAGTCGTTCCAGTTCACCGTCGAGGTGCCGGGCCGGGTCGACATCGAACTGCACAAGCTGCACAAGACGATCGCGACGATCCAGGTGCAGTGACCGCACACCTGGTGGCCCACGGTCTGGGTGGCTCGGCCGACCTCCCGATTCCGTACACCTACGCCCTGATCGGCGCGGCATGGGCGTTGACCTTCACGTTCGCCGTCGTGGCGCTGGCGTGGCGCACGCCGCGGTTCGACGCGGCCAGGCCCGGACGACCGTTGCCGCAGTGGGTGACCCGTGCGGTCGACGCCCCCGCGACGCGCTGGACGTTGGCCGCGGCGACCCTGCTGTTCACCGGCTGGGTCGCCGTGTCCACATTCGTGGGTCCCCAGGATTCCGGCAACGCGCTGCCCGGCGTGTTCTATGTGTTGCTGTGGGTCGGGTTGGTCGCGTTGTCGGTGCTGCTGGGTCCGGTGTGGCGGGTGCTGTCGCCGGTGCGTGCCCTGCACCGCTTCTCCGGCGGGCGCTCGCTGGGCCGGACCTATCCCGCAGCGCTGGGGTACTGGCCCGCGGCGGCGGGGTTGTTCGCGTTCGTCTGGCTCGAGCTGGCCAGCCCGGATCCCGGATCGCTGTGTGCGATCCGCACCTGGCTGCTCGTCTACCTGGCGGTGACCGTGGCCGGCGCGCTGTGGTGCGGCCCGCAGTGGTGTGCCCGCGCCGATCCGTTCGAGGTCTACAGCGTCGTCGCGTCGCGCGTGTCGCCGTTGCGGCGGAATTCCGACGGTCGCATCGCGATCGGCAACCCGTTCGACCATCTGCCGTCGCTGCCGGTACGCCCCGGGATCGTCGCCGTGCTTTCGGTGCTGCTGGGCTCCACGGCGTTCGACAGCTTCTCGGCGACGCCGCAGTTCCGTGGATTCGTCGACGACCTGACCGATTCGGGACTGGGCGCGACCGCGGTGCGGACGGCCGGGCTGGCGCTGTTCGCCTGCGTCGTGGCGGCCACGTTCTGGGCGGCCGCCCGGTGCACCGGCGGGGTCGACGCGCGCCGGCGCCGGGAACTGCCCGGGCTGTTCGCCCACTCGCTGATCCCGATCGTGATCGGCTACGTGTTCGCCCACTACCTGACGTACCTGGTCGAGCGTGGCCAGCAGACGGTGTACCGGCTGCTCGGGCAGCCGGACGCCGAGGTCATGTACGTGCTCTCGATGCATCCGGCGGTGTTGGCGACGCTGAAGGTCGGGTTCGTCGTGGCGGGCCACATCGCCGGTGTCGTGGCCGCCCACGATCGGGCCCTCAAGGTTCTGCCCGCGCGACACCAGCTGACCGGGCAGCTGGCGATGATGTTGGTCATGGTCGGCTACACGTTCACCGGCCTCTATCTGCTGTTCGGCGGATGAACAGTCCGGTGGTGACGCTAGGGTCGTGCTGTGCCGAGCGATGACTCCGTGGAACAGGCGCTCGCCGGCGGCGCGCCTCAGCGTGTCGGCTGGTTCCGGTTCTACTTCGCCGACGAACGGTGGGAATGGTCCGAGCAGGTACAGATCCTGCACGGTTACGAACCGGGCACGGTGACACCGACCACCGATCTGGTGCTGTCACACAAGCATCCCGACGACCGTCAGCAGGTCGCCGCGACGCTCGACGAGATGCGCCGCACGCACCGCACGTTCTCCACCCGGCACCGCATCGTCGACACCCGCGGCGACACCCACGATGTGGTCGTCATCGGCGATCAACTGCTCGACGACGCCGGCCGGCTCATCGGCACACACGGGTTCTACGTCGACATCACCCCGACCGACACCCAGGCCAAGGCCATGGTCACCGCGGCACTGGCGGAGATCACCGAGAACCGCGCGGTGATCGAACAGGTCAAGGGCATGCTGATGTTGATCTACCGGGTCGACGACGAGGCCGCCTTCGAGCTGCTGCGCTGGCGTTCGCAGGAGACCAACGTCAAGCTGCGACTGCTGGCCGACCAACTGCTGGCCGACTACACCACGCTGAGCTACGACGAGACGCTGCCGCCCCGCGCGACGTTCGACCACCTGCTGCTGACCGCTCACCAGCGGGTGAACCGCGCCGGCGATACCGTGGACGGGTGACGTCGAACCGGACCCTCATCATCGTGGACGTGCAGAACGACTTCTGTGAGGGCGGCTCGCTGGCCGTCGCCGGCGGCGCCGCCGTCGCGCGCGGCATCACCGACCTGCTCGCCTCCGCCCCGGATTATCGGCATGTGGTGGCGACCAAGGACTTCCACATCGATCCGGGACCGCACTTCTCGGACCACCCCGACTACGTCGACTCCTGGCCGGTGCACTGCGTCGCGCACACCGCGGGCGCCGAGTTCCATCCCGACCTCGACACCACGGCCGTCGAGGCGGTGTTCAAGAAGGGGCACCACTCGGCCGCCTACAGCGGATTCGAGGGCAAGGACGACAACGGCAGCGCGCTCGCGGACTGGTTGCGGGCCCACGACGTGGACGCGGTCGACGTGGTGGGCATCGCCACCGACTACTGCGTGAAGGCCACCGCCGCCGACGCGGCCGCAGCCGGGTTCACCACCCGGGTGCTGTCACCTCTGACCGCCGGGGTGGCCCCGGCGACCACCGCCGATGCCCTGGACACCCTGCGCGCGGCCGGTGTCGAGGTCCTGTGAGGCAACCGACGATTGCGCTGCCCCGGAGGTGGGCATTCCCTATCGTCGCCACCGCCGACCCCAATTCACAGGAGAGTGCTACTTGACCCAGATCGCCGGCTCGTCGCGCACCGCCCTCGCGCTGGAACTCTGGCCGGGCAAGGCCTACCCTCTCGGCGCCACCTATGACGGCTCCGGAACCAACTTCGCGCTGTTCAGCGAGGTAGCCGAGAAGGTCGAGCTGTGCCTGTTCAGTGACGACGCAGCCGGAGGGACCGTCGAGACCCGGGTGACCCTGCCCGAGGTGGACGGCTTCGTGTGGCACGGGTTCATCCCGAACATCGAGCCGGGACAGCGCTACGGCTACCGGGTGTACGGACCCTACGACCCCGCCGCCGGGATGCGCTGCAACCCGAACAAGCTGCTGCTCGACCCGTACTCCAAGGCCATCGACGGCAACTTCGACTGGAACCAGTCGCTGTTCGGCTACAACTTCGGCGATCCCGACAGCCGCAACGACGACGACTCGGCCGACAGCATGCCCAAGTCGGTGGTCATCAACCCGTTCTTCGACTGGGGCGTCGACCGGCCGCCCAACCACGAGTACGCCGACACCGTGATCTACGAGGCGCACGTCAAGGGCCTGACCCAGACGCACCCCGACATCCCCGAGCAGATCCGCGGCACGTACGCCGCGGTCGCGCATCCGGCGATCATCGAGCACCTCACGTCGCTGGGGGTCAACGCCATCGAGCTGATGCCGGTGCACCACTTCGCGAACGACTCGACGCTGATCGACAAGGGCCTGTCCAACTACTGGGGCTACAACACGATCGGCTTCCTGGCACCCGACGCCAAGTACAGCTCCAACCCCAATCCCGGCGGTCAGGTGCAGGAGTTCAAGGCGATGGTGCGCGCGCTGCACGAGGCGAACATCGAGGTCATCCTCGACGTCGTCTACAACCACACCGCCGAGGGCAACCACCTCGGCCCGACCTTGTCGATGCGCGGCATCGACAACGCCGCGTACTACCGCCTCGTCGACGACGACAAGCGCTACTACATGGACTACACGGGCACCGGCAACAGCCTCAACGCCGGACATCCACACTCACTGCAGCTCATCATGGATTCACTGCGGTACTGGGTGACCGAGATGCACGTGGACGGATTCCGGTTCGACCTGGCCTCCACGCTGGCGCGCGAGTTCTACGACGTCGACCGGCTGTCCACCTTCTTCGAACTCGTCCAGCAGGATCCCACCGTCAGCCAGGTGAAGCTCATCGCCGAACCCTGGGACGTCGGGCCCGGCGGCTACCAGGTCGGTAACTTCCCGCCGCAGTGGACGGAATGGAACGGCAAGTACCGCGACACGGTGCGCGATTTCTGGCGCGGTGAACCAGCCACGCTCGACGAATTCGCCTACCGGCTCACCGGATCGGCCGACCTCTACGAACACACGGCGCGGCGGCCGGTGGCGTCCATCAACTTCGTCGTCGCCCACGATGGATTCACGCTGCGCGACCTGGTCTCCTACAACGAGAAGCACAACGAGGCCAACGGTGAGGACAACAACGACGGGGAAAGTCACAACCGGTCGTGGAACTGCGGTGTCGAGGGTCCCTCCGACGACCCGGAGGTCCTCGCGCTGCGGTCCAAGCAGGAGCGCAACTTCCTGACCACGCTGCTGTTGTCGCAGGGCGTGCCGATGATCTGCCACGGCGACGAGTTGGGCCGCACCCAGGGTGGCAACAACAACGGTTACTGCCAGGACAACGAGATCACCTGGATCGACTGGGCCAGTGCCGACACCGAACTGCTGGACTTCACCCGGATGGTGTCACGGCTGCGCGCCGAGCACCCGGTGTTCCGCAGGCGGCGCTTCTTCAGCGGCAAGCCCGTCGGCCGCCGCGGCCAGGCCGGCCTGCCGGACATCGCCTGGTTCACCCCCGAGGGGGCGGAGATGACAGGCGAGGACTGGGGTTCGGGTTTCGCGAAGTCCGTCGGTGTCTACCTGAACGGCCACGGCATCCCCGACATGGACGCGCGCGGTCAACGCGTCATCGACGATTCGTTTCTGCTGTTCTTCAACGCCCACCACGAACCGATCGAGTTCACGTTGCCGCCCAAGAAGTTTGCGACGGCATGGCAGCCCGTGGTGTCCTCCGCGGCGCCGGTGGCGCCGGAACCCGGCGAGCCTCACCAGGCCGGCGCCACGGTGTCCGTCGAGGCAAGGACCGTCCTGGTGCTGCGGGCCGAGTCGAACCCCGGCTGAAAGCTGTTGTGCGGCAGCACGCTTAACGGCGAGTCGGCCCCTCTCCGGGGAGTCGTGTGTTAATTTGATCATGCTGTTGCAACCGTGGCCTCCGATGCGGCATCGGGTGCTTCCCGCGTGCCACCGGCCGGGCGGGCCGGGTGTAGGAGCCGAAGAGCGGCGGCCGCCTACCTGGGGGCCACGGTTGCCAGCTTGAGCGCCGCGAGTACCAGGCCGGCCCAGTCCTGGGCGGCGGGTCGCCGGTGCCGCCACACCTGCGCGATCTGCGCCACCATCGGGTGGCCTCCGGTCGCGACGGCCACCTGGTCCCGGGTTCTCGGACCGCCGTGTCCGCCACCGCGACTCGGATAGCCGGGCGCCGCGAACCAGTGGTGCGGGGCGGACGCGATCACCCGCACCCCCGGCTCGCACAGCCAGGATCCCTCCACGCCGGGCACCCCGGACAGCCAGCGGTCGTCGCAGGCGTCGCGGCCCACCACCACCGCGGCGGTCCCCTCGTGGAACACGCCGGCGTCCACCCCGCGGGCAGCGGCGAGACCGGCCAGGTCGATGCGGCGGTCGTCGTCGATCGACTCCTGGTCATGATCGGATGCGATGAACACCACCAACTCGTCCCAGCGGGGGCGGATCGAGTCGATGAAGGCGGCCAGCGCCGCGTCGACTGTTCGATAGGACTCGATGGCCTCCGGGCTGTCCGGGCCGTGCAGATGGCTGGCGGTGTCCGGGCCGTTGAAGTGGACCACCAGCAGATCGGGCGCCCGTTCGGCCGCCGCGACTGCGTGGGGAAGCACCTGCGCGTCGGTGGCGTAGCCGAACTCGTCGACACCCGCCGATGCGGGAAGGATCCCTTCGGGCGGCCAATGTCGCCCTGCGGTACGTGCTCTGGCCACGTCGATGAGGAACTGGTCCCCGACCACGAACTCCGACGTGCACGTCGCGGCACGCTCGAACACGGTCTGTGTGTGCGCATCCGCGGTGAACTCGTGGCCGAACAGTGGGTTGGCGAAGACCCGGTGCTGGGCCGGGGTGCTCCCGGTGACCAGCGTCAGGATGTTCGGATAGGTCGCCGAGCACAGCACCGCTTCGGCCCCGTCGCGCCGCCAGGCCCCCGCGGTGGCCAGTGTGTGCAGTGTCGGCATCGTGTCCGCGCGGACGCGACGCGCTCCGACACCGTCGAGGATGACCATCACCACCGCGACGTTGGTATCGGCGCTCATGACGCGAACACCTTCACGTCGTCGGCCGCCACGGTGACCCCGACATGCTGGCCCGGCCGGAATTCGGCGGCCGCGCGCGACGGGAGGTCGGCGTGCACGGTGTGGCCGTCGACGGTCAGGTAGATGCGGCTGGTGGCGCCGAGGAAAAGCACCACGTCAACGGTTGCCGGCAGGCCGTCCCGCCCGGTGATGCGGACATCCTCTGGCCGAAAGACAGCCAGCGCCTTGCCGTTTGCCGCCGCCGGTGCCTGCACCTCGAACGCCTGACCCCAGCGGACCACGCGGTCGGCGTCCACAGGCAGTTCGAGCGCATTGCGCGATCCGACGAACGTCGCGGTGAATCGGGACGTCGGCCGCTCGTAGATCTCGGCCGGCGCGGCCACCTCGAGGATGCGGCCGCGATCCATCACCGCAACCCGGTCGGCCACCGCCATGGCCTCGGACTGGTCGTGTGTCACGAAAACCGCTGTGGTGCCTACTCGGTGCTGGATCCGCCGGATCTCGTCGCGCAGATCGTTGCGGATGGCGGCATCGAGCGCAGCCAGCGGCTCGTCGAGCAGCAACACGTCGGGTTCGGGCGCCAGTGCCCGGGCCAGCGCCACCCGCTGTTGCTGGCCGCCGGAGAGCTGATTGGGGTAGCGGTCGGCCAGCTCGGACATGCCGATCAGCCCCAGGAGTTCCTCGACCCGTGCGTCGCGCGCCGCCCGCCGCTCCCGCCTGATCGCTAACGGGAACGAAATGTTCTCCGCCACCGACATGTTGGGGAACAGCGCGTAATGCTGGAACACCATCCCGATGGGTCGGTGGCGGGCGGGCAGATGCGTGACGTCGATGTCCCCGATGCGGACGGTGCCGCTGTCGAGTGGACTCAGGCCCGCAATCGAGCGCAGTAGCGAGGTTTTCCCGCAGCCTGACGGCCCCAGTAGGGCGACCATCTGCCCGGGCTCGATCTGTATCGAGACGTCGTCGAGGGCGACCGTCGCACCGTACGCCTTGCCGGCCGACTCGACCCGAACTGCACTGGGCACAGTGTCTCCTAACGTTTCTGGGTGGCGTTGATGCCGGGCAGCAGTCGCACCGGCTCGCCCTTGCCGGTCCGCGCGATGAGCACCGACACGACGAACATGAGCACAAAGGTGAACATCGCCATGACGGCCACCCCGTTGGGGTTACCGCGGTTGTCCTGCAAGGCGGCGACCTGCCAGACCGGCAGCGTCTCGAACGAGCTTCCGGTGATCACCCGGGCGATCGAGTACTCGCCGAACGAGGTGGCGAACGTCAGGATCGCGCCGGTCAGGATGCCGTTGCGGATGTTCGGGATGACCACCCGGAAAAGCGTCGACAGCGGGGACGCCCCGGAGGTCTCGGCCGCTTCGGACAGGTTCCGCACTCCCGCCGCGGCCATCGCACCGTCGACCGGCCACAGGAAGAACGGAAACGCCAGTGCCACATGGCCGAGCACCACCAGGAGCGGGCTGGCTTCCCACGGCTGGGTCACCTCGGTGGCGCCGGCGAGCCGCTTGATGCCGTAGGCCAGCACCACGAACGGCAGCGCGAACGGCAGCAGCGCACACACCTGCATGGTTGTGCGGATCCGCGGGTTACGGATGTATCCCCAGTACAGTGCCGGAACCACCACGACCGCCACGATGACCACGGTCAGCGTCGCCAGCCATGTCGACCGCAGCAGCGCCGACACCACCCGGGGTTCGCTGAGGGTCTGAACCCACCAGTGCACCGTGAAGCCGTCCGGCAGCGCCCGGCCGCGCCACACCGTGGCCACCGAGTAGAGCATGGTCGCCGCCACCGGGAGAGCGAGGAAGACGCCCCACAGTGCCAGCAGCGTGGATCGGGAGATACCCCGGCTCGTCATCGCAGACCCTCCAGCCGGGCCAGCATGCGGGCGGCGATCCTCCGGTAAGCCACGAGCGCCAGCGCCGAGATGACCATCAACAGCACGGCCAGCGCGGCGGCCCGTTCGAACCGGTTGGTGCCGCCGGTGGCGGAGAACAGGAAATTGCCGAGGCGGGTGGTGATCAGCGACGTGGTGGTGGTGTCGCCCAGCAGCGCGTAGGGCACCGAGAACTGGCCCAGCGACCACGCGAACGTCAGCACCCATCCGGAGAGCAGGAACGGGAACAGCACCGGCAGCCCGACGCGGCGCCAGTACTGCCACCGGGTCCCGCCGGCGGTCTGCACCGCCTCCCACCATTCGGGGCGCAGCACCGACATGGCGGGCAGAACGAGCAGGACGTACAGCGGAAGGATGAAATAGATGTAGGTGACCACCAGCCCCCACACCGAGTACAGGTCGAGACCCAGGTGGTAGCCGAACCAGTTCTCCAGCAGCAGCCGGACGAAGCCGACGGCGCCGAGTGTCGAGACCATCGCGATGGCCAGCGACGCGCCACCGAAGTTGGCGGCGACGTTGAGCAAGGCCTGTGCCCCCGCCCGGCCGCGTCGCGCCAGGCCGGAGATCAGGTAGGCCAGCACCGAGCCCACCACCAGACAGAAGGTCGCGACGATCGCCGACAACCCCAGGGAACGCACCATCGCGTCCCGGGTGATGCGCTGGGTGAAGATGTCCTGCCAGGCCTGCAGCGTCCAACCGCCGTCCGGTCCGGCGAAGCTGCTGCGAATCAACCAGATCGCCGCGGCGACGAGCAGTCCGCCCGCGGTCACCAGGAACGGGATCGCCGGCCCCCACTGGGTGAGGAAGGTTCGCAGCGGACGCGGCCGCGGGGGCGGCCCCGCGGCCGGCGGGGTAACCGCCGGACCGGGGGCCGTGGGCGTGGTGACCGTCATCAGCCCGCGGTGAGGACGTCGTTCTCCCACCGCTCGGCCACCATCGCGGGGTCGGGCCACGCATCGTCGGGATACTGGATCACGTTGGCGTACTGGCCGTCCGGCAGCCAGTTGGCCTTCAGTTCCGCGGGAACCTCGAGTTCGCCGAGGACGTAGCGCAGCGGACGCGCGCCGACCCGGGCGAACGCGAGCTGGCCCTCGTCGGAAAGAGTATGGTCCAGAACGAGTTTGGCGAGATCGGGGTCCTCGGTCTTCTTGTTGCACATCGTCGCCGACGGCGACCACACACCACCCTCCGCGGGGATGACGATCTCGGTGTCGATACCCTTCTCCCCGACCAGCTGGCCGGCCTGGATGTTGACGAAGTCGTAGGCCACCCGGATGGGCGTCTCACCGCGCTCGAATGCGGCAGCGGAGTATTCGGCCTCGTTGCGCTGGCCGAGCCGGAAGAACTCGGCCCAATAGTCGATGGCCGCGTCCATGTCGAACTCGCCCTTGTTCTTCGACAGCGCCGCCGCGGTCGAGAACACGGTGGCCTGTCCGGTTCCGGAGGTCACCGGGTTGGAGATCGATACGCGGCCTTGGTATTCCGGCTTGAGCAGATCGGCGAATGACTTCGGCGGGTTGGGGATCGCGTCGGTGTTGGTCATGATCGAGATGACGCCGACGGCCGAGGCCACCCAGCCGCCGTCGGCGGCCTTGTACGCGGGGGGCAGCGCGGCCGCAGCCTCGGGCGTGTAGCCGAGCAGGACACCTTCGGACTCGGCAACCTGGCCGAACGCGATGCCGATGTCCGAGCACATCGGCGCGTTGGTGGTCTCGTTCTTGAACGCCGCGATCTCCTCGGCCGAACTCATATCGGTGTCGGTGCGGTTGACGCCCTGCGCCGCAAATCCGTTGCAGCCGAGTTCGTAGCTGTCGCACACGGACTGGTAGAACTCACCGAAGTTGATCCAGTCGTCGGGCATGCCCGCGGTCCGGAACTGCTTGGCCTGTTCCTTGGCGGCGCTCACGTCGGCCGGTGCCGCGGCGTCGGCGTCGGCGCCTGTTCCGGATCCGCCACATGCCGCGAGCGGCAGCGCGATCGCGGTCAGCACGGCGGGAACAAGCCGCCGCGACAGTCTTTGGGGCCTGGTCATGTCCACGATCGGGTCTCCTGTGGGGTCGTCGCTGCGCGGAGGAGTCGGCGCGACTTGGACCCTCGCCGGACAGCGCGACCATGTCCTGACCGGAGGTTGTTGGTGACGGGAACGGAAGATGAAGAATTGGTATAGACCAATCCGGGGGTCCGGCCGTGAGACCCAGGGTGCGGGGTCAGCCCAGGATGCGGTCGATCGATCTCATCGGAATGGGCAACCAGGACGGCCGGAAGCGGGCCTCGTACGCGGCCTCGTACACCGCCTTGTCGAGCTCGTAGGCGGCCAGGACGTCGCCGTGCCTGCGCGGGTCGTCCCCTGCGACCGCCGCGTAACCGGCGCAGAACGCGGCGCTGTTGCGGTCCACCCAGTTCCCTGCCCTGTCCGCGAGTCGACCGTCGGCGTCCTGATCCGGGGTCAGCTCCACCAGCTTCTGGTAGGCCGCGTATTCGAAGGACCGCAGCACGCCGGCCACGTCGCGCAGCGGCGAGTCCGGCCGCCTGCGTTCGTCCAGCGGTTGGCCGGGTTCACCTTCGAAGTCGATGAGCAACCAGTTGTCCGGGGTACGCAGCACCTGACCGAGATGCAGGTCGCCGTGTACCCGCTGCACGGTGATCGCCCGCCCGTCGAGGCGTCGGTATCGTTCCTCGACCGCCGCGGCGCGGCCCGCGAGCTCCGGCACGGATTGTGCGGCAGACCGCAGCCGGGCGAGCACGGTGTCGACCGGGAACGGCTCGGTCGAGGTGCCGAGGGCTTCGGCGAGATCGTCGTGCACCGAGGCCACCGCCTTCCCGAGCCGGTAGGACTCGTCGGCGAAGTCGCTGCCCACCACGTCGGCGAACATCTCGCGGGCACTGGCCGTGGCCATGTCCCAGCCTTCGACGCTGTTCGCGGCGAAGGCCGTCACCATGCCGAGCGCGCAGCGGTCGGTGCCCGGGCCCGCCCATGACGTCTCGAACGAACCGAGAAGCCTTGCGACGTGCCGGTTGCCCGCCTGGGCGAGCACCCGGTTGAGCTCGATATCTGGATTGACGCCCGGCGTCACCCGGCGGAACACCTTGAGCATGGCGTCTTTACCGAAGATCACGCTGGTGTTGCTCTGCTCGGCGCTCGACACCTTCGGCGGCGCGTACAGCGGCAGCGTGGCACCCGGTTCCCTGGTGAACCTCAGGTCGGCGACGGTGGCTGACGCGTCGATCAGGCGCAGCAGATGACGGGCGGCGTCGGAGTCGAACAGCGCGTCGTAGGCGATCCGTTCCCCCTGCGGGCCCCGGGCGGTGCCGATGGTGGCGGCTTCACCGAAGCCGGCCACCGGACTGTCGGCCCACCTGACCACGAGTTGATAGCGCTCGACGGTGCCGTCGGTGTAGGTCACGTCGAGCAGGACGTGGTCGAGGTCGTCGCGCAGCGGGGTCACCACCGCAGGCTCGGCCGAGGCGAGTTCACGGCTGCGGCCGGCGTACCAGCGGCGGTGCACGATCCAATCGCCGAATGCCAGCGTCATGGTGTGGAACCTACCCAGGCCGGCGCCAAAAGAATCACCGGCCGGATGCTGCTACGGGAGGAAGCGTTCGGCTCCGGCGGTCCTGACGAACCGGGTGGCGTTGGCCTGCCGGTAACCGATCACCCCGCCGCTGAACGTGAGGAAGATCAGGCCGGCCAGGCCGGGCAGCGCGACGGCGGCGATCTCAGCGAGAGTCGGATTGGTCGCGCCGCGCGGGGAAGCGCCCAGCCGGACGAACTGACCGCCCGCCGGCGACGCCGGGGGCGGCGCCGTCACCCCCGGGGTGGACGGAACCGATCCGCGGATCACCGGCGTCGCCACCCCCGCGACCCCGGGCGCAGTGACTCCGTTCGGGGCCACGGCGCCGGGATTCCCCGGCACCGTCCGTGGTGGCTTGCCTGCGACGGTGCCTGCGCGCGGCACGGTCACCAGCGGAGCGCGGAAGATCACCGGCTCCGACACCGCACCACCGCCGCCACCGCCGGTGGCTCCGGTGGTGGCATCCGCGACGGGCGCTTCCTCCTGGGTCCGGATGGCGGGTCCGGGCGGCGGAGCCGGGGACGGCACGATCTGCAGCGCCTCCAGGAACTCGCCGAGGGTGGGCACCGGGATCTCGATGGTGGTGTAAAAGGTCGACACCGTGGGCCAGCTGCCCATGGGGATCTCTCCGGCGGACGGTAACCGGATGAACGGAAGCGTGATCGAGTTCTCGAACGGTGATTCCCGCAGCGTGGGCGCGGGGCTCTCGGTCGCCGGGTCGTCGGTGCTCCCGTAATCGCCACTGCCACCCTGATCGGGTGCGGGTTCGCGGCTGGGCTCCGGTTCGTCCGGTTCCTGGCTCGTCTCACCGGGATCGACAGGGTCGTTCGTCGTGTCCCCGCCATCGCCGGAGTCCTCGGAGCCGCCGTCTGCCGGGTCGTCGGACGTCTGGCTGGAATCGTCGGTATCGGCCGGCTGGGCCAGCGCAGGAACCGCGGCGACGCCTCCGGACACGCCGGTCACGATCAGCACGCCAGCAACCGCGAGAGCACGCAGCGCCGGCCCGACCATGGTGCCCCCACTTCCGGAGGTTTCGTTGCTTCTACGAGGGGTGAATCCGCCCCAATTCTCGCATATCGGCACAAGTCGCCTGGTCGATTGCGGGTACCGGGCGAACGACGGCTCCTGTGGATCGCCGAGCAGATAGGGTGCGTTCGTGACGTCAGCCGGCTCGACTCGTGACCATGGCGACCCTGGTGATGCACCCAGCGTCCCGCCTCCGCTGACCGATCCCGCCGACACCACCCGGCCATCGGCCGCCGAGGAGGCCAGGACCATCGCCGCGTCGACCAACGCAGGGACGCTGGCGACGCTGACCGCCGACGGTGACCCGTGGGCGTCGTTCGTCACCTACGGACTGCTCGACGGCGCACCCGTGTTGTGCGTGTCCAACCTCGCCGAGCACGGCCGCAACCTGGCGGCCGACCCGAGGGCCAGCATCGCGATCGTCGCACCCGGCGCCGAGACCGACCCGTTGGCGAGCGCGCGGGTGACCCTGGCCGGGCGGGTGGAGGCTCCCGAGGGCGCCGAGCGGGCGGCCGCCCGGGAGGCACACCTGTCGGCGGTCGCGGCGGCGAAGTACTACATCGACTACAGCGATTTCTCGCTGTGGGTGCTGCGGGTGTCGCGGGTGCGCTGGGTGGGCGGTTACGGCCGGATGGACTCGACCAGCGGAGCGGACTACACCGCGGCCCAGCCCGATCCGGTGACGCCGCGGGCCGCGGGGGCGATCGCCCACCTCAACGCCGACCATGCTGACTCGCTGGCGGCGATGGCGCGGACGCTGGGCGGCTACCCGGACACCCAGTCCGCGACGTGTACGGGCGCCGACCGCTACGGCCTGGATCTGCGGCTGAGCACCGAACGCGGAATGGCCTACACGCGAATCGGTTACGCCCGCCCGATCGATTCGATCGATGAATTGCGTTCGGCTGCGGCAGAGTTGGCGCAACGAGCGCGAAACGCCTGATCTACGATGCCGGGTATGCCCGCCCACACCGACCGCCCCCAGACCTGGCAAGCCGCGTTCGATCTGATCCGGACCCGAGGGCACGAGCGGCGCGAGGAGCCGTTCAAGTTGGCCAGCGGTCAGCTCAGCCACGACTACATCGACGGCAAGTACGCCGTCGACACCGGTGAGCGCCTGACGATCGTATCCAGGGCGGTGGCCGACCTGGCCGCCGCCGAGGGCATCGAGTTCGACGCCGTCGGCGGGCTGACGATGGGCGCCGACCCGCTGGCGCACGGCGTCGCGATGGTCACCGGCAAGGCATGGTTCTCGGTGCGCAAGGAGCAGAAGAAGCGCGGCAGGGAGCAGTGGGTCGAGGGCACCCGACTGGAGCCCGGCATGCGGGTGTTGCTCGTCGACGACGTGATCAGCACCGGCGGGTCGACCGAGCTCGCGCTGGAACGCATCGCCCCGCTCGGCGTCGTCGTCACCGGGGTGATCCCGATGGTCGACCGCGGCGACGTCGCCGCAGCGCGCTTCGCCAAACGCAACGTGCCGTTCCACGCGCTGGTGACGTACCGGGACCTGGGGATCGAACCCGTCAAGGACGTGTGACCAGCACTCCGCGCGGTTCGATACCGACGGTCACCGGGTCACCCGGCGCGAACCCCCGGGCGGCCGAGCTGGTCATCTGAGCGCTGACCGTGGAACCGTCGGGCACCGCGACGTGGACCCGCGAGATCGCGCCGAGGAACGACACCGAGCTGACCGTCGACGCACCGGCCGGGTCGGCGGTCACCGTCACCGACTCGGGCCGCACCATCGCCACCCCCGCACCCTCCACCGAACCGGGTAGCGCGGCCACCGACACCCCGAGCAGGGTGGCGGTGCCACCCGACACGGTGGCGGGCACCTTGTTGTTCAGCCCGACGAACTCGGCGACGAACGGGGTGGCCGGCGTGGCGTAGAGGTCGGCGGGCGCCGCCAGCTGCTCCAGCCTGCCCTGGTTCATCACCCCGACCCGGTCGGCGACGGCCAGCGCCTCCTCCTGGTCGTGGGTGACGAACAGCGTCGTCGTCCCGACTTCCAGCTGGACACGCCGGATCTCATCGCGCAGCTGCGTGCGGACCTTGGCGTCCAGCGCCGACAACGGCTCGTCGAGCAGCAGCACCCTGGGCCGGATCGCGAGCGCGCGGGCCAGCGCCACCCGCTGCTGCTGCCCACCCGAGAGCTCCTTGGCGTAGCGGTCGCCCAACTCCCCGAGGCCCACCAACTCGAGCATGTCGGTGGCCCGAGAAAGCCTGTCCCGCTTGTCTTTTCCGCGCATCTTCAGGCCGAACGCGACGTTGTCGAGCACCGTCAGGTGCGGGAACAGGCTGTAGGCCTGAAACACCATGCCCATGTCGCGCTTGTTCGCCGGCACCTTGCTGACGTCCACCCCGCCCACCGCCACCGTGCCCGAGGTCGCCTCGTCGAGGCCTGCGAGGATGCGCAGCGCGGTGGTCTTTCCACACCCCGACGGACCCAGCAGCGCGACCAGCTCCCCGGGCTCGATGTGCAGCGTGAAGCCGTCGAGCGCCCGGGTGGTGCCGTACACCCGGGTCAGCTCGTCGAGCTCTACGGCAACTCCACTCATACGGTCACTCCCACGTTGCGCCGGCCACGGGTGACCAGCGACAGGATCAGCAGCAGCACGAAACCGAACAACAGCGTCGCCAACGAGGCCGCCACCGAGGTCGGACCGTCGCTCTTACCGATCAGCACGATCTGCACCTGCAGCGTCTGGTAGCCCGACAGCGACGCGATGGTGAACTCGCCGAGCACCACCGCGATGGAAATGAACGCCGCGGACAGGATTCCCGACCAGATGTTGGGCACCACCACCCGGGTGATGGTGGTCAGCCACCCCGCGCCCAGCGACCTGGCCGCCTCCGAGAGGGTCTGCAGATCGATCGCCGACAGCGCGGCGTCGATCGCCCGGTACGCGAACGGCAACACGATGACCACGTAGACGAACGTCAGCGTCAGCGCGGACTCCCCCAGGAAGTACGTCACCCACAGATAAACGTTGCGCAGACCGACGACGATCACCAGCGCGGGAATCGTCAACGGCAGCAGACACATGAACTCCACCAACCCCTTGGCCCACGGGGCACGCAGCCGCACCCAGATCATCGTCGGAACCAGCAGCACCAGCATCGCGGCCACCGTGAACACCGCCAGCAGCAGCGACACCACGATCGCCTGGTAGAGCGCCTGGTCGGCGAACAGGTTCGCCCAGGCCCGCCACGTGCGCCCGCCCGCGATCAGATTGCGGGTGGAGAAGTCGGCCATCGCGTAGAGCGGGAACAGGAAGAACAGCCCGAACATCACCCACAACGCGCCGCGCACAGCCCTTTTCACGAGGCGCCCGTCATGACAGCCACCGCGAGCTACGCCTGACCATCAGGTTGTAGGCGGCCATCACCACGGCCACCACGACGATCATCTCCAGCGCCAGCGCATAGGCGAACCCGGCCTGCCCCAGCACCACCTCGCTGACCAGCGAAGCGCGGATCAGCAGAGGCAGGATCGGGCTGCCCTGGCTGACCAGCGCCGCGGCGGTGGCGTACGCGGCGAAGGCGTTGGCGAACAGCAACAGCGCCGAACCGAGGAACGCCGGGGTCAGCAGCGGGATCGCCACCTCACGCCAGTACGCCCAGGTGGAGGCGCCGAGGCTGACCGCCGCCTCGCGCCACTGCTCCCGCAGACCTTCCAGCGCCGGCACGAACACGATGACCATCAGTGGGATCTGGAAGTACGTGTAGACCAGGATCAACCCGCTCAGGCTGTACAGCCAGCCCGAGCCGGCCAGGTTGAACCCGAACACCTGCTGCACCCACAGGGTCAGCACCCCGTTCAGCCCGACGGTGGCCAGGAACGCGAATGCCAGTGCGACACCGCCGAACTGGGCCAGCACGCTGCACAGCGACAGCACCGCACGGCGCACCATCGAGGTGGGCGGGCTGCTGACGATCAGCCACGCCATCACCGCCCCGAACACGGCGCCGAGCAGCGCGGTCGCACCCGAGAGCAGCACGCTGTCGAGCAGGGCCGACAGCGCCGTGCCGGTGAACAACGCTTCGATGCGGTCCAGGCTGAAGACTCCGTCGGCGTACACCGAGCCCACCACGACGGTGACCGTCGGGATGATCAGGAAGATGACCACGACGGTCAGAAACGGCAGCAGCGGCAGCGAATCACGAAGCCGGCGTGCAAGGCTCACGTGGGGCTCACCTCAGCCGATCGCGGCGGCCCAGTTCTCCGCGAGGTACTTCGACGCCGCCTCGGTCTGCTGCGGCGTCGGCACCGTCACCGGGCCGTCGACCACCGGCAGTGCCGCGGCGACCGCCGGGTCGAGGGTGCCGTCGGCGAGCATGTTGTCCGCCCGCACCGGCCGCACCCCGCCCTGGGCGAACAGGTTCTGGCCCTCGTCGCTGTAGAGGAACTCCTGCCACAACCGCGCGGCGGCGGGATGCGGGGCGTCCTTGTTGATCGCCTGGTAGTAGTACCCGGCGACGGCGTTCTCCGGCGGCACCAGCACCGTCCACGACGGCAGTTTCTTGGTCTCGGCGGAGTTGGTGTAGTTCCAGTCGATCACCACGGGTGTCTGCCCCGATTCGATGGTGGCGGGGGTCGGGTCGACGGGCAGGAAGTTGCCCGCCTCCTTGAGTTTGCGGAAGAATTCGACGCCGGGTGCGATGTCGTCGGCCGAGCCGCCCTGCGACAGCGCCACCATCAGGACGCCGGAGAACGCCGCACCGGCCTGGGTCGGATCACCGTTGAGGGCGACCTTGCCCTGGTACTCCGGCTTGAGCAGATCGTCGACGCTGGTCACCGGCGGCACCTTGGACGAGTCGAACCCGATAGACATGTAGCCGCCGTAGTCGTTGACCCAGGTCCCGTCGGCGTCCTTGAACGCCGCGGGGATGTCGTCGAACGTCTCCACCTTGTACGGCGCGAACATCGCTGTGTTGGCCAGCGCCACCGACTGGCCGAGGTCGAACACGTCGGGGGCACTGCTGCGGCCCTTCTGCTGGTTGGCGGCGTTGATCTCGTCCTGGCTGGAGGCGTCGGGCTGCGCGGAGTTGACCTTGATGCCGTACTTGTCGGAGAACGCCTTGATGATCGCGCCGTAGTTCGCCCAATCCGGCGGCAGCGCAATCACATTGAGCTCACCCTCGGCCTTGGCTGCCTCGACAAGACCCTCCAGGCCGCCGAAGTCTCCGGCCGAGGTGGCCTCGGCCGCGTTCACCCCGGACTCGGTCTGTGCGTTGGAGTTGTCCTTCTCGGGCGGCGCGCACGCCACGGCGCTCCCGAACAACAGTGCCGACGCGGCCACCGCGAAAACCCGGGACATCAACCGTGGGGTGTGGGGTGAGGTGTTCATTGCCGAACCTTCCGATGAGCAGGAGGCTGCGCAGTGGCTCAGCGGTTACCGCCCCGCGACCCCGCAGTGAACGAATCCGACCAGTCGAGCGAAACCCTACCCTGGGGTGATGGCAGATTTCGATCATGAGACGGCTTTCGCTGCCGCGCCGGTGGCGATGCTGGCGACGGCGGGACTCGATGCGGTGCCGCATCTGGTGCCGGTCGTGTTCGCGGTGCCCAGCCACCGCAGCGACATCCTGTACACGGCGGTCGATTCGAAACCGAAGACCACCCAGCGGCTGCGCCGGCTGGTCAACATCGAGAGCAACCCCGCTGTCAGCCTGCTCGTCGACCACTACGAAGACGACTGGTCCCGGCTGTGGTGGGTACGCGCCGACGGCAAGGCCGCGATCCACCACAGCGGGGTCGAGATGGCCACCGGCTATGCGCTGCTGCGCGCCAAGTATCCGCAGTACCAGCGCGTCGAGCTGAACGGGCCGGTCATCACGGTCGAGATCGATCACTGGTCGTCCTGGCATGGGGGTTAACCGGTAGCGCGCGGTGCGGTTCTCCGTAACCGTTTTGGTGGCCAGCCGGGCAGACCCGGCGGCGCATCGGAGCCAGAGTGAAGTCATGCACACCGACCGCCATGACGACCAGCTCACCGGCCGCTTCGAGCGTGACGCGATGCCCCTGATCGCGGATCTGTACCGGCACGCCATCAGGCTCACCCGCGACCACGCAGACGCCGAGGACCTCCTGCAGGAGACCGCGGCCAAGGCCTATGCGGCATTCGCCGCTTTTCAGGAGGGCACCAACCTGGTGGGCTGGCTGTACCGCATCATGGTCAACACCCACATCAGCGCCTACCGCAGGCAGCAGCACCGCCCGACACTTCAGTTCACCGACGAGTTCACCGACGGCCAGCTGCTCGCCCACAGCCTGCGCGGTAGTTCGGCGACGCGGTCCACCGAGGAGCTCGCGATCGCCCACACCGGCGACCCGGTGATCGCCGCCGCGATGCGCTCGCTGCCCGAAAAGTACCGCACAGCAATCTATTACGCAGATATCGAGGGGCGGAAGTTCCGGGAGATCGCGATGTTGACCAACGTGCCGATCGGGACGGTGATGTCCCGGCTGCACCGCGGCCGTAGACAGCTGCGCGACGCGCTGGCCGATGTCGCCAGGGACCGCGGCTACCCGTTGCCCGAGGCCGCCTGAGCCTTTTCGGCCAAGTCCGCCTCCAACTGCTCCTCGTAGGCTCCTTCGTCCCGTCCCAGCGCGATGGTGCCCGCCACCATCGCGGCCGTGGACACCACGAGCGCGACCGCGTCCCACCTCCCGACGTTGAGGTGCTCACCGAGCACCACCGCCCCCAGGATCACCGCGACCATCGGCTCAAGCACCAGCATGGTGGGCACGGACGTCTGCAGCGAGCCGGCGTGAAACGCCGACTGCTGCAGCAGCGTCGCCACCACACCGAGCAGCGCCAGCAGATAGAGCACCGGGGTGGTCAGCACCGCCACGGCGCCCTCGTGGGTCAGCACGTGCATGACGAGCTTGGTCAGCACCGCCACCACGCCGAACAGCACACCGACCGCGACCGCCAGCAGCACGGCGCGGATCCATCCGGCGATGCGGGTCGCGACGATGACACAGGCCAGCACCGCGACCGTGCACACCACCGCCACCACCGCAGAGGTCGACAGTGACGCCTCGTAGTCTCCCGGGCTGGCCTTGGCCAGCACCACGAACACCGCCAGGGCGAGGGTGAGCAGCACGGCCCACGCCCACTCCGCGCGCGTCACCCTGCGGTGGGCCAACCGGGCGCTCAGCGGCAGCGCGAACAGCAGGGCCGAGACGAGGATCGGTTGCACCAGCAGCAGCGAGCCGTTGGCCAGGGCAAGCGCCTGGAACACGAACCCGGCGACCGCCGACGCGGTGCCCGCCCACCACAGCGGCCGCCGCACCAGGGTCTGGAACATCACGGCGCTGACGCCGTGTTCGGCGGGCACGTCCAGGGTCGCGCGCTGCCGAATCACGATGCCGACAGCGAGGAACACCGCGGCAAGCAATGCCAGCAGAACGGTAACGCCATGGCCGATCACCCGACAAGGACAGCACACTTACCGTCGCAGCGCCCAGTCCGGTCCGGCGTCGCGGCCGATCGATCTTGTTTCGGCGCCGGGGAACTGGGGCATTAAGTGCGGCATGAACATGCGACGTCTGATCATGATCGCCGGGGTGGCTGTGCTGTTGGCGGGTGTCATCGCGCTGCTGGTGCCGGTGTCGGTTCCCGGGCCCAACGGCAGTATCGGATGCGGTAACGGTATCGCCGCGGACCTGTCGCAGGCCCGTGACGCCGACAGCGGCAATCTGGCCAACCTGCCGGTGCTCAACGAGATCATTCCGCACACGGACTACGCGGCGGCGTGCGAGTCGGCGGTGTCGTCGCGCCGCTCGTGGGCGATCCCCGTCGCCGTCGTGGGGCTGGTCGTGCTCGCCGGATCGTTCTTCGTCGGCGGTCGGACCGCACGGTCTCGGGCCTAGCGCGGCGGCTTAGGACGCCCGGCCGCCGACGACCCGCAGGTGTGGGGTCGTCCCGGTCGGGTCGGCCGCCGGATCGTCCGTCGGGGCGATCCGATCGTTGACCCGGGCGACGACCGAGTCGACCCGGTGCACGGCGCGGTCACACAGCCCGCTGACACGGTCGCCGGCGGCGTCCACGTCATCGGCGGCGCTGCGCAGGTAGGCGCGGACGTTGACGCGGAACCGCTCCCCGACGACGCGCAATCTGCGCCGGAGCCGGTCGTCGATCTCGACGGTGACGTAGGGCAGCACCTGAAGCTTCATCTACGCATCTCCCCTTCGTGGATGCCTGAGCCCACATTAGCCGGGCGCTCCTGGACCTGTGCCAGTGCGCGACCGGCCGACTCCCGCAGGGTGAACACGGTGGCCAGTGAGACGACGGCGGCCGCGATCAGGTAGAACGCGGGCGCGATCGCGTTGCCGCTGGCAGCCGTCAGCCAGGTGACGACGTAGGGCGTGGTGCCACCGAACACCGCGACGCAGACGTTGTAGCCGACGGAGAACCCGCTGAACCGGATCCGGGTGGCGAACAGCTCGACGCCCGCCGACACCGCACTGGAGATGTACACCGATGCGATCGCCGCGAGCAGACCGTGCGCGGTGATCGCCGCGACCAGCGACCCGGAGGTCAGCAGCAGGAACAACGGGTAGCCGAGAACGGCGAACGACACCGCGCCGCCGATGAGCAGTGGACGCCGGCCGATCCGGTCCGACAGCGCCGCCAGCGGCAGGATCAGAATCAGCGCCACCAGGCAGGCGAGCGTGATCGAGAGGAACGCCTCCGACTTCGAGAACCTCAGCGTCTTGATGAAATAGGTTGGCAGGAACGTGAATACAACGTAGTAGCCGATGTTGAAGACGATGAAGAGACCGATCACCTGGATGATCTGTCGCCACGAGGTGGTGACGGCCTCCCGCAGCGGCGAGTCGGCGGTCTTCTCGGCCTTGTCGAGTTCGGCGAACTGCGGGGTGTCGCCGAGGCGCAGCCTGATGTAGAGACCGACCAGCCCGAGCGGGCCTGCGATCAGGAACGGGATGCGCCAGCCGTAGCTCTCCATCGCCGCGGCGGGCAGCAGCGCCTGCAGCAGGGTCACCGTGACCGAGCCGATCAGGAAGCCCAGGACCCCGGACCAGGCCATGAACGTGATGGTCAGGCCGCGGCGCGCGTCGCTGGCGAACTCCGCCAGGTAGACCGCGCCGCCACCGTATTCACCGCCCGCGGAGAAGCCCTGCAGGCACCGCAGGACCAGCAACAGCATCGGCGCGGCCACACCGATGGCCTCATAGGTGGGCAGCAGCCCGATACCGAGTGTGGCCGCCGACATCAGCAGGATCACCACCGCGAGCACCTTCTGCCTGCCGATGCGGTCGCCGAGCGGGCCGAAGAAGAAGCCGCCGAGCGGTCGCATGAAGAATGCCGCGGCGAAGATCGCGAAGGTGTTGAGCAGCGCGGCGGTGTCGTTGCCCGCCGGGAAGAAGTGGGCGGCGATGAACGTCGCGAGGAATCCGTAGATGGCGAAGTCGAACCACTCGACGGCATTGCCGATCGACGCCCCGGTCACCACCCGGCGGATGTCGGTTTCCATGTCAAGACCCCCGAATTTAAGCGTGGCGCTGAGCATTTCGCTTACCGCGCGCGTGCGACGCGGCGCTCTACGCAACTTAGCGCTTCGCCACCTTCAGCGCGTCGGCCGCGTCCCTGGCGGTCTGTTTGCCTGCGGCGTAGGCGTCTTCGGCGGCGGTCAGCGCCTGTTCGGCGTCGGCCAGCCTGCGCCGTGCGTCCTCGCGACGCAGTCGCGCCCTCGCAAGATCGGACTGCAATTCGCTCAGCGCGGCGTCCGCCTCGGCCTTGGCGCGCTCCGCAGCGGCCACCGCCGCACGGGCCTCCCGCGATTTCGTCTTCGTGTTCGGCGCGGTAGCCGGTTGTCGCGCCTTCTCGCGCGTCTTGGACGGACCCGACACCGCGGCGCTGAACCCGAAATCACCGAATCCCGACCACTGTTCGGCCTTCGTCAGCCGGCCCAGACGTTCCGTCACCTCCGGATCGGCGACGGCTGCCTGCAGCGTGGAGGTGATGTCGTCACGCAGCGCCGCCGACGGTGAGGCGATGCCGGCTCGCTCCAGCGCGGTGCGTGTGAGCTCCTCGACGAGCCTGCGTTGTTCCGCGGTCAGTGCCCGGATCGCCTCACCGTCCATCGCCGCGTGGGCCTGCCGCAACCGCTCGCCGAGATCGGCCAGCGCGGCCCTGGCCGTGCCACCCGAGACCAGCAGGTTGACCGCCCAGGCGGCCGTCGTCGGCTTGCGGCTGGCGGTGATGCGGCGCGCCGCCTCGGAATCCCCGCTACCCTTCGCCGCGGCGGCCAGCCTGGTGCGCAGCTGCGTGAACTTCTCGGGCGCGGCGCAGTAGAGCTCGTCGAGCGCCTCTTCCACCGCGAATTCCATGTCGTCAGCTCTCCCGCGAATTCCGCGACGCGTCCACCGTTGAGCGCCATCTCCGCAGCGGCTCACGGCCTGGCGGCTGCTTCGGCGGGGCGAGCAGCGGCTTCTTCGGCCGCACCGCGACCCGCGTGGGTTTGCGGGTGTTGATCTCGAGCGGGTCACCGGAGTGGCGGATGGTCAGCACGCCTTCCGGCCCGTCCCGCAGCGTGTAGGTGACGGCGTCGTGGTCGGCATCGACGGTGACCCGAAAGCCGCGCCAGCGCAGCCGGAACCGCAACCTGCTGATACCGCCGGGCAGCTGCGGATCCAGCGCCAGGATGCCCTCGTCGTCGCGGAGTCCGCCGAACCCGGCGACCAGCGCGGTCCAGCTGCCGGCCAGCGACGCCAGGTGCAACCCGTCCCCGGTGTTGTGGTGCAGATCGCGCAGATCGATCAGCGCGGCCTCGTAGGCGTAGTCGTGGGCCAACTCCAGATGGCCCACCTCGGCGCACATCACCGCCTGGGTACAGGCCGACAGCGACGAATCCCTGGTGGTGCGGCGTTCGTAGTAGTCGACGTTGCGCGCCTTCTGATCCGGGGTGAACGCGTGGCTCTGCCACTGCATCGCCAGCACCAGGTCGGCCTGCTTGATCACCTGGGCGGGATAGAGACGAACGTACGGTTCATGAAGCAGCAGTGGATATTTCGTGTTCTGATCGAAATCCCATTCCCGCAGCGTGGTGAACCCGTCGCACTGCGGATGCACACCCAACTCCTCGTCGTACGGGATGTGCACGGCGTCGGCGGCGTCGCGCCAGGCGGCGGTCTCCTCGGTGTCGACACCGAGCGCGCGGGCCGCGTCGGGCTGCCGGGTGCAGGCGTCAGCGGCGACACGCAGGTTCGCCGCCGCCATCAGGTTGGTGAAGACGTTGTCCCGCACGACGGCGGTGTATTCGTCGGGCCCGGTCACGCCGTCGATGCGCCACCTGCCGTAGCGGTCGTGGTGTCCCAACGACAGCCACAGCCGCGCGGTGTCGACGAGAACCGCAAGACCGCAATCCTTTTCCAGCGATTCGTCGCCGGTCACCACGCGGTAACGGTCGAACGCCATCGCGATGTCGGCGTTGACGTGGAATCCCGCGGTGCCTGCGGGCCAGTAGGCCGAGCACTCCTCGCCGTGGATGGTGCGCCACGGGAAGGCGGCGCCGCGCAGGTCGAGTTCGGCGGCGCGGTCCCGCGCCATCTCTAACGTCGAGGCCCGCCAGCGTAGCGCGTCCGCAGCCGCACGCGGCGCGGTGTAGGTCAGCACCGGAAGTACGAAACCCTCGGTGTCCCAAAAGCTGTGGCCGTCGTAACCGGTTCCGGTCAGGCCCTTGCCCGCGATGGCCCGTCGCTCGGCGCGGGCGCTGGCCTGCAGCACGTGGAACAATCCGAACCGCACCGCCTGTTGGCAGTCGGCGTCGCCGTCCACCTCCACGTCGGCGCAGTCCCAGAATTCGTCGAGGTATTCACGCTGCGCAGTGAGCAACCCGTCCCAGCCGGTGTAGCGGGCGCCCGCGATGGCGGCGGCGACCTGGTCCCGCAGCGCGGGACGCGACCGCAGGCTCGACCATCCGTAGGCCAGGTACTTCACCAGCCGAAGACGCTCACCGGCTTTCAGCCCGCACACCACCGTGGTGCGCGCCCAGTCCTGTCCGGCGTCACCGCTGAGGTCCACCCGGCCGGGTGCCTCGACGACGTGGTCCATCGCAGCGGCCAGCGTCAGTTCGCTGGCACGGGTGCGGTGGATCAACATCGCCCCGCGTTCACTGACCTCGTGCTGCACCGGGGTCAGCGGGTGACTCAGCACCGCGGCCACCCTCGGGTCGGCCGATGCCGGAGGCTGATCCTCGTTGGCCACGAGTTCGGACTGCACCGTCAGCAGCACGTCGTCGACGGCCTCCACCACGTATTCGATGGCCGCCAGACCGCGCTGGGTCAGCGACACCAGCCGTGTCGAGTGCACCTCGACCCGCTTCCCGGCCGGTGACGTCCACTCCGCGGCCCGCGTCAGCGTGCCCGCCCGCAGATCCAGAACCCTTTCGTGCGAACTCAATTCACCGTACCGGACGTCGAACGGTTCGTCGTCGACCAGCAGCCGGATCAGTTTGCCGTTGGTGACGTCGACGATGGACTGTCCCTCTTCGGGGTAACCGAACCCCGCCTCCGCGTACGGCAGTGGCCGGATTTCGTAGAAGCCGTTGAGGTAGGTGCCCGGCAGCCCGTGCGGTTCGCCTTCATCGAGGTTGCCGCGCAACCCGATGTGCCCGTTGGACAGCGCGAACAGCGACTCGGTCTGCGGCAGCAGATCCAGCCGCAGTTCGGTCTCCCGGATGTGCCACGGCTCGACCGGAAAGGCTTCGTCGGCGATCATCACGGCGAGAGCAGCTCCCCCAGGTCGGTGACGACGATATCGGCACCGTTGCGCCGCAATGCTTCTGACTGTCCGGTGCGGTCGACACCGACCACCAGCCCGAACCCGCCGGCCCGCCCGGCGGCCACCCCGGACAACGCGTCCTCGAAGACGGCGGCATCGGCCGGTGCGACGCCGAGCAGTTCGGCGGCGCGCAGGAACGCGTCCGGCGCGGGCTTGCCCGGCAGGTGCTCCTCGCGCAGGGTCACACCGTCGACGCGGGCCTCGACGTAGACATCCAGTCCGGTCAGCTCGAGGATGGTGCGGGTATTGGCGCTGGAGGACACCACCGCCCGCCGCAGACCGGCTGCCGCGGCGGCCTGCAGGTAGCGCCGGGATCCCTCGAACACCGTGACGCCGTCGGTGTGCAGGGTCTGCGTGAACACGTGGTTCTTGCGGTCCCCCAGCAGCGTCACGGTCTCGTCCGGGGCGACGATGCCGCGGCTGCCCAGAAAGGAGCGGATCCCGTCGAGGCGGGGCTTGCCGTCGACGTAGCGCTCGTAGTCCGCGCCGGCATCGAAAGGCACGTACGGCACGCCGTCCTCTGCGCGGCTGCGCAGGTACTCGTCGAACATCGCCTTCCAGGCTCGACGGTGCACGCTTGCGGTGTCGGTCAGCACCCCGTCGAGGTCGAACAGACACGCGCGGATCCGGTCGGGTAAGCCGAGCATCTTCCACTCATACCCTCTTTTGTATGCGGATCGGTGTGGTGTTTCCTCAAACGGAGCTCGGCGGTGACCCCGGAGCGGTCCGGGCCTACGGCCGGCGGGTCGAAGAGCTCGGGTTCACCCACCTGCTCGCCTACGACCACGTGGTCGGCACCGACCCCGCCGTGCACACGGGCTGGTCGGGTCCGTACGACGTCGACACCACGTTCCACGAGCCGCTGGTGATGTTCGGCTACCTCGCCGCGGTCACGACCACGTTGGAGCTGGTGACCGGCGTGATCATCCTTCCCCAGCGGCAGACGGCCCTGGTGGCCAAACAGGCCGCCGAGGTCGATCTGCTCAGCGGCGGGCGGCTGCGGTTCGGGGTGGGCGTGGGCTGGAACGCCGTCGAGTACGAGGCGCTCGGCGAACAGTTCACCAACCGCGGAACCCGGTCCGAGGAGCAGGTGGAGCTGCTGCGGCAGCTGTGGACGCAGCGCACGGTGACCTTCGACGGGCGTCATCACCGTGTCACCGGCGCCGGCATCGCGCCGCTGCCGGTGCAGCGGCCGATCCCGCTGTGGATCGGCGCGGCGGCGCCACGGGGCTACGCGCGCGCCGGCCGGATCGCCGACGGCTGGTTCCCACTCGTCGGGCCGGGCCCCGCGCTCGACGAGGCCAAAGGCGCCGTCGACGCCGCGGCTCGCGAGGCCGGCCGCGATCCGTCGGAGATCGGCATGGAGGGCCGGCTGCGGTGGCGGCACGACCTCGACCAGACCGCCGCCGACATCGGCGAGTGGGCCGAGCACGGCGCCTCTCACCTGTCGGTCGACACGATGCGCGCCGGACTGCGCACCGTCGACGAGCACCTCGCGGTGCTGGAGGCGATCGCCGACCGGGTGGGGCTGCGTTAGCCGAGCCCGAGCATCGTCCGCAGCTCGACGGTGCGCCATGCCACCAGCGCCACGAACAGCACCAGCAGCGCGACGGCCGCGCCCGCCTGCACGAGATTGCGCTGCTGCCGTGGCGCGTAGACGAACGCCGCAGCCACCACCGCGCCGGTCACCAGCCCGCCGATATGGCCCTGCCAGCTGATGTTCTGCGACGTGAACAGCGGAATCAGGAACGTGAACGCCAGGTTCAGCCCGATGATCATCACGACGGACCGGACATCCATGTTGAGGCGCTTGCCCACCACGAACGTCGCACCGAACAACCCGAACACCGCCCCCGACGCACCCGCGGTGAGCGCGTTGAACGTCAGCAGATACACCAGCACCGAGCCGCCGAGCGCGCTGAACAGGTAGAGCGCGACGAATCGCAGCCTGCCCAGCGCGAACTCCAGTGGCGCACCCACGAAGTACAGCGCCAGCATGTTGAACGCGATGTGGGTGACGCTGAAGTGCAGGAACGCCGAGGTCAGCAGCCGGTACAGCTCGCCGTCGGCTGCGGCGGGCGGCCACAGTCCCAGGGCGCGGTCCAGGTCGGGCGACGCCATCTGGAGCGCGAACATCAGCAGGTTGAGGCCGATCAGCGCATAGGTGACCACGGGAGTCGTCGACCTCGCCGGCCTGGCGCCGACGGCGTTGGTGACCGGACGTACCGAGCGGGCGCCCTCGCCCACGCAGTCGGGGCACTGATGCCCGACCGCCGCATCGTGCATGCACTCGGGGCAGATGAACCGGTTGCAGCGTGTGCAGCGCACGTAGGTCTGGCGGTCGGGATGCCGGAAGCAGGTCGGGACCTGCTGGTACGGGGCGCCCGGCGGGTAGGGGTACGTCACCTCAGAGGGTCCCGAAGAGTTCGATGTGGTTGCCGTCGGGATCGGCGACGAACATCCACCCCATCCCGGGTACCGGCGCGAACTCGGTGAGAGGTTCGACGACGTCGTAGCCGGAGGCCTCGAAGGCCTCGGCAACGGCGCGCAGCCCGTTGACGCCGATGGTGAAGTACCGCAGACCCGCCTGTGCGCGGCCACCCCCCGGCGCCGCGGGGGCCGGCGGCGGTGTGGTGTAGGTGACGAGTTTGAGCACGCTGCCGCCGAGCGAATAGCGCCGCTGCGAGCCGCCGTCGAACTCGATCTCGCCCTGCGGCTCGAGTTCGAGGAATCCCTCGTAGAAGGCGACCATCGGGTCCAGATCGGTCGTGACGAGCCCCACCTCGATGCCGGGCGTCAGCAGGTCCAGTTTCACGATCACCAACCTAAACCCCCACCGCGGAGCCGCCGAATGGTCACGATTCGGTGACGACGCAGATCACGATCAATTAAGCAATTCCGGCAAATCTTGAGAAGTTTCAGAGTTTGGAAACACCGACTGTCACAATTGCACCGAATCGGCCTCTGATTGAGAAGAACATCACGCCGCAAACATGTAACGCATCCGCGGCCGGACATTCGCCGCCACCGAGTCACGTTTGAGCACTTCAGATCTCGGTTACCTTGGATTTCGGGTAGGGGAGGCAGTAACCGTTTCACAATCCGAAGGACCAAATCGATCATGAAATTCAATGGTTTCACCGTGCCGGGAAAACGACGCATCGTGGCGGGTGTCGGGGCGGCAAGTCTGTTCGGCGGCCTGGCTGTGGCAACTGTGGCCGCGCCCGCGGCCACTGCGCAGCCGGCCCCGTGCTCGGCGAGTTCGCTGACCGGAACCGTCAGCTCGGTCACCGCTGCGGCGCGGCAGTACCTCGACGCGCACCCGGGCGCGAATCAGGCTGTGACCGCCGCGATGAACCAGCCGCGGCCCGCGGCCGAGGCCAACCTGCGGGGCTACTTCACCGCCAACCCGGCGGAGTACTACGACCTGCGGGGCATCCTGGCGCCGCTCGGCGATGCGCAGCGGTCGTGCAACGTGACCGTCCTGCCCGCTGACCTGCAGTCGGCGTACGACACGTTCATGGCCGGCTGATCCGGACGCCTGTCCGGACTACTGAGGCTGCGGCGACGGGTTCACCCCCGTCGCCGCAGCACTTAGACTGACTTTCTATGAGGCTGAGAAAACCAGCCGTGCTGGTCACGGCTGCACTGGCAGGCTGGTGCGTGCTCGCGCCGGTGGCTGGAGCGCAGCCCGCTCCCGAGCCGCCGCCGGCACCACCGGCCGACGCACCACCCGCCGAAGGACCGAAGACCACCATCGACGCCAACGGCTCTTACGCCGTGGGCACCGAGATCGCTCCGGGCGTGTACCAGTCGGCGGGACCGATCGACGGCGGCGCCTGCTACTGGAAGCGCACCGCCGGCGAAGAGACGGTGGACAACAGGCTGACGAAGAAGCCTTCGTTCGTCCAGATCATGCCTACCGACACCACCTTCACCACCAGTGACTGCCAGACCTGGCAACTGACCAACGCACCGATGCCGCCCGAGCCCGGGCCCGGGTCACTGCTGGGTGAGCTCACGCAGGCGATCGGCAGCGGCATGTTCTCCGGGGGCCCGCGCTGACGGACCTGGACCCGGTCACCGCGATCGGGGCAGAGGACCCCTCCGATGTCGACGCCGCCGCGATCGAGCGGATCTGGCAGGCCGCGGTGCACTGGTACCGGGCGGGCATGCAGCCCGCGATCCAGGTGTGCCTGCGCCGCGACGGCAAGGTGATCCTCGACCGGGCCATCGGCTACGCCTGGGACGACGTCCCCGTCCGCACCGACACGCCGTTCTGCGTGTACTCGGCGGCCAAGGCGATCACCACGACCGTGACGCACATGCTGGTCGAACGCGGGGCGTTCTCACTCGAGGACCGGGTGTGCGACTATCTGCCCGAGTACACCAGCCACGGCAAGGACCGCACGACGATCCGACACGTGCTCACCCACAGCGCGGGGATTCCGTTCGCGACCGGGCCGAAGCCCGACCTCAAGCGCATGGACGACAGCGCCTACACCCGCGAGATGCTGGGCCGGATGAAGCCGGTGTACCCGCCGGGTCTGGTGCACATGTACCACGGAGTGACGTGGGGGCCACTGATGCGGGAGATCATCTCCGCCGCAACGGGTCGCAGCATCCGCGACATCCTCGCCGAGGAGATCCTCACACCTCTCGGCTTCCGCTGGACCAACTACGGCGTTGCGGCACAAGATGTTCCGTTGGTCGCACCCAGCCACGTCACCGGCAAGCCACTGCCCGCGCCCATCGCCAAGGCATTCAAGACGGCCGTCGGCGGCACGCCGCAGCAGATCATCCCGTTCTCCAACACGCGCGAGTTCCTCACCGGCGTCATCCCGTCGTCCAACACGGTGTCCAACGCCAACGAACTGTCCCGTTTCGCCGAGATCCTTTGCCGCGGAGGTGAACTCGACGGCGTCCGGGTGATGTCCCCGGAAACGCTGCGCGCTGCGACCAAGGAGGCGCGACGACTGCGCCCAGACCTCGCCACCGGCCTGCAACCCATGCGGTGGGGCACCGGATACATGTTGGGATCCAAGCGCTTCGGACCGTTCGGCCGGGACGCGGCCGGCGCTTTCGGACACACCGGGCTGACCGACATCGTGGTGTGGGCCGACCCGCAGCGGGCGTTGTCCGTCGCGGTGGTCAGCAGTGGCAAACCCGGCAGTCATCGCGAGGCCAGGCGATACCCCGCGCTGCTCGACCGGATCAACGCCGGGATCCCGCGCGTTTCCTGACCCCCGGGAATGCACCGCGGGGCGCCGCCGTTCCCCATGCGGTGCCGTTACAGGCCGATTCCGAGGAGATGCCGTGCGCGCTGCAGTACTGACCGCCTACAACTCACCGCTGCTCGTGGACGAGCTTCCCGACCCTGAACCCGGCCCGGGCGAAGTGCTGGTGCGTGTCATGGCCAGCGGTGTGAACCCACTCGACATCAAGATCCGCCGCGGCGAGGCGCCACACGCACAGATGCCCCCGCCCGCAGTTCTCGGCATCGACATGGCCGGGGTGGTGGAGGCCGTGGGGCCACGCGTCGACCGGTTCACCGTCGGTGACGAAGTGTTCGGCATGACCGGCGGTGTCGGTGGCCTGCAGGGGTCGCTGGCCGAGCTCGCCGCGGTCGACGCGCGATTGATCGCCCACAAGCCGCGGACGCTGTCGATGGCGCAGGCCGCCGCGCTTCCGCTGGGGTTCATCACGTCCTGGGAGGGGCTCGTCGACCGGGCCGGTGTCGGCACGGGCCAACAGGTGCTGATCCACGGCGGGGCGGGTGGCGTCGGGTTCCTCGCGGTGCAGCTCGCCCTCGCCCGCGGCGCACAGGTGTACGCCACCGGCAGCACATCGAGCCAGGCGGTCATCCGCGCGGCCGGGGCCGTCCCGATCGACTACACGGCAACCACCGTCGACGAGTACGTTGCCGCACACACCGGCGGCGAGGGATTCGACGTCGTGGCCGACAACGTCGGCGGCGCCACCCTCGACGCATCGTTCACCGCCGTCAAGCGCTACACCGGCCACGTCGTCAGCGCGTTGGGCTGGGGCACGCACAGCCTGGCGCCGCTGTCCTTCCGTGGCGCGTCCTACTCGGGCGTCTTCACGTTGATGCCGCTGCTGACCGGCCGGGGCCGCGACCACCACGGCGAGATCGTCGCCGAGGCCGCAGCGCTCGCCGACAGCGGCCGGCTGGCGCCCCGGCTGCACCCCACGACCTTTCCGCTCGACGCCGTCAACGATGCCCACGCCGCTGTCGAGAGTGGTTCTGCCACAGGGAAAGTGGTGGTAGAACCAAATGTCTAGCTGCGACAGCGGGCTCTGCACAACCCCCTTCGGCTTCAGCTCGACGGCTGCGGATGTCCTTGCCGGCATCGACCTGTCCGGGCGGCGCGCCATCATCACCGGCGCCACGTCCGGTATCGGGGTGGAGACCGCACGTGCTCTGGCGGCTGCCGGCGCCGACGTCGTCCTCGGGGTCCGCCGGCTCGACGCCGGGCGCCGGGTCGCCGCCCAGATCGTCGAGGACACCGGCAACGGCGCCGTCACCGCCGCGCAGGTCGACGTCGCCGATCTGAACTCCGTCCGGGAGTTCGTCTCCCGATTCAGCGGGGCACCGGTGCACATACTGATCAACAACGCCGGGGTGATGGCGCTGCCCGAGCTGTCGCGCACGACGGACGGCCGGGAAATGCAGTTCGCCACCAACTATCTCGGGCATTTCGCCCTCACGCTCGGGCTCTATCCCGCCCTCGAGGCTGCCTGCGGAGCTCGGGTCGTCTCCGTCAGTTCCAGCGGACATCTTTTGTCGCCCGTCGTCTTCGACGACATCGACTACCGCTTCCGGCCCTACGACCCGTGGACGGCGTACGGCCAGTCGAAGACCGCGGACATCCTGCTGGCGGTGGGTGTGACCCAGCGCTGGGGAGACGCCGGGATCGTCGGCAACGCACTTCATCCGGGTGCTGTCGCCACCGGACTCCAGAAACACACGGGAGGCTTGCGGACCCCGGCCGATCGCCGCAAGACCGTCGCGCAGGGGGCCGCCACCTCTGTGCTGCTCGCGGCTTCACCGCTGCTCGAAGGGGTGGGCGGGCGCTATTTCGAAGACTGCAACGAATCACCGGTCGTCGCGGAGCGCCCGGATGATTTCAGCGGCGTCGCGCAGTACGCGCTCGATCCCGACAACGCCGACCGGCTGTGGGACGGTCAGCGCAGTTTCTCGCCGTAGACCGCTGCGCAGTCAGCGCCATCAGCAGCCGTCGGTCGGGGACCATCACCGAGCGGTACTCGTCCCAATCCGGTGTTCACGTCATGAATCATCGTGTCGCACACCGCGGTAGATGCCCCAGCGGACGATCCCGGGCATCAGCACCCGATCGAACGCCCAGACGGGGAACCGGAACGCCCGGCCATTCGGCGCGAACACCTCCAGCCCGTCGGGCTGGATGCCCAACACGGATCCCCAACGCCGCTTGGGCGCACGGTAATCCCGCAGCGGCTTTCCCTCGAAGGCCGCGCGGATGTTGCGCGCCAGCAGACCGTCGGCGCGGTTGCGTGCCGAACTGCGCAGCGGATCGGTCGCCGCGACGTCGCCGACCGCGAACACCTCGGGGTGCCCGGGCACCTGCAGGGTGGGCGTCACCCGTACGAAGCCGTCCGCGTCGAGCAGTTCGGTGGGCAGCCAGCCGGTGTTGGGCCGCACCCGTCCGATCGCCCACAGCACCGCATCGGCCGTCGACGGCGGTTGCCCGGTGCTCCACCGCACCGGCCCGGTGGTCAGCTCGTCACCGATGAACCCCGGTTCCAGGTCCGCCCGGTGCCCCGGCCGCAGCACGACTCCGGCCTCATGGAGTCTGCGCCGCACCGTCGTCCAGGTTCGCGGGTGATGGCCGGCCAGGGCCCGCTCGCCGGGGAAGTAGAGCTCCACCCGCTTGTCCGGCCAGGTGGTGGCGATCTGCGCAGCGCTGCTCACCGCCGCGGCACCACCGCCGACGACGATGACCGACCTTGCGGCAGCCAGCTTTTCGTGCGGCCCGTGCAGATCCGCCCCGATCTGGGCCGCGGTCTGCAGCGTCGGCTGCCGCCAGAACCCGTTGGCCACCCCGGTCGCGACGACCAGCGCGTCGTAGACCACCTCGGTGGAGGAACCGTCCGGCAGTGTCACTGCCACCGTCCTGGCCGTCAGGTCCACCCCGGTGAGTGTGCCGTGCACCGTGCGGACCTTGTCGAGTCCGCGGAACCGGCCGAACGGAATCCAGTTGTGCTGTGCCCAGTCGTCGGGGCGGGCCAGCCGCCAGCCGAGCTCCTGCCCGCTGACCAGCCCGGGTTTGGCCGAGATCCCGATGACGTCGGCATGGTCGGCGAGCTTGATCGCGGTGAGCACCCCGACGTCACCCATCCCGGCGATGACGACACGTCTGCCGCTCATCCGGACATCTGCACCCGGAACGTCTTCGGCCAGTCCTTGCCGGTGAGCAGGAACTGCGAGCCTCCGACGTGGGCGATGCCGTTGAGCACCTGGGCGCTGGGCGGGATGCCGCGCGCCCGCAGCCCTGCGGCGTTCACCACCAGGTCCACCGCCCCGCTGGCAGGGTCGATCCGCACGATGTTGTCCGACGGCCACAGGTTGGCCCAGACCTGGCCGTCGACGCACTCCAGCTCGTTGAGACCGTTGAGCGCGCGGCCGTCGCGGGTGACGTCGACGCCGCCGGTCTCGGTGAAGTCGTTCGGGTCGTGGAACGTCAGCCGGTTGGTGCCGTCGCTGCGGATCAGGCGTTCGCCGTCGTAACACAGCCCCCAGCCCTCCCCCGGCACCGGAACCTCCCGCACCGGTGTCAGGGCGGCCCGGTCCCATTCGACGGCGACCTCGTCGCGGTAGGTCAGCTGCCAGATCCGGTCGCCGACCACCGTGATGCCCTCACCGAAGTAGTCGCCCGGGATGTCGACCGCGCGCGTCACCTCCCCGGTGTCGGGGTCGAGCGTGCGCATCTGCGACTGGCCGGCCTGCCCGGTGCCCTCGTAGAGGACCCCACCGCTGATCTCGAAGCCCTGGGTGAACGCCTCCGGGTCGTGCGCGATCTCCTCCAGTACCACTGGCTCGACGACCGGAACGGCGGGCTCGGCATGCGCGACCGGTGAGACGGTCCCGACCGCCACGGCCAGGATCACCCCGGCCCACAACAGCGACTTAGTCATATCGCCGTTCTACCGTGCAACGATGGCCCAATGAAAGCGGTCAGTTGTGTACACGGCACTTTGGAGGTCGTCGACCTGCCCTCCCCCCGTCCCGGCGAGGGGCAGTTGGTGCTCGACGTGCTGCGCTGCGGCATCTGCGGATCGGATCTGCACGCCAAGGATCACGCCGACGAGCTCACCGAGGTGATGGCCGAGGGCGGCTACCACGACTTCGTGCGCAGCGACACCCCGGTGGTGATGGGTCACGAGTTCTGCGGCGTGGTCGCCGACCGTGGCCGCAAGGTGGGCAAGGAGTTCAAGCCGGGTTCGACGGTGGTGGCGTTCCCGCTGATGCGCGCCCACGGCGGAGTGCACCTGACCGGGCTGTCCCCGCTGGCACCGGGCGGCTACGCCGAGCAGGTGGTCGCCGAGGCCGCGCTGACGTTCGTGGTGCCCAACGGACTCGATCCGGCCACCGCCGCGCTCACCGAACCGATGGCGGTGGCCTACCACGCGGTGCGGCGCAGCGACGTCACGACCAAGGACGTCGCGATCGTGCTCGGCTGTGGCCCGGTCGGGCTGGCGGTCATCTGTCACCTCAAGGCACTGGGGGTGCGCACCATCGTGGCGAGCGATTTCTCGCCGGGGCGACGGGCACTGGCCGCCCGTTGCGGGGCCGACGTCGTCGTCGACCCGGCCGTCGATTCGCCGTACGAGGCGGTGCCCGCCAAGCAGCGCGGCCTCACCGAACTCCCGGCGCTCTACGAACTCGGCGTGGGGTCGATGGAGAAGCTGCGCAAGATCCCCGGGTGGTCGCACGTGTACCGGGTCGCCGACCGCCTCGGCGGCACCGCGCCGAAGCGGCCGGTGATCTTCGAGTGTGTCGGGGTGCCCGGCATGATCGACGGGATCATCGGTGCCGCACCGCTGGCCTCCCGCGTCGTCGTGGTCGGCGTGTGTATGGGTGACGACAAACTTCGTCCCGCGATGGCGATCGGCAAGGAGATCGATCTGCGCTTCGTATTCGGCTACACCCCTTTGGAATTCCGGGACACGCTGCACATGCTCGCCGACGGCAAGCTCGACGCGTCGGCATTGGTGACGGGCACGGTCGGGCTCGGCGGTGTCGCCGCGGCGTTCGACGCGCTCGGCGACCCCGAGACCCACGCCAAGATCCTGATCGACCCGGCCGGCACGGCGGTCACGCCTTAGCTAAGCCGGGGTCAGCGATATCGGTAGCCAGTGGGTGCCTGGTCCCTCACCGGGACAGCCGGCTCCGCCGACGACGAGGGTGCGCTCTCCGATGAAGCTGCCGTCCGGGTTCGGGATCCAGAAGTCCGTGCGGGTGGCCTGCACGGCGCTGGTGGGGTCGTTGCGTCCCAACCACCCGGCGGCGCTACCCCTTCCGGCGCCGACGCGCTAACCACCGATTCCGTTGTCGATGCCGAGGTGGGTGATGAAATACCAAGGCATGCCGAACCACTGGACCATGGCCACGAGGACGATCGCGATCAGACCGACGAGCAATCCGATGCTGCGGGCCCGTGCGCTGACCGGCGCAACAGCGAGAACACCGAAGAGCAGCACGAATCCCCACTCCCCCCACATCAGAGCCCGTTTGGGCATCTCGGCCGCACTGTCGTAGTGGGTCAAGTGCGAGTCCGGGTAGCCGGCGAAGTACAGATCCGAACCGGCGGTGACGGCCAGCAGCAACGCGGCGATCGCGCACACCGCGCACACCACCCGCACGGTCGTCACACCTGAGTTTGGACATTTCGCTTAGTACCCAGGCTTGAAGCCGAGATCGGTGAGGACTTTGCGTTCGGCGTCGGGGATCTCGGGCGGGAAGGTCTGGGTGGCGCCGTTGATGG
>NZ_HG964459.1:0-17624 GCF_000612725.1 Mycolicibacterium austroafricanum
CCCGCCGCAGACTCGGCCCAGATTAGCCGGATAACCGCAGACGTGCGGCAAGATCGAACGGTTCTGGCAGACGTTGAAGAAGTGGTTGTCGGCGCGTGATCCAGTGGCCACCGTCGACGAACTCAACGAGCTACTCGAGCAGTTCCGCCAGTTCTACAACCACCAACGGCCGCACCGTGCGCTGCGTGGGGCCACCCCCGCCGAGGCGTTCGCCGCCACCGCCAAAGCCCGCTCCGCCCAGCAGCCCCTGCCGGCACCGGTGTTCGTCAGCCACCGCACCGTCGGGCAGGAATCGGGCCAGATCTACATCGGGCCCTACCGGATCACGTCGGACTGCGCTGGGCTGGTCACACCTGCGATGCCATCCGCGACGGGGAGCACATCACCATCTTCAGCGGCAACCGACTAGTCCGAACACTGATCGCCGATCCCACCCGCAACTACCAACCCCTCGACAAAACCACCCGTACCTACCGCGCCCGCGAACCCAAACCGGCACCATGAGTGTCAGCGATGTCCCGAGACAAAAGTGTCAGCGATGTCCCGAGACACCACATCACGCTCAGCGTGACGAACTACACCGAAATCGCAGTCAGCGGATGGGCAGGCCGGTGAGCGCGCGGGCCATCACCAGGCGCTGGATCTCGCTGGTGCCCTCGAAGATGGTGAAGATCTTGGCGTCGCGGTGCATGCGCTCGACCGGATACTCCCGGGTGTAGCCGTTGCCGCCCAGGATCTGAATCGCCTCGTCGGTGACGTACACCGCGGTTTCGCTGGCGACCAGCTTGGCCATCGACCCCTCGGCGGCGGTGAACTCCTTGCCGTTACGGGCCATCCAGCCGGCGCGGTAGACCAGCAGTCGTGCCGCGTCGATCCGGGCTTTCATGTCGGCCAGCTTGAAGGCGACGGCCTGGAACTCGCCGATCTTGCGACCGAATTGCTCACGCTCGCAGGCATAGTCGAGGGCATACTCGTAGGCGGCCCGGGCCACTCCGACGGCCATCGCGCCGACGGTGGGGCGGGTCCGCTCGAAGGTGGCCATCGCGGCCTGGCCGGCGGCCTTCTTGCCTTCGCGCACCTTGGCGATCCGCGCGTCGAACTTCTCCTTGCCGCCGACGATCAGACGGCCGGGGATGCGGACGTCGTCGAGGACCACCTCGGCGGTGTGCGACGCGCGGATGCCGTGCTTGAGGAACTTCTGGCCCTGGCTCAGGCCCGGTGTGCCCGGCGGGATGATGAACGATGCCTGCCCGCGCGTGCCGAGCTCCGGATGCACCGAGGCGACGACGACGTGCACGTTGGCGATACCGCCGTTGGTCGCCCAGGTCTTCGTGCCGTTGAGCACCCACTCGTCGGTGGCTTCGTCGTAACGGGCGCGCGTCAGGATCGAGCCGACGTCCGAGCCGGCGTTGGGTTCAGACGAACAGAAGGCGGCGACCTTGGGATCGTCGACCGACCCGAACATCTGCGGCACCCATTCGCCGACCTGTTCGGGGGTGCCGTTGGCGGCCAGTGATGCGGCGGCCAACCCGGTGCCGAGGATGGCCAGCGCGATGCCGGCGTCACCCCAGAACATCTCCTCGAAGGCCACGATCATGCCGAGTCCGCTCGGTTCGGCGGCCTGCTCGGCGAAGAACTCCATCGAGTACAGGCCGACCTTGGCGGCCTCCTGGATGATCGGCCACGGCGTCTGCTCCCGCTCGTCCCATTCGGCGGCGGCGGGCCGGACGACATCGGCGGCAAACTCGTGGACCCACTTCTGCACGTCGACGAGATCAGAGGACAGCTCCAGCGAGAATGTCATGAAATGCAACCTTACTTGGGAGTAAGATAGCCGACCAGAGAGTGTGGCTTAGCTAACACCGGTGCCGAGCGCCGGCAACAGCAGCCGCGAGGTTGACCGGACGCTGTTCAGACTGCTGGTGCCGACGGACGCATGCCGGAAGTTCATGATCGCCGGGCTCGCCGGATTCTGGTCGTCGCTGGTCAAGGTCACCCGCACCCGGTGCCCGGCCTCGAACCGGCGCGCGTTGGGCACCAGCGGAATCCGGTAGGTGACGTCATCGCCGACCGGCACGGCTACTGCCGTATCGCAGGGGAGGACCGGTGCGCCGGCGCGACTGGCGGCCTCGTCGACGGTGCGCAGGCTCGCCCGCAGCCAGCCGGCAGTGACGTCGGTGACCTGATCGTCGGGTCCGACGTCCTGTAACACCACGATCCAGGCGGTGTCGACGGCAGTGGCGGAGGCGTCCAGACGCAGTTCGATGTCACCGACGACGTCGACGTGGCCGTCCAAGGGGGCCGACGTCCACGTCAACATCGACGGCGGGTCGACCGGGCTGGCGGTCGTGCGGTTCAGGCCGCCTCCCAGCGTCAGGTATTCGCGCCGGCCCGGCTCGCCTTCGTCCGTCCCGAGCGTGCCGTCTGCGCGCAGCGCCCACTCCAGGTGTGTCGCGGCAGGCGGCCAGCAGGCACTGGTGTGCCAGCCGTCGGCGCCGGGCAGCATGTAGCGCACCGGTGGGCCGTCCATGATGCCGGTGTCGGCGCCCTTGAGCCAGTGGTCGTACCACGCCAGCGCCTCGTGGTGCAGGCTCTCCCACGGCCAGGTGAGTCCGTACTGCCCCAGCATCGCCATCCGCACATTCGGGTTGTGCGACAACGCTTTCCACAATGTGAAGGTTGACGGCAGATGCAGCGGGACGTTTTCCCAGTCGCAGCCGAGGTAGACGGGGATGTCGAGGTTTCCCAGCAGCGGCACCAGATTGCGCTCGTGCCACCAGGAGTCACGCAGCGGATGCCTGACCATCGTGTCCAACCACAGGTCGTCCCACGGGTGCGGGCTGTGAGGGACCTTGAGCAGTTGGCGCATCATCGTGACGGCCGCCTCGCCGTTCATCGTGGCGAACCTGTGGTGCACCTTGGGTGTGTTGAGCACCCGCCGCAGGGGGGCGAGGACCGGGTTCCGCCGCCAGAAGGCGTCGCTCCGGTCGGCGGTCAGCCCGAGCATCGACAGGAACGGTGTGACGAACGACGAACTCGCCAGCCCGTGGTGTGACGCGGCTTCGTAGAGGTCGGCCGTCGCCGCGAGCGGAAAGATCGCCCTGAGGTGAGGGGGCCGCTCCACGGCGGCCTCCAGTTGGGCCATCGCGAAGTAACTGATCCCGATCATGCCGACGTTCCCGTCGCACCATGGCTGCGCGGCCGCCCACTCGACGAGGTCGTACAGGTCCTGGCGCTCCTGGGTGTCCATGAAGCCGAACCTGCCGCCCGACCCGCCGGTGCCGCGGAGGTTGGCGATGACGTGAACGTAGCCGCGAGGCACCCAGAAATCGGTGGCACCCGCTTCGATGAACCCCGCGGGCGCCCCCAGGTCCTGGATCTGCCGGGGATACGGCGACGCGGCGATCAGGGCGGGGTATCTGCCCTCGGCGTCCGGTCGGTGAACGTCGGCCATCAATTCGACGCCGTCGCGCATGGGGACCCGTTGGTTGATCAGGTGGGTGATCCCGAATGTCGGTGCGCTGAGGTTGCGGTACTGGCGACCGGTGTCCTGGGGTCCGTTGAGGTCGCGTTCGGTGGCGCTCATAGTTTCACGCTATGGTGAAACTAGTCTCAACGCAAGATGAGACTTCCTCTAGGATCAGATCTTGTGTCCAAGATTCCGCCCGGTCCGCGAGACGAACGCGGAGTGCTGTCGAGTCGCATCCTCGTTGCGGCGCGTGGGGCGTTCGCCGACACGGGTTACGCGGGGACGACGATCCGGGCGGTGGCCCGCGCCGCCGACGTCGACCCGGCGCTCGTGTACCACTACTTCGGATCGAAGGAGGCGCTGCTCGACGCGGCGACCGATCCGCCGCAACGCTGGCTGCAGAATGTGGCGAGGGCGTGGACCACACCCGTGCCGCAACTGGGGGCGGCGCTCGTGCGGCTGATGCTTGACGCGTGGGCCGACGAAGAGATCGGGCCGGTGTTGCGGGCGATCCTGCAGACCGCTGCCCACGAGGCGGCGACGCGGGAGAAGTTGCGGCTCGTCGTGGAACGAAGTCTGATGGGGGTCTCCCAGCTGGGCGTCGACGAACGCGACCGCATGCTGCGCAGCGGCCTGATCTCGTCGCAGATCATGGGGCTGGCGATGATGCGCTACGTCTGGCGCATCGAGCCCGTCGCATCGATGGACGACGACGAACTCGTCGCCGCGGTGGCGCCGAACCTGCAGCGCTACATCTCCGACGACCTGGGGTGACGGGCTGCGGTATCAGGCGAACACCGACGTAGACTGGTCGATCGGATTCAGACCAGACGATGAACCAGAAGAGGTAGGACCTGCATGAGCGGCCATTCCAAGTGGGCCACCACGAAGCACAAGAAGGCCGTCATCGATGCTCGTCGCGGGAAGATGTTCGCCAAGCTGATCAAGAACATCGAGGTCGCCGCGCGCACCGGTGGTGGCGACCCCGCCGGTAACCCGACGCTCTTCGACGCCATCCAGAAGGCGAAGAAGAGCTCGGTGCCCAATGACAACATCGAGCGCGCCCGCAAGCGTGGCAGCGGTGAAGAGGCCGGCGGCGCCGACTGGCAGACCATCACCTACGAGGGTTACGGGCCCAACGGGGTGGCGGTGCTGGTCGAGTGCCTCACCGACAACCGCAACCGCGCCGCCGGTGAGGTCCGGGTGGCGATGACGCGCAACGGCGGCAACATGGCTGATCCGGGATCGGTGGCCTATCTGTTTTCCCGCAAGGGCGTGATCACCCTCGAGAAGAACGATCTCACCGAGGACGACGTGTTGGCCGCGGTGCTCGACGCGGGCGCCGAGGACGTCAACGACCTGGGTGACAGCTTTGAAATCATCTCGGAGCCAACGGATCTGGTTGCCGTGCGGACGGCGCTGCAGGATGCCGGAATCGACTACGAGTCCGCCGAGGCGAGCTTCCAGCCGTCGGTGACCGTGCCGGTGGATCTGGAGGCGGCCCGTAAGGTGCTCAAGCTGGTGGACGCGCTCGAGGACAGCGACGACGTCCAGGATGTCTACACGAACATCGACATTCCCGACGACGTCGCTGCCGCACTCGAAGAGGACTGAGCCGACTTTCCGAACCGGTCGGTCAGCGGATGTGGTGGAGATGGTGTTCGCCGCCGACGAAGGCCGGCCCGTAGCCGTAGGTGTCCCACGCCGGGTACGGCACGTCGGTCGGGGCGGCGACGATCTGGGCATTGCCCGCCGACTCGCAGAGGCTGTTGCCGGGCGCGGAGACTGTGCAATCGGGTTGCCCGGCGACGGCTGCGGCCGCGACCGGCGCCAGGCCCATCGCCGCGGCGGTTCCCGCGGTCGCCAGACCGGTGATCAGAATTCGGCTGAGCTTTTTCATCGTGAACTCCTCAGATGGGACCTCGGCAGTTAGTCCCACTATGAAAATCGCCCGTCGCGATGGCGTTCATCCATCCGTGCGGTGTGACGCCGGCCACCGGGCATTCTGAGTCGACCGACGCGGCGTTGACTGCGCGGGCATAATCCGATCGACCCCTCGGGTGATCGGAAAGCGGTGGCGCGGTATGGAAAAGGTGACGGATCCCGACGGCGTGGAATGGACGGTACGGCGGTGGTGGTGGAAGACGCTGCCGTATGAGACGGGCTTCGCGACGCTCGACGCCGTCATCCTGCTGATCATGCTGCCGTTCATGTTGATGTGGCCGTTCTGGCTGCTGGCCAAGTGGCTCGGCGTGCCGTGGACGATCGTGATCGAGCGGGACGGCGAGATAGTCGGCAGGGAACGGGTGCGCGGCTGGCGTGAATCGCGCCGGCGTGTCTCCGAGCTGGCCGGGATGGCCGCCGCCGGCACGATGGCGCAGCCGGGAGAAACGGTGGCACTACCGGGCCAGACGGTCGCGCAGTCGGGAGAAGACGTCCAGCCAAGCCCGGGGACGACGCTGATCTGAACCGCGTGTCCTGTCCGGCGCTGTCCGCGGAAGCCGCTAAGCTCTCGAACAGATGTTCTGTTGCGAGAAGGGGCTGGCGTGCGGGTGATGGGTGTCGACCCCGGCCTGACCAGGTGCGGGCTGTCGGTCATCGAGAGCGGTAAGGGCCGCCAGGTCATCGCGCTCGACGTCGATGTGGTGCGGACCCCGGCCGGTCATCCGCTGGCGCACCGCCTGCTCGCCATCAGCGACGCCGTCGACCACTGGTTGGACACCCACCGGCCCGACGTCATCGCCATCGAGCGGGTGTTCTCCAATCAGAACGCCAACACCGCCATGGGCACCGCGCAGGCCGGTGGCGTGATCGCGCTGGCCGCCGCGCGGCGTGATATCGACGTGCACTTCCACACGCCCAGCGAGGTCAAGGCCGCTGTCACCGGCAACGGGCGCGCGGACAAGGCGCAGGTCACCGAGATGGTCACCAGAATTCTTGCGCTGCAACAAAAACCGACCCCAGCTGACGCCGCCGATGCGCTCGCGCTTGCCATCTGCCACTGCTGGCGCGCGCCGATGCTCGGCAGGATGGCCGCCGCTGAGGAGATGGCGGCCGAGCAGCGCCGCAAGTACCAGGCCACCCTCAAGGCGAAAGCGAAGGCAGCTCAGATGTCACGGAGCACTCGGTGATCGCCGCGGTTCGCGGTGAGGTCCTCGACATCGCCCTCGACCACGTGGTCATCGAGGCGGCCGGGGTCGGCTACAAGGTGATGGCGACGCCGGCGACTCTGGCAACGCTGCGGCGCGGCGCCGAGGCGCGGTTGATCACCGCGATGATCGTCCGGGAAGACTCGATGACGCTCTACGGCTTCGCCGACTCCGATGCCCGCAACCTCTTCCTGACCCTGCTCGGGGTGTCCGGGATCGGACCGAGCATCGCGCTCGGCGCGCTGGCCATGTACGACGGACCGACCCTGAGGCAGGCGATCGGCGACGGCGACGTCACCGCGCTGACCCGAATTCCCAAGGTGGGCAAGAAGACCGCCGAACTGCTGGTGTTGACGCTGCGCGACAAGGTGGGCACGTCGACGTCGGCGGGTGTCGCCTCCGCCGGCGGGCACGGCATCCGGGGCCCGGTCGTGGAGGCACTCGTCGGCCTCGGATTTGCGCAGAAGCAGGCCGAGGAGGCCACCGACAAGGTGCTGGCCAACGAGCCGGAGGCCACCACGTCCAGCGCGTTGCGCGCGGCGTTGTCGATGCTCGGAAAGAAGTAGCAGCATGGGCAGGTTTTCAGAAGATTCGGCGGACGAGCCCGACGAACGGGAGATGTCAGCGGCCCTCACGGTCGGGGAGGGGGACATCGACGCCAGCCTTCGGCCCCGGTCGCTGGGCGAGTTCATCGGCCAGCCCCGCGTGCGCGAACAACTCCAACTGGTACTCGAGGGCGCCAAGAACCGCGGCGGCACCCCCGACCACATCCTGCTGTCCGGGCCCCCGGGTCTGGGCAAGACCTCACTGGCGATGATCATCGCCGCCGAACTGGGGTCGTCGCTGCGTGTCACCTCGGGGCCCGCCCTCGAGCGCGCCGGTGACCTGGCAGCGATGCTGTCCAACCTCGTCGAGCACGACGTCCTGTTCATCGACGAGATCCATCGCATCGCCCGGCCCGCCGAGGAGATGCTGTACCTGGCGATGGAGGACTTCCGCGTCGACGTCGTCGTCGGGAAAGGCCCTGGCGCGACGTCGATTCCGCTGGAGGTGGCGCCCTTCACCCTGGTCGGGGCGACCACCAGGTCGGGTGCGCTGACGGGTCCGCTGCGGGACCGTTTCGGTTTCACCGCGCACATGGATTTCTACGAGCCCAGCGAGCTGGAACGGGTGCTGGCCCGCTCGGCCGGGATTCTGGGGATCGAACTGGGCGCCGAGGCCGGGGCCGAGATCGCCCGCCGTTCGCGGGGTACACCGCGTATCGCCAACCGGCTGCTACGGCGTGTGCGGGACTACGCCGAGGTGCGCGCCGACGGTGTCATCACGCGCGACATCGCCAAGTACGCGCTGGAGGTCTACGACGTCGACGAGCTCGGACTGGACCGGCTGGACCGTGCGGTGCTCTCGGCGTTGACGCGCAGCTTCGGCGGTGGCCCTGTCGGGGTGTCGACGTTGGCGGTGGCGGTGGGCGAGGAGGCGACCACCGTCGAGGAGGTGTGCGAACCGTTCCTCGTGCGGGCCGGGATGATCGCGCGCACCCCGCGCGGGCGCGTCGCCACCGCGCAGGCCTGGACCCATCTGGGGATGAAGCCGCCCGCCAACGCCGTAGGGCTGGGCCAGACGGGCCTGTTCGACTGACGAAAGGCGCGCTGATGTTGACTGCCGGGTTGATCGTGGCGACCCTCGCCGCGGTGTTGCACGCGTACATCTTCGTGATGGAGTCGCTGACGTGGACCTCGCCACGAACGCGGGCGGTGTTCGGCACTACCGAGCAGGAAGCGCAGGCCACCAGACAGCTCGCGTTCAACCAAGGGTTCTACAACCTGTTCCTCGGGGTCGTGACGCTCATCGGCGTGGTCGCGGTGTTCGCCGGCTTCACGGCGGTGGGCGCCGCACTGGTGTTCGCCGGTGTGGGGCCGATGTTGGCCGCGGCGGTGGTGTTGCTGGTTTCGGCGCGGGACAAGGCTCGCGCCGCCATCACCCAGGGCCTGTTTCCCGCCGTGGCGGTGGTGCTGCTGGTGGCAGGACTGACGCTCTAGCCCCACCGTGGGAGATCGCGGCGGCTCCGGACGGTGGGCCGAGGCCCGGTTACTGCCCGGCGGGATGGGGTATTCGCCTGCAACACCCGAGGAGGAATCATGGTCGACACATCCGGTCGGAGCAGGCGGGGCGCGATGCAGATCCCGCGGAGCCGCGGCGCGGTCAGCGGGTTGCTGATCGTCGCGCTCGGGGTATGGGGCGCACTGGCGCCGTTCGTCGGGCCGCTGTTCGATTTCGCGTTCACCCCCGATCGTCCGTGGGCCTGGACCCAGGGCCGCGGATGGCTGGAGGTGCTGCCGGGCCTGGTGGCGGTGTTCGGCGGCTTGCTGTTGTTCGTGTCCCGCAACCGCGCCACCGCGATGCTGGGTGGCTGGCTGGCGGTGGCCGCCGGTGCCTGGTTCGTGGTCGGGCGTGCCGTGGCCGGTCCGCTCGGCCTGGGCGGAGCGGGTCAGCCGGTCGCCGACAGTGAAACCAAGCAGGTCTGGCTGGAGCTCACCTACTTCTCCGGTCTGGGCGCGCTGATCGTGTTCCTGGCCGCGCTGGCCGTCGGCCGTCTGTCGGTGCGTACCGCACGAGACATCGCCTATCGTCGGGAGGCCAGGGTCGACACCGCTGAGCCGCACCCGGTCACCGACGGCACCGCCGGATGGAATCAGCCTGACGCGGCGGGTGAACCCACGCGACGCCGGCACGGGCTGTTCGGTCGGCGCCGCGGCAGCGACCGGACCACTCTGCCGGTTTAGAGCAGTCCGAGTCGCTGCAGGTCGGTGACGTACTTGATGACGATCTGCGGTGTCACGTGTGGAATGTCTTTGTCCGGACCGATTTTGGCGTCCTGGACCGCTTCACGGAATCTGTCTGTCGGTGCGATGGAGCCGCGGATCGGCGTCTCCGGGTGCTGGTAGTTGTGCAGCAGCGGCAACAGTGAGGCCTGCCGCTGCCGTTCCGGCAGCGCGGTGATCGCCACCGTGAACCGTTGCAGCCACGTCGGGTAGTCGCCGACGCGTCGAATCGGATGGCCTGCGTCGATGAGCCAGTCCACGTACTCGTCGAGGCCTATCCCGTCGTCGTGGGGATTCATCACGTGATACGTCCGGAACCCGGAGGCGACGTCAGAGCCGAGGGTCGAGATCGCTTCGGCGATGAACTCCACCGGTAGCCCGTCATAGTGGGCCCGTTGCCGGGTGCCGTCGGTGGCGAGGTGGTAGAACGACTCGGGCGCGACGCCGGTGGCGACCAGGCTGAAGATCAGGCGGGTGAACATGTCCGGCAGGTTCAGCTGACCGGCGTAGGTGGTGTCGGCCAGGATCATGTCGCAGCGGAACACCGAAACGGGCAGGCCGCACAGATCGTGCGCCTCGCGCAGCAGCACCTCGCCGGCCCACTTGCTGTTGCCGTAGCCGTTGGCGTAGCTGTCGTCGATTCTGCGCGTCGCGCTGATCTGCCTGATGTCGGCGTCCTCGGTGAACCTCGCGGGTTCGATACCGGCGCCGACGCCGATCGTCGACACGTACACGAATGGCTTCATCCTCGTGGTCAGCGCGATGCGGAGCAGTTCGGCGGTGCCGAGCACGTTCGGGGCGAACAGTTGGCGGTACGGCAGGACGTGGTTGACCAGGGCGGCGGGATCGACGATCAGATCGACGGTGTCCGCGAGCCGCTGCCACGTCCGCGCGTCGAGTCCGAGATCGGCGTCGGCCTTGTCGCCGGCGATCACTTCGAGATGGTCGGCTGCCAGCCGTCGGTAGTGCCGCAGCAGCTCCGGGTCCCCGCTGTCGAACGTGCTGTCCAGCCGAACCCGCGCTGCCGCATCGTCTTTGGCGCGGACCAGGCAGATCAGCTTGCCGCCGACCAGCGCCATCCGCTCAAGCCATTCGAGAGCGAGATACCGGCCGAGGAAGCCGGTCGCCCCGGTCAGCAGGACGGTGCGGACCTCGGCGCGCGGTCCGGGCAACGTCGGCGCGTGCGCCAGGGTCGCGGCGTCGACGAATTCGTCCAACGTCAGATCGCGGGCATGCACCTCGGTCCCGGGTCGTCCCGAATGCCCGTGCACCGATTCGAAAGTGGGCCGCACCGACCCGTGCCGGCGGGCGGACTCGACGTAGTCGGCAAGGGCCTGCAGATCGGTGGCCGGGCTGACGATCACACCGACGGGGACGTCGACGTCGAAGATGTCGCGCAGCAGGTTGGCGAAGGTCAACGCCGACAGCGAATCCCCGCCCAGATCTGTGAAGTGGGCGCTCGGCTCCAGCTCGCCTGCGGTGGTGCCGAGCAGCGCCCCGGCGGCGCGTCCGACGGTTTCCAGCGCCGGACGCTCTCCGCCGGAGCGGCGCAGCTCCCGCAGCTCGTCGGCCTGCTCTTCGGACAGCATGGTGTAGAGGGCCTCGAGCTGTTCGCCGTAACGCTCTCTGAGTCTGGGGCGGGCCAGTTTTCGGATGCCGGTCAGCAAGCCGTTCTCCAGCGTGAACGGCGTCGTCTCGAGAAGGAAATCGCGGGGGATCTCGTAGGACTGCAGCCCGGTCGCCTTGGCGACATCCTGAAGTGACTCGGCCACAGCGGCTTTGGCGTCAGCATTGGCCAGCGCGGCTTCGGTGGGCACGACCACGGCCAGCAGGTAGGGGCGGGCGCTGTTGCCGTAGACGTAGATCTGGCGGACCAGCGGGCTGTTGCCGAACACTGCCTCCAGTCGGGAGACGGTGACGAATTCGCCCTGCGACAGTTTGAGGACGTTGTTGCGGCGGTCCAGATAGGTCAGCTGGTCGGCCCCGGTCTCGGCGACGATGTCGCCGGTGCGGTAGTAGCCGTCTTCGTCGAACATCTCGGCGGTGACGTCGGGGCGTTTGTAGTAGCCGGGAAACAGCGTCTCGGATTTGACGAGAAGCTCGCCGCGCGGATGGGGGCGGTCGGTGGAGAAGTAGCCGAGGTCGGCGACGTCGACGAGCTTGTAATCGATGACCGGCGGGCGTTGGACCCGGCCGTCGACGAACACCGCGCCGGCCTCGGTCGAGCCGTACCCGTCGATCAGGTGCACGTCGAGCAGGTTCTCGACGAAGGCCCGCATCTCCGGTGACAGCGGCGCGGAGCCCGTCATCGCCGTGACGTAGCGGCCGCCCAGCAGGCTCCGCCGCAGATCGGCGATCACCTCGGTCGCATCCGACGGCCGGCGCTCGAGTTCCTGGGACACCTCGGCGTGGATGGTGTCCCAGATCCGCGGCACGAAGCTCAGCTGCGTCGGGCGCACCAGGGCGAGATCCTCCAGGAACGTCGACAGATCGCTCCTGGCCGCGAAATACGCGGTGCCGCCGGCGCCCAGCGTGCCGTAGAGCAGTCCGCGGCCCATCACGTGGCTCATCGGCATGAAGTTCAGCGTGATTGCCGGGAAGACCCCCCAGGTCGCCCCAGAAGGACCGGGCCAACCGCCGCCATGAGTTGGCGACCAGGTGTTGGGGGTACATCGCACCCTTGGGTGCGCCGGTGCTGCCGGAGGTGTAGATCAGCAGGCTCAGCGCGTCACCGTCGGCCGAGAATTGCGCGCGTACAGGCAGTTTCGAACCCCGAGCGACGATGTCGGTAATGGTCTCGACCTCGATCGGCGAGTTGGCGGCGCGCAGCCGGTCGCTCGCGGAGATGAGGGCGTCGCGATGATCGTCGACCCCGGCGCGATGATCGAAGACCACAAGGCGGGTCACGGTGGGAGCGTCGAGAGCCAGGCCGACGGCGTCGGTGAGGGCATCGACCGACGATGCGATGACCACCGGTTCGGTCTCGGCGACGATCGGCCGGACGGTGGTGGCCGGCGCGCTGGTCTGCAGTGGTACCGCCACCGCGCCCAGCATCGCCAAAGCCATGTCGACGGTGGTGTAGTCGATGCTGGTGAAGCCCAGCACCGCCACGCGGTCGCCCGGATGCACATCGGTCAGCGCGGCGGTGACGGCGTGGATGCGGCGTGACAACTCGGCGTAGGTGATGGTCTCGAAGCGGGGGAGCAGCTCGGTGGTGGTTCTGCCCGTGGCGGGGTCGGTGACGAAACGGACCGCGCGCTGTCCGAGCGCGGGCCGCTCGGCGTATCCGTCGAGGACGGTCTGCACGATGACGGGCAGGTGCGTCCCTGGTTGATCGATGGCGTGGGAGATGGCGTCGTCGGGTGCTGCGGCGGCAAACTGCGGGTCGGTGGCGTACAGATCGGCGATGCGGCGGGCAAGGCGGTCTTCGCGGGTATCAGTAGACATCGAGCGTCCTTGAGAACGAATCGCGGAAAACAGGGAGCGCGACGCTGCGCCTACGAAAAACTACGTTAGTAAAACTAACCGTATTCCGCGGAAGTGCGCTCCGCCGCTGCCAGTCTGCTGTGAATGCCTGGGATGGTGTCGATTCGTAATTCCGGCCACATTTCGGCCCCCGGAGCGGGTGTTGTGCACCCTCCGCCGTTACCGTGATTTCAGTAGATCAACTAACTTCGGCGCTTTCTGGACGCGCCCACCACGACGGGGAGGCGAGGTGTGAACCCGCAGTCGCAGCGGCTCTCCGAGATGTTCTCGGCTCGGCTGTCGGACACCGCGCACGACGAGGTGGCCGGCATCGTCCTCGGCCCCCGACTGTGCAGCCTGTGCGTCGCCCTGGGCGCACCGGTGCGGGACTGGTGGCAGATCTCCCGGTGGGCGACCCGACTGGGCGACCCCCGCGTGCGCGACGCCCTCGGCGCCTACCTGGACGTGTTGGTGGCTGACCGGTGCCGCGTCCCGGGTGACGACCTGATCTCCGAGCTGATCGCCCACGACGTCGACGGTGACGGTCTCGGCGCCGAGGAGATCCGAACCGTCCTCGTCGACTTCGTGCGTGCCTGCTCTCAGCCGGTGTAGGCCATCACGTGCTTGATGCGCGTGTAGTCCTCCAGCCCGTACATCGACAGGTCCTTGCCGTGACCCGACGACTTGAACCCGCCGTGCGGCATCTCGGCGACCAGCGGGATGTGCGTGTTGATCCACACACAGCCGAAGTCGAGTGCGTTGGACACCCGCAGCGCCCGGGAGACGTCCTTGGTCCAGACTGACGACGCCAACCCGTACTCGACGCCGTTGGCCCAACCGATCGCTTCCTCCTCGTCGGAGAACGACTGCACGGTGATGACGGGGCCGAAGACCTCCTGCTGGATCAGCCGGTCGGCCTGGCGCAGTCCGCCGATCACCGTGGGCTCCACGTAGAAGCCCTTGTCGCCCTGGCGATTACCGCCGACGGCGACGGTGGCGTGGGACGGGATGTCGGAGAAGAACGACAACACCCGCTCCATCTGGTTGACGTTGTTGACCGGCGGGACCCAGGCGTCCTCGTCGCCGGCGGCGCGGCCGAACGTCGTCGTCGCGCCCTTGGCCTGCTCGGCCAGCGCCGCGGTCAGGTCGGCCGCGATCGACGCCGACGCCAGCACCCGGGTCGCCGCCGTGCAGTCCTGCCCGGCGTTGAAATAGCCGGCGGTGGCGATGCCTTCCGCCGCGGCGGCCAGGTCGGCGTCGTCGAACACGATCACCGGCGCCTTGCCGCCCAGCTCCAGATGCGTGCGCTTGAGGTTGCCGCCGGCACTGACCGCGACGGCCTTGCCGGCCGCCACCGAACCGGTGATCGCCACCATCTCCGGCGTCGGGTGGGCCACCAGGGACGCGCCGGTGACGCGGTCGCCCGTCACCACGTTGAGCACGCCCGCGGGCAGATACTTGGCCGCCAACTCGGCCAGCATCACCGTCGTCACCGGGGTGGTGTCACTGGGCTTGATCACCACGGTGTTGCCGGCGGCGATGGCCGGGCAGATCTTCCAGATCGCCATCATCATCGGGTAGTTCCACGGTGCCACCTGGCCGATCACGCCGATCGGCTCGCGGCGGATCCACGAGGTGTGGTCGGCCATGTACTCGCCGGCCGACTTGCCCTCCAGCACGCGCGCGGCGCCGGCGAAGAACCGGATCTGGTCGACCATCGGCGGGATCTCCTCGGCCGCGGTCACGTGATCGGGCTTTCCGGTGTTGCGGCCCTCCGCGGCGACCAGCGCGTCGGCGTTCCTTTCGACCTCGTCGGCGAAGTCCAGCAGTGCCTTCTGCCGCTGCGACGGGGTCGTCTTCTTCCACTCCTTGAACGCCCTGGCCGCCGCGGCGTACGCGTTGTCGATGTCCTGTTCGTTGGACACCGGGGCGGTGCCGTACTGCTCGCCGGTGCTCGGATCGACCAGCGGCATGGTGGCGCCGCTGGTGGAGTCGACGAGTTGGCCGTCGATGAAGTTCTGGACGGTGGTCATGTCAATGGGCTCCTTGGGTCAGAGGTCGCGCAGGATGAGTTCGAGGACGTCGAGGCCTTCGAGCAGCAGCTCGTCGCTGATGGCCAGCGGGGGCAGGAATCGCAGCACGTTGCCGAACGTGCCGCAGGACAACACGATCACGCCGGCCCGGTGCGCGGCGGCGAGCAGATTCTTGGTCAGTTCCGGGTCCGGCTCCAGTGTCCCGGGCTTGACCAGTTCGACGGCGATCATCGCCCCGCGCCCGCGGACGTCGCCGATGCGGTCGTCCTCGGCCTGCAACCGGCCCAGCTTGTCCTTCATCAGGGTCTCGATCTGCGCGGCCCGCGCGACCAGCCCGTCGGACTCGATGGTCTCGATGGTGGCCAGTGCGGCCGCGCACGCCACCGGGTTGCCGCCGTAAGTGCCGCCCAACCCGCTGACGTGCGGGGCGTCCATGATCTCGGCTCGGCCGGTGACCGCCGACAGCGGCATACCGTCGGCGATGCCCTTGGCGGTGACGATGAGGTCCGGAACGATCCCTTCGTGTTCGCAGGCGAACATCGCGCCGGTGCGGGCGAAGCCGGTCTGCACCTCGTCGGCGATGAAGACCACCCCGTTGGCGTGGCACCACTCCAGCAGCGTGGGCAGGAAGCCCTCGGCGGGCACGATGAACCCGCCCTCGCCCTGGATGGGTTCGATGATCACCGCGGCCAGGTTGTCTGCGCCGACCTGCTTGTCGATCACCGTGATCGCCCGTCTGGCCGCCAGCTCGCCGTCGGTGGCCAGTTCCTTGCCGAACTCCGCGTCGCGGAACGGATACGACAGCGGTGCGCGGTAGATCTCCGGGGCGAACGGACCGAAGCCGTGCTTGTAGGGCATCGACTTCGCCGTCAGCGCCATCGTCAGGTTGGTGCGGCCGTGGTAGGCGTGGTCGAACGACACCACCGCCTGTTTGCGTGTGTAGGACCTGGCGATCTTGACCGCGTTCTCGACGGCCTCCGACCCCGAGTTGAACAGCGCCGTCCGTTTGTCGCCGTCACCGGGGGTGAGTCGGTTGAGCGCCTCGGCGACGGCCACGTAACCCTCGTAGGGGGTCACCATGAAGCAGGTGTGGGTGAACTTGTGAAGTTGCTCTGCGGCCCGTTCGACGACCTTGGGGGAGGCGTTGCCGATCGTGGTGACCGCGATACCCGAGCCGAGATCGATCAGCCGGTTGCCGTCGACGTCTTCGACGATGCCGCCGAAGGCCCGCGCCGCGTAGACGGGCATGGTGGTGCCCACCCCGCGGGCCACCGCGGCGCTCTTGCGCGCGATCAGCTCGCAGGACCGGGGACCGGGGATGGCCGTGGCGAGGTGGCGGCTCTGTTCGAGAGCGCTCACAGGAAACCTCCTAGAAACCTGTACCGAGCGGAGAGTTCGACGATTGTCGCGGTGCTGTTCGAGCCTAGCGGCTGGAGACACTGATCCGTCGGCAACCGCACGACATTGTGGCGGAATCCTCGGTGCCCACCCTCTGCGGCGACGAATTCCGTTGCGCAGCGACCTCGCTGGTTCGCTGTGCGCGGTGGCCGGCCAGGGTCCGTGCGACGGGGGTCGCGGGCACGGGCGGCTGGAATGGCACACTGGTCACTTGAGCCCGCGTGACGGGCCGCCGCTGCTGCAGGTGCGAGCGCCTGCCCGCATGACCGAAACACAGACTTTTAGAGAGACACTGCCGCCATGGATCTGGTCGTTTTCCTGCCCCTGCTCATCATCATGGGCGCGTTCATGTATTTCGCGTCGAGGCGACAGAAGAAGGCGATGCAGGCGACCATCGACCTGCACAACTCGCTGCAGATCGGCGATCGGGTCCACACCACCTCGGGTCTGCGGGCCACGATCACCGGCATCACCGACGATTACGTCGATCTGGAGATCGCTCCCGGTGTGGTCACCACCTGGATGAAGCTCGCGGTCCGCGACCGCATCGTCGACGACGTCGAGGATGACGACGACGGCACGCTCGACGAAGCGGAATCGTCGGCGGTCGAATTGAACAAGAGCCCGAACGAGAAGACTGACAGCTGACATCTCAGCGTCGGCACGTAGTCTTTGCGTGCCTTCGCGCCCCGGTGCGGAACTTGACGAACTGATCTCGAGGAGACTGTAGACACGTGGCATCGTCTTCGACGGTTCACCCTGCCCGCTACCTGGCACTGTTCCTGGCAATGCTCATCGGCGCCTATCTGCTGGTGTTTCTCACCGGGGACAAGAAGCCCGATCCGAAACTCGGGATCGACCTGCAGGGTGGCACCCGCGTCACGTTGACGGCGCGCACGCCTGACGGGTCACCGCCGTCGCGCGAATCCCTGGACCAGGCCAAGCAGATCATCGGCGCCCGCGTCGACGGTCTGGGCGTCTCCGGCTCCGAGGTCATCATCGACGGCCAGAACCTGGTCATCACCGTCCCCGGGGACGACACCAGCGAAGCCCGCAGCCTCGGTCAGACCGCGCGTCTCTACATCCGCCCCGTGGTGCACGTGATTCCGTCCGCTGCGGCGGCGCCACCCGAGCAGGCAGGCCCGCAGGGCGTGCCGCCGGGCGGAGTCCCAGGCGTGCCGCCGGGCGCGGTGCCCGGGCTGCCGCCGGGAGCGGTGCCGCCGGGCGCGGTGCCCGGGCTGCCGCCGGCAGCGGTGCCGCCGGAGGCCCCGCCGGCCTCCGACACACC
>NZ_HG964459.1:19851-104534 GCF_000612725.1 Mycolicibacterium austroafricanum
CCGGCCTCCGACACACCTGCTCCCCAGCCGCGGCCGTTCCCCCAGCAGCCGGCTCCCACGCCACCGCCCGGTCCGTCACCGGCGCCCGGCCCGACCCCGCCGCCGGGCACAGCACCGCCCGCAGACCAGGATGTCCCGCTGGCGACCCGCATCCAGGACGAGAAGCGGTTGCGGCAGAGTACCGAGCAGGCGATCCAGATCCTCGCGCTGCAGTTCCAGGCCACCCGCTGTGGTCAGGAGGATGTGCTCGCCGGAAACGACGACCCGAATCTGCCGCTGGTGACCTGCTCGCAGGACGGCAACGAGGTCTACCTGCTGGACAAGTCGATCATCAGCGGCGAGCAGATCGCCAACGCCTCGTCGGGCTTGAATCAGCAGGCCGGTGAGTACGTCGTCGACGTGGAGTTCAAGAGCGACGCCGCCAAGGTGTGGGCGGACTTCACCGCCGCCAACGTGGGCACCCAGACCGCGTTCGTCCTGGACTCCCAGGTGGTCAGCGCTCCCGTCATCCAGGAGGCCATCCCCGGCGGACGGACCCAGATCACCGGGCAGTTCACCCAGACGACCGCGCGCGAGTTGGCCAACGTCCTGAAATACGGCTCGCTGCCGCTGTCCTTCGAATCCTCCGAGGCCGAGACCGTCTCCGCGACGTTGGGTCTGTCGTCGCTGCGGGCCGGCCTGATCGCCGGCGTGGTCGGCCTGGTGGCCGTGCTGCTGTACTCACTGCTCTACTACCGGGTGCTCGGAGTGCTGATCGCGCTGTCCCTGACCGCCTCGGGCGCCATGGTGTTCGCGATCCTGGTGCTGCTCGGCAGATACATCAGCTACACGCTGGACCTGGCCGGTATCGCCGGTCTGATCATCGGTATCGGCATGACCGCGGACTCGTTCGTGGTGTTCTTCGAGCGCATCAAGGACGAGATCCGGGAGGGACGGTCGTTCCGGTCGGCGGTGCCCCGAGGCTGGGCCAGGGCCCGAAAGACGATCGTGTCCGGCAACGCGGTCACCTTGCTGGCCGCTGCGGTGCTGTACTTCCTCGCCGTCGGCCAGGTGAAGGGCTTCGCGTTCACCCTGGGGCTGACCACCATCCTCGACATCGTCGTCGTGTTCCTGGTGACCTGGCCGCTGGTGTACATGGCGTCCAAGTCGACCCTGTGGGCCAAGCCGTCGCTCAACGGGCTCGGGGCCGTCCAGCAGATCGCACGCGAACGTCGAGCGGCCGCGAGCGCGGCGGGACGGGGTTAGACCATGGCGACACGTAACCGCACAGACGCCGACGAGACCGCTGCGGTCGAGGCCGCTGATCTGGAGTCCGCCGCGGCGGGAGCGCCCAAGCACGGCTTCTTCGTCCGGCTCTACACCGGCACCGGCGCCTTCGAAGTCATGGGCAAGCGCAAGCTCTGGTACACCGTCAGCGCGGTGATCATCCTGGTGTCACTGGGCGCGATGTTGTTGCGCGGCTTCACCTTCGGCATCGACTTCGAGGGCGGCACCAAGGTGTCGCTGCCGCGCAGTGACGCCCAGGCCACCACCTCGCAGGTCGAGACGGTGTTCACCGACACCATCGGGACGCCGCCGGAAGCGGTCGTGGTCGTCGGCAGCGGCGATTCGGCGACGTTCCAGATCCGGTCGGAGACACTGGACAACGACCAGATCGTGGAGCTGCGCAAGGCGCTGTTCGACGCATTCCAGCCGAAGGGCGCGGACGGCCAGCCGAGCGAGCAGGCCGTCAGCGATTCGGCGGTGTCGGAGACCTGGGGCGGTCAGATCACCCAGAAGGCGCTCATCGCGTTGGCGGTGTTCCTGGTGCTGGCGGCCATCTACATCACGGTGCGCTACGAGCGGTACATGGCGATCGCGGCGCTCGCGACACTGGTGTTCGACCTCCTGGTCACCGCCGGTGTGTACGCGCTCGTCGGGTTCGAGGTCACTCCGGCGACGGTGATCGGCCTGCTGACGATCCTGGGCTTCTCGCTCTACGACACGGTCATCGTGTTCGACAAGGTGGAGGAGAACACCGACGGCTTCGAGCACACCACCCGCCGGACGTTCGCCGAACAGGCCAACCTGGCCGTCAACCAGACGTTCATGCGGTCGATCAACACCAGCTTGATCTCGGTGCTGCCGATCATCGCGCTGATGGTGATCGCGGTCTGGCTGCTCGGCGTCGGCACGCTGATGGACCTGGCGCTCGTCCAGCTGGTCGGCGTGATCGTCGGCACCTACTCGTCGATCTTCTTCGCCACGCCGCTGCTGGTGAGCCTGCGGGAACGCACAGAACTGGTGAGCAAGCACACCCGCCGGGTGCTCAACCGCCGCAAGACCGCGGCGGCCCGGGCCGGCGGGGTCGAGATCAGCGACGACGACACCGCCGTTGACGGTGACGCCGAGCCTGCCGCGGTCGCGGCCACGCCTCCGGCGCCCCTCCCGGACAAACCTGTGCCCGGCGCGCGTCCGGTACGGCCCACCAGCAGCAGGACCGGGCGACCGTCGGGTAAGCGCACCCCGCGGAATCGGTAGGAGCCGATGGCCGGCCGTTGGCGCCTGCGAGCCCATGGGGAACCACGTGTGCGCCGTCGTGCGACCGCGCTGACAGCGGTGCTCGCCCTCATCGGCGGGCTCGGGCTGTCCTCGTGCGCGGACGACACCGCCGACGCGGTCGACTACGCCGTCGACGGAACGCTGGTCACCTACAACACCAACACGGTCGTCGGCGCAGCCTCGGCGGGCCCGCAGGCGTTCGCCCGCGTGCTGACCGGATTCAACTATCACGGGCCGGACGGTCAGATCGTCGGCGATCACGACTTCGGCACCATCTCGGTGGTCGGCCGGAGCCCGCTGATCCTCGACTACGAGATCAAGGCCGAGGCCGTGTACTCTGACGGCAAGCCGATCACCTGCGACGACATGGTGCTGGCGTGGGCCTCGCAGTCGGGCCGGTACCCGTGGTTCGACGCGGCCAGCCGCGCGGGTTACGCCGACATCGCGACCATCGACTGCGCCCCGGGGCAGAAGAAGGCGCGGGTGTCGTTCGCGCCGGACCGCGGGTTCACCGACTACGGCCAGCTGTTCGCGGCCACGTCGATGATGCCGTCGCACGTCGTCGCCGACGTGCTCGGCCTCGGTGAGGGCGGCGTGACGACAGCGCTGCAGACCAACGACAGTCCCGTTGTCGAGCGCATCGCGCAGGTCTGGAACACCACCTGGAATCTCGCCCCCGACCTCGATCTGAAGAAGTTCCCGTCCTCGGGTCCCTACAAGCTGGACTCCGTCACCGAGGACGGGGCCGTGGTGCTGGTGGCCAACGACAAATGGTGGGGGACCGCACCGGTCACCGGCAGGATCACCGTGTGGCCGAGCAGCGCCGACATGCAGGACCGCGTCAACGAGGGCGCCTACGACGTCGTCGACATCGCGACCGGATCGTCGGGCACGCTCAACCTGCCCGACGACTATGTGCGCACCGACTCTCCGTCGGCCGGCATCGAACAGCTCATCTTCGCCCCACAGGGTCCGCTGGCGGCGGTTCCGGCGCGCAGGGCGCTCGCACTGTGCACTCCGCGTGACGTGATCGCCCGCAGCGCGGAGCTGCCGGTGGCCAATGCGCGGCTCAACGCCGCCACCGAGGACGCCTACGGCGCCGCGGAGTCCACGCCGCAGGTCAACGAGTTCGCGGTGGCCAACCCCGATGCGGCCCGCGCCGCGCTCAACGGAGCGCCGCTGACCGTGCGGATCGGCTACCAGACACCCAACGCCCGGCTCGCCGCGACCGTGGGGACGATCGCGAAGGCATGTGCCCCCGCGGGCATCACCGTCGAAGACGCCGCCGCGGAGGGCATCGGTCCGCTGTCGTTGCGGGACAACGAGATCGACGTGCTGATCGCGGGCACCGGGGGAGCGGCGGGCAGCGGGTCGTCGGGTTCCTCGGCGATGGACGCCTACACGCTGCACAGCGGCAACGGCAACAACTTGCCGCGCTACCGCAACGAACGCATCGACGCGATCATCGCGACGATGGCTGTCACCTCGGACCCGAAGGAACTCGCCCGGCTCCTCGGTGAGGCGGGTCCGATCCTGTGGGGCGATATGCCGACGTTGCCGCTGTACCGTCAGCAGCGAACCCTGCTCACCTCGACGAAGATGTATGCGGTGAGCGGTAATCCGACGCGATGGGGCGCGGGGTGGAACATGGACCGTTGGAAGCTGAGCCAGTGACGGACATCGCCGACGTCATCAGGTCGCTGATGCGGGAGGTCCCCGACTTCCCCGAACCGGGCGTCCACTTCAAGGACCTGACCCCGGTGCTCGCCGACGCGCGGGGGCTGGCGGAGGTCAGCAAGGCGATCGCCGACGCCGCGCGCGGCGCGGACTTGGTGGCTGGGGTGGACGCCCGCGGCTTCCTGCTCGGGGGCGCCGTCGCGGTCACGCTGGGCATCGGTGTGCTCGCGGTGCGTAAGGGCGGCAAGTTGCCGCCTCCGGTCATCGGCGCGACCTACACGCTCGAATACGGCACGGCGACGCTCGAAGTGCCCGCCGAGGGCATCGAACTGGCCGGGCGCTCGGTGGTGGTCATCGACGACGTGCTGGCCACCGGCGGGACGCTGGCGGCCACCCACCAGTTGCTCACCCGCGCCGGCGCCAACGTCACGGGCGCGGTGGTGATGATGGAGCTCGCCGCACTCGGCGGGCGCGCCGCGCTCGAACCGCTCGAGGTCACCAGCCTCTACACCGCCTGAGCGGATATCCTGCGAAGAGCACAGACGGAGGAGGTGCGCATGGCCGACAAGGTGAGGACGGAACCCGTCGCAGGCCAGGCCGTGCAGTCACCGCCGCCGCCGGTCGCCACCCCGGAAACCCAGCCGATGGAGCTCCCCAAGCCGCCGACCAGCGCGTCGCGCCGGGTGCGGGCCCGGCTGGCCCGCCGGATGACCTCGCAGCGCAGCACCATCAACCCGGTGCTCGAGCCGCTGGTCGCGGTGCACCGCGAGATCTACCCCAAGGCCGACCTGACGCTGTTGCAGAAGGCGTACGAGGTCGCCGAGCAGCGCCACGCCGACCAGCTGCGCAAGTCCGGGGACCCCTACATCACCCACCCGCTGGCGGTGGCGAACATCCTGGCCGAGCTCGGCATGGACACCACCACGCTGATCGCCGCGCTGCTGCACGACACCGTCGAGGACACCGGCTACACCCTTGAGGCGCTGACCCAGGAGTTCGGCACCGAGGTCGGTCACCTGGTCGACGGCGTCACCAAGCTCGACAAGGTGGCGTTGGGCACCGCGGCCGAGGGCGAGACCATCCGCAAGATGATCATCGCGATGGCGCGGGACCCGCGGGTGCTGGTGATCAAGGTCGCCGACCGGCTTCACAACATGCGCACCATGCGCTTCCTGCCGCCGGAGAAGCAGGCGCGCAAGGCCCGCGAGACGCTGGAAGTCATTGCGCCGCTTGCGCATCGGCTCGGAATGGCGACGGTCAAGTGGGAGCTGGAGGACCTGTCCTTCGCGATCCTGCACCCGAAGAAGTACGAGGAGATCGTACGGCTGGTCGCCGACCGGGCGCCCTCGCGGGACACCTACCTGGCCAAGGTGCGCGCCGAGATCACCGCCACCCTCAACGCGTCGAAGATCAACGCCACCGTCGAGGGCAGGCCCAAGCACTACTGGTCGATCTATCAGAAGATGATCGTCAAGGGCCGCGACTTCGACGACATCCACGACCTGGTCGGGGTGCGCATCCTGTGCGACGAGGTCCGCGACTGCTACGCCGCGGTCGGCGTGGTGCACTCGCTGTGGCAACCCATCGCCGGACGGTTCAAGGACTACATCGCCCAGCCGCGGTTCGGCGTCTACCAGTCCCTGCACACCACGGTCGTCGGTCCCGAGGGTAAGCCGCTGGAAGTGCAGATCCGCACGATCGACATGCACAAGACCGCCGAGTACGGCATTGCCGCGCACTGGCGCTACAAGGAAGCCAAGGGCCGCAACGGGGTACCGCCCAGCCACGCTGCCACCGAGATCGACGACATGGCATGGATGCGGCAGCTGCTCGACTGGCAGCGGGAGGCCGCCGACCCGGGCGAGTTCCTGGAGTCGCTGCGCTACGACCTTGCGGTGCAGGAGATCTTCGTGTTCACCCCGAAGGGGGATGTGATCACGCTTCCCACCGGCTCCACGCCGGTGGACTTCGCCTACGCGGTGCACACCGAGGTGGGGCACCGCTGTATCGGGGCCCGCGTCAACGGCCGCCTTGTTGCCCTGGAGCGCAAGCTCGAAAACGGGGAAGTGGTCGAGGTTTTCACATCCAAGGCACCCAACGCGGGTCCGTCGCGGGACTGGCAGACCTTCGTCGTGTCCCCGCGTGCCAAGGCCAAGATCCGGCAGTGGTTCGCCAAGGAGCGGCGCGAGGAGGCGCTGGACTCCGGCAAGGAGGCGATCGCCCGCGAGGTGCGCCGTGGTGGACTTCCGTTGCAGCGCTTGATGAATGCAGAGACGATGGCCGCGCTGGCCCGCGAACTGCGGTACGCCGACGTGTCCGCTCTCTACACCGCGGTCGGCGAGGGGCACGTGTCCGCACGGCACGTCGTGCAGCGGTTGGTGGCCCAGCTCGGCGGTGACGACGAAGCGGCCGACGAGATCGCCGAGCGCTCCACACCGGCGACCATGCCGGTGCGGCAGCGCACCAGCGACGACGTCGGGGTCGCCGTGCCGGGCGCGCCGGGGGTGTTGTGCAAGCTCGCCAAGTGCTGCACGCCGGTGCCGGGCGACAACATCATGGGCTTCGTCACGCGCGGCGGCGGGGTCAGCGTGCACCGCACCGACTGCACCAACGCCGCGTCGCTGCAAGATCAGTCGGAACGCATCATCGAAGTGCAGTGGGCACCGTCACCGTCGTCGGTGTTCCTGGTCGCCATCCAGGTCGAGGCGCTCGACCGGCACCGGCTGCTGTCGGATGTGACCCGCGTGCTCGCCGACGAGAAGGTCAACATCCTGTCGGCGTCGGTGACCACGTCCAACGACCGGGTCGCGATCAGCCGGTTCACCTTTGAGATGGGCGACCCCAAGCACCTCGGCCACGTCCTCAACGTGGTGCGCAACGTGGAAGGCGTCTACGACGTCTACCGCGTCACGTCCGCGGCCTGAGCTCCAACGCGAGCAGGGGCGCCCCAGCTAGCCGGAGGTCTTGACCGACTCGATCGTCACCGCGTCCGAGGGTGGGCCGTCGGTTGCCCCGCCCATCACCCCGCCTACCGCGACGCGGTCAAGCACCGCAAGGCCTTTCGGGTCTATGGTGCCGAAAACCGTGTATCTGGGCGGCAGCATCGAGTCGCCGTAGACCAGGAAGAACTGGCTGCCGTTGGTGCCAGGACCGACGTTCGCCATGGCCAGGGTGCCACGCGGGTACACCACCTCGGCGTTCTGCGCCGGATCGGAAAGCCGGTACTGGTTGGTCGGATACTCGTTGGGGAACCGGTATCCCGGCCCGCCGGCACCGGTTGCGGTCGGATCCCCGCATTGCAGCACCCGCATGGCGGGGGCGGTGGTGAGCCGGTGGCAGCGGGTGCCGTCGAAGTAGCGCTGCCCAGCCAGGCTGGTGAAGTTGTGCACCGTGCACGGCGCTTTTGCGTTGTCGAGCATCAGCGTGATGTCCCCGCGATTGGTGACGACACTCACCGGCACGAATTCAGGCGTCTTCGACACCTGGCCCTGGCGCGGTGGTGCCACCGGCCTGCTCGGCGGCTCGGTGGTGGCCGGATACTGGCAGTTGGCGCCCAGCGTCGCAGGCGGATCGAACGGCGGCAGCGGCGGACCCGTCGGCGCATCGAGGGCGTGGCCCCGGAAATCGTCGGCCTCGTCGAACTCTTCGAGCTGGCGCGCCAGCAGCACCACCATCACCACGCTGACCACCACGATCACGACGGTCGCCACCGTCACCAGGTAACTGATCACGAGCCCGGCGATCGCCAGCCCGCGTCCCTCCTCGCCGGTCTTCTTGATCTGCGAGAGCGACATGTGGCCGAACACGATGCCCAGTGGCGCGAAGACGAACGCGCACACCAATGACGCGATCGCCAGCGAGTTGGTGGCCCGCGGTGGCGGGTAACCCGGGTACTGGCTGTACGGGCCGTGCACCACCGCGCCGTCAGTCCAGCTGAATCGACTTCACCGTGGTGGCCAGTTGCGGCGCGCCGTCGGGACCGCCGCCGGCAACCCCCGCGGCCGCGATCTTGTCCAGCGTCTGCAACCCGGTCTCGTCGATCGTCCCGAACACCGTGTACTGCGGCGGCAACTGCGAGTCCTTGTAGACCAGGAAGAACTGGCTGCCGTTGGTGCCAGGTCCCGCGTTGGCCATCGCCAACGTGCCGCGCGGATAGACGACGGGCGCTCCGAGTGCCGGGTCGTCGGGCTGGTACTGGTCGGTCGGGTACTCGTTGGCGAACTCGTAGCCAGGGCCTCCGGTGCCCTCGCCGGTCGGGTCGCCGCACTGCAGCACCCCGAGCGAGTCGCTGGTGGTGAGCCGATGGCACGGCGTGTCGTTGAAGAACCCCTGCTGCGCCAGGCTGGCGAAGCTGTTGACGGTGCACGGCGACTTGCCGTTGTCCAGCTGCAGACCGATGTTGCCCTGGTCGGTCGCCATGCTGGCGCTGACCAGCGCCGGGTCGGTCGGCACCTTGCCGCTGCGCGGCGGGTTGTTCGACTTGCTGGCCGCCTCGGCGGACTTCGGGTACTGGCAGTCGCTGCCGAGCCCCTCCGCCGCGACGAACTCCGGCAACGCACCCGCCTCCGTGGGCGGTGGCACGTCGAACGGCGACGACGTCTGCGTCGTCGAGGTCGCGGTGGACGCGGTCTGCGTGCCCGAGTCGCGGTTGGTGATCACGATTGTGGCGACCACGGCGGCGATGACGACCACCGCGGCCACCGCCGACCCGACGATCGTGTAGAGGCGGCGCTTGCGTTCACGCTCGGCCCGATTCTCGAGTTGACGCTCAAGCTTGCGTTTGGCTGTCGCACGCCGTTGTTCGTTCGTCGGCACGGCCGGTGTCCTCCTCGCAGTAGATCCGGTCGGCACCGAGTGTGCCAGCTGACGCTGGGCGGCCATGGCGCGACCCTCCTGAACAGGGCCGCGACCTGGGCATGGGAAGCTGGAAGGCGTGTTGATCACCGGATTCCCGGCCGGCATGTTGGCGTGCAACTGCTACGTGCTGGCCCCGCGGCAGGGCGCCGACGCCATCGTCGTCGACCCCGGTCAGCGGGCCATGGGGCCGCTGCGGCAGATCCTGGACGACAACCGGCTCACCCCGGCCGCGGTGCTGCTCACGCACGGGCACCTCGACCACATGTGGTCGGCGCAGAAGGTCGCCGACACCTACGGCTGCCCGACGTTCATCCATCCCGCCGACCGACATATGCTCACCGATCCGATCAAGGGTTTCGGGCGGGGATTTCTCGGCGGCCTGGCGCGCTCCGCCGTCGGCGCCATGTTCCGCGAGCCCAGGCAGGTGCTCGAGCTCGACCGTGACGGCGACAAGATCGAGCTGGGCGGGATCGCCGTCGCCGTCGACCACACCCCGGGGCACACGCAAGGCTCGGTCGTCTTCCGTGTCGAGCAGGGAACCGAGCAGGTGGCCTTCACCGGTGACACGCTGTTCCGTTCGTCGGTGGGCCGCACCGACCTGCCCGGCGGCAGCGGCCGCGACCTGATGGAATCCCTCGTGACAAAACTGTTGGTGCTCGACGACGACACCCTGGTATTACCGGGGCACGGCGAACGGAGCACCATCGGCATCGAACGCCACACCAACCCATTCCTCGAAGGTCTGACCCCGTGACTGAGCTCTCCTCGTTCAAGGCGCCCAAAGGCGTCCCCGACTACCTGCCGCCCGCATCGGCAGAGTTCGTCGCCGTGCGCAACGGTCTGCTCGCTGCGGCCCGCCGCGCCGGCTACGGCGACATCGAGTTGCCGATCTTCGAGGACACCGCGCTGTTCGCGCGCGGGGTGGGGGAGTCCACCGACGTGGTCTCCAAGGAGATGTACACCTTCGCCGACCGCGGCGACCGGTCGGTGACGCTACGGCCGGAGGGCACCGCGGGCGTGATGCGCGCGGTCATCGAGCACGGCCTCGACCGCGGGCAGCTGCCGGTCAAGTTGTGCTATTCTGGGCCGTTCTTCCGCTACGAGCGACCGCAGGCCGGCCGGTATCGGCAGCTGCAGCAGGTCGGGGTGGAGGCGATCGGCGTCGACGACCCCGCGCTCGACGCCGAGGTGATCGCGGTGGCCGACGCCGGGTTCCGCTCGCTCGGGCTGGACGGTTTCCGGTTGGAGATCACGTCGTTGGGCGACGACAGCTGCCGGCCGCAGTACCGGGAGCTTCTGCAGGAGTTCCTGTTCAAACTCGACCTCGACGAAGAGACCCGGCGCCGCGCCGAGATCAACCCGCTGCGGGTGCTCGACGACAAGCGTCCGCACATGAAGGAGATGACCGCCGACGCGCCGGTGATGCTCGACCACCTCTCGGATGCGGCCAAGCAGCATTTCGACACGGTGCTGGCGCACCTGGATGCGCTGTCGGTGCCGTATGTGATCAATCCGCGGATGGTGCGCGGCCTGGACTACTACACCAAGACGACGTTCGAGTTCGTGCACGACGGTCTGGGCGCCCAGTCCGGCATCGGCGGCGGCGGCCGCTACGACGGGCTGATGCATCAGCTCGGCGGGCGGGACCTGTCCGGCATCGGGTTCGGGCTCGGTGTGGACCGCACGCTGCTGGCGTTGCGCGCCGAGGGCAAGTCCGCCGGGGAGACCGCCCGAGTCGACGTGTACGCGGTGCCGCTCGGCGGCGACGCGAAGGTGCGGCTCGCCGTGCTTGCGGCGCAACTGCGGGCCGCCGGTGTCCGTGTCGACGTGGCCTACGGCGACCGCAGCCTCAAGGGCGCGATGAAGGGCGCCGACCGTTCCGGCGCGTCGATCGCGCTGGTCGCCGGTGACCGTGACCTGGAGGCCGGCACCGTCGGGATGAAGAGCATGGCCACCGGCGAGCAGGTCGACGTCGCGGTGGAAAGCGTTGTCGCAGAGGTCCTTTCCCGCCTGAGCTGATCAGCGCCGCCGGCGCCGCGAGCTCGTCAGAAACGAGGCGAGAGTGTAGCTGGCACGTGGAAAGTCATCTGGTACGCAGTGTCACCTTTTCGGATGACGCACCGACTGTCCGAGGTCTGCCTGCGAGGTCGGAAGGACTGCTGAGCGCACGCCTAGCAAGTTGAGCGCGAATCTGTTGGCGAATAAATTGCCGTATGTGTTAATTTAGCTAGCGATGCACGCGCTGCCCCTGGGGGGCGGCGCGAGTCGCGTCCGATGGCATGACGCTTTGGAGATTCGGCTGTTCGACTTCGGGCTTTGGTGTCCAGCCCGCTTTGCTGCGGTGTCTGGGACGAGCACGGAGTCGACTCGGCCGGCTGTGATTGAGCAAAGGAGCTGCGTTGGCCGCCGCCAGCCCACGGAAGCCGCGACGGACGTCGGGCCGCCACCGTAAGCCCTCGACGCGTACCCCTTGGCTCGGCGTTGGTGCCGTCGGCTTCGGGTTGGCCGCGGCGCTCATCAGCGGTCAGGGTGTGGCCTCGGCGGCGCCGGGCGACGCGTCGAACTCCCAGGACAGCAGTGCGGGGACCGGCGATACCGGCGATGGCGGCAACACCGTTGAACCCGGCGCGGGCACGGTGACTTCCGTCGAGGACGAGGGCAGCGACCCCGACGAGGCGCCCGCGGATGACACCCAGGACGACACCGAGGACGTCGACGATGCCGTCGACCCTGATGGTGATGACCCGACGAACGACGACCCGGCGAACGACGGTGCCGAACCCGTCGACGACGAGTCGGAGCCTGAACCAACCGAAGAGCCCGACGAGGACACGTCGCCGGACACGCCCGCCGACGATCAGGAACCCGCGGAGCCGTCTCAAGATCCGGCTACGCCCGCGCCGTCGACCGAGTCGAGTGCGCCCGAGCCCGAAGCGACCGAATCGTCCGCCCTCCCGGAGTCGGGGTCGGCGGATACGGCCGAGGACAGCGCCGATCCGGTCACCACCGAATCGCCAAGCAGCACCGGCGCGGACGCTTCGGATGACGGGAATGCCACAGCAGAGTCCGCGGTCGAAGTCGACCCGGCACAGACGGCCGTCATCGCCATGGTCAAAGAGTTGCTGAAGGCGATCGGCATAACCCAGACCGGCGGTGACGGTTCCTCACCGCTGACCTCGATCGACGAGTTGATCCAAGGGTTGTGGCTCGCCGGCCGTCAGGATCAACAAGCACGAGCCACCCAGCGCAAGGCGGTCGCCGCGCTGGTCGAACTGGTCAGTGAAAACTCGCTCGCCCAGCTCGGCACGTCGATCGGGTGGATCCCGGTCGTGGGAACGGCGGTATACGGCGTCAGTTTCCTGGGCAACCTCGTTGCGTTGGGTGTTGCAGTGCTGCAGGGGGACGGCGCCGAGGTTGCCGACGAACTCCGGGATCTCGGACGCGATCTCATCGGCATGGTCCCGGTCGTCGGCGCTCCCGTCGCCGGGACGCTGTACGCCGATGATGCGTTTCCCAGTGCGACCGCGCGCATGTCGACCCTCGCCGCGGCGGAACCGGCCCTGGCCGCGGTGGAACCGGCCCTGGCTGCGGCGGCGGCGGCCCCGGTGGGGTCGCAGCAGCACTTCTTGAGCGTGTTGCAGCGGGCGGTGAGCCGACTCGTTGGCTGGCCCGGCACGCCGCGCAACTTCGTCGACGTGACCAATTACCAAACCGACCAGACGCTCGACCTCGCCAACAACCAACTCGACGGCCTCTATGCGAACGCGCCGGTGGGCAGTCAGGCGCGGTGGCTTCCGGATATGGTCAGCATCGTCAGTCTCTTCTTCATCCCGTCGGTTTCGGGCGCCACCTTCACCGACAAGCTCAATGCGATGGGCGACTTCCTGAACCGGGTGATTCCGCCGTTCACCATCGCCGACGGTGCGGGCACTTTCGACATCATTTCGCCGTACAAGATCATGGGTGCCGCCGTGGTGGGGACGGCGACGGTTCTGAAAGACATGCTCAACGGCATCTACGATCCGGTCCAGATCGAGATCGACGTCATCAAGGCGACCACCGGGGCCACCGTCACCGCGTCGGACCTCAATGATCAAAACGCGCTGATGACCAAGGTTGCACTCGCTCAGCTCGGAAGCGACCCCGGCGCGTTCGGCGACCCGGAACGGGCCTGGGACGTCACGCTTCCCACGTGGACTGAGGCCCAGGTGAATCCGTACACGCTGACGGTCTACGTGGCGCTGGTCGGGATATACAAGCGGTTCCAGGAGATGGCTGCGCTGACGACTTTCACCACCTGGACGACGTACGACAGCTGGCACTACACCAACGGTTTGGGTATGTACGCGGCCGGAACGTTCCATGCGGTCGATCCAGACGGCGGCACGATCGAATTCCGTGCCGACGGCACGCTCGGCAAGACGTATACCACCGAGGGCAATGCGTTGGTGACCATCAACACCGTCGGAGGCGGTTTCACCTACACCCCGCCGGCAATATGGGACCCCAAGTTCCAGAACGCGGCGTTTTTCCACCGCTCCACCGCGGAGGACCCGGAAGAGAGGTTCGACTGGGTCACCGTGGAGGCGTACTCCGCCGACGGCGTCCCCATCAACATCCGGGTGGGAATCGAGATCATCGACGGGACGAACGCCGCCCCGACCTACAGCGGTATCACGGGCCAGAACACCGACGCGTTGGGCGTGCTGAAGGGCAGGATCACCGGCAACGACGCCGACGGTGACACGTTGAAGTATTACCTGGTCGAGTCTTCGGTCAACGGTATGAGCGGCAACTCCGCCTACACCAAGAACGGCTCCGGTAACGGAGGCATCGTCACCCTCAGCGAGAACGGTGATTTCACCTACGTGTCGAATGGGACGGCCGGCGCCACGCAGAGCTTCCAGGTACGGATCAACGACGGCCACCACGGCAATACGATCGTCACGGTCACCGTGACCAACACCACCAGCATCACCCCGGCGAACGTCAACACCTCGACGCAGAACGTCGTCACCGGGACGGTGCCGAACTCGACCAACAAACCTGGGGCGTTCGTCAGCTACACGCTGGGTAGCTCCCCGACGAAGGGCAGCGTCACGTCCTTCGACCCGACCACCGGCGCCTTTACGTATGTGCGCGACTCGGGGCTGGGTCACGGCACGACGCCCGACGACTTCGTCACGGTGATTGCCACCGATGCCGACGGCCGCCAGGTCACCCTGCGGATGGCCGTCGCGCCGACGGTGTCGAACGCCGGTCCGACGGTGGTCTTGACCACGCAGCCGACGGTCGGCACGCTGTCGGGAACTACGCAGACCAGCACCGGAAAGCTGACCTACTCCGATCCGGACGGCGACGCTCCGGTGTGGACGACCGCCACCTCGTCGCGGGGTGCCACCATCACCTTCGCCGCCGACGGCACGTTCACGTACACGAGCAACCTCACTGTGGCGCAGCGTCACGCGGTGGCCAGGATCGGGGCCGCGGGGAGCACCTACAACGGTGTCGCGCTCGCGGCGTGGGAGGATGCCTTCACCGCGACCGTCTCAGACGGATTCGGCGGCACGGCGCAGGTCACGGTGAAGGTGCCGATCTACGCGATCAACGCCAATCCCACGATCGGCACCAACAGCCCGGCGTGTGGCTTCGGCACCTGTACTGTGACGGCGACGACGACGGACCCGGACGGCGACGACCTGAGCGGTAGCTTGAACACCTCGAACAACGGCAACGGCGACCCTTGGTACACGCTTGCACGGGGATCGGTCACCATCAACGCGGGTAATCAGCACACATTCAGCTGGACGGGCAACAGCAACGGTCTCGGTACCCAGCAAACTGGTATCCAGATCTACACCGTCTACGACGGCCACTACCGGGTCACGAACGGCGTGGTGGACACCAGCTACTTCGCGCGTGCGTGGGTCCAGTGGAACAACACAACCAGGACTTTCGGGAACTAGCTTGCGCAACGGCTGCTCGCCGAGACGTGTCGAATCCCGCTGCGAGCGTGCGCATTCGCCGAGAAAGTGATGGCGTGTTGCCCGCAGACACGCACGCTCGCGGGGTAGGGCTAAATCGCCATCGCGGCGCGGACGTCGGCCTCCGACGCCGAGCCGCCTGTGCCGCTGGAGGTCACCCGGCCGGCCTCCAGGATGTAGTAGCACTGCGACGCTTCCAGCGCGAAGCCGATGTGCTGCTCGACGAGCAGCACGCCGAGGTCGCCGCGAGCGGTCAGCGCGGTGATGGCCTCTTCGATCTCGTGCACCACCGACGGCTGGATGCCCTCGGTCGGCTCGTCGAGGATCAGGCATTTCGGGGTGGTGATCAGCGCGCGGGCGATGGCCAGCTGCTGCCGCTGACCACCCGAGAGCAGCCCTGCTCGTCTGCCCAGCAGCTCCTTGAGCGCCGGGAACAGGTCGAGTTGCTCGTCGATCAGCGCCTTGCCGTTCTTGCGGCCGTCGGCCACGACCTGCAGGTTCTCGGCGGTCGTCAGCTGGCCGAACGACTGCTGGCCCTGTGGCACATACGCCAGACCGCGGGCCACCCGCGCGCTGGGCCGCAGCTTGGTGATGTCGTCGCCGTCGAACAGCACCTTGCCCGACGTGCATTTGAGCAGTCCGACCGCGGCCCGCAGCAGCGTGGTCTTGCCGGCACCGTTGTGGCCCATCACCGCCGCGACACCGTCGGTGGGGACCTCGATGCTGACGCCGTGAATGACCTCGCTGCGGCCGTAGCCGGTGCGGACGTCGACCAATTGCAGCATCAGGAGTTCTCCTCGACGAGTTCGATGCCGTCGGCGCCGGCGGCGGCGGTGCCCAGATAGACCTCCTGCACCTTCGGGTTGGCCTGCACCTCGGTGACCGAGCCCTCCGCGATCACCTGCCCGCGGGCGAGCACGGTCACCGACGTCGCGAACGCCCGCATGAAGTCCATGTCGTGCTCGACGACGACGACGGTGCGTTCGGCACCGATGCGCCGCAACAGGTTTCCGGTCTCCTCACGTTCCTCGGCGCTCATGCCCGCCACCGGTTCGTCGAGCAGCAGCACGTCGGCGTTCTGCACCAGCAGCATGCCGATCTCCAGCCACTGCTTCTGTCCGTGGGCGAGTACCCCGGCGGGCTTGTCGGCCAGATGCGTCAACCCGATCGTGTGCAGCGCCTGTTCGATCGCCGGGAGCACGCCGTTGCGCCGCCGCAGCAGCGTCCACACCGACCGGCCGGCGCCGGCGGCGATGTCGAGGTTCTGCAGCACGGTGAGCTGCTCGAACACGCTGGCGGTCTGGAACGTTCGGCCCACCCCGCGGCGGGCGATCTGGTGCACCTTCTTGCCGAGCAGCTCGACACCGGACTTGTTCACCGATCCGGTGGCGGGGACGAGACCGGTGATCGCGTCGATGACGGTCGTCTTGCCCGCGCCGTTCGGCCCGATCAGGAATCGCAGGTCGCCCTGGAACAGCGTGAGGTCGACGTCGCTGACGGCCTTGAAGCCGTCGAAATCGACCGTCAGGCCCCGCACTTCGAGATACTGGGTGCCCATTCCGGCGTTGCCGCCTTCGACGGGTTCCTTGCCCGCGGTGCTCGCTTCGACCTCGGTCATGAGCCGGCCCCCACCTTCTCCGTGTCGGGATCGGTGTCGGGGGCCTTCTCCGGCGGCGGTTCGGTCCCGGCCTTGCGGCGCCGTTTGAGCAGCACCCCGAGACCGGCCAGGCCGGCCGGGAAGAACCCGACGACGACGATGAACAACAGGCCCTGGGCGTAGGTCCACTCCGACGGGAAGCGTTCGGAGAACAGGGTTTGCGCCCAGGCCACCCCGATGGCGCCCAGTACGGGCCCCAGCAGCGTGGTGCGTCCGCCGATCGCGACGCCGATGAGGAACGCGATGGAGGGCAGGATGCCGACCTGAGACGGCGCGATGAACCCGACGATCGGGGCGAACAGCGCGCCGGCGATGCTGGCGAACAACGCCGCCACCGCGTAGGCCACCACCTTGATGTTGGCCGGGTCGTAGCCCAGGAAACGCACCCGCTCCTCACCGTCGCGGACGGCGACCAGCAGCTCGCCGTACCGGCTCTGCATGAGCTGGCGCACCACGGCGACGACGACCAGCAGCACCACCGCGGCGATGAAGTAGAGCATCCGCCGGTTCACCGGGTCGTTGAGCGCGAACCCGAAGAACGTGCGGAACCTGTTGAGCCCGTTGGACCCGCCGAGGCTGGTCTGGCCGACCAGCAGGATGGCCAGCGCCGCGGCCAGCGCCTGCGACAGGATCGCGAAGTAGGCGCCTTTGACCTTGCGCTTGAACACGCCGAGCCCGAGCGCGGCGGCGATGCCGGTGGGAACCACGACGATGGCGATCAGCGTCACCAGCGGTGAGGCGAAAGGCGCCCAGTATCCCGGCAATTCGCGTATGCCCTGGATCTGCATGAAGTCGGGCACCTCGTCGCCGCGCAGCTGCGCGTCGGTGATCTTGAGGTGCATCGCCATCATGTAGCCGCCGAGCCCGAAGAACACGCCCTGGCCCAGCACCAGCATGCCGCCCCGGCCCCAGGCCAGGCCGATACCGACGGCGACGATCGCAAAGCACAGGAACTTGCCCAGCAGGCTGAGCCGGAAATCGGACAGCACCGCCGGCGCCACCACGAACAACACCAGCGCGGCCGCACCGAACCCGGCCCAGGTCTGCCAGCGGCCGAGGAGGGTCCTCATACGAGACTCCTTGTCCGAACTGTGAACAAGCCCTGCGGACGCACCTGCAGGAAGATCACGATGATCACGAACACGATCACCTTCGCCAGCGACGCGGTGGTGTTGTACTCGATGAACGAGTTCAGGAAACCGAGGGTGAACGCCGCGATCACGGTGCCCTTGATCTGCCCGAGGCCGCCGACGACGACCACCAGGAACGCGTCGATCAGGTAGCTCTGCCCGATGGTCGGGCTGGTGGAGCCGATCAACGTCAACGCGACCCCGGCGACGGAGGCCAGACCGGAACCGATGAAGAACGTGGTGATGTCGGTCCTGCGGGACGAGATACCACTGGTCTCGGCGAGATCGCGGTTCTGCACCACCGCGCGGATGCGCCGGCCCATCGGACTGACCTTGAGCACGACCGCGAGCACCGCGACGCACACGACGGCGAGCACCAGGATGAAGATGCGGGTCTTCGGCACGACGGCACCGAGGATCTCCACGCCGCCGGACAACCATTCCGGTGCCACGACGTTGACCGCGGGAGCGCCGAAGATGTCACGGGCCACCTGCTGCAGGATCAGCCCGACGCCGAAGGTCACCAGAAGCGTGTCCAGCGGCCGGTCGTACATCCGCTGGATCAGCGTCACCTCCAGCAGCGCGCCCATGGCACCGCCGATGAAGAACCCGACGACGAGCGAGATGATCAGCGAGACACCGGCGCTGGAGACGAGCTGCTGCACCACGTAGGCGGTGTAGCAGCCGGCCATGATGAACTCGCCGTGCGCCATGTTGATGACGCCCATCTGGCCGAAGGTCAGTGCCAGCCCGAGAGCGGCCAGCAACAGGATCGAGCCGAGGCTCAATCCTGTTGCCAGCTGTCCGATTACGACATCCATAGGGTGGTCAGCCGGACAGTCCGGCGGCCCACTCGTAGGACTTCAGGTACGGGTCCGGCTCGATCGGGCCGGGCGACTCCCACACCGTGTAGATCAGGCCGTCGGGCCGGATCTCGCCGATGCGGGCGGTCTTGGTGATGTGGTGGTTCTCGCCGTCGATGGTGACCAGACCCTCCGGCGCGTCGAAGGTGACGCCCCCGGCGTTGTCCTGGATCTCCTTCACGTCGAACGACTGTGCCTTCTCGACGGTGTTCTTCCACAGGTAGACCGACACGTAGGCGGCTTCCATCGGGTCGGAGGTCGGCTTGTCGGCGCCGTACTTGTCCTTGTAGGCCTTGACGAACTCGTTGTTCACCGGCGTGTCGATGGTCTGGTAGTAGTTCCACGCCGTCAGCTGACCGGTGATGTTCTGCACACCGATGCCGCCGACCTCTTCCTCGGCGATGGACACCGACACCACCGGCATGTCCTGCGGGGTCAGGCCGACGTTGCGGTACTCGCGGAAGAACGCCACGTTGGAGTCGCCGTTGAGGGTGTTGAACACCGCGTCGGCGTCGGCGGTGCGCACCTTGTTGACGATCGTGGAGAAGTCCGTCGAACCCAGCGGGGTGTAGTCCTCACCCTTGATCTCGATGCCGTTGGCCGCCGCGTACGCCTTGATGATGCGGTTGGCGGTCTGCGGGAAGACGTAGTCGCTACCGACCAGGTAGAGCGACTTGATGCCCTTCTCCTTGAGGTAGTCCAGCGCAGGCACGATCTGCTGGTTGGTGGTCGCGCCGGTGTAGAAGATGTTGGGGGAGGACTCCAGGCCCTCGTACTGCACGGGGTAGTACAGCAGCGAGTTCGCGCTCTCGAACACCGGAAGCATGGCCTTGCGGCTCGACGAGGTCCACCCGCCGAACACCGCGGCCACGCAGTCGCTGCTGATCAGCTTCTCGGCCTTCTCGGCGAACACCGTGGGCTCTGACGCGCCATCCTCACCGACGAGCTGGATCTGCTTGCCCATCACTCCGCCGGAGGCGTTGATCTGCTCGACGGCCAGATCGATCGCGTTGCGGACAGTCACCTCGGAAATCGCCATGGTGCCCGACAGTGAGTTCAGTGCGCCGACCTTGATGGTGGAACCGGAGGTGTCCACGCAGGATTCGGCATTTGCTGAATCTGTCTCGCTCGCCTTGCTGCCACAGCCGGCCAGCAGCAGGCTCGCGGCAGCCACGACGCTTCCTGCGGTCAGCGCGGTTCGTTTCACACGGTGGCGTCGAGGTTGGTCCATGAATGGCCTTTCTGGCAGTCGGCAGCACTCATCCGCTGATGAGGCGCCGAGTCGGAGTACTTCACAACGCTTCAGAACGCGAGGTTTCGACACCGCCCCGGTGTCGAATCCGGACGTTAGAGCGCCTGTGTTTCTGCCAAATGTCTGTGTGTGACAGCCAAGTTAACCTGTTGACGCAACCCACCGTTGGTTTGCCATTAACCGACGGGGCGGTGGCAGGACCGGGGCGGACGTAACGATCCGGTACCGTCCGGCGATGTGACGGACATGCGAACAGCTACAGCCAAGCTAGGAGCGGCAGTCGGGGCAGCAGCGCTGGTGGCCGCCATGGGAATGATCAGTCCGGCGATGGCGGGCGCTCAGGACGGCCATCAGGTCCGGTACACCCTCACCTCGGCCGGTGCCTACGAGTTCGACCTCTTCTACCTGACCAGCCAGCCGCCGAGTATGGAGGCCTTCAACGCCGACGCCTACGCGTTCGCCAAGCGGGAGAAGGTCAACCTGGCGCCGGGTGTGCCGTGGGTTTTCGAAACCACGATGGCGGACCCGAATTGGGCGATCCTCCAGGTGAGCAGCACCACCCGCGGCGGGCAGGCGGCCCCGAACGCGCACTGTGACATCGCCGTCGACGGGCAGGTGCTCACCGAGCACAACGATCCCTACAACGTGCGGTGCCAGCTCGGTCAGTGGTGATTCAGGCCGGTCAGGGCCTGCGGCAGCGGGTCCCGATGCAGCACGCCGAGGCGTTGTGTCGCGCGGGTCAGGGCGACGTAGAGGTCTGCCGCCCCGCGTGACCCTTCGGCGAGAATCCGCTCCGGATGCACCACCAACACGGCGTCGAACTCCAGGCCTTTGGTCTCGGTCGGTATCACCGCACCCGGTACGTCGGCCGGTCCGATGACGACATGGGTGCCCTCCCGGTCGGCTTCCTCGCGGATGAAATTCTCGATGGCTGACGGCAATTCGTCGTCGCTGACCTTGCGTGCCCACGGCACCACGCCCGTCGACCGCACCGACTCCGGCGGCCGCGCCCCGGGAGCGAACTCGGCGAGTACGTCGGCGGCGACAGCCATGATCTCGGCCGGGGTGCGGTAGTTCACCGTCAGTGTCCGGTACATCCAGCGATCGGGCACGTACGGCTCGAGCACCGCGGCCCACGAGGCGGCCCCGGCCGGTGACCGGCGTTGCGCGAGATCTCCGACCATCGTGAACGACCGGCTCGGGCAGCGCCTCATCAGCACCCGCCAGTCCATCTCGGAGAGCTCCTGGGCCTCGTCGACGACGACGTGCCCGTACGTCCATTCCCGGTCTGCGGCAGCACGTTCGGCCACTTCCCGGGTGTCGCGCTCGAGGAAGCGTTCGGCCAGGTCCTCGGCGCCGATGACGTCACGGGCCAGCAGCAGATCCTCGTCCTCCATCAGGTCCTCGCGGTCGACCATCAGGTCGAGTACGCCTGCGGCGTAGGCTGCCTCCTCCCGGCGTTCCCGCTCCGCGGCTTCCTCGGCGGACTTGTCGCGACCGAGCAGATCGACGAGTTCGTCGAGCAGCGGAACATCGGAAATGGTCCACGCGGCACCGTCGGTGCGATACAGCGCCGGGTCGGCGCCGGCTGCCCGCAGCCGCTCCGGTGACGAATAGAGCTCTGCGAGAAGTACTTCCGGTGTCAGCTTGGGCCACAGCTGGTCGATCGCCGCTTTGAATGCGGTGTGGTCTTCGAGTTCGTCGAGCAGATCTGCGCGCAGGTGTTCCCAGGCGGCCCGATCGTCGCGGGTGAGCCATCCGCGGCCGATCTTGGCGATCGCCCTTTCGGTGAGCGCCCAGGTGATGACGTCGACGAACACCGCGCGGGCGTCGTTGTGTGGCTGGTCGCCGGCCCGCGCCTCCTGGATCGCCCACTGGGCGATGTCGGCGCCGATGCTCACCGAGACGTCGGAGAGGTCGATGGGCAGTGGATCCTGCGGCGCGCGCTGGCGATCGGCGACCGCGGCCTTGAGTACGTCGAGCATCGCCAGCGAGCCCTTGATCGCGGCGGCCGCGGGGGTGTCCTCGGCGGTGACGTGCAGACCGGGCACCAGGTCACCGGTGGTCATGAACACCACATTGGTCTCGCCCAGAGACGGCAGCACGCGACCGATGTGGCGCAGGAACGCCGCGTTCGGACCGACCACCAGCACGCCGTGGCTCTCCATCCGCTTGCGCTGCGTGTAGAGCAGGTACGCGACGCGGTGCAGGGCCACCACCGTCTTCCCGGTGCCGGGGCCGCCCTCGATTACCAGCACCCCGGGATGGTCCAGCCGGATGATGGCGTCCTGCTCGGCCTGGATCGTGGCGACGATGTCGCGCATGCCGTCGCCGCGCGGCGCGTTGACGGCCGCCAGCAGGGCGACATCGCTGGAGCTGCCCGGCTGTTCTCCGGCGTCGTCTGCCACGGGCCGGCCGAACACCTCGTCGGTGAAACGCAGGAGGCGGCGCCCGAGGCTGTGAAACTGTCGGCGCCGGCGCATGTTCTCCGGGTTGGCGCCGGTGGCGACATAGAACGCGCGGGCGGCGGGGGCCCGCCAGTCCAGCAGCAACGGCTCGTGGTCGTCGTCGAGCACGCCGATGCGCCCGATGTAGAGACGTTCGCCGGTGAGGCTGTCCAGCCGGCCGAAGCACAGACCGGCGTCGGCGACGTTGAGCCTGTCCATCTGTGCGGCCGTCGCGCGCACCTCGGCGTCGCGGGCCACCAGGGTCGCGCCGTTCTGCGCATCGACGGGACTGCGCAGCGCGGCGGCGTACCGGTCCTTCACCCGGGTCCGCTCCGCATCCAGCCGGGCATACAGCCCGTCCACGTACCCGCGTTCGGACTGCAGCTCTGCCTGATAGTGGGTGGAGTGGTGAGTTGACATGTGCCCCTTAAGGTTCTGCGCCGAGAGAGCGATTCTGCGCCATCACCCCGGCCTTGCCGCAAGCCCCCATCCCAGCGGTATGGTGGAACGGGCGAACGCCGGTGCTTGACACTGTATCGAACGTATGTTCGCATAGGGTATGCGCTGGGCTGGCCAAGGCATCGACGTCGACGACGGCGCGTTGCCCGGGCTCCAGCGTATCGGTCTGATCCGCAGCGTCCGTACCCCACAGTTCGACGGCATCACCTTTCACGAGGTGCTGTGCAAATCGGCGTTGAACAAGATTCCGGCCGCGTCGATGCTGCCCTTTCGGTACACGGTCAACGGCTACCGCGGCTGCTCTCACGCCTGCCGCTACTGTTTCGCCCGGCCCACCCACGAGTACCTGGATTTCGACAGCGGGCGCGACTTCGACACCCAGGTGGTGGTCAAGACCAACGTCGCCGACGTGTTGCGCCGCGAGTTGCGGCGGCCGTCGTGGACACGGGAGACCGTTGCGCTTGGCACGAATACGGACCCGTATCAGCGTGCCGAGGGCCGCTACGCCCTGATGCCCGGCATCATCGGCGCGCTCACCGATTTCGGGACGCCGTTCTCGATTCTCACCAAGGGCACGCTGCTGCGCCGGGATCTGCCGCTGCTCACCGAGGCGGCGCGCAGGGTCGACGTCAGCGTCGCGGTGTCACTCGCCGTGGGGGACGCCGAGTTGCACAGCCTGGTCGAACCCGGCACGCCCTCGCCCGAGGCGCGGCTGGGCCTGATCTCGGCGATCCGGTCGGCGGGTCTGAGCTGCCATGTGATGGTGGCGCCGGTGCTCCCGGGGCTGACCGACTCCCGCGACCATCTCGACGACCTCCTCGGGCGGATCGCGGCGGCAGGAGCGACCAGTGCGACGGTGTTCGGGCTGCACCTGCGGGGTAGCACGCGTGGCTGGTTCATGGACTGGCTGGCCCGCACCTACCCCGACCTGGTCGGCGAGTACCGCCGGCTCTACCGGCGGGGGGCCTACCTGCCGCCCGAATACCGGGCCGAGTTGGCGCGCACGGTCGCGCCGCTGATGGCCAGGCACCGGCTGGCGGCCGCACCGCGGATGGCCGCACCGGCGCCGAGCGTGGTCCCGGTCACGGCCGGTTCATTGCAGGCCACTCTGTTCTGACGGCGGCTACAGGCTCAGCTCTTGTTGCGCTTGACCTGATTGAACGGAATTCCTTTGTCGGCGGCGAGTTCCCGGGGGAAGCCGAGGATGCGCTCACTGATGACGTTGCGCGCCATCTCCGACGATCCACCGCCCAGGGATCCGGTCTGGCGCGACAGATAACGCACCCCCACGTCCATCAGTCCGGTCAGGCCCGGCGCATCGTCGGAGCCCTCGTCGACTACGCCTGCCGTGCCGGCGATCGCCAACGCGGTGTCGACTTCGAGTTCGGTGGTCTCGGCGTGAAACAGCCGGATCAGCGTGCCCGCGTTCGGTGGCAGTGACCCGTTGCCGATGCTGCGGAATACGTGATCGATGAGCTGCTCCTTGACGATTCGACGCACCAGCGCCCGGCCGGCAAGGTCCTGCACCCTCGGGTCGCCGTCCTGCCCGGTGGCCCGGGCGAGGCCGACATGGTCGGGCGGCATCTCGCTGGCGTTCTCGGCGGCGGTGCCGCTGGCGAACTCCGAACCACCGCCGACGGCGCGGCGCTCGTGGTGAAGCTGCCGGGTGGCGACCTCCCAGCCCTTGTTGACCTCGCCCACCACCGCGTCGTCACCGAGCTCAAGGCCGTCGAAGAATTCCTCGCAGAACTCCTCGTTGCCGTTGACCTCTTTGATGCGGCGCATGGTGATACCCGGCGCGTTCAGCGGCACCAGGAACATCGTCAGGCCTTCGTGTTTGGGCACGGTCCAGTCGGTACGCGCCAGCAAGAGCCCGTAGTCGGCGGCGAAAGCGCTGGTGCTCCAGGTCTTGGCGCCGTTGATGATCCATTTGTCGCCGTTGCGCTCGGCGCGGGTGATCACCCCGGCGAGGTCGGACCCGCCGCTGGGCTCGGACAGCAGCTGGCACAGAATCTCGTCACCGCGGATCGCGGCCGAGATGCGGTCCCTCTTCTGGGCTTCGCTGCCCATGTCCAGAATGGTCGCCGCGCAGATGGTGAAGGTCGGGACGTTGAGGATCAGGGGCATCTCGTAGCAGCGGCATTCGGCGTTGAACGCCTTCTGGTACGCGTGGTCCAGTCCGAGTCCGCCGTACTCGCGCGGGAAACAGATGCCGGCGAAACCGCCCTCGTACAACCGCTTCTGCAGCTCCTTGGCCCGGTCCCAGGAGGACTGCTCGGCGCGGACCGAGAACGGCGGGTCGTCGGGGTCGATGGACGGCATGTTCTCGGCCAGCCAGGTCCGCGCGCGGGCGGCGAAATCGGCGACCGACTCGGTGGTCTCGGTGGACGTCATGGTGTCGGTCATGCGTTCGCCTCCGTCTCACTGCTGAGCGCGTACACGGCGCGGTGGTGGTCCTCCGGGGAGCCGAACATCGCCCGGTACAGCGCCACCCGGCGCAGAAACAGGTGCAGGTCGTGCTCCCAGGTGACACCGATACCGCCGTGCAACTGCACACAGTCCTGCAGCATCACCGGTGCACGTTCTGCCACATAGGCTTTGGCGACGCTGACCAGTTTCGGCGCGTCGGGGGAGCGGTCGGCCACCGCGCGGACGGCGCCCGCGGTGGTGGCCCGCGCGGCCTCGAACCACATCTTCATGTCGGCGGCGCGGTGTTTGAGCGCCTGATACGACGCCAGCGGGCGGCCGAAGCTGTGCCGGTCGAACAACCACTGATTGGTCATCGCGAGGACCGCATCGAGGACGCCGACGATCTCGGCGCACTGCAGCACCAGCGCGATCTGGCGCTGCCGCTCGACGATGTCCGGAGTCTGCTCGGCGGTTCCCACTGCCGCGGATTCGCCGACCTCGACGCCGTCGAATCGCACCCGGGCGTAGCGCTTGACGAGGTCGACCGAGTCCTGAGCCGTCACCGTGACGCCCGGAATGTCCGTCGGCACCAGGAACTGTCGGACGGCGCCGTCGAGTTCGGCGACCACCAGCACGGCACCGCAGTCGGCGCCGGCCTCCACCCGGTCCTTGACGCCGTCGAGGCGGTAGCCGCCGTCGGTGCGGGTGGCCTTCGTCGCGGCGAGTAGCGGTGCGAACGGCCGGGCGGGCTCGTATACCGCCCACGACGCGACAAGCTCGCCGGAAACGAGCGCCTCGATGGTCTGTTCATGCCCGCCGGGCGCCTCGACGAGTCCGGCCAGCACGATGCTGACCGGGTGCAGCGGGCCTGGCGCGACGGTGTGGCCGATCTGCTCGGCCACCATCGCCAGATCCGCAACCCCGTCCCCGGAGACGCTTCCACCGCCGAGTTCTTCAGGTACCAGCAGGCTGGCCCAGCCCAGTTCGGCCGCGCGCTGCCACCATTCCGGCTGAAACGAGACACCGGATGCGTGCAGCCCGCGGACATGGGTCAGGGAGGCCTGCTTCTCCAGGAAGGTCTGGGTGGTAGAGGCGAACAGCAGCTGTTCCGGATTGGCGGTTGTCATGAAATAGGTTCAGCCTCTTCGATGTCGTTGGTCTCAGGCGATGACGAGGGCGGGCACGTCGGGTTTGTAGACCACCTTGTTCTCGACCCTGAACAGGTCGACCATGTTCTTGCCCATCACCTTTCGCACCCCCTCCTGGTCGAGGCCGTGCGCCTCCAGGTCGGCGACCAGGTTGATGGGATCAGCCAGACCTTCGGGGTGCGGCCAGTCGGACCCGAAGATCACCCGGTCGATGCCGCACAGGTCGGCCATCTTCTTGAAGTCGTCCTCCCAGAACGGTGCCACGTACACACAGCGCCGGAACGCCTCGATTGGGTCCTCCGGAAACTCCTGCGGCATCTTCGAATACACGTCCTTGAACTGATAGAACAGGTAGGGCACCCACGACGCGCCGTTCTCGATGGACAGGATGCGTAGATCCGGGTTGCGGGTGAACGCGCCGTGGCAGACCAGCGCGGCCATGGTGTCCTCGATCGGGCGCTTGCCCATCGCCACCATCCGGAACGCCGTCGGGCGGAACGGCAGGAATTCGTCCGCCGGCTCCCAGTCGTTGAGGTACTGGGCATAGCCGCTGTCGGAGGCGTGCATCGCCACCGGGATGCCGGCCTTGACGCAGGCATCCCAGAACGGGTCGAACTCCTCGGTGCCGAACGAGCGGGTGCCGCGGAACCCGGGCACGGGGGCAGGTCGCACCAGCACCGTCTTGGCGCCACGCTCGAGGCACCACTCCAGTTCCTCGAGAGCACGGTCGACGATCGGCAGCGTGATCACCGGCGTCGAGAAGATCCGGCCCTCGTAGTCGAACTGCCATGTCTCGTACATCCATTCGTTGAGCGCATGGATGATGTCGTGGATCAACTCCGGGTCGTCTTTGAGCCGCTCCTCGACCAACGAGGCCAGGGTCGGGAACATCAGGGTGTAGTCCAGGCCGAGACCGTCCATCACCTCGAGGCGGGCCTCGGGGTTGCGGAAGGCGGGAATCGCCTTCATCGGCTTGCCCATCACCTCACGGAAGCTCTTGCCGCCGCTGCCGTGGCGGAAATACTCCTCCTGGGCGCCGGGCCGGGCGACCACCTCGAAGGTCGGGTTCGGGATGTAGTCGCTGATGTGGTTGCGCACCATGATCTTGGTGCGGCCGTGAACGTCGATGTAGTCGATCACGCCCTTGCGCTTGTCCGGGAGGAACTTGGTCAGCGCTTCCTTGGGTTCGTAGAAGTGGTTGTCGGCATCGAATACCGGATACTCGAGGATGCGTGACGGCATGATGTGGGCTCCTGACATGACGTATTTGCATATAACGGTAATGGTATTACCGCGTGGATGGTAATGACATTACCACGCACCGGTGTAACGATGCCAGGGCCGTGGCAAGAGTCTTTTGCCAGTTCAGGGCGTTAGCCCGTGAGACCGCGCACGCAGAACGTGTGCACGTGATCCCCGACGATGGGTACGCCGTTGAGCTCGGCGCCCAGGTCGCGCAGGCGCAATGCCCCGAGCACGGTGTGCATCAGGATCGCGGCGTCGGTGTTGACGTCCAGATCGGCCCGGAACGTGCCCTCGTCGATGCCGCGACGAAGAATGTCGGCGACCAGTCGGTGCAGCGGAGCGAGCACCTTGGCGAACTCCTTCGGCCTGGTCTCCAGCAGATGGTCGTTGTAGTAGGTCAGGCCGCGATTGATGCTGTCCTGTGTGCTGGATTCGGCCGGGGCGCTGATGCGTTCGATCAGCAGACGCAGGGCGTCATCACTGGTCATCCGGTCGGTCTCGGCGCGCCAGCGTTCGGTCGCGTCGACCATGACCCTCTCGACGAGGGCCAGCAGCAGTTCGTCCTTGGTGGCGAAGTGCTGATAGAACGCCCTCAACGAGGTCTTGGATCGCTCGACGACCTCAAGGACGGTGAAGTCGGTCCGGCCGGTCTCGCCGAGGATGTCCAGCGCGGAGCGCATGAAACGGCTGGCGCGGGACTCCTGTTGGGCGCCATCCCGCTGTGCCGTGGGACTCGGCTGAGCTTTCGCGGACATGGTAATGACGTTACCGCTTTCGGCGAACCTCGGTTACTGTTCCACCGACGGTCACCTAACGGAGGGGTTGTGCAGATGACGACAGAATCGGCGCAGACGGCGGGATCGGTGCAGTGGACGGTCCAGGGGCTGCTCGACCTGTTCGACGCAGAGCCCGCGGGCGAGGACACTTTCACTGCGCAGACCGGCCCCGCCGGCGAGGACGAGCGTCAGGTGGTCGAGGGCACGCAGGTGCTGGCACAGTCGATTGTCGCTGCCGCCAAGCGATTTCCCGACAAGTCGATACGGTCGGTGTATTCGGTGTTCGCCAGGGCGGTGATGGTCGGTGCCGGGCCGGTCGAGCTGGAGATCGACGTGATCAGCGAAGGCCGCTCCACCGCGTCGGCGGTCGTCACCGCCAAGCAGAACGGCAAGCGGTGCATCACCACGACGGTGCTCGCCGACGTGCCCACCGACGACGTGATCCGGCACCACCTCCCCAAGCCGGACGTGGCGGGGCCCGCAGAGGCGAACGCGTCGCCGATGCCGATGGCCGGGCGGGAGCTCCGCCTGGTCGACGTGGTCGACGTGAACAGCCCCGACGAGGTCGGCCCGCCGGAGCTTTACGCGTGGCTGCACTACGACCCGATCCCGTCGCGCGATGACCTGGCCAAGGCGCTCATCGCGTATTTCACTGGCCACCTTGGTATTTCGACGACGATGCGGGCGCACGAGGGCATCGGGACCGCGCAGGCCCACCTCACCGTCTCGACCGCCCCGATGACGGTGTCGGTCAGTTTCCACGAGCCGGTGCGCTGGGACGGCTGGCTGCTGTACAGCCACGAGAGCACGCAGGTGGGCGCCGGGATGTCCTACGTGCGTGGAACGGTGCACACCGAGGAGGGTGAGCTCATCGCGTCGTTCACCCAGGATGCGCTGATCCGGCCACTGCGTACCACCGACACCTCTATCAAGCACCAGTCCCGGCTGTAGCCGAGCTAGTTCGCGATGTGACATAAGCCCCTGTTCGGCCGTGGTGGCAGTTCCTAGGTTGAGTCCTCATGACGGACCATTTCTGCTCCGCGTGCGGCAAGTCCGTCGAGCCGGGGACGCACTTCTGCCCGTACTGCGCGCATCCGGTCGACGGGGGTGCCGCGCAGCAGTCGCCGGCGCTAGCTGCTGGCGGCCCTGACCGGCGCAAGACGCGAAACCTCCTGTTCGCCGGGATCGCGGTGCTCGTGGTGGTCGGCCTTGCGATCGGCCTCACCCTGTTTCTCACCCGCTCTTCGCAGAAGACCGGGGAACTCTTCCTCGAATCCGCGATGTCGACCGGTGTCAACCCGTTCACCGACTCGACGGCCGCGGGGACGGGCACCTCGACGACAATCACCACCAGCGCCCCGACGACGACAGCCGCCACCCCGACCAGCTCCTTCGAAGGCCAGACCGTGGTCGGCACCGTCGAGGCGAACACCGCCGGCCTTTACGGCGGCACCCTCAACGAGGCGTCATGTGACCGCGAGCGGCAGATCGCATTCCTGCAGGCCAATCCGGATAAGGCGGCCGCGTTCGCCGGCGTCCTCGGCATCGGGACGGACCAGATCCCCGAATACCTTCGCGGGCTCACCCCGGTCGTGCTGCGCCACGACACCCGGGTGACCAATCACGGCTTTGTCGACGGCGCCGCGACCGGGTTTCAGTCCGTTCTGCAGGCGGGCACGGCCGTGCTCGTCGACCAATACGGCATCCCCCGGGTGCGGTGCATGTGCGGCAACCCGTTACGGCCGCCCGACGCCATCGAAGGCGACGTGCGCTACCGGGGACAGACCTGGCCGGGTTTCGAACTCGAACAGACGGTCGTGGTGCACAACGAGACCGATATCGACATCGACCTCTTCATCCTCGTCGACCTGTTGACCGGCGACTGGTTTGACCGGCCCACCGGGACCGACGGGTCCGAGGACAGACCACATGACGGCGGTGGCGGCACCACAGGCGGCGGGGGCCCCGCCTTCTGCGCCGACACGTACGAGGGCGCGGTGAACCGACTGCTGGGCTTCCGCCGTGACAACGACCGTGCGGGCGCCGCCCTGTGCGGTTCGCCCGTGGCCATCGACTATCTGTGGCGCCTGTCCGACTCTTTCGCCGGCACCCTGGCGATCGAAAGCTGTGAAGCGGGCAACAAGGGAATGCTGCCCGCCAACATCCAGGGCTATGCGTGCACGATGTCGAACAACGCGATCTTCGTGGCGGAATTGGTCCCACAAGGTCCGACGAACTGGATCGTCACCTTCGTGGTGCTGGTCGACGGCCGTGGTCCGACGACCGGACCTCCGACGGCCACCGAACCCGAGTGCGGGTCCTCAGGCGAGTCGTTCAGCCCGACGACCCCCGAGGAGCGACTGCTCGTCGACTACTTCCGCGCGCTGAACGACGGGTATTACGCGACCGCGTGGGGACTGATGGGCGAAGGTCTGCGGTCACGCTACGGGTCGGAACAGGCCTTTGCCGACCTGATGTCGCGGCACGTGAGCTGTGTGCGGGTACTCGACATCGGGTCGCGCGGTGACGGTGTCTACGCAGTGCGGTTGGCGGCGCAGTACCGCACTCCGTTCCCCGCCGGCAGCGGCGAGCTTCAGCCGTTCTGGACCGTGGTCGGGGGCCGGATCGTCGATGCCGCGACCGGGCCCTAAAACGCTATGCCGCAGTCGTATTCGACCAGCGGCTGATCGCGTTCGTCGACGATCGCGTGGTCGGAGCGATTGATCGTCAACGTACGGCGGTAGAAGCCACCCCATTTGGTGAACACCAGCATGGTGACCTTCGCCGTGGTGTCGTCGAGCACCACCGAGGGCTCGGGATCGACGATCGCCCGGGCGGCCTGCTTCTGGGCGTCGGTTATCGGTCGGCCGGGGCCCCCGTCCTCCAGTGAGCGGATCACGTCCTCGATATCGTCGCTGCTGCACACCACCTGCCAATCGTTGTAGTTGGCGTGCCAGTCCAGATAGAACTGGTTGGCCGATTGGGCCAGAATGGCGTATTCCAGATAACCCTGGGCGCTGTCCTGCGGCGTGATGAAACTCAGATAGTCCGGTTGGTCCGGGGCGGCTTGGTACTCGCTTTCGTCGGCGTACGGCTGCTGAACGGCCGGGCGGGCGTAGAGCAGCGGGTAACCGCCCATCCCATCCTGGTGGTACACGTAATCCAGCGTGTAGCCGTCTCTCATCGCGACGTGGGGCAGGGCGCCGAGAACCCGGTTCGCGTCGAACTCACCACCGCGTTTGCCGGGATTGCGCTCCGAGAAGTGCGGCGGGAACGGCAGATTGTCGTACATACCGTCAATCGCCGATGTCACCTGACGGCACCCCAGATCCGGCGCCTCGGCGCGGACGGGGCTGTCGTGATGGCAGGCCACCAGGGCCGCGGTGAGCGCGGAGACCGCAACGGCGCGGCAGGTCCTGTTCATGCTCGCTCCCATGGTGACGGGGACGTCAGTCTAGTCCTCGGCGGCTTCCAGCAATGCCGACTGCAGCACATCCAGCGGCAGGCCGCCCAGATCCAGTGCCCTGCTGTGAAAATCCTTCAGCGGCGCCCCACGGGCGACCATGTCGTCGCGCAACTGCTGCCAGATCCGCTGGCCGATCGCGTACGACGGCGCCTGCCCCGGCCATCCGAGGTAGCGGTCCAGTTCGAAGCGCAGATTCTCCTCGGCCATCGCGCTGTGCGACTGCAGGAACGTCCAGGCCCGGTCGGCATCCCAGACGCCGCCGTCGGGTGCGACCAGCCCGCAGTGCACGCCGATGTCGATGACCACGCGGGCCGCCCGGAATCGTTGGGCGTCAAGCATTCCCATTCTGTTGCCGGCGTCTTCGAGCCATCCCAGCTCCGCCATCAGGCGTTCGGCGTAGAGCGCCCAGCCTTCACCGTGGCCGGACACCCAGCAACCCAACCGGCGCCAGCGGTTGAGCTGATCGGCCAGCACCACCGCGCGACCGATCTGCAGGTGGTGCCCCGGGACGCCTTCGTGGAACACCGTGGTGGTCTCCTGCCAGGTGTGGAACGTGGTGACGCCGCGGGGCACCGACCACCACATCCGTCCGGGGCGGGACAGGTCCTCCGAGGGGCCGGTGTAGTAGATCCCGCCGGTGTGGGTCGGTGCGATCCGGCACTCCAACCGGCGCAACGGCTCGGCGATGTCGAAGTGCTTGTCGGCCAACGCATCGACGGCGCGGTCGGACAACTCCTGCATCCAGTGCTGCAGCGCGTCGGTGCCGTGGAGCAGGTACCGCGGCTCGCCGTCGAGCCTGCGCAGCGCCTCGGCCGCCGACGCGCCCGGATAGAGACGATCGGCGATCGCATCCTGTTCGGCCACGATGCTGTCCAGCTGGCTCAGCGCCCAGTGGTAGGCCTCGTCGAGATCGACAGTGGCGCCGAGGAAGAACCGCGACATGACGGTGTACGCCGCGCGCCCGCACCCGTCGGTGTCGCGTGCGTGCGGGCCGATCTCGTCCCTGAGTACGGTGCCCAGCGAGGCGTACGCGGTGGCCGCGTCCTCGGCATGCCGGTGCAGTTGCGCCTGCAGCGTGGGATTGTCCGGCACGGCGCCGTCCACCAAGCTGAGGAACAGTTCGGCGTTCTGGCCCGCCTGCTGGATGCCGCGCCGGACCTGTCTGGCCGCCGGTGCTGCTCCTTTCACGGCGGAAGCGCGCAGTGCGTCGGCATAGCCCGCGACCCGCCGCGGGATCTGCGCCAGCCTGCGGTCGATGGTGGCCCAATCGTCCTCGGTGTCGGTGGGCATCAGGTCGAACACATCGCGCATCGTCTGCAGCGGCGAGGCGATCACGTTCAGCTCACCGAGATCGAGGCCGCCGTCGTGCATCTCCAAAAGCACGCCGAGACGTTCGCGCATCGCCGCGACGGTCACCACGTCGACAGCGTCGGCGGGATCGGTGTCGTCGAGGTCGCGCAGCGCCGCGCGGGCGGCGTCGGCGCGCTCCTTGACCCCGTCGGGGGAGTAGTCGGTGATCTGGTCGTCGTAGCCGGCGATACCGGATTCCGTTGCCGCGCAGGGGTCGAGGGCCGCTGAGATCTCCAGGTAGCGCTCGGCGACGGCGTCGACGGCCGTGGTCGCCCTAGCCAAGGTTGTTGGTGGCGAAAGTGTCGCACCGCGCCGGGTCGCCGGTCTGGTACCCGGTGGTGAACCACTTCTGCCGCTGTGTCGAAGACCCGTGCGTCCACGACTCGGGGCTGACCCGGCCCGTCGCCGCCTCCTGGATCCGGTCGTCGCCGACTGCCGAGGCGGCCGACAGGGCGTCGGCGATGTCCTTGTCGCTCAACGGTTCCAGGAATGGCACGTCGGTGCCCTCCTGTTTGGTGATCGACGCATAGTGCGCCCAGATCCCGGCGTAGCAGTCGGCCTGCAGTTCGGTGCGCACACCGCCGCCGGTGGGACCGGTCGGATCCTGTTGGGCGCGTCCGAGCACGCCTTCGAGGTTCTGAATGTGGTGACCGAACTCGTGGGCGACCACGTACTCCTCGGCGAGCGGTCCGCCGCTGGACCCGAACTGGGTCTTCAGCACGTCGAAGAAGCCGGTGTCGAAGTAGGCGGTCTTGTCGACGGGGCAGTAGAACGGCCCGACGTCGCTGCTGGCGAAGCCGCATCCCTCGGTTTCGACTCCACTGGTGAACAGTTCGATCTGTGGCCGGGCGTAGCCGGGCATCAACTGCTCCCACACCCCGTCGAGGGAATTGCCGGTCGCCACCACCCGGCACTGGACGATTTCGTTGGCGTCCTTGCCGGTTTGGCACTGGCTCAGGTCGAAGCCCGGTGCCTCCACCCCCTGGGTGTCCATCGGGGGTTGCTGCGGCAGCACCGTGCTGGGGTCGACGCCGAGGAACAACGCCACCACCACGATCAGCAGGCCGCCGAGGCCACCTCCGACGGCGATGCCGCGGCCGGGACCGCGGCCACCGCCGCTGCTGGTCGATGTGGTGCTGGTGTCGATCCGCATGCCTTCGTTGAAGGTCATCGCGCCACCTCCGTCTGATTCGGCCGGCCACCTGACACCGGTGCCGGTCCAGCTTCGCACACTACGATTTGACTCGTGGCCGTCGTCGCCGGAGAGCCCGCCGTGCTGAGTACCCCGTCAGGCGACCTGCGTGGTGAGGTCGAGGCGGGCATCGGGGTGTGGCGGGGAATCCCCTACGCCGAACAGCCGACGGGGCAGCGTCGCTTCCTGGCCCCTGAGCCCATGGCGCCGTGGCCGGGCGTGCGCGAGGCGCGCGAACACGGGCCGTTGCCACCGCAGTCGAAGTCCTTCGTGGGCGGCGGACGCGACGATCCGAAGGTGCGCGACGAAGCCTGCCTGACGCTGACCGTGTGGTCGCCGGACACCGCGGCCTCGTTGCCGGTGATGGTGTGGATCCCCGGCGGCGCCTTCGTGTACGGCGCCGGGCAGTTCCAGCTGTACAACGGCTCCCGGCTGGCGGCCAACGGCGACGTCGTCGTCGTCAACGTCACCTACCGGATCGGGGTGTTCGGGGGGTTGGAGCTGAGCGATCTCGGCGACGGGTTCGACGACAACCTGGCCCTGCGTGACCAGATCGCGGCGCTGCGCTGGGTGCGCGACAACATCTCCGCGTTCGGCGGTGATCCCGGTCGGGTGACGGTGTTCGGCGAGTCCGCAGGAGCGACGTCGGTGCTGGCCCTGATGGCCGCCCCGTCGGCGCAGCGCCTTTTTCACCGGGCCATCGCGCAGAGCCCGGCGCTGCCGCTGGTCGCCGACCGCGAGTACCGCGCCGCCAACGCCCACGAGTTCCTGCGCCGTCTGGGCGTCGGTGCAGGCGAGGTGAAGGCGCTGCCGCAGCGTCAGCTGCGCCGTGCCGCCGGCATCCTGCAGCTCAAGAGCGCCGCGAACACGCCGACGCTGGCCTACGGGCTCACATACGGCACCGAGCTGCTGCCGCAGCATCCGGTGGCGGCCGCACGTGAGGGCCGGACTTCGGGTGTGCCGTTGATCATCGGCACCAACAGCCATGAGGCCTCGATGTTCGCGTGGACCAAGCCGCCGATGCTGCCGACCACGAAAGCCTCCATCGACGGGTACTTCCAGCGTGTCGCACCCGACGCCAAACAGCTTGTGCTGCAGGCATACCCGGGATATCCCAGGCGCAGCGCGCTGGTTGCGCTCGGCTCGGATGCCATGTTCGGCGGACCTACCTGGGCATTCGCCGATGCCTACAGCGCGCAGGCGCCTACCCGGATGTACCGTTTCGACCATTTCGGGTGGAGCCTGCGCATGCTCGGGCTCGGCGCGACGCACGGCAGCGAGATCGTGCACATCCATCACAGCTACGAGTCGTTCGTCGGGCGCAAGCTGCACCCGCTGGGCCGGCGCATCCAGCCCGGTGTCGGGCGCCGGATGCAGCGGGCCTGGCTGGACTTCGCCCGTGGCAGCGAGGACGTCGACGACGAGCACTGGCCGCTCTACGAGACAGGGGAGCGGCTGACCCGGCTGATCGCATCGACCCGCGACGTGATGGCGTCCGACCCCGACCGGGACCGGAGGCAGGCCTGGGCGGCCGTGTACTAGAGGATCAGCGGGCGCGCCACTTCGGTGTGCGCTTCTCCCGCCACGCCGCAATGCCTTCGGCCACGTCCTCCGTGGCGCCTGCGACTTTGCGCATCGTCTCCCCGAAGCGCACGGATTCGATCCACCCCATGTTCGCCGTGCGCGACGCCACCTCTTTGGTCGCGCGTTGCGCCAGCGGCGCCGCCTCGGTGAGCGTCCGCGCCCACGACTGCGCCTCCGATTGCAGCCGATCCGGCTCGACCAGCCGCCACACCAAACCGATCTCCTTGGCGCGCTCGGCGGTGATGGGCCTGCCCGTCAGCAGCAATTCCATGGCATCGGCCCACCGCACCCGCTCCGGGAGCCGAATCGCCCCGACGATGGTGGGCACCCCGAGCGACACCTCCGGATACGCAAAACTGGCCTCCGTGCTGGCAATGACGAAGTCGCAGAACAGAACCCCGGTCAGTCCGTAGCCGATACACGGTCCGTGGACGGCAGCGATCGTCGGCTTGAACAGCTCCATCCCGCTCTCGAACGAATTGATCGTCGGCTTCTCCCAGAACGTGCCACCGAAGGTGCCTACGGAGCCCTCGCCGTCCTTGAGGTCGCCACCGGCGCAGAAGACGTCACCGTTGGCGGTCAGGATGCCGACCCAGGCATCCTCGTCGTCACGGAACCGGTTCCATGCCGCGTTGAGGTCCCGCCGTAGCGCGCCGTTGATGGCGTTGCGCGCATCCGGGCGGTTGAGGGTGATCGTGGCGACGTGGTCGTCCAACTCGTAGGTGACGAGGCTCATTGCTGGACCCTAACGCCGTCGCGGCGCACACAGACTCCGCGCCGATGTCGAGAATGCCGTGACGGCTCCGTCCCAGGGATGAGCGACCAACTAGCGTCGCCAATCAGGAGGGAGAAATTCATGGCGAAGTACCTGTTCCTCAAGCACTACCGGGGTGCGCCGGCGGCAGTCAACGACGTACCGATGGATCGGTGGACGCCCGCGGAGATCGAGGCGCACGTCCGGTACATGGAGGACTTCGCGGACCGCCTCAGGGACAGCGGCGAGTTCGTCGCCAGCCAGGCTCTGGCGGCCGAGGGCGCCTGGGTTCGGTCCGACGGCGACGGTAAGCCACCGATCACCGACGGACCGTTCGCGGAGACCAAGGACCTGATCGCCGGCTTCATGATCGTCGACGTCGACTCCTACGAGCGCGCCGTCGAACTGGCCGGTGAGCTGTCGGCGGCGCCCGGAGCGGGCGGGCGGCCGATCCACGAGTGGCTTGAAGTGCGCCCGCTCATGACCGCATCGGGGACTCTTCACGAGTGAGCACGGCGGTGGACGAGACGGCGCTGCGGGACCTGATTCCCGGTGTCCTCGCTGCCCTTGTCCATCGCGGTGCCGACTTCGCGACCGCCGAGGACGCGGTTCAGGAGGCGTTGATCCGCGCGGTGCAGACGTGGCCGCGACGGCACCCCGACGACCCCAGGGGCTGGCTGATCACCACCGCGTGGCGGCGCTTCGTCGACCTGGTCCGCGCCGACGCCGCGCGGCGCGACCGGGAACTCAAGAGCTTCGATGAGCCGCCGCCCGGACCGGCCGAGCACGCCGACGACACGCTGTACCTCTATTTTCTGTGCGCGCATCCCAGCCTGACCCCGTCCTCGGCCGTCGCGCTGACGCTGCGGGCCGTCGGCGGTCTGACCACCCGCCAGATCGCGCAGGCCTATCTGGTACCGGAATCGACGATGGCGCAACGCATCAGCCGCGCGAAGCGCACGGTCAGCGACGTGCGGCTGGACCGGCCGGGCGACGTGCGCACCGTGCTGCGCGTGCTGTACCTGGTGTTCAACGAGGGCTACAGCGGCGACGTCGACCTGGCAGCCGAGGCGATCCGGCTGGCCAGGCAGCTCGCCGCGGTCGTCGACGACCCGGAGGTTTCAGGGCTGCTCGCGTTGTTCCTGCTTTATCACGCCAGACGCCCGGCCCGGATGCGGGGCGACGGCAGCCTGGTGCCGCTCGCCGAGCAGAACCGCGGGCTGTGGCGGACCGATCTCATCGCCGAGGGGGTTACCGTCCTGCAGGCCGCGCTCGCACGTGACCGGCTGGGCGAATATCAGGCGCAAGCCGCGATCGCGGCACTGCACGCGGACGCGCAGACGGCCGAGGAGACCGACTGGGTGCAGATCGTCGAGTGGTACGACGAGCTCGTCCGGCTCACCGACAGTCCCGTGGTGCGGCTCAACCGCGCGGTCGCCGTCGGCGAGGCCGACGGACCGCGGGCCGGGCTGACCGCGCTCGCCAATCTCGACCCGACGCTTCCGCGCTACACCGCCTCGAAGGCCTACCTGTGTGAAAAAGCCGGTGACACCGAGGCGGCCGCAGCGCTTTACGCAGAAGCCGCGGCGCAGGCGTACAACGTCGCGGAGCGCAACCACCTCACGCTGCGGGCGGCGACGCTGCGCCAGGCGCTTCCGCACGACAGCGACTGAACCTCGGTGCTGCCCAGGCCGGTCGGCGACAACGCCGCGCAGGCCCGGCATCCGACACACCAGATAGCTGGGATTCCGGCGCCGACGGATCGACGGTTTGATTCGGTCATACCGGTGGGCCCGACGGATTTCCTGCCAAGGGGCGGTCAATTTCTGCCAGCTGAAATGAAGCCGCTGAAGTGCAGGTTTAACCGATCAGAACACCACAACAGACCACCACCGAAGAGAGAAGCACGATCATGAAGAACGTCACCATCGCCACCGCTTTCGCCGCCGGCCTGGGCGCCGCCGTGCTCGGTCTGGCCGCCCCCGCCGTTGCCGCCCCCACCGGTGGCAATGCCGACGCGACGATCAGCCAGCTGGAGGCCCAGGGCCACCGTGTCGTGGTCAACCGGCTCTCCGGTACCCCGCTGAGCCAGGCCAGCGTCGTCGGCATCCACAAGGGCGGCGACATCCGCTCCACCGTCCGCGACGACTTCAACGACCGGACCTACCAGAACACTGTCACCGGCAGCCTCTACTACGTCGACGTCAAGTAAGCGCCAGACCGCCACGGGGCCACCTCCCATCAGGAGGTGGCCCTGTCGCTGAGCGCACGCCCTTGCCGAGATTGCATCCATGGAGTGGAAAAGACCGCGTGGAATGCAAAAGTCAGCGCGTGGCGAACCGCTCGTCGGTGTAGCGGCGCAGGTTGTGCAGGAAGCGCTGGAACAGCCACCCCATCACGGGCTTTCCGGCGGCCAGCCCGAACCGTCCGGCCGGCCCGTTGGGTTTGAGCGCCATGATCCAGGTGAGGTGGCAGCCGCCGGCGGTGGGCACCACGTGGTAGTCCTCGGCGAAGGCCGAGATGCTCCCGGTGCTCGACTCGTTGAAGCGGAAAGCCATGCGGGTGAACGGTTCCCACGCCAGGAACTCCTCGGCCCCGGTGATCCCGCCGCGCATGTCGACCGTGCGGGTGGTTCCGACACCGCGCGGTTCGGGGCTGGTCCAGGTGACCTTGGTGATCACGCTGGCCCAGTGCGGCCACGACGTCTCATCGGCGAGTACCTCGAAGAGCTGTTCCGGCGTGATGGCCAGGTCGACGGTGCTTACGAAGCGGTACGGGGCGGTGTCGACGAAGTCCAGACCGACGCGCTCACACGGGTGCATGACCATACACAGTAGGTCATGGTGGTTGGTCGCGGGCGGAGGTGAACGGAGCCGGCAACCGTGCTCGCCGGGCTGCTGACCGGTCCCCACTAGACTGACCCGTTGACTATCCCCCGCGAACAGGAGTACTTCGTGCTGCGCACCCGCACCGCCGGTTCATTGCGCCCCGCCGATGCCGGTCAGACGGTGACGCTGGCCGGCTGGGTGGCGCGCCGTCGCGACCACGGCGGCGTCATCTTCATCGACCTGCGAGACGCTTCCGGCACCTCGCAGGTCGTGTTCCGGGAGGGCGAGGTGCTGGCCCAGGCCCACCGGCTGCGCTCGGAGTTCTGCGTCGCGGTCACCGGCGTCGTGGAGATACGCCCCGAAGGCAACGCCAACCCGGAGATCGCCACCGGCGAGGTGGAGGTCAGCGCGACATCGCTGACGGTACTGGGGGAGAGCGCCGCGCTGCCGTTCCAACTCGACGAGACCGCGGGCGAGGAAGCCCGGCTGAAGTACCGCTATCTCGATCTGCGCCGCGAGGTGCCAGGCAACGCAATCCGGTTGCGCTCCAAGGTGAACGCGGCCGCACGCAGTGTCCTTGCCGAGCACGATTTCGTCGAGATCGAGACACCCACGCTGACCCGCTCCACGCCCGAGGGGGCCCGCGACTTCCTGGTGCCCGCCCGCCTGCAGCCCGGTTCGTTCTACGCGTTGCCGCAGAGCCCGCAGCTGTTCAAGCAGCTGCTGATGGTGGCCGGCATGGAGCGGTACTACCAGATCGCGCGGTGCTACCGCGACGAGGACTTCCGCGCCGACCGGCAGCCGGAGTTCACCCAGCTGGACATGGAGATGAGCTTCGTCGACGCCGACGATGTGATCGCGGTCTCCGAGCAGATTCTCAAGGCGATCTGGGCGCTGATCGGCTACGACCTGCCCCTGCCGTTGCCGAGGATCAGCCACGCCGACGCGATGCGCCGATTCGGTTCCGACAAGCCCGACATGCGGTTCGGCCTGGAGCTCGTGGAGTGCACCGACTACTTCATGGACACCCCGTTCCGGGTGTTCCAGGCGCCCTACGTCGGCGCGGTGGTGATGCCCGGTGGGGCGTCGCAGCCGCGCCGCACCCTGGACGGGTGGCAGGAGTTCGCCAAGCAGCGCGGTCACAAGGGGCTGGCCTATGTGCTGGTCGGCGAGGACGGCGAGCTCGGCGGCCCGGTCGCCAAGAACCTGTCCGACGCCGAGCGGGACGGGCTGGCCGCCCACGTCGGCGCCAACCCCGGGGACTGTGTGTTCTTCTCCGCAGGCTCGGCGAAGGCGGCACGGGCGCTGCTGGGTGCCACCCGCATCGAGGTGGCCAAGCGTCTCGACCTGATCGATCCGTCGGCGTGGGCGTTCACGTGGGTGGTGGACTGGCCGCTGTTCGAGCCGGCCGACGACGCCACCGCGTCCGGGGACGTCGCCGTGGGCTCCGGGGCCTGGACGGCGGCGCACCACGCCTTCACCGCGCCGAAACCCGAGTCGGAGGCCACGTTCGACACCGACCCGGGATCGGCGATGGCCGACGCCTACGACATCGTCTGCAACGGCAACGAGATCGGCGGCGGGTCGATCCGTATCCACCGCAGCGACATCCAGGAACGGGTGTTCGCGATGATGGGCATCGACCACGACGAGGCCCGCGACAAGTTCGGATTCCTGTTGGACGCGTTCACCTTCGGCGCCCCGCCGCACGGCGGTATCGCGTTCGGCTGGGATCGGATCGTGGCGCTGCTCGCCGGGCTGGACTCGATCCGTGAGGTGATCGCGTTCCCGAAGTCCGGCGGCGGCGTCGACCCGCTGACCGACGCTCCCGCGCCGATCACCGCGCTGCAGCGTAAGGAATCCGGAATAGACGCCAAGCCGGAGAAGCTGGACAAGGCATGACCGAACTGGACAAGGACAAGCTCGTCGCCGACACCGCGGCGTTGGATGAATTCAACCGCAACATCGTCGAGGAATTCCGCGCCAACGGCGGCAAGGTCGGAGGCCCGTTCGAGGGCGCCACGTTGCTGCTGCTGCACACCACGGGAGCGAAGTCGGGGACCTCGCGGCTGTCACCGCTGGCCTACCTGACCATCGACGACAAAATGCTGATTGTCGGCTCCTACGCGGGCGCCCCGAAACATCCCGCCTGGGTGCACAACCTGCGCGCACACCGGAAGGCCTACATCGAGGTCGGCACCGACGCCTACGACGTCGACGTCCGCGAGCTGCCCGACGACGAGCGCGACGCGACGTACCCGAAGATCGTGGCGATCGCGCCGGTGTTCGCCGAGTACCAGGCCAAGACCGACCGGGCGATCCCGCTGTTCGAGCTGACCCGCGCCTGAACACCGCCGAAATTGCATTCCAGCAGGCGTTTTCTCGATCTTTCGCTGCTGGAATGCAATTTCGGCCGAGGGGTTTACAGGCGTTCGATGATGGTGGCGTTGGCCATGCCGCCGCCTTCGCACATCGTCTGCAGCGCGTAGCGCCCGTCGCGCTGCTCCAGCGCGTTGACGAGCGTGGTCATGATGCGCGCACCGCTGGCACCCAGCGGATGGCCGATCGCGATCGCGCCGCCGTGGACGTTGGTCCTCGCGAGATCTGCGCCGGTGTCTCTTGCCCACGCCAGCACCACCGGCGCGAACGCCTCGTTGACCTCGAACAGGTCGATGTCCGACAACGACAGCCCGGAGCGTGCCAGCACCTTCTCGGTCGCCGGGATCACGCCGGTCAGCATGTACAGCGGGTCGGAACCGACCGCGACCGTGGTGTGGATGCGTGCCAGCGGGCGCAGTCCCAGCCGCCGCGCCGCCGCACCGCTGGTGATCAGCACCGCGGCGCTGCCGTCCGACAGCGGTGACGAGTTACCGGGGGTGATGTTCCAGCCGATCTGTGGAAACCGCGCGCCGATCGCCTCGTTGTAGAACGCGGGCCGCAGCCCGGCCAGAGTCTCGACTGTCGTGTCGGGGCGGATGATCTCGTCGGTGGAAAGGCCTGCGATGGGTGCGAGCTCATGGTCGAAGAGCCCGTCCTTGGTGGCGCGCGCCGCCTTCTGGTGGCTCTCGGCCGAGAACTCGTCGAGTTGCGTGCGGGACAGGTTCCACTTGGCGGCGATCAGCTCGGCGCTGACGCCCTGGGCGACAAGGCCCTCGGGGTAGCGCTCGGCCATCCCTGTGCCGAACGGGTTGCTGCCCGGCAGCACCGAGGATCCCATCGGGACCCGGCTCATCGACTCCACACCCGCTGCGATCACGATGTCGTAGGCGCCGGCCAGAACGCCCTGGGCGGCGAAGCTGATGGCCTGCTGGCTGCTGCCGCACTGGCGGTCGACGGTGGTGCCCGGCACGCTTTCCGGGAATCCGGCGCCCAGCAGCGCGTTGCGCGCGATGTTGACGGCCTGGTCGCCGACCTGGGTGACGGCACCGGCGATGACGTCGTCGACCTCGGCGGGGTCCACCCCGGCGCGGGTGACGACCTCGCGCAGGCTGTGCGCCAGCAGGTCTGCGGGGAGCACGTCATGCAGGGCGCCGTTGGCTTTGCCCTTGCCGACGGGGGTTCGCACCGCCGCCACGATGACGGCATCCCGATCCGTATATCCGGTCATTGTTCCTCCTGACGCTCACCGCTGAGTATCTTGGTATGAACCCAGATATAGCACCTGGGTATAGTCAGAACAACTCAGAAGGGGATGGGATTCCCATGCCGGTGCTGCAGGGCCCGCTGGTCGACCGCGACGCCTGGTCGGCAGTTGGTGAGTGCCCGATCGAGAAGACGATGGCCGTTGCCGGGCAGAAGTCGGCGATGCTGATCATGCGTGAGGCTTATTACGGCACCACGCGCTTCGATGACTTCGCCAAGCGGGTCGGTATCACCAAGGCGGCGACGTCGGCGCGGCTGAGCGAACTGGTGGAGGCGGGCTTGTTGACCAAGCAGCCCTACCGCGAACCCGGACAGCGGGCGCGTGACGAGTACGTGCTCACCCAGGCCGGCGTCGACTTCATGCCCGTGGTGTGGGCGATGTTCGAATGGGGCCGCAGTCACCTGCCCAACAACGGCAGGCTGCGCTTGACGCATGTGCCGTGTGGCGCGGACGCGCATGTCGAAATTGTCTGCGACAACGGGCATTCCGTCCCACTCGAGGAGCTCGGAATGCGACTGGTGCCGCAGAAGCGCCCGGAATCCGGCTGACGCCAACATCGGCCGCGGTACTCCCCGGCGCCGGTGTGGCGCAGGGGAGCACCGGGACGCCGTCACCGCTGTGCGCGGAACTCCTTGGCGGCTCCCATCAGGGCCTCCACCCTGGACTTCTCGACGGCATTGGCGAACAGCCCGTCCTTCTTGAAGTAGGTGCCGACTACCGCACCGTCGGCCACACTGAGTTGGGCTGCGACGTTCTCGGCGCGCACTCCGGTGTTGACGAACACCGGCACCTCGCCCGCGGCCGCCTTCACGATCCGCAACGCCTCGGTGTCGGTGGGAGCGCCCGCCGTCGCGCCCGACACGCAGATCGCGTCGGGCAGCGTCGCGAAGACGGTGGTGCGGGTGATCGACGCCAGGTCGCGATCGGCAAGGTACTGGGCCGACTCCGGGACGATGTTGAACAACAGCTTCACGTCGGCACCGCCTACCCGCGCCCGGTGCCGGGCCACCTCGCCCACGTTGGTGTCCCACAACCCGAAGTCGCTGGCGTACACCCCGGTGAAGATCTCGCGGACCCACTTGGCTCCGGTGGCCACGGCCAGGTCGATCGACGCGCGGCCGTCCCACAGCACGTTGACCCCGAAGGGCACCGAGATGTCGGGGAGCAGTTCGCCGATGATCCGGGCCATCGTGATCGCGGTGATCGGTTCGGTCTTGGTCAGGTACGGCAGGCTGAACTCGTTGCTGATCATGACCCCGTCGACACCGCCGCCCTGCAGCGCCTCCAATTCGGTGCGGGCACGGCTGACGACGGCCGCGATGCCGCCCGCGGAGTCGTAGCCGGGATCGCCGGGCAGAGCGGACAGATGGAGCATGGCGATGACGGGTTTCGCAACGCCGAAGACCTCGTCGAGCCAGTTGGTGGTCACTGAAATGCCTTTCTTCTGTATCGGGTGAATCGGTGAGCCGCCTGCCGGCTCAGTCCATGTAGGCGCCGCCGTTGACGGCGAGCGCTTCGCCGGTGATGAAACGGGCGTCGTCGGAGAGCAGGAAGGCCACGGCGCGGGCGACGTCGTCGGCCTGCTCAAGGCGACCCAGCGGCGTGTCGGCGATCATCATGGCGCGGACACCGTCGGGGGTGGTGCCACGCAGCTCGGCCTCCCACTGCAATTCCCTTGACTGCATGGGGGTTTCGACAAAGCCAGGGCACACGCAGTTGACTGTGATGCCATGCTCGCCGAGTTCGTAGGCCATCGCCTGGGTCAACCCGACCACCCCGAATTTCGAGGCGACGTAGTCCGACAGGAACGGCACCCGGCCCTGCTTGCCCGCCATCGAGGCGGTGTTCACGATCATCCCGGGAATGCCGGCGCGCACCATCTCCCGCGCCGCGGCCTGCCCGCACACGAACACGCCCTTGAGATTCACGTCCATGGTCTGCTCGTAGCGCTCGATGGGGGCGTCGAGGAAGCGGTGCATGAACGAGATGCCGGCGTTGCTCACCCACGCGTCGAGCCCGAGCCGCTCCGAGACGTCGGATGCCACGGCGGCCGCGTTCTCGGGGGAGGTGACGTCCAGTTGTGCGGATTCATGGCCTGCGGGCGGATTCGGCAGTGCCGCTGCGACCTCGCTTGCGGCGGCGGCATTGACGTCGGTGACCACCACCCGCCAATTTCGTTGCGCCAGTGTGTTGGCGATCGCTCGTCCGATACCGGATCCCGCGCCGGTCACCACAACAGTTCTCGTCATCTGTAGCTCTCGTTTCCTATCTGTTTCATTCAGCCGGAAAGACGGCTGCCGGTGGCGGGGTCGAAGAAGTGGGTGGCGCCGGGGCGGACGGCCAGGTCGACGGGCGTGCCTTCGGTGATGCCCGAAAGGCGGGAGGTCTCCACCACACTGGTGAGTTCGGTGCCGCGGGCGTCGATCGTGACGATGGCCCGGGGGCCCAGATGTTCGATGAGGATCACCCGTGCCGCCCCGTCGCCGTCGGAGACCGTGGGCAGCAGGTCGTCGGGCCGGACGCCGAGCGTCACAGGTCCGCCGGCGGCCGTCTGATCGACGGTCAGGGCGAAACCGTCGCCCACCGTGAACGTCGTGCCGGAAACCGCTCCGTCGATCAGGTTCATCTTCGGGCTGCCGACGAAGGCCGCGACGAAAGTGTCTGCGGGACGGGCATACACCTCCTGGGGAGTGCCCTGCTGGGCGATCCGGCCGTCCCGCATCACGACCATGCGGTCCGACAGGGTCATGGCCTCTTCCTGGTCGTGCGTGACGTACACCGATGTGATGCCGAGCCGCCGCTGGATCTGCAGCAGTTCGGTCCGTGTCTCGACCCGCAACTTGGCGTCGAGGTTGCTCAGCGGTTCGTCGAACAGGAATACCGAGGGCTCCCGGATGATCGCCCGGCCGATCGCGACGCGCTGCTGCTGACCACCGCTGAGGTCTTTGGGCTTGCGGTCCAACAGCTTCGCCAGCCCTAGCGACTCGGCGATGGTCGCCGCCCGGGTGAGCGCCTCGCGACGCGGCGTCTTGGTCGCGCGCAGCGGGAACGCGATGTTCTCCGCGACCGTCAGGTGCGGATAGAGCGCGTAGTTCTGGAACACCATCGCGATGTCGCGGTCCCGGGGCTGCAGGTGGGTGACATCGCGGGCGCCGATGGTGATGCTGCCGGAGGTGACCGTCTCCAGACCGGCCAGCATCCGAAGCGACGTCGACTTGCCGCACCCGGAGGGGCCGACGAGCACCGTGAAGGACCCGTCGGGCAGCTCGAGGTCGAGATCGCTGACGACCGAGGTGGTTCCGTACGCCTTGTTGACGCCGGAGAAGCGAACCGTTGCCATAGTGCGAAAAACCTATCTGTGCCTAGAACTTCACCGCGCCGCCGCTGATGCCCTGCACCAGCTTGCGCTGGATGAAGAAGCTCGCGATGACGACGGGGACGACCGCGATGAGGATCGCCGCGCTCATCGAGCCGATCTGCACCCCGCGGAATGTGTTGAAACCTGCGATGGCCACCGGCAGGATCGCCGCCTTGCCCGGAGCCAGGATGAGCCCGTAGAACAGATCGTTCCACGACAGCGTGAAACCGAAGATGGCTGCGGCGCCGATACCCGGATAGACCTGCGGCAGAACCACCAGCCGGAACGCCGTGAACCGGGTGAGGCCGTCCACCTGGGCCTGCTCCTCCAGCGAGCGGGGCACAGCCTCGAAGAAGCCGATCAGGAACCAGGTCACCACGGGCAGAACGAAACTGAGGTGCGAGAAGATCACCGGGATCAGCGTGTCGGTCAGCCGCAGCGCGTAGGCCATGGTCAAGAACGGGAACACCAGCACGGCCGGCGGCAGCACCTGCGCGGCGAGCATGCCGAACCTGGTGAGGGTGCCGCCGGCCCGGTAGCGGGCGATGGCGTAGGCGCCCATGCTGCCGACGACCACGCTGATGCCGACGGTGACCAGCGCCACCAGCGCGCTGCGTCCGGCGGCCCCGAGGATTCCCGAGCTCAGCACGTTCTGCCAGCTGGCGAAGTTCGGCGTGAACGCGATCAGGAACGGATCGTTGAGTTGCTCTGGCGTTTTCAAGCTCGCCAGCGCGATCCAGACGATGGGGAAGAGCACCGAGATGCCCGCAGCCCAGAGCAGGGTCACCCGCAACACGGTGACCACCGAGGAACGGGTCATCGCGATTTCGTCCTCTCCATCCGGCGGAACGCGATCACGATCACGGCGAGCACGACAACCAGCACGATGAACGCCATCGAGGATGCGGAGCCGAGCCGGAAGAACTGGATACCGGTCTGGTAGATGAAGTACTGCAGTGTCTCGGTTTCGGTGCCCGGACCGCCGCGGGTGGTGGCGAACACGTACTCGAACACCTTCATGGCGTCCAGGCATCGCAACAGGATCGCCACCACGAGCACGGGCGCCAGCAGGGGCAGCGTGACGCGCCGCAGCACGTAGAGGCCACTCGCTCCGTCCAGACGGGCCGCGTCGAGCGGTTCCTTGGGAATCGACTCCAGCCCGGCCAGCAGCAGCAGCACCATGAACGGCGTCCACTGCCACACGTCGATGAACGCGAGGGTGAACAGGGCGCGGCCGGGGCCGAAGAAGTCGTACTCGATTCCGATCGCGTCCAGCATCGCCGGGATCGCCCCGAGTTGGTCGTTGAGCAGGAACCGGAAGGTCAACCCGACCGCGATCGGGGTGATGAACATCGGAGCCAGCAGCATCGAGCGGGTGAGATCCTTTGCCCAACGCTGCTTCTGCAGCGCGAGCGCGATGGCCAGCCCGATCACCAGCTCGAGGCCGACGGCCACCAGCACATAGAGCGCGGTCGTGCCGAACGCACCCCAGAAGGCGCCGTCGGAGAACGCCGCGACGTAGTTGTCGGCGCCCACCAGGTTCGGCGCCCCGCGATCGGTCAGCTTGTAGTCGGTGACGCTCAGGTAGGCGGCGTAACCGAGGGGGAAACCGACCACCCCGACGAAGAGGGCGGCGAGGGGGGCGACCATACCGTGCTGAAATCTCAAAGAGGGCATCACGGTTGGTCTCGCTCCTTTCGTGGGGTGGTCGGTTTCCGGCTTCGGGGGAACGGCAGGGAAATGGCTAGCCTTGGATCTTCTCTGCCTCGGCCTGTGCGGCGGCCAGTGCGTCGTCGACGCTCTTCTTGCCGGCGACCGCTTCGTTGAGCTCGGTGCCGACTGCCTGGATCATCTCCTCACCGCTGGGCCCCTGGGTCAGCGGAGCCGCGTTGGCGAGCAGCTGCTCGACGGTCCGGTAGTACTCCTCGCCGAACTGTCCGCCCAGCACGGCCGGGTCCTGCAGTGTGCTCTGCCGGATCGCCGCGCCGCCCTTCTCGGTGCGCACGACATCGTTGGGCTTGGCGGTGATCCACGAGACGAACGCCCATGCCGCGTCGGGTGTGGCCGAATTGGCCGGGATCGCCCAGCTCCATGAGCCCAGCACCTGCTTGCCGCCGGGGATGGTGGCGAGCTTGATCTTGCCTGCGGCCGGCCCGGAGCCCGGTTCGTTGAGGGCGGGCAGCTGCCAGTTGTAGTTGATCATCGACGCGGCCTGGTTCGCCGACACCGAACGCTGCGCCTCGTCCATGCCCCAGCTCAGGCTGTTGGCCGGCGCGGCGGTGTTGTAGGTGTCGATGTAAGCCTCGAGTGCCCGCTTGGCTTCCGGCGTGTTCAGCGTGATCTTGCCGTCGGCGTCGTAGATCGATCCGCCCGCGGCGAACAGCCAGTTGCCCCACTCTTCGAAGATCTTGTAGCCACGCTGCGGCTGCATCGCGATGCCGGCCCGGTCGCCGCTCTTGAGCGCCTTGCTGGTGCTGACCAGCTCGTCAAGGGTCGTCGGCACCTGCTGGTTGGCGGCCGCGAGATCGTCGGCGTTGTAAAGGTATCCGAGCGCGTAGTTGTAGAACGGAACACCGTAGCGGGCTCCGTCGACAGTGGTGATGTCGGTGAGCGGCTTGAAGAAGTCGGCGGCGTCGTAGTCCGGGGTGCTGTCGATGCGGGCATCGAGGGGCTGCAGGAACTTCGCGTTGGCGAAGTCGACCATCCACGGGTTGTCGACGACGATCAGGTCGTAGGTGGGCGACGAGGACTGGAACGAGGACACCAGTTTGTCGCGCATCTGGTCGAACGTCAGCGACTCGATGTTGATCTCGACGCCCGGGTACTCCTTGTTGAAGTCGGCCACCATGGACTTGACGATGTCGGTGTCCGGCACGTTCTCCATCAGGATCCGCACGGTGCCCGAGACGTCGGTGGAGACCTCGCCGGTGCCGGTGGCTTCGGCTTGTTCGGGCCCGCCGCTGCCTGCGCACCCGGTCAACACCAGGGCCAGGACGGCGACCAGTGCCATCACGGCGGAGAACGCGGTGCCTGGGCGCCCGCTTCTCCGCCCCGAAGTGGGCCATTGCGTGATTCTCATTGGCTGAGTGATCCTTTCGTGTATTTCATCGGGTGGTCCGAGCGATCGCGTGGGAGATCGGTGTCATCGCCGAGCTCAGTTCACGCCAGGTGGCGTAGGCCTGGTCGTAGATGTCACGACGGGCCGGATCGGGGATGTACGGGTCGTCCAGGGTGATGAACCGCGCGGCGTCCGACCAGTCGGCGAGGGCGCCCACGCCGATCGCGGCGATCACCGCGGCGCCGAGTGAGGCGCCGGGATGGCCGCGCACGGGATGCATCTCCTGACCCAGGACATCGGCGTGAATCTGTTTCCACAGTGTGGATTTGGAGCCGCCGTTGGTGATCATCACCCGGCGCAACGGTATCCCGATCTGCGCGAACACGTCGACGTGGTGCCGGAATCCGAACGCGATGGCCTCCAGTACCGAGCGGTACATGTCCGCCCTGGTGTGCCCGAGATGCATGCCGGCGAAGACGCCGCGCAGGTCCGGGTCGTGGATCGGGCTCTTCTCGCCGAGAAAGTACGGCAGGCAGAGCACCTCGGCGGGGGAGCGCAGGGCGGCCTCGGCGTCGAGCGTGGTCAGCTCCACCGCTTCCGGACCGCCTATCAAAGCCTGGAACCACCGGATCAGGCTGCCGCTGGTGGCCATGCAGCCGTTGGGCAGCCAGTGACCCGGGACGGGGTGGGCGTCGAGGTACAGCCGTTCGTCGACGACCTGGGTGTCGCTGGCAACCAGGATGTCGCCTGCCCCACCAAGTTTCACGAGCGCATCACCGGGATCGTTGACCCCGGCGGCGTACGCCGACAGCACGTGGTCGGCGCCGCCGACCACAAGTGCGGTGCCGGCGCGCAGACCGGTCTCGTCGGCGGCCCGGCGGCTGAGTTCGCCGACCTGGGTGCCCGGACGCCGGACCGGGGCCAGCATGGCCGGGTCCAGGGCGGCGGCCTGCAGCACGTCGGTTGCGACGTCACCGTCGATCTCGAACAGTCCGGATTCCAGCGCCCAGTTCTGTTCGACGTGGATCGGGGCGCCCAGCGCCGACAGCACCCAGTCGTAGGAGCCGATCCAGTGGGCGGTGCGGGCGTAGACGTCGGGTTCGTGGTCGCGCAGCCACACGGTGGTGGGTGCCACCGACTGCTGCGTCAGCGCCGAACCGGTCAGTGTCACCAGGTCGACTGTGGCCAATTTCGCTGCCAGGCCGGCGACTTCGCGGTGGGCGCGAGCGTCGTTCTGAAGTATCGCACGCCGCAACGGCGTTCCCGTCTGGTCGACGGCGACGACGGCGGGGACCATGCCCGACGTGGCCAGCGCGCCGATCTGATCGGGTGCCACGCCGCTGACGGCGAGCACCTCGCGGATCGACTCGACGACGTTGCGGTACCACTGCACGGGGTCGGCCTCGGCGAAACCGGGGCCGGGGGAGTGCAGCGTGTTCTCCCGGTTCGCGGTGGCCACGATCCCGGCGGTGGTGTCGAGAAGCACCGTCTTGATGCCGGTGGTGCCGATGTCGACGCCGATCGTGTACCTGCTCATCGCGACCCCATCGCGGCTTCGGCTGACGAATCGTCCTGTCCGGCAACACAGATCACTTCGACGCCGGCAGCACGCGCCGCGACCAGGGCGGGGTGGTCCGCGGGCCCGTCGCTGACGATGGTCTGGACCTGCGACAGCGTGGCGATGCTGACGAAGGTGACCCGGCCGAGCTTGCTCTTGTCCGCGGCGACGATCACGCGGTCGGCCCGCCTGCTGGCCGTCCGCTTCACCCGGCTCTCGGCCTGGTGATAGTCGGAGATCCCGCGGTCGCCGTCGATACCTGCCACACCCATCACGTACGTGTCGCAGTTGTAGTTGGCGAGCGTGTCCTCGGCGCCCGGCCCGATCAGGCTCAGCTCGCCCGCGCGCAGCTCCCCGCCGGTGAGCACCACGGTGGTGTCCGGCTCGTCGACCAGGGCCAGCGCGGCGAGGACGCTCGGCGTCACCACGGTCAGGCCAAGGCCGCGGCCTTTCAGTGAATTCGCCACGGCCAGTGCGGTGCTGCCCGAGTCCAGGATCAGCGTCTCGTTGACCCCGATGAGGTCGGCCACCACGTCGGCGATGTGGATCTTCTCCTGGGCGGCGTCGGCCACGCGGGTCGCGAACGACGGCTCGGTGTCCTTGCCCTGAACCGCGGTCGCGCCGCCGACCACGCGCCGGAGCACGCCGAGGCTTTCCAGCGCCTCGACGTCACGCCGGATCGTCATCTCGGAGACGTCGAACTCCGCCGCCAGGTCGGCGAAGTTGATCTCGCGGGCGGAGCGAACACGTTGTTCGATCCGGTCCCTGCGGGTTCTTACATCCACGGCCACCAACACTCTGTCTGTTGAAAATTCACAGAAACGTCCCAATGTCGCCGGGTTTTGGTCAACTTCGGCGCCAACGCTGTGAATCTATAACACGACTGTGTGCAATGCCCACATTTAGCGGTCGATTGTTCATTTCTGGTGCGTGGCGCGGTTAACGTGCGCCGGTGCTGCATTTGCGGGTGATAGCCCCCGAAGACATACGTGACGACGTGCTGCGGGTCCTGCAGCGCCACGTCGGGGTGACGCACCTCGTGATCCATCCCGGCGCCGCCCTCGACCCTGCGGGCGACGAGATCGCCGCCGACATCGCGCGGGAGAGCGCCAACGACGTCGTCAAGCAGCTCAAGGACCTGGACGTGCAGCACCGCGGTGCGATCACGCTGACCGCCCTGGACACCGTGCTGTCGACCCGGGCGCACAAGGCCGAGGACGAAGCCGAGGGTGACCCGGCCGATGCGCTGGTGTGGGACGAGCTGATCACCAGGACCCGTGAGGAATCGACGCTGTCGGTCACGTTCATGACGTTCCTGACATTGGCCTGTCTGCTGGCCGCCATCGGCGCGGTCACCGACTCGATGGTCACGGTCGTCGGCGCGATGGTGCTCGGGCCCGAGTTCGGGCCGCTGGCCGCGCTGTCGGTGGCCCTGGTGCAGCGGCGTGGTGACCTCGCGCGGCGGGCCGCCATCGCGTTGCTGATCGGCTTCCCGGTCGCGATGGGTATCACCGCACTGCTCACCCTGGCGGGTCGGGCGGTGGGCTGGCTGAGCTTCGACACCATCGGCGACATCCACGACGTCGACTTCATCTTCCAGGTCGGACCTGTCTCCTTCATCGTCGCGCTGCTCGCCGGTGCCGCGGGCATGCTGTCGCTGATGTCGTCGAAATCCGCTGCGCTCGTCGGCGTGTTCATCTCGGTGACCACCGTCCCCGCGGCGGGATTCACGGCCGTCGCGGGGATTCTCGGACACTGGGACGTGGCGGCGCAGTCGGCGGCGCAACTCGCAGTGAACCTGGTGGGCGTGGTGTTGGCGGGGGTGCTCGTGCTGGTGTTGCGGCCGCGGGGCAACGTCATCCCGCGATCTGCGCAGACCTGACGCAGCCTGCACGGCGCTGTCCGGTGTGGTGGGATCTACCGCTATGGGGATCAAGGTGGCGCTGGAGCATCGCACCAGCTACACATTCGACCGACTCGTCGAGGTGTATCCGCACGTCGTGCGCTTGCGTCCCGCGCCGCATTCCAGGACCCCGATCGAGGCGTATTCCCTGCGGGTCGAACCGGCGGATCACTTCATCAACTGGCAGCAGGACGCCTTCGGCAACTTTCTGGCCCGGCTGGTGTTCCCGACACGCACCCGCAGCCTCACCGTCACCGTGGGATTGATCGCCGACATGAAGGTGGTCAACCCGTTCGACTTCTTCATCGAGGACTACGCCGAGCAGGTGGGCTTCACCTATCCCGAGTCGCTGGCCGAGGATCTGAAGCCGTATCTGCGTCCGGTCGACGAGGAGGGGCCGGGTTCGGGGCCCGGCGACCTCGTCGAGGCGTGGGTGAAGAACTTCACCGTCGCCTCCGGCACCCGCACCATCGACTACCTCGTCGCGCTCAACCGTGCCGTCAACGCCGACGTCGGCTATTCGGTCCGGATGGAGCCCGGGGTGCAGACACCGGATTTCACGCTGCGCACCGGCATCGGTTCGTGCCGTGACTCGGCGTGGCTGCTGGTGTCGATCCTGCGGCAGCTCGGGTTGGCGGCCCGGTTCGTCTCGGGCTACCTCGTCCAGCTGACCTCCGACATCGAGGCGCTCGACGGCCCGTCGGGGCCCGCCGCCGACTTCACCGACCTGCACGCCTGGACCGAGGTCTACATCCCCGGCGCAGGCTGGATCGGACTCGACCCGACCTCGGGGCTGTTCGCCGGTGAGGGCCACATCCCACTGTCGGCGACGCCGCATCCCGAGTCGGCGGCGCCGATCACCGGTGCCACCGAACCGTGCGAGACCACCCTGGAGTTCAGCAACGTCGTCACCCGGGTGCACGAGGACCCGAGGGTGACGTTGCCCTACACCGAGGAGTCGTGGGCGGCGATCAACGCGCTCGGCCGGCGCGTGGACGAGCGGCTGACCGCGGGCGACGTGCGGTTGACGGTCGGCGGTGAGCCGACGTTCGTGTCGATCGACAACCAGGTCGACCCGGAATGGACCACCGACGCCGACGGCCCACACAAGCGCGAGCGCGCCTCCGCGCTGGCGGCCAGGTTGAAGAAGGTGTGGGCGCCGCAGGGGCTGGTGCAGCGTAGCCAGGGCAAGTGGTATCCGGGAGAACCGTTGCCGCGCTGGCAGATCGGACTGTTCTGGCGCACCGACGGCGAACCTCTGTGGGCCGACGAGTCCCTTCTCGCCGACCCCTGGCAGGAGACGTCGGACACCCGCACGCCGACTCCGGACGCCGGCCGCCGGCTGCTCGCTGTCATCGCCGACGGGCTGGGCCTGCCCGCCGGTCACGTCCGCCCGGCCTACGAAGATCCGCTGGCCCGGCTGGTCGGTGCGGTGCGGCAACCCGCGGGGCCACCGGTCGACGCCGAAGACGACCTGGCGGTCGACTCTGCGGACGGCCGCGCGCAGCTGCTGGCCCGGCTGGAAGCGTCCGTCACCGAACCGTCCGCGTTCGTGTTGCCGGTGCACCGCCGCGACGACGACTCCGGATGGGCCGGCGCCCAGTGGACGCTGCGCCGCGGCCGCGTCGTGCTGTTGGAGGGGGATTCGCCGGCGGGCCTGCGGTTGCCGCTGCACTCCATCAGCTGGCAGCCGCCGCGGCCGACCTTCGACGCCGACCCGATCGAACGTCGCCCTCCGTTGCCACCCGCCGGATCCGTCACGACGGCCGCGCCGGACATGGCGACGACGGTCGAGGACGCCGACTGGGTCCCGACGACCGCGCTGGTCGGCGAGATCCGCGACGGCGTGTTGTATGTGTTCCTGCCACCCACCGAGGAATTGGAGCACTTCGTCGACCTCGTCGAGCGGATCGAGGCGGCGGCCGCCGCGATCGACTGCCCGGTCGTGATCGAGGGATACGGACCACCCAACGACGCCCGGCTGAGCTCGGTGACGATCACGCCCGACCCCGGCGTCATCGAGGTCAACGTCGCGCCGACGGCAAGCTTCGCCGAGCAGCGCGAGCAACTCGAAACGCTCTACGCCGAAGCCCGGCTGGCCCGGCTGTCCACCGAGTCGTTCGACGTCGACGGCTCCCACGGCGGCACCGGCGGCGGCAACCACATCACCCTTGGCGGCATCACCCCCGCCGATTCGCCGTTGCTGCGACGACCCGACCTGCTGGTGTCGCTGCTGACCTACTGGCAGCGGCACCCGTCGCTGTCGTACCTGTTCGCCGGCCGGTTCATCGGCACCACGTCGCAGGCGCCGCGGGTCGACGAGGGCCGGCCCGAATCGCTCTACGAGCTCGAGATCGCCTTCGCCGAGATCGCCCGGCTCGCACAGGCGCCGGGCGGTGCCAAGGCCTGGGTCACCGACCGGGCGCTGCGGCATCTGCTCACCGACATCACCGGCAACACCCACCGCGCGGAGTTCTGCATCGACAAGCTCTACAGCCCCGACAGTGCGCGGGGCCGGCTGGGGCTGCTGGAGCTGCGGGGCTTCGAGATGCCGCCGCACCACCAGATGGCGATGGTGCAGTCGCTTCTGGTACGCGCGCTGGTGGCCTGGTTCTGGGAGGAGCCGCTGCGTGCTCCGCTGATCCGCCACGGCGCCAACCTGCATGGCCGGTATCTGTTGCCGCACTTCCTGATTCACGACATCGCCGAGGTTGCCGCCGATCTGCGGGCCCATGGTGTGGAGTTCGACACCAGCTGGCTGGATCCGTTCACCGAGTTCCGGTTCCCGCGCATCGGGACCGCGGTGCTCGGGGGTGTCGAGCTCGAGCTGCGCGATGCCATCGAGCCGTGGAATGTGCTGGGGGAGGAGGCGACCGCCGGAGGCACCGCCCGCTACGTCGACTCGTCGGTGGAACGCCTGCAGGTGCGGCTGATCGGGGCGGATCGGCAGCGCCACGTCGTGGTGGTCAACGGATTCCCGGTGCCGCTTTTGGCCACCGACAACCCCGACGTCCAGGTCGGTGGCGTGCGGTACCGCGCCTGGCAACCGCCCAGCGCGCTGCATCCGACGATCACCGTGGACGGGCCGCTGCGCTTCGAACTCGTCGACGCCGCGACGGGGGTCTCCCGCGGGGGCTGCACCTACCACGTCTCCCATCCCGGCGGCCGCTCCTATGACCGGCCGCCGGTCAACGCGGTCGAGGCCGAATCGCGCCGGGGCAGGCGCTTCGAGGCGACCGGCTTCACGCCGGGCGGGGTCGATCTGGCGGATCTCCGCGAGAAGCAGGCGCGTCAGTCCACCGATGTGGGAGCGCCGGGGATCTTGGATCTGCGGCGAGTGCGTACCGTTCTGCAGTAATGGCTCACCCTGCACCGTCTCCGACACCCGCCCCGGGTGCCGGATCGACCGACGTCGACAACCCGCTGGTGCCCTACGGCACCATGCGGGCCCAGCAGGTGTTGTTCGAGCAGCCGCAGTTCGGCGGCCCGACGACCGGCTACGACGAATTCGTGGACGCGGCAGGAAATGTGCGGCCGGCGTGGCAGGAGCTGGCCGACTGCGTGCGGGACCGGGGCCGCGACGGGCTGGACCGGCTACGCGCCGTGGTGCGCGGCCTCGTCGACAACGACGGCATCACCTACATCCAGACCGACGACGGCGACGCGGTACCCGGGCCGTGGCATCTCGACGCGCTGCCGCTGGTGATCTCCGCGGCCGACTGGGACCGGCTGGAAGCGGGCCTGGTGCAGCGGTCGCGGCTGCTCGACGCGGTCCTGGCCGACCTGTACGGGGAACGGCGTTCGATCACCGGCGGAGTCCTGCCTCCGCAGCTGCTGTTCGCCCATCCCGGGTATGTGCGCGCCGCGCGCGGAATCGAGGTGCCCGGCCGTCACCAGCTCTTCCTGCACGGTTGCGACGTGAGCCGTGGTTCCTCCGGCGACTTCGTCGTCAACGCCGACTGGACGCAGGCCCCGTCGGGCGCCGGTTACGCACTGGCCGACCGGCGGGTGATCGCGCACGCCATTCCCGAGCTCTACGAGCAGATCGGCCCGCAACCCGTGTCGCCGTGGGCGCAGGCGCTCCGGCTCGCCCTCGTGGACGCGGCCCCGGAGTCCGCCGAAGAGCCCATGGTGGTGGTGCTGAGCCCGGGCATCCACTCCGAGACCGCGTTCGATCAGGCGTATCTGGCAAGCGTGTTGGGCCTGCCTCTGGTCGAGAGCGCCGACCTGGTGGTGCGCGACGGCAAGCTCTGGATGCGGTCGATGGGCACCCTCAAGCGGGTCGATGTGGTGCTGCGCCGCGTCGACGCCGATTACGCCGACCCGCTCGACCTGAGGCCGGACTCCCGGCTGGGTGTGGTCGGGCTGGTCGAGGTGCTGCGCCGCGGCGCGGTGACCGTGGTCAACACCCTGGGCAGTGGGGTGCTGGAAAGCCCTGGGCTGCTTCGGTTTCTGCCCCAGTTGGCCGAGATGCTGCTCGGCGAGACGCCGCTGCTGGCGACCGCACCGCTGTACTGGGGCGGTAGCGACATCGAACGCTCCCACCTGCTGGCCCACCTGTCGTCGCTGCTCATCAGGCCGGTGAACGGTGGTGAAGCGATCGTCGGTCCGCAGCTGTCACGCGCGCAACAGGAGTCGCTCGCCGCACGGATCACCGCCACGCCATGGCAGTGGGTCGGCCAGGAGCTGCCCCAATTCTCCTCGGCGCCTGCGGATCACCTGCCGGGCAGGCTGTCCTCGTCGAGTGTCGGTATGCGGCTGTTCACGGTGTCCCAGCGCAGCGGATACGCACCGATGATCGGTGGCCTCGGCTACCTGGCGGCTCCGGGCGCGGACGGTTACCGGCTCAAATCTGTTGCCGCCAAAGATATCTGGGTGCGTCCGCCGAGCCGGGTCACGGTCGAGAAGACCCCGGCGCTGCCCACGCTGGCCACCTCGAGCCCGACGCAGGAGGTCAGTTCGCCGCGCGTGCTGTCCGACCTGTTCTGGATCGGCCGGTACGCCGAACGCGCCGAGCACATGGCGCGACTGTTGACGGTCACTCGCGAGCGTTACCACGAATACCGGTACCGCCGCACGATGGATGGCAGCGAATGCGTTCCGGTGTTGCTCACCGCGTTGGGCGAGATCACCGGAACCGACACCGGTGCCGGCGGCGACTACACCGAGATGGTGGCCACCGCGCCCACGACGCTGTGGTCGCTGACCGCCGACCGGCACCGGGCGGGCTCGCTGGCCCAGTCGGTGGAGCGGCTGGGGCTGACTGCGCGCGCGGTTCGCGACCAGATGTCCAACGACACCTGGATGGTGTTGTCCGCGCTCGAACGCACACTGCTCAATGCGCCGGGCGTACCGCCGGATTCGCAGGCCGAGGGTGACGCGTTTTTGGCCTCCGCCAGCACCCTGACCCTGGGAGGCATGCTGGCGTTGTCGGGTGTGGTGGCCGAATCCATGGTCCACGACGTGGGTTGGATGATGATGGACACCGGCAAGCGCATCGAGCGTGCGCTCGCGCTGACGGCGTTGCTGCGCGCCACCATGACCACGGTCCGCACCCCCGGCGCCGAGCGGACCGTCACGGAGTCCACGCTGGTGGCGTGCGAGTCGCTGGTGATCTACCGAAGGCGCAATCCGGGCAAGATCAGTGTGGCCGGTCTGACGGAACTGGTGCTGTTCGACGCGGGCAATCCGCGCTCGCTGGTCTACCAGCTGGAGCGGTTGCGCTCCCACCTCAAATCGCTGCCCGGGTCGTCGGGGTCCTCGCGCCCCGAGCGGATGGTCGACGAGATCGCCGCCCGGCTGCGCAGGATCGAGCCCGCGGAGCTGGAGGCCGTCACGGCCGACGGCAGGCGAGCCGAGTTCGACGGGCTGCTGTCGGGCATCCACCATGACTTGCGCGAGCTCTCCAGCGCCATCACCGCGGTCCATCTGTCCCTGCCCGGCGACATGCAACCGCTGTGGGGACCCGACGAACGGCGGGTGGTCCCATGACCGCGTTTCCGGACGGGCCGACGGCGTCCGGGGCGAGCCGGTGCTACGAGATCACCCACCGCACCGAGTACCGGTACTCCGATGTCGTCACCAGCTCGTACGGCCGGGGCTTTCTGACGCCCCGCGATTCGGCCCGTCAACGCTGCCTGTTCCATGAGTTGATCCTGGATCCGGAGGCCGCCGACAGCTCCATCAGCCGCGACGGGTGGGGCAACACCAGCTCGTACTTCCATGTCACCCAGCGGCATCGGGCGCTGACCATCACCAGCCGCTCGGTCGTCGAGGTGGACCCGCCGCCTCCGGACCTGTACGACGGCCCGTCGGCGAGGGCGCCGTGGGAGATCGCACGCCCGGTGGGCGCCGACGGGGCCCTGGCCACCGAGTTCACCCTCGACCTGCAGCCGTCCGAGATCACCGAGGAGATCCGGGCCTACGCCGCACCGAGTTTCGTCGCCGGCCGACCACTGATCGAGGTGCTGCTCGATCTGACCCAACGCATCTACACCGATTTCACCTACCGGTCGGGGTCGACGACGGTGTCCACCAAGGTGAGCGAGGTTTTGGCGGCCAGGGAAGGGGTATGTCAGGACTTCGCGCGGCTGGCCATCGCCTGCCTGCGCGCCAACGGTCTGGCCGCAAGTTACGCCTCGGGGTATCTGGCCACTGACCCTCCGCCTGGAAAGGAACGCATGGTGGGAATTGATGCGACGCATGCCTGGGCATCGGTGTGGACACCGCAGAACCTGTGGCTCGGGCTGGACCCGACCAACAATCAGATGGTCGACGAGCGTTATGTGACGGTGGGTCTCGGACGCGACTACGCCGACATCCCGCCGCTGCGGGGCATCATCTACACCGATTCGGAGAGCAGCACCATCGACGTTTCCGTCGACGTCGCGCCGTACGCGGGCGGAGTGTTGCGTGCGTGACTTCACCTGCCCGAACTGCGGCCAGCGGCTGTCGTTCGAGAACTCCGTCTGCCTGAACTGCGGAAGCGCGCTCGGGTTCTCGCTGGACGACATGGCACTTCTGGTGATCGCGCCTGCCGACGAGAGCGAACATGCCGGTGCGGTCGACGAGAGCCACTACCAACTGTGTGCGAACCTGCATCTGGCCGAATGCAACTGGCTGGTGCAGAAGGGGCCGATCGCCAAACTGTGCGTGTCGTGCGCACTGACCCGAACCCGACCCAACGACGCCGACACCGTCGCGCTGGCGGCGTTCGCCACCGCGGAGAAGGCGAAGCGCCGGCTGCTCGCCGAACTGTACGAGCTGAAGCTGCCGATCGTCGGCCGGGACCACGATCCGCAGTACGGCCTGGCCTTCGACCTGCTGTCCAGCCAGTTCGACAAGGTCTTCACCGGCCACGCCGACGGCGTGATCACGCTCGACCTCGCCGAGGGTGACGACGTCCACCGCGAGCAACTGCGCATCTCGATGGACGAGCCGTACCGCACCCTGCTCGGCCACTTCCGCCACGAGATCGGTCACTACTACCAGTACCGGTTGATCGGCACGTCGCAGGACTACCTGCAGCGGTACCACGAGTTGTTCGGCGATCCCGAGGCCGACTACCAGGCCGCGCTGGACCGCCATTACAGCGAGGGTGCGCCCGCGGGCTGGGAGGACGACTACGTGTCGTCCTACGCCACGATGCATCCGGCCGAGGACTGGGCCGAGACGTTCGCGCACTACCTGCACATCCGCGACACGCTGGACACCGCGGCGGCGTTCGGCTTCGCCCCCGCCGGTGCGACGTTCGAGCGGAAAGTCCTGGGGCCCAGCAGTTTCGACACCATGATCGAGATGTGGCTGCCGCTGTCGTGGGCGCTGAACATGGTGAACCGCTCGATGGGCAAAGACGACCTCTACCCGTTCGTGCTGCCGCCTGCGGTGCTGGAGAAGATGCGGTTCATCCACACCGTGATCGACGAGATCACCTCGAATCCGGCGAAACTGGCCGAGGTCGGGGCGCCGGTCGAGGAGCAGAACCAGCAGCTCGGGTAGCGGTAGGTGCCGGATCTTCGGCGGCGCCGTCGGGGGCGACTGAGTCGAGCAGCGTGACCGACCCGGCGGTCCCGTCGACGCGTACCCGCTGCCCGGACCGCAGCCGCGTCATCGCATTTCCGATGCCGGCCACCGCGGGTAGCCCGTACTCCCGTGCCACCAGCGCCCCGTGCGACATCACCCCACCGACCTCCATCACGAGCGCCCCCGCGAGCAGGAACAGCGGCGTCCACCCCGGGTCGGTGCTGGCCGCGACGATCACCTCACCGGGTTGCAGGTTCGCCCCCACCGGTGAGTCCAGCACCCGCACCGTCCCCACGTGGACACCGGGGGACAGGGCGGTCCCGATCAGCACGTCGGTCTCCGCGCCGGGAGTCGCGGTATCGAACCCGTAGACGGCCTCCCCTTCGCTGGTCAGCACCCGGGGTACCAGGCGGCGCCGCAACTCGCGCCGGAACGACCGATGGTCGGCGGCGGCACGCGCGCGGAGGTCGCAGGCCTGCCCGGCCAGCGCAGCGCGCACGTCGGCTCCGTCGAGGAAGAACACGTCGTCGGCGTCGTCGAGTAACCCGCGCGCGACAAGTGCGGTGCCGCAACGCCGCAGTGTGCGCCGGCCAAGGGCCATCGCCCGGACCATGTCGAACTTGGGCCGCTCCCGCAGTCCACCGAGCGCGAGATGGCGAGCGAGCAGATTCCGCAGGACGGCGGCCCGGACGGGCCCCTTCACTCTGCGGACGCCGGCGATCAGTCCGTCGGACGCAGCGCGAGCCTCCTGCACGCCGGTCTCGAACGTGTCCAGCGCACCTGAGCGCAGATACCCGTTGATCAGCTCCACGACGTACGTCGGGTCGTCGGAAAGCCGGGGCAGACCGAGGTCGACCTCCCGATCCGGGGCGCGATGGCCGAACGTCGCCAGAAACTCCGACACCCCGGCGCTCTCGGGGCCCGGCTCGATGCCTGCCGCCGCATGTTCGCGCGCGAGCCGGGCCAGCGCGGCGCCCATCGCGATGGTGGGATCGTGCGGCAGCCACCTGAGCACCGGTGCGAATCCCGTCGATGACCCGAGCCAGCGCCGCACCAGCCGCTCGATGACGACCCTCAACAGCCATTCGCCGTACGCGGCCGCCAGCTGGCGTAACACCATGTCGCACGTCGCCGCCGGGAGCTCGCGCTCGACGAAACGCAGCTGCTCGTCCGGTGCCGACAGCATCTCGGCCTGCTGTTCGAGGCGTGCCAGCTCCGCGTCCGCGCCTGCCACGATGCGCCGACGTGCGCGGGTGGGCGCCGCGATGGAGGCGACGGTTCCCGCCAGCAGGGAGGGCAGCAGGACGACCAGACCGCGCGGCGGTGCGGCACGGTGCGGTCGCGGAAGGCGGCCGCTGTTCTGCGACAACCACTTCCGCAGTGCCGCGCTGCCTGCGGGATCCTTCATACCGAAGTTGGACAACACCCGCGCCGCCAGTCGCGGCCGCTGGAGCACCGGGGTCACGTCGAGGAACAGCCGGTCCGCCACGATCGGCATCCAGTCGGGTTCGGCGTCGGACGCCCGTGGCCGCCGCCCGGAGATCCAGTAGCGGAACCAACCGCCGACCATCGTGCGGAAGAACGCGTTGCCACTGGGGGTCATCGGCTCGGCGATGCCCTGGGCGATGAGCATGACGGGGAGGTAGACCCGCAGCCCGGGCCTGGTCGCGGGTGGAATCGGGAAGAGCGACGTGATCGGCCTGGACTGCAGCAGCCGGCAACGGCCATCGTCGTCGACCGCCCACTCGAGGTCCTGCGGGATTCCGAACACCGCGGTGGCCCGTGCGCCGAGGTCGACCAGCGAGTCGAGTTGCTCCGAGGTCAGGAGTGCTCGCTCCGGCGCGTCGATCGGCCTGCGGGTGACCGCGTCGAGGACCCAGCGGCAGGTGTCATACCGCCGCCCACCACTGCCTCACCCAGCTCGGCCGCAGCCTCGATGACAATGCGGTCCCGCCTGCCCGAGATCGGATCGGCCGTGAACAGAACCCCTGCCACAGAGGCGGGAACCATGGATTGGACGACCACGGCGATCGAGATGTCCTCATGCCCGATGTCGTTGTCGCGTCGATAGGCGATCGCGCGGGCGGACCACAGAGAGGACCAGCACCGCTTGATCGCTTCGCACAGGGCTTCTGCGCCAACGATATTCAGAAAGGTGTCCTGCTGGCCGGCGAAGCTGGCCTCAGGAAGATCCTCGGCGGTGGCGGACGACCGCACGGCCGACGCGGCCGCCCCCAGCTTGCTGTGGGCGGCCGCGACCTGGTCACGCAACTCCTCCGACATCGGAGCAGATTCGAACGCTGCGCGAAGGCGCGCGGACACGGCGTGGACGACGTCGGGGTCGCCGGCGGGGTCAGCGTCGATGGCGCCGAGCTGCTGCCGGATCAACCCGTCGAGCCCGTGGTCGCCGACGAACCGGCGGTAGGCCTCGGTCAGCACCACGAAACCCGCAGGTACCGGTAAACCGGCCTGCACCAACAGCGCCAGCTTCGCCCCTTTGCCGCCGCTACGGCTCGGGTCGGCGGCACCGGCGTCGGTCAGCCAGTGGATCAACGCCCCGGTCATGGCCTACGACGGTAGTGATCCCGCCGTCAGACCGGCAGAGTCGGAAGGCTCTACCGGTGTCCGCGGCCGCCGATCAACTTCTGCATGAAGCGGTGCGCGCCCAGCACCACCCTGGCGCGATCGGGATCGTTGCGCCGCGCGACGTCGTCCGCGTTGCCGCTCACCACGTGCACCGGCCCGTGCGGCAGCTGCCGCAGTCCCTCGGCGGCGACCTCGGCGGGCTCGGACACCCGCAGGCCGGGCACGTCGAAGTTCAGCCCGACGCGCTCCATCGCGGGTGTGCGGGTCACCCCGAGCACCAACTCCAGCACGTGCACGTCGTGGTCCCGCAACTCCAGCCACAGGCCCTCGGCGAAGATCCGCCCGAACGCCTTCACCCCGCCGTAGACCGTGTGCCGCACCGACCCGAGGTAGCCGGCCATCGAGCCGACCAGCAGGATGCCGCCGCGGCGCCGCTCCCGCATCGGACGCGCGTAGTGCTGCACCAGCGTCATCATCGCGGTGATGTTGAGGTCGATGACGCGGCCGAACTCGGCGAGATCCGCGTCGAGGAACTCCTCGCTGCAGGTGTTGGCGCCGGCGTTGTAGATCAGCAGGCCCACCTCGAGGTCGGCCGTCGCGGCGATCACCTCGTGTGTCGCGTCGACCAGATCGACTGCGAGCGTCCGCGTTTGCACGCCGAGCTCGCGACAGCGGGCCCCGGTGCGTTCCAGCGGCTCCGGTGTGCGGGCCACCAGCACCAGGTTCACGCCGGCCCGCGCCAGCTGCGCGGCGAACTCCGCCCCGACGCCTTCCGAGCCGCCGGCCACCACCGCCCAGGGGCCGTAGCCCGTCAGATCCGTCACCGTCACATCATCGCCGCGCCGGGTGTCGGGCAACACACGGGTCGCCGTTGGGCCGAGACCGGTGCGGTTGTCCCTACGATCAGCCGGTGGCTGATCGCTATGGCTCCGACATCCTGGCCGACAATCCGCACCAGGCGCGCAGGCCGCGCTCGACCGAGCAGCCGATCGAGATCGGCATGGTCGTCGAGGACGCCCAGACCGGCTTCGTCGGCGCGGTGGTGCGCGTCGAATACGGGCGGATGGAGCTCGAAGACCGGCACGGCCGTACCAAACCGTTCCCGGTCGGCCCGGGCTATCTGGTCGACGGCAAACCCGTCATCCTGACCCCGCCCAAGAAGGCGGCCCCTGCGGCGCCGACGCGCACCGCGTCGGGCTCCGTCGCGGTCAACGGGGCGCGCGCCAAAGTCGCGCTGGCGAGCCGTATTTACGTGGAGGGCCGCCACGACGCCGAGCTTGTCGAGCAGGTCTGGGGTGAGGACCTGCGCATCGAGGGCGTGGTCGTCGAGTACCTGGGCGGCGTCGACGACCTCGCCGCGATCGTCGCCGACTTCCGCCCGCGGCCGGGACGCCGTCTCGGGGTGTTGGTCGACCACCTGGTGGCCGGATCCAAGGAGGCGCGCATCGCCGAGGCGGTGCGCCGCGGACCGGGCGGGGAGCACACCCTGGTGGTCGGTCATCCGTTCATCGACATCTGGGAGGCGGTCAAGCCGGCGCGGATCGGGGTGGAGTCCTGGCCGGTGGTCCCGAAGGGGCAGGACTGGAAGCACGGCGTGTGTGAGGCGCTGGGGTGGCGACACCGTGACCAGGCCGACATCGCCGCGGCGTGGCAGAAGATCCGGGGCCGGGTGCGGGACTGGACCGACCTCGAGCCGGAACTGATCGGCCGCGTCGAGGAGCTGATCGACTTCGTCACCGCACCCGTGTAAGCAGGGAGCGTGTCCGACAGTCTGTTCGATGTGCCCGGGGAGCGTGCGGCGCCCGCCGCAGGTCCGGCCGGGGCGTCGTCGCCGCTGGCGGTGCGGATGCGTCCGGCGTCCCTCGACGAGGTCGTCGGCCAAGGCCATCTGCTCAAGCCGAACTCGCCGCTGCGTCGCCTGATCGAAGGGTCCGGTGCCGCATCGGTCATCCTCTATGGGCCGCCCGGAACGGGTAAGACCACGCTGGCGTCGATGATCTCGCAGGCCACCGGCCGCCGCTTCGAGGCGCTGTCCGCACTGGCGGCGGGTGTCAAAGAAGTGCGGGCAGTCATCGATGTGGCGCGCCAGGCGTCCATGCGCGGCGAGCAGACCGTGCTGTTCATCGACGAGGTGCACCGGTTCTCCAAGACCCAGCAGGACGCGCTGCTGGCCGCGGTCGAGAACCGGGTGGTGTTGCTCGTCGCCGCGACGACCGAGAATCCGTCGTTCTCAGTCGTCGCCCCGCTGCTGAGCCGCTCGCTGATCCTGCAGCTTCAGCCGCTGACACCTGAGGACGTGACCACCGTGATCCGGCGCGCCATCGAGGATCCGCGGGGGCTGGGCGGCAAGGTGGCGGTCACCGACGAGGCCGTCGACCAGCTCGTCCAACTGTCGGCCGGCGACGCGCGCCGGGCGCTGACCGCATTGGAGGTCGCCTCCGAATCGGGTGAAGAAGTGACCGTCGAGGTCATCGAGCAGTCGCTGGACAAGGCCGCCGTGCGCTACGACCGCGACGGCGATCAGCACTACGACGTCGTCAGCGCGTTCATCAAGTCCGTCCGCGGCTCCGACGTGGATGCGGCGCTGCACTACCTGGCCCGGATGCTGGTGGCGGGGGAGGACCCCCGCTTCGTCGCGCGCAGGCTGATGATCCTGGCCAGCGAGGACATCGGCATGGCGGACCCCACGGCGCTGCCGACCGCGGTGGCCGCGGCGCAGACCGTGCAGCTGATCGGCATGCCCGAGGCGCAGCTGACGCTTGCGCATGCCACGGTGCATCTGGCCACGGCGCCGAAGTCCAATGCCGTCACCACGGCGCTGGGCGCGGCGATGGCCGACATCAGGGCGGGCAAAGCAGGTCTGGTGCCCGCTCACCTGCGTGACGGCCACTACTCCGGTGCGCAGAAGATGGGTAACGCGGTCGGCTACAAATACGCCCACGATTCTCCGGATGGTGTTGTGCCGCAGCAGTATCCGCCCGACGACCTGGTCGGGGTCGACTATTACCGGCCGACGAACCACGGAGTCGAGCGCGAGATCTCGACCCGCGTGGACAAACTGCGGGCGATCATCCGCCGCCGACGCTGACCCGGCACGCAGACCCGCGGGTCGGCTCCCGGCGCGGGTTCCCGACCACCTCTTGACACTCTGGAACCGCAAACCTACCGTTGTAGTCAACCAACTAATTGATCAATGGAAAGGTTGATTAGTGGGCAGTGATGACGGTGAAGAGGCGCGGCTCGACCGTGGCTTCATGGCGCTGGCGGACCCCGTGCGACGCGCGCTGGTGGCGCGGCTCTCACGCGGTCCGGCGACGGTCAACGAACTCGCCGCTCCGTTCGACATCACGAAACAGGCGGTGTCCAAACACATTCAGGTGCTCGAGCAGGCCGGGCTGGTCTCCAGGACCCGGGATGCGCAGCGACGTCCCGTGCACCTGGACGCCGCCGCGCTGGAGGCGTTGACCGCCTGGATCGACGGGTACCGGTTGAACGCCGAACGCAACTACCGCCGGCTGGACGCCCTGCTGGCCACGACCACGCACGAAGCGGAGAAAGGACCAAGGACATGACAAACGCACTGGCCCTCACGGCCCCCGTGGACACGCTCGCGATGGAATTCACCCGCGACTTCGACGCCCCGGTGGCAGCGTTGTACCGGGCGCACGCCGACCCCGTTCTGGTGAAACAGTGGCTGGGGCCGCACGGCCTCGAGATGGAGATCACCGAGTGGAACTTCTGCAACCACGGGGGATACCGCTACACACACAGCAATGAACACGGGACCTTCGGCTTCAACGGAACGTTCCACACCGTCCGGTCGAACGAATTCATCCTGCAGACCTTCGAATTCGAGGGCGCGCCGGACATGGCCAACATCGAGTACCTGTGGTTCGAGGACCTCGGCGCAGGCCGGTCGCGCCTGCGTGGCCGGTCCATCTGCCCCACCGTCGAGGCGCGGGACGCGCTGCTGTCCTCGGGCATGGAGGGTGGGATGACCGAGGGTTATCAGAAGCTCGACGACCTCCTGCGAAATCTGCCGGCCTGAGAAAGTGGCCTGAGAAAGGGGTGATCCCGACTGGTCGGGGGCCCAGCCGGGATCACCATGGGTGGTGTCGGATCGGATCTAGCGCGTCAGTCCCGAGCCCCGGCCCGTGACGCCCGTCCTGCGGCGACCCATGAGTGCGGCGACCAGCGCCACGCCGATGGCCGCGACGACCACCTGGACGAGCAGTTCGAGCCAGTCCACGCCGCTGGTGGCCGTCGGGATGCCGATGACGCGTGCCAGGGCGGTGCCCAGAAACGCCGACACGATGCCGACCAGGATTGTCACGAGCATGCCGATCGGTTGCTTGCCCGGCAGCGCGAGGCGGCCGAGGACGCCGACGACGATGCCGATGAGGATTGCGCTGATGATGCCGGTGATGGTCATTTGTGCCTCCGTGGATGTCTGTGCCGCAGGGCTACCCTGGCCCGCAGGTGAATAAACGCCCGCGTCAACGCTGTCGAGGCCGGTTCTGACTCGTACCCTCGGACGGGTGAACACCGAGTTGCTCGACGTCGACACCTCCCGCCGCAGGATCGTCGACCTGACCTCTGCGGTTCGGGACTTCTGCGCGTCGCAGCCGGACGGGTTGTGCAACGTGTTCGTGCCGCACGCGACGGCCGGGCTGGCTCTCATCGAAACCGGGGCAGGCTCGGACGAGGACTTCGTCGACACGCTGGAACGGCTGCTGCCGCGCGACGACCGGTACCGGCACGCCCACGGCTCGCCTGGTCACGGCGCCGACCACGTGCTGCCCGGGTTGGTGTCACCCTCGGTGACGGTTCCGGTGGCCGACGGCGAGCCCCTGCTGGGCACCTGGCAGAGCCTCGTGCTGGTGGATCTGAACAGGGACAATCCGCGCCGGTCGGTCCGGCTGAGCTTCGTGTCGGGGTGACGGCTCCGGCCGGTACGGGAACGGTACTGTGGTGCGGTCGAGTATTCGCAGGTTAAACCGAAGGACAACAGGACGTGCAGACACACGAGATCAGGAAGCGGTTCCTTGATCATTTCGTGAAGGCGGGCCACACCGAGGTGCCCAGTGCTTCGGTGATCCTCGACGACCCGAACCTGTTGTTCGTCAACGCGGGCATGGTGCAGTTCGTCCCTTACTTCCTCGGCCAGCGCACGCCGCCGTGGGACCGGGCCGCCAGCGTCCAGAAGTGCATCCGCACCCCGGACATCGACGAGGTGGGCATCACCACACGGCACAACACGTTCTTCCAGATGGCCGGCAACTTCAGCTTCGGCGACTACTTCAAGAAGGGCGCCATCGAGTTCGCCTGGACGCTGCTCACCAACCCGGTGGAAGCGGGCGGATACGGTTTCGATCCCGAACGACTCTGGGCCACCGTCTATCTCGACGACGACGAGGCCATCGGCTACTGGCAGGAGGTGGCCGGCCTGCCGCTGGAGCGGATTCAGCGCCGCGGCATGGCCGACAACTACTGGTCGATGGGCATTCCCGGACCGTGCGGGCCCTCCTCGGAGATCTATTACGACCGCGGGCCGGAGTATGGGATCGAGGGCGGCCCCGAGGCCAACGAGGACCGCTACATCGAGATCTGGAATCTCGTGTTCATGCAGAACGAGCGCGGCGAGGGCACCTCGAAGGAGGACTTCGAGATCCTGGGGCCGCTGCCGCGCAAGAACATCGACACCGGCATGGGCGTCGAGCGGGTGGCATGCCTGCTGCAGGGCGTCGACAATGTCTACGAGACCGACCTGCTGCGCCCGGCGATCGACCTGGTGGCCGGCATCGCGCCGCGCGGCTACGGGCAGGGCGTCCACGAAGACGACGTGCGCTACCGGATCATCGCCGACCACAGCCGGACCGCGGCGATCATCATCGGCGACGGGGTCAGCCCCGGCAACGAGGGCCGCGGCTACGTGCTGCGCCGACTGCTGCGCCGCATCATCCGCGCCGCCAAGCTGCTGGGTGTCGACGACCCGATCATGGCCGAGCTGATGGCCACCGTCCGCGACGCGATGAGCCCGTCCTACCCGGAACTGGCAGCAGATTTCGACCGCATCCAGCGCATCGCGGTCGCCGAGGAGACCGCGTTCAACCGCACGCTGGCCTCCGGGTCCAAGCTGTTCGACGATGCGGCCCGTGCGACCAAGGCGTCGGGCGCCGAGAAGCTGTCCGGCCGCGACGCGTTCACGCTGCACGACACCTACGGTTTCCCGATCGAGCTCACCCTCGAGATGGCGGCCGAGGCGGACCTGAGCGTGGACGAGGAGGGCTTCCGCGCCCTGATGGCCGAACAGCGGCAGCGCGCCAAGGCGGATGCGGCAGCGCGCAAGCAGGCGCACGCCGATCTGTCGGCCTACCGTGAACTCGTCGACGCCGGACCCACCGAGTTCACCGGATTCGACGAATTGAGTTCCGAGGCAAGGATTCTCGGCATCTTCGTGGACGGCAAAAGGGTGCCCGTGGTGGCGCATACCGGCCGCGAGGGTGCCCAGGAGCGCGTGGAGTTGATCCTCGACCGCAGCCCGTTCTACGCCGAATCCGGCGGTCAGATCGCCGACGAGGGCACGGTCACCGGCACCGGTGCCTCCGAGACGGCGAAGGCGGCGGTCACCGACGTCCAGAAGATCGCCAAGACACTGTGGGCGCACCGCATCAACGTGGAATCCGGCGAGTTCGTCGAGGGTGACACCGTGGTGGCGGCCGTCGATCCGCGCTGGCGTCATGGCGCCACCCAGGGTCACTCCGGCACCCACATGGTGCATGCCGCGCTGCGACAGGTGTTGGGCCCCAACGCTGTTCAGGCGGGTTCGCTGAACCGGCCGGGGTACCTGCGGTTCGACTTCAACTGGCAGGGCGCGCTGACCGATGACCAGCGCAGCCAGATTGAAGAGGTCACCAACCAGGCGGTCGAGGCCGACTTCGAGGTGCACAGCTTCACCACCGAGCTGGACAAGGCCAAGGCCATGGGCGCGATGGCGCTGTTCGGTGAGAACTACCCCGACGAGGTCCGGGTGGTCGAGATCGGCGGTCCGTTCTCCCTGGAACTGTGCGGCGGCACCCACGTGCGCAGCTCCGCGCAGATCGGCCCGGTGACGATCCTCGGGGAGTCCTCGGTCGGCTCGGGCGTGCGGCGCGTCGAGGCGTACGTCGGGCTGGATTCGTTCCGCCACCTCGCCAAGGAACGGGCATTGATGGCCGGCCTGGCATCCTCGCTGAAGGTGCCGTCGGAGGAGGTGCCCGCCCGGGTCGCGACGCTGGTGGAGAAGCTGCGTGCCGCGGAGAAGGAACTCGACCGCCTGCGTCTGGCCGGCGCGCGCTCGGCCGCGGTCAACGCCGCCGCCGGCGCCGAGCAGATCGGCGATGTCCGGCTGGTGGCGCAGCGGATGGCAGGCGGGATCTCCGGTGCGGACCTGCGCTCGCTGGTCGGGGAGATCCGCGGCAAGCTCGGCAGCGATCCGGCGGTGGTCGCGCTGATCGCCGAGGGCGACAACGACTCGGTGCCGTTCGTGGTGGCGGTCAACCCCGCGGCGCAGGATCGCGGGGTGCGCGCCGACGAGCTGGTCAAGGTCATGGGTGCCGCGGTCAACGGCCGCGGCGGGGGTAAGGCAGATCTCGCTCAGGGTTCCGGTAAGGGGGCGGCGGGTATCGACGCGGCGCTGGCGGCGATACGCGCGGAGATCGGCCGGAGCTAACCGCGTGCCTGACACCGACTGGACCAGCCGCGTGCCCGACCGGCCGGGTGATCCGAACACGGCTCCCGACCCTGGGCGCGGCCGCCGTCTCGGTGTCGACGTCGGCACCGTCCGCATCGGGGTGGCCGTCAGTGATCCGGACGCGATCCTGGCGACACCGGTCGAGACGGTTCCCCGTGACAAGCGTGGGACGAAGCATGTGCGGCGGCTGGCTGCGCTGGTCGACGAATACCAGGTGGTCGAAGTGGTGGTCGGCCTGCCCCGGACTTTGGCCGATCGCGCCGGTTCGTCGGCGCAGGACGCCACAGAGGTCGCGGAGGTGTTGGCCGGCCGCATCGCCCCGGTGCCGGTGCGGCTGGCAGATGAGCGGTTCACCACGGTGACCGCGCAGCGTGCATTACGGGAGGCGGGAGTACGTGCCCGCGGCCAACGATCGGTGATCGACCAGGCCGCGGCGGTGGGGATCCTTCAGAACTGGCTGGACCAGCGGCGGGCGGCGCTGCCCGCACACGGAGAGGTCTTGGATGACTGACGATTGGCAGACTGACCGTGCCGAGCCGCTTGCGGTCGGGCCGCCCCGGCGGCGCTTGACACGGCGGGAGCGCGCCCGGGAGGAGCGCTACCGGCGCAGGCGCAAGACCGCCCTCGTCGTCACGCTGTCGATGCTCGTCGTGGTCGTCCTCGTCGCGGTGTTCCTCGGGTCCAAGATGTGGCATTCGCTCTTCGGCGGCCCCGGCGACGACTTCGCCGGTGCGGGCGTCAACGACGTCGTGATCCAGGTCCACGACGGCGACTCCACCACCGCGATCGGCCAGACTCTGCACGACAACAACGTGGTCGCCAACGTCAAGGTCTTCGTCGAGGCGGCCGACGGGAACGCGGCCATCTCGGCCATCCAGCCGGGGTTCTACAAGGTGCGCACCGAGATACCGGCAGCCGATGCGGTGGACCGGCTCGCCGACCCGGGTAACAGGGTCGGCAAGCTCGTCATCCCCGAAGGCCGTCAGCTCGACGACGTGCGTGACGTCAAGACCAATGCCGTCACCGAGGGCATCCTGACCCTGATCTCCAAGGCGTCCTGCGTGGACCTCGACGGCGACCGCCACTGCGTGTCCGCAGACGATCTGAGGAACACCGCAGCCGGCGCCGATCCGGCCGAGCTCGGCGTTCCCCAGTGGGCGACTGAGCCCGTCGAGGCGCTCGGGTCGGACCTGCGCAGGCTGGAAGGTCTGATCGCGCCGGGCTCGTGGAACATCGATCCGTCGGCCCAACCGCAGGACATCCTGTCGACGCTGATCTCGGCCAGCGCGACATTGTACGAACAGAATGGTCTGCTCGACGCGGCTGCGGCAGTGAACATGTCGCCGTATCAGATCCTCACGGTCGCGTCGCTGGTCCAGCGCGAAGCCACGCCGGAGGACTTCTCGAAGGTGGCCCGGGTGATCTACAACCGGCTTGCCGAGCGGCGCACGCTGGAGTTCGACTCCACGGTGAACTACCCGCTGGACCGCATCGAAGTCGCCACCACCGACGGCGATCGCGCCCAGCTGACGCCATGGAACACCTATGTGCGGCCGGGACTTCCGGCCACGCCGATCTGCTCTCCCAGTCAGGCCGCGCTGGTGGCCGCCGAGAACCCGGAGCCGGGGGACTGGCTGTACTTCGTGACGGTCGACATGCAGGGCACGACGCTGTTCACCCGTGAGTACGAGCAGCACCTGGCCAACATCGAGGTGGCGCAGCGCAACGGTGTCCTCGACTCGGCGCGGTGATGAGCGCTTGCGCGAAGAACATGCGGCGGTGATGAGCGCTGGACCTCGCCGGGCGGCCGTCCTGGGTTCTCCCATCGCTCATTCGCGGTCCCCCCAGCTGCATCTGGCGGCCTACCGGGCGCTCGGTCTGACGGACTGGACCTACGAGCGCATCGAGTGCACCGGCGAGCAACTGCCCGGTGTGGTGGCCGGGTTCGGTCCCGAATGGGTTGGGGTGTCGGTGACGATGCCGGGGAAGTTCGCGGCGCTGCGCGTCGCCGACGAGGCCACGGACCGGGCGCGGATGGTCGGGTCGGCGAACACGTTGGTGCGCAGCTCGGCTGGTTGGCGTGCGGACAACACCGACATCGACGGGGTCGTCGGCGCGCTTTCCGGTGTGCAGGTGACCGATCGGGCGATGGTGATCGGTTCGGGCGGCACCGCGCCCGCGGTCGTGGTCGGCCTCGTGACGCTGGGCGCCAGGTTCGTCACGGTGGCGGCACGCCATGCCGACAAGGCGTCCGCACTTGTGGAGCTGGCGGTGCGGTGCGGTGCCCGGGCCGGCTGGGTCGATCTCCAGCACGGTCGGTTGGCCGAGGAGGTGGCCGGCGTCGAGGTGGTGGTCAACACCGTCCCCGCCGATGCCGTCGCCCCGCACGCGGCCGCGCTGGCGGGCACGCCGGTGCTGCTCGACGCGATCTACGACCCGTGGCCGACCCCGCTGGCGGCGGCCGTGCAGGCGGCGGGCGGTCAGGTGATCAGTGGTCTGGAGATGCTGCTGAACCAGGCCTTCACCCAGGTCGAGCAGTTCACCGGGCTGCCCGCGCCCAAAGAGGCGATGAGGGCGGCGCTGGAATCGGCATAGCCTTGTCTGGTGGGACGGGCGGGGGCCGCGGTGGCCGTGATCGGTGTATCGGGTTGGCTGATCGCGTTGTGCGCGTTCGACATTCGACAGCGTCGCCTTCCGAACATGCTGACCGTGCCCGGCGCCGCGGTCATCCTGGCGGTCGCGGCGCTGGCCGGGCACGGCCGCCCGGCCGCGCTCGGTGCCGCCGCGCTGTTCACGGTGTACGCGACGGTGCACCTGCTCGCGCCTGCCGCGATGGGCGCCGGGGATGTGAAGCTCGCGATCGGACTGGGCGCACTGACCGGTGTCTTCGGTGTCGACGCATGGGTTCTGGCCGCGGTCGGGGCGTCGGTGCTGACGGGTGTGCTGGCGTTGTGCCTGCGCATGGCCGGCGCGGGGGCGACCGTGCCGCACGGACCGTCGATGTGCCTGTCGACCGCCGCGGTGCTGGCCCTGGCCTTACCTACCCAGGGTGTGTAGCGGGGCGCCGCCCACCGTGCCGGGGCCGCCGGGGTCGATCGAATCCTCGGCGGTTTTCGGGACTGAGGGTCCGTCGTGGGAAGATGGGTCGCGTGTTGCGATGGACTACTGCAGGTGAATCCCATGGCCGGGCGCTGGTGGCCATGGTCGAGGGCATGGTCGCCGGCGTCCATGTGACCACACAGGACATTTCGGCGCAGCTGGCTCGCCGGCGTCTCGGTTACGGCCGCGGCGCGCGGATGAAATTCGAGCAGGACCAGGTCACGATGCTCACCGGGTTGCGCCATGGGGTCACCCTCGGCGGTCCCATCGCGATCGAGATCGGGAACACCGAGTGGCCGAAGTGGGAGACCGTGATGGCTCCCGATCCGGTCGATCCCGCCGTGCTGGCCGACAGCGCCGCCCGCAATGCGCCGCTGACCAGGCCGCGACCGGGCCACGCCGACTACGCGGGCATGCTCAAGTACGGCTTCGACGACGCCCGCCCTGTCCTGGAACGCGCCAGCGCCCGCGAAACCGCGGCCAGGGTGGCGGCCGGGACCGTTGCCCGCGCGTTCCTGCAGCAGGCACTCGGAGTGGAGATCGTCTCCCATGTCATCTCGATCGGGGCGTCGAAGCCCTACGACGGCCCGCCGCCGCAGGCCGCCGACCTGACCGCAATCGACGCCAGCCCGGTGCGTGCCTTCGACGCGGCCAGTGAGGCGCTGATGATCGACGAGATCGAGGCCGCCAAACGCGACGGCGACACCCTCGGCGGTGTCGTCGAGGTGGTGGCGCACGGGCTTCCGGTCGGGCTGGGGTCGTTCACCAGCGGTGACAACCGGCTCGACAGCCAGCTCGCCGGCGCGGTGATGGGCATCCAGGCCATCAAGGGTGTCGAGATCGGCGACGGTTTCGAGACCGCGCGACGGCGGGGCAGCGTCGCTCACGACGAGATCTATCCCGGAGCCGACGGGGTGATGCGCTCCACCAACCGGGCCGGCGGCCTGGAAGGCGGTATGACCAACGGGCTGCCCGTGCGCGTGCGTGCGGCGATGAAGCCGATCTCCACCGTGCCGCGGGCGCTGGCCACCGTGGACATGGCGACCGGCGAGGAAGCCGTCGCGATCCACCAGCGCTCCGACGTGTGCGCGGTGCCCGCCGCGGCCGTCGTCGTCGAGACGATGGTGGCGCTCGTACTCGCCCGCGCCGTACTGGAGAAGTTCGGCGGCGACTCGCTGGCCGAAACCCGGGCCAACATCGACAGTTACCTGCGCGCCGTCGCGACCCGTGAGCCGTCCACCGATGGTGCAAGGGCATCGGGCTGATGGCCCCCAGAGCGGTTCTGGTCGGGTTGCCCGGGTCGGGCAAATCCACGATCGGACGCCGGCTTGCCAAGACACTGCAGTTGCCCCTGCTCGACACCGACGTGGCGATCGAGAAGGCGACCGGCCGCACCATCGCCGACATCTTCGCCACCGACGGCGAGGCCGAGTTCCGTCGCATCGAGGAGAGCGTGATCCGTGACGCGCTGGCCACCCATGACGGGGTGCTCTCGTTGGGGGGCGGTGCGGTGACCACCGAAGGAGTGCGCGAGGCGCTCTGCGGTCACACCGTGATCTATCTGGAGATCAGCGCCGCCGAGGGGGTGCGCCGTACCGGAGGTTCCACCGTCCGTCCGCTGCTGGCCGGCCCCGACCGCAACGAGAAGTTCAAAGCGCTGATGGCAGAAAGGGTTCCGCTGTACCGGCAGGTCGCCACGATGCGGATCAACACCAACCACCGCAACCCGGGCGCGGTGGTGCGACACATCGTCGCCCGGTTGGAGAACCCCGAAGTCAAGCCGGAGCGACGACGTCGACGGCCGGTGTGGCGCCGTGCGCCACTGTCGCTGACGGCATCGCCTTCCACGGAGGCGCCGCCGAGCCCCGCCGCGGTCGCGGCCAGAAAGAGCACGGGGTCGCCGTGCGCGCGAAAGGACATGCAGTGACGCAGCCGGTGACGGTAGAGGTACGCACCGATCCTCCGTACCCGGTGATCATCGGCACCGGTCTGCTCGACGATCTCGCACGTGTCCTCGACGGTCGACACAAGGTCGCGATCCTGCATCAACCCACCCTGACCCAGACGGCTGAGGTGATCCGGAATCGTCTGGCGGACAAGGGTATCGATGCGCACCGCATCGAGATCCCGGACGCCGAAGGCGGCAAGGAACTGCCCGTCGTCGGCTTCATCTGGGAGGTTCTCGGCCGCATCGGCCTCGGCCGCAAGGATGCGATCGTCAGCCTGGGCGGGGGAGCGGCCACCGACGTGGCAGGGTTCGCCGCTGCCACCTGGCTGCGCGGCGTCGACATCGTGCACGTCCCGACGACGCTCCTGGGCATGGTCGACGCCGCGGTGGGCGGCAAGACCGGCATCAACACCGACGCGGGCAAGAACCTCGTCGGCGCCTTCCATCAGCCGGCCGCGGTGCTGATCGACCTCGCGACGCTGGAATCGTTGCCGCGCAACGAGATCGTGGCGGGCATGGCCGAAATCGTGAAGGCCGGCTTCATCGCCGATCCGGTGATTCTCGACATGATCGAGGCGGACCCGCAGGCGGCGCTCGACCCGACCGGCCAGGTGCTGCCGGAGCTGATCCGGCGGGCCGTGGTGGTCAAGGCCGAGGTCGTCGCCGCCGACGAGAAAGAATCGCAGCTGCGCGAGATCCTCAACTACGGCCACACGCTGGCGCATGCGATCGAACGCCGCGAGCGCTACCAGTGGCGGCACGGGGCCGCGGTGTCGGTGGGGCTGGTGTTCGCCGCCGAACTGGGCCGGCTGGCCGGGCGCCTCGACGACGCCACCGCCGAGCGGCACCGCGCGATCCTGATCTCCCTGGGGCTTCCGGTCACCTACGACGCCGATGCGCTGCCCCAACTGATGGAGGCGATGCTCGGCGACAAGAAGACCCGCGCCGGTGTGCTGCGGTTCGTGGTGCTCGACGGGCTCGGCAAGCCCGGGCGGCTGGAAGGTCCGGACCCGTCGCTGTTGGCCGCCGCCTACGCCGAGGTCGCGCGCAGCTAACGGCTTCGCAAGCGGACCCTTCGAACGTCGGTGCTGGCCACCGAATGGCAGATCGCGGTCGCCACGAAGACCGGCACGACGAAGGACAGGACCACCACCACGCCGACGACGCCCAGGCCGGGTTCTGTCATCCACTCCCTGGGGAGGCGGGGGGCGCTCAACGCCAGCCACCCCGCGGCGACCGCCAGCCCGATCAGGCCGATCGTCGCAACCTTGATCGAGCGCAGGGCCAACCGGGTCTCTTCTGCGGTGGTCGCCAGCGACCGCCGCAGCTCGCGGGTGCGGACGTAGACGAACCGGAACTCGACGAGGACCGCGAGGGCGGCAGCCGCCGTGATCAGGGCCAACAGCCCGGTGCTCGGCGACCGGTCGTACATGAAACGCAGGTAGTCGACGGTGGTCTCGGACAGGATCAAGGTGGACGCCATCGCCGCGGCGAAGGTGAGCCAGCCACCGAGATCGGCCAGGAAGCTGTAGGCGGCGACGTCGTCCACGTCCGCGGAGCCGGCGCGGCTGACGGCGTGGGCGGCCAGCATCCAGCCGAGGCCGCCGAACAATGCCGTGGTGCCCGCGGCGAGCATGCCCGTCGACAGGGCCGTCTGGGTCCAGCTGATCGCGCAGACCGCGTCGCGATCGGCTCCGTCGGGCGCCCGGTTACCAGAGATCAGGCTGAACAGGAAGCTGCCCAGCATCAGGATGAGCACCGCCGACGAGAACAGCGCGAGGATGTGCACGGCTTCGCGGCTGTTGCGGTCGAACAGCAGCGCGATCGCGGTGATCAGGAATCCGCCCAGGACCCCCGCGAGCTGCGAGTGGGTGGACGCCGCGGTGAGCGGACTCCAGGTGTCGGACGTGCAGAGCTCGTCCGGGGTCACTGAAGAACGTCAGTTGTCGCTGTCGCGCTTGTCGACCGGGCGCGTGCTGTCGTCCTCGGCGAGCGCCACCGGCGAGGTCTGCTGCTCGGGCTCGGCGCCCGTGGGGTAGGTCTCGTAGCCGCTGTCGTCGCGTACCGCGGCGAACACGTCGGTGTCGGCGCGGTCGTCGTCGCCCTCGCGGCGCCTGGGCTGCTCCGGGGTCTTGCGGTCGACGAGCCAGTGCCCGAGTGCCACCCCGATGATCGCGGCGATGAACACCAGCAGCGCGGTGAACGCAGCGAACGTCGTCAGCTCGTTGATCAGGCCCTCGACGTACAGGTTCTTGTAGAAGATGCCGATGAACCAGGCCACCGCACCGCTGACCACGCCGGCGAACAGGCCGGCCAGCAGCCAGGCCATCGCGAGGTCTTGCCGTCGGTCCGGATCCGGGTTGTCGCGGGCGTCAGCACGGCCGTCGACGTAGCCCCACACCAGCGCCACTATCGCGTACGCCACGACCAGGATGACGCTGATCAGACCAGCCTTGGTTTCCCACGCGTTGATCAACGCGCCCTGCAACAGTCGAACGATGACCATCAGGGCCGCGAACACCAGTCCGCGCAGCAACCACTTACTCATGGGGCCTCACCTTAGCGAGTAGCGTCAGCGGCTGTGACGATTTCTCAGCGCCGGGACCGGCTGCGCCAACGGCTGGCGGACGCCGAACTCGATGCGATGCTGGTATCCGACCTGGTCAACGTGCGTTACCTGTCCGGATTCACCGGCTCCAACGCAGCCCTTCTCATCCTCGCCGAGGACGAAACGCCGGTGCTTGCCACCGACGGGCGCTACCGCACCCAGGCCGCGCACCAGGCGCCGGACGCCGAGGTCGTCATCGAGCGGGCGTGCGGGCCCCGACTGGCGGCCCGGGCCGCCGCGGCCGGGATCCGCAGGCTGGGGTTCGAGAGCCACGTCGTCACCGTCGACGCATTCACCGCACTGACCAAGGCAGTAGGAGAGGCGTGTGAGTTCGTCCGTGCGGCCGGCACCGTCGAGGGGCTGCGGGAAGTCAAGGACGCCGGAGAGATCGCGTTGCTGCGGCTGGCCTGCGAAGCCGCCGACGCCGCGCTGCGCGATCTGGTGGATCAGGGTGGTCTGCGCGCCGGCCGCACCGAGAAGGAGGTCCGCAACGAGCTGGAGTCGCTGATGCTGGCCCACGGTGCAGACGGCGCGTCGTTCGAGACGATTGTGGCGACCGGCGCGAATTCGGCGATCCCGCACCATCGGCCGACCGACGCGGTGCTTGCCGCAGGCGACTTCGTCAAGATCGATTTCGGTGCGCTCGTGGCCGGCTACCACTCCGACATGACGCGCACGTTCGTGCTTGCGCCGATCGCGGACTGGCAACGCGACATCTATGACCTCGTCGCGACCGCGCAGCGCGCCGGCACGGACGCGCTGGAACCCGGGGTGGCCCTCAAGGACGTCGACGCGGCATCGCGGCAGGTCATCGTCGAGGCCGGGTACGGCGAGAACTTCGGCCACGGCCTCGGTCACGGGGTGGGACTGCAGATCCACGAAGCGCCGGGAATCAATGCCGCTGCCGCCGGTACACTGCTTGCTGGCTCCGTGGTAACCGTGGAGCCCGGCGTCTACCTGCCCGACCGCGGCGGTGTCCGCATCGAGGACACGCTCGTGGTCAACAAGCGCCCCGAACTACTCACCAGGTTCCCCAAAGAGCTGGTGATCATCTAGAAAGCTAGGAGTACAACCGCGTGGCATCGACCGCCGACTTCAAGAACGGGCTCGTCCTTCAGATCGACGGCCAGCTGTGGCAGATCGTCGAGTTCCAGCACGTCAAGCCCGGCAAGGGCCCGGCGTTCGTCCGGACCAAGCTGAAGAACGTGGTGTCCGGCAAGGTTGTCGACAAGACCTACAACGCCGGGGTGAAGGTGGAGACCGCGACGGTGGACCGCCGGGACGCGACCTACCTGTACCGCGACGGCTCGGACTTCGTGTTCATGGATTCCGAGGATTACGAGCAGCATCCGTTGCCCGAGGCTCTGGTCGGACGCGCGGCGGACTTCCTGTTGGAGAGCATGCCCGTGCAGATCGCGTTCCACGACGGCTCCCCGCTGTATCTCGAACTTCCCGTCACCGTCGAGCTGGTGGTCGCCTCCACCGAGCCGGGCCTGCAGGGCGACCGGTCCAGTGCCGGCACCAAGCCGGCGACGCTGGAGACCGGCGCCGAGATCCAGGTGCCGCTGTTCATCAACACCGGTGACAAGCTCAAGGTGGATTCGCGCGACGGCAGCTACCTGGGAAGGGTCAATGCCTGACCGGGGCGAGCGGAGCGCAGCGGAGCGACGGGGTGAGTGACCGGAAGGGTGACCGGGGCCGTCACCAGGCCCGGAAACGCGCCGTTGACCTCCTGTTCGAGGCCGAAGCGCGCGGCATCACCGCCGCGGAAGTGGCGGAAGCGCGAAATGCGTTGGCGGAAAAGCGGACTGACGACATCGCCACCCTCAACCCGTACACCGTGACCGTGGCCCAGGGTGTTACGGCCCACGCCGCGCACATCGACGATCTGATCTCGGCGCACCTGCAAGGCTGGACCTTGGACCGGCTGCCCGCCGTGGACCGCGCCATTTTGCGGGTAGCGGTGTGGGAGTTGCTGCACGCCGAGGATGTGCCGGAGCCGGTGGCCGTCGACGAGGCGGTGGAGTTGGCCAAGCAGCTGTCCACCGACGACTCGCCGGGATTCGTCAACGGCGTGCTCGGCCAGGTGATGTTGGTGACCCCGCAGATCCGCGCCGCCGCGGCGGCGATGCAGGGCGGCCACAACGGCGGTAGCGGAACGTAGATGGGCGCGCCGCAGGACTGGGCTCCGTACTCCAGCGTGGAGGATGCGGCGCGCGTGTACCTGCGCGACCCTGATCTGGCATTGGACCAGATCCGGTCCGTTGTGGAGCCTTCGGCGATCAGGTCTTTCGTGATGTCCCGCGGCTTCACCGAGGAGTCGTGGGGTGAGGCGCTCTGGCAGGAGGTGCTCGTCACCGACGGCCACCGGCTGATCATGTGGCGCGCCGACGACGACATGTCGACATCGGATGGTGGCGCCGACCGGCGCCGGATCCTGATGGCGTCGGTACGGTCGATTCTGTTGTCCACCATCACTGATCAGGTGCTGTCCACCGAATACGACGTCCTCGAGGACGGGACCCGGCGACTGGCGGAAGTTAAGCTGCGGCTGTACACGCAGCTGGTCACGCGAGCACGTCAGAAGTCGGTCACCGAGACCGACATCTACTGCGAGTCGTTCCGATTCGTGAAGTCCGTCGACAACGGCGGGTTGGCGCAGATGCAGCGCCTACTGCAGTTCGGTCGGGTGCTGTCGCAATCTCTGTAGGCCGCCGCGCCTGAACTAAATGTGAACAACCTTCCAGGGCGCCGCCGACCGGGCGGACAGTGGTCGCGTGACAATTTCCTCACCTCCGGCGATGCGCCGACCGCACTGGTCGTTGGCGAGGACGTGGCTGCTGCAACCGGGCCTACCGGGTTTCCCGGAGGCGACGACCGGCGCCGCCGATGTCGTCGTTCTCGACCTCGAGGACGGACTGCCGACTGCAGAGAAGGCCGCCGGGCGCGCTGCCGTCACGGAATGGCTGCTGGACGGCCATCGTGCGTGGGTGCGGATCAGCGCCGCAGCGACGTCGGACTGGGCCGCCGACCTTGACGCCTTGCGGCCGGCGTCCGGATTGGACGGCGTGATGCTCGCCAAGACCGAGTCGGCCGACGAACTCTCGGACACTGCGGCCCGGTTACCCGCCGGGGTGCCGCTGGTCGGGCTGATCGAGTCCGCCCTCGGCATGGAATCGGCGCTGGAGATCGCGCGCCGTTGTTCGCGAATCGCGTTCGGTCTTGGCGACTTCCGAAGTGACACCGGGATGTCCGACGATCCGACGGTGTTGGCGTACCCGCGTGCCCGGTTGGTGATCGCCAGCCGGGCGGCCGGGCTGCCCGCACCGATCGACGGGCCCACGCTGTGTGACCGGGTGCGACACCTCGTCCGTGACACCGAGGTCGCCAAGGCCGCCGGGATGACCGGCCGGCTCTGTCTGGACGCCGGCCACGCGAAGACCATCAATGCGGTGCTCAGTCCGTCGGCGTCGGAGATCGACGAGGCCCGGATCACCCTCGCGCGGCTCGACGCTCCGACCGGTCCGTACGACGGCAGCGTCGGACCCACACGTGCGCGCGCCGCGGCCGTACTGGATCTCGCCGCGAAACTCGGTGTCACGTAGCGACTCACGCCGTCAGGCGGCGTCGAAGTTGACGACGGCGGTTCCTCAGGCGGCGTCGAAGGTGACGAGGTCGATGCTGAGTCGGCCTTCGAGCAGGCTGAGTCTGCGCCTTACGGGTGGTCCGGGCAGGGGTGGTGCGGTGGAGCGATACACCGCCCCGGTCGGGGTTTCGAAGTCGGCGGTGTGTGCGCCGTCGACGTCGCCGGTGGTGACCGTCCAGCCCGGGGCTTCCTTGGCGTAGTTGCACGCCTCGCACTCACCCAGGCCGTTGAGGGCGCTGGTCGGCCCGCCCTGGCGGTCGGGGGTGGCGTGATCATGGTGACGGATCGGCGCATCACAGTAGGGGGTGTCAGATGGTCTGTGTAAGTCCTGACGGAAGGATCTCAGGACATGGTGACAGGCAAGGACGAGGATTTGCAGCTGGGTGAGGTGGTTTCCACCGTGGAGATGGCCGAGGCGCTTCGGGCTTCGGGTGCGGTGGACGATTTGCTGGCTCAGATCGATTCCGGCGAGGTGGCGCTGACCGGTGAGGGTGGCCTGCTGCCCGGGCTGATCAAGCTCGCTCTCGAGCGGGGCCTGGCCGCGGAGTTGACCGATCATCTGGGTTATGAGAAGGGCGACCCGGCTGGTCGGGCGCTGCCCAATGCCCGCAACGGCAGCTCAGCCAAGACGGTGCAGACCGAGGCCGGCCCGGTCCCGTTGGATGTCCCGCGTGATCGTGACGGCTCGTTCACGCCGCGGCTGGTGCCCAAGGGGCAGCGCCGCATCGGCGGGCTCGACGACATGATCATCTCGCTGTATGCCGGTGGAATGACGTTGCGCGACATCCAATTTCACCTTGATTCCACGATCGGAACCGACGTTTCGCATGAGACGATCTCCAAGATCGTCGACGAGATCTCCGAGGAGGTGTTGGTCTGGCAGCGCCGGCCGCTGGACCCGATCTACCCGGTGATCTACCTCGACGCGATCGTGGTCAAGGTCAAAGACGGCGGCCACACCCGCAACAAGGCCGCTCACATCGCCGTGGGCGTCGATATGGCCGGAATCAAGCACGTCCTGGGCATCTGGGTCCAGCAGAACGAAGGAGCGGCGTTTTGGGCCTCGGTGTGTGCCGACCTGTCCAACCGCGGTATCCGCGACGTGCTGATCGTGTGCTGCGATGGGCTCACCGGCTTCCCCGAAGCGATCGCAGCGACCTGGTCGCAAGCAGCGGTTCAGACCTGTGTGGTGCACCTGATTCGCAACGCGTTGCGGTTCGTGTCCTACAGCGACCGCAAGACGGTGGCTGCAGCACTGAAACCGATCTACACCGCACCCAACGCCGAGGCCGCCCGCGCCGAGCTCGACGCGTTCACCGCATCGGAACTGGGTAAGAAAAATCCCACGGTGACACGGGTTTTCGAGCGGGCATGGGAGCAGTTCATTCCGTTCCTGGCGTTCCCGCCCGAGCTGCGCCGGGTGATCTACACCACGAACTCGATCGAATCGCTGAACTACCAGCTGCGAAAGGTCACCAAGACCCGCGGCCAGTTCCCCAACGACGCCGCCGCGGTGAAACTGCTCTGGCTGGCCATCTGCAACATCGAGGACAAACGCGCCGCTGAACGCGCCAAAGAACGCAAACAGAAACGTTGCCGAACAGCCCCCGGACGACTTGTGGAAGGACAGGTCGTCACCAACTGGAAGAAAGCCCTCGAACAACTCGTTCTGGTCTACCCGGACCGCATCGAGCCGTATCTGTAACGACAACCACCAGGAAAATCACACAACCGACTTACACAAAAAACTTGACACGCTCTCACAGTACGGCGTCCGGCAGGTGCGATCCCGCCGCTGCAACAACATGCCCAGCCCTTTCGGGAAAATCCGCGCCCGCGACTCCATCGCCACCAACTGCCCACTCGTTGGGTGCCGGTACAGCCGCCGCAGCGTGGCCTTGAC
>NZ_HG964459.1:107002-200089 GCF_000612725.1 Mycolicibacterium austroafricanum
CCCACCCCGCCAGTGTGGTGACATCCCCACACAGTTCGGCATCCAACGCCCGCCGGTGCTGCACCGACAAACAGGCCGATTCCCGCACGATCAGGGTGGCTCGCCACTCCGACAGTGCCCCACTCTCCAGCGCGGCCAGGGTGTGCGGCATCTCGTTCACCAACGCCTTGGCGAATCCCAGGTGCCGGTTGCCCAGCACCGGGGCGTCGTGGCGGGCCAACGCCACCTCCGACGCCAACCCCTTGCCACGCTTGGCCGCCGGCACACCACGAGCCTGCTCGGCGGCACGCCGTTTGGCCGCCCACAACGCGGTCGCGCGCGCCTGGGCGGCCGCGGCCTGAGATTTCAGCCGCTCGAACCGCTCCACCGCAGCCCGCAACTCGGCCTGCGACGCCCCCACATCAACATCGAACAAACTTTCGAACATAAACCCGACGCTACACCGCGCCCCCGACAAAAAGCGGCTACAGGTCCAACGCCTGGTAGGTACTGCGGACGAACTTCGGCTGTGCGCTCTGCAACTTCGCCAGTGACGTGTTCCCGGCGACCGCCGCGGCCGCATCCGCGGTCAGGTTCGGCATGTTCTGGATGAGGTAGATCAGGATCACATCCGCGGACGGGTCGGCCTGCCACCACGTGCCGTAGGCGCCGGGCCACGAGAACGTGCCGACGCCCCCGGGCCCGAACAACTGCCGAGACTTGGCGGGATCGGTCACCACCGACAGGTTCAACCCGAACCCGCGCCCGATCCAGAACGGCGCGCCCAGGAAGTCGTGCCGTTTCTGTTCGTCGGTCAACCGGTCGGCGCGCATCGACATCGCCGATTCCTCGGACAGCACCCGAACCCCGTCGAGTTCGCCACCGGCCAGCAGCATCTGTGCGAATCGTAGATAGTCGTCCACGGTCGACCACAGTCCGGCGCCGCCGGTGCAGAACGGGGGATCCACGATCGGGGCCGGACCCATCACGTCGTGGCGCAGCGTGTTGTCCGCGTCCAACTGGTACATGGTGGCCGCGCGGCGACGGCCGGTGGGGCCGACATGAAAGCCGGTGTCGGACATGCCGAGTGGGCCCAGAACCCGCTCGGACAACACCTCGCTCAACGGCTTGCCCTCGATCCGCGACAGCGCGATGCCCAGCACATCGGTGGCGTGGCTGTAGGTCAGGCGCTCGCCGGGCTGGTGCACCAGCGGAAGGGCCGACAGCTCGGCCAGCCACCGGTCCTGGTCCTGCCGGGTCGGCAACTTGCGGTAGGCGTCCGACAGCGGGCCGAGCACCGAGAACATGTACGCCAGCCCACTGCGGTGGGTCATCAGATCCTCGATGGTGATGTGGCGCTGGGCCGGCACGGTGCGATCCAGCCCGCCACGGGGATCGACGAGGACCCGCATGTCGGCGAGTTCGGGCAGCCACGTGGCGATCCGATCGCTGAGCCGGAGCTTGCCCTCGTCGATCAGCGACATCGCCGCGGCCACCGTCACCGGTTTGGTCATCGACGCGATGCGAAAGATCGTGTCCCGCTGCATCGGTAGCCGCGCCTCGACGTCGCGGTAGCCCAGCTCGTTGACCTGCCGCACCTCGCCGGCCTGCCAGACCAGCGTGACGGCCCCCGCCAGCAGTCCGGCGTCGATCGCCTCGGCGATGGATGCCTTGTTGCGGTCCAGATTCATCCGGCCGAGGCTACCTGCAGTGGCCAGAACCTGATCGGTCGGAGTGAAACGGGATGCGCAGGCACTCCTTGACACCTGCTAAGCTCGCCGCAGTTTCCGACATCCTTTAACGATCCGTCCCGTGAGGCGGAGAAGGAGGTCCGGCTCACTCGTGGGCGCACCCGACCAGACCGGTCCCGACCGGGAGCTGATGTCCGCAGCGGACGTCAGCCGCACGATTGCCCGTATCGCCCACCAGATCATCGAGAAGACCGCGCTCGACGGCCCGGACGGCCCGCGCGTCATCCTGCTCGGCATCCCGACCCGCGGCGTGACGCTGGCCACCCGCCTCGCGCGCAACATCGCCGAGTTCAGCGGTGTCGAGGTCGCCCACGGTGCGCTCGACATCACGCTCTACCGCGACGACCTGATGACCAAGCCGCCGCGCGCACTGGCGGCCACCTCGATCCCCGAGGGCGGCATCGACGGGGCGCTCGTCGTGCTCGTCGACGACGTCCTCTACTCCGGCCGGTCCGTGCGCTCGGCGCTCGACGCGCTGCGAGACCTCGGAAGACCCAAGTCCGTGCAGCTGGCGGTGCTCGTCGACCGTGGTCACCGCGAGCTGCCGATCCGCGCCGACTACGTCGGTAAGAACGTCCCGACGTCGCGGGCCGAGAACGTCAAGGTCCGTCTCACCGAAGACGACGGACACGACGGCGTCCGCATCGCACCGTATGGAGGGCCTGCCCGGTGAAGCACCTGTTGACCGCGGCCGATCTCAGCCGCGAAGATGCCACCGCGATCCTCGACAACGCCGACCGGTTCCGCGAGGCGTTGGTGGGCCGCGAGGTCAAGAAGCTGCCCACGCTTCGCGGTCGCACCATCATCACGATGTTCTACGAGAACTCCACCCGCACCCGGGTGTCGTTCGAGGTGGCAGGCAAGTGGATGAGTGCCGACGTGATCAACGTCAGCTCGTCGGGATCCTCTGTGGCCAAAGGGGAATCGCTGCGCGACACCGCGCTGACCCTGCGCGCCGCAGGTGCCGACGCGCTGATCATCCGTCACCCCGCATCGGGTGCGGCCCAGCAGTTGGCGGCATGGACGCTCGACGAGCACGGCGGTCCGTCGATCATCAATGCCGGGGACGGCACCCACGAACACCCCACCCAGGCGCTCCTGGACGCGCTGACCATCCGGCAGCGGCTGGGCTCCGTCGAGGGCAAGCGCGTCGTCATCGTGGGCGACGTACTGCACAGCCGCGTCGCCCGCTCCAATGTGGCGCTGCTGCACACGCTCGGCGCGGAAGTCGTGCTCGTCGCCCCGCCGACTCTGCTGCCGGTGGGTGTCGCGGACTGGCCGGTGACCGTGTCCCAGGACATCGACGCGGAGCTGCCGCTCGCTGACGCGGTGCTGATGCTGCGGGTGCAGGCCGAACGCATGAACGGCGGCTTCTTCCCGTCCTCGCGGGAGTACTCGGTGCGCTACGGGTTGTCCGAGAAGCGTCAGTCACGGCTCGCCGAGCACGCCGTGGTGCTGCACCCGGGACCGATGTTGCGCGGGATGGAGATCGCGTACTCGGTGGCGGATTCGTCGCAATCGGCGGTGCTGCAACAGGTTTCCAACGGTGTTCACGTCCGGATGGCGGTGCTGTTCCACCTGCTCGTCGGATCCGAGCAGGAGGCGATCAGCGCATGACATCATCCAGCCCAGAGTCGCTGCGCTCCTGCCCGCCGATCGTGTTGAAGTCGGTCCGTCTCTACGGTGAGGGCGACCCGGTCGACGTGCTGGTGCGCGACGGACAGATCGCCGAGATCGGCGAGCGGCTCACCGCGCCGACAGACGCCGACAGCATCGACTGCGAAGGCAAGATCCTGCTGCCCGGCTTCGTCGACCTGCACACCCACCTTCGCGAGCCCGGCCGAGAATATGCCGAGGACATCGAAACCGGCTCGGCGGCAGCGGCTCTCGGCGGCTACACCGCCGTTTTCGCGATGGCCAACACCGACCCGGTCGCCGATTCGGCGGTGGTCACCGACCATGTGTGGCACCGCGGTCAGCAGGTCGGTCTGGTCGACGTGCATCCCGTCGGTGCGGTGACCGTCGGCCTGGATGGCAAGCAGCTCACCGAGATGGGCCTGATGGCCGCCGGTGCCGGACAGGTCCGGATGTTCTCCGACGACGGCGTGTGCGTGGACGACCCGCTGGTCATGCGCCGCGCGCTGGAGTACGCCTCCGGCCTGGGTGTGCTGATCGCCCAGCACGCCGAGGAGCCGCGCCTGACCGTCGGTGCGGTCGCCCACGAGGGCCCCAACGCCGCCCGACTGGGACTGGCCGGCTGGCCGAGGGCGGCCGAGGAGTCGATCGTCGCCCGTGACGCACTGCTGGCCCGCGATGCCGGGGCTCGCGTGCACATCTGCCACGCCTCGACGGCAGGCACCGTCGAGTTACTCAAATGGGCTAAAAGCCAAGGTATCTCGATCACCGCCGAGGTCACCCCGCACCATCTGCTGCTCGACGACTCGCGGCTGGACACCTATGACGGTGTCAACCGGGTGAACCCCCCGCTGCGTGAGGTCAGCGACGCGGTCGCGCTGCGGCGGGCCCTCGCCGACGGTGTGATCGACTGCGTGGCCACTGATCACGCACCGCACGGCGCGCACGAGAAGTGCTGTGAATTCGCCAACGCCCGGCCCGGCATGCTGGGGTTGCAGACCGCGTTGTCGGTGGTCGTCGAAACCCTGGTCAACCCCGGCCTGCTGACCTGGCGCGACGTGGCGCGGGTGATGAGCGAGGCGCCCGCGCGGATCGTCGGGCTGCCGGACCAGGGCAGGCCGCTGGAGGTCGGGGAGCCGGCTAACCTCACCGTCGTCGACCCCGCGGCACGGTGGACGGTGAAGGGTCCGGAGCTGGCCAGCCGGTCGGACAACACACCGTATGAGGACATGGAACTGCCCGCCGTGGTCACCGCGACGTTGCTGCGGGGCAAGGTCACCGCGCGTGACGGGAAGGTCGGCGCGTGAACACCCCGACGCTGGTCGCCTCCCTGGTGATGGCCGCTATCCTGGCGGTGCTGATCGCAGTGCTGATCCAGGCGATGATGCGCGGTTGGCGCCGGCGGGTGGAACGTCAGGCCAAGATCATCGGAGCCCTGCCGCCGCTGCCCGACACCGTCGGCCCTGCGCTCGTCCCCGCCACCAAAGGTCTCTACGTCGGCAGCACGCTGGTGCCGCACTGGAACGACCGGGTCGCCGCCGGCGACCTCGGCTTCCGCGCCAAGGCCGTCCTCACCCGCTACCCCGAAGGAATCATGTTGCAGCGCACCGGCGCCGGGCCGATCTGGATACCCGACGACGCCATCGCCGAAATCCGCACCGAGAAGAATCTCGCCGGCAAGGCCCTCACCCATGAGGGCATCCTGGCGATCCGCTGGCGGCTGCCGTCGGGCACTGAGATCGACACCGGATTCCGCGCCGACGACCGCCGTGACTACGTGAGATGGCTCCCCGAGGAGGCCGCATGACCACACAGAAAGCCCTACTGGTCCTGGAGGACGGCCGTATCTTCACCGGCACGACCTTCGGCGCGGTCGGGGAGACATTGGGTGAGGCCGTGTTCTCGACCGCGATGTCGGGTTATCAGGAGACCCTGACCGATCCCAGCTACCACCGCCAGATCGTCGTCGCGACCGCACCCCAGATCGGCAACACCGGCTGGAACCTCGATGACAGCGAGAGCCGCGGGGACAAGATCTGGGTGGCCGGCTACGCGGTCCGCGACCCGTCGCCGCGGGCATCGAACTGGCGCGCCACCGGGACGCTCGACGACGAACTGCAGCGCCAGAGCATCGTCGGAATCGCCGGCATCGACACCCGCGCGGTGGTGCGTCATCTGCGCAGCCGCGGCTCGATGAAGGCCGGGGTGTTCAGCGGCGCGGCGGCCGACGCGCCGGTCGACGAACTGGTGGCCCGGGTCCGCGGGCAGAAGCCGATGCTCGGCGCCGATCTGGCCGGCGAGGTCAGCACGGACGCCGGCTATGTGGTGGAACCCGAAGGGCCGCAACGGTTCACGGTCGCCGCGCTGGATCTGGGCATCAAGACCAACACCCCGCGCAACTTCGCCCGCCGCGGAGTTCGCAGTGTGGTGCTGCCGTCCTCGGCGACCTTCGCGCAGATCGCCGACCTCAGGCCGGACGGAGTGTTCCTGTCCAACGGGCCGGGTGACCCGGCGACCGCCGACCACATCGTGGCGGTCACCCGCGAGGTGCTCGGCGCCGGGATCCCGCTGTTCGGCATCTGCTTCGGCAACCAGATCCTGGGCCGGGCGCTGGGCCTGTCCACCTACAAGATGGTGTTCGGCCACCGGGGCATCAACATCCCGGTGATCGACCACGCCACCGGCCGTGTCGCGATCACCGCCCAGAACCACGGCTTCGCGCTGGAAGGTGAAGCCGGACAGACGTTCGACACGCCCTTCGGCGACGCCGAAGTCAGCCACACCTGCGCCAATGACGGTGTGGTGGAAGGGGTGCGGTTGAAGAGTGGGCGTGCCTTCTCGGTGCAATACCACCCGGAGGCGGCCGCAGGCCCGCATGACGCCGAGTACCTGTTCGACCAGTTCATCGACTTGATGGCGGGGGAGAACAAGTGACAGGGACAGCACTGTCGTCGGGCGCGAGTGTGCGCTTTTGTATGAAATCTCGCGGCGTGTCGCGTGCAGACACGCACGCTCGCGCAGAGGGAGACACGCACGCTCGCGCAGAGGGAGAGAAGTAACAGATGCCACGTCGTCCAGACCTCAACCACGTGCTGGTGATCGGGTCCGGCCCGATCCTGATCGGTCAGGCCGCCGAGTTCGATTACTCCGGCACGCAGGCGTGCCGGGTGCTGCGGGCCGAGGGCCTGCAGGTCACGCTGATCAACTCCAACCCGGCCACGATCATGACCGATCCCGAGTACGCCGACCACACCTACGTGGAGCCGATCACCGCGGAGTTCGTCGAGAAGGTCATCGCCCAGCAGGCCGAACGCGGCAACAAGATCGACGCACTGCTGGCCACCCTCGGCGGCCAGACCGCGCTCAACACCGCGGTGAAGCTGTCCGAGAACGGCGCCCTGGAAAGGTACGGGGTCGAGCTGATCGGCGCCGACTTCGAAGCCATCCAGCGCGGCGAGGACCGGCAGAAGTTCAAGGACATCGTCACCAAGGTCGGCGGCGAGTCCGCCCGCAGCCGAGTCTGTTTCACGATGGACGAGGTGCGTGACACCGTCGCGGACCTCGGCCTGCCCGTGGTGGTGCGACCCAGCTTCACGATGGGCGGACTCGGCTCGGGCATGGCGTACTCGGCCGAGGATGTCGAGCGGATGGCCGGCGACGGTCTGGCGGCATCCCCGTCGGCGAACGTGCTCATCGAGGAGTCCATCTACGGATGGAAGGAGTACGAGCTCGAGCTGATGCGCGACGGTCACGACAACGTCGTGGTGGTGTGCTCGATCGAGAACTTCGACCCGATGGGTGTGCACACCGGAGACTCGGTCACCGTCGCGCCGGCGATGACCCTGACCGACCGCGAATACCAGACGATGCGCACGCTCGGCATCGAGATCCTGCGCGAAGTCGGGGTGGACACCGGCGGCTGCAACATCCAGTTCGCGGTGAACCCGAAGGACGGCCGGCTCATCGTCATCGAGATGAACCCGCGTGTGTCGCGGTCCTCGGCGCTGGCGTCGAAGGCCACCGGCTTCCCGATCGCCAAGATCGCCGCGAAACTGGCGATCGGCTACACCCTCGACGAGATCGTCAACGACATCACCAAGGAGACGCCGGCCTGCTTCGAGCCGACGCTGGACTACGTGGTGGTCAAGGCCCCGCGGTTCGCGTTCGAGAAGTTCCCCGGCGCCGACGGCACGCTGACCACCACGATGAAGTCGGTGGGCGAGGCGATGTCGTTGGGCCGCAACTTCATCGAGGCGCTCGGCAAGGTGATGCGGTCGCTGGAGACCGGCCGGGCGGGCTTCTGGACCGGGCCCGATCCCGAGGGCAGCGTCGACGAGGTGCTGACGCGCCTGCACACCGCCACCGACGGACGGCTCTACGACATCGAGTACGCGCTGCGTCTCGGGGCGACCGTCGAACAGGTCGCCGTGGCCTCCGGTGTGGACCCGTGGTTCGTCGAACAGATCGGCAGACTGGTGGCACTGCGCGCCGAGCTGATCGACGCACCGGTGCTGGGAGAGGAACTGCTGCGCCGCAGCAAGCACAACGGGCTCTCGGACCGCCAGATCGCCGCGCTGCGTCCGGAACTGGCAGGGGAGATGGGGGTGCGCGTGCTGCGGCAACGGCTCGGCATCCATCCGGTCTTCAAGACGGTGGACACCTGCGCCGCCGAGTTCGAGGCCAGGACGCCGTACCACTACAGCAGCTACGAGCTGGATCCGTCCGCCGAGACCGAGGTCGCGCCCCAGGCCGAACGACCCAAGGTGCTCATCCTGGGCTCGGGTCCCAACCGCATCGGTCAGGGCATCGAGTTCGACTACAGCTGCGTGCACGCCGCGACCACGCTGACCGAGGCGGGCTTCGAGACCGTCATGATCAACTGCAACCCGGAGACGGTGTCCACCGACTACGACACCGCCGACCGGCTGTACTTCGAACCGTTGACGTTCGAGGACGTGCTGGAGATCTACTACGCCGAGCAGGCCTCCGGGGAGGGCGGTCCCGGCGTGGTCGGGGTGATCGTGCAGCTCGGCGGGCAGACCCCGCTCGGGCTCGCCGAGCGGCTGGAGAAGGCGGGCGTGCCGATCGTGGGCACCCTGCCCGAGGCCATCGACCTGGCCGAGGACCGTGGCGAGTTCGGTGAGGTGCTGCGCCGGGCTGGGCTGCCCGCGCCGCGGTTCGGCGTGGCCACCAGCTTCGACCAGGCCCGTCGGATCGCCGCCGAGATCGGCTACCCGGTGCTGGTGCGGCCGTCCTACGTGCTCGGCGGCCGCGGCATGGAGATCGTCTACGACGAGGAGACCCTTGAGGGCTACATCACCAGGGCCACCGAGCTCTCGCCGGAACACCCGGTTCTGGTGGACCGGTTCCTCGAAGACGCGATCGAGATCGACGTGGACGCGCTCTGCGACGGCACCGAGGTGTACATCGGCGGCGTGATGGAGCACATCGAGGAGGCCGGTATCCACTCCGGGGACTCGGCGTGTGCGTTGCCGCCGGTGACGTTGGGGCGCAGCGACATCGAGGCCGTGCGGCGCGCCACCGAGGCGATCGCGTTCGGCATCGGCGTCGTCGGCCTGCTCAACGTGCAGTACGCGCTCAAGGACGATGTCCTCTACGTGCTGGAGGCCAACCCGAGGGCGAGCCGCACCGTGCCCTTTGTCTCCAAGGCCACCGCGGTCCCGCTGGCCAAGGCGTGCGCGCGGATCATGCTCGGCGCCACCATCGCCCAGCTCAGGGAGGAAGGCGTGCTGGCGTCCACCGGGGACGGGGCCGTGACCGCGCGCAACGCCCCGGTGGCGGTGAAGGAGGCCGTGCTGCCCTTCCACCGGTTCCGCAAGGCCGACGGATCCCAGATCGATTCGCTGCTCGGGCCGGAGATGAAGTCCACCGGCGAGGTGATGGGCATCGCCGCCGACTTCGGCAGCGCGTTCGCCAAGAGCCAAACCGCCGCCTACGGCTCGCTGCCGGCCCAGGGCACGGTGTTCGTGTCTGTGGCCAACCGGGACAAACGCTCGCTGGTGTTCCCGGTCAAGCGCCTCGCCGACCTGGGCTTCCGGGTGCTGGCCACCGAGGGCACCGCAGAGATGTTGCGCCGCAACGGAATTCCGTGCGAGGAGGTGCGCAAGCACTTCCAGGAGTTCAGCGAAGGGCTTCCGCAGATGTCTGCCGTCGACGCCATCAAGGCCGGGCACGTCGACATGGTGATCAACACCCCGTACGGCAATTCCGGGCCGCGCATCGACGGATACGAGATCCGTTCGGCCGCGGTGTCGATGAACATCCCCTGTGTGACGACGGTGCAGGGCGCGTCGGCGGCCGTCCAGGGCATCGAGGCCGGTATCCGCGGCGACATCGGGGTCAGGTCGCTGCAGGAACTCCACAGCGCGCTGGGGTCCTGAGCGTGAGCGGGTTCGGTGACCGCCTCGCAGGCGCGACGGCGCGACGCGGCCCGCTGTGCCTGGGCATCGACCCGCATCCCGAGTTGCTGCGCGCCTGGGGGCTGGGCACCGACGCCGCGGGCCTGGCCGGGTTCAGCGACATCTGTGTGGCCGCGTTCGCGGGCTTCGCGGTGGTCAAGCCGCAGGTGGCGTTCTTCGAGGCGTACGGATCGGCGGGCTACGCGGTGCTGGAACGCACGATCGCGGCTCTGCGCGAGTCGGGCGTGCTGGTGCTCGCCGATGCCAAGCGCGGCGACATCGGCTCCACCATGGCCGCCTACGCGTCCGCCTGGGCCGGCGACTCGCCGCTGGCCGCCGACGCGGTGACGGCCTCGCCGTATCTGGGGTTCGGCTCGCTGCAGCCGCTGCTGGACACCGCGCGCGAGCACGACCGTGGCGTTTTCGTGCTGGCCGCGACGTCCAACCCCGAGGGTGCCTCGGTGCAGTGCGCCGTCGCGCCGGGTGCGATACCGGGACGCACCGTCGCCCAAGCGATCGTGGACGCCGCCGCCGAGGTCAACGCGGGCGCAGCGCGCGGCTCTGTCGGCGTGGTCGTCGGTGCGACACTGAGCGCGCCGCCCGATGTCAGCGCCCTCAACGGCCCGGTACTGGTGCCGGGGGTCGGGGCCCAGGGCGGCCGCCCCGAGGCCCTGGCGGGCCTGGGAGGGGCGCGGCGCGGCCAGTTGTTGCCCGCTGTCTCCCGGGAGGTGCTGCGGGCGGGTCCCGACGTCGCAGCCCTGCGTGCGGCCGCCGAGCGGATGCGCGACGCCGTCGCCTACCTGGGCGAGAATCCCTGACCCGTCGAGGTCGAGCACTGCACCGCGACACGCCCGACGCGCGATGACCAGCGAAAATTCTCAGATTTTCGCGTCGCGGCGACCGCCGTCCCGGCTGCCGGCGGCTCCGACCACCGCCGGCAAACCCGCCGAGTGCACCGATACCCCTGTTATGCAGGCTGTTTAGTTGATCTACGGGCTGCGGAGGGTACGTCGCTGCGGTGCTCCCGCGACCCGCGCGGGTGCGCGGGGCCGCCCTACACGCTGGGCTTTTGACGCGACAAGCCGGGGGTGGGGTTAGCTTTCGTCAGCCTGCGTGGGTACGGTCGTCCACGCTGGCTGGTTCTGGTTCCGCCACTACCGGCCGAGACAAATCAGTTGATGGTGAGAGACGGAGGAACCCGTGGCCCTTCCCCAGTTGACCGACGAACAGCGCGCGGCAGCGTTGGAGAAGGCTGCTGCCGCACGTCGAGCACGAGCTGAGCTCAAAGACCGGCTCAAGCGCGGCGGCACCAACCTCAAGCAGGTGCTGAAGGACGCCGAGACCGACGAGGTCTTGGGCAAGATGAAGGTTTCCGCGCTGCTGGAGGCGTTGCCGAAGGTGGGCAAGGTCAAGGCGCAGGAGATCATGACCGAGCTCGAAATCGCCCCGACGCGCCGGCTGCGCGGCCTGGGCGATCGTCAGCGCAAGGCTCTGCTGGAAAAGTTCGACTTCTCGTAAAGGGAGGTCAGTGAACGAAGGCGGAGGGCCGGACAGCGCTACCGGGGCCGCGGTCCTGGTGCTGTCCGGCCCGTCTGCCGTCGGGAAGTCCACCGTTGTCCGGTGCCTGCGCGAGCGTGTCGAGGACCTGTTCTTCAGCGTGTCGGTGACCACGCGCGCGCCGCGTCCCGGAGAAGTCGACGGCGTGGACTACTTCTTCGTGACGGCAGAGCAGTTTCAGCAGCTCATCGACGAAGGCGCCCTCCTCGAATGGGCAGAGATCCACGGCGGTCTGCACCGTTCGGGGACCCCGGCGGCGCCTGTGCGGGCGGCGGCCGCGGCCGGCCACCCCGTTCTGATCGAGGTCGACCTCGCCGGCGCGCGGGCGGTCAAGAAGGCGATGCCCGAGGCCACCACGGTTTTTCTGGCCCCGCCCAGCTGGGAGGTGCTGGAGAGCCGGCTCGTGGGCCGCGGCACCGAGACGCCCGACGTGATCGCGCGCCGGTTGCAGACCGCGAGGGACGAGCTGGCGGCCCAGGGAGACTTCGACGAGGTCGTCGTCAACGGTCAATTGGAGTCTGCCTGCGCGGAATTGGTATCCTTGCTGGTGGCCCACACGCCGGTACAGCACGATCAGTCCTGATCGCCGCCGCACTAATCCACAAAACTGCTTTTCAGACCTGCCAGGAGAACTTCTACGTGAGCACCCCGCACGCCGACACGCGGCTGGCCGCCGTGGACATCGACCCGTCCGCCGCCAGCGCCTACGACACGCCGTTGGGCATCACCAACCCGCCCATCGACGAGTTGCTGGACCGCGCGTCGAGCAAGTATGCGCTGGTGATCTACGCCGCCAAGCGGGCTCGCCAGATCAACGACTACTACAACCAGCTCGGTGACGGCATCCTCGAGTACGTCGGACCGCTCGTCGAGCCCGGCCTGCAGGAAAAGCCGCTGTCGATCGCGATGCGCGAGATCCACGGCGACCTTCTCGAACACACCGAGGGCGAGTAGCCGAGGCGGCCGCTGACGTGGAGCGCAAGCGGATCATCGTCGGCGTCGCCGGTGGCATCGCCGCCTACAAGGCGGCCACGGTCGTCCGTCAGCTCACCGAGGCCGGTCACTCCGTCCGCGTCGTCCCGACCGAATCCGCGCTGAAGTTCGTCGGCGCAGCGACGTTCGAGGCGCTCTCCGGGAACCCGGTTCACACCGGGGTATTCGCCGAGGTCCACGAGGTGCCGCACGTCCGGATCGGCCAGGCCGCCGATCTGGTAGTGGTGGCCCCGGCGACCGCGGACCTGCTGGCCCGCGCCACCATCGGCCGCGCCGACGACCTGCTCACCGCCACCCTTCTGACCGCGCGGTGCCCGGTGCTCTACGCACCGGCGATGCACACCGAGATGTGGCTGCACCCGGCGACCTGCGACAACGTGGCCACACTGCGGCGGCGCGGGTCGATCGTGATGGAGCCCGCGTCCGGACGGCTCACGGGCGCCGACACCGGTCCCGGCCGGCTGCCCGAGGCCGAAGAGATCACCACGCTGGCGCAACTGCTCCTCGCGCGCAACGACGCGCTGCCCTACGACCTGGCCGGGGTCAAGGTGCTGGTGACCGCGGGTGGTACCCGCGAACCGATCGACCCCGTGCGCTTCATCGGCAACCGCAGCTCCGGCAAGCAGGGCTATGCGATGGCCCGGGTGATGGCCCAGCGCGGCGCGGACGTGACGCTGATCGCGGGAAACACCTCCGGTCTGATCGACCCGGCGGGCGTGCACGTGACCCACGTGGGTTCGGCCGCCCAGTTGCGTGACGCGGTGTCCAAACACGCGCCCGACGCGAATGTCCTGGTGATGGCGGCGGCAGTGGCCGATTTCCGGCCCGCTCATCCAGCTGTCAACAAGATCAAGAAGGGTCCCGCGGGCGAGGGCGAGCCCACCATCGAACTGGTCCGTAACGACGATGTGCTGGCCGGCGCGGTCCGTGCCCGGGCCGACGGGCAGCTGCCGAACATGCAGGCCATCGTCGGTTTCGCCGCCGAGACGGGCGACGCGAACGGCGACGTGCTGTTCCACGCGCGCGCCAAACTCAGGCGCAAGGGATGCGATCTGCTGGTCGTCAACGCGGTCGGCGAGAACCGCGCCTTCGAGGTCGACCACAACGACGGCTGGCTGCTCTCGGCCGACGGAACGGAGTCGGCACTGGAGCACGGATCGAAGACCGTGATCGCGAGCCGTATTGTGGACGCGATCGCGGCCTTCCTTCGCACGTGCGCGTAAGGGTTGCGCGCAGCGGGGGGACACGCTTGGGTGCTTGGGGGCGCCCGCACCGGTGTGGCCGTTCGCGGTATAAGTTGACTGACTAACTATCTCAGGTTCGCTTGAGTGGAAGGAATCGGACGTGAGTGATGCTCGGCTGTTTACCAGTGAGTCGGTGACCGAGGGGCACCCCGACAAGATCTGTGACGCCATCAGCGACTCGGTACTCGACGCGCTGCTCGCCGACGATCCGAAGTCCCGCGTCGCGGTGGAGACGCTGGTGACGACGGGACAGGTGCACGTCGTCGGCGAGGTGACGACGACGGCCAAGGCTGCGTTCGCCGACATCACCAACACCGTCCGCGAGCGGATCCTGGAGATCGGCTACGACCATTCCGACAAGGGCTTCGACGGCCTCACCTGCGGGGTGAACATCGGCATCGGCAAGCAGTCGCCCGACATCGCGCAGGGTGTCGACACCGCGCACGAGACCCGCGTCGAGGGGGCGGCCGACCCGCTGGACTCGCAGGGTGCGGGCGATCAGGGGCTGATGTTCGGCTATGCGATCGCCGACACCCCCGAGCTGATGCCGCTGCCGATCGCGCTGGCGCACCGGTTGTCGCGCAAGCTGACCGAGGTGCGCAAGAACGGCACCCTGGACTATCTGCGCCCGGACGGCAAGACGCAGGTCACCGTGCAGTACGACGGCACCACGCCGGTGCGGCTGGACACCGTGGTGCTCTCCACGCAGCACGCGGACGGTATCGACCTGGAGAGCCAGCTGGCCCCGGAGATCAAGCAGCACGTCATCGACGCGGTGCTCACCGAGCTCGGGCATGACACGCTGGACACCTCCGCGCCGCGGATCCTGGTCAATCCGACCGGCAAGTTCGTGTTGGGCGGGCCGATGGGCGACGCCGGTCTCACCGGCCGCAAGATCATCGTCGACACCTACGGCGGCTGGGCCCGTCACGGCGGCGGCGCCTTCTCCGGCAAGGATCCGTCCAAGGTGGACCGCTCGGCCGCGTACGCGATGCGCTGGGTGGCCAAGAACGTCGTCGCCGCCGGCCTGGCCCAGCGCGTCGAGGTCCAGGTCGCCTACGCGATCGGCAAGGCTGCGCCCGTCGGGCTGTTCGTCGAGACGTTCGGTTCGGAGACCGTGGATCCGGTCAAGATCCAGAAGGCCATCGGCGAGGTGTTCGACCTGCGCCCCGGCGCGATCGTCCGCGACCTGGATCTGCTCCGTCCGATCTACGCGCCGACGGCGGCGTACGGCCACTTCGGCCGCACCGACATCGAACTGCCGTGGGAGCAGCTCGACAAGGTCGACGACCTCAAGGCCGCCGTCTAGCAGCTGAATTCGTAGTCGTCGATCGGGAAGCGGCGGCTGCGCCAGTACGCCTCCGGTGTGCTGGCCGGCCGCAGCGGCACGTCGCCGTGCTGGTCGAAGTAGTAACTGTTGGAGAGTTGGCAGCTGTCCTGCCAGAAGATCTGGCGGTGCCGCTTGCGCATCATCTCGGCGAAATAGCGGTCGTTGGCCTCCCGGCGCACCTCGACGCGGGTGGCGCGCCGCCGCCGTGCCGCATCGAGGCAGCGCACGATGTGGCGGGTCTGCGCCTCGATCAGCGCGAAGTACGACGAGCCGACGTAGCCGTACGGCCCGAACACGGTGAAGAAGTTCGGGAAGCCCGGAACGCTGACGCCCTCGTAGGCCTGTAACCGGTTGTCGTCCCAGAACCGGGCCAGTGAGCGTCCGCCGGGGCCGGTCACCGGGAACGTGGCCACCGAGTCGTCACCGTCGTGTGCCGCAAACACTTTGAAGCCGGTGGCCAGGATCAGCACGTCCACCTCGTGCAGGCTGCCGTCGGTGGTCGACACACCCGATCCGGTGATCTTGTCGATGGGCTCGGTCACCAGGTCGACGTTGTCGCGATTGAACGTCGACAGGTAGGTGTTGTGAAAGCCGGGGCGTTTGCAGCCGACGGCGTAGCGCGGTGTGAGCTTGTCCCGCAGCACCGGGTCGTCGACCTGCTTACGCAGATATGCCCTGCCCACCGCGCCCATCCGCTTGGCCATCGGGTTGACCGTGAAGTACTGGGCCGCCAGCGGGAACGTCAACTCCACGAAAGCCTGACTGATCAGACGCTGCAGCGACTTGCCGAACGGCAATCGCATCATCGTCTGCGCGGTCTTGGACAGCGGGACGTCGAACTTCGGGAAACACCAGATCGGCGTGCGCTGGAAGACCGTGAGCCGTTCGACGATCGGCGCGATCTCCGGGATCACCTGCACTGCGGAGGCGCCGGTGCCGATGATCGCGACGCGCTTGCCGCGCAGGTCCTGGGTGTGGTCCCAGCGAGCGGTGTGCATGGTCACACCGGCGAAGGAGTCCACGCCCGCGATGTCGGGCAGCTTCGGCACGGTCAGCACGCCGCCGGCGTTGACCAGAAACCGCGCGCTCAGGGTGGCCGGCCCGTCCGCGGTGTCCAGCGCGAGTCGCCAAATGCCTTGAGCCTCATCGAAATCGGCGCTGCGCACCGTCGTCGCAAATCGGATCCTGGGTCGCAGTCCGTACTTGTCGACGCAGTGCTCGGCGTAGGTCTTGAGCTCGTGTCCGTGCGCGTAGGTGCGTGACCAGGCGCTGCTCTGCTCGAACGAGAACTGATAGGAGAACGACGGGATGTCCACCGCGATACCGGGATAGGTGTTCCAGTACCACGTGCCGCCGGGCTCGTCACCGGCTTCGACGACGACGTAGTCGGACATGCCGACGCGGTCCAGCCCGATGGCGGCACCGATCCCGGAGAAGCCGGCGCCCACGATAACGGTTTCAACTTCATGCATCGTCAGGAAACCTCCCCGACGACGATAACGCCGCAGCGGCCGGCGTCCACCGGCTTCGGCGGTTCTACGCCAGCGCGGCGCGCAGCGCGGCCAGCCCGCGCTCGGTGGCCTCGGTGGCGGCCGGCACGATGCCCGCATAGCCGAGGTAGCCGTGCACCAGCGACTCCGCGTGGTGCAGCTCAACCGGCACCCCGGCCGCGGTGAGCAGCTCCCCGTAACGCAGACCGTCGTCACGCAGCGGATCGTGACCGGCGACCGCGATGTAGGCCGGCGGCAGTCCGGCGAGGTTCCCCCGTGCAGGCACCAGCGTGACGGGTGGCTCCGACAGGTCGGTCTCGCCGATGTACCACCGGGTGAATCCCTTGCACGCCGCGAGGTCCAGGATCGGAGCCTGCGCGTTCTCGACGAACGACGGCAGCGAGGTGTCGAAGGTCGTCGACGGATACCACAGCAGCTGGAACCGCAACGGGATACCGGCGTCGCGGGCGGACTGGGCGACCACGGCGGCGAGGTTGCCGCCCGCGGAGTCACCGGCCACCGCCAGCCTGTCCGGGTCGGCGCCGAGTTCGGCGGCGTTCTCCGCCACCCACCGGGTGGCGGCCCAGACGTCGTCGACGGCGGCCGGATACGGATGCTCGGGCGCGAGCCGGTAGTCGACCGACACCACGACAGCGCCCGCACCTGCGGCGTGCAGACGTGCCGTCCCGTCGTAGCTGTCGAGGTCGCCGACCGTCCACCCGCCACCGTGGATGAACACCACGGTGGGCGGTGCCGCTTCGTCTGACGGCGGACGGTAGACGCGCACCGGGACCGGACCCGCGGGCCCTTCGATGCTGAGGTCCTGCGCGGCGACCTCGGGGAGGATCGCGTTGCGGGGCAACTCCTTGAACCGCTGCCGGGCCGGCTCGGGTCCACCCTCGGTGGTCAACTTGAACGGAACGGCTTCAAGCACCTTCTGCAGGACGGCGTCGAGTGTGGCGGGGTTGACAGTCATGCTGGCAGGGTAGCGCCCCACGGTTCGGGCACTTCCTCGACAATGGCAACCATCGTCACACCACCGACAACCGTCGACGAAACGAGGATTCGCAGTGAGATTGACGCGACGCCGGGCCGCAGAGGACATCGGCGGCACCCGCCCTGTCACTTTGGCCCCGTTGACGGTGCTCGAACTCAGTCCGCCGGAACTGGTCGCGTGCGCGGCCGAGGCCGGCTACGACGGCGTCGGGCTCCGGCTGATCCGGGCGACCGACGAAGAACCGGTGCGCCCCACCATCGGGCAGACGCCGGTGATTCGGGAGACGCGCCGAAGACTGGACGACACCGGGCTTTTCGTGCTCGACGTCGAGGTCCTGCGGTTGCGGCCCGACACCGATGTCCGCCGCGACTTCGGCGGTGTGCTCGAAACCGCCGCCTATCTCGGGGCGACTCAGGCGCTGGTGACCGGCAATGATCGGGAGCATTCCCGGCTGGCCGACAACCTCGCCGAACTTGCCGATATCGCAGCGGAATTCGGAATCCGGCCCAACCTTGAACCGATGCCGTGGACCGAGGTGCGTAACCTCGCCGAGGCGACGGCCATCTTGCAGCGATGTCAGGACGGAGCTGGGGTTCTGGTCGACGCCCTGCACTATGACCGTGAACTGGCAACGCCGGATGACCTGCACGCGTTGCCCTCGGAGTGGATCTCCTACGTGCAGATCTGCGACGGTCTCTCGCCGCGTCCCACAGCCGTCGACGAACTTCGATACCAAGGCCGCAACGCGCGACTGTTCCCGGGCGAAGGCGGCATCGACCTGACGGGCATGTTGCGGGTCCTGCCGGATGTGCCGGTGAGCATCGAGGCGCCGGTCCAGTGGCCTGCGCCGGCAGGGGTCCGTGCCCGCGCGGCGCTGCGCGCGGCACGGGCGGTGGTCGGTCGCGCCGACGCTTCCCGCCTGCCGTTGTCGGCGTGAACCGGACCCGGCGCGGCGCAGCTGCGCTGTCGTGAGGACGGCCCGTTCTGGGGACGTTCCGCTGTTTCGGCGCGGCAGGTCCCGAGGCCGCGTGCGCACGTTGGTCGGTGCCGCCGGCCTGGTCGCCCTGCTCGCGTCCGGCGTCGGTGTCGGGGCCCACTTCTTCGGGCCGGTCAGCACCGTCGTGACGCTGTTGGCCTCGTTCACCCCACTGTGCATCGTGCTGGCCGCGGTGGCCGTATTCATGTTGGTGTCCGCCCGACTCCGGTACGGGGCGCTCGCGGCGTTGCTCGTCGTCGGGGCGGGATCGGTCGCCGAATTACCGCTCTACATCGGCGACGCGGCGCCGGCCCACCACGCTGCGTCGGCGCGACTACGCTTGTTGCAGGCCAACATCAAGCTCGGCGAGGCTGACGTGCTCGCGCTGGTCAGCCGCGCCCGCAGCGAGGGTGTCGATGTGCTCACGGTCGCCGAGCTGACCGCGCCGGCCGCCGAACGATTGGCAGCTGCCGGCATCGGGCAGACCCTGCCGTACAGCTACCTGATGCCCAAAGGCGGCGGCGGGGGAGAGGGCATCTATTCCCGCTATCCGCTCACCGACGAGGCGAAACTGCCCGACCTGCAACACAACAATCTGCGGGCCACGATCAACGTCGCCGGCGCGAAACCCGTCGCAGTTTATGCGCTGCACCCCGAACCGCCGTATCCGCTGCCGTCGTGGCGTTGGGCTTTGGAGCTCGACCGGATCTCGGCAACCCTTGCCGCCGAGCCGCTTCCGTTGATCGTTGGTGCGGATTTCAATTCGACCTTTGATCACGAGCGGTACCGCAGCCTGCTTCATGCCGGCGCACGGGAGGGTGCATCGCTCGTCGATGCCGCCGAATTCCTCGGTTCCGGAATCGTGGCGACCTACCCGGCCGACAGCTGGGTTCCCGCGGTGTTGGCAATAGACCGGATCCTCACCCGTGGCGTCACGCCCTCAACGTTCCGAAGAGTGGAGATCCCGGGCTCCGACCACCACGGTGTGATCGGCGATGTGCTGCTGCCCGCTCCGGGTCAGCGCTGAACACGTTCTGCCGCAAGCAGTTCGACGACACGTTCGACGTGCGGATCACGGATCACGGAGTCGTGGTCGCAATCGACCCGCTCGATCTGGAGATCGCCGGTGAGCAGTTGCGGCCACACGCGTTCGTCATCGCGATTGAATGCGCTGAGCACCAGAAGGGTTCGCCCGTCGTACGGACGCGGTTTGTGCAGCCGTCCGACACGTACCCCGACCTCACGCATCGGCTCGATCTTCTGTGCGGGCGTGCGACCGGCGATGCCCGCAAACGGCAGCCAGATCCTGCGGCGCCACAGCACGCGGCGATCGGCTGGTGCCTGCTCGAGCAGGGTCGACGTCGCGTCCGGGAGGACCTGTCGGGCCGCGCGTATGGTCCGGGCGGGCAGGAATGGGTCCAGCATGGCGACGAGATCGACCTGGTGACCGAGCGCCTGCAACCGGTTGGCCACCTCGGTGGCGATGAACGCGCCCAGCGAATGGCCGATCAATGTGTACGGGCCTTCACTCTGCAGGGCCAGCAGCGCCCCGAGATGGCGGCGGGCCGCCGCCGCGACCGTCCAGTCCGGGAACGCACGGTTCTCCAGGCCCTGTGCCTGGAAGGCGACGACGGCGACGTCGTTGCCGACCCGGCCGGCGAGCGGCGCGAAAGACAACGCGGAGGCTCCCGCACCCGCGAAGCAGAACAACGTCTCCCGGGTGTCGTCTGACGGTGCGCGCAGCAGGACGGTCGTCGGCGCCGGGCGGTGCGAGCGTGGCGCCTGCACGCCGTCCCGGTGCGCGCCGACCATCACGGCGAACTCGGCTACCGTCGGTGCTGCGGCCAGGTCGGAAGGCGCCAGCTGCACGCCACGTCGGGAGCCGACCGCGCTGAGTACCTGCTGCACGTTCAGTGAATCTCCGCCCAGCGCATAGAAGTTCTCGTCGCGTCCGACGGCGTCGAGGCACAGCACCTCTGCCCAGACGGTGGCGATCTCGGTCTCCAGCCCCGGTTCGGGAGCCACGATCGGCCCGCGCTGGGGTTCCGGCAGCGCCGGCCGGTCGACCTTTCCGCGTTCGTTACGGGGCAGGGAGGGCAGCATCACGATGTGTGTCGGCACCATCCAGGCCGGAAGCTGCCCGTGAAGTCGCGCGCGAACGTCGGCCACCGCCGGGCTGCGCGTCCCAGGTGCGGGAGCCACGTACGCCGCCAGCACCGGGGTCTCGCGGTCCTGCCTGGCGACGACGAGTGCCTCCCGGATGCCGGGGCATCCGAGCAGAGCCGCCTCGACCTCGGCGGGTTCGACGAGGTAGCCGCGGATCTTGACCGCCGCGTCCATGCGGCCCACCACCATCAGATCGCCGGACTCCGTGAAGCGGGCCCGGTCGTTGGAGACGAAAGTCCGGCTGCCGTCCGGGTTTTCGACGAAGACCGTGCTGGCGTCGGCCGGATTCAGGTAGCCGGCGGCAAGGTACGGCGAGGTCACGGTGAGCCGTCCGCTGTCGTCGATGTCGAGTTGCTTGTGCGGGACAGCGAGTCCGGCCGGAACAACCGCCGGCGGGACGTCATCACCGGGCCAGATGTCGAAGTGGGCGATGCCCAGCGTCTCCGAAGAACCGACCCAGTTCGTCAGCACGGCATCCGGCGCCAACTGGCGGGCGCGGCGAAGAACGTTGCTGTACACCGGTTCTCCGGTGGTGACGATCCGCTTGACATTATCGAGGATGCGCCCGCCCGCGCTGTCGGTGAGCGCTTGCAGGAACGACGGCGTGCACATCACGATGTCGACCGTGGTCAAACGCTCCATCGCCGCCGCGGGCGTGCAGTCACGCGGATCGATGGCGATGATCTCCGCCCCGGACAGTAGTGCTCCGATCAGGACGTTGAGTCCGGCCGCGAAACTTACCGGCATACAGAGGGCGACGACGCTGCCTTCGACGATGCCGAACCGGTCACGGTGCAGTATCCAGTCGCTGAGCCAAGTGCCGTGGACGTGCAGGACTGCCTTGGGCACGCCGGACGACCCGGAGGTGAACTGGATGCTCGTCACGCTCTGCAGCCCGAGCGCGGGCCTGTCAGCCGGGACTGCCGGTGGCGCGGGGGGGCCTTCGGCCGGCCACACCGCGCCGGTGCCGCCGGGCTCGGCGAGTTCCGCCTGGCGGCCGCTGACAACGACGGTACCGACGCGGTGGCCCCGCTCGGTGAGCGCCGCGAGGATGTGCGTCACGCGGTCGCGCGGAAGGCTGGTGTCCAACGGCACCAGCGGGGCGCCCGCGGCGAAACTGCCGAGGATCACCGCGGCGGTGTCCGGGGTGAGGTCACCGACGAGCGCCACCGCGGCGCCGGAATCGGGGCGCGCCAGTAGCGCCGCTGTCCACCGGTCGGCGCCGGCGTGCAACTCACCGTAGGTGACCGACAGTTCACCGGCGCGCAGCGCCACGTGCGGTGAGCGCGCGCAGGCCACCTCGTGGAACCGGTGGGTGACCGAGTCGTATTCGATTTCGCCGTACGGCGATGAGTCGGGTCTGCTCACGGCCACGGGGGCCGGCGCGTCCAGTGTCCGTCCGGTGGGCGTCGCGACAGCCCTGCGGAACAGCGCGACGGTGGGGCCGACCAGAATGAGGGTGCAGATCGCCTCGGCGGCGAGATAGGTGTAACCGATGCCGTCGATGCCCCATCGTGGCGTCGTAAGGATGGTCCCGGTGACCACCACGATCCCGAGCACGATCTGCGAGGCCACCGCCAGGCGCAGTCGGCGCTGCAGCCGTGCCAGTGCGGTGAAGATCGTCATCAGGCCCACGGCGGGCAGAGTGAGCGCCATCAGGCGGATGAGCACGGTACCGTTTTCGGCGTAGCCCGGACCCAGGATGCCGAGGAGCAACGGTGCGGCGACCAGCAGCGCCACGCACCCGGCCGTCGCCGCGCCCCCACACAACAGAACGAATCGCTTTGTGCACGAACGAAGGTCAGCCCCCGGCGTGGATGCTGCGGCGATGAAAGGAGCGGCGGTCGCCCCGACCAGGACGCCGAGTGTGTTGACCACCAGCCAGCACATCGAGAAGTAGGCGTTCATCTCGGTGCCGAGTTGAGCGACCACAATGAGCGGCACCAGTAGCGGCACGGTCACGTCGACGGCGTTGATCGCGTACGAACTGGCGAAGAAGTGGAAGAGTTCGCGACGGGCGGGCAGTGCGGGTGCGCCGGTGCGGCGCCGCGACTCTCGCCTGATCACCAGGAACCCGATGGTCGCGGTGATGAACGCTGCGGGCAGCACCCACGACCAGACGATCGCAGCACCTGTGGCGACCGGGATGAGCGCGACGACGGCGATCAGCTTGGCCGCCGACTGCCCGATGTTCTTGATCGCAATCGTGCGGGCGCGGCTGAGTCCGATGAGGACCTGGTCCTGCAGCGCGTAGACGGCGAGTATCACGACGGCCACCGGGAAGAGGGTCAGCTCAAGAACAGCCGGAAACAGCGCCTCGCGCGGTCCGAAGAACAGAAACGCCACTCCGAAGAGCAGCGCAATACACATCACGATCGAGGTGCCCGACCGCACCAGTCGTTGGGTGCTGGCACCGGCCAGTGGAAGGAATCTCTCGTAGAGGCTGCCCAGGCTGAGGTTCGCCAGAATCGCGATCAGCGTTGCCGAGGAGATGATCGCGGACGCGCGGCCGACCTCGGCGGTGTCGTAACCACGGGCGGCCGCGGTCCAGAAGGCGAACCCCAGGATGCCCGTCGCCGCGCTCGATGTCATGACGGCGACGATGTCGATGCCCAGCGCGCGGCCGTTGGCGAGTACGCGCGCACCGCTGCTGTCGCGGCCGGCCTGCGTAGCATCAACCAATTCAGAAGCCTGGCAATCGGTTTGCTGGCTGCCGGGGCCCGACTTGTGGCCTGGCATGGGCATGAAGTTCCTCGGGGTGTGGGCGCTCGATGTACACGCGAAGACGATACTAAGTCCAACAAAGTGTGGTTAGGCTAGCCAAAGTTGTGAGCCTCGTCATACCGTGCGAGGTAGGCGTCAATTTACTCATCTGTCCCGCTATGGTGACTTTCAGTTAATTCACAGGCTTGATGTGGCTATGCCTGAAAATGGCATCCGTTCAGCCGAATCGCGTCGTTGAGTCGCTATCTATCAAGGAGTTTCGTTACGTGACCGAGATTGCGCCAGGTTCGGGTGCGTGCGTCAGAGCAAACATCGATGCCTTTTTGAAGGCTGTCGGTGCGGGCGCTGTACGCGATGTGGCCTCGGTGGGGATGCGGCGGGCCAGTGTCACCGTGGTGCTACCCACCCGCAACGAGGCCCGCAATCTGCCGCACGTCGCGGAGCGGATGCCGCCCGTCGACGAAATCGTGGTCATCGACGGCGGATCCAGTGACGGCACCGCCGATGTCGCACGTGAACTCTGGCCTCATGCCACCGTTATCGAGCAGACTCGAAAGGGCAAGGGGAATGCGCTGGCGTGCGGCTTCCGCGCCGCCACCGGCGACATCATCGTGATGATCGACGGTGACGGCTCGACCGATCCCGCAGAGATTCCGCGGTTCGTCGACGCGTTGCTCGGCGGGGCCGATCTCGCCAAGGGCACTCGGTTTCGCGGTGACGGCGGCAGTGACGACATCACCAGCTTCCGCCGGATCGGGAATCTGGGCCTGAACTGGTTGGTGAACTGCTTATTCGGTACCGAATTCAGCGATCTGTGCTACGGCTACAACGCGTTTTGGCGGCGAAATCTCGAGTGCCTGGACCTCCCCGCCACCGACCTGACTGCGCCGCAGTGGGGTGACGGCTTTGAGATCGAGACGGTCATCAACGTTCGCGCCGCCCGCAGCGGCTGGTTGATCCGTGAGGTCAACAGCTTCGAAGGCAGGCGAATCTACGGTCGCAGCAATCTTAATGCGGTCACCGACGGGTTGCGCGTGCTTCGTACCATTCGTCGCGAACAGCGCAAGCATCGCGCGGCGGCGCACGCCGTCGTCGGCGCCGGATGGTCGCCATGACGACGTCTGCACCTCCCGGCAGCGAACCGCTCACCACTGCGATCTCGATCAGCGTGGTGATCTGCTGCTACACGGCCGATCGTCGTGCCGGCCTGGCCGCTGCGGTCACTGCCGCCCTCGCGCAGTTGGACGATCGCGATGAACTGATCGTCGTCGTCGACGGAAACGAGCTGCTGCTCCACGACCTCACGGCAAGCTACCGGCAACGGGTGACCGTCATGGCGAACACCCACCGGCGAGGCCTGTCGGGCGCGCGAAACTCCGGCCTGCGCGCGGCTTCCGGAAACGTGGTGGTCTTTCTCGACGACGATGCGATGCTGAGATGCGCCGCTCTCGACGGCGTTCGCAACGCCTTCGCCGACCCCACCGTCGTAGCGCTCGGTGGCGCAGTTCATCCGGACTGGCACTGCGGTTCGGCGCCGTCATGGTTTCCGCCGGAGTTCGGGTGGGTGGTCGGTTGCGACTATCGCGGATTGCCCCCCGACGGTGACGAGATTCGCAACCCGATCGGTGCGGCAATGGCGGTGAGGCGGGCCGAACTCATCGAGATCGGCGGCTTCTCCGACCGCCTCGGGCGCATCGGGGCACTGCCGACCGGATGCGAGGAGACGCTGATGGGTATCGCGCTGCGCCGGCGCGACCCGCAGGCCCGAATCCTGCGGCGCACTGCGTTCGCAGTGTCACATGCGGTGACACGGGAGCGAAGCACGTTGTCCTACTTTGTGCGTCGTTGTTTCCACGAAGGACGGAGCAAAGCCGTTCTGACCCGGCTGTGTGGTCAGCGCTCGTCCCTGGAGAGCGAGCGCGCCTACACCACGCGGATCCTGCCGTCGGGGATGTGGCATGCGCGGCGGCACCCTTTGCGGATGCTGGCATTGCCGATCGGCTTGACGGTCACCACGGTGGGATACCTCCTTGGTCTGATCCAGAACTCTTCACACGGGGGATGACAACTTGACGAGGATTGCCAGCTGGTTGCACGACGGTCGGATCACCGGCTGGGTTGCGTTGGTGCCGCTCATCTATTTCGCGACCGAGTGGGTGGTGTCGGCTTCGTGGCGGGGCTACTACGCGTATCGCGATGACCGGGTGGGCCTGCTTGGAATCGCTTTCTGCGGACCGGAAGGTAACTGGCCGTGCAGCGATCTGTACCGCGCGATGAACGTCGCGCTTCTGGCGACCGGGCTGGCGGTGGCGTTCGTCGCCGCCGGCTTCGTCGCGCAGCGTGTCACCGGCCGCAGTCACGCCGTCCTGCTGCTGGTCGCGGGACTCGGGCTGGCGTGCTCCGGTGTGATCACCCAGAACGTGGACTATGCGTGGAACCTCACCGCGACCGCCTCCTTCGTGACGTTGGGTTCGATCAGCGTGCTGCTCATCGCGGTGAGTTCGACATCGAAGATGTCCGGTGAGCGACGCGGCATCGCTGTGTTCAGCGGTCTCGTCAGCATCGTCGGCGTCCTCAGTTTCGTTGGTGAGCAACAGATCTTCGGCTCCGGTGGCGCGCAGCGAATGGCCATCTACGGCATCCTGGTCGCTGTCATCGCCCTGGGCGCAGCCGGCATGCGGTCACAGAAGGTCGCAGCGATCGAACTTGCCGAGGACGTGCGTTGAGGAGCAATACATTGCGGCGTCAGTTGCGCCGTCTCGGTGGCGTGATGTGTGTGCTCGCCCTGTGCGGCTGTGCCCTGCCGGAAACCGTCGGCAGGGCACAGCCGGCTGGTCCCCGGGTCGTCTTCAGTGACGAGTTCGACGGTCCCGCGGGTGCCCGCCCCTCCGCGCAGTGGCGGTTCGACACCGGCGGCGGGGGCTGGGGTAACAACGAATGGCAGGTCTACACCAGCGACCCCGCCAATGTCAGCCTCGACGGAGCCGGTCATCTCGCCATCGTCGCGCGCGGTGATGCCGACGGAAGCAACATCACCTCGGCCCGGGCCACCACCAAGGCAGCCGTCGAACTCACCAACGGCCGCGCGGAGGCGCGCATCGCCCTGCCGGCCGGTGTCGGCCTGCATCCGGCCTTCTGGCTGTTGGGCAGCGACGTCGACCGCGTCGGTTGGCCCGCCGCCGGTGAGATCGACGTCATCGAGACCCTCAACCTCGCCGACGAGTACCACACCGGGGTGCACGCTCCCCGTGCAGGATCGCCCAGGGGGCAGGAGGTTTCGGCAGCAGGTCCCGTTCCGTTCCCGCTCGCCGGCGAGTTTCGCACCTACTGGGTCGACAAGGCCCCCGGGCGGATCGTCACCGGTGTCGATGATGTGACCTTGTTCAGCGTCACCCCCGCGGATCTGGCTCCGGAAAGCACCTGGGTGTTCGACGCGCCGTTCTTCCTGCTGCTGAACCTTGCCGTCGGCGGCAACTGGCCGGGGCCACCGGACGCCACGACGCCGAATCCCTCCCGAATGCTGGTGGACTGGGTGAGGGTGACGGAGCGGTGAAGCTGTCCCATGTGCTCGACCCAGCGATGCCGCCACAGGCCCGGCCGACGTGGTCGAAGGCGCGCTGGATCGGACTGATCGATCTCGACAACTGCGCATCCGACGCCGACGGCGGCATGGAGTTCGTCGCGCGTCACGCTGACGGATACCACCACGCCCGCGTTCTGGTGCGCCATCAGGGCCAGCCCGTCGCCTTCGTCGAGGTGCCTGTCCGCGATGCCCTGATACGCCTGCCGGCCTGCCCGCTGCCCGAGGACCTGGACGCCGGTCAGCCGGCGCGACTGATGCCGATCTCGGTGGTTCTCTGCACCCGAGACAGGCCCGATCAGCTGGCAGATGCGCTGAAATCGATTCTGTCGCTCGACTATCCCGAGTTCGAAGTGGTTGTGGTGGACAACGCCGCGCGAACTGATGCCACCGCCGGGGTCGTCGCGCAACTTGGTGACGCCCGCGTGCGCCGCGTTGCCGAGCCGATTCCCGGGCTGTCCACGGCCAGGAACACCGGCCTGCGCCACGCCGCGCACCCGGTCGTAGCCTTCACCGACGACGATGTGGTCGTGGACCGCCAGTGGCTGCGCGGGCTGGCTCGCGGCTTCGCCCGGGCGCCGCGCGTCACCTGCGTGGCGGGTCTGATTCCCAGCGGAGAGCTCCGCACACCGGCGCAGGCGTATTTCGATCAGCGGGTTTCCTGGGCCGGGTCACTGCGCCCCCGGCTGTTCAGCATGGCCGAGCCGCCCGAGGATCTGCCGCTGTTCCCGTTCCAGGTGGGCCGGATCGGAGCCGGCGCCAACTTCGCGGTCAACCGGGACCGCATCTTGGGAATCGGTGGTTTCGACGAGGCATTGGGCGCAGGAACCGCGGCCCGGGGCGGCGAAGACCTCGATCTCTTCTTCCGCGTGGTGACCGCAGGGGACACGATTGCCGCCGAACCGTCGGCGATCGTCTGGCACCGCCACCGCAGCGACAACGAGGCCCTACTCAGTCAGGTTCGCGGATATGGTGTCGGCCTTGGTGCCTGGCTGACCAAGGTCGGAATGGAGCATTCGAATCGACGGCTGGCGATGCGGGTGCTCCGCCGGCGGTTCCGCTCGTCGCTGCGGGCCGGGGCGGACTACGGCGCCATCATGGCCATGCCCAGCAGCCTGCCCAATTTTCGCGACGACCTGCCTTCATCGGTGGGGCGCACCGAGGTGCTGGCGGTCCTTGCAGGTCCGAAAGCGCTGTGGCGCGGTAGGAGAAGCATCTCCGGCAGAGTGCCGTCGACGGTCCTTCGATGACGGCGACGATGGAACCGACAACCGCCAGGTCCGCCCCTACCGCGGTGGGCGAACCCGTGCCGCCGCGCCGCCTGCCCGTGATGCCGCTGCGGATGGCCGATCTCGCCGTCGTCGGTGCGGCGGCGGGTGTGATTGCGATGACGGGCCTACCCAGTGCCGTGCGCGCGGTGAGCCTGGTGGTGTTCATCCTGATCGGTCCCGGCGCCGCAGTGTTGACGTGGGTGCGGATTCCGCGCCGGGCGCTGGTGTCGGGCGTGCCGGTGCTGGGCATGGCCGTCGTCACTCTCGTCACCATCACCGCGATGTGGTCCTACCGGTGGAGCCCGCCCGACATACTCTGGACACAGGTGGTGGCGGTCGCCGGCAGCAGCGCGTACTGGTATCACCGCAACCGCACCAGTGTGCTGGCGATGGCGCACCGGTGGCACTGGCGATCGGCGGCACCACTACCGGCCATGCAGGACAGATCCGTTGTGCGCCGCCAGCTCTCGTTGCTGCTGAGCGGTCTTGCGGTGGCGATCTGGCTGGCCGCGGTGCCTGGTCTGCCGGGGGTGGACGCCAGCTACTACGGTCTGCTGTTCTCCGGCAGCGGCCCGTTGCTGGCGGTGTCCATCGCGCTGTGCAGTTGGGCGTTCCTGGTCGCGGTGCGCGACAGGAAACTACTTCCGGCAGCGACGGCCATCGCAGCAGCGATCATCGTCGCGCGGGTGACCACCGTCGCCGCCACCGAGGTCCCGCTGTGGGACTGGACGTACAAGCATCTGGCGGTCGTCGACTACCTCATGGTGCACGACCGGATAATGCCCGACGGCACCGACATCTACGCGCAGTGGACGGCGTTCTTCGCGGTCTGGGCATGGTTCTGTGAGACGACCGGACTGCCCGCCATCACCGCCGCGCACTACTTCACCCCGGTCATCCACGTGCTCATCGCGTTGACCGTGTACAGCGCGGCCCGGATCGTCGGTCAGTCCCGCCGGACCGCGCTCGCCGCGGCGTTCATCGTCGAGGTCGTCAACTGGGTGGGACAGGACTATTTCGCACCGCAGGCATGGGCTTTGGTGCTGGGCTTCGGGCTGTTGGGGCTGCTGCTGGCGTCTCCGCGCAGCAAGGCGAGCGGGATCCTGGGCATCGTGGTGTTCGCGGCGATGGTGCCCACCCATCAGCTGACGCCGTTCTGGGTGGTGGGGGTCGCGTTTCTGCTGTGCGGCTTCAAACGTGCCCGACCGAGGTGGGTGGCGTTCGCGATGGCCGCGATTGCGCTCGGCTATCTGCTGCTCAATCTGGAAGCGGTGCTGCCGTACGGGCTGTTGTCCGGTGGAAGTCCGATCGACAATGCTGCGAGCAATGTGCTGACGTCGGGGCTGCCCGCCAAGGATTTCACGTCGGCGGTGGTGCGTAGCCTGTCGATTGTCGTGATCCTCACCGCTTTCGGTTGTGCCGTCTGGCGCTGGCGACGGAAGCGTCCGGTGTTCGCGCTGGGAATCCTCGCCTTCAGTTCCTTTGGTCTGCTGTTCGGGCAGAGCTACGGAGGCGAGGCGATCTTTCGGGTCTACATGTACGCATTGCTCGGCTGTGCGCTGCTGATCGCCCCCGCGTTGATCGCCGCCGTGGACGGTGTCGCCTCGGGGGTGCGGCGCGCGCCGGCCAAAGCCGCGGCGATCGCCGGTCTGACGGCGGCATCGGTTGCCGGGTTGCACGGGTATGTGGCGTTGTGGCCGATGATCTACGAAACGCGGGAACAGGTCGAGTTGATGGATCGCATCACCGACGGCGCCGACGTGCGGACCCGGCTGGTGACGCTGCGGTTGGGCGGTATGCCGACCCGGCTCAACGCCAGTTATGCCGAAGTGACGCTGCATAATCCGTTCTTCGACGCGACGATCGGCTATGACCTGTGGGATGGTCTGGATCCCGATCTTCCCCAGCTGAAGGCGCAATTCCCGACGCCGCAAGACATCAAGACTCTCGACGACTATGCGCAATATGATGCGTTCCGGGCCTACGTGCTCTTCAGCGAGCAGTCCACCAAGGCAGTGCGTTACTACGGCGACTTCCGGCCCGAGGCCGTCGACATCGTGAAGGACGCGCTGCGCCGATCGCCGAACTGGACGGTGTTCTACGAAGACGGCGAGACGGTCGTGTTCCGCACCGCACATGAATGGGACGTGCCTGCGCAGACCACCGCTGACAGAAGCGGATGACGCGAGTCAGGTGGGGGATGTGCTGCGCAGAAAGGACTGTGCCCGCGTCGGCACCGAATTCAGCGCCGCAGCCACACGTTCAGCATCGAACACCGAGTCGTGGAACTCGGCCGTCATCCACAATGCCCCCGTCACCGTCGCCGTCGTGACCGTCACGCCGCACGGGCCGACCGGATCGCTGGCGACGAGGATCCGGGCCTCCTCCGGGTCGCTGAACGACCACCCCGCGCGCGGCACCGTGCCGATGCTCGAGTGCAGTAGCCGCAGCTGTGGTTGCGTGGAGACCGTCCACTCGGTGCGGCGATCCTTCCGCATCGCCGCCCTGGCCTTCACCGAGCTGACCGCGAGATTGGCTACCGGCCGGCCCATCCCGACGGCCGCCGTCATCGCGTCGTGGAGTCCGCGCGGACCGGCGTGGCGGTCGACGGTGAAATCCAGTCCGGCGGAGAACGACGCGAGGGTGTCCCACCCGTCCGGCAGGTAGCGGCGAACATCGAACGGCAGCGTGACGGTCGGGTCGACGTCGAATCCGACACCCGAAAATGCCTCGTGCAGCGCGCAAGTGAAGAGCGCGAACATGCTCACCCCGGGCAGAGCCGAATCACGTTGCCGCCGTAGCTCGGTCACGGTGTGGGTGGGAATGCGCGCGACCCGCGTCGCGGGAGACGGGTGGATGTCGGCGCTGCGCACCGCGGTGGGCTCGACCGGGCCGGTGTTGTTGCGTCGGTGCTGCCGCCACAGCGGCAGCAGTCGTTGTGGTCCCAGTGCAACGGTGCGCACCGCGGCGGCGAGCAGAGGCGAGACCGAGTGCCGGTAGGGAGCCCACAGACCGGTGTCGGCGGCATCGGCGCAGCCGAACAGCACAGCCACCAGCATGTCCAGCAGCGGGATCTCGCCGAGCCCGTGGCTGAAGTCGATGGCCAGGTAGTGGTCGCTTGCGAGGACTCTGATGCCACCGTCGGGCAACTGTCGTAATTCGGCCAGCAGCGCAACAGGATTCGCGCCGGGGACAAGCATGGTCGACGCCGTGACGGCTTGTCCGGGACCATCAGGTGCGTAGTGCCAACAGGTGCTCGTCGTGGCGGGGCGCAGACCGATGCGGGTCTCCGGGCCCACGGCTGACATCGCCGCGAAACGCGCTCGGAGCGTATCGAGCGGCGGCACTTCGACCGGGCCGAGTACCACCGCCGAGCGCCGGTGGCTGTGTTGGACGTCCAGCGCGGCCACTCGAACTGTGCCCAGCCGCCTGCGGCGTAGAGAAAGGGGCATTTGCCTGCCGAACCTATCAGAACACCTCGTTACGCCGGTGCGACCCGGATTCCGGGGTTCTTGCTGATGACGGCCGGAGCCGTTCTGTAGTTTCTGGCGCATGACGACAGTCGACCGACGCGATGCGCCGAGGCTCCGAGGGCGGGCGTTGTGGACGGCCGCCGCGGTGGTGGCGGCCGGTTACGGGGTGTTCCTGATCATCACCGCGACCCGGCTGCCGGCGGGGGCGGAGCTCACCGGGCAGTTCGTGTTGCAGCCGGCGGTCAAGGCGTTGGCCGCGGTGCTGCTGGCGGGAGCCGCGCTGACCCACCGCATCGGCCGGGAGCGCCGATGGCTGGTCGGTGCGCTGCTGTTCTCCGCGGCCGGGGACTACCTGCTCGCCATGCCGTGGTGGGAGCCGTCGTTCGTGCTGGGGCTGGCCGCGTTCCTGGTCGCGCACCTGTGCTTCCTGGCGGCGCTGCTGCCGCTCGCGGTGTCGTCACCGCCCCGGCTGGCCGCGGCAGGCGCCGTGGTGGCGGCCTGTGCGGCCTTGCTGGTCTGGTTCTGGCCGCGACTGCTCGAGCAGGGGATGGCGCTGCCGGTCACCGTCTACATCGCGGTGTTGGGCGCCATGGTGTGTACGGCGCTGCTGGCAGACCTGCCCACCCCGTGGACCGCCCTGGGCGCGGTGTGTTTCGCGGTGTCGGACGCGATGATCGGCATCAGCAGGTTCGTGCTCGGATCAGAGGCGCTGGCGGTGCCGATCTGGTGGGCCTACGCCACGTCGCTGCTGCTGATCACCGCGGGGCTGCTGTTCGGCCGGGCGTCCGTCCCGTCTGCTACACCTGCGGTGTGACCATCACCCGGCAGGCCGCCGAGCACGAGCCCGTGGCGCGTGTGCTGCCGATGCTCACGGTGCCACACCTCGACCGCGAGTTCGACTACCTGGTGTCGGCCGAGCAGTCCGACGACGCCCAGCCCGGGGTGCGGGTGCGGGTCAGGTTCCACGGCCGCCTCGTCGACGCTTTCATCCTCGAAAGACGTTCGGACACCGACCATGTCGGCAAGCTCGGCTGGCTGGAGAAGGTGGTGTCCGCCGAGTGTGTGCTGACCCATGACGTGCGGCGACTGGTGGACGCGGTGGCCGCCCGGTACGCGGGCACCCGCCCCGACGTGCTTCGGCTGGCGGTGCCGCCCCGGCACGCCAACGCCGAGAAGAAGATCCGCGAACCGCTTGCGCCGCTGACGCCCGCAACCGTCGAGACCCCCGCATGGCAGGCCTACAGCGGCGGACCGCAGTTCATCGCCGCGCTGGGCGACGGCCGGGCCGCGCGGGCGGTGTGGCAGGCCCTGCCCGGCGAGTCCTGGCCGCAGCGACTGGCCGAGGCGGGTGCGGTGACCGTCCATTCCGGGCGCGGGGTGCTCGCCGTGGTCCCCGATCAGCGCGACATCGACACGCTCCACGCGGCCGCGGTCGAGCACGTGGACGCCGACAGGGTGGTGGCGCTGTCGGCGGGCCTGGGTCCGGCCGAGCGGTACCGGCGCTGGCTGGCAGTGCTGCGGGGCGATGCGCGATTCGTGATCGGTACGCGCAGTGCGGTTTTCGCGCCGGTCGCCGATCTGGGGCTGGTGATGCTGTGGGACGACGGCGACGATTCGCTGTCCGAACCGCGCGCACCCTACCCGCACGCCAGGGAGGTCGCGATGCTGCGCGCACACCAGGTGCGCTGCGCGGCGATGATCGGCGGCTATGCGCGCACCGCTGAAGCACACGCGTTGGTGCACAGCGGCTGGGCCCACGACCTGACCGCGACCAGGCAGACCGTCCGTGCGCACTCGCCCAGGGTGATCGCGTTGGAGGACAGCGCGTACGCCCAGGAGCGCGACCCCGCCGCCCGCACCGCGCGGCTCCCGACAGTGGCCCTGGACGCGGCGCGCAAGGCACTCGCCGGTGACGCCCCCGTCCTGGTGCAGGTGCCGCGCCGGGGTTACGTGCCCGCATTGGCCTGTGCCCGCTGCCGCAGCGTCGCCAGGTGCAGGCACTGCACGGGGCCGCTGTCGCTGCCCGGCCGGGACGCCCCCGGTGCGCTGTGCCGATGGTGTGGGCGTGAGGAACCGGCGCTGCGCTGCACCCGGTGCGGATCCGATGCGGTGCGCGCTGTCGTCGTGGGCGCCCGCCGCACTGCCGAGGAACTGGGCCGTGCGTTCCCCGGGACGCCCGTCGTCACTTCCGGCGGCGACGACGCCGTTGCGACGGTGCCGCAGCGGGCCGCTGTCGTCGTCGCGACACCCGGCGTCGAACCCCGGGCCGACGGTGGATACGGGGCCGCGCTGCTGCTCGACACCTGGGCGCTGTTGGGACGTCAGGATCTGCGGGCCGCCGAGGACGCCCTGCGCCGCTGGATGGCGGCAGCCGCGCTGGTCCGCAGCCGCGCCGACGGAGGGGTGGTCGCGGTCGTCGCGGACTCCTCGATCCCCACTGTTCAGGCGCTGATCCGGTGGGACCCGGTGGGGCACGCCGAGTCGGAGTTGGCTTCGCGCGGCGAGGTCGGACTGCCGCCCGCCGTGCACATGGCGGCCGTGGACGGGCCGTCGCAGGCGGTGAACGCGCTGCTCGGCGCCGCAGCGCTGCCGCAGACAGCCGACGTGCTGGGACCGGTCGACCTGCCGCTGGGAGCCCGCCGACCCGCGGGGCTGGACACCGACATGCCGGTCAACAGGATGCTGGTCCGGGTGCCCAGAGACGACGGGCTGGCGCTCGCTGCCGCCCTGCGACGGGCCACCGCCGTGCAGAGCGCGCGCCACGACCAGGAGCCGGTTCGCGTCCAGATCGACCCGTTGCACATAGGGTGATGCCCATGTCGGTGGGACGCCTGGTCAAAGCGCTGATCCCGCTGATCCTGATCGCCTTCGGGGTGCTGTGGCCCGTGGTGTTCCACGGCGGGTCGAGCGCCTCGGAGATCGACGACCCCGTGGTGATCGCCGACTACGACGTCGACATGGTCGTCGACGACGCCGGCGACATGACCGCGGTGGAGACACTGACCACCGAGTTCTACACCACCGCCCGGCACGGCATCTTCCGGTACTGGGACGTGGCCAACCCGAACAGCCCGTATGTGCGGCAGAAACCCGAGGTCACCTCGGTGCTGCTGGACGGCCGGCCGGTGCCCTACCAGATGCTGTGGGAGGACGCCGGACGGTTCCGGGTGGCCAAGATCGGCGACCCCGACCGCTACCTGAGCGACGGCACGCACGTCTTCGAGATCCGCTACACCATCCCCGGCGTCCTGGACCCGGGAGGCACCGGTGCGGACCGGCAGTTCGCCGGATCCACCGGCGGCCCAGACTCATCACCGTCGGTTTTCTACTGGAACGTCATCGCCCCCGCCTGGAACAACCGCATCGACCGTGCCGACATCACCGTCACGCTGCCCGGCGACATCGGTACCGCGCAGTGCTCGGTCGGCTTCGGGGTGGGCCGCGAATGTGACGAACTGACCGTCGACGGCAACCGTGTCCAGTTGACCGCGGAATCGTTGCCGCCGCGGACCCCGGTGACGCTCCGCGCCGGGGTCGACGTGCCGACGCCGCCGAGGGCCGAAGTGCTGTGGCCCCACACCTGGGACCGGGTGCTGGGCCGGTCGGTTGACGGCGTGGCCTGGATGGTGGGGCTCACCGTGGCGTTCGGCATCCTCGCGCTGCTGTGGTTCCGCTCGGTCCTGGAGCGATCGCCCGGATTCCCGCTGCAGTACGCCCCGCCACCCGGCTTGGGGCCGGTGCAGGCCGAGTACATCCGCACCGAGTCCGTGTCCAAGCACGGTCTGACGGCCACGCTGTTCTACCTCGCCGAGCGGAACCTGGTCGCGCTGCGCCAGGTCAGCGACGAGCACTGGGAGATCAAGGGCATCGCCGAACCCGGGAAATGGGCCGACGTGGACCCGGTCAGCATCGCGGTCGCCTCCAGGCTGAAGGTGCTGAACCCCGGCTCCGAGTTCGACGCCAAGAAGACGGTCAAGTCGGGGGAGAAGCTGAACAAGGCGAAGGCCGACATGGCCAAGGCGGTCGAGAAGTGGGCCGTCGAGTCCGGGTTGCTCGTGCCGCGCAAGAAGGAATTGTGGCTACGCGCGGCGAACGTGGCCGCGTTCGTCCTGATGATCTGTGGGTTCTTCCGCTGGGGATTCCCCGCCACGATGTGGGCGCTGCCGTTCGCGGCGTTCTTCCTGTTCTCGGCGGGCTCGTGGCGGGACGGCGTCGGCACCCGGCGCACCGCGGCGGGGCGTGAATTGTGGTCCCGGGCGGGCGGTTTCCACCGCATGCTGGCCACCGACTCCGCCGAGACCCGCTTCGACTTCTCGGCGCGCAAAGATCTCTACACCGCCTACATCCCGTTCGCCGTCGCGGCCGGGGTCGCAGCGCTGTGGGCGAAGAAGTACGAGGCCTATACGGGTGCCGTTGCGCCGCAACCGGACTGGTACGGCACGTCGACCTCGTCATCGACGAGCCGGGGGATCAGCGGCGGAGGCGGCGCCGACTTCGACAGTTTCGAATCGGCGCTGTCGTCCTCGATCGGCGCCTACACCGCTTCTCAGTCGTCATCCTCGTCCTCATCGGGCGGTGGCAGCTCCAGCAGCGGTGGCGGCGGCGGTGGCGGCGGCGGAGGAGGTGGTGGATCGTGGTGAGATTCCTGCTGATCGTGGCTCTGGTTCTGGCGGTGCTGGTGCTGATCGGTTTCGTGGTCGGATACAACAGGATCCGCTCGGCTGACGTCCGCGTCGCCGAGGCGCTGTCGGGTATCGACGTCGAACTGACCCGGCGTGCCTCGCTGATCCCCAGTCTGGTGCACACCGTGCAGACCTTCGCCACGCACGAGAAGGGCATCCTCGACCGCGTGACCGATGCCAGGGCGGCGCTGACGTCGGCCACCGGCGGCAAGTCGATCGCCGAGCGCAGCGCCGCCGAGAAGCAACTCGACTCCGCGCTGGTGCCGCTGCTGGCGCTGGGCCAGAACTACCCGCAGCTGAACTCGTCGAACAACTTCCTGGATCTGCAGCGCAACCTCGCCGACACCGAGGACAAGCTGGCCTTCGCGCGGCAGTACTACAACGACGCCGTGGCCACCCTCAACCGGCAGCTCACCACGATTCCGTGGATGTTCGTCGCGCCGCTGACAGGGGTGGCCGAGAAGGAGTACTACCAGACGCCCAGATGAGCGTCCCTAGACTGACGCGGTGCGTCTCGTCTTCGCCGGCACCCCGGAGCCCGCCCTGCCCTCACTGCAACGGTTGATCGACTCTGACCGCCACGAGGTGATCGCCGTGATGACCCGCCCGGACGCGGTCGCCGGACGTCGCGGCCGCCCGTCGCCCTCGCCGGTGGCGCAGCTGGCGGCCGCGCACGGCATCCCGGTGCTCAAGCCCGCCCGCCCGAATTCCGGGGAGTTCGTCGCCGAACTGAGCGCACTGTCCCCGGACTGCTGCGCGGTGGTCGCCTACGGCGCGCTGCTGGGGGACGCTCTGCTCGCGGTGCCCGCCCACGGCTGGGTGAACCTGCACTTCTCGGTGCTGCCGGCGTGGCGGGGCGCAGCGCCCGTACAGGCCGCGCTCGCCGCCGGCGACGAGGTGACCGGGGCGACGACGTTCCAGATCGAGCGCAGCCTGGACTCCGGACCGGTCTACGGTGTGGTGACCGAGACGATCCGGCCCACCGACACCGCCGGCGATCTCCTGGAGCGGCTTTCGGTGTCGGGCGCCGGCCTGTTGGAAGCGACCATGGACGGCATCGAGGACGGCACCCTCACCGCGGTGCCGCAACCGCCCGAAGGGGTGAGCGTCGCGCCCAAGGTCACCGTCGACGACGCCCGGATCCGCTGGGAGCTGCCCGCACACGTCGTCGACCGGCGCGTCCGCTCCGTCACCCCCAATCCGGGTGCCTGGACGATGATCGGTGACCAGCGGATCAAGGTCGGTCCCGTCACGGTCGCCGGCGACGGACCCAAAGGTCTTGAGCCAGGCGAGATCCGGGTGGACAAAAAGCACATTCACGTCGGCACGGGTTCGGATGCGGTGCTATTGGGCACCGTGCAGCCGCCCGGAAAGAAACCGATGAACGCAGCGGACTGGGCCAGGGGCGCCCGACTGGACGAGAACGGGTGGGCCCGGTGAAGCGCAAACGTCTCGACCCCGCCCGCCAGGCGGCTTTCGACGTGCTGCGGGCGGTGTCCGAGCGGGACGCCTACGCCAACCTGGCACTGCCCGCGTTGCTGCGGGACCGCGGAATCACCGGGCGCGACGCGGCTTTCGCCACCGAACTGACCTATGGCACCTGCCGCACGCGCGGTCTGCTCGACGCGGTCATCGCCGCCGCCGCCGGCCGCCCGGTGGACAAAATCGATCCGGTGCTGCTGGACCTGTTGCGGCTGGGCAGCTACCAGCTGCTACGCACCCGCGTCGACGACCACGCCGCGGTGTCGACCACCGTCGACCAGGCCGGCATCGAATTCGATTCCTCCCGAGCAGGATTCGTCAACGGAGTGCTGCGCACCATCGCGCGCCGCGACGAGGCGTCCTGGGTCGAGGAACTCGCGCCCTCGGCTACCGGTGATCCGATCGGGCATCTGGCGTTTGTGCACGCCCACCCGCGGTGGGTGGCGCAGGCCTTCGCCGACGCGCTGGGCGCCCGCGCAGGTGAGCTCGGTGCGCTGCTCGCCAGTGACGACTCCCGCCCCGAGGTTCATCTGGTCGCGCGGCCGGGGGCGCTGACGGCTGCCGAGCTCGCCGAACAGGTGGGTGGCGGGGTCGGCAGGTACTCGCCCTACGCCGTTTATCTGGGCGAGGGCGACCCCGGCCAGCTGGCGGCCGTCCGCGAGGGCACAGCGCTGGTCCAGGACGAGGGCAGCCAACTGGTGGCCCGCGCGCTCACGCTGGCGCCGCTGGTCGGCCCCGACGGTGGGCGGTGGTTGGATCTGTGCGCCGGGCCGGGTGGCAAGACCGCGCTGCTGGCCGCGCTCGGCGCGCCCGAGGGGGTGACGGTGACCGCGGTGGAGCCCGCGCCCCGGCGCGCCGACCTGGTCGAGCAGAACACCGCGGGCCTTCCCGTCGAGGTCGTGCGCGTCGACGGCCGCGAACCGGGGCTGGCGCCCGGATTCGACCGGGTCCTCGTCGACGCCCCCTGCACCGGGCTCGGTGCCCTGCGCCGCCGACCCGAGGCGCGCTGGCGCCGTCAGCCCGGCGACGTGCCCCCACTGGCCAAGCTGCAGCGCGAGCTGCTGGCCTCGGCGATCCGGCTGACCAGACCGGGCGGCGTCGTGCTGTACGCGACCTGCTCGCCGCATCTGGCCGAGACCGCCGGTGTGGTCGCCGACGCGCTGCGCAGGCATCCGGTGACGGCGTTGGACACCCGTGAGCTGTTCGAGCCCGCCACCGACACCGGAGACGGGACGTCTGTGCAGCTGTGGCCGCACCGGCACGGCACCGACGCGATGTTCGCCGCCGCACTTCGGGTGAACTGAGCACCGATAAGGTGTTGCCCATGTCTGGACCGCTCGCCCGAGAAGCCAAGAAGTCGCCGCTCATCGCCCCGTCGATCCTGGCCGCCGATTTCGCCCGGCTGGCCGAGGAGACCGCCGCCGTGGAAGGTGCGGACTGGCTGCACGTCGACGTGATGGACAACCACTTCGTGCCGAACCTGACGCTCGGTCTGCCGGTGGTGGAATCGCTGCTCAAGGCCACCGACATCCCGATGGACTGCCACCTGATGATCGAGAACCCCGAGCGGTGGGCGCCGCCCTATGCCGAGGCGGGCGCCTACAACGTGACCATCCACGCCGAGGCGACCGACAACCCCGTCGCGGTGGCCCGCGACATCCGTGCCGCCGGCGCCAAGGCGGGTCTGTCGGTCAAGCCCGGCACGCCGCTGGAGCCGTACCTGGAGATCCTGCGCGAGTTCGACACCCTGCTGGTGATGTCGGTGGAACCGGGCTTCGGCGGGCAGAAGTTCATCGCCGAGGTGCTGCCCAAGGTCGGCATCGCGCGGCGGTTGGTCGACGCGGGCGAGCTGACCATCGTGATCGAGATCGACGGCGGCATCAACGCCGACACCATCGAGGCGGCCGCCGAGGCCGGCGTCGACTGCTTCGTCGCGGGTTCTGCGGTCTACAGCGCGCAGGACCCCGCGGCGGCGGTGCACTCGCTGCGCAAGCAGGCCGCGTCGGCGTCCAAACACCTGACGCTGTGAACCTCGACGCCGCGATGGCCGCGGCCATCGAGCAGTCCGAGCGGGTCAAGGGCCGGACGTATCCGAATCCCCCCGTGGGAGCGGTCATCCTGGATCGCGATGGTGAGATCGCCGGCGTCGGTGCGACGGCGCCGCCGGGTGGACCGCACGCGGAGGTGGTGGCGCTGCGGCGGGCGGGGGAGAGGGCGGTCGGCGGCACCGCGGTGGTGACGCTGGAGCCGTGCAATCATTTCGGCCGCACCCCGCCCTGCGTCGATGCCCTCCTCGATGCCGGCATCGCCGAGGTCGCGTTCGCGGTCGCCGACCCCGACCCGGTGGCCGCCGGCGGAGCGGCCCGGCTGGCCGAATCCGGGGTGCGGGTGAGCGCGGGCGTGCTCGCCGCCGACGTCACCGGAGGGCCGCTGCGGGAATGGCTGCACAAGCAGCGCACCGGGATGCCGCACGTGACATGGAAATTCGCGACGAGCGTAGACGGGCGCAGCGCCGCGGCCGACGGTTCGAGTCAATGGATCACCAGCGAGGCGGCGCGCGCCGACGTGCATCGCAGGCGCGCGACGGCCGACGCGATCATCGTGGGCACCGGCACCGTGTTCGTCGACGACCCCGCGTTGACGGCCAGGCTGCCCGACGGCAGTCTCGCCGACCACCAGCCCCTGCGGGTGGTGGTCGGGAAACGTGAAATCTCGCCTGATGCAACGGTTCTCAACGACGATTCGCGAACCATGGTGATCCGCACCCACAACCCGCACGAGGTCATCAAGGCGCTGGCGGATCGCACGGACGTATTCGTCGAGGGCGGCCCCACGTTGGCCGGGGCGTTCCTGCGCGCCGGGGTGATCGACCGGATCCTGGCCTACGTCGCCCCGATCCTGCTCGGCGGTCCGATCACCGCCGTCGACGACGTCGGTGTGCTCAGCATCGCGCAGGCCCAGCGCTGGCGTTTCGACGGGATGACCGCCGTAGGGCCCGACGTGTTGCTCAGCCTCACTCCCGTTTAGAGGTGTGAGTGCGCGGTCTCACACCGCGGCCCGGCGCGCTGGGCCGCAGATCCGGCCCCGGCTGCCGGTAAAATCGGCAGGGAATTCGCGCTTTCACCGATGAGTTGCGCATGGTGAGCACGAGCAAAGGAAACGAGCATGACTGCACTGCAGCACTGGCTCAGTCCCGTCGATCCCCGAAACGTCATGGGCGCGATTCGTGACGTGTGGCGGGAACTGACGTCCAGCCCGGCCGGCGAGGGTCAGGAGCCTCAGCTGATGGGGCCCGGACTCGAGCGCTGCTGAGCCTCGTCCGAGGGCTCTTCGGCGTGGTCGTCCTTGGCCGCGATCAGTAGTCCCAGCAGCGCGCCCACCAGGCAGACGACCGCCGTGATGGTGAAGATCTCGCCGTACTGCAGCACGTAGGCCTCACGCACCCGGTTGGCCTCGGCGGCCAGTCGTTCCGCGAGGGAGCCTCCTGCGGTGCTGGCCGGCAGGCTGGCGAGGTGCTGGTTGAAGCGGTACAGGCCCCACGCGGAGAGCGCCGCGATGCCGATCAGCATCCCGATCATGCGGGCGACCACCACCGCGGCCGAGGCGATACCGTGCTGGGCGGCCGGAACCACGCGCAGGGTGGCCGAGGTCAGCGGGCCGATGACCAGGCCGAGGCCCAGGCCGGCGATCGCGAGGTCGGTGTCCAGCACCGGCAGGCTGACGAAGCCGAGGTCGTGCCGGGCGGCCAGCAGGTCGACGGGCCACTTGGAGATCAGCAGGAAGCCGCCGGCGGCGATGAGCAGCCCGGCGAACGTCACGAGGCGGTCCCCGACCCGGGTGGCCAGCCAGCCACCCAGCAGGGCACCGACCGGAAGTGCGATCAGGAAACGCAGCAGCAGGAACGCCGCCTCGTTCTGGTCCTGACCCAACACGCCCTGCCCGAACAGTTCGACGTTGACCAGGGTCACCATCAGCGCCGCACCCGCAGTCAACGAGGCCCCCAGCGCGGCCAGGAAGGGCCGGAAGTGCACACCGCGCGGCTCCAGCAGCCTGGTCCTGGCGAACTTCTCCCACCCGAAGAAAGCCACGGCCGCGACTGCCGCCGCGATCAGAACGGGCAGGCCCCAGCTGGGCAGCACCGTCTTGCCGTCGGGTTTGGGGTTGTAGAGCCCGATCACCGCCAGGCCGAGGGCGACTGCCAGCAGCAGGCCGCCGACCACGTCGACCTTCTGCGGGTCCTCGGTCGGTGAGCGGCCGGGCAGGCTGAAGTGGATCATCACCATCGCGATCACGGCCAACGGCACGTTGACCCAGAACACCGACTGCCAGTGGCCGAACAGCCACACCAGCGAGATGCCGTAGACGGGGCCGAGGACGCTGCCGAGTTCCTGCGCCGCGCCGACCCCGCCGAGCACCGCGGCCCGGTTACGGGCGGCCCACAGGTCGGCCGCCAGCGCGAGGGTGACCGGCAGCAGGGCGCCGCTGGCAGTGCCCTGGATCACCCGGCCGACGACGAGCACCACCAGGTCCGTCGACATCGCGGTGATGACCGATCCCGCAGCGAAACCGGCCAGGCTGACCTGGATCAGAATCTTGCGGCCGAAGCGGTCCGAGGCGCGGCCGAGCAACGGCATCGCCGCGATGTAGCCGAGCAGGTAGCCGGTGATGATCGGGGTGACGCGCTGGATCTCGTTCACGCCGATGCCGACGTCGCGCATGATGTCGACCATGATCGTGACGACGACGTAGGTGTCGAGCGCGCCGAGCACCACCGCCAGGCTGCCCGCGCTGATCGCGATGCGCCGGTTGATCGCCCCCCGACCTGCGTGGGGCGCCGGCTTGGCCGTAATCGGCGTCCGGTGCATCACACAGCGGGTTTGTCGACGGTCACCGGCTCGCCCCACTGCGACAGCGTCATCGTCACGCTGTTACCGGGGCTGGGCTCCAGGCGGGCCTGCATGAGCTCGTGGTCACCGTCCTCGGTGATCCATGCGGTGCCCGGGACGGGGCCGGTGGCGGCGATCTGCGGCGCGATCTTGTTGACCGCGTCGGCGCTGACCTCACCGGTGACGCGGACGGTCTGCGCGCCCTTGACCTCTTCGCGGCCGTCGGCGGTGGGATTGGAGAAGTTGGCCAGCACGTTGGCCAGACCCACGTCGGGGTTCAGGATCGCGGCGACGTCATAGACGTCGGAGGCGGGTCCGAAGTTCGACAGGGCGCCACCCGCGGTGATCGCGGCGTAGAGATCGCCGTCGGAGACCACGAACGCGACGTCGTTGAGCCGCTGTCCGAGGAAGATGATGTTCGCGGTGCCCTTGGCGGCCACTGCGGGGGACTGCGTGAGGTCGCCCTCGAGTGACTCGACGGGCAGGTCCGGGATCTGGCCCTGAACGCTCAGGTTCAGATGCGCGCTGGTCTGCGCCTTGGTGGTCTCGCTCGACCGCTGCAGCAGGGTCGCGGCGTCGGGGAGTTCCTTACCGGAATCCTTCGAGGACGATCCGGAGCACCCTGCGACGAGGGCGACGACGGCGAAGAGGGCGGCGAAGATCGCCAACAGGCGGGTCTGCATGCCTGCATCGTAGAGGGTGCGGACGTGTGGACGCGCGGCCCGGTGCCGGGGCGGAAGCGCAAAGATGGCCCCTGATCGGGACTTTCACCGCGTCTCTGTGGGTCACGTGGGCGCCGCACACCCGCCGCACGTTCGAGGGCGCGAAGACGCCTAGGCTGGGCGGCGTGTTCACCGGAATCGTCGAAGAACTGGGTGAGGTCGTCGGCAAGGAGGACCTCGGTGACTCCGTCCGGCTGGTCATCCGCGGGCCCGTCGTGACCTCGGACGCCGGTCACGGCGACTCGATCGCGGTCAACGGGGTGTGTCTGACCGTCGTCGACGTGCTCGCCGACGGCTCGTTCAGCGCCGATGTGATGGACGAGACGCTCAACCGGTCGAGTCTGCGCGGCGTCGACGTGGGCGCCAAGGTCAACCTGGAACGCGCCGCGGCGGTCAGCAGCAGGCTCGGCGGTCACATCGTCCAGGGCCACGTCGACGGAACAGGCCATGTCATCTCGCGGACGCCGTCGGAACACTGGACGGTGGTGCGCATCGCGTTGCCCGCGGCACTGGCGCGCTACGTCGTCCAGAAGGGCTCCATCACCGTGGACGGCGTGTCGCTGACCGTGTCAGGCCTCGGTCACGACTGGTTCGAGGTGTCGCTGATTCCCACCACGCTCGGGCTGACGACGCTGGGCCACGCCGAAGTCGGTGCGCACGTCAACCTCGAAGTCGACGTCATCGCGAAGTACGTCGAACGGCTCCTGGAGAAGAAAGACGCCCCCACCGGCGGTACCGACTGACCGCGCATCGGACCGGCGGCAATATTGCGCCCCGACCCGTGGTTCATACTGAAGGGTATTGACACGAGGTTCCGGGGTGCCGGAACCGGCAAGGGTGGTGAGGATGACGAGGCTGGATTCGGTCGAGCGCGCGGTGGCCGACATCGCCGCAGGCAAGGCCGTGGTCGTCATCGACGACGAAGACCGTGAGAACGAAGGCGACCTGATCTTCGCCGCCGAGAAGGCCACCCCCGAGCTCGTGGCGTTCATGGTGCGTTACACCTCCGGTTACCTGTGCGTGCCGCTGGCCGGCGACATCTGCGACCGGCTCGGGCTGCTGCCGATGTACGCGGTCAACCAGGACAAGCACGGCACCGCCTACACCGTCACCGTCGATGCGAAAAAGGGTGTGGGAACCGGCATTTCGGCCATGGACCGGGCGACCACGATGCGGCTGCTCGCCGATCCGGACGCGGTCGCCGACGACTTCACCAAACCCGGCCACGTGGTGCCGCTGCGCGCCAAGGACGGTGGCGTGCTGCGCAGGCCCGGCCACACCGAGGCCGCCGTCGACCTGGCCCGGCTGGCGGGGCTGCAGCCCGCCGGCGCGATCTGCGAGATCGTCAGCCAGAAGGACGAAGGCGCGATGGCGCAGACCGACGAGCTGCGGATCTTCGCCGACGAACACGACCTCGCGTTGATCTCCATCGCCGACCTGATCGAATGGCGCCGCAAGCACGAGAAGCACATCGCACGCGTCGCCGAGGCCCGCATCCCGACCCGCCACGGCGAGTTCCGGGCCGTCGGCTACACCAGCATCTACGAGGACGTCGAACACGTCGCGTTGGTCAAGGGAGAGATCTCCGGGCCGCACAGCGACGGACACGACGTGCTCGTGCGCGTGCACTCCGAATGCCTCACCGGCGACGTCTTCGGTTCCCGGCGCTGCGACTGCGGGCCCCAGCTGGACGCCGCGCTGGCCATGGTGGCCCGCGAAGGCCGGGGCGTGGTGCTCTACATGCGCGGGCACGAGGGCCGTGGCATCGGCCTGATGCACAAGCTGCAGGCCTACCAACTGCAGGACGCCGGCGACGACACCGTCGATGCCAACCTCAAGCTCGGTCTGCCCGCCGATGCCCGCGATTACGGCACCGGAGCCCAGATCCTCGTCGACCTCGGTGTGCGGTCGATGCGACTGCTGACCAACAACCCGGCCAAACGCGTGGGCCTGGACGGTTACGGCCTGCACATCATCGAGCGCGTGCCGCTTCCGGTGCGGGCCAACGCGGAGAACATCCGGTACCTGATGACCAAGCGCGACCGCATGGGCCATGACCTGGTCGGCCTTGAGGACTTCGACGAAGCGGTCCCCGGCGAGCTCGGTGGCGCGGTATGAGCCCTGCGGCCGGTGTCCCCGAACTGCCCGCACTCGATGCCAAGGACCTGAAGCTGGCCATCGTCGCCAGCACCTGGCACGAGACCATCTGCGACGCCTTGCTCGACGGTGCCCGCAAGGTGGCCGCCGGGGCCGGTATCGACGATCCGACCGTGGTCCGGGTGCTCGGCGCGATCGAGATCCCGGTGGTCGCACAGGCGCTCGCGCGCACTCACGACGCCGTGGTGGCGCTCGGCGTGGTGATCCGCGGCGAGACACCGCATTTCGATTACGTGTGTGACGCCGTGACGCAGGGCCTGACCCGGGTGTCGCTGGACGCCTCCACGCCCGTCGCCAACGGTGTGCTCACCACCAACACCGAACACCAGGCGCTGGACCGGGCCGGGCTGCCGGACTCCGCCGAGGACAAGGGCGCCCAGGCGGCGGCCGCCGCGCTGTCGACGGCGCTGACTCTGCGCCAGCTGACGTCATGAGCGGGAGCGACTGGGACATCGAGGTCAGGCCGCACCTGACGCCGTACTTCGCCTACGGCGCGGCAGCGCTGATCGTGGCCGCGCACGTCATCGTCGGCGCGTTGCTCAAGGTGGGTTCTTCCGGTGTGGTCTTCCGTACCTGGGACCAGGTCGCGATCGCGATGGTCGGTGTGGTCATCGCGTGTTTCGTCTCGTTGTTCGCGCGGCCCCGGCTGCGGGTCGGGCCGTCGGGCGTGGCGGTGCGAAACCTGTTCGGATATCGGCTGTTTCCGTGGGATCAGGTGATCGACGTGTCGTTCCACAAGGGCGCGCGCTGGGCCCGGCTGGATCTGCCCGACGACGAGTACGTCCCCGTGATGGCGATCCAGGCCGTCGACAAGCGCCGCGCGGTCGAGGCGATGGACCGCGTTCGGGCCCTGCTGCGGCGCTACCAGGCGGACGCCACCTCACCTCGTCCTTGACGGGGCCGTCGGGGCCCGGCAGTAACCTGGGAGCCGTGCCCGATCCATCGACATACCGACCCGCCCCCGGGTCGATTCCCGTCGAACCGGGCGTCTACCGATTCCGCGACCCGCACGGCCGGGTGATCTACGTCGGCAAGGCCAAGAGCCTGCGTAGCCGGCTCAACTCGTATTTCGCCGATCTCTCGGGTCTGGCCCCGAGGACCCGGCAGATGGTGACGACCGCTGCCAGTGTCGAGTGGACGGTCGTCAGCACCGAGGTCGAGGCGCTGCAGCTCGAATACAACTGGATCAAGGAATTCGACCCCCGGTTCAACATCCGCTACCGCGACGACAAGTCCTATCCTGTCCTCGCGGTGACCCTCAACGAGGAATACCCGCGGCTGAAGGTCTACCGTGGTCCGCGCCGCAAAGGGGTGCGCTACTTCGGCCCTTATTCGCACGCGTGGGCGATCCGGGAGACACTCGATCTGTTGACCCGGGTGTTCCCGGCACGCACCTGCTCGAACGGGGTCTTCAAGCGGCACAGCCAGATTGACCGTCCCTGCCTGCTCGGCTACATCGACAAATGCGCGGCGCCCTGCGTCGGCCGGGTCAGTGCCGAGGAGCACCGGCGGATCGTGCTCGACTTCTGCGACTTCCTCGCGGGTAAGACCGATCGGCTGATCCGCGAGATGGAACAACAGATGAACGCCGCCGCCGAGGAGTTGGACTTCGAGCGGGCCGCCCGGCTGCGCGACAACATCGGGGCGATGCGCCGCGCCATGGAGAAGCAGACCGTGGTTCTCGGTGACGGCACCGACGCCGACGTCGTCGCGTTCGCCGACGACGAGCTCGAAGCGGCGGTCCAGGTGTTCCACGTGCGCGGTGGCCGGGTCCGCGGCCAGCGCGGCTGGGTCATCGAAAAGTCCGGCGAGCCAGGCGAATCCACCCCCGCGTACCTGGTCGAGCAGTTCCTCACCCAGTTCTACGGCGACCAGGCCGAACTCGGCGGCGCAGCCGACGAGGCGACGAACCCGGTGCCCAGACAGGTGCTCGTCCCGGTCCTGCCCGACACGGCGGAGGAGCTGGAGACCTGGCTGTCGCAGCTGAGAGGCTCGCGGGTGTCGCTGCGGGTGCCCCAGCGCGGGGACAAGCGGACGCTCGCCGAGACGGTCAAGCGCAACGCCGAACAGGCGCTCACCCAGCACAAGCTCAAGCGGGCCGGTGACTTCACCGCCAGAAGTGCGGCGCTGCAGAGCATTCAGGAAGCGCTCGGTTTGGCGGACGCCCCGCTGCGTATCGAGTGCGTCGACATCAGCCACGTGCAGGGCACCGATGTGGTCGCCTCGTTGGTGGTGTTCGAGGACGGCCTGCCGCGCAAGTCCGACTACCGGCACTTCGCGATCAGGGAGGCGGCGGGCGACGGTCGGTCCGACGACGTCGCCTCGATCGCCGAGGTGACCCGGCGGCGGTTCCACCGCCACCTGAAGGAAACCCCGGAACCGGAAGGGCCTCCGAGCGCTCGTCCGGCCAGGTTCGCGTACCCGCCCAACCTGTTCGTCGTCGACGGCGGCGCACCGCAGGTCAATGCTGCAGCAGCGGTGCTGGACGAACTCGGCATCTCCGACGTGGCGGTGATCGGTCTGGCCAAGCGGCTGGAGGAGGTCTGGGTGCCGAACCTGGACGGCACGGCGCCCGACCCGGTGATTTTCCCGCGTAACAGTGACGGCCTGTATCTGCTGCAGCGGGTCCGCGACGAGGCGCACCGGTTCGCCATCTCCTACCACCGCAGCAAGCGGTCCAAGCGGATGACGGCCTCCGCGCTGGACTCGGTGCGCGGACTGGGCGAGCACCGCCGCAAGGCCCTTGTCACGCATTTCGGGTCACTGGCCCGACTCAAGCAGGCCAGTGTCGACGAGATCACCGCGGTGCCCGGCATCGGCGCGGCGACCGCGCGGGCCGTCCTGGAAGCGCTGGGAGCCGATTCCGGAGCGGCGCCCACGGATATCGGCAATGATCAGAGCAGGATATCGGGATGACAGAGCAGGGCATGCATCAGGAACTGCGTGGGGGAGCCGGCACCGCCGGTGGCGAGGGGGGCCTCGAAGCAGCTGCCATGGACGGTGGCGCGGACAACGGAATCGACGTCGTCCTGGTCACGGGTCTGTCCGGCGCGGGGCGGGGCACCGCGGCCAAGGTGCTCGAAGACCTCGGCTGGTATGTGGCCGACAACCTGCCGCCGGAGCTGATCGCACAGATGGTGGACCTCGGTCTGGCCGCGGGCTCGCGGATCACCCAGCTGGCGGTGGTGATGGACGTACGCTCGCGGGGCTTCACCGGCGATCTGGACTGGGTGCGCAGGGAACTGGCCACCCGCAACATCGTGCCGCGGGTGCTGTTCCTGGAGGCTTCCGACGACATCCTGGTGCGACGCTACGAACAGAACCGGCGCAGCCATCCCTTGCAGGGCAACCAGACTCTTGCCGAGGGCATCGCCGCCGAGCGCACCATGCTGGCCCCGGTGCGGGCGTCGGCCGACCTGGTGATCGACACCTCGTCGCTGTCCGTGCACGCCCTGAGGGACAGCATCGAGCGGGCCTTCGCGGGTGAGACGGTCGCCCACACCAACGTCACGGTCGAGTCGTTCGGATACAAGTACGGGCTGCCGATGGACGCCGACACCGTGATGGACGTGCGGTTCCTGCCCAACCCCCACTGGGTGGACAGGCTGCGACCGAACACCGGCCAGCACCACGAGGTCCGCGACTACGTGCTCGGCCAGCCCGGTGCCCTCGAATTCCTGGACTCCTACCATCAGCTCTTGGACGTGGTGATCGACGGATACCGCCGTGAGGGGAAGCGCTATATGACCGTCGCCATCGGATGCACCGGAGGAAAACACCGCAGTGTCGCGATGGCCGAGGCGCTCGCCGAACGCCTGCAGGACTCCGACCTGACGGTGCGCGTGCTGCACCGGGATCTGGGGCGCGAATGAGCTTCTCCGCACGCGAGGAGGACAAATGAGCTTCTCCGCACGCGAGGAGGACCGATGAGCCCCCGCATCGTCGCGCTCGGCGGTGGGCACGGCCTCTACGCCACGCTGTCGGCGGCGCGCCGGCTCACCCCGCACGTCACCGCGGTCGTCACCGTCGCCGACGACGGCGGCTCGTCGGGACGACTGCGCAGCGAACTCGACGTGGTGCCGCCCGGTGATCTTCGAATGGCGTTGGCGGCGTTGGCTTCCGACAGCCCGCACGGTCGTCTGTGGGCCACCATCATCCAGCACCGGTTCGGCGGCAGCGGCGCGCTGGCCGGCCACCCGATCGGGAACCTGATCATCGCCGGCCTCAACGAGGTGCTGGCCGACCCGGTGGCCGCCCTCGACGAGCTGGGACGGATCCTGGGCGTCAAGGGGCGGGTGCTGCCGATGTGCCCCGTAGGCCTCGGTATCGAGGCCGACGTGGTGGGGCTGGAATCCGATCCGCGCGTCAGCCGCGCGATCCGGGGCCAGGTGGCGATCGCCACCACCGTGGGCAAGGTGCGCAGGGTGCGGCTGCTGCCGAGCGACCCACCCGCCACCCACCAGGCCGTCGACGCGATCATGAACGCCGACCTCGTCGTCCTCGGCCCGGGTTCGTGGTTCACCAGCGTCATCCCGCACGTGCTGGTGCCGCAGTTGGCCGCCGCGCTGCAGGCCACCACCGCGCGGCGCGCGCTGGTGCTGAACCTGGTCGCTGAGCCGGGGGAGACGGCAGGCTTCTCGGTGGAGCGTCACATCCACGTCCTGGCACAGCACGCGCCCGGGTTCACCGTGCACGACATCATCGTCGATTCGGCCAGGGTGCCGAGCGAGCGCGAGCGCGAGCAACTGCGCCGCACCGCCACCATCCTCGACGCCGACGTTGAGTTTGCTGACGTATCCAGACCTGGTACACCTTTACATGACCCGGCGAGGCTGGCCGCGGCGCTGGAGGGGGTTCGCAAGCGCGGCATTTCGCCCAACGGCATGAACCAGGGCGTCCAGCAGCCGACCGTGCCCACCCCGACAGCGAACGGACCGAGAGGTGACGACCCGTGGCGATGACAGCCGAGGTCAAGGATGAACTCAGCAGGTTGGTGGTCAACTCGGTAAGTGCGCGCCGTGCCGAGGTGGCCTCGCTGCTGCGGTTCGCCGGCGGGCTGCACATCGTGTCCGGCCGTGTGGTGGTCGAGGCCGAGGTCGATCTGGGCATCATCGCGCGCCGGCTCCGCAAGGACATCTACGACCTCTACGGCTACAACGCGGTGGTGCACGTGCTCTCGGCCAGCGGCATCCGCAAGAGCACGCGGTACGTGGTGCGCGTGGCCAAGGACGGGGAGGCGCTGGCCCGTCAGACCGGACTTCTCGACCTGCGCGGCCGGCCCGTGCGCGGACTGCCGGCCCAGGTGGTCGGCGGCAGCGTGGGCGACGCCGAAGCTGCTTGGCGCGGAGCGTTTTTGGCCCACGGTTCGTTGACCGAGCCGGGCCGCTCGTCGGCGCTGGAGGTCAGCTGCCCCGGGCCTGAGGCGGCGCTGGCGCTGGTCGGCGCGGCCCGGCGACTCGGGGTGAGCGCCAAGGCCCGCGAGGTGCGCGGCAGCGACCGCGTCGTGGTCCGCGACGGGGAGGCCATCGGCGCGTTGCTCACCCGGATGGGCGCCCAGGACACCCGGCTCACATGGGAGGAGCGGCGCATGCGCCGCGAGGTGCGGGCCACCGCGAACCGGCTCGCCAACTTCGACGACGCCAACCTGCGCCGGTCGGCGCGCGCCGCGGTGGCCGCGGCCGCCCGGGTGGAGCGCGCGCTGCAGATTCTGGGCGACACGGTGCCCGACCATCTGGCCGCCGCGGGCAACCTGCGTGTCGCGCACCGCCAGGCCTCACTGGAGGAGCTCGGTCGGTTGGCCGACCCGCCGATGACCAAAGACGCTGTGGCGGGCCGTATTCGGCGGCTGCTGTCGATGGCCGACCGGAAGGCGAAGCAGGACGGGATCCCCGACACCGAGTCCGCCGTCACGCCGGACCTGCTCGAGGACGCCTAGTCCAGCAGTGTGTCGAGCGCCCTCCGGTCCAAGACTTGGAAGTCGTGGTCTTCGACGTGCATGTAATGCCGGACCCGGTTGACGAAGTCGTTGATCGACGCGTTGAACACGTCGGTGGCCGCGCTGAGCTTCTCCGATGACAGCGCCGAGGTGATCTCCTGCGCGAACGCGCTGTAGATCACCCGCTGAGCGCTGTCGGCGATGTCGCTCGGCGCGACCAGGCGAAGTTCGGTGAGCAGCGTGATGGCGCGCTTGATGTCGTCCTCGAGCAGTCCGGTGACGCGCACGACCCGGAACAGGACGGCGAGGCGGTTCAGGTTCTCCGGGATGGACGGGTCGATCTCCCGGGCCATTTCGACCAGCTGTGCGTGGTCTTCGGCGTTCGCCAGCCGCTTGGTCAACCCGACCCATTCCGGGGAGATCTGCTTGAGTCCGGCGCTGGCCACCGAGATCTCGGTCATCGCGGCGACGAACCGGACCGTGGCGTCGCGCAGCAGGTCGAACTTCTGCCGTTCTTCCTCCTGGATGCTCTGCTGTTCATGCGTCTTCTTCGAGGTCCAGTACGCCGCGAACCCGCCTACCATCGTGCCGAGAAGACTCGCGGAGGCGGTGATCGCCGGAATCACCCAGTCGGTCATGCACCGAGTATCGCGTTCTATACCGTGGCCTCATGGGTGTTCTGAGGGTCGGTGTGGCGTATCCGGATCCGCCCTTCAATGCCATGCCCGGCCAGTCCGGTCTCGACATCGACGTGATGACCGCGCTCGCGGACGCGCTCGGGGAGAACGCCGAGTTCATCGCCTACGACGGCGCGGACTTCGACGGCATCTTCGACCGGCTCGCCGCCGGCGACTACGACTGCGTCATCGCCGGGACCACCGTCACGCCCGCGCGGGAGCACAATGCCGCGTTCCTGCCGCCGTACCTGGTCTCCGGTCAGGGCCTTGCCGTGGACACCACGCGGCTGCCGCACGTGCACTCCGTCGACGACCTGGCCGGTCTGACGATCGGCGTGCAGCGCGGAAACACCAGTGAGTCGATCGCCGGGCGGCTGGTCGCCGACGGCAAGGCCGCACGCGTGCGGGTCTACGACTACGGCGCGATCAGCACCGCGATCGCCGACCTCGTCGCAGGCGGCTGTGATGCCGTGATGAAGCTCGCCCCGGTGCTGGCCGAGCTGGTGAAAGACGTGCCCGGCGTGGAGGTGGTGCAGCGCAATCTGTCTGCCGAGAACATCGCGATCGCCGTCAATCCGGCGGACCAGCAGCTTCTCGCGCGCCTCCAGGTCGCCCAGGCCGAGCTCGAGGAGGACGGCACGATGCAGCGCATCCGACGCAAATGGCTCGGTAACCCGTACGTCGACCAGAGTTCAGGAATGCTCTAGCGGCGGCAGGGGCGACCGTGCGCAGGTGGAAGGGCTACTACTAGGCTGGCTGCCGAGCATTGCCGACGATTCATGATCGAACCAGAGGAGACAGACGTGACGATCCGGGTAGGCGTGAACGGCTTCGGCCGTATCGGGCGCAACTTCTTCCGCGCACTGGACGCGCAGAAGGCGGACGGCAAGAACACCGACATCGAGATCGTCGCCGTCAACGACCTCACCGACAACGCCACGCTGGCGCACCTGCTGAAGTTCGACTCGATCCTGGGCCGGCTGCCCTACGACGTCAGCCTCGAGGGTGAGGACACCATCGTCGTCGGCGACACCAAGATCAAGGCCCTCGAGGTCAAGGAAGGCCCGGCGGCACTGCCGTGGGGCGATCTGGGTGTCGACGTCGTCGTCGAGTCCACCGGCATCTTCACCGCCCGCGCCAAGGCGCAGGGCCACCTGGACGCGGGCGCCAAGAAGGTCATCATCTCCGCGCCGGCCAGCGACGAGGACATCACCATCGTGCTCGGCGTCAACGACGACAAGTACGACGGCAGCCAGAACATCATCTCCAACGCGTCGTGCACCACGAACTGCCTCGGCCCGCTGGCCAAGGTCCTCAACGACGAGTTCGGCATCGTCAAGGGCCTGATGACCACCGTGCACGCCTATACCCAGGACCAGAACCTGCAGGACGGCCCGCACAAGGATCTGCGCCGCGCGCGGGCGGCCGCGCTCAACATCGTGCCCACGTCCACCGGCGCCGCCAAGGCGATCGGCCTGGTGCTGCCCGAACTCAAGGGCAAGCTGGACGGCTATGCGCTGCGGGTTCCGATCCCCACCGGCTCGTGCACCGACCTGACCGCCGAGCTGGCCAAGCCGGGCACCGCCGCCGAGATCAACGCGGCGATGAAGGCGGCGGCGGAGGGACCGCTCAAGGGCATCCTCAAGTACTACGACGCACCGATCGTCTCCAGCGACATCGTCACCGATCCGCACAGCTCGATCTTCGATTCGGGCCTGACCAAGGTCATCGACAATCAGGCCAAGGTCGTCTCCTGGTACGACAACGAGTGGGGCTACTCCAACCGCCTCGTCGATCTCGTCGGCCTCGTCGGCAAGTCGCTCTAACTGCAATGGGGATCAAGTCACTCGACGACCTTCTCTCCGAAGGGGTAACGGGGCGGGGCGTGTTGGTGCGCTCCGATTTGAACGTGCCCGTCGACGACGATGGCAACATCTCTGATCCGGGACGCATCATCGCCTCGGTGCCCACGTTGAAGGCGTTGAGTGACGCCGGCGCCAAGGTGGTCGTCACCGCCCACCTCGGCCGGCCCAAGGGCGAGCCGGATCCGAAGTTCTCCCTCGCGCCGGTCGCCAAGGCGCTCGGGGAGAAGCTCGGTCGGCACGTGCAGCTGGCCGGCGACGTGGTCGGCACCGACGCCCTGGCCCGCGCCGAAGGGCTGACCGACGGCGACATCCTGCTGCTGGAGAACATCCGCTTCGATCCGCGCGAGACCAGCAAGGACGACGCGGAGCGGCTCAAGCTGGCCAAGGCGCTCGTCGAACTCGTCGGTGGAGAAGATGGTTCGTCTGCTGCCTTTGTTTCTGATGGCTTCGGGGTGGTGCACCGCAAGCAGGCGTCGGTCTACGACGTGGCGACGCTGCTGCCGCACTACGCAGGCACTCTGGTCGACACCGAGATCAAGGTGCTGGCCCAGCTGACCGAGGCAGGCGAGCGACCCTACGCCGTGGTGCTCGGCGGCTCGAAGGTGTCGGACAAGCTGGCCGTCATCGAGAACCTGGCGACCAAGGCCGACAGCCTGGTCATCGGGGGCGGAATGTGCTTCACCTTCCTTGCCGCACAAGGGCTTTCGGTGGGCAGCTCGCTGCTCGAAGAGAGCATGGTCGAGACGTGCCGCAAGCTGCTCGACGACTACGGCGACGTGCTGCACCTGCCGGTGGACATCGTGGTCGCGGAGAAGTTCGCCGCCGACTCACCCGCCGAGACGGTCGCCGCCGACCGGATCCCCGACGACAAGATGGGCCTGGACATCGGCCCGGAGTCGGTGAAGCGCTTCACCGCGCTGCTGTCCAACGCCAAGACGATCTTCTGGAACGGCCCGATGGGCGTGTTCGAGTTCCCGGCGTTCGCCGCGGGCACCAAGGGGGTGGCCGAGGCCATCATCGGTGCCACCGGCAAGGGTGCGTTCAGCGTGGTCGGCGGCGGCGACTCTGCCGCCGCGGTGCGCCAGCTCGGGCTGCCCGAAGACGGCTTCTCGCACATTTCCACCGGCGGCGGCGCGTCGCTGGAATACCTTGAGGGCAAAGAGCTGCCCGGTATCCAAGTACTCGAGTAGTCCTGACTTCCAAACCTAGGAGAGCCACTTGTCCCGTAAGCCGCTGATCGCCGGCAACTGGAAGATGAACCTGAACCACTTCGAGGCGATCGCGCTGGTTCAGAAGATCGCATTCTCGTTGCCGGACAAGTACTTCGACAAGGTCGATGTCACGGTCATCCCGCCGTTCACCGATCTGCGCAGCGTTCAGACACTGGTCGACGGCGACAAGCTGCGGCTCACCTACGGTGCGCAGGACGTGTCGCAGCACGACTCCGGGGCCTACACCGGCGAGATCAGCGGCGCGTTCCTCGCCAAGCTCGGCTGCACGTTCGCCGTCGTCGGGCACTCCGAGCGGCGGACCTATCACAACGAGGACGACGCGCTGGTGGCGGCGAAGGCGGCCGCGGCGTTCAAGCACGGGCTGACCCCGATCATCTGCATCGGTGAGCACCTCGACGTCCGCGAGGCCGGCAACCACGTCGAGTACAACGTCAACCAGCTGCGCGGCTCGCTGGCCGGACTGAGTGTCGAGCAGATCGGTCAGGCTGTTATCGCCTACGAGCCGGTGTGGGCGATCGGCACCGGCCGGGTGGCCAGCGCCGCCGATGCCCAAGAGGTCTGTAAAGCGATCCGGGACGAGCTGGGCAACCTGGCCTCACCGGAGCTCGCCGCCGGTGTGCGGGTGCTCTACGGCGGTTCGGTGAACGCGAAGAACGTCGGTGAGATCGTCGGCCAGGCCGATGTCGACGGTGCGCTGGTCGGTGGCGCGTCGCTGGACGGCGAGCAGTTCTCGATGCTGTCGGCAATCGCCGCAGGCGGGCCTCTTCCCTGACCGTCTGCGTCGTTCGGTAGTCTGGCCGCTATGCAATTGGCCCTGCAGATCACCCTGGTCGTGACCAGCGTGCTGGTCGTTCTCCTGGTTCTGCTGCATCGCGCCAAGGGCGGCGGCCTGTCCAGCCTGTTCGGTGGTGGTGTGCAGTCAAGCCTGTCCGGCTCCACCGTCGTGGAGAAGAACCTCGACCGGCTGACGCTGTTCGTCACCGGCATCTGGATCGTCTCCATCGTGGGGATGGCCCTGCAGATCAAGTACGGCTAATTCTGCTTGCCACCTGACCTGTCTCGTTCTGCAGCCTCGACGGGCAGCGGAGATAATCGATTGATGGGTCAAGCTCCGGAGATGTCCGAGACCGCGCTCGAACCGATCGGAGCCGTCCACCGCACCCAGGTGGGCCGGGACGCCACCGAGCCGATGCGCGAGGACATCCGGCTGCTCGGGGCGATCCTCGGTGACACCGTGCGCGAGCAGAACGGCGACGAGGTGTTCGACCTCATCGAGCGGGCCCGTGTCGAGGCGTTCCGGGTGCGCCGCTCCGAGATCGACCGTGCCGACATCGCCAAGTTGTTCGACGGGGTCGACGTCCACCTCGCCCTCCCGGTGATCCGCGCCTTCACGCACTTCGCCCTGCTGGCCAACGTGGCCGAGGACATCCACCGGGAACGCCGCAGGACAGTCCACGAAGCGGCCGGGGAACCGCCGCAGGACAGCAGCCTTGCCGCCACCTACCTCAAACTCGACAGCGCCGAACTCGATGCGGTCGCCGTTGCCGACGCTCTCGCCGGCGCGCTGGTCTCCCCGGTCATCACCGCCCATCCCACCGAGACGCGCCGCCGCACCGTCTTCGACACCCAGCACCGCATCACCGAGCTGATGCGGTTGCGACTGCACGGGCACACCACCGCGGACGGCCGGGACATCGACCGCGAACTGCGCCGCCACATCCTCACGTTGTGGCAGACCGCCTTGATCCGGTTGTCCCGCTTGAAGATCCAGGATGAGATCGAGACGGGGTTGCGGTACTACGCGGCGGCGTTCTTCGAGGTGATCCCACAGGTGAACGCCGAGGTGCGCACGGCGTTGCAGGCCCGCTGGCCGGAGGGCGGGCTGCTCGAAGAGCCGATCGTGCGGCCCGGGTCGTGGATCGGTGGCGACCGCGACGGCAACCCGAACGTGACCGCCGATGTGGTCCGGCTCGCCACCGGAAGCGCCGCCCACACCGCGTTCGCGCACTACTTCGCCGAGCTCACCGCCCTCGAGCAGGAGCTGTCGATGTCGGCGCGGCTCGTGCACATCAGCGATCAGCTGGGAGCCCTTGCCGACGCCTGCCACGAGCCGGCGCGGGCCGACGAACCGTACCGTCGGGCCCTTCGTGTGGTGCACGCTCGGCTGACCGCGACCGCCCGGCAGATCCTCGACCGTCAGCCCGAGCACGAGCTCGACCTCGGAATGGATCCCTACTCCGCACCCGGCGAGCTCCTGGACGACCTCGACGTCATCGACGCGTCGCTGCGCGCCAACGGCAGCGCGGTCCTGGCCGACGACAGGCTGGCTCGTCTGCGGGAAGCGGTGCGGGTGTTCGGGTTCCATCTGTCAGGGCTCGACATGCGGCAGAACTCCGACGTGCACGAAGAGGTCGTCGCCGAGCTGTTGGCGTGGGCCGGTGTGCACCCCGACTACGCGAGTCTGGGCGAGTCCGAACGCGTCGAGATCCTGGCCGCCGAGTTGGGTACCCGCCGCCCACTGATCGGCCAAGACGCCGAGCTGTCCGAACTGGCGCGCAAGGAACTCGACATCGTGGCGGCCGCGGCCAGAGCCGTGCACGTGTTCGGGCCGGAGGCCGTGCCGAACTATGTCATCTCGATGTGCCAGTCCGTCTCGGACATGCTCGAGGCCGCGATCCTGCTGAAAGAGGCGGGACTGCTCGATGCGACCTCGGCGCACCCGTACGCACCCGTCGGGATCGTGCCGCTGTTCGAAACCATCGACGACCTCCAGCATGGCGCGTCCATTCTCGAAGCGGCGCTTGACCTTCCGCTGTACCGGGCAGTCGTCACGGCCCGCGGCGGCAGCCAGGAGGTCATGCTCGGCTACTCGGACTCCAACAAGGACGGCGGCTATCTGGCCGCGAACTGGGCGCTCTACCGCGCGGAGCTGGACCTGGTGGAGTCGGCGCGCAGGACCGGCATCCGCCTGCGCCTGTTCCACGGCCGCGGCGGCACCGTAGGCCGCGGCGGTGGACCCAGTTACGACGCGATCCTGGCGCAGCCGCCCGGCGCAGTGCAGGGTTCGCTGCGCCTCACCGAGCAGGGCGAGGTCATCGCCGCGAAGTACGCTGAGCCCAGGATCGCGCGCCGCAACCTGGAGACGCTGCTCGCCGCCACGCTGGAGGCCACCCTGCTCGACGTCGAGGGGCTCGGAGACGCCGCGAACCCGGCCTACGAGGTGCTCGACGATCTCGCGGCGCGCGCGCAGCGGGCCTACGCCGAACTTGTGCACGAGACACCGGGTTTCGTCGAGTACTTCAAGGCATCGACACCCGTCAGCGAGATCGGTGCGCTCAACATCGGCAGCCGTCCCACCTCGCGCAAGCCGACGACGTCCATCTCGGACCTGCGCGCCATCCCGTGGGTGCTGGCGTGGAGCCAGTCCCGGGTCATGCTGCCCGGCTGGTACGGCACCGGAACCGCGTTCGAGGAGTATGTGGGCGAAGGCCCCGGCAGTGCGGAGCGCCTCGCGGTGCTGCAGGACCTGTACCGACGGTGGCCGTTCTTCGCGACGGTGTTGTCGAACATGGCTCAGGTGCTCGCGAAATCCGATCTGGGGCTGGCGTACCGGTACGCGGAGCTTGTCGAGGACGAGGCGCTGCGCCGACGGGTGTTCGACAAGATCGCCGACGAACACCAACGCACGATCCGCATGCACGAGCTGATCACCGGGCACGACGATCTGCTGGCCGACAACCCGGCGCTGGCCCGGTCGGTGTTCAACCGTTTCCCGTACCTGGAGCCGCTCAATCATCTTCAGGTGGAGCTGCTGCGCCGCTACCGTTCCGGCGATCAGGACGAACTGGTGCAGCGCGGCATCCTGCTGACGATGAGCGGACTGGCCACCGCGCTGCGCAACAGCGGCTGAATTGTCGCTGTCGCGACGGTGGCTGGATTGTCGCTGTCGCGACGGTGGCTACAGCCCCGTGCTCCGGCGCACCCTGTCGACCGCGCCGCGGATCGCGTGTTCGGTGGCGGCCAGCGGGGAGATCACCGACTCGCCGACGCCGACGATGCGTTCCACCCGGGTGACGATGCCCTCCATCCGATCGACGACACCGTGCAGGCGGGGCGCGAGTTCGTTGATCTGATTGATGGTGTCGTTGAACCGCTCCAGCGTGACGTCGAGGTTGGCGGTGGCCTTGTTGAGGTCCTCCAGCGTCTCCCCGAGGCCTTCGAGGATGGTGTCGACCTGCTCGACGGTGACGTCGGCGTTCATTGCCGCCTGTGCGAGCTTGCGGATCCGCTCCGGGCCGGTCCGTACTGGTCTGCCACCCTTGTCTGCCATTCGGCCAGTATGACCGACGTATCGGTTACGGTGGTGTGGATGCGCGCATGAACACGCGGGTGGCGCTGTTCGCCACCTGCTACAACGACCTGATGTGGCCGGAGACTCCGAAAGCCGTTGTGCGGCTTTTGCGCCGGCTCGGGTGCCATGTCGAGTTCCCGGCCGCGCAGACCTGCTGCGGTCAGATGTTCACCAACACCGGCTATGCCGACGAAGCCATCCCTGCGGTGCGCAGTTTCGTCGCCGCCTTCGCCGGCTACGACGCCGTCGTCGCACCCTCGGGGTCCTGTGTCGGCTCGGTGCGCCACCAACACCGCGACATCGCGGCACGGGCTCGGGACCCCGGGTTGCGGAGCGCGGTGGATGCGGTTGCACCCAACGTGTACGAGCTCTCGGAGTTCCTCGTCGACGTGCTCGGTGTCACCGACGTCGGCGCCTACTTCCCGCACCGCGTCACCTACCATCCGACGTGTCATTCGCTGCGGATGCTGCGTGTCGGGGACCGCCCGTTGAGACTGCTGGAGGCGGTGCGCGGCATCGACCTCGTGGCGCTGCCGCGGGCCGACCAGTGCTGCGGATTCGGTGGCACCTTCGCGATGAAGAACGCCGACACATCGGTGGCGATGGGATTCGACAAGGCCAGGGCGGCGCGCGACACGGGTGCAGAAGTCCTTGTGGCCGGCGATAATTCATGCCTGGCGCACATCGGCGGGTTGTTGTCTCGCCAGCGCAGCGGGATGCGGGTCATGCACCTGGCCGAGATCCTCGCCTCCACCGAAGGTGATGCGGCATGACCGAACGCATCCATCCGACGTTTCAGGCCGCGGCCAGGGCCGCCCTCGGCGATTCGGTGCTGCGGCGAAATCTTGCGCACGCCACCGGGATCATCCGCGACAAGCGGGCCCGGGTGGTCGGCGAGCTGGACAACTGGGAGGAACTGCGGTTGGCCGCCGAGGCGATCAAGGACTCGGCGCTGCACAGGCTCGACGAGCATCTGCAGTCGTTCGAAGCCAAAGCCACCGCGGCCGGAGCCACGGTGCACTGGGCCCGGGACGCGGAAGAAGCCAACCGGATCGTCGTCGACCTGGTGCGGGAGCAGGGTGCGTCCGAGGTCGTCAAGGTCAAGTCGATGGCCACCCAGGAGATCGAGCTCAACGAGGCGCTGGCCGCCGCCGGGATCGCCGCGTGGGAAACCGACCTGGCCGAGCTCATCGTCCAGCTCGGGGACGACTGGCCCAGTCACATCCTGGTGCCCGCGATCCACCGCAATCGGGCCGAGGTGCGGGAGATCTTCCTGCGGGAGATGGGCAAGGTGGGGCGGGCTGCTCCGGAGGACCTGACCGACGATCCGCGCCGGCTGGCAGAGGCGGCGCGGCTGCATCTGCGGGAGAAGTTCCTGCGGGCCAGGGTCGCAGTGTCGGGCGCCAACTTCGCGATCGCCGACACCGGCAGCCTGGTGGTGGTCGAGTCGGAGGGCAACGGGCGGATGTGCCTCACGCTGCCGGACACACTGATCTCGGTGGTGGGTATCGAGAAGGTGCTGCCGTCGTGGCGGGACCTGGAAGTGCTGCTGCAGGTGCTGCCGCGCAGCAGCACGGGGGAGCGGGAGAATCCGTACACCTCGATCTGGACGGGTCCTGCGGGCGGTGACGGCCCGCAGAATGTGCACATCGTGCTTCTCGACAACGGCCGCACCCAGGTGCTCGCCGACGCGAAGGGGCGCGCCGCACTGCGCTGCATCCGGTGTTCGGCGTGCCTGAACGTGTGTCCGGTGTACGAGCGGACCGGCGGGCACTCCTACGGCTCGGTGTATCCCGGGCCGATCGGCGCTGTCCTGACGCCGCAGCTGCGCGGTACGGCCAGCGACGTGGACAAGTCACTGCCCTTTGCGTCGAGTCTGTGTGGGGCGTGCTTCGACGTGTGCCCGGTGCGTATCGACATCCCGTCGATGCTCGTACATCTGCGCACGCGGGTGGTCGACGAGAACCGGGGCGGCGTGCCGTCGGCGGAGCAGCTGGCGATGAAGGCCGCCGGCTGGGTGTTCGCCGACCACCGCAGGCTGGAGGCGGTGGAGAAGGCCGCCGGTGCCGGCGGGAAGGCCCTGCGCAGCAATCTGTTCGGTGGGAAGCAGACGTTGCGATCGCTGCCGTGGCCGGCCGGCGCATGGTCCGGGGCGCGGGACGCGCCGGTGCCGCCGGCCGAGTCGTTCCGGGCGTGGTGGGATCGGACGGACGGCGGCACTCGTGAGTGAGGCTCGGGCGCAGATTCTCGCTCGCATCCGGGCGGCGCTGGGTGACCGGCCGGCGGTCCCCGAAGTGCCGTGGACCTACGGTCGACCGGTCGGCACCGGTGGCCTCGATCTCGTCGACCGCTTCGTCGAGCGCGTCGCGGACTATCGGGCCACGATCGAGCGGGTCGGTGAGGCAGGCGTCGGCGAGGCGATCGCGCTGGCGCTGCGGGGACTTCGGAAGGTCGTCGCCGACGGGGTGGTGCGGGAGGCCTGGCCGGACAGCGCTGACTGGGTCGGCGACGGCGGTTTGACGGCCTCCCAACTCGACGGTGTCGATGCGGTCGTGACCACGGCGACGGTGGCCGTGGCCAACACCGGGACAATCGTGCTGTCGCACGGACCCGGACAGGGCCGCCGGGCATTGAGCTTGGTACCCGACGTCCACGTCTGTGTGGTCCGCGCCGACCAGATCGTCGACGATATGCCGAAAGCAGTTGCACGGCTGATGGATTCGGAGCTCCACACGCGGCCGTTGACGTGGATCAGCGGTCCCAGTGCAACCAGCGACATCGAGCTGGACCGCGTCGAAGGCGTGCACGGCCCGCGTACGCTGCATGTGATCGTCGTCGGCTAGTGGGATCTCGTTGAGGCTGGGCTGGACCATCTGATCGACCCTCGGTTGATGCAGTATGCGGACGAAGCCCACGCATTCCGCCTGCGGCGGTCAGGTGCGCGGGGACCGCGCAATTGGGATGAGCTGCAAATGGTTCGTGCCCAGCATCGCCAGGAGACGGTCTCCGTTGCGCCGGCGACCGAAGAGCTCGCCGGCGACGTCCCGGTGCGGATCATCACGCCTGCCGACGCGCCGTGCGGGGTGCTGCTCGACATTCACAGCGGCGGCTTCTACATGGGCGCCGCCAGCGACAACGATGTGCGAAACAGCGCGCTCGCCGACCGGCTCGGGGTGGCAGTGGTGAGCGTCGATTACCGGTTGGCTCCCGAACATCCCTGGCCTGCCGCGCCCGATGACTGTGAGACTGTGGCGAAGTGGCTGGCCGAATCGGCGGAAGCAAGATTCGGCACGGGCCGGCTCGTCATCGGCGGTGTGTCGGCGGGGGCGACGCTGGCCATGACGACGCTGCTGCGCCTGCGAGACCGGGGCATCGACGCCTTCGCGGGGGCGGTCCTGCAGTACGGGACATTCGACCTCAGTGCGCAGACGCCGGCCGGGCGGCCGGCGTCGATGTGGAACTTCGCGTCTATCCGGAATCTCCGCACGGCTTCACGCTGCACCCCACGGCGATGGCCCACGCCGCCCTCGACGACATCCACGGATGGATCGATGACTGCCTCGGGCAGAGAACCGATTTGAGGTCACCTGCGTCTGATCAACCTGCCCGCGCCGCTCGCAACGGTGGCATGTCTCCGAACTAGTCACGTTGGCGGTTCGACGGCGTATCAACCCACAGATTCTCCTCAGCTATCACCGCTTGGACGGAGTTACCGTCTCCACCAGGGAGGAGGCGAAGGTAGTGGCATTTCAGCTCAAAATGGTGATCTTTTCGTCAGCGCTAATCATTGTGGTCTCCGGCGGCATTCTGGGCTTCTGGGCGTACATGGAGCTGACGCACCGAGGCGACCAGCAGCGTCTCGTCGACTGCATCCGTAGGGAGACCCTCGCAGACGGCCAGAAACCGGCGATGCAGGTGGTCGAGGCGAGCATCATGGATTGCCAGGACTGAACAACGGAAAACTTCCGGTAGCCCCGGAGAGGGAACCGGGCGCGCGTCACATGCGTCTGATCAACATGTGGATTCGCCAGTGTGACCGCGACCCGAGGGCGACGCATGCTGCGTTGACCGACCGCGTCGCCCAGTACCTCGCAGGCGTCGCTGATGCCCGCACCGCTCAAAAGGGTGGTGGGTCGTCGCCGTAGCCGGGTGGCGGCGGTAGGCCTTCGCACCCAATTCGTCCGGCTTCGGTTCTCGGTTGTCGGTCGAGGGCCTGTTGTCGTTCGAGGGCGCGTTGGGTGGCGTTGTGTTCGCGTTCGGTTTTGATGCGGGCGGCTTGGTCGGCGGCGCGGGTGCGTCGTCGTTTCGGCATTTTGGCCAGTCGGTTGGGATCTGGTGGCGGAGCGGTCATCGGTGGTAGTTCGGCGGTGGTGGTGTCCCAGGCGGGGAAGAACAACCGGCTGCCAGGGACTGTGGTGTGGCGCTGCCCGGCCGGGGTGGTCCAGATCACCGTGCCATCAGGGAGTTGCTGTTCCTGCCAGCCTTCGGCGAAGGTTTTGCCGAGGTGGTGGGTGCGGCATTTGCAGTTCAGGTTGGTGACAAGTCGTTAATACGTCCCAGTCCCGTGGGTTCGTTCGGACTGAAGGGGTTTCATCGGGAGCCCACGGTGTTTTGGTGTTGCGGGCCTGGCTATGGGGTGTGTTCGGGCAGTGTGAACCGTCTGTAAGTATTTGCATGGCTGGCCCTGTGCTGGCTGACAGGATCGCTGTCGCCCTCCTGATTGGGTGTGACTCGTGAATCGTCGGGCCCCCGTGAAGGGTGCTCTTCCGAGGATCTGTCCATCCGATCGGGGGCGGCAACGCCGGCCCGGTCCTGCTTCGGTGGCTTGATTGGAATCCTGCCCGACTCGTTGCCGCGGGTCGCACCCCTGTGTTACTAGTGAACGGCTGCTGGCCTCATCATCCGTTGTGTGACCTTCAGCATGACCCGTCTTGGCATAAAGCGGTAACAGCAGGCAAGTAAACTGTTCCGTGCACCCGATACAACGGTAGGGGTGGACTTAGAAACAGCACTAAGGGCAGCGTCTACAACTTGTTTTGGCGTCTGTCGCGCTTCCGACATGAACTGCTCACCCGAGCGTGCGAAAAACTCGGTCTCGGTTGGTCCCGGGCATACGGTCAACACACGGACGCCGGCTTCGCGGGTTTCCTGCCATAGAGCCTCGGTGAAAGAGAGGACAAACGCCTTCGTTGCTCCATACACCGCCATGCTGGGAGTTGGTTGGAACTGGGCTTGACCCCGTTTGGTGGACACAGGGTCAGGCGGCTTGTGCCGTCTGAGTGATCCGGTTCTCGTAGTCGACCGGTGAGGTCATTCCGAGGGCCGAGTGGCGCCGGCGGCGGTTGTAAACCCGTTCGATCCAGTCGCCGACGGCGAGCTTAGCGGCTGCCTTGGTGGGCCACAAGTAGCGGTCATAGAACTCGACTTTCATTGTGCCCCAGAATGATTCCTGCTGGGCGTTGTCCCAGCACACTCCGGTACGGCCCACTGAGCGGGCCAGGTTGTGATCGCGGGCGAACCGGGCCAGCTGCGCGCTGGTGAATTGGCAGCCGCGGTCAGCGTGCAGCACGACCTGCTCGGCCAACTCGCCGCGCATCGCCACCGCCATCGCCACGGCCGCCTCGACCAGGTCGGTGCGCATGTGCTCATCGATGGCCCAGCCGATCACCCGCCGGCTGCAGCCGTCGCGGACCGCGCACAGGTACAGCCAGCCCTCACCGGTGCGCAAATACGTGATGTCCGACGTCCAGACCCGGTCGAGTTCGCCGACGTCGAACCGGCGTTTGACCAGGTCTTTGGGCACCGGGGCATCCAGATCGACGATCGTGGTCGCCGGCGCGAAGGTACGTGGGCTGATCCCGGCCAGGCCCTGGCGACGCAGCGAGGCGGCCACCGTCTTGCGCGACACCGTCTCACCGCCATCGCGCAGGTCGGCCAGGATCCGTGGAGCGCCGTACACGCCGTCAGAGGCCTTGTGGAAGGCCGCGACCTTGGCGTCGAGCTCGGCACGCCGCTGCGCCGCCAGCGAGGGTCCCGCGGCCTGGGTTTTGCGCCATTTGTAGAACCCTGAGCGAGAGACTTCCAGCAGTTCGCACATCCGGGTGATCGCGTAGGTGGCCTTCTCCGCTTCGATCAGAACGTAGGCGTCTACGGGTTCTGTTCGGAGGCGAAGAAGGCCGCGGCTTTTTTCAAAAACTGCCGGTCCAAACGCAATTCGGCGTTCTCCTTGCGTAACCGCTCCAACTCGGCCCGCTCATCAGCATCAAGCACCGCGCCATTATCCCCGGCGCAGGCGGCGCGCCGAGCCTGGTGCACCCAGCGGCCCAGCAATTGCTCACCGACACCGATCTCGGCGGCCACATGAGCGATCGGACGACCCGTCTCGATCACCAGGCGGGCAGCCTGCTCCCGAAACTCCGGGGTGTACTTCTTACGCTTGCCCGACATACGGACATCCTTCCCGTGAGACCAGCAGTCCCACCAGTCAGGTGTCCACCATCAGGGGTCAACCCCAGAACGCGGCGGTCGAAGCGATGTTGATGACAAGGTCGTGGCCTGCCTTCACCATTCCCGGAAGGAACCGCGCAGTCAGGTCTACTACAGTTATACTATTAAGTTGAATTTGCGCTAAATGCGTTTCAATATTCTGAGTCAAAAATCACCATGAATACCTGCGCCCGCGTTATTTATCAGAACATCGATATGCCGGTCGAGTAAGGCTACTTGCCGAGAAATCTCCGCTCCCGATTGAGGAGTCGACAAATCGGCTTCTATCAAATCAATACGGACGCGAGGTTTGCGCTTGTTGAGCACGTCGCGGACTTCAGCGAGCCTATCGGTATTACGTGCCACCAAGACGAGGTCGACCTCTCGATCAGCGAGCTGTGCTGCGAACTCTGCGCCTATGCCGCCGCTTGCTCCCGTAATTAGTGCAGTAGTTCCGGGTCGTATCATTTGCGTCTCCTTATATAACTAATGGCTTGCTTCTATTCGCCCGTGTCAACTTGTTGATGGCGCTCAGGATGATCAGCTCAGTGACTGCCACAACGAGCGGTAGGTCACGCGAGTCCCACCAGGCCAAGTTTCCTCAGGTCCGCTATCGTATTTCGCGACGAGGCCCGGAGTAATGTGCGGGATGGACGAGGTGCCATTACCCGATTCTCGGAGAGCTGTGGCAAATTTATCCGCCGGGACGGCTGAGCCGCTCAGCGCAGTTTGCGGTTGCCGGTAGCCGTCCATCAGTGTGTAGACGGAGTACTTCCGTAATGATTCTGGCAGTCCGCGGACAGCAGTATCGAACCGCATAAACCAATCACCATAGTGGTCGATGCGTCGGATCGGCTCGCCCGCTTCAATGAGCCAGTCGACGATGACATCCAACGATACGGCGTCTTCATGCGGGTTGACGACGTTGTACGAATGAAACCCTTCTTCGAACTGTGAGCCAAGTGCTGCAACTGCCGCAGCGACGAAATCTGCCGGCAGGCCGTCAAAGTGAGCGGTAATCCTGGATTCTGCGTTTTCGGCGGAATAGAAGGAGCGCGGTGCGATACCGGTCGCCAGGAGGCTCAAGATTAGCCGGGTAAAGGGGCTCTTCGCAGTTGAGGGTGTAGAGGTGATCGGCGCGTCGCTGCCGGATAGGGGTCGAGGTCTCTCGAAGATGAAGGTTCCTACACGCCTCATCCGAAAGACCTCGACGTGCCCAACGCTACCGGTCGAGCGGGCTTCGCCTGCGCTGACCTGACCACTTTCTGCCGCCTCGACGACCTCGGGTTGGAGGTGACCGGCCAGCAGGTCCACCCCGATCACGCGGTACTGGCGTGCCGAGTCACCGACGAGGACCGCTGGTCCGCCGCTGCGGCGAGGAAGGCCGTGCCCGTGACAGCCTCACCCGAGAACTGGCTCATGAGCCGTTCGGGCGCCCCACCACACTGCTGGTCACGATCCGTTGCTACCGCTGCGCCGGCTGTGCCCGTGTGTGGCGCCAAGACCTCAGCAACGCCGCCGAACCACGCGCCAAGCTATCCCGGAGCGCTCTGCAGTGGGCGCTCAAAGCCATTGTCTGCCAACACCTGACCGTCACCGGCGTCGCCGAAGCCTTGGCAGTATCGTGGAACACCGCCAACAACGCCGTCCTGGCCGAAGGCCAGCGAGTGCTGATCGCCGACCCGGCCCGCTTCGACGGCGTGCGCGTGATAAGGCAGCGTGAGATTCATCGACTTCACGCCAGCGCCGGTTCGGGCGCTTCAAAGCGATTCAGGCTGGTCATGTCGCCCCGACTAGGGAACTATGACGTCATGCCGACACTGATGGATGTGTGGGATTCCACACGGATGAGGTTGCTGATCGAACTGGATCGGGCTTCGAGCCTCTCCGCAGCGGCTGCTGCCATCGGAATCAGCCAGCCTTCGGCCAGCGAGCATTTACGTCTGTTGAACTCGGCAGCCGGCGAGCCCGTAGCCGAACGTTCTGGTCGGTCACTGGTACTGACCCCCGCGGGCCAGATCCTGGCACGCTGCGCTTCGCAGGCACTGGCCAGCCTCGCTGCAGGTGAATCAACGCTGGCCGCGCGCGCCGGATTGCGATCGGGAGTGTTATCCGTCGGCGCGTCGTCGGTGCCAGGTACTTACATCTTGCCCGCTGTCGTCGCGTCTTTCATCGCCCGCTGCCCAGACGTCGCCGTGAGGGTCTCCGTCGGTTCGACTGAAGCCGTGATGGAGTGGCTACACAAGGGGCGGATTACTCTTGCCATCATCTGCAGTGAGTCCAAGTTGCCCGGTCTTCGCTCCGAGAGCATCGGCGCTGACGAGATCGTCGGCATCTGCAGTCCCGGCGCAGTCGACATCTCCTCCGATGGCTGCGTTTCCCTCGACCAGTTGAAGTCTCGAACACTGTTGGTTCAGGAACATGGTTCGAGCACCCGTGCGCAAGCCCTGCGGCTGCACACGGCAGATCCGGGTTGGGGTGCGGTGTGGGAGATGGGCTCGATCGACGCGATCAAGCGCGTAGCTCGCCAGAGCACCGGAATCGGGTTCGTTTCCATTTATGCCATTACGGATGAGCGACGGCGCGGTGAGCTCGTCGACTTCACGGTCTCGGGGGTCGATTGGGGCCAGCGGGATGTCCGTGCGGTGACATTGCGGAACGTAGTCCAGGCACCCGCTGATCGATACTTCCAGGCGCTGCTCACCGAAGCGATCGCCAAGGGATCTGGAACCTGAGGCGTCGCCAGCCCGTAGCTGGCCACCGCTTCACCCTGCCCGCTGTGAATGTGCGCGTTGGCTACCGTCCACCTATTGGTAATTCCGAGGTCCGATCTCGGTCATATGCCATTTGCATATATACGACGCCGTTTCCTTGGCCTTTGATATCGGCTAATCCTATTCTTCGGTGGACGTCCAAATGGGCAGTGGGTGGACCAAGATTTAATCGAATGAGGTGCCAGATTGTCGTTGCGAGACAACGCTGTTGACGTCTTGATCATCGGCGCAGGGGTGGTGGGAACATCGATCGCGCGGGAGCTCTCGCTCCTCGACATCGACGTCGCCGTGGTTGAGCGATGGCACGACGTCGGAGAAGAGACGTCCAAAGCCAATAGTGGTGTGGCCAACTGCGGATGGTCGGCTGCCCCGGGCAGCCTGGAAGCGCAGCTGATCCTGGCTTCGGCGCCCCAGTGGGAGAAGATCGCGGAAGATCTCGGTGTCGCCTTCCGTCGTGTGGGAATCACGATGCTCGCATTGACCGAGGACGAGGTCAAAGAGTTGCCGAAGTGGGCCGAACGTGCCCAGAAAAACGGGGTCGACGCCCATCTCCTGACTGGGGACGAGGTGTCTCAGGAGGCACCGCACGCGTCCACCAAAACGCTCGCGGGCCTCCACATCCCCGACGAAGGCGTGGTCGACTCGGTGCGCCTATCGGTGGCCTATGCCGAGCAGGCTGCGCTCAACGGTGTCCGTTTCTACTTCTCGGAACCGGTCAAGAGCGCGAAGAACGACGACGGCCGGGTGTTGTCCGTCGAGACTTCACGACGAACCTTCCGGCCCAGGTTCGTGGTGAACGCCGCCGGGCTCGGTGCCGACCAGGTGTCGCGCGCACTCGGCGGCGAAGAGTTCACGGTCACGCCGCGACGCGGACAGTGGGCGTTGCTCGACCGCGAATTCGGCGCCCAGGTCCCGGGCATGCTGACCGGGGTCCCGGGGAAGCTTGGGCACGGCCCGATGGTGCTGCCCACCGCGCACGGCTCGGTGTTGTTGGGACCGACAGCCGAAGACCAAGACGACAAGCTCGACCGGTCAACGGATGAGGACGGGCTCGACGCCGTCCTGCGTCGGTGCATGGACATGATGCCGTCTATCGACTTGAGCTATGTGACCAAACGTTTTGCCGGCGTGCGCGCCAATTCCGATCCGACCTATCGCATCGGATGGTCGGAGTCTGCCGAGAATCTCTTGCAAGTCGCCGGAATTCGCTCCACTGGCGTCTCGGCTTCGCCGGGGATTGGCCCGTACGTGACCACCCTGCTCTGGGAACGAGGCCTTAGCACCCATGCGGCGCCGAATCCTGTTCGCACCCTGAGTTACTCTAGCCCGCTCTGGCAGGACCTGGATTGTGCACGCGCAGCCGCCGACCCGCTCGGGCGCACCGTCATCTGCGCGTGCGAGAAGGTCACTGCGGCTGATATTCACCAAGCGCTGTCATCGCCTTTGCCCGCGACGTCGATCGCCGGCGTCGCCCGCCGAACACACGCAACATGGGGCCGGTGCCAAGGTTCAGCGTGTCTGTCCGGTGTTTCGTTCATCACCTCGCTCTACACGGGCCATGAGCCCTGGCAGATCCCATATCACGAAGAAGGCTCCGACTTGGGGGTGGGAAACACCAATGACTGACGTGATGGTGGCCGGCGGTGGCCGCTGTGGACTTCACGCGTCCCGGATGCTGGCCGAACGAGGGTTGACGGTGACTCTGGTGGAACGACTCCCACAGGCCGGGGGGCAGGAGCCTGAGCGCGATGCGGCGACACTGGTCAAAGCGGCACAAGCCGCGGGTGTCAAGCTGGTCTTGGGCACGCTGGCAGTCGAATACCGTAACGGAAGCCTGTCGACACTGGGTATCGACGGCGCCACCAGCACCGCTATCACAGCGCTCGTTCTCGCGACTGGAACGCGACCCCGAACCCGAGCTGAGCTCAACATCGGTGGTGAGCGAGGAAGTGGCGTGTTGCCGGGATCAGCAGCCCTTCACTTTCTGGACGCCGGCTTACTGCCTGGCCGTCGACCCGTCGTTATCGGTGCCGGCGAGTTGGCGCATCACCTGAGCAGCAAGCTGCTGAGCAAGGGTGCTGAGCGAGTGACCGTGGTGACTGCCGGGCCGGGAACAGGTGTATGGCAAGCAGGCGTGCAGGTATACGACCAGGCGACTCCCAAAGCCGTGCTTGGCTTTCCGCGCCTTCACACTCTCGTGATCGAGACTGCGGACGGTCCTGTAGAGCTTCACGCGGACTCGGTGATCCTGGCCGCCGGGCGAATTCCTATGCGCAACATCGAGGGAGCCGTGTTCTCCGACGCTCCGACGGTCTACGAGTGCTTTTCAACGGCGGATCCAAAGACAGATCACGAGTCGCTGGCTGTGGCGACCGAAACCGTCCGTCAAATAGACAGCCGCCTCCGCTGAGGCACGAACACTGGAGAAGATCATGCAAGTCTTGTCGCCCGTAGGGAGATTCCCCGTAACCGTCGACGGTGTCCATATCCAAGACCGCCGTATTGTCGTGAAGGCCTCGCTGGGTGCGTGGCGATCCGAGGTCACGCTAGAGAGATCCGATCTACCACTGGTGTCCGTCGTTCTGGCAGTTCTGGGCGTTGTACCGCTGGCCGCCTTCGGTATCGGACGCTGGTCAACCTCCTCGAAACGGACGAAATAAATTGGCAAGCAACATTTTCAACGAGATCGTCAGTGCGGCGCTGGCCGGTCACTACGGCGTCCTGGGGCTCAATGTCTTTGATGAGTTGACATTGCGAACCGCCGTTGAGGCTGCAGAGGCAGAGAAAGCGCCGATCATCATCCAGACATCTGTGAAGACAGTGAAATCCATTGGCGCAAGGCGCCTATCGGATCATTTCAAGCTGGTATCCTCAGCTTCCGGATCGCCGGTGTCACTGCACCTGGACCACTGCCCGGACCGGGGTGTCATCTCAGAATGCATCCGCGAGGGCTGGGATTCGGTGTTGTTCGATGCATCCCACTTGTCGTTGGGCGAGGCGACTGCCCAGACCAAAGAGGTGGTGGAGGAAGCTCACGCCCGCGGGGTGAACGTCGAAGGCGAGGTCGAGGGAATCCAAGGCGTCGAGGACGGCATCGGCAGCGACGACGCTCCTACTCTGTACCCGCTCGAGAAGGTCATCGAGTTCATCAATGTCACCGGGATCGACTGTTTCGCACCAGCCATCGGAAACGCACACGGCCTCTATAAGCAAGAGCCCCAGCTGGATATCCAGCGGGTCCGGGATCTCGTCGCCGCCACAAACATCCCTATGGCCTTGCACGGCGGATCGGGACTCTCTGCAGAACAATTCGGCGAACTGATCGCCGCGGGGTGTGCAAAGGTCAACATTTCGACCGCATTGAAGCGTGCCTTTATCGAGGGATACCGAAATTATCTCACTGCGCACCCCTCGGCCGCGGAACCGCTGACAGTAATCGCGCAAGTACGGCAAGACCTTCAACAGATCGTGGTCCACTACATCCGACAGTTCGGCAGTGCCGGCTCGGTGTCGTCGTGAAAGCGCTTATTCTCGACTGCGATGGTGTTCTTGCCGACACCGAACGGGACGGCCATCGAGTCGCGTTCAATAGGGTTTTTGCGGAAAACAAAGTCGCATTCCAGTGGACCGACGAGACTTACCGGCAGGCTCTGCAGGTCGGCGGCGGCAAGGAGCGGCTACGCGCTCTCCTATCCCGAGAATTCCTCGAGCAACACGAACTCACCAATGGAATCGAACTCGAAACCCTGATCGCGACATGGCATCGGCGAAAGACCGAACTATATGTCGAATTGCTCGACTCTGGTGCAATTAAGGCTCGCTCCGGCGTTCGACGGTTGTCTCGCGAAGCGCTTCGACAAGGTTGGCTACTCGCAGTCGCGTCGACCTCTGCGCACGAATCAGTCCGTGCGGTCCTGAACAAGGTGATGGGAGCGGACCTGGCCGGCCACTTCACTGTGTGCGCGGGCGATGATGTTCAGCTGAAGAAGCCTGCACCGGACATTTATCTGCTTGCCCTCAATCGGTTGGGCGTCAAGGCCGGGGACGCAGTTGTTGTCGAGGACTCCGCGATAGGTGTACAGGCGGCGCTCACAGCCGGCATCACTGCTGTAATCGCGACACCAAGCACTTACACGATCCATGAAGATCTCAGCGCTGCAGCAGTGGTCGTCAGCGAGCTCGGAGACCCGGGCCAACCGATACAGAACGCTGGGAAAGGTTTGGACGAGAGCATGACTGACGGAGTAGTCGAATACAGACATCTATTAGAACTCCTGAACGTCAAGGCTCCGCATACAGAAGTGAGGGGTCATGCAAATAGTCAGTAACATAGTTCTCTACACCATGATGGCGTTCGTCCTCATCGGTGCTGCATTTGCGATACGTAACAGTGATTCCGGAATTGGGAAGGAATTTCTTCAAGGTATTCATTCCATCGGCCACTTGTTCGTCCCGGTAGCGGGGATCATGGCGTCCATCCCATACCTGACCACCGCGGTCGAGAAGGGCGCCGGGCCGATCTGGCAAGCATTGGGGGCCGACCCTTCGATCGCGGCAACCACATTCATCGCTTCCGATATGGGCGGGTATCAACTTGCCTTCGCTACGGCGGGTGATAGCGGAGCGTGGATCACGGCAATGGTGACAGGGTTCATGGCCGGTGCGACGATTGTGTTCACCGTCCCCGTTGGTCTCGCGATGCTACAGAAGACCGACCAGCGATACATGGCATTGGGCATCATGTCGGGCGTGCTCACAATCCCGATCGGGGTCTTGGTGACCATGGTGATCATAATGATCACGCGTCCGCTCATCCGTGGAGATGTGCGAACAACCGGGCCTTCGGAGACTGTGATTGACGGCCTCAACATTCAAGAGCTACTCGCCAATCTGCTCCCCCTGCTGCTGATCGTCGTAGCCATCGCCGCCGGACTGAAGTTCGCACCGGGATTTATGATCAAGGCGTTCATCATCTTTGGCCGCCTGATCGATGCGGCCGTGAAGATAATCCTCGCACTGTCGATCGTCGAGTACTTCACCGGTATCTTCACGAAGATGTTCGGAGCGTGGGGATTCGAGCCGATCATTGCCACGGCGGATGACCACTTCCGTGCCCTCGAGGTCGTCGGTGCGGTCGGAATCATGCTCGCAGGTGCGTTTCCCATGGTCTACGCGATCAACAAATTTCTCGCCGGGCCACTGAGCCGCCTGGGGAATCGGGTAGGAATCGGCGAAACCGGAGTCACCGGAATGCTCGGCGGTGCTGCAAATGCGCTCGCGCTCTTCCACGTCGTCAAGAACATGTCGCCGCGGGATAAGGTGATATCGATCGCGTTCGTGGTATGTGGTGGCTTCTTGCTGGGCGATCACCTGTCATTCACGGCCAACTTCCAGCCAAACTTGATCGGCGCTGTGCTCGTAGGAAAGCTGACTGCGGCCATTCTCGCCATCGTCCTGGCACGCTACATCGCGGTACCCACCGCTGAGCGATTGGCTCAGAAGGACGAACCGTTCCTCGACTCCGGCACACACGCGTAGCGGCCAGGGCGACCCATGACTAACTCAGATTCCACCGCACAGCGTGACTTGGAAACCGTCGTTCGAGCGCAATGGCCGAGCCGACCCTGGAAGTCGGTCGCGCTAGACGGCGGCATGACGAATCGTAATTGGCGGGTCACCGTCGAATCAGATTCCAGTGGCGCACAAGAGGATTTCGCCGTTCAACTGTTGCTCTCCAACGAGCTCGCAGCGCGTATCGGAATCAACCGCCACACTCAGAAGCAGGTAATGCCGATTGTCGAAGAACTGAAGCTGGGCCCGAAACTCGTGGCATGGCGACAAGGCGATCCATGTGCTCTGATCACTGACTTCCTCGAGAACGCCGGCGCATCCGGACCCGAAGACCGCTCGCGGGTAATCACCCTGGCTGCCGCCGCATTGTCTCGACTGCATAAGAACACCCGCGGGACTCGGTTGCGAAACTACATCTCGGACCCGTTCGATGGCGCTGAGTGGCTATTCCGGAGGGTCGAGGAATTGATCCCGCAGGCGTCCGCTCCCTTCACGTGGGCGATCGAATTGAGTAGGCGCTGCCAGCGGGCTCGAGGCACGTACGAACCCTGCTTGCTACACGCAGACCTTTCGGTTGGCAACGTGCTGGTCTCGCAGTCGGGCGTAAGCCTCATCGATTGGGAGTATGCGGGCGGCGGAGACAGGTTCTTCGATTGTGGTGATTTTGCCGAGAAGTGGGAGTTGAGTGCCGTCGAGGAACGCCAATTCGCCGACGAGTACAACTCGACGGGGGATTCACTCGAATATCTGCTCGCGGCTCTGCGAATGTATCGCTTCCACAGCCGCTTGCGCGAGGCGCTATGGGCGGCGGCGGCCAGCACCACGCACTTCACCGAGTTCGACCATTCCGCCTATAGCCGCGCCTGTATGACGCGCCTGGACGACATCGCCGCCAGCAAAGCGTTCCAAGACAGCCTAAGTCTGGTAAAAGCCACCACTGAGATAAAGGAAGTGCAGTGCTCGTAACATCCCTTCACCCAAACCTCGACTCCGCCACAGTGATCAGGGAACGACAGTTGCGGGTCGAGTCGGGGGCCTCGGAATACGTTCACGCAGTTCACCCCTCGATCCTGGCGCAGGTCGAGACTGGTTCGGCGGTGAATGTCTCTGCTCGCTTCCGCGAGGTTGTTGATCTGTTCGAGCCGAAGCGAGAATCCACACCAGCCGGTTTCCGTGTGGAGACCACCGGGACACACTCTGTCACCCTGGATCTCGTTCGCGATATCGGCTATGCCCGGGATGGGCAACGTAGGCCGACGTCATTGCTGTTCTCGGCAGACTCTGCCAACCCGTACGAAATCGCCGAATGTCGCGATCTGATTGCCAATGTGACCTGCAATCCGGGGATCGTCTACGACCTTTTTCTCAACAACCCGGAGGCCAACGTTGGCGGCCAATTCTCTGATCTCAACGAAGTGTTACAGGCAATAGGAGACGAGGTCGGCCCCGGGTGTGACATCTCCGTCGAACTCCACGATCCGTACGAACAGGACTTCGCCAAGATACTCGACGAGATTCAGATGTACGAGGATATCCTGTCGCGCTACCGCCTGGTGGTCAAAGTCCCTCATACAGGAGCGATCTCACCCTCAGCTTCGAGTCAGCTCCTGACTGGCGATGGTCTACTGAACAACCGATACTATGACGGATCTCCCGAGGATCTCCTACGCGGACATTCCTTGGCGCACAAGCTGCATGAGTTGGGTCACCGCGTCAACTTCACGCTTATGTTCGAGCCGTATCAGACACCTCTCGCATTGCAGATCCGGCCATATTTCATCAACGCTTTCATACGTAACCGGCTCAGTGCCACGCGTCGTATATCGGGGTTGCTGGCCGCATTCGAAGCCACTGAGGATTCCTGGTTCATCAGAGAACTTCGGCAGTACTTGATTGCGAACCACTACTTGGGTAAGGGCGACGCTGAACTCGACCTCCTTGAAACCCTGTCTCAGGCCAAGCGGATGGTGGCTTATCGCCACAATGAAAGCAGCGATGGCTTGGACAGCGCTCGTGCCTCAGTGCGCTGGCTGCGCGCATCAAATCTGCCTGATTCACGATTGATCGTCTGTTCTCTCGACGGAGACACGCTGTTCCCGATGGTGATGTCGATGCTGGTCGAGCCAGAGTTCATCGATCTCCAGGATCGCGTGTTACTCACGACTGATCCACGCTATTTGGCGCGCTGGGCGAGCAGCCCCCATGTCATCAGCTATCAACAGAGATTTTTGAAGGCGTGCGAAGGAAGTGTGTCACGAGTGCCTTCTTCCGCGAGTTGAGTGGCGAGAAGGGCGGGGTTTGACCCCGGGCACCGGATAGGTGTGGAGTCGTAAACAACTCTCCACGTGTTCCGCCGCGCTGCACTTTTCTGGGGAACCCCAGTTGGCTACGGGGCAGAACACCTGCCCGTCCGCTTGCGGCGTGCCCGGTGCCACTGGTCTTCGACACCTGACCTCACCGAATGTTTCATAGCCGGATCGTAAGCTGCCGTGCGTGGTCGCTGCGTAGCAGAGGGATTCAGCGTCCATATATCGCGTGGTGAATAGCGGTGGGACGAGTTGGCCTGTAAGCCGGATTCTGTACCTCGCCGGGATCTTCCGGCGAGGTGGCGACCATCCATCTGGACACACCGTCGCCGGGTGCCTCAAGCGGCCTACCCGCAAACTCGGGCGAGCAGCCCTTGAACGCTTGCGCAGCCACAACCAGGTTGCGGCCTTCTTGGCCTTGCTTCGGGTGGGGTTTACCTAGTGTCCTGAGTCATTAATTCGGGTGCAGTAGTTGGCGATGTTGGCCAGGATTTGGTCGGCGGTCTTGGTCCAGACGTAGGGCCGGGGGTTGTTGTTCCAGTGCTGGATCCAGGCGCGGATGTCGGCGTTGAGTTGGCGTACCGAGGTGTGGGTTCCGCGGCGCAGTTTCTTGGTAGTCAGTTCCGCGATCCAGCGTTCGACGAGGTTGAGCCAGCTGGAGCTTGTCGGTGTGAAGTGCAGGACGAACCGGGGATGGTTTGTCAGCCAACGCTTTACCGCCGGCGTCTTGTGGGTGGAGGCGTTGTCGAGGACGACGTGGCAGTCCAGATCGGCGGGGACTTCGGCGTCGATCTTTTTGAGGAAGGCCAGGAATTCCTGGCTACGGTGCCGGGCGTGAAGCGAGCCGATGACCTGGCCGGTGGCCAGATCCAACGCCGCGTACAGGCTCGACGTACCGTGACGGACGTAGTCGTGGCTGGCACGCGCCGGGGTGCCTGGCAGCATCGGGAACACCGGCGCGGTGCGATTGAGTGCCTGGATCTGGGTTTTCTCATCCACACACAGCACCACCGCGCGTTCGGGCGGGTCGAGGTAGAGCCCGACGACGTCACGGACCTTCTCCACGAACAAGGGATCTTTCGACAGCTTCCACGAGTCCTGTTTGTGCGGCGCCAATCCGAACGCCCGCCAGACACGGGAGACCATCGATTGACTCAACCCGAGATGCTCGGCCATCGACCGCGTCGACCAGTGCGTAGCGTCCTTGGGAGCAGACTCCAGCGTCTGGGTGATCAACGCCTTGATCTGCTCGTCACCCACGACCCGCGGCCGGCCTGGACGCGGTTCGTCGAGCAGGCCGTCACAGCGCAACTCCACGAACCGATTGCGCCACCGTTTCACCGTTGACCGCGAGACCCCCAGGTTGGCCGCCAACTCTGTGTTGGACCCGCCGTCGGCAGCCGCCAACACAATTCGCGACCGCAGTGCCAACCCCGCCGCACTGCTCCGACGCCGCGCCCACCCCTCCAACTCGGCACGTTCAGTATCGGTCAACACGATCGCAGCAGCCTGAGGAGTGGGCATGACCCAGTCTAACAACTGAGCCGTAATTAATGACTCAGGACACTAGCCATCCCGGTCACCCGGGATGCTGGTGCGCTCTTACCGCACCGTTTCACCCTTACCTCCCTTGCGGGTGGCGGTCTACTTTCTGTGGCACTGTCCCGCGGGTTTCCCCGGATTGCCGTTGACAAGCACACTGCTCTGTGACGTCCGGACTTTCCTCGATACCAGTAAAGAAAGTTCTCACATTGCAGGTCAGAGACGTTCTTTTATCCGCGACTTGATGGTTGGCGTCGGCTCGTGTTGCCACTGCCGGGCGGGCTGTCGACTGGGTTGCCGGTGGCGGTTGTCGTGCTGGCGGACGCGATGAGGCTGTGGATCGTCGCGGTGGCTGTTGATCTGCGGGCGTCGGATGATTGTCCTGGCTGCTTGGTCGTACGGGCGGCGGACGGAGGGTGAAGCGTAGCGACCGGCGCGGACGGGAGCGCCAGCGGACGGGAGCACAGGGAGCGAAGCGAAGCCCGCAGGGAGCCGCCAAAGTGACGGAACCGTGGTCAGAGATGAGGTGATGGCGTGCGTGGGCGACGACGTGCCAGTGCGGTGGTGGACACGACTGCCGAGAGCGTTCGGTGATTCGGCCCGGTGTCGGTGGCTGTGAGGTCGTCGGCACAGGTCCGTGCGCTGGCTGCGGTGTGTTGACGGCGCTGCCGTGGTGTGGGGATGCTGGTGGGTGATGAGTGCGGTGGCCGAGCAGACGCTACTGATGGAGATCACGGGCACGCTGGTGCAGGATTTTCCTGGCACTACCCGCGTGGACATTGATGCTGCGGTGCGGCGGGCGTATGCGCGGTTCGATGCGAGTCGGATCCGGGATTTCGTTCCGCTGTTTGTCGAGAAACGCGCGCGCCGCGATCCTCGGGAGCGGTGTTCGGCCGCTTTAGTCTGAGGCTTGTCTGAAGTCGCCCCCTGTCGTTAAGGCTGGGGGCGACGCCTCGTTTCGGGATACACCAGGGGCTGTTTCGGTTCGTGGCAGTGCTGTGTTCCGGCAGGTGGCGGGGGCCTTGCTGCGCTGCGGTGCCTAGGTTCGGCGCACCATGGTGAGGAGGTCGATGAGGGTGGCGGCGTGGCAGCCGAGGTGGTCGAGGGCGGCGTGCCCTTTGGCTTCGGTCGCCAGTGAGGGGTAGCCGATGACGCCGGTGGTGGTGTAGGCGCTGATGCCGAGGGTGGTCAGGTGGCGCCGGTCGGTGGCGGTGTGATCGGTCTGTGCCCAGCCGTCGCGCAGGTAGTCGGGGTGGCTGGCGAGGAGGATGGAGGTTTCGAGTTCGCCGGCGTGCATATCGTCGTGGTTGCTGCTGGTGATGGCGGCGGCAGTGCGGGCCTCGGTCCAGTCTTCACGACTCGGATACAGGCCCACGTTCAGCGGGCCGGCGGGCTGGTTGGCTTGCTGCACGACATTGGTGAGCACGGCGTTGCCGCCGTGCGCGTTCACCACAATCAACCCACGCATGCCCTGGCCGGTCAGGGACTGGCCGATATCGGCGATGATCGCGGCCAGGGTGGTGGCGCTGATACTGATGGTGCCGGGGTAGGCAGCGTGTTCATGTGAGCAGCCGAACGTGATCGGCGGCAGCGCTAGAACCTGGTGGTGCTCGGTGATGGCTGCGGTGATCGCGCAGGCGATCAGGGTGTCGGTGCCCAACGGTAGGTGGGGGCCGTGCTGCTCGAAGGCCCCCACCGGCAGCACCGCGACCGCGCTGGTCGCGGCGGGGTCGGTGGTGGTGAGGTCGGGGATGATGTCGTGGCTCACGACGGGTCTCCTTGGGTGGCGTTTCGGATGCGTGCACCGAGTGCTTGTAGCAGCGGGTCGGCGTCGTTGCGGCGGCGGTTACGCACGAGCGTGTGTGCCCGGGCAAGATGTCGGTGCGCGCGTTGTGAGGGTGCTGATTGGTAGGCGGGGATCGCGGTGTCGGCCAACACCAGCGCGAGGCGGTATTCGCGCACAGCGATGTAGGCGTGCAGCAGCCGCATATCGGCCACGGCGCGGTCGCGATGCTGCTGGGAGGTCCACTGCGCGTGATGACCGGTGAGCAGTTCCAGCGCCTTGTCGTTGTTGCCGAGCCGTAGATGCCCGGCGGCGATGTCGCTGGCCACATAGGCGGCGTGGGCATAGGGGGCCCGATCACCAGGCACCGGGTCGATATCACCGAGATCGAGTGCGGCGGCAGCGTGCCGGTAGAAACTGCGTTCATCACCATTGTGCAGCGCGGCCAGGGCCTGCTGGCGGGCAATGCTGGCCTTCAAGCGCCCCGCTTCGCGGCCCTCGACGAGTTCGGCGGCGTCGGCGGCCAGATCGACGGCCAGACTCGCCTCACTGTGGGCCAGAATGTTGGATTGGCGCATCAAGATCATCGCCTGCACCTCGGGGCTGGCCATCCGCAGGTGCAGAAACGCCTTATGCGTCAAAGTTTGGGCGGCGGCGTGATCACCGAGGTCTTGGGCGATCCAGCCGGCCACCTCGGCGATCGTTCCGGCCGCCTCAGTCACCGCGCGTTTGAGCCGTCGCGGCGCCGTTTTGATGAGGGCTTCGACGGTATCGAGATCACGTTCCACCAACGGGCGGGCGTGCTGCGGGCCGAGAGCATGTTCGGCCTCAATATGCGCCGAGCGTTGCGCCGTGATCACCGCCAGGATGTCCTCGTCGACGAGCGTGTCAAGTTTTTTGTGTAAGTCGGTTGTGTGATTTTCCTGGTGGTTGTCGTTACAGATACGGCTCGATGCGGTCCGGGTAGACCAGAACGAGTTGTTCGAGGGCTTTCTTCCAGTTGGTGACGACCTGTCCTTCCACAAGTCGTCCGGGGGCTGTTCGGCAACGTTTCTGTTTGCGTTCTTTGGCGCGTTCAGCGGCGCGTTTGTCCTCGATGTTGCAGATGGCCAGCCAGAGCAGTTTCACCGCGGCGGCGTCGTTGGGGAACTGGCCGCGGGTCTTGGTGACCTTTCGCAGCTGGTAGTTCAGCGATTCGATCGAGTTCGTGGTGTAGATCACCCGGCGCAGCTCGGGCGGGAACGCCAGGAACGGAATGAACTGCTCCCATGCCCGCTCGAAAACCCGTGTCACCGTGGGATTTTTCTTACCCAGTTCCGATGCGGTGAACGCGTCGAGCTCGGCGCGGGCGGCCTCGGCGTTGGGTGCGGTGTAGATCGGTTTCAGTGCTGCAGCCACCGTCTTGCGGTCGCTGTAGGACACGAACCGCAACGCGTTGCGAATCAGGTGCACCACACAGGTCTGAACCGCTGCTTGCGACCAGGTCGCTGCGATCGCTTCGGGGAAGCCGGTGAGCCCATCGCAGCACACGATCAGCACGTCGCGGATACCGCGGTTGGACAGGTCGGCACACACCGAGGCCCAAAACGCCGCTCCTTCGTTCTGCTGGACCCAGATGCCCAGGACGTGCTTGATTCCGGCCATATCGACGCCCACGGCGATGTGAGCGGCCTTGTTGCGGGTGTGGCCGCCGTCTTTGACCTTGACCACGATCGCGTCGAGGTAGATCACCGGGTAGATCGGGTCCAGCGGCCGGCGCTGCCAGACCAACACCTCCTCGGAGATCTCGTCGACGATCTTGGAGATCGTCTCATGCGAAACGTCGGTTCCGATCGTGGAATCAAGGTGAAATTGGATGTCGCGCAACGTCATTCCACCGGCATACAGCGAGATGATCATGTCGTCGAGCCCGCCGATGCGGCGCTGCCCCTTGGGCACCAGCCGCGGCGTGAACGAGCCGTCACGATCACGCGGGACATCCAACGGGACCGGGCCGGCCTCGGTCTGCACCGTCTTGGCTGAGCTGCCGTTGCGGGCATTGGGCAGCGCCCGACCAGCCGGGTCGCCCTTCTCATAACCCAGATGATCGGTCAACTCCGCGGCCAGGCCCCGCTCGAGAGCGAGCTTGATCAGCCCGGGCAGCAGGCCACCCTCACCGGTCAGCGCCACCTCGCCGGAATCGATCTGAGCCAGCAAATCGTCCACCGCACCCGAAGCCCGAAGCGCCTCGGCCATCTCCACGGTGGAAACCACCTCACCCAGCTGCAAATCCTCGTCCTTGCCTGTCACCATGTCCTGAGATCCTTCCGTCAGGACTTACACAGACCATCTGACACCCCCTCGTCGACAGGCAGCCGCAACAACAACGGGTGCGGCAGCGGTGAGGCGATCGGCACGCTGAACAATTCATCAGGCTCGCGGCCAAACACCGCGGCCAAATCGGCGCGCCACATGTCGCCGAACGCACCGCCACGCTCGATACTCAGAATCATCTGACGCAACGATTCCCGCTGCGGGATCTCGGTATCGCCGCGTAGCCGGCGAACGTTCTGCACCTCCACAGCCAGCTCATTGAGGCTGAACCCGTACTCGGCGCGCGCATCGCGAAGCCGCTGCGCGTTGCGCGCACGGTTCGGATCGGCGGCGGCCATCTTTCGATCATGCCTGACACATCAGCGCAGCTCAGCACTGCCGTGCGCGTGTCGGGGTGCTACCGGCTGTTACTGGCTGTCACTTCCGGCGACCACCACCCGAGGGCTGTCCTGGGATCGCGGCACACACGACCGCACACCACAACCCAGTAAAGGACAGCAGAACAATGCGTTTGAGAATCGATACCTCCGGGACACGGTTCATCGTCACCCGGGCGGCCGAGCCGCGACTCAACTTCGAGACGGGCAGCCCCAAAATCGACACCTCCACCGGCCTGCCCCAGCATTCGGTGCAGCTGCTGGCATTGGACGACACCGGCGGCGAAGTGTTGAACGTGACGGTAGCCGGAGACCCGAACGTCACGGTCACCCAACCGGTGTCGGTGACCAGCCTGGTCGCCATCCCCTGGGCGCAAGGTGATCGCAGCGGCGTGGCCTTCCGCGCCGATGCCATCACCGGCGCCACGACAGGTGAGCAGGGGTCGCGCACCCAGAAATAACACCCCGCGGCCGAGGCGCGGCACCAAGAGCGTGTCACGCCCGGCCCCGGGTCTGTCGTCGACCACTTCGCTCACGAAGGGCACCTGCAATGACTTCAAACAATAAGAACACCAACAACACTCAATCTGACAATGACGACTGGCTCGGGGATCTGGTCATGTCACTCTTCACCGCCGCGGGATACTTGCTGTGGTGGGCGGTGCTGTTCCCCGCCATCAGTCTCCCGATCATCGCCAGCCTGGCGCTCGGCATCACCCACGGACCCCGCGGCGGGATCGTCTGTGCGATCGTGTTCTGCGCCGGGTATGCGGGGTGGGCGTGGCTGGACCCGCGGTCGTTTCGCTCGTGGGTGACCGAACCGGTACGGCGCCGCTGGTTGACCTGGTCGCGCTACACCCGCGCCTGGGAATCGACATGCACCCTGCACGGACTGACCGCAAAACTCGGTGACCGCACCCTCACACCAACCCTGCGCACCGTAACGATCGGAAGAACCACCGATGTGCTGGCGGTGCGGATCGTCACCGGCCACTCCCCGACAGATTGGCACAAACAATCCGAGGCGCTGGCCGCGGCCTGGCGCGCCGACCGGATCACCATCACCGCCACCGCGCCCGGCGAACTGCGGATCACGCTGATGCGCGGGGATGTGCTGGCCGACCCGATCGCCCTACCGATGCCCACCCCGGCCACACCGGTGGATCTGGAGTCAGTGCGGGTCGGGATCACCGAAACCCGCCACCCCTGGCACATGCCGCTGTTGGGGCATCACCTCCTGGTCGCGGGCGCGACCGGCGCGGGTAAAGGCAGCGTGTTGTGGTCGCTGATCGCCGGGATCGCGCCCGGGATCAAGACCGGCCTGGTCCGGTTGTGTGTCATCGACCCCAAAGGCGGCATGGAACTGGGCGCCGGCGCACCCATGTTCACGGTATTCAGCCACGACGCCACCGACACCACCCTCGAACTCCTGCGCACGCTCGTCACGGTGATGCACGAGCGGGCCAATCGGCTGCGCGGCCACACCCGGCTGCACACCCCGACCCCATCTGAGCCGTTGTTTGTGGTGGTGATCGATGAGATCGCCGCACTCACCGCCTATGTGACCGACCGCAAGATCCGCACCGAAATCGAACAACTGCTCGGGCTACTGCTCTCCCAAGGCCGGGCGGTGGGGATTTCGGTGGTGGCCGCGGTGCAAGACCCCGCCAAAGACACTCTCCCGGTGCGGCAGCTGTTCACCGTCCGGATCGGGCTGCGGCTGACCGAAGCCACCCAAACCACCATGGTCCTCGGACAAGGCGCCCGCGATGCCGGGGCGGAATGCGACCGCATCTCCGACGCCACCCCGGGCGTGGGCTACATGCTCATCGACGGAACCACCCAACCCGTGCGGGTACGGGCCTTCCACGTCACCGACCACGACATCACCACCCTCGCCACACAGTTCCCGCGCCCCGCTCGGCGGCCGACACACAACCAGCGGCCACGCAGCACCGACAGCGGCCGGACGCCGAACGAGGGCACTGGTGAATAACCCCACACCACCACAACTCGCCCTGCCCGGCATTCCGGATACGGTCGACACCGCCACAGTGATCGATGAGATGGTGCGCCGCGCGGCCTCGATGGGGTACGAATCATGGTGGCGGCGTGCGGAATCGGTCGGCTTCTGCGCCCACCCCATCCAACTGGTCGGCGCCGATGAATACGGGCGGCAGCGGGTGGTATGGACGCGGTGCAACAACCGCCGCGCCCACATCTGCCCCTCCTGCTCGGACCTCTACGCCCGCGACACCTGGCAACTCGTGCACGCCGGTGCCGCCGGCGGCCACCACGACATGCCCATCACGGTGGCCGATCGCCCGCAAGTGTTCCTCACGCTGACCGCGCCCAGCTTCGGCCCCGTCCACACCACAGGCGATAGCGCGCACAAGCAGCGGGTGTGTCGGGACCACCATCGCACCGGTGGCTATCAGCGCTGCCGCCACGGAAAACCGTTGTGGTGCAGCACTGTCCATGACGATGATGACGACCAGGTCGGTCAGCCATTGTGTGCCGAATGCTATGACTATGTCGGGCACGTGCTGTTCACCTGGCACCTGCCCGAACTGTGGCGACGATTCACCATCGCCCTGCGCCGCGCACTCCGCAAGAACCTAAAAGCCGTCGGGGTCGACCCCGACTGGATCCGGGTGAGCTTCCTCAAAGTCGTTGAACTGCAAGCCCGCGCCATCCCACACATCCACACCCTGATCCGGCTGGACCCCCACGACGACAGTCAGCAGAGTGACTGGGAATCACCCGTGGGCGCAACCGAGCTCGCCGCGATCATCCAGCACGCCGCCCGCAGCGTCAGCCTGACCGTCAACGACCCCTGCGCGGACGATGGCGTGCGGGTGATCCTCTTCGGCGGCCAAATCGACACCCGCCCCATCACACCCACCGATCCGGTGAAGAAGGTGTCACCAGAGCAGGATTCGTCGACCGGTCGGTCACTGTCTGGCCGGCGGGTAGCGCGCTACCTCGCCAAATACGTCACCAAATCCCTAGCCGACCTCGGCATCAGCGCCCGCCGCCTGTCCACCGAAGCCATACCCGACCTGGACGTGTCCGAGCATGTGCGCGCAATCCTGACCACCATCAGCGATCTCGCCGACAGAGGACTCAGCGGCGTCAGGCGCTGGCTGCACACCCTCGGGTTCCGAGGTCACATCACCAGCAAATCCCGCCGCTACTCGACCACAATGACCGCACTACGCCAACATCGCGCCACCTGGACCCGCGAACAGAACGCGAAAAATACTGCACACCAGCACAACCCGGTCACCCAAGACGGGGACGGCGATGAACTGGTGGCGTGGGAGTTCGACCGCGCCGGCCACACCAGCCTCGGTGAGCGCACCCTGACCATCACCGCCGCACTACACCGCATCCAGCAACGACGCACTGCGTGCGAAGCGCTACAGAACCAGCGTCGTGACATGCAGGGCGAGGTGCCCGATGGCTAACCCACAGGCGCACGTGAGCAACCACCAAAGTGAAAAGTCCTACAGTCGTGAAGAATTCACCGCCTGGCTTGTGCAGTCTTGTGAGCGGCAACAGCTCGCGGTCACCATCACCAACCCGGCTGTTCTCGCCGATATCGCCACCCTGCTGCGCAGCACCTGACCGAACGTGGGCGAGCACTACCGATAGGTTGCCCGGTCAAGCATTGTTTTCGGTCTCTGGGCGCATCACGACACTTTGCGGTGGGCGGGGGCTGATGTCCAGGCCACAGCTGCAACGCGGGCGAACCCCGGTTCGCGCCTTGACGCCAGCCCCTGGCCGCCGCGCACCATCAGTCGCGGCCAGAAAACCCCCCGGCCAACGGCCCGCCGGCGACCGCATTGGTGTGGCGGTCGCTGGTGGGATTCCCTGCTCACGGTGTCCGAAGATCGCCACAACATGACCACGCGTCCCTTCGCTACGGCAGGACACGGCGCGTCGCACCCACGGTGGGCGCCGCACCGTCAGAATTGATCTCATGACTGGTTGGCATCGCCACGCAGCAGCAACGCTGCGCAGATTGTGGCAGCGCCCCGGCCGCACGGCCGACATCCACATGTGGCATCTCGACGCTGTCGCCACTTCCCGCGTCCAGGCGTTCCGCGACGAACGGGGACACGGCCTGGCACTGATCACCTTGCGCGACGGTGACCGCGGCGCCAGTCACGTTAACGCCGCCGAAGCCTACCGACGCACCATCTGGGCGGAGTTCTTCGGCAAGCACACAGCGCCGCCGACCCTCATCTTCAACCTGCTCAACCCGCGTCTTCGCTACAAGGGCTGGCCGAACGTCGTCGCGATCGACTACGACACCCAGGGTAGGTTCGCGCATTGCCGGGAGGTCGACGCCGAGGAACTGGCAACACTGCACCGTCTGGGCGCCCAGTGGGATCATGGCGGGGGATACGTCCCTTACACCCCGCCGCCTCCCACCCATGCCGTCGTGCTCCGGCGTATCCCGGTGCGTGAACTCCCCGGCAGCCAGCCGTTCCGAGACATGGGGCGTTACCTGGCCGTCGACTGGGCCGCAGCCAGCATCGCTGCCCTGCAGGGCAGCAGCGAACACGATCTGCCCGCGGACCTGCCGGCAGATATCGCTGAGGCCGCGCGGTCGTTGTGGTGGGACCCGATCAGCCTCATCCGCGAACCGGGCGAGCCCTTGAGGTTCATGAACGGTCAGCACCGCGCGGAGGCGATGCGCCAACAAGGCGCAGTCGAGACGATCGTCGAAGAACTGCGGCCGGTCGACGCCCGACCACTGCCGGGGGAGCTTCAGACAATCAGTGAGTGCTGAAGCCGCTTGGCTGATGCGGCATGGCGCCCTCTGGCCCAGCGAAGGCGTGCCGTTCACCTTCTTCACCCTGCCCCCACGAGCACGGCACCGTTTCCTCGGTCGGGATGGCTGTCCGACCCGGTCCTATGCGGGCCATATCGAGTGACAGCAAACCCGTCGACGCTGGCGAACAGTGTGGTGGTCAGGTGATACTGTGCTGGATAGCTATCTGTGGTCGAGGGGGATGTGGTGACAGATCGGCTGGCCGTTGACGCGGCGGGGCTCGATAAGGCTGCGGTCGGCAGTGCGGAGATCGCGCAAGGACTTGCCACCGACTCCGGTGGTAACGCAGGAGGGAGCCAGCCAAGCCATGCTGGTGTGGCGGCGCTGGACCGCGCGCTGGCCGCGCTGCGGGTTGGCCAATCCCGACGGGTCGCGGGCCAGGGCAGTGATCTGCGGACCGCGGCGACGGTGTACACCCACAGCGACGAGGCCGCCGCCGAGAACGTGACGAGGACTATATGAGCGCGGTGACAACACCAGTAGGTGCGCTACTGACGCGCTCACAGATCGAAACCTGGGACAGGACCCACCTTGAGCACGCGGCAGCGCGATGGCGAATATCAGCCAGTGAATCTGAGGAACTGTTCGAACAGCACCGCCGCAACATCGCCGCGCCCGGTGGCACCGACTGGGAAGGCACCGCCAAAGACGCCGCACTCGACCGGGTCACACAGGACACCAACGTCGTACGCGCGGCCGGTGACACCGTGCGCGCCGCTGCCGACCTAGCGCAGGCCGGCGCCGACGATCTGCGGGCGGCCCAGCGGGCTGCGCTGGAAGCGATCGCCGAAGCCGAAGCCGACGGGTTTCGGGTCGGCGACGACTTGAGCGTGACCGATACTCGGCGCCTCGATTTGTCGACCATCGCCGCCCGCCACACTGCCGCCGCCGAGCACACCGAGAACATCCGGTGGAACACTGAACAACTCGTAGCCACCGACACCCTAATCGGCCGGCGGATCACCGCCAAAGCCACCGAACTCGACGGAATCACCTTCGTCGAGGAGAACGGTGGCCACGACGGCACCGTCCAGCTCGTCGACAGCGAAACCCGCGATCGGGACGCCCGCCATCCCGACGGACGCGAACGCGATCCCGACGGCGAGTACGGGCGGCGGGTGCGCGACGATGGCTTGTTCCGGCGACCCGAAGGCGGAGACAGCGGCGGCGCTGACTGGCTCGACAGCGACTGGGCGGGACGGGCCATCCTCGATCGCTACCTGGTTGGCGGTGGCCGTGACTGGACCATCCAGGACAACCCCGAATGGTCGCAGTACATGATGGACCACAACGGGCTGGCCCGAGAACTCGACGGCCAGGTACGTGGCCAGGCGCAACAGTCACTCAACGAGTACTTGGCCGGCCACGGGGCGCAGCGTGACTACTCTGCGCAGTTCGCGGCGACAACGCAGAACGGCGAATCCATCACCGGATACCAGTACCTCAACGGCACCAACGATGACGCGGGCGGCTTCAGAATCAACGGGACAACCCACGTGGAACCGCTATCCGCCGGCACGTACAAGGTGACGGTCGACGGCGGCTATCAGTGGAACGACATCATCGATGCCAACGCTCAGTATGCGACGGACACGTTCAAAGACCGAATCGCCGAGATCATCACCCTCGGTCAGGCGCACCCTTACCAGATTCACATCGGCTGGCACAGTCAAACCGAGTTTGTCCTCGACCAAAGCGGAGCTTTGGTCACCGCGAAAGGCTACCCGTACCAATGACATTCCGAATCGTCACCACTGTGACGCTGGTACTCGCCGTAGCTGCGGCCGTTGTGGGCTGCGGCCTCTTCGGTCGCGACAGCGAGACCGATGAGCGCGCCGTGCGCCCCGGCGAACCGAAACCCTCGCCATCAGGGCTCTATACCGCCTACGCCGAGGACGGCGCTCCTCAGAACACCGTGAAAACGTTGGTCGATGTCATCCGCGACAAAGACGGCAACGAGGTCTACCGCGACGATGCCGCCTACAGCACCCGCCACGGCGTGCTGTTCACCTGGCTATCGACAGAACCTAATCAGCTGTGGATCCTGTCCAGCGACGTAGGAACCTTCCACGTCGCGCCCGACAACGACGGCACCTGGACAAAACAGCACGCAACCAACGTTCCCCCGGAGATCAAAGATCTACGTGGATACTGATCCCGAACGGGGGCGCACACCACCATCTCGCGCAGGCTGTCTATCGGCTAGGCACGCTGGCCGCCGCGTGCTTGCCTCGTGCGTCTGAGAACGGTCTCGGCGGATCACGTTCCGGCGTGAAGATGCCCAGCAACGCACCGTTCGCTGTGACCACGTCGCGACTGCTCGGGCAGACGGGGTCGTCCCCATTGCTAGTCCCGCCGCTGGCCGGGCAGACCCCTCGGTCGGCACACGGTTACCCGAGCGATGACGTCGTATCTGCCCCCGACGTTCGTCGGCCCCGACGCTCAACTGGTGGGCATCGGAACACCGACCTCATCAGGCATTTCGATGCATACGAACGGTCAACAGCGGGTAACCTCCCCGACATACTGTGATCTACAGTGGTGAACATCGCGATGCACGGGCAGTTTTCATTGTCGCCAAAGTCGTGTAGGTTGTAGTTAACAGACCCCGCCAGGGCTAGAGCGCAAGCTTCCCCAACCAGGCGGGGCTTTTTATTGGCTAGTATCCCCGGAATGGCCAAACCCGCACTGCCGATTGACAAGCAGATCGAGCTGCTGGTCCAACGAGGACTGCCCATCCCGCTGCCACCGGACGACGATTACGAGCAGCGCAAGGCCGAGTACCACGCAGCGGTACGCCTGCTGATCGACAACAACTACTACCGACTCTCGGGTTACTGGAGATACTTCCAGGTCCGGCCCGGACACGGGGACAACCGGTTCACCGCCGGCGGCACCGTGGCACAGATCACTGCGACCTACACTTTCGACCACGAACTTCGCTGCATCCTGATGGAGGGACTGTCGATCCTGGAAGTGACCTTCCGTTCGCGCTTTGCCTACTACATCGCAATGCATATGCCGGTGGATAGCTATCTGGAACCGGCGTCCTACATCGACAGGCGAGACCGCTACGGCAACGTTCTTCGCGATTTGCTGATCGCCGACATCCACGACGAACTCACCCGCTCAAAAGAGAAATTCGTGGCGCATCACACCGCAAAGAACGAGACGCCGCCGGTATGGGCAGCGGTGGAGGTGTTCAGCTTCGGAACACTGTCGAAGATGTATGGACTGCTCGATCAGCACACCGTGCGCACCGCCGTGTGCAAAACCTTCGGGTTTCCCCACTCCGGATTTACCGCATCACTCATGAGATCGATGGTCGTCCTGCGCAACATCTGCGCTCACCACTCACGTGTATGGCATCGCGTTCCCGACGTCCCGCCACCAGTACTCAACAAATTCAAGCACGTCGAGCCGCAGCTATATCAGACAGCCTCACCATGGGCATGGCTGGTGATGCTCGCCGACCTCGTCGACACCATCCGCAGGGACAAAACGTACTCGTCAAAGTTGTGGGCACACATCGACTCTCGGCCCGATCTCCGCGACGGGTACCAATATCCACGACACACCTGAAACGTTCGGCAAGCGGAGGGTTCCCAGTGGAGTGTTTCTGGGGCGCAAGCAAAGCCGCACGAGAAGCGCGTCGATACGTGTCAATCGTCGCCGACCTGGCCAGCCGCTCGCTCGGTGGGCGCGTCCCCGGGCGAACTGGCGATCGACCGACGCTGGCTCAAATCCGAGAAGCCAACGGCACGCCGAACGACATCTAGATGCGCCACGCTGGCTGGACGCGATTGATGTCGAGGCTGCGCGAGCCGGGGTTGCCGGGTGCGATGACGGCGTGATCGAGCACTGATTTGATGATGGCTTGTTGGCGGTCGATGTCGAGGTCGTCCCATTGGCCGCGCAGCACCTCGCCGCAGCCAGCCAGATCCACCACCGAGCTAGTGTCGGTAGCGTGCGCGATGTCGCGGCGAGCCTGGGCGATCCGCTCGGTGATGGGGTCGCGGGCGGCAATCCATTCCCGCGCAGACACCGCGCCGGCGGCATACAGTCCGGCAAGCTCATCCAAGCGGGCCTGGTCGGCTTCCAGCTGGGTCGCCAATGCGGCGACATCAGCATCCACACTGGACTTACCTGCCAATGCCTCCGCGAGCTGCGGGGAGTCCAACCGGGTCAACACAGCATCAGTGAGCAGTTCCTCGACCGGCGACGCCACCACCGTCAGACGGCCGCAGCCGCCGTGATCGGGGCCTTTCAAACACACGTAGCGGCGGACCCGGTTGTCTGGATTGCTGTGGCGTGCTTGGGAAAACAATCGATTCCCGCAGCGCCCGCAGCGCAACATGCCCGACAGAAGGTAGGTGCGTGGGGCGCGGGTTTTGGTCAGTGCCCGGGTCGCCATGCGGGCCAAGATGCGGTCGCGTTCGGCCGGAGTGATGATCGCTGTCCAGGTCGCGGGGCCGATCACCTCGCCGTGGTGCTCGCGCAGGCCAGCGATACGCCCGGAGGTAAGGATTTGGCGTACCGCGGAGGTCTGCCACGACTTCGCGACGGCCGGGGCAATGCCGGCATCGTTGAGCCAGATGGTCAATGACCGGATCGAGGCGCCGGCCAGGTAGCGGTCGACCATCTCGCGAATGACCTTGGCCTCAGCGTCGCGCAGGGTGATCTTGTCGGACTCGTACCCGAATGGGCGTACCGAGCCGTGCGGCAGTCCTTGTTCGGCGTTCTGCAACAGCTTGCGACGCACGCGGGCGGATTTGCGCCCGGATTCTTTGGCAGCAAACGCGGCAAAGATGCGGGCCATGAACAGCCCGTCATCATTACCCAGGTCAATGTCGGCGGTCACGGTAGCGACATCGCGCACGCCCGACGATTCACACAGCGTCACGAATTCTTCCAGTTCGACTGGCCGGCGGTGCAGCCGATCGAGGTTGTACACGATCACCGCATCCCGGGCACCGGATGTCAGGTCGGCCAACATGCGGGCATACTCGCGGCGCGGCTTACCGGAGTAGGCCGAAACGTCGTTGTCGACATATTCATCGCCGATCGGCCAGCCCCGATCGGCGGCGAGCTTGCGGCAATCTTCCAACTGCCGCGCCACCCCGAGCCCGGTGCCCTCCACATCCGCCGAAATTCGGGCATAGATCGCCACTGACCGCACCCCGACGCGCTGACCTGGACTCTTTACCTTCGCCATGAGGGTAGTTTACTAGCACCTAAGCTTCGACGGGTGGGTGGGCCCGTACGGATAGGGCACCACGTGGTCGAGGTCGCAGTGTTCGGCGGGCACGTCACAGCCGGGGTAGCGGCAGAACAGGTCCCGGGCACGTACGAACGCCGCCAGTTTGGCTGAGGGGCGGTAGTGGGGTTCTGGGTCGGGGCCGGGTAGCCACAGGGTTTTGATCGCCGCGCCGGAGCGGATCGCTTCGGCCAGTGCCACTAACGGCAGGATCTTCACCCCGGGCAGCAACGCCACTCCTGAATCCCGCACACACCGAAC
>NZ_HG964460.1:0-30491 GCF_000612725.1 Mycolicibacterium austroafricanum
CCGCGTGCACTGCGCTCTCGTTTGGCACGTATAGCTCCCCAGGACGGGGGGCTACCTTGACAAAGTTCAGTGAAGGCGGCCGTCGTACTTCTCCTGCAGGCACCAGCTGTCACTGTTGATGGCTTCGTTCGCAGCGGCCTGGTCGGCGACGTTGAGCAGCTGGGGCAACAGGCCCGACGGCTGGCGGTCGCTGGCGCTGTTCTGATAGGGGGTGCCGTCCTCGCCGCGGGTATAGCCCTTGGCCTCTTTGGCTTTGACCAGCTTGTCGAAGATCGCCGTGGCCTTGGCGTAGTCCACCGCCGCGGTGGTCTTCGTGCCGGTGGTCAAAGCCGAGCCCCGGCGGCCGTAGGTTCTGTAGCGTGTTTTGAACTGTTGATGCTGACATTGGCTGATGCAAGTGCCAGCAAACGGAATCAGGACGTGGGAAATCAAGCCCGTCAGCGGGGGTGTGCCATCTCAACCGCGAGCAGTTGCTTTGCCGCAGCAGAGAGAGCCACTTCAGCTACCGGTGCTCTCCACGTTGTCGGGGTTCTGGGCCCACAGGTCGGGGCCGAAGACTTCGTAGTGGATACGCTCGGCGGAGATGCCCTTGTCGAGCAGGGCCTTTCGGGTCGTCTGCATGAACGGCAGCGGACCGCACATGAATACCGTCGCGTCCGAGGGGATCTGAATGTCCGATAGGTCCATGCGCCCGGGGCGGGCGGGATGCAACGTGGGCGCGGACTCGGCGTCCTCCTCGTACCAGTTCTGCGCCTTCGCGTCGCCCATGGCGAGCACCTGGCGACGCAGATGGGCGTAGAGCGCATGGTTGCTATGTGAGGTGTCGGCGTGGAAGATCCGCACTTGGCGGTCGGGCTGGCGACGTGACAGGTCCTCGACGATGGCCGCGATCGGGGTGATCCCGATGCCCGCCGAGACGAGCACCAGCGGGCCGTCGGACTCGTCGAGCACCAGGTCGCCGCACGGCTGCGAGACATCCAGTACCGCGCCGGGTTTCGCGTTGTCGCCCAGCCAGTTCGAGACCTGGCCGTCCGGGTTGCCCCCGACGCCGCGGACGCGCTTGATGGTCACCCGAAACGAGTTGCCCTGCGGCCCGGAGGAGATCGTGTACTGCCGTGGCTGTCGCTCACCGCCCGGCAGGTCGACGGCGATCGCGACATACTGGCCGGTCTGGTGATCGGGGGTCTTGCCCTCGACCGGGGCGAGGACGAGCGAGAAGATTTCCGGACTCTCGTCGATTCGCTCGACGACCCGGTACTTGCGCCACGGCTGCTCGGGGTCGGTGCCCCCGAGCGCGTAGAGGCGGGCCTCCTCGGCGAGGAGTTGGCAGCCGAAGAGCCAGTAGACCTCGTCCCACGCGGCCGCGATCTCGGGGGTGACGGCGTCGCCGAGGACGTCGCCGATGGCCCACATGAGGTGGTGGCCGACGATCGGATACTCGTAGGACTTGATACCCAGCGACACGTGCTTGTGGGCGATCCGGCGCATGACCGGACCGAAGTCGGGCGCGTCCGGGTCGATGAGGTTCACCGCATACGCGACGACGCTGGCGGCCAGCGCTTGCGGTTGCTCACCGATCGCCTGGTTCGCCTTGTTGAACACCCGCATCAACTCGGGGTGCGCCGCGAACATATGCGGATAGAACCGTGTGGTGATCTCGACGGAGTTCTCGGCGACGACGCCGGCGGTCGCCTTGACTACGGCGGTGGACTCGGGTGACAACATCTCAGAGGACAACATTTGGGGACTCGTTTCACGGGGCCAGGGATTTGCATCTTATGCGAGCGGTTGACGGCCATGGCTTGAGCGACCGGCATTTCACGACCCTCTAATTTTTACTAGTCGCGTTGTCTAAACTCAAGTTCATGACATACGTGATTGGGAAGCCATGTGTCGATGTGATGGATCGGTCGTGCGTCGAGGAGTGTCCCGTCGACTGCATCTACGAAGGCGAGCGAGCGTTGTACATCCACCCCGACGAATGCGTGGACTGCGACCCCAATACCGTCCGGTTCCATCTGGGCACCTTGGTAACCGACGGCAGGGTCGAGCGCGTCGAACCGGGCCACAACGGACCAGGCCGTCCGCCGCTGATGTTCCGAGCCGTCCGTGGGATGGACCCCGGCGGTACTCGGCGCTACCGCCTGCTCGCCGAGATTCTCACCTTGGGCTTTTCCGGCGACCGCAACGCCAGCGCCAAGGCCCTTACGGCCGGCCGGGCGTGGGCACGCGGGATGATCCGCCCGACGCGCAAGGCGCCGGGCGTGCAGGAGTCGATCAATCGGCTGGTCGGCCTGCTCGGCGAGCTCGGGTTTGCCCCGCAGCGGCGGGAATCGGACGGCGAAGCACAAGTCGGACTGCGCCATTGCCCGTTCCTCGAACTCGCTGAGGGGAGGTCCGCCGTCGTCTGCCCGATTCACCTGGGGCTCATGCAGGGGGCGTTGGAAGCGTGGCGGTCGCCCGTCACGGTTGACCGGCTGGATGCGTTCGTCGAACCGGACCTGTGCCTGGTCCACCTTGCACCGACCGCGGCCGCATCGTGAGCCTCGGTGCGGCGATTGCCGCCGCTCTGACCTTCGTCTGGCTTGGCCTGGTGCTCGCCATTTCGTTCCTGGAGGCGCCGCTGAAGTTCCGAGCTCCCGGGGTAACCCTCCAGATCGGAGTTGGCATTGGCCGCCTGGTTTTCCGTGCGCTTAACACTGTCGAAGCGCTGCTGGCCGTAGGCATCCTCATCGCCCTGGTGGCGGGCCATCCGCCTGTCGGCTTCATCGTGGCGTTTGCGATTGTCGTCGTCGGGCTGCTCGTCCAATTGCTGGGCGTGCGGCCGCGGTTGAAGCGCCGCTCCGATGCGGTGTTGGCCGGTCAGAATGCCCCTCGCTCGCGCGCCCACTACGCCTACGTTGCGCTCGAAGTGACCAAGCTGGTTGCCTTGGCCATGGGCGGATTTCTCCTGCTTACCAACTGAATAGGAAAGGAACAAACAGGTGCAACCCATCTCTCTAATCAACATGGTCGAGGAGAAGTTGACCGAGGCGCGCCAGGCTCATAGTGGCCGGGCAGCACACACAATTCACGGCGGCCACGATCATGACCTGCGCCAGACGGTACTGGCGCTGATCGCCGGACATGAGTTGGGTGAACACGACAGCCCGGGAGAGGCGACTCTGCAAGTGCTGCACGGCCACGTCCGTCTGCACGGCAAATCCACTGTGTGGGATGGGAAGACCGGTGATTACCTCATCATCCCGCCCGAGCGGCATTCACTCACGGCGATCGACGACTCGGTGGTCCTACTTACTGTCGTTGCGCAGCAGTTTCCGCGTCACTGAGTCCGCTGCACCGACGGCTCGCAGATTTGGATACCTGCCTGATGCCGACGTTCAAGGCGTTGTCGGCCGCGGGGCGGCCACAGAGAGTCACCGGTTAACAGTTCGCCGGCTGTGCATGGAGGCAACGTTGATGTCGGGGCTGCCAGCTTTGAGCAGTTGTTCGTTTTCCAGGGTCAGTTCGTTGATGATGACGGCGTACTGCTGGACGAGCCGTTCCAGCGATTGGCAGTGGTCGGTGAGTTCGGCGTTTTTTTGCCGCAGCTTCACGATCGGGTCGTTGTCGTCATCATGCGCGTGGGCTGCCCGCCGAGCCGCGACCGCGAGCCGCTGGAAGTGGTCCCGAAGGTCAGTGTGCTTCTGGGCAATGACCCAGTACTTGACGTCGGCTTCGACCGCGAGTTGCGACACCGACAGGTTGCCGCTGCAGCGCTGGGGCTTCCCGCTGAGCATCCGGTCGGCGGCCGCCAGGATGCCCACGCGTTGCGGATCGGCTTCTTCGGTTCGCCAGCTTGTGGTCGCGGTCCTGTTCACGGTGTCTCCTGATCGGCGGTTTCACGTTCGTCGCCCTCGTGGGTGTCGATGATCCGTTGAAGGCGTTCGATCGTGGCGTTCAGCCGCTGATGACGGGGGCTGGGCGCCAGAGATGTTCTCTGTGCGGTTTGCAGTTCGGCGACTTCGTGACGCAGCGCCGCTATGTCGCGGTCGGTGTACGCCTTGTTGCGGCAGTTGGGCCGGCAGTCGGTCTGATCAGGGGTGGCGGTCTTGTCCCCCTCGCTTGTTCGAATCTGGCAAAGCGCTTTGTCCGGGTCGAACACGCACGTCATCGCCCGGCCTGGGAAGACCTGCAGGAGGGGATTCGTCAGCATGTCTTTGGCCTGCTGGGTGTTCTTGAGGACACGGCCGCTGAACTTGTGGTGGGCGCCTTCGACCCTGCTGCGGTAGACCGGGGCGGCGGGTCCACTGACATGCTCCCCGGACCGCAATTCGTCGTAGTCGTCGCTCAACAGCTCGAGTCGGTACAGCCAGTCCTCGAAGGCTTTCTCGTCAGGGAACCCGGACTGGTAGCTGCCGCTGTAGCCGAGGGTCATTTGAACGTGGACATGCCCGTATTGGATTGCCCCTGCGATCAAGCCTCGGGGTTTGCGGACGATGTGCCAGGCGAGTGTGCGGCGAAACCGCGACGGGCTGATCGCGCCCTCAGGATCCGGCGGGATGACGTCGCCGTCGCGGCCGTTTTCGCGGGCGTAGGCGTTCACCCAGTCCACGAATGCCGCGATATCGTCCCCCATCCGCGTGCTCGTGCGACCTCTGCCGGGGCGGATTCCTGGATGTCCGTAGGTGGCGGAGGGATTGAGCTGGTTGGGGAATAGCAGTGGTTGCTCGTGGAGGTGCTCGAGGACTTCGACCGCGCGCGCTGTCTCTTCGACAACGACCCAGGGGTCCGCGCGGATCTCCCCTTGGGGGATCTTCTCCCTCTTGCCGTCGACGGCTCCCTTGAACTTGCGGCCCTCCATCATCCAGATCCCAGTTTTGAGGTCGCGGGATGCGCATCCCCCCTGGAGGTTCAACACCTCACCGGGGCGCATGCCCGACAGATAGGCGATGACGATGAAGCAGGCGGTCCGCAACAGCACGGCCATGTGCCGCGCTTCTGAATACCCGATCTGATTGTGACGCCACGGGACACCGTCGATGCCTCCGGTGATCGGTGCACCGACGGGCACATGGTCGCTGACCGCAATCCCAGAGCGCTCGATCGTCTCACGGATACCGAAACAGTCGCGATAAAACGTTTGCGTGCGCGTCTGGAGGACCCGAACCAGGTGTGGGTAGTCGATTTCGAGATTCCCGTCTTCGGTGCGGCGCCCCGGTAGAGTGCCGCCGCTGCGCCGTAGCCGGTCCAGGTACTCCTGCGCCGCCGCGGTCGTGAGGGTTTGACGCGGGAATTGTTTCCGCAGCGTCGCGTCGCGAACGTCGCCGTATCGCCACAAGGCGAGATGGTCGTGGAAGGCGGCGGTGATGTCGCGGGAGAAGTCGTTGACGAATCGCAGCGCCCACATCAGGAGCGAATCAATGGTGTCGGTGTTGATGCGTGGTGTCCGATTCACCCCCGGCGTGGCCGGGTTGCCCAGCAGATCACGGAGGTCCGCCCCGTCCCATGACGGGGATGCCGGCAGTCGGATGTCCTCGGGAAGGATCATCCGATAGCCCCAGAAACGCACAACCTCCCCCAGCAAGTCCCGTTTCGTACGCTCGCCGACATTGGCGGCGAGCACGTCACTGAGGTAGCGCTCCAGGTCCTCGTCGCGCACGTCGCCGAATCCCTGGATACCGTTGGTGTGCAGCCACCGGACAAAAGCCCCCAAATCCCCAAACGCGTCCTCAATCGAGCGAAGGGCTAACCGGCGGACAGTTCCCCCGCGTTGCCGTCGCGGCGCGTCGATGTTGATCAGACACCAGAAATAGCGTTTGAGGGCGGCCCTGTACTCCGGCGGCACCGCCGTGAAATTCAGGCCGAACCCCTCTACGTGAGATTCGAACACCCCGGGGGTGAGGTTCCACCGATCCTCGTTATAGACCGAACAGGTAGCGGGATTGGCCTCTGGATTGATGGTGCGGTCGAGCAGCACTGGGGTGTCCGGGAGCGGATTCGGGATGGGGGCACCGGCGAAGATTGCTTCAGGGTTGGTCATGCGATGTCCAGGTCACGTTCGAGGAAGTGCCGGACGAGTTCAGCATCGGTGTCGGTGACTGCCGCGCGGGCGTCGGCGACCGCTGTTTCACCGGCACGGTCCAGCAGATCTGCAAGCCGGTAAAGGGATTCGGCGAAGCGTGTTGCCCACCGCAGCGGTGTAACGGCGGCCTTACGGGTGAGCAGGGCGTCGTGGACGGCAACCTGAAGGGGAAGATGCGCCGGGGTCGCTCGCGCACAGGGGCATCGCAGGCACAGCATGAGCGAGGCTGTGCACACCTGCTCGCCCTCGGCGTCATCGACACACGCCCCCAGCACGGTGTTCAACTCACCAGCGATGAGCCGCTCGAGGGTTTGGGTGTCCATCCCGAAGCGGGTCGCCACGGCCGTCGGGTTAGTCCGCGCCTCGGCGACATCCGCCGCGGACAGGGTCTGCATCCTGGCCCGGGTGTCTGCCTTCTTGATCTGCTCGGCCAACGTTGTCGCGACGACCTTCTGGTATTCAGCGAGGTTGCCGCGGTCGCGGACCAAATACTCGTTGGCCAAGGTGGTTTCGGTATGGGCCACTGGCCGCTGTTGCAGTTCGTTGAACGTCAACCTCAGCCGCGTAAGGGTGATCGCACCAGCGACGTCAAGATTCCTTAGCTTCGAGGACCAGTCCCGAATCTGGAAGTGGTCAAGGCGATTGCGGTAGCCGCGGCCAGCGCCCTTGCCTCCCTTGGGCGACCACCAAGCGAAGATGACGTCGGTGTCGAGCCTGCCTCGGGCGGGTGCCGCCAACTCCAGCAGCAATATGTACACACCGAAGGGGGTGTGCAAGTCCAGGGTGTCCCCTGGACGGGACGCGGTGTCACCGGCGGGCATTCCGTGTCTTGCCCACGGCGGAACCGAAGTCAGCGCTACGTCCATGTACCGACGGGATCCACGGCGGGGTTTGTCCAGTCTGATCGCGGCCGACGGCGGGCCACCGGCATGGCCATCTGGGCGGTGGTGTTCGACGGTCGCCTTAGCGATCGTGGTCGGATTCTGTCCCGTCAGGCCCACCAGCAGAACCGCGAACGCCCCGACATCGAACCCGGTGAGGTGCAGGCTTGCAAAGTGATCAGGCACAGGCCCCAGCCGCGCGACCCATTTCTTGGGCAGACCCGCGTGGGGATCTCCCGGACTCGCTTTGGACGCGTAGCGCGGGACATCGTCGTGGCGGTCAATGTGGTCCAACAGCTCCCCGCGCTGTTGGGTCTCCTCGGGTTGGTGCAGAAGATCCCCGCGCCGCCAGTCCGCGAGCAGCTCCCTGCCGGCGCGGATGCGCACCGCCGCGGCTCGCACGTCGGATCGTGCCGCCTGAAGGATCCGCCGGTTCTCCTCGCTGCTGTAACTGCTGAGCGTCCCCGTATTCCGAGGCGGGCTGGCCTCGTTGACGGCGTCGCGGAAGTCCGTGTCGAGGCCCTCGACATGGCGCAACACGGACTTCAGTCCCCTCAGTTCGGTGGAGCCTTGAGTGCGCGCTAGGTACCAGCCGTCCAAGTGGGCGCGCGTCAACTGGGGTGGCTTGACGGGCGGGGACTCAAGTGTCCCCAGATATTTGCCGAACGACCGGATACCTTGGTGGAGCGTCTTCGCGGACTCGAGCGCCCGGACACGGCTGCCGCCGCGGGTCCGGGCGCTGAACGCATCGGCGAAAGCCGCTTGGAGTTGCCGGCTAACGGGCCAACCCGCGAAGTCGAAATCGACGGGCTGCTCGCGCGGGTTCTCGGGCACGAAACGCACCACGAGCCCTTCATTGCCCTGCTTGCGCTCCACCGGACGGTAGCCCGCAGCCGGCAGGGCGGCCCTGCGCCCATTTGACGGCCGCCTCACGGGTTGCGCCGTAACGGGTCGGTCCGCACCAACGGGTGATCCGCCAAGTAATCAGCGAGGAAGGTCTGCACCGCCGAGTCCTGCACGTGCTGCAGCAGAATTTCAACATCCAACGCACGGAAGGGCTCCAGATAAATCCGTTTGGTGGTTTCGGGGTTGCGGTGACCGAGATAAGCCGCGACTAAGTCCCAGGTGTCGCCGAACTGTTGCCGGAAGTCTTTCGTCTCCTCCTCGGTGAGATGAGCGAAGCGCTTCTCATAGGCCAGCCGACCGATGGCGAACCAGCGCAGTGCACAGCTGTGGCGCAACATGTGAGGTGTGGCCGTGAAATTCGTGAGCCCGAGTTTCGCGATGCGCTTATTCGCGCCCTGAAAGGTGTGTTCCCAGCTGTGCGGTAGACGAGGTTGACCGTCCTCGTTGAGCCACAACGCCAGCGGCTCGGGGCCTTGCTTGGTCATCCGATAAAGCGCCCGGCGCTGCGCAGGATTCAGCGTGTTCAGCGATACCTTGCGCTGAGTCCCGTCGGAATGACGCAGGACGACATCACGATCCGTCGAGTGCAGCACGAAGCCTTTCTCATCGACCACGTCGTAGCGTCCTGCGCGTTGGGCCGCACGAACGATCCGGGCTCTCGCACCCTCGACATAGTTCAAAACATCGACGAGAGCGTGACGAGGAAGCCAATAGACGTGCCCATAACCACCCTTGGCGCACGCATCCGCAAGGCGGCACGTCGAGTACCCGCGCCCGGGATCGTCGCCGGACAATTCGGGCAGCACCACGCTCGCCCACTCACTGAGCCGCAGACCGCTTCCATACAGCCCGTCGGCGAACGCGCAATCACGCTGCTCATTCCGCCCACGAAAAGCTGGATCCGGCCGGCCGTCAATGCTCATTCCCCCGAGCCCCAGATCCCGCCACCGGCGATAGCCGGCCGGATCCAACCACTTGACGCGGTTCCGCCGCGCGCCCCGCGGGGCCAAATCGAAATCGTCCTCACCAGCAACGGGATCAACAACACCGAACCGGGGCGCGGCCCACCGATAGAAGCTCCTCAATGCGGCCAGATTAGCCACGAAAGTGCTCGGCTCGACCCGTGACGGATTCCGCGAATCGGTGATCCGCCACTCCTTGAAACTCTCCGCATCATCAACGGTCGCCTCATCCCAGGACCGCCCCAACACGTGAAGGAAGTTGAACCACATTGACAGCGACTGGGCGTACTTCGCCCACGTCAAGGGCGACCTCGAACGCATTCGTGGCGAACTAAAAAAGCCGTTCACCCGGGCATCAGCCCGGCCGTCGGGACCGATCAGAAACGGTCTGCCGATACAGCTCCCACCTTCAGCGAGCAACGCAAGACGGTCTCGATTTGCGACCAACAGTTCGTCATCGACAGCAATATCCCGCACAAGGTGCGGTTCGTAGCCGAAAACCAGCCACTGACCCGGCAAAAGCGCTGTTCGCACGCCCGGAAGTTAACTACAAACATGTCATCAACAACAGGACGACACGCTAAAGAACGTAGGCGAAGTTGACGACATATCCGTCGCCGCTGGTCTCCAGGCGTGCGTGATACTCCTTATCGCTGGAGCCGTTGGTGAAATAGAGGCTCGCGGTCCTGGGTCCAGCGGTGATGGTCATGATTCCCCTTGGTCGACGGTCACTTGCATTCTCTATTTTAGAGAATAACGCATGAATCCGACAGAACACCAACCGCCGGGAATCGGGTGGCGCCGTTCGTGGTGCCGAGCCCCGAAACCGCACATCCTCCGCAACGGAGATGCCGCGGAGGATGTGCGGTTTCGGGACGGTCTACTGTGCGTTACCCGGCACGCTGCGCACGCCACATACCGAATGCGTTGAAGATGCACGCGTTGAGCGTGTCCTGCAGCTGATCGATCGGCCCGCGCAGCATCCCATCACTGATGCCGATATAGACGATCTGCCCGCCGTGAACCGCCACAGCGACATGTGGATCGTCTAAATCGTCGATCCACAGCCCGACCGCTTCAGCGGCGGTGAATGCGGCCTCGCCCCACGCTGTTTCCAATGCGTGCGCAGCCAGCAGTGCCTCCTGCAGCGGCGGAGTGCTCACCGGACCGGAACGATGACTGCCGTGGTGGTGGTCGGTACACCGGAATCCGCGGCGGGCGGGATCGTCGCCGTGGTGGTCGGGGCGCTGAGCGGGTCCGAGGACTCCGCCGCTCCGCCGGTGCTGATACCGCCACTGCTGCCCGGGTAGGGATTCAGCGTCGGGGTGTAGCTGGGGATGACCGCGGTGGGAGCGCCCTGCAGCGCTGAGGCCGACGGCGCATCCGAAGCGTCGGCGTCGGCGGCCTGCGGGGGAACCGGTGCGCAGGTGTAGGGGTCGAAGCGGCTGGTGCCCGCTCCGGTCGCATTCGGCGCGGGTGAGCCTTCGACGTGCTCGACGGGCTGGGCCGGCGCGGCGCCTGGCGCGGGAGCCTCCCGGGCGGTGTCGGTGACCGGGACGGCTGCCGGACCGCCGGAATGGGGCTGGCACTGGCCGGGGGCCACGGTAGCGGTCACGGTGAGCGTGGCAGGGGTCGGCCGTGCCGCGTCGGTGCCCTGCTCGGCTGCCGGCTCGGGGGTGGGCTGCGCACCGGCGACCGCGACCGGCACCGCCAGCGCGATCGACAGCAGCGACGCCGCCAGCAGAGTGTGCTTGGTGGTGATCTTGGGTGTCTTCATGGCGCGCAGGCTAGAGGACCGGCGCGCCGCGTCACCACGCGCGGCGCGACGGGTGTCTACCGTGGCGAATGTGAACACCCCCCGGCTGCTGACTCGCCTGGCGCTCGGCGCTATGGGCGTGCAGCTTCTGCTGGTTCTGGTGATAGCAGCAGCGGTCCCGCGTGGCCGCGGTGCATCGTTTCTTACCCTGAACGGATTCGTGACGCCCGAGTACGAACGTGGGTGGTTCAGCGGACTGCGCATTGTGCCGATTCCAGGCAGCGATCCGACCGTTTACATCTCGGTCCAGTCCCTGACACAGCTGCTGGTGTTCGCGCTGGCATTCGCCGGGTTGGCCGGGCTGGTGAAGGCCAACCCGTGGCAGCACGGTGCGCTGCCCAACTCGACCGCGCCGGGACGTGACAGCGGGCCGGCCGCCGCGGGCGCACCACCGCCACCACCGCCACCGCCACCCGCAGCTGCGCCCAGCGCCGCGCCAGTGCCGGACGCGGCGGCATCTCCGACTGCCGGCCAGGCAGGTGCGTAACCGTGTCGGTCAACAGATTTCGCCCCAGTGGCTGGGCGGCACTGACCCGCCCGGAATCGCCGTCGGTAGCCGAACTGGTCAGCGGGGGGAGATCGGCGCCCACTACCCGTCCACGTGCGGCAACGCTGGCCGGTAGTGCCGCGCGGCGCGGGCTGTCCGCAGTGGTGACCCCCGCCGGGGAACGGATCCTGCACCGCATCGGCTACCGACGCGTCGCGGTGGTTCTCGTCGCTGCATCGGCAGCGGTGGTTGTTCCGCTGGGCATCGCCGTCACCGCCGCGATCGTCACCGCACCTGCGACAGTTCCCGCCGCCGTGTCGGCCGCGGTTCTCGACCAGACCGCGGCGGTGTTCGGCGGCGGGACGGGAAACGATGCCGCCGAACAACTCGCCGCCGCGGCTGTCGACGGTCCCGTGCGCTGCACCCGCTCAGCCGCGCGCTTCCCGGCGCTGCCGGCACCGCACGACGGCAGTTCAGCTGCGGTTCCACCTGGTCCGGCCGAAATCGCGCCGCTTGCACCGGTCGCGGTGGACTCGGGCGGAGGGCTCAGCACGGCCGATGCCGCGCTGCTGGTGGATCCGGTACCGCCGGGCACGAGTGCGCTGACCGCCAACGTCTGGTTCCTGTACCGGATGGCGGGGTTGGGGGACTGGCCGACGTTCACCGCCGCCTACGCGGCGGCCGGACTACTCGGTGATGCGGAGACCGCGGACGCGGTGCTGGTCCAGGCGCAGGCGCTCAACACCGTCGGCGCGCCGATCGAGGGCTATCGGCTGACAGCGGCGGCCCTGACACAGGCGGGAATGATGGCAGGCCGCCTGTCCGACCCGACCTCGCAGTTCCGGCAGGTGCTCGCCGTGGAGCTGGTGTCCGGGTGCGTGACAGACGAAGATGCCGATGCAGCGAGGGTGGCGTTACCGGCGCCGTCGACGGGATCAGCGAAGCCGGTGCCCAGCGTCGGTGAGCAGATCCCTGAAAGCGGTCACCCAGTCTGGACCGATGGGAGCGCCAACGCCGCGGGTATCTCACAGAGCGAGAGCCCGTAAACCGTTGCCGGCTACGGGCTCTCGCATCTGGTGGACCTGCCCGGGATCGAACCGGGGTCTTGGCGTCTGTCGAACTGGGTTCTACGGGCGTAGTTCCTCTTGTGGCCCCGCCAGCGAGGGGAGGAACGCCCTTCTGGCTTCGTTCGATCTGTGCACTTGTATACCGCTCACTGATCAGTCGGCGGGGGCGCTGCCGCTAGAGATGATGTCGGAGACGCTGCGCGGCAGCTGGCTTGTCCCCGACAGGTCACACCGCTACGAGAGCGGAGTTGGCGAAGGCTTCGATCTCGCTGATCTCGGCCTCGGTGACCAGTGCGTCGTTGTCGTCGGCGCTTAATTGGTCGGCACGTTCACTCAAGGTAGCCACTGTGCCCAACACCTGCCCGCTGTTCAGTTGTCCTATCAGCCAATCGAAACCTGTCAGGCCCTTGGCGGCACTGCCCGGATCGTCCGGTCAGTACCTGGATCAAGACCCTACCCGCACGCTCCGACAAGTCCAGCGCAGCGGAGTGACCGGCGAGCAGGACCGGGTGAGCTCAATGCGCAGGGACGTGACACCCGCGCCGGTGCGCGCCCCACCACCATCTGAGCATCGCAGGCGGGCATCCTGGCTGACGGCGCGACTGTGCCAGTGGCGAAAGGTGAATGATGACGCAGTGCCAGGTGACCCGAGACGGCGAACCCGTCTCTCCTGTGCTGGATTCGGAAGGCGACGCCGAGGTGTGGCTGCTCCGTAATCAGGGCCAGAGCATCGACTATGCCACCCGCTACGGCGGCTACGCGATCGCAGCTGTGGCGCCATGATGTTGTCGCTGGCGATCTACACGTTCGGAGAGTTCGGCGGATCATCGGTCCGCAGCCGCGACGTCAGCGCCGCTGAGGCCGACGCCGCGCTGGAAGAGGCCACACGCGACGCTGAGCGTGACAGCGGCCGTGTGCGGTCAGCCTACAACGGCGACCTCGGGCGCGGATTCCAGGTCGGCAACGGATTGGACCCGACCTACAAGTTGATCCTGCTGAGCAGATACTGACCGGAACCGCACCCCCTGCAGGCGTAGTCGCAGGGGCCGGTTACCTCGCGCCATCAGCTCGCCCGGGACAGCTCGCGCATCACGTCGCCGACGCACAGCTCGGGCTCGAAAGCGTCCGCACGCCCGTCCAATGCCACCAGGCCGTAGGCAGTTTCACGCGCATCGCGAGCGTCGACCGCATCGACGACCGCTCGAAGGTTCAGCGACACCCGCCAGAGATCCCCGCCGGCGCCAGTGTGGTGATACTGCACAACCCGGGTGCTCACGTACTGCGCGTGAACGCGTGAGTCGATGCAGGCGTCCACTGAGACCTGACTGCCCATCTGCGCGTGCCGGTGTGCGTCGTCGATCCCTTGAGCCCGCACATAGCGGTGCACCGTTACAGGAACACTGAATAACGCCACTGGGTACCCCTCACGTCCAGAAGGTGTGGAAGCCCGACACCTGCTTTTTGAACACCGCTAGCTTGTCGGCCAGGTGCGGATGTGTGCCGCTGACCTGTGAAATGGCAGCCATGATGTCGTATCCGCTGACGAATCGGCCAGCAGCGAGATCGCTGAAAACCTGCTCGGTGTCCAGTCCCGCAAATTGTGCGGCCGCCGTGGCCAATTCGGCGAGAGTCATCTGAGACATGGCGAAATCTCACACAGTTTGGACATGTGCGCCGTCCCAGATGTACGTGTATTGCTGTGGTGTGCGCGGGGCGATTTCATGTGTCAGCCGCCCACGCTGTTGATGATCGGCGGTGCAGTCTGGGGGCGGAGAACATGTACCTGCGCCGTCTCTGCCGGCTGCCCCACTGCACTGCCCAGGACGTTGTAGACGTAGGTGTCGCCGTCGCCGTACGGGACCAGCACGCCGCGAGAAGTCATCTGCCGCAACGCATCCATGGCAAACGCAGCGTAGCTCTCGGCATCGTCGCGTTCGAACGACTTGAGCAGCGCAGAGCGTGTGATCGGCTGATTCTGCTCAGCCAGCGTCATGGCCAGGTCAGTGGCGTGCGCGACTGCGTTGTTCACCCGCCGCGCCGAGTACGTGTCGCCATAGGCCTTGGCTTCCACCGAGACCTGGCCCATCTCCCCGGCGCGCTCACGCAGTGCCTGCTCACGCTGCAGAGCAGTCAGCTCGACCAGCTCTTCGATCGACCCGCGCCGCACCGCCATGATGGCCCCCGCGGCGTGCCAGTGCGCGTCCTGCGGCTGCGCCAGCCCGTCCAGCGCGGCCAGCAGGACGCCGACCTTGAGCTGCTGGAGCACCGCGTGCCGGTTGGCGATCGCGTCGGCACTGTTGGCCCCGCGCCCACGGTCGGTCTCAGCGTAGAGGTGATCGGGGTCTTCGCTATCAGAACCCTCCTCCAAGAACCGATTCCGGTCGCGATTTGACTCGCGGTAAAGGCCCGCCGGATCGAACGGGTTCGCCGTCGCCGCACGGGCACGGTCGAGATCCATGTACTTGATCGCCGCGTCCGGCGGACGCACCCACACCGGCTGCTGCGGACCAACAGTGTCAGGCAGCATCGACGGCCGGTCCCCGAACCAGTAGACCGGCTCGGTGGCCAGCTTGCTCGGGTACTGGTCGCCCCGCGATACCGTCTGGTGCGCCGGCAACCACATGAATCGCTGCGGGGTACCTTTGCCGGTCTCGTCGAACAGTCGCGCCGCGGTCTCGGGCTGAGCGCCGAGCAGGATGCCCAGACGATAGGTGTGCGCGCCGACGAAGCTGTGACGTTCGCGGTCGGAGGTGGTGTTGCCGACCTCACCGCCCATCCACATCGAGCGGTAAAGGCCCAGCGTCTTGGACCCCTGACGCAGCATCTCTGACGTGAACACGTCGATCTCGTCCGATTCCACCAGCACCGCGCTGGGGCAGCGGTTTCCGACGTTGCCGTTGCTGACACTGCCTACGGCCGGGGCCGACGCCGAGACCGGAACTGCGGTAGAAGCATTGGCGGGCGGCACAGCCGCAGACGTTCCCTCGTCCTCGCTGTCCCCGCCACGGGGGAATTTCTTCAACACGCCCTCCCCGGTACCGGGAGGAACCGTGGTGACGTCGTCGATGAGCGCAGCAGCTGCACTCATGGTGTCGGACTTTCCCGAGCTGGGCGGACCGACAAGCACCGAGTACACGTTGATGGACGTGCCCGCCGACGTGGGGCCGGTGTCGTCCGGAATGGCACGGTTTGCCGGCGTCAACCTGACCGTGGGCGGGATCAGCGCGGCCACACGCGGTAGCAGCGCGGCCAGCAGCCCCCACCGCGACAGCCCCCGCGAGTCTGCGGCAGCTGCGACGTGACTCAGGCCCGGCGTCGCCGAGAAGATCCACTCATGGTGCACCCAGGTGTGGGTTTTCCGGTTGGCCAGAGGGGGCAGCACCTCGAGCATGGTGGTGCGTGCCCCGTTGACCGGTGTGAACTCTTCCGGGGGCGCCGGATGCGGATACTCGTGCAGTTCGTTCTCACGGGGCCGGGGCACCTCGTCGAAGGCCACCCCCGGGAACGCGCGGATGGTGACATTGTTGATCACCTTCACCTTGCCGGTGTAGGGCGACGGTGAACCAGGTTGCGGCCCAGCGGCGTCCGTGCCGGCGGCGGACTCTACGGCGGCTTCCGCAGGAGTGACCGGCGTCATCCGCGGGAGCTGTCCGGGCGTGGGGTTGATAGCACCGGCCACGGTGTTGCCGATCTGGGGCTCACCGCTCAGAAGACGCCCGGCCAACTGGGTGCGGTCGATGAAGCGCTGCATGCGCTCTGCCACGCCGCGGTACATCGCGGCCTCGGCGATGTTGCCCAGCCGTTCGGCGGTATCAGCGAGGCGAGCGTAGGTCTCGGGGGTGATGACTCCCAGTTCCTGGGGCTCCGCGCCGATCGAGATGCCCACCGATGCGGCGACCTCACGGCGGCTCTGCCCGCGCAGCGCTGCTGCCAGGTCCAGCCGCGAGGAATGACCGCGGTCGAGGTTCAGGTCGCGCATCATCGTGCCCGACCAGATGTGGGCACCGTTGCCGACCTCGGCGCAGCCCTCATGCAGCGTCGCCGACTTCTCGTTGCTGGCGCCCTGCCAATACCAGATCTGGCAGCCGCAGCCGTCGCGCAGATGGGTGGGGTGCAGGCGCGGGTCACCGGCCAGCCAGTCATCCCAGCTCACCGCATCGATCTCGGCTGAAAGTTCGGCACTGCGCGCGTCACGCGCCACCCGCACCCGCGGCGGATCAGGGATCAGGATGCCCTGCAGAGGCGCCAGCGCAGCAGGAATCGCCGCGGTGCGGTCGAACAACCACATCGGCGCTTCGTCGATGTCGCACTGAACTTTCGAGTCCAGGGGACCGTCTTTGCCGGCCGCATACGCTTTCCCCGGGGCGTCGGTGATCGTCGACGGCGGTGCCACCGTGAACCGGACACCGGCGAGGATGTCGATCTTGCCGCCCCCGGGCAGGTAGATCGCCAACCGGTCCTGCGGCAGGGCAGTGGCGTCGATCCCGGCTGGAATCCGCAGCCACACATGGCATCCGCCGCGCTTATCGTCGGCCGGATTGACCGGCTGCTCCATCTGCGCCTTGGCAGGGATGACAGTGGGGGTGAATCCGGCCTCGATGAGGGCCAGGGTGGCGGCGGTGTTCTCCGCGTCGAGAACCACCATGTTGGACAGGCGCAGATTGACTCCGATGTTGCCGCCCGCGGCGATGTGCTGCTCTGCTTCCTCCAGCGTGACTGCCGGAGCCAACGGCCAACCCGTCTTCGATGGTGCCTTCACCCGCGGCTTGAGCAGCATGAGGTGGGCGTGCAGTGCCGCCATCCGCTGCAGCAAGTAGCGGTCGTATTCGCTGATCGAAGCAGGCCCCGCAGCGGGGGCACCTGCCGCCGGTGCAGGAACGTGATCGTCGTCGGAGCGCGGCATGCGGTGCACGCTAGGTCCGGCTGCCGATTTTCACCGCGGCGGCTGCGGCTGGCCGCTTCGGCGTGTCGTTCAGGTTACCGGCTGCGGTACTGCGGCCGTGCGCCGGCGGGGGACGCACCCTAGAACAATCAGTGCGCCAGAACGCTCGCCGGCAGTCCGCAGCGGTCAGTAACCCTGGTACCCACCGCCACCCACACCCTGTCGGGACATGAACCTGGTCAGCCCGTCACCGGTCGGTGACACGTTGTAGGTCTCCATCACATAGTTGATCGACGCCGCGGCGCTGGCCAGCGGGTCGTAGATCGACGTCGACGTTCCGCCCATGTGGTAGGCCGCGAACGTCGACGGAATGCATTGCCAGATACCGCGACTGGAGTTGGCGCGTCCGCCGTCCTCCATCATCGCGCCGGTGGCATTGGAATCCCACATGTTCAAAGCGTTCGCGTTGTTGCCCGACTCGTTCTGTGCCATGTGCTGGTACAGCTCCTGCCACTGATCCCGCAGCGCAGGGTCGTTCGGGATGCCGTTGATGGTGAGCGCCTGGTCGATGACGTCGGCCACTTCATCCTGGGACAGGGTGCCGCCCGGGTGCTTGTCCAGCGACACCTGTGACACATCGAGTGGATCGCGGGCCTGCGGTGTGGTCGCACCCTCGGTCACCCGGTTGGGGTCACGTCCCAGACCTGGGGTTTCCCCGGAGGCCGCCTGCTGTTGCTGCACTGCGGTAACCAGGGCGGCAAGCACTTTCGGGTCGATGTTGGACACACCAGACGGTGCCGGCATCTGCGGTGCCGACATCTGGGGGGACGGTGCCGACATCTGCGGTTGTGGCGCCGCAGCTGTCTGCTGGGGAACCTGTGGCATCTGCGGCATCTGAGAAGACCCGCCGCCGGCTCCGCCCCGGGCAGCAGCGCCCGACCCGGAGCCCGGACCGTCACCGGCCCCACGCATCCCGCGGCCGCCGCGCTCCTGAATGCCCTCCAGATCCCGGGTGTAGCGGCCGGTCTTCTCCCCGCGTCCTTCCACGTCGTCACGACCGCGTTTGTTCTGCGACGCCGTGTCATCGACCGCCGCGGTCAACCGGGGATCAGCGCCGGGCGCTGGTGCACCGCCGGCGGACGGGGGCAGCCCGCCGGCGGCCCGTGTGACACCGTCGGTGACGGCACCGTAGTCGCTGCTGATTGAGCCGGTCACCGCTGTGCTCCTGTGCTAGTTCTCATTTCACGGCGCTCGGGTCCAATGCGGTGGTGCGCGAGGAGGGCTCCGGTATCCCATTTCCGGTGGCCGTCGCACCTGCATTGGCCGGACCGTTGCCATTGCCCGCAGCTGGCACGCCCGGTGTGCCGCCGGAGGGAACACCTCCGGTGGGCGGGACCGCAGGAGGCACACCGCCGCCTGCTGGCGGTGCGGACTGTGCTTCGGGGTTGTCGACCGGATCCGGCGCCCCCGCACCGGTAGGCGAAGCGTCCACCGTGGCGGCCGGCGGCTGTCCGCCCGGAACATCGTGGGGCACCCCGCCCGCGGGCGGTGACACCGGAGCACCGCCACCGCTGGGGTCGCCGGGGTCGTTCAGCGAGAAGTACCCGCCACGCGATCCCGCGTCCTGCGGAAGCTCGCTCGCACCTACAGTTTTGAAGTCCTGCAGATCGTAGAAGCGGCCGTCCCCGAGCAGCATGAACTGCTTGCCGTCGGCGACCAGGATGTTGCCGGGCTTGGCGTCGACCGGCTGCACCTGCCGCCCCGGGTCCTGGCCGGGGACCGGCGGGGTGAGACCACTGGCCGCCGCTGCGTCCGACAGCGACATCGGCTGCTGCGGTGACGCGGAGGCCAGCAGCTGCGCCATCTTGGCCAGCTTCGGATCTTTGAAATCGACCCTTTCGCCCTTCACGTTGGCCTCCGTGTTCGGTTTGGGCTCGCCCGCTTTGCCCGCTGCGGCTTCCGGTTTCACCGCCGGTGTGCCGACCGCAGTGCCCGCCGGGGCCGGTGTCGCAGCTGTCGAGTTGGCAGGGCCCCCGGCGGTGGACAGCTTGCGATCGGCTTTCTCCTCCAGCGGCTTCCGTTCCTTGTCGTCGAGCTTGCGGTCGGCCTTGTCGTCCAGCTTGCGACCCTCACCACCGTCGAGCTTGCGACCCTGACCATTGCCCATCGGATTGCCGCCACCGAGCGGTGATCCACCGCCCATCCCGCCGAGCGGATTGCCACCGCTGCCCAGTGGGCTGCCGCCGCCGAGCGGCTTCTGCTGACCGAGCGAGTTCAGCAGCTTGGACAGGTCGTCGGTGGGCTTCTTCGCAGTCTCGGCGGGTTTGGCCGGTGTGCCCGCACCGGGACCGGCCGCCGGCGCGAGCGTGGCCGGCGCGGGCGCAGGCGTTGTCAGCGACTTGTCGGCGCGTGCCCCGGCGCTGGGTGTCAGCGCCGGTGACGCGGCGGGGAAAGCGCCGGCGATACGGCCGTTGGCCGCGGTGATCGCCGTAGCGGCGGCGGCCAACGTGGAGGTCAGTGCGGTAGCCGGTCCTGCATCGGTCAGCTCGCCGTCCTCGGAGAGCTGGACGCGCAGATTGCGGTTCGCTTCGAGCACTGCGCTGTAGGCCGCGGCTGTCGCGCCGTCCACCTCGCCGAGCTGAGTGATCAACGCCTGACAGGCCGGAGTCAGATCGGCCATGGTTGCCAGATGCGGAGCCAGGCGGGCCCGATACTGCTCGAAGTACGGTTCACCGCTGGACTGCATCGCCGTCTCGACCTTGCTGAACAGCTCGGACAGACCGGTCAGCCATGTCCGGGCCGCCTCGGCGACTGCGGGGGTGTTGAGCGCCAGAGGGTTCGGAGGGTTGGAGTTCCAGACGGTGCCTGTGGGCCCGTCCTGGAAGCTGTAGAGATCACGCTGAGCGGCGGTCAATGCGACATCTGTCTCGACGACACCGCTGATGTCCTGCCCGGCTCCGGGCAGCATGAAAGTCACTGTGCCATCGGGCTTGGCCCACATCTCGATGCTCTCGTCGCCGAAGGCGTCCCACAGGAACCCAGCGCCGAGAGAAACCCAGCCGACCGGTCCGGGGATCGCGCCGATCGCGTTGAGCGTCCCGCCGATGTAGTCGCCGGATCTGAAATCGAAGGCGGCCATGCCGATCGCGGCAGCCGAGCCGAGCAACGGGACGAATCGGGCCGCGGAGACCAGCTTCGGTGAGAGATTGGCTGCGCCCGCCAACCCGCTGGTCAGGCGTGAGCCAGTGTCCCACTGGGACTTGAGCAGGCCGGGGATCCCTTTGACGGGGTGGCTCGACAGGTTCTTCAACTGGTCGGGCGGCAGTCCGGCAGCGTTCAAGCCGCGGCTTGCCAGAGAGGGTTTGTTCGGATCAGCCGGCGTCCCCGGGTGGGGTTGTGCATCGGCCGGTGCGCTACTTCCTGCGGGTGCACGTGTGTCTGCCTGCGGGTTCGTCCCCGCCGGGGTATCGGCACCGCTGGATGCGGGGGTGTCTGCTGGCGCGCTGTTGGTGGCGGGGGTATCGGCGCCGGAGCCGCTGGATGCGGGGGTGTCTGCTGGCGCGCTGTTGGTGGCGGGGGTATCGGCGCCGGAGCCAGTGGATGCGGGGGCGTCTGCTGGCGCACCGCCGCTGGATTGGGTGTGCGGCGCATCTGCGGCCGGTCCCTGTCCTGCGGGAGCATCGGTGGTGCCGCCCGTCGAAGAGCTTCCGGGGGACGGCGCGTCAGGGCCCGTGGGTGTTGTCGGTGGGGTATCCGCCGCTGCCGTCGGCGGGTTCGGCGGCGAATGCCAGGGCGCATCTGGTGGCGAGGTCCATCGCGGGGCGTCCCCGCCAGCCGCCGCGCTGTGCTCAGGGGCAGGGATGGGCTCAGTGGGGGAGGGATTGGTCATGCGAGTGCTCCGTTCTGAGTGACATTCCCGGCGTCGACAAGTGCTTCTGAGATCAGCCCCGCGGCAAGGGCGTTGAATCCGGGTCCGGGCGTGTAGGTGCGCTTCACGGCGTCATACACCTCGCCATTGCTGGCCAGGCGTCGGCCGAGGGTGGCTCGGGGAACACCAGTGGGGGCGATCTTCTTGGCGCGCAGCACCCGATCCAGGTCGACCAACACCGCATCGAGACGGCTCAGGACACGGGCACGCTGTGCAGCCGGCGAAGGTTCACGCCCGTTGTCGGTCTCCAGTATCGGCACTTCGTTCTTCGATGCACATGCAAGCGCGGAGGCAAGCGTGTGCACATAGAGCTGCGTATCGCGGGACGCGTTGCCGATCATGGACATGACACCCAGCCTATGGCGCGGTCGGCGTGTCGACCCCGTGCGGCGCAACGAATCGGCAAGCCCACCTAACCTGACCGCCATGACCCATCTGGCACGTGCATCGTTGGCCGTTGCGCAGGACGCGACGGCACCGTCCGGAAACGCTCTGCGGTTCACCGCCGCACAGCGCGCCATCGCCGCGGTGATGAACGGGGTGGACCCCGAACGCGCCGATGTCGACACGACAGAGGCCGTCCATATCAGCGAGCGGTTCTTGCACCTTTCTGCCGCGGCGGCACTGCGGCAGGCATTGATGTCACGTCCTTCCACCGCGGGCGCCGGACGCCGGCGTCGTCGACGCGGTTCCATCGAGCAGGTCACACTGGACGCCTACTACCTGGCGCTGGCGCTGGTCGCCGACGCAGACGGCGACTCGACCGCGCTGGCATCAACGCTGGGCCGCGATCACCACACGTGGCTGCCGGCCGCGGCACTGGTAGGTCGCCTGCAGGTTCGATTCCTGGAACAGGTGTGCGCCCAGCTCGAGGTGACCGCCAACTACCTGGCGGTGCCCACCGACATTGCCAGCGTCCCTGCCGCCGAGCTGTTCGGCCGCGGCGCACAGATCAGTGACGCGGTGCGCCTGCTGCCCAACCACGCAGCGTCCTCGGAGTCGGCGGACGCCGCGTGGCTGCATGCCACGTCCCTGGTGGCGATCGAGGGCCGCATGGCCACCACCGTTGTCGATGCCGGCCCGTCGGTGTTGCCGACGCAGTGGTCGGCGCGGCTGGCCGCCCCGGTGACCGTGACTGCCAGCCGCGGCCGATGGCCCAAGGCCGTGGTGCGCGACTGCTTGTGGATGTGCGAAGACGCCGTGCGCAGTTGGGTCGGTTCGATGTCGCGCCAACTGCGCGGGGAGAACAACGAAGATCTGCTGCTCGGCGTCGGTATCCCGGTGCGGCGGTTTCTGGTCAGCCCGGCAGCACGATCCATCGCCCGGGTCGCCGCCTCGGATCCCGGCGATCCGGGAGGCGCCATGCTGCGGTTCCGCCCGGCCCGGGCTGCCGGTGAACCCCACATGCGTGGCCTGAACTCCCGGATGCGGGTGGATCTGCTGGCAGCGATGCGCCAGGTCGACGATGGTGCTCCGCTTCCCGAGGACACCGTCATCGACGGTGCCACTGACCTGGCCGAGATCCACAGCGAGGAGTTGACGCTGCTGTCTGCCGTGCGTCCGCAGATGCTGCCGGCGCCTGTTGAAGTCACTGCCAACCTGAGCGTTCCGGACTGGGAGGACGTGACAGAGATGGTGGCTCGTCTGAACGCGGGCCAGGAGGTCGAACTGGCTGGGCCGCTGCTGGCCTGGGCCGATCGCGACATTGTCAGCGGTGACACCGCGCGCCTGACGGTGCGTGCCCGCGTGCACTGCGGGATCGCCGTCAACAGCGCCGACGGCGTGGGCGTGTTCCTCGGCACCGGAACACGTATGGCGGTGCTCGGCGCGGATACCAGCCGCGCGCACTGCACCCTCTACCTCGACCAGGTGCGCACACCGGCGCCGGCCGTACCCGCGACGCTGCCGGTGCAGGCTTCCAACTTCTGCGTCGCCTGACACGAACAGGCTCCTGCTCGGCCGGTGCACATGCACTGGTTGTATGCATCGCTGATCGCGTCGGAGATGCGGGACGGCCATCAGCTCCGCCATCATGGGTGTTGCGCGTCCGCAGCTGTCGGGCGCCGAGCGACATTGCGGAGGCATGATGACCAACCACCCGTGGGGCGGATCAACCCCGGAGATGAACGCCACGATGTTGGAATCGGGGTCTACGTCCGCGACATGGGCCGCAGCTTCGACTGCGTGGATGGGCCTGGCATCGGCTGCGCTGGCGGCCGCCGGCATCACCGGGGCGCAGATGGCCGCGTCGACGACGACCATGAGCGGTGCCCGGTCGATGATCCACTCGGCGGCGACCCCGCCGTTCCTGTCCTGGCTGGCAGGCATGGCCGGTATCGCGTTCAAGCAAGCCGCGATCGCAGCGGTGGTCGCCGAGAGCTACGGGATGGCCCGTTCGGCGATGATCCCGTCGATGCAGTCGATCAACAACCGCGTGCGTGAGGCCGCCGCCGAGGCCAGCAACATCTTCGGACAGAACACCCCGCTGATCGCGGCGCTCAACGCCGAATACGGGTTCTACACAGCGGAGAACGCCGCGATCGGCACCACCTACGGCCAAGTGATCACCGCGGCAACACTTCCGGTGCCGATCCCGCCGCCCCCGCCTCTGGCCAACGCCGCCAAGAGCGCCGGTGATGCGGCCCAGGCAACCGGACAGGCCGCGCAGATGGCCAACCAGGCGGCCCAGGGCGCGTCACAAACGGCGTCGCAAGCCACCTCCCAGGGCTCCGCCTCCGGCGACATGGGCTCGATGATGGGGCAGTTCGGGCAGATGTTCCAGGCTCCGATGCAGGCCCTGCAGAGCGCCGGGTCCGGGATGGGCAACCCGATGCAGTCACTGTCGCAGTTCATGAGCGCACCGATGTCGATGTTCGGCGGCTCTTCACAGCTCGGGGATCTGCTCGGCGGAGGGTCGACTGGACCGTCCTTCGCACCGACAGCACCCGGCAGCGGTGGCGGATTGCCGCTCGGCGGTGCAGGTCTGGGCGCCGGCGGCGGCCTCGGCGGTGCAGCGCCGGCGAACATGTCCAAGATGACCAGCTCCGGAGGCGGTAACCAGCGAGTCTCGCTGCTGTCGGGGATCGCCACTGGCCCGGTACAGGAGCGCCTTGCCGGCGCCACGGCGGCTCCGATGGGCGGCGGCGGGGGCGTGCCGCCTGGTGCTGCCGGTCACGGCATGGGTGGTCAGAGCCGACGGGCCAGCGATGCCACCGCTTCGGTGCTGACCTACGGTCACCGCGAGGAGCAGACCCGCCGCGGCGCAGACCGCAACGAGCGCGACCTGTTCACCTGAGACCTGTCTGGAGGAGCGGACGGACGTGACACGTACAGCAGCGGAGGCGCCACAGTCGCGGCTGTCGTACGCGGCGATCGCGGAGTACACCGATCGGATCGCTGCCGACCATGGCGTCGTCGAAGACACCGGCAAGGTCGATGTCTGCGCGCTACTGGCGAACCTCGGTGGGTGTATCGAAGTCGACAACCGTGTCGAGTCCCTTGAGGTCCGCAGTGACCACGACTTCGCTGTGTATCTGCCCACTCACACTTCGCAGCTGCGTGACCGTTTCACCATCGCCCACGAACTCGGGCACTACTTTCTGCACTATCGGGCGCCTGACGAGCATCTTGTCGGCCAACGCGCCCGGACTTTCACCCGGCTTGGACGAAACGTGCCGGAGACCCAGGCGAACGTCTTCGCTTCGAACCTCCTGATGCCAGCAGAGGCATTCACTGCGGCTGTCGGTGAGGCGGCCGGCGACCTGGTTGCGGTGGCCGATCGGTTTGAGGTTGCGGTGCCGGCTGCGAGAGTCCGCGCGGACTATCTCGGTCTCACCACCTGACAGCCGCGACTGCTCAATCCTCTTCGTCTCTTGCGGCCTACAGAACTCGACGCTGTTCAAGCCGGAAAATGCGTGCGCGCAACGACAACGGCTCCGCACTGTGGCGCGGAGCCGTTGTCGTATCCCGTGGTCTGTCAGCCGCGGTAGTCGATCTGCCGGCCCGGAAGCATGGGGCCGTAGCCGCCGTCGGAGTACGTGCGCAGGAACGTGTGCCTGATGTCAGTGCACTCGTCGTACTGCAGCTCGACGCCGAGCACGCGTGCGATGTGGTGGTCGGTCGGCTCGACCCATGTAGGTGGATCGGCCTGCACCGTCTGGGCGGCGAAGGAATCCGCATAGTCCTGGATCTGGTTCTGGCTCATCGTTGTTCGCTCTCGTCGTCGTCGTCGTCGGAGGGTTTGTAGCGGTCGATCATCGCCTCCAGCCACTGGCGGCCGACCGGGTTCTGGCTGTGTACGCGCACCTGGTCGGGCCAGTACCGCTGCTGCGTGTGCGCAGCGTCCATCTCGCACAGCCACAACACGATCGGGCGTGTGGTCTGGGGCTCGTTGGTTTCCGGGTCGATACCGAGATCGTGGTCCAAGCTCAGATCGGTGACGGTTCCGGTGGCCAGCGCTCTGATCGCCTCGGCGGGCCGGGTAACCCACACCCAGCCCTCGGGTGCGGGGCGTTCGTCGTCGACCCAGAGCTTCACGCCGACAGTGTGCGCGGGCCCGTCAGCGCCTTCACCCTGTCCGGACGGAATCCGGACCAGTGTTCGTCCCCAGCGACGACAACCGGTGCGCTGAGGTATCCCAGGGCCATCACATAGTCGCGGGCATCGCTGTCGCGGCTGATGTCGATCGTCTCGTAGGCGACACCGGCCCGGTCGAGTGCTTTGGCAGTAGCGGTGCACTGTACGCAGGCGGGTTTGGTGTACATGGTGACGGTGGTGAAGGCGGACATGGTGAGTTCGTCTCTCCGTTCTCGAATGTTGTGTGCCAGCGGAAGAGTCAGTACAGACAACCCCACGAGGCGCATCCGGGCGCCCCGCAGAGTTGCGGGCAGGTGGTGTCGGTGTTGGCCTCGGTCAGGCGATCTATCTCGCGGTCCAACTGTGTGCCTGGATCGTTGAGCCGCGGGTCTGCTCGTCCGGTCACGGAGCCGGGGGAGGAGGGGGCGCAGGTGCGGGCTCAGACACCGTCAATCCGCCGGAGGTGCCCTCCAGACGCCCGGGGACCTCGACCTCGGTGATCGCGGTCTGCAGCCGCGCAGTGGTGTCCTCGGCGCGCGAACTGGTCGCCGTGCGCTCGGCCACCGACAGCTGCACCACGCCCTTGTCGACCAGCTGAGCTGTCACGTTCCCGTTGCGGTAGACCGCGATCGACGGATCGGGGGTGGCAGTCTCGATCCTCGACTGCGGTGACGGGGCGATGCCCGCGACTGCCTCTTTGAGCGGAAACTGGATCCGGCCCAGCTGATTTCCGATGTCGACCCAACCCACGAAGGACGTCGGCACCCCGATCGTCGACCAGAACGCCGAATTGGCTCGCAGGAACGTCGAACCCGCTGCGACCAGCAGTTCAGCGGTTTCGGACCCGGACTTCACCGTGCCGATCGAGTCGCCGCTGGCGGCCTGCACCGCCTCGGTCACCTCGAACTTGGCCACGGGCGTGGTCACCTGATGGGTCAGGGTGATGTACCCCTGTGACAGCCGCTCGGAGACCAGCGTCGCGGCCAGCTTCTCGGTGACGGTCAGCTCCCGGTCCGGCGGCGGCGGAGGTGCCGGCTCGGTGCGTACCGCCAACCAGACCGTCAACGGAGCGGCCACCAGGGCCCACACCAGTGCCAGCACCACACCCGAACGGATCAGTTTGGTCTTCACCGTAGAGCTTGGCAGCTCCCACATCTCGCGCACTATCGGCTCCATTCTCCGCATGTAGCCCCGTCCCAGGGGATCTCGCGCGAAACGTAGCCGTGCACCGCGGTCGGTGGCGTGCTGCGGCGCGCAGTTGCTGAGTCGCAGACAACGAAACACCGTCGGCCCCGAAACCGAGGCCGACGGTGTTTGTCGGTGTGGTCGGCGCGGTGGCCGGCAGACAGGCCTACACAGCCAGGATCGCCGAGGACCCCAACGCCTGCAGCGTGTCGAACGTGACGTTCTCACTGGTGGTCTCGGCTGCGCGCTCGCCCAGCTGCTCCAGGCCAGCCGCCAGCATCGAGATGAACTCCGCGGTAGTGGTGCCCTGCTGCGCCACTGCTCGCAACGAGTCGGCGTCGTTACCCGGCGGGGTGACCGCAGCTGCGGCAGCGGTTGCGGTGGATGATGCCGTCGCGAAGCCGGTGGTCTCGGCGACCAGGCCAGCGACCTGGCTCACCACGTCAGCGAAGCTGGAAACTCCGGTGATCATTGTGTTCTCTCTTCCATGGTCGGATGATGCAGTACCTCATTGTCTCATCAGTCGCGCACCAGATGCATGTGCAACGACATCTGCATCGCAGATCGCTGCACTCAGCGAGCCGGCGCGGTGAGACCCCGGAGTCAGCGTCGCCGATGGGAGAGGCCACCATAGACGCCGTGAGCACCGATGCGAGTTCGTTCAGCACCCGCGAAACGCCACGACGGCGACCCGCAGGCGAGACCGTCGCCGACTTCACCATGCTGGTGCGCGTACCCGGGAAGCCGGCCAGTTTCCGTGCCTTCACCGAACCCGAGCGCCGAGAAGCCGAGCAGTACGCCGAACGGACAGGTGGCACCCTGATTGAGCTGCCGCTACCGCTGCCGGACTCTGCGGCGGTGCCGCCCGCCTGAGCGTGAATCTCAGCCCACCGCGCGCGGCTGAGGAAGGCTCAGCGGGCGCGGAAACTCCGCGGGATCCTCGGTCATGAAGTGAATCGAGGACATGACAGCCGCGGCCAGTTCCGCCCCGGTGCGCTCGGTCACCGGACCTGCCAGCCGCACCAGCGGAAGCCCACCCACCACGCGTACATCGATCTGGGTCATCGCTGCCCCTGCGTTGCCGCCGGCACCCGCAGCGCGTTGCGCAGGCAGTAGCGAGCGTTGTCGAGATCTCCGGCCTGCAGGTCGACCAGTGCCGCTGACAGCAGGTAGCGCACCCATGTCTGGGCGTAGCGCTCACGGCCCAGTCCGTCACCGCTCCATCGCGCCGTCACGGCACGCTCGAGCAGCTCTGCCGGTGCCACCGACGGCCTGCCCCACACACCGCACAGGTAGTCGAATGCATCCTCGATGTCGCCGGTGTCGATGGCGTCGAACGCGTGGCGTTCCGTGGTGGCCGGCGCGGCGTTCACCTCGTCGACATCGGCCGCCGACAGCACCAGCACGCCCTGCTGGGACGCCGACAGGTCCGTACTCACCAGCGAATCCAGGGGCGCGATCAACCCCACCTCGGCTGCCGCCAGCAGCGGACGCCACGGCTGGGCACATCCCAGCCAGCGATCGACGAACCGATCAGGCACCGCCGTGATCAGCGGTGTCAGGTGAGCAGGTGCTTTCACCCCCGGCGCGAGGAAACTCAGCCCGTCGCTGGTGGCGAACACCGCCTGCGAACCGCTCAAGCCAACGGCCACCGTGGTCGGTTCGCCGCTGCGCTGATGGCCGTGCACCAGCGATGCCGCCATCGAGGCTGCGATGTGCTGCATGTCGGTGGCGTGGACGAGCCCACGCCGTTCGGCGCCGAAGTCGACCAGCGCCGTGTCCGCGGGACGTTCCGGCCGGTAACCGGGGCGTCGGTCCTCGACGTCAGTGCCTGAACCTCCACCCGCGCCCTGGCCGGCCGAACCGCCGCTGGCCGGCTGCGCGGCGGGGCCGGGCGCAGCACCGCCCATCATCGGCGACATCATCGGGCCCATCATCGGCGCTGCCCCGACGGGAGCCGCACCGGTGGGGGCTGCGGCTGAACTCAGGGGCGCGGCGAGGGTGGCGGCCTCACCGGAAGACACCCGCGTCTGCGGGGAGGCCAGTGTGTCCGACCCCAGCCCGCCACCACCAGAAGACAATGTCGTGCCCACCGAGCCCGACGAAGGCAACGACGTCGCCGGAGCAGTGGTCGGCACACCGGCTTCGCCCGTCGACAGGGCAGCGGCCCCGGCCTCGGTGCCGGGATAGGGTGCAAGATCCTGATCCTCGCCGGTCTCGGACCCCGCCGCGGGGGATCGTCCGCCGTTCTCGCCGGCGGTGCTGCCGCCGCTGAGCGGTGAGGTGCGTGCAGCAGGGCTCTCCTCACGGCTCTCTTCCGAAGACTCGCCGCGCGCACTGGAAAGCGACGCGCCCTGGTTCGTCAGCCCCGCAGCGGTGGTCAGCTTTTTCAGTGCGTCGTCGGTGACCGGAACGCCCCCACCGCCGGCTTTTTTCATCAGCTCCTGAATCGCCTGCTGCGCGGACTGCGCCATCGGCTGGGCCATCTGGCCGAGGTTGGGCATCGGCAGATTCGGTGGCTTCATCATCTGGCCGGCCACGTTCTGCAGCAGCGACCCCATGGCGTTATCCGGCATCCCCGGCACCATCGGGTTCGACGACGAGGTGGGAGCCATCGTCGAAGGAACCTCCGGAGTCGCACCTTTCTGCACCCCGGACACCAGCTGGTCCTGGGTGGACTTGTGATCCTTGCCGATCTTCTCCGCCTGGTCTTTGGCCTGCTGCAACAGCTCCTGGTAGCGCTGCTGGAACTCGGCCTGGTTCTGCGGGGAACTGGGACCGCCCGATCCGGCGTAGGAAGAGATCAGCTCCTCTACCGCGGCCTCGAAACTGAGTGCGGTCCCGTTCAATGCCACCTTGGCGTTGAGGATGTCCTGGGCCATCACCGAAGCGCCTTGACCCATGTTCAGCTGCCGCAGCGAGCGGTCGAACGCCGCACGCTGGTCCTCGGTGAACTCCCCGAGCAGCGCGGTCGGGGTCTGGCCCGTGGCATTCGCCTCGATCAGGGCATGCATCACCTCAGCGGTGCTGCCTGTGCCAACCGACTCGGCTGCCTGCTCGAACAGCGCGATCACCGATGCCACCGTGCCGGTCTCCGAGGTGGTCGGGTAGTTGGCCCCGATGATCTGCGCAGCATGCGGGGTGGTCACCGGAGGCAGGTCAGGCGGCATCTCGGGTGTCCTCTCTGTCAGCGCCGCGTGCCCGCAGCGGTAATGGGTGTGCTCATCGTGGCTGCCAGGTTCGGGGTGTCACGCCTGCGGCGCGGATCACGCGGCGTCAACCACGCGCACGTACTGAGTGACGCCGCGCTGTGCAGCGTCACTGAACATGATGTTGGTCCCGGATTGCTGTGCCTCCACGACCTTTCCGTCACCGACGTAGACCATCACGTGCTGCCCCGGGTTGTTGTGGAACGCGAGATCGCCCGGGCGCGCGTCAGCCGCGCTGACCAAGTACCCCGCGTTGTACTGGTCCCCGGAGACACGGGGGATCTCGACGCCGGATGCCTGATACACCAGGTATCGCGCCAGGCCCGAGCAGTCAAAGCCCTGCTTGGCGTAGTCGCCAGCCGCATCGGCGGCGCCCCCGTCGCGGATACCTTGTCCGATGCCGTCAAGCGTGCCGCCGCCCCACGCGTACGGGATACCCGCCGCTACTACCTCGTTGGCCAGATCGATGATGCGCTGCTCGTACTCGTTCTGCCCGGGCGTTGTCGGTCCGCCCTCGCCACCGGCTCCG
>NZ_HG964460.1:32718-152414 GCF_000612725.1 Mycolicibacterium austroafricanum
GGCCAGCGCCTGTGACGGATTGGCTCCCGAGAGCAGACCGGGCAGTGACTGGCCAGCTGAGGCCGCGGGAACCTGTGGCATCTGCGGCATCTGGGCACCCTGCCCACCACCGCCCTGGCCGAGTGCGCCCATCAGGCCGCTGGCGCCACCACCCAGACCCGCCAACAGAGCGGGCCCGATCTTGTTGATGCCGTCCGAACCTTCCGCATCGATCCCGGTCTTGCCGGTGGAATCTCTTTTGGTCGTGTCGATGCCGCGGTCGACCTTGTCCCCACCCCGGCGGTTCTGCTCCGCGGTGTCGTCCACGGCGACGGCCAGACGCGGGTCGACACCCGGGGCGTTGGCCCGTCCGCCACCGGTGCGTGCGCTTTCCAGCGCGGCCGAAGCCTGTCCGGACCCGGACTGGATCGCGCCGTCGTCGGTACTGATCGATGAGGTCATGGGCTAGGCCCCCTGAATTCCGGATTCGCCGCGGTTGTCCGAGCCGGTGATCCCGTCCTGCAGCGCACCCAGATCGGTGATCACCGCCGAGAGCGACTGCGATGCCGCGCGGGCCGCGTCGGTTGCCGCTTTGATGGCAGCGCCGGCAGCGGAGAGGGTTTCGGCAGCCGCCGGTGCCACCGTCTTGCCGCCGGTTGCGGCCGCTGCGCCGCTGCTGGAGACCACGCCCGCACTGCCCGCCGCCGTGAGTGCGTCAGTGAGCTTAGTGCCCTCGGATGTGAGTTTGTCCGCCTCGGCCTGCAAGGTACGCAGATCCTGCAGGCCGGCGCGGTAGCTCTCGTGCGAGGTGATGGAAATCGTGGAGGGAGAGGTCATGTCACGTCCTGGTCTAGGTGTGGTGGATGTCGGCAGCAGCGGCGATGTCGGTGCCGGTAATGGCGGTGAACTTCTCGCTGATGGTGTCGGCCGCGGCTTGGGCCTGGTCGGCGACAGAGCGAGTGAGCGCCGCCGCGGCCTTGGCCCAAGCGTCGAGGCCCTCCAGTGTCTGGGCGTAGATGGGCGCCGGCACGCCATCACGGGTGAACTGCATGGTCTCCGTGCGTGCGGTATCCGCGATCGTGCCCAGCTCCCCGGCGATGGCGGAGAGGCCAGCCGCGGCTTCGCGGATACGTGTCACTTTGGCAGGGAAACCGTCGGCGTCGGCGATCTCGATCGTGGTCCCTGACGGACTGTTGCCCACTATCTCTCCTCCCGCGGCCTGCACATGTGCCATCTCTTTTGCCGCATGAAATGCACGGCCTCTCTGGGCAGTGTATGGGCGCGAGCGTTGCATCGACGGCTGATACGCGTCTAAGTGCACGCATCTGGTGCCGATGCAAATGCACGGGCGCCGAATGCGTGCTGGACGTGACGCTGAGCGGGGAACGCCGCTGCGATCATCGCTCTGGCAGGAACCGGACCCAGCGCGGTGGCGGATCGGGGAGTCGGTGCCTGCGCAGACTGAGCAACCGTGCGGACGGGCGCGGGGCGATCACGGTGGCCACCGCTGATAGAGCGGCTACGGCGACCAGGAGGAGCACTGGGCCGCTCATACGTCACCGGAACGGCTGCCGCCTGCGTCCGCACCTGAGCGTGCTCCCTTCGGTTCGGCGCCCGTGCGTGCGGACCGCGGGCTCGACGACGTCGCGTCGGTGTCACGATCCGGACGCAACGACACCCGGGGGGCGCTTGTGGACCGCTGTGTGTCGCGCGCAGTGCGCGTTCGCGCGGCGTCGGTGCGGCTGGTCACCGGCGAGTCGGCGACCGCTGCCGGTGCGTCCGCGGCTGCATCGGGATCAGCCGTTGTGCGGATTGCCTGCGGGGAGGATCTCTTCTCCGTCGCGGTGGACTCAGCGCTGTCTGGCGACGGGGCCGTGGCTTTCCCGGTGTCTTCAGTGGCGGCGGTGTCCTCGGGTGCGTTCACCTCCGCTGTGGTCGCCGCGGTATTGGTGGTGGGGATGGTTCCGGCGTCGTCGGCGGGCGCGCTTGCCTCCTGTTCGGCGGTTGCGTCCAGGGGGAGCATCGTGGAATCCGGTGCTCCCAGGGTGTCGGTGACCGCGGGGACCTGATGCGCCGCGGTGGCCGCCGTCCGCAGCTGGGCCCCGTTGCCGGCCGACCGGAGCGCGGGTGGCGTGTCGATGGGCTTCAAATTGAAGATGCTGCGAATGCCGTTGTTGATGCCGTCGCCCACCTGGTTGGCGAACCGGTTGGCATCGAGCATCGGCCCGTTGAGGTCCACCCCGAGATCGGTGACAGCACCCAGGCCGCCGTCGATCGCCTTATTCGCCTGGGCGGTGGCGTCGTCGAGTGCCTTGGCGATCGGGCTGAGCGCACCCTGAGCGTTGTTGATGATCGGGTTGAGCGCATCGCGCACCTGCTCCAGCGCCTGCGAGATGAACTGCGCGGCTGCGACGCTGACGGCGTTGCGGTAGACCAGGTTCCCGATCTCTTTGTTGCCGAAGATCTCAAACTCGCCTTTGGCCGGGTCGAGAAGGTTGTCCTGCAGCCCCGAGATCACCGAGTTGAACACGGTCTGCGGGGTCTCCAGGCCCATCTGCCAGGAGACCGGGTTCTGCCAGAACTTCGCCTGTGTACCGGCCATGTCCCAGCCGCGGGTGAAGGTGGCGACACCTTCGGCGTCCACGGTCATGTTGACGTCCTGGTAGCCCTGGGCGACCAGCTGGGTCAGGACATCGGCGAATGAGTCCGACACCGTGGTGGAGAATCCGAATCCCGGCAGGTAGCTCAGTGTGCGCGGGATGAATTGGACGGGTTCCAGCAGCGGCAGACGACCCGAGTCGTAGGTGACATACAGGTTGCCGTCCGCGCCGACGTCGACGTGCAGCAGGCTCGCCACGTCCACGGTCTCCAGCAGATGGTTGATCGTTCCGGCGCCCAGTGTGCCGCCGGTGAGATCGCTGATCACCTCGAAGAGCGCGTCGACGTTGGGCGGAAGCAGGTAGGTGGGCATGGCCATCCCGACGCCGCTGTTGAACCACGCCAGCGGGTTGAGCAGCGTGGACGGGGCATCGGAGACGATGTCGTAGGCGGCACCGAAGTCCCACACGGTGACGTTGCCGTCCATGACGGTGATCGGTATGCCCCAGTTGTTGGTGCCCTTGTGCGACGCCGTTCCGTCGGCGTTCGACAGATTCAGGCCGACCGCCGACGACAGCGGGTTGAGCAGCGAGAAAATTCCGCCGCCGGTGCGGCTCGGGTTGCGCAGCGCGAGCGCCAGGATGGCGGTCTTGGCGAACGCGGGATCGTTGAGCAGCGTCGGCGAGGCGAGCGCGAAGTTGGTGCCGCCCAATCCGATTGCCGGCACGATGGCGAGCTTGCCGGCGTCGGAGAAGAACGGCCCGTCCCAGGCGCCGGGAACGTTCAGCGGCAGATCCCCGACCAGAGTTTCGATGATCTCGGTGTCGATACCGGTGATGTCGCCGAGCAACCCGATGATGACCGCAGCTGCGTCACCGGCAGCCAGCGCGGTCTTCAATGCCGACAGTGTGCCCTGCGTCAGCGTCGACCACTGCAGGGTGCTGATCTGATCGATTGTGCCGGCGGGACCCGATGGGGGTACGGCGATTTCGGGGATGGAGATGTTGCCCAGGATCGGCATGTTGATGCCGGTCTGCAACGCGGCGACGAGGGTGGCGAGGCTTTCGACCGTCTGCTTGAGGCCTTGTCCGGCGTCGCCGGGAATGATCTGTGCCAAGCCGGCCATGCCGTTGAGGAAGTCCTGTGCGGTGCCCAATCCCATGGTGCGGAACGCCTGCGGGATCGGCCCGATCGGGTATATCCCTGTCGAAGCGGCGAGACTGACCTGCGCCGCGACGAGCCGTGTCGGGGCGGGTGGCGGGGCCGGAACGGCCGCCGCGGTGGTGAGCGCGGTGACGGTGGCCGCCGCTGCGACCGTGGCGGCCAAGCGGGACGGTGTGGTGGACATGAGACTCCTCATAGGTGATGGGGTTGGATCGGTCATGGGGTCGATTCAGATCCCGCCGGCGGCCATGATCTGTTCGCGCGTCTCGACAGGCAGTTCGATGAGCATCGTGGTGAGTCGGCGAACGTCGGGGTTGTGCGCGAGATCGAGCCAGCCCAGTTCGGTTTCCAGCTGTATGGCGTAGGCGCTGTCGGGCGCGGTGAAGTACCTGCTACCGATTCCGAAGAATTCGGCGATCAGCTCGGTCGTGTATTGCGAGGGCCGCTGGCGGTTCCCAGTCCGGAGCTGAGACAGGTACGGCGCCGAGAGCCGCATGCCGCCGGCGTGCACCCACTCGATGAGTTCGTGGCTGGTGAACGGGCCGCGGCCCGGCGGATAGATCGTGTCGAACAGCCTATTCAGCTGTGCGGCAAAGCCGCCCGGTCGAGCCGCTGCGGTCGCGACCTCGATATTTGTCGACCCTGCACCGCCGCTCACCGCGGCTCTCCTCGCTGCCGCCGCGCCCGCAGCACGGTGAGAGTCGCCGTGACGGCGGCGAGAAAGAAGCCGACCGGCCCGATCACGGGGCACCACCTTGAGGAGCAACGGCCGGCCGATTGGCGGGCTGGCCTGCCGGCGGGCTCGGCTCGAACGTGTCGATGCAGCGGCGGATGTGGGCGGCGCCGGCGCGAATCCGGCGCGTCGCCTCCCAGATTGTGAACAGAATGCCAGCTGCGCCGACTATCCAGGCCACGGTTGTCAGGATCATGATTTGCCTCCTGGGCTCTTCGTCAGCCGGGATGTGTCCTTGCGCGATGACGGTCCGGAGATCTCGCGGTCACCGCTGCGGGCAGTGAGACCAGGCTGACTCGCCGTCCTGGCGGTTCTCGGTGAGCGCGGACCTGTTTCGGGTTCGGGGCCACTGTCTTGGTCGGTGTCGTGTGTGCGTGGCGGCGTGCGCGTCTCGGCGGTGTCGCTGTCGCGGGGCGAGTCCGCTGGGTCGACATGGTGGGTCGGGCTGCCGTTGTCGTTGTTGACGGTGGTTGTCGCGTCGTCCTGTGAACCGGCGTCTTCCGGCCCGGCCAGGTCCAGGGCTGCCGGTTCGTCGCGGTCATCCACCGCATCCGGCTCCCCGGCAGGCATCGCGTCGCCGGGCTCCGCTGGTGAGTCCTTCGTTGTCGATTGATCAGCCGCCGGATCCGGCTCGCTGCCGGATCCCCGCTCTGGTTCCGTATTCGACTGCACCGCTACGTGGTCGGCGGCGACTTCTGGGTCTGCGCCTTTCGAACCTGAGATCGGTTCAGCCTGTGTCAGTGGTGCCGAAAGGTGCCCTGCCGCAGCGATCGACGTGGTCGTGTCGGTGTCGGGCGCGGACTCGACGGTCGGGGTGTTGCGGGCGCGATGTGCTGCATCGATGCGCCGAAGCACCGCGCCGATCCCGTCTGCCATCGCAGTCATCTGGTTGACCACGGCCCGCACCATCGACTGCACCACCCGCGCCAGGACGGGGGCCCGACCGGGCTCGTAAGCGGAGTCGATGATCGGTTTCAACTTCTGGTGCCAATCATTGAGCAGACCTTCGTCTATACCGAGCGCCTGCAACGGCCGGAGCAACGGCAACAGCCCGGTCGCACGGATCAGATAGGTCGTCGTGGTCGCCCCGAGGGAGTTCACGGTGGTAGTGATGTCGGATTCCGGGAACGCCGACAGGTCCACTGCGTAGGCGTTCGGGTTGTGGAACGTCAACGTGCCCAGGACCGCGTTGAGGACAGCGAGCACGTTGAGCTGATTAACCGGCCAGTGACCGAGACCGTCGTATTCGTGGTTGAGCACGATCTGATCGAACGGGGATTCGTCCGGCCGCGTGACGAACGAAAGCCCAGGCAACTTGAAGCCCCAGTTGCGGCCCATCACCCCGGTGTCCCCGGACGGGCCGGCCATCCGCACGAACAGCACGTCGCGGGCCTCGCCCGCCGCGAGTAGCGCCTGCTCCAGCAGGCTCAGCACGATGTCGCCCTGCGAGACCCCGATCAGTACCAGCCGGTCTCCGGCCGGCGCGGCCTCCAGCGCCGCTACGAGGTTCGCCAATCCCTCGGCTACCGAGGCGTTCAACGCAGTCGCGCCCTGGAACGGAAACAGCGCTGCTGCATAACCGATCTGCAATGCCTGTTCACCGAAAAATGTGAAGGCCGCACCGATGTCGGCCAGATCAACCATCTGCTGTGGCGCAGGATTGTTGCGGGTGCCGGAGAGATAGAACACCGAATCAGCGGCCTGCGCAGGTGCAGAGCTGATCACCAGCGTGGGCGAAACGATCAGCGCAGCGCACACTGTGGTCCCGATCCACCGCTTGGTCCGGTGCGTGTGTCGGCGGCTTCGCCGGGCCCGAGCGGCCGTCATTCGCCAGCCCTGGAATTCGACTGGCTGCCCTCGCGCCCGGATTCCCGCGGTGCGGACCGGTCATCGCCTTTGTGGGCTCCGCGTTGGGTCGCCGGCGAGGTCGGCCTGTCTGGCGCCGTTGCCGTGCGCGGTGCGCGCCGCGGGGAACGTTCTGACTTCGCGGCACTGCCCTCGCCGAGGGTTTCTTTCGCTCGCTGTGACTCAGCCTCGGTGTCGGTGTCGGTGTCGGTGTCGGTGTCGGTGTCGGTGTCGGTGTCGGTGTCGGTGTCGGTGTCGGTGTCGGTGTCGGTGCCCTCACCGGTGACCGTGGTGCCGTTCGTGTCGGGCTCGGACTCGGTGTCGCCCGCAGGTTCGTCGGAGCTGTCGGCTTCCGTCTCGGCTGACGAGTCGACGGCTTCGGCTTCGGTCGGAGCCGGGTCGGAGAGGGGTTCGGTCTCCTCGACCGGTTCGGTCAGGGAGTCCTCGACCGGGGCTGGCTCGACGGCCGGCTCCTGTGCAGTGTCGGTGTCGGCGATGGAAACCACCTCACCAGCGAGAGCATCCGCGGCCGGCACCCCGACTGGTTCAGCATTGATGTCGTCGACCACCGCGGCGGCCTCGCTCATCGGGGCACCAGACTCCTCGCCCGCGTCGCCGCTATCGGCCTCTTCCTGCGCCAGGGCCGTTGTCGCGCCGCCGGTCTCGTCCTCGGTAGCGTCGGTAGCGGGAGTCTGCGGCAGAGCGCGGATGACCAGGCCCAGCGCGGCCTGCATGACCGGGGTCATCGCGATCGCGACCTGCGCCACGACAGCCGAGACCGCGTTGGCTACCGCGGTGAACGCCTTGCGCAGCGGGCCCGGCATCAGGTTGTAGATCACGGCGATCGCGGCGTTGGGGATGATCAGCGCGGTATTGGCCAGCCCGAATCCGACCGACGCCAGTTGCAGGTACAGATCACGTGCGGCCGACATGCGCGGCGCGGTGTAGTCCGGCAGCTCACCGAGGCCGCTTGCCGCGATCAGTTCGGCGAGTACCTGTGCGGCCTGCTTGGGCGCGCCGGAGGAGGTGAACAGTCCGAAGTTGTACTCGTGGTTGAGAATTCCGGTCTGCGCATCCTGGGAGGTGTACACGAATGCCGGTCCGGTATAGGACAGCTTGGACCAGGCGGTGAGGAAGTCGCGCAACAGTGCGGCCTGCTCGGTCTGGGTGACACCCCACCCGGGGGTGGTCGCGGTGCCGTACTCGGTGGCCCAGATCTGTTTTCCCCCATCGCCGTTGGCGACCATCAGGTCATAGAGTGCTTTGACCTGCTCCAACGGCGTGTTGGCGGTACCCGTGCCAGCGGAGAACGGCAGAGTGAAGTGATACGGGTGATAGGACAACGCGTCGAAGTAGCCGGCGGCGCCCGCGGCGTACATCTGTTCCAGGAAGCGCTGAGGGGTGACCGAGATACCGTTGACATCGGTAGTCGCACCTAGCGATCCGGCGAGGACGACAGCATCAGGGTTGGCGGCCTTGATGGCGGTGTAGGCGGCCTTGAGCATCTCGGTGTAGCCGGCGGCGCTGACCGGGGCATAGAAGATCACACCGTTCGGCTCGTTCCAGATCTCATAGTTCGAGATCTGGGACCCGTACCGGGCAGCGACGGTCCCCGCGAATGCGCCGTAGGTGTCCGGATTCGGGGCGCCGGCCAGCGGCAGCCCTGCCCAGGTCGGAGTGGCCGTGACCGCGCCGGTGAGGGTGAACCCCATCTCGGTGGCCTTGGCCACCAGCGCATCCATCTTCGACCAGTCATACGTGCCGGCCGCCGGCTCGATGTAGACCCACGGCACCGCGACCCGCAGGTCAGTGACACCGAGGCCGCGCAGTTCGGTCAGTCGCGCCGTGAGTTCCTCGGGGCCCAGGTTGTACAGGTGGGAATCGGCGACACCGAACACTGGTGCGGCACTGCTGGTCTCGGACAGCAATGTGACTGCCAGTTGGTATGTCGGCCGCAACTGTTCATTGGTTGCCGTTGCGGGCGCAGCGGTGAGTACCGAGGCCAGCGTGACGGCCGCGACGGTGCCCGCGGCGAGCTTGGCCCGTAGGAGGGGGGTGGGTACGCCCGTCGTGGTGGAGACATGCCGGGCCTGATCGCGGGACTTCTGACCTGCACTTTTAGGGCTCGATGCGGGACGGTGAGGCTGCTTACGTGAGTTCACGCGCGCATGCGACCACATTCACCGGTGTGAATCGCACCGCGGCGCGTAGCAGGTCAGACGCGGGACTGGCCGAGAGACTGGGCGGGTTAAAGCAGCGAACCCGCAGCTAGAAGCCCTGGGCCGTCAGTCCAACTCGCGACGTTGCGCGATCGTGCCGCCCCGCACCGCCTCGTTGATGGAACTGGCGCCGTGGTCGCGGCCGCTGTCATAGGCGGTCACCTTCGATCCGTCACCGCCGCGGGATCCGCTGCCCCCGGCCCCACCGCCGGGCATTCCGCCCATCGGGACCATCGGCATGTGTGGCATCCCCGCACCGACGCCCATGCCGCGGCCGGCCAGCGGCGTCGCCGGAGCAGCCGCTGAGCCAGTGGCGTGCGAGGTTGTCGTGGTCGGGTTATAGGCCGTTCGTGCAGGCTCGGGGCGCCCGGAAGTGTCGGCGACGGTGGACAAGTTGTTGGCCGAGGTACCCGGCGTCTGCGACACCGGCGCGGCCGCAGCAGCGGCCGGTGCCGGGGCGGATGGACTCACCGTGGCCGCAGGCGATCCGCCGCTGGCCAGGCCCAGACCGACCGGCGCGGGGGCGATGGTGTCTCCGAAGTCATCGGCTGTCAGCGCGCCGGAGGTCTTCGCGTTCTGCGCCGGCCCCGCCGCGGTCGGAGCGCCGGACTGCGCGGCCAGCTGCGGCGCTGGCTGCTGGGACGGTGCTGCCATCTGTGGCTGCTGCGGGTTCTGGGCCTGGCTCGCCAGCAGTTTCAGCGCATCCGCGTTCAAGCCGGGGGAGGAGGAGCTGGTACTGGGCGCGGTGGCCGGCGGTGCCGATGACGGACGCGTCGCCGGCGGAGCGGACGGTGCCGGAGTGCCGGGCGCGGGTGCTGGGGCACCAGGTGTCGACGGGGCGGCGGCCGGCGGGGTATCGAGCTTGCCGGCCTCGGTGCGGGTATCGGCGGGCAGCGGGCTACCGCCGCTGCGTTCCCGCGCTTGATCGGTGGACCGTTTCTTGCCACGCGGCTGGCACTTCTCCTGCGGCACAAGCCTCTCCGCCCCGCGGCGGCACGCCCGCTCATAGGCCTCGTCTGCCGCCTTGCGGCGCGACTCCAGTTCCCGCAGTTCCGCTTTCGCCGCTTCCAGCCGCTCTTGGAGCAGGCTGGCCGGCAGACCCGACAGCGCGGCTAGTTGCATCTCCGCGCGAATCGACGCGACCTTCTGCGTGGCACGTTCCAGATCGGCCTGCTTGGGCGCATTCCGCAGCCACACGTCGCCACCGTCACGCATATCGCGCATCGTCTGCGCCGCGGCCACCGCCGATGATGCCCCACCATCAGCGGTGTCGCGGGTGCCGGCCATGTCACCACGCGCACCTTCCAGCGCCTCACCGGTTGCCACTGATCCGAAATGCGTGCTGCCCTCCTCGACGCCGCGGCCGAGTCGGTCCAGCGCGGAAGCCAGCGCAGCGGCGGCCGCAACCTCCTCCGCCGTCGGCCGCGACACGTCGAGATCAGGAGCTACAGGCATGCAACTAGCATGGCATTACCGACGGCATCTTGGCGGCGAGGACGCACGATCACCGCGAAAGTGCAAGGTCCAGCGCCAGCAGATGCGGGTCTGCGGCTTCTGCTCCTGGATCAGTAAGCACCCTCGCTCCGAGACCCCGCAGTGCCGGTTCCAGGAATGTGGCCCTGCCAGTAGTTCCGTCGTCCGGGTGGACTTCGCTAAGCAGGCCAATCAACAGAACCGCACTGTTGCTGTCCACGACGAATACAGGCGCGCCGCTGTCGCCCTGTTCGCTCTTGTCAACGTAGTTGATGAAGAGGTCTTCATCGGTGTCCCGTTTCGCGGCGCACCAAACACCGGTACGTCCGGCGTCGACACAAATCGGCGTTCCAACGGGCAGAGCGCGAACTGCGTCTGCGCGCATCACCCCTGCGATTGGACGATTCGCGATGCGTGTCGCTGCAGAATCCAGACGCAGGTCCGGAACCCACACAACGCCATGATCTTCGACTCCAGAAGGTCCCGTGTCGGTGACGGTGTCAACAGCCTCGGTGATCTCGCCGAAATCCACGCCTGGCGGCGTCTGGCGGGCCTCGTTGAACAGACGAGCACTTCTATCTCCACTCGCCTTCCCGCAGTGGCCAGCCGTCAGAAATCCACGCTGACCGTCGCGCGTTACCGCAGGCCCTACAGTGCACGCCCAGTTTGGTGAGAACATGAGGCTTCCAGGCAGCGGGACGGGCGCCCACTGCGCTCGTGGCTTACCTTGATCGAACCGCTCGCCTTGACCCGTTACGTCCTGGTACTCCTGCAGCTCTTCATTGGACGGCCTCGTCTCGGGCTGCAGAAGCTCGGGGGAGGGCGTCGCGGTGCCGGCCGTGGACTGCACGGCGATCCCGTCACCCGGCGAGCAGGCAGCCAGAACCGCGACAGCTGCGAGTGCAGCTGCCGTCAGCCTCGTGACCTGCGAAAACCGGGTGGACATACCTCCATGGTCACACGGGGATGACAACTCGGCAAATATGAGATCACCGCCGCGACCTGCACTTTTGTCGCGGCGGTAGCGTTGAAAGCAAATCATCCACGGTTTACGCATCGGTCACGGCCCGCTGACCTGCGGATTCAGCAGCCTCCTCCACGCTGACCTGCACCGCCTCCCAGCAAAGGACTTTCCACGGTTTCACTGTCACGTCCCCCTTTCGTCAGCTGATCATGAAACCCCATACGGGCCGGTCTGCGCACCCTTCAGCCGTCGAGGTAGCGCCGGGGTTCCGCTGGCGCAGATCGCACTAACTTTTCCGGTTGGCGCACCGTTGACCTGCGGAAAGTGTCATGGTTTTCGGTGATCTCGGCGTGAGCTGGACAGTTGCGTTGATGTCGCCAGAGGGGGGAGGGGGTCTGACGGTAACCCTCTCTACACGGTCGCCTGTGGCGTGGCTCACAGCGGTTTATCGGGGCGATGAATGGTGACGGTTTCTTTTACTCGTTCATGTTTTTAGTTAGTGTATCTAGTTATATGTATCTATCAGGCAATTCTACTTTTACGCATCCGACAATAAGACCGTTTTTGTAGCGAGAAGTGTTTCATTGAGTTTCTTCACGATTGACGACCCCCTCCCCCTTCTGGCGACATGGATGCCGCACTGCAGGTAGCGCCGTGATTGCACGCCGTGCTGACAGTTTCCACTGGTCAAAAGTGCGTCAATCGAAAATGTTCATGCGTTCTGCGCCAGCGGTTTGGCGTCCGACAACTGTCTACGAAATCCTGTGAGCCGTGTCACGTGACCAGCGGAGTCTTCGCCGCGACACGGCGATGCATGTGCATCTGGTGGGTGCATTGCGCCGTGCATCCGATACCGTGTGCGCCATGACCGACGCCGACAGCAACTGGATCGACCCCGCGGACTACGCGGACGAAGTGCTGCCGTCGTTCTGGTCCCGGCCCCCGCACTGGCAGCAGGAGATCCTGCGACAGCTGCAGGCCAGTCGCCGCCATCAAGAGGAAGAAGCGCAGCGCTGGCGCGAACAGGAACTGCCGACTCCTCCGGATCCGCCGCGCGCCACCGCGCTGGAAGCGGCAGCATCGATGTTCGGCCAGCCGTGGCACCCCGGCATTCAGCTGCACCGCCTGCCGGGGCGAGAACAGGCTGAACTGGAAGCCGCTGCACTGCGGGCCGGCGGTGTGCGCCAGATCGACGGCCCTGTCTACAGCCAGCAGGTCCGCATGCTGACAATCGCCGAAGCCGCAACGGCACTGGGCACCAGCGCCAGCGGTGTACGGCGCTTGATCAGCGGAGGGCGCCTGCCCAAGGTGACGTTCGGACGCACGGTACGGGTGCGCTCGGATCTGGTGTGGGCGCTGACGCACCGCCCCGACCTGAGATTCGGCGCCGACGTCTACTTCCGCACCGACACCGCCGCCTACCGGCCCACCGCCCCGGCCGTCGACAGTGACCTGGGCGTGCCGATGGCAGAGGTCGCCAAGACCATGCGCGTCAGCGAGGGGACCGTGCGCCGCTGGTCGCGCCAGGACCCGTTCACGCTGCCGATCGTGGGGCGGGGCCCCGACGCGCTGATCAAAGCCTCGCTGTTGGCCACGCACACGGTGCCGTTCACGTCCTCGCAGCTGCAGCTGATCGACTTCGCCAAGATCGCGCTGGCCAAACGGAAGACACCGGAAGCCAAGCGCGCCTACCTCAACGCGCTGCGTGTGATGGCGCCTGCGATCACCCCCGACCAAGTGCGCCGCACCGACGAGGTTTTCGATACCGCGGCCGGCAACGCGCTGTGGCCGATGTCCAAAGTCGCGGAGACACTGCGGCTGTCGCTGTCGGGGGCGCGGAAGCGTGTGGCCGCCGCCGGGATCCGCACGCAGGTCATCGGCGGCGTGGCCCGAGTGCGCGCCGACGACGTAATGCACCTGATCTATCTGCGCCAGGAGCTGTACGCCAAGCAGCAGGGCCGCCCTCCTGTCGACCCTGACGACCCGAACCACATAGACCTGCCCACAGCTGCGGGCAGGCTGGGGGTCACGGTGCGCACACTGCGGCGCTGGATCGCGGCTAAGCGCATCGAGGCGATCACCCGCGCCGACAAACTGTGGGTGCGTGCCGATGACGTTGTGGCACTGCGCCGCACGCTGCGCATCGACAAACACAACGACCGGGTGGCAAAGGCCCATGCTGAGGCCGCACCGAAGCGGGGTGCGGCGCTGACCGCCGAACACATGAACAACTACATGGCCTGGCTGGAAGAGACCATGAAGCTCGAGCGCCCCTCGGAGTGGATCCACACCCGCCGCGCCGCCGCTCTGCTTGCCGGCTGCCGCAAGTCGACCATCGAGACCCTGGTGCGTGAAGGGCTCATCCCGGCGATGCGCGACGGTCACGAACTGCGCATCCGTCACGGCGACCTGTACGCCGCCGGCGTGTTCTCCGCCAGGGTGGCGCGCCTGTGCCCGAACCTGCGGCCCTCCAGCCGTGAGCACGGTCGCGCGATCACCCGCGACTTCCTGACCCTGGACTTCGCCGCACGGTTCCTCAACCGCCCGCTCTCACAGGTCAAGCAGCTGATCCGGACGCGCAAGCTGCACAGCGTGCACTTCGACATGGTGCACCGCATCCACGCCAGCGAACTGCTGGGGCTGGGCCGCCAGAAACTGGAGTCAGCGGCAGGGCACTACCCGCGATTGCGAGTCGACCGCTGGGACGGGGTGCTGACAGTTGCCGAGGCGGCTGACCGGCTACAGGTCAGCGAGCGCACGGTGCAGCGCTGGTACCGCAGTGGTGCGCTGGCGGGCGGGCCCGCGACCAAGCCGAAGTGGAAGCAGTTCCCGAACGGTGCCTGGATCGAGATCGGCGTGCCGATCAACCGCGGCGGGCTGCTCCTGTTGGACCGCCACGTGGAGGCGGCGCGGCGGGCTCGACAGGTCGAAGGCAAGGTTCCGCGTGACCCTGTGCCGGTCACCGCGTCGCAGGTGCGCAGCGGGCATCTTCCGCAGCTGATGCCGTGGCAGCAGTTCGCGGTGAGTCACTGATCGCGGTCCCGGCAATGCAGGAGTCGCAGACACGGCGCGCAGCTCGGCTGTCGGCACGCGCGCAGGTGGCGTTCACCCGCGACCTCGCCGCGGCACGCGCCGCCGCCGGACTCAGTCAGGCGCAGCTGGCGGCGCTGATGGGCGTGGACGCGACGACCGTGGCCGGCATGGAGCGCCTGGACAGTGACCCGCGGCTCTCGCAGCTGCGCCAGTACCTCACCGCGTGCGGCGCGTCGCTGGTGCTGTCGGTGGTGGCTCCCGCGTCTTCGGAATAAGCGGCCGCACGACTGGGCGGCACACCCATGCCGCGAAGTGGCGTCGCGCCGCGGCGCAGCGGTGTTGGGTGCGCGAGCTTAGTTTGCCGCCCATGCAGGTCGTAGTGAAGCCGACAGCGCGGCAGCACAGTGTCACGGACGCCGAGATCAGGTCGGTCATCGAGCACTTCATCACCCGGTACCCGATCAATGCCGCCTTCGACCCCACTGCGAACGCATACATGTATGTGGGACGGATCGGGGGCGAACCATGGATTGAGGTTGCGACCGAAGAGACCGCGCGGGTGGAAGTCTTTCATGCGATGTTGTTGACCAAAGCTGTGGCCGAAGACCTGTTTCGGATCAGCCGCGGATCGCTAGACTTGCGGGGAATGCTCTCGGGGCAGCGTCCGTACGTTGGCCCGCAGACCGAGCCCATCGACTGGCCACTCGGGTAGAAGGGATTCAGCGGTGACAACGAGTTCTGATCATCCGGTGCGCGACGACGCGTACTACGCACAATTCAGCCGCGCAGTAGAGAACCACGAATACACAGTCGGGGAACTGGAGTGGGGACCCGCCGCGGGAGAAGTGGGCGTGCCATCCGGCTGCCCAGTCTGGGTTCCAGGAGAAGTAGCGGCGCGGCTACGACTTCGCGCAGAGCGTGAAGGTGTGAGCCTGGAGCAAGCTCTGCAGGATGCTTTGGACCGCTACCTGGCTAACTGACAACTCGCTGCGCAAAGCACCGGTGCCTGTAGCGCCCGCAACCTGTTCGCCCGGCAGCTAAGTCGCGAGTTGGGCGCGTTCCCCGCGCGGGCTCCGGATCCTCATCGCACGCCTGCTGCAATGCGCGGCGCCGGCACCTTCACCGCCGCCCCGTCGCGTCGATGGGTCGCGCCACTTCGGCCACGGGGGGACTACTCTGCTGCCGGGGAGGGCCGGTGCACCAGCGGTCTCTTGGTCCCGGGATCTCGCCTGTATTCAGCGGCGCAGGCGGGACCCGGCCAGTTCGTGGTCGACGGCCTCCTGCAGCTCCTCGCGGCTGTAGTTGCCGTGGCCGGCGTGAACTCTCACCCGGTATCCCCGCGCAGCGTAGGACCGTGCCGGCTCGTTGTGGTCGACGTAGTCGTAGGGCTGACCGTCGGCGGTGTAGACGGTGGCCACCAGGTAATCGGGGTGAATATCGTTGGGATAGCGGGGAAGTGGCATCAGGCCTTGCGCTCCGCTTCGTCAGCGGCACGGCGCAGCCCCTCCGCGGCGACGGTGTGCTTGCCCTCGCGTTCCAGGTTGCCGGCGATGACCCGCGCCTGGTCCGGTGTCAGCCGCGCGTCGAGGGTGACGTCCAACTCTGCCTGGGCGTCGCGGACGAAGACGTATCCGGGGTAGGTGTCGGTGTCGGCGATCACGGAATCTCCCGGTATCCGAAGCGGTAACCCTCCAGCGACAACAGGTTCTGGATGCTGCCGCTGCCCTCGTCGGCGTAGTTGCCGCCGGGGTCGCAGGTGGCGCGGATATGTCCGATCATTGCGTCGTAGTCGTCGTGCGTGGTGACGTCCAGCCCGTCGACGTTCGGGTCGTCGGTGGTCAGCTCGATGCGGGCCATCAGCTGCGGATGGATTCGTTGACGATGGTTTCGACAGCATCGGGGACGCTGGAGTGGGGGATCGCCAGGCGGAGGCGTTCGTACTCCGCATCGGTCAGTGGTGGACCTCCGGCCCACGCGTTCGCCTGCTCGCGTGTGATGAGCATGGTGGTGTGTCCTTTCCGGGGATGGTTGGTGGCAGGTGCGTGGGGTGTCAGATACCCCATTCGAATTCGCGACCGACCAAGCTCGGATCGGTTGCGCAGGTGATGATCTTGGCGAAGTAGCCGGACTCGCTGTGGGCGCGGCCGTCACCGGTGCGCGGGTAGATGTTGTCGTAGGCCCAGTCATCGAAATCTCCGGATGGGGTTGCCACATCGAAGGTCTCGGTGCGCTTGGACTCGCTGCCGTCGTAGACGTCGGTGAATTCCACGGTGATCTGCACGGTGTTGGTTCCTTTCACGGGGAATGCTGTGCGCCCGTCACGGTGTCAGCCGGCCCGGCGTCCGCGGGTGCGCGGCGCGTGCGGGGCAACTTTCCGGACAGTTCACCGGACGCTGACGACAGCGCTGCTGCTGTCACGTCCTGCCGGGTTCAAGCGCCGTTGGGCGCGCGCCGGCTGCTCGAAAGCAGAGAGCCCGGGTCGACCGCGAAGATCGAATACCGGGCTCTCACGAGGCCTGAACCAGAACGTCACCGGATGCACCTTGTGTGGGCGTGTGTCCTGGCCCATCTCCGCGCCTGGTTGCGCACATTGCTGCCCACGTCGCTACCGTCCGCGCCGAACAGAGGAGCCCGATCCCGTGCCCATCCCCGCGCCGGTCATCGCAGAGCTGACAGTGGTGACGCACGCCAACTGGCGCGTGCAGCAGCTGTGCGAGCACACCGCAGCCCGCCAGCATTTCGGCATGGACCTCGAGGGTGCCGACGACCCCTGCGCACTCTTCTGGTGCCCGGGATCCTGGGCCGCCGCGGCGACGACGCGCTACCCGCAGCTGCGGTTGTCCTCGGCTGGGCCGCGCTGGCTCGACACGTTGCCGGTCGCGGTGACCGGGCGCGAAATAGTCACGCGCACAGCAGGTGCCGTCGCCGAGACGGCAACGGGTGTCGGGTCCTCGGTGTTCGTGAAGTTGCCGGAGTCCAAGCACGATTGTTTCGCGGCGGCAGTGCGCACCCCGCGGGAGCTGGCCGATGCGTGTGCGCGACTGCCCGTCGACGAGCCCGTCCAGCTGTCCACGCCGGTGCAGTTCGCCTACGAGCTGCGGTGCTGGGTCCGTGACGGGCAGGTGGTTGCGTCCAGTCCGTACTTCGTTGACGCCGACCGGCAGGTGTGGCCGCAGCGCCAGATGCGCACTTGCGATCGCGAAGGCCGCGGCTGGCTGCAGTCGGTGCTCGATACCGGACTCGATGTCCCGCCTGCGGTGGTGCTCGACGTCGGCTGGTGCGCTGCACCGGCGACGGGGCCGCCCGGGTGGAAGATCGTCGAGGCGAATGCTGCGTGGTCGTCGGACTGGTACCTGGCCGACGACATGGCGGCGGTGTGCGCCACGGTCGCCGCCTCGCAGCGCGATGTGCCGGACCGGTGGCTCTGGAGGCCCAGCCCGATGTTGTTCACGATGTGCCAGGCGTTGCTGCGCCGTTGAGATCGGCGTGTCGTGCCGGGCTGGGCAACGTTGTCGGGCCGGTCTGCTCAACTGCGCGTTGAGCCCGCTCTCACCACTGACACCGGTGGGCGAACCTGCGACGAAAAGGACCCCGCGCATGGCCCGACGCAAAGGGAGCCGAAACCGCTTCAATTCCAACCGCGATGTCGTGGCGATGAAGCAGCGGCGCCAGGACAAGCGCGCGGTAAACCGCGGCGAGGACCGCGACGACAAGTGGGCCGGGACCGAAGCGCACACCCAGTTTCCATCGGCCGACCCCCCTGCGGACCTCCCGGAGTGCACCCGTGCTTGGTGACTGGCAGTCCCATCCGCTGCCACCGGGGCAGGTGGCCGACATATCACCGCGACATGCCCCCGAGATCCGGTTCCGCCCACATACGGTGAGCGTCCGCCGTGACGCTTCCGGCGCCGTGGCGGTGCTGAGGATCAGCGGTAATCGGCTGCCGCCGCGCGGCGGTCTGCCGATGGCCGGCACGCTCGACAGCTGGGAATGGGACCGCTCCCGCGACCCCGCCGAAGGCTGGCTCGACGCCGTGATCGCGGGACTGGACCGGTGAGCGTACCGATGACCGCCCCGTGCCGGTTCGTCACCAAGCGGCGGTTCGAATCCAGCGACGCGGCGTTGGCCGGCGCCGAGACCATCCGGGTCGCGGTGTTGGCCCGCGGCGACCGGTACACCCAGCTGCACCCGTACCTGTGCCCGGACGCTGCCCACTGGCATCTGTCGCACTACCCGCAGGGCACCGCCGTGTGCCCTTGCTGCGGTGAGGAGGTGTCGGCGTTCGACGTCGGCACCGGCTGGGTGGTGTCTCCGCACGGCGGGCAGGACACCGCGTGCCTCGGGGCGGGGATGCAGGTCGAACGAATCGTGGCTTCGTGATGTACGCCTGCGATGACCTGTACTGCGAGGGGTGCGGCGCGGTGGTCGATCATCAGCATCTCCAGGAGTGCTCGGTGTGGTGCGAGCTACGTGAACGCTATGGCGTCGCATGAGCAGTGTCGCAAAGCAGTTCCCGGCGCACACCGATTCGAACGGCAACACCTGGTATCGCCCGGTGCGTGACAAAGGTATGGCCCACGACCAGTGGGGGTGGACATCGAACCCGGCGATGGCCGATCCGAGCTACGCGCAGGACGTGACACTGTGCGCGATCGGCGAGGCGAGCGCCGGCGACCGAGCCGCGCTCCTGGACTTCGCTGCGGCACTGGCTGCAAAGGCGAAAGCTGCTGCAACCGAGACTGAGTCGGGGTGCACAGCTGGGACGGTGGCGGCCACCTGTGCGGATGCCGCCCCGACGACGCCATTCCCAGCTGCAGCCGGGACTGAGTCGGGAACAACGGTTTCCTTGCTTCCTGTGACGGTCCCCGGATGGCTGCCGGCGTGGCCAGGGCGCATGCACTAATCTCTAAAACAGAGAATTGTTCACGGAATCAAAAGAGGAGCTACGAGAGCGCGATGTGGGAAGATCTGCCTGACGGTCCGAAGTCCCCCGATCACGGCGAACCGCCAGGAAACAACGATGCCGACGCTGGGCCGGCCCCGCTGGTGCCGACCGGCCCGCCCGGAGCGAACCCCGCCCCGGCTTTCCCGCCGGCCGCTCCGCCGAACGGCGACCAGCCTGCAGTACCTTCCGGCCCGCCGGCCGCTCCGCCGAACGGCGACCAGCCTGCCGCACCTTTTCCGGTCGCAGGCCCGGTGGCGGGAGAGCCACAGCCCCCGCTGACTGATGACCGCTACCGGATGCGGCGGAATCTGGGATTGCGGGACTATCAGCACTACGCACTGGACGGCATACGCCAGCACTTTCAGGACCAGGGGGACCGCGTCACCCTGGTGATGCCCTGCGGCACCGGCAAGACCCGCGTGGCCGCGGAACTGCTGCGCGACACCGCGCACCGCCGCGTGGTCGTGCTCGTTCCGACGATTGTTCTGCTGGGTCAGATCGCCGAGGACATGAAGCACGCCGCGTCCGGGCATCGGCAGATTCTCGTATGCTCGCGCAACCCGCACACCGAAAACCCCGACGACCGGTCCATTCGGCGATCGGAGGCCGAAGCCCCCGCAGCCGCAGGGCTGGACATCACCACGGACGCCAGAAAACTCGCCGCGCAGTTGCAGCAGGAAGGCCCGATCCTGCTCGTGGCGACCTACGCCTCCGCCGACACCGTCCGTGACGCCGTCGACAAGGCGCCCGGACGGGACGGGTCTGGCTTCGATCTCGCCATCGCCGACGAAGCACACCGCACCGCGGGCCCGGTCGACAAGTCGTGGGGCCTGGTGGTGCGCAAGGAGTTCCGCGCGAAGCGGCGACTTTTCATGACAGCAACCCCCCGGATCATGGAGATCCGCGAAGGCGACGACGAGGATTCCCCGTCGGTCGTGTCGATGGACGGGCCCGCCTATGGAGCACAGCTGGTGCCGTTGACGTTTCGCGAAGCGATCGCCGGGGATTACCTGTCGGAGTACCGCGTACACCTGGTCGGTATCGCGAAGTCGCGGGCCACGGAGCTGCGGCGCCGCATCGAGGGTCACGGCTGCAGCCTCGAGGAGGTCGCCGCGCTGCTGGCGCTGGCCCAGCTGCATCGCACGTATCCGCACGTGCGTTCCGTGCTGGCGTACCACAACCGGGTCAAGCGCATGCGGCGCTGGTCGGAGATGTTGCAGAAAGTGCATGCCGAACTTGCCGCCGACGACCCCGTGCTGGCTGAGGTGCCGCTGGTGACGTTCGAGATGCACTCCGATACCCGCATGTGTGACCGGGGTGTGCAGCTGGGCATGCTCAAAGAGCCCGGCGGGAACATGGTGGTGGTGTCGAACTGCCACACCATGGCCGAGGGGGTCAACATCCCCGCACTCGACGCCGTGCTGTTCGCCGCTCCGCGCTCCAGCACCATCGACATCATCCAGATCATCGGGCGCGCAATGCGGGTCGCCCGCGATGAGCAGGGCCGGTCCCTGGGGCGTCCGCCGGCGCTGGTGATCGTTCCGGTGCTGCTGGCCGACGGTGACGAGGACATCGACTGCACGATCGGGACTTCGTCCTACAAGAGCATGTGGCGTGTGCTGCAGTCGCTGGCGATCGAAGACGTACAGTTTCAGGACTCACTGGCCACCTGGCCGATGAACGTGCTTGGATCCCGGAACGGCCACGACGCGAGAATAACGGTGGATCTCCCGCCGGGGATGACCGCGCTGGCGCGCCACGTGTTCGCCGTACGCGTGTCCAGCGCCACGCCCGGCGACTACCAGACCGCCAGCTGGGTCCGGAAGTTCCACGCCGAGAACGGCAATCTTGACTTCCCGGAAGGGGAGTGGCGGCCGGTGGCCGATGCGCCCGGGTTCACATTCGGCCCAGCCGTGCGTCGAGTGCGCAGTCGCCACACGAGCAAAAAGTTGCGTGCAGACATCGAGGCGCAGTTCGAAGCGATCCCGGGCTGGGACTGGCGCGAGAAGCGCGCGCCCAAAGAGCCAGCAGAGCCCGCCACGCCACACGTTGACGCGATCGAACGCCTCGCCGCCGATGGCCGCATCGCCGGGGGTCGCCTCCAGCGGACTCAGGTTGCGGTCTCCGGGGGTAAGTCCATCAATGTGAGCAACTGGTTCTACATCCAGAAAAAGCGCGGAACACTGTGTACCCCTGCAGAACAGGAGCGGTTGCGGAAAGTCATCCCGAACAGTTTTCGTAGGTAGTTGCGCACCGCCAAAACATCATCTAGTCTCTATTTTAGAGAACAGCCGCACGCATCGGTGCGCACGTTCAGAAAAGGAGTTTCATCCGTGCATTCTTTTGATCTCGTCACCGCCCCCTGGATTCCGGTGCTCTCTGCATCGGGTGTTCGCGACGTGGGCCTGGCAGACGCGTTCAGCGAGGACATCGCTGCGCTGGCCACCGGTGATTCCTACGAAGACGTCGCACTCTTGCGGCTGATGATCGCCATCGCCGTTGCCGCTGACGCTGAATCGCTGCACCCCGCACAGTGGGTGCGTAACCACACCGGCGATTTCGACCTCTTCCACCCGCAGCGGCCATTCGCGCAGAACGCGGACATGCTCCGCTTCATCGATGCGGGCAAGACGAACCCGATCGCCGACCTGTCCTACCGTCACGGCGGTACCGGCAAAGCCGCGGCCAACATGTTCCACAGCCACAGCGGCATCACGTTGACCCCCGCAGAAACCGCCCGCCAGCTCGTGGTGCGCCAGTGCTTCTCCGTGCCCGGCATCCAGCCGTTTCTGGGCAATCTGTTTCCCGCGCAGAAGCATCCGGGCACCGGGAAGATGGAGACCGTATTGCCCAGCATCGCCGCCGAGGGAACGGCCGGCACGCTGGCATGGATCGAGGACGGTGACCTGCCCTCGACGCTGGCCGCCAACGTCGCCGCGGTGCGCGGCCGCCCGCTGGGCACATTCCACTTCACCTGGACGCACGGACACCCGCCGGTGTATCTGCACCCCGAGGGCGTCCTCGACGGGCTGACCTACTTGGCGCGCTCCATCTACGTGGAGCCGGGAACGGAAGTCACCCGCGCCATGGTCTGCAACGGTGTGCGCTGGCCGGCCGACAAGGACAAGCTCGGCTACACCGAGGACATGGATCCCGAGCTGAAACCGTTCGCGCTCTACCTGATCAGCAGCGAAGAGCACAACGCTGCCAAGCGCGCGACGGAACGGATCGTCAAAGCGGCCAAGGCCGGCAAGAAAGCGAAGCCGGTTGCGCCGAAAACGTTTCCGCGCAGGAACTATTCGTCCTCGATGGGCCGGACGGCGTGGCGCACCCTGTTGCGGGGCCTGGTCGACCAGCAGCCGCCGTCGGCAGTGCTCTCGGCTGCCCGACCGGGCCAGACGCTGCGCACCGCAGGCATCGGCACATCCAACCAGTCGCGCATCGACGGGCTGTTCGTCGCCTCCCTGCCCGCCCCCGCCGAGGGGGTCGACCCCGCGGCGATCAACGCCGCGGTGGAGCACCACGTCGCGCGTCACGTCGAGATGGTGGCCGTGTCGCGCAACCTGCGCGGCCGCTCCGCAGCCGTCGAATCAGAGAAGGACATCCGGCGTGCGCTGGAGGGGCAGATCACTTCGGTGCTCGACGCGCAGATGTACCCGCACGTGTGCGCCGCCCTGCGCGGCGAGTGCGCGCTGTCGGACTTGGAACTCCGGCTGGCAGCGATCAGCGAGGCCGCCGGAGGTGCCGCCGTGGCCGGTATGGCGCCCGCACGCCCCGAAGCCGCGTCCCAGCTGCGTCGCATCCGCGACGCGCGCTGGAGCAAGAAACAGCGCGACGCAGCAGATCTCGCCGCCATCGTCGCCAAGAACACCGCCGAGAACACTTCCACCGGACAGGACAACAACTGATGACCACCGCCACCAACACCGACACTCGCGTTGAGAGCAGCAAGACCGATCCGGAACCCTCTCGCGAGGTCGCGTTCATCCGCCGGCTCATCGCCGCGCATCACAGTGGCGGCTCCGCGCAGCTGCGCCGCTGGCAGCCGGGGACCGTCGATGTCGCGATGATCGCGCTGACCCAGGACGCCACCGTGCAGGAGTACCCGGCGTGGGCACTGACGGCCAAGCTGTTCGTGACGCTCAACACGAAAGACCCGACCAAAGAGCTGTTCGGCTACCGGGGCACCGGGATCGGGAAGTGGGCGTTCTTCTCGAAGCCGCGCCTGGACTCGGGGGCACCCAATCCGCAGGCCGAGCGGATCCTCAACGCGCTCATCCGGGCGCAGACCTTCGAAGCCCTTGACCAGGCGATGACCGCGCTGGCGCGGATGACCACCGACACGCTCCCCGGATGGTTCCGTGTCCTCGACGAGCTGACGCAGTGGTGTGACCCTCAGCGCCGCGACGCCGTGCGCTACCGGTGGGCCCAGGACTTCCACACCCCCTACAAGCGCGCCCCGAAAAACAAAGACACGTCCACAGGCGAGGACACGACCGGCAAGTCAGACGTGTCCGACACGGTGCCCGGCGAGACCACCGACGGCCTCACCGCGACCTAGCGAAAACCGTTCTGCACCTGCAGAACCGAAACAGCACCACCGCACGTATTTCGTTCCACACCTGCACGTCACCCCCTGATAAGAGAGAAGGATTCACCATGTCCGCATCCACCCCGGCCACCACCGTGACCACCCCCGCGGCCAAGATCATCATCAACGTCCACGCGCTGCATCCGCTGGCCGGGTCGCTGCTCAACCGCGACGACACCGGCGCACAGAAGACCATCACCGTGGGCGGCACGCTGCGCACCCGCATCTCGTCACAGTGCTGGAAGCGCGCGGCTCGTTTGCAGCTGCGCGATCACGCGGTGGCGCAGGGCGCGTTCGCCGTGCGCACCAACCACCTGCCCGGGATGGTCGCCGACGCCCTGCTCGCCAGCGGCGCCGTCGAGGACATCGAAGACGCGCGGTTCCGCACCGTGGCCGTGTTCGAGGCGATGGGCTTCAGTCTCAAGACTGAGACGATCAGCGTGAACTCGACGTTCGTTCACCGCGCCACCCCCGCCAAGCTCGCCGCGCTGATCGCCGGGCACCCTGATGGCATCACCTACACCGCCGCGACTGACGACAAGCCGAGCAAGGCCGTCGTGTCTAAGGAGCTTCGGGCCGGATTCGAGGCACTGTTCGACGTCAACGGCGCCATCGACCTTGCGCTGTTCGGCAGCTTCCTGGCGACGAAGTCGATGGGCAAGCGTATCGACGGCGCGGTGTCGTTCAACCACGCCTACAGCGTCGACCCCGCCCGGATCATCGACGACTTTTTCACCGCGGTCGATGATGATCCGGGCGGTGTCGCGGCACGCGCCGCCGGTGGGGACACCGACGAAGACGACGACGACAGCAACGGTCGCGGCGCCGCGCCCAACAACATCGGCGTGAGCGACCTGTCCGCGCAGGTCTACTACCGCACGATGAGCCTCGATGTGCATCATCTGCGCCGCCTGCTCGGCGGGGACGCCGAACTCACCGCCGCGACCATCGGTGCCGCGATCGAGTCGTTCGTCACCTCGCTGCCGGCGGCCAAGCAGACCAGCACCAACGCGGCCACCCGCCCGTCGCTGGTGGTGGTAACCGTCGGGGACGCCCGCCTGAGCGCCGACAACGCGTTCACCCGCGCAATCACCGGCGACAACGTCGTCGCCGACGCCACCGGACGGCTGTTCACCCAGCTGGACTTCGCCGCCCGGTTCGGCGCGGCCCAGCACACCGTGGTGCTCGCCGGTGACGCGGATGTCCTCGGCCAGATCCCTGACGCAGGGGACTTCCGGGCTCCGCTGGCCGCGGTCGACACCCTCGACGAACTGGTCTCCACCGTGCAGGGCCAGATCGACACCCTGGACGCAGCATGAGCACCGCGGTGGTCGGCATCCGTCTGGAAGCCGCGATGCAGGCGTGGGCGCTGGCAGCGCGCGGAACACACCGCGACTGCTACGCCCGCCCCACCAAGTCCGGGGTTATCGGTCTGGTCGCCAACGCACTTGGCCGCGACTTCGCCGACCCGATCGGCGATCTGGCCGCGCTGCGGTTCGGTGTCCGGGTCGATCGCCCCGGACAGCTGGAGATCGACTACCACACCAGCGGCGGTGGCCGGCATCAGGCGCTGCCCCGTGAGGTGGTGTGGTCAGCCGGTGCCGGTGACCCGACCGACCCGGCATTCCTGGTCTACGAGACGGTGAAGAACCCGACTCCGGGCCCCGGATGGAACATGAAGGGGGTCAGCGGCGACACCTACGTGACGATCGACCGCTACCTGGCCGACGCGTCGTTCCTTGCGGCGCTGGAAGGCCCGTCGGCGCTGATCGCCCAGATCGGTGAGGCGCTGCTGTCCCCGGCGCGGGCGGTGTTCCTGGGGCGCAGGGCGTACGGTCCGGCGACCTCGCTGCTGGAGGGGGTGCGCGAAGCGAGCATCGAAGAGCTGTTCGCCGACACCGTCGAGGAAGCCGCCGAACGGACAGGTAACGCCGTGTTCGACGCCTACGTCGAGCCGCGTCACGGGGCGCGGGGGAACGTCATCTCCGATCAGCCGGTGTCGTTCGACGGCCCGATCCGGCGCAGCGCTCGTTTCGAGAACCAGTACACGCTGACCGCTGCGGCCGCGGCTGACCGTCGCGATGTGGGCGGCCCCGTCGCGAGCCCCGACCGCGATGACGTATTCGATACCGCTTTCGCAGAAAGGAATTGACCGTGAATGCCTCCGGCGCCGGGCAGGGCGTCCCCGTCCTGCGCACCTACCTGGAGTTCGATCCCGAACACCCGGTCACCCACGCACTGTTGACCGACGCCCACAAAGGGCACCGGATCACCATGGCACCGTTCGCGTACGCGATGCAGTCGAGAGACTTCTTCACCGGCGCGACCGGCCACGCCGATCACCGGTCGGCCCACAACATCCTGTGGGCGGTCAACACGCAGGGGATCGCCGGTGTCGGCTCCGGAATCCGTACCCACAGAGGGGAGTTCGCCCCTGCTCCGCGCGTGCGGATGATGATGCAGAGCGACATCGAGCCGCGCTTCGATCACCACCTGTGCGCCGATCTCAACGACGCACTTCTCACCGACCCGGTGTCGCGGCGGTACGTTCCGCGCACCGATGCCGGCACGGTGATCGAGTACCAGGTGGTCGTCAATCCGCGCCAGAACACCCGCATCCGCGTCCCCGGCCGCGATAAGCCCATCAACCGCACCACGACCCCCCGCGGCGAATCCCAGATCCAGGGCTGGTGGGTCCGCAAAGCCATCGCGGCTGGGCTCTCGCCGGTCGAGGACCCGATCCTCGACGAGCCGGGGGAGCGGACTCTGCGCAAGCACGGAGACGACCCCGGAAAGGCCCGCATCACGCATGTGCGGCTGACAGGCAAGGCGATGATCACCGACCCGTCCGCGTATGCCGAAGCGGCGCACGTCGGAATCGGATCGGGACGCTCCTATGGTTGCGGTCTGTTGCTGACCCGCTGACCGGTGGATGCGCAGCCGTTTGACAACTGAACAGTGAACCACCAACTCCGCCACGGTCAGCATGGAACCGTGGCGGAGATGGATCCCCTGATGCGTGGCGCCTCCTTTCTCAGGAGAATCACAGCATTTCAGGTAACAGAATGATAACGACGACAGAACTGATGCTGGTCAGCTTCTGTTTCCCCCGCGTAGGCGGGGATTGATCCGCCGCCCGAGTGTCGTCACGGCGTGCAATGATGGTTTCCCCCGCGTAGGCGGGGATTGATCCCATGGGTTGTCGGTTTTCTGACAATGGCCGGTGTTTCCCCCGCGTAGGCGGGGATTGATCCCGGAGCGGGTGCCGCCCGCGTTCGAGGACATCAGTTTCCCCCGCGTAGGCGGGGATTGATCTAGTTCATCTGCCCGACCGACCAGCTCGCTCTTGTTTCCCCCGCGTAGGCGGGGATTGATCCCACTGTCAGTGCTGGCCGCGCCTCGCCCGCAGGTTTCCCCCGCGTAGGCGGGGATTGATCTACCGCCATCAAATGTTCCAGCGGCTCGCCGTCGTTTCCCCCGCGTAGGCGGGGATTGATCCGGGAGCAGCCCGCGACTGGTCAGCATGGCCTTGGTTTCCCCCGCGTAGGCGGGGATTGATCCCTTGGAGCATGTCTGCGGGGCGGATAGCCTCCTGTTTCCCCCGCGTAGGCGGGGATTGATCCCCGAATTCGCGCATTTGGACTGCCGATCTTCTGTTTCCCCCGCGTAGGCGGGGATTGATCCGGTCAGCGACCCGATGTGAAGGCACTGTATGAGTTTCCCCCGCGTAGGCGGGGATTGATCTGAGGTGGGCGCGTGGCTCGATGATCAGCTTTCGTTTCCCCCGCGTAGGCGGGGATTGATCCGGACACATGACCAAGACGACAAGGAGCACAACGTTTCCCCCGCGTAGGCGGGGATTGATCCTCGCACCCGCGCTGCGTGATCTCGGCGCAAAGGTTTCCCCCGCGTAGGCGGGGATTGATCCATACCGATGCTGGCAGTCGTGCGCAACGATGGAGTTTCCCCCGCGTAGGCGGGGATTGATCCGAAATGTAGACCAAGGATTTCGGGTCGCACGCGGTTTCCCCCGCGTAGGCGGGGATTGATCCGACCGTGGCCGCCTCGTCTTCGGAACCGCTTCGGTTTCCCCCGCGTAGGCGGGGATTGATCCGCATCGCGCGGAATCAGCGCTCGGAGATCGCGCTTCCCCGCGTAGGCGGGGATTGATCCACCGAGACCGCCGCGGGCACCGACGCGATGCGGTTTCCCCCGCGTAGGCGGGGATTGATCCGACACATGCGGACCGTGCGAAATGTGGCTCCGGTTTCCCCGCGTAGGCGGGGATCGCGCTGCGGCCTTTTACCGGCACCGCGGTGCCGGTAAAGCGGGCCTGCACGCGCCGTGCGCCGTCGTGTGCCGGTGTCGGCGGCGATGCTGGCTACCGTGGCCAAGACACCGCGCATACATCTGCCTACCGCCTCTGCCCGGATCGGAATCCTCACACTGGAGCGGGCACGGATCGCCGTCGAAGGCGGGACCGTCGTCGCGCACACCGGTGATGTGGTGTTGGCACTGCCGACGCACACTCTCACCGCGCTGTTTCTTGGGCCGGGCACGACCCTGACCCACCGCGCAGCAGCGGATCTCGCCGATGCCGGCGTCACCGTGGTGTGGACCGGCTCCGGTGCGGTCCGTGCCTACAGCACAGTGACGCCGCTTGCGGTGCGCGCCCAGTTGCTCCATCGGCAGGTCAGTGCGTGGGCCGACCGCCAGCAGCGACTGACGGTGGCCCGGAGGCTGTATGCCCTGCGGTTTCCCGATGATGCCGCGGCGCAGCTGCTCACGATGGAGGAGTTGCGGTCCGCCGAAGGGCGCCGGGTCCGCGACCGGTACCGCGACGCCGCCGCCGAGCACGGCCTTACGTGGGTGCGCCGCGACACCGACTGGGACCGCAGTGACGATTTGAACCGTGCCATCACCACGGCGTATCAGGCGCTGTACGGGGCGGCGCTGGCCGCGATCCAGGCACTAGGCCTGCACCCGGGTCTCGGGTTCATCCACACCGGAAATGCGCATGCGTTCAGCTACGACATCGCCGACCTGCACAAAACAGAGCTGGGCCTGGACACCGCCGTCGCGGCGTACCTGAACACGGCTCCAGGCGGTGTGGAGCGCGCCACCCGGCGTGCGATGAACCACGCGATGGCCCAGAACCACACCGTGGCGGCGATGATCGGCGCACTGCACAGGCTGTTTGCCGGGGAGGATGCCGATGTCTTTAACCTCACCGTCGACGATCTGGAGTTGTTCGACCTGCGCGGCAACGTGCCTGCGAACACCAACTACGCCGACACCGTGGACGTCCCATTCTGATCACCATCTGCTGCGGAGGAAATTCGCAGCTGATGCACTCGCTGCGGCGCACGCTCACGCAGATCGGCACAGGTGTGTTCGTTGGTGACGTCAACCGTCGCGTGTTGGAGCACCTGACTGCGACCGCCGAAGCGGCTGTTTCTCGAGATGGCGGATGGGCGACGATCGTGTCGCCCTCGCACGCCCCACAGGGATTCGACATTGTCACTTACGGTCGCGATCCGCTAGTCGAGATGGACGGTATCCGACTCGCGGTGCTCAGGAGTATCACAGAAGACTAGCCCGGATTTTTCGTGGTTTGTTGCTGGTGAGGGTGTGTAGATAAGCGAAAGTGCCTGTCCTGCAAGGAATAATCGGACTTGTCTAAGGTTCGGATCGTTCCAGCGGAAAGGCACCTCGCAGGTGAAGAATATCGCGACCACATCACGGGTGAAAGTGTCCGCCGACGGCCATGGCGTCGTGTCGCATGCCGGGATGGCCATGCTGCGCGAACTCGCCGACTGGACCGGGCTATCGACGCAGGTGACCGCCGCGTTGGCCGACACCTACCGCGGCCCGTGGGTGTATGCGCCCGGGGAGGTGTTCGCCGACCTGGCGGCCGCGGTCGCCGACGGCGCCGATTGCATCGACGCCGTCGGCCAGTTGTGCGGGGATCGTGAGCACGCCTTCGGCGCGAAAGCCTCCACCACCACGATGTGGCGACTGGTCGATGAGCGCATCGACGCCGCCCACCTACCCGCAGTGCGAGCAGCGCGCGCCGCGGCGCGCGCGGCGGCCTGGGCCGCCGGAGCCGCACCCACCGGCGATGACTGGCTGCACATCGACATCGATGCCACCCTGGTCATCGATCACTCCGACAACAAGCACGGCGCGGCCCCGACCTGGAAGAAAACGTTCGGCCTGCACCCGCTGCTGGCGTTTCTGGACCGCCCCGAGATCGCCGGCGGGGAAGCTCTGGCCGGGCTGCTGCGCACCGGTAACGCCGGCTCCAACACCGCCAGTGATCACATCATCGTCCTGGCCCAGGCACTGGCCGCCCTTGCGCCGGTGTGTCGGCCCGACCCCGCCACTCCCGACAACCCTGAAGCACCCAAGGTGTTGGTGCGCTGCGACACCGCCGGAGCCACCCACAAGTTCGCCGACGCCTGCCGCGAACAGGGGGTGGGGTTCTCCTTCGGCTACCCCGTCGATGCCCGCGTGCAGGACGCGGTGGACACCCTCAACCTCGGCCAATGCTGGTACCCGGCGATCGACACCGACGGTGGTATCCGTGACGGCGCCTGGATCGCTGAGGCCACCGACCTGGTCAACCTGGACTCCTGGCCACCGGGCACCCGACTGATCCTGCGCAAAGAACGCCCCCACCCCGGCGCCCAATTGCGGTTCACCGACGCCGACGGGATGCGGGTCACCGCCTTCATCACCGACACACCACCCGGTGTCGTGGCCGGCCAAGTCGCCGGCCTGGAACTGCGCCACCGCCAGCACGCCCGCGTCGAAGACCGCATCCGCGAACTCAAAGCCACCGGCCTGCGTAACCTGCCGTGCCACTCGTTCTGGGCCAACGCCGCCTGGCTGGAAATCGTCCTTGCCGCCGCCGACCTGGTCACCTGGACACGACTGATCGGCTTCCGCACCGAGACCGGCCTGGCCCGCGCCGAAATCACCACCTTCCGCTACCGGGTCCTGCACGTGGCGGCCCGCATCACCCGCAGCGCCCGACAACTACGGCTACGCATCGATGCCACCTGGCGATGGGCGCACGCGATCGCCACCGCCTGGCAGACCATCCGCACCGCCTTCAGATAGAACTCCGGCCCACCCGACCCACCGACCACGAAAGACCAGGCCTTCGGGAAAGCCCGCCCCACCCGGCGACACGGGACGATCAACCACTCCACTACGCCGAAACCGCCACCCCGCAACACAATTCAGCAGCCGAACCGCACCCACATCAACTTCGATGCAAAATCCGGGCTAGGCAACAAAACGATAACGTCTATTGTGAAGCTGCAGAACATGTTTCGGATTCCTCCGGTGGGCAGGGATTGATCCCACAGCAGTTCCTCTACCACCTCGGGTCGGCGTTGCCCCGCGTAGGCGGGGATTGATCCTGACCGACGGCGCGACGGCTTTGGCTGCTGCCGTTTCCCCCGCGTAGGCGGGGATTGATCCTTCCCAGCGCGTGTCGACCGCGTGGAGGGTGTGTTTCCCCGCGCAGGCGGGGATTGATCTGTCGAGACTCCTAGTACGGTCCCGATTTCCAGGTTTCTCCCGCGTAGGCGGGGATTGATCCTGACCCGCGAGCACTTCATCACTGACGAGGTTGTTTCCCCCGCGTAGGCGGGGATTGATCCGCGTTGGAAACGTATCTGCACCGGTTGACCGCTATTTCCCCCGCGTAGGCGGGGATTGATCCGTCACCGACGGCGAGCGCTCCGGCAACAGCAGTTTCCCCCGCGTAGGCGGGGATTGATCCTCGGATTCGGACATTGGACGGGCGGGGCTGAAGTTTCCCCGCGTAAGCGGGGATTGATCTGCGCGACACCGCGCTGACGCTGAGCCCGACCTGTTTCCCCGCGTAGGCGGGGATTGATCCGCGCCCGGCCTCACCGAGGCGGGTACGCCGATGTTTCCCCGCGTAGGCGAGGATTGATCCACAGACGGTCGGCACCTGCGGCTGGGAGTCGACTTTCCCCGCGTAAGGCGGGGATTAATCCGGCCTGGTCGCCAAAGCTGACACCAGCGGCAGGTTTCCCCGCGTAGGTGTCAATGGCCAAGTGGAAGTCCCCGCTGGTGGCCGGATAAAAGTCCCCACCCCGTGTGGTGATTTCTAGTTTTGTGGGGCGGCCTCCTTGCGGTGGTGGGCGTCTTTCATCCGGTAGGAGTCGCCGTCGGTGATGACGACGGTGGCGTGGTGCAGGAGCCGGTCGAGGATGCTGACCGCTGTGGTGTGCTCGGGCAGGAATCGGCCCCATTCTTGGAATGGCCAGTGTGATCCGATGGCCAGGGATCGGCGTTCGTAGGCGCCGGCGACGAGCCGGAATAATAGTTGCGTGGCGGTGTCATCGAGTGGTGCGAAGCCCAGTTCGTCGAGGATGATCAGATCGACCCGCAGCAGGGATTCGATGATCTTGCCGACAGTGTTATCGGCCAGGCCGCGGTAGAGGGTTTCCACAAGATCGGCGGCGGTGAAGTAGCGGACCTTGTGCCCGGCGTGGATGGCGGCGACGCCCAGCCCGATCAGGGTGTGCGACTTGCCTGTGCCGGCGGGTCCGATGATGGCCAGGTTCTGTTGTGTGCGAACCCATTCCAGACTGGATAGGTAGTCGAACACCTTCGGCTGGATCGAAGAGTCGGCCACGTCGAACGACTCGAGTGTCTTGGTCACTGGGAAGCCGGCGGCCTTGAGCCGGTTGACGACGTTGGAGGCATCCCGGGCCGCGAGTTCGGTCTCGACCAGGGTCCGCAGCACCTCCTCGGGGGTCCAGCGCTGGGTCTTCGCGGTGATCAGCACTTCGGGTGCGGTGCGGCGGATCGCGGCCAGCTTGAGTCGGCGCAATCCTGCGTCGAGATCGGCCGAAAGCGGCGGAACTGACAGCGGTGCAACGGTTTTAGCGGCTTTAGATGCAGCGGTCACGATGTGACCCCACCGTCGGCAGCGGGTGTGACCGTATAGGCATCCAAGGACCGCGTCGGGGCGATCGGGAGGTCCAGGATCAACGCGTCACCGGCGGGGCGGGGTTGCGGTGTTCCCGCGCCGGCAGCCAGGATAGAGCGCACGTCAGCGGCACGGAACCGCCGAAATGCCACCGCCCGGCGCAACGCCGCGGTCAAGGCGTCGGTGCCGTGCGCGGCACCCAACCCGAGCAGGACCTCCAACTCAGAGCCCAGTCGGGTGTTGCCGATCGCTGCCGCCCCGACCAAGAACGCCTCGGCATCCGCGCCCAGAGCGCAGAACTGCTGCTCAGTCGTTGTCCGAGGTCGCGGCCCCCGATGCGGTGCTGGTCGTGGCCCGTCGTAGTGCGCGTCCAGGATCGAGGCACTGCCCGGCGCGGTGAGTTCGTGCTCGGCCACGACTGTCCCGGTGGCGGGTTCGACCAGGCAGACCGCGCCGTGATCGAGCACCACCGCCACGCTGGACCCGATCAGCCGGGTCGGCACCGAGTAGCGGGCCGAGGCATACCGGATACATGACAGTCGGTCGACCTTGCGCAGCACCGAGGGTGCCCCGATCCGCAACCGCAGTGACGGTAGCGGTTGCAGCAGTTCACGTTCAACGATCAGACGCTCGACGGGAATGGCGCAGATCTCCGAATGCAGCGCGTCGTTGACCTCGGCGCACCACGCCCTGGCCGCCGTGTTGGCGGCCCGCAGATCGACACCGCGGCCCGCGATGGCGGCCTCGGTTAACAACGGGACGGCCAGGTCACGTTGGGCGTAACCGCACAAGTTCTCCACGATCCCCTTCGATTCGGGATCCGATGCGTGGCAGAAGTCCGGTGCGAACCCGTAATGGCCGGCCAGTCGCACATATTCGGCGGTCGGGATCGCCACGTTGGCGACCACCCCGCCCTTGAGGCATGCCATCCGATCTGCCAGGACCCGGGCCGGCACGCCGCCGATCGCGTTGAACGTTTCAGCGATCAACGCCAACGTGGTGGAGGCTTTCTGGTCGGTGGCGAACGCGACGAACCGCCACCGCGAGAACGCCAGCACCGCGCAGAACAGGAACAATCCCGGCGCGGCCTGGGCCCAGTCGATGACCAGGTACTCACCCGGTGACCACACCGCCGGGCGTCGACCCCGATGATGCTCATTGCGCCACAACACTTTCGCCTCGGCGACCAGTCGGCGGAAGTTGCGGGCAGACCCCTCGTATCCGGCGGCCCGGGCAATCGGCAGCATCCGCTTGGCCGACATCCGACCCTGGGACTTCGCGACACGTTCGGCGACCAGATCGGTCACCGCGTCGTAGTTGTGGGCTCGCTGCGCCCGTGGCGGTGCGTTATCGCCGGCTTCGAACTTCCTCACGATCCGTTTGACGGTCTTGGGGGTGGTGTGGCAGAGGTCGGCAGCACCTCGGTACGACCCGACTTGTTGGTAGGCGGAAATGATGTCCATGCGGTCCTTCGCAGACTTCAATGGAACTCCCCGGTGGTGGTGGCGTTTGGTTGGCACCTTCACCGTCACCATCGGGGCCCACAGTTCCTGATCGACACGACGAACACGGGGTGGGGACTTTTATCTGGCCACCAGCGGGGACCTCTACTTGGCCACCAGCGGGTACTTTTTCATGGCCACGGACAGTAGGCGGGGATTGATCCGAAACCGTCCTCACCAACGCCTACCAAGGCCAGTTTCCCCGCGTAGGCGGGGATTGATCCGTTCCGCAAATGGCTGCGGAGCGCGGCGCGTCCGTTTCCCCGCGTAGGCGGGGATTGATCCAACAGCGCGCAGCACTTCTCAGCGGTCCACGAGTTTCCCCGCGTAGGTGGGGATTGATCCGACTCCCTCGAACTGCCGCCGAAGGTCTCCGGGATTCCCCGGTAGGCGGGGATTGATCCGTCCCGGGCCCACCCACACCCGGCCTCCCGCCGTTTCCCCGCGTATGCGGGGATTGATCCCAGCAACCGCGACGGGCCAAGCAGCACGCCGAGGTTTCCCCGCGTAGGCGGGGATTGATCCCAGCGTCTGCCCGCACCGCAGCAGTTCGGCAGGTTTCCCCGCGTAGGCGGGGATTGATCCAGCGCTGTGATTTACGTGGATGCCCCGCTGCCGTTTCTCCCGCGTAGGCGGGGATTGATCCTCTGCGAGATCCTTCACCGCGAGCGCGCCCAGGTTTCCCGCATCGGCGGGGATTGATCCGTGGCCGCTGCCGCCGCGCGTCTCGAAGCAGGGTTTCCCCGCGTAGGCGGGGATTGATCCGGAGCGGGTGATTGCTGTGCACGTGACGACGTTGTTTCCCCCGCGTCGGCGGGGATTGATCCCGCGACCGTTCCGGCCCCGCCGCTGGCGCGATGTTTCCCCGCGTAGGCGGGGATTGATCCACCGCGTTACCGGTGCACCGCCGGACGAGATCGTTTCCCCCGCGTAGGCGGGGATTGATCCCAGCGGCTACGGCGGCTGAAATCGCAGGTACCAGTTTCCCCGCGTAGGTGGGGATTGATCCTGAAAGAAGAGGGAGAACCGCCGGGCTCGCGCGTTTCCCCCGCGTAGGCGGGGATTGATCCGTCACCGACGGCGAGCGCTCCGGCAACAGCAGTTTCCCCCGCGTAAGGCGGGGATTGATCCAGCTTCGCCAACAAGTCGTCGCGCACCGACGCGGTTTCCCCGCGTAGGCGGGGGTTGATCTGACTGGTTCGGAGATGTGGTCATGTCGCTGTTGTTTCCCCGCGTAGGCGGGGATCTATCTCAGGCCGAGTGTGCCTCCCCTCGCGGGGATCGATCTATCGGCAACGCCGCGGTCCCGAATGGTCCTGAGCAGCCACTGTCACGTCCCTGACAACTTTGTGCTTCCGCTGTTGTCGGCGTGTCGGTCCGCGCGGGTAGGTGCGCGGGACCGGCGGCTGATGGACTCACCGCGCCCGGCCTACCCGAGGAGAAGCGATGTCTGTCACCACGTCACGAGCAGCTGCGCAGGCGGCGATGTTTCTGGAGGGCCGCAGTGCCGATGATCTCGGTTGGCCCGACCGCGACTGTGTGGCACGGCAGTTCGCCGCGGCGGTGCTGACCGGTCTCGGTCCCGAGCAGTGGGGCGCCGATCCGGTCACGTGGTGCATTGAGGTGCTGGAGCCGGCCATCGAGCGCCGCATTCCCGGTCCCCACGACGATCTACGTGCGTTGGGCTGGCCGCACACTCCGACAGTCGCGGCCAACCTCGTGCAGTGGCTCGTCGACGACGGAATCCTGGCCGAAAACGACGGATGAGCAGCGCCGTTGGATGAGTGTTCGCACTTGTCGGTGCTCGCATGTATTCTCTAAAACAGAGAACGACCCACACCCTAAACAGGAGTTTTGACGATGCGCCTTCCCGCCCCCGCCTCCACGCTGGTCACCGCTGGCGACGCCGCCGACGCCGCGCCGACGATGGCAAGTCGCGTGGACCCCGAAGGCGCGCGGCGCATGATGGACATCCTCATCAACCTCTACGCCGACCGCCGCCTGGCCGTAGTCCGCGAGTACGTCTCCAATGCCGTGGACGCCACCCGCGTCGCAGGCAGCACCGCGCCGGTGCGCGTCACCAGCCCCACCGAGCTGGAACCCAACCTCGTCGTCGCCGACACCGGTGTCGGGATGTCGGCAGCCGAGGTCGAAGACACGTTCCTGGCGTTCGCCGCCTCCACCAAGCGCGACAGCAACGACCAGATCGGCGGACTCGGTGTCGGCGCGAAATCCGCTCTGACCCTTGCTGAATCATTCCTGGTGGACACCGTGAAGGCAGGGCGTCGCACCCTGGTGCGCGCCGCACGTGACCTGACCCATCAGGTGCTGCTGGCCGACTCGCCCTCCGACCTGCCCAACGGCACCACGATCACCATCGCAGTGGAGGTCGCCGGCCAGCTCGACACGTGGAACACAGTCATCACCGAGGTGGCGTCCGCACACCCCGCAGGGGCGGTGCTGGTGGACGGCAAGCCAGTCGCGAGCCTGACCGGCGGACTGCGCTGGATCGGCCCCGTCGGCTGCCTGCGCGCCGGTGCTCGCACCGTCGCCGTGCTTTCCGGCGGCACCCTGTTCAGCGCGGTCCCCGAGGTCACCAACCGGGTGCTCGGCGCGACCAAGTTGCAGGGCGCGGTCATCGAACTGCCCATCGGTTCGTTCGACCACACCCCGAGCCGTGAGTCGGTGGTCGCCACCGAACGCACGATGGCCGCGGTGGACGCCGCGCTGGCCGAGTTCGCCGTCCTCTACGCCGACCTGGCTGAGCAGGTGGCGACCCTGGCGCTGACCGACGTGCACGCTGCGGCCACCCTGCGCGCCAGCGTCCTGGGTGACGTGGCCCGCGCCGATCTGCTGCCGGTCCCGTTCCACGCGGCTGTGCCCGCCGGCGCGGGTGTGCGGCACGGGTCGGAGAAGGGACGGCGCACCCAGCGCCGCCGCTGGAAGATCGCCGGAGAAGACGAGGTGGTGTTCACCGCGCTCTCAGCTGAGCGTGCGCTCAAAGACGTTGTGGTGGTGACCGATGTGCCAGCACGGCGCGGCCTGCGCAGCTTCGCCACGATGATGGCCGACACACACCCCGAGGCGCGGTGGGTGGTCCCCATCGTCGAAGGCCAGGACCGTGTCGAGTTGCCCATCCTGGGTGAGGGCGACACCGACACCGGACAGGTATGGCCGATCAGCGCCGACACCCCTGGCGTCACCGTCTACAGCTTCACCGAGTGGCTGGCCGCCACCGCGACCACGCGCGCCCCGCGCAGCGGTCTGGCCGGATACATGACGATGCGCGTCATCAGCGATGACCGCCCACAGCACCAGGAGCTGTTGACCGGAGCAGAGATCGCCGCGCTGGGACTGCCGGTCTTCTACCTCGAAGAGGACTGCGGCCGCACCTACGACCAGCGCATCGCCGGGTCCAACGCGGTGGCCGTATACCTCGGTCGCCGCAAGCCGGGGCCGCTGCTGGCCGCAGTGCCCGTCGCACAGACCTACCACGAATGGGCCAAGGCGCGGTTCGCCGCCGAGACCGTCGGGTGGACCGAGACCGAACTGGTCGCCGCTGCCATCGACTCTCAGTCCTACTGGCACGGCGACCGCGTTCGCCTCACGCTGGCCGCGACCGCCGCGTCGCAGGTGGACGCGACCCACCCGCTGCGCGCCGTGCTGACCCGGGCAGCGGAGATCGAAGCTGCGTGCAAGGCCGTACCGGCGGCGCACACCGCGGTGATGGAGCGCGCACGCAGCATCGGCCTGGCGGGCCAGTACATGCGCGAGGTCACCGACCTGTTGACGGCGATTCGGCGCGCGTACCCGCTGCTGGAGCATCTGCGCGGCTCTGCCTTCGACAACGAGAAGCAGGGATTCATCGACAATCTCGTGCACACCCCGCCGCGGATGCCCGCAACGTCCAGCTCCACCGCCGACGCCGCCTGACCGGCGCGGACGACCACACCCCGACAGACAAGGAAACACACACCATGCGCGCATTCATCGACGCCAACTCCATCATCGTCACCGAGGGTGCCGACACCGTGATGGTCGGCGCGGCTGACCCCGCCTACCAGAACGTGCGGTCCTATCTGGTCGATGACCACGGCCAGGACTTCGCCACGATCAAGACCATGGTGGACGTCGTGCGCGTCACCGTGAAAGCGGCTGTCGCCGAAGCGGTATCGGTGGTGGACGGAAACGACGACGACGCTGACGATGCCTACCGGATCACCCACGGTGACCCGGTGGCGGAGACGGTGCTGTCCACCGCACTGCGGCTGGCCCGGGAGAACGCTGACCTGGCACCGCTGGGGGAGTTTCTGCGCCGGTTGGAGCGCAACCCGTCCGAGGCGTCGCGTTCACAGCTTTTCGGCTGGCTCAAGGCCGGTGGCTTCACGCTGACCACCGACGGTCTGATCGTCGGGTATAAGTCGGTGCGCAACGACGGCTTCTCGGCTCACGCCGGTCGCGAGCCGGTGACTGTGGTGCACCAGGATGGCACCAGCGAGACTGTCACCGGGAACATCCCGTACCCGGTCGGGGCGACCGTGTGGATGGACCGCGGGTTGGTCGACTCTGAGCGGCACTCTGCCTGCTCGGTGGGGCTGCACGTCGGAACATACAGCTATGCAAGCCATTTCAGCGATCAGATGCTGGTCGTGCTGGTCGATCCCGCCGATGTGGTTTCGGTGCCCGCCGACCACAACGCCGAGAAGATGCGGGTGTGCCGCCTCACGGTTGCCGCGCGCCACGACGGTGAGCAGATTTCGGACGCGGTGATCGACAACATCCGCACGGTGCCCGATTTCGAGGCTTCCGACGAGTACGCCAGCCGCGAGGAGAACCAGCCGCCGGCCCGGTTCGCGGTGGCTGTCTTCGACGACACCGACGACGAGGACGACGACAGCACGGACTGGGGCGACGACTACGACAGCCACGGCGACAGCGACAACGATGACGACACCGACTGGCCCACCGACTACGACCTCGACAACGAGGAGTACGGGGGGTCCGATGACGATGACGATGACGATGACGATGACGATGACGATGACGATGACGATGACGATGACGATGACGATGACGATGACGATGACGATGACGATGACGATGACGATGACGATGACGATGACGATGACGATGACGATGACGATGACAGCGGCGCTGATGAGGACACCGCTGATCGGGCAACGGAAGCCGAGCCCGTTGTCCGCGATGTTGTCCCGCTCGTCCCGCGCGCACGTTCGTTCATCGGCCCGGTGACGCGGGCCTGGAATAACCGCAAGCGCGGGGCAGGGGAGTAGATAGCAGTGCTTCACACAGACTGCCGCCGCTGCGGGCACAGCTACACCTCCCACCAGCACCACCGCGCCGGAACTGACTGCTGTGCACCCTTCTGCAGTTGCCGCGTCTACCGCCGTCGATGGTCGCCGATGCACCGGCTTCGCGAGAGCCTGGCGCGGCGATGAGCACCACCTACGTCCCGCTCACGCTCGGGGAGCTGGTCGCCCATCTTCGCGAACTCGGTGATGAGCCGGTGCGTGGACTGACCGGAAACGTGCACTCCCACAGGGCGTTCTACGACCGCAGTGCGACGGAGCCGACCGACGATGTGCGTAACGGTGCCTGGCTGGCCGAGGCCTACAGCGCCGAGATCGATACGCCGCTGCCCGGCTACGGCGGCGGGCAGTACCGCGTCAGCGCCGACGAGGTGGTCTACTACGCCCGCTACGGCCACGACGGGCCGGTCATCATCGGATTCGAGCGCGCCGCCGACGGCGTTCACGAACTGGTGCTGCTCGATGACAGGTACCGGCTGTGACGATCCCGTCGCTTCGGCTGCCCGCACCGCCGACACCAGCGGTCGCCGGCCGATTCCGCGCGCGTGCAGTCGACGTCGACGCTGTGCGCGTCGTGCTCGGCGCGACCACCGAAGCCGACATCCTGGCGCTGTGTCCGTCGGCCAACGTCGGTGTCGGCGGCTGCACCGACCACCCGGACAGCGCTGATCTGCGCTGGGTCATCGTCGCCACCAGCACCGGGCCGGTCCCGGCGCTGGACGGCGACTGGATCGTCGCGCTGTCCACCGGGTTCGAGGTGCTGTCCAACGCACGATTTCGGGCGCGCTTCGCTTCACTGGACGACAGCGACGGGAACTGAGCCATGGACACACCCACATCGGTGATTGAACCCGCCAGCGCCGCTGCTGGCCGTGTCTATCGCATCGCTTTCCACGACGACGACTGGGATCACTGGACCGGCCCGGAGCAGTGGGCGACCTACCTGGGCGTGCGCGACCCCGCGTCGGGTCACTGGCAGGTGCGCAGCCTCGACGGGACGCCCATCGACTGGACCTACGCCGACGACGAAATCATCGTGCGGGGGCAGGCGTGAGCACCCGGAACCACGCGCCCGGCACTGAACCCGGTGCAGAATGCCGGCTGATCCGTGAACTTCGGCCACGGTGCTCGTGCGGCCAGCCGCTGCACGGGTGTACCTGCGCAGGGGAGCCGCCGTGCGGGCGTGACTGCGGCGAGTGCGAATTGGACTGACCGGCGGTGGAACTCTCAGACGAGAAGCGTGCGGTCAAAGCAGCGACGCTGGCACACCTGCGCGAACATGCAGCCGCGCTGCACCTGGCTGTCGGCCAGGTCTGGCAGCACATCGGTGCGGTCTCGCTGGTGGAACCGTCGCGACGGCTGCACACCGACGGCAGCTGCATCCGTATCGTCCAGGTCGCCGGCCAAGGCCGCGCCCGCACGACCCGCTTCGTGAAGATCGACCCGCCACGCGGCGGCAACGGCGGCTTCGACCGGCAGTCGCACCCGATCACGGCTCTGGAGTTGGCGCGTGCGTGGCAGCTCGTCAATGCCGCCGGCGAGTGAGGCGGCAAGCGCCTGCTGTCACGTCCTCCAGATCGCAACGGTGTGTGCCGCCGCGGCTGAAATGCCCACCGGGACGTGGTGCATGCCGAGGACGTGACATCTCCCGGCGGGCGCTGCGTTGCGCGCTGTCGACATGTGCGGCTAATCTCTAAAATGGAGAACAGGGGATTGGGGAGCCGCCCGTATGACCACCACCGCCGTCGCCGTCGCCGACACGCTGCGCGAGCTGGCACGCCAGACTGACCGGCAGCTGGCCGAGGTCGGCAGCCAGATCGCACGCCATCAGCGTTCCCGCACCGGCCACATCGCGAGGCTGCGCGACCTTCTCGGTGCACACAAGGACACCGCCGCTGAGGACGTGCTTTCGCAGGCACATCGTTGCAGCGGCGAGGATTCCCGCATCGCGCTGCGGTGCAACGAGATAGCCACGATCGAGGAATCCCTGGCCGACCTGCTCGCTGAGCGCGCCGCACTCGATGATGTCTATGCCGCCAACGGCCGCTGGTCGCGGTTCTTTCTCGTCGCCGGCGGACACATCCACGCCAGCACCGCCTGCTCAACCTGCAACAAGGGCGAGACACCCACCGAGTTCGGCTGGCTGACCGACCTGTCAGCGCTGACCGAGGCCGACGCGGTGGCCACCCACGGTGCGTTGCTGTGCACAGTGTGCTTCCCCAGCGCTCCCGTGGAGTGGACCAACTTCTACGAGACCCAGGCCGCCGCGAAGAAAGCCGCCCGGTGCCCCGGATCGGGAACCCGGGATTACCCGCGCGAGACAGCCCGGATGGGCTATGCCGCAGGCAACTACGGCACGTGCAGCCATTGTGGTCAGAACACCACCCTGACCGCCACCAACAAACTCCGGGGACACAAGCCGTGACGGCGACCATCAAGGGTGCCCCCACCGATGCGGCGGGGGCACCGGCACGCAAGCTGACCGGCGACCAGTACATGGAACTGCTGCTGGCGCGCCAGGCCGAGTTCATGGCGCAGTACGAGCCGCGACCGGGCGCGAAAGCGCTCCTGGCGCCGACGCTGGAGACGTTCGTGCGTGCCGGCGACGAGGATCTGGTCGAGTTGCCCGAGCCGCCACCGAAGCGGGTGGCGGCCCCGCGGCGCTACCGTCCTGCTTCGTTTTGGCGTGAGCGGGTCCAGGCGCTCGACGCGCAGATGGCCGCGGTATCGGCGAGCGTTGATCTCGGGGACCGTGCGGCGGCCGGAGGTGTCGGACTCGGACCGAAGCGCAACGCCAGGCATCGGAAGCGCATGGACGCGGCCCTGCAGCGCTACGTCGCGCTGAAAAAGCACAGGGACCACGCCGAGATGATGCTGCGCAGCGCGACAGCACGCGAACAGAAGCAAGGAGGCTGAGATGGATCTGGAGAACGTAGCGCAAGGGTTGCAGGCGACGTTCGGGGTGTGGGGCGAGTCGCCGTCGTACCCGTCGGCGGACTGGAAGTACGAGGTCGCCAACGGCGACACCAGGCTGGGTTACTGGCAGTGGGTCGCGGCAAAGATGGAGGGCTGATGGCCGAGGCGGTCATCGTCGATGTCGACGGCACGTTATGCGATGTCTCGACCGTGCGCCACCACATCGCGGAGCGCCCGAAGAACTTCGACGCTTTCCACGCCGCATCCGCGCAGTGCCCGCCGATCGCGCAGACACTGGATTTCGTCGAACGTCACCACCGGGCCGGACGCACCATCGTGGTCGTTACCGCGCGCCGTTACCAGTGGGAGGGGCTGACCCGCGCCTGGTTGCAACGGCATCTGACTGTGCCGTTCGTCGGGCCGTTCATGCGCGGTGATGACGACGTGCGTCCCGACGTTGAGGTCAAGCGGCGAATCCACGAGATCCTGCTGCGAGACCACGACTACCGCATCGTCGAAGCCATCGATGACAACCCGAGCATCGTCGCGCTGTGGCAGGAACTGGGAATCCCCACCACGGTGGTCCCGGGCTGGGCCGGGTGAGTCGCGCCCTACCCAGCTCTGCACCGCGGCGCGTGCTCTCCTGGCGCCGACGACCTAACAGCACAGCCGGAAAGAGGCCCAGACACATGGCACTGACGCGCGAGCAGGTCCACCAGCGCATCGCCGGCATGCACCTCGATGACCTGGATCTGATCGTCACTCGGGACAACGACGGATTCTCCGCCGACCCGCATCGTGGCGGCGGCAGCAGCGAGGACATCGGGTCCAGCTACGAGGTGCCGGAATCGGCGGATGATCGGGGGCGGATGGCGTTCACCGTCGGACCCTGGACCGCGTTCCAGTACCACTCCTCGGTCACCGCTCCGCACCGCGGAAACTATGACGGACTCCTCGACGACCTTGTCGCTGGGCACGTCTCGGCTGTCGTCGTCGGTTGTACGCCCATCCTGGAGAACAACACCTGGGTGCTGGCCGTGCGAGCGGAGAGCTGACCAGCGTGGGATTTTGGGACCAAGTGGACGCCGCGTTGGCCGGAGCGCGGACGGCGAAGACCGCCGATGAGTTGATCGCGGCGCTCAACGCGCAGCACCCACCGAGCAGCGGGGATGCGTTCTTCGCCGGATCGGGCGGTGACAACCAGTTGATCGGTGCGCTGGACCGCACCTACTGGAAAGTGCACTCGGTGGAAGCTGACTACCACTGGCAGGCCGTCTCGAACGTCGACGGCAGCCACATCGAGTACGTCGAAGGCGACGTATACCGCCGGGAAGGGGGTTGATCACCGTGGCAGAAAACGAACCCACCCAGTCCGAGATCGACGCCGCCATCGCCGTTCTCGCCCGCACCGACCGCTACAGCGTCAAAGACAACGACCGCGACGATTGGATCGCCTGATGCGTGAACTTCACTTCGACCACCGGGGCCAGACCTACCGGCTGGAGGTCGACGACTACGGCGACCACGAGTCTTCGGACACCCTCACCGTGTACGGCCCCGACGACTGCGCGCTGTCCAGCTTCGACTCCACGGCGCACACCGACGCCGCGCGTATCGCCGAGGCCAAGCGCGAGATCGAAGGACTGTAGCCGTCATGGACATCCCTGACTCGGTCATCGACCCGGCAGCCGCGACCCCCGACACGTTCCGCTACGTCGTCGCACTCAAAGACGACGACTGGGATCACTGGGACTCTGCTGGGCAGGTATCGAAGTACAACGGAGCACGTCGCGCCGGCACCGGGCGCTGGAACCTGCGCGATCTCGTTACCGGATCCCCGGTCGCCTGGGATTACGCCGACGACGAAGTGGTGGTGCTGGCGGTGCTGAACTGAGCCGTCGCTGCTCCGGTGGGCTGGCATTTCGAGCAGGCCACGGGGCGCTGTACCAGCATCTTGAACACGCGTCGGGTCACGCGTCATTCGCGCACTTCTGACCCTGCTTGTCCGCGTGTCGGCACTCGCTAGTGGACCTCGACGCCGCGGCGCCTCACACTCGTCGCAATCGACACCAATCAGCTTCTGCGCGGCTGCTTGTCGTAGCGCGGACCGTCGATAGGAACCCGAGTTCATGTCGCGTGTAGAGATCACACCAGACGCGATCGCCGCTGTGCTCTCGGAGTACCCGCAGCTTACTTGGCACGGCTTCCGTGAGGACCCGAGTCCTACACCGTGGAGCGGCGATGCTGCCCACGCGCAGGTACAGCGGGTGGTCGATCATCTCGTGGCGACATATCCGCGCGGAACGCGGATCAACCCGAACGCATACTCCTACAGTCTCAAGCACGTCTACGAGCGCCTGGCCGGCGAGTACATCACCAACGGGACGTTCATCCTTGCCGCACTGCTGGCCGGCTACCGCTGCGAGCCCCAGGACCGCGGCCCGAACGCCACGTTCGACATGCGCCAGCGGGACGTGTTGCGTGCCTGGTCCGCGAGCCACAATCAGCCCCTGCGCCGGTCATGCACCCCCGAAGAACGCGCGGGGGACACGCAGCGTGAGTTCGCGGTCGACTGGGATGCGCTCGTCGATACCGGCCGTTACCGTGTTCCCGCCCGCGATGCGCTGGAGGCGATCATTCTCGACTGCGTGATTGATACCCGCGGCGCCTATGACCCGCTTGACGAAGACGACCCCGCGGCGGTGTTCGCCGAAATAGTGGTCGACGATCTTCGCTCGGACGGGGCGGAATCGCGGATCGGTCAGCAGTTCGGCGATCTGCTGGCCGCAGCGCCGATCGGTGTTGACAGCGCGGAGCCCGGACAGGACTGCCCCCGGGGTTACTTTCGCGTCACGATCGCCGGCGAGGCTTTCGAAGGTCCGCTCGTCGACATCCCGTGCAGCTACGTCTTTTCCTGATGCTGTGCCGCGTGTGCTGCAGTCGTGTTTGGTCGCAGCTGCGGCACAGGTGTTTTCAGTCGCCGAACATGGCCCGCTCGTAGCTGCGCTCGGCGCGCTCGGTCGCGGCCTCTTCATCGAAGTTGTCTTCGCGCATCTGCTCGAAGTCGGGCTCGTCGGAACCGTAGTCGTCGTCATCGTCGCGTCGGCGGCTCATGGGGTGCCTTTCGGTGCAGCAGCAGTGACGTGCGCAAGCTAGGCCGCCGATGCCGGCGCACCGGGCCCGCGGCGCGACTGTCACGTCCCGGCTGGCCAGAGGTGCACGTCATGGGCCCCTGCCGCGCCGGGCACGCAGCCTGAGCGGCACCGGTTCTAGCGTGGGCGCACGTATCCGCACCGAGAAAGTGAGTCACACAGTGGCGACCATCACCATCAACGTCCCGGCCAAAGACGCCCGCATTTACCTCGAAGAGGTGTTGCGGCAGGTCGATTTCGGATTCACTTCTGGGCACGTCGACCGCGACACGAACTGGGATGCGAAGTTCGATGCCGGCGAACACGACGGCTTCGCGTCGTGAACACCTGGCCTGGATACGGCGGCTGGGCCGTCCAGAAGCAGGGCGACTGCGAGTACCACATCGCCACAGTGGCCGGCGGTCACCGTGCGGCATATGTCACGCTCAACGACGCCGGAGAATGGGTCGCCGGCTTGTACGACCGACAGGGAACTGCGACGGTGGTCGGGTCCGGTTATCCGTCGCTACACGTGGCGAAGCTCGCGGCTGACGCCGCGCGCAACCCCTGACTGCTTCCGACACGGAACTCGCCGCGGTGTTCGGCGTGGCGTCGCGTGTGGACCCACCAGTGATGCGGGATCTGACACGATCCGGGCAGGCTACAGAGGAGAACAGATGTCCGAGGTTAAGCCGACGCTGCCGGCGCAACTGTGTGCCGGGGACCGGATCCACCTGGCACCGCTGACCCGTTACGCGCTCACCGAGACCACCCGGGAGCAGCGCGTGGCGGCGTGTGAGGGACCGGTCGAGGTCATCGGTCATGACCGCGACGGATCCCGCATCGTGTTGCGCACGGCCGTATTTGACGTGGCGGTCCCGTCCACCGTGGAGGTCGGCCGTGTCATTGGCTGACCCAAGTGCGGTGGCTATCGCACCTGCTGAGACCGTCGTCATCTACACCGACGGTGCCTGTCACGGGAACCCCGGGCCCGGCGGCTGGGGTGCCGTGCTGCGCTTCGGTGAGCACGAGAAGCAGATCCTGGGCGGGGACCGTCACACCACCAACAACCGCATGGAACTCACCGCTGCGATCGAGGCCCTGGCCGTCCTCACCGTGCCCGGCTCGCCGGTGCAGCTGTGGACCGACAGCCAATACGTCCGCAACGGCATCACCAGCTGGATCTCCGGCTGGAAACGCAAAGGGTGGAAGACCGCGGCTGGACAGCCGGTGAAGAACGACGACCTGTGGCGCCGGCTCGACGAGCTGGCCGCACAGTTTGCCATCGAATGGCGGTGGGTGAAAGGCCATGCCGGACACGAAGGAAACGAGCTGGCCGACAAGCTAGCCACCCGTGGCGCAGTCGAGTTCGGCGGATCGACCGGTGCTGTCGGCGCACCGCGCCAGGGAAGCAGACGACCAGGGCGGGGTAGACCGGCCCGCCGCGGTGGCCCACGCAGTGGAGGGGAGGGCAACGGAAGATGGTAGCCGGCAAGCTCAGCGCATCCGAGCGCCGCGACCTGGGGGAGCTGTACGGCACCCTGGGAACAGAGGCGAACCTGTCGATGTACTGGAACACGTGCCCGGTATGTGGGAAAGAATCGGTGTATTCGAACGTAGCCGACCGCACATTCCATTCTGACGGGTCAGCTAACCGCGCATGCTGGGTGATGCAGCTGCGCAAGGAGTTCGACCTACACGCCACGGCGAGACGTGACGGATCGAGGATCCCCCAATGAGCGCACCCGCACTGTCACGTCCTTCCATCCCGCTCAGCGTCTGTGACGCCTGCGACGGCGATCACCAGAAGCGTTACGAGCCACTGAAGTTCAACGGCGTGACGCGTGACTGGCTCTGCGCCTCCTGTCGGGCCGTGCTGCTGGAACCCGCAGCTGTCGCGGTGTGCGAGCTGGGCGTGATGAACACGGATCCAGCGCAATGTGGTGAACAGGAGAATCGATAGATGTCCGATGACACCGGTGTCGATCCGTCTGACTACGCCGACCCGTCGATCCCGGAGATGAGCGAAGCGGTTTTCGACGCGTATTTCGAGCGAGAAGCCCGGTACGGCGCGGACTACCGTGCCCGCACAAGTTATCTCAAAGAGCACGTCGGCTGGGAATGCGCAGCGGTCGCATCACTCACAGAGATCGCGTCGAGTGCCCAGCTTGAGAAAAGTATCGGCTGGCCAGACCTTATCCAGGTGGCGATGATCATCGCGGAGTGCACCCACCTCCCCGAAAAGGTCTACGACTCGGATGCGTTCCTGGGCTTCATCGTGCGGAAGCTGTATGAGGTCCAGCGACAGCATCGCAGCGTGCCCGCCGGCCCTTGTACCGGCGACTTCCCCTGGCACTGCAACGGGGACTTCGCGCTTGAGGTCGTGGGCTGGATCTCTGAGTCGGGGATGTTCGGTTCCCGAGACGTGCTGGAGCCCGCAGCGCCGCCGTCGCCGACACCTCTGCACGGCGGGCACACTGACAGCAGCGAATCGAACGGAGACTCATGCCCCCGGTAACCGCCGAACAGGCCCGCGTGGCTCAGACGCTGACCTCGTGGTTCAACAACCTCGACGAGGCGGCGCGCATCGACGCGCTCTGCGCCGCGCCGTGGGACGATGTGGTGGCGCAGTGGGCGGACGCCACCGGGGCGAGCGCCGCGGACTCCGGCACCGCGAAGGATCTTGTGTCCGACGGCGTGATCGAAGTAGAGGACGGCCGGTTCTTGCGCACCCGCGCCTGGTCCTGAACGGGACCTGACGCATGAACCCCGAGACTGACGCGCAGGCGTGCGCTTTGCTACTGGATCTGATGATCGACTGGAACGACCGCGATGTGGCCGCATACGCCGCGGCCAACGCGGGAACCGCGATACCTGAACTGCAGTGTGTCCTGGTCCGTTGGCGGGCGCACAACCTGTTGGCCGACAGCCCGCTGCAATCTATAGCTGCGATGATCTACGTCGCGGCCTACGCCATGTTGCGCCTGACGATCGGCAGCGACTCGAAAGCCCCTGAGCACCACTACACCGCACCGTTTCTCGTGCGCACAGCAGCGGCTGAACTCGGTCGCGAAGGCCGCGCAAACGTCCGTAAGCTGATCGACGACAGCTGGGCCGTCCTGTGCGCGGACACCGACAGCGCTGGTCCGCAGTGACCGTCTACGTCGACGACATGCGCCTGCCGGTGCGGACGGGCCAACACGAGGTGCACTGGTCGCAGTTGCTGGCCGACAGTGAGATCGAACTGCACGTCTTCGCGGGCCGACTGGGACTCGGCCGGCACTCGGCCCGTGAGCTGGACTCACCGATCGCGCACTACGAGGTCAGCGATACGATGCGCCGCCAGGCTCTGGCCGCCGGCGCCGTCGCGATCGGCTACCTGAGCCCGGAACGGGCGGAGCTGATCCGTCGCCGGCGCGCGGCGACACATGTGCCGGTGGACTCACGTGTCGCCGCGGCCATCGCCCGCACGAGAAGCGTTGACGCGCAGACCGGCTGAGTCGGCTCGCGCGGTCAACGATCAGGGGTCAGCTCACTCCGGCCCAGCGGCAGAACGCCCGGTATCGCTCATCGAGGTCGGCCCGCGCAGCGATCGCCGGGCGAAGGTCGGACTCGTTCTTCGCGTACTGATCGAAGGGGTACGCCGCGGGCCCGACGCCGAGGACGTAGTAGCCCTGCTGTCCCGCGTTGAGGGGGATCGGGCCGCTGGACACTACCGCGGGGTACCAGAACGGGTTCCCGGTCTCGTCGCGGACGTTGGGTCCGCTGTACACCTCGACCTGCGTGCCTTTGGTGAACATGTCGATTCCTTTCTCGTCGAGCGACTACACGCGGAGCTTGGCGTTGAACTCGGCGAGTCGCTGGGCATCCACCAGCGTGGCGTTACCGACCTGCTTCCCGTTCACCGCTACCACCCAGGTGCCGGCCGTCAGGGTCAGCTCGGCGGTGTTGCCGGAGGTGTCGCCGCCGGTCCACCGAAGGTCGTCGATCTGCAACCAGTTCACGCTGCGCGCCCTTCGAAGCGTGTGGCCACGCGGTCGTCGGACTGCTGGACCTCGCGGTCGGCGCTCTTTCCGTCGTAGGTGGTATCGACGCGGACGTCGAACCAGAGTGAGTACCGGTTCTCGGCGCTGTTCCACTCGTACTCGGCGCGGCGCAGATCCACGACACCGCGGTCAAGGTTGTTGGTGAACACGCGCAGCCCGTCGGCGAGGACTACGCCGTCGGCGGTTTTCACCTGCTCGCCGGCGTACAGCTTGCGGTACTCGTTGTTGGGCGGGTTGGACACGGGTTCTCCTTACGGTTTCGGATTAGTGCGGCAGGGTGCGGGCTGCGGTGTCACGCGTTCCATGTGGAGATGGCGCCATGCTCCTGCGGGTTGTGCGCGGCCAGGAACGCCAACGCTTTTCGGTGTAGCGGTGTCTTGCCCGTGCGCACGTGAACCCAGACATCGACGTCGGCGACGAAGGGGTACGGAGAGGGAGCGCCGACGTGCTGGTCCGGGTCGTCGAACTTCTGCAGCTGCCACGGTCCATCCTCAGATCCAGCGCACTCGAAGAGGCCCCATCCCTCGGCCTTCGCCTGCTCGGCGTCCTCAGCGGTCCATTCGGCCATGTCGCACCTTTCAGGTTGTCTGTTGTTTGATCGCGCGTCACACGCCCGGGACTCGCGAGCCTGGATACTTCGACGCGATCTCGCGTTTGACGTCGGAGGGCAGGTAGGCGTACCAGCTGCTGTCGAGTGGGTTGTAGAACGGGCGGTCAGTGTGCAGGCGCGAGACGACTGCCCATCCGCGTCCCACGTTGTCCGAGCCCGCGGAGGCGATCCGGAAACCCATTCGCCCCAGCTCGTGCTCCAGGCGGGACTCATCCAGATCGGCGGCCGGCACAGTCACCGGGGCGGTGATGTGCGTGTTGGGGTCATTGTCGTCCCAGTGCACGATGATCTGACGCTTGTCTCCGTCGAGAGCGATGGTGGTCGTGTACAGCGACATGGTGCGTGGCTCCGTTCGTGGGGGTGGTGAGATGCGTTGCGCGTGCGCACTCAGTAGATGTAGGCGGGCGAGGAGCTTGTCCCCATGACGCCCGCCACCAGCGTGATCAGCAGCACGACCAAGCCCACCGCTGATACCAGCGTCATCAGGGCGCCCAGAGCGATGCCGGTGATCGCCATGCCGTCGCCGGACTCGCCGCCGTGGGATGCAGCGATCTGCTTGCGGGCTTTGAGGCCGATGATGATCGCGGGGATGCCGGTGAGAAAACCCAGGCAGAACACCGCGGAGAGGCCGAGCCACAGACTGGTTGTCGCAGCGGCGTTCGTCTTCGGGGACAGCGGGTAAGGCGGCGGGTAGCCAGGCGCATGGCCCGGTGTCGGCGACATCACCGGACCGGGGGCCGGGTGCGTCGAATTCACCACCTGCGGCATCGGTGGCATCGGGACCTGCGGCGCGGGCCCGTACACCACCTGCGGTGTCGAAGGGACGTGCATCTGGGTCATCTCCGGCGGCAACTGTGTCGGCGTCTCTGGGTAGGGGAGCGCCGGCGGGTAGGCCCCGCCGAGACCCGGAGGCGCCGGATGCGGCACCGGTGGGACACCGTGCGGCAAACCACTGCTGGTGTAGGGGTCAGGGGTGGTCATCAGCTTCTCCAGTCGTGGGGTGTGCCGGTCAGGCGCGCAGTGACAGCCGGGTGCGCTCCACCTCGACGGTGGCGCGGTGGGCGGTGTGCTCGACGATGGCGTACTGCGGATGCCGCGACGGGCCCCGGAATGTCCAGCCGTCCTCGGCCGCGGTGACGTTGGAGCCGTGGCGATCTGGGGGCGACCCGCACCGGCCGGCCGGGGTCGAAATCCGGGTAGGTGGCGGTCACCTGGCCGGCGAGGTTGGTGACGGTCAGCGTCTTCGGGGCGCTCACGCGGCGTCCTGGGCCCAGGACGTGACCAGTTCGGTCCAGTTGACGGCGGCTAGGTCGACCCAGCTCGGCAGCGTCGAGGCCACCGCGCCACGCACGGCGACCGAGTCTCGCAGTTGATCTGCGGCACCGGCGATGTCGCCTCCAAGCGCGACCGCGGTGATCCGCGCGACGGTGTCCTGGAAGCTGCCGGTGTTGTCGCAGGCCCCGGCCACTCCCCAGGTGTGGTCGTTGGTCCATCCGTTGTAGGTCATGGCTGCAGATGCTGCACGCCGAAAGCAGCAGCGTCCGCCCGCGGCGCGGAGCACGCCGATGTCACGTCCCTACGCTGACGGTGATGGCTGACTGACCGCCGCGGTCGCGTCTCGGCAGGGCGAGAATGGGCTGGCGGTCTACGTTCCCGTCCCATGCCGCGCATTGCCGAGTTCTTCGGGATCGTCATCTACATGTATGCCTACGACCATCCGGAGCCGCATTTTCATGCGACGTACGCCGGCGATGAGGCGAGGTACGCCATCTCCGACGGGCAACTGATCGAGGGAGAACTGCCCAAGTCGCAGGACAAGAAGGTGCGAGAATGGGCGCAAGCGCACCGCGAGCAGCTCTCCCGAAATTGGGATCTGTGTGAGAGCGGGCAAGCGCCGGAGCGCATCAGCTGACGGGAGGAAACCAAAAGTGGAGTATGGGTTGAAGCACGCGTGGAAGATCGTGCAGGTGGTACCCGAGTTTCCCAGCGTTCGAGTGCTTTTCGCCGACGGAACGACCCACCGGTTCGATCTCAGCTCCCTGTTCGAGCGTGGTCCACTGTTCCACCCGCTGCGGGATCGGGCGTTCTTCGACCGCGTAGGGGTCGTGAACGGGGCACTGACCTGGCCCAACGAAGCCGACATATCGCCGGACACGCTGTACGCACAAGCAACCGGTCGATCGGGCTGGTAGCCGCGCCGCGTCGTGTTGGCCGTGCCGCTGCTGCGCCAGGATGCGCACGCGGACGCCGGCCACGGCGCCGGGAAGGGGGCGCCGTGAACACCAACGACGTCGCGGTGCTGCCCGACGGCAACGGCGGCTACACGATCCAGGTTGTGCGCCGGCCGGGCCTGGCCCACTCCGGCGAACGCTTCGCCGAGCCATCCGTGCATGACTGCCTGCAGCGGCTGGTCGCACTGCGTGACGCCGGCGTCGCGGTACCCAAGCAGCAGATCAACTGGTTCGCCGATCGCAGCGCGGGACAGGCCGCGGTCCTCGGGTGGTGAAGTGCAGCAGCGCAACCGGATCGGCTGCGCTGCTGCGGGTCTCAACTCAGGTACTTGTACTCGGCAAGCACATCGGCCCGCGCAGGGATCAACGCGCTGTCGGAAGCCGTGAACTGAACACCGATCGCTGCACCGGTATCTGAGTCGATCTGCTGCAGCACGTACGGTTCGTCGCCGCCGGAGATGCCCACCACGCGGATCGCGGCGCGGTTCCACAACTCGTCGGCGACCTCCACAAGGTCACCGACGGTGAACCGCAGGCTCACAGCGGGTTGACGGCTGGCCGGGCCAGCGCGCCGACATCGGCCATCTTGAGCGCTCCGAACACCGCCGCGGGGTTGTAGGTGAACTCGATCGGGCCGCCCTTGGGGTGGGTGAAGACCGTCTCAACCAGCGCATCGTTGGTGGCCACGGCGAACACCTCCATCCATGCGTCGTGGGTCTCGATCAGGGCGTGCGCCTCGGTCGGGTCCAGCACGGACGTTCCGACGGCGGCGTTGACGTACGGGGCGACCGTCTCCGGCGCAGTTCGGCAGGCGTCCAGGTAGCGGCGGTAGGACGCCAGCGCGTAACTGGCCTCGGCGACACCGTTGTAGCCGGCAGCCGAGACGGTGGCCGCCCATCCCCGCGGATCGCCCCCGGGCCGCAGCTGCGCGGTGAACGTCGGTGTGGCGGCCCGTGACCGCGGGTCCAAGTCCACAGGGGCGGGGACATGGTTGATCGAGCAGATCGTGATTCCGCGCAGGGTTTCAGCGCTGCTGTCGTGGCCGAGCACGGTTTCCCACCGTGCAGTGTCATTCAGCGGCAGCGCAGCGGTGTCGATGACGCTGAATGGGGCGTCGGTGGGGTCCAGGTCGCCGGGATCTGCAGCGGCGGTGGACACCGAGCTGAGCAGTGCCGCTGCAGCCAGCGACAGCGAAGCGACCGGACGGATGAAGCGGCGAGTCAGGTTCATGGGCGGCACGGTAGACGTCTGCGTTGACGGTGGGCTCGCGCGGCGCGCACGGCGCTGTCGGCGGGGCAGTGTCACGTCCCGTTTTCGTCGCCTGATTCAGGCACCGCGATCGAGGCAGGTTCGCCGAGGATACGTGCGACAGTTGTGCGCTGGGCGTCGGTCAACATGTCTGTGGTGAATCCGTCAATTACCAGTGCCCACCAGACAGTCTGCTGGATCGGACAATTCGGACAGGTGCGGGCGCTGACGATGGTGAACGCCCCCATATGTGGCGGGTAGTCCCAGCCGGCGGCGTGCGCAGCCTCGCAGTCCAGCACCGCGTCGGTGCCACAGACCTCACAGATGTGCCGCAGCTGCATGACCTAGACGGTAGCGGTGCACTACCGGTTCCTTTCCGCCATCTCGTCGAAGCTGCTGAACAGTTCGGGCCAGTCCGGGCCCGGGGCCAGCGACGTGGCAGGCAACCGGCCCATCGCCACTGCCAGGCGCACTCCCAGATGTGTGGAGCCGGCTACCGCCAGCCAGCCGGCGCAGGCACGGTCGCGGCCGGGGACCGTCTTGTGGCAGGCGAAGATCGGCGCGTCGAGACCGGCTTCCGCGCCCGGCATTCCCGCCGTTGAGCGCAGCTGTTCGTAGCGCTGAGATGTGAACTCGCCAGCGGGGGAGTCGCGGCGCCAGGGACAGTTGGCACACGGCTGCTGCCGGTGTGGAATCTCGGACGCTGCTTCGGCCACCGTCAGACCACCGTGGCGAGATCCACCGCGGTGGGCGGCGCGGTGGTGAAACTCAGATAGCAGTCAGATTCGTCGACCCACTCTTCGTCGATTTCCCAGGCTCCCGTCGGTGTCTGTTCGATCTGCTCGGGCCACTCTGCATCGATTCCGGCGACGATGCAGCCGCGGTAGGGGACCGTCCATCCCCACCCGTTGCGCCAGGTATGGGTGACGCCGTGAAAGTCGAACTCCTCCCGGTCGAACCATGGTGGGCGCGGCCGGTTTCCGCCCTCGCCGGGTCCCTCGCCGAGACAGTTCGGGTGACCGTCTGGGCAGTCGCAGCTGTGCGGGCCGCACGCCGCCGAGATGCCGTCGAACTCGTGTGGCTCAGGGCATGCGGTCCAGCCTTCGCAGCGCTGCGGATCAGTGCACACAATCGTGTAGTCGCGCTCGTCGGGGTGCTCGGGAAAGATGTGCTGTTCCGGATGTACCGGACCGGGCCGGTGGTCGTCAAGACTGATCACCAGCACATGGCCGCTCACAGCGGATCAACCTTGCCGTCGGGGTAGCACACCAGCACCGGGCGCTTGATCGATACGGCGTAGTCGATGGTGTACCAGGTGCCCGATCCGCTGCGACGGGGACCGTCGGGTGTGGCCAGCAGCAACGTGGATGCATCGACGATGTCGCGGTCACGGTCCAGGTAGTCCTTGGCCGGCAGCCAAAGCGCCCGCGGGTCATACGGCATGCGCAGGCGCGGATTGATCGGCGGATGTACCGTCACGGCGTCAGTGTCTGGAGCCCGCTCAAATGCGAACACGTGCATCTGCGCGTCCGCGCCGACACACCCGCCGTGATGCAGCGGTGTGCCCGGCGGGAAGACCGAAGGCAGCCAGGCGTGCTGCGCAGCTGACATCCCAGTGCGGGTGCCGGTGAATCCGATGCGGTCGGTCATGTGCTCTCCTGGGTCCGGGGGACGAGGCGGGGTGTGAAGGTGACTACGGTCTTGCTCTGGGTCACGGCGGTGACAGGGTAAGGGTCACCACTGACTTCGACTCCGTCGTAGGTGGATTCACCGATCAGGTACTGCCACAGCCCGCCGTCGGGGTCGACGACGGTGATCGTGAAGTACACGTTGCTGTGCTTGAAGGTGGTGTATTCGCGGGCCACCGCTGTCCAGCCCCCGGTGGTGTCACCGATCGCGTTGAGCCACACGCCGTGCTCGGCGATGAAGCGGCGGGCCTGCGCGAGGGTGACCATCAGTGTCTCTCCCGCACGCCATTGGCGAGGACCAGTCCCGCGCCTGCGCAGTGGTTGCACACGGCTGCCGGCTCAGCGATGCGGGCTCGGATGTTCTGGACGATCTGCTCGACCTGCTCGTGGGCCTGGGCCAGTGTTTGCGCGGTCAGCACCACCGGAACCTGCTCGGACAGCTGCACATACTTCGTGTCGGGAACCGGGATGCGCTTGGCGTTGCGCCGGTTGTTGAGCGGATCTTTCTTCACCAGCTTCGTGCGCGCATCGGCGAAAGGGACCGAGAAGTCAGCGATCAGGGTGGTCTCCGTGGCACTCCACGTGGGTTTGCGCACCTGCACGCGGACACCGGGAATGTCGAGTTGGCCAGCGACCAGATCCGGTACGCCACTGAGCGTTCCGGGGACCAGGGCCGACAGCGGGGACAGGATGCCGAGGTAGTCCGGGGCCGGCGTCCATCCCGCAGCGGTTGCCGGGATGTCGTCGGTGTCGACGCCGAGGATGCGCATCTGCGCCAGGTCATAGACCGTTTCCGGGGTGTGCGTGGTGCGGTTGCTGTCCTCGACTCGGCGGTAGAACGCATCGACGTTCTCCCATCGGGCCCGCAGTCGGGCCATCTGCTGCTCGGTGCCAACGATGGCGGGCAGTTCGACGACAGCAGCGATGCGCTCGAAGCGCAACAGGGTCCGCGTCGTCTCGGTGCGTGCCGGGCCGGCCACGGTGAAGCCTGTAGTCCCGGCCTCCAGCACTACGAAGCCGCTCGCGGCGTGCACGGTGGCCGACTCCCGAACGGACTCACCGGCGGCGAGCCGCACCGGAACCAGGGTCTTGTCATTGGACAGCCGCACGGCGACAGTCATGTTCACCACCCCGCGTAGGACACGGTCAGGTCCGCGATGACGCGTCGGCGCTGCTCGTCGAGTGCGGCTGCCACCGCGCCCGCACTGCCGGCGCCCAGCCGTGTCAGCATCACGGCACCGTCGTCGGCGTTGTAGAAGCTGTACATGGCGGCCAGGAACACCGCCTCGCCGGTCGACAGCACGCCCAGGGCGTCGCTGATGCGGTCGAAGTTCGGACAGAAGTTCCACTTCGACGTGCGCTCGTCGCTGTGGTGTGAGGCGTAGAAGTACCGGGGTCCGGCGAGCTGGACTCCCCGGTGCCACGCCGCGTCGAATGCGGCTTCGTCGTAGAACGGGCTGGACATGTTTACCGCCTCTCGGCGGGGTGGTCGTCGGCCGGGTCGGAGACGGAGTCGAACTTGAATTCAGGATCTGCCAGGCACATTCGGCACCTGCCCAGATGTCCGCATCGGCGGCAAGGCGGGTTCATCCGACAAGCACGCTCTCGTGCATGTCGAACCACTCACTGGGATGTGCCGCGAAGTAGATCGCCACTGCTTTGTCCGCGTCGGCCGGCGGGTCAGCAGGAACGACGAGCGTGTGGCCGTCACCGTCGTACTCGCCGCCGGCGACTTCGGCCCACCACTGGTCCACATAGGCCGTCAGCGTGGCCTGTGCGCGCGCTTCGCTGGTGTGCGCCGAGATGTCGCTGCCGTGGCGGTGGTGGATCTCCAGAATCCAGGTCTGTGCGTCCATGTCAGAGTCCTTTCACCCTGGCGATCCACTTGTTTAGGGCCGTGGTAGTCACAAACCAGCGGCGGTTGGCGCCGTGGCCGTAGAACTGTCCGTCGGAGATGATGTCTCCCTGTCCGGCCACCCGAGCGATCTGGTGGGTCAATGCTGACTCGTAGACCGCGACAACCTTGCCGTCTCGCACGGCCACACGCGCGATGTCGTTGCCGAAACCGTTCCCGCCCCAGACGGACTTGGCGTAGACGACGATTCCGTTGCGGTACGGCTTCTGCGGGTGGAACCGCGCGTCGGTGGTCACTGCGCCCAAGTCTGTACGGACGCCGTTGGTGCTCAGGTCGCCGGATACGGCGAGACGAGTTCGATCCGTGAACATCCAGACTCCTCAATCTCTAAAATAGAGAATAGCGTGACGAGCCGACAGGTGCGAACCGGGTGCTAGATCCCCGCCACCGAACGGGCATCCGCGTAGATTCCCGACAGCTCCTGCGGGCTCGGCGGGCCATGGGCAGCGCCATCAGCAGCCAGCACCGCCTGCAGCGTGATCCCCGCGGTGAGAAAATCCGCGACCGAACGGCGTAGGTGATTCGACGAGGTGACCAGCACCGCACCGGGGCCCAGACCGGCGATGCGAAGTAGCTCGGCGGTCTGGAGTGCGTTCGTGGCCGTGGACACCGAGGTCGACTCCTGGTGTATCCGTAGAGGATCTAGGCCGCGGTCGATGAGCCAGGCTGCCATCGCTTCGGCCTCGGTCCGCCCACCGCGGGGATTGCCGCCGGAGACCACCACCGGCATGTGCGGGTAAGCGGCGGCGACTGCCAGACCTTTCTCCAGTCGCTCGACCAAGATGGGGCGCAGACCGCCGTCATCGAGCAGTCCGAACCCGAGCACGACGACCACGGACCCGGGCGCGATGCCCACCGGAACCTGGTCGGTGAGCGGGAAGCTCAGCGCTTGCGCGACATCACCCATCACCGCGGCGGTGCGGCGTGCATGCTCTACCGGAAGCTGGTCTACGGCGGCCTGGGCGCCGATCGAGTCGCCGGCGGCCTGCAACGCGAACGCCTCATCGGTGAGCGCGGCGATCGTCGACTCCGCGTGCGCCGTCGAGGCGGCGGCCAGCAGCACCGCCATCGAGAGAGCCGCGGCGGCCAATCCCCGGCGAGGACCGAGAATCGGGCGAATGCGGCCGCCGCTACCTGCGCGTGTCACGTCCCTCTCCCGCGGAGATACTCGTCAGTTCGCGGGTTCGACACCGGTAGGGACTCCCTTCACGGTCGCCTTGGCGCGGGGCTGGGCGCGTACCGCCTTTCCATCGCGGACGAACCCGGCGGCCGAAACCTGCACCGAGACCAAGGTCTTTTCCCCGGAGACGAACGGATGGAAGCCCACTCCGCCCCCGCCGCGGCCTTTCACCGGGATGTCAGTGCACGCAGTGACTTTCCAGCCCTTCTCCGAAGTCGACAGCAGCGCCGCGTCAGCCGAGTCGCGGATCGGCAGTGCGGCGATCACCGCGTCGTCGGCGTCAGTGGCGCTCAAACGCACCCCCGCCACGCCATTACCTGCTGCACCCTGGGAATTCACCGTCCCCGGGTCAATCCGCAGCACCTTGCCGTACCGGGTGACCAGCGCCAGATGCACCCCCTCGGGCAGCACCCCCGAGCACAGCAGCCCGGTGATGTCCGGGGCCACCGGCATGTCGCGGATCTTGGTCGGCAGGCCCGCGCCCGTCGTGAACTTGACTCGGCCATCTGACCACACGGCCCACCCGGCGCCACCGCTGAGAAGATCGCCGTGGCTGTCGGAGAAGACACCTCGGTCATCGAGACGCCAGTTCGGGTTGAGCTTGCGTTCGCGGGGACCGTCCTCGTCGCCACCGTGACCCGAGACCGGCACCGCGTCGAACTCGAGACGGGTACGGCGATCGAACTCAGGCCCATCGAACAACTTCGCGGTCTCGACGAGTTCAGCGTCGATGACGGCGCGACGCTCCACCGGCGAGGACACCAGCAGCTCCAACCGCGCCGCCTCAGCCGCGAGCCGGTCGGCCTCGGTCTGCAACTCCAGCACGTCGAGTCTGGTCAGGCGCCGCAACTGCATCGCCAGCACGTGATCGGCCTGTCCGGAATCGATGCCGAACCGCGCGCACAGCCCGTCGCGAGCGGCATCGACAGTGTCGGATCCGCGGATGACCGCCACAGCCGCGTCGATGTCGACGTGCACCGACAGCAGGCCAGCTAATACATGCCGGCGCGCGGCGACCTTCTCCAGGCGGTGCTCGCTACGACGCACCACCACCGAGTCGCGCAGCGACAGGAATGACCCCACCAGCTCGCGCACGGACCACCACCGCGGCACCCGGTTCTCGTCGAGCGCGACCAGGCTCGCGGCGAACGTCGACTCCAGCGGTGTCAGTGACAGCAGCGCAGTCGCCACGTCGGCCGGGTCATGGCCCCGCTTGGCGCTGACGACGATCCGCAGGCCGTTGCGCCGATCGGTCAGATCCGACAGGTCCGCCACGCCGGGCAGCTCGCCGCTGTCGACGAGTGCGCGGATACGTTCCTGCACGGTGGAACTGGCCACGCCTGGTGGCAGTTCGGTGATCACCACATTGCGGCCCTCCACGGTCAGGGATCCACGCACGGTGAATGAGCCGCGCCCAGTGGTCACGTACTCCCGCAGGCCAGTCGAGCCGATCACCGAGGCTCCGCAGCCCCAGTCGGGGCCCGGCAGCAGTTCCATCAGCGCGTCATCGGAGAGGTCCGGGTCGGCCAGCAGTGCCCGGCACGCGGCCATCACCTGCCGCGGATTGTGTGCCGGAACCTTGGTCGCCCAGCCTTCGGCAATGCCTACCGCGCCGTTGCACAGCAGCACCGGGAAACGCGCCGGCAGGACGACGGGTTCGGTCCATTCGCCGTCGAACGTCGACACCATCGGCACCGCATGGTCGGACAATTCCGCAGTCAGTGCCGCGCCGGCGGCTGACAGCCGCATCTCCGTGTAGCGGTCGGCCGCGGGAATGTCGCCCTGAATGCGCGGGAATGCGCCCTGTCCGTCGATGATCTTGACGCGCTGAAACTCTGCGGCCAGCAGCGCCGCTGCGCCGTACATCGCCGCACCGCCATGCGGGTGAAGGTTGCCGGTGACCGCGGAGCAGACTTTCGATGACTTCTGAGGCTTGTTTCCGGGCAACAGGTTCGAGGAGTACATCTGGTACAGCAGTCGGCGCTGGCCAGGCTTGAGGCCGTCGTAGGCCGAGGGGATCGCGCGGTCGCTGACGCTGTACAGCGCGAAACTGAGCTGGTAGCGGTTCCAGTAGTCCTCGGCGGACTGGTCGTGGACCAGATCCGGGTTCTGCTCAAGTGTGGTGCTCACGGGTGTGACGGCTCCTTAGTCGAGATCCAGTGCGGCGGTGTCGATCCGGGCCGCTGCTGCTGCCATCCAGTCGCGGCGGCCTTCCGGCGGCCCTCCGAACAGCACGTGGTGCAGGTCGGCAGCCGTGGCGTCGGGGTGGATGCGGATGACGCTGCGCTGTGTGGGGTCCAGCACGGTGTTCCAGAAGTCGTCTGCGTTCATCTCGCCCAGGCCTTTGTTGCGCTGCACTTCGACTTTGCCCCTCGACGTTGTGCGCAGTGTGGCCACGGCTTCATCACGTTCGGCTTCGTCCTGGCAGTAGATGCGGCGGGTGCCGTCGGAGACCACGAACAGCGGCGGCATCGTCACATACACCATGCCGGCGGCCACCAGTGGCCGGTAGAAGTCCAGGAACATCGAGATCAAGCTGGAGTTGATGTTGCCGCCGTCGGGATCGGCGTCGGAGGCGAACAGGATGCGGTCATAGCGGCATTCCTCGGGATCACAGCGATCACGCACCCCGCAGCCGAGAATTCGCTCGATCGCGTCGAACTCGTCCTTGGTGCGCGCCTTGGCCGAGGTCCAGCCGAACGTGTTGGGCGGCTTGCCTTTCAACGGGAACGCCGCCTGGAACGTGGCGTCACGCGCAGCTTTGACGGTGCCGAGTGCGGAGTCGCCCTCGCAGATGAACAGTTCGGCGCCGCTGCCGCGACCGCTTTCGCGGCTGGGTAGCAGCTTGGCCGGCAATGAGAGGTTGGTGCCCAGCCCTTTGGCTTTCGATGCGGCTCGGGATCGGGCCTTTGCGCCTTCGGCGCTGCGGCGTGCGCGGGCGACCTCCAGTGCCATCTTCGCCCACACGGTGATGGCCGGCATGTTGGCGGGATTGGCCGCCCACACCGCTACGGCGCGGGCGACATCGGGCGCCATGGCCAGATTCAGCGAGCGCGACGAAACGGCAGTCTTGGCCTGCGAATCCCAGGCCACGTCGGGGGCACGGGTGTCCACGGCCAGTGATGTGACCGCGACGAAATCCTGCGCCTCGGGGCCGTCTTCGCCTTTGGCCAGACCGAGGTCGCGTATGCGCGACGCGCGGTCGGCCAGCCCTTCGGAGATTCCCTTCACCGCTGCTGACAGGTGTGAGCCGCCGTTGGCGGTGCGCACGGTGTTGCAGAAGGCGGACACGACGGGCGGCTCGGCGGGACCGGCGGTCAACGACCACCGGAACGGTGTCGACCCGCGTCCGGTCGTATAGTCGCCGCGTCCCTCGATCGTCATGCGGGGATCGGGCCGCACGCCGCCCGACGCGGTGCACATGAGGTCCAGCAGCGCATCGGTGCCCCACGGACCATCGAATGGTGCGACGAGCGCCTGCGGAATCACGCCCAGCGGCCAGCCTTCATCGAGGACGCGCAAGCGCACACCGGGGGACATGCGCGCCGCGGCGTGGGCCCGCAACAACACCTCGGCGATGTCGATGGAGCAGTCCGGTGCGACCGCCGGGTCGAACAGGATGCGCACCGCGGTGCCGTGGCCGGTGCGTTCCGAGGTTCCGCTGCCGCGCAACTTCTGGGTGTCGACACGCAGGAAATCGGCGTCCGGGTCGAACCCGGTGCCCGAAAACACTCCGGGGTAGCCGTCGCCGAAGCTCTGCAGATACACCTTCCCGTCGCGGTGGACGGTCACATCCGCGCGCTTGGAGATGAACACCGCCGCGGCGGCACCGATGCCATTGAGACCAGCGCCGGTGGCCGCCGCGTCAGCGTGAGCAGAGAACTTGCCGCCGGCCCGCGCGGTGCCGAGGGTCTTGACGATGCCGTTCTTGCCTGTGACCGGGTCGGAATCGACAGGCAGTCCGCGACCGTCATCGGCGACGGTCACCGAGCCGTCAGCGTGCAGCGTGATTGCCACGGTGGATCCACCGTGGCTCGGCACGGAGACCTCTTCGATGGCGTTGTCGACCAGCTCGCGCAGCGCGGTGTTGAGGGCGTCGAGGCCGAGGTTCACCGCCGGGCGCAGCCGCGTGTGCTGTACGTCGTCGAGTTCGGTGATGTCGGAGGCGGTGTAGCTCACCTGCGGTAGTCCTTCCCAGTCAACGTGTGTCAGCGGTGGTGGGCACCATGCCAGTCGTGCTGGTGCCGGGCAGCCTGCGCCGCGAGGACACGCCGGTCATGCCGCGCCCTGGGCGTCGCCATCGAAGAGCGCCATCTGGTTGGGGTCATCGAACGGCACCACTGTCACGTCTTTGATGTTGTCCGGGTCCAGTGCCATCCGCTCGGCGGCCTCGGCCAGCTCCACCAGCCGCCACTGCCGCTCGGTGCGCTGGGCCAGCGTCCCGGACGGCAACTCCCGCGTGCGGTGAGCGGCTTCGCAGATGGCATCGGCGACGGCCTCGGCGACCGGTGCAGAGCTGTTGCGCAGCTCGCGCACCCCGCGTGAAATCTCTTCGACGGCACCTTGTTCGGGGCCGTAGACGCCGCCCGATCCGGGGACGCCTGCGGGAAGGTCGTAGTGATCGAACGGGTCGCCGGTGATGATGTGGCGCGGTTCGAGCAGTGTGTCCATCAGAATCCGGCGGGGCCCGGGGTCTGCGGCCGGCAACTCCGCCCACGCCGCGCCGGTGTCGGCCATCCAGCCGTTGGCGACCACCTCGATGCGGTGTGCCAGATCAGGGGAACACACCTTGTCCAGGCCGCGGGAGTTGCGGTACTCAAGTGGGCGATGTTTCGGATCATCACTGGGAAGCCGGGTGAGATAGCTCAGCGCGGCGGATTCCGACAGTTCGAGAGCATCCTCAGCGACCGCGTGACGTGCTGTTTCGATGTCCCCTTTGGCGCGAGTGAGATAGCTGTTCCAGTTGTCGGCGCCGATCGCCTCGGCGGGGGTGTAGCAGTTTCCGAGGTGAGCGGCGAAAGCCGTTGCAGTATCGGCGGCGTCCGGGTCGGCGAAGTGGGTCGCTCCGATGTCGGTGGTGCCTGTCAGACGGCCGTAGGCGGCGGTTACCTCACGCACGTTGCTCAGTGGCAGGGAGAGTTCATCGCCGTCGACGGTGCGGAAGTCGACATGTGATCGGGGTTTTGAGCGTGACTTTGAGCGCGAGGTTGACTGCGATGTTGACTGGCCCGGGCCTTCGGCTTCGGCGAGCGCGGCCGCCTCGTGGTCGCGCCAGCTCTGCAGCTCGTCGGGGTCGACATCGCGGCGCTGAGCACGGGCCGCGGCGACGCACAGGTCGACATAGCGCTGGCGCTTCTCGCGAATATCGGCGTCGACGGTATCGAGTTCAGCTGCGCTGGCATGCGGTCCGCCGGCGCTGTTGATCTGGGCGGCTAGGTTGGGTGCGGCGAACGTGTCCAGCCCGACCTTGGCCAGCACGGCGACCGACGGCTCCTGTCCGGGGGCCGGCACCCGCAGTGGCAAACTCCCCGTAGTCGAGGACGTGACAGCAGCAGCCGCGGCCGCAGCGGATTCGGCGAGGTCGGCGTTTCGCGCGGCGGTGAACGCGCGCAGTGTCGTGGCGATGTCGTGATTCACACGGGCCGCGGGGGACAGTGGAGATGGTGTGCGGGTTCAGCCCCAGTTCGGTGGCCAAAGCGGCCAGCGCCGAGGTGGGCGCCGTGGCAATCACTTCGAGCGTGTGTGGTCCAGCTACTTCAGCAGCAGCAGCGCTGACATCGGCGCGGTAGGTCCGCATGGCGACTCGGCGTTCACGGTCACGCTGGGCGGAACGGTGTCGTGGGCAGCGGCGGCCTCCGATGCGGCACATGGGCTTCTCCTCCGTCGGTGAGGTGATGTAGGCGGGGAACGGTCCCCTCCGGCGCACGGTAGCGCGGAGGGTCGGCGTCAACGTTGCTCAGCGGTGCGGCGCTCTTCGGCGTGTTGTGTGCCGCTCGCCGGTATGACAGTCTCTAAAATAGAGAATCCTACGGAGGAGTAAGTTTGCAGTTCGGAAGCCTGAGTAACCTGGTCGCCGCTGGTTCGCGCAGTCATCGCCCCGAAGTCGGCATCGGAGCGACGATGCTGAGCTGGACCGATCGCCATGCCGCAACGGTGGTGTCGGTATCAGGGGACGGCCAGGAGGTGGGCGTCCAGCGCGACCTCGCCCGCCGAGTGGACGGTGGCGGTCCGACCGACGGCGGCCAGCGCTACGAATACACCCCCGATCCTGACGCGCGGATCGACATCTACACGCTGCGCCGCAACGGTAATTGGGCGCGTAAAGGCGAACCGATGCGCAAAGGTGCTGTGCTCATGATTGGCGCCCGTGATGAGTTCTATGACTTCACGTTCTAGCATCGGCCTGTCGCGGGTCCGGTCTACGCTTCACCTCCGCTGCTGACCGGACCCGCAGCGTGTGGCGCCCAGGCGGACCAGCTACACGCCGCGGTTACGTGGTGGCCTACGTCCCGAAATTTCTGAGGAACGAACACTCCGGGGGGTTTGCGTGATGAGCAGCCGATGGCAGGCGACGTGCACGGGATGGGCGATCGCCGCGGTTCTGGTATGCCTCACAGGCTGCGCGGGCGAAGCGCATGTGCCTGGCGCCGCCGTGCTTCCGGGGCTCGCGGTTGTCTCTCCTGATCCGGCTCAACCGGCCGGAGTGGGAGAGGTGATAGACGGCAACTGGCCGGTGGCCGATGGCCGCCGGCTGATCGAGTTGGCCGAGCTGCTCGACGCCAAGAACGCCGACGCTCCGCGCAACGGTGCCGCGACCGGCGTGCTGGCGGTATTGGACGCCGATGTGCAGGAGTGGTTGCACGCCCGCAGCGTCCGGCCAGTGGCGAAGGTGGGCGGGGCCAACACTGCCGCTGCGCTGCGGTTGGCGGGGATAGCAGTGCAGGAGACGAAAGGGCGTATCGATGCCCTGGCGAGAAGCGACGGCCCCACTGATACGCGCGCAGAGCTGATCCGTTCCGCTGCGTCGGCGCTCGAGGATGTGCTGGAGCTGACCGGCGCGCGAGTGGGTCTTCCTGTCGGTTGACGCGACGGGGTAGTGGGCGTCGCGCCCACCCGTTCGATTGCCGTGTTCCGAATGATGTTGTGATGTGAGCAATTCCGGTCCCCAGCGGGCGTCGATGGAGGTTGTCACCCCCTGTTGTATTCTCTAAAATAGAGAATAGACGGCAGCAAGGAGACCGCTGAAATGACCACCCCAGCACCGGCAAACGCACTGGAAACAGTGATGCTCATTCAGGTCGATGCCCGGGTCAACCACAACAAGTTCTACGAGCTGTCCAAGCTGCCCGATGGCAACACGTTGGCTCGATGGGGGCGCGTCGGTGCTGGAGCCCAGTCTCGGGTCTACCCCGGCCACCACAGCTTCACCGCTAAGCGGAACGAGAAGTTGGCCAAAGGCTACGTCGAGTTCGGCACCAGCGATCGCGCCGGTACAGCTGCTCCCACCAACCGCCCTGACCTGCACAAGCTGGTGACAGCTGCGCTGCTCGGAGTGGCGGGTGGGTCGGCAGATCTGGTCTCCCACCTGATCGGCGCCAACCGCCACGCCATCGACACCGCCACCGGCGGCCGGATCGCGGTGTCCGACACCGGTGCAGTGACCACCGCGCTCGGACCCGTCTCGCTGGCCCAGATCGCCCGCGCCCGGCGCGAACTGGCCACCCTGCGCAAGGGTTACGACCGCCCAGCCGTGGAGAGCTATCTGACGCTCATCCCGCAGAAGATCGCCAGCGTGCGGGCCACAGACTGGGTCGCACGCAGCTGGTGCCGCGACCAGGATGACCTGCTCGACGCCCTTGAGTCCGCAGTCACCATGTCGGCGACCACCACGAATACAGCCGCCGACGCGCAGCCGATTCATTTCCGGCACAGCATGGTCGAGATCAAGCAGGGCGAACCCGGTTTCGCCGAGATCGCCGCGCGCTTCGAGAAGTCACGCAACGCCATGCACGATGCCAACCGGCTGACGCTGCACCGGGTGTGGGAACTGCGCGATGAGCAGAAACCGGCCTGGGATGCACGTAAGGCCGCGCTCAAGCACAGCCGCATCCTCTGGCACGGCACCACCGCCGGAAACGTGCTCTCCATCCTGCGTACCGGCCTGATCTGCCCGCCCTCGACTGCCGGCGCCTACAACACCACCGGTCGCATGTTCGGTGACGGCGTCTACTTCTCGGACCAGTCGACCAAAAGTCTGAACTACGCGATCGGCTGCGCTCCCGGGCAGCGCAGCCGCGCAGGAGCCGGACACCCGATGATGTTCCTGGCCGATGTGGTGATGGGGCGCGAATGCCGCTCTGAAACCACCCTTTCCGGCTCTGCGTTGGTGTCCCGCTCGCGTACGGGTAAGGACGACAAGGGCCGCGGGTTCGACTCGCTGTTCGTCCGCGGCGGCCACTGCGGGGTGCGCAACAACGAGATGGTCGTGTGGAACACCGAGCAGATCCGGCTCACCCACCTGTGCGAGTTCCGCTGAGCACCCGCGTCGGCATCGGTCGTCGGCGTAGTTGATGGGTACCGTTCGCCGCCATGAACGCAACGAGGCCGCTCTTGGCGCGGTTGACCGCCGCGGTCGGTGCAGGGTTCGTCGTGCTGTGCCTGTCAGGCTGCACGTCCGCGCCCCAGCGGCCGATGTGCGAGCCCACACCCGGTATCGCGGACTACGCCGAGCTACCGTGCCGGCTCGCACATGCCGATTACGCCGAGGCCATGAACCGCTCGACGGCGCAGAAGCTGCTCGACGGTGACCGCGACGAGTGGATCGCCGCGACCAAAACGCTGTTCGGCGCAGCTCTGCTGGGTGTCGGCATCTTCGGTCTGATCGCCGGGCGCCACGGCAGCAGTGGCGATGAGCGGTATCCCACGGCCGGGTATGCGGACACCGACGACGGCCCCGCGCCGCGCCCGCTGCGGCCCCTGGTTGGCACACACGTCACGCTGCGAGGCGAACAGTTCACCGTGCTCGATGACAGCGCGCCAGCAATGGATCCGGCACGTCGCTTCGGAGGGCGGGCCGCGGTGACAGCCCTCGACGCACACGGCCGGGTCGGACTGCTGTTCGTCGGGTTCGACACCAACGGCCGCATCTTCGAGGCGGCCACCGGCGCTGAGCCGTGGGCAGCTGCGCACATCGTCGTTGCCTGATTCGGAGCCGGTCGGGACGTGACACCCCTGCGGCTGACGTGGACAGGTCGCGGTAGCGTTCGCGGTCATGAGCACCGTGCGGCTACCGCTGCGGATCGCAGCTGTGATCGCTGCGGGAGCGGCGCTGGTGTGCCTCGCCGGCTGTACGCCGTCGCCGAAAGACCCGCAGTGCTACGCCATCAGCGGGGCGACGGACGCCGCTTCGCAGCTGTGCCGGTCGCAGCGTGCGAAGTACGAGCGCCACGAGAATCAGTCATTTGTGCAGAAGCTCGTCGATGGCGACCGTGACTCGTGGGGCAAGGCCGCCCCGTTCATAGCCGTGGCACTCGGTGCCTCCGGATGGCTGATCAAGCGCGCGAGGACCGCGCCGGCATCTGTCCCCGCCGCGGCGCAACCCCCGCCTCCGCCTCCGCCGCCGCCACGGAAGATCGGGCTGGCGGGTTCCCGAATTGCGCACCTCGGATGCATCTACACCGTGCTTGACGATTCGGCTGTCACCGGTGACGGCCGCCGCAGCAGCGTCATCGCAGCAGATGAGAATGATCAAGCGGGGCTGCTGTTTCTCGGCTTCGACGAGACCGGCGCGGTGTGCGAAGCCCGCACCCGCGACGGCGCATGGGCCGCTGCCCATGTCATCGGTTAGGGCTCAAACCTGACGACGCACGGACCTGCGGACTCACCGCGGGGTTCCAGAACCCGCAGCTGCCGGGTCCGCACCGACCGGGAGCCATCAGTCGGTGTAGGCCAGGGCGCCGCACCGCGGGCACTCGCCGGCCGGCTCGGGTCCGTCAGTATCGACACGCAAGCTGTGGTCGCGGACGTCGTTAAGCTGCGTTTCGTCGCAACTGAACTGGCAGTTGTCGCACCGGGCATGGCTCACGATCAGGTCGCGTCGATGCCGCAGCCGGTGCACAGCAGCACTTGCCCGTCGTGGATCCATTCTGTGTCGAGGTGCCCAGCCGTGCATTGCTCGGGAGTGTTGGGCCAGTTCCGGCCAGGCAGCACGGCGACCAATCTGCCCGGCACTACGTAGTCGCCACCGTGGTTGCGGGGCTCTCGCGGGTCCCACTGTCCGCCTATCGCTGACAGGTCGGGGATGTCGTTGCGTTCGTAGCGTTCGCCCACTGCTGCACTCCTGGTCGGTTTCCGTCGGGGAGTGCACAGGATGCGGTGAGACCCGCCGCCCGGACGTCGGCGGCGCGGGGACACGCGGACAGAGCGGGCACCGCGGCACCCTCCCGTGACGCGCTCCAATGAGCATTCCTGGGCCGACACGGTGAAGGACGTGACAGGTCGGCGCGTGTGCCTGACTCTGCCTCACTGGTGTGCAACTTTGGTCCCAACGTGAGTCGGCACCGCCGGCGGGAGAGGAGCAGCGTGATGGACCCCGAGGTGTCCCACCGCCGCAGAACTAAGCGACTGTTGTGGACGATCCTGGTGTTCGCCACGGTGGCGAGCATCTCCGGCAACATCGCCCAGGCCGCGACGCATCGCGGCGTGCTCCAGGCCGGCGGACCGGTGATCGCCGCGGCGCTGCCGCCGTTGGCGCTGCTGAGTCTGACCCACCTCACGGGCATGTGGTCGCGCATCACCACCCGAGGAATCGTCTACTGGTGCTTCCTGGCTGCGGTCGCCGCGATCACCACCGCGGCCTTCCGACTCAGCTTCGAGGCGCAGCGCGCACTGGCGGTGCAGTACGGATACAGCCGCGCCGATGCAGCGCTCTTCCCACTGATTCTCGACGGGCTTATCGCGGTGGCGACGTTGGGTCTGGTGGTGCTCGCTCGCACCGATGAACCGACCCTTGCACCGGTGCAGGCCGATGACGCGCACCGCGACGCACAGGAGTCGATCCATGCATCGGCGGTGCGCACCGGTGAACCAAGTCCAGCTGCGCTGGGCGCCCCCGCGGGTGTCAACGGTGCGTCACTGGCTGCACCGGGTGCGCCGGCACAGCTGCCTGGTGGCGCATCAGCTGGTGCACCGGCGCCAGCCATGCACCACGGAAAGTCGGCATCGACGCGCGGTGCAACCACGCTGACCAGCGGTGATTCACCCGGTGCACCGCAGATGGTGCGCGCGTCAGCTACTGATGAATCGGTCGACGCGGCGATTCTGGGTGCTGACGGGGCTCTGCAGATCGCGCATCAGTTGATCGAGATGGGGCGCACCACTGCACCACTGGAAGCGGTGCACCTGGTGCTGGTGCGCGCAGCCTCTGGTGCATCGAGCCGGCCGGTGGCTGCGGAGGTCGGTCTGTCTTACAGCACGGTGCAGCGCATCATCCGCGCCGCGCGGGAAGTGAATCAGGACTGTTCCGTCTGACTCGCCCCGGTTGCCCCGATGCACCAGGGCAACCGGACGATGAACCGCGCCGGTGCACCATGCAGGGCGACTGCACCGGGGCACTGACGCGCGCACCAGCCGGTGAATCACCGTGGGCCTCACCGGCTGGTGGTCATGCACCGCGGGTGTTTGTCCGTGGGTCAGGTCAGCCAAGCAAGGGGGCGTGACACGACCCGTGGCGCTCACAGCCACTGCAACTCGGACACGGCGTGCGGGTCGGTCGACATCATCGCGCTGAACTCTTTGGCGGTGAGCCCCCGCTTCATCGCCCCTTCGTAGACCAGCTTGGGCGACAGTGCCCCGCACGTGATTTGCAGGGTCGAGGAGCACAGTCCTGCGATCTGACCGGCGGTGTCAGCGTGCGCGGCCCCGATGCGTCGCAGTGAGGTCAGCGCCTCGTCGTAGGTCGGGTGCGACATCAGGCGTTCTCGAAACGGTCCGCGGTCTCGGCGTCGAACGAGGTTCCGTAGCCGCCCGGTCGGATGTGGGCGCTGATGCTCGGACCATGGCGGTGCGCCCGGCCAGCCGACCCCGGTGGGTCGATCCGCGACACGGTGAGCACATGCTCCTTACCGATCTCACGGATTCTGTCGCCGACTTTCAGCGTGAACACATCGACCATTCGTCTACTCCTCGTTTCGGGTGTCGGAGCGAGACAGTGACAGCGGGTGCCGCAGCGGCGGGTGCGCGGCGCGTTCGGGTCAGTCAGTGTGTCCGTCGCGGCAACGGCAGCGCCCGCGACAGTCCTCATGCGGGACGTGCGGAGCGTCCATCCCCACCGGCAGAAACAACGCGGAACGCTCATCGAAGACTGACCACTCGATGACGCGGCGCAGCCCCCAGTTTCGAAGCACCCCGGCGGCGCTCAGCGCCTCCGCCAGGAGTGTGATGGATTCAGCGACAAACTCTCCTGATCCGGTCCGGACACGGCCGCTCTCGTCGAGCACATACTCCCTGTGGGCGCACACGCGGCGTGTGAGTTCCGTGTCGGAATGTGGTCGACCATTGGTGTAGTTCAGAGCGGACTGAACGGGTTCCCAGCCGGGCAGGAGGTCGGCGGAAGCAGAGTCGTGATCGATGGCCATGGCGGCAGGTTGTCGGCCCGGTGACCCGGCTGGGGAACGCGGCGCGAATGCTCAGCTTCGTTTCACCCACAGCACCTCGTCGCGAGCCGCGGCCTTCTCGACTTTCGGCGCCCGCAGCGTGATCCGCTCCCAATCTCCGAGCGCAGTGTCGTACAGGGTGCTCGCGTACCCGCTGAGGATGACGGCGCCGCGATGCTCTCGCAGCTGCGCCAACAGCTGCTCGTGATGGGCGTTGTCGGTTTCGTGGGCATAGAGCTTCGCGGTGCGTGTCTGGCGCAGGTATGGCGGGTCGACGTAAAGCAGCACATCAGGGCGGTTGAACCGCTCGATGACCTCCAGCGCGTCACGGTTCTCGATCTCAGCGTCGGCCAGGCGAGCAGCGACGGCCTGCAGCTGCGCGGGAACCTTGCGCCATCGCTGCGACATCCCTGCCCGAGCCTGCGCCGGACCGCGGTTGCGCCATCCGGTCACCTTCGAGCGGACAGCGGCATGGGCCTGCCAGGTCCGCACCGCGAACCGCCGCGCTGCTTCTACCGGATCATCAGCGGCCGCAGTGGAGGCCTCGTACTCGGTGCGCGACCACGGCGTGGTCTCCAGTGCCCAGCACAGATCCTCGGTGTGTTCGCGCAGAACTCGCCAGAAATTGACCACCTCCCCATCGATGTCGTTCAAAACCTCGTGTAGCGACGGTGGCTTGGTGAAGAACACCGCTCCAGACCCGAAATAGGGCTCGACGTAGTGGCTGTGCTGGCCGAACTCCGCCACGATGCGCGGCGCTAGCGTCCATTTCGCCCCCGGATACCGCAGGAGTGCGGGCTGCTGGGGCATAACTGTGGGGATGGACACCGCGCGGAGTATTCGGCGGGGCAACGGCGATCGATGCCTGCGGCGCGCACGGGCCCGGGCGGGTTACATCAGCCGACGAATTTCTCGGCTCCTCCCCTGGGGGTCGATGCGCAACTCCATCCGGCCGCCGGTGAGCGCATGGAGGTTCTGTGCCGTCTCAGCGACAGTCTCGTCCACAGCAGCGGCGATTACTGGTATGGCGCGAAGGGCCACGTCTGTGGTGCGCGCGGTCAGGCCGTCGCCAGCCACATGGCGGCGCGCCGTCGCCGAGACTCGAATCCCGTTGGGATTGCCGGCGTGGTCGTACGTGTTCTCCGCGAATCCTGACTGCGCATCAACGCCGCGCACGGCCTCGTGCTCTTTGCGCCAACGGTGGGCGTTCTCGCCGCGGATGTCCATCACAGCAGACCATTCCGGTGACGTCCGCAGCCGATCAAGCCGGTCAACAGCTGGTCGGTGAATAGCCGGCAGGTTCGACCGGAGGGAGGCCAGCGTCTTCTCGCTGATGGAGAGCCACGCCTTTTCATCGTCAGTGACAAAAGGCTGGTAGGTGGGACCGAGCTGCTCGAAACGGGCTATGCCACCGAGCACGGCCTGGATCTCAGCGTCAGTCCGCGCTACTCGAACGACGAAGTTCACGAGGCGATGCCCGATGCTGACGGCGGTGTCGAGGACCGCGTCCGCCAGGAATCGCTGCGCGATCGCCATGCCCGCTGGCTCGCGTTCCTGCTCTATCAGCTTCGCGTGCCAGGACGCCTCGACCAAAGTCGCTGCGCAAATCATGAGCGATTCCGCCATGGATCCTGCGAGCGCGCACGTCTCGCGCCACTGGCTGGTGTGAAGATCGGTGAACGGGTCGGGCTCGAAATCGCTCCGGCTGTAGGCCCACACGCGGTCACAGACGCTGTGCACATCATCGAGGCCGAGGTCTGTCAGCTCCGGACGGTGTGCCACCGCTCCGCCATGGGCGCCGACGTGGCGGAGTTTTAGCCAGGCAGTGTCGTAGGGGGAACTCATGCCGGTGGATTGTTCCTGATCCGTATCAGGGTGCGGGGCGGGGTGCGCCACCCGTGTCGGTGCAGTGCCGGCGATCGTGGCGATCCGGCAGAGATACGGGCAATTATGCCCGTATCTCTGATACGCTGCAGCAATGAGCCTGAGTTTCCACACATTCAATCGGGACACACGGCAGTTCTACCCCGCAGCGGGTGCAGTGGAGTCCTATCCCGGCGGTGACATCGCGGTGCGCCACCTGCAGCCCGCCCCGGCTGGTTCTGTTCCGGTCGCCTGGAATGCCGGCGGCACCCTTGACTACGCGGCGTTGGCACAGTGGGTGGCGTTCCATGCCGCTGTTAGCGGCATCGCGGCGCCGATCCTGGTGATGCCATACCTGCCTTCCGCTCGCGGCGACCACGACCCGACCGCGGACGCGCAGGTCTCCGCGCGGCTGACAGCGGCTACCGGGATCGGTCACGTGATCTGCGCCGACCCGCACTCACCGACATGGGCCGAGCACACCGGGTGGGACACCGCTGTGCACACCATCACTGCTGCCGACCTGATCGGCGGATCCACACTGATGGGCGCGCACTGGGAATGGGACGCGGTGATCGCCCCCGACAAAGGCGCCGTCGACCGCGCCGGCGCGGTGGCCCGGGTGCTCGGGGTCCCCCTGTTGACCGCAGGGAAGGCACGCGACGCCGCCACCGGCAAGCTCTCCGGTTTCACCGCACCCGACGGAATCGGGGCAGGGCGGTTCCTTGTCGTCGACGACATCTGCGACGGTGGCGGCACTTTTGCCGGACTCGCGCAGGTGATCGCCGCGGCGGCACCGAAAGCCGAGCTGCACCTCTGGATCACCCACGGGCTGTTCACCGGCCGCTGGCGCGAAAACCTGGCCACGCACTACGTCTCGATCACCGCGGCGGACACCACCGCCCCCAGTGAACCCGCCGCTCTGCCGCCCGAGGTGCGCGCAGTCCCGCTGCTGCCCGCTGTACTCGACGCCCTCACCCACTTCGCCGCACCCGTCGCGGCTCACTGAACAGGAGACCCACCATGACCTACATCCCGGCCGACTACACCGCCGAAACCCGCGCTGCACTGGCTGTTCTCATGGACACAGATGCCTACAAGTTGGACCACCGCCGCCAGTACACGACCGGCACCCAGTTCGTCTACTCCAACCTGACGGCCCGCAGTAGCCGCATCCCTGACCTCGACTGGACCGTATTCTTCGGCCTGCAGGCCTACCTGCTCGACCTGACTGAGCGCTGGGACCGGTTCTTCACCGCGGACATCGACGCCGTGTGCCGCGCCTACGAAGAGCGCGTCACCGACATCGTCGGCCCCAACGGTGTTGGCTCCGAGCACATCCGGGAGCTGCACAGCTACGGTCGCCTGCCGCTGCGGTTCCGGGCACTGCCCGAGGGGACGGTCACCCCGATCGGCATCCCGTACCTGACCGTCGAAAACACCGATGAACGGTTCTTCTGGCTCACCAACTACATCGAGACCGACATGTCCGCCGCACTGTGGCAGCCGATCACCTCGGCGACCATCGCCTGGCGTAACCGCTGCCTGCTCGACGCGCGCGCTATCGCCAGCGGTGCCGACACCGCAGCTGTGGACTGGCAGGGCCACGACTTCTCTGCTCGCGGGATGGCGGGGATGGCAGCAGCGGCAGCTTCCGGTGCCGCGCACCTGCTCAGCTTCACGGGCACCGATTCGCTCTCGGCTCTGGGCTGGATCGACCGGTTCTATCCCGGTTCGCCGGCGGGCACGATTATCGGCGGATCGGTGCCCGCGACTGAGCACAGTGTGATGACAGCGGGCGGCCGTGACGGAGAGCTGGCGACCTTCGAGCGGTTGCTGGACCTGTACCCCACGGGCATCGTCTCGGTTGTCTCGGATTCGTTTGATCTGTTCCAGGTGCTGACTGAGTTTCTGCCGCAGCTCAAAGACAAGATCATGGCTCGCGACGGGAAGCTGGTCATCCGCCCGGATTCCGGTGACCCGGAGCTGATCCTGTGCGGTGATCCGGCCGCCGCTGCGGGCAGCCCGCAGCGTAAGGGTGTTATCAACCTGCTCGCCGAGACGTTCGGCACCACTGGGCCCAACGCGGCGGGTTTCAAAGAGCTGGATCCGCACGTCGGGGCCATCTACGGCGACTCGATCACCACCGAGCGCGCTGATTCGATTACGGCGAATCTGATGCGCCAGGGCTATGCCTCGACGGTCCCCGTCTTCGGATTCGGCAGCTTCACATACCAGTTCGTCACCCGCGACACCTTCTCGCTGGCGGTGAAAGCAACGTGGGTGCAGGTCGACGGGCAGGGGCGCGACATCTTCAAAGATCCCGCCACTGGTGCCGGAAAGCGCTCGGCGAAAGGTCGGCTTGCGGTGCTCGGGGGGATGGACGGATCGTTGGCGCTCGTGCAGCAGGCCAGCGCGGATCAGGAGGCGAATTCGCGGCTGCGCACCGTCTTCGACGACGGCCAGTTCATCGCGGCGGGCGCGTCACTGGCCGACGTACGGGCGCAGCTGCGCCGCAGTTGGATGCGGCACGCGAGAACCGCGGACACACTCGAAGCGGCCGCTGATATGCGCCCCATGCTCGCGGCGGGCATCTAGTGACGATCAACAGTCTGGTCCAGAGGCGGGGGACCGTCGACTTACCCGAATACACCGGCGAGCGCCGGTACATGGTGCCGTTCTTCCAGAGAGACGGCCTGCCAGTGGGGTTGGAGCGCTGGCGCGAAACCGTGGAGGAGATGCTCGATGGGCTCGTCACCGACCGCGAGGTCTACCTGATGATCGACCAGTCCTACGTCGACGCGGCGGCAACGCAGCGGCGGCCCGGAGCGCACGTGGATGGGTGGTGGCAGCCCGCACTGCGTCGACATGACCACGGCGGGCACCGCCTCGCACCCGGAGCACACGTCGTCGACCCGCGACCGCCGGGGCACAGGACCACGCCGTGGAACCCCGCCCACCGCGCCGCGCCCCAGCGTCCGGGCGGCGGACACGGCCTGGTGCGCTCGATCGTGCCGACGCACAGCGGAGAGCTTGTTGAGTCCGACCAACTGATCCTGTTGGCCTCCGATGTCACGGCCTCACGTGGCTGGGCGGGCGAGGCAGCCGGTGAGCCGGCAGACGGCGGCGATTGCGCGCACATCGACGTCACCGGTCTCGACCAGGTCGTGTTCACCGCGGGGCACTGCTGGGCTGGAAACGCACGCATGCTGCACGAGTCGACACCGCTGGCCGCTGGCGGGCTGCGCACCCTGGTGCGGCTCAACGTCCCGGTCGACGATGCCGCCGCGGTGTTGGCACCATGACCGGCGGTCGGATGCTCTCACGCCGAGAGGCACCTGGGCATGAATATGGTTGGTTCGTGCCAGACCCCGAGCCGCCGCCGCCGCCCCCAGCCGAGAGGCGCACCTGGCTCTCGGTCGACTTGGTGGCCATCACCGCTGATCCTCACGATCCGGCGCTGGTGCTCTACCGCAGGGAGAGGGCCCCGCACGCAGGGAAGCTGACGCTGCCCGGAGCGGTGATGGACCCTGCCAAAGGACAGACGGTTGCCGAGACCGCGGCATGGATCGCAGCTGAGCGGGCCCATGCCGAGGTGGTGCCGGGCGCGGTGCCGTTCCCGATCAGCGTGGTGTCTGATCCCAAACGCGACGAGCGCGGACACACGGTGTCGCTGGTGTGCCTGACCCGTGTCCGTGTGCCGGAAACAGGCAGTCCTGTCGTGCTGGTACGTACTGGTGACCGATTGCCGAAGCGGATGCCGTTCGGACACAACGCGATGCTGGCAGCTGCGGCGTCACGGGCGCTGGACACTGTGTTCGTCGACGCAGCGGTGGCCGGGGCGCTGGTCTCGACGGAGGTGGAGCACGGTGTCACCGTCGGATCGCTGACCGCGACGTTGACGCTGCTGCACCGCCTCGCCGGTGGCGATCCCGCTACTGTGCCCACCGCCGAGGCGGTGCGCCGGCGCCGGTCGCGGTCCGCAGTGCTCGCGGTGGGTGGGACTGTCGCTGCGGTGACGCGGCCCGAGGCGGTGCTGATCTCAGTGGCGGGCTGATTCAGCGGCCATCTGCACGGCGTGTGCGTTGCGGCTGTCTCACCTTCGGTCTATTCTCTAAAATAGAGAACTGATCGCGAGGGGTAGACATGCACAACGCAGACCTGACCGCCGAGCCCGACGTCACGGCACACGCCTGGGAGATCCGGGCCGAACGCGTCGAGGTGTTCAAGTCCAAGATCGAGCAGGCAAACCGCAAGCTGGAGCGCGCCGGACTCGACGCACGCTTCGAAGTGACCTACACCGACTTCGAGAAGCGGTACGGACTCACCTCCGGAGCGGAGATCCCCGCCACGACAGCCGAGACGGTGTTCGTCACCGAGCCTTGGGTGCGTGCCGAAATGAGCGGGCCACTGAGCCTGGCGCACGGGCACTTCACCTTTGTGGCAGCACTGGTGCCCGAAGAGGCCGGTATCACCGTGCATTCGGCCCCTGGTCAGGAACTCGACGGCTTCGTCCCGCGCGGTGACAATGCGTGCGAGCACTGCGGTGTCGCGCGCAATCGGACACGGCTCTACCTCGTCCGCGACGAGCGCACCGGCGCCATCATCCAGCTCGGCCACACCTGCATCGAGATGTACACAGGGGTGTCCCCGAAAGGTCTGTGGGCGTTGACCTACGACGACACGTTGGCCGAGATCGCGCTCGATCGCGGTGGTCCGGCGCGGCGTCCGCTCGGCGCATCGGTGAACGCGGTACTGGCTTACGCGTACGCGCACTCCGATCAGGGGCGCTCCTACCAGGCTGCGTCCGGGTGGGGCGTGTCCACCGGCGGACAGGTCCGGATGAGCCTGTTCGGATCCATCCACCGACTTAAAGAAGCCGACCGTGCCTACTACGTTGCCAAGGCAGCAGAATCAGCGGTCTACGCTGCGGACACCACGCTGATGGATGCCATCAAATCCAGCGTGGACGCGACCGATGTCGACAGCGACTACGGCCGCAACCTGCGGGTGATCCTCGGCGCCGAGACCGTCACCGGGCGCAACATCGGCATCCTGGCCTCCCTGGTCAAGGTCTATGCACGGGCCAAGCAGCTCGAGGTGGAGCGCGCCGCGACGGTCCTGGCGTCAGGGTTTATCGGCGAGGTTGGCGAACGCATCAAGAACATCACCGCCCGCGCCAAGACCGTGGTCTACAACGAGGGCATGTACGGCACCACCACTTTCTTGGTCGCCATCACCGACACCGGCCACACACTCGTGTGGGGTGCGAGCAAGAGTCTCGATGTCGAGGTCGGTGACTGGTTCACCATCGCTGCTGCCACCGTCAAAGAGCATGGTGAATTCAACGGCATCGATCAGACGGTGATCGCGCGCCCGTCGAAGTTCACGGTGCTGCACCCGGAAACGGCAGCGGCGTGAGTGCGACAGGTCAGCCGCGCAGGCTCAGCAGACAGCAGATTGAGGCACTGAACGCTGAGCCTGGCAGGCGGGCCGCAGTGGAACCCACGGATGCCCGCCGTGCGGCGCTGCTGCGAGCCAGGCAGGGTCTCGCGCTGCTACTGGTCGGCGTGCCGCGGCTCGCTTACTAGTTTGCGCGGGTGTCGCGTTGTATGCAGGCGATCATCATTAGCGAAAGGTGCTGCCACGAAATGGCTGACAACAAGATCGTAGTTTTCGACTTCACAGGTGTGCGGTTTCATGACAGCCACACTGGAATCAGCTCTGAATTGCTCACGGTCGGCTACCAGTACGCCGACGCCATCGAGGAGACCGTCACATTGGCCGAAAGCACCCTGAACTGGGAAAGGGATCGTGATCTGCGGTGTATCCACTTCGGACGGTACGCGGTGCTTGAGGCCTACATCGCAGGTGGCAACCGGTGGGTTACTGACTGGAGCAGTGCAGCCTCCGCGCTGCGGAGGTTTCAGGCTGTCCTCACCGAACTGGGGGTCAGATCTGTTAAGGCGTACGAGACGGCGCACTGGCCGCCCCGCTTCGGGTGTTTCGATGCGCCCGAGACCAACCCACTTGTGCCACCGGCACAGAAGGCCGGAGGGTAGCGCAGGCGTTGCAACCTGGGCTGGCGCGGGCGCAGCATGCTGTGGTCGACCGCGCTATAGCTGCAGGCATCCCCGGTGTGCGGCGTACTGCATCCCGTGGCGACCCTCTCGATACCAGACCCCATCGACATAAACCCGGCGGCGGCTGCCGCACAGCGGATCTGGCGCCGTGCAGTCGTAGTTCCCGCTGTAGTCCCCGGGTGAGAACGGGTCAGTGATCTCGATGCCGGCCATCAGACCGCGCAGGGCCGCGGGAACTCGTCGGGGGAGACGGTGGTGCGGTCGATTCCGTTGGCGTCGGCGATCTGGTTCAGGGCGTCCTCGATGTCCATCCCGCGCGCGCCAGGGGAGGCAACTCCGGTCCGGATCAGCTCCTCGACGAGTCGGCCGGGGGTGTAGTTGATGCCCTTGTAGATATAGCGGTCCACGCGTGCTCCTCCAGTAGCAGATGTTCAGGGCTTGCAGCGCGCGACTGTGGCAGCTTCTGACCGTCGCCGGGGCCCGGGGCGCGCACGTGGGCAGGTGGGCGGCCGACCGGCGCCGGTCGGGCACCCGCCGGAGCACGGTGGCGATCGGCGCGGCGATCGTGCACTGTGGACGGCATGTGCGCACATCACGCCGGAGATTCCGGCACTGATGGCCGATCAGCGGTGTCAGCGGCGCACTCAATCATGCGCTCAAAGCAGTGCTCAATCACATGCTCAACGGCGCGATCACAGCGACGCTCAAACGTGCAATAAGGCGGCCGATCACACCCGTGCTCAGCGGGGTGATCAGAATGCAGATCAATCTGCGGCTCAGCATGACGCTCGCAGGCGGCCTCAGCGCTCAGCTCAAGAGACAGCGCATGGATCGTTGCCGGGCCGCCGAGCTAGGAACGGGTCAGAGCCGATCCAGCTGGAGCCTGTCGGCGACTCCGTATGCAGCGGCGCGTGCACGCAGATGGTCGACCAGCTCTGCGGACGCCGACGAGGTGACGCTCAGCGCCGCGGCGCAGCGGTCGACGAGTATCGTCCGCACGATCTCATCGGCGAACGATGCCGTCGCGGCGACGACGTAATCGCACCGAAGGTGCACGGTCCAGCCGGCCAGGTCGCCGTCTACCGCCGCGAGGATTTGGCGGGCGCGGGCGCGCGAACCGGCGAGCACGGGAACATTCAGCGATCCCACCGGCGCGAGTGCCGGCGTTTCGTGGTCGCACATGCGTTGCCGAAGCGCGCTCAGCTGCTGGCGGGGTAGTTGTTCAGCTTGCGCATCGCGGCCTTGTCGCCGAGCGCGGCTTGCAGCACGGTCTCTGGATCGATGTACGTCGCCGCGGAAAGCGCCACCATCTCAGTCACCCGACAGGGGCGCTCACCCCGCTCGATCCGAGACAGCACCCGCCAGTCGATACCGGCCGCCTCCGCAAGGTCGCGTAGCTCGTATCCCGCGCCGTGCCGCGCAGCGCGCAGCGCCTCGCCGACAGATTCATCGGACAGTTCAAACTTGCGCTGCGGGTGCACAGGCATGCTCAGTCCTTTCGGGTGAAGTTCCAGCGCAGAGAGGTTAGCGTCCAGCCGCGCGTGCCATGTCAGGGACGTGACACAGCGTGCAGCTCGGTGCGACGATTGATCACCGTTTCCAGCAACTTCTCCGGTTTCGAGCCGCTTGCGTGTGCCAGCGCGACCAGCTCGGTCACACGGCACGGGCGGTCGCCGCGTTCAATGCGGGACAGCACCCGCCAGTCGATCCCGGCGGCGTCGGCTAGATCGTGGAGCTTTTGCCCGACACGCAGACGTTCGGCGCGTACAACAGCGCCGACAGCAGTGTCTGCCAGGGTGAATGTGCGCTGCGGGTGCACGGGCATGTCGGTCCTTTCCAGGGATTCTCCAATACAGAGACTAGCGCGATGGGCGCGCGATTCGCGGACAACGGCGATGAGGACGTGACACTGGTCGTCTGACCTGGTGACACGCCCCCAACGCCTGGCCGCTAGTCGGACTCGAAGATGCGGACGCCGTAGCCGAAAGCGCTGGTGTCCGCGCATCCGTAGCCGGCCACCGCCACCGCGGCTCGAATGTTCTCGGGATCCTCCCCGAGCTTGGTCAGCTCCGCGATCGCGTACTTCTCGGCGGCAGGGCGGTCCGGAAACTCCGCCTTGCCGAAATACTCACGGTTGCTGATTCGCTGGAACTCGCAGATGAACATGGCGCAGTGCCCTTTCGTGGGTGCGGATAGATCTCCCCGGGGGCACCGTTGTCGCCTCCGGGAGGCCGGAGGCTGGCACGTTGATCGGTTAAGTAACGGCTACGGCGCGGGCACTGCGCGGGGTCTGCAGTTGCGGGTGCGCGCCGCGGTGAGTAGCCCGCATCACCCAGTTGCGAGCAGGCGCGAGGCCACCCGGCGCTGATAGCCGATACCGGGCGCATCGGCGAGCAGGTCCGTGGGTGCTGGAGCACCTGCGATACCCGCCGCTTCATCGAGCGCGGCTGCATATGCGCGCGGCAGCAGCGCGGTGATCGACCGCGGAGCGATACCGGCCAATTGTTCGGCGATCGTGGCAGGCGCAACTGAGCGGGGGTCGCCCATCTTCACGTCGTAAGGCTCCAACTCACGTTCGCACTCGACCAGGCCGTGAAGCGCGGACAGGATCAACACCCGCCCCGCCTGTTCGCCCGCGACCCGGCGCGCTGCGCGAAGCATCAGCGCGAAATGCGGTGACGTGTACAGCTCGGCTGCTGGCGCGCGGCGTTCCAACTTGGCCGCGCCACATGCGAGGACCACGATCGGCTCCGCGTCGGGCATGCCAGCTGGTTCAGCGTGTTCGGCAACTCCGGCCGCGACAAGATCGTGAGCGGCGAGCAAGTCGACGTGGGCCGGGCCGTTGACCGCGGCGAGCACAGCTGCGGCGAACTGGCGCCCGGCTGCCATCGTGGTATGCCGCGAATGCGCGGCCAAGACACCGCCGGCGACACGGATTCGCATGAACCACGCGCCATGGGTGCGCGCCCCTTCCGCATCGTTGACGCGATACAGCTCGATGGTGTGGGTGTCGGTGGTTGCGGTGTGGATTGTCAGGGTGCCGCAGGGGTGGGGGACCGGGCGGAATATCAGCAGCGGAGCAGGGCGGGTGTCAGGGTTCTCGGCTGCGTCGACGGCGTTGGTCGTCTGCGTCATGTTGTCCCCCTGTTTATTTCGTCGAGCGTGATCGTCGAGCGATGCGTGCTATTCTCTAAAATAGAGAATACATGTAGGAGGAGACAGTAGCTAAGGCGCACGCGACAATCGTGACCAGGGACGACCAGCGTCTGTGCGACGCGCAGCGGTTGGAGGCGATTCGGCAGGTTCTCGACAACCTGTGGATCGCTCAGCACCACAGCGCCAGGTGTGTCACCACCGCGGGCGCCGACGAGGTGCGCCACGAAGCCGTCGAAGAGATCCGGACGATCACTGACAGAACCTGGCGCCCGGCTGCCAACCCCGCGCCCGCGTTCTGGCGCCGTCCCAGGTTGGGCGCCTGATGGCCCCGGAGTTTCAGCGTGGCGACGCGGTGGTGTTCGTGCGCACCCAGACGACACACACCGTCGGTGTCCCGAACGCGCAACGGGTCAGCGTCACCGTCGGCGTGGTCGTTTCCGTCACCCGTGACGGGCGTATCAAGTCCTACCGCAGCGGCGCCGACGGCTCACCGGTGCGTCTGCACCGGCACTCCGTCGAGCACCGCGCCCAGGCGTACCGGCAGCCGAGAACGGGATGGGACATCGACGCCATCGCGGCGTACTGCGCCGCTCGTCCCTGGGCGCACGCTCCCCACCGCCGCGGTGCGCCGTTCGACGGGCTGGACCAGGCACGCGCCGAGCTGCGCCAGTTCCGCCTCGGAGCCGCAGTATGAGCGCCCGCCCGGGTGGTCCGGGTGGTCCGGGTGGTCCGGGTGCAGCAGGGAGGTGGGCACCGGTGGAGATCGAGCGCCACGATGCCGAGCAGCCGGTCTACGTCGAGGGCGGCGACCCGATCAGTGACGACTGGCTTCGCGACGAGTGGTGGCGTGCCAACAATCCCGGCGCCAGTGCAGCACGGGGCGTTCTGTGCGCGATGGCCGCCGCTGCGATCCTGTGGCCGGCACTGATCGCCGCGGGATTCTGGGTGTGGAGCCTGTTCGCTTGAGCTTCCCGCCTGCGCCCGACGACCTGGGATGCGCTTCCAAGAGGAGACCGCTGATGGCAATCGACCAGAAGTACCGACCCGTTCCGGAGCACCGCCACGTCCGTGGCCGGACCGCGCCCGCGGCCATCAGCGTCCGAACGCATTTCATGTACTCGGAGCCGCAGCCGGGCAAAGCTCCTGACGCGCCCCGGCACATCTTCTGCTACGCCGCGAGCGTCACCGACGGCGGCGAGTTCACTGACAGCTTTGAGGACTACAACACCGTGGCTTCCACGGTGGGTCGGATGGTGGCGGCGTTCGGTGATGACGCCGACCTTGAGATTCAGGTGCGCCGGCGACAAGCTGGCACGATCGACAATCCACACCTCGCACAGGCGGAGGCAGATGCCGCCGATGCCCGCGAATTCGGCCGATTGGTCAGCTGGCTTCGTGAGAACTGTGCGCAGACGCAGCTGGCGGGGGAGAGCCCTGTCGATTGGGCCCTTCGACTGCTCGGCGGCGCATCGTGATCACGTTGCGACGGCTGTGGCATGAGGTGGTGCTCAAGCACGGGGCAGCCTGGTCGGAGATGAGCGCCGGCACTGTCTCGCGTCGGCGCGGCGTCGTGCTGGAGTGTCGCTGCGGTCGGCGGTGGCTGTCGCGTGCACCGTGGGATCGCATGTCGTGAACGAGTTTCTGACCCGGTTGCTGAACGGGCTCGGCGGTAGTACCGGGGGCCTACACGACGGGGTAGCGCTGCTTTCTCGGCTGTGGCGACAGATATGCGGGTAAGTGTCGCCACCGCTGAGAGGTGACGACACCTCTTTGTCCGACGGATGTGTCGCCATCGTTGGAGCATAACGACACGTATACGAGTAAGTGTCGCTATCATGGAGGCATGGCGACACTTCCTGCGCTTAGCTACGAGACCCTGCACTGGACGCCCAGTCACGGCGGCAGCTACTCCCGGTCATCTCGCCGGGGCGGGCCGTACCAGGTGGCGATCCCCCCGACTATCGCCGACCTGCAGGTGGCGCTGCCACCGGATGTGTACACCGCAGCCGAGGACGCCAGCCTCGCCATCACCCGATTCGACGCCGAAATCGGCGCCGAGATCGCCCCGTTCTCGGCTGTGCTCCTGCGCAGCGAGTCCGCGGCCAGTTCCCGTATCGAAAACCTCACCGCGTCCGCACGCTCGATCGCGGAGGCCGAGCTGCCAGGCGGTAAGGGCAAGGCCAATGCCGAGCAGATAGTCGCCAACACCGCGGCGATGACCGCCGCTGTCGAACTGTCCGATTGTGTTGACGCCGACGCCATCTTGGCCATGCACGCCGCGCTGATGGTCGGCCAGCCGCGTCACACTCCGGGGCAGTGGCGTACCGAGCCGGTGTGGATCGGAGGCGGGAACAGCCCGCTGGGCGCGATGTTCGTCCCGCCCCGCCACGAGCGCGTCCCCGCCGCGATCGACGACTTGATCGCTTTCTCCGCCCGCGACGACGTTGCGCTGCTCACGCAGATCGCGGTGGCGCACGCGCAATTCGAGACCATCCACCCGTTCACCGACGGCAACGGCCGCACCGGGCGGGCTCTGGTGCAGTCGATGCTGCGCAACAAGGGCCTGAGCCGGCAGGTGACGGTCCCCGTGTCCGCTGGGTTGCTGTCGGACACCGACGGCTACTTCGCCGCCCTCACCGCCTACCGCGAAGGCGATCTCGCGCCGATCATCGAGGCGTTCGCCCACGCCAGCGAGCGCGCAGTTGTCAACGGCCGCCAGCTGATCGCCGCGCTGCGCGAGATCCGGGCGAGTTGGAACGATCGGATCACCGCGCGGTCGGACTCTGCTGTGTGGCGGGTCGCCGACCTGTTGACTCGCCGGCCAGTGGTCAACGGTGTGCTGCTGCGCGATGAGTTGGGCATCTCCACCGACCATCCCCGCCGCTATCTCGGTCCGCTCGCCGAGGCAGGCATCGCCGTCGAGTTCACCGACCGGGCGCGCAACCGCGCCTGGCGTGCACCTGAAATCCTCGCGGCGCTGGACGATTTCGCCGAGCGGGCCGGACGGCGCGGGTGATCCTGTGATGCCCGCGCCGGAAGTGCAAACCGGCCGTTTGTCGCGACATCGCCCGTCTCGACTGTGCCTCCGCCGTCGGCGAGGCGATACACGGGGAATGGTCCCCGGCGGCCAGAGACAACTACGCCCGGCTGGTGTCAGAGGTCTCGGGTCGGGCGCGCTCGCCTGATGCCACCCTGCGGGACCGGTCGGCGCAGCGTACCGGCCTGATTGTTGAGCCGGGCGTTGCAGGTGCCGCCGCGGTTGAACCACCGCCCTCGACACGCTGATCGAGTACGTTCAGCGTGTGGCCACTCTCTTCAATGAGTTCGACCGCCCCGTCAATGACGCGGCGGTCACGGGTGAGCGCGACTCGAACGGCCGCACGTTCCTTGACGTTGCGTTCGAGCAGGTCAGCGTCGAGGCTGACACTCTCGTGCTACTTGCTGAGAGGTGACACTAGCTCGGAGTTTCGACGATCTGGTCGAACTCAACCGGAAGATCATCGGCGCAAGCGGGCGCGCCAAGCTCCTATAGTTCAACGATGCGCGACATCGATGAGGCCAGCAAGGCTCGCGCACTGTCACTGTTCGGAACCGCCGAGCTGGCGGCGTTCGAAGTCGGCACCACGCGCGGGCTGCAGCAGATCCACAGCTACCTGTTTGGCGGGCTCTACGACTTCGCCGGCCAGATCCGTTCACGCGACATCAGTAAAGACGGGTTTCGGTTCGCCAGCTCGATCTATCTACACGACGCGTTGCGGCAGATCGAGAAGATGCCCGAATCCACATTCGAGAAGATCATCGAGAAGTACGCCGAAATGAATGTCGCACACCCGTTCATGGAGGGTAACGGGCGCAGTACGCGGATCTGGCTCGACCTGATCTTGAAGAAAAACCTGGGAAAGTGCGTCGACTGGGCGGCGGTCGACAAGCACGAGTACCTGGAGGCGATGAAGCGCAGTCACGTGAAAACCACCGAGCTGCGCGAACTGCTGCGCGGCGCTCTCACCGACAGGGTGGATGACCGCGAGGTCTACATGTTGGGCGTCGAGCAGTCGTACTACTACGAGGAACCCGACAACTACAAGGGCTGAGTTCGCGCCAACACGACCCGCGGTCACTTTTGAGCGGCGGCGGTTTCCATGGACGACTCTGCTCGCGCATCTCGGTGGGCTGACGGAACCTGCTCACGTCTGCCGGGGCGCGCGGCTGAACATCACCCCACGGGGCGGTAGCCGCCTGCGTGGGGAGCGATCCACCGACAGTCGGCGCCGGGTTTCAGAAGTCGAGCGCGGCGTCGTCGGCGTCCAACACTGTGCGCGGGTGGTACTCCCGGGAGGGCATCAGCGCGATGCGTTCCTCGCCGCGTCGGCGCAGTCTGGCCAGCTCGGCGTCGTTGGCGCCGAACAGCGGCACACCTAGCACCGTCGCCGCGCTGAACACGGTGCCGATGGCCACGCCGGGTGCGCCTCTCTCGATGGCGGTGATAGTGCGCGGACCGACACCGACTCGCATGCCCAGTTCGGCGGCCGTCCAGTTCTTGTCGTGGCGCGCCAGGCGGATCTGTGCACCGAGTACGGCGAGGGCGTCCGCTCCCGCACGGGTCGGTGCTACCGCCTTCTTCACTGGTCTGCCTACCTTAAAGCGTCACTAGTAGTCATTTAATGACATTTTATAGCCAGCAGAACAACGTGTGCAGCAGCCGCGAGATCAAAATGCCGCGGTGTGGCCGATGCGCAAGGTTGCACTTATAACTGACACCCCATATCCTCGGATGTAGACGGGTTGGGGTGATGACATGACTGCCACGTTGGCGCGCTCGATCCTGGTCGAGCAGCGCGCAGTCGATCAGGCTAGGGAAGCTCAGCAGTGGATCGAGCATCGCGACGCGCTCGCGGTCGTGCCCGAGGCCGGCCGCCCGATCAAGCTGCCACGCGAACTTGCCGCACTGCTCGAACAGATCATCTCCACGCTTTCGGCGGGCGGCACGGTCACCGTCGGAGTGATCCCCGAACAGCTGAGCACCACCGAAGCTGCGGCGCAGCTGGGGGTTTCGCGGACCACGCTGATGAAGCTGATCGCCGCTGGCGAGATCGCATCGCACAAGGTCGGCAGCCATCACCGGTTGCTTGCCAAGGACGTGCATGCGTTCCGTGAGCACCGGCGCGCACAGCGACTGGACGCTCTGGCGCAGCTTCGGGAACTAGACGACGAGGCGGGCTTGGGCACCTGACAGGCGGGCATTCCGTTGCGGTTCCCGGCATGCCTGTGTCCCGCGTCCTGATCGACGCGAATGTCGCTTATTCGCGGACGCTGCTCGACCGGGTCAGCCAGCTGAGCCTTCGCAGCAACATGTTCGCGGTCTTCTGGACCGAGGACATGACGTCGCGCTTCTGATCACTCGAGCGTTCCGCCGCTCGCTCAGCTCTCGAAGGCCAGCGTCGCGGTGAACAGCGTGTGACCAGGTGCGAGGCGATACGTCACGGACGCGCGACGTGGTGGGCCAGCAGTGCGCGCGTCCGTGCCGGGATCCCCGATTCCGCCGACATCCGAGCCGCCGCCCGGGCGGCGTCGCCGCGCTGCCCGCTGCGGACGACATCCGGGTCGCCCATCCGCCACGGCGTCGCGATATAGGCCGGGCGGGTGTCGACGATCTCCAGCAGCGTGCCGACGTCCTTGACGTCGTTGTCCGAGATTCGCACGGTGCGGGCCAGCGCCTTGAGGACGAACGCGGGCTCCACATCAGGGATCGGAACCTCGAAGGACACCGACGACGTGTCGGCGAGCCGGGCAGTCACTGACACGCTGATCGGCTCCACCGCCAGGGCGAACAGCAGTCCCGGAGCCGCATCGAACGCACGACCGGCGATCGTCTTGGTCCTTTCCCGGCCGGTCGCGGGCACGAGCAGGTCGATCGCCAAATCGCCGCGCACGTAACGGTTCCCGCACTCCGGCAGGTATCCCAGCCGTGTCAGTTCGGCGTGGAAGTCGCCGCCGGCTGCTACCGGCGTGTCGATCCCGGTGTCGGTGTCGGCGGACATGCGCGGGGTTCCGGGGTGGTGATAGATGTGCCGGAGCAGATACACCATCTGCCCGCCGATGATCCGGTAGTTGGAACGGCCCGCAGCCTCGGCCAAGTCACGCAACGCCAGCATCGCGTGGTCTTCGCTGGCGCTGGTGCAGGCAAGGTTCACGGAAACGGAAGTCATGTTCGGTTCGCAATCCACTCGCGGAGACGGTCTGGTGCACCATCGTCGCCTCCGGGCCGGGAAACCATGTCCTGCAACACGACCACCGGGTCGACGGTGGGGGGCGCCGGATCGACGGTGGAATCCGACCACCACCGGGCTGTGGCCCACACAGTCGAGTCCTCGGGCACGCGCAGCACCAGCGTCGCCTCGGCGTGCGTGGCCGGAACCAGTTGCGCCACCGAGAGGTCGATCAGCTCCCGCGCGTAGACCAGGCCCTGCGTGGGCACCCGCCACGGATTGAGCCAGTCCGCGGCGACTTCGCCGCCGGCGCGCGCGTCGACCTCCAACTCGGCGGCCGTTGTAAGCACGCGGCGGACCTGCTCGACGACGGGGGCCAGTCCGTACCAGTACGTCTCGGCGTGCGAGTCGCCCGTCGGGTGTCCCGACAGCTGTGCCAGCGACGCGCGACGGTCCTCGACGGTCATGGGCGTCGACGGCAGACGCTGTTTGGCCGCCATCTGCGATACCGCCTGCTGCGAGACACCCACAGCTGAGGCGATGTCGCGCTGACGCAGGTGATCGCGTGCCAGCACGCATACCCTCAGCGCGGCGCTGCGGGTGCGGTCGTGGGCCGCGCTCGATCGGCTCGGTGGCCGGGCGGGGGCTCCGTAGCCATGCCCCTCCAGCACGAGTTCGCCCGTCACGGTGTCGAACAGGTCGATGTCGCCATGTTCCAGCAGAGCCTCGCGGGCGCGGTCGGCGATTCCGTCGCAGACGACGAGCAGGCGCTGTCCGGGCCGGGACCGCCGCTTGGACAGCACCCCGGCAGAGCCGGTCAGACGCCCGACACGCATGACGTCGACGGCAATGGGATCCCCGGCGGCGCGGTACACGAGACGGTGGGCGTCGCCCTCCAGGACGCGCACGCCCACTTCGGCGAGGCGCGAGGGAAGCGAGCGTTCGAACATACGGCTTATACTAGGCGGATCTGACACAGTCAAACAAGCGAATTCGATCTACATCGACTTGGATTGTATCCAGGCGACGAGATGCGTGATATCGATCAGGGCTGGACTTTCACCAAGAACAGGCGATCCGACGCCACAACGGATCACCGATGCGGCCTGGAAAGTGTTTTGAAATGTAATTATTGCGCCAATAGGTCCGATAAGGGACTATATGTGCATGGCGGAGATGACCGCTGCAGATGCTGCTGAGCATCTGCAGGTGTCCCAGCGGCAGGTGCGTCGGCTGGCGAGCAACGGCGTCCTGGCCACCACCCGGGTGGTGGGGCGCACGCTGCTGCTTGACGCCGCGTCGGTGCATCAGCTGGCCGGGCGCACGCGCCACAACGGACGGCCGTGGACCGCGGCCACGGCATGGGCCGCACTCGCGCTGTTGTCCGGTCAGCACGCCCCGTGGATGGACTCGGCGGCGCTGTCTCGCCTACGCCACCGCCTACGCGGTGCGCGCGCGACCGAGGTGGCGTGGCTGGCCCGCGGGCGTGCACGGGTGCACCAGATGCATGGCTGGGGGCAAGACGCCGGCCTGATCCTGACCGGTGTGAGCGCGCTGCGCGACCCGAAGCTGTCCGCGCTGTTCGATCTGTCCCCGGCTGAGCGGGGAGTGGACGGCTACGCCGCGGCGCGCCACTTCGATGACATGGTCACCGACCTGGGGCTGTTCGACGACGTCGAAGGTGACATCACCGTGCGCGTCGTTCCCGACGATGCCGGCTACGAGGTGGACCGCCCGCTCATCGCCGCCGTCGCGGTGGACCTTTCCGAGTCGCTGGACACCCGGGAAGCCGCTGCCGGGCAGCGGGTGCTCAATGATCTGCTCGACGCGTTCCGGACCGGTGATGGCCGCGCCGTCGGTCGATTCGACGAGGCCCGGTGAGCGCGCGGCCGGATCCGCAGACAACGGTGTGGAAGGTCAACGCACCGCCGGGCGGGTGGCCGCCGCCGTGGCCGCAGCTCGTCGAGATCGTGCAGGCCATCCCGCACACGCAGTGGACGCTGGTCGGGGGACTGATGGTGCAGCTGCACGCCGCGCACGCGGGACTGGCGCTCACCAGGCCGACGCGGGATGTGGACATGATCCTGCACATCGAGACCGGCGCCGCCACGTTCAGCGGCGTCCGTGACCAGCTGGAAAGGCTCGGGTACGCGCTGCACGAACCGATGGGCGAAGGTCCGGTGCACCGGTTTGTTCGTGGGCCGGACGGCGCGGAGACCGTCGATGTCATGGTGGCCGACCGGCTCCCTCCGAAATGGCACCCGAAAGCGTTGGGCCGCGCGGTGTTCGCCGTCCCCGGTGGCACCTCGGCGCTGCGCAAGACGGTGAACTGCGAAGTGGACACCGCAGAGACCACAGTGATACTCAGCGTCCCTGATGTCCTCGGCGCACTGGTGCTCAAGGGTGCGGCCTACATCGAGGACACGCGCGACCGTGGCCGCCACCTCGATGACGCGGCCGTGCTGGCCTGCGCGGCAACCGATCCGGCCGGTGACCGCGCCCGCATGATCGGCAGCGACCGGAGGCGGATCTTGGCGCTATGGCAGGTGCTCCACGACGAGAACCACCGGTCCTGGCTCGCCACCGGGACCAGCGCACGTCGCGGGCGCGCTGCGCTGCGGGTGCTGGTGGGCGGCTGAGACGTTATCGGCCGGCACACGGTCTGGCTGATCTCTTTGAGCGGTTTCCGGCGTGCGCAGTCGAGGACGTGACAGGTACGCTGACCTGCGGCGCAGCATGTGACCGGCGGGGATCGACGGCCAAGGCGTCACGTCCGAGGCGCCCGCGCGGCCACCGGATTCGGCCATCCTCCACCGGAGTGCACAGTCACCCTCGATTTATCGGCGCTAACCCCTGAGAAATGTTATTCCCGCAGCAGGTCCATTGAAGTGCCTGGTGAGCGCGTTTTCTCAGCGCGGAGGTGTACCCCAGACGAAGTAACTCGGGGTGACACCGAAAATGTCGGCCACCGCACACACTTCGTTGAGGCGCGGCGACGCGACCCCGTTGCAGTATCGGTACCACTGCGTCTGCGAAAGCTTGAGGTCAGGGTGCTCGACTTGCAACATCCTGTGGACGCTCAGCGGCGTCACACGCCGCTGCTGGCCGGTACGGGGCTGCACCGCGAGGTGGCCGCCCATCAGCGTCCGTAGGCGGTCTGCGAAATAGGCCGCGGCTTCATCGACTCTCGTGTTCTCCATGTGCCGACATTAAGGCCGCAAACGGGCCATTCAGGCTGCCGCGCACTAGGAATTTTCATCGCCCTGTCCCCGGTCGGAACTAGTCGAGCCCACCAGGCAAAACACCTGTAGCCGACACCCGAATCGTTGACCGGAACCGCATGGAAAAGCCACCGGACGGATCGCTGAACTGGGCAGATGGCATAGCCCCCGCAAGGCACATGACACCAGTGAGCACGCACGGCTCCGGAAGCCAAAAGACGTGACAGTCCCAGCTCAGCTAATGCACGCGTTCATGCACGTGCAAACGCCAGCGGCATCGAAAGCACCTGGACGGCGATAGGCTGCCACCATGCCGTCACTCGCCGTCCCAGCGGACGGTCCGGACACCGCCTTGGACCGCCGCACACAGGAGGCGATCCTGCGCGCGGCTGCGGCTGCCCAATCGCCGGGCACCCGGCGCGCTTACGACAGCGCCTGGGCCCGATTCGAACGCTGGTGTGCCACCCACCAGCACCGTCCGCTACCGGCACGTCCAGATGTCGTCGCGGCCTACCTCGTCGAAGCAGCCGAGACCGTCGACAGCGACGGCCGCCGTTCCTATGCCGCCGCGACGCTGGCCAAGTGGGTTGCGGCGATCAGCGACCGACATCGCCGCGCGAGCTGCGACAGCGACCCCACGCAGCACGCCCTGGTGCGCGCAACCGCTGCCGGTCTGCGCCGCGAATACGCGATCGCCGGTGACCGCCCCCGATCGCCGCGCGACCCGCTGCTGACCGAGGACATCATGGCTCTGGTCGAGACGGCCCGCGCCCAGGTGACCGGGTGGGCCAGTGGGGTCCGTGAAAGGCGTGACACGGCGCTGTTGCTGATGGGATTCGCCGGAGCGTTCCGCCGCAGCGAGCTGGTCGCACTGACCGGTGCTGACCTGGCACTGCACCCGCTCGACGGCATGCATATTCACGTGCGCCGATCCAAGACAGACCAGGGTGGCGAGGGCCGCGTACATGCACTTCCGCGCACTGAGGACCCCCGCCGTTGTCCGCCGTGCGCCTACACCCGCTGGGCCCTGGCTGTCTCCGCGTTCGACCGCGGCGGTCGCGCCGCACTCATCGCTGCGGTTAGTGGTGTCGACAGCGGCTTCGAGGACCATCTGTGCCGGCGGGCGCGACCAGCGATCACTGGGGGCCGGGCGGTGTTTCGCTCCATCGCACAGAACGGCAACCTCTCGACCGACGCGCTCTCCGGAGCCGCAGTGCACTCCGCGGTGCGCCGGCGTGCCGAGCGAGCCGGGTTCTCCGCCGACGAGGTCGCCAGACTCGGCGCGCACAGCCTGAGAGCCGGATTCGTCACCCAGGCCATCCGCAACGGCGCCGACACCGTGGCGATCATGCGCCAGACGGCCCACCAGACCCCGGCGATGGTGGCGCGCTACGCCCGAGAGAAGGCACCCCTGGTCGGCAACGCGGTCACCGAACTCGGGCTCTGACCGTGGCTGCCAACCGTCGGGAGCAGGCGGTGTGGGGCTTGTTCGCCGACTGGTGCGCGGCGCATGAGCAGCAGCCGTTGCCGGCCGCGCCGCTGACGCTGGCGCGGTTCCTGGCCGAGAATCCCGCCACGGTGGCCACCCAGCGCCGCCGTGTCGGTGTCGTCAACGCGGTGCACCGGCGTCGCGGACACCGACCGCCCGGGCACGTCGAGACGGTGCGCGAACTCATCGACAGTCGCCGGCGCGGCACCGTCGCTGCTCAGGCCGATGCCGCAGCAGCTGCGCTGGCCAGGCTCCCCAGACGCGGCTGGCCAACAGCGCTGTTCGCCCGCCGAGACGCAATGCTGCTGACGCTGGCCGCCGCTGCGGTGCCCTACACCCGGATCGCGTCGCTGCGCCTGGGCGACATCGACAGCGACCAGCGCGGTGACACCGTGTCGGTGACCTGCCCTGACGGGACGGCGTACACCGCCACAACGCCCGCAATCGACGCGTCCCCGGTCAGTGTGTGGGAGGAATGGCGGGAGATCCGTGGTCTCCAGCACCAGTTCCCGAGCCCGCGCATTGTCGCGGCTCATCTTCGGGGACAGCAGGTGCGCAACGCCGCTGCGGCGCCTGTGCATCTGCCGCTGTTCACGCCGATCGACCGCTGGGGCGACTGCGGCCTAGCGCCGACCGCGCTCACACCCGCCGCGGTCTCGGCAATCCTCGCCCCGCACCTGGAAGGCACGGCGCTTCCACATTCGCCGCTTCCGGCACCCGAAGCGCACCGCGCGAGACGTCCCGCGCCCCGAGCAGCGCCTGCGCCGGTACCGGAGACCGTCATGACACTGGACCCGGAAACCTTCGGCCGCGGCCTGGCCGCACGCCGCCGCGCGGCCACGGATCTGGCCGGAGTCACCGATGTGCTCGACGATGTTGAGGACCGCGCTGGCCGCCTACTCGATGACCTGCTGCGGCTGCTCGACGACCCAGACCCGGGCACACAGCGGTGACGCGCCCGGTGGCGGTTCGGCCACGGCGCTGTGATCCCCTCCAGACAGCCGGGTGCACCGTGTTCCCAGCACACGCAGGAGGATTCGCCGATGTCTGTCTTCTACGAGTTGCCGGCCACCGAATTAGTGGAGGGACTGTCCACTGACGATGCCCAGCGCATCCTCGACGTGATGCGCGTAGGGGAGGCGATCCAGGTCACTGTCTACACACCGCGCCCTGACGATGACGCGCAGGATAGGCAGAACCAGGAGGAGTCCGAGACCCGGCTATTCGGCGTGGGCAGCTACGTGTCGCTCGGCGCGTTCCCCGGCACGCCGGTCGACCTGTCGCGTCACCCGCAGGCGCGGAACCGACGTGAATCCTCCAGGTAGAGAACACATAGTGTGTGATGCGCAGCGGAGACGGCGGGACTCGAACCCGCGGCCGGTTACACCGACTACGCCTTAGCAAGGCGCTGCATTCGCCACTCTGCCACGTCTCCAATTTGGCTGCACCGCAGCCATGCGAGCCCCCAGTCGGAATTGAACCGACGCTCGCGCATTACGAGTGCACCGCTCTGGCCTACTGAGCTATGGGGGCATGCGCGCCTTGCACGCAGCTGCCGGCGATCCGGTGCTTGTCTACGCGCATGGCACAGAACAGGTTGTACTCCGTGGTCCAGTCACACGCTCCGTACGACACCCACCTGCTGGTCGGCCACCAGCTCGAATACGCAGCGGCCAAAGCTCTGTCGGATGGGCTGAGGACCGGGACCGTGAGCTTGGTGCCGTCGAGCGATTTTCCGGACGACGCGAAGGTCGGTGACACGGTCGAGGTTTGAACGCACGTCCCGCGGAGTCACCGCGGTGCCGGCACGTGTGGTTGGAGTCTCCGACCGGAATCGAACCGGTGTGCGCGGCTTTGCAGACCGCTGCCTTGCCATTCGGCCACGGAGACATGTTCGCCGTACCGCTCACGATCGCTGGGCCGATGTCGACGCCTAGCGGCAGACGCCGCCGAGCCGGCGCAGCTGAGCGATCAGTTCGCGCGCCGGGCCACGTCTTCGAGAATGCGCCAGTCCTGCCCATCAATCGCCCAGCGATCGTGGGCGGTGCGGAACTTGTTCTTGCTCGCATGTTGTGCAGTGCAATCCGGACACAGACACCACGCCTGCAACCCATTGCTCGAGCGGTACACGATCTCGCGCGCAGCGCGGGCCTGCGCTTCCGTCACGTGAGACATCAACTCACGGCGTTTCCCTCATCGCAATCATCGCCCGTCGTCTCGGCTGACCATGTGCACATCCCTAGCGGGTTCCCCGTGCCGTGCGGCGGCGTCGAATCAGATCCATCGACTCGCGGCTCATGTACCCGATCGGTATCGCTCCCAGCCGAAGCGCGAGTTGCCGTTTCGACTCGGTCACGTCGTAGTGGGCGATCGGTGTGCCGGGTTTCTGGAACCAGACTCTTCGCAGACCGAGCTGCGCCGCGAAGGCGTGCAGCTCCTCGTCGGTGTCGGCCAGCAGGTGCGACCACACCGCGTTGAGCCGCCCCACCTGAGCAGGACGTTGCATGTCGTCGACGTAGACCGGCATCGCCCTATCTCTCCACCGGTGTCAGTTCGTCTGCGCGGTACCAGCGGAACGCATCGGGCTGGCGCTTGGCAGCGTCAGGGTGATCGGCGTCAGCTTCCAGGTAATGCATGCCGTCACCGCCCGGTCGCGGAGCCACCTGCACGCGGTACACCTTGCGGTTGTTACCAATTCGCACAAGGTCGTTCTTCCTGAACGCGACGTCCACTTGTCAACCTCCCCGGTTCATCGCGGCTGCATTGTCGATGCGGTCGCGGCAGGTTTCGTCGTTCGGGTTGCCGTTACAGAAGTAGAAGCACCCGCATAGTCGGCACTGCGATTCACCGGCCACGGCTGTGGTCCTCTCGGTCTCAAGGTGCCGACGCGGGGAAGGCCGCGCCGGTGTCGATGTCGTAGGCCCGCACGACAGCCGCGGCCGCCACTGGCACCGTGACCACAGCTTCGAACGCGGCGGTGGGGTCGATGCGTACCACCTGCGCGGACACATCGACGACGAGCACCACCAGGGACTCCTCGACGTCTTCGAACGCCTCGGACAGCCAGTTGTCGCACGCAGATATGAGCGCGGATTCGCTGGTGAAGAAGTAGATCGCGGGAACTGTTTCACCCAGTTGCGCGGAACGGGGCCCGATCGAGGGGCGCAGACCGTGGCTCCGGATCGACGCAGCTGCAGATGCGGTGGTGACGTGGAGGAGCTGCATTGGCTAGCTCCAGAGTGCGCGGATGCTGGGGGCGTCGCGCAGGGAGATGGAGGGGCCGCTGGCCGGCGCGCGGTCCGCGGAGCTGGAGCAGTCGCAAGACAGCCCGTGATGCAGGAACTCACCGCAGGCGGCACACCACACGTCGTAGTCGGTCTCACCGGCCGGCAGTACCGAGATCCGCGTAGCGCCGCCGACATCCTCACTGTCAATGTCAGCCGGACGGCGACCAGAGACATTGACGCCGAGGGCTTCCAGAATGGCTACGCTGCACCGCGGCGATCCACACGACTCGTGCAGATCTTCGGTTTGGCCGCGACGGCTGATGGTGATGCTCTCGGCTGGCATCGGCAGGTCTCCGCTCCGGTGGGGGACAACCGCGCTCAGTCGTCCATGCATTGGTGAGCATGCGCCCCATGACCTGAATTAACCGTGCCGGACGCGCAACACGCGGAAGGGCCGGATTCGGGTTCCCGTGTCGCAGGGCCGGTGACGCGCCGGAAACTCGCACACTGCGCGCAATCAGCGGTCGAACAGGTGGCCGGTCCCAGCGTAGGAGTCACACCGAAGATGCAGAGCGCCACCGAGAAACTGGCCGAGGCCCGGACTTCGCTGCACACCGCAGTGGCCGCCGTCGATGATTCCCACTACCGCCGCCAGCACGCACATCACGCCGCGACCCTCGCCGCGGACGTGACACTGTCGGCAGACGCCACCGCGGACCAGAAACGCACAGCGAGTATCTATCTGGATCAGGCAGTCGGAATGCGCCGCCAGGGCGGACAGTGAGCTGATCAACGATGCACACCCCGATGCCGTGCATTCGTGTCGCGCATTGCGCGGTGCCGGATTCGGTGTAGCTTCGGCGGCAATCGCCCCGGCCGTGGGGCGGGATCCTCGAAGCGAGACGGGCCGCGACCCCGCACCGCAACGTGGAGGTCAGCCCCCGCAGGGGCACATGGCGAACCCGCCCTGTTCACCGCGGTGTGGCTGGTGGTCGCGGCGCCGGACCCACTCCGCGGACTGCACAGGAGAGGTTTCTTCAACCATGGTTTCTCACCGACTCAAGGCCGACGCTCGCGCGTACATGGAACAGCACCCCGGGGTCAGCTACCAGGCAGCGTTGCGTGCTGTCACTGCGCACACACCGACGAGGGACGGTTCCGGCGGCAGGCCAGCACAGGAACCGTCACTTCAGCGCACCCGCGCAGTAGACCTCTTCGAAGCTCTGGGCATCGAAGACATCGCCACCCACGATTTCGCCGAGGTGTGGGCACGCAACACGGCAACCGCTTCGCTGCGGGTGCCCTACTGCTATCGGCTCGAAAGCGGCGCAATGAACGCCACGCTGGAACACCTCGATCTCACCGACGAGAGTCGGGGCGGAAGTGGTCCGCACCCCGTGCTCCAAGGACGCTTCGAGAGTGGCGCAACGCACGCCGCGCTGGAATACCTCGATCTCACCGACGAGAGTCGGGGCGGAAACGGGCCGCACGTCGCGATTGAGGGGCGCACCGGAAGCGGGAAGTCACATTTTCTGAGCTCTCTCGTTTTGGGCCTTGCCGCCACCTATGCGCCCGACACCGTGAGTTTCGTCCTGGCCGACGGTAAGGGCGGCAGCACATTCGAGGGGCTCGACAAGCTGCCCCACGTGGTTGCGGCGGTTTCTCACCTGGAGCACTTCCCGCCACGTGTCCAGCGCCTCATCGACTTTATCGCGACCGAGATGGATCGGCGGGCGCAGCTGATCTACACGCATTCAAAATGCGAGGACTTTGTCAGCTACACCGAACGGTCCATGCAGCGCGCGGGGTCGGAGTATCCGCGGTTGCCGCACTTGTTCATCGTGGTCGACGAGTTGCACGCAGCTGCGCGCAGCCACCCGCGCCTGGTGTCAGCACTCGGCCGCCTGGCGCGCACCGGGCGGGCGTTGGGGATGCACCTGGTGGTCGGCGACCAGCCGTCTGACAGGAGGCTGGGCGATGAACTGTCCGAACAGCTGCGCACTCGGATCACGCTGCCGCTTGATGAACCACTACACCGCATACATGCAGAGACCGACGGGACCGGACAGCCGAACAGCATGCTCACGCAGATTGCCTCACGGCTGTCCGCGCTCAGTGACTTCCGCGCGATGGACCAGTACCCGTTGTCTGACGAGGCCGCGCAACGCGAACGCATCGGTTTCGTCCGCGCCGAGATTGACTCCCTGATCGGCCAGGACGAGGTCAAAGAGCAGCTGCACGGCATCCTGACCGATGCGTCGGCAGCCGCGGAACGCGTCCGTCGCGGGTTGCGTGTCTCACCGGTGCGCCCCAACTTCGTCTTCACTGGCGCTCCCGGCACGGGGAAGACCCATGCTGCCGAAATCCTGGCAGACACCTTGCACGCCGCCGGGGTCACAGAAACCTCGAAGGTGGTGTTCGCGTACCGCAACACGCTCGTTGGCAGATTCGAGGGTGAGACTTCGTCGAGAACATCCGGGGTGTTCGACAGTGCGCGCGGGGGTGTTCTCTTCGTCGACAGCGCTTACGAACTGGTCCAGGACCGCGGCGGCAGCGGCGACCCGTTCGGGCGCGAGGCGGTGGACACGCTCAGTCAGCGGATGCGAGACGGCGGGAACGACCCGGTGGTGGTCCTGTGCGGATACCCCGAGGAGATGCGGCGTTTCCTGGCACGCGAGCAGAGCCTGGCCGGCCTGTTCAGCCGCCATGTCACGTTCACCTCGCCTTCGCAGGCTGAGCTGTGGAAGCACCTGGTGAGGTTCGCCGAGACGGCCGGCCACGTTCTCAGTCCCTCCACTGAGGAAGCGTTCCGGCGCATCGTCGAGGAGCTGGGCAACGAAGATGGCTACGGCTTCCGCTATATCGACCGGCTTGGCAATATTCGCTATGCCCGCAACGTCGTTGAACGCGCCGCGGGGATCGCGAGGCAGCGGATCGGCGGCGTGGAAGATCTGTCTGCGCTAACAGACGAGGAGCTGCTGCAGCTCACCAGCGAGGACGTCGTCATGGCTGCTGAACAGATCGCGAGTGCTGTGGGAGCGACCGCCGGGTGAGAGCGGTGCGGGTCGGTGCCCGGAACGAAAGCCGGCGCCGACCCGCAGCGGCCTCACGTCCACCACCAGTCGACATCGCGTCGAGCACGCAGGTCGGGGGTTCCCCGGGGTCGCCGACGGTACGCCAGCGGCCCTGCACGGTGCTCGGGAGCGACCGTTTTGAGGCCCCCGCTGGGCGTCTTGTCGGTGCGCGCCATCAGTCCCACCACCCGCCGGTGTACTCGCAGTAGCGGTGGGTCTGGCGGTTGTCGACGCGGTCCTCGTTGATCTCGCCGCAGCTGTTGGCCTGGCGCGTGAGGTCGCGCAGGATGGTCCGCTGCGCCGCCCGCTCGGCTGAGAACCAGGAGCGGCGAGCGGTCTGCCGATAGCGGGTGTCAGAGAACATTTTCCAGTGCGGAACAGGCTCACGCGCCGGTTCCCAGCGGCACACGGTGTCCGCGTATGTCCACGGGTCAGTAGGAAGGTCGCACGCAGCGGTGACGTGCAGCCGCCGGATGCCGGTGCACATGTGCGCCGCGCGCATGCCCGGGGCATCGTTGATCTGGACCCGCCAGGGGCGGGTCTTGTCGGTCTTGGACAACGGATCTGTCCGCCTTTCGGCGGGCTACCGGCGACCTCTGTCTGGCCGCAGGGGAGGCAGCCGCACCTACAACGGGAGACCCATGACCGTGTCCTTCCATGCGTGTGCGCGAAGCCACGCGGCGGTGGCGAGCCAGACAGCGTAACGCGCGGTGCTAGAGGTCCCGAAGGGGATCCTCGCGAACTCCCGCGCCGAATTCGTAGGCGTGGGCGATCAACCGGATGTACAGCTCATCGAGATGCCTGGCGCGGTCGTATTCCCGGTTGGTTACCTGCACGTACAGGGTGTAGATGTCGAACGGTTGGCCCTCGTCGAGATCGACTTTGGCCCCGTGAGCCCGGGCTTCTCCGCCGAGACGAGAGGCGGTCGCAAGCTCGGACCGCAGCCCTTCGACCCCGCCGAGCAATGCCTCGGCTCCCGCTTCCGCGAATAGGGCTTGGTAGTTCCGGTGCATCGTGACTCAGCGTCCCGGGAACAGTTTCGCGGCGGCGGCATCGGCATCGGCCTGCGCGGCGGTCAGTCCACCCTCATCGGTGAAACCGCTGTCGAGCACCTTGCCGCACGAGCCGTCCTGCACCGACCAGCGGTAGTGCGTCGGCTGCTCCTCGTCGTCCCACTGGTCGTAGTCGACGTAAGCGTAGATGCGGTCGAGACCGGACAACTCACGGGCATAGGTGGTCTGAGTGCCCGATGTGTGCTGCAGCTTCCACTCGTTCACAGGGCACCGCCGGCCAAAGTGGAAGCGGCATTCTCGGCGATGATCCGGTGCGCATTGCCAGCGGTGTCGAACCGGTGATACACCGGATGCCCGCCCACAGGCTGAACACGCAGCACCCAGGCTTCGGCGACGCCTACCAACTGCGCCTCTCGCAGGGAGTCACGTCCCCGGGACACCATCGTCTCGAGCTGCCCGCACAGCGGGGAACGCGGGTCCAGAGTCGTGATGATCTGCTCGATCGCTTGGTGGTCGCGCAGCGCGTTGAGCGAAATGACGGTTGTTGGCATGACACCGATAGTGGCCACGACCGGTCCGATTTCCGTTGCGCGGCGCGGCAGCTGGGTTGGGGCGACGAGGGGGAATCGAACCCACCGACCTCCCGGACCACAACCGGGTGCTCTGCCGTCTGAGCTATCGCCGCCATGACGGTCCCCGAACAGAGGACCGGGCCGCTGAACGCGCGCCGCCTGTCCGCGACTGCGCGAGCGGAGCCACCCGCACCCAGCATCTCAGCTGAGCAGTTCCGCCAACGGCCGTGAGCCGTGGCGATATGCGCGGAGGGCAGGGGGATCGAACCCCTACATGTCTATGCACCAACTGTTTTCAAGACAGCGCCCGTCGCCAGCCGTCGGGTGGGCCCTCCAATGCGACCGGCCCCCGCGGACCGATCCTCGTTGCTCCGGCGGGACTCGAACCCGCGACTTCCGCGTTATGAGCGCGGGGCTCTGCCAACTGAGCTACGGAGCGTTGCGGACACCCTCTGCAGAGTGGCCGAAAGTGGTTGCGGAGACAGGATTCGAACCTGCGACCTCTGGGTTATGGGCCCAGCGAGCTACCAAACTGCTCTACTCCGCGAAGCTGTTGCTTGCGCGCGTTGTACGCGCTCGGTGGCTACTCCGATCCAGTTGATCCACCGGCACGCGGTGATTCGCTTCCGCCACCTCCGGCCGGCGACCCGGCGGTGCCTTTCGCACCAGCAGAGTCACCGCGATGGCGCCCACCCGCAACTGCCGGTGAATCCGCAGCGGTCTTTCCGGACGCGTGCCGGCCCTGCGGTTTCGGCCGAGATTCGTCCTCGCCGGTATCGGTCGAGGACGAGGTGGAATCAGTGACGTCGAGCCTCGTCCGGGTGTCGTTGCTGCGCGAAGATTCAGTGGCCGAGCGTTTGCGTCCGGGGACGGCGACGGTGGATTCGTCACCGGGATCGGCGGCTTCGTCGGTTGACTCAAGGCCGCCGGTCGAAGTCTCGGGATCTGCTGCGGTGCTGTTCGCGGATTCGGGCTCAGCTTTGGTCACGTCGTCGCCGGTTTCATCATCTGTGACTGGCACGTCGTCTTCGTGGGGTTCCGCGACAACCGCGGTGTCCTCGACCGGATCGGCTTCGGTTACGTCGCCCGCGGATCCGACCACCGCCGGTGCGGAGACAGCGGACGCGGCTGAATTGCTGGCAGTGAGCGGTCCCGCATCGGCCACATCGACACCGTCCCGTGCCTGGTTAACAGACATGGGAGCTGACAGCTGAACGTCGGCGGTGACGAACGTGGACGCAGCTGCCTGGCGCAGCTGCGGTGCGGCAGCGGAGACGGCCGATCGGTGCGTCAACGAGCCCGGGTCCAGCACGGCGGCAACCGTATTGAAGCCGGCGGCAACGGCTGCGCCCACGGCGCGGACCGCCATATTGACTGCCCCGGCCACCGTGTGCGGCAGGTTCGCCACCAGCGACGGCAACCCTGCGGCGCGCATCAGCCCAGAAGCCAACGTTGCCGCGCCACCGTTGAATTTCGCGACCATCTCCGCGGCGGTCACAGACAGGTCGGCACCAGCGGTGAACGGAACCGACAGGAGCCCGGTACCGATGTCGGTGATGGCCCCCACGGTGCGCACGCCGGCGGCCACAACAGCTCCCAGTGCCTGGGTGTAGCTCGCAACGCTGAGCGGTTCGGAGCCGATGGCGCGGATGCTGCGCTGGAGCGCCCCCTCACCGGTACCGTCTCCGAGCCACGCGTCTGCGATCTCACCCACACCATGGGTGATGTTGCCCAGCGTCCGCCCCGCGGCGTCGACCAGCGTTCCGGTCAACCCGTTGACGCCGGCGAGCGCAGCGCTGACCGGGGCCGTCACGATTCCCTGTATCGCTGTCAGGACACCATCAAGCAGCGCCACACCCGGCACGAGGCCCTTCGCGGCGCTGAGCGCCTCGTTGACGCCCCGCAGCAGGTTGTCGATCTGGGAGGTGACTCCCGTGGCGAGTGTCCCCACCGTGGAAAGTGCACCGCGGCCGACGCTGTTGACCAGACCCGCCCCATCGTGAAGGACCAGGCCGGCGACATCGAGCGGAACGTTGAGAAGACCTGTGTAGCTGGACAACGAGAGCGGGTTGTTGATGATGCTCGCGACGGCATGCAACGCCGTGCTCAAAGATCCTGTCAATGTCGATGCCAAGAGGGTGGTGACCTCACCGGTGGTGAGCACGATGGTGCCGCTGACATCAGCCACCGTGTCCGATAGGCGCGTCAGGCCACCCGAGGAGGCCGCGCGCAGTGCGCGCAGAAGATCGACGAGCGCGCGGTTATCGGTGGACCTGATCATGTTGTTCCACAGGTCGTTGTTCACCGCCACGGCGGAGTCGAGCACGGAGCTGAGGCTGTTCCCCGGCATCGCGACAACGGAGGTGACCGTAGAGGACACGGACGCGAGTGCCGAATTCAACCGCTCGACAAGGTCATCAATGTCTCGGGGGCTGACCAGCGCCGCGAGCTGAACCCGTGGTGCCGACAACGACGGCAACGCCGGGAATGCCGGGGAGTGCAGCACGGCTGGGCTGACCAACAGCGGAGCAGCGGTGATCGCGGCAGCCGTGAGTGCAGTCGCAGCGGGCAGGTACGAACCGATCGAACGTTGCATGGGTGACTTCCTTGCCTGGGCGGGTGGGCAGTCTGTACCACGCAGTGAAAGAACATCGATGTGTGCGGCGCGACCTCCGTCACGCGCGGTCGCCAGTGCCAGTGGGCGATCTATTGAACGTGAGAACAGTTGTAGCGCTGCGAACGTCGCCGGTCGGGTGACGGGTGTGCACCGCATTTTCACGGCGGTTTGTCTACGCTTGCACGTCCCCCACCGGACGGTCGCTGCCCGCCATACCCGCACTTCGACAATCTGCGCGAGCAGAATATGGCGCTGCTGGAACCGCCGTACATCGTGTGTGTCGGCACCGGCGGTGATCGGAGGAAGCGACGTACACGCGCCGGGGACCAGGCGCTCGACCTTATCCGCGGCTTTTCTACTCATCGATCCGCGTGGGGCAGTTACCGTCGCGATGCACGCATAGTTCGCCGAACACGTTGTGCAGGCGATTTGCTCATTCTGATCCCCGGCGGCTTACTGGCTCTTGACCGTGTCGGTGGCCCTGACGACTAGGGTGGTTTTCTTCTCCAAAACGCGACGCTGCGGGCGCCGAAGTGGGCGCGCTATGCCACCTTCATGTAGAACGGCATCTCGATGACAGGCCACTGGTTGCGCCCGCAGGATCCGCTCGGTCCGATCGTCTTGTCGAACCCGGTGTACTCCCGGGCATCCGCGTCGTAGTGCCCGTTAGCGCCGACCGGGTAGATCATGTAGGTCTGCAGGCCCTCGACCGGGACGCCGTCGGCACAGTATCGCCAGTTGGGCACCTTGCGTTTGACGTACCAGAGACCGTTGGTCGTGTAGATCGGCGCACTCCAGCCGGCGTCGCTGTTCACTGTGCCGGTGCAGTCTGACGGGGAGACGCATTGCGTTGAGATGGTCCAGGTGCTGCGGGTGGGTGGCTGATCCTCGTAGCGCTGGTTGATCTTGGCCCAGTCACCGTTTGACGATGTGAGGAACGTTCCGTTGATCCCCCACAGCTGTTCGGCGCGCGCGGGCGGGGCACCGCCGAGCACAACGAGCATCGCGGACGCGACCACCGCCAACACCCTACCGGATGACATTGCTCCGCTCCCATTACTGATAGTGGCATTCTCGCTTTCGGAGAATATCACTGGCGGGCGATCCGGCTGGGCGTTTCGGCCGAGTACCCACCATGCATGGAGTAGCCACCTCGCGGCTGACGCGTTGCTCGACACGGTTGGTGCGGTTGCCACTCGTTTCAGTTGGGGCCACACCCGCTGGCCCCGAACGGATCGCCCGGTGCTCTGATCCGCTGAGCTGCAGGGGCAGTAGCGAAACCCCGTGCAGGTCGCCTCTCGTCTGGGGCCAGCGTCATGGAGACGCCTTCACCGGTGAAGGTCATCGAAGCCGGTGTTGACACGAGGTCTCGCTGCGCACAGCTTCACCGATGGAACCGAAGATCCCGCCGACGGCGCGCGACACGCGGAGGATGCGCCGCTATGGGGTGGCTTTCACGGCCTCGATCACGGCTGCAGCGACCGGGTTGCTGGTCAGCAGAGACTGGCCGTGGCTGTTGAAAACCAGCCAGTCGTAGGTCGATTCGATCTTGCGGACATCGCGCACCGTGACGGCCACACTGTGCGAGGTGACCTCCCAGTGCGTCGGGTGAGTGGCAGTGACGACGGCGCTGGACATGTCGGTGACCGTAGGCCGGTGGTCGGCACCTCAGCCGTGCGCGGCGCGGTATCGAAATTTGTAGCGCCGACGGGAATCGAACCCGCGCCTCCCGAGGTGAAAACCCGGGTGCCTAGCCATCACAGCACGGCGCCATGGACGAGACCACGACCGTCGCCGCGACCTCTGGAACCCCGCCAACCCAGCGAGGTGTTGCGCGCCCGGCAGGACTCGAACCTGCGCGTAACCGCTTTGGAGACGGTTGCTCTGCCGCTGAGCTACGGACGCTTGCCCCGCGAGCGGGGTGGGTGTCGGAAAGGTGAGGGACGACTGTGCGCCGGGGACCGTCGGTAGCCCGCTAACGTGGGGCCGCATGGTCACTGTCGACGAGCTGTCTTGTGCCGCCATGGCAGCGCTGTACGCCCCACCGGAGGCCATCACAGAGGCGTCGCTGCTTTCGTGGCCGGCAAGTCCCGGTCTGTATGCGGTGTTCGGTGCGGATACCGTCTGGCACACGCTGGGACTCGGCGAAGCTCCAGACGCGCGTCCGCTCTACGCCGGGAAAGCCGAGCGATCGTTGTCCAGCCGAGATGTCGGCACCCACTTCGGTTTCGCCGGCGGGTCAAACAGCATCACCGGCAGCTCGACACTGCGCCGCTCTTTGGCGGCACAACTGCGGTCGACGCTGGGTTTGCGAGGCCGCTACCGTAATCCGTCGATTCCGAAATATGCGTCGAATTACGGGTTATCCGACGAGCACGACGAACTTCTCAGCACGTGGATGCGCGCCAACCTGCGCGCAACGTATTGGGTCCACCCCGCAACTGAGGTGCCGCTCGACGCGGTCGAAACCGCGGTACTCACAGTGCTGAAGCCACCGCTGAATCTCGACAAAGTCACCCACCGCTGGGGAAAATCGATCCGGGCTGCCAGGGCGGTGATGGCGGCCGACTGCCGACAGACCTGACTTCCTCCGCTGTGCGTGCCCCCAGCAGGGATCGAACCTGCGACATTCCGATTAAAAGTCGGAAGCTCTGCCAACTGAGCTATGGAGGCCAAGAGCCCACGCCGAGAATCGAACTCGGGACAACCTGCGCCGGAGGCAGGTGCTCTATCCGCTGAGCTACGCGGGCATGCGATCGGTCGGGGTGACACGATTCGAACGTGCGACTTCCCGCTCCCAAAGCGGGTGCTCCACCAAGCTGAGCTACACCCCGGTGTGCGCCGTTGAGGCCGGCGCGGTCCTGGTCGCGGTGGCCGGAATTGAACCGACACGTCCGAAGAGACGGCTTTACAGGCCGCTGAGCCCACCACCTGCTCAACACCGCGCTTGTAGTCCCCGAGGGATTCGAACCCCCGACATCCGCGTTGTAGGCGCGGCGCTCTCCCGCTGAGCTAGAGGACCGTTGCCGCCGGACACCGCCGGCCCCCGTGCACAGGGAAAGCGGCGATGCCAGCAGTTTGCGACCGTGACGGGACTTGAACCCGCGATCTCCGCCGTGACAGGGCAGCGAGGACTCCAGCTCCTCCACACAGCCAGGTGGTGCGCACGGGACTCGAAACCCACACACGGCCCATGACGCGCCCGATTCGACACGCTGCGGACTCGAACCGCTTGCCCGCCTGGACACACCGGGGTGGATTCCCCGGGAATCGAACCCGGCACCTCCGTCTTATCAGGACGGTGCTCTAACCAACTGAGCTAGGAATCCGCGCGCACCGCTGAGCGATTCGCGTGATGACGTACCGCGAGAGGGATTCGAACCCCCGACCCCCTGATCCGTAATCAGGCGCTCTCTCCACTGAGCTAACGCGGCGTGACGATCCCCGCAACGGGACCGACGCACTTCACGCAGACAACCCGGAACGGCGCAGGTCGGCTTCCAAGTTGGCCACGGCACGGTGATCGCGAGTAGTGGCCGGCGCGATCACGATGTTCTGCTGTTTGTCCGGCGGAACGAACCGCCAATGCCCGCCGCTGGTCTTACAGACGTCCCATTGTTGCTCCTCGGCTGTCGAGATCAGCGCCTTGAGACGCTTCTTGTAATCGGATCCGCTCATAGCCGGCCACCCTGCGCGGGCAACGGTCACCGGCCGCCACGCGGCGCGTCCGGATACTCAGTCCTCGGCGGGGCCGATGAACTTCACCTGCGCCCACCATCCGGACTCGCGCAGCCGCTCCTGCAGCTCCGCGGAGATCAGCTCCTGCAGGTCGTCGTGGCGTGACAGATGCAGCCGCACAACACCGCCCGGAGCACCGGATGCGACATCACACTGCACCCATGGCCCAGCTGAGCACCGGAACGACGACAGACTCAGCGCTGCATCAAGGAATTCCGCAGGATCAGACCCACTGACAGTCGCGGTGTAGATGTCGCCGCCGCTGTCATCGCTCTCGGGCGGGTACCCGTTGCGGATGAGCAGCGGAATCCCGTGACGCATCGCGGCAATCGAGCGGTGCACTCCGTCTGCGACTCGCAGCCGTCGGCTCCACCAGCGATCGCGGCGGACGATGATCGGGCGCTCGAAGCCATCAACCAGCTCGGATGCCAGCTCGGCGATGCGGCGACGCTCATGCGGGTCCGCCAGCAGAATCGCCTCGGTGTCAGACCACCGTTCCTCGTGAGCAGGACGGACGTGGGCGCGGAACCACTCCGCATCAACCGCGCGGGTGCTGTGGCGCCGCATCACCGCCTCACCTCCCTGTTGTGTGGTCCCGGCCGGAATCGAACCGACTTCTCCTGGGCTTCAACCGGGCGCTTGAACCATGTCAGCTTCGGGACCATCTCACACCCTTACACGCGGGTGCAGGCGCAGGTGAGCATCGACAGCGACCATCACCTCACGGGTCACGCCGTGGCGCTCGTGCAGTTCCGGTACCAGGACCCGGCCGGACGTAACTGCTGGCAGGCACGCGTCATGCTCGCCGACCACATCGTCGAGTACCACGGCACGGTTGATCCGAGGATGCGCCTGCAGGTAGCGCAACGCGCCGCGCACTTTCAGGCTGTGCCCGAAGCTGACCCGGTTCTCGTCGTGGCGAACCCATGGCAGCCCGTGCGGGAGGCCGAACCACTCGGCGTAGTCGTCGGCCTGGTCGTTCCAGGTGGTGTTCCACACCAGCGCGACGCCGCGATCATGCAGCGTGCACAGCCAGTCGACGACCTCGGTCACCGCGTGGATCGGATACCCGACTGTGCGGGTGCTCAGTGTCCAACCCGGTGCGGAGTCGGTGACATTCAGCGTGCCGTCGATGTCGAGAAACACGGCGTCCATGCCGTGGGACTGTAACTGGGTCGGATCGATGCTACGGATGTGGCGCGTACTGGGCGATCCATTCGCGGATCACGCGCACATCGCGGGGAATCAGCCCCTGTGCCGGGTGCGGACGCACGAACGTAGTGGGCGCGGTACGCGACTTGCGCCAGCTCTCCGAGAGCATGTCGACTGACAGCGCGTCCTCGGTCCACAGAAGTGCTGCATCGCCGGGGACCGCCGCCTTGGCGACGGCAACCTTCCAGGGGCCCGATACCATCCGCTCACGCGCATCCAGCCCGTCTGCAGCATCGGCGGCGAGGACGTTCTCGTCGAACCACGGGATCTCCGGCAGCCCGTCCAGGATCGGCGGCAGCTGCCGGGTGTGTTCACGCCACGTCGATAACCACTGCACCGCCACACCGGCGTCGACAGCCGCGGCAACGGTCTCGACGACCGTCGCCGACCACAGCAGTGGGAGCTTCACCGGCTTGCCGTGACGGTCACGGTCCCCTTCGGGGTGATCGATGGACGCGGATCGCCAGTCCGGCCAGAAGCTTCGCCCGCCGCGCTTGGACAGCGCGTTGATCACGCCGTCGAAGTCGAGCAACCACATCGGCGTTGTCACGGTGTCAGCCCCTATTCCAGTGCGGTGAGTTCCGATTCAGCGTGCCGCTTCGAGATTGTGTCGCCCCACCGTCCTGCGATGTCCCAACGCACATCGCAGGAATATCCATAGCCGCTGATCCCGTTGTGGCGCACCTGATGCGACACCGTGCCGGCCGTCTCGCCGGGGACGAAGTACCGCCGCAGCGAGACAGGTACGTGGGCGGCGTCGGCGATCGTGACTCGCGCGCCTACTTTCCACCGTCCCACCGAACCTCCCTCAAGCAGCACATGTGCGAATCTCTAAAGTAGAGAATAGCAGGGCGGTGTCGAGTGAAAGGGGCGGGAGTTGAACCCGCGTGCAGCTGGCGTCCCAGCCGGCAGACCGTCTATGCCAACCCTCTCAGTGCTGTCGCCTCGGTGGGCTTCAACGTAGTCCGTGCGGGAATCGAACCCGCGCAACGGGTCTGAGAAACCCGCGGCCTGCCACTAACCGAACGGACCAAGATGGGGTTTGAGTGTGACCCGCAGCGGGCCAAGTCTCCACTGCGGGTAACACTCAAACCCCAGGTCACACACCCTTGGGTCGGTACGGCTGCCAAAGCAGCCGCATCCCCGCCTCCTCCGGCGTCCGGTCGGCCTTGCTCCAGTTGCATGGCCCGCAGGCGGCCACCAGGTTGAACCAGGTGTCACCACCACCGCGGGAACGTGGCAGCACGTGATCGTAGGTGTCAGCCCGACTGCCGCAGTAGGCGCAGGTGTGCTTGTCGCGGGCCAGGATGTCAGCGCGAGCGGCGTGCTCGGTGTCGCGCCGGTACGGCACGTGCACGTATCGCGCCAGCATCAGCGACCGCGGAACCTCGATCGCGACCGAGGGGGACCGCACCAGCCGCGGCGGAACGTGGGTCTCCAGCACGAACGCCGCCTCACGCAGGATCATGCTCACGGCGTCCTGCCAGGAGATGGTGCCGTGATCGGAGTAGTCGGCGTTGAACACCTGCACGGCAGGTGCGGGCAGCAATGTGGTCATGGCGCCGCACCTCCTTTCGGTGTCGTGGTCGGGCCAAGGTGGCGCGGGTGCGCCGGAAGTGGAGACTGGGAGATTCGAACTCCCGACATCCTGCTTGCAAAGCAGGCGCTCTACCGACTGAGCTAAGCCTCGATCCGTGGACTTGAGTGATTGATGTGTCTGCCATGGCTGGTTGTCGTTTGGTGGGCTTGTGAGCGTGACGTAACCGCTGGTCTGCCCAGCTTTTCCCTGTGCGCTCCGGTAGGGGCCTATTCGGCCAGGTGGTCAGGCTGTGGCCAGTAGAGGTGGATCGTAGCCGATGATGTTGCGCCACAGTGTAAGCCAGTGGTCAGCCCAGGGCCAGTGGCTCGGTAGGTGCAGAAGGGGTCGGCGTTGCGGTCGGACCAGGCGTGCGGGGACGGTGATGAGCTTGCGGCGCAGTGTGGCGCCCCGGGCGACTGCGTGGGCTCCACCGGCCAGGACGCCGGCGGCGCGCAGCAGGTTGTGGGCAATCGCGGCGCACAGGATCCACGCCGAGTTCGCTCCGAAACGTCCCGAAGGCATGTGAGCCAGGGGTCCATCGATCAGGTCGGCGAACACGGTTTCGATGATCGCGTGGCGGCGGTGGGTGATGTCGGCCGCAACGGTGGGTTCGTCGGTGTCGGTGAAGAACGGGTGATACCGCCACACCGGAAACAGCGCATCAGGAAAGCGGGCATCTTTGACCCGACGCACGATCAACCGGGCGGTCATCGGGTTGTCGGTGGAGGTGAAGGCGGTGTAGGTGGTCTCGGCGACTTCTGCATCGGAGATCCAGGCTCCCGTGTCGGGATCACGGACCGCTCCGGGGTATTCCACTGCAATCCAGGCGCTCTCGTCGATGGACTCGATGGCTGCAGCGACGGCGCGGGTCTTGGTCAGCACCAACGAGAACTGGGCACCGGCGCGGCGGCAGGCTGTGGCCACGGTGCTGTTGCCGTAGGCCGAATCGCCGCGCACCACAATCTGGCCGGTGACCCCGGCGGCGCGGGCGGTGGCGACGGCTTGGGCGATCATCCGGGCCGCACCCTTGCCGGAGTTGGCCTTCCCGGCTCGCAACCGGGCGCCGGTGATCACCGGCGCACTCGTGGCGGTGCTGATCGTGGTGACCAACGGCGACAGGCCCTTGCGCAGGATCTGCTTGCCCGCGATTTTGGTGTGTCCGTAGGAAGCACCTTGTTTGGCGTGGCCATAGACCGGACGCAGCAGTGAGTCGATGTCGAGGAACGCGCGCTCGTCGGCGCCAGGCAACAGATCGACCCGCGCGCAGAGTCCGGCCAGGTGCTCGCGCAAAACCGATTCGAGCTGGCGGGCGTGTCCGAAAGTAAATTCGCGCAACAAAGTTCCGATGGTCGAGGGTGCATACACGCCGCCGAACAGTGTCTTCATCCCACCTGCCCGCACCAGGTCGAGATCGTCAATGCAGTCCGCACCGGCACACATGCCCGCGATGACTGTGCTCAGCTTCGGTGCCGGGTTGGCCGCCCCGGACTTGATCCTCGGCTCGGCAATGACCACCTTGTCACGTAATAGCTGCGGCAAGGCAGTCTGGGCCGCCAGGGTCATCACCGGGACCAATCCAGCGCAGGACACGAGATGGTCATCATCGAAGACCGCCGACGACACAGCGAAACTATGGGACACTTTCACCGGAAGTGCCTTTCTGACCTGGAATGATTAGTGCGTAGAGAACACCAATCTTCCCAGTTCAAAGGGCACTTTCCTCATTCCGACACCCTGCGACCAGCCGATACATCGGTGGATCGAGGCTAAGCCCCCGAGATGGTGCGCTGGCCCGGAAGGACTCGAACCTTCAACGGCGCGATTAACAGTCGCGTGCTCTGCCAATTAAGCTACGGGCCAATGTGTTTTGATCTGCGTACCCCTCCCCGGATTCGAACCGGGAACCTTCGGAACCTAAACCCGACGCCTCTACCAGTTGGGCCAGAGGGGCATGGTGCGGACGGCGGGGATCGAGCCCGCGGCCTTCGCGTTGGCAACGAGACGCGCTACCGGCTGCGCCACATCCACGTAGACCCGCGACTTTCGGCCAGCTGCAGTCTGACTTGCCCGGCACAGATTCACTCATCCGCCAACGGTCCCCGCGCGGGCAGGGCGACGCCGGGTCTGACGGTTCCACGCCCCGCTCACGCAGCGGATGGTCACCGACAACCTTGGAGCCACCGTCGGGGGTTGAACCCGAGGCCTCCGCCTTACCAAGGCGGCGCTCTGCCACTGAGCTACGGCGGCGACGCACCGATGGGTGCGGGGGAGAGCCCCGAGCCGGATTCGAACCGGCGGCGGACACCGCTTACAAGGCGGCCGCTCTGGCCGGGCTGAGCTACCGGGGCGTGCTATCCCGCCTCGCGGCGGGTGCGGATACGCGCGACGCGCTGATCATCGGTGGGCGCTACCCAGCCGTGGTACCCCGCTGAGTCGTCCCATTCGAGGGCATGGGTGCGCTGTTCGCGGCCGCACCAACGGCAGCCGTTCGGCGGCGGTGCAGTCGTAGGTGCGGCATCAGGCATGTGCGACCCGCTGGCCGGCCGGCCAGAACTTGTCGACGGGGATGATCAACGTCGTGCCGCCGGCGCCGATGTCCTCGCGCCGGAACCAGTAACAGCGCTGGCCTTCCACCTGCGCCCCATACCCAAGGGCGATACGGGCTCCCTGGTAGACCCACTTTTCACGCGCCATCGCCAGCAGCTTAATCGGTACTGGCGCTGACGTGGACGTTGCAGTCATAGGCCGTCTCCAGCTTGGACTTCCACACCTGAGCCAGTGAACTGAGCGCCGCTGATTCAGGGTGGAACAGCGAGTACGACAGGACCAGCGTCTTCGACGGCCAGGACACCGTCTCGGTGGGCTCAGTGCGCGCGAACAGCACGTCATCACCCATATCGGCGGCCACCTCGCGGCACAGGGACTCGAGGTGGGAGCGATCTTCGGCTGTCGGGCGGCTGTCTGCGCCGCGGTAGGTGCCGTAGCGCAACGTGACGCACAGCTTCAAGTTCATCGACATGGTGAGTGTCCTTACTCCATGGAGGCGACCAATTCCCTAAAACAGAGAATAGACGCCGTCGCCGACAAGTAGTCCGAGCAGGTTCGACACGCCGGACGGGGTCCGGTGAACGGGCTGCCCAGAGAGGATTCGAACCTCTACCGGCCTGATCCAGAATCAGGTGTCCTGCCAGTTAGACCACCGGGCAATGGGCGCGTGTACAGTCCGCCGACTTGCTGCCTCGCCAGGGTTCGAACCTGAACCGGGCGAACCAAAACCGCCGGTGCTGCCAGTTACACCACGAGGCAATGCGTGGCCCCCGCGGGAATCGAACCCGCACTCTCGGTGTGAGAACCGCGGTTTGAGCGCGGCGCGGCTGCCATTTACGCCAGAGGGCCGTTGTTCGTCGAGCGCGATCGACGGAAACGATCTGCAGTGCGCGCCGCGCGCAGTGGAGCGGATGACGGGCATCGAACCCGCGACATCGACCTTGGAAGGGTCGCGCTCTACCAGCTGAGCTACATCCGCAAAGCCCCGGATCCGTGTCCGACGGGGCCACTCGGTGTGATGTGGCACGGCATTAGGGCGCTACCGCCGTGCGGGCGCCCCGCGATCGGCGTAGTCGAGAAAGCCGTGTCAGTGTGGCGACGCGTCCTGTATGCGCAGCGCATGCCGCCGCAGTTCATCGGCATTCTGAAACCAGATCACGCCCGGCAGAGCAGATCCGATCTCACCAAGCTCGACGCGCACGGCGGTGTCATCGAGATGCCCGGTGAAGCCGACCAGCGGGCGATCCACAGGCACTGATCCAACCGTGCCCACGCCCGCCGCGATGACCGGCAGGAACCGCTTGTGCTGGCCAAGTCTCGACGTTGCGGCCTGAAGGCAGTCGTCGCAGATGTTGAGCACCAACTCCTCACCGTCGAAACTGTCCCAGAACGTCGACCCGTAGTGCCCGCTGGTGCGGAACTCGGTGCCGCCGTACGGCTGGTTGTCGACATCGGCGAAGGCGTTGTGCAGAGATGTGGCGCAGACGAAGCAGGGCAGTGCATATTCGCTCATACCCGGAACAAGCCGGCTTGGTCGGCTGGGTGTCAAAACGGGGTGCGCCGCGAGGGGATCGAACCCCCGGCCCGCTGATTAAGAGTCAGCTGCTCTACCGACTGAGCTAGCGGCGCAAACGGCAGGACAGACCGGCATGTTTGTGTCCGGCCTGCCCTGCTCGAACCCGCACAAGCGCACCAGCTGGCACGCCTGTGCGGGGTGCTGGGCGCATGGCGGCGCCCAGCCGCTGTCCCGATCACCGGTCCGGGGTGCACCCACACGTCTGGCTGACCGCGCAGTGGCTCCCGGGGGAGCGGCGGTCGCCGAGGCGGCGAATACACCTGTCCCGGTGAGGGACAGCGCATCACACACTATGGAGTTCTCAAGTTCCTGGGCGGGGGCCCGGTGTCACCGAGTCCGCGAGCCGAAGCCGTAACCGCTGAGCGGGTTCGTATCCGACGAGGAGAATGGTGCACCGAAAGCGGCGCCGTGTCCAGCGTGTTTATTCTCGAAAAGTGTTGCTGTGCAATCGTTTTAGATGCGGCAAAACGCAGAAACGTCAGGCGACGTTTCTGCCAGCGGCAACCGAAAAGGTGAGGGATTTATGAGATTTGTCTTCTGGCCCTTGCTTCCGGCTGGGGCACACACCCGCGAACGGGGTGGAAGGGCTACGGAATAGCCGGAAGCAACTGGGCTGACCGAAGTCGCGCGACTCAGCGAGCGCCCAGGCTCCGATGACATTGGTCTCGACCGTTTCCACGCACGACAACGCAGCCGGGGACGCAGTGCGCATCCCGACTGTCATGCGATAGTCGCGAGCCAACGTGGACATCCCCGCACGCTAACACCGGCGACCGACAGTGCCTAGCGCTTTACTGCGACACACCGCGAGTGCGCGATATGTGAATCGTTTCGTGTGCGAGCGCAACGGTGCATCGGCATCGGGAACTGCACCACATGCGGCGCGAGCAGCCTGAATTCGTCGGACCTTCGCAATAAGGTCGCGCCATGAGGACCGCTGCTGGCCTGGTGGTCGACCCACGAGTACACGCCGAGGAGATTGAACCACCCCGGGTTTGATGCACACCTTCTTTCGAGGGAAGGTTGTTCGCATTATGCCGAGGAAGTACGACGACGAGTTCAAGACCCGGGCGGTGCGGTTGGTCACCGACCATGCCGAGGAGTACGACAGCCGCACGGCCTGCATCAGCGCGGTGGCCAAGCGGTTGGGGGTGTCTTATGAATCGCTGCGCCGCTGGGTGAACCAGGCCGAGGTGGATACCGGGGTCCGTGACGGTGTGCCCACCGATACGGTGCGCGAGTTGCGCGAGCTCAAGCGTAAGAATCGTGAGCTTGAGGAAACCATCGAAATCCTCAAGGCGGCAACAAGTTTCTTCGTGCGGGAGAGCGACCCGCGACACCACTGATCTGTGCGTTCATTGCCGAGCATCGTGCTCGGTTCGGGGTCGCTCCGATCTGCCGCGTGCTCACCGAGCACGGCTGCCAGATTGCCCCGAGAACCTTCTATGCCTGGCTGACCCGTCCCCCGTCAGCGCGGACCCTCTGGGACACCGTGATCACCGAAGTGCTGGCCGGCTTCTACGAGCCTGACGAGCACGGCCGCCGCAAACCGGAGTCGTTGTACGGCGCCACCAAGATGTGGGCTCACCTGCAGCGTCAGGGCATCGCCGTGGCGCGTTGCACCGTGGAACGGCTCATGCGGGCCAACGGCTGGCGTGGGGTTACCCGCCGCAAAAAGGTTCGCACCACGATCGCTGATCCGGCCGCGGCGCGGGCAGCCGATCTGGTCAAACGCCAGTTCCGGGTACCCGCCCCCAACGTGCTGCTCGTCGCGGACTTCACCTACGTCCGCATGTCCAACGGAGCGTTCGTATACACCGCGTTCGCCATCGACGCCTTCGCGGGCCGGATCGTCGGGTGGACCTGCTCGGCCAGCAAGGAAGACAGGTTCGTGCGCCAGGCGATCCGCCATGCCGCACAACTCCGAATAAGCGAAGGTAATCCGTTGTTGGGCAACACTATTCACCACAGCGACGCAGGCTCGCAATACACCTCCCTGCGGTTCGGGGAAACACTCGCGCTGTCCGGACTGGTGGCCTCAATCGGCACAGTCGGGGATGCCTTCGACAACGCTCTGGCGGAGACGACCATAGGGCTCTACAAGACCGAAGCCGTCCGCGACGACTCACCGTTCCGGCGAGGCCCGCTGCACCGGCTCGCTGACGTGGAACTGCTGACCGCCGAGTGGGTGCACTGGTACAACACCGACCGGCTCATGCACCGCCTGGGCCGCATCCCACCGACCGAGTACGAGACCATCCACTACGCTACAAACACAGCCCAGCCAGAGGCTGCACACCAGTAACCAGGTGTGCATCAAACCCGGGGCGATTCAGATCGCCCGGTTCACGAGCTACATCGTAGAAGGACCCGCGGACCACGACTGCGACATCTGGATCGGCGGCATCGGTGCGGACGGATACGGACGGTTCCACATCAACCGCGGTGGAGCCCGTTTCTGTGTGCGCCCCAATCGCTATGCCCTGGCACTGTTCGGCGGGGGAGCCGTGGCTCCCCGAATACTTGCACTGCATGAGTGCGACAACCCGATCTGCACCCGCGTCGGCCCGCATCACATCGTCGGCGGCGATCAACGCCACAACATGGCGCGCATGGTGGCGATGCGCCGAGGCGGCAGCGGTCGCGTCATCCGCGGCGCTCTTCGTGATCTGCGCCGGCAACGCTCGGTGGCGCTGCGTGAAGCGGTGCGCTGCGGGTGGGACGCCTGCGCGGTGGAAGCCGCGCTACTCGGAAACCAGCCGACACTGTGGTGAGTGGACGTGACACCGCCGCGCACCCGCTCACCACTGTGCGTCAGGACAACGCCCACGGCGCAATGGCCGTCGAGGTTCGCAGGCCTATGCCGCGGGTTTTGTCTGGCCGGCGTCCTCAGAAGACACGAAGCTGACCTCGCGCAGCACCAGCGTCCTTGCACGGGTCATCGCCACGTAGAGCATCCGCAACTTGGCGGTGTCCTCGATGTCGACCTCGCCCATCAGCACGTGCACGCGCTCCCACGTACCCCCTTTGGCCTTGTGGATCGTCGAGACGGTCACGTCGGCCATATCCCGAGACGCAACCACGGTGCGCGCCAACTGCTCCAGCGCCTCGGCGCCATGCGTGCGCACCAACGTCACGGTGGCGTGCAGTGACTCCTCCTCGACGCCCGGAACCGAGCGCAGCCATTCACGCCAGCTCACCAGATCGGTGAACCGGCGCAGCACCGGCTCGGCACACTCGTCGGCCCTACCGCTTTCGACCAGCGCCACGTCACGTGCCAGCGAAACCAGGTCTTGCAGATCCAGCGTCGAGTAGACGCGGCGGCCGGCACGGGTGTGGCTCACGATCGCATCGACCACCTGGCGGTTGGTGGCACACACCACCGCGTCGCAACCGAACGCTTCGTGCTCGTCGAACACGTCGCGCAGATGGCCGTCTGCCGGGCCGACCCCGAGCAGGCGCATCGGCACTTCGTGACCCGGGTCGAGCAGCTCGAGGATCCCGTTGGCGTGTGCGGCGATCTCGGGGCCGAACCGGCGCGACTCGCGCAGTGGAAGTGTGACCACACCCTGCTGTGCTGAGAAGCCCTGCATGGCATCGATGCTGCCGGTGAACGAGTACAGCTCCTGGAACGGGTCGCCGCACAGGACCAGCTGCACACGACCGCGCTGGGCCAGCACCAGACCGGCCATGACCCCGTTTGCGTCCTGCGCCTCGTCGTAGAGAACTACATCGCCGTCGGAGCCAATCTGTGGCGACGTGAGTGCCCAAGCTTTGAGGTAGTGGTCGTGGCTCGTCTTCAACTGCCCGTGCGGACTGGTCAGCTCCGCCCACAACGCCTGCGCACTCTCCAGCAGGGCCGCGCGCACCAGTGGTCGTAGCGCCGGCTCCAGCTCACCCAGATAAGGCACATGATCCTCGGTCATAGTGGGGGAGGCGGACTGGCAGAACAGCTTTACCGTGTCGCGGGTAAGGGTCAGGAACCGTCGCTGGGCCCCGAACGGCAGGCTGTAGTTGGGGATCTCGATGCGGGTGTAGGCGTTGGTGTTCGGGTTGAACTCCACGGTCGCCCGCAGACATCGTGACGCTTTCGCGATACCGAGGTGCTTCATCTCGGCGCGGATCGGCATGCTGTCACGGTTGAGGTGATCGACCATGTGCGTCAGCGCCGGATTCGTCCGACATCCGCGATACGCCAGTGCATGTGCGGTTGAGGCTCGCGCGTTGGTCAAGCCGAAATCGGCGAAGGTGGCACCGACTTCTTCGGCGTTGCGCTTGTTGAACGTGATGTACCAGGCGGTGGTTGTGGGCCGGTACATCTGCGCAGCCGCGGCGATGAACGCCAGAGTCGTGCTCTTGCCGGTACCGGCGCCAGCCTGCACAGCCAGGTCGGCGCCGGCCAGGAACGCGGCGATGATCGCCTGCTGTTCGGTCGACGGCGACATGGTGACGCTCACGCGGGCTCTCTTCTCTTCGAGGCGACAGATCTCTAAAACGGAGACTAGCGGCAGTCTCCGACGCATTCGAAGATCACGCGGAGAGACCGCCTTCGGCGTGTGCGATGAGGAGACAACAGGCAGGCGCCCGACACGCGGGGCCTACCGCGGCACCCACATTCGCGATGCGCACCGTCTGTGGCGGGATTCGAGTGGTGCCACGGCGTGAGTTTGCTAGCCGCGGTGGCGGCGCGATCGGCGGCGAGTTCACCGTGAACTGCGGTTAGGGCGCCGGTGGTTCCTGTGAAAATAACGTCTGACCAGCCTCTTAGCCCGGATTTTTCGTGGTTTGTTGCTGGTGAGGGTGTGTAGATAAGCGAAAGTGCCTGTCCTGCAAGGAATAATCGGACTTGTCTAAGGTTCGGATCGTTCCAGCGGAAAGGCACCTCGCAGGTGAAGAATATCGCGACCACATCACGGGTGAAAGTGTCCGCCGACGGCCATGGCGTCGTGTCGCATGCCGGGATGGCCATGCTGCGCGAACTCGCCGACTGGACCGGGCTATCGACGCAGGTGACCGCCGCGTTGGCCGACACCTACCGCGGCCCGTGGGTGTATGCGCCCGGGGAGGTGTTCGCCGACCTGGCGGCCGCGGTCGCCGACGGCGCCGATTGCATCGACGCCGTCGGCCAGTTGTGCGGGGATCGTGAGCACGCCTTCGGCGCGAAAGCCTCCACCACCACGATGTGGCGACTGGTCGATGAGCGCATCGACGCCGCCCACCTACCCGCAGTGCGAGCAGCGCGCGCCGCGGCGCGCGCGGCGGCCTGGGCCGCCGGAGCCGCACCCACCGGCGATGACTGGCTGCACATCGACATCGATGCCACCCTGGTCATCGATCACTCCGACAACAAGCACGGCGCGGCCCCGACCTGGAAGAAAACGTTCGGCCTGCACCCGCTGCTGGCGTTTCTGGACCGCCCCGAGATCGCCGGCGGGGAAGCTCTGGCCGGGCTGCTGCGCACCGGTAACGCCGGCTCCAACACCGCCAGTGATCACATCATCGTCCTGGCCCAGGCACTGGCCGCCCTTGCGCCGGTGTGTCGGCCCGACCCC
>NZ_HG964460.1:154882-181637 GCF_000612725.1 Mycolicibacterium austroafricanum
ACCCCGCAACACAATTCAGCAGCCGAACCGCACCCACATCAACTTCGATGCAAAATCCGGGTTAGTGCGCAAATTTCGACCTGACACCGAACGAACTCCCAGCTCAACACCCTGCACAGAGCCGCGACGCCAGAAAATGTCCTAAGTCAGGTTTGTGTCGAGCTGCGAGTCCCTGACCTGCACACTTCTAAATTTGTCTTTTGAAACTCAGACTGTGCGGCGGGGCCCGGGACTGGCGGGGGACTGTGGGACGTAGTGCAGCAGGTCAGGTCGATTTCAGAGGAAGAGTCGATAGGGGTAGACGTTGTCGTCGAGTTTCGGAACATTCGAAACAACCTCTGCGAGCTTCTCGGCGTATCCGAGTGTGACGGGCAGCGGGTTGTACGGACTGTCGTTGTTCCAGTCGAGTTTGGTGAGCGCGAGGATATCGGCGGCAAGGAGGTCCAGGTCGCCATGACCGGTGTAGCGGGTGAAGGTGATTGGGCGAGGCAGACTCTTCCCGTCGGGGCTGAAGTACTGGCCTTTGACGCCGACTTGCGCCGGCCCCCGCGTCCAGAGCAGTCCCGTGTTTCCATCAAACTGCTGCAGGGTGCCACGTTTGATCGCCATGGTCGCCGGCTTGGGCCCGGATTCCGAGTCTCCTTGAGACTTCAGCTCGACTCCTCGCCATCGTGACTTCTGCAGTGAAATGCATTCGATTTCGTCTGCTACACCCCAAGCGTCGAAGACTCCATCGATTTCCTCGTCACGCCAATGGCTTTTCTTATGGATGACGAATCGTTTGGGCATTGCGCCCACGTGCCGCAGCCTGTACAGGTCGGCCGTGCGGCTCATGACCGCATGCATTTCCTCACGGGTCAGGTGGGGGTTTCGTCTGCCACGATCTCCAGGCCCGAGGTTGTAGGCGACGAACTCCAGTCCGCCGCCGTGGGAGTCGAATACCTGAGAACAGCAGGTGACGTGCTCGTTCTTGGTGCCGCCGCGGATAGCGTAGTGAAGGCCCACGTAGGCGGTCGGCTGAGATGTAGTGGGCGTGATGCGCCACGGTATACCGCCAGCTTTGGCAAACAGCGCAAGCGAGAGGCGCCAAGCCGTCGAGCACCACTGCTTGCTGGCGAGGGCTGAGTTCTCCCAGAGAAACTGTACCGGGATGCCAAGCGGTGCCACTTCAGCTTTGATGCGGTCATGGAGGTCGTATCGACTATCAGAAGACCGCCGCAACGTTTCCCAACTGGCGGGAAGCAGAATCGCGATGACGTCCCATTTTTCGCGGTGGTCCCGGAGGGCATGAATGGCTCGTACGAGGGCATTGAAGACGTTGGCGTGGGAGTCGTCGGTGCCGTGCTCGGGTGTGCTGGCAGGAAGATTGATATTGCACAGATCGTCGTTGATGCCTTCGAGGCGAACGCGGAATGCCGCTTCAAACCCGGGGAAATCGGGCACGTACGCCGATCTGTCAGTAGCAGGCGCGGTTTCATGAAGCTGTTTAAGAAAGCGGAAGAGTCGCTTCTGCTGGTTTCCCGTCGTTACGGTTGCCACCCGTACTCGATCTCCTGTCGGATACGGCGAGTACGGCCCATGCCGGTGTAAGCCGAGTAGCGGGTTGAGGTCGTTGCCGCGCGGTCGCCCGGGCGGTGCGCCGAATACCAGAGTGGTGTCACTAATTCGGCAGAACGCTGGTAGCGCGGAGCCCGCGTACTGGTCCGGGTTCGCGTCGGGTGTCATTAGGCTGGCCTGCTGTAGGCGTTGGTGCGGCCGAGGATGATACGTGCTGGGCGCGCCGTGCCCGTCGCCGAACATGTCGTTTCAAGAACAGTCGGTTCGTCAGGTGAGATGAGCGCCGACCACGCTCGAATGATCTCGGCCCACCTCTCGTTGAAACGCCGCTGCGCCCACTGCTCGGCGCGCCATGAGTTCGCGGGGTCAATATCAGTGCGCTTTGGAGGATGGATGACCGGCCAGGGCGAAACCCACGTATTCGGTGTGAACAGAAGCCATGACCTGCCCGCGCGTTTGTCGAAGGACAACTGGACCTCCTCGGCCCACCACCGGTCCTTTCCCTCTGCAGTCCGTCCGTACGTCCTACTCAGGTAGCCGAAGAGCTTGTCCTCGTACGCACGGTTGAGTCGTGTTCGGGCCACGGGGAATTCGGCGGGTTCGCCTACGGCGGGTGCGGTCACGATCAGCTCAGGACTTCCGTGCCTATCGGTTTGCATCCGAACTGGCAGTACCTGTTGAAGCGCATGCGCGATGAGATGCAGCAGTACGGTTTGGTGGTGAAATGGCGCGTTGTCCGCGAGCAGATCCGTGTGGATCGTGCTCGCAGGGCCTGGCGCTGGAAGTGACTTTTCCGCACCAGCGCGGGTAAGAAGCGCAAGAGCGGCGTCGGGGTCGCCGGGACAGATCACCTCGCCGGGACCGTTCACCACCACCGGCCAGTCGGCACGCGGAGCCAACGCGCTTCGTACGGTTCTGCGGTTCCATTCGGCCGGGATTACGATCCTGGTCAACTCCGCGCTCGCCTCATGTACAGGCAGAGCGTTGAATCGCAGCACAGGCCACTGACGGTTTGCAGATGGCACTGAGGCGGGTGTTGAGCGCCGCTTGGGATGCAGGCGGTTGAAGTACTCACGCATGGGCTCGTCGACGACCACCTGCCGGGCAAGTGCCGACATAGTTTCGTCGAAACCTGCTGCAACTACAAGGTTTGCCTCGATGCCGTTTTGCGCTGCAACCGAAAGAAGATTCCGTACCGACCCGGGGATCGGATTGTCGGGACGGCAAAACCACCAGATGCCATACGGCCACGCGCCAACAGTTCTGACGGTTGTTTCAAGCATCTCCATCACGGATCGATCGCGACCGCTGTAGCCGCTGACCGCGAGCCCAAACTGCCGACTGACGTCGACAACGAACTGCCGCATACTGGCGTCCTGCTGTTGCAGTTCCTCATCAGTGTTCATCAGTTTCTTTTCCCGAAAATCGCCATGCAGTTTGACCGCAAGGGGCCACTGGCGGTCCTGCAACGCCGCCGAAGCCCGAACAGTGGAGTCCAGACCGGCAACGTTGAGTTCGCGCTGCAGGGGAAGATCCAGGTTTGTGCCTGCTCGATGCGCCTCACTAACCGCCTGTTCGATGAGGCGGTCGAAGTTCGTTGTGATGACGAGATCGCAAGCACCAGCAACTACCAGTCCGCCAAACAATCGCTGCCCAAACGCTGGCTTCACGTTGTCGATGAGCTCTCGCAAGAGTGCCCTTCGGGCATTCGGATCAGGCAGGCAAAGATCAAATGCGGCTGAATAATCGGTGCTACTACCCAGCGGGGGCATCCCATTCTTGTCGTTAAAATAGGCATGAATCCGTTGGAGCTGCGTCGGGTCGGTTTCGTCGAGATCCTGACGGATGAGCTGGTGCTCGGCCGCATACCGATCGACCAAGAGTCGGTCGCGGATAGAGCTGGCGAGCGGCACACCTGCCGAGGCGCTGGCTCCAGCACCGAGGAGCCAGGCGAACTTTGAACGCTGTACAGCCCATACCGTTGTGAATTCTCGAAGAGAATGCGTCCGCACTCCGGGAATCGCTGCATCTCCGGCACCGCGATCTGTGTCTGTCTTTGCCAACTGTCTTCCGTTCACGTCGGTAACGGGCTACAGAATACGAACTACCTATATCCTCGGATGGCATTCGACACGCTGACCAGAGCCGGGAACTCATACGCAACTGTCGGTTGCACTGGTTTGTTAGCTGAGGAAGCCGATCGGGGCAGCCACGCGCCGACGAGGCCGACTAACGCATGACTGTGCTCAATTGGCAGTCCCTTTACTTTCGTACTTGAACTACTGCGGCGAGAGTAGGCGATGGAGACTCGCGACTGGGACCGACAAAACGTAGAGTGCAGCAACTCCGCAGACGATGAGCTCCCAGCAGAACGCCGTCGAACCTCAGCGGCGGTGAGCAACGGCCTCACTTCAAACTCGCCAGACAGGTTGAACTCGATTGATATCCAGGCTGCGGGAGCCGGGGGTGCCGGGTGCGATCACGACATGATCGAGCACTGATTTCACGACAGCTTGCTGGCGGTCGATGTCGAGGTCATCCCATTCGCCTCTCAGTATGTCGCCGGTTCCCACCAGATCCACCACTGAACTGGTGTCGGTGGCCTGTGCGATAGCGCGGCGGGCTTGGGTGATCCGATCGTTAATGGGATCACGGGCAGCGATCCATTCCCGCGCCGACACCGCACCCTCGGCATAGAGTCCGGCCAGCTCATCCAGGCGTGACTGATCGGCCTCCAACTGCGCCGCCAACGCGGCCACGTCAGCATCCACACAGGACTTACCTGCCAATGCTTCTGCCAGCTGTGGGGAGTCCAGGCGGGTCAGCACCGCATCGGTGAGCAAGTCTTCGACCGGTTGCGCGACCACCGTGAGTCGTCCGCAGCCGCCATGGTCGGGGCCTTTCAAGCAGACATAGCGACGTACCCGGTTAGTCGGATTGTTATGGCGGGCTTGGGAAAACAACCGATTCCCACAGCGCCCGCACCGCAACATCCCCGACAGCAGGTAGGTGCGTGGGGCGCGGGTCTTGGTCACGGAGCGAGCGGCCATGCGCGCCAAGATGCGGTCACGCTCGGTGGGGGTAATGATGGCCGGCCACGCCGCCGGGCCGATCACCTCCCTGTGATGCTCGCGCAGCCCAGCGATACGGCCCGAGATCAAGATCTGGCGTACCGCTGTGGTTTGCCAGGACTTGGACACCACCGGGGCGATCCCGGTGTCGTTGAGCCAGATCGTCAACGACCGGATCGACGCCCCGGCAAGGTAGCGGTCGACCATCTCCCGAATCACCTTGGCTTCGTCGGGGCGGATGGTGATCTTGTCGAGTTCGTAGCCGAAGGGGCGTGCCGAGCCGTGCGGTAATCCTTGTTCGGCGTTCTGCAACATTTTGCGGCGGACCCGGGCGGATTTGCGGCCGGATTCTTTGGCCGCGAACGCAGCGAAAATGCGGGCCATAAACAACCCATCGTCGTTACCCAGGTCGATGTCGGCGGTCACGGTGGCGACATCGCGCACCCCGACCGATTCACACAGGGTCACGAACTCTTCGAGTTCGACGGGGCGACGATGTAGCCGGTCGAGGTTGTAGACGATCACCGCATCCCGCGCACCAGTTTTCAGGTCATCGAGCATGCGGGCGTATTCGCGGCGCGGCTTGCCGGAGTAGGCCGAGACATCGTTGTCGACGTACTCGTTACCGACTGGCCAGCCGCGATCGGCGGCGAGCTTGCGGCAGTCCTCCAGCTGGCGAGCGACCCCGAGGCCGGTGCCCTCCACATCGGCTGAGATTCGGGCATATATCGCCGCCGACCGCACCCCGACGCGCTGAGCTGGGGTTTTCGTTTTCGCCATGAGGGTAGTTTAGCGACATTTGAGCTTGGACACCTCGGTGGCACCGCCGTCTTCCCAGTGCACGATGTGGTGGGCGTGCAGGCCGCGGGTGGCCCCGCAGCCGGGGACCACGCAGCAGCGGTCGCGGTGTTCCAGGACCCGGCGTAGCCGCCGGTTGACGGTGCGGGTGGCCCGCCCGGACCCGATGACCTGCCCGTCGCGTTCGAACCACACCTCGCAGGTGGCATCACAGCTCAGGTAGCGGCGCTCGGGCTCGGTGAGCAGCGGCCCCAGGTGCAGTGCGGCGGCGCGCTGCTCGAGGTCGACGTGGACCACCACGGTGGTGTGCTGGGCGTGCGGGCGCCGCGTGGCCTCGGTGTCCCACCCGGCCTCGACCAGCCTCAGGAAGGCATCCACGGTGTCGGGAAACGGCCGCGCCTGCACACCGACCCCGCCACCACCGCCGGCCTCGGTGTCACCGGTGTCGTGGTCGCGTTTCCACTCGGCGATCAGGGCATCCCGATGCGACTGCAGCCCGGCTTCGAACGTGGCGGCCTCCAGGTGCGGCAGGGTGATCCGCCACGTACTCGACGTGTCGTCACTGGTCTTGGTGATCACCCCCCGCGGCTCAGGCTCGGGCTCAGGCGCAGGCTCGGGCACCGACTCAGGGTCGGAGGCGGGCTCGGGCACCGGTTCGGGTTCGGGGCGTGGTTCCAGCGCGATCGCGGTGCGCAACTGGTTGACCGTGGCCACCGCGGCCAACTGGGCGTAATGGGCATCAGAGCCCTGCCCGCCGCGCTGGGCGATGACGCCGACCTGATCCAGCGACAACCGGCCCTCCCGCAACGCCTCGGTGCAGCGCGGCAACTCCTCGAACCGGTGCGCGACCGCGGCGATGGCCTTGGCGTTGGCCGTCGAGGTGCCCATCTTCCAGGCCACCAACCCCGCCACCGACCGGGCCCCGGTACCACCCCAGAGCCGCTCACGATCCACCTCGGCCACGATCGCCACGATCCGCCCATCGATCGCGTTCCGCTGCCCAGCCAACTGCGCCAACTCCTCGAACAACACCCCAAGGCGCTGATCACGAACATTCCCGGACATGAACCCATCATGACAGCCGGGTACGACAAAACCGGACGGGCAGATGTCCTCAGCGACAACCGGTCTCGTGGGTGACCATGCGTATTCCCGGCGTGCGCGAATCCTGGGGCCGTCGAACACCACACCAAGCAGTCCGAACACCTGCAGGCGATCAGCTGTGTGCGGCATCCTCGCGTCGCCGCGCCTCCGCCACCCGCGGTTTGAGGCGGCCGATCCTGTGCAGCTGACCGGTGAGGTTGAGCGCCGCCAACATGGGCAGCACCCCGATGAACGTCGCCCACGACGGGGAAGCACCGTCCAACTGGTCGTACTTGCCGAACACGTAGAGGCAGCCGACGCTGAACAGCGCCCCGGGAATGGCGAAGGCCATCGGGGACCGGCGCTCGGAGATGATCTGCGCCGCGAAATCCACCTCGGCGTGCGACATCGGCTCGCCCTTGCGCAGCTTGTGCAGCACGGAGTGCACGCTGCCGATCCGTTCGCCGACCTCGGTGGGCGTGCGCCGCAGCAACCGCCGGACGTAGACGGAGGCGACGGCGGCGAACACCAACGCGGCCACAAAGGACAGTGCCGTCAGCCAACCGAAGATGCTCACTGTTTCGCCCCCTTGGGTGCGACGGACTCGTCGTCGTCCTCCCAGAGCAGCAGCTGCCGGACCGCGGCGCGGGATCCGTAGGGCTGCAACATCAGGCTGGCCGGGCGGGGGCGCACACGTTGGGGCCACCAGAACCAGCGACCGAGCAGTGTCGCGATCGCGGGCGTCATGAATGCCCGCACGATCAAGGTGTCGAACAGCAGCCCGAGGGCAATGGTGGTGCCGACCTGGCCGATCGCCCGCAGATCGCTGAACACGAAAGACGCCATGGTGGCGGCGAACACCAGGCCCGCGGCGGTCACGACCGCACCGGAGCCGGCCATGGCGCGGATGATGCCGGTGTTGAGTCCGGCGTGGATCTCCTCCTTGAACCGTGAGACCAGCAACAGGTTGTAGTCCGATCCCACCGCCAACAACAGAATCACCGAGAGCGCCAACACGATCCACAACAGCTGGATCCCGAGGATGTGTTGCCACACCAGTACCGAGATGCCGAACGACGCCCCCAGCGACAGCACCACGGTGCCCACGATCACCAGTGCGGCGATCAGGCTGCGGGTGATGAACATCATCACGAGCAGGATCAGGCTGATCGCGGCGATGCCGGCGATCATCAGGTCGTACTTGGCACCCTCGGCGATGTCCTTGTACGTTGCGGCCGCGCCGCCGATGTAGATGTCGGCGTTGCCCAGCGGCGTGCCCTTGACCGCATCCTTGACCGACGCGCGGATGGCGTCGACGTGCGAAATGCCTTCCAGCGTCGCCGGATCACCGTCGTGGGTGATGATCATCCGGGCGGCCTTGCCGTCCGGGGAGAGGAACAGTTTCAGGCCGCGCTGGAACTCGGGGTTGTCGAACACCTCGGGTGGCAGGTAGAAGGAGTCGTCGGTCTTGGCGGCGTCGAAGGCCTGTCCCATCGCGGTGGCGTTCTCCAACGACGCCTCGCTGTTGGCCGCGATCCCCGACTGTGTGGCGTAGTTCGTCATCGCCAGGTCGCGGTTGGCCTGCTGGCTGTCGATCTGGGTCGGGATCAACGCGAGCAGCTGGGGCTGCAACTCGTTCAACTTGTCCAGACTTGCGGTGACGTTGCCGAACTGGCTTGCCAGTTCATCGATCCCGTCGAGAGCGTCGAAGACGGAGCGCAGCGCCGAACACATCGGGATGTTGTAACAGTGTGGCTCCCAATAGAAATAGTTGCGGATGGGCCGGAACTGATCGTCGAAGTTGGCGATCTTGTCGCGCAGGTCGTGCACTGTCGCCACCGTCTCGTGAAACGCCTCGGCCTGTTCGGCCGTGGCCGCACTCGCCTGCTGCTGCAGCGCATATTGCTGTTTCAGCGTGGCGATCGACTTGTCGATCTCGGCAACCTGTTTGAGCAGATCGTCGGCGCGGGCCGACTGGAAGGGCAGGTTCTCGATCTGTCCGATGCTTTGCGCACTGATCTGGAACGGGATCGAGCTGTGCTCCAGCGGGGTGCCCAACGGCCGGGTGATGGCTTGCACCTGGGCGATGCCGTCGGTGTGGAAGATCGCCTTGGCGACCCGTTCCAGCAGGATCATGCCGGTCGGAGTGCGCAGGTCGTGATCGGATTCGAGCATCAGCAGCGTGGGGTTGAGCGTGGCCGCGGAAAAGTGCCGCTCAGCGGCGGCGTAGCCGAGGTTGGCCGGGGTGTCCCCCGGCAGATACCGGCGCTGGTCGTAACTGGTCTCATAGCCGGGCAGCGCGAGCAGGCCGACCAATGCCGCCGCGACCGTGGCCACCAGGATCGGCCCCGGCCAGCGCACCACCGCGGTGCCGATGCGTCGCCATCGCCGGGTCTGGACCGCCCGCCGCGGGTCGAGCAGTCCGAAGGCGCCGGCGATCGCCACGATGGCGGGCGTCAGCGTCAGCGCGGCGGCCAGTGCCACCAGCACCCCGATCGCGCCCACCGGTCCCATGCTCTGGAAGTACGGCAGCCGGGTGAAGCTCAGACAGAACACCGCGCCGGCGATGGTCAACCCCGAACCCAGGATCACGTGGGCGGTCGAACGGTACATGGTGTGGAAGGCGGTTTCGCGGTCCTCACCCGCGTGGCGGGCCTCGTGGTAGCGGCCCATCAGGAAGATCGCGTAGTCGGTGCCTGCGGCGATCACCAGCAGCGTCAGCAGATTGGTCGCGAACGTGGACAAGCCGATGAGCCCGGAATCGGCCAGCAGGGCCGCGACGCCGCGGGCCGCGCTCATCTCGACGATCACCGTCAGCATCACCAGCAGCATCGCGACGGCCGACCGGTAGATGAACAGCAACATCACGATGATGACGCCGATGGTGATGAAGGTGACCTTCACCAGACCCTCACCACCGACCAGGATCTGGTCGGCGAACAGCGGCGCCCCGCCGGTCACGTAGGCCCTGACCCCCGGCGGCGGCGGCGTGTTGTCCACGATGTCGCGCACCGCACCGACCGACTCCAGAGACAGCGAATCGCCCTGGTCCCCTGCCAGGAACACCTGCGTGTAGGCGGCCTTGCCGTCGCCGCTCTGCGAGCCGCCCGCCGTCAGCGGGTCACCCCAGAAGTCCTGGATGTGCTGCACATGAGTGGTGTCCGCCGACAGCTTCTGGATCAACGTGTCATAGAACCGGTGCGCCTCGGCACCCAGCGGTTCGTCGCCTTCGAGCACGAGCATCGCCGAACTGTCCGAGTCGAATTCGTCGAACACCGCGCCCATCCGCTTCATCGCTATGAGCGAAGGTGCGTCCGGCGAGCTCAAGCCGACATTGTTCGCCTCGCCGACCTCCTCCAACTGCGGCACGAAGATGTTGGTGCACACCGCAATGAGCAGCCACCCCAACACAATCGGCACCGACCACCACCGGATGGTCCGCGAGATCCGGCCCGCCACCGACCTCGTGGGACGGTCCTCGATGCGCTGCTGTCTCACCCGGACTTCTCCAGACAGTAGGTGTAGGCGTTGAGCGTGTTGACGATTCGCTCGTCTTTGACCTCGCCGTCGATCGTGATGCGGCATCCCAGCGAATCGCTGTCGCCCTGGGCGACGACATTGACGAACACCCCGGGCTGGGTGGTGGTCACGTCGTAGGACCACGGCAGTGTCGCGCCGTCGACGCGCCGCGGCTGCGCGTCGATGTCGACGTAACTGATCGTCGCCACCGAACCCGGCTCACCGAACACCTCGATGAGCACGTGTTTGGGGTTCAGCGACACGGCTTGGTTGGGCAGTACACCGCCGGCCGAGACATCGTGGTCAGACCCGAAGACACCGTGCAGCCGGTACACGGCGAATGCGGACAACGCGATCACCAGCACCGCGACCAGCAGCATCCACCTTCGCATCAGGAGTCCGCCGACCGCGCTTCTGCTCACCGGCTCAGCTCCCCCAGCAGGTAGCGCTGCAGCGTCGCGCCCAGATCGGCGGCCACCAGTTCGCGCGGATGGGTGGCCAGCGGTTCGATGCCCACGATGTACCGGGCCAGCGTGAACCCGACGATCTGGGACATCACCAGACCGGCGCGGTATTCGGGAAGGTCGGCCTCGAGTCGCTGCGCGATCGGCAGCAGCAGATTGCGGGTCAAGAAGTCCCGCACCAGCCTGGCGGCTTCGGGCTCGGAGGTCGCGGCGCGGATCATGCCCACCACGGGTCGGCGCCGGACCTCGTCGTCGAGGACGTCGAGCACGGCCGCTGCCAGCCGCACCCCCGCGCCGTCGCGATTGTCCGGGCCACCGCCGACCACCCGGTCGATCAGCGCCGCCGGGTCGATCGGCAACTCGACGACGGCCAGGAACAGGTCCAGCTTGGTGCCGAAATAGTGGGCGACCAGCGTCGGATCCACCTCGGCCGCCAGCGCGACCTGCCGCATCGAAGTGCGGTCGTAGCCGAACGCGGCGAAATGCTTGCGGGCCGTGTCGGCGATCAGCTCGCGCGTGGTGTTGGGCCCCGGACGACGCCCGGTGCGCTTGACGACGGGTTCCTGACGGCTCATCGTCAGATTTCCACAGCCACAGAATTCCACACGGGTCGAAATGTTAGCGCCCGGACGGCGCCGAGACCAGAGGTTGCGCGATCTGTCGTGGGTCCCGAATCCCGATACGACTGATCCGCGCACTCACCAACGCCGTTCGAGCCCGTCGGCAACAATGGGTCCCATGTCGAATCCCTATGACGTCGAACGCAGTTGGCCGGACTACTTCCTCGAACACCGGCGAATGACCGTCGAACGTCATGGCACCTACCGGTGCGCCGACCTTCCGGTGTGGACGGTGTACTGCCCCGGTGAATTGTTGGGCAACAGTGTGTTCATCGAGGGTGACGACGGGCTGATCGTCTACGACACCGGCGTGAACATGGCGGCCGGACGCATCATCGCCGAGGAGATCAAGAAGGTGACCGACAAGCCGGTCAAGGCCGCCTTCTACTCCCACCACCATGCCGACCACTACAGCGGTACCAGCGCCATCGTGGAGCCCGCCGACGTCGAATCCGGGAAGGTCGACATCTACGCCTGGCAGAACTTCAACCCCGAACGGGAGAACGAGTTCGGCGAGTTGATCGCCCGCCAGAGCATGGGGGCCGGCTACTACGGCGGCGCGTTCCTGCCGCCCGAGGACCGCCACCACCATGGCATCGGTTGCCTGCCGGCGGGTGGCGAGACCGGGTTCGTCGCTCCGACGAAGTTCCTGGCCGAGGACACCTCGCTGACCATCGCCGGGGTGCGGATGGAGATCTTCTACACCGGCGGCGAGGCCATCAGCGAGTTCGGGATCCACCTGCCGGATCTCGACTTGGTGATCATCGCCGACGAATTCTTCACGGGCATACCGAATCTGCACTCGATCCGCGGCTCCAAGCCCCGTGTTCCCGACAACTACCTGGGCGCGATGAATCGGGTGCTCGACATCCGGCCCGAGTGGCTGCTGGGCACCCACATCATCCCCATCCAGGGCAAAGACGCCATCGCCGAGCACGTCACCAAGTACAGCGACGCCGTGCGCTACCTGTGGGACCAGTCGATCCGGTTGATCAACAAGGGCTACACGCCGGTGGAGTTGCAGCACGCACTCAAGGACCTCCCCGAGGAAATCCTGGACCCGCCGTTCACCGTGCCGATGTACGGCACCCCCTTCACCGCGGTGCCCGAGTTCTACACCGGATGGGTCAGCTGGTTCAGCGGCGACGCCACCGACCTGTTCCCGGCGCCGCCGGCGCAGAAGTCGACGCGGCTGGCCGAACTCATGGGTGGCGTCGACAAGGTGCTCGATGCCGCGAAGGCCGACCACAGCGCCGGAAACCACCAGATGGCCGCGGAACTGGCGCAGATCGCGTTGCGCGCCGACCCGGACAACCAGGACGCCAAGCTGGTCAAGGCTGCGGCGCTGCGGGCGCGGGGATATCAAGAGATCAATCCCATTGCCCGGTCCTGGTATCTGACCGGCGCGCTGGAACTCGAAGGCGCCGTGGACCCGGGCATGATCCTGCAGGCCTTCGGCGCCATGCTCGCCGTCGGCCAGAGCACGTGCGATATCGCCCGGGGGTGGCGTTACCAGCTCGACGCCGACAAGGCGGCCGGCACGACGGTGGCGGTCGGCGTGCGCGATGCGGGCTCGGGTGAGGAACTCACCGTGCGGGTCCGGCACCGCGTACTGCTCCTCGAGGACGGCATCGCCGACGACGCCGACGTGGTGCTCGAAGCAACCGCGGCCGATCTGCGCCCCGGCGGGAACCCGAAAGTGGTGGCCGGCGACGCGGCCGCGTGGACGACGCTGCAGTCGCTGCTCGACACCGAACCGACACCGTTCTACATGCACATGCGCTGAGTGCGGATTACGCCGGCCCGCCATCGGGTAGGCCACCGACACACGTCGAATATCGGGAGGAAGCCGTGAAGAAGTCTCTGCGCGCCACGATCGTCGCGACCGCCGCCTTCATACCGATGGCATTCACCGCGGGCGTGATGCCCGCGGTGGCGTCGGCCTCGTGCGGAAACGGCTGGTGGTGGGATCCGGTCGCCAACCGTTGCCAGGCGCCCGTCGTTCCGAACTGCGAGAACGGCTGGTGGGATCCCGTCGCCGCCACCTGCCGGGCGCCGATCTCTCCGACACCGCTGGGCTGTGACAACGGGTGGTGGTGGGATCCGGTCGCCAATGTGTGCCGCCCTCCGCTCATTCCGCCGCAGTGATCACGGTGAATTGCGCGGATCCTGATCCGCGCTAGCCCGGATTTTTCGTGGTTTGTTGCTGGTGAGGGTGTGTAGATAAGCGAAAGTGCCTGTCCTGCAAGGAATAATCGGACTTGTCTAAGGTTCGGATCGTTCCAGCGGAAAGGCACCTCGCAGGTGAAGAATATCGCGACCACATCACGGGTGAAAGTGTCCGCCGACGGCCATGGCGTCGTGTCGCATGCCGGGATGGCCATGCTGCGCGAACTCGCCGACTGGACCGGGCTATCGACGCAGGTGACCGCCGCGTTGGCCGACACCTACCGCGGCCCGTGGGTGTATGCGCCCGGGGAGGTGTTCGCCGACCTGGCGGCCGCGGTCGCCGACGGCGCCGATTGCATCGACGCCGTCGGCCAGTTGTGCGGGGATCGTGAGCACGCCTTCGGCGCGAAAGCCTCCACCACCACGATGTGGCGACTGGTCGATGAGCGCATCGACGCCGCCCACCTACCCGCAGTGCGAGCAGCGCGCGCCGCGGCGCGCGCGGCGGCCTGGGCCGCCGGAGCCGCACCCACCGGCGATGACTGGCTGCACATCGACATCGATGCCACCCTGGTCATCGATCACTCCGACAACAAGCACGGCGCGGCCCCGACCTGGAAGAAAACGTTCGGCCTGCACCCGCTGCTGGCGTTTCTGGACCGCCCCGAGATCGCCGGCGGGGAAGCTCTGGCCGGGCTGCTGCGCACCGGTAACGCCGGCTCCAACACCGCCAGTGATCACATCATCGTCCTGGCCCAGGCACTGGCCGCCCTTGCGCCGGTGTGTCGGCCCGACCCCGCCACTCCCGACAACCCTGAAGCACCCAAGGTGTTGGTGCGCTGCGACACCGCCGGAGCCACCCACAAGTTCGCCGACGCCTGCCGCGAACAGGGGGTGGGGTTCTCCTTCGGCTACCCCGTCGATGCCCGCGTGCAGGACGCGGTGGACACCCTCAACCTCGGCCAATGCTGGTACCCGGCGATCGACACCGACGGTGGTATCCGTGACGGCGCCTGGATCGCTGAGGCCACCGACCTGGTCAACCTGGACTCCTGGCCACCGGGCACCCGACTGATCCTGCGCAAAGAACGCCCCCACCCCGGCGCCCAATTGCGGTTCACCGACGCCGACGGGATGCGGGTCACCGCCTTCATCACCGACACACCACCCGGTGTCGTGGCCGGCCAAGTCGCCGGCCTGGAACTGCGCCACCGCCAGCACGCCCGCGTCGAAGACCGCATCCGCGAACTCAAAGCCACCGGCCTGCGTAACCTGCCGTGCCACTCGTTCTGGGCCAACGCCGCCTGGCTGGAAATCGTCCTTGCCGCCGCCGACCTGGTCACCTGGACACGACTGATCGGCTTCCGCACCGAGACCGGCCTGGCCCGCGCCGAAATCACCACCTTCCGCTACCGGGTCCTGCACGTGGCGGCCCGCATCACCCGCAGCGCCCGACAACTACGGCTACGCATCGATGCCACCTGGCGATGGGCGCACGCGATCGCCACCGCCTGGCAGACCATCCGCACCGCCTTCAGATAGAACTCCGGCCCACCCGACCCACCGACCACGAAAGACCAGGCCTTCGGGAAAGCCCGCCCCACCCGGCGACACGGGACGATCAACCACTCCACTACGCCGAAACCGCCACCCCGCAACACAATTCAGCAGCCGAACCGCACCCACATCAACTTCGATGCAAAATCCGGGTTAGCGCCCAACGGTGCATACCCGAGTCCGTTCGCCGTCTCTGCGCTCCGCAGTCTCGTGCCCCTGCGCATTCCGCTGGTGTAGATCGCACTAACTTTTCCCGTTGGCGCACCGTTGACCTGCGGAAAGTGTCAGAGTTTTCGGTGATCTCGCCGTGAGCTGGACAGTTGCATTGATGTCGCCAGAGGGGGGAGGGGGTCTGACGGTAACCGTCTTTACACGGTCGCATGTGACGTGGCTCACAGCGATTTATCGGGGCGATGAATGGTGACAGTTTCTTTTACTCGTTCATGTTTTTAGTTAGTGTATCTAGTTATATGTATCTATCAGGCAATTCTACTTTTACGCATCCGACAATAAGACCGTTTTTGTAGCGAAAAGTGTTTCAGTGAATTTCTTCATGATTGACGACCCCCTCCCCCTTCTGGCGACATGGATGCTGCACTGCAGGTAGCGCCGTGATTGCACGCCGTGCTGACAGTTTCCGCTGGTCAAAAGTGCGTCAACCGAAAATATTCGTGCGTTCTGCGCCATCGGTTTGGCGTCCGACAACTGTCTACGAAATCCTGTGAGCCGTGTCACGGCACGTGATGGCCGGGCAGCGCAGCGCAAACCGGGGAGCGTGTGCGGGTGGGGCCGAATCTGTTAACTGGTGCCCCGCGGTATGAGACGCGCTCCTGCGTTTTCCAGTGACCAGACCTGCCGCCGATGCCCACAAGGTCGCGGCTGGCCGGCACGCTCGCGATGATCGCAGCCGATGTCCCAGCTGCGTCCGCTCAGCCGCGCCCTGGACCGCAACCGTGCCGCTGGGTACCGAGTCAGGCGAGACGGAGTATCGCTTCGAGGTGCGTTGCCGGGCAGAGGCCGAAAGCGAGGTGCGCGCGTTGGTGATGGACGCTGTGCGGTCTCAGTCGAACTGACGGCGAATACCTGGCGTTCGCCAGTTCGACGGAGACGCTTCGCCTATACCGCCGTTCAGTAGATCTGGCGGTTCGGTGACGAGGGCGGCTTCACTCGACTGCGGTGGAAAGAGTAGTCCGACCCCAGAAGGGCCGGAATGCAATGCTGACTCATCCAGATCGTGGCAGCACACCGCCCGGGAATTCCGCATACCGATTCCGTGGTGGCTGGTCAGGGGAGCTGTCAGAGCATCGCCATGCCCAGCACGCCGCGTCGCAGGAAGAGGTGCTGTTCTAGGGTTCACGGTATGAGAGGTGGCGGTGTCGGTATTGATTGGACTATGGCCCCACTGTGGGTGCGAACGGGGTATCGCTTCTTTCCGTTCGCCGCCGAGGTCGGTGATGTGTGGTGGGTGTTGAGGTTCAACGTCGGTTTCCCGGAGCACGATCTGTTCACGGTGTTCGTCGGCAATCGGGCCGCAGCTGATGTGACCGGTGATCCGAAATCTGTTGTGCCGCTTATTGCGAGTATCGGGTCGTTGAGTCCGGTGAGCTCGCAGGGAGCGGAATTGGACACGGAGACGGCGCGTGCGCTCGTCGGTGAGGTGGCCAGGTTCGTCGAGTACGGCAGTGAAGACGGCCAGCCGTGTGTGTTCTGCTCGCATGAGCGTGATGGGCTGACCCGCAATAAGTAGGCAGCGCCGCAGAGCTTAATCGGGACGCCGGCCGCAATTCGTCAACCGCCAACTCGATTGCGATAACCGCCAAGTTCAACGAGAACGGACAGACGCAATCGCCCGCCCCGACTTCACCATTCGTTCCGTAGCCGCCGAAGACCTGGTGGCCGACAACGAGGTGAGGATCGTGGCCATGGTCGTCGCAGCCGAGCGCAATGACCGCGCGGTGGAATCGGCACTGGCCGCCGTGATTACCGCCGCACCGGTGACCGCCGTGCGCTGGAGCGCCGAAGACCTCAGCGGGGTCGATTAGCAGTTATCGAAAGCGCGGGTGCCGCGGTCCGCCCACGCGACCGTGGGTGCAGCCGGGACACATCGTGACCGGTAACTTCGGGTAAGAAGCGCCAGGTGCAGCCGGGGAGACCTTCTTCCGCAAGTTGCGGACGTTGTTGCACACGTCGCGCATCTTGCGTGGCCTACTTCGTCTCGTTCGGGTGACTGGTGTGCACCTGCTCCAAGTAGACCGTCCGCCCCTCAACGTAGAACCAGATGCGGGCGGTGCCTTTGAGCGTCGGCTTGTGCTGCCAGCGCGTGTGCGCCTTGCCGTCGCGGTCGATCGTCCCGTACTCGCCCTTCAGCGGGTAGTTCGTCGGCAGGTTCGCCAGCGGGGTCCGCGTCAGGAAGTCCCACGCGTCGGCGAGAGGGTTGCGGATCGTCGCGGCGAGATCCTGCCACCCACTCTTGGCGTTGGTCGTGGCAAAGCGGATCTCGTACTCGATCTTCTTCGGCGGCCGCGGGACAAGCTCCCCCTTGCCTGCCACCGCTACGGACGCTCCACAACGGTGTCGTCATCGCCGTCGTCCAACCACTCGAGATCGGCCTGGCCGAGTCCGGCGGCGATCGCGGTCGCCGTCTCCCGCCACGAGGTCAGCTCCGAGAGCACCCGGTGCGGCTGGTCGGTGGAGAAAGAGGCCCGCGCGGCGTCGACGAGATCCTGGGCGCAGGTAGCACGGTCCTGCGGCGACAAGGCGAGCATCCACGGGAAAGCCCGGGACATGCGGTCGGCGAGAGGGCCGTCGTCACTCACCGCGGCGCCGATGAGCTGCGCGGCGAACTGCAGCATACGGTTGCGGCTGTCGGCCTCACGCTGCGACATGAGCACAAGATCTTCGCCGTCACGGCGGGTCACCGTCACCGGGTGATCCTCAGCCTCGGCGAACACCTCGGCTGAGCGCTTGCTCAGGTCCGAGGAGCGGCGCGTGGTGGTGCGGAGCGCGGTTGTGGCCATGCCGCCATGCTATTCGGAACGTGTTCGGAAGTCCAAGTGAGTTCCGTCGCTCAGCGGCGCGGAGGCTCGTCCCGTATCTGGTCGCGCAATTGTTAGTCGACACCAGAAGCCGGAATGTGTGAAAATCGCGCATATGGACGGCAAGATCCTTGGTGAGCGGATTGTCGAGGCCAGAAAGGCCCGCGATCTGACGCAGGAACATCTTGCTGCCACCATTGGAATCGACCGCAGCGCGCTCGGCCTGATCGAGAAGGGTAAGCGCAAAGTGTCGGCCATCGAACTGGTCGACCTGGCAGCTGCCCTGTCGACCCCGCTGGCATGGTTCGTGCGCGACCCCCTGGCCGCGGTGATCAGTCGCCGCGCCGAGGCGGGTCCAAGTCACGAGGTGACCGCCAGGCTCGATCAGGCGCTGGAACTGTTCGCCGGCGACGTGGCCGAATTGCTGGCCGACGGAGTGATCCGGCCCTTGCCCGACCGGCCGGCCTGGCGGACTCCTCAGTCAGTCGCGTCGGCAGAGATGGTTGCGCGCCAGGTGCGAGAACACCTCGGATTGGGCCATGAGCCGCTTGGCGATGTCGCGGCCGTCGCGGAACGGTTCGGCCTGTATTCCTGCGCGCTCAGGTTCGGCGAGCAGGGTGCCGACGGCGCGCTGGTCGCGGTGGCAGACGGTGCGGCAGTGGCGGTCATCGACGGGGATGCCCGGGTCGGCCGGAGACGCATGTCGTTGGCCCATGAACTCGGTCATTGGCTGTTCGGCGATGCTTTTGATTCCAATACCGGGACCGATACCGAGCAGCTGATCACCTCGTTTGCCGCATTCTTCCTGGCGCCGCGCGCTGGCGTGACCGCGTTGTGGAACCAGTACCGCTCCGAGCGGCTGCGTGACACGGTGGTTCGCGTGGCGGGCATCTATCGTTTGTCGTGGTCGGCGGCGGTGCTGCACCTGCACACGCTCCATCTGATCACGGACGAGCAGCGGCGAGTGTTGGAGCCGACACGACCCGCGATCGGTGAGTTCACGAAGCTGCAGATCATTCTGGATACAGACGAGCTTCGACCGCCGTCGGTGTCTCCGGGGCTGGCCGCTGCCGTGCTCGACGCGTACGTCGATCTGCGGATCTCGGCGCCACGGGCGGTGGAGTTGTTGCGCGGCCAGTTGGACATCGCTGATTTGCCGCAGCCTCGCGCTGAGATTGCCGCCGACTACGCCCGAATGGGTTGAGCGCCCCGCCGCGGTGGGTGATGGACACGTCGACCTTCACTCACTTCTGTCGCGCCGGGCATCAGGACATCTTGCGCAGGCTCGCCCCGCAAGGACTGATCCTGATCCCGGACACGGTGTACTCGGAGGTCTTGGACGGTCGGGATCGCGATTACGACATCCCAGCTGTTGGTGACCTCGAATGGGTAGAGGTCGGTGTGTTGACCGAGCAGGAGCAGGACACTCAGCTCGACATCAAAGTGTACATGCCGTCGCAGGTGGGCGAGTCTGCGCGCAAACACCTTGGCGAGTGCGCTGTGCTGGCCTGCGCGATTCATCGACAGATGGTCGCGGTGATCGATGACGGTGGCGGCCGCGGCCAGGCTGTCAGTCGCGGTGTGCGGCACGTGAACTCGATGTGGATCATTGCGCAGGCGCGTAAGCGACTCGATGATGTCGACTCCGAGGCGGCGGAACAGATCTACGCTGACCTCGTTGCCACCGGGATGCGGTTGCCGCAGGTTGATAGCTTTATCCGCTGGGCATATGGAGTTGGTCTGCTGCCGTAGGTGATCGGCTACGTCGATGCGGGCGAATCGGTGGAACTGTCCGGTTATCGGCCTCATCGAGGGGCGTTGAGTCAACGACGGGCGAGCGTTGTGAATCCCGGGTCGATCAGGCCGAGCCACGCGTCCTGGTCATCGGCCAGGGGCTGTTTCAGCGGCAGGGGAGTGAACCGGCAGTTGAAGACCATGCCAGCGTCTGTGCCGTCACCGACGACCTCGTGAGTCCACGCCTGGCGGCGTCTGGGCTGTGGTGTCGGCCGCGAAGAATGTCGTGGTGCGGGGAGCGCCGGTCACCGGGTGTGGCCGGTGCTCGACGTGAAGCTGTTGTCGCAGCCTCACACCCTCGGCGGACCATTCGACGTTGAGCGCGGGTTCCCGAGACTGCACCGGTACCACGCAGCCAGCGGCATCCAGATGGCCGGCGCAGTGTCGGTCGTCAGCGCCCCGCCTACAGTTCCACCAATGAGGTGGTTCCCGTGGCGCAGAAGCGACCGTCCCGCGCCCGCGCCCGAACCGCCACCGCCGAGCCCCGCGGCCGTCCGCATCCTCGACCAACTCGTCGACCACCATCACGACGGCCCGCCGACGGCGATCGGGTGGTCCCTGCGTCACGAGGGGCCGCCGTGGGAGGCGTTGGAGGAACTTCGCCGGCTCGGCTACTGCGAGGTGACGCGCGACCAAGACATGGTCGAGGTGGATTTCACCGAGCTGGGGCGGCGTCTCTACGTGTGAAAATCGCGCCGCCCCGCACCTACTGATTCGTCGTCGGCGCCAGCACCTGCAGCCCAGTCAGGAGCAGGCCGGCGTCGCGCTGGTAGGTGGGGTTGTCGGGGTCTTTGGTCTGCACGGTGGCGGTGACGAGGTAGGGCTGGGTGCCGCTGGTGGTGAGGATCTGCAGTGCCTGGACGTGCTGGTCGGGTCCGGGTGCGCCCATGCTCGGGGTACGGAACTGGAGCTTCTCAGCGGGCAGGCCGCAGACGGTGACTGCTTCGGTGCTCATGTCTTTGGCGCCGGCGATGCGGGTGAGGTTCTGCTGGGCCTGCTCGTAAACAGTCCGTGCATCGCCGGACGGTGCGGGCTCGATGGTGATGACGATGTTGGGCGCGAACTGCTCGGCGATCAGTGATTCGTTGACCAGGGAGTAGCGGATCAGTTCGCTGTCGAGCTGGGTGAAGCGGATCCACCCTTGCGGCTTGGGTAGGCGCAGTTGGGGTTCGGAGCTGCTGCGGGCGGGGATGTCGACCATCGCCGTGTCCAGTGGCGCGCATGCGCTGTGGTCGCCGGTGGGGGCCATGTTCGGCCACGGTGATGCTGCGCCGGGCAGAGTCTTGTCCGCGAAGATGTCTTTCATCTCGTCGATGGTGAGCGGCTTCTCCTCGGTGCCGCACGCCACGGCTGTCGTCGCGGCGAGCGTCAGCACAGCGGCGGTGACCAGTTGGCGGAGAAGAGTTTTCGGACGGTTCATGGTGTCGGAACTCCATCTGCTTTCGTGGTGGGTTTGGACCGCAGCGCGGGTGGCGCGCCACAGGGACGCCCGGTCGGGAGGCGTGACGCTCGCGGGATGTGCGCTGTGAGTCTGCCTGGTTCCGAGCCTAAGCCCGCCGGATGTGGGTGCTGTGCGCCAATTCGACACCCAGCCGAGCTGGTGGCTCAGGACCCTTGCGCGATCAGCCGTCGAACGCCAAAGCCAGCGTGAACAGTGTCATCGGCGCGAACGGCACCGAGGCGAGCACCACCAGCAGCACCGGGATCACCCGCCGGCTGGTGATCGCGGCTGTCCACGCACCGAGCGCGGCGATGATTCCGCCGATCACCGCGACCCGGTTGCCGACCACGGCAGTACCCGGTGGCGCGATGCCGTTCATGAGCTTGTCGGTCATGTCGGGGTCGCGCAGCACCGTGAACACCAGCAGGTAGGCGATGGCCATCGCGGCGAGAGCAGTGATCGATAGCAGCACGGCGCGGTCTCGGGCCTGTTCCTGACTCATGGTTCCATCGTCAGTCAGGGCAGCGGCGTCGCGAAGCGGTAGAACTACTTGGATCCGCGGGTCAGCTGGAAAGACCGATTCAGTGCGGTCTATGGCGGGAAGTCGGGATCCCCGACCTGGTTACTTGCCGGCGGGGCGACTGATGCCACCGCCGCCGGGTGGCGGTGTGACGGGCGCAGAGGGTTTCGGTTCAGTCCACGGAGCTTTGCGGGGACCGTCGCTGCGTGCGACGGGCTGGAAGCCACCGCTTGTCAGCGCTTCGCGGTCACCGCTCACTTGCGGTTCCCGGGCACCACGCCGCCTGAACCTTTTGGTGGCGTGACTGATGTGCTCGCCCGTGTTCGGGAGCTGTCCTGGCTGAATCGCCGCCGGGGCGGTATCCGCCTGATCGGGGAGCGATCCACCGCTTGTTGGTGGTCTGCTGGTGCTGCTGTTCTGTGGACTTCGGCACGTCGCTCACCCTCCCGCTTGTGTCACGTCCCCAAGTATGTCCCGGCGGGATGGTGTGACAGTCCGCCGCGCCCCCGCTGCATGCGACGCTGAGGGGTGACTGAGGGCTTGGCTAGCATGATCGGCGTAACGCCCCGGTGACCATTCAAGCTCTTCACAGCTTGGACTCCCGGGGCCTTTTGCCACCTCCTGCAATTCTGTACAGATATGTATAGAATTGCAGGATGGCTGAAACCATGAATGTCCCCGTCTCCCTCGCCGCGAGCAAGGGCGTCTCTGCGCTGGCCGAGATGAGTGAGAGCAAGCGGGTGGCGCTCACCAGCCACGGCCGGGTTGTCGCCGTGGTCGATTCCCCTGCCCGTGTCGACGCCGAGGTCAGGGAAGTCCGTGACGCCGCCTGGGCTGTCGTGGAGGCCGCCGCTGATCTGGTTTCCCAGCGCTCCCGCCGGTACAGCCTCGATGAGGTGTGCGCGAAGGTTGGCGTGGATGTCGAACGGGTGCGTGAAAGGTCGGCGCGTCTGCGCGACGAGTCGGATGCGCGGTAGCGAACGGTTCCCGGATGACCAGGCTGAGGTCGTCTTCTCCGAGGCCTTTCTGCTCTATCTGGACGGCCTGACGGCTGACGAACAGGAGACCGTTCTCGCCGAGCTGGTGCGGCTGTGCGCCAATCCGGTTGGTAAGCATCCGCTGAGCAACCGCTCTTCGGGCGATCGTCTCGCGGGGCTGAACACTGTCGAGGTGCTCGGAAAGAAACACCGCGTCATTTACGCGGCGCGCGTCGAGCACGGTGTCGGCGTGGTCGAAGTGATCTGCGCGGGCCCGCGCACCGGAAACGCGGTGTACGACGCGGCCAACGCCCTGGTGAAGTCGGCGCAGTTGAGCGAGGAGGAGGCCACGCAGATCTGGGATGCGCTGGCACTGCTCGAAGTGGTCGCCGAAGCCGCAGGTATCGACGGGTGGGATTATCTGCCGCGTCCCGCGGAAGCTCATCTGGTCCGCGCCTTGGTGGCGCTCGGGCTGCTTGCCGACGATATCGCCGCGGTGGTGTCTCGCGATGAGGCAGATGCAGCGATGCGCAACGGCTACGACGATGCCGGCGCACCTGATCCCGCCGCTGCGCTGGTCGCTGTCATGCGCGCTGCTCGCGCGCGGTCTGACTACGGCGATGCCACCGACATCCTGCGGCGCCGCCGCGGTCAGCGCTGCGGGGCACGGATGCCGCGGGCGCGCGCGACCTGCATCCGCCGTGTCGGGCATCCGGGCCCACACCGCGCGAGCGCCTGACACCCGCAGCGGTCGTGGACGCGGATGGAACCGATCCCGATCCCGCTGCGTCCAATCACGTATGGACCCTGACGACTTCGACACCCCACCTGCGCTGCCTCCGGCCGTGGAGGCGTACCTGGCTCAGGAACGCAGCTGGTGGCGGATGCTGCGCGCGACCGGAGCGGTGACCGAGGCCGAGTCGGTCGCGGAGCTGGCGCGGTGGCTGGAGTGACTGCCGCTGTGGCGGCAGGAGCGGAAATCAACCGAGCATCCCGGTGAGGCTGTGACGGGCACGCTCAAGAATGTGTCGGAACCACACGCCGGGCTGCGCGAGACTATTTGCATGTCGATCGTCGCGTCCTGCGCTCGGACAGCTGAAGTCATCGGACACGCACGCTCCCTGTACGGGGGCGGGCCCGGCACATCACGAGCACCCGACAGCACCGCGTGCCTCCGCCAATCCGCCGAAGAGACCACCGCTGCCAGTCGGCGCACCGGCGGGCTCACCGGGGCCACCATTGACGCCTATCAAGACCTTGACGCACGCGTTGCGTCAGACCTGATCTCCGCCGCCCAGTCCGACGCCCAGGTCGGCGCACACCTTGAACACGCGGCCACCGCGGTACGCGCTGGCGCGGCCCGGCTCGACGCGCTCGTCGAGGAGAACAACGCCACGATGGCCGCCGCGCAACGTGCCCGAACCCCCGCGCAGGAGGCCGCGGTCCTGCGGGCGCTGCGCTACCAGGTCAGCAGGACACAGCAGATCGTCGCCGACACCGGCCAGCAAGCGTCCGGTCTCGCGACAGGCATTCAGGCCGTCGACTATCAGAGGAGCCCACCTCCGGCCCCGCCTCCCACGCCCGCCCCGGCACCGCTACAGGGTGTTCCGGACCCACTCCGGGACTTCACCGACCATCAGCTGCGCGGCGAGTCGATCCCCAACCCGCCGGCTCCAGATGTCACCGCGGACGAACTCCGCATCGCCTTGATGCAGCAGCGCATCGACTACAACGACTTCGCCCGATGGTTCAACGAGACCTACGGCGGCACCACCAGCCCCGAAGAATTGCTCAAACGGGTCGCCGCCTTCGAGGCCGCCACCCTCGGTTTGGGCGGCAGTCTGGCCACGCTGCCAGAAGGCATCCCGCTGACCGTGGGTGCCGGCATCGCGTGGCTCATCGCCGGCTACGACCTAGTCACCATCGACCCGGGGACCGCTCGCGTCCCCGAGCTGGGACCATAGGGCCATGTCTGGAAGCAATCAGCATCGGTCTCGACGTGTGGCACTACTCGTCGTCATGGGCGCGGGCCTGGCGCTGTTCGCGCTGACAGTGGCCACCCGCGAGTCATCGATGCTCACCTGGATCCTTCTCGCTGCCAGTGGATTTACCGCCGCATACAGTCTCTATCTGCTGCTGCGGTCCCGACGCAATCCACGTAATGAGTCGAGTCTGTCCTGAGAGCAATTCTGTCGCGCCGGCCACGGCAGTCCCCGGTGGCGCGCCGCCGTTCGTGAGCTTGGCGGTCATATCGGGTCGCGCAGCACTACCTTGATCAGCAGGTAGGCGGTGGCTATTGCGCGGCTGCGTAGTCTATGCATTGCGATGCTGACGATGACCGAGGCAGACAGCCTCTGGTGAGTCGATTCCGGAACTGTGTATGGCTGTCGCTCCCCACCGCTGCACCTGATCAAACGGGTGCCACGAGCGCTGTCGCCAGGAGTGCTGGTAGCGCCGGGGGTCGCCCCAGTGTCCGTCGCGCAGCGGCTCTGTCAACGTCTCGCGGTCCTCTCCCGACATGAAGCTGAGCGTGCGGGGGGCGAGCAGCGCGGTGCGGACATGTTCGACCGGCTCCTCTGCTGTGGCGGCGCGGGGTGGAGGGCGGAAACACTCCGATTCGCACGGCAAGCGGAAGTCGCAAACAGTGATCGGACCATTCGGTTTCGCTCTGCATAGTCATCGTGTCGTTCTTTTCATCAGCCTGTGGTGGGCGTCGGCGATTTCGCATGCCGATGCGCGCAGCATCTCGTCGGTGACGAGACGGCGGGCTTCTATGCGGCTGACCCGGAACATCGTTGCGACGTTGGTGAGGTAGGTGGAAAGCTCCGCGCGGATGAGTCCTCGCGGGACGCTGATCCTGTGTTCGTCGGCCAGTAGTTGCATCAACTGGTCGACACGGACTTTCATCCACGGTGAACGACCCCTGGCGGTGTGGAACACGGCGCTCGCCCGGCCGGACCGAGCTGAGGGCTCGCGGCTCCACCCCGACAGCTTCCGGAGAACCACTTCGTCGGTGGGTAAGCCGGGAGGGGAGCCCTCGTTGCTCTGCTTGATTGCATCGGCGCAGCCGAAAGCGTGACGGCGGGACACCACCTCCGCGGCAGCCATTGTGCACCGGTTCTGCGTGGCCGACTCCACTGCCGCGCGCCTTGTGCACGGCTTCGGGGGTCGGCCGCGACGATCAGCCGACATCGCCGGCCGCGGCTACGTCGTCGAACCATTTCTCTTGGATCATGTTGAACGTGCCGTCCTTACGTATCTGGAACAGGTTCTGTTTGGTCGGGTTGCGCAGTGACTGTTCATGTCGAAGACGGATCCGTGGTTCTGGCGCAGAATGCGTTCAGGCGGAGCGCAACTGCGTTTTCGCATCTGTCTGGAGTCCCTTGTCCTCTACGTGCTTCACCGTGGCGCGGTCGCCGACGCCAGTGGGCGAGGGGTCCGCAGCAGATGTTGTGCGTGGTCGACCAACGCGCGGTGCAGGTCGTCGTCTGAGACATCCTGCAGACCGGGATCGGTGACCGCGCTTGTGATTCCGCCGATGATCATTGCCGTGGCGGTGCGGCTCGCGGTGTCGGGGTTGGCGCCGTTCAGCAGGGCGGCGAGCTTGGCGAAGGCGCTGTCAAGGCCCATGGCCGACTTGACAAGACTACTCATCGCCGGGTCATCGACGATCACGCTGAGGTTGCGGTGCCGAACAGCGAGTTCGACAAGGCAACTGGCGACGACTTCGCGTTGCGCCTCCGGGTCAGAAATAGTGTCGGCGATCCGAAACAGCCGAGCGATGTCCTGCAGGACTGGCTGCGCGACTGCCATCACGATGTCGTCTTTGGCGCGAAAATGATAGTAGACGGCAGCTTTGCTCACCTCGAGGTGAGGGGGACCCGTTTGGTGGTCCAGGCGCTATGCGACTTTCGGTTGGTGGGTCGTGGCCCACTGTAGGGCAAACTCGGCGGGGGTGAGTTCGCCGTGAGCGGTGTGGGGTCTGTTGGCGTTGTAGTCTCGGCGCCAGTCCTCGATGATTACCCGGGCCTCCAGCAGCGAATCGAAGCGCCACGAGTTGAGCAGTTCGTCGCGTAGTCGGCCGTTGAACGATTCGATGAAGGCGTTCTGCCACGGTTATCCGGCTAATCTGGGCCGAGTCTGCGGCGGG
>NZ_HG964461.1 GCF_000612725.1 Mycolicibacterium austroafricanum
GGTTAGTACCCCAAAACACCCACCCACCAGAGCAACGCTGCAGGTCAAGCGACTACCGACCGCGAGAATCAGCCGGGGTGTCCAAACTCAGGAGGGTGCGCTCTCCGATGAAGCTGCCGTCCGGGTTCGGGATCCAGAAGTCCGTGCGGGTGGCCTGCACGGCGCTGGTGGGGTCGTTGCGTCCCAACCACCCGGCGGCGCTACCCCTTCCGGCGCCGACGCGCTAACCACCGATTCCGTTGTCGATGCCGAGGTGGGTGATGAAATACCAAGGCATGCCGAACCACTGGACCATGGCCACGAGGACGATCGCGATCAGACCGACGAGCAATCCGATGCTGCGGGCCCGTGCGCTGACCGGCGCAACAGCGAGAACACCGAAGAGCAGCACGAATCCCCACTCCCCCCACATCAGAGCCCGTTTGGGCATCTCGGCCGCACTGTCGTAGTGGGTCAAGTGCGAGTCCGGGTAGCCGGCGAAGTACAGATCCGAACCGGCGGTGACGGCCAGCAGCAACGCGGCGATCGCGCACACCGCGCACACCACCCGCACGGTCGTCACATGCTGCGTTGCCACGAGCGATACACCACCCGGCCGACCGTCGCGGGATCGGGCTCAGGTGCGTTCATCGAGGCATCGAGTCCCGAATGATCTTCCAGGGCAAGAACTTCGCGAAGATGGAACGCCACGTCACCCTCGGCGTCACGATCGGGTTGCCTGAAGTACCACGTCTGCGCCACCCCCGGCTTCAGCCGCTCCGGACGATTGCCGCTGACCGCGATCTCGCGGATCCCCGGCCCGAACAACGGGCGCAGCACACCGCCGAACCAGTCACCGCGAATGCCGCCGCGCCGCACCGGAAACCAGATGTTGGCCCAGCGGGTCACGGCGAACGGCGACTGCGCCCCCAGAACGCCCGACGCACCCGAGCTATAGCTCGCCGGTCCGGGCTCGACATCGTCGACGGCCGACGCCTCCGACCGAGGTGGGCACCGCACCACCACGCCCCTGCGGGTGAGCCGGTCGAAGAGCTCGCCCCGCCGACTATCGGAGCGACTGAGGCCGGCGAAGATCGGCGGCCGGCCGACGAACAGGTCGGCCAACGCCATCGGCGTTCCGACTGTCACGAAATCTGTTACTCGCCAAGGGTTTCCCTGCGCCCTCAAGTCCTGCCACAAGCCGAACTGCTTGGCCTGGAAGTCATCGAGGAGACCGCGCGAGCCCGGGTCGACGGACAGCCGGTCGGCGGCCGCCTCCAGGCCGCCCAACGATCCGAGACCACTGGGCGTCGCATCCGGCGCGGCACGAAGTTCGTGCATCTCCTCCCACAGCGTGGTCAGCGCGTCGTAGGCGATGTAGCCGCCGATGCCATGGCCCAGCACCACAATCCGTGCGTAGCGGCCGTGGTGCAGTGTGTACAACAGATCGACCAGCCCGCCGCGGATCGCCCGCCGTGCGGCATGAGACTCGGGCGCCATCAGGTCGAAGTAGCGCGCGACGTTGACGAAACCGGTGGTCAGAAAGCTGCGGGTCAACGCCCGGGGCGCCATCCGGAACACCGCTAAGGCGACGCTGAGGACCACCACGCTGGTGACCAGCCCGATGATCCACCCGGCCATCCCCGTCTGCAGGAAGTAGCCGCCCACAACCAGCAGCACCAACAGCACGGCCAGCGGCACGAGCAGCACCAGCCACACGGCGCGCCAGATGCCGAACATCTGGTCGGGCACGTGGCCAGGCCGACGCAGGAACAATCGTGCCAATGCGGGCATGAGTCCCGCGTAGCGCGTGCTCGTCATCAGGAATGACCAGTCGTACTCGTAGAGTTCGACCCCCGCCGAGGGGGCGACGTAGCGGCGCGCCTCGTAGGAGTCGGTGATCTCGACGGGTCGGGGGTAGTACTCCCACCGGCCTTGGCGCGGGGGCAACACCGTCTTGGCGAAATCGTCGAAGATGTCCATCGGCCGCCGTTCGAGCAAACCGTGCACGAAAACCACGGCGGTAAGTGCGGCGTTGTCGGTGCTCAATCGTCCTCCTGGGACCGTGCGGCGAGCAGGTTAGCACTTTGCCTTAGACACACCTCAGGCAATGTCTGCGGCCACACACTTACTCTGGGCGTTATGTCTTCACGCACACTCTCGACCGCTCTTCCGTTTGAGCACTGGCTGAGCGCGCTGGCCGAGATCGGCGAGGCCGTGGGTGGCGACGAACCGGTCGCCGAGGTGCTCGACCGGGTGGCCCGAACCGCGTGCACGCTTCTCGGTTACGACTTCTGCGCAGTCTTCCTCCCCGATGAGCAGGGGCGGGCCCTGACGATCGAGGGCTCCTACGGTCTCTCCGCCGACTACATCGCGCAGGTCAACGCGAATCGCCCGATCCTGCTGGACGTCCGCGGCGACCACGAGGCGCCGACCAGCCTGGCCTACCGCACCGGAGACGTGGTCACGCTCGAGGACATCGAGTTGGTTCCGGATTTCACCTGGGGCGGCGTGGCTCAGGAGCAGGGTTACCGGGCGCTGATCTCGGCTCCCCTGCGCCGGCCCGGGACAGTGGTCGGCGCGCTGAACGGATACCGGACCGCGCCCCACCGGTTCGACCGCGCCGAAGTCAGCCTGGTGACCACCCTCGCAACCCAGGTCGCGATCGCGCTGGGTACCGCACAACTCCGCGCGAAGGAACAAGCCACGATCCGGGAGCTACGCCGCGCCGAGGAGGTGCACACGCTGCTGACGGCGACCGCGCTGCGGGGGGAAGGTGTGTCAGGTGTCGCCGCAGCGCTCTCGGAGCTACTGGGCCGCGGCGTGCTGATCGAGGACGTCTACGACGAGCCGCTCACGGACGCGAACTGGACCGCACCCGACCCGCGCGCCCAGGACCACGTCGTCGCCACGGTCACCCTGGACGGCTCACCCGTGGCTCGAATCCATGTGGCAGCTTCGGATTCCGAGCTCTCCCGGCTCGATGTGCGCGCCGTCGAACACGCGACGGTCGTCACCGCACTCGAGCTGTTGCGCGCACGCACCGCGGCCGAGGTCGAACAACGGATACGAGGGTCCCTGGTGGCCGACCTGCTCAGCTCCGACGACGCCGGGATACCGGCGTTGTTGGACCGCGCCCGCCGTCTCGGCTGGGACCTGTCCGGTGTCCAGAGCCTGATCGCGCTGCGTCCCGCCGACGAGCGCACGCTCGCGGCCGCGGACCGCTTCACCGCAGGCGTGACGCCGCACCCACTCGTGGCTCTGCATCGTGGCGACCTCGTGTTCGTCTGGCCGGCCGATACCGGCCCGGCCGTGCCTGTTGCGCACCGTCTACTCGAGTTCCTCAATGCCGCAACGATTCCCGAGGCCCCCACGGCTGCGGTGTCGCGTCAGGCCGCCGCACGGGAACTGCCCGGGATCTTCCGTACGGTCCGGGGCGCCCTCGACCTCGCCGGGGACCGCGACACCGCGACCGTCATCGATCTCGACGAACCCACCATCGACCACCTGCTGCTGCAACTCGACGACCCGGCCCGGCTCCGCGACTTCGCGTCCGCGGTGCTCGGTCCCGCCGTGGACTACGACCGCACACGCTCGACCGAGTTGCTGCACACCGTCCGTGTACTTCTCGAGCACGGTCTGGACCGGCGCGCCGCCGCGCAGGCGCTCCATCTGCATCCCAACACGGTCGCGCAGCGCGTCCGCCGACTCGAAGAACTCACCGGGCTGAGCCTGGCGCGACCCGCGGATCTGTTGCGGCTCACCGCTGCGCTCACCGTGTCCCGGATCGCCTCGCTGAGCTAGCCGCCGGAGATCCGCGCAGCGCCAACGCCTGCGCGCTCACCGACCCCCGCCCGGCCCGGCGACGCCGACGGCGTCGATGGCCCGGTAGATGCGTTGCTCGCTGACCGGCCTGGCGGTACCGAGCTGCTGCGCCCACAGGCTCACCCGCAGCTCCTCGATCATGCGGGCGATGTCCTGCACATCGGTCGCCGCCGCGCGACCCGGCGACAGCGCGCGGCGCAGATCGTCGTACTCGGCCTGGACCGCCGCGACGCGCTCCATCCGCTCCCGGTCGGCGGCGGGTGCGTGCGGCAGCCGCTCCAGCCGACGCCCGATGGCGGTCAAGTAGCGGGCCAGATCCCCCAGCCGGGCCGCGCCGGTCGCGGCGACGAATCCCGGCGGAACCAGACGAGCCAGCTGCCCGCGGATGTCGGCGATCGCGTCGGCCTGGGCAGGGGTGGGCTTCGACGGCAGCGCGACCTCGACCTCGTGCAGCGCGACGAGCACCTTCTCGACCCGACGCACCACGTCGGCGGTGGTCGCAACGATGTTGGCCGCCAGCCTTTTCCGAGCCGCGGCGAATTCTTCTCTCGTCCACGCCGGCGCGGGGACCAGCACCTGCACCGCCGCCGCAGCGCAGTCGTCGATCAGCGCCGCCAGGGATCCATCCGGGTTGGTGCCCAACACCAGGCGTGTGCGGGTATCCAGGGACCGCTCAACGCCTTTGGTCACCGACGGCCCCGCGGTCAGCAACAGCCGCCTACAGCCGGGGCCCATCGCCGCATCCTGTTCGGCCTTCGTCGCAAAGACCTTGATGTCGGCCGCCTTCCCCGCGTCCACCAACGCGGGATAGCCGCGGACCAGGTGCCCGGTGGCGCCTTTCCGTTCCACTACACGGGGCAGCTCGTCGAGCTCCGGCGGCCAGTCGCGCAGACCGGTGCGCTCCAGATCACCTGCGACGGTGGCCGCGACGGCCTGGCGGGACGGCGCGGCGAGCTGCTGCTGCAGCTCGCCGAGATCCTTGCCGCGGGACACGACGGTGCCGTCGGCGGCCTCCACCGCGAACGTGACCCGCAGGTGCGGCGGCAGCTTGTCCAAGTCGAACGCATCGATGGGCACCAGAATTCCTGTGCGACGCCGTAATTCACGCTGTATCGCGTCGAGTAACGGCCCGCTGTCGGGAGTGATGGACGCCAGCAGCGCCCGTGCGGTGTCCGGCGCGGGCACGAAGTTGCGGCGCAGGTCCTTGGGCAGCGACTTGATCAACGCGGTGAGCAGCTCCTCGCGCAGCGCGGGCACCTGCCAGGCGAATTCGTCGCCACCGAGGCGGGCCAGCACATCCACCGGAACGTGCACGGTCACACCGTCATCGGCCGAGCCGGGGTCGTATCGGTAGCTCAGCGGCAACGACAGGTCCCCGGCCTGCCAGGCGTCGGGCTGCTCCGCTCCGGCCTCGTTGCGCAGCAGATCGTCGCGGGTCATCGTGAGCAGCCCGGGTGTGCGGTGCCTCTGCTTGCGCCACCATCCGTCGAAGTGGCGGGCCGACACCACGTCCGCGGGCACCCTGGCGTCGTAGAAGGCGAAGACCTCGTCGTCGCCGACCAGCAGGTCCCGACGGCGGGCCCGGTCCTCCAGTTCGGCGAGTTCCTCACGCAGCCTTGCGTTGTCGCGGAAGAAGTGGTGTTTGGTCTGCCAGTCCCCCTCGACCAGCGCATGCCGGATGAACAGGTCCCGCGCGGCTTCCGGGTCCACCTGCGCGTATCCGACCCGGCGGCGCGCCACCAGCGGAAGGCCGTACAGGGTGACCCGCTCGTAGGCCATCACCGCGCCGCGCTCGGCATCCCAGTGCGGCTCGCTGTAGGTCCGCTGCACGAGGTGCCCCGCGACCCGCTCCACGGTCTCGGGCTCGATCCGCGCCGCGGTCCTGCCGAACAGCCTGCTGGTCTCCACCAGGTCGGCGACCACCACCCAGCGCGGCGGACGCTTGCTCAGCACCGAGCCCGGGGCGAGGACGAATTTGGCGTTGCGGGCACCCTGGTAGCTGCGGCCGTCGGTGTCCCGCATCCCGACGTGCGACAACAGTCCTGCCGCCAGTGCGGCGTGCACCGCGGCCGGATCAGCCGGCTCGTCCTGTTCCCGGATCCCGATATCGCGGCAGATGCCACGCAGTTGACCCACCAGGTCCTGCCACTCCCGGATCCGCAGGTAGTGCAGGAACTCGTCGCGGCACATCCGCCGAAAGGAGCTGCCGGAGCGTTCTTTTCGCTGCTCGGTCAGGTAGTGCCACAGATTCAGGTACGACGTGAAGTCCGAATGCTGGTCGGCGAAGCGGGCGTGCTTCTGCCGGGCCGCCTCCTCCTTGTCGGCGGGCCGCTCCCGCGGGTCCGGAATCGACAGTGCCGCAGCCAGCACCAGCATCTCGCGCACACAGCCCTCGGCGTCGGCCTGCAGGATCATCCGGCCCAGGCGTGGGTCGACGGGAATCTGCGCCAGCCTGCGTCCGATGTCGGTGAGATCGGCCTGCTGGTCGAACGCGCCGAGCTCCTGCAGCAGCGCGACGCCGTCGCGGATGCTGCGCGCATCGGGCGGGTCGAGGAACCCGAAACCTTCGATGTCGCCGAACCCCAACGCGGCCATCTGCAGGATCACCGCGGCCAGGTTGGTGCGCAGGATCTCCGGATCGGTGTATCGGGGCCGGGCCTCGAAGTCCTGCTCCGAATACAGCCGGATGCAGACGCCGGGCGCGGTGCGGCCCGACCGGCCGGCCCGCTGGGCGGCCGAGGCCTGCGAGATCGGTTCGATCGGCAGCCGCTGAACCTTGGTCCTGCGGCTGTACCGCGAAATGCGCGCCGTCCCGGGGTCGACGACGTACCGGATGCCCGGGACCGTCAGCGACGTCTCGGCCACGTTGGTGGCCAACACAATTCGGCGTGCCGTCCGGCCCGGGTGGAACACCTTCTGCTGTTCCGCGGTCGGCAGCCGGGCATAGAGCGGCAACACCTCGGTGTGGCCGGGGTCCACCACCGCCCGCAAAGCCTCCGCGGTGTCCCGGATCTCACGCTCACCGGACAGGAACACCAGCACGTCTCCGGGTGGCTCCGCCTCCAGTTCGGCCACCGCGTCGATGATGGCCTCGGTGGGATCGCGCAGCTCGGTGCGCACCACCTCGTGGTCGGGGTCGTCGGGATCCTCGCCGTCCTGACCGGGAACCGTGACTTCCAAAGGCCGGTACCTGATCTCGACCGGATACGTGCGTCCGCTCACCTCGACGATCGGCGCTCCGGCGAAGTGCGCCGCGAACCGCTCCGGCTCGATCGTGGCCGACGTCACGATCACCTTCAGGTCGGGTCGCCGCGGCAGCAGCTGCCGCAGGTAGCCGAGCAGGAAGTCGATGTTGAGGCTGCGCTCATGGGCCTCGTCGATGATCAACGTGTCGTAGCGCAGCAGCCGGCGGTCCCGCTGCACCTCGGCGAGCAGGATGCCGTCGGTCATCAGCTTGACCAGCGTCCGGTCGGAGGCCTGATCGGTGAACCGCACCGTGTAACCGACCGCCTCCCCCAGCGGGGTGCCCAGTTCCTCGGCGATACGCGCCGCGACGGTGCGGGCGGCCAGCCGGCGCGGCTGAGTGTGGCCGATGGTGCCGCGGATACCCCGCCCGAGCTCGAGGCAGATCTTGGGCAGCTGCGTGGTCTTGCCCGAGCCGGTCTCGCCCGCCACGATCACGACCTGGTTGGCGGCGATGGCCGCGGCGATCTCGTCGCGCCGCTCGGTGACCGGCAGGTCAGGATAGCTGATCTGCGGCACCGCGGCGAGGCGGGAAGCCACCAGCGCTTCCGCCGTGTCGAACTGCTTCGCAAGCTTGCCCAGCTGTTCTTCCGACGGGTCGCGCAGCTGGCGCAGGCGACGGCCGAGGCGGGCGGCGTCGCTGATCGTCAGATCGTCCAGCCGCGCACGCAGGGCGCGCACATCGGTGCGGGACGGTTCGGGCACTCCCGCAACGATAGGCGGGCGATCGTCACCCCGGCGCGCGGGTGCGGGCGAACAGCACCGCCGCGGCCAGCATGATCTCGGCGGCCGCCACGACGGTGGCCACGGCCATCGTGGTGCCCATGCCCGCACCGGGTGTGGCCGTATGGCCGTGGTGCCCCATCAGCGGAAGGTGCACGGCGATCATCGCGATGTTCATCACGGCGACCAGCACCCAGCTGCGCACGGTGTCGAACCGCCACAGCTCGTAGGCGCAGTACAGGCACGCGGCGGCCATCGCGAACGTCAACACGGACAATGACGCCCCGTGCAGCACAGCCGAAGTCACGGCCAGCACGGTCCCGCCCCCGCGGACGAGAGCGTTCATGCGCGACGGCGGGTTTCGGCGGTCATACCCAAGTAGACACCGCACGCGCGGAATTCTCATCGCGATCGGCTGGACCGACGGACGGAGAGCGCGCGGGCGATGCGTCTGCTTAGATTGCGCCGCGCGAGGTAATTGCCGCCTGCGTTAGCCGGCCGGCCCGACGACGGGGAGACGCACGTGCGGTGGCGTATTCGTGCAGGCACCGCGGCGGCAACGGCCGCGCTCGCTCTCGTGGCGGGAGTTCCTGTGGTACAGGCCGATCCGGTCCCGATGCGTCCACAGGTTTACGACAAGGTGTCCAGAGATGGCTGGCATCTGAACATTCGGATTGAGAATGAGGTCGTTAACTCGATACCCAATCTCGCCAACGCCCAGAACTCCCGCGAGGGCTTCGTCACGGCGTCGGCGACCGCGACCGCCGTCGGCGGCGCAAACCCCATCACCGACAGCATCTTCATTCTCGGGTACCAACTCGGCTGCCAGTCCGACGTGTCCGCGGGTCTGCAGTACGGCGGCACCGCCGGGCTCGGTCCGGTGGGCTCGCTCGGATTGGGTGGCGGGATATTGCCGAGCGCGGCGGTCGGCGTCAACGGCGGCGCCGCGGGCTTCGTCCAGACCGTGTTGCAGCCCGGAGTGATCGTGGACCTGCCTCTGTCGAACATGACGCTCGGCCCGAGCGGTCAGGCGATGCTCGACATCGACAACATCCACATCAAGGCCGACGCCTGCGGCGGAGACGTGACGATCCGGTCATACGCCTACTTGCGGGTCTCCACCGAGGCTGCACACACCCAGTTCGCCATCTACGGCGACCCGATCAAGATCTGAGAGGCGGGCGAATCGATGCACGGATTCAGCCGACACCTGGCGCTCGCGGCGTCCGTCGCCTCCGCGGCGCTGCCGTTGGCGGCCACTGCGAGCGCACAGCCGAGCAACCCCGTGATCCTGCCCGACACCCCCGGCTATGTCATCGGTGCTCCCGACGTCGAGCCCGGCAGCTTCTCCTACCCGTACAACGTCATCGCGGTGGGGCCGCCGCCGGCGACGGATTCGCGCGGCACGCGCATCAGCGCCTCCGTCGACACCGGCATGAAGTCGGCGGGACTGCCCGGCAGCAGCCTCGGCAATTCTCAGCAGGCCGCGGGCCCGCTGGTGACGTCGAACTCCCGCTACGGGATCTCGGCGGGTGCCGAACCGCCCCAACCGACCAACGCGGGCATCGACGTCCGGGCCGGGATAGCCGGCGAACTCGCCGGCGAGGATCCGGCCGGTACGCCGCATGATCCGGTGGCGGTCGAGTCGAGCCAACCCGAAGAACTGTCCACCCCGGGTGGCTATCCCGCCCCGATCCTGGAGACGCCGGGAACCATCCGCGAAGGGGTCGAAGGCCTGTACGGGCCCCGCCCACAGTAGGGGCCGTCAAGGTTTGTCGGGCGACCAGTAGGCCAGCATCTCGGCCAGCGTCTCGAACGCGGCGGTGTTCACCCCGTAGGTCGCCTCGAAGTGCACGCTGAGCGGGAAGCCGAGGTCGGCGACCCCGTCGATGACGCGCTTGTACAGATCCGTCATCAGCCGCCGCCGGCCCGCCGGATCGGTGTCGGACAGCGTCCTGACGAACTCCTGCTCCCGCGCCACGGCCTCATTGCCGGGATCCTGGATGAGCCAGTTGATCAACCCGACCCGGTTCTCCACCTTCGGGACGAACCCGAACGACAGCAGGATCTCGGGCCGGTGGTCGGTGGACGCGGCGAACTCCTTGAGGAATCCGACGATGGCGTCCGAGTAGAGCAGCTGGGTCATGCCGTAGGTGGCGCCCCGGTCGCACTTGAAGTTGAACCGGCCGTGCTCCGCCTCGCGTGTCGGGATCAGGATGACTCCGCGGTTCTCGACGACCTGGTCGAAGATCGACAGCGCGTCCGTCGGCGCCACGCCGGACCCCTCGCCGTCGCTGAGCGTGCGGGGCACACCGACGAACGCGATCCCCTCGAAGCCGCTGTCGCGGAGCTCGGTCAACCGGCCGCGCAGCGTGGCCTCGTCCATGAAGGCGGTGACCTGGGTGCACAGGCCCTTGATGCCCGGCAGCTCGGGCCTGATCATGTTCCAGAAGTCGAGGACGTCGAGTTTGGGTTTCATCTCGATGGGACGGTCGCCGTCCTCCTCGATCATCCCCGGGATCATCACGTGGCGGATCCGGCCCGCCAGCCCGGCCTCGGCCGAACACCGCAACACCTTCTCGGCGTCCTCCATTGCCTGCTCACGCCCGCGCTCCACGTTCGGCGGCACGAGCTCCAGGGCGATGGTGTTCAGGCTCACGGCGTTGCTCCACATCTGACGACGGCTTTCCCCGGCGGCCCGCCGACCTCATCGTCGTGGCCTCGCATCCCCCGGCAGGCCGGGAAAAATCACCATACCTGGGGCGGCACGGGCGACCTCAGTGAGCTTTCATGGGGTAGACCGCCTATGAAGATGCTGCAGAGAAACCACAGACACCGAACCCGTCCCGCCCTGGTGGCGACCCTCGTCCTGATCGCCGGGCTGCTGGCCGCCTGTTCCGGGCTGGAGACCTCGCCCGGGACGACGTCGGCGACCCCGACCAGCTCACGGTCCCCGTTCGAGCCGACGACCACGCCGCCGCCCCTACCCACGGGGCCCCTGCTCGCGTTCCGCGCGTCCGACCAGCTCGGAATCGTCGACGGCACGACCGTGGCGGCGTCGGCACCCGGCACGTTCGAGCCGTCCAACGACCTGATCGTCACCGAGGACGAGAAGTTCGTGTTCTCCCGGACCACGGACAACCATCTGGTCACGCTGGAGGTCGCGACCGGTAAGGCGACGACCCGACCGGTGACGGTGGGTCCCGCGCTGGGCACCGCGGGAGGGTCCACGATCCTGTGGTGGGAGCAGCCGAACCGGCTGATGCGCCTGAACCTGGCCGACCCGCAAGCCCAGCCGGAACTGCACCAGATCGTCGATCTGCCTCCTGTCGCGGGCGTGCGGCCGGGCGAACCGCGGCTGCTGGTGGCCCGCGGCGGTACCGCCGTCGTGGCGCGGGTGGAGGCCCCGCCGTCGCCGTTCGGGGGCCCGGACACGCTGTACGCGGTCCGCGGCCCGGGCCCTCCGACGTCGTTGGGCCAGGCCGACGCGAACAGTCCGGTCTCGGTGGCCCGGCTCAGCCCCGACGGGGCCTCGCTGGCGTATGCGCTGTACCGCAGTACGGACAGCGCCTGCGGCACCGCGGCGATCGTGACGTCGGATGCCGACGGAACGCAGCAGACCTTCGACGTGGCCGGTCCCGACGTCAACGCCGGCTCGCGGGTCACCAAGCTGTGGTGGCCTCAGACGGGTGCGCCGAAGCTGAGCCTGACCACCTGGCAGTGCGGTGAACCGCAGACCTATCCCCCGGTGGTGTGGCAGGTGGCGGGCGATCAGATCGCGCAGACCACCCCGCCGACGTCGGCGCTGCAGACCGCGGAGGTCGCGGCGGGCCAGCAGGCGCTGATCCTGCCACGCAGCGACGCACCCGGCGATCCGGTCGGCACGCTGGTGCTCGAGGAGAGTGCGCGCCGTGTCTCCATCGCGTCGGACGTCGACGCGATCGCCGTGATCCGGCCGGCTCCGTAGGCTGGGTGAGTGACCCTCGCACTGCAGGGCCGATTCGTCGGCGAGCTCCCGGAGCTGGCCGTGCCGTGGAAGGCCGAGGCGGCGCCCCAGCCGCAGCTGCTCGTGGTCAACGAGCCGCTCGCCGCCGAGCTCGGTGTCGATGCGGACTGGTTGCGCGGCCCGGACGGGCTGGGCTTGTTGACCGGCACGGTCGTGCCCTCGGATGCCACCCCCGCGGCGCAGGCCTATGCAGGCCATCAGTTCGGCGGGTACCAGCCGCGGCTCGGTGACGGTCGCGCGCTGCTGATGGGCGAGCTCGTCGACAGCACCGGCCGGCTACGCGACCTGCATCTCAAAGGTTCGGGGCGGACACCGTTCGCCAGGGGCGGCGACGGACTGGCCGCGGTCGGCCCCATGCTGCGGGAGTACGTGATCAGCGAGGCGATGCACGCCCTCGGCATCCCGACCACGCGGGCGCTGGCGGTGGTGGCCACCGGTCGCCCGGTGTACCGGGACACCGTGCTGCCCGGCGCCGTGCTCGCGCGGGTCGCGTCGAGTCATCTGCGGGTCGGCACGTTTCAGTACGCCGCCGCGGTGTCGGCGCGCGAGGGCAACGTGAACCTGTTGCGCAGGCTCGCCGATCACGCGATCGCACGGCATCATCCCGCGGCCGCCGTAGCCGAGAACAGCTACCTGGCGCTGCTCGACGCCGTCAGCGCTGCGCAGGCCAAGCTGGTCGCCCAGTGGATGCTGGTGGGCTTCGTGCACGGCGTGATGAACACCGACAACATGACGATCTCGGGCGAGACGATCGACTACGGACCGTGCGCGTTCATGGAGGCCTTCGATCCCGCGACGGTGTTCAGCTCGATCGACAGCTCGGGCCGTTACGCCTACGGGAACCAGCCCGCGATCACGTTGTGGAACCTGGCGCGGTTCGCCGAGACGCTGCTTCCGCTGATCCACGAGAACTCCGGCGCGGCGATCGCGTTGGCCGAGGCTTCCCTGGACTCCTTCGCCGGGCTGTACGAGACGGCGTGGACGGACGGGATGCGCGCGAAGCTCGGGGTGCCGGGTGCGCCGGCCGAGTCGGTGACGCCCCTGATCGAGCAGTTGCTGCCCCAGATGCAGCAGAGCCAGATCGACTACACGTTGTTCTACCGGCTGCTGGCCGGTGCGGCCCGCGGTGACGCCGAGCCGGTGCGCGGCGAGTTCATCGATCTCGCCGCCTTCGACGAATGGCTGGGCCGCTGGCGTGCCCTGGAACCGAACCCCGCCGTGATGGATCGGGTCAATCCCGTCTACATCCCGCGTAACCATCTCGTCGAGGACGCGCTCACCGCGGCCACCGGCGGTGACCTGGGACCGCTGCAGCAACTGCTCGCGGCGGTCACCGCCCCCTTCGAGGAGCGGCCGGGATGGGAGCGCTTCGCCGAACCGGGAGAGAAGGAGTTCAGCGCCTCGTTCCAAACTTTCTGTGGAACGTGACGGCGCGGGCGTAGCGTGCCACGCGTGAGCTCGAACACTGTCCGCCTTGGACTGCAGGATCTGATGTTCATCTACGGCGAGACGTCGAGCTCGAAGATGCACGTCGCCGGGCTTCTGCCGTTCACCCCGCCCGCCGACGCGCCGCGCGACTATCTGCGACAGATGGTCGACGACGCACGCCGCCAGGCGGTGGTGCCCCCGTGGAACCGAAAGCTGGCCTACCCGCGGCTGCAGTTCAGCCCGCTGCACACCTGGGTGACAGACCCGGATTTCGACTTCGACTATCACGTCCGGCGGTCGGCGTTGGCCAGCCCGGGCGACGAGCGGGAGCTGGGCATCCTGGTGTCCAGGCTGCACAGCAACCATCTCGACCTGACCAGGCCGCCGTGGGAGCTGCACGTCATCGAGGGGCTTGAGGGCGGTCGCTTCGCGCTGTACATGAAGATCCACCACGCCCTCGTGGACGGCTACACCGCGATGCGGATGCTGGGCCGCAGCCTGTCGACCGATCCCCAGACGCGCGACGCCCGGATGTTCTTCAACGTGCCGATACCCAAGCGGAGCCGGCCTGCAGGGGCCGGCGCGCAGCCGTCCAATCCGGTCACCGCGACGCTGCGGGCGCTCGGTGCGGTCGGCTCGACGGTGTCCGACGGTGTCGGTTCCGCGGTCGATCTGGCGTCGGCGCTGGTCAACACGCAGATCAGGCGCGACGGCGATTTCGGGCGCATCTCCGGGTCGGCGTCGGCGCCGCACAGCATCCTCAATGCCCGGATCAGCCGCAACCGCCGGTTCGCCACCCAGCAGTACGAGTTCGACCGGCTGAAGAAGTTGAGCTCGCAGCACGGTGCGACGATCAACGACGTGGCGCTGGCGATCATCGGCGGCGGATTGCGCAAGTTCCTCGCCGACCTCGACGAGCTGCCGGACCGGTCTCTGATCGCGTTCCTGCCCGTCAATGTCCGGCCGAAGGGCGACGAGGGCGGCGGCAACGCGGTCGGTGCGATCCTCGCGCCGATGGGCACCGACATCGACGATCCGGTCGAACGCCTTGCGGTGATCACCGCCGCCACCCGGGCGTCGAAGGCTCAGCTGCAATCGATGTCCCCGGCGGCGATCATCGCCTACAGTGCGGCATTGCTCGCACCGGCCGGCGGGCAGATAGCCGGTGCGCTGACCGGCGTGAACCCGCCGTGGCCGCACACCTTCAACCTGTGCGTGTCGAACGTGCCCGGGCCGCGAGAACCGCTGTACTTCAACGGCTCTCGCCTGGAAGCGACCTTTCCGGTGTCCATCCCGATCCACGGCATGGCCTTGAACATCACGTTGCAGAGCTACGCCGACACGATGAATCTCGGATTCGTCGGCTGCCGCGACCGGCTGCCGCGCCTGCAGCGGCTCGCCGTCTACACCGGCGACGCCCTCGGGGAGCTGGAAGCCGCCTCGTCCTAGAAGGGTGGTGGGTCGTTCCCGTAGTCGGGTTCGTGCCCTGGCGGGTGGAATTGGTGGAGAGTGTTGCGGTAGAGGATGTCGCGTCCTCTGGCGATATCCGTTGATCGTGTGGTGCAGATCTTCTCGGATCGATTGCGTCGTCGTTGGGCTTCGATGTAGCGGGAGCGGTTGTGGGCGCGGGTGTTTCGCCGTTTCGGCATCATGGCCCCGCGCCGCGCGCTGAGGGTGGTTTGGGGTGGTTCGCCGGTCCAGAGGGTGGCGGTGGGTGCACACAGGGCGGGGAAGAGCAGTCGGCTGCCGGGGTAGGTGGTGTAGGTGTGGCCGGTGGGTGCGGTCCATTCGATGGTGCCGTCGGGGTATTGGCGGTCGCGCCAGCCGGTGGCGCCGAGCCAGAACGTTTTCAGAAGGTGATGAAAACGGCACAGGGTTTTGAGGTTGGACGGGTGGGTGGGTCCGACCGGGTAGGGCACGGTGTGGTCGATGTCGGCGAGGGTGGCGGGTGTGTCGCAGTGCGGGAAGCGGCACGTCAGGTCGCGGCAGCGAATGTACGCGGCCAGCGCCGGTGAGGGGGTGTAGCGCGGTTCGGGGGCTGAGTCGGGGCCGGGGTGGGTGATCTCGCGGATCGTGGCGCCCTCACACATGGCCTCCAGCAGCGCGGTGGGGGCCAGGCCGGCGCCGAACACGTAGGCCGACCGGCACTGCGCGGTGTGCGGCCGGACGTTCTGCTTTGCCGCAGGCGTCTGCTCGGTCCCGTCGCGGTCCTCGGAGGCAGCCGCGTCCTCGCGTTCGCCCTCACGGGCAGCCTCGTTCTCGTTCTTGGCCTTGCCAGTGGTGTCGGTGGCCGGTTCAGCCTCGTTGCGATCGCGGGTGTTCTGGTCGGCCTGGTCGGCAGCAGGAGTGTTGCCGGTGGTGGTGTCGGTGAGGACGTAGATGGTGGTGTCGCGGCCGGGTCGGGGCGCGGCGGTGGCTTCGCAGTCGTCGTTTCCGCAGTGGCAGGTCAGGGTGGTGATGCCGGCGAGTAGGGCGGTGTAGGCCTCGATGCGGCGGTCGTCGAGGGTGCGGGGGTCGTCGGGGCAGACGCTGTGGGCCATGTCGTCGATGCGGCGTTGGGCGGCTGCGGCGTCGCCGGCGAAGATGCGGGCCCAGATGGTGGTGAGTCCGGGGCTGTCGACGGGGATGCCGAATTCCAGGGTGCGGCACACCTGCGAGTTCTTGGTGGAGCGGACGCCGTCGGGGTCGTGGCGGTCGACGAGGGCGTCGATGGCCAGTTCGGTTCTGGCGGCCGACAGCTGGCCCCAGGTGGTGATCTGGGCGGCGAGTTCGGCGTCGACGGCGGCCATCAGGGCGGGGTCGGTGATCAGGGCGGTGCGCCAGACGATGGTGCGGGCCAGCAGGTCGCTGATCAGGCCGGCGAGGAACAGGGCGAACACGTTGGGCAGCCGATCCCGCAGCGCGACGCCGCGGTGGGTTTGGCTTGAGGCCAGCCCTGCGGTGATGTTCTGGGCGGCGGCCAGTTCGGCGAGCACGGCGGCTTCGGGGTCGACCCACCAGTCCTCCCGATCCTGGGCGGGGAGCTGGGTGCGGCGGGTGAAGATCTCGGCCATCACGGCCAGTTTGCGGGCGCAGGCGGCGTTCTCGGCGCGGGCGCCGGCGCGGGCGGCGTCGATCAGCTCGGCCGCCGACAGCCCAGCGAGCCGGGCGGGCTCCGGCACCGACTCATCGAACACATGTTCGAGCATAGATCGGGCCGGTGACAAATCCGGGGCAGAAGTTCTCGCTTCTCGGTTCGGCGCTCTACCGTTTCCCTGTGTCCTACGAAACGCTTGAAGAAACCGGCCTGCTTCCCAACGGCCTGACCGTCGAGGCAGCGCGCGCCGAGGCGGCCCGCGCCTACGAACTGGACCGTGCCCACGTGTTCCATTCCTGGTCGGCGCAGGCCGAGATCTCGCCGATGACGCTCGTGGCCGCCGACGGCTGCCACGTCTGGGACGGCCAGGGCAACAAGCTGCTCGACTTCTCCTCGATGCTGGTGAACACCAACATCGGCCACCAGCACCCGAAAGTGGTTGCCGCCATTGCCCAGCAGGCCGCCAAGCTGTGCACGGTGGCGCCCCAGCATGCCAACGCCGCCCGCTCGGAGGCCGCCCGGCTCATCGCCGAGCGCACCCCCGGCGAGTTGAACAGGATCTTCTTCACCAACGGCGGCGCCGACGCCGTCGAGCACGCGGTGCGGATGGCCCGCCTGCACACCGGTCGCTCCAAGGTGCTCTCCCGGTACCGCTCGTACCACGGCGGCACCGACACCGCCATCAATCTCACCGGGGATCCGCGGCGCTGGCCCAACGACCACGGCACCGCGGGCATCGTGCACTTCTTCGGCCCGTTCCTCTACCGCTCGCAGTTCCACGCCGGCACCGAGGCCGAGGAATCCGAACGCGCGCTGGCCCATCTGCACGACACCATCCGGATGGAAGGTCCGAACACCATCGCGGCGATCATCCTGGAGTCCATCCCGGGCACCGCCGGGATCATGGTGCCTCCACCGGGCTACATGGCCGGGGTGCGCGCACTGTGTGACGAGTACGGCATCGTGTTCATCGCCGACGAGGTGATGGCCGGGTTCGGGCGCAGCGGGAAGTGGTTCTCCATCAACCACTTCGACGTCGTCCCGGACCTGCTGACCTTCGCCAAGGGCGTCAACTCCGGTTATGTGCCCCTCGGCGGCGTGGCGATCAGCCCGGCGATCGCCGAAACCTTCGCCCACCGCGCCTATCCGGGCGGACTGACCTATTCGGGGCATCCGCTGGCGACCGCCGCCGCGGTCGCGACCATCAACACGATGGCCGAGGACGGCATCGTGGAGAACGCCGCCCGCGTGGGGGCCGAGGTCATCGGTCCGGGCCTGCGCGAGCTCGCCGCCCGGCACCGCAGCGTCGGCGAGGTGCGTGGCGCCGGGGTGTTCTGGGCCGTCGAACTGGTCGCCGACCAGACCACCCGCGAACCCCTGGCGCCATACGGAAGCTCCAGCGCGGCAATGAATTCCGTGATCGCCGAATGCAAGAAGCTGGGCCTGCTGCCGTTCGCGAACTACAACCGCATCCACGTCGTGCCGCCCTGCACCATCACCGACGAGCAGGCCCGCGAAGGCCTGGCGATCCTCGACAAGGCCCTCGACGTCGCCGACGCGGCGACCGAGAACGCCTAGTGCGTCAGTCGAGTTCGCCGCTGATACCGCGCTCCAGCGCGACGCGTGCGCCGTCGGGAAGCACCACCAGGCCGTCGAGTTCGCGCCGCGCGAGCCGGTAGGCCCGTTGCCGTTCCTGCGGGGTGGCCGCCGAGTCCGCGGCCACCCGCAGCAGCCGCTGCGCCCGCGCGAGACGCTCCTGTTCAGCCGGGGTGAAGTCGGCGCGCCTGCGCCGTAACGCCTCCGCCTCGGCGATGTCGAAAGCGGTGACGTACTCCTGCACCGCATTCAGATAGTCGCGGGTGGCGTCTCGGTCGTCGACGAGATCGGCGATGCCTCCGGGCCGCAGGAAGTCGGCACGCAACTTCGCCCGGTGGAAGCGTTCGGTGAGCGGATCGCGCAAGTCGGTCATCAGCGGGCAGTCCAGCAGCTTCGCCACGTCAAGCTCATACTCCAGCCAACGGGTGTCGGTACGGTCGTGCTCCTCGATGGCGCGGCCGATCGCCCTGCGCTGCGCGGCTGCGGGATCGGCGGCCTGCGGAAGTTCCGCAGTCTGGCGGGCGCGCAGAGCAGTCACACCCCTGAACGCCGCGTAGGCCGCCCCGATCAACGGCACCAGCACGAGCATCAGCTCGAGCAGCCGGATGACCAATCCCATTGAGCCAGCATGCCACCACCCCGGCAGCGCAGTGATCAGCCCGTTCGCTGCAAGCCGAAATTGGGTGTTTCGATTCGCTGCCATCAGGCAACAGTTCTGTTATGCGACTCAAGACCTCAACACCGCGAATCATCGGCTCTTTCTTCTTCGCGGGCGCTGCGGCGACAGCGATCGCAACCGCGCCCCTGACCTTTGCCCAGCCGGCGCCGCCACCCTGCTTCAACCCTGACGGCACGCCGTGCGCCGTCAACGGCACCGCAGGACCCGGTGGCGCCGCAGGCGCCATCCCCGGCGGTCCGGCCGGTGAGGCCGGCCCCGGCGGCGCCTCAGGCGTCATTCCCGGCGGTCCAGGCGGCGCCGCAGGCCCTGAAGGCGCGACCGGCGCCATCCCCGGTGGCCCGGCAGGCACTGCCGGTCCCGGTGGCGCCAGCGGCAGCCTGAATCCGGGCGGCATCGGCGGTTCCGCAGGACCCGACGGCGCCAGCGGCTGCATCCCGGGCATCGGCTGCGCCACGATTCCCGCACCGTGATCTGACAACCGACGAAACACCGACCCCCGAGAAGGCCGGGCCCGGCAGGGCCCGGCCTTCTCGCGCTGTGTGCCCGCCGTACGGTCAAGACATGACTTCACGGGTGCCGGTGAATCTGTTGGACGGCCGCGCCGTGATCGTCACGGGCGCGGGCCGCGGGGTGGGCCGGGGCATCGCGTCGGCGCTGACGGAGCGCGGGGCCGCGGTCCTCGCCGTCGACCGGGACGAGCAACTGCTGTCGGAGACCGCCGACCGGCTCGGGGACACGGTCCGGCCCCTGGTGGCAGACCTGCGCGAGCCGGGCTGCGCGAAGCGCATCGTCGCGGCAGCGGTCGACGCGTTCGGCACCGTGCACGGTCTGGTGAACAACGCCATCGCCACCAACGAACCGAAACCGTTCCAGGACATCACCCGCGAGGACTACGACCTGGTTTTCGACGTCGGTCCCCGCGCCACCTTCGAGCTGATGCAGGCGGTGTACCCGGTTTTCGTCGGCAACGGCGGCGGCAGCATCGTCAACCTCGGGTCGGGTTCGGGCACCATGGGGAAGCCGAAGTTCGGCGCCTACGCCGGCGCCAAGGAGGCGATCCGGGGGATTTCGAAAGCTGCTGCGATGGAATGGGCCCGAGACGATATCCGGGTGAACGTGGTGTGCCCGTTCGCCGAGTCCGACGGCATCCGGCTGTGGCGCGAGACGGCCCCCGAAGCCTACGAACGCAGCCTGCGCACCGTGCCGATGGGCCGGCTCGGCGACGTGGACACCGACATCGGTCCGGTGGTCTGCTTCCTGCTCAGTGACGAGGCGTCGTTCGTCACCGCCCAGACCGTCATGGTCGACGGCGGGACCACCGGTTTCCGCTGAGGCTGCCGACCCAGTAGCCTGCCGAGCTGTGCAGCCGATCCCCGTCATCGCTCTGACCGGCTATCTCGGCGCGGGTAAGACCACGCTTCTCAACCACGTTCTGCGCAGCCCGGACGCTCGGATCGGCGTGGTCATCAACGACTTTGGCGAACTCAACGTCGACGCGGGCCTGGTGACCGGCCAGGTCGACGAACCGGCGTCGATCGCCGGCGGCTGCATCTGCTGCCTGCCCGACGAAGGCGGCCTCGACAGTGCGCTGGCCCGTCTCGCCGACCCGAAGCTTCGGCTCGACGCGATCATCGTGGAGGCCAGCGGGCTGGCCGATCCGGTGGCGGTGTCCCGCATCATCCGGTTCAGCGGCGTCGACGGTGTGCGGCCCGGCGGCGTCGTCGACGTGCTCGACGCGGCGACCCACTTCGACACCGTCGACCGCGACGCCACCCCGCCCGCGCGTTACGGCGCGGCGACCCTGGTGGTGGTCAACAAGCTCGACCGGATCCCCGTCCGGGACCGCGCCGACGCACTGGTGCGCATCGAGAGCCGGGTCCGCGAGCTGAACCCGCACGCCCATGTCGTCGGCGCCACCGCAGGCCGGATCGACCCGGCCCTGCTCTACGACGTGGCCGGCGACGCAGAGACGCTGGGTCAGTTGACGTTCCGCGAGCTGTGGTCCGATGCCGAGGCCCAGGCGCACCCGCACGTCCATGACCATGACCACAGCCATGCGGATTCGGTGACGGTGACCGGTGAGGGCTGCGTGGATCCTGCCGCGGTGATCGACCTACTCGAGGCGCCACCGGACGGGGTGTACCGGATGAAGGGCACCGTCGCCGTGCGGTACCGCAGTTCGAGCCGTTGTTACAGCGTGAACGTCGTTGGGCCGTCGGTGCATATCGCGGTCGCGCCGCCGCGGGCCGTGGCCAACAGCCTGGTCGCGATCGGGATGGGTCTGGATGTCGAGGCGGTGCGGGAGCGGATGCGTTCGGCGCTGACCCCGGTCCATGGTGCAGCGTCCGCGCACGGACTCCGGCGGCTGCAGCGGTACCGCAAGCTCAGCATCTGAGTCACCGCATCTCGTCGAGCAGGGTCAACATCCGGGTCGTCGTCGCCCAGTTCCTGATCGTCATCAGCCGGTATTCCGGGGTGCCGACGATGCGGCTCATCCTGCTCCTGGCCTTCTCGGCGATGACCCGGGTGAAGTAGACGACGCCGGGTCCTGGCCACGCGTCGTCGACACCGTCGCGCAGTTGCACGACCTCCATCGCCCGCTCGACGGTCAGCGGGGCCTTGACGAAGATCACGTCGCGGTGGTGCTCGGTGTGCCGTTCCGCGAATTCGCCGGGGGCGTCCTCGACGACGCCGCGCAGCTGGCGGTGTGAGCGCACGACCACGACCGGCGGGCTCTCCAGAAGCCTCACGAGCAGGGCCTCGATGTCGGATTCGAGTGAGGCCCGCGCACCGTCGGATTCGAACGCGACGTTGCCGGACTGGATGTAGGTGCTCACGTTGCCGAAACCGGCGTCCTCGAGCACTGCACGCAGGTCGGGCATCGAGATCTTGTTGCGGCCGCCCACGTTGATGCCCCGCAGCAACGCCACATAGCGCGACGACCCCATGTCGGGCGACCCTACGCGATACTGAACCGATGGCGGATCTCAACGTTCTGGGCGCCCCGTTGGAACCTTGCGGCACCGAACCTTTGACCGGTTTCTACCGCGACGGCTGCTGCAGCACCGGCGACGAGGATCTCGGCCGTCACACCATCTGCGCGGTGGTGACGGTCGAGTTCCTGTCCCACCAGCGCTCGATCGGCAACGACCTGTCGACACCGATGCCCGCGTACCGGTTCCCGGGCCTGGTTCCCGGGGACCGCTGGTGCGTGACGGCGCTGAATTGGCTGCGGGCGCATGAGGACGGCTTCGCCTGCCCGGTGGTGCTCGCCTCGACGCATGAACGCACCCTCGAATCGGTGCCGTTGGAGGTGCTGCGCCGCTACGCCGTGGATGTGCCCGACGATCCTGCGGGTTTGTGAGCTTTACCGCAGTCCCGCACCTCCATATGATCTTGACCCATGGCCCTGACCTCGGTTCCTTCCCCGCGCACCGCGTCCTCTGTGCTGATGGCCTGCGGCGCTGCGCTGCTGGCGTCGGCGTGCCAGTTCTCGATCGGCGGCGGCCTCGATTACGACAAGCTCGAGAAGGCGATCACCGACGAGCTCAACACCAGCTATTCGTCGATCGACCAGACGGTCTCCAGCGTGGAGTGCCCCGAGCAGTCGCCGCGCCCCGGCAAGGGCGACACCTTCGAATGCACGGCAGACGTCGGCGGGCAGACGGTCCGGGTCGAGGCAACCGTCACCGACGACGACTACAACGTGAACTTCAAGACCAAGGACACGCTCTACGACTTGCCCAGCGCGGCAACCACACTGAGCGACGAGATATCGAAGACGCTCGAGTTCCCGGTCACGGTGGACTGCGGTGAAGGACTCAAGGCCGTCGAGGTCGGCGCGACGTTCGACTGCACCGCCGCCGACGAGTACGGCACCGAGCGCACCGTGCGGGTCACCGCCGAACCGATCGGCGAGAACGACAGCTGGGAAATTATCGAATGACCCGCGCGGCGGTAACTGGTTAGCTGTGCCCATGGCATCGGTGTTGACGGTGAACACGGCTACCTCGCCGCTCGATCTGGGTTCGCGGCGCTCGGGGATCGCCAAGCGGCCCAGCGCCGAACCGTTGACCGTCCGGGCCCCCGGTCCGCGGCGAGGCGGGCTGGGCAGCGGCGTCGTCGGCGACTCGGTCTGTGATCGCAAGCATCACGGCGGCGACGACCAGGCCGTGTACGCCTACGCCCGGGAGGACCTGGACCGTTGGGCCACCGACCTGGACCGTGACCTCACCAACGGCATGTTCGGGGAGAACCTCACCACGGCCGGGATCGACCTCACCGCGTGCCTGATCGGCGAACGCTGGACGGTCGGCGACAGTGGCCTGGTTCTCGAGGTCACCAGCCCGCGCACCCCGTGCCAGACGTTCGTCACCTGGCTCGGCATCCCCGGCTGGATCAAGACATTCACCGCCGCCGGGTTGCCGGGCGCCTACTTCCGGGTCATCGAGCCGGGCACGGTCGGCGCCGGAGACCACATCGAGGTGATCGACCGCCCCGACCACACGGTGACGGTCGGCACCGTGTTCCGCGCGCTCATGGGCGAGCGTGCGTTGCTGCCCACCCTGGCGGCCGCAGACGCACTGCCGGAGAAGATCAAGGAGCAGGTCGCCAAGGTCTGCTGACGCGTCGAGGTTTGGCCACACGGCGGACGCGGGAACGCAACTGGAGCCATACCCCCCGACGCCGATCACAGGAGTTCTGACCTGTTCATGGACGACGCGATCGAATTCACCTCCGCAACCCATCTCGCCGTCACCGCCGCCTGGGTGGCCGGCGCCATCGGAGTGGCCTACGTTGCCGGTCTGGCCGTGTCGTGGCTGCTGCAACGCCTGGGCCGGCGCAGCGCGGTGATGCACGACGTGGCCCACCTCACCCGTCTGCCGCTGCGCGCGACCCTGGTGGTCATCGCTGCCGGCGCGGCCGTCAGGCGCACCACCGACGAACAGGCGGTCTGGCGCGGATGGCTCGACCACACGCTGATACTTGCGCTCATCGCCACGCTGACATGGGTTCTGGTGAGCCTCGTGCGGGTGGTCGAACGGCAGGTGATCGCCCGCTTCGCCGGTGGTGACGAAGGGTTGACCGACGCCGACCGGCACCGCCGCAAGATCAAGACCCAGGTCACCGTCCTGCGACGGCTGGTGGTGGCCCTGGTCGTCGTGCTCGGCGCCGCCGCCGCGCTGATGACGTTCCCGTCGTTCAGCGACATCGGCAAGACGTTGTTCGCTTCGGCCGGGGTGCTGACGGTCGTCGCCGGCCTGGCCGCGCAGACGTCGCTGGGATCGGTGTTCGCAGGCATTCAGATCGCGTTCTCGGACGCCATCCGCGTCGGGGACATCGTGGTGCTCGAGGACGAGTGGGGGCGGATCGAAGAGATCACCCTGACCTACGTCGTCGTACACCTGTGGGACGAGCGGCGCCTGGTGCTGCCGTGCACCTACTTCACCGACACGCCGTTCCAGAACTGGACCAGGAATGCGACCGAACTGCTCGGCACCGCCGAACTCGACGTCGACTTCACGGTGCCCTTCGACGCCATGCGGGCCGAACTGGACCGCATGTTGCACGCCAACGACAAGTGGGACGGCCGAGTCGGCGTGCTGCAGGTCACCGACGCCGTGGAAGGTCTGGTCCGGGTGCGGATGCTGGTCAGCGCGCCCAACGCGGGCGCGCTGTTCGACCTGCGCTGCGACATCCGGGAAGGAATGGTCGCCTGGCTGCAGCGCACGAATCCCTGCGCGCTGCCCCGCAAACGCATTGAGCACCACAGCGATTCCCGCAGGCACGGGGAAGCCACGGAAGCCCCGGTCGGCCGGCCGCAGGCTGAGTCGGGGCTGTTCAGCGGCAGCGCTGCCGCCGAGCGCCGCGGCCGGGCGATGTCCGGGGCACGCTGACCGCGATGACACCTGAAGAGCTGGCCGCGCGGACCCGGCGGGCCGTCGAGGCCGCGGTGCGCGCGGGCCGCGACCTCGGGCTGAACGTCGACCACGGCGCCGTCCTTCACGACGTGTTCTCCGTCGTAGTACACCTGCAGCCCGAGCCGGTGGTGGCCCGCATCCCGGTGGTGCTGACGGGCAGCACGCAGCCCGACCGTCAGACGGCGCGCCAGCAGCGCGAACTCGACGTCGTCGCCTGGCTCGATGCCCAGGGGGTTCCGGTGGTCAGGCCGTCGCCGCTGGTGCCCCGGGTGCCGGTGCGCCGGGACGGGTTCTCGATGACCTTCTGGGAGTTGGCCGACGTCGCGGACGACCATCAGCCCTACCAGGGTGTGGAAATGTCCTACAGCGCCGAACTTCACCAGGCGCTGGCCGGATATCCTGGGAAGCTGCCGTTCCTGGCGCCGTTCAACGACGGCCTGCCCGACCTGCTCGCCCGACTGCAGACCGTCGAGGTGTTGACGCCGACCGAAATCGACCGTGCCCGTTCCGATTTCGACAAGTTGCAGCAGTTGCTGGCCGACCGGGCGGCGTTCGAGTCGGCCTTCCCGGGAATTCCGGTCCAGCCGCTCCAGGGAGATGGCCCGTCGCACAATGTGATTCGGACAACCTCGGGGATCCGGTTCGCCGACTTCGAGGACGTCACAAGCGGGCCGGTGGAATGGGACCTGGCCCTGCTCGGCCCGGATGCTGTCGCCGAGTACGACCACGCGGCACACGAGCGAGGCCTGCGGCGCACCGATCCGACGGTGCGGCGGCTGATGGATCACGCCCGGCGACTGCAGTTCGTCGGCTGCCTTACGCTCGTCCCGCAGTTGCCGGTGCTCGCGGACGGGTTGGCCGAAGTGCTGGCGGACTGGCGCAGCACTCCGGCGTTCGAGTGACGGGTCAGGTGGGAAGCCCGTAGTCCATCGGCGGCCCGTCGGGTCCCACGGCGGCCTGATCGGCGATCGCGGTGGCGACCGGGACGCCCTCGTGCACGATGCCCAGCACGACGACGTTGCGCTTCAGCGGAAACGACGTATAGGGCCCGACGGTCCCGGGCGGGCCGATCTGGGTGGTGTCGGCGGTGATCCGGAACGTGGTGGTCTGACCGTCCGGCGTGCTGGTCGTGAGCGAGTCCCGCGACGCCGCGATGACCTGCCCGACCCGCTGGATCTCGTGATGCGCCTGCGCCGCCGGAGAGGGTTGCTGCGGCGCGGACGCGGGATGGGGCTGCGCGACCGCCGACGTCCACAGCCACCCCGCTACCCCGGCAACGGCCATCAACGACACCGTGGTGAGGCGGTGTCCCAGGTGGGCGGGCCGCCGGGAGAGCCGGTGCCGTCCACTGCCGTGGGTCGTGGTCATGTCGGTCGCATCCGTGTCGGAGGTGGTTCGCTGTCAAGCGGTGGTCTACCCGGACGGCGCGCAAAGAAAACGGGGCCTCCCCCACCGCCGCGTGGAATGCGAGTACGGCGGATCTACTTCCAGGCGAAGACCGGTTGCTCGAGTTCGTCGACCGGATCGGACCGGCCTTCCAGGCCCAGCCAGCGCAACTGCAGCAGCACCGCACCGGTCGGCGCGTGAATGAGGTCGTTGCCCAGCGGCATCTGCACGACGGGACGGGGACTCTCGGGGATGGTGATGAAGCGGGGCGAATCCTCCCGCAGGAGCTGGTGCAGCCCGACCCGGTACACCGCGACCACTTCGTCAGGCGCGGGGCGCGGGTCGAGCCGGCCGCCGCCCCAGATCACCACGGGCGTGATGACGTAACCGGAGCGGGTCGGGTAGTCGTCGAGCAGGCCGAGCACCGACGTCTCGGTGAGCCGCACGCCAACCTCCTCGTCGAGCTCGCGCAGCGCGGCATCGACGACGGTTTCGCCGGGGTCCAACCGCCCGCCGGGCAGCGCCCACTGCGCCGAATGAGACGACAGCCGAGATGCCCTGCGGCAGAGGAAGAACGCTGCGCCTCCGGAGACGTCGACCATGCGCCCGTCCAGATCCTCCGGCATCGGCCTGCCGGCGATCCAGTCGTCGACGGGTGCCGGGTCCACCCGATCCTCGCCGGCGAGGGAGTCGACCAGCACCACGGCCACGGCGGCATGCCGCTTCGACGGGTCTGACACCGTCCGGCGGGCATGTCCGGCCAGCCGCTGCTGAAGCTGGTCACGCAACCGGTCGTCGTAGGTGATGGTCACCGTTCGAGATTAGACAGACGACGAACCTGCACGGGAATCCCCGTGCCGGTTCGTGACGGACTGTGTCAGTTGATGCCGACCACTTCCTGCGCGATGGCGGCCAGCCGGGTCTGCGCCGCCGAAACGACGCGCTGGCGGTTCTTGTGCGCCTCCTCGTAGGCCACGATCGTCCGGATGTCGGCCGGGTCGGTCAGGTCCTTGACGGCGTTGGCCGCGTCGTTGACGGTCAGCTCGTCGTAACCGCTGATCGGCAGTTCGTCCGGATCGAGGATGCCGGTGGCCCCGCGCGCTGCGTGGATCAGGTCGGCGGCATCCTCGGCGCCCTGCTCGCGGGTGATGCGCTCGGCGGTCTGGAGGGCGGAGTCACGCGCCCCGGAGAGCGCCTTCGCGGCGACATCGCCGGTGCGCGAGCCCCGCTCGATCAGGTCCGCGACTGCCGGCCGGACCGAGCGGATGGCCTCCGCGACTCGCTCGGCGCCCCGCGTCGACCAGGTGAACGGCAGGTTCGCGAACTTGACCGCCAGCCCGGCGGCGGCCTGCATCGGGGTCCGCCTCAGTGCGGCCGGCCCGCCGAGGGCGTCCTCGGCCAGCACGGTGGTGAGCCAGTCCACGGTTGCGGAGTGCGCGGTGATGAGACGGGTGGCCAACGCCTCGACGTCCTGGTCCTTGGCGGCGACCGCCAGCGCCTTGACGTAGCGGGACCGGTCAAGCAGCTGTCCCTCGAGCGCGAGATCGCCGAGGAGCGCCTCGTCGAACGGCTCGGCCTGTTCGGTCAGCGCCTTGACCGCCGCGGCGGCGCGGCCGAGGAACGGCCCGATCACGTCGGGGAACCCACCGAGTTCCCGGATCGTCTTCTCGATCGCCTCAGCACGGATCTTCGCGTTCTCGGCGTTCTGGCTCAGCTCGCGCCTGACAGCGTCGGTGCGGGCCTGCCCGACCCGGGTCTCGGCGACCTGGATCTCGGTGTGCGTGAGGTCCAGCACGGTGCGCAGTTGCGCGATCAGCGTGCCCTTGATGGATTCGGTTGACTCGATGGTCCTGGTAGGTGCAGCCATGTGCGCGTTCACCCCTTGTCTGAGATACGGAATGTCTGTGGATACGTCAGCGCGTGCGTGCGCTTGCCGGTCGGTTACCCGTCGGCGCGAACCCTCACCGCCATATGCCGGCGTTGTGAAAAAGGCGGCAAAACGTGTAGTCCAAGGGGTGAACGGGTACCCGCGCCGACCGGCCGAGATGGGGCACAGCCCGGTTTGGCGGCACTGCTCGTGGGTAAATACCGCCATGTGATGCCGACGCTGGTGCAACCCCGACTTCCCGAGCCCCGTGGCCCCATCTCGATGTCCGTGATGGAGCTCCTCGCCGAACGGGCCCCGCTTCGCCATTTCGTCAAAGTCGAGACCTCCCTTGCCGACGCCGACCCGGCCGGCCTCGATCTGCAGCTCGCCCTCTACGTCTGCTACGAGCTCCACTACCGCGGATTCGCCGATGTCGACGCCGCCTGGGAATGGAACGCCGGGCTGCTCTACCTGCGCGGCCGGCTCGAAGAGCTGTTCCTCGAAGACATCCGCAAGGGCGTCGGAACGATCGAGCCCGACGCAGGCGCACTCGAGGAGCTCGACAAGCTCTGCGTGGAGCCGGTGAACGGCGACGGGCCGTCATATCACCTGCGCGACAAGGGCACATGGGACGAGATGCGCGAGTACTTCGCGCACCGGTCGCTGTACCACCTCAAGGAGGGTGACCCGCACGCGTGGGCCATCCCGCGACTGACCGGGCAGGCGAAGGCCTCGTTCGTCGCTGTGGAGTTCGACGAGTTCGGCGCGGGCAAGGGCGCGCGGCTGCATCAACAGCTGTTCGCCGACCTGATGGCAGCCGCCGGGCTGGACACCTCGTACCTGGGCTACCTCGGCAACGTGCCTGCAGAGACGCTGGCGGTGGTGAACCTGATGTCGATGTTCGGCTTGCACCGTCGGCTGCGTGGTTGCGCGGTGGGGCATTTCGCGGCCACCGAGGTCACGTCCCCGCCGGGGTCCCGGCGCATGGTGCAGGCGTTGGAACGCCTCGGCGCACCGCAGGAGTGCCGCGGGTTCTACGCCGAGCACGTCGAGGCCGATGCGGTCCACGAGCAGGTGGTGCGCACCGACGTCGTCGGCGACCTGGTATCCCGCGAACCGGGACTCGACCGCGACGTGGTGTTCGGCATCCGGGCGTTCGACCTTGTGGAGAACCGGTTGGCCGATCACCTGATGTCGTGCTGGCGCGACGGACGCACGTCGCTGCGCCGCCCCCTGGACTGACCCGGTCTGACCTGGAACCGACTTACGCCGACTCGTCACCGGCGCGCGATCGGCGCCGGTGGCTGGTGTCGCACAGCGGGTAGGTCTTCGATCTGCGGCACGCGCAGATCGCGACCATGAAGCGGTCGGACTCCACCCGGCTTCCGTCCGGCATTTCGATGCAGACGGGACCCTCGACCATCACGGGTCCACCGGGAACGACTCGGACCACGCGCACCTGCTTGTCGGTCATGGCGCGTCGGCGCGGATCACCACGATCCGCTCCTGCCGGCTTCCGCGCGGCAGAAGACCGGCCCGCATGAGCCACGGCGCGCGCACCGACATCACCGGACCGAACGGGATAAGCTGCTGCGCAACCACTTCGGTACGCATTCCGTGTTCACGCAACATGCTCAGCGTGCGCTTGACGTTCGAGCATTCCGACTGCACGACGAGCATGGTCCCGCCTTCGTCGAGCAGCAGTGGCGCGGCCGCGCACATCGGATCGAGAACCAGTCGTCCGTCCGGTCCTGCGTCCCAGGCCCGCGAGGGTCCGGCTGCGGCAGGAATCGTCTCGCCGTCCGCGTCGGGGACCGGCACATACGGCGGGTTGGCCAGGACGACGTCGTAGGGTCCGAATTCGACTGCGCGCGCCCACGAGCCGCGGTGAACGTCCACATCGGCGCCTGCGGCCCGGGCGTCCTGCCGCGTCCGCTGCACCGCCTTCGGGCAGATGTCGAAGGCGGTCACCTCGGCCGCACCGGATGCCGCCGCGCCCAGCGCCACCACCCCGCTGCCGGTGCACAGGTCCGCGACCCGGGCCCCTGGCAGCACGCCGGCTGCGGTCGCGGCGTCGATGAGGAGCTGCGAATCCTCTTGCGGGGGATAGACCTCGACCGCGATGTCTGGGGCGTCGAGTTGGGTATATGCGCTCGTCACGGAGTCTTTAATGCCCACTTACCCGACGGCCAAACGTTTGCCGAACCGGTCGGTGGGAACCCGGCGGACATGAGTATCTGCGACACCTGTGGCAATGACTACGACAAAGCCTTTACCGTCACACGGCACGACGGCCACACCGCGACGTTCGACAGCGTCGAATGCGCGGCGGCGCAGCTCGCCCCGCAGTGCCTGCACTGCGGCTGCCGCATCCTCGGTCACGGCATCGAGACCGACGACGGCATCTTCTGCTGCGCGCACTGCGCACGTAAGGACACCAACGCCGACGTCAACGACCGCTATCCGGTGCCCGCCGGGGCGTGACGGGTCACAGCCTCCCGGCCGCGTAGCTCGCGCCCTGGCCGACCATCCCGTTCACCGGGTACAGCGCGTGCGCCAGGTTCGGGCCGCCGTTGGGCGCGCCGTCGCAGATGCTGTCTCCCGCAGCGCACAGCTCGACGGTCCGGTCCGCGTACAACGGTCCGACGGTGACGGCCGGAGCGCCGTACTTCTCCATGAACGATCCCGAGGGTGCGCCGAAAAGCACCACGGCCGCAACATGTTCGGCGACCGTGGGCGGCAGCGGAGTCGGTGCCACCGCGGCAGGCACGCTGTTGGGCACCGTGTCCGAGGTGGTGAAGCCGGACACCACTGCGCCCTGCGAGAAGCCACCGAGGACCAACCTGGTGTTCGGACAGTTGACGGACATGGCCTGGAGGCGGTTCGACGCGTCCCGGATGCCGTCGATGACGGTCCCGGCGAACGCCGCGCGGTCGGTGAAGTTGTTCGCCGCAGGGTAATTCACCGCGTAGACGCCGACGGTGCGCGGGGCGGCCTGAGCGCGCAGTGCGTCGACGAAGGCCTGCCCGACGCCACCGACCCCGGGTGGCTCGCTGGTCCCGCGGGCGAACACCACTTCCACGTCCGGGCACGGCTGCGCCGCCGCCGACGGGGCACCCAGACCCGCCACCGCGCTGCATGCTCCCAGCGCGACCGCGCCGGCGATTCCGGCAACCCGACTCATCTTCATGACCTCCTCCTTCCGGCCGCAGGCGGCACCGCGCTGCGCTGCAGGCTCAGTACCACCGCCGTTCGCCGACCAAATTGCCCGGGTCACGGCGTGATTCCCGCCGTGGCGTCCAGATGCTGTAACAGGTCGTGGGCCGCCAGCTCCACGGCCTTGTGCCGCCACTGCGAGGCACGGAAGACGCATGCGATCAGGCCCGTGCGGTGCACCCGACGGAAGTCCCCGTACCCGAAGGCATAACGCGCTTTGGTGCCGTCCACCGCTCCGTCGGTCAGACCCAGGTGCCAGCGCGAGTACTCATCCCAGTCATGGGATTCCAGATACGAGTTCTGCGCCGCAGCATCCGGCTGCACCTCACCCCAGTCACTGTCGAGCACATACTGTCTGGCATCGATCAGCCCGCGGGCGAACTCGACCGCTGCGGCGTTGAGATGGTACTTCGCCATGACCGTCGGACCGCGCTACGAGCCCCGATGCGGGGTCGGGCTCTGCGGAGACTCCCACTTGGCCCCCAGGGTGCGCGTGACCACGGTGTCAGCCGGCAATTCGACGTCGAACGTCCGGCCTTCGTCGGCCTCCAGCGTGATCAGCATCGGCCCGTCTGACGAGGCGCTCCGGGCATCGATGTGCACCACCTTGTACTCGCGGGCCTCGGCGTCGGGGGCGTCCGGAAGAGGCAGCGAGATGAGATCTCCTGGCGCGACCCTGTCGAGGCGATCGCTGTCGGGCTGAGCAGTCATGTGTCCGACCGTACGCGGATGTTCACGCGATTCGACCGCCTTCGAGCGGGTAATGCTGCGATCAGAGCGAAAGGAGTCCATGACATGCCGAACGAACTACAGGGCCGCAAGATCGCCTTCCTGGCCGCCGACGGTGTCGAGAAGGTCGAGCTGGAACAACCCCGCGCCGCGGTGCTCGACGCCGGCGGAGACGTCGACCTGCTGTCCGTGCAGACCGGTGAGATCGACGCGCGCAACCACGACCTCGAACCCGCGGGAACATTCACGGTCGACCGGGCCGTCGAGGACGCGCGCGTCGAGGAGTACGACGCGCTGGTGCTGCCGGGCGGAACCGTCAACGGCGACAAGCTGCGCCTCAGCGAGGCCGCGGTGGCGTTCGTCGGCGACTTCGTCCGATCGGGCAAGCCCGTCGCCGCGATCTGCCACGGGCCGTGGGCCCTTGTCGAGGCCGACGTCGTCAAAGACCGCACCCTGACGTCGTATCCGAGCTTGCGCACCGATTTGCGCAATGCCGGCGCCACCGTCGTCGACCAGCAGGTGTGTATCGACGGCAATCTGATCACCAGCCGGTCGCCGAAGGACCTCGACGCATTCTGTCAGGCAATCACCGATCAGTTCGCCGGCATTCCGGCACGCACCTGATGGTTTAGCAGGCGCCGTTTCGGTTACATCGGGCCGCAACTGGGCCTGCCTGCTGCAGGAACTGCGGGTGGTGCTCACGGGCGTTCAGCTGCTCACCGGATTTTTGCTGACCCTGCCTTTCCAGCAACGTTTTTCGGAGCTCGATGGTGGTTTGCGGTGGCTTTATCTGGCGACGGTCGGCTGCTCGATCTCGGCGACAGCCATGTTGACCGCCCCTGTCGCGCTGCATCGGCTGGTGTTCCGACGGCACATGCTGCAGTGGTTGGTCGCGCGATCGCACCATCTGACGCTGGTCGGCCTCGTGCTTCTCGGTGCCGCGGTGTCCGGCGTCGCCACGATGATCTTCGACGTGATGGCGGGGGGCAAGGCGGGCGCCGCCGCGGGGGCGGCCACTATGGCGGCCTGGCTGATGCTCTGGGTCGGACTGCCCCTGATGGCGCGGCGCGGCACCAGGGCCGACGTGATCTAGCGACATCGCCCTCCGTAAGGGAGGTAATCGGCGCATGATGAGTACACAACAGCCGGTGTCCGGGATAGGGGGAGTGCCGATGAATCCGATTTCGACGGCATTTCGAGGCCTCACGAAAGTGGCCGACGCCACCACTGCGGCAGCGGGTGCCGTGGGCGGCGCCGCGGTCAGCGGAGTGGTCGGTGGAGTGCAGGGAGCGGCGGGCGGGATCCGGTCCGGCCTGAGCAGCGGGAGCCGGTCTACGGCGGCGGCGGCGCTGACGCTCGGCGCCGTCGGCGCCGCGGGTCTCGTCGAGTGGCCGGTGCTGGTCACCGTGGGCGGCGCGGCGTTGGTGATGCATCAGCTCGGTCAGCGCGCACGTCAGCCGGCAGCGCCCCGGCAGAGCACGCCACCGCCGGCGAAGAAGACCGCCGCCAGGCCGGCAAAGACCGCCCGGAAGACGACGGCGTCGCGACGAACCACCGCCAAGTGAGTCCTCTCCGGGACGGCCGGTAACCCGGCCGTAGGGTGCGGTGTGTGTCCGGTCGGGAACTGATCGTGTTCGGCACCGCCAGCCAGGTGCCCACCAGACACCGCAACCACAACGGTTACCTGCTGCGCTGGGATGACGAGGGCTTTCTCTTCGACCCCGGCGAGGGCACCCAGCGGCAGATGCTGCTCGCCGGGGTCTCTCCGACCGCCGTCACCCGTATGTGCATCACCCATCTGCACGGCGACCACTGCCTCGGGGTGCCCGGGATCATCCAACGGCTCTCCCTGGACCGCGTCGTCCGCCCGGTCCAGGCGTACTACCCGGCGTCGGGCCGGGAGTACTTCGCCAGGTTGCGGCACGCCAGCGTCTTTCACGACGTGACCGATGTGCGCGAGATGCCGGTGGACGCCGAAGGCGCCATCGCCGTCGGGCCGTTCGGCACCCTGGAGGCGCGCCGGCTCGACCACCCCGTCGACGCCGTCGGGTACCGCGTCGTCGAACCGGACGGCGACCGGTTCGTCCCCGAGTTGCTCACGCAGTTCGGCGTCGCAGGCCCGGAGGTGGGAGAGCTGCAACGCGCGGGTTCGATCCGACGGGGCACACAGACGGTGCGGTTGTCCGATGTGACCCGGTCCAGACGCGGACAACGTTTCGCTTTCGTGATGGACACCAGGTTGTGTGACGGCGTGTACGCGCTCGCCGACGGCGCCGACCTGCTGGTGATCGAGGCGACGTTCCTCGACTCCGATGCCGATCTGGCGGCGCGCTACGGGCACCTGACCGCGCGGCAGGCTGCGCAGGTGGCGGCCGAGTGCGGGATACGCCGCCTCGTGCTCACCCACTTCTCCCAGCGCTACCCCGACATGCGCGGACATCACGACGAGGCCAGGGCGGCGTTCGACGGCGACCTCGTCCTGGCCGAGGACCTGACCCGGGTCAAGATGCCCCCGCGACGGTAGCCGCGGAGGCGGTCAAGCGATTCGGCCCGACAAACATTCATGTGCTATGCATATTCGGTGCCGCAGTCTCGATCAGCGCCGTTGTGCCGATGACGGCCGAAGCCACCGCCGCACGGCTGCCCGCGCGCAACGCGCTGGGGCTGATGTTCGATCCGGTGTTCGGCGCGCTGTTCTGGGGCAAGATCTTCGCCGTCGTGGCGGTGTGGACCCACGGCATCGTCGCCGCGATCGTGATGTACGACGCGACCCGCTCGGCGCTGATGGTCGGCATGGTCGGCGTCGTGCAGTTCGCACCGCAGCTGATCCTGAGCCCGACCAGCGGCAAGTGGGCCGACACCGGCAATCCGGCACGGCAGATCCTGCTCGGCCGGGTCCTCTGCGTCGCCGGTTCGGGATCGATCGCGGCGTGGATGTTCGTGCAGCCGGGGCTGACAGGTCTGGCCGCGGCCGTACCCGTCCTGCTGGGAACGACGCTGGTCGGCTTCGGCTTCGTCGTCGGCGGACCCGCGATGCAGTCCATCGTGCCGAACTTGATCCGTGCCGGTGAACTGCCGACGGCGATGGCGCTCAACAGCATCCCGATGACCATCGGCCGGATCATCGGCCCCGCCGCCGGTGCATACCTGGCCGCGCACATCGGGCCGGCCACGGCGTTCGCGGTGAGCACGGTGCTGCACCTGGTGTTCGCGTTCTTCCTCCTCGCCGTGCGGTTTCCCGCCCCACCGGAACGGCGGGCGGGCACCGACTACCGCGTACGGGTCGCCGTCCGGTATGTGCTGCGGGACCGTCCCCTGCTGTTGGCCCTCGTCGCGGTGACGACGGTCGGGATCGTCTCCGACCCGTCCATCACGTTGACCCCGTCGATGGCCGACGAGCTCGGCGGTGGCGCCTCGATGGTGGGAACGCTGTCCGCCGTGTTCGGGGTGGGGGCGGCGGTCGGGATGACCGCGCTTGCGCTGCTGCGTGGCCGGATCGGCTCGGCCGTCGTGTCGTCCATCGGAATGGCGGCGCTCGCCGCCGGAAGCGCGATCCTGGCCGTCGCGATGGAGCCGTGGGTGGCGTTGACCGGGTTCGCGGTGTCGGGCTTCGGCTTCGGCTGCGCGATGACCGGGCTCAGCACCGTCGTGCAGGAGCGCGCTCCCGAGGAGCTGCGCGGCCGCATCATGGCGCTGTGGCTGGTCGGGTTCCTGGGCTCCCGACCGATCGCCGCGGCCGTCCTCGGCGGCACCGCCGACGTTCTGAGCGTGTACGCCGCATTCGCCGTCGCCGCGGCGCTGAGCCTGGCCGTGACGCTGCTGTGCCGCCCGGCCAGGCTGGTCGGTCCGCTCCCCGACTAGGGTCCGCGCCTGCCGGTGAGCTCGCGGATGGTGTTGATCTCGCTGTCCCGGTACGGGCTGCCGTCGCCGTTGAGCAGGTCGTGGAACCACAGCCCGGGCGGACCGGTCACCGGACGGTCCCACGAATCCCACGGCAGGAATGTCTGCGTCTTGCCCGCGAAGAATCCCCACGTGTAGGCCCCGACGTTGCGGCGTCTGGTGATCGGCAGAATCGCCTCCACCGTGCTGTCCAGCGTGCGCGCCATGTACTCGGTGCACAGCATCGGCCGCCCGATGGGGGTGAGCTCGTCCAGCCGCGCCTCGAACCCCCTTCGATCGGCATAGCTGTGGAAGGTGATCACGTCGGAGAGGTCGAGCTGGATCCGGTTGATCTCGTTGCGGCGCGCCGGATCTCCCCACTCGCCGTCCCAGACGCCACTGGTCAGCGGCTGCACGGGGTCGACCGACCTGGCCCACTGAAAGACCTGCGGCAGCAACTCGGCCACCCGATCCACCTTGTCCCTGCGCTCGACGTCCTTGTAGGCGTCGGCGGGATTGTCGGGTTCGTTCCACAGGTCCCAGCCGAGCACCCGCTTGTCGTGACGGAACTGGCTCAGCACACCCACGACGTAGTCCTGCATGACCCGGCGGTGGCGCGGGTCGCTGAGGTGGTCGGCGCCCGGGCTCTGCACCCAGCCCGAGTTGTGCACGCCCGGGATCGGGTCGCGTTGCCTACCCAGTCGCGGGTGCGGATCCCAGCACGAGTCGAACAGCACGAACAGCGGTTTGATGCCGTGGTGGGCCGCGATGTCGACGAACCGGGCCAGTCGGCGCTGGAAGCCGACCCGGTCCTGCACCCAGAGCAGGTCGTGCAGGAACACCCGAACGGTGTTGAGCCCGATCAGCTTTGCCGTCCGCAGCTCGCTGTCGATGCGTCGCGGGTCGAAGGTGCCCGGCTGGAACATCTCGAGCTGGTTGATCGCGGTGGCCGGGATGAAGTTCGCGCCGACCAGCCAGCCCTGCGCCCGGTGCCACCGGTGCGCGCGATCCGGTGACCACCGGGTGAGTTCGGCGGACGCGCGGGGCACGGTCGACAACGCCATGCCCGCCGCCAGCACCGCGGGCAACTTGAGCGCGGCGCGTCGGTTCAGGAGAGGCTCGGGCGGCAAAGTGCATCCTTCTGGCTGAAGATCGGTGATCAACCGTCGGGCCGGCCGCGCGCACAGTGGAACCCCCCGAAGTCGGTGTGAGCGACGCGGCGCGGGACCGGCCCGCAAGAGACTGTGCCGGACAAATCGACGGTCGCCGGTGTATCGACGCCGGCCCACCCCCCGTTACAGCCGCAGCTCACATCCTAGACCCCGGATGTCAACGCACATATGCGATTTCGCTGAATGGATAGGGTCACTCGGTGAGCCGGCCGAAGAGTCGCTGAACCGTCCTGGTGATCGAACGCGGCACCCGGTCGGGGTCCATCAGGTCGTTCTCGGCCAGCGGGCCCGCCTCGTCCCGGACCGTGTCGGCGGTGAACTCCACCAGGGTCCGGCCCGGACCGCGCAGCGCCCGGACCGCCTTGAGGAAGGACCCGTGCTCACGCACGGCACTCGCCACCTCGGTGGCCGGGACACCGAGGTGCTCCCCCACCAGGCCGTCCCGGGTCGCGGTGATCACCCGGCGCACGGCGTCGTGATCCCGGTCGTCGGGGTCGGCCTCGATCGCGACGTCGCATTCGCTGTCGAATCCCATCGAGCGGTTGTTCAGGTTCGACGAACCGATGCGCAGCAGCCGGTCGTCGCTGACCAGGACCTTCGAGTGGACGTAGACCGGGGCTCCCCCGTCGGCCACCGGCCAGTACACGCCCAGCCGGTGGTGGTCGTCGGCAGCCCAGAGTATTTCGAGAAGGTCGTGCCGCGCACTGTCCATCGACTCGCGCTCCAGGCGGCTCTCGGAGCGGCGCGGCAACACGATGACGATCTCCGGTCCGTCGGGCTCCTGCAACCGGGACGCCAGCGCGCGCACCAGCGGCCGCGAGGCCAGGTACTGGTTCTCCAGGTAGATGGTGCGGCGGCCGGCCGCGATCGCGGCGCGGTTCAGTGCCTCCACCTCACGCACCTCGCTACCCGGCGCCAGCGCGGGCAGCGTTCTGGCGATACCCACGCCGACCTGCCGCAGGCTCGGTTCCAGGCCGGGTGGCCAGATCGGATCGGCATCCTCCACCGGGCCGAGGAGCTGTTTCGTCGCCGCCCGCCACCGGTTCCGCGCCTGGTCGCCCAGCGCGCGGGCCGCCGCACCGTCGACCGCGACGGCGACCTCGTGGCGGGGGCCGTAGGCGCGGCCCAGGGTACGGCGGATCGTGTTGTGCTGCAGATGTTCTGAGGTGTCCCAGCGATCGACGGTCAGGTCGATTCCCCCGCAGAAGGCCAGCACGTCGTCGACGACCACGATCTTCTGGTGGTGCACCGCACCGGTGGGGTGTGCGCCGTCGACCGCGAACCACAGCCGATCACTGCTCAGCCAGTTCAGCAACTTCACCGGTGTGACACCGTCCCAGATGGTCTGGAACGCCGGTATCAGGCCGAGGTTGGACTTGAGCAGGTAGATCTCGAGGTCCGGACGCAGGCGCAGGAGCCACCACAGGAACGCCCGCAACTGGTTGGGTCCGGCGAGGGTCTTGTCGCCCCGCTCGAACGTCATCCTGGTGTCGAAGTCCCAGCCGATCAACATCACCCGATGCCTGGCCCGGATCATCGCGGCCTTGACGTGGCGGAAGTAATCGGCACCGTCGACGATGCCGGCGAAGTGATCGGCCTGTTCGATCCGCCAGCACGTGTCCCCGGGGACGAGGAGCGTCAACGCTGCAGGACCGCCTTCAGCGACTCGTCCAGGATGTCCAGGCCGCTGTGCAGTTCCGCCTCGGTGATCGTCAGCGGTGGCGCGATGCGGAAGATCCCACCCATCCCGGGCAGCTGAACGATGTTCATGTGCAGCCCGCGGTCCAGGCACGCGGCGGTCACCTCGGCCCCCAGCGCGTCGGCGGGTTCCTTGGTGTGCTTGTCGACGACGAGCTCCAGCCCCTGCAGCAAGCCCCGGCCACGCACGTCACCCACCTGGTCGTACCGGTGCTTCAGGTCGGTCAGCCGCTCGCCGAGCTGCCGGCCCAGTCGTTCGGCCCGGTCGACGAGCCCGTCCCGTGCCACGACGTCGAGCACCGTGCACGCGACGGCGGCCGCGAGCGGGTCGGAGACATGGGTGGTGAAGAACAGGAATCCCCTGTCATGGCAGGTGGCTTCGATCTCCTCACCGGTGACGACGGCGGCCACCGGCAGGCCCGCGCCCAGCGTCTTCGACAGCGTCAGCAGATCCGGTGCGACGCCGTCCCTTTCGAACGCGTACATCAGGCCGGTGCGTGCGATGCCGGTCTGCGCCTCGTCGAGGATCAACAGCATGCCGCGCTCGGCGCAGAGTTCCTTGAGGCGGCGCAGGTATCCCGGTGGCAACTCGATGATCCCGCCCGACGACAGGATCGGCTCCACCAGGCAGGCGGCCAGACTGCCCGCGGACTGCGCGTCGACCATCGCGAACCCGTACTCGAGTTCGGCCAGCCAGTCGTGGCTGCCGTCGGCATGCCGGAACGGTGAGCGGTAGGCGTTCGGAGTGGGCAGGGTGAGGCTTCCCGGCATCGGCGGTCCATAGCCGCGGCGCCCGGCGCTGAACGTCACCGACGCCGCACCGGAGGTCATGCCGTGCCAGGACCGGTCGAACGACACGATCTCGTAGTTCCCGGTGTACAGCTTGGCCATCTTGATGGCCGCCTCGTTGGACTCGGCCCCGGTGGTCAGCAACAGCACCTTGCTCAGTGACGCGGGCAGCGTCGCCGTCAACGTCCTGGCGAGGTCGACCAGCGGCCGGCTGACCATTCCGCTGTAGAGGTGGTCGAGGGTGCCGACCGCGGTGGACACCGTGGCCACGATGTCCGGATGCGCATGGCCGAGCACGGCGCTCATCTGCCCGGAGGTGAAATCCAGGATCGGCGTGCCGGCGCTGTCGTAGACGTAGCTTCCGCAGGCGCGTTCGATGATGCGGGGGATGAACGACCCGCCGTACCGCACCAGGTGGTGCTCGGCGTCCCGCCAGAAGTCCTCTATGCTCACGGCTGAAACCCTACGTTTCGATTCCCGCGGATGGGGTACACCGTCGCCGTCTTGGGGGAGCAACGGTGCCCGACCCTGAAATTCGAACTCGATGATCAGGCGGTTGGAATGAACATATTCGGTCGTTTGTCGGCAGTCGCGGCTCCGGTCGTCGCGGTGACCGCGGGATTCCCGCTCGTCGCGGCTCCCGCCTATGCCGCACCCTGTCCGGACGTGGAGGTGGTGTTCGCCCGCGGCACGCTCGAGCCGCCGGGGATCGGCGCAACCGGTCAGGCGTTCGTGGATTCCCTTCGTAGCAGGGTGGGCGGCCGGACGGTCGATGTCTACGCCGTGAACTACCCTGCCTCCTTCGACTTCGCCACCGCCGCCGACGGTGTGATCGACGCCAGTAACCGTGTGGTGACGATGGCGGCCAACTGCCCCGACACCCAGATCGTGCTGGGCGGCTTCTCGCAGGGCGCGGCCGTCGCCGCCTACATCACCGAGGACGCGATCCCCGAGGGGTACACCCCGCCGCCCGGCATGACCGGGCCGATGCCACCGTCGGTGGCCGACAACGTGGCCGCGGTGGCGCTGTTCGGAAAGCCGTCGAGCGGCTTCCTGCAGATGATCTACACCGGCGCACCGCCGATCAACGTCGGCTCACGTTACGCGGCCAAGACGCTGGACCTGTGTATCCCCGAAGACCCGGTCTGCTCACCGACCGGACGTGACAACGCGGCCCACGGTGGTTACGCGCTCACCGGCATGACCGACCGGGCCGCCGAGTTCGCGGTCCGCAACATGCCGCGGCACGGATCAGAGCAGCCCGTCGACCTGGCCGCCGGACCGCGCTGACCAGAGGACACCCGCCGGCCCGCTGGAATTGACGCTGCTGCAAGGGAGATCGGCGCTTCGCTGTGCGTGTCGACATGCCGATTCTCGGTACCTACAGTCGACAGACGGCCAGCCGGGTTTCGGCCGGTGTGGCGAGGCTGTGAGGAGGCAACGATGGGTGCGGGTCCGCCCCTCGACGTCGACTCGGGCAACGACGCGGCATGGGCAGCGGTGCCCCATCCGGTGCTGGTGGTCGATCGCGACGGAATCGTCCGGACGTCGAGCGGTTCGGCCCGCTCGCTACTGCCCGGGCTCAGCCCGGGTGTTGCACTCAAGGACCTGGCGCCGTCCTGGCTGTCCGGAGCTCATCAGCACCTGACGGCCGCGTCGGGCAGTGTGCACGGACGCGACTTCGATGCACATCCCACCCCGCTGCCCGGCGGCGAGGTGGCCTGGTGGCTGGTCGAGGACTCTGACCGGTCGGCGCGCGACGCGCGCCGGGCGCTGACCGTGGAGCGGGAGCGCGCAGCGTTTCTCGACGAGGCGTCCGCGGTCCTGATGGCCTCACTGAACATCGACCGGTGCATGGAGGCGACGGTGCAGATGGCGGCCCGGCACCTGGCCGACGCCGCTGTTCTGGTGACCCCCGTTGCCGGCGGGCGAATCCCGGTGGTCTGTAGCGGAACCGACGGCACCGCGGAGCACCGGCGGGTCGATGCCGATCCGTCGGACGTGGCGGGGCTGAGCGAGGCGTTGCGCGGTTTCCCGCCCGTACCGTCGCGCTGGATCGATCCGGCGTCTGTACCGGGTTGGCTTGTGCCCGAGAGCTTTCCGGGGCCGGTGGGCTCCGTCGTCATAACGCCACTGCCCGGCCACGGAGTCGCCGCCGGCGCGCTGGTCCTGCTGCGACGCACCTCCCAGACCGCATTCAGCGAAGGCGAGGAGGTGTTCGCCCGGCTGTTCGCCGCGCGCGCAGGTGCGGCGCTGTCGGCGGCCCGGCTGTACGCCGAGCAGTCCGCGATCACCCGCACCCTGCTGCGGGATCTGCTGCCTCCGCAGCTGCACCGCCTCGACGGAATCGAGCTCGCCGGCGGCTACCGGGCCTCCGAGGATCACGAGGCCGTCGGAGGCGACTTCTACGACGTCCATCCCGCGGCCACACCCGACGACGAAACCCTGGTGGTCCTCGGCGACGTCTGCGGAAAGGGGCTGGAGGCCGCCGTGCTGACCGGCAAGATCCGCAACACCCTGATGGCGCTGTCCCCACTGGCCCAGGATCACGCGGGAGTGCTGCGACTGCTCAACGCCGCGCTGCTCTGCGTCGACGACTCCCGGTTCGCGACACTGGTGCTGGCGTCGGTGTCGCGGCGCGACGGGCAGGTGTTGCTTCGGCTCACCAGCGCCGGGCACCTCGCCCCGCTGATCGTGCGCAACGACGGCCGAGTCGAGGAAGCCGAGACCGCAGGCACCCTGGTCGGGGTGATGCCTCAGATCAGGGCGCGCACCGTCGAGACATCCCTGGCCCCCGGGGAGACCTGCCTGCTCTACACCGACGGCGTCACCGAGGCCCGCGGCGGCCCCCTCGGCACCGACATGTTCGGCGAGCAGCGACTCTCGGCGGCGCTCGCGGAGTGCGCCGGCCTGCCGGCCGAGGCCGTCGTCGAGCGCATCATGATGCTCACCACCGGTTGGCTCAACGAGCGCGCCCATGACGACATCGCCGTGGTGGCCATCACCGCCCCGCGGCGCACGCACCTGAGCGCCGTCGACGGCCGCACCGCCGGGAGGTACACCGCGTGAGCGTCGACGCGTCGCGCGCCCGGGAACGGCTCTGGGCGGCAGTACTCGAGGCGGACGAGTTCGCCGCGGCGACGACCGTGTTCGGCGCCGTGGACGGCGGGATGCCGCCGGAGGACGTGTTGCTCGACGTCATCGCCTCCGTACAGCGCCGGGTCGGCAGCGAGTGGGCCGCCAACCGCATCACCGTCGCCCAGGAACACGCCGCGACCGCGATCAACGACAGGGTGATCGCCGCCCTGGCCCATCACCCGGCGTGCTCGCGCGCCGACGGCGCGGGCCGGGTCACCGTGGCCTGCGTGGACGGCGAATGGCACGCGTTGCCGGCCCGTCTGCTCGCCGAGGTGCTCCGGCTGCGGGGTTGGCACGTCGACTTCCTCGGGGCGCAGGTCCCGACCCCGCACCTGATCGCCCATCTGCATCAGCACGGTCCGGAGGCGGTGGCGCTGTCCTGCATGATCCCCACCCGCCTGCCCACCGCGCACGCCGCGATCACCGCCTGCCAGGCCGCAGGCACCGCGGTGCTGGCCGGTGGGGCCGCCTTCGGTGCCGACGGCCGGTTCGCGCGACAGCTCGGAGCCGACGCGTGGGCGCCGGACGCCCGCGCGGCCGCCGAACTTCTGGGCCGAGGTCTGCGCCCGGCGCGGACGTCGCCAACCCATCAGCCCATCGACGACCTGCCGCATCTGGCGGACCAGGAATACACGATGGTGAAAAGCGCGGGCGCGCAACTGATCCAGACCACCCTGTGGGAGCTGGAACAGCGTTTCCCCGCGATGCGCGGCTACACCGAGATGCAGCGACAGCACACCATCGAGGACCTCGCCCACATCGTCGATTTCCTCACCACGGCGCTCTACGTCGACGACGACGACCTGTTCACCGGATTCATCACCTGGACCGCCGACATCCTGGCTGCCCGCGACGTGGCGGCGGCCTCGCTGATCCCGGCGCTGGAATCGCTCGCCGGTCAGCTGCCCGAATTCCCCCGAACCCAGCGTCTGCTCAAGGCGGCACACGCTGCTTTTCCCCCCACCCCAACCACTCCCTCACTGCCCGTATGAAACTCACACTCACCGTTCACATCACAGGCCGGTCGGCGCGCGTGCACGTCGCCGGAGACCTCGACTACGGCTCGACCGGCCTGCTCCTGGAGACCGTGTCCGAGCTGCTGGTCGATCCGTCCGGATGGCAGGACCTACATCTGGACTTCACAGACCTGGCCTTCTGCGACTCTGCCGGACTGTCCAGCCTGGTGGTCATCCACCGGCGCACCACTGCGGCGGGGATCCGTCTGCACCTCGACCACCGCCCGGCGCAGCTGGAACGGATTCTGCGCGTCACGGGTCTGCTTGAGTTCCTCACCACCCGCCCGGCGTCCCTTGACTCCGACGAGTCCGACATCGGCTGACACGCGGTCCCGTCCCGTTTTTGGGGCTGCGAAACCGGGAACCTCTTCGCCATGTCCCTGCGCGTCGCGGTAACCGGTCCGACCGGCGAAATCGGCATATCCACGATCTCGGCGCTCGAAGCGCACCCGGCCGTGGCCGAGATCATCGGCATGGCGCGACGGCCGTTCGACACCTCCGAACACGGGTGGACGAAGACGACTTACCGTCAGGGCGACATCCTCGACCGCGACGCGGTGGAGGCGCTGGTCGCCGACACCGACGTCGTCGTGCATCTGGCTTTCATCATCATGGGTTCCCGCGAGGAGAGCGCCCGCGGGAACCTGGAGGGCACCCGCAACGTCTTCGAGGCCGCGGTCGCCGGACCGCGGGTGCGCCGACTCGTCTACACCTCGTCGGTGGCCGCATACGGCTATCACTCCGACAATCCCGTCCCGATCACCGAGGACGTCCCGCCGCGCGGCTCACCCGAGCACTACTACTCCGAGCAGAAGGCGGCCTGCGAAGCGTTGCTGGCCGACGTCACCGCCGGGTCCGCGCTGGAGGTGTATGTGCTGCGTCCATGCATCGTCGCCGGCCCGAAAGCGACCGCGCTGGCCGATGCGATGCCGTGGAACCAACTGCCCGGGTCGGTGCGTCGCCTCGCGCACGCGCTGCCGCTTCTCAAGCCACCGTTCCCCGACCCCGGCACGCCGGTACAGCTGGTGCACCACGATGACGTCGCGTCGGCGATAGTGGCCGCCGTGACCACGACCTCGGCCCAGCCGGGCGCCTACAACATCGCCGGCGACGGGGTGCTGTCCATGTCGGCGGTGGGCGAAGCGCTCGGAGCGCGGCCGGTGAGGGTGCCCCACGGGGCGGCGACGGCCACCTCCGAGGTGATCGCGAGGCTGCCGTTCGTTCCGTCGATCCTGGAGTGGCTGCACGCCGGCAGGACCTCGGTCGTGATGGACACCACCAAGGCCAGGGATCAACTCGGTTGGCGTCCGAATTTCTCTGCCGCCGAAACCCTTTCAGCCCTGGCGAGCAGCATCGGCAACGACTGACGGACGCCGCGCGGTACGCCCGCGTGTCAGGCGGGCGGAGTGAGCACCGTGAACATGTCCGTGATGGAGCCTTCGTCGTTGATCAGCGCCGCGTCGAAACCCGACATGAGCTGAGCGCCGGTGCCCGGATCCACCAGGTGCCAGGCGAGATGACCGAACCCGGGTAGCGTCCGGACCGGAGTCGCGGCGACGAACTGGCTCTCTCCCAGATTCTCCTGTAGCGCCACACATTTCTGCTCAAGCGCGGCACGGCCGACCGTGACGCCCTCCGCGTCGACCCATCGCACATCCTCGGCGTAGGTGCGCTCGACGGCGGCACGTCGCTTGGCCCCGTCACGTTCGTTGAACACGCCGAGCAGGTTGGCCAGCATCAGGGTCTCGATGGGGTCTGACATCACTGCGCTCCTCGTCCTGGGATATCGGTCAGCCTACGACCAGAGACGTCAGCGCCGCTCGGATTGCCTCGGGTATCGGGACCGCGGTGCGCCTTTCGCGATCGACGAAAACGTGGACGAAGTAGCCGTGTGCGACCGCCTCATCGCTGGTGCCGGAGAAGATCCCGACACCGTAGGTCACCGACCGGTTCGTCAGCTTGTCGACCCGTAGACCGGCCCGCAGTTCGTCCGGATAGGCGACGGGTGCGAGATACGAGCATTTCGACTCCACCACAAGGCCGATCACCGGTGCGGTATGGATGTCCAGTCCACCTTCGCGGATCAGGAAGTGGTTGGCGACGGTGTCGAAATAGCTGTAGTAGGTGACGTTGTTGACGTGGCCGTACACATCGTTGTCCATCCACCGGGTGGTGATCGGCACGAAGTAGCCGTAGTCCTCAGGTCGGTGCTGCGCGGGCATCGCGGGGTCCTTCACCAATAGTTCAGCGCTCGCCGGAAAGTGTCGGCCAGCCATGCTTTGTCGACGTCGATGGGGGCGTTGTTCAGCAAGCGCTGTTGCGGCCACGCGCCGTCGGCGAGGGCGGCGGCGTCGGTCTCCGAATAGCCCACGCCGGCAAGCCCGTTGGGCATCCCCACCGCACGCATGATCCGGATGAGGTGTTCTGCCAACACCGTGCCCGCATCCTCGGGTCCGGCGTCGGCCGCGTCGGCGCCGAGTTGCCTGGCCGCCTCCAGATGGCGGACCGGGTCCGTGGGCGCGGTGAGCCGGAATGCGGCGGGCGCGTTGAGCACCACCGACATCCCGTGCGGGACCATCGGCTCGTCGCCCGGGTACTCCGGCGGGTGGAAGTCGTGGACCTGGCCGGCCACCGCGTACGCCATCGCGTGCGGAATGTGCACTCCGGCGTTGCCGAACGCGATGCCGGCCAGCGTCGCCGCCCACATCACCTGCTCTCGGGCCTCGCGGTCGGCCGCATCGGTGACGGCCCGCTCCAGGTAGCGTCCGAGCAACCGCAGCGCCTCGAGGCTGCCCAGATCGCTCCACGGGTTGGCGCCCTGGCTCATCGGACGCCGGCTGGGCCTGCCGGTCACGGCGCGGCGCCGGTAGGGCCGCGCGGTGTAGGACTCCAGCGCGTGAGACAGCACGTCGAGTCCGCTGCAGGCCACCACACTGGCGGGCAACGTGTCCGTACAGTCCGGGTCGACGAGGGCTTCGGTCGGGCGTAGCGCCGGAGAGGCGATGCCGGTCTTGGCGGCCATGGCCAGCAGGTCGAAGATCGCGATCCCGGTGACCTCGCTGCCGGTTCCGGATGTGGTCGGGCACGCGATGTGCGGCCGCAGCGGTCCCGGCACCGCGGCGCCGGCGCCCACAGGGGCGTTGACGTATTCGAGGAAGTCGGCAGGATGGCTGGCGTAGAGGTTTGCGGCCTTCGCGGTGTCGATGACCGAGCCGCCGCCGACCGACACGTAGCCGTCGGGATTGACGTCCGTTGCGAATGCCGCGGCCTGCTTGAAGGATTCGTCGGTGGGTTCGACCCGGGCGTCGGGGTAGGACACCACCTCGACTCCGGCCTCACGCAGCGACCGCTGCACCGTGTCGAAGATCTCCAGGGTGGCGACGGTGGGATCGGAGAACAGCGCGACCCGGTGGATCCCCAGCGCGGCGGCCCGGTCCCCCACCTCGGCCAGACAGCCCCGCCCGAAGGTGACCCGCGATGCGTCGACGGTGAACGCGGTGTCGCCGTCCAGACCGCTGTGATGGCAGCAACTCATGGTGCCGATTCTCCACGACTGCGGCGGTGCTGCTTTCCCACGAGTCAGCTGCTCGAAGCGGCGGCGAGCCGGGCCCTTTCGGTCATCGAGGCCACCACTCCGCCGTCGTTGAGGATGTCGGTGCCGGTGAGGTAACCGGCTTTGTCGCCGGCGCAGAAGGCCAGCAGTTCTGCCATCTCCTCCGGCTTGCCCCAGCGCGGGACCGCGGCGTCGGCGACCATCGCGCCCGCGCCTGCCTGCTCTTCCAGCCGGCCCATCTCGGTGTCGACGGACCCCGGCGAGACCGACACGATACGCAGACCGCGACCGTTGAACCGTTCGGCCTGCGAGCTGCTGTACCAGCGGACGAAGCTCTTGCTGATCGCGTATGAGATGCCCGACCGGGCTTCCTCGGGAGCGATCGCGCACGCCGCCAGCATCTCGGTCATGAACGCCTCGGTGTCCTGCAACGCCAGCGGGAACGCCGACGTCGGGATCAGCTCGGCCGGCAGCAGGTAGGCCGCCATCGATGCCACGTTGACGATCGCGGCGCCGTCGGTCGCCGCCCCGTAGAACGCCTCGTCGACGTTGAGCGTGCCCAGCGCGTTGGTCCGCATGACGTACTCGGCGTCACCCATGCTGGGGCTCACGCCCGCGGTGTGGATCACCGAGACAAGCGTGCCGAGTCTCGACACCGTCTCGAACAGCGCGTCGACGGCCCGGCGGTCCGTCACGTCGCAGTTGACCGCGGTGACGGCCACGCCGAGGTCTTTCAGCGCCGCCGCCGCGCCGTCGAGCCGGTCCTGCCGGACGTCGCACAGCACCACCGCACGGTCCTGACCGACCACCTTGGCCGTGGCCAGACCCATGCCGCCCGCACCGCCTGTGATTAACGAAACCGCAGTCATATGTAAACCTCCCTCAGACATTCAACACTGCGTGCGATCCGTGGGGAACGGTCCGTCGGTACTTTCGAGAGATGTCAGACAACCCGGCCGAAGCGGTCGAGGAGGCCGCGACCCCGCCGCGCCGATCCCGCGGCCGCTGGCGCCGCAGTGCGGTGGTGCTCGCCGTCATGCTGCTGCTGTTCGGTGTGCCGTGGTCGACGCTGGTGGTCGGCGGCGCGGCCTGGCCGACGGCCGTCGCGGTGGCCGGCACGCTCGTGTTCGTCGCGGCGTTCGCCGGGCTGCCCGTGGCGATGATGCTGGGACACGGCCCCGCACGGCGCGACTGGGCGGCCGTGCTGGGCGATGCGCTGCTCGGCGCGGCGTGGGTGTTGTTCGTGTGGTCAGTGCTGGGCCAGCTGTTCGAGGTGGTGCTGCTGGCCGCCGGGGTGGCCGATCCGACCCGTTCCCGGCTCGTCGCCGCCGTGGTCGTCACCGTGGCCGTAGGACTGCTGGCCTGGGGTTACGTCGAGGCGATGCGGGTGCCCCGGGTCAAGAACCTGGACGTGGCGATCCGGCGGCTCGGCCGCGGGCTGGACGGCCTGCGCGTCGCCGTCATCACCGACACGCACTACGGCCCGATCGACCGCGCCCGGTGGTCGGCGGGCGTGGTGGAGCGGGTCAACGAACTGGACGCCGACGTGGTGTGCCACGTCGGCGACATCGCCGACGGCACGGCCGACATCCGGGAGGCGCAGGCCTCGCCGCTGGCCCGGGTGCGCGCCAGGTCGGCACGCGTGTACGTGACCGGCAATCACGAGTACTTCAGCGAGGCGCAGGGCTGGCTCGACTACATGGAGCGAATCGGGTGGGATGTGCTGCACAACCGGCATGTCGTGGTGGAGCGGGGTGGCGACCGGATGGTCGTCGCCGGGATCGACGACGCCACCGCTTCGGGTTCCGGGGTGTCGGGGCACGGCGCGGACCTGGATTCCGCGCTGATCGGCGCCGACCGGTCGCTGCCGGTGTTGCTGCTGGCGCATCAGCCCAAGCAGGTCGTGCATGCCGTGCGCGGCGGGGTCGATCTGCAGATCTCCGGTCACACCCACGGCGGCCAGATCTGGCCGTTCAACTTCCTGGTGCGGCTGGAACAGCCCGTGGTGCACGGGCTCAGCACGCACGGCGACCGGACCCAGCTGTACACCAGCAGGGGCACCGGGTTCTGGGGGCCGCCGTTCCGGGTGTTCGCGCCCAGTGAGATCACCGTGCTGACGCTGCGCAGGTGTTCGTCGGACGACGATCAAGCGGCGAGGCACGAGCCGCGATGAGGAGCCCGACCATGAAATCCAGTCGGACGACGATCAAGCGGCGAGGCACGAGCCGCGATGAGGAGCCCGACCATGAAATCCAGTCGGACGACGATCAAGCGGCGAGGGACGAGCCGCGATGAGGAGCCCGACCATGGGGTTAGGCAAGATACCTGCGTGTCCTCTTCGCTGGGCGACGTGCTCGCCTCCATGCAGCTCGACCAGGCCGGCCCGGCGGCGTTCGTCGGCAGGCAGCTGCCCGCACCGGCCAACCACATTCTGGGCGGCCACATCTCCGCGCAGGCGCTGCTGGCGGCCAGCCTCACCGCACCCGGCCGCACCCCGCACAGCGTGCACACCTACTTCCTGCGACCCGGCGACTCCCGGCTCACGGTCACCTTCGACGTGGTGAATCTTCAAGAAGGGCGCACCTTCTCGGCGCGCCGGGTGACCGCCCGCCAGGGTGACGAGATCCTGCTGGAGGCCATGTCGTCGTTCAAGTCGAGCACCCCGAGCGCCCGACCGGTCACCTACCAGCCCCGGTGTCCCGAAGTGGCGCCACCCGAATCACTGCCCCGGGTGGCGCCGCACTTCGCGGAGTCCGACGAGGTCACCAAGGGCCAGTGGGCGAGCCTGCGCTGGTTCGAACGCCGCATCGTCGACGCCGCCGCCGACCCGCCCGCCCGGTCCCGGATCTGGTGGCGCCCCGACGGCGAGGTCCCCGACGACCCGGTGCTCACGGCGTCGCTGGTCGCCTACCTGTCGGCGGTGACGTTGACCGAGCCGGCCTACGCCGCACGCGGCGGCGTCACCGTGTCGGCGCAGCGCGACCATTCGGTGTGGTTCCACGCCGCGGCCGATCTGTCGGACTGGCTTCTCTACGAACAGTCCTCGCCCAGCAGCGCCGACACCCTCGCACTGGCCAGCGGGACGATGTTCAACCGGACCGGGGAGCTGGTGTGCACGGTGCGCCAGGAGATGTACTTCCCGGCTTCCCGGCATTGACGTGGCGGGTCAGCCATGGCATCGCGGACGGCTCAGTGAGGAGCAGGCCGCACGCCTCGCTCGCTGTCTTCCCGGTACGCGTCTTCGCGCCGATATGAGCTGGGACCTCGCCGGCACCGTCGTCCTCGACGTCGACTCCGAGCGCGGCAGGGTTGTGATCAAGGCCGGCGGATCAGGCAACCACCACGTAGGTCGCGAGATCACCGCCTTTGAAGCGTTCACCGAATGCCTGGCCAGCACCGGGCACGCCGCCGACCTGTTGCATTGCGACCGGACGGCGAACCTTCTCGTCGTGCGATATCTCGACGGATCGTTGGTGATGGGTTCTGTCGCAGAATCAGCACCCGAAACCTATCGGCAGGCGGGAAGGCTGGCCAAGATCTTTCACGGCCAGGCCCGACGCACGGACCCTGATTGGGATGCCGCAGCTGTGACGAAATCCTTGAACTGGCTTGACAAGCCTCATCGAATCGCGCCGCGCATCGCCGCGCGCCTTCGAGGCATCCTGACGGGGTATCAACCGCGCGAGGTGGTCGTGGTGCCCACTCACGGTGATTGGCAACCCCGGAACTGGCTGTTCGACGGCGACACCGTCAAGGTCATCGACTTCGGTCGTTTCGCTTGGCGACCCGCCGTCACAGATTTCTGTCGGCTCGCCGCCCAGCAGTGGCGGGACGACCCACGGCTGGAAGACGCGTTCTTCGCCGGATACGGCGGCGACCCGCGAAACCCAGAGCAATGGCGGATGGCAACCGTGCACGAAGCGATCGGCACCGCCGTCTGGGCATATCAGGTCGGCGACGAGAGGTTCGAGCGCCAGGGCCACCGGATGGTCGCAGAGGCCTTGGAGCTTTTCTGAGCGCGAAAGTCAGCTCTCGGCAAGCTCTTTGAGATTCTTGACGGTCTTGTCCATGATGCGGCCTACCTGGCGTGCGGCCACCCGGTCGGCGATCAGGCCCAGCAGTCCGCCGGGTGCTTCATAGGACAACCGGAACGTCACCTTGGTCCGGCCCTGGCCGTTCTCGCGCAGCCGGAACCGGCCGCGTAACCCCACGCCGGTGATGCCGATGAAAGCGAGATCCCGCGCCTCGTCGAACTCGGTGACTTCGACGACCCCGCCGATCGGGACCGAACCGACCTTCCAGTGCACGGTGTAGCGGGACCCGACGCCGACCGGACCCGCGGTGACGATCTCCCACCGCTCCAGGCTGGCCATGAACTCCGGGTAGCAGCCGGGATCGCTGACGTGCTTCCACACGATGTGCGGGTCGACGTCGACGATCACGCTTCGCTGCAGCCGCATCCGCCTGCCCCCCCTAACCGATCACCGGGAAGCGGCGCTCGGCGGCCAGCCGGTCGACCGCCGACTGGAGCGCGCCCTCGACCCTGTTGTGGACGGTGTCGTCGTCCCCGGCGGCAATCTCTTCGGGCGCGATCGGGTCCTGGACCTCGATGGTGATCTTGGTCGGCAGGGGCAGCCGCGGAACCATGTCGCTGACGGCGAGTCCCCACGGGGGAGCCAGGAGGATCGGGACGCTCTTGAGCCGGGCGATCTTGTCGACCATCAGCAGCCTGGCCAGCCACTGCCCGCGATCCAGGAACAGCGCCGCCTCCTGACCGCCGACGCTGGCGATCGGGACGATCGGGACACCCGCCTCGCGGGAAAGCTTCACGTATCCCTTACGCCCACCGAAGTCGACCTCGTGACGCTTCCACGACGGCCGGAAAACCTCGTAGTCGCCGCCTGGATAGACGAGCAACGCGCCACCGGACTTCAGCGCCAGCGTGGCGTTGTCGTGGTTGGCGGCGACGGTGCCGAACTTGCGCAGCGAACCCAGACCGGGCATGGACACCACCAGGTTGTGCGCGAGCTGATAGAACGGCCGCTCCACCCCGAAGTAGGAGCAGAACGCCAGCGTGAACACGAAGGTGTCGGGCGGCAGATTCCCGCCGCTGTGGTTACCGACCAGCAGCACCGGGCCGTCGGGCGGGATGCGGTCGAGCCCGCGGACGTCGGCACGAAAGTACAGCGACGCCAGCAGCCACAGCCCGGGCAGCTGCTCGCGGATGTAGTCGGCGTCGCGCTGATCGAGGTCGGCCTTGGGCACCCGCGCGCCGACTTCGCGTTTGGCCCATTCCAGGACATCGCCCAACCCCGCCATGGAAGGGCTATTGACTGCGGCGGTGTTCGGCAAACCTGGCAGGCTGGACCCGATGTCCGCGCTGATCGATGACCTGTCCGCACTGCGCGCCGCCGGCGCGGACTCCGACGAGCTGTTCGCGGGGTTCGCGTTGTGGGCGGAGTCCAACGGCACGCCGCTCTATCCCGCGCAGGAGGAGGCGCTGATCGAACTGGTCAGCGGCTCCAACGTCATCCTGGCCACACCGACCGGGTCGGGTAAGTCGCTGGTGGCCACCGGCGCGCAGTACTTCGCGCTTGCCGGCGCGGACGCGAGGAGCAGGAACAACCAGAGCCGGCGCAGCTATTACACCGCCCCGATCAAGGCGCTGGTCAGCGAGAAGTTCTTCGCGCTGTGCGAGGTGTTCGGGGCCGCCAATGTCGGCATGCTGACGGGCGACGCCGCCGTCAACGCCGACGCGCCGATCATCGCGTGCACCGCGGAGATCCTGGCGAACATCGCACTGAGGGAAGGGCGGGATGCCGACATCGGGCTGGCCGTGATGGACGAGTTCCACTTCTACGGCGACCCCGACCGCGGCTGGGCCTGGCAGGTGCCGCTGCTCGAGCTGCCCGACGCCCAGTTCCTACTGATGTCCGCGACCCTCGGGGACGTCACGTTCCTGCGGGAGGACCTGACCCGGCGCACCGGCCGGCCGACCGCGCTTGTCGCCAACGCCGAACGTCCGGTGCCGCTGTACTTCTCCTACGCGACCACGCCGATGCACGAGACGATCCAGGATCTCGTCGACACCGCGCAGTCGCCGATCTACGTCGTGCACTTCACCCAGGCGTCCGCGCTGGAGCGGGCGCAGGCGCTGATGAGCGTGAACGTCAGCACCAAGGAGGAGAAGGCGGCCATCGCCGACCATATCGGCGCGTTCCGTTTCTCCACGGCGTTCGGCTCGACGCTGTCGCGGCTGGTGCGGCACGGCATCGGGGTGCATCACGCCGGCATGCTGCCCAAGTATCGCCGGCTTGTCGAACAGCTCGCGCAGGCCGGTCTGCTGAAGGTCATCTGCGGCACCGACACTCTCGGCGTCGGCATCAACGTCCCGATCCGCACCGTGGTCTTCTCGGCGCTGTCGAAGTACGACGGCACCCGCACCCGGCTGCTCAATGCCCGCGAGTTCCACCAGATCGCGGGCCGCGCCGGGCGGGCCGGTTTCGACACCGCAGGCACCGTCGTGGTCCAGGCGCCCGACCACGAGGTGGAGAACCTCAAGCAGTTCGCCAAGGTCGCCGACGATCCGAAGAAGCGGCGGAAGTTGGTGCGGCGCAAGGTTCCCGAGGGCATGGTTCCGTGGAGCGAGGCGACGATGAAACGTCTGGTCGACGCTGTGCCGGAGCCATTGACAAGCAACATGAAGGTGTCGACGGCAATGATCCTCGACGTCGTCGACCGCCCCGGTGATCCGTTCGCGGCGATGCGCCGGCTGCTCACCGACAATCACGAGCCGCGCAAGCGGCAGCTGCGCCTGATCCGGGAAGCGGTCGGGATCGCGCGGTCGCTGATCCAGGCCGGCGTCGTGGAGCGGCTCGCCGAACCGGAACCCGACGGGAGGCGATACCAGCTGACCGTCGACCTGCCACCGGACTTCGCGTTGAACCAGCCGCTGTCGACGTTCGCGTTGGCAGCCATCGACCTGCTCGACTCCACCTCGGAAAGCTATGCACTGGACGTGCTTTCGGTCATCGAAGCCACACTGGAGGACCCACGCCAGATCCTGGCCGCGCAGCTGAACAAGGCCAGGGGCGAGGCGGTGGCGCAGATGAAGGCCGACGGCATCGAGTACGACGAGCGCATCGAACTGCTCGACGACGTCACCTACCCCAAGCCGCTGGCCGAGGTGCTGGAGCACGCCTTCGCGGTGTACCTGCAAAGCAACCCGTGGGCGGCCGACGGCAAGCTCTCGCCGAAGTCGGTCGCGCGCGAGATGTGGGAGCGCGCCTTCACGTTCCGCGAGTACGTCAGCGTCTACGGGCTGACCCGCTCGGAGGGCGCCGTGCTGCGCTACCTGTCCGATGCGTTCAAGGCGCTGCGTTCCGGCGTGCCTGCCGCCGCGCGCACCGAGGAGCTGACCGACATCGTCGAATGGCTCGGTGAGCTTGTGCGACAGGTGGATTCGAGCCTGCTCGACGAGTGGGAGCAACTGACCAGTCCGGACCAGCACGCTCGGCCTGCCCCAGAAATGCCAGCGGTTCCCGCGCGCCCGCGGCCGCTGACCGGCAACGAGCGGGCGTTCACGGCGATGATCCGGAATGCGCTGTTCCGCCGGGTGGAGTTGTTCGCCCGCGAACAGTGGGAGGAACTCGCGGCTCTCGACGGCCGGGCCGGGATGTCGGCGCAGGAGTGGCAGGACATCGGGGACGAGTACTTCGACGAACATGACGACGTGGGCACCGGCGCCGACGCGCGCGGCCCCGCATTGCTGATCTTCGATCGCAGGCGCGACGTGTGGCGGGTGCGGCAGATTCTCGATGATCCCGCCGGGGACCACGACTGGGGGTTCGAGGTCGAGGTCGATCTGGCGGCCTCCGACGAGGAAGGCACGGTTGTGATGCGGATGGTGGACGCCGGGCGCTTGTGATGGCTGTCTCTGTACGCGAAATCACAGGTCAGCGGGTTGATTTACGTAACCGTAACACGGACCATGGAAGGAGTCCGGCCGGTGGGCGATCCCCGATCGCGCCGGACCCCAAACACAAGAATCAGGAGTACCCGTCATGTCTTTCGCGCAGTACCGTGCCGCCCGCCAGGTCGCTCGTGATCGGCGGCGCCTGTACGCGCGGATCGCGGCGATGCCGCACTCGACGGTTCGCGACGAGTTAGTCGCGGTCGCGCAGCGCTACGAGCGCAGCGCGCACTGACGCAATCCTCGATTCGATTCAGTACCGCGCGACCTGCTCGGCGTAATCGTCGAGCAGGCGCAGCGATTCGTCCCGCGGTTTGGTCGGCAGCAGAAGGTTCAGCTGTCCGAACCCGAGATCTTCGGCCGCTTGCCAGTATTCGGGTTTGACCGGGGTGCCGAACATCGACAGCGGGACGTCGTGGCGGGCGCCCGCCCGGATCTGATCGACCCGCCGCCTGAGGGTGTCCACCGGCAGCGGGTTGGAGATCCAGCCGGCCTCGTGGCGGATGATCCGCTTGACGGTGGCATCGGAGTCGCCACCGATCAGAATCGGCGGATGCGGCTTCTGCACCGGCTTGGGCCGCAGATACGACGCGTCGAAATCCACATATTTGCCGTGATATTCGGCGGGTTCGGCGGTCCACAGCGCCTTGATGGCCTCGATGCGTTCGTCCAGCAGCGCGCCCCGCGTCTTCGGATCGGTGCCGTGATGGCGTAGCTCCTCCAGGTTCCAGCCGGCCCCCACACCGAAAACGAAGCGGCCGTTCGATATCAGGTCGATGCTCGCGGCCTCTTTCGCCGTGATGATCGGATCACGCTGGATCAGCAGCGCGATCCCGGTGACCAGCTCGATGCTGGTGGTGACGGCGGCGGCCGCGGCCAACGTCACGAAGGGGTCCAGCGTCCGGTAGTAGATCGACGGCAGTTCGCCGCCCAGCGGATACGCCGACTCCCGGCTCGCCGGGATGTGCGTGTGCTCGGCGACCGCCAGCGAGCCGAAGCCCCGGTCCTCGACCGCCCGTGCCAGCGAAACCGGGTCGATGGTGGTGTCGTTGACGAACGTGGCGATACCGAATTTCATCTGCGCTCCTCCGGTGGTTCAGGCGCGGGCGACGTCCCGCCGAAAGAAGGCTATTCCCCGGCGGTCAAACCACCTGTATCCGGATCGATATCCAAGTTTGCCTCCTCAGTCACATGGGTAACTTCAGTCACAGCGCTCAGACGTCGGCGCTCTCCACAACATCAGAGAAAGAAACGAATGGACCATCGCCATGAACACCGTCCTGTATTTCAGCGCCAACGGCGCCGTGTATGAGACCCGCGCGTACACCAAGGCCGACATCGACCACCTCATCCAGGACCAGGGCCTGCACTGCCTGACCAGTGCCGACAACCAGTTCGACTTCTGGTTCAGCCCGTCCGCCCGCGGATGTCAACGCCGCACCAACCAGTTCGCCACCGAATTGCTCTTGGCGACAACCGACTTCACCGCAAAGACCGTTCCGCTGCTGCGCGGGGGCGTCGTCGTCGCCACCCATGACGGCGACGGAGATCTCGACGGTCTCAGCTGGCAGCAACTCGACATGCTGGCCCGGCACGCCCGCTCGGTGTCCAGGCGCGATGAGCGGGTGCTGCGCCGGCGAGTGGTCCGCGAGGACCACCGGCTGCGGCACGAAGCCGCCACCCCTGCGCCCACTTTCGTCAGCTGCGCGCGTCCGCGCACGCCGGTCCGGCTGGGTTGACGTCCGCCGCGACGGGGTACCTGCCCGGCCGACGAGAATCGGCCCCCCGCTGACGCAGGGGGCCGATAACTCACCTCGTCACTCGGAGTCGGTGTCAGAACCCGCATCCGAGTCGGCGGACGTGTCCGCGGCGCTCGACTCGCCGTCAGCGCCCGCATCGTCCGCGTCGTCGGCGGCGTCCTCATCCGCTGCGCCCGCGTCCACTCCCTCGGTCTCGGTGGTGTCCTCGATCTCGTCGGCGATCTCGTCATCGACAACGTCGTCAGTGGTCTCGTCCACCACCGGATCGGTGGGGTCCTCGACCTCCGGCGTTGCCTCGGACTCGGCGGGAACCTCGGTCTCCTCGTCGGCCACCGCACCGGCCGCGGGGTCGGTCTCCGGCGTCTGCTCGGTGGTGGACGACACCGGAGTCACCTCTACGGGCGTTGCGCCCGGCACATCCAGGGTCACCAGCGCGGAGGTTGCCGGCGTGGACGTGGACGTGACGGCGGGAACGACCGGCTTCTTCAGCGCGGCGGCGATGGTCTGCGGGAGCTTGACGAACAGCGCGTCGAGCGTGCCACCGGCGGAGAACAGACCGGGGAAGTTCTCCGGGCTGTAGATCGGGTTGCCTTCCTCGTCGTGGCCGAAGTACGGCTTGTACCCGTTGAGGAAGGCGCCGGTGATCAAACCCGGAGCGTTGACCAGCGCGGTGAACGCATCCTTGAGGTTGCCCTCCTTCACCGACGCGAACACGGTGTCGGCCACGTTCATCGCCGCGAAGAACGCGGTGATCGGCGGCGACATCAGGCCCTTGGAGATCGTGATGATGTTGCCGCGGGTGATCAGCGAGTCGTAGACCCGACCGACGGCGTCGAACATCGCCTTGGGGATGGTCAGGAGCGACGTCAGCGGGAAGGCCAGATTCTCCATGGCGACCAGCGCCCAGGTGTTGAGCTCGACCAGCGCCTCGGTGAACTGCCCGGCGGCGAGGAACTCGCCGGCTGCCTGCAGTCGCACCGGAAGGTTGGTCAGCGAGCGCTGCACGCCCTCTGCGGCGCCCACGAGGCCGGTGCCGCGACGGGTGCCCGCCTCCGCCGCCGTCATACCCCAGATCGTCTTGAGATGGCCGACCTGGTTCTCGCCGATCTGGTTCAGGATCGGGAACGGGTTGTTCCACAGCGCGGTGCCGATGGCGCCGGCCTGCGTGAACGAGTTGGTGAAGACGTTCTGCCACACCAGCAGCGGGTTCTCCAACACCGGGTTCGTCGAGGCGGTGAGCTGCACCGCGGCCTGCCGGATGTCCGGCATGGAGTTCGTCGGCGCGACGGGGTTCACCGCGATGGCGCCGGCGCACACCATGGCGGCGCCTGCCACCAGGTACTTGTTCACTCGCGAAGCCGACTTCACGTCAAGCGACCGAGTGGCTGCACCGAACGCGACCGGAAGTGCTTGTTGCACGAATACTCCTTAGGACTGGTCATGGGCCCCCTTGGGCTGCTCGAAACTTAGCTGAGGGTTTCCTAAGTATCAATAGGGTTGCCTACCCTCAGTTAGGTTCGCTTGTTAGCTGACTTTTGCTGTAGCGGGCCTTGTGTCGGCATACGCAATGTTCAGCACCGGTGACATGCGAGGGGTGATTTTGCGCGATGGTCAAAAAAGCGCCGTAGAGGTCTGCGCGACCCCGAACGGCGCTACGGTCGGGGCGTGGATTTCCAGGAGTACCGCTCTCACGACGCAACCGGACTGGCCCGGCTGGTGGCCGAGAAACAGGTGACCGCCGACGAACTGCTGGCCCTGGCGCAGGCGCGGGCCGCGCAGGTGAACCCGCGGATCAACGCCATCGTGCGCGACGTCCCCGCCGCACCCGCCGGTACCGCCGACGGCCCGTTCGCCGGGGTGCCGTTCCTGATCAAGGACCTGGCACAGGATTACGCGGGACTACCGAGTTCGCGAGGGTCGCGCGCGCTGATGTCGCTGCCTGCGGCCGAGCACTCGACGATCGTGCAGCGCTGGATCGACGCGGGAGTGGTCATCTTCGGCAAGACCAACACCCCCGAGTTCGGCGCCAAGGGAATCACCGAACCGGTCGCCTGGGGGCCGACGCGCAACCCCTGGGATGTGACCCGGACTCCTGGCGGCTCCTCCGGCGGGTCCGCGGCCGCCGTCGCAGCCGGCATCGTGCCCTGTGCCGGAGCGAATGACGGTGGCGGGTCGATCCGTATCCCGGCGGCGTGTTGCGGGTTGGTCGGGTTGAAGCCCGGCCGCGGACTCACTCCGATGGGACCGGAACTCGGTGAGTCGATGCACGGCTCGGCGGTGCAGGGCGTCGTGTCGCGCACCGTCCGTGACACCGCCGCGATGCTCGACGTCATCAGCGGCGGGGAACCCTGGGGGCCCTTCACCCCCGGAATGCCCAACGCGCCGTTCGCTTCCTGCGTCGGACAGGACCCCGGCCGGTTGCGCATCGGGGTCCGGGTTCCGACCGCGATCACCCCGGTGCCGCACCGCGAGGCGTTCGCCGCCGTCGAGGCGACCGTGCACACACTCACCGATCTCGGACACCACGTCGATGAGCTGCCGAAGGCCCCGTTCGACGACGCCGCACTGGCCCGTGAGTTCCTGCTCACCTGGTTCGTCTACACGGCGTGGGAGCTCGCCGACGCCAAGCGGCTGACGGGTGCGGGCGACGACGCCTTCGAACGCGACACGCTGATCCTGGCCGCCATCGGCCGGGCGACGAGCAGCGTGGACTATCTCGATGCCGTGCAGCGCCGTCATGACCACACCCGTCGGCTGACGAGGTTCTTCGACTCGTACGACCTGTTGCTGACGCCCTCGCTCGCCACTCCCCCGCCGGCCATCGGCGAGTTCGACCTTCCGGTCGCGCTGCAGAAGGCCTCGGACGTACTGCTCAAGACCCGCACCGCGCATCTGTTGCGGTTCACCAAGATCGTCGACGACATCGTGGACAAGAACCTCGGTTGGGTGCCCTACACGCAACTGGCGAACATCACTGGGCGCCCAGCGATTTCACTTCCTCTGCACTGGACCGAGGAAGGTCTGCCGCTGGGCGTCCAGTTCGTCGCGCCGTTGGGTGGCGAATCGCTGCTCGTCCGGTTGGCCGCCCAACTCGAGCAGGCGATGCCGTGGCGGGACCGCGTCGCGCCGGTCTGAGTCAGGCCGGATTGAACAGCCGCGGCTCCCACCAGGCGCCGCTCTTGAACCGCTCCAAGCTCTTCGCCGCGGCCAGCACGCCGAGGTCGGCGAGGGGTTCGACGACGATCACCAGCAGGTAGGCCGCCCCGAAGAGCGCGACGCTGCTGACGGCTTCGGCGGTGAACCCTTCGCCGTAGAGCGCCCAGAACGTCACCCAGGACACGATGCCGGCCTGGTAGGTGGCCGAGAGTGTCAGCGCCTGACGGTATTTCAGGTCGACGTAGCGGGTTTTCGGCGCGATGGTCCTGTTCGCCACGTACTGCAGCGCGAACAGCGGCACCAACAGGGTGGTGATGTTCATGCCGTACTGCGGCAGGTCGAAGGGGGCGAAGGCCATGCCCTGGACGAGGAGACCCAGCGCGAGTCCGACGGCCGCGGGTGCCGCCCCGAACAGAAGGAACAGCGTGGAGCCCAGGATCAGGTGGACCTCGGACACTCCGACCGGGTAGTGCGGGAACACCTGGAAGAACACCAGCACCAGGGCGGTGGTCGCCGCGGATCCCAGCATCAGCGATCCCGCGCCGCGCTCCTTGATGTGCTTCCACGCCGCGTTCAGTGCGTAGGCACCGGTGCCGGCGGCTGTGGCATAACTGAGGACGATCTTCGCGCCGTCGACGACTCCTGGCTCGATGTGCATCGTCGTACCTTTCTGTTCGGGGGTCAGTGGTGGTCGTCGGCGACGGCGTGGTCGCCGTCGTCGGTGGCAAGGGGCTTGGTCAACAGTTCCCGCTGTTTCACAACGTGTTCCAGTGCCGAGACCCAGTGGTCGTAATACTGCCATTCGCCGCGGCCGGGGTCGGTCGAGGTCTCCCAGGCGCCGATCGTGTCGATCAGGCTCTGCTGGAATTCACTCCACGGGTAGTGCCCGAACTCCGACAGTGCCAGCGCGAGGCCGAACGCCCTGCGTTGCCACTCGTGGTCGAAGGACGGGGCAGCCTGGTCGGTGGTGCAGGTGCTGTGGAGTGTCATGCCGGCTGCCCTGCCAGCGCCACACCGATCATCGATTCGGTGGTGACCAGGTCCATCAGTTCGGCGTCGGTGAGATCTTCGGTACCCGAGGGTCTTTCCGGGATGACGAACCACCGTGAGTGTCCGCTGGAGTCCCACACCTTGATCTCGGTGTCTTCCGGCAGGGCGACACCGACCTCGGCGAGCACCGTCCGGGGTTCGCGGGCGGCCCGCGCGCGGAACACCGGATCCTTGTACCAGTAGGGCGGAAGCCCGAGCACCGGCCACGGGAAGCACGAGCACAACGTGCAGATGACGACGTTGTGCACGCCGGGAACGTTGGCGACGGCCTGCAGGTGTTCCCCCTCGGCCCCGGCCATGCCCTCCGGCAGGTCCAGTTCGGCCAGCGCGGCCGGGGTGTCGTCGACCACCCGCGCCGCGAAGTCCGGATCGGTCCACGCCTTCACCACGATCTTCTTGCCGTTCAACGGTGTCATCTCGGATTCGAAGTAGGACAACACCTTTTCGACGGTCGCAGCGGTGATGACGCCCTTTTCGATCAGCAGATGCTCGAGCGCGGCGACGCGGTCGGCGCTGGACTTCTCCCGATCGGCCGGGTACGCGAACTGGTCTGTCACTGGTTCTCCTCGACGGGTTGCAGGTATGCCTCGAAAAGCTCGGCGTAGAGGGTGTTGGCGCCCGGTTCGGCGCGCACACCCCAGAGTTCGTGCGGCGTGAACTCCACGATGTAGATCGGCATCGGGTCTCCGATGCCGTCTCCGGTTTCGACGAAGTAGCCGTAGTCTCCTTCGAAGATGCGTTGCACCGTCCCGGTCCTGGCGCGCAGATAGCCGGGCAGCCGGGTGTGCGCACCGGCGGGCACATCGGTGATGCGCACCTTCTGCCCGACGGCGAACCGCGGATGCGCGACGTCTCGGCGTGGGCTGTCGCCGCGACGTAGGTAGTCGATCACCTGGTCGTCGATGGCGTCGCCCGCGCCGTCCGGCGAAGGGGCGGCGGCGCCGACCGCGGCGGCGAGCTCGTCCTCGGACACATAGCCCTTGTCGATGAAGAACTGCGTGATGCCGCCGAGCCACTTCTCGTAATAGCGGAACTTGAAGTAGTCGAACGGGTTCATGGCTTCCGCGCCGGTCCGCAGATCCGCCCAGGTCCATTCGTCGCGGAACGCGGTCGGCACCTCGGCGATCGGGTACTCCGGCAGCGCGGACCCCAGATGGTTGCTCAGCCCCATCATCGCGACATGGATGCCGAAAATCCGCTTCTCCCACTCCTCGACGAAGACCCTCTTCTCCAGGGTGAGCGGCTGCGGCAGCCCTTCGAGGCCACCGAGATTGTGCTGCAGTTTCATGCGGTCGCACCTTCCGTGTCGGGACGCTCCGCCGGCGCCGTTCTCGTCATCACGTTCGCGAGGTACTCGGAGACGATGCCGAACGTCGCGCCCAGCACGCAGGCGCACGCCGCCACCAGGCCGGGGTGGGAGATGCTGGTCGCGGTGACCAGCTGCCCCGTCCCGGCGACCGTAGACACCGTCGACGCGAACCCGACCACCACCGCGGGCGTGGTGGACAGCAGCCCCACCCAGGAGGCCTGAACCATCAGCGCGCTGCCGACACCGACGGCGATGGCGGTGAACGTGAGTCCGCCACCCAACAGATGAGCCACATACAGGCTCGCACAGGCGATCACGACGCCCGTGAGGTTGGAGCACACCGAACGCACCCAGCCGGCGGGGCCGCCTCCGACGAAGAAGAACGACGCCCATGCCAGGAACACCACCCAGATGGGGACGGTGACGACGGTGGCGGTGAACGCCACCGCCACCCCGCCGAGCACACCGATGCTCAGCGTCAGCGCAGACCGCGAATCCATAGATTTCCACCTTGTTTGATCGACCTGTTCGCGAATAACCCTGATCTGACGGTGTTTCCAGCACGTAACGCGGGTTTTTCGGCCGGCGACCGACATGGACATCCTTGCTCCGGAACAGGACATCCGACCGACCCGGACATGTAGTGGACAAATTCGGACATCGCCACGCACGCCGCCCCCGCACCGGCCACGCTGACGCGATGAGCATCCCCACCGACGGCCGGTCACGGCACATCGCGATGGTGGTGTTCGACGGTGTCCGGACGCTCGACCTGACCGGACCTCTGGAGGTTTTCGACGTGGCGCAGGCACTCGGCTGCCGCTACTCGATCGGCCTTTACTCGAGTTCGGGCGCCACGTCCGTGCGGTGTTCCTCGGGGCTGTCCATCGATGCGGCACCGGCCTCGGTGGCAGCCTCGGAGGTGGACACCCTGCTGGTGCCGGGCGGCGAATGTCTGGTCGCCGGCGGGGTTCCCGCGCATCTGCGCCGCGCGATCCGCGCGCTGGCCCCGGGCGCGCGCCGGATCGCCTCGATCTGCGCAGGTTCGTTCGCACTGGCCGCGGCCGGTGTGCTCGACGGACGGCGCGCCACCACCCACTGGCGGCACCTGGACACGTTCGCCCGCCGGTATCCGTCGACACGCGTCGAACGCGAGTCGGTCTACACCCGTGACGGTGAGACCTGGACATCGTCCGGCGGTACAGCGGGCATCGACCTCGCCCTGGCACTGGTCGGTGACGACTTCGGAGCCGCTGTGGCGCAGGAGATCTCGAAGGAAATGGTGGTGCTCGGCAGACGAATGGAAGGCCACCCGCAGATCTCAGCCGCGGCACGCACACCGCGCCCGAAGCATCCCGAACTCGAACGGCTGATGGCCACGGTCGTCGTCAACCCGGCCGGACACTACGAACTCGAGACGGTCGCCGCGCAGCTCGGGCTCAGCCCGCGCCACCTTGCCCGGCTGTTCAAGGCCCAGGTCGGTGTGACGTTGCGGGAATACGTCAACGAGGTCCGCCTGGAGAACGCTGTCGCTCTGGTGCTTGCGGGCGAGTCCTTCCACGCCGCGGCGCAGCGCAGCGGCTTACGGTCCGGCGCGCGGGTCCGCGACCACCTCATCGCGCGGCGGACACCCGCGTAGCTCTACCGGTCGATGCCGGTGGTGCGGAACCGGCTCCGGTACGTGCTCGGCGAGATCCCGAGATTGCGGCGGAAGGTGCGCCGCATCGTGTCCGGTGTCCCGAACCCCGCCCGCCGCGCCACCGCGTCCTGACCCTTGTCCCCCGTGGCCAGAAGGACTTTGGCGGCTTCCAGCCGGGCCTGCTCGACGAACCGGGCCGGCGTCATCCCGACCTGTTCCCGGAACATGCGCACCAGGTGCCGTTCACTGACGGCGGCGCGCGCAGCCATGGCCGCGATGGAATGGTCGGCGCCGGGGTCGGCGACCACCGAGTCCACCACCGCGCGCAGACCTCCCGTCGCCGGCAGTGTCGCTTCGGCCCAGACGCTGAACTGGGCCTGTCCGCCCGGCCGCTGGAGAAACACAACCATCCAGCGCGCGACCCGTCGCGCCACAGCAGGGCCGTAGTCGCTCTCGACGAGCGCAAGCGCCAGGTCGATACCGGCAGTGATACCCGCACCGGTGATGAACGGACCGTCCTGCACGAACAGCGAGTCCGGATCGACCATCACCTTCGGATAGGTGCGGGCCAGCGTCTGGCAGTGCGCCCAGTGCGTGGTCGCCCGGCGGTTGTCGAGCAGCCCGAGCGCGGCGAGCACGAACGCGCCGGTACACACCGACGCCACCCTGCGGGCCCGCGGCGCGAGCTCACGCACCATGGCCATTGCATCGGGTACCGAATCCGGCGTCGGCTCTTCGGGGATGTCATGGATGCCGGGCGTGAAGTTGAAGTCGGCGGGCACTCCGCCGGGGACGAGAAGCGTGTCGATCGACTCGGGAACCTCGGACAGCGGCAGGTCCGCGTTCAGCTGCGCGTACGCGGTGGTGCCCACGGTCCCGCCCGTGGGTGAGGCCAGGAGCACGGTGTAGCGGGCGCCGAAATCGTTGGCCCGGGCGAAGATCTCCAGCGGCGCGGCGACGTCCTGCAGCGTCACCTTGTTGTAGAGAGCGAACACCACCGTCCGGGAGTTCTCGGCCACGTCCTGCTGCCCTTTCCCTGACCCCCTGAGCGCGGGTTCAATGTAGTGGGTTTCTGTTACCGCAGGATTGCAAGTTGGCGCCCCGAGCAGGAGGAGCACCTGATGGCCGGCCCCGCGGTCGACCGCCGATCGATCCCGACGTTGCTGCTTCCGCTCGCCGTCAGCCTGGGAACCGCGGCCACCCTGATGGTCAACTATCTGGCCAACGGGTTACCGATCAACGGGCAGACCACCGGCGATGTCACCCGCCGCTTCGAGGTCTACTTCGTCCCGGCCGGCTACGTCTTCGCGATCTGGAGCGTCATCTACGCCGGGTTGATCGCCTACAGCGTCTATCTGAGCCTGGCGCTGGCCCGGGGACGCCGGGACAGCGGCGCGGCCCGAGCGATCGCTCCCCTCTATCTGCTGACCGCGCTGGCGAACTGCTCCTGGCTGTTCGCCTGGCACTACAACCTCTTCCCGCTGAGCATGCTGCTGATGGTCGTGCTGCTGGGCACACTGATCGTGATCTACCGCGTGCAGGCGGCGCGGCCGGCGCTGTCGACCGTGGAGCGCTGGACCGTGCATATCCCGTTCCGGGTCTACCTGGGCTGGATCTCGGTGGCGACCATCGCCAACGCGACGATCACCCTCGACGACGCCGGTTGGTCCGGATTCGGTCTGTCCGAGCCGACCTGGGGCGTGATCATGGTGGTGGTGGCTACAGCCCTCGGATTGACGATGGGTCTCGGTCACCGAGACATCGCGTATGCGGTGGTGCTCATCTGGGCGTTGGTCGGCATCGCGGTACGCCTGCACGACACCGCGCCGATCCTGATCGCAGCGCTGGCGGGGGCGGCGGCACTGGGGTTGTCGCTGATTTTCGTCGCACGACGACCACGGCTGCGCGACGTCGTCTGAGTCCCCCGGCCGGGTGGGCCCAGCAATTACAGAGCGAGCGCTCTGTTACCGTTGCCCGGTGCCCCGACCTCGAGTCATCGACCTCGATCACCTGATGGACGCGGTTGAACAGCTGGCCGCGGACGCCGGGCCCCGCGCCGTCACGACCCGCGCGCTCTCGCAGCGCACGGCGATCTCCAACGGGGCGATCTATCACGCGTTCGGATCACGCGGTGGCCTGCTCGGCCAGGTGTGGCTGCGTGCGGCCCGACGCTTCCTCAGCGAGCAGCGGTCCGCCGTGGCGCGGGCGCTCGCCGACGGCGTCACACCGGAGACTGCGGTCGAGGCGGTGGTCGCCGCAGCCCAATGCCCGGCGACGTTCCTGGACGGCCATCCCGCCACCGCGATGTATCTGCTCGCGCTACCCCGCAACGAGCTTCTCGGCGCGCGCGACGTTTCCGATGAACTCGCCGACGACCTGCGCGGCCTCGACGGTGAACTCGCCGGCCTCTTCATCGAACTCGCCGAGCACATGTGGCGCCGTCGCGACCGGCACGCGGTCGCCGCGATCCGCGCCTGCGTGGTCGATCTGCCCACCGCACTGCTGCTTCGTGGGCAGCATCCACCGGACCCGGCGGCCCGAGACCGACTGACCGCCGCCGTGCGTGCGGTCCTGGCACTCACGCCGCCGACCTCGAGAAACACACCCGCTCACTGAAGGAACATCATCATGCAAACGGAGACCACCCCCAGCGCCAACCTCAAGATCTGGAACCGACTGCAGCACCTGCCGCTCGGCACATGGATGTTCAGCCGGGCCGTGTGCCTCAAGGCTCCGTACTTCCGCACCATCCACCCCGCCATCGAGGAGCTGCGTCCGGGCTACTGCCGCGTCACGGCCCCCAACCGGCGCGGCGTACACAACCACCTCGGTACCTTCCACGCCATCGCATCGTGCAACATGGCCGAGCTGGCCGGCGGGATGATGACCGACGCCACCATCCCCTCCACCCATCGCTGGATCCCCGTCGGGATGACCGTCGAGTACAAGGCCCAGGCCAGGACCGCCGTCACTGCGATCGCGCACCTCGACTCGATCCCCGAATTCGGTTCTGAGCCAATCGATCTGACCGTGCCCGTCGATGTCAGCGACGAGAGCGGCAACATCTTCGTCACCGCGCGCATCACGATGCGGATCACACCGCGCCGCTAGGCCACCGCCGCCCCACAGATACTGCAGTTCTCGAACTGCCGCCGCCTCCACCGCGCGACCCACCAGGCTTACCCCAGAGCAGAGTCGGCGAACCGCGACGGAATAAATACCCCCTGGGGTACTGTAGAAAGATACCGAGTGGGGTATCCGAATCGGTATGGAGGGAGATTCACATGTGTTACGCCGTCCAATGCCCGTCCTGCGGCAAGACCACCTGGGACGGGTGCGGCCAGCACGTCGACGACGTGATGCGGTCGGTGCCTGCCGCGCAGCGGTGCAGCTGCGCGCGCGAGACCGAGGCGCCCCGCAAGACCGCAGGTCGGTTCTGGCGCCGCTAGAAGCGGGTAGAGGAGGCCGATGGCGGTGCCGCTAGGGCTGGCTCTCGGTGCGCTGATCGGCGTGCTGCTGGGGCTGCTCGGCGGCGGAGGGTCGATCCTCGCGGTCCCGGCGCTGGTGTACGGGACTGGACTGAGCATCGGTCAGGCGATTCCGATCTCGCTGATCGTCGTCGCCGCCGCCTCGGCCGTCGGGGCGCTGCCCAGGATCCGCGCCGGTCAGGTGCGGTGGCGGATGGCGGGCATCTTCGCCGCCGCCGGCATCCCGGCGACCGTCGCAGGCAGCGCCGTCAGCAGGCACCTGCCCGAACCGGTGCTGATGATCGGGTTCGCGGTGGTGATGGTGGTCGCCGGCATCCGCATGCTGGCAGACCAGGGTCACACCGGCACCGCGTGCGAGATCCGCGGCGGGCAGGTCGACTGGCGGCGCTGCGCACCCCGGTCGATCGGCGCGGGCCTGCTGGTCGGCGTGCTGACCGGGCTGTTCGGTGTGGGCGGCGGATTCCTCATCATCCCGGCGCTCGTCGTGGTACTCGGGATCGAAATGTCCACGGCGATAGGCACTTCGCTGCTGATCATCGTCGCCAACTCACTCGCCGGCCTCGTCTCGCATCTCGACGCGGTCGGCGGCAACTGGAGCATCACCGCGGCATTCGTGGGCGCCGCGATGGCCACCTCACTGGTGGCCGGGCACTTCGGCACCAAGGTCGACACCGACCGCCTGCAGCGCTGGTTCGCCTACCTCGTCTTCGCCGTCGCCGCGTACGTGCTCGTCGACACCATCATCTTCCGCTGACAGCAAAGGAGCAGACATGGACATCTCGATCATCGAAACCTCAGGACTCGGAGACCGCAGCTATCTGATCAGCCACGGTGGCAGCGCCGTGGTGATCGACCCGCAGCGCGACATCGACCGCGTGCTCGCACTGGCCGACGAGCGCGCCACCCGGATCACCCATGTGTTGGAGACCCACCTGCACAACGACTACGTCACCGGCGGACTGGAGTTGTCCCGCACCGTCGGTGCCGAATACGTGGTACCCGCCGTCGACGGCATCGGCTACCCCCACCGGGCGGTGACCGACGGTGATGTCATCGACGCCGGGCCGATGCGGTTCGAGGTGCTGCACACCCCCGGCCACACCCACCACCACGTCAGCTACGTGCTGCGCGACGACACCGGCGCCGTGCACGGCGTGTTCACCGGCGGCTCGATGCTGTTCGGCACCACCGGCCGCACCGACCTCGTCGCGGCCGAGGACACCGAGGAACTCACCCACGCGCAATTCCACTCGGTACGCCGACTCGCCGATACGCTGCCCACCGACACGCCGGTCTATCCGACACACGGTTTCGGCAGCTTCTGTTCGGCCACACCGGCTTCCGGTGACGAATCGACCATCGGCGAACAGCGGCAATCCAATCCGGCGCTCACCCAGGACGAGCAGAGCTACGTCGACGAACTTCTGGCGGGCCTGTCGGCGTATCCGACCTACTACGCGCACATGGGCGTCATCAACCGCGAAGGACCGGCCCCGGTGGACCTGACGCCGCCCGCGCCGATCGACCCCGCCGAGCTGCGCCGCCGGATCGAGGCCGGTGAGTGGGTCGTCGACCTGCGCAACCGCACCGCGTTCGCCGCGGGGCATCTGCAGGGCACCCTGGGGTTCGAACTGTCCGGATCCTTCGTCAGCTATTTCGGTTGGCTCTACGAGTGGGGTGCACCGGTGACACTGATCGGCGAGTCGCCCGACCAGATCGCGGAGGCCAAGCGGGAACTGGTGCGGATCGGGGTGGACCGACTCACCGGTTCGGCGACCGGAGACGTCGACACGCTGCGCGCCGAAGCACCCCTGGGAAGTTACGAGGTCGGCGACTTCGCCCGGTTGGCCCGAGAGCGCAAGACCACGGCGGTGGCCGTCCTCGACGTGCGGCAGACCAACGAGTTTGACCAGGAGCACATTCCGGGCGCGGTCAGCATCCCGTTGCACGAGCTACCGCAGCGCCTTGACGATGTGCCGGCCAGTCCGGTGTGGGTGCACTGTGCATCCGGTTACCGCTCGTCGATCGCGGCGTCCTACCTCGACCGCGCCGGAATCTCCGTCGTTCTGATCGATGACGACTTCGACAACGCCGTGAAGCTGGGACTCACCGTCAGCGGGTGAGACGTACGACCGCACTCCACGGCCTGTCCGCGGGTGGCCGATGCGGGTCGGGCTGCGGCAGCCACGCGACCAATCGGAGCAGCCACGGCAACCGACGCAGTCGGCGGGCGACGACGAAGACGGATTCGATCTCGCATGTGCGCCAACCGAGATGCTCGAAATAGCCGACGCCGTCGGCCGGTGCGAACTTGAACGGTGCGTTGCGCAGCAGGCCGCCGGTGTTGTCGTTCATCCACTTCTTCAGCCCCGGCCCGGCCAGGTCCAGCATCCACCACGCGACCTCGGGACGGACCAGTGCCCGCGACAGGTCGTCCACGTCGGAGGGGTCGAGGTACATCAGCAGACCCTCGGTCAGCACGAGGGCTTTGACAGCCCCCGACAGTGCTTCGTCCAGGAACCGGTCCCGGGCGACCGGGTCGGAGAGGTCGACGGGGTGTCTCGTCAACTGGCACCGCGGTGACTCGCCGGCGAGTAGTTGCTCCTTCTCGGCGATCAATGCCGGCAGATCCGCTTCCACCCAACTGAACTCGGCGGGCAGTGGCAGCCTGTACGGCCGGGTGTCGAGCCCAGCCGCCAGGTTGAGGACCCGGTCGCAGCCGGCACCGATGGCGTCCATCAGGATGTCGTCGATGGTTCTGGTGCGTGCGACCATCCACCAGCCCGAACGCATCATCCGGGGGACGGTCGCCACGATCTCACGTCCGCGCTCACCGGCGAGCCGATCGGCGAACGGGTCGTCGAAAACTGCGTCAGCCCTTGCTGATTCGATGGCCCGGTACACCGCCACCCAGCGCGCGGTGTCCGAGACGTTCGACACCGGGGTGGCGGGTTCTTCCATCGGTTCGCGCGCCTACCAGCCGGCGTTGCGGGCCAGGTCGATGGCGTTCTGGCTCATGAAGGTGCCCGCACTCGGGAAACCGCGGCAGGCGCCGTCGGACTCACCGGGACGCTTCACCCACAGGAACGCGTCGACCTGCGGGTTGCCGGTGTCGGTGGTGGGCCGTGCACCCAGCGCCCGCCCGCTCGGGTTGCACCAGTAGAGGTCGTCACCCTCGACCGGTCCGGCGCCGTTGCGCGACGTGTCGATTACGAAGGGCTTGCCGCCGGTCATCCCGGAGATCGCGGCGCCGTAGCCCGTCGACTCCTCGGTGGTGAAGAAGTTCGCGGTGTTGAGGCTGAACCCGCGGGCCTTGGCGACACCGACCTGGTTGAGCCGGTTGGCCATCACGTCGGCGGCCACCCAACGTGGGTGTCCGGCGTCGACGTAGACCGCCGTGCCCGGGTTGCGGCTCAGCGTGTCGACGGCGTAGCCGATCAGCTCGAGGCGTTCCTGCTGCTGGCCGGGCGACAGGCAGTCGATCATGGCCAGCGCGTCGGGTTCGAGGATGACCGCGGCGCGGCCGGGGCCGATCGCGGCGGCGACGCCGTCGATCCAGGCCCGGTAAGCGCCTGCCGACCCGAATCCGCCCGCGGCGTAGCTGCCGCAGTCGCGGTTGGGGATGCCGTAGAGCGCCAGCACCGGGATGGTGCCCGCGGCCTGCGCGGTCTGGATGTACTTCGTGTCCACGGCCGGGGTGGAGATGTGGTCCATCCAGTACGCGGTCGGCGTGTTCACCACGGCGGACAGCAGCGGATCCGGGTTGCCCTGCGCGGCCCGCATGCCCTTCGACTGCGGGTTCACGTAGAACGGCAGCCCGACCAGCGGGTTCGCCTCGCCGGCCAGCCGCACGACGGGAGCGGTCGGGACGGGCCCGGGTTCGGCGACCACCCCGGTGGCGGCCACCGCCGCCACGGCCAGACACGGGGTGATCCAGCGCGCGATTACACCTGCAGCTGAGAACGTCACCTGAGGAAACTTAGCGGTGCTGCCGAACAAGTGCCAGTCACCGATTCCGGACCACCGCCGCGGCCCAAGCTGTACACCGAATCATGCTGCCCTGCATGCGATCTCCTGCTGCGGGTGACCGACGGCCGAGGAGCGGCCGATTGCGCGGGGTGACTCAGTATCGTGTGCAGTGATGGGTTCGGATCGGTCAGACGGCATGGCTCGACGCCGGCGCGCGTTGCACTTCGCGCTGAAGGGGCGCCGCGATCCCGCGTCGGGCGCCGGGCAGCGCCGGCGCACTTCCGGCGGGCTGAGCGAACGGCACACCCGCAAGGTTCTCGATCTGACCATCCGGCTCGCCGAGGTGATGCTGTCATCCGGCTCGGGCACCGCGGACGTCGTCGCGACCGCTCAGGACGTGGCGCAGGCCTACCAGCTCACCGACTGCGTGGTCGACGTCTTCGTCACCACCATCTTCGTGTCGGCGCTGCCCACGGCGGACAGCCCTCCGGTCACCATCGTGCGGGCAGTGCAGGCGCGCTCGACCGACTACACGCGGCTCGCCGACCTTGACCGGTTGGTCCGGCGGATCACCTCCGGCGGGGTGTCGGTGGACGAGGCGCACGAGGCGATGGACGAGTTGAGCGAACAACCGCACCCCTACCCGCGCTGGATCGCGACCGCAGGATGGGCCGGCTTCGCCCTCGGCATCGCGATGTTGCTCGGTGGCACCTGGCTGACCTGCATCCTGGCCGCGGGAACCTCAGTCCTGATCGACCGCAGCGGCCGGTTGTTGAACCGCGTCGGCACACCATTGTTCTTTCAGCAGGCGGCGGGGGCTTCGATCGCGACGCTGGTCGCCGTCGCCGCCTTTCTGTTCGCCGGGCAGGGGCCGACCACGCTGGTCGCCACCGGGATCGTGATGCTGCTGGCCGGGATGACCCTGGTGGGCTCGGTGCAGGACGCGCTGACCGGCTACATGCTCACCGCGGTGGCCCGGCTCGGTGACGTGCTGTTCCTGACGCTTGGCATCGTGGTGGGTATCCTGGCCGGCCTGCAGATCGCCGCCCTGGCCGGGATCCAGATCCAGCTGCGCGTCGACGCGACGGAGTATTTCGTGGTGCCCACCACGCCCAGACAGATCGTCGTCGCTGTCTCCGGCGCGGCGCTGGCGGGTGCCTGCCTTGTCATCGCCAGCTACGCCAAATGGCGATCCGTGCTCACCGCCGGAGTCGCTGCCGGCCTGGCCGAAGCCGTGTTGATCGGCCTCGGCCGCGCCGGGGTCGGCCAGGTCGTCGCGACCGGCACCGCAGCGGTGGGTGTGGGCCTGCTGGCCACCTTGATCTCGATCCGGCGACAGGCGCCCGCGCTGGTCACGGCGACCGCGGGGATCACCCCGATGCTGCCGGGCATGGCCGTCTTCCGTGCGGTCTTCTACTTCGCCGTGGAGCGGGATTTCGCCGCGGGCATGGCACAGGCGCTGGCCGCCGCGGCCACCGCGCTCGCGATCGGGGCCGGCGTCGTCATGGGCGAGCTGGCCGGCTCGCCACTCCGATACCGCGCCGGCCGGATCAGCGACTTCCTGCGGGTGGAAGGCCCGCCCGGGCTGCGACGAGCCGTGGGAAACGTGGTGGCACTCCGGCCCGCCGCAGATCAGCAATCGAGCCGCAGCCCACATCAGCGGTCGTGGAGCGTCGCGCTGGAACCGGAGTTGTCCGAGGTCGCGACCGAGGCCAACGGGGAAGATCCCGCCCCGGAAAGAGACGCCACCGGCGAGCGATGACATCCGGGACGTTTAGATCCCGCAAATAGTGAGCAGAAACGTGGGTATGCCCACCACCCACGAAGACCCACCGCCGGGAGTCCTGAAGAAAGCCATCTCCGCATCGGCGATCGGCAACGCGACCGAATGGTTCGACTACGGGATCTACGCCTACGGGGTCTCCTACATCTCCGCGGCGATCTTCCCCGGGGACGCCGCGAACGCGACGCTGCTGGCCTTGATGACGTTCGCCGTCTCGTTCCTGGTCCGTCCGCTCGGCGGATTCGTCTGGGGGCCGCTCGGTGACCGTCTGGGCCGCAAGCGGGTGCTGGCCATCACCATCGTGCTGATGGCCGGCGCCACGTTCTGCGTGGCCCTGGTGCCCACCTACGACATGATCGGCATGTGGGCGCCGTTCCTGCTGGTGCTGCTCCGGATGATCCAGGGCTTCTCGACCGGCGGTGAGTACGGCGGCGCCGCGACGTTCATGGCCGAGTACGCGCCGAACAGGCGCCGCGGGCTGCTCGGCAGTTTCCTCGAGTTCGGCACCCTCGGCGGGTTCTCGCTGGGCGCGTTGCTGATGCTGGGTTGCTCGCTGGTTCTGGGCGACGAGCAGATGCACGCGTGGGGCTGGCGGCTGCCGTTCCTGGTGGCCGCGCCGCTCGGCCTGATCGGTCTCTATCTGCGATCGCGGCTGGAGGACACCCCGGTGTTCCGGGAGCTCGAAGCGAAGGGTGGGACGGAACCGGAGACCACCACCCAGTTCCGCGACCTGCTGGGCCGGTACTGGCGACCGATCCTGCAGCTCGGCGGACTGGTGGTCGCGCTGAACGTCGTGAACTACACCCTGCTGTCCTACATGCCGACGTACCTGGAGAACAGGATCGGGCTGTCACCGGACCAGTCGCTGATCGTGCCCGTGATCGGCATGCTGTCGATGATGGTCTTCGTCCCGTTCGCCGGGCTGCTCAGCGATCGGGTGGGACGGAAACCGCTGTGGTGGTTCTCGTTGATCGGCCTGTTCGTCGCCGGCGTGCCGATGTTCCTGTTGATGGGCACCAACCTGTGGGGTGCGGTGATCGGCTTCGCCGTCCTCGGCCTGCTTTACGTGCCACAGCTGGCGACGATCTCGGCGACGTTCCCGGCGATGTTCCCCACCCAGGTGCGCTACGCCGGATTCGCCATCGCCTACAACGTGTCGACGTCGCTGTTCGGCGGCACCGCGCCGGCGATCAATCAGTGGCTCACCGGCGAAACCGGCGACCTGCTGTTCCCGGCGTACTACATGATGGGCGCGTGCGTCATCGGCGCCATCGCGCTGATCAAGGTGCCCGAGACCGCACGTTGTCCGATCGGCGGCACCGTCACGCCCGGCACGGAGGAGGCGGCGGATCCGGTGCCGTTCGAGAAGCAGAACGCCTGACCTGGAATACCTGGTCGGCTCGTAACAGTTGGAGGCAGGGTGAGCGAGCAAGCAGAGTTGAGTCCCACCGACTGGGTCCGCGACCAGACCCAACGCATCCTGGAGCAGGGCACCACCGACGGCGTCGAGATACTCGACCGGCCGGTCGTCCTGTTCACCACGACGGGTGCGCAGTCCGGCAAGAAGCGGTACGTGCCGCTGATGCGCGTCGAGGAGAACGGCCGCTACGCGATGGTCGCGTCCAAGGGCGGCGACCCGAGGCACCCGAGTTGGTACTTCAACGTCAAGGCCAACCCGGCGGTGACCGTGCAGGACGGCGACGAGGTCACCGAGGGTGTGGCCCGCGAGCTCGACGGTGACGAACGGCAGCACTGGTGGGAGCTGGCGGTCGCGGCGTACCCGCCGTACGCCGAGTACCAGACCAAGACCTCGCGACAGATCCCCGTCTTCCTCGTCGAAAAAGCCGAGTAGGCCCGGGGTCGTACCCGCGAGCGTGAAGCCACGGCTGTGCCGAGGGGTTGAGTCGCAGCCAGGAATGCTGTTCCGCGGGAAAGCCGGGCCCGCGGCTACAGCTCGGTGACCTGACCGTTTTCGACCCGCCACGACCGGTCCAACCGGACGTTCTGCAACATCCTGCGGTCATGGGTCACCAGCAGCAGCGCACCGTCATAGCTTTCGAGGGCCTGTTCGAGTTGCTCGATGGCGGGCAGGTCGAGGTGGTTGGTCGGCTCGTCGAGCACCAGCACATTGGTGCCGCAGGCCTGCAGCAGCGCCAGCCCGGCGCGCGTGCGCTCGCCGGGCGAGAGCTCGTCGACGGCACGCTCCACATGGTCGGCACCGAGACCGAACTTCGCCAACAGCGTTCGCACGTCGGCGGTCGGCCATTCCGGCACCCGCTGCTCAAAGCGGTCGAGAAGCCGTTCGGGGCCGGTGAAATAGGCACGGGCCTGGTCGATTTCACCGATCTCGACGCTCGCCCCCATGCTCGCACGGCCCTCGTCGGGCAGCAGGCGACCCAACAGCAACCGCAACAGGGTCGATTTCCCCGCGCCGTTGGGCCCGGTGATTCCGATCCGCTCGCCGGCGTCCACCTGTAACGCCACCGGGCCCAACACGAAATCGCCTTGGCGCACAACGGCGTTGTCGAGCGTCGCGACCACCGCACTCGACCGCGGCGCCTCCCCGATGGTGAACTGCAGCGTCCACTCCTTTCGGGGCTCCTCGACTTCCTCCAGCCGCGCGATCCGGCTCTCCATCTGGCGCACCTTCTGCGCCTGCTTCTCGCTGGACTCGGTGGCCGCCCGCCGACGGATCTTGTCGTTGTCGGGAGCCTTGCGGATCGCGTTGCGAGTCCCCTGGCTGGACCATTCCCGTTGCACGCGAGCGCGTGCCACCAGGTCGGCCTTCTTGTCGGCGAACTCCTCGTACTGCTCGCGCCGATGCCGGCGGTTGACCGCGCGTTCTTCGAGATAGCTCTCATACCCGCCGCCGAACACGGTGGTGGTGTTCTGCGCCAAGTCCAGTTCCAGCACGCGAGTCACGGTGCGGGCCAGGAACTCCCGGTCGTGGCTGACCAGCACCACCCCACCGCGAAGCTCGGAGACGAAGCGCTCCAACCGGGCCAGCCCGTCGAGGTCGAGGTCGTTGGTCGGCTCGTCGAGCAGGACGATGTCGAACCGCGACAGCAGCAGGGCGGCCAGCCCCACCCGCGCGGCCTGCCCGCCCGATAGCGCCGTCATCGGCGTCGAATCCGGCCGCACCGCATCGGAGTCCAAGCCGAGGTCGGCGAGCACGGCCGGCAACCGCTCGTCGAGGTCCGCGGCGCCGGTGGCCAGCCAGTGGTCCAGGGCGGCGGAGTAGGCGTCGGCCCCGTAACCCGCGTCGTCCAGGGTCGCGGCGGCAGCGTCCATGGCGCGGGTGGCTTCGGCGCACCCGGTACGGCGGGCGACGTAGGCGGCGACCGTCTCCCCGGGGACGCGTTCGTGCTCCTGGGGCAACCACCCGACGAACGCGTCGGCCGGTGCCACGGCGACCGATCCGTCGAGGGGCTCCAGCTCGCCGGCCAGGATCCGCAGCAGCGTGCTCTTGCCCGCGCCGTTGGCGCCGACGACACCGACCACGTCGCCCGGGGCGACGGTCAGGTCGACACCTTCGAAGAGCGTGCGATGGGCGAACCCGCCTGCCACGTTCTTCGCGACGAGCGTTGCAGTCATGCCTCCATCTCACACCACCGCTCGGTGGGGTGGCTTCGGCCAACCCGCCAGGGCGAGATCCGCCACGGCGTGCAGCTCGGCGCGGCCGGCCCCGCTGCGGGCCTGGACGGCGAGGCCCTGGCAGACGGCGGCGATCCAGCGCGCCAGCACCATGGTGTCCACGGCCGGCAGTTCGCCGTCGGCCACCGCCGCATCGAACCGTTCGGCGATCCGCTGCACGGTGGATTCACGTAACTCGGACAGCCCCGGGGCATTCCCGACCGTCAGGCAACCGTGCGGATCCCCGCTCACCGTGTCCGCCGCGCCGTGCACCATCGCCTCGGCGGCGGCGCGGGCCGTCGGTTGGGTCAGCGCTTCGGTGAGGTAGCCGCCCGGTCCGGCGAGGTAGCGCAGCGTGGCCCGTTCGAAGAGCTTCTCCTTGGACCCGAACTCGGCATAGATGCTGCGCCGGTTGACGCCCGTCGCCGCCGTGATGTCCGAGATGGACACGCCGTCGAAGCCGCGTTCCCAGAACAGCTTCATCGCTTCCTGCTCGACGGACTCGGGGTCGAATTCGCGCGGCCTCCCGACTGCCATGTGCCACGCCTCCTTTCTGTGATGCCGGTCACGTCGGGAATGCCGCCGGCGATCCGCCGCTTGAGCTGAGCATACTAAGTAACACTCCGGTTCGAAATTATGTGGGAGGTCCACTGATGAGCACAGCACCACTTGCCGGAAAACGAGCACTGGTCACCGGAGGGTCGCGCGGAATCGGCGCGGAGATCGTGCGGCGACTCGCCGCCGACGGCGCCGCCGTGGCCTTCACCTACGCCGCGTCGGCGGCGCACGCGGAGAAGGTCGTCGCCGAAGTGGCCGCGAGCGGAGGTGAAGCGGTGGCGATCAGGGCCGATTCCGCCGACCCGACACAGGTTGCGGACGCCGTCGAGCAGACCGTCGCCGAACTCGGCGGCCTGGACATCCTGGTGAACAACTCGGCCGTCGCGCACATCGCACCGATCGACGACTTCCCGGCTGAGGAGTTCGATCGGCTTGTCGCGATCAACATCGGCGGCGTGTACTGGGCGGTGCGCAGCGCGATCAGGTACCTGAGCGAGGGCGCGCGGATCATCAACATCGGCAGCATCAACGCCGACCGGATACCCGGCCCCGGACTGTCGGTGTACGGCATGACCAAGGGCGCGGTGTCCTCGTTCACACGGGGACTGGCCCGCGACCTCGGACCCCGCGGCATCACCGTCAACAACGTTCAACCGGGCCCGATCGACACCGATGCCAATCCCGACGACGGTGCCTTCGCCGAGAGCCTGAAGCAGGTGGTCGCGCAGGGCCGCTACGGACACACCAGCGATGTCGCCTCCCTGGTGAGCTTCCTTGCGGGCCCGGAGTCGGGGTACATCACCGGTGCGCACCTGAACGTCGACGGCGGTTTCACCGTCTGAGGGCCGCAAGGGGTGCCCGCTTCGGCTTGTGGCCGCCCGACCTCCGCGCGTTAGTGTGCTGTGGTCGGCCTCCATGACCAGCCGGCGGAAGAGTTGAGCTCACCTATGACTGCAACAGCACAGACGTCGCCCCTCGAAGCACGGGTCGGCCACCACTACCAGATGGCAGGCACCTACCTCGTCGGCCGTGAGAAGGTCCGTGAGTACGCCCGCGCGGTGCAGGACTATCACCCCGCGCACTGGGACGTTGCCGCCGCGGCCGAGCTGGGGTATTCGGACGTGGTCGCGCCGCTGACGTTCACGTCCGCGCCGGGTATGCAGTGCAATCGCCGCATGTTCGAAGAGATCGTCGTCGGCTACGACACCTATCTGCAGACCGAGGAGGTGTTCGAGCAGCACCGCCCGATCGTCGCCGGCGACGAGTTGGTCATCGACGTCGAACTGACCTCGGTGCGCCGGACCGCCGGCCGGGACTTCATCACCGTCACCAACACCTTCACCGACACCCACGGCGAGCGGGTGCACACCCTGCACACCACCGTCGTCGGTGTCACCGCCGAGGACATCGACGCGGGCGTCAAGGTGGCCGTGCAGAACGCGATGATGCACGACATGAACATCCTCGACATCGGAGGATCCGACGCCGACTACGAGAAGACGGTGCGTCCCGGGCACGAGATCCGGATCTCCGAGGGCACGCTGACCCGCACGCCCGGTACCGCGTCCTTCGACGATGTGAAGGTCGGCGACGCACTGCCGGCCCATCACACCCGGTTGTCCCGCGGCGATCTGGTGAACTACGCCGGGGTCGCCGGCGACGCCAACCCGATCCACTGGGACGAGGACATCGCCAAGCTTGCGGGGCTGCCCGACGTGATCGCCCACGGGATGCTCACGATGGGCCTGGGTGCAGGGTTCGTCTCGGCGTGGTCGGGTGACCCCGGCGCGGTCACCCGCTACACGGTGCGGCTCTCCCAGCCCGCGGTCGTGTCGGCCAAGGAAGGCGCCGACATCGAGTACAGCGGCAAGATCAAGTCCCTGGATCCCGAGACCCGCTCCGGCGTGGTCATCGTCGGGGCGAAGTCGGCAGGCAAGAAGATCTTCGGCCTGGCGACGGTGAACCTCCGCTTCCGCTGACAGGACTCAGCAGCCCAACGTCACAGGGCGAACAGCAGTGCCGCGACGACCACTGTCGCGAAGCCCAGCGTCGCGGCGCCGATCACCAGTACCTCCGTGTGCGGGGCTGATGTGATTATCCGGCCCGCGATGACCGGGCTGTCCGTGATCTGCCGCGAGCGTCGGTAGCCCAGCGCGAGGACCAGCAGCGCGAGCAGCGCCGCGGTGATCGCCAACACTGCCCGCCATTGCCCGAGTGGTCCGTGTTGCCGCAGCAGCACCAGCGCACCGCCTACCAGGAAGCCGAAAGAGCTTCTCTCCCAGGACAACAGGGTGCGCTCTGCGGGCAGACCCGGCTTGGTGGGTTCGCGGCGTGGCATCTCACTGCCCGGACGGCGGCCAGACGAGCAGCACCACCAGCACCACCATGGTGACCACGAAGATCGCGCCGCCGAGCAGCAACGGAACGTGAGTGGGAGGCAGATCCTCGTCGCGGCGCATCGCGGCCTGGACGCGCTGCCAGCGCCGCACTGCCAACGCGGCAAGCACCCCGCCGCCGGCGGTCAGCGCCACGCTGAGGCCGTGCCGCACACCGGGAATGCCGAAGGACGGCACGAACTGCACGACGGCGATCCCACCGGCGATCAGCGCCAGCGCTGTGCGGATCCACGCCAGGAAGGTCCGCTCGTTGGCCAACGTGAAGCGATAGTCCGGTTCTTCCTCGCCTGCACTCATCGTCGACGACCTCTCATTCCGTCGCCTGGTTCGGCTCCGCCGCCACCTTCAGCGGTTCATGCTCGACGACCTCGTGCGTGCCGGGTAGGTCGTCGTAACGGCGCATGTACGCGTCGATCTCGTCGACGATCTCCGGGCCCGGGGTGCCCCACCATTCCTGGTAGCCGTACACATCGGCGAGCGGCCGGTGACCGCGGTCGCCATCGAGAATCTCCACGTGCTTCGGGCTCAGCATGGCCGGGTGGCGCACGCCGGCCGCCTCCGAAACCTTCAACAGGTCGCGCCGCAGGGTCATGACGTAGTTGGCCAGTCGGTGTGACTTCTGTTCCGGATCCAGCCCGCGCGCGAGCCACTCGTTCTGTGTGGCGACGCCGGTCGGGCAGCGATCGGTGTGGCACTTCTGGGCCTGGATGCAGCCGATCGCGAACATCGCCTCCCGCGCCACGTTGATCAGGTCCACCCCTAGAGCGAAGGCCACGATCGCGTTGGCGGGCAGGCCGAGCTTGGCCGACCCGATCCACGTGACACGGTCGGTCAGGCCGCGCTCGGCGAACAGCCCGTAGACCCGGGCGAAGCCCATCCGGAACGGGAACGACACGTGGTCGGCGAAGACCAGCGGCGCAGCACCTGTGCCGCCCTCTCCTCCGTCGATCGTGATGAAGTCCACCCCGCGCTGACCGTCGTCGTCCATCCGGTCGGCCAGCGTCTGCCAGAAGTCCAACTCCCCCACCGCGGACTTGATGCCGACGGGCAGGCCGGTGGCGTCCGCGATCCGTTCCACCAGGTCGAGCATCTCGTCGACGTCGCGGAACGCGGTGTGCCGGGAGGGGCTCGCGACGTCCTTGCCCTGCTCGACGCCGCGGATGCGGGCGATCTCCGCGTTCACCTTCGCGCCCGGAAGGTGCCCGCCCAGACCCGGTTTGGCGCCCTGGCTCAGCTTGATCTCGATGGCGCGCACCGGGCCGGAGCCGACGACGTCGACCAGGCGGTCCAGGTCGAAGTTGCCGTGCTCGTCGCGGCAGCCGAAGTAGCCGGTGCCGATCTGGTACACCAGGTCGCCGCCCTGACGGTGGTGGTCCGACAGGCCGCCCTCGCCGGTGTTGTGCCAGAAGTCGGCGATCTTGGCGCCCTTGTTGATCGCCTCGATCGCCTGGGGGCTGAGCGAGCCGAACGACATCGCCGACACGTTGACCACAGATGCCGGACGGAAGGCGTGCCGGCGTCCGCGGGGTCCGCCGAGCACCTTCGCGCCCGGCACCTCGATGTCGCGGCCGTGGATCGGGGAGGCGGGCACCACGTCGGAGAATGTCGCCTGCTTGATGATCGGGTACGCGGCGTTCTCGGTGTCATTGTCGGTGCCGAACGAGAAGTAGTTGTTCTCCTTCTTCGCCGAGGTGTACACCCAGCGCCTCTGGTCGCGGCTGAACGGCCGCTCGGAATCGTTGCTGGTGATGATGTACTGGCGCAACTCGGGGCCGATCGACTCCAGCAGGTACCTCATCCGCGCGATGACCGGGAAGTTGTGGCGGAGGGCGTGCTCCTTCTGCAGCAGGTCCTGCAGCGCCATGCCGGCGAGCGCGGCGGTGGGAGCCAGCGCGGCGAGCGTCCGCTTCTTCATGCGGCCCACACTGCCATATCCGGCCCGGCCCGGCCGACGATCGTCGGGAAGATCACCGATGTCGTGACAGGTGCGGCACCCCAAGCACTTTCATGCCTGGGGCGGTCTGCCCCGCAGTGTCAGGTGAGCCAGGCACAGGTCCGGTTGAGCGAAGGGCTCCAGTCGGTCGACAGTGACCGGCGCCCCTTGGCGTTCGAGGACTCCCTGCATCAGCCCGAGGTGAATACCGCACACGACCTTGCTCTGTGTCTCGGCGAGCTCGAGGAACGGGCAGTGTCTCAGGCCGATCTGTTGCTTATCCCCCGCACCGAGGCGCTCCGGAACGAACCCGACGTCGTCGAGTACCTCGACGAGCCGATCGACCGCTTCCTCGGCGACCGACTGTTTCCTGCGTGGCGCCCTTACGTTCAACTCGCGCCCCCAGGCGCGGCCCCCCGCCTGTGCCCTGGTGGGGGGATCGCCGTCGGCGGCGAGACTCATCGCCAGCATCTCCGCCAGCAGCCGGTAGTGGCGGGGTCCGGCGCGGTCCATCTGCGGCATCGCGCGGAACATCAGCGGCGGGCGGCCCGGTCGTCGGCGATCCGGCTCGACGCGCTCCACCTGCCCCTGGCTGACCAGCCTGTCCAGATGGAAGCGGACCGTGTTGGGATGTATGTCGAGCGCATCGGCGATCGCGCCGATACTCATGGGGCCGGACGCAGCCTTCAAGGTTCGCAGCACATCACGCCGGCGACCCGGCGGCTCGCCGGGGGAAGGTGCGCTCACCGTTCGACTCCGGTCATGCCGGTTCTCCTTCGAACCCGAATGCCACCTTCGTTTCGGGTAGGCGAAAGTGGTTGTGACACAACACCTGATTCGATCGCGCCGCTGGGATCGCCGTTCTGGCCAACACACCGACAACGGGCTAGAGTTTACACAAGTGCGGTTGTATAAACAGTGCGACGGCACCGAGCAAAGGAGAGGTCCTTGCGCGTACGAGTCGATCGTGATCGCTGCGAAGGCAACGCGTTCTGCGTGAAAATCGCACCGGAGGTCTTCCAACTCGACGACGACGAATACGCCGTCGTCATCGCCGATCCCGTTCCCGTCGAGCAGGAGATGCTTGCCGACCAGGCCATCGCCGACTGCCCGCGGGCGGCCCTGTCGTAGCAAAATCGGCCACTCATCCCCGCCCCGCTGAAGATCGTGTGAGTGTCGGACGCAGGCGTGACGGCGAAATGTCGGCGGCGGGGCCGAGGTCGCCGACCAGTCCGGCTGCCCAGCCGATCAGACCGTCGATGTCGACCGAATGCGGTGCCGGACGACCGACCTCAGACAGGCGGCCGGAGCCGCGCTGGAGCAGATTGGACGCACCGACGAGGTTGCCGCGCTGAATGTGCGTGATGCCGACGGCGAGCTGGGCCAGCCCCTGCCACAGCGACCTCTCCTCTGCGGGGCGGCTCTTCCAGGCGGCCTCGAGCACCTCGTGGGCGTTGAACGCCAAGCCCCTGTCGAGCAGGTCCTGCGCGTAGGCGAGGGAGTCGGACGGCGGCAACGCGAGGTCGTCCGGGATGCGGGGCACCCCCTCACTGCCCGGCGCGAGGAGTCGGCCCAGCGCGTCACGGGGACGGGCGTTGCGAGGCCGTCCGGCATCGTCGCGGGTGCGTTCGACCATGCATCCATCATGCGCTTCATGCCGGTGGTGACGGCGGAATCTCGGTCGGGTTGAGATCTGATGTCACCCGGTGGTTGTCCCTGCCGGTGCTGTCATCATCGGACGAGTGAGCTCCAGGGCAGCGACGAAAACCGACAGCAAGCTGGCGGCTCGGCTTGCCGCGCTGGCCTCACTCGGCGCGGCCGTCATCCACTTCGCCGTCGTGCCGGCGCACTGGCAGGAGTGGATGCTCGCAGGCGTCTTCTTCGCCGGAATAGCTCTGTTCCAACTGATCTGGGCGGGCCTGGTGCTGACAAGGCCGACCACGCAGGTGCTCGCCGCCGGAATCCTGCTGAACATCGGAGCTGTCGCGCTGTGGGCCGTGTCCCGGACTGCGGGCGCGCCGTTCGGCCCACACGCGGGAGAAGCCGAACTGGTGCAGGCCGCGGACCTCTGCGCTCTGCTGCTCCAGGTCTATGTCGTGATGGGGGCCGGCTGGGTCTGGCACCGACGCCACCAGGGAGAGCCCATACCGGCGTTCGCGAACGCGATGGTCCTTCTCGGCGTCGGTGCTGTCGTCGCGCTGGCGTCCACTGTGGGAGCGGCTTCGGGGCTACGGCACGGCGATCACGGGCCTGCCGGCGCAGAAGCCGGACACCACGGGCCCAGCGGGGGACATGAAGGCGGCCATCACGCGCCGGCCGGCGTGGAAGCCGAGCACGAGCGGCCCAGTGTCGTGCATGAAGGCGGACATCACGAGCTTCCGGCGCCGGCCGCGGAGCCGTTGCACCACGGCTCGACCGGCACACCCGCGCCACCGGTTCCGGTACAGGCCCCGCCTCCGGCCGCCGAACCGTTGCACCACCAGGCCGGCGACGCGGACCACCACGACCATTGACGCAGCCCTGCAACGGTGAGGTTCAGGGATCAACCACGCAGGGCCGCGAGGCGGTCGCGGTACTCCGCCTCGTCGATCTCACCTCTGGCGAATCTCGCAGCGAGAATCTGCTCGGCGGTCGCCGGCGGCTGCGCCGGCGCTGTCGTGCCGCCGATCGACAGGCGTACCAGGACGACGATTCCGCCGATGATCAACGCCCAGAAGACGACCATCCCGATTCCCATGGCGGCGTATCCCCACCAACCCATATGCCCGCCATACCAAACCATCATGGCGACACCTCCTCGTGAAGGCAGGCTGCGCTTGCAGCCTCTGTGACAACGACTGGACTCATCGCACTCCAGGTGGGGGCGTCGGCACTCATCGGCCGGGTCCTTCGTCCCCAGCGGGTGTACCCGGCAGCTTGAGCCGCTTGAGCGTCAGGGCGTTCACGGCAACGATGAAGCTGGACCCGGACATGGACAGCGCGGCGATCTCCGGGCGCAGCACGAGCCCGAACGCCGGCTGGAAGACCCCCGCTGCGATGGGAAGCGCGATCACGTTGTAGCCGACGGCCCAGGCGAGGTTCTGCCGCATTTTTCGCAGGGTGCCGCGCCCGATCCTGAGCGCGATCGGCACGTCGAGCGGGTCGGACCGCATCAGCACCAGGTCGGCGGTCTCGATGGCGACGTCGGTGCCCGCCCCGATGGCCACCCCGAGATCGGCCTGCGCCAGCGCAGGTGCGTCGTTGACGCCGTCGCCGACCATCGCGACCCTGCGGCCGTCACGCTGCAGCGCCGCGATGTTGGCAGCCTTGTCCCCGGGCAGCACCTCCGCGATGACGGTATCGATACCGAGTTGTGCCGCAATACGTTTGGCGGTCGCCTCGTTGTCGCCGCTGAGCATCACCACCTCGACTCCGAGGTCATGCAGGGCCGCCACCGCGGCGGCCGAGGTCTCCCGTGCCGCGTCGGCGAGGGCGACGACACCCACGCCGCGACCGTCGACGGCCACGAGCACGGCGGTACGACCGGACGCGGCCAGTTCGTCCCGTCGGTCCATCAACTCGCCGAAGTCGACACGCCTGTCCACCATGAGCTTGCGGTTGCCGACGGCGACGTGACGTCCGTCCACCTCGGCGGTCGCTCCCTGGCCCGGCACGTTCTGGAATGCGCTCAGCGGCAATGGCGTAACCCCGTGCTCGGCGGCGTACCGCACGATCGCGGCGGCCAGCGGGTGTTCGGATTCCGTCTCCACCGCAGCGACCAGCGCCAGAAACTCCTCCTCGGATATTCCCTCGACAACGACGTCGGTGACTTCGGGTTCGCCCTTGGTCAACGTCCCCGTCTTGTCCATCACGACGGTGTCGATGCGTGCCGAGATCTCCAGCGCGGTGGCGTTCTTGAACAGGACACCCCGCTTGGCGCCCAGCCCGGTGCCCACCATGATCGCGGTGGGCGTGGCGAGGCCGAGCGCATCAGGACAGGTGATCACCACGACGGTGATGGCGAACAACAGCGCGCTCTGGACGCCGGCGCCGACCGCCCACCACACCAGAAAGGTCGCGGTGCCACCCAGCAGTGCGACGAGGACGAGCCAGAACGCGGCCCGGTCGGCCAGACGCTGACCGGGCGCCTTCGAGTTCTGCGCCTCCTGCACCATCTGCACGATCTGAGCCAGCGCCGTGTCGGATCCGACTTTGGTGGCGCGCACCCGCAGCGTGCCGGTGGTGTTGATCGACGCACCGATCACGGTGGAGCCGGGATCCTTGGCCACCGGCAGGCTTTCGCCGGTCACCATCGACTCGTCCACCTCGGAGTGCCCCTGCTCGACGGAACCGTCGACCGGGATCTTCGCGCCCGGGCGGATCAGCAGCAGATCACCGGTCGCGACCTCGGCGGTGGGGACCTCCACCGGTTCACCGTCACGCTGGACCACCGCCAACGGCGGGGCCAGTTCGAGCAGGGCGCGGATGGCGTCGTTGGCGCCGCCACGGGCGCGCATCTCGAACCAGTGCCCCAGGAGTACGAAAGTGGTCAGCACCGAGGCGGCTTCGTAGAACACCTCGCCGCCACCGGTGAGCGTGACGCCGACGCTGTAGAGCCACCCGGCGCCGACCGCGACGGCGACCAGCACCATCATGTCCAGGGTGCGCGCCCTCAGCGCACGGTAGGCGCCGTCGAAGAAGATCCAGGCCGAGTAGAACACCACCGGCAGACTCAGGATCAGGGCGAAGACGTCGTCGCGCAGCCCGAACGGTGCCGGCACCCCGAATCCGAACATGTCGCGCCCCATCGGGGACCACAGCATGATCGGGATCGACAGGAGCAGCGCGACGAGGAACCGGTTGCGCATGTCGCGGACCATGGCATCCATGGACATCGCGCCGTGCCCGCCGTGCCCCATCATGTCGTGCGGGGACGGCGCGGCGTCGGGCATCGGTATCGGTTCACAGATGTGGTCGGGCACCGCGCGGCCCTGGCAGTGGAATCCGCAGTCCCTGACCCACTCCGTCAGTTGTGCCAGCGTGGTCTGGGCAGGGTCGAAGGTGACGGTGGCGGTCTGATTCGCCGCGTTCGCGTTCACCGCGACCACGCCCGGCCGCCGCCGCAGCGTGGATTCGATGATCGCTTCCGAGCTCGCCCAGTGCAGCCCACGCACGTCGAGCACCGTGGTTTCGGCCATGCGCTCTCCTTACGTGTCGAGGCAGCGGAGACCGTCGATATGTATGTTTCCCGCCGCTGGTATGGCTGCGCTAGCTGCTTGACGAAGATTCGGTAAAGGCGTCCCCGAGTCCCGGCGTCGGTGCACCTTTACCGAATCTTCATGAAAGGGCTAGGGAAGCCAGATCGGCGCCGACGATAATTCGGGTAAACCCCTCGAAAGCGGTCTACTTACCGCAGGATTCGGCGACGACCCGAGACGGAGTGACGCACTGATGCCGCAGGCACCCTGTCCCCCATCCCTTCGCGTCACGGCGGACCGGCTCCGGACGACGGCGGTCGCCGTGGCGGTGCTGTTGATCGCCGCTGCGTGCTCCTCGACCCCGGCCGCTGCGCCCGCACCCGACGTCATCACGGACAAGGGGACCCCGTACGCGGATCTACTGGTCCCGAAACTGCAGGCGTCGGTGACCGATGGGGCGATTGGTGTCCCGGTGGATTCGCCGGTGACCGTGACCGCCGGCGACGGAGTTCTCGGGCAGGTCTCGCTGACCAACGAGGCCGGCGTAGTGGTCGACGGACAATTGAGCCCCGACGGCACCTCCTGGTCGTCGGCCGAACCGCTGGGCTACAACAAGCAATACACGCTTCAGGCCGAAGCCCTCGGGCTGGGCGGGGTGACCAGCACCAGCGCCACCTTCGAAACCCATTCGCCCGACAACCTGACCATGCCGTACGTGGCGCCCAACGACGGAGAAACCGTCGGCGTCGGTCAGCCGATCACCATCCGCTTCGACGAGAACATCACAAACCGGCTGGCGGCCCAGCAGGCCGTCACCGTGACCACGGACCCGCCCGTCGAGGGCGCCTTCTACTGGCTCAACAACCGGGAAGTCCGTTGGCGCCCAGCGCAATACTGGAAGCCAGGCACCACCGTCGAAGTCCAGGTCAAGGCCTATGGTGTCGAGTTCGGCGACGGACTGTTCGGCCAGGACGACGCGTCCACCCGCTTCACCATCGGCGACGAGGTCATCGCGACCGCCGACGACGCCACCAAGATGCTGACCGTTCGACGCAACGGAGAGGTTGTCAAGACCATGCCCATCTCGATGGGCAAGGCCAAGACACCGACGGACAACGGCACCTACATCGTCGGCGACCGCTACTCCTTCCTCGTGATGGACTCGTCCACCTACGGTGTTCCCGTCAACTCACCCGACGGGTATCGCACCGAGGTGGAATGGGCCACGCAGATGTCCTACAGCGGCATCTACGTGCATTCGGCGCCGTGGTCGGTGGGCAGCCAGGGCGTCGCCAACGTCAGCCACGGATGCCTCAACGTGAGCCCGGCCAACGCCCGCTGGTTCTACGACAACACCAGGCGCGGCGACATCGTCGAAGTCGTCAACACGACCGGCCCCACCCTGTCGGGCACCGACGGACTCGGGGACTGGAACATCCCGTGGGACCGGTGGAAAGCCGGAAACGCCAACGACTGACCGACGCGCCGGTCGGCGTCACCCGGCTCGGCGGTTTCTATACCGAATCTTCACCGAACGACTAGTAGTGCTCTAAGCGCTCCGGGAATGCTTGACGTCGGATCGAACGCCCGAGAACGACGAAGGGAAGCGCTGTGAGACAGAAGAGAACCGTGGCGGTCGGAGCGGCCGCAGTGGCGGTCGCGGCCGTGATCGCGTCGTGTAGCAACACTGCCGGCAACGAGGCAAGCTCGACGGCCTCGCCCGCCCCCGTTCAGACCTCGGCCGCGACCCCCGCGGCGTCGCACAACCAGGCCGACATGATGTTCACCCGCCACATGATTCCGCACCACCAGCAGGCGATCGAGATGAGCGACATGATCATCGCCAAGCAGGGGATCGATCCGCGGGTGGTCGACCTGGCGGAGCAGATCAAAGCCGCGCAGGGCCCGGAGATCGCACAGATGCAGGGATGGCTCGACGAATGGGGCATGCCCGGCAACATGCCGCCGGGCCATGGAGACATGCCCGGCGGGCCGATGATGCCCGGAATGCCCGGCATGGACGGTATGCCCGGCATGGAGGGAATGCCCGGCATGGAGGGAATGATGTCGCCCGCCGACATGCAGGCGTTGCAGAACGCCCAGGGCGTGGAGGCCAGCAAGCTGTTCCTGTCCCAGATGATCCGGCATCACGAGGGTGCGATCACCATGGCCGAGAACGAAATAGAGAACGGCCAGTCCCCCGACGTGGTCGAGCTGGCCAAGACAATCGCCAGCAGCCAGCGGACGGAGATCGACACCATGAACCAGATCCTCAAGTCGCTGTAGCACCCCGGTTGGCGGGAAGCTTGCCGAGCAGACACAGAATCGCGTGAAAGGCACCTCTCCAGTGCGATTTTGTGTCTGCTCGCGGCATCAGCCCACGAAGTCGCGCAGCAGCTGCGCCATGATCTCGGGTTGGTCCTCGGGGATCAGCGTCCAGGAATCGTCGACGACAACCTTCCTGGCGTCGGAGAAGAGTTCGACCAGCCGGTCGGCATGCTGCAACGGCATCATCCGGTCCTCGCGCGCCCACACGACGAGCACCGGCCGATCGAAAGTCGCCAGATTTTCCGACAATTCGAGCAATCGACGGCGCGACGGCGAGCCGGTGGCGAACTTGACCAGATCGCGGCGTATCGCGGCGTTCTCCACGGCAGGACGGAACCACTCGTCGAACATCGCGTCCGGAATCCCGGATTTGGCCAGTGCTCCGTAGGCGCGCCGGCTGTGACGGAAGAGCCGGGTCCCGAGCATCCTGCTCAGCACCCATCCGCCGCCGGGGAATCGACACAGCAGCGCGGCAGGGCGGGCGGGCTTGGGCGGGAAGTTGTCGAATGCCTCGCAGGATACGAGCACCAGTCTCCCGATACGCTTGTCCCGGCCTTCGCTGATCACGAATTGCCCTCCGCCCCAATCGTTGAGGACCAGGGTCACGTCGTCGAGATCGAGGGCGTCGAGAAAGTCGGCGAGAATGCCGGCGACACCGGTCTGGGTGAGGTCCGCATCGTCGTGCATCGGCACGGTGTGCGCACCCAACGGCAGGGTCGGTGTGATGCAGCGGTAGCCGGGCAGCAGCGGTAAAACCTTGCGCCACTGCCGCCCGTCCATGAGCAGGCCGTGACCGAACACCAGGACCGGCCCGTCCCCTCCGGTGTCGTCGTAGGCGATCGGTCCGGCGGGCACGTCGACGGTGAACATTTCGCCTCCTAGATAGATCGTTCTACTGGGACGAACGATATGCTGTCGACGCACGACGCGCAAGAAGGAGATGTCATGGCCGATCCGTCCACTCGAAGCCGAATCCTGGACGCGACGGCCGAGCTGTACCGGCGTCAGGGCATGCCCGCCACCGGCCTCAAGCAGATATCGGCCGCGGCGCAGGCGCCGTTCGGCTCGATCTACCACCACTTCCCCGGCGGCAAGGAAGCCATCAGCGTGGAAGTCATTCGGCGCGAGGGCATTCGGTACGCCGAACTCGTCGGCGCACAGCTCGCGGACACAGACCCGCTCACCGGCATCCCGCAGTTGTTCGAGAAGGCGGGCCGGGACCTGGAGGCGCAGGACTACAGCGAGGCCTGTTCGATCGAGACGATCGCGCTGGAGGTGGCGAGCACCAACGAACGACTCCGCGTCGAAGCCGCCGAAGTGTTCCAGAGTTGGCTCACGGGTCTCGCGGCGTGGTTCGGCCGGCTCGCCCTCACCGAGCCGGAGTGCCGCAGGTTGGCGATGATCACGCTCACCGCACTCGAAGGCGCCTTCGTACTGTGTCGCACGTTGCGGTCGATCGACCCGATCATCGCCGCCGGGCACGGAGTGCAGGCGGCCGTGCGCGCGGCGGCGACGACCCGGCGGAGTTAGCTCAAGCCGGGACGTTGGCCTTCAGGGACGCCAGCGCGGCGGTGCTCAGTCGGGCCAGTTCCTCGGCCTCCGCGGGATCCAACGCGGCCGAGAAGATGTCCGCGATGCGCCGGTTGGTCGCCTGCTCGATCTCTGCGTAGCCGTCCTTCTTGTCCGCGCCGTCGGCGAACGGCTCTGGCCAGCCGAACATCGCGGTGTACCCCGGTCCCTTGTTGAGCATGTGCGCCTCGACCGGAGTGAGGCCCGAGAGGGACAACGCATTGAAGTGCAGCCCGGCGCGCAACTCCCGCAGCACGAACATCACCTGCAGCGCGCGGGCAGGGGCATCCTCGGCCAACGGCATCGCCCGCCAGCCCGCGAACAACGGCAGGGCCGTGATCGGCGTCGACGCAATGAGCTTCTCCCCCAGGCCAGCGATCCGATCCAGCCCCTCGGCGCCGGACAGGTACTTGCGGCCGAACTCGGCGGTCTGGTCCCAGTAGATCTCCGATGCCCGGGCGGCACCGTGTACCGCGACGCCCTCGTCCCACATTGCCGCCAAGCCCACCGGCTCGAACACCGCGAACACCGCGCTGACCGTGGCGCCGGTGGCCTCACCCAGAACCCCGCCCCGGCCGGCGACATACCCGGCCAACGGGTTCTGGTAGCCGGCGGCGATGCTTCCGCCATAGGTTTCCGGATGCAGCATGAATACCGCAACAGCCTGCTCGATGGCCGCTCCCGCGGTCGCGACGGTGTCAATCAGGTCGGCATTGCTCATGTCCAGCTCTCCACACGTAGGGCTTCGCACCGGCCGGCGGTCGGGCGTCCAACCGGAAGGGTAGCGACCCGCCCATTCCCGGCTCCGGCAAACCGCGGACTCCGCTGTTCTCGGGCCATTCCGAACGTACGGGCGATACCCATGGGGGTATAGTGGTCCGGCAGGGCACGAACCGACAGGTCGGGGACGGGAGGTGGATGTGGGCCGCTCGACGGATGGTCGTCCGATCCAGTTGGGCCTGGGGTACAACGCCGCACAGTTCACCTTGCTGGTGGTGGTCAACGCTCTCGTCGGCGGCATGCTGGGCCAGGAGCGCACGGTGCTGCCACTTCTCGGTGAGCAGGAGTTCGGTCTGCGCGCCTACACCGCCGGGCTGTCGTTCATCCTGGTGTTCGGCCTGGCCAAGGCGGCCACCAACTATTTCGCAGGCACGTTGTCGGATCGTTTCGGTCGCAAACCGGTGCTGGTGGCCGGCTGGGTGGTTGCGGTTCCGGTGCCGCTGCTGCTGATCTGGGCGCCGTCATGGTCCTGGGTGCTCGCCGCCAATGTGCTTCTCGGCGTCAGCCAGGGATTGACGTGGTCGACCACCGTGGTGATGAAGATCGATCTGGTGGGTCCGGCCCGCAGGGGCTTCGCGATGGGCCTCAACGAGGCCGCCGGCTACGGAGCCGTCGCGGTCACCGCCCTCGCCACCGGCTACCTCGCCGAGGCCTACGGCCTGCGACCCGCACCCTTTCTCCTGGGTCTCGCCTTCGCAGCCCTCGGGCTGGGCCTGTCGGCGGTGTTCGTGCGCGAGACCCACGGACACGCCCGACTGGAGGCGGCCACCCACGTCGCCAGGGCCGACGGTCGCCACGATCACCTGCACGATCAACTCACCAACCGGGAAGTGTTCCTTCAGAACAGCTTTCGTGAACGGGCGCTGTCCGCGGCCAGCCAGGCCGGCCTGGTGAACAACCTCAACGACGGTCTGGCGTGGGGCCTGTTCCCGATCCTGTTCGCGAGTGCCGGGCTGTCGGTGGGGCGCATCGGGGTGCTCGCCGCGCTGTATCCCGCGGTGTGGGGTGTCGGCCAGCTGGTCACCGGGGCATTGTCGGACCGATGGGGCCGCAAGTGGATGATCGCCGGTGGAATGTGGCTGCAGGCAATCGCTTTGGCGATGATCGCCTACGGCGACGACTTCGCCGTGTGGGCTGTCGCCGCAGTCGCGCTGGGGGCCGGGACCGCCCTGGTCTATCCGACTCTGCTGGCTGCGATCGGCGACGTTGCGCATCCGGCGTGGCGCGCCCGTGCGGTGGGGACGTACCGGTTGTGGCGCGACGGCGGCTTCGCGGTCGGCGCGCTGGTTGCCGGCGTCGTCGCCGACGTCCTCGGTGTCCGCGCCGCCGTCTGGACGGTCGCCGCACTGACCGCTGCTTCCGGCCTCGTCGTCGCGTTGCGGATGTACGAGACGCACCCCGCTCCACGGTGATCATGTCGGTGTTGGCTCGGTGCCGTCGCCCGGAGCATCATCGGTCGGGTGGAAGTGACTGTTGACGCGGCGCGCGATCCGTCGACACGGGACGGCGCCGAGGTCGCCCGCCATCTGGCGGTCGATCCTGCGACGGGCCTCTTGTCCGCGGAGGCGGAACGTCGCCTACAGCGCGACGGCCCCAACGAATTGCGGGCCAAGGCGCCGGTGCCGATGTGGCGGAAGGTCGTTCGTCAATTCCAGGATCCGCTGATCTACCTGTTGCTCGTCGCGGTCGCGATCTCCACGGCGGCCTGGCTGGCCGAGGGGGCGACCGGCGCACCGATCGACGCACTGGTCATCTCCGCGATCGTCGCGCTCAACGGCGCCCTCGGGTTCGTCCAGGAGAGTAGGGCCGAAGCGGCTGTCAAAGCGCTGCAGTCGATGACCGCTGCGACCTCGACGGTGCTGCGGGAGGGTCAACTGCGTACGGTGCCGTCGCGCGAACTGGTGTGCGGCGACATCCTGGTGCTGAACGAGGGCGACGCCGTCGGTGCCGATGCCCGGCTGCTGACGGCGGCCGCGCTGCGCCTGTCCGAGGCGTCACTGACCGGCGAGAGCGAGCCGGTGACGAAGACCGCCGCCACGTTGCCGGACCACCTTCCGCTCGGCGACCGCAAGGACATGGTGTTCCGCGGCACCTCGGTGGTCCAGGGAGTGGGCCGCGCGGTTGTCACCGCCACCGGGATGGACACCGAGGTCGGTTCGATCGCCGAGATGCTGGAGGCCACCAGGGAGGACCCCAGCCCCCTGCAGAAGGAGATCGCGGCCGTCAGCAGGCTGCTGGGCCTCACGGTCATCGTCATTGCCGTGGTGGTCATGATCGTCACGGCGCTGGTCAACGAGATCTCCACATTCGGTCATCTGGTCACCGTCTTGCTGCTGGGCGTGTCGCTCGCGGTCGCGGCGGTCCCCGAGGGGCTGCCCGCCATCTTGTCCGTCGTCCTGGCCATCGGGGTGCAGCAGCTGGCCCGGCGCAACGCTGTGGTCAAGAAGCTGCACTCGGTGGAGACCCTGGGTTCGGCCACCGTCATCGCGTCGGACAAGACCGGCACACTGACCAAGAACGAGATGACGATCCAGTGCATCCGCACCGCCTCGGGCGAGGTCGAGCTGACCGGCGCCGGGTACCGCCCCGAGGGCACCGTGCTGGCCGGAGGTCGGGAGCTGTCCGATCCGGCGCTGACGCGTGAGGCGGGGATGGTGCTCGCCGGCGGTTGCCTGGCCAACAACGCACAGCTGACATCGCGCGACGGGGAGTGGCAGATTCAGGGCGACCCGACCGAGGCGGCGTTCCTGGTGGCCGCCCACAAGCTCGCGGGCACCGTCGACCGTGCCCGGCAGTTCGAGCGGCGGGGCGAGATCCCGTTCACGTCCGAGCGAAAGATGATGTCCACGTTGGTCTCCGGCGGCGACGCGGGCACCGCGGTGGTGGTCAAGGGTGCTCCCGACGTGCTGCTGTCGCGCTGCGTCGCGGTGCAGGTCGGCGACGAGGTGGTTCCGCTCGATCCCGTTCGGCGGGCGGCCGCGTCCGCCGACGTCGAAGAGCTGTCCGCGCAGGCGTTCCGCACCCTCGGCGTCGCCTACCGCTGGGTCGACGACCCGGACACCTGCGGCCCGCTCGACGTGGCTGACGAACAGAACCTCGTCTACGTGGGCGTCGCCGGGATCATCGACCCACCCCGCCCCGAGGTGGCCCAGGCCGTCGCCGAGGCCCGCCGGGCGGGGGTGCGGGTCATGATGATCACCGGCGATCACCCCACCACCGCGGCGCGCATCGCCGAGGACCTCGGCATCGTCGGGCGCGGGGCCCCGGCGGTCACCGGGGCCGAACTCGACACCCTCTCCCCCGGCCAGCTTCAAGACGTGACCGCCACGACGTCCGTCTACGCCCGCGTCGCCCCGCGCAACAAACTCCAGATCGTCGACGCGCTCCAGGCCCGCGGCGAGGTAGTGGCGATGACCGGCGACGGCGTCAACGACGCCCCCGCGCTGAAGTCCGCCGACATCGGTGTGGCGATGGGGATCACCGGGACACAGGTGACCAAGGAAGCCGCGAAGATGATCCTCGCCGACGACAACTTCGCCACCATCGTCGCGGCGGTCCGCCAGGGCCGGGCCATCTTCGACAACATCAAGAAGTTCCTGCGCTACCTGCTGTCGTCGAACATGGGCGAGGTCTTCACCGTGTTCTTCGGCGTGGTGTTCGCCGGCTTCATCGGGATCACCACCACATCGGGGGAGGCCATCGTCGTGCCACTGCTGGCCACCCAGATCCTGTGGATCAATCTCGTCACCGACTCCGGTCCCGCCCTCGCGATGGGCGTGGACCCTGAGATCGACGACGTGATGTCCCGGCCTCCTCGGCGGCCGACCGATCGACTCATCGATCGCGAAATGTGGCGGGGCATCGTGTTCATCGGCCTGGTCATGGGTTTCGCCACGCTGTTGACGATGGACATCTTCCTGCCGGGCGGTCTGGTCGAGGGATCGGACTCGCTGGACGTGGCGCGCACCGCCGGGTTCACCACGCTGGTGTTCGCCCAGTTCTTCAACGCCTTCAACTCCCGGTCGGAGACCACCAGCGCATTCCGCCACCTGTTCAGCAACGGCTGGCTGTGGGCGTCCGTGGGCCTGGGTGTGGCGCTGCAGATCGCGGTGGTCCAATTACCGCTGTTACAAACCGCTTTCGGCACGGTGTCGATGGACCTGGCGCATTGGGCGGTGGCGGTCGCGATGGCCTCGACGGTGCTGTGGTTCGATGAGCTCCGCAAGCTGGCGCTGCGGGCGCTCCGGCGTGGAAGCGCCCCGACAGATCGGACGAGCCGGTCATGACGACTCCATTGTCCAGGCAGCAGGAGCATCGTCTGCTGTCACGGTTCATGCTGTTGAGCCTGGCCGCGGCGATCGTGACCATGGCGCTGAAAGCCGGCGCCGCCGTGATCACCGGTTCGGTCGGGTTCCTCTCCGACGCCCTGGAATCCGGGGTCAATCTGGTCGCGGCCGTGGTGGCGCTGTGGGCGCTGCGGGTGGCGGCCCGCCCGCGCGACGCCGACCACCACTTCGGTCACGGCAAGGCGGAGTACCTCTCGGCCCTTGTCGAGGGAGCGATGATCTTCGTGGCCGCCACGGCGATCATCTGGAGCGCGGTCGAACGCCTGATGAGCCCCGCTCCGCTCGTCCAGCCCGGCGTCGGTCTGGCCCTGTCCACCGCCGCGGCAGGGGTCAACCTCGTCGTCGGGGTCACACTACTGCGGATGGGCCGACGGCACCGCTCGGTCACCCTCGTCGCCGACGGCAAGCACCTGATGACCGACGTGTGGACTTCTGCCGGCGTGATCGTCGGCATCTCCCTTGTCGCACTGACGGATTGGTATCCACTCGATCCCATCGTGGCGCTGGCGGTCGGGGTCAACATTCTCTGGACCGGGTACCGGTTGTTGCGCGGATCGATGAGCAGTCTGCTCAGCGCCGCCCTTCCCGAGCAGGATCACGCCGCGGTGAACGCCGTCCTCGACCGGTACCGCAGTGAGTACCCGATCGAGTTCGCACCGCTGCGCACGGTCGAATCCGGCCGGCAGCGCCTGGTTTTCGTGGTCGTCACCGTCCCCGGGGAATGGACCGTGCAGGCGGCACACGACCTGGCCGACCGGCTCGAGGATGACATCGACGCCGCGCTGCCACACACCGAGACATTCATCCACGTGGAGCCTGCGGGCACATCGGCCCGATAGCGGCAGGCTCGGCTAGAGCCCCGGACTGATAATCCGGTGGTGGCGGGTTCGAGCCCCGCCGCCCCGCAATCACCATCTGTCACAGCTATCCACGTTTCGCGGTGGAAGTTCGAGTGCGCCGCCGCAGAACGTGGATACCTGGTACCCCAGGGACACCGCGAGCAGCAGCACCCATGTCCTGAGACATGACGAGCGCCAGCGGGCAATTCTTGTCGGTTGTCGAATGTATGTTCGAGTCATGTCGAGGGATGCCCTGCACGCCGCGGTCACCGCGTTGCGGGCCACGGTGGACGAGGTGGCCGCCTGCGAGGCCGACCTGTGCACCCGTACGGAGTTGGTGGCGGCTCTTGATGAGCTCGAAACTGTGGGGTGTCGACTGCCCGCGTTGAGTTACCGGTTGTTGGCGCGGTTGCAGGCCGAGACGACCCCGCCCCAGATGGGTGCCAAATCCTGGAAAGAGGTCCTGGCAGTCCGTTGGCGGATCTCGACCAGCGAGGCGCATCGCCGGCTCACCGAGGCCGCGGTGTTGGCGCCACGCCAAGCCATGACCGGAGAAGCGTTGCCGCCGGTGCTGCCCGCGACTGCGGCCGCCCAAGCCCACGGGCTGATCAACGCCGAGCATGTCGAGGTGATCCGCAAAGCCATGGCCAAGTTGCCCGGCTTCGTGGACACCGCGACGCGGGAGCGCATCGAGGTCGACCTGGTCCGCACCGCCGTCGGCAACGGCCCCAAAGAACTCAAAGACTCCGCGGACCGGACCTTGTTCCTGCTCGATCAGGACGGACCCGAACCCGACGAGCGCGAACGCGCCCGCAAGCGCGCGGTCACCAAACACAAACAGCGCGAGGACGGCATGGTCGACGTGTCGGCGACGCTGACCCCGGAAGCCTGGGCGGTGTGGGAGCCGATCTTCGCCAAGTTCGCCGCCCCCGGGATGTGTAATCCCGACGATCCTGAGCCGTGTACCTCAGGCACGCCGTCACAGGCCCAGATCCACCACGATCAGCGCAGCCTGGCCCAGCGCCAACACGACGCGCTCCTCGCCGGCGGGCGTATCGCACTGATGAGCGGACAGTTGGGGCAGCTCAACGGGTTGCCGGTGTCGGTGATCATCCGCACCACCCTCCAAGACCTGGAATCGCGCGCCGGGGTCGGTGTCACCGGTGGCGGCACCGTGGTTCCGATCGCCGAGGTGATCCGGATGGCCGGGCACGCGAACCACTACCTGGCCGTGTTCGACCGGGCCACCGGATCAGCGTTGGATCTGTTCCGCACCAAGCGGGTCGCGTCGGCGGCGCAGCGGATCATGCTGATCGCCCGCGACGGTGGGTGCACCAAACCGGGCTGCACTGTGGGGGCTTACGGTTGTCAGGGTCATCATGTGGAGGCCGACTTCGCCAAGGGTGGTAACACCAACGTCGACGAACTCGGCCTCGCGTGCGGGCCCGACAACCGCGATGTCAATGACCACGGTGGCTGGACCACCCAGATGAACGACCACTGCGAAGTCGAATGGACCCCACCACCGCCACTGGACACCGGCCAAGCCCGAATCAACAACTACCACCGACCCGAACGACTCCTGCGCCCACCAGACGACCCAGAACCACCGGGCGTCCCAGAACCACCGGGCGACAACACGATTGCCGCCGAGGCGGCATCAGCTGAGACCGATCAGGCGGATCCCCGCGGCGACGCCGAATCGGACGTCCCACAACCCACCGACGACCCCGGTGAACCCGGCGGACCCGCACCACCAGGAGATCAGGCGGCCTGACTGCCGCCGATGGCGCCGTTTGTCGGGTGGAATCGGTGGACCTGGCGTTTTGAGCGGGGGTGATGCCTGCGTTGACGTCCAAGTCACCCCATGCGCTGGGCACGTTGTCTTCCAGATGTTCAGCAGCGTCGAAGAACTGGGTCGCTCTGGCCAGTCGCCCGGAGGTGACGACGGAGTCGCAGTCGTGTTGTCTCGCCGTCAAGGCCTGCTCGTGGGGCCGACGCCCGTGTGCCCTGCGACCGTCAGCCCCTGTGTAGCTAAGCCAACGCGCAACAGGAAATGGACATCACCTAGTGCGCCAGCGCGGGTGCCCCTGAGGCGTTCCGGCTGAACACCAGCTGCCCGTCGCGCCACAGTGCCACACCCACATGTGCCCCCTTCTCCGAGGTTCCGGCCGCGAACTGCCGCACGCGCCGCAGCGACGCGGTCAGCGGCCGACCGACCTCGATGGCCACCGACGCCAACCCGAGGGCGGTGGCCGGGTTGGTCGACACCAGATCGATCGCATGGGTCAGCGGGACGTTGTGCTCACCCGCCAGCACGTGCGGTGCGGAGTGCATCGCCGACGGCAGGTAGTCCGAGCACAGCACGTCGCACACTCCGGCGGCGACGGCGTCCGAAGCCAGCACGTTGCCCGAGGAGGTCGACCGGCCGCGCAGGGCGTTCGGGGCGCCGAGCACCACCGTCATCCCCAATGCGTGGGCGCGTTGCGCGGCCGCCATCGACAGCGGGAACTCCGCGACCCGGGCTCCGTATTCGAACGCCTCCTCGATATGCTCCTCGGTCCGGTCGTCGTGGGTGGCGAGGACGATGCCGCGGCTCAATGCCAGTGCAGCGACGGACTTTCGGCGATCGACGATCCTGCTGAGCTGCTGGGCGTCGACCGTGAAGATCTCTTCGACCTCGGCCTCCGACACTCCCCAGTCCTGGGCGTAAAAGGCCTGCGTCTCGGCCAGCGACGAGAACCTGCTTCGCTGAATCGAGGTCTCCATCATGGAGATCAACGCCACCCGCGACGACACCGCCAGCACGGCGTGCAGCGCATCGACGGCGCCTTCGTCGGTGAGCTCGACCCGGGCGTGGATTCGCCAGTCGCAGCACAGCATTGGCGCCAACTCTTCGAGCACACCGGCCAGCACGGCGGCATCGCCGATCGCGATACCCTTGCGTGGCGAGTCCTCGCAGCGTGCGGCGATGCACACGGTGGAGATCCCGGCGGCCGCACACTCTGCGTCGAGCACCGAGATGACCCCGGCGTGGTCGAGGGACACGGTGGCACGGGGACGGCGACGCTGCAGCAGGTTGTCCAGGTGCAGGTCGACGGCGCCGGGGACGAGGAAGAGGTCCCCGGCGGCAGCCGCGTCCGGGACGATGCCCTCGACACGACCCTGATCGTCGAGGGCGACGACGGCGTCGCGGATCGCGTCGCGTCCGCCGCCCGGTATGACGGTGACGCCCTCGATCACACTGTGTGCCATGCGATTTCTCCTTTTCGCAGTTCGCCGACCGCGGTTGCGATCGATTCGAGTGGACTGTGCGCTGCGACGGTGACGATCACCGCCGCACCGGCCGCGACCGCCTCGGCCAGCCAGGTGGTGAGTGCCTGAAGCGGGGCGTACTCATCGGGGCCGTCGAGCACGATGAAGGGGCGTTCGGCCAGCAGCGTGGCGGCCAGCGCGACCGCGTGTCGTTGCGCGGCGCGCAGACGTCCCAGCGGCGTGCGTGCGGCGTCGGCGACACCGAGCCGGGTCAGTCCGGCGAGGGCGCCGGCCTGCGTGCAACCCGCCGCGCGCGCGACCGCGGCCTGGGCGGTCAGTATCGGCGCGGCCGCCAGTGGACCGTCGAAGGCCGCCACGTGGTGGGCCCGCAGCCACGCCACTGTCCGCGGGTCCGCCGTGGTGAGGTCGACGTCTCCGCGGCCACCGAGTCGCAGCGTCACCGCGCCCGCATCGGGTCGGTACACCCCGGTGAGGCATCGCGCCAGGGTGGTGCGCCCGGAGCCGGCTCTGCCGTGGATCAGCGTGAGCTGTCCGCCGGTTGCCGTGACCTGTGCGCCGTCGAGCACGTCGACCCCGTTGGCGAACCGCTTCGAGAGCCGGGTGGTGGCGATGGTGGGAGTCATGTCAGCCTCGAAGACACCAGGAGTTGGGTGTAGGGATGCTGAGGATCCTCGAGCACCTGCTCGGTGATCCCCTGCTCGACGATGCGGCCGTGATGCAGCACCACGACACGGGACGCCAAGATCCGTACCGCGGCCAGGTCGTGGGACACCACGACGGTCGCCGATCCCAGCGATTCCGCCACGCGGGCAACGACTTCGAGCAGGTCGGCCTGCACCGACGGGTCGAGCCCGGTGGTCGGCTCGTCGAGCAGCAGCAGTTGGGGCGGATCGACGAGTGCGCGGGCGAGCTGTACTCGCTGCTGCATCCCGCCGGAGAAGGTCATCAGCGCGTCGTTGTGTCGTTCCGGTCGCAACCCCAGTTCGCCGAGGAGTTCGCCGGCTCTGGCGTTGATGTCGGCGAAGCGGCGTGCCCCTCCGCCCAGCAGTCGTTCGGCGACATTGGAGGCGGCACCCAAGCGTGGGTAGAGCCCGGCCGCCAGTGCGTTCTGATGCACCATCACCACCGTCGACCGCTTGAGTTCGGACGTCTGGCCGGTGTGCCGGAACAGGTCGCCGTGTCCGTCGACGACCATGGAGCCGGAGTCGGGCACCAGGTCGAGATGCAGGCAACGCAGCAGCGTCGTCTTGCCGGATCCGGATTCGCCGACCACGCCGAGCACCTCGTGCGGGCCGACCTCGAACGACGCCTGGTGCACGGCGACCACCGTTCCGCAGTCGCGGCAGCGGTTGGTGCCTGCCGCTTCCCCGGTGAGCTCGACGCACCGGTCGCAGCCGGGACCGAAGCGATGGGACACCCCGGTCACGGACACCACCGGCGGCGGTGGGTGCAGGCCGGGGCCGGCGGTGCGGTCGGTGAGAGCGTCGGCGGTCACGGCGCGATCTCCTCACGGCGACTGTGACACGCGTCGGCGTCGCTGCAGCACCACACCTGAGTCGCCGAGGGACCGTCGGTGGGCACCCGGTAGGAGGTGGTGCTGCCGCACAGCCAGCACGGAGCTTCCGCGTCTTCCGGATCCAGGGCGATGTCGTCGAATGCCAACGGCTGCACCGTGGTGTAGGGCGGCAGCGCGGTGAGCCGGGCTCGCCGTCCCGCGCCGAGCAGGATGGGGTGCGGGCGCCGGTCGAGTCGCAGGACGTCGTAGCGCGGGATGGGGCTGGGGCTCATCAGGCGCGCGCCGGCGACCAGCACGGGATGGTCTGCCCCGGTGCGCGGACCGCCGAGGCGGGCCTGGGCGTCGTAGAGATCCAGCCAGGCCGCGGTGTAGTCGCGTTCGGCGTGGGCGGCCAGTGCCGCGATGTCGTCGGGCACGACGCGCCGCAGTGGTTCGGGGTGAGGGACCTGCAGCACGAGGAGTTGGTCGGGGCGCAGATCGATCTCCGGTATGCGGTGGCGGCTCTGGATGATGGTGGCGGCCGCTGTGCTGGTGGTGGACTCGCACCGGGCCGATGTGCTGATGAGTTTGCGCATGCCGGCCGCGTTGACCGACATGTCGTCGCCCTGGTCGATCACCTTGACGGTGTCGGCGGGTCCGACCAGCGACAGGGTCACCTGCAGGCCGCCGCTGCCCCATCCGCGCGCGACCGGCATCTCCCGGGAGGCGAAAGGCACCTGCCATCCCGGAATGGCGAGGGCTTTCAGGATCGCCCGGCGCACATTGCGTTTGGTGTCCTCGTCGAGGTAGGCATAGGCCTCGCGCCGTCCGTGTGCGGCGGCCAGCGCGGCCACCGTCGTGGGCGGTTCCGGCGTCATCGTTGCTCCTTGCTGGCGGCTTGCGAGAGATAGGCCGTGAATCCTGCGTAGTGCGGCAGGCGGAGATGCTCGACGAAACCGTTGGTGGCCGGGCCGTCGGTGGCCGCGATGATGGTCTGCTCGTCGAGCGTCAGCGGTTCGGCCAGGTCACCGTCGGCCAGGATCGCCGCATCCAGGAGTGCCAGGGCGATCGCCCGCCGCTCGACGGTGCCCAGCGTCGCGCCCCAGCCCAGCGCGAGCCCTGGGCGTCCCTCCACTTCGGCGTCCAGGACGACTTCGACCTCGGTGATCGGCAGTTCGACGACGGCGACCGGAATACCGCTGCGCGGGTGGTGGATTCGCACGGAGGCCACCGCCACGCTCAGCTCGACCAGCACCGCCTCCTGCCGTCGCCCCAGGATCATCGCGGCGAGCGCCACCAGGGCGCCGGTCTCTCCGCGGGTGAGCAGGGCCAGACGGTTGGGTCTGCTGTGCGGCGGCACCAGCACCGCGCGGGCGGGGTCGTCACCGGCCCCGTCAGCGGGAGGGGTCACCGTCGGGGCACCCTGGATGAGGTCACGCACCCGCAGGGTCTCCACCCGCCGCGGGGCGTCGGCCGCCGGGGCGTCCGCCGTCAGGGGATCCTGGTCCGCGGCCGCCGGAGGGCTGTCACTCACCTCGGGTGTGGGAGTCCAATCGAGCTGGCGGGCAATCAGTTCCGGCGCGAACCCGAGCCACTGGCCGCCGGGGATCTGCGGGTAGGCCGACGACAGTCGCCGCGTCAGCACCACATCCTCCGGCTGCACGGTCAGCGCGTGCAGGTGCGGCTGGGTGGCCGCCCACACCCGCAGGATGGACACGGCATGGGCCGGGTCGCCGTGCGCCTGATCGAGGGCGCGGCGCGCGGCGGCGGGCTCCCACAGCCCGGCCTCGGCGCAGATCTGTTCTTCGAGGACGGCGGTGCTGATGTCGTTTCCGCGGCGCGTGGACTGGGCGATCGCCCGGGCGGCGTCCAGCGCTTCGTTCTCGTGCATGCTGGCGTACATCAGGGCACCGCCTGGATCGCGACGCTGCGCGGCAGTCCGATCAGACACTCGGGCGTGACGATCAGCAGGTCCACCCCGGCCGGCGGGTCCGCGTTCGCCGCCGACAACGCGTGCAGCGCCAGCGCGTCGAGCGGGACGAAGGCCGTGGTGGGCTCCGGTAGACCAGGACCCGACAGCAGCAGCGGTCGCGCCTCGCCTGCGGTGGCGATCACCACCGTCGCACCGGTTTCCGGCGTGCGGCGGGTGCCGCGCCGGGCCTGCGAGATCGGTGTGGCGGCCGGTCCGTGCACCAGCACCCAGTCGGCCGCACCGACCTCGGCAGAGTCGGCCCCGGTAAGGGCACACACCATGTCCGCCACGCGGTGTACGGCATCACCGCCGTGAGTCCCCAGCCCCAGGCCGCGGTCGAGCAGCGCGAGCAGCACAGCAGCTCCGCGGTCAAGCTCGGGGTGCTCGCAGATCTGCGGTGTGCCGGACAACTCGATGGGCGTTCCCGGTGAACACAGCGCCCGCATGCAGGCCAGGAACGTGGTCCTGCTGTCGTGCACCGCATCCCATCTCATGACTGCTCCAATCGCGTCGTCGCCACCAGTTCGGCGCGGGCACGTCCGCGATCGGCGCGCGCATCGAGCGCGGCCCGGCAGAGCTCCTCCACCCGCAGGGCATGCGGTCCGCGGCGCTCACACTCGGCGTCGCAGATCGCCGCGGCGACCGCTCCGGCGGGGTCGTACCCGGCGCGCACGCCGTCCCCACGAACACCTGCCAGCTCGACGGTGCACCGGGTGAGCGCCGCGTGGCCGAGAACCACCGTGGTGTCACCGGCCCCCGGCACGGGCACCCGGACCGGGGCGCTGACCGATTCCGGCCCGGAGGTGACCGACACCGGCACCGCGGTGGCCAGGATCTCGTCGGCCAGTCGTTCCAGCGCTGCGGCGTCGGCCTCGCACAGCGCCTCGAACCGCAGTTCAGGCCTCACGTGAGGTCCACCGTGAACTGCACATGGTCGCCGCGGAACCGGTGCCGCACGGCGGCCACCGGGATGCCGTCCTCGTCGATGTTCAGCCCCCTCATCTCCAGGATCGCGGCACCCACCCTGATCCGAAGGTGTTCTGCTTCAGCGGGTTCGGCCAGACTGGCGGCGAACGTGCGGGATGCCCGTTGCATGCGCACGCCGTGGTTGTCGTGCAGGTAGTCGAACAACGAGGTGTCCCCTGCCCACTGCTGAGCCAGCCGCGGGAATCTCGCGGTGGGGATCGACGTCATCGTCACCGACCAGGGCTCGTCGTCGACGAGCCGCAGCGTGGTGCACACGAACAGTTCCCCGTCGGTGCGCAATTCCGCTGCCAGCTCCGATGACTCGGTGATCTCCGACCCCAGCACGGTGATACCGACGCGGTGTCCGAGCTCGAGCATGGTGCGGGTGAAGCTGGCGTCCCGGCCGGCCGAGATGTCGTAACGCATCCGCGGCGTCGCGACGAATGAGCCCTTGCCGCGGACGGTTTCGATCAGGCCACGCTGGTTGAGTTCGTCGAGCGCCCGCCGCACGGTCAACCGGTTGACCTCGAATTCCTGCGACAGCTCGGCTTCGCTCGGCAGCTTGTCGCCTGGTTTGGCCCGCTGCGCCAGACGCGTCTCGAGGACGTCGCTGAGTTGCCGGTACAGCGGCTGGCCGGCATACCTGTTGATCATCTCCAGATGGTGGTTCATCATCGACCCGCGCTTCCCAGGACGCGCCGACGGATTGCCGCGGACACCCTCTCGAACGCCACGACGACCACCAGGATCGCCAGAATGATCGTGGCCGCTTCGTCGTAGCGGAGCAACGTCATCGACGTGGCCAGTTCGATGCCGATGCCACCCGCCCCGACCAGACCGAGGACCACCGACGATCGCGCCGAGGATTCCAGCGCGAACATCGACGTCGTGACGAACGACGGCATGCACGCCGGCAGCACGCCGCCGGCCAGCACGCCGAAGCGCGGAGCGCCGAGTGCCTGCAACCCTTCGATGCGCCCCGGGTCGATGTCCTCGATGCTCTCGGCGAAGAACCGCCCGCAGAAGCCCATCACGTCCACGGCGATGGCCAGCACCCCGGCCTCGGGCCCGAGACCGACGGCGATGACGAAGATCAGGCCCCAGACCAGGTCGGGAATGGTTCTGCTGATCGTGATGATCCCGCGGCTGATGCCGTACAGCGACCAGTGCGGCGAGGTGTTGTGTGCGGCGAGGACGGCCAGCGGCACGCTCAGGATCACCCCGATAATCGTTCCGAGCAGCGCCATCTCGACGGTGACCAGTAGCGCCTTGAGGATCGGCCCGAGCCGGTGGGTGTCCGGCGGGACCGCGTCGGAGAGGAACTCGCCGAGCCGGAACACCCCGGCCGCCAGCGAGTCGGGACGCACGGCAGCGCCTTGAGTCCATCCGTGCGCCAACAGGCCGCCCACGACGAGGACGATGACCAGTGTGAGCAGGCTGGGGCGCCGGAACCGCGGCGGAGTCGCGGGAGCGCCCGTCGCCGACGACGTACCGATCCGATTCACGAGACCCCGTCCGCGAAGATCGGCTCCAACTGCGCCGCATCACATTCGGCGGCCGGCTTGTCGAAGTCGACGGTTCCACCCCGTAATCCGACGACGCGGTCGGCATAGCTCATCGCCAGGTCCATCTGATGCAGCGCCATGACCACGGTGACGTGTCGTTCGGCGGCGATCCCGGACAGCAGTTCCATGACCGCGGTCGCGGACGCGGGGTCGAGGCTGGCGACCGGCTCGTCGGCCAGGATGATCGTCGGCCGCTGCATCAGCATCCGGGCGATCGCCACCCGCTGCTGTTGACCGCCGGACAACGTGTCCACCCGGCGCTCGGCGAGGCTCGCCAGGCCCACCCGATCCAAGCTCGCCATCGCTTCGCGGCGGACCTCGGCGGGACTGGTCAGCGGCCAGGCACACCGGGTGCCGTGGCGGCCCATCGCGCCGTGGACCACATTGTGGAGCACGGTGAGCCGTGGGATCAGATGGAATCGCTGGAAGACGAACCCGATGTCACGGCGGATCCCGCGCAGCGCGCGTCGCGGTGCCGCCGTGACATCGGTTCCGGCCAGAGTCACCGTGCCACTGGTGGGCTCCGCCAACCGCACCAGGCAGCGCAGCAGCGTCGATTTTCCTGCCCCGTTGGTGCCGATAAGCGCCACCGTCTCACCGTGCTCCACCCGAAGGTTCACCCCGGCAAGGACATTCGTCGATGCGCCGCGATAGCGCAGCCGGAGGTCGTCGACCTCGATCGCCGTAGCGCGGCTGGTGCGCGCCGGTGTCGGACCGGCCACCTGGTCGGGCACGACCATGTCAATCACCGAGGAACTGGGAGAAGTCGTTGACGCCGACGGCCTGGTACATCGACCGGACCCTGTCGTAGTCCTGGTCGGTCACCTCGACCAGCTTGGCGTTCGCATATTTAGCGTTGTCCTTGCCCTCGAGCATGGCGGTCAGCAACTCGTCGAAATGCTCCTCGAACGTGGTCTGGATGGTCGCGACCGTCTCCGGGTCAAGGCCTTTCCTTCCGACCAGCAGGTCGGGCGGAAGGATGGGACCTTCCTCGATCAGCAGGTACCGGCCGGCGTCGTCGGCCGCCATGAACTCCTCGTAGTCGTGACATCCGATGCCGACCGCGTCGACATCGCCACGCTTGAGTGCCTCGTGCACCGCATCACCGACGGTCAGCACCTCGAGCTCGGTCGTCGGTTCCACCCCTGCGTCCTTGAGCATCTGGGACGGGCCGAGATGCCCGCTGGTCGAGCCGACGTCCGACATTGCGATCTTCTTCCCGCGCAGCTGATCGAGGCTGCTGATGCCGCTGTCGGCGCGGGTGTAGATGCAGGAATGGTAGCCGTCGCGCTCGATCGCCACGATGGGTTCGGCCCCGGTCCTCTCGTGGATGACCACGTACTCGGCCGGCCCGGTGAACACGACGTCGACACGGTCGGCCTGCATCGCGGCCGCCGCGGCCGTGCGGTCGTTGACGGCGAAGAACTCGACGTCGAGCCCGGAGGTTTCTTCGAATACCGTTTCAAACGCCCCGTATTCGCGTTGCAGCTCCTCCAGCCCCTGCAGGTCGGTGACGGCGAACCGCACGGTGCCCGCTTGCTCTTCTTCGGATGGCTGGCTGCTACAGCCGACGGCGACAGCCGCTGCAGACAGTAACGCAACAGCACCTGTGACGATCCTGCGTCCGGACATCTGATTTCCCATCTGTTGCTCTCCGGCAGTTGCTGTCTACATGTCTAGATAACCGGGGAGAACTGCGGGTTAACGCCGGACGACGGTCGCCGCAACGTCATGCGGCCAGCAGAACGGGCTCTCTTACAACCGAAACTCGTCGAACTTGACGGCTCCGGCTGTGGTGTCCGCCATGTCGACGTACCAGCTGGTGACGGTGCCTGTGCCGGTGTATATCGCCTGGAACACGACGGTGTTGTTGTCCGCGATGTAGGGCAGCGGCCGGCCGCCGCCGTCGCGCCGCGGCGCGATGGTCGGCACCGTGGGGCTCAGGCCGCCCGGATTGCCCTGTGCCGCCGTGTCTTCGCTGTTCCAGGGTGAGGGCGGCACAGGTCGGCGACGACCGGAGCCGTCGGGAAAGGCGCCGAAGCTGTTCCCGGTGTTGGATCCCTCGAGGTAGTGCACGCCCGCCGGTGAGGTGAACCGGTTCCACAGGTGGTTGTGCCCGTTGCACACCAGGTCGACGCCTGTGTGCTCGATCAGCGGCAGCACGTCACGCAGCAGTAGGTTCTCGGCTGCCGGATAGTCGTACCTGATCCCGACAACTCGGTCGTGGTCGTCGCGCTCCTCGTCCCGGCACGGAGGAGTGAACGCCGGAACCACGTTCTCCCCCAGGCTGTGCGGGCCTTCGTGGAGCATCACCACGGTGAACCTCGCGTCCCGGAATTCCGGCGACTCCAGTTCCCGCCGCAGCCACTCGTACTGTCGCGAGCCGACCGCGAGGTCGTCGAAGATGAACTCGCCGTGCCCCTGGGCCAGCGGATCGGTCAGGTGCTCGCGCGATTCCTGGAAGCGGGTCCCTGTGGTGCGGGCGGCAGGATCCGCGTCGGCGCGATCGGACCGCCAGACCCGGGTGGCGAACAGCGTGATCAGCCGGACGTCACCCACCGTGGCGGCGTAGTACCGCTTTCCGCCGGGCCCGGAGCGGGGCGGCGAGAAGATCTCCTCATACGTCGTCACCGAGAACGAATTATCCTCGACCCATTGGCTTTTCACTGCCGGATCACCGGTCGGGTTGACGCTGTCGGCGACCTTGGCGTACTCCGCTTCGGCTACGGCGCGGGGCACCGCATTGTGAAGGGAGTCGTCGAGCGACGTGTGCCCGGCGCGGCGGCCCTGCACCTCGTGGTTCCCGATGGCCGGATAGAGGGGTGCGTGCTGGAGGATCTGCGCGCCCCGGTAGGCCTTACCGTCCGAGGTCACCCGCCCGCCGCGGCCCTGCATCACCGCGAAGAACGCCGATCCACGCTCGTCGTCGAACCACTCCGAAGCGCGGTCGGGGACGTTGACCAGATCACCGGGCATGAACACCGCATCGATCTTGCCGAGCTGCTCGGTGATGGTCCGGGCGGCGAACTCGATGTTCGCCGCCGTGTTCACCAGCAGCTGGTGGTCGGAGGTCAGCATGATCACCGCGGGCATCCCCGGTGCGAGCGGTCCACCGACAGAGAAGGTTTCGGAGACCACGAACCGGTCGCCGAGCACGCTGATGACGCGATAAGGCTCTCGATCGCCGGCAGGAACGACGACCGCGGCGTGGTGCCGGTAGACCGCGCGTGCGGCGATGCCTCTCGTCGGCCTGCGGTCGGCGGGCAGATGCGAGTCCGGGTCCTCGGCGACCCGGGACAGCCGGACGGTCTGGGCGGCGACCACCCGCACACCGTGGGCCGCGCCTACGGCTGCCGTGGCAGCAAGTTCGGTGTCGGTCATCGCGCCGACGCCGTCGCCGATCAGGACGTGGTGGGCGTCGCCGCAGAATTCGGTGAACCAGGCCACCTCGGTGGAGTCGGGTTCGGGACGTTGGAGGAAGGGGTCGGTGAGCAGCGCGGGGCGGTGGTCACGCGGGTGCGCTCCGACTGCCCCCGCGCGCGGTAGCGTCGCCACGCCGGTCACTCTATCGCCGCGGCGGAAGGTGTCAGCCGGCCTCAATCATGTGCTTACCTGGGTGCGCTGCCTGCCAGCCGGATATCGCCTGGTCCCACTGCTCGCCGTCCAGAGAGGTCAGCGAGGCCGGAAACAACCCGTCCTCCTCCTTGGCGATGTGCTCATACAGGTCGTCGACCGCCGTACGGATCTGCTCGCGGTCATCCGCATTAGACAGGTCAACGGATTCAAGCAGCGCACCGAGTTCCCGGTGTTCGCGTACCAGCGGGGCGATGTGGGCCGCAATTCATCACCCGCTCGTGCTCCGCGATGTAGTCGCGCAGCAACGGCATGTCCCGACATCCGCAGTATTGGCACATCCCCAGCCCCATCAGAAGTCCGTCGCCTCCGACAGTAGGCCGTGTCGGCTCGGTCAGACCAGCACGCGCTGTAGATCGGGTTTCATCTGTCGGAGTTGTTGTCCCCAGTAGTTCCAGCTATGGGTGCCGTCGGAGGGGAAGTTGAACGCACCGTTGCGCCCGCCTGCGGCCAGGTATTTCTCTTGAAAGGTTCTGCTGGTGCGGGCAAGGAACTTCTCCAGGAACTGTGCGGCGGCGAGGTTGCCCACGGTGGCATCGGAGTCGAAGTCGGATGCCTTGCCGGTGCCCGAGTAGATCCAGATGCGGGTGTTGTTGGCCACGAGCTTGCCGAGGTTCTCGGTGGGATCGTTGCGTTTCCATACGGGGTCGCTGCTGGGACCCCACATGCTTTCGGCGTCGAAGCGGCCGGCGTCGTTCATGGCGATCCCGACCAGGGTGGGCCACCACCCCTCGGAGGGGTTGAGCGCCCCGGAAAGGGCTGCAGCATAGACGAATTGCCCGGGATGCCAGATCGCCAGCGTGAGCGCCGAGGAAGCGGCCATGGACAGTCCGACCGCAGCGTGCCCGGTCGGGGAGATGTTTCGGTGGGACGCCAGCCACTGCGGAAGTTCCTGAGTGAGAAACGTCTCCCACTTGTATGTGTAGGTTTGGCCGTTGCTCCGGGACGGGCGGTACCAGTCGGTGTAGAAGCTGGACTGGCCGCCGACGGGCATGATGACCGAGATCCCCGACTGGTCGTACCACTCGAAGGCCGCGGTGTTGATGTCCCATCCGTTGAAGTCGTCTTGGGCGCGCAGTCCGTCGAGCAGGAACACCGCGTGCGGTCCGCCGTACTGGAACTGGATGCGGACGTCTCGGCCCATCGACGGAGACGGAATATCCAGGTATTCGACGGGCAGCCCGGGCCGGGAGAACGCCTGCGCCGTGGCCGGCGCCGCGAGCACCGCCGCGGTCAGGGCGGCGACGGCGACGATCATCTGCCCGGCGATGCGCAACCTTGAGTGCGTGGACAACATCGGGGGTCCTTTCAGGAGTCCCGGGAGAGGGGAGGTCAGTTGCCGAGCAGGGCGGGGTCGGCGTCGATGTAGCGCGCCAGGCTGGCCCGCAGATCGGTGAGCTTGTGGCCGGCGTCGAATTCGAGCAGCGCGGCTTCGGCGGTCATCCCGATCCAGAGTTGGGCAGCGCGGCGCGGATGCGGCCATCCCATGGCGGTGAAGTCGGGTTCGATGAGATCGGCTGTGTCACTGTTGCGTTGGCGTACCGCGTCGTTGATGGCGGGCTCGGCACGGGCTTCCAGCAGCAGCGCGCGCACGGCCCGGTTGGTCAGGCAGCTGTCGAGGTAGGCGCGGCTGGCGATCGCGAGTCGCCGGGCACCGGGCGCGGATCCGTCGATGATGGCCAGCGCCTCGGTGAGGATCCGGTCATGGAAGTCGCGGTGCAACGCCACCAGGTAGCTTGCGCGGTCGCCGAAATGGTGAAAGAAGCTCCCCTTGGAGACGGCGGCGTCTTCGACGATGCGGTTGACGCTCAATCCGACCAGCCCTCCGGATGCGGCGAGGCGAAACCCGGCGTCGATCAACGCGTTACGGGTGCGAGCGGCGCCCTGCTGGCGTGTGGTGGGCGGCTTGGTCGGCGGGCTGGTCACGGTGTCCCCTTTACGACGGAAGAACCCCAGCCTATAGTTTGACCGACCAGTCGGTCAATGAAGGAGGTGCCGGATGCCGCTCGTGCCCACTCGCGCCGGGACACTCGCCTACCACGTGCGCGGTTCAGGACCCACGGTGGTGCTGCTGCCCGCTGCCCTGCACGACCATCACGATTTCGACGCGGTCTCGGCCGATTTGGCGCGGCACCACCGGGTCGTGGCCGTGGACTGGCCCGGCTGCGGCGACTCGCCCCCGGCGCCCGACCCGCACGCGGTGACCGCACCGGTGCTCGCCGACGGACTCGAAGACCTGGTGGCCGGCCTCGGCGAGGAGCCTGTCGTCCTGATCGGCAACTCCGTCGGCGGATTCGCCGCCGCTCGGTTGGCGATCCGCCGGCCGCACCGGGTTGCGGGACTGGTGCTGGTCAACACGGGTGGCTTCCTTCCGATGAATCCGATCATGAGGCTGTTCTGTCGCACGCTGGGCACGCCGCAGGTGGCCCGCCGGATCCTCCCGGCCTTCATCAGGCTCTACATGCAGGCAGACAACGACCTGGCCCGCGCGGCGCGCGACCGCGCCGTGACCCGGGCGAAAACGACGAGCGGTGTGGCCATGACCGCAGCGCTGTGGCGCAGCTTCGCCACCGACGCACACGACCTACGCCGTGACGCCGACAAGCTGACCGCCCCGGCACTCATCGTGTGGGGAAGCCGCGACACCGCCATCCCGCTCCCAATCGGCCGCGCCACCCACACAGCGTTGCCACGAGCCCGGTTCGAGACACTGCCGGCCGGTCACGTGCCCTTCGCCTCCGCACCCCAGGACTTTCTCGCGATATTGCGCCCCTTTTTGACCCGAACCCTTGGCACCACCGAGAGTTCCCCGCACCAATGAGCCGGACGCACCGCCACTGTGGGGCCCAGGAGCCTGTCAGAGCTCCGACGTCACCGGCGGACATCGTGAGCCGATCAGGTCTCGCCGAATCTCTGTCAGGCGCAGGGAAACAGCTGCGCGGCGTTTGCTTTTCGCGCCCAGAGCTCGGCAAAGGCGTGCGCGATTTCGTCCAGCGCCGGCGCGAGGGGTTCGATCTGGCGGGTGACCAGCGCGTCGTCGTCGATCGCTGCCACTGGATGCCAGTAGACCCCGTCGGCGGTGACCGCGACCTCGGGCACCAGGGATGCCCGCGTTATCTGCACGCCATCGGCGGCCGAGCCCTCCCGGGCGACCGGCCGCACCACCTGATCGTCCTGCGCGATGCCGAGTTCGTCGAGGAACTCATGGAAGGCCTTGAGCTCGCCCGGAACGGGCGCCGCAACCGTGGCTGCGACCCGCACGCGGAAGCCCAGGCCACGCGCCACCCGAATTCCTTCCACCGCCCTGGCCCAGCTCCCGTGTCCGCGATGTGAGTCGTGCAGTTCCGGCGTCGCGGAATCCAGGCTGATCTGCAGCGCCACGTTGTCCCGCGGGATGGTGTCGAGCTCGCGTAGCCCCCTGCCCCGGAACACCATTCCATTGGTCAGCACGGTCGTCGGGAGGAGCGCGGCGCAGCTGCGAACGATGGTGCCGATGTCCGAGAGCAGGAACGGCTCGCCGCCGGTGAGAAAGACCTCGCGCACCCCCCAGTCCGCTGCCTCCCTGGCCAGTCGGGCGATGCGGTCGGCGCCCAACTCCCGTCGCGGGGCCTGCGGCGAGGACTCCACGCAGCAGTAGTCACAGGCAAGGTTGCAGTGGAAGTTGGTGTACATCCACAGCCGCGCGCCCGGCATTCGCTCCGGGCCCAGAACCAGAAGCGGATCGGGCGGGCGGCCGCGCCGCACCGTCAACGTGCCCGCCCCCGTCTCGTCGAGATCGGCCTGCACCACGGTGTTTCCGCTTCGCGCGCACCACTTTTCGGCAGTCTCCCGCTCGGCGACGGACGCCACGGCGATCTCGCCGATGGCACCGTCGGCCAGGGTGGCCATCAACCTCATCAGGTCGAGGATCACCACCGAGGGTCGACCCCCTGCTCCTCCACCGCGGCGAACAGTGGCTCGTACCCGTCCAGGTGCGGCCTCACCCAGCGCCGCAGTCCTTCGAGTTCCAGAATTCTGCGGTGCTCAGGGTTGTCCCAGTCCATCGCCAACAGCTTGTCCACCCATGGGGTGTAACGCTGGGCCGGCAGGGTGTCGAGCGCGGTGAACATACAGTGGCAGTATCCGTCGGTCCGCCACACCTCCTCCAGGGTGCCGGCCATCAGCTCGTCGCGCCCCATCGCCTCCCAGGTGCTGCTGCCGATCGCGGCGACGTCGACCTCACCGGCCAACATTGCTTCGATCGCGTCGAGCTCGCTGCGGCCGGTGTCGCCGTGCTTACCGATATCTGTGTCGAACCGGATGACCTGCAGATCCGATGGGGGCACACCGGCGCGGGTCAGGTAATGCAGTGGCAGGATCGCCGCATGCGCGGAATCGGCCGAGCCGAGCGCGAGGCGCTTGCCGGCGATCGACGTGGGGCCCGACAGTCCGCTGCCGGACGGCGCGACGAAGACGGTGGTGAAGCCCACGTCGGTGTCGCGCTGTGCCAGAGCGACGCAGTGCCCGTCGGTCTGCATCACCGTCCGTACGTAGGCCAGGTTGGTATTCCACGCGACATCGATGTGCCCGGCGATCAACGAGGTGACCAGTCGCCCGTAGTTCGAGTAGAGGACGAAATCCATGGCGGTATCGGGTTCGCCTGCGCTGTCGAAGTATTCACGAATGCCCTCCCAAATCGGGACCACATTCGGGGTGTAGGCCACAGCACCGACGATCAGTGGGTCGCTCATCATGTCCTCCCGCGTCAGAACAGGGGAAGGCCGGTGACGGCCTTGCCGTAGAAGTCGTAGAGCACGTCGGCGGTGGGGGCCATCACCGCGCCCGCCCGCGCGTCCCTGAAGTTCCGCTCGATGGGCAGGTGCTTGGAGAAGGCAGCGCCACCACACACCCGCATGGCGGACTCGGTGATGGTCAGCGCGGCGTCGTTGGCGGACGCCTTGATACCGAGCACATGGTTGAGCGTCTCCTCGTCGGGAGCACTGACACTGGCGGCGGCACTGCGCAGGTAGGCCCGTTGAGCCGCGAGAGTCGTTCCCATTTTCGCGATCTGCGCGCGAATCGTCGGCAGGGCCGACAACGCCTCGTCGCGATGTTCCAGCCGGGCACCGCTGACGTGCGCGATGGTTGCGACGTACGCGGAGCCGGCGAGCCCCAGTGACACGGCGGCATTGCCGAGGTTGAACCACGGCAGGACCGTCTCCATCAGAAGCCCGAATCCGGCGGCCTGTGCCCCCAGTCGGGACACAACTGGGATCGTCGCATCGACAGTCATCGGCGAGGAGGCGTTGCCGCGCAGACCCATGCCGGCGAACGGCGCCACGACGGAGAGGCCTTCCCCAGACCTGGGGAGCGCGTAGAGATCCACCTCGCCGGCGACTCCGGAGGTGGATCCGGCGGACACGATGTAGATGTCGGCGTAACCCGCTGAGGTCACCCAGCTCTTGTCGGCCCGCAGCTTCACCGTGTCACCGTCGTCGGACAACGCGGCCGTGGACACCGGCGCCCAGAAGTGCGAACGTGAGCCCTTCTCGCTGAACGCCAACGTGCCCAGTGCATTCCCGGAAGCCATGGCGGACAACATCTCCGGCATGCCCGGCGGCGGCGCCGCGGCGACGGTGACCGCCGCGGCGGTGTGCATCAGGTAGACCATCGCGGTCGACCCACACGCGGCAGCCAACCCGCCGACGACGTCCACGAACTGCTGCGGGCCTGCGCCAAGGCCGCCGGCCTCCTCGGGCACGACCAGACCCAGCAAACCGCTGCCACGCAGCGCGTCCACCGCTGCCGCGGGGTAGGCACCCTCGGCGTCGACCTGATCGGCGCTCGCGGCGGCGACAGAGATGACGTGATTCAACGCCTCCGTCGAATACATGGCTCAAGACGATACGCGAAGAGGGCGCGCCCCGACGGCGATTACCGCGGCGCACACGAAAACCGCGGCAGTACTTGGATTTCCGCCTAGCCAGACCTCCCCGCGGCCGAGTTGCACGTAGATGGACAGCGCCGCCAACGCAGCGATTGCCGCCGAAGTCACAGCGAGTGCCCGGATGCGCACGGCGGCTGCGGCAAGCATCAGGCCCGCCACGATCAGCAGCACCAGCGCGGCAAGCATGTTGTAGTCGCCGAGAAACAACTGCAGCGGCGGATACCCGACGCCGCTGCCGCGCGGCGCCACGAACGGGTCACCGAGTGACTTGACGGCTGCGACGATCGCGACGAGCGCCAGGAGCAGCCCCCATCCGCCGAGCAGCCGTCTGGCGATCGGCGCGGGTTCTCCGTCTCTGCGGGCGGCCCGGATCGCGTCCACCGCTGCGTACTGCGCACTCGGCGCGAGCAACAGCACCAGGTGGATGCCGAGCATCATCGCGTACGCCCACGGCCATTCGTTGGGCGCCTGCGCCACCGACATCCCGATTGCCAGGGACTGGCCGATGCCGATCAACGCGGCCAACCGAACAGCGGTTCCGGTGAGCAACAGCACCGGCAGCAGTGTCTCCACCACGAGGACCAACCACCCGAACGGCGTGAAGTTCGGCAGCACAACGTGTTCGACCAGCCAGCTGTACGGCGGGAACACCGGGTGATCCACCGCCAGATGCGTCCAGAACCAGAGGCCGGTGCGGCGCGCTTCACCGAAGTCGGGCGGCACCTTCCACCACACGTGCGCCAACCACAACAACCCCGCCACGATCCGCAGCACCGTAAGGCTGATGCCGCCCGCCCTCGCCGGTGCGGGCGCCGGCGAGAGGACAAGGTCGATGGCCCTGCGCGGGCTCGCCGTAGTCATGAGATCAGTCTCACCTCCATCGACGGCCCGCACCCGGGTTTCGGCATTGATACCCCGGGTGACCACTGAACCGGACAAGCGGTGCCGCCGAGCGCCAGACTGTCAGCGCGATGACAGTGTCGGCGCCGTGTCGTCGGGCTTCTGTGCCGACGGCGCGGTGCGGCGACAGGAACGAGGTCAACGTGCGCCACGCTCCTCCTGCGCATCAGCACCTACGGCCAATTCCGCTGCCAGAGTGTCCAGTTGCTGCGCGGTTCCGTGTTCCCGCCACTCGGGCTGCTCCTGGCCGGGTAGGTAGATTCCGTGCTCGGTCAGCACCACCCGGGTGTCGGCATCTTCTGCCCGGAACTCGACGCTGGTGACCGATACCGTCGACAGTCGGTCCTCGGCGCGCAGCGTCGACGTGGTGAGAATTCGTTCATTGAGCACGATTTCGGCGTAGCGCGCCTCATAGGTGAGAGCACGTCCCTCTCCATCGAAACCCTTGACCGTCTCGAAGCCGCCGACCACGAAGTTCTGAGAGTGATCGGCCCCTTGGGCCATCCAGCGTCGCCGCGCTTCCGGATTCGCCCAGGCCTGAAAGACCCGCTCGACCGAGGCGGGGAAGCGACGTTCCAACGTGAAAGTCGAGTGCGTTATCTCCATGATCAGTTTCCCTTCAGATAGTCGTCGAGTTGATCGAGCTGCCGTTCCCAATCCGTGCGCTGACGGCCGAGCCACTGCTCGGCTTCCCGCAGCGCCTCGGGTTGGATCCGGCAGCTGCGCACTCGGCCGACCTTCTCGGTGACGATCACGCCGGCTGCCTCCAGCACCTGCAGATGCTGCATCACCGCAGGCAACGACATCGTCAGCGGCTCGGCCAGCGCCTTCACCGTCGCCGGCCGGCGCACCAGCCGCTCGACGATCGCCCGCCGGGTCGGATCGGCGAGCGCCTGGAACACGCGGCCGATTCCGTCGGACCCGGATTGGTTAGGCATGTACTTAACTATTGCGATCGGTCCGTGGAAAGTCAAGTAACTGGTTAACCATGTAAACGCGCGACGTAGACAGGCCAGATCCCCGGCCCCGGTCCGGCCAGAAATCTGGGATGGCTGTCCGTCGCCCGGCGAGCGACGCTGGCGGTATGGACTTGCGGGGCAGAACGCATCTGGATCCGGCCGGACCCTACAAGCGGGATCCGCCGGCGCCGCACGCGCTCACCGAGCGCTGCACCTCGACCGCTGACCTGATTGTCTTATGCCACTTCGGAGTGCCACGAGTGGATCGCGGCAGTTGGTCGCTGCGCATCGAGGGGCTGGTACACCACCCCACCACGTTGACGTTCGACGAGCTGCTGCGCTACCCGCGCACCGAAATCACGGCGGTCCACCAGTGCAGCGGCAGCCCGTTCGACCCCGCGGTGCCGACACGCAGGGTCGGCACCGCGACCTGGGCGGGCGCCCGACTGGCCGATGTGCTGGCCGACTGCCGACCCATGCCGCAGGCGCGGTACATCTGGTCCTATGGCGCCGACGGCGGCACTTTCGCCGGCGCCGCGGTCGATTCCTACTGCAAGGACCTTCCGCTGTCACGGGTCGATGCCGATGTGCTGCTGTGCTACGAAGTCAACGGCGAGGATCTTCCCGCCGAACACGGCTTCCCTGTGCGACTCCTGATACCGGGCTTCTACGGCACCAACAGCGTCAAATGGCTGACCACCATCACACTCGCGGATCGGCGCGCGCCCGGACCGTTCACCGCGCAGTGGTATCAGGACCCACCGGCAGCGGGCTCGGAAGACCCTCGCCCGGTGTGGTCGCTCGCCCCGGAATCCTTGATTGTGGCCCCCGCCGCCGGGCAATCGCTGCATCGAGACGCCGAAGTCGCGATCTGGGGGTGGGCGTGGGCCGATGGTGGGGTATCCCAGGTGGACGTGGGCATCGGCGGATCGTGGCATGCCGCCGAGGTCGAAGGTTGCCGGGGTTGGCAGTGGCAACGGTTCAGCACCGCCTGGACCCCCTCTCAACCCGGCACGGTGGAGGTGGCGGCACGTGCCACCTCGTCACTCGGGCAGGTGCAGCCGACCTCCGGACACCGCAATGCCGTCCACAGCGTGCTGGTCGACGTTCGAGATGAGGAGCCATGGACCTGAGTCGGATACAAGCTCTCGGTGACCGTGACCGGACACTCGCCGCGCTGCTCGATATCGTCGGCGACAGCCACGTCGTGGCGATCGGTGAGGGCGCCCATTTCGTCGCCGAGTACTGGCAGTGCCGACGCCACCTCGTCGAGTTGCTCCATCGGCACGCGGGTTTTCAGGTGGTGGCAATGGAATTCGGTGTCGGGGAAGCGTTACAGCTGACCAGCTGGCTCAGCGGCGACGCCGGGGACGACGGAGACGCCGACCTGTCGTCGATCAGTCCGGCCGCCGTCGAGTGGGGCGCCGGCGACACCATGGTGTGGCTGCGTCATTTCAACGCCGCGGCGGCGGCCCGGGGGGTACCCCCGCTACGTTTCGCCGGGATCGACCTGCCCAGTGCCGGAGGGGCGTTCACGCCGGCCCTGACACCGCTCGAAACGTATCTACACGACTGTGATCCGGAACTGGTGTCGACGCTGGACGACGTGCGGGCGATCACCGGCGTCGTCGAGGGCGGCTCCGGGGTGAGCGCTGCCCGGCGCTGGTCGGAGCTCGACCAATCCACCCGCGACGCGGCGATTGCCGGGCTGGCCCGCATCGTGCTGCGCATGACCGCGCTGCGACAACGGTACGAAACCCGCGATGCCGGGCGCGACCACCGCACCGCGCTGTTGCTCGGGCACTCCGCGCTGGCCACGGCGTATATGCTGCAGGCCACTGCCGAAGCCGTCGCCGGTGACGGCATGCCGCTCGACTCCAGTGTGAGAGAACGCTTCCTGGCGGACGCCGTGCTGGCGCTGCGGGAAACCGGCGACGACAAGGTGGTGGTACTGGCCCACAACAACCACGTGCAGAAAACCCCGGTGGTATTCGCGGGCACCACCTACACCCTGCCGATGGGGTCATACCTGGCGGGCACCCTGGGCGACGACTACCGCGTCATCGCGCAGACCACCACCGACGACCACGTTCCCGACATGGTGCTCGACCCCGCCGGCAGCGTCGGGTTTCGCGTGATCGACGCGCAGCTGCCGGAGCCGGCCGCGGGAACATTCGAGCATGCGCTCCTCACCGCCGCGGCGGCGCAGCAGCCGACGTTGACCGACGTCCGCCCCTGCCCGAAATACGCTCCGACACAAGGGATTAGATCACAGTCAGCGGTGGTCGACACTGACGTCAGTGCCGCGTTCGACGCAGTGGTCAATCACCCGCGGGTTACTCGCCAACCCGACGTGCACTTCTGAGCGAGGCCAGCGTGACTGATTTCGACTACATCATTGTGGGGGCCGGTTCGGCAGGCTGCGTCCTGGCCCACCGGCTTTCCGAAGACCCCCGCGTCAACGTTCTTCTCATCGAGGCCGGCGGAAGAGACCGCGGCCCGATGATCCGGATACCGAAAGGCGTCGGCAAGATCCTGGGCGACCCGAAACTCACCTGGCATTTTCCGGTCCGGCCCATCGGCCCCTCCCAGATCGTCGAGCAATGGGTGCGGGGAAAAACCCTGGGCGGTTCGAGTTCGGTCAATGGAATGGTCTACAACAGGGGCAGTGCTCCCGACTACGACGCGTTGGCAGCGCTGGGAAACCCGGCCTGGGGCTGGGACCACATCCTTCCGGCGTTCCGCGCCATCGAGAACCACGAACTCGGCCCGGATCCGACGCGGGGAACCGGAGGGCCTCTTGAGATCTCGATCGATGCCCACCTACCCCGGATCTGCCACGACGTCATCGCGGCCGGCGAAAAGTTGGGTTGGTCGGCGACTGACGACGTCAACGGCAGCGACGCCGCACGGATCGGCCCCGCGCCCCGAACCATCAGGAACGGCCAGCGCGTCAGCGCTGCGCGCGCGTTCCTCCATCCGGTTGCTCACCGCCCGAACCTCACGATCGCGACCGACACCACCGTCAATCGAATTCTGTTCAAGGCAGACAAAGCGATCGGCGTGCAGGCGACCACTTCCAAGGGCGGCGCAGCCGTCTGCACCGCCGGTCGCGAAGTCCTTCTTTCCCTGGGCAGCATCTCGACACCGAGACTGCTTCAGCTGTCAGGCATCGGCGATCGTTCGCTGCTCCGCGGCTTGGGTATCGACACCCTCGCGGACAGTCCCAACGTCGGCCGCCGCATGCGAGAACATCGCTGTTTTGCCCTACAGTTCCGACTCGACCGGCCCGTCGGCTACAACCGACAGCTCAGCACGCCGCTTCGTCAAGCATTCACTGCCGCACGCTATTTGGCGACCCGCCGCGGTCCGCTCGCCGGGGCGGCCTTCGACGTCATCGGCTTCTTCAAGACGTCACCGGAACTTGAGCGGCCGGACGCCCAGATTCTGATGGCGCCCTTCTCACTGGCGCCATACGAGCAGGGCAAAGAAGCGACCGTCGAACGCGACCCGGGAATTCAGGCGATCGGATACCTCCTTCGCCCCGACAGCGAAGGCTCGGTGGCCATCACCTCGTCCGATCCGGAAGCACCCCTGGACATCGACCCCGGTTTTCTCATCACCACGCACGACCGCGAGAACGGCGCAGCTCTTTTCCGCACCATGCGCCGGCTGTTCAGCCAGTCCCCCGTCGCCGACCACCTTGTCGCCGAAACCCGCCCCGGCGCCGACGTTTCCAGCGACCAGGCGATCATCGATTCCGCGCTCACACAGGGCTACTGCGGTTACCACGCCATCGGAACGTGCGCGATGGGACCGGAAGACGACGACGTGGTGGATTCCGCACTCCGCGTGCGCGGAGTCCGCAATCTCCGGATCATGGATTGCTCGGTGATGCCGACGATGGTCTCGGGAAATCTCAACGGACCCGTGATGGCGATGGCGTGGCGCGCATCCGACCTCATCCTCTCGGGCGGGTAGCCGCGCGAAGTCCTCTCGGGCGGCCAGCCTCGCGACCCAGCGGGCTCTCCCGGCGCGGTGGCGAAGTACCGAGTACGACAAATCGGGTGCCGTCCGGCCGGGGTCTCACTACCGTCGAGAGGATGACGGTGCCGGGCTCGCGCGTCGCGCGGCTCTGCGCCGCCGGAAGTCTCCTGCTCACCCTCGCTACCGCCCCGTCGTGCGGGCAGCCTGGGCATCCGACGGACCCACCACCACCGAATACGGGCACGCCGACTGCGACTGCGACTGCGACTGCGACGGAGGTTGATCCCGTAGCGGATTTCGCAGCCGTCTCCCAACTGATGCACGATGCGATCGCCGCACATCGGCTGCCGGGCGCGGTGGTCCAGATCGGGCACGCCGGAAAGATCGTCTTCCGTCAGGCGTTCGGCTCGCGCAAGCTCGCCGGCGAACCCGGACTGGACGGGTCGCCCGCCCCGGCCGAACCGATGACCGAGGACACGATCTTCGACCTGGCGTCGTTGAGCAAAAGCCTCGCGACCGCACCAGCGTTCCTGCAGCTGTACGAGCGGGGTCTGGTCCGGATCGACGAGCCGGTGCAGACCTACCTTCCCGAGTTCAACCCGGCGGGCGATCCACGCCGCGCCCAGGTGACGCTGCGCATGCTGCTCACCCACACGTCGGGGTTGGCGGGCGACCTGAGCCTGGACGGTCCGTGGGGGTTGGACAAGCCGGACAAAGCAGACGGCATTCGCCGTGCCCTCGCCGCGTGGGTGGTGTTCGATCCCGGCGAGATCTTCCACTACTCCGACATCAACTTCATCCTGGTCGGCGCGATCATCGAGAAGCTCACCGGCGAACAGTTGGACAGCTACGTGCGGGACCGTGTCTTCGCTCCGCTCGGTATGACCGACACCCGCTACCTTCCGGCGGCGAAAACTTGTGGACCACACGAGATCCGGGGGACGACCGTCGCGCTCGGTCACTATCCACCCTGGATCGGACAGTGTCCGGCCGGGATGTGGAGTACCGCACTCCTGCCGCGCATCGCCCCGACCGCGCGCGACGGAGACACCCCGGGCCTCAACCCCGACTACGGGCACCTCCTCCGCGGAACGGTGCACGACCCGACGGCGCGTCGGATGGGCGGAGTGACCGGCAGCGCCGGGGTGTTCTCGACGGTCGGCGACGTCGGCCGGTTCGCCCAGGCGCTGCTCGATGGCCTCGCCGGCCGGCCGAGCGCATTCCCGCTGACCCGCTCCACCCTGGAGATGATGACGACTCCGCAGCAGCCCGGGCACACCCCCGGACAACTCGAGGCGGCGAACGACGCCATCCGGACGGCCACCGAGAATGACCCCGACAGCACAGCCCGGAACTACCCGGCGGTTCCGGGACAAGATCTCCGCGGCTTCGGCTGGGACATCGATACGGCACATTCCCGGCCACGCGGCACGCTCTTCCCCGTCGGCAGCTTCGGCCACGCCGGCTTTACCGGCGTGACGCTGTGGATGGACCCGGGGTCGGACACCTACGTGGTGGTCCTGGCGAACGTGATCCATCAACCGGGCGGCCCGCCGATTGTGAACCTGAGCGGCGAGGTGGCCACTGCGACCGCGCAGGCCCTGGGCCTCTACCGGTAGCAGCCGGAGTCGAGTCGCCGAAATTGCGCTGACGGCTGTGGATGTTCGCTTCCCGCGGCCGTCACCGCAGTCTCGGCGTGCTCCGACTCGCTGACGCCTGAGTAAAGTCCAGTCCTGACCGGGGAGAATCTCCGTCGCAGGAGGAATACGTGAGCGAACACGAAGTTCGGATGATCGTCTTGTCAACCGACGATCTGGACGAATCAATCAAGTTCTACAGCGAAACCCTGGGCATGCCGCTGAAGTTTCGTGACGGGGCGCATTTCGCGGCCCTCGACGGCGGGTCCATCACTCTGGCGCTGGCGACCCCGGTGGACCACCCCATTCCGGGACAGGTCGTCGTCGGCATCAAGACCGACGACGTCGACGCCGCGGCGAAGGCCATCGAGGCCAGCGGTGGTGGCATCGTGAGGGCTCCGTACGACGACGCACACGAGCGCCGTGCTGTGGTCTACGACAACAAAGGCAACGGCCTGGTCTTCTACAAGCCGCTGGCGCGCTGACGTCCCGACCTGCGTGACCACTGAGAACTCGGCTCTCTGACGGAGGTAATCGGAGTCGCGAGTTCTGCCAGGCGGGTTGGCCTGCCGCACTCACCGCCGCGGATGCGCGACGATGTCGGGTCGGCCGTCTACCATTCCTCGGGCACACCACCCGGCCCTGACGGAGAGAACGAGCAGTGAGTTACAACGCCGCGGACATCACCGAACTCGATGATGTCCAGCACACGCGCCTGCGGCCGGCGGTGAACCTGGGCCTCGACGTGCTCAACACGGCGCTGCGCGAACTGGTGGACAACGCGGTCGAAGAGGTCGCCGATCCCAGCCACGGCGGATCCACCGTCACCATCACCCTGCACGCCGACGGATCGGTCAGCGTCGCCGACGACGGCCGCGGCCTGCCCGTCGACTCCGACCCGGTCACCGGGAAGAACGGGATCGTCAAGACCCTGGGCACCGCCCGGGCGGGCGGCAAGTTCTCCGCCCACACCGACGCTGCCAGCACCGGTGCCGGACTGAACGGAATCGGCGCCGCGGCAGCGGTGTTCATCTCCGCGCGCACCGACGTGACCGTGCGTCGGGCCGGAAAGACCTACCTGCAGAGCTTCGGCGGCGGCTACCCCGGGGTGTTCGACGACGCCGGGGGCCGGGGGTTCGACCCGAACGCCCCGTTCACCCGCGCCGACACGCAGAAACTGCGCGGTTCCGGCAACCGCAAGCCCGACGCGCACGGCACCACGGTCCGCATCCTGTTCGACGCGGCCGTCGTCCCCGATTCCACCATCGATGTCGGCGAGGTGCTGCTGCGGGCACACGCCGCCGCGCGGATGTCACCCGGCGTGCACCTGGTCGTCGTCGACGAAGGCTGGCCCGGTGAGGAGATTCCGCCGGCGTTGATCGAGCCGTTCAGCGGTCCGTGGGGCACGGATACCCTGCTGGACCTCATGTGCACCGCGGCAGGCACTCCGCTGCCCGGCGTGCGCGCGGTCGTGGAGGGCCGCGGCGAGTACACCACCGGCCGCGGCCCGACCCCGTTCCGCTGGTCGTTGACCGCGGGTCCGGCCGAACCGGCGACGGTGGCGGCGTTCTGCAACACCGTGCGCACCCCCGGCGGCGGATCGCACCTGACCGCCGCGGTGAAGGGGCTGTCCGAAGCCCTGGCCGACCGCGCTTCCCGCATCCGTGACCTGGGCCTGGCCAAAGGTGAGGACGGTCCGGAGCCACAGGATTTCGCCGCGGTCACCGCGCTGGCCGTCGACACCCGCGCCCCCGACGTGGCATGGGACTCCCAGGCCAAGACCGCAGTGTCCTCGCGGTCGCTGAACCTGGCCATGGCACCGGACGTGGCGCGCAGCGTCACCATCTGGGCGGCCAACCCGGCCAACAACGACGCCGTGTCGCTGTGGACCAAGCTGGCGCTCGAGGCCGCCCGGGCCCGGCGCAGCGCCGAGGGCGCCAAGGCCCGGTCCCGCGCGGCGTCGAAGGCCAAAGGCCTCGGAACGAACCTGTCCCTTCCGCCGAAGCTGCTGCCCAGCAGGGAAACCGGCCGCGGGTCCGGTGCCGAGCTGTTCCTGTGCGAGGGCGACTCGGCGCTCGGCACCATCAAAGCCGCGCGCGACGCCACCTTTCAGGCTGCCTTCCCGCTGAAAGGCAAGCCGCCCAACGTCTACGGGTTCGCCTTGAGCAAGGCCCGGGTCAAGGACGAGTTCGACTCGATCGAGCGCATCCTGGGCTGCGGGGTGCGTGACCACTGTGACCCGGAACTGTGCCGATACGACCGGATCCTGTTCGCCTCCGATGCCGACCCCGACGGCGGCAACATCAACTCCAGCCTGATCTCGATGTTCCTGGACTTCTACCGTCCCCTGGTCGAGGCCGGGATGGTGTACGTGACGCTGCCGCCCCTGTTCGTGGTCAAGAACGGTGACGAGCGGATCTACTGCCAGGACGAGTCCGAGCGTGACGCCGCGGTGGCCCAGCTGAAGGCGACCTCCAAGAAGCGGGTGGAGGTGCAGCGCAACAAGGGCCTCGGCGAGATGGATGCCGACGACTTCTGGACCACCGTGCTGGATCCGCAGCGGCGCACCGTGATTCGGGTTCATCCGGACGATGGTGAGAAGAAGCTGCATCACACGTTGTTCGGCGGACCGCCGGAGGGCCGACGCACGTGGATGGCCGACGTGGCCTCCCGCATCGACACCTCCGCGCTGGATCTGACTTGAGAGATCGTAGGTAGAAGACTGTGACCGCCACCCTGGACGTTCCCGAGCAGAACCCCGACCTGGTGCTGGACCAGAGCGCCGACGACTACTGGAACCAGTACCAGCTCACGTTCGCGCTCTACAGCGTCAGTGACCGCGCCATCCCGTCCGCGTTCGACGGGCTCAAGCCTGGTCAGCGACGACTGCTCTACCAGATGCACGACTCCAAACTGCTGCCCGGTAACAAGCCGCAGAAGTCCTCGAAGATCTGCTCCGCGGTCACCGGCAATCTGCACCCGCACGGCGGCGCGTCGATGTACGGGGCCGCGGCGCTGATGGCCGCCGAGTTCCAACGCGTGAAGGTCATTGACGGACAGGGCGCTTTCCCGCGCATCCAAGGTGACATTCCCGCGGCCGACCGCTACACCGAGATGCGGCTGTCCGCCCCGGGGGCGGCGCTGACCGCCGAACTCGACAATCATGCGGTGCCGATGGTCCCGACGTTCGACGGCGAGTGGACCGAGCCGACGTGGCTGCCGGCCAGGTGGCCGGTGCTGCTGTGCAACGGCGCGGTCGGCATCGCCGAGGGGTGGGCCACCAAGGTGCCCGCGCACAATCCCCGCGAGGTGATGGCGGCCTGCCGGGCGCTGCTGAAAACCCCGAACATGACCGACGACAGGTTGGTGAAACTCATCCCGGGTCCCGACTGGGGCTGCGGGGCCACCGTGGTCGGGGAGACCGGGCTGCGGGAGTACATCACCACGGGTCGCGGCCAGTTCACGGTGCGCGGCACGGTGTCCGTCGACGGGAAGAACTGCATCGTCACCGAGCTGCCGCCCGGTGTCGCGAGCAACACTGTCCAGGACAGGATCCGGGCGCTGGTCGAGTCCGGGGAACTGTCCGGTGTGGCGGACATGTCGGACCTGACCGACCGCCGCAACGGGCTGCGCATCGTGGTCACCGCCAAACGCGGCCACAGCGCCGAGCAGATCCGCGAGCAACTGCTGGCCCTGACACCGCTGGAGTCGACGTTCGCCGCCAGCCTGGTGGCACTCGACGAAAACCGGGTACCGCGCTGGTGGTCGGTGCGGGAGCTGATCTCCGCATTCCTGCACCTGCGCGACTCGGTGGTGGTCCGGCGCAGCGAGTACCGACTGGAGAAGGTCACCGCGCGAAGGCATTTGGTGGCCGGTCTGATGACCATCCACCTGGACATCGACGCCGCCGTCGCGGTGATCCGCGGATCCGAGACCGTCGACGAGGCCCGGCAGGGGTTGCAGGAACGGTTCGGGATCGACGCCGAACAGGCCGATTACGTGCTGGCGCTGCAGCTGCGCCGGCTCACCAAGCTCGACGTGATCGAGTTGCAGGCCGAGGCTGAGAAGCTGGACGCCGAGTTCGCCGAGCTGACCGAACTGGTGGCCAACCCCGACGCGCGCCGGAAGGTGATCGACGAGGAGCTCGTGGAGACCGCGAAGCTGTTCAAAGGCCCCGAGTTCGACCGGCGCACGGTGCTGGACTTCGACGCCACCCCGGTGTCAGCCGGCGCCGACGAGGACGGGCCGCGCGAGCGCAAGGTCAACGCCGCCTGGCGTCTCGACGACCGGGGGGTGTTCTCCGACAGCCACGGCGACCTGCTCACCTCGGGTCTGGGTTGGGCGGTGTGGACCGACGGGCGCGTGAAGTTCACCACCGGCAACGGGCTGCCGTTCAAGATCCGCGACATCCCGGTGGCCCCGGACATCACCGGGCTGCTGTGCTCCGGCGTGCTGGCGCCCGGCTACCACCTGGCGCTGGTGACGCGGCGCGGCAAGATTCTGCGTATCGACCCCGCCGCGGTGAATCCGCAGGGCGCGGCAGGCAACGGGGTGGCCGGGGTGAAGCTTGCGGCCGGTGACCCGGAGGACGCAGTCATCGCCGCATTGCCGGTGTCGTGTGCGAACGGCGAGGCCCTCCTGTCGATCTCCGAAAAGAGTTGGAAGGTCACCGAAGTCGCCGACATCCCGGTGAAGGGCCGTGGTGGCGTCGGCGTCGGGTTCCATCCGTTCGTCAAGGGTGAGGATGCCGTGTTGGCGGCGACGATCTCGGCGACCGGATACGTGCGCGGCAAGAAGGCGGTGCGCGCCGAGAATCGGGCGAAGGCGTCGATCAAGGGTTCCGGCGTTGACGTGACACCCGCCGGCTAGGCCGCGATCACGGTCCAGATGCGTCTTTCCCCAGACTCAGGAGGATTGCGACATGAATGATTTCACGGCCAACTCGGCCGTCAGCGCCGTTGCGGCGCCTCTGGAGATGACCCCGGTCCCGGACACCGAATCTGCCGGTGGACAGCCGCACACCGGGACCGCCGTCCTGGGTATGTTCGCCGGTCTGGAAGTCGGCGTCTGGGAGATGACCGAAGGCGTCATGGCCGACACGGAGGTCGACGAACTGTTCGTCGTCATATCCGGTTCGGCACGTGTCGATTTCGCCGACGGCACTTCGTCTTTGGAGCTGAGCGCCGGCGACGTGGTGCGACTGGCGGCGGGTACGCAAACGGTGTGGACAGTGCGGACCCCGTTGCGCAAGGTCTACCTCACCGCACACTAGCTCCCCCGCAGGTCGCGAGTCGTCGTCGCACGCGCCAGGATGAGCGCGGGCACCGCAGCGACAACGAAGAGTGATCCCGCCATCGCCACGTAGAGGTACACACCTGTCACCGTGCTGGCCGGGGCGCCGCCGGCGAAGACGCCCGGTATCTGCGTCCCCTTCAGCACCTCGGCCCCGACCACATTGACGATCACCGATCCGAGGGCCAGCACCACCGAGACCAGGCCGGCGATCGCGCCCTGGCGCTCAGGCACTTCGAGGCTGATGGCCAGGTTGTATCCGGAGGCCCCGATCGCGCCGGCGGCCATCCCGAGCAAGGCGCCGCACGCGACGGCCACCGGCAGCACGGATACACCGGCCAACATCGCGAAAGTGCCGACCGCCCCGACGGCGATGGCGACGAGCAGGGGCAGCGCCGGGCCGACCCGCCCGGCGAGCCACCCGGCGCACACCCCGCCGATGACGATGCCGAGATTGGGCGCGGCGAGTAGCACTGCCACCGCCTCACCATTGCCCAACCCGTATCCGAGCCCCAGGTCCGGTGGTACCTGGGCGATGATGCCGGTCAGTTGCAACACGCTCCGGAACGCTCCTGCGGCCAGGACCAGGGCCAGCAGAGTCAACAGGATCGGGCGCGTCAAGGCCCGGATGTCGATGACGGGTTGGTCGACGCGTAGCGCCAGCAACACCCAGCCGGCCAACGCCACACCGCCGGCCGCCAGCAGCAGGATCATTGTCCCGGACAACCATCCGAGGTCTCTGCCGAGGCTGATGTAGGCGAGCACCGCACCAAGGCCGCCGCCGAGCAGAAGCGCTCCGCCAATGTCGACCCGGCCGGTACTGCGAATCGGCGACTCCGGGATGAAGATCCGCACGCACGACGCGGCTCCGACGGCGAGCAGCGCCGCCGCCACGAAAACACCTCGGTAGCCGAACATGTCGATGACCGGCTTCATCAGGAACGGCTCGATGATTCCGACGAGCGACGAGCCGGACGTCACGACACCGACGATGGCCATCGCCAGCCGCGGGGAGCAGATCTGGCGCGCGAGGGCCACCGTGAGGAAGACCGCCGCGAACGCCGCGCCCTGCAGGAAACGGCCCACCAGGAAGATCCACAGGGTCGGGGCAACGAGACAGACCACGGCTCCCACGCCTGCGAGCAGCAGTGTGCCGGTGAGGATGCGGCGCTTGCCGAAGATGTCGGAGCTTTTCGCCAGCAGCGGCGACCAGATGGCGCCGGCCAGCATCGCACCTGCATTCAGCCAGCCGGCCTGGTCGGTGTCGAAGTGGTCCAGCAGCAGGGGAAGGACCATCAGGGGTGAACCGACGACCACGTCGGCCAGGACATTGGCAAGTGTCAGAACGGCCGCCCACAGGACGAGCCGCTTGCGCCCCAGCTGCTGCAGGGGGCCGGGGGCGGGCGTGTCCAGAGTCTTTGTCACGATGCATCTCCTGGTGCCGTGCGGCGCGCTTCGGGAATTCCCGAGACCGACGGCAGATCGTGCTGAGTCAGCGCCAGATCGACGGCGGCGGTCCGGAGCTCGGACTGCAGCAGGTGCAGGAGGCCGAGCCGATGTAGCCACGGCACTGCAGACAGTTTGACGTTGCGGCGCAACAGTTGTCCGATGGTGCGGGACAGCACGGTAGAGCTCGTGCGCAATGCCAGGTTCTGGTTCTTCTCCACGTAACCGCGCAGTCGGTGCTCGTACGCCGCGAAGGCCTGCTCCGGCTGTCGATGCCTTGCCAACTCACCGGCCAGCACGTACGCACCGGCGATCGCGATGCTGGTGCCCTGCCCCGATAGGAACGCCGGCGCGTAGCCGGCGTCGCCGACGAGTGCCACACGACCGGCACTCCAGCAATCCATGCGGACCTGGCTGACGGAATCGAAGTAGACGTCGTCGGCGTCCGGCAGGGTCTCGATGATGTCGTGGGTGCGCCAGTTGTCCTCGGCGAACGCCTCGCGCAGGGCGGCAAGGATCTGGTCGGCGTCGCGCAGGTTCACGGTGCCCGGCGCCCGGTGGACGAAGGTGAGGAACGCGCGGGCGGCGCCACCGTCGGCCGGGCGCTCGACCACGACCGTGCGCCCTGCATGCGAATAGAGGAACCCCGTTCCCGGGGCGAACATGTCGGTCGGCACATCCCAGACCGCGGCGTACGGGCCCAAGTGGCGGATGAAACTTTGTTCGGCGCCGAATGTCAGCCTGCGCACGGCGGAGTGGATACCGTCGGCGCCGATCACGACGTCGAAGGTCCGGGGTGCACCGCGGTCGAAGGCGACGTCGACACACCGGCCCGCCTGGGTCACCGCCGCGGTCGAGTCACCGAAGACGTAGGAGACCTGATCCGCCGTTGCCCGGTAAAGGATTTCGCTCAGCGCGCCCTTGGCAAGCTCCACGTCTGCGCTGCCGGCGCTGCTCAGCAGATTGCCGTAGTCCAGTGTGCACAGCCGGCGTCCGCCGGGCGTCAGCAGCACCACCGGTACGTGTCGGTAACGCTGCGCCGAGATCTGCTCGTAAAGGCCCATTCGGCGGACGACATCGATTGCGGTGCCGCGGATGTCGACCGGGTAGCCGCCGGTGCGCAGGCGGTCGGCGCGTTCGACGACGGTGACGTCCCAGCCGGCCTCTGCCAGCCAATAGGCCAGTACGGGGCCGGCGATGCTTGCACCGGAGATCAGGGCGGTGGGAATGGTGATCAGATCCTCCGATCGTGGAGCACGAACGTCGCCGCCGTGTGACTCAACGCTGGGCCGCCCCGGACGCGGGAGACACATCCGATTAGCAACACGCGCGTTGCTTAAGCCGACGGTAACCGCGCGCGATAAGCTACGCAAGTGTCCTCTACGAATTCGGAAGTGCAGCGGCGGCGCGGCGCCGCGCTGGAGTCCGCGATCCTGGACGCAGGTTGGGAGCAACTCATCGAGGCCGGCTATGAGCGATTCACCATCGACGCGGTGGCCTCGAGGTCGGGGTCGGCGCGTTCGGTGCTGTACCGGCGCTGGCCGTCCCGGTTGGACCTACTCAAGGCGGTGATCCGTCACCGCGGCGAGGTCGACATGATCCCGACGCCCGACACCGGGACCCTGCGCGGCGACGTGTTGGCGATCCTGACCGCCTTCAACGACCGGCGATCCCGGACCATCGGCCTGCTCGCCGCGCGACTCGGCGCCTACTTCGACGAGGCCGGCGGCTCACCGCACGAGCTTCGCTCCTTGTTCGTTCCGCAGGGGCCGAGTTCCATGGAGAAGATCGTCGAGCGTGCCGTCCTCCGCGGCGAACTCGCGGCCATGCCACCGGCCCGCGTCGTCTCGCTGCCGGCGGACCTCCTGCGACACGAACTGCTCATGACCATGACGGCGGTGTCACCGCAGACCATCCTCGGGATCGTTGATGACATATTTCTGCCGCTGGCAACGCATTTCGGCACCAACATCACCCGAGGCGAACCATCCGCGCCGCCCAGATCCGAGCCGTGAGCCGCTACTGGGCCGGAGCGCAGGTGCCGCCCGCCGCCCTCCAGACCGCGGCACCTTTTATGCGGTGACCCGCATCTGGGCGCCCGGGTGCGAACTGACCGTGACGACCACCGTGCCGCTGCCCGTCTGGAACGTGGTGTTGGCGTAGCCGATGAAGCCGTAATGCCCATCGATCGTGGAGACCGCGGCGATGTCACCGCCTCCGGAGGCTCCGGTGTCGAGGTTGGTCCACGTGGCAGCCACGGTGAGGGAGCAGGATCCGTCGTAGACGCCCGCGTCGTAGTGGATCGCCACCCGGACGCCGCCGTCGACCCGGTCGTAGGTCTGCACCGGCGCCACCTGGGCCTCGGCGCTGACGCTGCCCCCGCACGTCGGGGACGCCACCACCGGAACCGGTGGGAGCTGTACGAAGGTCTCGGCGTGCGCCGTCGGCACCCACAACCACGGCGCGGTCAGCGAGGCCGCGAGCGCGGTGACATTACGGAACCGACCCATGCACCTGTTATCGGCGCGGAGGACGGCGCCGTTAGCGCAGCGCCGGGGAGCAGAGGTCCACCCGCAGCGCCCAGTGTTCGTCGAGGATGTGGCGCAGCGCGGCGTCCATCGGACGCGCGGTGGCCAGGTCGCGGCCGAACCGGTTGTCGACGACGACCACCGCGTCCTCACGCAGCTCGGCCCTCTCGACCTGGTCGACGAACGGATCGAACAGCGACGGCGGCGTGGCCAGGTAGTACAGCGACCGGCGCGGGTTGTTCAACTCGGCGGCATAGATCAACCCCTGCTGGGTGATGACGAACAGCTCCGTGGCGAACCGCGCGCCGCCCACCTCGGTGTGGCCCCACACCAACGCTGCGCGCCGGCTCTGCTCCAGCGGATCCTGAACGGCGTCTGTCAGCCTGAACATTCTCTCGACCGGTCCCCCGCCCCGTGGCGGATACGCGTCCATCGCGGGTCGGAAGTACCGCTGAAAGACCTCACCGAAGAAGTCGTACAGTTGCGCGACCATCGCAACCCCCTACGTTCGACGACACCTCAAGTGTGCGCGCCGAACCGCCGGCTGACCAGAGGTCCGTCGACTATCTCGGGGGTGTGAGTGTTTGGTCCAGCCAGGTACGCAGGGTGGCCACCGGCGCGGCGCCCGCCCGACGGGCAAGCACCGTCCCGCCGGCGATGACGAGCAGGGTGGGCACCGCCTGGACGGAGAACCGCGCCGCGGTCTGCCGCGCGGAATCCACGTCGACCTTCACCAGCTTCAGCTGGCCCGCGCGCTCGGCGGCGAGCTGCTCGAGGGCGGGGCTGACCATCCGGCAGGGCCCGCACCACGTCGCCCACAGATCCACCAGCACAGGCACTTTGGAGCGCTCCGCGACCTCGGCGAAGTCGTCGTCACCGGCGACGGCGATCCACGGCAGCGGGTTCTTGCATTTGGGGCAGCGGGGGGTGCCGTTCGCGGCGGCGGGCAACCGGTTGACCGTCCCACAGTGCCGGCACTTCACGTTGGTGGTTGTCATCGCGCTCCACCATCCTCGACGACGGATTGAGTCACTGCGACTCACCCTAGGCGCCGCCACGGACCCCTGTCCCGATCGCGGTGCGGTTCGGTGATCAGGATTCGTTGAGGTAGGTGAGCACCGCGAGCACGCGGCGGTCGCCGTCGTCGGCGAGCGGCAGTTTCGCGAAGATGCCGCCGACGTGTTTGCGCCTCCGATGTTGCGCGCGTCGGGCTACTCGGACGGCGGAGAATCCTCGACGATGGCCGATGCCGATTCATCGATGATCGCGCGCATCGCCCGCTCGGCCTGCTGCTCCTCGCCCATCCTGATCGCCCGGGCGACCTCGTCGTGTAAAGCGATCGCCGCGATGTTGGGCTTCTCCGGCATCAAGCCGTGATGGGTTCGCCCGGTGAGCACCTCGGCGACCACACCGTTCAAAGCCCTGAACATCTCGTTTCCGCTGGCTTCCAGCAACGTCTGATGAAACAGCTTGTCCGCCAGCAGGTAGGCGTCAAGATCACCGGTTCGCCCGTGCACCACCATGTCTGACACCGCGGTCGCCATGATTCGGCACTGATGCGGGCTGGCCCGCCGAGCGGCCAACGCCGCGGCCGCCGGTTCGAACCCCAGCCGCAACTCCGAGAGGGACACCAGTTGTGCCGTACGGTCGCCCACTTCCAGGCGCCACCGGATCACCACGGGGTCGAAGACGTTCCAGCTCTCCGCGGGCTGGACGGTGATTCCGACCCGGCGCCGAGATTCCAGCATGCCCATGGATTCCAGTACGCGCACCGCCTCACGCGCGACGCTGCGGGACACGCCGTGCTCCGTGCTCACTGCCTCAAGGGTGAGAACGTGGCCCGGCGGGTACTGACCCGACACGATGCCCGTCCCCAACGCAGTCAACAGACTGCCGTGGAGAGCGCCAGGGTTCGGCCGATCGAGCACTGGTTGATCATGCCAGAGAGGAATCTGCCCAGGAAAGAACTACTGATATGGCCTCCAGTATTGCAATCGTATGATGATTGCGGCACTCTATGTGATGTCACACACACTGATAGGCAGAGGGCATGGCAATACCGATCGTCGTCATGGGGGTCTCCGGGTCCGGAAAGTCGACCGTAGGCGCCGCGCTGGCACAGCGGCTGCGCGTCCCCTTCGCCGACGCCGACGACTTCCATCCACCGGCCAACATCGCGAAGATGTCGGCCGGACATCCGCTCGACGACGAGGACCGGTATCCGTGGCTGGAATCCATCGGCGGGTGGTTGGCCCGGCACCCCCACGGCGGAGTGATGAGCTGTTCGGCTCTGAAACGCTCGTATCGGGACCAGCTTCGCCGGCACTGCCCGGACATCGAATTCCTTCACCTGGAGGGATCGATCGAGACCATCGGCCGACGCCAGGCCAGCAGGCCAGGGCACTTCATGCCGGCCGCGCTCCTGGAGTCGCAGTTCGAGACGCTGGAGCCACTGGAACCCGGTGAGCGCGGTGTCACCGTCGACGTCGACCAGAGCATCGACGGCATCGTCGAAAACTACATCAGCACAACAGATTCCCTGACAGCCGAGGAGGACTGATGATTCGAGGCACCGACATCGCTGTGGTGAGGGGGCGTCGTGGAGGCGATTGACCCGGCATACGGAACCGGCACACTGCTGCTGATCGCCGCAGGTGCCGTCGCGCTACTGCTGTTCCTGATCATCAAGGTGAAACTGCACGCCTTCATCGCGTTGGTGCTGGTGAGTCTCCTGACGGCACTGGCCGCCGGGATCCCCGTCGCCGACGTCCCGAGCGCCCTGTCCTTCGGGTTCTCCAACACGCTCGGCTCGGTGGCGCTGCTCGTCGGGTTCGGTGTGATGATCGGCAGGCTCCTCGAGATCACGGGTGGCGCACAGGTTCTCGCCGACACCCTCATCGGCCGGTTCGGCGAAAAGAGAGCGCCGTTCGCTCTCGGTGTCGCGGCGTTGCTGTTCGGTTTCCCGATTTTCTTCGACGCCGGGCTGGTGGTCTTCCTGCCCATCATCATGACCGTCGCGCGGCGCTTCGGCGGATCGCTTCTGTTGTACGCGTTCCCCGCCGCCGGCGCCTTCGCGGCCATGCATGCCCTGGTCCCGCCACATCCCGGTCCGGTGGCTGCGGCCGAACTGCTCGGCGCCAACATCGGTCTCACCTTGCTCATCGGCGCCCCGGTCGCCGTCGCCTCCTGGTACGTCGGTGCTTTCCTGGTGTCCCAGTTCATCGGCAGACGGGTGCACGTCGACATTCCGACGTCGCTGTTCGGTGAGATCAACGGCGGCCGTGACACCGACACCGGCGAAACCTCGGGGGCGGCCACCACCACGACTGCTACCCGCACCGCCCCGGCCTTCATCACGGTGCTCGGCGTGCTGCTGCTGCCGTTCGTGTTGATCTCGTTCAACACCGTGGTCGACACCCTCATGACCGCCGGGGTGATCGAGGAGGGCGCGACCTGGGCCGAGTACCTCAAGTTGATCGGCACCACCTCGATCGCGTTGCTGATCACCGTCATCGTGGCGACCCTGGCGCTCGGACTGCGCGGCCGGTCGATGGCCACCGTGACCGACATCCTCGACCAGGCGCTCGGACCGATCTGCGCGATCATCCTCATCACCGGCGCTGGCGGAATGTTCGGCGGCGTGCTGCGGCTCAGCGGCATCGGCGACGCGCTGAGCGGTTCGCTGTCGAATCTCGGGATCTCGCTGATCCTGCAGGCGTTCGTCATCTCCACACTGCTGCGTGTCGCGCAGGGATCGGCGACCGTCGCGCTGACGACGACCGCCGGGCTGCTCAGTGCGGCGGTCGCCGCGGCCCAGCTGAGCAACCTCCAACTCACAGCGTTGGTGATGGCGATCGCGGCCGGTGCCACGGTGCTGTCGCACGTCAACGACTCCGGGTTCTGGCTGGTCAGCCGGTTCTTCGGCATGGACGTCAAGACCACCCTCAAGACCTGGACGGTGATGGAGACGACGTTGGGGCTCAGCGCCTTCGCGATCAGCCTCGGGTTGTGGGCCATCGCCTGACCCGGCCTCACCCGAGGGCGCGGGCAGGGTCTACGAGACTCGCGGACAGCTCGTGGAGGTAGACCTCCAGGTCCGTGTAGCCCAGCAGCGAGAGTGTCGTGGCGTTGTGGTTGGCGGACAGGGGATTCAACCCTTTGCCGACTTCCCAGGCGTCGGGCATGCCGTCGCCGTCGGTGTCCGGCGGGGCCGCGGGGGCGGCGCCGGTGTACGGCGGCAGGAGGGCGTCACCGGCGGGATTGGTGGCGGGGTCGGCCGGAGAAATGGTGTCGCCGGCGACGGACTCGAGGAGACGGATGTCCATGGGGTCGCGGGGCCAGGCGCCGGCGCGGTCCCGCAGGACGGCCCGCAGCATCTCGGTCGGGGTGTAGGTGATGGCGGGGAACGGATGCCGCGCGGCGAGCTTCTGGGCCCGGTGCGAGGAGTCGTCGGGGTTGCTGACCGAGGCAAAGTCGTTGCAGCAGTAGAACAGGTCGTAGTCCGAACGGCTCGGATAGCTGCTCATCCGGTTGCCGCTGACGTAGAGCGTGTTGCCGGCGACACGCAGGATCTGGTCGTCGAACATGCCGTAGGGGAACTGTGGTCCGGTTCGGAAGTAGTTGTTGACGGCGTTGAGATTCCAGTAGATCGGATAGGGGTTGCCGCTGCTGTCGGTGACGATGTTGGTGTTCGGGCCCAACGCGATGAAGAAGCGCGGATCCCAGTAGAGATTGTTGGACAGCTCCAGATTCATGGTGGAGTACGCCGCGGCAAGCGACTCCCGGCTGCCTTCGGGCAGGCGGCCCTCGATGCGGTTGATGACGTTGTGGTGCAGCGCGATGTTGTCCAGTCCGAAGCCGTGCGCCGGGTTGGAGTAGTTCATCAGCACGCCGCCGTAGAAGGAGTGGCCGCCAAGCGTTTCCGCGATGATCGAGTTCTGGATCGTGACGTTGTTCGAGTAGGAGATCTCCACCGCTTCGTCGGTGGCGTTGCCGATCGATACGTGGTCGACGACGGCATTGCGGGTGTAGCGGATGCGCAACCCGTCATCGCTGGGTCCGTTCAGTCCCGGACGGATACGGATGTGCTGGAGAATCCAGTTCTCGGCGAAGTCGGCCGGGGCCCGGACCGCCTGGTCCTGATAGGGACTCTCGTCGGTGACCAGTCCGCGGATGGTGATGCCACCCGGCGAGGTCTGGCCGGCGATGGTCACGTCACCGTTGCTCAGGTGGATCTGGGTGTCGATCAGCCCGCTGACCTTGAACAGGATGTACTTCGCCCCGGGTTGGTCGATCGCCCACTGGAGCGAGCCCGGCCCGGCGGCATTGGTGTTCGTCACGTAGACCACGCTGCCGCCACGGCCACCGGTGGCAAGGCTGCCGAACCCTTCCGCGCCGGGAAAGGCGGGAAGCGCTCCGGGAGGTGGCGGGGGGTCGGGCGGATCCGGGACCGGCACGGACCCGATGGCCACGGTGACCGGCAGCGTGGCCATCCCGCCGTGACCGTCGTCGACGGTGACGACGAACGAGTCGGCGCGGTCGGCCGCCGTGGCGTCGGGCGCCTGCGCGTTCTGACGCGCGTTGGCGGTCGGCGTGTAGACGAACGTTCCGGCGGCGGCCACGCTCACCGCGCCCTTCACCGTCACCGTGGAACCGCTGTAGGTCAGCGGATCGCCATCGGCGTCGTCGGCGGTGACGGCGCCGGTCACAACTCCGGTGGTCGAATCCGGCTGCCCCACAGTGGCTCTCAGGCTGGTTGGGACCGAATTGGCGGGCAGGATCGTGAAGGTCAGCGGAATCGAGGTCAGCGCTCCGAGGCTGTCGCCGGCCTCCACGGTGGCAGCATCCGTCGTCGAATCGACGCGGCCCGTCGCGGCGGCGTGCCGGGCCACCGGGGTCGGCGTGTAGGTGAACCGTCCGTCCCCGGTGACCACCAGGGCGCCCCTATGCGGCGGGGCGGAGAGACGGTAGGTGATCCTGTCGCCATCGGGATCGGTCGCCGTGACCGAACCGCCGATGGCGCCGGTGGACGGGTCGGGTGGGCCGTACGTCGGGGTGCCCGACACCGGGGCGGAGTTGTGCGGCGCGATGCGCACCCGGACGGTGATCGCCCGGGTTGCGCCGTGACCGTCGTCGAGCAGGACTCTGAAACTGTCGGTGTCGGTGTACCAGGTCGACGCGGCCCGCCGGCGCGCCGCGTCGGACGGGTGGTAGGTGAAGGAGCCGTCGGCATGGACCGTGACCGCCCCCTCGGACGGCGCGGCGGCGGTGTAGGTGAAGACGTCCCCGTCACGGTCCGTGGCGGTGACCCGGCCGGTCACCTGCCCGGTGGCCGGATCAGGCGCTGCCACCGTGGATCTGAGCCAGGCGGGCGCGCTGTTGGCCGGGCGGATCCGCACGGTCACCGGGACTGCGACGATGCCGCCCCACCCGTCGCTGACGGTGATGTCGAAGGTGTCGGTGGCCCTGACCGGCGTGACGTCGGAGGCCGCGGCGGCATGGCGGGCGGCGGCGCTCGGGGTGTAGGTGAACGATCCCCACGACGTGACGGCCACCGTCCCCGTGGTGGCGGTGCCTGCATAGGTGAGACGGTCGCCGTCGGGGTCCGCCGCGCGGATTCGACCCGTGACCCTGCCCGTCAACCAGCCGGGTGAACTCTGCCAGCTCAGTACCGCCGTCGGCTCCGTGTTCGCCGCCGCTGATCCGCCGACGTCGGTCGGCAGGTCGACGGTGGCGGCGTCGTCGTCCTGAAGGTCCTCGACCGCCGCTGCACGCGATTCGGCGTCGGAACCCGGGTGCGCGCGGCGGCCTCCGCCGTCGACAATGTCTGTCTCCGTTGCTGTTTCCTCGGGGACTGCCGCTTCCGCTGTCGCGCTGTCATCCGTGTCGGCCTGCGACTCAGGGGCCTCGGATTCCGGCGGGTCTCGGTCCTCGGTCGCGTCGTCGGGGTCCGCGCCGGAGGACACAGCTCTGGACTCGTTCGCGTCCTCGCTCGAGGAGACCGACGACGCGGAGGACGACGACGGGTCTGCGGCGCTCTCGTCGGCGTGGGCGGAGCCCGCACCGGTCAATGCGGCGGCGCCAAGACCGAACCCGACCGCTCCGGCACCCAGCCAGGCATAGGGTTGCAGCCTGCGTGGCCGGCCCCTGCGGTGCCGGCCGCGACGCGGCAGCCCGGCCGCGGTGGAGTCTTCCAGCATTCCGGAGCGCCTGTTGGTGACCATATCGGGATATCCCTCATCCGGTCGGCTCTGCGGTGACCGCAGCAAGCAGGCCCTCGGCTGTGACGTGCAGCGATTCTACTGCGGCAACCGAGCGGCCGAGGGTCGAATCGTCGGATGGCCGCCCTCCGGCGGAGGTTCTCGTCGGGGAGAAGGCACGATGAGATGCATGGACGTTCTGGTCGTCGGCGGTGGGCCTGCCGGGTTGGCGTTGGCAGGGGCGTGCGGGCGGCTCGGACTGGTCACCGGGCTGCTCGACCCGGCCCCGGAGCGGCCGTGGTTGGCGACCTACGGCATGTGGAGCCGGGAACTTCCGGCCGATCTGCCGGCTTCGGTGATCGCGGCCCGAGCCGCCGGCCGGGCGATCGCGCTGACGGAGCACCGGCTGGGATGGGAGTACGCCGTCCTCGACGTGCCCGCTCTTCGTGCCCACCTGGTCGGCCGGCTGACCGGGGTGCGAGTCCACACCGGGCGCGCCGTCGGGTCACCGGAGCGGGGCGTGGTCGCCTTGGCCGACGGGGGCGAGCTGCGCGCGGCGGTCGTCGTGGACGCCGCGGGCCTGTGGCGCCCCCTGGCCCGCACCTCGTCGGGAAGCACACCTGCGGAACAGACCGCGTACGGGTTGATCGTCGACGAAGCCGTGGCGGCGCCGTTGGTCTCCCCCGGCGAGGCGCTGTTCATGGACTGGCGGGCCGATCACGGCGAGTCCGGCTGGCCGACATTCCTCTATGCAGTCCCGCTGGGCGGTGGCCGGGTGCTGTTGGAGGAGACCTCACTGGCACGTCGGCCTGGGCTGCCGTTGTCGACGCTGCGGCGAAGGCTTCACGCCCGGCTGACGCGCCACGGCATCGCGGTGCCGAAAGATGCACGCAGCGAGAAGGTTTCGTTTCGGGTCGACCATCCACGGCATCGCGGGCGGGGTGTGCTCGGGTTCGGTGCCGCCGCACCACTGATCCACCCGGCGACCGGTTTCAGCGTGGCGGCCTCGTTGGCGCTCGCCCCGCGGGTGGCCGACGCTCTTGCGGCCCGCCTGCCGGACGGTCCGGACAAAGCGCTTGCTGCGGCCCAGGACACGGTCTGGCCGCTCGGCGCGCGTGTGGTCCACCGGCTTCGGCGGATCGGTCTGGAGGCGCTGCTGCGGATGCCTCCGGACGAGGTGCCCGGCTTCTTCGAACAGTTCTTCGCCCTGCCCGATTCCGACCGCTGGACCTATCTGACCGCGCGCGACGATCTGCGCGGCAATGTCGCCACGCATGGTCACCTCTTTCGGGTGGCGAGCGGCCGGTTGCGTCGCCGCCTCGTCCTGCCGGCCGTACTCCCGCCGCTGCGCACCAATGACCCGGTGACCTCGGATCGATGACGTCCAGGCACGTCAAGCGAGGAGGCGTCACCGGACGACGCGGTACCTCAGGTGAGCGACGCCCGCCCTTGAGTTCGGTCGGCTCATGCCCGCAATCGGTGAGCACGAACACCGGACAGTGGTGCGGCGGCTCGTCGCCCCACCACCATTGCCACCGCGAGGCACCCCACTCGCCGCGGAGGGGGACCGAACATGTTGCGGCCCACGAACGTCGCCTTCATCCCGTCCCACATCTCCGAGGCGACCTGCCGGTTGACCGGGTGCTCACTGGCTGGTCCGATGTGCCACCGGTGAACCGCCTCGCCACCCACTCCCAGCGGATGCTCCCTGGATTGATCGGGCCGGCCGCGTAGCCGTCCGCCGAGATGGACATCGACAGATTTGTTCTGCTCGCAGCGCCTCCGCGTGATCCGGCCGATTCGATCCTGTCATCTGTGCGGACTGCGATGCGCCGCAATGCTCATTGCGGTGCATCGGGCGCAGAAACGTCTCGCAGGCGATCGGAGCGGGATTCACATCGTCCGAGCGAGCCGATTAGGCTGGTCGGCTGGTGGGTACAGCGTTGTCCCAGGCTCATACTCCAGGATCTGCTCGAAGGAGAATTATGCGTCGGCGGCGACGGCTGAATCGGGCGAAAGTGGCCACGGCGATCGTCTCTGTGGCGCTGCTCGTCAACGGCTGTGAGGCACGGGTCTTCGGGACGCCGCCGGCCGCTGAGAACAGCCCCCAGGCACCGGTCGTGGCGCCGCAGGCCTCACTGCCTGCGCTGCCCGAAGCGCCACCCAATCAGCCGACGGAGCCACTGGCCGGACTCGACGCCCGCGTTCGGCAAGCCACCGCCGATGCTGCCGCGTCCGGAGCCGACATCGAGACCGTCGTGTTGGACCGCAACACTGGTCAGATCATCTCCAACGGCGCCAACAAGCCCTTCCCCATCGCCTCTGTGGTGAAGCTGTTCATCGCCGACGACCTGCTGCTGCAGGAGTCCGAGGGCAAGACGCAACTGTCCGCCGCCGACCGTAAGTCTCTTGACGTCATGCTGCGCTCCTCCGACGACAGCGCGGCTCAGATCTTCTGGGACCGCAGCGGTCAGAACGCCGTCATCGCGCGCGTCGTGGCGCGGTACGGGTTGACGGGCACGACGGCGCCCCACAACGGACACTGGGACGTAACCACCAGCACTGCAAGCGATCTCGTCCGCTACTACGACATGCTGCTGGACGGCAGCGGCGGGCTGCCACGCGAGCAGGCCGACATCATCATCGGCAACCTCGCGCGATTCACTCCGACGGGAGTCGACGGGTACCCGCAGCGGTTCGGCATCCCCGACGGGCTCAACGCCGAACCGGTTGCGGTCAAGCAGGGGTGGTTCTGCTGCTGGAACGGCGGCAACCAACTGCATGTGTCCACCGGCATCATCGGACCCGACCGCCGCTACGTGATGGCGATCAGCTCCCTGGACCCCACCGGTGACGCCGCCGCCCGCGAGAACATCACCCGGGCCGTCAGGACGATGTTCCCGGGCGGCAAGATCTAGGCCGGAAACGTCAAGCCATCGACGGTGTTGGGGGAGTGCCCGGCTGAACCCCGAGCAGTGCGATGGCCTGTTCGGCGGCCGACTTGATCGTTGCCGCGGACGCGCCGCCCTTGCGCAGCGCCTCCATCCCCCGCAGCACGGCCAACAGCAGGCTGGCCATCGACTTGGCGTCGGTCTCCGAAGGGATGTCGCCGTCGGCCTGGGCGGCGCTGATGGTGGCCGTGAGCTCACGTAGCCACGCGTCCAACGTACGTTTGACGTGCCTGGCCACCACCGGGTCGGTCGAGGACAGTTCGGCCGCGCTCTTGGCCAGAAGGCAGCCGCGGCGGTCGGTGTCAGAGGCCACGCTGTCGGCCGCACCTCGGATATGCGCAACCAGACGGTCGTAGGCCGACAGGTCCGGGTTGCGGAGTTCGGCGCGGATGCCGTCGACGGCCTCGGTGCAGTACAACTCAAGACCGCGCACGAACATACTGTGCTTGTCGCCGAAGGCCTTGTAGAAGCTGCCGCGACCCAATCCGGTGGCGGCACTGAGGTCGTCAATGCTTGTCGCGGCGTATCCCTGATCCCAGAACAGGTCGCGACTGGCCTCGACGACCGCAGCTTCATCGAACGCGCGTGGACGGGCCATGTCGCCCATGGTACCAATTAGCGACACTTCGGTACATAACCATGTCCCGAGCTTGCCCTGGTACGTATTTTGTACTATATAGTCAATAACTGGAGCGCCGGCTGGCGACGCGCGAAAGACCTTGTTGAGCAATTCAGTTCACTCATAGCCACAGGAGATCGCCGCCGCCGGTGACCATAACCTCTACAAGGAGACGTCTCATGAATTCCGCCATCGTGGCTCCAGAAGTACCTACCGCACCGATCCACGACCTCACCGGCAAGAACGCCGTGATCACCGGTGGCAGTAAGGGCATCGGCGCGGCCACCGTGGCCCGGTTCGTCGCTGGGGGCGCCCGCGTCGTCACCTCCGGACGGTCCCAGCCGGACTCGCTGCCGACGGGGGTGGAATACGTGGTCGCCGACGTCGCCACTCTCGACGGTGTCGACCTGTTGGCCCGGCGAGCCCGGGAAATCCTCGGCGACATCGACATCATCGTCAACAACGCCGGCGCAACAGTGCCCCACCTCGGCGGTGTCCTGGACATCGAGGACGCGGAATGGGTGAACGATCTCAACATCAACTTTCTGGCCGCCGTTCGGCTCAACGCCGCGCTGCTACCCGCGCTGTACGCCCGCGGCAAGGGCTCGATCATCAACGTCTCCTCGGCAGTGACATTGAGTCCGCCGTCACCGATGTTGCACTACGCCACCGCTAAAGCGGCCTTGGCGACCTACACCACAGGTCTGGCTGCAGAGGCCGGGCCACGCGGCGTGCGGGTCAACACCCTCACTCCCGGCACCGTCGGCTCCCCGGGGGCCGATGCCATTCGACGAGCGATCATCGACGGGGTAGGTGCCGACAGGCCGGAGGCCGGTGGGATCCCGATCCCGCTCGGCCGAAAAGGCGAAGCATCCGACATCGCCGAAGCGATTGCGTTCCTCGCCTCCGACAGGGCCGCATGGATCACCGGCAGCAACCTCATCGTGGATGGCGGCCAGATCCAAACCAGATAGCTACCGCGCACCGGCGCAACGCAGAGAGCGCAGGTCAGGCGCCCCTCTGACCGCCTGGAGCCGCGACGCCGAGCCCCGCGGACGGTACCGCGCCGCCGCTGACGATTCGCAGTTCCGGCCCGATTGGCGCCCCCGAGCGATAGCTCGCCGGCAGACGGACCCGACCGGCCGTGCCGACACCATGCCCAGTCTTCCTTGCCTATTGCCTCTGAGCCACAGCCACTTTCACGGCGATCAAGTCATGAACGGCCTGTCGGATCGATCCTGTGGCGCACTGGACGCCGAGTGACGGAATAGGCGGTTGCCCGTCCTCGAGCCTTCCCGACGGTTGATCAACCAGCGCGCCGCTCCGAGCAACGTCGGTGAGGGAATGGAGTGGGCAGGCGCTGCGTTACACCCCCGGATCTCGATCTTGAACTTAGGATGAGAAGGTCCCACAGGGCTGTGCGGGCCACGCGCTGACCAGATACATCACGAGACAACAAGTAAAGGACCGAACATGGCATCGAATCGTCTGGGTCGTCGCATCTCGGTAGCGGTGGGCGGTGCCGCCGTCCTCGCGATGATCGGTTTCACCGCGTCGTGCAGCACTGAGAGCGAGACCCCCGAAGAGTCGACCACCACGACCACGACCACCACGACGACCACGACGCCGCCGCTCAGCCCGACCGAGAAGGCCCCCAACCCCGGCGCCCCCGGCATCTTCACGCCCCCGGTCACGGCGCCTCAGCCGACGAACAACCCGGATGACAGCTACGGCCCCGGCCGGTAGCGAGGCGTGCCCGGACACCCGGGCACGCACTGAGTTCGTGCCGAAGCCATGACGACGGCAACCGTTCGCTGGCTGACCGTCCTGCTTCTCGTCGGTGCAGTGCTGGCGGGAGTCGGCCGGTCGGCCAGCGAGCACCGCCCTGATGACAAGCTCATCGAGGGTCCCTATGCGTCTCTGCTGGATGCGTCCACCGATCTCGGGCCGGCACGAGAGCAGAGCATCGAGTTCACCGCCAGCCTCACCGACCGGTCTCGGCCCACGGCGCTCATCGACTGGGCCCGGGACCGGTCGCTGTCGGTCCGGTGGCGACCCGGCGACGACTGGGTGGTCGTCGAGGGATCGCCCGATGCCGTCACGCAGGTGTTCGACGTCTCCGTGCGCGACTACCGCGGGCGGATGGGTCAACTCTTCTATGCCTCACCGCACCAGCCCGCGGTGCCCGAGCACCTGCGGGCCGAGGTGTCTGAGATGGGTCGGATCCTCAGCTTCATCCCGCACCGGATGTCGCGACCCGACCACATCCCGCTCAATGTCCCCGACCGGGGTTTGGGTCCCGATGCGCTGCTGAACGCCTACAACGCCGACGATCTGGCCAGAGCCGGCTTCACCGGGAAGGGGATCACCATCGTGGTCTTCGCCTTCGACGGTTTCCGGCAATCCGACCTCGACACGTTCACCACCATGTTCGGCCTGCCGCAGTTCACCCCGGAGATCGTCGGCGGCTCGCCTGGCGAACCTCGGGGCGAGCTGTCGATGGATCTTCAAGTGGCACATGCCATTGCACCCGACGCCCGCAAGGTCGTGGTGAACGCCCGCCCGACCGTCGAAGATGGCGGCGGCTATCGCAAGATCGGCGAGATGCTCGAGGACACCGACCGCCGGTTCCCCGGCGCGGTGTGGAGCTTCTCGATCGGCTGGGGCTGCGACAAGCTCATCACCGCCGCCGACCTGGCCCCGGTACGGTCTGCGCTGCGCACCGCCCAATCGCACGGCACCACCGCGTACAACGCCAGCGGTGACCTGGCCGGCATGGAATGCCGTGGCGGACAAGACTGGTCGTCGCCCCCGAGCGAACAGGACATCGGGCTCGACTCGATCGCCTCGCTGCCCGAGATGACCAGTGTCGGCGGCACCACCCTGTCCACCGACGCGGACGGGACGTGGGTATCCGAACAGACCTGGTACGACGTCCCGCTGTCCCAGGGCACCGGCGGCGGCGTCTCGGCACTGTTCGATATGCCCGCCTGGCAGCGGACGGCCGCAGGTGCGGTACCGCCCGAGCGCAACACCGGAAAGCGCATGACACCGGACGTCGCCGCGGTGGCCGACCCGTTCACCGGCGTGAAGATCGTGCTCGACGATCAGGTCCTCGTCGGCGGTGGCACCTCACAGTCCGCACCCATCTGGGCCGGCCTGACCGCGGTGATGAACCAGTATCTGCTGGAGCACAACGGAACGCTGATCGGCGACATCAACCCGCTGCTGTATCGCATCGCCGAGGGCGCACCACGACCCGCCTACCGTGATGTCACGTTGGGCGGCAACGCCGTCGACAATGCCGGCCCCGGCTACGACCTGGTCACCGGACTCGGCACCCCGGATATCGACAATCTCGTCCGCAACCTCCAGCTCGCCCAGAAGGTGCAGGCCTGATGAGCGCTGGCGCGAAGAAGCGACGGCACCGATGAGCGCTGGCGCGAAGAAGCGACGGCACCGATGAGCGCGCCTACCGGCATGGTGGAATGCCCGGTCTGCCAGATCGACGTTCCCGCAGGCGAATACTGCGGACTCTGCGGCGTGCCGCTGGCCGAACACAGCGGCGACGGGCCGCACTGGCTGCGCGCGCGAGCCTTCAGCGCCGCCCCCGGACAGCGATTGCTCACGCCGGCGCTGACCAGCTCGCTCTTCCCGCACCTCACGCCGCGATCGCGCAAAGTGTTTCTGATGGGCCTCGGGCTGCTCGCGGCAGCCCTGGCCGTCGCCACGTTTCTGCGGATGCCTGCCGCGCTCATCGCCGTCGCCTCGCTCGGCCTTCCGCTGCTGTTCGTCCTCTACCTTCGGGAATCCGATGTGTTCCGGGACCTTCCACGCAGCGCGCTGGCACTGACCGCGACGCTGGGCCTGATCCTGGGCGCCGGGTGGGCACTGCTGACCGGGGCCGCCGTCGCCCGTGCCTACGGTGTCCCGCTCGGCGCGGGCATCGCCGGTGAACGGATCCTGCGCGACGGAATCGGGGTGCCGGTTGCCAGCATGCTGCTCATGGTGGTCCCGGCACTGGTGACTCGCCTGTCGTGGCGAGGCACCCGGGCATCCCTGGACGGCTACGTCATCGGGGCACTCGGTGCTTTGACGTTCACCGCGGCGGCCACCCTGACCCGGCTGGCACCCCAGTTCACCACCGGACTGGTCAACCGCGTCCGTCCGATGGACGGGCTGCTCGTCGAAGCCGGGGTTCGAGGAATCGCCATGCCGCTGACCGCCGCAGCTGTGGGCGGTCTCATCGGCACCGCACTCTGGTTCACCCGACCGCCTGCCAAGGCGCACGACCACCGCGGCTTCGTGCGGGCCACCCTGATCCTGATCGCGGTCGTGGTGGTCGTCATCTACGCCTCGCTGGGTCTGGTCGACGTCGCCCGACTTCCCCAGTTGTGGCAGCTGGCACTGCACCTGACTTTGACGGGGATTGCGTTGTTCGCGCTACGGGTCGGCCTGCACCTGGCCCTGCTGCACGAGGCACAGGACGGGGCCCACATCGACGAGCCCATTCTGTGCGTCGAGTGCAACCACGTCGTGCCGGACGCGCCGTTCTGCGCCATGTGCGGTGCCGCCATGCAGGCGTGCTCACACCGGTCGCGGCAGGCCCGGCGTGCCGATCGGCCGATTCGGCTCGCCGAGAACCCGGTGGCCGGGGAGATCGTCGTAGGACTACTGCCCGGCTACTCAATACACTCCGGCACGTTCGAGGCGACCCAGCCACCGACGACGTCGTTCCGCACGGTGGCGCTGGCGCTCGGAATCACCGTCGTGGTGCTGGCCGGTGGGCTGGTCGGGCTGTCCGGGCTGATCTCCCGTCCCGCACCCAAGTATGTCTGCCCGCCGGACTGCGGTAGCCCCCCGATGAACCGGGCAGTGGAGATCAACCCGCGATTCACGTCCGCCGACGGGGCGTTCTCGGTGTCCTACCCGGTCGAGGGCGCGGCCTACGAGATCTCCAAACACGCCGACGGGGTGACCGCGGTGCTGCAGGCCGGTGACGGCGGGACGATGCGGTTGTTCAGCCGGCCCGCGGGCGGGCACAGCGCCGAGCAGATTGCCGTCGACCTGCTGAACGAGACCTTCCCGGACACCCGGACCGCCTACGAGATACCGAACACGATGGTCGGCTACCAACCTGGATACGGGTTGGCCGCCGATCTCTGGCCGCAGGGTGCGATGAGCAATTCCACCAGGATGCGCGTCATCGTCATGGTCGCCGTCAAAGACGATCTGGCGCTGATCGCGGGAGCGGTGGGGCCGTACCGCGCCTTCGGACCCGACTTCGGTTCCGGCAAGCCTTCAGCTGCTTCCCTGCAGTTGGCACTGGACATGGGCAAGTACGTCAACAGCTTCAGCTGGCGCGGCGACCCGCCCCGGTAGCACGCGACGCCCACCCCGCGGTCTCTGATGTTCGTGGCCGCTGCCGTGGAGACCGCTTGACCAGGATGTCACTTAGTGACACAGTGGACCTGTCACTAAGTGACAGGAGGACCGACATCATCCGCGACCACGGCATCGAGGTGACCGTCGACAAGCAGGCGCAGGCACGTCTCCGAGTCTCTCGTCATGCCTGCGAGCTGTTCTGGGAGAAGGGTGTCGCCGCGACCACGGGTGATGACATCGCTGCTGCGGCTGGGCTGTCGACCAGAACCATCTGGCGCTACTTCCGCACCAAGGAGAGTTGTGTGGAGCCGGTACTGGCGTTGTCGGCGAAGCGCTTCATCGCGCTGGCCAACCGCTGGCCCGCCGAGCTGTCGTTGGCCGACCACATGGCGGCCGACATGGCCCAGAACCCGCTCACCGAGACGGAGATCGCCGACGAAGTGGCGGCGCTACGGATCGCGACCGTGTCGGCCTCCGAGCCGGCACTGCGGACGGCTTATCTGATGGTGCACGACGAGATGGAGCGCGGCTTCATTCCCGTCGTCGCCAGGCGGTTGCGGCTGCCAGAGGACGACCTCACCGTGCGCCTGTGCGCGGCGGCGGTCACCGGGGCGTTTCGGGTTGTGGACGAGGACGTAGGACGCCGCACCATCATCGAAAAGGAGAAGGTCACTCAGCAGGAGGCTCTGGCATTGATCGACCGGGCCATCCGGGACGCCACCAACGGCCGCTTGGGCGGCCCGGTGGAACCCTGACGCGACTGAAATACCGCTCAGTACAACGGAATAGAAACGCACTCGCGATCGCCTCAGACCACGACGGTCTCCAGGCGGGTTCGCTCACACCTGCCTGCATCACACCGAAGGCGAAAGGACTGTAATGGCATTACCCGGCTTGATCTCTGTGGAGGACTTCTTCAACCCGCCGACCCGCGCGGCCGCGACGATCTCCCCGGACGGCACCAGGATGGCCTTCCTTGCCCCCTGGAAGGATCGCCTCAATGTCTGGGTCCAGGGCCTCGAACCCGACGCAGACGAACCCCGATGCGTCACGGCCGACGACCACCGCAGTGTCATGCATTTCGAGTGGACTGACGACCCCCGATGGCTTATCTATCTGCAGGACACCAACGGCGACGAGAACTGGCACATTCACCGGGTCGATCTCGATGACCCCGACGCCGCCGCCGTCGACCTCACCCCGTTCCCGGGTGCGATGGCCGCACCTCTGCGGGAAGTCAGGAACGGCACGACAACGGTCATGCTGAACAACCGGGACGCGACCCTGCTCGACGTCCACCGACTCGACATCGCGACCGGGCATCTGACGCTGATCGCGACGAATCCGGGCCACGTGAACGGTTGGTTGTGCAGCGACAACGGGGACGTGTTCGCCACGTCGCTGACACCTGACGGCGACGTCGAGTTGTCCCGATGGGACAGCGCCACCGACACCCTGCAGCCCATCGTCCGATTCGATGGCAGCGACTATCCCGTCGGTATCCACCCATTGGTGATCACGCCCGACGGTACGGGCGTGTGGTTGGGCTCCCATCGCGACACCGACCGCAGCCGTCTGGTACGTGTCGACCTGGTTACCGGTGAGGAGACCGAAGTCGACAGCCACCCTGAGCTCGACATCGACCCGCGCGCGATCGTCAGCCCCGTCATCCCGGCGCCGCTGATCCAGGATCGCCGTACCGGTGAGTTGCTCGGTGTGCGCTATTTCGGTGAGCGCCAGGTGATTCGAGCCCTCGACCCAGGATTCGGTGCCATCCTGACCAACCTGGAGAACCTGTCCGACGGAGACGTCGGACGCCTCTCGTCGGACGAGTCCGGCTTGCGCTGGGTGGTCGGTTTCAATCACGACCGCGATCCCGGAGCCACCTACCTGTACGACCACAGCACCGGCGAGAGCCGACTGTTGTTCCGGCCGATGCCGCACCTGGACCCCGAGCAATTGGCACCCATGCGGCCGGTCACGATCACCTCACGCGACGGACTGGCATTGCACTCGTATCTGACGCTGCCGGTCGGGGTGCAACCGGAGGGTTTGCCGCTGGTGCTCGTCGTGCACGGCGGACCGTGGTACCGCGACAGCTGGGGTTTCGATGCCGGGGTGCAGATGCTGGCCAACCGCGGATATGCGGTGCTGCAGGTGAACTTCCGCGGTTCCTTGGGATACGGCAAGGCCTTCCTGAAGGCGGCGGTCGGCGAGTTCGCGGGCAAGATGCACGACGACCTGATCGACGGGGTGCACTGGGCGGTGGAGCAGGGCTACGCCGATCCTGACCGCATCGCGATCCTGGGTGGCTCCTACGGCGGGTATGCCGCTCTGGTCGGCGTGACGTTCACGCCCGATGTCTTCACCGCCGCAGTGGATTACGTCGGAATCTCGGACCTGGCGAACTTCATGCGGACGCTGCCCCCGATCGCGCGCCCGCACCTGGCCAACAACTGGCACGCCTACGTCGGCGACCCCGACGACCCAGAGCAACTCGCCGACATGATGGCGCGCTCCCCGATCACGAAGGTGGACCGGATTCGTACGCCATTGCTGGTGATCCAAGGCGCCAACGACGTGCGCGTCGTCCAGGCCGAGTCCGACAACCTGGTCGCCGCGTTACGCGCCCGCGGCGTCGAGGTGGATTACCTCATCCAAGCCGACGAAGGCCACGGCGCGGTCAACCCGGAGAACGTCATCGAGATGTGGGACGCGGTCGCCCGCTTCCTCGCACGCCACCTCGGCGGACGCGCATGACCGGCGTCCGGGGCGGGTAGCGTTCGACCGCTTCGGCCAAGGGTTCCGGCAGCGACGCGACACCGGCGGGGTAACAGTGCGGCAACGAAACTGACGGCGTCGTTGGAGATCACCCTGGCCACATCCGCCACATTGCTAACATCACCTGGTGCCCATGTCCCGGCGTGACGCGCTGCGCTACGCCACCGCAGCGTCGGCGCTGGCCGTGCTCAGTGCGGCAACCGGTGCCCGCACGCCCACGGCTTCGGCGGCCGCTCCAACGCTGATCGACTACGCGATGCGCCAGATTCCGGCCCAGGACATCCGAGCCGCCGGCCATGCCGGGGTGATCAACTACGTATCGACGTCGCGGCCCGGCTCGTCCTTCGGCGCCAAGCCGATCACCTTGCCCTACGCGAAGTCACTGGTCGCCGCCGGTTTGGTGATCGTCAGCAACTACCAGTACGGCAAACCGGGCGGGACGGCGCCGTCGGACTTCACCCGCGGGTACGCCGGTGGCGTCGCCGACGCCCGCACCGGATGGGCGCTGCACACCGCGGCCGGTGGCGGCCAGAGCGCTCCGATCTTCTTCAGCGTCGACGACGACATCGACCGCGAGACGTGGAACCGCCTCGCGCTGCCCTGGTTTCGCGGAATCAATTCGGTGATCGGTGTGCAGCGCACCGGGATCTACGCCGGCATCCGGCCGTGCCAGTGGGCGACGGCTGACGGCGTCATCGGGCGGTCACGTACGCCCGGCAAGGTGTGGGCCTGGCAGACCCGGTCCTGGTCCAACGGACAGATCTACCCGGGCGCTGTCCTCTACCAGCGCATCATCGACACCGCCTCGAATCCCGGACCGGTGGTCGGCGGCATCCGGGTGGACGTCAACGACGTCCTGGCCCAGGATTGCGGCCAGTGGAACCTGCATCCGTGAGCGCAGGACGGGCTGCTCAGCGGCGTGGCGTCACGGTGATGTGCACGTGGTCGTAGTGTCCGTAGCCCGACCCCTGCGGACCGGCCGGCGTGTAATAGGTGCCTCGCCAGATCACGTCCTGTAGCCCGAATCGGGCGGCATTGGCCATCGCGTACGCCATGATCTGGTCGCCAAGCGCGATGCCTTCGGGGCTGTCGGAGTTGGGGATCATGATGTCGATGGCCAGACCGCTGGGATGCCACGGCTTCGAGTCCGGTCGCACCCCGCCGATGTTGGCGATCTGCGGGAACTGCCGGCTGACGGCCCTGGCGGCCAGGATGGCGTTGGGTTGCAGCCCGACCTCGGATGCGACACCCATGGGCAGCGCCTCCGGAATATCCGCGATAGCAGCTGCCAGGGGCGGCGGCGCAATGTCGCCGGGCGGCAGGCCGGGCATCGCGACGATCGCCGGATCTTGCGGTGCGGGCGCAGCCAGTGGTGGCGGCGGGACCGCGTTGTCGACCACCGCTTGTTGCTGCGGGGTCAACGCCGCGTACTGCGCCTCTGCGGCGGCGATCTGACGGAGCAGTTCACTCCACTTGGCCTGCAGGTCAGCGCGCACCGCGGCGGCCCGTTCGGCCGCGGCGCGGGCGTCGGCGGCCGATCTCTCCGAGGCCGCGGCGGCGGCGGCCGCGCGTTCCCGCGTGGATCGGTACTCCTTCATCTGATCGGCCGTCGTGGCGGCGACCACCCGCTGCAGTGACAGCCGATCGATCAGTTGTTGCGGCGAGGCCGCGGTCAGGACCGCCGCCATCGGACCGTCACGGCCACTCATGTACGTCATGGCCGCCACCCGGTTGGCCACGTCCTGAAGGGGCGCAAGCTGGGCGTTGGCGGCGTCGACGGCGGCCAGGTCGGCGCGGTGGCGGTCTTCGGCGGCCGTCTGCTCAGCCAGTCGGGCGTCGGCGTCGCGCTGTGCAGCTGTGACCGCCTCGCGCGTCTGCACCGCCTGAGCGGACAGATCGTTGAGCTTGGACAGCGCATCGGCAGCCGGGTCCGCGTTCACGTCGCCCATCGACACCGCCAGCACCAGAACCGCAGCCGCCGAACCGTACGCCGCTCGCCGAAGCAACTGGCGCACCGCGGTCATTCGGATGGCACGATCCTTCGCTACGGGGACCGATCACGGCCCGGCTAGTGAGTCGTGGCAAGGCTACGAACTGGCACCGACGATGTCCACCCAGGCAGGTGTACGCCCGGCGGGCTCGACCTCAGACGAACGGCACCTGGTGACTGGCCGAACGGAAGCCGCCGGCGTTCGCCGTGACGGTGTCGCCGGGGGCGAACGGTAGCTGGACGTAGCCCTGCTCGTCGGTGGTCGCCGTGACCGACCCAATGGTCACGGTCGCACCGCGCACCGGTCGGGCCTGGCTGTCCTCAGCCACCGTCGCGGTCACCCGCAGTCTGTCACCGGATGCCGAGACCGCGAGTTGAGGCTGCTCGATGGTCGGGAAGTCCGCCTGAGTCGGTACGCCGCTGTAGGTGATGCCATTGATCTCGGAGGCCACCTCGCCCGAAAACGCGTTGCCCTTGCCGATGTTGATCTTGCCCTTCAGATAGCCGGTGCGTTCACCGGTGCTGGTCAGATCGGCGCTCCATACGGAGTCACCCATCGGATTTTTGATCTTGACCTTCTCGGTGCCGTTGATGAAGGTCTTGCCGTCGTCCGAGTAATTCTTGTAGGTCACCGAGTACGTGCCGAAGGCGAAGATCCCGCTGTATCGCAGAGTCGCGGTTCCGGAATGCGTGCCCTTGAGGACCCGGGTGTCCTGGCGGCCCATCATCGGCTTGTACTCCTTGACCGGTACCGACCACTCGGCGATGGCGTCGGGATCCTGGTGCACGGGCGGGAGCGGGGTCGTTGCTTCCCGAGAGGGGAAGCTGATGATGCTGACGCGCCAGGGGGTATCGGGTGCTCCTCCCCCGGTCACGGTGTCCGGACGCTGCTGCTCGTTGATCAGGGCACGCGTCGAATCGGGGAACCAGCTCCACCCGCGAATCGTCCAGTCTGGGTCGATGACGATGGGCTGACCCGAGTAGCCGCCCTGCTGCTGGCCGGCGTCGAGGTTCATCAACCAGGGCTCGTTCATGGAGCGCCGGTTGTTCCACAGGCTCACGCGCCCGATCTGAGGGAACGCCGCGCTGTCGATCAACGACGGCCGCTCCAGGGCGGTGAACACGTCCATCCGGTCGAGGCCGCGCGCCGAGCTGAAGTAGACCGATCGGCCGTCGGGAGAGATGTCACCGGATTCGTTGTAGTCGAGGTCGGTGGTGAGTTGACGCCGCTCACCGGTGGCGGTGTCCAGCAGGTAGATGTCGTAATTCAGGCCGGTGGTGGTGGTCTGGTACTTCAGATATCGCCCGCCCGCGTGCCAACTTGCCCCCTCGTAGAATCGCGTGGCGTTGCCGAAGTCCGTGGCGTAGTCGGTGCCCTCGTACCACTGCGGACTGAAGATCCGTTGCTCGACGAGTCTGTATCCGTCGGCGGTGGCGACCAGCTTGGCGATGCTCATCCGCGGGCCGTTGAAAATCGTGTTCTCGGTCCACGTCACGTACTCGCCGTACGGGTCGGGCTTGGCCTCTCGATTCTGCACGGGCAGCAGCCCCGACAGGCCTCGATCTGATGGGAACTTCACCTTCTTGACGGTGGGGTTCTGACAGGCGTGGATCGATCCCTCGCACTCCAGCACCATGTAGGTGATGGCTCCGGCTCCCCCGAGCGGATCGTCGGCGGATTGCTGCCCGTTGGTGCTTGCGAACCAGATTCTCTGGTTGTCGTAAAGCGCCTTGGCTTTGGTGGCGTTTAGGGACCAAACCACAGGAAATGCATTGGTAGTCAGCGCCATCGAGGTTGGTCACGGCAATCTGGGTGCTGCCGTCGGCGACTTCGACCTCGAGGATGAGGTGCTCGCCGTCCGGGCTCAGATCCGCGCCGGTGACCTTGACACCGTCCGGCAGGTCGAACTCGATCACCTTCTCGACCTCGAATGCCTCCAAGGGCGGCGACGACGCGGGGTCAGACAACGGCTCGACGTTGACGGCGATCCGGGCTGTCGGGCTGCCGCGATCCGGAGAGAACAGGAATGACAGCAGATGGGGCCGGTGGTCACTGACCCTGACAGTGAACCCGACAGCGCCGCCGCGCTGGGCGAAGTACGAGGTTGGCGTGTAGGTGAAGTTCCCTGTGAGTGGGTCGATGACCACGGTGCCGTACTGCGGACCCGCAATGAGCTTGTAGGTCAGGCGATCGCCATCGGGATCGACGGCGCCGATGTTGCCGGTGATCACGCCTGGCAATGTCAACTTGAATTGGCCCCGGTGTGACGACGTGATTTGGCTCCACCTCGGTCGGGTTGGGGCTGTCGCGTTGG
>NZ_HG964462.1 GCF_000612725.1 Mycolicibacterium austroafricanum
CGGCGACCGTCGCGGCCGCCGACTGCGACAAACCCGACCTCAACGCCTCCAGGAACACCTCACGCGCCGACTCATGAACCTCTTTGCTGCCATGCCCGCCAAAACCCATCGAACAACACCTCCGGACAAATCAGGTGTTGCAGCGACCACTTGAGTCTGAGCACGAAAAACACCACCGTAGAAGCAATCTCGACGAGAGTTCAGCCGGATCCGGGCCTGGGCCCGCCAGCCTCCCAGTCGGCCAGCGCGCCCAGCGCCGACCAGTCCAGGTCCCGCCCGCCTCCGGCGAGCAAGGTGAGGAAGCGGTCCCGGATCAAGCTGGCGACCGGCAACGGCACCTCGAGCTGTTCGCCGGCGGCCAGCACCAGGCGCACATCCTTGAGGCCGAGGTGGGCCGCGAAGCCGGCCGGCTCGAACTGCTTGCGGGCCAACAGCCCGCCGTAAGTCTGGTACGCAGGCGCGGCGAACAACGTCGACGTCAGCAATTCCAGGTACGTCTGCCTGTCGACGCCGGCCTTGCTGACGAGGGCCATCGCCTCACCGAGCGATTCGATCACCGACGCGATCAGGAAATTGCCGGACAACTTCACCAGGTTGGCGGTTTTCGGTTCCTCCGACATCACGTACGTGCGTTGCCCGATCGCTTCGAACGCCGGTTGCAGTGAAGTCACCGCGTCGTGTGGGCCGGCGGCGACGACGAACAACTTGGCCGCCGCAGCAGCCTCCGGCCTGCCGAACACGGGCGCCGACACGAACATCTGGCCGGCCTCGGCGTGTGCCGCGGTGAGCTTTTCCGACAGAGCCACGCTGATCGTGCTGGCGGAGACATGGATGGCCCCGGGCGCAAGCGCAGCGACGATGCCGGTGTCGCCGAATGTCACCGACTCGACGGCGGTGTCGTCGGCGAGCATCGTGAACACGACGTCGCCTTCACATGCGGCCGCGACCGTCGGTACTGGCGTCGCTCCACGCTCGGCGAGCGCCACGACCCTGTCGCGGGATCTGTTGTAGGCCAACACTTCGTGACCCGCCGACAACAGGTTCGCGGCCATCGCCGAGCCCATGTTCCCCAGGCCGATGAAGCCGATCTTCATGCTATGCACCTTCCCGTCGAACGCCGATTCCATCAGGAATTGTCGCGCGCTTCGGTGCGCTGTGCGCAAGGTCGGCGGTTTGGTCAGCCGGTGGTCTCGGCAGCGCGCTTGACGGCGTTGACGATGCCCTGATAGCCGGTGCACCGGCAGAAGTTGCCGGACAGGCCCTCGCGGATCTCCTCGTCGCTCGGGTTGGGGTTGTCGCGCAGTAGTGCGGTGATGCTGGTGACGAATCCCGGTGTGCAGAAGCCGCATTGCAGGCCGTGGCACTCGCGCATCGCCGCCTGGACGGGGGAGAGCTCGCCGTCCTCGCCGGCGATGCCCTCTACCGTGGTGACCTCCTGGCCGTCGACCTGCACCGCGAAGATCAGACACGACCGCACCGCCTGGCCGTCGAGCAGCACGGTGCACGCGCCGCAGGCACCGTGTTCGCAGCCCAGATGTGTTCCGGTCAGCCCGCATCTCTCGCGCAGGTAGTCGGCGAGCGTGACGCGCGGCTCGACGGTCCCGGCGTAGCGGCGGCCGTTGACCGAGACCTCGACGGGAAGTTCATGCATTGAGGGCCTCCCTCGTTTCAAGAGCCGCAGTGGTTGCCTGTGACCACGCTCGCGCGACCATCGTGGCGCCGACCTTCGAGCGGTACGCCGGCCTGCCCTGCAGGTCGGCGGGGACGTCGTGAAGTTCCGAGACCGCCAGCCGGCCCACCTCCTCGGCGGTGATGTCGGTGACGGGCCGTCCGACGACGGCCTGTTCGGCCGGGGTGCCCCGCTCCGGGGTGGAACCCATGCCGAGCAGTCCGATGCCGCAGCGGGCCACCCTGTCCCGGCCGTCGAGCTCCACGGCCAGCGTCGCGCCTGCGATCGCGAAATCGCCGTGGCGGCGCGCGAATTCCTGCACGGCGAAACCACAGTGCCCCGTCCAGACCGGAAACGAAACAGCGGTCAGGATCTCGTCGGCGGCCAGCGCGGTCTCCCACAGGCCGGTGAAGAACTCCGCCGCCGGGATGCGCCGCGTGCCCCGCGCCGACGTCGCCTCCATCTCGGCGTCGAGCGCCAACGCGACCGCGGCGTACTCGGCGGCCGGATCGGCGTGCGCGATGGCACCGCCGAGTGTTCCGCGGGTACGGATCTGGAAGTGCCCGATGTGCGGAGTGGACAGGGTCAGTAGCGGAACCGACTCGGCGACCTCGTCGTCCATGCCCACAAGGGCGTGTGGGGTTCCGGCGCCGATCCGCACCGCGTCGCCGCGCGGCTCGATGTTGCGCAGCTCGTCCACCCGGGAGATGTCGATGAGGTTCTCGAAGTGCGTCAGCCGCATCGCCAGCATCGGCACCAGACTCTGGCCGCCGGCAAGGATCTTCGCGTCGTCACCGAACTCCCCGAGCATCGATACCGCGTCTGCGACGGTGTCGGGTCGGTGGTAGGCGAAGGGTGCCGCCTTCATGACAGCAGCCGGGCCAGCGCGGCTTGCAGGTCGTCGGCCAGCACGGCTGCCGGACCCCGGCGTCTGCGGCGGCCGATCAGGTAACCGATGACTCCTGCGACGGCAGCTGCGGCAAGCACCGGCGCGTACCGCTTGGCCATCGGGACAGCGACCACCTTCAGTAGGTCGACGGAATCCTCAGCGGGCGGTGCAGCGGCCACGGAAGCCGCTGGTGCCGAGCCATTTTCGCTGGCCTGTCCTGATGGCGCGGCTCCGCCGAGCAGTTCGGCCTCCAGGCTGCGGGCGAACTGCGCGATCAGGTTGCTCGAGACGTCGGCCAGCACCCCGCGGCCGAACTGCGCCGCCTTGCCCGAGATCGCCAGGTCGGTGACGATGCCGACGTATGTCGACTCGCCCTCGTCCTTGAGCTGGGCGGTGACGGTCGCGGCGGCGGTGCCGTTGCCCCGCGTCTCCTTGCCTTCGGCGCGCAGGACGATCCGCCGTGCCACCGCGTCCTTCTCCTGGTAGGACGCAACCCCTTTGTACGACACCGTGATCGGGCCGACTTTGACCTTCACCGCACCGTTGAAGGTGTCGCCGTCGATGGACAGCAGCGTTGCACCGGGCAGACACGGCGCGACGCGCTCGACGTCGGTGAAGACGTCCCACACCGTCGCCGCCGGTACCGCGACGCGAAATTCGTTGTTCAGTTCCACCGTCAGTGGTCCTTTCCTGCGCGCTCGATGAGCTCGACGATCGTGGCCGGCGTGGCGGGTAGTTGAGTCAGTGTGACGCCCAGCGGTGCCAGCGCGTCGTTGATCGCGTTGATGACGGCCGGTGGCGAGCCGATCGCGCCGCCTTCGCCTGCGCCTTTGTAGCCGCCGACTCCGGGTCCGGGGATCTCGACGTGCCCGAACTCGATCGGCGGCACCTCGGTGGCCGTCGGCAGCAGGTAGTCGACGAACGTCGAGGCGACCGGGTTGCCCGCGTCGTCGTAGGCGAGCTTCTCCAGCAGCGCGCCGCCGATGCCCTGGACGGTGCCGCCGGCGACCTGGCCTTCGACGATGTTCGGGTTGATCATCGGGCCGACGTCCTCGCTGACGATGTACCGGGTCAGCGTCACCTGACCGGTCTCGACGTCGACCTCACAGGTGCAGACGTGAGTCGCGTTGGCCCAGTGGATCATTGCCTGTGAGTTGAAGCGCGCCGTGGCTTCCAGGGTGGGGGAGACGCCGCCGAGCTGAGCCGGGTCGTAGTACGAGCGGTAGGCGATGTCGGCGAAGCTGACGCTCCTCTCGGGGTCGTTGCGCACGCCGGCCCTGGAATTCGCCAGTTCGATCTCGGACTCCTCCACCCCGAGGATCTGCGCCCCGATCGCGATGATCTGCCTGCGCAGAATCGCGCCGGCCTCGTTCACCGCGCCCGCCGTCATCGGCGCGCTGCGGCTGCCCTGGGTGCCCGCGCCGTAGGGCGTCACCGCGGTGTCGCCCTGGATGGTGGCGACGTCTTCGATGTTGGCGCCCAACGCATCCGCGGTGAGCTGCACGACGGTGGTCTCGATGCTGTTGCCCGCCGAACCGCCGTTGACATACACGTTGATCTTGCCGGTGGACTCCATCCGGATGGTGGCACCCTCGGTCGCGAGGTTGCCGGTCGCCGCACCGGTTGGCTCGATGTACGCCGAGAAGCCGAGCCCGATGTAGCGTCCCTCGGCAAGCGCGTCGGCCTGCTCCTTGCGGAAGCCCTCGTGGTCGAGGATCTTCACCGCCTGCTCGAACGTGTCGGCGGGGGCGCAGTTGTCGTAGGGCATGCCGTTGGGGTTGAAGAACGGCATCTCGTCGCCGCGCAGAATGTTGATGCGTCGCAGCTCGACCGGGTCCATCCCGATCTTGCGTGCGGCACTGTCGAGAAGCATTTCCCTGGTGAGGGTTTCGTACTGCCAGGGCCCGCGGTAGGCGTGCAGGCCAGGGGTGTTGGAGAACACCGTCTTGTAATTGAAGCTGGCCTTGGGCACCCGGTAGGGCCCGGGGAAGAACATGCCGATGGCCGCGGTGGTCAGCACCGGGTACGGGGTCGGGTAAGAGCCGACGTCCTGGACGAAGTCGATGTCGGCGGCCAGGATCTTGCCGTCGGAGTCGAACGCCATCCGCACCTTGCCGTCGACATGGCGGGACTGCCCGGCCGACATCAGGTTCTCCCGACGGTCCTCGATCCACTTCACTGCCACGCCCGATTGCGCGTTCGACGTCGCGGTGGGCATCTTGCGGGCGGCCAGCAGGATGCACATGTCCTCGCGCATCGGCACCACCTTCTGGCCGAACGCGCCGCCGGTGTCGCGCATGATGACCCGCACCCCTTGGGCCGGGATGCCGAGCAGTCGGGCGGCGAACGCGCGCAGCTCGTGCGGCGTCTGCGTCGACGCCCAGACCGTCAACTCGTTGGTCGTCGACGTCCACTCCACCACCATGCCGCGGGTCTCCATCGGCACCGGCACGTACATCTGCTGGTAGATGTGCTCTTCGACAACGTGAGCCGCCGTGGCGAAAATCTCCTCGTCCGGTGGCATGCCGCCCATCCCGCCGGCGACGTTGTCGGGGTAGGCCGCGTGCACGACGGGAACCCCGGCTTCCGCGCCGCCGACAGCCTTGCGGAAGTCGGCCACCGCGGGCAGCGGATCGTAGTCGACTTCGACCAGGTCGACGGCGTCCTCGGCGAGGTAGCGGCTGTCGGCGACGACGAGCGCGACCGGGTCGCCGACGAACTTCACCTCGCCCTCGGCCAGCGGTGGCCGCGGGGTGTCCGGGACGTCCTTGCCCGCGACGGCGTGCCAGGCCTCCTTCACGTCGGGGTTCAGATCGGCGGCGGTGAAGACGGCGTGCACGCCGGGTAGCGCCAACGCCGCGGACGCGTCGACGCCGTTGATCGTGGCGTGGGCGAACGGGCTGCGGACGAAGCAGGCGTGCAACATCCCCGGGCGGCTGATGTCATCGACGAAACGGCCGTGACCAGTCAGAAGCCGGCTGTCTTCGACACGCGGCACGCGTTGTCCGGCGTAGCGTGCGGTGACGGCGTTCGTGGCGGTGTCAGTCACGGTGGATCACACTCCTCGGGCTCTGAAGAGTGACGTTATCGCATCCGAGAGCGACATTTCCACCATCTTTGTCTCACCGCTCGCAGGGCGTTCGGTCAAGCCGGGTGGTGGATCCGTCCGTCGGTCTGGGAGAGCGGCCGCCCGTCTCCGCCCCAACGTCGGGCGATGATCTCGGCGGCGATGGAGACCGCGGTCTCCTCCGGAGTACGGGCGCCGAGGTCCAGGCCGATCGGGCTGGACAACCGAGCCAACTCCTTGTCGGTCAGACCCGCCTCCCGTAACCGGCGCACCCTGTCGTGGTGGGTGCGGCGTGAACCCATCACGCCGATGTAGTCGAGCTCGGGAAGGCGCAGAGCCACCTCTAGGACCGGCACGTCGAACTTGGGGTCGTGGGTCAGTACGCAGACCGCGGTGCGCGAATCGATCTCGCCCTGCTCGGCCTGCGCGCGCAGGTAGCGGTCGGGCCAGTCCACCACCACCTCCTCTGCGGCGGGGAACCGCGCGGCGGTCGCGAACACCGGCCGCGCGTCGCAGACGGTCACCCGGTAACCGAGGAACGTGGCCTGTCTGGCGAGCGCCGAGGCGAAGTCGATCGCGCCGAACACCAGCATCTTCGGGCGCGGCGCATGGCTGCAGACGAAGACCTCCATCCCGGACTCCTGGCGCTGACCGTCGGCGCCGTAGGTCAGCACCCCCGAACGTCCCGCCAGCAGCAGGCCGCGCGCGTCATCGGTGACAGCGTCGTCGGTGCGTGACGAGCCGAGGGATCCGTGACGGGAATCCCGCCCGACGACCAACCGCAACCCGACCCGCGTCGGGTCGGGGTGGACGATGACGGTCGCCACGGCGACGGGACGGTGCGCGGCGATGTCGTCGGCAACCTGCTGCAGCTGCGGGAAGGTCTCGCGCGACACCGGTTCGGTGAACACGTCGATGGTGCCGCCGCAGGTCAGCCCGACGGTGAAGGCGTCGTCATCACTGATGCCGTAACGCTGAAGCTCGGGTACGCCGCTGGCCACGACGTCGTTGGCCACCTCGTACACCGCGGCTTCCACACACCCGCCCGACACAGATCCGGCCACCGCGCCGTCGGGGCCGACCACCATCGCCGCGCCGGGCGGGCGGGGCGCCGACTGCATCGTGCGCACCACCGTGGACAGTCCGGCGGTCTCACCGGACCGCCACACCGCCAGCAACTCGTCGAGGACGTCGCGCACGAGCGCAGTGTATGCCTACTCTGACCTGATGAGCGTTGTGGCACTGCGCTGCTTGATCATTGGAGCCCTGGCCGCCGTGGCCTCGATCGGGCCGTCGGCCACCGGCGCGGCATCGCCCGTGCCGCCGGTATCGGACGCGGCCCGCGCGGCCGGATTCGTCGACGTGCGCAGCGTCGTCCCCGACGCGATCGTCGACCTGCGGTACGCCACTCCGGACAACTTCGTCGGCATCCCGCTCTATCCGGCCGGGGCCCGCTGCATGGTGCACGAATCGCTGGCGCCTGGCCTGGTCGTGGCCGCGGATCTGGTGCGCCCACACGGTGAGCGGTTGGTCTTCTGGGACTGTTACCGGCCGCACGCCGTCCAGGTCCGGATGTTCGAGATGGTGCCCGACCCGGCGTGGGTCGCGCGGCCCGGTCCGTATGCGCGCAGCCACGTCGCGGGCCGTTCGGTGGACGTGACGTTGGCCGGCCCCGACGGACTGGTCGACATGGGCACCGGGTTCGACGACTTCTCGCCCCGCAGCCTGGCCTACGCCGCCGACGGCGTCAGCCCGGCCGCTCAGGCCAACCGGGCCCGGCTGCGTGACGCCATGATCGCGGGCGGCTTCACGGCCTACGACGGGGAGTGGTGGCATTTCGACGGACCGGGCGCGGCGGTGGAACGTCCGATTCTCGATGTGCCGGTCGATTAGATGCTTCGGCGAGTGAGGATTACAGCTTCGTCAGGTCGGTCTTCATCAGCATGACGTTGTAGTCCGACCACAGCGACAGGTTCCAGTACAGATCGGAGCCGGTGCCCTGGGTCGAGGGTGACCACGGATGCAGCATCGGCGCGTAGATCCCGCCGCTCTGCTGGCCCATCAACACCGTCGCATCCGACCAGGCACCCTCAGGGGTGTCCGAGGTGCGCATCACGATGTTGTTGAACTGGTCGCCGTAGAGCACGATGTACTTCTGCAGATACTCGTTGTACTGCACCGACATCTCGCTGACCGTGTAGCCGGGTTTGGTGGATCCGCACGCACCGCCGGTCTTGCCGATGACGGCCGAGGCGGACGACGGATTGCCCTTGACCCACCTGGCTTCCGAGCTTCCGAACCACCCTGTGGAGGCCGCCTTGTAGTACTCGTACTCGGACACGTCGAGGATGTTCTCGTTGTTGACACGCGCGACGTAGGCGGCGCCCTGTCGGCCGTTGGGGGTGCCGTAGACGTAGACGTAGCCGTCGTCGCCCTTGACGAACGCCGACTGCTGGAAGTTGCGATTTCCGCTGAAAATCGAGTTGTAGCGCACACTTTCGGGCGCCACCTTGAAGTTCTCGCCGTTGTCGGTCGAGTACGCGATGGCCGAGTAATTGGTGGTCCACCGGCCTGACGAGCCCCAGTTCGACACCGACATGAAGCTGACGTACTGGATGGTGCCGAACGGCGTGTCCTCGGTGACCTCGGTGGGCAGCGAGACACCGGCGGTCGGGATCAGGGTGACCGAGTTCGGCAGCCAGGACGGCCGGTTGATGATCGGCCGCGCCTGGGTCGGGCCGTCGAGCGGCGCCCCACCGAACATGTTGCCGTTGAACCACTCTCCGTCCGGGATGGTCATGCCGTCGGACAGGTCGGTGTCGGAGCTGCGGAACAGTGTGTTGTAGATATGCCTGCCGGTCATGCCCTTGGCGCCGAAAGTGTCGCCGACCGCGATCAGGATCTGGTGCTCGTTGATGTCGGGGGTGGACGGATCGTCGACCATGCCGTTGTCCCACATGACGCCGACATCGGTGCCGTACACCGAGAATCGGGCCAGGGTGTTGGCCAGCGTGTCGTCGTCGAGGTAGACGTACTTGCCGGTGACCCAGCTGACGAATCGGGTCGACGGGCTGACCTGCGGGTTGAGCCACGGCGAGTAGGACGGGATCAGGGCCGCGGTGGTCGCGTCGTCGGTCAGCGCCAGGCTGGTCGGCGTCACCGAGGTGGTGCGCGGGGCGTTGGTGGTGCTGCGCGCGGCGAACAGGTTGTCGAGCTCGCGCCGCGCGAAGGACAGCAACGCCCACAGGAACGGGGGCTGCGGGGCATCGCCGGGTTTGGCGTCGGCCTTCTGACGGGCCCAGTCCAGCATGCTGGTGACGACGTTGACGACCGCGGTGATCAGGTTCGGCTTCTTCGCCGCCGCGGCCTCGTCCTGCTCGGTGGTCAGCAGCGCGGCGACCTTCGGGGAGAGTGTCTTCGGGCTCGACTCCGCCAGCGAGGTCGCAGTGGCGAAAACGGCGACTTTCTTGGGTTCCTGCGGTGGCACGGCCGGATCGTCGGATCCGTCGTCGGTCACCGTCGCGGTGGTCTTCTCGGTGGGCTCGGGCTCGGGCTCGGGCTTGGTCGACGTCTCGGTGTTCGTCGACGTCTCAGTGGCTTTCGGGGGCTCCTGGTCGGCGTCCGCGCCCTCGGAATCGTCGGCGTCCTGGTCCTGGTCCTGGTCTGGATCTGGCTCGTCAGCCGGCTCCGGCTCCGGCTCAGGGTCGGGCTGGGCCTGGTCTTCGGGTTCCGGGTCGGGCTCGGCCTGCTCTTCGGGTTCCGGGTCGGGCTCGGTCTCGTCTTCAGTGTCGGCTTCCGGCGTGTCGACGGTGTCCGAGGTGGTGTCCGTCTGGACGCTGTCCGACGTTGCTGCGCTCGAGGCGCCGTTGGTCGACGACTCGGTGTCGTCGGCCCAGGCCACACCCTGGCCTGCAAAGACTGCTGTTCCGACGCCCAGCGCGACCGCGAGACCGCCTACCCGACCGACGTATGCTGCCGCACCCATGAAACCCCTCAACTCAAACCTTGATCGTCCCCCGTCGGCGTGACCATTCAATCGCATCGCCGAGGGGTCAGCGAGCAAAAGGTTAAATCGTCACAGATTTCGTTTCGTTACTGTGACCATGCGGATTTAGCGGGTCGAGCGGCATCGAGGCGTCTGCCGGCAAATGGCAGGGGACGCCTCAGTCCAAGTTCTCCAGCGCCTTTTCGTACAGGCTGACCGCCTCGGCAATTCCGTCACCCAGCCACGCATCCGCAACGCCGACCTGGTCGGCGACCAGTTGTACGCGCGTCAGCCACAGCTCGAAATCATGATCACGGCGAAGCCCGTCGATCTGTTCCTTGGAGCCCCGGATCAGGATGAACCCGCCGAGCTCGATGCTTTGCGGCTTCAGGACCACGCGGTCGAATCCCTCGATCCGGCCCCGACCTTGGAGGTCCGACAGATAACCCTCGGTCTCGACGAGCAGATCGAGGGCGCTTCGCTCGCGGCCACGCGTCGGCACACCCCAGGCGACCCACAGTCCAGCTTCTGCCATGACTTGACGCTACTGGACGTGGTCTCCCTCGGTGCCGGCGTCGGGCACCGGGGCCTCGACGAGCAGTGACAAGCCTTGATGCGCGGTCAGTTCGACGCCGAAGCTGTGCAGGTCGTCGACGGTGGCGAGGGGCCTGCCCGAGAACATGTCCGACACCTCACTGCCCGGAGGAAGCTTCAACGAGCGCACCGTGCCCGCGACGTCCTCGTTGGCGAAGTTCAGCACGGTCAGCTGGTAGCGGCCCTCCTCGTGGAGCTGGTGCACCAGCACAAGCATGCCGCGGTGCGACACCTCGGGGATGTCGATCTGGCGGCTGGTGGCGATGCCGTAGTGCGACCGCACCTTCAAGATGGCCTGCAGCTGCCGCAGAAAGCTGGTGTCCTCGGCCAACTGGTCCGGTATGGAGCCGTAAAGGCTTCGGCCCCTGGGCATTCCGGCTGGGGACCGGGTAGCGGTCGGGTTGACGCCCATCAGATCGTGGGCGGCGCGGTGAATCCAGCGGGTGTCGCCGCCGCGCAGCAGTTCGGTGATCTGCGACGGCGGCAGCGTCAGCATGCCGCAGACGTCCCATCCCGACAGCGCAAACACGCCCGGCTGCAATGCGTTGAACATCGCCAGCAGCAGATGGGCGCGGCGGATCCGGTCGATCTGCTCGTCGTCGACGATGTCGTCCAGCGCGGCGATCCCCAACGTCGCGGCGATGACGGTGGCCGTGGTGCAGGCGATGCCGTTGGTGGTGAACACCAGGTTGTAGGGCGCGTTCTCGCCGGTCAGCTTCTCGCTCAGGTCGCTGCGGATCGTTTCGCCGAGGACCTCCCCGGTGATCTCCTCGCCCTTGTACGTGTACACGTCGTCGCGGTGGCCGGTGGACCAGTGCACGAGTTCGTAGGTGAGTTCGTCATGATTCTGCAGCGCGTGCACCAGGGAGGCGGGGTCCACGCCGAGCTCGAGGGTGGTGCGCAACGTCAGGCGAAGAAACTCGGTGTCGGCGGTGGCCAGCGCGTGGTGGGCGGCCGGGCGGGTGATGAAGTCATAGGACAGGTCGGCGCCGGCCTCGCCGATCTCGCGGATGTCGTCGATGGTGAGGTTGAGCTCCTGGAAGGTGAAGCCCCCGACCTTACGCACCATGCTGGCGATCAGGTGGTTGGCCGCTTCCGAGAGCGGGTGGCCCTCCGACCAGGCGGCGCTGTCCTCGGCCGCGGTTTTCTCCGCGCCCAGGAAACCGTTGGCGTCCAAGCGGAGTCCGCCGGTCCCGAGATCGGTCAGCGAGTGCAGCGCGTCGCCGATGACCAGTCGCATCCCGGCGAAGGACGGGTCCAGCCAGTTGATCGAGGGCTGGCCGTCCTTGAAGTAATGCAGGTACACCCAGCGACGTTCGATGCCGTCGATTCCGACGACGGGGCGGGTCACGCTCCAGTTGGTCTCCTTGATGCCCTCGGCATAGAAGATGACCCGCTGAAGCTTGCCGATGATGTAGCCGGCCTTGTCGAGCCACTGCTCGGTCGCGGGGTCGATGTTGACCGAGTCCGCGCCGGGCGGCACGTCGGGCAGGTGTTCCCAGTCGCGGGGGTCGACCTCGACCATGTGGTAGATGCCGGGGTAGTCGGCATATTTCATCTCGGCGAGCCGGAAGTCGGCGCCCTTACCGGTGTGGCCGGGCACGATGTCGTCGATGATGGTGCCGCCGTACCAGTTCGCGGTGCCGCACATCTGACGGAACTCGTCCTCGGTCCCGAACGCGGGGTCGATCTCGGTGCTGATGCGGTCGAAGTGCCCGTCGACGCTGGGGGTCAGCTCCCAGCCGGAGATGCCGCCGGCGCGTTTGACCGGGCCGGTGTGCACCGCCTCGATCCCGATCTCCGCGAACGCCTTCCACATCTCCACATCGGCCATCGCCTTGAGGAAAGACTCGTTGGACCGGGTGATCAGCGACAGCGGGTACGCGGTGAACCACACCGACGCCGTTTCGACCGCGCCGCGCGGGCTCGGTGTGGCGTAAGGGTTCTGCCACATCGAGCCCTGGCCGGAGAACTGCTGGCTGATCTCGTTGGCATCGGCAAGCATCGACTGGCTGATCAACCACGACACGTAAGCGGGGTTGTCGCCGGTGGGGGAGCCGTCCCGGGCCAGCGAGCGGCGGGTGAACGGTGCCCGCACCCGCGGCCGGAACCGCAGCGACCGCGGTCGCGCCGGGTGCAGGTGCTCGTCGAACGTGAGCTCGGGCGACTCAGAAGAATCAGTGCCCTGGTCTTCGGGTTCCGACTCCACGGCGTGGGACAAGGTTCCGCCTTCGCAAGGTTGGTTTCGTAGCGACCGGTATCGAGTATTGCCGTGTCCGGGCAAGGTTGAAACTGGGGCGAAGGTATTGGCAGTCGCGACACTGTCTCACGGGTCGGACGCTACGACGTGTCACCGACAGCGGTGCCGGGGATCGCGGAGCCCCCTATCGGGATTGAACCGATGACCTGCATATTACAAGTATGCTGCTCTACCACTGAGCTAAGGAGGCGTGTCCCGTGAGGACGCGGCCGATCTTATCGTCTCGGCGCGCATGCCGATAATGCCCCTCGCCCGATTTGCCGCAGTGTTACAGCAGCTGCGCGAAAGTGTCAGTCCTCCCGTTTAACGTGTTGACATGTCCAGGACCTGTCTCGGGTGCGGAGTCGATCTGCAGACCCGCCAGCAGAAAGTGTTCTGCAGCAATGCATGCCAGCAGTCCTACCGACGGCGCTTGTTGCTGGAGGCATGGCTCGCGACCGGAGTCTGCGGTCGGTTGTCGTACCAGGGTCACTACATCCGTGACTATGTCTACGAGCAGCAGGGTGGTTGCTGTGCGCTCTGCGGCATCAAGAACACGTGGAACGGTCTGACGTTGGCGCTGATCATCGACCACATCGACGGGGATTCCGGCAACAATCGGCGAGAGAATTTGCGGCTTATCTGTCCCAACTGCGACAGCCAGCTACCGACCTATAAGGCGAGGAACCGCGGTAAGGGCCGTTTCTATCGGCGGCAGCGCTATCGGGACGGCCTTTCGTACTGAGGCAGCTCAGTCGTCGGCTTCGACAATCCGCTGCGAGGTCACCGGACGCGAGGTCGGACGCGGCCGCATGCGCCGGCCGGGCAGCGGGATGCGGTCGGCGATGTTGCTCAGCGGGTTGACCACCTGGCTGAGCACGATGACGGCCTCCCGCAGCGCCTCGATCGTCGGTTCCAGCGCCTCCAGCCCCGGCGCCAGCCGGTTCAGCGTGTCCGCGACGGCGGCCAGTTGTTCCAGCGGGCCGTTGCGGGCGGTCAGTGTGTCGACCACGCCACCCTCGGCGAACAGCCGGTCGGCCACCCCGTCCTCGGCCAGCAGCCGGTCGACCAGACCGTCCTCGGCCAGCAGCTGGTCCACCAGCCCACCGGGTTCGAGGGTGCGCATCAGCCCGCCCTCTTCCTCGGTCAGCCTGTCGAGGACACCGCCCGGCGCGGTGAGCCGGTCGACCACCCCGCCCGGCCGCAACAGCCGGTCGATCGGGCCGTCCGGGGCAAGAGCCCGTCCGAGCGGCTGGTCTTCGTCCATCAGCCGCGCCAACCGGTTGGCCCGATCGACCGCGTCCTGGACGCCCAGCATCGATGCGAACGACGTCGGCGCCTGCCTGGCCCCGTTCCCGGAGTCGCCGAGCGAGCGTTGGGCGATGTCCATCGCGCCGCTGGCCATGCCGAGGCCGACTTCGGCGATGGCCAGCCCGGCCCGCACCGGCGCGAACGCGAGATCCGTCAGGGATCTGCCGAGGTTCATCCGCTCAGTCTAGGGACCGCGCAAGCACAAACTCACAGGAAGTGCACAGCCGGCACGCAGTACATTTCCAAGCGAGTCGATGAACAGTTGAGGGCTATGGCCATGCCGGTACCGGAGAACGTCCCCGAGGCTCGCGTACTAGTGGTCGACGACGAAGCGAACATCGTCGAACTGCTCTCCGTGAGTCTGAAGTTTCAAGGGTTCGAGGTCCATACCGCGTCCAACGGTCCCGCCGCCCTGGACAAGGCGCGTGAGGTGCGGCCGGACGCGATCATCCTCGACGTCATGATGCCCGGGATGGACGGCTTCGGCCTGTTGCGCCGGTTACGCGCCGACGGCATCGACGCCCCCGCGCTGTTCCTGACGGCGCGCGACTCGTTGCAGGACAAGATCGCCGGTCTGACACTGGGCGGCGACGATTACGTGACCAAGCCGTTCAGCCTCGAAGAGGTGGTGGCGCGGCTGCGGGTGATCCTTCGCCGCTCCGGCCGCGGCCACGAGGAACCCCGCACTTCGCGGCTGACATTCGCCGACATCGAACTCGACGAGGACACCCACGAGGTGTGGAAGGCCGGTGAGCCCGTGTCGCTGTCGCCGACCGAGTTCACCCTGCTGCGCTACTTCATCATCAACGCGGGCACCGTGCTGTCGAAGCCCAAGATCCTCGACCACGTGTGGCGCTACGACTTCGGTGGCGACGTCAACGTCGTCGAGTCCTACGTGTCTTACCTGCGCCGCAAGATCGACACAGGTGACAAGCGGCTGCTGCACACCCTCAGGGGTGTGGGTTATGTCCTTCGTGAGCCGCGGTGACGGTCCGACCCTGAACAATGGTGGAGTGCCGGGTCGCATCAGGCGGGGCGTTCCGCTCCGCGTAGGACTTGTCGCTGCCATGCTGCTGCTGGTGGCTTGCGGCCTGCTGGCCTCCGGGATCGCGGTGACGACGATCATGCAGCACAGCCTGATGAACCGCGTCGACGACACCCTGCTCGACGCGTCCCGCGGCTGGGCGCAGGTGCCCCGCCGGGTGCTGACGGTTCCGATGGAAGGGCCCAACCCGGCCCGCCCGCCGTCGGATTTCTACGTCCGCGCCGTCGACCCCGACGGGCACGTCTGGATGGAGGTCAACGACCGCGAAGCCGAACCGGCACTGCCCGAGGACAACGACGTCGGATCCGAGCCGGTGACCGTCGCCTCGGTCGATCACTCGCATGTGCAGTGGCGCGCGATGACGGTGCGGGGACTGAGCGGTGAGCTCACCACCGTGGCCATCGACCTGTCCGACGTGAAGTCGACAGTGCGCTCGCTGGTGTACACGCAGGCCGGTTTCGGTGTGGCCGTGCTTGTCGTGCTCGGCATCGCCGGATACGCCGTCGTGCACCGCAGCCTGCGGCCGCTGTCGGAGGTGGAGCAGACCGCCGCCGCGATCGCGGCGGGCCAACTGGACCGTCGCGTCCCGGAACGCGACCCGCGCACGGAGGTCGGCCGGCTGTCATTGGCCCTCAACGGGATGCTCGCCCAGATTCAGCGTGCGATGGCGTCCTCGGAAGCGTCGGCCGAACAGGCCCGGACTTCCGAGGACAGGATGCGCCGTTTCATCACAGACGCCAGCCACGAGCTGCGCACCCCGCTGACGACGATCCGCGGATTCGCCGAGCTGTACCGGCAGGGCGCGGCCCGCGACGTCGAGATGCTGATGAGCCGCATCGAGAGCGAGTCACGACGGATGGGCCTACTCGTCGAGGACCTGCTACTGCTGGCCCGGCTCGACGCGCAGCGTCCGCTCGACCGGCACCGGGTCGATCTGCTGACGCTGGCCACCGACGCGGTGCACGACGCGCAGTCGATCGCCCCCAAGCGCAGCATCAAAATGGAGGTGTTCGACGGCCCCGGTACGCCGGAGGTACTCGGTGACGAGCCCCGGCTGCGGCAGGTGCTGTCCAATCTGGTGGCCAACGCGTTGCAGCACACGCCCGAGACAGCCGCCGTCACCGTGCGGGTCGGCACCGACGGCAACGATGCGGTCGTGGAGGTCTGCGACGAGGGGCCGGGCATGCGTCCGGAGGACGCCCAACGGGTGTTCGAGCGGTTCTACCGGACGGATACATCGCGGGCGCGGGCCAGCGGCGGCACCGGTCTGGGTCTGTCCATCGTCGACTCGCTGGTGTACGCGCACGGCGGCCGGGTCAGCGTGACCACCGCGCCCGGTCAGGGCTCCCGGTTCCGGGTCAGTTTGCCGCGGATCGCCGACGCCGGCCCCGACGCCGGCCCCGACGCGGAAGTGCCGGTGAGTTCAGCTCAACTCGGCTAGCGCGGCCTTGATCCTGGCCTGTGCCTCGTCGAGCGACTCCGGCGACGGGTTCCTGTCGACGTTGGCGAACCCGAAGTCCGACAGGTTGCGGGCGGGGAACACATGCACGTGCAGGTGCGGCACTTCCAGTCCGGCGATGATGACCCCGGAGCGCTCGGTGTCGAATGCCTTGCAGACGGCCTTGCCGATCAGCTGCGACACCTCCATGACGCGGGCGAACTCGGCGGGGTCGATGTCCTGCCAGTTGTCGATCGCCTCGCGCGGCACCACCAGCGTGTGCCCCTGCGTCATCGGCTCGATCGTCAGGAACGCGACGACGTCGTCGTCCTCGTAGACGAATCGCCCGGGCAGCTCGCGGTTGATGATCCTGGTGAAGACAGTCGCCATGCCGTCGAGCATTCCAGCCGGCGGATTCGGCGCGCAACAGCACCGCAAGTGGCGCCCAAGCGTCCCCGATTCGCTCTAGCCTGGCCTGATGTTCGGATTGATGCAGGACCGGCCGTTGATGATCTCCTCGTTGATCGAGCACGCGGCCGCCTTCCACGGTGACACCGAGATCGTGTCGCGGCTGCCCGAGGGCCCGGTGCGGCGCACCACCTGGCGCGAGATCAACGAGCATTCCAAACAGGTCGCCAACGCGCTGGCCGAGTTGGGCATCGAACAGGGCGACCGGGTGGCCACGCTGGCGTGGAACAGCGACCGCCACCTCGCGCTCTATTTCGGTGTGTCGGGATCGGGAGCGGTGATGCACACGGTCAACCCCCGGCTGTTCCCCGAACAGATCGCCTACATCGTCAACCACGCCGAGGACCGGGTGCTGTTCTTCGACATCACCTTCGCGCCACTGGTCGCTCAGCTCGCCGGGGAACTGGGCACGGTCGAAACGTTCGTCGCCATGACCGATCGGGACCACATGCCCGACATTCCGCAGATCCCCGACGGGCGGCTGCGGTGTTGGGACGACTTCATCGGCGGCCAGTCCACCGCCTTCGACTGGCCGGAGTTCGACGAACGCAGTGCGTCCTCGCTCTGTTACACCTCGGGAACCACCGGAAATCCGAAAGGCGTTCTCTACTCACATCGTTCGACGATGCTGCACACCCTGATGATCGCCGCCCGGGACGCGATCGACATCCACAGTGGGTCGGTGATCCTGCTGGTGGTGCCGATGTTCCACGCCAACGCGTGGGGTACCCCTTACACCGCGGCGATGGTGGGGGCCAAGCTCGTGATGCCGGGGCCCCACCTCGACGGCCAGTCGGTCTACGAGTTGATGAAGGCAGAGGGCGTCAACCAGAGCCAGGGCGTACCGACCGTGTGGATGATGCTGTTCTCCTATCTCGACGAGCACCCCGAGATCGACGCGCACGAACTCGGACTTCGTGTCGCCGGCACCGGCGGGGCAGCCCTTCCGTTGTCGATGATCGAGAGGTTCCACCGCGATTTCGGCGCTGAGTCGATGCAGGGCTGGGGAATGACCGAGACGAGCCCGCTGTGTGTGGTCGGCAGGCTGCTGCCCAAGCACGAAGGGCTCAGCGACGCCGAGAAGAACCAGATCAGACTCAAGCAGGGCCGCGGTGTGTGGGGTGTCGACCTCAAGATCGTCGACGACGACGGCAACCGATTGCCCTGGGACGGAAAGGCGTTCGGCGAGGTGTGGGTGCGTGGCCCGTGGATCGCCAGCGGCTACTTCAGGGGTGAGGGCGGCGAGAAGCTCGACGCGGAGGGCTTCTTCCCGACCGGGGACGTCGCCACGATCGATCCCGACGGCTACCTGCAGCTGGTCGACCGCGCCAAGGACGTCATCAAATCCGGTGGCGAGTGGGTCAGTTCGATCGACCTGGAGAACGCCGCCCTGGGGCATCCCGCCGTCGCCGAAGCCGCCGTGATCGGGGTGCCGCACCCGAAATGGCAGGAACGCCCCCTGCTGATCGTGGTTCTCCGCAAGGGGCACCACGCAACTCGCGAGGACATCCTGGAATATCTGGCGGGCGAGGTCGTCAAGTGGTGGCTACCCGACGACGTGGTGTTCGTCGACGAGCTGCCACACACCGCGACCGGCAAGGTGCTCAAACTCAAGCTCCGCGAGCAGTACCGCGACCACCGGCTGTCACAGCCCGAATGAGTACCCGCCGTTGACGCAGATGGTCTGGCCGGTGATCCACGATCCGTGGTCGCTCGCCAGCAGCAGCGCCAACTCGGTGACATCGTCGGGTACCCCGGGCCGGCGTATCGCGTAGTTGCGCAGGATCTCTTTGGCCTGTGGGGAATCGCCGTGCTCGGCCCAGAGCGGTTCGGTCAGCGGTGTCCGCATCGTGCCGAGCGAGATGTTGTTGGCGGTGACGTTGAAGCGGCCGTTCTCCAGCGCCACCGACCGCATGAGGCCGGCGGCTCCGGCCTTCGCCGCGCCGTACACCGCGCCGCCGGGATCGCCGGTACGGCCTGCGTCTGACACCACCGTCAGGATGCGGCCCCACGTGTTGGCGATCATCGTCGGCAGGACCGCCCTGGTGCAGTGCAGCACGCCGTAGAGATTGACGCGGAGAAACGAGTCCCAATCGACCGGTTCGGTGTCGGCGAATCTGGCTCTGCCGCCGAATCCTTCGGCGCCGGCGTTACCCGCGTTGTTCACCAGGACGTCGACGGGCCCGGTGGCCGCCACCGCGGTGACCACCGACGCGTAGTCGCAGACGTCGAACGGAGCCGGGGTCGCCGAACCACCGGCGGCGCGGATTTCGTCGACGACGTTTTCGCTGCGTTCCCGGTGGAGGTCGTTGACGAGCACCTCGGCGCCGGCGGCGCCGAACGCAAGAGCCAGCCCGCGACCGACGCCCTGGCCTGCCCCGGTGATGAGTACCCGACGGCCGGATGTCATGTGGCGGCGGTGAACTCGATGTTCAGCTGGCTCAGGCCGCGCAGCAGGAACGTGGGGTCGTAGGCGAAGTGATGTTGCCCGGCGGGTCCGTGGACGGACTCGTCGAGGTGGATCTCGTCGGTCCGATCGAGCCACCGGCGGACGGTGATCTGGCCCTCGACCCGGGCCAGCGGTGCGCCGGCACAGGTGTGGATGCCGCGGCCGAACGCGATGTGCTCGCGGACGTTCTTACGCTCCGGACGGAACTCGTGGGGATCTTCGAACTTGCGTGGATCCCGGTTGGCCGCCCCCAGGCACAGCATCACGATCGTGCCCGCCTTCAGGTGCACCCCGCCGAGCGTGGTGGTCTTGCGGACCAGGCGGAAGTCGACCTTGGTCGGTGCGTTCATCCGCAGCGACTCCTCGATGAACGTCGGGATGCGGTCGGGGTGCGCGCGCAGAATCCGTTGATATTCAGGCTGTTCCGCCAGCGTCTTGACAGCCGCGCTGAGCAGCTTCGTGACCGTCTCCTGCCCGGCGGCGAACAGGAACGTCGCCGGCTTGACCACCTCGATGAGCTCCGGGGTCGACCCGTCGGGATACACGGCGGTCGCCATGCCCGACAGCACGTCACCGCGAGGCTCGCGCCGCCGCTCCGCGAGATAGCCGGCGAACTTGTCGTCCAGGTACTGCAGCGGGTCGAGCCCGACCGGTTCCCCGTCGAGCGCGCCCACGCGGGCCCCGTCCGGCTGCTCGGCGCCCAGGGCCGCCAGGAACTCCGGCCGGTCCTCCTCCGGAACCCCCAGAAGGTCGATGATCGCCGACGTGGCAAACGGTTTGGCGTACTCGGACAGGAACTCGCACCGGCCCTTGCCGATGACCTGGTCGATCTGGCTGTCGACCAGCTGCCACATATAGTCCTCGTTCTCCTTGAGGCGCCGTGGCGTCAGGAGTTTGTTGAGGAGTGACCGGGCCCGTTCGTGCGCGGGCGGATCCATCACGACCAGGTGCTCGTGGATCGGGAACAGGTGCCGGTGCGCCTCGATCTGCTCGGTGATGTCGTCGCCCTCGGGGGTGAACGGCAACGGCGGGAAAGGCCCGCCGATCGCGTTCACCGCGGAGAACGAATCGTGATCCTTGAACGCGGCGAGCACCTCCTGGTACCCGGTGACGGCGACGACGCCGTAGTGCGGTTCGCGGTACACCGGGTTCTGCTCGCGCAGGTGGTCCCAATAGGGATGGGGGTCCTGGCTGAGCGCGTAATCGGAGAAGAAGTCCGCCGATGCGAGGTCGGTCATCAGGGGCAGCCGTCCTTTCGCTTGCCTGATCGATCGATCAGACTGCTAGAATGCGCCATGCTTACCACGGTGTTCGACGCACGGTCAAGCAACGACCGCACGGACGGTCGCTGAATGGCGGCCTCGCCCAAAGGCCGTGGCAGCGATCCGAACGCGCGCCAGCGGCTGATCGAGGCGACGGCGAGAGTCATGCGCGACGAGGGCTACGCCGCGGCGACGTCGAGGCGGGTGGCGGCTGAGGCCGGCGTCAAACAGGCCCTGGTCTATTACTACTTCCCGACGATGGACGACCTCTTCGTAGAGGTGCTGCGCGCCGGAGGAGAAAGCGCGCTGGAACACATGCGCGCCGCGCTGACCAACGACGATCCGCTGCACGCGCTCTGGTTGATCAACAACGACGCCAGCAGAACCGGGCTGAACACCGAGTTCATGGCGTTGGCCAATCACCGCAAGGCGATTCGTGTCGAACTGCGGGCGTACGCCGAGCGGGTGCGTGACATCGAGACCGCGGCGGTCACCGTGGCGCTGCGCGCCAACGGCGTCGACCTCGACGAACACCCGCCGGTGGTGATCTCGATGCTGATCGCCCAGGTCGCCCGCAGCCTGTGCAACGAGGTCGCGGTCGGGGTCACGCTGGGGCACGACGAGATGCGCGCGTACGTGGAACGCCAACTGAAGTTGCTGGCTCCGGTGACCGGTGGTTGACAGTCACGGCGATCGGTGTCACGCTCCTGATCGATCGACAAGGAGTCGGTCCCAGGGCTGAAATCGAGGTGGCACATGGGCGGTCGGGTCGAGGGCAAAGTCGCGTTCATCACGGGTGCGGCGCGCGGTCAGGGGCGCAGCCACGCGGTGCGCCTCGCCGAGGAGGGCGCCGACATCATCGCGATCGACGTGTGCGGGCCGATCAGCACCCACACCGACATCCCGGCGGCCACACCGGACGATCTGGCCCAGACCGTGGATCTGGTGAAGGGAATCGGCCGCCGGGTGGTCGCTGCCGAAGTGGACGTGCGCGACTACGCCGCGGTGAAGGCGGCGGTGGACTCCGGGGTGGAGCAGCTGGGCCGGCTCGACATCGTGGTGGCCAACGCCGGCATCGGCAACGGCGGGCAGACGCTGGACCACACCAGCGAAGAAGACTGGAACGACATGATCGACGTCAACCTCTCGGGCGTCTGGAAGTCCGTGAAAGCCGCTGTGCCGCATCTTCTCTCCGGCGGCCGCGGCGGATCGATCATCCTCACCAGCTCGGTCGGCGGCCTCAAGCCGTACGCGCATACGGGTCACTACATCGCCGCCAAGCACGGCGTGATCGGGCTGATGCGCACCTTCGCCGTCGAACTGGGCCAGCATTCGATCCGGGTCAACGCGGTCTGCCCCACCAACGTCAACACCCCGCTGTTCATGAACGAGGGCACGATGAAGCTCTTCCGCCCGGACCTGGAGAACCCGGGCCCCGACGATCTGGCCGTCGCCGCGCAGTTCATGCACGTCCTGCCGGTCGGCTGGGTCGAGCCCGTCGACATCAGCAACGCCGTGCTGTTCCTGGCTTCGGACGAGGCCCGCTACATCACCGGCCTGCCGGTCACCGTGGACGCCGGCAGCATGCTCAAATAGTCGGATATGCGACTCGTCTTCGCGCTTCCCCACATGCTGCGCCTGCCGGCGATGTCGCAGCCGTGGGAAGCCTCGGTGACCGGCGCCGACCAGACCCGGATGGCCAGGTGTGCCGATCAATGGGGCTACGACATGATCGCGGTCCCAGAGCATTTCGTGATCCCGGCCGAGCACGTGGAACTGTCGGGCCCGCACTATCTGCAGTCCACGGTGGCTCAGGCCTATCTGGCCGGGGCGACCGAGAGGATCCGGCTGAACTCGTGCATCACCGTGCTGCCGCTGCAGCATCCCGTCGTGCTGGCCAAGGCGCTGGCGACCGCGGACTGGATGAGCGGGGGCCGGATGATGGTGACGTTCGGCGTCGGATGGCTGCAGGGCGAGTTCGAGGCGCTCGGGGTCCCGTTCCGGGAACGCGGGCGAATGGCCGACGAGTACCTGGCGGTGATCAAGGAGCTGTGGACCAGCGACGCGCCGAGCTTCGAGGGGAAGTACGTCTCGTTCCGTGAGGTCGCGTTCGAACCCAAACCCGTGCAGAAGCCGCACCTGCCCATCTGGATCGGTGGCGACGCCGACGCGGCGCTGCGCCGGGCCGCTAAGTACGCCTCCGGGTGGTGGTCGTTTCTGACACCTCCCGAGAAGCTCGCCGAGCGACTGGATTTCATCAAATCCCAGCCCGATTACGACGGACGACCGTTCGACGTCGTGCACGGTCTCGGCACCAACCGGGTGGGGGAGGGGCACGTCGCACAGCACGACCCCGACGCGCGTCCGGGGATGAGCGCGGCCGAGATCGTGGACCGGCTCAGCTGGCTCGGCGCACAGGGCGTCACGGTCAGCGCGGTGCCCATCCCGAAGGTTCGCGGGGTCGAGGAGTATCTCGACTATGCGCAGTGGGTGATCGAGGAGATCAAACCGCAGGTGCCGTGATCAGCCGACCTGCGCGGCGATCTCCTCGACTGTCCAGGGCGGCTCGTCGTGGTGGCCGCGGTAGGCCACTAGCGCTGGAGTCTGCCGGTCGAAGCGACCGACGAATCCTCCTGCGGCGATGAAGATCTGGCCGGTGATGTGGTTGGCCAGGTCACTGACCAGGTAGGCGTATGTCGGCGCCGCATATTCCGGCGGGGCCGCGTCGAGCGCACCCTGGTAGCTGACGTCGTCGAGCATTCCGCGACGGTTGAGCTCGGCGATGTGCGATTCGTAGTCGCTGCCGGTGGACAGGCGCGTTTTCGCCCCAGGGCACACCACGTTGGCGCGGATGCCGTGCTCCTTGAGCTCGGCGGCGATCGCCAGCGTGAGGCTGTTGACGGCACCCTTGCCCGCCGCGTACCCGGTGCCGCCGTAGTCGCCGAGGAACGCGAACGAGCTGGTGTTGACGATCGCGCCGGAGCCCTGGCGCGCCATCAGGGGAGCAGCTGCCCGGCAGGTCTGGAAGGCGGTGCCCAGATGGGCGTCGATCAGCTCCTGGAACTGGGCCGGAGTGACATTCAGGATCGACGAGCCGACGGGTTCGGCGGTGCCCGCGCAGTTGACCAGGATGTCGATCCGGCCGAATTCGCGCACGCACGTGTCGATCAGCGCGTCGGCGACGTCCGGGTCCGACGGCGACCCGGAGAATCCGATGGCGCGCGGGATGCGTTCGGCCGCTTGGCCCGCCGCCACCTCGTCGCGACCGTTGACCACCACGCCGGCGCCCAGCGCCGCGAGCAGTTCGGCGACCGCAAGGCCGACCCCGCGCGTGCCACCGACGACCACCGCGCCGCGGTCCGCGAGCAGATCGCTAATCCGCGCTTTCCTTTTGCGAGAACGTCATCGCGTCCATGTTCCAGTAACCGCGCAGGTTGGTGATCAGGCCGGCGTCGTTCACGCGATAGGTGAACACTCCGCGCACGGTGGCCACGAAACCGTTCGGGAACGTCGTCTCCAGCACCAGGATGTAGGCGATCTCCGTCGGACTGCTCGACGGGAAGGTCTCCTCGCAGGTGACACGCAACTGGTTCGGCCCGATGTTGGTGTCGAAGAACGCCGCAACCGCGTCCTTGCCCCGCACACCCGTGCCGTCGGGGTTGGTGACGGCCTCACCGATGGGGTCTTCGAGGACGACGTCGTCGGCCATCAGGGCCAGCCAGCCCTCGCGGTCACCGGACTGTACGCAGCGCCACGAGTTCCGTGACGCTGCGACGACCGGTGTCAGGTCCGTGGTCTCGGTCATGCGATTCCTGCCTTCGCCGAAATTGCATTCCAGCAGGGCTCTACTCGAACTTTGCCTGCTGGAATGCAATTTCGCGGGTCCATGAGGGTTACCGGTCGGCGTCGGTGTAGCGGATGACGCCGCGGATGTTCTTGCCCTCGAGCATGTCCTTGTAGCCTTCGTTGATCTGCTCGAGCTTGTACTGCCGGGTCACCATGTCGTCGAGGTTGAGCCGGCCCGCCTTGTATATCGACAGCAGCTGGGGGATGTCGTGGTGCGGGTTGCCGCCGCCGAAGATGGTGCCCTGCAGGTTCTTCTGCAGCAGGGTCAGCATCGACAGGTTCATCGTCACCTCGGAGCTGGCCATGTTGGCCACGGCGGTGACCACGCAGGTGCCGCCCTTGGCGGTGATGTTGAGATAGTTGTCGATCTCTTCGCCGTGGAGCTCACCGGTGGTGATGATGGTCTTGGAGGCCATCCGGCCCTGGGTGACCTCGGCGACGCCGGCCATCGCGGAGAAGATGTCGGGGTAGGCGTGGGTGGCACCGAACTTGAGCGCCTGGTCGCGCTTCCACTCCACCGGATCGATCGCGAAGATGGTTCGCGCGCCGGCGTTCAGCGCGCCTTGCAGCGCACCCATTCCGACACCGCCGATGCCGGCGATGACGACGTCGTCGCCCGGCCGGACGTTGGCACTGCGCACCGCCGAGCCGTACCCGGTGGTCACGCCGCAGCCGACCAGGCAGGCCACCTCGAACGGAATGGACGGATCGATCTTCACCACAGAGCTCTTGTGCACCACCATGTACGGGCTGAACGTGCCGAGCAGGGTCATCGGGATGACCGGGGTGCCGTCCTTGGCGTGGATGCGGTGCGTGTTGTCGGAGACCGCGGTGCCCTGCAGCAGCATCGCGCCCAGGTCGCAGAGGTTGCGCATGCCGGCCTGACAGGACGGGCAGGAGCCACACGACGGGATGAACGACAGCACCACGTGGTCGCCCGGCTCAAGGCCCTCCACTCCGGGGCCGACCTCGGTGACGACGCCGGCGCCCTCGTGGCCGCCCAGCACGGGGAAGCCCGCCATCGGGATGTCGCCGGTGACCAGATGGTGGTCCGAATGGCACATGCCGGAGGCTTCCATCTGGATCTTGACCTCGTCCTTGACGGGGTCGCCGATCTCGATCTCTTCAATCGTCCAAGGCTGATTGAATTCCCAGATCAGAGCGCCTTTGGTCTTCATATCTCCTGCTTTCGACTAGAGCCCCTGGTGACCAGACTAGAGGCTCTAGTTAGCCACATCACAGGGCCCCCAAGCAACCGCTTGGTGGTGTGCTCACCAGATCGGAACCGGCGCCTCGCCGATCGGGTAGTAACCGGGAAGTCTCTCGCCTGCCAGCGACCGCTCGATGCGCTTCTGCATGGTGGGGGTCAGGTCTCCCGACTCGATCAGCTTCATGAACGCCTTCTGCACATGGCCGAAGTCGAAGAAGTCCCGCTGCCACTCGATCAGCAGCTGGTCGTTGAGCCGGAACCAGCTGCCGCCGATGCCGTAGATCTCGTCGCGGGTGCCGTCGCCCTTGTTGGCGATCTGCTTCCAGAAGCCGACGATCTCGTTCTGCTTCTCGTCGATCAGCGTCTTCTGGTACTCGTAGACCCAGTTCTCCAGGCCTTCCATCTCCAGGCCCAGCGCGACGTCGCGGATCTCCTGCTTGTTGACGCACATGACGTCTTCCTTGGGGCCGATGTTCCAGCCGTAGGTCGCGTCTTCGGTGTAGAACTCCGCCAGCGGCTTCCAGTCGCCGGCGGCTTCGGCATCCTGATTGGCCTTGAGCCAACGCTGGACCCAGTCCTCCAGTTGCTCTCGTGACGCCATTCTCACTCCTTTTCGATGATGGTCAGTGCTCGGGTCGGGCACATCTCGACAGCCAGCTCGACGGCTTCGCGGAGCTCGTCCGGGGGTTCGGGATCGGTGATCTCGACGACGCCGCGTTTGGGCACCCTGAACACGTCGGGGGCCTCCAGCTCGCACATGGCGTGGCCCTGGCACAGGTCCTCGTCGACATGGACTCTGTACCCGCGGTTTCCGCTCATTCCCTCAGTCCCTCACTCGCCTGCGGTAGCGGACCTTCGCCGGGCGGGCCAGCTGGACCACCATCTTCGAGTGGTCGTTCTGGTAGCTCTCCGGCGGCTGCGCCATCTCGAACTCGTACTCGCGCAACAGCACCGAGAAGATCGCCTTGATCTGCATCTGGGCGAACGCGGCGCCGACGCAGCGGTGCTTACCGGCGCCGAACGGGATCCACGTCCATCGGTTGATCAGGTCCTCCTGCCGCGGCTTCTCGTAGCGGTCCGGGTCGAAGTCGTCCGGGTTCGGGAAGTCCTCGGGGATCCGGTTGGAGATCGCCGGCGACGCCGCAACCATCTGCCCCTTGTGGATCGGGTAGCCCGCCACCTCGAACTCGTCCTGGGCGACCCGCATCAGGATGATCAGCGGAGGATGAAGCCGCAACGTCTCCTTGAGCGCGTTGTCGAGGTTCGGAATCTGGCGCAGCGCATGGAAACTCACCTCCTGGCCGTCGGCGTAGAGGTCGTCGAGTTCCTGCTGGACCTTGGCGTAGAACTCCGGGTGGCGCAGCAGCTCGATCAGCGTCCACGACGAGGTGCCCGAGCTGGTGTGGTGCCCGGCGAACATCAGCGAGATGAACATCCCGGTGATCTCGTTGGCGGTGAAGCGCGGGTTGCCGTCCTCGTCCTTGATCGACACCAGCACGTCGAGCATGTCGCGATCGCTCTTGTCCTTGGGCGGGTTGGCGATTCGGCCGTGCATCACGTCCTGGACGAGCTCGACGAGCCCGGCCCTGGCCTCGTCGCGGATGCGGAAGCTCTCGATCGGCAGGTACGGGTCGACGTAACAGAGCGGATCGGTGCCGCGCTCGAGCAGGTGGTAGTAGTTGGCGAACCGGGAGTCGAGCTGATTACGGAACTTCAGCCCGATCAGGCAGGCCGTCGACGTGTAGATCGTCAGCTCGGCGAAGAACTCCAGCAGATCGATTTCCCCGCTCTCGCCCCACCCCTCGATCATCTTGCGGACTTCGGCCTCGATCGTGGTGGCGTGGCCCTTCATGTGCTCGCCGCGCAGCGCGGTGTTGTGCAGCATCTCGGCGCGGCGCTCGGGATCGGCGTCGAACACCACGCCCTCGCCGAAGATCGGCGTCATGAACGGGTACGCCTCGGCCTGGTTGAGTTCACTGTCGCTGGAACGGAAGAAGAACTCGTTGGCTTCGGCGCCCGAGAGCAGGATCACCTGCTTGTCGGCGAGCTGGAACCAGCCGACGTCACCGCACTCCTCGCGGACACGCTTCATCAGACCGATGGGGTCGGTGCGGAACTCCTCCAGGTGGCCGTGTTCCTCTTCTCCGCCGGAGACCCGCGGCACTTCTTTGACAGCGGTCATGAATTCAGGGCCTCCTTATCGACCTTCAGTTGTTGACGGTCTTTGACCGAGGCGAGCGGAGCTTCTGGCTGCAGTTCCATGCTCGCGATGAATCCGCCGCGCGGGGTCTCGGCGACGAACGTGATGGCGCGGGCCAGATCGGCCGCGCGCAGGAAGTAGTCGTGTCGGGCCTGACCCCATTTGGCCCAGTCCTCCAGCGCGGGCCCGATCAGCTCGGCCGGAAGGCTCCAGCCCATCGCGGTCTTCGTCGGGCCGGGATGCACGATCGAGGCCCGCACCCCGGTGCCCTCCAACTCCATCTGGTAGTTGGTGACCATCGCGACCAGCGCGGCCTTCGCGGCACCGTAGGCGCCCATGTGCGGGCGCTGGCGCAGCGCCACATCGGATCCCACGAAGATCAGGTCGCCGCGCCGGCGCTCGATCATTCCCGGCAGCACCGCGGTGGCCACCCGGTTCGCGCCGATCAGGTGGATCTGGATCTGGGACTCGAACTCCTCGGTACTGATCGCGTCGAGCTTGCCGAAGTAGGTGTCTCCGGCGCCGGCCACGAGGACCTCGATCTCACCCAGCTCCACCGTCGTCTGCTCCACGGCCGATTTCACCGAGTCAGGATCGGTGACGTCGAGGTGGACGGCGATGGCCTCACCGCCGTCGGCGCGGATCTTGTCGACGATCTCCTGGCACTTCTCCACCCGCCGGGCTCCCAGGGCCACCGGAAAGCCGTGTGCGGCAAGCGCGATGGCGGTGGCTTCGCCGATTCCGGACGAAGCACCGGCCACCAGTGCGGGCCGACGGTCGGGCAGAGGGTCAAAACGAGGCATCAGCGGATCTCCACACGTATCGGAAGGTGAGCGAATCCGCGGACGTTGCTGGAGTGGACGCGGACGGCGTTGGCCTCGTCGACCTCATACCCGCGGATTCGCTTGAACAACTCGGCGAGCGCCACACGCGCCTCCATGCGCGCCAGGTGCGCACCGAGGCAGAAGTGGGCGCCACTGCCGAAACTCATCAGCTTCGAGCCGATCTCGCGTCCGATGACGTAGTCGTCGGGGTTCTCGAAGACCCGCTCGTCGCGGTGCGCCGATCCGGGGAGCAGCAGCACCACATCACCGTCGGGGATCGTGGTGTCGTAGAGCGTCAGCTCGCCGGACACGGTGCGGGCCAGGATCTGGCTGGAGGTGTCGAACCGCAGCGTCTCCTCCACCCACAGCGGCACCCGCGCGAGGTCCTGGTAGACGGAGGTGAGCTGGTCCGGGTTGCGGTGGCCCCAGAACGCGGCGTTGGCAAGGAGTTTCGTGGTCGTCTCGTTGCCGGCGATGACCATCAGGAACATGAAGCCGATGATCTCGTCGTCGGTGAGCCGGTCACCGTCGATCTCGGCTTCCAGTAGTGCCGATGTCAGATCGTCGGTCAGCTTCTTGCGACGCTCGGCGACCATCTCCTGGTAGTAGACGATCAGGTTGAGCGACGCCTCGATCGCCGAGTCGGGAACGTCGGTGACGCCGTCGTCGCGGTGCATCACCGCATCCGCCCACGCCCGCACCTGAACCCGGTCGGCGTCGGGTACACCCATCAACTCGGAGATCACGTCCATGGGCAGCTTGCCGGCGAACTCGTCCACGTAATCAACAGCGTCGCCGGTCGTCGCCTGCTCCAGCATCGCGTCCAGGTGCGTGACGGCGATCTCGGTGACGCGCGGCTCGAGTTCGCGGATGCGCCGCGGGGTGAAGCCCTTCGAGACCAGGGTGCGCAGCCGCAGGTGGGCCGGGTCGTCCATGGCCAGAAACGACATCGTTTTGGATGCGTGCGGACCGCGGGACGCCGGGTCGAGGGAGACACCGAACTTGTTCGACAAGGTGGTGCTGTTGCGGAAGCCCTTGAGTACGTCGGCATGCCGCGACAGCGCCCAGAACCCGAGTTCTTCGTTGCGGTACAGCGGTGCCTCGTCGCGCAGCCGCTTGTAGTACGGATACGGATCCTCGTGGAAGTCGTAGTTGTACGGGTCAAGCCGCACTTCGCTGATTGTCATCTGTCTTCTCCGACGCTCAGGTTCATTTATCGTCTCCGACGATGAGGCCGACCACGTAACTCAAGCGGTCGGCGATCTGGTGGTAGGTGAAGGCGCCGCTGCCGGCATTGACCAGAGCGCCGAAGAACGTCATTTCCAGTGCGGCCAGCGTGCGGGGATCGGGATCGGGGCCGACCGCCGCGCGGATGCGCCGGTGTATCTCGGCACCTATGCGTTCGCGCACGGTGCGTACCGCGGCGTCGTTGCCCGACAGCAGCGCGGTGGTGCAGGCCGCGGCGACCTCGGGCTCGTCGGCGATCATCAGGGCCATGCTGCGCAAAGTCTTCTCCACGCGGACGGTGGTGCTGTCGTTGACGTCGGTGAAGTAGTCGACCTTCGTTATCAGGCTCAGGTAGATCTCGGCGATCAGATGGTTCTTCGACGAGAAGTAGGTGTAGGCGGTTGCCGGGGCCACCTTGGCCCGTGCCGCCACCGCCCGCACCGTCAGGTCGGCGTACGACGACTCGCGCAGCATCTCCAGCCCGGCGGCGAGGACCTTGCGAAAGGTCTCCTCCTGCCGGCGGTTACGTGGCGGGTTCCCCGGCTCTTCGGTGAGCTGGGCAACAGCATCGCTGGACACATGTCCAAGTTATCGGAACATGCGGGCCGCAGGCAAGCAGGAGATCGAAGTAGCAGTTCACTGTAGGTAAAGCGGCGGTGAACGCCCCGAGTCCTTGCCTGGCGCCGAGGTCTGCGGCTATGGTTCGGAGGAACTCTGTCGGACAGTTGTCCAGAAACCAGATACAGGAGGTCGGATGGCAATCCTGGCCGATCGCGAAAGCCGTCTGCTCATCGACGGCAAGCTCGTCGCCGGCAGCTCGGGGACGTTCACCACCGTCAACCCCGCCACGGAGGAGACGCTCGGTGTGGCCGCGGATGCGAGCGCCGAGGACATGAGCGCCGCCATCGGCGCCGCCCGGCGCAGCTTCGACGAGACGGACTGGGCGACCAACACCGACCTGAGGGTGCGTTGCATCCGCCAGCTGCAGCAGGCGATGCGTGACCATGTCGAAGAGCTGCGGGAGCTGACCATCGCCGAGGTCGGCGCCCCGCGGATGCTCACCTCCGCCGCCCAACTCGAGGGCCCCGTCGAAGATCTGAGCTTCTGCGCCGACACCGCCGAGTCCTACGCGTGGACCACCGACCTCGGCATCGCCTCACCGATGGGTATCAAGACCCACCGCACGATCGCGCGGGAGGCCGTCGGCGTCGTCGGCGCGATCACCCCGTGGAACTTCCCCCACCAGATCAACCTGGCCAAGATCGGTCCGGCGCTGGCCGCGGGAAACACGTTGGTGCTCAAGCCCGCTCCCGACACGCCATGGGCGGCAGCGGTGCTCGGTGAGCTGATCGCCGAGCACACCGATTTTCCGGCAGGCGTCATCAACATCGTCACCTCCAGCGACCACGGCGTGGGCGCGCTGCTGTCGAAAGACCCGCGGGTGGACATGGTGTCGTTCACCGGCTCGACCAATACGGGACGCGCCGTGATGGCCGACGGTGCGGCGACGCTGAAGAAGGTGTTCCTCGAACTCGGCGGCAAGTCCGCGTTTCTCGTCCTCGACGACGCCGACCTCGCGGGCGCCTGCTCGATGGCGGCATTCACCGCGTCGATGCACGCCGGGCAGGGATGCGCGATCACCACACGTCTGGTGGTGCCGCGCGACCGCTACGACGAGGCCGTCGAGGCGGCCGCCGCCACCATGGGCGGGCTGAAGGCCGGCGACCCGACGAAGCCGGGTACGGTGTGCGGTCCGCTGATCTCGGAGCGTCAGCGCGAACGCGTGCAGGGCTATCTGGATTCGGCCATCGCCGAGGGCGGCAGATTCGCCTGCGGCGGTGGACGTCCCGCCGACCGCGACACCGGGTTCTTCATCGACCCGACCGTGATCGCCGGCCTGGACAACAACGCCAAGGTCGCCCGCGAGGAGATCTTCGGGCCGGTGCTCACCGTCATCGCACACGACGGTGACGACGACGCCGTGCGAATCGCGAACGACTCGCCGTACGGCCTGTCGGGCACCGTGTTCTCCGCCGACCCGGAGCGCGCGGCGGGCATCGCCGCCCGGATGCGGGTGGGCACCGTCAACGTCAACGGAGGTGTCTGGTACTCCGCGGACATGCCGTTCGGGGGTTACAAGCAATCCGGCATCGGCCGGGAGATGGGGCTCGCCGGTTTCGAGGAGTACCTCGAGATCAAGGCGATTGCCACGGCAGCGAACTAAAGGAGACATCAGTGGGTCTGTATGGCGATCAGTTCAAGGAGAAGGTGGCCATCGTCACCGGCGCCGGTGGCGGCATCGGTCAGGCGTACGCCGAGGCGCTGGCCCGGGAGGGTGCCGCCGTCGTCGTCGCCGACATCAACACCGAAGGCGCACAGAAGGTCGCCGACGGCATCAAGGGTGAAGGCGGGAACGCGCTCGCCGTCCGGGTCGACGTGTCCGACCCGGAATCGGCCAAAGAGATGGCCGCACAGACACTCTCGGAGTTCGGCGGCATCGACTACCTGGTCAACAACGCCGCGATCTTCGGTGGGATGAAGCTCGACTTCCTCATCACCGTCGACTGGGATTACTACAAGAAGTTCATGAGCGTGAACATGGACGGCGCGCTGGTGTGCACCCGCGCGGTCTACCGCAAGATGGCCAAGCGTGGCGGCGGCGCCATCGTCAACCAGTCGTCGACCGCGGCGTGGCTGTACTCGAACTTCTACGGGTTGGCCAAGGTCGGCATCAACGGCCTGACCCAGCAGTTGGCGACCGAACTCGGCGGGCAGAACATCCGCGTCAACGCGATCGCGCCCGGGCCCATCGACACCGAGGCCAACCGCACCACCACGCCGCAGGAGATGGTCGCCGACATCGTCAAGGGAATCCCGCTGTCCAGGATGGGCGAACCCGAAGACCTGGTCGGCATGCTGCTGTTCCTGCTGTCGGACCAGGCGAAGTGGATCACCGGTCAGATCTTCAACGTCGACGGCGGACAGATCATTCGGTCATGAGTGAGCGCGCCGACGAACTGCGGGTGGGCTACATCGGTCTCGGCAACCAGGGTGCACCGATGGCCAAGCGCCTGGTCGACTGGCCCGGCGGGTTGATCGTCTTCGATGTCCGCACCGAGGCGATGACGCCGCTGGCCGAGATCGGAGCCACGCTGGCCGACAGCGTGGCCGACGTCGCGAAGGCCGACGTGATCAGCGTGACGGTGCTCAACGACGCGCAGGTGCGCGACGTGGTCGGTGAACTCGCCGCACACGCCGAGCCGGGGACCGTCATCGCGATCCATTCCACGATCGAACCCGACACGGCCCCCGAGCTGGCCGAGCAGCTGCGGCCCAAAGGTATTCACATTGTCGACGCCCCGGTCAGCGGTGGTGCGGGGGCGGCCGACAAGGGTGAGCTGGCGGTGATGGTCGGCGCCGACGAGCACGCCTACGACAGGGTCAAGCCGGTCTTCAAGCAATGGGCGTCCATGGTGGTCCGCGCCGGTGAGCCGGGGGCGGGCACCCGGATGAAGCTGGCCCGCAACATGCTGACGTTCGTCGGCTTCACCGCGGCGTGTGAGGCGATGCGACTGGCCGAGGCCGCCGGTATCGATCTGCAGAAGCTGGGCCGGGTGGTGCGGCACAGCGACGCGCAGAGCGGTGGACCGGGCGCGATCATGGTGCGCGACGACATGTTGCCGCTCGCGCCCGAACACTTCCTGTACGACATGTTCGTCCACACCCGGGGGCTGGGTGAGAAGGATCTGCGGCTGGCGCTGGGGCTCGGGGAGTCCACCGGCGTGGAACTGCCGCTGGCCGAGATCGCGTTGCGCGACCTGGCTGCCGGACTCGGTGTGCCTCATACGACTTCGACTACAGAGGAGTAGACCCGATGAGTACTGACGAGCTGCGGCGCAAGGGCCTCGAGAAGATGAACGAGGTCTATGGCTGGGAGATGCCCGACGTCCAGGGCGACCCCTATTACGACCTGACCGTCGAGCACCTCTTCGGGTCCATCTGGACCCGTCCCGGGCTCTCCATGCGGGACAAGCGGATGATGACTCTCACCGTGGTGACCGCACTGGGTAACTCGGATCTGGCCGAGATCCAGGTGAACGCAGCACTGCACAACGAAGAACTGACCGAGCACGAACTCAAGGAGATGGCCGTCTTCCTCACCCACTACCTCGGATTCCCGTTGGGCTCCAAGCTCGACGGTGTGGTCTCCAAGGTGGCGAAGCAGCGAAAGAAGGCCGCCGAGAGGGGCGAAGGCGAGAACAAGAAGGCGAACGTCAACGCCGCGGTGCAGATGCACTCCGGAGGCAAGGTCCATGATGACCACGACCAGTAGGTATGCCGCGCTGTCGCGCGCGGAGCTGGCCACCCTGGTCCCGGAGCTGCTGCTCATCGGTCAGTTGATCGATCGATCCGGAATGGCTTGGTGCATCAGCAAGTTCGGCCGCGAGGAGATGCTGCAGATCGCGATCGAGGAGTGGGCGGGCTCCAGCCCCCTCTACACCAAGCGGATGCAGAAGGCGCTCAACTACGAGGGCGTCGACGTCATCACGGTTTTCAAGGGGCTGCAGCTGGACATCGGCGCGCCCCCGCAGTTCATGGATTTCCGCTACACGGTGCACGACCGCTGGCACGGCGAGTTCCACCTCGACCACTGCGGGGCGCTGCTCGACGTGGAACCGATGGGCGAGGACTACGTCCGCGGAATGTGCCACGACATCGAGGATCCGACGTTCGACGCCACCGCGTTGGCCACCAACCGCAAGTGCCAGGTGCGGCCCATCCACCGCCCGCCCAGGGCGCCCGCCGACCGGCACCCGCACTGTGCGTGGACGGTGATCATCGACGAGTCCTACCCCGAGGTCGACTTCGTTCCGCAGCTGGAGATCGTCGCCGCCAGCCGCGCGTACAACACCGAGCTGGCTCCCATCGACCCGAGCGACGAGGGCCTGGCCGACTATTCGGGCCCGCTGTTGTCCGACGTCGACTTCGGAGCGTTCTCACACTCGGCGCTGGTGCGCATCGCCGACGAAGTGTGCCTACAGATGCATCTGCTGGTGCTGTCCTACAACCTCGCCGTCCGTGCCCGGGCCAACGGCGATGCGGCGCTGGAGGAGTCGATCCGCTACAAGTCGCTGATCGGTATCGCCGGGGTCGCGGCCGAGCGCATCAAGAACGCGCTGGGCATCTCCGCCGACGCCACGGGCGCGCTGCGGGTACTGGAACTGCACCCGCTGATGAATCCGGCCGCGTACGTGTCGGTGGACGTCGACCCGGACTTCCTGCATGTGCGGCGCTCACCGGCGTATGAGGACGGTGCGTGGATCTCGCTGGTGTCCCCGGTCGCCGATCTGCCGCTGCAGGCCATCGCGGCTGCGGTGAACCCGTATCTGCGCGCCGAGGTTTCCGGTACGGAGAGCGACTGGACCGTTCGGGTCGTCGAGACCGACACCGCGGCCAAGGAGCTGCCCGAGGTCGAGGTGTGCAAGTTCAGCGGCGGGGCATCGTGGGAGTTCGAGAACCGGAAGTCGTTGCCGCTGACGGTTGTGTAGCTTTGCGCCGGCGGCGCATCCCGCGCGAATTCAGCGCCGCGGCAGTGCATTGCCGACCCACCGGCGCAGGTAGGTCCGCAACTGCTCACCGTGCCGCGGTGGACGCCCCGGGTCGACGACGAAGGACTGGATGATCCGCAACAGATGCTCGGAGAGCTGGTCGAGATCGGCATCGTCGAAACCTGCGGCAGCCCAGTCGACGTCGAGGCGGCCCACCATGTCGCGCCCGAAGCGCAGCGCGATGTCGGAGGTGACCGACTGCACGTGCGTCGACCTGCCCGGCACCATGATCAGCCCGATGTACTTCTCCCGGGGCAGCCATTCCAGCGCGGTCGCCACTGCCTCGGTGACCGCCTCGGCCGGATCGGTGATACCGGCCATGTGCGCGGTCAGCCGCTCCAGAAAGCCGTCGACCGCGTGGACGGCCGCGGCGACGAGCAGCGCCTCGGTGCTGGGGAAGTACCGGTACACCGTCTGACGGGTGACGCCGACGGTGCGGGCCACGTCGGAGATGCTGAAGTCGGCGCCGCGCTCCTCGATCACCTTCCCCGCGGCGGCGAGGATGCGGGCGACGGCCTCCTCGTCGGAGGCCGGCTTGGCTCCTGACCAACCGTGGGTGCGCACGAGGGAACTGTAGGCCAAGCCCGTCATCGGCCCCTCAACGCGGCCACCGCCTCACCGGTCACAGGTACCCCTGGTTTTCAGGCAAAGTGCGAGTAGACCGCTGCCAAAGGTGGATACCCGGGGCGGGCGATAACCAAGTGACACGGCGCCGGCGAACCTGGCGGGACTACCTGTAGGCGACCTGCAGGTTCTTGACGCCGTTGATCCACCCGGAGCGCAGCCGCTGCGGCTCGGCCAGCTTCGAGATGTCGGGGATCTGGTCGGCGATCTCGTTGAACATCAGCTTGATCTCCATGCGGGCCAGGTTGGCGCCGATGCAGAAGTGCGCGCCGTTGCCACCGAAGGCCAAGTGCGGGTTGGGGTCCCGCAGGATGTCGAAATCAAAGGGCCGGTCGAAGACGTCTTCGTCGAAGTTCGCCGAGCTGTAGAACAGGCCGACGCGCTGACCCTCGGCGATCGTCACACCGCCCACCTCGACATCCTCGAGCGCGGTGCGCTGGAAGCAGTGCACCGGGGTGGCCCACCGGATGATCTCGTCGATGGCCGTTTCGGGCCGTTCGCGCTTGAACAACTCCCATTGAGCGGGGTTGTCGAAGAACGCGTTCATGCCGTGGGTCATCGCGTTGCGGGTGGTCTCGTTGCCTGCCACCGCCAGCAGGATGACGAAGAACGCGAACTCGACCTCGCCGAGGGACTCGCCGTCGATGTCGGCCTGGACGAGCCGGGTGACGATGTCGTCGGCGGGGCAGCGGCGCCGTTCCTCGGCCATGGAATACGCGTAGCCCATCAACTCGGCGTTGGCCATCGTCGGGTCGGCGTCGAATTCCGGGTCGTCGGTGTTCATGATGGCGTTCGTCCAGTGGAACAGCTTCTCGCGGTCCTCCTCCGGGACCCCGATGAGGTCGGCGATGGCCTGGAGCGGGAGCATCATCGCCACGTCGTCGACGAAATCGCCGCTGTCCCTCTCCGCGGCACCGCGCACGATCTCGCGTGCGGCGTCGGCGAGCCTGTCCTCCATGCCCGCGATCGCCCGCGGCGTGAACAGCCGCGACACGATCTTGCGCAGCCGGGTGTGCTCGGGTGCATCGTGGTTGATCAGTAGTGCCTTGGTCAGGTCCAGTTGTTCGGCGGTGACCCCGTCGGGCAGGCGCATCACCGCGCCCTTGGCGTTGGTGGACCACTGCGTGCTGTTACGCGAGATCGCCTTGACGTCCTCGTGACGCGAGATCACCCAGTAGCCGCCGTCGTCGAAGATCGAATCCGCCTGCTCGTTCCACCACACCGGTGCGGTCCGGCGCAGCTCGGCGAACTCCGTGACCGGGATGCCCTTGAGCAGCACATCGGGGTCGGTGAAGTCATACCCCTGGGGCAGGAAGGGACAGCTCTGGGTCGCGGTCATGGGGTGGCCTCCTGGTGTGACATGCGGCACTTTCCTCTGACCATACACCTAGTGATCCAAATGTATGGCCGACGAGGTTCGGAGCCGGCCCACCGGTGCTACTAGGGTGTGCATCTGTGCACGTCCTGGTAGTTGGATCCGGAGCCCGTGAACACGCGCTGCTGCTCGCGCTGCGCCGAGACCCCGAGGTCGAGGCGCTCTCGGTGGCGCCCGGCAACGCGGGGACGGCGGCTGTCGCCGACCAATACGAGGTCGACGTGACGTCCGGCGAGGCCGTCACCGCGCTGGCGCGCCGCATCGGCGCCGATCTCGTCGTCATCGGGCCCGAGGTGCCGCTCGTGCTCGGCGTGGCCGACGCGGTCCGGGCCGCAGGCATCGCGTGCTTCGGGCCCAGCAGGGACGCCTCGCGGATCGAGGGCTCGAAGGCGTTCGCCAAGGACGTGATGACGGCCGCCGGGGTGCGGACCGCGGTCAGCGAGATCGTCGACAACCCGGCGCACCTCGACGCCGCGCTGGACCGCTTCGGTCCGCCCGCCGGTCAGGCCGCCTGGGTGGTCAAGGACGACGGCCTCGCCGCCGGCAAGGGTGTGGTGGTCACGACGGACCGCGACGCCGCGCGCGCGCACGCCGCCAGCCTCCTCGACGCCGGGCATCCGGTGCTCCTGGAGTCGTTCCTCGACGGCCCCGAGGTGTCGCTGTTCTGCGTCGTGGACGGCGAGACGGTGGTGCCGCTGCTGCCCGCGCAGGACTTCAAGCGCGTCGGTGACGGCGACACCGGACCCAACACCGGCGGCATGGGTGCCTACACCCCGTTGCCGTGGCTGCCCGCCGACGTGACCCGGCGCATCGTCGACGAGATCGTCAAACCTGTTGCCGCCGAGCTGGTTCGGCGCGGCAGCGCATTCTCCGGCCTGCTCTACGCCGGTCTGGCCATCACGTCCAACGGCCCCGCAGTCGTCGAGTTCAACTGTCGCTTCGGCGATCCGGAAACCCAGGCGGTGCTCGCGCTGCTCGAATCCCCACTGGGGCAGCTGTTGCGCGCCGCCGCCATCGGTGAGCTGGCCGGCCAGCCGCCGCTGCAGTGGCGCGACGGTGCCGCGGTCACGGTGGTGGTCGCCGCCGAGAACTATCCCGGCAGGCCCCGGGTCGGCGACGTCATCCACGGCGCGGCGGACGGCGATACCGTCCTGCATGCGGGCACCGCCCGTCGCGACGACGGAGCCCTGGTGTCGGCGGGCGGCCGGGTGCTCTCGGTCGTCGGCACCGGAGCCGACCTGGTGGCCGCCCGCGAGGCCGCCTACGCGACGCTCGCCGCGATCAGGTTGCCGGGCAGCCACTTCCGTCACGACATCGGGCAGGCGGCCGCCGAGGGCCGGATCGCTCTCTAAGTCGCCAACAGCGGGGCGGCCCAGGTCATCTCGGAGGTCAGCTGTGACGACCAGAACGCCGCGTTGTGACCGCCGGGCGAGAAGCCACCGGCCGGAGGCGTCGACAGCTGCGCGATGAACTGCTCGGTGGCGGAGTAGAACGGATCGTCGAACCCGCAGTCGATACGCAGCGGTATTCCGTTGAGCGCGGCCAACCCCCACACGCTGTTGGCCTCGTAATCGGCAGCGCCGTCAAAAGCGCCCGGAGCTGCGGCGCCCGGTGACGTCCACAGCGCGGGACTGACGGCGGTGATCGCGGCGGTGCGGCCCGCGCCCAACCGCGAGCCCAGCAGCATCGCGCCGTACCCGCCCATCGACCAACCGAGGAACGCCACCCGTGAGGTGTCCAGACCCTGGGTGGCCAGCAACGGCAGGAACTCGTCGAGCACCATCGCGCCCGGATCGTCGCCGGACGCGCGCCGATGCCAGTAGCCGTTACCGCCATCCACCGCGGCCATCGCGAACGGCGGTAGCCCGGCGCGCACCGCGTCGGCCAGGAACCGCTCGACCCCCATCGACATCACCATCTCGGCGGAGGAATCCTTGCCGTGCAACAGGATCACCGGCCGCAGCGGCGCCGTTTGATCCGGCGGCCGCGCAATCACCCAGTTGGTGACGGCCCCGCCGCGGGCCGCCGAGGCGAACGAGCCGGTGACGAAAGTCGGCGCCGGGGCTGCTGAGGCCACCGCGGTGCCCAGCGCAGAAGCTGCGGTGGCGGCCAGTCCCGCGCGAAGCCCGAGGGCCAGCATCTCCCGGCGGTTGAGGGTTGGCATGCGCGACATCATGCCATCGCGGCCTGTGGCGGTGCGCGGCCCGACCGGACTGAGCAAAGGCTGATGATTCGGTGAAAGCCCGATGTCGAAACCCCGCGACTGGCAGGATCGCAAAAGTGACGGCAGCGGTCACTCCCAAGGGAGAACGTCGACGGTATGCGCTGGTCAGCGCTGCTGCCGATCTTCTCTGCGAAGGCGGGTTCGACGCTGTCCGGCACCGTGCCGTCGCGCGCCGGGCGGGCCTGCCGCTGGCATCGACGACCTACTACTTCTCCTCGTTGGACGACCTGATCGCGAAGGCCGTCGAACACGTCGGTACCCGGGAGAGCGAGCAGCTCCGTACCCGCGTGGAGACCCTGTCGCGTCGCCGCCGCGGCGCGGAGTCCACCGCCGACATCATCGTGGACCTTCTGGTCGGCGACAATCCCGAACGCGTCACCGAGCAGATCATCTCCCGTTACGAGCGCTATATCGCCTGCGCGCGGCAACCGGGGTTGCGTGACATTCAGCGGCGCATCCTGCGCCAGCGCAGCGACGCCGTCGTCGAGGTCGTCGAGCGCTCGGGCCGATCGGTGCGCACCGAGTTGGTCACCGCGCTGGTGTGCGCGGTGGACGGGGCGGTCGTCGCGGCACTGGTCGGCGACGGCGACGGGCCGCGTGCCACCGCCAGGGCGACCCTGATCGACGTCATCGACGTGCTCGCGCCCTTCAACTAGCGTTTGCTTTGAGCCTGGTGTGGTTAATCCCGACTGGGTGAAAACCGCCGGGGCCCTCGACGCGGCCCTCGACTGTTCCGTGGTGCTCGGCCACACCGACTCGCACGCGGGCGCCGTGTTCCTCGACGTTGTCCGCCAGATCACGGACACGGCATCGGATTCGAGCGAGTTCAGGGAGGCATGATGTCAGAGTCGGTGGCCGGGCCGAGAAGCCCTGAAAAGCAGCCGGAGCTCAAGCGAGTGATGGGACCCGGCCTGCTGTTGCTGTTCGTCGTCGGCGACATCCTGGGCACCGGTGTCTACGCCCTCGTCGGCGATGTGGCGGGTGAAGTGGGTGGGGCGGCGTGGCTTCCGTTCCTCGTCGCCTTCGCGATCGCGACCATCACGGCGTTCAGCTACCTGGAGCTGGTCACCAAATACCCCCAGGCCGCCGGTGCTGCGCTCTACGCGCACAAGGCTTTCGGTATCCACTTCATCACGTTCCTGGTCGCCTTTGTGGTGATGTGTTCCGGAATAACCTCCGCGGCAACGGCTTCCAGGGCGTTTGCGGCGAACTTCTTCGAAGGGGCGGGCATCGACGCGTCCAAGCTCGGTGTCGTTGTGCTCGCGCTGCTGTTCATGGCCGCGCTGGCCGCCGTCAACTACCGCGGCGTGGGGGAGAGCGTCAGGCTCAACGTCGTCCTGACCATCGTCGAGATCACCGGTCTGGTCGTGGTCGTCCTCGTCGGACTGTGGGCCTTCACCGGCGGCGCCGACGTCGACTTCTCCCGGATCACGGCCTTCGAGACCGGCGAGGACAAGAACACCTTCCTGGCGGTGACGGCGGCGACATCGCTGGCGTTCTTCGCGATGGTCGGATTCGAGGACTCGGTGAACATGGCCGAGGAGACCAAGGACCCGGTCAACACCTTTCCCAAGATCCTGCTCTCAGGTCTGTCCATCGCCGGCGTGGTCTACGTGCTCATCTCCATCGTCGCGGTGGCGTTGGTGCCGGTCGGTCGGCTCGAGGAGAGCGACACCCCGCTCGTCGAGGTGGTCAGGGCCGGCGCCCCCGGCCTGCCGATCGATGCGATCCTGCCGTTCATGACGATGTTCGCGGTGTCGAACACGGCGCTGATCAACATGCTCATGGCCAGCCGGTTGATCTATGGCATGGCGCGCCAGCATGTGCTGCCGCCGGTGCTCGGCACGGTGCACCCGACGCGCCGGTCACCGTGGGTCGCGATCCTGTTCACCACGCTGATCGCGTTCGGTCTGATCATCTACGTGTCGACCTTCGCCAGCAGCAACGCGATCGCGGTGCTCGGTGGCACCACCAGCCTGCTGCTGCTCGCGGTCTTCGCCGTCGTCAACGTCGCCGTGCTGGCGTTGCGGCGCGACGTGCGCGAGGCGGGCGGACACTTCAAGACGCCGACGGCGTTGCCGGTCATCGGTTTTCTGGCGTCGCTGTTTCTGGTCACCCCCCTGTCGGGGCGGCCGGCTCAGCAGTACATCGTGGCCGCCACCTTGGTCGCCATCGGTGTCGTGCTGTTCTTCGTCACCCAACTCATCAACAGGCAGTTGGGCATCCGCGACGGCCACATCACCGACCCGACCCGTCTCGGTTCTGGTACCGACTAGCCGAGCTTCTCGACCAGTCGCTGTAACCGGTTGTCCAGCAACGTCGTCCGGTGCGAATTGCCGTCCAGCTCGAGGTAGCGCCTGCCGTAGACGGCCAGTAGCGCGTCGTCGAGGCGGCGCACCGCACCGGCCGGGTAGCGGTAGTCCATGGCGGCGTTGACCGCGTCGGTGTCCACGCCGTCGAGGACGGTGTCGACCGCGTCGATCGACTCGATGCCCAGATCCAGAAGCAGCCCGGCGATCCACGCGTAATGGTCGGTGCGCGACCACCCGGCGTCCGGGAAGCGGTTGCCGAGGTAGGTGGCCAGCACCGGTGTCGGGATGCGGGGATCGTCGGTGGCCTCCGGGGCGCTGGTGTCGGGCACCGCGTCGCGCAACCGTTCCCGGACCGCCGAGAACTCCCGGTCGGCCAGCTCGAGAAGTCCGGCGGCCAACGTGAAGCGGCGGTCCAGGTCGGGGGCATGGGCGGCGGGAATCGAGCCCTTGTAGCGGATCTCGTGCTCGAACTCCGCCCACGCGTGCTGAAGCACCGTGCGCACCTGGATCGACGCCGGCTGCTGCACACCCTCCACTCCGAAGAGCAGGTGCCTGCTGGCGTACCCCCAGCGTCCCTCCCGGGCGGTCTCCTGACCCATGTCGCGGTCGTCGAGCAACCGCATCTCCTCGGCGAGCAGGTCGGCCACCGTGGCGACGTCCTCCCGCAGATAGGTGATCACCCGCAACCCGATCAGGTCGGTGATCTCCACCAGCGGCTCGCTGTAGAGCGGCTTACCGTCACCGGAGCGTCGGTCTGCCTTCGCCGCGAACGACTCGACGGTCTTGGTGCGCGCGGTCACCGACAGGTAGTTGATGCCCGCTTCGTCGAGCAGCCCCTTGACCAGACCAAGATAGTGCTCAGTCGCGGCGACGAGCGCGGGCCGCCGGGACGCGTACTCGGCGACGGCCGGAGACGGCGCGGCCGACGGGGACGTCCTGCTCGTCCGCGCGGCTCTCGGGCGGCGCCCCTCGGGAAGTGACGGGGTGACGATGTAACCGGACGCCGCGTCACCGTAGATCGTCACGTCCTCCGGCCGGCGATACCAGTACAACCCGACGTAGGCACACAGCACCGCGTCCACCGGATCCTCGTCGCGGTCGAGGTGGCTCGGCTTGGTGGCGGCCTCCACCCGCTTGCGCAGTTCCACCCATGCGACGCTGCGGTTGACGCGCAGCCTCGGCGTCGCGTCGTCGAGACCCTCGATGAGTGTCATCAGCCTCAGCAACTCGCGCTGACGGTCCTCGAACACGCCCCGCTTGTACTTCAAGGTCTTCTCGAGATCGAACAGCACGACCGTCGCCGGATGTGGATACACCTCGATCGCGCGTCGCGGCGAACTCGACGACGGGTCGGTGTCGAGGCCGAGGCGTTCGGCGATCCGGGCTGCGCGGGGATGCTTGAACTCCGGCCGGTCGGTGAACGCCGGGCGGGCACCCGCCTCGAACCGCTGAAAGTCCTTGTTGAACTGGGACTCGGCCGGCCGGTGGCCGGTGGGGTTCTTCACGATCAGCGGCGCGTCGATCGCGACAAGGCACTCGTCGGCGACGAACGGCGCCAGCGCCGCCTCGATGCTGTCGTCGTCGTGCGCCGTCCCCACCTGGAGAAGCCGCCCGTCGGCGTCGATCACGGCGAGACCGCTCTGGTTCTTCTCGCCCCATGCGAGGTCGAGTCCGACGAAGTACACGGGGCCTACTGTGCCTCATTATCTGCCGGTGCAGGGGCCGATAAGCTGTGTGTTCGTGAGCAACCCCGTGCCTGTTCCCGATGTGCTGGCCCATCGATACGCCAGCGACGAGATGGTGGCGATCTGGTCGCCCGAAGCCAAGATCGTCGCCGAGCGGCGGTTGTGGCTGGCGGTGCTGAAGGCCCAGGCAGAGCTCGGTGTGGGCGTGCCCGACGGGGTGGTCGCCGACTATGAGCGGGTGCTCGAGGAGGTCGATCTGGCGTCGATCGCGGCGCGTGAACGGGTGCTGCGGCACGACGTGAAGGCACGGATCGAAGAGTTCAACGCGCTGGCCGGTCACGAGCACGTGCACAAGGGCATGACCAGCCGCGACCTGACCGAGAACGTCGAACAGCTGCAGATCCGTCGGTCGCTGGAACTCGTGCACGCCCGCGGTATCGCCGTCGTCGCTCGGCTGGCCGAGCGGGCCGCCCTCTACCGCGACCTGGTGATGGCCGGCCGCAGCCACAACGTCGCGGCCCAGGCCACCACCTTGGGCAAGCGGTTCGCGTCCGCGGCCGAGGAACTCCTGGTCGCGCTGCAGAGGGTGCGCGAGCTGATCGACCGGTACCCACTGCGCGGCATCAAGGGCCCGATGGGCACCGCGCAGGACATGCTCGACCTGTTCGACGGTGACACCGACCGCCTCGCCGACCTTGAGCGCCGGGTCGCAGGATTTCTGGGGTTCACCGACATCTTCACCAGCGTCGGTCAGGTGTATCCGCGCTCCCTGGACCATGACGTGGTGTCGGCGCTCGTGCAGCTGGGCGCCGGGCCGTCCTCGATGGCGCACACCATCCGGCTGATGGCCGGACACGAGCTGGTCACCGAAGGGTTCGCGCCCGGGCAGGTCGGATCCTCGGCGATGCCGCACAAGATGAACACCCGCTCGTGCGAACGCGTGAACGGCCTGCAGGTGGTGCTGCGCGGATATGCCTCCATGACAGCAGAACTCGCCGGCGCGCAGTGGAACGAAGGGGATGTGTTCTGCTCGGTGGTGCGCCGGGTCGCGCTGCCCGACGCGTTCTTCGCCCTCGACGGGCAGACCGAGACGTTCCTGACGGTCCTCGACGAATTCGGCGCCTACCCGGCGGTGATCCAGCGTGAACTCGACCGCTACCTGCCGTTCCTGGCCACCACGAGGATCCTCATCGCCGCGGTGCGCGCCGGGGTGGGGCGCGAGACCGCGCACGAGGTCATCAAGGAGCACGCGGTCGCGGTGGCGCTGGCGATGCGGGAGAAGGGCGCCGAACCCGACCTGCTGGACCGGCTCGCCGCCGACCCGCGGCTGCCGCTGGACCGGCAGGCACTCGATGCCGCGCTCGCCGACAAACAGGTCTTCACCGGCGCGGCGGGCGACCAGGTGGACCGGGTGGTGGCGGCCGTCGACGATCTGATCGCCCGGTATCCCGAAGCGGCCGAATACACCTCGGGCGCGATCCTGTGAGGGTGGCGGGAGCCCTGGCCGCGGTCGACTTCACCGATCTGGACAACTTCGCGGCCGGGTTCCCGCACGGGCTGTTCGCGCTGCACCGCGAGCAGGCCCCGGTCTACTGGCATGAGCCGACCGAGAACACCCCCGACGGTGAAGGCTTCTGGTCGGTGGCCACGCACGCCGAAACCCTTGCGGTGTTTCGTGATCCGGAGACCTACTCGTCGGTGACCGGTGGTGAGCGGGCCTTCGGCGGCACCCTGCTGCAGGACCTGCCGATCGCCGGTCAGCTGCTGAACATGATGGACGACCCGCGGCACTCCGCGGTACGCAGGCTCGTCAGCTCCGGTCTGACACCGCGGATGATCCGCCGCGTCGAGGACGACCTACGGGAGCGGGCCCGGCGCCTGCTCGACGAGGTCGAACCCGGCACCCCCGTCGACTTCCTCACCGACATCGCGGCCGAGGTGCCGATGCAGATGATCTGCATCCTGCTGGGAGTTCCTGAATCCGAACGACATTGGCTGTTCGAAGCCATCGAACCGAGCTTCGATTTCGGTGGTGCCCGCAAGGCGTCGATCACCCGGCTCTCCGTGGAGGAGGCCGGGTCACGGATGTTCGAGTACGGCCAGGAGCTCATCGCCGCCAAGCGGGCCCAGCCCGGTGACGACATGCTGTCGGTGGTGGTGAATTCCGGCGACCCGCAACTGTCCGACCTGGAGAGCTACCTGTTCTTCAACCTGCTGTTCAGCGCGGGCGCGGAGACCACCCGCAACGCCATCGCAGGCGGTCTGCTCGCGCTGATCGAGAACCCCGACGCCTACCGTGCGCTGCGTGCGGACCCCGGGCTGCTGCCGACGGCCATCGAGGAGATGATCCGGTGGACGTCGCCGTCACCGTCGAAGCGGCGCACCGCAACCCGGCGCGCGACCCTGGGCGGCCACACCATCGAAGCCGGCCAGAAGGTGCTGGTGTGGGAAGGCTCGGCCAACCGCGACGCCGCCGTCTTCGCGTCTCCCGACCACTTCGACATCACACGTAAACCCAACCCGCACTTGGGATTCGGGCAGGGCGTGCACTACTGCCTCGGTGCCAACCTGGCCCGCCTGGAGCTACGGGTGATCTTCGAGGAGATCCTGCGTCGTCACCCGGCGGCACACCTGGCCCTGCCGGTGGAATGGACGCGCAGCAATCGGCACACCGGCATCCGTCACCTGGTGGTCGAGTTCGCCTCACGCTGAGCGTCATTCTTGACCGTTCCCCGATGAGTACCACGGATTGTCGATAATCTGAGCGGCCAGGGTCTTCGGGGGAGGCACTATGCGCGTACTGGTCCTTGGTGGGGACGGTTTCTGCGGGTGGCCCACCGCGCTGCACCTGTCGGATGCCGGGCACGACGTGCGCATCGTGGACAACGAGATTCGCCGCAGGATGGACGTGGAGCTCGGGGTGCAGTCATTGACGCCGATCGTGTCGCTGCCCGAGCGGATCGAAGCCTGGCGTGAGGTGTCCGGCCGGTGCCTCCAGCTCGAGATGTTCGACGTCGCCAGGGATTACGATGCGTTACTGAACACGCTGCGTACCTACCGTCCGGACGCCGTCGTACATTTCGCCGAACAACGCGCCGCCCCGTATTCGATGAAGGACGCCGCGCACAAGTGCTACACGGTGGACAACAACGTCAACGCCACCCACAACGTCCTCGCGGCGCTGGTGGAGGCGCGGCTCGACAGCCAACTGGTGCACCTCGGCACGATGGGCGTCTACGGCTACGAGACTTCGGCGGTGGACCTGCCCGAGGGGTACCTGACGATCAGCTATCCCGACCGGCACGGTGCCGTGGTGACTCGCGAGGCGCTCTACCCCACCAAACCCGGCAGCGTCTACCACCTCACCAAGTCGCTCGACCAACTGCTGTTCCAGTTCTACGCCCACAACGACGGCATCCGCGTCACCGATCTGCACCAGGGCATCGTCTGGGGTACCCAGACCGCGGAGACCCGCCGCGACCCCCGGTTGATCAACCGCTTCGACTACGACGGCGACTTCGGCACGGTGCTCAACCGGTTCCTGATGCAGGCCGCCATCGGCTATCCGCTCACCGTGCACGGCACCGGCGGCCAGACACGGGCCTTCATCAACATCCAGGACACCGTTCGGTGCGTGCGGTTGGCCATCGAGTCCGGCGACCAGGTCGGCCGCCGGGTCCGGATCATGAACCAGGTTGCCGAGACGCTGCGGGTGCGTGACCTGGCCGAACTGCTCGAACGGCTGGTCGGGGCCGCCGTGGCCTATCTGCCCAACCCGCGGGCCGAGGCGGACGAGAACGAACTGGCGGTGCGCAGCGACAACCTGAAGCGGCTCGGCCTGGACCCGATCCTGATGGAGGCGGGCCTGCTCGGCGAATCCATGGAGATCGCGAAGGAATACGCAAACCGCTGCGACGTCAGCAAGATCCCGTCGGTGTCCTACTGGAACGCCGAGCGTCGCTGCGCAGCCCAGAAGGTGTCCCGGTGACCGACCCCGAGTCGCAGCCGACCCACCACGGCGCCGCGGAACGGCGCCACGCGGTACGGCGCTGGATCCCGGGCGGGGCGGCGGTCATCCTCGTCATCATCCTGGCGTTGGTGGCCGTCTTCATCCTGGTGCGTCCCGGCTGGTTCGAGACCCCGTTCCAGGAAGGCCCGCCGCCGGAGCTGGCCTACATCAAGTCGCTCGCCGACCTGGGCGAGCGCGACGGCGTCCGGCTCAGCGACGACGGCACCCTCGCGAAGGCGGTCACCGCGCCTCTTCCGGTCGACTCGCGTGTCGACCACGCCCATCTCCTGCTCGCCGGCCGTGCACAGGTGGCCGAGGCGAGCACCGTGTTCCTGCGGGTGCTGGCCGACGGTGAGTCGGTCTATGTCGACGAACTCAAGCCGGGCAATCACGACGTCAAGGCCGAGATCCTGCTGCCCCCGGGTGTCCTCGACGACGGCAGCGTCACCGTCCAGATGAGGCTCACGGGCGCTCTCGACGAGGGGACGTGCAACCCGACCAACGAACTCGGTTCGTTCGTCCTGCTCGATCCCGCGGAAACCCGCATCGAGGCGACTCTGTACAACCCTGTGTACAGCGTGCGCGACGCGGTCGGGGCGCTCAACCGGGACGTCACCCTCGAGCTCGCCGCGCCGAAGGAGGACCGCGCCTGGTTCGAGACCGCCGTGAGGATGGGGGTCGCGCTGACCCAGCGCGGCTACCGGGTGTCCTACCACGCGGTCGCCGATTCGCCCCCGGGCAATTGGCGCAGCCGCATCCTGCTCGGGCCCGTCGACCGGTTGACCGAGCTGGGCTGGACCGCGCCCGAGGACGCCGGTCCGCGCACCTGGCAGGTCGGCCGCATCGACGACACCGCCGTGCTGGCACTCACCGACCCGGCCGCCCAGGCGGCCGCTCCGTTACTCCTCACCGACGCTGTCACCACCGCCGACAGCGCCGCCAACGAGTCCCGGGTCGACAGCCCCGAAGAGCCGGTGGGTGATGCGGTGTCGCTGGCACCGCTCGGTATGGACACGGCCGTGCAGCGCATCGGCGACAGACGGGTGTGGCGAACTCCGTACTGGCTCACCGAGCTGCCCGGCGGCCGCGTGCCCCGCGAGGTGCGGCTGCAGCTGCGCCTTCCGCTGATCGGCGAGGAGGCCCGCTGGATGGTGCAGATCCAGCTCAACGGTCAACTCCTCGACAGCGTGCAGCTGGCGGGGGGCAGCGCCACCCAGGATGTCACGGTGCCGATACCGGAGGGCATCGAGGCGCTCCGAAACGATCTGGCGGTGACCCTGCTCCGCGACCGTGACCTGGTCGGATGCACTACGCGCAGCCCCAGCTACGACGTCCAGCTGCTGCCCACCTCGAGCCTGGTGCTCGGCGGCCCCGGCGCCGGTCTGACCGCCGTCCCTGCCGATTTCGCAGCGGGCTTCGACATCATGCTGCCGGCGTCGAGCACCGACGATCCGGCGACGTCGCTGGCCGCCCTGGTGCCGACACTGGCCCACTTCAGAGGCTGGCTGCAGCAGACGCCCTTCGTCTGGGACGGGCTACCGGCAGATCGGCCGTTCTTCCTGTTCGGCAACCCGCCGCCGGGGGTGGATGTGCCGGTGCGCCTGGTCGACGGCCGCCTGGTGGCTGCGGGCTTCGACCTGCAGGCGTTCCAGAACGGTCTCGTCGTGGAACGCGCCGCGGCCGGCGCGGCGCGCGGCCTGGTGGTCATCCCGGTGGGTCGGCCCCCGGACAACCCGGTGCCCTACGGGCGCGAAGCGGCCCGGCTGGTGACCGGCGTCGACGGCGGAGTCGTCGTCAGCGACGCGGGGGGCATCCTGACCCCGGCGCCCACGGAGCGGTTCCCGTGAGCGATCCCGGCCCGCGGGGGGTCGAGGAGCACTACCGCTCGATCGACAGTGCGCCCCCGGAATACTCCGTCAACCGCCCGCCGAGCGCGGCCAACGGCGCGCTGATGAACTTCTTCTCACTCAGCGTGGTGGCACTGCTCATCACCACCGAAATCGTCCGCCGCGCCGACCCGTACACCCCCCGCGACTTGGTGTTCATCCGCGCCGAGGGCCAGAGCGCCGCGATCCCCGTGCGGCTGTTCCTTCTGCTGATCGCCGCCGCGGTGGCGTTCTCCCTGGCCACCAATTGGTGGCGGCGGCTGGCGGTGGGTGGGGAAATGGTCGGCAAGGGCCTGCTGATCTGCCTGGTGGTGGACCTGTCGGCATACATCGGTCACTCCCTGGGGCTGTTCGAAGCGGAGGTCGTCGGTCAGCAGCTGGCGTCCAGTCTGGCGTCGCTGGTCGTGTTCCCGTTCGTGATCCTGCGGCATGCCCGGCTGCCCAAACCGGTCGATCTGCCGCCGGTCGGGCGCATTCGCTGGCATGCGTGGGTGCGCCTGATCGTGCCGTTGGTGGTGGCGTTCGTGCTGGCTGCGTGGATCGAGCAGCGCACCCCGCTCACGACCGAGTTCATGCGGGAATGGGCGCTGCTGGGCGGGGTCGGTCCTGGCATCTTCCTGGTGCAGCAGCTGTTCGTGATCATCACCGCGAGCATCGGGTTACTGATGGTCCGCTGGTCACGCCGGGCGCGCTTCGCGCCCCCGCTGGCCGTGATGGTCCCCGCCCACAACGAGGCCCACGACATCGCCGCCGCCATCGAGGCCGTCGACCGGGCGGCTGCCCGGTACGCCGCTCCTGTGCACCTCTACGTGATCGACAATGCCTCCACCGACGCCACCACGGCCGCCGCCGAGGCCGCTCTGGCCGCCTGCGCGCACTGCACCGGCGAGGTGCGGCCATGCGCGCAGCCCGGGAAGGCGGTCGCGCTGAACTACGCGATATCGATCATCCGTGAGGAGTTCGTGGTCCGCATCGACGCCGACACGGTGATCGGTGAGAACTGCCTCGATGTCACGCTGCGCCACTTCGCCAACCCCAAGGTCGGCGCCGTCGGTGGCATGCCGCGGCCCCCGCGGGTCCGGACATTCTTCGACCGGGCCCGGATGGTGGAGGTCCTGCTCAAGCACGGCTTCTTCCAGGTCTCCATGATGGGGTTCGACGGGATCCTCGGCGAACCGGGCATGTTCGTGGTGTACCGGCGCCGCGCAGTCCTCGAGGCCGGGGGGATCGTCGAGGGCATGAACGGCGAGGACACCGACATCTGCCTGAGGATGAGCAGTCAGGGCTATCTGAACATGGCGGAACCGACCGCCGTGTATCTCAGCGAGGTGCCGCAGACCTGGGCGCACCTGCGCGAACAGCGAATCCGGTGGTTCCGCAGCATCTATCACGTCACCGCCCACAACCGGCGGGCATTGCTCGACCGCAGCTCGATGGCCGGTGTGGTGGTACTGCCCTTCCAGCTGGCCAACGCGGCACGGCGGGCGATGATGCTCCCGCTGCTGCTGTTCGGCCTGCTGATCTTCGGCCTGTTCCAGAAGACCTATCCGGGGTTGAGCGAGCCGAGGCTGTGGGCGGTGTTCCTCGGTCTGCCGATGCTCGTCGCAATCGCGGTATGCCTGTCGCGGCAGCCACGCGCGGTGCTCTACATCCCGGAGTATCTGGTGTTCCGGGTGGTGCGCAGCTACTTCACCCTGGCCGCGGTGCTGAGCCTGAACTTCCCGCCGCTGCATCCGCGCCTGCGGCGGCGCGCCTCCGGCGAGAAACCGGTTGCAACGCCACGCCAGGCGCCGGCGAAGCGTTCGTCGCACCTGACTCGCCAGCACAGCCGGGTGGCACCGGCCGGCCGGCGTTCCAGCTCAGTCGAGTCGTGAATCGGGCGTAACCCCAACCACGCGCCCGGGTTTCGGCGTCCTGGCGTTTGCGGTGTGACATAGGCTGGACGTGATGGATTTCGAACACCCCGACATCCGGGCCTCTGACGCCGATCGCGCCGCGGTGACCCGCATCCTCGAAAATGCCATGGGTCAGGGCATGCTGACGCTCGACGAATACTCCGAGCGGGTGGACGTCGTGCTGGCGGCCCGGACCCGCCGCGAACTCGACACCGTCATCGCCGACCTGCCCCACATCCGTCACCGGCCCGCCCCGGCGCCGCCGGAGGTGCTCCGCGGCTGGATGTCGAGCATGTCAAGAAGGGGGCAGTGGACCGTGCCGGCACGGTTGCGATTGGTGACCCGGATGTGTTCGACCACTTTGGATTTCACGTCCGCGGTGTTGCAGAGCCCGGTGGTGCATATCGACATCGACGACTATTTCGGCTCGACTGAGCTGGTACTTCCCGACGGCGCCACCGCCGATCTCAACGGCGTCGGAAACGTCGCGTCCTCCACGACGGTCAAGGTCACGGCGAGCCCGCCCTCGCAGCGGCTGCACGTCGTGGTCGCAGGCAAGATGCGATTCGGGTCGCTGACCGCGCGGCATCCGTTCGGGACGACGCTCAAACGGCTGCTCAGCTAGCGGGATACACCACCGCCGCAGCCCGGCGGGTCCGAAAAGGACGTGCTGGTCGGCCTTCTCGACCATCTCCGGCAATCCGTGGTGGCCAAGCTCGACGGTGCCGCCGGTCGCTGACCACCCGCCGGTCACTTGGCGCGTTTGAGGTTGGCCGCCCTGATCCCGGAGGCACGCAGCTCGAGGGCGGCCAGCCCGCGGATCGCCACCGGGTCCTGCTCGCGCCACGCGCCCACCGGGTCGGTGCTGATCGCCGCCAGCTTCGGCAACGGCCGGTTGGCCAACGCCCGCAGGGCCAACAACTGCTCGCCGGCCCAGGTGGACGACAGCGTCACGGCGGTCCACTTGCGCCGGAAGAATCGCACCCGCAGGAACAACCACGGCATCATCAGCGCCAGGATGGGCGGCGCGGCAACCGCCAGCGCCAGCAGCCACGCCAACCAGCCCGCCGTCACGCCCAGCGTCTGGCCCGCGCCCGCGATCTCGCGGGCGGCGTCTCCGGCGGCGGTCAGCGGACCGCCGATCGCTCCGCCGATCAGGGGAACGTCTTCGGCGCTCTGGCCCGCCGAGTCGAGGTTGCCCGCCACCCCGTTGGCGCCGCTCTCCACCTGATAGCCGAAGTCGGCGATGGTGGCCACCGCCGAATGCACGGCCGTGCCCACGAAGATCCAGATGGCCGTCCAGCCGACCACCACGACGTCGCTGAACAGCTGTGCCATCAACCGGCCCGGGGTAGTGGCGTAGGGAACCCACCGCGATTTCATGCGTTCGATCACAGCACACAGAGCCCTGTCGGCGGACCGATAGGCTGACCCGATGCGCCCAGCTCTGACCGACTACCAACATCTGGCCAGCGGCAAGGTCCGTGAGTTGTACCGCATCGACGGCGGGCACCTGCTGTTCGTCGCGACGGACCGGATCTCGGCCTACGACCACATCCTCAAGTCCGAGATTCCCGACAAAGGGCGCGTGCTGACCGCGATGAGCGTGTTCTTCTTCGACTATCTGAGCCGCACCGCCGCAGTGTCCAACCATCTGGCCGGCCCGCCCGACGACGAGCGCATCCCCGAGGAGGTGCTCGGCCGGGCGCTGGTGGTCGAGCAACTGGAGATGCTCCCGGTGGAAGCGGTGGCCCGCGGCTACCTGACGGGTTCGGGGCTGATCGACTACCAGCAGACCGGCACGGTCTGCGGCATCGCGCTGCCGTCGGGTCTGGTGGAGGCCAGCAGGTTCGATGAACCGCTGTTCACCCCGGCCACCAAGGCCGAGCTCGGTGAGCACGACGTCAACATCTCCTTTGACGACGTCGTCGGGCTGATCGGCGCCGAACGTGCCGAGGAACTTCGTGACCGCACGCTGCGGACCTACAGCCAGGGTGCCGCGCACGCACTGACCCGGGGCATCATCGTCGCCGACACCAAATTCGAGTTCGGCGTCGACGCGCGAGGAGAGCTCAAGCTCGCCGACGAAGTGTTCACCCCGGACTCCTCACGCTACTGGCGCGCCGACGACTACGCCGAGGGTCAGGTGCAGAACAGCTTCGACAAGCAGTTCGTGCGCAATTGGCTCACCGGTCCCGACTCCGGCTGGGACCGGCACGGCGACCAGCCGCCACCACCGCTGCCGCCCGACATCGTCGACGCCACCAGGGCGCGTTACATCGAAGCCTACGAACGTATTTCGGGGCTGCGGTTCGATGACTGGATCGGAGTATCTGCGTGAAGCCGAGTGAGATGGCCGGACCGCCGGCGCCGATCGCCAAGCGGATCGACACCCGACGCGAACACCACGGTGACGTGTTCATCGACCCCTACGAGTGGTTGCGCGACAAGGACAATCGGGAAGTCGTCGACTATCTGGAGGCCGAGAACGCCTTCACCGAGCACGTGACCGAGAAGCTGGCGCCGCTGCGACAGCAGATCTTCGACGAGATCAAGGCCAGGACGAAGGAAACCGACCTGTCGGTGCCCACCCGCCGCGGCGACTGGTGGTACTACGGCCGCAGCTTCCAGGGCAAGCAGTACGGCGTGCAATGCCGTTGTCCCGTCACGGATCCCGACGACTGGACCCCGCCCCAGTTCGACGAGAACACCGAGATCCCGGGGGAGCAGGTGCTGCTCGACGAGAACGTCGAGGCCGAGGGGCACGACTTCTTCTCGTTGGGTGCCGCCACCGTCAGCGTCGACGGGAACATCCTGGCCTACTCGGTCGACGTCAAGGGCGACGAGCGGTACACGTTGCGGTTCAAGGACCTACGGACCGGGCAGCGCTACGACGACGAGATCGTCGGCATCGGCGCGGGGGCCACCTGGGCCGCTGACAACAACACCGTGTACTACGTGACCGTCGACGAGGCCTGGCGCCCGGACACGGTGTGGCGGCACCGCCTGGGCTCGGGGCTGCCCGCCGAGCGCGTCCACCACGAACCGGACGAACGGTTCTGGGTCGCCGTGGGCCGCACGCGCAGCAACAAGTACGTGATCATCGCGGCGGGCAGCGCGGTCACCTCGGAGCTGCGTTATGCCGATGCGGCCGATCCGCAGGCCGAGTTCACCACGGTGTGGCCGCGACGCGACTCGGTCGAGTACTCCCTCGACCATGCCGTCGTCGGCGGCGAGGACCGGTTCCTCATCCTGCACAACGACGGAGCCGAGAATTTCACGCTCGTCGAGGTACCCGTCGCCGCGCCCACCGATGTCCGCACGCTGATCGAACACCGCAGCGACGTCCGGTTGGACTCCATCGACGCGTTCGCCGGTCACCTGGTGGTGAGCTACCGCAAGGACGCGTTGCCCTGCATCCAGCTGTGGCCGGTGAGCGACACCGGATACGGCGACCCTCAAGACATCACGTTCGATTCCGAGCTGATGTCGGTGGGGCTGTCGGCCAATCCGAACTGGAGCGCGCCCAAGATGCGGATCGGCGCGACGTCCTTCATCACCCCGGTGCGTGTCTACGATCTCGACCTGGCCACCGGCGAGCGCACCCTGCTGCGCGAACAACCCGTGCTCGGTGACTACCACCCCGAAGACTACGTCGAGCGGCGCGACTGGGCCATCGCCGAAGACGGTGCGCGAGTGCCGATCTCGGTCGTGCACCGGGCCGGACTGGAAGGCCCTGCACCGCTGCTGCTGTACGGCTACGGCGCCTACGAAGCCTGCGAGGATCCGAGGTTCTCGATCGCCCGGCTGTCGTTGCTGGACCGCGGCATGATCTTCGCGGTCGCCCATGTCCGTGGCGGGGGTGAGCTCGGACGCCCGTGGTACGAGCATGGGAAGCTGCTCGAGAAGAGGAACACGTTCACCGATTTCGCCTCTGTGGGGCGGCATCTCGTCGACACCGGCACCACCCGGCCCGAGAACATGGTGGCCTACGGGGGCAGCGCGGGCGGTCTGCTGATGGGCGCGGTGGCCAACATGGCTCCGGACCTTTTCGCCGGCATCCTGGCGACCGTTCCCTTCGTCGACCCGCTGACCACGATTCTCGATCCGTCGCTTCCGCTGACGGTGACCGAGTGGGACGAATGGGGCAATCCCCTTGAGGATCCCGAGGTCTACGCCTATATGAAGTCCTACTCGCCGTACGAGAACGTCGAGTCGAGGAACTATCCGGCGATCCTGGCGATGACCTCGCTCAACGACACCAGGGTGTACTACGTGGAGCCGGCGAAATGGGTTGCCGCGCTGCGCCACGCCCAGACGGATCCGGCCGCGGACGCCGTCAAGGTGTTGCTCAAGACCGAGATGAACGCCGGGCACGGCGGCATCAGCGGGAGGTATGAACGCTGGAAGGAGACGGCGTTCCAGTTCGCGTGGCTACTGGATGCCGCCAAGGCCGGCCACGACGGCGCCGCCTAGAAAGCCGACCTGTTCGACGGTTCGCGGACCCAAGCGCGTGGCCATCGATGTCGGCGCATCAGGCATCCGCGCGGCATAGACGTTGGCCGGGAACATCAGCACCATCAGCAGGGCGAGGCCGCAGGCCGCCGCGGCGCGCGTGGGCGGGTACATAAGCCCTACGGCACCGAGCAGTTCGAGCACGCCGGTGATGGTGACCAACGCTGCGGGCGCGGGCAGCCGGGGCGGCACGATCGCGATCATGTCGCGCCGCAACGGATTGACGAAGTGCGCGACGCCGGTCAGCGCGAACATCGCGGCCAGGCCGACGGCGACGGCCTCGGGCCAACTGTCGAGATAGTCCCAGCTCTGCGGGCCGAGCAGCCCGACCCGCCGAGCGGCGAGCGTGCCCACGATCAGGGTGACGACGACGATCATGACGACTCCAATCTTGTCACTGACAAGATTCACGGTAGGAGGTGTATCTAGCCACTGTCAAGATATGGCGGCTATGATGGCGCAATGAGCAGCAGGGGGACCTACCACCACGGCGATCTGCGGGCCACGATCCTGGCCCGCGCCGCCGACCTGGTGGCCGAGCGTGGTGCCGACGGCGTCTCGCTGCGCGAGTTGGCGCGCGCCGCCGGTGTCTCGCACGCGGCCCCCGCGCACCACTTCACCGATCGCCGTGGATTGTTCACCGCGCTCGCCACCGAAGGCTTCCGAAGGCTCGCCGAGGAACTCAGCCGGGCACGGCCCGAGTTCCTCGACGCCGCACTGGCCTACGTGCGGTTCGCCCTCGCCAACCCGGGCCACTACGAGGTGATGTTCGACAAGTCCCTCTACCACGCCGACGACCCGGCATTGGTCGACGCCGAAACCGCAGCTGGTTCCGAATTAGCCGCTGGCGTAGGCACATTGGACGATCCGCGGGCCAAAGACGATCCGCAGGCCGCTGCATTGGCCGCCTGGTCTCTGGTGCACGGCTTTGCGCTGCTGTGGCTCAACGGGGCGGTGAACACCACCGGTGACCCGATGGCCACGGTCCGCCGGGTCGCCGGCATGCTGTTCGGCGGCGAACCGGTAACGTGCCCGACATGACCGACACGCCGCTCACCGAAATCGCCTTGACGACGCTCGACGGCCGCACCACCACTTTGGCGGAGTTGGCCGACGGCGCGGCGTTGGTGGTGAACGTCGCCTCCAAATGTGGCCTGACCCCGCAGTACGGCGCGCTCGAGCAGCTCGCGAAGGACTACGGTCCGCGCGGCCTGACGGTGATCGGTGTGCCCTGCAACCAGTTCATGGGGCAGGAGCCGGGCACCGCCGAGGAGATCCAGACGTTCTGCTCCACCAACTACGGTGTGACGTTCCCGTTGCTGGAGAAGGCCGAGGTGAACGGGCCCAACAGGCACCCGCTCTACGCCGAGCTGACCCAGACCGCCGACGACGCCGGTGAGGCCGGGGATGTGCAGTGGAATTTCGAGAAGTTCCTGCTCGCCCCGGGCGGCAAGGTCGTCAAACGGATCCGGCCCCGCACCGCGCCCGACGATCCCGAGGTGATCGCGGCCATCGAAGCCGTCGTGCCGCGATAGCCGAAACGACACCTGAAGGCGCAGTGTCGTCCACCGTCAGGACATCTGACGTTGCGACACTGTGGGTGTGGCAGGACACCTGATCGTTTCGATCTCGGGCATCAGCGACCGCACACTGGCCGACGTCGCCGCGTTCCGCGCTGCCCTCGACGACCGCGGCGTCCCCGCATCGTTCCTGGTGGCGCCACGCCTCAAAGGCGGATACCGGCTCGACCGCGACCCGACCACCGTCGACTGGCTGGTCGAGCAGCGCGCTCACGGTGACGCGGTCGTGCTGCACGGCTTCGACGAGGCCGCCACCAAGCAACGCCGCGGCGAGTTCGCGACGCTGCCCGCACACGAGGCGAACCTGCGGCTGATGGCCGCCGACAGGATCATGGAGCATCTCGGCCTGCGCACCCGGCTGTTCGCCGCGCCGGGCTGGAATGTGTCGCAGGGCGCGCTGACAGCGTTGCCGCGCAACGGTTTCCGGACGGTAGCCGGGCTGGCGGGGATCACCGACCTGGTCCGTCGGACCACCGTGCGTGCGCGGGTGCTCGGGATCGGCGAAGGCTTTCTGACCGAACCGTGGTGGTGCCGCACCCTGGTGCTGGCCGCCAAGCGCACCGCGCGCCGGGAGGGCATCGTCCGGGTGGCGGTGGCGGCCCGGCACCTGCGCCGCACCGGCCCGCGACAGGCCATGCTCGACGCCGTCGACCTCGCGCTCATGCACTCGTGCGCACCCACGGTGTACGAATGGCGGCCTCGAGCTGCGCTGACCGACGCCGCGTAGGCGCATCCAGTCGATAGATTGGCGTCATGGCTGACGTCTCTTCTGCTCCTCATGTGCGCGCTGCTGATGTCGTCGTGGTTGGCGCCGGGCTGGCCGGTCTGGTCGCGGCATGCGAACTGGCCGACCGCGGCCGGTCGGTCTTGATCGTCGACCAGGAGAACTCGGCCAACATCGGCGGCCAGGCGTACTGGTCTTTCGGCGGACTTTTCTTCGTCGACAGCCCCGAGCAGCGGCGGGTGGGTATCCGGGACAGTCACGAACTCGCGTTGCAGGACTGGCTGGGCACCGCCGGCTTCGACCGCCCCGAAGACCACTGGCCCCGGCAATGGGCGCATGCCTACGTCGACTTCGCCGCCGGCGAGAAACGCAGCTGGCTGCGGGACCGCGGTCTGCAGATCTTCCCGCTGGTCGGCTGGGCCGAGCGTGGCGGCTACGGCGCCAACGGCCACGGGAACTCGGTGCCGCGCTTCCACATCACCTGGGGCACGGGCCCCGCGCTCGTCGACATCTTCGCCCGCCGGCTGATCGGCAACCCGCGGGTGCGGTTCGCGCACCGGCACCGCGTCGACGAGCTCATCGTCGACGACGGCGCGGTGGTCGGCGTCCGCGGAGCGGTGCTGGAACCGTCGTCCGCGGTGCGCGGTGCAGAGTCCTCACGAAACGTGGTCGGCGACTTCGAGTTCCGTGCCCAGGCGGTGATCGTGGCCAGCGGCGGCATCGGCGGCAACCACGAGCTGGTTCGCAAGTACTGGCCCAAGCGGATGGGTCGGGTGCCCGAGCAGCTGCTCAGCGGGGTACCCGCCCACGTGGACGGCCGCATGCTGGAGATCTCTGCGACCGCAGGCGCCAGCGTCATCAACAGCGACCGGATGTGGCACTACACCGAAGGCATCACCAACTACGACCCGATCTGGCCGCGGCACGGCATCCGGATCCTGCCCGGACCGTCGTCGCTGTGGCTCGACGCCGCGGGTAAACGGCTCCCGGTGCCGCTGTATCCGGGGTTCGACACGCTCGGCACGCTGGAGTACATCGCGCAGACCGGCCAGGACTACACCTGGTTCGTGCTGAACTCACGCATCATCGCCAAGGAGTTCGGCCTCTCGGGTCAGGAGCAGAACCCCGACCTGACCGATCGCAGCATCCGCGCGGTGCTCGAACGGGGGCGCAAGGGGCCGGCGCCGGTGCACGCGTTCGTCGACAAGGGCGTCGACTTCGTCACCGCGACCTCGTTGCGTGAACTGGTCACCAAGATGAACGCGATACCCGACGTCGTGCCGCTGGATTTCGACGTGGTCGAAGCCGAGGTCACCGCACGCGACCGCGAGGTGACGAACCGGTTCACCAAGGACGGCCAGATCACCGCCATCCGCGCCGCGCGCGCCTACCTGCCCGACCGGATCAGCCGCGTGGTGGCTCCGCACCGGCTGACCGACCCCAAGGCCGGCCCGCTGATCGCGGTCAAGCTTCACATTCTGACGCGAAAGTCGTTGGGCGGCTTGCAGACCGACCTCGACTCGCGGGTGCTGCACGATGACGGCACGGTGTTGCCGGGGTTGTACGCCGCCGGTGAGGCCGCCGGGTTCGGCGGAGGCGGGGTGCACGGCTACCGCTCGCTGGAGGGGACGTTCCTCGGCGGGTGCGTGTTCTCCGGCCGGGCCGCGGGCCGTCACGCCGCCTCCGCGGTCGGCTGACGTCGCGAGCCGTCGCGAGCAGACACGAACTCGCACGACACGCCGGGGACACGCCCGAGTTTGTGAGTGCTCGCGGTCAGAAGGTGACCGCGCTCTCCTGTTCGAGAACCTGGAAGTCGGTGTCGGTCATCTCGGTTAACCGGCCGTAGAAAATCGGCCGGCCGATGGGGTCGATGATCGCCTGGTGGATCGGCACGGCGTGTACCGGAGCCACCGCGCGCAGGTAGTCGATGGCCTCGGAGATCTTCATCCACGGGGCAGCGGCAGGTGTCGCGAGGACGTCGACCGGTTCGCCGGGTACGAAAAGCGCATCGCCGGGGTGCATCAGCTTCGCTGGGTGCTCGCCGTCTCCGACGAGATACGAAATGTTGTCGATGACAGGGATTTCCGGATGGATCACGGCATGCGTGCCACCCGCGCCGCGCACCGTCAGATGCCCGATGGACAGCTGGTCGCCGACGTTGACCGCCTGCCACGAACCGCCCAGCTGCGCCGCCGTCTGCGGGTCGGCGAACAGGGCGGCCTGCGGGTTGGCCTCGACCAGTGCGGGCAACCGGGCGGTGTCGGCGTGGTCGGGGTGCTGGTGGGTGATCAGGATGGCGTCCAGGCCGGTGATGCCCTCGAAACCGTGTGAGAAGTTGCCGGGATCGAAAAGCACCGTGGTCTGGGCGCCGGAGCCGTCGTCGAAGCTCGCCAGTAGGCATGAATGGCCGAAATGTGTGAGCTGCAGCATCCCTATATTGTTGCGCTCAGGGGCTGGGTGGGGGTGTGGATGTTCGCACGTGTGGTGTTGGCGCTGGCAGTGGCGGTGTCCGGGCTTGTCCTGACGCCGGGGCAGGCGGGTGGGGTGCCCGGGGAGTGCCCGCCGGTGTGCAACGCGATCCCCGACTCGGCCTGGATGGTGTCCAGTTCCGTGCCGCTGTACCCGGTGTACCGCTGGCCCGGCCTCCACGGCGTCGCGGTGACCGCGGCCACGCCTCGGTTCGAGTTCGAGTCGTGGTGCGCCAGTCCCGGCCGGGAGGCCGATCCCCGCGACTACTCCGTCGCCGCGCAGGCCAGGGTGACCAACCCCGCCGGGCAGTGGAACCTGCACGTGCAGGTGATGCACTGGCGGGGAGACACCGTCACCGGGGGCCGGACCGCACTGCAGACGCTGGAGTGGGCGCGGATGGCGCTGGCGTCCTGTCACCTCACCGCACCGCAGGTGTCCCCGTCGCTGACGACCAGCAACGCCATGGATCTGGCGGCGGTGATCAGCGACGGCGGACGCCGCGTCATGCACACCTACCTGCTCGCAGAACCCGCCAACAGCTCACTGGTCGAGCTGACACTGTGGTCGACGTTGCCCTCGGCGGTCGAGTGGCGTGGGGTGGCGCCGGACACACAGGTGCTCGACGCGATGGCCGCCCCACTGTGTGCGGCGTACCTGGGCTCGTGCCGGTGAGGCGGTGCCGGTGTCCTCGCAGGTAGAGTGACGCCGTGGCAAAAGTGGTGGTACACGTCATGCCGAAGGCCGAAATCCTCGATCCCCAGGGACAGGCGATTGTCGGGGCGCTCGGCAGGCTCGGGTTCGACGGAATCTCGGATGTCCGGCAGGGCAAGCGATTCGAGCTGGAGATCGACGGCGACATCGATGACGACAAGCTCGCCGAGATCGCCGAATCCCTGCTCGCCAACACCGTGATCGAAGACTGGACCGTCACTCGGGAGGGCCAGGCATGACCGCCCGGGTGGGTGTGATCACCTTCCCCGGCACCCTCGACGACATCGACGCAGCCAGAGCGGTGCGTCTGGCCGGGGCAGAGGCGGTCAGTCTCTGGCACGCCGACGCCGACCTCAAGGGCGTCGACGCCGTCGTCGTCCCGGGCGGTTTCTCCTACGGTGACTACCTGCGGGCCGGGGCCATCGCGAAGTTCGCGCCGGTCATGGGCGAGGTCATCGAGGCCGCCGGGCGCGGTATGCCGGTGCTGGGCATCTGCAACGGCTTCCAGGTGCTGTGCGAGGCCGGTCTGCTGCCGGGTGCGTTGACCCGCAACGCCGGGCTGCACTTCATCTGCCGGGACACCTGGCTTGAGGTCGCATCGAACACCACCGCGTGGACGACCCGCTACGAGCAGGGCGCCGATCTGCTGGTGCCGTTGAAGTCCGGCGAGGGTCGCTACGTCGCCGGCGAAGCCGTGCTCGACGAACTGGAGGGCGAGGGCCGGGTGGTCTTCCGCTACCGCGAGAACCTCAACGGTTCAATGCGCGGTATCGCGGGCGTCAGCTCGGCCAACGGTCGTGTCGTCGGCCTGATGCCACACCCCGAGCACGCCACCGAGGCGCTGACCGGCCCGTCCGACGACGGGCTCGGCATCTTCTACTCCGCGCTGGACGCAGTTTTGGTGTCCTGACCCCTGTTTTGCCGGTGTTAGGTTCGAATTTCGACGAACCTGGCAGGGGGAACGGTGTTAGTTGATCCGGACTTGTTGCGCGCGTTCGCCGCGCAGGTCGACGCGGCCGCGGCGGTAATCGGCGGATCCCATATCGGTACCACCGCGGAGACAGCGGGCGACGGTCTTCCCGGTTCGGAGACGCAATGGTCTGCGCGGCAGGTCGGAGTGCATCTCAAATTGATCGCCGAGGACATTGCCGACGACATTGCGGCCATGGGTGACGCGGTGCGCGGAGCGGGGGACAGCTACGAAGTCACCGACGAAGCATTGGCGGGCGATTTCAAGAAGCTGTTCTGAGTCGTGCTGCCCACCCGTTCGCGTCTGCGAAGTTGGAACCCGGAATCGCTGACTGTTGCCGCCGCGTCGCTCAGGGCGTCGGGGACGGAGTTCTACGAGACAGTCCGCGAACTTGACGACGGAATCGATCGGATGGACGAGGCCGAAACCTGGCAGGGGTCGGCGCATACCGCGGCGGCAGCGATGTTCGGCAGAGCCACCGACAGGGCGTCTGCGTTCAAGGACTACACCGAGAGGGCCGCGGCGACCCTCCAGCGTGGCGGGTCCTTGATCTCGAACTACCGGACCCAGGTGCAGTCAAAGGCCGACGAGATAGATGCGGGCCCACTCAATGTTTCCGATCAGTGGGTGGTGTTCATCGACCCAGCAGGGATGTCGGCGGAAAGGGCGGCCGAACTCGAGGCGCAGGCGAATGCCGTACAGGCTGAGCTGAATCCACTGTTGACCGCGCTCGACGAAGCCGATTCGACCGCATCCACATCTCTGCTCGCGACGCAGGCCACCGAAGGAATCTCCCCGGATCTTCCGGTGAAGCCGCCTATTCCGCTGACACGGCCACCGGGTGACGAAGTGCCAAGCCCCGACACCGAGGAAGGCAGGCAGTTCCAGGAAATCGCCCGATCCCAGGACATGGCCACCACCGTCCGCGACATCACCGACATAGAGGATCGAGACGGCAATCGGGTCACGACCTACACGATGATGGATGGCAGCACCCAGGTCGCCACCGAGTTCATCGACCAGGGCCTGCCCAGTCAGCAGGTCTACCCGGCCGGAACGACGCGGGTCCTGCACAGCGACAAGAACGGCAACTGGATCTCGGAGACCATGACCACTCCGCTGGAGGACGGTGGCATCAAGACGAATGTGTCGTGGGCGGATGGCACGACGATCACCATGACGGAGACCGCCGCCGGCGTCCGCACCGGCAGCTGTATCACGGCAGACGGCAGGGAGAGCGTCCTTCCGGACGAATTCTTCACCGACCCGCTTCCAACCTTGGCCGGAGGTGCGCTTTCGGGATTGGAAACCAAAGCGGGACAGGGTATTCCCGCTCTGACGTCGGCGGAACTGGACAAGGTCAAGACGGGCGCGAAGTGGGGTGGGCCGGCGATCGGTCTTGCCACGATGGCCTACAACATGGTGTCGGCGGAGACGCTGCACGACGCCTGCGTCGCCGGTGTCTCGGGGACCTTCGGCACGGTGGGCAGTATCGCGACGGCAGGGGTGGGCGGTGCGGCCTTCGGCCCGGTAGGAGCCTTCGTCGGTAGCTTGGGTGGGTCCTGGGCGTTCGGATACGTCGGCTCGGTGGTCGGGGAAGTGCTCTGTCCCAAGTGAAGCCCTTGATATCTGTTGCCGCAACGGCTCTGGTGTGCGGAACGTTCGCGTTGTTCTGCACAGTTTGGGCTTTCAAGCTGTTCGCGCAGGGTCGCTACCTGTCGATGTCGGTCGTCATCGGCTTCGCCGTATTTGCTTTCGGCCTTCTCGCCGTGAGGCTGATCGTGGCAATGGGGAGGGTCCGGCCGAGAGTCCAGTACGGCGACGGGGGAACGCTGGTGCGGCCCGATCCGAAAGTGGATCGGCTGGCCCTGATGTCGACGCTCGCTGCCTTCGTCTCCATGTTGCTGTATGCGGTCTTCGGTTCCCTCGGCATGGCTGAGCTTCCCGGCGTCACCCGTGACCAGAAGTGGTTCGTGCTGATGAGCGCCGCAGGCGTAGTCGTCGGGGTGCCCAGTCTCTGCCGGATCGCCACCCAGGGTGGGATGAGCTACCTCCGACTGAGTGGCGTCGGATTCGAAGTCGGAGACGCCTATTCCCGCGCGGAGCACACATGGGACGACCTCTCGGACGTCTCGGATCGGTCGGTGGCAAGGAAGTGGGCTCACACCGCCGGCAGCAGCTATCTGACCACTTCCGACGGTCGGACCCGGATACTCGCGTCGGACTGGTACACCCCGGACGGTTTCGCGTTGCGCAGGCTGCTGCGCTTCTACTGGCAACACCCCGAGTTCCGTGACGAACTGACCGACAGACGAGCTGCCCAGCGTCTGAGGGATCAATGGTGGGGGCCAACGTGATGCGAAAATCATTGTCCGGAATCGGCATCGCCGACGACAGGCTGTTTTCGCTGGTCGACCCGCGCTGAACCTGACTGCGAGCGTGCGTGAAATAGCCTAAATTGCCGGCGTGTCGCCCGCAGACACGCACGGTCGCGAGAGGGAGGGGACAGGGGAGGGGAGGGGCGGCTACCTCAGGCGCTGAGCGCGACCGAGGCCTCGGCGGTGTAGCACAGGAACGTCATCGTCTCCTGCAGGTACAGCTGCACCGTCTCGGCGTCGTGCGACAGGTACCCGATGCACACGTCGGTGCCCAGCTGCAGGTCGAAATCACCGCCGCGGGTGGACAGCACGATCGCACCGTCGATGGCGGGAGCCCAGATGATGTCGCCGTCGACGAGCCGGTTGAGGTGCTCACGGATCGGATAGCCGTGCGCGGTGGTCTCGCTCACCTTGGTGTAGACGTCGGCCGACAACAGCACGCTGTACGGTCCGTCGACGCCGGCCAGCCGCAGCTCCGACAGCGCCTGGCTGATGACGTCGGGGATCTCGCGCGGATCCTCGGGCAGCGCCAGGGCCGGGCACGAACTCGACCTGCGGATGCCGTTGATGTGCGCGGCCTCGTAGCCCTCGAAGATCGCCCGGTCCTCGGCGAACGCCAGCTTCTTGGCGGCCTCCTTGACCGGATCCCAGTCGGAGTCCTGCGACCCGCGTTCGACGTCGTCGATGTCGATCCGCTTGAGGCTGAACGGAACCCGCAGCCGCACCAACGGCTGCGCGTCCCGCAGGTGCGCGACGACACCGTCACCGGGGGAGGCGACGTCGCGCAGATGACCGGTGCTCACCCCGGCGGTGACAGGACCGCCCGGCTCGCTGACGTCGACGACCCGGCGACCCGCTATGTAGCGCTTGAACGTGCGGGTGGCCTCCTCCTCGATCTGGGCCCATGCCGCGTCGGTGACCGGTGCGAGCTGCCGGTACAGGTTGTTCATCGCGGTTGTCCTTTCAGACTGCCGATCGCCAGTGATCCCGCATAGCCGACCGGTGTCACATCGGTGGGCGCCACGGTGTCCGACGCCGAATTCGGAAGCGGCGGAGGGTTGTTGAGGAAATCCATGACCGGCGTGAAGAACATCGACCCGGTGACGGCCGTCGAGAAGTCCAGCACGCGGTCGGTGTTGCCGGGCGGGTCGCCGATGAACATGTTGCGCAGCATCCGCTCGGTGACCGCCGCGGTGCGCGAGTATCCGATGAAGTAGGTGCCGAACTCGCCGGCCCCGATTTCACCGAACGGCATGTTGTGCCGCACGATCTTGAGCTCGGTGCCGTCTTCGTCTTCGATGACGTTGAGCGCCACATGGGAGTTGGCCGGCTTGACCGCGTCGTCGAGTTCGATGTCGTCGAGTTTGGTGCGGCCGATCACCCGCTCCTGTTCCTCGGTCGACAGCGCGTTCCACGCGTCCATCAGGTGCAGATACTTCTGCACGTGCACGTAGCAGCCGCCCGCGAAGTCGGGGTCTTCGTCCCCGATCTGGGTGGCGCTGTCGGCCAGCGGACCGTCGGGGTTCTCGGTGCCGTCGACGAATCCGAGCAGGTCCCGGTTGTCGAAGAACCGGAAGCCGTGGGTCTCGTCGACGACGGTGATTGCGCCCATCGCGGCGACCAGCTTGGTCGCCAGTTCGAAGCAGACGTCCATCGTCTCGGCGCGGATGTGGAACAGCAGATCGCCCGGCGTCGACGGTGCGTGATGGCGGCCGCCGTCGAGCTCGATGAACGGATGTAGCTCTGCCGGGCGCGGCCCGGAGAACAGTCGGTCCCAGGCCCGCGACCCGATCGACGTCACCACCGAGAGCCGCTTGGCCGGGTCCCGGAAACCGACGGCGCGCACCAGACCGGCGATGTCACCGAGCGCGTCGTGCACAGCCTCCTCGCCACCATCGTCGATGGTGGCCACCAGGAAGATCGCTGCGGGTGTCAGCGGTGCCAGGACCGGCTGTGGCAGGGGAGCAGGCACGGCTCGACCCTAATTCAAGATCGGAAGGGATGGTCGGCGAAGATGGAAAGATGCCTGCTAGCCCCCAGGGTCTCTGTGAGTTCATCGACGCCTCACCGTCTCCGTTCCACGTGTGCCGCACTGCCGCGGAGAGGTTGCTCGCGGCCGGGTTCACCGAACTGTCCGAGAGCGACCCGTGGCCGGGCGCCGGAGACCACTTCGCGGTGCGTGCCGGATCGCTGATCGCGTGGCGCTCGCCGGACGGAAGCCGCGCCCTGCCGTTTCGTATCGTCGGCGCCCACACCGACAGCCCCAACCTGCGCGTCAAGCAGCACCCGGACCGGTTCGTGGCGGGGTGGCAGGTCGTCGCGCTGCAGCCCTACGGCGGGGCCTGGCTGAACTCGTGGCTTGACCGTGACCTGGGGGTCAGCGGTCGGCTGTCGGTCCGCGACGGCAACTCGATCCGGCACACCCTGGTGCGGGTCGACGACCCGATCCTGCGGGTGCCGCAGCTGGCCATCCACCTGTCCGAGGACCGTAAGGGTGTTGAGCTCAACCCGCAGCGGCACGTCAACGCCGTGTGGGGCACAGGAACCGGCGCCCGATCCTTCCTCGACTTCGTCGCGGGGCGGGCCGGCGTCGTCGGCGACGACGTGCTCGGCTTCGACCTGATGACCCACGACCTGACCCCGTCCCGGCTGGCCGGGGTGGACGACAACCTGGTCAGCGCGCCGCGACTGGACAACCAGGCGACGTGCTACGCAGGCCTGGAGGCGTTCCTGTCCGCCCGCGCGGGCGCAGACGCCGTTCCGGTGCTGGTGCTGTTCGATCACGAGGAGGTCGGTTCGCAATCCGACCACGGCGCCCAGTCCGAGCTGCTGCTGACCGTGCTGGAGCGCATCACGCTGGCCGCGGGCGGCAGCCGGGAGGACTTCCTGCGCCGACTGCCGGCGTCGATGGTCGCCTCGGGCGACATGGCGCACGCCACCCACCCGAACTACCCGGACCGCCACGAGCCCGGCCACCTGATCGAGGTCAACGCCGGCCCGGTGCTCAAGGTGCAGCCCAACCTGCGCTACGCCACCGACGGGCGCACCGCCGCGGCGTTCGCGCTGGCCTGCGCGCAGGCCGGGGTGAACCTGCAGCGCTATGAGCACCGCGCCGATCTGCCCTGCGGGTCGACCATCGGCCCGATGACGGCGGCGAACACCGGGATCCCCACCGTCGACGTCGGCGCTGCCCAGCTGGCGATGCACTCGGCGCGTGAGGTGATGGGGGCCGCCGATGTCGCCGACTATTCTGCGGCGCTTGCGGCTTTCTTGTCACCGGGCTGACTTAGGGTCGGGCCATGTCACTGAAAGTTGAGATGGTCACGTTCGACTGTGTGGATCCTGACGCCCTCGCCGACTGGTGGTCCAAGGCGGCCGGCGGCGAGGTGAACGCGGTCGCACCAGGCGAATTCGTCATGGTCGTGCGCGAGGGTGGGCCCACCCTCGGGTTCCAGCGGGTGCCCGATCCGACACCCGGCAAGAACAAGGTGCACCTGGACTTCCACGCCGAGGACCGCGAAGCCGAGGTCGCCCGGCTGGTCGGTTTGGGCGCGCGGGAGACGGGGCGGAACAACTTCGGTCCCGAATTCGAGTGGGCGGTGCTGGCCGACCCGGAGGGCAACGCGTTCTGTGTGGCCTGAGTCGCACCGGCGTGCTGGCTAGACTGGCGCGGTGACGTCTGGGTTGACCCAAGAGGTAGACACCGTCGAGCGGGCCGCCGCCACTCCCGACCACCCGCAGCCCTATCGGGAACTCGGGCTCAAGGATGACGAGTATGAGCGGATCCGAGAGATCCTCGGCCGCCGCCCCACCGACGCCGAGTTGGCGATGTACTCGGTGATGTGGAGCGAGCACTGCTCCTACAAGTCCTCCAAGGTGCATCTGCGCTACTTCGGGGAGACCACCACCGAGAAGATGCGCGAGACGATGCTCGCCGGCATCGGGGAGAACGCCGGCGTCGTCGACATCGGCGACGGGTGGGCGGCCACCTTCAAGGTGGAGTCTCACAACCATCCGTCCTACATCGAGCCCTACCAGGGGGCGGCGACCGGAGTCGGCGGCATCGTGCGCGACATCATGGCGATGGGCGCCCGCCCGGTGGCGGTGATGGATCAGCTGCGGTTCGGTGCGGCCGACGCCCCCGACACGCGCCGAGTCCTCGACGGTGTGGTGCGCGGTATCGGTGGCTACGGAAACTCGCTGGGACTGCCCAACATCGGCGGCGAGACGGTGTTCGACGCCAGCTACGCAGGCAACCCGCTGGTCAACGCGCTGTGCGTCGGCGTGCTGCGCAAAGAGGACCTCAAGCTGGCCTTCGCCTCGGGTGCGGGCAACAAGATCATCCTGTTCGGGGCGCGCACCGGCCTCGACGGCATCGGTGGTGTCTCGGTGCTGGCATCGGAGACGTTCGGCGGCGACGAAAGCGGGGCGGGCCGCAAAAAGCTGCCCAGCGTGCAGGTCGGTGACCCGTTCACCGAGAAGGTGCTCATCGAGTGCTGCCTTGAGCTGTATGCGGCCGACCTGGTGGTCGGTATCCAGGACCTCGGTGGCGCCGGACTGTCTTGCGCCACTTCCGAACTCGCATCCGCTGGAGATGGCGGCATGAGGGTCGAACTGGAGCGGGTGCCGCTGCGCGCGGCCAACATGACCCCGGCCGAGATCCTGTCCAGCGAGTCCCAGGAACGCATGTGCGCGGTCGTCACTCCGGACAACGTCGACGCGTTCATGGCGGTGTGCCGCAAGTGGGACGTGCTGGCCACCGACATCGGCGAGGTCACCGACAGCGGCCGCCTCGAGATCACCTGGCACGGCGAGACCGTCGTCGACGTGCCGCCGCGCACGGTGGCCCACGAAGGACCGGTCTACGAGCGGCCCGTGCAGCGCCCCGACAGCCAGGACGCGCTGGTCGCCAACACCACGGCGTCACTGGAGCGCCCGTCCACCGGCGACGAGCTGCGCGCCACCCTGCTCCAGCTGCTGGGCAGCCCGGCTCTGTGCAGTCGTGCGTTCATCACCGAGCAGTACGACCGCTACGTGCGCGGAAACACCGTGCTGGCTGAGCACGCCGACGGTGGCGTGCTGCGCGTCGACGAGCAGACCGGCCGTGGCATCGCGATCTCCACCGACGCGTCCGGGCGTTACACCGCCCTCGACCCGTACGCCGGCGCCCAACTCGCGCTGGCCGAGGCGTATCGCAACGTCGCGGTCACCGGGGCGACCCCGGTCGCGGTGACCAACTGCCTCAACTTCGGCTCGCCCGAGGACCCCGGCGTGATGTGGCAGTTCTCCCAGGCCGTGCGCGGCCTGGCCGACGGCGCTGCGGCACTTGGCATTCCGGTCACCGGCGGCAACGTCAGCTTCTACAACCAGACCGGCACCACCGCGATCCTGCCCACACCGGTGGTCGGCGTGCTCGGCGTCATCGACGATGTGAAACGCCGAATCCCGACAGGTTTCGGGACCGAGCCGGGCGAGACCCTGATCCTGCTCGGTGACACCCGTGACGAGTTCGACGGTTCGATCTGGGCGCAGGTCACCGCCGACCACCTCGGTGGTGTGCCGCCGACGGTGGATCTGGACAGGGAACGGCTGCTGGCCGAGGTGCTCACCGCCGCATCGCGGGACGGCCTGGTCTCGGCCGCCCACGACCTGTCCGAGGGCGGCTTGATCCAGGCGGTGGTCGAGGCGTCACTGGCCGGTGAAACCGGTTGCCGCATCGTGCTTCCCGAAGGCTGGAACCCGTTCGTGACGTTGTTCTCCGAGTCGGCAGGCCGGGTCCTCGTCGCGGTGCCCCGGACGGAGGAGAGCCGCTTCACCGCGATGTGTGAGGCGCGGGGGCTACCGGCGAACCGTATCGGTGTCGTCGACCAGGGCCCCGATGGTGGTGAACCCGCCGTCGAGGTGCAGGGCTTGTTCACGGTGACCCTTGAGGAGTTGCGGCGCACGTCGGAGGGCGTGCTGCCCGGGTTGTTCGGGTGACGGCGAGCGACACCGAGGAACGCCCCGCCTACCTGTGGGCGTGGCGACTGCTACGGCTGGACTTCATCGGTGTCGCCTTCGGGGCGCTGTTCTTCTGCCTGTCGCTCACCCCCTCGCTGCTTCCCCGGGACTGGCTGTTCCAGGGCCTGATCGGCGGTCTCAACGCCGCCATCGGCTACGGCATCGGCGTGTTCCTTGCGAAGATTCTGCGCCGATTCGTGCTCGCGAACCGGCGGTGGTGGCCACCGCCTCCGAAGGTGCTCTACGCGTCGAAGGCGGTCATCGTGGTGGTCGCCGCGTCCGCCTGTGTGCTGATGGTGATTCCGGCGGCGGCGTGGCAGCGCCAGGTCTCCGCGCTGATGGGCATGGACGGCCCGAGCACGACGAGCTATTTTCGGACGCTGCTGCTTGCCGCGGTGGTCGGCGGCGTCTGCGTCGCCACGGCGCGGGTGCTGCTCGAGTTCATCAAGACGTTGGCGCGGGTGCTGATCCGGCGCTGGCGACTGTCCGACGAAATCGCGCTGTTCGTCGGCACGGCCGTGGTGGTGGTGCTGGTGATCACGTTGGTCAACGGTGTGCTGTTCCGCGGCTTCCTGGCCGGCGCCAACGCGGTGTTCCAGCCCCAGAACGCCACCACCGCCGAAGGCGTTGTCCAGCCTGCCCTTCCCGAAAAGTCAGGCAGCCCAGACTCTTTCGCGCATTGGGACTCCCTCGGCTTCCAGGGGCGCAGCTTCGTCGCCGGCGGGCTGAACGCCGATGAGCTCGCCCGCATCAACGGCAGGCCCGCCAAGGAGCCGGTCCGCGTGTATGTCGGGTTGCAGACCGCCGACACCGACGAAGGGCGGATGGCGGTGCTGCTCAGTGAACTGGAACGCACCGGGGCCTTCGACCGCGAGGTGCTCGTCATCGCACCCACCACGGGGACGGGGTGGATCAACCCGATCGCGGCCCGGTCGATAGAGATGATGTACAACGGCGACACCGCGATCGTCGGATCGCAATACTCGTTTCTGCCCAGCTGGATCTCGTTTCTCGGCGACCAAGAGAAATCCATGAAGTCGGGGCGGTCGATGATCGACGCCGTCCACGAACGGTGGGCCAAGCGGCCGCCGGACCGGCGGCCCCGGCTGCTGCTCTACGGGGAGAGCCTGGGCTCGATGGCGGGGCAGGGCGCCTTCGACTGGCTCCCGGACATCCCGCGGATGGGGTTCTCGTCGGTGCTGTGGGTGGGCCCACCCAACGCCAGCCCACTGTGGCGCGGCATCACCGCGCGCCGTGACCCCGGCACGCCCGAGGTCTTACCGCGCTACGACAACGGCCGCACCGTGCGGTTCTCGCAGGGCAACAACGCCGCGCAGATCGCCGCAGACACCGCGGCGCCGTGGGACGGCACCCGGGTGCTGTTCCTGCAGCACCCGTCCGACCCGATCGTCTGGTTGTCCCAAGAGCTGTTGTTCACCCGCCCCAACTGGCTTTCCGAGCCGCCGGGGCCCGACCGCACCGCGTCGATGCGGTGGTACCCGATCATCACGTTCTGGCAGGTGGCCGCCGACATGACCAACGCGGTATCGGTGCCGCCCGGACACGGCCACAACTACAACGATTTCATCCTCGACGGCTGGGCCGGCGTCGCCCCGCCGCGCGGCTGGACCCAGGAAGACACCGAGCGGATCCGGCTCGCGCTCGAAGAGGCCGGGTCCGAGGGCGGCGGGTACTAGTGCGCGACGGCGTCCGGGCGACGGCGCTCGCGATGCTGCTACTCGGATGGAGCCTGGCCGCACCGCGCCTGCCGCAACGATGGAATCCGTTGCCGAAGATGATGTTCGGGGCTGGCGTCGCCGCGCTGGCCGGCGCCCCGCTGGGATTGCGGCCGCCGATGCTGTGGCGCGGTCTGCAGTGGGGGAGCGCCGCCGCCGCGCCGGTCGCCCTGAGCGTCGCGGCCGCCACGACGTCCCCGCCGGTCCGTGCCGGCATGGTCGCTCGCGACCTGCCCGACCCGGCCGCGAGCTGGCTGTTGCTGCGTATCCCGTTCGGCACCGTCTGGTCGGAGGAGGCGACCTTCCGCGCCGCCCTGGGCGCCACCGCGGAACGCGCGTTCGGCAGCACCGCGGGAAGGCTGTTCGCGGCCACGGTGTTCGGGCTGTCTCACGTGCCCGACGCACGTGCCGCGCGGGAGCCGATCCTCGGCACGGTCCTTGTCACCGGTACGGCGGGCTGGGCGTTCTCCTGGCTGTATGCGAAGTCGGGCAGCCTGGTCGCGCCGATGCTGGCGCACCTCGCCGTCAACGAAGCGGGAGCCGTTGCGGCACTTGCTGTTCAACGCCGACGTTCCGCACGTGGGCGACCAGCTGATGGGGCTCGGTCTCCTGGTCGTCGATCCCGAAGCTGATCACCCCCCGCGGCGTGACGCGGATGATCGGGCGGCCGCCGTCCTCGGCCTGCACTGCGGTGCCGCGGATCTCCAGGCACCGCACACGCTCCGGTTGAATTGCTCCTCGCGTGCACTCCGGTTGAATTGCTCCTCGCGTGCGCTCCGGTTGAATTGCTCCTCGCGTGCGCAGTGGTTGAATTGCTCCTCGCGTGCGCAGTGGGTCGCGTGGAGTGATGTCGTCCACGACCAACGCCACCCTGTCGTTGTCGGCGAGGTTGCGGTACTTGCGGCTCTTCGCCATCTCGTAGCCGGCGATGTCGATGGTCCCGAGCTGTTCGTTGTAGGTGAAGCCGACCGGGCTGTTCTGTGGCGTGCCGTCGGGCTGGATGGTCGCCAGCCTGCCGAGGTCCGCCTGCTTCATGAAGTCGATCTCGAGCGTGGTGAACGTCATGCCGGTGACGGTAAGACCTCAACAAGACTTGAGGTCAATGGCCTCTTCCGGGGCCGGTGCATCCCGGCCCTGTGGCGCTCTGAGAACCTGGGTCATGGCCGCTCGCCGTACTGTCGATCCGGCGCAGACCCGCGCCGCCGTCGCCGCGCTCGCCGACTGGCTCCGCGACCCGGACGCCCCGGCGCCCGCGCGGGCCCAACTGGCCGACGCGGTGCGCTTCACCGCCAGGACGCTGGCCGCGGTCGCGCCCGGCGCGGCCGTCGAGGTACGGGTGCCGCCGTTCGTCGCCGTGCAGTGCATCGAGGGTCCCCGGCACACGCGGGGCAACCCGCCCAACGTCGTCGAGACCGATGCGCGCACCTGGCTGCTGCTTTCCACAGGGTTGCTGACGGTCGCCGACGCGGCCGCCGACGGTGCACTGCAGCTGTCCGGATCGAGGGCTGCCGAGATCGCCGACGCGCTGCCGCTCGTCGCCCTGCCCGACTGACGGAATGCCCGCGCCACGAATCTTGGTTGTTCCCTTGACCACACCGTCGCCTGATTCCCCGTTTTGCCGCTGTTCACCGTAGACTGGCGACGTCACCCACAGCCCCCAGGGAGCAGCCTGATCGTGACCGCCGAGCAGCTTGAGAGCGAGCCGAGAGAAGAGTGCGGAGTATTCGGGGTCTGGGCGCCCGGCGAGGAGGTGGCGAAGCTCACTTACTACGGCCTGTATGCGCTGCAGCACAGAGGACAGGAAGCGGCGGGCATCGCCGTCGCCGACGGGTCACAGGTGCTGGTGTTCAAGGACCTCGGGCTCGTCAGTCAGGTCTTCGATGAGCAGACGTTGGCGGCCATGCACGGCCACGTCGCCATCGGGCACTGCCGCTATTCCACCACCGGTTCCACCACGTGGGAGAACGCCCAGCCGGTGTTCCGTAACACCGCGGCGGGCACCGGCGTGGCGTTGGGCCACAACGGCAACCTCGTCAACACCGCCGAACTGGCGGCCCGCGCCCGCGACGAAGGGTTGATGAGCAGCCGTGGTGCCGCCACGGCCACCACCGACTCCGACATCCTGGGCGCGCTGCTGGCCCACGGCGCCGCTGACTCCTCGCTCGAACAGGCCGCCCTCGAACTGCTTCCGACCGTGCGGGGCGCCTTCTGCCTGACCTTCATGGACGAGAACACCCTTTACGCCGCGCGCGACCCGTACGGTGTGCGGCCGCTGTCACTCGGACGGCTCGACCGCGGGTGGGTGGTGGCCTCCGAAACCGCCGCACTCGACATCGTCGGCGCGTCGTTCGTCCGCGACATCGAGCCGGGTGAGCTCCTCGCCATCGACGCCGACGGGGTGCGCTCCAGCCGGTTCGCCCCGCCGTCCCCCAAGGGATGCGTCTTCGAGTACGTCTACCTGGCCCGCCCGGACAGCACGATCGTCGGCCGCTCGGTGCACGCCACCCGCGTCGACATCGGCCGGCGGCTGGCCCGCGAGAAGCCAGTCGACGCCGACCTCGTGATCGGCGTCCCCGAATCCGGCACCCCGGCGGCGGTCGGATACGCGCAGGAGTCCGGGATTCCGTTCGGCCAGGGCCTGATGAAGAACGCCTACGTGGGCCGCACCTTCATCCAGCCGTCGCAGACCATCCGGCAACTCGGCATCCGGCTCAAGCTCAACCCGCTCAAAGAGGTGATCCGGGGCAAGCGGTTGATCGTCGTCGACGACTCGATCGTCCGCGGCAACACCCAGCGGGCGCTGATCCGGATGCTGCGCGAGGCGGGAGCGCTCGAAGTGCATGTCCGGATCGCGTCGCCGCCGGTGAAGTGGCCGTGTTTCTACGGCATCGACTTCGCGACGCCGGCGGAGCTGATCGCCAACGCCTCCAACGCCGAGGCCGACGAGGACGAGATGCTCGACGCCGTGCGCCACGCCATCGGCGCCGACTCGCTGGGCTACATCTCACAGCAGGGCATGATCGCGGCCACCGAGCAGCCCGCGTCGCGGCTGTGCTCGGCGTGCTTCGACGGCGACTATCCGATCGAGCTGCCGGGGGAGACCGCCCTGGGCAAGAACGTCATCGAGCACATGCTCGCGACGGCAGCGCGCACCGGAATCCCGCTGCAGGTCGACAACGACAACGTCTCCGCGCTCAGACGACCTTGACGCCTCCGGCGTCGTGGCGACCTTGACGCTTCCGGCGTCGTGGCAGCCCTGAAAGTCACTGCGGCACAACCTTACTGAATCGCAGCAGGTGGCGCCGTCCTCCCTTGGCGGCCGTCCCGTCGTCGCGCAGCGCCTGGGTGACCGCGTCGCGGTAGCCGGTCACACCGCCCTCGGGCGGGGGGATCACCGTATCGATGTCGTGTTCGTGGGCGACCGCGTCGCATTCCAGCGATTCCACGAGTGGCCGCGCCAGCCCGGACGGGATCGGTGTCACCAGCCCCACCCACAGGCTGGCGATCGTCGGGGTGAGGAATGGCAGCACCACCATCACCCGGCGGCGCAGATGGGCGATGTCGGCGTAGATCTGCATGGCCTCGCCGTACTCCATCACGTCGGGCCCGCCGATATCCCAGGTGCGTGACTCCGGGACCTCGGCGGTCGCCGCCTCGGCGAGGTAGTACAGCACGTCGGCGATCGCGATCGGCTGGATCGTGTTGTGCACCCACTTCGGTGTCGTCATCACCGGCAGCCGGTCGGTCAGGTGGCGCACCATCTCGAACGACGCCGACCCGGACCCGACCACGATGCCCGCCTGCAGCACCACCGTCTCCACCGTCGAGCCGAGCAGGATGTCCCCGACCTCGACCCGCGACGCCAGATGGCGGGACAGATCGGTCTTGCCCTGCGGGTGCAATCCGCCCAGATACACCAGGCGCCGGACGCCCGCCTTCTCGGCGGCGGCGACCACGTTGCGCGCCGAGCGGGCCTCCTCGGCGACGAAGTCCCGCGACGTGCCCATGGAGTGCACCAGGTAGTAGATGACGTCCACGCCGTCGAACGCAGAGGCCAGTGAATCCGGCTCGGTCAGGTCGCCTCGCACCACCTCGACGCGGTCGCGCCAGGCGGCGTCATCCAACTTCGCCGGCGTACGGGCCATCGCCCGCACGGTGTGGCCGCGGTCCAGAAGCTCGGGCACGAGGCGCCGCCCGATATAACCCGTCGCGCCCGTCACCAGACACCTGACCTGTTCCGTCGACACCAGCCCCTCCGATCGTCGTCGGCACCCATCCACAGTTCGGCGCCGATGCCGACCTGGATTGCCCGCAAACAGGCCGGACTAACCGGCTCCGGGTAACGGGCAGCCCGGATCGGGCACGTCGATCGCCAGCGGGGTGGCGGGTGGGTTCGCGTAAAGCACCCACATCACCAACGGCTCCGCGCCTTCGTTGCGGCCTACGTGTACGTAGCCCGGCCCGCTGGCCTCGCTGATCGGCGCACCCGCACCGTAGACACCGTCGACCGCGCAGGATGCCGCCGCGTAATGCGTCAGCGTGCCCGCTCTGACCACCGCGAACACGTCCCCCGGGTGGTAGTGCCAGCCGGTGGTTCCGCCCGGGGCGATGGTGATCATCCGGGCGACGTAACTCTTGCCGTCGACCGAAGACTCCGACAACGTGACCGCGTCGACCCCTTCGCCGGGGGTGGCCGATGCGCCGGCGGAACCCACCGCCGCCACCGCGGCCACCGCGACGCCGCTCGCCATCCACAGCCGTTGGGCCAGTCTCATGATCAATGAGAATGGCACAGCCCATCGCACCCGTCGGGCGTTTGCGCGGGTTACCGCGCCGGCGGTCCTGGCCATGACAGATGGCCGGTTCACCCACGACGTGCGCTGAGCGCACGCCGGGCCGTATCGGCTGCAGTCGCCGACCGGTAGCCTTATGGCCGATGAGCGATCGCGCCGAACAACACGGCATTTCCTATGCGTCGGCAGGTGTGGACATCGAAGCAGGCGACCGAGCCGTCGAACTCTTCAAGCCACTTGCCAAGAAGGCCACGAGACCCGAGGTGAGAGGTGGCCTCGGCGGTTTCGCCGGCCTGTTCGCCCTGCGTGGCGACTATCGGGAGCCGCTGCTGGCGTCGTCCACCGACGGTGTCGGCACCAAGCTCGCCGTCGCGCAGGCGATGGACAAGCACGACACCGTCGGTATCGACCTCGTCGCGATGGTCGTCGACGATCTGGTCGTGTGCGGGGCCGAGCCGCTGTTCCTGCAGGACTACATCGCGGTCGGGCGCACCGTGCCCGAGCGGGTCGCCGAGCTGGTGTCGGGAATCGCCGACGGCTGCGTGCTGGCCGGCTGCGCGCTTCTGGGCGGGGAGACCGCCGAGCACCCCGGTCTGATGGCTCCCGACCACTACGACATCTCCGCCACCGGCATCGGCGTGGTCGAGGCCGACGACGTGCTGGGGCCCGACCGGGTGCGGCCCGGCGACGTGATCATCGGAATGGCCTCCACCGGCCTGCACTCGAACGGGTACTCGCTGGCCCGCCACGTACTGCTCGAGATCGACCACATGAACCTGGCCGGACACGTCGAGGAGTTCGGCCGCACCCTCGGTGAGGAACTGCTGGAGCCGACGCGGATCTACGCCAAGGACTGCCTGGCGCTGGCCGCCGAGACGCAGGTGCGGACGTTCTGCCACGTGACCGGCGGCGGACTGGCCGGAAACCTCGAGCGGGTCATCCCGCACGGGCTGGTGGCCGAGCTCGACCGGGGCACGTGGACACCGGCACCCGTGTTCGGCATGATCGCCCAGCGCGGCCGCATCGAGCGAGCCGAGATGGAGAAGACCTTCAACATGGGCGTCGGGATGGTGGCCATCGTCGCGCCGGAGGACACCGATCGCGCGTTGGCCGTCCTGACCGCCCGTCACCTGAACTGCTGGACCCTCGGAACCATCGAGAAGGGCGGCAAGGACGGTCCACGAGCAGTGCTCGTGGGACAGCACCCCAGGTTCTGACGCTCCTCGGACGGGCTGGCGGCGTCAGCGCCGCCAGTCGTCCTCGTCCGCCCAGCTCTCATCGGGCGACGGATCGCTGCCGTTGAGGCGGTCGTTGTCGGGAGCGTTCGACAGCTCGCGCTGAAGCCGCTCAAAATCGGTCTGCGGTGAGCTGTACTTGAGCTCACGTGCAACCTTGGTCTGCTTTGCCTTTGCCCGGCCGCGGCCCATTGGGGGAACCCCCTCGCGCAATAACGGAGCGGCCCAATCACTAGGCGGCTCCGATCTGAGTGTGTTTATTGTCCTGCGGCCACTTTACCGTGCCGCGCGGCGAACCGCTGGCAGGCCCTCTTGCGGGCCCGTCAACTACGCGGTTCCGCCGCGGAGCCGGTCCACCGCCAGCCGTCCCGCCCCCACGCCGTCGGCGGGCGGCATCGAGTCCGGGTCGATTGTGGCGGCCGCGTGCACCTCACCTCCGGTCGTCAGCGCGGTGTCGGCGGGCAGCCCACGCTTGAGCAGCGCCAGGGCGATCACGCCCTCGTCGACGTGGTCGACGACGGTGCCGAGCCGGCCCACGGTGCGGCCGCCGGCCAGCAGCGGGTCGCCGGTGGAGGGCCGGTCGGATGCGCCGTCGAGGTGCAGCAACACCAGCATGCGTGGCGGTTTGCCCAGGTTGTGGACGCGCGCGACGGTCTCCTGGCCGCGGTAGCAGCCCTTGTCGAGGTGCACCGCCCCGACGCCCGGGCCGCCGATCCAGCCCACTTCATGAGGAATGGTGCGCTCGTCGGTGTCCACCCCGAGACGCGGTCGACGGGCGGCGACGCGGTGCGCTTCGTACGCCCAGACCCCGGCGGGCCGGACCCCGGCGGCCACCAACCTGTCGCGCCACGCCGCGAGCTCGTCGCGCGGCACCACGACGTCCACCTCGACCGCAGGCCCCGGCAGCCGCCGGATGAAGCCGCCGCCGGGCAGTTCGACGGCGCTGTTGGGGGCCGGCAGTGCGGGCAGGCCCACGGCGTCGAGTACTGCGGGGTCGGTCAGACCGGGCCCGAGCAGCGACAACACGCCCAGATCGGCAGGTTCGACCACGACATCGGCCCAGAACACCATCTTGCGGAGGAAGCTCAGCAGCGGCTCCCCGCGCCACGGCTCGGTGTCCAGAACGGTGCGCCCGTCGAGCTGGGTCTGCACCCAGTGATCTTCGACACGGCCCTGCCCGTCGAGGCTCAGATTCTCGGTCACGGTGCCGTCGGCGAGGTCGCTGACGTGCTGGCTGGAGATCGTGTGCAGCCACGAATTGCGTTCGGCTCCGGTCAGCGACAGCACCGCCCGGTGCGAGCGGTCCACGACGACCGCGCCCTGCGCGGCGGCCCGTTGCTCGCCGAGCGGATCGCCGTAATGCCAGACCGCGCCGGCGTCGGGTCCAGTGTCGGGTGCGGGTACGGCAGACATACTGCAACTCTACGATTCACGCGGTCGTGGCCGGGTCTACGCTGATGCCTCATGGCTGACCATCCGGGCGTCGTCGTCACCCTCGACGGGCAGCTGCACGATCCCGATGCCCCGCTGCTGTACGCCGACGACCTCGCGGCGGTGCGCGGTGACGGGATCTTCGAGACGCTTCTGATCCGGGGCGGCCGCCCGTGTCTGCTCGACGCCCACCTGGGCCGATTGGCGCACTCCGCGCGACAGGTCGATTTGCCGCCACCGGACGCCGCGCGTTGGCATGCGGCGGTGGGCATCGCCGTCGACAGCTGGCTGCGCACAGGCGGCGACGAAGGGGTGCTGCGGCTGGTTTACAGCCGTGGCAGGGAGCACGGCTCGGACCCCACCGCGTACGCCACGATCGGCTCCGTGCCGGCGCGGGTCGCCGACGTCCGGCGCAACGGCCTGGCGGCGCTGACCCTGCAACGCAGCCTGCCCGCCGAAGGCGTCGACGCGATGCCGTGGCTGCTGGCGGGTGCCAAGACACTGTCGTATGCGGTCAACATGGCGGCGCTGCGGCACGCCGAGCGCCACGGCGCCGGTGACGTCATCTTCATCAGCACCGAGGGGCACATCCTGGAGGGGCCGCGCTCCACCGTGGTCATCGCCACGTCGTCCCCCGACGGGCGGACGTGCCTGCTCACCCCGCCACCCTGGTATCCGATCTTGCGTGGCACCACCCAGCAGGCGCTGTTCGAATTGGCGCGCAACAAGGGCTATGACTGCGACTACCAGGCCCTCACGCCCGCTGATCTGATTGCCGCACAAGGTGTTTGGCTGGTATCCAGCATCACGCTGGCCGCGCGTGTGCACACCCTCGACGGTAACCCGCTCGCCGCTGCGCCTCTCTCGGACGAGATCGCCGCGCTCGTCGACGCTGCGATCCTCAGCGATCGCTGAGCGCTAAATCGGTTGTCGCCCTGTCGAAGCGCGAGTACGGTCGCCTGTACACAGGGAAGGAGGTGGTCCGAGAATTGATTGACTTATGGACATGTGAGGTGGCTGCGAGCTAGCAGCGCCGGGAGAGCGCCTGTCGCACCTGTGCGCGCTGGCGAATTCCCCGCAGTCACCCGGCCCCCGAGCCTCCTGGTCTTGTCCGACCAGGAACGACGGCTCGGGGGCCGCTCCATGTCGCGAACTGCACAAATTTCAAGATCTGCAATGATTCGGCTATGTCTTGCCCTTCCGTCGCGGGATGGAGGACGGCTGCCGCCGTCCTCGTCGTGCTGGCCGGTCCCGCCTGTGCGGCGCCGGTCGGGGTGACCGCCCCGACGCTGGACTCGAGCAAGTGCAGCAGGGACGTGCTGGCCACCCAGTACCCCGGCATCCTGACGTTCGGCGCCGACCAACCCGTCTACCCGCCCTGGTACATGGGCGACGATCCGACCAACGGTGATGGGTTCGAGTCGGCGCTCGCCTACGCCCTCGCCGCGAAACTGAACTACACCGGCGACGACGTGCGCTGGGTCCGGGTGCCGTTCAACACCGCGCTCGCGCCCGGGGCCAAGACCTTCGACGTGAACCTGTCCCAGTTCTCCATCACCGAGCAGCGCAGGGCCGCCGTGGATTTCTCCACTCCGTATTTCGACGTCACGCAGGCCGTGGTGGCGGTGCGCACCTCGCCGGCCGCCGCCGTGACAACACTTGACGGACTGCGTCCGCTACGGCTCGGCGCACAGGTCGGGACCACCAGTCACACCGCCGCGACCGAGCTGGGCGGAAGTGTCCCGGTGCAGGCGTACAACACCAACGTGGACGCCAAGATGGCGCTGCTCGACGGTGAGATCGACGCGATGGTCGTCGACCTGCCGACGGCGCTGACCATGGCCGAAGAGCTTCGGCACGGTGTCCTGGTGGGGCAGCTCCCGGCCGACGGCGAACACCTCGAGCAGTTCGGCATCGTCCTGTCGCACGGCAGTCCGCTGACCCGCTGCGTGTCCTGGGCGGTCGACTCGCTGCGCGAGGACGGCACGTTGGCGGGTCTTCAGAACCGGTGGTTGACGGACACCGGACCGGTCGCCGTGTTGCGCTAGCCGGCCGGACCGGGCGCCAGCGACGAGCACTCCGACATGGCGGCCTCCCAGGTTGCCGCGTCCATGCCGGGCGGAGGTTCGGACACCGGCCCGGGCGCTGCGGGAACCCCGTGCTGACTCAGGCAGTACGCGAAGGAGCCGTGACCCACGCTGGGTACCGCCGAGCTGGGCGTCGACGGCGGGGGAGCTTGTGACGGCGCCGAGCAGCCGGCCATCATCGCCGCGGCCGCGGCCAGCGCGGCAATCCCTACCCGGCGCACTAGCCGACGAACCTCGTCAGGCGGGCGGACAGGTGCGGCACCAGACCGCCGTCGGCGTCGACGCGTTCCTCCACGTAGGCCAGATCGCCGCCCTCGATGATTCCGTACAGCCGTTTGGCGCCGCCGACGAGCATTCCGGACTTGCTGCGCGCCAGCGCGTCGGTGACGAGTTCCCAGGACGACTGGTTCAGCGGGCGGCCGTAGAACAGTTCGATGTAGCCGGCCGAATGCGCCAGCAGCAGCTCGATGGCTTGTGACTCCTCCGGATCGCCTGGGTCGCTGACGAACCGCCAGAAACCCGTCTCCCGCAAGCCTGGCCGGGCGTACTCGCCGTCGTCGTCCAGGTGCCACGAACGGGCTTCCCAGTTGAGGTAGTCACCGCCGTCATGCGAGACCACGATCTGCTGACCGAACCGGTAATCGCCATGGGCGGCACGGCCTTCGCCCTCGCCACGCCACACACCGACCAGGGGCAACAGCGCCAGCAGTGCATCGTCGAGGTTCGCGCCCTCGCGCAGATTGGCGGTGTCGGCCGGTAGTGGCAGATCGCCGAACACCGGGATGTTGCGCGCGGCGGTCACCCTTGCGCGCTGGGCGGCAGCGGCGACCGCCTCGTCGCCAGAGCTCACGACTCGTCAGTGACGAGGCGATAGAGCGCGTACAGCGCGAACCACGTGATCACTACGACGGCCGCCACGAGCAGAAGTTCGAAGAAGAGCACCACGGCGCAAAGTTTAGCCGCCGGGAGAATTTCTCTCCCGGCGGCTGGTCAAGCGGAGTAGGTCAGCTGACCTTCCACTCGTATTGGGGGCAGAACGCACCGGTGGCCGCACCGATGAAGTACCCGGCCTGGTAATCCGACCAGTCGGTCACGCTGGTCAGATCGGCAACCTCCTGCTCGAAAGAGGCGCCGTTGTCCCAGTCCTGGCACACCGCATAGCCCGTCTCGATCACCTGCTGGGTCTTGTCCGACGGCCAGGTGATGCCGCCGTTGCCGATCACCGTCAGGAAGTCGCCCTCCGGGTCGGCGAGAGCCGCGGGAGCGCCAATCAGAGCAACTGCGGCAAAGGCCGCCGACGCGGCGCAGGCGATCGTGATCTTCATTGTCGGTCCTATGTTGTTGTCCGCGGCGAGCCGCGCGTTGATGGTGTTGACCCGCGCCGGGCGGCGCGGGAGTTCACCATATTATTCGCCGACGACAGCTAATCCTGCAGCACTTTCACAGCAAGATCACGGCAAGGCTCGATGACGGACGCGTGAATTCACGGCGTCCCTCGCCGCCTTCGTCGTCACGCGCCGACTTCGTCGTCACGCGCCGACTTCGTCGTCACGCGACCTTGACGTCGACCTCGTGGATCCCCGCGCCCGACGGCGCGATGCTGGCGTCACCGTTACCCGCGGGCGACAACGCCCGCAGCGTCCAGGTGCCGGGCGCGGCGAAGAACCGGAAGTCACCGGTCGCCGACGCGACCACCTCGGCGGTGAATTCGTCCGAGCTGTCCAGCAGACGCACGTAGGCGCCGCCCACAGCCTGGCCCGACCCGTCGACGACACGGCCGGTGATGACCGTCTCCTTCTCCAGGTCGACGCCCGCGGGCAACGTCAGTCCTTGCTTCGGTGCAGAGCACATATCAACTTCCCAACTCGATCGGGGCACCCACCAGGGAGCCGTATTCCGTCCAACTGCCGTCGTAGTTCTTGACGTTCTTGTGTCCCAACAACTCTTGCAGCACGAACCAGGTGTGCGACGAGCGCTCACCGATGCGGCAGTAGGCGATGGTCTCCTTCTCCCCGTCCAGACCGGCCTCGGCGTACAGCTTGGCCAGGTCCTCATCGGACTTGAAGGTCCCGTCCTCGTTGGCCGCCTTGCTCCACGGAACGTTGATGGCGGTGGGGATATGCCCGGCGCGCTGGCTCTGCTCCTGCGGCAGATGCGCCGGGGCCAGGATCTTGCCGGAGAACTCGTCGGGGGAGCGCACGTCGACCAGGTTCTTGGTGCCGATCGCGGCGATCACCTCGTCGCGGAAAGCGCGGATGCTGTTGTCGGGTTCCTTGGCGGTGTAGCTGGTCTGCGGACGCTCGACCGTGTCCTTGGACAGCGGGCGGGCGTCGAGCTCCCACTTCTTGCGGCCGCCGTCGAGCAGCTTGACGTCCTGGTGACCGTAGAGCTTGAAGTACCAGTAGGCGTAGGCGGCGAACCAGTTGTTGTTGCCGCCGTAGAGCACGACGGTGTCGTCGTTGGCGATGCCGCGCTCGGACAGCAGCTTGGAGAACTGCGCCGCGTCGACGAAGTCGCGTTTGACCGGGTCCTGCAGATCGGTCTTCCAGTCCAGTCGTACGGCGCCGGGGATGTGGCCGGTGTCGTAGGCGCTGGTGTCTTCGTCGACCTCGACGAAAACGGTCTTCGGCGCCTCGAGATTGCTCTCGGCCCAGTCAGCTGTGACCAGGACGTCGGAGCGTGCCATGTGGAGATCCTTTCGATTGCTAGCGGGTGGGGTTCAAGCGTGTGACGAGCGGATAGAGCTGGCAGCCCAGACAGATACCGAAGGCTGCGTTGAGCAACGCCGCCACGAGCGCGAAACCCGTGGCGACCAGGCCCAGCGGTGCGAGACCACTGGCGAAACCGAGGACGCCGACAACGGCGAAGGCGAACCCGACGAGCTGCGCGAACTTCAGCGGTGCCACCGGTTCACGGTCGGTGGCAGGAGCCAGCCTGGGGGCGATCAGTGCGGCGAACACCCGGCCGTACGGATGCCGGCGCGGACCCGACACCGCGCCGATCGCGAAGACGACGGCCTGCGCACCGAGCAGCACGGCTGCTGCCGCCGGGTGCTGCGCCGACACGAGCAGGGTGGCGACGAGGACGACGGTGGTCACCCACGCGACGAAGCGCGGGCCGCGAACGTCGATCTGCGTCGGCGCGCTGCTCTGTGTGATGTTCGACATGGTCGTGCTCCTGTTGTTTCGGTACGGCTGGACGCGGCGGACCCAGATGGGGCCGGTCGCAGAGTGGCGGCGCGAAAAGCAGGCGCGGCGACTCAGCAGCTACAACAACAACAGCAACAACCCGCAACGCGGCACAGATCGACTGCGCGGCGCTTGGTGAGCAGAAGCTCAAGGCGGGCTGACACGGCTGACAGCTTACCCAGAGAACCGGTGATCAAGCCAACAGTGGCTGCAGCGCCGAGCGCAGATCGGCCGCGGTCGGCACGCCGGAGGTGCGGTATCGCTGCCGGCCGTCGGCGTCGAAGATGAACGTCGTCGGCAGCGACAACACCGAAAGTTTGCGCGCCGACTCCGGATCGGCGTCGAGGTCGATCTCCACGTGCGTCACCTCGGGCAGTTCGGCGCACACCTGGTCGACCACCCGGCGCACTCCCGCGCAGGGCCCACACCACACCGCGCTGAAGTGCAGGACGGTCGGTTCGGTCCGCGACAGGCCCAGCGCATCGACGTCGCTGTCATCCAGCGCCGGCCACTCCGCCGCACCCTTGATCAGACCGGACCGCAGCGTCAGCAGTCGGCCGATCACGAACGCCAGCCCGAACGCGGCGATGAGAACCGCGATGACGGCGATCCAGGAGGAACTCATGACAGTCGGAACTCGTCGAGGTTGATGGTTACTCCCTCGGCGATGCCCTCGATGATGAGGTCGGAACCGCGCGCGCCCTCGGTGGTGGGTGCGATGCCGAACGGGAGCTTCTGGCCGGGCAGGGTCGTGGAGAAGGCCGCCAGAACGGCGGGCACCCGGTCCTCGGGTACCGCCTGATCGGCCGTCCCCGGCTCGGTGAGGACACCGGTCGCGGTGAGAACCAACGTCGTCGACTCCGGCCCGGTGATCGAGACGTCGACGGCGATGCTGACCCGCTCGTGGAAACCGGCCTTGTCGGGGGTACCGGTGAACACCAGCCCGGTGTTGCTCGAAATGCCCGACTCCGTGGTGCCGCCGGTGGAATCCTCCGTCTCCCGGGTCGGCGCCTCGATCAGGAGGTCGGGGATCCCCATGTACCGGCCCATGTGGGTGGAATCGATGATGATCCGGCTCTCCAGCTTCCCGACGGTGAGTGTCGAGCCCGGCCGGATGAGCCACGAATCCGGCAGCCCCACCGAATGCATGGTGGCCTCCAGCGAGGCCTTGCCGACCACGCCGTGATCAACGCCACTGGCCTTGATCTCCACCTCGTCGTAGTGGCGGCGCTGGGCCTGCGTGATGAACGGGAAACCGAGGATGGCGACCGAGGGGTCCCAGTCCAGGTTCGCGGAGCTGCGGACGCTTCTGGCCAGGCGATATTCGGCGTAGATGGCGGCCCCGAAGTCGGTGCCGACGACGCCGAGCACCACAGCGACGAGGGTCGCGAGGGCACCGATCACGAGCTTGCGCACCACGTCATTGTTGCCGACGCTGCCGGGCGGAACCGTTCAGCGCGGCTTATCGGCAGGTGGCACGCTATCGTTAGATGATCATCGGCCGGGTAACGGCCATGTGTCAGGCAGGAATCTGGGAAGTCACCACGCGACAAAGACGTCTGGCGGTGTCCCGGGGATGAGCTCCACAGCCGTTGGAGGGTCAGTTGGATCTGTTACTACTGACGGTTGACCCGCATCCGGAATCGGTCCTGCCCTCGTTGGCGCTGCTGGCTCACAACGTGCGGACCGCCCCGACCGAGGTCTCGTCTTTGCTGGAGGCCGGGACCGCGGACGTGGCCATCGTCGATGCGCGCACCGATCTGGCCGCCGCTCGCGGCCTCTGCCGCCTACTCGGCACCACCGGCACGTCGGTGCCCGTCGTGGCGGTCGTCAACGAAGGCGGTCTGGTCGCCGTCAACGTCGAATGGGGTCTCGACGAGATCCTGCTGCCCAGCACCGGGCCCGCGGAGATCGACGCCAGACTGCGACTGTTGGTGGGGCGCCGGGGCGGCATGGCCAACCAGGAGAACCTGGGCAAGATCAGTCTCGGTGAGCTCGTCATCGACGAAGGCACCTACACCGCCCGGCTGCGTGGACGGCCGCTCGACCTCACCTACAAGGAATTCGAACTGCTGAAGTACCTGGCGCAGCACGCCGGCCGGGTTTTCACGCGCGCCCAGCTCCTTCAGGAAGTGTGGGGTTACGACTTCTTCGGCGGCACCCGAACGGTCGACGTCCACGTCCGGCGGCTACGCGCCAAGCTGGGTCCCGAGTACGAAGCGCTGATCGGCACGGTGCGCAACGTCGGCTACAAGGCGGTCCGGCCCGCCCGTGGGCGGGCACCCGCAGCCGGTGCTGACCTCCCCTCGGACGATCTGGACGGGGACGACCCTTACGAGGACGGCGTCGGATCGCTGGATCGTGACGGTGTCCCGGAGGCCCTCGGCGACGCGCTGCGCAGTCAGTGACGTCGCAGGACTCCGTCGACTGGCAGGACGTACTGCCGGTCGACGAGCGACAACGCATCCGTGACCTGATCTCCGACGCGACGTCCGCGGACGGCGTTGCACCCGTCGGCGACCAGGTGTTGCGGGAACTCGGACAGCAGCGCACCCGGCATCTGGTGGCCCTGCAAGACGGCGCACTGCGCGGCTATCTGAACCTGGCGCCGGCCGGTGACGGCGCGCCGCCGATGGCCGAGCTGGTGGTTCATCCGGATGCCCGACGCCGGGGCATCGGCTCGGCGATGATCCGCACCGCCCTGTCCGTCGGCGGTCCCGACACCCGCATCTGGGCGCACGGTGATCTCGAGCCGGCACGCGCCACCGCGGCGGCGCTGGGTCTGAGCGCCGTCAGGGAACTGCTCCAGATGCGCCGCTCCCTGGCCGACCTGCCGACCGCGCCGCCCGTCGACGGGGTGCGCTTCGCGACGTATGCCGGGCCACAGGACGACGCCGAGGTGCTTCGCGTCAACAACGCCGCGTTCTCCTGGCATCCCGAACAGGGCGGCTGGACCGAGGCGGACATCGCCGAACGCCGCGACGAGCAGTGGTTCGACCCGGACGGCTTCTTCCTCGCCTTCGACGAGGAGAGCGGTCGGTTGCTCGGATTCCATTGGACCAAAGTGCATTCCGCGACGCTGGGCGAGGTGTATGTGGTCGGGGTCGACAACGCCGCACAGGGGCGTGGCCTCGGCGGTGCGCTCACGCTGATCGGTCTGCACCACCTCGCCGACCGGCTGCTGTCCTCCGGTCACGACGCCGACGTGATGCTCTATGTGGAAGCGGACAACACCGCGGCGGTGAAGACCTACCGACGGCTGGGTTTCGAAGTGGTCAACACCGACGTGGCCTACGCCGCCGAGGGGTGAAAGCTCCGGTCTCGCCGCTATACCGCGGCGGTCCGTGACCCGGCGAGCGCTTCCAGGGCGGGGATGCCGACGGGCTCGCCGGCCAGCAGTGGGACGACCGCGACCCGATCCGCGTAATCCGTTCGGACCTTGTCGATTTGCGGTAACTCGGCGACCGCGCGCTGACGCAGCAGCGGTGACGTCGGGTGCGCGGCGGCGAGCGAGTTGTTGACCACCCACGCCCACGGCTGGATCTGGGCGCGTTCGAGTTCGTTCTGCAGCCCGGCGGCCTCCAGGACCGGCGTCGTCTCGGCGAGTGTGACGACGATGACCTTGGTGAGCTCGGGGTCCTGCAAGCGCATCAGGGGCGTGGTGAAATGCCGGTTGCCGAGCTGCCGAGCCACCTCGCGATGGTAGGAGCCGGTGGCATCGAGCAGCAGCAGGGTGTGTCCGGTCGGTGCGGTGTCGACGACGACGAACTTGTTTCTCGACTCACTGATCACCCGCGAAAATGCCTGGAACACAGCAACTTCCTCGGTGCAGGGCGAGCGGAGGTCCTCTTCGAGCATCGAACGGCCCTGCTCGTCGAGCGCGGCGCCTTTGGTGGCGAGCACATGATCGCGGTATGCACGGGTCGCCTCGACCGGGTCGATGCTCGACACATGCAGATTCGGCAGTGTTCCGTGCAGCGTCTCGGAGAGGTGCCCGGCGGGATCGGTGGTCGTCAGGTGCACGGGGTGGCCGCGGTCGGCGAGGGCAACGGCGATCGCGGCGGCGATGGTCGTCTTGCCGACGCCGCCCTTGCCCATGCACATGATCAAACCGTGGTCGCCCTCGGCGAGTTCGTCGATCAGGGCCGACAGCGGGGCGTCCACCACGGGGAGACCCGCACCGTCATCGCCTTCGGGGATGCCGGCGTCCGAGGTGAACAGCGAGTCCAGCGCGTCCACGCCCACGATGTTGGTGGCCTTCAGCTCGACCTGATCGAGCGGTAGTCCCCGAAGCTCGTCGGGAAGAGCCCCGAGGGCCTGTTGCTCGCGCGTGTGGATCGCCGCCGCGAGCGGGTCGCCGTTTCCGGCGGGCGAAGCAAGCACCCCGTTGATCACGACGTACTGGCGGGTCAGGCCGATCGCAGCGAGTTCCCGGTGTGTGCGGGTGATCTCGGCGAGAGTGGAACGCTGGGCGCGGGCGACGAGGACCAGGCGGGTGCGCAGGGGATCTGCCAACGCCTCGACTGCCTCGGCGTAGATGGCTCGCTGCTTGTCCAGACCCGACAGCGGTCCGAGGCAGGACGCGTCGCCCTTGCCTTCGTTGAGGAAGTCCGTCCACGAGCCCGGCAGCTGCAGTAGTCGGATGGTGTGCCCGGTTGGTGCGGTGTCGAACAGCACGTGGTCGAACTGGCCCGTCAGGGCGTCGGAATCGGTGAGCAGTTCGGTGAATTCGTTGAACGAGGCGATCTCGGTGGTGCATGAGCCGGAGAGTTGTTCGGTGATCGACTGCACCTCCCTGTCGGGCAACAGGCCTCGCACGGGGGCGACGATGCGTTCCCGGTAGGCCTCTGCGGCCTGTTCGGGATCGATCTCCAGCGCCGACAGGCCCTCGACGGCGGGAACCGTCGTGATGGCGTTGCCGACGCGCAGTCCGAACACCTGGCCGACGTTGGACGCCGGGTCGGTGCTGACGAGCAGAACGCGTTTGCCGTTGCGCGCCAGGTGGATTGCGGCGGCACACGCGATCGAGGTCTTGCCCACCCCGCCTTTGCCGGTGAAGAACAAGAACCGTGGTGGAGCGTCGAGGAACTTCAAGGTCATCGGTCGGCACTCTCTAACAGCAGCTGGTGGCGCCGGAACTGTCGCTGCTGCAGCAACCGCCTCCAGCGGCGGTGGTGTCCTCGATGTCGAGCGGGATCTTGCCGTCCGGCGTGTCGATCCCCGCCCAGGCGGCGAGCTGGCTGCGGTCGGGGTAGCGCCCGGTCATCACGGTGACTCCGTCCACCAGTACCAGCGGTAGGCCGACGGATCCGGCGACGTGGAGAAAGGCTCGCACGGTGTCGTTCTCGGCGAACGCGCGAGGCTCGCTGGCCAGGTTGTAGCGAGAAATGTCGCCGCCACGGCTGGAGACGAAATCCAGGTCCGCGGAGAACGTCACCAACTGCTGGTCGACGTCCTCGCCGCAGACTCCGGTGGCGCAGCACAGGGCCGGCTCGAACACTTCCACCTTGCTCATCTAACGGTCTCCTCAGGGTGTGTGGGTGAAGTCTGTGTGGCCGCGCAGAACCGCCGGAGTTGCTGCTCCGTCAACGAGATCGGCCCCTGTAACGCGATCAGCGGGCTGTGACCGCGAGTGGGCGCGTCGGCTGGGTAGCCGTGGCGCAACCATTCCACGACACTGCTCAATAGGCGCGCGACTCTGATCGCCAAAGTCATCCTTGGGCGGGAACGTCAAGCTCCACCAGCAGTGTGCGAACGCGGCGCTCGATCTCGTCGCGGATCGGCCGCACGTCGTCAACGCTCTGGCCGGCCGGGTCGTCGAGTTTCCACTCTTCGTAGCGACGGCCGGGGAAAACCGGGCAGGCGTCACCGCAGCCCATCGTGATGATCACGTCGGCGGCGCGGACGATCTCCTCGGTCCACGGTTTGGGGTACTCGCGGGAGATGTCGATGCCCCGCTCGGCCATCGCCTCGACCGCCGCAGGGTTGACCTCGTCGCCCGGTTCGGAGCCGCCGGACCACGCGACGGCAGCGTCGCCGGCCAGCGCGGTGAAGAAGCCCATGGCCATCTGTGATCGACCGGCGTTGTGGGTGCACAGGAACAGGACCGTGGGCTTGCCGTCCTGGCTTTTCCCCTCCACCTTGGCCAGCGCCCTCAGCCGTTGCCGGGCGAAACGTTCGGCGAGCAGCGGAAGGAAGTTCACGATGCTGGCACGCCCCGCGAACTGGTCATAGGACGAATGCAGGAACAGTTCGATGGTTTCCACGCCGTAGATGCCGTCGAACTCCTTCTCCAACTGTGTTGCCGCGGACTTGAGTGCCAGGCGCTGGTCGATGGACAAGTCGCGGCGCAGTTGCGGATGAGCTTCGGGGGCGGTGCTGCCGGTCATAACGTTCTCCTTCTCAGGCGGACTTCAGGTGGGGGACGAGGTGTTCGATTCGGTCGGTGAGGTCGTCCACCGCGGCATCGAATGCCTCGGCCTGCGCAGTCCGCACTGGGTCGGGGACCGACCAGTGCAGGCGAGGCAGTTCGACGGGTAGCTCCTCATGGGCGTTGTCGCAGACCGCGATGACCAGGTCGCCCGGGCCCAAGACGTCGCCGAGATAGCGCGGGGTGTGGGGTCGAAGGTGGAGCTTGTGGCGGCGTGCGGCGGCAACGGCTCCGGGGTGCACACCGGAGGCGGGATGGGTGCCCGCTGAGGCGGCGGGCAGTTCGCTGCGCCGGTTCCAGATGGCGGCGGCGAGTTGGCTGCGTGCAGAGTTCTGGGTGCAGACGAACAAGACGCGGGTCGCTTTCCGTCCGGTGGCGGGGACCAGCGACTCCAGGGCTTGGTGGTCGAGTTGCAGATACGTCCGTCGGCGGTCGGCCTCCGACCGGGTCTGACGGACGATGCCGGCGGTCTTGAGGACGCCGAGGTGGTGAGCGAGCAGGTTCGACTGTATGCCCAGCACCGCGCGCAACTCCGACGGAGAGGCGTCCGCCAGCAGCAGATGATCGACGATGGCCAGTCGCGAAGGATCGGCGAGGGCCGCGAACTTCGAGGCCCGCTTCTCGGTGTCATTTGTCTCAATTGGCATTGACTCAATATCTATCGACCTAATTAGGCCGTGTCAACCCCCGCTGGGAAATCGTCGCCTCGCACCCCTTCCCGGTTCACCTTCCGTTCACCTTCCATGGGGCGTTGATTCACCACTAGCCCCTAGGTTCACAGCCGAGCAGCGCGAGATCTGCTCGACGCGACCTGCGTCTTCCCCCTCATCCGTACTTGTAAGGAGCTTCGTGAAGGCCAATCGAACTGGTGCCGCGCTGAGCCTGCTGGCCGCCGGCACGCTGCTGTTGTCGGCATGTGGCAGTGACAACAACACCGCCTCCTCGGGATCGGGCGAAGGCGGAACAGCGGCGCCCGCCGGTGACTGCGGCGGCAAGGAATCGCTCAAGGCCAGCGGTTCGTCCGCGCAGGCCAACGCGATGACCCGCTTCATCAACGCCTACGAGCAGGACTGCCCCGGCTACACGCTGAACTACACCTCCAGCGGGTCGGGCGCCGGCGTCTCGGAGTTCCTCGGTGGCCAGACCGACTTCGGCGGCTCGGATTCCCCGCTGAACGCGGAGAAGGGGGAGATCGAGAAGGCCAAGGAGCGTTGCGGCGGCAGCGAGGCATGGAATCTGCCCGCGGTGTTCGGGCCGATCGCGATCACCTACAACCTTGAGGGCGTGGACGGCCTGGTGCTCGACGGCCCGACGCTCGGCAAGATCTTCAACGGCACCGTCAAGACCTGGGATGCACCCGAGATCGCAGCGCTCAACCAGGGCGCGACCCTGCCGGCCCAGCCGATCAACGTGATCTTCCGCAGCGACGAGTCGGGCACCACCGACAACTTCCAGAAGTACCTCGACGCGGCGTCGGACGGCGCCTGGGGCAAGGGTGCGGGCAAGTCGTTCGCCGGCGGTGTGGGCGAGGGCGCCAAGGGTAACGAGGGCACCTCCGCTGCGATCAAGAACACCCCCGGCTCGATCACCTACAACGAGTGGTCGTTCGCCAAGGCTCAGAACCTGTCGATCGCCAAGATCATCACCTCGGCCGGACCGGAGCCGGTCGAGCTGAGCACGGAGTCCGCCGGCAAGGCGATCGACGGTGTCAAGTTCAAGGGCGAGGGCAACGACCTCGTGCTGGACACGACGTCGTTCTACAAGCCGTCCGAGCCGGGTGCGTACCCGATCGTGCTCGCGGCCTACGAGATCGTGTGCTCGCAGTACCCCGATGCCGAGGTGGCCACCGCGGTCAAGGCGTTCATGCACTCCGCGCTCGGTAACGGGCAGACCGGTCTCGAGGAGAACGGCTACATCCCGATTCCCGAGGCGTTCAAGACGCGGCTCACCGAAGCCGTGGACGCCATCAACGCGACGTCCTAGTAGCACCGTCTGATGGCTGTGACACCAGATTCGACCGCTGTGGGCTCGTCGGTTAACCCGGCGAGCCCGCAGCGGGGCGGGGATACTCCCGACATGCCAACCACACCCGGGAAGGGATCAGCGTTGAGGCAGGGCGGCGGACGGTGGGGCGACACCGTCTTCAAGTCGATCGCGATCGCCGCCGGCGCCACGATCATCGGGGCGATTGCGTTGATGGCGCTTTTCCTGATCATCAAGGCGCTACCGTCGATCCAGGCCAACCAGGCCAACTTCCTGTTCAGCACGGAGTTTCTCACCAGCGACCCCGATAACCTGCGGTTCGGTATCCGAGACCTGTTCATGGTCACGGTCCTCAGCTCGGTGTTCGCGCTTGTGATCGCGGTGCCGATCGCCATCGGCATAGCGGCCTTCCTGACGAACTACGCCCCCGCACGGTTGGCCAGGCCGTTCGCCATGCTGGTCGATCTGCTGGCGGCGGTGCCGTCGATCGTGTTCGGTCTGTGGGGCATCTTTGTGCTCGCTCCGTGGCTGACGCCGGTGGCGACTTTCCTCAACGACAACCTCGGCTGGTTCTTCCTGTTCTCCGAGGGCAACGTATCGCTGGCCGGCGGTGGCACGATCTTCACCGCGGGAATCGTCCTGGCGGTGATGATCCTGCCGATCATCACCTCGGTCACCCGCGAGGTGTTTGCGCTCACCCCGCGGGGCCATGTCGAGGCCGCGCAGGCGCTCGGCGCGACCAAATGGGAAGTCATCCGCATGACGGTGTTCCCCTACGGCCGCAGCGGGATGATCGCGGCATCGATGCTGGGCCTGGGTCGCGCGCTGGGTGAGACCATCGCGATCCTGATCATCCTGCGCACGGCCGCGCAGGCCGGACACTGGTCGCTGTTCGACGGCGGCTACACATTCGCGTCCAAGATCGCCTCGGCGGCAGCTGAATTCAGTGCCCCGCTGCCGACAGGTGCATACATCGCCGCCGGTTTCGTGCTCTTCGCGTTGACATTCATCGTCAACGCGCTGGCCCGGGCCGCGGCCGGCGGAAGGGTTAGTGGAGGATGACCGCGACGCTTGACGAGGCGGTGAAGGGCCCGACCTTCCATCCGCTCAGTACCGCACGGAAGTTCAAGAACGGCTTGGCCACAACGCTGTTCACCGCGTCGTTCGTTCTCGCGATGATCCCGTTGGTGTGGTTGATCTACACAGTGCTGGCCAAGGGTGTCACCGCGATCGTCTCATCGACATGGTGGACCAACTCGCTGGCCGGCGTGCTGCCCGAGGAGTTCGCCGGTGGCGTGTACCACGCGATCTACGGCACCCTGATCCAGGCCGCCATCGCGGCACTGCTGTCAGTGCCCCTGGGTGTCATGGCCGCGGTGTATCTGGTCGAGTACGGCCAGGGCCGGTTCGCCAAGGTCACCACCTTCATGGTCGACATCCTCGCCGGTGTGCCGTCGATCGTGGCGGCACTGTTCATCTTCGCGCTGTGGATCGCGACCCTGGGATTCGAGCAGAGCGCATTTGCCGTATCGCTGGCACTGGTGTTGCTGATGCTTCCCGTGGTTGTCCGCAACACCGAGGAAATGCTCAAACTGGTGCCCGATGAGCTGCGAGAAGCGTCCTACGCCTTAGGTGTTCCGAAGTGGAAGACCATCGCGCGCATCGTCGTGCCCACGGCGCTGCCCGGGATGATCAGCGGCATCCTGTTGGCGCTGGCCAGGGTCATGGGCGAGACGGCCCCGGTGCTGGTGCTGGTGGGCTACAGCCGTTCCATCAACATGGACGCGTTCGAAGGCAACATGGCATCGCTGCCCCTGTTGATCTACACGGAACTGGTCAACCCGGAGGCGGCAGGCGTTCTGCGTGTCTGGGGTGCCGCCCTGACGCTGATCCTGATCATCGCCGCGCTGTACATCGGCGCTGCATTCATCAACCGATACCTGATGCGGAACAGAGTTTAGGAGCCTCATGGCCAAGCGGCTGGATCTCAAAGATCTCAACATCTACTACGGTTCGTTCCACGCGGTCGCAGACGTGGGTCTGTCTGTCATGCCCCGCAGCGTCACGGCGTTCATCGGCCCCTCGGGCTGCGGTAAGTCCACCGTGCTGCGCACGCTGAACCGGATGCACGAGGTGCTGCCCGGCGCCCGCGTGGAAGGTTCGGTGCTGCTCGATGGTGAGGACATCTACGCTTCGGGTGTCGACCCGGTGAGCGTTCGCAAAACCATCGGCATGGTGTTCCAGCGGCCGAATCCGTTCCCCACCATGTCGATTCGCGACAACGTGGTGGCCGGGCTGAAGCTGCAGGGGGTTCGTAGGAACCTCGATGACATCGCCGAGAAGTCCCTCAAGGGTGCAAACCTGTGGAATGAGGTCAAGGATCGTCTCGACAAGCCGGGCGGCGGCCTGTCCGGCGGTCAGCAGCAACGTCTCTGCATCGCCCGTGCCATCGCGGTGCAGCCGGACGTGTTGCTGATGGACGAGCCGTGCTCGGCGCTCGATCCGATCTCGACACTGGCGATCGAGGACCTGATCTCGGAGCTGAAGCAGGACTACACGATCGTGATCGTCACGCACAACATGCAGCAGGCTGCGCGTGTGAGTGATCAGACGGCGTTCTTCAACCTCGAGGCGACCGGTAAGCCGGGCAAACTCATCGAGGTGGACGACACCGAGAAGATCTTCTCGAACCCGAGCCAGAAGGCCACCGAGGACTACATTTCCGGCCGCTTCGGCTGAATCTGGTTCGGCACTAACGGCATAACGAAGAACCCCCCGGGATCCACCCGGGGGGTTCTCTGGCATGTCGACATGGTCAGTAGTGTTCGGAGACCTCTTGTTCCGTGGGGGTGTTCCCGGTGACCTGGAAGATGACCCGACGGGCCACCTCGACCGCGTGGTCGGCGAAGCGCTCGTAGTACCGTCCGAGCAGCGTCACGTCGACGGCGGCGGCCACTCCGTGCTTCCATTCGCGGTCCATCAGCACGGTGAACAGGTGCCGGTGCAGGTCGTCCATCGCGTCGTCCTCTTCGCGGATCCGGGCGGCCTTCTCCGGATCCTGCGTGATCAGCACCTCCTGGGCGCTGTGGCCGAGTTCGACAGCCACCCGGCCCATCTCGGCGAAGTAGCCGTTGACTTCCTCGGGCAGTGCGTGCTGGGGGTGCCTGCGCCGGGCGATCTTGGCGACATGCAGCGCCAGCGCGCCCATCCGGTCGACGTCGGCCACGATCTGGATCGAGCTCACGATGGCCCGTAGATCACCCGCGACGGGCGCCTGCAGGGCGAGGAGGACGAAGGCCTCCTCCTCGGCGCGGGCGCTGAGCGCCGCGATCTGCTCATGGTCGGTGATCACCTGCTCGGCCAGCGCCAGGTCGGCCTGCAGTAGGGCTTGCGTGGCTCGCTCCATGGCGACCCCGGCAAGTCCGCACATGTCGCCAAGCCTGTTGGACAGGGCCTCCAGCTGCTCGTGGTACGCGGTACGCATGCGACAACCCTACCGGGGCGGCAACCGTACCGTCACGAGTCGGCCGGTGAACGAAAGGTGAATGCCACCTGCCCAAACGTCGGTCGGCTAGTCGCAGCTGGTGTCCGCGGCGTTGGTCACGGTGAGGTCTTCGGGCAGCGTGGTGGCCGGAGTCTTGGTGCCGCGGATGACGTGCACCTGGACCGGGGATCCGCTGGGGGAGGGGGCGGTGACCGCGTTGAAGTCGCTGCCGAGCACCACCTGCACCACATCGTCCATCCCGGCGACGCGTTCGATGGCCGCGTCGGCGAATGACGACGCGACGGTGGCGGCCGCCTCTTCGTTGCCGGGCGAGAAGAACACCGTGGTGCGGGGCAGTGGGCCCGGGTAGTCGTCCGGCGTGGTGACATTGAAGCCGTACGCCTGCAACGCGTCGGCCGTGGTCGACCCCAACCCGGTCGAGCCGGTGGAGTTCGACACCTGGACGGTCACACTCTGCGGATCGGTGGTGATGGCGTCGACGATCTCGCCTCCGGACTGGCCCTGATCCGGCTGTGCCGGGGCGGGATTCGTCAGCGATTCGGGGGTGCCCGGTACCGGGGTGTTGTCGGCGTTGCGCTCCTCGGGCAGCGGGTCGTCGTTGATGATCGCGTCGAACAGGGCCTGCATGTCTTCGGTGCGGGGGATCTCGTTGCCCCACTCGTCGGCGTATCCGACCGTGGGCACCGTGACGAAGGTGATGCGGCCCGCGTTGACGCCCTGCACGGACTGGCCGAGGTCGACGAGGTCCTTGGTGTCGACGTTGTCGACGTAGCTGTCACCGATGAACATGTTCACCACGTTGTTGAGCTTCGACAGCGAGAAGAACGTCTCTTTCGAGATCAGCGACCGCAGCAGCGACGACAGGAACAGCTGCTGGCGCTTGATGCGGCCGTAATCGCCGTTGGTCTCGGTGGTCACCTGCCGTGCCCGCACGTAGTTCAGCGCGGTATGCCCGTCGACGATCTGGCGTCCCGCGGTGGCCAGCACGGTGCCGAGTTCGTAGTCCTCGATCGGGGTGGTGCTGCACACCTCGACGCCGCCGAGCGCATCGACCATCTTCGAGAAGCCGACGAAATCGACTGCCATGAAACGGTTCACGTGCAGCCCCGACAGCTTCTGGATGACTTTCACCAGACACTTGGGCCCGCCGACGGCGAAGGCCGAGTTCAGCTTGTACTCGGTGTAGGCCTCGTCCATGCCGTACATCGGCGATTCAGGGTCGGAGATCGGCCCGTACTCCCGGGTCTCGGGATTCCACGGCTCGCACTTCATCGGCTCGATCTCGAGATCACGGGGAAACGACACGGCCACAACGCGTTTGCGATTCGCCGGGATGTTCACCAACATCACGGTGTCCGACCGGGCGCCGGCGGCATCCTCGGTGGTCCCCGCCCCGATCCCGGCGTTCTCGCCGAGTCGGCTGTCGGTGCCGACGATGAGGAAGTTCTCGTCACCGAACTGCGCGTTCGGGTCGACGATGTCGCGGGAATCGGGATCCAGCGCCGAGACCCGGTTGAGCAGGTTGTTCTTGGCGGACTGCCATTGCCAGGCGCCGCCGGTGAGCACCAGGGCGAGCACGGCGACCAGCGCCGCCGCCACGCGCCCCACCACGGCAATTCGGCCGGACGGACGCAGGCGGGGCTTCGGCAGCGTGTGCGCAGGCGGGCGCGTCGCGGTCAGGTCCGGCAGGTCGGCGCGGGACGGGTCGAGGGCGGGCAGGACCATGGTGTCCAGATCGTCGCCGTCGGGGTACGGCTCAGGTTCCTCGCCGAGCCCCAGCTCGGGTTGGCCGTAGCGCCCCAGCTCGGGTTGGCCGTGGCGCTCCGGCTCGGGTTGGCCGTAGGGCGCCGGCTCGGGTTGGCCGTGGCGCTCCGGCTCGGGTTCGTAGTCGAGCTCCGGCTCGGCGCGGTGCCGCGTCGGTTCCGACGGAGGTGCCTCGCCGTGGATCTTCGCAATCAGGTCCGCGACGGTGATGGGCGCCGACTCGTCCCCGGACTCGGGCTCCTGCGCCGAAGGTGGGGTATCGGTTGTGCGCTCCCACGGCGCGGCGCCTCGCTTCGGCCGCGCGGATCGGGTAAGCCATTCATCGCCGGGGTGCGGACGGCGATGAGTAGCAGCGGCATCCTCCATGTCGCCGTCACTCATGATCTACCGGCCTTCCAGCGTCCACGGCATCTTCGGGTGCGTGCGCGTCGTTGCGCACTGGCACGCAGATTGCCAGGTGCCTGCTCACTGTCATAAAGCACTGGCCCCGACTCCGCCACCGGAGACGAGCTGTTTGATCCCACTATCGTACTGAGACGTACCGAGAGACATCCACCCGAACCTTGGTGTCAGAACCATCTCGGAACAGTCTCGGATCTCCTCAGCCTCCCGAATGCATCACGTCGGCCCCGGCGGGCACCGTGCAGTCGTCCGGATCGTCGAGCCACCCTTCGGGCAGCGTCACCGACGCGGCAGAGCCCTGCCTGCCCCGCGGACCGTTGGCCGCGGCGGGGAACGGCACGTCCGGGTCGAGCTGATCGAGCAGGTCGTCGAGCTCGGAAATCGTCTTGACCAGTGCCAGCGACCTACGGAGGTCTGCCCCGGCGGGGAATCCGTGCATGTACCACGCCACGTGCTTGCGGATGTCCCGCATGCCCTTGTCCTCTCCAAAGTGCGCAGCGAGAAGCTCGCCGTGCCTGCGGATGATCTGCGCGACCTCGCCGAGGGTCGGCGGGGTCGCCGGTGCTGTGCCGTTGAACGCGGCGGACAGCTCGGCGAACAGCCACGGCCGTCCCAGGCAGCCCCGGCCGATCACGACACCGTCGCAGCCTGTCGCGGCCATCATGGCCAGCGCGTCACGAGCGTCGAAGATATCACCGTTCCCGAGCACCGGAATATTCGTGACGTGGGCTTTCAGCGCGGCGATCTGCTCCCAGTCCGCGCTGCCCGAGTAGCGCTGGGCCGCGGTGCGGGCATGCAGCGCGACCGCTGCGGCCCCCTCGTCGGCCGCGATGCGCCCGGCGTCGAGGTGGGTGTGATGGGCGTCGTCGATCCCGATCCGGAACTTCACGGTGACGGGAATATCGGTGCCCTCGGTCGCCGCCACTGCGGCCCTGATGATCTGGCCGAAAAGCCGGCGCTTGTAGGGCAGTGCCGCGCCGCCACCGCGCCGGGTGACCTTGGGCACGGGGCAGCCGAAATTCATGTCGATGTGGTCGGCCAGGTTCTCGTCGACGATCATCTTGGCCGCGGCGTAGGTGTTGGCCGGGTCGACGGTGTAGAGCTGCAGCGAGCGCGGCGATTCCTCCGGCGCGAACGTCGTCATGTGCATGGTGACCGGGTGGCGCTCGACGAGGGCACGGGCGGTCACCATCTCGCACACGTACAGCCCGCTGACGGTGCCTGCGCGGCTGAGTTCCAGTTCACGGCACAACGTGCGGAATGCGACGTTCGTCACACCTGCCATGGGCGCGAGCACGACTGGACTGTGCAACGCGATCGGCCCGATCCGCAATGCAGATCGGGCCGGTCCTGGGGTGTCTGTTACGAGGCTGATGATCCCACCAGCAGATTTTTGGCGGCCTTCTTCTCGGCCATCTGCCGCAGACGCTCCTCGCGACGCTGCTTGGCGACCTCGAACTTGTCGACGGCCTCCTGCAGCTCCTCGACGAGCAGGCCGAGGTCGTCGCGCAGGCGCGCGCTCTCGCCGTTGAAATCCTCACGCTCGAAGATGCGCCACTTCTTGAGCACGGGCATCACGATGTCCTCGAGGTGAATTCGCGGGTCGTACACGCCGCCGGAGGCGATGGTGACGGCGCGGCGCCGGAAGTCCGGGATGGTGTAGCCGGGCATCTTGAAGTTGCGCAGCACCTTGTGCAGCGACTTCATCGCCTGGTCGGGGGCGATCTCGAAGCCGGCTTCGGACACGTCGCGGTAGAAGATCATGTGTAGGTTCTCGTCGGCCGAGACGCGCTGCAGCAGCTGATCGGCGACGGGCTCCTCGCAGGCCTTGCCGGTATTGCGGTGCGACACCCGGGTGGCGAGCTCCTGGAACGTCACGTAGATCACCGAATCGAACAGGCTGTCGGCGAACAGGTCGGCCTCGATCTGCTCGTTCTGGCCCGGGCTGAACCCGCGTGTCATCTGCTCGAGGCGAAGCATCTCCAGCTCGACGGGGTCGACGTTGCGGGTGACGACGAGGTAGTCGCGCAGCGCGATGCCGTGCCGGTTCTCCTCGGCGGTCCACCGGTTGACCCAGAAGCCCCACGGCCCGTCCATGGTGAAGTTCATCGCGATCTCGCGGTGGTAGGACGGCAGGTTGTCCTCGGTGAGCAGGTTCACCATCATCGCGACCCGGGCGACCTCGGACAGCTTCGCCTGCTCGGGGTCCCAGTCCTGGCCGCCGAGTGCGTAGTAGTTCTTGCCGTCCGACCACGGGATGTAGTCGTGCGGGTTCCAGTCCTTGGTCATCCGCATATGGCGGTTGATCAGGGGCTCCACGACGGGCTCGAGTTCGGTCAGCAGTTGCAGGTCGGTCAGGTCTTTCGACACGACACCTCCCAGTTATCTGTACCTGATGGTTGCAGTCAATATATCTGTGTAACTCGGTGACATTCAAGTCGCCGCGCCGCCACTCCGCCGAGGTGAAGGGCTCTTTTAGGTCACGGCCCTGCTGAGCAGTAGCTCAGCACAGTGGTCGATGAACCGCTCCCGGGTGGCGCCCAACCGACCGTCCAGATAGGCCGTGAACAACGCAGTGAGTGCCCCGATCAGCCCCGTGGCAACCATCGCCTGGGTGGTCGGATCGCTGATCTGGGTCAGGTTGCGCTGCAGCAGATCGATGAAGTTGGGCATCCACCGCGCGCCTGAGCGCGCCAGCACCGGTTCGACCTCGGGGGCGAGGAGGAGTACCCGACCGCGGGCCGGGTCGTCGATCATCAGCGCCACGAACCGTTCGACCGCATCGCGCATGCTGTCCGATTTCATCAGCGCCGACATCGCCGCGGTGCAGACGTTGTCGTAGACGGCTGCGACGTATTCGTCGCGGTCGGTGAAGCTCTCGTAGAAGTACCGCTCGGTGAGGCCGGCCGCCTTGCACACGGCGCGCACGGTCAGGTGGGGCCCGCCCGGACTGCCCAGCAGGCTGATGCCGGCGGTGATCAGTTCGTCGCGACGCAGGGCCTGGCGGTCCTGCAGCGGAACGCCCGACCATCTACCGCGTCGTTGACCCGACGGCACGACCCTCCTAAGCTCACTCAGTGACAACGCATGTAGTCAAAATACCGTGCGGCGCGAATTCATCAGGGGAAGAGCACCAGTGACTCAAGATACGTCTGAGGCGGACCCACTCACCAGCGGGTCGGCGGCCGATTCCGTGCCGGTGGCGGCCGGTTGTCCGGTGACGTCGGGCGGATACGACTCCGTGCCGCAGCCGCTCGGACCGGACTCTCTGACCTGGAAGTACTTCGGCCAGTGGACCGGCCTGTTCCAGGGGCCGTGGGCCGGGTCGATGCAGAACATGCATCCGCAGCTGGGCGCGGCGGTGAAGGACCACTCCATCTTCTTCATGGAGCGGATGCCGCGGCTGCTGCGGTCGATCTATCCGATCGGCGGCGTGGTGTTCGACGGCGACCGGGCTCCCAAGACCGGCGCCCAGGTCCGCGACTACCACATCGGTCTCACCGGGGTCGACGACCAGGGCCGCCGGTACAGCGCGCTGAACCCCGACGTCTTCTACTGGGCCCACGCGACGTTCTTCAAGTCGACGCTGCTGGCCGCCGAGCGGTTCCACGGCGGGCTCACCGAGGACCAGCGGCGCCAGCTGTTCGACGAGCACGTCACCTGGTACCGGATGTACGGCATGAGCATGCGGCCCGTCCCCAAGACCTGGGAGGACTTCCAGGAGTACTGGGACCACATGTGCACCAACGTGTTGGAGAACAACTGGGCCACCCGTGAGGTGCTCGACCTGTCCACGATGCCCAAGCATCCGTCGCTGGAATGGGTCCCGGACTGGCTCTGGAAGCAGAACCTGAAGGTCATGCAGCGCTTCCTGCTCTTCATGACCGTCGGGCTCTACGACCCCCCGATCCGCGAGCTGATGGGCTTCACGTGGTCGCCGCGCCAGGAGTGGCTGCACCGGCGGGTCGGCAACATGCTGCACCTGGCGACCAGGCTGCTGCCCGACCGGGTGACGATGCACCCCAGGAAGCGGTCGGCCATGGACCGGGCCTTCGGTCGGTTGCCTGCCGACGCGCCCTTGGTCGAGACTCCCGCCCGCAACCTTCCGCCCGTCGAGTACCGCGACAACCCGCACTACTACAGCCCGAAGGTCTGACAGCCGTCGCGGATGCGCGCCCGCGCGTCACGTTTGCGTTCGGCACAGACGGGCTAGCTTGGAAACATGCAGGCGCCGGAGCTCATTGGCGGTCGCTACGAATTGCGGGGCGTTCTGGGTCGCGGCGGGATGGCCGAGGTGCGCGACGCCTGGGACAAACGGCTGGGGCGTCCGGTCGCGGTCAAGCTGCTCTACCCGTCGGTGAGCGCGCACCCCGACACCAGGCGCCGGTTCGCGATCGAGGCGCGCGCGGCCGCCGCGTTGAACCACCCGCATGTCGTCGCCGTCCACGACAGTGGTGTGCACGACGGCAGGCACTACATCGTGCTGGAACGCCTGCCCGGCCAGAGCCTGGCCGACGTGCTCGCTCATCACGGACCGCTGCCCGTCGACCACGTGCGCGCGATCATGCGTGACGTGCTCTCGGCGCTGCGTGCCGCGCACACCAGCGGCGTCCTGCACCGCGACATCAAGCCGGCCAACATTCTGTTCACCCATTTCGGGGGCGTGAAAATCGCGGACTTCGGTGTCGCCAAGAGCGCCGATACGCCGCAGACGCTGACCAATCGGGTGTTCGGGACGATGGCATACCTACCCGCCGACCGCATCGCGGGGCGACCGGCGACGCCCAGCGACGATCTCTACGCGCTCGGAGTGGTCGCCTACGAGGCGCTGACGGCGCGTCGCGCCTATCCGCAGGAAAACCTCACGGCATTGGCCGATGCGATCGCGGCGGGTCATCTCGCGCCCGTTGCGACGCTGCGCCCCGATGTCGACCCGGCCCTCGCCACCACGATCGAGCGGTCGATGGCGCGCGATCCGCGCTGGCGGTTCGCCACCGCCGATCAGATGCTGGCGTGTCTGGACGGTCCGGCGCAACGGCCGCAACGCACCGGCGTGGTGCTCGCCGCCGCGGCGTTGTTGGCAGTTTTTGTGCTCGCCGCGCTGCTCGTGGTGGTCTAGCCGGAATTGCCGCTTTGACCAGCAGATATATGTTCGCTAACCGGTTTATCCCGGTGCGGTAACGATCTGCGCGTCGAGTTCAGTTTTCATGATCAGTGCTGTATTTTGCGCGATCTTTCGTTATGTTGCTGGGCGTGGGTCGGCACTCCATCGCCAAGAAGCGGCGTAACCCCTCGGTGTACGTGGTCTCGGCGCTTGCCCCGGCAGCGGTGTTCCTCGCGGTCAAGGCCGACACGAGTGCGATCCGGGTCGCCGTCGAGGAAGAGCCCGTCGCCGCACCGGCGCCCGCACCCGTCGAGGAACAGTCCGTGCCGTGCTGCGTCGAGGTCGTGGCCGCGCCGGCGTCCGGACCCGGGCCCGCCCGGTTGACCGACGACGGTGTCGCCGACGTCGAGCCGGCGTCGCTGGTGTCCGCGTCCCGCTGGCGTGTGGTGAGCCGCACGCTGCCGGCAGGGGTGGCCCCGGAGAACGGTCTGCAGGTGCGCACCATCCTGACCGCCCGCAGCATCAGCGCGGTCTTCCCGGAGATCAACAACATCGGCGGGGTGCGGCAGGACGCTCTGCGCTGGCATCCCAACGGTCTGGCGCTGGACGTGATGATCCCGAACCCGACCTCACAGGCCGGTATCGCGCTGGGCAACCAGATCGTCGCGTACGTGATGGCGAACGCCGAGCGCTTCGGCATCCAGGACGCGATCTGGCGGGGCGCGTACTACACGCCGGGAGGCGCGAAGGCCGGCGGCTACGGCCATTACGACCACGTGCACGTGACGACGACCGGCGGCGGATACCCCGACGGTGACGAGGTCTACTTCCGCTGACGCGGAGCGCCTGTCGAACTGCGTTGTGCCCCCACTAGGACTCGAACCTAGGACCTGCGGATTAAAAGTCCGTAGCTCTACCAACTGAGCTATAGGGGCTTCGGGTGGTTTCTGACCCCCGAAAGGATACGACATGCTGCTCGTTTGAGGATTTGGGTGTCCGTACCCTAAGCTATCGAAGCTCCCAACGGCATGAACGTTGTGAACACCCCGGAGAGATTCGGAATAGGCCCCCATCGTCTAGTGGCCTAGGACGCCGCCCTTTCACGGCGGTAGCACGGGTTCGAATCCCGTTGGGGGTACGCAACGCGGAGACGCGGAGCACAGCAGGAAAGCAAGGCCCTGTGGCGCAGTTGGTTAGCGCGCCGCCCTGTCACGGCGGAGGTCGCGGGTTCGAGTCCCGTCAGGGTCGCCATCACGGCGATGGCACTCACAACAGAGTGGCCGGTGCCGTCCGGCCAGGTAGCTCAGTTGGTACGAGCGTCCGCCTGAAAAGCGGAAGGTCGCCGGTTCGATCCCGGCCCTGGCCACTTCACCCCCCGGCTTGGCCGAGGGGCTCCGCCCGTGGATGATGATTGGCGATGATCCGCCTCTGTGCCCCGGCCGTCGCAATGGCAGCGCTGCTGCCGTTGTTCGCCCCGGCCGCTGCGGCACAGCCCCAAACCACCCTGGTCGACCTCGTGGACGCCGCCACCCGGCGGCTGCAGGTCGCCGAGCCCATCGCCGCCAACAAGTTCCACACCGGCGGGCTGATCGAGGACCCGGTGCGTGAACAACAGGTCCTCGATGCGGTGTCCGCCGAGGCCACAGCCCTGGATCTGGACCCGGCCTACGTGACGACGGCGTTCCGGGACCAGATCGACGCCACCGTGGCGATCGAGTACAGCCGGCTGGCGCAATGGAAATTCGACCCCGCCACGGCGCCGGTCGACGCACCCGATCTGGCGTCGTCGCGCGGGATCATCGACGCCCTCAACCGCGAGATGGTCACGCTGATGGCCGACGAGTGGGACAAGCTGCATGCGCCGACGTGCCGGGCCGAACTCGACCAGGCCAAGGCGACGGTCGCCGCGCAGCGTGGGCTCGACCCGCTCTACCGGCAGGCCGTCGACCACGCCACCCGCAACTACTGCCGCTGAGCGTGCAAGCATCTCTGGTGACATGAACGATTTCCGGCAACGGCTGCTCGACGCGTTGGAGGCGTCGATCGCCGAGGACGGCTACGCCAGGACCACGGTGGCCGACATCGTGCGCAGAGCCAAGACGTCCCGACGGACCTTCTATGAGCATTTCGACAGCAGGGAGGCATGTTTCGTCGCACTGCTGTCGGACGCCAATGCCGACCAGATCCGGCAGATCTACGCGGCGGTCGACCCGAGCGCACCGTGGCAGAAACAGGTCAGGCAGGCCATCGAGGCGTGGATCTCGTCGGGGGAGGCGCGCTCGGCGCTGATGCTGAGCTGGATCCGTGACGTGCCCGCCCTCGGCGCCGCCGCCCGCGGGCTGCAGCGCGAGGCGATGGAGCACTTCGTCGACATGGTCGGCGCACTCGGCGCCACCGACGAGTTCCGCGCTGCGGGTGTCGGCCCCTTCTCGCGGCGCCGGATCATCATGCTGCTCGGCGGCCTGCGTGAACTCACCGCCAGCACGGTGGAGGAGGGCGGCCGGATGAGCGACGTCACCGACGAAGCGGTCGAGGCGTCGATCGCCCTGCTGAGTCCGCCCGCGCGCTGACGATCGCGCTGCGAAAACCGCTGCGCAGGTTGACAATCGGCGGCGATCTCACGTCTGCGCGGTGGCCCTGGCCTGTTCGTAGAGTGTGACATCGTGGGAGCACAGGATCATCAGATCGGGGTCCTGGCGACGGTACAGCTCGGCGAGCCGGACGTGATTCTGTTTCACCTTCTGCTTGTCCGAGGCCACCAGCATCTCCAGCCGGGCCGTCCACTTCGGCACCGGCGGGGCGCCCGCGAGAGTGCCAGGGTGATAGAAGGAGTCACCGGCGTGCAGCAGCCAGCGGTGTCCGGCGTCGACGGCCACGCATGCGTGGCCGCGGGTGTGGCCCGGCAGTGAGATGAGGACGAAGCCCGGCCCGATTTCGGTGAGCTCCTTGGCCGCTGCGAAACCGCGCCACGCCTCGCCGTCGATGTCGTGCTCGACGATCCTCGGCCCGTGTGCCCACTGTGGGGGGCGGAAGCGAATCCGCTCCTGAATCGAGGGGGATCGCATGGCGCCGAACGCTTCTGTGGTCGTGACGTGAACAAGCGCATCGGGGAAGTCCGCCAGGCCGCCGATGTGGTCGGCATCGAAGTGCGTCACCACAACGTGACGGACGTCCGAGCGCCGGAATCCGAGTTGTCTGATCTGGTTCAGTGCGGTCTCGCCGCGGTCGAAATTGGGCCGGATGAACCGGCTTCTGATGCGCCCGAAGCGGTTCGGGTCCTCGCAGTCATGGGTGCCGAAACCCGTGTCGACGAGCACCAGTCCGTCCGCGGATTCGACGAGCAGTACATGGCAGACCATCGTGCCGACCCCCGTCGGCCGTATCGTTCCACAGTTGAGGTGATGAACTTTCACATGAGCCCCCCGGCTACATCCTGCGTGAGGTCGGCTGCCCGATCAAGCGGCCGAGGGGTCCGGTGCCGCCACCCGGGGGGCATGCTGCGGTACCTTACGCACATGGTCCGACCTGCCCAGACGGCACGCAGTGAGCGCACCCGCGAAGCGCTCCGGCAGGCCGCCGTGGTGCGCTTCCTGGCCCAGGGCGTCGAGGACACCTCTGCCGAGCAGATCGCCGCCGACGCCGGGGTGTCGCTGCGAACGTTCTACCGCCACTTCGCTTCCAAGCACGACCTGTTGTTCGCCGACTACGACGCGGGACTGCACTGGTTTCGGTCCGCTCTCGCCGCGCGCTCGCCGGAGGAGTCGATCTTCGAGTCGGTGCAGTCGGCGATCATGGCCTCGCCGTACGAGGACTGGGCGGTCACCAAGATCGCCGCGATGCGAGCCAAGGAACTCGACACCGGCCGCATCGTGCGGCACATCCGCCAGGTCGAGGCCGATTTCGCCGAAGCGGTCGAGCAGCACATGGCAGCGGCCGGCGCGGCGGCCCCCGGCACCGACGAGCGGATGCGCACCACCGTGACAGCGCGGTGTATCGCGGCGGCGGTGTTCGGCGCCATGGAGGTGTGGATGCTCGGCGAGGACCGCTCGCTGCCCGAACTGGACCGGCTGTGCCGGCAGGCGCTGACGCTGTTGCGTTCCGGGATCGAGGACCCGGTCGGATGAATGTTTTGTCAATATTGACAAAACATCGCCCGTCGTGACAGCCTCGGCCGATGGCGGACTTCGACGCGATAGTCGTGGGGGCTGGGCACAATGGACTGACGGCTGCGGCGCTGCTGCAACGGGCGGGGCTGCGCACTCTGTGCCTGGACGCCAAGCTTTATGCCGGTGGGATGGCCTCGACCGTAGAGCTCTTCGACGGCTTCAGGTTCGAGATCGCCGGTTCCGTACAGGTGCCCACCTCGGCGGTGGTCAGTGATGCCCTCGGGCTGGCGGAGCTGCCCACGGTCGACCTCGACGTGATGTCGGTGCAACTTCGCGGCATCGGCGACGACCCCCTCGTCTACTACACCGATCCGATGAAGCTGCTGACCCATCTCAACGAGGTTCACGGGGCGGAAGCGGTCAACGGCATGGCCGGGCTGATGGCCTGGTGTCAGGCGCCGACCCGGGCGCTGGGTCGGTTCGACGCGGCGCAGCGGCCGAAGTCGCTCGACGAGATGTTCGCCTGTGCCACCAATGAATTCGAGCGGCAGGCCATCTCAGACATGTTGTTCGGGTCGGTCACCGACGTGCTCGACCGGTACCTGCCAGACCGCGAGAAGCACGGCGCGCTGCGCGGCATGCTGGCCTTCCTCGCGGTCAACACCACCTACCGCGGCCCGGCCACACCGGGCAGCGCCGCCGCCCTGGCCTTCGGGCTGGCGGTGCCCGACGAGAACGCCACTCTGATCAAGAAGTTCCGCGGCGGCATGGGTGCGGTGACCGAGCACCTGCTGCAGATGTTCAGCGCGGCCGGCGGGGAACTCCGGCTGCGCAGCAAGGTCGACGAGATCATCGTCGAGGACGGCCGGGTGGCGGGCGTCCGACTGGAGGACGGGTCGACGCTGGCGGCCCCGATGGTGGTCTCGGCCGTCGCGCCCGACCTCACCGTGAACACGCTCGTCGACGGGGGCGCCGTCCCGCCGGACGTGCGGGAACGCTTCTCGCGCATAGATCACCGCGGCAGTTATCTGCAGATGCACTTCGCGCTGGACGGGGCGCCGACGTTCGCCGAACCGTACGAGATGCTCAACGATCCCGGGTATCAGTCGGCCATAGGCATTTTCACCACTCCCGAGGAACTGCAGCAGCAATGGGAGGATTCCCGCCGCGGTGTGGTACCCGCCGATCCGGCCATCGCGCTGCAGATCCCGTCGGCGAACGACCCCGGTCTGGCGCCGCCGGGCAAGCACGCGGTGTCGGCCTTTGCGCTGTGGTTCCCGCTGTCCGAGGAGCGCGCGAGTTACGGGGAGATGAAAGCCGAGATGGGGCAGCGTGTGATCGACAAGATCACCCGGCTCGCCCCCGACTTCGAGAGCCTGATGCTGCGGCACACCACGTTCACGCCCAAGCACATGGGCACGATGTTCGGTGCGCCCGGCGGCGACTACTGCCACGGCCTCATCCACCCGGAGCAGATGGGACCCAACCGTCCTGGACCGAAAGGCTATGCGGATCAACCGATTCCGGTCGACGGGCTCTATCTGGCCAGTGCCGGCTGCCACGGCGGGCCTGGTATCACATTCATCCCGGGATACAACGCCGCCCAGCAGGTGCTCGCCGACCGGACCTGACGTCAGGTCGCGGGGCCGCTCTCGGTCGCACCGCCCTCGTCGGACCAATCGACCCGATCCTCGGTTCCCTTCGACGGATCGCTGACCACGTCGTCATCGGCGTGCTCGGAGCCCGCATCGGTCTCGGTGGTCTTCGGCTTCTCTTTAGTCACGGCCCTGGGTTACCCCGGCCGGCGGCGATTCATTCAGCCGCGGCGGGCCTGCAGCTGGGCCATCCAGTCCGACGGGACCCGGCCGCGCGGCCCCGGCGCCGTCTCGTCGGCCGGTCGGCTCTGCGGCGCGGCGAGTTCGGGTCCGTCGTAGTACGCGCCGGTGTCGAAATTCCAGAACCAGTCCTCGCCAGGCTCGAACGAGCGGATGACGGGATGGCCGGTGGCGCGCCAGTGCGCCGACGCGTGCCTCTCCAGGGAGTCATCGCAGCAACCGATGTGGCCGCACGCGGCGCACCGTCGCAGATGCACCCACCAGCCCCCGTCCGCGTCACACTCGACGCAACCGGTGCCGCTAGGCGGAACCGTGGGATCAACCATGCCGTCCGGGGCGTCGCTCACGACCGCGAGCCTACGACGACAGTCCGGGGCTCTCGATCCGAATGGCTACGTCGGTGGTCTATGGTCGCGCCATGGCAACCAAGGATTCCCGCGAGGTCGTGATCGAAGCAACACCCGAGCAGATCCTCGACGTCATAGCCGACGTCGAAGCGACGCCCACCTGGTCGCCCCAGTACCAGAAGGCAGAGATCCTTGATCGCTACGACAATGGCAGGCCCAAACAGGTCAGGATGACGGTCAAGGCCGCCGGCCTGACCGACGAGCAGGTCATCGAATACACCTGGGGTGACAACGAAGTCAGCTGGACGCTGGTCTCGGCCACCCAGCTCAAGGCCCAGGATGCCGGTTACACGCTCACACCCGCCGGCGACAAGACCAAGGTGAAGTTCGACATCGCGATCGACCTGTCCGTCCCGCTGCCCGGTTTCATCATCAAGCGCACCATCAAGGGCGGCGTCGAGACCGCCACCGAAGGCCTGCGCAAACAGGTGCTGAAGGTCATCAAGGGCTGAACCGCCACACCGTGGAAGGCGCCGATCCGGCGCAGCAGGCAGCGCCGGTCGTCCGGACCGCTTGGTCATAGACGTTAGCTGCAAAATGCGCTCCGCGAGGCCGGTTGGGTGACTAGTATTTGCCGGTATGGCCGTGCGCGCTTCCAGCGAGGTGGTGATCGAGGCTCCACCGGAGGCGATCCTCGACGCCCTGGCCGATATCGAGGCGGTGGCTTCGTGGTCCTCACTGCACAAGGACGCCGAGGTCGTGGATCGCTATCCCGACGGTCGCCCGCACCACGTCAAGGCGACCGTCAAGATCATGGGGCTGACCGACAAGGAATTCCTGGAGTACCACTGGGGCGACGACTGGGTGGTGTGGGACGCCGAGCGGACGTCGCGGCAGCGCTGCCAGCACGGTGAGTACAACCTGACGTCGGTGGGGGAGCAGCGAACCCGGGTTCGTTTCGACCTGCTTCTCGACCTGGCGGCGCCGTACCCCGGGTTCCTGGTCAAGCGCGCCAAGAAGATGGTGCTCGATATCGCGCTGCAGAACCTGCGCCAACGCGTCCTGGCCGGCGCGGAGTAGCGGCGTTCGTGGCGATTCGGGCGTCGCGCGAGGTTCTCATCGAGGCGCCGCGGGACGCAGTCATGGAGGCGCTGGCCGATGTCGGCGCGTTGCCGTCGTACTCGTCGATGCACAAGCGTGCCGAGGTGATGGACCGCTATCCGGACGGTCGGCCCCACCATGTTCGGGTCAAGATCCGGCTGCTCGGTCTGGTCGACACCGAGATCCTCGAATACCGTTGGGGCCCGGATTGGTTGGTGTGGGACGCGCAGCCGACGTCGCAGCAGTACGCGCAACACGTGGAGTACCGGCTGAGCTCCGACGACCACGGCGAGTGCACCCGGGTGCGCATCGACATCACCGTCGAGCCTGTGGTGCCGATTCCCGAGTTCCTTATCCGACGGGCGTGCGGTGGTGTGCTCGACGCGGCCACGACCGGGCTACGGGAGCTGGCGCTGCGCGACGCCGGCACCTAGCGGGAACGCGGTAAGGCCCGGAGTCGCCGGATCGCCTCGTCCAGGGTGTCCTCGCGTTTGCAGAAGGCGAAGCGCACCAGGTGTTTCCACTCCTCTGCGTGCCCGGCCGCAGGGTCGCAGAACGCCGACATCGGGATCGCCGCCACCCCGACTCTCTCGGGCAACTCCGCGCAGAACGCCGCGCTGTCGGTGAATCCCAGCGGACGGGGATCGACGCACAGGAAGTACGTCCCGAAACTGTCGTGCACCTCGAAGCCGATGTCGCTCAACGCCGAACCGAGCCTGTCCCGCCGGGACTGGAAGGACGCGCACAGCGCGTCCACCCACGCGTCCTCGGTGGCCAGCGCGTGTGCGACCGCAGGCTGGAACGGCGCACCGCCGACATAACTGAGGTACTGCTTGGCCGCACGTACGCCGGCGATGAGATCGCTTGGCCCGCAGGCCCACCCGATCTTCCATCCGGTGACGTTGAACATCTTGCCCGCGCTGGAAATGGTGATCGTGCGTCCGGCCATGCCCGGATAATCGGCCAGTGGCCGGTGTCGCCTGCCGTCGAAGACCAGATGTTCGTAGACCTCGTCGGTGATCACCAGCAGGTCGGCCGAGATGGCAAGCTCTGCCACGGCGCGAAGTTCGTCGTCGCTGGCCACCGAACCGGTGGGATTGTGTGGTGAGTTGAGGATCAACGCCCGCGTCTTCGGGGTCACCGCGCGCCGCAGTCCCTCGACGTCGATCGCGAAACCCCGACCGTCACGAACCATCGGGACCGCGCGCCGGTGGCATCCGGCCATCGCGATGACGGGGGAGTACGAGTCGTAGAAGGGTTCGATCAGCAGAACCTCGGAGTCGGGTTCCACGAGACCGAGGATCGCCGCGGCGATGGCCTCGGTGGCGCCGACGGTGACGAGCACCTCGGTGTCCGGGTCGTATTCGCTTCCGTAACGCCGCCTGCGCTGATCGGCGATGGCCTGACGCAGCGGCGCGATGCCCAGGCCTGGCGGGTACTGGTTGACTCCCTCGGCGATGGCGTTCTCCGCGGCCTTGAGCATCGCCGGGGGTCCGTCTTCGTCGGGGAATCCCTGCCCGAGGTTCACCGCGCCGACCCGGGCTGCCAACGCCGACATCTCGGCGAAGATGGTCACCGCGTAAGGCTGTAGGCGTCGCACCGTCACGGTGTCGAAGCCTAACGGGGTGGGCTCCCGTGGTGCGCTACTCCGATGTCGTCGGGCATGTGCCCCCGGCGCGCAGGAATGCGTCGTCGACACGAATGCCGGGAATGAATCCGGATCGACGGGTGCTGATTGCGACATGGCTTTCACCCTCGGCGCAGGCTCCGCTCTGCTGAAACCCATCCAGGTCGGTGGCGTCACTGCCGAGAACCGAATCTTCATGGCGCCGTTGACCAGATCACGCGCCGACGCGGACGGCACGCCGTCGTCGCTGGCCGCCCAGTACTACGCGCAGCGCGCCGAAGCCGGTCTGATCATCAGCGAGGCTACCGCCGTCTGTGAGCAGGCCAACGGCGCATATCTGAACACCCCTGGTCTGTACACCGACAGACAGCAGGAGGCGTGGGCCGAGATCGCCTCGGCGGTACACGGCGCCGGCGGGAAGATGTTCGTCCAGCTTTGGCACGTCGGGCGCATGGCCCACCCCGAGATCAGTGGATTCGAGAATGTGGGCCCGTCGCCCATAGCCGCCGATCTGGTGACGCACACGCCCTCCGGGAAGAAGCAGTTGCCCGTGCCGCGCGCGCTGACGGCCGCAGAGATCGCAGAAATCATCGGACAGTTCCGTGCCGCCGCTCGGCGCGCCGTCGACGCCGGTATGGACGGTGTCGAAATCCATTCGGCCAATGGATATCTGCTCCACGAGTTCCTCTCCGAAGTGGTGAACCAGCGCACCGATGCCTACGGCGGATCGCCGCAGAACAGGGCCCGGTTCACCGCCGAAGTCGTCGAAGCCGTCGCCGCCGAGATCGGTCCGGAACGCGTCGGGCTGCGCATCTCGCCCGGGAACAACGCAGGGGACATGACCGAGGTCGACCAGATCAGCGCGTACGAACTGCTTCTGTGCCGCATCGCGTCGCTGAACATCGCCTACCTGCATGTGGTCAGTGAACCCTCAGCTCCCGCATTCGCCGCGATCCGGACGCAATGGGAGGGCACGTTGGTGCTCAACACCCCGCGCGACGTCGATACCGACTTCGCGGAGCTGGAGAACCTGGCCACCTGGGGCGTGATCAGCGCCGCCGCCGTTGGGCGGGCCTTTCTCGCCAACCCGGACCTGGTCCAACGCCTGACCTCAGGCGCCGAGCTCAACGAACCCGATGTGGCGACGTTCTATGCCCCGGGGCCGGCCGGCTATATCGACTACCCGACGCTCGATGAGCTTGCGGAGCCGCAGTCGGCGTAACTGTTACGTCAGGTGTGTGACCGCGCAAGCATGGGAACACCCCGCGCATGGCTACCTACCGCGTTCTGAATCCCAGGGGTGACGTCGTCGACACCAAAGACATCGAGAGCGCCGACGACGCGCACGCCTGGTTCGTCGATCAGAAGGCCGACAACTCCGAGCTGGGCTGGCGCATGGAGGTCGAGCACGACGGCGAGTGGTCGTTCTTCGACGACACCGAGGGCTCCCCGGACTAGCACGCCGGAACCGCGAGCAGACGCATACGCGGACGATCTGCGGCTGGATCGTGCGAGTCTGTGTCTGCTCGCCCTACAACCGTTTCTCCAGACTGCCCCAACCAAGCGGTTGGGCGAGGCTGCTAGCATCGCGCACAGAGGAGCAGCCTCCCCGCGGGTCGAGAATCCGCGAAACCCCTGAACAGGACCTGGAGAACACATGTCCGAAGAAGCCTTCATCTACGAAGCGATCCGCACCCCCCGCGGCAAGCAGAGAAACGGCGCCCTGAACGAGATCAAGCCGGTCAACCTTGTCGTCGGCCTGATCGACGAGATGCGCGTCCGCTTCCCTGACCTCGACGAGAACCTGATCAGCGACCTCATTCTGGGTTGCGTCTCGCCCGTCGGTGACCAGGGCGGAGACATCGCCCGCACCGCCGGCCTGGTGGCCGGCCTGCCGGACACCACCGGTGGCTTCCAGCTCAACCGGTTCTGCGCCTCCGGCCTGGAAGCGGTCAACCTGGGCGCCCAGAAGGTGCGGTCGGGCTGGGACGACCTGGTGCTCGCCGGCGGCGTGGAGTCGATGAGCCGCGTCCCGATGGGGTCCGACGGCGGCGCCTGGGCCGGCGATCCCGAGACCAACTACCGGATCGGGTTCGTCCCACAGGGCATCGGCGCGGACCTGATCGCCACCATCGAGGGCTTCTCCCGCGAGGACGTCGACGCCTACGCGGCGCGGTCGCAGGAGCGTGCCGCGGCAGCCTGGGCGGGCGGCTACTTCGCCAAGTCCGTGGTGCCGGTCAAGGATCAGAACGGCCTGGTCGTGCTGGACCATGACGAGCACATGCGTCCCGGTTCCACCGTGGAGAGCCTGGGCAAGCTCAAGACCGCGTTCGACGGTATCGGCGCGATGGGCGGCTTCGACGATGTGGCGCTGCAGAAGTACCACTTCGTCGAGAAGATCAACCACGTCCACACCGGCGGGAACAGCTCGGGCATCGTCGACGGCGCCGCCCTGCTGCTCATCGGCAGCGAGGCCGCGGGCAAGTCGCAGGGGCTGACCCCGCGGGCGCGCATCGTCGCCACCGCGACCAGCGGCGCCGATCCGGTCATCATGCTGACCGGTCCGACCCCGGCCACCCAGAAGGTGCTCGACCGGGCCGGGCTGACCGTCGACGACATCGACCTGTTCGAACTGAACGAGGCCTTCGCCTCGGTGGTGCTCAAGTTCCAGAAGGATCTGAACATCCCGGACGAGAAGCTCAACGTCAACGGTGGCGCCATCGCGATGGGTCACCCGCTGGGCGCCACCGGCGCCATGATCACCGGAACCATGGTCGACGAGCTCGAGCGTCGTGGCGCGAAGCGTGCGCTGATGACGCTGTGTGTCGGCGGCGGCATGGGCGTGGCCACCATCATCGAGCGAGTCTGAGGAGCCTGAGAAACCATGGCAGAGAACACTATTCAGTGGGACAAGGATGCCGACGGCATCGTCACCCTGACGCTGGACGACCCGACCGGTTCGGCCAACGTGATGAACGAGCACTACAAGGAATCCATGCACAACGCCGTGGAAAAACTTGTAGCAGAGAAGGAGTCGATCACCGGTGTGGTGATCGCCAGCGCCAAGAAGACGTTCTTCGCCGGCGGTGACCTCAAGGTCATGATGAACGTCGGACCGGACAACGCCGCCGAGTCGTTCGCCGAGGTGGAGTTCATCAAGGCCGACCTGCGCAAGCTGGAGACCCTGGGCAAGCCGGTGGTGGCCGCGATCAACGGTGCGGCGCTCGGCGGCGGCCTGGAGATCGCGCTGGCCTGTCATCACCGCATCGCCGCCGACACCAAGGGTGTGGTCATCGGCCTGCCCGAGGTCACCCTGGGCCTGCTGCCCGGTGGTGGCGGCGTCGCCCGCACCGTCCGCATGTTCGGCATTCAGAAGGCCTTCATGGAGATCCTGAGCCAGGGCACCCGCTTCAAGCCGGGCAAGGCCAAGGAGATCGGGCTGGTCGACGAATTGGTCGGCAGCGTCGAGGAATTGATTCCGGCGGCCAAGGCATGGATCAAGGCCAATCCCGAGGCGCACACCCAGCCGTGGGACCAGAAGGGCTACAAGATGCCCGGCGGCACCCCGAGCAGCCCTGGCCTGGCGTCGATCCTGCCGTCGTTCCCGGCGCTGCTGAAGAAGCAGCTCAAGGGTGCGCCGATGCCGGCGCCGCGCGCCATCCTCGACGCGGCTGTCGAAGGCGCGCAGGTCGACTTCGACACCGCCACCCGCATCGAGAGCCGGTACTTCGTCACTCTGGTCACCGGCCAGACCGCCAAGAACATGATCCAGGCGTTCTTCCTCGACCTGCAGGCCATCAACGGCGGCGCGTCGCGGCCGGACGGTATCGCCAAGCAGGAGATCAAGAAGATCGGTGTGCTGGGCGCGGGCATGATGGGCGCCGGCATCGCCTACGTCTCGGCCAAGGCCGGCTACGACGTGGTCCTCAAGGACGTCACGCTCGAAGCCGCCCAGAAGGGCAAGGCGTACTCGGAGAAGATCGAGGCCAAGGCGCTCGAGCGGGGTCGCACCACGAAAGAGAAGTCCGACGCGCTGCTGGCCCGGATCACTCCGACCGCCGATGCCGCGGACCTCAAGGGTGTCGACTTCGTGATCGAGGCCGTCTTCGAGAACCAGGAACTCAAGCACAAGGTGTTCGGCGAGATCGAGGACATCGTCGAGCCGAATGCGTTGCTGGGGTCGAACACCTCCACGCTGCCGATCACCGGTCTGGCGACCGGGGTGAAGCGCCAGGAGGACTTCATCGGCATCCACTTCTTCAGCCCCGTCGACAAGATGCCGCTGGTGGAGATCATCAAGGGCGAGAAGACTTCTGACGAGGCGCTGGCCCGGGTGTTCGACTACACCCTGGCCATCGGCAAGACCCCGATCGTGGTCAACGACAGCCGCGGCTTCTTCACCTCTCGTGTCATCGGCACCTTCGTCAACGAGGCGCTGGCGATGCTGGGCGAGGGTGTGCCCGCGGCCAGCATCGAACAGGCCGGTTCGCAGGCCGGCTACCCGGCGGCTCCGCTGCAGCTCTCGGACGAACTCAACCTGGAGCTCATGCAGAAGATCGCCAACGAGACCCGCAAGGCGACCGAGGCTGCCGGCGGTACCTACGAACCGCACCCGGCCGAGTTGGTAGTCAACAAGATGATCGAGATCGGTCGTCCTTCGCGGCTCAAGGGTGCCGGCTTCTACTCTTACGTCGACGGCAAGCGCGTCGGCCTGTGGGAGGGCCTGGCCGAGACGTTCGGCTCGGACAACGCCGGTATTCCATTGCAGGACATGATCGACCGCATGCTGTTCGCCGAGGCGTTGGAAACCCAGAAGTGCCTCGACGAGGGCGTTCTCACCTCGACCGCCGATGCCAATATCGGCTCGATCATGGGGATCGGCTACCCGCCGTACACGGGTGGGTCGGCGCAGTTCATCGTCGGTTACCAGGGTGAACTGGGCGTGGGCAAGGAAGCCTTCGTGGCCCGCGCCAAGGAGCTGGCCGCCAAGTACGGCGAGCGGTTCAACCCGCCGGCGTCGCTGACGTCCTGATAGCAGAAAGTCATGAGGTGCCCCCGGCTCGCGAGCCGGGGGCACCTTCGTTTGCGCTGAGTTCCGCGGTCGCGGATAGTCAGCATCGACGTGAACACCTCGCAGATATGGCAGGAACTCGACCGGCAGGTGACCGCGGGCCGGATCCCGGGTTACGTGGCGGCCGTCCGCCGCGCCGGCATTGGGGAGGTGCACGCCTCCGGGCGACTGTCGTTCGACGCCGGCGCCCCGGCGATGTTGTGCGACACCCCGTTCCGGATCACGTCGGTGGGCAAGCCGGTCGGTGCCGCGCTCACGCTGGCGCTGATCGAGGACGGCGTACTCGGCCTGCACGATGAGATCTGCCGGTGGTTACCGGAATTCGCTGAGCCTGCAGTGCTGCGCGAAGTCACCGGGCCGCTGTCGGACACCGGTCCCGCGGACCGGCCGATAACGGTGTTCCACCTGCTGGCCATGACGGCGGGTTGGGGCGTGCTGCTGCAGGACTGCCCTCTGCAGTCCGCAATCGACGAACGTGAGATCGGCTCGGGACCGGTGCCCCCGCAGATGACCGGCGACGAGTTCGTCCGCCGGCTCGCCGAACTGCCGCTGGCGTTCCAGCCCGGCGCCGGATGGCTTTACGACACCCCGGTCAAGGTGCTCAGCGTGCTCCTTGCCCGCGCGGCCGGTATGCCGCTGGGAGACGTGCTGGCTCAGCGTCTGACCCAGCCGCTCGGCATGGCCGATACCGGCTTCTGGGCCGATGCGGATCGTTTGCCCGCGCGGTACCGGCCGGTGGGAGACGGCGTCGAAGACATCGAACTGCCCGACGGCGCCTTTGTCCGGCCCCCGCTGTTCGAAGACCTCAGCTGTGGGCTGGTGTCCACCGCTCCGGACCTGCTGCGCTTCTTCTCGGCCATGGCCGACGGAGGCGCGCCGGTCCTGCACCCCGAATCGGTGCGGCTGATGACGACCGATCAGTTGACCGTCGATCAGCGCATGCAGGGACTGCCGATCCTCGGACTGGGGGTGTCATGGGGGCTCGGCGTCGCCGTCGACGTCGAGGCGGTGTCGCCGTGGATGGCGCCGGGCCGCTGGGGCTGGACCGGCGGATCCGGAACGTCCGCCCACGTCCACCCGGACGGCTCGGTGGCCGTGTTTCTGTCTCAGCGCGAGCTCGCAGATGCTCAGGACGGGTTCGACGACTTCTGGGCGGCGGTCAGTGTCGGCTAGCTGTCCTTCATAGGCCGATCACCCGCGACTGGGGGCTGGAGTGCCCGACAATGACACCGTGACAGAAGGGTTTACCGAAAGGTTCGCGGCAGCGCTGGACGGATACGGTGAGCGGCCGTGCATCGAGTACGACGGGCGGTGGTACTCCGGCGACGAGGTCATGTCGTACGGCGCGCAGATTGCTTCCGTGCTGCACAGCGCCGGCGTCACCGGTGATGCACCGGTCGGGTTGATCGTTCGCAATCGGCTGCAGCATGCCGCGGCGATCGCCGGCTTCCTGGCCGCCGGGCGCACCGTGGCGATGATCTACTCGTTCCAGTCCCCGGACGCGATCGCTCGCGACATCGAACAACTGAATCTGGCCGCGGTGATCGCCGACCCCGAGGACTGGACGGAACCGGTAGTTACGGGCGCCGCGCGCGTGGGTTCGGCAGGCGTGGCGATCTCACTGTCCGCCCCGACGGTGGCCGGTGTCGTCGGCCTCGAACGTTGTGACACCGCACGGCGCCACGCGCCGTCCGAACCCGGCGTGGCGCTGAAGATCCTCACCAGCGGTACCACCGGGCCACCCAAGCGGCAGTCCATCAGGTTCAACGTCCTGGAGCGCACCGTGTTCAGCGTGACCGCCGGGGAGAAGGCATCCGGCGACGCGCCACCGGAGTTCGCGTACTGGCAGTTCGGCGGTATCGGGGTGTGCCAGTTGATCGCGGGCCTCTACAACGGACGTCGCATCGCGATGCTGGAACGCTTCACCGTCGACGGCTGGGTGGACGCCGTGCGGCGGCACCGGGTGACGCGCTGCGGGGTGCAACCGGCCGTGATCCGGATGCTCCTGGATGCCGATGTGCCCAAGGAGGATCTCGCGTCGCTGGAGTTCCTGATCAGCGCGTCGGGGCCACTGGATCCCGAGACGCGCGACGAGTTCGAGCAGCAGTACGGAATTCCGATTCGGTTGGCCTATGGGGCAACCGAGTTCGCGGGATCGCTGTGCGCGTGGACACCTGAGCTGTTGCAGCAGTACGGAGAGTCGAAGCGCAACAGTGTCGGACGAGCCCTGCCCGACACCGAACTGAGGGTCGTCGATCCCGAGACGGGAGGTGAAAGGGCGGTCGGCGAGCAGGGCCTGTTGGAGGCCAAGGTCGCCCCCATCGGGCCTGACTGGATCCGCACCACTGACATCGCGAGCATCGACGAGGACGGCTTCGTCACCTTGCACGGGCGGGCCGACGGCGCGATCAACCGAGGCGGATTCAAGGTGCTGCCCGAAGCCGTCAGACGGGTTCTCATCACACACCCCGACGTGCGCGACGCCTGTGTGGTGGGCGTTCCCGACGCGCGTCTCGGTCAGGTGCCCTTCGCGGCCATCGAGGTCAGCGCGGGCACGGCTGCGCCGTCCGACGGCGAACTCAGAGAGCTGGTGCGACAGTCACTTCCGGTCTACAACGTGCCCGTCGCGTTCGCGGCGGTCGAGGAACTGCCACGCAACCCGGCGCTGAAGGTGAGCCTGCCGGCTGTGGCCGCCCTCTACACCGGCCACACCGGGGACTGACGGTTACACGGCACCGAGATCGGCGGACAACCAACGGGCAGGTTTGACGAACACCGCCACGCTCTCGCCGTGTTCACGCCTCGCGAATTCGAGATAGCCGTCCACCTTCTCTGGCGCGAGGTAGCGCCTGGTCATCTCGACGAGCTGCGCGTCGGTGCCGGGCTCGATGCGCAGCACCGGGCCCTCCACGGCCACGTAGCGCACCGTGGGCTCCACACGGTCCACCATCAGCGAGACGTGGCCGTTCGATTGGATCAGCTGGTGCTTGCGGGATCCGGCGCCGGTGGTGAACCAGAGATCACCCCCAGGCGTGTACTGGTACCAGATCGGAACCGTCAGCGGACCGCGTCCGTCACCTGCGGAGACTGACAGTGCGGCAATGTGGGGCTCGGCGAGGAACTGTTCACGTTCGTCTTTGGAAAGGGCCATAACTCGCACCGTACTGATCGGCGCTGACTACCGGGTGGTGCAAGCGACGAGGCATAGAGTCGGGAGCATGCGCTTCGGAATCTTCGTCCCGCAAGGCTGGCGGTTGGACCTGGTCGGAATAGCACCCCGTGATCAATGGCAGGTCATGCGCGATCTCGCGTCGTATGTCGACGAGGGTGGCGTCTGGGATTCGCTGTGGGTGTACGACCACTTCCACACCGTCCCCGTTCCCACCGCGGAGGCGACACACGAAGCGTGGTCACTGATGTCGGCCTACGCCGCGACCACCTCGCGGATCAAGCTGGGCCAGATGTGTACCGCCATGAGCTACCGCAACCCGGTTTACCTGGCCAAGGTCGCCGCGACCGCCGACATCATCTCGGGTGGACGCATTCAGATGGGTATCGGCGGCGGCTGGTACGAACACGAATGGCGTGCATACGGATACGGCTTCCCCTCCGCCGGCGTGCGATTGGCCCGTCTCGACGAGGGCGTCCAGATCATGCGGGACGCCTGGCGCGACGGCACGGTGACGTTCGACGGCAAGCACTACCAGGCCGACGGGGCCATCGTCGCTCCGCGGCCGCTGCAGCAGGCGGGAATCCCGCTGTGGATCGCAGGCGGCGGTGAGAAGGTCACGCTGCGTATCGCGGCGAAGTATGCGCAGTACACCAACTTCACGTCCGAGCCCGAAGGTTTCGCGCACAAGTCGCAGGTGCTCGCCGAGCACTGCCGAGACGTCGGGACCGATTTCGACAAGATCGTCCGCTCGGCGAACATCAATGCAGTCGTCGGGAGCTCCGAGTCCGACGTCAAGGACCGGCTGGCGCGGGTGCGCTCACGGATCAGTGCGCTCACGGGTGAGCCCGCGGCCGACGCGATGCTGAACTCGATGAGCAGCCCTGAGGCCGGCAGCGGAACTCCCGAACAGCTCATCGACACACTGCGGCGCCTTCGCGAGCTGGGTTGCGAATACGTGATCTGCTATTTCCCCGAGGCCGCCTACGACCGCTCCGGGATTGAACTGTTCGAGCGTGAGGTCATCCCGGCTCTGTCGTGAGCTCGTGGGCCGGGCACCACAGTATGGTGGGCCGCCGGCATGGTCGGCGACAGGTGTCCGTTTGGGCAAATTCTGACACCATCGTTGAAAAGATCGCGGCACGGCTGGGAGCATCCCGGGTGGCGGGTTGTCGCGCGGAGGGCGCGCCGGCAGCAGCCGCAGTGGTCGGACTTGACGTGGACCACGGACGGGCGAATACTGAGCAACTCCGATTACCAGCGGGATGGGCGACTCCTGATGCGTGGTTCCCCGCGTCCGCGTGTCGATCCCCGCAGCTTAGGGCACCGGTTGGCGTGCGAAGAGTTATTGACTGCCGTTGAGCAGGCAAGGACTCAGAAACCTTCTGATTGAAATTTTCCTCTAGGAAAATTTGCCTGATTTTGTTACCTTTGCTCAGTGAGCTGGAGATTTGCTGACGCATCGAGGGCTCCGGTGATTGCCGCCTCGTTGTGTCAGCAAGTTTCTTCCAAGATTTCGTTATCGGGGTCACGATATTGGCTTAGGCTCAGCCCTGGCTGGGCACGCGCTGAACGCGAAGGTGCACGTTCAGCAAACCAGGCGAAGCGGGCATGGGACGGTCGGGGAGCCGTGCAGGAGCTGCGGATGCGCGCAGTTCTGCGTTGTGGCGACACAACCTCGAACAATCCGATATCGGCTCCGCTGGGGCAACTGAGCATCCGGGGGGATGCAGTTACAGCAACGGAGGTCGAATATGTGTGCGTCCCCTGCCCGTCATCGCGCTGCGCGTAACGGCTCGTCTGGTTCTCAGCGGGACTTCTGGTCGGCCAAGGACCTCGTCGAGGGTGTCGCAGACGGTGGGCCCGCGCGCCACGCACGCAAGACCCCGTCGAAGATCTCCATCCACGTCGGCCGAGTGGGTGCTCTCGCGGTGTCGCTCGGTGTCGGTCTGGCTGTCGCGAACTCGTCCGGCGTGGCGTATGCGGACAGCGACACCGAGTCGTCGGTGTCGTCATCCGGAGCCGACGCCACCCCGGCGGGTTCGTCCACCCCCGGCGGCGCCGACGAGTCACCGGAGGCGCAGACCGGCCCCGATTCCGGCGGCGACGCTGACGACGACGAAGACGGCGAGGACGCCGAGGCCGGCGATACCGACGAACCTGGGGACGTCCTCGACCCCGATTCGGACCCGGAGTCAGGCGCAGACGACGAGCAGGCCGCCGAGGAGTCCGGCGACAACTCGGCGGCTCCAGGGGATTCCGGCGAGACCTCGGGTACGGCTCCGGTGGTCGAGCCGTCCGTGCCGCCACGAGAGTCGGATGCCCTCGAGGAGGCCGACGAGTCCGCAGTCGACGCCGACCTTGACGTCGAGGTCTCCACTCCCGACGGCGCGCACGAGGACGCCGCGACTCCGGCGACCGAAGCGGTGTCGCTGTCGGGCGGCAGCGCCGTCGCGCCGGCTGCGCCCGCCGAAGAGGAGAGCCTTGAGTCGGTAAGCCTCTTCGCGGCAGTGGTGTCCAATGTGGTGGCACCGCTGGCCGATCCTGAGGCTCCGGCTCCTGCACCGTGGTTGGACGCGCTGCTGGCTTGGGTCCGGCGCCAGATCAATCACACCTTCTTCAACAAGACTCCTGTGTACGGGCCGATCTCGACCGAACAGATCCTCACCGGCCAGCTGCTCATCGACCTGCACGCGTCGGATCCGAACGGTGACCCGCTGACCTACGACATCATCCAGCCCGAGCACGGCTGGGTGTTTCGCGATCTCATCACCGGCCGCTTCGTGTACACCCCTGACGAACTCGTGGCCGGCGACCCCTTGGTGGACAGCTTCCAGGTCGTCATCCGCGACGACTCCGAACACCTGTCGGGCACCTTGGGCAGCATCCAGAAACTGCTTCACGGTGTCGCCAGGCTGTTCGGGCTCGCACAGGCCGACAACGTCACGGTCACGGTCCCGGTGTTCGTCGACCCAGTCATCCAGCTCCCACCACTGATCACCCCCATCGCGGGCCCGGGCTACACGCTCGGCGGCGACCCGGTGAAGCTGGTGTCCTCGGTTCTGGTTGCCGACGGGGATTCGGACGAGCTGTCCCAGGTCGTCATCAAAATCGCGACTCTGGGTCAAGACGGTGATCTGCTGGAGTACGTTGCTCCCCAGGGCAATCCGATCACCGCGACGTGGGATGCGCAGACGATGACGCTCACGCTCAGCGGTGTGGCAACCACGGCGCAATACCAACAGGCCATCGAGGCGGTGACCTTCTCGGCCACCGATGGTGCGTTACTGGTGCGCGGCGTGACGCTGTCGGCCACCGATGAACACGGCGTCGACAACATCGCACCTGGCTTCGTCGCCGTCGGGGTATGGCCCGCGATCAAGCTCCCGCCGTTGGTGACTCCGCTCCCGGGTCTGGGCTACACGATCGGTGACGATCCGGTCAAGCTGGTGTCGGCGGTCGACATCGCCGACGGAGACTCGGACTACCTGTCGAAGCTGGTGTTGAAGATCGCCACGCTGGCGCAGTCCGGTGACGTGTTGAGTTATGTTGCACCGTCGGACAATCCGATCACGGCGACATGGGATGCGGGTGCGAAGACCCTGACCTTGTCGGGGGTGGCGACCAAGGCGCAGTATGAGGAAGCGCTCATGGCGGTCACGTTCTCGGCGACCGAGGGTGCGCTGCTGGTCCGAGGCGTGACGATGTCGGCCACCGATGCCGATGGTGTGGAGAACATCGCTCCCGGACTTGTGACCGTCGGAGTCTGGCCGGCGCTGGCCCTGCCGCCGTTGGTGACGCCGGTGCCCGGCTTGGGATACACGCTGGGCGATGATCCGGTCAAGCTGGTGTCGGCGGTGGATATCGCTGACGGGGACTCGGACTACCTGTCGGAGGCGATCCTCAAGATCGCGACGTTGGCGCAGTCCGGTGACGTGTTGGGTTATGTTGCGCCGTCCGGAAATCCGATCACGGCGACGTGGGATGCCGGTGCTCGGACGTTGACGTTGTCGGGGGTGGCGACCAAGGCGCAGTACGAGGAGGCGCTCAAAGCGGTGACCTTCTCGGCGACCCAGGGTGCGCTGCTGGTCCGCGGCGTAACGATCTCGGTCACCGACGCGGACGGTGTGGAGAACATCGCCCCCGGACTCGTGACGGTCGGAGTGTGGTTGGCGACGCAGTTGCCGCCGCTGGTCACCCCGGTGGGCGCCCCGACCTACACGCTTGGTTCGACGCCGGTGAAGCTGGTGTCGGCGGTCGACATCGCCGATGGTGATTCGGACTTTCTGTCGGAGGCGGTGCTGAGGATCGCGCTGTTGGCGCAGTCCGGTGATGCGTTGGGTTATGTTGCGCCGTCGGGTAATCCGATCACGGCGACGTGGGATGCCGGTGCTCGGACGTTGACGTTGTCGGGGGTGGCGACCAAGGCGCAGTACGAGGAGGCGCTCAAGGCGGTGACGTTCTCGGCGACTCAGGGTGTGGGCATCGTGCGCACCATCACCATCGATGTCACCGACGACACCGGTGTGCAGAGCCTGACCTCCGGCCTCGTTCTCGCGGGCGCGAGATGGTCGCTGCCGCCGCTGGTCACCCCGGTGGGCGCCCCGACCTATACGCTTGGTTCGACGCCGGTGAAGCTGGTGTCGGCGGTCGACATCGCCGATGGTGATTCGGACTCTCTGTCGGAGGCGGTGCTGAGGATCGCGCTGTTGGCGCAGTCCGGTGATGCGTTGGGTTATGTTGCGCCGTCGGGTAATCCGATCACGGCGACGTGGGATGCCGGTGCTCGGACGTTGACGTTGTCGGGGGTGGCGACCAAGGCGCAGTACGAGGAGGCGCTCAAGGCGGTGACGTTCTCGGCGACTCAGGGTGTGGGCATCGTGCGCACCATCACCATCGATGTCACCGACGACACCGGTGTGCAGAGCCTGACCTCCGGTCTCGTTCTCGCCGGCGCCAGAAACCCCCTGCCGCCTCTGGTGACCCCCTTCGGGGGACGGTCCTACACGATCGGAAATCAGCCGGTCAAACCCGTCGCAGCGGTCGACATCGTCGACGCCGACTCGGACTACCTGACCAGCGCCACGGTGGAGGTCACGTTGTTCGGCCGCTCCGGAGACGTGCTGCAGTTCAACGGATTGGCCGGCGTGCCGATCAGCGGTAGCTATGACGCGGGCAGCAGGACACTGACGCTGACAGGTACGGCGACCAAGGCGCAGTACGAGGCGGCTCTCAAGGAGATCACTTTCACCGCGACCGGCGGCGCTTGGACCACAAGGACGTTGGCGATCAGAGTCACCGACGATGCCGGGGTCCGGAGCTCGGCTGGTCTGCTGACACTGTCGGTGTGGTGATCACCTGCGTCACGTCTGGACCGGGTCGTCGCGGCGGCGGCCCCGGTACTGCCTGACGGTGCACACCGCGGTCCGCGTGGCCGTGACAACTGAATATCGCAGGGGGACAGCGTTCTGAGTAAGACGGAGGACTACGTATGTGTGCAACCCCGGCTCGTCATCGCGCCCAGCGGCAGGGCGTGGTTCCTGAAGCCGGCTTCTGGGCGGCGAAAGACCTTCTGGAGCTGACAGCGCAGGGGCGGTCCGGCAAGCACGCCCGCAAGGGAACCTCGAAGTACACCCTTCACATCGGCCGCGTTGGCGCCCTGGCGGTGTCGCTCGGTGTGGGGTTGGCCGTCGCGAACGCTGGAGTTGCATACGCAGACAGTGACACGGACTCGTCGGTGTCCGAGTCCCAAGCCGACGACTCCGCAGCACCGCCGAGCTCGCCGCAGGTCGACGCGACCGATCAGACCGGGGTCGACAATGACGAGGAACCCGGTACCGCAGACGATGTCGATGATGAAGAGGTCGGCGAGGACCTTGCTCCGGAGGAAGCCGACCCGTCCGCAAACGAGGACACGGACGTCGATTCCGACGAAGAGCTGCCTGGGTCCTCAGGCGGATCCGGTGAATCACCGGGCGGATCGGACAGCACGCCCGACGAGCAGCAGGCTGCCGATCCCGATGTGACAGCGCCGGACTCCGAGCAGGTCGATTCCTCACCCGACGAGACGGTGGTCAGCACGCCCGAGGACGACGGGGCGGAGGAAGGCCCTGCCCTCGATGATGCCCATCCTCAGGGCGACGTGGCCGTCGTGGACGTGGTGAACACCACGACCGAACCGGTGGAACGGGCCTCCGCTACTCCGTCCGAGAGCGTCGAGACCGTCGACATCGTCACCGCGCTGGTGTCCACCGTGGTGTCCCCGTTCGCCAGCCCGGATGCGCCGGCACAGGTGCCGTGGTTCGATGCGTTGCTGGCATGGGTACGTCGCCAGATCACCCACACGTTCTTCAACAAGACACCCGTATACGGTCCCATCACGGTTGAGCAGATCTTCACGGGTCAGTTGTTCATCGATCTGAACGCGACAGACCCCAATGGTGATCCGCTGACCTACGAGATAATCCAGCCGACTCACGGGGTCGTGGTCCGAGATGTGATCACCGGCAATTTCATCTACACACCGACCACCATCGTCACCGGTGAGCCGTTGCAGGACACCTTCCAGGTCGTCATCAGGGACGACTCGGAACACCTCACCGGCGCGTTGGGATCCTTCCAGAAGCTCCTGCACGGTGTCGCAAGGCTTTTCGGCCTTGCGCAGCGAGACAACATCACCGTCACCATCCCCGTCACGATCGACCCCCTCGTTCAGTTGCCGCCCACGGTGGTCACCGCCGGACTGCCGATCTTCAAGCTGGGAGACTCGCCGGTCAAGGTGCTGTCCTCTGCGATCATCGCCGATGCGGACTCGGATCAGATCTCCCAAGCCACAATCAGGATCTCGACCGCAGGACAGGACGGCGACGTATTGAATTACGTTGCACCGGATGGAAGTCCGATAACGGCAACGTGGGATGTGACGACCAAGACCTTGACACTGTCCGGGCTGGCGACAGCCGAACAGTATGAACAGGCGCTGCTCGCCGTAACATTTTCCACGACCAAGGGCGGACTGCCTCGCGGCGTGTCGATCTCCGTCACCGACGAGACCGGTGTCCAGAGTCTGGTTCCAGGTGCGGCGATTGTGACTGTGATCGGGTTGCCGCCCACGGTGACGGTGTTCGGGTTGCCGATCTTCAAGCTGGGCGGGTCCCCGGTGAAGGTCGTGTCGTCGGTGACGTTGGGTGATCTGGATTCGGAGAACCTGTCCGAGGCCACCATTATGATCGCGACCGCGTATCAGGAGGGTGACGTCCTTTCCTACACGGCGCCGTCGGGGAATCCGATCACCGCAAGCTGGGACGCGGCCACGCGCACGTTGACGCTCTCCGGTGTGGCGTCGTTGGACCAGTACGAGGAGGCGATCAAGGCGGTCACCTTCAGTGCGACTGAGGGTGGGCTGTCGCGCGGGATTTCTTTCAGTGTCACTGATGATGCCGGCGTGCAGAGTCTGGTCCCAGGTGCCGCCGTGGTGTCCGTGATCGGGTTGCCGCCGACGGTGACGGTCTTCGGGATCCCGATCTTCAAGCTGGGCGGCGCCCCGGTGAAGGTCGTGTCGTCGGTGACGTTGGGTGATCTGGATTCGGAGAACCTGTCCGAGGCCACCATTGTGATCGCGACCGCGTATCAGGACGGTGACGTCCTTTCCTACACGGCGCCGTCGGGGAATCCGATCACCGCGAGCTGGGACGCGGCCACCAGAACCCTGACGTTGTCGGGTGTGGCGACACTCGACCAGTACGAGGAGGCGATCAAGGCGGTCACCTTCAGTGCGACTGAGGGTGGGCTGTCGCGCGGGATTTCTTTCAGCGTCACTGACGATGCCGGCGTGCAGAGTTTGGTGCCCGGCGCCGCCGTGGTGTCCGTGATCGGTCTTCCGCCGACGGTGACGGTCTTTGGCATCCCGATCTTCAAGCTGGGTGGGTCCCCGGTGAAGGTCGTGTCGTCGGTGACGTTGGGTGATCTGGACTCGGAGAACCTGTCCGAGGCCACCATTGTGATCGCGACCGCGTATCAGGACGGCGATGTGCTGAGTTACACCGCGCCGTCGGGGAATCCGATCACCGCGTCCTGGGACGCGGCCACCAGAACCCTGACGTTGTCGGGTGTGGCGACACTCGACCAGTACGAGGAGGCGATCAAGGCGGTCACCTTCAGTGCGACTGAGGGTGGGCTGTCGCGCGGGATTTCTTTCAGTGTCACTGATGAGGCCGGCGTGCAGAGTTTGGTGCCCGGCGCCGCCGTGGTGTCCGTGATCGGTCTTCCGCCGACGGTGACGGTCTTTGGCATCCCGATTTTCAAGCTGGGCGGGTCCCCGGTGAAGGTCGTGTCGTCGGTGACGTTGGGTGATCTGGATTCGGAGAACCTGTCCGAGGCCACCATTGTGATCGCGACCGCGTATCAGGACGGTGACGTCCTTTCCTACACGGCGCCGTCGGGGAATCCGATCACCGCAAGCTGGGACGCGGCCACGCGCACGTTGACGCTCTCCGGTGTGGCGACGTTGGACCAGTACGAAGAAGCCATCAAGGCGGTTTCTTTCTCGGCGGCCGAGGGCGGGCTGTCGCGCGGCATTTCCTTCAGTGTCACTGACGATGCCGGTGTCCAGAGTCTGGTCCCAGGTGCGGCGATCGTGAATGTCATCGGGTTGCCGCCGACGGTGACGGTCTTTGGCATCCCGATCTTCAAGCTGGGCGGCGCCCCGGTGAAGGTCGTGTCGTCGGTGACGTTGGGTGATCTGGACTCGGAGAACCTGTCCGAGGCCACCATTGTGATCGCGACCGCGTATCAGGACGGTGACGTCCTTTCCTACACGGCGCCGTCGGGGAATCCGATCACCGCAAGCTGGGATGCGGCCACGCGCACGTTGACGCTCTCCGGTGTGGCGACGTTGGACCAGTACGAAGAAGCCATCAAGGCGGTTTCTTTCTCGGCGGCCGAGGGCGGGCTGTCGCGCGGCATTTCCTTCAGTGTGACCGATGAGGCCGGCGTGCAGAGTCTGGTGCCGGGCGCCGCCGTGGTGTCCGTCATCGGGTTGCCGCCGACGGTGACGGTGTTCGGGTTGCCGATTTTCAAGCTGGGTGGGTCCCCGGTGAAGGTTGTGTCGTCGGTGACGTTGGGTGATCTGGACTCCGAGAACCTGTCCGAGGCCACCATTGTGATTGCGTCGGCGTATCAGGACGGTGACGTCCTTTCCTACACGGCGCCGGCGGGGAATCCGATCACCGCAAGCTGGGATGCGGCCACGCGCACGTTGACGTTGTCGGGTGTGGCGTCGTTGGATCAGTACGAAGAGGCGATCAAGGCGGTCACGTTCAGCACGACCGAGGGCGGCGTCGCGCGCGGTATTTCTGTGAGCGTGACGGATGACGCGCAGGTGCAGAGTCTGGTCCCGGGTGCGGCGATCGTGAGTGTGATCGGG
>NZ_HG964463.1 GCF_000612725.1 Mycolicibacterium austroafricanum
CCCGCCACGGCGACCCGCTCGGCGCCACCTCGACTCGCCCCAACACCGTCACAGCGCGATCCTCCGTCCGCGCCCCCGTTCGGTTCGAGAGGCTCGCCGAAGTTCAGTCAACTAGCCGCATGATGATTCGCAAGACCGGCGACACCGTCGAGGCCATCAACAAGTTGGGCCTGGTGGTAGGGGTGTCCGCAGCGGTGGCCCGTGCAGCTGGGTCCATCGACGGTGACTTCATCCTTGACGGGGAGATCATCGGCGATGTGCTGTACGCCTTCGACATGTTCGAGTACGCAGGCAATGACCTGCGCGACAAGCCCTACCGCGAGCGCTACCGCATCCTGCTCGATCTGATCGCCCTGAACCGCGATGACGCGATCGCGCCGACCCACAACTGGACCTCCCAGAGTGACAAGCGCCGGAAGCTGGCCGAGCTGCGGGACGCCAAGGCCGAGGGCGTGGTGTTCAAGCGCCTGGATGCACCGTATTCGCCGGGGCGGCCCAACAGCGGCGGCCCGCAGCTCAAGTTCAAGTTCGTCGAGACGCTGAGCGCCCTGGTGACCGCGGTCAACACCCAGCGCAGCGTGGGCCTGAGCCTGCACGGCAACGACGGCCTGACCTTCGTCGGCAACGTCACCATCCCCGCCAACCACAACGTGCCGCCGGTCGGCGCCGTCGTCGAGGTCCGCTACCTCTACGCCGCCCCGGCGCTGTACCAGCCCGTCTACCTCGGTGTACGCGACGACATCCTGCCCGCGGAGTGCGTGATGGCGCAGGTGAAATTCAAGAGCGGTATCGACCGGTGACCCCGGCGAGGATGCTGCCGAAGGACGCAGCCGCGGCCCTCGCCGGATTCGGCACTCAGCTGCCTGGATGGGATGCTTCGGCCGTGTCTGAACTTGTACAGCTTTGGCGTGGCGCCAACTCGAAGAATTTTAGGGCCGACCACCTCGAACACTTCCCCGAGGGGACGTCGACGGCCGACATCGCCTCGTGGATTCACACCAAAGAACCGGACCTGGCACTTGACAGAGAGAACCGAACGTTCTCTGACCTCATCGTGTTCGTCGAGATTGCACGTCGCAATCCAGGCTCCGCGACGCAGATCGGCCGGCTGGTCCTCACGATCACGAGCTGAGAGCTGCACCGGGCGTCCGCACACCGGCGGCCCTTTTCAACGTGGTGGCCATCCAGGCGCTGCTCTGGCAGTCAGCCGCAGCCCGAGATCACCAGTCCGAGATCACCGTTGAGGACCCACCCATTGGCTCTACCCCGCGGTAGGTCTCGGACAACGGGTCGTTGGCCGCGTTCGCCGGGATGTAGTTCAGCGTGGCGGCGTCCTCGAGGTTGATCGGCGTGAGCCGGTGAATGTCGGCAACCGCCATCTTGGCCAGGTCGACCCAGCCGTCATCGCGGTACTCCTCGTAGGGGTCTTTCTCCGCGGGGTCCACCGGCATCGGGTACTCCAGCGAGGCCCACAGCCGCGGGTAGAGCCGCGGAATCCGGTCGGACACTTCCCGTTTGAACTGCTCCCAGTTCGGGCGGACGCCCGGAGGGAGGTTGTCTGAGATCGTTTCAGCTGGCGAGTACGACCAGTACGACTGGTAGATCTGAGCGGAAACCCTGCCGGAGTCGTCGGCCACAGTCACCAGTGCCCGGCCCGGGGTCTTGGGAGAGATGGTCCCACCCAAGCGCGCCACCTCACCTTGAATCTGCTCAGGAAATGCTTTGCGCACCACCATCGGCCCCGGCTTACCGAGCGACTGCACCACCTTGAACATGTCGAGCCAGTCGCTCGGCACGGTGTCGGCTTTCATGTCCTGGGTAGCAAGAATGGCGTTGACCCGGAACTCCCGGCCCACTTTGAGCAGATCCACCATGTCACGTTCGATGAGCTGAATTTCCCTGGGCTTGAACAGCGCTTTCATATTGGCGCGCACCGACGCGAACTCGTCGAGTACCAGCAGGATCGGCGTCATCGTCTCCCGCCAGGACGTGTCGCCGCGCTTGCTCATCTCCGTTCCGCGGCGCTGCCGCTGCTTGAGAATCAGCCACACAAGGTGAATCACCAGGACGTGCTCGTGGAGGTTCGACGACACCGCAGAGACGTTGGGGAACTTCATAAACGGGCTGTAGTCCGTGCCTTTCCCATCGACAGCGAACACCCGGTACCCGGCTGCGAAATACTGCATCAGCTCGGCTCTGACCGCCACGGACTTGCCGCCGCCGGTTGCGCCGACCACTTCGCGGTGTGGAACGTCTTTGGGTTTGATCCTGATCGGGCCGTTCTCCCCCATCCCGATGGCGATCGACAGTCGGGGGAAGTTTCGCGCAGCCTCTTCACGGGTCTGCACGACCGGCCACATCTCAGGCATCACCAACGACGGGACCGCAGCGCCCCTGGTTGCGACCAGAGTGTCGAGCTGGCTGTCGAAGTCGATACGCCAACCATCGCCGAACGGGGTGGCCAGCGCGTCGTTGATGCGGCTCTTGGTCGCCTCAGTCGCGAAAAAGCCCGGCTGCAGTGAGCGCAGCCCGTAGGCCGTCAACTCGCCGCGAGCAGGGTCGTCGCCCTCGAAAGCGAACTCGCCGACGACTGGCACCAACGTCTCGCTGATCGAGTGGGCGATCCGCAGCAGCCGCATGACCGACGGATTCGACGTGTCCAGTCCGGGTCCGGTGAACGCCTCGCGTCCGTGGCCGGCGTCCATTGCCAGGCCGGCAAAGACGTCGACCGCGCCTCCTGCAGCGGCGCGCATACGCTCATGGGCTTTCCAATGCCGCCGAGCGCGGTACATCAGTCCCAGACCACCAACTGCGGCCACCCAGCTCACCGCGGTTCGCACAGGGGCGTCGGCGCCGAAGCCCAGGGTGGCCACCGGAGCGAGTAGTCCCGCCGCTGCCAGACATCCCAGGCACAGCGCCTGGGACTGATGCGAGGCTCGAGCGAAACCGCTGGTGTCCCGGTCGGATTCGGGGGTCATCGACGATTGCCATCGTCGCGGCGGTGGTGGCGTCCGGGCGGTGTCACGTCCTCGCTGGGAATCTCGACCTGCGGTAACGGCTGCGGCGGCGCAGCCGGCGGACGGTCAGGTCGCGACTTCTGCCGGCGCGGGGGCTGGGGCTGCGGCTCCGGAGGTGGTCCCAGGACCGCCCGCGGAGGCAAGTTGGCCTGCCGTCCCCTCTGCGGAACCTGTAGCGGCGCCACCGGAGACGACGCGGGCCCGGACCGCCGCGGGCCTGGGCCAGGACGAGTCGGCGGCACGGGGTCCATCGGCGGCAGCTGCGGGTTCGCCGTCGGCGGCACGGGGTCCATCGGCGGCAGCTGCGGGTTCGCCGTCGGCGGACGCAGCGGTGTCACCTGCGCGACAGCGGGTCGGCGCGGCACCGCTGCGGGCGCTGCGGTGGTGTCGGGAGTGGCCAAGCCTGGCGTCGCCACGGCTGGAGCGGGCGCCTGACGCACCTTCGGAGCCCCGGCGGCCCGCCCCGGCAGGGCGACCACTTCGCCCAGTCGCAGGTCGACACCCTCGATCGGGGCCGCCACGGTGCCATCGGCGTTGACGTCCTCACCGATCAACGTCCGCCGCTCGATCGGTGTCAGCTCCCACAACACCCGCGAGGTCTGCGCGTCGGCAGTCACGATCACCTCGGAGCGACCAGCCGAGGTGTCCACGGTCAGGCTGTTGGTTGCACCGCGCCCGGCGGCGCCGGCGGTCACCAACAGCACTGCCTTGCCCGCGGCCAGACTGCGGTGGCGCTCCCACCACTCGGGGGTGCACACAACCACATCGGCCGGTGCGGTCTCCACATCGCCGAACGACAACGTCGATGTAGCTCGGTGGGTCACCATCCGCTGCCACTGCGGATCGTCGATCATCACCGCGATGCGGTGCTCCTGTGTCGACAACCGACCCACCATCTGCAGTGCGAACAGTGTCGGGCCGGCCAACCACAGCGGCTCGTCGGCCGGGGAGACCGCGACGAACACCCGTGTCTTGTCGGCACGGGTTCCGACGAACAAGCCAGCCCCGCCGGCCGGGATGCCGAAGCCCAGGAGCCGGTGATCGTCGATGAGAACCCCCGTCGAGCGCAGCGGCGTCTGCGTTGCGCACGGCAGCGCGCGACTCACGCCGGGAACCTGCTGGCCGCCGGCCACCCGCAATCCGTAGCTCTCCGCTTTGGACAGCGCATCACCGCCACGCACCAGGTAACTGACCAGTGGCTGAGCTTTGGCGAGACCGGAGCCCTGTGGGGTCAGTGTCAGCGTCGTGTACTGGCGGTGTGCCTGCAGATGGTTCCAACTGCCGGCCGACTCAGCGTTCCAGTGCCCGCGAGCGGGAACGAAGGTGCGCGTGTGAACCCCCGATGTGGGCCCGCAGTTGCGCCACTTCGGTTCCGCGAGGGGACGTGACACCTGGGCCAGCACCGTGTCGTGGAAGTCGCGCACCTGCTGAGCGCTCATCAGCCGGCCGCCGAAACCCTGCTCAGCCAGCGAGTGACAGACACGGGTGCTGGCGATGGTCAGCGTCTGGCACAGACCGTCGGGCAACGAGGCCCGCCGCGCCCGCGAGTACGCCGGGCCCAGGATGTCGGCGTCAAGGTCGAGTGACACGGCGATCACCGTGGTCCCGCCCAGCGGCACCGATACCGGACCGATAAGGGTGTCGAGCACCCCCGCGGCCGTATCGCGGTCGGCGAACTTGTACCCCACGCAAATCACGTCGATGCGGGACAGACCGATGTCGAACTGGCGAAGCTGACGGCGCAGCACATCCGCCGAGATCATCGGCGCCTTGCTCACGCCGGTGGCGCTGACATCGGTGACCTGCCACGGACGCGGGGTGATCTCCACCAGCGCAGTGGCCGTGCGCCCGTCGAAGACGACTCCCACGCCGTCGCGGGAAAACAGCGCCGCCTGATCGGGTAGCCGACGCTGCGACAGACGCATCGCCGTCCACTGACCCACGGTGCGACCACGCACCTTGCCGCCGATCGCCGCTACGATCGCTGCGGCAGCTGCCGCACCAATTCCCGGATGCATTCCCGCGGTGCCCAGGACGGCGGCCGTCGACGCCGCCGAGGCCATCAGCCCGGTACGTGGGGTCAACGTCAGCAGCTCACGCGCCGGTTCGGCAGTGCGCGTCGTCCGCTGCGGCACGCTGGCCACAGCGCCGGATTCCTCGGCGCGCCCATGTCTACGTCGCAGTGCCATCACCGGTTCTCCTCTCGGCGGTTTCCGCCACGTGCCAGGGCGACCACCACGACGACGAAGATGACCCCGCCGAGAACACACATCGCGGCCAGCGCGATGTCACGGCCCAGGTTGTCCGCCGGCGGCGGGGGCGCACCGGGAATCGCCGCGATGGGCGGAACACCATCGGCCACCATCGGGATCTGATCGTCGATCGGGGCCGTCAGCGCAGCATTGGGATCGACAACGCCCGCTCCCATCAGCGAACTCATCGCCTGCGACGGGGAGTGGGCGGTGCGCTTGATGCGCTCGATGACCTGGTGGGAGGTCAGCTCGGGATGGCGCTCACGGATCAGCGCGGCCAGACCTGCCACGTAGGCCGAGGCGAAGCTGGTCCCGGCTATCGGCTCGATTCCCTTCTCGGTCTGCTGTGCGTTGATCAGCGAACCGTCGATCTTGGCCGGATCGAGGCTGACCACGTTGATCGCCGGGGCTGCCACGCTCACCCACGGCCCCGACATGGACCGCACATACGGGTCACCGGTCAGGGTCGTGCCGCCAACGCTGAGCACGAACTGCTCAAACAGCGACGGCAGCGAGATCGACTCGACCTGGCCCCACCCGCGGGTATCGGCCGGATCAGCCGGTGAGGCGTCGGGGTTGGCGGCGCAGTCACCACCGACGTTGCCCGCCGCGGTGACGATCACGACGTCCTTGACCACCGCGGCGTAGTACAGCGCGCCGGCCAATGGGTGGAGATCCACCGGGTCATTGGGTTTGACACATGCGGTCACCGAGATGTTGATGACGTCGGCGTTGAGGTTGGCGGCGTGCACGATCGAACGGGCCAGCGTGGTCAGGTTGGATGCCGCCTGGGCTTCGCGTGCGTTTCCGGTGCGCGCGGCGTCGACTTGATACGCCGCCGAAGTCTGGCGGATCGAGACGATGGTGGCATCGGGCGCCAGGCCCACGAACCCGTCATCCGGCGACGGCCGAGCCGCGATGAGCCCGGCGATCAGCGTTCCGTGGTGGTCGCAGTCGAACAGTCCATCACGTCCCTCGATGTAGTCGCCGCCGCCGAGCAGCTGCGGCAACCGGTCGTTGCGGTTGACTCCCGAGTCGATCACCGCGACTGTCTGCCCTTTGCCGGTGGCGAAGCCGTGCAATTTCTTGACACCCCACACCGTGTTGAGCGGCACGGAGTCGAACTGGCTGCCTTCCAGCCGTCCCGATGTCGCGCACAGTGCGGTCTGCTTCATCGGAAACTCGGGGCCGGGCGGCGTATCGGCAGGGGCGATGTCGACAGCCGGGTCATAGACGTAGGGCGCCAACGCCGAGGCCGGCGGGACGGGTGTCAGCAAGGCGACGATGGACGCAACCGCCGCTGCGTGCAGCACCCGCCGACCGATCCCGAAGATGCGGGCGCTCATCGGTTCCGCACCTTCGACCAGCCGTCCATGATGAGCACCAGCAGCGGGAACACCGTCACCACCGCCAGCGTGGCCAGAATCTCCAGTCGTCGCTTGCTCAGCGGCGAGTGCAGTGTCTGAGCGCGGATCGCCCAGATCGCCGAGAACAGCAGGCCTACCAACAACGGGATCGAGCCGGCCAGCAGCACGGCGGTGTCGGCCGGCGTGGCCGACAGCGAACGGCCGATCAGATATGCGGTCCAGGCCAACGGACCAGTGATCATCAACGGCAGCGCCGCTGCGCGCACCACCAGGCCACGCCCCACCGCGACCACCACGACAGATGCGGTAGCCACCAGCGCGAACATGTGCCACTCGTAACTCGCGGTGAAGTAGCCGCCCGCCGCCGCGGCGGCGACCAGCGACAAACCGGCGGCGCTGACCATGCCGATCAGCGCGTTCAGCGTCTCGATGACTCGTGCCTCCTGATTGAGCATCGATTCGATCGCCGAGGCCGAGGTGGACCGCCGCGAGACCGCAGCCACCGACATGTCGTTGCGGCGCAGCAGCGGCTCGCCGGTCGTCGGGAGGTAGTTCACCCGCACCCGACCCACCAGCCGCGACGTCTGGGTGCACCACAGGATCACCAGAAGGCTGGTGAACGCCAACTGCGCGGCCACAGCCTGCGGGGACACCGCCAACACCATGTGCAGGAGGCCGACCAGGACCGCATAGAGCGCGACGGCGCCAACCCCGACATGCAGCCCGGCCGGACGGTTTCCGGTGATCGAGGACAGCAGCACCGCCAGCGTCCCGAGGGCAGCAGCGACTGTCGTGAGGTGCCAGATACCGAGATCCCGCGGAACCGCCAGCAGGGCCGACGAACCCGCTGCGATGTAGGCGGCGACACACAACCCCGCGGAGACATCGCCGTAGGTGGTTCGGGTGTGGGTGAGCACCGCGGCGACCGAGGCGCACATCGCCACCAGTGCGGCCAGTGCGGCACAGACGATCCAACGGGCGCTTTCCCCCGACGTGAGCACGTCACAGATCCCGATCACCGACACCGCGGCGACGGCCAGCGGGAGGGTGAACACCCCGAGTCGGCGTGTGTCACGCCCGTCGAGGACGGCGAACATTCGCTTGGACACCTCGGCGGTCCCGTCGGCGAGGTCGTCGCGCAGAACGGGGTATGACTCGGTACGTGTGCGGCGGGTCAGGTACAGGTCTGAGCCGGGGACGATCCCGGCCTGGTCCAGGGTTGCTTCCGGGTCGAGTCGGTCGCGGATCGGCCCGGCCTCCAGTGCCCACTCGACGCGCGTGTCTGTCAGGTAGTCGGCACTGGGTCCGGTCTTGACGATGTCACGCAACTTGTCGCGCAGCTGCGGCAGTAGTGCCACCACCGGAGTGTGGGCATGGAGTTTGCACTGAAAGGCGGTGTCGCGGGCGTGCACATTCACCGCGACGAACGTGGTGTCGCTGAGAACCGAGGTCGGCTGTGTCATGTCTGGAGGATCTACCCGACGCCGAGTGCGGTGCCGGTTCGCGGCGCGTGCGCATTGATGGAGGCGCCAGGAGCAGCCGTCGCCGTCCGTCCTCGTTTCAGCTGCTCCTTAGCACGCGGAGCGGACATGCCATTAGGGGCTAAGGTGCTGCGTTCGTGTTTTCGATGCCGTAGGTTTCTTTATCGGTCGGGGAGGAAAAACAGCCGCAGAAAGTGGACATAAACCATGGTTAAATCAGCCAAAACGGCTTTAGACGGCTGGAAAAGACTGGGAACACTGATCCGCGCAACCCGCATCGAGCAAGGTTTCGCCAATGCCGATCGGTTCGCCGCGCAATGCGGTGTGGCGCTGCGGGTGGTCTCCGACCTCGAGACCGGCAAACGCACCAACTACAAGCTGGAGACGCTGGCCAAAGTTGAGTCTGTTCTCGGTTGGCCGTCCGGTACCGCGGTCCAGGTGGTTTCCAATGAGCGCTTCACCCCGCCCAAGAAGGCGGGGCCCTCGAATCTCCTTTTCAGACAGGTCCATCAGGACCGCAATCCATACCTGGTCGAGGTCGACGACGCTGAACGACTCATCACCATGCTCCTCGAAATTGCAGGTCGATCCGGCACTCCCGGCAAGCGGCCCCCTGGCGCGAAAACCATGGACCTGGCAGCCACAGCGCTACCCTTGTGCCTGCCTTACCTCACACGCATGGTCGAAGACAACTGCCTTCCCGGCAAAACACTCAATCCCGCAGTGCGGCCACACTACGAGGCGATTCTCACGCTGCTTGACACTTTCGCACCGACTGATGGCACCGGCGACTACGTGCGGTGGCTGGCCGGCGACCTCCCCAACACCCCGAAACACATCGCCGACCTGTACAGCAAGCGCCACATCGCCGCACACCGCGGACCGGTACCGCGGCGGGTAGGGCGTAGGCAACGGTCCGCCGATTCAGACATCGGCGACTGAGGCCGCGACGGTCAGCCGGGGCCTGACCAAAATCACTGTGACGTAGCGCCGTTGATCCGAGACCCGCGTTCCTCGGCCAGGTACTGCACGATCACCGCGGCGGGCACGCGGCCGCGACTGCCGACAGGTATTCCCCGCGCCCGCGCCCACGCCCGCACCAGTGACGGGTCAACGACGTTGCGCGGGCGCCGGGCCACCGCGCGTCGGCCAGCTCTGATGTAGATCGCCATCTGCTCGCGCATGGTCGCTGCGTTGGGCGCCGCAAGATCGATCTGGTAGGCGATCCCGTCCATCGCGAACTCCACGGTCTCGTCTGCCGGCAGGGTGTCGTCGAGGTCGTCAATAAGTTCTTCCCGCATTCTGCGACTCACGTGGAATATCCCTCCGCTTTTCCGACCGATAATCTCTGGATAAACACCCCGGGAAGATATGTCGCAGTTAACGGTAACGCCGCACGCGACACTTCCGCGCCTACGCCACCGGTGACGCTTCGCTACCGGCCGGAACCCGCAGCTGCAGGCAGCGCTCGCAAAACTTCGCTACAATAGTTGTAGTCATGTTTTAGTGCGCGAGAGGAGTCCAGCCGTGCAGGAGCCGATGCACGCGACGCTCGCACAGCACGACCGCCTGTCACTGGCCGACATCGCGGCTCTCTACGGACTCAGCACATCGACGGTGCGCACCTATAACGGCCAGGCAGCCATCGCCAGACGCAACGGCACCGCCAAAGCCCACGACTTCCCCGCCCCAATTGATCGCGTCGGCAACTCCCCTGTCTTCGACGCCCTCGCCGTCCGCGACTGGTTCGACCACCGCCCCGGCCGCGGAGCCGGCGGCGGGCGACCGCCCAAGACCCCGGCCAAGGATCGTCCAACGCCGACACCACGCAAACGGCGACGCAAGAGTTCAGGAGCCTCACCCCCAAGTGATGACGAAACCTTGGCCCGGCGTGTGAAACGGCCCAGCAAGGAGACACGATGAGTGACGACAACCACGGACGACGCCGTAACCGCCACAGCGCGACAGCGGTGTACACCGTCACCGACGACCGTGGCACCGCAGCGTGGACTCGGTCCGTCCCGCGGCGCGGGCGCCGTGCCGCCCCCGCGCCCGCGGACACCGCGACCGTTGCCGGTGGGTGGCTGTTCGGCCCCGCAGAGCTGGTGTCCGCCGTGCGCCAGACACTCGACACCGCGCGCAAGGGTGAGCACGAAATCCGTTACGGCGTCTGGGCGCAGATGCCGGCAGACCGCGACTGCGCCGAGGCAGTGCTAGTCGCCATGCTCCTGGCGATGCCGCAGGGCAGTGTCGCAGCTGCGGTCTGGGACATCCTGGAAACCGAAGTGGTGCCAGACGGCGCCATACGCTGATCAGCGAGCGGCTTCGCGCGAATCCAGCAGCCTCGGCGCCGATGCCAGAAGCGCCAGCACCAGTTGGCGGTGCTCGGGATCTGCACGGCGCTGCTGTTCGGCCCAACCTGATTCCGGGTTGTCGGTCAGACCTCCGAAACGCCCGGTTGCCAGTGCCTCCATTCCCACCGAAAAGACCTCGGTGTGAGGCTGATTGGGCCCGTAGTCCCGACCGATGTAGGGATCGACGAAGGAGTCCTCGCGCACCGTCTCGACTGCGCGGCGCCCGCGCCGGACACCGGTGTTGTAGACCGTGGGATCCAGTCCCGCGGTGCGCCGCGCCAGAAACGCATGGCACGCAGTGGCGATCGCCGGTGCCTGCTCCTCGATGCGGTGGGCCATCTCGTGAACGGTGACGTTGTCGGCCCCGTTGGTGGTCAGTTCCGCGACCGGGTTCCCCGATAGCGGCGGCACCCGCTTCTTACTAACCACGAAGAGCATTCCGTCGACCGCCCGGATCTCGGGACTTGATCCCATCTTGGCGGCAAATCGTTTGTCCATGTATGGATTGTGCGATGGCGACCATGCGGCGAACGCGGCTTCGAGTGCCGCGCGATTGGCGGCGGTGTCGGGCACCCCGCCGCGCGACGGAGGGGCGGAGCGGGCTTCGGTATACCGGGACGCATAGCCGGCGTTCAGCTGAATCCTGCTGGATCGCGTCTCAGCATCGGTCTCGTCATCGGTCTCGTGATCGACGGCGCGTGCCGCGGCGATTAGGTCGCTCGCGTCCAGGTAGTGCGCGGCCGGCACTCGCTCGTGCGCTCCGCTGGGCTGGTAATGCGCCCGCGAGGACGTGACACGCACACGCAGCGGGCGGCCATTGTCACGGGCTCGTTCGACGAGCTGGTCCGGGTAGGCGGAGTGGACAGAGTCGACGAACTGCGCCTGTTTGGCCTTGGTCATCCCGGTTCCCCACACCACGGGCTGCGCACCCTCGCTGAGGTCCGTTGTCCCGAAACTCAGATCGGGGTTCGCCTGCTCCAACGTGGACCGCAGTGCCGCGGCGTGCGCCTTGGACCGCTGGGTGCGCACCAGCTGTTGTGCGTCGAGCAGGGTGCGGGTCATGGCCTGGAATCGCCCCGCTGCTTCGCGGTCGAGGCGCCCATCGCGGATGCGCGTGTACACGTCGCGAGCAGTCATCACCGTGCCGTCCTGGTGGGCGAAATCTGCGTCCACGACTACGCGCGCGACCCAAGCCGGGGACCCGACAGCGTCGCGGTCGTCGGGGTCGGGCAATGCACGGCGCAAATGCTCGTGCAACGTGACGTCGGCGACCGCAGCGAGATGGCGACCCTCCTCTTGCAGCGCAGCCTCATAAGCGCGCCGCTGCGGGCTGTCGCTGTACGGGGACAGCCCGGCCATGGCGGCGTAGGCCGTGCGAGTCTCCTCGGCTGACAACTGTGCACGGACGGTGGCGTAGGCGCGCACCTGTTCGCAGTCCTCATCCGACATCTCGGCTATCGGACGGCCGTAGCGGTCCTCGATCAACGCATCGACGACGGTGCCCAGCGGCGGTGGCGGTTCGGGATCGGGCTCTACTTCGGGTGCGGGTGCAGCCGCGGGATCCAGATCCAATGCCGCTGCGCCAGCGAGGTCTTGCTCACCCTCAGCAAGCGCGGCCTGCATCTGCTCCTGGACCTCGACGAAGCGGCGGGTGAACTCCGCGGTATTGGCTGCGCGACGGGCAGCTTGCGCGTTGCGCGCTGCGTACCGCGAACGTGCATAGGCACGGCGGCGTTCACCGCTGGCGCATGGGCACCGTCGCCCGCCCTCCGACATCGAACGGCACATTGGCCTTGACCTCCCGTTTCGTCGTCCCCGGTCGAGGATCGCGACGGTAGGTGAGTAGAAGATCAACCAGGTCGCGCGACGCGTCTGTACGGCCGATACCGGATGCGGGAACCCAAGCGATGTGGCGGCCCTACCCGCCTGCACCGACAGCGCGACGCAATACGCATGCGCCGCCAACAGGCGGCGCCGAAGAAGCCGGACCAGGTCAGGGACGTGACATCACTGGAATTCGACACGCATCCATGGGTAAGCTCACTGACGACTCGCTCCTTGAGTCGGTTGAGATGTCAGCGGTGAACGGTCCGGAAGCCTGCGAAGGCGACCGGACCGTTCTGCTTTCGGCAGCGCAGCACCTAGCGGCGAAATCGGGGGCGGCGGGCAGGAGCACGACGCTCCCCCATCCGCGGGGCGTCCGCACACACGCCGCGCTGGCATTCCACGCCAAACGCGCACAACGCACACAGCACGGCGGCGTTTCGCACGTGACCGGTATACCCGACGCTTTCGTCGCGCTCACCGCAGCATTCGCACGACAGCTTGCCCTTCGAGCCCCATTCGGCAACCAGCTCGGCGAAGTGCTCGACCCGCTCCTGGTCGGCTGCCGCGCCGATGCGCCAGGGCGGCACGGGTGTCAGCGGGTGAGCCAGTGCGTCCCAGAGGAGCAGGTGATTGAGCCGGCGGTTGGAGGCAGCTGCAACAAACGACTGTCTGTTGGGAGATTGTGACATCGGCGCAACCCTTTCGTGATTCTCTATTTTAGAGAATAGATCACGGCGAGATCAATCACTGTCAGCGACAGCACTGGCGTGTCGCACCGGTGCTGCCACTCGCCAAGTGGCGCCTCAGTTCGAAGTGTCAGACGCTTTGGATGAAACGTCAGAGACGGCGACCGTCTCCGCCCGCTGCCAGCTCCCCGGCGCCCAGACGACGTATACCGGCGTCCCTTCCCCTGCCGGCGGGTCCCCGTAGGTGGCGATACGCAGGCAGCCCTCCCGGTCAACTTCATCGACTTCACAGTGCGAGTAAGAGACGGCTTCCCCACCTGCGATGGGATACACGTCCGTGCGGCGGCTGCCAGAGGCTTGACGGTGCGTCGTGCTCATGATCGAAATCCTTTGCAGTAGTTCATATGGCGGATTGGCAGGTGGCGATCAGGCCGTGCGAGTGACATCGAGGCTGCGAAGGTGCGGCGCCCCCGGAACGATCAGCCAGTTCGCGCGGCGGGAGAATCCCGCCGAAGTCAGGGCGTCGTACGCGCCCAGCTCATCGACAACGCCGTTGACGTCGGCGATGACATCACCGCTGCTGGTGCATTTCACCCAGAGCGAGCCGGTAACGGTGTTCCAGTGGGCGGTCAATAGCGCGCTCACCGCAGGGGCTTCCGCGTCCCCGACGCACCCTGGGATGCGCGCACGACTTGCTTATGGTCAGCAGTTGGCATCGACTTCTCCGTTCACTGGCGCCGGCGCGGCTGATCTCCGCGCCGCTGGTCACGGGAATGTCTACGCACCCGCGCAGCACGGAGGCGAGTCCTGCGCACGCCACGCCGAGAACACACCGACACACCTCTGCTGCGAACGCCGACGAAGCCGCGGCCGTCGCGTGAATATCGCAGCCCGCGCAAACGTTTGAGTCCGCCGCGGGCGGTGCCGATCAGTGCACCGGAACGCCGACATCGGCTCACTCCACTGGCGCAGATCGCACTAACTTCTCCGGTTGGCGCACCGTTGACCTGCGGAAAGTGTCAGAGTTTTCGGTGATCTCGGCGTGAGCTGGGCGGTTGCGTTGATGTCGCCAGAGGGGGGAGGGGGTCTGACGGTAACCGTCTTTATACGGTGGCCTGTGGCGTGGCTCACAGCGGTTTATCGGAGCGGTGAATAGTGGCAGTTTCTCTTACTCGTTTATGTTTTTAGTTAGTGTATCTAGTTATATGTATTAATCAGGCAATCCTACTTTTACGCATCCGACAATAATGCCGTTTTTGTAGCGAAAAGTGTTTCAGTGAATTTCTTCATGATTGACGACCCCCTCCCCCTTCTCGCGACATGGATGCTGCGCTGCAGGTAGCGCCGTGATTGCACGCCGTGCTGACAGTTTCCGCTGGTCAGCGGTGCGTCAACCGAAAATGTTCATGCGTTCTGCGCCATCGGTTTGGCGTCCGACAACTGTCTACGAAATCCTGTGAGCTGGGTCACTCACATTCTGGCCCTGCTACAACCGTCAGCTGCCACACCGTGACTCAGCTAACCGCCCGTCGCGCTGCTGATATGCCCTGCGCCCGAGTCGAGTCGCGCTCAATCCCAGCGGGGAGCAGGTGGCACACTGCCGCCATGTCCGCGCCCCTGCCGCCCGTGTTGGACCCGACCGCTCGGGGCCGGTACATCATCGGGCTCGACGTTTCGCTCACCGGTACCGGCATCGCCGCACTCGACGTTCGCACCGGTGCGTTGCTCACCGCAGTGCACGCCTCCCCAACCCCCGCGGACGATGCACTGGGCGCCCACGTCAACCGCCACCGCAACCTGACCGACGGGATCGTCAACCAGGTGCTGGACTCAGACCCTGTGCTCGTGGTGATCGAAGACTTGCAGTTCTCGGTCAAAGAGAAAGACAGCTCGCTGACCCGGCGCGGATTCCTCTGGTGGGCCGTGGTGGAAGGGCTGTGCCGCGGCGGGGCGCCGGTGGTCCGTGTGGCGCCGCAGCTGATCAAGCAGCTGGCCACGGGCAAGGGAAACGCCAGCAAGTCCGAGGTGGCAGCGGCGTACGCGGTCGCCTGGCCCGACGCGGTTCGTGGGAAGAATCTCCAGGACCGCGCCGACGCAGCTTTCGCAGCCGCGCTGGGTGCAGCTCGAATCGACTGTGACGTACTGCCGTTCAGACTCACCGTCAAGCAGCGTAAGGCTGTTCACGCCGTCGGCGCTTCGACGATCCCACCCCGCATCGGCCATTCGGTCGCGGCCTGAGATCCGTTCGCCCTCAACGGGCGCTCGTGCACGATTGCTGGTTCTCCGCGCAGCGCACGCGTCGGCGTGTCGAACTCGGGCCTCCGAACACGTCGGTGGTGATCGTTACCTTGGCGCCATGACGTCACCACATGCACTTGCCGGTGCACCGGCAATGGATCCGGCATCGCTGGCCGCAGCAGCTGCCGCCGTGGTGCTGACCCCGCGTCCTGCGCCAGTCACCCCCGTCTTTCCAGGCGCGACACCGCCCGCGCTGACACTGGTCCCACCTCCAGCGACCGCCGCGCCGGCAGCCGCTGCGCCGATGCCCGCACCCGCGCCTCACCCGGTCGCTTCCGCAGCGCCGGCGATCGGCACCGTCGCGGTCACCACGCAGGCCGACACCGCAGCGGTCGCCATCCCGGCACCACCCATCGGCACAGTTGCATCCCCCGTTCCTGCACCGCCGCACGCCATCGGAACCGTCGGCCCCTCGGCCCAGGCGAACATTGGAACCGCCGCAGTTGCCCTGCCTGCCCCGCCCGCCATCGGATCGGTAGCACTCACACCCTCCCAGCAGCTCGACCGCATGGAGGACCCGCCGGCGGTCGCACGCGTCCCCTACGCGCCGCCGACAGCCGCGATCCCGGACGCTCCCCCTCCTCCTGGCAAGTGGGTGGCGAAGTACACCCGCGACATGAGCAAGTACGTGGTGCCCGGGCTGGACGGGCTGCGCAGCACCGAGACGTTTGTGCGTGCCACCACGCACGCCAAGGTGCTCGACGACAGCACTGCACTGACGAAGTGGCAGTTGCGTGGCACCGTATTGGGCCTGGCCCGCAACCCAGAACTGCTCGACGGGCTGGACCTGGGCGGCGCCGATCACGTCAACGAGCTGACCTTCGGCTCCAAGCTCGCGCTCAGTTCCGTCGGCAACGCAGCGATGCGCCGCGCCGGTGGTGACGATGGCAGCGACTTCGGGACCAAGCTGCACGGCTATGTGGAAGCCCTCATCGAGGGGGTGATCCCGTTCGATGAGGTGCCGGAACTGTTCAAGCCCTATGTCCGCGTGCTCTTCGCCGCAGTTCGCCGCCACGGGCTGAACTTCGTGCGCGGCATGACCGAACGGACGGTGTTCATTCCGGCCACCGGCATGGTCGGCACCTTCGACTTTCTGTTCCTCACCCCGCACGGCGAGTTGATCATCGGCGACCTGAAAACCTCCAGTTCCATCGACTACTCGTGGCTGGCGATCGGCGTTCAGTTGGCGCAGTACGCGCACGCAATCATGATGCTGTCCTGGGACGGGTCGTTCTGGGAACAGATGCCCGAGGTGTCCAAGGTCTATGCGGCGGTTGTGTCGGTGCCCAAAGACGAGCCGTCGCCAGTCGCCCGGATCTACTACGTCGATCTGGCACTGGGCGCCGAGCTGGTCGACATCGCAACGCGCGTACAGGGCATCCACGAAACCTCTCGCCGCGTGGCAAGCACTGGCGAGCTGCGCACGCCCGGCGACGAGTTGATCGCCTGGGCTGCCGGTGATCCGGTAACGCTGTCCGAAGCAGCCTCCATGGTCTGAGGAAGCGGCGGTCACCGGTTCGCCGGCTCGCGCTGCGCACCTTCATCCACAGCTGGGCTGGCTACGATGCCGCACACCGCTGCCGGAAAGGAAGACCCGTGGACCCTGTGAACGTTGATGTTGAGACTCGACACACCCCTGTCAACCACCGCGGACGGCGATGGGCAGAACGTGCGGCGGTGCTGGCCGACCGCCGTGGCGACACGGCGCTGGACACCGAGACCTATGTCTGGTTGGTGTGGGCGCACGCCCAGCGCCGCGCCGGCCATCTGAACGTGGATCAGCAGCAGATGCTCGGCAAGCTGGAATCCCCGCTGCGCAATGTGGCAGAAGGGCCGTGGGAGCGGCGATTTCGTCAGATCGCCCTGCGCGATATGTCGGGCCTCACACTGGCCGGACAGTGGCGGACACAGTGGTTGACCCGCCAGCGTCGCGCCCGCGCCCAAGGCACGTTGGATCACGGCAAAGTGACGCTGCTGGACCGGTTGCGTGGATTCGATTGGGCGCCCGGTGACGCCCAGTGGGAGGAGACGTTTGCCAAGGTGGCCAGCTTCGCCGATGAACACGGCCGCATCCCCAACCGCGCGGACGACGTGCGGATGTCGAACTGGCTTGCCACACAGAGGCTCGCGCTGCGTTCTGACCGACTGCGCTATGACCGGGTCCAGGCGCTGACCGGGCTGCCCGGGTGGTCAGCTGCGATGTCCTCGACACGGTCACGGCAACCGTGGGAGCGCCAGTGCGAGCAGCTGAGGGTGTTTCTGGAGCGCGTTGGCCGCTACCCGAGCACAGAGTCTGCCGATCCCGCCGAGGTCAGCCTTGCCCGGTGGGTGACCGCCCAGCGCGATCAGGTCCGCCGCGACGGACTGGCTCCTTACCGGATCCAGGCCCTATCGGCGCTACCCGGTTGGCGGTGGTCCGCACGCGACGCCGCGTGGGACGAGCGCTACGCCCAGCTGCGAGCAGAGATGTCGAGATCCGGCTCGATCGGCCCCAACCACCCGCTCTACACGTGGGTCGTTGCTCAGCGGCGGCGCCATCGGGACGGACGGCTGCGCCCCGAGCAGATTTCGGCACTGCGGGAGCTGAATCTGCTTGGCGAACGGTTGACTTCGGCGGCGTGACGCGGGCGAAGGCTACTGGCGCGTCTGGATTTGTGCGCGGACACGTCGTCGCGTGCCGGTTTTGATGCACGTGCATGTCACAATGCATTGACCAGAAGGACGTGACAGTCGCCGCCCCTGAAATGTGAGGACCACCGTGTGCGTTTCGGTCAATGAGTTCGGATCGACAAACCGTGCCCACCGCCGCTGCTCCGTGAGTGCGCACACCCGGGCAGCCGCCGCCGCCTCGCGCCAGGAGAACCGCGCCACCATGCGTTTCGTCCGCGCCAACGCGGGTGCGATGTTCGGGCCGGCCAGTGCATCCGCAGTCGGGACGCTGGCTCCGTCGATGCTGAGCAACCTGGTGGTGAGCCTGGAAGCGGTCTCCCCCGGTATCGGCGCCGACCTGCTGCGCTCCCCCTCTGGAGCCCTGCGCCGCGTGCCGGGCATGCACAACAACGTTTTCACCGAGGTCCGCGAGGACTCCAACCCTGCCTCGGCGAAGATCAACGGCGGCAAGGACGATCCGCGTGCGGTGACCCAGATCCAACTCGCCTCGGCACTGTGCGAACGGGGGCTCATCGAGCGCGGCGCCATCGTCGATCCGCTGGAAGCAGCCGCGGAGCTGGACCGTATCGAGACCCGGATCGATGCGATCGCCAGTGGCGCGATCGTTGCTCCGCCGCCGGGCACCGCGTTTGAGGAGCTGCCTCCCAAGGCTCAGCAGTTCTACCGCCGGCACACCATCGACGATGTGACGGCGCTGACCGCCGTGTCACAGCGTCTGTCGGACAGGTTGTTCGAGGACGTGACAGTTCAGGCGCAGGTGGCCGCCTCTCCGCGGCGGCCGGATCCGATCATTGTCGCGATCGGCGGCGACCAGGCCCACGTGCTTACCGCCGGCGCACTGCTGTCGAAGGCGGGCAACGGCGCGCCGGTGCAGATTGCCGAAGGGGTTCTGTTGGCCCGCGGCGACAACGGTGCGCTGTCGGTGCTCGTGGACGGACTGCGCCTGCCCGTCGACAACGACACGCGTGTCAGTGATCTGCTCGCACGCATCCCGGCTGTCGATTTCGACCAGTTCACCCGAGTCCCGGCTGGCGGTAACGCCTCGGGCCTGAACACTGTGGTCCAGTCGATGATGGTGGGTAAAAGCCCACGTGCGCAGTCGATGCGGTTGGCCGCCAAGCGCCGCATCATCGAACGGACCTTCTACGGCGACACGGCGATGAGCTACGCCGTGGGCGCCGATGGCCGGGCTCAGCTGCTGGCCGGCAAGGCTGCCGCACACACAGCTGAGCGGCTTTCCTCTCGCCCGCACAGTTCGCGCCACCGCGCTGACACGGAAGCCCAGACTGCGCGTATCGAGGGCTTCGACGTCGCACGCAACTTGCGCTACGCACGCGCTGCGCGTCAGCAGTTCCTGGCGAGCATTCCCTCCGCACTGATCGCCCCTCGCGCCGAGGAGGTCAGTTTCAAGCGCTATGCCGGCCCGATCAGCACCGACGACCGCGCGGCGGTGGCACGGTCGGGATTCCAGGTCCGCCACCCCTCCCACACTCTCGACACCGACTATCCGGCGGTGCGTGCGGCGTTGAGCACGGTGAAGTGGGAGACCGCCTCGCCGGTGTCGGCTACCCCGGGGGGAAAGGCACTATCGCCTGAGCACATGGATGTGCGGGCCGAAGGTGCGCGGATGGTCACCGCAGCCAATCAGGTCGCCCGGCATGGTCGCAATCCTGAGCTGGTCTCGGCGCAGGCACTCATCGCCGACGCCAAGTTGGGCGAGGCGTTCGCCATTTTCAAGATGGCACGGTCGCGCGATCACTCGGTGCGCGTTCTGACAGCCGCACACCCAGTTCCGGCGACCTACCGGGGCCGCGAAGCGGCGTTCGCAGGAGAAGTGTTTCCAGCCGGGGCGACGTTCAGCACGAAGGGTTACACGATGGCCCGCAGCGACGGCGCCGTGCGCGGCGGTGCAGGGCGCGTGCGTGTGCGGTACCTGACCAGCGACGGCATGCCTGTCAGCGGTGGTGATGTCATCGAATCCGGTGCGACTTTCCGCGTGGTTTCCAGTGAGGTGGCATCCGACGGCACCGTAGAGGTCCGTGCGGTCGCCGAGCAGGTCGCTGCGCGGGTCCAGCAGCAGTACACCGCCGCGAACAACTGACCGTGCGACGGTCCCGCCCGGTTGTCGGCGTGTCGTCTCGTGCCGCGAGGTGCCACCATTGCACGTCGATAGCTTCAAAACTCAACCGGCCGGGTTGCCGCTGCCTGTCCCGGCACACCGACGACTTTGGAGCGAAGAACCGATGACTACGACGACATCCGACGCATCACCCGACTTTCCGGTACCAGAAGGGTTCTTCGACGAGATCTCCGCGGCGCTTCGGACCGAGACCGCCGAGGACATCGCAGAAACCGTAATCGCCGCCTGCATCAGCCGCGGGATCGTTCACCCGGAGCTGGAGGAGGATCCCGACGACGAACTGCGTGCCGTGCAGATGGGCGAGGTCTTCGCGTTGGTGGGGGCGGTCTCCGCGGCGGTGGCCGACGGCACGATCATCCCGGCCGGCGTCCGAATCCTCGACACGATGGACCCCGACATGGAACTGGCGTGGGAGGACTTCACCGATTCCGCGTCCGATCCCGAAGTGGCTCAGGCCGCAGCTGAGATGCTGCGCACCGGATGCGCACAGCCGGCACCGGCACCGGCCGCAGTCCCCGGCAGGTAAGCACCAGCTCGGCTGCCGCACCGAAGGACCGACCTAACGGCCATCGGCACGCTGCCTGGTCTCGATCTCCGATCCCGGCAGTGGGTGTATCTCAGGCCGAAATCTGAGCACGTTCGCCGATGCGGAATCCGATCGCGGACAGCACCGCTGTGTCGCTGCCGTCGAGTTCGGCCAGCGTCCACCACGACGCGACCTCACCATCGGGGTACGCGGCGTAGGCGTAGGTGATGCCGAACCCGTCGATGATCACCACGTCGTGATAGCGCTCGCCGTCATCGGCGGTGACGTGCTGATCGAGCCGATAGTGCCGTTGTGGGGTGCCGATAGGGCTCCACCGGCGATTGGCTGTCACCTCGGTAGCTGTCGACGTTGGCGTCATGGTGGCGGTTCTCCTGCTGCTAGAAGAAAACTGGTGAGTCTGCGGCATTGCCCTGGGCGACTGACCGGCGCGACGCTGTGACGTGCTCATCGCTGCGCCTCGTGCAGTGGCGTCGCTGGCACGCCCTGGTCGCCCGAAAGCAACCCGCGGACTTTGCCAGCAAACGCACTGACGGTCACTCTGGTGACGTAGCGGCACCTGTTGCGGGGAGCGCCACGCTCGCCAAGGTGGCGCACACCCGCATCAGCCGAGGCCGCGAGAGTCTCCGCCACGCTGTCAAAAATTATGCCGCCCAACAGATCCATCCCCCCGCACCAATTTTTTGACATCGCCGTCGAATTCCATTTATAGACAACACCACCGACAAGACGCAACATGTACTCACGTAAACGGCAAAGGAACCTCGCCACACGGATACCAACGGGCCCCGATAACCGCCCGGAGAAGCATCCAGTAATCTCAGTACACGACGGTCCCCCAAACAGAGACGGACGTACATTGCCCACCAGCCGAACCAACGGTGCAGACGACGCCGAATTTCCTGCCCTGGCGCGCAAGATCAACCGGCTGTTCGAAACGATGCACCGCAAAGACGACGCCCCGCTGTCCAACGCAGCGGCAGCCGAGCAGATCACGAAAAAGACGGGCGTGCCCATCAGCGCCGCCTACATATGGCAGCTACGTGCAGGGCGCAAGACCAACCCCACCGTGACGCATCTACAAGCGATCGCGGAGTTCTTCGGGGTGCCGCCGTCCTACCTCATCAACCCGGGCGTAGATCCCAAAGTCGACGCGCAACTGGAGCTGCTGCAGTCCATGCGCGATGCCGGTGTTCTCGACCTCGCCATGCGCGCATCAGGTCTCACACCCGAGTCGATCAAGAGTCTGCGCGCAATGATCGACCAAGCGCGCCGGATCGAGCACTTGCCGCCGGTCACCTCGCCGAAAAGGCAGCAGTGATGGCTATTCCGGCTGCTGAACTGCTCGAGCTCGCGCGTTCTTTACCTATCCCCGTGCCGTGGGACCGGCAGGCTTTCATCCGCAGCGTGGCTGAGATGCGCGGTCGCCCGATCACTCTGCTTCCCATCGACACAGCATCAGAGGAACTGACCAACAGCCCGTGCGGGGTGTGGCTGATGCGCGAGCACGATGACGTAATCGTCCACGAAATGGGCACATCCGAATATCACATCGACCAGATCTGCCTCCACGAAGTCGGCCACATGCTTCTCGGCCACCGGAGACCCGTCACCGAACACCCCGACCAACTGCGTGCTGAGCAGATCGCCGCGCTGCAGGACGTGCTCCCCACTCTCGATCTGGAGTCCATTCACAGCCTCCTACTGCGCAGCCACTACAACAGCGAACAGGAACGCGACGCCGAAATGTTCGCCAACGTGCTGATGGTTGCAGCGGCTGCCGCGGCCGACGAGCAGTCCATGATGCGCGGCGTGTTCTTCCGCCGACGATGACCTCCAGCGTCCCAGAGAACTTCGCATGGCCGCTGCTGGCATTCATGGCGACGGTGACGCTCCTGCGCTACCTGTTCTTCAACCACAGCCAGTGGGAGCGTTACCTCAACCACACCCTGGCTTTCATGCTGGCCTCGAACCTCTTGCGTGAACACCGTGTGGAGATCGCGCTGAGTGATGCCGGAATTCTGTCCATTACTGCTGCCCAACAGGTGTCGCTGGCAATGATGATTTTCTGCGCCGCGGAATTCATGGGGTTCATCACTGTCTACACCCGACTTTCCCCGCAGCAGGCACGCATCCGCCAGCGGTATCACCGCATCGCCGCGCTGGTCCTCGCGGCGGGGTTCTTCGTCGCTGCAACACCCGCGCGCAATGCCGGCCAGACACTGGAAGACCACGGCGGTTGGTGGAGCGTCGCCGCTTGGAGCATCTACGTGTCGATACTTGTCACGCTTGGCACACAGCTGATGTGGATGTGCACCAAGGAACTGATGCAGCCGAGAGCTAAACGCCACGAACGCATGTTGGCGCTTGGCGGATTCTCCATCGGGCTGTCTATCTGGATCAGCAGCATCGAGGCGCCCGTTTTGGCTGCGCTCGAAGAGTTCGGCCTGCTCTACAGCCGCGACTACCGCACCATGCTGCACGGCTTCATCTTCTTCGCTGAGTCCGTCGGCGCGAATCTCCTGGCCTTTTCGCCGTTCCTGGTCGGCGTGGCTTCCCGGGCAGGACTGGACGCGACAAGTCGGCACTGGCGCCAGCTGCAGCCGCTGCGCGACCGGATGCTCGAAGCCGTTCCCGCAATTGCATTCGACATCAGCGCGCCGCGCCCATCGGGTCGCCGCAAAGCGCCCATGGATCTTCACCAGACGGTCGTGCAGATCCGCGACGCCATCCTGCAGCTGCGCGGGTACTTCCGAGATGTCAGCGACATCCGCAGTGCGTTGTTCGTGTCAGAACACCGCGTCCCTGTAGCACAACGCGAACCCGCCCTAGCGGCACTGCAGTTAGCTGATGCTCTACGCGCCAAGGCCGCCGGAGCCGCGGCGGTACCTGTTGACAGCGGCGCCGTCCTCAAGTCGCGGGCCAACACACTTGAAGACGAGACCGCCGAGTTGCTGCGCCTGGCGCGATGGTGGAACCACGCCGAGCACGCCGCCAGCATCGGCCAGCCTGACAACGTTCCCGCTACCCACGCTGCTGATGCCGAACCAACGACATGAGAAGAGACGAGATGAGCGTCCGATGACCACGACAGCGGCACCTCCCCCCGCGACTTTGCCCCACCCGCGCTGGCGTCTACCGCTCCTCGGTGACCTGCTCACCATCGACATGGCCAAACCATCGCAGGGACTCACGCGAGAAATTGTGCGCCACGGCGGGATCGTCGAACAGCGCATTTTCGACTTCCCCGTCGTGTGTATATCCCGCGTTGATTTGATCAACGAAGTCAACGACGAAGCGGTGTGGGAGAAGCATGTCGGGCACTCGCTGCGCAAGCTGCGACCGGTCGCCGGCGACGGATTGTTCACCGCGTTCAACGGCGAGCCGAACTGGTCGAAAGCCCACAACATCCTGATGCCGGCGTTCACGAAGGCCGCGATGGAGGCCTATCACCGGCCGATGGTCGACACCGTCTCCGAACTCATGAATACCTGGGCCGCAAGTGGACCCGCGTGGATCGACATCCCTACCACTGCCAACCGACTCACGACCGAGATTGTCGCCCGCGCAGGTATCGGGCACTCGTTCACCACACTGGACGCGACGGGCGAGGACGAGTTCACTGCAACCGTGCTGCGTGAGATGCGCTACGCCAACCGCCGCACCGACGCGATCCCGTTCTACGACCAGCTGTTCGGGAAAGCTCAGCGCCGACGCCACGTCCGAGACAAAGCGTGGTTGCGTGCGCAGATCGCCGACATCGTCGCCGCTCGGCGCGAGCAGGGACCGCAGTCCGGCACACCGAACATGCTGGACAGGATGCTTGACTGCGCCGACCCAGACACCGGTGAGAAGCTGGACGACGCGAACATCGCCAACCAGATCCTGACCCTGCTCGTCGCCGGTAGCGAAACGTCAGCCAACGCCATCAGCTTCGCGCTGCACTACCTGGCACAGAACCCGGATGTCACCGCCGAGGCGCGCGCTGAGATCGATGAGCGATGGGGAGACCGATCGCTGGACGAGATTGTCTTCGACGATGTGGCCCCGCTGCGCTGTCTGCGCCGCATCGTCGACGAGTCGCTTCGGCTGTGGCCGGTGGCGCCGGGATACTTCCGCCAGGCCAAGATCGACACCGTTCTCGGCGGCAAGTATCCGATCCCGGCCGGAGGGTGGGTGTTCGTACTGTTGGTGGCCGCCCAGCGCGACACAGACACATGGGGTCCAGACGCTGGGGAGTTCCGCCCCGACCGGTTCATTCCAGAGAATCTGCGCGCGCTACCGCCTCGGATCTACAAACCGTTCGGCACCGGAGCGCGGGCTTGCATCGGCCGGCAGTTCGCGCTGCACGAAATCATGCTGACACTCGCCGCGATCCTGCGCAGCTTCGATTTCGAGCCGGAGCAGGGTTACCGCCTCGAGGTGTCCGAGGCACTGACTCTCAAGCCGGTCGGACTACGGCTGGAGATGCGCCCACGCTGACATTCGCGTGTAGATCACCGTGGCACATGCAGTGTGCGTGTGTTGTGGGATTCCTGCGCAGCCGGGACAGACAGCGACGTGCGAGACCTAGACTCAAGCGCGCCGCCTCCCGCGTCGCGCTCTCACGGCGCTCCCGGCACATCGACTACCCAGCGGCGCTTGCCGCAGTCGTAGATCCGGTGCAAGCCGTTGGCGGCTGCCAGCTCACGCTCAGACATCGCCGGGTTGAAAGACAGCGCGGGGTCGCGACGGAAGCGATCGCGCCGGTATCCGAACTTGTGCTGGCGCTCGGCCCCCACGACATAGCAGTAGTCCGGAGGAAGTTCGGCGTCGAGGCGGAATCCTGTGCGCTGGTAGACGTCTCCGTCACTGTAGGCCGTGTCGGAGAACGTGACGATGCGTCCTCCGCCGCAGGCGCCAACACGTGCACGCAGGTGCGCAGCAAGCTTGCCGAATCCGCCTGGCACCCTGCACGACGTCGCGTACCTGTCGATCCGGAATCTGTCGCCACTGCGGGTCGTGGTCAGGAGCGCGACAAGCGCCCCGTCGGGGGCGATGAGGCCGTCGTGATACGTCCCCCTGACCGCCCCCAAGAGGTGATTGGCGTCCAGAAACTCAGCTGCCTGCGCCCATGGCACCGGCGCCGCTGTGCACTGTCGCGCGCCGATCCGCGGCGTACGGTCGACGCCGAGCACGCTGCTGATCTGCCGCTGCACGATCTCGCGCCGCAGGGCCCAGTCGTCTTCCCACACATGAATCAGTCGCAGTCCGGCGGCCCGCGCATCCTCAGTCTTCTGCAGGTGATAGCCCGCGGTTTTACCCGCTGCGTCACTGTGCCAATACAGGCCGTTGAACTCGAAAGCGACCCCGTGCCCGGGCACCACCACGTCCAGCTCGTGAATCCCGGCGATGGTGCGCACGCCCGTATCCACTATCGCTCCGGGAACGCAGCTGCGGATGAAGTCAGCAAGCGCGGTCTCGGCTGCCGATGAGAAGGTCGGGGCGACACACTGCGGGCAGCCGCGACCGCGTGTTCTTTCCGAAACGGCGACACTCCATGCGTGTCCCCGGGAGCACACCCAGGTGACGCGTCGCTTGCTGCTCACCGTCACTTCCTGGGGCGACAGGTCATTGTCGGGGCCCCACTGGGCGGCGATGTCAGGCCGCCGAGACGCCAGATCGTTGAAGCCCACCTGGACACGCTTGCCGGCGCAGTACGGGCACCCTTGACCTCCGAGTGCCCGGTCGGCGACGCGCATAGACCATTGATTGGTGCACCGGTCGCAGAGCCATGTGGCGACGCGATTGCTGCCGCACGTCACCGCGGAGGGCGCACCGGCGTTTCCGGGTGCCCACTGCGCGGCGAGGTCCGGTTGCAGGGTGGCCAGATCGTTGACGCCGATGAGAAGTTCGCGCCCAGAGCACACACGGCATTCCGCGCCGACGATCCGGTCCCGGATCGTGGCGTGCCACACATGTCCGTGCTCGCACACCCACGCGTAGCGCCGGTTACCGCGCGTCCCCACCGCTGTCGGGCCGACGCCATTGGCCGGAGACCACTGCTGTGCCAGCTCCGGATGCATCGTGGCGAGGTCGTTGGTTCCGACCACGAGACGATCTCCGGCACACACCGGGCAGCGGCCGTTACTGCTGACCACCCGGGCCACGGTGTCTTCCCACCGGTGGTCGTGTTCGCATCGCCATATCGCGCGCGTGCTTGATCGCGACGAAACTTCGCCGGCTGTACACCTGTTGTCGGGGTGCCACTGCGTAGCGATGTCCGGCCGGATGGTGGCCAGGTCGCTTTCACCGGGCAGGAATCGGTTGCCCGAGCAGTGCGGACAGCCGCTGCCTCCCGCGGTCCGCGCATAGATGCGGGCCATCCACGGTTGCCCGGGATGTGCCGGGCAGTCCCACAGCACCTGTGCGCGACTGCCGGGCATGAACGCTGATGGGTCTTCGCGGTTGTGCGAGCTCCATTGCGCGGCGAGATCTGGCCGCAGCGTTGCCAGATCGTTGAAACCGGCGAGCAGCCGGCGGTGGGCGCAGTACGGGCAGCCAGAGCCCGCAGCGACGCGATGTACCGGCGCGGTCCAGTCATGGCCGAGCGCGCAGCGCCAACGTACCGCCAACGTGCTCCGCGCGGTCACCGTGCGGGGGTCGGCGGCGTTGGCGGGGTGCCACTGCGCCGCGAGTTCAGCGATGTCGTGCACGCAGTCCGCCAGACTTTCGGTGGGACACTGGCGACACCTCCCGCCCGCTGCGACGTGGCTGACCGTTGCTGTCCACCGGTGTCCGGACGAGCACACCCACTGTGCGCGCACCGCGGAATGCCGGGTGAGTGTGGTCGGGTCAACCGCGTTGGTGTCGTCCCATATCGCCTCCAGCTGCGGGTGTGTGGTGAACAGGTCGTTGAAACCCGCGAGTACCCGCTTCCCCGCGCAGTACGGGCAGCCGTTCCCGCGTGCCCGACTGTCGACACGCGCGCTCCATACGTGGCTGGCGTGGGTCGGGCACTGCCAGGTGGCCACGTATCGGCTCCCCGCGGTGATCGCGTCAACGGTCCGGTCGTTGCCCGGGTGCCACTGCGCCGCCAGCACAGGGTGCGACTGCGCGAGTGTCTTTGTTGTCCGTGTTCCCGCCATCAGCGTGCCCCGAACCTTTCAGGACGCAGCAAACTGCACCTGCACCGGGAGCTGCCGAAGCACTTGTGGCCGCCACGGCGGCGCCAAAAGGTGTGGGTCGGCGCCGCCGCCGCTCTCGAGCGGGTGCCCGGCAAACGCTGGGCGGTCAAGATCAGGCCACGTGCGTAATCCCGAAACCTTTCAGGATGTTGGCGCACGCACCGAGAATGTCGTCGGAGGTCAGTTCCAGGAACTGTTCGTCGGTCAGGGATGAAAGATCGGCTCCGCCGCCCATGAGGCGACGTGATGACAGACCCTGCGCCTGCTCGAAAACGTTGCGAGCGAAGCGCCCGTTGCCGGCCACGTCGAGCACCCGCTGACCGCGCTGATCGGTCCCCCACATCACGTCGATGATCTGCTTGAACCTGCCTTCGACCGCTTGGTCGACGGTGCGGCCCTCCCTGCGTGCCATCCCGGTCAGAATGCGCCACATCTCCTCCGGGCTGTAGGTGGCAAAGGACAGCGAGTATGCGAACCGTGACTTGAGACCGGGGTTCTCGCCCAGGAACCGCTCGATCGGCGCCTCATAGCCAGCGATGATAACAATCAGATCATCGCGATGGTTGTCCATGTACTCCAATAGCGTCGTCAGCGCCTCGGAACCAAACGGGTCAGCCTGCCCGCCGCGATCCTGTACCAGCTCGTAGGCCTCGTCGATGAAGATGACTCCGCCGCGCGCTTCCGTGAGCTTGGCCAGAGTTTTCTTCGCCGACTCGCCCTCTACGGCACCAATCATCGCGGCGCGGTTGGCTGAGACCAGCGTGTGGGTGCGGATGACGCCCAGGCCGTAGTAGAGGCGCACGATCAGGTTGGCGATGGTGGTCTTGCCCGTTCCCGGCGGGCCTTTGAAGATCAGGTGTCGAGTCTTGGCTTTGACGCTCATCCCGCGGCGGCGCTGTTCGTTCTCGAACATGATCTCCGAACTGAGGGTGCGCATCTGCTCTTTGATGCCGTCCATGCCGTCCATGTCTTCCAGCTCGGCGAGTGCACCGTTGAGCACTTCCTGGCGGTCGGACTGTGATGCCTGGCGCTGAAAGTCAGCGATGTCGGGTTCAGTGTCGGGGTCCCAGAAGCTGGTACGCGCGGCGATCACGTCCGGCGCCGAGACGCGCATGCGCACGCTCTTGTTGCGGATCGCATCCTGGAGTCCGGGCAGCGTGGCGTATTGCATTCCTCCGGCGAGCGCCTTCTGCGCGGACTCCTCGTCGCCGTCGGTGCGATAGGACAGACCCAGCTGCAGGCTCGCCCAGGCCGACACAGCTGAGAAGTTGGCCGCCAACGCGTACTTGAGCTTGGCCTGGCCAGCGTCGTGGGAGCCCAGGTGCGCCAGCGCCGCTCCACCCAGCGCGTTGCCCAGTGCGGCCAGCACCTGCTCCAGTTCATCCGTGCCGGCCGCGGTGGTCAGCGCTGCGCTGGAGGAGATCAAGTCCTCCCAGCGCTGTGTGCGGTAGTACAGCAGGCATTCCACCGCGGCGATCTCTTTGGTGGTGACCGACGTGTTTGCGCTGCGGGTAACGCGTTCGCGGCCGGCGGCGTCGAGTTCGTGACGCGCCAGGTCGTAGTGACCGCCCTCGACCAACACGCTGGCATAGGCGGCACGGACCTGTCCCCGGGTGACCAACGGCAACACGACGGGCACCAGCGGCATCTGCCATGTGGTGGTGAACCAGTCCTCTACCTGGGTCGCATCGATCGCAGTGACCATCTCGTCGAAGCTGCCCAGCGCATCGCGGATCCGGGTGATTTCGGCAACGCTGCTGTGTCCGCCTTTCGCGCTGACGCGCGAGAACGACAATGCGCGGTGCAGGTCGCACTGATCGGGCCATTCCTCGGTTGCATACTGCAGATCGCGGTCGGCCACGACGTAGTTCCGGTTGACCAGCGCGCTGATGGCACTTTCGAGGTACTGCTTGGATTGGGTGGGGATCACGGCGGAGATGTCCTTTCGAGAACAGGCACCGGAGGCAGGTGAAGCGGGGTCGCCGACATGATGTTGGTCGGTGCGACCAGCCGGCGTGCGCGGCGCGAAACCGCCGCAGAGGCTACGGCGCGAACACCTGTACGGGCAGCAGCTGATCGGGTGAAGTTACCGTTCCCGACAAGCTCGCGAGCGCGGCGAAGACACCGAGATGATCGGCGCACGCGATCATCGTCCAGACGAGCAGCAAGATGAGAGAGCCGCGCCGTAAACCGCGCGGTGTGAACAGCCTCCACAGCAGACGCACCGGGGTTGCTATCCGGTCGGGCCGCACAGGCCGCTGCCCGGATCGACCGGGTAGCCCATGATTTTGATCGAGCCGATGGCCGTGAATTCGTCGACCTTGGCCGACTCGTCCGCTTTCGACCCGAAGTCGTCAGACTTGCTCTCGCCCATCGGCGGCCGCATCGAGCTTGTGATGGTGGCCGACATCTCCTGGGTGATGACGTTCGGAACTTTCATCGTGACGCCGGTGCGCGTCGGCACGATCGGCGCCTGGGGGTACACGGCGCCGCCCAGCCGCCACGATATTGATGCCACGAGACGATGGCGCACCCACTCGTCACGGCCGTCCGGCGCCACGAAATTCCACCCCGGCACGACCGTGATCGAGGTGATCACTACGGGGCAGGCGAAGCTGATGTTCAAGACGTTGAGATCTAATCCGTTGATGCGCATGCACACCCATGCCCTGGTCCGGTCGCCGCTGAAGGGGGCCACGGCGTCACTGTCGTTCCCGCACGACGCGCTGACTTGCGCCGGGATCAGCACGGCCTCTTTCGCCGTCGGCGGCGGAACGTCATTGGCCGCCGGCGGCGGGGCCACCTGCACCGCCGGCTCCGGCGGACGGCCGCGGCCGGTCACCATGAACGACGCGACGATGGCGACCACGAGCAGGACTGCGCCCGCCGCGATGACTGCGATCCTGAGTGGTCGGCCGCCGAACCAGTCGCGCACCCGCTGCGGGGACAGCACGTCACCGATCCGCGCGAACACCGAGGCACGCGGCTGCGGCTCCGGTGCGTCGAAATGGTCGGGCGGGGCCGTCGCATGCTGGGACGGCGCAGGTTCGGTGTCGTCGTCGACCTGCGGGGGTGAATGGAGCGGGCGATAGTCGGCGTCGTCCGCCGCTGAGTGCGGGTCCTCTTCGGCGACGACCTCCGGCGCGTCACCCCACGGGGATGCCGGGACCGGATCGCGCTCCCACCGCGCAGGTCGCGGATGCTGCGGGCCGTCGCATGCACCCGCGGCGCCGGCGTCACCGGGATCGTCGAATTCTTCGTCGCTGCCGGGGATGTCACCGTCACCCGGCCAGCCGAGATCGTCGAGCCCGTCGGCGTTGACCACCGCCGGATCGGCGGGTTCGTCATAGACATAGCCCACCGGTGCCTGATCGGATGCAGGTACACGATCGTCGACGGAGGTGTTGTCGCCGGCCGGCACTACGGTGCCGGGGTGATCTGCGGGAGGGTCGACGACCCAGGGGGGCACGGGTGTCGCCGGAGTTGGATCTGGCGCGTGGTCCTCCTCGTCGGTGAGCAGGAACCGGGAGTCAGTGCGGTGGGTCGCGGATTCGACGGGAATTCCTGCGTCATCGTCGAATCCGGTGAACGAAGTGTCGGTGTCGGCGTCGAGGAACTGCTGCAGGTGCGCGGGCGCCGCGGGTGCGCGCGGCGGCCTTTTCTCCTCGGCGATCGCGACGTTGGCGTCCTCGGCGGCGGCTGAGGCGACCTCGGCCCACGCGCCGACGGCTGCGGCCACATCACCATCGAGCCCCGCTGTGGCCGACGGAATGGATTCTCGCGCAGCTGTGGAGATGCGCAGCGCTTCGGCATCCGGCCGGCGCTGACTGGCGATAAGTGTCTCGACGATGCCCACGATCGACCTCCGTTGTGTTCTGTCCTGCCTGGTGGCGGGCCGCGCCGCGAAGCGCCGACCCTGCCGGGGCGCGGCTACCTTATCCGCGTCCCGATCGCGTCAGACGGGCACGGCGCGGCCCACGGTGGGCTGTCGCACCGGACAGAAACGAGGAGCGAGATGTCGAGTCTGGGGAAGCTGACCCGCCCCTCACAGTGGAAGCCGAAGGCGCGCGAACGCGCACTGGTGTTCACGATGATCAGCGGCCCGCTGGCGCTGCTGATGGTGATGGCGACGGTGGTGCTGACGGCAGTGATCCTGACGCGCCTACCCAAGCCCGTCGATACGTTCGACGCGATCACCGACGTCACACGGGTGCAGAACTACGCGCGAAACTCGCTCCTGCTGTGGATGGGTGGATCCACGCAGGCACAGACGCCGCTGATGGCCCGTTCCTCAGCTGCGCAGAACATCGAACTGTCACCGGTTCCGTTCGAAGTGCGGTCCATCGACGCGTCTGACATTGTGCGCTGGCAGGGCTATGACGCGGTGCTGTGGCAGGCAACGTTCGCGGTCACGTTCGTGTCCCCCGGTTCCAGCAGCGCGCAGATCAGCCGGTACATGGTGACGGTGCTCGATCGTGACGGGGACTACCAGTTGCTCATCTGGCCGTCAATCGTCAACGTCGACACTCAACCGTTCAAGGTGGCTACCAAGTACACGAATCCGGTGGACTCCAGTGGGCCGCTTGGTCAGTCTCTGGACCGTTTTGTGTCCGCATACCTGGCGTCGGAGGACGGGTCCACGTCGATGGGACAATACGTCTCTGCCAAGTTCGTGGGATCGGCAATCAGCGACAGCCCGTACAGCCGCGCGGAGATCCAGTCGATCAAGGCTTCTGCGGATACGCCGATGCCGGCCAAGCCAGAACCGGGAACCGAGCTGAAAGTTCTGGTGACCGTGAAAGCTTCCGCGGCGATCGAAACCTGGTCGGTGATGCAGCTGGCGTTGCGGGTGTCGCTGGGAGCCAACAACGTGTGGCTTGTCGACGGCATCGACGCACCAATCGGATGGGGTGCCATCACCGAGCGGTGATGTGGCCGAACACAGGAATTGTTGCCGAAGCCCGAAAACTTCACTACACTAGTTGTAGTTAAGTTTCTACGCATCGCTCAGGAAAGGGGCGCACACCAGATGGACACCGAACTGCGCACCTACTTGCGCGATCTCACAACCGGCGAGTGGATCACCTACACCCCCGACGTCTGGCTCGGTCAGTACCAGGCGCGCATCGACGATGCGCTCGTGCGTCACGGGCACACGGTGGGAGGATCGTTCGCGATCACCGGTAGCCCCGAGACCGGGCGCATGACCGTCTGCGCTGTCGACGGAGTGGTGGTGCTCGATTTCGATTGGCACACCATGACCATCGAGCAGGCCCGGGCTCAGCAGAACCGCCACAGCCTGTGAGTCCGCGGCGGCCGCCGTTTCCTTGCCGGTGGCCGCCGCCGGACCGACCACATCGCCTGCACGCCGCGGCGAACATCGGTCGGCGGCATCGTGGACGGGCGCATACCGACTCACCGCCGGTCGCGGGTCCCGCCGCGCCGCATCACCTCATCGTGGGAATCGACACCACAATGGCGATGTGAAGCTTCTCGTCGTTGCAGATTCGGCTCACACGTGGCCGCAAGACACCGAGGGCAGATACACCCTCCAGTCGCTGGTCCAGACGTTTCGTCCCGACGCACTCATCACGCTCGGTGACTTCTCAGCGGTGCATGCCACTGTCATGGCGCACGCGGGTGCACCGTTCACCGCCGGGGTGTACGGCAATCACTGCACCCAGGACTATATGCCGAGCAACGGGATAGTGGACTTGATCGGCGATCGCACGTCGCCGGCGAGTCGAGGAACACTTCGCCTTACCGGCCACCACGCCGTCTCGACGCTGGCGGTGCAGGGCTGTGTGCGCTACAAGCCGGATGTCGACGACGTCCTCTTCACGCAGGCGGAGTACGCCGCGGCGATCGACTCGCTGGGCCCCGCTGAGCTTGTCATCACGCACTGCCCGCCGGCCGGCGTCAACGATGCCGAAGACCCGGCTCACATGGGCATAGACGCGTTGAGGCGGTGGGTGGACCGTTACCGTCCGCGCTGGCTGATCCACGGCCACACATACGACAACCCCGAGGTGTCGCGCCACGGCGACACTGACGTGCACTACGTCCACGGTCACGCGCTGATCACTCTGCCCAGCTGAGTGTGGGCGTGCGTTAACGGTCCCGCCTAGTGCTTTCCCGGCACTGCGTCAAGTGCGTCGTCAGCGTCTTCACCTTCGTGGTCAGCCATGAACGGCCCGATGTCACGCAGCGCGGCGATCCGCTGCACGATCGGATCGGTGATCACCTCGGCGATCTGCGAGATGCGCTGCTGGGCAGCCCTGATCCGGCCGAACTCCGCGATGTCGATGGAGGTCGTGAATGCTTCCAGGTTCTCGCGAATCACCTTGTGCATCGCCGGGCCCGTCGTGCACGCCATCAGGTCCAGACCGCGGACGCCGGCGTGGTTGCGGGAGAACTGACTCGCATCGTGTGCCACCGGCTGGCGCTGCTGCCCGTTGAGTTTCAGGTCGACGGCCCGCATCATCCCGTGCTCGATCTGATAGTCGTGCATCGCATGATGCGCGGCACCGAACTGTGCCCGCATGCGCGCAGGGTCGGTGTTGCGGAAAACGACGGTCACCGTGTCGTGTTCCTGGACCGGAAGCGGCATGTCGTTGACCGAGAAGCCGTGGCTGGGTGAGCGGCTGGTGTCGTTGGACACCCGTCCCCAGACCACGGAGTTGCGTGTCAGGCGAACCCATCCAGCCGAGGGCACATCGACCACGCGCAGGAACGTTGAGGTGTCCGAGAGCACCCAGAGCGCGTTGGGTACATCGAGGTTGGCCCAGACTTCGCTGCCGGGCCCGAGGACTCCGAATTCGTAGAGATCGACGATCTGTGTCACTACCGACGGCCCGGCCGACGCCGGGGTGCCGGGACGAATGAAAGCGTGCACGGTGACGCCGGTTGACTGACTCATGGCGCGGGACAGTAGCGCCCGTAGCGGCATTCCCGCGTGCGCGCCACGACACGACGAAGTGGTGTATCGCTGTTTTGAGCTTGAGTTTGATCTTCGAATTGATCTGCTCTTTGAGCGAGGTATTGAGCGGTTGACTGAGCACGCGACTGAGCGCCCATATGACGGCGGGACTCCGGTGTGCGCGCCCGCGCGTACGCGCACCTCGCGCCCAGTCACCACCCCGCTGCCTGCGCCGGCCGGGACGTGTCGCACTCGCCGCGACTGTAGGGCGTGATTCAGGCTCACGGCTGACCCCGTAAATCCACCGCGCACAACCGCGGCGGTCCGCCACCGGAAGGTACCCATTCTCGTGAACCTCGCACAGCTTCCCGCCGCACTGATCGACACCGCTTCGGCTGGCGCTGCTCAGGGCGTCACCTACCTCGCCGACATCACCGACCCGACCAGTGATGGCATCTTGATCAACCTCGTCAACATCGGCCTGTCCGCACTCATGGTCATCGTCGCCCTCGTCGGTGGCTGGTACGCGTTCAAAGCCTGGTCTGACGCCAAGGGTGGCGCCAGCTCGGTCAAAGCCATCCGCGATGTGGCTTTCGGCGTCTTGGTAATCGAGGCGTTCCTCGGCGGCATCATGTTCATCGCCAACTACGGCTCCGGCATCGTCGACAGCCTGACCTGATGCCCGCCGCGTCGTCGAACACCTCACCCGCGCACCCGCTTCGGCAGGGACGTGACAGCTTCTCGGGCAGTAACTGATGCGACCGTTCCGAGTCTTCAACGGCGTCAGTCGTGTACGCGTCATCTGGAAGCTCGCCGGCATACGGCTCGGCCCCCTCGGGCAGTTGTCCGTCCTGGCGCTGATGACCCTGTGCCTGATCGTCTCCGCAGTCGCAGGACCACTGATCGCCGGTGCCGTGTTCCTCGCCGGGTTCGTCGCCGTGGCCGTCTACGCGACGGTGCTGGCCCGACTCGACGACACCGAAGCACTTTCCGAACGCACTCAGCTGGTGCTGCTGCGCCGGGGACTCAAACATCGCCGCAGCGCCAACTTCGACCTTCCGGGTCTGTAGAGAAAGGGACCAACTCGTGGGATCACATGTGCCCAAACTGCGCACCCGTCGCGACAATCTGATCTTCTCCGAGGACGGCAGCGTCTGGTGTAACTACCTGTTGCGCGGACTCAACGTCAACAGTTACCGCCCCGAGACCGCCGCCTCGGCGCAGGACAGCCACGAACTGCTCTACGCGGCGCTGTCGGACATCCCGTCCGACGACATCATGCTGACCGGGTTCCGTGTCCGCCGCGATCCGCTGGAGACGATGAACGCCATCACCGGCGGCATCCCCGATTGGGATCCGCAGCGCTACCGGTACCTGGAGGGTCTTCTCAACGATCTGTACCGGCGCATGGTGACCGGTGAGTTCGTCGAGTTCGACCGGGTGTACTGGCTCGCGATCAGCCAGCCATCACGGCGGCGGATGTCGGAGCGGCTTGTCTCGACCGTGGTGGAGACCGACCCCCACGAAGGCCTCGACTGGGCCGACCTCGGAGAGTTCGAGAAGCGCTGTTTCGCGGCGATCCCCGCCGAGTTCAAGCCGCGGCGCACCACTCCCGCGGCGGTCGACTGGGCTTTCGATCGCGCCACTACGCGGGGACTGGCCGTGCCACTGATGCCAGGGCTTGCTCCCCCGGCGGCCACACCGACCGAGAACGCCTACCCCGAGGTGGTCTTCGACGAAACGGCCGAGGCCAGTGCGCTCTACTCGACGTTCCTGCGCGACCTCGACAACGGCCGCGACTACACCAAGAGTCTGTCCAAGGCAGACCGGAAATTGTCACTGTTCAGGAGGTTTCGCACACTGTCGGCCGGCAAGATTATGTCGATCGCGCATCCGGGCAAGCGCACCGCGGAGATGCCGGACGGTCCCGTGTCCTACCAGTCGCTGTTCGGGATCGCACGCTACCCCAGCAGCTACACCGACGCCGTGTCGAGCTTCACCTACCTGGTCGACCAGGCCGTCGGTGGCGACGCGGATTTCACTCTCCGGATGCGCTTCTCGCAGGATCTCGTCGACACCAAGGCGATGTCGAACACCGAACGTGACCTCGTCTCCGAAGGCACGGCCAACGCCGACGACGAATTCGAGGCCTACGACTACGACAACCGCCGCGGTGAGTTGCGGCGCTTCCACGAAGCGATCCGCGCCAAGTCCGGACCCCGCGGCATGCAGGTGGCCGCGATCTTTGCATTCGGATCCAACGACCTGGATTACCTGCAGAACCGGATCTCTGCGGTGTCCCAGCAGTTCCGTTCCAACAACTACACCCCGCTGCTGCCTGTTGGCGGGCAGAAGGAGCTGTGGACGATGATGATGCCGGGGTCGCGGCGCACCCGGCTCGGTGACGATCTGCTGCAGACCTCGACGGCGTACTGGTTCTCTGGCGCCATGCCGGTGCGGCGCAGCTTCGCCGGTGATGCGGTGGGCATGCCGATCGCGGTCAACAAAGAGAACGCCAACGGTCAGATCATCTTGCTCGATTTGCTCAACGCCACCGACAAAGGCAACGCCTCTATCGCACTCACCGGCGCGCAGGGAGGCGGCAAATCGCATCTGATGAAGCTGATCTTCCTGTTTGTCACGGCGCTCAACCGTTATGCCACCGCCATCGATCACTCCAAGCACGGCGAGTGGGCGGTCTACGCGCGGCGGATCGCCCGGGTGCAGGTCGTCAACGCAGCTACCGGCGAAACTCCGAGCGGTCGGGTGTCGATGGACTTCCTCAAGTGCCTGCCCTCCCCTGTCGCCGAGACGGTGATGATGGCGCACTACCTGCCGCTGTTCGAGATCGACACGAAGTCTGCCGAAGCGGCTTTCCTGGCCAAGATCCTGCACCCCGACTTCCGCGCGGTTCGCGGCATCACCAGCACTCGCCGGCTGATGGAGTGGCTGACGACCACCGGTGATCCGGAAGCACGAACCCTGCTGCGTCACTTCGAGCACTGGGCAGCTCTTCCGTTCACCGCGGCGTTCATCGATCCGCCGGCACGCGCCTCCGGCGACCAGGGCGCCGCGCCGTTCGACGACATCGCCGACCTCGCCGCGCGTATGGAGTCGGGCAAGGTCCCCCACGCCACGGTATTTCGCACCCATGAGTTGCCGGTGTACCGCGGAGAGAACCCCGCTGCTGCCTCCGACCTGAACAAATGGGCAGCCTCGGTCTACGGATCGATCGCGCGGATGACAGCCCACCGGTTCGGTCAGATCCGCGGCACCTGTGTGTTCTTCGGTGACGAGATCAGCTTCCTGAAAGGCAACGAGGATGTGGTGGAGCTGCTGATCCGATCACCTGACCGCACCGGCCGCAAAGACGCCAACTTCATCGTCGCCGCGTCTCAGCACGCCGACGACTTCGACCACAACTACGCGATGATCGAGAAGAAAGCGGCGCTGCGTCAGAAGAACAAGAACAATGCCGCCGCAGCGCTCGAACTCATGGACATGCCTGTTCTCGACTCATTGGTGGACATGATGGTCAACAAGACCAGCCCACCGGATCCGGAGAACAACAACCTCACTCGCGCAGGCCGCTACGGCGAGGGCTGGTGGAACGACGGAAACAACAACACCGTACGGGTGCAGTACCTGCCGATCCTGTCCGATTCGTTGGCCCGCTTCGCGGACACGACGAGTTCGCGAATGATCCGTGAAAGTGACCTCACCGCGGCGGGTGACCTGCGGTCGGCGGTGCCCGCACCGCCACTTAACGGTCGTCACGCAGCTGAGCCGGGTCAGGGGCGCTGAGCATGGCGACGTTCCTCGATCTGTTCACCGCCGACGACTCCGACGGCGCACCGGCGAGCAGCTATCAGCTCCACTACCTGGGCAGCGCGATGTCCAACCACGACTCGTGGATCTTCGGAATGGCCACTGCGATGGTCTACGCGGCGTTCAAAGCCGTGGCGGTGATCGCCAACGGACTGATGGGCCTCGTGCTGTCCTCGGCGTCCTGGCTGGACCCGCTCTCGGAGCTGTATCAGCAGATCACGGCGCCGTTGTACGCGGTGGTCCCGCCGTGGGCGATTGCCTGCATGGGCCTGGGCATCGTCGCGGTCTCCGCGATGCGGTCGCGCCCCGCGGCGACCACGAGCGGACTGTTCAACAGCGAGACGTTGGACCGCATCGGTGTGGCCCTGGCGCTCGTGGTGGGCGTCGTCGTGCTCACCCACGACCCGTTCATGCTCATCACCAAGACGATGGAGCTGGCCAACGGATTCTCGGTGAGCATCGCCGCGGCGGTCACCGGCAGCGGAGCTGACACCACGCTGACCGCCGGACAGGCCCTGGTGGACAACTCGATTCGCACCCCGACCCTGGCGCTGAATTACGGTGCGGCGTTCAACGACAGCTGCAGCGCGGCTTGGTCGACGGCGATGATGTCGGGACAGGAGCTGTCAGCCGCGTCGGGTTGCTTCGCTGAGGGGCAGAACCGCGCAGGCCCGGACACGCTGTTCACTGCATTGCTGATGCTGATCTTCCCGGCACTGCCAATGCTGGTGTTCGCGGCGGTGGCTGCCTGGAAGTACGTGCTGCACCTGTCGCTGTCTGTGTTGTCGGTGGTGGCCACTGCGTGGGTGGCTGCAGCCGCGGTGCCGCGCCGGCGCGGATTCGAGTCGCTCTCGGAGATGTTCGCTCGCGCGGTCGGGCATCTGGTGATGGCCGTGGTTACCTCGATGGTCGCGGTGGGCCTGCCTGCCATGGTCTCGGGTTTCGCGTCCAACGTGCTGGGCCTGCTCAACATCGAGAACGCAGCGGGACAGGCGTTCGCCCTGATGATCGGGCTCGGTATCGGTTTTGCGGCGGCGGCGTGGGCCATCGTGAAGATCACGGCGAAGACCGGGGCACTGGTGCGTCTGCTCAAGGCGGACGCCAACATCACGTTGGAGAAGACGCTGGGCGTCGCCCCGGCGGCGTCGATGAACGCCGTGTTCAAGCAGTTCAAGACGTGGGAGTGGGCACGCGATGAGGAGGCTAAATCGGCTGCCTCCAAACCCCTTCCCGCACCGCGCGATGCGGCGAAGAAAGGAACCGACACCGTGCCCGAGAAAGTCAGTGCGGCTGATGCCGCGGCGGTGGCGGCTTTGACCGCACCCGCCATGGCGTCGGCCGAGACGGCCGCCGCGCCGACGACTCCCACCGACGTCACCGTCGCAGGTAGCGCTGAGTCACGTGCAGAGCCCGCCGATGCTGACCCGACCGAGCTTGGTGCCGCTGCCGGTGCGGTGCTCGATACACGCGGTCACTTCACCGATCACAGTGCCCAGGCCTTCGAGGTCGACGGTGACGATCGCGCGATCGTCACCGATGAGGAGAGCGATGGCGTTTCAGGCGAATCTGCGACCAACGCGGACAGTCCGGCTGGTGCGGCTGCCTCCGGCTCCGACGGAGACAGTGATCGCCGCTCCATGCTGGCCGGGTCCCAAACGCTGGCAATGACGTTCACAATGCCGACAACAGCGGTACAGGGCAACGAGTTCGCCGATCCTGCGCTGGACGCGGCGGCCCGCATGGTTGGTGCGACATTCGTGTCGACGGGCCGGCCGCCGCCGGCGCCGCGCACACTGCGCGACATGTTGCGGCTGTTCAGGCCCGGCGCCCCGCTGGACCCGGTGCCGTTCGGCACGCCAACGCCGGTGCACGGCAACGCGCTGGTGCTCACCGATGCATTAGCTGCCACGGCCCACTCCGCCGAGACCGAACCCGGTGCGGTCGCCGAGACCGTGGCGGTCAATGACCAGGCCACGTGGAATCGCGGGTGGCGCAAGCACTTGCAACGGGCGCGCGGTGGATCGCAGGCTGTCACGTCCCCCGTTGCGGAGGTTCAGGAGGGCCGCTCGGCGTCGGGTTTGCGTCCGGGTATCAACCGCAACCCGGCGTCCTACATTGCCCCGCCGGCGGATTTTCTGGCGTCAGCAGCGATCGAAGCCGAGATCGAAGAGGTAGGCGTCACAATGGCCGCCGCGGGTCACCCGGTACGGATCACCCTCCCACCCGAGGACAATCGCCTGGCTCTGCGGCTGAGTAGCGACCCGGACCACCGAGTGGTGCGCGCCAACGGCATGGGATTCGGCGATCCGTTCTAAGCGCGGCACTCGCGCCGCCCCAGGCGAACACGCGCTGGCGCTGCCAGCATGTGCCCACCCGCAGACATCGAGGAGTGAACCAATGAACGTGCAGGACGACGACGTGGCACGGCGGCTGCGCGAGAAGTACCAGAACGCACCCGCCGAGCTGATCGACCGCCCCGCCGCTGCTGCGCCGCGGTTCGACGACGTTCCCCTACCGCAGCCGCCGGCACCGCCAGCGCCGCAGTGGCAGCCGGCACCGCGCGGTGAGACGTTCAGCGCGCCGGCTGACACCCGTACCGCCAGCACCGGTCCCAACGACAGCAACCGCAGCGCCCGCATCGGCGTACGTACCGAGGGCCCGCAGCAGGGGTGGCGCGCGGTGGCCAACCGCTTCGGCCTCAATCTGTCCAAGGGCGCCGACGAGATTCACTACGACCGGTGCGTAGCACAGATCCAGCGCACGCTGCGTGGCCCGAAGACGATCGCGGTCCTCTCCGGTAAGGGCGCCGGGGGTAAGACGACCACCACGCTGAACATGGGCGCCACCATGGCCACTCATCAGCGTGGGCTCAAGATCGTCGCGGCCTCGATCGACCCGCTGGGCAACATCACCGACCGCACCAGGGGCGTGAACAGCCAGCCGGCGCGTTCGGTGGTGTCACTGGCCTCAGATCCCAACCTGCACCGCGACTCCGATGTCAGCAGCTATCTGCTCACCGACCGTTCTGGGCTGCGTGTGCTCGGCGCTTCCAGCGCGGACAGCGCAGGGTTCCTGACACCTGAGAAATTGGAGCGCGCAGTGGCGGTATTGCGCGACTACTTCAACATCACCCTGATCGACTTCGGCCTCAACATCGACTCACCGGTGTTTCATACAGGGCTGGCACTGGCTGATCAGCTGGTGCTGACCGCTGCGACCACCGCCGACTCGATCGACGAGCTGCACGTGTTGATCAACACGCTGAAACGGTTCGGCGGCAAGTACATCGACCTGCTGCACAACGCAGTGGTGGTGTTCGTGCAGACCCACCCGGGCAAGGGCCACATCGACGTGGCAGCCGAGCGGACCCGCGTCGTGGATGCGTATTCGACTCCGGTCGTGACCATTCCGTGGGACGCCCACATCAGCGAGGGCGGGCCGATGAGCCTGGACCTTGTAGACCGCACCACTCAGCTGCCGTACGTGTGGCTGACCGCAGAGGTGATGAGCAAGCTGCCTGATTGATGCGACGCCGGCGCGATCCCCGGCACATGACGACTAGATCCCACCGCCGGTGGGGCCGACAATCGAACCGAGAGGAAATACCGTGACCGACACCTACACCGACAACAGCACCGACTCCTTCACCTCGTCTGGCGTGGCGACCGACAGCGCCGCTGTCGAGGACCCCGCCGCGATCCTGACCGATGGCCTGAACCGGCTGGAGGAGCTGCGCTCTTTCCACGAGCAGGCGGTCAGTGATCTGGAGGAGGGCCGCGCCGACGGCCGTGAGCGCATCGCCGCGCTGCAGGCCGAGATCGACGCTGAGAACGCCAAGCTCAACGACGTGGTGATCGAGGCGGCGACCGCGTTCAACGAGGAGAGCGCGCGCCTCATCGACACCGGGTGGGCCACTCCGAAGGTGCTCGCCGGCCGCGGCCTGGCCACCATTCGGGTTCCGAAGAAGGGCTGAGCGAACCGAGATGGACATCAATGCTGCTATAGCCGCACTCGATGCCCTCGGTGTGGATTACCGCCAGGAGGAAAACGCAAGCGTGGTCACAATCACCATCAGTGAGCAGACCTTGCAGTTCGTGGCGTAGCCCGCAGCGGGGAGCTGGAGGTTCGGTCGCCGAACCCGGACAGCTCCTAGCGCTCTATGACACTGCCCCCGTTGCGTCCTCGGCGACGGGGGCAGTGTCATATCCGCGTCCGCCTCGCAGCTGTCACGTCCTCGTTGGCGCTTCGGCACGGAGCACACCGTCTGTATCCGGCTGCGCACGCGCCACACCCGCCGACGCGCGACTGTCAAACCTACGGTGCGCCCATGTCTTTGACCTACACCTTGCGCGTATCCGATACTCCCGTCTACACAGGCACTTTCGATGACGCCGATGATTTGTCGGCGGATGCGATCTCCCGCGCCAGCACCCACGGCGTCGTCATGATCAAGGCCGCCGAACTCGCCGATCTGATCAGCCCCGACACCGCGAGCACCGTCGACCTTCGCCTACTGTCGCCGCAGATCACCGTCGAGGTGACCCCCGCATGACCGCCGACGCCACTGTCGCCGCGACAGAGCACGATCCGGTCAACCATCCGTCGCACTACACCAGCCATCCCAGCGGGATCGAGTGCATAACGGTCACGCGACTACTGAGCTTCGATCTCGGTAATGCCGTCAAGTACGTCTGGCGCCGAGGTGACAAGGGCAATGCCGCACAGGATCTCGACAAGTCGCTGTTCTATCTCGATGACGCCGCCAAGCAGCTGATCGATGCTGCGGCTGCCGGTCGGTGGCGACGGATCATCTGCGCTGCCCGGCACCTGCTCGGCGGTGGGGAGGCTCTTCCGCACGGCGGGGTCGGCCTCCACACCCCGCCAGCGGCAGCCGAGATGTTGCAGTGCGTCGCCGACCACGATTCCGATCCGGCCGCCGCGGATTTCTACCGCGCCGTCGCTGCGATGGACTGGGACGGAGCCCGCGACGCGGTTCTCGGGCTGCGGTCAGCGTTTCCTGCCTGACATAGGGCATGGGTGGGAAATCGCTGCGTGACGGGCGCCGCTGACGGGGACCGTCACCTCGCCGCGGCAACCCGCACGCAGACGCGCACAGCTGCGACACTGATTCCGTGCCTGACACCCACTCATCCGCAGCGACATACCTGCCGCGCACGTTCGCGGCACTCTTTGCAGCCGCGGTCACCCTCATCGCCAGCTCACCACCGGCGGACTCCCAACCCCCGCCGGTGGACGTCATCGCCCCCGGCTACCCCGTGTCTTCGCTTGATCCCTCCGGCAACGTCATCAGCGCCTGCACCGCCGGCTTCACCGTGCACGACAGCGCCGGCACCCCGCTGATGCTCACCGCCGGCCACTGCGACGAGGGTGGACTGCTAGAGATCTACTTCCGCGGAACCGGTGACTTCGAGCCGTTGGGGTCGTTCATCCGCAACGGCTACGAAAGCCCGCCCGGGGAGCCGTTCAACGCCACTCTTCCCGACATCGGCCTCGTCGGGCTCAGCGCCACGGCGGTCCCCGTGGCTATCGCCCTGCTGAACCGCATGCCGATCACCGCCGTCGAGCGCCCGCGCGTGGGACAACGTCTGTGCAAGATCGGCTCCTATACGGGGATCTCGTGCGGGACGGTCACGAAAGTGACGTCAAGCAAGGTGCACTTCGGGGCGTTCAACCGCCACGGTGATTCAGGCGGCCCGGTCTACCGCGACAACGGTGATGGCACGGTGACCGCGATCGCGGTCAACAGCGCCACTCCCGACGACGAAGCTGACTGCCAGGTCGACCACACCGGCGCTCAAGATTGCGGCGGCACCACCATCGCCGAGCTGATTCAACCGTGGATGACCAGATGGGGACTCACCATCTGATCGATCCCGTACCGCACATCGAACTGTCACGTCCTCGCAGATTCCCGACGCGCGGGCACGAGCAGCCTTCACGGACTGCTAGCTTCTACGTTGAGCAAGCGTCGTCTAGGAGGTCCACCGCGTGCCCACGCCCCTGGAGATTGCCCGACTGCACTTCCCATGGGACGTGCCCCTCGAGTTGCAGCCCAGCCCCGTCTACGCGCTGATGCGGCTGCACGGCGATTTCATCGCAACAGGCGGCAGGGGCATGGACACCGCCGACCTGGAACGGGTGCACTCGTTTCACGCCCGGCTCCGGGACGCGAACGTGGTCATCGAGTTCGACCCAAACATTCCCGCCGATCAGGGCATCGACGGCGCTGCGGGCTTCGCGTTCCGGCCCCGCACGATCGACGACGAGGACCGGCTGGTTCGGGCCAACGGCTTCACCGTGCTGACCGAGGAAGGCGACATGATCTGGTCCTTCCCGCCCGATCTTCCCGACCTGGGCCCCTTGGCCTGATCCATTTCGCGGTCCCGCTGACGCCGAGGCGCCGGCATCTGCGTCGAGATGTTCTGTCGACGCAGATGCCGCGATACGTCTGAGTGCCCGAGCTTGGCGCATGATCGCCGGACAGCGTGGGAGTCTGAGCGCATGGCAGGCGGCAACCTCATGCACTGGATTCAGCAGCTCGACGAACTCGAACAGGTCGTCAAGAACTTCGCCGATGCGATGCGGCATCACCCGCGTCAAGACGAGTGGATCGCCGGTGACCCGTCGCAGGCGCTACGCGAAACCACACCTGGGCACTATCTGCGCGACCTCCCCCGGCTGGACACGGCCGACGACCTGCAATTGCGCCGAACATCATCCGCGCTCGCACAGGCGATCCGCGCCGCCACGACCGGTCGCCGTCAACGATGGACTGCACGAGAACTCGTACCGGCCCTCGATGCGATCTACGCAGGTATCGCGCCCATGCGCGCAGCGCTCACCGCGCCCGCGGCTGCCCCGGAGACTTTGGAAGCCATCGTCGAAGAGCTGCGCAGTGAGTTCACGCTGTCGCTGGCGGTGATGCTCAGCGGCCAGTACGCGGTGGTCACCAAGCTCTACGAGTGGTACTCCGCGGGGGCAGGAGTGCCGGCGGATGCCTATCTCGATGTCAGTCGCTTCCAGATCGTGAAGGCAGCGGGCCCCGGCCGGATCGCCATGCGCGATCTCGAAATCGCGACGCACGGCGGTGTCACCATGCTGACGCCGCAGACCGGGTTCGTCAGCTTCGACCGGTTCTCGCCGGTCCAGCAGCTTCTCTACGGTCAGTGGTTCGCCTACATGCACTCGCTGTGGGACGAGCAGTTCCGGGCACGGGTGGCTGCCGCGCACGGCACCGCGCCGGATGGAGACCCGTGGGACGCGCGGGACATTCGTGTGCCACTGTTCGGCGACATCCGCCGAATCCGCAACGACTTCATCCATAACAAGGGCATCGTCGACGAAGCAAGCGAGACAGAAGTTCTCACCTGGTTCACCGAGGGCAAAGCAGCAGCGATCAAGCCCGAACAGATGCTGGCGCTGCTCACCATGTTTCCCGAATCCGATCTGCTCGCAGTGCCCGCGCGGGCGGCGCGGCACAGCCGAAAACCCCTGCCGTGGAGCGCCGAGCCGGACCTCATCAACCAGGTGCAGAAACGGGCACGCCAGCTCGGACTCAACAGGAAAACCCGTAAGGAAATCGGCCCCGCCGCACTGGAGCTGTGGCTGGCCGCCAACCCAGCCCCCGCCGCGGGCGGGTAGGCGCCACCGACCACTCTCAGCATTCGCGTCAGGTTTGATGCAGGCACGCAAGACGCCTCAACTCGGAAAGGGCCACCATGACGACACCTGCGCCTGGCGGTTACCCGCCGCCATCGGGCTACCCGAATCCGTTCGCGCAGCTGGACGCCAAACGCCGCAACACTGTCGGGTTGGTCGCGCTGACCGTCGCGGTCCTCGGGCTGATCGCCGCTCCGTTTGTGCTGCTGGTCAGCGCAGTGTTGCTGCCAGTCGCGCTCGTTCTCGGTGTTGTGGGGCTGTGCCTGCCGGGGCGGCCGAAGGCGACCAGCGCCGGCGCGGTCGTCGTGGCTGTGATCGGTGCAGTGGTGAGCGGCTTCGCGTTGATGGATCTGGTGCGCGGTGTTTTCGATGACGCTTTCGACAGCGCTGAGCCGCCGTCACCCACTGAATCCGTCAGTGCGAGCGAGGGCCCTGGTGCCGGTGCGCCACCCGGCAGCCGGGAGAACCCGCTGCTGATCGGGGAAACGGTCACCGAGCCGGGGTGGACGGTCACGCTCGGCGCACCGCGCGAGGCCACCGCCGAGGTGGCCGCCGCGGATCCGTCCAATCCCGCACCGTCGCCGGGCATGGAGTTCTGGATCGTGCCGGTGCGCGCGACGTACACCGGGGACGACCCCGTGAGGCCGGCGCTCGAGATCTGGGTGGAGTTCGTCGGTTCAGACAGCCGCACCTATGGCGACGAATGTGGCTTCATTCCCGATTCGCTGCTCGGCTTTGGTGAGCTGCACACCGGCGAGGTTGCCGAAGCAAACACCTGCGTGGCTGTGCCTGCCGACGCAGATGGCCTGTGGGCGTTGACGATCGCCATGTTCTCCGACCCGGTGTTCTTCGCGACCGAATAGGTGACCACGCCGTCACCGCGGAACGGCCGCCCGCGACCTGTCACACCTCTCGTCTATTCTCTGTTTTAGAGAACACAACGAAGGGGAATTATGAGCCGCTACGCCTGGGAACACGGAACCATCACGCTGCCGACCGGCCAGCCCGCCCAGCTGCGCGCCGCCCTGCAGCGTGCCGCTGATGCGCAGATCGCGGCGCTGACCGCGGAGACCGATCGCGCGTGGAATCGACTGCGCACCATGACCCCCGCACAGCGGGCCGACCACTCCCGGATCGCCAACGATCCCATCGTGAGCACGCTGAGCGAACAGGCACACTTTCTGATGTGCCACTGGGAGCGCCGCGGCAACACGTCGGCGACCCGCTGGCGCAAGCCGTCACAGAAGGCGATCCGCGAGTCAGTGATCACCCGCCACAGAGACGGCGCAGGCAAGACCCACACCGTCTTCCGCTGCGGCCTCGACGCGACCATCACCCTGGCCGGCAACACCGTCACCTGGGACGTCTCCGAGAACAACCATGCCCCCGAGCGAGCACACGCACACCCACTGGCCGCATCCCTTTTCCGCCACCTCCACGCGGTTCAGTGGACATCCCGCAGCGGCGGAATCATCGTCGGCAACGACGAGTACGCCCGCGACGACCGTGACGTCGGCGGTGGCGGCAACTACACAGTCGAATCGTTCGGGAAAGCTCCGACTCGCGGTGCTCGCGCGTTGGTGCGCCGGTAACGCCACGGCGATGTCCAAGTCCGCGTCCAGCCGCCGTGGGGTTACGACGTGGGCGCCATCAAGCGCTCGACCTCTCGCGCTGAGACGAACACGCGGCGACCCACGGTGACCGGCGTCAGCCGGCCGTCGCGCAGCATCGCACGCACCCTGCCCTTGCTACACGCCAGCAACTCGGCTGCCTCATCCATGGTGTGCACCGTCACCGGCGCCGCCTCGGCTTCGGCAGCCGAGGCGGGCGACAGCGCGGGCAGCGCCCGAAGATGCCGCGATAGGCGCGGTTCACCCGTGGCCCGCGCTTTGCCTGCTTGCTCCGGCAGCGGAGGTGGCGACGGTGGCGACGGTGCGACGGCTGTCCTCTTGGGCGCCCGTACATGCGTTTGGTAGCTGTTGTCCGGTTCCGGCTTCGGCGCGGTGCCGGCAGCAGCGTCGAAGAGTCGGTGAACGGCCGACGCCTGAATGAACCTGCGCGAACCGATAGTGATGCTGGCGAGTTCGCCGCGACGCATCATTGCGCACAGAGCCGAGCGTGACACGTCCAGCCACTCTGCGGCTTCGGCGAGCGTGAGCGTGTCGGGCTCCGCCTGCGGATGCTGCTCACGCTCGCGGAGCGCGGTGGCCACCACGTCGAGAAGCGTGTCCAGTTGCATGTGCACCATCGTGCGCATATCTCGCGATAGGCGCCAGTGCGGGAGTCCGACACTCCGACGTCGACGCACTTCCGCAGTTCTGACGACCTACAGGCACAGCCGTTTCAGTTGGACCGGTGTGTTGCGGCGGCAGCCCTGCCGCCGCCGCTGTGTTCCGCTGGTTCAGCGGCGGTCCAGATCGGCTGCGCCAAGCGGCAATCCCACGGCGACATCTGCGTGCCGGCGTTCCTTGATGCAGCTGTAGCCCCCTCACGGTCGCCCGGCGTCACCGGGTCAACTGGCCTCACTGGCGGCCATGATGCGGTCGATCTCGTTCGGGGCGATCCGGCGTGCGTTGCCGAGCTTCACACTGCGGATCTCCCCGGAGCGAATGAGTGCGTACACGTGGGCTTCTGAGATGGCCAACTGTTCTGCAGCTTCGGCGACCCGCAGCAGCTTGCGCGCTCGTGGCGGCGGAGCGCTGGTGGCCCCCGTCGAGACAGCGCGCAAAAGCGTGACTACTGCTTGAACCAGTTCGTCGTTGCCACCTTCACTGCCCGCCATGCACTCCATGGTCTGCGCTCAACGCCACCACGTCCAGTGCGAGCACACGACACGCCGCCGAAGACAGATGAATGCATCGCTGCCATGCATCGGCACATGCATCTCGCTCCTGGCCATGCCATTGCCGACAGGGACGTGACAGCACCGCTAGGTGGCGGCTTTCTCGCGGGTTTCCAGCACCCGCGCGTAGACCGCCATGCCCTGCGTCACCGCATCCTCCTGCGAGTGCGCGTACACCCGCTGAGTGAAGCTGGCGTCGGTATGGCCCAGCACCGCTGCGATCACGGCGATCGGCACCCCGTTGAGATGCATCAACGTTCCACAGGTGTGGCGCGCGTCGTGCAGCCGGACGTGAGGTAGCCCGGCGTCGGCGAGAGCATTGCGCCACATATAGCTCAGGGTCGTGGGGTAGTAGGCGCGCCCCAACTCGTCGCACACGACGGTCCCATCGCCCTGCCACCGGTTACCGACCAATTTCTGTTCTGCCTCCGAGCGCAGCGCGGCGCGTTTGAGCACGGGCAGCAGTGTCGAAGGGATCGGGAGCGTGCGGCGGCCGGCGTCGGTTTTTGTGTCGGCCTCCACGGCACCAGCCTCGCTGTGTACACGCTGGCGCGCCACCGTCATCGTTTCGGCCTCCAGATCGATGTCATCCCACTTCAATCCCGCCAGCTCGCCACGGCGCATGCCGGCTTGCAGCGCCAGATGGTGCATGTGCTCCAGGCGGTCGCGGGTGGACTCGAGATGGTCGAACAAGTGTTGGCACTGAGCGACAGTCAGTGTCACCTTGGCGCGCTTGACCCGTGCCGGGCCCTTCACATGATCGAGCGGACTCCGCAGCACCGTCCCATCCTCAATCAATCGCCCGTACACCGCGCCGAGCCGCGAGAGCATGTGCTTGACGCTGCCCGGCGCCCACGGCCCGCACGTCTCTTTCACCCCCGCCGGCAACTTCGACGGTTTGCGCCAGTCCCCCGACGGCACCGCTTTGGTCGAGATGTCGGTGACAAGTTTCTCGATCTCGTCGCGGCGCAGCTCCTGCACCGGACGGTCCCCCAATCGTTCGATCGCTGGGCGCAGCACCGCGGCGTAGGCGGTGCGGGTGTTGGGCCGGGCGTTTAGCGCATCCAGGTAGGCATCGGCGGCCTGACGAAGCGTGACACCTGAAGGTGTCACCTGCACGCCGCGGGATCGGTCGCCGCGTGCCTCGCTGTATGCGTCGATGGCGTCCTGCAGCTTCTTGAAAGTGCGCTTGCCCTGGTGACGCTTCCCGTCGACTTTGCCGGTCTCGATGCGGACCTGGTAGCGGGCCTCGCCGCCCTTCGTGGTGACGATCTTGACGTAGTGCGGGATGCGCGCCATGACACGGAACTGTAGACCGAAACAGAGGCTTGAGTGTCACCGCGTGTCATCAGGGAGCGAGTTGGCACATCCTACGGAAACAAGAAAACCCCCTCCGACCGAGGTCAGAGGGGGTTTTCCTTGGTCGGGCTGACAGGATTTGAACCTGCGACCACTTGACCCCCAGTCAAGTGCGCTACCAAGCTGCGCCACAGCCCGCAGTGCCTCCCGGGATCGCCGGTAGGCGGTCGAAAGCTTACATCAGCGTGACACCGGAATCCCAACCGCGTGGTCGCCGCGACCGAGGGGCATCCTCAACACGGTGACAACGGACGACACTCCCCTGTGGCTGTTCGCCGACCAACTCGGTCCGGCCGTTCACGGCGGCGAGCATGCCCACCGTGAAGTGCTGCTGGTCGAGGCCACCTCCGCGCTGCGCAGGCGTCGCTACCACCGGCAGAAGCTGCACCTGGTTCTCTCAGCCCTGCGCCACGCCGACCGCGACCTCGGCGAGCGTGCGACCCTGATCACGGCCGACACCTACACCGACGCGTTGACACAGTTCAAGCGCCCCGTCCTCGTGCACGAGCCCACCTCGCACGCCGCCGAGACCTTCGTGCACCGGCTCCATAAGCAGGGACTCGTTGCCGACGTCCTGCCGACCCCCACATTCGCGCTGTCCCGCAAGGACTTCCAGCAATGGGCCGGCCAGCGCACCCGCTTCCGGATGGAGGACTTCTACCGCCATCAGCGTCGTCGTTTCGACGTGCTGATGGACGGCGACGAGCCGGTCGGCAACCGGTGGAACTACGACGAGGACAACCGCGAACCGCCGCCGAAGAAACAACGCACCCTCGGAGTCCCCGCCCCCTATCAGCCGCGCGAAGACGACATCGACGAGCAGGTCCGCCGCGACCTCGACGCGATGGATCTCGACACCGTGGGTGTGGACGGCCCGCGCCTGTTCGCCGTCACCCCGGCCGAGGCCAAGCGCGCGCTGGCCCGGTTCATCGAGCACCGGCTGCCCAGCTTCGGCCGCTACGAGGACGCCGTGATGGCCGAGGACTGGGCGATGGCGCACTCACTGCTGTCGGTGCCACTCAACCTCGGCGTCCTACATCCGCTCGACGCCGTCGACGAGGCCGAGCGCGCCTACCGCGACCAGCAGGCACCGCTGGCCGCCGTCGAGGGCTTCATCCGGCAGATCCTCGGCTGGCGCGAGTACATGTGGCACCTGTACTGGCATTTCGGCCCGGAGTACGCCGCCAAGAATGAGCTCGCCGCCCACACGCCGCCGCCGACATGGTGGACGGATCTCGACGCCGATGCGGTCACCGCCCAGTGCCTGCACCACGCGCTCAAAGGCGTCCGGGACCGCGGCTGGACGCACCACATCCAACGACTCATGATCCTCGGCAGCCATGCGCTGCAACGGGGTTACCGGCCCGACGAACTCACCGAATGGTTCGCCACCGCCTACGTCGACGGCTTCCGCTGGGTGATGCCCACCAACGTCATCGGCATGAGTCAGCACGCCGACGGCGGGCTGCTGGCCACCAAGCCGTACACCTCCGGCGGCGCCTACATCAACAAGATGAGCGACCACTGCGGGGACTGCGCCTACGACCCCAGGAAACGCCTCGGCGACGACGCGTGCCCCTTCACCGCCGGCTACTGGGCCTTCGTCCACCGCCACCGCGAGCGGCTGGCCGAGAACATGCGCACCCGGCGCGCGGTCTCGTCGATGGAGCGGCTCGGCGACCTCGACGCGGTCCTCGAACAGGAGTCAGCGCGCGACCGGTTCTGACGCCGATTCGGCGGCGGCCGGCTCCGGCGCGAACTTCGGGCCGCGGGACGTGCGCCACGCGTAGATCACCAGCGCCGCCCATGCCACGACGATCACCGAGTAGATCCCCGTCGACCACGGCCACTGGATGTCGAAGAAGTGCACCAGCTTCTGGCTGTTGGTCAGCACGATGACGCCACCCACCGCGCTGCCCAGCAGCGCCGGGCTGACCTTGGTGACCAACCACGCGGCGAACGGTGCGGCGATCACCCCGCCGACCATGAGCCCGACCACGACGGGCCAGTTCTCCAGGAACTCCTGACGCAGCCCGACCAGGAAGCCCAGCGACGCCGACGCCGCCACCAGGAACTCCGAGGCACTGACCGAACCGATCACCGTGCGCGGCGCCGTCTTGCCCTGCGACAGCAACGTGCTGGTGGTCACCGGGCCCCAGCCGCCTCCCCCGGAGGCGTCGATGAATCCGCCGAACAGACCCAGCGGGGCGAGGAACTTGACGCTGTGACTACTGCCCCGGACCAACGTCAGCGGTGTGCGCAGCGAGAACCGCAGCAGCACATAGGCACCGATCGCGACCAGGATCGCGGCCATCAGCGGCGCCGCGTGCTCGGTCGACAGCGAGGACAGCACGGTGGCCCCGAGGAACGCGCCGACCGCGCCGGGAGCGCCGAGCTTGGCGACCAGCGCCCAGTCGATGTTCTTGAACTTCCAGTGCGACAGGCCCGAGGCGAACGTGGTGCCCACCTCGGCGAGGTGCACCGCGGCACTGGCCTGGGCGGCGCCGACCCCGGAAAGCACCAGCAGCGTCGTCGCGGTGACGCCGAAGGCCATGCCCAGGGCACCGTCGACCAGCTGGGCACCGACACCGACAAGCGTGAAGATGAGAAGCGAACGCATGGCTGCCTTCGGAAACTGCGGTCACCGCGTGACCGGACGGACGGGTGGGGGCGTCAGGGACGCGGACAACACCACTCGTCGAAGGCCATTAGCCGACGCGACGGCCAGAAAGGCTCGAGCGCGGACACCTCAGACGGGGCCGGTGCGCAATGCACGCGATCAGCCATCGAGGATCCCATCGTCGAGTCGTACGCCGAAGCTCCGCATAGGTTACACGGTCAACAGCCGGTACAGCCCGATGAGTCCCACGACGACGATGACGCCGCGCAGCACGTTCGGCGACAGCCGGCGTCCGTAGTGCGCCCCGAGGAAGCCGCCGATCAGCGACCCGATCGCGATCAGGCCCGCCGCGGCCCAGCTGATCCGGTCGAAGGCCACCACCGTGTAGGCCACCGCGGCGACGATGTTGACGATCAGCGACAGCAGGTTCTTGGCGGCGTTCATCCGCTGCATGTCCTCGGGCAGCAGCGCCCCCATCGCGGCGATCAGCAGGATGCCCTGTGCCGCGGTGAAGTAGCCGCCGTACACGCCGACCGCGAACGTCGCCGCAACCAAAGCGGTCATCCGCGCCGTCGACACGTGGTCGGCCGAACGCCCGGCGGCCTCGGCCCGCCGCTTGGCCCAGGTCTGGATTTTCGGGCCGACCACCACCAGCGCCAGGGCCAGCACGAGCAGCACCGGAACGACGCGGGTGAACACCTTCTCGGGCAGGTGCAGCAGCAGCCAGGCGCCGCACCCGGCGCCCAGGAACGAGGCCGGGATCTGCCACCGCAGCCGGTCCCACTGGCCGCGCAGTTCGCGCCGGTATCCCCAGGTTCCCGACACACCGCCGGCGACGAGGCCGACGGCGTTCGACATGGTGGCCGTCACCGGCGGGAATCCGAGGGTCACCAGCGTCGGAAAGGTGATCAGCGTGCCGGAGCCGACGAGGGCGTTGATGGCACCTGCCCCGACCCCGGCGAACGCGATGAGGACCATGTCGAGGACGGACATTGGGCTCACCCTAGCGAAGTGGTCCCGCCGGAGCGGATCGGGCCGAATACTGCCCATGACCGCATCCGGACACATCGTGAGGGGCACAGATGAAGCCGACCGAAGTCCTGACCACCGTCAAAGATTCGATGACCGCCCGCCGGGTGTACGCCGAGCCGATCGAGCGCGACGGGGTCGTCGTCATCCCGGCGGCTCGCGTGTCCGGCGGCGGTGGTGGCGGGTCGGGAACCGAGACCGACGGCAGGGAAGGCTCCGGCGGCGGGTTCGCCGTCAGCGCCAAACCCGTCGGTGCGTATGTCATCAAGGCGGGCCGGGTCAGTTGGCGGCCCGCGGTCGACGTCAACCGGCTGATCACGGTCCTCGGCGTCGTCGCCGTCGCCGCGCTGGTCACCCGAAGTCGCTGACCGGGGCGGATCGGGCACGACAGCCGCGGCGCGTCAGCGCGCCGAATTCACCGACGGGCCTTGGGCCCCCTCTTCTCCCGGACGCGGACGTTGATCCGGATCGGGCTGCCCTCGAAGCCGAACGTCTCGCGCAGCCGTCGCTCCAGGAACCGGCGGTAGCCGGCCTCCAGGAACCCGGTGGTGAACAGCACGAAGGTCGGCGGACGGGCCGTCGCCTGCGTCGCGAACAGGATCCGCGGCTGCTTGCCGCCGCGCACCGGAGGCGGTGTCGCGGCGACGATCTCCTTGAAGAAGGTGTTCAGCCGCCCGGTGGACACCCGGGTGTCCCACGACTTCAGCGCCGTCTCCAACGCCGGCACCAGCTTCTGCACGGCCCGGCCCGTCTTGGCCGAGATGTTCACCCGCGGCGCCCACTGCAGTTGCGCCAGTTGCAGATCGATCTCGCGGTCGAGCAGATAGCGGCGGTCCTCGTCCACGAGGTCCCACTTGTTGAACGCCAACACCAGCGCCCGCCCGGCCTCGACGACCATCGACAGCACCCGCTGATCCTGTTCGGTCAACGGCTGTGACGCGTCGACGAGCACGATGGCCACCTCGGCGGCGTCGATCGCACCGTGGGTGCGCACCGAGGCGTAGAACTCGTGACCGCTGGCCTGCCCGACCTTGCGGCGCAGTCCCGCCGTGTCGACGAAACGCCAAAGCTTGCCGTCCATCTCGATGAGCGAGTCCACCGGGTCCACCGTCGTCCCGGCGACGTCGTGCACCACCGACCGCTCGTCACCGGAGAGCCGGTTCAGCAGGGACGACTTGCCCACGTTGGGCTTGCCCACCAGCGCCACCCGGCGGGGACCGCCACCTCCGGCACCGGCAACCTCGGAGATCGTGGGCAGCGCGTCGACGACGGCGTCGAGCAGGTCGGCGACCCCGCGTCCGTGCATCGCGCTGATCGGGTGCGGCTCCCCCAGCCCCAGCGACCACAGCGCCGCGGCGTCCGCCTCGCCCCGTTCGTTGTCGACCTTGTTGGCCGCCAGGAACACCGGTTTTCCGGAGCGCTGCAACAGTTTTGCCGCGGCCTCGTCGGCGGCGGTGGCGCCCACCACGGAGTCGACGACGAAGATGATCGCGTCGGCGGTGCGCATCGCCACCGAAGCCTGCTCGGCGACGAGCTGCTGCAGGCCCTTGGCGTCGGGCTCCCAGCCGCCGGTGTCCTGGACCATGAACCGCTGACCCGACCAGCTCGCGTCGTAGGAGACCCGGTCCCGGGTCACGCCGGGAACGTCCTGCACCACGGCTTCGCGACGGCCCAGGATCCGGTTCACCAGCGTCGACTTGCCGACATTGGGCCGGCCCACGACGGCCACCACCGGAGGTGGCGCCGACACCTCCTCGATCGCATCCGAGATGTCGTCGGGCCCGAGTTCCCAGTCGCTTTCGTCCGACCAGGTGCCATCATCGGTCATCGCGCCACACCCGCCTTCTGTTCGACCAGTTCGGTCAGATACGCGACGACCTCGGCCTGGTTCATGTCGCTGGTGTCCACCACAACCGCGTCCTCGGCGGCCCGCAGCGGAGACACCGCCCGCGTGGAATCGAGATGGTCGCGGCGCCTGACGTCGGCCAGCACCGCCTCATAGTCGCCGGGCAGTCCGGCGGCGACGTTCTGCGCGTCGCGGCGGCGGGCGCGCTCCTCCGCCGACGCCGTGAGGAAGATCTTCACGTCCGCGGCCGGCAGCACGACGGTGCCGATGTCACGGCCCTCGACGACGACATTGTCCGGGGCAGAGGCCAATTCGCGCTGCAAGGCGACCAGCCGGGACCGCACGGCGGGCACCGCCGACACCGCCGACACCGCCTTGGTCACCGCGTCCCCGCGAATCTCGGTCGAGACGTCCTCCCCTGCCAGGTAGGACCGGTCCTCGCCCGGATCGTGACCGACCGCCAGCTCCACCTCCGCCGCCACGGCGGCGACCGCCGCCGCGTCGTCCGGGTCGACGCCCGCACGCAGCACGCCGAGCGTGACGATCCGGTACATCGCACCGGTGTCCAGATACCGCGCGCCCATTGCGACCGCCAAACCTCTTGCCACCGAAGACTTCCCGGTGCCGGCCGGCCCGTCGATCGCGATCACCAGGGAACGGCTCACAGGCCCACCGCCTTGTACAGTTCGCCGATTTCCTTCTGTGTCAACACCCGGATGCTGCCGGGGCGCTGATCGCCCAACGACACCGTGCCGATGTCGGTGCGCACCAATTCCTGCACCGGGAACCCGACATCGGCCAGCAGCCGCCGCACGATGTGTTTGCGGCCCTCGTGCAGGGTCAACCGCACCAGCGTCCGGCCCGGCGTCGTGTCGACGACGGCAAAATCGTCGACCTGGACGGGTCCGTCCTCCAGCTCGACTCCCTCACGCAGCTTGCGGCCCAACCCCTTGGGCACCGAGCCGAGCACGGTCGCGACGTAGGACTTGGGCACCTCGAATGACGGGTGCATCAACCGGTGCGCCAATTCCCCGTCGTTGGTCAGCAACAGCAGCCCCTCGGTGTCTGCGTCCAGGCGCCCGACGTGAAACAGCTTCTTGTTGCCGCGAACCCGGTGCTCCACAAGGTCGCCGACACACGGCCGGCCGCGGTCGTCGGACATCGTCGAGTGCATCCCGCGCGGTTTGTTGATGGCCAGGTACACGAGGGTGTCGTCGACCGTGATCCGGGCACCGTCCACCCGGATCACCGAGGCCGCCGGATCCACCCGGGTGCCCAGCTCGGTGACGATCCGGCCGTCCACCTCGACCCGGCCGTCCCGGATCATCTTCTCCGCGACTCGCCGAGACGCAATTCCCGCCTGCGACAACACTTTCTGAAGTCGGATTCCGTCGTTGTCGGTCATGCTCAGTCTCTGTCCACGTCGAAGGATGCCGGCGCTGCCCCGGGACCCGAGGTGCCGTTGAGCTTCATGAAACGCGGCTCCTCGCTGAGGGTTTCGCTGAGGTCGTCGATGACGTCGACGTTGGGCAGCAGCGGCGCGATGTCCGGAAGGTCGGTCAGCGAGGTCAATCCGAGCCGCTCGAGGAACAACTCGGTGGTCGAGAAGGTCACCGCCCCGGAGTCGGAGTCGGTGCCGGCTTCGGTGATCAGCCCGCGGGCGAGCAGCGTGCGGATCACCGCGTCGACGTTCACGCCGCGGACCGCGCTGACACGTGCCCGGGTGACCGGTTGCCGGTAGGCGATGACGGCCAGGGTTTCCAGCGCCGCGCGGGTCAGCTTCGACCGGGCGCCGTCGAGCAGCAGCTTCTCGACGAAGGGGGCGTATTTCGAGCGCGTGTACATCCGCCATCCGCCCGCGGCTTCGCGCAGATCGATTCCGCTGTCGCGGGCGGCCAGACCGGCGGCGAGCAGGTGCAGCCGTTCAGCCACCCGTGCCGGCGGCTGATCGGTGGCGGCGGCCAGTGCGTCGACGGTCACCGGGGTGTCGACCACCAGCAGCAGCGCCTCGAGCGCTGAGTCGAGCTCGCCATCCTCGAGCGCGGAGTCCAGCTCGGATTCGGTGACCTCCTCGAGCTCGCCGTCCTCGATGGCGGATTCGAGCTCAGTATCGGTCGATGTGTCGTCAGTCATAGGTCTTTCTATTCCGCGTCCGCGGTCGCCAACTGTTGGCTGTTGGGCCGCTCTCCGGTCCACGAAATCTGGAGCACACCAAGCGGTTCTGGTTGCTCGAATGCTACCGCCCTGGCGCGGTACAACTCGAGCAGCGCCAGGAACCGCCCCACGATCTCCATCGGGGCCTCGCAGTCGGCGACCAGCTCGGAGAACGACGCCCAGTGGCCGATCCCCCGCTGCTCGAGCAGCGTCATCAGGTTGGCCGCCTGCTCGGGCACCGACACCGCCACCTGGTGCAGGTGCTCGGTGCCGACGGTCGGCACCGGCCGCGGGGTGAACGCCGCCGCCGCGATCTCGGCGAACCGTGCGGCGTCGACACCCAGCATCACCTCGGGCAGCAGGTCGGAGTACGTGTCCTCCAGCGACACCGCCCGCGGATAGCTGCGCAGCGCCGCGGCCTCCAGTTCGGCGAACATCTCGGCCACGTGCTTGAACGCCCGGTACTGCAGCAGCCGCGCGAACAGCAGGTCCCGCACCTCGAGAAGCGCCAGATCGTCCTCGTCGTGGATCTCCCCGGCCGGCAGCAGGCGCGCCGCCTTGAGGTCGAGCAGCGTCGCGGCGACGACCAGAAACGACGTCGTCTCGTCGAGCCCCAGCTGCGGTCCGATCTCCTTGGTGTAGGCGATGAACTCGTCGGTCACCTGATGCAGCGCCACCTCGGTGACATCGAGCCGGTGCGCGAAGATCAGCTGCAGCAGCAGGTCGAACGGGCCCTCGAAATTGCTCAGGCGAACCTGGAACCCAACCTGGGTCGACGAGTCGGTGGGCTCCTCCGGGGTCGTCTCGCTCACGCGCCGAACCGGTGGATGACCTCACGCGCCAGCGCCCGATACGCTTCGGCGCCAGCCGATTTCGGCGCCCAGGTGGTGATGGGCTCGCCGGCGACGCTGGTCTCGGGGAACCGCACGGTGCGGGTCACGACGGTGTCGAACACCAGATCGCCGAAGCGCTCCACGACGCGCGCCATCACCTCGCGCGAGTTCACCGTCCGCGGGTCGTAGCGCGTGATCAGGATCCCGCTGATCGACAGTTTCGGGTTCAGCCGGTCGTGCACCTTCTCCACGGTGTCGGTCAGCAACGCCAGGCCGCGCAGCGAGAAGAACTCGCACTCGGTGGGGATGATCACGCCGTCGCTGCAGGCCAGCCCGTTGACGGTGAGCAGGCCGAGCGACGGCTGGCAGTCGATCAGCACGTAGTCGTAGCGGTCCAGCACCGGATACAGCGCGCGGGCCAGGGACTGCTCGCGCCCCACCTCGTTGACGAGCTGGATCTCCGCGGCCGACAGGTCGATGTTGCTGGGCACCAGATCGAGGCCGGGAACCCGGGTCTTGATCAGCACCTGATCGATCGACACCCGCGGCTCGACGAGCAGGTTGTGCACGGTGTGTTCGAGCTCGTAGTGCGGCACGCCGAGCCCGGCCGACAGCGCCCCCTGCGGATCCAGGTCGACGAGCAGCACCCGCCTGCCGTACTCGGCGAGGCTGGCACCCAGGTTGATCGTGGACGTGGTCTTCCCGACGCCGCCCTTCTGGTTGCACATCGCGATGACCTTGGCCGGTCCGTGCGACGTGCGGGGCGCCGGTTCGGGGGTTTGCCGCGGGACCCTGCCGGTCAGCCCGAGGGCGGGTTCAGCGTCACTGCTCGCTGCGGGAGCGTCCAGGGAACCGCCTGTCGGGTCGGTCATACCGGACCGTCGCTGGTCAGGCAACCTTCAGACATGGCGGGCATCCGGGCAAGTTTAACGGGGAGCGTCGAATCGGTGAGGCAGACCCGCAGGCAACCTCTGATCTGGCGGCTAATCTGGCGACATGAACGCCATCCGACGGTGGGCCCGGTTGGCGCTGGGCATGCCGTCGTTCGTCCGGACCGGGCAGATCGGTGACGGCCGGGAGGCTGCGTGCGCGGCCTACGTCGAGGCCAACGCCCCACGTGGCGACATCGACGCGGCCCTGTCGGCGATCGACACCTTCGCCTACCGGAAGGCGATGCTGGTCAACATCGGAGACGAGAAGGGCGCGCTGCTCGACGCCGCGGTGCGCCGGGCCGATCCCGCCCTGGTGCTCGAGCTCGGGACCTACTGCGGCTACAGCGCCCTGCGCATCGCCCGCGCGGCGCCGTCGGCGCGCGTGTTGTCGGTCGAGTTCTCCGCCGCGAACGCCGACGTCGCACGCCGCATCTGGGCCCACGCCGGCGTCGGCGACCGCGTCACCTGCGTGGTCGGGACCCTCGGCGACGGCGGCCGCACGCTCGACACCCTCGCCCGCGAGCACGGCGTCACCACCGGCAGCGTCGACCTGCTGTTCATCGACCACGACAAGAAGGCCTACCTGTCGGACCTGCGCAGCGTCGAACAGCGCGGGTGGCTGCACCGGGGATCGATCGTCGTCGCCGACAACGTCCGGGTGCCGGGCGCTCCGGACTACCGGCGCCACATGCGCGAGCAGCAGGGCACGCGGTGGAACACCGTGGAGCACAAGACCCACGTCGAATACCAGTCGCTGCTGCCCGACCTGGTGCTGGAGTCCGAGTATCTGGGCAGTTAGCGCGCCCGGGGATGGGCCCCGGCCCACACCTCGCGCAGCGCGGTGACCGTCACCATGGTGTAGATCTGCGTGGTGGTCACCGACGCGTGTCCCAGCAGCTCCTGCACGACGCGGACGTCGGCGCCGCCGTCGAGCAGATGAGTGGCGAACGAGTGCCGCAGCACGTGCGGGGAGACCGTCGCCGTGATCCCCGCACGTTCGGCGGCGTCCTGCAGTACCTGCCACGCGCTCTGCCGCGAGAGTCGTCCGCCGCGGGCGTTGAGGAAGATGGCGGGCGTACCCCGGCCGCGGCGCGCCAGGTCCGGACGCCCCCGCACCAGGTAGTTGTCCAGCGCGCTCACCGCAGGCCGCCCGATCGGGATCAGGCGCTGCTTGCCGCCCTTGCCTCGCAACAGCACCGACCGGGCCTCGGTGTCGACGTCGTCGACGTCGAGGCCGACGGCCTCCGAAATCCTGGCGCCGGTCGAGTACAGCAGTTCCAGCAGCGCCCGGTTGCGCAGCGTCAGCGGGCCGTCGGCCTCGCCGTCGCCGCCCGCCGCCTCCAGCAGCGCCAGGACTTCGTCGATGCTGAGGCTCTTGGGCAGACGGCGGCCGGGTGTCGGCGGCTTCACCTCACGCGCGACGTCCACGGTGGTGATGCCTTCGGCGGCCGCGAACCGGTGCAGCCCCCGGACCGCGATCACCGCCCTGGCGGCCGACACCGCCGACAACGGCACCACGCCGTTGTCCGGATCGCCGCGGCGCAGCGACACCAGGAACTCGCTGACATCGGCCTCGGCCACGCCGGCCAGATCGGTGACGCCCCGCGACGCCAGGTGTTCGGCGTAGCGCCGCAGATCCCTGCGGTAGGAGCTCAGTGTGTTGGCCGCCACCCCGCGTTCGATCGCGAGGTGGTCGAGGTAGCCCTGGAACTGGTCGTCCAGGGCGGCCGGATCGACACCGGTCGTCAAGGATGCCCCACCCGGCGGGCGAACGCCGTGGGCCGGTCCACCCACGGCGCGTCGACGGGACGCAGCGTCGAAACATCGGGCATGGCGTGTGCGGCCAGGATCCCGGCCACCGCGGTCGAGTTGACGATCTCACCGGAATAGACCTTGGCGACGGCGTCGGCGAGGTCGAAGCGCTGCACCGTCATGTCGGCCTCCTCGTCGTGGGCCTGCGGCCGCTCGACGTCACGCAGGCCGGTGGCCAGAAACACGCGGACGCTCTCGTCGCAGAATCCCGGGGCGGAGTCCACATCGATGAGGGTGCGCCAGTGCTCCGCAGCCAGGCCCGCCTCCTCGGCGAGTTCCCGGACCGCCGACGCGTGCGGCGGCTCGCCGCCGAAGTCGAGCAGACCGGCGGGCAGTTCCCAGAGCCGCCTGCCGAACGCGTGGCGGTACTGATGGATGAGCACGATGCGGCCGTCCTCGTCGAGTGCGACGACGGCGACGGCGCCGAAGTGCTCGATGACCTCGCGGCGGGCGGTTCCGCCACCGGGCATGCGCACCTCGTCGGCGCGCAGCGCGATGATCTTGCCGGCATAGACCGTCTCCGAGGCGACGGTGGTGAACTCGTGACGTCCGGGGTCGCCCTCAGCCACGAGCCGGGGCGTCCTCGAGAGCGTGCTCGGCGCCGTTGGGTTCGTGTTCCGGAATCTCCGGCATCTCTACGGGCAGGCGCTCGGCGTTCTTGTAGTCCAGCGACGCACCGACGAACGCCGCGAACAGCGGGTGCGGGCGGGTGGGCCTGCTCTTGAGCTCCGGGTGGGCCTGGGTGCCGACCAGGAACGGGTGCACCTCGGGCGGGTATTCGACGAACTCGACCAGGTGCCCGTCGGGTGAGGTGCCCGAGAACCGCAGCCCGCTCTCGGCGATCCGGTCCCGGTAGGTGTTGTTCACCTCGTAGCGGTGACGGTGCCGCTCCGACACCTCGGTGGTGCCGTAGGCCTGCGCGACAAGCGAATTCGGCTCCAGCACCGCCGGGTAGGCACCGAGCCGCATGGTGCCGCCGAGGTCTGCTTCGCCGGCGACGGCGTCGCGCTGATCGGCCATCGTGGAGATGACCGGGTCGGGGGTGGCCGGGTCGAACTCCGCGGAGTTGGCCTCGGTCAGGCCGACCGAACGCGCCGCCTCGATGACGATGCACTGCAGTCCCAGGCACAGGCCCAGCACCGGCAGACCGCGCTTGCGCGCATAGTGGATCGCGCCGATCTTGCCCTCGATGCCGCGGATGCCGAAGCCGCCGGGGATCAGCACGCCGTCGACGTCGGCCAGCGCGGCCGCGGCCGACGCGTCGGTCTCGCAGTCGTCGGAGGCCACCCAACGCATCTCCACCTTGGCGTGCTGCGCGAACCCGCCCGCGCGCAGCGCCTCGGCGACCGACAGGTAGGCGTCGGAAAGGTCGATGTACTTGCCCACCAACGCGATTCGCACCGTATCGCGCGGTTCGTGGACGCGGCGCAGCAAATCGTTCCACTGCGTCCAGTCGACGTCGCGGAACGGCAGGTTCAACCGCCGGACCACGTAGGCGTCGAGCTCCTCGCGGTGCAGCACCTTGGGGATGTCGTAGATGGACGGGGCATCGGGGGTGGAGATGACGCCGTCGATATCGACGTCGCACATCAGCGCGATCTTGTTCTTCAACGGCTCGGGCACGTCGCGGTCGCAGCGCAGGATCAGCGCGTCCGGGGTGATGCCGATGCTGCGCAGCGCGGCCACCGAGTGCTGTGTCGGCTTGGTCTTGAGCTCACCGGACGGGGCCATGTAGGGCACCAGGGAGCAGTGCAGGAAGAAGCAGTTCTCCCGGCCGACCTCGTGGCGCACCTGCCGCGCTGCCTCCAGGAACGGCAGCGACTCGATGTCGCCGACCGTCCCGCCGATCTCGGTGATGATCACGTCGGGCCGGTTGCCGTCGCTGTCGGCGGCGTCCATCGCCAGAATGCGGCGTTTGATCTCGTCGGTGATGTGCGGGATCACCTGGACCGTGTCGCCGAGGTACTCGCCGCGGCGTTCCTTGGCGATGACCGTCGAATAGACCTGCCCGGTGGTGACATTCGCCGACCCGGACAGGTTGCGGTCCAGGAAGCGCTCGTAGTGGCCGACGTCGAGGTCGGTCTCGGCGCCGTCCTCGGTGACGAACACCTCACCGTGCTGGAACGGGTTCATGGTCCCCGGGTCGACGTTCAGATAGGGGTCCAACTTCTGCATCGTGACTTGCAGCCCCCGCGCCGTCAGCAACTGCCCGAGGCTCGACGCCGTGAGACCCTTGCCCAGAGACGACACCACACCACCGGTAACGAAGAGGTGTTTGGTGGCCGTTTGCGGGTGCTTGCGTAGCGCTGGCAAGTACAACCTCCGTGATGACCGGGCAGGGCTTGTTTCGCCGGGTTCACACCCTGTTTGGGGCCTGCCGACCCACGGAACCCCACCCTAACACCGTCTGAGACGCGGTGTTGTTGACGCGCCGGGCTACTGCGGCACGGTGACCGAGGTCGCTCCCGGGCCGATGCCGAACCGGTCGGGCCGGCCGCCGTTGATCAGGGCGCTCAGCGCGAGCACGGACGTGATCCGTCCCGATTCGCTGTCGATGTCGTCGACGGTGCTGACGGCGTTGCTCAGCGCGGCATCTGACCTGGCCACCGCCACCGCCGCGGTGCCGGTGGCGGATCCGTCGCGCCCGACGAGGACGGTGCCTGCGCCGTGCGGCGCCAGCCCTGCCGCGAACCGGGCAACGGTGGCGCCCTGGTTGCCTGCGTCCTCGCCGAGGGGCCCGCCGGTGACGACGAGTGCGGTGTTGGCCGCCCCGATGCGCTCGGTGCCGTAGGTCACGAAGCCGGTGTCACGCAGGGCGGCCAGCACGGTGCCCCGCTGGGTCTCGTCGACCGGCGCCACCTTCGGGTCTTTGTTGATCAGCACCGAGATGCCGAGCAGATCGCCGGCCTGGGAACCCTGGTCGACGGCCGCGGTATTCAGCTGCGCTCCGGCAGGCACGATCGGCGAGTTGACCACAGACAGCAGTTTCTCGGCCGAGTTGGCGTCGACGAACTGCTGCGTGAGCCCGATGCTTCCGGTCACCGTGCCACCGGCCTGGGTCACCAGGCGGGTCAGTCCGTCGACGTCGTTGTCGGCGGCGTCGGGGGTACGGAAGATGACCACCGACTTGTCGGCCAGAGCGTCCCGCAGGATGCGGGGCGCCACCTGCGCATCGAAATCGCCTGCCGCGCTGAGCTTCTCGTTGAGCGCGTTGCGGTCCTCGGTCAGCGTGTCGATCTGCTGCCGCATGTCCTGCTTGTCGTCGCGCAAGCCGGACAGCACCGTGTTGGACAGCATTCCCGAACCGAGGGCGATACCGATCGCCAGCGCGAGAAAGACCGCGGCCAGCGAGATGGCGTGCGAGCGCAGCGAGATCACCGTCAGTCCCCTACGAGACCAGACCCTGGGCCCACAGCAGGAACTGGTTCCAGTACTGCGACACCCATTCGATCACCGCGGCGTCGGCCCGCGAGACCCACAACGCCGCGATCACGGCGATGAGCATGGCCAGCACCAGCAGGGCGATGGCGCCTCCGGACACCCGGCTGCGGTACAGCGTGGCGACCGCCTTGGCGTCGACGAGCTTCTCGCCCACCTTCAGGCGGGTCAGGAAGGTCGAGGGGTTGCTGCGCTGCCGGTTACGGTCGAAGAACTCCTCGATGCTGGCGGTGTGGCCGACCGTGACGATCAGCGCGGCGCCGTGGTGATCGCACAGCAGCAGCGCGAGGTCGGCGGCCGAGCCGGCGGCGGGGAACGTCATTGCGCCCACGCCGAGATCCTGGATGCGCTCGAGGCCCGCGGCGTGCCCGTCGGCGTCGGCGGGCAGCACCACCTGTGCGCCGCAGCGCAGCACCTCGGTGCTGATCTTGTCGGGATCGCCGACGATCAACTGCGGGCGGTACCCGGCCTTGCGCAGGATGTCAGCGCCGGCACCGACTCCGACGAGCACCGGTTGGTACTCCTTGATGAACGGCTTGAGCGCCTTGAGGTCCGCGGCCGCGTGGTCCTCTTCGGCCACGATCACCACGTGCCTGCGGTTCATGTCGACGTCGATGTCCGGGATGCCGATGCCGTCGATCAGCAGCGGGCTCTCGCTGCGGATGAACTCGATGGTGTTGCCCGCGAACGCTTCCAGGTGCGCGACAAGCCCGCCCTTGGCTTCCTGCATCAGCTCGTGGATGTCGGCGTCGGTGCGCTCGGTTCCGAGCACCAGGCGCCGGTCGCCGGAGTACACGCCGCCCTCGTTGATCCGGACGCGCGCGCCGTCTTTGACCTTCTTGAAGACCTCGGGTCCCGTCTCGTCGACGAGGGTGATGCCGTTGGCGACCAGCACCTCGGGACCGAGGTTCGGGTAGCGGCCGGAGATCGACGGCGAGGCGTTGACGACCGCGGCGACTCCCGCCTCGACCAGGGCGTCGGCGGTGACGCGGTCGAGGTCGAGCGCGTCGAGGACGACGATGTCGCCCGGAGTGACCCGTCTGAGCAGTCGATCGATGTCGCGGTCCACGCGGGCGGTGCCGGTGATACCTGGCCGTGAGCTGGCATTACGGGACAGCAGCGCTGACATCTTCATGGGCCGATTCTGTCCAGCGACGGCGGAAATCCGTCGGAGGCGCGCCGTAACACCAGCCTCACAAGTTCGCTTTTGTCACATTGGCAACAGGGTCAGGCCGGGTACGCCTGGAACAGTTCGACCGGGTTTCCGGACGGGTCCAGCGCGAGCGCCTGTCGACCTCCGCGCCCCTCGACCACCTCACCGCGGAAGGCGACGCCCCCGCTGTGGAGCGCCTCGACCACCGCGTCCAGATCGCCGACCTGCAACTGGAATCGGTTCCAGCCGCCCGGCTGCGGCAGCTGTCCGCCGGACAGCCGTTGCCCGGCGCCGCCGCCGCCCTCTGGCACGTTGAGCAGCAGCCGTAACCCGCCCCGACGCAACATGGCGAAGCCGGGTCCCGGTTTCATGACCAGTTCGAATCCCAGATGCCGGGTGTAGAAGTCCACCGCATCATCGACGTCATCGACGATGTAGCGAACGCTGAAGTCGGTCATTTTTCCCACCTCCAAAGGGTTATGATACGACTATGTCCCATAGCGAGACAAGCCGTCGCAAAGAGGATCCGCGGATCGGGCATTCGCGACGCGCCATCCTGCGCGCGGCCCTCGCCGAGTTCGCCGCCAACGGTTACGCCGGATTCCGGATGGAGTCGGTGGCGGCCCGCGCCGGAGTCGGCAGGAGCACCGTCTACCGGCACTGGCCCGACAGGGCGGCGCTGGTCGCGGACGCCCTGGCGGGCCTCAATCGGCAGCCCGATCCCGGGCACGGGGACGGCGCCGATACCGCGCGGCAGCGCGCGCACGTCCTGCTGAGCCACCTCGCGCAGGCGCTGACCGACTCACCGGTGTCGGCATGCATCCCCGCGCTGATCCACGCCGCCGCCAACGACACCGATTTCCGCGACCGCCTGCACGGTTTCTCGGCGCAGCGCCGTCGACGGCTCACCGACGTCATCTCCGCCGGGGTCACGGCGGGCGAGTTCCCGGCCACGGTGGACCCGGAGACCGCCTCGGTGGCCTTGTCCGGCGGCGTGTTCTACCGCTGCCTGATGACCGCCGACGCCGCCGACGCCGATTTCGTCGCGGGTCTGCTCGACGCGGTCCTCGGCCGCTGACCCTCAGTCGGCGGCGGCCCGCTCGGCACGGGCTGCGTCCAGCAGTTCCCGCGCATGGGCACGGCCGCTGTCGGACTCCCCCAGCCCGGCCAGCATGCGCGCCAGTTCCGCGACCCGGTCGTCGTCGTCGAGGCGACGCACGCCGCTGGACTTCGCCCGCGCCTTCCTGCCGTCGTCGCGTCCGGCGACCCCCTCGACGACGAGGTGCACGTCGGCGTAGGCCGCGACCTGCGGCAGGTGGGTGACGACGATGACCTGATGGGTGCGTGCCAGTCGAGCGAGGCGGCGACCGATCTGCACCGCCGCACGTCCTCCGACGCCGGCGTCGACCTCGTCGAACACCATCGTCGTGCCTTCCGTCGAGGCGGAAAGCACCACCTCCAGCGCCAGCATCACCCGGGAGAGTTCACCGCCGGAGGCGCTTTTGTTCAGTGGCAGCAGATCCGAACCGCCGTGGGCGGCGAAGCCGAACTCCACGGCGTCGACGCCGTCGTGGCCGGCGTGCACGGTGACGCCCGACGGCAGGGCCAGTGGCGCACTGTCGTCGGCGCGGGCCGGCAGCGGGGTCACCGAGATGGCGAAGTCGGCGCCGGCCATCGCCAGCCCGGACAGTTCGGCGGTGACGGCCTTGGACAGGCCCTTGGCCGCTTTGACCCGCACCTTGGTCAGATCCTGCGCCGCGGCCACCACCGTGGCCTGCAGCTCCTCCACCCGCCGTTCCAGACCCGCGAGCGTCTCCTCGGACACGTCGAGCGCAGCCAGCCGGTCGCGGGCCTCGCCGGCCCACGCCAGCACCCCGTCGACGTCGGCGGCGTACTTGCGGGTCAGCGTCCGAAGCTCGGCTTGGCGGGCCAGCTTCGTTTCCAAACTGCTTGTGTCGGTGGGCAATTCATCGAGATAGCCACCCAGCTCGGCGGACACGTCGACGAGCACGGTCAACGCCGAGCCCAGCTGTTCGGCCAGCGCCTTGAGTGGCGCGTCATCGGTGCCCTCCAGCGCCGAGCGGGCCTGGCCGACCGCGTGGGCGGCGGAGAACCCGTCGTCGCTCTCACCGGACAGCGCGGCTCTGGCCGTCTGCACGGCCTCACGCAGCGCGTCGAGCTCGGACAGCCTGCGGATCTCGGCGACCAGGGCTTCGTCCTCGCCGGAATGCGGGTCGATCACGTCGATCTCGTTGAGCGCGAACTGCAGGCGGTCGGCTTCCTGAGCCATCTCCCGGGCGCGGCGCCGCCGGTCGTCCAGATCCCGTTTCGCCTCCAACCAGGAGTCACGCGCGGTGCGGTAGCGGTGGAGCTGGGTGGCCACGTCGGCGTACCGGTCCAGGGCCGCGCGCTGCTCGTCGGGCCGCATCAGCCGCAGCTGGTCGTTCTGCCCGTGCAGCGTGAGCAGCTCGTTGGTGAAGCCGCTCAGCGACTTGGCCGGCACGCTGCGGCCGCCGAGGTAGGCCCGCGAGGGCCCGTCGCGGCTGACGGAGCGGGCGGCGATCACACTGCCGTCGTCGTCACGCTCGGCACCCGAGGAATCCAGGATGCCGTCCACCTGTGCAGCCACCGCATCGCCGACTTCGGCTGTGGTGAAACGGCCTTCGACGACGGCACGATCAGCACCCGAACGCACCTTGGTCGCGTCGGCACGTGCCCCGCCGAGAAGGTGCAGCCCGGTGACCACCATGGTCTTACCGGCACCGGTCTCGCCGGTCAGCACGGTCAGCCCACCGTCGAATTCAGCGGTCGCGGCACTGATGGCACCCAGCGCCTCGATTCGGATCTCGGCTAGCACTACTGCCCACGCCACCCCGTGACGGGCAACCGGAACTTGCGTACCAGTCGGTCGGTGAACGGCGCGCTGTCGAGTCGCACCCATTTCAACGGCGTGGCGCACCGGGTGACCTCCAAGCGGCCGCCCGCGGGCACCACCATCTCCCGCCTCCCGTCGCAGAACACCAGCGCGTCATGCCCGGTGGCCTCGATTTCGATCGCGATCAGCGCATCGGGGCTGGTCACCATGGGGCGGGCGAACAGCGCGTGGGCATTGTTCGGCACGACGATGATCGCCTCCAGATCCGGCCAGAGCACCGGGCCGCCCGCGGAGAACGCGTAGGCAGTCGATCCCGTCGGTGTCGAGACCAGCACGCCGTCACATCCGAACGAGGACACCGGCCGTCCGTCGACCTCGACGACCACGCCCAGCACACCCAGCCGAGGCCCCTTCTCCAGGCTCGCCTCGTTGAGCGCCCACCCGCGGTCCAGGAGTCGTCCGCCCGCGCGAACGGCGACTTCGAGCGTCATCCGCTCCTCCACCCGGTAGTCGCGGCGGACGATGTGGTCGAGCACGGAGTCGATCGACTCGGCCTCGGCCTCGGCCAGGAAGCCGATCTTGCCCAGGTTCACGCCCAACACCGGGATCTCGGCGTTGCGGGCCAGTTCGGCGGCACGCAGGAAGGTGCCGTCGCCACCGAGCACCAACACCAGCTCGCACCCCTCGGCGGCCCGCTCGTCGGCATCGACCACATCGATCTCGACGCCGAGTGCCCGCATGTCGTCGGGCGCAAGGTGTACCGGGCCGCGGTCGACCGCCTCCGCGGACAGTGCCCGCAGCCCGATCCCGTGGTCGGACAGCACCTTCTCGACCCGACGGGCGACCTCGGTCACCTCTTCGCGACCGGTGTGCACGACCAGAAGGATGGTGCGTTCGGTCATTGCGGGCCCTCATCGACAGCGCGTCGTACGGCGGCCTCGAGAGCATCGGCCTGCAGCCTGTGCACGCCGTCGCTCCGGAGGTGGATGAAGTACTCGACGTTTCCCGCCGGCCCCGGCAGCGGGCTGGCGGTGACCGCCACGGCGTGCCAGTTCAACTCGGCCGCGCGACGGGCAACCGAGAGCACCGCCTCGGCGCGCAGCAGCGGGTCCGACACCACGCCGCCCGGCCCGACCCGGTCCTTGCCGACCTCGAACTGTGGCTTCACCATGGGAACGATATCGGCGTCGGGCGACGCGCACGCGGTCAGCGCGGGCAGCACGGTCGCCAGCGAGATGAACGACAGGTCGGCGACGACGAGGTCCACGGGCCCGCCGATGGCTTCGGGGGTGAGTTCACGGACGTTGGTGCGGTCCAGCACCGTCACCCTGGGGTCGGTGCGCAGGGACCAGGCCAGCTGGCCGTAGCCGACGTCGACGGCGACCACCTCGCGGGCTTCCCGGTCGAGCAGCACCTCGGTGAATCCCCCGGTCGACGCGCCCGCGTCCAGGCAGCGGCGGGCCCGCACCGACAGCCCGAACGCATCCAGGGCACCGATCAGTTTGTGCGCCCCGCGCGAGACCCAGCTGTCGGCATCGCCGCCTTCGACGGTCAGATTGGCGGTCAACGACACCGCGGTCGCGGGTTTGGCCGCGGGCATCCCGTCGATACGGACCCGCCCTGCGCCGATCAATTCGGCAGCCTGCTGGCGGGAGCGGGCCAGACCGCGCCGTACCAGTTCGGCGTCAACACGTGCGCGACGCGACACGCAGGTCAGCCCTTCTCGACGGATTCCAGCGCGCGCACCAGCAGATCGTGCGCCTCCTCGAGGCGGGCCGCGACGGCGTCCAGGTCAGACGCCGTCACATCCGGCTGACCGAGGAGTTCGGCTACCTGGGCGCGGATCTGGTCGGGATCGTTACTCATATCGGCCTTCACGCTAGTCGATGCGGTCAGAGACCAGGGACCAGCGCTGCACGGCCTGTCGGGCCGTGTCGTCGTGGCCCCGGATCGGCCGCCGCGCGATGCCCGACGCCCAGACCGCCGCCGCGATCGCGCGCACCGGCGCGAGTGAGTCGCCCGGGTCCGACCCCGTGGCGGTCAGCGTCACCGCCACGTTGTCGACCTCGACCCGCCATCCGGGGTGAGGGGCGATGCGCAACGCCTCGGTGTCCTCGGCGGTGAGCGCACGCAGGTCAGCGGCGAGGAAGGTGGGCCGCTGCTCACGCACCGCCCAGATGGCGTCCTCGGCGGAGTTGACCCCGCAGAGCACCATCAAGCTGGGCAGCCTCGCGGCATTGGCGCCGGCGATGTCGGTGTCGAGGCGGTCACCCACGACCAGTGGCCGGTCGAACTCGCCACGTGCGAGCGCGTCCTGCATCAGTGCGGGCGCGGGCTTCCCGGCGACCTGCGGGTCGGCGTCGGTGGCGGTCCGCAGCGCGGCGACCATGGACCCGTTGCCCGGCAACAGGCCGTGTTCCGACGGCAACGTCTTGTCGACGTTGGCGGCGACCCACAACGCCCCGGAGCGGATGGCCAGCGCCGCTTCCGCCAGGTGCTGCCAGCCGGTATCCGGAGAATGTCCCTGCACCACGGCGACGGGGCGGTCCGACCACCGGCGAACCGGCTCAAGGCCGACTCCGGAGATCTCGTCGGCCAGGGCGTCCGTGCCCACGACGAGCACCCTCCCCCCGGGAGGCACCTGCCCGGCCAGCAGCCGGGCAGCGCTCTGCGCGCTCGTCACCACATCGTCGGCCGCCGCGGCGAAGCCGAGTTCGCGCAGGTGCTCGGCGACCTGCTCGGCGTCACGGGAGGCGTTGTTGGTGACGAACAGGATCCGGGAGTCGACCGATGCCAGCGTCTCGACGGCGCCGGGAGTCGGTTCGTGACCGCGGAACACCGTGCCGTCGAGGTCGAGCAGCAGGCAATCATGCTGCTGCGCAAGGGTTGTCACGTCAGGACAGCTCCGTGACCCGCTCTTCGGCGTCGGTGACGCCCTCCACGTCGGCGGCGGCGGCATGCAGGAACCACTGCAGCGCCTCCGCCTCACGTCCGAGTGCGAGCAGCGTCTCGGCGTAGGCGTAGAAGAGCCGGGCTGCGGTCGGTCCGGTCCGGGTGGGATCCAGCGCGGGGCTGGACAGCACCGCCAGGGCCTGTTCGTGCTGTCCGAGGTCCGAGCGGGCCCCGGCGACGACCATGCGCAGCTCGTCGGCGTCGTCTCCGGTCAACTCCGCCGCTTCGGGGCTGCGGGCCAGCTCGATCGCACGTTCGGGACGACCGACACCGCGCTCACAATCGGCGATCAGGGCCAACAGCGGTGAGCGGCTGCCCATTCGGCGGGCGGCACGGAGCTCGGCGAGAGCCTGGGCCCAGTCCCCGCACTGATAGGCGGCGATGCCGACGGCCTCGCGGACCGCAGCGATCCGACCTGACCGCGCGCGGGCCGCGCGGGCGTGGGCGAGGGCGGCCTCCGGGTCGTCGTCGAGAAGCTCGCCGGCGGCCACCAGATGCCTGGCCACCGTGTCGGCGGTGCTGCGATCGAGTGTGGTGAGTTCGCCGCGGATCTCGGGCGCCAGTTGCTTGGCCTCGATCTCCGCGGGGATCGGCGGGCCGCTCGGTCGGGACTCGTCGCCGTCGGTCCTGGGTTGGGCGGGGCGGGCCCGGTTCGGACCCGACGAACGCGGCGCGGACCGTTGGTCGCGGCGCGGGCGTTCCCTGTTGCCGTTCGAGCTGCGGCTGGGTCGACGATCGCCGCGGCCGCCCTGATTGTCTTGGGGCACGACGGAAAGGATACGGGCAAGATCGGGCGCCACATAATTAATGAGACCGCGCAATTGATCAATGCGGCCACGCAAAAGCGAAATAAAAAAGGAAATCGCCCCCCACGGATACGTGGGGGGCGATTTCTAATTTGTGTTCGGCGGTGTCCTACTTTTCCACCCGTGTGGGTAGTATCATCGGCGCTGGCAGGCTTAGCTTCCGGGTTCGGGATGGGACCGGGCGTTTCCCTGCCGCTATGGACCGCCGTAACTCTATTCACTTGTTTCAGTGACAAATCCTTTGTTGTGTTTTTGGTGGTGGGGTGTGGTGACGCCCAACCGGGTTTCCCGGGTTGTGGTGTCTGTGGTTGTG
>NZ_HG964464.1 GCF_000612725.1 Mycolicibacterium austroafricanum
CTTACTCCTTCTTCGAGGTGTACTTGGCGGTTCACCCGAAGACCTACCATCAGGCAGGCCTCAGGTGAGGGACCGTCACCTCAAATTCCACGAAGAACGGGACAACCTCGCGCCTCACGAAGGTCTGCCTCATCAATAGGCCAGTCATCGTCGTCGAGTGCAGCCCTGGTGTCCTCGTCGGCCGGGTCAGGCCCTTCCCACACCGCGGCTTCGGTAGGGGGTAGCGGCTCGTCGAAGTCATCTGGGACAGCAAGGTCGGGCAGTTGACCGAAGCGGCGCGGGGGAGTGGGGGGCAGAGGAAGTCCTGATCCGGCGTCACCGCCCTGGTTTGTCATGCCTCCAGGATAGGGAAGTTGGGGCATCCGGCGCGGGAACGGACGGGCTTACCCTGGTGGGCGACACACTAAGGCGCTCGCTTCCAGGCTGAGGCAGCTACCTGCTAATACAGTGGATGAGGTGCCGCTAGTGCGCCCAGAATCCTGTCAGGGCCCCCATATCACCGTCAGACTTCTCCCGCCCTGCGCCTCGTCGCAGTCAAACTTGCCGCAACAGATGCTAGTCGCACGACTGTGCACGTATCCCGTCCCGCTTCCGCGCGACTCTCCCTGCACCTGTTGACGGGCTCACCCATCAGCGTGAGCTCGAAGCCGACTCCGTAAGTTGACCAGCCATTTAAATTGACTGCTGGACTGAAACTTTCATGGTCTGCCACGATAAGGCGCGCCTGTATTGCGCATCGAAGCTGGGTCTTCCCGGCTTTTACGCGCGACCACCGGTCGGTCATTTTCTTTTGGTACACCTCGCAAGGAGGTCAATGTGATCGAACGGACGCTTGGAATCTGGTCCGGATTCTGCTTGTGCTCGTGATGGTCATCCGGGCGGTGTTGTGCCGGCGCGATGAGCCGATGGAACGCATCATTGCCTTTCTCGAAGGGCTGGCCGAGATAGTCGGCGCCGCTGCGGCCGCGCTTCACGAGTGGCGGCGTTAGCCCTCCTCGTATGAGCGCCGTTCGCGCCGGGAGCACCGTGCCGATGCCGCCGCAACCGGACCGCCTGCGCGCACCTGACGGCCGGTCAGCGGCCTCCTGGACGCGCAGCTCCACGCTGGCTTTCGCCTCGCTGTCGTCGAACCTCGATTCGACGCGCGAGGCTTTTTCATGCCCAAATCTCGACGAGTTCAAGCACACCCTGTACCAGCGCTGATGGGCCGAGTGTTATCTATAGGCAACAGAATTGCGGAAAGTTGCTCCTTCGAATGTGCCCGCGGCGGTGGCCCGGTGTCACTCGCTCGCGATACCTTCGTGTCATGACCATGAGGGGCCGGTGGCGTCGCCGCACCGGGATGACCGCCGCGACGGCGGCGTTCGCGGTCGCACTAGGTGCCGTGGTGACGAGCGGCCTGGCCCTCGCCCATCCGATCGAACCGGCACGGCACACAGTGAACGTGGTTCCGCCGGCCCCACTGACGTACAGCAGCAGCGACACCCAGGCCGCTAAGGTGGCCGCCTGTACGGCGTGGGATCGGGCTGCCCGAGTCATCACTTCGGCTGGAAAACAGCGTGCGTCGATCGCCGCAACAACCGGCAGGTCCAGCGGCGAAACCTACGAAGCGCGAACCGTCGAAAAGCGCACTATGACTTCGCAGGTCGCGTTTCTGCGTACGCATATAGGCTCGGCGACACCCTCAGAAGTTAGGGCGCCGATCATCGCCTGGATCGGGATTCAGATCGACAGCATGCATGAGGTCAACATGCGCAACTGGAACGCAGCGAATCACGCCATTACGCAGGGCAACGATCTGGTCGACGTGATTGATGCGAAGTGCGGGTTCAGCTGATGCCTGCTGTCACAGGGTCTGCGGGATCGTATGGCCGGCTTATTGTTACGCCGGATATGGAGCCGCCGGACGCTGGGCATTGGGATGCCCAGGAGCAGACGTACCGGGCTGGTGCAACGTCGTGGGACGGTATCCACCATCAGATCGTCACTGACAGCGCACGATTTCGCGATGCGGCCGATTCGCAAGGCTTTGACGAGGTTCACCGGGTGAACGCGGTGGTGGCCGAGGAAGCCAAGACGATCGCCGAATGGCACGCCAAAGTCGCTGACAAGTGCGCCGATATCGCCACGGTGCTGCGCGAAACGCGGTCAGGTCAGGAGCAGCTTGTCCGTGAGGCGGATGCCAAGATCGCGAGCGCGAAACTTTCAGGCGAGGCCGAAGCCCTGGTGGCCCAGTATCACGGCATCGCCCGGTACCGGACCGAGGCGGGAGTAACCGCTGCAATGGCGTCGCATGCCTCGTTCAGGAGGAGCACTGAAAACACAAGGGTTCTAGACCTTTTGACAAAGTTGGGCGACGCCCCCGCGGCCCCGCCAGCACGACCTCTCGATAGTCCGTCACCCGGCATCACACAGGGGGACGACAACCCCAAAAAAGCACCTCCCCAGGAGGACGACAGCTCAAAGTCGACACCACTTCAAGAAGGCAGTGATCAATCACCGCCAGCGATGTCGCCAACGGATTCAGCGGGAACGTCCACGACGCAACCCGGGATCAAGACGGGAACCGGTGATGAAGGGATCAAGGTCGCGACAGAACCGGTGCAGCCGACGCCGGGTATGGCTTCTCCGGCGGCAGGGGCCGCACCTCTGAGTGGTGGCGGTGTGCCGACGATGGGCGGCATGGGCGGCGGCGGGATGGGTTCCGGTGGTGCGCCGAAGATGCCTGGCGCCCTGGGAAGTGGCGGAATGCCCGGGATGGGCTCTAATCCTCTGGGTAGCGGTGTGGGCCAAACGCCCGATGCTGGAATCGGATTGCCGAGTGCAAGTGGGGTGCCGGGCGCTGGCTCAGGTGCGGGGTCACCCGCTGCAGCCTTTACCCAAGGGATGTCGACCGGCGGGGCTATCGGTGGGGGAATGCCCGCTGCGCCCCCGCCAGCTCCAGCGAGTCCGTCACCGGCCCTGTCGGCCGGCGGGCAGGCGACGCCGGTCTCGGCGACAGCGGGCGGTGGGGTGCCAGCGGCCGCCGCTCATTCAGGCATGGTGGCCCCCGCCGCAGCTCCTGCCTGGGCGGGTATGGGTACCGTCGGCGGCGCGCCGATGATGCTTCCGCCCGGTTCGATGGGTCCCCCGGCCGGGCCTTTCCCGCCTCCTGCGGCGACGGTGCCGGCAGGCGCTCTCGCCGCTGGTAGCAATGCCCCATCGACAGCACCGCCGGCAGCGGCCGCCGGTGCTGGGCCGACCCTGATTCCGGCGAGCGTGGTGGCCGCTGGCCAGACGGCGGCTGCGCGGGAGCGGCGCGAGTCAGCGGATGCGGCGGCGGCGAAGGAGTTGGTCTGGAAGTTGCAGCACGCCTCCTACATGGCGGGCAATTACCTGACGGGGTGGGCGGTCGGGGTTTTGCGGTCCCCGAGCGGGACCGAAACCGTCATCAAGTCCAACGACGGAGCCAGCTATATCCCCGCGGGCGTTTTCGTTCCGCGCTCGGTGCGGGTATTGGCGACAGATCCGTTGGTAAAAGACAGCTTTCGGAAATTATGGTTCGGTTGGTCCGATCCTGCACGCGTGCTCGTGGAGTACGCCCAGCAGCGTGCCGAGTGGGGTTGGCGCCTGGTCGCGGCTGCGAGCACACTCCCGACGCCCGCGCTCCGGGACGCGGGGGTGGAACATCCGCCGGCGTGCACGCGAGAAACCAATCCGTTGCTGCAGCCTGGCGTCCAGGTGCCTGCTCCGGTGCTCGACGATATGCACGTGCACCGGCTGGCGGTGCTGTGGCCCGAGGTTTATCCGCGTCTTCTGCGGGTCATGGACGCTGACCCGATTTGTCAGGACAGGATCGTCTCGGGAGTGAGCGCCGCACTGATGGCCGCGGCGACTACCCAGGCCCAAGCCGTCGAGATCCCTAATGCGCTGCGCCACATTTGGGTTGCCCGCGGCGGTGACCGTGAGCCCAGCACCCAGCAGTGGGCCAAATACAACGAGGAAGCCCAAACCTTCAACGGCACCACCGCCATGTCCAGACCCGCGTTCATGACCGGCGGGGCAGGCCACCCCCGCGGCAGCGGCGAAGAGCTGGCCAACTATCGGGCGCACTGGCTGGTGGCACGTGCCGCCGAACACATTGGTGGCTGGGCTAACCGCCCGCTACCGCTGCCTGACATGTGTTACGCCGCGGCCGCCACCGGCGACCCTGACCTGCGCGACATGATCGTCAAGGCTCTGGTGAGCGTCGAAGAGGACCTGGCGGTCGGCTCATGAGTTCATACATATGGGAGCTTCAACAACAGGGCGCACGCCACCAGTACGGGTGGGCTCGTTACGTGCTGCTCAAGCCGATCCTCATGGACGCGCGAATTGGGACCCTGGATCCAAACTGGCGACACGGCCTGTCGCCAGCAATAGTTGGCGATACCTCAGACGAGGCCTTTGAGCGCAGCAATATCCTTGCGGTGCGCGATATTGCGACGATGGTCGTACAGCCCTGGGAGCCGCATACCGGATCAGGCTGGAGGGTGGCGCTGGACGCCTGGTACGCGGCGGTGGCCGAGGTGAACGGGACCCGCGAGCGGACAGAACAGTTGATGCCAGGGGCTGACGCCAATGAGCCCGAGGTGGTGAGGGAGTTCGCCGAGGCCGCCGCGCAGAACCCCGTACTTAGAAGCTTCGCTGAGCGGGCGGCTGAAGGCCGCCGTCGATGGCGTGATTGGGAAGGTGCCTGGTACCACGCCGGGTTGGCCGCTGGTGGGCTCGATGTCGATTGGCGTGGCTGGTACCGCGGCCGAATCACGACCTGGACGAACGGACTCTCGTCCCTCGAGGGGCCCGCGGCCATAGCCGAATTGACCGCCCTGGAGCACGGCGATAAAGACCACATGCAGTCACTGCCCGCCTACTGGACCTAGCGGCCGCCTTGTTCTCCGCGCCGAAACGCGCCAGGACAGAGGATGTCCGGCGTGTTGCGCCTGGCACTAACCCGTTCGGTGACAGTACTGCGGGGCTTGCGCGCGGCGGTGGCGGACACGGAGGCGCGGTTTCGGCCGCTGCCGACCGCCGCCGGCGCCAGCACGCGCCGGGTCTTGCCCGTCCGGGGTGGGGGCGCTGATCGCCAGAAGTGGTGTGACTTGCACTTCTCGTACTACTCGTCTTGGTTGACCACCAGCCCGCAATGGGGGCTATAAAGCTCGGGGCGCGTGCTCATGGGGTCATCGCGGCAGGGAGTGCGCGCCGGAGTCCACCACAGAGCCGCATTGGCGGCTGTTAGTCGTCGATCCCGGCGCCCAGGGTGCGGTCGCGGTCCTTTGAGGCCTCGAGGTCGGTGCTGCGCCATCCCCGGGCGAGTTGACGACGCTGTGCGGAGCGGACCGCGCGGGTCGCGGTGTCGTATTGGGTGAGCAGTTGCTGCCATGGTTCGCTGAGGCGCTTGCGGCCGAGGCGGTCGGCCAGCGTGACCGCCGGCGTCGACGCCAGGAGCGGATCTTTGGGCGCTGACGGGGTTTTCGCGAGTGCGTTGTTCCAGGGCAGCGATTGCGTGAGGAGCTGCACCGCGGACGAGCTGGGCCCGCGGCGGGTGCCGGGGTCGAGGAGGATGAGTCGGGCGTCTGCGGCCGCAGCGTGGCGGGCGAGGTCAACGAGCTGGTCGGGCTCGGCGGCCGCGGGGTCATCGATGACGATGATGGCTCCGCGCGGCAGTGCCCACTGCTGCTCACGGACCTGGTGGCGGGCGTGCTCGATGGTGGTGATGGTGTCAGCCAGCTCGGCGTCGTGGGCCGGGGTCGACCTGGCCTCGGTGGGCGAGAGCCAGAGCACCTTGCGGTCTTCGGCGCTGGCGGCGTTGCGCAGGGTGTAGAGGGCTGCGACGGTTTCGCGGTCGGTGATGTCGGCGCGGATGACGGCGAGCCGATAGGGCTGTGCGGCCACGGATTTGAGGCGGTCGGCGGTCTGGGGTTCGAGGCCGGACAGTGCGGCGTCGGGGATGAGCAGGGGAGTGTGCTCGGGGTCGAGGTGGCCGGCGACGTGGAGTAGTGCGACTTCCGAGCGTGCGGACTCAAGGAGTTGTTCGAGGGTGTCGGAGGTGGAGGTCTGTGCGGCCGCGAATGCGGTGGCAATGTCGCGCTCGGCTCGTTCGAGCTCGCGGCGCAGCACCGGGCGCCGCACCCGCAGCGCGTTGAGCGCGGCGATGTCGGCGCGTTCGGCGGCGCCGCGGGCGGCGGCGATGTCGCGCTCGGTGACGATCTTGTCGGCGCCGCCGGCGGCCGCAGCGCGGGCAGCCTGGGCGTCGGCGAGTGCCTGCTGGAACTGCAATGAAGGCGGCTGGTCGGGGAGCAGGTCGGTGTAGAACGCGATCTGTTGGCGGGCCGAGATGATGTCGAGTTCCTCGGCGTCGGGGGTGGCCAGCAGGACATCGAGCTGGCTGCGGGAATGTTCGATGAGGCGCAGGGTGTCGTTGTAGCGGGCATCAGCGTCGGACCATTGCTCCATCACGTCGGTGACGGCGTGGCTGTAGGGGCGGTCGGCGTCGACCTGGTGGCGCATGCGCACCAGATCGTCGGCGGCGGCGCGCAGCGCCGAGCCATTTCCGGCGCGGATATCGGCGGCCAGAGTTTTGATTTCGTCGCAGACATTCCGGTACTCGGTGAGCCGCGCAAGGAATACCTCCATAGTGATGCCCAATTCGGGTGTAGGGCGATTTGCGGAGAGGTCTTCAAATTGCAGACCGGCATGCTCTTCTGCCCTGTATTCGAAGGAGTCGACGTCTTCGGGCGGGGCGACGTCGAAGTAGTCGTCGAAGGGCGAGTGCTCTTCGACGTGCGCGTAGGGATCTTGCGGGTCGGGCGGGAACAGTGCTTCCTCGGCGGGATCGATCGGTGGGTCTTCGGGCGTGGGTAGGTCCGCGAAGTCCACGCCGAGGCGGGCTTGTAGGCGATGGGTGAAGGCATCGACGGTGTAGGTGATGAGCCGGGCGTAATCGCCGGGCGGGATCAGATGGTCCTCGTCGGTGGCGTCGGCGAGCTGCTCGGCGGCGACGTGCAGCAGATCCCGCGGTGTCCACTTCTGCGGGTCGGCCGCGCTGATCGCGGCGACCAGCCCAGGCCAGGCGGGATCGGAGGTGATGATTTCGGCGAGCGCGGTTCCGAACACGACGTCGATATCGGTGACCCAGGGCGGGCGTAGCCGCGAATGGGTGGTGGCCAGGGTCGCGGTCGGGGACAGCGCACCGGAAATGCGCCACCACAGCGCTGCCGCGGGCAGCTCGTCGGGCAGCGGTCCTTGCCGTGCTGCGGTCGTAATGATCTGACGCAGTTGCGGAGTGATGCGGGCGGCCTTGACCAGCTGGTCGGCCAGCTGTGGCCAGTAGGCATCCGAGCGTAGGCGCGGGTCGATGGCGTCGATGAGTTCGTTCCAGCGGGAGGTGTCGGCGCTGTGGCGGCCGATGTCGGCGGCGGCCTGGCGCTGCAGCGCTGCCTGCACACCGCGCGTGCGCACCGGGAACTGGCGAGCGCCGGTGATGCGGGTGTCGGCTTCGGCTACCCCGGTGGCGGCGCGGAACACCGCGATTTCAGCGGTCAGCACCGGATTTACCGTGATCAGGGGGCGCGCCCAGGCGGGTGCGGTGGCATTGGTCCAGCCGCGTGCGCGTTCGCGGATCTCTTCGGCCAGGTCCTCGACCAGCTTCTCGCGGCGGGCCAGATAGGCGCCCCATTGCGGATCGTCGGCCAGCGCCTCGGGCACGGCGGGCAGCCAGCGCAGCACCCCGATGCCGGAGGAATGCGTGCCGGCGGGGTCGATGCGGTGATCGAGCACCGCGGCGGGGTCCGCTGCGTCGGCGACGCTGCCCTTGGCCAGCGCCTCGGTCAGCAGCTCGCGCGGGTCCGCCCCACGCAGGGCCAGGACGGACAGGTTGCGGCGCAGCACTGGCCAGGCCTCACGCTGGCTCAACTGCGGGATCACCGCGTCGGCAAGGGCATCGAGACGATCACGGGCACCGACGCCGAGACGGTTCTCGGCGGCGGCACCGAGCGCGTCGTAGTACATATCGGCCGCCGCCTGCAGACGCATGGCCGCATCGGCGGCTTGGCGGGCGGCGGTGGTCGCCGAGACCTGGGCGCCGTCGCGGGCCAAGATCCTGGTCAGCACGTCGACCGCGGTGTCGGGGTGGGTGGCCTTGGGGGACAGCAGCCGGTGCGGGTCGCCCTCGGCCGTGGACAGGTAGAGGTGGTTTTCGTCGGTGCCGCGGGTCAACGCGACGTAAAGGTGCTGGCGGGTCAGCATGTCGGAGCCGACGATGTGGCAGGTGCCCCTGGTGTCGCGGCCGCCGGCGGTCAAACCCTGTGCTGAGTCGATGGTGGCCGCATAGCCCAGCGTGACGTGTTCTGCGATGTAGTCCGCGGGCAGCGTCACGATGCGCCCGCTGCGCAGATGGCGGGCTTTAACGCCGCCATCGGGCAGGACTTCGGTGATGGTGTAGCGGTAGCCGTTGCGCACGAAATCGTTGCGGCCGATCGTGATTCGGCGGTTGTTCTTGCGGGTGCGGATGGTGTCTCCGACGCTGGCGTGGAGCTGATCGGCCAGCACCACGGTGGGCGCTTTGGCGGCCTCGGGGTCGGTGGCCAATCGGTCGAGTCGGGCGCGGGCGTTGAGCTCGTTGATGACGTCGTTGGTCGGGGCGAGCAGAATCGAATCCCCACCGGCAGCCAGGTCGGCGCGCCACGCCTGATACGCCATATCGGCGGCGGTCTCGTCGGTGCCGACATGGATGCGGTGATGGTCGATGTAGAAGCCGATTCCGGCCGGGTCGGCGTCGTGCAGCGCGAGCCCGGCGGCGGCTTCGGCCGGGGACTTGAACCGCACCACTTCGCTCAAGGTGAGGGCATCGGTGGCCTCGGCGATGTCACGCAGAATGCCGCCGGCCGAGATCGACGAGAGCTGCCCGTCATCACCGACCAGACGCACGCTGGCGCCCTTCTTGAGAGCGTCGCGGATCATCGCGTCCAGCCCGGCGGTAGCCGCTTTTCCGGCCTCGTCGACCACGATCAGGGTGTCGGGTCCGACACGGCTGAACCAGTCGGGCACATAGGATGTCGCGGCCTTGGCGAGATCGGCCGACCACACGTATTTGTCCAGGGTGTCGGTGGTCGCGCCCAGGTCCTCGCCAAGCACGATCGCCGCGTCAGCAGTGGGGGCCAATCCGATGACGTGTCCGCCCGAGCTGCGCCACGCGTGCGCCAGCGCTGCCATGGCCGTGGTCTTGCCGGTTCCGGCCGGGGCCAGCGCCAGTGCGACACGACGCCCCGCGGTGGCCATGTCGGTGACCAGTGCGGCCTGGCCGGGGTTGAGTGTGCGCCCTCGCGCCGTCGAATCCGCCAGTGCCATTTCGACGTCCGCGGCGCTTGCGACACGCCCGTCGCCGCGGTGCACTGCGTCCAGGATTCGCTGCTCGGCGGCCAGTGTCTCCTGGCTGGTGTAGAGCGCGACGCCATGGCGGCGGTAGACGCTGGCACCGTCGCGGCGACGCAATGCGACAGGCTCACCCAACTCGGCGTCTTCGACGCGGGCGTGCGGCACCGAGAAGCCCCCTCCGAGGGCGGTATCGGTGAGTCTTTCGACCAATGCGACATCGTGCGCCACGTCATGGCCGCGAGCCATCCGCAGAGCTTCGGCGCACACATGGTGGCGCTGCCAGGTGGAGCGGGTTTCAGCCACCGTGGCGATGAGTTCGCCAGCGCGCGACGCGATCCATTCCTCGTCGACCGTGACGGCCTCGCGGGTGGTCTGCGGTGCGGCCAACGTGTCGGCCAGAATCTGGTTCACGCCGCGCTCCCCAAGGACCTCGACGGCCTGGGCGTGCCACTCCTGGCGCTGCTCGCCGAGTGAGCGCGGCTCGTGCTTGGCCTCGCGCGATTCCAGGGTTGCCTGCTGGGCCAGCGCGATGATCTCGACGTTGGTTGGCTCGCGTCCATGATCGGCCTGAAACTGCTTGGCCAGCTCGGCGGTGCGGGCCTTGATCGCCGCACGGCGACTTGACCACCGCTCCATCAATTTCGCTGACATTCCGACGATTTCACGCACCGGGCGTTTGCCCCGCCCACGGGACTGTTCGGCGAAGCGCACACCCAGCCTGGAGATCAAATGGGCTTCCAGTCGGGTGTTGTACAACTCCGAGGCCGCGACGGTGACACGGTGCAGGGGCTGGCCGTCCAGAGCCAGCCAGCGGCGCACGCCGTTGGCGTCGACATAGGACACCTTGTTGGAGATCGCGACGTGGGTGTGCAGGTCGGGATCCCCGGCGCGGGAATCGCGGTGGGTGAACACCGCGGCGATGAGCCCTTCGGTGTCGACCTGGGCGATACCACCGGCGCCGGTGCGGGTGAATGCGGCCTGATCTTGCAGCCATTTCAGGACGTCCGCGACCGCCGCATCGTGTGCGGCTTCGATCTGCTCGGACACCGGTAACGGGGCGATAGCCCACAGTGCCGAGACGGATTTCACCGGCGAGAATGTCAGGTCGTAGCCGGCCACAGCGGTGGTCTTCGCGCGGGTGTTGCGGGCGATGAATCCGGACAGTTCGCGGTCATCGGCGGGCGGGCGACCGTACTCCTCGCCGAACAACTCCATCGCCACGCGCGTCCGGATGCCTGAGCGAATCTCTGGATCGATGGTGGCGTTCCAATGCGCGCCGACTTCGGCGTTGTGATCGCGGAACGACACTGCCAAACGGCGTGCGAACTCCGGCTTGCCGTCACAGACATGGAACTCGCGGCCCAGGCGGCTGGCCGCGCGCTGGTTGCCCATGTTGCGGCCGGTGACGTAGGTCTGAATGCGCTCTGCGTTGGGGTGCAAACCCACGCCGTAGAGGGCGCGCATCTGTGCCTCGCTGACCCCCGATCCTTCCCCGACGGTCCAAATCTCCTCGCGGGCAGTCGGACTGACTTCGCATCGGCCGGTGTCAGAGAGGGCGGCCAGGCCGCGTCCCATCCAGCGTCCCGGCGATTCCCCCTTGGCGGAGTAGTAGTCGGCTAGGGTGGAGCGGCCCCGCTCGGTGCTGTCGGAGGCAGCGACCTGCCGCACCAGGTACAGGTATCCGTCCCCGGCGGTCAGCTTGTGCAGCGTCATCACCATGACGCGCACGCCGGTGTCCGCATGCGCCGCACGCTACGAACTCCGGGGTTGGCGAAGCCACCACCAAACCGGAGGTTCTTAGAAAAGTCTTAGACAGCCGGGCTTCCTGAGTGCAAGAGGTGTGTGGTCTGTCGTTGGGCAGTGGAAGGGGGCTGTGAGGGAGGGAGCTGAGTAGGCGGTGCGGCGGCGGCGAGGGGACGGGCTGCACGGTTAATGAGCGAGGGGCGGTGGTGCCGTAGGGGCGGCGACGAAAAAACTGGTCGATGGCGAATGTGGCTGTGGTGGTGGCACGTCCGGTCCGGCCCGTTTTAGTGTCCCGGACATGACAGCACCAGGAACGTCCAAGTTGGAAGCCCGGCGACGGGCTGTGGAAGCGATCCGGCGCGCCAACGAAGCGCGCGCTGCGCGGGACAAGGCGAACATCGACGACGCCACGAACTTCCTATACGAAGTCGGCAAGGTCGCTGAAGTCGAGGTCTGGACGAAGGAGCGCCTGGCCCAGCTCCGCGAGCAGGTCGACGCCGAAGCGGCCAAGCGAGTGGCCGCGCACCGGGCGAAGGCCGGCGCGGCGGTCGCGCGCATGCAAGGCCGTGGTGAGACGCTGACGACCATCGCAGCACGGACAGACGTCGGAATCGGAATTATTCGGACCATGCTTCGGCACGCTCCGAAAGGCGAGAAGTCCACGCCCAGCAATGGTTCGCATGCACTAGGCGGTGGCGGTCAGGTAGGTGGCGTGCCTGGCGGTGTCGCCTACTCGGGGGCCGACGAGCCCGACGCGGCCTCGGCCTGACGCAGGGGATGACAGGTAAGCGGCGCAGAGATGAGACGAACACAGGGTGTTGCACGACGAGCAGAACTCCGGTGGCCTCGGCGACGGGAATCCGCTGGCCCTCGCGCGTCGCGACGATGCGCTGCGGGAGCTGCGCACGGACCCGGCACTGTTGAGCGCACGGGGGTCGCGACTTAGGGGGAGTTGCAGCGGCGCAGGGCGTTGTTCGGCGGTGTCTCAGATGGCACAACGCAGGGGTAGCTCCTCGAACGCCGCTGCGGCTCTCTCAGTCGGGACGCCGCAGGCGGCTCTGGACAGGCCCAGTGTCAGTGCACGGACGTAGGGTCGGCGGCCATGAGAAGCGCGGGGCAGCTGATCGTTGATCGGCTGTTGCACGCCGCTGAGATTGCCCGGTTCCACAGCCACGTCGTCTGTGGCCCAACGCCTTCGGATTGCAACATCTGGACTGGGGCCATTGGTGCCGATGGTTACGGCCGTTTCTATCTCACGCGCGACGGTGTGGGGTTCTGTGTGCGTCCGCATCGTTACGCGTTGGCGATCGCAGCCGGAAGTGTGGCAGCGGGCGTGCTGGGTTTGCACGAATGCGACAACCCGGTGTGCGTGAAGGTCGCGGCCGCGACAGACGTTCAACAGCACGTGGTGTCGGGCTCGCAGGGCGACAACATGGAGCGGATGGCGCGGATGCGTCGCGGCGGCGGTCGCCATGCGGTGCGACGCTTCGACAGTCGCGGTGTTCGGCGTGAGCGCTCGGTGGCGCTGCGCGATGCGGTGCGGCACGGCTGGGACGCCGCCGCGGTACAGGCGGCCCTGCTTGGCGACCAGCCCACGCTGTGGTGATCCTGGCGCGGGCGGAGCGGCGGTGGCTGGTGTCGCGCCAGAGACCCCCGAACGGCGGGTGCGTCGCCCTGGCGGGCGGTGTCGCAGCGTCGAGCTGGACGGGCCAGGGGAGTGGCAGAGAGAGGGCGGTTCAGCCGCGCTGCAGGAGCACCGCGTCGCGCGGCGGGCGCACCGTTGTGGCGTCGAACCACACGGGCAGCGCGCACACGCCGGCTGTGCGGGCCCAGCAGATGCGGTGCTGGCCAATCGTTTCGCGGTGGCCGTGACCGTTGGTGTAGACGCGCAGCGAGTCGCTGTAGCCCAGCAGTGCCAGCGTCAGGCGGCGGTCCGCCGCAGCGAGAGCGGCGAACGGCGCACGGTTCCGCGCGGCGTGAGCGATGGTGGCGGTGTCGGCACTGGCCGGAAAGGGCTCGAGGAAGGCCGTAACTGCGGTCAGCACCACGGTCCAGTTTCCGGCGTGGACGTCGCAGGCTTGGCGGCGTCCGGAGAACGCGTCGTCGGTGAACAGTTCGCGGTAGCCGTCCTGCCCGGGGTAGGGCAGCTCGACGACGGGGGTCAGGTAGTAGGGCATGACGCGGGGCGGAGTTGTTACGACGCCAGCAGGGCTGGAGCGGCGCGTGACTTGCGCGGGACCGCCGACTTCGAACGGGAGCACGTCGACTCCGAAGTACTTCCCTACCAACATGGGATCGTCGTAGCCCAAGTCGCCGTGCACGCTCTGCAAGGACTCCATGCCCAGCTCGCATGCCAGCCTGGCGGCTTGGTCGGCGGTGTGTGCGACGGCCGCCGCCTCGACAGGGGTCCGGACGGTGGCCGCCGAACGTCTCGCCTCGTTGTTCAAAGCGCTCGCCGACCCCGCATGGGACAAGCTGGTGTCCCTCATCGCCGCATCCGACGGCGGGGAAGCCTGCATCTGTGACCTCACCGAACCACTCGGTTGACCCAGCCCACGGTGTCGCATCACATGAAGTTGTTGGTCGACAGGGGCCTGGTCAGCCGCGACCAATGCGGCAAATGGGCCTACTACCGCGTGAATACCGAAGCCCTCGACCGTATCGCCGCCGCAGTATCGACACATTCGACCTAACGGCTCAACCCGATGGCCATCGTCTCATTTCTAGAATCGAGGCGGCTCACATCTTGTCTCAGCTCGATGACTGGTCCCCGCGCTTGCATGGCACGCCATGGTCATTTCCCGGTCTTGGCTGTGGCCTTCGTTCCTCGTGTTGATGGCCAGGCGGCGTCTCGGAGTAGTCGTAGGCCGTTGAGCCCGACGACGATGGTCGAGCCTTCGTGGCCGGCCACTCCAAGTGGGAGTGGGAGGTGACCGATGAGGTCCCAGGCGACCAGCACGGTGATCAAGGTGGCCGCGATGGTGAGGTTGGCGATTACGAGGCGGCGAGCCCGGCGCGCTAGAGCAAGGACGGCGGGGATGGTGGACAGGTCGTCGCGGGTGATGACGGCATCGGCGGTGGCGAGGGCGAGGTCTGACCCGGTGCGTCCCTTGGCGACCCCGACGGTGGCGAGGGCCATGGCGGGTGCGTCGTTGACACCGTCACCGACCAGCATCACCTTGGCGCCGGCGGCTTCCAGTTCGCGTACGGCCTCGACTTTGTCCTGAGGTAGCAGCCCTGCACGGACATCGGTGATGCCGACCTGAGCGGCGAGCGCTGCAGCAGCGCGCGGGTTGTCACCGGTCAACAGGATCGGCTGGGCCCCAGTGAGTTCGGTCAGCGCGGCCACCATGTCAGCCGCAGCGTCGCGGACCCGGTCGGTCAAGCCCAGCACCCCGACCACGGTGCCGTTGAGTCGAACGATGACCGCGGTGTGGCCGGTCTGTTCGAGGTCGTCCACCATCTCGTGGGCGATCTCGCGGACCGCAGGCAGCAGGGTGGGATTGCCGACCTCGACGAGGTCCTCGCCGATGCGGGCACGCACCCCGTGGCCGGGGGTGGAGCCGAAGTCCTCGACAGGCTGCAGGGTCAGACCCGCGTCGCGTGCCGCGGCGACGATGGCACGGGCCAACGGGTGCTCCGACGGGTTCTCGGCGGCGGCGGCCAACGCGAGCAGTTCGGCGTCGTCGACCGCGGCATCGGGCACTGGGCGGATGTGTACCAACCGAGGGGAGCCTTCGGTGAGGGTGCCGGTCTTGTCGAACGCGACATGGGTGACGGTGCTGAGCTTTTCGAGCACGACGGCGGATTTGACCAGGACGCCGTGGCGGCCGGCGTTGGCGATCGCCGACAGCAGCGGCGGCATGGTGGACAACACCAGCGCGCACGGTGAGGCGACGATCATGAATGTCATCGCCCGTAGCAGAGTGGGTTGTAGATCAGCGCCGAGCACCAGCGGAATGGTGAACAGTGCGATCGTGGCAAGGACCATGCCGATCGAGTAGCGCTGTTCGATCTTTTCGATGAACAGCTGCATCTTGGCCTTGCTGGCGCTGGCTTCGGACACCATCGCGATGATCCGCGCGATCACCGTGTCCGCTGCCGGGCGTGTCACCCGCACCCTCAGGGTGCCAGTGCCGTTGACCGTGCCGGCGAACACCTCGTCACCGGTTGCCTTGTCCACCGGTAGGGGTTCGCCGGTGATGGTGGCCTGGTCGACCTCGCTGGCGCCGTCGACGACTGTGCCGTCACCGCCGATGCGTTCACCGGGTCGGATCATCAACACATCGCCCACGTCGAGTACCGCGGTGTCCACCACCTCCTCGGCGCCGGAGTCGGTAAGGCGGGTCGCGGTGTCGGGGGCCAGATCGAGCAGTCCGCGCACCGAGTCCTCGGTGCGTTTGGTGGCCACCGCCTCCAGTGCGCCGGAGGTGGCGAAGATGACGATCAGCAGGGCACCGTCGAAGACCTGCCCGATCGCGGCGGCACCGATCGCGGCGGCCACCATCAGCAGATCGACGTCGAGCGTCTTGTCGCGTAGGGCTTGCAGCCCTGCCCATCCCGGCTCCCAGCCGCCGGTGACGTAGCACGCCAGATACAGCGTCCAGTACAGCCAGGGCGGTGCCCCAACGAGCTGGGCGAGCCCACCCACCACGAACAGCACGGTCGCGATGAGCGCCCACCGCACCTCGGGCAGCGACCACGCGCTCGACCGGGGTGCCCGCCACCCACGGACCTCCTCGCCGGTAGCGGTCGTCCGTTCCCAGTCGGCAGCTTGCAGGTCGGCACTCACCCGAACTACTATACCTGCGCATACGCGCACCTTCGCACCTACACGTACACGCAGTCAGTTGTGCAGCTGATCACACGACTCCCACGGTAAACTCGCAGCATGCACACCTCGCTGCCGGACTTTCAAATGCCCAACGAGGAACAGGTGCACCTCGCAGCGGAGTCATTTCGGATGCTCAGCGACCCGACTCGAATCAAAGTCCTCTGGGCGCTGCTGCAAGGCGAGTCCTCGGTGGCGTGTCTGGCCGAGTTGGCTGACGTCGCCCCCACCGTCGTCAGCCAGCATCTAGCCAAGCTGCGGTTAGCGGGCCTGGTCAAAGGCCGCCGCGAAGGAACCTTCGTGTTCTACTCGGCAGCCGACCAGCACGTCCACCGGCTCCTCAGCCAGGCACTGTTTCACGCTGATCACATCGAAGCCGGCGCTAGCGACATCGCCGCGCGTCAGCCCGCCACGCACTAATCGAAACTGCTGGACGAGGAGCACCTCGGACGGCTGTCTAACGACGGCCCCGTCTCGTTTCTAAAAATTTGCACGGTTCAGTTCCTGTTTCACGCTTGGAGGTGAGGCGGAGTCGCGCGAAGATGGGTGTCTGCATTCCTACGCAGATTGGACAATAAGCGACTGCGCACGTAAGTTACCTGCGTATGAATGCAGATACGAGTGGATGTCGTCGACGGTTGCCCGAGGACCAGGTCGGCTTGGTCGTCGAGGTGTTCCGGATGCTCGCTGACGCCACTCGCGTGCAGGTCTTGTGGGCGCTGGTGGACCGTGAGATGTCGGTCAACGAACTGGCTGAGCACGTCGGGAAACCGGCCCCGTCGGTGTCGCAGCACCTGGCCAAGTTGCGGATGGCACGGCTGGTGCGGACCCGTCGTGAGGGCACCACGATCTTCTACAGCATGGAGAACGACCACGTCGCGCAGCTGGTCACCGACGCGGTGTTCAACGCCGAACACTCCGGCCCCGGCGTACCGGGACACCACGCCAGCACAGGGGAGCTGCGAGCACTTCATCCCGACACTCCGACAGACCCCTCACCGCGTCACAAGGAAGGCTGATCATGGCCCACGAACCCATCGCCGCCACCGACCCTCACGAAGGAAACTCGCACGCGGACAACGATGGTCACGACCAAGGCTCCCATGACCACGGCGAGGGGCACAGCCACGACCATGACCACGGTCACGGTCACAGTCACGACGGGTGGGGCGGGAAGTTCGGCGCGGCCATCCGCGAGGTGTTCGCCCCACACAGCCACGATGCCTCCGACAGCATCGACGGTGCCCTGGAATCCAGCGCCGCCGGCATCCGGGCGGTGAAGATCAGCCTGCTGGCCCTCGGAGTTACCGCGATCGCCCAGATCGTGATCGTCGTCATCTCCAGCTCGGTCGCGCTATTGGCCGACACCATCCACAACTTCTCCGACGCCTTGACCGCCGTCCCGCTGTGGATCGCCTTCGCCTTGAGTACGAAGGCCGCGACCCGGCGCTACACCTACGGGTTCGGACGGGCCGAAGACCTCGCCGGGCTCTTCGTCGTCGCCATGATCACCCTGTCGGCCATCATCGCCGGAATCGAATCCATCCGCCGCCTGATCAACCCCGTACCCATCGAACACGTCGGCTGGGTCGCCGCCGCTGGACTCGTCGGGTTCATCGGCAACGAACTGGTCGCCGTCTACCGCATCCGCGTCGGACGCCAGATCGGCTCAGCAGCACTGATCGCCGACGGACTACACGCCCGCACGGACGGCTTCACTTCCCTGGCAGTGCTTTTCGGTGCCGGAGGCGTCGCGCTGGGCTTCCCCCTGGCCGACCCCATCATCGGACTCGTCATCACCGTCGCGATCCTCGCCGTCCTGCGCACCGCCGTCCGCGACATCTTCCGGCGACTCATGGATGCCGTAGACCCCAAGTTCGTCGACACCGCCGAAGCCGCCCTGGCCGCCGAACCAGGCGTCACCGGGGTACGCAGCGTGAAGATGCGCTGGATGGGACACCGGCTGCACGCCGACGCCGAACTCGACATCGACCCCGCCACAAGTCTCTCCGAGGCGCACCGCATCGCTCACGACGCCGAACACACGCTGACTCACGCGGTGCCGAAGCTGTCCAGCGCACTCGTCCATGCCTATCCCGCCGGAGGCTCCACCGAACCGGAGGACCATCGTCATGACGTCGAGCCGTCTCACCCGCACCAGCAATAGCCCTCAAAGGTCCACGCTTGTGGAACGTCCCAATCGTCGGTCGTCGTCGAGACGCTGGCCGTCCTCATCGCGGTGGTGTGCGCGGGCCTGGCCATACCAGTCGTTTCAGTCTCGGATCTAGAGAAACGAGACGGCCCCACGCGGCCTACATTGCGATCGCATAGCGCCAGTCGCGCCGTCTCATTTCTTGTCTCACACTGCGTGAGTCAGATCCTCAATGTCGGAGGACAATGAGACGGTTGCGATGGCGCCGGGCGGGTAAGCACGCTCGGCTAGGACCTCGATGCGAAGCTTCCCGCGCTTACGGCCGCAGACGCAAAAGCCGCGCTCTTACAAGCAGGCCACCGGGCGCGTCCGCTCGCACCGGTTCAATCGTACGAATCTAGGATTCGACATCTGGATGGCAAAAGTCCGTTTGACATCTGAATGGCAAGACCGGAAACCCGCAGTTCGAACCATCGCCGTATGACACGCAGCGGCAAACTACACACGGGAGGGCGGGGGGTGTCGTGCGTTGTCTGTCTCGGCGCCGAGTTCGGCTGGTTCTTTCTTGGAGCTCTTCGCCAGAACGCCCGCGACCCCGGAGCGCCATTGCGACTAACCAGCTGCTGCTGCTGCTGCTGCTTGCTTGCGCCGACGAGCGGAACGACTGGCACCATCGGTGCACGGCGAGGTTGGGCTCCTGAAGAAACCCGGTACCGACGGTTCCGGTATGTTTCGTCTTCACGAAGTACGGCGACAGTACGTAGGCGTCGGAAAAGTTCGAGTCCCGACAGCCGCGCGCGTGCTGTTGAAAGGGTGGCGTCGAAGGGGGTGTCGCGGATGTCCATGGCGATCTTGGGACCACAGTGCTGATGGACTTCCTCGCGAGCGAAGCCGGTCGAGGCACGAATACTCCAGCGATCTCCTACCTCGCTACCGACGTGGGACTGTGGATGTCGCTTCCAGCGTTCGCGCCCGCATTGGCCATCGTCGGTGTCGTCTTCTTCATTGCCCGTCGGAACCGACGTCGCGAACCAGGAGGCGACCCCGATCCCAGGCAGGGCCCCGTCGTCGAGAGGAACGAGACCCCGTGATCGCTAGGGCATCCCGGTTTGGCGCCGTCATCGCCGCTGCGGCGACACTGTTTGCGCTAGTAGGTTGCGGATCCACGACGACGGATTCGACATCGTCGACCGGCCAGGCTGCGTCGACAGCCGCCACGACGATCTCCACGGAGCCGCCTCGGACCGAACCAGCGCCACCAGCTACTGATGGCACCGTGGTTGAGGTCTTGATCGCCGGGGGGACGGTCACTCCGACGAACGGCCAAGCGCAAGCCACCGTCGGAAAGCCGATTGTGCTGCAGGTGACCAGCGATGTCGCCGACCAACTGCACGTCCACTCCATACCTGAGCACACGTTCAACATCGAACCGCGCCCAGATCAGAGTTTCGAGTTCACCGTGGATGTGCCCGGTCAAGTCGACATCGAGCTGCACGACCTCGATCGCACTGTGGTCACCATCCAAGTTCGGCCGTGACTTCGCACGTCGAAATCTTCGCGCACGGCGTAGGCGGTTCCACTGACCTTCCTGTGCCGCTGTCGTTCGCCCTCATCGGTGCGGCATGGGCCCTGACGGCGACTTTTGCGATCGTTGCCCTCGCTTGGAAGCACCCGCGCTTTGACCCCGCAAAGCCGGGCCGCCAACTACCTGCCTGGGTCAGCCGTGCCGTCGACTCTCCGACGGCACGCTGGGTCATCGCGCTGATGGCACTGTTGTTTGCGCTTTGGGTGCTGGCGGCCGCCATATGGGGCCCCGACGGAAGCGACAGCGCTCTGCCCGGCGCGTTCTACGTCCTACTGTGGGTCGGGCTGGTTGCTCTGTCAGTCTGCGTGGGTCCGGTCTGGCGCCTGTTGTCGCCGGCGCGCACCGTCTATCGCATTTGCGGCATTGTTCGACGGAAGGGACCCGATACCTCGGGCCGCTCCTATCCGCAACGATGGGGCTACTGGCCGGCCGCCTTCGGGCTGTTCGCGTTCGTCTGGCTTGAGTTGGCCAGTCCTGACCCAGGTTCGCTGGCTGCCATCAGAACGTGGTTACTGATTTACGCATTGGTTATGGGCGTCGGCGCGGGGGTTTTCGGCGCTCGGTGGTTCGCGCGGGCAGACCCGTTCGAGGTCTACAGCATGGCGGTTTCACGGCTATCACCTTTTCGGCGTGCGCCGGGTTCGGGACGAATAGAAGTCGTCAATCCCCTCGATCATCTGCCGACGCTGCCGATGCGTCCTGGAACCGTCGCCGTTCTGGCGGTGCTGCTGGGCTCCACTGCCTTTGACAGTTTCTCCCAGGCTCCGGCATTCCGAAACTTCGTTGATCGCATCGCAACAGGGGTCCCATTCTTCGGAGAAGCCGGCGGCGCGACAGTGCTGCGGACAACGGCATTGGTCGTGTTCGTCGCGGTTGTCGGTACGACTTTTTGGGGTGCGGCACGAGCAACCGGCGGCATCAGTCCCCAGGAGCGCCAACGACTTCCCGGCCAGTTAGCGCACTCGCTAATACCAATCGTGGTCGGCTACATATTCGCCCACTACTTGTCTTACCTCGTCGAGCGCGGACAGGAAACTGTCGTGCGCTTGGCTGATCCGTTCGGCCTGGGTTGGCGACTGTTCGGATTGGCACCGGATGACGTCAGTTACGTCTTGTCTCAACATCCGTCAGTGCTCTGGACGATCAAGGTTGCGTGTGTGGTCGTGGGGCACATCGTGGCGGTGATCTCTGCGCACGATCGCGCTTTGGGGTTGTTGCCCCAACAGCATCAGATCACCGGTCAGGTGGCGATGATGCTGACGATGGTCGGCTACACGTTCACCGGTCTCTACCTTCTGTTCGGCGGCTGATAACAGCCTCTCACCAGATTCCTGTGCGTCCTACTGAGTTGCATAGTAGATTGTGTGAGGTGAGCCCTTCGTAGTGGTCCAGTCGTTGTGCGACTCTGTTGCCCGGTCTGCGGGCAAGGAAGAATCAACAACGACATGGCATCGAACAAGCGCCGGCGGCACACCCCGGACCAGATCATCCGCAAGCTCGCCGAGGGCAACAAGCTCCTTGCAGCGGGCCAGGAACTGAGCGAGGTGTGCCGACACCTAGAGATCGCGGAGTCGACGTGGCATCGCTGGCTTGCCCAGTACGGCGGCATGAAGGCCAACGACGCCAAGCGTCTCAAAGAACTCGAAGCCGAGAACGCCCGGCTCAAGAAGATGGTCGCCAACCAGGCCCTCGACATCGACATGCTCAAGGAGATCTCGGCGGGAAACTTCTGACCCCGAACCGCAAGCGCAGCGCCGTCACGGTGCTGCGCGAGCGGTTCGGGGTGTCTGAACGCCGCGCCTGCACGGTCGTGGGTCTGCACCGCTCCACGATGCGCCTGACGCCGGCGCCGATCGCCACCGAGGAGGCCGAGCTGCGGGCTTGGTTGCGCCGGTTCTCCACCGATCGACCTCGCTGGGGGTGGCGACGGGCAGCCAAGATGGCCCGCAAGGCCGGCTGGAAAGCCAACAACAAGCGCATCCGCCGGCTGTGGCGTGAAGAGGGCTTGCGGGTCCCACAGCGCCGCCGCAAGAAGCGGCTGACCGGCATCGGTGTCGCCGTGGGTGCGATGTCACCGATCCGCCCGAACGTGATCTGGGCGATGGACTTCCAGTTCGACACGACCGCCGATGGCCGCATCCTCAAGATGCTCAACGTCATCGACGAATTCACCCGCGAAGCACTCGCGATTGAGGTCGACCGCGCCATCAACGCCGACGGCGTCGTCGACGTCTTGGATCGCCTGGCCCTCACCCACGGGGCGCCGCACTACGTGCGCTTCGACAACGGGCCCGAGTTCGTGGCCCACGCCGTGAGCGATTGGTGCCGATTCAACAGTGCCGGTTCCCTTTTCATTGATCCCGGCTCGCCGTGGTTATCCGGCTAATCTGGGCCGAGTCTGCGGCGGG
>NZ_HG964465.1 GCF_000612725.1 Mycolicibacterium austroafricanum
CCCGCGACCACACAGGTGGAGCCACTTCTAGCCGTCCACCCGGGGCCAAATCAGGCTGTCACAGCCACACGCCGTTACTCATGTCCTGGGTGTTCAAGCTGATGTCATAGTCGATGGTCGGCGGTCGGTTGAAGAACGTCCGCCGCATCCAACCGAGCAGGTTCCACTCGATCGGCGCCCGCAGCGGTGTCGTCGGGTTCGGCGCGAGGGTGACAACGCTGGTTGCCGCAGCGGTGGGTGTCTCGATCGACGTCTCTGTGCCTTCGGGCGACGAGTCCGACGTGCGGACCGGCTGCTGCTCGGACGTCTGCGAAGTGTCTGCGGCTGTTGGCGTTTCGGTGGCACCCGTCGAGGCCGCGACGTCGGTCGCCGCTTCGTCGACGTCTGCCGAAGGCAGCTCCTCGTCGGTGTCTGAGTCCACCGGCTGCTGATCGGAGGGGGAGGCCGGCGTGTCTGTCGGCTCGTCGGCGGAGGTTTCGGCGTCGCTCGTTGAGTCGACGGCCGCCTCGGGCTCCGGCACGGCGTCCAGGTGCTCGTCCGTCGTCGGCGTCCTGTCCGAGTCCTCGGGCGCAGACGAGTCCACGTCCAGGCGGTCATCCGAGGAGTTCTCGGCCTCGGCTGCCTCAGATCCATCCGCGTCGGATCGGTTCTGCGCCGACGAGCGAGTGGTGCTTTCGTCGTTGTCGGTGGCGTTCGCATCCGTGCTGTCACGCTGCGCCGAAGAAGTGACCGAACCAGCTGGGCCCGCGTCCCCCGAGTCGGCGGCCGCCACCCCGTGCCCTGCGGCTACGGCAGTAATGACATAGGCGGCAACTGCCAGCCCACCCACCTGGGCGGCACGCTTACCGATGTGCCCGATGTTCAGCCCCGACGGCTCGCTTCGCTGGTCGCTCATTCCAGGCGCGGATTGTGTTGTAGGACAAGCGCTACTTGCCGGCCGCCTTGGTGGGGTCGAATTCGGGGCGCCGGTTCCGGGGAGGTCAGCCATTGTTCTCAGTCCGATCCTGGGGTTGTAGCCGTCGCGGCCCAGCAGGGGCTGCGCTGGTCACGTCAGCGTCAATATGTGACGTAGACCGCAATTAACATACCGTTCGCGCTGTTTCTGTCAAGCACGTTTCACCAAGCAGTCCGTGGTTGTCGACCTTGCAGGCCCCGCGAGGCGACCGCACCAGCTCAAGTGTCGTTCATAAACAGTCACCTATGCATGTATGTACCGGAGCAGCCTGCGCGGAAATGGACGCCGCCGCGCGCTACGCGCACAGCCGGGCACCACGTCCCGCGTGGTAAGCAACGCGAAAATGGCACGACAACGGCGTCCACGACGCACTGGCCGTCCTCCGCGCCGTCGCCGCAGTCATCCACACCTGACGCATCCCGCGTTCGCAGAACTGGTACAGGAAGGGGCTTGGCCACATGCCGCAGGCCGAACCGACGCAGCCCCACGCCCCGAGTTGTCGCAAGCCCAGCGATGCGCGTAGCTGGAGCGACGAAGAGCGCAGACGAGTCCAGAGACGAACACTCGTCGTCGTCATCGCAAGTCAGGTGCTCGGCGGTGCCGGGCTGGCCGCGGGAGTATCAGTTGGCGCCCTGCTGGCCAAGGAGATGCTCGGCACCGAGAGCCTGGCGGGCATCCCCGCGGCGCTGTTCACGTTGGGCTCGGCGGCAGCGGCGTTCTCGATCGGCCGTCTCACCCAGAGTTGGGGCCGTCGGGTCGGCCTGGGAATCGGATTCACTGCGGGAGGCGTTGGCGCAGCAGGCGTGGTCGTCGCCGCCGCCAGTGACAATGCTCCCCTGCTCTTCGCGGCGCTCTTCATCTACGGCGCCGGTACGGCGACCAACCTGCAAGCCCGTTACGCAGGAACCGATTTGGCAGATCCGTCCCGGCGCGGCACCGCGATCAGCGTGGCACTCACAGCCACAACGCTCGGCGCCGTCGCAGGCCCGAACCTGATCGCCCCGATGGGGCAGGTGGCGGTCGCGCTCGGGATACCTGCGTTGGCAGGCCCGTTCCTGCTCGCCGCAGTCGCCTATGTCGCCGCCGGATCGGTACTGATCGCCTTGCTTCGCCCCGATCCCTATCTTGTTGCGCGCCAGATCGATGCCGCCTCGGCAAGGGAGGGGGACGACACCTCCGTTACTGCTGCCCCCAGGCCGACGGCAGGCGCCTACGTCGGCGCAGTCGTGATGATCGTGGCGCAGGTGGCCATGGCGGCGATCATGACGATGACACCCGTCCACATGAGCGGACACCACCATGGCCTGTCGGCCGTCGGCCTGGTGATCGGGCTCCACATCGCCGCGATGTACCTGCCATCACTTGTCACCGGCGTACTCGTCGACCGGATCGGGCCCCACGCAATGGCTGTGGCCGCCGGCATCACCCTGCTCGCGGCCGGACTCACCGCTGCGTTTGCACCCGGCGATTCACTACCGCTGCTCGTGACCGCCCTGGTCCTGCTGGGCCTCGGCTGGAACTTTGGAATCATCTCCGGCACTGCGTTCGTCGTCGACGCGACGGTGCCCGCGAATCGGCCACGTGTGCAAGGGTCGATCGACGTGTTGATCGCCATCGCCGGCGCGGCCGGCGGCGGACTGTCCGGAGTCGTCATGTCGGCCAGCGGGTACGCGGCGCTGTCCATTGCATGCGGGGTTTTCGCGCTGGTACTCCTGCCTGCGCTGCTTTGGGATCGCAAGCGGACACCCGCATCCTGACGCAAGACTTCGACCAGACCATCCCTGGGAGACTCCAGGCGCTAACTGGGCCGGCAAGCGGAGACGGCGTACGGACTAATCTGTGGCGGCAGTGGTTCCACAGCTGAGGCTGCGCTTCTCTTCATAGAATCGTGCCCGCTCGTCGAGTAGGCTCAGGAAGCCGGCGAGATCCTCGCGAGCCTGTTCCCCTTCGGGCCCGAAATCCCTACGTTGGAACACATTCCAGAAACGCAGTACTGGACTCAGCACCTCGTCGTGATGTTTACGCAGGTCGTAGATGCCGGCTTTGGCGATCGTGATGGCGTTCCTGGCGAAGTCGCCCATGCCTTGTGCGGGCATCGCGAAGTTGATGACCTCGTCGCGAATGGCGCTCATCGCGGCGTCGGGGCAGATGTCCAGGGCCGCGGCCATCAGGTTGCGATAGAACACCATGTGCAGGTTCTCGTCTGCCGCGACGCGCGCCAGGAGTTGTTCGGCGACGGGGCAACCCGATGCACGGCCTGTGTTGCGATGCGAGACGCGCGTCGCCAGTTCCTGGAATGACACATAGGCCAGCACTGCCAGCGGAGTCCTGTCGCCGGCGTCATATCCGGCAACGGTATGTTCCATCCGAAGACGCTCCAAAGCCACAGGATCGACGCCGCGGGTCACCACCAAGTAGTCGCGCAGGGCGATGCTGTGACGGCCTTCCTCGGCGGTCCACTGGCCGACCCAGGTCCCCCAGGCGCCGTCGCGAGAGAAGCGGGTGGCGATCTCCCGGTGATATGACGGCAGGTTGTCCTCGGTGAGGAGGTTGACCGTTAGCGCGACCTTGGCGACGGGATCCAGCGGCGAGTCCTCCGGATGCCAGTCCTCTCCGCCCAGGAACGCGAAGTCACGTCCTCGGCTCCACGGGACGTAGTCATGCGGAAACCATTCCTTCGCCATCGACAGATGACGGTCCAGGTTCTGCGCCACAACGGGTTCCAGTTCGTGAAGTACAGAGGCTTGAGTATCCATGGAGGTCATCCCGTCGCATCGGTCGGTGCGCAGGGGTCGCGCCCCGATGAACCTACGGTACCGTAACCTACGTAACCGTAGGTTGCGGTCGGGTAGCCGGTTGGCGACCCGCAGAAGCGCGCCGCGCCGAGCCATGGGTCAGGTGTGCCGTGCCGCTTCTTGGGCGAGTTGCACGCGGGAAGCGAGGCAGAGCTTGGTGTAGACGTGGGTGAGGTGAGTCTGCACGGTGCGCGGTGACACGAACAGCCGTGCGGCGATGTCCTTGTTGCTCAGGCCTTCGCTGACGAGCCCCACCACATCGAGTTCGGTGGGTGTCAGTGACGCCCACCCACTGCTCGGGCGCTTGCGCTCTCCCCGACCCCGTTGTGCGTATGCAATCGCCTCTGTGATGGACGTAGCGGAGCCTTCGGTCCACGCGGCCTCAAAGGCCTTATCGCCCAATGCGTCACGCAGCGTTGTGACGGTCGTTTCATGGTCGGCGTCGTAGATCCTGAACCGTACAGCTCCGGTTCTGCCCCGGATGGCTTCTGCCGCGCCACAGAGCCTCGCTGCTTCATGATGGCTGCCGCCGTCCCCGACAACGCGTGCGAGGCACTCGAGTGTGTCAGGAACCTCCAGGCGAGCCCCGACACCGGCTGCCAAGCTCAGCGCGTCGTGGGCGTTGCGTTCGGCCTGCTCAGGGTCGCCTTGGGCGATCGCGATGCGGGCACGCGTAGTGAGCGCGCTCGCGCGGTGCACGCCCCGGGTGATTGACACAGCGCCGTCGACCAGGCTACGCGCCGTGTCCAAATCACCGCGTGTGCAGGCGATCTGCGCGGCGACGTTGGGATCCTGGATGCCCGCCACCTCGCTGGGACCAAAGGACCGCGTTGCCGAATCGCTGGCGGCTTCGGCGGCCGTCACGTCGCCGGCGGCCAGGTTCGCGACGGCCAGCGCCGCGTGCGCCAAGCCTGCGTGGACCGGGCTGACTTCCACTGCGACGTTGAGGGACACCTGGGCGGCTGCCCGAGCTGCATCGGTGTCACCGCGCTGGGCCAGCGCATGAGCCAACACGAGCTCACCGCAACAGCCGTTGAGCGTGTCGTGCGCCACGTCGGACTCGCTAACCACGCCGTCCGCCAGGGCTAGCGCAGCGTCGAGGTCGCCTTGAAAGTGATGCGCAATGCCGAGGAGCCAACCACAGATGCGCGAAACGAACCCGTCACCCATCTCATCGGCAAGCTCGCGTGCTTCCTCACCTGCCGTGCGCGCCGCGACCGGGTCGCCCCCACCCATCAGCGCTGCATACGCCTGCCAGGCCAGGGTTTCGGCCAACATCCACTTGTCGCCCATCGACCTGGCCAGGTCGACCGCCTCAGCCAACAACGGCCGCGCAACATCGGCGTTGTAGGCGGCAAGGCCGCCACACGCGGTCAATGCCCGGACCAGCAGCGCCGGGTCATCGATGTCTCGCGCCATAGCCAGCGCCTTCTGAGCTTGATCCAGGCGGTCAGTGATACCCACGTGGCCGTCCATGAAGGCCCGGTCTGCCAATGCCCGCGCATACACTGCGGGGTCTGCCTCTCCGGAGCGGGCCTCGTAATCGGTCAGGGCGGCGTCAAACCAGGCCTGCCCTTCTTGCAGGCGGCCGCGGGCTCGCCACAGCGGGTGCAGTGAGGATGCCAGCAAGAGCGAGTGATCGGTGTCGGCGTTCTCGCGGCTCCACGCGAATGCGGCCCGTAGGTTGTCCATCTCGATGTCGGTCTGATTGAGCCGGCGTTCATGGCCGGCTACCGAGGGAGCGTCCAGCTCGGCCGCGCGCGCCGTGTAGTGGTCGCGGTGCCGCGCCCGCAGGGTGTCGGCCTCACCGGATTCACCCAGTTTTTCCTGCGCGTACTGGCGCACCGTCTCCAGGAGGCGGTATCGCGTTCGGCCAGCGGTGTTTTCGGCGATCAGCAACGACTTGTCCACCAGTAGGGTGAGCAGGTCGACCACTTCGTAGCGGTGCACCTCACCGTCGACGGTGATCGCTTGGGCGCCGTCGAGGTCAAAGCCGCCCGCGAACACCGCCAGCCGCCGGAACAGCACTCGTTCCGGGTCGGTGAGCAGTCCATGCGACCAGTCGACCGAAGCCCGCAGGGTTTGTTGGCGGCGCACCGCGGTGCGTGATCCACCGGTCAGCAGGCGGAAGCGGTCATGTAGGCCGTCCACGATCTCGGTCAGCGACAGGGCGCGCACCCGGGCCGCGGCGAGTTCGATGGCCAGCGGCATGCCGTCGAGCCGGTGACAGATCTCGCTCACCGCGGCGGCGTCGTCGGCGCTGATGATGAAGTCGGGACGCGCCCGGCGGGCGCGGTCGGTGAACAGCTCGATCGCGTCGTCGTCGAGGGCCAGCGGGGGGACCCGCCAAGTCTGCTCGCCGGCCACCGCGATGGGCTCGCGGCTGGTCGCCAACATGGCCAGCGCCGGGCACGCACCCAACAGCGCATCAATCAGAGTGGCGCACGCGTCGAGCAGGTGCTCGCAGTTATCCAGCACTACAAGCATCCGCCGATCGGCGATGAATCGCACAATTGTGTCCACGGTTGAGCGGCCGGGTTGGTCCGGCAGCCCCAATGCCCGCGCCACGGTGATCGCCACCAGCGCCGGGTCGGTGATCGGCGCCAGATCCACATACCAGACGCCGCCCGGGTATCCCTCAACCACGGCAACGGCGACCTGGGTCGCCAGGCGCGTCTTCCCCACCCCGCCGGCACCGGTGAGGGTGACCAACCGGTTGGCATCCATGAGCCCGCGGACTTGGGCCATGTCGTCGACGCGCCCCACGAAACTGGTGAGCTGGGCCGGAAGACGTTGCACACCAATTTCTTCTCGGGCGCGCAGCGGCGGGAACTCGTTGCTTAGGTCGGCATGACACAGCTGCACCACCCGTTCCGGTCGGGGCAAGTCCCGCAGACGGTGGGTGCCCAAGTCACTCAGCCACCCACCATCAGGAAGCAGGTCCGCCACCAGGTCGCTTGTGGTGCCGGATAGCACGGTCTGGCCTCCGTGCGCGAGCTCCCTTAGCCGGGCGGTGCGGTTGATGGTCGGGCCCACGTAGTTTCCCTCGTCGCGCAGCCGCACCTCACCGGTGTGCACTCCGATGCGCAGCCGGATCGGCGCCAGCGGCGCCCGTTGCAGGGCGAGCGCGCACGCCACGGCGTCGGAGGCACGGGTGAACGCAACGACGAAGCTGTCGCCTTCACCCTGCTCGACCGGACGGACTCCGTCATGGTCGGAGACGAGGTCGGTCAGTGTTCGATCCAGCTGCGCAACGGCGGCAGTCATCGTCTCGGGCTGGGTCTCCCAAAGCTGGGTTGATCCCTGGACGTCGGCTAGAAGCAACGTCACTGTTCCCGTCGGAACGAGCTCGCTCACGCCTACATCGCTCCACTTCAACATCGACATATCCGCGCGTTCGATCATGCTAGCCAGCATCGGACAAGGACAGGCTGCAAAACATCAGCACATATGCGTAGATCGCCGTCCAGAATCCGCGACCGCCCCGGATTTTCTACGCGCTCTGGCCGATGGTCTTTGTCTTGCAAGCCCGGATCCTCGACGCAACCCGATCTGAGGAGGCCCCGATGAATCCAGATGGCCCGTTGGTGATGAACAACCTGGGTGATCACGCCGTCGTACTCGGCGCCAGCATGGGCGGGTTGCTCGCCGCGCGCGTGCTCGCCGACTTCTACCGAACCGTGACGATCGTCGAACGCGACGTACTGCCGAACGATCCCGTCAACCGGCGCGGAGTTCCGCAGGGCCGCCACGTCCACGCGCTGCTGGCGCGGGGCTCGCGGATCCTCGAAGAACTCTTCCCGGGGCTTCTCGACGAAGTCGTCGCGGGCGGAGCACCGGTCCTCGACGGCACCGATCCGTCCGAAGGGTATTTCCGCTTCGGTGGCCATCTACTGCCGCGGGACGGCCGGCCGAAAGACCCCATAACCCTCCTCCTTCCGAGCAGACCGATGCTGGAATACCTTGTCCGGCAGAAGGTCCGAGGCATTCCTAACATCGCGATGCTGGAAGCCCACGACGTGGTTGACCTCACCTCCGCCAGCCAGCAGGACCGCGTGACGGGTGCCCGGGTGCGCGCCCGCGACAACGGAGCCGAACGCGTCCTCAACGCGGAGTTGGTGGTTGATGCCACGGGCCGCGGGTCGCGAACTCCGGCGTTCCTGGACCACCTCGGATACAACCGCCCGGCACAAGACCACATCGACGTGCGCCTCACCTACTCGAGCCAACTGCTACGGCTCCCACCTGGTGCGGTCAAGGAGCGGATCGTGATCGTCGGCCCCATCCCGGGCAGACCCACTGGCATGGCGTTATTCGGTTACGAGAACGCCACCTGGATCTTCACCGCTATCGGGATGGCCGGCCGCGAGTCCCCCGCGGAACTGACCGAGATGCTCACCTTCGTTGACGATTTCACCCCGCCACACGTGGCCGCGGCACTGCGCGAAGCCGAACCGCTCGCCGACATCGCCCGCCACCGGATGCCCTCCAGCCAATGGCGCCGCTACGACAAGATGCAACGATTCCCCGCCGGGCTGCTCGTCTTCGGCGATGCCATCTGCAGCTTCAACCCCATCTACGGCCAGGGAATGACCGTGGCCGCACTTCAGGCAGAGGCACTGCGGAAGTGCCTCCAACACGGCGCGGCCGGACTGGCACGGCGCTATTTCCGTGCCACCGCAAAACCAATCAGCGTGGCGTGGCGGCTCGCGGCCGGCGCAGACCTCAACCTGCACGAGGTCGAAGGACGGCGGCCACCGTCGGTGCGCATCGCGAACAGATACGTCGACCGGCTCCAGCGCGCCGCCGAGTCCGACAACGTTGTCGCCGAACAATTCGTAAAGGTCACCGGGCTCATCGATCCCCCAGCCCGGTTGCTGCACCCAAAGATTCTGCTACGCGTCGCGTTCACCAGTTGGGGTCGGCGCGGGCGCCATCGCTGAGTGCCATCGCAGCCGACGCATCCTGATTCCTCGCGACCAGACATTGCATGACGGACCGACGATGGCCGAGCGGTTCCGCCAGCAGCTACCGCACGCACAGGTGGAGCTCGTCGGCGACGCCAACCACCTCATGCTTATCGACCAGCCCGAGGTGGTGACCGAACAGCTCACGAAGTTCCTCGCCTCTCGGGTTCACAACGACATCCAGTAATGCGCGCGACCTATCTGTCGCGGCGGGGCCCACCGGCGACCGCCCGATGTCTCGCAGCCGCTGACCGGCGACGAGCATTCAAGCAGTCGGTCCGAGGAACCCGCCCATCTTCCACGTTGCACCGTACAGAGTCACGTAAAGGTCGATCCACCCCGCCTCGCGCACCTCTCGACCCCAGGGGCGCATGGTCTCTCGCTTCTTCTACCAACGGATGGCTGCGAACTCGGCTTGCGGGAAGTTGTCGAAGGTGAACGTCACAGGGGGGCCGGCAACCGTGGGTATCGGGCCGGTGGCGAGGGCATTCGGTGGAGTGCTTCCCTCGGTCGGTCCGGCCATTCCGGACTGATGGACAATGTCTCCCGAAGCGTCGCGGACGCCGACGAGGTCCAGCCATCCGGTGGGAAACAAGCCGTCGAAACCTGGTTCAGATTGGGGTAGTTGGACTCGAGCGATCTCGAAAGTGACACCGGGCAGCGTCTCGAACTTAAAGCTGACGTGCGAGACGTCGTCCCGCGACTTATCGAGCATCAGTGGCTTGCCCGTGTAGTCGGCGGCGGTGAACGAATCGATCATTTCCATAAGGGGGCTCGCGGGCGGCAGATTTGGAACTGTCCGTCCGCTTTGCCGCAACGTGAGGAGCAGCTCCTGGGCGACCGTTCTCACGGATGCGTAGATCGGAGTGGGGATGGGTTCGCCTGTCCCGCCTGTGACCGCGCTCGTTGAAAATGCCCAGTTTTGCTCACCGAAAGTGCTCACCTGTGTGGCTCCGCCGATGAGGGCGGGTCTCCTCCGATGCTGGTGGTCTCTGACCACGCTCCAGCTCTTTGAAGGAGACCCGCTTTCTCATGCTCACATGGGAGGACGACTTGGAGATACACGCCCTGCATAAACGAGGCTGGTCGATCTCGGCCATTGCCCGCCATACCGGAAAGAACCGTAGAACGGTCCGCAATTACCTCAACGGCGTCACCACCCCGGGCGTGCGTAAACCCGCCGCAATTGACCCGTTTGAACCGTTCATCGCCTATGTCACTGCCCGGCTGACCGAGGATCCGCACCTTTGGGCCCGCACGCTGTGCGACGAGCTCGAAGACCTCGGCTATCCGATGTCGTATCCGACGCTGACCCGACAGATCCGGGCGCGCAATTTGCGGCCGGCGTGTCAGGACTGCGCACACGCCGCAGACCGCGCCAACGCGGTCATCGACCGCCCGCCTGGATCCGAAACCCAATGGGATTGGCTGGATCTGCCGAACCCACCCGCATCGTGGGGCTGGGGCACGATGGCGCATCTTTTCGTTGGATCGCTGGCTCATTCCGGTCGCTGGCGGGCCGTGCTGGCCCCGGCGATGACCCAACCACATCTCGTCGACGGCCTGGACCGGATCTCCCGCAAGCTCGGTGGGCTGACCCGCACCTGGCGCTTCGATCGCATGGCCACCGTCTGCGACCCCGGCTCAGGCCGGGTCACCGCGTCGTTCGCCGGGGTAGCCAAGCACTATGGGGTCGCCGTCGCCATCTGTCCAGCGCGGCGTGGCAACCGAAAAGGTGTGGTGGAGAAGGCTAATCACACTGCGGCCCAAAGGTGGTGGCGTACGTTGCCTGAGGACATCACGGTTGAGCAGGCCCAGGACCGCCTCGATGAATTCTGCCGGCAGCGCGGCGACGCCCGGCGGCGGGCCACTGCCGAGGGGAAGGTCACGGTGGCCACCCTGGCCGCGGCCGAACCCTTGGCGCCGCTTCCGGTCGCCCCGTATCCGCTGATCCTGCGCGAGGACCGCACGGTGTCTCGTCAGGCGATGGTGTCGTACCGCGGCAACCGCTACTCGGTGCCTCCGGAATTGGCTTCAGCGACGGTCAGCGTCATCCACGTGCTGGGTTCTGAGGTCATCGACATCGTCACCTCCTCGCAGATCACTATCGCCCGCCATCGGCTGGCCGCCGACGGCGCCGGGGTGATGGTCCGCGATCACGGCCACGTCGTGGCACTGGATCAACTGGCGATGGCCACCGCCGCCACCGGCGGCCGAGCTCACCGCCGCAAGGAACGCATCCCACCCGGCGCAGCATCGCGCGCAGCAGCAGAAGTATTGCGCATCAACGCATCTGACATCAATCCAACGCCGACAGTCGCGATCGTGGACTCGCCGACGACCGTGATCGATCTGTCCACGTACGAACGCGCCGCGCGCGGAAGGAACACCTTGCCATGACCACCACCCCGGATGCGGTGCCCGCACCCAACACCGCCGCCCAAGCCAGCCTCTATCAACGCCTGCGCGGCCACCTGGCCGTGCTCAAACTCCACGACGCCGCCGAAGCGCTGCCCTCGGTCCTCGACCGCGCCCAGGCCGACGGCACCTCCATGACCGCCGCCCTGGAGGAGCTGCTCTCCATCGAGGTCGAAGCGACCGAGGCCCGACGGCTGGCCGGCCGGTTACGGTTCGCCTGTCTGCCCACACCCGCCTCCCTGGAGGACTTCGATTACGACGCCGCGCCCGGCCTGGATCGCAAACTCATCACCGAACTGGGCACCTGCCGCTACCTCGAGACCGCCACCAACGTGCTGCTGATCGGGCCACCAGGGGTCGGCAAAACTCACCTATCTGTCGGATTAGCCAGAGCAGCAGCACACGCCGGCTACCGCACCTACTTCACCACCGCCGCCGACCTGGCCGCACGCTGTCACCGCGCCGCGATCGAAGGCCGCCGGGCCACCACCATGCGGTTCTACGCCGGACCAACCCTGCTCGTCATCGACCTATGCCGAACCGACAATTATGCCGACCCCTCTCCGAGTCGCTACGCGAAGTGCCTGGTTAACGTCGGGTGATTGGTTCCAAGGTCTTCAAATGCTCGGCATAGTTCCGGCGGTTTGGCGACGCTTCTGTGATGGAGCAAGTGGCTCCGAGACGGAGGTGAGGTCATGTCGGGAACCCGGAGGAAGCCTGGTCGGATGGCGCCGTTTATTGGTGGTCTGCAGACGAGGTGGTCGGAGCTGGGATATTCGGATCTCGCGATTCGAAATATGTTGAAAGATGTTGGCACAATCGGTCGGTGGATGCAGGAGCGCGATGTGCGACCGTGCGATCTGTCGCCTGTTGTGCTCGGTGATTTCCGGAAGCATCGGATTGCTGCCGGGCGGCGGAAGATACCGACTGTCAAGAGCTTCGAGCCGCTGCTTGGGTTCCTCCGCGAGGAGGGTGTGCTCGTAGAAACTCCTACCGATGACGGCCCCAGGCAGCGGCTGCTCGCCGACTACCGCTGCTGGCTCATCGAGGACCGCGGTCTGGCGCAGGCGACTGTCATCCGCTACGAGAATCTGGCCCGCAGATTCCTGACGTTGCATCCACTCGGCGCCGGCGCGGTGGTCACCGGCGCCGAGGTGGTGGCGTTTCTGCTGGAGGAGAGCCGACGGCTCAGCGTCGGCTCGGCCAAAGGGCGAGTCGCCGAGCTGCGTTCGTTGTTGCGCTTCCTGTTCGTGCGGGGGTTGACGCCTCGACTGTTGACCACAGCAGTTCCCCCCGTTGCGGGCTGGCGCGACGCAGGCATTCCCAGAGCTCTGCCTGCCGGACAGGTGCAGCAGCTGCTGGATCGTTGTGACCGCAGCGATCCCGTCCAGGTCCGCGACTATGCGATTCTGATGCTGGTGGCCCGCCTAGGTTTGCGCTCGATCGAGGTCGCGCGACTGCAACTTGACGACATCGATTGGCGTGCTGGTCGGATCATCTTGCACGGCAAGGCCTCTCGCGAAGACGCGATGCCCTTGCCGCAAGAGGTTGGCGCGGCCCTGGCCGATTATCTCTCCGCGGTCCGCCCGCGAACCTCCCTGCGTTCGGTGTTCGACTCGTGCAAAGCACCCCGCCGAGCAATCAGACCAGACTTGGTCAGCGATGTAACACGGCGGGCCTGCGATCGGGCCGGGTTGCCACGTGTCGGGGCGCACCGGCTGCGACACACCCTGGCCACCGAGATGCTGCAGCGTGGAGTCAAACTCGCCGATATCGGCCAAGTGCTTCGTCACCGCGATCTGGCCACCACCGCGCTCTACGCGAAAGTCGACCTTGCGACCCTGAGAGCGATCGCGCTGCCCTGGCCCGGAGACGACCAGTGACCGCGCTGGCCGACGCCGCAGCGGACTATCTGCGGCTGCGAAACCAACTTGGTCACGACCTGGCCGAGTACCACCGCCTGCTACCTCGTTTCGTGGCCTTCCTCGACGACGCTGGCCTGCCAACGGTGACCGTGGCCACGGCCATGGCGTGGGCCAACGCACCCGAGGTCGATCCCTTGGGCACCGTTGCGTCCCATCGGATGACCATCGCCCGTGGCTTCGCCCGGCACATGGCCGGGCTGGACTCGAGCACCGAGATTCCCCCGTTCGGCGTGATCGGTGCACGGCGCCATCGCCACGAGCCCTACATCTTCAGCCCCACCGACATCGACGCACTGATGCGCGGCGCCCAAGGCCTACGGACCCGGCTCGCCTGCGCGACCCATCGGAGCATGATCGGGCTGCTGGCCGCCACCGGGATGCGAGTCGGTGAAGTGATCCGCCTTGACCGCGCCGATCTCTGCTCAGCCGAGGCGCGGCTGCTAATCCATGAATCGAAGTTCGGAAAGTCGCGCATCGTGCCGTTGCATCTCTCGGTCCTCGACGCGCTGCAGCGCTACGCCAGTTTGCGGGACGCCGTCCACCCTCGGCCGACGACGGCGAGCTTCTTCGTCTCCAGCCGGGGCAACAGGATGGTTTATCAAACGGTTCACACGGTATTTCGAAACCTCTGTGACGGTGCGGAGATCGGTGCGGATGCGCTGTCGCGGCCCCGGATTCACGACCTGCGGCACACCTTCGCCATCCGCACTCTCATCGGATGGTATCGCGCCGGAGAGGACGTGGAGGCACGCCTGCCGGTGTTATCGACCTATCTGGGCCATCGGGATCCGCGGTGGACCTACTGGTATCTGTCGGCCGCCCCAGAGCTGCTGGCCCTGGCAGCATCCCGCATGGAAGCCGCCACAACAGGGGGCAACCGATGAGCCCCATCGCTCCGACGATGCAGGCGTTCTTCACCGACCGGCTCATCACGCAGCGCCAAGTCAGCCCACGCACCGTCGCGTCCTACCGCGACTCGCTGCGGCTGCTGATCGGATTCGCCCAGGAACGCACCGGCAAGACACCCTCTCGCATGGAGTGGACCGACCTCGACGCCGACCTGATCGCGGCGTTCCTCGACCACCTCGAACACGTCCGGCACAACAGCGCACGCACCCGCAATCTTCGGCTGACCGCTGTTCGTTCCCTATTCGGCTTCGCCGCGCTGCGCCACCCCGAGCACGCCGAGGTGATCCAACGGGTCTTGGCGATCCCGGCCAAACGGTTCGAAAAACAGCTCATCACCTTTCTCGCCGCGGCCGAGATCGACGCTCTTATCGCCGCGCCGGACACTGATCGATGGGAAGGCCGCAGAGACCGTGCGCTACTGCTGTTGGCAACCCAGACCGGGCTTCGGGTCTCGGAACTGACCGGTCTCAACTGCGGCGACATCTCCTTCGGAGACGGATCCAGCGTTCGCTGCCTGGGGAAAGGCCGAAAACGCCGGGCTGTTCCCCTGACCACCGCAACCCAAGCAGTGCTCCGCATCTGGCTCACTGAGCGTGGTGACGCACCCGATCAACCGCTGTTTCCGACCCGGACGGGCCGGCGGCTCAGCACCGACGCCGTCGAACGGCTCGTCCGATTGCACGCGGTCACCGCCGCGCGAATGTGTCCCACGATCCGCCCCGCCGAACTGCACCCGCACGTGCTCCGGCATACCTGCGCAATGTCGCTACTGAAAGCCGGAATCGACTCCGCGGTCATCGCTTTGTGGCTCGGCCACGCCGACATCCGATCGACCGTCATCTATCTGCACACCGACCTCACCATCAAGCAGCGAGCGCTCAACGCGATGGCATCACCCTCGACCAAACCCGGCTGCTACCGCCCACGCGACAAGCTGCTCATCTTCCTCGAAGGCCTCTAACTATGCCGATCACGACGACAGCGCAGATACCGAGATCACCACCACTGCAAGCAGGTCAACATCTCCCGCCGGCGAGAGTCGGCATAGTTGCGGAGTCGGCATAGGTCGAGGATGATCAGATCGACTCGCAGCAGGGATTCGATGATCTTGCCGACGGTGTTGTCGGCCAGGCCGCGGTAGAGGGTTTCGACGAGGTCGGCGGCAGTGAAGTAGCGCACCTTGTGTCCGGCGTGGATCGCTGCGGTCCCGAGTCCGATTAGGGTGTGGGACTTTCCGGTGCCGGCGGGGCCGATGATCGCCAGGTTCTGTTGCGCCCGAATCCATTCCAGGCTCGACAGGTAGTCGAACACTTTGGGCTGGATCGAGGAGGCGGCCACGTCGAAGCTCTCCAACGTCTTGGGCACTGGGAATGCTGCGGCTTTGAGTCGGTTGACGATGTTGGAGGCATCGCGGGCCGCCAACTCGGTTTCGATGAGGGTGCGCAGGACTTCTTCGGGGGTCCAGCGTTGGGTCTTGGCGGTGATGAGGACCTCGGGTGCGGTGCGCCGGACGGCGGCGAGCTTCAACCGCCGTAGCCCGGAATCGAGATCGGCGGCCAGTGGTGGAACCGACGGTGGTGCAACGGGTTCGGTGTCGGTGATCGGTGGTGTCTTGGTCATGGGATCACCTCGCCGTCTGCGGCGATCGGCGTGATCTTGTAGGCGTCCAGGGATCGGGTCGGGGCGACGGGCAGGTCCAGGATCAACGCGTCGCCGGCGGGGCGGGGTTGGGGTGTTCCGGTGCCGGCGGCCAGGATGGAGCGTACGTCGGCGGCGCGGAATCGTCGGAACGCTACCGCCCGGTGCAGGGCGGAGATCAGGGCGTCGGTGCCGTGGGCGGCGCCCAGGGCGAGCAAGATCTCCAGTTCTGAGCCCAGTCGGGTGTTGCCGATCGCCGCGGCGCCGACCAGAAACGCCTGTGCGTCGGCGCCGAGGTCGCAGAACTGCTTCTCGACAGTGGTCCTCGGGCGGGGTGCCCGGCTGGGTGTTGGACGGGGCCCGTCGTAGTGGTCGTCGAGGATCGCCACTGCACCGGGTGCGACGAGTTCGTGTTCGGCCACGATCACCCCGGTGCCGGGCTCGCGCAGGCACAGTGCGCCGTGGTCGACGACCACGGCCACCGTGGTGCCGATGAGCCTCGTCGGCACCGAGTAGCGGGCCGACCCGTACCGGATGCAGGACAGGCGGTCGACCTTGCGTAGCACCGAGGGTGCCCCGATCTGCAACCGAAGAGATGGGAGTGGTTGCAGTAGTTCCCGTTCGACCATCAGTCGCTCGTCGGGGACCGCGCAGATCTCCGAGTGGGTCGCGGCGTTGACCTCGGCGCACCAGGCCTCGGCCGCGGCGTTGGCGTCGCGCAGGGTGACCGGCTTGCCGGTGACGCCGGCCTCGGTCAACAAGGGCACGGCCAGATCGTCCTGGGCGTAACCGCACAGGTTCTCGACGATGCCCTTGGACTGCGGTTATCCGGCTAATCTGGGCCGAGTCTGCGGCGGGTGCCGGGGGTGTCTAGTTTTTCTGTTGTCGTAGTCGTCGGATTTCTTCTTCGTGGCGCCGGACGGTGGTGGCGAGGGCATCCATCGCAATGCGCAGGTGGGCGATCTCGGTGGTGAGTCCGGTCAGGGTGTGTGCTTCCTTGCCGCGGGCTCGATGCTCTTCGATGATCTGTCGTAGGTCACCGTTGCGGTAGAGGGTGGCTCGACCAATTCCGGTGCGGGCCGCAACGTCATCGAAGGTCACCTGTCTGCCGGCGAGAATGATTGCTGCGCAGGCATCTTCGACTTGCTGACGCCGTTGTTGGGGTGTCATCCGGTCTGCGTCTGACTGATGTGGGCGTCCAGGCGTGCGATGAGTCGGCGGTGGCGTTCGGCTTCCTCGGTCCAGCCACGGGCTTCGGCGTCGCGAGCCAGGGTTTCGGTGTCAGCGCGCTGAGCGGCCAGGACGGGCAGGTAGCCGGTGTCGGTGCGGAAGTTGGGGCAGTGTTCGCAGATGTTGGCGTAGGCGCACGGGCCTTGGACTTGGGCACGGATGCAGAAACCGCCGGCCAGGCGGGCCTTGATGGCTGGTGCGTCTTTCCAGTCGCCGTCGACGATCGGCAGCGAGATCCGGCCTTGTGGTGGACCAGTGGGCAGGGTTCCCAGATGGGCCTTCGCCGCGGTCAGCGCACGTTCGTATTCGGTGCGCACGGTTGCGTCGAAGAGGCGTCCGTAGCGCAGACTCATCTCAGCCGAGACGTGCCCGAGCAGAGCCATCAGACTCTGCAGCGAGACACCAGCGTTGACCAAGGCAGTGGCGTAGGTGTGGCGCAGTTGGTGCGGGGTGATATGCGGCAGGTTGGCGTCGGTGGTCACGCGGCCCAGCACGTCGCGGATGTGATCGACGGTCAGGCGCCGACCGTGGTGGGTGAACAGGTAGTCGGTAGGGCGTGCTGTGCGTGGGTGCGGTAACGGCCGCCCAGGCGAGCGGTGGGCCACGATCCGATCGATGAGGGCAACAGTGTCGTCATCGAGGGGCACCATCCGTTCGGTATTGAGCTTTCCCAGTGGGACTTTCAGCCATGCGCCTTGGCCGGGGATTTCGTGGACGCTGTCGAGTTCGAGTTCGACGAGCTCACCGATACGCAATCCGGTCGCCCGCTGCAACAGCAGCGCGTCAGCCGGCAGCCGGTCTGGCCAGGCTTGCAGTGCCTGAGTCAGCCGCCGATCCAGGTCCGGGGTGAGGTAGCGCGGCAGAGCTCGCGGCAGCTTCGGAATGTCGGAGCGGAATACCAGCCGCCGAGGTGGTGCCTCCGGCCAACCCCACTCAGCGATGTCGTTGAGAAAGCAGTGCACTGCCAAGACCCGACCGCGACGCTCTGAGGCTTGAATCGGTGCGCCCGTGCGCGAATTGGTTGCCTCGGCGGTAGCGGTCAGGTAAGTCTCGATGTGGCGGCGTCGGTCCAAATTGGCCAGAGTTGTCAATGTCGGATCAACCGCATACAGGTGGGCGGCGAAGTGGTTGAGCCGGGTTGCGGTGCCAGCGACCGTGCCGCGGCTATGGGTGGCGGTCAACCGATCAAGGTAGGCCACAAACGACCCGCGCAGCGACGGACTCGCATCCCGCATCCGCTGGGCGAAGCTTTGCCGCAGCAGGCTGGTCGCGTTGACTGGCTGGTCGGTGAACACACCAAGGTGAAACATCACCTGCCGGGCGGTGTGGGCACCGCTGCTGTAGTGGCGGCTGGGTTTATCAGCGCCGCGGCGAGCCGCACTTGCAGCTAGTAGATCATCAAAGTCGTTGTTGGTGAGCGCATCCAGTCGTCTCCCTGTCTGAATGAGGAGCCGACCGATGACCTGCGACGCGGATGCGCTGCGGGTGCGTTCGGTGAAGCCAAGTTCTTCGGCGGCACCCAGGAACCGGGCAAGGTCCTGCGCAAGCAGCCCGGGCGGCATGTGGCGCCAAAAGACGGACAGTTTGCGGCAGATCAAGTAGTCGTATCCGGGCCGCAGGTGCCCAGCCAGCATCAAGAACGTCACAAAGCAGCGGGTGGTATGCGACGCCGACAACCGTGTCTGCAGTGGTTCCCCGGCCCATTGCTGTGGATCGGGCCAGCATCGCAGGAACGTTCGTGCTGCCGACCGGAGGTTCCTACTGGTCAATCCCAGCCGCGTGCAGTGCGCGTCGTAATCGGTGAGCAGGTCAGCATCAGGAGCGGGAACGTAAGCGAGCACGGGCGGCATCGAACTCCTCACGCAGAAACGTTGGGGCCAAATGGATGTAGGCGGCGGCGGAATCAGCATGGTCATGGCCCATCAGTGCTTGGATCACCGACAGATCGACCCCGGCTTCAGCCAGCGCCGTGCCGAACGAATGCCGTAACGCATGTGGATGCCCGGCGCTGACGCCGGAACGCTCACGGTGATAGCGAAATACCGTGCGCAGTCCCGCCGCGGTCAGCGGCTGTCCGCGATGAACGCCCTTGGCGACGACGAACAACGCCTCGGCATCTGTCTCGGGGCGCTCGACCAGCAGATAAGTTTGGATCGCGCCGGCAACGTCGGTGTCGATCGGTACGGACCGTTCCTTGCTTCCCTTGCCGAGCACCCGAACCCAGCGTCGGGCGATATCCACATCGGCAACGCGCACTGACAGGACTTCTGTTGACCGCAACCCCGACATCAGCATCAAGCCACCGATGGACCGATCGCGCCAGCTCCGGAAGCTGCCCAGCAGCGCCGCAGACTCCTGTCGGGTCAACCCGCGCGGCAGCCGCCGCTGCTCACGAACCCTCAGCTGGGAACGTGACTTCGGCTTGGCGATATGGGTCAACAGGCCGGAACGCTCTCCACGCGAACGCAATCGGGCCGAACGACCCCCACTGACCGGGTTTCGCGCGTCGGGGTCGCGCATCTCCTGGAATGCGAACAAACTGGAGATCGCCGCCAGTCTCCGATTAATCGTTGCAGGTGCATACCCTTGATTGCGGCCATCGCGGATCGAATACACGTTGCCACCCGGTCGGCCCGGCAGCGTCGCCTCCCGACACGCAGTCAGGAACCGAAGCAGCACATCAACATTGACCTCTGCTAGTTCCACCTGCTCGTCAATCAGCCACCGCGCGAACGCCAGCAGGTCGTACGCGTAGGCCCGGCAGGTATGGGCAGAGAAGTTGCGGTCAGCCAGATGTCCCAGAAAGTCGTTGACCAATCCGAACCGCTCGGCGGCCGGCCCACGCAACTGCCACACACCGCCATCGACGGCAGCAGACAGCTCTTTCGTCATGAGATGTGCATATCGCATCTGGCTCGATCCGGGCGCAAAACTGGAGGAAATGGGCAGTTCCCCCCATCCGAGTCACCCGGATTAGCCGGTTAAGAGTGG
>NZ_HG964466.1 GCF_000612725.1 Mycolicibacterium austroafricanum
GCGGCTAGTTGACTGAACTTCGGCGAGCCTCTCGAACCGAACGGGGGCGCGGACGGAGGATCGCGCTGTGACGGTGTTGGGGCGAGTCGAGGTGGCGCCGAGCGGGTCGCCGTGGCGGGTGATCTTCCCCGACGCCGAGCACCTCGGGGCGACGTCATACCTACGGGAGCTGGCGGCGTCGGATTGCAGTCCACTCACAATTCGAAGCTACGCGTTCGACCTGTTGCGGTGGTTCCGGTTCCTGCACGAGCGCCTGATCAATTGGGAGCGAGCCGAACGCGTCGACGTCCGCGCATTCGTCGAGTATCTGCGCGAGACGCCGAACCCGCAGCGTTTGCGCCGGGGCCCGGATAGACCTCCGCCCGGCTCGATCAACGCGCTGACCGGCAAGACTGAGCTGCCAGCGAAGTACGCGGCACGGACCATCAACCATCAGCTCTCAGTGCTGTTCGGCTTCTACGAGCATGCCTGCGCGGCCAACCTGGGGCCGCTGGTCAACCCGGTGCCTTCGCAGCGGGCTCGCGGTGGCGGCCGTCCGCATGCGCACCATAATCCTATGCAGGACTTCGCTATTCACAAGCGCGCGAACTACCGGCAGAAGACGCCCCGCCCGGTCTGGCGCGGCATTCCGGATGCGGCCGCGACGACGTTGTTCGCCGCGTTGCGGAGCCACCGCGACCGCGCCTTGGTCAGTTTCTACCTGTCGTCGGGAGTCCGGGCGTCGGAATTGTTGGGGCTGTGTCACGGCGACCTCGATGCGGGCCGCTACACGATCACGGTGACCAGTAAGGGCAGCCGAGCGCGGGAGGTGGTGCCGGCGTCGGTGGACTCCTTCGTGTGGCTGGCACTTTACCTGGCCGAGCAGCAGCCACCCATGGGTCCGGGCGGCCCGGTCTGGTGGACGCGACGATCCAAGGCGGCACCGCTGAACTATCACGCGATGCGCGCGGTCCTTCGCCGGGCGAATGACAGCTTGGGCACGAACTGGTCGCTGCACGACTTCCGCCATACGGCCGCGGCGCGGCTGCTCGCCGATCCGGCGTTCACCTTGGTCGACGTGCAAACGGTCCTGCGGCACGCCAGCGTCACGACCACGCAGATCTACACCCAGCCGCGGCTGGAGGATCTGGTAGGCAAGGTGCTTGAGCACTACGCCCGACCGCCGGTGAAGGGGCCGACGATCGAACCGGGCTACGACGCGGCCGCGGTGCGCGAACTGCTGGGACTCTCGCCGACGTGACCATCGAGGATGAAGACACGCGACCTCAGGCGCGGCGGCAGGCGGCCGCGACCCGCGCAGCTTCGGCCCCGCCAATAGCGTTGTTGTCACGGCCCGACTCACCGCACTTGGCCGCGATCCCGCCGGACGACAGGTTCGGCCGCACCGGGAAATTGCGAATCATGAAGGGATGCGACGCAAGTCAGCCGCCTCCCGATCTGCCTGACGATGCCTCCGGGTCAGCGATGCAGCGGCACACCATCGAAGAACTGTGTGAAGTAGTCGCCCGGCACCACCGCTCCTCCAAGCCTCCACGCCGACAGATAATCGTGCGCGGGACGCGCGCGCTACTCACCCGACTAATGTGCTTTTCCGGTGACACGTGGGAACAACGGTGGCTGGCCAGCGGCTCGGACGCCGCGCCGCGGACCTGGATGGACCATCAGGACCTTCCGCATTACGACCACTGGTCACCCACGCTGATGGGAATGAACTCGCTACTGCAACTGCGGGTGCTGCGGCCGTCCTACAGCTGGATGCTCGATTCCCGAACGAAGGTCAACACCGCTCGATTCCTCGACGTCAACGGTGGCAGCGCCCTCACAGAGTTGCGGCAGCTGCCCGACTATCAGGCAGCGATGCTTCGTCATCGGCGCGACTCCGAAGCCGGGCTGGCTCGGGTGATGATTCGCACCGGTAAGACCATCGAGCAGATCACCGGGGACGATCTGTTGTACTACGCCGACGTGGTGCAGACCTCCGGACGCGCACGCCGCGAACACCTCCTGTGGGAATTGCTGGTGCGACTCGGGCCGCTGGCCGCGGAGGCACCGACGCTGCGGGCCGCGTGGTCGGCGAAGGGCAACACACGTCAGCATTCGACCGCCACCCTCGTCGACCGGTACGGAATCCCGCCCTCGGGCGTGAGGGATCTGCTGGTGGACTATCTCGAGGAGATCCGTCCCAGCATGGATTACGGCTCACTGGACGGCCTGGCCTACCGACTGGCACGTGTGTTCTGGTGGGAGATCCTGCAAATCAACCCGCAGCAGGCGGATTTGCGGCTGTCGGCTGAGGTCACCACGACGTGGCGCGAACGACTGGCGCTGACGACCGACGGGCGCGAACGTCGGGAAACTCACTCGATCTTGTTCGCCGTCCGCGGCTTCTACCGCGATCTGGCCGAGTGGTCACACGACGATCCGGTGCGTTGGGGCGTCTGGGTGGCGCCGTGCCCCGTTCCGCGGTCGCTGAGCCGTGCGGCGGCCAAGTACAAGCGGCGCCAACGAAGTCAGATGCAAAGCCGCACCCGAGTGCTCACGCCGTTGCTGCCGATGTTCCTGACCGCGGTGAACGAGCACAAACATCGCAGCGCGTTGTTCCTACAGAACGCTCAAGCCGCCGGGCACCAAGTTCGGTTCGAGGTCGACGGCGTCGCGTTCGTGCGGGACTCTCCACCGGAGAAGCTGCCCGTCCTTGAGCGGGCTCGGGTGTGGGCCCGGCTCGCTCCGGGACAACCGCGGCCGCTCTGGATCCGCGGAGTTGGAGAACGCATCGATGTCACCGCGGTGGAGGATGACGGGTTCTGGTGCTGGGCGGTCGTCGAAACACTGCGTCACACGGGCATTCGCATCGAAGAGCTCACAGAGCTGACCCAGCTGTCCCTGCGCCACTACACCGCATCGACGACCGGGACATTAGTACCGCTGCTGCACATCGTGCCGAGCAAGACCGACTGCGAGCGGCTGGTGCCGATGACCCCGGAACTGGTGGGGGTACTACTAGAAGTACTGCGCCGCGCCAAGGGCAGCAGTGATCACGTGCCGCTCTCTGTGCGCTACGACGTCACGGAGAAGATGCACGGTCAGCCGTTTCCTCACCTGTTCTCCCGCAGGGTCGGCACGCGACAGGAAGTCCTCTCCGGGCACTACCTACGCGGCATCCTCAACCACCTCGCCGTGGTCGCCGGACTCAACGACGCCGGCCAACCGATCCGGTTCACCCCGCACGACTTCCGACGCCTGTTCGCCACCGACGCCGTCAACGGAGGCCTGCCGCTCCACATCGCCGCTGCCCTGCTGGGCCACCTCAATCTCGACACCACCCGCGGCTACACCGCGGTGTTCCCAGAGCACATCATCACCGCTCACCAGGCGTTCATCGAACGGCGCCGACGGTTGCGCCCGATCGGCGAGGACCGGGTCGCCGACGACGACGAATGGTCCGAGTTCGAAAACCATTTCCTGCTGCGGCGGGTGGCGCTCGGCGAGTGCCACCGCCCCTACGGCACACCCTGCGTGCACGAACACGCCTGCACTCGATGCCGATTCCTGCGCGTCGACCCCGCCCAGCTGGGTCGCATCAACGAGATGACCGAGAACGCCGAGCAGCGACTAGTCGAGGCCAAGGACCGAGCGTGGCTGGGCGAGGTCGCCGCGTTGGAAGACAGCATCAAATATCTGCGCATTCGACAATCCGAGGCACAGCAACGCCTTTCACGCGGAGTCAACCCGTTCACCGAGCAGAGGCCACAATGAGACGATGAAGCTGCCCCTCATGCCACCGGTCTCGCCAATGTTGGCCAAGTCGGTGCCGACGATCCCTCCCGACGCGTCGTATGAGCCGAAGTGGGACGGCTTCCGCTCGATCTGTTTTCGCGACGGCGCCGACGTCGAGCTGGGCAGTCGCAACGAACGGCCCCTGACCCGGTACTTCCCTGAACTGGTCGCCGCCGTCACCGCCGAGCTGCCCGAGCGCTGCGTGATCGACGGTGAAATCATCATCGCCACCGACCACGGGCTGGACTTCGAGGCGCTGCAACAGCGCATCCACCCGGCAGACTCGCGAGTGCAGATGCTCGCGGAGATGTCCCCTGCGTCTTTCGTAGCGTTCGATCTCCTCGCATTGGGCGACGAGGACTACACGCGGCGACCGTTCGTCGAGCGCCGCGCCGCACTCGTCGCGGCGTTGGCCGACTCCGGTCCCTCGGTTCACCTCACACCGGCGACCACCGACCTCACGACCGCCCAACGGTGGTTCGAGGAGTTCGAGGGAGCCGGCCTGGACGGGGTGATCGCCAAACCCTTGACGGTCACCTACCAGCCCGACAAGCGGGTCATGTTCAAGGTCAAGCATCAGCGGACCGCTGACTGCGTCATCGCCGGCTATCGAGTGCACAAGTCCAGCGACGACGCCATCGGCTCCCTGCTGCTCGGTCTCTACACCGACGACGGCACCCTCGCCTCGGTGGGCGTGATCGGTGCGTTCCCGATGGCGAAGCGGCGACAATTATTCACTGAAATGCAGTCACTGGTAATCAGTTTCGATGACCACCCGTGGAACTGGGCCGCCCACGAAGCCGGTGACCGCACACCGCGCAAGAACGAAACCTCGCGCTGGAACGCCGGCAAAGATCTCTCGTTCATCCCGCTACGGCCCGAGAGGGTCGTCGAGGTCCGCTACGACCACATGGAAGGCGACCGCTTCCGCCACACCGCGCAGTTCAACCGCTGGCGGCCCGACCGCGACCCACGTTCGTGCACCTACGCGCAGCTGGAGCAGCCGCTCACCTTCAGCCTGAGGGATATCATCCCTGGACTGGGAGTGCTGTGACCGTGCTGGATGCTGCCGAGGTGGTGCGGCTTTACGGTCCGTGGAAGGGCCGCACGCCGCATGACGCGGCAAGATTCCTAAACGGTTACTCGGGCCAGTGTTATCTGTAGGTCGTGGTCGGCTGTGCTCGACTGTTTCTCACGGTGAACGTCTATCTCTTCCCGACCGTGAGCGACATGGTTATCTGTAGTGCTGTACTGCATGATCTGCACTCGGCGGCGGACTAAACCTCGATCCACCGATGTATCGGCTGGTCGCAGGGTGTCGGAATGAGGAAAGTGCCCTTTGAACTGGGAAGATTGGTGTTCTCTACGCACTAATCATTCCAGGTCAGAAAGGCACTTCCGGTGAAAGTGTCCCATAGTTTCGCTGTGTCGTCGGCGGTCTTCGATGATGACCATCTCGTGTCCTGCGCTGGATTGGTCCCGGTGATGACCCTGGCGGCCCAGACTGCCTTGCCGCAGCTATTACGTGACAAGGTGGTCATTGCCGAGCCGAGGATCAAGTCCGGGGCGGCCAACCCGGCACCGAAGCTGAGCACAGTCATCGCGGGCATGTGTGCCGGTGCGGACTGCATTGACGATCTCGACCTGGTGCGGGCAGGTGGGATGAAGACACTGTTCGGCGGCGTGTATGCACCCTCGACCATCGGAACTTTGTTGCGCGAATTTACTTTCGGACACGCCCGCCAGCTCGAATCGGTTTTGCGCGAGCACCTGGCCGGACTCTGCGCGCGGGTCGATCTGTTGCCTGGCGCCGACGAGCGCGCGTTCCTCGACATCGACTCACTGCTGCGTCCGGTCTATGGCCACGCCAAACAAGGTGCTTCCTACGGACACACCAAAATCGCGGGCAAGCAGATCCTGCGCAAGGGCCTGTCGCCGTTGGTCACCACGATCAGCACCGCCACGAGTGCGCCGGTGATCACCGGCGCCCGGTTGCGAGCCGGGAAGGCCAACTCCGGCAAGGGTGCGGCCCGGATGATCGCCCAAGCCGTCGCCACCGCCCGCGCCGCCGGGGTCACCGGCCAGATTGTGGTGCGCGGCGATTCGGCCTACGGCAACAGCACCGTGGCCACAGCCTGCCGCCGCGCCGGTGCCCAGTTCTCGTTGGTGCTGACCAAGACCCGCGCCGTCGCTGCAGCCATCGAGTCCATCGACGAGAGCGCCTGGATTGCAGTGGAATACCCCGGAGCGGTCCGTGATCCCGACACGGGAGCCTGGATCTCCGATGCAGAAGTCGCCGAGACCACCTACACCGCCTTCACCTCCACCGACAACCCGATGACCGCCCGGTTGATCGTGCGTCGGGTCAAAGATGCCCGCTTTCCTGATGCGCTGTTTCCGGTGTGGCGGTATCACCCGTTCTTCACCGACACCGACGAACCCACCGTTGCGGCCGACATCACCCACCGCCGCCACGCGATCATCGAAACCGTGTTCGCCGACCTGATCGATGGACCCCTGGCTCACATGCCTTCGGGACGTTTCGGAGCGAACTCGGCGTGGATCCTGTGCGCCGCGATTGCCCACAACCTGCTGCGCGCCGCCGGCGTCCTGGCCGGTGGAGCCCACGCAGTCGCCCGGGGCGCCACACTGCGCCGCAAGCTCATCACCGTCCCCGCACGCCTGGTCCGACCGCAACGCCGACCCCTTCTGCACCTACCGAGCCACTGGCCCTGGGCTGACCACTGGCTTACACTGTGGCGCAACATCATCGGCTACGATCCACCTCTACTGGCCACAGCCTGACCACCTGGCCGAATAGGCCCCTACCGGAGCGCACAGGGAAAAGCTGGGCAGACCAGCGGTTACGTCACGCTCACAAGCCCACCAAACGACAACCAGCCATGGCAGACACATCAATCACTCAAGTCCACGGATCGAGGCTAAAGCATGCGCGGCGTTTGAGGGCCGCACGTGACACAGTGGTCTGCGACTGCGTGGCACCGTGAAAGTGCGGCCTTGCATGAGCGGGCACCAATGGACGTTGGCTGAGCCGGGAGGGATCGATGGTTTCGGCCGACAGTCTCAACGGTAGTCGCGGTAGGCCTGGCCGCGGTAGCGCCCAGGTGGGGTTCCTCGGCCATGCGGACTTGCAGTTCGATCGTGGCCAGCAGCACGACGAACGCGGCGAATGCGGACACGTCTCGGGTCATGCCGGTGATGCCGACGGCAAAGATCAGCACGGCCGGAAATTATGGGATTGCCTACCATCGAACGAATTCTGACGTGGGGTCGCGCCGCTGGGCTGCCGTCCAGACAGGGGTGTCAGGGCTCAGTGGTCAGGCGGTCTAGTAGCGGGCGCAGGTCTTGGGCCAGTAGTGCCATGAGGTACACCGCCGCGACCTTGTGTTGGCGGTCGAGGACCATGGTGGTGGGTACCACGCTGGTCGGGTAGTTGCGTCCCAAGGTGATGAGGCTGCGGAGCGCCGGGTCGAAAATGGAGGGGTATTCGACGTTGCGGTCGGTGACGAAGTCGCGTGCGGTGTCCCTGTTGTCGCGTACGTCGATTCCCAGAAACTGCACACCGCGGTCGCGATATTCGGCGTACACCGTTTCCAGCTCCGGGGTTTCGGTGCGGCATGGCGCACACCAGGAGCCCCACACGTTGACGACGACCACTTTCCCGGTGAAATCCGACAGGCGGATCGGTTTGTCGGTGAACAGGTCGGGGCCATTCAGATTGCCGATCGTGCCCCGTGTCGCAGGAGGGTCGTAGAAGATCGCGGTCTTGCCGCCGGGGGAAACGAAGTCGAACGTGCCGCCCTGGGCCACGGCATCCTCGCCAGTGGTGCAGCCGGTGACCTGGGCCGCGGTGATGGCAAGGGCTGTCATGACGGCGACAGATCGCGTGACGCTACGCATGGGATCTCCTTTGGGCGGCAAGTCTTTCGGCGGTCAACCGGTGCGCGAGAGGGGGTTGATGACCCTTAGTCGGCCAGACCACTGACCAGGATGACGATGCCCAGAGCAATCAGGACGATCGGGAACAGGACGTGTTCCCAGCGTTCGAGGACTTCGGCGATCGGCCGGCGGGTGGCGACGAATCTGGCGGCGACGACGAGGACCGCGACGAGCGCGAGGAAGACGATGCAGTAGGCCACCACCGCTGCGGGTCCCACGCTGAGGAAGACGGGGACGTAGACGCCGATGTTGTCCCCGCCGTTGGCGAAGGTAACTGCAGCGACAGTCCAGACGCCGACGCTTTTGCCCGCGACCTTTGCATCGTCATCGTGATCGTTGTCACGCCAGGCCTCCCAGGCCGCCCACAGTCCCAGGGCCAAGGGTATTAGTCCGAAGTACGGGATGACTGCCGGAGGAAGAAACGCTCCCGCACCCACCGTGACGAGCACCGCCGCGCCCAGGATCCCCGCGAATCCCAGGTACTGGCCGGCGGTGATTCGCGCCGTTGTCCCGCGTTGTCCCGCGCCGCGGGCGAAGAACAGTGAGAGCACGATGATGTCGTCGATGTTGGTGACGGTGAACAGGCCGATCGCGGGCAGCACTGAGGACACGATCACGGGCCGGTCCGCGCATCCGTGGTGGCACTTGCGCGCCAACTGGCCACAACGAGGATGGCTGCGCCTGTGACGACGAAGGCGTCAGCGAGGTTGAAGGTGGGAAACCAGCCCGTGTGCAGGTAGTCGGTAACCAGCCCATCGGCGGCGCGGTCGATCACATTGGCCAGAGCACCACCCAGCATCGCGGCCAGTGCCAGCACGAAGGGCAGCGCAGCGGTGCGAGTGAAGCAGAAAGCGAACACCGCAAGGGCGGCCACGATCACGCCGGTGAGGCCGAGCAGGACCGCGCGGGGCAGGGTGTCGCCGAGGCTGAATGCGACACCGGGGTTGAACGTCAGCCGCAGCTGTAGCGGCCCGAGATCTGTTGTGCTGCCGTCGCTGAGCGCCCGGCCGGCCCATGCCTTCAAGCCCAAGTCCAGTCCCGCGACGAGGACCGCCATGGCGGCCAGGGTGATGCGCGACCGCATCACCGTGGCCCGCCCGCCGAGACGGCCGGCGATCACGACGGCGCGCCGACCGCCGCGGCGCGGGTCGGGCTGGCCGACCGGTCTACCGTCGCGGTGGCCAGCGGCTTGGTGCGACCGGCCCGTACACCGTTGGCGATGACCACGATTTCGGCGAGTTCGTGGACCAGCACGACAGCAGCCAGCCCGAGCACACCGAACAAGGCCAGCGGCATCAACGCGACGATCAGACCCAGCGATAGGCCGACGTTTTGCAGCATGATCCGCCGCGCCCGGCGCGCATGGGTGAACGTCTGCGGCAGGTGGCGCAGATCTTCACCCATCAACGCCACGTCGGCCGTTTCGATTGCCACGTCGGTGCCCATCGCACCCATCGCAATACCCAGGTCGGCGGTGGCCAGCGCTGGGGCGTCGTTGACGCCGTCACCGACCATCGCCGTAGGGCGCTGGGCCCGTAGCTGTTCGATCAGTCGCGCCTTGTCCTCGGGGCGCAGCTCAGCGTGCACCTCGTCGATGCCGACGTCACTGGCCAGCGCGTCGGCAGTGGCCTGGTTGTCGCCGGTGAGCATCGCCACGTGATAGCCGTCGCGGCGCAGCTGGGCGACCACCTCGGCGGCCTCGGGGCGCAACTCGTCGCGCACGGCGATCGCACCGATGACCTCGCCGTCGTCTTCGACGAGGACGGCGGTGGCGCCCGCCTGCTGCATCCGGGCCACATCACCGGCGAGCGGCCCGGGGTCGAGCCAGCCGGGGCGACCCAGGCGAATACGGTGCCCGTCGCGATGCCCGATGAGCCCAGCACCGGTTACCGCCTCGACGTCGGTGGCAGGGATGACATCATCGACTGCGGCCAGGATCGCCGCGGCCAACGGGTGCTCGCTGCGCGCTTCCAAGGCAGCCGCCAGATCCAGCACCTGCTCGCGGCTCGCACCGTTGGTGATGGCCACGTCGATGACTGCGGGCCGGTTCGCGGTGAGCGTGCCGGTCTTGTCCAGTGCAACGCCGCGGATCTTGCCCAACCCTTCCAGCGCGGCGCCGCCCTTGACGAGCGCGCCGAGCTTGCTGGCGGCGCCGATGGCGGCCACCACGGTGACCGGCACCGAGATCGCCAGGGCGCACGGTGATGCGGCGACCAGCACCACCAGGGCACGTTCGATCCAGGTGGCCGAGTCACCGAGCAGGCTGCCAATCACCGCAATCAGCGCCGCGACGATCATTACCCCGGGCACCAGGGGTTTGGCGATGCGGTCGGCCAGGCGTTGAGAGGCGCCCTTGCGGGACTGCTCGGCCTCCACGATGCGCACGATGCGGGCCAGCGAGTTGTCCTCGGAAGTGGTGGTGACTTCCACCTCGAGTACCCCCGTGCCATTGATCGACCCGGCGAACACCTCGTCACCGGGCCCGGCTTCGACGGGCACTGACTCGCCGGTGATGGCCGAGACATCGAGCGCCGTGCGGCCTTGGCGGATGATGCCGTCGGTCGCGACACGCTCACCCGGCTTGACGAGCATCCGGTCGCCGATCCGCAAATCCGCTGGCGCAACGGTCTTTTCGCCGCCGTCACGTAGCACGGTCGCTTTGTCGGGCACCAGCGACAACAACGCGCGCAGTCCGCGACGAGTGCGCGCCAACGAGTACTCCTCCAGGCCCTCGCTGATGGAGAACAGGAAGGCCAGCATGGCGGCCTCGCCCACCTCGCCGAGGATCACCGCGCCCACCGCCGCGATGGTCATCAGCGTGCCAACCCCTATCTTGCCCTTGGCCAGCCGCGTGAGGGTGGACGGCACGAAGGTATAGGCACCGGCCAGCAGCGCCACCGCTTGCAGCGTGAGGATGACCGGCTCGGTGGCGCCGAGGAATCCGGCGATCAGCGCTGCCAGCAGGAACACCCCCGAAATAGCGGCGAACTGCAGTTCCTTGATCTGCCAGAGCCGCTCGGGCTCACGCTCCTCATCGCCGGCTCCGCGGGGTTCGTCGTTGCCGCAGCCGCATGCGTCGCTCATCGCCGGGCCCGCTTCGTGGAGCTCGTCGCGCCCGTGCGGGAGCGGGTTCCGTAGTTGGGGCACAGCGCCACCGCGCTGCCCGTGGCGGCCAGCAGAGTCTCCGCTGAGACGAGCAGGTCGAGCAGCTCGGGGCGCGTCAGCGAGTAGAACACCTGCCTACCCTCAGGGCGGCCGGTGACCAAGCCGCAGTCCCGCAGACATGCCACATGGGCCGAGACGGTGGACTGCGCCAACCCCAGCTCACCGACCAGGTCGACCACCCGTGCTTCACCGTCGGCCAGCCGGCGCACGATCGCCAGCCGTGCGCCATCGGAGAGGCTGTGAAACAACGCCACCGCGGCATCCAGATTGGAGGAGGTCCCTGAGGTACTGCCGACGAGGCAGGCATCCGACTTATTCATCGTCATATGACGATGATAACCGACTAGAGGCGATGCTTCGACGTGGGGTTGGGACCCGACGTCTGCGTCTCGTTGGTGGGCGCGGTGGGGGTGGAGGTGGGTGTGCAGCCACCGCTGCGGGTGAACGGGTAGATGATCTGCTGCAGGTAGCTGCTGGGGTAGTCGGGTTTGGCGGCCATGCCCAGTTGGGTGGAGTCGAATCGTCGGGTCTGGTCGTAGGAGTAGGTGCCCATGAGGTGATCCCACAGCAGGGTGAATAGCCCGAAGTTGACGTCGCCGACACCGGCCCATTTGAGGTGGTGGAAGCGGTGCCCCTCGTTGAGGGCCAGGACGTATTTGGCGGGGCCGATGCGGTAGTCGGCGTTGGAGTGTTGCAGCAGCAGCTGGATGGCTACCGCCAGGGCCAGCACCGAGGCGACGTCGACGGGCAGGCCGATCAGGATGAGGGGGGCCACGCCGAAGGCCATTTCGACGGTTTGGTGGAGGGGGTGTTTCATCAGGCCGTTGAGGCCGTAGAAGCGGGTGATGCTGTGGTGCACGGCGTGGAAGCGCCACAGCACGCCGATCTTGTGGCTGGCCAGGTGCGCGACGGTGATGCCGAGGTCGGCGATCAGGATCGCCGCGAGCACCTGCAGCAGCAATGGCCAGTTGTGCGGCCACAGCTGCGGAGTGGGAACGATCGCGGCCAGCAGTGGGATGGCGGCCACACTGGCCAGGATGAGGGTTTCGTTGACCGCGACGTGAATGCGGTCGCGGGTGGTGTCAGCGCGGTCATGGTTCCAGCCGCGGTCATAGGGGATGATCCGCTCGACCAGAAACGATGTCGCGATCGCGACACCCAAGATGGGTAGCAACCATAGTTTCGGTGCGCCCGAGGCGGTCAGGGCGATGGCTGTGCCGTTGAGGCCGATCAGCATGAACGGCACGTAGCCGTAGCGGGCCACCCGGTGGGCCGGGGTGCTGGTCAACGTGGACGAAGTAATCGCGCTCATGGCTCGATGGTCGGTGCTCTGCCCGAGGCGAGGCTTGAATGATTCGGCTAACCGCTGGTGGGAAGGTCCCAGGACACGTGCCGGCTCAGCACCGAAGGCGCCAGGCCGAACATGTCGCGGGTGGTGCGGGTGAGATGCGCACTGTCGGCGAACCCCGCACCGTGCGCAGCGCCGGTCAGGTCGTCACCGGCCTGCACCAGCGTGATCGCCATCCGTAGCCGCGACCACAACACGTAGCGGCGCAGCGGGATGCCGACCTGTTCGGTGAACAGATGCGTCAACCGGCTTGCCGAGATGCCTAGTTGCGCAGCGACTTCCGTGCCGGTGACCGGGCCGGCTGCGACGAGGTCGGGCAACAGTTGCAACGCATGACCGACCGCCGGGTGGAGCGGCGCGACGGCCTCTCTGGTCGTGGCGGGGCTCAGGTGTGCGACCAGTCCGTCCACCACTGCGGCAAGCGGACGCCGCCTCGTTGGGGCGAAGACGGGGGTGATGGCCCATCCCGAGCGGACCGCACGCAGGTGCGCGGACTGCCCCGGCGTGGATTCCGGGTCCAAGAACACCACCGCTCCCTCCTCGGCGCCGACCTCGATCCGATGTTGCGCGTCGGCGGGCACGACCACCCGCGTCCCGCAGTGTCGAGAGCCGTGCTCATCGAGCACCGTGAAAGCCGTTGTGGCGGTCATGATCTGCACAGCATGGTGGGCATGGGCATCGGTGGTGCCGATCGATCCGGTGAAGGCCAGCACCCCCGGGCGCAGCAGCGCCGCCCCGCCCCAGCGCGGTTCGGTGGCGAGATCACCACCCAGCCGATTCATCGTCACTAAACGATGATAGCGCTCAGGGGTATTGATCGTGTCGGCGTTGCCACACCCTCGGACTTGTTCAGGTCCACCGCCCACCTGCTGCCGACTACACCCTGAGGCCCGTGGTGCAGTCAACCGTTCTGGATCCACGACGCCTGCACAATCGTGACCGGGTTGATATCACCGAACGGTGCCCAGCAGTGGCGCGGTGAGCAAGATGGGGCTACTGATGTGCACCATCAGATGCCGCTCTCGTGGGCGTGGATGATCTGGAATGGGGCGGCCCAGCCCGCCGCGGGCTGGTGGGCGGTGATGGTCAGGCCGTGGGCTGTGAAGGCGTCGGCGAGTCCGGCGCCCAGGACGTCGCGGGCGTGGGGTCGTTCAGCCAGCCGCAGGTAGAGGCCGTAGGCCCACCGTGCGGTGGGGGGTGGGTCGAGGTCGATGGCGATGACTTGTCCTCCCGGGCGCAGGACGCGGCGGGTTTCGTCGATGGCACGGTGGCGGATATCGGTGGGTAGTTCGTGCCAGCCGAACACGCTCATCGCCACGTCGAAGGTGTTGTCGCCGAACGGCAGTGCTGCGGCGTCGCCTTCATGCAGAGTCACGTTGTCGATGTGGTGGCGGGCGAGGTGGCGGCGGCCGACGGCCAGCATTTCCGGGGAGATGTCGAGGGAATCGATCTGGGTGGTCGGCGAGAGGCGTGCCAGCAGGCGGGCGGCGTAGCCGGTGCCGCCGCACAGTTCGAGCACCTGCTGCGGGCGCTGCTTGGCGACCAGCCCGGCCAGCCGGGCGTGCGGCCGGCCCGGAATGAACCGGTTGCCGGCTTCGAACACAGGCCCGGCGAGCGCGAATTTGAGCCGGTTGCGGCTCCAGGAACGGCTCATCTGGGCCGCCTTTCACTGGCGGCGACCGGGGGTTGCTGCGGTGTAGACATGCTTGAGTTGGTGATGAATCGGTGGGCGCAGTCGGTCGAGCAGAACCACCAATCCCAGCCCTCGCGGTGGTGGTGGGCGGGCGCGGTGGCCGGGTCGATACGCATCCCGCAGACCGGGTCACGCGGATAGCACGCGGCGGCCAGGGCGATCATGTGCAGCGGGATGGCGGCGGTGATGTTGCGCAACGGCGGTAGGCCCATGGGTGTGGTGGGCAGCCCATACTCACTGACCGCGTCGACGATCGCGTCGGTGATCACCGCCCTGACCGGCGCCGGCCAGGGCGGTGATCCGGGCGGCGATGTTAACCACATGACCGAAAAAATCGCCGCCGCGGGCGATCGCGGGGCCGTGATGGATCCCGGCCCGAATCGGCAGAAATCCGTCTTCACCAGCCACCCGGTCGGCCAGATCGATGATCGTGGCCGTCATCTGGGCGGGAGTGTCTGCGGCCAGCATGACCGCGTCCCCGATCGTCTTCACCACCCGCACGCCCGGTTGTAGGGCGGTGTGGGCGAGTTCGACCAAACGCGTGGCCAGCTGGGCGGCCTCGCGATCCCCGCAGGCTTCGGTGAGCACGCTGTAGCCGGCCAGGTCGACGAACGCCACCGTCACCTCCACCGTGTTGAAGTCAGTTGTCGTGTCGGGCAGCATCATTGGCCTCATTTCGGGTGCAGCCGAGGTGGGCACGAACCGGCCCACCGCGGTGGTGTAGTCGCTGTAGGCGTGGCCGTGGACCCGGCGCAGGTAGGGCTCTTCCACCCCCCGCACCTGTAACTCGATCCCGGCCACCGCGACCACAAGCCCGACGACCGCAACTGGGTTGGGCACCATCAACGCAAGTCCGGTCAAGGTGAACAGCAGCGCGGTAAAGATCGGGTTGCGCACCAATGCAAACGGGCCGGTGGTGACCAAGTCAGTGGTTTCGGTCTCCTCGACCCCGATCCGCCACGACGCCCCCAACCCGAGCTGTGCGAGCAGGGTTGCGGTGATCCCGACGACCGCCACCACCGCGCCCGCCGCGTGCACCCACGGCCGTTCGACGATGCCCAGTGCCGGCGTACCCGCCAGCGCGGCTGCCGGGGCAGCGATCCCGACCAACAGATACCCCACGTCGGCAAGCGCGAGGGCCCACCACTCCAGCGTCGCGTCAGGGCGCCAGCGGCGCCGGTTACCGCTATCGCCGGTGCGCGCCACCTGAATACGACGCCGCCACGCCCCGATCACCAACATCAACACCGCAAACAAGCCCAACGCCGCGAAGGCCCACATTGCCGGCCCCTTCCCGTCCGGACCGGCCGACCACAGCCTTGGCATCGCCAATCATCGATGTTCCCAGGTTTGACCGATCAATGATTCCTGACGCTATCATCGTCGTACGGCGATGAAAAGTGGTTCGGTCACCACCACCACCCTCGGCGGTGCTGGATCTGCATGCCGCGTGCACTGCGCTCTCGTTTGGCACGTATAGCTCCCCAGGACGGGGGGCTACCTTGACAAAGTTCAGTGAAGG
>NZ_HG964467.1 GCF_000612725.1 Mycolicibacterium austroafricanum
GGTGACGCCTCCGGTTCCGGGTGTTCCCGGTGGTGCCGGTGCGGTGCCTGCCGGAGCGGTGACGCCTCCGACGCCTCCGGTGCCCGGGTCGTCGTCAGGCGGGTTTGTCAACTACCCGGCGCCGCCGGTGCCGCCGACGCCACCGAACTCGGCGGGAGTCAACACCGGAACACCGGGGTCGCCGATCCCGGGAACTCCCGGCAGCACGCTGACGATCTCCGACCTGCTCACGCCACCCGGTGTGGCGCGGACCGTGCAGAACACCGCCTCGTCGGTGATGAGCATCGCGCCCCCCGGAACGCCGCCGGTGCCCGGCGGCGCCGGATCGGTGAGCGTGGGTGTCCCTGCTCCGCCGAGCCCGCTGACCCCGCTGGCCGCGACGGGCCTGTCCAACCTGGTGTCGCCGCCGTCGCTGACCATCCCGTCGATTCCGGGGTTGCCGGTGCCGCTGCCCAACGAGGTACCGGTTCCGTCCGACCTGCTGTGTGTCGGCACGGATTGGTCGGCGACGCAAGGAGATTCGGCGACCACTCCGGTCAACGCCGAAATTCCGCGGGCACTGGTCACGGGCGCGGCGCCGGTCGGTGACCGGCGGGACCGGTGGGACACCAGGTAGTCACACCGACCCGGCGACCAGCCGTCGACGGGGTCGGCGCAAACGGTCCGGCCGCCCATCCTCCTGCTGCACGGAGTGTCTGGGCGGCCGGCGCCGGTGCGGAGTCGCGTTGTTGCGCTTGGTCAGTCGGCCGAGGCCTGAGCGTCGCTGACGAGACTCGTGGCGATCTTGATCAGGGGCACATTGGAATCCTGTGACAGCTTGCGCAGCAGTTCGAAAGCCTGAACGGCGTCCACCCGGTAGCGCTCCATGATCATGCCCTTGGCCTGACCGATCACGTCACGGCTCGACAGCGCCTGCCGGAACTGCTCTTCGCGGCGCGCCGAGTTCCAGGCCACCGAGGAGTGGGCGGCGAAGATCAGACCGAGCGTTCGTGACTCGTCACCGAATGCCTCGGGCTGCTCGGAGTAGACGTTGAGCGCACCGAGCGTCTCGCCGGCGATGAACAGCTGGAACGCCATGATCGACCGGATGGGTGTCTCGGCCAACGCGTCGCGCCGGTAGTTCGGGAACCGCTCGTCGGTCTCCAGATTGCGAACGTGAACGGTCTTCTCTTCCCACGCCGCGGTCAGACAGGGGCCTTCGAGATAGCGCTGCTGGATCTTGTCCAACAACAATGGCCAATGATGCGTCGCTGCGGGGGTCTCGATCTGTTTGGCGTTGCGGGTCAAAGTGATTCCGGCATACTGCGCGCCCTCGATTTCGGCGGCGGCAAGCTCGGCCAACTCGGCGACGACCGTGTCGGAGTCGGTGTCCGGTCTGTTGTGCAGGCCCTGCACCAGCTCCGCCACACGCAGATGTGTGACTTCTACGCCGGCTGGATCGCTCATCCCTCACCCGTCCGATACTCGTGCGTCAATATGGCTCTACAGGCTACCGCTGACCCTCGCGGTCGGCTCGGGCATTGCGCAGTCGCCCGCGGAAGGCCTTTCGGATCCGGTGCTGCAGTCCCAGCGAAGTCGCGGGACGCGGTCAGAGCGCGCGCAGATACCGGTCGGTGACCACGCGCTGCATCAACGAGGTCACCGGGGCCCCTAACCGGCTCCACCACGTCGCATGCCGCGAAAACGCCGCCACCTCCGCAACCACGTCCCCGGCGCTCGGGTCGTAGCGCACGAGGAACAACTCCTCGCCTGATTCGGCGTGCCCGGGCAGGGTGCCGTACGCGAAACCGCGACGGTCGGGTTCGTCGACGACGTACACGACGCGACACGGCGCCACCACGGGGCCGAGATGCACCAGCACCTCCGCCCCGACGGCGGCCACCGGGGCGGTGGCCTCCACCCGCAGGCCCGCCCCGCGCAGCATCCCCCAGCGCATCCCCTCGGCGGCCGCCTGCTCGAAACGCTCGCGGCCGCTGCCGATCACCGCCGACTTCCGTAGATGGCGGTACCCGGCGGGCATCGTCGTCGCGGTGGCACCCACCTCGGGATACGTCAGCGCTTTGCCGGCCAGGTCAGTCAGCTTCACGATGCCAGCTTGTCACCGTCCGCGTAGCGTCGATCCGGTGACCTCTGGAAGCTCCCGAACCGCCCCGACCTTCCTCCTCGGCGGGGAGCTGCCCGTGAACCGGCTCGGTTTCGGCGCGATGCGTCTGACCGGCCCTGGTGTCTGGGGTCCGCCGGTAGACCGGGACGAATGCCTGCGCGTGCTGCGCCGCGCCGTCGATCTCGGCGTCGACTTCATCGACACCGCAGACTCCTATGGCCCTTACATCTCCGAGGACCTCATCCGGGAGGCGCTTCACCCCTACGACGGCGTCGTCATCGCCACTAAAGCAGGTCTGCTGCGTACCGCTCCCGACGTGTGGGAACCGCTCGGGTTTCCCGCCTACCTCCGTCAGGAGTGCGAGATGAGCCTTCGCCGGCTCGGCACAGACACCATCGACCTGTTCCAGTTGCACCGCATCGACCCGAAATTCCCGGCCGAGGACCAGATCGGCGAGCTGGCCAAGCTTCAGCAGGAAGGCAAGGTTCGGCACATCGGCCTCTCGGAGGTCTCGGTCGATCAGCTCACCGCCGCCCGTGCGGTCGCCCCGATCGTCTCGGTGCAGAACATGTACAACCTCACGATGCGCGGCGCCGAGCCTGTGCTGGATGCGTGTGAGGCCGACGGCATCGCGTTCATCCCGTGGTTCCCGTTGGCCGCAGGCCCGCTCGCGGCCGCCGACGGCCCGTTGCACCGCATCGCCGCCGAACACCACGCCACACCGTCACAACTGGCGCTGGCCTGGCTGCTGAAGCGTTCGCCGGTGATGCTGCCCATTCCCGGCACCTCGAAGGTGGCCCACCTCGAGGAGAACGTCGCCGCCGCACAGATCGATCTGACCGACGCCGAGTTCGAGACACTGGGCAACGCCGGCGCCGCCGCGAGCTGAGGCAACCAATACGGTGAGCGGGTGAGCACTAACAATGCGGCCGATGTACACGTTGGTGGGGGATTCAATCCACCCACACCCACCGACCGCGGCGGCCCGGACTACGGCCGTTTCGTCGAAGCCGTCCGCAGGCTCCAGGACCACGCCCGCGCGGCCGACGCCCCTGACGCCGTGATCACCGAGGCAGCAGACCTGCTGGAGAAGGTCTCGGCGATGCTGGCGCCCTACGACGCCGATGAATGGTCCTCACCGTCGGGCCGGCGAAACGACCTACCCAACCGCGGCAACATCCTGAGCGTGCCGCTGGACCTGCATCTCACCGACGATGGTCGCATGGGCGGCACCGCGCGGTTCCGTCGCTACCATCTGGGCCGCAACGGCGCTGCGCACGGTGGCGCGGTGGCCCACCTGTTCGACTCACTGCTCGGCTTCACCGCCTACAAACTCAGCGGCAGCAAGGCGCAGCGCACCGCGTTCCTGCACGTCGACTACCGCAAGATCGCGCTGGTCGAAAAGGAACTGCAGGTCGAAGCGCGCATCGACGACATCGTCGACCGCAAGATCTTCGTCTCCGGGCGCCTTCTCGACGGCGACCACGTGCTGGCCGAGGCACATTCGCTGTTCGTCAAGCTCAAACCGGGTCAGCCATGAGCGACGAGACCGGGCGTTCCGGAATCACCCGCCGGTGGGCGCGGTGGCGGGACCGGCTGCGGGAACGGCGGGCCGCCGACCTCGTCTACCGCATCGCGGTCGGCGTGGTGGGCCTGCTGGTTCTGGCCGTCGGCATCCTGGCCATCCCGTACCCCGGCCCGGGCTGGGCGATCGTGTTCGTCGGGCTGGCCATCCTTGCGACCGAGTTCGACTGGGCGCGCCGGTTGCTGGCCTACGCCCGCGCACGCTATGACACCGCGATGGCCTGGTTCAAACGCCAGGGCCTGTGGGTCCAGGCGCTGGGGGCGCTGTTCACCTTCGCGATCGTGATGGGCACGTTGTGGTTGCTCGGGGCACTCGCGTTCGTCGGCGAACTGGTCGGTATCGAGTACCGCTGGCTCAAGAGCCCTATTGGTATCGGGGAGTGACGCCCCGCACCGATAGCATGGTCGCGGTCGATACCCGACCCGCACCAGCCACCTGAGAGTTTGGAGAGCCCCGCATGAGCGCCCCCGCCCGCCCCGCCCCAGCAGCCCCGATCCGGGTCGCTGCCGGGACGACCGCCGGGCAGGCGGTTCGTGACGCCGGCTTGCCTTCCCGGGGTGCACCCGACGCCGTCGTCGTCGTCCGGGATTCCGACGGCCGACTGCGCGACCTGTCGTGGGTTCCCGACGCCGACGTCGACGTGATCCCGGTGACCGCCGACACCGAGGACGGCCGCAGCGTCATCCGGCACTCGGCCGCCCACGTGCTCGCGCAGGCAGTGCAGGCGCTGTTCCCCGACGCCAAGCTCGGCATCGGGCCGCCGATCACCGACGGCTTCTACTACGACTTCGAGGTCGCCGAGCCGTTCACCCCGGAGGACCTGGAGGCTCTGGAAAAGCGGATGCGCCAGATCGTCAAGGACGGTCAGCTGTTCTCCCGCCGGGTGTTCGAATCCAAGGACGAGGCCAGGGAAGAACTGGCGAACGAGCCCTACAAGCTCGAACTGATCGACGACAAGTCCGGCGACCTGGAGTCATCGGACGAAATAATGGAGATAGGCGGTGACGAGCTCACCGCCTACGACAACCTCAATCCCCGTACCCGCGAACGTGTTTGGGGTGACCTGTGCCGTGGCCCGCACATTCCGACCACCCGCTACATCCCGGCGTTCAAGCTGACCCGTAGCTCGGCGGCGTACTGGCGCGGCGACCAGAACAACGCCAGCCTGCAGCGCATCTACGGCACCGCCTGGGAGTCGCAGGAGGCGCTCGACCGCCACCTCGAGCTCATCGAGGAGGCGCAGAAGCGCGACCACCGCAAGCTCGGCGTCGAGCTCGACCTGTTCAGCTTCCCCGACGAACTGGGCTCGGGCCTGCCGGTCTTCCACCCCAAGGGAGGCGTGGTGCGCCGGGAGCTGGAGGAGTACTCGCGGCGCAAGCACATCGAGGCGGGCTACGAGTTCGTCAACACCCCGCACATCACCAAGGAGCACCTCTACATCACCTCCGGGCACCTGGAGTGGTACGCCGACGGCATGTTCCCGGCCATGCACATCGACGCCGAGTACAACGACGATGGCACGGTGCGCAAACCGGGGCAGGACTACTACCTCAAGCCGATGAACTGCCCGATGCACCACCTGATCTACCGGTCGCGAGGGCGTTCTTATCGGGAACTTCCCTTGCGGCTCTTCGAGTTCGGCAGTGTGTACCGCTACGAGAAGTCCGGTGTGGTCCACGGCCTGACCCGGGTGCGCGGCATGACGCAGGACGACGCGCACATCTACTGCACCCGCGAAGAGATGCGCGACGAGCTGGCCCGGCTGCTGCAGTTCGTCCTCGATCTGCTGGCCGACTACGGTCTCGACGACTTCTACCTGGAGCTCTCGACCAAGGACCCGGACAAGTTCGTGGGGTCCGACGACATGTGGGAGGAGGCCACCGAGACGCTGCGCGAAGTGGCCGAATCGTCGGGACTGCACCTGGTGCCCGACCCGGGCGGCGCGGCGTTCTACGGTCCGAAGATCTCGGTGCAGGTGCGCGACGCGCTGGGGCGTAACTGGCAGATGTCGACCATCCAGCTCGACTTCAACATGCCCGACCGTTTCGAGCTGGAGTACACCGCCGCAGACGGAACCCGCAAACGCCCCGTCCTGATCCACCGGGCGCTGTTCGGATCGATCGAGCGGTTCTTCGGTGTGCTCACCGAGCACTACGCCGGCGCCTTCCCGGCCTGGCTGGCGCCGGTGCAGGTGGTCGGCATCCCCGTCGCCGACGACCACATCCGGTACCTGGACGGGCTGGTGGCCCAGCTGCGCGCCCTCGGTATCCGTGCCGAGGTGGACACCAGCGACGACCGGATGGCCAAGAAGATCGTCAACCACACCAACCAGAAGGTTCCGTTCATGCTTCTCGCGGGTGACCGCGACGTGGAGGCTGAAGCCGTGTCATTCCGGTTCGGTGACCGCACGCAGGTCAACGGAGTTCCGCGAGAGCAGGCGGTCGCGGCCATCGTGGACTGGGTCACTCGGCGCGAGAATGCGACGCCGACAGCGGAACTCGTCGAGATCAGTGCCGAAACGGGCGAGGGGTGACGTGGATCCCGAGGACACGATCGTAGACCGCGGTGTCGGCGATCCGGACCGCCTGCAGCGGTTGTGGACGCCACACCGGATGACCTACATCGTCGACGCGGTCAAGCCGGGGTCGGCGTCGTCGTCGGAACCGTTCACCGACATCCCGAACATGTCGGACGAGGACGGGCTGGTCGTCGCGCGCGGCGAACTGGTGTACGCCGTGCTCAACCTGTACCCGTACAACCCCGGCCATCTGATGGTGGTGCCGTACCGTCGGGTGGCCGAGCTGGAGAACCTCACCGAGGCCGAGAGCGCGGAGTTGATGGCGTTCACGCAGAAGGCGATTCGCGTGATGAAGGCGGTGTCGCGCCCCCACGGCTTCAACGTCGGCCTCAACCTGGGAACCTCGGCGGGCGGCTCGCTGTCGGAGCACCTGCACATGCACGTGGTGCCGCGGTGGGGTGGGGACGCCAACTTCATCACCGTCATCGGCGACTCCAAGGTCATCCCGCAACTGCTGCGCGACACCCGGCTGCTGCTGGCCACCGAGTGGGACAACCACAAGTGAGCGACTTCTACCTGATGACGCGCGCGGCCTACGTGAAGCTGTCGCGGCCGGTGGCAAGGGGCGCGCTGAAACTGGGCCTGTCGCCGGACAGCGTCACGATCCTGGGCACCGCGGGATCGGTGCTCGGCGCGCTCACGCTGTTCCCGATCGGGCAGCTGTTCGCGGGCGCCTGGGTGGTGGCGTTCTTCGTGCTTGCCGACATGCTCGACGGGGCGATGGCCCGTCAGAGCGGTGGCGGCACCCGGTTCGGGGCGGTGCTCGACGCCACCTGTGACCGCATCAGTGACGGCGCGGTGTTCTGCGGCCTGCTGTGGTGGGCCGCGTTCGGGCTGCATAGCACCGGATTGGTCGTCGCCACCATGATCTGCCTGGTGTCGTCGCAGGTCATCTCGTATATCAAGGCGCGGGCGGAGGCCAGCGGGCTGTCCGGGGACGGTGGTCTGATCGAGCGGCCCGAGCGCCTGGTCATCATCCTGATCGGCGCCTGCTTCTCCGACCTGCCGTTCTTCCCTCTGCCGTGGCTCCTCGACGTCGCGATGTGGGTACTGGCGTTGAGCAGCGTGGTGACCGTCGGGCAGCGGCTGCACAGCGTGCGGACCTCCGCGGCGGCCATGGAGCCGCTCAAGGTGCCCGAAGCCGGCGAGAAACCCGAGACCACAGAGCAATGACACAGCACCCGGCCGGGTCGGGCAGCGACAACGGGCGTCTGCTCTCCTTCGGCGGCCACCTCACCGACTGGGTTTATGCCGCCGGCTGGCGCCTGGTGCGTGCAGCCCCGGAGTTCTTGGCGCGCAACGCGTTCGGTGCCGGCGCCCGATGGGCTGCCCTGAACGGCGGACCCGAGCAGCTGCGCAAGAATCTCGCGCGGGTGATCGGTACGACGCCGGAGCGGGTTCCGCCGGCGCTGATGCAGGCGTCGCTGGCGTCCTACGCCCGGTACTGGCGGGAGGCCTTCCGGCTGCCGTCGATGGATCACGAGGAGCTGGGCAGACGACTGCACGTGCGCGACATCGAGCGCGTGTGGGCGGCGCTGGAGGCGGGCCGCGGCGCCGTGCTGGCGTTGCCGCACAGCGGAAACTGGGACATGGCCGGGGTGTGGCTGGTGCAGAACCACGGCACCTTTGCCACGGTCGCCGAACGTCTCAAACCGGAATCGCTGTACAACCGGTTCCTGGCGTACCGCGAGAGTCTCGGCTTCGAGGTGGTTCCGCTCTCCGGCGGGGAACGGCCGCCGTTCGAGGTGCTGCGTGATCGGTTGCTCGCCAACGGGGTGGTGTGCTTGATGGCCGACCGTGACATGACCCGCACGGGTGTGCAGGTCGACTTCTTCGGCGAGCCCAGCCGGCTTCCCGCGGGGCCGGCGAAGCTGGCGCTGGAGACGGGAGCAGCGCTGCTGCCCGTGCACTGCTGGTTCGAACCCGACGGCTGGGGCATGCAGGTTTATCCGGAGCTGGACACCTCATCGGGCGACGTCACCGTCATCACGCAGGCGATGGCCGACCGGTTCGCGGTCAACATCGCCGCGCACCCGGAGGACTGGCACATGATGCAGCCGCAGTGGGTGGCGGATCTGTCCGAGGAGCGCAGGGCCCGCCTGGAGGCTTTGTGATGAGCGCGTGCGCGAGAATGCGGCGACCCTGATGCGGATCGGGATGGTCTGCCCGTACTCGTTCGACGTGCCCGGCGGGGTGCAGTCGCATGTGCTGCAGTTGGCGAACGTGTTTCACAGCGACGGCCACGACGTCAGTGTGCTCGCGCCCGCCTCACCCGATGCGGACGAATCGCTGCCCGATTACGTGGTGTCGGGCGGAAAGGCCATCCCGATTCCGTACAACGGGTCGGTGGCCCGGCTGCGGTTCGGGCCCGCCACCCACCGCAAGGTCAAGAAGTGGCTGCAGCAGGGCCAGTTCGACGTGCTGCACCTGCATGAGCCCAACGCGCCCAGCCTGTCGATGCTGGCGCTCAACATCGCCGAGGGCCCGATCGTGGCGACCTTCCACACCTCGACGACGAAGTCGTTGACGCTGTCGGTGTTCGAACCGATCCTGCGTCCCATGCACGAGAAGATCGTCGGCCGCATCGCGGTATCCGACCTGGCGCGACGCTGGCAGATGGAAGCGCTGGGCAGCGACGCCGTCGAGATTCCCAACGGCGTGGACGTGGCCAGCTTCGCCTCCGCGCCGCCACTGCCCGGCTATCCCCGGCCCGGGGGAACGGTGCTCTTCCTCGGCCGGTTCGACGAACCCCGCAAGGGCATGTCCGTGCTGCTCGGGGCGCTGCCCGCGGTGGCGGAGCGGTTCGCCGACGTCGAGATCCTGGTGGTGGGCCGTGGCGACGAGGATCAACTGCGCGGCGACGCCGGACCGCTGGCCCGACATCTGCGGTTCCTGGGACAGGTGGACGACGCCGAGAAGGCGTCGGCGATGCGCAGCGCCGATGTGTACTGCGCGCCCAACACCGGGGGAGAGAGCTTCGGCATCGTGCTGGTGGAGGCGATGGCGGCGGGAACCGCGGTGGTCGCCAGTGACCTCGACGCATTCCGGCGGGTGCTGGTGGACGGAGACGCCGGACGCCTGGTCGCCGTCGACGACTCCGCCGCCCTGGCCGAAGGCCTGATCGAGATGCTCTCCGACGACGCGGTCCGCGCCCGCTACATCGAATGCGCGACGCGGGCGGTGCAGCGGTACGACTGGTCGGTGGTGGCCCGGCAGATCATGCGGGTGTACGAGACGGTCGCCGGTGCCGGGGTGAAAGTGCAGGTGGAGTCGTGATTCCGTGGGCAGCCGCGGTGCTGATTGCGGTGCTGGTCGCGGTGGTTCTGCTGATCGGCGGGTGGGCCTATCAAACCGCCAACCGGCTGGACCGGCTACACGTGCGCTACGACCTGTCCTGGCAGGCACTCGACGGGGCGTTGGCCCGGCGCGCGGTGGTGGCTCGCGCGGTGGCCGTCGAGGCGTACGGCGGCGGACCCGACGGCCGGCGGCTGGCCGCGTTGGCCGACGCCGCCGAACGGGCGCCCAGGTCGGGCCGTGAAGCGGCGGAGAACGAGTTGTCGGCGGCGCTGGGCCGGGTCAACCCGTCGTCCCTGCCGCTGGCGTTGGTGGCCGAGCTGGCGGACGCCGAGGCGCGCGTGGTGCTGGCGCGCCGGTTCCACAACGACGCCGTCCGCGACACCCTGGCCCTGCGCGAGCGCCCGCTGGTGCGCACCCTGCGGCTGGGCGGAACTGCTGCGCTGCCAAGCTATTTCGAGATCGCCGAAGCAGGTGAGGTGTCGGCGCGCGAGCCTGCCCCGGCGACCAGACGCACGTCGGCGAGGGTGGTGCTGCTCGACGAAGCCGGTGCGGTGCTGCTTCTGCGCGGGTCGGATCCGGCGTTCGCGGGTGCGGACCCGGCCCCCCGCAAGTGGTGGTTCACGATCGGCGGTGCGGCCCAGGTGGGGGAGTCACTGGCCCAGGCCGCGGTGCGTGAACTGGAGGAGGAGACCGGGCTGCGGGTGGCGCCGGAGGCCATGGTCGGTCCGCTGTGGCGCCGCGACGCCGTCATCAACTTCAACGGGTCGGTCATCCACAGCGAGGAGATGTATTTCGTGCACCGCACCGCGCGGTTCGAGCCGTCGGACGCGGGCCGCTCGGGGCTGGAACGCACCTACATTCACGGTCACCGGTGGTGCGATGCGACAATGATCGAAAAGCTGGTCGCCGATGGTGAGACCGTGTATCCCCTGCAGCTGGGTGAGCTTCTCGACGAGGCGAACGCACTGGTCGACGCGCGGGGTGCACTACCGGGCGGGCCGCTGCAATCCATCCGTTGATGTGCGGATCGAATCGATTTGCGACCGCCTTTAGACTGGATCAGTAGCGATTTAAGGAGATGGCAGTGGAATCCGAAACGTCGGGGGCAGGGCTCGGAGCTCCCGCCCGCGGTACTGCGCGGGTGAAGCGTGGCATGGCGGAGATGCTCAAGGGCGGCGTCATCATGGACGTGGTCACCCCTGAGCAGGCGCGGATCGCCGAGGGTGCCGGTGCGGTCGCGGTGATGGCGCTCGAACGCGTTCCCGCCGACATCCGGGCCCAGGGCGGGGTGTCGCGGATGAGTGACCCCGACATGATCGAGGGCATCATCGACGCCGTCACGATCCCGGTGATGGCCAAGGCGCGGATCGGGCACTTCGTCGAGGCGCAGATCCTGCAGAGCCTCGGTGTCGACTACATCGACGAGTCCGAGGTGCTCACGCCAGCCGATTACGCCAACCACATCGACAAGTGGCGCTTCACCGTGCCGTTCGTGTGCGGTGCCACCAACCTCGGCGAGGCGCTGCGGCGGCTCACCGAGGGTGCGGCGATGATCCGGTCCAAGGGCGAGGCGGGCACCGGTGATGTGTCCAACGCGACCACCCACATGCGCAGGATCGGCGGCGAGATCCGCCGGCTGACGTCGCTGTCGGAGGACGAGTTGTACGTCGCGGCAAAAGAACTGCAGGCTCCCTACGACCTCGTCGTCGAGGTGGCGCGGGCAGGCAAGCTGCCGGTGACGTTGTTCACCGCGGGTGGCATCGCGACTCCGGCGGATGCGGCGATGATGATGCAGCTCGGCGCCGAGGGTGTGTTCGTCGGTTCGGGCATCTTCAAGTCGGGCAATCCCGCCGAGCGGGCCGCGGCGATCGTCAAGGCGACTACGTTCTACGACGATCCCGACGTGCTGGCCAAGGTGTCGCGCGGCCTGGGTGAGGCGATGGTCGGAATCAACGTCGACGACATCCCGGTCCCGCACCGCCTGGCCGAACGCGGCTGGTAAGTGGCGATTGAAGAGATCCTCGATCTGGAGCAGATCGAGGTCAACATCTATCGTGGCGGGGTCTTCAGCCCCGAGTCGGGTTTTCTGCAGCGCACGTTCGGCGGGCATGTGGCCGGGCAGTCGCTGGTATCCGCGGTGCGGACTGTCGACCCGAAGTTTCAGGTGCACTCGCTGCACGGCTACTTCCTGCGCGCCGGCGATGCGCGGTCGCCGTCGGTCTACACCGTCGAGCGGATCCGTGACGGTGGCTCGTTCTGCACCCGCCGAGTGACGGCGATCCAGCACGGCGAGACCATCTTCTCGATGTCGGCGTCGTTCCAGACCGACCAGAGCGGCATCGAACACCAGGACGCCATGCCGTTCGCGCCCCCGCCCGACGACATCCCCGACTTCAAGTCCAGCAGCAAGGTGTTCGACGACGCCAGCTTCCGGCAGTTCGACGAGTGGGATGTGCGCATCGTGCCCCGCGACCGGCTCGGGGTGCGCGAAGGCAAAGCCTCCCAGCAGCAGGTCTGGTTCCGGCACCGGGATCCGATGCCCGATGACCACGTGCTGCACATCTGCGCGCTGGCCTACATGAGTGATCTGACACTGCTGGGCTCGGCGCAGGTCAACCACATCGAGGAGCGCAAGCATCTGATGGTGGCCTCACTGGACCACGCGATGTGGTTCATGCGCGCGTTCCGGGCCGACGAATGGCTGCTCTACGACCAGTCGTCGCCGTCGGCGTGCGGGGGCCGCTCGCTGACGCAGGGCAAGATCTACAACCGCTACGGCGAGATGGTCGCCGCGGTGATGCAGGAGGGGTTGACGCGGTACACCCGCGGCTACGCCCCGGGACACGGGTGAGCGCCCCGCAGGTCGGGGTACTGGCACTGCAGGGCGATACCCGCGAGCATCTTGCGGCGTTGCGTGAGGCCGGCGCCGAGGCCCGTACGGTGCGGCGCCTCGACGAGCTCAATTCCGTTGATGCTCTGGTGATTCCGGGTGGAGAGTCGACGGCGATGAGCCATCTGCTGCGCGAGTTCGGCCTGCTGGAGCCGCTACGGGCCAGGCTCGCCGAGGGGATGCCGGCGTACGGATCGTGCGCCGGGATGATCCTGCTGGCGACCGAGATCGCCGACGCCGGAGTGGCAGGGCGTGAGGCGCTACCCCTGGGCGGTATCGATATGACGGTGCGGCGCAACGCCTTTGGCCGTCAGGTCGACTCGTTCGAGGAAGACGTCGAGTTCGAGGGTCTGGACGGCCCGGTGCATGCGGTGTTCATCCGGGCGCCGTGGGTCGAGCGGGTGGGCCCGGACGTCGAGGTGCTCGCGCGAGCGGGTGGACATCCCGTCGCGGTGCGGCAAGGGAAGATGCTCGCGACGGCGTTCCATCCCGAGGTGACCGGCGACCGCCGCGTCCACCGGCTGTTCGTCGCCTCGCTCTCGTGATTTCGGTGTAGTTGGTCACGCTCAGCGTGATGTTCTGTTCGGGGACATCGCTGACAGTGATATGTCTCGGGACATCGCTGACACCTGAGTAGGGCCTGGCAACGATGGTTCATGGCCCAGAAGGTGACGGCGATGGACATTCGCATGGCTGCGGCAATGGCCGGTCGAGTACCCAACGTGGCGGCGTTTTGCCGCGACGAGCAGATCAGTCGGCAAACGTTCTACAAATATCGGCGGCGCTTCCGTGACGGCGGTATCGAGGGGCTGCAGGAGCAGTCCCGGCGTCCGCTGACCTCGCCGGGACAGACTCCGGTCGAGGTCGAAGACCTGATCGTGCTGCGGCGAAAACAGCTGATCGAGCAGGGCCGTGATCACGGCGCTCAGTCGATCGTGTGGTCGTTGCAGCGCGAGGGTGTGGCGGTGCCGTCAGTGTCGACGGTGTGGCAGATCCTGACCCGGCGGGGAGCGATCACCGCGCAGCCGCAGAAACGCCCGAAGTCGGCGACCAAGCGGTTCGTCTTCGATCGGCCCAACGAGTGCTGGCAGTCTGATTGGACCGGTTGGGCGCTGGCCGACGGCACTGCGGTGGGTATCGCGGGCAGCCTCGACGACCATTCTCGCTACGTGGTAGGGCTACGCGCCGGTGCCGGTGATGCCGACGGCAAGCTGGTCTGGTCGGTCATCGTGGCCGGCATCGCCGAGTGCGGGATACCATTGATGTCGTTGTCGGACAACGGAACCGTCTACACAGGACGCTTCCTTTCCCGTGAATCGGCCTTCGAGATCAACCTGCGTGCCCTCGGAGTGCGCACCATCAACTCCACGCCGTACCACCCACTCTTAACCGGCTAATCCGGGTGACTCGGATGGGGGGAACTGCCCATTTCCTCCAGTTTTGCGCCCGGATCGAGCCAGATGCGATATGCACATCTCATGACG
>NZ_HG964468.1 GCF_000612725.1 Mycolicibacterium austroafricanum
TGATCTTGTCGCTGTACGCCCGCGGCATGAGCACCCGCGACATCACCGAGCACCTGGGCGAGGTCTACGGCGCCACCGTCTCGGCGGCCACGATTTCACGGGTCACCGACGTGGTGGCCGATGAGATCGCCGCGTGGCAGTCCCGGCCGGTCGATCCGGTGTATCCAATCCTCTACATCGACGCGATCCGGCTCAAGATCCGCGACGGCGGCGTAGTGGCCAACAAGGCCGCCCACGTGGTGATCGGGGTCGACGTCGATGGGATCAAGCAGGTCCTGGGGGTCTGGATCCAGCAGACCGAGGGCGCCAAGTTCTGGCACGGGGTGCTCACCGAGCTGCGCAACCGGGGCTGCCGGGATGCGTTGTTCGTCTGTTGTGACGGGCTGACCGGGCTCCCGGAATCGATCACCGCGGTCTGGCCCCAAGCCATCATCCAGACCTGCGTGGTGCATCTGCTGCGGGCCAGCATGCGCTATGCCTCCTACACCGACCGTAAGAAGATGGCCGCTGCGCTGCGCCCGATCTACACCGCCGCCACCGAAGAGGCCGCCAAACTGGCCCTGGAGGAGTTCCGGGCCGAATGGAAGACCAAATCCCCGGGGGCGGTCGCGGTCTGGGACCGGGCCTGGGCCGAGTTCGTGCCGTTCCTGGCGTTCCCGGTCGAGATCCGCAAGATCATCTACACCACCAACGCCATCGAGTCGCTGAACTACCAGCTGCGCAAAGTCACCAAAGCCCGCGGCTCGTTCCCCTCCGATGCCGCAGCGCTCAAGCTGCTGTATCTGGCCATCCGCAACATCAATCAGAAACGAGGATCAAACCCAGGATCAGGAACCTACCGCTGGACCGAGGCGCTCAACGCCTTCGCCATCCAATTCCCCGACCGACTCCCACTTTAAAGAGACCCCACCAAACCGAAACGGCCGCAACTACTTACACAGTTATCTTGACAAGCCCTTTGAGCATGAGGTTCCAGTACATGAACGGCAGCCCGTACTTTTTGAGGTACCAGTAGGCCCGGTGCGGCTTGGTCGGGTCCAGCAGCGGGAACGACGGTTCCAGGTTGAGGTCGTAGTCGAACTCGGCCAGCAGCATGTCGTGTGAGGACGTCACCAGCGGGCAGGACCCGTACCCGTTGTAGGACGCGGTCAACGGCCGCCCGGCCAGATAGGCGTCGATGTTCTCGACGACCACCGGGGCTTGTTTGCGGATCGCGGCCCCGGTTTTGGAGTTCGGCGACGACCCGGCATCACCGAGGCTGAACACATTGCGGTGACGTACGTGTTGCAGGGTGTGCTTGTCGATCTCGACGTAGCCGTTGGCGTCCCCGGTCGAGAGCGGGCTGGCCTTGATCCAGTCCGGCGCCGACTGCCGGGGTACGGCGTGCAACACGTCGTAGGGCAACACCGTCTCGGAGCCGCCGGCCTCGCCTACCGGGGTGAGGGCGACCTTGTGCGCGGCGGCGTCGATGCCGGTCACCTCGGCTCCTGTGTGCACGGTGATGCCGTAGCCGGCGGCGACTTTGTCGAGGTTGTCGGCGATCGCCGGGATCCCGAACAGCCGCGGAGTCGGCACCACCAAATGCACATCGATGTCCTGGAGCACGCCCTGTTTACGCCAGTAGTCGGCGGCCAGGTAGGCGATCTTCTGCGGCGCCCCGGCACATTTGATCGGCCCCGACGGCATCGCGAACACCGCACTCCCGGAGCGCAGGGTACGGATGAACTCCCAGGTACGCGGGGCCAGGTCGAACCGGTAGTTCGACGACACCCCGTCCTTACCGACCGCATCGGCCAGTCCTTCGGTGCGGTTCCAGTCCAACTGGATACCGGGGCAGACCACGAGCACGTCGTAGCCGTAGTCCGCCCCGTCAACACAGACCACCCGGTTGTTGTCCGGATCCACCTGCGCGGCCGCGTTCTTGATCCAGGTCGCCCCTTTGGGCATCACCGACGCCTCAGCCCGGGCGGTGGTCGAGGCCTTGGCCTGACCCCCGCCGACCAGCGTCCACAACGGCTGGTAATAGTGCACCTCCGACGGCTCGATCACCGCGACATCGG
>NZ_HG964469.1 GCF_000612725.1 Mycolicibacterium austroafricanum
CTCGTTTGAGAGCTTCACCAGAACCTTCAGGCCCTTGAGGGTCGACGGGAGGAGCGTTACCTCGTCGAATGCGACGTCCCCGTCACTGATCTGGGCGCCTTCAGCGACGAAGCCGGCGGTGACGCCATTGGCGACGCGGGGCACCCGGACGGGGCTGGAGGAGTCCAGTACCACGGGGCCGGCGGCCAGGAATGTCGATGCCTGTTCGAGGGGCTGGACGAGCAGGTTGGCTACCTGCGACTGAATGAGGGTGGAATTAGCGGAGGTGACTTCGATGGCCACGATTGAGTCCTAACGTTGTGTCGTTGATGGGGATTCGACACGTCGCCAGGACGTCAATCGGTGGTGCTACCGGGCGCCAGGCCCTCGTTGTGCAGTTTACCGCCTATGTGTGCTCTTTCAGTAGACCAAGCAGGCTGAACGGCTCCGAGGTTGAGCCGCGGTTACCTTGCCCAATGTCCCCCATCGGTCGGCGGCTCGCCAGGTGCGGCTTGCGGTCGAGGAGTTCGTCGATCGCTGCGGTGAGGGCTTCGGGGTCGTCGAGGTGGTCCTCGGCGAACTCCAGATCAGTAGGGTCGGCCAATCGCCCTGTGGCGCGAACTAACTCGGCGTGGAGGCGGCGGGCGACCTTCTGGGCGCGCTGGCGGTGCTTGCCGTTCTCGCGGCGCAACTCCTCGACGACCTCGCGGGGGAACACGTCGGGGTCGGATTCCGGATCTGACCCTTCAGGGTTTCCCGATTCCAAATCGGACTCGTCAGGGGTACGTATTGTTTCGTACCCCTTTTCCTGCGATGGCAGAGAAAGGTCATCTGCCTCAGCGTTGGTGGGTTCGGTTGCCTCGGTGGTGGCGTCGTCGGTCATTGTTGGTTCTCCTGTGCTCTGAGTCGGGTTACTGCGTCGGCTAGGTCGGTGGCGAGTGCGATGGCTTCGGCGGGGGTCATCATGTAGGTCAGTGCGCCGGTGCGCATTCGGATGGGGCGGCCCGTCTCGGG